>CAVXUR010000001.1:0-228423 GCA_963764925.1 uncultured Acidobacteriota bacterium
ATGAGGAGTGAGGGCAGAGCGTCGGGGTATTCGCCCGGCCGGAGGTTGCGGCCGAGCACGAGCGCAACGGCGCCGAGCGCCACCTGTGCGATGTCGGACGCGGCGTCGAACTGCACTGCGCCCGCGCCCGGCGAAGACGCGACACCGAACCCGGCCCACAGACGCTGGCGCGAGAGATTGAGACCTTCGATCGCCGATCCGTACGACAGATCGAGGAAGACGACCTGTCCGTCCGGCGTGAGGACGGTGCGTGACGCATCGATGAGGCCGTGCGTGACGCCGCCAATCGTGTGGAGCAGAGTGAGCGCCGGCAGGCTGTCCAGCATGTAGCCCAGCGCGACGTCGACGCCGGGGACGATCGCCGCGTCGGCGGTGGCCTCGAGCAGGTCCGAGAGGCGGCTACCCGTGATGAACTCGGCGAGGACCGTCAGCTCGCCCGTCACCGGATCGCGCTCCACCCGTGCAGGGCGCGCGAAGCGGTCGTCGTCGAAGGGCGCGAGGCGCGCGACGCGTTTCCGAATCAGCGGTTCGAACGCGAGCAGTTCCGGCTGCACGTGGACGCGCTCGAGCACCTCGCCCGTCTCGCGGTCGAAGGACAGAGACCTCCGCCCAAGGCCATCGGTGTGGCCCGTCGAGGAGATAGAGGAGGACGAAGGATCGGTCGCTGATGCCGACATTGCAGGAACCTGGACAAGTCTGCAACCCGCACACCACTCGACCGCATGTGTGAAAGCCGCTCGTCCGGGTGTTTTTCGAATGATTCAGGAGGTTCGCCTGGTGCGGCTCATGGGTGAGTGCGTGCGGAACTGACCAGAACGTAACCGCCGATCCAAATTCTGTAATCGAGCGACAATCCCAGTACGTCACGAGGAGACGCCGGGGATTTGGCCGCCGGCGACAACCAGCGCAGGCGGACCGATCGCACGAGATCGCGGATCCGCAAGATGAGCACACGCCACGCGAGACCCACGGGACGCGGATCACACAGGACGCTGAACAGACGGGACGCGGATCAGACGGGACGCGGATCACACGGGGGAGGCGGAACACACGGGACGCGGATCACGCGGATTACGCGGATGACATTCTGAACTTACTGACGGGATTCTGAATCCATGGCGCTCGGCGACTCAGGCGGCGGCCGTGTTAGAATCTTCGTTTGTATGCGGCAGCGAAGCACTGCCGTCTAGAACACATCGAACAGAGTGGGCGGCTAGCTCAGCTGGGAGAGCGCTGCGTTCGCAATGCAGAGGTCGCGAGTTCGATCCTCGCGCCGTCCACCAACCTTCGCTCGCTGTCTCGCGAAGGTTGCCCGCCGAAGCCGCGCAGCGGCGAAGGCGGGCCGTCCCTGCCAGAGTTTTTGCAAGGTCGTCCTCATTCCCTCGCGCCAATACCGGTCCCTTACGCCCCGCTGCCTGCGAACGGTTTCCCCAATACATATCCAGCGGGACTTCAGATCCCTATCGACTCATCCAGCGAGGCTCAGGCCCCTGAGCGCCCGAACGTGACGGCGCTCGCACCTGCGCCGTCGATGCGCACCAGAACGAATGGGAACGTCAGCATTTGGGTGACCATCGCGCTGGGGTCAGGCTTCTGCTCGCGCCACCGAACGACGACTCCCTTCCCCTGACGGTCGACCGACGAGATCGTGACTCGATAGCCGCCCGTACTGCGCAGTCCCAGAAAGACCCCCGCTACGACCGACTTCGAGAAATCGATGGCTGGCATCGGTTCATCCGGCGAGTGTTCCAGCCAGAGCGCTTTCCAGTCGGCAGCCGTACGAATCACTATCTCGCGCTGCTTCTCGACGCCGCTCTGCTGGCCGGCAGCAATCGTCGTGAAAGGCACCGTCTGGAACCGCGCTCCTCCAGCCACGATGATGAGGGCAAGAAACAGTTTCGACATCGAGTCAACCAAGTCTACACGCTCTCTCGCACTGCTCGCTCGCATCTCGACCTTGCGCCGGGCCGCTCGCGCCGGCGCAAGGTCTCGGACGCGCCGTCTACTGAGCACTGGAGCGGAACAGCAACCGGCTGGTGCCAGACGGGACACCGCTAGGCACTCCGGCGGTCGCCGTGTTCACGATCTCATTCCGCACCGTCGCCGGTGAAGCGCCCGGCGAGGTCTGCAGAATCCTGGCGGCAACCCCCGCGACGTGTGGCGCCGCCATCGACGTGCCGCTCAGCGTGGCCGTGGCGGTGTTGTTCGTAGAGTACGCCGAGAGAATGGCCGAACCGGGCGCATAGACATCAACGACGGTCCCGAAATTCGAGAACGACGATCGGGTATCGGTCCGGGTGCTCGATCCCACGGTGATCGCTTCGGCGACCCTGGCCGGAGAGGAGTTCGCCGCGTTGGTATTCGAGTTGCCGGCGGCGATCGAATACGTGACGCCGGAGGCGATCGAATTGCGCACCGCGTTGTCGAGCGCGGTGGACACGCCACCGCCCAGGCTCATGTTGGCCACGGCGGGATTGATGCGATTGGCCGTCACCCAGTCCACGCCGGCAATGACACCAGATGTAGAGCCGGAGCCGCTACAGCTCAGCACGCGAACCGCGAACAAACGCACGCTCTTGGCCACACCGTACGTCGATCCGCCAATGGTCCCCGCGACGTGGGTCCCGTGCCCGTTGCAGTCGACGGAGTTCCCTCCGAACGCATCGAACGCGGCAAACGCGCGCCCGCCAAACTGTGTGTGCGTCAATCGAATCCCGGTGTCGATCACGTAGACGTTCACGCCGGCGCCCGTGGTCGTGTACGAATAGGTGCTGTTGAGAGGCAGGCTCCTCTGGCCGATACGGTCGAGGCCCCACGGCGGGTTGGTCTGCGTTATCTGCGTCTCCATCACGGAATCCTCCTCGACGAATGCCACGCGGGGATCCTCGCTGATGGCCACGGCTTCCGCTTCGGTCAATTCCACCGAAAAACCGTTGAGCGCCTTGCTGTACAGATGGTCCGCTGCACGGCCGAATCCCGCCAGGACGTCTTCGGTCAGCTTCGCTGCGATCGCCGGGCTCCCGGCTGGTCCTGCGGCGTCCTGATCGAGCACGACGATGTAGCGGTTGGGAATGGCGCGAGGACCTTTGCGACGGAGCTTGGCGGTGTCCTGAAGTGCGAGGGACTCGACGTTCGCGCTTTGCTGCGCCTGACCGGAGGTAAACGCCAGCGCTACCGCCGCGGTGACAAGGAGAGTGACGAGACGAAGACGACTCCTCATGGAACCTCCTCCCTTGAAAATCAAGGTGGTGATCCTCCGGAATGTGGTTGACCCTGTCGCAGCGGAGCCGAGGATGATACGCGTGATGTTGACCCCTGTAAAGTGCGTTTCATCCCTGAAGATAAGCAGAGCCGGATGGCCACAGTCATCAAGGGCAAGTACGCAATTCGTCGGTGATGGGCCGCTGACCGGGAACTCTGTCCTCTCTATCAAAAACGAGTCGTATTCGGTCACCGCCGAGTCGGGCCCCGAAATCCGGCGCCACAGGCGTTATCATCGCCCAAGGCGGGCGGCACCAACGGCTGGAGCCTCTACGCCAAGGACGGCAAGCTTGAACACATTCTTCACCGGCGGCCGAGAGCGGGCCTCCGGTCGAGATCATGTTCTTCCGGACATCGTTCAAGAACATGAGAAACCGAGCCGTAGAAAAGGAACAACTGCCGTGACCACGAGAACGCTGTCGATGATGACGGACAGGAAGACCCTGGGAACGTTAAAACTCGTGTGTGCCTAACGCGTGAAATCTGCATTGGGAGCTCAGCTCATGACCCTACGAATGTCAAACACGATGCTCTCTCGAATCCGCCCTCGCCGGGAGTGGCCGCCATCAGCCTCGTCGTCTGCGGGGCCTGCGGGCCTCGCGAGCCGGCGACCGATGCCGAGCGGCTGGCCCGTGGCCGGGAACTGGTGCAGCAGATGAGCGCGCGGCTCGCCGCGGCGACGGCGGTGAGTGTGACGACGACCGAAGTGCGCGACGTCGTGCGCGTCTCCGGCACGAAGGAGCCGGTGTCGCAGACCGGCGTCTACACCGTGCGCCGCCCCGATCGGTTCTACACCAAGATGACGGGCGGCCGCGGCCTCGAGACCTGGTACAACGGCAAGACGCTGACCATCGCCGCCCATCCCGACAAGGTCTTCGCCCAGGCGCCGATGCCCGAGACCATCGACCGCACGCTCGACGCGCTGGCCGAGCGCTACGACATGGCACTGCCGATGGGCGACCTGTTCTACAGCTCCGCGGAAAAGGCGCTGCTCTCCGACACCGACCACCGGCGGCTACGTCGGCACCGAGAACGTCGGCGACACGCCGGCTGTCCACCTGGCCTTCAAGGACGTCGGCGTCGACTGGGAGCGTGTGGCTTCCAGTGCAGGGCGACCCGCTGCCGAAGCGACTGAAGGTCGTGCAGAAGAGCCGCACGGGCCAGCCGGTGGTCGACCTGACGTTCACGTCCTGGGATCTCGCCCCGAAGATCACCGACGCCACGTTCGTTCCGAAGGTGCCGGCGGAGTACGAGGGCATCGCCTCGTGCAGCGGGCCGCGGCGGTCAAGGGCACGGCGGCCGCGCCACCTGCGGAGTCCGCGGCGCCGCGCCAAGAAGTAGCTCGAGTTGTTGAACCGAGAAGGGAGTCGTCACATCATGAAGTCACAGGACACCGGAAGAAGCATCAGTCTCGCTGCTCGTGGCCGCGCTGGTGACGATGGTCGGCCTGGCGCCGATCGTCTGCGCAGGTGCGCGCCGGCCGGCGCGGCGCCGTCGCCAAGGGCGACGACGGCGCGGTCGCCGCCGGGCCGCGGGGCGCCGCCGTCAAGGGTGAAGAAGGCTACGCCGCGGCCGGCCGCCGCGGCGCGGTCGTCAGCGGCGAGGAAGGCTACGCCGCGGTCGGCCGGCACGGCAACGTCGTGACCGGCGAGGAAGTCGACGTCCAGGGCGCGGCGGTCGGCCGCCGCGGCGCGGTCGTCGTCGGCGAAGAAGGGGCCGCGGCCGTGGGCCGCTACGGCAACGTCGTCGTCGCCGATCGCTACGAGAGCTACGACGCGTGGAAGGCCGTGGCGGCGGTCGGCGCCGGCATCGCCATCGGCACGATGCTGGCGAAACCGCCGGCCGCCGCGGCGCCCGTCGTCGTCACCCAGACGACCTACCTCTATCACGACGGCGTGTTCTACACGAAGGTGATGAGCAGCGGCGCGGTCGTGTACCAGGTCGTCGAGCCGCCCGCGGGGGCGATCATCACGACGCTCCCGGCCAACTGCACGAGCGCGCGCGTCGGCGAACGCGACCTACACGCAGTGTGGGCCGACGTACTACACGAAGGTGGCGACCGGATATCAGGTGGTCGTGCTGAAGTGACGCCGTGAACCGACTCCCGGTCGCGGCGTTCGGTCTCAGTTGACCCGACAGGAATCAGGGAGCAGTGGTGCTACCTGCGCGTGGCGTGAACGGATTCCGCAAACCGAGGGGCTTGCGCCTCGGCGTCGTCCAAAAACCTGACCCTGGACCACGTCGCGGCCGGCTCTCGCGGCATTTCAACGCGCGGAGTTCGGTTACTTACCTGGCAGGGCCGCTGCGAGCTCCGTTACCGTGCCGCTACAGACGCCTCCTCCTTCGGCTCGCTGGACGAGACCGAGCGAACAGAGATTCCCGTTGGCCTGGACGGTCACCGAGACGGAACCGCCAAAGGTCTTCACCGTTTCATTGAGAACAGACGCCAGCGGCGTGCCGCCGCGAAGGAACACCCGTTCCTTCACGAACTGGTTGGTGCCGACGCAGGATCCCGCGAAGCCCCGCGGGCGAGGTCCACCTGTGGCGCTGCTAGCAGCCTCGCCCACGACACGCAGCAGATGCGTCCCTTCGACCGGCTCCGGCACGACCCGCTGCAAGCGAGCCAGACACAAGGCGGCGGCGGGATCCTCGAACGTCCAGTGCGTAGACGTCGAGTTCAGACGGAGCGCCCGACCCGTGCCGGATACGTACGCCTTCAACGCGCTGTCGAGCTCGGCATTCGAAGCAACCGGCACCGGCCTGTCGGCCGGCGAAGTTTCACGGCGGAACCAGAAGTTGAATGCCGACCCATGATCCACGATGGATCGGTCGAGATTCGATGCAAAGTCAGTCTGCAGCGGGGCGGACAATGGAACGACGAACCCTCCGGTGAACCCGCTTCGTGCGACTTGGGCCACAATGTCCGCGAGAGACAGCGGGAGAGGTGCGGTCGTCTGCTGTGAGCCAACCTGTATCCCTTGGGTGGCCGATAAACGTGACCATCGCCAGAACGAAGAGCAATGGTGATCGAGAACACACGGTCGTCATGCTATGGCCAGTGTGTGCATGGTGACACCGCCTGCGGGTTGACCGGGTTGCAGAGCGGCGGCGGTGGAGGAGGGGGAGGCGGAACCTGCGCGCGCTGCCACGTGATGCGTGGGCGCACTGGGATCGGCGGGGGCTCCGGAGATCGGCCCACCGCGAGTATCCAGACTGTTGTCATCAATCCGATCGCGCTGGCGATCATGAAGAGCCGCGCCGGGTCGCGCCCAACATATCTCCTCCTTGTTCGAGCACCCACCGGAGATCGTCCGGAACGCCGAGCAGCAGGCGCCCTAGGATCTCGAGCGGACGCGGCGGGCAATCATCTGCGTGCGCGTGCTCCCACAGATCCGACTCGACTTCGGCGCGCCGAGCGTCGCGCCGCGTTTGACCCATGCCGCACGTGTAAACGCGGGTCCAGGCGCGAACGAGCCCGATCACGAATCGGAGCGAAAACGGGGTCATGCTGGCAGGATTCGTTTGCGGCGAATCCTCTCTCTGACGGGATGTCGAGCCATGCGCTCGGCGCGCGCCCGTTCGGCCCCGATGTCTGTGAGCGCGTAGAACCGGCGGCCGGGGCGGTTCTCGTCTGCGGCGAGCTGCGGATCCTCCCACGAGCTCTGCAACAGGCCCATCGCCTCGAGCCGCCCGAGCGCGCGGTAGAGCGTGCCGTATGCCGTCAACATCCTCTGATCGGCAACAGCGGCAAGATGCCGGGCGAGCTGGTAGCCGTAGAACTCCTTCTCGCCCGCGTTCAACAGATCGATCGCAGCGAAGAGAATCGCCTGCTCTAGCGGCACGATCGCACCGGCCTTCCGTCGCACGGGTCAAGTATATGCAGATATATGCCTATTCGTCAATCTGGGTGCATTCTTGGGAAGAGCTAGCAAGCAAGCCCGGTCCTGCCAGCCGTACGCAACCTGAACCGTGGCGCTTCCGACTTCAGAGAAGTTGAACCCTAGGACGAGTGTCTCAGCACACAGCCGAGGGCGGCCGGGCTGCTTCCGGGGCTCACAGTGTGCTCCGACCTCGAGACCCGTCTGCGACGCGGCGGTCCGAAGCCTCGAACACTCAATCCCGGATTGAAATAGCTATCTATTATAGCTATAATCGGCAACATGAAAGTCAGTGTGGCCGAAGCCAAGAATACGCTTCCCAAGTTGATCAAGGCGGTCGAAGACGGCGAGTCCGTGACGATCTACCGGCACGGAACGCCGGTGGTGGACATCGTCCGGACGACGAAGGCCGATCCCGAGAAGCCGAAGTTCGGGACATTGAAGGGCAAGGTGACGGCTCTCGACCCCGACTGGTGGAAGCCGATGACCAACGATGAGGTCGAAGCCTTCCTCGATGGCCGTTGACGCATGCGGCTCATCCTCGATACGGTCACGTTCATCTGGGCGGTCAGCACTCCAGAGCGCCTCTCACGTGCGGCGATGTCCGCTCTTCGAAAGGGGACCGCGGTGCGCGAGATCAGCGTCGTTTCCCTGACCGAGATCGCCGTCAAACAGACCAGAGGGAAGCTCACGTTCGGCAAGGCGGACGCGATGGCAGGCGTCGCCGATCTGCGATTGCGGGTCTTGCCGTACGCGGCAGAGCATGCCTTCCGCCTGTTCGATCTGCCCGCACATCATGCCGATCCCTTCGACCGCCAAATCATCGCGCAAGCTCTCGTGGAAAACGTCCCGGTCGTGACGCCTGACGAAGCCTTCAACCTTTACGAAGGCCTCAAGGTCGTATGGTGACTGGGTACTTCCGGAAGATGATCAACGGCCCAATTGCGTCGAGTTCGCCAGGTCTGTAATAGAGGTAGATTACCGGCTTCGATTGGACAAGGAATTCAGTGCCGCTTGGAACGTGCTCCACGGCACCGGCTTCCCGTGCACGGGCGCCAGTGTCTCGACGGCAAGTTTCATGCGCGAGACCTGATTGGCGAGACTGCGCATCGCGGGCAGTTGCGCCGCCTGTGGCGGTTCGTGCGTGTCGAACAGATCCGCTTGAAACGCGATACGCTCGGCCGGCAGGTACGCCATCAGCATGCCCTCCACGTGCTGCAGCGGCTGCACGTAGTAGACGCGCAGAATCCTGTCGTTGTCCGTGATCACGTAGTTCTCCTGGACGGCCTCGTAGTTGTAGCCCTCGGAAACCTCCGTCGGCGGCCATCGTGACACGATGTCCGGAGTGACCGTCCGCGGCTCGTAGTTCAACACGTCGCGATTCAGGAACGCGATGTTCTTCATGTGCGCAACGATGGTGGCACCGATGTGGAGATAGGTCCTGAGGCCACCAATGTGGTCGAAGTGCGGGTGAGAGCTGATCAGCCAGCGAATCGGCTTGTTGGGCGCCAGCTTGTGCCACCGCCTCGATCACCGCGAGACTCCGGTCTTCGTTACCTGGCGCCTCGAACACGGCGACGAAATCGCGGAACTCCACCAGTAGCTGTTGGCCGGTCCGCCGCCCATCAGGTACACGCCATCCGCGATCTTGTCGACCGTCACCGCGGTCCCGACGCTCGCCTGAGCCACGGAGGGCGGCACTGGGACGGGATCGCCGCAGACGTTCGGCTGAACGTTGGGGAACTTGCCGCCGTATCCGTTGTGTCCGGTACTCTGGCGGTAGAACTGCCAGTTGTCGTCCCACCCGTGATGTGAGTGCCACGCGATCGGCCACTTGACGTTGCCGAACGACATTTGGTTCGGTCGACTCGTGCTCGATGTTGAAATCGCCGAGCGCCGGCTCGCTGACCGTCGTCTTGATCCGGGTGATCTGGTTCTGCGAATTGATCGTGGCGTCGACGCGGTATTTGCCGAGCATCGTGATGGCGACGACGTGCACCTTCTCCGGCTGCACGACGTTTCCGTCCCGGCCCTTCTCGATCTGTTCCCACCGCCACAAGGCGACGGGATTCGCGCCGGGCAGACGGGCAGCTTTGAGAAAGCCCGGAGGGTTCAACCACAGGTCCAACTGGTACAGGTCCGCCAGGTCCGGCGGCACGGCCACGGGCTCGCCGTCGCCGTCGATGTGCCATGCCGAACGACCATTGACGATGTGAGTTTGACGGGTGGCGGTCTGCGTGACTGTGCCGCCCTGCCAGCCCAGTCCGTACTTCCATGAGGCCGGATTCAATCCCGGCTTCCGATCGAACGTCTCCTTGCTCGTGCCTGTCTCCCAATTGATGGTGCGCGTGTAATTTGCCAGCGCATCGATGCGCGGCCAGTCCACGTTGACGGCGTTCTCGAATGTCTGGCCAACGGCGCCGCCATACCCGGTGCCGCTGTAGGTGATGCACTTCAGGTTGGCTTCGCCAATCTCTCGTGACGGCGGCGGCCAGCAGGGGCGCTGGGTCGACATAGCCGGGCGGGAACTGCTGCGCAGGCACCTGGGTTCCCAGCAGCAGGACCAAGGCCATTACCGTGCACACATGCTTGGTCATCGTCGCTCCGTAGATGCCGGAGTCTTTGGTCTGGAGCCTGGCACACCGAAGCGGGAACGAAGGGGCCTCAGCGCGGGCGCCCGGGCCCGACGACGGCGCCGGCTGCGGCAGGGCGCGGAATCATGGGAACTCTCGGGTCCGGAGGGGGCCAGTTCGCGCGCAGGTGAGCATAGCGCGGGTCATCGGTCGCCGCCATCGAGCGGAGCGCTGCCGGCGAGTGTGTTCAGGTAATACGCGTCAAATCCCGGCGCCGCGACGAACGGGTGATACCCGTCGCGGACGAGGACGAGATCGCCATCGGTGACTCTGAGTGTCTGATCCGAACGTCCATCGGCAGTATACAGGCGCTGAATGCCGTACCCGTCCGGACCACTGAATCGATAGTAGTACGTCTCCTCGAGGTCTGCTTCAACCGGAGGCGCGTGGCGATCGTGTTTGTGCGGAGGATAGCTCGACCAGTTTCCTGCAGGTGTCAGGACCTCGCACACGAGCAGACGATCCGCCGCCGCGGCGGGTGGCAGAATGTCGATGATCTGGCGCGTGGCATTTCCGCCGCCGCGCACTTCCAGCCCGCATTCCTCCGGCCTGATCGCCCGCGGCGGGAAGCGTCGTGTACTCGGCGATCGGCATTCGGCGATCTCGGTGCGCTGTGTGGCACGCACCCCGAATGCAGTGCCCGGCGGCAGGTACACCGCATGCGGGTAGTCGGTGAAGACGTCACGACGAGGGCCGAGGCCGAGCGGCCTGCGCTGGTCGGGCGACCAGCTGACCGACGCGAGACCGGAGAGCAGGACCAGGCACGCTTCGTGGCCGCCAGTTCGACCGCTCCACGTATCCCCGCGGGCGATCTGGCGAACGGTGAACCCGACGTACTCCCATTTCGCCTGCCGCGGCGTCACGGCGACCTGTGTTCCGGACTGTCCGGCCCTCACGGTACGGGTGTGCAGCACAGGGACTGAGGTTTTCATGGCGCGACCTCGACACGCTGACCCGTCTGTTGCGCCCGCGTCGCCGCCACGGCAATCCGCAGCGCTTCAATTCCATCATCGACGGTTATCGGTGGCTGTCGCTCGTGCAACACGTTCTGCGCGAAGTTCTCGAGCTGCGTCGTATAGGCTTCGCCGAAACGTTCCATGAAATACGGAACGGTGTCGTGTGCCACCATGCCCTTCGTCATGATCATCAGCGGCGTCTCCCGGATATACCCGACCCGCAGCGTGCCCCGTGTCCCGAGCAGCTCCGTGATGATGTCGTAACCATAAATACCGTTCCGGGTGAGATCCACCACGCCCAGCCGGCCGCTCGTGAACACGAGACTGATGATCGCGTTGTCGATGTCGCCCACTGCGCCGAGCTCGGGATACGCAAGCACGCCGCCTACGGCCTGAACCGTCGCCACCTCGCCCATGAACCATCGGGCCAGGTCGAAGTCGTGGATTCCCATGTCGAGGATCATGCCGCCGCTGCTCCGGGGATCGGCGTACTCCACGGACGGTCGGAACGGGTCTCGCGACGTGGACTTGAAGACCACGGCGTCCCCGATGACGCCTTCGCTCAGCCGCTCTTTGGCAGCCGCGAAGCCGCGATCGAACCGGCGCATGAACCCCATCTGAAAGAAAATACCCGACCGCTCGACCGCTCGCCGTATCGCGACCGCCTCATCCAGCGCGATCGAGAGCGGTTTCTCGCAGAAGACTGCCTTGCCCGCCGCGGCCGCGGCTTCCGTCACCTGACGGTGCGTGTTCGTCGGAGTGACGATGACGACCGCGTCGACCGACGGGTCGCCGATGACGTCACCTGGATCGGTCGTTCCGCGAGGGATGTCGAAGTCGGCCGGTGATCCTGTCGACGGCGGAACGGTCCACGTCGGCGACCGCTACGAGGCGCGTGCACGCAATCCGCGTCGAGAGATCGCGAGCGTACACGCGCCCGAGACGGCCCAGCCCGATCAACCCGACGTTCAATTTCGCTCTGCTTGTCCTGTCCGCCACATTATCTCCTGCGTTCTCGACCATGCCGCCGATGTTCAATGACTGCCTGTTGTCCCGCTCTTCGTCACGAGCGCGATGGGGACCTTCTGCTCGACCGGGACGGCGTCGCCGCGGAGCAGCCGTGCGGCACTCTCGACGGCGATCCGGCCCATATCGCGCGGCGACTGCGCCACGGACGCGTCCATTCGGCCGGCCTCGATCATCTTGCGGGCGTCGTCCAACGCGTCAAAGCCGACCACGCGGATGCTGCCCGAGCGTCCGGCCGCCGCAATCGCCTCGACAGCGCCGAGCGCCATCAGATCGCTGCAGGCGAACAGGGCGTCGATGTCGCCGTGAGCCTGGAGCATGTTCTGAAAAACCGTGAAGCCGAGATCGCGCTCCCAGTTCGCTGGCTGGCTCGCCACGATTGTCATCCCGGGGTACTGCTGGAGGGCCTCGCGGAATCCACGGAGGCGGGAGTCGCCGGTCTCGTGCCCGGGAATACCTTCAAGGATGGCCACGCGGGCCTTCCCGCCGGTGGATTTCGCCATGTACTCGCCGGCGAGCCGTCCGCCTTCGTAGTTGTCGGACCCGACGAACGACGCAATCTTCAGCTTGTTGTCCGCGGCAGCTTTGGGGTCGACACGTGTGTCCACGACAATGACGGGGACGTCCGCGAGATTCGCCTTCGCGATGGCGGAGGCGATCTCCCTCGAGCCGCTGGGAGTCACGATGAGCACGCGAATGCCGGTCTGGAGCAGGTTCTCGATGATTTGCATCTGCTTTTCGACGTCGAGCTCGCGCTCGGCGGCCTGCACGACCAGCTGAATGCCCTCTCGGCTGGCCGCCTCCTGCGCGCCACGCTGCATGTCGAGGAAGAACGGATGGTTGAGCGTCTTCATGACGAACGCGACTTTTGGCGCCGCGCCGGTCTCAGTCGAGCTCCCACGATTGCAGCCGCCGGCAAGTCCGACCATGACGAGTCCGATCAACAGTCCGTTGGCAACCCGTGACATGCAATCCCTCCCTTACCGCCGATGCCGCTTCAGCGACATGTCCACCAGGACCGCGCCGATGATCACGACGCCGATGACCACCTGCTGAAAAAAAGACGACACATTGAGCAGGTTGAGCCCGTTCCTCAGCACACCCATGATGAGCGCGCCGATGAGCGCGCCCATGATTGTCCCTTCGCCCCCGAGCAGGCTCGTGCCGCCGATCACGGTCGCCGCAATCGCGTCGAGCTCGTACATGGTCCCTGCCGTCGGTTGCGCTGAGTTCAGCCGCGCGGTGAGGATGACGGCAGCCGCGGCGCTCATCAGACCGGCGACTCCGTAAATGGCGGTCTTGTGATAACGGACGTGCACGCCGGATAACCGTGCGGCTTCTTCGTTGCCGCCGATCGCATACGTCGCGCGCCCGAACACGGTGTGCGCGAGCACGAAGTGGGCCACGGCATAGATGAGGCCGGCAATGATCGCGGGCGCCGGCATCATCAGCACGCGCCCGGTGGCCAGCATCCGGAAACCGTCGTCGAAACCGGAGATCGGGCGTCCTTCTGCCAGCATGAGCGCCGCGCCGCGCGCCACGCTCATCATACCGAGTGTGGCGATGAACGGCGGCAAGCGGCCGAAGGTGACGAGCACGCCGTTGACGAGGCCGCACGCCGAGCCCCACGGCGAGCGCCAGCGCGATCGCCACCGGCACGGCGGCGCCCGCCTGAAGCGCGCTCTCCGAGCGACGATGCCCGACGACAGCGAGTACCGACCCGACCGACAGATCGATGCCACCCGAAATGATCACGAACGTCATGCCGACGGCGACGATGGCATTGATCGCCGTCTGCTCCAGCACGTTCAGCAGGTTCGAAACCGTCAGGAAATGCGGCGTCGCCACCCACAAGGTCAGGCACAGCGCCATCAGCCCGGCGAACGTGCCGAGCAGCCGTCTGGATTGCAGGTGCAGGAGGCGAGGCGTCACGAATCAGCCGCAGCGTTCACGAGGCTATCCCGAGAGCAGCCTGCAGCACGGCGGTCTCGGTGGCGTCCGCCGCCGCCAGTTCTGTCGCCACCGCGCCGGCGCGCATGACCAGCACGCGATCGCTCATCCCCAGGACCTCGGGCAGATCCGACGAGATCATCATGACGCCAGCCCCCTGCTCGACGAGCCGATTCATGAGGAGATAGATATCGTGCCGCGCGGCGACGTCGATACCGCGCGTGGGCTCGTCGAAGATGAAGATGTCGGCGTGGGCGGCCAGCCACTTCGCCAGCACGACCTTCTGCTGATTGCCGCCGCTCAGGTGGACGACAGCCTGCTCGGTCCTTGCGTGCGGATCCGCAGGTCCACAATCGCCTGCTGCGCTTCGCGCCGCTCGCTCCTGCGGTCCATGATGCCGAACCGCGACAGCGCGCGGAGATGCGACATCGCGACGTTACGCTCCACAGCGAGGCCCAGCACGAGTCCCTGCTGCTTGCGATCCTCTGGCAGGAACGCGATCCGCGCGCGCGCCGCATCGGCCGGTGAGCCGATCCGGACGGTCGTCCCTCGAATCACGATACGACCGCGATCGACCCGGTCGGCGCCCGCAATCGCGCGCGCGAGCCGGGTGCGGCCGGCCCCGACCAGCCCCGCAATGCCGAGGATCTCTCCGCGGCGGAGCACGAACGACACGTCCCGGAGCGCACCGCTGCCGAGCCCCTCGACGCGCAGGAGTTCCTCGCCGCGCGACGTGCGCGCGGCGAGGATAGTGGTCGCTCACGTCCCGGTTCGCCATCAGACGGACCAGCTGCGGCACGGAAACGTCCACGATGTCCCGCGTCGCCACGTGGCGTCCGTCGCGGAGGACGGTCACGCGCTGCCCGATGCGAAACACCTCCTCCATCCGGTGCGAGATGTACACCACGGCCACGCCGCTTGCGGTCAGGCGTCCGATCGCGTCGAACAGCTGCCCGATCTCGCGCTCGCTCAGGGAGGACGTCGGCTCGTCCATGACGAGGATGCGCGCCTCGTCGGCCAGCGCCCGTGCGACCTCGACCATCTGTTGCTGCGCGAGCCGGAGGCTGCGCACGCGGGCATCGGGATCCAGCGATACACCCAGATCGGCGAGTATTCGCGTTGCCTCACGCCGCATCCGCGGCCAGTCGAGCACGCCGGGCCACCTGGTCGGGGCCTTGCCCAGGAAGATGTTCTCCGCCACGGTGAGGTGTGGAACGAGACTGAGCTCCTGATAGATCGTGCTGATGCCGAGCTTTCGCGCGCCTGTTCGGATCGCCGAGATCGGCCGGACTGCCGTTGAGGAGGACCTCGCCAGCGTCCCGGCGCACGGCACCGCTGAGGATCTTCATCAGCGTGGACTTGCCGGCGCCGTTCTCGCCGAGGAGCGCGTGCACTTCGCCGGCGCGCACCTCCAGGGCGGCGTCGGTCAACGCCTGAATGCCGGGATACTGCTTGCAGATGCCGCGCATCTGCAGCAGCGGCGTCGTGTCGTTCATGAGGACGGTCTTTCGGGATCTCGCCAGCGAAGCGCTTCGCTGAATGCAGGAGCGCGCGTGCCGGAGGCCGGCGGCAGTATACGCCGCTGGTTGCGACGACTGTCAAGATGCGGCCGTGATCAGGTGCGCCGCGTTCTGATTCACCGGAGCCGACCCGCGTTGCCGGGCCGCGCCTCTACTGCTAGACTGGCGCTCGGACCTGCTCCAGAGGATGCAACAGCTAGGCTCAGTGACGACCATGCCACCGACCAGACGCCTGACGATGGCGCAAGCGCTCGTCGAGTTCATGACGCAGCAGTACACCAGCCTGGATGGCACAGAGGAGCCGTTCTTCGGCGGCTGCTTTGCGATCTTCGGCCACGGCAACGTCGCCGGCCTCGGCCAGGCCCTGCTCCAGGCGACGGATCGTTTGCGCGTCTATCTCCCGCGGAACGAGCAGGCCATGGTGCACTCCGCAGTGGGTTTTGCCAAAATGGCCAACCGGCGGCGAGCGCTCGCCTGCACGAGCTCGATTGGGCCGGGCGCGACGAACATGCTGACGGGCGCGGCGCTGGCAACAATCAACCGCCTGCCGGTGCTGCTGCTCCCGGGTGACATTTTCGCGACCAGAGGCCCTGCGCCGGTGCTCCAACAGCTGGAGTCCGTCGGAACCGAGGACGTGTCGGTGAACGACTGCTTCAAGCCAGTGTCGCGGTACTGGGATCGGATCAACCGCCCCGAGCAGCTGATCACGGCCCTGCCGGAGGCGTTGCGCATCCTGACGTCGCCGGCCGAAACGGGCGCGGTGACGCTGTGCCTGCCGCAGGACGTCCAGGCCGAAGCGTTCGACTATCCGGAGGCGTTGTTCCGCAAGCGAGTCTGGACCATCGCACGCCCGCGCCCCGACCGCGTTCTGCTGGAGCAGGCGACGGCGCTGCTCAGGGCGGCGAAGACTCCTCTCATCATTGCGGGTGGGGGCGTCATTTACAGCGAGGCCACGGACACTCTCGCGCGCTTCGCCGGCGCAACCGGCGTAGCCGTGGTCGAAACCATGGCCGGCAAGGGCGCCCTCCGGTTCGATCATCCTGAAGCGCTCGGCGCCGTTGGCGTGACGGGCACGCCCGGCGCGAATCGGCTGGCGCGTGAGGCGGACCTCGTCATCGTCGTCGGATCGCGCCTCAGCGATTTCACGACGGCCTCGAAGACGGCCTTTCAGCATCCCGACGTCAGGTTCATCAACCTGAACATCACCGCGTTCGATGCAGGGAAGCACCAGGCGCTGCCGCTCGTCGGCGACGCGAAGGCGGCGCTCGAGGAATGGCTGCCATTGATGGCCGGGTGGCGGACCTCTGCCGCGTACCGCGAGCGGGTGTCCAGCGAGAAGGCTGAGTGGGAGCAGGAAGTCGAGCCGCATTTATCGCGGCAGCGGCTCGCCGGTCGTCAGCCAGGGCGCGGTGATCGGCCTGGTGAACGAGTTCACGGGACCGCGTGACGTCATCGTGAACGCCGCCGGCAGCCTTCCGGGAGATCTGCACAAACTGTGGCGGGCGCGCGATCCCAAACAGTACCATCTGGATTACGGGTACTCCTGCATGGGCTACGAGATTGCCGCGGGTCTCGGAGTCAAGATGGCCGCGCCCGATCGAGAGGTTTACGTGCTCGTCGGCGACGGCTCGTACCTGATGATGGCGCAGGAGATCGTGACGTCGATTCAGGAACGGGTTCGTCTCACGATTCTGATTCTCGACAACCACGGGTTCGCCAGCATCGGCGGCTTGTCCAAATCGGTCGGATGCTCGGGGTTCGCGACGGAGTACCGGTGCCGCGACGCGGAGACGGGACTCCTCGCCGGCGACGTACTGCCGGTGGACTTCGTGGCGAACGCGGAGTCACTCGGGGCGCGTGCGATCCGAGCGTGTACGCCTGAGGCAATCCGCGAGGCACTCGAAATGGCGCGCCACTCCGACCGCACGACGGCCATCGTGATCCCCGTCGATCGCGAGCAGCACGTCGGCGGATACGAATCATGGTGGGACGTCCCGGTCGCCGAGGTCTCGACAATCGACGCCGTGCGGACCGCAAGGACCGAGTAACCTGCGCGCCCGTGCCGCCGAGCGCACGTACTTGTGAGAGTCACGTGCGACGTACCGCGCTGCATGTCCGCTCTGAGAGCTGAAAGCTGAGAGCTGAGAGCTGACGGCTGATAAGGAGGCCTACTTGATCGCTGTCGCCAATGCGCCCTGCTCGTGGGGCGTGCTGGAGTTCGAGTCGAAGAGCGCCAGTCCGGGTTATGAACAGGTGCTCGACGAGATCGCCGCATGCGGATACGCCGGTACCGAGCTCGGCGACTGGGGTTTCATGCCCACCGAGCCCGCGGAATTGCGAGAGCGGCTGGACCGGCGGTGCCTCGCCATGGTTGGCGCGTTTGTCACGACACGTCTGGCCGATCCCCGTTCGTATGAAGCGAGCGTGCACACCGCGGTCGAGACGGCGCGACTGCTCTCCGCGGTCGGTGACGGAGGGCGGCCCGTCATCGTGTTGGCCGACGAACCGACGGCAGATCCCGCCCGCACCGACGCGGCCGGCCGCATTCAGCCAGCCCTGAGCCTCACCGGGCGCCAGTGGGACGATGCGGCCAGGGGTGTCGAGCGGATTGCCGCCGCCGTACGCGACGAGGCGGGCCTGCGCACGGTGTTCCATCATCACTGTGCCGGCTACGTGGAGACACCGGACGAGATAGACGCCATCATGCAAAGGACCGATCCGTCGCTCGTCGGTCTGTGTCTCGATTCCGGGCATGCGACGTACGGCGGAGGCTCACCAATGGCGTTGCTGGCGCGCCACCGCGCGAGGACGTGGCACGTCCACTTCAAGGACTGCGAGCCGCATATCGCCGAGCGCGGCCGGCGGGAGCGGTTGGACTACCAGACGGCGCTTCGTCACGGGCTCTTCTGTGAGCTGGGGCGGGGGAGCGTCGATTTTCCCGGTTTGCTCCGCGACCTTCAGGATGCGGACTACGACGGCTGGATCGTCGTTGAGCAGGATGTGCTGCCGGCGATGGGCTCTCCGGTGGCGAGCGCGACGCGCAACCGACAGTACCTGCGGGGCATCGGACTTTAGCTGGGGTGCAGCATGACAAAGGCCGCAACGACGTACAAGAGTCCGCTGCATCAGATGACGCAGACGACGTCCACCTGTCTGTGGAACGACTCGGCATCGTTGCAGGAGCTCGGCTACTCCATTGACCACGGCGCTGTCGGAGCGACATGCAATCCCGTGATCGTCGTGGAAGTGCTGAAGAAGGAGATGCACCTCTGGAAGGAGCGCATCCAGGAGCTCATACGCTCAATGCCCACGGCGACCGAACACGACCTCGCGTGGAGAGTCGTGGACGAAATATCGATCAAGGGCGCGGAGCTGTTGAAGCCGATCTTCGACGCGCACAGGGGAAGGAACGGCAGGCTCTCGGTTCAGACCGACCCGCGATACTACCGCGACGCCGACGCCATCGTGCGCCAGGCAGTGCACCTGTCGCAGCTCGCCCCGAACATCATCGTCAAGATCCCCGTCACCGCCGCCGGGGTCACGGCAATCGAGGAAGCGACGTATCGCGGCATCAGCATCAACGCCACCGTGTGTTTTTCGCTGCCCCAGTGTCTTGCGGTGGCCGAGGCGGTGGAACGCGGCCTCACGCGGCGTGAGCAGGAAGGGAAAGACATCGAGACCATGGGCACGGTGTGCACCATCATGGTCGGCCGGCTGGACGACTGGTTGAAAGTCGTCGCCGACAAACAGGACATCAGCGTGGACCCCGGGGTGCTCGAATGGGCAGGGCTCGCGGTGTTCAAGAAGACCTACGGACTGTTCCGGGAGCGGCGGTATCGCCTGCGTCTGCTGTCAGCGGCCTTCCGGAACCACATGCACTGGAGCGAGCTCATCGGCGGCGACGTCGTCATCTCGCCGCCGCACGCGTGGCAGAAGCGCTTCAACGCCTGTGACGTCGGCGTGGAGCCCCGCATCGATAAACCGATCGCGGCGGAGATCCTGTCGGCGTTGAACAAGTTTGCCGACTTCCGTCGGGCGTCGACGGAGCAGGGACTCTCACGCGAAGAATTCGACTCCTTTCCGCCGACGCGCCGCACACTGCGACAGTTCATCACCGCGTGCCACGAGCTCGATGGCCAGATTCGGGAGCTCATGCTTCCCAACCCGGACGTGACTGCGTAGCGCAGCCCTGCAGAAAAGCACCGTCGTCGCGTACATAAATTCTGATGAAAGCAGTGGTCAAGTACGCTCCCGGGCCCGGCAACATCGACGTCCTGGACGTTGACGAGCCGGTGTGCGGAGCGAACCAGGTGAAGGTCGAGATCGCCTTCTGCGGGGTGTGCGGGACCGATCTCCACGTCCTGCACGACACCTTCCGGAACTATCCGCCGGTCATTCTCGGCCACGAGTGCGCCGGCACCGTCGTGGAAATGGGGCGCAGCGTCACGGGCGTGAATCTCGGTGACCGCGTGACGATCCTGGGCGCCACGGCCGTCACGTGCGGCCACTGCATGTACTGCCGCACGGGTCACTTCATCTTCTGCAAAGCCCGTCGCGGAATGGGGCACGGAGTGAACGGCGGCTTCGCACGGTACGTCGTGGTGCGACCGGACCAGTTGTATACGGTGCCGCAGGAATTCACGTTCGAGGAGGCCGCGCTCAGTGAGCCGTTTGCTGCCGCCGTGCAGGCCGTCACCGAAGTGACCAGGGTGCGAATCGGTGAGACGGTGCTCGTCTCTGGTCCTGGTCCCATCGGGTTGCTCTGTCTCAAGCTGCTCGTCGCCGAAGGTGTCAAAACCATTGTCGCGGGCGCGGCCGGCGACGACCAGCGTCTGGACGCTGCGCGCCGCTTCGGCGCGGCGGTGGTCGTCGACACCGCCACACGCGTCCTGAACGACGTCATCCTGGAGGAAACTGGAGGGCTCGGCGTCGATGTCGCGATCGAGTGCTCAGGACATCCGGACTCGGTACGCGCGTGCCTCGTGTCGCTGCGGCCGATGGGTCGCTACACACAGGTGGGTATCTGCGGGCGGGACATCGTGTTTCCCATGGATCAGATCTTTTACAAGCAGCTGACCATCGCCGGCTCGGTCTGCTATACCGCCGCGACCTGGCAGCGGATGATGAACATCTACGCCCAGGGACACGTGCGGCTGCACGATCTGGTCACGGCCAGGCTTCCAATCACAGAGTGGAGCGCGGCGTTCGATCTGTGCCGGGACAGGAACGCGCTGAAGGTCGTGCTCTATCCATGACGTCCGTCACCCGAGGTCAACGAGCACCTTCATGACGGGCCCACCGGCAAGGGCCTCTTCCATCCCCTGCTGGAGCTCCTCGAGCGGTATGTGGCGGCTCACCAGCGGTCCGACGGCAACCGCGCCCGTCGATGCCAGCCGTATGGCTTCTTCCCACGCCGCGCGCGTATAGAGGCGGCTGCCCAGCACCGTGAGCTCACGGGCAAAGACCGAGTAGAGATGAACGGGCACGGGCTCGGCGTAAATGGCGATCACACTGACCGTGCCCCAGACTCGCACGACGTCGGTGACGAGCCGGACCGCGTTCGGATGGCCGCTGACCTCGAACGACACGTCGGCGCCATCGCCGTCGGTCCACTCATTGACGACGCGGACGACGTCCTCGTCGGGTCCGATGGTCTCGATGCCGAAGCTTTTCAGCATCTCGATACGATGCGGGGTTGACCTCCACCACTTTGAGCCGCGCACCACGGTGGCGACAGACGAGCGCGATGAGGCAGCCGATGGGACCACCGCCGAAGACCACGACGGTGTCGCCGCTCTTGACCTGCGCGCGCCGAACGTCGTGAGTGGCGATAGCAAGGGGCTCGATGAGTGCGGCGTGGTCGTCGCTGAGCGAGTCCGGGACCCTGAGAAGGCGCGCAGTGGGCACCGCCCAGTACTCCTGCATGCCGCCCGGCGCATCGATGCCCAGCACCTTCAGCTGGTAGCACAGATAGCTCGCGCCCATCCGGCACGCGCGGCAGGTCCCGCAGAAGATCAAGGGTTCGACGACGACCCGGTCGCCCTCGCTGAAACCGACGCCCGCCGGCGCCGCCACGACTTCCGCGAAGATCTCGTGGCCGATGATGCCGCCCCTGGGGACGCGATGATCGAGATGCCCCTGGTAAATATGCAGGTCAGTCCACCGCAGATGCCCACGCGCCGCACCCGCAGCAGCGCCTCTCCGGGTCCCGGAACCGGCTCGGGAGCGGAACCGGTCT
Organism: uncultured Acidobacteriota bacterium; assembly: GCA_963764925.1. Classification (GTDB taxonomy): domain Bacteria; phylum Acidobacteriota; class Vicinamibacteria; order Vicinamibacterales; family 2-12-FULL-66-21; genus DATBJJ01. The sequence goes on from CAVXUR010000001.1 coordinate 21,463, forward strand.
GAAAGGTTCTGGCCCCGCGATAATACGACGCTCGCATTCTCGAACTCCTCCCGCCGGCATGGTGGGCAGATGTCACATCTGGAAGTGTTTGACTTCCGGCGCGGCACGAGCTATGACTGCAGCGCTGTGGCATCCCGCCGGTGAATTTGATCTGGCGGAGCCACGGGCGTCGCCGCCAGTTTACGTCGATTCGTACCATTGTTGACGTCGGCCGGGAGGGGCGGCCGTCGAGGCGGTTGTTACGTACCTCAGCGCTGTTGAATGTCCGGGTTCAACAAGCCCTTGATGTCGAGGATCGGCGTACCATCCACGGCTTCGAGGCTGCGGACGAGCACGCGCGAGCCGTCGATGGCGGCGACGGTGACCTGGTGCAGCCCGAGCGGATTGGGGCGGTGCGGCGACCGTGTCGTGAAGACGCCGGCCATGGGCCGTGACGGATCGCCGCGCGGGTGATTGCACAGGATGTCGCGCTGCGCGCGATCGAGCCAGGTGATCACGATCACGTCGTCGCCGGCCTTCAGACCTTCGAGCGCGGCGGCGAACTCCGCGTCGATTACCAGCCATGCCGTAGGCGCGCCTTCGTCAGCCTGTCGAGGCGCCTCGGCGACGTCGGTCAAACTCGATTCAACCCTGCCAATTGGCCGGAGCGCGATGGTGGTCATACGGAAGGGTAGCCCAGAAGAAACCGGGTCCCTGCTCTTGGCGATCGTGCTCGGTGGAACCCCACCGCCTCCCGCAGCGAAGGAATAGCGTATGACCTCAGCTGTCATCGATCTGAGGCACAATCGCCCGCAGATAGACTCATGAGGTCGAGGGAGATGCGATGACAGCAGCAGAGAGCGTGTTCGAAGCGGTAGGCGCCGTCACGTTCGGACCGGCGCAGGTATTCAAGAACCTCACGCTGGTTCCGCTAGTCGCGCACGAACCGAGCGCGGCCGACTACGCGATTCTCGATGAAGCGCTGGCGCTCGGAACAGTGGAGATCGGAGAGACGAGTGAGGCCGGCCGAGTGCCGGAGCTCAAGGTCCTCAACAAAGGCGACAAGGCGGTGCTGCTGCTCGATGGTGAGGAACTGATCGGCGCGAAGCAGAACCGGGTACTGAACCTGAGCATCCTCGTGCCACCGCATTCTGAACGCACGATTCCAGTCTCCTGCGTCGAGTCGGGGCGCTGGTCCCGTCGCTCGGCGCACTTCGGGTCGGCGCCGCGGGCGCACTATGCCGAGGGCAGGTCCGCGAAAATGCAACAAGTGACCGCGTCCCTGCGTGCCACTGGCATGCGCAGCTCGGATCAGGGCGCGGTCTGGGCCAGTATCGAACAGAAGATGTCGCGCCTGGGCTCGAGTTCGGACACAAGAGCGATGGCGGCGATGTACGACGACCTGCAGCAGCCGATCGAGGACTTCGTCTCTGCCTTCCGAGTGATGGACGGTCAGGTTGGCGCGATGTTTCTGGTCAACGGACGCCCGGGCGGCATCGAGCTCTTCGACGCGCCGGCGACGTGGCAGAAGCTCTCATCCAAACTGATTCGGAGCTATGCGCTCGACGCGATAGACCGGAGCAAAGAGCCAACGGTGCCCGCGGCGCCCGTGCAGGGCAGCGATTTGATTGACGCCATCAGGTCGAGCCAGCCAGCGGTTTTCACCGCAGTGGGGGAGGGCGATGACGTCCGCCTGACCGGCACCCGCATCGCGGGCGCGGCCCTCGTCGCGCGCGGACGCGCGATTCATCTCAGCGCCTTTGCCACGGAATGAAGAAGCCGAGCTCGAGTGACGAGTGCGAGTCAACGTCGCCGAGCGCGCTCAGCGCCGTGCGGGCGTCTTGCGGGCCGTTTTCTTCCTCCCGACAGGTGCCCTCTTATTCTTGCGCGTCGTCGCGTTCCGCGCCGGCTTTGCGGCGGCAGACCGCCTGGAGACAGGCGTCTTCCTCGTGCCCGTGGCCGGCTTCTTCGCGTGCGCCTTGGCAGGGCTTTTTGCGACGCGGCTGGCGCCAGTCGGCCGTCTCGTCGCACTCGGCCCAGCCACTTCGGCGGCGTTGCCTGGGCCGGAGCCGCGTCCGGCGGAGCGACCGTCCATCCACGTTGGCTGTCCCGGCCGTTCGTCCCAGGCCCGAGCGGTCTTCGGCGCGCTCTGTTTCATTCGCTCGCGCGCCAGGTCGTCAGCCGACAGACGTCCCGCGACCTTGTAGTGATCGGGGTTGACCTTGTTCTTCCGACTCATTGAGCAGCTCCCAGCTGGGTGCGGTCCGTCAGATCCTGAAGCGCAGCGTCGCGCCCACGCCGCCGTGCTCGCGCAGCAACTCCGGATCTTCGATGATCCGCACGCGTGCTCCGGTCTGTTGTGCGCGGGTGACGAGGTCGTCCGATAGCTGCAGCTGCTTGTCACTGGCGGTGCTGGCGGCCGACGTCTCGATCGACACAGGCGCTGGGGCGCCGCCTGTCGGCTGCTGAACCGGCTTCAGCACGTCCGCGCTCGCGACGATCAGGAGCTCCTCGACCTGTCCCATCTGCAACGCTCGGATCGTCGCCTCGGGTCCGACGACGCCGAGTCCGCCGCCCTGCCAGGCGCCGACGAGCTCAGCGACTTTCTCGCGATCCGTCTCAGCGTCCTTCTGCCGAAGCAGGTCCAATGTCTCGGCGACGATGTCGTCTTCGCTCGCATGCCTGTCCACTCGACCGACGTCGGCCACCTTCTCCGTGAGATGGGCAGGCAGCGCGTCCTTCAGCGACGACACCACCACATCGTCGCCGAGGACGATGATGCGCTGGATGTTGTCCTCGCGGACGACGCGATCGAGCGTCTCGACGACTTCCTTGATGTGGTGGAGATGGATGTTCTCGGCACGGCGTTGATATCGGGCCTGCGACCAACCGCCCACCGAGCTGCGACGCGTCTTCACGCCCTCGACCTGCTCGCGCTTTTCGATCGTCCCGAGACCGAACACGAGGACGCGCGCCTGGTTCGTATCGAGGACCACCGACGCGTAGCGCGGATACTGATCGATGAGCCGTACGAGCGGATAGAGGTGCGGCACGCGGCTGATGAACAGCCAGTGATCGTCGATCGGCGCGCCCAGCTGAACCGCTGCGAAGTACTCGCCGGCGCCGGCGGACGAGAAGATTGCCAGGCCATTCGCCGAAGGCTGCACGTCGCTGGTGAGGTAGGCGGTGATGCGCTCGAAGTCGCGCATCAGGCTGGCGTGGTCCGTTGCGTTTTCCTTGAAGGCACGTAACTGGTCCGCGAATGCCTTACGGCAGAACGCCTCGTAGTTGTCACGGCCGCGCTGGTCGGAAGCCAGATTCAGATACAGGCTCACCACAGGGGCGCCGTATGCTTCGAACGCCGCCAGTTTCTGCAGGTGGTCGGCCAGTGGTGTGTCGAGCGAGGGAGAACTCTTGGCCATCCCGAGTCTTCGTTGCAAGCACCGTTCCCGATGTGGCCTTCGCGTCCGAGAGTCTAGGGCTTCTACGAGGCCAGCCGCTGGTATGTCGAACAACTCATCAGGGCGTTCGCTACGTGATCCACACGTGTCGCGAACTTAGAGCCAGTGAGCTCAGAAGTGCTTCTGCAGATCCCGGAACTGCTCAATCACGACCAGCCGGCCGCGACCGGGCCGGATCTCCTGCCGCTCCAGCACCCACGTGTGGGCGTGGGGTACGAACACCGCGTTCAGACCGATGGCAAGCGCGGGATTGATGTCAGACTTCGGGCTGTTGCCGACCATCCACGATCGATCCAGTATCAGCGTACGAGCCTGGACGAGCTGCGTATAGGCGGCCACATCCTTTTCATGCACCACCGCGGTGTGTGCGAAGAACCCGCCAAGCCCGGATCGATCGATCTTCAGCGTCTGCTCGTCGGGGTGTCCCTTGGTGAAGAGCGTGAGCTCGTGGCGCGCTGATAGATACTCGAGCGTGTCCCGCACGCCATCGATCAGCTCGATGGGCCGTTCGAGAATCCGCTCGGCGAAGCCCATCACCGTGACCAGATCCTCCTCACCGATCGCCCGTTCCGCCAGTCGCTCGTAGCACTGTCGCAGGTTGCGGCCAAAGCTCTGTGAGCCGTACCCGTGGATCCTCGCATTTGCGTGTTCGATCTCGTCCAGCACGGCGCGGACGTCGGTCGGCGGCAGCGTCGAGTGTGCAAGAAACTCCACGAACTCGTCGAACGCGCGCTCGAAATAGATGTTGTTCTCCCACAGGGTATCGTCGGCGTCGATAATCAGCTGCTGGCGCATGATCGGCAGGTTACGACGCGGAGTGTAACAGGACGAACACTTCAGCTACGGGGAAGATTTCGGGAAGGAAGTCGCTGCAATCGACCGGAGGCGGAGCGCGAAGCGCCCTGCGAAAGCGCTGACGTCGTGGACACCGATACCGGACCATCCCGGTACGGCCCCCAGCGTTCCGCCCCCGGCCGATCGCAGCAACCAATTCGACTGAAGACTGAAGAGCCACGACTGCCGACGTTCTCGAACTCGGCCAACGCACGCGCTTCGCGGGCCCGAGGAACGGCCTTCCGACGGGCCAATCTGTCATTGAAGGAGATCCGTAAAATGGATCAGAAAAGGGACACTGAGGAATCGACGCGACTCGTCGGCGGTCAGTGTTGTGCGCGGGAGGACCAATCGGTCAGGACGATCATGGGCCGCGCTGGCGCCGCCGGCGGGTCCGAATCGCGCATGAGGAACTTCTGATCTGCCGAGACCTTGGCGGGGTGCTCTCTCACGCGATTCCCGCGATCGAACCCGCTGAGCTGGCTCGGGTTGTCGGGCTCGGGCGGCTGCGGACGGTATACCAGCATGCCGGTCTCCGAAACATCATATGCACACAGACCGGGCGCCGGATTCTCGACGTTCTCCGCGATTCTCACGGCGGCACCACGCAGTTGTAGACGCCGGACATCAAAGGCCTGAGCCATGACCGTGCGGTCGCTATTATCGAGATAGAAGAGGTGACCGGCCGCGTATGTCGCACGAACCGGGCCATTGACGTTGATTCGTTGCGACCCGACGACGGTTACGAGCGCCGGCAGGATGCGTTTGCGTTCGTTAGCATCGAGTCGACCGACGTAGACGCCGGGCGCGCTCACCCCCAGGTGCATGTACAGAAAGTGGCGGCCATCGGGGAGAAAGTGTGGGAATGCTTGAATAGCGTGGCTGTCCTTCTCGGACTCGGATCGCGTCGCGGGAGCGGCGACGCCCCCTGACGCAGATACGCGTCTCAGCCCGGCCGACGGCCGGCGCATGGTCGCAGTTGACTCGTCGGCGAACAGAATGACGCCGTCCGCATTCCAGGTGCCGCCACCGCCACTACCGGTGTCGGTGAGAATTCGTACGTTTCCTCGTCCCAAGGTCGACAATCTTGAGCTTGCGATCCGCGAAAAAGCCGAGCGATGCCCCATCCGGCGACCAGAACGGATAGCGCGCCCCGTCTGCGCTCTCGATCCGCTGCGCGGTCAACCCGTCCACGGCGCGGATCCACAGCGAACGCAGGCCGGCCACGTCGGTCGTCGTAAACGCCAGTCGCCGCCCATCAGGTGAAATGGAGAAAGGCCCTTCGTAGGATGTGCCCGGCAGCGGCGGAATTTCGAAGCGATACGTGAGCCGGGTGCCCGCCTGTTGGCGCTCGGTCACGAAGTAGGCGATCGCAATAGCGGCGACGGCCGCTGCTGCTGCAACAGCCAGCCACGCGATTGTGCCGCGGCGCGCTGGTCGAAATGCCGGCTGCGGATCTTCGACTGTACGTGACGCTTCGATCCACCGCAGCTGCCGTGCGAGATCGGCAGCGCTCTGCCAGCGTTCGTCGGCCACTTTGGATAGGCAGTGGGCAACGGCCCACTCGAGCACAGCTGGGACGTCTGGCCGATCGTTCTTGAGAGGCTGCGGAGTGTGATCGAGCACCGCGGCCACGACGCCCGCGGGGCTGTCCGCGTCGAAGGCCTTTCGGCCCGTGAGCATCTCATAGAGGATTGCGCCGACCGCAAAGATGTCGGTTCGCCCGTCGACTGGCTTCGCCTGGATCTGCTCGGGTGACATGTCCTGCAGCGTGCCGAGAATCGTCCCGGCGGCCGTCGACCCTTTGTCGTGCCCGCCGTCGATAAGCCCGGGCGGCGGGCGCAACGCGGCCAGGCCAAAGTCGAGCAGCTTCACGCCATGCGCGGTGAGCATGATGTTCGCTGGCTTGAGGTCCCGGTGCACGATCCCATGGCGATGCGCCGCGGCGAGGGCATCGGTTACCTGGGCGGCGCATTGCAGCGCCTCACTCGTCGGCAGCGCACCACGCTCGAGGCGGGCAGCGAGGGTTTCGCCCTCGACGAGCTCCATGACCAGGAATTCGGTGCCTTCGTGCTCTCCGACATCATGCAGCGTGCAGATGTGGGGATGATTCAGCGTCGAGGTTGCAAGGGCCTCGCGCTCGAATCGCTTGCGGCCTTCGAGACTGGCCGCGACATGAGCCGTCAGGCGTTTGAGGGCGACGATGCGATTCAGCCGCGTATCTCGCGCTCTGTAGACCTCGCCCATGCCGCCAACGCCGATGAGCGAGAGGATCTCGTATCGACCGAGGCGGGCCCCAGGTTCGAGCGGGGCCGATCTGGACCCCGCAGCTAACGCGTGGAGCACGTCCTTCAGAATCGCGGGATCGAGTCGTCCGGGAAAGAGACCCGACGAGTCCTCCGCTTCGAGATAGGGCCTGACATCCTCGACGCGAATGCCTTCGGCGCGGCAAGCCTGTTCCAACGCGTCGGGCCGCCCGCGCAGATCGACGCCGCTAACACGATCGAGCACGGCCCCAATCCGCCGCCAGGCGTCCGCGTCGAGCCGGCCGCGATCGCCTCGTTCCGAGGACATGATGAAAATAATGAAAACCTACGCGTGTTCCAGCCGCATGGGCCGCTTACCGGTCATTTTTTGAATTCGTTTGTTGATTAATGCAGCGCCTGGTAGAGGAACGCCCGCGCTTTGTGCCAATCACGTTTCACGGTACAGTTCCGACACGTCCAGTGCGACTGCGATCTCATCCAGTTCAAGCCCTGCAAAGAAGCGCATCTCCACAACGTGCGCCTGCCGGGCGTCGAGCGCTTCGAGTTGTGCCAGCGCTTCGTCAATCGCGACGACATCGACAGTTCTCGTGCGGGCCTGGTTCAGTCGATTGTCGATCCCCGAGTCGAGAGGCACCTGCACTCCCGCGTCGCGTTTGCGGGCGTGACGACGGCGAACGTAGTCGACGATGACATCGCGCATGGCGCGCGCCGCCAGGGCGAGAAAATGATGGCGATCCAGCACGTCCTGCGACGCGCGCTGCGCAAACCGTGCATAGACTTCGTGGACGACCACGGTCGGTGCAAGCGTCTGCCCCGTACGGAACCGGTCGAGCTGGCGGCGCGCCAGCGAACGGAGGTCGTCGTACACGAGCGTAAATAACACGTCCCTGGCGGCGGCGTCGCCGTCCCGCCAGGCGGTCAGCAACTCGTCCATTTCCGCGGGCGTCTGGGCTGCGCGCATCTCATCGGCCGGCGCGCTGCCTGTTCGCTCCCTGGGCGGATCCGACTCACGCGCTGTAGCCATTTATCTTATTGTTAATCAGCGAATTTTTTCCAGCGAGTCAATCCGACAAGGCCCCCAACCAAGGCGCACCCCAGCAGGTTGCTGAAAAAACAACCTGAAGGCGAGGAAAAGGCTCTCGCCAGACGGGTGATCGCCACCTCACCAGCAGCGTCTGATCGCCCTTGATCCGCACGGGAGCACGTCGCGTACCAGTGCTCAGCCCCTTGAAAAGCTGTCCTTGGAAGATGCACAATGCGACACGGTCCTTCTAGAACGTCTTCGCGCGCCTGCAGCTCGGCTAGGCGTCCGATCAAAGTGCCGGTCCGCGCATGTCGAATGCGGATCCTTCTACGGTCGAGCCTGCTGAGTCGGAAGGTGCAGCCATGCTTTCCATTCTCGGTCGGTACGTGATCGCCATCGTTGATCAGAAGTCCGGCATCGAACGGCGTGCGACGCTTTCCGCTGGTCCGGTGCTCGCGGTAGCCGCTGTAATGATCGCGCTGCCGCTGCTCATCTTGTTCGGTGCGGCTTGGAAAACCAAGAGTGTTGTGCTGGGGCTTTATGCCAGCCACCTCGCCCTCGAACTCGAAGCGGCGAACTATCGTCTCGCCATCGAAGCACTCACCCGACAGATGGAATCTCAGCAGTCCATTATTGCTGACCTCTCAGCAAATTCCGCGGGGTCGTCAGCATGGGCACGACTCAATCCGGCGGCTGCGACGCCCGAGTTTCGGAGCAGGCCAGCCATGCCCACACCGGCCCAAGGGTCGAGCGTTCCCGCGGCACTCGTCGCAGTCCAGCGTGCAGCCGTTGGCCGAAAGCGCGGCGGCGGTCGACCGAGGGGCCTTCCAACAGGCGCTCGCCAGATCTGGCCACATGCAGATATTGGCCGAAGGCGCAGCCGCCGCGCTGGCGCGAGCGGTGGAAGCTGACGCGAGATTCCGCGCCGCAGAGCAGCCCCCGCTCCCGGAGGTGCGAAAAGTGGCAGCGGTACCGGCCGCTGCGCCCTTCGCTGAATCGCACCAGCGTTCGCGGACACCGGCGACGACCGCGGCCGACGTCGAAGAAGCCATCCGGGAGGTGATCTCCCAATATGTCATCGGATTGGAGAGCCAGAGCGTGCCTGCTCTCAAACGTGTGTGGCCCTCGCTTGGCGGCAGAGAGGAGCGCGCATTACAAAGAGAGTTCGAGAACGCCCGTATCGTTGAGACTGCGTTCAAGGACCCACGAATCACCATCAACGGAGATACCACCACGGTTACGGGCTTTCGCATGCACAGTCTCGTGACACAGGATGGCCAACGATTGTCCAGCGTGACGAAGACGACGATGACTCTTCGTCGTAGCGGCAATGTATGGACGATCGAGCACATCGTGAACCAGCAGTGACGGTCCGCCTGCCGCGACGCTCGTTCGCCTTTTGAACTCCGCCACGCGCGTGCGCATCCGACTCGCCGGCGCTTTGCTTCTGCTCGTCGCCGCGCCAGCCTTCATGCAATTGACGGACACGAGCGGCACAACAGAACCAAGTGCGCGGATGGCCGTCGATTGCCGCCGAGACCAGGCCGTGGACGCGGTGGTGGTGGCAGGGCAGCGCGGTCGAAGCACGTTCGCTCAGCGCGCAGCTGCAGGCGCTCGCGGCGGCCGGAATCGGCGGCGTCGAGATCACGCCAATCTACGGCGTTCGCGGCGCGGAAGACCGCTTCATCCCGTATCTGTCGCCGCAGTGGATGGCGATGCTCGACCACACGCTGCGCGAGGCGGCCCGCCTGAAGTTGGGCGTGGACATGGCGACCGGAACGGGCTGGCCATTCGGTGGACCGTGGGTCGGTGACGACACGGCGCCGCGGTCGATGGTCCACAAAACGTGGACGCTCACCGGCGGCGAGCGTCTGATCGAGCCCGTCACGCTGCGGCAGACACCGCTCGTCCGCGCCATCGGCAACCAGATTCACATCGTCAACGAAGGCGCGCCCGGAGATCCACCGCGTGGCGCCGCGACGCAGGCGCCGGTGATCCGGCCCGAAGCGCGCGCCATCGAGATTGCCGATCTGGTCGAGCCGGTGTCGGCCAACCGCAATCTGCAGGCGTTGGCGCTCGAGCAGGTGAAGTATCCGCGCGACTTGCCGCTCACGCTGCTGATGGCCTACTCCGACGCGGGCGACGCTCTGGATCTGACCTCGCGGGTTCAGGCGAACGGCAGCCTGGACTGGATGGCACCGTCGGGCCGCTGGACGCTCTATGCGATCTTCGCCGGATGGCACGGCAAGCTCGTCGAGCGCGCAGCCCCCGGCGGCGAGGGAAATGTCATCGATCATTTCTCGACGGACGCAATCGGGAAGTACCTGTTGCCGTTCGATCGCGCTTTCAAGGGGCACAGCCTGGACGGCCTCCGCGCGTTCTTCAACGATTCCTACGAAGTCGACGATGCGACGGGGGAGGCGGACTGGACGCCGCGCTTGCTCGAGGAGTTCGAGAAGCGCCGCGGCTACGATCTGCGGCAGCACCTGCCAGCAACTCCTCGGCAAGGGCACCGACGAGGTCAGCGCGCGCGTGCTGGCGGACTATCGGGAAACGATCTCGGACCTGCTGCTCGACACGTTCACGACCGAGTGGGCATCGTGGGCGCGACGCCACGGACGCCAGGTGCGCAACCAGGCGCACGGATCGCCGGCGAGCATCCTTGATCTTTACGCCGCCAGCGACATGCCCGAGACGGAGGGCGCCGAGATTCAGCGGTTCAAGTGGGCGACGTCCGCCGCGCACGTCGCCGGACGCCGCCTCGTGTCTGCGGAGGCCGCAACCTGGCTCGGCGAGCACTTTCGCGTGCGGCTCGCCGAGGTCAAAGCGGCAGTCGATCAGTTCTTCGTCGCCGGCGTCAACCACATCGTCTATCACGGAACGGCGTACTCGCCCGTCGGCGATGCGTGGCCGGGCTGGCAGTTCTACGCCAGCGTCGAGTTCAATCCGCAGAATGCCTGGTGGGACGACTTCGCCGCGCTCAACGCGTACGTGGCGCGCGTCCAGTCGTTCCTGCAGTCGGGACGGCCCGACACCGACGTCCTGGTGTACTACCCCTTCTACGAATCGCTGACGGTTCGCGGGACGTCGCTGCTCTCGCATTTCGGCGGCGCCGCGCCGCCGTCCCGCGGAACGACTTTCGAAAAGGCGGCCGAGACGCTTCAGGCGGCGGGCTTCACGTACGACTTCGTCTCCGATCGTCAGCTGCGTCGAACGCGAACCGAGAACGGCCGGGTCACGACAGAAGGCGGGACGTCATACCAGACGGTCGTGCTGCCCTCGTCTCGTTACGTTCCTCTCGAAACCGTGCTGCAGATTCTGGAGCTCGCGCGCGGAGGCGCAACGGTCGTGTCGTTCGGAGAGCTGGCCGTCCGACGTCAGCGGCCTGGCCGATCTCGACGCCAGGCGCGCGCGGTTCAAGGCCGCCGTCGACGCCGTGTCTTTTGGTCCGGCCGATGCGGAAGGCATCCGCGAAGCGGCGATCGGCCGCGGTCGCGTGCTGCAGGGAAACGATCTCGGCCGCCTGCTCGCGCGCGCCGGCGTGCGGCGAGAGCCGATGGTCGATCGCGGTCTTCAGTTCGCACGGCGCGTCGACGCGCTGGGCCGCGTCTACTTCGTCAGCAATCCACGTGACCGCGCGATCGACGAATGGGTGCCGCTCGACAGCCGCGCTGCCGCGGTGATGGCGTTCGATCCGATGAGCGGCCGCAATGGAGGTCTGACCGTTCGCACCAGCGGAGACGTGCGCGAGGTCTATCTGCAGATACCAGCCGGCGGCTCGCTGATCGTTGCCGAATCCCCGGCGACGCGCGCGCGCGTCGTTCGACGCGTACCGAACGGCTGGTGAGCCCATCGCCGTTCCCGGACCGTGGACGGTGCGGTATCTCAAGGGCGGGCCTCGACTGCCGTCACAGCGTGTGGTCGATCGGCTCGTGTCGTGGACCACGTTCGAGCGTGACGCAGAGGTCTTTTCCGGAACCGCCGCCTACACGACGACATTTGCGCAGCCGACGGTATCGAGCGAGCAGTGGCAGCTCGACCTCGGCCGTGTCGCCGAGACCGCGCGCATCCGCCTGAACGGGCAGAATCTGGCGACGCTCATCGGGCCGCCGTATCGAGTGGTGCTGGACGGCTCGCAGCTGCGGGCGACGAACACGCTCGAAGTGTCGGTGACGAACCTCTCGGCCAATCGCATCAGGGACCTCGACGTGCGCGGCGTGCCCTGGAAGAAGTTCTACAACGTCAATTTTCCCGCGCGCCTTCCCGAGAACCGCGGGCCCGACGGCCTGTTCTCGGCCGCACGATGGGAGCCGCTCGAATCGGGTCTCCTCGGTCCGGTGACGCTCACGCCTCTGGCGGTGCGGTAGCACTAGAGAGCGAGCAATGGTTCTTGATTTTCACGGGACGCAGATGATGCGGATCAAGCGAACTGTTGCGGGGTGCCGGTCGCCCAGTCCGAATTGGGACTCTCAATCTGATCCTGTTTCGGTCACCCGCGCGATCCGCGTGATCCGCGTCCCGTTGATCGGTGATCTGCTCTCTAACTGACGGGGCGTTTTTCAGCACCTAGCGGACCAGCCACATCTCTGCGTTGTGTTTCGAGCTGACACGTTCGAATCCTGCGGCCTTGGCCCGTGTGCCGAGCTCTGAATACTGGACATCGCCGCGCATCAAAAAAAGAACGTCACACGCGCGCAAATCGGCGCTCGTCGTCAGCACCTCGTCCGGGCGGATATCGTTGGGAATGAGTGCCGCGATCCCGAACGATACGCAGCCCCTGTGCCCGTGTGGCGAACGGCCGTCCTCAGTGCCGGCCATGCTCTTGCGCGCCCACCGCACGTAATCCTGCATGCTTGGAATGTCCTCCACCGGCCGTTGAAACGCCAAGCTGGCGACGAACCAAAACGATCCGCGAGCGCCTGCAGCGGCCTGGACCGGCGCGGAGAGCGCCAGCGCCGCAGCCAGGATGATCACGCCCTCAGCGACTGCCAGCCCGTGACATTCTGGAGCGCCTCACGAACACCGCGAGCCAGATCGCGCACGGCAGCAGCCAGGGCAACGCGAAATACAGCGTGAAGTACCCGTGCTCCGGACGGACCGCGAGCAAGTGAAGGAGAAGGATCGGAGATACCAGCACGAGGCCTGTCAGATACCTGATATCGAACGCTGCAAGCAGCGCGCATCCCAGCAACACGGGAAGAATATTCAGGTTGCGGAGCATGGCCTGCACGCGGTCGGCGACGAATGCGACCGTTATATGGTTCCACCCGTCTCCAGAAAAGTTACTGGCGAATGCGCTGAAGCCCGGGAACACCCACGCCTTGATCAGAAAAGACGCCGCGCTGGCAGCGAGTCCGGCGAGCGCCAGCACAGTCAGTAGCCGGGTGGATGCGTCCAAGCGACGTCCACGGTCCTGTTCCACCGCGATGCAAGCGATGCAGACAATGGCCGCATAGAACCCTCCGTCTTCCCGAATGAGAGGCAGCCAGGCCAGGCAGACTACGAACAGGAGGCGATAGTGCGCAAGCCATGCTGCGATCGCGAGCGACGCGATCGCGATCATCGCGATTTCGTAGTGAGGGTACGAGGCCGCCTGGAACAGCGTGTTGCTCAGCCCGCCAAGCACGAGCGCCGATGCCGTTGCGACAATCCAGTCACGGCGCCGCATGTCGGACGCGCTGCAACGATCAAGCAGAACGAGAGAAAGAACAATCCAAAGAAAAGCCCTTGGTGAACGGCAAATATCTCGATACCGGTGAAGCCGAGCAGTTTGGCAAGCGGAGCGCCGAACAGGAATGTGTGCGGGGAAAGATGATGTGCGTAGATAGCTGAGGTCGTTCACGCCTGATGGATTGTGGAGCAGCGGATCGGCGGATTCGAACAGATAGGCCAACCAGCCACTGTCCTCGAGGTACCCGTCGCTCGAGAAGTGCGTGAAGATAAACCGGCTATGCGTCGCGAAGATCAGCGCGAACAGCAGCAGCACGGACGCCACGTGCGCGATCGTGGCCAGCCGAATCCCCTCACGCCGGATCGTCCCGAATTGCCGAACCTCGCCGGTGACAGTCAGTTCGCGCTCCACGTCACTCGAGCCGGTAGACGATCGCCGTGCCCTGCCCGTCCTTCAGCCTTCCTAAAGCCACCAGTGCCGGATATGGCTTGAAGATCGAGCAACAGCTGTTTCTCCGATTCGTACAACGAGAGATGGACAATTACGTAGCTCACACCAGTCCGTCGAAGGATCTCGAGCGAAGACGCGTCGGGAAACGATTGCAAGCCGTCGAGCCGCCGGAGATATGAGGGCGGATAGTATCCGCTGTAGCCGTTGACGAGCGTTCTTCCAATGGAACGTCGACATGTAGGTGTAACGCGCGTCCGGGCCTGGAACCGTATTCTTCTGGGGAACCGGAAACTCTGCCACGACTCCTGGCGGGAGCCGCGCCAGGAACTCGTATACCGGTGGCGCGAGTGTTGTCGTAGGGCACAAGCTGGAGCGGAGACACGGAATATTCGAGCGAGCAGCACGCACGAAATCAGTACCGCCAAGCGCACGACGGAACGAGGGCCGAACGGCATCGTGCAGCGTCGCATAGCCGTGCGCCGCAAGAATTGCCAGGAAGGCGATCACGAAGATGCCGAGGCGGGCGGGAACGCGCAGCCCCGCGAACACGGGCACATGCTCGTACAGAAAGCGATACGTGTAGCCGTGGAATCCCAAAGACATCTCGAATGCGGCGACTAACGCAATCAGATAGACGACAGCGGCTCTCGTGCGCGGCCGCGGGAAAACGGCGGCGATCGCAAGCAGCACCGCGACTAAGCCGGGGAACAGACGCCGCTCCTGGGGGTTGTCGAACACGTCGCCGTAGATCCTGTTGTCCGGCGTCGCAGCCAGGTAATCGCGCGGCTGCGCGCTGAATTTGCCGATCTCGTCCAGCCGGTCGCCGGCCCACCTGCCGTGCCGGCTGCCAGATACGGCAATGCGTAAAGGCTGCAGATGATCGCCGCCGCTACGCCGCCGAGCGCGAGCGCGCCGAAGGCCCGCAGCGCCTGGGACCTTGGTAGAGACAGCAGCAACAGACCGGCAACCAGCGGCAGGAGGGTTGCCAGGAAGACGCCGTAGTAAACGCTCGAGAGCATCTGCAGCGCGACGAAGAGACCAGCCTGCAGTCCGTGGAGCAGACGGCCGGACTCAATCGTTCGGTGGACCGCCCAGAGCGCCCACGGCACCCAAATGGTCCACTGCAGCTCCATGTGCATGTAGTGATCGAACCGGTACGGCGCGAACGCGAAGATGATGCCGGCGATCACCGCCAGCCGCGCGATTCCGGGTCAGCCGCTCCACGAGCACGAACATTCCAGCCGCGGATACGATCACGGCACCGAGGAGCAGGAAATTGTGGACGAGCACCGGAGCGCACCCCGGCCCAGAGCAGCGGCGCCGCTACGAGACCCTCGACCACCATCGCATCCGAAAATGCCAGCGCGTGGCGGTTCCGGATAGAAGATGTTCCCGTCGAAGATCGTCGACGGAGCGGATGCCAGCGCATGCGCAAACCAGGCGAGCCGCCACATGTTGAAGTACACATCCCAATGGTCGCTGGCATGCGTCGCGACGTGGCGTGCCTGTGGCCAGGTCATCACGACGGTGAGCGCCGTGAAAAGGACGAGAATGGCAGCAAAGCGTGATGCTGCGGACGCGATCGGAAGACGCCAGGAAGAGTGCATGAGATGCCGGCTCGGCCGGAAACAATCAGCAATCCAGCCTACAACAAGCGCGTGGCGTGCTGGAGGCGTACCGAAGGAGACCTGGAGGCTGGATGAGCGCTTATTCGATCGCGGTGACGTCGAACACGTGGTAGCCCCATGCGGGCATGTCCAGGTACAGACCGCGTGCGTCGAGGTCGTGTCCGTCACGATCGAAACAGCCAGAGCCCATCAGATCTGTCAAAGCGCAGCGGCCGATCACCACGATCCTGCGGCGGCAGGCGAACGTAACACTGGCTCTGGTTCGCGGCGTAGTTGACGGCAACGAGCCGGCGGTCGCCAGCCGTGCTCGTCCAGAGCCACGCGACGAAACAGTCCGACGTCCAGTTGCCTTCCCACGCGGGCGTACATTCGAGCAGCCGCCAGTCACCGTCGCGAACGGTCGGATGACGGAGCACGGCGAGCAGGCGGTCGTAGAACCGCTGCAGCGCGTCGTCGGTTGCTTCGAGCGGCGCGCGGACGAGGTGCGGCGAAATGCGCTTCCTGCGACCTTCGAACTGACCCTGGTGGAAGAACCGCAGCCCGGGCGACAAGTAGGTGATGACGGCAGCCGCCTCGTGCATCCCAGGCGCGAAGGCGGCGGCCGCCCGCGGCTCGTCATGATTCTCCATGAAGCGCGCGAGCTTGCCCTGGTAGTCGAGCCCGGCGTGGAGATGCTCCCGCACCGGTCGCGCGTGACCGTCGCGCAGCCGATCGTACAGTCGCTTGTCGTACGCGTAGTCGAACCCTTGCTGCTGCATGGTCCATTCGAGGTCCCAATAGACCTCCGCCATGAAGCAGAAGCCCGGAACGCGTCTCGCGCACACGTCGGATCGCGTCCGGCCAGAAGAGTGGCGCGCGGCGGCCCCAGGTTCGTTCAAAGACATCTGGCAACACCAGCATGGCCATGTCGCACCGCACGCCGTCACACTGTCCCGCGATCTTCACGAGCTCGGAGATCATCGCTTCCTGAGTGGCCGGATTGCCGTAGTCGAGCTGCAGCGTGTCCGGCCAGCCCGAGAAGTACGGGTCGCGCCCGTACGCGAGCAGCAGATCTCCTCGCGTTCGTTTGACCCACGTGTAGTTCTGGGGCGCGTGTGCGAGGTCCTGCTCGGTGCCCTGGATGTAGTACTCAGGGTGCTCCTCCACCCAGGGGTGATCCAGGCCGGTGTGGTTGGGGACGAAATCGAGGAGCAGCCGTAAGCCGCGCGTCCGGAGCCGCTCGCGAAGACGAGCAAGCGCCGCGTCGCCTCCAAGCCGGTCGTGAACGCTGTAGCCGGTGATGGCGAAACCCGGAACCCGCGATGTCCTCCTCGCGGAGGTCCGGCAGCGTCTCCTGGAATTCTCTGCGCCACTCCGGGTTGGTGCGGGAGACGCGCTGCCCTGCGGGACCGGTCTGCCACACGCTCAGGAACCAGATCCAGTCGAAGCCCATCGTGGCGAGGCGATCCAGCTCGGCGTCCGGAATGTCGTCCAGGGTGGCGGGCCGCCCGAGCGCGTGGGACAGCTCCGTCAACCACACGCGTGTGTTGATCTGATAGAGCGAGGGACAGAGCGGACCGTGCATGTCAGTCCTTCCGGCTGCGAGACCTGACCTCACCTCAGACGTTGCGCGTGCGAAAGCGGCATCCTTGCCGGCCTCGAGCAGTTTCTTCGCATCGAGCTGTCCGAACAGCTGGATGAGCTTCGCCACCACTCCTGTCCATCCGGTCTGGTGACTCGCGCCGAGCCCCGCTCCGTTGTCGCCGTGGAAATACTCATAGAACAGGATCAGGTCGCGCCAGTGGGGATCGGTCTGGAACTTCTCGGTGCCTCCGTACACCGGCCGGCGCCCGCTGCCATCGCGCAGGAAGATCCGCGTCAGGCGATCGGAAATCTCTTTGGCGACTTCGAACAGGTTCATCATCTTCCCTGACCCGGTCGGGCACTCGATCGTGAACGTGTCGCCGTAGTACGCGTAGAAGTTCAGCAGCGCCCTGATCAGCATCACGTTGACCGGCATCCAGATCGGGCCACGCCAGTTCGAGTTGCCGCCGAACATGCCGGTGTCCGATTCGGCCGGCAGGTACTCGACGCGGTGTTCCTGGCCGCCCACGCGGAAGACGTACGGGTGGTCCTTGTGGAACTTGGACAGCGCGCGAATGCCGTAGGGGCTCAGAAACTCGTTCTCGTCGAGCATCTTCGTCAGGATCCTGCGGAGCCGCTCCGGGTTGACCAGCGCCAGAACGGTCCGCCCGGCCACCCCGTAGTGATTCGGTCCGACAGGGTGCATCGTCGCCGACAGTTCGGGCATGCGGCGCAGCCGTTCCTGGATGGCGCTCATGGTCTTCGGGACGCGCTCCCGCTGCGCCTGCTCGATCACCGTCGTGGCGCACAGCGGGAGGAGCCCGACCATCGAGCGCACCTTGAGCCGCGTCGCGCTGCCGTCGGGCAGCCGCAGCAGGTCGTAGTAGAAGCCATCCTCGTCGTCCCACATGCCGTCCGGCCCCGGACCGGTTGATCCCCGCCGCGATGTAGTAGAAGTGCTCGATGAACTTGAAGACCATCTCCTCGTAGATCGGGTCGTGCGTGGCGAGCTCGACCGCGAGCTCCAGCATGTTCTGGCTGAAGAGGGCCATCCACGCCGTGCCGTCCGCCTGTTCGAGGTGACCGCCGGTGGGCAGCGGGGCGCTGCGGTCGAACACGCCGATGTTGTCGAGGCCGAGGAAGCCGCCCTCGAACACGTTCTTGCCGAAGCGGTCCTTGCGGTTGACCCACCAGGTGAAGTTCAGCACGAGCTTGTTGAACGTCGCCCTGAGGAAATCCACGTCCACCTCGCCGTGCAGCGCCTGCTCGGTGCGATGGAGGAACAGCGTCGCAAAGGCGTGGACCGGCGGGTTCACGTCGCTGAAGTTCCACTCGTAGGCAGGGATCTGACCGTTCGGGTGCAGGTATGACCCGCGCAGCATCAGTTCCATCTGCTCCTTGGCGAAGTCGGGATCCACGATCGAGAGCGGGAGCGTGTGGAACGCCAGGTCCCAGGCCGCGTACCAGGGGTACTCCCACTTGTCGGGCATCGAGATGATGTCCCGGTTCAGCATGTGGAACCACTCCGAGTTGCGGGCATTTCGATATCCGCGATGCAGCGGATTGGAGTGGTGCTCGTCCAGCCAGTTGTCACCGTCGAAGAAGAAGAACTGCTTGCTCCAGAGCATGCCGGCCAGGGCCTGACGCATGACGTTGGCCGCGTCTTCACTCACCGACGGCGGCGTGACCGACTTGGTAGAACTCATCGGCTTCACGCAGCCGGTTGAGCGAAGACATGATCGAACGGCTTGCCAAAGGGTTGGCCCTTCTGATCCGGAAATCTGCTGGCGAGCCGCAGGCGAATCACCGTCGTCTGCCCGGCGCCGATCGTGACCTGGTAGTGCGGCCGCGACCTTGGTGCCCTGCTGGTCCGGATTCACCGCGTCGTGCCGGCCGTGCACCACACAGTCGTTGATGCCGTCTTTGACGTAGCGGCTCTCGTTCTGTCGGCGCCGGGAAACAGCCGCTCGTGATTCGTTTCGTTTTCGGTGAAGAGCAGCGGCACGTCGCCTTCGCATGACAGGACGAATGCACCGAGCAGCGGATGCGCCGCCGCGACCGCCGTCGCGCCTGCCGGCGCCGTCGATCTGCTTGAGAGTGCGGTTTCTCGGGCGCTCTGTTCGATTCGGCAATCCACTTCGACCAGTCGTTGCGGAACCACAGCGTCGGCAGGAGATGCAGGTCGGCCGCGTCCGGTCCCCGGTTGACCGCCGTGATGCGCACGAGGATGTCTTCGGCCGCCGCCTTCGCGTACTCCACGAACACGTCGAAGTAGCGGTCGTCATCGAACACGCCGGTGTCGAGGAGCTCGTACTCCATGTCGTGGCGGGTGCGCCGGCGGTTCGTCTCCACCAGGTCGGCGTACGGAAAGGCCGCCTGCGGGTACTTGTAGAGGTACTTCATGTACGAGTGCGTCGGCGTGCTGTCGAGGTAGAAGTAGTACTCCTTCACGTCCTCGCCATGGTTGCCTTCGCTGTTGGTCAACCCGAAGAGCCGCTCTTTGAGAATCGGATCCTTGCCGTTCCAGAGCGCCAGGCTGAAGCAGAGGCGCTGCTCGTCGTCGGAAATGCCGGCGATGCCGTCTTCGCCCCAGCGGTAGGCGCGCGAGCGGGCATGGTCGTGCGTGAAGAAGTTCCAGGCGTCGCCGTTCTCGCTGTAGTCCTCGCGCACGGTGCCCCACTGTCGTTCGCTGAGGTACGGCCCCCACTTTTTCCAGGGCGCCTTCAGCTGGCGGGCCTCGTCCAGTCGGACGTGTTCAGCGGTCATGGAATACCTCTCAAGCGCTCGTTCAATTCAACTCGGCAGCAAAGCGCGGACCACCCAACGTACACCACTTGACCTGCGCGTGATCCGTGAAGAATCAGCCGGTAGAAGGACCAAGCAAGGTAGGTGGGCTCCGGTATTTCGGAGGATGCACGGCGGGCTGCTTGTCCTTGACCCACGTGTGTCATAGGCTGTGATCGAGACTGGATCCACCGTGTGGCCCGTGCAGCCGGCGCTCGTCGCCCGAATCGAAGCGGCAATCCGACAATTCCGGGCAGCTGACCCCTTCCTGCCGATTCACGTCATCGTCTCCAACCACGTCCTGGGCACGCTGCTCGGCCGCTCTCTTTTCGCTGACACGGGCTACCTCGCGATCGAGGTGCAGCTGCCCCACGAGTTCGCGTGGAGCTTGTGCGCGCAGGAGAGCCTCCACGCAGGGCTGCTGCCTGTGCCGGAGGATGTCGATCTCGCGATCGTTCTGAAGGCCGCCGCAGCGGCCGTCTCTGACGAGGCCACGCCGGACTATCTGAAACGCGCTGCACCGATGCCTGGCTTTGCGTCGGCCGCACTCCGCACGCTGCGCGACATCGCCGGTGCGGATGTCACGCCGGCGATGCTCGACGCCTTCGCCGGAAACGCCCAGGACGGCGCCAAGGTCCGCGTGCTGACGCGCATCGCGAATGGACACAAAGCGACGCTGGCCTCGGCGAAACTTCTCGACCGCGAGACCCTTTACCGGCGAGCCGCGGCGCTCCTGCCGATTGCCGATGGTCGCGGCGTCGTCCATCGTCGGTGATCCGCCTGAGTCGCGCGGACTCGAAATGCTCGTGGCTCGGCTGGCAGCGACGCATCCGTTCGCGTGGCTTCCACTGAACGAACCGCCAGGCATCGCGCCGCGACGGGATGCCGCGCGAACGACCTTCGCTGCTCATCTCAAAACGCGCCTCGAGCCGGTCGAACCCGAGCATCGAAAGAACAACGCGTTGGCTCGAGTTCAGAGCGTGCTCTTTGCCGAAGGCACGCCGGGCCGGCCGGCCAAGCTCGACGACTCGGTTCGGTTCCTCTCGTCGCCAGGCGAATCGCTCGAGGCCGTCGAGATCGCTCGTCTCGTGCTCGACGAGGCCGCGCGAGGCGTGCGCTTTCAGGAGATGGCGGTGCTGCTGCACGAGCCTGGCGCGTATACGGCCCACCTGGCGTCCGCCTTCGATCGCGCAGGGATACCGGCGTTCTTCGTCGACGGCTTTCCGAGAATCGATCCAGCGGCGCGTGCGCTCGGGCTGCTGCTCGACTTGACGGAAGCAGACCTCGATCGCGCGCAGGTCGCCGAGTTCCTGACCACCGCGCGCATCCCGTATCGCGCCTTTCTCGGAGAGGACGCGCGCATCAGCCCGGCTCGTTGGGATCGGCTGTCCGCGCGAGCCGGCATCGTCAGCGGACTCGATACGTGGCGAACGGGTTTGACCGCGGCTCGCGACAGCGCTGAAGAACGCGAGTTCGAGGACGAGATCGCCTTGATCGATTCGCTGAGCCAGGTGATCGAGAGGCTCGCCGCGGACCTGGCGGCGTTTCCGCATGAAGGGTCCTGGCGCGACTTCCTGTCCGCGACGGTATCGCTGTTGGGCCGCTGGATCGAGCGCGCGCAGCTCACGGCCGAGCGGTTGGAGCGAGTCATTGGTCCGATGGACCGCTTCGCACCCACGCCTTCTCGCCAACAGTTCCTGAAGCGCGTGCACGACCTGATTGCCAGCCAGGTCTATCGCGAGGGATCGCTGACCGATAGCCGGGTGTTCGTCGGTTCCACGAGCGTGGCGAGCGGGCTTCAATTCCGCATCGTGTTCGTTCCCGGCATGGTCGAGCGCCGCTTTCCATCCGTCCCGCGGCCCGATCCGCTGCTGCTGGATGAGGAACGGCAGTCGCTGTCAGCGGCGCTCAGGACGACCCTGGACGACCAGGAGCAGGAACGGATCGAATTCGTGGAGGCGTGCGCCGCAGCGCGAGAGCGGCTCGTGTTGTCGTATCCACGTGTCGATGGTCAATCGGGACGCGAGCGCGTCCCCTCGTCCTTTCTGCTTCGCGCCGCGCGCGCAGCCACCGGCGCGCGCGTATCAGCTGTGGAACTCGCACGGTTGGCCGCAACTGGGGAAACGTCGCTGGGCCGCCCGTACCCAAAGAATGCCGAGCGCGCCGTCGATCTGCTCGAGCGCGATCTGGCCGTTGTCTCCAAGGGCGACAAGGGCACGGCACGTCACCTGCTGAACGAGGCCCCCAATGTCGCCCGTGGGGTCGAGGCCGAACGAGCCTCGTGGAAGACGGAGCTCACCAGGTGGGATGGACTCGTCGACGTGACTGACTGCGCCGACGCGCTTGCGTCTCTTCGGCTGAACGGCCGCGAGGTGTCTGCAAGCGAGGTGGAAGCGCTCGGGGCATGTCCCTATCGCCACTTCCTACGCTTCGGCCTCAAGCTCAGGCCGTGGGAAGAACCAGAGCGCACGTATGCGGTCGACCGGCGTGATGAAGGCACCATCCTGCACGCGGTCCTGGAGCAACTCTTCTCCGAGCTCAAGACGAAGGGCAGTGTGCCCTTGACGAGTGCCCTCCTCGCCGGCGCAAAGCGGCGCGCGGTCAAGCTGCTCGACAACGAGTTCGCCGCGTTTACTGAAGCGGGCGGCATCGTGCATCCCGGTTTGACCAATGCCGTGCGGGATCAGATGCGCGCGGATCTCGAGGACTTGCTCGAACGGGAAGTCGATCAAGGGGGCGATTTCGTTCCCGACCAGTTCGAGCTGTCGTTCGAGAGGCTGCCGTTCGACTTTGCCCCGGGAAGGTCCTTGATGTTCACGGGCTATATGGACCGCGTGGATGTGGCGCCGCAACCCAAGCGCGTGCGAGTGACCGACTACAAAGGCGGCCGGTACGTGTGGCAGGACGAAGACGAGTTCAAAGGAGGCCGCAGCGTCCAGCTGGCCATCTACGTGCTCGCAGCGGCTGCCGCGTATCCCAAACACGAGGTGACCGAGTCGCGCTACTACTACGTCACGGCGCATGGCCGGTTCAAAACGAAGCACGTCGACGGCAGCGAGGCAGCGCGAGCGACGCTGAAGAAAGTGCTGACGGCACTCGACGACACGGTTGCGAAGGGCGTGTTCGCGCCGGTCGCCGACGACTGTGGATTCTGTGACTATCAGGCCATTTGCGGCCCGCACCGAGAGCCTCGTGCCGCCCGCAAGAAGCGCGACGCGCGGCTGGCCGCCTTCTATCGCATGAGGGAGATCAAGTGAAGCCGCCGCCCGACGAAGCGATCCGCGCGCGCGTTCGCACCGATTTCGCCACCACGCTGGTGCTCGAAGCGGGCGCCGGCACGGGCAAGACGACGGTGCTCGTCGATCGCCTGGTCAACCTCGTCGTGTCTGGCACGGCCACGCTCGATCGCATCGTGGCCATCACATTCACCGAAGCAGCCGCGGGCGAGCTGAAGATGCGCCTTCGGGACGCGCTCGAACGGCGTCTCGGGAGCGCGTCGACCGCCGAAGCGGCGCTCCTGTCGCGCGCACTCATCGATCTCGAGCGGGCCAACGTCTCGACGATCCACGCCTTTGCCGCAGCCCTGCTTCGCGAGCGTCCCTTTGAATCGGGCATCGATCCGTCGTTCAGCGTCGTCGCCGAAGTCGCAGGGGAGCGGACGTTCGACGATGCGTGGAACGCCTGGGTTGAGGAGACGGTGACGAAGGGCGATGAGGTGCTGATGCGAGCCGTGCATCTCGGGCTCGCGATTGGCGATCTTCAGAAGGCCGCACGCAGTGTCGTGGCGGAGCGCGATGTGCTCGGCCTGCCGGTCGCCCGGGCACCGTTCGACTCCACAGGTGTGCTGGACGAACTGGAGAAGGCGCTCGGGCCCTTGAAGAAGCAGAAAAAATGCTGCGTCGAGGAGTCGGACGGCGCATATCAGGCGATCGAGGAGCTCGACGAACGCGTCCAGTCGGCGAAGCGGCTCTCGGGCACCGCGCTCGAAGTGTTCATGCGCCGGACGAAGATTTCCGCTCACAAAGGCAGCCAGGGCAACTGGGATCCGAAGACCGTGTGTGGCGAGGTGAAGGCCGAGCTCAAGCGCCTGAAGGAGCTCGCCGAAGCCTGGGTGAAGCGGTCCGACGCAGACGTCAACCAGGCGCTGCGCGAGCGCCTGCTGGATTTCCTTTCGACGTATGAAGCCAGGAAGGCCGAAGGCGCCGTGGCGGACTTCCAGGATCTGTTGCTCCGCGCTCGGGATGTGCTGGTCGGCTCCGTAACAGTGCGACGGTATTTCCAGGCGAAGTTCGACCGCATCCTCGTCGACGAGTTCCAGGATACCGATCCCTTGCAGGCGGAGATCGTCGCGTTGCTCGCGGAGAACCCGGCGACGCCTCCGGCCGCGGACTGGCGACAAGTGGAGCTCCTCCCCGGGAAGCTCTTCATCGTCGGAGACCCGAAGCAGTCCATCTACCGGTTCCGGCGCGCTGACCTCCAGGTCTACGAGGCCGTCAAGACCCTGGTTCGCCGGTGCGGCGGCGATGTGCTGCCGCTGACGGCCAACTTCCGGACCGTGCCGTCCGTGATTGGGTTCGTGAACGATCGGTTCAACGAGGTCTTCGTCCAGCCGGGTGATCCGGAGCCGATCGCCTTGCAGCCGTATCGAGACGAGGTGGATTCGAAATCGGCGCGCACCGTCGCGCTGACAGTGCCGCCTGAGCAGGTGCCCGAGGACAAGCGGCTAGATCCCAAGCGCGCTGCCGTCGCGCAGACGATCGCGGCGTTCATCGATGACATCACGCGGGAGAAGCCGTGGGCCGTCTACGACCCTGACATCAAGCGAACGAGGCCCGCCCGGCCGGGTGATATCGCCATCCTGGTTCGGAAGATGACGCCGGACTTTGTCGCGCCGTTTGAAGACGGTCTCCGAGCGCGCCAGGTCAGCTATCGCGTCGTCGGCGGCAAGGAGTACTTCGCGCGAGACGAAGTGCAGGCGCTCGCCGCCGTCCTGCGGGCCATCGACAATCCAGCCGACCGGTTATCGCTCGTGCAGGCGCTGCGGTCGCCATTCTTTGCCGTCTGCGACGCGGACCTGCTGCATTTCGTGTCGACTAAGGGGATCCTGAACATCAATGCGCCGCAGGCAGACGAGGTCGCGAAGCGCGAGGTGTTCGACCCGATCTTCTCGCTGCTCGCCCGCCTGCACCGGTTGCGCCGCATCGAGTCGCCCTCGGTGATCGTCGAAGAGCTGTTCGCGCGGAGTCGCGCGCTGACCGCATTCCTGATGAAGCCGTCGGGCGCGCAGATGGTGGCCAACCTGTGGAAGGTGCTGGAGACCGCGCGCGCCTACGAAGCGGCGGCACCAGCCACGCTGCGCGCATTCGTGAGGTTCCTGCAGGACGAGGAGGGCAGCAGCCGCGCTGAAGGAGACTCTCCGGTTGGCGAGCCCATTGGCGCGAGCGTCGAGATCGTGACGGTCCACAAGGCCAAGGGCCTCGAGTACCCGATCGTCATCGTCGCCGACCTCTTCACGAGCAAGCTTCCCGCGAGCGACTGCATCATCGACCACGCGGCCACCCGCGGCTGGCTCAAGATCGGTCCGTTCCGGCCCGAGGGCTGGGAAGAGCAGTCCGAGGTGGAGGCGCGACAGCAGGAGGCGGAGGGGCGACGGCTTGCTCTACGTCGCCATGACGCGAGCGCGGGATCACCTCGTCATTCCGTGCCTCCCGGGCGAGCCGGTCGAGAGCTGGCTGGGCTCGGTCGCGAATATGCTCGTTCGGCCTCTCGACGACATCCCGTTCAGCAAACGTGAGTCGAACGTGACGTGGTTCGACTCGCGGCGCCTCGACTTCGGCGTGCAGGGCGCTGCTACTGTTCGGGTGTCCGCGGCAGTCGATGGCTCGAAAGCGGATGCCACGAATGCGCTCGCCGCGGAGAAAGCCTGGGTGTCGGCTCGACGCGCGGTTCGGAAGCAGGCGAGTACGGAGGCCGAACCGGCCGCGACATTGCCTGAAGTTACGCTGACGACGAGCGACAGCCCGCTGACCGGCGCGCAGCGACTGTATGGAGTCGAGTCTGAGGGAGAACTGGCCGAGCTCTCCGATGCGGGCGGCGCCGTTGCGGCGCCGAACGATGAGCCAGCCGCGTTTGGAAGCTACGTGCACGAGATCCTGGGGACGGTTGATTTGTCCGGTGCCGACCTGGAGTCCGTGGCACGCACGCTGGCGCGCCGGCATGGCGTGACCGACGCGAGCGTGACCCACGCGATCCAACTGGTCGAGCGCGTTCTACGCTTGCCGCTCATGGACGACGCCAGGGCTGCGACCAGAGTGTTCCGTGAAGTTCCGGTGGCTGGAACCGCGGCGGCTGGTCGGCACTTCGGGAAGGCGGACTTGCTGTTCGAGCGCGGCGGCGCGTGGCGGGTCGTGGAGTTCAAGACCGATCGGCTCGATGACACCGACTCGCTTCGGGAGCACGCCGCGCAGCTCGCGGGTTACTCAGCCGCGCTGGCTGCTGTCGTCAGAGCCAGTGTCACGCCGGCGATTTGCGTGGTTCGTCGGGGTGAGGTGGTTGAGGTCGGTTCGGCATAACACGCGCGACGCTGCAGGTTGCTCTAGCGTTTTTCATTTGTCCGTAGTGTCCGCCTTTAGGCGGACCCGCTCAGTCCACCGCATCACCAGGAGTGGGACGTGCTCTACGCGCGCGTCGACCACACCGACTAAGCTCTCGAGCTCGACGTTATGGGTTGTTGTCCCGCGCAGGGTTGGTGCGCGAGGAGTACGCCCCTCTGCTTCCGATCGTCGGTAGTTCTTGGACACCTCTGTGAAAGCCTCAGACAGACTTACGCGCCTTGCGCGCGGCATTCGCCTGATTCGAGTGGCGGAAGAACTGGCTGATGAGTGGCGGAAGACTTGCTAGCTGGAATTAGCGTGGAAACGTCGTTCCTTGTTGTGATATTCCTTGCGAGTGAGGTGAGGCGATGACTGGATCAGGTCGAGCTGGACAGGTGTTGACCGTTTGCGCGACGGCGCTCTTCCTGGCCATCGGCTCATCGCCAGCCGGAGCTGAACCGATTCGATTGACGGTGTTGACCGGACCGCCCTTCCAGCAGACGGACAACAGGCCGTGCATCATCGGCGATCCGTCGTGCCACAACCCGGACACCATGGAGTACACGCTGATTGCGCCCCAGTACGAGGAGGGCACGCTCAGTTCCCCTACCTACACTGTCGAGCAGATCAGGAACACGGTTGGTGGCGACACGTTTTTCGTGGGCTTGGATCTCAACCAGGCCAAGGGGCATAACGGAGGGGCGTACACGCTGGAGTCTTTCACTCTCGCGGTCGACGGAATCACCCGTTATTCCACGACCGAACCAGTAAAGCTTGTCCCAATCAATATGGGGAACGGCTTCTCGGATGCCCGTATTGTGATGTTCAACCTGAGCGGATTGTCGGACGCTCAGAAACTCGTGTTCACCGCTTCGTTCAGCGGCGCAACCGCAGGTCGCGAACAATTCTTTCTTTCGCCCACGGCGAATGGGCCTGACGATGGGCCTGGCTCTCCTGTCCCGGAACCCGCGACGATGCTTCTGGTCGGATCGGGGCTGGCAGGACTGGCCGCCGCGCGACGCCGCCGCGCAAAGTCAATCTGACAGCACCACGCTCCCTCCGACTCCCCGATGCGCGGTTCAGGTTCGCGATCGCGAACCCCATCTGCAGCGACGCGGGATTCCCTCGTGTCGAACAGCGGCAGACTCGTCCGTCATCCTAATAGAGGCGTGGCCCAAAGACGGGCCAAAGCCCGAAGGCATGATCAGTTAGACGAGGAGAAAGCCATGGACAAGAACAAGGAGAGAGACATTGAGAGCACCGAAACAGGGCGTCTTCCAATGAAGACACCCCCGGTCGTGTCGGCGCAGGAGTGGGAGGCTGCGCGCCAGCAACTGCTCGTGAAGGAGAAGGCGTTGACTCGCGCGCGTGACGCGTTGGCCGCCGAGCGTCGCCGGATGCCGTGGCTGGCAGTGGAGAAGGCGTACGCCTTCGACGGGCCGAAGGGTAAGGCGAGCCTGCTCGATCTGTTCGACGGCCGCCGTCAGCTGATCGTCTACCGGGCCTTCTTCGAGCCCGGGGTCTACGGCTGGCCCGAACATGCCTGCCGCGGCTGCTCCATGGTTGCCGACCAGGTCGCGCACGTCGCCCATCTGAACGCCCGTGACACCACGCTCGTGTTCGCCTCGCGCGCGACGCAGGCGGAGATCGAGCGCCTGAAGGCGCGAATGAGCTGGAAGATGCCCTGGTACACCATCAGCGACACCTTCGACACCGACTTCGGCGTCGACGAATGGCACGGCACGAACGCGTTCATCCGCGACGGAAACGATGTGTTTCGCACCTACTTCATCAATAACCGCGGCGACGAGCAGATGGGGGGCACCTGGAACTACCTCGACATCACTGCGCTCGGGCGCCAGGAGGAGTGGGAGGACTCGCCGGAAGGCTACCCGCAAACGCCGCCTTACAAGTGGTGGAACTGGCACGACGCATACAGCAACACCTCGTCAGACCAGTGGTCGAGCGTCGTCGATCGCGGTCTCGCTCTCCAGGGTCAGCCGGTCGGGCGCGACAAGGGCTGAGGAAGGGGCTCATCGCCGCGCAATCATCTTGCTCGCTTCTCGCAGCCACAACACGGAACTCGCAACGGCGACCGAGAACAGCCAGTCCCGGGCGCTCAACGGCGCCGTGCCGAACGCGTTCTGCAGGAAGGGGACGTAGACGACCACGAACTGCAGAACGACTGACACCGCCGCGGCGGCCCACAGCCACCGATTGGTGAACAGGTGGACAAACACGCTTTGGTCGTCCGATCGCGCGTTGAACACGTTGAAGATCTGGAACAGCATCAACGTCGTGAACGCCATCGTTTGCGCGTAGCGCAGATCGCCGGTGCCATCGACGAAGCCTCCAGGAAGCGACGCGTCGAGCACGAAGAGCGTGCCGGCCGCCATGATGACGCCCACAAAGATGATGCCGCGCCACATCGCCGGGGTAATGACGCGCTCTCCGACTGGTCGCGGCGGACGCTCCATCAACCCGTCATCCGCTGGATCGACACCAAGCGCAAGGGCGGGCAGACCGTCGGTCACCAGGTTGATCCACAGAATCTGCGTGGCCAGAAGTGGCAGGACGATCGCCCCGCCCCCGATCTCCAGACCAATCTGTCTCGCGAGCAGCACTCCGAAGAACATCGTCATGACCTCTCCGATGTTCGACGAGAGGAGGTAGCGCAGGAACTTGCGGATGTTCGCGAAAATTGCCCGGCCTTCCTCGATCGCCGCGACGATCGACGCGAAGTTGTCGTCCGACAGCACCATGTCCGCCGCTTCCTTCGAGACGTCAGTGCCGGTGATGCCCATCGCGACCCCGATGTCGGCTTTCTTCAACGCCGGCGCGTCGTTCACGCCGTCTCCTGTCATGGCCACGACGGCGCCGGAACGCTTCAGCGCATCGACGATGCGCAGCTTGTGTTCAGGATCGACGCGGGCGTAGACCGACACGCTGGCAACCATGCGCGAGAGCGCGTCCGGCGAAAGCTGCTCCAGCTCCGCTCCCGTCGTCGTACGGCCATCAGTGCTGATCCCGAGCTCGCGAGCGATGACGCTCGCGGTGCGCGGATGATCGCCCGTGATCATGATGGGACGAATGCCCGCATGCGTTGCGCGCGCGACCGCATCTCTGGCCTCGGGACGAGGTGGATCGATGATGCCGATGAGTCCGGCGAAGACGAGATCGTGTTCAACCCGTTCGTCGGGATGGGCCGAGTGCTCCGCGAGCGCCTCGCCCGTCAGCCACCGGCCAGCGACGCCCAGCGTCCGGAGTGCCTGGCCCGCGAGCGCGTCGTTGGTCTCGAGGATGGCTGCGCGCCGATCCGGGGTGAGCGGCCGTCGCTCCTCGCCGACCAGTTCCCGTGTGCACCGCGTCAGCAACACATCGGGAGCACCCTTGGTGAACACCACGCCGCGGTCCTGTTGCTGAGCATCACGATGCATCGTACTCATCAACTTGCGTTCTGACGAGAACGGCACTTCGCCGACACGTGGGAGCCGCGCGTCGAGCGCGTCCGAACTGAGGCCGCACTTGCGCGCAGCGACCAGCAACGCGCCCTCCGTCGGGTCGCCCTGCACCGTCCATTTGCCGGCCGTCTCGTGAATCGAGGCGTTGTTCGCGCGATCGGCGGCCGCAAGCGTGCGTTCCACTTCGACCCGCAGCGGTCCGTCGAGCGGGCGCCCTTCGTCGGCGTGAACGGCACCCTGCGGTGTATAGCCTGAGCCGTCGAAGGTCACGCGCCCGCTTGCTGTCACGACCACGCGAACCGTCATCTCGTTCTTCGTGAGCGTGCCGGTCTTGTCCGAGGCGATGACGGTGGCCGAGCCGAGCGTCTCGACCGCGGCCAGGTGCCGGACGATGGCGTTCCGCCGCGCCATGCGCTGCACGCCGATCGACAGCACGGCTGTCACGACGGCGGGAAGCCCTTCGGGTACCGCCGCTACGGCCAACGCGACGCCGAGGATGAGCACATCGAACAGTGCCCCGACATTACCCACATCCTCGACCACCACGATGGTGACGATCATGACGACCGCGATCGCGACGACGACAAGACCCAGCACCTTGCCGGTGCGATCCAGTTCTCGTTGCAGCGGTGTCGTCTCGTCAGGCGTCGCCTTGAGCAGCCCCGCAATGCGCCCCATCTCGGTGCGCATGCCAGTGGCGGTGACGACGGCCTTCCCGTGCCCGTAGGTCGCGGCTGTGCCGCTGAATACCATGTTGTCCCGATCGCCGAGAGGCACCTCGTCTGGAATCGCAGCGGTATCTTTCGTGATGGGCAGGCTCTCGCCGGTGAGTGCCGCCTCGGCCGTCTGCAAGGCAGCGGACTCGATCAATCGGCCATCCGCCGGGATGGTGTCGCCTTCCTCGATGAGGATGACGTCGCCCGGCACGATCTCCGCCGCGGGCACGCTTCGTCGCTCCCCGCCACGGATCACCGCGGCATCGGCCGCCGACATCGCCCGAAGGGCCGCGACTGCCGCCTCGGCACGCGACTCCTGCACATAGCCCATCGTTGCGTTCAGGAGCACGACGGCAAAGATCGCGATGGCTTCGTACGGGAGGGCGGCGTCCCGCTCCACCACCCAGAGCGCAGCGGAGATCGCGGTCGCCATCAGAAGGAGGATGACGAGCACATCCTGAAACTGCGACAGGAACCGCCGCCAGGCGGGGAGGGGCTCCTCGGCGGCAAGCTCGTTGGATCCGTATTGGGCGAGCCGAGCGCGCGCGTCCTCGTCGCTCAGTCCGCGTCGCTCATCGGTCCGCAGCGTGGCGACGAGTTCCCTCGCGTGCAGCCGGTACGCAGTCGTCAGCTCTGGCGTTTCGCTCGCGACGGTAGGCACGTAATCTCCTCCTTGTGAGGCGGCACGCCATGCGTCGCGACGTTGCCGCAGGCGGTGCGCTCGTCGGCGCGCGACGCTCTACGAGGCGTTCGTCACGACCTCTGTTCTGAACTAGTGCCACGGATCACACGGACGACACGGATCGGGTTTATGAGATAGCTTCTGTGCACGGATCACACGGACAACACGGATCGGGTTTATGAGATGTCTTCTAATGTGTGTCGCGGCGCCCGGCGTGAGCGCTGGCGCGAACAGCGGCCAAGCATTGCTTTACGCCGTCCGGATACGACGTCTTGTGTATCGGGCCGATGAGCTCGTGCAAGGCGCCGTCGTCCATCAACACGGGATCGGTGTTGAGATAGTGCATTTCCACCATCTCTCGCATGAGCGGGTTGAATAATCCAATCAGGCGCAGCATTGTCCTTCCGGCGACGCGCACGCGAAGCCGATGCCCGATCTGGCGCTCGATCTCCTCGACGATCGCCCGTTGCGTCGTCACACCGGCGCCGGCCAGGTGCCACACCCGCCCGTACGCGTGTGGCGTAAACGTCAAGCGCGCGACGACAGGACCTACATCCGGCACGAAGACGAACTCGTGGGGCGTATCGAGAGGGCCGATCATGTTCGCAACGCCGCCGTTCACAGCCGCAGTAAATGCGGCATGCAGGAAGCTCTTGTCGACGCCGGGACCGTAGAAGTCGGGCAAGCGCAGGACAGTCGCCTGAATCTTCCCCTCGGCAGGCGCGGCCAGGAGCAGATCCTCTTGCGCCTTTCGCATGCGGCCTTTGAAGGTATGCGGCTCGCGGGGATGGTCCTCGCGAACCGGCCTCGTTCGCGGCCGCCCATACGGATAGACGGTGCCGATGAGAACGATCCGCTTGACGCCCGCGGCGATCGCGCCATCGAGTGTTTGTTTCATCAGGCGCGGATGCAGTTCGAATTGCCAGTAGTTCACGCCAACGAGGTAGACAATCGCGTCGACGCCGGCCGCCGCTGCTTGCACGGACGCCGGATCGTCGGGATTCCACGTGACGACCTCGGCGAGCGGATCGTCGCCGAAGGCTGCAGTCAGCGCATCTCGCGAGCGGCCGACCACTCGGTATGGCCCACCCTGGGCGCTGACCGCCTTCGCGATGCTTTGACCGATCGCCCCGGCGGCACCAAAGAGCGCGATCTTATTCATGGACGTCGCTCCCTGTGGAATGCTGTCGATCTACCGGAGTTGAGGACTTGGTCGCCCTCCGCAGCTTATCTGAGTTGACACCGGTCTATCATCGAACATCTTTGATTCGCTCGTCGTCGAGGACACAACAGTCGTCGTCGTCGGCCGCTCGAGCTGTTCGGATGTTCGTCCGGGCGGCCCCGCGCTGTGGGTCGCGAAGGCGAGCGATGACAAGCTGGCTGAATGGCGCGTCTATGAGGACACGCCGGCCAACCGTTCCATGCTCGGCATTGCCGCCAGCAGGCAGGTGGAACGATGAGATTGGCCGTCGAAGGATTGGCCCTCTCATTCCCAGCCGCCCAGCCTTGCCGACCCTCGTGAATTCGACTAGAGTCCGTGCACTGGCATGGCTGCGGACGAGCCAGATGCGGCACTCTCCTCCAAATACAAGCTTCTGCGCTCGCTTGGCGCGGGCGGAATGGGATCCGTGTACCTTGCCCGCGATATCACGCTCAACCGTGACGTCGCGATCAAGTTCATCGCGTTGAGCAAGGCCGACGACGCGACTGCTCGCCGCCGACTCGTGCGCGAAGCGCAGGCAGCCGCGGCACTGGACCATCCATTTATCTGCAGCGTCCATGAAGTCTCCACCGAAACCGACGGGCAGCCCTACATCGTCATGCAGTTCGTGGAGGGCGAGACGCTCGCTGATCGATTGCGTCGCGGCCCGCTCGACCCTCGAGCCAGCCTTACGCTGGCGGCCGATATTGCGGATGCTCTGCGCGCCGCGCATGCGCAGGGCGTCATCCACCGCGATCTCAAGCCGCAGAACATCATCATGACCCCGTCCGGTCGGCCAAAGTTGCTCGACTTCGGCATCGCCCATATCCTCCAGACGCCGACGCCTGCGATCGGTGGAGACGAGCCAACCCTCACAAACCTGACGGGCCCGAATCAGGTGATCGGAACACCCGGATACATGTCGCCAGAGCAACTGCAGCAGCGCCCTGTCGACGGCCGAAGCGATCTCTTTGCGCTTGGCGCGGTGCTGTTTGAATGCCTGACGGGACGCCCGGCGTTTCACGGACGCACCTCGATTGAAATCGGCGGTCATGTCTTGATGTCCGAAGCGCCGGTTGTCTCCAGCCTGCGGCCGGAGCTGACCGCTCGGCACGATGAGATCGTTTCGAGACTTCTCGCGAAGGACCCGTCGAGCAGATTCCAGTCCGCGGAGGAGCTGCTCGGCGCCTTGCGCGTGCTCGCCCCGAGCGACACACACACTGTGCTCGCCGTAACCAGGCCGTCGACTCGCCACTTTGCGGTCGCCGCGACGCTCGCCATTCTGGGTACGGGAATGGGCATTTGGCTCTGGCAGCGCGGGGCGCCTGTTCCTCAGCCGACCGCGGAGGCACGGCAATGGTATCAACGCGGAACCGAATCGATACGAAACGGTGCCTACTACAGTGGACGTCTGGCGCTCGAAGAAGCCGTGCGACTCTTCCCCACGTATCCACAGGCCTTCGCGCGACTGGCTGAAGCGCACAGCGAGCTCGATGAGGAGCGCGAGGCGCAGAACGCTTTGCTGCGCGTCACCCAAGTGCTTCCCGATCGGTCGCGCCTCGACGCGGACGAACGCCTGACGATCGACGCGATCACGGCCATCGTGCTTCGGGATGTCGAGCGCGGTGTGAACGCGTACCGGCAGCTCGCCGAACGTCGGCCCCGCGAGGCTGGCGTGTGGCTCGATCTCGGTCGGGCGCAGGAAGCGGCCGCCGTTCGCGCGGACGCCCGTCGCAGCTACGAACGCGCGACCGAGATCGATTCGCAGTACGCAGCGGCCTACCTTCGACTCGGCTGGCTCGATGCTCAGGAGGGCCGTCGTACTCAAGCGGAGGCAGCGATCGAAAACGCCGAGCGCTTGTACAAGATCGCCTCGAGCGCCGAGGGACAGACTGAAGCCCTTCTTCGCCGAGGGTCGTTGCTGAACGACCTCGGAGAAGTCGCCGCCGCTCGCGGCGCCCTCGAGCGGGCACGTACGCTGGCGTCGAACATGGGAAGTCGATACCACGAAATCCGGGCCCAGCTTCAACTCACATCGGTCACGGCCTCGGAAGGACGGCTTCGCGACGCCGAGCTTCTGGCCACGCAGGCCGTTGACGCCGCGCGCGACGCAAGGCTCGACACGATCGCGGCGGAAGGGCTCGTCGAGCTCGGCACCGCACTTCAGCTAAGGCGCGAGCTCGACGCCGCGCAGGCACAGCTGGATCGCGCGATAGCACTATCGGAAGAACGCGGTGCCCGGCGTGTGGCGACACGTGCCAGGCTCCAATTCGCAAGCCTCCTTTTGTCGCGCGGCAAACCCGCGGACGCTATCAAGCTCGCCGAGAACGAGTTCGCATTCGTCCGGGCCCAACGGTACCCGCGATTCGAGCTGACCGCCCTCGTCATCATCTCGCGAGGCCAGGAAGACCTGGGTCAGTACGAGGACGCGCGCGTGACGGCTCAGCGGGCGCTCGAGATCGCACAGAAGATTCAGGACGACACGCAGGTTGCCCTGGCGCTCGACAACCTCGCCGGACAGTCGTCGACGCTGGGGTTTCTGCCGGACGCACTTCGCTATCGAGAGCGCGGGGAGGAGATACATCGCCGGCAAGGCAACGCCTACGTCCTGGCCTTCGATCTGACCAACCGCGCCGAGCTGTTGATTCGGCTCGGTCATGGCGAGAAGGCTGAGACATTGCTTCGAGAGGTCGACGCGGGGATCGCCAAGGGGATCGATGCCTATGTCGGCCGCGCGCGCAGGCAGAAGGTTCTGCGAACGCTTCGCGCGACCATAGACCGACGCTACAAGGAGGCGATCACGCTGGGCGTGGACGTCGGCCCCGGCACAGGCAAGACTCCCGATGGGACCGGACTTCTCGCGTCGGCCCTCGTCGATCATGCCCGCGCACGTTTGCGCCAGGGAGGAACCTACGTCGAGCCACCCCTGCCACCGTCGCTGGCGCTGTCGACGGCCCGCGAGATCCGCTATTGGAGGATTGCGACGCGACTGGCATCCGGCCAGGCCGCAAGGGCCTTGGCCGACGCGTCGGCATTGCTCGAGGACATGTCCCGCGCCCCCTCGAGCGAACTGGAGTGGCGCCTGAGCGCGATGGGCGGGGCGGCGGCCCGCCGAGCCGATCGCCCCGACGTCGCGCGTGCCCTAGTGGAGCGTGCGCGGCAGGCCTGGCAGCGTCTCGAGACCAGTTGGTCCAGTGACATCTCGATTTACGGCGCACGACCGGATATAGTCGAGTTGCGTCGAGAAGCTGGGCTCGAGACCCTTCCGCTTGAGAGAGGAGCACGGTAGTGCAGCCAACACTCGTCCTCATCGTCGTTGCCGCGGGTGTAGCGCTCTACCTGTGGAAGCGCAAGAAGCTACTCGCCGCAGACGAAGATCGGCCGGAGATCGTCGTTAGGAACGGAAAACTCAGGATCAGAACTGGCAAAGACTGGAAGCGGCTCGGGTCAGACAGGAAGTGGAAACCGGATCACCCCGCAGGCAAATCGGTTCGTGAGTACAAGGTCACTGTCGAGAACGCCGTGGAAGCGGCGTGCGACGGGATGACGTTGACGGGTGACAGTGTAGTTGTTGTCTACAAGGCGAACTCGACCGAGCACACGGTAACACTGGTTCTCGAACGCGATGCCTCCATCAACGAGCCGATCGTCCAGGCTGGAATTGATCTCGAACACGACGGCGGCAATCGAAGGCAACTCAAGATCAAGCTAGATCCCGAAGGTGGGATCACGAAAGTTACAGTTGGCAGCAATTCGCCCTGCACGTTTCCAAAGGCTGCCAACAGACCTGTCGTCGTGGAATTGAAAATGAACTACGAGTGATCCAAGGCACGTCGACAGCCGGGTTGATGCGACCCTAACGAGGGTCCCGGTCCGGCTCAGAGCCAGCCCTCCGCCACCTACGGCCGGGCGTCCTCCACCCGAACAGGCCACGCAAAGGTCGCAGTGCCCGTCCGGCTCGCGACCAACTGCGGATCACCTCATCAACCCCGCTGAAATCTTACGAATCCTTGACATCCCTTAACGAGCCCGTAACAACACCTGACGCCGCCCTGAGATAGGCTGAGTGCATCGGTGATCTGAGGAGGTAAGGAATGGAGCCGAGCAGCGGCGACCGTAACGGCTGGAGCGATCGGCTGAGAAAGCTCTGGACCGGCAACAACCGACTCCGGCTCATGCTAACGCTCGAGCTGGCGGTCATGCTGCCCGCGGCTGCGCTCATCTACCTCAACTTCGACCAGCTGAAATCGTTGAAACGCGACAAAGTGCTGGAAGCCGCGATCCACAGTGACTTTCACCAGATGCTCGCCATCGCCGAGAAGCAGATCAATCAGAAGGCTTACACGCTGACCGAAGGTATCCGCGATCAGTTCCCCTCACCGGAGACTGAAAAGGGAGAAAAATTACACAAGCTCGATTGGATCCTGTCGGAGCATCCCGAGCTGGCGCACGTGTTCCTCTACGAGGCCGACCGAGGATTCCTCATCCGATCGCAGCCGGAGCGAATGAACGATCCGTACTTCTTCGAAGAGCACCATCGCCTCGAGAAGCAGATCCGCGGGTGGTTCACCTTCGAAGCCAAGACGATGCTGGAAGGGTTACACAAGAGGACCAGGCGCATCTCCTGGTTCGCCGAACACGGAAAGCGCGCCGACGGCTACGTGTACATCACGACGGCGTTCTTTCCGTTGCCGCGGGTGTCAAAGGATCGCCTTGTGATTGGCGGAGCGACCTTCGACGCCGACTACCTGAAGGAGAAGTTTCTTCCCGGAGATGCTCGACGCCCTCATCGCGTACAAGCTCGGCGAGGACGGTGGAAATCCACTCGCGATGGTGGTCTATGCGGGCGATCCCGACGGCGATGCTGGCAATGCAAGCAAGCCGCTCGCCGCCTCGGCCCGGTGGACCGACGGGAAGCCCGAGGTGTCGCGCAACTTCGCCGATGTCTTCACCGGGCTGACGCTCGGCATCAAGTTCCAGGGTACGAGCGTGGATGCTCTCGGGCGAAGTTGGGTGGAGCGTGAGGTTTCTCACCCTTGGCGTGCTCTCGCTCCTGCTGGTCGGCGGCCTCGTGCTGACGTACCGCAGCGTCAGCAAGGAAGTCGCCCTCGCGCGGTTGAAGTCCGATTTCGTCTCCAACGTGTCACACGAGTTACGGACGCCGCTGGCACTCATCCGCCTCTACGCGGAAACGCTCGAACTGGGTCGCATCAAAGGGCAGACCAAGGTGGAGGAGTACTACCGCATCATCCGCACGGAGAGTGAGCGGCTGACCGCGTTGATCAACAACATCCTCGACTTCTCGCGCATCGAGGCCGGGACGCAAGGAGTACGACTTCAGACAAACCAATCTTGCGGAACTCGTGAGTAACACGTTGGATACGTATCGCGACCAGATCGACGAGCACGGCTTCACGTTCGAGCAGAGCATCGACTCGAGCATCCCGCCCGTGCGGTGGACCGGGAGGCGATCGCGCGCTCGCTCGTCAACCTCGTCAACAACGCCCTGAAATACTCGTGATACCGAGAAGTTCCTCGGTGTGAAGCTGTATCGCGCCGATGGCGTGCTGAAGCTCGAGGTCGTGGATCGCGGCATCGGCATCGCGCGGAACGAGCAGGCGAAAGATCTTCGAGAAGTTCTACCGCGCTGGCGACCCGCTGGTGCACAACACGAAGGGCAGCGGCCTTGGCCTGTCGCTCGTCCGCCACATCGCGCACGCGCACGGTGGAGAGGTGGAGGTGGAAAGCACGCCGGGGAAGGGCAGCAAGTTCACGCTGACGCTCCCCCTCGAGCGGGCCATCGCAGCAGCCGGCCGGTGATGCAGTGAGGATGGCGGGATGAAGACGACACGAATCGGTTTCATCGGACCCGGCAACGGGCGTGCGAACGATACGCGCTCGAGAGTGGCTGCACCGGTGCCGAAGAGCGATGCCGGAGGCCGGGCGGTCAGAAGGACGCGCATTCTGATCGTCGAGGACGAACCCGCGATGGTGGCCGGCCTGCGTGACAACTTCGAATACGAAGGGTATGACGTCATCAGCGCGGATGATGGCGTGTCGGGTCTCGAGCGCGCCCTCGCTGATGATCCTGATCTGGTCGTGCTGGACGTCATGATGCCGCGCATGAGCGGTCTCGAAGTCTGCAAGCAGGTGAAAGCCAAGCGGCCGTCAATCCCGATCATCATGCTGACGGCCCGCGGGCAGGAGATCGACAAGGTGGTCGGCCTGGAGTTAGGCGCCGACGATTACGTGACCAAGCCGTTCTCGATCCGCGAGCTGATGGCACGCATCAAAGCCGTGCTGCGGCGGGTGCCTCCGCATGTCCCGATTCCCGACGTCTTTCGCTTCGGTGATGTCGAAGTCAACATTCGCGGCAATGAAGTACGACGCGCCGGTGCCATCGTCGAGCTCTCGACGAAGGAGTTCGCGTTGCTGGCGTACTTCATCGCCCATCCCGGAGAGACGCTCAGCCGCGATCGCTTGCTCGATGCGGTCTGGGGCTATCAGAACTACCCGAACACGCGAACCGTCGACACGCACATCGTTCACCTCAGGCAGAAGCTGGAACCACATCCCGAGGAACCGCGCTTCATCGTGACGGTGCACGGCACCGGCTACAAGTTCATCGAATGAGGTCAGGTCCGATGGGTCAGTCAAAGGCTTTCGCGTGGCGTCCGGGAGGTACTCCGAACTCTCTGCCACGCGGCAAGCATGCCGCGCCAGACGCACCACCGGGAGCTGAAGTCGAAGTTCGCGACACTCGAGAAAGAGCTACGGCGATCTTCACACCGCACTCTTCGAGGCTGCGCAGGTGCATCGGCGCCTGTGCGCCCCGCGCCTGGTGCGAGTGCGGCGACTTCGAGATTGCGAGTGAGGTCTTTGCCGTCCGGTACCTGCCCGGTGATTTCTTTACCGTTGAGGAGGCGAGCGGCGGGCTGATCCTGGCGCTCGGCGACGTCTGCGGGAAAGGGCTGGCGGCGGGCATGTGGACCCCGTGCCTGGTGGGACTGGTCCGTGTGCACGCCGCCGCGACCTCGGAACCGCACGCCATCGTGGCCGGCGTCAATCGCGAGTTCTGCCGGATGCACGCGCCGCTGACCAGCGTCTTCATGGCGCGCCTCGACCCAGCGAGCGGGATGCTGGATTATTGCAGTGCCGGACATCCTCCCGCCCTGCTCCTGCGCGCGGGCGGCCGCCTGGAGTCGCTGTCGGAAGGGGGCATGCTGCTCGGCATGGCGGCCGACGCGTCCTTCAGGCAGCGGACGTGTCGAACTGCGGCGTCGGTGACATCCTGCTGGCCTACTCCGACGGCGTCGTCGAGTCGCGCAACAACGCCGATCAGGAATTCGGTGACGAGCGCCTCGAGGCAGCAACTGCGGCTCGCACGAACCGGTTCCGCTGATCGTGTCCTCTTCTCCGTCCTGGCGGCAGTGCAGGATTTCGCTGCTCCGAACGCATTGACCGACGACACAACACTGGTCGTCGTCCGTCACCGCGATGACGAGGGCGCGTCCGGCCTTACCTGAGAGCGTCAGGACCGGCTATCCGACACACGGATCGCCTCATCAACTTCGCGCTCTGCTCGATCTCTGGCGTATCCGTATCGCTCCTGGATTCTCCCGATCAGCTGTTCGCGCCGGCCCGCCGCCTCATCCAACTCGTCGTCCGTCAGACGGCCCCATTGTTCCTTTGCCTTACCCTTGATCTGTTTCCAGCTGCCTTCGATTTGGTCCCAGTTCGTCGCATTACTCCTTTTCTTCTTGAGAAGAAGCAAGCAGGGTGCCTCCAGTAACGGCGGCAAGATTGCAACATGAGCGTCTGTGTTGTCGTATTTTGAGGTTCCGCTCGCCTGGACGGAACTACTGAAGCGGACGGCGCGCGAAACGCAGAATGACAATGGCCCCGGCCTGGCTGCTGAGCTCGCGTACTACTTCTTCCTCGCGCTCTTTCCCGCACTGCTCTTCATCCTCGCACTGGTCAGTTTCCTTCCGGTGTCCGATCTGCCCGGCCGGCTCGCCGATCAGCTCGCCAGCGTCGCGCCGCCAGAGGTCACCACTATCATTCGCGATCAGCTCGCACAACTGTTGCAGAGCCGCCACGGCGGACTCCTGACACTTGGCTTCATCGCTGCTCTGTGGAGCAGTTCGGCGGGGCTGGTCGCACTCATCGGCGCCCTGGATCGCGTGTACGATGTCGAGGACTCACGGCCGTGGTGGAAACAGCGGCTCACGGCGATCCTGCTCACGCTCGGTCTCGCCGCCTTCATCATCGCGTCGTCGACACTCGTTCTCGCCGGACCTGAGCTCGCTCGGTTGCTGGCCGATCGCCTGGGTCTCGGTACTGTGTTCGAGTGGACATGGCGCATCGTGCAATGGCCTCTCGTCTTCGCACTGGTCGCCAGCGGGATCGGTCTCGTGTACTACTTCGCGCCCGACGTCGAGCAGGATTTCGTGTGGCTGACGCCCGGATCGGTGATGGCGACATTGCTGTGGCTGGCGGCGTCGCTGGCATTTCGGCTGTACGTCGTGAATTTTGGCTCCTACAACCAGACCTACGGCGCGATTGGCGCGGTGATGGTGCTCTTGGTATGGCTTTACTTGTCCGCGCTCGCGGTCATTGTGGGTGGGGAACTGAATGCCGAAATCGAGCACGCCTCTGCACACAGCCTGGCGGCAGGCCCGACGATGTCGGGCCGCCGCCGAATCATCGGCGGTCGCGCCGCACGCGAATTCCGGCAGCGCCAGCAACCGGTGCACCAGTCAGTTCAACCCGCGGCTGCTCACGTGCCGGTGCGGCGCGCGCCCGGCGCCACACGAGCGCTCGGTCGAGTCGGGGCGTTGATTGGAGGTCTGATGGCCTCGCTTTCCGGCCGAGTCCGGCATTAGCGATTGGATCATACGGTTGAGGAGGATGGGTATGGCCGCTCAGGATCAATCGATTGTGGATCTGCTCAAGGCTGCGATATCCGACGCAGAAGAGCTGATCCGAAGTGAATTCGCCCTCGTGAAGGCGGAGGTTCGGCTTGAGGTGAGCCGCATCCGGGTCGGCATATTAGCCTTTGCCGGCGCGGCGATCGCCGCGATTGTCGCCGTTGTACTGCTGGCGACGACTGTCGCGTGGGGAATATCTGAGGGACTTGGTTGGCCAGTGTGGGGAGGCTTCGCGATCGTCACAGTGCTGATGATTGTCGTCGCAGCTGCCCTGGTCTCTGTCGGGCGTCGGCGCTTCTCGGCCCAACCTGCCATGCCGCTGACAGTCGACACACTCAAGGAGAACGCGAAATGGATTCGAGCCCGGACGTCTTAGCCGACGAAGTCCGCATGAAGCGGCACGCGGTCGACAACGACCTTGAATTGCTGCGTGTCCGACTGCAGAAGTCGCAACCAACAGCGCAGGACGCCATCTACTGGGCCCAGCGCGTGGTCCCGGTGGTGGCAGGGGCTGCTGGCGTATGGTGGTGGACCAGGCGTCGCCGCTCCGTCGGCTCGCTCGACGCGCTCCTGGTGCATACCCTGGACGAACTGTACCAGGGCGAGCAGCAGCTCGTGCCAGCACTCCGCCGCATGGCGGCCCGTGCGTCGGCTCCTGAGTTGAAAAAGGCATTCGAGACCCACTCTCTCGAGACGGCAATCCACGTCGACCGGCTCCAGCGTGTGTTCCGCGCGGTCGGCGCGAGGCCCAGACGCACTGGCAACGCGGAGGGGCTTGCCGGGATCGTCGCCGACTCCGAGCATCTGCTGAAGCGGAAAGTCGATTCCGCTGTTCGCGATGCATGGTTGATCGCGACGGCTCAGCGAATAGAGCACGTTGAAATGTCCGCCTACGCAACGGCCCGCACCTACGCAGAGATCCTCGGATTCGATGGCGCCGCACGGCTAATTCAGGAAACGTTGGAGGAAGAGCGGGCGACTGATGAGAAATTGACTCGCTTGGCGAGAGGATTCCTGCATCCGCAATCGATCAGGTCGGGCCCCTACGCGCTAAAGACGCATTGATGCGCGCGGCGTGGGAGCACAACCATTTCGGGTGCGGAATGTCGTCTTGGCATGCCCCGTGCTCTTACTAGCGAAGAGAACGGCCCATCGACGAACGCTCCCGACAACCGGGCCGATGAGGGGGATGTGTGAAGAAACTCATGCAATCGATGGCGGTAATCGCCTGCTTAGTTAGTGCATCCGTTGTGAGTGCTTGCGCGGACCGCGGCCGGGCCGATTACCAGGCGCGGGTCAATGACGACCTCAAGGCTAACAAGCTGGACGACGTCCGCGCGGACTGGAAGGCGGATGAGAAGGCGCTCCATCTGAAGGGAGAGGTCGAGCAGGCCGCCGACAAGGCACGCGCGGAAGAGCTCGCGAAGCAGGTCGTGGGCACCAGCGGTCGTGTGGTCAACGAGGTCACCGTTGAAGGGACCAACGCGGAAGCGACCGATGATCGTATCGAAGAGCAGCTCGATCGCTCTTTCAAAGAAGACGATGAATGGGACAAGGACAAACTGGACCTGACGTTCGACTCGAAGGCGGGAGTCGTCACAATCACGGGGGACGCGCCGACCGAGGTCGCAAAGGCGCGCGTGGAACAGAAAGTACGTACCATCCCAGGCGTGAAGGACGTCGTCAATAATCTCGAAGTCAAAGGCGCCCGAAAGTAGTCCCGCCGGGGCGGGGGCTTCCGCTCCCGCCCTTCAGTCCCCGAGCCTCGAGCCCAGAGCTCGATAGCCCCTTCGCTATTACTGCAAGACCCACCTGTCGATCTCCGGCCACCCTCTTCGTATAGAGAGTGAACGACACACTCAAGCGAGGAGACCACATGCGCAAAATCCACGTGTTCGAGAACATTTCGCTGGACGGCTACTTCACCGACGAGAAAAGCGACATGAGCTGGGCGCACAAGCGCGACGAGGAATGGAATGCCTTCGCCAGCGGCAATGCCAGCGGCGAGGCCGAACTGCTGTTTGGGCGGGTCACCTACGAGATGATGGCGGCGTTCTGGCCAACGGCTGAGGCCGCAAAATTGCTGCCGGACGTCGCCGCCGGGATGAACCGCATGAGGAAACTTGTCGTCTCACGGACGCTCGAGGCAGTCGCCTGGCAGAACACGACGCTGCTCAAGGGCGACCTCGTGTCCGAGGCGATGCGCCTCAAGAAGCAGCTGGGACCAGACCTGCTGATACTCGGCAGCGGCAGCATTGTCTCGCAGCTCACCGACGCAGGGCTCATCGACGAGTATCAGATCGTGGTGACTCCGATTGTGCTCGGCCGCGGCCGCACGCTGTTCGAGACCGTGAAGAACAAGCTGCCGCTCGGACTGACCTCGACCCGGCACTTCAAGAACGGCAACGTCGTGCTGACGTACGCGAAACCGTAGTCACGGCTTTAGGCTTCAGGCTTCAGGCTCTAGCAAAACCATTGGACCCAGTTTTCGAAGCTCTTACCTAGAGCCTAGAGCCTAGAGCCCAGGCGTCGTCAGCGGCGCCCCTGCCTTGATCGACTCGAGGCCGTGGCCTTGCGGCCCGACCTCGCGCGCGCGCAACGCATACGCGAACACGAAGCCGAACAGGCTCAGGAACGATGAACATCCACAACATCGGCGTGTAGCCGGCCGGGATTGTCTGCGCCGGCACCATTCGCATCGTTCAACGCGCCGGCGACGAGATTGATCGCCGTCAATCCGATCGCCTGCACCATCGTCATCAAGCCCGTAGGCGGTGCCGAGCCGGCTCGGCTCCACGAGATACGGGACGGCCGGCCAGATGACTGCCGGGCACGAGCGAGAAGGCGATGCCGATCATCACGGTCGTGACCCACAGGTTCATGTCGGTGTAGGCGAGGATCGGAAACACGGCGGCGAGCAGGAAGCAGCCGAAGGCCATGAACGCGGCGCGGCGGCCGAGCACGTCGGCCATGAAGCCGAACGCCGGCGTGGCAAAGATCGCGGCCAGGAACACGTAGCCGTTCAGCGCGCCGGCATCCTGCAGCGACAAGCCGTGCGCGTGCTGAAAGTACTTGATCGCGAACGTGCTGCGGAACGGAAAGATCACGGAGTAGAACGTGACGCAGAGGCCGATGACGTACCAGAACGATCGATCGAAGCGCCACAGGTCGCTCCACACGAAGCGATCCGATGGCGCCGGCCGCGGCACGTCGTAGTCGCCGCGCGACGTAGCGGTCCAACCACGTAGTAGACGATGCACGCGACGACGCGCGACGGCAGACATGACGGCGGCGAAGAGGAGCGGTGGCTGCCAGCCCGGCGTCGTAGAGCGGCTTGAACCACGTGGTCGACAGGTCGGCGCTGTAGGAGCCCGCGCGCGCGATGCTGAGGTTGACGCCGAACGCAAACCCGAGCTGACGGCCGACGAACCACTGGCCGATGGCGACGGTGATCGCGACGATCATCGACTCGGCGCCGAGGCCGAAGATCAGCCGTCCAGCGGCCATCACCGGGAAGAGCGGCGACATGGCGGTGACGATCGCGCCGACCAGGCAGATGATCGCGAAGACCAGCGTCGAGAGCCGCGTCCCGAATCGATCGACGATGACGCCGCCGATCGAGCACCATGACGATGTTCGGAAAGCTGTAGATGGCGTTGAGCGTGCCGATCTGCGTGTCGGTGAAGCCGAGGAGGCGCTG
Organism: uncultured Acidobacteriota bacterium; assembly: GCA_963764925.1. Taxonomy (GTDB): domain Bacteria; phylum Acidobacteriota; class Vicinamibacteria; order Vicinamibacterales; family 2-12-FULL-66-21; genus DATBJJ01. The sequence continues at coordinate 66,407 of CAVXUR010000001.1, forward strand.
CAGCGAGTCGGCGACCGGCCCGATCGAATCGTAGACGTAGTAGTTGCCGAACATCGCGACGCTGATCGCGACGAGGACCGCCCACCGCCAGACGGCCGGGGGAGGATTCATGGGGGCGATGGCTGGGTGCATTGGCGCGGCTCAGTCTATCGCACAGGCAGTCGAGTTGCCCGGGAGACCACGGTTTTCGGCACGATGACCACGATGGCACGATGACCACGACGCCCTCTCCTAAAAAGAATTCGTGATGTTCGTTTGCGGATATCATCTGAGCAGGTTCCAAACCACCTTCCGCCGGACTTGAACGAGGCACGACCATGGCCAATCCGTCTCCCGAGCGGCCCCTCGAAGTACCCCTGTCAGAGCTCGAGCGCCAGTTCATCGCGGCCTATCTCGAAGGCGCTGGCGCCGACTATCACGCGCTCCTGGCCCGAAAAGACGACGAAGCGCGCAACCTGCTTCGGCGCGCGGCTCGGTACGCGAGCGAGCGGTTGAGCGAAATCGAAGCCCGCTCCGAGTACGTGCACAACCTGCACGGCGGGCACTGATCGGTCGGCGAGGATTCCTCACAACGCACCACGTATAATCGGGGTCCGACCATGACTCTCGAGCCAGGTACTCGTGTCGGTCCGTACGAAGTGCTCAGGGTCCTCGGCGAAGGGGGCTTGGGTACCGTCTACCGCGCCCATGATCCCCGGCTGCGCCGCGACGTCGCGCGCCTCGGTAATCAGCGCCTCGATCAGATATGAAGGACCGACGGCTCGGGTGGGTCACGCTGCTCTTCGCCATGCTGACGGCCGTTGCCACGTGGCCGCAGGTGCTCCATCCGGGTTCCGTGCCGCCCAATCAGGATTCCTGGCTGAGCCTATGGCGGATTGCCTGGATTGCGCATCAACTGCCGCGCGACCCAGAACGGTTGTTCGCGGGGAACATCTACTACCCTGCGCGCGGCACCCTCGCGTTCTCGGACGCCACGCTCCTGCAAGGAGCGCTGGTCTCGCCGCTCATCTGGCTTGGGCTGCCGGTGCCTTATGCAATGACGCTGCTCGTCCTGGGCAGCTTTGTCTTTGCCGGCGTGGCCGCGTGGCTGCTCGTGCGCGAGTTGACGGGCAGTAGTCGTGCCGGTCTTCTCGCGGGCCTGGTCTTCGCCTTTGCCCCGTATCGATTCGATCACGACATCCACCTCGAGCTCCTCTGGACCGGATGGATGCCGCTCGTGCTCCTGGCGGTCCACCGCGCGGTCGACCGTGGAAGCTGGCGCGCGGGCGTCGCGTTCGGCCTGCTCTTCGCCGCGCAGGGTTTGTCGTGCATCTACTACTCGGTGCTCTTCGGCACCGTGCTGATGGCATTCTGCGTTGTGCTGTTCGTGGGACTGTCGCGCGCGGCGGTTCGTCGCGCGGTCCTCTCCCTCGGCTGCGGCGGACTGATCGCCGGCGCACTGCTCGCGCCGTACATGACACCGTACCGTCAGGCGCGCACGCTCGTCGGCGAACGATCGATTAAAGAAGCGCGTATCTTCAGCGCCAAATCCGCGGACTATCTCGCCGCGACGCCTGACAATCGCGTGTACGGTGCGCTGAACGCCGGGCCGCACGAGAAACAACTGTTCCCCGGGATGCTGGCAATCCTCCTCGCGCTGGTGGCGCTCTGGCCACCCGTCAGTCGTCAGCGCATCGCGTACCTGGTCGCGCTCGTTCTGTTGGTGGACCTCTCGTTCGGCCCCGCCGGCGTCAGCTACTACTGGCTCCGGGATTACGTCGTCCCCTATCGCGGCTTGCGAGCGCTCGCCCGCGCAGGAGGGGTAGCGCTGCTGATGGTCGCTGTGCTGGCTGGTTTTGGCTGGGCGCGCCTGGAACGCGCGGAGTGGCTCGCGCGGCGCCTGCCGATGCCGCTCGTCTTTGTCGCCCTGTTCGTGATGATGGCGGCGGAGTACGCCACGACGCCCCGCAGGCTCGTCGCCGCGACAATCACGCCCGAACCGGTCTACCAGTGGCTCGCCGCGCAAGCCGACCGGCAGGCGGTCATCGAGTTGCCAATGCCTGACGTTGACGGGCCGTCGCTTCACGAGCCCGAGTTCATGTATCACTCGACGTTCCACTGGCATCCGATTGTCAACGGGTATAGCGGGCACGCGCCGGCAATGTACATGGACGTCCGGCGCGCGATGCGCGCCTTTCCGGCGGACGAGGCGCTCGAGCACCTCAAACACCTCCGCGTTCGCTACATCGTGTTGCACGAACATTTGCTGGGCACCGCTGAGTACAAGGCCGCCATTGACGTTCTGGACGTCCGCGTGGACCTCACACGGCACGGGCCATTCGCAGGCACGCGCGGCGAGTCCGTCGTGTATGCGTTCGCTCCTCTAGCTCGGTAGATGCATCGTGCTCGCGAACGATTCATGAATCCGATCCCTGTTGCCCGCGTGATTCGGGACACTAGAACCCGCGGCAGATCGGGCCGCACTGTTCGACGAGCGACGCGGCGAACCCTTTCGGCGCACGATGCGGGCTGATGATGCGAAAGGCGACGGCGTCGTCCGGGGTTGGATCGGGACTCCAGCTGTCGTGGGGCGTGTGCTCGGAAATCTGCATGACCTGCGCGACGACGGCTCCGTAGGACGCGGAGAATGGCACTAACAGCTCGATCTCCGTCGTCCCGCCTCTTGGCACGTCGACCACGAAGCTGCGGGTGATCCCGCGGTCGGCTGCGCTCGTCACGGCGCCGATCATTACCTCGGCGCCACGAGAGTTTGCGGTCCCGGAGTTTCGGATGACCGCGGCGATGTGGACGCTCGTTGCGGTCCGTGTCACGGTGATGTCTTCCGGCGCGACCGAGAGATTGGCCGAAGGCCAGGACGAGGGACCTGCAGCCAGGAGACCGGGAAGGGCCGATAGGCCCTCGCTCACTTCCCTGCAGTCCGTATCCCGCAACCGGATCGCTTCTACCGTCGGCCCTTCTGCGAGCCATCGCACTTCGCTGTTCGTGAGCTCGATGCGCCCCGTGCGAAGCCAGACCTCTCCCCAGCCACCTGTCAGCCTGAAATACGCCACCGTACACAGGTCGCGCCTGCGCGGCGGCAGTCCCGTTTCGACGGAGAGCTCGTCGCAGTAGGCAATGCGCCACGGTTCTTCGAGGGCCTTCCTGGCGTTAAATGGAGCTACGACATCGTCCAGCCACGTGGCGAATGGAACGTCCGGGAGCGTCGCATCCAGCCGGCGCGCGCTCACGCTCTTCGCGGACGTAATGTAGAAGCGCGCATCGAACCTCGCCTCCACCTCAGGATCGTAAATCGCGTAGACGATCTCGGGAAGGTCGCGCGTCTCGGGCGACAGCGTCGAGCGCTCGTAGATGATGCGCGCGCGTAACCTGATGTGGTGAAGTCCTGCCTTCTTGGCGGGCTGCAGCAGCGACCAATCGAGACTGCCGTTCCGTTTGACGCTCGACACTGTGCCCGCGGGAACGAGCTCGCCGCCGTCCACCGAGGCGAAAAGATCGGCGCGATACGCAACCGGCGTTGGAAGAGTCAAAACTGCCGGCATCTCGATCGTCAAAGGAGGAGCGAAGCCAAGGACTGACACGGGTGTGCGGACACCCGCGATGAGCGGAGTCGCCGCGCGCTGCGCAAGCCGTGTGATTTCAGCATCGCCACGGGCGACCGCGGCGCTGACTTCCGTCTGCAGCCACTGACCTTCGTCGTGTGACGTGTGTCGCGGCTCTCCAGTGATCATGAGTTTGTTGAGCGCCGCGATGACGCGTCCCCGCGTCGACTCCGACGGTCGGGCCCCTTGCGCCCTCAGAGGCGCGGCGCTCAACAGCATGAGGCTGACGATGAGGCCTAAACGCATGAACTGGAGTCAGCAATTGCCGGACCGGGCGACGTGCGCAGATTGCCTAGAATTTAGACACGGGGCGGGCGTTTCCGGCCGACGGAATTCATCACGCCGCTGACGGATTTAGTCTCCGCCCTGCTACCTCTCCCTCCCAATCCAATACCTCGGTCCCGGCCCGGCGCGCCCGGCACGATCCTCGGGATTGGCCAGCCGGCAGTGCTGCAGCGACAGGCAGCCGCATCCGATGCAGTGCCCGAGCCCCTCTCGTAAGCGCTCGAGTTCGGCGATGCGTTGATTGATGCGCTTCGTCCAGGTGCCGGACAGCCTGGCCCAGTCGGCACGCTCGGGCACGCGGTTCTGCGGCAGGCGGGCGAGTTCGGCGCCAACCTCGGTCAATGACAGCCCGATTTTCTGCGCGAAGACGATGAACGCGATCCGGCGGAGCGCCGCGCGCGGGTAGCGCCGGTGGCCGGAGCCGGCGCGCTCGGAGGCGATCAAGCCCTTCGACTCGTAGAAGCGCAGCGCCGAAGAGGCGACGCCGCTGCGGCGGGAGACGTCGGTGATGGTGAGGAGATCCGACATGGTTCGAGCATGCCAGAGGCCGCCCTTGACTTCAAGTTAACTTTAACTTGTAGGATGCCTGGCAGCGGGATTGTCCGCGAGATTTGGAGTATTCACACCATGCCGACCGTCGACGCAACCAATCCCCGGCCGCTGGCGGTGGCCAACGGACCGCGAAACCTGTTCCTCGGACTTAACGTCGCCGTGACGGGCGGCACGTCCGGCCTGGGGCGGGCGCTCGTTCGCGAGCTCACCGGCCGCGGCGCCAACGTCGCGTTCGTCGCGCGCACCAGGCACACTGTCCAGCGCGTCGCCGCCGAGCACCCGCACGCCCACGGCATCGTCGGCGACGTCTCGAACATCAAGGACATCTATCCGATCGCGGTCCAGATCATCGGCGCGCTCGGGAAGCTCGACGTTGTCGTCAACAACGCTTCCGATCTCGGACCGTCGCCGCTCGCGCTCCTTGCCGATACCGACTGCGAAGACTTCGAGCGCGCGTTGGCGACAAATGTCCTTGGGCCATTCCGGCTGACGAAGGCGCTGCTCGGCTCGCTCGCATCCGCCGCGCGCGAGCGCTCGGGCGCCGCGGTGATCAACATCTCCAGCGACGCCGCGCTCAACGCGTACGCAGGTTGGGGCGCATACAGTGCCAGCAAGGCCGCGCTGCACCATCTCAGTCGCATCTGGAACGAGGAACTAGCGGGGGAGGGCATCCGAGTGATCTCGTTCGATCCGGGAGACATGGACACGCCGCTCCACGCTGCGGCGGTGCCCGACGCGGACCGCTCGACGTTGAAGCGGCCGGAGGACGCGGCCCGCGAGCTCGCCGACGTCATCGGCGAGGCGCTGACGATGCGCGGGGCGCCGCGGATGGCGGAGGCACGAGGATGATCGCGGCCAGCCTGCCCGACGAGCGCGCGGCAAACGCTAAAGTCCTTGCCGTGGATCGGTCGGGGCACGTGCGCCATTGGCCGCGCCGCGACGTCGCGCGACTCTTCGACCCGGGCGACCTCGTGATCGCGAACGATGCGGCGACGATCCCGGCCAGCCTCGCCGGCCGACACCTCCGATCAGGCCGCCGAATCGAAGCGCGCCTCGCGGGACGCGAGTCCCTGGACGTCGACCGCGTGACTTCATTCACGGCGGTGGTGTTCGGTCTCGGCGATTTCCGGATGCGCACCGAGGACCGCCCGCCGCCACCACAGGTCGAGCCGGGCGATCGCCTGGCATTCGGCCCGCTGCGGGCATCGGTGAAACGCCTGCTCTTCAATCACCCGCGTCTGGCGGTCATCGAGTTCGAAGGGCCACCGGCGTTGATCTGGGAAGGCCTGGCCCGACACGGCAAACCGATTCAATATGCGCACGTGGCGCAGCCCCTCATGCTCTGGGACACCTGGACGCCGATCGCCGGCGTGCCAGTTGCGTTCGAGCCGCCTTCAGCCAGCTTCGCGCTCGACTGGCAGACGCTCGCGTCGATGAGGCGACGGCGTGTTCGTTTCGCCACGATCACGCACGCGGCGGGAATATCGTCGACCGGGGATCCGGACCTCGACGCGCTGCTGCCGTTCGACGAACCCTACGGAATCCCGGAGCGCACCATGTGGGAACTGCAGCGCGCGCGCGCCGAGGGCCGGCGGATCGTGGCGATCGGCACGACGGTCGTCCGGGCGCTCGAGCATGCGGCGGGACCCGACGGCATCGTCCGCGCCGGCGACGCGATAGCGACCCAACGCATCGGTCCGTCCACGCACCTCCGCATCGTCGACGCCATTCTCTCGGGCACTCACGAGCCGGGCTCGAGCCACTATGCCTTACTAAGTGCGTTTGCAGACGAGGAGACGCTCGGCCGCATCGACGCGGCGCTGAACGAGCACGAGTACCGCACCCACGAGTTCGGCGATTCGGTGTTTCTCGAGCGCATGACGTCCCGATACGCGCGATTCACAGCGTGCGCGGTGTGAATAAACTTACTTTTTCGTCAACACCGGGTTGATTGCCGTCGCCATTGCGCTCACCTCCGATCGCAGCGCGCGCGAGGTCTGGCTCGAAGATTTTTCCTGGAGCGGCGCCAGCTTCATGGTTGCGGGGACCGCAGGGGCCGTTGCCGCGATCGTGATCGCACGCGGCGGGCACTGGCCGGCCGTGCTGTTGCTCGCGCCTGTATACCTGACCTACAGGACCTACCAGGTCTTCATCGGCCGTCTCGAGGATCGAGATCGCCACGCCCGCGAAGCGCGCCGGCTGCATCGGGAAACCACCGACGCGCTCTCGCTGGCTCGGCAGGCGGAGCAGGCGCTGGCGGCGGAGAAGGACCTGCTCGCGGCCACTGTCGCCGAGCTGACGCGACTCGAGGGCGTTCGCCAGGAACTGCTCGAGCGAGAGCGCGCGGCGCGCGCCAGCGCGGAGGAAGGGAACCGTCTGAAGGATCAGTTCCTCGCCACCGTGTCGCACGAGTTGCGGACCCCCCTCAACGCCATCCTCGGCTGGGCGGACATGCTGCGCTCGCCAGAGATCGTCGACTCGATTCGCGAGCGCGCCGGCCGCTCCATCTACGACAATGCGCGTCAGCAGTCGCGCATGATCGACGAGCTGCTCGACGTGGCGCGGATTGTCTCCGGCAAGCTGCGGCTGGAGCGCACCGCCGTGGATCTGAATGAAATCGTCCGCGGCGCGGTCGAAGTCGTCCAGGGCGCTGCCGAAGCCAAGCGCGTGGCGATTGTTTTCGAGACCGACGCGTCGAGTCCTACGATCTACGGAGACGGCGCGCGGCTGCAACAGATTGTGTGGAATCTGCTGTCGAATGCCGTCAAGTTCACCGAAGAGGGCGGGCGGATCGTCGTGCAGATTCGCCACGTGCAGGCGGCCGCCGAAATCATCGTCACCGACGATGGCGCCGGCATTCCTGCCGAGTTCCTGCCGTGCGTGTTCGAGCCGTTCCGGCAGGCCGACGCGTCCAGCACCCGGCGTTACGGAGGGCTGGGGCTGGGTCTGTCGATCGTCAAGCATCTGGCGGAGGCGCATGGCGGCACCATCACCGCGTCCAGCGAAGGCGAGGGCCGCGGGGCGAGCTTTACCGTTCGGTTGCCTGCCCGCGTGGCTTCATCGGAACCGGCGGTGCGAGTCGAGGAGCCCGCCGCGGTCGCGGAGCCATCTCACTCACTCGACGGTTGCTCTGTGCTGGTGCTCGACGACGACGGCGAAAGCCGCGAGGTCGCAGCGGCGCATCTGGCCAGTCGCAAGGCCGAGGTCTGGACGGCCGAGTCGTCGCCGCGCGCGATCGAAATCCTGCAGCGGGAGCGCATCGACGTCATCCTGGCGGACATCGCGATGCCGGGGGAGGACGGCTACGGCTTCATCAAGAGGGTTCGGGCGCTGAACGCGAAGGCGGCGTCGACGCCCGCGGCAGCGCTCACGGCGCTGGCGACGAAGGAAGACCGGCGCCGCGCGCTTGACGCCGGTTTTCAGCTGCACCTGGCGAAACCCATCGATGGAGAATCGCTCGTCACAGCAGTCGCGAAGCTCGCCAGGCTCGACCGCCGCTGAATCGCTCGACCCACCCCTCAACCCCCGGTCCGATACCCGCGCAAAGATTAGGCGATTGTGCTATGAACCCTCGGCGCCACTTTCGACGTCAAAGGGACCGACGTGTGTTGTCCATGTAAAGGAGAACTCCGATGTTGTTTGCTTCACTAGTTCTGGCGGCTGCGACGGTAGCCGCGCCCCAGGCTCAAACCGACCCGACGATCGCGAGCACCCGCGGGGCCCTGGACGTCATCAAGGGCTACGTCACGAAGGCCGCCGAACAGGTCCCGGAAGAGATGTACGCCTTCAAGCCGACGCCGGACGTTCGCTCGATGGGCCAGCTCTTCGGCCACATCGCCGACGCAAATTTCATGATCTGCAGCATGGCGACGGGTCTGAAGCCGGACATGGAGAACATCGAGAAGACGAAGACGTCGAAGGCCGATCTGACCGCGGCGCTTGCGGCCTCCTTCAAGTTCTGTGACGCGGGGTTCGAGAAGCTGACGGCGGCCAACGCCAGCGAGACGGTCAAGTTCTTCTTTCCGGGCACACACACGCGCCTCAGCGTGCTGACCTTCAACACGGCGCACGACTTCGAGCATTACGGGAACATCGTCACCTACATGCGCCTCAAGGGGCTGGTCCCGCCGTCCACCGCCGGCAAGATGTAAGCGGCTCTGGCACTGGAGGGTCCCGTCCGCGGACAGGACCCTCCCGCTCTGCTGATTCGGCTCGTAACCCCACGCCAAGTGCGAGGCATCGCCCCTTACGGTTCGATGACCCGCAGCTTGGGAAAGTACGTCCTGTAGCGGCGCCGGTCGCGTGTCAACAGCGTGTAGCCGGCCAGCGCCGCGTGCGCGCCGATGAAGAAGTCTGGCAGGGGGCTCGGACGGCTGCCGCCACGGCGGCGATAGGCGAGAAACGCCCGGGCTGCGAGGAATCCAGCCGGCCATGGCAATGACTCTCGGGTGAAGTACTCGGGCGGGACGCGAGATCCTCGATGTTCTCGAACCCGCACGCCACCTCGGCGTAGATGAGTGGATTGATGACCAGCCGGCCCTGCTGCGCCGCGTGGGCCAGCATCGACGCCGACCAGTCCATCCAGTCCTCATCCTCGGTCACGACATCGAGGATCACGTTGCTATCAACGAGCGTCGTCACGAGCACACCGCCGTCATCGACGCGTGAGCGCCATGATTTGATCCGTGGTCAATCCTGAGGTGGCGGTGCCGCGCATGCGGGCCAGGAGCGCGTCCCCGCGCGAGGTGCTCTTCCGCGCCGGCCGGATCCGGACGGCGTCGCCGTCCACCTCGAACTCGACTTCGGTGCGTGGAAGCAGTCCGAGGCGGTCGCGGATGTGCTGTGGAATCGTGACCTGGCCTTTGGAGGTCAAGCGCATTCTTACTCCTACAAGTAAGAGTATCACACGTTCCGACGAGGCCACTGCCATCTCCGAGCAGGGCGCGGCTGAAATCGTGCATACGATGGTCGCGTGCCTCTCGTCGTCCTCGTTGTCGTCCTTCTTCTGACGATCGTGGCCGGCATCGCGCTGATGCCGGTCGCGCTCGTTCTTCGCTACCGCACCGGCACGGCGCGCCGAACTGCCCGCGGCTGGGTCGTCACCACGAATTTCGTCGGCATCGCGTTGTCGACGGTCATCTTCCTGGCCGGCGCGGCGGTCACCGCCTACTGGGTGCCCGACGCCTTCAGGTATTCGCTCGTCGGCCTTGGTGTGGGCTGCGCGCTGGGGATTGCGGGCCTTGCGCTGAGCCGCTGGGAGCCGGGTCCGCGGGGATTGATCTACACGCCGAACCGCTGGCTGGTGCTGGGAATCACGCTGATGGTCACGGCGCGGATCCTCTTCGGCTTCTGGCGCGGCTGGCAGACGTGGCGCGCGGGCTTCGAAGGCACGTCACTATTGGTATCGGCCGGCGTGGCCAAATCGCTCGCCGCGGGTGCGATCGTGTTGGGCTATTACCTGATCTACTGGGCCGGGGTCAGGCGGCGCCTACGGCGTCATCGGATGTAGTGGGATCAGCTGCGCGGTCAGCCGTCCATCAACGACCGACATCCGCGCGACGCTGACCGGCAGTTTGAATCGCCGCGGGCCGGCGCTGCCGGGATTCAGGAAGAGCACACCATTCCGATCCTCGATCGACGGCTGATGAGAGTGCCCGAACACCACCGCGCTGGTGCCGGCAGGTATCGCTTGCAGATCCAGATCGGCGAGGATGTGGATGACGTGGATGGAGTGCCCATCGAGCTCGACGACCGCAGAGTATGGCAATGCGATCGCCCAGCGGCCTTTGTCGACGTTGCCGCGCACGGCGACGACCGGCGCGAGGCGGCGAAGCTGTTGAAGGACGTCCGCTGAGCCAACGTCGCCGGCATGGATGATGCGATCGCAGCCCTCGAGCGCAGCGATGGCTTCCGGACGCAGCAGCCCGTGAGTGTCCGAGATGACGCCGATCGTTTCAGGCATCGATGTCGCCCATTGTGCCTGGCCATCGTTCACTCGAGTTGACCCGCTGAGCGGGTGGCCGCGGACGGGGCCGCCCCGCCCGCCGCGCAGGCGCCTCTCTCGTCGACACCGTTTTTGGCGCCGAGGACGGGTGGGGCTGTCCGCGGACAGGACCCGCGATCATGTCAACTCAACTGAGTCAGTGGCCTAGAATCCCGTCGGCCGCTCATCAACCACTCCAAGCGCGCGCTCCAGCGCCAGCCCCGCGCGCGCGACGGTGCCCTCGTCGAACAATCGGCCGATGAGCGTCACGCCGTGCGGCACGCGCCGCGCGGGCGAGAACTTTGGCAGCGGATTGGTCGGGTCGGGCGCCCAGTCGCTGCGCGCTTCGGAGACGTTGACGAAGCCGGCACGAAGCGTCAGCGACGGGTGGCCGGTGAAGTTCGAGATCGTCAGCATCTCGTCGCGCAGGGACGGCACGAGCAGGACGTCGACTTCAGAGAAGATGCGCGCCATCTCGAGCGCGACGCGGCGCCGCAAGCGATCGGCCTGGACGAAATCGACGGCCGACAGGAATCGCGACTGGCGAAACAGATTCGGCCAGGCGTCTGGCACCTGCACCTTGAGCGTGTCGTCAGCACCGCTGAGCGTGAGCTCTTCGAACGCCGCGGCGGCTTCGCTGAAGAGGACGGGCATCAGCGAGCTGTAGGGCCAGTCGGGAAGGCTGACGGCGGTCGTGGTCATTCCGAGTTTCTTCACGGCCTCGAGAGCGGCGCGATCGACGTCCGTCGCCGGGCTCTCCTTCATCCAGGCAGGGAAGTAGCCGACGCGCAGGCCGCTCGTCGAAGCCGTCGCGTCGAAGTCGAGATGGCACGGCACACTCGCGACGTCGCCGGGATCGGGGCCAGTGATCGCGGCGAGCACCAGCATCGAGTCCTCGATCGTCCGCGTCATCGGTCCGAGCTTGTCGAGCGTCCAGCAGAGCGTCATCGCGCCCGTGCGGGGGACACGCCCGTAGGTGGGCCGCAGCCCGGTGACGCCGCAACGCATCGCCGGGGCGATGATGCTGCCGCCGGTTTCGCTGCCGATCGAGAAGCCAACGAGTCCAGCCGCGGTCGCCGCGCCTGGTCCGGCGCTCGATCCTGATGCGCCTTCCTCGAGCAGCCACGGATTCATCGTCTGGCCGCCGAACCAGATGTCGTTGAGCGCCAGCGCGCCGAGGCTCAGCTTGGCGATGAGCACGGCGCCGGCGTCGTTCAAACGGCGGATGACGATCGAGTCGGTTGAAGGGACGCGGGTCCGGAATGGCTCGGCGCCGTAGGTGGTGGCGATGCCGGCGGTGTCGAGGAGATCCTTCACGCCGTACGGGATGCCGTGCAGCGGTCCGCGATACTTGCCGGCGGCGATTTCGGCGTCGGCCCGCTTCGCGGCGGCGAGCGCTGCGTCCTTGGTGACCGTGATGACCGACTTCAGCTTCGGATCGAATTGCGCGATCCGAGTGAGATAGATGTTCGTCAGCCGTTCGGAGCTCAGGGCTTTGCTTTCAATCCAACGCGAGAGCTGCGTTACGGGCGCGAACGCGATGTCGGCGTCGTTCGACGGCAGAGGAATCGTGACGTCCGGACTTCGCACGAACCGATCGGCCGCTGGCCCTGCGCCCGCACCCGTGATGCGCGGATCCCATTTCGTGGCTGGTGCGATGTCCGAATCGAGAGTGACCTTCCTCGGCCCGACACGCCGTTCGACGAGCGGCGCCATCATCCGGCGCCAGTTGCCGGCAGCCACCTGACGCTCGGCGTCGGTCATCGTCACCTGCACGAGCTTCTCGGCCTCGGCGAAGGTGGACGCAGATATCACCGGTCCTGCCTCGGGCGCGGTTCCAAACGCGGGCGGCGCGCCTGGCGTCGGAGGCGCGGTGCTGCTGGTCGCTTGCTGCTGACGCTGGCAGGCGGCCACGCTCACCGTGCCCATCGCGGCCGTGATCAGGAACTGTCGGCGGGTGTTCATCCGTGCATGGTATCCGCACCTGAGCGCCCCTGGCGGGTCCTGTCCGCGCAACAGCCCCACTTCGTGCTCGGGCCCAAAAACACTTAGCACGTGAGAGGGCCCTGCGGCGCGAAGCGGGGCGTCCGCCTCCGCCAAGGCTACGGCGAGATCTCGCCGAAGCTCGAAGAGCGAAGGCGGGGCCCGTTCGCGGCCACCCGCGAGCGGCGCCGGTACATCTTAGTACGTAGCGCACGTTACAGCACGCACACGGTTTCAAAAGCGAAAACACGCACACGATTTTGCACGCGCGACAGCCGACAGATCTGCAATTCAATTCCGGAACACGCCGGATCTCATCGCTGCGCAGTCTGGCAATGCGGCGAAGCACTGGCCACGTGGATGGCGAGAGGAAGACCATGGCCGTCGCTAATCGCCATGATTTTGCTGCCCTTACCGCGTCGAGTAGGGCCGATGGCGGAGCCCCCTTTTTCGCCGAGCTGAAGCTGGCGTCGATGAAGGCTTCCGACAGATCGAGTTTGCCGCGGTCGCGGAGATCCTCCGCGAGGCCCTGCAGGACGCGTTCGAGGACCCCGTCCGTTGCCACCGTTGGAACCGCCGATGGCAGGTTTGATACGACGGATAGCGCGCCGGCAAGTCGTGCCACGGCGCGCCTGTGCGCAAGACCCACAGCACGCCGTTCAACACGGCGCGCGTGTCGGTCCACGGCCGCCCGCGACCATCGGGTCGCCGAGCCGGCTGAAACAGCGGTTCGAGGACGATCCATTGCGCGTCAGTCAGGTCCATGCCGCCGAGTACAGACGGCCATCGTAACTTTGTTCACAACTCCGGTTTGGGGTTTATGAGACTAGTGTCGCACTACGCACGACCGGGTCCATGCCGAGCTCAGGGAGGGGTCGTCGTCTGCGTGTCGAACGGCGTGCCGCGCGGTTCGAGAGACGTGAAGTACTCGAGGTGCCGGGCGCGCGCGACTTTTTCGCTGTAGCGATCGCCGGCGATCGCCCTTCCGCGACCGCTCACGCCCTCATACACGGCGCGTTGTCCCACAGCTCACAGACCGCACTAAACCACGGCTCGATCTCGATCTCGCTCGGCAGGCGTGTGCCCTGTGGAGTCATCCACTCGGGAATGGCACGGACGAGACCGCCGCCCGTGTCTTCGCCGCCAACGACGTCCGGCAGCGCGCCGCGATTCGACACAATCGGCGGGATGCCGTTGACCATGCGCCTCGGCCGCGACGCGGCCGAACGGCTCCTCCCACACCGACGGCACCAGAAGGATTCGCGTCAACGCGAAGTACTCGCGCGGCGTCTGCACCGGTGGCGCCGCCATCAGCTGCGGGTAGCGGCTGAAGTCGATGCCCGGAATGTTGTTGAGGCTGCCGCCGCTCTGGCCGGATTGGACGACGAGCACCGGGATGTCGGGGCGACGAGAGCCGAGCATGTCGGCGAGCCGCGCGAACAGGAACAGGCCTTTGTGCGGCGCAGGATTGACGAAGGTCACGAACGCGCGCGACTCGACCGGCGCCACGACCGTCGACCAGTCGAGCGGCGGCTCGAGCGGCGTGCTGACGAGCCCGATCGTGTCGCGATAGACACCGGAGAGAAACGCGCTGCACGTGAACACGTGGTCGACGTCGGCAAAGTACGACGGGCGATCGTAGCCGTAGCCGCGGACCGCAAACGCCGTCGTGATCCCGCGTCGCCGGGCGTCGCGCATCGCCTCGAAGATCATCGGGTGCCCGTTGGCGGCGATGAGCACGTTGGGCGCGAACTCTTTCAACAGATGTCGAGGACGCGCAGATACTGCGTCGCTTCCGGCCGCGTCGGGTCGTCTTTCGTCGTTGTGCTCTGTCAGCAGCAGCGTGACCGGCACCGTCCCGACGGCGTAGCGCACCACCGGACGGTTCGCCTGCCGTACCGGTTTCGACGCCACGCCGCCGTTCAGCGGCCGCAGCCTTACCCGGCGGCAACGCCACGCCCTGCTGCGCCAGGTGCTCTTCGATCGTGAACGTCACGGCGCTCTCGAATCGCGCCGTCGTCAACACCTGACACTCGTGGCCGGCCTCGGCCAGCCACTCGACGATCGTGCGCAGGCTCTGAGTGACACCTGCAATCGGATCGCTGATGCAGTGGTTGTTCACCAGCAGGAAGCGCACCGCCCGAGCGTACAAACCCCTCACTCGTCCGTCAACCGCACGTAGTCATTCATTCAGGGAGGAGATCGTCAATGTCTCAGGGAAGCACATCGCAGGAGCTGCAGTCGCAGTCACAGGAACTGTTGCAGGGGCCGTTGAAGCACGCGCGCACCGCCGCGCTCGCACTGGCACTCGTGCCGCTGGCGGCCGTCGCCGTCACCACGCAGGTCAACGAGAAGCTGTGCGTCGGCGCCGGAATCTGCGGAACGGTGTTCTACGACACGAACGACGACGGTGTTCAGGACGCAGGCGAACCGGGCATCCCGGGTGTGAGCGTGACGATACGTACTACGTCGTCGACGGCACGCGAGACGGATCGCGCAGTGGACACCAACGGTGCACGGCTTGTACGACTTCGGAACGGGTCAGCCACCGTCGGGCGATCACCTACACGGTCTCCGTACAGATACCGCCGGACACGACGCCGTCCCCGCAACGATCCGGGCGACCGACGACTCGCGGACAGCGACGGCGATGCCGGACGGCACGGCAACAGCGTGGCGCACTTCACGTCGACCGGACCGAGGACGAACGGCAGGATTCCAGCACCGACTTCGGCTTCACGACGTCCGGCGTGCACGCAACCCAGGAACCGGCACGCCCGGATACTGGAAGAATCATCCTGAGGCGTGGCCCGTCGAGCACCGTCGACGGTTGGGGGCGTGACCTACACGAAGGCGCAGGCGATCGCCATGCTCGAGCACGCCGGTGCGAAGGACAAGACGCTACACGATGTTCAGCTCGCTCGTGCCGGCCATGCTGAACGTCAAGATCGGCAACGACAGCAGCTGCGTGAGCGAGGCCATTGACGCACGCCAGGACGTGGATGGCGAAGTACGGGCCCGCCGGCAGGGGCGTGTCGCGCGTCGAGCTACGCGTGGAAGGTCGGCGAGCCGCTCCATCGGCAGATGGACAACTACAACAACGGCATGCTCTGCGCGCCACACCGCGAATAGCCGCGGTTGCCCGGTCCCGATGACCCACCCCTCTGGGTCGTCGGGACCATTCTCTCCTTCGACTTTCCCAATCCATCGTCGCTGGGCGCCCGCCCGAAGCACTGATTCACTCTTGGACGCGACTTTCGGCGGACGCTCTTGGTCTGTCGAAAGCCCGCCACCTCGCCCGTCATTCAGGTAGAGACCCCCAGGCCGGCCATCGAGCGGCTACCGAGGCATCTCAGCGGGAGGGCGATATGTGTCCAGCATGCATCTCAACGGCGGCGGCTATTGCCGCAGGCGCCATATCTAGCGGGGGGCTTGCAGCGCTCGCGGTGATGATGCTCGGCCGCAGATCCGGCCCGAGCTCTACCGATTCAAACATTCAGTCACAAGGAGAGGATCATGGAACCGAGAATCGTAACGCGCGATGAGTGGGTGGCGGCGCGCAAGGACCTTCTGATAAAGGAAAAGGCGATGACGCGCGCGCACGATGCGCTGAGCGCCGAGCGGCGCCGCCTGCCGATGGTCAAAATCGAGAAGAACTACGTCTTCGAGACGCCGAGCGGCACGCGCACGCTGGCCGAGCTCTTCGACGGGAAGAGCCAGCTGATCGTCTACCACTTCATGATGGGACCGGACTGGACCGAAGGCTGCGCGAGCTGCTCGCTTCTCGCCGACCACATCGACGGCAGCCTCGTCCACCTCGCGCACCGCGACGTCACGCTGATGGCGATCTCGCGCGCGCGGCTGGCGGACATCGACGCATTCAAACGGCGCATGGGCTGGCGGTTCCCGTGGGCGTCGTCTTTCGGCTCCGACTTCAACCACGATTTCGGCGTGTCGTTCACCGGCGAGGAGATTGCGAGCGGCGGAGTCGTCTACAACTTCGAGCGGAGCCCGTTCCCGCTCGAGGAGGGGCCGGGCCTGAGCGTGTTCCTCAAGACCGACTCTGGTGAGATGTTCCACACGTATTCGACCTATGCACGTGGTGGGGAAGCGGTTATCGGTGCGTACCACTATCTCGATTTCGTGCCCAAGGGGCGCGACGAGGATGGTCTTGCGTTTACGATGTCATGGGTGCGGCATCATGATCGCTATGGGGCGGACTATGCGGTCGACCCCAAGCGGTCGTACGAGCCTCCGGCTAAGAAGGATAACTGCTGCGCGTCGCAGGCGCAGGCGGTCGCAGGCTGACCCCACCTCGCGAAAATGCAGAGTGCCCGCTCGCGGGTGGCCGCGAACGGGGCGCCCCGCTTCGCGCCGGGCCAGGGCCCCTATCGCGCGTTTCTGCGCGATGGGGTGGAGAGCCCTTCCCGTGACAAGTGCTCTTGGGCCCGAGCACGAAGTGGGGCTGTTCGCGGACTTTCGCGGACAGGACCCGCTAGGGGCACTCCTTATATCGTGAGAAGAGGCTAAGAATGGAGCGAAGGTGCAGTTCATGTTGCTGATCTACGAAACGCCCGATGACTTCGGCATGCGCTCGGACGAGCAGCCGACCGAGTTGATTGGCGCATGGCGCGCCTACTATCGGGCGCTCATCGACGCGGGGGTGTACGTCGGCGGCGCGCCGCTCGAAGCACCGGCCACGGGCGCAACGGTTCGCGTCCACGGCGGGCAACGTCGTGTGCAGGACGGGCCGTACGCCGACACGAAGGAGCAGCTCGGCGGGCAGCTGATCCTCGAGCTGCCGTCGCTCGATGACGCGCTCGATTGGGCGGCGCGCTGCCCGACGGCGGCCACGGGTGCAGTCGAGGTCCGACCGGTGTCGCCGAGAGTCCACGATCTCGTCGTGAGCGGGAATGGCTGACGACCCGCGCGGGGTGGTCGAGCTCGTTGCGCGCGAATCGTACGGGCGGCTCGTCGCGTATCTCTCGGCGCGGACGCGCGACGTGGCCGCGGCGGAGGATGCGCTCAGCGACGCGTTCGTGACCGCCCTCCGGACCTGGCCGCGCGACGGCGTGCCGGCAAAGCCCGAAGCGTGGCTGCTGACGACGGCGCGGCGGCGGCTGATCGATCGGGTGCGTCATGAACGTGTGCGCGTGAATGCGGCGCCGACGGTCCGGCTGCTCGTCGACGAAGCGGAGGCGCTGATGAACGACGCCGAGGCGATGGACGAGCGTGCGTTTCCAGACGAGCGGCTGAAGCTGCTCTTTGTCTGCGCGCACCCCGACGTCGATCGCGGCATGCACACGCCGATGATGCTGCAGGTCGTCCTCGGGCTCGACGCGGCCACGATCGCGAGCGCATTTCTGACCTCGCCGGCCGCGATGGGGCAGCGCCTGAGCCGCGCGAAAGCCAGGATTCGTGACGCTGGCATCGCCTTCGAGATTCCCGATCGTCGAGCACTGCCGTCGCGACTCGATGCGGTACTCGAGGCCATCTACGCGGCCTACGGAACCGGATGGGACGACGTGGCTGGATCCGATCCGCGCCGGGGTGGCCTCGCCCAGGAAGCGGTGTGGCTGGTTCGCACGCTGTTGCAGCTGCTGCCAGACGAGCCTGAAGCGCGAGGCCTTCTGGCCCTGATGCTCTACTGCGAGGCGCGGCGGCCCGCGCGGCGCACCGCCAACGGCGATTACGTACCGATGTCGGAGCAGGATTCGCGCCTCTGGTCAACGGCGATGCTCCACGAAGCGGAGCGCGAGCTGGCGGCTGCGGCGGTGCAGCAGCGAGCCGGCCGCTTCCAGCTCGAAGCCGCCCTTCAGTCAGCGCATGTCGAAGGCGCTCGACGAGGCCGCGTCGAGTGGGGCGCGATTGCGGTGCTCTATGAAGGACTCGTGCAGGTGACGCCGACCGTTGGCGCCTTTGTCGGCCGCGCGGCGGCGATCGCCGAGGCGGAAAACCCGGCGACTGGGCTCGACGCCCTCGATCGGATCGACTCTTCGTCCGTAAAGAGCTATCAACCGTACTGGGCGGTCCGCGCGCACTTGTTGCGCCTGGTCGGGCGGCGCGTCGAGGCGCTCCACGCGTTCGATCGCGCCATCGGGCTGACGGAGGACGCCGCGACGCGACAGTTCCTCCTGCGCCGCCGCGCCGAGGCGGAGGTGAGCACGGTTTCACCGCGTGGCGCGGTCATCGGTAGTTCGTGACAGAATCTGTGACATGAAGTCCAGGTTCCTGACAATTCTCGCCACCTTCACTGTAGTCGCGGCCGCCGTCGTCGTCAGTCAGCGCGTCAGCGCACAGAACAACCCCGAGTGGACCCGGCCATTCCCGCCGTTCAAGATGATCGGCAACATCCACTGGGTGGGGACCTACGACCTGTCGTCGTACCTCGTCACCACGCCGCAGGGCCACATCATTATCAATACCGGAGTGGGCGACTCCGCTCCGATCATCAAGGCCAATGTCGAGACGCTCGGGTTCAAGATGGCCGACGTCAAGATCCTGACGGCGACGCATGGGCACTTCGACCACGTCGCGGCGATGGCTGATCTGAAGAAAATGACGGGAGCATCGCTCGTCGTCATGGAGCAGGACAAGGACCTCTTCGAGACGGGAGGTCAGGCCGACTTTCGTTGGGGCGACTCGCCGTCCGCGCGTTTTCCGACGGTGAAGGTGGACCGCACGTTCAAGGACGGCGAGACGGTCTCGCTTGGCGGCACGACATTGACGGCGCACCGCCACGCCGGCCACACCAAGGGCGCGACGAGTTTCACGACCGACATCACCGAGAACGGCAAAACCTACCGCGTCGTCATCGCCAACATGGGGTCGATCAACCCGGGCGTCACCGTTACGGGTATGCCCAAGTACCCCGGAATCCAGCAGGACTACGCGAACACGTTCGCGTCACAGAAGGCGATGAAGATCGACATCTTCCTGTCGTCCCACGCCAGCCAGTTCGGGATGCACGACAAGTACAAGCCGGGCGACGCCTACAACCCGGACCGCTTCGTCGATCCGAAGGGCTTTCTCGCCGCAGTTCTGAGCCTGGAGAAGGTCTATCTCGATCAGGTGGCGAAGGAGCGGGCCGCGAAGTAAACCGCTGTAACACAGTCCGCCTGCGTTCTCTGCGCCCTCGGCGGTGAAAGGCTTTGCGATTGCCACTCTTGACTGCCTCCCACCCGTCTTGTGCTAAAGTGGCGGTCCTTCGAGTGACGTCGATGAAGATTCGCACCTCCATTTCGACCGACCTCCCGCTGGCCATCGCGCCGGACCGCGTCTAGTTCCACGCGCCCGGTTCGCGGGCGATTCGTTCCCAAGACTCAATCGTAGGCATTCCGCGCCCGATCAGACTCTGCGCGCGTTGGGCCGGACAGGCCCAGTGGTGTTACAGATGTCTAGTTGAATTCTCTCGAAACGCTTCGGCGACGGCGCCGGTGGCGCGCGACCAACCCCGGCGTCTGGGCGACGCTCCGCGACGCGATCCGCGGGTCGTCGATCGACTACACGACCGCGCCGATCGGGCGGGCGGTGATCATGCTCGCGGTGCCGATGGTGATGGAGATGGCGATGGAGTCGATCTTCGCCGTCGCCGACGTGTTCTGGGTCGCGCACCTCGGCGCCGATGCGGTCGCGACCGTCGGGCTGACCGAGTCGATGCTGACGATGATCTACACGGTCGCGATGGGGCTGTCGATCGGCGCGATGGCGCTCGTCTCGCGACGCATCGGCCAGCAGGATCCCGGACGGCGCGTCGCGCGCGGCGGCGCAGTCGATCCTCCTCGGCGTCGTCGTCGCGGCGCTGATTGCCGTCGCTGGCGGCGCCGAACGCGCCCGCCCTGCTGCGGCTGATGGGCGCGATCACCCGAGGTCGTCGCAGTCGGGCAGCGGGTTCACGCGCGATCATGCTCGGCGGGAACGTGACGGTCGTGCTGCTGTTCCTGATCAACGCGGTCTTCCGCGGCGCCGGCGACGCCGCGATCGCCATGCGCGTGCTCTTGCTCGGCAACCTGCTCAACATCGTCCTCGGGCCGTGCTTCATCTTCGGGCTCGGGCCGTTTCCGGAGCTCGGGGTCGCTGGCGCGGCGGTCGCGACGAACATCGGGCGGGGGACCGCGGTCGTCTACCAGATCGTGACGCTGGTGCGCGGCAACGGCCGGGTGCGCCTGACCAGGCGGCACCTGCGGCTCGATTTCTCGCTGATGCGGAGCGTGCTGCGGCTCTCGGGGTCCGGCACGTTCCAGATCCTCATCGGCACGGCGAGCTACGTCGGCCTGGTGCGGATCCTGTCGGTGTTCGGCAGCGACGCGCTCGCCGGCTACACGATCGGCATCCGCGTGATCATCTTCGCGCTGCTGCCGGCGTTCGGGATCAGCAATGCCGCCGCGACGATGGTGGGGCAGAACCTGGGCGCCGGGCGTCCCGATCGCGCCGAGCGCGCGGTGTGGACGGCCGCGTTCTACAACATGATCTTCCTCGGCGCCGTCGGGCTGCTGTTCTTCTTCGGCGGCGCGGCCGATCGCGGGACTCTTCACCGACGATCCCGCGGTGCTGCCATTCGCGGTCAGCTGCCTGCGCATCGTCAGCCTCGGGTTCTTGTTCTATGCGGTCGGGATGGTGCTGACGCAGTCGTTCAACGGCGCGGGCGACACGTGGACGCCGACGCTCATCAACCTCGGCGTGTTCTGGCTGCTGGGAGATCCCGCTGGCGTGGTGGCTGGCCGTGCACGCGGGGTTGGGCCCGCGCGGCGTGTTCATCGCGCTGACGGTGGCGTACTCGACGCTCGCGGTGGTCAGCGCCGTGCTGTTCAGGCGCGGCGCCTGGAAGGAGAAGCGCGTGTAGTGCCGCGGATCACGGGGACAACAGCCACGGATCACACGGACAACACGGATCGGTGTTTTGAGATAGCGCTACTTGATGTTCTGCTGCAACTGCTGAGCGCGCTCGAGGTGTTGCTCGACGGTGGGCAACACCTGCCGCGCCCAGCGCGCCAGCGGGTCGGCATCAATCGTTCCTGAAGTCCCAACCGCCGTTGCCCCGGTCGGGGTGCTGCCGGTCGGATCGCCTGCTCGGCTGCGCAGCAGCTTGGCCACGTCCTGGTGGCCTTCGATCATCGCCTTCGTGTATTCGCGATCGAATTCCGACGGGCCGACGTTGGACAGGCGATCGAAGAGCTCGCGATGCTTTTGGTCCAGCTCGGTCGGCTGCGGCACGTTCAGCTGCAACGCGATGCTCCGGAGCTCGGTGTTCGCCATGGAATGATCCTTCACCATCAACTGGCCAAACGCTTTCACATCCGGGTGGCTTGCTCGTGTGATCGCCAGATTGCCGAGCTGGATCTCGGTCATCCCGGCAATGGTCATGGCGCTGATGAAATCGCGTGTGTTGCCCCGCGGAAAGTCGATGCCCCGCGCCGGCGGCTGTTGTCGACCTGCCAATCCAGGAGCGGTCTGTGCGAGCAGCACTCCGACGGCGGCGACGTAAAGTGCAACGGCTGCTGACTTGCGGTTGAACTGAGCCATAGGATCCTCCACGAGCGCGAGAGCGAACAAGCTCCGGCACCCCACGTGCCGTGCAACGCGTACGCCATCCTGCTGCGAAGCGATCGCCTGAAAGGTCCGGCCGCCGGACACTACTGGGAGGACGACACTCGTAGCGTCCGGCTTTAGCCGGACCCAAAATGCACGGCTGAACAGTATCCGCTACGACTCGGGCGGTGTGCCTCGCGCCCAGCGATGGAGGGCTCGTGAGATCCAGAAGACGGTCACGCCAGCGGCACCCACTTGGAGCGCGCGGGTCAAGGGTTTGGTGGAATCGTTGAGGCGTCTGTGAGGATGTGCCAGACGTGAAGTGTCGTTGCTACGGCGATCCGGGTGCTGGTCCGCCCAACGCCATCCCGCCTCCCAGGCCGCGTGCTCTCGATCGCTCGCGTGGGGGTTCGCGGTGACCGGCTTGGCGTGCCACCGGGCTTCAGCGCCCTCCATCCACGCGTTCTTCCAGGCGGCGACGATCGCGTCCGTATCGATCGGCGACTTCTGACCGTGCCGCAGGAGCCCCACCCATCGAGCCCACCCACGCTCGGTGGACGAACTGGGCGAGTTGCGATCGTTTCCGTCTGAGCCAGACCCTGACACCAGCACTATCGTACGACTTGTGCTGGCAGCGTCAAGCTCGACAAGCGGTCCGAACAGTGGTCAACCAGTTCTTAGGCTACATTGATCGCGTGGCGACCATCGATATCCGCCGGAGCACGCTGGCCTCGCCGGACGCCGTTCGACTCATCACCGCGCTGAACGCGGAACTGACGGCGACATTTCCAGAGCCAGGGGCCACGCACTTCTCGCTGAGCGGCACGCAGGTCGAAGACGGCGACGGCGCTTTCGTCGTCGCCTATCTCGACGGCGCGGCGGTGGGCTGCGGGGCCGTGCGTCGGCTGGACGAGACGACCGCTGAACTCAAGCGGATGTACGTCGAGCCTTCGGCTCGCGGCCAGGGGATCGGGCGCGCGATCGTCGAAGCCCTCGAGCGCGAGGCGCATCGGATTGGTGTCACGCAGGTCGTGCTCGAAACCGGAACGCGCCTGGCGCCGGCGATCAGGCTGTACGAGTCGTTGGGCTATTCGCGGATTCCGCTCTTCGGTGAGTATCTCGCATCGCCGGAGACGAGCCTGTGCTTTGGCAAGTCGATCGCTCTCTCGCGTTGACGGGGCTGAATCTGTAGTAAAACCGCTAGTGTTCCGGCCGCGTGACTCGCGGCATGACTACCGTGCGGGCATCCCCGCTGGCCTGGCGGGGGAATTGAGGAGAGCATCAATGCAAATGGTTAGAACTATGGCGGCGGCGTGCATCGCCGCGGCGATGGCGACTGCGCTCACCTTTGCGCAGGCGCAGGACGCCGACCGCAAGGTTGAGGGAGGCGGCATCACCGTCAGCGGCTGGCAGGGCAAGGAAGATACCGGGAACAAGCAGGGGCTGACGGTCAAGGACTCCAAGTTCGCCCCAGAGGGAAAGGGCTTCCGGCTGACGACGGGGCCGGCGGCGATTTACTGGAACCCGGCGAACACCGGTAAGGGCGACTATTCCGTCAAGGCGACCTTCACCGAAGCCAAGCAGACCTACAACCATCCGCACCCGTTCGGCGTGTTCATCGCCGGCGCGGGGCTCGATTCGGCGACGCCGACCGCGCTCTATTGCGCTGCGTACCGCAACGGCAACTTCATCGTCCGCGGCTTCAGCGGCGGCAAGCGGTTCGATGTGGTGGCGAAGCCGACGGCGAACGCGGCGGTCAAGACGGCCGCTGGCCCCGAGGCTGAAGTCGTCCAGGAAGTGGGCTGGAACGTCAAAGGCGACAAGCTCGAGTGCGTCGTCAACGGCACGGCGGTGTGGAGCGGAACCAAGGCTGATGTGACCGGCGACGGCAAGTTGGCGTCGACCGACGGCATCGCCGGCATCCGCGTCAGCCACAACTCCGACGCGGTCGTCACCGGCTTCGCGGTCGGCAAGTAGTCCTGCCAATTGCGCGGGTGCGAGCAACCGCTCGCATCCGCGCTCGCCCTGAACCCTGAACCCTGAACCCTGAACCCTGAACCCTGAACCCTGAACCCTGAACCCTGAACCCTGAACCCTGAACCCACCCTGAACCCTGAACCCTGAACCCTGAACCCTTACGCCATCAACTCCCGCACCCTCGGCGCGACCTTCGTTCCAATCAGTTCGATGCTGTTCATCAGCTGGTCGTGGGGCAGGGTGCCGAAGCTGTACTTGATGTTGAATCGCGAAAGGCCCAGGAGCCGGACCGTCTTCGCGATCTTGGCCGCGACCGTCTCGGGCTTGCCAACGCAGAGCGCACCGTCCGGGCCTGCCTCGCGTTCGAATTGCGCCCTGGTCGCCGGCGGCCATCCCCGCTCGCCCCCGATGCGGTTGATCATCACTTCGTAGTGCGGCCACAACTCGTTCTTTCGCCTGCTCGTCGGTTGTGGCGACGTGCCCCGGCGAATGCACTGCAATCGGCAGCGGCGGCTGGCCCATGTTTCTCGAGCGATTGAATGTAGAGGTCGACAAACGGGCGAAAGCGCTGCGGGTTTCCGCCGATGATCGCGAGCGTGAGCGGCAGTCCATAGCGCGCTGCGCGGACGACAGACTCCGGGCTCCCGCCGACACCGACCCACGCTTTCAGCGCCCCGTTCTCGATCGGTGGATACATCGTCGCGTCGGCGATCGCCGTGCGGGTGGTGCCCCGCCACGTGACCGGCCCCGGCTTGAGCAGCTCGGCGAAGAGCCGCAGCTTGTCCTCGAATAGCTCTTCGTACCGCGACATGTCGTAGCCGAAGAGCGGGTACGACTCGGTGAACGATCCGCGGCCGAGGATGACTTCAGCGCGGCCCTTGGAGAGCCCGTCGATCGTCGAGAAGCGTTGAAACACGCGCACGGGATCGTCGGTGCTGAGGACGGTGACCGCCGATCCGAGAAGGATGCGCGAGGTTCGGCTGGCAATCGCGCCCAGGACGACCTCCGGCGCCGAGATCGCGAAGTCGCGTCGGTGATGCTCACCGACGCCAAACGCCTGGAGCCCGACCTCGTCGGCGAGCACCGCTTCGTCAACCACGTCGCGCAACACGTGCGCGGCAGAATACAGAGTTCCATCAGGGGCCGCCGTCACATCACCAAAGGTGTCGAGACCGATCGCTACGTCAGGCATCTACATGAGTCTATCCGTTCGGGGCTCGGGGCTCGGGGCTCGGGACTCGAGGCTCGCAGTTCGCGGCTTGCGGCTCGCAGGCCTCAACGAGGCTGGCCCTAACCGACGACGGGCGGAGTTGCTGGGCCGATGCGGCTCGTCGGATCCTGCCGACCTTGAGCGGCGCGCTCAGGATCACGCAAAACGCCGCGCAGCGGTACCTTGCGGCGGCGGCGCTTCTTTCGCCACCAGCGATCGAGCTATCCGGTCGCCCAACCGATTCCGGCTGTCGCGCGGATTATCGCAAGCCGACGCCGTGTTCGACAGCACTGCCGCGGAGGGGCGTTTGCCGCGTCGCGAAGCGGGAGGCAGGAGCCGACGAGGCGCGTCGGCCCCGCCCACCGCCGGGTGATCTAGCACGACTAGTCCGTCAGCTCACGAACCGGGAACTTCTTGAACGCCCGGTCCATGGCCTTGGCGACTTGCTTGTCCAGGTTCCTATCGACTTCATCAGTGACTCTGGCGCGATAGACCAGCGCGCCGGTGTTTCGTTCGATGACGTCGACAATCAGCGACCCTTCGACGTAGCGGCGGGTCCACACGTCACCGAAGTGCGGGTAGCCCCAGTATCCGTAGCGGCGTCCCCAGTATCCTCGTCGCGCCTGCCAGTAGCCGCCATAGTCGTTCCAACCGGTGCTGATGATCTGTGTTCGTTCGGCCTCGCGCCCGGACACGCGGACGACGAGGTTGGCTGACGTGTCGTTTGGTTCGAGGCCGCGCTCCTGGAGCTCTCGATCAACGGCTTGCCGCAACCTCGTCTCGGCGAGCGTGTTCTGCTCGTCGACGACGCCATCGGTGCGGACCAGCGGTCCGATCTCGACGGTGAAGGTGCGGTACTTGGCAAAGTCTTTGTGCCGGTCGACGTCGACGCGAACATCCGCGGCGGCGACGGCCGGCAGCGCGAGGAGAAGTGAACTGGCGAGGATCCTGCGGAACATGGTGAGACATCCTTGAGGAGGGCAGCGAGGCAGGCGCCGCGACCTCTTCACTCTATTTGGACGCGAGCTGCGGGAGCGGAGTTCGAGTGTGACGTCGCTGCACAGTCCGCAGCTGCATTGGCCTTCGATACTGCTCCAGCGATCATAAGACGAGCTGCTTGGACCCTATGCCACGCAGCTTTACGCAACGCTAACCTCACGCTCATGTCTCCGCCGAACGCCCTGCCTTACTCTTTCACCTGCCAAATTCGCGACAACTGCGGTTGGCGAATGAACACTCACGAACTACGGAAGGTGAAAGAGTTCCATGCGAAGACGACTACTACTCAAGGGCCTGGGGCCACTCGCGGTCTTGATGGGAATGCTGTTCTCGGCGCCCGCGGACGCGCAGCAGAGCGTGCCGATCGAGTCGGCGCGGCAGCTCCGGCCGATCCTGCAGCGGCGGATTCCCGACGCAGGCCGCCGCGGCTCGCTGGCCTTTGCGCGCACCGAGCTGTACTTCGGCACGGCCAAGTCCGATGGCACCGTGGTGACGGAAGAAGAGTTTCGCGCGTTCATCGATCAGGTGATCACGCCGCGTTTCCCGGATGGGCTGACCGTGCTCAAGGGTGATGGACAGTTCCGCCTGGACGATGGCACGGTGATCAAGGAGCAGTCGTTTGTCGTGATCCTTCTGTATTCGTCGGAGACGCAGAAGGAGAGCAGCCGAAAGATCGAAGTCATTCGGCGGCTGTACCTCAACCAGCACGACCAGGAATCGGTGCTGCGCGTCGACGATCCGTTCTTCGTGTGGGTGTCCTTCTGAGCCACGGATCACACGGATTACACGGAACACACGGAACACACTCGCAGGCCATCTCACAAGCCCGATCCGTGTTGTCCGTGTAATCCGTGGCTCTAGAGAGCACTCACTGCGAGACGCCGTCCGACGCGACGCGTGACGTGCCGGGTGGCAGCAGGCGATAGAGGAGCGTCGGGCGTCGCTGCCACTCGACAGTGGCGACGCGTTCGATCTCCGAGGCTCTCGTCGAGGCTCGCGACCATCGCGTCGTAGTCGCCAGGCCGGCCATAGAGAGCGCCGTGAATCACGATGTGCGTCACGTCGCGCCGGCGCAGCTCGGCGAGCGCGGTGCTGTCGGGAAAGTGCTCGAGGCTGTTGTGCAGGCGCTCGTACGACGGCGGCGAGAATCCGCTGTAGCCGTTGACGAGCGTGCTCCAGTGAAACGTCGAGAAGTACATGTAGAGCGGTTCGATCGCGATGTCAGGCCGGACGAGCGGTAGCTCGAGCAGGACATTCGTGGTGTTCTGCGGCAGCGTGTCGTAGATGGGCGAGGGCCGTGACGGCACGCGTACAAGGAGCGGGACCGAGTAGGTACTCGACGGCGACGAGCGCGGTCAGCGCCAGCGCCGACGAGCGCGGCGCGTCGTCCGCCGCCAGCCATCCTCGATAGCCGCGCGACGCCGAAACCCGCCAGAACGGCCAGGCCAAGGCCGACGACCATCGCCATGCGCGCCGGCACGCGCAGTCCCCGGTAGGGCAGGACGTAATCGTGCAGCCACGGATAGAGCAGGCCGTTGTACCCGAGCGACACCTCGAACGCCACAATCAGTCCGAGCGCGTAGGCGATTCTCGTCGCCGAGAGTGGCGGCCATAACCCGATCAGCGCGACGAGTGGAACCAGGAAGCCTGTGAAGAGCTCGCGCTCCTGGCCGCCGAGACGTGAAGTGAGCGATCCAAAGACGACATTCTGCGGATGGGCCGCGAGGTAGTTCTGTGCCGTCGCGCTGTAGAACGTGATCTCCGAGACCGTCCGCTCGCCGACGTTATGGCGAACGGCAAGGTAAGGAAGAATGACCGGGACGATGAGGACTGCCGCGAGCACACCGCCGGCGGCAAGCGATCTGATCGACGCCTTGATGTCGAGGCGCGTTGGCCAATCAGCAGCGCCGCGGCGACGGGCACCATGAACGTCGCGAGGAAGATCCCGTAGTAGAGCGACGACAGCGCCTGGAGAGCGAGGAACAGGCCGGTCAGCAGCCCGTCACGCAAGCGCCCGGTACGCACCGTGCGGTGCAGCGCCCACAGGCACAACGGCATCCACTGCGCCACCTGCAGCTCGAGGTGAGGGTAGTGCATGTAGCGATACGGCAGGAACGCGAAGATGAAGCCGGCGACGAGCGCCGCGCCCGCGCGGCCGGTCAGCGAGCGCACGAGCAGGAACATCGCCGCGCCGGAGAGCGCAAACGACGCCAGGAAGACCAGGTTGTAGGCGACGAGCTGAGGGACGCCGAGCCAGAGGAGCGGCGCCGTCATCAGCGCAGGCACGAGCATCGCGTCGGACAATGCCAGCGTGCGGGGCTCGGGATGAAAGATGTTGGCGTTGAACAGATTGAGCGGGTCGCGGGGGAGCTGGTGCGCGACCCACGCCAGCCGCCAGGCCGAGAAGAGCGCGTCGCCGTCGTTGAAGGCGACGTGCGTGCCCATGCCACGAATCTGGGGATAGGTCATCACCACGGTGAGCGCGGAAAACAGACCCACGATGAGGAGGCCACTGACGATCCGCCGCTGGCCCTGTCGTGGCTGGCGTTCCCACGGGGCCGTGTCCGGCGCATCGTCGCCGAGCGGACCGGCGGCCTGGTTTGCGCGCGCGATTCCAGAGGCCATACGACGTGGCAACGACGGTGCGCGTACAAGAACATGACGCGCCAGGATGAGAATGCTCGCCCAGAGCAGAACGCGCCATTCCGATTTGACGGACACGCGGAACCCGCCTGGGCTCACGACGAATCCGCCGTCAATCGCAACGTAAGCAGCGAATAGAAGGAGAGCGATCGCACCCGCATCTGCCGCTCGCGCCCATGCGGGAAGATCCTGATGCCGGGGAGGCATTTGAGGCACGAAGCAAGTCTTCGACCAGTTTACTAGCTCTGCCTTACGAGGCGATCAGCTTTCGCAACGAGATAGAGCGCAAGCCCCAGGCAAATGAGCGCAAGCGTCGTCGCAAGGCCGACGGTCCACATCTCGGCCGCGCCGTGGTCGAGCGATTCGCCGCGTCCAAGCTCGACAATGCGGTCGAAGGTCGCACGCCAGCCGTTGGCGGCAGACCAGGCGATCCCCGCGCACAAAAGACCAGGCGCCGGACGCGGCCGGGCCCGCAGCGACGAGACGGCGCCCACGAAGAGCAGCGCCATCGCAATCACATCCACAAGATAGAACGGGTTCAACAGCCCGTACGGCGACGACGCCCATGTCTCGATGGGCACGTAGAACACGAGCAAACCGAGCGTCGCGTAGGCCAGGCCGGTTTCGAGCTGGCGAAGACGTGTCTCCGTCATATCGACGCGCTGGGGCTACTGTGTGGCCGGCGCCGCTTTCAGGTACTTGTCCAGGAACCGGAGCACCGCAGAGTACCCCTCGATCTGATTCTTCTTCTTCGAGAAGCCGTGTCCCTCGTCGGGGAAGACGATGTACTCGACCGGCACGCCGTTTTTCTTGACGGCCGCGACGATCTCGTCGGACTCGACCTTGAGGACACGCGGGTCGTTGGCGCCCTGCAGGACCATCAGCGGCTTTCGGATCAGGTTCGCGTGCAACAGCGGTGAAACTTCTTCGAGCATCTTGCGATCGGCCGCCGGGTCGCCCATCTCGGCGTAGAGCGCGACGCGCTGCGCTTCCCACCACGCCGGAATGTTCTCGAGCGTGCGAATCCAGTTGGCGACACCAAAGATATCGACGCCGACCTTGAACTCCTGCGGATGGAACGCAAGCGCGGCGAGGACCATGTAGCCGCCGTAGCTGCCGCCGAGAATGGCGATGCGATCCGGGTCGACGTAGTCGAGCGACTGCAGGTACTTCTTCGCGTCGATGCAGTCCCAGAGGGGCTCGCGGCCGTGTTTCTTGTCGTCGGCGGCGAAGAAGGTCTTGCCGTACCCGGAGCTCCCGCGGTTGTTGATGCCGAGGACGACGTAGCCGTGGTTGGCGAAGTACTGGTTGACGCTGCTGTAGCGCGGGGACCGTCTGGCCGCCGGGGCCGCCGTGGACGAGGATCACCGCGGGCGCCTTGCGCGCCGCGGTTGCCTGATGCGGCTTCCACAGGAAGTTCGGAATCGTCATGCCATCGCGCGCCTTGAAGCGCAGCGTCTGGACGTCAACGAGGTCTTCCGGGTTGACCTCAGGGTTGAGCGAGTCGGTCAATTTGGTCTGCTTCTTCGTCGCCAGGTCGAGCACGTAGAGATTGTTCGGGGAGCGGTCACCGTTGAGATAGAGCGCGGCCTTCGTCTCGCTTGGCGAGAATACGACCGAGGTGACGCCGGCGTTCGGGACGATCGGCAGCGAGACCGGCGCGTTCGTCGCGGTCTCGGTGACGGTGATCTTCGGACGCCCGTCGGCATTGACGCCGACAGCACGATACTTGCCTTTCTCCGAGAACGACATGTAAGCGACGTCCCAATCGGTCTTGTAAACGTCCTCGTGCTGACCCGTCGCGAGCACGTAACGGCGCAACGCCGAAAACTCACCGGCGTCGTTCGTGACGTAAAAGAGATACTTCGACGTGGGATCGAACGCCGCGGGCGAAAAGTTCGCCTGACCCTTGTGGTCCGAGATCTTGATGGCCTTTTTCGTCTCCACGTTCCAGACGAACACATCGCTATCGTTGGTCGTGTTTACCTTCACCAGCGACACCCACTTCCCATCGTCGGACACCTCGTCAGGGAAGTAGCCGTCAGTATTCTGAAACAGCATCGTTCGCGAGAGAGTCGTGGCGTCGTAGCGATAGATGTCGAAGAACTTCGGGTCACGCTCGTTCGTAATGACGTAAAAGGCGGCGCCGCCAGGCGCCCAGCCGGTGAACTGCGCCTTCAGCTTGGCTCCGGGCGTGATGTCTTTCTCTTCCCCGGCGGGCGTTCGCACGTAGAGGTGGTTCAACTCGTTCCCGGCCTGATCGCGGGTCAGGAGGATGCGTTCGTCGTTTCGAAAGAACGAGACCGCGTAGGTCGAGTCGGTCGTCGAGCTCGTGATTGGCGTCCACGCGCCGCCGGACACAGGCACGGTATAGGCGTTCCAGATGCCGGTCTTGTTCGACGAGAACAGGATCCGCGACTCGTCTGGTGAGAACGAGGCGCCGTTGATGGATGTCGTGTTGAGGAACTGCTCGATTGTGTACTGTTTTGGCTGGCGCGCCGCCTGGGCAAATGGAGGCGCCGAGGCGGCCCCGGCCGACAGAGACGCTGCGACCACGACTACGCCGGCAATGACCACTCTCAATGACTGCATCCTTCATTCTCCTCTTGGAGAGACATGATACCCGTTCGCACCCTTTTCGCGAACGCGGACCCGGGTGTAGCATTCTGTCAATCTGCAACGGCCACACGGGACAAAAGACGGAGGACGCTATGAACCTGACGAGATTTGTGGGGCCCACCGCGTTGGTAATCGGCCTGACCGTACCGGTCGTCGCCGCCGCGCAGGCTGGGCCGCCGCCAATGCCCAAGCCGGGTCCGGAGCACGCGCTTTTCAAGATGGATGCAGGAACCTGGGAGGCGACGGTCGAACTGACCATGGCGCCTGGCGCAAAGCCGGAGACGTCGAAAGGTGTCGAGGTCAACACCATCGGTTGCGGTGGCCTCTGCCTGATTACCGACTTCAAAGCCGAGATGATGGGGATGGCATTCCTCGGTCACGGCACGACGACGTGGGATGTGGTGAAGAAGAAGTACTCCTACAGCTGGACCGATTCGATGTCGCAGGGCCTCTCGATCGGCGAAGCCACCTGGGATCCGAAAGCAAAACAGCTGACGGGCTCGATGGAAGGGCCTGACATGACGGGGAAGGTCGTCAAATCGAGATCCGTCGTGGACTACCCGTCCGAGGCGAGCCGCGTGATGACCGCGTACGCGGCCGGGCCCGATGGGAAAGAGATGCAGGTGCTGAAGATCACCTACACGCGGAAGTAGTCGATTCCTCGCGGCGCGGCTTCGTGATGAAATGATGGGGTGTCGAACGCCTGCCGACGATTCCATTCGCATCCGAGCCGCACGCCTGGAGGACGAGTCGCTGCTGGTGGCGTGTGCGGCACGGCTGACGACCTTCGAGTTGCCGCCGTGGCGGACGCCAGACTCGATTGCCACGGCAGACGCTCGCGAGATGATGGCCTCGGTCCGCGCCGGCTCGCCTGACAACGAAGTGTTCGTCGCCGAGCGGGCCGGCACACCCGTCGGTTGCCTGCACGTGCTCGGGGACACCGATTTCTTCGGCAATCGTCACGCGCACATCTCAGTCATTGCCACGACCGAGGCCGCGGAAGGCACCGGCGTCGGCCGGGCCCTCCTCGAGCATGCCGAGGCCTGGTCCCGGCATCGCGGTTACGCGCTGCTCACCTTGAATGTCTTTGCCGCAAACGACCGTGCCCGCCGGTTTTACGAGCGCGCTGGCCTGACCGCGGAGATGATGATGTACGTCAAACCGCTGGGGTCAGGCCGTGAATCGTGACTTTCGCGTGCGACTGGGCTGATTCACGATCCACGGCCTGACCCCGACCGAGGATGTCGAGAACCCGCCGTCTGCTCCGACTTCCCTTAAAGGCGACAGACTCAGGGCGGGCCCGTGAGCCATGGACGAAAGCGGACCGTAGCCTCAGGAGTTGAACAGATGAAGTACATGTTGATGATGCACGCGCCCGAGGGCTGGTTGGAAAGACGCCGGGATCGGCACCTGGCCGCCGGAGGACATCAAGGCGCATATCGGCTTCATGATCCGCTTCAACAAGGAGCTGACCGAGGCGGGAGAGCTCGTTGACGCGCAGGGGCTGGCCATGCCTGAGGAGGCCAGGGTCGTCCGGGCCAAAAAGGGCGGCGGGCCCGAGGTCACGGACGGTCCGTTCCCGGAAGCGAAAGAGTTCCTCGCCGGCTTCTGGATCGTCGACTGCGAGACGACCGAGCGGGCGTACGAGATCGCCGCCCGTGCGTCGGCCGCGCCTGGCAAGGGCGGCGTTCCGCTCAACATGCCGATCGAAGTGCGGCAGGTGATGAGCGGGCCGCCCGAGGATCTGTGACCGTCGCTCGACCGCGACGCCGAGCATCTGCTGCGCGAGCTCGCGCCGCAGGTGCTCGGCGCGGTCATCCGGCGGTTCCGGGACTTCGCCGCCTCCGAAGACGCGGTTCAGGAGGCGCTCCTCGCCGCGGCTCTGCAGTGGCCCGAAGAGGGCGTTCCCGACAATCCGCGCGGCTGGCTGATCCAGGTCGCCGCCCGGCGCATGACGGATCACTTGCGCACCGAGCTGGCCCGGCGCCGCCGTGAAACCGTCGTCGTCATGCAGGCGCCGGCCCACGAGCAGGTCCCGCCTTCGCTCGCTGAGTTTGGGTCGAGCTTCGGCGCGGCAAGCCCCGAGGTGGAGCAGGACGACACGCTCATCCTGCTCTTCATGTGCTGTCATCCGGCGCTGACGCGGACCTCGGCGATCGCGCTGACGCTGCGCGCCGTCGGTGGCCTGACGACGGCCGAGATCGCCAGCGCGTTTCTGGTGCCCGAGGCGACGATGGCGCAGCGCATCAGCCGCGCCAAGCAACGCATCCGGACCTCAGGCGTGCCGTTCCGCATGCCGACGGATGTGCGAGCGCGAGGAACGCCTGAGTGCCGTGCTGCACGTGCTCTACCTCATCTTCAACGAGGGCTACACGAGCAGCGCCGGGCCCGACGTTGCAGCGCCGCGATCTCTCGAACGAGGCGATCCGGCTCGCCCGGGCCGTGGTCAATCTCCTGCCGCCGGGCGCGGAAGGTGCCGAGGAGGCGTCGGGCCTGCTCGCGCTGATGCTGCTGACCGATGCGCGGCGCGCGGCGCGAAGCGGTCCTGAGGGCGAGATCATCCCGCTCGATGGAACAGGATCGAAGCCGGTGGGATCAGCGCGGCCATTTCAGAGGGCGTCGCGCTCGTGAGCGGCCACTCTCTCCAAGAGGTGCGATTGGCGCTTATCAGCTGCAGGCCGCCATTGCGGCCCTGCACGACGAGGCTGGCCGAGCCGAGGATACCGACTGGCCACAGATCCTCGCGCTCTACGGCCTCCTCAAGCGCATGTCCGACAACCCGATGGTGGCGCTCAACCATGCGATCGCCACGGCCATGGTCCAGGGGGCACCCGCGGGTCTCGCGCTGCTCGAGGCGCTCGATGCCGACGGCGGTCTCGCCGGTCACTACCGCCTCGACGCGGTTCGCGCGCATCTCCTCGAGATGGCGGGCGATCACGACGCGGCGATCGCCCACTACCAGGCCGCGGCCGCGCGCACGACGAATATTCCTGAGCGGAACTACCTGACGACGAAGGCGAGCCAGTTGCGGTCGCGACTGGTACAAGGCTAGAGGCCATCTCATTGATGGCGCGAACGAGCGTAGCGAGTGAGCCACGCGAGCGGCCCGCCTTCGCGCCGAAGGCGCTTCGGCGAGGTCTCGCCGTAGCTTTAGCGGAGGCGGAAATGGCGCGTGGGGGTCCCCGCGAGCGCCCGCCTTCGCGCCGTAGGCGCTCCGGCGAGGTCTCGCCGTAGCTTTAGCGAAGGCGGAAGCGTGTAAGGGGGTCCAGGGGACGAAGTCCCCCGGATGACTAGTGACGGAACCAGCGACCCATGACGCGGCCACGCTCGGGTTGCGCGCCGGCCTGGTGCGTTTCTGGCGCCTTGTCTGACCCGCGTCGGGGCAGGTGGATCTTCAAGACCATGTTGCCAGGAGGTTCGGCGGCCATCCACAGGTGACCAGCGCAATCGCCGATGAGCGCGAGGAGCGCGCCGAGGTCGACGCCCGGCCTGTCGGATGGCGTCGTGCGCGCCTCGGCCTGCTCTGGCTGCAGAACGCCGGCGCGGTCCGATTGGGCGGCGCCAGGCACCTCGGTCACCGTGATGAGGACGTGATCGCCCGGTCGCACGTTTGGATACTTCGCGATGAAGCGGCGATCGGCGACGACGGCCGCGAGGTCGATCTTCAAGCGCCCGCCAGCGGGCATGCGCTCGCGCGCGTAACTGGCGACGTTGACGAGCACACGTTCGACCCGTTCGGTCTCGACGTCGACGTCGAGTGCGGGCGCACCCTTCGGGAGAATCAGCTCGATGTCGTCGCCGGCGACACGCTTGAGCACCGCTTCCATGTCGCGCAGGACGCGGTTCATGCTGACCGGTTCGAGGGCGTTCACCTGCCGTTCGCCGTAGACACCCAACTGACGCAGGAAACTCGCCGCGCGTGTCACTTCACCGAGCAGCTGCTCGCCTTGATGACGGAGGACCGGGTCGCTGTCGATGGCTGCCAGCCACTGCTGGCCATCCTGGGTGACGTCACGGAGCAGGTTGTCGCAGGTGACGGCGACCTCCGAGGCGAGCCGCCCGACGGCTTCCATCCGCTGCGCCTGCCGCAGCTTGTCTTCGACCGCGCGAAGCTCGGTGATGTCTTCCGCGACGATCTCGATCGAGTCGCTGCCGACGGTGACGGCCTGCAGCCGGACCACGAGGCGCCCGCGATCTTTCCGTCGCCACGTGGTTTCGAGGAGCTCGGTCGTTCCCGTGTCGACCGAGCGTTCGATCAGCCAGCGCAAATCGTCGGCCGACTCGAAGATCGCGGTCGCGAAGTCGACTTTTCGCAGCTCGTCGGCTGTGCGATAGCCGAGCAGTCCGACGAGCGAGCGGTTCGCGTGCGTGATCGCGCCGTCGCGGCTGCATCGCCACATGCCGAACGGCGCGCGCTCGAACTGACGGCGATGGTCGTTCTGGCTCTGATCGAGCTCCGTCTGCAGGACAGGCACGCGGTTGGCGTCGATCTGCAGGAGGTCGCGCTCGCCGGTGGTCGCTTCGAGCGCCTGACGCAGGGCGTTGAGCTCCCCGTGAAGGAGCGCGATGTCGTGACGGCTGGCTTCCTGCGTCGCGCGGAGCTTCTCTTCGCTCTGGCGCAAGGCGCCGGCGGCGGCTTCCTGGGCGGCGCCATGGCTGGCGGCTTGCGCGGCGACCTGCGCCTCGCGTTCGGCGACGATGATGTCGAGTCGCGCCCGTTCGGATGCGTGCTGGCTCGACACGATCTCGAGCGCCTGGAACGCGGTGCTGACCTGATCCAGCGTGTGCCGCACCTGGTCGGATTCGGCCGAGACGCGCCGGAGTTCCGCGTCGCGGGTCAGGCGTTCCTGCTCATGGGCCTCTCGCTCCTGCTCGATCGTGTCGTTCAGGCGGTGCAGCTGATCCTGCGCCGTGCTGAGCGCCTGCCGCAGCGCCTGCGAATCGAGCTGGATGTCGCGGATCACGTCGGATCGCTCGGCGATCGTCTGCAGGTACTCGGCGCGTTCCTGTTGGCGCTGTGCCTCGACTTCGGTCTTGTGCTCGCTCGCCCGCCGCCGGATGCCGAGCGCCCTGGTGAGAAGCCGGCGTCGCGTCTGCGACGATGCGAGCCGGGCCTCCGTCAGGTCGCGTTCGACCGCCTGCCGATAGGTGATTTCGTGCCCGAGATCGGCCTCGACCGCTTCGCGCCTCGACGTCGCAGCCGAGAGATCGGACGCGGCGCGCAGCTGTGTCTGGCGGTGCAACGTCTCCGCGTCGGCCAGAGCGCGTTCGAGCGCGGTTCGAGCCGCGCCGGCCTCGGCGATCACGACCTCGTGCTCCGCCTGACGCCGCGCCAGTTGTTCCGCCGCAGCGGCGGCCTCGGCCGACCGCTGTTGCCGTGACTCTTCGATCGCCGCCAGCGCCGCGCGCAGCTGCTGCTCGAGGCCGTCTCGAGTGGCGGTCGCCTCCGCCATTGCCGCGGCGTGGCGTTCCTCGGTTTCCCGCTGCGCGATACGCGCGTTCGACAGCTCGTGATCGACGGTCACGCGCTTACCGAGTTCCTGAGCGAGGCGCTCTTCGGTGTTCGCCTGGCGGTCGGATGCGGCCGCGAGCTCGGCTCCGGCGTTCTCTTGCGCGCGCTGGTGAGTCGCGATCGCTTCGGCCAGCGTGTGCTCGAGCGCACTCCGCGCCTCGATGGTCTCCGACAGTTGGGTGCCGAGCTCGGCTTCGCGCCTGGCGAGGCGATCGGCCGCAACCGTCGCCTCGGCAGCGCGCTCTCGACGTGAGTCTTCGAGGGCGGCGGTGGTCTCCCTCAACGTCTGGGCGAGTTGACCGTGCGCGGCGGCCGCCTCCGCCAACCTGTTGTCCGACTCTGCCTGCACCTCGGCAAGGCGCGCAGCCGCCGTCGTCAGCTCCGTCGCGTGCCGTGCGTCCACTTGTGCCCGGGCCGCTTCGGCGTCAGCCAGGCTCTGCTCGACTGTCGCGCGCCGGCTGACTTCCTGAGCGAGCCGCTCTTCGAGTTCGGAGTAGCGTAGGGCGGCGGCCGCGAGGTCGGCCTGCGCGCGCTGCTCGGTCTGATGAAGCGTGGCCTGGTTTTCGTCTAGCGCTCGTGCGCTGCTCGCGAGCTGCTCGACGTGAGCCGCGACCTGGCGTTCGGACGCGGCGAGCGTCGCGCCGAGCTCCGCCTCCCGCTCGGCAAGTCGAGCGGCCGCGGCCGTCGTCTCGGACGCGAGAATCTGCCGGGACTCGTCGAGCGCCGCTGCCGAAGCGCTCAGTTGCGTCTCCAGCGCCTCGCGCGCGGCGACTTCCTGCGCCATGCGCCCTTCGAGGTCACGGTCGCGTTCAGCCGCGGTCGCGGCCTCGGCCGCGCGATCCTGCCGCGAGTCCTCGAGCGCCGCCGTGGAAACACTCAACTGCAGCGCCAGCAGCTCGCGCGAGTGCGTGACGTGCGCCAGGCTGGACGCGAACGCTGCCTCTCGCTCGGCGAGTGTGGCGGCGGCAGCGGCCGCCTCCGAGAGCCGGCGTTCTTCCGCCTGCTCGAGCCGGGCCTCGAGGCCGAGCAGGCTCAGCTCCAACGTCCTGAGAATCCTGGCTGCCCGCGTCACCGCGGAGTCGTGCTTCGCCTGGTTGTCGGCGATACGTGCCGCAGCCGCGGCCAGCTCCATGGCATGGCGGCGCTCCGCGTCGTGGCGCGCCGTTTCGGCGTCCGCGATCTTCTGTTCGAGGTCAGCTCGCCGGGAGGCTTCCTGCGCGCGGCGCTCCTCGAGCTCGGCCAGTGCCTCCTCATGCTGCGCGGCCTCGCGGGCGGCGGCCGCGCGCTCGCTGACCGCGCGCCGTTCCGCTTGATGGAGCTCGTTCTCTCCGTGCGCGAGTTTCTGCTCGAGCGCCAGGCGTTCGTCGACGCTCTGGGCGAGCATCGCGCCGAGCTCGGCTTCGCGGCGGGCCAGGAGCTCGGCGGCGGCGGCGGCGTCTGTCTCGCGGTGCAGGCGTGCCTCTTCGAGCGCGTTCGTCGCCGCGGTCAGCTGCTGCGACAGCGCGTCGCGCGAGCGCGCGGCGTGTGCCAGGCTCGCCGTGAACTCCTCGTGTCGCTGCGCGAGATGGTCGGCGGCGGTGGCGGCCTCCGACTCGCGCCAATCTTCTGCCTGCTGGAGTGCGGTCTCGAGCTCGATGAGTTTCTGTTCGAGCGCGGCCCGGACCTTCGCGGCGCGTCCCATCGCGGCGCCATGCTGGGTCTTGCGTTCGGCGAGCTGCGTCTTTGCCGCCGCCAGTGCCTCGGCGTCGCGCTCCGCGGCGGCGCGGCGAGCCGTTTCCGCCTCCGTCAGGTCCCGCTCGAGCGTCGCGCGCCTGGCCCCTTCCTCAGTAAGCTGTTCTTCGAGTTTCGTCTGCCGCTCAATAGCCGCCTGGGCCATCGTCGCGCGTTCGGCGAGGCTGGCCGCAAGCTCCGCTTCGCGGTCGGTGAGCCGCTCGGCGGCGGCAACGCGTTCGGCCTCCCGGATCTGGCGGACTTCGTCGAGCGCGGTCGCGACGTCGCTCAATTCCTGCTTCAGCGCGTCGCGCGCGTGAATCACGTGCGCCAGGCTGATCTTGAACTCCTCGCTGCGCTCCGAGAGCTGAATGGCGGCAGCCGCCGCTTCTGCCTCGCGGCGTTCCTCTGTGGCAGCGACGGAGCGTTCGAGCTCGGCAATCCTGGCTTCGAGCACCGTCTGGCGGACGACGGCCTCCTCGGCGGCGCGGCGAGCCGTTTCCGCCTCCGTCAGGTCCCGCTCCAGCGTCGCGCGCCTGGCGCCTTCCTCGGCAAGCTGTTCTTCGAGTTTCGCCTGCCGGGCGATAGCCGTCTGGGCCACCGACGCGCCCTCTTCGAGGCTGGCCGCAAGCTCCGCTTCGCGTTCGCTGAACCGTTCGGCTGCGGCAACCCGTTCGGCCTCCCGGATCTGACGGACTTCGTCGAGCGCGGTTGCGACGTCGCTCAGTTCCTGCTTCAGCGCGTCGCGCGCGTGAATCACGTGCGCCAGGCTGATCTTGAACTCCTCGCTGCGCTCCGAGAGCTGCGGTGGCGGCAGCCGCAGCTTCCGCCTCGCGCCGTTCTTCTGCGGACGCGATGGCGCGTTCGAGATCGGCAATCTTGGTTTCGAGCGCCGTTTGGTGATCAACCGCCGCTTCTGACTCGCGGCGTTCCTCTGCGCGCGCGACGGCGCTTTCAAGCTCGGCGATCTGTGCTTCGAGCGCCGTCTGCCGGGCGACCGCGTCGGCCAGTTCTGCCGTGGGTTCAGCCCCGCTGGCCTGCGGTGTCCCAGCCAGCTTCGCCTCGAGCATGCCCCTGGCTGCGCGTTCCTGCTCGATCGCGGCCTGGAGGCGCGCTTCACTCTGGCGGAAATGTTCGGCCGCTGTATCGAAGCTCCGCTGCGTGTCGCTCGCGGCGGCGAGCGCGTCGCGAAGCTGCCGCTCGAGCCGCTCGCGGGTGGCGACTTCCTGGAGATTGAGTTCAGCGCGGTTCACGCTCTCGACCGGCGCCGGAACGGCGCGAAGGCGATCGAGCTTGAAGAACAGCGCCCGAAAGGAATCCGCCGCCTTGACGACGTAGTCGGTGGCCCCGAGCTTCAGTGCCGGGATCGCCAGCTTTTCATCCCACTCGACCACGAGGACGGTGCGGACGTGGGGCTGGCGGTCCGCAATGTCTTTCAGGATCTTGAACGCATCCAGGCCAGGATGATCGTGCTCGACGAGGACGACATCGAAGCCGGGAGGGACTGCCGGCACCGGCCCGTTCGACGCGGGCATTGCCTCGGTGATGTCGATCGACAGCTGAAAGCTCTCGAGGCACTTCCGGGCAAGCGTGGCATCGCCGACATACAGCAGTCGGAGCGAGGATTGGGCGGGGCGCGAGCCTATGGGCATACGCCCTAATACTCGAGTCATCGCCGACGGCAGTTCGGCCAAAAATGAGGAATTCTGGATGATGTAGTCGTCGGCGCCTGCCCGCAGTTCGGCCGAGGGCGCTCCCGCGCGTTCCTGGGCGGCGATCAGAACCGGCACCGTCAATCCAAGCCCGCGAACCTGATCGAGGAACGCCGTGCAGCCTTGACCCTGGACCTGGGCCTCGAGGATCACTGCCGAGACGTCAGGGTTCTCCTGGACCCAGCGCACGGCGGGCGAGAGCGAGCCGGCCCACGTCACCTTGACGTCCGGTGCTAGGTTGCGGAGCGCGTGTGCCGCGAGTTGTGCCGCGCGGCGTTCGTTGGCGACGTAAAGGATTTTCATCGGGCCTGATGACCGGAAGTGTCCTTGTTCTCTATCGGTCAGAACTCATCAAGAATGCAAGCTTACGCCTACGGCCCTTCACAGATCTGCACTACCTTTCTCTGGCTCTTCGAGCCAGAGAAAGGTCTATCCCCCGCATCAAGGTTGACGAGCCGCCGTTCGCGCGGACTGCAGCGCCTTGCGATGCACTTCCAGCGTGTGGCCCGTGTCGCGGGCGAGCCGTGGGCTGGCCTCGAAGAGGTGCCGGACCGCGTCAGGCGCGATCAGCACAACCTCCGTATCCTCCAGGGCGACCGCACGCATGTCAGCCGACTGATGGCCGTGCATGCCGGCGTCCCCGCAAAACTCACCGGCCTCGATCGTCGCAATCTCGCTGGCGTCGCCGTCTACGACGACTTGCAGCGAGACCGTGCCTGAGACCACGAAATACACACCAGCGAGCACATCGCCTTCGTCGAACAACTGTTCGCCGGCGCCGAAGGTGAGGCGCCGCGTGCCGGCGCGGTCCCCGTCCGGGACTTTCGGCAGGCGTGGAAACCGCTCGAGCAGGTCGGCTGCTTCAGTCTGCGCCTCCGCGAACGGATGCGGCTGCTGGTGCTGGAGCTCGACCTGCACGGGGTATGGCATCGTGAAGCCGTGCCGCCTCGCCATGTACCAGATGCGCGTGACCAGTTCGTTCCTCACCGGCCAGCGATCCTGTTCACGCGTGCGGTAGATCAGCCGGTAGTTGATGCTGAAGTCGCCGTAGCCGAGCGTCGCGGCAATCGGCGCAGGTTTTTCGAGAACGCCTTCGGTCTCGCGGCATAGCTCCTCGAGTGCCTTCCGGACTTTGTAAGGAGGATCGTTGTAGCTGAATCTGACGTCGAACATTTCGGTTCGAATCGGGCGGGGCCGCGAGAAGTTCACGATCGTCTCTTTGTTCAGCGTCGAGTTCGGCACGACCATGATCGAGCCGCCGATCGCCTCGATGTGCGCTGAACGCCAGTTGACCTCTTTCACCTCGCCAGAGACCGACCCGACCTCGATCGTCTCGCCGACCTCGAATGGTCGTTCCATCAGCAGCATCAGGCCGGAGAACAGGTTGCCAAGCGGTTCCTGCAGTGCGAGGCCGACGACGATTGACGTAACGCCCAGGGCGGCGAGCGCGCCCTCGATCTCGCGCCCCCAGACGAAGGAATAGACCACGGCCATGCCAATCGCGACGAGCAGCAGGCGCAGCAGGTCTCGGAGCAGTCTCGGGACCTTGCGCTGCCAGCTTCCGGGCTGCGCCGACTCGAACACGACGTTATTCACGACGCCAATGATCGCGATGATGGCGAAGGCCCAGAAAGCGGTTTCGGCAAACCGGACCCACAGGCTCGTTGCCGGCAGGAGAAGGACCCAGCGCAGGAAGAGCGAGAGATGCGATGAGCGGCGCGACCCAGGTGCGGACGAAGCGCACCGACGCGGCCACAGGATGACCGGCGCGCGCCAGGGCAAAGGCCCACTCGTTGAGCGCCATCAACAGCGCGGGGAAGCCGACCACGAGGGCGAGCGCATACGGCCACTGCGCCTGGACGAGATTCAGTACTTCGCTCATGACGTGGCCTCGTCGACGATTGAAAACAACTCGACTGTGCCGATACCGCGGACATCGACCGTCGTTGGGGGTCCAAAGCCGACGAGCTCGCGGACGCGCTCGTAGACGGGGCGCGTCACCCGGATCGAGGTCCTCCCGTCGGACTCGATACGCCTGGCGAGCTTCACCGTGTCGCCCCACAGGTCGTAGATGAACTTGCGCCGGCCGACCAGGCCGCCGACGACCGGACCGGTGTTGATGCCGATTTCCGCAGCGAGGTGCAGGGCGCGCTCGGCATTGAACCGCTTCACGATGCGGACGACCTCTCGCGCGAACTCGACCATCCGCGCCGTATGGTCGGGACGTTCCACTGAGAGCCCTGACACGGCCAGGTACGACGACCCGATCGTGCGGACCTTTTCGACGCCATGGTGCTCGGCGGCTTCGTCGCACGCGGCGACGATG
Organism: uncultured Acidobacteriota bacterium; assembly: GCA_963764925.1. Taxonomy (GTDB): domain Bacteria; phylum Acidobacteriota; class Vicinamibacteria; order Vicinamibacterales; family 2-12-FULL-66-21; genus DATBJJ01. The sequence continues at coordinate 109,045 of CAVXUR010000001.1, forward strand.
TCGCTCAAGAGCGCCATCGAGTCGCCTTCGCCAAGATGCGGAGAGAGCGACTCGAATCCGGCCAGGTTGACGAACGCCACCGTGACATCCGCGAACGACTGGCGCGCCTCGGCATTGCCTTCGCGCATCTGCGCGGCGCCCGAGGCCGGCAGGAGGCTCAAGAGAAGACGTTCGTTCTCCTGCACCTGCTTGTCCAGTTGCTGGCGGCTGGTGCGAAGGCTCGAGACCATCTCGTTGAACGCCTCACCAAGCTCGCGGTACTCGTCATGCGCGTTCACCTTGACGACGGTGTCGAGCTTGCCCTGGCTGACTTGCCTGGCGGCGCCCACGAGCGCTGCGATCGGCCTCGTCATCACCTGGGCGAGCAGCAGCGCGAGGAGCGTTGCTGCCAGCGAGAGGCCGACGCCCCACGCGAGCACGCGGTTCGCGTAAACACCAAGCGGCGCCATCGCCTCGGCGACGTCCATCTTGGCCATCACGGCCCATCGCAAGGAGTCGAGATCGACCGGACCGTACGCGATCAGTACCGGCACTCCGCGGTAATCGAGCAGCTCTTTCATCCCGGTTTCGCCGCGCAGTGCTGCCTCGCCAGCCTCATGCTTCACCGGGACGGTGAGGATGGTCGTTCCAAGCTTCTCGACGGCATCGACGGTCCGGCTCGTGAGCGTCGAGCGGCGCAGCGTCGCGAGAAACGCCGCGCGGTCCTCGATCAGGAACCGCGAGTCGGTGCGCATCGTCGAATCCGGTCCGAGCAGGTAGACCTCTCCCGTCCGCCCGAGGCCCTCCGCTTGCCATTGGCGGTTGCCCGACAGCGCGGCGCTGATCGGCTCGATCGGCAGCCGCAGCATCATGAGCGCGGCCATCTTCGGCCCATCGAAGATGGGCGTGCCGACAAACGCCTTCGGGCTGCCAAGCGCCGGGTAGTGCATCTCGAAGTCGGCGACCCGGTAGTCGTCGACGTTCTGCGAACGGCGCAGGGCCTGCGCGAGCTCGGCGAGGCGGCTCGACGCATACGGACCATTGCCCAGGTTGGTGCCGAGGCTGGTCGACTGCTCGAGGGTGAAGAACACGTCGAGCGTCTCGGGATCGACGAGCACCACGTTCTCCTGGCCAAGTCGATCGATTTGGGCCTGGAACGCGGGTGCTACCCGAGCCATGATTTGGCCGTAGGCGCTCATGTCGGTGGACGAGCGATTGGTGCGTCTCTTGCCGTACGGTTTTTCACCTTTGGCGATGTAGTGGTAGTGCAGGTACCACGCCGCCGGCGTCGTCGGCAGCAAGCTGTCTTCGGGCACGGCAATCGCCAGGCGTTTGACCAGTTCCGGCTCGAACTCCTCGCGGTAGAAGCGGCGGACCTCTGCCTGCATCTCCGGCGTGATGGGTTCTTTGGCGAGCTGCCGATAGGCTTGCAGGAGTTCCCGGCTTGCGGTCACGACCACCGGCGATGCCGACATGCTCAGAGCTTCGTTGCGCGCCGCTTTCAGGATGTTCGCGACGAGCGCCGACTTCGATCGCTGCTGGCCGAGCAGCTCGCGCTCGGAGCTTGCCCGCAGACTCGTGCGCGCGCTGGCATAACCGATCCACGACACGACGCCGATGGCGACGAGGGTCAGGAGAACGAAGGCAGCGATCAGTTTCGATTGAACGCTCAGCGAGCGAGTGTAGGGCATCGATAGTTTGGCTCCACGATTACTGGCGGCGCCACGATTCATTGGGTACACGTTGGCGGCTCATGGGCTGCGGTTCAGAGCCGGAGCCAACAGCCGAGCAGCCAACAGCCAGCCGCCAACAGCCGCAGCCGACCAGCCTATCCTCAGCAATGCTATGAACGACGCGCTACATGTTGCCACATCGACGGGTGGGTGGCCGGGGATTCTGAAGTTGGAGGGGTTGTGCAGAACGGAGCGGATACAATCGCGATACGAGAGTCTTCTCGTCAAGTGAGCGGTCCAGGATCGTAGAATCTCGCGAGATGTCTCACCGCCTGGCGGCGCTCGCCGCGTTCACGTCAAGCCTTCTCATCCCGGCTCTTGCCCCGGGCCAATACGTCGTGGAGAACCTCGGGCGCGGCGTCGTCGCGGTCCGCGCGAGCGAGACCACGGTGTACGTCGGCTGGCGGCTGCTCGGCACCGACCCGGCCGAGATCGCCTTCAACCTGTATCGCTCGGTCAACGGCGGCACGCCGTCGAAGCTCAATGCCGCGCCCATCACCGCCACGACCGACTTCGTCGACTCGACCGCGGACTCTCGCGCAGACGAACGTCTACACGGTGCGGCCGGTCCGCGCCGGCCGCGAGCTCGCGGCGAGCGCGCCGGCCACGCTTCGCGCGCAACGCGCCCATCCAGCAGTTCCTGACCGTGCCGCTGCAGCGGCCCGCCGGCGGAGCGGTCGACGTGCCGGCCGGCGCGCGGACGGCGAACTACACCTACAGCCCGAACGACACGAGCGTCGGCGACCTCGACGGCGACGGCGAGTACGAGATCGTCGTGAAGTGGGATCCGTCGAACGCGCGGGACACCGCGTCGCCGGGGCTGTCGGGCCGGCCGCTCCTCGACGCCTACCGACTCGACGGCACGCGCCTCTGGCGGATCGATCTCGGCAGGAACATCCGCGCCGGCGCGCACTACACGCAGTTCATCGTCTACGACCTCGACGGCGACGGCCGCGCCGAAGTCGCGTGCAAGACGGCGGACGGTACCGTCGACGGCCAGGGCACGGTCGATCGGCGACGCGTCGAAGGACTATCGCTCGCTCGAGGTGCCGACCGACGGCGTGCAGGTGAAGGACGCGGCCGACCGCCGCTACGGCAAGGTGCTCGCGGGTCCCGAGTACTTCACGATCTTCGACGGGCGGACCGGCGCGCGCGCTGGCGACGACCGAGCTACATTCCGGGCCGCGAGCCGCAGGATGGCTGGGGCGGCATCGGCGGCAACGGCGGCACCGACAACAACGGCAACCGCGTCGATCGATTCCTCGCCGGCGTCGCGTATCTCGACGGCCGGCTGCCGAGCGTCATCATGGCGCGCGGCTACTACGGCCGCACCGTGCTCGCCGCCTGGGACTGGCGGAAGGGCCAGCTCACGTCGCGCTGGGTCTTCGACTCGGGCAGCAGCCCACCGCCCTATCCGAATCCCGCGGCATCGCCCTATTCGGGCCAGGGCAATCACAGCCTGTCGGTCGCCGACGTCGATGGCGACGGCCGGGACGAAATCGTCTACGGCTCGATGGTCGTCGACGACGACGGCAAGGGACTCTTCTCGACCGGCCTGCGCCACGGCGATGCGCTGCACGTCGGCGATCTCGATCCGGCGCGGCCCGGGCTCGAGGTGTTCGGGATCCACGAAAACGAGGAAGCGACCGTCGCGCTCGAGCACGCCGGGCCTCGCGCTGTACGACGCGCGCACCGGCCAGATCGTCTGGAGCCTGCTGCCGGGCGGCGACGTCGGCCGCGGCCTGGCCGCCGACATCGATCCGCGCCATCGCGGCGCCGAGTTCTGGACGAACGCGCCGGTCGGCCTGCTCGACGTGCGCGGCACGCGCATCGCGCGACGCGCCGTCAGCCGGTCAACTTCGCCGTCTGGTGGGATGCCGATCCGCTGCGCGAGCTTCTCGACGGCAACTGGATCGGCAAGTGGGACTGGCACGTCAGCGACGATCGTCAGGCTGCTGACCGCCGACCGGCGCGAGCGCCAACAACGGCACCAAGGCGACGCCGGCGCTGTCGGCCGATATCCTCGGCGACTGGCGCGAAGAAGTCATCTGGCGCGCCGACGACAACGCGTCGCTGCGGATCTACACGACGACGATCCCTGCCGCGAATCGCCTCTACACGCTGATGCACGACCCGCAGTATCGCGTCGCGATCGCCTGGCAGAACGTCGGCTACAACCAGCCGCCGCATCCCGGCTTCTTCCTCGGCGACAGGATGAAGCCACCGCCGCATCCTCGCATCACGATGCCGGCTCGGGCGCGATAGGACCTCGGCGAAGGCGGAAGCCGGACACTACATACTTCACGAGAGTGACAATCGCTCTCGCCGAGGCTCAGCTCGCCGAGCGAAAGGCTGGCTGCGGAGTTCTTCGTGATCGGCGCGGATTTTCCCTCACGCGCCGGTCCTTCCTGCACGCCGGGATTCAGAAAAGCCGCACATTTCGACCGGTCCTCGGTCGGTACGGGCGTTGCTGGTGCTCATGACGTCATTGAGGGACACCCTATGACTCACACCGCCGCGCTCCCTCCGTTCACCCACGACCTCGACACGCTGATTCGCGCCGAATACCTCGAGATGCCAGGTCTCTGCCTGACGATCGCTCAGGCCGCGAGGCTCTGGAATGCGAATCCCGACGAGTGCAGCCAGACGCTCGACCAACTGACGCGCGCCGGATTCCTCTACCGGTCGAAGGACCAATACCTGCGGCGAAGCTCGGGCCGTGGAGTGGTGTGATGACGGCCCTTCAGCGCCTCATCCCCGCCCCGCACCTCCTCGAGGTGCATCGCATCAACGTTGCCGCGCCCGCGCTCGACGTCTGGGACGACGTGAGGCTGGGTGAGTTGTCGCAACCCATCGCCATTCGTGCCCTGTTCAAGCTCCGAACCCTGGCGAGCCGGAAAGGCGGTCGGACTGCGGCTGGTCCGTTCCGCCTCGACAGCATGCGCTCGTCACCCGAGAGCCCTGGATTCCAGGTTCTCAGCGAAGAGCCTCTGCATGAGGTCGCCGTTGGCGCGATCGGCAAGGTCTGGCAGATCGATATTCCGTTCGTGCATGTCGCCGACGAGCAGGCATATGCCGCTTTCTCTGAGCCGGGCTTCGTCAAAGTCGCGTGGTCGATTCGGGTGCTGCCACGCGGCTCCGAGAAGAGCCACGTCGAAATCGAACTGCGGGTTTCAGCGACCGATGAGCAGTCCTGGCGACGGTTCCGCCGCTACTTCCGCGTGATCGGTCCGTTCTCGCGGTTCATCCGCCGATCGCTGCTACGGACAATCGCCCGGCGCGTGACTGCCCACGGAAGGGCGGCGTAGCATCGGATTCCGTACGTGCGACTACAAGCTGTCTCATAAACAGCGCGAGCGAGCGGCAGCGAGTGAGCGTGGCGAGCGGAGCGGGGTGTCGGGGCCCCCGCGAGCGAGCCAGTAGGGGAGTTCCGAGGGGCGAAGCCCCTCGGTTAAGATTAGATTCGGAGACTTGCCATGAAACCGCATTTTCGACGCATCCTCGTTCCGCTTGATTTCAGCCCTCCGTCGGATCGAGCGCTTCTCTATGCCAAGGCACTCGCAACGGAATTCACGGCCCCGCTCGAATTGCTGCACGTCATCGAGGATCGCCTCATGGCCGGGCCCTGGCCGACCGAGGTCTATCTCGGCGAGCTGCCGAGGATTCGGGAGAACCTGGTCAAGGAAGCCGAGCGCCGTCTGGCCGAGACGATCGAATCACTTGCGAACCACGGCATCAAGTCGACCGGTCAGGTGCTCATCGGGAGCCCGTCGCAGGTCATCATCGAGCAGGCTGACGCGACCCATGCCGACTTGATCGTCATGGGTACGCACGGTCGAACGGGGATCACGCATCTCCTCATCGGCAGCGTCGCCGAGCGCGTGATTCGCCATGCACCGTGCCCGGTCTTCGTGGTCCGCGAGCGGGCGACGGCCGAAGGGTCACTCGCGCCAGTCGCCGTCGCCAGGTAGGCAGGGCGGCGATAGCGGGCCACGCCGTGGTCGTATTACGCTAGCGGAGTATGCCCCCCACGGAACGTACGCCGGCAGCCGAGTCTCTGCTCGTCGAGCGACTGAAAGCAGCGACCGAGACGCTCGAGTTGATCGCCGCCAATCGCAGCACGCTGGCGCTTCTCTCGGAAGACGAACAACGCCGTCTCCGCGACGCGGTCGCGCAGGTCTGGAATCCCGACATGCGCGCGCGGCGCGCGTTGACGAAGGCGCTCGCGCGGCGGCGGAAGCGCGAACGCTCGCACCGTGACGAGCGCGTGCTCGCCGCCACCGGCATCCGCGAGCTGCGCCGGCAGCCGGTGTTCACGACGCCGAAAATCTTCGCGCCGCAAAGCGTTTCAGGCCGAGACATCGCCCCGAGACAGGCGCCGACGCCGCGGAACTGTTACATCTGCAAGACAGAGCTACTCGACTGTTCACCACTTCTACGACCGGCTCTGCGTTGCGCTGCGGAGACGTGAACTTCGCGAAGCGGACCGAACTGGCCGACCTGCGCGGGCGTGTCGCGCTCCTGACCGGCGGCCGCGTCAAGATCGGCTACCAGGCAGGTCTCAAGCTGCTGCGCTCAGGCGCCCACCTCATCGTCACCACGCGGTTTCCCCGCGACTCGGCCGTCACGGTACGGTCAGGAACCGGATTTTGGCGAGTGGTGCGATCGACTGGAGATCTTCGGACTGGATCTTCGTCACGCTCCCAGCGTCGAGGCTTTCTGCCGGGGCCTGCTGTCGACCCGCGATCGACCTCGACGTCATCGTCAACAACGCCTGCCAGACGGTCCGTCGTCCGCCCGACTTCTACTCGCACATGATGGCCGCCGAATCGGCCGGCGGCGTCAAGAACGATACGCCCGCAGTCGCGACGAAGCTTGCTGGCGCGTACGGCCATGACGGATCCGAGGCCATCGACGGCACGGCATGGGATGCACGGCGCAGGCCTCGCAACGCGTCCCAGCTGTCGCAACTGCGGCTCCTTCAGGATGAGATGCTCGCGCGGCCGGAACTCTTTCCCGGAAGGCCAGCTCGATCAGGATCTCCAGCAGATCGACCTTCGGCGGCACCAACTCGTGGCGGCTGCTGCTCTCGGACGTGTCGACCGTCGAGCTTCTCGAGGTGCAGCTGGTCAACGCGATAGCGCCGTTCATCCTCAACGCGCGGCTCAAGCCGCTGATGCTCAGCACGCCCGAACGGGACAAGCACATCGTCAACGTGTCGGCCGTCGAGGGACAGTTCTACCGGAGCTGGAAGACGACCCGGCATCCGCATACGAACATGGCCAAGGCGGCGCTGAACATGATGACGCGGACGTCGGCGACCGACTATCACGCTGACGGCATCCACATGAACAGCGTCGATACGGGCTGGGTCACCGATGAGGACCGGTCGAGATCGCCGCCCGCAAGACGGTCGAGCAACGCTTCCATCCGCCGCTCGACATCGTCGACGGCGCGGCGCGCATCGTCGATCCCATCGTCACCGGCATGAACAGCGGCGAACACGCCTGGGGTAAGTTCCTGAAGGACTATCGTCAGACCGACTGGTAGGCGATGAGCACGGAATGGCGCGGGCCGCGCTTTCGACCGCGGCCGCGAACGTGCTCGACGTCAACGGTGAAGCCGTGCTGGCGCAGGCGGCGCGCGAATTTGCGATCGTCGGACGCCAGCCACATGCCGAGGACGCCAGCCGGCGTCAGCGCCGTGCGCATCGCGTCCACGCCGCGATCGCTGTAGAGCCAGCCGTTGGTCGAAGTGGTCAGCGCGTCGGAGCCGTTGTCGACGTCGAGCAGGACGGCATCGAAAGCTCGGGGTTCGCCCGCACAGCACCGCGGCCACGTCGATTTCTTCCACCGTCACGCGCGGATCGTCGAGGGGCTCGCCGGCAAGCGGCCCGAGCGGCCCGCGATTCCAGCCGACGACCGCCGGCACGAGCTCCGCGACAACGACACGTCGCAGTCGCAGGCAGCACGTCGAGCGCCGCGCGCAGCGTAAAGCCCATGCCGAGGCCGCCGATCAGGACGCGTGGCCGTGGGCACTGCGTTGAGGCGACGGCAGGTGAGCGTCGCCAGCGCGTCCTCCGAACCGTGCTGGTCGCTGCCCATGAGCGGCTTGCCGTCCGCGAGAAGGAGGAACTCGCCGTCACGGCTCTGCAGCGTCAGCACGCGTGCCGTCGGGAGCCGCCGACTTCGCCGATGCGAATCCAGGGTTTCACTGGGTTCTTTCGTGCGGCGCGCTACGTGCGATCCAGATCCGGCACCCAGGTCTGCACCGCGCGCTGATGATCGGTCGGCTCCAGTTGCTCACACGGCGCGCTCGTTCGAGCAGTGCCAGCTCAGCATGAGGCTATCCGGAGCGCATCGACCTGCTTGGGCGTCAGCCGTGTCAGCATCTGCCAGCGCGCCGGCAAGGAGCTGACACAAGGCCGCGCCGATGATGGTCATCGACAATCCCCAGTCATGAGTTGACGGAACAGTTCCCTCGACTGCTGCTGATCGCTGACGGCGGCGACGGCCAGGGCACCGATGGTTGCGCGGTGCTGAGGAGCGACGCGGCCGCACGCGCATTTCCAGCCTGATGATGCGGTCCTGTAGCCGCGTAATGTCGAGGCGGCTGATGGCGAGGAGGGTCGCGACCGAGCAGATGATGGCAAAAAGGCCGATGGCGGAGGCCCTGCGGCCGCCGATTTCGAACCAGCGCAGGCCGAAGCGCGACGAGCGCGACGATGAGGAAGACGTAGCCGACGACGGTTGCCGTGGGGCCGGTGTGCGTGATTTGCGTACGATTGAGTCATGAATGCCTCGATCATAGACGCAATTCCGACAGGTACGGGGCTGCGGCCGGGCCTCCTCTGCTATATAAATGGGTCGCTTCCTAATGGCTTTACCTTGCCGCACTCCGTACTCAGCGCGCCGATGATGTTTTCGTGGGTGCGCGTCGCCCTTCTGGTTGCATTGACCTCGAGCACGAACCTCAACATTGCCGCCGCGCAGAGCCAGGCCACGGCCGGCGATCTGATGGGCGAAGCACGGGACGAGCAGCAGGGCGTTCTGCCAGGAGTGTCCGTCAAGGCGACGCACCAGGCGACGGGGCTGGCGCGTTCCGTGATTACGGGTCCTGACGGTCAGTTTGCGTTTCGCGCCCTGCCGGTCGGCGACGTATACCCTCGAGGCTCAGCTTGCCGGGTTCGAGCCCTATCAGGTTTCCGGCATCATCGTTTCACTGGGAACGTCGACGCGCGTCACTCTGATGCTCAGGATTGCCGGGGCAGCAATACGACGTCAACGTGGTAGCGAGCCGGCACCTCGCCGATCCACAGCAGGCAGGCCTCGGGCGCGGTCGTCGATCGCAAGCTCGCTCGACCAGCTGCCCGTCAGCGCTCGGAACTTCCTCTCGTATTCCTTGCTGACCAACGGCTCGTCTCCGGACCGGACGCCACAGCAAGGCGCATCGAGGACGTCGGGCGTCGTGCTCGCCGGCCAACGGGCGCGCTCGAACAACGTTACCGTCGACGGGCTCGACAACAACGACGAGACCGTCGGCAGCGTTCGGGCGATGTTCAGCCAGGACGCGGTGCAGGAATTTCAGGTCCTCACCAACGGGTTCTCCGCTGAATTCGGCAAGGCTGCCGGCGGCGTCGTCAACGTCGTGACGCGGAGCGGGACCAACACCACGAGCGGCGGCGCGTACGATTCTTCCGCGATGACTCCCTGAATGCGAAGAACTACTTCGAGCGCTTCGACCTCTTTGGCGATCCGATTTCTGTGGAGAAGGCGCCATTCGGTCAACATCAGTACGGCGCCACGCTCGGAGGCCCGGTGCGGCGGGACCGGTTGTTCTACTTCGCGTCGATCGAGCGACAGCAAATCGACGCCAACAATTTCGTCACGATAGACGATGAGACGAACATCACGCATCCGTTTCAGCCGCAGGTGTCGCTGGGGACACCTGCGCAGATCCTGCGGACGGCGGGCTTCAGCTTCGACACCGGCCACGTGCCATATCAAGTGCGCACAACTCAATGGTTCGGCAAGGTCGATCAGTACATCGGCAGCCGTCAGCGGCTGAGCGTCCGGGTCAACGGCGCCAGCGAACTGAACGAGAACATCGAACCGTTCGGCGGGCTGGTGGCGCGGAGCCGCGCCGCGGTGCTCGATACGACTGACGTCATGGGCGCCGTCTCGCACAATTTCATCGCGACGCCGCAGCTCGTCAACGAAGTGCGCTTTCTGGTCGGCCTGGCGCGATCAAACCGTATCGTCGCTCGACCCCACTTGCGACGGCCTCTGCGACCGCGAAGACGAAGGTGGTCCGACGATCGAGGTCTCCGGCATCGCGAGCCTCGGCCGACAGCGCTTCACGCCAACGCCGCGGGACAACATCCGCTATCAGTTCGTGGACACGCTCAGCTACAGCCGCGGCCAGCATCTGCTCAAGATCGGTGCCGACGTCAGCATCGTCCAGGGGCTGCGATCAGGCGCTGCCGCTTCACTTCGGCGGCCGCTACATCTTCACGGGATTTGCGCCGAGCGCATCGTTTCCTGCGCCCGTCTCGCCGATCCAGTCGGTAGCGCTCGGCTTCCCGCTCGCCTACGTACAGGGCTACGGCGACTCGGGTTCGGCCTACGACTATCGCGACCTGTCGCTCTTTGCGGAAGACGTGTGGCAGATTCACCCGCGAGTCGGTTTGCGGGCAGGCGTGCGCTACGAGCGGCAGTTGTTTCCGGCCGAGACGTTCCGCGTCGCGGGCATGCCGGCTCCCTACGACGTGGCCGAGCGACGGCAATAACGTCGCGCCGCGAGTTGGCGTGACGTGGGATCCAACCGGATCGGCGCGCACTGTCGTTCGTGCCGCGTACGGTCTCTACTACGATCCGATCATTACGGCCACGGCTGGCATTACGCGGTATATCAGCGGCCAGACCAGACACGGTGCGAACATTGGTGCTGACCGCGCCAGGCGCGTTCGCAGCCTGGGCGGCGCCCGGCCGTCAGGCTGCTGGAATCGACGGCGATCCAGCTGGCCGGCGGCTCGTATCCGAGCCTTGCGATCACGATCGATCCCGGGCTTCGCAACCCTTACGCCCATCACATGTTTCTCGGCGCGGATCACCTGATCACCCCGCGCGTCCGGCTGTCGGCGGGATTCGTCTACGCGCGCGGCTTCAACGCGCTCGGCACGATCGACTACAACCCGGTGCTCCCCGATCTCGGCCCGGGCCGCCGCCCGGCCGATATCAACGGCCAGGCGGCACTTCAGCATCGGTCCTGCAGTACACGTCGTTTGGGGAGACCTGGTTTCGCGGCCTTGACGCTTTCGCTCGACGGCCGAGTCGACAACCGTTCTTCTTTCGCGTCGGCTACATGCTGTCGAAGGCCGAAGATACGTCGACGGACTTTCAGAGCGCGTTCCTTCCGCAGAACAACGGCCGCGGGCCGAGATCCTCTGCGAGCTCTGCCGGGCTGCCGATCGGGTTTCGACCGGACGACGAGAGAGGACCCGCGCTGCACGACGAGCGTCAACGGCTCGTGGCGACGGGCTCGTACAGGATTCCGTGGGACGTGATTGTCTTCGGGACTCGTGACGGCCGCCTCGGGCTGGCCGTACAACATCCTGGCCGGGACGGATCTGAACATGGATCGCGACGGCGGCAGCTTCCCGTCCGATCGCGCGCGCGCAGGTTCCCTGCGGATCCCGCCACCAGCCTGTCACGAAACGCCGGACGCCTGCCGTCGCAGATCAGCGTCGACGCGCGCGTGTCCAAGTCCGTGCGGATTACCGGCCGGCTCGAGCTCGAGGGCCTGTTCGAAGTCTTCAACCTCTTCAATCGCACGAACTTCACGGACGTGCAGAATGTGTTCGGCGTCGGCGCCTACCCGAGCAACCCGGCGCCGCGACGTTTGGCCGGTTCACGCAGGCAGGCAACAGCCGTCAGATGCAGCTTGCGGCGCGGATTCGTTTTTGAACCACGGGACGACACGAAAAACACGGTTAACACGGAACGCCTGTTCAAACCATCTCCCAGAGGGGTAGGGTCCGAGGGCTAGTGGCCCGTCCTCGCTGAAGGAGGACCGGATTGCGGCGCGCGGCGCCCGGATGGCTAGGCGCGACGACCGAGATGGAGTATTTGAGGAGGAGCAACGCCGCCAGCCGGGATGCCCCGCCCGCGAGGTGGTCCTCCTTCAGCGAGGACGGGCCACAGTGGCGATACACGACCTGCGCAAAGCTTTCACCGCGGAGTGCGCCGAGGACGCAGAGCAATTTGGTTTTTCTCTGCGAGCTCGGCGTACTCCGCGGTGAGAAGCTTGAACAATTCCTGTGAGATAGCACTCGAGCCTGTCTCATAAATCGCGAGGGCCGTCTGAGCAGTGCGCGCGAGCGCGGCGAGCGAGCGTGTCGGGGAGTCCGAGGGGCAAAGCCCTCGGGAAAGACTAGAGCCACGGATCACACGGACGACACGGATCGGGTCTTTGAGATAGTTCCTGGACTCGAACTTGTCTCATAAATCGCGAGGGCCGTCTGAGTAATGCGAGCGAGCGGGCCCGCGAGTGAGCGTGTCGGGGAGTCCGAGGGGCAAAGCCCCTCGGGAAAGACTAGACCTCCAGCCCCCAGGCGCGCAGATCCTCCTTGAACCTGGGGTCCCCGTGCAGGCACTCGATGACTGGTGAGAAATAGTTGAACGGAGAAGCGCCGTCTTCGAAGGCCCGGTCCTGCCACGCGAATGCCTTCTCGAAATCGCCGAGGCCCGCGTAGATGTAGACGTAGCAGTGGGGCGGCACGTAGAGCTTGGTGGCCAGGCTGTCGAGCCGCTGCAGAATGTCCTGCACTTTGTCGTGCTGCTTCGTGTCGGCGTAGCACTTGCCGAGAAGGCCAAGGTAGAACGGCATGCCCTGCGACAGCGCGACCGCTTGCTCGAGGTGGCGAATCGCATCGTCGTACATCTTCAGCTGCGCCTTGCACATGCCCATGACGTACAAGGCGACCAGGAACTCCTTGTCCACTTCGAGCGCCTTTTCGCACTCGCGGATGGCGCGCTCGTAGGATCGGGCCATGTAGAACGTATAGGCGGCGCCGGCGTTCAGCGCCGGCGAGAGCGGGTCGATGTCCTGAGCCCGTTCGGCCTGCTCCTCGGCCTCGGCGATCTCCCCGAGCAGGACGTGTACCCATGAGAGGTAAATACGCGCCAGCGCATGCGCCGAATCGAGCTCGACGGCCTGCCGAAACGCCTGAGCCGCGCCCTGCCAGTCCCATTCGATGCCCAGTCGAAGGAGGCCCTGCGACGCGTGAACGGCCGCCAGCCGTGGATCGAGCTGCAAGGCCTTGTCGACCGACGTTCGCGCGACGGTAAACGCGTCGCGCGGCCGCACCAGGCAGTAGAAGCCGAGGAAGGAGTAGGTATCGGCCAGGCCCGCGTGAGCCAGCGCCGACGACGGATCTTCGCGCAGCGCCTCTTCGAAACACTGCCGGGCGGTCAGGAGGCCGCCCTCGTATCGCTTGCTCCAGAAAAACCGGCCCTTCAGGCACAAATGGAACGCGCGTCGATTCAACGCGGCCCTGGCCGTGGCCGCGGTCGTGTCGGCCACGGTGAGCTTGAGCGCGTCCAACACCGCGGACACGATCTTGTCGCGCAGGCGGAACAGATCTTCGACCGCGATCTCGTAGCGCTTGCCCCAAAGAACCGCGTTCTCCTCGACGCCGAACCACGTCACCGTCACCGCCAGACGATCGCCTTTCGCCTTCACCTCGCCGGTCAGAACGAAGTCAGCGTGAAAGCGCCGGCCAAGGCGCGCCAGGTTCCTGGCTGTGGCCGCGATTGCAGCGCCAGGGTGCGCGGCGGCACGCGCAGTCCGTCGACGCGCGTCAGCGCCGCGATCAACTCGTCCATGAGCCCATGACTGAAGTACTTGACCTCACGCTTTCGCTCGTCGGTATCGAGCTCGTCCGACACGACTTCGAATGGGACGAGGGCCACCGACGGGACCACGTGCGGACCGGCGACTGGCCGTGGCGCCGGCCAGGCGACGCGGCGCCCGATGATCAGCTGCTTGAGCAGCGCAAGGTCCTGCAGCAGCGCGGCGGCGTCCGGGTAGCGTTCGTCTGGCTTCTTCTGCAGCAGCCGTTGCAGCACCTGAGTCCATTCCTCGCGGTGCAGCATCGCCGGCAGCGGGGGAGCGCTGCGCTGCAGGATGTTGGCCATCGTCGCCAGCTTCGTCCTGGCCCGGAACGGCGTGCGACCCGTGAGAACCTCGTAGAGCGAGATGCCGAGCGCGAACAGATCGCTTCGCTGATCGATGCGCTGCCCGAGCAGTTGCTCGGGCGACATGTAGTCGACGGTTCCCGGCGTATGGCCGGGGGTCGTCACCGTCAGACGTGCTGTCGGCTTCGAAATGCACGAAGTGCTTGGCGATCCCGAAGTCCAGCATCTTCACCGCGCCGCCGGTGACGAGAAAGATGTTCGCCGGCTTGACGTCGCGATGAACGATGAACTTGGTGTGGGCAGCGCCGAGGCCCTCGGCGACCTGCGTGACGATGTCGAGGACGAGCAGCGGATCGCAGCTGCCCTGGGCGAGCCGATCCTTGAGCGTCATCCCTTCGAGCAGTTCCATCACGATGAAGGGACGGCCGCGGCTCTCGCCGAATTCGTGGACGGAGCAGATGTTGGGATGGCTGAGGGACGAAGCGGTTCGGGCCTCGCGCTTGAAGCGCAACAGGGCAACGAGGTCGTCTGCGAGCGCGGAAGACAGCACCTTCAGCGCTACGACACGACCACCGGCGTCGACGGCTTGGTAGACGACGCCCATGCCGCCACGCCCGAGTTCTCGAACGAGTTGATACTTGCCTGCGAGCTTGGTTCGGGCCACGGCCGACAGCGGATCTCGCGAACCGCGCCGGCGGTCCGCGTTGTGCACCAACGCTAAGGATACCTTACTCGTGCGTTCTGCGGCGACGCTACTCGATGTCGCGCAGGTAGTCGGCCGGAGATTCCCCGGGACGAGGCTCCCGGCGCCTCGCGTGATTGAGGTCGTGACGAAGTGACGAAATGGCGTCGTACACCGCTCGCCGAGCCTTGTTGATGCTCCCTAGAGGCCTGTGCTCGGGCACGTGGTGCCAGGGCGTGTACGACAGGTGCTGTCCAAAAGCCATCATCGTCTCGAGCGACACCGTCGGTGGCCCGATGGTGATTGTTGCGATGGTCTTGAAGCTGGACTTCCGCTGTTTCCACGCGACGACCGCATCATCGAGTGGCATGCCGTCCTTGCGGAATTGAACCTGGAAGTCGAAGACGGCCGGACGAGCTCGCAGCGACGACAGGAGCACTTTCTGCAGGTAGTGTTCCTGCCACCGTGGTTCAAAGCGGAACGACTTGACGAATTTACGGATGAGCCATGCGCCCGCCCGCAGGATCGGAATGATCACGTTGTGGACGAACACCCTGATCCAGAGCCACACCCACTGATGCGGAAACCAACGCCGTTGGGGCCGTGCCCGGAACTTCACCTGCGACTGGCCGTACGCATACGGCGTTTGGCTGAAGTAGGTCCGCACGAGTGGGTTCGTGCAGTGGTTCATCGACCGCATCAACGCGATGAATCCTCGGAGCCGAAACCTGAAGGGGCGCCATCCGAAGAAGAACCCGGCGGTTCTGGCGATGAGGGCCGCCGACTGGCCGACCCCGGCGACGGCTGCGGGGAAATCGACGAAGTCTGCCGGCGTTCGCGCGAAAAACGAGCGGTGCGTGACGAGCAGAAAGTCCTGGGTGCCGTCGGCGGCGCCGCCGGGCACGCCCATGACTTTGATCGCCATTCCGCGCGCATCACGGTCGAGATCGTTTCGTACTTTGAACGCATTCGAGAAACGCACCCAGGTGTGATATTTGCCCGGACGCGCGAACAGGCCCTGGGCGAGGAGTCCTTCCTGCCCTTTGAGGTCACAGACTTCGAAAGTGGCCGGCACGCATCCGTGGTGCTTGGGATGGGCGTCGCGCCTCGCGGGTTGCTCCGGCGACGGCCGCGGGTGCTCCTTGCGCAGGTGATACACGAGGGTCGCAACGATGGCGTCGACTGCGGCTTGGTCCTCGGCCTCCAGCTCAGAGACGTCGGCCAGGGGAGTGTCGCGGCCGCCAAGGGGTCGTTCCGCCGATGTCGAAGTCATGAGGGCACCAGAATTCGCGGTCCGGCTAAAGCCGGACACTGCGACAGATTCATTGCGTCACGCCGAGGAACATCTGAACCTTTTCGAGAGACGTCCTGTTCTTCTCGAGGGACCAGGCGCCCCTGATCCGCTGGAGATCGCGCCGCCCGATGTGCCAGGCGAGCTTTGCCTGCGGATCCGACAACTCGAAGACCACGCGGGTCAGCGACGGCGCGTTGCTCGAAGACGCCCACCTGTCGGCGAGCTGCGATACCTCGAACTCGTTGCGCACGCGCTGTGCGTTGCTGCGGACGCCGTTCATGGCGCGAAGGGGACCAATCAACTCATACGCCCAGGCGCGCTCTTCTTCAGGCGGCCGTGCCCTCTCCGTCGGGGATGACCGGATTTCGATCAGCAAGACTTCGCGGCGAGGCAAGTCTGGCGGGTTCGCCAATGCGGGCATTGCGCCGTAGAGCCATTCGAGCGCTGCCGTCAGGCCGAAGTTGTCCCAGATGCCGCCGTCGCTCAAGTGGTAGGCCGGCGCGTCAACCTGAGCGCGGGCCACCGGCGCGACGATCGGAAACGTCGCCGCGAGCCTGGCGGCCGTGACGATCGGTACATCGTAGTCGTGCGTCACGTCGTCGGGACATCCGGTGGCCGGCGTCGCGCACGGGTTTGCGTCGTAGGTGGCAAACAGGTGCCGCCCACCGGTTTCGACCACCGTGACGCCGAAGGCGGTCGCCGGGCGCCACCCGGCGGCGACATCCTGCCGCCAGCCGTTCAGCGAGGCGCCGGGCTCTCGCATGTGGCGCTTCCACGCCTGTTCCATGGCCCAGCCGCGATCGAGCAGGCGTGGGACAAAAAGCGGCGCGAACGTGCGCGTCAGATCCGGATACACCAATCCCCACGCGTTCTCGCTGTCGCTTGGTTGCCAGGACGCCTCCCGGATGCGGGCGAGCGCGCGTTCGTCCACGTTTAGACCGTTGCTGGTCGTCGGGAAGCCGTCGCGCTCATACGCTTCGACGAAATACGTCGTTCCGAGCGCTGCGCCAGACGAAGCGCTGACGAGCCTCAGCGAGTCGGTGAAACGACGGCCGCCAGCCTTCTCGGCGAGCGTGGCGAGCACCTCTGCTGTCCACGCCGACGACGTGAGCCCGTAGCCTTCCGACGCCACGACGATCACCTTGCTGCCGGGATAGTGCGAGTCGCCTTGCCGTACTACGTCGGCAGCCGTGAGCGGCGGCGGCTGCACGATGCCCAGGACCCTGTAGAAGTGATCCGTGCGCCCGACCGAGGCGACAATCGCGAGCCACAACGCCAGGGGAACGACGGTCGGAATGCCGTAGCGATCGAAAAAGAACGCGAGCATCGACAGCAGCGTTCCGAAGGCGATCAGGGTGAATGATGAAATACGCGAGCGCCGGTATTTCGTGGCCCCAGCTCGTCCATCGATCGCCCCACGCCGGATTGAGCGTCACGTATCCGGCGATGTAGATGAGAATCAGGATAAATCCAACCGACGCGGCAAACGCATGGCCAGGAAGGATGCGTTGACGGCGGTAATCGATGTACCCGGTTCCGATCTCCTCGCGGAACGCTGCTGACGATCCAGCGCGACAATCGCGACAGCCACTCTGACGGGCGGCTGAGCCGCGCATGGAAGGACCCCGCACTGGCCAGTCGCCTCGACAACGGGTTAGGAGGGAAGAAGAGGTCCGGCCGAGCGCCCGGCCGCAGCGCCTGCAGGCTCGACGCGAGCGTGAGCAAGATAAGAGCTGCCACCGCGCCAATGGCAGCCGCCCCGAGATTGGAAAAAAACAGAGTCCAGTAGGATTGGCCATCGAGATTCGCCGCGTCGATCGCCGACGAGTGAATCGCGGCGAGCACGAGCGGGAAGCCGAGCACCTGAAAGCCGAGCACTTGAAGCCATGTCGCGCTTCCGGTCCAGCGCGGCAGGCCCGGCCGGGATCGCCAGCCGTACAACAGCACGAGGCGCAGCGAGATCATCACGACGAACGCCGCGAGGGAGGCGAGCAGGCTCACGATCGCGATCCCCCACCACCCGACAAGAAAATGGCTGCCGAAGAAGTTGGCTCGGCGACCGGCCGCTATCGGCCAAAGGATCATCGCGGCCGCCATCAAGACCGGGTAGCGCGCCGCCCAGGCGAGCCTGCACTCGTGGCAGCTGACCCTCGAGGGCGGCCAGCGCGCGGCGCAGAGCGCGACGCCTGACGACCGACGAAGGGCGCTGGCTCGCTCGCCGGCGCAAATGCGCTCGGCGGCAGTGTTTCGGCCCCGGCGCCGTTCAACGTTGCCAGATACCTGATGGTGGCCAGGCCTGGCAGGAAGAAGTAGGCGCCGCCTCTGACGGTGACGAATTTGGGGATGTCGAGTGTTCGCTGCCGCACTGACGCGGATTGAACCGTGAAGCAGCCAGGTTCGTCGCCTGGTGCGCGGACGAGTCCATCCTGTTCGGAGCCGAGCCCGCCGAAGACGCTGTTGTTGACCCAGTTCTGCTGAACGAACTCGAACTGCCGTTCGATGTCGCCGTTCAGGCAGATGAAGAGCATTCCGCGCTCGTCGCCGTTCTGCCGCGCTGCGCCAGGCCGATGCGGCCGGACGTAAGGTCGGCCGCGCCGCAGCAGCCGGTGCCGATTAGCCGTTCTCAGCGCCGCGGCCGCGTCGGCTACGAGCGAGTCACGCGGGTTGGCCCGCCGGATGTGGGATCCGACCGGGCAGGCAAAGCCGTGCGGATCGCCCGCGAACGTGAACTCGTTGGTGTGGGCGCTGTCCGAGTCGGTCGCGATGAGCGGCATGCCGTCGCGGTGCCGGCCGACCAGCCGCGCGGCGAATTCCTCCGCGTCCTGCGGCGAGGTCGAGGCGCCGGAGGCACTCGCGACGAAATCGTTGAATTCCTGCACGTGTTGTTCGAGATGGCGAAAGACCAGGTAGGTGCCGTTGCGGCCAAACTCACGAAGGTCCGGTCCGGCGCCGGAGTCTGCCTGGGGCAGCAAGGCGTGGCTGTCGAGCCGCGCGTCGATCGGAATGCCAGGGTTGACCGTCCCGTCGCCGGCCGTGTAGCCAAGGAGGAACTCACCAGGCTTGACGAGGTGTTGTGAACCGCGCTCGGTGACGCGATTGGCCGCGCGGTACGTGCCTTCGATTTCCGGTTGCGAGATCCCGTCAGCAAACCCGAAGTGCTCGCGAAACAGTTTCCGACCCGCCGGGCTCTTCCGCTTGGGATCGGGCAGCAGTTCACCGCTCAGTTCGGGCTCGAGGCACCTTGCTACCGCCTTGGTCGCGTCCAGCCTCGCCAAACACTCATCGGCGACGCGGGCCGCTTCCGTTTCGGTCTTGGCGTAGACCATCACGAGGAGATCGACCCGTGTGTTATTCGTGCCACCCCAGTACCAATCCGCCGGGTCGTTCTGGCCGACATCGCCGAGCGCCCTGGACCGGTGCTTCAGCTCCGCCGGTGCCATGCCTTCCTGAAACGGCAGCGGGAATCCCTCGAGCACATTCTCGGGAAGACCGAGCGCGCGCATACCGGAGTGCGTAAACGCCACATTGACGGCAGGGTGATTGCCACGCGGGCTCGGACGAGCGTCGGTGACGAGGGGAATCTGCTCGGCCAGCCACGTGCGCACCTCGTCTGGCTTGTCGATCCGCAGCAGCACGTACTTCGCGTAAGGCAGGTGCGCATACCCGCTCAGCACTAGGCCCTGGATGTCGGAGGTTTCGAGCGCGTCACCAGGAGCGTCGATGTGCTCGTTCCCGGTCTTGAACGATCCGAATCGACTCAACCAGAGGCGCGCCGCATCGTCGGTTTTCGGAAGGTCGACGAGACCGCGCCGAATGTGGTCGTTGTTGTCGATGTTCGCAACCGTCAACGTTGGATAGGCGCTGTACCAGGCGTGCCAGACCGACATGCGGGTGCGCGCCCACGACTTGAAGCTCGGCCCGTCGAGCGGCCTGGGGAAGCCCACGCCTCCGGCCCAAATCGCGATGACGCCGTGGTAGAGATTGTCAAGGAAGTCGTCGAGGTATGTTTCCCAGCTGCCGTCGTAGTTGCTGAGAAACATCAAGGCCTTCTGCTTCTCGTTCTTGCGGCCATCCGCCTCGAGGTCGAGAACGGTCCAGTGTCCGAAGTGGATGGTGTGCAGGCCCGCCAGCCGTCCCGGTGTGAGATCTGTAAACAATGTCCGGTAGAGCAGATTGAAAAACCAAAGTACGGCTCTCGTCACGATCCACGTCATCCATCCCGATTTGAGGATGACGAGGCTGGCCATCTTGTTCTGAACCTGAGGGGCCTGGTCTTCGAGCTCCCTGATTCTCTTAACTTCCGCTTTCTGCCTGGCCGTCTGCCCTTTCCACGGCTTTCCTCGGGTCAGCCACCACCAGAACAGCAGTTGCACGGCGACCAGCCCGACCAACGCGAAGAAGATCGAACGTGCCCCGCCATGATTCCAGAGCCATGAGCCGCTCCACCACACGACCGCGAATAGCGTCAGCGCCAGCACGATGAGCTTGCCCCAGTGCCGGAGCTGCGAGCCGAGGTGCGACTGCTGATCGGCAAACCAGGCGAAGCGCCGTTGTTCGGTCTCGGTGAGAGTCGGCTTTCGGAGAAACCAGTGATCTCTCGTTGAAGGCGGTAGGTTGAGGCTGGCGTGAAGCGATCGCATCAGATCGAGCGGGCGATCGGTCGACCGTCCCCGCTTGACGACGTCATCGAGCTCCCGATCGAGGACGCGGCGAAGGCTGTCGCCAGCATTGATGTGATCGACTCGGAGTCCAGGACTGCCAATGTGAAGCAGATGCGGCTTCCGGCGCTTGGCAACGATGTAGGCCCTTACGCCGTCATTCGAAGCCACACGGTTGTCGTAGCCTAGGCAGCACGAGAACAGCTCGTGAAGCGTCTGAAGCCCCAGGTGGAGGAGCGCTTCGATGTAGGCCTCAAAGGGCCCATCGATACAATTCTCGAAGACCAGGTGGTCCAGGAGAGGCGGCGCCTTAGCCTCCTGAACTGGGTCGGAGAACACGACGAAGCTCGCGAAATGCACCATCGGGAGCTTTCCGAACGGCAGCAGCGCGTTCCCCGATGGATTGGCATTGATCTCGGCGAGGATCTGCTTCAGGTGAGTCGAGGCAGCGCGATCGCGGATGGGGGCGACGATCGTAAAGACTTCGTGGGTCATCAAGGGCCTCGACGCGTAGGACGGGACGTCCCCGTGGAGTATAACGAGCCCCTGCGGGCGGGTGTACAGCCCAGTGACTGACCGAAAGTGTTTCGGCATGTACACTTTCCCGGCAGGGTCCGTTATTCTAGGTAGGGATGGGTGTGCCCCCGCCCAGACCTGACGGCAACCAGCCATGCCAAAAGCGTCGAAGAGCACGAAATCACGCACGCGCACGTCAGCCAAGGCCGTCGACTCGACGGCGGAACTCGTGCTCAAGGCCAAGATCGGTGATCGCTCGGCCGAGAACGAGATCGTCCGGCGAAGCCTGCCTCGCTTGAAGCGCTTTGCCCACGGACGGCTGCCCTCACGGGTCCGGCATGGCTACGACACCGAAGACATCGTGCAGGATTCGCTGCTGCACACACTTCAGCGGCTCTCGACCTTCGACCCGACGCGGCCGGGCGGCCTTCAGGCCTATCTTCGGGTCGCGATTCAGAATCGCGTGCGTGACGAATGCCGCCGGCCGGTCCGATTCGGTTCGTCAGAGGCACTGTCCGATGTCGTCGACGAGCGGCCGTCGCCGTTCGATCAGGCGAAGGAGAAGGAAATCGCCCGCCGTCAGCACGTCGCGCTCGAGAGCCTCCGTCCCACCGATCGGTCCCTGCTCGTCGCGCGGATCGATCTCGGCTACGACTACAAACAGATTGCGCGCCTGTTCGACAAGCCGTCGCCAGACGCGGCGCGCGTAGCCGTGCATCGCGCTCTTCGCCGCGCCGTCAACGCGGCGATCGCGGGCGATCGCGGAGCCAAACGCGGGGTCAGGCCGTGAATCGTGAATTGGGGTCAGGCCGTGAATCGTGAATCCGCGATTGATGGCGCGATTTTCCAATTCACGATTCACGGCCTGACCCCAGGAATCTGACCCCGTCACAGTAAATCAGGGTTTATTCAGGGGCGCCTCAGGACTCCGCCCGGGGCACTCGCTACGCTGGTCGTCAGAGTCTGATGTGACGACTAGCGCCACGGATTACACGGACAACACGGATCGGGTCTGTGGGATAGCGTCCAGGCTTCGGTCTACGGTCGTGGCCTTCGGCGCCGCGGTGCTGACGGCGTCGGTCCTCTCGGGCCAGGCGCCCTCGGGCAGCGACGAGGGTCGATCGCGGAGCGTCGACCCAGCCGCGGCCGCGGCGTCTCGCGCCCGTGGCCTGCGGCTCGGCTACGACCTCGATCGCGACGCCGCGATCGACGCCTTTCGCGAGGCGATGGCCGCCGATCCCACGCACCCGGCCGCCTACCGGCTCACCGCCGCGACGGTCTGGATCGCCATGCTCTTTCAGCAGGGCGCGGTCACCGCGGAAGACTATCTCGGCGAAGCGCAGTCCGGCTCCCGCCGTGGCCCGCCGCCAGCGCAGCTCGCGTCCGTTTTTCGGACCAACCTCGATCGAGCGATCACGCTCGCCGACGAACGCTGCCGGGCCGACTGCAGCGCCGACGCGCATTTTCAGCTTGGCGCCGCTTACGCTTACCAGGCGACCTACGCCGCCACGATCGAAGGCAGTCTGTTCGGCAGCCTTCGTGCCGCGCGCCGTGCCTACGCCGAGCACCAGCGCGTCCTCGATCTGGATCCCACTCGCCGCGACGCCGGGCTCACGGTCGGCCTCTACCGGTATGCGGTCTCCTCGCTGTCGCTCCCGACGCGGATGATGGCGCGGCTGGCAGGCTTCGGAGGCGGACGTGAACGCGGCCTTCGCATGGTCGAGGAGGCGGCCGCGTACCCGAGCGAGATCCAGACGAACGCGCGCTTCTCGCTGGTCGTCATCTACAACCGCGAGGCCCGGTTCGACGATGCGCTGCGGGTGATTGGAGAGCTGCAGCGTGACTATCCGCGGAATCGTTTGTTGTGGCTTCACGGCGGTTCGACGGCGCTCAGGGCCGGACGTCCGGCGATTGCGCGACAGTCGATCGAGCACGGACTCACGATGCTTGCCGGCGATACGCGACCCCGCGCCTTCGGCGAGCTCGCCCGATGGGGCTACTACCACGGCGCCGCGCTCGTCGCGCTGAGGGAAGCCGACGCCGCCCGCCGTGCGCTCGACGCCGCGCTCCGCGAATCCGGCGCGGGACTGGGTCCACGGGCGCATCCACACCGAGCTCGGCAAGCTCGCCGATCTTGCCGCCGATCGTCCTCGCGCCCTCGAGGAATACCGTCAGGCGCTCCGGCTGTGCGGGCACGATGAAGATGAGGAGTGTGTCGAGGCGGCGAGGGCACTGATAAAAGGCGGGTACCGTTGATGTCGCCGCGGGCCCGCTCGGCTGGCGCGATCGTCGCCATCATCCTGACGCTCCTCGCGGCTGTACTTCTCGTGTGGCGGGGGACACCAGCATCGGCTCGCCACGCGACCCGCGACGCGCTGCGGTCGACGTTCGCGTCCGACACGCGCCATCTCGTCTACCGGTGGGATGACGCCGATCCTCGTTCAGAGTCGGAACGCCGCTCCGCCTTGTTCGACTTCATCTACCAGACCTACGACAGCTCGGCCTGGATTCCGCAGTCGCTGTTCGACAGCAATCTCGTGACTCAGGCCGTCATCGGGGATGTCGACACGATCGTCGGCGAGAAGGTCGGCCTCGTCTTGTGGCGCGAACAGTCAGTGGTGCCGGCGTACGGCATGGCGCCTGACGACCGCGCGGACCTGCCGCTGCGCTGGACCGTCAATTGCCTGGTCTGTCACACGGCCGAGATCGACGGCGTCGCATACCTCGGCGCGGGCACCAAGACCTTTGACGACCGATGGCTGGGCGAGGCGCTCAAGACGCTGACGAGCGAGCGCTGGCGGTCGGTCTCGGGCGGGAGCGCCGAAGACCTCGCGGTCGCGGCCGAAGCGAACCGGATCCTCAACAGTCACCACCACGACAAAATCGACTCGCTGACGCGTGCGAGGTCGACGGCGTTTGCGGCCTCGCACGTCGAGCTGTTCATGCGGCCCAACGGCGCGATGCCGCCAGTCGCGGATGTCGGCCGCGGCGACACGAAGACGCCGCCGCTCTGGCACACCGCGGCGAAGATGCCGTCCGGGCGCTGGTATGTCGACGGCAGCTTCCACGGCCGCTTCCCGTTGATGGCCTCTTCGATGGAGCTCGAGAAGGACCGCCCGTTCGACGCGCTGGTGGAGTCGGTGATCCCGACGATCAAGGAAGAGTTTGCGTCCGTGATTCGGCATCTTCGGCCGCCGCCGTACCCGTACGAGATCGACGCGACGCTCGCGGCGCGTGGCAAGGAGCTCTTCTACTCCGAAGAGGTTGGGTGTGCGCGCTGCCATGGCGTCTACGACGGCCGAGGCAATGTCGAGTGGCCCGGCGTCCACAAGGATGTCGGCACGGATCGCGCGCGTCTCGACGTCGTGTCGGACAAGTTCATCGACGCGTTCGCGCGGAGCCCGCTGGCCGCCGAAGGCGCGCTCGTCAGGAGTCGCGGTTACGCCGCGACACCGTTGACCGGGGTCTGGGCGAACTATCCGTATCTGCACAACGGGAGTGTGCCGACGCTGTATCATCTGCTCGGTCCGGTCTCCGAACGGCCGGCGATCTTTGAAGTGCTGGCAGCGGGACGTTTCGACCGGGCGCGCGTCGGGCAGGTGCTCTTTGTCGACGCGGCGCATGGCCGGCTCGACGCGACCACGCTCGTCCGGCGCTTCGGCGACAATCGCGACTGGTTCAATACCATGCGCACGGGAGCCGGGAACGGCGGGCACGACGTCTGGCCGCGTATCCGTACAGACGACAACCGCCGCGCGCTCATCGAGTATCTCAAGACCCTGTGAGCCATCGCGGATCTCGTTCATCACGGGACGCGGATCTGTCGTATGAGGTCATCGTCGTCGGCGCCGGGCCGGCAGGCCTCGCGACGTCGCGCGAGCTGACCCGCGCTGGCGTCGAGCACCGCGTGCTCGAACGAGGCAGCCAGGTCGGCGAGACGTGGGCGCGCTTGTATGACAGCCTGGTGCTGCACACTGGGCGGCACCTCTCTGCGCTTCCAGGCATGCCGTTGCCCTCGACGCTGCCGACCTTCGTGCCGCGCCGCGATTTTCTCGACTATCTCCACCGCTACGCCGATCGATTCCGGCTGCCGATCGACACCGGCGTCGAGGTGACGAGCGCGGCGCGGGAAGACGGGCAATGGCGATTGGAACGGCGCTCAGGACCAGCGATCCACGCCCATCACCTCGTCGTCGCTACCGGCATCGTCTCCAACCCCTACGTGCCGGCAATCGCTGGCCGTGACCGGTTCGGCGGCCGCCTGATCCACAGCGTGGAGTACCGGCGGGCTGACTCCGCCGACTCCGCCGACTTAACGACGGGCAAGCGCATCCTCATCGTCGGCGCGGGCAATTCGGCCGGCGAGATTTCGGTCGAGCTCGCGCGAGCCGGCGCCGAGGTGTCGCTCGCCGTGCGTAGTGGCGCGGCCATCGTGCCCCGTCAGCTCCTCGGCATTCCGATTCAGTACGTATCTGTCGTGTTGAGCCCGCTGCCGCGCACGCTGGTGCAGCAGCTCACGGCGATGGTCTCGCGCCTGCGCGGACCGAGCGTCCTGCCGCCCCCAGCTCGCACGCGTGCCCGAAGGTCCCGATCATTGGCCTGGCCCTGGCCGACGCGGTGCGCGCCGGAAGGATCCGGGTACGAGACGATGTCGAAGCGCTCAGCGTGACGGGCGCGAGATTCTGTGATGGTTCGGAGGGCGATTTCGACGAGATTATCCTGGCGACCGGCTACCGCGCGGCGATTGGGTTTCTCGGCGACGCCATTCGCGCCGATGGCTGCGGGTTCGCCCGGCGCCACGACCGCGTGGTGAGCGCGGACCGCCCTGACCTCTACTTCGTCGGCCACAACTACGACGCGCGCGGCGGGCTCTTCAACATCGCGCGCGACGCGCCGCGGGCGGTCCGCGCGATTACGAGACGTGATACTGCGCGAACGTCCACTGGAACGCCGCCAGCACCAGGTGGAAGATGATCGGAATCGTGCCGCCGGTCCACCGCTGGTCGGGCCGGCGCGCCATCCTGATCACGTAGCGGACGACCATCGCTGCAGCGTAGAGATAGCTCCACCCGAGCACGATACGGCCCAGGACGTGGCATCGGCCGGACCCAGAAGCCCGCGTCTCGCGTGAAGTCAGCCGCGATCCAGAACATCAGGACGAGCACGACGCGCCTGAGTGAACAGCAGGAATCCATACGGCACGAGCCCCGACTGCCACTGTGCCATCGGCGGCAGCCAGCTGGGCGCACGCAGGAAGACGACCAGCTGCCCGACGACCCGCAGGAGCATCAGCACGCTGCACAACCAGAGCACGACGCCGAGCGATTGGGGAGTTGTCACCGTCGCGTCTCCAGTCTGTTGAGACGGTCCAAACGAATCAATCACGATGGTCACGATGATCACGGCTGCGAGCCAGCTTCGGGAGTACTCACAGGCTCTCGGGCTCTATCGGCCACCTACACTGTCAGGGTGTTACAGGAGACCAGGAGATCAGGAGGTTTTCTAAAGATTTCTCCTGATCTCCTTATCTCCTGTTCAGGTTTTGATCGAGCCGTGACTGCTGTCAGCAAACATCTGCCGGTAGTGCCGATACCAGTTGCTCTGAAACACCTCGCCGGGATCGTGCTGGCGCTTGAGCGACAGGAACGCCGGCAGCTGCGGATAGCAGCGCTCGACCTGGTCGCGCCGCGCCCACCGGTGATAGGTCAGGTAGTAACTGCCGCCGTGACGCGATGCCGAGGTCGATCAGCGCGCGAAAGGCCTCTGCCGCGCGCTCGATCGCCGCCGGCGTGTGGTCGACATGGAGGTTGAAGATGATGCACGCGTAGCGGTCGCGCGCCCACGCCAGGAACGTCTCATCGTCTTTTTCGATCAGTCGCACCGTGCCGTAGATGACGTTGGCCTGGTGCGCGCGTAGCGTCGCGCTCGCCTCCTCCATGAATGCCGCCAACTGCGAGCGCTCGACGTAGATCTCGGTGATCATTTCCGAGCCTTTGACGCGCGCGCCGGTCGACGCGATCGAGGTCGGCGTGATAGCCGTCGACGTAGGCGGCCGAGAGCTGCGAGTCGGACCAATAGATCTGGCCCGACGTCTCGAGGTACCTCGACGTATAGAAGTCGAACGCCAGCCGTTTGTTGGTGTGCGAGTACCGCGTCAGCCGCGCCCAGTCGTCTGGATGAAATCGCGTCGGGTGCTCGGTGAGCGGCGTCGCGTCATCGACTGGCCGATAGCACGAGAAGACGCCGCGGCGGAGGAAGCTGTCGCGGCTGTCGTCGGTCGCGAACTGAAAGTCGCCGTAGAGGTATCCGTCGCGGATCCGCTCGTCGAAGCGCTCCATGATGTCGGCCGTCTCGGCGAGCGTGACGATCCGCTGCACCTTGACGCGGGGCCGGAGCCTGAGCTGCACGCTCGTGATCAGCCCGAACAGCCCGTATCCGCCAATCGCCAGCCTGAAGAGGTCCGGCTGCTGATGGCGTGAGCAGGTCACGACTTCGCCCGACGCTGTCAGCAGGTCGAACGCTTCGACCTGATCGACGATCGGCTTGAGCGTCAGGCCGCGCCCGTGCGCGTTGCACGACAATGCGCCCGCGAGGCTGAGCCGATCGGCGCCGGTCTGCTTCTGGACGATGCCCCAACGCTGAGTGCGCGCATCGCAGACTGGCGGGTCGCGCGGGTCACGGGACGCGGATCACTCACGGGACGCGGATTACGCGGATTCCAATAGTCGGCCTGCCCATCCGTGTGATCCGCGTGATCCGCGTCCCGTGGTTGATCCGCGCAATCCGCGTTTCTTTGGGCATGTTCCAGGTACTCGAGGACGGCAGGCCACATGATGCCGCCCTCGACGGTGATGATCCCGCGCTCGGCGTCGAAGGCCAGGACGCGATCGAGGCCCCGTGTGTCGACGAGGACGCTCGCCTCGCCGAACTGCTGGCCACCCATCGCATGGCGGCCGCCCGCGATCGACACCGACTTGCCTTGACGTCGTGCGCTAGCCACCACCGTCGCGGCCTCTTCGACATCACGCGAGGCCTGACGATCGCGTCTACTCGCGTCGCATTCAGCTGCGAGTGAATGTCGTTGACGACCGTGGCAGCGACGCTGCGAGGGACGATCGAGAGTGCAGGTGAGCCCATAGGCTCACGCTACAGGAGTGGCGCCGGGGACTGTCTGGAGGAGGGGGTGAAAAACGCTGAAAAAGTGTCGAGCGGAGTTCAATTGGTTCAATAGGTTCAGAGGTCGGGGTTCGGCTTGAACGCGCCCGGACCCGCTCAACCTTCTGAACCGCTGAACCTCTGATACGCTTTGAACTCTAGAACACGAACCGTCCGCCGAAGCGAAGGCTGCGCTGGCCAGTCTGACCAGCTGTGCCGTAATCTGGCCGAACGTGTTACCCGCAGCGGTGCTGTATCCCGTAGCCGGGTTGCCCCAGCGCACGGAGTTGGTGGCGTTGAACGCGTCGACACGGAACTCGGCGAAGCGGGTGCCGCCGACCGCGAAGCGCTTGAAGAGCGACATGTCGAGTTGCCAGAAGCCTGGTCCCTCAGGGCCGCTGTTTCGCTTCATGTTGCCCTGCACGCCCGCCGCGGGGAGAGAGTAAACGGCCGGATCAAAATACAGCTTGCCCGGACCGAGCCCGCCGAGCACCGTGTTCGAGCCGTTGAGGTCGGCAAACGCGGTGTTTCCTGGTGTGTTGAGCAGCGCCGCCGTTGCCTGTGATGTTGAGCGGCGTCCCGGATTGCGCGACGAGAAGGCCACTCAGCTGCCAGCCGCCGACGATCTTGCCGAGCGTGCTCTCGCCCATCCAGCGCTTGCCTGGTCCCCAGGGCAACTCGTAGATCGTGCTCAGCACGTAGTTGTGCGTGCGGTCAAAATTGGACCGGGCCCAGCTCAATTCGAAATCGATCGGCGTTCCGATGCTCGTGTTCTCGTTCACGTAGTCTTTCGATCGGCTGAGGGTGTAGGAGTTGGTGATGAGCAGGCCATTCGTGAAACGGCGGTCGACCTTGACCTGCAAGCCGTGGTACTCCGACTTGTTATCGTTGCTGCGCACGCGGCTCGTTCCGGTGCGGTTGTAGGCGGCGAACTGCGGCCGGCCGACGTTGCCCGATCCGTAGACGAGGCTGGCGTTCTCGTCGACGTCCATCACCAGATTCACGCCGCGGTTGCCGACGTAGGTGATGTCGGCCGTCAGGTCGAAGGGGAGCTGCCGCTGGAACGCGACGTTCCAGGAGTGCAGCGTGCCCTCACGCAAGCCAGGCGGGATGACATCGTAGGTCGAGTTCAGGAGCGATCCCGACACTGGAATGATGCCGTCCTGCGGGATGCTCACGAGCGCTGGCGACGGGAAGCCGGCGGCCATCGATCCCGCGGCCTGGAACGCGTTCGGCACCGTTCCCGAGTAGTTCTGCTTGACCGGGTAGTTGAACGCGTACCGGTTATCGGGGAACGGAATCGTTCCGGCTCCATATCCGGCGCGGACCACTGTCCCGTCGTTGAGGCGCCAGGACACCCCGGTGCGCGGGTTGAAGTTGGTGAACGTGTTCTTGACATTGACGGCTTCGCTGGTGGTGCCGTAGCCGGAAACGCGCAGCGTGTTGCTGGCTGGGTCGTAGTTCGAGAGGCTGCCCGCGCCCTCGAGTCCAGTGAGCGGCGAATAGTATTCCCACCGAAGCCCCAGGTCCACGGTGATGTTGGGTCTGACCTGCCACTTATCCTGGACGAAAAGGAACGTTGCCCAATGCTTGGTGCCGGGCTCGTCGATCACCTTCAGGTCCCGGCTGACGCCGTTCGGCCAATCGAGCAGGAACGCGGCCATCGAATTCGTGACGCCCGACAGGGTCGCCGTTTCGGCCGGGTTCCCCGTGCCCGAGGCAACGAAATTGAAGTCGCCTCGAGGTCCGCCTGCGTCCTGCGTCTGCAGCAGCATGTCGCGGTTGTGGCGCCATTCGCCACCGAGCTTGACGCGTGTGGTTGCGCACCAGCTTGGTGACCGTCGTCGCGACGTTCCAGGTTTCCTCCGATCGATCCCACGGCTGGCTGGGCGAGAACCCCAGCACAGGCTCGCCGTAACCGCCGATGCGAATCCGGGACAGGCCGCTCGTGTACTCGTCGAGGTTCGCGCCGGGGATGCCGACCTCGGTGCTGGTGTCGAGCCCGTTGCCTTCCGTCCACGTGACGTTATGGTAGTAGTTCACGCCGCCGCGCACGTCCATCACCATCGTCGGGCTGAAGACGCGCGTCCAGTTGCCCGCGGTGCTGAAGGCCTTGTTCGTGCCCGTGCCTGCGAAGCCCCCGTTAGCGGCGCCCCCGTACTGACCGAAGAGACCAGGATCGAACACGACCGGCCGCATGAAGCTGAGTCGATACGAGACCTGGTCTTTCGCGCCCAGGTTGTAGTTCAACTTCGTGTCAAAGGCGTCGGTCGTCTTCTCGCGCGTCTGCGCCTTCTGGTAGTTGTTCTGGCCGAGCGGCGCGCCGGCGATGTTGGGTTCGGGCACGAACGCGAGCAGCCGTCGCGCAATCGGGCTGATTCGGTTCTGCGGGATCTGGTTGTTCGCAAATGCCGTGCGGCCGCTGCCGTTGACCGCGCCCGTCGTCGGATCGTAGATGGCGCGTAGGGACGGCGCTGAAATCGCCATTGCGCATCGCCATGGTCGGTATGGTCGCGCGCACGACGTAGCCAAGGTTGTCGATCGTCCGCTGATAGTCACCGAAGAAGAAGAACTTGTTCCGCATGATGGGCCCGCCAAGCGTGAACCCGCCCTGCGCGAACTTCGTCGGCGCTTTTATGATGAGTGAAGTAGTCGCTGGCGTTGGTCGCTTCGGTGTTGCCGAAGAAGAACGCCGCTCCCCTTGTACGAGTTCGTGCCGGACTTGAGCGTCACGTTGGTGATCGCGCCGCCCGAGCGGCCGAATTCGGCGTCGTAGTTGCTGGTCGAGACGCTGACGGTCTCGAGCGCGTCGGCGGCCGGAATGATGACGCTCAGCAGGCCCGTCTTCTGGTTGTTGTCCAGCCCTTCGATGAGCGTGTTGTTCGCCATGCGCGGCTGTCCGTTGATCTCGACGGCCAGCGAGTCCTGTGAGTTGAAGAACTGCGAGTGCTCGCGGTGCGGCCGTGTCGAGCCCGGCACGGTGACGAGAAGGCCCTGGAAGTTCCGGTTGAAGCCGAGTGGGATCTCACTCACCATCTTGGAGTCGATCATGCCGGCCGGTGTCGGTCCGATCGGTCTGCAGAAGCGGCGTCTCGGATGCGACCGTCACCGACTCGGTGAGCTGGCCCAGCTCCAGCGTCAGGTCCACGCGCATCGTCGTGTTGACATCGACTCGGACATTCTGACGAACGACTTTTCTGAACCCCTGAAGCTCGGCCTCGACCGTGTAGGTTCCGTTCTTGAGGCTCGAAAAAAGGTAGTGACCCGTCTCGTTGCTCACGGCGGTGCGTGCGATGTTCGTTTGCGTTTCGGTCGCAGTGACGGTCGCGCCCGGGACGGCGGCGCCGCTCGAGTCGGTGACGTTGCCGAGAAGCGTGCCGGTGACGGCCTGCGCGTAGACCGTAGATGGAACCGCGAACGTGCCGACGAGCATGGCCACCAGTGCGCACATAAGGAGTGCGACGGGCGTGTTCGAGGTGTGTGGGTGCCTTCCGGACGCGAGACTCGCGCTGAGGCGCATCAGTTCCTCCTCCCTGAAAAGTGCAAGATCCAACGCGGGCCCGGCACGGGCATTCCTACCGGTCCGACGGCCGCGCCGTTGGCTGATCGATACTCGATAGCAACCCAGTTTCTCAGTGCTGTCAAGGCTTTCGGGGGACTGTTCCTGTTACCGCAGGGCTGAAGCGAAGATATATGATTCTTACGCCAGACTCGCCGCGCGGAAGGCCCCGAATCCGCGTTCGGCATCGCCATTGACTGCTGGAGACACTGTGGGACTGACGAAGGTCTTTTTGCGCCTGCTCGCGCTCGTATTCGCCGCAACGCTGTTCGTTCCGCTCGTGACCGCTTTTTGCAGCCGCCTCAACGATCCCGCTCCCTGGACCGCAGCGGCGTACGTGACGTTTCCGGCCCTCGCGCTCGTGCTGGCCGGCGTGGGGTTCCTGTTCGCACGCGTCATCAAGGCGTCCGAGGCACGCCTCGACGCGGCGTTCGTCGAGCAGACCGAATTCCTCGATAGGTTTCCCGATAAGTGGGTCGACGTCGCCATCTTCGCGTCGGCGGCGCTCAGCCTCTTTCTCCAACTCGCCGTCATCAGATGGCAGGGCACGGTCTTCGAGTTCTTCGCCTTCTACAAGAACTTCACGCTGCTCTCGTGTTTTGCCGGGCTCGGCATCGGCTACTCGCTCGCGTCGCGCGATCGCACGCCGCTCGTGCTCGTCGTGCCGCTGCTCGGCTGGCAGTTCCTGTTCCTGATCGCGTTCCGCTCGGGGATGCCCGAGTGGGCGCTCGCAAGCGTGCGCAACCTGCCGTTCCAGGAACAGCTGAACATGGGCGTGAACGTCCTGACGACGTTCGCCGAGGGTGTCGCGACGTACTTCTTCCTCTCGGTGGCGTTCGTGATGACCGCGGTGGCGTTTGTCCCGATCGGTCAACTGTGCGGCCGAACGATGAAGCGCCGGCCCAATCTCCGCGCCTATGGGCTGAACCTGCTCGGCAGCCTCGTCGGCGTCGCGCTGACCTTCGTCGTCAGCTACCTGTGGACGCCGCCGATCGTGTGGTACGGGATCTCGTTTGCGACGATCCTGCTTTTCCATGTCCGTCGGCACATGACGTTCGTCGTTGGCGCGGGCGTCGCGGTCGCGAGCCTCGTCATCCTCGCCTGGCCGGTCAGTCCGCTGTGGCTGAAGATCTACTCGCCATACCAGATGCTCGAGCTCGGCCACACCCCGCGCGGTTTCATGGAAATCCGCGCTGCCGGGCACTACTACCAGCGCGTGTTCGACCTCGCGAATCTCGAAGCGCTCGATGGCGAGATGATGCGCATCCGGAACTACTACGACCTTCCGTACAGGATCTACGGCAAGCCGGCCGACGTGGCGGTCGTCGGCGCAGGCAGCGGCAACGATGTGGCCGCGGCCGTGCGATCCGGCGCGTCCCACATCGACGCCATCGAGATCGATCCCGCGATTCTCGCGGCGGGTCGCGCGAACCACCCGGAGCACCCGTACGATCAGCCACAGGTCCGCGCCATCGTCAACGATGCCCGGACGTTTCTGCGAACCCGAGACTGGCAGTACGACATGGTCGTCTACGGCCTGCTCGACTCGCATACGCTCCTCAGCCACGCGTCCAGCGTGCGGCTCGACTCCTTCGTCTACACCGTCGAAGGGTTCCGTGACGCGCGGTCGCGCCTCAAGGAGAGCGGTGTCCTGGTGCTGTCTTTCGCGCTCATCACCAAGGACATGGGCCGGAAGATTCACAAGATGCTCGAGGCCGCATTCGACGGGCGGGCGCCGGTCTGCGTGGAGGGACGCTACGACTATTCGGTGACGTTCTTCCAGTCGAGGACAGGGCAGGTGCAGCTGCCGCCGGAAACGCTGGCCGGCCTCGGGTTCCGCGAGTGCACGGCGCGCTTTGCCGATCCGGCGATCCAAGCCGATCTCTCGACCGATGACTGGCCGTTCTTCTACATGCCGCTCCGGACCTATCCGGTCTCGTACCTGGTGATGATCGGCCTCGTCCTGGCGCTCTCGCTGTATCTGATCGCGAGCTTCAACGAGCGGCCGACCGTCGGCAACCTGCCGTACTTTCTGCTGGGGGCCGGCTTCATGCTCGTCGAGACCAAGGGCATTACCGAAATGGGCCTCGCGTTCGGAAATACCTGGCAGGTCATCGGGATTGTCATCGCCGGCATCCTGACGATGGCCTTCCTCGCCAACTGGGTCGTGGATCGGCTTCAGATCCGGCGTCCGCTGGTGCCTTACGTCCTGCTTCTGCTGAGTCTCGCCGTGGGGCTGGTCGTCGCGAGAGGCGGCGGATTTCCGTCAACGCTGGCCGGCCAGCTCGCGACGGTGGTCGTGCTGACCTCGCCGATGTTTTTTTCCGGCATCGTCTTTTCGTCGCTGATCGCGACCACGACGGGCCTGTCGGGCGCGATGGCCGCCAACCTCTTCGGCGCGATGTGCGGCGGGATGCTCGAGTACAACGCGATGTACTTCGGCTTTCAGTTTCTGTACTGGCTTGCCGCCGCGCTCTACGCCGGCGCGTTCGTCTCGTCGCTCCTCACGGTACGTAGTGTCCGGCTTTAGCCGGACCACGACGGTCCGCCTCTAAAGGCGGACACTACTTCTGTCTCACTTCTCCGCGATGCAGTAGAGCGACTTGTAGCCGCGCAGGTAGAGTTCGTTATCGACGAGCGCCGGAGATGCGTTGAAGCCGTCGTCGAGCTTGTTCTGCGCGAGTACCTCGAAGGTCGGTCCCTGCTTCAGTACGACCGTGGTGCCGTCCTGGCTCGGGAAGTAGACGCGGCCGGCGGCGCCGACCGGGGAGGCGAAGATGTTGGGAGCGGCTTCGAGACGCGTCAGCTGGTAGTGCGGTTTCCCCGTCTTCGCGTCGAAGGCCGACAGAATTCCATTATTGGATTTCAGCAGGTACAAGATGCCGTCGTAGAGCAGCGGTGAGGGCACGTATGGCGTGTCACGATCGAGGGTCCAGACGAGCGCCGGCGTGTTCATGATGTCGTCCTTGGCGTCGGCGAGCCGGACGGCTTTGAGGTTGTTGCCCCGGAAGCCAGCGGTCAGGATCACGATGCCATCAGCAGCGACGGGCGACGGAATGGGATTCATCGTTGTGCCGGCGCCGTACCAGATGACCTTTCCGGTTTCGAGATCGTAGCTTCTGATCTGTTTCATCGCGCTCGTAACGACCTGTGCGCGACCGGCATGCTCCACGATGAGCGGCGTCGCCCAGGAATCGATTTCATCACGGGCGTTGCGCCAGCGTTCCTCACCGGTGCGCTTGTCGAGCGCGATGATGAACGACTCGCCCTGGTGATCCCAGACGATGACGACGGTGTTGCCGTGAAGAGCGGGGGAGCTGCCCTCGCCAAACTGGTTGCGCATTGACTTGTCGCCGAGGTCCTTCTGCCAGACCGGCGTCCCCTTCATGTCGAAGGCGTAGATGCCGCGCGACTCGAACGACGCAATCACGATCGTGCCGTCGGTGACGACCGACGGCGACGCCCACGTGCCCCACTCCTGGTGGCTGCCTTCGTGCGGCGTGTCTTCCCGGACGACGCGCTCCCACGCGACCTTGCCGTCTTTGCGGTCGATCGCCATAACGACGTACTTGTGGGGGCCTGGTGCCTTGCCGCGCGCCGCGTGCGCCTCGGCCTCGCTCGCGCCAACCGGGACGGCCGACGACAGGAAGATCTGCTCGCCCCAGATGACCGGCGTCCCAGCGCCGCGTCCGGGGATCGCCTTCTTCCATCGAATGTTTTTGGTCTCGCTCCATTCGATTGGTGGCTTGGCCGACCGCGAGACACCTGTCCCCTCGGGCCCCCGCCACTGTGGCCAGTACCGGTCGGCGTCTGCGGCGGACAGCGCGATCCCGGCGAACGCCATCGTGATAACGGGCAGAAACGTCGTCGCGAAGCGGAACCTGGGCAATTTGAGGGTCCTCCTAGTGGCAAGGACGGGCCACTAGGCGCTTCTTACGCCACCCGGGCGTCCTGCGTTTCCCGCGCGGGCAGGGCCCGGCGCCGCGCCCGCCACGCCGCCAGTCGCCGCAGCGCTAGTGCGACGCCGGTGTAGACGAGGAAGGCGCCGCCGGCCGAGGCCAGCCCGGCAATGGCCTCGCCCGTCAACCCGCCGAGCTCTCCGGTGTGGGCGAAGCGCAGCCATCCGCGAAGTTTCTGTCCGCGGCTGGTCGCGGCGTACGGCTCCCACCGGATTTCGGCACCGGTGCGGCCGTCAAGGGTCAGCGTCGAGCGCGCGAAGCTGTTCCAGTGCTCGAGGTCCGACATGGAGAAGGCCACCGGACCGCCCGGGCGTTGGGGCAGCCGGACGATCATGGTGCGCCAGGTCGGAACCTGTTGCTCGGCGCGCGCAACGAGCGACGCGAGCGTCGCCAGCGGGGGATGCGGCGCGCGATCGGTTGCGGTCTGCTCGCTGCGCGTTGGCTGGCCACCCCCAGGCTCGGCTCGACCCTGCGCTTCCGCCCGGGGAAGGTCGCCGCGACCCGGCCCGCCCGCCGCGGCCGCCGCGCCCGCCGGCGGTTTCGCCACCGGGTCCGCCGCCGCGCCCGGCAGCCGGCGCAGGCCTCGGGCTGCCGGTCACCGTGTAGACCAGGTTGCTCGCCCAGGTGTAGGAAATGACCATGCCGGAGGCGGTCAGAATCACGAGGATCGGCGCGCACCAGAACCCAATCACGTTGTGCCAGTTGAAGTCCCTGGCCTTGCCGCTCAGCCCCGATCGGAACAGCGTGACCGCGACTGACGTGCCGCCACGTCCACTGCTTCGGCCACCACAAGTAGATCCCGCTGAGCGCGAGCACCAGGAACGCCGCGTTGCACGCGCCGGTGATCGCGCGAGCCGTCGCGCGGTTTTCTCCCTCGACGGACAGATAGCGATGCCAGCTCGTGACCGATCGGTAAAACGCCCGCGCCCGTGCCGAGCCCGATCCGAGCACGTCGCCGGTGTAGGGATTGACGAAAACGGTCCCGCGTTGTCCGAGCGCCACGGCCGCCGTCACACGCGGGTCGGAATCGAGCGTCACGGTCGTCGGCTCGGCGTCGGGTGACGGCCGAACGGACTCGCGCCAGGAGCACGTCGACATCCAACCGCGGCGCGCTCGGCGACGGCGGGTCGACGAATCGCTGCGATCGCTCGACGATCTTCAACACCGACTGCTGGAAGGTCAGCAGCGTGCCGGTCACCGACATGATGAGGATGACAGAGCCAGCCACGAGGCCAGCGGTCAGGTGCATCCAGAAGAGAACGGTGCGTAGTTTCATGATGTTTTCCAAGGCTCAGGGCTCAAGGCTCAAGGCTCTAGCAAAACCTTCGAGTAAGTGGTCCACGCTGTTGCCTGAGCCTCAGAGCCCGGAGCCGTTAAAGCTCCGCCCACTGCCTGAGCAGGTTGTGATACACGCCCGTCAGCTGAACGGTCGAGGCGTGATCTGGCACGTCGCGCAGCGAGCCGCTGGATCGCCGTGTCCATGTCGAAGAGCAGCGCCCGGCGGCCGTCGTCGCGGATCAGGCTCTGAATCCAGAAAAAGGACGACACCCGCGCGCCGCTCGTCACGGGCCTGACGTGGTGCAGGCTCGTCGATGGATACAGGACGAGGTGCCCAGCCGGCAGCTTGACGGTGTGCGTGCCGTAGGTATCCTCGACGACGAGCTCTCCGCCCTCGTATCCGTCGGGATCGACGAAGAACAGCGTCGCCGAAAGATCGGTCCGCACGCGATGCGGCGTACCGGTGACCTGTCGGATAGCGTTGTCGACGTGACTGCCGAACGAATGGCCGCCGGCGTACGATTGAAGAGCGGCGGAAAGACCTTGAGCGGAAGCGCCGCCGACATGAAGAGCGCGTTGCGCTGCAGGGCGCCGAGGATCATCTCACCGAGCTCGCGAGCCTGCGGCGAGTCTTCCGGCAGCTGCAGGTTCTGCTTGGCGCGCGCCGACTGCGGGCCGGCCGTCACCCGACCATCGACCCACGGCGCCTGCGCGAGCACTTGCCGCGCATGAGCAACCTGGTCGGGAGTGAGAACGTTGGAACGTGGATAAGCATTGGGAGAGTCAGGCAATTCTGAGTGCTGAATGCTGAATGCTGAAGTGAATGCTGAATTCGAACTTCAGTTCAGCATTCAGCACTCAGCACTCAGCATTGC
This sequence comes from uncultured Acidobacteriota bacterium, assembly GCA_963764925.1. Lineage (GTDB taxonomy): Bacteria > Acidobacteriota > Vicinamibacteria > Vicinamibacterales > 2-12-FULL-66-21 > DATBJJ01. Next base: position 146,930 of record CAVXUR010000001.1, read on the forward strand.
GATCGTCAGAACCGCACCGCCGTGCTGAGTAAGAACGCCCGCGGCGTCCCCGGGTTGTACCGCCCGGCGTTGTTGTTGATGCTCCGGATGTAGACGCGATCGGTGACGTTGTAGACGTTCAGCCGCAACGTCAGGTGCTCTCCGAGCGGCGCCTCGGCGAGCAGATCGGCGACGGTATAGCTCGGGACAGCGACGGTGTTGGCCGTGCTCGTGAACGTCTCGTCGGTGTAGCGGAGCCCGCCGCCGACGCGAAAGTCGTGGGGCAGCCGCACGGTGGTCCAGAGGTTGCCCGAGACTTCAGGCGTCAGCGCAAGCCGATTGCCATTGATCGCCGCGTTCTGGCTCTTCACCTTCGAGTCCAGGTATTGCACGCTCATGTTGATGTCCCACCACGGCCTGATCTGGCCGACGATGCTCATGATCGCGCCTTGGACCTGCTGCCCGTCGTCCTGATTGAAGATCGGCGGCACCGCCGTGGCGTCGACGATGTAGATGACGTTGGTGTTTTCAGTGCGGAAGGCGGCGCCGGTCAGCAACAGCCGGCCGCCCGCGAGTTCCCACTTCGTTCCGACCTCGTAGTTCGTCGATTCCTGCGGATCGAGGTTGGGGTTGTTCTGGTTTGTCGCCGCCGCGTTCAGCTGGAAGTTCGCCGATCCAGGCGGCGTGGCTGATGAACCGTACGACACATACAAATTGCCCTGGCCGTTCAACCGGAAGACGAGGCCGGCTTTGCCGCTGACGAGTGTGCCGTCACCTTCGAGGTCGGTGACGACGTTGGTGGCGCTGACGGCGTGAGACTTGGTGTCGTACGCCTCGACGCGAACTCCACCGGTGACGCGCAGCCGCGACGTCAGGTCGAACGAATCGAAGACATAGAACGCGAGCGTGTCCGTGCTGCCGTCGCTCAGCGCTCCTGTCGGCGCGACCGCCATCCCAATCACCGGGCTGAAGACATCGGGCTGGTTCAAGTCGATCGGCGCGCGCGTGCCGGCGCCGCCGAGCGTCGGCGCGAACTGGCTCTCGCTCAGAATCTCCATGCCGGTGCTGAGCTCGTGACGCAGCCGGCCGGTCGAGACGCGAGCGCTCAGGTTGGTCTGATTCGAGACAATGTCGTTGACGCGCTCGTTCGCCTGGCGGCTGAGCGAGACCAGATTCGTCGCCGGGTTGTAGGCGGCCGGGTTGGCGATGCTCGTGATGACCGCCTCGCGCGTGGTCTTGTTGTAGCGAGTCTGGTTGCGCAGCGTGACACTCGGCGAGAAGTCGTGCTCGACCAGCAACGTGCCGCTCCCCTGCTTCGCGTGGTCGTAGTCGTAGTCGGGGCTGCCGTAGTAGTTCGCCTGGTCGACTGGTGTCGCCGCGACGACTGACGTCGACGAGAGCGGACCAACCGGAGACGCAGCCGCGGGGAGCCCGTAGTCGGCGAGGTTGTCCTGGAACATCAGCATGGCCGAGAGGGTCGCACGCGTTGGCGTATTCAGACCAAACGCAATCGACGGGGCGATCGACTTGCTCTCGCGGCTGGTGTAGTCGCGCCCGGGGATCCCGCCGTCCTGCCAGAGCGCGTTGACGCGGAGTGCGCCATTGCCCCAGAACGTTCCGCTGTTCGCAAGCTTGAGCGGCTGATTGACGTCGACGGTCGCACGTACCTGTTCGCCGGAGTCGAAGCTGAGCGTTCCGGACTGGGTGCCCTCGAGATGGGGGGCCTTCGATGCCATGTTGATGTAGCCGGCGGCGTTGGTCCGGCCGACGTCGGATCCGGTCGGTCCCGAGAACACCTCGACCTGCTCGAGATTGTAGATGTCGCGCGAGATCAGCCCGTCGTCGCGGACGCCGTCGAGGAAGATGCTGTTGGCGGCCGAGAAGCCTCGCATGTTGAACATGTCGCCGCTCGTGTTCGAGGCACCGCCGCCTTCGCCCGCCTGAATCGTGATGCCCGGGACGTTGCGCATCGCTTCGGTCAGCGTCGTCGCGCCCTGCTCGTCGAGGGTCGCGCGCGGGATGAGCTGAATCGTCTGCGGTGTTTCGGCGATCGGCGCGGAGTACTTGGCCGATTCGACGCGCGGCAGCGAGCCGCTGACCTGGACGGCATCCGAGCTGAGGCGAATCTCGACGGTCACCGCCGTGGCGGTCGTGAAGCGATAGCTGACGCCGGTACCGGTGAGGAGCGCCCCGAGCGCCTGCTCGACGGTCCGGATTCCCGAGACCCCGGGCGAGGGCAGCGTACGAAGGCCGTCCTCCGAGAACGTCACCGTCACGCCAGTCAGCGTCTCGAACGTCTTCAGCACGGCGTCGAGCGAACCAGGAGGAATCGCGAAGGTGCGGGTCTGCGGTTCCACCGATGTGGTCTCTGGCGCTCCGCCCCCGGAGGGCGCGACGCTGTCCTGCCAGGCGAGGGTCGGGATCGTCTCGCTTGGGGTCCAGATTTTGACGTGGGCGAGGGCGGCCTCGAGCCGCCATGGTTCGAGCGTGATGCGGCGCTCGACCGGCAGGGCGGCCTGACGCTGCTCGGAGGCGTGAAGAGCGGGAATCGTGCCGATGACGGCGCCGAGGACGACAAAGGGGGACTTCGCGCGCGAGCGCTTCGGCTTTTTCTGGCGAGCTTTCATGACGTGCGCCTCCGAATCGGTGGCGCGTTCATGACAGCGTCCGTTAAAATGCTTTTCAGCCGGATGCGTCACGCGCCACGCGTGTGATTTCAGGGTCGGTCCAGACCTGCGTTCGGTCCGCCCGCCGGGTGTTCGCGCACTCGGCGGGCACTTCCCCGATGCTCGGTCAAAATGAGAACGATCTCATTTCGGTCAGCGGTAACGATAACTCCGACCATTTCGGTCGTCAATAGTTTTTTGATCGGCGGCGTAGCTGGGGGGCAGATCTCGATTTTTTCGAGCGTTGAACCAGGACAGAACATGAGATCCGACCCCAAGGAAGCCCCCAAGAAGCCCCCAAGAAGCGACGAAGGGGCGCATTTTGTGAGACCCGGGCTTCGTGCGTCTGTCTCGGCGGCGGTTCTTGGGAGTTGCCTGGCCTGGAGCCTTTCGGCGACCGGCCAGCAACCACCCTCGCAGCCGGCTGCTCAGACGCCCGCCCCCACGCCGGGACAGCAGCCTCAGCCGCCGAAGCCAGTCTTTCGCACTGGTGCAGAGCTCGTCCGTGTCGATGTGGCGGTCCTCGATCGCAAGGGTGTGCCGGTCCCCTCACTCACGGCTGGCGACTTCGAACTAGAGGAAGACGGCGTCTCCCAGGAGATCCAGACGTTCCAGTTCGTCGAGAACAATGGCCAGGTGTCGTCGAACGACGACGTCTCGCTGACGATCCGATCGCGGTCGCACGCGGCGGCGGAGGCCGCGAAGGACAACGTCCGGCTGTTCCTGATTTTCTGGGACGAGTACCACATCGGACAGATGATGAGCGCCAACCGCGCTCGCGCCTACCTGATGCAATTTGTCCGCACCGCGTTTGGCCCGACCGATATCGTCGGCTTCATGGATCCGCTGACGCCGATCGACGCGATCTCTTTCACGCGCGATCGGCTGGAGCTGGCCGAACACGTGCGGCGGCTGGTCGGACGCTCGGGCGTCTACGTGCCGACGAGAAGCGCGGTCGAGGATGCGCATCTTCAGCAGGGCGATATCGAGCGCCTCCGATCGGAGGTCACGATGTCGGCGGTGAAGTCGGCCGCGGTGCACCTCGGAGGCATGCGCGACGGCCGGAAGTCGATCATCCTCATCAGCGAAGGGCTTCGCGGCATCCAGCGCGATGCGACCAGCCTGATGACCGACCTGACGCGCGCCGCCAACGACAACAACACCGCGATCTACGCGATCGACCCGCGAGGCTTCGGGCAGTCGCGGTTTCCGTCGCTTTGGGAATCGATCGCCGCTGAAACCGGGGGCGACTACTTCCGATCGAACGACCTGGAGCAGTCGTTCAGAAAAGTCGTCGTGCAGTCGAGCGGCTTCTATCTCCTCGGCTACTCACCGAACGACCGGCGGCTCGACGGCCGCTTTCACAAGATCAAGGTCCGCGTAAAACCGTCGGGCCTCGAAGTGCGCGCGCGGGCGGGCTATTGGGCACCGAGCGCGGCGGAAATCGAGCGGGCGCGGACCAAAGCGGTCGAAGCCGAGCTCCCGCCAGACGTGATTCGGGCGCTCGCCGAACTGCCGTCGACCACGGCCCGCCACACCGTGGATTTCTGGGCCGGGACAGCGCTCGACGGCGGGCGGCCGGCGGTCCGGCTCGCGTGGGTGCCGCGCCCGACGGCGTCAGCGCGAGACGCCAAGGCGGCACAGGTGACGGCAGTGCTGACCCGGGGCGATGCCCGCGTCTTCGAGGGGCCGGTGGATCCCGCCGGCACGATCGTCGCGGTCCCGCCAGGAGCCATCAAGGTCACCCTGTCGGTCCACGACGGCGCCGGCGAGGTGATCGACCGGGAGGCGAAGCTCATCGACGTTCCCGATCCTGAAACGTCTCCGCTGTGGATCACCTCGCCGGCGATCTTCAGAGCGCAGAACGTTCGTGAGTTTCGCGGCCTCGAGCGCGGGCCGACCGCGATGCCGTTCCCCGGCCGGGAGTTCGTGCGCACCGACCGTCTCATCATCCAGTTCGCGGTGCACGGGCCCGCCGCTCCCGCGGCCAAGATCTCGGCGCGCATCATCAGTCAGTGGGGCAAGGACCTGGCCGAGCTGCCGCTCGCGTCGCGCGCCACTACGGACGGCCCGTACGAACTCGAACTGCCGCTGGCGACCGTCGCGCGAGGCGAGTTCCTGATCGCGATCACCGCGTCGAGCGGCAATGATCACGCGCGCGCGGTCGTGTCGATAAGGATATTGAGATAAAAAGCACAGTCAGTCGGTAGTCGGCGGTCGTTAGTCGGTAGTCACAGTCGGTAGTCACAGTCGGCAGTCGTTAGTCCAAGTCGTTAGTCCAAGTCGTCAGTCAGTGGTGCCATACTACTGACACCTGTTCCTCACAACTCAGGCTGACGACTCAGACTCACGACTGACACTACGACTCGGACTGACGACTCAGACTGACGACTGTGATTGGCGACTAGCGACTGCCGACTGCCGACTGCGAGTCAGTCACGATTCGGTGATCTATGCTTCGACGCCGCTCGTTCCTGCCGCTGTGTGCCGCGATTATCTCGTTGTCCCTCACCGGGATGGCGCCCAACGCTGTCCGCGCAGGGGCGCTGGCCCTTCCTGACTCGCTCTCGGACGGCGAGTTCTGGAACATGGTCACCGAGCTCTCCGAGCCGGATGGCGAGTTCCGATCCGACAACCTGTTGTCGAACGAGCTCTTCTTCCAGACGGTCATCCCCGAGCTCCTCCGCACGTCGAAGATCGACCGCGTCTACCTCGGCGTCGGTCCCGAGCAGAACTTCACGTACATCTCGGCCCTCAAGCCGACGGATGGCGTTCATCATCGACATCCGCCGCGGCAACTTGCAGCTGCACCTGATGTACAAGGCGCTCTTCGAGTTGTCGTCGGACCGCGTCGATTTCATCTTCAGGCTGTTCTCGAGAAAGCGTCCGGAAGGGCTGGATGCCAAGGCGACCGCCGACGAGATCTTCATCGCCGTCGCAGAAGGCAGGCGTCGACCGGATCGCGGCGAGGCGGAAGCGCTCTACAAGCAGAACCTCAAGCACGTTCAGGATCACTTGACGGGCACGCGTCACCTGCCGCTGACGCCCGACGACCTGAAAGGCATCGATTACGTCTACGGAACGTTTTCGTTGTACGGCCCGGGGTTGTCGTACTGGTCATCGGGGCCGCGGCGGCGGCCGCGGCGCCCCCACCTACTGGGACCTGATGGTGGAAGACGACGGCAAGGGGCAGTACCGCAGTTATCTTTCGAGCGACGAGAACTTCACGGTGGTGAGGGACCTGCACAAGAAGAACCTCCTGGTGCCGGTCGTCGGGAACTTTGCCGGTCCCAAGGCGCTCCGCGCGGTCGCGCGCTATCTCAAGGAACGCGAGGCGACTGTGTCGGCGTTCTATCTCTCGAACGTCGAGCAGTATCTGAGCCGCGAAGGCACGTGGGACACCTTCTGCGGGAATGCTGCGACGCTGCCGCTCGACGAGTCGAGTTTCTTCATTCGGTCGGTCCGCGACGGCACGTTCGGGCCCGGCGTCGGCCTCGACTCGCGGCTCGGCAGCATGCCCGAGCAGGTGAAGTGGGTGCGCGGCGCGGTAGACGCGCGACACGGCCGGCCCTACTTCGTTCGAGAGCTCGGCCAGCACTTCTCCGAGGCGCTTGATCTCTTCGCCGTAGAGCGCCCAGTTGCCCTCACGCTGCGCTTTCATCGCGCGATCGTAGATCTCGCGAGCCTGAGTCGTCAGAGCGGCGACCTCCGCCGTGGGCGCCGGCTGCGGCGTCGTCGTTCGTGCGCCCGCGGCCTCGACCGGTGGCGCGGGCGGCGTATCAATCCTTCCGCCGCGTGGGAACAGCCGGCCGAGCGCCTCGTCGAGCGTCTCCTCCATCACGATCTGATTCTGGTAGCGCGACGATGACGCGTTTGAGCTCGGGGATGCGTCCGCCGGCCGCTCGCAAGTAGAGCGGCCTGATGTAGAGGAGAGACTCCTCGATCGGAATGACGAGCAGCGTGCCCTGGATGACCTCGGACCCCTGCTGGTTCCACAGCGTGATCTGCGGCGCGATCACCTGATCCTGGCTGATTCGTGCCGCGACCTGGCGCGGACCGAAGATGACCGTCTGCTTCGGGAACTGGAAGACAACGAGCCGCCCGTAGTTGTCGCCATCGGTGCGCGCGGCCATCCAGGCCGACAGGTTGTCCTTCTGACGCGGCGTGAACGGCAGCATCTGGATGTACTCCGGGCCCGACTCGCCCGGCAGCTTCATCACCGTGTAGTAGGGCTCCATCCGTTCCGCCTGCCCGCCGACTTCGAAGGCCGGGATTTCCCACTGGTCTTCACGGTTGTAGAAGACCGCGGGATTGGTCATGTGGAAGGTCGCGAACATCGCCGCCTGCATCGCGAAGATCGCCTGCGGATAGCGGAGGCGCCGGCGCAGGTCTTCCGGCATCTCAGCGATCGGCTTGAGCAGGCTGGGAAACACCCGCCCGATCGTCGCGGCGATCGGGTCGTTCGGATCGAGCAGGTGAAAGACCGTCGTCCCGTGGTACGCGTCGATCGTGACTTTCACGGCGTTGCGGATGTAGTTGATCCGCCCGGCGGCGCTCGCGTACGGATAGCGGCTGCTCGTCGTGTAGGCGTCATGAATCCACACGAGCCGGCCGTCTGAAATCGACAGGTACGGATCCGGATCGAAAGTCAGGAACGGCGCGATCTTGTTGACGCGCTCGCTGATTCGCCGGTGCATCATGACGCGGCTGTCCGGCGTCAGCGTCGGCGAGAAGAACGTGTCGGTCGAGCGGAACCGGATCGCGAACATCAGCCGGCGGAAGAGCCCCCCAAGCGGCACGCCGCCGGTGCCCTGATAGGTGGCAAACACGTTGTCGTCGCCGCGCGGATAGTCGAACTCCTCGGTCTTCGTGCGAACGAAGACATGGCTTTCCGGCAGCTCGCCGTAGTAGATCGCCGGCTGGGTGACTTTCAAGTCGACGGTCGAGGCGAGCGGCAGGTCGCGGATGAAGAGCACGGGCAGCCCCTCCGGCGTTACCTCGTTGACGGGGCCGAGGGTCAGGCCGTAGCCGTGGGTGAAGGTCAACTGCTCGTTGATCCAGGTGCGGCTCGGCAGGCTGCGCGAGTTCATCTCGCGTGCCGAGAGCATGATCTGCCGGTATTTGCCGTCGATGACGTAGCGATCGTTGTCGACCGAGACAAAGTCGTAGTAGGTGCGGATCTCCTGGAGCTGGCCGAACGTATCGAGGAGCGGCTGATCGTTCCAGAGCGGGACGTTTTCGATCGTCGCAGCGTTGCGCTCGAGGTCCTGCCGCGAGAGCCGCGCATCGCCCGGCAGCGATCGCTCCTCCACGCGGTCGAGCCCGAACGCCTCGCGCGTCGCGCGGATGTTGTTGACGATATACGGCGTCTCGCGCACCTGTTCGTTCGGACCGACGACGAACCGCTGGATGATGCCGGCGTAGACGCTGCCGCCGACCGCCACCACGATGTAGAGGGCGATCGCCCAGACGATCGGCAGCAGCCGCGCCGAGACCGATTGGTAGACCGCCAGGGCCGCGCCGAGGAGCGCAGCCACGGACAGGAGCCGATACGCCGGCATCCGCGCGTGGACGTCCACATACGAGGCGCCGAAGACCACGCCGGACTGTTCCGTCAGCAGGTGAGGAATGCGCAGCCACGATCCGAACGCGAGCACGATGAGGAGCGCGGCAGCCAGCAGCGACAGGTGACGTTTGGCGGTAGGGCTGGCAATCACGCCGCGCAGCGGATCGAGGGCCAGGTTCCCCGCGGCGACATGCGCGCCGCCAACGCCGCCGATCGTCAGGATGATCGTCGTCAGCGCGATCCCGTGCACGAGCTCCAGCATCGGTAGCCGGAACAGGTAAAACGCGATATCGCGACCGAGCACCGGATCGGTCCGGCCGAACGGCGTGGCATGGATGGCATACAACCAGGTCGCCCAGGACGAGGCCGAGTAGAGACCGATCAGCACCGCGGCGACGAACGCGCCGGCGTAGATGAGCGAGCGGAGCCGGCCGGTATCGACCGTGATGATGCGCGGGCCGTCAGGCGTCGCGATCGCGAACTCGCGACGCCGGAGCAGGCGGAGCGAAATCCGCAGGTTGAGCCAGAGGATGACGAACACCACCGCGCCGACCGTGAGCCCGGTCGTCGCCTGCGCGGACAGCGCCTTGAGGAAGACCTGCTCGTAGCCCAGTTCCTCGAACCAGAGCCAGTCCGTGTAGAACTCGGCGAACGACGGAATGCCCGTGAAGACCAGCAGGGCGGCGAGGAGGAGGAAGAGGCGGGAAAACCGCAGAGCCATCCCTCATTCTATGCCGCAACGGACGCTGGCTGGGACACGGACGGCTCAGGGCTCAAGGCTCAAGGCTCAGGCAAAAGCCTTGATTCCTTACTCGAAGGTTTTGCCTTGAGCCCTGAGCCTTGAGCCCTGAGCCGCTAAAGGATCGGGGTGATGGTGATTTTCTTGAACCACACCTTGGTGTGGTCGCCCTGGATCTGAATCGGTCCCGGTTCGGTTTCGTTCGCGTCGACGGCGCCGCCGGTAATCGCTTGAATCTCCGCGTTGTCGTGGACCTTCTGGCCGTTCAACGTGACGGTCACGCGGTTGCCGACGAGCACGATGTCGACGGTCTGCCATTCGCCGGCCGGCTTGCTCGCGTTGACGAGCGGCGGCGTCCACGCGTAGATCGACATGTGCCCGTGTTTTTCGGGCGCTGTCCCGTAGTCGTCGAGCACCTGCAGCTCGTAGCGGCCGCGGAGGTAGATGCCGCTGTTGCTCTTCTCGGTGAGCTTGTATTCCGCCTGGAGCCTGAAGTTCCAGAACTTCTGCTTCGAGAGGAGATTCCTGGTCGGCGGCGCATTGGTCAGGATGCCGTCCTCGACCGTCCACGTGTCCGGGTAGTTGCTCGCCATTTTGTCGAAGGCGTCGGCCGACTTTCCGTCGAAGAGCTCGACGGGCTTCCCGTAGTTGTGTTTGGCGTTGGCGTTACTTTCCGGCCACTTTGGCGGACGGACGCCGACGAAGTTGATCGTGCGATCAGCCGCGGCCGTTGTCCCGATGAGCTTGTCCGCCCTCGAGCGTCGCGCGGAACTCCGCGCCGGGCTGCTTGTTGTTGCCGGGCGCCAGCTGGAAGAGGAGCTCGTTCCCCTGGACCTTGATGCTCGCCAGAGGGACCGGACTGCCGCCCCGGTTGAGGAACATGCCTGAGAGTTGACCGTTCTTTTCGGAGACCTCGAGCCAGTAGACACGGTTGGTGTCCTGGCCGGCGCCGGTCAGGTTCCAGCGGCCGAGGAACCCCTGGTGCTGCATCCCGGCGGCGGGCAGCATGACGTTGATGAGAACTGCGGCGGCGAGTATCGCAAATAGGCGCATAAACCGGGATGCTAATACGTCGGCGAGGTACGAAGCAACTCAGTTAGTTCGACTACAATCTGGGCGTTGGAGGTCGGAGTCATCCGGCACCGACGGAGGCGACGGAGTTCGCGGAGTTCACCGCGGAGCAACGGAGCCGAGACCAGTGGGAGACGCACGGAGAAGACAGCCCGTCACTAATGCAGCGGGACTGAAACTGGTCGCGCGCCGGCCGATGGCCGGCGTTGGGAGGGAGGTCGGATCGGAAAACACGAGCACTCGTAGGTTCGTGACTGCTCGTGTTTTCCGATCCGACCTCCTCCCAGCCGCGCGTAGCGCGGCGCGACCAGCCTCCGCGCGTCTCCCACTCGCTTCAGCTCCGTTCCTCCGCGGTGAAAACCGTGACCTCCGTCCGCTCCGTCGAGCAGCGAAGCATGTCTGAAGAAACACCGCCGATCTTCAGATCCGAACCACCGAGGGACTCCCCATGCAAATCATCCGCAGCCGCACGCTCTACGACGTCTGCATCGTCGGCTCCGGCGCTGGTGGCGGGATGGCCGCCAAGGTGCTGACCGAATCGGGCGCTAACGTCGTCATGCTCGAGGCCGGGCCGATGTGGAATCCGTCGAGCGAGTCGTACATGTTCAAGTGGACCTACGACTCGCCACGGCGCGGCGCGGCGACTGAAAAACAGCAGTTTGGCGAGTTCGACGCGGCCTTTGGCGGGTGGACCCTCGAGGGCGAGCCCTACACGAGCGCGCCCGGCAGCCAGTTCGACTGGTTCCGATCGCGCATGCTCGGCGGCCGCACCAATCACTGGGGACGGATCTCGCTCAGGTTCGGCCCCGACGACTTCCGCAGGAAGAGCCTCGACGGGCTCGGTGATGACTGGCCGATCACCTACGAGGACATGAAGCCGTACTACGACCGCGTCGACTCGTTCGTCGGCATCTTCGGGAGCAAGGAGGGGCTGCCGAACGACCCCGACGGTGTGTTCATGCCGCCGCCCAAGCCGCGCTGCTACGAGCTGCTCATCAAGCAGGCCGCTGACAAGCTGAAGATCACCTGCATCGCCAGCCGCCTGTCGATCATTACGCAGCCCCTGAACGGTCGCATGGCGTGCCACTACTGCGGGCAGTGCGGCCGCGGCTGCGCGGTGCACGCGAATTTTTCGTCGCCGTCGGTGCTGATTCCGCCCGCGATGGCCACCAAGAAGCTGACCATCGTCAACAACGCGATGGCCCGCGAGGTGACCGTCGACGAGACTGGCCGCGCGACCGGCGTGTCCTACATCGACAAGAACACCGGCCGCGAGAATCACGTCCAGGCGCGCATCGTCGTGCTCGCCGCGAGCGCGTGCGAGTCGGCGCGGATTCTCCTCAACTCGAAGTCCTCGAAGTTTCCGCAGGGCCTCGGCAATTCCAGCGGCAACGTCGGCAAGTACCTCACCGATACGACCGGCCTCAACGTGCAGGGCTTCATTCCGAAGTTGCTGAATGGCGTGCCTCACAACGAGGATGGCACCGGCGGGATGCATGTCTTCATGCCGTGGTGGGGCGACAACAAGAAGCTCGACTTCCCGCGCGGCTATCACATCGAGCCCGGCGGCGGGCGGCGGATGCCGTCGTTCGGCTTCATGGGCGGCGTGCGTGAGTACGTCCACGCCGCCGCGGCCATGACCGGTTCGGTATCGCCAAGGGGTTACGGCAAGCAGCTCAAGGACGACTACCGGCGGTTTTACGGCGCGACGGTCGGGTTCTCAGGCCGCGGCGAGATGATTCCGAACAAAGACAGCTACATGGAGATCGATCCGTCGGTCGTCGACAAGTGGGGCATTCCCGTGCCCCGGTTCCACTTCAAGTTCTACGACTACGAGATCAACCAGGCGAAACACATGCAGGACACGTTTCGCGCCCTGATCGACGAGATGGGCGGCGTGGCGATGAGCGAGATGCCGACCCGTGAACAGCTGTACGGGCTTGCGCCAGGCGGCCGCATCATCCACGAGCTGGGCGTCACGAGAATGGGTGACGATCCGAATACGTCCGTCTTGAACAAGAACTGCCAGGCGCACGACTGCCGCAACGTCTTTGTCGCCGACGCCGGTCCGTTCGTGTCGCAACCCGACAAGAACTGCACGTGGACCATTCTGGCGCTGGCGTGGAAGACGAGCGACTTCATCGTCGAGGAGCGGAAGGCGGGAAGGCTTTAAAGGCGGTTCAGGGTTCAGGGTTCAAGGTTCAAGGTTCAAGGTTCAAGGTTCAAGGTTCAAGGTTGCATATGGACACCATCAATCGACGAGCCGCGCTCAAGATCCTGTCGGCGGCGCCGGTCGCCGCTGGCTTCGCGCTGACGGAGGCGGAGGCGCAGCAGGCGCACCACCTCGCCGAGACCGCCCGCCAGACCGCGAAGCAGGCCGGGGTCGCCTACCGGCCGAAATTCTTCACCGCGACCGAGTATCAGACCGTACGGGTGTTATCCGATCTGATCATCCCGGCCGACGAGCGGTCCGGCGGCGCGATTGACGCCGGCGTACCGGAGTTCATGGACTTCACCATGGTCGATCAGCCGGCGCGCCAGGTTGCGATGCGTGGTGGACTGGCCTGGCTCGATCTCGAAAGTCAGCGCCGGTTCGATAAGACGTTTGTCGGCGCATCAGACGCCGATCGTCGTCTCCTGCTCGACGACCTTTCGAACTACGGAAAGCCGATCCCTGGCCTGACGCATGGCCAGGCATTCTTCCGCAGCTTCCGCGACCTCACGGCGACTGGCTTCTGGACGACCAAGATCGGGTTCGCCGATATCGGCTACATCGGTAACACCGTCGTGCCCAAGTGGGACGGCTGTCCACCGGAGCAGCTCAAGAAACTAGGACTCTAGGCAGCGTGACTGTCGTTCTTGAACAGGAGACCAGGAGATCAGGAGAAGATTCGGAATCGATGTTGCCTCCCGATCTTCTGGTCTCCTGTTGAACTTGGAAGGGAGGCCGTGCGACGTGATCTCTGACAGACGGATTCTTTTGGCCGCCGGTCTCGCGGCGGTTGCCATCATTACCAGCAGCAGCCTTGTCGCGCAGCAACCGGCGCTGCAGCGTCCGCCGGAAGCGCACCGCACGTTCTCGGACCCGTCGGCCTACGTGCCGGACCCGGCGCTTCTGACGGCCGCGACCAGCGAGCTTCGGGACACGGTCGATCGTTTTGCGATCGATGGCCAGGCGATTCAGCGCTTCTACAACATCCCCGGCTCCGACGAGCGACGAGCAAGGTTGCGCGGCTACTACACAGCGTGGCTGGCGGCGTTGCCGAAGATGGACTTCGCGCGCCTGTCGCGCGAGGGCCAGGTCGATTACGTCCTGCTTCGCACCCATGTCGAGTATCAAGTCGCGCTCCTCCACCGGGAAGAGCGCGTCAGGAAAGCCACTGCGCCGCTCGTGCCGTTTGCCAACGACATCGTTGCGCTCCAGGAGCAGCGCCAAGAGCTCGAGTTCATCAGTGCCGACGCCGCCGTGGCCGCGCTCGCGTCGATCGCCGAGAAGGTCCGTCAGGCGACGGTCGCAGACCGCGTCGCGACGGCGACGCCGCTCGATGCGATGCGCGCGTCGCAGTACGTCGACGTCTTGCGCGGCACGCTCGAGCAGTGGTTCGGTTTCTACAATGGCTACGATCCTGCCTTCACCGCGAAAGTCCCCGAACCGTATCGCGCGTTGTCGCAGCAGCTCACCGAATACAGTCGACTTCTCCGCAGTCGTGCCGGCCTCAGCGGGGCGCCCCCGCCTGCGACGCTGACCGACGCCGGCGGCCGTGGCGGCCGCGGCGGGCGAGGCGGTGGTGGGGGGGCAGGTGCTGCGCCCACCACGTCATCGAGCGATCGCTCGGGCGACAACGACAAAATCGTCGGCGATCCCATCGGCCGGGACGGCCTGCTCGAGGATCTGGCGGGCGAGCTCATCGCGTACACACCGGAGGAATTGCTCGAGATCGGCAACCGCGAGTACGCCTGGTGCGAGGCCGAGATGAAGAAGGCCTCGCGCGAGATGGGTTTCGGCGACGACTGGATGAAGGCGCTCGAGAAGGTCAAGAACGCCTACGTGCCGGAAGGGCAACAGCCCGAGCTGATTCGGAACCTCGCGCTCGAGGCCGAGGCGTACCTGAAGAAACACGACCTCGTGACGGTGCCGCCGCTCGCCGAGGACATCTGGCGCATGGGGATGATGACGCCGGAACGCCAGCGCGTGAATCCGTTCTTCACCGGCGGCGAGACGATCAGCGTCTCGTACCCGACCAACACGATGTCGCCGGAAGACAGCCTGATGAGCATGCGTGGCAACGGGATTCACGTCTCGCGCGCGACCGTGCAGCACGAGCTCATCCCCGGCCATCATCTCAAGACGTTCATGTCCCAGCGCTACAACGCGCATCGCAACCTTTTCACCACCCCGTTCATGGGCGAGGGCTGGGCGCTCTACTGGGAGCTGCTTCTGTGGGACAATGGATTCCCCCGCTCGCCTGAGGATCGCATCGGCATGCTCTGGTGGCGCATGCACCGGGCCGTGCGCATCATCTTCTCGCTGAATTTCCATCTGGGGCGATGGACGCCTGAGCAGTGCGTCGACTTTGTCGTGACGCGGGGCGGACACGAACGTTTCACGGCGACCGGGGAGGTCCGCCGCTCGTTTGCCGGCAACTACTCGCCGCTCTACCAGGCGGCGTACATGCTCGGGGGCCTGCAGATTCGCTCGCTCTACAAGGATCTTGTCGATACGAAGAAGATGACGGCTCGCCAGTTCAACGACACGATTCTCAAAGCCGGCAGCATGCCGATCGAGATGCTGCGAGCCGTCCTCACACCACAACCATTAACCCGCGACTATCGAGCCCAATGGAAGTTCTACGGGGACGTACCGCCTGCCAAGCAGTGATGGCCTAATTGATGACACCAGACGTTGCGGTCCTTGAACGGCCGCTCGGCCGTGAGGCGAGGGTGTTCCTCGCCTCCTTTCTCGTACTGTTCCTCGAAGTTGCCCTGATTCGCTGGATGCCCGCCTACATCCGGCTGCTGGCCTATTTCTCCAACTTCATCCTGCTCGCGAGTTTCCTGGGCATCGGCGTCGGCTGCCTTCTCGCGCCTTCGCGCCGGCGGCTGTTTGTCTGGTTTCCGCTGCTGCAGGCCGTCGTAATTGGCGCCGCCTATTTCTTCCGCCTCGAAGTCGCGGTGCAGTCGACTGGCAGCATCTATTTTACGAGCGGCACGGCCGCGCCGGTCGTCGTCGTCGAGAGCACGATGCTCCTGCCGCTCGTGTTCGTGATCGTCGCCGCGCTCTTCGCGACGCTGGCGCAGCGCATGGGCAGCGAGATGGCTGCGCTGCCGCCGCTGCGCGGCTACACGATCAACCTCGTTGGCAGCCTCGCCGGCGTGGCCCTGTTTGCCGTGATCTCGTGGCTCCAGCTCTCGCCCACGTGGTGGTTCGGCGTCGGGTTCGCCGCGGCGCTGCCGCTCATGCTGGCGGCGGAGCCTGGCGCCGGCCTCCCGTTGGTCCGGCTAAAGCCGGACACTACGACTCCGATGGCCCGCGCCGGCGGCGTGTTCGCGGCCGTCAACATCGGGCTCCTCGCAGTGACGCTCGTCCTCGTCTACGTCATGGCTCGCGGCTCGCTCTGGTCCCCGTACTACAAGATCACCGTCGGCCAGGACGGCCCCGACACCGTCGTCGAGGTCAACAACATCTTTCACCAGTCGATGGCCCCTGTCGATCAGAAGGAATACTTCTACCAGTGGCCCTACATGGTGTTCGGCGACAGTTTCGAGAACGTTCTCGTGCTCGGGGCCGGATCGGGCACGGACGTGGCCGCGGCGCTCAGGCACGGAGCGAAACACGTCGACGCGGTCGAGATCGACCCGATCATCGTCCGGCTCGGGCGGCAGTTTCATCCCGATCATCCTTATTCCGATCCCCGCGTCACCGTGGTGACCGACGACGCCCGTCACTTTCTGAGAACGACGACCAAGAGGTACGACCTCGTGGTCTTCGCGCTCATCGATTCGCTGACGATGCAGTCGAGCTTTTCGGGCGTGCGCCTGGAGAGCTACATGTTCACTGAGGAGTCGTTCCGGGCCGTTCGGGATCGTCTGGCGCCCGACGGGCTGCTGGTCGTCTACAACTATTTCCGCGAGCAGTGGCTCGTCGATCGGCTGGCGAACATCGCCGCCAACGCCTTCGAACAGGAGCCGCGCGTGCACGTGCACGAAGCGCGAGCGTATTTGGGCGTGATGATGGTCGGGCCGCGGCTGTCGACGCTGACGGTCGACCCGGTCATTCCCGAGCGCGTCACGGCGTTCGGGCAATCACATACGCCGAGCCCCGCTCGCATGCTCCTGCGCGACAAGGGGGTCGAGCCCGCGACCGACGATTGGCCGTTTCTCTACCTCCACACCCGCCATATCCCGTCGCACTACTTGGCTGCGCTGGCACTGGTGCTCATCGTCTCAATCGTGGTCGTGATGTTCGTCCTGCGCGGTCAAGGCGGGACCTGGTCGTGGCAGTTCTTCCTGCTCGGCGCCGGCTTCATGTTGCTCGAGACGAAGTCGATCATTCAGTTCGCACTGCTGTGGGGTTCGACGTGGGTCGTCGCGTCGCTGGCGATTGCGTCGGTTCTCTCGATGGCGCTCGTCGCCAACTATGTCGTGACGAAGGTCGAGGTGCGCCGACCGTGGCTCGTCGGGCTCGCGCTCGTGGCGTTGCTGGCGCTCAATTACCTCATCCCTGTGGGCGCGATCGGTTTCGAGAGCCGTGCCGTCGAATCGATCTTCTACGCGGTGCTGATGTTCAGCCCGATTGTCTGCGCCGGGCTGCTCTTCGGGTCCGCGATCAAGCGTTCGACGTCGGTGTCACGAGATTACGGCACCAACCTGCTCGGCGCGATGGTGGGCGGCGTCGGCGAGTACCTCTCGCTCGTCACCGGATTCCGGACGCTGCTGCTGTTGATCGCGCTCTGCTACGTGGGGGCGATCGCGGCGCGGAAAAAGGGATAGCTACTTCGCTGCAGGCACGAGTCTTTTCAACTCTTCGAACCAGTTGAGGACCACGTGGATCTGCGGAGTGATCAGCCTGCCGGACTCCGTTTGTCCCGCTTGGATCAAACCGACGAACCTGCCGCCCGGTGTGATGTCGAACGCCCTTCGCACGGCAGGAGGACCGGTTCTGGAACGGTCTCGGCACCGTCTCAGGATTCCCGAAGGTCAAACGTCGGTTGAGTCGTGACGCTGACCCACGCGAATTCGGCCGGCGCCGGGTTGTAGAACAGTTCCTTCCCGTCCGGAGACCAGAGCGGCTGCGAGGCGATGCCCGGAGGCTCCGACGGGAAGCTGATGCTGGCTCCGGAGGCCGGGAAGGGCTGGACGTAGATCATCGCCCTGTTCCGTTCCGTACTCGTGTAGGCCACCCATCGTCCATCAGGCGAAAACACGGCGTTGGTGGGATTCGACGAGTGGACCTCGCCGAACGGCGTCGCCTTCCTGTCCTGCAGCGAGAACGTCCACAACGACACGTCCGACCCCTTCGTGACGCTGAACAGGAGCGTGTCGTGCTTCGGAGACCACGACTCCGGCGCATGCGATGCGCCCGGTTCGGGCTTCGTGAGGCGCTCGGCGGTGCCGCCGTCGGCGGACTGCCAGAAGATGGCGAGGTCGCCCTCGCGATCGGACTGAAACGCGACGCGGTTGTTCGAGGTCCAGATCGGAAAGCGGTTGTTCCCTCCGAACGTGAGTCGCCGCATCGCGCTCGTGCCGGACAGGTGCATAGGTGTAGATGATCGCCTCTTTGCCGTCATCGGTCCCGAAGGCGATGCGCGTGCCGTCTGGAGACACCCGCGGCGCCACGTACGGACCGGGCGGGAGCTTCAGCGGTTCGATCCTTCCCTTGCGATCCGTCAGCGCGATCTCCACGTGACCGGACGATATCGAGACTCGTGCCAGGGATGTAAATGAGAGAGCCGTTGCCGGAGATGCTGAAGTTTGCTGCGCCGCTGGGCGCCGACGCTCGCCTGACGCCTTCGACCATCGGCACGGGACTGCCCGTCACCTCCAGACGCTGCGCGTCGAATGCGACCGCGAACACGCTGCCGCCGACGGCGTAGACGAGGTGACCCGTCGGGAGGTAACGCGCGTCGCTTCCGCCCTGGATGATGGTCTTTCGTTCCCCTGTCGCGATCGACTGCACGACGATGTGCGCGGTGTCCCATCGATTCAGGGCGGTGCCGGTCGCCAGCGTGAAGAGCACGTGCTGTCCGCCCGGCAGCATCTGTGGGCTCTGCGCCACTTCACCGTCCTTCGAGGCTGACGAGCACTTCCGGTGTGCCGCCATTCGGGGAGACGCGCCTGATGCCCTTGCTTGCCCTGCCCGAAGACGATGCCGTCGGGCCCCCAGCTCATGCCGAACGGGATGTCGGCCGGGCAGATCGTCGACGGCCGCACCGCCCGTGACCGCAATTCTCTTGAGCGTCTGATCGGAGACGGCGTAGAAGGCGATCGATCGACCATCCGGCGAGAAGACGGGGTTTGTCACGGCCTGATAGCCTTCGGTGCCTCGGAATCGCCTTCGCGTCCAGCTCGGACATCGATCGGAGATACAGCCGGCCGTTCGCCACATACACCATGCTGCGTGCCGTCCGGCGAGATGTCAATCATGCGGCGGTCGATAGCCGGTGAAGCGTTGTCCTTCCGGCAGGGTGAACGGGAATCGAGTGACCGGCAGCGGCGGTCGAGGGCTTGAAGTACCACGCGGCGGTTCCGGCCAGTGCCACCGGCCACGATCGCGGAGAGCACGACTGGAATCGCGCGTCGCCACAGCGGTCGCGGCAGGTGCTGGGTGTCTGCGCCTCTTAGGTTGGCGCTCGTCACGAGCGCGGCGGGATCGTCCAGGACGATGCGCGCTTCGCCGATGTCGCGCAGCCGCCGTTTGACGTCCCGATCGAGACACCGCGCGATCAGGCGCCGCACCGGCGCGGGCGTCGACGCGGGGAGCGCCGTCCAGTCGACGTCCTGGCGCAGGACCGCCGCCAGCGTGTCGGACACATCGTCGCCCTTGAAGGCGCGGCGGCCCGACAGCATCTCGTAGAGCACGGCGCCGAACGCCCAGACGTCGCTCCGCTTGTCGGCCGCGCGTCCCTTCGCCTGCTCGGGGCTCATGTAGGCGGCGGTGCCAAGGATCATGCCCATCGCGTCATCGCGGGCTCGTGATCGTCGGCGATGCGGTGGCGTCTCCGCCGTCTCGCCCGTCGGGCTCCAGCGCCTTCGCAAGACCGAAGTCCAGCACCTTCACCGTGCCGTCGGGCCGCACCTTGACATTCGCGGGCTTGAGATCGCGATGGACGATCCCCTGCTCGTGGGCGGCTTCGAGCGCTTCGGCGATCTGCCGCGCAATCGGGAGCGCTTCGTCGACGGGAATCGGTCCGAGTGCGATGCGATCGGCAAGCGTCGGTCCCTCGACGAGCTCGAGGACGAGCGCCTGGACCGCCTGCCCTGAGCCTGTCGAAGGTTTGCGTCTTCGAAGCCGTAGATCGCGGCGATGTTCGGATGATTGAGCGAGGCCAGGACCTGCGCTTCGCGCTTGAAGCGCGCGAGCCGCTCGGGATCGAGCGCGAAGCCGTCGGGCAGGATCTTGAGCGCGACGTCGCGCTTGAGCGTCGCGTCGCGGGCGCGATACACCTCGCCCATGCCGCCTGCGCCAAGCGTGGACAAAACCTCGTATGGGCCGAGTCGATCGCCGGCGGCGAGGGCCATTGCAGTGTTTCTGGCTCGAGCGAGGCTGATTATAGGGCCACGGATTACACCGCAACAGCACGGATCGAGACTATGAGTAGGTTCTAGCCTTGTAGAACCTATCTCATAAACCCGATCCGTGTTGGCCGTGTGATCCGTGGCGCTGGTTTGCCGTGGGCCACGCCGGCTGTGGTTGGAGCGGGCGGATGGGGGACCGACGAGGGCATTTTGCGCTATCATCGGCGCATGTCACCACAACCGACCGTCCAGATGCTCGCGAGCCTCGCGCTCACGGCAATCGGGGTGGCCGCGTTCGCACAGGGTCAGCCCCCGCAATCACAGCAGCCGCCGTCCCCGCCGCCCCCGCCGCCGCAGTACTCGGCGACGCTGAACGTCGGCGATCAGGCTCCGGACTTCAAGCTCCCGGGCTCCGATGGCAAGACGCATTCGCTGTCCGATTACAAGGGAAAGACCCTCGTCCTGGCGTGGTTCCCGAAAGCCTTCACCGGTGGTTGAACCGCCGAGTGCAAATCGCTCCGTGAGAGCGGCCAAGTCCTCAAAACCTACGACATCACCTATTTCATGGTGAGCGTCGACACCATCGAAGACAACACGAAGTTCGCGCAGGACAATCACGCGGACTTTCCGATTCTCGCCGATCCGTCCAAGGATGTCGCGAAAGTGTACGGCGTGATCCGGACCGACGTGCCTCCGGAAAAGCAGTTCGCCGCCCGCTGGACGTTCTACATCGGCGGCGACGGGAAGATTCTCGCCATCGACAAAACGCCAACGACCGCGACGGCCGGCGACGTGATGGTGAAGAAGCTCGAGGAGCTCGGGGTTAAGAAGAAGTAAGCATCCTCTGGTGAGGGCACGGCCGAGCTCGGCCAGTTGCTAGAATATCGGGTTGTGCCCTCACCCCCGGATCGCACCACTTGGGCTCTCCGCTCCGGGGACGTCTTAGCTCACTACCGTGTGCTGTCGCCGCTCGGATCCGGCGGCATGGCGCAAGTGTATCTGGCCGAGGACGTCCGCCTGGGCCGCCAACTCGCGCTGAAAGTGCTCTCGCCGCGCGCGCTCCGCGACGAGGAACGGCTGCTGCGATTCGAGCGCGAAGCCCGCACGATCTCGGCGCTCAACCACCCGAACATTCTAACGGTCTACGACGTCGGCCACGCCGCCGGGATGCAGTTCCTCGCCACGGAGTACATCGACGGGGTCACGTTGCGGACCGTGCTCGAGCGCGGTCGTCTCGAGGTGCGTGAGGCGCTGACCATCGGCATCCAGATCGCCCAGGCCGTCTCGGCGGCGCACGACGCCGGCATCGTCCACCGCGACCTGAAGCCCGAGAACGTCATGATCCGTGGCGACGGGTACGTGAAGGTGTTGGACTTCGGGCTGGCAAAGCTCACCGGCCGGGAATCGTTCGCCGACGCCGACGCTGAGACGGGTCTCGTCGATACGAAAGACGGCGTCGTGATGGGCACGTTCACCTACATGGCGCCCGAACAAGCGCGCGGAACGGAACTCGATCTGCGCGCCGATCTTTTTGCGATCGGCGTTCTTCTGTACGAGATGGTTGCGGGCCGGCCGCCATTCCAGGGCTCAACCGCCGCCGATATCGTCGGCGCCGTCCTCTTTCTCGATCCGGAGCCGCTGGCACGCGCCGCCGCCGTCCCCACCGAGTTCGACCGGATCGTGATGAACGCCCTTCGTAAGGACCCGGCCGAGCGGTATCAGACCTGTGGATTGTTGCTTCAGGACCTGCGCGCCCTCGCGCGAGCGATGGACGCGGGAGACGTCGATCGTTCGACATTCGTGGGCACCGGTCTGACGCAAACCCATAGTCCCATCGAGCCGCCAGTGACTGTGACGACGCACCAGGTCTCGCAGCCGGGGCAGCAGGAGAGACCACTGCGCCGCCGTCGCGCGCGCCACGTGATTCAGTCGCTGGCTGTGCTTCCGCTGGTGAATCGCAGCGGCGACGCCGAGCTCGACTACTTCAGCGACGGTCTGACCGAGAGCCTCATCAACAACCTCTCGCAGATTCCGCGACTGCGCGTCATGGCGCGCAGCACCGTCTTCCGTTACAAGGGAGAGCGCGTCGATCCGCAGGACATCGGCCGGCAGCTCGGCGTGCAAGCCGTGCTCACCGGCCACGTCATCGAGCGAACTGGCGCCTTTGTCGTCGCCGCCGAGCTCGTCGATGTCGACGATGGGTCGCAGCTGTGGGGAACGGCGCTGAACCGCCGCGTCGCCGACGGGTTCGCCCTTCAGGCTGAGATGTCGGAGGAGCTTGCCAACGCTCTCCGTTTGCGTCTGAGCCGCAACCAGCGGAAGCGGCTGGGCAAGCAGCACACGGCCAACGCCGACGCCTACCAGCTCTATCTCCGCGGCCGATACTTCTTGAACGACCGGACGGGAGAGGCGTTGAAGCTCGCGCGAACGCTCTTCGAACGGGCGGTGGCCGAAGATCCGCAGTACGCCCTGGCGCACGCCGGGCTGGCGGACTGCTGCTCGCTCATCGCCGTGAGCCTGCGCGCCTCGTCGGGCAGCAGCTTGATCGAGCAGGCGCGGGCGGCCGCATTCAGGGCTCTACAGCTGGACGAGGGGCTCGCGGAGGCGCATGCGTCGCTCGCCTTCATCAAGTTCCGCTTCGAGTGGGACTGGATGGGCGCGGAGGCCGAGTTCAATTGGGCACTGTCACTCAACCCGGGTCATGCGCCATCGCGCCAGTGGCTGGCGATGTTCCTGGCGTCCCGCTCACGGTTCGACGAGGCACTCGCCGAGATGAAACGGGCGCTCGAACTCGATCCGCTGTCGCTCATCATTCAGAAGCGGCATCGGACGCATCCTCCACTTCGCCGGACGCCTGGACGAGGCCATCGGCGCAGGACGAGCACGTGCTGCAGATCAACCCGCGATTTGCGCAGGCGCGCATCGACCTGGCGCTGACGAGAATGGCCCGCGGTGAGCTGGCGGCAGCGCGAACCGAGCTGGGGCTCGCGCGCGAGATTCTGGGTGGGGTCTCGACGATCGTCCTCCTCGAGGCGTGTTGCGCCGCTCGTGAAGGACGCCACGACGACGCGCAGGCGGCGTTTCGAGCGCTGCGGGAGGGCTACGACAGCAACGCGGCCGGAGCCGACGATCTCGCGATGTTGGCGGCCGTGCTCGGCGAGTTCGACGCGGCGTTGCAGTGGCTGACCGAAGCGTGTGCGCAGCGGGCGCCGTTCCTCGGGTACGTCGACGTCGAGCCGGCGATGGCGCCGCTCCTTCGAGATCCCGCCTGCCGTGCGCTGCTGCGCCGGCACGGTTTCCGCGCGGGCGGATGATCCGATGTGAGGCGTTCATTGGGCGAGTGCCAGCCGCCTCGCGCGAATCGCTAATCGGAGCCTGCGGCTTCAGTCCGGGAGCCGGGACCGCAGACACCCATACGTCCAGGTGCCGGCCAGCGCGGCGAGGATGGTGACGGCAAATACGCTGATCACCGCCGCCCAATAGCGCAAAGAGAGGGCCGGGACACGCGCCGGTCAGCGCCCATCCGATTCCGAAGATGCCGCCGCCGATCGCGTAGCGATACCCGTGCCCGAGTGTTTTTGGCTCGATGGCAATCGGCGCGCCGTCGAGCGTCGCCAGGCCAAGCCACCTGATCAAAGCCAGCGTCGTCGTCGCCACGGCGAGTGCAGAGGCCATGACGCCGTACATGTGAAACGCTTGAAAACGAAACATCTCCTGAATCCGGAACCAGGACACGACCTCCGACTTCATCAGCGTGACGCCGAAGGCGATGCCCAGCACGAAGTAGACGAGGAGGGGAGTCGTCTCTGTTTGACGACGTTCGAGTGGCGAGTGGGTCGCGGGCGGTGGCATCGAGCTTTACACGAGCAGTGGGAGAATCCAGTGCGTTGCGGCGACTCCGCCGGCAAAGAATCCGAGCACCGCGATGAGTGAAGGGAGCTGCAGGTCGGCGAGGCCGGCGATCGCGTGACCCGACGTGCAGCCGCCAGCGTAGGCCGTGCCGAACCCGACGAGGAATCCTCCGCCCGCGATGATCAGGAAACCTTTTAACGAAAGCAGGCCCGTCCAACCGATGATGTCGCTTGGTACGAGTCCAGAGAAATCCTGGACGCCGAGTGTCTGAAGCGCGGCACGCGTCTCCGGCGAGATCGCGACGTCCGGCACGCCAAGCCCGTACACCGCAACGAACCCGCCTGCGGTGATGCCCGCGAGGAACGCCAGGTTCCAGCCGCCTTCCGCGCGCCAGGCGTAGCGGAAGTAGTCGATGCGGCGGGGCGCCAGTGCGGCGCACAGATGTCGCAAGTTTGCCGACACGCCGAACAGACGGTTACCGGCCAGCAGCAAAACCGGCACGAAGAGTCCAATGAGCGGGCCAGCCACGTACCAAGGCCATGGGCGCGACAGTAGCTCCATGTCAGGTGAGTGTGGTAACGCCCGTCATTTCGGGTGAGGCACGAGCCGCTTCAGCTCTTCGAGCCAGTTCTGCACGACGACGACACTTGCCGTTGCTTCGGACTCGCTGCTGGGCTTGATCCGTAGAAAGCGCTTGCCGTCCAGCGAGACATCGTAGGTTGCGCGAGATGGCCAGACTGGTCAGGCGCAGATACGGCGCATCCAATAATCTTAGTCGGTGTGCCCGGAGACAAATTGTTGTCCGGTTGGACGGTCACGCTCATGAGTGCACCGTTGGGCGCGAGGTAGAAGAGTTCTTTCCCGTCTCGTGCCCAGAGGGGCTGCGATCCGCCACCTTCAGCCGAGATCTTTATTTTCTGCTTGGCGACGTCCGGAAACGGTCGCACGAACACTTCAAGCAGGCCCGCGTCGTTGGACTCGTACGCTAGCCACCGCCCGTTTGGGGAAACCTCTCCGAGGCGCTCAGCGGCCGGTGACTCCAGTAGGGGTTGGCTACGCCAGTCCTTGTCGAATGTGAGGGTCATGATGTCGACGGCGGTCGCGAGGTTACTTTCCGAGAACAGGATCGTGCCGTTCTTCAGAACGGCTGACGCCCGCTGGACGCGTCGACATTGGAGTCAGGCGCTCCGTCTTTGCCCGAACCGTCGGCCGCTTGCCAGAAAAGACTTCCTGGGCCGCCGCCAGCCTCGGAGGTGAACACCACGCGACGTCCGTCTGGCGTCCAGACCGGCGCCTGATCGGTGCCCGGATCGGTCGTCAGCCGATTCGAGCGTTCCGCGGGCAAAGTCCCAGAGCCAGATATCGTTCTCCTGATCGCGAATTTCGAGCGCCACGCGGGTGCCATCCGGTGACAATCGTGCCCCGACAAACGATCGCGCCGGCAACCCCTTGATGGGCTCCTCGCGCCCTTGGCGATCGACCCACACGAGGGTCCGCGGAGGCGCCACGCCAGCCGCCGGACACGTACACCAGCGTGCCGCTACGAGCGATGTCGAACTCGGCGGTCCCGTTCGCCAGCGTCACGACCTCCGGCACGACCGGGACCGACGTGCCGATCGTTTCGAGGCGGTCGAGGTCGAACGCGACGGCGCGCAGCGTGCCGGCGTGGGCGTACACCAGATGGCCGCTCGAGACGTAGTGTGCCTGGCTGCCGCCAGTCACCAGGATCTTTGGCGGCGCGCTCAAGTTTCGCAGGTCGAGAACCGCCACGCGCGCGGCGTCTATTCCGCCCGCCGTCGCCGTGATCGTAAAGAGGACGGCCTGACCGCCAGGCAGGAACTGGGGCCAGAGGTGATCGCTTTCTCCGCGCTCGCGGTTCGGCGTCGTCAGGACGACTGGCTCGCCCCCGTTCGATGACACGCGCTGCAGGCCCGTCGCCGGCGCCGCCGTTGCGAAGATGATTGCTGCCTCCCTCGTCCCAGGTCAGGCCACGACTTGCACCATCCAGAGCCGCAAGGGGCACGAACGCTCCGCCGGTGATGGCGACTTTCTTGAGGGTGACCGGACCAGGCTCGACAAAACCTATCCATTTCCCATCCGGCGAGGCGAAGGGAGCACGCGGTGCACCGGGTCACCGTCAGCGGCGTGGGCTCGAGCGTGTCAAGCGCGCGCACGAAGAGTTGCGTACCGGTCGCTCCGCTGGCGGCGGTTCCCTTGTAGACGATGTGCGCTTCCTTCGGGTGTGATCGCGAGGTCGCGAGATTGCTGGTCGACGACGCAGCGACGCGGGTCCGGTTTGCGGCAGTGCGAAGCGGGTGACACGCGGAGGGGTGGGACGAGTGGCGAGCCAGACCGTCGACGGCAGTCAAGCGCGCTGGCGACGACGGCCGCAGCGATCGGGACCGACGAGGCGGCGCCACAGCGGCCGCCGCGGCGCAGGTTGGAGTGGGGCAGGCTCGGCCAGTTCGGCGTCGTCCGAAAGGATGTAGCGGACGACGGACATGTCGGCCAGGCGCGCGCGGCGATCTCTCGTCAGGCAGCGCTTCAGCAGCATTCGCACCGAGCGCGGAGTCGTCTGGTGGCAGCGCGCTCCAGTCCGGCTCGCCCTTGAGCACCAACGCCAGGGTGTCGGATACGTCGTCGCCCCTGAACGCACGCCGGCCCGACAGCATCTCGTAGAGCACCGCCCCGAACGCCCACACGTCGCTTCGCTTGTCAGCCGCTTGCCCCTTGGCCTGCTCGGGGCTCATGTAGGCGGCCGTGCCAAGGATGATGCCCATGGCGGTCATCGCCGGGCTGGTGATCGTCGGTGATGCCGCGACGTCGCCGGACCTTCCAACGACCGGCTCGAGGCTCTTTGCCAAGCCGAAGTCGAGCACTTTTACAGTACCGTCGGGTCGCAGCTTCACATTTGCCGGCTTGAGGTCACGGTGGACAATCCCCTGCTCGTGGGCCGCTTCGAGCGCCTCGGCGATCTGCCGGGCGATTGGGATGGCTTCATTGACAGGAATTGGTCCTAGTCGAATGCGATCGGCGAGCGTCGGACCTTCGACGAGCTCCAGCACGAGCGCCTGAAGTCCGTTGGATTCTTCGAAGCCGTAAATCGCCGCGATGTTCAGGTGATTGAGCGAGGCGAGGACCTGCGCTTCGCGCTTGAAACGCGCGAGCCGCTCCTGATCGAGGGCGAAACCGTCGGGCAGGACCTTGAGCGCGACGTCCCGCTTGAGCGTCGCGTCGCGCGCGCGATACACCTCACCCATACCGCCCGCGCCGAGCGCGGACAGAACTTCGTACGGGCCGAGCCGATCGCCGGCAGCGAGACTCATATCGACGGAAAGCTGCTCATTATAAAGGGTAGGGTGCCGAGAACGCCCGCCGCTGTGAGCCGTGTTGTCCGTGTCATCCGTGGCTTGGATGATCTTGGACTGTCTGTTACCGCGGACGGTTCGGTGGGCTGACTCCGCGGAAGCGTTTAGCGGTACAATAATCCGTTTGACCCCTGAAGTTTTCTTAGCGAGGTTGACCATGACGGAACGAGACAAAGCTCAGCCGGACGCCGAATCGGCAGGAGTTTCGCGGCGTGATTTCGTGACCCGGACAGCGGCGGCAGGAGCGGGGCTGGTCATCGTGCCGAGGCATGTGCTCGGGCGTGGCTTCCAGGCGCCGAGCGACACTGTGAACATCGCGACGGTCGGCGTCGCTGGCATGGGCAGCAGCAACACCAACGCCGTCATGAGCCAGAACATCGTCGCCTTCTGCGACGTGGACTTCGCGCTGCTCGACGCGAGAATCGAGCAGTGGAAGAAGCAGGCGGCCGCCATCGCCAGCCAGGGCGCCAAGCCGCCCCTTCCAGAGAAGCGTCCGCCGACCGCGGCGCAGCTCGCGGCGAATGAAAAGCGCCCGCGGGGCAACCAGGCCGAGAACCTCACGAAGTTCGTCGATCAACAGCTGCCCAAGATCCAGAAATACCGCGACTACCGGGAGATGCTGGAAAAGCAGAAGGACATCGACGCGGTCATCGTCGCGACGCCCGACCACATGCACGCCGCGATCGCGTCGGCGGCGATGGACGTGGGCAAGCACGTCTACGTCCAGAAGCCGCTCTGCTGGTCGGTCGACGAAGCGCGCCACCTGGCGAAGAAGGCCAAGGAGCATCCGAAGGTCATCACCCAGATGGGCAACCAGGGCCACTCGCGCGATGAGGCCCGGCTCGGCTACGAGTACATCACGTCTGGCGCGATTGGCGACGTGCGCGAAGTGCACGTCTGGACGAACCGGCCGCTCGGCTACTGGCCGCAGGGCGTGCCGCGGCCGGCGCCGCTTCCGGCGCGCCTGCAGGATCCGGCGACGGCAGCCTCGAGGTGGCGTGGCTGAAGATGTCAGCGCGAGGCTGGCTGCGGCGCTGGTCGGGCAACGTATACGCCTTCCGATCAGCTCTCATGGGATCTGTTCCTCGGCGTTGCGCCGCAGGTCGATTACCACCCGATCTACCATCCGTTCAACTGGCGCGGCTGGGTCGACTGGGGCCAGGGCGCACTCGGCGACATGGGCGCGCACCTCATCGATCACCCGTTCTGGTCGTTGAAGCTCGGGCTCCCGACCGTCATCGAGACCAAGTCGACGCCCTTCAACGGCGCCTCGTTCCCGCTCGCGACCTCGACCTACTACGAGTTCCCGGCGCGCGGCAGCATGCCGGCCGTCAAGCTCACGTGGTACGACGGTGGGCTCACGCCACCCAAGCCCGCCGAGATCGGCGACGAGAACCTGAATGGCGAAGGCGGGATTCTCTACATCGGCAGCAAGGGGAAGATGCTGCAGGAAACCTACGGCCTCAACCCGCGCCTGCTGCCCGACTCGCGTCACGCGTCACGACCGCGAACCCAAGCAGACGCTGCCGCGGATTCCGTATGAAGCGCACGAGATGAACTGGGTGGACGCGATCAAAGGACCGCCAGGAGATTTCCTGCCCGTTCGAATACGCCACCCAGCTGACCGAAGTCATGCTGCTCGGGATCGTCTCGCTGCGTGCCGGCGGGAAGATCCTCTACGACGGGGCGAACCGCCGCGTGACCAACAAGGTCACGTCCGAGAACAACCGCGATGGCGGGGTTGATCCCAACCAGTTCCTGTCGCGCGAGTATCGCACCGGCTGGACGCTCTAGCTCTCGCACGCCCGGGGGCACTCATCTTCGAGTGTCCCCGCTTCTGTCGTCGCCTCCGCCACGGAACTCCTAAGCGACCCGTCCATTCCTCGACATCCGTAGCCCGTCCGTCGGCGAGATCTGTCTGACTAGATCCGCGTGATCAGACAGGCGCGATCGGCGTCATCCGCGTGCAAATTGTGAAAATTGGATGACGCCGGCGATCAGCGCTGGCAGGGGACACTGCCGTCCTCAGAATTGGTCGAGCGGGCATGATGACACGCATCGAACGCCATCGCATCCGATGGTTTCTTCAAGGAAGATGCGTGCAGACCTACGGCATATCCGTTGCTACAGCGAGGACGATATGAACGGTCATTCCACGCTCGTCGCGACAGCCCTGTGTCTCCTGCTCGGGCTGCCCTCGGTTTCCCTTGCCCAGGGCGGCTACTTCGGCCGGAACAAGGTTCAGTACCGGGAATTCGACTTCAAGGTACTGAAGACCGACCACTTCGACATCTACTACTACCCGGAGGAAGAGCCGGCGGCGCAGCTGGCCGTCGCGGATGGCCGAGCGCTGGTACACGCGCCTTTCGCAGCTGCTCAATCATCAGCTCAGCACGCGGCAGCCGCTCATCCTCTACGCGAGCGGCGTCGCATTTCCGGCAGACGAACGCCATCCAGGGCGACCTGGGCGAGGGCACCGGCGGCGTCACCGAAGCCTACAAGCGACGGATCGTCCTTCCGTTTGCCGGCCCGATCGC
Organism: uncultured Acidobacteriota bacterium; assembly: GCA_963764925.1. GTDB lineage: Bacteria > Acidobacteriota > Vicinamibacteria > Vicinamibacterales > 2-12-FULL-66-21 > DATBJJ01. The sequence continues at coordinate 176,443 of CAVXUR010000001.1, forward strand.
AGGCGAGCGACCACGTGCTCGGCCACGAGCTCGTGCACGCCTTCCAGTACGACATCACGGGCACGAACGTCAGCTCAGGAGCACCCCGGGCGCTCTGGCCTGCCGCTGTGGTTCATCGAGGGCATGGCGGAATACCTGTCGATCGGCCCGGTCGATCCGCTGACGGCGATGTGGATGCGCGAGGCGACGCGCCGCGAGACAGCTGCCGGACATCGACAAGCTCGACAATCCGAAGTACTTCCCCTACCGCTACGGGCAGGCTCTCTGGGCGTACATCGGCGGCAAGTACGGCGACGGCGCGGTCGGCGAACATGTTGCGCGCCGCAGCGGGGCGCGATGCGACCTACGACACGGCCATCAAGTCGGTGCTCCAGATCGAGCACCAAGGAACTGACGAGGGAGTGGCACAACGCCGAGTTCGAGGCGTTCCGGCCGATCGCCGAATCGACGAAGATGCCGGCGTCGTTTGCGCGCGCCGCTCATCACCAGCGACAAGCCAGCGGGGCGAGCTCAATGTCGGGCCCGGAGCTGAGCCCGGACGGCTCTCGCCTGGTCTTTTTCTCCGAGCGCGATCTGTTCTCGATCGACATGTTCGTGGCCGACGCGCGGACGGGCAAGGTCATCAAGAAAATCACCAACACCGCCACCAACACCCACTACGAGAGCCTGTCGTTCCTGACCTCGGCTGGGCGCCTGGGATCAGGCGGGTAAGCGGTTCGTCTTCCCGCGGCCTCGCCAAGGGTGAGCCCGTCCTCACGATCGTCGATGTCGACCGAGGGCAGGACCGAGCGCGAGATCCGGTTGAGGAGGTCAACGAGATCGTCAACCCGGCGTGGTCGCCCGACGGCAAGCAGATCGTGTTCTCGGCGATGATCGGCGGCTTCACCGACTTGTTCGTTTCGACCTCGAGACCGGCAAGGACGACAAGAGCGGCCTGCGCCGCCTCACGACCGACGCCTACGCCGAGATCGATCCGGCGTGGTCGCCCGACGGACAGACGGATCGCGTTCAGCACCGATCGTTTCACGACGAATCTCGAGACCATCAAGCCCGGCAAGTTGCGGCTGGCGACGATGGAGGTGCCGAGCGGGACCGTGCAGCGAGCTCGGCGGTTTCGAGAGGCCAAGAACATCAGCCCGCAGTGGGCCGCTGATGGCCGTTCGATCTATTTCCTGTCCGATCGCCAGGGCATCACGAACATCTATCGCATGCAGGTCGACGGGCCAAGACGACGCAGCTGACGAACATGCTGACCGGCGCGAGCGGCGATCACGGCGCTCAGCCCGGCGATGTCGTTCGCCGGCGGCCGGCTGGTCTTCAGCGCCTACGAGAACGACGGCTACAACATCTACGCGCTCGACACCGCGGAGCAGCTCGCCGGGCGAACCGTCCAGTCGAGCTTCCGCGCAATGCCGCGGTGCTGCCGCCGCGCAGCGAGGCCGGCGGCCTCGTCGTCGAAGCGTTGCAGGATCCGACGTGGGGCCTGCCGACCAGCACCGAGGTGCATCGATTCCCGAGCCAGTACAAGCCGAAGTGGAGGCTCGATTTCGCGGGCAGCCGTCGTTCGGCGTCGGCGTCGATCCGTTCGGGACCTATGCGTCGGGCGGCGTATCGTTCCTCTTCAGCGACATGCTCGGCAATCACGTGATCGGGACGGCCGCTCAAGTGACGAGCCGCTTCGATGAGTTCGGCGGGCACGATCTTCTACCTCAACCGGACACATCGCTGGAATTGGGGCCTGTCGCTCGACCAGACGCCGTACGTGCAGCGCGGCTTCCAGGCCGGCGTCGTCGGCAACACTTACGTCGAGCAGGAGTATCGCTACCTCCAGCGCGACCAGTCGGCTGACCGGCTTCCTCGACCTATCCCTTCAGCCGGTCGTGGCGCGTGGAGTTCTCCGGCGGCTATCCGCCGCATCGGCCAGAGCTACGACCTGACGGAGCGGACCTACGACCTGTCGGGCGAGCAGTTGACCGAAGAGCAGAGACGTCGCTTGAGACCTTTCCGACGCTGAATCTCGGCGAAGGCTCGAGCGCGCGCTCGTCTACGACACGTCGATCTTCGGCGCGACGAGTCCGATTCGCGGCAGCCGATACCGCATGGAGTTCTCGCAGAGCGCCGGTTCGTTGACCTACTCTGGCGTGCTGGCGGACCTGCGCACCTACCTGATGCCGGTCAAGCCGTACACGCATCGCGCTGCGCGGGATGTATTACGGGCGGCTTCGGTGAGGACGCCGAGGATGGCCGATGCTGCCCGCGCTCTTCCTCGGCTATCCGGGTCTCGTGCGCGGCTACGATCGGTACTCCTTCGAGTCCACCGAATGTCGTCGGGGTGGCCGAACGGTTCGTGCCCGGCGTTCGATCGGCTGGTCGGCAGCCGCGTCGCGATTGCGAACGCCGAGTTCCGGTTCCCGATCTGGGGCGCGTTCGGCGGCGAATCAGTTCTACGGACCGCTTCCGATCGAAGCGGCGTTCTTCACCGACGCCGGCGTTGCCTGGGGTCAGAGCCTGCGCGCCGGCACGCCCGCCGGCGACAACCAGCCGGTCTTCAGCGTCGGCGCCGCGGTTCGCGTCAACGTCTTCAACTTCACGGTCGCCGAGATCGACTTCGTCAAGCCGCTCGACCGCCCGACGCGCGGGTGGATGTGGCAGTTCCAGTTCCGACCGGGATTCTAAGAGGGCACAGGCTCAGGAGATAGGATCAGACGTTAGAGCTAGGGATCGGGAGCACGCAGAACGCTGTTACTGCAACGCTCAGAGCCTCAGCTGATCCCAATCCTGATCTCCTGCCTTCTACTCCGCTTTCAACGCCCCCAACGGATCGATCTCGCGGCCCGCAGCGCCGGGAGCGCGCTTGCGGCGAGGGTCGTTCCCACCACGAGCACCGTCGTTCCAGCCAGCGTCAGCGGGTCGACGGCAGAAACGCCGACGACAAAGCCGGCTGAGCGCGCGAGCGCCAAGAATTCCGAGGCCGAGGCCGCCGATGAGTCCGATGGCCACCGGACGCGCGGTGCCGGACAACGATGAGCGCGACGATCGCGGACGTGCTGGCGCCGACGGCCTTGCGGATGCCGATCTCGCGCGTGCGTTGAGCGACGGTAAACGCAACGAGACCGTAGATGCCCATCATCGCGAGGATTGCGCCGAGCGCGCCAAAGCCGCTCGTCACCGCGGCGCCGGCCTGTGCGGGCACGAGCGATGGACTCAGCGCGTCGGTCATCGGCTTGATGTCGGCGTAGAGCGTCGGATCCAGCCGCCCGATATCGGCGCGGAGCGCCTTGGTGGCGGCGGCCAGGTTCGAGGTGCGTAGGAAGATCGTTATCTCCCGCTCGGGCCGCTGACAGGTACGCGGTGTAGACCGTGGGCCGGATCTCCTCGCCGAGGCTCCAGTACTTGCTGTCGGCCACGACGCCGATGACGTCGGCGTCGTGGATGCGCTTACCGAGGGCATCACCATTCCAGAACTGACGCGCGGCCGTTTCGTTCACGACGGCAACTCGCGGGGCGCCGGCCCGGTCGTCGAACGTGAAATCGCGTCCGACGAGGATGGGGATCCGCACCGTTTGAAACCATCCCGGGCCGATCCGATTGACCAGGACCCATCGGCCCGGTTGATCGAGCGGGTCGCTCTCCGTGCGCATGCGCATCTCCTCGCGTCCAGAGAATGCGAGCGGGACGACCTTGGCAAGTCCTTGCGTCTCCACTCCGGGCATGACGTCGATCCGCTCGTGGAGGCCCCTCAGAAACGGCGCGATCGAGCCCGACCTGGCCGATTCTTCCTCGAACTCGAGCCGCGCGATGCAGCACGCCATTCGGATCCATGCCGATGTCGACGTTCTGAGCGTTCGACAGGCTCCGCAGGAAGAGGCCTCCCCAGAGCAGCAGCGCGCAGGAGAGCCCGACCTGTCCGACGACGAGCCAATGGCGAAGGCGCTGGCGTTCTGGCGGTCGGGTTGTCGTCCTTGAGGGCAGGCACGACCGCCATGCGCGTGGCGCGTCGCGCAGGAGCGAGGCCGCAGAGGAGCGACGTCAGGAGCGATAGCGCCAGCGTGTAGAACAGCACTCGCGGGTCGAGCGACAGGTCGAGCTCGATCGGCGCCGACATCCGGGTGGCGAACGAGCTCATGCTGCCAGTGAGCCAGATCGCCAGCACAGTCCCGAGCGCGCCGCCGAGAGCGGCGAGAAGCAGACTCTCGGTCAGCAGCTGTCGAACCAATCGCGAGCGTCCGGCGCCGAGCGCCAGCCGGACGCCGATTTCGCGCCGGCGCGCGGCGCCGCGCCCGAGCAGGAGTCCGGCAATGTTCGCGCAGCCGACCAGCAGGACGATGCCGGCGATGATCGTCAAGAGCGCCGATGAACGCGAAGAGCGGCGCCAGCGTTCGTGTCACCCCGCGGAACCCCGCGACGCCGTCGATCCGGAACACCTCGGTCTGTCCGAAACGCTCTTCGAGCTCCGGATATTCGCGGGCGAGTTGCAGCGCGACGATCTGTGTGGCTGCCTGCGCCTGCGCCGCGGTTGACGCCGGGCTTGAGCCTCGCGGCGATCTGGAACGCGACCTTGCCGCGGTCGTGCATCATGCTGCCCATCTTCGGCAGATCGATCGGGATCCAGAAATCAGAGAAGAAGCCCGCCGGCCGCGCGCCGCGGAATCCTCGTGGCATCACGCCAACGACCTCGAACGGACGACCGCTGAGCATCACCACCCGGCCGACGATCGAAGGATCGCTCCCGAACCGCGTCCGCCAGCGTTCGCTCTCCGAGCACGACGATGTCGGTGCGAGCGTCAGAGGGCAGATAGACGCGGCCGAGCTGCGCGGGGACGCCGAACATCGCGAGATAGTTGGCCGAGGTCATTTCGCCCGAGATCCGGCTGGTGTTGTCGGCCGTCGCAAGCGCACGGGTCGCGCCGGTATGGGCGGCGACTTCACTGAAGACTTCGCTGCGCGCCGCGATGTCCTGGTAGTTGGGCCAGGACGTCTGGCTCTCGGCGGTGTAGATGCGGACGATTTCCTCGGGAGTGCGCGCCGGCAGCGGCTTGAGCGCCAGCGCGTTCACGACGCTGAAGATTGCCGTATTGCCGCCGATGGACAGCGCGAGCGTCAGGACGGCGACGATCGAGAAGCCGGGGCTTCGGCTCAGCAGCCGGGCGCCGAACGTCACATCCTGCCGGAATTCGCTCGCGAGTCGCGAGAGTGTCCTCTGCCGCTCCATCGTCGTGTCCTCTCTTGCGCACGCCTGTGTGCCGTCCGAGTAGCTGCCGAATTCCCGAAGCGCCTGGGCTCTCGCGTCCGAATGCGACAGCCCCAATTTCACGAGGTCCTCGACGCGCATGTCGATGTGAAAGGCGAACTCGTCTTCCACGTCGCCACGAATGTCGTTCGGTGAGCGGACGACGAATCGAAAGAGCCGGTTTGCGCTGGGAGGTCTGATTCGGTGTGTCATCGGCGCCTGCCGCCACTCAGGCCGGCTCGATCACCTTGAAAACGGCCGCCGCGTATCTCTTCCACAACGACACTTCGCTGCGGACCTGCTGACGGCCGGCCACCGTCAGCGCGTAGTACTTGGCCTTGCGGTTGTTCTCGGACAGCCCCCACTCCGCCTCGATCCAGCCGCGCGCCTCGAGGCGATGGAGCGCCTGATACAGGGCGGCGTCCTCGATGGCCAGCACGCCCTCGGTGCGTTCGCGCACCCAGCGCGAGATCGCGTAGCCATGGGCCGCGCCGCCCTGGAGCGCGCGGAGTATCAGGAGGTCAGCCGTGCCTTGCAGCAGGCCGAGCGTGGTCGTCGGGCTCATTGCTGTCCTTAGACTGCCGCCGCCGCTGAAATGTTCCCCTAAGAATGTGAGTGGTGAGCCGCTGTGAACCCTGAGCCTTGAGCCTTGAGCCCTGAGCCGTCATAATCGGGATTGTCCAATATGGCCGTCGCCAACCCGTATGGTGAGGATCTCGGCGAGCGTCGACCGCTCGACGCACTCGTCGAAACGCCCGGCATGATTCGACAGCTCGTCGAGCGCTGGGACGAAAAGGACTTCGAGGGTACCTACGCGCCCGGTAAGTGGAGCTTCCGCAAAGTCCTCGTGCACCTGGCGCAGTCCGAGATCGCACTCACGACCCGGGCCCGCTTTGCGTTGTCGGAGGATGCGTATCAGGCGCAGGCGTTTTCCCAGGACGACTGGATGCTGATCGACAATCAGGCGTCGGCACGAGCCGCGCTCGATGCGTATGTGACGCTGCGCCAGTTCAATCTGGCAATGTGGCGGGCCCTGACGCCCGAGCAGCTCGATCGGCGTTTCACCCACCCGGAGTACGGAGAGTTGTCGGTCGGATGGATCATGGCTCAGATGGCCGGACACGATATTCACCATCTGAAGCAGTTTCGGCAGGGGCGCTTCGACGTGCCCCGTGGTCAAAGGTGACGTCATGCGTTACCTGCAACTCACGGCGTTGATGCTTGTCGGTACCGTTGCAGTGTCCGTGTGCCTGCTGGTGAACGACGCTCCGGCTCGGCGGCCCAGGACTCAATCGGTTCCCAAGGAGGCGCCGCTCGTCCTGCCACCGTCGCTCGAGCCGACGTTGCTCGAGCGCAAAAATCAGGCGGGGGAGGGGGAGACACTGCCGTCGTATCCGCCCGATCCGAACGTCCCGGGCCGGCTGCCACCTGCACTCGAGCAGCTTCGCCAGCTCGAGCTCGGCGCCAGGAGCATGCTGCTTTATTGAACGGTTGCGCGCAGCGGGAGCCGAACCGTGAAGCGCGCGCCGCCGTCAGGACCAGCGGGGGCGCCGGACACCGACCCGCCGTGGAGCCGAACGAGCTGATTCACGAGCGCCAACCCCAGACCCAGCCCGCCGTACCGCCGCGTCGATCCGGTTTCCCCCTGACGGAACGGCTCGAAGAGGTGTGGAGCGAACTCCGGCTGAATACCCTCGCCGGTGTTGGTGACGACGAGCTCCGCCGTTCCATTGTTGCGGCCAAGTGTCACGCCGATCTGCCCGCCCGCGGGCGCGAACTTGATGGCGTTCGAGAGCAGGTGCCCGGTGATCTGCTGCAGGCGTTCGAGATCGCCCCAGACGGTGAGTGGACCCTCCTCGCTCGTCATCGAGATCGCGATCTGGCGCGCGGCGGCGGACTTTCGCGAGGATTCGACGACGCCGCGCACGGTGGTGTTCAGATCGATGGCGGCAGCGTCGAGCTCGATCTGACCAGTGAGGCTGCGGGCGATGTCGAGGAGGTCGGTCACCAGCTTGGCTTGCGCGTTGGCGTTCTTCTCGATGATTTCGAGCGCGTAGGGCGAGCGCTCCGTCGGCACCGCGCCGCTGCGCAGCAGCGCGACCCATCCGATGATCGCATTGAGCGGTGTTCGCAGCTCGTGCGAGACGAGCGCCAGGAACTCGTCCTTGAGCCGATTGGCTCCTTCCGCGCTGGCGCGCGCCGCTTCGAGCGCGGCCTCGACCCGACGGCGCTCGTCGATTTCTTTGCGGGCATCGAGGATGCGGTCTTCGAGCGCGCGGCGATCTTCGCCCATCCGATCGAGAATGACGCTCGTTCCGACGACGAAGCCGGCGTAGAGCGTCAGCCGAACTATCTCTTCCCACGTGTATGGTAATTGCCCAGGTCCCGGAGGCGAGTCGAAGTAGAGCCGGGTGGCCAACCCGATTGCGCCGGTGAGCATCGCAGGACCCTGGCCCGCACGCCACGCCGTCACGACCGTAGCAAACATGAACAGCGCGAACGGTGCCGTGGTCTCCCACAGCGGAGCCATCACCATGCGCAGGAGTAGCGCGGTTAGGCTGATGAGAATCGCGAGAGAATACCGGTGGGCCGTAGACAGGGTAACGACTTCCCTTTTTCGGAAGTGTAACTTGAAAAACGATGACAGAAGCTCAGCCTTACTCATCAGACACGATAGAGTTTGCAAGCGCCGTGCTCGGCCTGTCGAGACGGATCACCGTGTGGATGCCAGACGGTGCGCGATCGCTTGCGCGTGCCCCGGTGCTCTATCTCAACGATGGACAGAACCTCTTCGACTCATCGCGCGCCTATACGGGTGTGACCTGGCGCGTCGCCGAAACCGCTGCCTGGCTCATCGAGCGTCGTCTGATTCCTCCGCTCGTCATCGTCGGTATCGATCACGGCGAGCTTCGGCGGGCGCGCGAATACTTGCCGGTCGAGGACGATCGCAATCCATTTGCCCGCGATCCGCTGGCGCCTGAGTATGCGGCGTTCGTAACGACCGAGCTGATGCCGTTCATCGAGCGTGAGTACCCGGTCGCGCGCGGCGCGTCGAACACCGCGTTTGGAGGGTCATCCTATGGCGCCGTCGCGGCGCTCTTCACGGCGATGAAAAATCCTGGACGATTCGGCCGGCTGCTGCTCGAGAGTCCGTCGCTCTACGTCGGACGCGGCGCGTTGTTGCGGCAGGCGCGCAGGGTCCGGCGCTGGCCGCAGCGAGTTTATCTCGGCGTCGGAACAGCCGAGACGTGGCGGGATGACTGGAATCGGGAAACGGTCCTCAACGTGCGCCGGCTCGAGACGATCCTGCGGAAGTCAGGACTGGGGGCGCGCCGGCTCCGGATGACGGTCGAGTCCGGCGCGGCACACTCGGAGGCCGCCTGGGCGGGCCGATTTCCGCAGGCGCTGGAGTTTCTGTTCGGTCTAGCTCCTAGCTCCTAGCTCCTAGCTTCTGTCTCTGTCTTCTGTCTTCTGTCTTTCGTCTTCTGTCTCCTGTCTTCTGTCTCCTGTCTTCTGTCTCCTGCTTTACGCCCGCTTCTTGAGCCAGCGGCGCCCGTGAATGCTGAAGTCGACGAGATCGGCGACGGTCATGTTCTTGAAGCCCGCCGCGTTGACGTCGCGGATGAACTCCGGTGTGACGCCGTGGATGCGCATCCGCACGAGATCGTCGACTGGCACGTTGTTGTAGCCGAGATCCCGCAGTTCCTTGACGTACTGCGCGGTGACGCCGTGGATCCGCATGCGCACGACGTCGTTGAGCGCAAGGTTCTTGTACCCAAGATCGCCCATCTCCCGAATGAACGTCGGAGAGGCGCCGTGGATGCGCAGCTTGACAACATCGTCGACGCGCAGATCTTTGTAACCGAGGTCCTTTAGCTCGCGCACGAACTCCGGGGTGACGCCGTGAATGCGCATCTTGACGAGGTCGTCGATCGACACTTTGTCGAAGCCGGCGGCGCTGACTTCCTGCGCGAAGGCCGGCGTGGCTCCGTGGATGCGCGTCTTGACGAGCTCGCCGACGGTCAGGTTGCTATATCCGGCCTTCCTCAGCCCCTGGACGTAGCCCGCGTCGACGCCGTGGATACGCATCTTGGTCAATTCGTCCAGCGACGGGCGGACGTAGCCTTCCTGACTCATGGCCGCGATGAAGCTGCGGCTCACGTCGTGAATCGCGAGCCTGAAGACCTGCTCGGCCGACAGATCCGGGTAGGTTTTGCGCATGGTCGAGACAAACTCGGCGTTCGGGACGAAACGCCAGGTTCCGCTGCCGCGCCCATCTGAAAAACTGCCCTGAAAATCAACGGTGCCGGCATCGCGCCGGACATTGAAGCGGACGTCGCTCGCAGTCCAACGGTCCCCGCGCGCGCCGAGGCCTTCGAGCTCTTCCATCGGGATCGAAAACCCGAAATGGCGGTCGCTATCTTGCTCGAGCTGCAAAGACACCCATCGCTCGCCATCTTTCCTGGTCCAGGTGTCCTGTAGACGAGCGCGCCACGTCCCATCGAGCGTTTGCGGCTGTTCAATCGCGACCGGAGGCGCCATCGGGGGCGTCCCCGCGGCCGAGAGCAGCGAAGCCGTCAGCACAAGAGTCTTCATGAATTCGTTCCTCGAGTGGGTTTGACGGGCGGGGCGGGGGGATGGTTGGAACCAGGGATCGGGGATCAGGGATCAGGAAGAGGTTCGTTCACATCCTCGAAGGACTCTGAATCCTCGATTCCTAGCTGCGGTTTTCCTGATCCCTGACCCCTGATCCCTGGATCAAGAATGCGCGCACCGCGCCAAACGCCTTACCCCTATGGCTGACGGCCGCTTTTCGATCGAGGTCGAGCTCGGCCAGGGTGCACTGAAACGGCGGGTAGTAGAAGATCGGGTCGTAGCCGAAACCATTGGTGCCGCGCGGTTCCGGCGCGATCTCGCCGTTGACGATGCCGGTGGATTCGTAGACGATGCGGCCGTCTGCCGCGAGCGCGACGTGACAGACGAACCGGGCGGCGCTGCCGCGGGCGCCGCGCTCCTTCAGGAGCTCGTAGATCTTCTGAAACTTGACCGCGTAGTCGGTGCCATGCCAGCGCGCCGAGTGGACGCCGGGGGCGTTGTCGAGCGCGGCAATCTCGAGGCCCGAGTCGTCGGCGACGCACGGCAACCCGGTGGCTGCCGCGTAGTAGAGTGCCTTCAGCCGCGCGTTCTCGGCAAACGTCGCACCGGTCTCCTCTGGCTCGTCGAGGCCTTTGAACCGGTCGAGCGGAACGAGCTCGATGCCGGCGGCGCCCGAGAGGATGCCGGTGATCTCGCGGACCTTCCCGGGATTGGTCGTGGCTACGACCAGCGTCGTCATTCGGTTCGCGCGCCGGCCTGGGGGAGGAGGGCGCCGACGATAGTGTGCTGCAGCGCCACGAGCTCGCGAATGCCCTTGTCGCCGAGGGCCATCAGGTCGTCGAGCGCCTGACGCTCGAATGGAGGCCCCTCGGCCGTTCCCTGAAGCTCGATGAACCGGCCATCACCGGTTTTGACGATGTTCATGTCGACGTCGGCGCGGGAATCTTCCTCGTACGCGAGGTCGAGCATCGGCATGCCGCCGACCACGCCGACGCTCGTCGCCGCCACATAGTCGTGCACGGGGATCGACTTGATCTGTCCCGATTCGCGCATCCGCTGCATGGCGAGCACCATCGCGACAAACCCGCCGGTGATCGAGGCGGTGCGCGTCCCCCCATCCGCCTGGATGACGTCGCAGTCGACCCAGATGGTGCGCTCGCCAAGTTCCGGCAGGCGCGTCACCGATCGCAACGAGCGGCCAATCAGCCGTTGGATCTCCTGAGTGCGTCCGCCAACTTTGCCTGCCGAGGCCTCGCGTTGCGTGCGCGTCGAGGTTGCGCGCGGCAGCATGCCGTATTCGGCGGTGACCCAACCCTTCCCCGTGTTCCGGAGGAACGGCGGAACGCGGTCCTCGACGCTCGCCGCGCAGACGACGCGGGTCCGTCCGACTTCGATGAGGACCGAGCCTTCTGCGTGAAGGAGGAATCCCGGTGTGAGTTTCGTCGGCCGCAGTTCCGCCGACATCCGTCCGTCGCTACGTGTCATGTATCGCCTTTATCCGTCCTGACCCATTTCAGGTTTTTCAGCAGGGGATGCCGGAGGTCGACGTGTCCGGCCAGCGTGTCGACCTCCTTGCCCTCGATGAGGATCTGCACGCGCTTGACCGCCGGCAGGTTGGTCGTAAGCGCGTTGACGATCGAGTAGACCGTGAAGAGCTCGTCGAGGGCGCCGCCGGGGTGCGCGGTTCGAGCGGTGGCGCTCAAGTCGACGAACGCATCGCCGCGCTCCGTCAGATAGATCGCCCGCAAGGTCGTGCTGGGCGGGATCGCCGAGACGAGCGGCGCGGGTCCGGCGGCCAGTTGCGCTGTCACTATCTGCTTCGCCTGCTCGAGGACCGTCTCACCGAACGCAACTTCGCGCTGGACGCCGACGAGCGACATCCCGTCCTCCGATACGAAATAGAGCGTCGCGGTGATTTTCCTGGCGTCGGCCGTGGTTTGCGCGGGCGGTGTCGTGGCGGTCGGGCCACTCGACGCACGACGAGACGACCAGAGCCACCAGCCCCCAGCGATCGCGACTGCTGCGATCGCACCGAGCAAGACAGTGCGGCGGGCCATCAGGGACGCATGCCGCCGCCAGGGCGCGCGGGCGCACCCGTCGCTGGACTCGCCGGGCTGGCCGTCCGGTCACGAAAGCGCATGATGCTCTCGACGAGCGACTGCACGATCAAGACCTGGAACGGTTCGGAGGTGAGCAGCCGCTCCTGATCAGCGTTGGTGATGAACCCCATTTCGACGAGCACCGCCGGCATGTTCGCGCCGACGAGCACGCGAAACGGCGCCTGCTGGATCGCGCGCGGGCTCATCGGGACACGCTCGCGCAGCGCGCTCTCGACTTCCTTGGCGAGCGCGGCCGACGCCTCGATGTAGCGCGCCTGCGCCATTTCCCAGAGGATGACCTCGATGTCGCGCGTGCCTCCGCCGAATACCGGCAGTGCCTCGGTCTCGCCCTTGGCGACGCGTTGTGCCTGATCGCCGTACTCCTCGAGGCTGAGATAGAACACTTCGGCTCCGGTCGCGGATGCGCGAACCGACGCGTTCGCGTGGAGGCTGACGAAGAGGTCCGCCTTGTTGTTGTTGGCGACCGCCGCTCGTTCGTCGAGATCGACGGTGGCGTCAGCGTCGCGCGTCAGGATCACGCGCACACCCAGTCGGGCTTCGAGCGCGGACTTCAGCCGCCGGGCCACGCTGAGCGTGACGTGTTTTTCAAGCGTGCCGCCGGGGCCATGCGCGCCATCCTCGGTGCCGCCGTGGCCGGCGTCGACAACGATCGTCCGGATGCCACCGGACGGGGGAAGGTCGAGGACCGGCGGCGGGGCAGTCGCCGGGGTCGTTGGCGGTGGAGCGGCCGTTGGAGCTGGCGCGGTCGTCGACGCGAGGAGGTCGATGACGATGCGGCCGGCGCCGCGATCGCCAGGCAGATCCGACGACCGAAACGATCCAAACCGCGGACCGAGGTCGATGACGAGGCTCGCGGCGTCTCCCGGCCGGATGTTTTGCATCAGATCGGGCGCCGACGGCGTGGGGAGTGCGGCGTCGAGCGCATCGGCCTCGAACTTGACGGTGAGGCGGGTGCCTTCCTGCGCGATTGAATGCGGCGTCGGCGGCGCCACGTCGAGCGTGAGCCGCGTAATCGGACCGATCACTTCGATGTTTCCGCCGATCCTCGGCACACGCACGTTGCCGACGAGAATCAGCCGGGACGGTTTTCGCAACTCGAGGGGGGTCCCCATCGCAGCGGCCAGCGCGCGCGGGACGAAGTCAACCGGGACGAACCAGGAGCGCCCGTCGCGCGCCGGCGGCGCGGGCAGCGAAATCAACCGCCCGCCGACCGACGCGAGGCTCTGGCCGGGCGTCAGCACGATCGATTGCGTTCGCGCGGTGACGGTCAATCCGCCGGCCAACGTGTCTTCGCGCACCGTCAGCTCGAAGAGTTTCGTCAGGTCCTCGAGCGCGAACATCTCCTGACTACTGATGAGCCTGGTGGCGAGAGGACGCCGTCCTTCGGCGGACAGCACGGTGTAGGGGGCCGGTGTGGGCGGCGCCTGCGCGCCGATCGACCCAAGCGCGACGAGCAGCGCGCCTGTTCGCAGTGAGAACACGACGCTCTCAATGATACCCGCATTCCGGCGTTCGGCGGTCGGCGCTCGGAAGACCTTCGAGCGTGTCTCGAAGCCTTTTTCTCAGACCGACCGCGGAGCGCCGACCGCAGGCCGTCCGTGCTGCGCTCTGGCCTCTTCAATCAGCTCCACGTTGCGTTCGTACGACAGTTCGACGCGCGGCGCGCCCGGGCGCATGCCCGGCGGATACCGGTGCGCCGCGTAGACGGGGTAGGCTTCGGTCCTCAGATGAGCCAGCATATGGTGGCCGTGGCGGGTCGCGCGTTCGTGACGCACCGCCGTGATGTCGATTGGCGCCACGACGATCCGTTCCCCTGGACCTGGTGACGCCTCGGCGAGCAGCCTTCCGTCAAAGTCCACGATTTGGCTCCCGCCAGGCCACGAGTACGGCGGATAGTGACGCAGGCTGGCGCCCTGGTTGGCCGCGACGACATACGCGGTGTTCTCGAGCGCCCGGCATCGGTTGACGATCGTCCACCAGTTCATCGGCTCAGTTGCGCCCCACGGGTCCATGTAGGCCGAGACCCGGACGAGTACCTCAGCGCCGTTCGCCGTCAGTTGGCGGATTGCCTCGGGGAACAGCCAGTCGTAGCAGATCGCGCAGCCGATCCGGCCGATCGGCGTGTCGGCCACCGGAAACAGCGGTTCGTCGTAGCCCTCGAGCTCGTGCGGGCTCGAGTGGACCTCGTAGGGGATCCACGTATTCACTTTCCGGTACTTGTAGAGGAGGCCCTCGGGTCCAATCAGACACGTCGTGTTGAAGACGACGCGTGGCCACCGCGGGTCGACTTCGATCATCGATCCGCTCTGGATGTAAATCTGATGCCGCCGCGCGGCGCGCGCGAGGCGATCGGTGTGCTCGTTGGGAATCGGCACGGCCAGCCGGTCGAGCAACTCGGCGACCGTGGCGTAGGCGGGGGCGGCGTGTGCGAATTCCGGAAACACGACCAGGCGAACCGGCAAGAACGGTGCGCTGCCGGCCACCGCCGCGTCGATCATCTCCAGCATCCGGTCGGTGTTCGCGCGCATCTCGCCGCGATCTCTGGGATTCGGCAAATCCGTCTGGCATGCGGCGGCAGCGTAGCGGATGGGCTCCATATCTAGGACACCTCAGTGCTCTTCACAGGAGATCAGGAGATCAGGAGCACAAGAAAGCTTCGCAAACTCCTGACCTCCTGGCCTCCTGTTCCCTAAGGCACGCGAACAAACGTCAACCCTCGCGGCTGACGGCAAGTATCACCGTTGCGGCCGCTCGAGCTCGAGATCCAGTGACGGGATACTGCGTGGCACGATTCGCGTGTTGTAGCGCTCGATGTAGTCACGGTGCGCCGGCGTCGACGGGTAGGCTTCAGGCGCGACGTACGGATACTGCGTCATGCCATGGAACGGCAGTGGCAGGAGCGCGTCCGGGCTTGCGGAGCTCAGATTCATTTCCTTGCTGAAGCCGTCGGCATAGAGAAGGAACGTGCGCGTCCACCCCTCAGGCAGTGCCGGCAGCACGGCCGCATCGAAGCTCAACGCGATTGCATCCCCTGCACGCGAGACGACAAACATGTCGTCGCTGTGCAGGAGCAGAGCGCCGACCCCGCCTTCGCGAGTGTAGCGGCCGGGCAAAAGTTTCCATGGCGATCGCGCCGAGACACGCGCGTAGTCGTAGCCATAGGGCTCGCGGCCATCAGGCGTGGTTTCCGCGGAGAAGCCGCGCCATCGCAGGTCCGCCGTCACCGGGTCAAGCCGTGAGATCGTGTGCGGCGCCTTCCCGTCGGATGTATCGACGAGGACCTGGTCCCAGTAAATCCGCATCGTGGTCCTGATCCGGACCTCGCGTACGGTCGAAGGTATCTCGCGGCTCAAGTCGACGGCGACGGTCTGCGGCCGTCCGACCGGCATCCCGACGTCGGCGATGGCGACGGACCAGCGTCCATCTGGTCCCCTGGCCTCGAGCGACGGCGGAAGGAGTTGCAGGCCCGCCTGGTGCGCCGCCACGTTGTCGCCAGAGAACGCATAGTCGGTCCACCCCGTCATCAGCAGCACCCGTCGTCCAGTAGGCCCGGGAGGCGGCAACGTCAAGGTGAGTGTGTGTTCCGCGGCGTAGCCGCGAACGCGTTCGAGAGTGAATCCATCCGGATACTGACGATCGATGCGCGCGATCCGGTCGAGCACGTCTCGACCATCCTGGTCGGTCGCGGCTACAGGCGGTTGCGGTTGCTGGACTGTATAGAGCTTGAACGGCCGCGGCTCAGGGACGAGACCCTCGTTGGGGTGCACGTCGATGCCGATCGGATGGTCGACGGCGACGAGCTGCACGTGATCGAGGAACAGCGATTCTTCGAGCTCGTTGGTAATCCTCAACTCGTACCGCCCGTTCCTGGCGCGAAGCCGGTCTGGCGCGATGCGGACGTATTCGTCGGGGTCGGGCGTGTTGCGCGCGCCTGGCGCCAGCCAGTACCCCATCTCGCCGCCGCCAAGGAAATCGGTGATGAACTCGAACCGCTCGCCATTCCACGTATACAGGTATGGACACGACGAGGGTTTTCGATCGAGCTCTTCGAGCTTCAACACGCCTTTCAAGACATCGGCCGGCGTCGCCCCGCCGGTCTCTGCCTGCAGGATCCCCGACGGCCAGAGCACGCGAACGACGTCGGCGCCGTCGCGGTCTCCGAGACCGAACCGGATATCGGCGGGCGCTGGGCCGGGTGTCGCCGCATAGGTCTCGTGCTGCTGCCTGAGGCTCCCGGCGCGCATCTCGATCTTCGCGCCGACGGCCGAGCGGTTGCTGACGCGCGACGTCAGCCGGACGGTCAGCGTCCGGACACTGGACTTGCTCTGGTTACGCCAAACCACCACGCCTGACGGTGCGCGCGCGACGATGTCGACGCGGCCGTCGCCATCCAGATCGCCGGTTGCGAGCGACGTGGCATCGGCAAGCGACGTGGACATGGCCGGCGGTATGGCCCTCGCGGTGACGTCGCTCCACTCGCGACCGAGGTTTCGCAGTAGCCGAGGTCCGCGCGCGGTGAGGAGGAACAGATCGATCAGGCCATCGCTGTCGTAGTCGATGAACTGCGCGGCGCGGGAGTCGGCGGTTTCGGCTGGCGCGGGAGCTGTCGTAAAGCGGCCCAGGCCATCGCTTGACGCCATGAGACCGACGCCCGTTCGCCGGGGGAAGAAGAAGTCCGGATAGCCATCCTTGTTTACGTCGCCGATCGCCGCCATCGCCGCAGTTTCGGTGGACGTGAGCCCGACGTCGCTCGCCACATCGCGAAACGTGCCGTCGCGGAAGTTGCGAAAGAGCAGCGCATTGCCCGTGGCCGGGACCAGCAGGAGATCGATATCGCGCCGGTTGTCGTAGTCGGTCGGGACGACCGCCAGCACCGGCCTCGTAATTCCGAGCCCCGACACGGATGTGATGTCGGTAAACCGGCCGTTGCCGTTATTGCGCAGCAGTTGAGTGCCGGACGCGCTGGCGGCGTCGCCGGACGCGCTGGCGACAAAGAGATCGAGGTCGCCATCGTGATCGGCATCGAGCCAGGCGGCCGACGTTGGCGGACCGGCCGTTGCGCCGAGTTCGGCCGCTTTGGTGACATCGGCAAAACCGCCGGCCGGATTGCGCCGCAGGAGGCTGACGCCGCCAGGACGAAGGATCAGGAGGTCAGCATGTCCGTCGTTGTCGAAGTCGCCAGCCAGCGTTCCCGTCGCTTCGCCCGTCGCGGCGCCGCCGAGCATTTCGGCAGTGACGTCGGCGAAGCGGCCGTCGGTGTTTCTCCAGATGCGCACGCCTGTCCGGCTGCCGTCTCCCAGATCGAGATCGCCGTCGCCGTCCAGATCGAACGCCGCGACACGGCCCGCAGCGGGTCCGCTCGACGCAGCGGCGGATTGCACATTCGCCGTGGCATCCGTGAACGACACGTCAGGCACTCGGGTGTCGACGAGCGGAGCCTCGGCTCCCGTCGAGGTGATGGCCTCGGCGTAGCGGCCCTGCTCGAGGTAGGTCTGGGAGTAGGTGATCGCGTAACTGCTCTCGCTTAGCTTCTGGAAGCTGGCCATCGCGGCGCGGCCTTCGTCTCCACGGCCCCCGAGGATCATCGTGTTGGCCAGGCCATAGGCGGCCGTTGCGTTGTAGGGCGCGGCCTCCATCGCGCGCTGAAAGGCATCGATGGCTTCAGGAAACCGGCGCTCCTGCCGGTACAGCTGGCCCAGGTTGATGGCAGTGCCGGCATCGCGCGGATCCATGCGCTGCACCCGTCCGAACGCTTCGAGTGCGTCATCGGTTCGCCCCGCGCCACGGGCGATGAGGCCTAGCAGGTAATCCGGCTGCGGCCGATCAGGCAGGTCGGCCCGGGCCGCTTCGATTTCGCGACGTGCCGACTCTGGATCGCCGCCATAAAAGAGGGCGATGCCAAGGTTCAGGCGTGCAATCGACAGGCGTGGATCGATCTCGAGCGCGCGGCGAAAGGATACCGCCGCCGCGCCGAAGTCGTATTGTTCCAGCCGCGTCACGCCGATGTTGTTGGCGCGGTAGGCGTCTTCACGCGCGGCGACGGCGCGAGCCGGCGTGGGCTGCGATGCCGCAGCCGCGACGAGCGCGGTCGCAGCGCAGGCGATGAGGACAGACGTGCGGATAGTCACGCGTAAGCTCACGGTTCCTTGATCGCCAGGATTTGGTTCACGGCCACGTCTTTCAGCGTCTGCTTTGTGCCGCTCGGCCACAACACGTCAATCTGCTGGATGCTCTTGGCGGTGCCAAGACCGACGTGCAGCCGGATATCGTTAGCGCTGAGATAGCTGGCCACGTTGTTGATCTCTCGCACCTGCACTCCGTTCGAAGTTTGCACCCGAACGGTGGCGCCCAGGCCGAAGCCATTGCTCCTGGAGCCCTGCGCGCGGATCACGATCCAGTTGCCTCGGGCCGGTCCCTGGTTCTTCAGCAGGACCGCCGGCCGTCCCACACTCGAGATGACGACGTCCAGGTTGCCATCGTTGTCGAAGTCCGCGACCGCCAGCCCGCGCCCGACGCGCTCTGCCTGGAGCGCCGGGCCGCTCTGCGCCGAGACATCGCGGAACCGTCCGCCCACATTTTCGTACAGCAGGTCCTTCTGCGCGTACGACAGATTGGGTTGATAGAGCTTGACGTTGTCGATGACGTGCCCGTTCGTCACGTGGAGATCGAGGTCGCCGTCGTTGTCGAGATCGAACATTTTCGTTCCGAAGCCCAGCGGGATGAATCCCGAGCCCAGGCCCGCCTTGGTCGTGACATCTTCGAAGAGGCCCTCGCCGAGATTGCTGTAGAGCGTGTTCAGCTCTTCTGAAAAATTGGTGACGAAGATGTCCGGAAAGCCATTCGCGTCGACGTCGCCGCAATCGACGCCCATGCCGGCCTGCGGTTTTCCATTGCCGTCGAAGCCGACGCCTGCGGCGTAGGCGACGTCGACAAACGTGCCGGTCCCGTTATTGCGGTACAGAAAGTTGCGGACCATATCGTTCGCGACGTAAATATCCGGGTCGCCATCGCGGTCGAAATCGCACACGGTCACTCCCAGACCTTTACCCGCCGGGTTGGCGATGCCGGCATCCTTCGAGACGTCGGTGAACGTCCCATTGCCGTTGTTGCGAAACAGCCGGTCCGCCACGCCATCGAACATCGTCGGATGGCAGTACATGCGGTATCCGTCCTTGCGAAGCCCGCAGTACGGATTGTCGTCGCGCCGGACGTCGAGGTAGTTGGTGACGTAGAGGTCGAGGTCGCCGTCGCGGTCGAAATCCAGAAAGCCGGTGCTGGTGCTCCACTCCGACGGACCCCCCGCCACGCCGGCCGCCGCGGTCACATCCGCGAACGTGCCGTCGCCGTTGTTCTTGTACAAGAGGTTCGGGCCAAAGCTAGTCACGTAGAGGTCGAGATAGCCGTTGCCGTCGTAGTCGCCGACGGCGACGCCAGTCTTGTACGCGTTTTTGCCCGCGCCGCCGCCGTCCACGCGTGCCTGCGCGGTAGCGTCGCTGAACGTGCCGTCACGGTTGTTCCGATAGAGCACGTTTGCCGCTCCAGGCGCGCCGCTGACGAAGTACAGATCCTGAAACCCGTCGTTGTCGTAGTCGATCCACGCGACCCCCGAACCGAAGGTCTCGACCATGTGTTTTTCTGGGGAGGCGCCGGATTTGTGCACGAAATCGATTTTTGCCCGCGCGGTGACATCGACAAACGGCGCCGGACGATCGGCTTTCGCTCCATTCGCCTGTCCAGATATAGATGAGGGGGCGATCGCAAGACCCAGGCCGGCTAAGAGAAGGGCAGTTGCAACCCACCGCCGCTCGTTCATTTCTGAGCTCCGGCTTCCTTCTTCTGTTTCTGCAGTTGATCCTGCAGCAGCTTGCGTTTGTCGTCGGGCAGCGGGAAACCGAGCTTCTCGGCGCGACCGGCGTACTCGAGTGCCCGCGAGTACTGGCCCTGCCGGAGGAAGACTTCGGCCAGTTGGCGGTTCGTCGGCCCGTGATCCGGATCGATCTCCAGCACTTTCCGGAAAGCAGAGGCCGCCGCCGTGAGCTGACCCTGCTGGAGCCTCAGGAGCCCCAACTCCATATAGAGGTTGAATTCCACCTGGCGCTGCTGAGCGAAGGGCGACGCGACGTTCGCTTGTCCTTTGGGCATGCCTTTCATCAGCTGCGCGTCGGCTTTCACGAGCTGACCTTTCAAGCGATACGCGCGGGCGAGCTGAATCTGGATATCGGGCCTCGCCGGATCAATCTGGGACGCGGTGGTGAGGGCCTGGAGCCCCTCGTCGACGCGGCCGGCATCGAGATACGACGCGCCAAGACTGACATACACGTCCGCCCGTTTCTCGCCCGATCGAACGACGCCTTCGAGCTCCTTGATCCCCTCGTCGGTCTGCCCGAGATCCAAAAGCGCCAGACCCAGATAGTAATGTGCCTGAGCCGACGTCCCATCGATCTGCAGCGCCTGTTGAAGCACTTCCACCGACCGCTTGGGGTTTTTCAACTGCCGCTCGACCTCGCCGAGCAGGGTCAGGAACTGCGCACTGCGGGGCGCCAGAGCAAGGGCGGCTTCGATTTCCTCGCGCGCGCGCTCGTTCCTGCCGAGTTCGAAATAGATGTGCGCCAGAAAGTAGCGCGCCGGGACAGACGATGGGTCGAGCGCCAATGCCTGGCGGAGCTCGGCGACCGCTTCGCCTATGAGATCCGGCGAGCCAACCGTGCGGTAGGCGATGCCGAGGAGCATGTGTCCTTCCGCCGAGCCGGGATCGATAGCCAGGATTTCCTTGAGCTCGCGCACCGCGTCATCCGGCCGGTTCGTGCCCGCAAAGAGCTCGGCTCTGATACGCGCCAGCCGCTCCTGGTTTCCGGGTTTGGTGGCCGCAGCCTGAGACGCGACCGGCGCCTGGCTTGCGTCGATCGAGGCGCCAACAAGTGCTCCGGCCAGAACGATGAACGCAGCGCGACAGCGGATCAATTCCATTGAGACTACGCCATGATTGGCTTGCGTCGCCAAACGTGTCAAATCCCGCGGCTCGCCGCTCGCGGTTCGCATCGCAGGCCTGATTCTCAGATACTCTTCCCTCGTGCCGCCAGGCTCTCCACACGGTCGCTCCCCGACGCCGGGCCTCTTGATTGGCCTCATCCTGACGTTAGCGGCCGTCGTCGCATACTCGTTCTACATCGAGCGCCAGATGGTCGGGTTGCGGGCGCTCCAGAGCGACCTGGTCGAGCGGAATCGCAAGGATTCGCTGCAGCTCCTGCGCATCCAGAACAATCTGAACCAGTTGGGGCTGGCGATGCGCGACATGCTGGATGACGACCGCGCCTACCCGATGGTGGCCTGGTCCAAGCAGTTCGAGCGCATCAGGGGAGACCTCGACGACGCCCTGGCCCGGCAGGCGGAGCTCGCGACGGCGAGCCGCGCGCCCGCCGATCGGGATCGGTTGTCTGATTCGCTGGCGCAGTTCTGGGGCGCGGTCGATCGCACGTTCGCGCTGGCCGCCGACGGGCACGAGGACGCGGCGCGCGCGCAGGTCTCGGTGTCGCTGCAAGCGTGGCAGACGGCGCTGAGCACGTCGGTGGCGCGTCTTCTCATCGAGAACAATGAGGCCGAAGAGCAGACGGCGCAGCGCGTCGAGGCGATCTACGATCAGGTCCAGCGCCAGGTCTATTGGTTCCTCACCGCTACGCTGGTGGCGATTGCCGCGACGAGCCTCTATGTGATTCGCGCCAACCGGCGGCTGTTCGCCGAGATGGCGTCGCTCTCCGACGGCCGTCGCGAGCTCGCCCAGCAGCTCATCGCCACGCGCGAATCGACGTTGCGGCACTTGTCGCGCGAGCTGCACGACGAAGTCGGCCAGATTCTGACGGCGATCGGATCAATGCTCGGCCGGGCCGAGCGGCAGACGCCCGACGGATCGGCGCTCCGCGGCGACCTGCGAGAGATCGGCGAAATGGCGCAAGGCACGCTCAACAGCGTGCGAAGCTTGTCACAGACGCTTCACCCGTCGATCCTCGACGAGCTCGGCCTCGAAAGCACGTTCGACTGGTATCTCGGGACCGTCGAGAAGCAGCTGGGGATCGCCGTCTCTTACGAGCGGACCGGCGCCGTTGTGCCGGTGGATACCACGATCGGCATTCACGTTTACCGCGTCCTGCAGGAAGCGCTCAGCAACGTGGCCAGGCACTCCGGGGCGGACCGGGCCTGGGTACGCCTGCGCTACCTCCCCGGCGCGCTCGAGCTCGAGGTGGAGGATCATGGTTCGGGTCTGGGCGCACGTACATCACGCCGTGGATTGGGGCTGATAGCCATGCGCGAGCGGGCCGAACTCGTCGGCGGTACGATCGAGTTCGCGCGCCCCAACGAAGGCGGTACGCTGGTTCGGCTGCGCGTTCCGCTCGAGGAGCCGGAAGCGCTCGACGCGGACCCCAGCTTGAGGACGAACGATGGATAAGATCACCGTGCTGCTGGCAGACGATCACCATCTGGTGCGCCGCGGCTTCCGCCGCATGCTCGAAGACGACCCGGAGCTGGCGGTCGTCGGGGAAGCCAGCGACGGGGAAGAGGCCATTCGCATGGCGCTCAGCCTCAGTCCGCGTGTCGTCGTGATGGACTGCGCCATGCCTGGGACGAGCGGCCTCGTAGCGACGAGGCGAATCCTCGAAGCGCGCCACGACGTGGCGATCCTGATGCTCAGCATGCACGCCGAACAGACGCTCGTCTCGCAGGCGCTCGAAGCTGGCGCGCGCGGCTACATCCTCAAGAACGCGCTCGACCTCGATCTGGCCTCGGCAGTGAAGAAAGTTGCGGCAGGGGAGACCGTCCTCGATCCGACGGTGACGCCGCCGACGGCGCTCAAGGGCGAGCGCAATCATGGCCTCAGCGCGAGAGAGCTCGAAGTGCTTCAGCTCATCTGCCAGGGACACTCGAACCGCGCCATTGCCGCCCGGCTCAACCTGAGCGTCAACACCGTGAGCGTCCATCGCGCGAACATCATGGGCCGGTTGGGTGTGCACAAGACCGCCGAGTTGGTGGTGTACGCGCTTCGGCATGGGCTCGTCGGCCCGCTATGAACCGTCGCGATTTCATCCGTTGCATGGGTTCGGGCGCGGCGATCGCACTGGCGTTGCCCGAGGTGCTGATCGCTCAGCAGCAGCGAGTGCCGGGGCTGCGTCTGGCGGATGTGACGGCCGCCGCGGGCCTGCAGTTTCGTCACAACAGCGGCGCCTTCGGCGGCAAGCTCCTGCCCGAAACGATGGGTGCCGGTTGCGCGTTCCTCGATTACGACGCTGACGGCTGGCTGGATGTCCTGCTGGTCAACGGCATGGACTGGCCAGGGCACAAACGAGAGCGCTCGACCCTGCGTCTCTACCGCAACAACCGCAACGGCTCGTTTACCGACGTGACGCGGGCCGCCGGGCTCGACATCGAGCTCTACGGGATGGGCGTCGCCGTCGGCGACTGGAACAACGACGGCTTCCCCGATCTGCTCGTGACCTGTGTCGGGCAGAACCGGCTGTTCCGCAACACCGGCAAGGGAACGTTTGTGGACGTCACCAAGACGAGCGGCCTCGGCGGCCGGTCGGCGTTCAGCACATCCGCGCTCTGGTTCGACTTCGACCGCGACGGTCTGCTCGACCTGTTCGTGTGCAACTACGTCAGGTGGTCGGCCGAGCACGATGTCTTCTGCAGCGCCGACGGCAAGCAGAAGTCGTACTGCACGCCCGAAGCCTACCGCGGCGATACGTGCTGGCTGTTTCGCAACCGCGGCAACGGCACCTTCGAGGACGTGACCGCCACAAGCGGCATCTTCGACTCGAGCTCGAAGTCGCTCGGAGTCGCGATGCTCGATGACGATCAGGATGGCTGGCCGGATCTGATGGTCGCCAACGATACTCAACCGAACAAGCTTTACCGTAACCTCCGCAACGGCACATTCAAGGAAGTTGGCGTCCAGGCGGGCGTCGCGTTCAGCGCCGACGGACGGGCCCGCGCCGGCATGGGGATCGACGCGGCCGACTTCGACAATTCCGGCCGGATGGGCGTTGCCGTCACCAACTTCGACAACGAGATGGCCGGACTCTATCGTTCACTCGGTCCGGGGCTCTACGAGGACGTGGCGAAAGCCGTCGGTGTCGGCACGGCGTCGCGAAACCGGCTCGGATTCGGCTGCCTGTTCGTGGACCTCGATCTCGATGGAGCGGTCGACCTCGTCATCGCCAACGGTCATATCGACGAGGCGGTGCGGACGATGCGTACGGGCGCCGGGCATGCGCAGCCGCCGCTGCTGTTCCAGAACCTCGGCAACGGCAAATTCCAGGACGTCGCACCCGCGGCTGGCGAGGAGTTCGCTCGCCCACGTGTCGGCAGGGGGCTCGCGTACGGCGATTTCGACCGCGACGGCGACCTCGATCTGCTGATGACGACCAACAATGGTCCTGCCGTCCTCTTCCGCAACGATCAGGCGGCGGGCAACCGCAGCGTCAGGTTCACGCTCGTCGGGACCAAATCGAATCGTGACGGCATTGGCGCGCGGGTGCGGGTGTTCCTCGGTGGCACGTCGCAGTCGCGGATGGTCAAGACCGGATCGAGCTACCTCTCCCAGTCGGAGCTGCCGGTGACGTTCGGGGTTGGACGACGCGACGCAGTCGATTTGGTGGTGATCGACTGGCCGAGCGGCCGGACTGAGGAGTTCAAGGGCGTTCAGGCTGGCCGTGCCTACGAGTGCATCGAAGGCAAGGGTATTGGCCCGGCCCGGTAACCCCGAGCACCAGAAGCCATCTCATAAATGCTGTCACGACACCACGTTACAACACGATGCTCACGATGACACGATGTTCACGATGGATCCGTAGAGTGGCACTCTTCGTGTTCATCGGGTCATCGTGTTCATCGTGAACCATGGCCGTCGGCGCGTTCAGCTTGGCCTTGGGGTTCCGAGGTAGTTCTAGTGCTTCCATACTATTGCTGCGGCAACCGGCACCTACTTACAGTGCGCCAATGGCGCATATCAAGCTTCCTGACGGCCTGCCAGGTATCCGGGGGCTTCTGACCTACAGCCCGGCGACAGCGAAGCCGATTGGCGAGCTGGCTGAGGTGCTCCTGCGCGGTCCGAGCACGCTGACGCGCGCGGAACGCGAACTGATCGCCACGCACGTGTCGTTCAGGAACGAGTGTCACTATTGCCAGAGCGTACACGGCGCTATCGCGGCCGAGTACATGGGGGGTGCCCCTGTCGACTACGTTCTCGTCGAGCACGTGAAGAAGGACGCCGAGAGCGCTGAGATATCCGCGAAGATGAAGGCGCTGCTCGCAATCGCCGGTCACGTGCAGCAGAACGGCAAGCATGTGACGGCTGAGGACGTCGCCCGAGCGCGGCACGAGGGTGCGACCGACCAGGAAATTCACGACGTCGTCCTGATTGCCGCGGCCTTCTGCATGTTCAATCGCTACGTCGATGGCCTTGGGACGTGGCAGCCGAAGAACCCGGCCTTCTACACGGAGGCGGGCAAACGGACCACGGAACTGGGCTACGTCAACCGGGACTACTCGACACCCGTTCGCGAATGACACCTCGCCAGAAGATCGGGGCCGCCGCGGCACTGACGCTTGTTGTTGCGGTGGCGTCAGCCAGCTACGTCGCCCTCAAGCGGCGCGCTGGGCTGCCGTCGCCGGGTTCGGATGCGTACGAGCAGACCACCCGGCGGTTCTTCCGCGGCCTGGCGGCGCTGCAGGTGGGTCTGGTCGACGCCGCCAAGCAGGAGTTCACGCAGGCGACTGCCCTTGCGCCGGGTGAGCCCGCCTCGTGGGCGAACCTGGGTCTGGCGCACTTGCGGCTCGGTGAGTTCGACGCCGCAGCTCCGGCGCTCGAACGCGCAGCGGCCCTTGCACCCTCGTCGAGCGAGGTCAGGTTCCTGATTGGCCGACTCGAAACGTCACGCGGACGGCGGGACGAGGCGATCGCCGAGCTCCGCCGCGCTGTCGAGCTCAACCCTCGAAGTTTTTACGCTCGCACGGCGCTCATTCAGGAGGTGGAGAACGCCGCCGGGGCTGACGCCGACGCCGAGGCGCAGCGCCTGCTCGAGGAGCTGTTCGCGCTTCAACCCGAGAACGCCGCGGTGCTCGTCGAGCGTGCCAGGCTGGCCGCCAAGCGCGGCGACGCGGCGATGGTACAGGACTCCGTCAGCCGGCTCGAGAAGTTCGTTGGCGCCTGGCCGCCCGAAGTCGTGGAGCGCTACCGGGCCCTGCAGCAGACGCTCGGCGCCGCGAACGGGTCCGACACGACGCGCGCGATCGCGTTTCTTCGCAATGTCCTCGCCCGCGTCCCCACGTTCCGGGAGAGCCGTCAGCTCGTTACTCCGTCGGCCGAGCTCATTGCCGAGCCGTTCACGACTTTCCTGCGATTGGCCACGCCGGTCGCGACACCGTCCGCCGCAGACACTGCGCTCACGTTTACGCCCGAAGCCATCGGCGGCGCGCCGACGTCGCTCAGTACGCTGACGGCTTTTGCGCTCGACGGCGAGCAGCGTCCGGTCCTGTTCGCCGCAGATCCTCAACAGGTGCATCGGCTGGAACCAGCGGTGGCATCGCCGCCGTTTCCGGGAGTCACGCCAGGCATCACGAGCCTGCTCGCACTCGACTGGAATCACGATTTCAAGATGGACCTCGTCGCCGCGGGTCCCGCCGGCGTGCGCCTGTTCATCCAGTCCGCCGACGGCGCGTTCACCGACGAGACTTCGCGCGCCGCAGGGGCCGGCGGGCCGGCGGTGGATGCGACAGGGGTCTGGGCCGCCGACGTCGAGATGGACGGTGACCTGGACATTGTCGTTGGTGTTCGCGCGGCGACGACGCTCGTGCTCAGGAACAACGGCGATGGGACGTGGCGGCCGCTCCAGCCCTTTCCCGACGCGACCGGCGTTCGGGCCTTCGTGTGGGGCGACATCGACGGCGACGGCGATCCCGATGCGGCGGCGATCGACGAGAGCGGCGCGCTTCAGGTCTTCGCCAACCTCCAGGCCGGACAGTTCAAGCGGTTCGCGGGCCCCCCGAGCCGTGAGAAGGGTTACCTGGCGCTCGCCATCGGAGATGTCAACGCCGACGGAGCCCTTGACCTCGTCACGCTCGAGACGTTGGGGGCGATTCGACGCGCGTCGCTCGTCTCCCAAAGGTGGAACCAGGAGCCGTGGACTGCGTGGCCGGAACTGGAGCCGGGAAAGTCCTCGAGCCCCGCGCGGCTATTTCTCGCCGATCTCGACAACAACGGTGCCCTCGATCTCGTGGTGTCCGGTCCGGCTCCTACTGCCATCTGGCTTTCGAAAGAGAGTCGAACGCTCCAGCGGTTGAACACCCTCATCGACGCCGACGTCTGGAACGTTCTCGACCTTTCCGCCGACGGCCAACTCGACCTCGTTGGATTGTCAGCGGGGCGCGCGGTGCGCTTGAACGGCCGGGGAACGCGCGGGTATCACCATCAGGTCGTTCGTCCGCGCGCGCAAACGGCGGCCGGCGATCAGCGGATCAACTCGTTCGGCATCGGCGGGGAAGTCGAGGTGCGATCGGGGCTGCTCGTGCAAAAGCAGACGATTGCCGGAGCAACCGTCCATGTAGGGCTAGGGTCGCGGACGAGCATCGATGTGACGCGCATCGTTTGGCCGAACGGCGTGCCCCAGGCCGAGTTCGACCCAGCCGTCGATCAACCGATCGTCGCGCAGCAACGGCTGAAGGGATCCTGCCCGTGGATCTTTGCCGACGATGGGAAGGGGATGCGATTCGTGACGGATTTTCTGTGGCGATCGCCGCTCGGGTTGCGGATCAACGCGCAGGATACGGCCGGCGTCACTCAGACCGAGGATTGGGTGAAGATCCGCGGCGATCAGCTCGTCGCCCGGGATGGCGCGTACGACGTGAGGATTACCGCGGAGCTGTGGGAAACACATTTCGTGGATCACGTGTCGCTAATGGTGGTCGACCGGCCCGAGGAGATTGCGGTCTTCGTCGACGAGCGGTTCGCGCGCGAGTCGCCCGCGCTGGCGGTCCGCGCGACGCGTCCTGTTCAGCCGGTCAAGCATGCCTGGGACGAGACCGGTCGCGACGTGACCGATCTGGTCAGCCGGCAGGACGGGCGCTATCTGGGCACGTTCGCGCGCGGCCCCTATCAAGGTGTGGCAGTCGATCATTTCGTGGAGTTCGAGCTCGGGGCTGAGGTTTCTCAGGATGCGACGACGTGGCTCGTCGCTCACGGGTTCGTCTATCCGACCGACAGCAGCATCAACGTGGCGATCGCTCAAGGCGAACAGCAGAAGCCTCGCGGGCTGTCTCTGGAAGCACAGGATGCGACTGGCCGCTGGATCGTCGTGGCGCCGGATCTTGGGTTTCCAGCCGGAAAGAACAAAACCATCCTGATCGATCTCGGTCGCGTCGCGCGCGCCGGCGTTTCGCGGCCGCGCCGGTTGCGACTGCGCACCAATCTGGAGATCTACTGGGACTCACTCGGGTTTGCCGTCGGTGTGAGCGATGCGCCGCTCAAGAGCCTGCGGCTCGATCCGGCCAGGGCCGACCTTGGTTATCGAGGGTTCTCGGTGACCCGGAGCGAGAAGCGTGACGAGCCCGAAATCCCGATCTACGATCGGATCGCGAACACGGTCCCGCGCTGGCGTGACCTCGTCGGCTACTACACGAAGTTTGGCGACGTCCGCGAGCTGTTGGCGGGCGTCGACGATCGGTACGTGATCATGAACGCGGGAGACGAATTGCGGCTGGCGTTCTCGGCCTTGCCACCACCGCCGCAGGGCTGGGCCAGAGATTTCGTGCTGATCGGGGACGGCTGGGTCAAGGACGGCGACTACAACACCAGCTTCTCGAAGACGGTGCTCCCGCTTCCGGCCCACGGGCACCCCGACTACAAGGCTGTATCGGCGACGCCGACACTCGAAGAGGATCCGGTCTACCAACGCCATCGCGACGATTGGCAGACCTTCCACACGCGGTACGTGTCGCCCGAAGCGTTTCTCGACGGGCTGACGATGGCACGCAAGAACAGGCAGCCATGACGACTCGGGTTCAACCGGGCGGTTGTCGCTGGGAAAGCCTCTCACCGCGGAGGGCGCCGAGAACGCAGAGAAGCCACTTAGATGTGTCTGCGGCCTCTGCGTCTCGGCGGTGAAAGGCTTTTTGCGTGTGAGAGCAGGCAGCCATGACGATTTCAATAGCCCCGACGGTTGTCGCTGGGAAAGCTTCTCACCGCCGAGGGCGCCGAGAACGCAGAGAAACCACAAGTATGGCTCTGCGGCCTCTGCGTGCTCAGCGGTGAAAGGCTTTTGGCGCGCGCGAACGGCGAGTTGAGCATGACCAATCCTGCCCGTCAGCGCGCGCTCTGGGTGGTGTGGACGCTGCTGTTTGTGGCATCGCTGGCCGCGGTCGTGGCACTCAACCGCTCGACGGCCCGCGTGCGCGCGAGCGACGTGAATCGAGAAGATGTCGCGCGTCACGGCTTTCGACTCGAGGAATCGGCCAAGCGGGTGGGGATCGATTTCGTGCACCAGGCGCCGACGTTCGACAAGCGTCTCGATCACATCATGCCGCAAATCGCCGCGATGGGCGCGGCAGTCGCCGTCGGCGACTTCGACCGCGACGGGTGGCAGGATCTCTACGTCACGAACAGCGCTGAGGGCAGCCTCAATCGGCTCTATCGCAACAAGGGCGACGGAACGTTCATCGATGTCGCTGGAGCGATGGGTGTGGCCGACGTCAACCGCGAAGGCACCGGCGTGTCGATGGGCGCCCTTTGGGGCGACTTCGACAACGATGGCTACGAGGATCTGTTTCTCTACAAGTACGGCCGGCCCGAGCTTTTCCGAAACGACGGTGGACGCAGTTTCGTGCGAGTGTCTGAACGCGCGGGTTTCCCCGCCTGGGTCAACGCCAACGCGGCGATCTGGTGGGATTACGATGCCGACGGGTGGCTCGATCTGTTTCTCTCGGGCTACTGGTCCGAGGATATCGATCTCTGGCACTTGAAGACCACGCGCATCATGCCCGAGAGCTTCGAGTACGCGGAGAATGGCGGGCGCAAGTACGTATTCCGGAATCGCCACGATGGTACGTTCGAGGAGACCTCGGCGGCGCTCGGGATCCAGTCGCGGCGTTGGACGCTCGCCGCGGCGGCCGCCGATCTCTCGGGCACCGGGTATCCGGATTTGTTTCTCGCCAACGACTACGGGATCGCCCAGCTCTATACCAACCAGGGCGGCCGCAAGTTCGTGGAGGTCGGTCCCGAGAGCGGCGTTGGCCGCACGCCGAAGAGCGGCATGAACGCGTCCTTCGGCGATATCTTCAACGACGGCCGGTTATCGATTTACAAGACGAATATCTCCGAACCTGGCGTGCTGGTGCAGGCAAACGATCTGTGGGTGCCCAAGGCTCGCGCCGCGGGCGCTGGGCTCGAGTTCGAGAATCTCGCGTCGACGCTCGGCGTCGACCTCGGCGGCTGGAGCTGGGGCGCGCAGTTCGGTGACCTGAACAACGATGGCACGCTCGACATGTACCTCGTCAACGGCTATGTGTCGGCCGGCGAGCGCACCAGCTATTGGTACGACTTCGCGGAGATTGCCGTCGGGCACAAGCGGATCATCGCCGACGCCAGCAACTGGCCGCCGATGCGTGGACGGAGCCTGTCGGGCTATCAGCAAAAACGGTTGTGGATAAACGACGGCGCAGGCCGGTTCTCCGAGGTCGCGCAGGACGTCGGCGCGCGCGATACGCACGACGGGCGCGCGGTCGCGCTCGCGGATTTGTCGAACCGCGGCGCCCTCGACGTGATTGTCGCGAATCAGCGTGGCCCGCTCCTCGTCTATGCGAACACGGTCAGCCCTGGCCGGCACTGGATCGCATTCGAGCTCGAGGGCACCGTCAGCAATCGCAGCGCCATCGGCGCCCGCGTTGAAGTCGAGTGGAACGGCCAGCGGCAGGTGCAGGAGGTCAGCGGTGGAAGCGGCTTCAGCGCCCAGAATCAACGCAGGCTTCACTACGGTCTCGGATCGACCGCCGAGGTCGGCAAAGTCACGATTCGGTGGCCCTCGGGTCGCACCGAGACGATCGAACGCCCCGCGGCCGACCGCCTTCATCGCGTGAAGGAATCCCGATGATGAAGCTCGATAACCGGTTGCTGCCGCCGATCCTCATCACCTGCATCCTGATCACGGCGCACGTCAATTTCGGCATCCTCGAAGCATACGAGCGGACCGCCCTCGCCATCGTCACCGCTATTGGCGCCGAGCTCGCCATGGGAAGGATTACGTACGGCACGTGGCTGCACCCGGCGAGCGCGTACATCTCGGGCATCAGCGTTGGCATCCTGGTCAGGTCGCCGTTTCTATGGCCGTACTTCTTTGCGAGCCTGATTTCGATCCTTTCAAAGTACGTCCTGAGGGTGAACGGCCGGCACTTGTGGAATCCGTCGAATCTCGGCGTCAGCGCCGTACTCTTTCTCGCGCCGCAAACGGTGTCGCTCCTCAGCATCCAGTGGGGGAACAACCTGTGGCCGATGGCAGTCATCTGGCTGCTGGGATTCGTGATCGTCTGGCGTGTCGGCCGGCTCCACGTCAGCGCCTCCTATGTCGTCGCGTTTGTCGTGTTCGCGTTCGTTCGCAGCGCCATTACCGGCAATCCATGGCAGTCGACGCTCGCGCCAATCACCGGCCCGATGTATCAGCTCTTCATTTTCTTCATGGTGACCGATCCCAAAGTCTCCGTCCGGCCGCGATGGGGTCAAATCGTCGTTGTCGTGGCCGTCGCGTTCGTGGAGATGCTGCTGCGCCTCAACGAGGTCATCTACGCGCCGTTTTATGCCCTGTTCCTGGTCGGACCCTCGGCGCTTTTGATTGAGATGGCCCATGGAGCGTGGCTCAAGGCTCAGGGCTCAGGATTGGAGCGGCTCAAGACCCAGGGCTCAGGGCTCAAGGCTCAGGGCGGCTCTAGGCCCTAGGCTCTGGGCTCTGGGCTCAAGCAGATCTTCGAGTGAGTAGTAGTCGATGGTTTTGCCTGCAGCCTAAAGCCGAGAGCCAAGAGCCTAATTCATTCATGTTATTGTTCCGTCCCAAAGAGCCTCGAATAATGTCGGATTAGGGCCGCATCAATACCGATCTTCGGAGGACAGCGAAGCATGCAGGCAGCGCACGCCGGAGCGTACCCGTCAGGTCACAGCGCGCCGTTCATCGAGCGGCTGAATGCCGAGTGGCACGAGGTGGCGCTTCGCACGTTTATGGTGATCGTGCTGGCGCACTGGGGCGAGCACCTCACGCAGGCGTTTCAGATTTACGCGCTTGGCTGGCCTGTTCCAGAATCGCGCGGCCTTCTGGGTCAGTTCTTCCCCTGGCTCGTCAAGTCGGAAACGCTTCACTACGGATACGCGCTGGTCATGCTCGTCGGCCTGTTCGCGCTTCGGAAGGGTTTCACGGACGTCAAGGAGCGCCGGTGGTGGACGATCGCGCTCGCGATCCAGTTTTTCCACCACATCGAACACGGGTTGCTGCAGATTCAGGCCCTCACCGGACACAATTTTTTCGATCGCCCGGTTCCAACGAGCCTCGTCCAGCTCTGGATCCCGCGAGTGGAACTGCACCTCTTCTACAACACGATCGTCTTCATTCCGATGGTGATCGCGATGTACTACCACCTGTTTCCGACCGAACCGGCCGCGACACCGAAGTGCACTTGTGCATTGCATCGTCGGGCGGGTGCTGCCGCCTGAAAGTAGGCTTGCGGCGACACCCCGTCGCGTTCCTGACATTCGCGTGCCTTCTGTGGTCCGCCTGCGGACCAGCCGTTGGCCCGGCTGAGGAAGTAGTGGCCGAGGTGAAGATGATGCCGCTCGCTCCAGTCGTCGATGAGGAGGCGCGAGCGGAGATCACGCTTCGCGACCGGGCAGGGCAGCCCGTGCGCGGGGCGACGCTCCGTGTCGAAGCACACATGTCCCACCCGGGGATGGCACCTGTCATCGAGCGCGCGCACGAACAGGGCGACGGCATCTACACGGTTCGCCTGCGCCTGACGATGGCTGGAGAGTGGATTCTGTTCGTGCGGGGCACTAGAGTCGACAATCGATCGCTCGATCTGCGTGCCGGAGCGACGACCGTCCTGCGTCCGGGTGGAGGCGGCTGATGGGGTCTGACCCCGGTCTGACCCCGGCGCCGGCTCGACCCCGGTCTGACCCCTCACTATGTGGCAGATGACGCCGGTCACCGGCGAGGCAACTGCGGGCGCCGACATTCTCCGCTGGCCGCTCGTGGGCCGGTTGCTCAAGCACCGACACGCGCGCACGTTCCTGCAGGTCGGCCTGCTCATCGCCGCGGGCGTACTCGTTCTGCATGGCCTCCTCGGCCCGCAGGTCGCACCGGGCAATCTATCGACGGTCCTCACCTGGGTGCACTATCGCGGACTGCTCGTCGTCGCGCTGCTGGCCGCGGGCAATCTCTTCTGCGCGGGCTGTCCCTTCGTGCTCGTTCGCGACCTCGGTCGCCACGTTCACCCGCCGGCGCGTCTCTGGCCCAAGAAACTGCGCGGGAAATGGCTCGCGATCGTGCTCTTCGTCGGCGTGCTCTTTTCGTACGAGCTCTTCGATCTGTGGGCACTGCCTCGAGCGACGGCGTTGCTGGTCCTCTCGTACTTCGCCGCGGCGCTGGCGATTGACCTCGTCTTCAAAGGCGCCAGCTTCTGCAAGCACCTCTGTCCGGTTGGTCAGTTCAATTTTGTTGCGTCGACGATGTCGCCGCTCGAGCTCGAGATTCGACAGCGGTCAACCTGCGAGTCCTGTCGCACGTCTGACTGCATCGCGGGAAGGCG
The DNA here is from genome assembly GCA_963764925.1 of uncultured Acidobacteriota bacterium. Classification (GTDB taxonomy): domain Bacteria; phylum Acidobacteriota; class Vicinamibacteria; order Vicinamibacterales; family 2-12-FULL-66-21; genus DATBJJ01. Next base: position 210,214 of record CAVXUR010000001.1, read on the forward strand.
AACGCCGGAGGCGTCTGGCCAGCTGGTGCAGCGTGGCTGCGAACTGGGCTTGTATCTGCCCGCGAAGGTCGGCAACATCGACTGCACGTTCTGCCTGGATTGCGTTCACGCCTGTCCACACGACAACATTGCCATCTCGGTCCGTACGCCGGGCCTGGAGCTGGCCGATGCTCGTCGTCGATCCGGTATCGGGAGGCTGACCAACCGTCCGGATATCGCTGTGCTCGCGGTCCTGTTTGTGTTTGGGGCGCTGTTGAACGCATTCGCGATGGTATCGCCCGCCTACAGCGTCGAAGCGTGGTTGGCCCAGACGCTTGGCAGCAAATCTGAATTTTTGGTGCTCGGATGTCTATTCGTGGTCGGCCTCGGCATTGCGCCACTGGTGTTGCTCGGTAGTGCTGCCAGGCTGACGCGAGCGCTTGGCCGCGACAAGACGGTGTCGACAGGTCGCATCGCGCTGCGATACGCCTACGGACTTGTTCCGTTCGGCTTTTCCATGTGGCTTGCGCACTATGGTTTCCATTTCCTGACCGGCGCATTGACGGTCGTTCCCGTCACGCAGAGCGCGGCGATCGATCTGACGGGTTGACCGGTTCTCGGCAATCCGCTCTGGCGTTGGGCGGGGATGCGCCCCGGCGCGGTATTCCCGATTCAACTGGGATGCATCCTCCTCGGCATCGCTGGATCGATCGCCGTGATGCACGTCATCTCGCGTCGCGACTATCCGAGCCGACCGAATCTGGCGACCTTGCCATGGGCCATCGCCGTGGCCGGTCTGGGCGCGGCTGCAATCTGGATTCTCTTCCAGCCAATGGAGATGAGAGGACTGGGACTAGCGGAGTGAGATCTCACGTTCTCGTTGGTTCGATTGTGGTCCTCCTATTCACGAGCGGCCCCGCGCTTGGGCATGCGGGTCCGCCGATTCCACTCGTATCGAACCGCATGGTCGGGCCGTACAAGCTCTCCATCTGGGCCGATCCCGACAGCACCGACGATGGAACGGCAGCGGGGAGGTTCTGGATCACCTTCGGTACGCCGCCACCGCCCGGCACGCGCGTGCAGGTCGCAATCAGGCCGCTCGGCCGCGCTGGTACGACGATCGAGGCCCCGGCTCAATCAGAGGGAAGGAATGCCTCGCAGTGGTTTTCAGCGCTCGTGATGGATCATGAGGGGCGTTTCCAGGTGCGCGTGACGATTGATGGTCCACTCGGTCCGGCAGCGGTCGAGGCCGAAGTCGACGCGACCTACGATCTCCGGCCGCCGCCAGGCCTCGTCGTGGTCTACTTGGTACCCTTCGTCGCCGTAGGTTTCTTGTGGCTGAAGCTGCTGCTGCGACGCCGAAAGCAAGGTTAGTGGAGTCGCCGTCCCCTCAGAGATTGTCTCATCCGCGGCACTCAGTTCCTCACCAGCCCGCACCGCAACAGCAGACGGTTGACATCGTCGGCTGACGCCTCGAGCTTCGCAGCGCTGCCGATGAGATCGTCGGCCAGGACCGGATACCAGTCACGCCGCGATCGATCGAGGAGGCCAGCGGTATCGAACGGCTCGATCGCGCGATCGATTCGTTCAACGAGAGCGGATCGGTGGTCACCCTTGGGTGCGACGGCCGCAGCCGCCGCACACTCCCTGAGCTCGACGCCAAATCGCGGATGCTCGTTGAGCAGGAACCCCGGCGCGAGTTGAGGCCGGCCGAGTCGTCGCACGGTCTCGCTATAGCTCGCCGCCGCGAAATAGAGCAGGCTGAGACGCTTGAAGAGTGGCGGGTCGGCCATGCATGCGTAGAGCGCGCCGACGAGCTGTTCGGTGATGTCGAGTTCCCGCTGGGTTGTTTCGGCGTATGTCTTCAGGGCGGCCTCGCGCTCAGCGCCGGGAACAGTCGTGTCGAGTACTTCGAGCAGCCGCGACAGGCCGAGCAGCGTCAGCGGGAATCCAGTCGAGAGCAGGGGGTCGATGACGCCGGCGGCCGACGGGAGCAAGGCCCACTTCGCCCCGACCACCTGGTGGCATCGGAATGCGATCCGCGGCGTGTGGATGAACGGGAGCGTGGCGCTGGCCGAGCAGAACTGTTCGCGAACCGACGGCAGGCGCTCGAGCAGACGATCCCACGCGGGCGCGCCCTCGGAAGCACGAAGGTCGGCGGCGAGTCCATCCGTGAGCGCGGCGCCGGCGCTCGTGATTCCGTTGTTGAAGCGCAGCACCCAGATCCACCCGCCTGGAAACACATGGTGGAGCGCCGCCGCGTCAGGCGGGTATGGAGGAGAGCCGTCCGCGGGCGCGATGTCGGCCCAGAGATCCACGCCCTCAAAGTGCGTGAAGAGGCCCTGTGTCGGTGGCAACCATCTCAGGGGTGCGTTGCCGATGCCGAATGCCGTTGTCAGAAATCCGCGAGGGCCGCTGGCATCGAGGACGAACCCGGCCTCGATCTCGACCGCCTGTCCGTCGCGCGTGCCTTCGAGCCTGATTCCACGGGCCGTGTCGCGGATGCGCTCGAGACGCGTTTCGTCGATGTAAATCGCGCCCGCCGACTGCGCCTCTTCGACCAGCGCGTGATCGAATGCCGGGCGGTACCAGTGCGTATCGGCAACCTCGTCGTTCGGGCTCGCCGCGACGAGCAGCTGACGTGTGTGCGCGCCGTCGTCGACAAATCGCTCGTCGTGCTGATGAAAGAGAAACGTGAACCCACGTTTGAGACCGCACGCGACATCGGGGCGTGTTCGCTGCCACGTGCCCCATTTCGAGAACGATCGAACCCGTGGCAAGTCGTATCGGTCGGCGAGCTCTTCGAGCAGGAGGTTGGTGAGGGGTGTCGTGGACTCGCCGATCGCGAATCGCGGGTGGCGGCCCCGTTCGATCAGGGCGACGCGGCGGCCGCGCTGCCGGAGGGCGAGCGCGCACAACGCGCCCGCGAATCCTGAGCCGACGATCGCGATATCGACGTCAACAGAGCGCGTCATTGCGATCGAATGAGGCTAAAAGCCCTCTCATGAAACTCTCACGATCCCACGGGACATCACGATGCGCACGATGACACGATGTTCACGATGGATCCCTCGAGGTTCTCTTCGTGTTCATCGGGTCATCGTGTTCATCGTGAACCGTAGCCGTCGGCGCGTTCAGCCTGGGTTGGCTCACGAGTCAGGTGCTAGCACTGCCCGCAGCGCGGACACGACACCGGCGGCTGAAGGTGCTGCCCGATGTTCATCGCGCGCAGGCGTTCGCGGCGCGCCGTTAGACAGAGCTGACAATCGGCGAAGCGCTTTACATCCCAGAGATCGGCGAACACGCGGGTCTGCCGTCCGCGCACGCGCGCCAGCGCGAGCGTCAGGCTCCGCTCGAGATCGAGCAGAGAGGGCCGGCGGAAGAGTCCGTCCTCTTCGAGCGTGTCGAGCGCGCCGTTTCCCGGTCGCGTTGGTATGAGCGACACGGCCGTCGCGCCGGCTTCACACGCCAGATCGATCGAGCGGAGCAGCCACTCGTCCTGTTCATCCTTCGGGACAAACGGCGGCGACACGAGCAGGAACACGCGAAGCGCGGCGCCAAGCGACCGGAGACGGCGGGCGGCGAGAAGAAAATCACCGATCGTCATCCTCTTGTTCAGCCGCTCGAGCGCCTCGGGATGTGCCGTCTCGAGCCCGATCGCGACTTCGAGTGTTGGGACGACATCAGCCGCCTGATGGCGGTGCAGCGCCTCGAGAAACCGTCGAGTGCGCTCGCCGACCAGCGCCGGATGCGACTCGACGATCACGCGCGACATGCCTGCGACCGCGACCGCCACGCCATCGTAGTCGTCGTCTGGCACAGCGCGGGGATCAAAGAAGCTGCCGGCGTTGTACAGCTTGATCTGGCTGACCGGCTGGTTCGAGCGATCGAGTGTCTGTCGCGCGTTGGCGACCTGCGCCGCAATCGCTCCGCCAGGCGTGTCGCGTTCCGTGGTGTGCTGCCAGAGGTCGCACATCACGCAGCGCCAAGGACACTCGCGACCGGTGAGGAACACGGTGCCCACGCCGACGACCGTTCGGTCGGCGGCCAGTTCGTCCTCGACGAGTACGCGCGTGGGAGTGCCAGGGATCGTGCGTCGCGCGCAGTGGGCGCCGTTCGAGAACGAAGCGATCTCGCGCGGCGGACCCCGCAGGGTAGAGCGTCATCGCACGACTCTAGAATTTATCTCATAAATCGCCAGGGCGGTCTGAGCAGCGCGAGCGAGCGCCGCGAGCGAGCCACGCGACCGGAGCGCGCCGGCGAAGCGGCGCGCGAGAGAGCGTGTCGGGGAGTCCGAGGGGCAAAGCCCCTCGGTAAGACTACGTGTAGAGGCCGTGGAACGCGCGCCGGTACGTATGTTCGGTGCCGCGAAGTCGCGTGTGCATCGCCTCGGCCGGCATCGCGCCGTGCTGGAATCGCCGCTTCGGGAAGATCGGCATGTCGAGTCCCGATGACCGCCTTCACGCCGCGCCCGACGATTTCGCCTTTGAGCGCGTAGAGCGTCGGCACGTCGTAGCGCGTCAGCGCCGCGAACGGAATGCCTTCGGCAGTCTCGACGACGTGCAGGTTGCGCGTAGGGACTGAAGCCATCGAAGCCGTAGCGCCGCGCCGGCGCGTAGGTCCGCACGTAACTGCGGCTGAGTCCACCGCTGTACGTCAGTGAGTGCTTGATGCGCCCGACGCCCCAGCCTTCCTGGTAGAGCATGAGGTTGTCGATGACGCTGCGGATCGTGAGCTCGTGGTTTTCCTCGATCGGATAGTCCTTGAGGTTCTCGTCGCCGCCGTCGCCGTCGGCGAGGTGGCGCCAGTCAGGGTAGCGAGCGCGGATACCGCGGCACAGTTCGAGCCCCATCGCCGCGCATTCGACGTCGAGCGGCTTGTAGTCCTCGAGGACGCGTAGCGTTTCGTCGACGCTCAATTGCTCGGCCGACGAGTCGATCTCTTCCAGGAACAGTGAGAGTCCGACAGCGGACAGGAACGCGCGCGCCTGATCGACGTCGGGTCCAGCGCCGAGGTTCAGCACGAACGCCTTGAGCCGCGCCGGTGACAGTCCGAGCCGCATCATCGTGTGATAGATGACGAGGAATACCGCGCCGCTGTCGATGCCGCCGGAGAACGCCACGCCAATCGGCTCGCGTGCCGGTCGATGCGCCGCAGCCACTTCTCGATTTCGTGCGGCCATCGCGCCAACGTACCGTCGTCCGATCTCGTCGAGCGACGGCGGCAGCGCGTTCGGCGTCGGCGTGAAGAATCGCGTGTAGACCGGATCCGGGTCGGGGCAGCCGACGAGCGCGATCTCGACGACGTAGTGCGCGGGGACCATGCGCGTGTAGCTCGGGATGGAACTGGTCCGTCCAGCCCGTCGGCAGCGAGCGCGTCGCGCAGTCGTGTCGATGCGATCGGCGACGTAGAGCGCCGGGCCTTCGTGCCGCTTGGCGAGGAAGTAGCGCATCGGCCGATCGAGCGAACGGGCCAGCCGGACGGTCACGCCCTCGCGCCGCGACGAGCGCAAACGAGCCATCGATGGCGCGAACGTCGGCGGGACTCCCCGTCGCGGACGCGGCGACGCGCCTCGTCCACGCCCATGTTGCAGATGCGGTTTAGGGCGGGATCGAGGAGATCGACGACACGGCTGACTGGTTGGAGCATGGCGGGATTCTTTCCCACTCGATGCGCGCGACGCAAGCCGCTCGACTGGCGGACTCGTAAAGATGAGGTCAATCCGGCGGCGGGATAGCTGTGTCATCCAGATATTGCCGGTATGCTCGCCCAGGTTGAAGACAATCTTGTCGCGCGCGACGGCAATACCCGGCGCACCGAGGTACAGGTTCCTCCACGACAGTCCCTTGCGATGGAAGTGCTGGATGCTCAGCGGCGCGCCGACCGGCCGTTTCGTCGCCGGGTCGAGACGCTGCGCCCACACGCACGGAGACCCGTCGCGATCCGACCAGAAGTACAGAGATGCTCGCGTCCGGCGACCAGGCGGGGCGTCGCCATCCGCGCTGACTGCGATCCAGTCCTTCGCGCCAGCGACCGCCGATCCCTCAATTCTGGCGACGAAAACCTGCGCCGGGGCGAGCCGGTCCCGCCTGCCGTTGAAGGCGATCCAACGACCGTCCGATGACAGGCGCGGGTTGTAGAGACCATAGCCAGGGTTCTTCAGCCACGCATCGTTGTGAGAAGCCGCCGATCGTCAAGAGACCCACGCCTGACGGATCTCCAGCCGTGACATACAGGATCTGATCGCCTGCCGGCGCCCAGGCCTCGACTTCGCCGCAGTCGTCGCAGACCTGTTCGGCGGCTCCGCCGGAGGCGGCGACGATGAAGATGGGCATCTTGCCGTTCTCTCGATACGAGTACGCGACCTTCGTTCCATCGCGGCTGAGGGCCGGATAGTGATCCTCCGGGCATTCTGGTCAGGACGGTCTCCGCGCTCGTCGCGAGCTTCCTCAGGATGATGCCGAATCGACCCGCCTCGGCGCGAACGGAAGACCAGCGTCGTCCCGTCTTCTGACACCGACGGGTCGTAGTCATCGGCTGCGTCCTGGGTGACGCGTTTGAGATCGCCCTCTGCCTTCCGCGATTGGCGTCGATTGGCAGGCTCCAGATGTCGGCTCCCATCGTTCGGCTGATGAACACCATCCGTCCGTCTGAGGCGACCGAGGCCGCCGCTTCGTCCGTCGTGCCAAACGTGGCGCGTTGCGGCACTCCGCTGATCTGCCAACTCCCAGGAGAGATCGCCACCTGCCACATGTTCGAGGAGTCGCCGACGCTGCCGTGAAACAGAATGCGGTTTCCAACCCGGGCCCACGCATCCGGCGACGGCAGTCCCTGAAACGCCTGAAACTTTTCTCGAAGTAACGCTGCGCGCGTTTCTGTCCGGACGGGCGACCCGCCTGGAATCGCCGTCACGTACCAATCGATGTTGTTTTCCGGCGGCGCGTCGCGGTGGCGCTGCGCCCAGAACAGCAGATGTCGGCCGTCGGGTGACCAGACCGGTGCCTGAGCCCGATAGAAGCCGCTGGCGATCGAAATAGCCGGGCCGCCAGCGGCTGGAGCCACTTCGATGCGGCTGCCGGCCGATTCCGCGACCCCATACGCGATCCAGCTGTCCGTCCGGCGAAAAGCGCGGCGAGAAGCCGCGCGCGGCCAGCAGCCGCTCTTCGCCGCCGAGCGTCGGGATGATGTAGACGCCTCCTCCGAGCCGGCTGGATCGAAACGCGATCCGGCTTCCATCGGCCGAGAACGACGGCTCGACTTCGTCGGCGGTGTGACGAGTCAGCCTGAAGGGAGGGCCGTCGGGAATCTGCTGCACCCAGATGTCCAGATTGTCGTCGCCGCTGCGGTCGGATGCGTACGCGAGAAACTTTCCATCGAGTGAGATGGCTGGATAGTCGGTCCAGCCGACGTCCGACGTCAGCCTGGTCAGGAAGGGCGTGGGGCCGCCTTCGGGCTGCGTCCGAGTCGTCCGCCACCACCCGCCGAACGTCAGCGCTCCGATTGCGGCGATCGCGGCGAACGCGAGCGCGCTCCATTTCCACACTCGTGCCGGCGCGGATACCGGCGGTGCGGTCACGGCTTGCGGCCCGGATTCGTCTCGCACGTCCTCGAGCGCGACTTTCAGATCCGCCATCGACTGCCAACGCCGCTCGGGATTCTTCCGCAGACAGCGGAGGATCAGCTGCTCGAGATCACGCGACAGGCGGGGATCGCGTGCGCTCGGCGGTTCCGGGCTCTCGGGTCAGGATTGCCGCGAGCGTCGACATCTTGGTCGCGCCGGTGAACGCACGACGGCCGGTGATCATTTCGTAGAGCACCGCGCCAAACGAGAAGACATCCGATCGGGCATCCGCGGGTTTTCCCTCCGCCTGTTCGGGCGACATGTAGGCGGCGGTGCCGAGGATCGTGCCTTCCTCGGTCTGCAGACGCCCGTCTGCGGGCGCGGTTCGCGTCGTCACCCGTTCGTCGATCGCCTGGCTGCCGGCGTCGGTCAGCTTCGCGAGTCCGAAGTCGAGCACCTTGAGTCGGACCCTTGTCGCTGACCATGATGTTGGCCGGCTTGAGGTCACGATGAAGAATGCCCGGCGGCGTGTGCGGTTGCCAGCGCGTCCGCGATCTGAATGGCGTAGCCGAGCGCGTCGCCGATACTCAGCCGGCCGCGGCCGATCAGACTGAGCCAGCGACGAGCCCGCAACGTACTCCATCGCGATGAAGTCGACGCCGTCGGACTGCCCGATCTCATAGATCGTGATGATGTGCGGATGATTCAGGGCGGAGGCGGCTCTGGCCTCCTGAACGAAGCGCTTACGAGCTCTCTCCGTCGATCGTGCGATCAGGCTTGAGCAGCTTGACCGCGACGGGCCGGCCGAGACGCGTATCGACGGCGCGGTAGACGACGCCCATGCCGCCTTCGCCGAGCGGCTCCAGGATCTCGTAATGAGAGATCGTCTTCGTGATCATCGGCCAGGCCGCCGTGTCCATCCCAGGCTACCGCACCAGATCGCGCCTATTTCGGCAGCGATTGATTTCGGCTCTCATTTTCTCGCGGCGGTCGAGGATAGCCTTGATCTGGCTTTCGTCGATCCATGGGCCGAGCGTGCGAGTCGAGCTCGCTGCGGCGTCAGGCCCTCGATCTTCGCCCAGAAGCCTTCGTCAACCCGGTTCAGCTTCTGAAGGAGCTCGGTGCCGGCGGTGAAGCTTCGTGAGTGATCGAGCAGAATGAGGTTCCACGCGCGATCGCGGAGCATGTTTCGCCGATTCCTGTCCCGGTTCCCAATCAGCGTATCGAACATCGTCATGCGCACCAGCTGGGCCTCCCAGTGGACCTTCTCTGGCGGCGGTGGTGGCGTCGGGTCCGTCGCGTCGACGACGTTCTCGACCCACAATTGGGCGGCACCCTTGTTGCCCTGGATCTGTCGTTCGACCGAGGGCGGCACCATGTCCATCTTCAGAAGCTTGTCGAGCTCGTACGTGGCGATTTCGGTCCTGTAGCTTTCAGAGAACCCGCGGTGGACTCCCGGCGGCAGCGGTCTCCATGCCATCCGGGCGACCGGCCCACCGGGCCGCAGCGTGCAGCGTGTCGTATAGTTCGAGGCGAACACCTCCATGCTCACGCACTCGGCGGTCCTCAGATATTCCTCGATCTCCTGATAACGACCGACCCAGATCTTGGCGCCGAGCCCCTGGGTATAGGCCGGCTGTCCCTGGCAGCCCACGAACGCGGGCAGGCAGATCAGGAAGACGGCAACTCCTCGCAGTCGGATCATGAAGGTCTCCTGTGCCAATATAGGCGCCGGCGGACCACGGTGTCCTCGCGGAGTTCTCATGAAACTCTAATTCTTTCAGGCGCTCAAATGCGTGTTGTTTTTGGAGAATGCGAGTTCGACTCCGGCCAGCGGGTGCTCCTTCGGCATGGCAGCGCGACGCCGCTTTCCCCGAAGGCCTTCCAGCTGTTGGAGATTCTGCTCGATCGCCGCCCCGAGGCGGTCGCGAAGGCAGAGCTCCTCGAGCGTCTGTGGCCGGAGACGTTCGTCGCCGATGCGAGCCTGCATAACCTGGTGGCGGAAATCCGTGCCGCGATTGGCGATGCTCCGCGGGCGTCGCGATACATCCGCACCGTCCCCCGATACGGCTACGCGTTTCATGGTGATGCACGGCCGGCGCCCGCCGTCGACGTCGCCAGATCAGGCCACCTCAGGTCCAGCGCCTGGTGTCGAAGAGCGGCGAATGGCTCCTGTCCGAGGGCCCGAACGTGGTGGGCCGCGATGGCGACTGTGCCGTCCGGATCGATTCGAGCACGCTGTCGCGCCGTCATGCCCGGATCGTCGTGACGGGACGGAGAGGCGGTCGTCGAGGATCTGGGCAGCAAGAACGGCACGATGGTGAACGGGCAGCGCGTCGTCGAGCCCGTCGTGCTCAAGGACAGCGACCAGATCGATGTCGGCTCGTCACGATGACCTACCGAATCATGGATTCCGGCTCATCGACTATCACTCGGCGGGGAATATGAGGGTATTCTGACGCGAACGACGTGGCCCGCCGCCGACTCTGTTCGCAGCGCGCCGCGTCACGCTCGTCGCCTCCTCCTCTCGGCGTCCGTGGCGTGCGGCGGCGATCCCGCCGCGGCACCGTCCACCCCGTCCCCGTCCGCCGACTCCGGGCTCCGGCGGGTGGAGCCTCGTCTTCGCGGACGAGTTCGACACGGCCGGCGCCGTCGACTCCGCGAAGTGGGGCTACGAGCTCGGCTACATCCGCAACAACGAGAGGCAGTACTACACGTCGCGCGCCGAGAACGTACGAGCCGAGGGCGGAAATCTGGTGATCGAAGGCCGCAAGGAATCCTTCCAGGGCTACGGCTACACGTCGGCCAGCATCAACACCCGCGGGCGCTTCGAGTTTCTGTATGGACAAGTCGAGGTCCGGGCCAAGCTGCCGACCGGCAGCGGTTCGTGGCCGGCCATCTGGATGCTGGGCACCAACATCGGCCAGGTCGGGCTGGCCGACCTGCGGCGAGATCGACATCATGGAGAACGTCGGCTTCGATCCGCTGCGCATCCACAGCAGCGTTCACACGGCTGCCTACAACCACACGATCGGCACGCAGAAGTCAGCGAGCGTCGTCATCGCGAATCCGGCCGATGACTTTCACGTCTATGCGATGGAGTGGTACGCCGACCATATCGACGTCTTCGTCGACGGCCAGAAGTACTTCACGTTCACGGAACGAGGGCACGCGGCGCGCGCGCGTGGCCGTTCGACAAGCCGCAGTACCTGCTCGTCAACCTGGCGATCGGCGGAGTCGTGGGGCGGGCAGAAGGGCATCGACGACTCGCGCTTCCCGCAGCGGTATCTGGTGGACTACGTGAGGATCTACCAGCAGAAGTGACCCGGGCAGTGCGAACTGCCTGGCAAGCCGCGGTTCTCGCTTAGAATGGCATCGGTCCGCGCCATGCTCATCAACGGCACAGTGCTCCACGACCGATACCGGATCGTTCGCCAGATCGGGTGCGGCGGGATGGGTGCCGTCTACGAAGCGATCGACTCGCGCCTGCAGAACACGGTCGCCGTCAAGGAGTGCAGGCTCCCGGGAGCCGACGCTGACCGCGCGTTCGAGCACGAGGCGAAGCTTCTGGCCGCTCTGCGCCACCCGGCGCTGCCGGTCGTCATCGACTACTTCGTCGAGGACGAGGCACAGTTCCTGGTCATGCAGTTCATCGAGGGCGATGACCTCGGCCAGGCTGCTCGATAATCGGCGGGCTCGCTTTCCACCAGCCGAGGTCGTTCGACTGGGCGCGGACCGTGCTCGACGCGCTGTGCTATCTGCACGACCACGAGCCTCCCGTCGTTCACCGGGACATCAAACCCGCGAATCTGAAGCGGACGCCGCGCGGCGAGATTGTCCTGCTGGACTTCGGGCTCGCCAAGGGCCGGCCGGACGACGCCGCCATGCCACCGGCTGACCGCAGTGTGTTTGGCTACACTCTCGCGTACTCGCCACTCGAGCAGATTCTGGGGAGGAAGACCGATGCGCGCAGCGATGTGTACTCCGTCGGCGCGACGCTGTACCACCTTCTCACCGGTCTACCCGCCGGTGAACGCGCGTGACCGCACGCGGGCCGTTGCGAGTGGGACGCCGGACCCGCTTCCGGCGGCGCACCTGGTCGGAGGCCGACATCCCGGAAAGTCTCGGCCGATTGATCGCACGAGCGATGGCCCTGGACGAGGCCGACCGTTACGCTTCCGCGCGCGGCATGCGGGCAGCGTTGAACGAGTGCGGCGTGGACCAGACGACGCACGTGAGCGCCGCCAGACCATCATGGCGCGTCCCGCCGGATCGACGTCGCCGCGCCAAGCCGCGCTGAAGTCGGACGCCAGATCGATCTGCTGGTGCAGGTGCGGTTCGAGATGTCCACGCGCCTCGGCCTGGAGGACTGGCCAAGTAAGGCGCGGCCGACCGAGATCGAACAAGTTTCCGAGGCGCTGCAACTGGCCTACCCGACGGATCCTCAAACCGGCCGTCTTCTGCCCGCACGGTTGCGCATCAAACTGGTCGCGCCTGATTTCAGAGTCGACGGCCAGGCGGACAGGCTGATCGAAGTCCCACCGGACGCGTACTCGAAGCGCCTGGCGTTCCTGCTGTCGCCATTGCGATCCGGTTCGTGTCGCATCAATGTCGAGGTCTATGGTCTCGACGACCTGTTTCTCGGAGCCGTCCCGGTTGAGATCGTGGCGGTCGCTGGGGCGGTCTCCGAACAGGAGATCTGCGTCGGGAACCTGGCGCTCGAAGTGGTGGCTCGCCAGGTGGCGGCGCTTCTGCTGGGCGCTCGCCTCGCGGCTGCGGCAGCACCGGCTTCACTCGCGGCGGCAGATGCCGGGTCGGCCGCGATGACAATGCCCAGTTCCTCAGTGCCGATGGTGGAGGGGGCAGCATCTCAAATTGCGGCCGCAGCCGGGGCGTCCGCGCGATCGCCAGATACGCAGACCTATGGACGCCTGACGGGTCGCGGCGATCCAGCAGAGCAGTCCCCCGAGAGGCGGTTGTCGCGCGTGGCGCGGGTGACAGCACCACTTGCCGTTGTCGTGTTCGCGGTCGCTGTGTTGCTCACGATCCGTGGCGGGCATGAGACCCCGCCGCCCGCGACGTCCGCGGTCGGTCCGCCGACGCAGGGTGGGGTGCGCCTCCACGCCCGCGACAGCGCCGCCTACGGCCGCCCCGGCAGCGACCGGGAATCCACCTGCGGGGGGTCTCGCTCCAATAGCGACAGCGCCGCTCGCCCCCGCGACGCCCAGTTCGTCGGCCGCGGCCAAGCCTCCGCTCGTTACGGTGACACCCGGATCGTCCGCTGCAACCAAGACTGCGCCGGAGACCGGGGCGTTCGCGGCTCCGCCAAACGCGCCCCCGCCGCCGCCTGTCGGAGTGGGACCCATCGTGAACAGGGCCAAGGGTCTCATCGCTCAGGGCAATCTCACTGGGGCGGCTCGCGCCCTTGTCGAGGGCCTCAAAGACAATCCGAAGAATTCCGAACTCATTGGAACGACTCAGCAGCTCTATAGCGCCGCCGAAGCCGAGGCGACTAACGCGAGACAGGCGGCGGATGCTGCGGGAGCGAAAGACCGGCCCGAGTACGCCGATGGCAACGCGCGCCTTCAGGCAGCACGCAACTCGACTCGTACCGCTGGACCGCAGAACGCGGAGGCAATCGTTCGTGAATTCGGCGCGGCCGCGAACCTGTACAGGGCTGCTGCCGCGAGAGTCAAGACGGCCCCCGGACCGGATCCCCGCGCGGTCGATGAGCTCGCTATCCGTAAACTGCTGGCGGACTATGTGGAGGCCTACAACACGATGGACGTCCGACGCGTGCGGCGCTTCAAGCCGTCCTTCAAAGATTTCCCCACGGATCTGAGCTCAACGCAGCTGACTATTTCGGACATCCGCATCGTGCTGAGTCCCGATCGGCAGACCGCCGGGGTGACCTTAACCGCTCAGTATAGGTACACCTATAAGAAGGGCGCGATGCCAGGTGCGGAATCCCCCCAGGCCTCAAGGCTCACGTGGCGGGCCCAACGAAAAGGCGACGTCTGGATCCTCCTCGACTAGTCGAGCGGGAGCCGGCTAGAACCGGCCGGCCCCGCGAATCAGTGTCTATCGCTAGCGAAGCTGATTCCGCTCATTTGACGGCGACGAAGCGGGATGTGATCGCCCGCCTCGTCGCCTGACGATCCTACTTAATCGCGACAATCATCATGTCTACCGGCTTTCCACCGGTGTTCTTGGCCTCATGCGCCACGCCGCGGCCGATGAACTGCACGTCGCCGCGCGCCCAACTCGTTTTGGCGGGCTTGCCGTCGATCGAGAGCGACAACGGGCCAGAACCGAGCGCAACTACGACCTGATCGAAGTCGTGCTTGCTTCCAGCCGGTTCCGCGAACGTCGGGGACGCCGTCGAGCGATAGGCGATCGCGCGCGGACCCTCGGCCAGCACTTTCAACTCCAGGCCGGGGCGAGACGTCGGAAGCGCAGCCTTGCCCGGCGCCGCGGTCTTGAATTCGATCAGCAACGCATCGACGGCTCCCGTGCCGACGTTTGTCGGGCTGTGCGTGCCAGCGGGCATGTACTGAGGCGCTTCGTTTGCCAGATCGCTGTCCTGCGACTTGCCGTCGGGCAGCGCAAAGCGGACCTTGGAGGGCGACAGCGGGATCACGATGGAATCCGGATGCTGATGCATCGTGCTCTTGTCGCCGGGGGCGTAACCGATCTTCAGCACGCGCACGCTCGCGTTTTCGAATACGACCTTGTAGTGCGCGGGATCGACTTTCACCGCATCCTGCGCGAGCGCGGCTCCCGACCAGACCAGCACGAGCAGTACGACTGACGATACTTTCCACGATTTCATAGGGCACCCCTCCGGTGATGATTGGAATGAACTCGGCACAGGCTTAAGCTCATCAGTGCAGCAACGGCGGAGTATGCGGCCGTTGAACTGGTCGTGTCAAAGGATTTGCTCGGGTCTGGGATCGAGGGCGACGGTGTTGGAGGGAAGTCGGCGAAGCCAACTGCGAGCCTGCAGCGAGGTGGGGAATCTGAATGGCGAGCGCGCAGCGAGGTGGGGAACGTGAAGGGGCCCCACCGCGGATGAGGGTCAGAGCGCCTGCGGCCGCAAGCGAGCCGAATGGCGAGCGCGCAGCGAGGTGGGGAACGTGAAGGGGCCCCACCGAGCGAAGTGAATAAATGGAGGCGCCGGGATTCGCACCGGCCGAACACCCTCAGGGCCAACCACTTACGGCAAAACACGTTGTATCGATCCCGTCGATCCCACCAAAAGGCCACGAGCAGGTACAAATCAGGTACAGCGACGGTGCCGTATTCTGTTGAATGCTGATGAGCCGTGCGTCATCGATGAATCAGGTCGCCGTCTTCGCTGGTCTGCTCTTTTGGAGTTGGGTGGGGGGGATCTGGGGCATGTTGTTGGCGGTGCCGATGATGATGGCCATCAAGGTCATCTGCGATCATGTCGAGCCGTTGCGCCGTTCGCACACCTACTTAGCGAGTGACACGTTTCAGTATAGCCCGCCCCGGTCAGGCTTCTCGATGCGCGTGGAAATCGACGGACAGCAGGCGACGGTTGGGCGGCATCTCTTCATCTCGAAGACGGGGCGGCATCTCTTGCGGCGGTCTGAAGCGGCGCGCGATCAATGGCACGAATGAGGGCATCGCTTGCGACAATGGTCGCGGAGCCATCGTCACATACACGCCTCGGAGGTCAGAAGTGGCTGGCTGTCCTTATTGAAGTCGCGCCGCCAACTCCAATCCTGGAGCCATCGCTGGATCTGGCGCACAAACGCCCGGCGGTCCGCGACAGTTGGATAGTTCTTCTCGTTGCTAGCCGTCCCAAACCGCTGCCGGTTGAATCGCGTGACTTTCTCGATCGCGTCGATCACGCTGGACGGATCCATTCCGAGTTGGTGCAATGTAACAGCTGCAATCGAGTCACAAACGAGCTCCAGCTCCTTCAGGCGGTGCTGGTCGGCGTGTTGGTGGGCACGATTCCATTCGGTCCAGACGTATTCGTGACCGATTTCGTGGGCTGCCATCGCCTGTAGCTCTGCGACGCTCAAGAGTGCGATCGTCGGGGCAGGAATCAGCAGCACGGCGCGATCATGTAGGGCCATGCCGGCCTGCGGAAGATCGATCACTTTGATCTCGTACCAATCGCGGCGAGTTGCCGTGAGCAGCTGACGAACCGCATCCACTTTCTGCTGTGCCGGTGCTCCGAGCTTGGTAACCTCCCCTTCCGGCGGAAGAGCTCTGAGTATCGCGCCCATGTCTTCCGTGGATACCGGTGCCGGTCTGGCGGCTTCGAGCAGCTCAATGAACGCCGCCGGCTCATCCACGAGCAGATCTCGTGGATTCCGAAATGCCAGCGTCTGGCCGTGGGCGATCACACCGCTTGACAGAAGAACCAGCACGACGACGGCAGCGGACCGTAACCAGCGGAGCAGGTATAGACTGACGCCGCCACGGTCCTCGGGCGTTCGAGGTTGTGTGTATGCCATGAGCCGACGCTAGGCGGCGGCTCACGAGCAAATCCTTTGAAGGAACGCAGAAGCAGCGCAGGAATTTCGAAGGCAATTCATTAGCAAGGCCTATGTCTCGCGCCGTCACGCGGGTTGTACGAGTTCGGGCCGTTCCGGCTGGATCTGGAGCGTAGGGTCCTCACGCGCGAACACCAGGTCGTTGCCGTTGGCGCCGAAGACGTTCGACCTGCTTGTGCTCCTGGTGCAGAGCCCGGGGCGCGCGTTCTCGAAACAGGAGTTGATGAACGCTCTATGGCCCGACACCTTTGTCGAAGAGGCCAACCTCTCATTTCAGATCTCCGTGCTTCGCAAAGCGCTCGGCGAGGACGGGGCACGATGGGTGGAAACGGTCCCGAAGCACGGCTATCGGTTCAGCGCGGAGGTGCGGGCGACCTGCGCCGTCGGACAAGTCGTCGGCAGCGCCGTCTCAGCAGCGCGAAGAACGAACCTTCCTCGGTGATCGCTGAAGCGCAGCACCAGCAAGAAGGTGTGGCTGGCGGCTGCGACGGTCACGGCGGCCTTGCTCGCGGTCGTCGCATTCCTCACGGTGGTGCGCGAGCCGCGCACGGCCGCCGTCAGGACTTCGCCTGCTCTCGCCGTCCCGCTCACTGCGTATCCGGGAGACGAGCGGGCGCCGAGCCTCTCGCCCGACGGAAGCCGGGTCGCCTTTTCCTGGAACGGCCCGACGCTGGACAACTACGACATCTACGTCAAACTGGCCGGGCCCGGGGAACCCGTGCGTTTGACGACGAACACTGCGCGAGACGACTCACCTGTGTGGTCGCCCGATGGCCGTTTCATCGCGTTCATCCGATTCACGTCGCCTGACACGGCGGACCTGATCGTGATCCCAGCGCTTGGAGGCGCCGAAAGGACCATTGCGACGATTGTCCCGGTGCCGATTCCCCCCAGCTTCAGGCCGATCAGCAATCTCTCCTGGACGCCGGACGGAAGATGGCTTGCCTTCGGCGGCGCGACGTCATCCGACGGCCCGCGAGGCATCTGGTTGATCGCAGTCGATGGCTCGGAGCAGCGCCGCCGCCTTACCGAACCTCCGGGAGGGGGACACGACCACAGTCCGGTCGTGTCGCCCGACGGACGGAATCTCGCGTTTCTGCGGGCAACCACGGTCGGGCGCGTCGCGATCTTCCTCGTGCCGCTGGCGTCCGGTCCCGCCCTGAGCGGCACCCCGCGCGAACTCACCTACGGCGACTACGGTGTGTGGGGCCTCGCCTGGACGCCGGAAGGGCGCGAGCTCCTGTTCTCGACTGGCGGACATCTCGGCCCTTCACGGACAGCGAGGATCGGGGTGGCGGACTCGAGTCGACCGCCTGGCCCCGAATCCCTCACGTTCGGCGAGCAGGCCACCGGAATCAGCATCGCCGGGACAGGCCGGCTCGTGTATTCAGCACAGGTCAGAGATACGGCGCTTTACGAGCTTGCGCTTTCAGGGTCACCGGCGCGTCCGGTCGCGCTCGCCGCCTTCAACTCGACCTTCGACGAACACACGCCTGCCTATTCTCCGGACGGGAAACGGCTCGCATTCGCGTCGACGCGATCAGGAACGGAGGAGATCTGGATTGCGAACAGGGACGGGTCAAATCCGTTGCAGGTCACGTCCATGGGAGGCGCGCAGTGCGCGAATCCCCAGTGGTCGCCGGACGGACGGACGATTCTCTTCGACTCGCGACGAACGGGCTCGGCCGATCTCTATCTGCTTCAGCCGGACACCGGAAAACTGACGCGCCTGACCGACCATCCGGCCTACGAGGGAGAAGCCCGGTGGTCGCGTGACGGCCGATGGATCTGATTTCGGGTCGAGCAGGACCGGCCGGGACGAGGTGTGGCGCATGCCCGCCGCCGGAGGCGCTGCATCGCAGATCACACGGCAGGGCGGTCTCGCTGCGATCGAGTCGCACGACAGTGTCCTGTATTATTCCAAGGATGGCGCGTCGCCGACATCGATATGGCGTGTTCCCGTCGATGGCGGCGCCGAAGTCCCCGTCGTCGACGGCTTGAGCTACAGCCTCAACTTCGCGGTGAGTGCGCGAGGGCTGTATTTCATCGCGCTGAACGATACGCCTGACCGGCCGTCCGTCGATTTCCTTGATTTCAGCACCCGCCAGCGCTCGACGCTCGTCCGTCTGGACAAACGCT
>CAVXUR010000002.1:0-552500 GCA_963764925.1 uncultured Acidobacteriota bacterium
GACCTCATCATCGAAATTGGCTCTCCCGGCACTCGACAACGCGACGAGACGATCAAGCGCCGGCTGTACGAACGCTCGAACGTTCTGGAGTACTGGGTCGTCGATCCGGACATCGATGTCATCCGCGTATACACGCGCAACGGCGAACGCTTCGGTCGGCCTGTCGAACTCTCGCGCGAGGCGGGCGACGTGCTCACAACAGCGCTGATACCGGGGCTAGAGATCCCGCTGTCGCACGTGTTCAAGGACTGACGCCGCCTCTGCGGACCACTCCCCGCAATCGCTCGACACTCCCACTCGACACACCTCTCCCCACTCGGGCACACCACGAGCGCCAAACCGTAAACCTTGGGGACCTGGGGAACGACCAGAGACGGAGCTGAGGGGGCACGGCCATAGTGCCCGGCTGTATCAATCTTGTCAATACGGGATTCGCTGGATTTGCACAGAAAATGCGCACTTCCAGGCGCTCTGTGCTGATCGGACACACGGCGGCCGGCGGCGCGGTCGACCCGATTCAAGTCGCCGACGTCCAACCTGGGCTGATGGGTTGTTCGGGCTGGACGCTATGCGACGACGAAGCCGAGCGCCTGGGCGTTCTCGCGGACGCGGGCATCTCTCGTGACGACGGTCACCAGTTGTGGTGCTTCGCCGAGAAGCTCGATGGTTGCCAGATGCACCGCATCGAGCGTCCGGATCGGTTCGAGGGGGAACGGGCGGCGGACACGGGCAAGCACCGCGCGGTCAACGTCGAGGATGAAGCAGCGCCGCTCGAAGGTCCGCAGGGCCCGAACGGCGCGCCGTTCCTCTTCAGCGGTCAACCTGCCGGCCGCGCGCGCCCGGATGATTGCCCGGCCCGCCTCGGCGAGGGTCAGGGCTGACGTGACGTATTGCGTCCCGGCCGGCGACGGCTTCATGGCCGCGGTATCGTGCTCCAACAGTGCGGCAACGAGAGCGCTCGACTCCATGTACCGGGTGCTCGCCGCGGCGGGCTGGCGGCCGACACGCGTGGCTGTTTTCCGAGACGCACGCCGCGGAGCGGAGCT
The DNA here is from genome assembly GCA_963764925.1 of uncultured Acidobacteriota bacterium. Lineage (GTDB taxonomy): Bacteria > Acidobacteriota > Vicinamibacteria > Vicinamibacterales > 2-12-FULL-66-21 > DATBJJ01. Next base: position 1,047 of record CAVXUR010000002.1, read on the forward strand.
ACGTTTCGCCACGATCGCTATCGATCAGTTCGGCGGCGGTCCCGGGCGGCAGCCGGATGTCCGGCCAATCCTCAAACGGGTCACCAGCTTCCACTGGAGGGTGAAGGATGCCGGCGGCAATGAGTTCGTCCCATCGGCTTCTGGGCGACGTGCGTGCGCCATGCCCTGGAGGAACGAGCTCGGCGACCACACGCCCGTGGGCGGTGACCGAAATCCGCTCGCCTGCCTCGATCCGGCGGATGTAGCGGCTCAAGTTGTCTTTGAGCTTTCGGATGCCGGTCTCCACATCACGAATATAGCCACTTGTGGCCACATTTGCAATGGTCGGCGACATCTATCTTCGCGACCTGAGCAAGCTTCGCCCTCTCGCTCACAGGCCCGACCTTCAGCCCTGCAGAAACTGCAGCAGCAAAACGTCGAGGCGTGCCGCAGAAACTGCGCGCACGGCTGCCTTGCTGCGTAGATTCCCTCAAGAATTCGACGACCCCGGTGCTGGCGCACCCCTTGCTCTGGACAGATCTACAATGAGCGACGTGCGAAACGTGAAGCTCACCTACGACGACTTCCTGCTGTTCCCCGACGACGGGCAACGGCACGAGCTGATCGACGGGGAGCACTACGTGACGCCGTCACCCAACATCAGGCACCAGGATATTTCCGGCCGGTTGTATCTGCTCATCGGCAACTGGCTGAGCACGCATCGGCTCGGCAGGGTCTTCTACGCCCCGCTCGACGTCCGCTTCTCGATGTTCGACGTCGTCGAGCCCGACCTGCTATATGTCTCGAACGAGCGGGCGGCGACTCTGCTCGCGGGCCAGCACGTGATGGGAGCGCCGGACCTGGTCGTGGAGATTGGCTCTCCCAGCACCCGTCAACGCGACGAGACGATCAAGCGGCGGCTGTACGAGCGGTGGAACGTCCTTGAGTACTGGGTGGTCGATCCGGAAATCGACGTCATCCGCGTCTATCGCCGCGAGGGCGACCGCTTCGCCCGGCCCATGGAGCTCTCGCGCGAGGCTGGTGACGTGCTCACCTCCCCACTCTTCCCCGGTTTCGACATCCCGCTCTCGCACGTCTTCGGCGACTGACGTCACTTGCCGGCGCCTTCGGCATCGACTTCAACATCTCGCACGCGCGCGCGTGCTTGCCGTCGCACGCCTTCGTCAGGAGCTCACGCACACGCGCCATGTCGGCGGGCGTCCGTGATGGCGCGATCAGCACCGCGAGCTGCGTGCAGGCCTCCAGCTCGCCCTCCTGGCAGAGCCGCTCCAAGGTCGCCTGCGCCTTGGCCTCGTTCTGGATGACGCCGGTGCCGCGCGCCTGCAGGAGCGCGAAGCCGACGCACCCCATCTTGTCGCCGGCCTCGCACGACTGGTTGTAGAACGACGCCGCCAGGGCGGCGTTGGCGGCGACGCCGCGGCCGCGCTCGTAGAGGAAGCCGGCGAAGCGGCACGCCGCCGCGATCTTCTGCGCGCACTCGGCTTCGACTACCGGCAGAAGCTCGCCGCAGGCACTGGCGTCGCCGGACTGGCAGGCGGTGTTCAGTGCGTTCAGGTTCCCGAGCGCATCGCCACGAAGCGGCGCGGCGCTGGCGGGCGCTGTCGGCGCACGCGCGGTGGCCGCAGCGGGTGAGCGCGGCGTCGCGGCGGAGCGCGGGCGGTTGCGGCGGCCGCAGGCGCGGTTGACGATGCGGCGGCCTCTGACGATGCGGCAGCCGCAGGCGTTGGACGTGACGCCGCCGGTGTAGTTACAGCCGCGGGCGCAGGAGCGGCCCCAGCCTTCGTCGCCGCATCCAACAGCCGCTGCGCCTCATTGCGCTCCTGGTCCGTCTCGGCCAGCGACAGCGCGGCCTGCGCGTCGGCGCGCGCCTCGGCGGCCTTGCCCTGGTTCAGCAGCACGCCCGCGGCGCGCAGGCGATAGCGCGCCTCGGTCGGGTCGAGCGTGATCGCGCGGCGGATGAGGCCGATCCCATCGGGGTTGCCGAGATACACGCGCACCTCGCCCAGCCAGGCGTAGGCGTCGGCGAAACGCATGTTGAAGCCGACGGCCTTCGTCAAGTGCTGCTCGATGGCGGCGAGCGTCTCCTTCGAGGCGTTCGGCTGCCAGGTCAGCTGCGCCAGCCGGTAGTAGGCATACGCGTTCGTGGACTCGAGCTCGGCGGCCTTGGTGTAGGCGGCCTTGGCCTCATCGAGCTTGTTGTCCCGGTCGGCAAGGATACCCTCGGCGACGTAGCTGCCGGCGGCCTTCGGGTCGGCCTTCCGCGCTTCGGCAATCGCGGCGCGGGCCTCGACGGGGCGGCGCATCGCGGTGTGGAACATCGCCCGCATCGACGCCGACTCCGCCGCCGGCAGCTTCCGCACCGGAAAGCGCTCGCGCTCGACGCTGACGTCGAGGTTGATCCGGCGATAGCTGAAGATGCTGCGCTGATAGTAGAGCGCGGAAGCCGCCCTGCAGCGGCTCGATCGGCCCGAGCGTCTCGGCGAAGGACGCCGCGGGATCCTTGCCGGCGGCCACGAGGCTCGCATAGGCGGCGAGCTTCGGCGAGCGCGCGCCCTCGTCGCCAAACATGAGGAAGTGCACGAACGCCCAGCACTCGGCGTCGAAGACCTCGCGCTTGGTGGCCTCGTTCGCCTCCGGCGACTGGCGGGTGATCGTCAGCAGCTTCGGCAGGAGCAGCAGCGGCCGCTCGCGCAGGATCTGCAGCTTCCGATGGAATCGGCGCGCCGAACAGAATGTGATCGTCGCGGACGATGGTGTTGCTCAGGACTTCGGTGAAGCCGCGGCGGAACCAGAGCGGCAGGTCGCGACCGATGCTCTGCCCGAGCACCATGTCGATGTACGACCAGTAGGCGGTCCTGTAGGGGTTGAGGGTCCCGCGGTCTTCGACCTCGACGTCGGCGCGCAAGGCGATATAGGTCGCGTCGGGCCCGCCGATCCACACGCTCGCCGGACGGACCGAGCGCCGCTCCTCCCAATACTCCGGGGCGAGCGCGCGCATGCTGTTCTCGTCCTTGACCAGGATGATGCTGAGCGGCCGGTTGAGATCGGTCTTCGCCCACGAGAAGAGCGCCGACGTCGCGCTCCGCACCTGCTCGAACTGCCACACCAGCCGTCTCGTCGTCCGCTCGCTCGCGTTCGAGACGACGGTGAAGTGGGCGCTCTTGACCTCGATCCAGTCGATCGGCGGCGGTGACGGGCGGTCGACCGCCAAGATTGCGAGGAACACAAGTGCGCCAACGAGCCGCCGCACGCTCCTCACTCCCCCACCACCGGCGACTTCACCCACCCGATCTGCTGATACATGGTGAGGAAGTCGAACGTGTTCCAGCCCTCGACGATCTTGCCGTCGCTTGACGCGGCCGATCGTGTTGCCCCAGAGATCGATCGACCGCCCGGTGGCCTTGCCGCCGAGCGCGTCGCCGGCGTGCCGGCCGGTCACGTGACAGAGCGCGGCAACCCGGTCGCCCTCGACGACGGTCTGGACGACCTCGACGCGGAAGTCCTCGAACGCGCCGCAGAATGCACGGTAGAACGGCTTGAACCCCTCCGGGCCGTCAATCACGCCGCCGGCCAGGCCGTGCACCTTGGCGTCGGGCGCCATCAGGCGATCGATCGCCTCCTCGCGGCGCTCGTTCCACACCTCCTGAAACCACTGCCGCATGATCGCATCCGGGGAAGCACTCATCTCGACCTCCACAGTCGTCCAATGTGCCCCTCCACTTGGTGAAGTGGAGGCTACGAAAACCAGAGGGAAGCTACGCCGACAGACCACGCCCCGATCAGGCACACGGGGACTTCCACGGGAACCCGAGGGACCTTGGGACGACGATTAAAGCTAGTGCAGGAAAGCAGCGCCATAGTGCCCGGCTGTCTCAATGTTGTCAATATAGCGACCGCAGTTTTTGCGCAGAAATCCTTGCCGACACGCGCGACTGTGCTGATGCGGCACACGGACGGAGTCGTTCGCTCCTGTCAGGGATCTATTGGATAACGATGGAAATGGGGGAAGCGAACATGTTGGGCTCAGGGCTCAGGGCTCAGGGCTCAGGCAAAACCGTTCGACCACGTACCTCCGAGTTCTTGCCTGAGCCATGAGCCATGAGCCTTGAGCCCGTCGTCAGAGTGCTAGACTCCCTTGATGAAAACTCTGACGATCTCGGTCAAGCACGTCGCCTCGGGGAAGAGTCAGCCGTGCGCGGCGTGCGAGGCGGGGTTCGTGCCGGCCGAGGATACGGGGTCGCGCGTGCTCTCGATCAAGGCGCCGGATGAGAACCCGTACGGCGCCCTGCTGTGCGGCGGCTGCTACTCCAAGTGGACCCATGGCGCGACGATGACGCTGCGGCAGAATTAGACGATGTTTCTCAGCGAGCTTGTATGAGTGCCGGGGGCGGGTCCTGTCCGCGAACAGCCCCAGTTCGTGCTCCACCCCACCGCGCAACGGCGCGGCGGGGACCCCTGCTCGGGCCGTATCACGGGAGTCGGCCCTGCGCGCGAACCGGGGCGCCCCGTTCGCGGGGACCCGCGAGCGGCACGTTACCTGTCGTTGATCCCGCTAAGCGCTTAAGTAATTGCGGCGGTTCGCTCAGCACCGGGCTGCAATTTCTGCAACCGTCGTCGGCCAATCGACACAATCCTTCGGATATTTTCGCGACGTCAGTTGGGCATGCCTCGTGCTCCTCCACTCGAGCGAACCGACGATGGTAGACTCGACGAAAGGCACGACGATGGCCGATGGCATTGACGATTTCGCGAAGCGTCTTCACACGGTCGAAGGCAAAGTGGACAAGGTCACGACGTCGCTCGATGCGCTGACAGGGTCGGTAGCGGAGCTGACCCAAAAAGTCACCCAGGGCTTCAATCAGGTAACTGCAGCCCTCGTCGAGCAGCGGCAGTACACCGAGTTCGCCGCTACCGAGATCGGCGAGAAAATGGACGTCGGGTTTACCCGAGTCAGTGCCCGGTTCGACGAAGTCACCGGCGCGATCGTCGAGCAGCGGCAGTACACCGAGTTCTCCCATAGACAGCTCGTCGAGAAGATCGATGCTGGGTTTGGCCGAGCCAACGCCAGGTTCGACGAGGTCACCGGCGCGATCGTCGAGCAGCGGCGATACACGGAGTTTGCCCACAAACAGCTCGGCGAAAAAATGGACGCGGGGTTCGGCCGGGTCGATGGCCTATTCGAGCAGGTTGACGGGCGGTTCGAGCAGGTCGACAAACGATTCGATCAGGTCGAGCACAAGCTCGATCGGTTGATCGACACACTTGCCTCCGACCGCCGGACGACGGCGCAACCCGGCGCCTGACTTCGCCCTCGGGCGACTAAATTCAGGGACTTGGCGGGTTCGGCACCCAGCCGAACTGCTGAAACATCGTCAGGAAATCAAAGCTGTTCCAGCCCTCGACGATCTGGCCGTCGACGACGCGGGCCATCGTCATGCCCCAGAAATCGACGGTGCGGCCGGTCTGCGGGCCGCCGAGCGAGGCGCCGGAGTGGCGCGCGGTCACGTGGCAGTGCGCCACCACCATTTCCCCTTCGACGACGGTGCGGACGACGGTGACCTCGATGGGCCGGAGGGCCGTCCGCATGGTGCGGAAGTAGGTGGTGAACTGCGCGGGGCCGATCATCACCTCGTCGCCGAGGCCATGGACGAGGGCGTTCGGCGCCATCAAGCCGCTCGATCGCCTCCTCGCGGCCGGCGTTCCAGACCTCGTCGAACCAGCGGCGGACGACGGAGTCGGGGGAGTCGAGTCGTTCACGGTTCAGGGTTCGGTTCAGGGTTCACGGTTCTGGGTTCAGGGTTCTGGTTCAAGGTTCAGGGTTCGGTGGGGTGATAGTTAGCTCTGCCTTGGGGTTGTGTCAAGGCTGAGCCGCTATAATTCAGCGCCGGGACGTTATTCGGCCGGGTGGCAACTAGGCACCAGCGCGAGCGAGCGGCAGCGAGTGAGCCTGGCGAGCGGCGCGGGGCGTTGGGGCCCCGCAAGCGAGCCAGTAGGGGAGTCCGAGGGGCGAAGCCCCTCGGAAGGACGAAAGGCCAAGGAGAGAGCGACATGAGGTTTGGAGTTACGGCTATCCTCGCGGGGGCGATTGCCCTCTCGGGCGCACAATTGCTGAGCGCGCAGACGGGCGGCGCGGTCAAGGCGGCGATCGATGCGTCCAACAAGAAGTTCGGGGCGGCGATCGCGGCGGGCGATACCAAGGCGCTCGGGACGATCTATACCGACGATGCGACGGTGATGCCGCCCAACAGCGAGGCGGTCAAGGGCCGGCAGGCGATCGAGGGTCTCTTCGGGATGCTCGTCACGGCGGGCGTCAAGGGAGCGACGCTGACGGCGCAAGAGGTGGAGGCGCACGGGGAAACCGCGATCGAAGTCGGCACGTATTCCATCAAAGACGCCACGGGCAAGGAAATCGACCGCGGGAAGTACGTGGCGACGTGGAAGCGCGTGAAGGGCGAGTGGAAGATGCACCGCGATATCTGGAACAGCAGCCTGCCAGTGGCCGCGATGGATACCCAAGTGACGCTCGGGCCAATGATCGGCGAACGCATCGCGCATTATCAGATCCTCGAACAGCTCGGACGCGGCGGGATGGGCGTGGTCTATCGCGCCACCGACACGAAGCTCGGCCGCAACGTCGCGCTCAAGTTCCTGCCCGACTCCTGTCGCGTCACGAGCGGAGCGCTCGATCGCTTCACGCGCGAGGCGCGATCCGCTGCCGCGCTGAATCACCCTCACATCTGCACGATTTACGAGATCGGCGAGCACGAGGGCCGGCCGTTCATCGCGATGGAGCTGCTCGACGGCGCGGACGCTCGCCGACCTGATCGGCGGGCGCCCGCTGCCAATCGGCCAATCCGTCGACATTGCCCTGCAGGTCGCCTCGGCGCTCGACGTCGCGCACAAGACCGGCATCATCCACCGCGACATCAAGCCGGCCAACATCTTCGTCACCAACTCGGGGCTGTCGAAGATCCTCGACTTCGGACTGGCCAAGCACGTTGCCGCTGACGGCGCCGGCGGGATCGCCCGAGGGAGCGACGACGGCAGACGAGGGCAACCTGACTGGCGTCGGCTCGACGCTCGGGACGATCGCCTACATGTCGCCCGAACAGGCACGCGGTCAGGACCTCGACGGCCGCAGCGACATCTTCTCGCTGGGTCTCGTCCTGTACGAGATGGTCACCGGCCGCCAGGCGTTCACGGGCGAGACGAGCGGCGGTGATCTTCGACGGTATTCTGAATCGGACGCCGCGGGCTCCCTCGAAGCTGAACTCTGACGTTCCGCCGGAACTCGAGCGCATCATCGCCAGGTCGATCGAAAAGGACCGGAGCAAGCGCTATCAGAACGCGTCGGACGTCGTGGCCGATCTGCGGCACCTCAAGCGCGCGTCGGACGCCGGCCTCTCCGCGGCGACGTCAGCCATGCCGGCCGTGTCGACCGGGGCGTGGCCCTCTGTAAGTCCGTCGAGCGGCGCCAGCATTGCGCCGCCGGCGCCTGCGCGGGCGCGGAGGCGCTGGGCACCACTCGCTGCGGCCGTCGCAGCCGTCGCTGTCGTCGGCCTCGGCGTCGCCTGGTGGCAACTCGCGCGCGGGCAGCCACACGCTCGCCGCGAGCGATCGCATCCTGATTGCCGACTTCGGCAACACGACCGGCGATGCCATGTTCGACGGCACCCTGCGAGCAGGCGCTGGCGGTCAAGCTCGAGGAATCGCCCTTCCTCAACGTCGTCGCCGACCAGCGCGTGCGCGAGACGCTGGCGTTCATGAGCCGGCCGCCGGACACGCCGGTGACGACGGGCGTGGCGCGCGAAATCTGCCAGCGGCAGGGCATCAAGGCCGTCATGCTCGGCGACATCGCGATGCTCGGGTCCTCGTTTGTCGTCACGCTGACGGCTGAGAACTGCGAGAACGGCGAGGTGCTCGCGCGCGAACAGGTGTCGGCCAGCGAGCAAGGAGCAGGTCCTCGCCGCAGTCGGGACCGCCGCGGCGACGATGCGCGAGCAGCTGGGAGAGTCACTGGCGTCGATCGAGCGATGGACAAGGCGATCGAGCGACGCCGACCACGACGTCGCTCGAGGCGCTGAAGGCGTTCGCTCTCGGTGACCAGACGCGCAACACGCGGCAGCGACCAGGAAGCGATTCCGCTCCTGCGCCGGGCCTCGAGCTCGACCCGAACTTCGCGGTGGCGCACGCCCGGCTGGGCACCGCGTACTCGAACCTCGGCGAGAGCAGGCTGGCGATCGAGCACCGGACGCGCGCCTACGAGTTGCGCGACCGGGTCAGCGAGCGCGAGCGGTTCTACATCCTCGGGCACTACTACAGCGGCGTCACGCAGCGAGATCGACAAGGCGCTCGAGACCTACGACCTGTGGAAGCAGACGTATCCGCGCGACCCGGTGCCGTACATCAACAGCGGCACGCTCTACTCGCAGCGCGGCGAGAGCGAGCGCACGATCGAGGCCTACCGCAAGGCGATCGAGATCGACCCGGCCCGGCGCATCGCCTACTCGAACCTGTTCGGGAAGTACATCGAGCTCGATCGCCTGGACGAGGCGCGGGCGCTCCTCGATCGGCAGATCAAGAGCCTCGGAGAAACGCCCGAGACGCAGTTCAAGTTCTACGAGATCGCGACGCGGCAGGGCGATCGCGTCACGGCCGAGCGGTATGCGGCGCTCCTCGAGAAGGGGCCGCTGACGTCCAACCTGCTGGCGCTGCGGAGCGCCGAGACGGCGGTCGCGGGCCGGATGCGGGAGTCGCGTCAGCTGACCGAGCGATACGCCGAGATGCTCAAGCAGCAGGGGCTGCCGCAACGGGCGCTGACCGCGACCTCGTCGCTCGTCGTCACGTCAGCGTTCGTCGGTCAGACGAGCGTCGCGCGCGAGTTCGGCGAGCGCCTGGCCGCGATGCCAGCCGCCGATCGCGGCGTCGACACCAACGCCAACCTGGCGTTCGCCTACGCGAAGATGGGCGACACAGCGAAGGCCCGCCGGTTCTTCGCCGACGCCAATCCAGCGGCGTTGCCCGACGCGCAACTGCGGGACCTCCTCACCCAGGTCTTCGACGGGCTCCTCGCCCTTTCGACCGGCCGCCCTGCCGAGGCGATCAAGCGGCTCGAGAACCTGCCGCTCGAGAACCGCCACGCGATGGTCATGAACGGGCTCCTCACCCGCGCCAGTGCCTACGCCGCGACGGGCCAGTGGGCCGAGGCCGAACGCGACTTCCGGGCCGTGCTGGCGCGCCGGCCGCAGCTCCAGTTCAACCTCGCCTCGCCCTACTCCCACGTCGGCCTCGCCCGCGCGCTCGCGGCGCAGGGGAACACGGCCGGCGCGCGCGAGGAGTACAAGAAGTTCCTCGACATGTGGAGCCAGGCGGACGCTGATATCAAGGTGCTGCAGGAAGTCAAAGTCGAGGTCGCGAAGCTGGGGACGTAGGTTTTGCGCGTGGTGGAGTTGGACGGAGATCGCGGAGAAAATCTAGGCTCACCACAGAGTTAGCAGAGGACACAGAGGGTTGACGGGACGCGGATCTCGTGCCGTGAGGCCCGGCCGCGCCGCAGGCGCGGGTGCGGGGGGTGAGCACCGGGATCCGCACACCACGAGGCGAAGAAGGTGGCGTGCGGATCCCGGTGCTCACCCCCCGCACCAGCCTGGCGTAGCCAGGCTGCCGGGCCCATTGCCGTCTCGAGTTGACCCGAGTGATCCGCGTAATCCGCGTCCCGTGATCTCTTCCTCTGCTAACCCTGTTCTCTCTGTGGTGAAAATGATCAGCGTTCCTGCGTGGGCTTCCGGCTCGCGATTCGGCGGCAGGTGCTGCAGAAAGTAGCGCGCGATCAACTGATAGACGTGCGGCGTCGTTCCCGGGCCCTTCGGCGATCGCGTGCGTGCGGTTCGGATAGACCATCAGGTCGAACGGCTTGCCGAGCTCGACCAGGCGATTCACCAGGCGTTCGGTGCCCTGATAGTGGACGTTGTCGTCGCCGGAGCCGTGGACGAGCAGCAGCTTGCCCTTCAGCCCTTCCGCGAAGTTGATCGGCGAGCCCACGCCGGTAGCCCTCGGCGTTGTCCTGCGGCAGGCCCATGTAGCGCTCCTGGTAGATCGTGTCGTAGAGCTGCTGGTCCGGCACCGGCGCGACCGAGACGCCGACCTTGTAGAGGTCGGGAAAGCGGAACATCGCGTTGAGCGTGTTCGAGCCGCCGCCGCTCCAGCCCCAGATGCCGACGCGATCGAGATCGATGAACGAATGCCGCGCGGCGAGCGCCCGGATCGCCGCCGCCTGCTCCTTCGACGACAGGTCGCCGACCGGTCCCGTAGATGACCTTGCGCCACGCGGCGCCCTTCGGCGCCGGCGTGCCGCGGTTGTCGAACGAGACCACGACGTAGCCGGCCTCGGCGAGCGCGCGATGGAAGAGCATGCCGCCGCCGCCCCACCGATCGAGTCACGGTCTGGCCCGCCGGCTCGCCGTAGACGAACACGATGACCGGATACTTGCGCGCGCGATCGAACGACGACGGCTTCAGCATCCAGCCGTCGAGCACGACGCCGCCGCCGATGTCGACGGTGAGGAACTCGACCGGCGGCTTGAGCACGGTCGTCGAGCTTCGCCTTGAGCGCCGCGGATCGGTCAGCGGCCGCAGCGAGCGTGTGCGCCGGCAGCTCGACGACGTCGATCGACCGGCGGGCGTGTCGAAGCGCGACTAGGTGTGGAACGCCAGGCGGCCGCCGGGCGCGACGTTGTAGCGTGTGCGTGCCGGGCTGATCGGCGGGCGTCACGCGCTCCGGCGCGCCGGATCCGTCGAGCTTCGATCGATACAGGTACCGCTGGGTCGCGTTCGCCGGGCGACGCGATGAAATACAGCCAGCCGTTCGCCTCGTCGAGCGCCGACGACGTCGATCACGTCGGCGTCGAAGCGCGTGATGAGCGTGCCGTCGCCGCCGTCGCGCGGCACGCGGTAGACGTGCTGCCAGCCGTCGCGCTCGCTGATCCACAGGAACGCCGGCCCTTGTCGATCCAGCGCACCTCCTCGACGACGTCGACCCAGGTCTTCGACTCGATCGCGAAAGATGCGCGTCACCTCGCCGGTGCCGGCGTCGGCGAGCAGGAAGTCGTTCCGGTTCTGCAGCCGGTTCAACTGCTGGATCGCGAGCGTGCCGCTGTCGAGCCACTCCAGGCGCGCGAGATAGTGTTCCGCGGATCGCCGGGCGTCTTCATCCACGTCGTCTCGCCGCCCTCGGCGCTGACGACGCCGATGCGGACGGCGGAGTTCGTCGTCCCGACCTTCGGATACGGGATCTGCGTGATCGTCGGATAGAGCGCGGTCGTGTCGTCGATCAGCGAGAAGATCCCGACGCCGGTCGTAGTCGAACTGCCAGTAGGCGATGCGCGTGCCGTCCGGGCTCCAGCGGAAGCCGTCGCGGACGCCGAGCTCCTCTTCGTAGACCCAGTCCGACGTGCCGTTGATCGTCGTCTCCGATCCGTCCTTCGTCAGCGGCACGGTGCGCGCCGTCGGCCAGGTGCTCGACGTAGATGTTGTTGGCGCGCACGTAGGCGACGCGCGTGCCGTCGGGCGAGAACTTGGCGAACATCAGCGACGATTCCGGGCGCCTTCGCCGCCGAGCTTCCTGCAGGCGTCCGGCCGCCACGTCGAGCACCCAGTAGTCGCCGCGCGTGTTCTGGCGCCACACACGCTTGGTGTTCGTGAAGATCAGCAGGCGCTTGCCGTCAGCCGACCAGGCGTAGTCGTCGATGTCGAGCGGGCGCCTTGCGCCGGCCGGCACGAGCGCCGACGCAGGCCACGAGCACGCTCCGCGCGCCGGTCGCCGCGTCGTAGCGGACGATCTCGGAGCCCTCGGCGCCACCCGCCGGACGCTCGACGATGGCGTAGGCCGTGCCGTCGGGCAGCCATCGGGCCGGACCGAACCGCGGCGCGTCGTACTCGCGCGCCTTGAAGATGCGGTCGATCTGCTCCTGCAGCGCGCGCGCCCGGTCGGCCTGGGCATGAAGCGCCACCGCCGCGACCAGGGTGCCGGCGACCGTCAGGGTTGTGAGCGCGCGGGATTTCAAGTGCATGGGGGAACACACTATCGTAAAAGGGGGTCGGGGCTCGGGGGCTCGGGGTTCGGGGACCGGGGCTCGGGGTTCGGCGTTCCGAGCTGTGTTGTCCGTGTTGTCCGTGGCTCTATCTTGGGGCTGGCGCTGTACTCCAGCACCTGGCCGTCCTTCAGCAGCCGTTCGCGCAGCGCTTGCGTACGGCACGTCCTGCACGGCGAGGCCGCCGTCGATGGCCATCGCGGCGGCGGTCGCGGCGGACTGGCCGAGGATCATGAACACCGGCTCCATGCGGATCGAGCCGAAGGCGATGTGCGAGCTCGAGACGCAGACCGGCACGAGCAGGTTGTCGGCCTGGCCGCGCTTCGGCACGAGCGAGCCGTAGGCGATCTCGTAGGGGCCGTGGGGCGGGACGCCGATGTCGCCCTCGTTCTGCACGTAGCCCTCGGGCGTGATGTAGCGCTGCACGTTGTGCGAGTCGATGCGTGTAGGAGCCCATGCCGACCGAATCCGGCGTCGGCCGGCGCTTCAGCAGCTCGTTCTCGGTCATCACGAACTCGCCGACCATCCGCCGCGCCTCGCGCACGTAGATCTGGTGCGGCCAGTCGCCGTTGTCGGTGAACTCGTCCTTCGGCAGCCCCCACTCGCGCATCCTCGTCCTGCACGTCCTTCGGCACGCGCGGATCGTTGGCGATGAAGTAGAGCCAGCCCTTCTGATAGGTCTCGTGCTCCTTGAGGATCTCGCGGCGGCGCTCGTAGCGACGCCTCGGGGTAGTCGTAGTTGCAGGCCGATGTTGTCGGTGCTGAACGGGCCGTGGTTGTTGGTGTCGGTCTTGCGGTTGGGGATCGGGATCGAACTTGTCGAACGTCTCGCGCCAGCCGGCCTCGAAGATGCGCAGCAGCAGCTCGTACTGCTTCGGGTCGTAGCCCTCGGGCTTCGGCGAACGGGATGCGGTTGTCGGGATGGTCGGTCAGGCACATGCGGTAGCAGTAGGCCTGCACGCGCTTGTCGCCTGCGCCGTACTCGCCCGGCGGCTCGCGTGCTGATGCGCGGCAGCACGCCGCTCTTCGGATCGCCGGGCACGACGTAGGGGCTGATCGGCTCCTTCAGGACGCCGAAGTGATGGCGATGGTGCAGCACGCCGGTCTGGACGCCGTTCCACTTCTCGCCGTAGGTCGCCTGCGCCTCGCGGCCGACGTGGTAGTCGACGCCGGCCGCCGCCATCAGGTCGCCTTCGTAGGTGGCGTCGATGAACATCTGCCCGGCGTAGCGTCTTGCCGCTGAGCATCGTGATCGACGCGATCCGCCCGCCGGCTTCTTGACGACGCCCTTGCCGCGGTCGAGCCACTCGTCGCGATGGACGCGGATCTGATGCTCCTTGACGAGATCCTCGAACACCCGCTCGGCGACGTGCGGCTCGAAGATCCACATCGTCCGCTGCGCGCCGTCGATCGCCGGCGTCCCCTGGCCCTTGTTGCCGTACTCCTCCCGCTTCTGCCACTTCCACGCCCCCGGCTCGGTCGTAGTGCTGCCAGACGCGGTGGTAGAACTCGCGCGAGAGGCCGCCGATGACGGCCTTGTTGCCCGTGTCGGTGAAGCCGAGGCCGCCGCTCGACAGGCCGCCGAGGTGCTTGTCGGGGCCGACGATGACGACGGACTTGCCCATCCGCTTCGCCTGCACGGCGGCGATGACGCCGGCAGAGGTGCCGCCGTAGATGACGAGGTCGAACTCGGGCGCGGGCGGTTGCGCTTGCGCTCCGGAGAACGACAGGAACAGGAGGAGGGGGAGTACGAGCTCGGTTCATGATTGGGCGTTCGGCGTTCGGCGTTTACATCTCGAACAGAACTCTTCAGCGCGCGTCTGGCTTCGGCGAACGCGGACTCGTAATCGTCGAGCCTCGCCACCCGCGCGATCAGCGGCTTCACCTGCACGGCGCCGGACGCCAGAAGATCGAGCGCGGGAAGAAAGGGTCCGCAGCGCGAACCGATAAGCGTGACCTCATCGACGACGATGGGCCACGTGCTGATCGGCGCTTCGCCGTGGAACGTCGACTTCATGATCACCGTGCCGCGCGGCTTGACGATCTCGAGGGCGCGGCGTCAGGCCCTCTGGGCGTCCGGTTACGTCGACGACGACGTCGAAGCGCGCTGCCGGCGGCCGGCGGTCGTCGGAATGCGCGGTGCTGAGGCCGAGCGCGCGCGCGACGGAGAGCTTGCTGTCGTGGCGGCCGAGCACGGTGACGTCCGGTGCGGCGGTCTTCAGCACCTGCGCGACCAGCAGGCCCATGCGACCGTCACCGACAACGGCTACACTCGCGCTCGGGTCAACCGTCATCTGCTCGAAGATGCGGCACGCGGCGGCCACTGGCTCGGCAAACACCGCCGTCTCGTCGTCCATGCTGTCGGGCACTGCGTGCAGGTTGACCGCCGGCAGCGTCAGATACTCCGCGAACGCCCCGTCGTGCTGGCGGATGCCGACCACGTTGCGGTTGTCGCAGTGCTCCTTGATCCCGCGCGCGCACCAGTCGCAGTGCCGGCACCCGATGTTGATCTCGCCGACGACGCGCTTGCCGACCCAGGCCGCGTCCGCTGGCGGCGCCTGCTCGACGACGCCGACGAACTCGTGGCCGGGGACGCCGGTGAACTCGGCGTAGCCTTCGAGAATCTGAAGATCGGTGCCGCAGATGCCGGCGCGGCTGACGCGGATGAGACAGTCGCCCAAGCGCTCTGGCAGGGGCAGGTCTTTGAGCTCGATGGTTCCGGGACGGGTAATGACGAGTGCTTTCATGAGTTGGATGAGAGAGTACACGGTCGTGGGGTGGTTCGCGAAGCGGGTCACGGAGGGGACGGAGCTCACGGGCTCAACACGAAGAAACGAAGCGAACGGAGACGGACCGAAGCCGCGGTCACCGCACGCACCGGTCGGTCGCGCCGCGCTCTGCGCGGGGCGTGTCGAGAACACCACGGGTATCGAAACACGGATGGGCAATGAGGCCGTGCTTCGATACCCGTGGTGCTCTCGACACGACTGCGCGACGCGCACCCGACACCCGTGCGCCCGCCGCCCGACCAAAGGTCTATCCGTGTCATCCGTGTTGTCCGTGGCTTTCCTCCGTTCGCCCTCCGTTGGTCTTCGTTGCTTCGTGTTGAACCCGTTGACTCCGTCCCCTCCGGAGACAAGCAAGGAGTTGTGCTCAAACCTCCTTCTGTGCTTGTCTGGAGCGTGCACTTTGAACGGCAGATGCGGCTTCGCGTGCTCGAAGCGCTCGAGCTCGCAGCGAAACAGTTCCGGACCCGCGAGGAGCTCTTCCCCATCCGCATCCCGCGCGAGCCGATCAGGCTCGACGACATCGTCGAGCGGGCGCTCGGCGACGACAGCTCGCGCTTCGACCCCACCTCGCTCCGCGCGCGCACCATCCTGCACCTCGAGTGGGAGGACGGCAGCGTCTGGGATGCGTGGGTGATCATGCTGCCTTCACAGCTGCGGCTCTTCTGCGACTCCGGCGCCGAGGAAACCCGCGTCCTCGGCTCGGGCGGTCGCAACGCCGGCGACGAGACCGACCGGCAGTTCCTCACGCTCCTCTCGGAGTCGGCGGGCGAGACGTTCGGCATCGAGATGGCCGGGGCCGCGCCGGCGCGCGTGCGCTCATCGATCGCGGACCGGCCGTTTCTCGTCGACGTGTTCGTGAACCTTTTCGAGGTGCGCGCCATGGAGACCGACGTCCGGCGGGACCTCGAAGAACGCGCGGCCGAGCTTGGCGACCAAGGCCCGCCGGAGAATACGGCCGAGGGCATCGACTTTCGCGTTGACGTTGAGCGCTGGCTCGAGCTGGTAGCGAGATAGAATCAGCTGACGTGAGTTCACCGGAACCTGTCCGCCGGGTCCGCCTCGGAACCATCCTCGCCCTCCTCCTCCTCTTCACCATCGTCCCCCTCGGGCTCTTCGCCGGGCGGCTGGTCTACACGTCCTGGCAACAGCAGCGCGACATGGTCAACGCCCAGAACGTCGAGCGGGCGCGGGCGGTGTCGGTGGCCGTCGATCAGACAGTCCGGAGCTCGATCACGGCTCTCGAGGCCCTCGCCACCCTCGGGCCGCTCGAGTCCGACAACCTGCAGGCGTTCCACGACGTCGCGACTCGCATGCTGTCGCTGGAGCTCGGCTGGCAGGCGGTCCGACTAGTCGACCTCAACTCGCACGTCGTGGTGAACACGGCGCTTCCGTTCGGAATGAATTCCAAGCTCGTCAACGACGACTGGGTCGTCGCGGTGCGCGACACGAAGCGCCCGGCGGTCTCGGTGGTGCAACTCGATCCGGAGACGAAGCAGCACTTCGTCTCCATCGGTGTGCCGGTGATGCTCGGGAGCAGGCTCCGCTATGTGCTCGGCGCCCGCATCCTCACGAGCGAGTTCAGCGCCGTCCTGCGCCGGCAACAGCCGCCACCCGATGGCGTGGTCGCGCTGATGGACGCCCGCATGACGATCATGTCGCGGACCCGCGCCGAGGACGTTTACGTCGGCGGCAAGCCGAGCGCCGACTTCCTCGAGGGTATCCTGAGCGCCCGTGAGGGGTCGCGGCGATCGCAGCTGCTCGAGGGGATTCCGTCCTTGTCGGCCTGGAGCACGTCCGAACTGACGGGCTGGACCGTCGGCCTGGGCCTGCCCGCGGCTTCAGTCGATGGGCCGATCTGGCGCGCGTTGTCGCTCCTCGTGACCGCTGGCATCACCATCCTCGGAGGTGGCCTCCTGCTCGCCTTCGTCGTCCGCCGGCGCATCGTCCGCGCCCAGGTAGCGGCGGTTGCGGCGGCGCGGGCGGTGGCCCGCGGCGAGCCGACGCCGGCCTGGAACTCTCGCGTCACCGAGTTCAACGACCTCGCCGAGGGCCTGCGCGACGCGGGCAGCATCCTCGAGCGGCGGCTGCAGGAGCGCGACGATGCAGAACGGGACCGGGCGCGGGCGGCGAGCGATCTCGAGCACGCGCTCAGCCGCGAGCACGCGGCGCGGATGATCGGCGAGCGCAACGAGGCGCGCCTGTTCGTCACGCTCAGGAGCATTGGCGATGCCGTGATCGCGACCGACGCGGAATCGCGCGTCACAGTCCTCAACCCAGTGGCGGAAGCCTTGACGGGATGGCGCGAGGCCGATGCTATCGGCGCGCCGCTCGACTCGATCTTCGTCACGCTGGACGAGCGCACGCGCCGGCCGGCCCCGACCCCGATGGCGCGCATCGCGGCCACCGGCGGCGGCGTGACGCTTCCCTCCCAGGCCGTGCTCATCGCCCGCGACGGACGGGAGATCCCGATCGGCGACAGCGTCTCCCCGATCCAGACTGCCGACGGCACGCTCCTCGGGATCGTGGTGGTCTTTCGCGATACGACGGCGGAGCGCGACGCCGAGCGGCAGCGCGCGGCCGCGCTCGAGCGCGAACAGGCTGCCCGGCGCACTGCCGAATCGCTCAGCCGCGCCAAGGACGAGTTCGTGGCGACGGTCTCGCACGAGCTGCGGACGCCGCTCAACGCCATTTACGGCTGGGTCGCGATGCTCCGGCTGGGCGCGCTAGACGCGGCGGGACAGGCCAAGGCGATCGAGGTCATCGATCGCAACACGCGCGTGCAGGCGCAGCTCATCGAAGACCTGCTCGACATGGCGCGCGTGATCCGCGGCACGGTGCGGCTCGACATGCTGCCGGTCGACCTCGCGGTGGCGGTCGAATCGGCGGTTGATGCGGTCATGCCGGCCGCCGACGCGCGGCGGGTCAGGCTGCTGGTCAACGCGCCGCGCGGCATCGCCTTCGTCTCCGGCGACTCGAGCCGCCTCCAGCAGGTCGCGTGGAACCTGCTCTCGAACGCGATCAAGTTCTCGGACGCGGGCGACGAAGTCGAGGTCACGCTGACGCAGGAGGGCGATGACGCCGTGCTGCGGGTGCGCGACTCGGGGGCGGGGATCGACCCGGCGTTCCTGCCGCACGTCTTCGAGCGCTTCCGCCAGGAAACCTCGGACGTCACGCGCGAGCATTCGGGCCTCGGTCTTGGACTGTCGCTCGTCCGCCACCTCGCCGAGCTGCACGGCGGCACGGTGACCGCCGAAAGCCCCGGCAAGACGCTGGGCTCGACCCTCACGGTGCGGCTGCCGCTCATCGGCGTCCAGGCCGGCCGCCCGCCGAGCGGCGACGCCGGCGAGGCCGCCGCCACGACGACCGAACCCCTGCCGCACGTCCTGCAGCACCTCCACGTGCTCGCCGTGGACGACGACCTGGATGCGCGCGAGCTTGTGACGGTCGTGCTGCGGCGCGCAGGCGCGGAAGTGGTCGTGGCGGCGTCCGTCCGCGACGCCATCGCGGCTATCACCTCGCGCCTGCCCGACGTCGTCTTGACCGACATCGCGATGCCACATGCGACCGGCTTCGATCTGGTGCGCCAACTTCGGGCCACGCCGGAGTGGAGCGAGATCCCCGTGATCGCCCTGACCGCGTACGCCCGTACCGAGGACCGGGCGCAAGCGCTGTCACTCGGCTTCACGGCGCATCTCGGCAAGCCGTACTCACCGCGAGCGCTCGTGGCGCTGGTGGCAGAGGTGGGACGGAAGTAGCTTCCAGTTGCTAGCTACTGCCTGACTCTTTCCGCTGGTGTCGTCGTCCCGCCCTTGACCGCGACGGCGGCGTGCGATCGGCGCGGCTCGGCGCCGCCCTGGACCTGGCGGCGCTCGACGTCGACGACGGCGGCGGCGGCGTAGCCGTAACGGACTTCGCCCTTGCGGCCAATCTTCTGGAAAGTGTGGCCGCGCGCGGTCAGGTCCGCGAGGACCGAACGGGGGATGCGATCCTCGATCTGGATGCGGCTGCCGCCCGGATCGGCGGGGTCGCGGCTGATGAGGAAGCGCGGCGCCTCGATCGCGCGCTGGGCGTCCATGCCGCCGTCGATCACGTTGAGGATGATGTCGTAGACCGAGGCAGGGATCCAGTTGTTGCCGGCGGCACCGACCGCGAGGCGCGGCGTGCCGAGCGCCGATGACGACGCCGGAGGCCTTGAACACGAGCGTCGGGACGCTCGTCGACGACGACCGGGCGAGCGGCAGGAAGCGGCCTGGCGCCCCGCCACCGAAGCGCAGGTGGTTGTTGTAGAGAAAGCCGAGGCCGTCGGACACGTAGAACGTCCCGCCCCACGTGCTCAGCGTCTGCGTGACGGCAATCATGTTGCCCTCGGCATCCACCACCGCAAACGCCGTCGTCCCGCGCCCGATCCGCTCGGGCGGCGTGTCGGCGGCGGGCGCTGGGCCGATCGCGGAAGATCTTCTTCGCGTCGATGCGCTTGAAGAGCGTGGCCGCATGCGCCGGGTCGAGGTGCGGTCCGAGGTTGACGTCCCACAGCGCCGGGATCGGCGATGCGCGCGCCCTGGTCGCGCACCCGCCACGACTCGATCGCGTAGTGCAGATAGTCGGCGTCGCTCGCGTACGACAGCGCCGGGCTTCGGCTGGTAGTTCTGGAGGATCTGCAGCGTCTCGATCAGCGTCGCGCCGGTCGAGACCGGCGGCGGCGCCGAGTAGATCTGATGATCGCGATAGCGGCCGGTCAGCGGGCGGCGCTCGATGGCGCGATACTGCGCCAGATCGTCGACGCGTGATGAGGCCGCCGTTCTTGGCCATGTCGTCAGCGATCCGCCGAGCGATCGAGCCGCGGTAGAAAGCTGTCGGCGCCGTCCTTGGCAATCGTCCTGCAGCGTCGCGGCGTAGTCCTTGTTGACGAAGCGATCGCCGGCCTTGGGCACCTTGCCGTCGGGCAGGTAGATGCGCGCCGACGATCGGTACTTCTCGAAGAACTGCCGGCCCTCGGCGATCGTCGTCGGCAGCGCGGCATCGAGCTCGTAGCCGTTCTCGGCATACTCGATCGCCGGCGCGACGAGCTCGCTCCACGGGATCCGCTTGCTGCGCGTAGCTGCGATAGAGGAGGTCGAGGCCGGCCACGACGCCCGGGATGTTCGCGGCGATCGCGCCATCGCCGGTGCTGGCGGCGAGCAGCGGGTTGTCGCGCGTCGCGCGAATCGGCACCTGGTCCTTGTAGTCGATCGCGACCGGCTCGGTCATGCCCTTCAGGTAGAGCACGGCCATGCCGTCGCCGCCGATGCCCGAGGCGTCGGGCTCGACGACGCCGAGCGCGAACGACACGGCGATCGCGGCGTCGACGATGTTGCCGCCCTTCTCGAGGACGAGCGCGCCGGCGCGCGACGCCAGCGGATGGCCCGAGACGACGACGGCGCGGTCGGAGACGACGAGCGGCTTGATGAGCGGCTGCTCGGCGACCATCGCGTCGACGGCGGACTCGAGCGCGGACTCGTCCCTGCGCCGCTTGCGCCTGCGGGCGGTACTTCGCTTTCAGCTCCTGCCACGACGAGGCTGACGGCCCGGACGAGTAGTAGAGGCGCCGCAGCGTCTCCCACACGCGATCGAAGGCCGACGAGCAGCTGATTGTCCCGTGGGCGCCGGCGTCGCGATCTCGCGCGCGCCGGAATCGACGGCAGGCGGCGCGTCGACGAGCCACAAGCGGAAGGCGTCGCCACCGGCGAAGAGCGGCGGCGGCTCGTCGGTGTTGCGCTCGGGATTGCCGTTGTAGGTGGGATCGGGCGGCGGCAGGTTGGCGATCGCCAGGCGCTTGCCGTCGGGCGACCAGGCGGGCGCACCGCCGTGGCGCGACACCAGCACCGCGGGCTCGATCGCTCGCGGGCGCGGCGCGGGAACGCCGCCGCCCTCTGCCGCGGGCGAGGCCGCCGCGGCGCCAAGCACGTCGGGCACGCCGGCCACCCAGACGCCACCGATGCCGTCGCGAACGGCAAAGAACGCGAGGCGGTCGCCCGTCCGGCGACCACGCCGGGAAGCCCTCGATGCCGCGGACGCGCGCGAGCCGCGAGCGTGCGACGCGGTCACGCGGGCCGGGCGTCAGCTCCGCGACCCACAGATCGCGGTCGCCGTCGTCGCTCTCGCGATCCGAGATGTAGGCGACGCGCGTGCCGTCGGGCGAGACGCGCCCCTGCTGCTCGTCGTCGGGGGTCGGCCGCGTGTCGCTGAAGAGGGGCTTGGGCGCGCCGCCTGCGGCGTCGACGACCTGAAGCCGCCAGCGGCCGCCGGAGCGGTGCGAGAACACGACCCGGCCGTCAGCGCGTCCACGACGGCCAGCGCTCGTCGCCGGCGAGCGTGGTCAGGCGTCGTGGCGCGCCGCCGCTCGCCGGGAGCGACGACGAGGTCGAAGCCCCTGACCCGCGTCGGCGGCAAAGACGATCGACTTGCCGTCGGCCGACCACGCGGGGTCGCGTTCGACAGTCGGTCGTCTCGGGCCTGAGCGGCTTGCCGCTCCGGCCGTCCGGCGCGGAGATCCAGATGCGATCGAGATAGGAAAAGGCGAGGCGCTTGCCGTCGGGCGCCCACGCCGGCTCGCGCGCCCCGCGCGGCGGCGGCGCCTGGGCCGCCAGCGTGAGCGCGACCGTAGCGAGAGCGGCAGCGGCGGCCGCAATCCTGAGCACCTCGGTCGGCCTCAGGCTGATTTCTTGACGGCGTCGACGATGTGCTTGGCGGAAATGCCGTAGCGATCGAGCAGCTCGTCGGGCTGCGCCGCTCCGCGGCAGCTCGCGCACCGCGAGGCGGTGGACCGCCAGTCCGGCCGAGGCGACGGCTTCGCTGACGGCGTCGCCAAGCCCACCGACGACGTAGTGGTCCTCGACGGTGATGATCACGCCGTTGGTCGCCTTGCCGGCGGCGATGAGCGTCGCCGCATCGACCGGCTGCACCGAGTAGGCATCGATCACGCGGATGTGGATGTTCTCGCCCTTGAGCTGCACGTAGGCTTTGCGCGCTTCGTGCACGGTGATGCCGGCGCCGACGACCGTCGCGACGTCCGTCGCGCTCTGGTGCAGCACCTTGGAGCCGCCGATCGGGAACTGCTCGTCGAGGCCGTAGAGGATGTCGGTCTTGGGCCGCGAGGTGCGCATGTAGGCCAGACCGTGATACGCCGCCATCTCGACGACGAGCCGCTCCGTGCTGACGGCGTCGCACGGGTAGAGCACCGCGCAGTCGGGCACGGCGCGCATCATCGCGAGATCCTCGAGCGCCATCTGCGACGGGCCGTCCTCGCCGATCGAGATGCCGGCGTGCGAGCCGGTCAGCTTGACGTTGAGCTGATGACGAGCGTTCGACAGCCCCGACATGCGGATGAAGTCGGAGGCGCGCGTGAGGAAGCACGCGAACGTCGTCGCGAAGGCGATCGCGCCGCGGGCGGCGAGGCCCATCGCGGCCCCGACCATCACCTGCTCGGCGATGAAGTTCTGGTAGAACCGATCGGGAAACGACTTCTCGAAGCGATCGCTGTAGGTCGAGTTCTTGACGTCGGAGTCGAGCGCGACGATGCGGCGATCGACGGCGCCGAGCGCGGCGAGCGCCGTGCCCCACGCTTCGCGCGTCGCGACCTGCTCGCCGGGCTTGTACGACGGCGCCGGCATCTTCGAATAGTCGGCGCTTGGTCGCTTCGCCGCGGCTTCGACGCCGGCGAAGGAATCGCGGGATTCGTGGTTCCGCCGCAACGAGCTGCGTCTCGCAGCTCGGCGATCGCCTTGTCGGCTTCCTCGCCCTTCTTGAACGCCTTGCCGTGCCAGCCGTCCTTCCCTTCGACCGACGCGACGCCCTTGCCCTTGATCGTCTTGCGCCAGGATCATCGTCGGGTTGTTCTTCGCGGCGCGCGCGGCGGCAAACGCATGCAGCAGCGCCTCGACGTCGTGCCCGTCGACGATGAGCGTGTGCCAGCCGAACGCGTTCCAGCGCGCGGCAATCTCGTCCATCTGGTGCTCGAACTGCGTGTGGCGGCTCTGCCCGAGCGCGTTGACGTCGACGATGCCGCAGAGGTTGTCGAGCTTGTGGTAGAGCGCGACGTCAGCCGCTTCCCAGACCGAACCTTCGGCCATCTCGCCGTCGCCGAGGAGCACGTAGGTGCGGTAGTCGGATCCGATGCGGCGCGCGTTGAGCGCCGTGCCGACCGCCGCGCAAATGCCCTGGCCGAGCGACCCGGTCGCGACGTCGACAAACGACAGCCGCGGCGTCGGGTGGCCTTCGAGGTCGGAGTCCAGCTTCCGCAGGTTCAGCAGGTCGGCGCGCGGAAAGAGCCCGGCGTGCGCCCAGGCGGCGTAGAGAATCGGCGCCGCATGCCCCTTCGACAGCACGAAGCGGTCGTTGTCGGGATTCTGCGGGTTCTTCGGATCGAAACGCATCTCGCCGAAGAAGAGCGTCGCGACGATCTCGGCGGCGGACATGCAGGTCGTCGGGTGACCAGAACCCGCTTCGGTCGTCGACGCAATCGAGTCGATCCGAAGCTCGGTGGCGATATTGCGGAGGGCAGGAGCCGATGCAGACGTAGTCATTTTTGTTGAAGAAAGTTTATCCCAGGTTCCCTTTCTGGGGCTCGCCTGGGGGCGTTCATAGGCCTTTTACAGGAGGGCAGGAGGGCAGGAGCATTGGCGCTTCCTCAGGAGATCAGGAGTTCAGGAGGCTCAAGGGTTTTGCTGCAAAACCTAAAATCCTCGTAATCTTCTAACCTCCTGTAGATTCTTCAACAGCGCACGCCTTGCGGGCTGTCTCAAGAGGTCAAAGAGTTCAGGAGGACTCGAGGGTTTTGCTGCAAAACATAGAAATTCCTGAGCTCCTAACTCCTGTAAATCTTTCGACAGTGAACGTCGGTTGGGCGAACGGTTAACCGATGGGCTGACGTAGGGCGAGCATGTAGTGGGCGGCCAGGGGGCCGTGGTAAGGGGCTTGGGGGGCCACGGCGGCCAGGGTGGCCGCGGCTTGGGCGCCAAAATTGTGATCCCCTTTGACGCCGGCCAGGCGCTTGAGCACGCGGGCGGCGTCGCAGTTCTGGACGAACGGCTTGAGGCGCTCGCCCATCAGGC
The DNA here is from genome assembly GCA_963764925.1 of uncultured Acidobacteriota bacterium. Lineage (GTDB taxonomy): Bacteria > Acidobacteriota > Vicinamibacteria > Vicinamibacterales > 2-12-FULL-66-21 > DATBJJ01. Next base: position 25,014 of record CAVXUR010000002.1, read on the forward strand.
CGATGCGTTCGGCGGCCTCCGGGACCGAGCGGTCGAAGAAGCCACCGCCCTCCTCATCCCACATCATGCGCACGGCATAGTGCATCAGCTCCTGCGCCATCATCTCGTAGACGATGTTGCCGGTGGCGGCGTGGGCGTCCAGGTGCGCGGCGGCCATCGCGACCTGGTCGTCGAGCAGCCCGCGCACGGCCGGGCGGCCGTCGAGGCAGTGCGCGATCCCGGCGCCGGGGCTGTAGCAGGCGACGACGATGCGCTCGAGGGACTTCAGGGCGAATTCGCCGAGTGCGGTGTCGTCGAGGAGCTCGGCGGCGCGCAGCGTCGCCGACACCATCTGCGCATTCCATCCCGCGTAGAAGACGGTGTCGACTCCGGGTCGTGGTCCCGTCGCGGCGCGCGGCGGTGTAGTAGTCGCGGCTGGCCTGCTGCGAGCCCGACCAGCCGCCGTCTGCTTGATCGGCCAGCCACGTCTGCACGTAGCGCAGCACATCGCCGGCGCGCTCGCGATAGCGCGCGACGCGCAGCGTCTCGGACGCCTCGACGTACATCCGCAGCAGGCTGGCGTTGACGTCGAGCAGTTTCTCGCGGTGCGGCTGCTGCCAGTCGCGCGCGGCGGCGCAGCGGAAGAACCCGCCATCGATCTCGTCGTAGAGCCCGCCCCAGCCGATGCCGTCGAGCGTCACCTCGACGATGTGGGCCATCGCGGCGTCCTGGGTCTCGCGATAGAGGTCGAGCGCGAGCTCGAGGGGCGCGGTCAGCGGAAACTTCGGCGCAGTCCCGAAGCCACCATGCTCGTCGTCGAACGTCTCGAAGACCCGGGCGGCAATGTCCTCGTCGGTGACGCCGGCGTCGGCCCGCGCAACGTCGGGTCCAGTCCTCACGGCGGTCATCTCATCCTGCCGCGAGCGGAACGCCTCGGCCACGCGCTCGAGCACCGACGGCATGCGGTCGGCGGCGACGAACGTCCCGCCGCCGATAATCTCGCCTTCCGCGGTCAGAAACGCGGTCGTCGGCCAGCCGCCGAGGCTATAGCGATCGCTGATGTCGGGACGGAGGTCGGGGTTGACGCGGATGGGCACGAACCGGTCCAAGACGAGGCTGGCGACGGCCGGATCGGCGTAGGTCGTGCGGTCCATGTCGAGGCACGACTCGCACCACGGCGCGGCGATCGAGAGGAGCACGGGCCTGCCCTCGGCGCGCGCGCGGGCGAAGGCGGCGGCGCCCCATGGAAGCCAGCGGACGGTGTCCACGATCACGGTCAATTATAATGATGGGAATGCTTGTGCTCAGGTTCGCCGCGGTCCTGGCGATTGCCGTCTGGATCGGCGGACTGGCGGCGCTCGGCGGCATCGCCGCGCCGGCCATCTTCGAGGTCGTCTCGCTGCGCCAGGTGCCCGAGGCGCGCATGCTGTCGGGCGCGATCTTCGGCGAAGTGCTCCGGCGATTCGACCTCGTGAGTTACGCCTGCGGCGTGCTCATCCTCGTCACGCTCGCCGTCCGCGCCGTCCTCGGTCCCCGTCCACGCCGTTTCTCGACGCGAGTCGCCATCACCGTCCTGATGCTGGCCGCCTCGATGTACTCCGGCATGGTCATCGCGCACCAAATCGCGCGCGTGCAACAGGAGATCGGCCCAGGGGTCGCCCCCTCGAGCCTCCCCGCCGGCGACCCCCGTCGCGTCGCCTTCGGCCGCCTGCACGGCCAATCGACCCTCATCCAGTTAGTGCCGATGCTCGGGGGATTGGTGTTGATGTTCTTTGAACTTCGGGATTGAGCGTTCTTTCTTAACAGGAGGCCAGGAGATCAGGAGCAACGCTTTTAGCAGGAGTTCAGGAGGCAGGAGCAAGCCATCTGAAAACCAAAACAAAAATTACTCCTGACCTCATGAACTCTTGTAAAAGAACGTCACTCCTGCTCTCCTGACCTCCTGTAAAAACCGAGACAACCGAACCAAGACCCAAACAGGCTACTCATGTCACACACCATTACGTTGATTCCCGGCGACGGCATTGGCCCAGAAGTGTCGGAAGCGGTCGTGCGGATCTTCAAGGTCGCGGGGCTCGACGTGGAGTGGGACCGGCACGATGCGGGGGTGACGGCGTTCAAGCGCTTCAATCAGACGCTGCCGCTCGAGCTGCTCGATTCGGTGCGCAGGAACAAGGTCGCGCTCAAGGGGCCGGTGACGACGCCGATTGGCGAAGGGTTCACGAGCGTCAACGTCGGGCTGCGCAAAGCGCTCGACCTCTTCGCGAACCTGCGGCCGGTGAAGAACATCGCGGGCGTGGCGAGCCGCTTTCAGGGCGTCGACATGGTGATCGTGCGCGAGAACACCGAGGATCTCTACTCGGGCCTCGAGCATGAGGTCGTCCCGGGCGTGGTCGAGAGCCTGAAGATCATCACCGAGAAGGCGTCGACGCGCATCGCGCGGTTCGCCTTCGAGCACGCGCGCGCGAACGGCCGCAAGCGCGTGGTGGCGATCCACAAGGCCAACATCCTCAAGCTCGGCGACGGCCTGTTCCTGCGCAGCATCCGCGACGTCGCGCGCGAGTACACCGACATCGGCTACGACGAGAAGATCATCGACGCCGCGTGCATGTCGCTCGTGATGGCGCCCGAGAAGTTCGACGTGCTGGTGCTGCCGAACCTCTACGGCGACATCGTGTCGGATCTCGGCGCCGGCCTCGTCGGCGGGCTCGGGGTCGTCCCCGGCGCGAACATGGGCGAGACGTGCGCCGTCTTCGAAGCCGTCCATGGCAGCGCGCCCGACATCGCCGACAAGAACCTCGCGAACCCGACGGCGCTGCTGCTCTCGGGCCTGATGATGCTCGATCACATCGGCGAACGCGAGATGAGCGCCCGCATCAGGGCCGCTCTCGGCCGCATCTTCTCGGCCGGCAGCCGTCCGCACGCGCGACCTCGGCGGTGAGGCGTCGACGACGGAGTTCACCGAGGCGGTCTGTAAGGAGATCGAGAAGTAACGTCGATCACTGTCAAGAGCTGTAACCGCCGAGGGCGCTGAGCACGCAGAGCCACGTAGTTCTCTGCGATCTCGGCGTGCTCCGCGGTAAGGGCTTTGTGACAGCCAGCGCTGGGTTGGCTGGGATGCTGCTAGCTGGCCAGAACGCCAGATAGTCCCTGACCGCCCTGTCCAGCCCCACGTACAGCGCGTGGCTGATGAGCGCGTGGCCGATCGATACCTCGTCGAGGTACGGGAGCGTCCTGAACAGCGTGAGGTTGTCGAGGTCGAGATCGTGGCCGGCATTGATGCCAAGGCCGAGGCTGTGGGCGAGCGTCGCGGCGGCGACGTACGCGTCGAAGCTCTTCTTCCGGACGTCGCCGCCCGCCGCATACGCGCGGGCGAAGGGCTCGGTGTAGAGCTCGATCCGATCGGCGTCGAGTGATGCCGCCCAGCGCACGGCTTCCAGGTCGGGATCGATGAAGACGCTCACGCGGACGCCGTCGCGCTGCAGGTCGCGGATGATGGTCTGCAGCTGCGCCGCCGGCGTGCTCGACGGCCACCCGGCCTGGCTCGTGACCTCGCCCTCGCGCACGGGCACGAGCGTGCACTGGTCGGGCCGGACCTCGTGCACGAGCGCCAGAAGATCGGGCCGCGGATCGCCCTCGATGTTGAATTCGATCCCGGGGTGATCGGTCCTGAGCTGCGGCCGCCACCGCGCGCACGTCGGCGAACGTGATGTGCCGCGCATCGGCCCGCGGGTGCACGGTGATGCCGGGGGCACCGGCGGCCACGCACACCAGCACCGCGTCGGTCACGCTCGGCAGGTGCCCGCCGCGCGAGTTCCGAAGCGTCGCGACCTTGTTGACGTTGACGCTGAGCTTGGTTGAGTCGCTCACCCCAAATGTTCCTTGACCTTCCCGGCGATCTCCGACGCCCAGGTCTGAATTTCCTGCTGGTCGCGGCCCTCGAGCATCACGCGCAGCAGCGGCTCGGTCCCCGAGTAGCGGACGAGCAGCCGGCCCTGACCGGCCAGCCGCGCTTCGACCCGCGCCATCGCCGCCGCAATCTCGGGGACGGCGTCCAGTTCCTTCTTCTCGCGCACGCGCACGTTGACGAGCACCTGAGGGTACGTCACCAGCTCGCCCGCGAGATCGGCCAATTCGCGACCGGTCTCTGCCATCACGCGCAGGACGTTCAGCGCCGTCGCGATGCCGTCGCCGGTGAAGAGGTGCTCGGCGAAGATGATGTGGCCCGACTGCTCGCCGCCGAGCGACAGGTCGCGGCGGACCATCTCCTCCATCACGTACTTGTCGCCGACCGGGCACCGCACCATCTCGATGCCGCTGTCGCGGAGCGCAATCTCGAGGCCGATGTTGCTCATCACGGTCGCGACGATGGCGTTGCCCTTCAGCCGGCCGCTCGCCTTGAGGTGACGCGCGCACATCAGCAGCACGGCGTCGCCGTCGACGATGCGGCCGGCGGCGTCGGCGAAGATCGCGCGGTCGCCGTCGCCGTCGAACGCGACGCCCATGCGGCAGCCCTGCTCGCGCACGGCGCGCGACAGGCCCGCGGGGTGCGTCGAGCCGCAGTCGAGGTTGATGTTGCGGCCGTCGGGCGCGCCGCTCAGGACGAGCAGATCGAAGCCCAGATCCTTGAAGAGCCGCGGCGCCACGGTCGTCGTCGCGCCGTTCGCCGTGTCGATCGCCAGCCTCGCGCCGGCGCAGGCCCTGCGCATCGGGAAACGCGAGGCGCGTGTGCGCCATGTACTCGTCGACGACGTTCGTGTGATCGAAGCGCGCCGCCGCCGAGGCGGGCACCGCCCAGTCCGTCCGCGCCACGATCGCCTCGACTTCGCGCTCGAGCGTCTCGGTGAACTTCTCGCCCTTGCCCGAGAACACCTTGATGCCGTTGTCCTCGAACGGATTGTGCGACGCCGAGATCACGATGCCGGCGTCGAACGCCATCGCCGGCGTGACGTAGGCGATCGCCGGCGTCGGGATGACGCCGGCGCTCGTCACGCTCGCGCCTTCCGAGCCCGCGCCGCGCGCCAGCTCCTCTTCGATCCACGTGCCCGACTCGCGCGTGTCGCGGCCGACCACGAACCGCAGCGGACGCTTCCCGTCTTTCGCTCGATCGCTGGCCGCATGGCGCGCACGAGCGCCGCTCCGAGCCGCGCCACGGTGGGGTGATCCAGCGGGTAGTCGCCGGCCTTGCCGCGCACGCCATCGGTCCCGAACAACTTCTTCACGCTCATTTGATAGTCACTGCCACGACGGTCGGGGTCACATCGCCCACGCCGACCTCTTCCGACGGATCGACCTGCACGCGCAGGTTGTATGTGCCGGGCCCGAGGCCCGTCAGATCGACGAACGCATCGATCGTATCCGGACGGACGCGCCCGAGCACTTCCCGCTGGCCGCGCACGCCCACGCGCACGACCGCCGGCACGATCCGCGTGGCGCAGGCCCGGGGCGAGATTGCGCTCGCGAACGGGCACGCCCGCGACTCAGCGCTCGATCGGCGCCGGCAGGATCTCGATCACGACCGTCGCGCTCAGCGGCTGCTCGACCAGCCGTGACCGACGAGTCCGCCACGCCGACGGTCACGACGTCGCGCACGCGCTCGCTCTTGCCGTCGATCTCGACCGGCTCGGTCGTGGCCGACCCCACCTCGCGCACGTGGCTCTCCGGGCCCACGACCAGCACGGTCGCCGGCTCGGCCGACATGCGTCCGACGACGAATCCCGGCGCCGGATCGCCGTCGGTCGCCGGCACGATCGGGACGATGCGCCGGATCGACTTCTCGATCGACAGCAGGATCGTCGGCGGATTGACCTGGGCGACGTCGATGCCGTACGGCACGCCGACTTCGTCGGCGCGCAGGTGGAACAGCCGCGACCCGGTCCGCGCCGTCGCCAGATCGAGCATCGCGACGACGTCGCCGGTCTCGAGGCGGCTCAGCTGCGCCGCCGATCCGCGCACGCGAACGTCCACCGACTCGGGCAGGTCGCCGACGATCTCGAGGCTCGTCGGCAGGTTGCGCACCGCCAGCGGCACGCGCAGGCTGCGCTCGACGACGTGCTCGCCGGCGACGGTGAACCACAGGACGCTCGCGAGCATGATCGCCAGCACCTTGAGGCCGAGATGACGAAACGGATGGTACGCCATCAGTGCTCGTAGACCGGCGTCGCGGGCCGGCGCGTGCCGGTCCGGCGCGGCGAGATGAGCGACTGCAGCCGTTCGCGCAGCTCGTCGGCCGTGAGATCCCGCTCGAGCCGGCCTTCGATCGCCAGCGCGATCTGTCCGCGCTCCTCGGACACGACGACGGCGACGGCGTCGTTCTCCTCCGTCAGGCCGAGGGCCGCGCGGTGGCGCGTGCCGAGCTCGCGGCTGACGACCGGGTTGACGGTCAGCGGCAGAAAGCACGCCGCCGCGGCGACGCGGTTCTCCTGAATCACCACCGCACCGTCGTGCAGCGGCGACGAGGGCTGGAAGATCGTGACGAGCAGGTCGTAGGTCATCTCCGCGTCGAGCGGGATGCCGCTCTCGATGTAGTTGCGCAGGCCGATCTCGCGCTCGATGGCGATGATCGCCCCGGTCCGGTGCGACGCCAGCATCGACGCCGCGACGACCACCTCTTCGATCGTCTCGTTGGTCGCTTCCTGGCGGTTGAAGTAGCGGAAGAACGGCGCCCGGCCGAAGTGCGCGAGCGCCCGCCGGATGTCGGACTGGAAGATGACGATCGCCGCAAACGCCACGTACACGAGGGCGTTGCGGATCATCCAGTTCAGCGTCTGGAGCGGCGCCAGCCGCGACACGTAGAACAGGCCGACGATGAGGAGCGACCCGACCGCCATCTGCACGGCGCGCGTGCCCCTGATCAACTTGAGGAACTCGTAGATCAGGATCGAGACGATCGCGATGTCCAGCAGGTCCCACCAGCCGGCGGCAGGCCGGTAGCGGAGCAGGGTGGACAGGTACTCGTTCATCAGAAGTAAGGCTATGGCTTCAGGCTTCAGGCTCGGCTTCGGCTTAGCTCTAGGCTTCGGAGAGCCTGAGACTATGCGCCGTCGAATGCTTCCGCGAGCCTGAGCTTAGATGCCGAGCATGCGCCGCGGCCCGGAGACGATCCGCGACGCGCACGACGTCGGCCATCTCGCGGACGGCGTGCACCCGGACGATGTGCGCGCCGCCGAGGACGCTGGCGGTGACCGCCGCGGCGGTGCCCCAGTCGCGGTCCGAGGGCAGGCGGTCGCCGTTGACCGGGGTCAGGCAGCGGTCAGGAACGACTTCCGGGAGGGTCCGACGAGGATGGGGCGATTCGAGCGACGGCCAGCCGATCGAGCCCGGCGAGCGCATCCCACGTGTGCTCGGCGCGCTTGGCGAAGCCGAAGCCGGGATCGACGATCACGATGCTCGCGCGGGATCCCGGCCGCCGTCGGCCCGGCCGATCGCCGCCTCGAGCTCCCGGCCGATCTCTCCCACCACGTCGTCGTAGACCGCTTCTCTGTACATGTCGCGGGAGCGCCCGCGGTTGTGCATCAGGACGATCGCCGCGCCGGTCGCGGCGACGACCGCCGCCAGCCCGTCGTCGTACTGCAGGCCGCTGACGTCGTTGACGATGGTCGCGCCCTTGGCGATCGCTTCGCGCGCCACCACGGCCTTGTAGGTGTCGATGGAGATCGGCACGTGGCCATCCCGCGCGAGGGCTTCGACGACCGGCAGGACGCGGCGGAGCTCCTCGTCGACCGGCACCGGCTCGGCGCCCGGCCGCGTGGACTCGCCGCCGATGTCGAGGATGTGGGCGCCGTCGTCGATCATCTGCAGGCCGTCGGCGATGGCGCGCGCCGGGTCGAACCGCCGCCCGCCGTCGGCGAACGAGTCGGGCGTGACGTTGATGATGCCCATGACCAGCGTGTGCGCCCCGAGCATCGAGCGGAGCACGACCGGGCAGCGGATCGAGTAGCGTTTGCGGGGAGTCATCACAGTCGGAAGCATGACGGGTCCGCCGAAGCCATCGACAGGCGAACGACGAAGGCCACGACCGGGTCGTGGCCTTCGCATCGATCTGTCGAGCTGGTAACTGCCGACTGCCCTATTCCTGCGTCAGCGGCTTGTTGAGCGGCGGAATCGGCTGCACGATCGACGGCCGCTCCTTGCGTGCCGCTTCGAGTCGTCGGGCGACGGCGTGGACGACGACGCCGCCACCTTCTGATCCTCGAGCGGCTCGCCCGCGACGATGCGGCGGACCTGCTCGGCGTCGAGCACTTCGCGCACGAGGAGCGCGTCGGCGATCCGGCCGAGCGCGTCCTGGTGCTCTTCGATGACCGCCTTGGCGCGCACGTAGTTGTCGGTGACGATGCGCTTGATTTCCTTGTCGATGTTGATCGCGGTGTCTTCGCTGTAGTCCTGGTGCTGCGCGATCTCGCGGCCGAGGAAGATCTGCTCTTCCTTCTTGCCGAAGGTGAGCGGGCCCATCGCCTCGCTCATGCCGTACTCGCAGACCATCTTGCGCGCCATCTCGGTGGAGCGCTCGAGGTCGTTGCCGGCGCCGGTCGTCATGCTCTTGAACGTGAGCTCTTCGGCCAGACGGCCGCCGAGGAGGATCGCGATCCAGTCGTTCAGGTACTCGCGCGTGTAGTTGTGCTTGTCCTCGATCGGCAGCTGCATCGTCACGCCGAGCGCCATGCCGCGCGGGATGATCGTGACCTTGTGGACCGGGTCGGCGTTGCGGCAGCAGGACGGCGAGGAGCGCGTGGCCGGCCTCGTGCACGGCCGTCACCTTCTTCTCCTCGTCGTTGATGATCATGGAGCGGCGCTCCGAGCCCATCATGACCTTGTCCTTGGCGAACTCGAAGTCCACCATGCGGACGACCTTCTGGTTGTAGCGCGCGGCGTTGAGCGCCGCTTCGTTGACCAGGTTGGCCAGATCGGCGCCGGAGAAGCCCGAGGTGCCGCGGGCGAGGACGTTGATGTTCACGTCGTCGCTGAGCGGGATCTTCTTGGTGTGGACGGCGAGGATGCCCTCGCGGCCCTTCACGTCCGGACGGTTGACGACGATGCGGCGGTCGAAGCGGCCCGGGCCGGAGGAGCGCCGGGTCGAGGACGTCGGGCCGGTTGGTGGCCGCGACGAGGATGACGCCCTCGTTCGACTCGAAGCCGTCCATCTCCACGAGGAGCTGGTTGAGGGTCTGCTCGCGCTCGTCGTGCCCGCCGCCGAGGCCGGCGCCGCGGTGGCGGCCGACGGCGTCGATTTCGTCGATGAAGACGATGCAGGGGGCGTTCTTCTTGCCCTGCTCGAAGAGGTCGCGGACGCGCGAGGCGCCGACGCCGACGAACATCTCGACGAAGTCAGAGCCGCTGATCGAGAAGAAGGGAACGTTGGCTTCGCCGGCGACGGCGCGGGCGAGGAGCGTCTTGCCGGTGCCCGGGGAGCCCATGAGGAGCACGCCCTTCGGGATGCGGCCGCCCAGCTTCTGGAACTTCTGCGGTTCCTTGAGGAACTCGATGATTTCCTGGAGCTCTTCCTTGGCCTCGTCGACGCCGGAGACGTCCTTGAAGGTGACCTTCTTCTGGGAGCTCGAGGAGAGCTTCGCGCGGCTCTTGCCGAACGAGAGGGCCTTGTTCCCCCCGCTCTGCATCTGCCGCATGATGAAGATCCAGAAGCCGATCATCAGCAGGATGGGCGCCCAGTAGTAGAGGACGTTGGCCCAGGGGCTCGACGACGGCGTCGCGGCCGGTGATGACGACGCCGTTCTTCGGTCAGGAGGTTGCCGAGGCCTTCGTACTGCGAGACGGCGTAGGTACGGAACGCGATGCCGTCGGGCGTGCCCGAGACGTACTTGCCCTTGATGTCGTTGCCGGTGATCTCGACTTCGGCAACTTTCTTGTCGGCGACTTCCTTCAGGAAGGTCGTGAACGGGATCTGCTGGGGACCCCGATTGAAGTTCGCGGAGAAATTCCAGATCAGTACCGCGACCACGACGAGGACCATCCAGAAGAGCAAGCTCTTGAGGGTCGAATTCAACCTTGGCCTCCTAACCGCCTTGCTTTCAAGAATATCACGGCTTGTGAGGCCCCTGTGACCCGAAAATCCTCGGCCACCGACTCGCCCACAACCCACACGATTTTATCGGCGCTATCTACAACGAGGGGCAGGGAATCGCGCTCCTCCCGTGCCACTTTTCTGTCCACCAGGACGTCCTGGAGCTTCTTCTCCCGCCCCCCCATCCCGAGCGGCCTGAACCGGTCCCCCGGCCGCCGCGACCGAACCGCCAGCGGGAGCGTCAACCCGTCCGCCGCCACTGCCTGTTCCAGGCGGGGACACTCAACCGTGACTGTCCCGATTGAGTGTCCCCGGGGACAGTCACGATTGAGTGTCCCCGGACTGTCCCGGTCGAGTGTCCCCGGCCGGGGTGGCAGAAATTGCCCACCCCTGGGCGGCGAGGACGACCTCTCCTGGTATAGACAGCGAAACGTGGAAAGAGTTCGCGAACGGTTCCGGCGGGTCACGCCGGCGGCCGAGCACGAGCTTCTCGCCTCGGCGTTCGGCGTGCTGCCCTGGCAAGCTCAGCGCCCCCTGCCCGCGCGGGTCGCGCGCGAGCTCGAGCAGACGCTCGACGTGATCGAAGCCCACGAACCGGCCGGGCGCCACCCGGTCGAGCGCCAGCCGCACGACGCGGACGGCCAGCGCCGGATGCAGCGCCCTGAGCGCCCGGACGTCCAGCTCGACGGCCTCGACCTCCCCAGAATCTGCCCCTCTCATTTCTTAAGACGATCAAACCGACCAGATCGATTGCTTCACGTTGCAGTCGGTCCTCGTCCTGCCGCGCAATCTCGGCCTCGCGGGCGAGCACGTCGGTAATCCCGGGCGAATAGTCGCGCGCCAGCAGCGGCAGCAGCTCGTGCCGGATGCGGTTCCGCGGGATGCTCAGGTCGCGGTTGCTCTCGTCCTCGCGGAACGGCTGGCCGAGCGCCGCCAGATACGTCGCGGAGCTCGTCGCGGCCGAGTCGAGGAGCGGCCGCGACCACCTCGGCCCGGCGCCGCGGGATGGATGCCGCCGAGCCCCCGTCGGCCCGGCGCCGCGCAGCAGGCGGAGCAGGAACGTCTCGGCCTGATCGTCACGCGTGTGGCCGGTGGCGATGACATCGGCGCCGAGCTCGGTCGCGACGCGCTCGAAGAGCTCGTAGCGCGCCTGACGGCCGGCATCCTCGAGCGACGTCCCGCAGCCGCGCCGCCCGCGCGCGCACGTCGACGAGATCCGAGCGAAACGGCACACCCAGCTCCGCCGCGAGCGCGCGGCAGAACTGCTCGTCGTCGTTGGCCGCGTCGCGCAGGCCGTGATTGAGGTGGGCGACGCCCGCGACCGCCAGCTCCCCGCCGGCCTCGAGCTCGCGCAGCAGCCGCAGGAGCGCGACCGAATCGGACCCGCCCGACAGCGCGACGAGCACACGATCGCCGCGCCGCACCAGCGCGTGGCGACGAATCGTGTCGAGGACGCGCGCGGCCAGTGCCATGGACAGACGCGAAACAAACGGAAGAGACAAGGACGAGGATGCCTGTTCCTCGTGCCTGCCGCTATGCCGTCTGAGCGCTAGGAAAAATGGTGCCGGTGCAGGGACTTGAACCCCGGACAACGCGGATATGAGCCGCGTGCTCTAACCAACTGAGCTACACCGGCAGGAACTGATGATTATAGCTCAGGCTCGGCGGCTCAGGGCTCAGGGCTCAGGCAAAACCCTCGACCACTACTCGAGGATCTTGCCTGAGCCTTGAGCCTACTGAGCCCAAAGCCTAGAGCCGCGAGCCTCACACCACCAGCATCGCATCCCCGTAGCTGTAGAACCGGTAGCGCTCTCCGACCGCCTCCGCATACGCGCGCGAGGACGCGCTCGCGGCCGGCGAACGCGCAGACCGAGCATCAGCAAAGACGACTTCGGCAGGTGGAAGTTCGTGAGCAGGCCGTCGATGACCTGGAACTCGAAGCCGGGATAGATGAAGATCTCGGCCGACGCCGTGCCCGGCGCGCACGACGCCGCCGCCGCGCACGCGCCGCGTCCTCGAGCGCGCGCGTGGTCGTCGTGCCGACGGCGATCACGCGGCGGCCCTCCGCGCGCGCGCGGTCGATCGCGACGGCGGCGGCGTCGCCGATCGAGTAGGGCTCGGGATCGACGACGTGATCCTCGACGCGATCGACTTTGATCGGCTTGAACGTGCCGTAGCCGACGTGCAGCGTGACCTCGGCGCGCTCGACGCCGCGCGCGGTCAACTCGTCGAGCAGCTCCGGCGTGAAGTGCAACCCGGCGGTCGGCGCGGCGACGGATCCGCGCACGCGCGCGAACACGGTCTGATAGCGCTCGCGATCGGCCAGCCGTGTCGTCGCGCCTGATGTAGGGCGGCAGCGGCACGTGCCCGAGCGCATCGACGAGCGCATCGACGTCGCCGCCCGGCCTCGGCCACAGAGCGAATCGTCCGGCGCCCCTGGAAGTGACGCTCGAGCACCTCGCCCATCAGCACGCCGGCCGGCGCCCTCGAACCTGACCACGGCGCCGGGCTTGAGCTTCTGGCCGGGGTGCATCAGGGCTTCCCACGATCCCGCTCCGCCCGTCGGCCGGCACTCCGCCGACTGCGCTCAGCAGTAGGCACTCGACTGCCCCACCGCTGGGAACCCGGTGACCCAGCAGCCGCGCGGCAAAGACGCGGGTGTTGTTGACGACGAGCAGATCGCCGGGCCGGAGCAGCGACCGGCAGATCGGCGATCGTGCGGTGCGATCACGGCGCCGCTCGCCCGATCGAGGACGAGCAGGCGCGATTCGCCGCGCGGCAGCCGCGGTCTGGGCGATCAGGTCGTCGGGGAGCGCGAAGTCGAAATCGGTGACGAGCATGGGACTCGCGCGCGGGCACGATTCGTGCTCTCGCCGCAGCCGGACATGGAAGAGCGTGTCACGCCCGACGGCGAAAAGAAAGCGGGCGACGGAAAGCAACGGCCGACGAGCCGAAGCCCGAGCCGCTCGTCATCAGCATGCCGGTCGACGTGCGCAGCCTGTCGCTCTCGGTCATCGCGGCGCTCGCCGGCATCCTCGCGCTGCAGTACGCGCAGTCGGTGCTCATCCCGATCGTCCTCGGGCTGCTCCTGAGCTACGCGCTGAGCCCGCTGGTCGCCTCGCTCGCGCGCCACCACGTGCCGCGCGCGATCGGCGCGGCGCTCGCGGTGGCGCTGCTCGTCGGCAGCATCGGCGTCGGCGTCTACACGCTCAGCGACGAAGCCGCTGGCGATCGTCGCCAACGTCCCGGAAGCGGCGCGGCGCATCCGCGAGCGCGTCACGGCGCACCAGCGGCAGAACAACGACGACCCTCATCAAGCAGGTGCAGCAGGCCGCCAAAGAGATCGAGAAGACGGCCGACGCCGCGACCGGGCCCGAGGAGCCGCGGCGACGCGCGCCGGCGGCCAGGTCCAGCGCGTGGAGGTCGTCCAGCCCGCCTTCCGAGCCTCCGACTATCTCTGGATGGGCGGCGTCGGACTCTTCGGATTCCTCGGCCAGTTCGGCGTGATCCTGTTCCTCGTCTACTTCCTGCTCGTCACCGGCGACCTGTACAAGCGCAAGCTGGTGAAGATCGCCGGCCCGACGCTCGCGAAGAAAGCGCGTGACGGTGCAGATCCTCGACGAGATCAACGAGCAGATCGAGAGCTTCATCAAGGTCCAGCTCATCACCAGCCTCATCGTCGCGGTCGCGACGGGCGTCGTGTTGTGGGGGTTCGGCGTCGAGAACTTCGCGATGTGGGGCCTGCTCGCGGGCCTCTTCAACTCGATTCCCTACCTCGGCCCCATCCTCGTCACCGGCGGGCTCGGCGCTCGTCGCGTTCATGCAGTTCGACGACGTCGCGAAGAGCCTCTACGTCAGCGGCGCGGCGTTCGCGATCACCAGCCTCGAGGGCTTTCTCCTCACGCCGATGCTGATGGGACGCGCGGCGCAGATGAATCCGGTCGCGATCTTCGTCGGGCTGCTCTTCTGGTCGTGGGTCTGGGGCGTCTGGGGCACCGTGCTCGCCGTGCCGATGCTGATGATGATCAAAGCCATCTGCGATCACGTCGAAGATCTGCAGCCGATTGGCGAGCTCCTCGGCGAGTAGCTTCGCGGTCCTTACCCCTACCAGATGACGCGCACGGCGCCGGACGCGCGGATGTCGGCGTCGCGCGTCAGGAGCGGCAGCGCCAGCGTGCGCGCGGCCGCGACGATGAGCGCATCGAACGGATCGCGCGTGAAGCGCAGCTCGTCGGCGAGATAGACCTGCTCGGACGTCAGATCGACGGCGTGATACGCCGGGTTGCTGAAGAGATCGCCGAAGAAGTCTCGAATCGGCCGCCGCAGGTTGATCCGGCTGGCACGCGCCAGGAGACTCACCTCCCAGATGACGGCCATCGGCACGTAGACGAGCGCCTGCTGGCGCTCGCAGGCCTCGAAGTGCGCCGCCGCACGACGTCCCAACGCTCGGACTGGCAGACGCGTGGAACAGCAGAGCGTGGGTATCGGCGACGGCCGCGGGTAGATCAGCCACGACGGCGTGAGCGCTTGACGGGCCGAACGGCCTCGAACTGGGCGCGAGTCTCCGAAACCCGAAGCGGCCGCGCCAGAGACGCGGCGAAGAGGTCGCGCACGACACTGTCCGCGCGCTCGAGCCGTGGGTCGTCGGCCGCGAGATCGATGGTCCCGACGACGCTCCGAATAGCCGCCGGCGCGCCGAACCCGCCCGCGCGCGCGGCCGTAATCAGGTCGTCAACCGCCGCACTGAGATTCCCGTGGCCGTGTCCCCGCCCCTTCAGCCAGAGCAGGTTGGCCTCGTCGAGGGTCAGCGATACCGCGCGCTTTGACATAACGACATTATATCCTATGTAGATAATATGACCAACCGGCTCGTACGCGCTTTCCCGCGAGGCTGGCGCGCTGATGGGACTGCCGCGCGCCTCCGCCTCGGGCAACGCTCAGACGAGCGAGAACCGCGTCAGCAGCCAGGTGAGCATGAGGATCGGCACGAGGGCGATGACGACGACCGACGCCGATGCAGCCGAGCGACGAACCAGTAGTCGCCGCGCGTCGGCGGCACGCCCGGCCGGGCGTGGCGCTCGAGCAGCGCCATGTTGCGCAGGTCGGCCTTCCAGAAGACGTCGGCGACGTCGCCGGCGAGCGGCACCAGGCCGAGCACCATGTCGATGCCGGCGTTGAGCACGATGCGCGCGACGACCACGGCCGGCACGCGCATCCTGAGCGCCGTCGCCGAGCAGGATCACCGTGAAGACCGGCGCCACGAGATCGCCCAGGCCCGGCACCAGGCCGATGATGGCGTCGAGCCCGAAGCGGACGTTCGTGCCCGGCACCTTGAAGGCGCTGTCGAGCAGCACCGCCCAGCGGCGGAGGGCGTCCATCGTGGCGGCGGAAGTCGGGCGCACGCACGGATCGTAGCGCGAACGCTGAGGAAATCGAACGCGGATCGTCGGGGTCTCGGATTACTGGGTTGGTTCAACGGGACGCGGATCACGGAATAACGGGACGCGGATTACGCGGATCTTCACCGTAGGCATCGCACGGATCCTCACTCGACGTGTCCCCCGTTACGTCAGTGATCCGCGAGATCCGCGTCCCGTCATGACCGTGATCCGCGGAATCCGTGTTCCGTCATAACCGTAATCCGCGGAATCCGCGTCCCGTCATGAACTGTGATCCAGCGAGATCCGCGTCCCGTCATAACCGTGATCCGCGGAATCCGCGTCCCGTCATGAACTGTGATCCGAGGAATCCGCGTCCCGTCACGTCCGTGATCCCGCGAAATCCGCGTTCCGTGCGCCGACCCTCTCGAGATCACAATCTGTGATCTCAACATCAGCGATAGCCATCACAGCCGCGAACGTGGTATTTATCGTGACTTGTGCCCAAGAGCAGCCTCCGTGTCTGGCCGGGCGCGCCGCACCCGCTAGGGGCGACGTGGGACGGTGTCGGCGTCAACTTCGCGATCTTTTCCGAGCACGCCACCCGCGTCGAGCTCTGTCTGTTCGACTCGGTCGACGCCGAGATGGAGTCGCTGACGATTCCGCTGCCCGAGCACACCGACATGGTGTGGCACGGCTACCTGCCCGACGTCCACCCCGGTCAGCTCTACGGCTACCGCGTCCACGGACCGTACGCGCCGCAGCACGGGCATCGCTTCAACGCGCGCAAGCTGGTCATGGACCCGTACGCGAAGGTCATCGGACGCGCGACGCGGTGGCACGACTCGCTCTTCGGTTTCCGCATGGGCACGCCGGACGACGCGACGCCCGACGATCGCGACAGCGCCCCCTACGCGCCGCTCGCCGCGGTCGTCGACGATGCGTTCACGTGGGGCAACGACCGCGCGCCGAAGACGCCGTGGCACGAGACGGTCATCTACGAGCTGCACGTCAAGGGCTTCACCGAGCTGCACCCGCACGTGCCCGAGGCGCTGCGCGGGACGTATCTCGGGCTCGCCTCCGAGGCGGCCATCCGCCACCTCACCTCGCTCGGCGTCACCGCCGTCGAGCTGATGCCGGTCCATCACCACAACGACGAGTGGCACCTCGTGCAGCGCGGCTTGAACAACTACTGGGGCTACAACACGCTCTCGTACTTCGCGCCCGACGTGCGCTTCGCGCTCTCGCCGCTGCCGCTCGAAGCCGTGCGCGAGTTCAAGGTCATGGTGCGCGCGCTCCACGCCGCCAACCTCGAAGTCATCCTCGACGTCGTCTACAACCACACCGCCGAGGGCAATCACCTCGGGCCGACGCTGTCGCTGCGCGGCATCGACAACAGCTCCTACTACCGGCTGCTGCCGAACAACCCGCGCTACTACCAGGACTTCACCGGCACCGGCAACACGCTCAACATGCGCAGCCCGCGCGTGCTGCAGCTCATCATGGACAGCCTGCGCTACTGGGTCCTCGAGATGCACGTCGACGGCTTCCGCTTCGACCTCGCGAGCGCGCTGGCGCGCGAGCTGCACGCGGTCGACAAGCTGGGCGCGTTCTTCGACATCATTCATCAGGACCCGGTGCTGTCGCAGGTCAAGCTCATCGCCGAACCCTGGGACCTCGGCGAAGGCGGCTATCAGGTCGGCAACTTCCCCACCAAGTGGACGGAGTGGAACGGCAAGTACCGCGACGCCGTCCGCAGCTTCTGGCGGGGAGACGACGGGGGCGTGTCGGAGCTGGCGACGCGGCTGTCGGGCAGCAGCGACTTGTACGAGCAGAGCGGCCGGCGGCCGTACGCGAGCATCAACTTCGTGACCGCGCACGACGGCTTCACGATGGCCGATCTCGTCAGCTACAACGTCAAGCACAACGACGCCAACGGCGAGCACAACCAGGACGGCGAGAACCACAACCTGAGCTGGAACTGCGGCGTCGAAGGGCCGACCGAGGATCGCCGCATCCTCGACCTGCGCGATCGCCAGCGCCGCAACCTGATGGCGACGCTGATGCTCTCGGTCGGCGTGCCGATGATTAGCGGCGGCGACGAAATCGGGCGCACGCAGAAGGGCAACAACAACGCCTACTGCCAGGACAACGAGATCAGCTGGACGAACTGGGATCTGACGCCCGTCGCAGCGCGACTTCCTGATCTTCGTCCGCCGCCTCATCAAGATCCGCAAGGACCACGCCGTGCTGCGGCGGCGCAAGTTCTTCCAGGGCCGGCGCATCCGCGGCAAGGACGTCCTCGACATCACCTGGCTCGACGCCTCCGGCCGCGAGATGGCCGACGACACCTGGAACTCGCCGGGCGTGCGCTGCCTCGGCGTGCGCCTGAACGGCGACGCCATCGACGAAATCGACGAGCGCGGCGAGCGCATCGTCGGCGACACGCTGGTGATGCTGCTCAATGCCGGCGCCGACGCCATCCCGTTCGTGCTGCCGGCGACGACCGCGGCCGAACGCTGGGAAACGCTGCTCGACACGGCCGACCCGTGGCAGCCGCCGCGCACGTTGCGCGGGCGCGAACGCTACCAGCTCCAGGCGCGCTCGATGGCCGTCCTCAGGCTCGAGGGCAGCAAGCGCGACGCAGGAGTGGGGACCGATGGGGGTCTACTGAGCCGAAAGTCTGACGTCTGACGTTTGAAGGCTGAAGTTGGGAAGTTCGACGTGGGAAGTCTGAAGTGGAAGTGGAGAAGTGCGTGGTCACAGGTTCTTCTTGAAGCACCGAATCTGCTCCGTCTCCTCGAATCCCAGCGCCAGATGCGCGGCCTCGCTTATCGTGTTGTCGAGCAGCGCGTCCGAAGCGAACTCCGTGCAGCCCTGCGCTCGGGCCCAGGCTTCCGCGGCGGAGACCAGCGCCTTTCCGACGCCGCGCCGCCGCCACTCCGCGTCGACGTACCAGCCTTCGAGATACGCGACCCGGTCGGTCTCGCAATCCTCGGCGTAGTTGCGGATCGACAACTCCGCGAACCCGATCGTCTTTCCGGCCTCGTCCACAGCCAGCAACACCTCGAGCGGGTTCTTGAGCGTGCCGGCGAAGAACTGATCGATCTCGCTCGCGTGCTCGCTCGATGTGCCTTCCGGCCACAAAGCGACCCGCATCCTCAGCCAGTCAGCGGTGTCAGTCGGCCTCGCCGGACGGACGTGAATCGGGTGCATCGCCTGATTACCGCCACGCCCGAATGGAATTCCCGAGGCTGCTGCCGACCGCCGGCAGACGCACCCAGCGCCCGTCCGCAAGGCCTATCGAGGTCGGCGCGCCTTTCGCCTCGGCAACCTCAGTGATCTCGGACAAGGGGTAGCGCCGGCGGCCGCGAAGATCGGTGACGAGCAAGGCATCATCCGTCAGCCGCACACGCAGCACCAGGGTTTCGACGATGCCGCCGACGCCGGCGACCGACGCGCAGGCGAGCCCGATCGAAACCCAGGTCCATCCCCGAGCGCTGTAGGTCATCAGCGCGCCCGCGGTAAAGAGAGCGGCCGCGATGACCGACATGATGACCATGGCACGTCCGGCACGAAACTCTCGACGACCTCGGTACTCGCCCATCGTCACATCCCCGGCGGCACTCGTCCGCCGTCCGCCGTCCGCCGGCTCACCCTTCGAACAAAGGCGCCCTGACCGAGCTCGAGGAGGGCCGATGTTACCATCCCCCGACACGTTTCGGTGCCTCGCGCAGGTGGATCGACGATCGATGCGCACCGTTCCACCTGCATGAGACTGACTCGACCCCGGACCAGTGAGGCCCTACGATGAGCGCGATCGACCCAGGAACGACGGCGGAGGCCGGGCATCGAGACGAGCGGATCGCACGGCGCGGCCTCATCGCGGCGGCGTGGGCCGCGGTGCTCGGGGGGGTGCTGAAGCTGACGTCGCAGCCGGTCAAGGCCGCCGCGACCCTGCAGTTCGAGAACAACGTCTCGAGCGCCATCCTCTCGAACAGCGCGAACGGCCCAACGTCGATCTATTCCGACGCCGGACGACCCGGCAACCTACGGGGTGCTCTCGGGTCTGGCCTACCTGGGCTCGGCGCAGAGCGGCCTCACGGGCGGGTCTCGGCCGGCTACTGGGGGCGCCGGCGCGCTGCGGTGTCTACGGATATCAGTCGTATCCGACGTCGCCCTCGGCCGGCGTCTACGGCGAGGATTGGGGCGGCGCGGGCGGCGGCGTGGTCGGCCGCAGCGGCCACACGGGACATGGCTCGACCATCGGCGTGCAGGGCGAGTCGGGAGGGGGCATCGGCGTCAGAGGGCTCATCCCCGATACGAGCGCCGGAAACGCGATCGCCGTGTACGGCGTCAACAACTCGAGCTACGCCGGGCCCAGTTCGGGAGCCGGCGGCTTTGGTGTCTACGGCCTGTCGGCAAAGGGCCATGGCCTGGTTGGCGCGACGTCTGCGGCTGGCGGCGCAGCCGTAGTCGGCGCGACCAACGGCGTGGCGGGCGCGTATGCCGCCGCGTTCTATGGTCCGGTCGTAGCCGGCGGTGACTTCACGGTCTTCGGCGCCAAGAGCGCGGCCGTTCCGCATCCCGACGGCTCACATCGTCTGCTCTATTGCACCGAGAGCCCGGAGAGCTGGCTCGAGGACTTCGGCAAGGCAGAGGTCGTGGGTGGCCGTGCCGAGGTCACGATCGATCCCGACTTCAGCGCCATTGCGGACCTCGCCGACTATCAAGTGATGCTGACCGTGTACGACCGGCATCTGGGCCTCTGCGTGACGGAGCGCGGACCGGCGCGCTTCTCGGTCGAGGCGCGGCACGCCGGTGCGACCGGCCGCTTCTCGTGGCGGATCGTCGCCAAACGGCGAGACGTCACGTGCGGGCGCCTCGCGCCCGTCTCGATTCCGGCCGCGCCCTCCTGCCCTGGAATCCCGCCGGACGTTGCGACCGCAGACTGACGGCGCGACTCGAAACCTCGACGACAGGACAAAGGCTCAGCACATGCACACGACCGAGCAGAAAGCTCAGAGCAAGCATAGCGACAGCGGTAGCCAGATCATCAAGCGGCGAGGACTGGTGGCGGCGGCGTGGGCAGCCATGCTCGGCCTGGTACTCAAGCGGACGACGGAGCCCGTACAGGCCGCGGCCAGCTTTCAGTTCGAGAACACCGTAACGTCGAACATGCTCGCCAACATCGCGCACGGGCCGACGGCGATCATTTCCGAGGCAGGATATCCGTCGCAATACGGAGTCCTGAACGGCTTGGCCTTTCTCGGTGCGGCGCGGAGCGGCCTCACCGGCGGCGCTGGAGCCGCGTACAATCCCCCGCCGTGGCGCTGCGGCGTGTACGGCTACACGTCCGGGCCCACGGGTCCGACGGCCGGTGTTCTCGGCGAAGATCTCACCAGCATGGCGGTCGGCATAGGCGTGCTCGGCCGCAGTGGCGCGGCGGGACTGAGCAACGGCGTTGGCGTTCAAGGCGAGTCCGGCAGCGGCATCGGCGTGCGAGGACTGATTCCGCCGACGAGCGCGGCCAACGCGATCGCCGTCTATGGCCTCAACAACTCCAGCTACGCCGGACCGGGGCCCGGCGCGGGCGGCTTCGGCGTCTACGGCCTGTCGGCGAAAGGCCACGGCCTCGTCGGCGCGACGTCGGCGGCCGGCGGCGCCGCCGTCGTCGGCGCGACCAACGGCGTGGCGGGCGCGTACGCCGCGGCGTTTTACGGGCCGGTCGCCGTCAGCGGGGCGCTCACCGTGTTTGGCGCCAAGAGCGCCGCGGTGCCTCACCCCGATGGCTCGCATCGGTTGGTGTATTGCGTCGAGAGTCCCGAGAGCTGGTTCGAGGATTTCGGCAAAGGACAGTTGAACTGCGGGCGGGCGGATATCGCACTTGATCCCGACTTTGCCGCCATCGTCGATTTGCGCGACTACCACGTGTTCGTGACGCCGTACGACGGTCATCACGATCTGTGCGTGACGGACCAGACCGCGCGAGGATTCCGCGTGCTGGCGCCGGATTCGACCGCCGCCTCGCGCTTCTCGTGGCGCGTGGTCGCGAAGCGCAAGGACATCGAGGCGAAGCGGCTGGCGCCGGTGACGATGCCGGCTGCGCCAGACCTGCCGGACTTTCCCGCTGCGAGCGGGCCCGTGATCTAACCTGCACAGGCCTGCACCGGGATGAGACCCTCACCGGTGCGCGGCTAAAGAATGCGTGCGTCCAGACCGAACCTCAATCGGAGGATCAGGATGGACACAACGGAACCGCGACCATCAGACACGTCAGGCGACGGAGACCGAACGATCGAACGGCGCGGCCTCATCGCCGCGGCGTGGGCCGCGGTGCTGGGGCTGGTGCTCAAGCACACGACGCAGCCTGTCCAGGCCCTGGCCAGCCAGCAGTTCCAGGACGTCGCGACGGTGAACATCGCGCAGAACGCCGCCCTCGGAGCCACCGCCATACATGCGGGCGCCGGGTACGCCTCGACTCTCCCGATCTTCACAGGCCTGGCGACCAATGCGGCGGTGCCCGGCGGGTTGGCCGGCGGAATCTCGTCGGTCTTCTGGCCGCCGTCGATGCGCTGCGGCGTCCACGGCTACTACACGGCCAGTGCCCCCGCGGCTGGCGTCCTTGGCGAGGATCACCAGGCCACCGGCGCGGGCGTTCTCGGCCGAAGCGGCAGCACAGGCACGGGTCCAGGTGTCGGGGTTCAGGGAGAGGCCGGCGGCGGCATCGGCGTGCGCGGCGTCATCTCGCCGGCGTCGCGACCAACGGGATCGGCGTCTACGGGCTGAACAATTCGCAATACGACGGCCCTGGTCCCGGTGCCGGCGGCTTCGGCGTGTACGGGCTGTCGGCCAGGGGCCACGGACTCGTCGGCGCCACATCGGCCGCGGGCGCGGCCGCGGTCGTCGGCGCGACCAACGGCGTGCAGGGCGCGTACGCCGCCGCGTTCTATGGACCGGTGGCCGTGAGCGGGGCACTGACGGTGTTCGGCGCCAAGAGCGCCGCGGTCCCACATCCCGACGGATCGCATCGCCTGCTCTACTGCGTCGAGAGTCCCGACAGCTGGTTCGAGGACTTCGGCACCGGCACGCTCGAGTGCGGCCGCGCCGACGTGAGGATCGATCCGGACTTCGCCGCCGTCGCCGACCTCACCAGCTATCACGTCTTCCTCACCCCCTACGACATCGACTTCCCGCTGTCGGTCAAGATGCGGACGACGACGGGCTTTGCGGTTCGCGCCAATCCCGCGCTCGCTCGTGCGGCCGGCGTGAGCGAGAACGATCTCTCCGGAACGTTCAGCTGGCGCATCGTCGCGAAGCGGAAGGATATCGACGCCAAGCGGCTGGCACCGGTCACGATTCCGCCGGAGCCTGAACGGCCGAACCTGCCAGTGATGGCCGCGGGGTAGGCCCGCTGCAGCAAGTGTCTACACCGCGAAACATCAGCCGGAGGGAGAAGGATGGGGCCCTGACCGGCAAGTTCAGCTGGCGCGTGGTGGCGAAACGAAGGACATCGCTGGGGCGCTGAGCGAAGAGGCCGGGGTCTGACCCCGGCCTCGAACATCAACTTCTTACTTCACTTCTTACTTCAACTTCCTACTTCAAACTTCCCACTTCCCAACTTCAGACTTCAAACGTCAGACTTCAGACTTTCACCGCGGCACCTGTCACCGCGTCGTCTTCCCCGTCTTCTGCTCCTCGCGGTTGAGCTCGACGATGTCGACGCTCTCCGACGAGGTGCCGAGCAGGTAGCGCGAGAAGTAGTCGCCGCGCAGCCAGTTGACGTAGCCCGACGCGTCGCCGAACGCGTGGCGCGCGCCGGGGACGATGAACATGTCGAAGCGCTTGTTGGCCTTGATGAGCGCGTCGGCGAGCCGGTAGGTGTTCGCCGGGTGGACGTTGTTGTCGATCTCGCCGTGCACCAGCATCAGGTGGCCCTTCAGGTTCTTCGCCAGCTCGGAGTTCTTCTCGATGTCGAACTCGAAGGTCACCTTGCCGTCCTTCTCGACCTCCTTGATGCCGTGGTTCTTCTCGCTCCAGGTGTTGTTGTAGATGTTGTTCTCGTGGTTGCCCGACTCCGAGAACGCCACCTTGAAGAAGTCGGGATAGACGAGCATCGCCGCCGCCGACATGAAGCCGCCGCCCGAGTGGCCCCAGATGCCGACGCGGTTGATGTCGATGTAGGAATGGCGCCGCGCCAGCTGCTCGATCGCCGCCTTCTTGTCGGCGAGGCCGTAGTCGCGCAGGTTGCCGTAGCCGTAGTTGTGGTACCACTTCGAGCGCGTCGGGTGCCCGCCGCGGTTGCCGACCTCGATCACGACGAAGCCGAACTGCGCCAGCGAGATGTTGTTGTTGCGCGGGTTGAACGTCTTGGTGACGCTCTCGGTCTGCGGGCCGGGATAGACGTAGGCGATGATCGGATACTTCCGCTTCTCGTCGAAGTCGAACGGCTTGTACATCACCCCGTAGAGATCGGTCACGCCATCGTCGGCCTTGACCGTGAACGGCTCGGGGAACTTGAAGCCCATCTCCTTGAGCGCGCTCAGATCCGGCGTCTCGAGCTTGGTGACGACGTTGCCGAGCGTGTCGTAGAGGATCGACTCCGGCGCGCGTCGACGCGCGAGGAGTTGGTGACGAAGTAGCGATTCGACTCCGACACGATCGCCGAGTGCGACGCATCACCGGCGTTGAGGAGCTTCATGCCCGGTGCCGTCGAGGCCGACCGCGATAGAGGTGCGTGTAGTACGGGTCCTCGCCCTTCTCGCGGCCGGCGGCGGTGATGTAGGCGACGCGCGCCTTGTCGTCGACGCTCTCGAGCGAGGTGGTGACGAACTCGCCTTCGGTGATGCGGTTCTTGAGCGCGCCGGTGACGGCGTCATAGAGATAGAAGTGGCCCCAGCCGTCGCGCTCCGACCAGAAGATCAGCTCAGAGCCGTTGCCGGCGAGGCGGAGCGGCTTCGACTCGATGTAGGTGTTCAGCCGTTCCTCGATGAGCGGCTTGACCTCGCCCGTCGCGGTGTCGGCGACGCAGACGTCGAGGCGATGCATGTCGCGGCTGAGGCGCGTGAAGTAGATCTTGTCCGGCGCCGTCGTGCAGCCACTCCTGCGGCCGCGGCGGCGTCTGCGGTCCGCCCGCGCCTCCACCGCCGCCGCGTCCGGCGCCGGCGACGGGGCGCTGCGGCTTGGTCGCGATGTTGACGGTCTGATCCTGGAAGCGCTCGGCCTTGACCTTGACGCGGCTCTTCGACTTGACGTCGAAGACGAAGATCTCGGACTGCGGCGTGTTCTCCTCGCCGGGCATCGCGTAGCGATAGGTCTCGAGCGTCGGGCGCGGGATTCGCCAGCGGGTTGATGACCCAGAGGTCCTTGACCTTGCGCACGTCGCGGCGGACGAGCGAGAACTTGCTCGAGTCGCGCGACCACGTGCACCGCGACCGCCGCCACGCGCGCGTTCTTCGCGTCGCCGTCCTCGCGCTGCTCCTGCTGCTGCTCGTCGTCCTGTTGTTGCTGCTGCTGTTGCTGCTGTGTCGTCCTGGTTGCCGCGGCCGCCGCTGCGGCTCGAGTAGCCGTAGAAGTCCTCGCCGTCGGTCGTCAGCTGGACTTCGACGATCGTCGTGTCGTTCGGGTTCTTGAGCGGCCTTGGCGTAGTTCTCCGCGTCCATCATGTAGAGGTTGTGGTTGCGCGCGAAGAGGACGGTCTTCTTGTCGGGCGAGAACGACGCCCAGCGCAGCGGCCGCGGCTCGGGCTTGTAGTCCTCGAGCAGCGTCACCCGCGCGGTGGCCATGTCGTACTCGAAGTAGAGCGTCTTGTTGCGCGGCGGCGCCGCGCGTCGCCGCGGCCGCCGCGTCCGCCACGCCCGCCCTGCCGGCCGGTCTGCGTCTGCACGCCCTGCTGCAACGGGTCGACACGCGTCTTCATCGTCGTCGCCACCCTTGGTCGCCGCCTGCTGCGACTGCTCGGTCGTCGTCTCGCGCGGCTTGGTCGAGGGGATGACGGCGGAGGCCGGCACCTGGAAGTTGAACTCGAAGGCGGTGTCCTTCTTGACGAAGCGGACGGTGCTGAACGGCAGGTTCTGCGCGTCGTAGGGAATGCGCGTGATCGTCGTCAGCGCGGCCGCCATCTTCGCGTGATCGAAGAGCGGCACCTTGGCCTTCTTCACCGGATCGACGAGGTAGAAGCGGCGGCCTTCGCGCGTCTGGTAGGCGTACCAGAAGCGGTCGCCGGTATCGAGCCAGCGCGGCGTCACGCTGGTGTCGAAGACCAGCCGGTTGACCTTCTGCGTGGTCCACTGCGCCGCGAGGTCGTAGTTGGGTGCGGCGGCACTCGGCGCCTGCGGCGCCGCCGCCGGCCCGTTCTGCGCGCGCAGCGCGGGGACCGAGACGAAGACAAGGGCGAACGTGCAGACACATCCGAGCAAGCGCACGGCGCGCATGGCAGCCGCTGGCAACATAGACTTCTCCTCCTGCAGAGCTTTCGGATGCACTAGCATTGACTGCCCTCAGGGCTCGCGTAGGACGATCAAGGACGGGCGCTCAGAGCTCACCGGAGTCGCCGAGGCTCGGAGCACAAGACGCTCGCGGACTCGCGGATCGGCGGTCAGGCGCTCTTCGAACCGTGAGCTCGTGAGCCGCATGCGACCGTGACCAGCCGTGATCGCATACTTGAGCGGAATCAGCTTCGGCGGCCGGACGCCGTGGCGGACGGCGCCGGCGACAGGAATGTACGCGCAGCTCCTCGGCCGCCGTGACCGAGCGCAGCATCAGGCCGCCGCGGCTCATGTCGCCGCGGCCGACGAAGTCGGCGGGAAAGAGCAGTCGCTGCGCCGAAGATGCCCTGCAGGACGTCGACGTACTTGGGCGACGCGATGCTGCCGAGGAGCACGACCGCGCAGTCCGGCCCGATGTCCTCGGCGATGGCGCGGGCGCTCGACTTCGAGCGGCCGGCGGTACTTCGGGTTGGCGGCGTCGATGTCGACGCCGGCGAAGTGCGCGCAGCGCGGCGAGCGTCACCGGCGTGTCGACCGAGCGCAGCCCGGCGTTCGGCGTGATGACGAAGGAGCCGGCCCCCGAGATCGGCGACGCCGGATCGGGCGGCCGCGCGAACGCGCGCGCGTACGCGAGCTTGCCGCGGAAGTAGAGGCCGCTCAGGAACGCGAACACCTCGCCGAGCGGCGCGCCGTCAGCCGTGCGCAGTCGCGTCGCCAGCTCGAACGTCGCCCGCTCCGACATCACCATCGTCGCCCGCCGGCCGCCGCAGTTCGCAGGGGAGAGAAGAAAGATCTGGTGAGGTCACGTCGCCGCTTGGAGTGTCCAAGTCAGTGTTGTCCGTGTGATCCGTGGCTCGTTCGCACCGCCGGTGGTCCTACTTGACCGGCCAGCGCGCCGACTCGGTCCGCGGCGGTCTTCAGGTACTTTTCGATCTTGGCGATGACGTCCGGGTTGGCCGCCGCGACATCGTGCTGCTCGTTGGGATCGTTCGGGCAGATCGTAGAGCTCGAGCGGGGCGTCCTTCTTGAGCCGCACCGCCTTCCAGTGCCCCATGCGCACGGCCTGCTGGAAGCCGCGCTCGTGGAACTCCCAGTACATGAACTCCTGCGTCGGCTGCTGCTGTCCCTTGAGCGCGCGCGCCATCGACATGCCGTCGATCCCGGCGGGCGTCTTCGCGCCGGCGAGCTCGGTCAGCGTCGGCAGCATGTCCCAGTGCGCCCACTCGTGATAGCTCACGCGGCCCGGCAGGAATCGTGCCGACCCAGCGCGCGACCATCGGCACGCGGATGCCGCCCTCGTAGAGGTCGCGCTTGATGCCGCGCAGCCCGCCGGAGCTGCGGAAGAAGTCGGGGTCGGCGCCGCCCTCGCGGTGCGGACCGTTGTCGCTCACGAACATGATGAGCGTGTTGCGATCGATCTTGCGTTCGCCGAGGAGGTCGGTCAGCCGCGCGATGTCGCGATCCATCCGCGTGATCATCGCCACGAACGCCGCGTGCGGCGTCGGCTGCGAGCGGTAGCCGAGCGAGGCGCCGTCAGGCGTCGCGCCGGTCTGCCGGCCGTCGGCGGCGGCGTTGACGAACGGCGTCTCGGGCAGGAAGCGGCCCTTGAGCGGCGCGAGCGAATCTTCCGGCGCCCGCAGCTCGGCATGCGGCACGGTGTAGTTCAGGTAGATGAAGAACGGCTTCGGAGTCCGGCACGCGTGATGAACGACTCGGCCTCGCGGGTGAAGAGGTCGTTGACGTAGTCGCGGTTGATATCGACCGGCGACGCGCTCGGCGTTGCGGTAGAGGTGATCGGTGTACTGCCGGTGCGCGTGGCGATGGTCGAGGAAGCCGAACGAGTAGTCGAAGCCCTTCTTGTCCGGCTGCCCGGTCGTGCCCGCCATCCCGAGCCCCCACTTGCCGATGACGGCCGTGCGGTAGCCGGCGTCGCGCAAGCAGCATCGCCACGGTCACGTCGTCTGGCCGCAGCGGAATCTCGCCGTTGCCTCGAATCCACGCGTGACCGGTGTGCATGCCCGGTCATGAGCGCGGCCCGCGACGGCGCGCACACGGTGCTGCCCGAGTAGTAGTTGGTGAAGCGGATGCCCTCGCGCGCCAGGCGATCGATGCCCGGCGTCTGAAACTTCGCCTGGCCGTAGGCGCTCAGGTCGCCGTACCCGAGGTCGTCGGCCTGGATCAGGATGATGTTGGGCCGCGTCTGCGCCTGCGAGAGCGCCGGGCGGGCGAAGTGCCCCGTTCCGGCAGCCACAACAAGCACCAGCAGACACATCACGACATATCTGGATCTCTGTCTCATCGGGGCTATGGTAACTCCACTGGAGCCGCGTCGACTTTCGTTGTCCAAGAAGAGCTTTCGCTGTCCAAAAGCTTTGCACCGCGGAGGACGCCGAGAACGCAGAACAATCTTGTTTCTCGCGTACTCGGCGCTCGGCGGTGAGAAGCTCTTGGACAGCTGCGTCTACTTGGCTCCCAGCTCCCGATAGAACGTGATCATGTCGCAGCTCTTCGCCGGCGCCGCTCCCAGCTGACGCAGCATCGTCGTCACCTGCCCGCGGTGATAGCTCGCGTGATTGACGACGTGCTGGAGCATCTGCCAGAAGGGCGAGGCCGACGCCACGCCGCTGAGGAGCGTGTAGGGGATGACGCGCGCGACGCCGTCCTCGCCGAGTTCGTCGACGAGCGCGCGGACGCTCGCGCTCGTGTTCGGTCCACGCCCGGCGAATCGTCGCGACGTCGGGAAACTGGTCGGCGGAAAGCAGCGCCGTCGGCGACATTCCCCCGCCAGCGCTCGTACCACACCCACTCCGCCGCGTAGATGTGCGCGACCGTGTCGCGAACCGAGCGAAAGCTGTTACCGAGATCGCGGGTGCATTGCTCGGGCGTCAGCGGCTCGATCGCAGTCGAGCATGCGGTCGCGGGCCCAGTAGTGAAAGTCGAGGAGCGTGCGCAGGTCGGCGTGTGTCACGGAAGTGGCCTCCGTCTCCGAATGCTATCGAACTTCGGCCACCGGTGTCGCGTTGGCTGGGTTGGTGGTGCAGAAACGAACAGGAGATTAAGAGGGCAGGAGCCAATATTGTGCGAAAACACAACCAGGTCTCCTTATCTCCTCACCTCCTGTAAGTGTAAGAAGGCACGCGACCGACGCAGGTAAATGAGGGTGCGCTACATCCCGATCGAAATCCGGACGGCGAACGCATAGCCGCCGATCTGGTCCTCGCCGTAGATCTCCGAGACGCCGCCGTCTCCGAGCACGCCCTTGACGGCGCGATAGCGGAACTCCGCGCCAGCGTGGAGCCAGCGGATCACGGCGACGTCAAGGCCGGCTAGAAAGAGGGCGCCCGACTTGGACTCGCTTACGTCGTCGCTCGGTCCGGCGAAATCGCCTTTCTCCTCGTAATCGATGAAGCTCACGCCCGCGCCGGCATAGGGCGACAGACGCCCGAAGAGGAAGCGCCAGCCGCCGGCAACATCCACGGGACGCATGCGGATCGTCACGGGGATGCCGAGCGGATAGATCGTGCCGTCGTCGACGAACACCCGCTGGCCGTCGAGCTCTTGTTGCGAGATGCCGACGTCCGCGAAGAGCCCACGCCAGATGCCGACAACGGTCGCGCCGCCACCGATGCCGGCCTTGCTCGTCTCCCCGGTGATCGCTTCGAGCGTCTCGGTCGAGGAGAACACGGTGTTGCCGTAAGTCACGTAGCCGCGGACCGAGAGCGGTTGCTGCTGCGCTCTCGCAGGTGCGGCGGCGAGGATGGTCACGACGCCGGCGATGAAGACCAGGCCACGGCGACTCATCGCGCCGCTCCCAGACCGCGCAGGGTCGCCCGGGCATCGATGAGGCCGGCGCCAAACTCGTCGTCTCTGCCGGAGCGCCCCGAGATCTGACGGCGAAGCGCTTGATCGCGGCCTCGATCGCCGCCGGCTTGGTGATGCCCTGCGAGTAGAGCAGCGCCGCGAGCGCAGTGACATGCGGGGCGGCCATCGACGTGCCGGAGAAGCCCAGATTCTGGGAGCGATTGAAGGCGGGTGCCATCCGCGACGGCGCCGAGCAGCAGGTCGCTCTGATTCGGGCCGGTCTGCCAGACCTGCGTCGGCGGCGACCCGGTCGACCCCGCTCCGCCGGGTGCCGCAATCTCGACGTACGAGCCGGTGTTCGAGTACCGGGCGCGCTCGCGCGACGGCGTGACGCGAACCGACGGCCATGACGCCGGCGATCTGACTCGGCGTAGGAGGCCGGGTATCGCGTCGGATTCCCGTCGCGCGCCTCGTTGCCGGCGGAGATGGCGACAAACGCGCCGCGCGAGACGGCGTAGTTCAGGGCGTCAAGCGCCGCCGGCTGCGGCGACGAGCCGCCGATGCTGACGTTGATGACCTTGGCGCCGTTGTCCGCGGCATACCGGATGCCTGCCACGACCAGCGGCGATCTCGCAGCCGTGTCGTGGTCGGCCGTGGCAAACCCCGTCGACGCCGCGGGCGTTGAAGTGACATCTGCACATCCCACGGGCTGAAAGCACGACCTTGATCGGCAGGAGTCGTGACGCCGTTGGCGACGCCGGCGTAGCCGCTGCTGTTGTTGGTGTGCTGCGCGATCGTGCCAGCGACGTGCGTACCATGGCCGTCCGGCATCGAAGATGACCGGCTGACCGTCGGTCGTGCGCCACGGCCCGAACGTCTGCAGGTCGACCCCGACCTGGACGCGGTAATGCTCGAAATCCGCCGGCCTTGGCGAAGGGAACGGCCGATGGCCGCGAAGCCGGTGCCAGTCCAGAGCGGAAATCCGAACGTCCCGTCGCGCGTCGTCAACCCGGAGTCGACGACCGCGACGATGACGCCGCTGCCGGCACTCTGGTTGATGTCCCAGGCCTGCGGCATGTTGATGAGCGGCATGTTCCACTGCTGGTTGTAGCCGGGATCGTTGGGCAGGGCGTCGACCCGATTGAGGTAGTTCGGCTGCGCGTAGAGCACTTCGGGCTGCCGCGCCAGGTTCTCGGCGGCGTGCACGGGATCCTCGATGTCGAGGCCGCGGAGATGGAGCACTTCGCCGATCCACTCAGTGTTGTCGGCTTCGATCGGGGCGCGCAGTACCCGCAGCGCCGAGCCGCTGTCACGCGCACCGACACCATCCTTGAAGCGCACGAGCAGCTCGCCTGGAACGTACGGCAACCCCTCGCTCACCGCCCTCAGCAACGCCTCCGCGTGAGCCGGATTGCCACCAGCCAACTCCACGATCTCCGGCGTTTGCCCGCCAATCGGCTGACCAAGAATCATCCACAGCGCCGCCATCGCTCCCGCAGCGCCGAGTCCCCGAAGCAACTGAGCCATCCCTGCCCTCCTCCAACCGTTGGACACCACTCGAAACACACTCCCACTGCCTCTAACGATGAGTCAGCGTTTTTCGTACAGCGATTCGCACACGGTGCGTTGGACGGGCGGCGTTCACTGCCAAATTTTTCAGAAGATCAAGAGAACAGGAGCCCTTGGTAGGCTTCTTCTACAAGAACCGTCTCTTGGCCTCTTGAACTCGTGTTCACCCTAGAGAGTTCACCGCCAATTTCTGCTGGAGGTAAGGAGATCAGGCGACGTTCATAGGCTGCCATACCAGAAGCGTCTCCCGGTCTCCTTAACTCCTGTTCGATCGAGCGGCTTGGGCTACAGCCCCCAGCGCAGCAGCACGGCACCGACGGTGAACCCGGCGCCGACGGAGGTCAGCAGGACGAGGTTGCCCTTCTTGAGGCGCTTGTCGGCGACGGCGTCGGCGAGCGCGAGCGGAATCGTCGCGGCGGTCGTGTTGCCGAAGCGTTCGAGGTTGATGACGACCTTGCACTCGGGCAGGCCGAGCCGGTCGGCCGCCGCCTGGATGATGCGGCGGTTGGCCTGATGCGACACGAACAGATCGACCTCGGAGGGGTCGACGCCGTACTTGTGCAGCACGCGCTGGCAGATCTCCTCGGTCTTCCGCACCGCGAACTTGAAGACCGCCTGGCCGTCCTGCTTGACGTAGTGCAGACGCTTGTCGACGGTCTCGTGCGAGGCCGGCATGCCGGCTGCCGCCGGCGGGCATGCACAGCGCCGGGCCGCCGCTGCCGTCAATCTCGTGCGAGAAGCCGACGATCGCCGGCTCCCCCGGCTGCGGCCGCCGACAGCACCACCGCGCCGGCGCCGTCGCCGAAGAGCACGCAGGTCGCGCGGTCGGTGTAGTCGATGATGCTCGACATCACGTCGGCGCCGACGACGAGCGCGTGGTCGGTGCGCGCCGCTCGCGACCATCTGCATGCCGGTCGTCAGCGCGTAGGTGAATCCCGAACACGCCGCGCCGAGGTCGAAGCCCCAGGCTTTCGTCGCGCCGATCTTGTGCTGCAGCACGCACGCGGTGCTCGGAAAGATGGTGTCGGGCGTCGTCGTGCCGACGACGATGAAGCCGATGTCGGTCGGCGCGACGCCGGCCTGCCGCATGGCGCCGATGCGCGGCTTCCTTCGCGAGGTCCGACGTCGCCACGCCGGGATCGACGATGTGGCGCTCGCGGATGCCGGTGCGCTGGAGAATCCATTCGTTCGACGTCTCGACCAGCTTTTCGAGATCGAGGTTGGTCAGCACGTGCGGCGGCACGTAGGTCGACAGGCCGGCGATCTTCACGGGTCTGCAGGGTGCCTGCCGGGCGGCGCCACGGGTGTCTGTCGGGGAGTCTCTACCACAAGCGATCCTTTGCTGGAGCGTTCAGGCCGAAGTACTCGTAGGCGCGGGCGGTGGCCACGCGGCCGCGAGGCGTCCGGTCGAGAAAGCCGATTTGAATCAGGAAGGGTTCGTAGATCTCTTCGATCGTGTCTTTCTCTTCGCTCATCGCGGCGGCGAGCGTGCCGACGCCGACCGGGCCGCCGCCGAACTTGTCGATGATGGTGCGCAGCAGCCGCCGGTCGATCTCGTCGAAGCCGCGCGCGTCGACCTCGAGCAGCCGCAGCGCGTCGTCGGCCACGGCGCGCGGTGATGTGCCCGTCGGCGCGCACCTGCGCGAAGTCGCGGACGCGCCGCAGCAGCCGATTCGCCACCCGCGGCGTCCCGCGCGAGCGCTCGCGCGATCTCGATCGCCGCGTCGTCGTCGATCGGCACGCCGAGGATGCGGGCCGAGCGCCGGACGATCTCGTCGATGTCGTGCTCGCTGTAGTAGTCGAGCCGATGCACGATGCCGAAGCGCGCGCGGAGCGGCGACGTCAGCAGGCCCGTCCGCGTCGTCGCGCCGACGAGCGTGTAGGGCTGGAGCGGCATCTTCACCGAGCGCGCGCCGGGCCCCTGCCCGATCATGATGTCGAGCACGTAGTCTTCCATCGCCGGATACAGCGTCTCTTCGATCGCCGGCGGCATGCGGTGGACTTCGTCGATGAAGAGCACGTCGCGCTCCTGGAGGTTGGTGAGCATGGCCGCGAGGTCGCCGGCCTTCTCGATCACCGGTCCGGCCGTCGAGCGGATGGCGACGCCGAGCTCGGTGGCGATGACGTAGGCGAGCGTCGTCTTGCCCAGGCCCGGCGGGCCGTAGAGGAGGACGTGATCGAGCGCCTCGCCGCGCTGTTTCGCCGCCGCGATCGACACCTGCAGGTTCTCGCGCACGCGATCCTGACCGATGTAGTCGTCGAGCGTGCGCGGCCGCAGCCCGGCCTCGTACTGCGCGTCGTCATCGGCGCGCGCCGGCGTCACGAGCGGTTGTCGGTCATTGCCCCTTCATCATCGATCTGAGCGCGTCGCGCAGCGCCTGCTCGAAGCCCGCGTCCGGCGACGCCTTGATGACCCGGTCGATGGCCTTCTCGGCCGCCGCGGCCTGGTAGCCGAGGTTGACCAGCGCCGACAGCAGATCGTCGCGCAGTTGATCTTCCGGCCGCGCCGGCCGCCGGCGCCGGTTCGGCGGCCTGGATGGCCACCTGCGGCAGCCGGTCCTTCAGCTCGAGACCGATCCGTTCGGCGGTCTTCTTGCCGACGCCGGGAATCTTCGTCAGCCGCGCGACGTCCTGCGTGCGGATCGCGCGGATGAGATCGGCCGGCTCGATGCCCGACAGCACCGCCAGCCCGAGCTTCGGACCGATGCCGCTGATCGCAATCAGCCGCTCGAACAGATCCTGCTCGAGCGGCGTGCTGAACCCGTAGAGCGCGATCAGATCCTCGCGCACGTGCGTGTGGATCCGCAGCACGACCGTCGCGCCCGGCTCGCCCAGCCCGTAGAACGTCGAGAGCGGCACCTGCACGTCGTAGCCGACGCCGCCGACGTCGACCACGACGCGGCTCGGATGCTTCTCGATGAGCGAACCTCTAAGTAACGCGATCACGGTCGGTACTCGCGCCACGACCGCAGCGCCGATGCGGCTTGACGGCGCTCGTGCGCAGACGCTGATCGTTTCTCGCATCTCGTCGGGAATGGCTCCGGTCGACGACTGCAGATGGCAGAGGGCGACGGCGAGCGCGTCGGCGACGTCGTGCGGCGTCGGCGGCTCGGCGAGGCCGAGGAGCAGCTTGACCATCTGCTGCACCTGGTGCTTCTCGGCGCGGCCGTAGCCGACGACCGCGCGCTTGACGGCGGCGGGCGCGTACGAGACGACCGGCACGCCGGCTTCCGCCGCGGCGAGCAGCGCGACGCCGCGCGCCTCGCCGAGCTTCAGCGCGCTGCGCACGTTGCGCGCGTGAAAGATGTCTTCGATCGCGACGCAGTCGGGCCGATGGCGCGCGAGGAGCGCCGTCAGCCCGTCGTGGATGGCGTTCAGCTTGTCGGGGAATGTCGCGCGCGGAGGACCCGAGAGCGAGCCGCAGATGACGAGCACATGGCGGCTGCCGATCCGCTCGACGCAGCCGTAGCCGGTGCGCCGCGAGCCTGGATCGATCCCGAAGATTCTCACGCCAACGAGGCCTCGATCTCCTTTTCCTCGATGTCGGCGTTCGACCAGACCTTCTTCGAATCTTCGTGGTCCTCGAGGATGTCCATCAGCTTGACCATCTGCTGCGCGGGCTTGCCTTCGAGCTTGACGTAGTTCTGCGGCAGCATCGCGATCTCGGCCGCGCCCGGCTCGATCCCGAGGGCCTTGATCGCGTCGAGCACCTGCTGGAAGGCGTCGGGCGGCGTCACCA
This sequence comes from uncultured Acidobacteriota bacterium, assembly GCA_963764925.1. Taxonomy (GTDB): domain Bacteria; phylum Acidobacteriota; class Vicinamibacteria; order Vicinamibacterales; family 2-12-FULL-66-21; genus DATBJJ01. The sequence continues at coordinate 59,985 of CAVXUR010000002.1, forward strand.
CTTCCCAGCTGTCGCCGTCGTCGCGCAGATCGTCGGCGCCGGCGTCGAGCGCGGCCGCGAGGAGCGTGTCCTCGCTCGCCTTGGCCTTCTCGATGACGATGTAGCCCTTCTTGTGGAACATCCAGGCGACGCTGTTCGTCTCGCCGAGGTTGCCGCCGTACTTCGTCAGCGTGTGGCGCAGCTCGCCGACGGTCCGGTTCCGGTTGTCGGTGAGGACCTCGATGATGAGCGCCGCGCCGCCGGGGCCGTAGGCTTCGTAGGTGACTTCCTCGTACGAGACGCCCGGCAGCTCGCCGGTGCCGCGCTGAATCGCGCGCTTGATGTTGTCGGCCGGCATGTTGACCGACTTGGCCTCGGCGATGATCGTGCGCAGCCGCGGGTTCATGTCCGGATCGCCGCCGCCGCCGCGGGCGGCGACGCTCAATTCCTTGATGATCCGCGTGAACACCTTGCCGCGCTTGGCGTCAGCGGCGCCCTTCTTGTGCTTGATTGTGTGCCACTTGGAATGGCCAGACATGGGCAGAAACTCCAGAAACTGATGAGAAAAAGACGCACGATCCTACCATGAACTACGGACGGCCAGACGGCCCGTAAAACGCGGAAAACATTGGCAAAAGGCGCTCTCAGGCCTGCGAGTTCGCCGCGTCATCCGGCCGCGGGCACCAAGGCTCGCGACTGCGCCAGCACATCCACGGCGGCCGCGAGCACCCGGCGACGGCTGTCCGGGAGGTTGAGCCGGACAACGGGAACGTGCGAGACGAGCGTCGAGAGGCTGCGGAACATGTGCAGCAGCTGGCGCCGGTCTTCGACGTCCATCACATGAGTGTAGGGGGCAAGCGCCATGAGGCGGTCGCGGGCGCCGAGGGCGCGCGATCGCGTCGGCGCTGCCCGGGCGACGCCGGCGGCCGAGCACGAACACCAGGGCCAGCCGGCTCGGCTGCGATCGAAATCGCACGGCGTCCCCGCGCGAGCCGACGCTTCGCGGTGTAGTGGGCCACGCGCGCTCCGGCGTCATTCGACGAGCCCCAGTCCCCTGGCCGCGTCACGCCAGAGGCGCAGCCCCGGATAACCGGGGACAGCCAGGCTGCCGGCCGAGCCGGCCTCGACGACGAGGCAGTCGTCGGTGAGGACCGGAACACCCGCGCAGCCCGAGCGCGGCGGCGAGCGTCGACTTGCCGCTGCCGGTCGGGCCCACGAAGGCCACGCAGCCCGAGCCGTGGGACGTGGACGGCGCTCGCGTGGAGCACGAGGCGCCCGGATCGGCTGAGGGCCAGCGGCAGCACCTGGTCGAGCAGGAAGTGTCGCAGCGTCGAGCCGGCGAAGCCGCGCGGACGGCCGGCAGACGATGCGGTCGCCCGCGGCGGAGACGTCGAAGTCGGCGAGGCCCGGGAACCGAAGGCAGGTAGCCCGTCCCGCAGCGCCGACCGATCGAGAGCCACGGCCGTCCGCGCGTGCCCTTGATGCGCCAGTGAGTGAAAGAACTCGATGGCCTCGTCGCCCGGCGCCCGCGATCGCGCAACCGAGATGTGGATCGCCGCCGCCCCCGAGCCGCCGAGCGCCGCACGCCCGGCAGCGCGAGCTCGCTCGCCACCGTCACCCCGTGGAGCCTGTAGGTCATTGCCGCGGGGTCACAGCCGGCGGGGACACTCAACCGGGACAGTCACGGTTGAGTGTCCCCGAACGTCTGTCAAGGGCCGCCGGAGGCGGGGTGTGTATGCGTTCACGACGCTCGCAAGCCGGTTCGACGCCGCGACTGCCGGTTGGACGACCAAAGTTGCGATTTCTGCCATGACGGCGTGAGTCTTGGCAACAGGGTCCGTCCCTGCGTGACTGTCCCGGTTGACTGTCCCGGTTGAGTGTCCCCGCATTTTCTAGCGCCCATAGCGCGTCACGACTTCGGCGACAAACAGCGCGGCTTCTTCTGGCGAGGCGAACAGATCGGCGTGCTCCTCGTAGACGGCACGTTCGATGTCAGACAGCGCGTGATCGCCGTCGCAGAGGCGCAGCACGGTCAGCCGCGCGACGCCGGGCGTCGTGAGCCGCGGCCGGTGCGCGGGGTTCGTGCGGGCGAGGTCTTCGCGCGCGAGGAGCATGCCGCGGAGCGTCGTGTGACGGAACGCCAGCGGGCGGGCCGGACCGGGGATCGACGCGCACGTCCCACGCATACATCGTGTCGGCGGGCAGGATCCGCATCGAGACGCTCGATGGCCGATCCCGGCCTGGATCGGCACGGGATCGGCGATCGGGAAGAAGACCTGCCGGCGGAAGATGCGCTCGGCCGACAACGGCGAGTTGGTCATCGTGACGTGCGGCGACAAGCCGCGCGACGAACCACCCGCCGATGCCGTGCAGCACGCCGTCGCGGGAGGCGCGGAGCGTCGCCGTCAACTGCAGCGGCAGCGGGGTGCTCGACCGTCAGGTCGAGCGTCGCCGCGTGAGACCGGCGCCGACGAGGAGATGCTCAGGCCGAAGCCGCGCCGGATAGCCGGTGTTGGCCGCGATCTCGACGGCCGGCGGAGCAGTCGAAATCCGCCGGACGTCCCTTCCAGAAGCGCAGGCGCCCGTGCAAGCCTCGGATGCTCGACCGGCGCGACCACGAGCTCGACCGCACTCGGGACGAACGTCCCGCCTGGCCGCAGGAACCGCTGGCGCACGTCCTTCGCGAGCTCGAAGATGCCGGCCTCGAGGCCGAACCCGCCGATCTGATCGCACACGACGACGTCGGCGCGCTCCGGGAGCGTGACCAGGCGGGAATTACCGCGCACGCTGGTGATGCGGTCTTCGAACCCGTTGGCGCGCGCGATCTGCCGCGCCAGGCCGGCGATGCCGCCCTCCTCGATCGCGTAGACCCGCCGCGCGCCGGCGCGGCACGCGAGCATGCCGAGGATGCCGGTGCCGGACGCCAGATCGACGACGATGTCGCCGGGCCGGACGACCTCGCGCAGGGCGCGTTCGTATGCCGACACGCGATGACGGTCGCGCAGGTAGAGGCGGTGCTCGTCGATTACCCGGGACACGAGGAGGCAACCGGGGAAGAGGACGCCGGGGACGTTGGGCAAGGAGCGGCGCAAAGTCCGCGGGCCTGCAGCGCCACCGTGCACGATGGCGCCGCTCGCATTCGACCCACGCGTGCGCGCGCAGTGCGGGCGGAGTGCGGCTCACGCCGAGGACGAGGTGCGCGGGAACATCCGGCGAGCGTGAGGAGTATGACGAGCGCCAGGCCCTGGTCGAGACAGGTCGCGGAGAAGGGTACGCGCCGGGCGATCGCGGACAGTGCGGCACTGAGATCGCGGATTGTTTCTTCGGGACGCGGGTCGCGGACTGTTTCGACGGGACGCGGATCACGCGGAGTCGCGGACTGATTCAACGGGACGCGGATCACGCGGATCGCTGAAGACATCTCACGGGACGCGGATCGCGCGGATCGCTCAAAGGAAAGGCGCTGGAAAGCACGACGCCCAATCCGACGAGATCCGCGTCCCGTAGGAGCCTTCAGCAATCCGCGAGATCCGCGTCCCGTGAGCCTTCAGCAATCCGCGAATCCGCGTCCCGTAATAATCCGCGGGATCCGCGACCCGTGAAAACCGTCGATGACCCGCGTCCCGTCGAATCAATCCGCGATCTGTGCTGATCCGTGACCCCCAGCGTACGGCGCGCTCCGGGCGCGAAGGTACAGCCACGTTTTCGCGACCAGCAGGGCGCCCGCGGCTGCGCACAAGGCGCGCCACCGCCGACGAGCTCAGAGGCACGTCATCATTCTCATCATGCCGCCGAAGTCGAAGACCGAACCGCCACCGGTCTGCGTCAACTTGGCGACGGTGCCGTACTCGATGAGCTGGGGTGGCGCATAAGGACGGCGCACGCGCTCCGCCTCGACCTGCGGCAGGACCTCGTCCTCGCGCTCGATTCCGTTACGCTCATCGGTCAAAGGGCGCTCCCTGTTTCGTGTCAACGCTCGGGACGTCCGCCGCGTCGAGCCACAACTCAAGTGCGACGACGCTCCAGATCGGGCCCGCGAAAGCAATGTACGCATCGTCGCCGCGCCTGTAAAGCTGAATCATCTCGTCGTACATCCGACGCACGAACGCGGCCGTCGACCCAGCCGGCATCCTCCGACCTGCAACTGCACGAACGCCTCGCGCGCCGCCGAGGGCCTCGAGGGCCTCGACGTAGGTCGACGAGAACTCGGCCTTGTCGGCGAGCGACGTGCGCGCGGCGACGCTCGGCGGCAGGTACTCGCCGAGCGCGCGCCGAATCACGCACCTTGATCCCGCTTCGGTCGGAGCGCTGGGATGCCTGGCAGCGCGAGGCCGAACTCGGCGACGCGCCGGTCGTAGAACGGATGACGCTGGTCGACGCCGGCCGCATGGGCGGCGCGGTCCTCCATCTCGTCGCCGAGGACCTGGGCGAGGCTGCTGGCGGCACGGTGGATCGCGCTGCTGCTCGCGCGTCGGAAACGGCGGCGCGGCGGCGCGGCCGGAGCCGATCCTCGAGCGCGGTCCGCGCGCAAACGCCGGGCAGGATCCAGGGCCGCGCGCAGCCGGCGCGCGCCGAGCACGCGGCCGCAGCACGTCGCGCGCGCGGTCCGGCAGTATCGGGCTGACGATCGCGCGGCTCCACGCGAGCAGCCGGCCCTTCACGGAGCAGTCGCCAGCGTCGAGCCCTCGCCGGTGAAGAAGTCGTCGCCGCCGAACCCGGTCAGCAGCACGCGCTACGCCGGCCGCTGCCGCGCGGACGCGCAGCCGATCGGCCGCGAGGCTGGTTGGGATAGCGCTGGAACGATCGAGGCGACTGGCCGCGTCGTGACGAACGAGCTCGGCGCGCGACGGGCGGCGCGGCGTCGATGCGCGTCGCCGGTCAGCGCCCACTTGTCGACGACGGCCTGGCTGATAGACGCGTTTCGTCGCAGGGCCGGCCGGGAAAGGCGAGCGTGAACGCGTGAAGCGGCTCGCAGCCGGCGCGCGGTCACCGATCGCCTGCGCGACGCCGGCGACCGCCGAGGAATCGATCCCGCCGCTCAGGAACACGCCAAGCGCGCCCAGCGTCGCGCACGCGGCACTCGACGGCGCGAGTGAAGACCTCGCGGAAGTGGTCGGCGTACTCGCCGGCGCTCGGCGTAGTTCGCACGCGCGCGCTCGGGATCGAAGTCCCAGTAGCGCGCGCACCGTCGCACCGCTCGGGCGTGATCTCGAGCGTGTGCGCCGGCGGCAGGCGATACACGCCGCGCCAGAGGGTCTCGGCGACGGTCGCGGGATCGCCGGTCAGATACTCGGCGACCATCCCTTCGTTCGGCATCGGTCGGCGCACGTGCAGGACTCCGCGGCGAGCTGAGCGCACCACCTGCTGCGACTCCGGATCCAAAGACGACGCCGCGCGGGCACTGGCGCCGTAGAACAACGGGCGCTGCCCCATCGGATCGCGGATGCAGACGACACGCCGCGCCGCCTCGTCGCTCACGACGACCACGAAGTCGCCGAGGAGATGCGCGCCGCAGTCGAGGCCCCAGCGCCGCCAGGCCGCGAGCACAACCGCCGGCGCCGACGCCGACGCCTTCGATCGCCGAGCGCGCCGGCGAGCTCGGAGAGGTTGTCGATGCGGCCGTCGACTACGAGGGTGGTCCGGGAAGACGGGTCGTGAAACGGCTGGCAGGAATCGGGAACGATCGTCGGCATACGCCAGCGCGACGGACCCGCGCACCGGAACGCGAAACGGCTGCGCGCGCGCGGTGCCGCGCCGCCTCAGCGGCGACGCGTATATCGTCGATGCTGGCGGGCCGGTCGTCGAACCAGCAGCAGCCCGCAGACCGCGCTCACGGGGCATCAGTCTCGGCGACAGCTCACGATGAGGCGGCGGGTCGCAGGTCGTCGATGAGACGCGCGACGTCGCGGGCGATCGTCTCGCGATCGGCCTCGTACTCGGCGGCAAGCGACGTCGACGATCTGCGCGGCGTCGCGGCCCTCGTCGACGAGCCGCCAGACCCGCGTCCCGACTTCGTTCAAGCCGAAGTACGTGCCCGAGACGAGGTCGAGGATGACCGCCTCGCCGTCGAGGTCGCGAAAGACGACGTCCGGACTCAGCTTCCACATGGCTTCGGCTCTCGGGCTGTGGCTCATGGCTCAGGGCTCAGGGCTCACTGGGCTCAGGGCAAGAGCATTACTGACCCCGACTGCAACGGCCTTGACTGAGCTTAATGCTCTTGCCTTGAGCCCTGAGCCTTGAGCCCTGAGCCCGCCATCCACACTACTTCTTCCGCGCCAGGATGACCCAGACGTCGGCGCGCTCGTCCCAGGGCCCGCCCTGATAGTCGCCGAGAATCGCCTCGATGGCGAAGCCCGGCATCCTCGAGGCGCCTGGCCATCTGCGGCACCGAGAGCGTGCGGAACGTCAGCGCGAAGCGGTGGACGTTGCGCGCGCGGCCGCGCCGCTCGACGTACTCCTGGTCGAAGATGGTCAGCTTGCGCCGGCGATCCTGGCGCACCGATTCGACCAGCGTCACGGTCGTCTTCGCGTCCTTGCGGCCGGTCAGGCTGGTGCGGCGCCGGTATTCGCTCCAGCGCGGCAGGTCGGGCACGAGGTCGAGCCCGAAGAGGCCGCCGCGCCTGAGCACGCGCGCCGACCGACGCGAGCGTGGCCGCGAGATCGCGTCTCGCGCGTCAGCGACTGCAGGATGCCGTACGGCGCCATCACCAGGCCGAAGCCCTCGCCGCGACCTGAACGGCAGGTGACGGATGTCGCCGCGGACGAGGAGCGCGCGATCGGCGAGCCGCGCGCGCGTCAGCCGCGCCCGCGCCCGCGCCAGCATCGGCGCCGAGAGATCGATCCCGACGAGCTGCGCGCCCGCCTTGACGACCGGGAGCGCGACGCGGCCGGTGCCGCAGCCGAGCTCGAGCACGGGTCCGTCGTTGGCGAGCGCCAGCCGCTGCCAGAAGGCGATGTCGCGCCGCGCGACGGTCTGCGCGTTCTCCCAGTCGTAGAACGGCGCGTACTGCGTCCCAGCCGTCCGAGCCGGGCTGCACCTTCTTCAATGCCGCGGCTGCACCCCGTCGACCTGCGCGCGCTGCCGTCACTCCCCCCGCTGCCCGACCGTCGCAAACAGCATCGTGTTCTGGATCTCGACGAACGCCGGAGCCGGCGGTGACGCGTCGCGCGCGTACTGGTCGATGGCCTTGAGGAAGTCGGCGCCGAGCCGGCGCAGCGCTTCGTCGGGCGCCTTGGCGATCACGTCGCGCACCGCCGCGCGGCGCGAGTCCCAGAACGCCGGCGGCGGCACGCCGAGGTGCGCCACCGACACCGGGAACAGACGAACCGACACCGGCTCGACGCCGGCCGCCGCAAGCAGGCCCGGGCACGAGCGGACCGACGGCCGCGGCCGGCGACTCGCCGCGCACCGACGAGCAGCCCGCCGAAGAAGCGGCGGCTCATCTCGAACGCCTCCATGCCGCTCGGCACCGAGCTGAACCAGTACCGCGCCGCGTTGTCCGGCTCGACGACGAGGACGCGGCCGCCGGGCCGCGTCACGCGGGCGATCTCGCCGAGCGCGCCCGAGAGGTCGCGGATGTGCTGCAGCACGGCGACGCAGTACGTCGAGTCGAACGAGTCGGCGGCAAACGGCAGCCGGCACGCGTCCGCGGCGGCGTAGCCGACGCGCGCGTTGATGCCGCGCGTGGCGGCGTGCGCGTCGCGGACGCGGTCGATCACGAGGTCGACGCCGAACAGGTGCATCTGCGACAGGCGGAGGCGCGCCAGGCTGATCTCGGCGGTCCCGGTGCCGCAGCCGACGTCGAGGATCCGCTTGCCCGGACGCGGCTTCAGCGTCTCTTCGAGGAACGCCGTGAAGGCATCGTCCCACCAGTGCTCGCGGAGGTGCTTGAGGGTCGAGGAGGTCAGCGCGTCGAGGTCACGGCTCATGGGGGGAATGCAGTGCGGAAATTCTGGGCATTATCGGTCGAAGGCCGCCGTCCATGGCGTCCGGGAGCGAGGGATTCTACCACGCGAAATGTGATCGACTGCTCCGTCTCGGAACAGATCCGCGGTCGATTCCGCACCCGGGTCATATGCCCGCGTCCGCCGACAGGAGGCGGCGAGCTCCTTGCTATATATAGAACGGATTCCAGGGTTGTCCCGGCCGGCGTCCTGGTCTACATTACGAAGTTGAAATCACTCGACAGCCGTCGGCGACAGGTCCCGAGCCGCGCCTCGGGGCAGCTCTGGGAGTATCCATGCGCCGCGCTCGAGCGTCTCGCGCGATGATCGTCGTCGCCGCTGCTGCTGGCCGTTGTCCGGCCTGCCGCGCGCGGCCGCGCAGACCACCGGCCGCGCCCGCCATCGGCCGTGGCTCCCGCGACATCGGGTTCAGTCATCGGCACCGCCTGGAAAGGCGACACGACAGCCCTACCCGCAGGCGCGGATCCGGTTGCGCAACGTCGAGACGGGACGTGCCGTGGCGCGCACGGTCAGCGACGCCGACGGACGCTTCCGCTTCGAGCACGTCGATCCGGGCGCCTACGTCGTCGAACTGGTCTCGAACGAGGACAAGGTGCTCGCCGTCGGCGATCTCTTCGGCGTCGACGGCGGGAGGTCAGGCGACGACGTTCGTGCGACTGAGCTCGAAGGCGCCGTGGGTCGCTGGCTTCTTCGGCAATGCGGCGGCCGCGGCGATCGCCGCCGCCTCGACACTCGGCGTGACGGCCGTCGGGTTCGAACGGGAGTCCGGCGAGTGCTCAGTAGTCCCTGAGCGCCCACCATGTTCGACGTCCAGGATCTCCAACCGACCGCCGGCACGACCCAGACCTCCTCGAGTCGCACGGCAGTCTTCGAGCGGCCAGCAGATCCATCTGCTGGATCGGCTGACCGCGGTCTTCCGCCATCGCCGGGTCGCCGGCACGGCGTTCGTGATCGTCGTCGGTCTGATGATGCTCCAGACCTACTCGAAGATCCCCCTCTATCGCGCCAGCGCGCGCGTGCAGATTCAAGACGAGCGGACGACGGCGGTCGGCAACCTGAACGCGAACGATCCGATGTTCTGGCAGGACTCGGAGCAGTACTACAACACGCAGTACAGCATCCTGCGCAGCCGCGGGCTGGCCAGGCGCGTCGTGCAGCAAGCTGCAGCTGCAGAACCACCCGCTCTTCAACGGCAGCGCGCCGCAGAGCCGCGGACCGCTCGAGCGCCGTGCGCGAGGCGCGGAAGACGCTCGGCACGTCCGTGCGCGGCCTGTTCTCCGGCGCCAGACGACGACCCCGGAGGCACGACGGCGGCGATCGAGAAGCCCGCCGCCGACGAGAGCGCGGTCGAGAGCGCGCTCATCAGCCAGTTCCTCGGCGGCGTCGACATCGTCCCGGAGAAGGCCGACGCGCCTGGTCGAGATCGTCTACGTCTCGTCGAGCCCGGAGTTCGCGGCGCTCGCGGCGACGACGCTCGCCGAAGAGTACGCGCAGCAGAACATCGACCTGCGGCTCGAGACGATCAACAAGAACCTGCTGTGGCTCGGCGACGAGGTCGCCAAGCAGGAGAAGAAGGTCACCGAAGCCGAGACGGCGATGTCGCGCTACCGCGAGCAGCAGAACGCGCTCTCGCTCGAGGATCGCCAGAACATCGTCGGCGTCGCGCCTGAACACGCTGAACGATACGGCGACGCGCGCGCGCACGACGCGGCTGCAGAAGGAAGCCAGTTACAACCAGGTGAAGTCGGTCGATCCCGAAGAGCGACGCGGCCGACAGCTTCCCGGTCATCGCGACCAACCCGGGCGTGATCGAAGCCAAGACGCGGCTGAACGAGCTGACGGCCGAGAAGGCGCGGCTGTCGTCGCGCTACCTGCCCGGGCACCCCGACTCATCAAGGTCGAAGGCCAGATCGAGAGCGCGCGCGCGGCGCTCGTGGCGCAGCGCACGCGCGTGATCGAGTCGGCGCGCAACGAGTACGAAGCCGCGGTGATCGAGGAGCGGAGCTACGCCGGCCAGCTCGAGATCGCAGAAGGGCGCGGCGATGGACCTCGATCGCAAGAGCGGCGGCTATCTGGTGCTGCAGCGCCAGGCCGAGACGAACCGGCTCGTCTACCAGTCGCTGCTGCAGCAGCAGAAGGAACTGCGGGTCGTGAGCAACAGCCGCACGAACAACGTGCAGGTCATGGATCGCGCCGAGCCGCCGGGGGCGCCGTTCTCGCCCAACGCGCGGCGCGACTGGTTCACCGCGCTCATGGCGGGCATGCTCGTCGCGCTCGGCCTCGCCTTCGGCCTCGAGTATCTCGACGACACGGTCAAGACGCCCGACGATGTGACCGGGCGGCTGCGGCTGCCGCTGCTCGGCCTGGTGCCGTCGGTGCGCGGACAAGCGGGTGCCGCTGCTCACCGAGACCGTGCCGCACGACTTCGGCGAGGCGTTCCGGTCGCTGCGGACGTCGCTCGTCTTCACGAGCGGCGCGGAGGGCCCGCGCGTCATCGCCGTCACGAGCAGCCAGCCGCTCGAGGGCAAGACCACGACGGCCTGCAACCTCGGCATGGTGCTGGCGCTCGGCGGGTCGCGCGTGCTCCTCGTCGACGCCGACATGCGCCGGCCGGGCCTGCACACCGTCATCGGCGCGCAGAACGAGATCGGCCTGTCGCACCTGCTCGTCGGCCAGGCGCGCGTGCGCGACGCGGTGCAGAAGACGACCGAGCCGAACCTGTTCGTGATCGCCGCCGGGCGCATCCCGCCCAACCCGTCGGAGCTGCTGTCGTCCGAGCGGATGAACGCGCTGCTGGCCAACCTGCGGTCGGGCCCGTTCGACTGGGTGATCATCGACACGCCGCCGGTGCTGGCGGTGACCGACGCGGTGATCGTGGCGCGCGCGGTGTCGGGCGTGGTCTTCGTGATCGGTTCCGAGATGACGCGGCGCGTGCACGCCGAACGGGCGATCGAGACGCTCACGGCCGGCGAAGACGAAGTCGATTGGCGCGGTCCTCAACCGCGTCGACTTCGACCGCAACCGGTACTACTACTCGCGCTACTACGGCTATCACTACCAGAACTACTACGGCACCAGCAGCAAGAAATCCGCCTGACGTGAGCGGCGACCGCCGGCGCATGCCGCTCGTCTACCTCCTCATCGCGCTCCTGGTCTGGCCGCTCGCCGCCTTCGGCGGACGCTCGGCGGCGACGGCGATCGCGTTCGGCATCACCTGCCTCGTGCTGGTCGCATTCGTCCGGCGGACGAAGTAGGTACGCCAGGACCTCTCCTCGACCGCCGGCTGGAGCGGACGCTGCTGGCGCTCGTGATGATCGTCGCGCTGCACGCGCGTTCCGCTCCCCTCGTCGATCGTCGCGATCGTGTCCCCGCATGCGGCGGCGGTGCGGAGCGCGCTCTCGCTCGGCGACGGGCGCGCCGGGCGCCTTTCTGCCGCTGACCATCAACGCGTCCGATACGACGTGGGCGCTGGATGGTGCTGCCTGGGCGCGACCGCGTTCTTCTGGTCGGCGCGTGCGCGCTCTTCCGCCGCGGCGGCGTGCGCCGGACGGTCCGGGCGGTATCGGCGGTGGGCTTTGCCGTGTCGCTCCTCGCCATCGCGCAGGCCGCCACGGCCGGGACGGGATATCTACTGGCGCTTCCGGACCGAGTTCGAAGGTCCGCTGCCCTTCGGGCCGTTCGTCAACCGCAACCATTTCGCGACCTGGGCGATCATGGCGCTGCCGCTGTGCCTCGGTTACATCGCGGCCCGCTCCGGGCCGAGGAGCACGCCGCACCGGATCACGTCGCGCAGCCGAACCCGGCTGGCGCACGCGATCGATCCGCGCACGGCCTGGCTGATGGCGGCCGCCGTCGACGATGCTCGTGGCGCTGCTGCTGTCGCTGTCGCGATCGGGCGCGCTCGCGCTCGGCGTCTCCGCCAGTCGGTCACCGTCATCGTCTGCCGGCAGCGGCTCGATGCCGCGCGCCGCCGGCGGCTGCTGGCCGCGGCCGCGATCGTCGTCGTGTGCGGGCTCGCCTGGGCCGACATCCCGGCGCTGCGCGCGCGCGTGGCCGGCGCGCCCGCAGGCGTCGCGAACCGCCTGACCATCTGGCGCGAGACGATGCCCGATCGTCCGTGACTTCTGGCTGACGGGCACCGGCGCCGGGACCTATCAGCGCGCGATGTTCGTCTACCAGCGATCGTCGCGGGCGGTGTACTTCAACCAGGCCCACAATCACTACCTGCAGGTCGCCGCCGAGGGCGGCGTGCTGCTCGCGGGCGCGGTGATCCTGGCGCTGGCGGCGTTCCTGCGCACGGCGCGCGCGCGGCTGACCGAGCGACCGTCAGGCCTGTTCTGGATCCGCGCTGGCGCGGCCTGCGGCCTCGGCGCCGTCGCACTGCAGAGCGTCTGGGAAACCGGCCTCGTCATGCCCGCCAACGGCGCGCTGGCGGCCCTCCTCGCGGCCATAGTCATTTTCGAACGGCCGACCGACAACGGCGAACCGGAACGATGAAGGAAGAAACGCGATATTGTCTCCCTGATGTCGCTGCGCCTCGGGTTCGATGTCGACGGCGTCCTGGCTGATTTCCGCAGTGCGTTCCGAACCACGGCGCGCGAGTGCCTCGGGCACAAGGCGGCTGGCGGCGGGACCGACGGCCACGCCCCGGCGCCCATCTCCCAGCCCGACGTCGCCAAGGTGTGGGCCCACATCGCGCGCACTCCGAACTGGTGGATGCGGGTACCGCCCCACGAGCCAGCCGAGATCGCCCGCCTCTATGCCATGGCGCGCGCCTCGCGCTGGGAAGTGTTCTTCCTGACCAAGCGGCCCGCGAGCGCCGGCGACCCGGTCCAGTTCCAGACGCAGTGGTGGCTCGAGCAACAGGGCTACTATCTCCCGGCCGTGCTCACCGTGCCCGGATCCCGGGGCGAGCTCGCCAACTCGCTGCGCCTCGATCTCGTCGTCGACGATCAGATCGTCAACTGCGCCGAAGTGATCAGCGCGGGACCGACGCGCACGCTGCTGATGCTGCGCGATTCGGATCCGACGCTGGCCGGCCACGCCACCGACCGCGGCATCGGCGTCGTGAGCAGCCTGGCCGAAACGCTGCCGGCCGTGGAGCGGCTCCACGAAGTCCTCCCGACGCGCGTCGGAAAACCGGTCCGCTTGATGGACTGGTTCTTCAAGAAACCCGACGAGACGCTACCCCTCAATCCCAGGGCCGACAGGCCGCTGCCCGAATAAGCCGGTTCAGGGTTCAGAGGTTCAGGGTTCACAGTTCAAGGTTCAGGGTTCACGGGCCTACTTCAGCCACTTCACAGCCCCCGTCACCGCCCGATGCAGGTAAAGGAGTGGCAGCGCGGCGGGTGCCGAGATGCCGTAGCGGTGGCGCATGTAGCTGGCGGGGGGAACAGATGCTCCCGGAGGAACCGCACGCGTGCGCGCGCGCCGGTGATTCGGCGCCAGTCGGAGATCGCGACCTGCATCTGTGGCGGCGTGCCGCGGAGGAACACGAGCACGTCGGGCTCGGTGGCGGCGGCGCCGGCGTCCAGCCGTTCGCGCACCGAGGGTGGAATGGGCGTGCCGAGGCGGGTGATCGCGTGCTCCAGCCCGGCGAGGACGACTGGTGCGAGTCCGGATGACAGCGTGTGCTCCACGACCACGTCCCAGTCCCGGTCCGACAGCGCCGCCGCCAGCAGGTGAATGTCGTAGAGCCAGAGGAGTCGCGTGCTCGTCCCGTGATGCGCGGTGCGGTGCAGACACGAGACGACGAGCGCGAGCGGCGGCGACGGCGCGAGCGCATGGGGACCGAGCCGAGGCACGGCGACCGCCTCGCGCCGCAGATCGTCATAGGTGATGCGCTCGGCGAAGACTTTCGGGATCGCGATCCGCCAGTGGATGTCGAGCGTGTGGCTCGCGCCGCTCTCGTCGGCGCGGCAATACTGGAACTGCGTGAACGCCACCTCGCCCGTCACGAACGGCGCCGGCGCATAGCCTAGCGCCGCCAGGCATGCCTTGACCGCGTCGCGCTCGCCCTCCCTGATAAGCAAGTCGGTGTCCAGACGAGGACGGCGGTCCGGCGAGGGATAGAGCGTGAAGGCGAGGTGAGCGCCCTTGAGGAGGAGCGGCGTCACGCCCGCGGCCGCGAGCGAGGACAGCACGCGCCGCAGTTCGCGTTCGCGCAGCATCGCCAGTGCCGTCTCGGCGGCAACCGACGGTCGCATCGCGGCGACGAGATCGACATCCCAGTGCGCCGCGGCCGCAGCGTCGGCGAGCAGCGGAAGCACGCCGTGATCGCCGGCCGAGGCGAGAAGCGCCGGCCACTCGGCGCGCGGCGGCGTCGGGAGCGGTCCCCCTCGCAGTGCGGCGGCCAGGAACGCGTCGGTCAGGCTGTCGATCGCTTCCGGCATACGAACCACACCTGGCTGTTCATCCAGGCACCGAGGAGCGGCATCGGCGAGAACAATCGCCGCTCGACCTCGAAGCGACGCTCGATCGTTTTCTGCAGCCGCCGCCAGTTGAACCCCTTGTGCCCAGTGAAGCGCGAGCCGGCCTCGCCCTCGTACTCGACCCGGGGAATCGCCGTATCCGCGCCCGCAAACAGCATCCGCGCAAGCTCTGCCGGCCGATAGCGCTCGCGCGTGGCGTACTCGGACAAGCCCCCGAGCGCCACGAGCGCACGCGCGCCCTGCTTGGCCGCAAGCGGCGGACCGATCTCGATCGGGACGCTGATCACCACCGTCCCACCCGGCGACGTCACTGCCAGCATCTGGTCGAGAACGGACACCTGGATGTCGTCGGGGCAGTGCTCCAGCACTTCCATGCAGACGACGAGCTCGTAGCGATTGCGGTGGCGAGGATCGTTCAGGCTGCTCGTGGGGAGGAACGCGATGCCCGGCGAGCCGGCAAACCGGCTGGCGCAGTCGGCGATTTGATCAGCCGCCACGTCGACGCCAAGGGCCTCGGGAAACAGATCCTGCACGAACGCGAGGAAGGTACCGTCGCCACAGCCGTAGTCGAGCAGCCGCCGACCCGCAAACGGCGCGACCAGCTCACGCGCGAGGCGGAACCGGCTGCCGTGACTCCAGCGCACGAGGCGGCTCGGACTGAGGAGCTGCTTCTTGGCGTAGTGACCTGGGGGGATCGGTTCAAGGCGTTCAGGGTTCAGGGTTCAGGCGGTTCGACGGTTCACGGTTCCGGGTTCAGATTCAGAGCTGCATTCACCGCTCGGACTGTGGACCTGATCTGAACCGTGAACGCTGAACCGTGAACCGTGAACCCGGAACCCACTAGGTCCACATCGACTTGAGGACGATGCGGCGGAACTCGGCGTGCTGGAGGAGCGCGCGGGCGGCGGTGTGGTGCCAGTTGAAGTCGGCGGTCTGCTTGAGGAGGGGCACGATGCCGTCGACGCGCGCGAGCTCCATCAGCCGGTCGACGGCGACGTCGTTCAGCCGGGCCGCGACGGCGCGGAAGGCGAGGCCGGCGCGGATTTCCGGGCCGAGGCGCGCGCGCCAGCGCCGTTCGTACTCCTTGAGGCGGCGCGCGCCGAGTCTTCGTCGCGAGCGCCTCGGCGAGCACATCGGCCGCCAGGTGGCCGGTCAGCAGGCCGTAGTAGATGCCGCCGCCGGTCGTCGGCTTGACGAGTCCGGCGGCATCGCCCACGGCCAGGATGCGATCGGTCCACGTGCGCGACACCGGACCGAGCGGCAGCACGCGCAGGCGCGGCGCCGGCCAGGGCTCGCGACAGCCCGTGCGCGGCGCGAATCGACGTCGGCGAAGCGCTGGAACCGGCGCCCGCATCGCGCTCGCAGAGCAGACCCACCCTCGCACAACGTCGTCCCGCTCGCGCTCGAACGGAACGACCCAGGCGAATCCTCCGGGCGCGATCTCGCGGCCGAAGTGCACCTGCACTTCGTCGAGCGGCGGAAACGGAACTTCGAGCTGAGCGCTGTGGACGAGCACGCTCGGCACGCCGAGACCGAGCGCGCGATTGAAGCGGTAGCTGGCGCCGCACGCCAGGATGGCGGCGCGCGCGTCGATCGTGCCCGGGCCGCCGTCCGCCGTGCGAACGGTGACCGATTCGGCGCCGCGCGTGACGCTGGCGACGCGCACGCCGGTCTGGATCGATGGCGCCGGCGGCGACGGCCGACGCGGCGAGATCGCGATCGAAGATCGCGCGATCGACGACGGCCGCGCGCACGCGCTCGGCGTCGATCACGACCGTCGTGCCGTTGGGAGAGACGAAGCGCGCGGCATCCGCGGCGCCGACAATCGCTCGCCGCGACAGGCTGCAGCTCGTCGAAGGCGTCGAGGCCGAGGACGCCGGTGCAGTGCACGGGCGCGCCGATGACGTCGTGTTCCTCGAGGACGCGGACGCGAGAACCAGCAGAAGCCAGCTCGCGCGCCGCGATGAGTCCGGCCGGGCCGCCGCCGACCACGACCACGTCACAATCGATCGCGTGTTTGCTGTGGCCGCGATCGGTCGTCAGTACTTGCGGCCTCTCGACTCCCATGTGCCAAGGAAGCTAATCCAAAACGAGAGCAGAATCAAACGCAGATCGAGCGCACATCGACTGCCGCCGCACGTAGAGTCGGTCGTAGCGGAACTTCTGCCGGCGCGGCACGTCGCGCGGCGCGTAGATCTGCGCGATGCCGGTGAGGCCCGGCCGCACCGCCGTGCGCGCGGCATAGCCGGGAATCTGATCGATCTGCACGAACTCTGTGCCGAGCTCGGCCCGCGCCTCGACTTCGCCCGGCCGCAGCGCGCGCGGGCCGACAAAGCTCATGTCGCCGCGAAAGATGTTCCAGAGCTGAGGCAGCTCGTCCATGGCCGTCTCGCGCATGAGGCGGCCGACGCGCGTCACGCGAGGATCGTCCTCGATCGCCTGCACCGCGCCGACGCCCGACTCGGCATCCGTGCGCATCGAACGAAACTTCAACGCCTCGAACGTGCGTGCCGCCGAAGCCGACCCGCTCCTGCGAGTAGAAGATCGGACCGCCGTCCTCGAGCTTGATCGCCAGGCCGAAGAGCACCCACAGCGGCGACGAGATCAGCAGGCCGACGCCGGAGAGCGCCATGTCAAATGCGCGTTTCATGCGTTCCAACTCGCAGAAGGTATCTCAGAAGACGGACACCCTCACGATGACCTCGAAGCTCACGAGGCTCGCGAAGGATCTAGTTCAGCCCGAACCCTCGACGCCAGCCAGCTCGCGGCACACGGCGACCAGGCGGTCACCCATCGCCGGCATCGAGAACTCGGTGCGCGCGCGCGCCTCGCCGAGCGCGCCCAGCCGCGCGGCGCAGGGCCGGATCGGCCGCGAGCCGCTGCGATCGCGCCGCGGAGCGCCTCGACGTCGCCCGACGGGCACGACGAGCCCGGCTTCGTTGACCCAGGGCACGCCGGTCGGCGAGCGCCGTGCTGATCACCGGCTTGCCGCAGGCCATCGCCTCGAGCTGCACGTAGCCGAACGTTTCGGCGCGCGTCACCGACGGCAGCACGAACATGTCGCTCGCGACGAGGAGCGCGCGCAGCTCCTCGTCGTCCACCTCGCCAGGAAAGCTGAAGCGCGCCGGACCAGCCTGGCGGCCGGCGAGCTCGCCCCACTCTTCCCGCATCGGACCATCGCCCAGCAATCACCACGTCCACCGTCGAGCGGCGCGGCCGCCTCGATGAGGACGGGCACACCCTTGTACGGAACGTGCCGGCCGGCGAACAGCACGATCGGGCCGCCCGCCGCGCGCCGAATCTCGTCCGCGCGCCGGCGCACGCTGTCGCTCGGGCGCCACGCGTCCACGTCGATGCCGAAGGGAATGACGGTCACGCGATCGCGAAACGGCTCGAGGGCCGCGGCGTGCTCGGCGAGCGCGGGCGACGACACGAGGAAGCGCCGCGCCGCGCGATACGCCGGGCGCGCGATCGGCTCGTAGAACAGCTGGTACTGAAGCGCGGACGCACGACGTCGCTGTGAAACCAGATGGCCAGCGGCAGCCGCGGCCTGACGGCGGCGTACGAGAGCAGCGCCCAGGGATTCGGCTCGTGCAGGATCATCACGTCGGCGTCGACCTGCGAGAGGTGACACGGAAACGCCGGCGCCACGGCACCGACCCGGCCGAACCCCACGTGCCGACGCGCGTCACCGGCACGCCGTCGACCTCGTCGATCATCGTTCGCCGGCCGGTGTTGAACGCCAGCACGCGGCTCTCGAGACGCCCCTTCGTCACCTCGCAGAGCGACTGCACGACGCGCTCGATGCCGCCGGGCACCGGCGGATAGAACTTGCCGACGTGCACGACCCTCACGAGACGATTGACGGCCACTCGTCGGGTCACGCTGACGGCGGCGCGGCCGCCGCCGCGACGCGTGCGTAGATGGTCGCGACGTCGCTGGCATAGCGCGACCAGCTGAACGCGGCCGCGCGCCGGATGCCCGCCTCACGCCGCAGCGTCCACTGCGCCGGCTGCTGCGACCGCTCGTCGAGCAGCCGCGTCACCGCGCCGTGCCACGCCTCGATGTCGTCGAGCGGGCAGTAGACGGCGGCGAAGCCGCCGACCTCGCGCAGCGCCGCCACGTCGCTCGCCACGACCGGCGTCCCGCACGCCAGCGCCTCGAGCACGGGCAGGCCGAAGCCCTCGCGCTCCGACGGCATCAGGAGCAGCGCGCTGCGCCGATAGACCGACGCGAGCGTCGAGCGATCGAGCGTCGGCAGGACGACGATCGCATCGCCGAGCCCGAGCTCGCGCACGAGCGCCTGCTGCGCGGCGGTGAAGGGTCCACCGACGCGCACCAGCCGGAGCTGGCGGTGGGCCGAACGCAGCGAGTCGAACACGCGCAGCAGCACGTCGATGCGCTTGCGCGCGATCGTGCTGCCGACGTGCAGCAGATCGACAAATGCCCCGCGCGGACCGAGCAGCCGCGCGGCGTCGATGTCGGCGGACGGCTCGGCGTCCGGCGTGCAGCTCGGATGCGGCCCGTTCGGCACGACCGTCGTCCGCTCCGCCGCGATCCCGGCTCTCGCGACGAGCGCGTCGCGCGTCGCGTGGCTGTCGCACGCGACGTGGCCGGCCTGGCGCAGCCCGTCCAGAATGTGGCGGGTCATCGCGCGAAACATCGCCGACCGCGGCTCGAGCTCGGGGTCGAGCACGCTGCGGAACGTGTCCAGGTCGTGGCACGTGACGATCGTCCGGCCCGCCGGCAGCCGGTGGACGAGCTGCGCGTAGCTGTGATCGACGATGTGAAAGAGATCGAAGCGGCCGGCAAGGCCGGCCACGAGCCGCGGGTAGTCCCACAGACGGTTCGCGACCCGATCGGCGCCCCTCACCCACGTCGTCCCGCCCGCGCCCGGCAATCGCGCCGCCCGCCGCCGCATCGGCGGCCGGATGAGCGACGGCGCAATCGTGGCGCCATGCTCGCGCTGCAGGCGGTCGAAGAGCATGTCGGCGACGAGGTCCATGCTCGGCCACCCCTCTTCGAGGTAGTCAGCGATGATCGCTACACGCAGAAGGGGCATGATCGGGTATTCGGAGCGCACGGATGGAACGGTGTGGACGGAGGGGACGGAGACGGAGGTGACGGAGACAACGGGCTCAACACGAAGCAACGAAGACCAACGAAGACGCACGAAGGCGTACTCCTGTTCGCGGCTACTGCAGACGGTCGCGCCGCGCTTCGCGCGGGGCGTGGTGAGAGCGGCGCCGGGATCTCGAGCACGGTGGAGATCGGTGTCGTGCTCGAGATCCCGGCGCCGCTCTCACCACGACTCGCCGGCCGATGGCCGGCGACGCGACCGTTACAGTGGGGCTCTTGAGAGCCCAGTATCTTCTCCGTGCGTCTCCGTTCGGCTTCGTTGCTTCGTGTTGAGCCCGTGCCCTCCGTACCCTTCGTCAGCACGGTCACAGCAACTCCTCGAAAAACGCCAGGTGCGCCCGGGCGACGACGGGCCAGGCGTACTTCTCGTGCGCGCGCGCGAGGCCGCGCGCCGAGAGGTCGCGGCGCAGCGCCGCGTCCGCCAGCAGCCGGTCGAGGGCGGCCGACCACACGGCCGAGTCGGCTTCGTCGACGAGCACGCCCGCGTCGCCGACGACGTGCGGGATCTCGCCGCTGCGGCTGGCAAGGATCGGCACGCCGCACGCCATGGCCTCGATCAGCATCCGGCCGAACTGCTCGCGCCACCTCGTCGTCGTCTGGCTCGGCGCGCACAGCAGATCCATCGCGTTCAGATGCTCGGGCACCTCGTCGTGCGTCACGCCAGTCAGGACGCGCACGCGTCCGGGATGGGCGTCGGCAAACGCCGTCAGGTCGCCGGCCATCGGTCCGCCGCCGACGAACAGGGCGCGCCACGGTTCGCGAACGCCGTCGAGCGCCTGCATCAGGACGTGCAGGCCTTTCGCCGCCACGAACCGCCCGAGGAATCCCACGACCGGCGTATCGTCGCTCCAGCCGAGCCGCGATCGCACGGCGGCGCGCGCGGCGGCGTCGGGCCGGAAGCGCACGACGTCGACACCGGGCGAGATGACGCGCGAGGGCCGAGCCGCGTACAAGGGCTTCGTCGCCAGCGCCTCGTGCACGGTCTCGCCAAAGGCAATCCAGCCCGACGCCCGCCGCATCACGTTGCGCTCGAAGTAGCCGAGCGGCGGCGGATAGGACTTGACGATGTTCTGGAACGTCGCCGGCACGACGCGCGCCGTTTCGGGTGCGGCTGCCGCGACCTGCGCGCACGCGGCCACATACGGCTCCTCCCAGACGTGCACGACATCCCACGGACCGGCGAGCAGCGTGCGCAGCCGCCGCTCGTAGCGTCGCAGGTGCGGGACGCGACCGAACCGGACTCGCAACCCCTCGGTCGTGCACGCCTCGCCCGCAATTGGTTCGAGCGCGACCTCGCGGAGATCGCCGACGAGGCGTGCCGGCGCGATGGCCGTGACCTCCCATCGCCCACGCCCCTGCACCGCCATCTCGTGCGCAAGGCGACGATTGCTGGCGACGACGTAGGAGTGGGAGATGGTGACCAGACGGTTCAAGGTTCAGGGTTCACGTCAGTTTGGGGCGCTTGTAGGCTTCTGGTCTTCGTCGCAGCTGCTTCCATACCCGCACGGTCTGGCGGGAGACCGGCTTGCGGTTCCGGAACACAGATCCCGCGTTACGCACAGCTCGCGCAGAATCCACGCCCAGCCCCACGGGTCGTCGACCTTCCAGGCGCGGCGCATGCGGAAGTAGATCGCCAGTCGCGCCGGAAGGATCCAGACGAGCCGGCTGAGCGGGTCGTTGTAGAGCGCGTTCAGGCAATCGTTGCGCGTCACGTAGCGCAGATACCGTTGCTGGCTGCGGCCGGCCTGGTCGGGTTCGTGCATAACGAGCGCGTCAGGCAGATAGACCGTCCGGAAGCCGGCATCGATCAGACGACGGCAGTAGTCCTTCTCTTCGCCGTAGAACTCGAACGACTCCCGGTACCCGCCGATGGCGACGAACGTCTCGCGGCGAACGAGATGCGCAAAGCCGATGAACGACGGCACGTAGCACACGGAGCGACCCGGTGCCGGCTGCATCGCCTCGTCCCACCTGGCGCCATGGCGATCGCACTGCGCGAACGCGACGGCGGCGACGCGAGGGTCGGCCTCGAGCACGTCAACGCCGAGCCCAACCGCCTCGCAGTCCATGAGCGCGGCGTCGTCGTCCATGAGCAACACGAGCGATGCGGACGCCTCGCGCACCAGCCGGTTCCGTCCGGCGATATAGCCCGGTGCGCGGTCGTCGCGCAGGACGCGCACGGTCAAGGGAAGACTCCAGCCCGCCACCTGATCGCGTACCGGCACCGACGAGGCATCGTCGAACACGAGTACCTCTGGTGACAGGTGCGAGACGAACGCCAGCGACCTGAGACAGCCCTCGAGCGCTTCGGGCCGATTGCGGGTCGTGACGCCGATCGTGATGCGGGCCGCATTCATGCCGCCGCGCCTTCGACCGCTCGGCGAAGCGTGCGAATCGTATGGTCGAGCGCGAAACACTCGCGGTAGGTCTTCTCGCCGCGCACCGCGAGTGCGGCGCGGTCATCGTCTTTGGCGAGCAACGCACGCACGGTGGCGACGACCGATTCGATGTCTGTCGCCGCCGCCAGGCCCACAGCGCCACTGTCCGCCCAGACCGGTTCCGTCAAGTGCCCCGTCGTCGTGACAATCGCTCGGCTGTTGAGGAGACCGGCCATGACCGACGTCCGTCGCGTCGTCACGCCATCGGGATACGGCTGCACCAGGAGATCGCACGCATTCAGCGTGAGCGCGGCGTCGGAGCGAGAGACGCGGCCGGCGCCGTGGATGCGGTCGCGAACCATCGGCACGTTGGCAACGAGCGCGCGCACGAACTCGTCCGTGCCTGTCCCGAGGCAGACAGCCGACACATTTGGATCGGTGGTCAGCAGAGGTATCAGCGTGGCCTCGAGCAGTGGCGCGACGTGCGGGCCGACGGTTCCGAAGTGGCCGACCAGCTGGTGCGTCGACGCTCCCAATAGCTGCCGGCGGCGCTCTGCGATGTCGGCGATGCGATCGCAGCCTGGAATCGTGGATGGGACGGGCAAGGTGACAAAGTCTTGCGGTCGGCCACCCGGCGCGTACGGCGCCAGATATCGGCGCCAGGCGTCGGTTGACAAGTAGACGTGCGAAGCAGCGCGCAGGAGCATCGCCGCCATGACGCGCTCGGCGAGGGCGAGTGCGTTCTGGCGAAGAGGCCTCAGCGTAAATTCGAAGTAGGGCTCGTGGAACATCACGCGGACGTCGTTGCCGTGGCGGCGCGCGCGATCGAGGAGCCAGCGGCTCCAGGGAATATTGGCGCCACGGAGGCCAAACCCCGTCGGCACGTACTGCACGAGAATGATCGTGGGCGCTACCTTGGTCAAGACGCTCGTCGATCGCGCGCCGGCCGAGCCGCCCATAGGTATCGTCGAGCATCACGAGCTCGACGCCGTCGGCTTCGGCCGCCGCCTGACTTGCCTCGCGCGCGCCGGACACGGACTTGGGCGGACAGACCACCGTGACGCTGTCGCCCGCGGCGGCGAGGGCGGCGGCGACCTGCGCCGTGTAGTCGCCCACGCCGCCGCAACCGGGCGGATACTCGCAGGTGAGAATCGTCCAGTGCGCCATCGTTACGTCGCCGCGCTGCGGTTGAGGACCGCTTCGAGGCGCTCGATATGGACCGCGAGCGACATCCGGCGCGAGACATCGAACGCGCTTCGACCCATCCGCTCGCGCTCTCCTGCATTGCCAAGCAACGACGCGAGTGCACTCGCCAGACCTTGCTCGCCGGCAGCCGGTTCGACCAGCTTCCCATTCACGCCATCGGTGAGCCATTCGCCGATCCCGCCGACGTCGAACGCGATTGCGGGCCGGCCGAGCGCGGCGGCGTCGAGGCCAACGAGCCCGAAGGGCTCCGGCCACAGGCTGGGCACGGCCACGAGCACTGCCCGGCCGTACACGCGCGCGCGGTCTTCGTGTGCGATCCAGCCACTCATCTCGAGCTCGACGCGAAGCGACTTGGCGAGGCTGCGCCAGGCATCCTTCTGCGGCCCATCGCCGGCCATGAGGAGCCGGACCGGACGGCCGAGCAGGCGCGAGGCCCGCGCGGCTGCCCGGATGAGGACGTCGCCGCCCTTGAGTGTTGTCATCCGTCCGGCAAAGAGCACCGTATCGGGCTCACCGCTTGTGCCGATCGCTTCGGCCTTCACCGTGGACTCGGTTTCAATGGTGGAGAAGAGCGGAAGCACTCGCAGGTGGTCGTGTGGCACGCCGTTACCAGCCATCTCTCGGCTCATGTGCTCGCTCGCCACGACCACGGCCGCGTAGCGGGAAAAGAGCGCCTGTTGCTGACTCGCCCAGCGATAGCCCCGCATCATCGCGCTCGGAGCGAGCTGGCCGCACCGGCGGGGAACGTAGAGCGCGAGACAGGCGGGCCCGAACGTTCGGCCGCACGCCTGGGCCGACGGGAACGCGTGCATCTTCAAGCCGCTCACGCACGTGCCGAAGTAGCCGTGCAGCATCTTGACGACGGGCCAACGCTCGATCAATCCGCGATCGACGTCGAGATGCGACATGTTGTGCGAGAAGCCGACGTCGGGCCGCCACGCGTGCAGATCGGTCAGGGCCGCATCGAGACCGCGCTCCTCGACGCCCACGGCGAGGTGCGCGCTCGAGCCGAGCGCGCCCGGTGCCGCACTCCGCCGGTCATACAAGAGCGCGATTTGATGACCGCGGCTGCGGAGTGCCTGGATCACCGAGAGCAGGTATGTCTCCACTCCCCCTTCGGTCCCGACGGAGTCGTGGGCGACGACGATCCTCATGCGCGGCGCAGCCGCAGGCAGACGCCTTCGGTCTGCCACAAGTCTGTGCCGCGGCTGCCGTCCAGCCGTTCGGCCACCAGGTTCTGCGCCTCGCACTCGCGGCGCACCTCGTCAACCGAGATGCCGAGAGCGGTCCAGAGGTGCGGATGCATTTCGACGAAGAGCTGCAGGTCCGGTCCAGCGGCCGCTACCGTGGACCGCGCGCCACGCAGGACCGCGAGCTCGGCGCCCTCGACGTCGATCTTGATGACTTGTGGCGTGAGTCCGCGGTCTCCGCAGAACTGGTCGATCGACACGACGCTGACCTCGCGGGTCGCCAGGTGCGTCTCGCCTGGCGGCAGCAGGCGGCTGATGCCAGACGATTCACCGAGCGCCAGCCGCAACGTCGGGGCCCTGCCATCAGCCACGGCGGCGGCGACCGCCGTCACTCGATCGGCCACGGCGTTGCGTCCGATGTGCTGCTGCAGACCGGCATACGCCGCGGGATCGGGCTCGAACGCGAACACGCGTCCGGCAGGGCCGACCCACTGCGCAAACAGCATCGTGTACGCGCCGACGTTCGCGCCGGCCTCGAGCACGACGCCACCGGGCCGAACCGCGGCGCGGAACGCGGTGTACTCGTCAGGGTTCCAGGTGAGGTGCCGGAACTCTGGCGCCACCAACACGACCTCGCCACCAGGCAACACCGACCGCAATCCCGTACCGCCCGCACCCAGCCAGCGCGCGAAGAGCGGCTTGAGCCGCCGGCGCACGGCCGCGAACGCACCGCCGGACGGCAGCGACGCCGCCACCCGCTCCGACAGCGACTTGGTCCGATAGCTGTCGCCGGGCGCGCTCATGCGGCTGACCCTCGCGACGACTCCAGGCTCAGCACGGCGTGCGTGTCGCGGGCGAAGAGAGCCTCGCCATCGACGAGCGGCCGGGCCGTCAGGCCCAGCTCGGCCAGCGTATCCCGTGCGTCCTCGGCCGTGACGCCAAACGCCGGCCAGCACTGCGGGTGCATTTCGACCACGAGCGACAGCCGGGAGGCGCCGCGGATCGTCGCACGCGCGCCCCGCAGCGCGTGAATCTCCGCGCCCTGCACGTCCATGCGAATGACCGACGGCACAATCTCCAGCTCGCGGCAGACCTCATCGATCGTCACGACGTCGACTTGCTGCGTCACCGCCGGCGCATCAGTATCGACGGCGGCGACCAGGCTGTTCACGTACGGCATCGCGCTGTCGTCGTACTGGTGGAGAGTCGCGCGTGCCGCCCGATCCGACACGGCCGCCTCGATGAGCGATACGCGGTTCGGCCCAAAGCCGTTGTACGCCAGGTGCCGGCGGGCCAGCGCGGCGCTCGACGGCGTCGGCTCGAACGCCACGACGCGACCGCGGGGACCGCTCCAGCGGGCAGCGAGGACAGCGTAGACGCCCACGAACGCGCCGACGTCGAGGACGATGTCGCCGGGTCGAATCGTGTGGGCGAGAAAGTCGAAGAGCGCCGGCTCGCCTTCGTGCGGCACGAGGTGCCTCGCCTGTGGGTCGATGCGGATGACCTGGTCGTGAACCGTCCACGGCAGGCCGGTCCGCGAGTAGGCCATCCGCAGTACCCGGCCGTAGGCAGGAGCGAGGAGCGAACGCACAAGGGATTGCGGCACGGTCACTCAAACAGCAGATTCGGAATGCCGCCGGAGATCGCATCGAGCGTCGACACGCGGTAGCCGCGGTCGCGCAGCATCCGCACAGCGACGCTCTCGAGCGGCGTCTCGCAGATGATCCGCGCCGGCCGGAGAGTCTCGAACGCCGCCGCCATTCCGGCGACCACCTGCGCCTCTGCCCCCTCGACGTCGATCTTCATCACATCGATGCGCGCTGGACGGGCCGACTGCGCCCAGGTGTCGAACCTCCTGACG
This sequence comes from uncultured Acidobacteriota bacterium, assembly GCA_963764925.1. Taxonomy (GTDB): domain Bacteria; phylum Acidobacteriota; class Vicinamibacteria; order Vicinamibacterales; family 2-12-FULL-66-21; genus DATBJJ01. The sequence goes on from CAVXUR010000002.1 coordinate 86,134, forward strand.
TTCACCGGAATCGAGGCGTCCGCGCGCAGGCCGCCGCGGGCCAGTGTCTCCGCCGCGGGCGTCAGCGACGCGATGCCATCGTTCTCCGGCCAGCATGACACGAACAGCCGCACGTCATCCTTGTCTTCACCGGCGAGCGCGAGGCCGGACACCGTGACGCGATCGGCGATCTGGTTGAGCTCGACGTGGCGCTCGAGCTGACGGCGAACCGCCGGGTTGGGCTCGAACGCATAGACCCGGCCGCTGGTGCCCACCCGGAGCGCCGCCAGCACGCTGAAGTAGCCGCTGTTGGCGCCGATGTCCACAAACACGTCGCCCTCGCGGAGGTCGTTCAGCACCGCCCCGGTGGCGCCCGGCTCGTAGGCGACGTGGGCGAAATACTGCCCCTTGACAGTGAAGCTGCTCACGTCGAACACCGGCGACACCGGACCGATGCGCAGTCGCCGCAGGGCGCGGTTCCCATTCACCAGCCGGGCGACGAGCCGGTCGGTGGTTTCGCGGAAGAGCGTGTGGACGCCGGGCACGCCGAGCGCGGCATGAGCGGCATAGGCGTAGGGCGCCTCGAGCGCCGGGGCGCGATAGAGCGTCCAGGCGGCGGCGGATGCGGCGGCGTTGCGCACGGTTTTCAACATCGCGCTGGCGCTCTCACGACGATCGCGTCACCGCCCGGCCGGCGGCCGTCCGCAGCGCCCGGATCCAGCCCAGGGACGTCGTTTGCCTGAGCCATGTGCGCCTCGTCCGCGCGTGGTCGCGGGCGATGACGCGCCGCCCACCGCTCATGAAACAGCAGGCCGTTCTTCAGCACGCGCGCTTTGTAGGCATCGCTCAAGTCGCCGAGCGTGCTGCTGCCGAGATGTTCGTAGCCGCCGAGCCGTTCGTAGCCGCACGTCGCCACTTTCCAACCGGCTGCGCGGATGCGGTAGGCGAGGTCGGCCTCGTCCCACTCGGTCGGCACGAACGCCTCGTCGAGCAGGCCGACGCGCTCGAGGCACGCGCGGCGGACGATCCACGGCCGGATGACGGCATCGACTTCCTGCAGCCGAAACCAGTTGCCCGGCGCGGGGCCGATGGTGCTGCGCAGGCGGCGCCAGTCGACGAGGTCTTCCCAGCGTAGCGATCGGCTCGTCGAGCGGGTAGTGGTCGAGGCCGCGGCTGAGGCTCATCATGCCGATATCCTCGTGCACGCGGAACGTGGACAGCAGCTCGGCGACGAGCCAGTCGCTCGGTCACGAACATGTCGTCCTGCCACGCCATGACGAGCGGCGCCCGCGCCGCCGCCAGCCCGGCGTTCGTACACCGCAGCTCGTGGGCATCGTCCATGTGGATCCAGCGGAGATGCCGCTGACCCCAGACCGATTGACTTTCGGACTCGAGAAACGCGCGCGTGCCGTCGCGGCAGCCGTCCTCGATGACGATGATCTCGACGCCGCACGTCGCCGCGCTCAGCTGCCAGCTGGTGAGGCAGCGACGCAGGACATCCTCGTTGTTGAAGGTCGGGATCACGACCGACATCTTCGGCACACGGCCGGTCATGGCCGGAGCGGGTTCCCCGAGCGCGGCGCCGCGCGTGCGAACGCCTGGAGATGAAGGGCGATCGGCGTGTGAACTCCACCGGGGACGCGCCGGCCAAGATGGTAGAGCGCCAGGCGGACCAGGGCCGACGCGCGCGCACCAGGCGGGCACTCGGGCGCGGCAATCTCCACTGTTATGTCGTCGAATCCGGCGCGGTCGAGCGCCATTCTGAGCGCGCGCGGCGAGAAGTGGTTGATGTGGACGAGGTTGTCGGCGAGCGTGGCGCGGTAGCCCGACGTCAGGCGGGCGCGCCAGGTTTCCTTCAGGAGTTGCGCCGGGCCGCACGGCACCTTGACGGCCACCCAGCCCTCGTCCGCCACGACGCGCCGAACGCTCGCGAGGATCGAAACGGGCTCAGGAATGTGCTCGAGCACGTCAGTCAGGGTCACCGCGTTGTACTGCCGGCCGAGCTCGGCCAGACGATCTGCACCGAGCCTATGCACGGGTACTCCGGTGTGTTCCGACGCATAGGTCGCCGTGCGCTCGTTGATCTCCGTACCTTCGGCGAGCCAGCCCGCCTTGCTGGCGAGCTGGAGAAAGCGTCCGGCATGAGACCCGACGTCGAGCAGTGTCCGCGGTGTCGCTCGCACGCGCTCGCCGAGCGTCGCGAGGATGCGGTGAAAAATCAGATCCTTGTAGGTGGCGTCGAATTCCTGCGCCACCCACTCCGGAGACCAACGCTGGTCGTACATCCGCGCGAAGTATTGCGGCAGCGCCGGCAGGCGATCCGGTTGCGCAAACCCACATGCTTTGCACCGCCAGAGCCAGATCTTCTCGCCCGTATAGGCCGCGAGCTCAGGATCCTGTTCGCGCCACGCCGAGAACTCGAGCACGGCCTGGTGAAAGCGGATGCGTGAGCGGCCGCCGCAGACCCAGCACGGGCCGGTTGACTGGAAGGTTGGCTGGGACGGAGGGGACGGAGGCAACGGGTTCAACACGAAGAAACGAAGCTGAACGAAGACGCACGAAGGCGTGCCCTTGTTCTCAGTGCAGCAGGTCGCGCGCGCCGCGCCGGCGACCATTACAGAGGCCTTGTTAAGAGACAGACCTCTTCTTCGGGCGTCTTCGTTCGTCTTCGTTTCTTCGTGTTGAGCCCGTTGTCTTCGCATTTCTTCGTCAGCCCCTATCAGCGATCATCTCGCACCGAGCTCGGCGATCTCGTGCGCCATGTGATCCCAGGTGCGCGCCCGCAGGCGAGCGCCGAATTCTGCGACGCGACCGGCGATGGTCTCGTCCGCGCGCCAGCTGGCGAGGCGCTCGGTCAGTTCGCTCACGCTCTCGGGATCCTGCAGCAGGAGATGGCCGAGATCGGCCGGATAGCGCTCGGCAACGCCGGCCGTGGCGGAGACGATCGCCGGCACGCCGCGGCACAGTGCCTCGTGGACGCCGAGGCCGTACGCCTCATACCTCGCGGGATGAATCAGCACGTCACACGCTGCGAACACGGCCGGCATGTCCCGCCGGAAGCCCAGGAACTGCATCCGACCCTCGGGCAGCTCGCGCGCGGCGCGTGCCTTCCACGCCTCGAGCTCGGCACCTGTGCCGGCGACGACCAGATCGACGTCCCAGTCCGTGCGGCGGCAGAGCGACTGCCACGCGCCGAACACCGTGTCGAAGCCCTTGCGCCGATCGCCGAGCGCGCCGACAAAGAGCGCCAGAGGCCGATCGCCCGGCAGGCCAAGGGCGCGCCGCGCGGCCGCGCGCGCCGCGGGGTCGACCACCCCGAAAGCCGCCGGATCGATTCCGTAGTAGACGACCCTGGTCCGGTCCCGCGCCACGCCGGCCAGCCGCACGACATCGTCGGCCGTTCGATTGCTGTTGCAGATGACCAACCGCGCGCGGGCGAGCGCCTGGCGTTCTTCGGCGACGTATCGCCGGTGTTTCCACGCGACCTTCAGCCGGTTCGACAAGCCGGCGGCCACCGGCTCGAACGCCGCGTGCACGTAGTGAACCCAGTTGAGATCGCCCAGATCGGCATTGCCGCCGTTGGCCACGGTGCGAAGAGTATCCGCCGCCAGGCTGCGTTGCACGCGGCCCGCCGTCGACCGCAGGATCGGCTCGCCGAACCGATGGACGCCGAACGGGCGCGGGACGGCGTGCACGTGCACGTTCGCGAGCGCGGTGAGCTCGGGCGAGACGTGGTGAGCCGACGAGGTGAGTCTGCTCCACGCCGGGCCAGATGACGCGCGAGCGCGAAGTTCGCCATGTCCATGCCGCCATAGGGCGTGAAGTCCCCCGCCACGAGCAGCCACGTGTGCGTCACGTGTCGGTGCGCGTGGCTATTGCCTGCACCGCGCCCGCGAGAAACCAGAACTGCAGGCCGATCTGGGTCACAAACGGCGTGAAGCTGAAGATGAGTGCCGCCGTGCCCAGGTTCGCGGCCAGCACGACCGCGGCGCACGCGCGCACTTTCGCGTCGGGGTCCGTGAGCGCCAGCCGGCGCTCGCCCAGCAACACGACGACCAGCGCCGCGACACTGACGAGGACGAGCGGGATGCCGCCGTCGATGGCCCAGCCGGCGACTTGGATCTCCGCCCAGAGCGTCCGCTCGGGGCCGCCGCCGAAGTAGCCCGCGATCATGCCCCACCGGCCCAGGCCTGCCCCGAGCGGATAGCTGTTGATGAGGTCGTCGAACGTGTACACGAGCTGTCCGCCGCGCGACGCCGAGTACAGGCTCACCGGATCCTGGGCGAACAGGGTCAGCGTGCGCTCGGCGATGCTCTGACCGCCCAGGCCGATCGCAAACGAGAACGTCACGACGACCAGCGCGGCCGCGACCGCGGCAAAGACGAGGGCGCGCTGCTTGCGCTGCTGGAAGAGGAGCAGCCCGGCATAGGTCGCGAGCATGATGACCAGGACGACGAGCGAGACGCGGACCTGGCTCAGATAGATCGCCGCCACACCGGCAAACGACCCGAGCAGCGCGAGCGCCCGCTGCCAGAACGGCGACGCGCTCGTCACGAACACGAGACCGAGGAGCGCCGCGTACATGCCGGGACCGGCGACCGCGCCCGGATTGTCGAAGAGCCCCGGCGGCCGGACGATGAGGCCGTTGGGCCCCTGATACGTGACCGCGCCGAGCCCGAACTCGGACTCGGTGACCAGGCGCGACATCTCCTGCGGCATCCACCGCCCGGGGTCGTACACCTGCAGGACGCCGACGCACGCATTGATGCCGTTGCAAATCAGCAGCAGCGTCATCAGGCGCGCCAGGTGCTCGGGGCCGCGCACGACGGCCGGCGCCCAGAAGAGCGGCGCCATCACCGACACGTACAACACCAGCTGCGCGACGCCCGCCAGCGTCGAGCTCGTGAACGGATGGAACACCATCGCGGCGATGTAGATGATCGCCACGAGCAGCCATGTCTGCGCCGGGTGGACCTTGCTGTGCTTGGCGTTGCCGAATCCCCACCATGCCAGCAGCGCCATCGAAATCGCGAACGACGCCACACGGACGTAGAAGCGAATGCCTTGCGTCCCGGGCAGAAAGAGGAGCGCCGGAATCGCGGTCTGGCTGATGATGAAGAACTCCGCAATCCCCCACTGCGACGGCGCCGGTGGCAGGCTAACGGTTAATCGCTTCATACACCGCAATCACTTCGCGCGTGAGCCGGTCGGCATCGAAGCGCCGGCACGCCGACGCCCGCGCGCGGGCGCCGAGCTCGCGCCGGGCAACTGGATCGCGTGCCAGACGGACCATGCACGCCGAGAGGCTGGACGAGTCACCCGGCGAATGCGTCACCGCGTCCACCCCGTCGTCGATGATCTCCGCCGCGCCGCCGGCGGCGCTCGTAATCACCGCGCGACCGCAGGCCATCGCCTCGGCGATCACGAGTCCGAACGGCTCGGGCTGCGTGCTCGCATGCACGACGACGTCGAGGGCGCGCATGGCCGGGGCCGGCGGCAGATAGCCGGTGAAGCCGACACGTCCGTCGAGGCCGAGGCCGGCGGCGAGCGCCTGAAGTTCCTCCATCGTGTGCTGGCTGCCCGCCGTGTCGTACAGCGGCCCGCCAATGATGTAGCCGCGCACCGGCTCGTCCTTCGGCATCGCGGCCAGGGCGCGCAGAAAGACTTCGTGTCCCTTCCAGCGCGCGAACGTTGCCACGAGACCGATGCGCACGACTGGGCGATCCGGCGGCATCAGGCCGGCGCGCCGGTCGAGATTCTCGATCGGCCCCTCCGGGGCGAAGGTATTCAAATCCACCGCGTTGTGTACCACCTGCACCGGAACCTGCGGGCGGAGCGCCGCGCGCACGTCGTCAGCCACGCTTCGGGAGTTCGCCAGCACGGCGCTGACGCGGTGCTGGTGGCGCGCGAGCAGCGAGCGCGTGAGGCGCCGGCCACCGACATACTCGTGCATGTGCCACACGACCGCCGCTTCGCCGGACGCCCGCGCGCCTGCGATGTGCGCCTTGAACCCGTTGGTATGAAGGATGGCGGGACGGCCGGCCCTGATAACGGCGTGCAGGCGGCGGAGGTAGGCAGGAAGCGCGAGCGCCACGGGCACCAGGCGGGCGACGAGCGCCACGGGGCCGGCACCGGACTCACCCAGGCGAGCGAGTGAGGCCGGCATCGGCAGCACGACGCAGTCCGCTCCAGCCGCTTCAGCGTCGTCGAGCAAGGGCCCACGGCCGGGAAGGATCACCTGCAGTGTCCAGGTTGGGCGCTGCCGCCGAATGCCCTTGATCATCTCGAGCAGGACGATCTCGGAGCCGCCCAACTGATCCGACACGCTCAGGTATGCGATCCGCATTCACGCCGGCAAGGCCTCGCCGGGAGCCACCCACAGGAGGTGCGGCCAATCGTCGGACGCGAGGACGCGTTCATCGATCGGTGCAAGCAGGTCGCCGAAGGGCACGGCACCTGACGCCGCCCGGCGGTGCATCTCCGGCGAGTGATCGATGTGCCAGCCGCGATACCCAGCGGACCGGAACGGCGCCAGGCACGCGGCCAGGGATGTGCCCATACGCGCGAGCTCGCGCGGGTGACATTCGACGAGCGCGAAGCGGTAGCGATGACGCGCCAGGCCGTCTGTCATCCCGCGAATCGCGTCCCCTTCAGCTCCCTCGATGTCGATCTTGATGAGATCGACGCGGCCGACATTGCACTCGTCGAGGAACGCATCGATCGCGACCGTCGGCGACTCGAAGTCCGTCGCCTCGGCGCCGTGCGCGGCCCGCGACACACCCCAGTTGCCGTCGCGTTCGTCGAAGCCGACAAACGCCGCCGTTGCGGCGCGCGCACCGGCCGCGACGCGATGAACAGCCACCTGCGGCAGCCGGTTCTCGCGCACGTTATCCGCCAGCATCGCGGCGAGCCGCGGATGCGGCTCGAGCGCGATCACCCGCCCGCGGTCGGCGACGAGATGCGCGCACACGAGCGTGAAGTAGCCCCAGTTGGCACCGACATCGACGACGACCATCCCCGGGACCGAGGAGCCCCTGCGCGAGCTGGGTTTCCTGCGGTTCGTAGCGGCCGGTAAAGCACACCTCGCGCGCGATGGTGTCGCGCAGGTCGCAGACGAAACTGAGGCGCCCGAGGTCGCCGGGCAGTTGCGCGCGGAATGGCGGGCCCGCGAACCGGGCGAGCGCGTTCGCGAGCTGATACCGGCCGAAGGGCAGCCGGCGAATCGCGGTCGACGAGCACGACACCCAGAAGGGCTGCTCACGCATGCTTGCGCGCGACGAGCAACACGTTGTCCGACAACGCCTGGGGAAACATCTGCGACAGCGTCGGTGGGTAGTGCGCTCCGGTCAGCGGAATCCGGCCGGCACACGAAAACCCGAGCGCGATCTCGGTCAGCCCGAACTCCCCCGCCATGCGCGCCAGATCGACCGGCAGGAGCGCCGTGCGGTGGACGGGATAGTAGGCGTCCTGGAAGGCGACGAATCGACCCCTGACAATCAGGCAGAGCAGGCTGAGGATGCTGAGCTGGTTCGGCGTACTCAAGACCAGCCAGCCACCCGGCTTGAGAATCCGCACCAGCTCGCCGAAAAACAGCCGCGGGCTCTCGAGGTGCTCGATGGTCTCCAGCGTCGCGACGATGTCGGCCGACGCTGGCGGCACGGGAATCGACTCGCGGTCGAGATCGGCGCGGTGGAAGTCGGCGTCCTCGGACAACCCGGGATGCCGCACGACGTCGACGCCGATGTAGTTCTCGGTCAGGTCGCCGGCATACTCGAGGAACCGGCCGATGCCGCACCCGACGTCGACGAGCACGCCACGCGCGCGCCGGGCGCGCAGCAGGGCCGCAGCGGCGCGATAGATGGGCGCGTCGCTTTCGCCGTGACTCTTCAACCCGCGTTCCACGGCCGGGTCGATCGCCATGCCTGCCTCCATCGTCATGCCGAATGCCTCCGAGCGACCGACGCGAGCTCGGCGGCCAGGCGCGGCAGGACGATCGCCGGTGACGAACGGGCCGCCGCATGCGCCGGTCCGCAGGCGGCCAGCCGGCCGCGCAGCGCGGCATCGTCGATGAGCTCGTCGAGTATGCGCGTCAAAGCGTCGAGGTCGCCGGGCGGCACGAGCCGCCCGCATTGGTCCGAAACGATCTCCGGCGCGCCGCCACTCGCGGTGGTCACGACCGGTACGCCTGAGAGCAGCGCCTCGGCAAAGACCACGCCGAACGGTTCGGGGCCTTCATTCGGTTGGCACAGTAGATCGGCGGCGCGCATCAGCATCGGCACGTCTCGGCGTTCGCCGAGAAACCGGACGCGGGCTTCGAGCCCGAGTCGCGCCACTTCCTGCTGCAGTTCAGCCAGATACTCATGCTCGTGCGGCCGCTGAGGTGCGCCCGCAATCCAGAGTCTCCATGGGTTCGCAGGCCGACCGCGGCCGAGCGCGCGTACGAGATTCACGTGTCCTTTCCACGGTTCGAGACGGCTCGCGCAGAGCAGCACGACGTCGGCCGGATCGGCGCCGAGATCACGCCGCAGGTTCGTGCGCGTGCCGCTCGGACACTCGGGGACGATCACCGGAGGATAAACGACTGTCACCGGAACGCCCGGCTGCAATGCGCCCGACGTCAGTGACGTCCACCGGCTGTTGCAGATCACGAGATCGGCGCGCGTCCGCGCGGCCCAGCGCTCGACGAGCGAGCGTCCTTCGGCGCGATCGTGTTGCCAGAGCACCACGGGTATCCCGGCGCGGCGCACCACCGGCGCAAAAATCGCGTACGACCAAGGCGCATGACAGATGACGGCATCGGCCGGCTCGGCGGCCAGCACGCGACGGAGGCGAGACCGGGCTCTGATTATCGATGCCGGCCGGCTCAGGCGGACGTCGCCGAGCGCGTGCACCGTTGCCCCACTGGCGTCGAGCTCCTGGCAGAGACGATTGAGCCGTGCCGGCGCGGCGACCACGAAGGTCACCGAGACGTCCGGCGTCACCCGCCGCTCCCGCGCCATCGTCACGAGCATCTGCTCGATGCCGCCGAAGAGCCGGCCGCTCGCGACGTGCACGAGGCGCATGCGTAATGGTCTGAGGATGTCGGATTGGGTCGGCGCCCGCCTACCAGAGCCTGGACATGATTTCGATGGAGTCCCCCGGCAGGACCGGGTCGTCGGGCTTCACGTCCTTGATGACCACTTGCTTCCCTTCGACCAGGCGTGTGATGCGGATACGGCTGCGCGAGCCTTTCTCGGTCACGCCTCCGGCCATCGAAATGGCCTTGGCAACCGTCATGGCCCCGTCGTGCAGGAATGGCCCGCCGTTCTTGACGTAGCCGGTGACGAAGAAGGTCTCCGCCTTGGGCACGAAGATCGTATCGCCGTCGCTCAGGATGATGGCCTGCGCCCGGCCGCTCTGCAGCTCGGTCATGCTGATGCGTTCGGGCGCCGGCTTGGCCACGGCCGCCGGGTCGGTTCCCGGCGGCGACCGCCGCAGGTCGCCGATTGATCTCGATGTACGAGCCCGCGTCAGGCGTCGGCGATCCGGCCTTCGCGAGCGCCTCGGTCAAGTTCATGTTGCCCATGAGCGTCACCGCCCCGGGCGCGCGAACCTGGCCCCACACGTACACGACCTGGCTGCGATACGTCTCGACCTCGATCGATACCTGCGGATTGCGCAGGTACTTCTCCATCAGGCGCGTCGTGATGTCGAGTTGGATCGCGCGCAGCGACACGCCAGCGGCCTTGACGAGTCCGATGTAGGGGTAGTCGAACGTGCCGTCACTGCTGACCGTCACCACCCGGGTCAGCGTCGGCTCGTCGACGACCGTGATCGCGAGACGATCCTGGGGCCCGACGGTGTACTCGGCGGGCGCCGGCGGCACCGGGCGAGGGGCTTGGAGAATCAGAGACAGCAGACCAATCAAGAGCGCCATGGGTCAGAATCCGTAGGTCAGCGACGCAAACACTCGCGTGCGATCGTATTCGCGGTTGGGCACTTCGCTCGTACGCTCGGCGAATTCGATGTCGAGCCCGGTGCGAAGGTTGGTCTGAAAACGGTAGCCGACGCCGGCCCCGAGCACGCTGGCGCGGTCCACGCGCGTGTCGTTGTCTCCTCCGGGGCCAAACCCGGAGGGCATCCCCGACGTCGCTTCCTCGCGATAGTCGAGGCGATCCCGGCCACCAATAGCCCGCACGTCGAACGAGTCGCCAAGCTGCTGCGTCAGGACTACCCGGAAGCCCGTCGTCAAATAGTAGGGCTCGGTTTCCTCGAACGAGTATTGCACGTCGCGCGACAGCTGAAGATCCACCTTCGTCCGCTCGCCGAACGTGTGCGTCAGCGACCCCTGCATGACGAGCCCGCTGTAGTCGGGGGTTTCGGGGTCAACCGCCGAGAACCGGCGATAGCCGATCGCCAGCGAGCCCTGGATGATCGCCGGCGACTCCATGCGAATCGTGGGCAGAATCCGGAACGTGTCGGCATCCTTCTCCGGCGACTGGTCGAAGCGATCGGTCTGGTACGACGTGGTGACAGCAAACGTCGTCAGAGGGGTCAGATAGAACTCCAGGCCGCCCTCGACGGTCTGGGTCGTGGAGTTGAGCGACTGGCTCAGCAGCGACGCCCTCGAAGGTCGTGCCCTCGGCGAAGTCCAGCCCGGCCCTGCGCACGTCGAACACCAGGCCCGTCTTCGGTGAGAGCAGCGCCTTCGCACCGGCGGCGAGCGTTGTCTGCGTCCGGGGGGCGCGCACATCCAGCTCGGCATTGAGCCGCTCGCGCGTATCGAGCAGCGACGCCAATGCGTAGGGCTGAAACCACCCGAGGTCGAAGTCGACGCGGCCATCGGTCGCGTAGTCGATCGAGCGTTCGTCGTCGTACTTCTGGTAATAGACGAGCCCGGTCGCAAACGCCCCCGAGAGCAGCATCTTCCCGCTCCTCATCCGGGCCTGAAGCCGGGGTGTAACGGTCATCGTGAAGTCGCGCTTCGGCGCGGTCGCGTCGTTGAAGATGTTGTCATCGACGCCGAAGTTCGTAATCGCGAGGGTCGGGCTGATGCCGATGGGGCCGAAGCGAAAGGGCATCGATTCGAGCGGATCGGCAGAGTTCGACGTCTGCGCATACGAAACTGTCGTACTGATGCACAGAATCGTCAGAACACCGATGCACGTAAGTGCGCGCAATTGCAGCTCCGCCCCTTGAGTCCCATGCCAAAACGGCAAACGGACCCCAATTCCCCTTAGTTTCGGCGTTTGGGAACGCGGGCGATAACGACTCGCGGATGGCTCAGGGCTCAGGGCTCAAGAGCTCAGGCAGAGCTTCGGGTTCTGAGCCCGATACCTCCTGATCCCTGAACCTTGAGCCCTGAGCCCTGACCCCTGCCTGATTCACGCCAACCCACGAATGAGGCGCTCGAAGACACCCCCGGCGGTCGCGAGGGTGTCCCAGGTTCCCTGCTCCACGATCCGGCCCCGGTCGAGCACGATCAGGCGATCGGCGTCCCGAATCGTCGAGAGACGGTGGGCGATGACGATGGTGGTTCGGCCGCGTGAGGCGTTCTGGAGGGCCTGCTGGACCAGCCGTTCGGAGACGGCGTCGAGGTGTGAGGTCGCCTCGTCCAGGATGAGGACGCTCGGGTTGCGTATGACGGCGCGCGCGATGGCGATCCGCTGCCGCTGACCGCCGGACACCATCGCTCCGCGCTCGCCCACGAGCGTGTCCAGCCCATCCGGAAGCGACGAGACGACGTCGGTCAGGTGGGCGGCAGTGAGAGCCCGATCGAGCGCCGCGTCATCGACAGGCTCGCAGCCGTAGAGGATGTTCTCGCGGAGCGTGCCGTGGAAAAGGAAGGCGTCCTGCTCGACGAGGGCCGTGGCGCGATGCCAGCTCTCGGACGAGAACTCCCAGCAGTCGCGGCCATCGACCGTCACGCGGCCGCCCGATGGCGCGCGGAGACGCAGCAGGATGTTCGCGAGCGTCGACTTGCCGGCACCCGAGGGGCCGACGATCGCGATGGTCTGGCCGACGGGCACGACGAAGTCGATGTCCTCGAGCGCGGTCTTGCCGTTCGGATACTTGTAGGTGACGTGCTCGAAGGCGAGCGCCTGCTCGAGGCCGGTGAAAGGCACGGTGCCGAATGGCCGCTCGGGGAAATGCGGCGTGTCGAGCCATGTCTTCACTTCGTGGATGCCGCCAGCCAGATAGGCGAGGTGGCCGTGCAATCCGTAGAGCTGATTGAGGAGCGGCAGCAGCCGCAGGAGGACAAAGCCGTAGGCGAGCAGGTAGCTGCTCAGCATGTAGCCCGGCCGCACGAGGAAGATGTAGGCGCAGGTGACGATCACCATGGCGCCCGCGACAGCGAGCGTTTCGGTGATGGGAAAGAGCAGCGAGAGCGCTTCCGCGCTGCGCTGCTCGGCGTCGGCCTGGGCCTGGTTCAGCGCGTGGAACTGCTCGAGCTCGCGGTCCTGCGAATGCGTCGCGCGCACGATCCGTACGCCCGAGAACGATTGGCCAAGCATGCTGGCCATGCGGTGATTGAGGTCGGTCAGCTCCACGCCGACGCTCTTCAGCCGGCCATAGACAAACGACAGCGCGCCGCCGAGCGCGACCGCCAGCAAGACGACGAGTGACGTCAGGGACCACGAGAGAAAGAACAGAGCCGCGACGTAGAAGAACGCGATGCTCGTGCGCTGGATGAGCGCCAGCATCGCGTCGATGGCGACCGTCGTGCGGTAGGTCTCGACGAGAAAGACGTTGGCGAGATCTCCGCCCGGCAGGCGATCGAAGAGATCCAGGTCAGCCCGATGCAGGCGCCGGAAGAGATCGTCGCGCAGCCTGACGGCGATGCGCCGCTTCAGTCGGGCCGCGAGCACGAGCGAGGTGTAGAAGGCGGCGTTCTTGAGCGCGACCGACAGGATGATGGCGACCGCGATCGCCCCAATGTAGAAGGCCGGTGAATGCCCGGGGAGCGTGCGCTCGAGCCACTGCAGCGGACGCATGGGCGTCGCCCGATCGCCACCGAGCAGGAGGTTCAGCAGCGGCACGAGGAGGCCGACGCCGAACCCCTCGAAGAGCATGACGAAGAGGGCGCTGCCGAGGACGGCCGCGAGCAGCAGCGGCTGGCGCACGAGGTACGGGCGCAGGAACGCGAGGATCTTCCGGAGTTCAGCGAGCTGCTGCAGCCAAGCGTTCACAGGTTGATGTGTAGTATCAACCCGCGACCGCGAAAGGCGCAAACCCTTCCGTCCGGCGCATCACCCGATCGTGAAATACGTGTTGTAACGCTCGGTGTCGATCGTGAAGTACGGCACGAACACCAGGTCGCGTCCCGCAATCTCGGTGCGGTATGTCTGGCGCGATGCGGACAGCGGCGACAGCGAACCGGGCAGGTTGATGGGCTGATCCTCGATCCCCGCCCACGGATTGAGGCCGACATACATCACCGCGCCGCGCATCAGTGCCGCGAGCTTCGGGGTTTCGGGGTCGATCGCCAGAGTCCGCAGCGGTTGCGGCACGACCAAGTCGATCGCGTCGCCGGCCTTCCAACGATTCCTCACCGTGGCGAGCGCACCGGGTGCGGCGTCTTCCGCCTTGCCGTTGACCCGCAGCGTCGCGCCGCGCGCCCACGCCGGGATGCGCAGCTTGATCGCAAACCGGCCGTCGCCCGGCTCTCGCACGGTCAAGCGCACGGCGTCGCGTGGCCGGGTAATCGGTCTCCTGAACGACCGCGACCGCGCCGCCCGCACGCTTCCAGGTCACTTCCGAGGGCACGAACAAATTGACCAGCAGCGCATCGTCGTCGTGGAAATACGCGTTCAACACGTAGTCGGCGACGCCCTGCACCAACGTGCCCGAACAGCAGGGCCACTTGCGGTGGTAATACTTTTTCTCCGCGCCGGCGCTGTAATCCGAATAGTACGGATACTCGCCGTCGCTCGTCGGCAGGCGGGTCGCCAGCATCGTGTTGTAGAGCGTGCGCTCCAGCCCGTCGCCATACTCCGGACGGCCGGTGAAACGAATCAGGTAGCGCGCCAGTTTCAAGTCGGCAAAGCTGCCGCAGGGCGTCTCGAAATGCGCTTTGGAACTCTTCAGACTCTCGGCGAGCTTGCCCTGTCCGAGGTGAACGAACTGCTCCTCTGGCGCCCAACCTCCGGAGGCGAAGCGCTGCGGCTCGAGGAAGCGCCAGGCGTTGGTAAGCGCTTTCAGGTACTTCGCGTCACCGAGGTTGAGATACGCCTGCGCGCCGGAACTGAGGCCGATCGTGTGGCTGTAGGCATGCTTCTCCGGCAGGACGTCGATTCCGGCGGCCAACGGGTCGAACCACTCTTTGTTGAGGAGGTAGTGCACCGCCAACTTGTGAAACCGGTCGTCGCCGGTGATCTTCGCAACGTGGAACAGGTTTTCCGAGATGACGTAGGTCTCGTCGTAGGGCGGATTCCTCTTGCCGATACGGTCGCGCGACACCGGAGAAATGTGTGGCAGACACTTATCAATCGTGAGGGGCAGCAGGTGCTTCGCTTCCTCGACGCCGCTCAGCTGAAAAGCGTCGACGAGCCCGACGACGTACTTGTCCATGACGTAAGCGGCCCATTGCGCTTGCGCATTGGGCCCGGCGTACGGACTGTCGGCGCGCCGGATGAACTCGCCGAACCCTGAGACCAGCCTCGCGACTTTCGCGTGCGCCGCCCGATCGCCCGTCGCCGCACCAAACCTCGCCAGCCCGGAAATGTATTGTCCAAGCGTCAGGCCGGGCACGAAGCCGTCCGTGTCGTACCACCCGCCCATGTCGGGCCCCGGCGCCGGCAAGCCGGCGCGTTGGCGAAACACCTTGAGCAGGCGGTCGTTGTCGAGTGCGAGGAAGTGCGCGTGGATGCGATCGAAGTGCTGCTTGAGGGGGCCGCCGGTCAGCTGCACGGCCCCGTAGGGGAATTCGCGCATGACTTCCAGGCTGCCGCGAGGCCCCTGGCCAAAGGCGACAGCGCCGGCGACGCCGGCGAGAGTGGTTCCCGCTGCGGCACAGACCGCGCGCTCGATGAACCCGCGACGTGAGAGTTCGTTCATATGCTCAACACGCTTCCGGTGGGTTAGACAGGCAGGAATGTCGCGCAGAGCGGCGGCGGGTGTCAACTCCGGGACCGACATCAGCCGTTCCTGCCCCGGCCAGGGCGACTTGTCTTACACTGCTCTCGTATGGGGCCGAAACGCCGTCGGTTGGTGCGCATCGCGCTGCTCGTGACGGCGTGCGCGATCCTGCTGGTCTCCGCCGCCGACGCGCAGCGTGGATATGGGCAGCGCTCGTTCCGCGAGGGAAGCTTTCCACCGCAATTCCCGCCGGAAGACTTTGTCGATGGCGGCCTCACCATCTGCAAGCTCATGTACACGCAGGTGCGGCGCGAGGCGATGGGCATCGGCTGGCTCACCGACTATCCCTACGCCGCGGTCAACTTGCTGA
This sequence comes from uncultured Acidobacteriota bacterium, assembly GCA_963764925.1. Classification (GTDB taxonomy): domain Bacteria; phylum Acidobacteriota; class Vicinamibacteria; order Vicinamibacterales; family 2-12-FULL-66-21; genus DATBJJ01. The sequence continues at coordinate 101,540 of CAVXUR010000002.1, forward strand.
CCCGCGCGTCGGAGCTGACCAAAATCCCCGTCAGCTGGGACGCCAACCACAATCCGCACCCCTGGGTCGTGCGGCTGACTGACGCGGCGCTGTTCGACTGCCCGGTGATCGTGGCCTCAGACGTCGGCACGATGGGCATCAGTGACGCGGAGGCCGCGCGGCTGCGCGAATACCTCCTCAAAGGCGGCTTCCTGTGGGTCGACGATTTCTGGGGCACGAACGCTTGGGAACAATGGGTCAGCCAGATCCGCAAGGTCTTCGACGCTGGTGAATACCCGATCGTCGATCTGCCGTCGACGCATCCGATCTTCCGCACTTACGCCCCCATGGAACGAGTGCCGCAGATCACCAACATCCAGTTCTGGCGGGGATCCGGCGGCACCGAGACGTCGGAGCGCGGGGCCGACAGCATCGACGTCCACACGCGCGCGATCAACGACGCGCACGGCCGCATCATGGTGCTGATGACGCACAACACCGATCTCGGCGATTCCTGGGAACGCGAAGGAGAAGATCCCGGGTATTTCTATCAGTTCTCCCCGCCCGGCTATGCCGTCGGCCTCAACGTGCTCGTGTACCTGCTGACACACTGAGCCACTGCTAATCCCAAAGAGTCTGGCGTCCGGCGGCGTCACGAGTCGCGGTGGCGGGCGAGACGAATCAGGCGGTCGGCGAGATCGGTGACGGCAGCGGCTTCGCGGTAATGAAGCGCGACGTCGCCCGCGGCCTCCCCGAGGCGCTCCCGCAGCCCATCGTCGGCGAGCAAGCGCTCGACTTCGCCGGCAATGGCCTGCGCGTGCCTGGTCGGGATGATGAGAGCGCTTTCGCCGTCGGTCAGCGCGTCGGCCGCGACGCCCACGCGCGTCGTCACAATCGGCAGCCTCGCCGCCATGGCCTCGACGAGCGCCACACCGAACCCCTCGTACAGGCTCGGCGCGATCATGATGTCGGCCTGGCGATAGAGCTCGACGAGGTCGAGGCGGGCGAGGCGCGGAATGACGGTGACGCGCGGGCGCACGACGGGCGCGAAGCCGGCCAGAACGGCATCCGCGGACGCCAGCGTGCCAGCGCAGACCAGCCGGACGTCGGGATGGCGATGAGCGACTTCGGTGAAAGCCTCGCGCAGATACGCGACGCCCTTCATCGGCAGCCACTGGCCGACAAAGAGCAGCGTCCGCGGCCGACGCGCCGGCCGTTCCGGCAGATAGAACTCCGGCGGTACGCCATGAAAGACGAGGTCGACGCGATCTTCGGTGACCCAGCCCCGGCGGACCAACTCGTCACGTTCGATGGAGTTGAGGCACGTCACGCGCGCGGCGTTCCTGCACGCCGAGCGCAACATCCACGGCATCAGCCATTCCTGCAGCAGACGGTAACGCCAACTCAGCCCGCCCGCGTCCGCCGATTCCTCTCGCAACGCCCGGTGATAGAGCGGCTCGACGCCGTGGAACGCGATCACCGCCGGCACGCCGCGAGCGGCAGCGGTTGCAACCGCGCGCCAGCCGGCATAGCTTTGGAAGACGACGACGTCGCATTCGACGCCGTGCTGACGCATCCAGCCCTGTACGACGAACGGGTAGACGAGCGGCGTCAAACGTCCGGCGGCACGGCGCGAGGCGGGAAAATCGTCCGGCGTCACGATCGTCACGAGGTGCCCGCGGCGCGCAAGCTCGTTCGCGAGGTCCTGATACGTCAACAGGACCGAAGACTGCTGGTCCCTCGGGGTCTGGAGGACGATGGCGACCTTTTTGGCGATCAAATGGTGCCAGCTGGTTCAGTACGCGACCAGCAGCCGCGCGGCACGCTCGATCTCGTCGTCTGAGGGCAGGAACGCGGCCTCGAGCGGCGGCGAGTAGGGCACCGGCGTGTCGAGCGCGGCGAGGATGCGGACCGGGGCGTCGAGCGACTCGAACGCTTCCTCCTGGATGATGGCGGCGAGGCTCTCGCCGATGCCGCCGGTGCGCGAGTCTTCGTGCACGATGAGGACGCGGCTGCAGTGGCGCGCGCAGGCGAGCACGGCGTCGCGATCGAGCGGGGCGAGCGAGCGCAGGTCGAGCACGCTGGCCTCGAATGCCATCGGCGGCCAGCCGCTCGGCGACACGCAGCGCCGGCATGCACGTAGGCGCCGTAGGAAATGATGACGAGGTCGTCGCCTTCGCGTCGCAGCGCCGCGCGGCCGATGGCGAGCGGCTGCCGGCGCGTTCGTGCGCGAGCACCTGCTTGATCCGCGGATCGCGGTAGAGCGCGATGTGCTCGTAGTAGAGCACCGGATCGGGATCGGCGACGGCGCTCGCCATCAGCGCGCGCGCGTCGGCCGGCGTCGAGGGCACGACGATCTTCAGGCCGGGTGTGCGGTAGAACCAGGCCTCGGTGTTCTGGCTGTGGTACGGACCGGCATGACGCAGCCCGCCCCACGGCATGCGCACGACCATCGGCACCGATCCGCCCCAGCGGTAGCGGATCTTGGCGGCGTTGTTCACGAGCTGGTTGAAGCCGGTCGCGACGAAGTCGTTGAACTGCATCTCGCCGATCGGCCGCTGGCCGGCGAGCGCGGCGCCGACGCAGGCGCCGAGCACGGCCCCTTCGGCGAGCGGCGAGTTGAGGATGCGATCGCCGAACTCCTCGAGCAGCGGCCGCAGCAGCAGGAACGCGTTGCCGTACGTGCCGCCGACGTCCTCGCCGAAGACGAACACCGACGGGTCGGCGCGCAAGCGCGTCGCCGACGCCGAGCATCACCGCTTCGAGGAAGCGTGCTGCCGCTGCGATCGAACGGCCGGCGCCGGCGCTCGAGCGGCGGCAGCGGCCGGATCGGTGTCGAGGTGCAGGCGCACCTGCGGATCGAGGACCTCGACCCGCTGGCGCGGCGCCTCGCCGGCGAGCACGCCCTCGCCAGCCTGCGGCGCCGGCGGCCAGCGGCGCCGCGATCACCTCCTGCGCCTCGAACTCGACGATGGCCTCGCATTCGACTTCAGGCGGTCGAGCTCGCTCGCGTCGATGAGCCCTCGAGCCTGCGAGCCGTGCCGCGTAGGCCGGGAATCGGATCGCGCGCCGACCAGAAGGCGTAGAGATCGGGATCGGCGTAGCCTCGTCGCGTGGAGCGGCGGATACGTCCCAGCCCGGCTGCGGCTCGCTTGCCGAGGTAGAGCATGTCGTCGTGATGCGCGTGGCCGCACATGCGCATCGACACGAGCTCGATGAGCGCCGGCCCGCGCCCCGCGCGCGCGCGCTCGACGGCCCAGGCGAACGCCGCCGCGATCTCGTCGGGGTCGGTGCCGTCGATCGTGATGCCCGGGATGCCGTAGCCCGACGGCCTTGTCGGCGAAGACGCGCGACGGCGGACTGCTCGCGCACCGGCGTCGAGAGCGCCGTCTGATTGTTCTCGACCGCGAAGACCGCCGGCAGCCGGCGCGCGGCGCACAGGTTGATCGCCTCGTGCCATTCGCCGAGCGACGAGCCGCCTTCGCCGATGAAGGACAGCGCCACGCGCCCGCTGCCGTCGCGCGCGAAGGCCAGCGCCATCCCGGCGATCGTCAGCGATCCGATGGCGAGCGGCGCGGCCGCGGGCAGAATGCCCCACGCGAAGTCGCCGACGTGCAGGTCCTTGCCGTGCATCGGCGGTCCGGCTTTCGCCCATCTGCGCCGACAGCACCATGCGCACGGTCTCGGCCGTCCGGCCGCATCGCCAGCGTCACGCCGAGATCGCGAATGAGCGGGGCGACGACGTCGCCCGTCCAGCCGCCGTCCGTCGCGAAACGCCTCGCCGCGCCGCAGCCGGATGCCCGCCGCGTAGATCGCTTCCTGCCCGAGCGAGCGAAAGCCCTTGCCCTGGAACGACGTCTCGCCGTAGCGGACTTCGCCGCCGGTGAAGAGCGTCTTCAGCCGCGTAGTCGGTCGCGCGGGTGAGCACCATGCCGCGCAGAATCTCGCGGCGCTCGTCGGGCGTGAGCGAGGCGCGGATCGCGGCGCGGCGGAGAAACCCGTCGCACGCGTCGACGAGCTCGTCGATAGCCAGTTGAAAACGGGCGGGCGCTTCGACGCCGGGCGTCGTCTCCAGCGCGCTCGGACGGGGCCAGGTTCTCCAGCCGGCCCCGGAGGGCGGCCTCGAACGTCGTGCGCAGCGCGTCGAGCGACGCCTCGTCGGCGCGGACCGCGCCCTTGCACGCGTCGAACGCGGCGCGCACCGGCGCCGACCGCAAAGGGATATCGTTCGACGACAAACGCTTCGAGGCGCCGCGCAAGTTCGGTCGCAGGGTGAACCGCAGGGCCCGGGCCATGCAGAAATGCTAACACTAGAGGGGCAGGCTCAGGGCTCAGGGCTCAAGGCTCTAGGCAAAACCTTCGAGCAACTCTCAGAGCCTTGCCAGAGCCCAAAGCCTAAGCGTTAGCGGCCAACCGCCTGCGCGATGAACGCCTCGATGTCGGCGGCCGGCCGCGCGCCGGATGTTCGCGCGCGCTCCCGGCCGCCGGCGAACACCGCCATGGTCGGAATCGACCGGATGCCGAAGCGATCGCCGAGCTCGGGCACGGCGTCGGTGTTCACCTTGACGACGAGGTAGCGGCCGGCGTTGTTGGCGGCGACACGGGCCAGCTCCGGCGCGACCATGCGGCACGGCCCGCACCACGGCGCCCAGAAGTCCACGACCACCGGCAGCGTGGAGGACGACACCAGCGCGTCGAAGATCTCCGCGTTCGGCACCTCGACCGGTTCAGCGGTGGCCGGCAGGATCGTCCCGCATTTCTTGCACTTGGCCGCCTCGGCCGCCTCGTGACCGAACGGCACGCGGTTGCGCTGCTGGCAGGACGGGCAGCTGACGATGAGCCCACGGTCGTCGATCTGCGCCATGGGCCGATCCTACAGTACGGCTCTCAGGGCTCAGGCTCGGCTCAGGGCTCAGGCAAGAGCTTCGAGTATTTGGTCCGAGGTGTTGCCTGAGCCTTGAGCCTTGAGCCCTGAGCCCTTGTCAGTCCGACACCGCGAGCTCGCCCGGAACGATCGGCCTCGTGCGCGGCAGCAGGCCGCGTCGCGCCAGGTTGCCGACGTACGCCAGGATGCCGACGAAGACGACGAGCTTGAGGGCGTCGGACGGGACGGGTCTGCGGCAGCACCTTCCAGAGCACGCCGAGGATCGGCTGCGCGATCGCGACCGCCCAGACCGATCCATAGAAGTAGCGCCGCTCGTGCCCTTCGCCCTGGGTCGACGGCTTCACGCGCGGCAGCAGGCCGAAGGCGCCGAGCGCCCAGACCATCCCGACGATCGGGAAATACGCCATCGTCGTAGATCTGCCGCAGCCGCCAGGTGCCGGTCACGATGGCGTCGACCAGCCCGGCGATGTTCAAGACGCGCGAACGCGATGACCTCGCTCCAGGCGAGCGTGTAGCAGACGCGGCGATAGATCGGGTTCGGACGATCCTCGGTGAAGCGGATGATGTAGGGCCTGGGCTCGACGCCTGGCAGGCTGCCGAGCAGGCCGGCGATGCCGGTCCCGACCAGCACGACCGTCAGCCACAGCGCCATCCGCGTGTCGAAACCGTTCGCGAAGAGATCAAAGGTCAGCGGTCCGGGCGCGATGAAGAACACGCAGATCCAGATCGGCCAGTGCGCCAACCGGTAGTTGATTTTGTTCCGTTCCCGGATGCGCCGATCGCCCGCGAGCTCGATGCGCTCGGCGTGACCGTGCTGACGCTCGTAGGAAGGGGGAAGTAGCGGCCAGGACAAGGGATTGACTTTACCACAGGCTCTGGGCTCGGGGCTTGGGCTCCGGCAAAAGCTTCGATGCGCAATCGCAAGCGTCATTGGCTGAGCCATAGCCGGAGCCCCGAGCCCCTGAGCGCCCGAACCCCGTCTCCCCTGCGCTCGTATAGCAGTGCAATCCCATGACTCTCCTCCAGGACCTCCGCTACGCCGTCCGCATGCTCCTCAAGGACCCCTGGTTCACCGCCGTCGCCGCCATGGCGCTGGGACTGGGCATCGGCGTCAACACGACGGTCTTCACGTTCGTGAACGCGGTGCTGATCCGCGGCCTGCCGTTCGACCGGCCCGAGGAGATCGTCCTTCTCGCGACCCGCAACACCACGGGCGACGCCGACAACAGCTCGCCGGCCTCGTGGCAGGAGTTCGAGGACTGGCGCGCCAAGTCGCGGTCGTTCTCCGGCCTGGCGGCGTTCCGGACACAGCAGTTCAACGTCAGCGACCCGGATCACCCGGCCGAACGCGTCAGCGGCGCGGCGGTCACGGCCAACACTTTCGGGCTGCTGCGGCAGCAGCCGTTCCTCGGCCGCGATTTCGCCCCTGGCGAGGACGCCGCGGGCGCGGCACCCGTCGTCATCCTCGGCCACAGCGTCTGGAAGAACCGCTACTCGCAGCGATCCTGCCGTCATCGGCCGTACCCTGAAGATCAACGAGGTGGCCTACACGATCATCGGCGTGATGCCCGAGCGGATGCGATTCCCCACCAACGCCGACATGTGGCGGCCGTTGCAGCCGCCCACCGCCGAGACGCGCCGCACCAGCCGGCAGATCGGCGTCTTCGGCCGGCTCGCGACCGGCGTCACCTGGAACCAGGCGGCGATCGAGATGGCCGGGATCTCGCGCGAGCTGCAAGCCGCTTACCCGGAGAGCAACACGAACATCGAAACCGCGCCTGATGACGTTCAACGAGCGCTTCAACGGCGGGCCGATCCGGCTGATTTTCCTGTCGCTGCTCGGGGCGGTCGGCTTCGTCCTGCTCATCGCCTGCGCCAACGTCGCCAACCTGCTGCTCGCGCGCTCGGCCTACCGCACGCGCGAGATGGCCGTGCGCACCGCGCTCGGCGCCAGCCGCGGACGCATCGTCCGGCAGCTGCTCATCGAGAGCGTCATGCTCGCGTGTCTCGGCGGCGTGCTGGGCTTGAGTCTCACCGCGGTCGGCGTCCGGCTCTTCGACGCCGCCGTCGCCGACGTCGGCAAGCCCTACTGGATCGTCTTTACCCTCGACCTCTCGGTCTTCGGCTACTTCGCTGCCATCTGCCTCGCGACCGGCATCGTCTTCGGCCTCGCGCCGGCGCTGCAGGTGTCGAAGACCAACCTGAACGATCTGATGAAGGAAGGCGGCCGCGGGCAGTCCGGCGGCGCGCGCGCGCGCTGGCTGACCTCGGGCCTCGTCGTCGCCGAGCTGACGCTGACGCTGGCGCTCCTCACCGGCGCCGGCCTGATGGCGCGAAGCTTCCTCAAGCTGTACACGCTCGATCTCGGGTTCGAGACGAACCATCTGCTCACGCTGCGCACGCAGCTCGTCGAGAGCAAGTATCCGAAGCCAGAGCAGCGTCAGATCTTCTACGACTCGCTGCTCGCGCGCCTGCGCGCGCTGCCCGGCGTCACGCAGGCGCGGCATGGCCTCGACGCTCCCGCTCGGCGGCTCCGGTCAGTCCCTCTACGAGATCGAAGGCCGGCCCGTGAGCACCGCGCCGACACGGCCGCGGGTGTCGGTCGTCGATGCCGGACCCGGCTATTTTGAAACGCTCGGCGTGCAGCCTGCTGCGCGGACGCGTCGTTCGCTGAGACCGACGGCGCACCGGGGGCCGAGGTGATCGTCGATCAATCAGCGGCTCGCGTCAGAGCTCTTCGCCAACGAGGATCCGCTCGGCCGCCGGATGCGCGTCATGGAAGGACCGAAGGAAGACAAGCCGGGCCCGTGGCTGACGGTCGTCGGCGTGAGCCCGACGATCCGGCAAGGCGAAGTGCAGGCGCTCGAGCCGCCCGCCGTCCTCTATCGTCCGTCGCGGATGAACCCGCCCACGGGCACCGCGATGCTCGTGCGCACCACCGGCGATCCCGGCGTCCATGATCGGCGCCGTGCGCGAGGCCGCCAAGGCGCTCGATCCGGACCAGCCGCTCTTCGCCGTCCGGACGCTCAACGACGCCATCGCCGAGGCGCGCTGGCCGTACCGCGTGTTCGGCACGCTCTTCGTCATCTTCGCGATCATCGCGCTCGTCCTCTCGTCGGTCGGCATCTACGCGATCACGTCGTATTCGGTGACGCAGCGGACGCCCGAGCTCGGCCTGCGGCTCGCGCTCGGCGCCCAGGCATCGCAGATCTCGTGGCTGATTCTGCGCACGGGTCTCTGGCAGCTGGGCATCGGCCTGACCCTCGGCCTCGGCGCCGCGTTCGGCGTCATCGCAGATCCTCAAGTCGCTCGTCGCGCAGATCCCCGCCGTCGATCCCGTGACCTTCATCGCCATCACGGTGCTGCTCACGGTCGTCATGCTGACCGCCTGCCTCATCCCGGCCCGGCGCGCGACGCGGATGGACCCGTTCGCGGCGCTGCGGGTGGACTGACGAGCTCGCAGCGTTCAGGGTTCGAACGCTCAGCGTGCGGCTGCTCGCGAAGCGTGAACTGATCGCTGATAGCGCGGCCACGCGCTACGCTTGGACTACCGGCGCCCGCTGCGATATCGTCGTGGTCTATGTTGCGTCGGCCTGAGGCGTTGCTGACCGCACGACCCGAGCTCGTCGGCGGGTCCTTCGTCGGAAGGGAACGCAACTGATCGGCGACTCCCGCGTCCGGCTGGCACTTGTGGGCCTCCTCATCGCGCTCGCGTTGTGGGTGTTCGTCTACAAGGCGGCGCCCAAGATGCCGGACTTCGAGGTCTACTGGCAGGCGGCCTCGCGAGCCGCCCAGGCCGAACCTCTCTACCGCGAGAGCGACGGGCACTTCGTCTTCAAGTACCTCCCGGCATTTGCCGTGCTGGCGATCCCGATCGGCTTGCTTCCGCTCGCTCGCGGCCAAGTTCGTCTGGTTCTTTGGCTCCATCGCGCTGCTGGTCGCGCTCGTGCGGATGGCCGTCACGCTTCCCGTCGAGCGGCGAAAGCCTCTGCGCTGGCTCGTCATCGTCACCGTCGTCAGCTTGCTGAAGTTCTACGCGCACGAGCTCGTGCTCGGTCAGGTCAACATCCTCTTCGCGGTCATCGCCACGGGCGCGCTTCCTGGCGATGAAGGCGAAGCGCGAGGTCACGGCCGGAGCGCTCGTCGTTCTGGCGATCGTCATCAAGCCCTACGCGGTGCTCTTCGTGCCGTGGCTGATCGCCCGTCGGCAGCTGCCGTCGATTGTCTCGGCGTGCGCGGGGCTCGCCGTCGTCCTCCTTCTCCCGGCAACGATCTACGGCTGGAACGGCAACATCGACCTTCACCGCGAGTGGTGGCGAACGGTGACGGAAACGACCGCGCCCAATCTCTCGATTTACGACAACGTGTCGGTCGCCGGCATGTTCTACCGCTGGGTGGGACCGGGCGAGCTGTCGGCGCGCCTGGCATACGGGACCGGCGTGGTCCTGCTCGGCGTGGCCGCGCTCGTCTTCCTCTTTCGCCGCGGCGTCGCGTTTCCCGAAGGCGTCGAGGGCGCCCTGCTCCTGACGTTGATGCCGCTGCTGTCGCCGCAGGGTTGGGACTACGTCTTCCTGATTGCGACGCCGGCGATCGTGTATCTGGCGAACTACCTCGATCTCCTGCCGCGGCCGCTGCGCGTCCTCACGATCATCGCCGTGTCGTCGATCGCCTTCGTCGTCTTCGATCTCGTGGGACGGACGGCGTACTACGCCTTCATGCGGCTGTCGTTCATCAGCCTCTGTTTCTTCGTCGTCATCGCTGCGCTCACGACGCTGCGCCTGCGAAAGATCGCCTGAAAAGATCGCCTGATATGATGCGGGCATGATCCGTGGCCTCGGCCTGTTGACGATGGTCGCGACGGCCGCGACCGCCGCGCTGGCGGCCTCCACTATGCAGCCGCTCCACGCACCGATACACCTCCGGGACCGGGAATCCCACTGTCCCTCGCCGAAGAGCGCGCGCGGCGCATCAGCGACCTGCGCTACGACCTGCATTTCTCGATCGCCGCCGAACCCGGCGCCGCCGATCACCGGACGCGTCACGATCACGTTCACGCTGAAGGACGCCGGGCGGCCGCTCGCGCTCGACTTCGCGCCGCCGAAAGGCGTGCGCAGCGTCCGCGACCGCCGGCCAAGCCGATTCCGTACACGATCGTCCCCGATCACATCGTCCTGCCAGCGGCGTCCCTGCTGGAAGGCCGTAACGAAATCCTCATCGACTTCGTCGCCGGCGACGCGGCGCTCAATCGCAACGCCGGAGTTCCTCTACACGCTGTTCGTGCCGGCGCGGGCTCACCTGACGTTCCCGGTTTTCGATCAGCCGGATCTGAAGGCGCGCTGGACGCTGGGCCTGGACGTGCCGGCCGGCTGGCAGGCGATCGCCAACGGCGCCGAGACGGCGCGGCGCGAGGACGGGCGGGCAGGTCCGCCTCACGTTTGCCGAAACCGAGCCGCTCTCGACGTATCTCTTCGCGTTTGCCGCCGGCCGCTTCTCGGTCGAGACTGCCGAACGCGGCGGCCGCACCTTCCGCATGCTCCACCGCGAGACCGACGCCGCCAAGGTCGCGCGCAATCGCGAGGCGATCTTCGACCTGCACGCGTCGGCGCTCGCCTGGCTCGAGAGCTACACCGGCGATCCCGTATCCGTTCGGCAAGTTCGACTTCCTGCTCGTCCCGTCGTTCCAGTTCGGCGGCATGGAACATCCCGGGCGCGATCTTCTACAACGCGGCGAGCGCTGCTGCTCGACCCGTCGGCGACCCAGAATCAGAAGCTCGGCCGCGCCAGCCTCATCGCGCACGAAACCGCCCACATGTGGTTCGGCGATCTGGTGACGATGCGCTGGTTCAACGACGTCTGGATGAAGGAGGTCTTCGCCAACTTCATGGCGGCGAAGATCGTCAACCCGTCGTTCCCGGAGATCAATCACGAGCTGCGCTTCCTGCTCGCGCACTATCCGTCGGCCTACGACGTCGACCGCACGCCGGGCACGAACGCGATCCGCCAGGCGCTCGACAACCTCAACGAGGCCGGGTCGCTCTACGGCGCGATCATCTATCAGAAGGCGCCGATCGTCATGCGCCAGCTCGAGGCGATCCTGGGCGAGACGGCGTTCCGCGACGGACTCCGCGAGTACCTGCGCACGCACCGGTTCGGCAACGCGACGTGGCCGGACTTGATCGCGCTGCTCGACGAACGCACGCCCGAGGATCTCGCGGCGTGGAGCCGCGCCTGGGTCGAAGAAGCCGGGCGCCCCATCGTCACCACCGAGCTTCGCCGTCGAGGGCGGCCGCATCGCGAGCCTCGCGTTCGTCCAGCGCGATCCCTATCGCACGGCGCGGGCTGGTCTGGAATCAGCAGCTGCAGGTGACGCTCGGACTCCCCGACGGCCTGCGCACGCTCCCCGTCCGCCTCGCCGACGGCCGCGCCGACGTGCCTGGCGCCCAGCGGACTGCCGGCGCCGCGCTTCGTGCTGCCGTCGGGCGGCGGCCTCGGCTACGGCGGGTTCGAGCTCGATCCGTGCCAGCGCTGGCCTACCTCGCGACGCGCCTGCCCGAGATCGACGACCCGCTGACGCGCGGGACCGCGTGGATCACGCTGTGGGAGCAGATGCTCGATGGCCGGACGCCAGCCTCGGACGTCGTCAACCTGGCGCTCCGCGCGTTGCCGCGCGAGACCGACGAGCAGAACATCCAGCGGATCCTGGCTATGCGCGCCAGGCTTATTGGCGATTCATCCCGCCCGACGCGCGCAGCGCAGATCGCGCCGCGGCTCGAGCAGGTCCTGCGGGACGGCCTGGCGGCGGCGCCGACCTCGAGCCTGAAGTCGGCCTGGTTCTCGGCGCTGCGCGACGTCGCGCAGACCGAGGCCGACGCTCGCGTGGCTCGAACGGGTGTGGAGGAAGACCGAGAGCGTGCCGGGCCTGACGCTGGCCGAGCCCGACTACATCGCGCTGGCGCTCGAGCTGGCCGTGCGGGAGCGGCCCGCATGGCAGGCGATTCTCGACGAGCAGTTCGCGCGCATCGAAAACCCCGACCGCAAGGAGCGGTTCGCCTACGTGCGGCCAGCGCTGTCAGCCGACCAGGGGGTGAGGGACAGCTTCTTCGAACGCCTCGAACGAGATCGCGTTCCGGCGGCGCGAGGCCTGGGTGCTCGAGGGTCTGAGCTACCTGCACCATCCACTGCGAGCCGCCTCGTCGGAGAAGTACATCCCCCGCAGCCTCGCCTTGCTGCGCGAGATTCAGCGGACGGGCGACATCTTCTTCCCGAAGCGATGGATGGATGCGACGCTTGGCGGGCACAGCTCCGCGACGTCGGCGCGGATGGTCGCGCGCTTCCTCGCGGAGCTGCCGCCGGACTATCCCGATCGCCTCCGGCGCGTCATCCTGTCGTCGTCGGACAACGTCTTCCGGGCGAGCGGCGCCGAACGGTGACGAGTGCCCGGCGAGCCGCGTCGCATGCTGACGGGCTGATCCGGGTCCCGGCGTGCTGGGCTGATCCGCGCGATCCGCGTCCCGTCGGATGAGTTGATCCGCGTGATCCGCGTCCCGTCGAAGTGATCCGCGTGATCCGCGTCCCGTCGAACGTGATCCGCGCGATCCGCGTCCCGTCGAAACGTGACCGCGCGATCCGCGTCCCGTCCGAGGGGTCGATCCGCGTCCCGCGAACGAGAACGCGGAATCCGCGCTAGGCGCTCTGCTTCTTGCGCGCGCTGCGACGACGGACGTAGAAGATGCCGAGGACGCCGATCAGAATTGCAGATACTGCGAACAACATTGTTGTGACCTCCAGTCGGCTGCGAGGCAAGGGGGGTGCCGCGATCGCCAAGGCGAGCCGGAGGTCGGCTGTAAGCTACTGACAGCGTCTAATCTTGTGTCTTGGCGGAGGATTGAGCCTGCCGCCGATGGTCTCGCAGCGAGCGCGACCGGTCGGACAGAATGGGCACGACGATTTCAGATTCGTGGGCTCATCGGCCGAGCCGGCCCGCTTGACCGCTCGGCCGCCGCGTGAAGACCTGGGCAGAAGTGGAAAGCCATGCGCATACGTATCCTGGTGACCGGCGGCACGTTCGACAAGCAGTATGACGAGCTGACCGGCCGGCTGTTCTTTCGCGACACGCACGTGCCGGAGATGCTCGGGCGCGGCCGCTGCCGGCTCGACGTCGACGCTCGACACGGTCATGATGGTGGACAGCCTCGAGCTCGACGACGGTGGGCGCGCGGCGATCGTCGCGCGGTGCCGGACGTCGAGCGAGTCGGCGTTGGTCATCACGCACGGCACCGACACGATGGTCGAAACGGCGCGGGCGATTGCCGCCGCCGACCTGCGCGACCGGACCATCGTGCTGACCGGCGCGATGGTCCCCTATGCGTTCGGGAGCTCGGACGGCCTCTTCAATCTCGGCAGCGCCCTGTCGTTTGCGCAGGTGCTGCCGCCCGGCGTGTACATCGCGATGAACGGGCAGTACTTCGCGTGGGACCGGGTGCGCAAGAACCGCGAGAGCGGCATCTTCGAGGCCACGGCATGACGCGGCAACCCGACGGCACCCGAGTCCTCGATCGACTCGAAGCTGCCGGCGGTCGGGACGACGATCTTTACGGTGATGTCGCGGCTTGCGGCCGAGCTGGACGCGATCAACCTCTCGCAGGGCTTCCCCGACTTCGACTGCGATCCGGCGCTCGTCGACGCCGTCGCCGCGCACATGCGCAGCGGGAAGAATCAGTACGCGCCGATGCAGGGCGTGCCTGCGGCTGCGCGAGGCGATCGCCGCCAAGTACGAGTGGTTCTGCGGCCGCCGCTACGACCCCGAGACCGAAGTCACCGTCACGTCGGGCGGCACGGAAGGGATCTTCGACGCCGTCGCGGCCACGGTCGGTCCGGGCGACGAGGTCGTCGTGCTCGAGCCGTGCTACGACTCGTACGTGCCGGCGATCGTGTTGAGCGGCGGGACGCCGGTGTTCGTGCCGCTGCAGTTCCCCGACTACACGATCGACTGGGACGCGGTGCGGGCGCGCCGTCACGCCGCGGACGCGGATGATCATGCTCAACTCGCCCCACAATCCCGCCGGGAGCGTGCTCGACGCCGCGACGACATGCGCGCGCTCGTCGACGCTCGTGGAGGGCACGCGGATCCTGATTCTCAGCGACGAGGTCTACGAGCACATCATCTTCGACGGGCTGCGGCACGAAAGCTGCGCGCGGTATGACGAGCTGGCCGCGCGCGCGTTCGTCATCGGTTCGTTCGGCAAGACCTATCACACGACCGGGTGGAAGGTGGGCTACACCGTCGCCCCGGCAGCGCTGACCGCGGAGTTCCGCAAGGTGCACCAGTTCGTCACGTTCTCGACCAACACGCCCGTCCAGCACGCGATCGCCGATTTCCTCGAGACCCGGCGCGGGCTCGCCGAGCTCGGCCCGTTCTTCCAGGCCAAGCGCGACCTGTTTCTCCGCCTGATGGAGGGCTCCCGCTTCCGGCCGCTTGCCTGCCACGGGAGCTACTTCCAGCTCATGGACTATTCGGCGATCACCGACGAGGCCGACGCGGACTTCGCGATCCGCCTGACGAGGGAGCACGGGGTCGCGTCGATTCCGACGTCCCCCTTCCTGCGCCCCGGCACCGCCGCCGCCGCGCGTGCTGCGGTTCTGCTTCGCGAAGCGGGACGAGACGCTCGAGCGCGCCGCCGCCCGCCTGGTCGGGGTCAGGCCGTGAATCGTGAATTCTTGCGCCGTTCACGAATCACGGCCTGACCGCCAGCCGCCCTCAGAGGTTTTTCACGATTCACGGCCTGACCCCAACCGTCGCGGACCCCGGCCATGACCGTGCTAAACTCGCCCGCCATATGGCCGAACTCGACCTGTGGTCGATGCTGTTCGTGTTCATGCTGGCGACGTTCGTCGGATTTCAGGTCATTCAGAACGTTTCGCGCCTGCTGCACACGCCGTTGATGTCGCTCACCAACGCGATCTCGGCGATCGCGATTGTGGGCGCCATCCTGGTTGCCGGTGAGGAAGAATCCACCGCCACGACCATCCTCGGCGCGGTCGCCGTGGCCGCGTCGATGACCAACATCGTCAGCGGATTTCTCATCACCGACCGCATGCTCAAGATGTTCCGCGAGCGGGAGCGCAAGCCGTGATTCACGGCCTGACCCAGCTCACCTATCTCGCCGCGGCGGCCCTCTTCATCCTCTCGCTCCGGTGGCTGAGCCACCCGAAGACGGCGCGACGGGGTGTCGCGGCCGGCGTCGGCGGCATGGCCCTCGCGATCGTCGGCACGCTGCTGGCGCCCGAGATCATCAACTTCACGTGGATCACGATCGCCGCCCTCGTCGGCGTCGTCATCGGCGTGCCCCTGTCCTGGGTACCGCTGACCGCGGTGCCGCAGCGAACGGCGCTGTCGCACGCGTTCGGCGGCCTCGCGGCCGGCCTCGTCGGCACCGCCAAGTACATGATCTGGTTCCAGCACGGCGAGCTGACCACGTTTCGCATGGGGGCGATCGCGCTCGAGATCATCCTCGGCTACCTGACCTTCACGGGCAGCCTGATGGCCGCGGGGAAACTGCAGGAGATCGTGCCGACGCGGCCGATCACCTATCCGAACCAGAACGTCATCAACCTGGGACTGCTGGCGATCGCCATCGGCGCCGGCGTGTACCTGACGATCGATCCCTACCAGCCGTGGGCGTTCGGCGCTCATCATCCTGCTCTCGCTCGCTCTTCGGCGTGCTCCTCATCCTGCCGATTGGCGGCGCGGACATGCCGACGGTCATCTCGCTGCTCAATTCGTACGCGGGGCTGGCGGCGGTGGCGATGGGCTTCGTGCTCGAGAACAAGCTGCTCATCACCGCCGGCGCGCTCGACGGATCGTCAGGCCTCATCCTGTCGATCATCATGTGCCGGGCGATGAACCGGTCGTTCACCAACGTGCTCTTCGGGGCGTTCGGCCAGGTCCAGGCCGTGACCGCCGCCGGCGAGGCCAAGACCGCCAAGTCCGCGACGCCGCAGGACGTGGCGGAACTGCTCGTCAACGCCGACCGCGTGGTGATCGTTCCCGGCTACGGCATGGCCGTGGCGCAGGCACAGCACAAGGTGCGCGAGCTCTACGACCTGCTCACCAAGCGCGGCGTCGAGGTGCGCTTCGCGATTCATCCGGTCGCCGGCCGCATGCCCGGTCACATGAACGTGCTGCTCGCCGAGTCGGAGATTCCGTACGACGCGCTCGTCGAGATGGACGACATCAATCCCGACCTCGCGCAGACCGACGTCGCGCTCGTCGTCGGCGCCAACGACGTCGTCAATCCGGCGGCGCGGCACGACAAGAACAGCCCGATCTTCGGCATGCCGATCATCGACGTCGACAAGGCCAAGAGCGTCATCGCCATCAAGCGCTCGATGAACCCGGGCTTTGCCGGCATCGACAACGAGCTCTACTACCTCGATCACACGCTGATGGCGTTCGGCGACGCCAAGCAGGTGCTGAGCGACGTCGTCAAGGCGGTCGTCAGGCGAGGGCGGGTCTGGTCATTAATCATCCGAGGGGCTTCGCCCCTCGGACTCCCCTACTGGCTCGCTCGCGGGGACCCCTACGCCCCGCTCCGCTCGCCAGGCTCACTTCCGCCTTCGCTAAAGCTCCGGCGAGACCTCGCCGAAGCGCCTACGGCGCGAAGGCGGGCGCTGCCGCTCGTTCGCCGCGTTTTGTGGATAGCTTCTAGTCACTCGGCCGGCGGCTACCGCCGGCAGCGCCACACGTCGAACCACTGGCCGGACGTCTCGAGCGCATAGCGCTCCGCGAATGTCTTCCGGAAACTCGTCCGGAAACACGTCGCCCGCAATCGGGTAGTCGTTGGGCAGGACAAACGGCGGCGCGCCCGACGGAATCACCCACACATCGACCGCGCAGTCACGCAATGCGGTCAGCGCCGACGCCGGGAACGGCCGGCCGCTCCAGCGCCAGTCCATCATCGACGCGCCGTCGAGCGCGTACGGCTGGCCGTCGAACACGAGCTCCGGACGAAAGAACGACAGCCGGTAGTTCGCGCTGTAGCCCATCGCGACGACGCCGGTGTGCGCGGCTTCGATCTGTTTCAGCTCCGAGATCATCTGACGTGCCGGCAGCGACGTCGAGGTGGTCAGCCACAGTGGTACAGCTGCAGAGCGGCGATGAGCACGAACGTCGCGAGCAGGGCTGGGGCGAACGTCCGCGGGCCCGGTTTCCGAGCGGCGCACGCCGCGAACATGATCGAAGGCACGAACGGCAGGAAGTGATAGACGCCGGTGCCATGCTTGATGGCCATCGGAATCGAGACGGCCATCGAGGCGATCACGAGCACGCGAAAGATGCCGGCGTCGAAATCTGCGCGCGCGATCTCGGACGCGGCCCATCGCGAACATCGGCACTACCAGAACGATCATCCACTCGAGCGCGGCCGGCAGCGCCCCGAGCCTGACGCCCTGTCCGGCTGCGGCCTGGAGCCACGAGAGATACCCGGCCAACGAGATGTTCGAGAAGAAGAGGTATGGAACGGCGGCCACAACCGCGGCGGTCGCGGTAGCTGCGACGGACGCACCCAGATCCATGCTTCTTCCATACGAGCGCGAACGCGGGGAACAGATAGATGATGGCGCTGACTTTCAAATTCACGCCCACGCCAATCGCGATGCCGAGGAGAAGCCAGGAAGGCACGCGCGGAAGCGTGAGGCTCAGCACGGCGAGGCCGGAGGAGACGAGCAGCAACGGCTCGGCGCGGACCCACGTGCTGGCCGCACCGAACATCAGATACACGATCGCCGTCCAGCACACGGCCCTCGGCCACTCGCCTCGAGCACGGCCGCACAGCCAGTCCGACCAGCACCAGGCTGGCAATCGCCCCGCACGCGCCCGCAACCTTCGAGGTAATGATGCTGGCGCCGAGCAGCTTCATCGTGAGGCCGTTGAGGAGAAAGAGCATCGGCCCGTACGGCAACCCGTACAACCCGGCACTCTCCGGGTCAGGATAGGCCGGCTGCCCTCGCAGCACCATCCAGCTCACCGATGCCACCGACGGCTCGACGTGATCGAAATAGGCTGGCGTGGCGGCGTAGACGATCACAATCGCCACGTACGCCAGGACGATGCAGAGAGGTCGGCGGCAACCGCGCCCAGCCGGCACCTGCGCCTGGCGCGGACGGCGAGAGACGATCGCGGATCGGAGTGAACCGGGTCCCGGCTTTCTCGATCAAGGCGAAGGTCGCGACGAGGATCGCGAACAGCAACAACGGATGACTGAGCGCGTGGGCCCGGAGCGTGACGAACAACGATCGTCAACCGGTGATGCGGAAGCGGATCAACTCGCGTGCGGTGCCGGCGTCGCTGCGGGCAGCGACTTCGATCGAGTACTCGCCGGGTGCGAAGCGGCGCCAGCGGGAGATCGAACTGGATGAGCGTCCGCCCTGCCTCGTCGGGCATCGGCGCGAGATCGATGAGCACTGTGCCGACGCGGTTGACGAGCTTCGCCGACACCTGGACGGCGTTGCCCGCCGGCTCGAACGTCGGGACGCGCAGCAACAGACGCTCGGTGCGCCGGAACTCGCGACCGGGAAGCGGCGCGGCGTTGGCATCGGCTTCGATGTCCCGGAACTCGCGCGCCGATCCGGCGCTCAGCAACTGCGGCGGAAGGATCACGGGGTTCACACCCCGTACGTTCGGCACGTCGAAATCCAGGGCGCCGACGTCGAGCTTGCTGCCGTCGGCCTGCAGGATCGTCAGATCGAACTGCAGACGGCCGGGCGTCGCCTGAAAGACTGCGCTGTCGGGCCGGAGGGTCGAGGTGTTGCCCGCACGCGCGGACGCGACCTCACCATCGAACAGCACCGCCCCCGCCGGCGTCGTGACCTTGAGCGCGACGACGTCGGGCCGGGCCGGCGCTTTGCCGCGCGCGGGCGTGCGCGGGGGCGAAGGCGTCCAGGTGAAGATGATGCGCCGGCCGCCGCCAGGCTCGACCGTGAGGCCGAACCACGACTCGATGAACGGGCTGCGGCGCAGGGCCCGCGTCGGTAAGAGCGGCGGCGGATTGAGGCGGGCCGTCGCCGCTCGGAGTTCGCTCTGCAGCGGCGCCCAGTAGCCGGATCGCACGCGCACCTGCGCGTCGCGGCCGGCTCGCCGTGACCTGAACGGGATGGAAGCGGCCGTCGTTCGCGTGCGGCGCGGTGAACGTCAGCACGTAGTACGAATCGAGATCGCGCGAGACCCGGCGCAGCGCGGGTCCCAGGTCCTGACCCGGCGGCAGCGACATCGCCGCCCGTCTGGCGAGCCAGGCTCTGGAGCAACGCCGACGATTCGACTGGGGGATCGACTTCTGTCGTGCGGAATCAGCGTCCGCGGCGTACGGGCGGCGGCGCGACGGCGCCCGGATCGAACGCGTATAAGCAGGACACGGAACCGGCTCGACGCGCGGACGAGTCCCTGCAGATCGGGCAGTCGCCGCTCACGCGCGCGCGGCACGTCGGTCGTGAAGCCTTCGCTGAGCAGCACGATCCCGCCGAGGCCGACGTTGAGATCGCCCATCCTGGTCGCCAGGGCGCGGAGTCCGGACATCACGATCTGCGCACGCGCCGCGCGCACCGCACCTGGCGATCGGCCAAGATGCTGATCCTCGAACGCCGAGCGCGGCGTGTAGTCGTTGCGCCGCCCGGTGAAGCTGCTGACGGCGGACCGCGCGGCCGTGCGATCGCGGGTAAAGCGGATGCTCCGTCAGGTGGTCGAGCGGCCGCATCACCACCAGCGAGATCGCTCGGGCGCAGTTCGTCGTCGATGAAGCGCGACACGGCGTTCCTGACGCGCTCGGTATGCTCGCCCGCCGAGACGTGATACTCGTCGAGATAGATCCCCACGACGCGCGTGCCCGGCTCCCGCGCGGCGCGCGCCTCGTCGCCGTCATCCTTGATCTCGTCCGGAGGCGCTATCGGCCCGACCGCGGGCGGCGCATTCGAACGCGCCTCGACGCCGTCCAGCTTCTGCGCCACGCCGTCGACGAGGACGCTGAAGTCTTCGGCCCGAAGATTGGTAATGGGCGCGCCGAGCTTGTCAGTGGCGATGGCTTCGAGGCGGATCGTTCGCGAGGCGGGATCTGGAGCTGCTGCGGCAGTCGATGCCGGTGCTGGAGCCGGTTCCTGTTGCGCCCGCAGGCCGTGACCGTCCCGCAGCATGCCGAGCATGCTGAGGATGGCGACGAAGACGGGAGCCGCGGTCCTGGCCAGACAACCTCCGGATCAACCGCAGTTTACATCGCCCGTCCGACGGAAGGTGCCAGCCACCTTTCCTGACCTTTTGCCTTTTTATCGGGGCAACGACTCGGCGGGGATGCCCACGAACGGGGCGATCTCGCGCAGCTTGGCCTGAATCAGGCGGACGTTGCGCGAGCCCATGCGCAGGAACTGCCGCTGGGCGGACGACAGGGATTGCAGCCGGGGGTCCGCGAACTCGTACGCGACGCTCTTCGACGCCGAGCGCGATGTCACCGTCGACGACCGGTGTCTTCAGCAGCTCGATGACGGCCCGCTCGAATGCCTGGTCGAAATTGCCGTCCGGGTGGCCCAGCTCGCGGTAGCCGTCGACGATGCGCGGTCTGAGCGTCGCATAGAGCCTGGCGGCGCCGCGGGCATCGAGGGCGGCGACGGCGTCAGCGTACCTGTCGTAGCGACGGAACGAACGCGGCGTCGATCCAGAGACTGCCGCGCTCCTCGCGGACCTGGAAACCACCTGCCGGACGGACTTTCCCGAGATGGCCGGATGGGGTCAGGCCGTTCGCGATGTTGTCGACGACGGCCGTGAAGTTGCGAATGAGCTGATCGGTCGTGAGCCAGGCGGCAATCGTCGGGTGGGACGAGAGCCTGGCGACCAGCTCACGCACGATGGCGTCGGTCTGGTCAATCGGCGGGAGGTCGATCGTTTCTCCCGCCTCCGGCAGGGGCCGGACCGGGGCAGCGGGAGCGACCGCCTGCTCGGTCGCGCGTCCGGACGTCGGCTGGTACCGGCATGGTCCGGGTCCGCATGAAGTAGTAGCCGCCGGCACCGAGCGCCAGGACAGCCAAGGCAACGATCGCGTAGATCCACCCCTTCCGACTGGGTTCCGGTTCGAGCGATCCCTGCCACTTATCGAGCTTGAGGTCATTGAGATCGGTCATAAAGGCAGTTTACACCTGCGGTTTAGACGGCTGAAGGGGCTGGGGGGACGGGCGTGGGGTCGCTGTTCGGACGTCTGGAGTGGGGCGAGAGACCCAAAAAGAAAGCCGGCCGGGAACGGCGAGTTGGGAACCGTCCCGGCTCGGCTTGGGAGGAGAGGCTGACACCCATACAAACGACGGATTTGATCAAACCGAACAAACAAAATATCGGGGACGTGTTCAAACCCCCTGCCGCTCGGCTGGTACGTGCGTCTGCAATAATCTGGGATATGCGGTTTTGCTCAGCGATTTTCTGTCTTCTGGCGATGACGGCGTGTTCCGACAAGAGTCCATCGACGCCGTCGCCGGTTTCGCGGGAGGTGGTTCTCGCCCCCGGCCAGACCGTGGCGTGGCAGAGGCGGGGATCACGCTTGCGGTTCGAAGGCGTCTCGGGCGATTCCCGGTGCCCGGGCGACGCGATCTGCATCACCGGCGGCGACGCACTGGTGCGATCGCCGTCATCCCCACCCGCGGCGGCGAGCGGGCCTACGCGCTGCACACCGGCGACATGCGCCCCGTCGCCCACGACGATCTGACGATCGCCCTCGTCGAGTTGTCCCCGTACCCGTTCTCAAGCCGCCCAATCCAGCCCGCCGACTACCGCGCCACCCTCCGTGTCAGCCGCTAGGCGGGGACACTCGGGAACCGGGACGTCCGGAATCCGGGGACGCCCGGTTGAATGTCCCCGGGGACTGTCCCGGTTGAGTGTCCCCGGGACTGTCCCGGTCGATGTCCCCAGCTACTCGTCCCGGAGGGCGACCATCGGGTCGAGGCGGGCGGCGCGGAGCGCGGGGACGCCGCAGGCGATCGGCGGCGATGAGCAGGAATCCGAGCGCCATGGCGCCGAACGTCGCTGGGTCGGTTGGCTCCACGCCGACGAGCATGCGACTGGATGACGTTCGTCAGGATGAGCGCCGCGGCGACCCCGCAGGCGAGGCCGGCGGCGCTCAGCTTCAGCCCCTGCAGCACCATCATGCGGAAGATCCGGCCGTGCTCGGCGCCGAAGGCCATGCGCACGCCGATCTCCGCCTGGCGCTGGCGGACGGTCGGTGGACAGCACGCTGTAGAGGCCAACCGCCGCCAGGACGAGCGCGATGCCGGCAAAGACGCCAATCAACACGAGCGCGAACTTCGTCTGCGCCTGCGCGCGCCCGACAAACGCGAGCATCGGCTGGACGTCGATGACGCCGACGCGCGGATTCGACCGCGGTGACGGCGGCTCTGACCGAGGCCGAGAGCGCCGACGGATCGCCGCTCGTGCGCACCACCCATCGATTCGCCGCGCCGAATCCGACATATCCCTCAGGCAGGAATACCGCCTCGCGCCCGTCGCGCGCGAGCGAGGCGTGACGCTGGTGCTCGACGACGCCGATGACCTTGAAACGCTCGGGCTCTGGCGTCCTGACTCGCAGGAGCACCGTCCGACCGAGCGCCGACTGCGCCGGAAAGAGCTTCGCCGCCAGCACCCGATCGATGACGACCTCGTGCATCTCGGCGCGGTTGTCGGCCTCGGTAAACGTGCGGCCCTCGACCGTTCGCGTGCGCATCACGTCGAAGTACCCGGGCTGGACGAAGTGCACTGTGGCCTGGCCGAACTTCGTCGGATCGACGAGCGCCTCCTCGGTCCCGTAACGCGCGAGGCTCTCGCGCGGGTCGAGTGGCAGCGGGTTGGCTGCCGTCACGCCGGTGACGCCGGGCAGCGCCTCGAGCCGTCGCGCGCAAGTCCCGCACGAACGCCTGACGCGCCTGATCGTCGGGAATCGGCAGATTCGGAACGAGGAATGTGAGCACGCCGTTCGGGTCGTACCCGGGCTGCAGCCCGCTGCAGCGCGATGAAGCTCCGGACCATCAGCCCTGAGCCAACGAGCAGGACGAAGGCGAGCGCGACTTCGAGCACGACGACGCGTTCCGGAACCAGTGACCAGACGCGAGGTTCGTCGTCCGGCCGGCGCGCCGCAGGAGATCCATCACGTCGGGACGCGACGCGCGGAGCGCGGGCACGAGGCCGAAGATCACGGCCGACACCAGCGCGGCCGCGGCGGTAAAGGCAATCACCGTCGGGTCGATGATCACGCGGTCCATGAGCGGCAGGTTGTCGGGGCCGAGCGCGACGAGCAGATCGATCCCGAACCTGGCGAGGAGGATACCAGCTGACGCGGCCAGGCCGGCGAGCAGCAGGCTCTCGGCGAGCAACTGTCGAATCAGCCGCAGGCGGCTGCCGCCGAGCGCCGCCCGCACTGCCAGCTCGCGTTCGCGCGCCGACGCCCGCACGAGCAGCAGGTTCGCGACGTTCGCGCACGCGATCAGCATCACGAAGCAGACCGCACCCATCAGCGTCAGGATCACGGGCTGTACATCGGCGACGAGATCCTGGTGCATCGGCTCGAGGCGCAGGTGGAAGCCGGCCGTCTGCTTGATCGCAAACCGCCGCCGCAGATCGGCGGCGATCGCATCGACCTCTTCCTGAGCCTGCTCGATCGTCACCCCATCGCGCAGCCGGCCGATGACGCGCGACGCGACGTTGACGCGCGAGCCCGCCGCAAAGTCGACGCGCATCGGCGTCCACACGTCCGGCGCACGCTCGATGTTGACCCCGGGCGGAAACAGCATCTCGAACCCTGGCTCGAGGACGCCGACGACTTCGATCCGCTGCTGACCGAGCGCGACGACGGTCCCGACGATCGCTGGATTCGCGCCGAACTTGCGCTGCCAGAACTCGTGGCTGAGAATCGCCCGCGGCGGCGGCGGAGGCGGGTTCGCAGCCTGCGCCTGACCTTCTCCGTCGCCGGCCGGCGCCGGGAGCGGCGTGCCGTCCGCATCGGTGAAATCGCTGCCCTGCACGACCCGCGCGCCGAGCAACCGGAAGATGTTGGGGGTCGCGTTCCCGGTGCGAACGACCTCGGCCTCCCCTGCCCCACCCTCGGGCACGATCACCTGACGGCCGGTCGTCAGCGCCGCCAGCTCGGAGAACATCGTGGCTTGCGTGCGCAGATCGTGAAAATCGGCCGGGGCCCAGGGAAACCGGGTCACGTTGCGGGTCCGCAAGTCGTGCCAGACGTGCACCAGCCGGTCTGGCGCGGAATACGGCAAGGGCTCGAGCAGCACCGCGTTCACGACGCTGAAGATCGCAGTGGTGGAGCCAATGCCCAGCGCGAGCGTGGCAATCGCCGTGATCGCAAACGCCGGCTTCTTCCGGAACGTCCTCGCGGCGAAGACCAGGTCAGTGACAAACGCGCGCATGCAACCTCCTCGGGGTCAGACCGGGGTCAGACCAGGGTCAGACCCCAAAGACAGAAATCAGTGCGGACTTCGTCCGCTGGCAACCAAAAGCGACGGGTCAGTGCCAAAGGCATGCCCAAAAGGACCACCAAGAGTGGAGGAATTTGAACGCACTGGGCCGATCTGGTGCGCGGGCAGTTCCGGCGCCGGGACAGAGATGACCGGATTCGGGACGGGGATGAACCCGCCGCGGGTGGGGAGGAGACCACCCGCAGCGGGCGCCCCTCAGCCGGCGGGAGGAGGGTGCCGGCTGAAGTTTCAGCTCTCAGTTTAGAACCTTCTCGGCGTCTGGCCCATCAACGGGTTGCTGGTCGGCGACCTCGGCGCTGCCGTCGCGGCCGCCGCACCCGGCATCGTCACCCGCATCGCGAGCGTCGTGCCTTCCCGCACATCGCCGGCGACGATCTCCGTGAACGACCCGTCGGTCGCGCCGATTGTCACGTCAACCGCCTCGATGTGGTCGGCCTCGTAGATCCAGACGGTGCCGTGGTCGGCCTTCGGGGCAGCGCGGCCCGCGGTGCCAGTCGGCTTGACGACGCTCTCCCGAGCGCTCGAGTCAGCCACCGGCTGGCCTGGCGCCGAGACGGCCAGCGGCTGACCGAGCGCCGCCAGAACAGCTTGTGACGGCTTGAACCGCAGCGCGGCGCTCGGCACCCGCAGGACATTGTCCCGACGCGTGACCTCAACGGTGAGCGTCGCCGTCATGCCCGGCTTCAGCTTCAACTGTGCGTTCGGCGCCGACACGATCGCGGCATACGTCACCACGTTCGACTCGATGACGGGATTGAGCCGCACCTGCTGCACCGTGCCGCTGAACACGTCGTTCGGATACGCGTCCACTCGGAACGTCACCGGCTGACGCTCCTTGATGTTGCCGAGATCCGATTCATCGATGCTCGCCTTGAGCTGCATTTCTCTCAGGTCGGCGGCAATCGTGAAGAGCGTCGGCGCCTGCAGACTGGCGGCGACGGTCTGGCCGACATCGACCGACCGTGAGATCACGATGCCGTCGATCGGCGACGCTGATGACGGTCTTCTGCAGGTTCACCTGCGACTGCGACAGCGCGGCACGCGCCTGCGTCACTTGTGCGGACGCCGACTTGATCTGGGCCTCAGTCGTCCGCTTGGTCAGCTGCGCGGCCTCGAGATCGCTCGTCGAGATCAATTGGCGCGCGGCCAGCTCCTGGGCCCGGTTCAGCTTGGTGTCCGCATCCGTGCAGCTGCACGTTGAGCCGCTCGACGTCCGCTTCGGCGCCGAGCAGGTTGGCCTTCGCCCGCTCGATCTCGGCCTGGATGACGGAGGGGTCCAGCCGCGCCAGCACCTGCCCCTTCTTCACGATCGAGTTGAAGTCGGCGCCGAGCGACTGGATCGAGCCCGACACCTGCGTGCCGACCAGGACCGTGTCGACGGCCTCGAGCGTGCCGTTGGCCGTCACGGTCGTGAGGATGGTGCCGCGCGAGACGACGTCGGTCGCGACCGCCGGCGCCTCGTTGCCGCGGCGCGCGAACATCGCGGCGGCACTGAGGCCGGTCACGGTGACGAGGGCGATGGCGAGGAGTAGTTTGCGCTTCATTTATCAGCTCAGTGCGTAGGTCGGTATCAGCTCAGTGCTTAGATCGCGTCTCAGCTCTGTGCGTTAAGACGAGGATCCCGTGGCGGGCCTGTGACCGGGCTGTGAAGAATTGATGACACCCGGCCGGCCGCCCGCAGAGGCGGCGCACGCGGGCTACACTGAGTGCATGGAATCGGACGAGCGCGGACCCGCGACTGCGGGCGCGCGGGTGCTGGTCGTCGAGGACGAACCCCACATCCGCGACCTGATCGCGCTGCACCTCTCGCTCGAGGGATTGATCCCGGTCGCGGTCGGCGACGGCGACGAGGGACTGCGCCTCGCACGCGCCGAGCCGTTCGATCTCGTCGTCCTCGATCTGATGCTGCCGGGACTCGACGGCGTCACCGTCTGTCGCGCCATCAGGCGCGACACGACCAACAGCGACGTGCCGATCCTCATGCTCACGGCGCGACGCGAGGAATCCGACAAGGTGCTCGGCCTCGAGAGCGGCGCCGACGACTACCTGACCAAGCCGTTCGGCGTCCGCGAGTTCGTCGCCCGCGTCCGCGCACTCCTGCGCCGCCCGCGCCCCTCGCGGCTCGGACCGGCGATTGGCGACGATGCACGGCCGGTCGCGGTGAAAGGGCCTGACCGTCGATCCCGCGCGCCGGCACGCGCGCATCGACGGCAAGGAGATCGAGCTCACGAGTCACGAGTTCGACATGCTCTACCTGCTCGCGAGCCATCCCGGGATCGTCTTCAGCCGGGAAGCGCTCGTCAAACGCGTCTGGGGCGACGACACGTATGTCACCGAGCGCAGCGTCGACACGCTCATCAAGCGGCTGCGGCGGAAGATCGAAGCCGAAGCCAACGACCCGCAACTTATCCTGACCGTCTGGGGGACGGGCTACAAGTTCTCCGATGCCTGATCCTGTCTGGTACAAGAGCCTCTACTGGCGCATCGCCTTCGGCTTCGTCGCGATGCTGGCCGCCCTGCTGCTCGCGCAGGTGCTGGTCCTTGTCTGGCTGACCGATCGCGTCGTCGGCTGGTCGGCGCAGTCGCCGGAAGAGCTCGTGACGTCGGTTGCGTCGGATCTGTCCACAGCGCTGACCAGGAATCTCGGATCTCCCGCTCGACACCTACGTCCGCGACGAGTTCAGCCACATCTACCGACCGTTCGTGGTCGTGATGGTCGACGGCCGCGCGGCGTCGAATCGACCGAACGGGCTGCCGCCCGGATACCTGCGCGCCGTGCAGCAGCGGCTGCGGCGCGGAGAGTCCGCTGAACGATGTCGACCCGCGCGACGGTGGACGCGGCGGGCGCGGCGGCCGCGACCGCGGAATGGACCGGCGGCGCGAGCCCTTCGACGCAGCTCAGGGCAGGCCCTTCGACCCGGCTCAGGGCAGGCCCTTCGACCCGGCTCGCGGTGGCCCGCCCGACTCGGCTCGCGGCGCCTTCCCCGACTCGACTCGAGATGGCTCCCCCGACTCGGGTCGGGGCGGACTCAATGGCAGGGCCGGCGGGGCAGACGTGAGGCCGGACGGACCGCCAGAAATTCGAGCCGTCGACGGACCTGAACCGCCGCGCGGCTCAGCCAGTGCCCCGATCGTTCTCGCCGCGGGGACCGGCGCGGCCGCTGCGCCGATCGGATTCGTCGTCATCCCGATCAACCCGCCGCCGGTGTTCGTGGCTATTCGCGAGCTCGGACCGACGCTGACGTGGGTCGGCTGATCCTGCTGGCGATTGGCGCCGCGAGCGCGGCGCTCCTCATCTTCAGCCCGGCGCACCGGCGCCTGCGGACGCTCGAGCAGGCGGCGCGCGCGCTCGGCGAAGGCCGGACCGATGTCCGCGCGGTCGAAGGCGGCGGCGACGAGGTCAGCACGCTGGCGCACGCGTTCAACCGGATGGCCGACGACCTCGGCGCGCGCGCCGAGGCACTGGCGGCATCGGACCGCGCGCGGCGGCAGTTGCTCGCCGACGTGTCGCACGAGCTGATGACGCCGCTGGCCGCGGTGCGCGGCTACACCGAAACGCTCGCGATGCCGGAGCTCAGCCTCGACGCGCGCCACGCGCAGCCGCTATCTCGGGATCATCGGCGACGAGACCCAGAAACTCGAGTCGTTGATCGGCGATCTGCTCGACCTCGCGCGCCTCGAGGGCGGAGGCGGCACGCTGACGTTCGAGGAAGTGCCGGTCAAGGAGCTCTTCAGCCGTATCGCCGATCGCCACGGCCCGGCGATCCGCGACCGGCGCATCACGCTCGACGTCAGCGTGCAGCCACCGGATCTGACGTCCACGCCGACGGGCAGCGGCTCGAACAGGCGCTGCAGAATCTGGCCGCCAACGCGCTGCGGCACACGCCGGAGGGTGGACGGCTGTCGCTCGCCGCCGAGGACGACGCCGGACGGCACACGGATCACGGTGCGGGATACAGGGCCCGGCATTCCTCCCGAGCACCTGCCGCACATCTTCGAGCGGTTCTACAAGGCGGACGCGGCCCGAAGCGCCACCAGGATGTCGGGGAGCGGCCTCGGACTCTCGATCGTCCAGGCCATCGTCGAGCGCCACGGCGGGACCGTGACGGCGGCGAACGCGCCGGACGGCGGCGCCGTCTTCGAGATCAGAATCCCCCGGCCAGACCACCCGCACGTCAGACTGACGTTCAGCCGGACGGTTTCCCCGCGACGGACGCGCACGGTCGTCGAGTAGATCTGAAAGCCGTCCTTGCGGACTTCGATCCGGTGCGGCCCTTCGGAGAGCTCGATCACGAACTGA
The DNA here is from genome assembly GCA_963764925.1 of uncultured Acidobacteriota bacterium. GTDB lineage: Bacteria > Acidobacteriota > Vicinamibacteria > Vicinamibacterales > 2-12-FULL-66-21 > DATBJJ01. Next base: position 130,210 of record CAVXUR010000002.1, read on the forward strand.
TCTTCGCCGGGCGGCGCCGTCCACACTTCGCCGTCGACGATGACGTCGGCGTCTGCCGGCCGCACGCGCAGCAGCAGCGAGCCGAACTCGGATGGCCGTGACCGCCACGAGGCGGCGGTCCCTGACGCTCGACCGCAGTAGCTCTCGGCCGGCCGGGCGCGAAGCGACTCGTCCGGCTTCGGCGGCGGCCCTGCCGACTCGCCCGGACCGAGTGGCTGCATCGTGTGGATGACCTTCAGCGTCCCACCGCGCGGGAACAGCACCTTCTGCGTGAACGTCCGGTGCCCCTCGAGGTACAGCTGCAGCTCGTGCTCGCCCGCCTCGACGTGCAGCCGCTGCAGGTTGCCGTCGAAGTTGTCCACGACGCCGACGAAGTAGCCGTCGATGTAGACCTGGGTGTTACGCGGCGCGACCTGCAGCCGGGCTGAGCCGTGTTGTCGTAGTACGGCCCGTAGTAGTACGGCGGGTACGGGTACTGGCCGTAAGCCGTAGGGGTATCCAACCCGTAGCCGTAGCCGTAGCCGAAGCCAAAGCCGTAGCTGCCCCAGAAGTACGGGCTGTAGAACCCGGTGTAAAACCCGGGATAGCCGTAGTAGCCCCGGATAACCGTAGTAACCCGCGATAGCCGTAGTAGCCGCGATAAACCGTAGCGTCGGGTAGTAATAGCGGGAGTGGTAGGGCCGGTAGCTGGATGGCGGACGGGGGACTGCCGTGCCACTGCACCCGGACGGGCGGGGGCGCCGCGCTCGACCCCTGGCCACCCGACGGCCGAGGATTCGACCCCGAGCCCTGGCCACCCGACGGACGGGGATTCGACGCGACCCTGGCCGGCGGAAACGCCAGCGGGCCAGAGAAACGCGGTTACGACCGCAGCCAGAATGACGAACCGAATGTGCCGAGTCACGATGAGCCTCCGGAAGACAGGTGCACGTCGAGCAGAGCAATGCCGGTGCCAGCTCAGCCACGGCGAGCAGCGTTGAAAATGCCGAGAACCGGCCGAACTGCACTGTAGCGCCCTGTGGCCGTCCTCGGCCGGTCACATCACTGTCTAGGCGTGAGGACAAATCCAGGCCTAGCGATCTGGGGTCAGGGATCAGGGATCAGGAAAAACGTCGAGCTCTAGCCGCGGGATTGTGCCCTGATCCCTGATCCCAGATCCCCGATTTGATCCCCGACATCAATCCAGTCTCACCGGCTCCATCGTCGGCACGAGCACGTGGATGACGGCGAGCGCCACCAGATACGCGAACGCCGCGATGAAGAAGATTCGGACGTAGCTGCCGGTCGTCTCGAGGATGTACCCGGTGATCTTGGCGATCAGCATCCCGCCGACGGCGCCGGCAAATCCGCCGAGGCCGACGACCGAGCCAACGGCGTGGCGCGGGAACATGTCCGAGGTCAGCGTGAAGAGGTTCGCCGACCAGCCCTGGTGGGCGGAGGCCGCGAGGCTCACGAGCGCCACGGCGACCCACAGGTCGGTGGCGTTCGACGCGAACACCATCGGCACGCACGGCCAGCGCGCACACCAGCATGGCCGTCTTGCGGCCCGCGTTGACGCTCCAGCCGCGTTTGAGCAAGCGCCGACGACAGCCAGCCGCCGCCGATGCTGCCGACGTCGGCGATGAGATAGATCGCGACGAGCGGCGGCCCGATGGTGCGGAGATCGATCCCGTGGTTGCGGTTGAGAAAGTCCGGAATCCAGAAAAGGTACAGCCACCACACCGGGTCGGTCAGGAACTTGCCGAGCGCGAACGCCCACGTCTGCCGATACCGCAGCAGCCGGACCCACGGGATTTGCGCCGGCGGGTCCGGCGGATCGCTGCGGATGTGCGCGAGCTCGGCCGCGCCGACCGACGGGTGGTCCTCCGGCGCCCGGTAGAGCGGAATCCAGAAGAACAGCCAGATGAAGCCCAGGGCCCCGGTGATGACGAACGCCCAGTACCAGCCCCAGTACAGCGTGATCCACGGCACGACGAGCGGCGTCACGAGGGCGCCGATGTTGGTCCCCGAGTTGAAGATGCCGGTGGCGAGCGCCCGCTCTTTCTTCGGGAACCATTCGGCCGTGACCTTGATCGCGGCCGGAAAGTTGCCCGCCTCGCCAAACCCGAGCGCGAGCCGCGCGAAGATGAAGCCGGCCACCGACGCCGTGTACGTGAGCCCCACGAGCTGGAGGATCGCGGCGGCGCTCGGACCAAAGACGGTCGCTTCGGCGTGCGCCATCGCGGCCAGGCTCCACACGACGAGGGCGACGATGAAGCCCTTCTTCGTCCCGAGCCAGTCGATCATCCGTCCGGCGAGCAGGAACCCGATCGCGTAGGCGAGCTGGAACGCGAAGATGATGTCGGCGTAGTCGATTTCGCTCCAGCCAAACTCCTTCTGGAGCGTGGGCTTGAGGATGCCGATGACCTGCCGGTCGACGTAGTTGATCGTCGCGGCGAAGAAGAGCAGGGCGCAGATGACCCAGCGGTAGCGGCCGATGGGCCCGGCGACAGACGGGGAGGTGGCTGGCAGAGCGGCATTCTGCATCGGGCTCAAACCCTCAAATGGTGGGGTTACGACGATGAATCGCGAACTCGCGGTGGCCGAGCCGTTCGGCGGAGGTCTGCTGACCGGACGCCACGGCGAGCACCTCGGCAAAGAGGCGGTCCGCCGCCGCGTCGAGCGTCTCGGAATCGTCCATGATCCCGCTGACGTCGAGGTCGATGTTGTCGGCCATCTGCCGCGCGGTGCGGGCGTTGCCCGTTACCTTGATGACCGGCGCGATCGGGTTGCCCGTCGGCGTGCCGAGCCCGGTCGTGAAGACGACGACCTGCGCGCCGCCGCCGACCATGCCGGTCACCGATTCGACGTCGAGGCCTGGCGTGTCCATCACCGTCAGGCCCTTCTGCGTGATCGGCGCCGAGTAGGCGACGACGTCCTCGAGCGGCGCGACTTCGCCGCCCTTGTGGGTCGCGCCGAGCGATTTCTCTTCGATGGTGGTCAGCCCGCCGCGGATGTTGCCGGGCGACGGCTGCGTGCCGCGGATGTCGAGACCGAGCGCCCGCGCTTCGGTCTCGACGCGCGTGATGATCTGAATCAGCTTGGTGGCCGTCGCGGGCCGCGTCGCGCGCGACGCCAGCAGGTGCTCGGCGCCCATGATCTCGGCGATCTCACCGAGCACGGCCGTCCCGCCGAGGGCGACGAGGCGATCGGTGACGCGCCCGAGCGTCGGATTCGACGCCAGCCCCGAGGTGTAGTCCGAGCCGCCGCACTTGAGCGAGAGCACGAGCTCGGAGGCATCGCACCACTCACGCGGCTGCGGCGGCGAGCGCATCGGCGAACCGCTGCGCGATCGCGGTGGCCTTGGCCGTCGTGCGCACCGTGCCGCCCTCGGACTGAATCGCGACGATCTCGACCGGCTTGCCGTGCCGCCGCGCGGCCTCGGCGAGGGTCTGCGCCACGACCTGCTCGCAGCCGAGCGCGATGACGACCACGGCGCCGACGTTGGGATGCCCGCAGTAGGCCGCGAGCGTGTCGTGGGTGACGCGCATGTCCGGCCCGAGCTGTCCGCAACCGGCGAGGTGCGGCACGGCGGTGCCGATCGGCTGCGTCGCCGCCGCGACGCGCTCGGCGACCACCGACGAGCAGATCACGGTCGGCACGACCAGCACGTGGTTGCGCGTGCCGATGCGGCCGTCAGGCCGGCGATACCCGAGGAACCCTGGGCGTTCGGTCATGGTTTCCCCGCGCCATTGCGCTCGCTGCCGTTGCCGTTGCGCTCTCCGTTGCGCTCGTCTGGCTCGGCCAGGCGATGGCGGCGGCGCCTCGAGATCGCCACGCCCGCGCGTGCTCGCCAGGTTGTGCGTGTGCACGTGCGCGCCGGCGGGAATCTCGGCCGTCGCCAGCCCGATCGGGCTGCCGTACTTGATGACCGCTTCCCCGGCGTGGATCACGCAGAGCGCGATCTTGTGTCCCGACGGCACCGCGTCGCGCACCGCGAGGTGGCCGCGCTCGAGCGTCAGGTCGCGCCCCGGCTCGAGCGCCTGCAGCGCGGTCGCGACGTTGTCGCGCTCGCTGATGACGAGGACCGGCTTCACTGGTTGACTCCGCTCGCCAGGAAGCCGCCGTCGACGGCCAGCATGTGACCGGTCACGAACGACGCGGCCTCGGACGAGAGGAACACGGCCGCGCCGACCAGCTCGTCGATGCGCCCGAACCGCTTCATCGGCGTCCGCATCAGGAACTCCTGCCCGCGCGGCGAATCGAGCAGGGCGGCGTTGAGATCGGTCCGGAAGAGACCGGGCACGAGCGCATTGACGGTGACGTTGTGGGGCGCCCATTCGACCGCGAGCGCGCGCGTCAGGCCCACGACCCCGGCCTTGCTCGCCACGTACGCCGCCACCTCGAAGAGGCCGACAAACGACGACAGCGAGCCGATGGTGATGATGCGGCCGTACTTCTGAGCCACCATCGTCTGGCCGAACACCTGGCACGCGCGCAGCGTGCCGGTGAGGTTGGTCTCGATGACGCGATGCCAGTCGGCCTCGTCCATCTCGAGGGTCGGGGTCTTCTTCGTCGTGCCCGCGACCGCGAGGAGGATGTCGACCCTGCCGAAGGCTTCGATGCACTCGTCGCGCAGGCGATCGAGCGAGGCGATGTCGGCGACGTCGGAGGCGATCGGCAGCGTGCGGCGGCCGCGCTGCTGAATCTCGGCGGCCACGTCCTTGACGAGCTCCATGCGGCGACCGGTCGCCACGACGTCGGCACCCGCATCGGCCAGACCGAGCGCGAGCGTGCGGCCGATTCCGCTCGTACCACCGACGACGACGGCCGTGCGGCCGGACAAATCAAACAGCTTCATGAGGTGTGATCAGACAGACGAAGGTCGCCGGACGCGCGCGGCCCGGGACGACGTGGAGAAGGTAGCGCTGCCGGGACCCCGCCCTGGGGGTGCCGAACGGCCCGGCGCGCCGGCAGGTCGGCATCGGCCGCCGGCTCCTGCGACTGGTGCCGGCTCGCCTGGAGCAGGTGATCGTGCATCGCGCGCCGCGCCGTGTCGGCGTCGCGGGCGCGGATGGCCTGATAGATGCGGCGGTGCATCTCGGCGGCGTCGCGGAGATCGCGTTCGCTCGCGGCCGCGGCGGTCTCGCGCCGGCGCTCGTAGTAGAGCGCCGAGACCATCTCGACGAGCGACGCGACGATCGGGTTGCCCGACGCCGCCGCCACGCCGCGATGAAAGTTGATGTCGTGCACGAGGAAGACGCGCGGCTCCTGCATCGCGGCAAAGAGGCTCGCGACTTCCTCGGCGAGCGTGGCGACCTGCTCGGCGGTGGCGCGTTCGGCGGCGAGCCCGGCCGCGCCGACTTCGAGGATGCGGCGCGCCTCGTACATCTCTTCGCGGGTGAAACCGTGGAGCGCGGCGAGAAAGCTCAGCGCGTCGGTGTTGAGCGCGGGCGGGCCCTCGGGAATGTAGGTGCCCGAGCCGTGCCGCGATCGCACGACGCCCATGGCCGCGAGCGTCCGCAGGCCGGCGCGAATCGTCGGCCGGCTGACGCCGATCTGGGTGGCGAGATCGCGTTCGGCTGGGAGGCGATCGCCGGGCTTGAGCGCGCCGCGCTCGATGAGCTCGCGGACGTGGGCCACCACCTGTCCGGTCCCGCCTTCGGTGCGCTGACCAGAGCCGGCGGCGCGGGGCGGCACTTCCCCGCTCGCAGATCGGGCTCGGACGGCGCTGGTAGTCATGGTGTCGGCAGATCTCACGCTGGCCCCCCTGGGCGGGACCGCAGCCCTGACGGTAACGCTCGATGCTGGCCCGAGTATAGACTCGGTATCGCCGGGATCGGTCGAGAGCACGTTACCTTGTTCGCGTCCCGAACGTACGCCGGTACCAAGAGGTCTTACCACTTGAGATCCAACACTGTCAACACCAGCCAGACAAGCGCCTGATTTTTCACGCGGTCTAATCTACGGCCCGGACCAGCGGCCGCGCACGAGCGATCGGCGTCCGGCTGTACGATTGGTCTGTCCACTTCGCGCGGCCGTGACGCCGGCGTCTGGACGGCTCGGGAAAGACGGGCGGAGGTATGCCGCCGCCGGCCGCGCCACCACCACGGCCCGGCATAATGGAACGACGTTGACCATGCGCCACCGCCCCGATCGACCGCTTCATGTCTGAGACTGCGACGACAGCAGCGCCTCCGCGCGTGTCCGGAGGCCTGGGGGGATTGCTCGCGCCCTACCGCGGCGCCATCGCCGGCCTCGTCCTGTTGACGATTGCCGGCAACGCGCTCAACCTGCTCATCCCGCGCCTTGTCGCCGCCGCCATCGACGGCTACGGCCGCAACGCTGCGGTGCCTCCGGGGATCGCGCCCGACACTCCTCGCTGGCCGCCCTCGGCATCTTCGTCTTCGCCTACCTCCAGAGCGTCGTCCAGACCTTTGCCTCGGAAAGAGTCGCGCGGGATCTGCGGACACGGCTCATCAGCCGAATCGCGGCACAGGATCATGCCTACATCCAGAAGGTGACGCCGGCGGCGCTCCTCACCCACCTGACATCGGACGTCGACGCGGTGAAGGGATTCGTGTCGCAGGTGATCGCCTCGCTCATCTCGTCGGTGTTCCTGATTCTCGGGGCGAGCGTCCTCCTCATCGCCATCGACTGGCGCCTGGCGCTGGCCGTGCTGGCGGTGCTGCCGTTCGTCGGCGTCACCTTCGCGCTCGTCCTGCGCCGGGTCCGGACGCTCTTCAAGCGCGGACAGGAGGCCATCGACTGGCTGAACAAGGTCATCAACGAGAGCATCCTGGGGGCGGCGCTCATCCGCCTCGTGAACTCGCAGCAGGTCGAGTTCGACAAGTTCCTGGCGGCCAATACCGAGGCCCGCGACATCAGCCTGAGCATCCTCCGGCTGTTCGCGTCGCTCATCCCGGTCATCGTGTTCGCCACCAATCTGGCGACGCTCGTCATCCTGACGCTCGGCGGACGGTTCGTCATCAACGGGTCGATGACGCTCGGCGAGTTCACCGCGTTCAACAGCTACCTCGTCATCCTGATCTTCCCGGTCGTCATGATCGGCTTCATGGGCACGATGATGGCGCAGGCGAGCGCGTCGTACGCCCGGATTGCAGGGCATCTTGAGCGCCCCGGAGCGCGTGGCCACCGGCACGATCACGGCGCCGCTTCGCGGCGACATCGCCCTCCGGCACGTCGAGCGTCACGCTGGGCGGAAGGCGCGTGCTGAAGGACGTCTCGTTTACGGCGCCGCCGGCTCGCGAACGGCGGTCATCGGCCCGACCGCGGCCGGCAAGACGCAGTTGCTCTATCTCCTCACCGGGCTCATCGAGGCCGAGCGCCGGACGCGTCGAGTACGACGGGCGCCGATCGCGACTATGACGAGGACACCCTGCACCGGCAGGTCGGATTCGTCTTCCAGGACAGCATCATCTTCAACCTGACGCATCCGCGAGAACATCGCGTTCAGCCGCGCGGTGACGGACGCCGACCTCGCAGCAGGCAGTCGCCACCGCCGAGCTCCACGACTTCATCGCCACGCTGCCGGCCGGACTCGACACCGTCGTCTCCGAGCGCGGCAGCAGCCTGTCGGGCGGCCAGAAGCAGCGCATCATGCTGGCCCGCGCGCTGGCGCTCAACCCGCGCGTGCTGCTGCTCGACGACTTCACGGCCCGCGTCGATGCGCACGACCGCGCGCACGATCCTCGAGAACGTGCACCGGAACTATCCGGGCATCACGCTGCTGTCGGTCACGCAGCAGATCGCGCCGGTCGCCGACTACGACCAGATCGTGCTGCTGATGGAGGGCGAGGTGCTGGCCTCCGGCACGCACGACGAGCTGCTCCAGACGTCGCCCGAGTACGCCCAGATCTATGACTCCCAACGCAGCACCAGCCAATACGAAGTCGTACGCCCTCAGTAGCGCGCCGCCCGAGGCGCACCCGCCGGGGATCCTGGCGTCGCTCGGGCGGCTCCTGCCGCTCATGGCGACCGAGCAGCAGCAGCGTCACGATCGCCTTTGCCGCCGTCGTCGTGTCGTCGCTCGCCGGGCTGGTCGGGCCGCTCATCATCGCGCACACGATCGACACCTACATCGGCGACCGGCGACTTCGGCGGCGTGCTGCGCGTCGGCGGCGCTCCTGCTGGTGATCTACGCTCGCGGCGTTCGTCGCCACCTACGTCCAGACGCAGACCATGGGCAGCGTCGGCCGGCGCGTGCTGTTCGCGCTGCGGAACACGCTCTTCACGAAGCTGCAGCAGCTGCCGCTCGACTTCTTCAACCAGAACAAGGCCGGCGATCTGATCTCGCGCATCAACAACGACACCGACAAGCTGAACCAGTTCTTCGCGCAGAGCCTGGTCCAGCTGGCCGCCAATCTCTTCATGATGGTCGGCGCGGCCGTCTTTCTCGTCGCGCTCAACGTCCGCCTCGGCCTCGCGGCGCTGGCGCCGGCCATCGGCGTCTTCCTCGTGACGCGCCTGACCGGCCCGTGGGTACGGCGCAAGAACGTCAAGAGCCTGCAGTCGCTCGGCGGTCTGAGCGCGGAGATCCAGGAGAGCCTGGCCAACTTCAAGGTCATCGTCGCGTTCAACCGCCGCGACTACTTCCGGCAAAAGTTCGACGAGGCCAACGCGCGCACGTTCTCCGCGTCGGTCGCCTCGGGGCTCGCCAGCAACGTGTTCCTGCCCGTCTACGGCCTCGCGCTACAACCTCGCGCAGGTCGTGGTCCTGCTCTACGGCGTGCATCTCGATCGCGGCGGGCTCGTCACGATCGGTCTGCTCATCGGCTTCCTGATGTACGTGAACAGCTTCTACCTGCCGCTGCGGCAGCTGGCGACGGTCTGGGCGTCGTTCCAGCTCGCGCTCGCCGGCCTCGATCGCATCTCCGCGGTGCTGGCGACTCGAGTCGAACATGCCGGTGCGCGGCGCGTGACGCCGCACGCAGACGGGCACGGCGCTCCTGGCGTTCGAGCACGTCGGCTTCAGCTACCCGGGCGGCGGCGAGGTGCTGCACGACGTGTCGTTCGCGCTCGAGCGCGGCAAGACCTACGCGCTCGTCGGCCCGACCGGCGGCGGCAAGACGACGACTGCCGCGCTGATGGCGCGGCTGCTACGATCCGACACGAGGGCGGGTGCTGCTCGACGGGCGCGACATCCGCACGTACGAGCCCGAGGAACGGGCGAGGCGGATCGGCTTCATCCTGCAGGAGCCGTTTCTCTTCACCGGCACCATCCGCGACAACATTCTCTACGGCACATCGGCAGTACGCCGACTACTCCGGCGACGAACTGCTGCGGCTCCTGGCCGACCACAACCTGGGCGATCTCGTCGCGCGCTTCGACCAGGGACTCGACACGAAGGTGACGTCGAGCGGCGAGGCCGTCAGCCTCGGACAGAAGCAGCTCATCGCCTTCATGCGCGCCGTGCTGCGCGATCCCGAGATTCTCATCCTCGACGAGGCCACGGCCAACGTCGACACCGTGACCGAGCAGCTGCTCGAGCAGATCCTCGCCAAGCTGCCGGCCTCGACGACGAAGGTCATCATCGCGCATCGCCTGAACACGATCGCCGACGCCGACGAGATCTTCTTCATCAACGCCGGCACGATCACACCGGCCGGCTCGATGGACCACGCGCTCGATCTGCTGCTGCACGGCAAGCGCGAGAGCTAGTCGCAGATGCAGAAAGGAAGTCGGGGGGTGGGGGCTGTTTCAAGGGGATCGCGCCGATCACTGCAGGTCTCACGGGACGCGGATCACTGGCAGGTTTGACGGCACGCGGATCGCGGATCAGGTCAGGTTCACGGGACGCGGATTTCGCGGGTCGTTGTCTGGTCTTCAACGGGACGCGGATTACGCGGATCGCTGTCAGCTTTGACGGGACGCGGATCTCGCGGATCGCCGTCTGGGCTTCACGAGACGCGGATCGCTGTCATTTTGACGGGACGCGGATTTCGCGGATCACCGCCGGGGTGGCGGGACGCGGATCCGGATCATTCAGTTCGTGCTCGGGCACTCCAGGAATCAAGACACCGCAGCGGTGCACGTGATGGGGCCGGCCAGCTTCGCGCCGAACGGGCGCTCCTGGCGATCCGGGGGATCGCCAGGCTACTCACGCACAGGTGCCCACGCCACGGTGCCCTCTTCAAACGGCGTGTCGGTCAACTGCCGAACATCGGATCCATCGGCGCGCATCACATAGATGTCACCATACGGCTGTGCATTTCCAGGATGCAGCACCGCCTCGTCTTTGAACCCACCGCGCGCGCTCGAGAAAGCGAGCCACTGGCCGTCGGGTGACCAGGCGCAATGAGCGTCGTTGCCAGGTTCGCTCGTCACACGGCGCACGTCGGTGCCGTCCGGCTTGATCGTAAACAGCTCGTAGTCGTTCTCAAAAAAGCGAGTGAACGCGATGCGGTCCTGCGACGACCATGCGGGAAAGTTGTCGTGGCTCGAACCCGGAGTCAGCCGACGGACCGCCCGGGTCGCGACGGTCATGACAAAGAGGCCCGAGTTGTCCTTACCCGAGGCGCGATACACGATGTGGGCGCCGTCTGGTGACCAGCTCGGAAAGCCGAAATTGGCGGAACCATCAGTGAGAATCTCGAGGCCGGAGCCATCGGGATTCACCACGGCGATATCAGCCGCCGCAGGACCGAGAGTCGTTTGAAAGAAGCGCCCGAGCGCAAATGCGACGCGGTCGCCTGCCCGAGACCAGACGGGCGCGAGCGCGCTCTTCTCCCCTCCACTGATGAAAACCGATTGCCGCGATCCATCGGCGTTCATCGCCAGGATGTCCTTCGACAGTATGGCGCCGGGCGCGTCGTTGGACAGAAGCCGGTCACCCGACGGCGCGTATGCGGGAAAGACGCCGGTGCGCACAAGACGGAACTGCGAATCCTTGCTGTGCCACCGCTGGAATGGCGGCCAGGCGTGCTCGACGTCCCGATGGAACACCATGCGCCGCCGATCGGGCGACCAACCGGGCACGCGGACCTCGCCCCTCACACCCGCTGTCCCAGTGACAAATTCAAGGCCTCCTTCAAGGCCGCCGCTGGCATAGGCGACCCGATCCGCCACGAACCGTGGCGACCACTTCTCGCCGGGACCGGTGGTCAACACGCGGCGTTCCTGGGTCGCGAGATCTATCGTGGCGATTTGTGTGCTGCCACGCTGCCGGGTGACGCTGGTGATCTTCCCGGCCTCGGCAAGCGCCGCCTCGTAAAAGACCAGTTGCCTGCCGTCGGCCGACCAGGCAGGGCTGCCGGTAAACGTCTGCGCCTGTGTGACGCGCCGCAGCTCCGTCCCATCGGGTCGGATCAGGTAGATTTCGGTCGAGTGCCGTAATACAAAGTTCGCTCTCGGTTTCCGCGAATCCCGATCCGAGGTGAACGCCAACCACTGTCCGTCCGGCGACCACGCAGGGCGAAAATCCCCCGCCTGATGGCTGGTCAGATTCCGCAGCTTCTTCGTCGCCAACTCTAGAATCCAAATGTCGGCCTGCCCGCTACGGGTGGAAACAAACGCCATCGATCGGCCGTCGGGCGACAACGTCGCCTGGTCATCGTAGGCCGGATCGTCCACGAGGTGCTCGAGGCCGGATCCGTCAATACGCGCACGGTAGATGTCGAACGAACCATGGCGTTCCGAAGTGAACACGATTGACTTGCCATCGGGCGAGAACGAACCATTGCCGTCGAATCCAGCGTGCGGTAGCAGTGGTTGCGGGTTGCGGCCGTCCGCATCGGCGATGAACATGTCGGCGTTGATCGGACCAAAGCTCGCGAAGGCGATTTCGTAGGTCGGCGCTACTCGTGTCGCCGCCGACGTCGGATCGGAGCGCATGCCACCGCACACGATGAGAGCCAGCAGCCCAACCAGTAGGGAGGGCTCTCTTGCCACGCGAATCCTGCGAGATAGGCTGGCAGATCCCGTTGCGGGCCGCGGGCCAGTAGTCTCATTCGCCTTCATGCCGGTCTCCTGAAGCGTTGGTGCGAGTCGCGCGGACGATCGTGATTCTGTAACGTTGAGCCTGTTGACCGAGGAGCGCCAGAGATTGCACGGACCGATGTCGGCCGCCCTCAGTATATGGACCTCCCAAGCCGGCGAATCCGCGGCCCGCGGACATTATCGCGTCCCGTGACCGACGATCCGCGTAATCCGCGTCCCGTCAGACCTGGCAGCGATCCGCGTAATCCGCGTCCCGTCACACCGGACAGCGATCCGCGCAATCCGCGTCCCGTCAAACCTGACAGCGATCCGCGCCATCCGCGTCCCGTCAAACCTGACAGCGATCCGCGTAATCCGCGTCCCGTGAACCTCACGTGATCCGCGATCCGCGTCCCTTTAGGATTTCGTGTGATCCGCGCTCTGCGATCAGCGCTGCTGACCCGATCGCGGCAGCATCGCCACCGCCACGGCGCCGAGCGCCGCCAGCACGACGAGCACGAGGAATCCTGACGTGTAGCTGCCGGTACTGTCGCGCATCGACGCGACGAGCATCGGCACGAGCGACTCCGACACGCTGTCGGCGGTGAGGACGATGCCCATGACGCGGCCGAGGATGGCGACGCCGTAGAGCTCGGCGGCCATGAGCGGGATGATCATGTAGTCGCCGCCGAGGCCGATGCCGAAGAGGAACGCGCAGATCTTGAGCGTCGTGGTCGTCGGCGCGTAGACCAGCAGCGGAATCGACAGCGCGACGATCACGTAGACCAGGAACATCACGTGCTTCTTCGGCCAGCGGTCCGCCAGCCAGCCCATCGTCAGGCGGCCGATGACGCTGCCGGCGAGGATGATCGAGAGCGTCGTGTCGATCTCGACCTGCGGCAGCTTGCGATCGAGGCTCAGATAGAGCGCCAGATTCTGAATCGTCCCGCCGACGGCGCCGATCGACGCCATGCTGCCGAGCATCAGGAAGTAGAACGCCGGCCGGGTGAGGATGTTCTTGAGCGACGGCAGCGAGATCGCCGACGCGACGGCGCTCGCGGCCCGTGCCGGCTCGCGCACGAAGTACGCCATCGGCAGGGCGATCGCAATCATCAGAAAGCCGAGGACGCGAAGCGCGCCGCGCCAGCCCCACGCCTGTGTCAGCGTGAACGCGAGGAGCGGAACGAGCGCCCCGCCGACGCCGATGCCAAGATAGGCGATCCCCATCGCCTTACCGCGGCCCTTGTCGAACCAGCGCGAGAGCAGGACCTGATTCGGCAGCGGCCCGCCGAACACGTAGCCGAGCGCGTTGAAGGTGTAGAAGAAATAGAAGGCGCCGAGGCTGGTCACGTACGACAGGCCGACGAGCGCACCGCCGGCCATGACGATGCCGCCGAGCATCAGCCGGCGCGGGCCGAACCGGTCGACCAGCCGCCCGGCGAGAAACCCGAACGCCAGCGCGACGAAGATCTTGCTGTAGGCGTTGCCCGACGTCACCTGTTGCCGCGTCCAGCCGAGCTCCTGCACGAAATATGGATAGAAGCGCGGAAGGCCGTACAAGGCGAAGCCGACGACGGCAAAGAGCGAGAGAAAGGCCGTCAGGACGGCGACGATCTGCCGGGAACGCTCGTCGGGATGGCGGTTCATGGCCGGACGGGCGCTTTCGCTTCTTTGCCAGGCGGGGCCTCAGCCTGCTTGCCGGGGTCTTCGATCCTTTGAGGGCCGCCGCGTGCGGATGCGCGACGTAGAGCGGGTCGAGCGGGTAACAGCCCGAGACGAGGCCGAGCCGCGGGCCCGTCGTGCAGTCGCTGAACGTCCGGCACACGAGCTTGCGCGTGAGCGGCTTGCCTTCGAGCACGTCGGCCGCGAGCTCGGGATACGACAGCATCATGCGGCCGAGGCCGACGAAGTCGGTCATGCCATGGCGCAGCGTGTACTGGCCGACGTTCGGCAGCCACTCCTGTAGGTAGGTGTAAGCCGACCCGACGAAGACCATGTCGGGGAACTCCGACTTGAGCGTCGCGGTGACGCGAATCTGCCGCGCCACGCCGCGCAGCGGATCCTCGGGCGGCTCGTAGCCGTCGGCGGGCGGAAAGAGCGCGGGCCGGACGACGTGCGGGCAGTAGTACGGACTGCCGGCGGTCAGGCACACCCAGCGGATGCCGCGGGATTGCAGGAGCGCGGAGGAACTCGCGTCCCTCAGTCAGCGACCGGTCGAGCACCGCTCGATCGAGCTCGGCATTCTCCACGACCCCGAAGCCGTGGCGATAACCGTCGGCGTTGGTCTCGGGCTCGCCCGGGCCGTCAGCCGTCTTGCGATACGGCACGCTGTCGATGACCGACAGCCGAACGCCGATGCCAAGCCCCGGCACCGCGGCGCGGATGCCGTCGGCGACCGAGGTGAGGAAGCGGGTGCGGTTCTCGAGGCTGCCGCCGTACCGGCCGTCGCGGTCGCGCGCGCTCAGCAGCTCGTGCCCGAAGTAGCCGTGGCAGTGCTTGATGTCGACGAACTGAAAGCCGACGTCGTAGGCGCGCCGGGCGGCATCGATGAAGTCGTCGATCAGGCGATCGATCTCGTCGTCTGTCATCAGCGGGACGCCGCCGGGAAAGCGCTTGTCGAGGACCGGATTGACGTGCGCCGCGAGCGGCTCGGGCCGGTTCCACACGTTCGGACGCGAGAAGCGGCCCGAGTGCGTCAGCTGCAGGCCGAGATAGAGGTCGCTGTCGGCGTTGGCGCCGAAGCGCGCGCGATGCGCGGTCACGAGCTCGTCGCGGAGTGCCGCCAGCGCCGGCTGGTTGCGTTCCGACATCAGGAGCTGATTCGGGTTGGCGCGGCCGTCGTGACGGACGGCGACGGCTTCCCCGCCCCAGATCAGCTTGGCGCCGCTCGCGCCGAAACGCTGCCAGCGCCGGCGCGTCAGGTCGCTCGGCTCGCCGGCGGTCGTGCCGTCCCAACCTTCCATCGGCAGGACGCAGAACCGGTTGCCGACGCGCACCGATCCGTCGATGAACGGTTGCCCGAACGGCGACTCGGCTGCCGGCACGAGCGCATCGTCGAAGCCGAGATCGATACCGCCCGACTCGAGGTGACGCCTGAGGAGGGCGGCGTTCTTGAGCGCCGCGACGCGAACATATCGCGCCATCACTCACGCGGGACGCTCCCGCTTCTTTTCTTGATCGACCACACCTTCCAGATGCGCCATGTAGGCGGCGAGCGCCCCGCGGTTGTGGTCGCGGATGGTTTCCTCGAGCGCGGGAATCTCGTGCGCTTGCATCTGGACGAGCATAGCGCGGTGCTCGGCCTGGGCGAGCCGGGTGCGGTGGATGAGCACGTCGCGGAAATAGAAGCGGCGCACGCGATCCCAGTAGTCGACCGCGCGCTGCATCATGTCGTGCAGGATGGGCATGTCGGCCAGGCGGCTGATCGCGAGATGAAAGCGCGTGTTGATCTCGGCCCAGTGCAGCGGCGACCCGGCTTCGAGGGCGCGATCCATTTCGGCGACGAATCCGGCCAGCGTCTCGAAATCGGCCGGGGTTGCGCGTTCGGCCGCCACGCGCGCCGCGACGACCTCGAGGCCTTCGAGCAGCGTGAACACTTCGACCACCGAAGCGCGCGAGATCGGCGCCACGGTCGCGCCGACGTGAGCGACGCTGAGGACAAGCCCTTCCGACTGCAGGAAGCGGAGCGCCTCGCGCACCGGGATGATGCTGACCTTGAACTGCCGCGCCAGGTCGTCGATGACGAGGCGCGTGCCCGGACCGAGCTCGCAGCGGATGATCGACTCGCGCAGCGTCGTGTAGACGAACTGCTGCTTGGTCAGGTGGCCGGCCTTGCCCGCGGCCGCGAGCGACGAGGCGAGCTTGAGTGCGTTGGGGGTCATATCGTCAACCGCGCCTTCTGTTTGATGGCCTCGTTGGCGCGGATGCAGGCCCGCGCGGAATCGAACGCCTTGTCGGCGCCGCACGAGAGCGGCGTGCCGACGCGGACGGCCGAACAGAAGCGCTGAATCATGATGCGCGAGCCGCGCACGCGCACGTTCGGCGGCCCGGCCACGCCTTGCGCCGCCGCCGGCGCCGACGCCTGCCGCGTATTGCCGCTCATCGTCTCGGACGACTGCGCCGCGGGGCCCGCAGTCCGCGGCGTCGTCTCGACCGCCGTCGCCCGGCTCGCGGCGCTGCCCTCTCCCGGCTTGCGGAGCTGGCCTCCTCGAAGAGGAGCGCGTCCTGCTCGCGGTTCATGATGAGCGTCCCCTTGGTGCCCATGTACATCTCGTAGTAGTCGTCGAACGCGTTCGATTCGATCGACGAGAACATGGCCGTCCGGCCACCGGGATAGTCGAAGGTCGCGTACACGTGATCGAAGACCTCGCGATTGCCTTCAGGGAAGCGATACACGCCGCCGGAGGCGACGACCGCGTCCGGGGCGGCGCCGAGAAACCAGTTGGCGGCGTTGATCTGGTGGCTGCAGAGCTCGGCCATCAGCCCTTGCGAGTACTTCCAGTACAAGCGCCAGTTGAGAAGGTGATCCCAGTCGGGATATCCCCACTTCGAGGGATTGTAGTCGGGCGCGGGCGCGTCGCCCTTGCGCCGCCACGAGCCGTTGCGGTGCCACGCCAGTCGGACGTGATAGATGTCGCCGAGGACGCCGGTCTGGAGGATGCCGTCGTAGGCTGCCTGATACATCGGGCTCGACAGGCGCTGGTAACCGATCTCGAGCACCTTGTTGTTCTTGCGCGCCGCGTCGCGCATGCGCTCGCAGCTCGGCACGTCCCACGCCATCATCTTCTCGCACAGCACGTGCTTGCCCGCATCGAGGCAGCCCACCGCGATATCGGCGTGCGCCCAGAGCGGCGGCGCCATGATGACCGCCTCGAGATCTTCCTTCTGCAGCATGTCCTGCCAGTCGGCGTAGTGCCGGGCCGGCGGCCACGAGTTGCGGCTCATGACCTCGTCGGCGGCCTTGAGGCTGTTCGGGGTTGATGTCGCAGAGGGCTCGTACCTCGGCAAACGCCGGATCGACGTTGCCGAGGAGCGATCGGCCCTGGCTGCCGACACCGACAAATCCCACACGGATCGGGCCGCCGGGCACGGGTCCTTTGAGCGCCGCGGAAACGCCGAGCGCCGCGAGCGCTGGCGTGCCGGCGAGCACCTTCAGGAAATTGCGACGGCCCTGCTCGACTTGTTCGGGCGTCAGGTTCATAGAGCCTCTCGTTGGAGTCAGATCGCGGTTCTCTGCGGCCGCGGGAGACGCCTGCCGATCCGATCCGGCACGGCGCGACGCCCAATAAGAATCGAGCCCGGCGATGCGGCCGGTGCGAAACGCGGCCAGCACGACCACTCCCGCAGCCTCGATGAGGTTCTTGTTGACGATGAGGTACGTGCCCTCGGCCCGCGCCTCGGGGAGGCCCATGGGAATCGCCGACAGGTAGAACATCGCCAGCAGGCCGAGCGCACCGGCGCAGCCGGCCTGCGTGAAGAGGCCGAGCATCAAGCTGAGGCCGACGGCCACGAGCAGCGCCGCGACGATGAGGTCGAGCGTGCCAATCCAGGACGCATTCCCAAGCGAGTGAAAGACGTCCGCAAGCGGCCCCGTCGCGGCCTTCAAGTAACCCGCCGACGACCACGCCGCCACCGGAGCACCGCTACGGCCCCACGCCGGCTGCAGCAGTTTCGTGTAGCCCTCGTAGAGGAAGTGCCACCCAATCAGGGTGCGGAGCACGACGAGCGCCATCTGTTGGAGAGGTGACAGGCTGAAGGAGTTCTGCATCGGCGCCTTGCTACCTCGCGGCAGTACGGTCTGCATTACTCAATGCTCGCGGGGCCCCACCCCCGCTCGCTCTCGCGCGGCGACTTCGCGCCGCGCTCGGGCCGCGGGCGCTTGCTGTCTCTACGCTCACCCCCGCAACGCTTCCGAACATTCGCGTCTCTGAACCATCGTCCGGCGTCACGAGTGCCATTACGTCTGGATGGGTGGCGCAATAGCGTTCGGCTAACTCGGGGCCGCCAACCAGAAACGCTGTCGATAACGCGTCGGCGACGGCGGCGCTTCCCGTGATGACGCTGGCGCTCAGCACGCCCGAGGCGGGCCAGCCGGTACGCGGGTCGATCACATGCCCGTAGCGGGTGCCATCGGCGATGACGAACTGTTCGCCGGCGCCACTCGTGCCGAGCGCGGCGTCGCGCAGCCAGACGTTAGCGAGGAGACGGTCGGCGCCAACCGCGGTCTGTCCCGGCGAGACGACGGTCACGTGCCAGCCGGCATCACGGCCACCGATCGCCAGCAGGCTGCTGCAGCCCGCCGAGAGCAGCGCGTGGGCGACGCCGGACCTGCGCATGTCGCGGGCGACGCGATCGAGGGCGTACCCTTTGCCAATCGCGCCGAGGTTCAATTCGATTCCCGGGCGCTCGAAGCGCACGGTCGGTCGCGCCCCGTCGAGGGCCGCCAGGTTGACGGCGTCAAACCCCACCAGCGCGCGGGCCTTTTCGATCGCTTCTCGCGAAGGCACGCGCCCGTCGCGCGCGAGGAAGCCCCAGCACCGGCTGAGCGGTGTCGACGTGACGTCGAACGCGCCACCGGTGGCGCGCGCAAGCTCGCGGCACTCGCCCAGCAGGTCCAGCAGATCGCGATCGACCTCGACCGCCTCGAGGGCGGCACGCCGGTTGAGGTGGCTGAGGACGCTCGCCTCGCGAAACACGCTCAGCTGGTCCTCGATGCGGTCGATCTCGTTCAGCGCTGCGCGGGCCGCCGGGACCGACGCCGCGTCGCCGCTGGCCAGCGTGATCTCGAACCGGCACGCCATCGCCCGCCGGTGCACCCTGATCCAATAGTCGTCGTCGGGGAGCGGGCGGCGGGGAATGCCGGTCAGGAAGTCGCGCCGGCTGCGCAACGAGGTCGGGTCGCGCCGGGTGAACGTCTGCTGAAGCCTCCGCGGCTGCAGGCGGAAGCCCGGAACACCAAGCCGAAACGGGGGTGAGGGAGTCGGGTTGGGGCATGGGGCCCGGGGAGAGAGTATTGGCCGCATGGCGGCCGATGTCAACGGATCATATATGATATGCCCCCGCTGGGTGACGGTCACCCCAAGAGGCCTGCCGACCACATGATTCGCATCGATCGCACGCGCACTCCGACGGATCTCGTGCCGAAAATCGACCGGCTGTTTGCCCTGTCGGCCGGCAAGATCCGCTCGATCGAACAGTCGTCGCGGCCGGGCGACGGCGCCCCGGTCTTCACGGTCGAGGGCCGATACACGGCTCGTGGGTGGACGGAATGGACCGAAGGGTTTCAGTACGGCTCCTCGCTCCTCCAGTTCGACGCCACCGGTGAGCGGGAATTTCTCGAGCTCGGCCGCGAGCGCACCCTGACGCGGATGGCGCCGCACCTCACCCACGTCGGCGTCCACGATCACGGCTTCAACAACGTCAGTACCTACGGCGCGTTGTGGCGCATGGCGGTCGAGGGACGCATCGACGCCAGCGAGTGGGAGCGGCGGTTCTACGCGCTCGCGCTCAAGGTCAGCGGCGCCGTGCAGGCGCGCCGCTGGACGACGCTGCCCGACGGCGGCTACATCTATTCGTTCAACGGCGCGCACTCGCTCTTCGTCGACACCATCCGATCGCTGCGCGCGCTCGCACTTTCGCACCTGCTCGGCCACCGCCTGGTCGAGGAACAGGACGCGCAGGTCAACCTCCTCGCGCGGCTCGTGCAGCACGCGCGGCGACGGCGCAGCTACAACGTGTTCTACGCGCGCAGTGGCGGACCGTACGACGTGCGCGGGCGCGTGGCGCACGAGAGCCTCTTCAACGTCGCCAACGGCACGTATCGGGGCCCGAGCACACAGCAGGGCTACTCGCCCTTCAGCACCTGGACGCGCGGACTCGCGTGGGCGATGCTCGGCTTTGCCGAGCAGCTCGAGTTCCTCTCGACGCTCACCGCCGACGACGCCGAGTCGTCGGGAGCCGCGAGCGCCGAGGCCGGCGCTCCTCGAGGCGGCGCGCGCCACGTGCGACTTCTATATCGATTCGGCCGCCTGTGCCGATGGCATCCCCTACTGGGACACCGGCGCGCCCGGGCTGTCGGCACTCGGCGACTGGGGCAGCCGCGCCGTCCGATCCCTTCAACGATCGCGAGCCCGTCGACAGCTCGGCCGCGGCCATTGGCGCGCAGGGCCTGCTTGCGCTTCGGCCGGTTCCTGCAACAGCGCAGCGCCTGCGGCCGAGGCGAGCGAGCGGAGCGAGTCGACCGTGATGGAGGACGGATCGCGTTACACGCAGGCCGGACTGCGCGTGCTCGACACGCTCTTCGACGAGGCCGGCCCGTACCTGAGCCAGGACGCCGAGCCATCAGGGGCTGCTGCTGCACTCGGTGTATCACTGGCCGAACGGCTGGGATCACGTTCCGGCCGGGGCGCGCGTTCCGCGCGGCGAGTCGAGCCAGTGGGGCGACTACCACGCGCGCGAGGCCGCGTTGTACGTGAAGCGGCTCGCCGAGAACGGGCCGTATCTGGCGTTTTTTGGTCCGGGCCCAGGGCTCAGGGCTCAAGGCTCAGGCAAAACCTCGGAGTAAGATCTCGAAGCTTTTGCTTGAGCCCTGAGCCATGAGCCATGAGCCTGAAGGCATTACCCGCCCCGTCGCCCTCGTCACCGGCGGCACCCGCGGCATCGGACTCGGTATCGCGCGCGCGCTCGTCCGCGAGGGATGGGATCTGGTTCTGAGCGGCGTCAGACCCGCCGCCGAGGTCGCGCCGGTCGTCGCCGAACTCCAGACGCTCGGGCAGCAGCGTCACTTACGTCGCCGCCGACGTCTCGAGCCGCGAGGCGCGCGGCGCGCTCGTCGACAGCGGTGCGTGCACGGCACGGCGCGCTGAACGCCCTCATCAACAATGCCGGCCGCGCCCCGCGCGTCCGCGCCGATCTGCTCGAAGCGACCGAAGAGAGCTTCGAGGAGTTGATGCGCACGAACCTGCAGGGCCCGTACTTCCTGACCCAGGCGCTCGCGCGCGACATGGTCGCCCGGCGCAAGGCCGACGCCGGCGTTCCGCGCCGCGATCGTCTTCGTCACATCGGTGTCGGCCGAGATGGCCTCGCCCAACCGGGGCGAGTACTGCGTGAGCAAGGCTGGCCTCGCCATGACCGCCCAAGCTCTTCGCCGTGCGGCTCGCGGCTCACGATCTTCCCGGTCTTCGAGGTCCGGCCGGGCATCATCAGCACCGACATGACCGCCGGCGTGCGCCAGATGCTACGACCAGCGCATCGCCGACGGCCTGGTCCCGGAGCAACGGTGGGGTCAGCCCGACGATGTCGGCCGCGCGGTCGCGACGCTCGTCCGCGGCGACCTGCCGTATGCGACCGGCAGCGTGATACACGTTGATGGAGGGTTGTCGCTGGCGCGGCTGTGACTGAGTTCAGTGGTTCAGGGTTCTGGGTTCTGGGTTCAGGGTTCAAGCGGGTTCTGGGCTCTGGTTCGAGGCTCGCTCGAATCCCGAGAAACCCGAACCCTGAACCCATGAACTCTGAACCCTGAACCCGGCGGACGTCCCGCACGGCAAAACACGAGCAAAACGGGTAACAGGCCGGCCTCAGACGACAAAATGCGAATACTGGCCTTATTTGGCCATTTTGCAACCCGCAGCGCCGTCATGCTATGCTTCGAAACGTTTCGCAATGAGGAACGGGAACGTGCTCGAGGTATGTCCATGAAGCCGAAGCCGCCGTCGCGCGATCCCTACCTCGTGAAGTCGGTCATGCACTCGTCCGAGGTGCTGGCCGCATTCCGCTCGTCCGGGGAAGCGCTCCCGCTGCGTGAAGTCGTGGCCCGCAGCGGGCTGCCCAAGAGCATGGCCTTCCGGCTCCTCTACACCCTCGAGCGCTGCGGCATGATCGAGAAGGTCGGCGAGAACCTGTATCGATCGTACGTGCGGCCGTTCCGCCAGAAGCCGTATCGGCTCGGCTACGCGGCGCAGGGCACCGACTACCAGTTCTCGAAGGAAATCTCCGACGGCCTGCAGCGCGCCGCCGCCGCGCAGGGCATCGAGCTCATCTCGGTCGACAACCGCTACAGCCCGAAGATCGCGCAGCGCAACGCCGACGTCCTGGTGCGCGAGAAGGTCGATCTCGTGATCGAGTTCCAGACCGACGAGCACGTCGCGCCGATCGTCGCCGCCAAGTACCGCGAGGCGAACATCCCGCTCATCGCGATCGAGATTCCGCATCCGGGCGCGACCTACTTCGGCGCCAACAACTACGAGGCCGGCCTCATCGGCGGCCGGTACCTGGGCCGCTGGGCGAAGCAGCACTGGCCGGGCGAAGTCGACGAGATCGCGATGATCGCGCTTGCAGCGCGCCGGCAGCCTGCCGAAGATGCGCCTGACGGGCATGCTCGTCGGCATGAAGGAGGTCTACCCGCAGCTCGAGAACTGCCGCGTCACCTATCTCGACGGCGACGGCAACCTCGGCCCGAGCTTCGAGGCGATGCGCAAGCACCTGCGCACGTCGAAGTCGCGCCGGCTCCTGGTCGGCGCGATCAACGATCCGAGCGCGCTCGGCGCGCTGCGCGCGTTTCAGGAAGCCGGACGGGCCGAGAGCTGCGCGGTCATGGGACAGAACGCGTCGCCCGAAGGCCGCGCCGAACTGCGCGAGGTCGGCACGCGCCTCATCGGCTCGGTGGCGTATTTCCCCGAGAAGTACGGCACCGAGATCGTCGCCGTCGCGCTCGACATCCTGCACCGCCGGCCGGTGCCGCCCGCCGTCTTCGTCAAGCACCAGCTCGTCACGCCGGAGACCGTCGATCACATCTACCCGAACGATCGGTTGATGCAGGTGGCAGCGCGGTAGGCGAGTCGGTTCACGACAAACTCGCGCGAAGGCCGTCGAAGATCCGAAGACCGCGAAGAAACAACCTCAAAAGCAAGGCCTCTTCGTGATCTTCGGGTCTTCGCGATCTTCGTGTGACGGTCTGCCGTGCGCCACGTCTTTATCTGCAGGAACGCCTCCGGCAACCCGCCATCGACCGGGATCACGTGCCCTGTCGTCTTGGCGCTCTGGTCGCCGGCCAGCCAGCAGATCGCGTTGGCGCAATCGACCGGCAGGATCGGCCGGCGCGTGATCGTGCGCCGGGCGTAGAACTCGGCGAGCTTCGTCGCGCAGGCTCTCGACCGACTCCGATTCGTCGAACGCGATCTCGTACTTCTTGCAGCGACACCATCACGCGATCCGCGGGAACATCGCCGACCCGGCGACGACCGTCGCCGGCGCGATGCCGTTGACGCGCACGAGCGGGCCGAGGCCCATCGCCAGCTCGCGGATCAGGTGATTGATGGCCGCCTTGCTGACGTCGTAAGGCTCGCTGCCGTGCTTCGGCACGACGGCGTTGGCCGAGCTCGTGAGCACGATCGACGCCGGCAGCCCCTGCTCCTTGAGGATCTTCGCGGCCTCGTCGGCCAGCACGTAGTTGCTGGTGACGTTGACGTGCATCGCCTTGGCCCACGTCGTCCTCCGGCGGCGTGCCCGGCGCCGGCGTCGGATAGATCGCCGCGGTGTTGACGATCGCGTCGATGCCGCCGAAGCGATCGACCGTGGCGCGGAACGCGGCCGCGATGCTGTCGCGCGACGTCAGGTCGAGCGCGGTCGCCAGCACCATCTCCTTCGACGACAGCGCCGCCGCTTCCTGTCGCGGCCTCCTCGGCGCTCGCGACGTTCATGTCGGCGACGACGACGTGACCGCCGCGCTTGGCGATCTGCAGCGCGACTTCCCGGCCGATGCCGCTCGCGCCGCCGACGACGACGACGATCTTGCGGCTGAACTCGCGCTCGGGCGGCATCCGCTGCAGCTTGGCTTCCTCGAGCGCCCAGTACTCGATCGGAACGCCTCGGACCGCGGCAGCGCGACGTAGTTCTCGAAGCTCTTGAAGTCGGCCGCCTGCTCCGGGATGCCGCGCCTGGGGCGGCGCGCCCGTCGCCTTGTCCGCCGCTCGCGGCGCCGAGCGCGTTCGCGCCCGACATCACGTGAATCGCGTTGACGAAGAACTCCGACGTGATCCGCGCCTCGCGCTTGTCCTTGCCGAAGCCGAAGAGGCCGAGCCCGGGAATCACGACGACCGAGGGATTCGAATCGCGCAGCGCCGGCGAATCCGGCAGCGCATGCGCCTTGTAGTAGGCGGCGTAGTCCTGCGCGATACTGCACGAGCCGCTCGGCGATGCGCGTCTTGAGCGCCGGGAGCCCGTCGGTCGCGGCGTCGAACGGCACGAACAGCGGCGAGATGCGCGTGCGCAGGAAGTGATCCGGGACAGCTCGTGCCCATCTGGCAGAGCGACTCGGCCCACTGCGCGTTGGCGAACGCGATCGCGTCCTCGCCGCCGTCGTAGTGCGCGATCACGCGCCGGTTCGACGACACCGCGCCGCGCAGGTACGGCAGGATGCCGTGACGAGCGCCTCGCGGTTCGGCGCGCCGTCGTGGCCGACGCGCCGCCGAAGAGCGGCCGCCCGGCGCGCTTCGCGTGATCCTGCGACGAACTCGCCCATCTGATCGATGGTCTTGATGCTGCTGAGGTAGCCTCGTGCTGCGTCTCGCCCCACGTGAACAGGCCGTGGCCGCCGAGCACGATGCCGTCGCAGCCCGGGCGTCGCCTCGACCGCCTTCCGCAGCATCAGCGCGAGCTCGAATCCGGGCCGCTGCCACGGCACCCACGCGATGCGGCGCCCGTACTTCTTGTTGAACTCGTCGAGCTTCTGCCGCCCGTTGGCGCTCGCGGCGAGCGCGATCGCCCAGTCGGGGTGCAGGTGATCGACGTGCGGGAACGGCAGGAAGGCGTGCAGCGCCGTGTCGATCGACGCGGCGACGCGGTTCTCGCCGAACGCGCAGAGCGGGTAGAAGCCGACCATCTCGTCCTCGTGCGCCTCGCCGCGATAGCGCCCGACGAGATCGTTCAGCTTGTCCATGTAGAGCACGGCGAACCCGGACGTGCCGATCGACGCGCAGATCGCCGCCGCTGCCCTTGACCGCCATCACGCGCCGCGGCTCGCCGGTCAGCGGATCGGGCAGGTCGAACTTCGAGCTCGTGTTGCCGCCGCCGAAGTTCGTGATCCGCAGATCCGCGCCGAGCAGGTTCGAGCGATAGCGCAGCAGCTCGAGCGGCTTGGCCTCGAGCGCCGCCGCTTCGCGGGCGTCCCAGAGATTCTTGAGGAAAGTCGTTTCGAGCGTCGGGGTCTCAGACACAGGTCGGCTCCAGGTATTCCTGAAAACGTCGATAGTGCGCGTTCCAGCGCGTCCGGCGCGACGGGCTCGAAGCGCTCGACCGGGAACGAATGTTCGATGATCTGCCGCGCCTCGGCGAGCGACGCCACGGCTTCGGTGGCCACCATCTGCATGGCGATGTTGCCGAGCGCGCTCGCTTCGACCGGCCCGGCCACGACCGACGCGGCCGGTGGCGTCGGCGGTGAACTGATTCAGCAGCCGGTTGCGCGAGCCGCCGCCGACGATGCGAATCTCGGTGATGGCGATGCCGGTCAGCTCCTCCATCGATTCGAGCACGACGCGGTACTTGAAGGCCAGGCTCTCGAGGATCGCGCGCGCGTACGCGGCCGGCCCGTCGGGCTCCGGCTGACCGGTCTCGCGGCAGTAGTCGCGCGATCGCCGAGACCATGCTGCGCGGGTGCAGGAACGTCGGATGGTCGGGATCGAAGAGCGATCGGAAGCCGTGCCGCGACTCGGCGCCAGCGCCAGCAGCTCGTCGTAGCCGAAGTGGTGTCCCTGCTCCGCCCAGTTGCGCCGGCACGCCTGCAGCAGCCACAGGCCGGCGATGTTCTTGAGCAGCCGCGTCGTCCCGCAGACGCCGCCTTCGTTCGTGAAGTTCAGCTCGCGCGCGCGCGGCGTGATCACCGGCGCGTGCAGCTCGGTCCCGAGCAGCGACCACGTGCCCGAGCTCAGAAACGCGCGGTGGCCGTCGGCGCGCACGGCCGCGACCGCCGACCCGGTGTCGTGGCAGGCGGGCGCCACGACCCGCGTGCCGTGGAGCGAGGGGTGCGCGTCGGCGCCGACGTAGCCGACGATGCGTTCCCGGCTCGACCACCCGCGGCAGAATCCGCGTCGGCACGTCGAGCTCGCGCAGCAGGTCGGTCGCCCACGACCGCGTCCGCGCATCGATGAACTGCGTCGTCGTCGCGTTGGTGAACTCGGCGGTCATCTCGCCGGTCAGCCAGTAGTTCACGAGATCGGGAATCGTGCCGAACGACGTCGCGGCGTCGATGAGGCGCGGCGTCGCGCGGCAGGCGGCGTACAGCTGATAGAGCGTGTTGAACGGCAGGAACTGGATGCCGGTGACGGCGTAGATCTCGTCGGCCGGCACGCGCTCGAAGACGGCCTCCATGACGCCGTCGGTGCGCTTGTCGCGATAGTGATACGGGTTCTGGAGCAGGACGCCCTGCTCGCCGACGAGCGCGTAGTCGCAGCCCCAGGCGTCGACGCCGACGCTGTCGACCGGCGTGGCGGCCGCCCGCTCCATCCCCTGCTTGATCTCGAGCCAGATGCGCAGCACGTCCCAGTGGAGCGATCCGTTCTGCCGGACCGGCTCGTTGACGAACCGGTGGATCTCGCTGACGTCGAGCACGCCCGCGCGGAGCCGCCCGAGCATGGCGCGGCCGCTCTCGGCTCCGAGATCGAACGCCAGAAAATGAGCGCCTGCAGCCATCGTGGGTTCTTACGGTGGGCCAGCTCCGCCTTGGAGCGGCCTCAGAATACGCTGTCCCGGAGACCCCACAAAGCGAGTTCCGGGGCTGCCGCCGTGTTTCGCAAACCGGAACAGGCGCGCCGCCGGCCGTCCGGCGCGGTTGCGGCCACCTTGCCGGGGATTATCGCCACGGTTGGAGCGACCGACGCGCCGGAAATCTGCGCGCTTGACGGCGCCGGGCCGGGGCGCCTTCCGTGCAAGGCGTGCGTATTTCGGTACTGTGAAACAGCAGCCGGCTCGGGCTCAGGGCTGCAGGATTGCTGCTCAAGTGGTCAGACCAGCCAGAGCAGCCTGAGCCGAGCCTCGGCTGAGCCTATTTGGTGAGCCCCCGCCCCCGCAGCCAGGTCGTCAGCAGCGCCGGACCAGGCGCCGAGCGCCGGATCGCCCAGCGCCAGCCCGACGCCGTGCGGCCCGTTCTCGAAGATGTGCATCTCGGCCGGCACCTTGGCGCGGCGCAGCGCCAGGTAGAAACGGACGCTGTTCTCGGCGACGACGCCGGTGTCGGCGTTGGTGTGAAAGAGGAACGTCGGCGGCGTCTCGCGTCGTCACGCGCAGGTCGTTCGACAGGTCCTCGATGAGTTTCGGATCGGGATTCTCGCCGAGCAGGTTCCTCACCGAGCCGCTGTGCGCGATCGCGGGGTCGAACGAGACGACCGGGTAGGCCAGGATCAGGAAGTCGGGACGGCTGCTGACGCGCTCGATGGGATCGGTGGCGTCGGCCTTGCCGGCGTCGAAGTGGGTGCCGGCGGTCGCCGCCAGGTGTCCGCCGGCCGAGAAGCCCATCATGCCGATGCGATCGGCGGCAATGCCGAACTCCGGCGCGCGGGCGCGCACGAGGCGAATCGCGCGCTGCGCGTCGCCGAGCTCGATCGGGTGGCGGTACCGTGGGCCCGAGCCGGTACTTGAGGACGAACGCGGTCACGCCGGCCGCGTTGAGCAGGTTCGCGACCTGCCGTCCCTCGTGATTCGAGGCCAGCGCGCCATAGCCGCCGCCCGGCGCGACGATGACCGACGCGCCGGACGGCTGACGCGCGCGATAGATCGTCAGCGTCGGCCGATCGGCATCCTCGTTGCCGAGCGCGCCCGGGCGCGCCGTCGGGCCAGAGGAGCATCGTCTCGGGCTCGGCGTTGGGATTGGGCTTGGCCTGGGCGGGCCGGCGGCGGAGCCTGCGCGTGAATCACTCCGGCGCCGATTGTCGTAGTCACGGTCACGGCGCTGCCGAGAGAGCGCACGCGAACCTCATGAATCCCCTGCAACCTGAGCCCTGAGTCGTTGAACCGACGCGCTGAACGCGTCGAGCATGCGAGCGCATGAGAGCACAGCACGCTTGGATGAGGCAAGCTGTTGGGCTCATAAGATCCATGGATGGCCGCAGACCGATCCGGCTTGCGCTAAGATCGCGAGCCATCGGAACCGGTTCCACAACATCTACCCTGATACTCGAGGAAGGCACTGCTGATGCGATTCGTGACTCGTGCACCGCGATCCCTCTTTCTGTTGATCGGTGGCGCGATGGCCGTGTGGGTCGCCACCCTGTCTCCCCGCGTGCCCGGTGCTGCGCGATCGCCGACGCGGCGAGCCTGGCGCAGGCGGGCCCGCAGCCGGCGGCGTCGCCGGACGCCCGCTCAAGGTGCTCTTCCTCGGCCAGGATCAGACGACGCATCCGGCCGCCGGCATCTATCAGGCCGATCGGCGCCCCGCTCGCGCGCAAGGGCATCCAGCTGACGCCGGTGCTCTCGCCGGCGGCGCTCACCGCCGAGCGGCTGGCGTACTACGACGCGATCATCATCTACGGCAACCACACCGACGCTCACGCCCGACCAGGAGAAGGCGCTCGCTCGACTTCGTCGAGGGCGGCAAGGGCCTCGTCGCGCTGCACTCGGCGTCCGAGATGTTCGCCGGGTCCGAGCGCTACACCACGCTCATCGGCGCCGCAGGCGCCAGCGTCCGGGCACGCGGCAGCGAGTTCACCGCCGAGATCGTCCAGTCGTCGCACCCGGCGGTGCAGGGCGTGCAGCCGTTCGCGACGTGGGACGAAACCGTCGCCTTCACGAAGCAGAACGCCGACCGACCGCACGGTGCTGATGGAGCGCGTCGACGGCACCGGGCGCACGCCGTGGACGTGGGTGCGCAATCAGGGCAAGGGCCGCGTCTTCTACACCGCCTACGGCCACGACCAGCGGACGTGGAACAACCCCGGCTTCCAGACGCTCGTCGAGCAGCGCGGTCGTCTGGAGCGTGCCCGAGCCGGCGCGCGCAGGCGTTCCAGCAGCTGAAGATGCCGGCGGTCGACTACGTCGACGGCATGAGCGTGCCGAACTACGAGAACCGCGACCCGGCGCCGAAGTATCAGCTGCCGTTCGCCGTCGACGAGGCGATGAAGTTCATCCAGGTTCCGGCCGAGTTCTCGCTCGACCTCTTCGCCACCGAGCCCGACATCGTCAAGCCGATCGCGTTCGCGTTCGACGAGCGCGGCCGGATGTGGATCGTCGAGACCGTGGACTATCCGAACGAACCGCTCGGCCGGCAAGCCCGGCGACGATCGCATCCGCATCCTCGAGGACACCAACGGCGACGGCACGCGCCGACAAGTTCACGGTCTTCGCCGATCACCTCAACATCCCGACGAGCCTCGTGTTCGCCAACGGCGGCGTGATCGTGGCGCAGCCGCCGCACATCCTGTTCCTCAAGGACACCAACGGCGACGACAAGGCCGACGAGCGCAAGATCCTGAGCACCGGCTGGGGCCAGCGCGACACGCACGCGGCGCTGTCGAACCTCCAGTACGGGCTCGACAACTACATCTGGGGCGTGGTCGGCTACTCGGGCTTCAACGGCGAGATCAACGGCAAGCAGTTCGCAGTTCGCGCAGGCGGCCTTCCGCTTCAAGCCCGACGGCAGCGACTTCGAGGTCATGACCGGCTCGACCAACAACACGTGGGGCCTCGGCTTCAGCGAGACGTTCGACGTGTTCGGCTCGACGGCGAACAACGATCCGAGCTTCTACATGGCGATTCCCAACCGCTTCTTCGACGGCATCGAGGGACTGCCGACGCCCGGACAGCGCGGCGTCGGCTCGGGCTATCAGAGCATCGCCGCGTTCTACGCCGTGCATCCGCTGACGCCCTACATCCGCCAGGTCGACGTGTTCAACGGCTACACCGCCGGCGCCGGTCACTACCTCTACACGGCGCGGTCGTTCCCGAAGGAGTACTGGAACCGCATCGCGTTCATCAACGAGCCGACGGCGCACCTCATCGGCCAGGGCATCATCGAGAAGCAGGGCGCCGGCTTCGTGACGCGCGACGGCTGGAACCTCGCGGCCGGCGCCGAGGAATGGTTCGCGCCCGTCCACACGCAGGTCGGGCCGGACGGCGCGGTCTGGTTCTCCGACTGGTACAACTTCATCATCCAGCACAACCCGACGCCGCAGGGCTTCAGCAACGGCCCCGGCAACGCCTACGAGTCGTCGCTGCGCGACCATCAGCGCGGCCGCATCTACCGCGTCGCCTACAAGAACGCGCCGGCGGCGCCGAAGCGGTCGCTGTCGATGAAGGACACCGCCGGGCCTGCTCGAGGCGCTCGCCTCCGACAACATGTTGTGGCGGCTGACGGCGCAGCGGCTGATCGTCGAGCGCGGCCAGAAGGACGTCGTGCCGCAGCTGCAGGCGCTCGTCAAGAACACGACGCGTCGACGCCATCGGCATCAACGGCGGCGCGATGCACGCGCTCTGGACGCTCAAGGGACTCGGCGAGCTCGACGCGCCGACGAGCAGCTCGTACGCGGCGGCGGTCGCGGCGCTGAAGCATCCCGCGGCCGGCGTGCGCAAGGCGGCGGCGATGGTGCTGCCGAAGACCGCGGCGGCGGCGACGCGCGATGCTGGCGGCCAACGTGCTCCAGGATCCGGATCTGCACACGCGGCTGGCGGCGACGCTCGTCCTCGCCGAGATGCCGGAGTCAGCCGACATCTCGCAGGCGCTCTATCGCGAGAGCCAGAAGACCGAGAACTACACGCGACAAGTGGCTGAGCCGCGCGTTCTACATCGCGGCGCTGCGGCACAAGACGACCTTCACGACGGCGTACAAGGCCGACAAGGCGGCGCTGCCGTTCGACTCGCTGCCGGTGGCGCTGCGGCTCGGCGCGCTCAAGCCGGACTGGCGCCTGCCGAACGCGAAGGACGTCGCGGCGGACTGGAAGGAGATGCAGGTGCCCGGCAACTGGGAATCGCGCGGCCTGCCGGACTTCGACGGCGTCGTCTGGTTCACGCGCACGATTGACGTGCCGGCGGCGGCGGCGACCGGCACGCCGACGCTGTCGCTCGGCGCGATGCGCAACACCGGCGAGGTCTGGGTCAACGGCCTCGCGATCACGCCGCCTGCCGGCGGCCGCGGCGCCGGCGGCGGCGGCCGCGGCGGTCTGCCGCCGGCGTTCGCGCTCCCGGCCGGCACGATCAAGCCGGGCGCGAACCAGATCACCGTGCGCATCCAGAACGCGCGCAACGACGGCGGCTTCATCGGCACGCCGGAGCAGATGTTCCTCGAGGCCGGCGGCAACAAGATCGGCGATCGCCGGGCCGTGGAAGTACCGCGTCGAGCGGCAGACCAACGCCGGCACGCTCTACACGAAGCCGGGCGAGCTCGCGGCGCACGTCGCGTTCACCGCCGGCGGCGGCCTCGCCGGCGCCGCCGGCGCGGCGCTCAAGCCGGTCGCGCCGCAGGCGCCTGACGTCGTGCTGCGCCTGACCGCCGTTCCCGGCCAGCTGAAGTTCGATCTCGACGGAGCTCACGGTCGCGCCCGGACAGCTCGTCGAGATCGTGTTCACGAACCCCGACGCGATGCAGCACAACTTCGTGCTCGGCGCCACCGGGTCGCTCGAAGCCATCGGCGACCGCCGCCGACACGCTGTCGCAGTCGCCGTCCGGGCTGGCGCAGCAGTACGTGCCGGACATGCCGCAGGTGCTCTTCTCGACCAAGCTCGTCGAGCCGGGCGAGACCGCGACGTTCCAGTTCCGCGCGCCCGCGGACCGCGGGCGACTATCCCTACCTCTGCACGTTCCCCGCGCACTGGCGCGTGATGAACGGCATCCTGAACGTCGTCCAGCCGCAGGGACGCGGGGGACGGGGGGCGCACTAGTCGGTCGGCTCAGGGCTCAGGGCTCAAGGCTCAGGCAAGAGCCTTGAGCTCTCAGCCGGTCGATTGGGATCTGAAGGCTCTTCCCAGCTGAGCCTTGAGCCCGCTGAGCCTGAGCCTGAGCCCTGAGACAGAGACAACCGCTATGCCCACTGACAAAAAAGTCCGCGTCGCCATCGTCGGCCTCGGGTTCGGCGCCGAGTTCATTCCCATCTACCAGCGCCATCCGAACGCCGAGATGTACGCGATCTGCCGGCGCGACCAGAAGGAGCTCGACGCCGTCGGCGATCGCTTCGGCATCAAGACGCGCTACACGAGCTACGAGGAGCTGCTGAAGGATCCCAACGTCGACGCCGTGCACATCAACTCGCCGATCGCCGACCACGCGCCGCAGTCGATCGCCGCGCTGAAGGCGGGCAAGCACGTCGCGAGCACGGTGCCGGCGGCGACGACGATCGACGAGTGCCAGCAGATCGTCGAGTGGCAGCGCAAGAGCGGCAAGGTCTACATGATGATGGAGACCGTCGTCTACAGCCGCGAGTACCTGTTCGCGAAGGAGCTGTACGACAAGGGCGAGCTCGGACGGATCCAGTTCATGCGCGGCAGCCATCAGCAGGACATGGACGGCTGGCCGGGCTACTGGGAAGGCTTTCCGCCGATGCACTACGCGACGCACTGCGTCAGCCCGTGCCTCGCGATTCTCGGCAAGCACGCCGAGCACGTCGTCTGCCACGGCTCGGGCCGCAT
Organism: uncultured Acidobacteriota bacterium; assembly: GCA_963764925.1. Taxonomy (GTDB): domain Bacteria; phylum Acidobacteriota; class Vicinamibacteria; order Vicinamibacterales; family 2-12-FULL-66-21; genus DATBJJ01. The sequence continues at coordinate 162,729 of CAVXUR010000002.1, forward strand.
CGACGAGCATCTGATCCCGAAGTACGGCAGCCCGTTCGCGATCGAGACGGCGACGTTCAAGCTGCGCGACTCGGACGTCGCGGCCGAGGTCACGCGCAGCCTCTTCGACGACCGCGCGGCAGTACCGCGAGAGCTTCGACGTCTACGGCTCGAAGAAGTCGTTCGAGTGGCAGCAGGTCGAGAACGAAGAGCCGGTCATCCACACGAAGAGCACGGCGGAGAAGCCGCTGACCGAAGCGCAGATTCCCGAGCGCGTGAAGGTGCCGGACTACGCGCACCTGCTGCCGGAGCCGATCCAGCGCTTCACGCAGCCGGCGGCGATCCAGGACGCCGAGCACCTGTCGTTCCTGCAGGGCGGCGGCCACGGCGGCTCGCACCCGCACCTCGTCCACAACTTCCTGCTGGCGTGCGTCGGCGAGAAGGCCGCCATGCCCGACGCCGAGACCTCGGTCAACTGGACGATGGTCGGCATCTGCGCGCACCAGTCGGCGCTCAAGAACGGCGAGAAGATCGTGATTCCGAGATTCTGAGCAATGCTCGAGTGCTCGAAGGGCTGAATGCTGAAGTGAAGGACCGAATTGAGCCTTTACTTCAGCCATTCAGCATTCAGCACTCGAGCATTGTATGATTCCGTCCATGAACCCCATCGGCATCACCAGCTGGATCTGGACGTCCCCGCTCACCACCGACCGCTTCCCCGAGATCGCGCAGCACGTCGCGCGGCTCGGCTTCGATCTGCTCGAGGTGCCCATCGAAGGGACGGGCGATCTCGACTACAAGAAGGCCGCGGGCATCGTCAAGGACCTCGGGCTGAGCACGAGCGTCTGCGCGGCGATGAGCCCGGACCGCGACCTCATCCACGCCGACGCCAGCGTGCGCGCGAACGCGATCGCCTACGTGAAGCACTGCATCGACGCCGCGCAGACGCTCGGCGCGACCAACGTGGTCGGACCGCTCTATAGCGCGGTCGGCCGCACGTGGCAGGCGACCGCCGACGAACGCAAGAAGGACCTCGACCTGCTCGTCGGCGAGCTCAAGGAGCTCGCGCGCTACGCCGGCGAGCGCGGCGTCGTCATCTGCGTCGAACCGCTCAATCGCTTCGAGACGAGCTTCCTCAATCTCGCGTCGCAGGCGATCGAGGTCGTCGACCGCGTCGATCATCCGGCGTGCGGCCTCCTGCTCGACACGTTCCACATGAATATCGAGGAACAGTCGATCGGCGCCGCCATCCGGGCGGCCGGCTCGCGGATGAAGCACCTGCACGCGTGCGAGAACGACCGTGGCGCTCCGGGATCGGGCCACATCGCGTGGGGCGAAGTCGTCGACAGCGTGCCGCGCCATCAACTATCAGGGACCGGCGGTCATCGAGTCGTTCACGCTCGCCGTGAAATCGATCGCGCGCGCCGCCGCCATCTGGCGCCCGCTGGCGCCGACCCAGGACGGCCTCGCGCAGGACGGGCTCAAGTTTCTTCGCTCGCAATTCTGAATGCTGAATGCTGAGGTGAGTTCGGAATTCACTTCAGCATTCACCATTCAGCATTCAGAATTGAAGTCGGTTCCCCCGATGCTCCAGCACAGCGGACGTCGGCGCTGCGGCGGCTTTGGATTCACCCTGGTCGTCCTGACCACGTCGCTGGGATTGTGGGCGATCGGACCGGCGGCGTCGCAAGCACCGGGCAGCTCCGCGGCGACAGGGCCGGAACGCTCGCGGCTGCTGGGCCTGCAACGGGAAGCCGTCAGCCTGCTGCAGCAGGCCAATGCGGGCAATGACCGGCGGAAGTCGCTGCTCGATGCGAGCCGCCGGCTCGAAGCGCTCGGCGCCGAGCCCGAGCCTGGTGCCACCTCGACATCCGTCATTGCTTCTCCTTTGCGCGCCGATCTGCGCCGCGCCGCGGTCGAGCTCGCGGCGTTCGCGAAGTCGCCGCCGGAACCGACGGCCCGCGGCCTCGACCCCTTCCTGCAACTGCTCGAGAGGGTGCGGCAGCAGCTCGAAGGAGAGGTCGCGCTGGGCTTGGGCTTCCAGGGAAGCTTCAGCCAGACGACGCCGAAGGATCCCTGCGTACGGCGGCCACGCGTCCGCGATGGGCCCGGCGCCTGCTTCCCCGCCCTCGCCCGACGATGGCTCGCCCTCGCCGGTCACGTTCGAGGAACCCACGCGCCTCGCCACGAAGACTTACTGTGGCGGCGCACAGAAGGACCACATCCTGGAATCGGCATGCGGTGGGCTCGCCCTTGTGGACTACGACGGCGACGGGCGCCTCGATATCTATCTGGTGACGGCTGCCGAGCTCACCGGCAAGCGCGCGCGAATTGCACATCGCAACGCGCTCTATCGCAACCTCGGCGGATGGAAGTTCGAGGACGTGTCGCATCAGGCGGGAGTAGACCTCGCCGCGTGGGGAAACGGCGTGTGCGCGGGCGACTATGACGACGACGGTCGGCTGGATCTCTACGTGACGAATTGGGGTGCGAACGCCTTGTTCCACAACCGCGGTGACGGCACCTTCGCGGACGTCGCCGAACGCGCCGGCGTCGCGGGCGGCGGATGGAGCACCGGCTGCACCTTCTTCGACGCCGATGCCGACGGCGACCTCGACTTGTACGTCGCGCGGTATGTCGAAACGAACTGGGACGCGGTGGTGCGGGCTGAGCGCTCGCTCGTCTGGCGCGCCGGACCGCGGATCATGGTCGGACCGGCAGGCCTTCCCGGCGAGTCCGACCTCTTCTTCGAGAACCTCGGCAACGGTCGCTTCGTGGAATCGGCCGAGGCGCACGGCCTCGCCGATCGATCTCGCGCCTACGGCCTCGGCGTCGTCGCCACCGACTATGACGACGACGGGTTCGTCGATCTCTTCGTCGCTAACGATTCCAATCCCAACTTTCTCTACCGCAACCTCGGCGCCGGCACGTTCGACAGCGTCGGCCTGCTCGCCGGCGTGGCGGTGAACGGCGACGCCAGAGTCCAGGCCGGGATGGGCGTCGATGCCGGCGACTATGACGGCGACGCGCGCATGGACTTCGTCCTCACGGCGTTCGCTCACGACCGCAATACGATCTATCGCAACCTCGACGGCCGGCACTTCGAGGACGCGAGCGCGGCGGCAGACATCGCCGGCCCGACATTCGTGCGCATGGGCTGGGGCACGGCGTTCGTTGACGCCGATCTCGATGGCCGGCTGGATCTCTTCTTCGCCAACGGACACATCTTCTCGGACATCGACAACTACCCCAAGCTAGGCGAGACCTTCCGGCAGAAGAACCAGATCCTGCTCAATCTGCGGCACCCGGTTCCGCGACGTCTCCGAACGGGCGGGAGCCGGCTTGCGCGTCGCCCGCGTGGGCCGGGGGCTGGCCGTCGGCGATCTCGACAACGACGGCGACGCCGACATCGTGGTGAGCAACATGGACGATGCGCCGACGCTGCTCGAGAACAAGCAGCGCACCGGACGTCACTGGGTGACGTTCCGCGTGGCCGGGCCGGAGCGCAACCGGTTCGCCATCGGCGCGCGCGTGACCATCGACGCCGCGGGGAGGAAACAGCTGCGGGAGATCCGCTCGGGCGGCAGCTATTTGTCGCAGAGCGATCTGCGCGCCTCCTTCGGTCTGGGTGATCACACCGGCACCGTGGACGTGGAGATCCGCATGCCGGGCGGGCGCCGCTGGCAATGGCGCGGACTGGCCGCCGACCAGCTGCACGTGCTCGATCTTTCCGCAACCGCCAGCGTACCCAAGGCCGGTAGTGGAAGATGACACCCCTCGCCACGCGGCGCCGGCTGACGACTGCGGCAACGATCGTTGTCGTGCTGGCGCTTGCGCAGGGAGCGTTGCGAATCGACGCCGGGCAGGCTCGAGCGCAGGATACCTACCGCCCGGAGCTCGCCGTGCCGGAGGCGCTCGAGCCGTTCATGAAGTACGTCGCTCCGGGCAGCGACGCGTTTCCGGCTGAACGACAGGCACAGGAGCTCGGCGCACGCCTTCGCGAACTCGGGGCTGCGCTGCGCGAGGGGCCGGCGCGAGCCGCGAACGTAACTCAGTGGCTGCTCGGTCCGGGGTTTCGCGGCGGCCGCCTCAGTCCGGTCGGAGAAGCACCGGCGCAGGGCAACAGCGCGCTGGAAGTGAGACGCGAAACGGCCGTGCCGAGCGCGCTGTCGATCGACAGCCGTTCGTTCGGCGCCGAGCTGCAGGGGCTGCTCGGCGATCTGCGTGACATCACGGTCGCCGAGTTTCTCATCACCGCCATCGAGGCCAGCGACAAGGTACCGGTCGTCCGCACCAGCGTCCGCTACGACATCGTCGGCAGTGGAAAGAGCGCGTGGCGCGTGCAGCACACCGGCGTGTGGCGAATGAGCTGGCGGCGCGCGGCCTCAGGGTGGCAGGTCGTTGAATGGGTGGCGGACTCGCGGCTCACGAGCCGCGCCCGGACGCCAATCTTTTCAGAGATCACCGGCGCAGCATTCGGCAGCGCCGAGTCGTTCCGCCGCCAGCTCGGCACGGATCTCGACACGTGGATGGCGACGCTCGACTCCGTGCTGACCCGTGACTCGAACGGCCATCACGGCGTCTCGGTGGGAGACGCCGACGGCGACGGCCTCGACGACTTGTATGTGTCCCAGCCATCCGGGCTGCCCAATCGCCTCTACCGGGCGCGCGGCGACGCGACGTTCGAGGATGCGACCGAGCACTCAGGTCTCGCCGTGCTCGACGACACGGCGCAGTCGATCTTCGCGGACGTGGACAACGACGGCGACCAGGATCTGGTCTTGACCACGGCAACGCGCCCGCTCCTCTTCATGAACGACGGCAAGGGCAAATTCGCCATCGTCCACGACGCGTTTGGTTTTCGCCAGCCGCTCCAGGGCGTGCTGACCTCGATGTCGATGGCCGACTACGATCGCGACGGCTTCCTCGACGTCTATCTCTGTGTCTACTCGTATTTCTTCGGCGCCGGAGAGGACAAGGCCGGTACACCCTCGCCCTACTACGACGCCCGCAACGGGCCGCCCGGCGTCCTTTTCCGCAACGACGGGCGCGGGCGATTCATCGATGCCACAGAGGAGGCGGGGCTCGACGCCGGGAACGACCGCTATCACTTCGCGGCGGCGTGGGCCGACTACGACAACGACGGCTGGCCCGACCTGCTCGTGGCGAACGACTTCGGGACCAAGAACCTGTACCGCAACCGCGGCCGACGCGATGGCCGCGTGACGTTCGAGGACGTCGCCGCGACCGCCGGCGTCCTCGACCATGGCGCCGGGATGAGCGCGACCTTTCTCGATTACGACAACGACGGTCTCCTCGACATCTACACCGGCAACATGTGGAGCGACGCCGGCCTGCGCGTGACCGCCGCACCGACTTTCATGACGGACGCGCCGGCCGAGATCCGGAACCTCTATCGCCGGCACGTACGGGGCAACTCCCTCTTCCGGAACACGGGCAACGGACGCTTCGAGGACAAGACGCTCGACGCGCGGGCCGAAATGGGTCGCTGGGCATGGTCGTCCGACGCGCTCGACTTTGACAACGACGGGTGGGAAGACATCTACGTCGCCAACGGCATGCTCACGAGGGCGCATGGCGCCGCCCCGGAGGATCTGGAAGGATTCTTCTGGCGGCAGGTCGTGGCTCGCTCGCCGCTGACGCGCGTGAAGAACACGCCCTATGACGACGCCTGGCGCGCCATCAACCAGCTGCTGATTCACGACTCGATCGCCAGCCGCCAGCGCAACGTCTTCCTGCGCAACGACGGCCAGGGCGGTTTCGACGACGTCTCGGGCGCCGTCGGGCTCGACCTCGACCAGGACGGCCGCTCCTTCGCCGTGCTCGACGTCGATCGCGACGGTGACGCGGACATCGCGATCATGGCCGCGCGCCAGGCACCACAGTTGCGCCTGTTCAGGAACGACGTCGCGTCGAAGGCAACGGCGCTCGCGATCAGGCTCGTGGGCACGACGAGCAACCGGGATGCGATCGGCGCGCGCGTGATCGTCGAGACCGATCGCCTGCGCCGGACAAAGATCGTCCAGGCCGGCTCCGGGTTCCTGTCGCAGCATTCGAAGGAGCTGCTGTTCGGTCTCGGAGCGAGTCAGCGGATCACGAAGCTGACGGTCGTGTGGCCGTCGGGCACGAATCAGGTCTTCACCGATGTTCCGCTGAACACACGCGTACGGCTGGTCGAAGGGCAGACGATTACCAGCGCACCGCTCGCGCCGAAGTCGGCGCCAGCGAGCAGTGGATCGCAGGCGGAAGCGCGCGTCGCGTCGGGTCCCGACCCATCACGCGGAGCGACGTGGTTCTTCGAACCTTTTCCGGCGCCAGACTTCTCCCTCGAGGACCTGGGCGGCGAGATGCGCTCGCTCGCGGCGCTGCGCGGGCGGCCGGCGATCGTGCTCTTCTGGTCGTCCCGCGTGAGCCGCGCTCTCGAAGCGGCTCAAGCGCTCGCGCGCGGGAACGCGGCGCTGACCCAGGCCGGCGTGGCGGCGCTCGCCGTTGCGGTCGACACGCCCGCCGAGCAGGCGGGTGTCGAGTCGACGACGCGGGCCTCGTTGCCTGTAGTGGTGGCGAGCCGGGAAGTGGGCCTGAGCTACGCGATCCTCAACCGGCATCTGTTCATGAACCGGCAGGACCTGCGTCTGCCGACGGCCCTGCTGCTCGATCCGGCGGGCAACGTCGTCAAGGCGTATCGGGACGAGCTGGACATTCCTGCCGATCCTGCGGACGTCACGACGATCGAAGCGGCTCCAGCCGAACGCCTGTCGCGAGCCGTGCCGTTCCCTGGGACGTTCTACTCGCCGCTGCCGCAGCGCAACTACTTGCCCTACGGACGCGAGCTCCTCGATCAGGGTCTCGAGGCGCCCGCCGCGGTCGCGTTCGAGCGCGCCGCGCAGGCCAACCCGAACGCGTCCACGCTCTATCGCCTGGGCACGCTGCTGCGCGAAGACCGGCGAGACGGACGCGCGCGCGCGCGGCGTTCGAGCGCGCGCTCGCGCTGCAGCCCGATCTGGCCGAGGCCAACAACGACCTGGGCGCGCTGCTGGCGCAGGGCGGCGATCTGCCGGCGGCCATCGAGCGCTTCCGCGCCGCGCTCGCGTCGACGCCTGACTACCCCGATGCGCTGAACAACCTCGGCTATGCGCTGCTGCTGACCGGTCGCGACAGCGAAGCGCGCGCGCTCTACGAGAAGGCGATCGCGCTGCAGCCGGACTTTCCCGGCCGCGCTCAACAACCTCGGATTGCTCTTCGGCCGAGCCGGCGACATGGTGCGCGCCGAGCAGTACTTCCGCGCGGCGCTGGCGCGACGAGATACGCACGGGGAGGCGGCCAACAATCTCGCGCTCGTACTGGTCGCGAAGGGTCAGACAGACGCGGCCGTTCGGCTTCTCGAAGGCGTCGTGGCCAAGACGCCGGACTATCTGGACGCCTACGTGACGCTGGCCAAGATTCATTTCAGCGCCGGCAGAACTCGCGAGGGCGTACAGGTGCTGGAGCGGCTGCTCCAGAGGAATCCGACACACCCGGTGGCGTTGGCGCTGCTGAAGCAGTGGAAGGACCGCTGAGCTTGATCTCGGCCGGCCCCAAGAAATTCGATCGATCCTCTGGACAGTCGCACAGCATAGGCCTACAACGGTCGGTAGTCTAAACGTAGTAGCAGCCTGGTGGCCGTAGTGATGGGAGGAAGCTTATGTCCATCGCCCGGAGGCTCCGCACGCAGATGGGACCAGCCGTCCTGGCTTTGGTCCTCACGATCCCGACCTTCGTTCACGCGCAAACGACGAGCGCATCGGTTTCCGGCCAGGTCCAGGACGCGCAGGGCGGCGTCCTGCCGGGCGTCACGGTCACGATGACGAGCCGCACGCAGGGCAACGTGCTGACGGCGGTGACCGACGCCGGCGGCCGTTTCGTCTTCCCCATCGTCCGTCCCGACACCTATACGCTCCAGGTCACGCTGCAGGGCTTCAAGACGCTCGAGCGGACGAACCTGGTCGTGAACGCGAACGACAGGCTCTCGACCGGAACGCTGACGCTCGAAGTCGGCGCGCTGACGCGAGGAAGTCAGCGTTCGAGCCGCGTGACCGAGCTGCAATCGACGAGCGGCGAACGCTCGTTCACGCTCGAAAGCGAGACGCTGAAGAACATCGCCAACAACGGGCGGGCGCTCTTCAACTTCGCGACGCTGGTGCCCGGCGCGCTGTCGCAGAACACGCGGCAACAGCGGAGCTCGGCTCGGTCGAGCGACTTCACGGTGAACGGCCAGCGGCCGAACTCGAACAACATCACGATCGACGGCGTCGCCAACATCGACACCGGCGACAACGGCGGCAACATGGCGACGACGAACATCGACGCCGTCGCCGAGTTCAAGATCCTGACCAACGCGTACCAGGCGGAGTACGGGCGCGCCGTCGGCGGCCAGGTGCAGGTCGTCACCAAGAGCGGCACGCAGAATTTCCACGGCTCCGGCTACTGGTACGGACGGCGCTCGGACTGGAACGCCAACACCTACTTGAACAAGCGCGAGACGCCGGAGATCCCGAAGGCCGAAGACCTCGCGCAACGACTCCGGCTACACGATCGGCGGGCCGGTCTTCGTTCCCGGGCTTCAACGCAGGACAAGAGGAAGCTGTTCTTCTTCTGGAGCCAGGAATTCCAGCGCCGCAGCGACCCGGCGGCCGTGCGTCAGACGCGCGTGCCGACGGCGCTCGAGCGGCGCGGCGATTTCTCACAGAGCGTCGACAGCAGCGGCAATCCGTTCCCGTACATCCGCGATTACAGCGACCGGCCTGCCGTGCAGCGCCGCCGACACGCGCGGATGTTTCCAGGACGGCGGCGTGCTCGGCCGGATTCCCGGCGAACCGGCTCTATGCGCCCGGCCTCACCGCGCTGAACATCTTCCCGACGGCGAACTTCTCGGGCGGCAGCGGCCTGAACTTCACGAGCCAGGACCCCGACAGCCCGCCGCGCCGCGAAGACCTGCTGCGCATGGACTTCCAGGCGACCGACAACTGGCGGGTCACCGGCCGCTACATGAAGAACAAGGAAGACATCCTGCAGGCGTACGGGACGACGTGGGCCGGCAACGGCAGCGACCAGCTCCCGACGCCGACGCTCTTCGTGCACCCCGGCTCGAACTACATGCTCTCCGCGACCGGCATCCTGAACTCGAGCACGTCGCTCGAGCTGAGCTGGGGCCGCGCGGACAACTCGCTGAACTATCAGCTCCAGAACGCCGAAGCTGTTCCGCGCGGCCGCCGGCGTCTCGTCGCTGCCGCTGCTGTTCCCGGACGCGGTCCAGGCCGACTACGTCCCCGTAGTTCGTCTTCCGCGGCGGGCGCACCGGGCAACGCCGGCTCAGTATCAGACCGATCGCGGCCCGTTCACCAACGAGAACATCACCCACGACGTCATCGCGAACCTGACGAAGGTCTGGGGAGCCGCACGCCTCGAAGGCCGGCTTCTACTTCCAGCACAGCTTCAAGCCGCAGAGCATCTTCGCGAGCTTCAACAGCCAGATCAACTTCATCGACAACTCGAGCAACCCGTTCGACACGGGGTTCAGCTACGCGAACGCGGCGACCGGCGTGTTCAACATCTACCCGCAGGCCTCGAAGTACGCGCTGCCCGAGTGGCGCTACAAGAACATCGAGTGGTACGCGCAGGACAACTGGAAGCCCAACGACCGGCTGACGCTCGACTACGGCGTGCGCTTCTACTACCTGACGCCGCAGTGGGACACGACGCTGCAGGCCTCGAACTTCCTGCCGGACCAGTTCAATCGCGAACGCGGCCGCGAAGCTCTTCACGCCGGTGTGCGTCGGCGGCGCGCCGGGCGCGGGCTGCGTGCGGCGCGGGATGGATCCGACGCTCATCGCCGCAGGGCGTGGCGCCGACGCTGGCCAACACCGTCGAGGAGCGCTTCATCGGCCGGCTCACGCCCGGCTCGAATCGCTTCAACGGCGCCTTCCAGGCCGGCCAGGGGATCAACGACGAGCTGCAGGACGGGACCGCGTTCCGGGTCTCGCCGCGCGTCGGCGTCGTCTACGACCTGACCGGCGAAGGGCGAGACGATCGTGCGCGGCGGCTTCGGGATCTTCTACGACCGGCCGCAGGGCAACATGGTCTTCGACATGATCGCCAACGCGCCGGGCGTGCTGAACTCGACGGCTGGATTGGGGCCGGCTGCAGGATCTGACGTCGGCGGGCGGCGATCCCAATCCCGACGCTGTCGCTCAATCCGACCGCCTACGACTTCAAGCCGCCACGCGTCAACCAGTGGAACGTCGGCGTCCAGCACAAGCTGGTCGAGGAAGTCATCCTCGACGTCGCCTACGTCGGCTCCAGGTCGACCGACCTGCTGCGGCAGGTGCAGATCAACGCGCGTGCCGTTCGGCGCGACGTTCCTGCCGCAGAACCAGGATCCGACCCGCGTCCCGAGCGCGACTCCTGGGATCGACGGCGCTGCCGAACGACTTCCTGCGGCCGTACCGGGGCTACGGCAACATCCGGATGTGGGACTACAGCGGCTACGCGAACTACAACGCGCTCCAGACCTCGGTGACCCGCCGGTTCGACCACGGGTTCATGGTCTCCGGCTTCTGCGTCTGGAGCAAGGCGCAGGGGATCAACAACACCGACTTCGCCGCCGGCGTGCCGAATCTCAGCGACGAGGAGACGCAGGCGCCTCGACTACTCGCTGCTGGACTACGACCGGACGCACAACTTCACGGTCAACTCCATCTACCAGACGCCGAGTCGTGACGAGCAGCAGAGGCGCTCGGCCTCCTGGCGAACGACTGGCAGCTCTCGGGCGTCTACCGGTGGACGAGCGGCCGGCCGTATACGCGTCAACTTCTCGATTCCCGGCATCGGCGCCGCGAACCTGACGGCACCGACGGCAATCCGAACGCGCGCGATCGTCGCTGACCTGCGACCCGGGCCGCGGCTGGAGCGGCGATCCGTACAAGCAGCTCAACACCGGCGTGCTTCGCGCCGCCGCAGCCGGGCAGCAAGGGCGACGAATCGCCGCGGTTCTTCGTCCGCGCGCCACCGCTCAACAATCTCGACCTGTCGATCTCGAAGAACTTCCGCATGGCGCAGAGGCGCGAGGTTCGAGATCCGGCTCGACATGTTCAACGCGCTGAACCACACGCAGTTCACCGGCGTCAACAACACGGTGAACTTCGCGAGCCTGACCGATCGGACGATCACCAACCTGCCGTACGACGCGCAGGGGAACCTGGTGCAGCGGAACGGATTCGGGACCATCAACGGCGTCGCGCCGCCGCGCACGCTGCAGCTCGTCACTCGCGTGACGTTCTAAACGCTGGCAGAAAGTTTGAAGTCTGACGTGGGAAGTCTGAAGTAGGGAAGTCGGAAGTGTGAAGCGCGAAGTGGAAGTGGGAAGTAAGTTGGAAGCTGGAAGTGGGAAGTGGGGCGCCGCAGTCCCACCCCCTGCGACTTTCCCACTTCCCACTTCCCACTTCCCACTTCGGACTTCCCACTTCGGACTTCCCACTTCGGACTTCCCACTTCGGACTTCAGACTTCGCACTTCCGAACTTCACTTCAAACTTCCACTTCGGGCTTCCGACTTCGCGCTTCCTAACTTCAGACTTCCCACGTCAGACTTCAGACTTTCTCCCGGGGGGCGTTCCGCACTGCCAAACGCCCCCCGTCCCGGTTGACGCTCCGCCCCGCCTAGTGCACAATTCCGGTCCCTGTAATCCGTTACACGAAATTTGTGCGCCCGACTTTGCGTGGTTTCACTTCTGTGAGAACCCGCGACTGACAGGCGCCGGAATCGAGAAGAGGCACGATGGTTGGTCGGCGCCTGATTCGCGCTCGAGGGGTGTGGGCGATCATCGCCTGTGGAGTCGTGAGCTACGCGACTGGGTTTTCCAGTGTCGTAGAGACCCAGACACCGCAGCAACAACAGCAGTCGCAGCCGGCCCAGCCGGCCGGCCAGCCGGGTCCAGAGGGACGCGGCGGTCGCGGGGGGCGAGGGGGCGCGGGAGGGCCCGGCGCTACTGACCCGGCCAACGTCGACGCCGACTTTACCAAGCAGCCCCCGGTCCTTCCCGTCCCCGCCGCCGAACAGCAGAAACACTTCCTCCTCCAGCCGGGCTACCGCATCGCTCCCGTCCTGTCAGACCCCGACATCAAAGAACCCGGCGCCATTGCGTTCGACGGCAACGGGCGGATGTTCGTGCTCGAGTTGCGCGGCTACATGCAGGACGCCGATGCCACGGGCGAGCTCGATCCCGTCGGCCGCATCTCGCGGCACGAGGACGCCGACAACGACGGCGTCTACGAGCGCCACACGGTCTTCGTCGACAAGCTCGTCTTCCCGCGCTTCGTCCTGCCCTTCGGCCCCAACAGCGTGCTTGACGATGGAGTCGAACGCCGACGAGGTGTGGCAGTTCACCGACACCAATAACGACGGCGTAAGCGACAAGAAGGAGCTCTTCACCTCCAACTTCGGGCGCTCCGGCAACGTCGAGCACCAGCAGGCGTTCCTCTACTGGGGAATGGACAACTGGCTGTACAGCACCGTCAATGCGTTCCGCGTCCGCTGGACGCCAAACGGCATCGTCCGCGAGCCGACCGCGATCAAACGGCGCGCAGTGGGGCGCGACCCAGGACAACGACGGCAAGATGTGGTTCCAGGGCGGCGCGAGCGGCCTGCCGTCGTACTTCCAGTTCCCGGTCCACTACGGCAGCTTCTCGGTGCCCGATCAGTTCGAGAAGGATTTCGACATCCCGTGGGGCGCGCCGGTGCGCGTCGCCGACATGCAGCCGGGCATGCGGGCGGTTCGCATGCCGGACGGATCGCTCAACCAGGTCACCGGCTCGGCCGGCAATGACATCTACCGCGGCGATCGCCTGCCCGCCGATCTCGTCGGCGACCTCATCTACGGCGAGCCGATCGGCCGCATCGTGCGCCGCGTGCGCCCGGTCGTCACCGAAGGCCTGACGCAGCTGCGCAACGTCTACCTCTGGAACGAGTTCATCAAGTCGACCGACCCGCTCTTCCGCCCGGTGGACATGGCGACGGCGCCGGACGGCACGCTCTACGTCGCCGACATGTATCGCGGGATCATCCAGCAGGCGACGTGGTCGGGCCCCGGCACCTACCTGCGCGCGCGCATCGATCAGTACGCGCTCGACAAGGTGTTCGGTCACGGCCGGATCTGGCGGGTGACCTACGACGGCATGGAGCGTGATCGCACGCAGCCGCGGATGCTGAACGAGACGCCGGCGCAGCTCGTCGCGCATCTGCAGCCATCCGAACGGCTGGTGGCGGGACACGGCGCAGCAGCTGCTCGTGCTGAAGCAGGACAAGTCGGTCGTCCCCGCGCTGCAGCAGATCGTCCGACCTCGACAGAATCTGCTGGCGCGCTTCCACGCGCTCTGGACGCTCGAAGGGCCTCGGCGCGCTCGATGCGGCGACCGTCCGGCAGCAGATGAAGGACGCGAACCCGCGCATGCGGATTCAGGCGATCCGCGCCAGCGAGACGCTCTACAAGGCCGGCGATCGCACCTTCGACGCCGACTACCGCGCGCTGGCGATCGACAAGGACACCAACGTCGTCGATCCAGGCGCTGCTGACGCTCAACTACCTCAAGGCGCCGAACGTCGCCGACGCCGTGCGCGCGGCGCAGGCCGCGAGCACCGCGCGCGGCGTGCAGGAGATCGGCAACGCAGATCCTCAAGCCGCCGACGAGCGCGTTCGGGCGCGGCGGCCGCGGCGGGCCGCCGCCGTTCACGCCCGCCGAGCTCGCGGTCATGGAGCGCGGCGAGGCGATCTACAAGGAAGTGTGCTTCGCCTGCCACGGCGACGACGGCCGCGGCACGCGCGCAGCCGGCGGGCCGCGCCGGGAACGACGATGGCGCCGTCGCTCGCGCAACTCGTCGCGCGTGCAGGGCCATCGGGACTACGTGATCAAGACGCTGCTGCACGGCATGGACGGGCCGATCGAGGGCCGGACGTACGCCGCGCGGCGTCATGGCGCCGATGGGCACGAACCGCGACGAGTGGATCGCGGCGATCGCGTCCTACATGCGCAACTCGTTCGGCAACGTCGGCTCGTTCGTCTCGCCGGCCGACGTCGCGCGGGTGCGCGGCGGCGACCGCCGACCGCAAGTCGTTCTGGAAAGTCGACGAGCTCGTGGCGTCGCTGCCGGTCGCCGCTCGAAGTGCTGCCGACGTGGAAGGCGAGCGCGAGCCACAACCCGGCCACGGCGCTCGGCGCGCTCAACTTCGCGTCGTGGACGAGCGGCGCACCGCAGCAGCCGGGCATGTGGTTCCAGATCGAGCTGCCGGAAGCGGCGACCGTCACCGAGCTGCAGTTCAACTCGGCCGGGCGGCGGATTCGGCGGTGGCGGCGCGCGGACGCGGCGGCAGTCCCCGCCTGGCGCCCGGCGCGGGGCGCCGCCCGCTCCGGTGGTGCCGCCGGGCCCTATCCACGCCAGTATCAAAGTCGAAGTCTCGACGGACGGCACGAGCTGGACCGACGGTCGCCGAAGGACGATGGCACGCCGGGCTCGACGACCATCACGTTCGCGCCGGTCACGGCGAAGTACGTCCGGATCACTCAGACGGCTACGGTTGAGGATGCGCCCGTCTGGTCGATGCAGCGGCTCCGGTTATACCGACCGGGGGTAGGAGGTGGACGCGCTAAAATGCGCAGTTTTCGCTGAAAACTGGAGGGTTCGTTTCGCATTGCAAACTCGTGTTGCGCAATGCGAAGTGACGATTGACCCTTCCGTACGGGACGTGTTACACCAGTCGACTCTTGTAACCCATTACATGTCGGACTTTGCAAGTCGAGCGGTAATTTGCACCCTTTGAGGGGGAGGAGCTCAATGATCGTCAGATCGACTCGCAGTGTGGTCTGCGCATGTCTCGTCGCGCTGCTGTTCGGCGCGATGCCGGCCACCGCTCAGATCACGACCGGAACCATTCTCGGTAACGTCAAAGACAGCACGGGCGGGGTTGTCCCCGGCGCGACTGTCGTGCTCATCAGCGAATCGCGCGGCACGAAGTCAGTGCCGGCGGTCACCAATGACACCGGCGACTACGTCTTCCCGAACGTCACGCCGGACACCTACACCGTCGAAGTCACGATGGACGGCTTCCGCACCGTGAAGCGCGCCGGCATGCAGGGTCAGCGGCGGCGACCGCGTCACCGTGCCGGCACTGACGCTCGAACCGGGCGGCGCCGACGGAAACCGTCAACGTCACCTCGGAGGCGCCGCTCATCCAGGCGTCGAGCGGCGAGCGCTCGTTCGCGATCTCGACGACGCAGATCGAGAACCTGCCGGTCACACCTCGGCGAACTTCACGAGCTTCACCGCGTTGACGCCTGGCGTCGTCGCGGGCGGCGCGTCGGCCGGCGGCACCCGCCTCGGCGGCGTCGGCCAGAACAACATCATGATGGACGGCATCTCGGCCATGGACACGGGCAACAACGGCCAGATGCTCAACATGAACGTCGAGTCGATCGCCGAGGTCAAGGTCCTGACCCAGGGCTACCAGGCGGAGTACGGACGGTCGAGCGGCCTGCAGATCACGGCCGTCACCAAGTCCGGCACCAACCGCTTCCGCGGATCGGCCTACGACATCAAGATCAACTCCGACTGGAACGAGAACAGCTGGGTCAACGAGAAGAACGGCGACCCCAAGCCGATCAACAAGCGCGACCTCTACGGCTACTCGATCGGCGGTCCGGTCGGCAAGCCCGGCGGCAACAACAAGCTGTTCTTCTTCTACACGCACGAGTACCGGCCGACGAACGCCGCGATCAACAACGGCAACCCGATCCGCTATCGCGTGCCGACGCGCGCTCGAGCGCGTCGGCGACTTCTCGCAGACGCTCGACAACAACGGCAACCTGTTCCCCTACATCCGGACACCAGCCTGGTCACGACTGCAGCGCGACCGATCAGTCGGGCTGCTTCGCGGACGGCGGCGTCCTCGGCAAGATCCCGGCGAACCGCCTGAACCCGGCGAGCCTCGCGCTCCTGTCCCGCTACCCGCTGCCGACGCAGGCGCAGGCGCCGGGCACGCAACTACAACTACGAGAGCTGCGCGCCGCCCTCGGTCGAGGACCTCGACGCAGCAGCCGGCGATCCGCCTCGACTACCAGCTGTCGTCCGAAGCTGCGCATCACCGGCAAGTACTCCGGCCAGCGCGCGCGCGTGCTGACGCGCCCGGGCCTGATCCAGGGCTTCACCGACGCGCTGACGCCGTATCCCGTTCATCACCAACTACGGCATCACGGTCAACTACGCGCTCAGCCCGACGACCTTCATCGAAGGCACCTACGGCTTCATCCGCAACGAGCTGGCCGGCGGCAACGAGAACGGCATCCTGGTCAACGACTCGTCGAACCGGCTGACCTCGATGCCCGGACTTCCCGCTGATCTATCCCGAACGCCGGCGTCGTCCCCAGGAGAGCTACGCGCTACGAGGTGCTCGAAGCGACGCAACGCCGCCGTTCTGGGACGGCACGCCGATCAACCTGCCGCCGGTCTTCAACTGGGGCAGCCGCATCGGCAACGCGCCGCCGAACCAGCGCTACCCCGGCTGGCTGAACATCAACCGCACGCAGGACGTGGCGATCAGCTTGACGAAGGTTGCCGGCCGCCACACGTTCAAGGGCGGGTTCTACAACAACCACAGCTTCAAGGCGCAGAACACCGGCGTCTCGTTCCAGGGCACGGTCGACTTCAACAACGACACCAACAACCTCCTCGACTCGCGGCTTCGGCTACGCGAATGCGGCGCTCGGCGTCTTCTCGCGCTACCAGCAGGCCGAGAAGTTCGTCGAGGGCAGCATGATCTACAACAACACCGAGTTCTACATCCAGGACAACTGGAAGGTGAACAACCGGTTGACCCTCGACTACGGCATGCGGTTCACGCACCAGCAGCCGCAGTACGACCAGTTCCAGCAGATGTCGAACTTCTTCCCGGACCAGTGGTCGCAGAGCGCACGCGCCGGTGCTCTACGTCGCCGGCTGCAGCAACGGCGCCACCGCCTGCTCGGGCAACACGCGCAACGCGATGGACCCGCGCAACGGGCAGATCATCCTGCCGCCCGCCGGCGCGGCCAACACGTCGGTCCTCATCGGCACGCCGATTCCCGAACGTCGGCAACCCGCTCGAACGGCATCCGCCAGGCTGGTGACGGCATCTCCGAAGTACGGCTACACCTGGCCGGCGCTCGTCTTCGGTCCGCGCTTCGGCGCGGCCTACGACATCACCGGCGACCAGAGCCTCGATCGTCCGCGGCGGCGTCGGCCTCTTCTACGATCGTCCGGACGGCAACACCGTCTTCTCGATCCCGAACAACCCGCCGATCACCAACTCGGCGGACCTGCGCAACGGCACGCTGGCAGACGCTCGGCCGCGGTCTCGCACCGCGGCGCGGTCCCCGGCATGACGACCTTCCAGTACGACGCCGACGTCCCGGCCTCGTGGCAGTGGCAGGTCGGCGTCCAGATGGCGCTCCCGTGGGCCTCGTCGCTCGACGTGTCCTACGTCGGCAACCGCGGCGTCAACCGCCTCGGCGGCTTCCAGAACGGCAACGCTGGTCAACCAGAACGCGGTTGACATCGGCGCCGCCTACCTGCCGCAGAACCAGGACCCGACGCTCGGCACGACCACGCGTGCCGGGCGGCGAACTGCATACGCCGACAACCTGCTGCGCGACCTTCCGCGGCCTCGGCAACATCAACCAGAACACGACGGAGTTCTGGGACCTGTACCACTCGATCCAGACGGCGTTCCAGCGCCGCTTCCAGAACGGCTTCTCGTTCGGCGCCAACTACACGCTGGCGCTGTCGCTGACGGGCAACACCGGAACCCAGAAGCGCCTCGCAGCACAGCCGCCGACGGCACGATCAGCCGTCCGCGCCGATCAGGCCGAGTACGAGGACCTGATGGAGGATCTGCAACCCGCAGCGTCACGTCCTCAAGGCGAACGGGGTGTGGGACATGCCCGACCTGAACACGTCCGGATCGCGGCGCCGCCAAGAAGACGGTCGGCTACATCGTCAACGACTGGCAGATCTCGGGCGTCCTGACGGCCAACTCCGGCACCGGTACGACCTGGGCTACAGCTACCAGAGCAACGGCGCGAGCAGGAACCTGACCGGTTCGCCCGACTACGGCGCGCGTATCGTCTACGTCGGCGATCCGGGCGGCGGCTGCTCGGACAACCAGTACGCGCAGTTCAACGTCGCGCCGTCGACCGGCCCGGGCTATGGCAGCGTCGGCCTCGAATCGGGACGCAACCTCTGTCGAACTGCGCCGACAAGACGGTCGACCTCTCCCTGGCGCGCACCATCCGCCTGGGCGGCAGCCGTCAGCTGCAGTTCCGGCTTGACGCGTTCAACGCGTTCAACGTCGCGATCATCAACGGGCGCCAGACGCACGATCCAGTTCGACAACCCGACGAGCCAGACAGTCCTGAACGCGCAGTACAACGCCGACGGGACGGTCAACTCCGACGCGTCTGCAGCCGCGCAACGCCGGCTTCGGCGCGGCAACGGGCGCGCAGAACATGCGCAACTTCCAGGCGATGATTCGCTTCCAGTTCTAGCGCGGATCAGCACCGCGGATCAAGCCTCACGGGACGCGGATCACACGGATCACGTCTCGACGGGACGCGGATCACGCGGATAGACACGAAGGGCGGGTGGGGTAAAATCCCACCCGCCCTTTTTCTTTGTCAACGCCTGCTCCCCTAGGTCAGACGGTATCTCGAGACGACACCTCACGATGGAGTCGAAATCGATGCGAATCTCGGTGAAGATCAGGCAGCGATTCGACCAATGCCGAGTGGCCCGAGTTTTCGCACGCTCACAAGGGAGGATGATCGTGAGGCGAGAGAGACACGCACGATCGCTGTAGCTGGTCGCTGGTTGGCGCCGCGCTCGCGCTGGCAGGCGTCACGGCCGGCGCGGAGGCCAGAAGCTGACACCCGCCGAAGCCGCGACCAGGCTGTCGGGAACGTGGGTCCTCAACCGGGAACTGACGTCCGGGTTCAACGCGCCAGGGGGGCAACGCGGCGGCGGCGCGGCGGGGGCTTGCTGCTGTCGCATGGCGTCCGGCGGCCGCCCAGCGCGGCGCAGCGCCACGTCGACGGCGTCGGACGCGAGCGACATGAGCGCCGACGAGCGTCGCGGCGATGATGGCGATGCGCGAGCTGCAGCAGCTCGCCGAGGTCGTCACCATCAAGGCGACGCCGGAGCAGGTGGCGTTCGAGGATGCGCGCGGCCAGCGGAGCTACACGCTCGACGGCAAGAACGTCAAGGTCACGGTCGCCGGCGCCGAGGTGAGCACCAAGTCGCGGTGGGACAAGGCCGTGCTCAAGCAGGAATTCTCGACGGCCTCGAGCAAGCTGACGCAGACCTGGGACGTCGACGAGAACGGCCGTCTGGTGCTCGTCGCCAAGGTCGAGAGCCTGCGCCTCAGGACGCCCGACCAGAAGGCCGTTTTCGACAAGAAACAGTAGTCGGCGTTACCGCCCCGGGACCTTGCTAGGTGCACGTAGCGTCACGCCGCGCCGTTTGAGCGACACGTTCAGCCGTTCCGTCGATTTGCCCTTGGCGGGCCGGCTGTAGGCGACGGCATACTGATTCTTCAGCTCCGCCGCGATCCGCTGCAACCCCTGGGTGATGCCGGGCGCGGCGACGATGACCTCGCGCGACCCGCCGCTCTGTCTCGGGCCCTCCCCGAGCACCTCGCTCAAGTTGAGGTTCTCGTCGAGCAGCGACGACGGCTTGTCGATGAGTCGCGTCGAACGCAGGGCTGAGTTCGCGACCGAAATCACATACATCGTGCTGCCGCTCTTGGCGAGCTGGTCGAGGACGTGATGCGCCGGCAGCGTGCTGTGTTCCTCGCCGCCGACCGTCACCGCCACGATCACCGGACGCGTCGCCTCGCGCTTCTCCTGATCCCTCGCCGTCTGGAAGATGCCTTCGAGCAGCTGGCCGCCATCGGGTGTGCCCGGCCTGGCGGACAGCCCGACGATGGCGGAGGTCAGCTTCTGGACATCGGTCGTGTAGTCGACCAGCTTCTGCGTCTGTCCGACGACGCTGCTGAGCGAGATTGCGGCCCGGCCCTGCAGCAGCTGCACGAAGCTGACGAGGCCCGATCGGAAGATGCCCGTGCCGTTGTCGTCCACGATGATGGCGATCTGCATCGGGACGCTCGAGACCGCCGCCCGGAGGACGTCGCGGTCCTTGCCGTCCTCCTTGATGGTGAAGTCGGTCGGCGTCGAGGTCGACGACGGGCCCGCCGTTCTCTTCGAGGGCCGTGACAAAGACGGTATTGGTGCGTTCCTGCAGGGGGGCTTCCGGCATGGGCCGCGGCTTGCCAGCGACCCCGGAGGCAAAGAAGGCCGCGCACGTCAGTCACCGACAGCGCCAAGAGCGACCGTGGCATCATCCGCCTCCCGGTTTGAGTATAGGCCGCTCCGGCGCGTTTTAACAGGCCGCAGGATCGCCTGCGGCGACCGGTTCTGGAGCGCTCTGCGAAACGCCGCGAAAGGACGCGTTCGAGGCCCGAAATCCGGGCCGGTCCCTGATATATGATGACCGTTCCAATTACTGCTTCTGGAGGGTGCTGGTGAAACGGATCGGGATGGGCATCGTGGGCGCCGGCTTCGTCGGTCCGCACCACATCGACGCGGTCAGGCGGCTCGGGTTCGTCGACGTCGTGGCGATTGCCGGCAGCAGCGACGCCACGGCCAGAGCGAAGGCGGATTCGCTCGGCGTGCCCAAGGCCTACGGCAGCTACGACGCGCTCTTGAACGACCCCGACGTCCACGTCGTGCACAACGCCACGCCCAACTACCTGCACTATCCGGTGAACGCGGCGGCGATTGCCAAGGGCAAGCACGTCGTCTCCGACAAGCCGCTGGCGATGACCGCGGCCGAAGCCAAGAAGCTGCGTCGAGCAGGCGACCAAGGCCGGGATCGTCCACGCCGTGACGTTCAACTATCGCGGCAACCCGCTCGTGCAGCAGGCGCGGCACGCGATCGCGCGCGGCGACATCGGCAAGCCGCACTTCCTCGTCGGCCACTACCTGCAGGACTGGCTGCTCAAGGACACCGACTACTCGTGGCGCCTCGAGCCCGACAAGGGCGGCGCCTCGTCGGCGCTCGGCGACATCGGCTCGCACTGGTGCGACCTGGCGCAGCACATCAGCGGCCTGCGCATCACCGAGGTGCTCGGCGACATCACGACGGTGATTCCGAAGCGCAAGCGGCCGAAGGGATCGCGCGAGGCGTTTGCCGCGGCCGGCGCCAACGAGGAGTTCGAGCTCGTCGACATCAAGGTCGAGGATCTGGCGTCGGTGATGCTGCGCTTCGACAACGGCGCGCGCGGCAGCCTTCTCGGTCGGTCAGGTCTGCGCCGGGCACAAGAACGATCTGATCCTCGAGATCTGCGGCTCGAAGTCATCGGTGCGCTGGCGCCAGGAGCACCAGAACGAGCTCTGGATCGGCCAGCGCGACAAGGCGAACGAGATCCTGCAGAAGGATCCCGGGCTCATCGACGCCGAGGTCCGCGGCTACGCGCACCTGCCGGGCGGACACCAGGAATCCTGGGCCGACGCCTTCAGCAACGTGATGCGCGACATCTATCAGTTCATCGCCGACGGCAAGAAGCCGGGCGATGCGCATCCGCCCGCGTTTGCCACCTTCGAAGACGGCTACCGCGCCAACTGCATCGTCGAGGCGATTCTCGACAGCGCGAAGAAGGGCAGCGTCTGGACGAAGGTGAAGTACTAGCCACGCAACACGGATCACGGCCACGATGCCAGCACGATGATCGCGAAGACCACGATGACCACGAAGACGACTTCGTGAGCTTCGCGAGCTTCGCGAGCATCGCGCCACGCCGTAGGCCGTAACACTGACGAGAGCATCATGTCGACCAAACCGTTCGAACCGAAGTTCATGAAAGTCGGCGTCCTCACTGCGGCGCTGCAGGAGTTGACGCCGCGCGAGGTCCGCGACCCCGATCCCGATCGCGCGATCGAGGAGTGGGTCGAGTTTGCCCGCGAGCTGGGCGCGAGCTACATCCAGTTGTCGGCGGCGCTCCACCCGACCGAAACCGACGTGCCGCCGGAGGCGATGCTCGACCCGGTGGCCAACACGCTCGACCTGCGCAAGCCGTTCGACAAGGAGCGCGCGAAGCGCGTCGAAGCGGCGCTCAAGGCGACGGGCGTCGGCATCTCGGACGTCGGCTACTTCGACAACCTGCTGCACCACGATCCCGCGGTCCGCAAGAAGAAGCACGACTTCATGCTGCGCGCGTTCGATGCGGCGGTGCTGCTCGGCGTCAATGCCGTCTGCGGGTTCGTCGGCCGCAACCAGCAGCGCAGCATGGACGAGAACCTCGTCGACTTCGAGGCAGTGGTTCGTGCCGCTGCTCAAGGCGGCGAAGGATCGCGGGCTCACCTACCGCGTCGAGCAGTGCCCGATGCCCGGCTGGACGACGAGCGACAACTGGCACAACAACATCGCCTACACGCCCGGCACCTGGATCGCGCTGCACCGCATCTGCGAGAAGCACGGCGTCGGCGATCAGTTCCGGATTCACTACGACCCGTCGCACGCCATCCTGATGGGTCAGGACACGCGGTCGATCTTTCAGTATCTCAAGGACACCGGCTACAACTTCCTGATCGGCGGCTTCCACGTCAAGGGCCAGGTCACCGACTCGAAGGGCGTCTCGGCCTGGGGCTACGGCGGACAGACGGTGGAGCGCGGCGACTGGGTCGGCGGCAAGCCGTCAGCGAATCCGGCCGATCAGCTGAACGCGTGGAAGAAGCAGGTGGTGCTCGCCGAGCACGAGCTGCCCGGCACGGCGCGCCACGACCCGCTGGCCTACCTGCAGAATCGAACCGTCGACTGGCTGGATCACCAGCTCGCAGCGCGCGAGCTGCTGCAGCTCGACGTCGCCAACACCCACCTCGTCGTCGAGCACGAGTATCCCAAGGCGCGCATCCAGGACAAGGATCGCCTCACGCCGATCCTGCAGGGATCGATCGCGTTCGTCCGCCACATCGACGAGGCCGCGGGCTCGATGTTCGCGCTGCACCAGGTGCTCGAGGCGCAGGGGATCCCGGTGCAGGGAGTGGGCCGGGAGGCGTATCGGACGTAGGACGAAGCGGCTCTAGGGCTCAAGGCTCTGGGCTCAGGCAAAACCTTCGACGAACTCATTCGAAGACTTTGCCAGAGCCCAAAGCCTGAAGCCCGAGCCCGCAACTCACTTAGCCGCGAAGCAGTAAATCAACCCCGCCCCGCCGGTCGCGACCAGGTTGTCCTGGCTGCAGCCCTTGGTGGGGTGTGCGGAGTTCCACGACGTCGGGTTCTGACCGCCGCCGGTCCGGTCGTGGTGGCCGACCTGCGCGCTGCCTTCGCCGCTGCTCGACCAGTTGTTGCAGGTCAACGCGTCGCCCGCGAGCGTCCCATCCAGGTTCGAGCCCGGTCAGGATGTCGTGCGTGTTCGGCGTGTCGCCGCGCCCGTTGACGACCGCGCCCTTCTCGGTCAGCGAGTTCTCCTTGCTGAGCTTGTTGGCTGTCGCTATGCAGGTCGGCCACGCTCGTGGCCACGACCACGCCCTTGGCGTTCTGCCAGGGGCCCGCGCCGATGCGGTCCTTGGCATGGACCGGCTTGGCTCCCCCGGCGCTCAGATAGGCCCGCCAGGTCCGATTGCCCGCGCCGGCCGCCTGCGCGAGCTGCTGACAGTGCTTGTCGGCCCCCTCGAGACCGCCCAGGTCCGCGCCCTTGCCGGACCCCACGCTGGTGATAAAGAAGCCCAGCCCCGGCCCCTGCGCCCCCACGACGCACACGCCCACCATCACCATCGGAATCGCAAATCGAAACGCCCACGCCTTGGACATCGCAAAACCTCCTGACGGATCGTTGGCGGTCCCCCCTGCCGCTGTCAAGCATGCGGGGACACTCAATCGGGACACTCAATCGGGACACTCAATCGGGACAGTCACCGGGGACACTCAACCGTGACTGTCCCCGGGCTGGACAAGGCGAAGTTCGTGCCACGCCCGACACGTTCTGCGTACTGCGGTTGAGACTGCCTCTCAGACCAGTTCGTGGATCGCCCGGTGTCATTCTTGGATCGCCCGGAGCCCACCCTGAACCGTGCGGTAACGGCTGCGGGGACAGTCACTGGTGACTGTCCCGGTTGAGTGTCCCCGACCTTAGAAAATCAGTGCGACTCCCGCAGCACTGTTGACCCGCGGCAGCCCACCAGGAAATCGAGGTCGGCACCGGTGTTGGCCTGCAGCACGTGGTCGACGTAGAGGCCCTGGTAGCCGCCCTTCATGGACGGGACTGGCGCCTTCCACGCCGCGCGGCGCTTTTCGAGCTCTTCGTTCGACACGTCGATGTTCAAGCGTCGGCCCGGGACGTCGAGCTCGATCATGTCGCCGTTCTTCACGAGCGCAAGCGGTCCACCGACGGCGGCCTCGGGACACACGTGCAGAACGACGGTGCCGTATGCCGTGCCACTCATGCGCGCATCGGAGATGCGCACCATGTCGGTCACGCCGGTCTCGAGCACTTTCGGCGGCAGCCCCATGTTGCCCACCTCGGCCATGCCGGGATAGCCCTTCGGCCCGCAGTTCTTCAGCACGAGCACGCACGAGGCGTCGACGTCGAGGTTGGGATCGGCGATGCGCGCATGGTAGTCCTCGATCGACTCGAACACCACCGCGCGGCCGCGATGCTTCAGGAGGTGCGGTGACGCGGCCGACGGCTTCAGCACGGCGCCGTCCGGAGCCAGGTTGCCGGTCAGCACGGCGATGCCGCCGCTCTCGACGAGCGGCTTGTCGAACGGCCGGATCACTTCGGCGTTGTAGGTCGGCGCGTTCTGGCAGTTCTCCCAGATGCTCTTGCCGTTGACCGTCGGCGCGTCCTTGTGGAGGAGCCCCTTCTCGCCGAGCGCGCGGATGATCGCCGGCAGGCCGCCCGCGTAATAGAAGTCCTCCATCAGGAACCGCCCCGACGGCTTCAGATTGAGCAGCGTCGGCACGTCGCGGCCGAAGGCGTCCCAGTCCTGCAGCGACATGTCGACGCCGACGCGGCCGGCGAACGCCAGCAGGTGGATGACGGCGTTGGTCGAGCCGCCGACGGCGCCGTTGACGCGAATCGCGTTCTCGAACGCCGGGCGCGTCAGGATCTTCGACAGCGTGAGATCCTCGTGCACCATCTCGACGATGCGACGGCCGGTGAGCTGGCACATGGTCAAGCGGCGCGAGTCGGGCGCCGGAATGGCCGCGTTGTGCGGCAGGCTCAACCCCAGCGCCTCCACCATCGTCGCCATCGTGGACGCGGTGCCCATGACGTTGCAGACGCCGACCGATCGGCTCATGCCGGTCTGCGCGTCCATGAAGCTCTCGAGGCTCATGCGCCCGGCGCGCATCTCCTCGCTGAACCGCCACACGTCGGTGCCCGAGCCGAGGTCCTCGCCGCAGAACTTGCCGTTCAGCATCGCGCCGCCCGAAATGACGATCGACGGCAGATTCACGCTCGCCGCGCCCATCACCAGCGCCGGCACGGTCTTGTCGCAGCCGGTGAGCAGCACGACGCCGTCAATCGGGTTGGCGCGGATGGATTCCTCGACATCCATGCTGATCAAGTTGCGGAAGAGCATCGCCGTCGGGCGCAGGTTGGTTTCGCCGCTCGACATCACCGGGAACTCGACCGGGAACCCACCCATCTCCCAGACGCCGCGCTTGACGTGATCGGCGAGCTGGCGGAAGTGCCCGTTGCAGGGCGTGAGCTCCGACCACGTGTTGCAGATGCCGATGACCGGCCGGCCGTCGAACACGTCCTGGGGATAGCCGCGCATCCAGCTCCGGTGGATGAAACCGTCCTTATCCGTGCGCGCGAACCAGCCAGCCGATCGGAACGTGCGCTTCTTGTCGTCCTTCATAGGGTCCTCACTACGTTCGATGTGGTTCTGAACTGCTGAGTGCTGAATGCCGAAACGAATGCCGAAACGCGATCTCGCGATCGTGCCGACAGTTCGCGATTCCGCGTCATTCCAGCATTCACTTCAGCATCGTCAGCACTCAGCATGCGGCAGTTTCAGAGCTGCCACGTCTAGAGCCCAAACAGCCGCGCGGCATTCGCCTTCAGCACGAGCGGCCGCACGTCCTCCCGGATGTCAATTTTGTCGAAGTCGGCCAGCCACCGATCGGGAGTGATCCATGGATAGTCGGAGCCAAACAGGACCTTGTGTTTGAGCTTCGTGTTCGCGTACTGCACCAGCGTCGGCGAGAAGTACTTCGGCGACCAGCCGGAGAGATCGATGTAGACCTGCGGCTTGTGCAGGCACACCGAGATCGCCTCGTCCTGCCACGGGAACGAGGGATGCGCGAGGATGATGGGCATGTCGGGAAAATCGACGGCGACATCGTCGATGTTCATCGGGTTCCCGTACTTCAGGCGTACGCCACCGCCGCCGCGCATGCCGGTGCCGATACCGCTGTGGCCGGTGTGGAACAGGACCGGCAGTTTCGCCTCGGCGAACACTTCGTAAACCGGGTAGGCCACGCGGATCGTTCGGGAAGAACTGCTGGAGCGGCGGATGCAGCTTCAACCCGCGGACGGCACCGGTCGCGACGAGGCGTCTGGCTTCGGCCACGGCGGGAGCGCCGCGCGTGGGATCGACGCTCACGAACGGAATCACGATATCCGGATTGGCGGCGGCGAAGGCGAGGATGTCGTCGTTGCGTCAGGTGCGGACGCCCGGTCAGGTGCTCGTCGACGGTAAAGACCACGCACGCCATCTTGCGCGAGCGGTAGTAGTCGGCGAGGGCCGTGGCGCCGTGAGCCGCGACGTTGGCGCCGAAATACTGCTGTGCCGCGGCGTCCGCCTCAGTCGGCTTCGCCTCATGCTCGAGGTGCACGTGGACGTCAATGGCGACGAAGTCATCTGCATTCATGGTGTCGGCTCATCTCCCTTGATCACGTGCGGCGGCGGATCATCGGCGTACAAGTCGTCCACGAGCGACTGCCGGCGCTCGAGAATCGCGCGCTGGTTGAGGGATCCCTTGTCGGTGACCTCTCCGGCGTCGAGCGACGGCGGTTCCGTCAGGATGATCGCGCGGCCGATGCGCGTCGCGCTGCCCGTGGCACCCGCCGCGAACGTGGCCAGCTGCGCGCGCAAGTGCTGGCGCACGCCCGCATGTCCGATCACCGCTGAGGCCGGGGCCGATGCGGCAAGGCCCGAACAGAGTGTCCGGCACGCGTCGACGTCGGGTACGACGAGCATGCCCACCTCGTCGCGATCGTGCCCGGCGATCACCGCGTCGCGCACGTAGGGCGCAAAGTGCGTGAGGATCCGCGCGCGCAGCGGGCCGACGCTGACCCAGGTGCCCGTCGACAGCTTGAAATCCTCCTTGATGCGTCCGTCGAACACGAGCCCCTTGGCGAGGTCCTGCGGATCGACGAGCCGCGCGGCGTCGCCCATGCAGTAGAAACCCTCGTCGTCAAAGGCATCGCGCGTCAGGTCGTCCTGCCGCCAGTAGCCAGGCGTCACGTTCGGCCCGCGGACGCGGATCTCGAGCTTCGCTCCGGGCTCGTCGCTCGCCGAGGATCGCGCGGGCGAGGCCGGGCGTGGCCCGTGGCCCTGGCGGCCGACCGGAACCAGCTTGGCCTCGACTCCAGGCACCGGCAGACCGATGGCAGGCGAGAGCTCGCTCGCCCACGGCCGGCAGATGGCCATCGGCGCGGTCTCGGTCGAGCCGAGGCCCGTGACGAGGACCAGTCGCTCGCCGCACGTCTCGATCGCGATCCGCTGCAGCTCGTCGGCGACGTGCTGCGAGAGGCCGGCGGCGGCGTAGAAGAGAACCTGCACGCGACCGAAGAACGTGGCGGCCAGCGTCGGGTCGCTGCCGAATGCCCGCACCAGTTCTTCGAAGCCCTTCGGCACGTTCAGGTAGACCGTCGGCGCGACCGCGCGCAGGTTGCGGACGCTTTCGTCGAAGCCGCCAGCAACGGGGCGCCCTTCGTCGAGGTAGAGCGAACCGCCGTTGTAGACCACGATGCCGACGTTGTGGTTGCCGCCGAAGGTGTGATGCCAGGGCAGCCAGTCGACGAGCACCGGCGGCTCGTCGCCGAGAAAGGGCAGCGTCTGCAGGATCATCTGCTGGTTGCTGCAGATCATGCGGTGCGTGTTGATGACGCCCTTCGGCGTCCCCGTGGAGCCCGACGTGAAGAGGATCTTCGCGACATCGTCGGGCGCAATCGCCGCGTGGCGGCGATCGACATCTGGCGTCGGGGTCGTCGAAAGTAGCGCCGCGAACGTCACCGTCCCACGGTGCTCGGAACGGACGCTGCCCGGACCCGCGTGCGCGAGCTCGACGTCGCGCGCCACAGCCGCGTCGAGCGCGCGTTCGAATAGCGCCGCGTCCGACGCGAACACGAGTCCCGGCGTCAGCAGCCCGAGAACGTGTTTGAGCGCGCCGAAGTCGGTGGACACCAGCGAATAGGCTGGTGAGACAGGGGCGTAGGGTATGCCGACGTGTTGCGCCGCGAGCGCCAGCAACAGGTGCTCGACGCTATTGCCTGAGAGAATCGCCAGCGGCCGTTCCGCCGACAGCCCTCGATCGAGTAACGCCTGGCCGAGGCAGCGGACTTTTCGGAGTGCGTCGCCGTACGTCAGGTACGCGAATGCGCGCTCGCGTGAGACCGAGCCGTGTTCTTCATGGCTGGCCGTTCGCGTGTGCCACGCGAGTAGCGTGCGGTCGGGCGCGATCCCCGCCCAGTGCGCCAAGCGGTCGGTCAGAACCGCCGGATAGTCCCCGAGCGGCTGCCGCGCGCGCACGACGATCGAGCCATCGGGCCGTTCGTCGACGACCGGCGTCAAATCGCCGAGCCGAGCCTGCCGCCAGGGGCCCGCGAGACCCTTGGGGTCAGGCCGTGAATCGTGAATCGTCCGTGACATCTTCGGTCGGTCCTGGGGTCAGGCCGTGAATCGTGAACGCGCGGAAAGCTCAGCGGTCTTGGCGTTCACGATTCACGGCCTGACGCCATAATGAAGCACTCATGACAACTTCCGGCACCCACACGATAGACGTCGGCCAGGTCCTCGACGACGGGCACTGGAGCAACCGGCAGAAGCTGTTCGTGCTGCTGACGGCGCTGACGATCGTCTTCGACGGCATCGACAACCAGCTGCTCGGCATCGCCGTCCCGGCGATGATGCGCGACTGGGCCGTCCCGCGCGGCGCGTTCGGCCGGTCGTCGCCGCCGGCATGGTCGGCATGATGATCGGCGGGGCGCTCGCCGGCCTCGTCGGCGATCGCATGGGCCGCCGCTTCGCGCTCATCGGCAGCGTGCTCATCTTCGGTGTCCTGACCGCCGCCGTCGCGCTCGTCGACAGCCTCTGGGCGCTCGGCGTCCTGCGCTTCCTTGCCGGCCTGGGCCTCGGCGGGGCCATGCCCAACGCGGCCGCGCTCGCATCCGAGTACGTGCCCCGCCGGCACCGGCCGTTCGCCATCACCTTGACCATCGTCTGCGTCCCACTCGGCGGCACGCTCGCCGCGCTCGTCGCCGGATACGTCATGCCGGTGTTCGGCTGGCGCACCCTCTTTGCCCTGGGCGGTGCGCTGCCGCTTCTCGTCGCGGTCGTGCTCGTGCGCTTCCTGCCGGAATCGCCCCGCTACCTGGCGCGCCATCCCGCAGCGCTGGGCCGAGCTCGAGCGCATCTTCAGGCAGATCGGCCACGCCGTCCCCGCCGGCACCAAGTTCGTCGATCTCGGCGAGAAAGCCGTCGCCCGCGCGTCCGTCGGCGCGCTTTTCACACCCGATTTCCGCCGCGACACCGTCGCGCTCTGGGGCGCGATGTTCGCGTGCATGCTCGCCGTCTACACCGCCTTCAACTGGGTGCCGTCGATGCTCGCCGGCGCCGGTCTCGGCCTGACGGTCGCGAGCAACGGCATCGGCGCCTTCAATCTCGGCGGCGTCGCCGGCGCGATCTGCGGCGGCATCGTGATCGCGCGCATCGGTTCGCGGCCAACCATGCTGTCGATCGCTGCCATCGCCGTCGCCGGCGCCGGCATCCTCGCCTTGATGCCGATCACCGCCACCTCGAACGCGCTCCCAATCGTCGTCATGCTCGGCATCACCGGCGCGGCCATCAACGCCATCCAGACGACGCTCTACGCCCTGGCCGCGCACGTGTACCCGACGGCCGTGCGCGCGACCGGCGTCGGTACCGCCGTCGCCTTCGGCCGCATCGGCGGCGTCCTGAGCTCCTACGTCGGCGAGTGGGCGCTCGGCGTCGGCGGCAGCCGCGCGTTCTTCGCGCTCATGGCCGGCGCCATGGTCGTCGTATTCCTCTGCCTGTCGCTCGTCGGACGCCATGTGCCGCGACGGGAGCACGCATAGCGTCGCCATCCGTACGACGCTTCTTTGCTGAAGGAGATTAGGAGATCAGGAGTTCATTGGGCTGATGCCGATTCAAAGCATTCGTCCCCCTATGTCTCCTGGTCTCCTTATCTCCTGTTATTACCTGTGACACGCAACCAAAGTGTCTATGACAGCCGTGCGCTACCCCCACACCTCCCGCGCGGTTTCGACAATCAGCGACAACTTCGCCATCTCCTCCTCGATCGTCAGCGCGTTCCCCTCGACCGTCGACGAAAACCCGCACTGCGGGCTCAGGCAGAGCTGACTCGAGCGGCACGAACTTCGCCGCCTCGTCGATTCGGCGCTTGAGGTTGTCCTTCTGCTCGAGCACGCCTTTCTTGGTCGTGACGAGTCCCAAGACGACGAACTTGCCGGGCGGCACGAACCGCAGCGGTTCGAATCCACCAGACCGCGCGTCGTCGTACTCGAGGAAGAAACCATCGACGTTCAACTGCGTGAACAGTGCGTCGGCGACGTGCTCGTAGCTGCCGGTCGCGACCCAGGACGACTTGAAGTTGCCGCGGCACATGTGCGTGCAGACGCGCATCGCGGCCGGCTTCTTCGCGAGCGCCGCGTTGAGGTGTCGAATGTAGGTGACGTGCTGATGATCGCCGTCCCCGCCGAGACCCTTGATGTATTCGCGCTGCGACGGATCGTTGAGGTAGGCGAGGCTCGTGTCGTCGAGCTGAAGGTAGGTGCAGCCGAGCGTCCCGAGGGCCTCGATCTGGTCGGCGTACACCCGCTCCAGGTCGCTCCAGAACTCCTCGATGTCCGGGTAGACGTCCGGATCGATCGCCGCCCGGCCGCCGCGGTAGTGAACCATGCTCGGCGAGGGAATCGTCAGCTTGGGAGTCGCCTTGGTCACCGACCGGAGGAACGCGAAGTCGTCGGCGAAGATGCACTTCTCGAGCTTCAGCTTGCCGGTGACCCGCATGGCCGCCGGGGTGAATTCGATGTCGCCCTTTTCGTTGTGGAACTGCACCTTGAGGTTGTCGTGCGCTTTGGTGATCCCGCCAATCTGATAGATGAAGTCCATGTGCCAGGACGCGCGGCGGTACTCGCCGTCCGTCACGCCCTGGAGCCCGATATCCTCCTGCATCCGGACGACGGCTCGGACGGCGGCGTCCTCGATCCGACGCTTGTCCTGGGCCGAGATGCGGCCCTGCGCGAAGTCATCCCTCGCTTGGAGGACGTCGGGCGTGCGAAGCAGGCTGCCGACGTGGTCGGCTCGAAAAGGCGGAACAGTGTGCATGCAGAAATGCCTCAACGGCAAAGAATCAAGCTCAGATTCAATCACAACTGAGCCTCAACTGACGTGACGATTTCCAGTCTTGCATGCAAAGTGGCACCGTGCTACGGTTCCAGACACCAAAGAAGGCCTCCCTTGACTCAGCGCGGCGCCACCCTCGAATCACAGACCCTTCGCGCGCTCCTCGAGATGCGCGAGCTCATCCTGCGGGGCGCGTTCCGGCCGGGCGAACGGCTGCGCGAGGTGCCGCTGGCGGCGCGCCTGAACGTCTCCCGCACGCCACTGCGCCTGGTGCTCGACCGGTTGGCGCAGGAAGGCCTGCTGAAGGCCCGGCCGACCGGCGGGTTCGTGGCCAGCGAGTTCACCGTCGAGGACATTCGGGACGCCATCGAAATCCGGGGCGTCCTCGAGGGGGCGGCGGCCCGGCTGGCGGCGGAACGGCCCAAGAAGTCCGAGGACGTGGCGGCGCTCGCCGACTGCATCGCGGCGCTCGACGCGCTCGTCCGCGAGACCCCCACCGACATCGAGTTCTTCGCCCGCTACATCGACCTCAACGGGCAGTTCCACGCCCATGTGCTGGAGATGGCGAGGAGCGCTATGCTCAGTCGTTCCATGGAGCACGTGCTGACGCTCCCCTTCGCCTCGCCCAACGCGTTCTTCCTCACGCGAGACGGAGACGCAGGAAGGCCGGGAGACGATCGTGCTGTCGCAGGCCCATCACCGCGCGATCGCGCAGGCGATCGTCGACGGCGAGGGCGCCCGCGCCGAGGCGCTCGCGCGCGAGCACTCGCGACTGGCGCGCACCAACCTCGAGACGTCGCTGAAGGAACGCACGCTGACGCGCATCCCGGGTGCATCGCTCATCAAGTTTCCGGAGGCTATCTGACATGACTCGCATTCAAGCATTTCCCCGCGTGGCCGTGGCCGCCGTGTTGGTGGCCGCTTGGGGGGCAGGCGATCACGCTGAGCTCGCAGCGCTCGACGTCGAGCGGCGCCGCGACAGCGATGACGACCGCCGCCAGCAAGTGGCTCGAGGCGCTGACACCCGAGCAGCGCCAGCAGGCCACGTTCGCGATCGACGCGCGAAGAGAAGGTCCGCTGGAACTTCATCCCGACCAACATGTTCCCGCGCAAGGGCGTGCCGTGGAAGGAAATGACCGAGCCGCAGCGCAAGCTGGCGCACGAGCTGCTCAAGGCCGGCCTCAGCCAGAAGGGCTACCTGACCGCTACCGCGATCATGGAGCTCGAAGTCCTCCTGCATGCGATCGAAAACTCGGATGGCCGGAAGGGCGCGAACGTCCGCGACCCCGAGCTCTACTTCTTCACCATCTTCGGCACGCCGTCAGCCGAAGAGCGCGTGGGGCTGGCGCGTCGAGGGCCATCACCTCTCGCTGCACTTCACGATCGCCAACAACACCGCGGTCGCCAACACGCCGGCGTTCTTCGGCACCAATCCCGCCGAGGTGCGCGTCGAAGGGCCGAAGAAGGGCCTGCGCATCCTCGGGCACGCATGGAGGACGCGGCGCGGGCGCTGATGGCGACGTTCGACGACGCGCAGCGCACGTCGGCGATCTATCGACAAGGTCGCGCCGAGCGACATCCTGACGAGGAACGATCCGACGTTCGAGGCGCTCTCGCCCGGTGGCGTCGACGGCGGCCAACCTCAAGCCGGCGCAGCGCGATCTGCTGATGAAGCTCATCGAGACCTACACCGTGCAGATGGCCGACGACGTCGCGGCCGATCGGCTGGCCAAGATCAAGCAGGCCGGCGTCGACAAGGTCACGTTCGCGTGGGCGGGCGAGACCGAGGTCGGCAAGAAGCACTACTACCGGATTCAGGGCCCGACGTTCCTCGTCGAGTACGACAACACGCAGAACGACGGCAATCACGTCCACTCGGTGTGGCGCGATTTCGCCGGCGACTTCGGCCGCGACCTGCTCCGCGAGCACGTCAAGGGCGTGCCGCACTAGCTTGTTGCCCCTGAAGGGTCAGACCCGGGTCTGACCCCGGTTTGACCCCGTCCACTGGATTTCTGACGTCAACGCACGCGGCCCGACGGCCGTATTGAGGTGATATGTCTTCGTCGATCCGACTCGGCCTCGCCGGGCTTCTTCTGGTCGTGCTCGTGGGCGCGATTCCTGGGCTGCAGGCGACACAGAATCCGCCGCCGGTCCAGAATCCGCCAGTAACCCCGCCGCCCCCGCCGACGACGGCGCCGCAGCCGGTCGGCGGCTCGGCGCAGCCGGGTCCCGGACGCGGCGGTCGCGGCAACCCGGCTGCGGGGCTGGTCGCGCAGTTCTGCGCCTCGTGTCACGGGCCGACCCTCCAGGGCGGCTCCGCCGCAAGCCTCATGGACGAGGACTGGAAGTTCGGCGGCGACGACGCGAGCATCACGGCGAGCATCCGCGACGGACGTCCGGGCACGGCGATGGTGCCGTTCAAGGACCTCATCACCGAGGAACAGATCCGGCAGCTCGTCTTCTACATTCGCGATCAGGCGGGCCAACTCAAGGGCAAACCCGAGACCAAGGTCGATCCGGAGGGTGCTGTCCTCAAGACCGAAAAGCAGACGGTCAAGCTCGAAGTCGTCGCGAAGGGACTCGAAACGCCGTGGGGCCTCGCGTTCCTTCCCGACGGCCGGCTGCTCGTCACCGAACGCCCCGGCCGGCTGCGCATCGTCGACAAGGGCAACGTCCTGCCGCCAGTGACGGGTACGCCGACCGTGTGGGTCAGGCAGGATGGCGGAATGTTCGACGTCGAAGTGCATCCCGACTACGCGCGCACCGGGTGGATCTACCTGTCGTTCTCCGAGACGCTGCCAGGCTACAAGGCCCCTGAACCGGATCCGGCGGCCGCGGCGGCGCCGCCACAAGGCGGCCGCGGCGGGCCGCCGAGCCCGCCGTCGATGACGGTCATCGTCCGCGGGAAGATCCGTGACAACGCGTGGGTCGACGAGCAGGTGATCTACCGCGGAGCGGCCGAGTTGTACTCGCCCGCGAACTTCCACTACGGCTCGCAGGTTTATCTTCGACAAGCAGGGCCATCTCTTCTATTCGCTCGGCGACAAGGGCAAACCCGAGAGCGCTCAGGATCTCTCGTCACCGCTCGGCAAGGTTCACCGCGTCAATGACGACGGATCCGTGCCGAAGGACAACCCGTTCGTGAAGACACCCGGTGCCGTCGGCTCCATCTGGACCGTCGGCCACCGCAATCCGCAGGGCTTCGCGTTCGATCCGTTGACGAACAAGCTGTGGGAGACCGAGCACGGCCCGACCGGCGGCGACGAGCTCAACTTGCTCGAGGCGGGCAAGAACTATGGCTGGGCCGTCGTCTCCTACGGCATGCAGCCGGGCATCACGAAGTCCGAGCAGGCCGGGATGGAATCGCCGAAAGCCTACTGGACGCCGACGCTGGCGCCGGCCGGCATCGTGTTCTATGGCGGGACCCGCTATCCTGGCTGGAAGAACAGTCTCTTCGTCAGCGGTCTCGGCGGGCAGCAGCTGCGCCGAATCGAGATCACCAAGGACGCCGTCACCCATCAGGAAGTAATTTTCAACGAG
The DNA here is from genome assembly GCA_963764925.1 of uncultured Acidobacteriota bacterium. Lineage (GTDB taxonomy): Bacteria > Acidobacteriota > Vicinamibacteria > Vicinamibacterales > 2-12-FULL-66-21 > DATBJJ01. The sequence goes on from CAVXUR010000002.1 coordinate 197,999, forward strand.
TACGGCCGCGTCCGCGACATCATCATCGGACCAGACGGTTATCTGTACGTGGCCGTGAGCCTGCCGGGACAGCGCCTGTCCGACACGACGGCCGGCGTCATCGTGCGGATGCTTCCCCAGTAGGTCGGCAGGCTCTCATCGCCCGCGAAAGGCGGGGACACTCAACAGTGACTGTCCCGGTTGAGTGTCCCCGCCCTTTCGCCCCTCGAAAAGCGGGGCAGGGCGGGTCCCGCCGATCTCCTCGAGCGTCCAGCCATCATCCTTCAGGCGCTGCGGCAGCCAGGACAGCGCCTGCCACTTCCCGAGCAGGTACAGCCGCGTGCGGTCACGCGTGAGATCGGCGTACGACAGTCGCGGCACGCGGACGTTCAGGTACGGCTCGCCTCGTTCGTAGCCGAGGTCGATGCCGTTCGTGCCGGTGTACTTCAGGGCCAGCGCCGAGTCGGCGACGAAGACGGCGCGCGCGCGGTCAGCGTCGGACGCCTGGTCGTCGAACGCCAGCACGTCGACAGGGTTGACGAGCACGAGCGGCACGGACGCGTCGAGCGAGGCTGACGACGCGGTCAGGCTCTCGAGCGCCGCGCTCTGACTGCCGGCGCTCGGAATCTTCGGCGGCAGATAGAGCCACACGCCGACGATCGCGACCACCGCCGCGCTCTGGCCTGCCAACATCCGGCCGCCTCCCACGGCAAAGAGCACAGCGCCAATCAGCGAAACCGTCGCCGGCAGCGCGAAGAGCGCATAGCGCGTCATGAATGCGCCGGCGTTGAGCTCGGCGTAGACGAAGGGCACGAGCGGCGACATCAGCAGGGCGACCACCGCCGCAACCTCCGGGGTATCCAGTCCAGACGGACGTTCACCCGGCTCACTCGCGTGCCGGCGCGACCACCACGCCGCGAGAGCGACGGCCACGAGCATCGCCGCGATGACGCGCGGGCGCGGCACGTCGCTCCTCCACGCCGTATAGAGCTTGTCGAGAGTGGGCTCGTACGCAGCACCGCCGAAGACAACCGTTTTCGACGCGCGCAGCAGGATGGGATGAATCGCGAGCGCCGGCGTGGCCGCGACCAGCGCACCGATGACGCGCCAGCGGATGCGGCGCGATCGCACGAGCTCGACCGCCTCGCCCACCAGGAGCGCGAACGGCAAGAGGATGGCCCAGACGTGCAACAAAAGCGCAGTCGCCACCGAGAGCGCGAGCCCAACCGGCGCGAACCGAGAGCGGCCGCCCGCGGCTGACTGCCAGCAGACGAGCGCGATCGCCGACACGCCGAGCAGCAGCATGTAGGCGCGCGCCTCGATCGCATAGCGCAAGGTGTAGTCGGCAAGCGGCAGCACGGCAACCGACGCCAGCGCGAACCAGGAACCCAAGCGCCGGCGCAGAAAGATGAACAGAAACACAGCCAGCAATACGAAGCCGGTCAGGCCTGGAATGCGAGCCGTGAGAGTCTCGGGCCCGGGCAGAAGCCGCGTGACCTTCGTTGCCAGATAGATGAGCGGCGGCGTGAACTCGAAGCCGGCGGTGACGGCACGCCAGAGCTCTCCGATGCTGCCGAGGCGCGACAACCGGACGGTGAGCGACTCGTCATACCAGAACGGCAGGTGCACGGCGCTCCGCGCCAGCAGGGTGACAGCGAACACGACGACGGCGCCGAGGCCCAGCACGGGGAGAACCGCGTTAACCGTCGTCCTGGGCCGGCTGGTCATCTCAATGGCGCGTCGTCTCTGGCAATGACGGCCAGAAGCGAGCTCCCGAACGGCATGTACCGGCCCGTGATGCGCTGCTCGAGGGCACACACGCGATACAGCGTCTCGTTGAGGCGCTCGGCGGGCACTTCCTCCGGCGGCGAGGGACCAGCCACACGCTCGCGCACGCGTTCGACGAGCTTCGCCAGGAACAGCCACTGGAACGCGTACCAGCTCTCGAGCACGCGGAGTCCCGATCCCTGGACGACCGAGGCGAGACCGGACTTCGTGTAACGCCGAAAGTGGCGGTTCAACTCGTCGTGGTGGGTCCAGAGCGCTTGAAACGCCGGCACCGTGAGCAGCAACCGGCCGTCGGCAGCGAGCAGATCGTGGACGTGGCCGAGCGCGCGCCGCGGATCCTCGATGTGCTCGAGCACGTCGAGCATGACGATGAGATCGTAGCGCCGGCCCGGTGCGAACGAGTCGTCGAACGGACGGATCTGGATCCGCCGGCGCCACGGCGACGCATCGGACACGACGCCGGCGTCGGGCTCGATGCCTTCGACGTCGCCGTACTTGCTGAAAAACGGAAACAGCACGCCATCGCCGCAGCCGATGTCGAGGATGGCGGCATCGCGGCGGCTCCCGAGGAGACGAGCGGCGATCTCGCGTACGGAATCGTTGCGCGCCCGCCACCACCAGTGGCGGGTCGCCAGATCACGGTAGCGCTGGGCGTACGCCGGATCCACTCTGGCCTTCGATCACGCGCGCGACGATGAACGTCGGGCGCCCCTTGGTTTCCTCGTAGATGCGGCCCACGTACTCGCCGATCACGCCCATGAAGAACAGCTGGATGCCCGACAAGAACGTGAAAGCCACGAGCAGCGCCGTGAAGCCCTCGGGCGTGCGCCCGACGACGACGCGAACGTAGATCGCGTAGAGCGCGAAGATCGTCGAGAGGAGGACGCCGACCGCGCCGAGCACGGCCGCGGCGCGCAGCGGCGCGACCGAGAACGCCAGCAGGCCGTCGAAGGCGAGCTGCGCGAGCCGGCTCAACGTGTACTTCGGACGCCCGGCCCAGCGCTCGTGCCGCTCGACGTCGATGCCGATCTGCCGAAAGCCGACCCAGGTGCGCAAGCCGCGCAGGTAGCGCTGCCGCTCCGGCAGGGCGTTGACGGTATCCACCACCCGCCGCGACAACAGCGCGAAGTCGCCGGCGTCGAGCGGCAGGGTAATGTTCGATGACCACGCGATCAGCCGGTACGACAGCGCGTATGCCGTGCGCAGGAGAAGGCCTTCCTTCCGCCGTACGCGGCGTGCGTACACGACTTCATACCCTTGCTGATAGCGTTCGATGAACTCGGGAATCGCTTCGGGTGCGTCCTGAAGGTCGCCGTCCATCAGCACGATCACGTCACCACGCACGTGCGCCAGCGCGGCGCTGAACGCCGCCTGATGACCGAAGTTTCTCGACAAGACGACGACGCGAATGCGGGAATCGTCCTGGGCCGCGGCATCGAGGAGCTGCACCGTGCGATCGCTGCTGCCATCGTCGACAAACAACAGCTCATGAGGCCCGCCCTGGATCGCCGTCAGCACTGCGCGTACGCGTTGCAGCAGCTCCGGCACCACGGCTTCCTCGTTGAACACGGGAATCGCGATGGAAAGTCGCATCAGGTCTGTCACGCTGCCACGGAAATAGACCATCGCCCAGAGTCCGGCAAAGGTGTACGGCTCGAAGACCTGTTCGGTGAAGTGCGCGCCGAAGAGCTTCCGCCAGTGGTCAACGCGGCGCGGGTAGCGTCCGCGATCGAGCTTCGCCATCATGCGCGGCGCCGACAGCGCGTCGGGCAGCACGAGGTCGAGGATGTGGACCGTGCCGTCGGAGGTCACGAGCGGGGGCAGCGATCCCAGGGTCCGATGCGTTTCCTCGTCGTCGAGGTGGTGCAGCAGGCTGTTGACGAGCACCATGTCGGCCGGTTCGATGGTGCCGGGGTCAACTGCGTGACGTCGGCGACGCGAAAGTCGCGGCCGTGGCGGCGCCGCGCGTCGGCGATGTAACCGTCGTTGATGTCGAGCCCGGTGTAGTCGACGTCGGCGAAATGATGGGCGTTGGTGCCGGGTCCGCAGCCGACGTCGAGCACGCGCCGCACGCGCGAGAAATCGTTGTGCGCGAACAGCGGGCGCAGCTTGGCCTCGGCAAACGGCGCCTGCCACGCGCGATACGCCCACGTGTGGTTCATGAGATCGGCGATTCGCATGCTCACCAATCACCAATTGGACGAATGTTCCGCGTCGGGACCGGCCGTTCCGTTGTCACGGCCGGTAGGTCACGGTCGATCGACTTGAGTTGGTAGCAATGCTCCAGCGCATGCTGGCCTCTCGACGGATGGGTCGTCAGATGGCGCACTTGCCCGCGATCATAGCAAACAACACCCTCGCGCTATGATGACGGCCGGTTCCGCGCCCGATGCGAAAATGCTCACGAAACTGACCGGTCCCCGCGCGGCGCTCGTCGCCTCGCTGGGCCTCATGTGGCTCAACTACGCGCTCACCGCGCGCTGGGCGCACATCCCCGGCTCGGTGCACGGCCCCAAGGAGCCAGTGTTCGTCGGTCTCCTCGCGCTGACGACCGTGCTGGCGCTGCTGCCCTGGCCGTCAGCGCGCGCGCCGCTCGGGTGGACGGCGAGGCTCGCCGGCTGGAGTGGGCTCGCCGTGCTGATCGGGCTCTTCTTCGTCTGGTTTCCGTTGCGTACGTGGACGGAGATCCCCTTCCTCGACAACTGGCCGGCGAGATTCCAGAGCACGATGGACGGCATCGCGCTCTTGCGCCGCGGCGCGTTCGTCGGCTGGGAATGGCACTACCTCGGCGGCTATCACTTGTCGTCGGACGTGACCCAATCGCACGCCGTGCTCGCGCTGATTCCCGTCTGGCTCGCCGGCCCCGCCGTCGGATTTCACGTCCTGCATCTTCGGCCTGTTCGTGTCGTTGCCCGCGCTCGTCTTCTATGACCTGAAGCCCCCGCAAGCCACTGATAACCCACCGCTTCCGAGAGAAGGTGCCAGGCACCTTTCCGGCGAAGGTGCCTGGCACCTGTCCGCGAACGAGGACGCGCGCTATCTCGCGGCGGGGCTGACCGCGATTACGACGGCTGGCTTCTCCTACTTGTTGCTCCGCAGCGGCGACACGAACTCGCTCGCCGGGGTGTCGTGCACGATGCTGGCGCTCATCGCCAGCCGGGCGGCGGCGCGCGGCACGCGCTGGGGAGGTCCGCTCCTCCTCGCCGCGCTCGTGCTCCTCAACTACGTGCACGCGGGCTTCCTCCTCTACGCCGCGTTCTTCCTCGTGCTCGAGGCGATCTTCTACCGCGACGTGACACGCTTCGCGCGCGTGCTCTTCGCGACCGCCGTGGCGCTCGTCGCTGGCCTGCCGCAGCACTGGGAGTCGTGGCGGTACTCCGACTACTTCATCGCGAACAACGTCATCCTCGATCAATCCGCGCCGTTCGAGATCCTGCCGTTTCTCCGGAAGGTCTACTACAACATCGAGCTCCAGTGGCTGCCCGGCCGCTGGTTCAACGACTTCAGCGGCCTCTCGGGCGTGTGCCTGCCGATCACGGTGTTCGTCGCCTGGCGCGTGCGCACGCGCGCGGGCCTGTACGCCTGGATCGCCCTCGCGACGATGGCGTTGATGCGGCTCAACACGCCGGAGTTCGCCTACCTGTTCCTCAGGCCAATCCATGTGCTCGCGGTCTGCATGGGGCCGATCCTGGCCGTCTTCGTTGCGCACTACGTCAGCCGCCGGGCACTCGCCCTTTCGGTGATCGCGCTGTGCGCCGTCTACCTGCAAGTGCTGGTCTTCACGGTCCCGCACGTGCCGACGCTCGGCGCCGGCGCTCCCGCGCTCGTCGAACGTGTCCAGACACTCGGCCCCGACCGCGGCGCGCTCGTCCTCGTTGAAAACACGCCGCACCGCGATATGGACGCCAGCCCCGCGACGACGACCGAGCCCACGCCGTTCGCGGCGCACGTCGAGCAGATCCTCGGCACGACCACAGGCCGGCGGTTCTACGCGGGACTGTGGGATGGATGGCAGTGGTCGCCCTACCGCGACCAGGTGCTGGCCGGAGGCGCGTTCAGAGGCCGAGCGATCGGCACCGTACCGATCGGTGAGGTGACGACGGAGCTCCGCAGATGGGGCGTGCGTCACCTCATCGTCTGGAGCAAGGCGTCCCTCGCCTATTTGAATGGCCATCCAGAGACGTTCACCGAGCGCTGGACCGCTGGGCCGTGGCACGACTTCGAGTATCTCGGTGCCGACCCGCGCGACGTCGTGACAGCGAGCGGCAGCGGCCACCTCATCACGTACGAACCTCTGGGGGCTCGCGTCGCGCTCGATGGCGTCCAGGCTGGCGCCGACGTCATCGTCCGGACCAACTACCACCCGTCCTGGAGAGCTGAGGTCGAGGGTGACGGCGTTCCCGTCCAGCTCATGCGTCTGGATGGTCAACTGGCCTTCCGCGCCCCCCGCGACGGCTCCTACGTAGTTGCCCTCTCGTACCCGCGGCGGCCGTGGCTGGGGGTGACCGCGATCATGACCGTGGTGCTCGGGAGCTGGATCCTCGGCCGCCGGCGTACTCTGTCCTGACATTTCAGTAGGCCGTTGCTCGTTTCGGAGACTGCCTGCAGTCCCGTTGCGCACCGCGAGACCGGGAAATTACTGTCAGGCGCCGCTGGGATTCCGAGTAGATTATCGAGGTGTAATCGTTTAAAAGTTTGCCGTCGTAGTGGGAGAGGCGCGCCCCGGAAGGGCGTCGCTCGAGGAGGGTTCATGGTGTTGAAGAGTCTGGCTGGCCGTCGCCATCTGCTGACCGTGGCTGGATGCACGGTGGCCTTGGTGGCGGGCGGCATGAGTTGGGTGGGGGCGCAGCAGCCGCCCCCGGCGCCCCGGCGCCAGGGCAGGCCCAGCAGGGCCGTGGCGGTGGCGGTGGCGGCCGCGGCAACGCGGGCCCGGCCATCTTCACCGCTGTCGACGCCAACAAGGACGGCGCCGTCACGCGCGACGAGATGAAGTCGACGTTCGACACGTGGTTCACGCAGTGGGACAGCGCCAAGGCCGGCTCGCTGACGCAGGAGCAGCTGCAGGCGGGCCTCACCGCGGCGCTGCCGGCACCGGCGCCGCCGGCCGGTGGCGGAGGCTTCTTCCCGGGTCAGGGTCCAGCGGCACAACCGCAGACGCCCAATCCCGAGCACGTCCAGGCCATGATGGCGGCGCTCCCGGCCACAGCGCCCGCCAAGCCGAAGCAGCCGCGCAAGGTGCTGGTCCTCGGCAAGGCCGGCGGGTTCGTGCACTCGTCGATTCCGCTCGCCGGCCGCACCATCGAGGAGATCGGCAAGAAGACCGGCGCGTGGACGACGACGATCACCTACGACTCCGGCCGACATCAACGAGGCGAACCTCAAGCAGTACGACGCGATCTTCCTGGCCAGCACGACCGGCGCGTTCCTCGACGATCCGAACGACGCGGCGGCGACGGCGGCGCGCACGCAAGGCGCTGCTCGACTTCGTGCGCGGCGGCAAGGGCCTCGCGGGCATCCACGCGGCGACCGATTCGTATCATCAGAACCGGCCCTCGGCGACGCGCCGGCCGGCGGCGGACGCGCGGCTGGGCCGGGCGGCGCGCCGGTGGGCGTGGCGGCGGCCGAGGCGGCGCGGGCGCGCCCGTCGCGGCGCAGTTCGTCGCGCAGGGCGACAAGAACGCCGATCAGAAGATCAGCCGCGAAGAGTTCGCCGCGCTCGCCGACGCGTGGTACACGAAGCTCGACACGGGCAACACCGGCCGCGTCAGCCAGGCCGACTTCCCGCAGCGCTTCGCGGCGCTCATGCCCGCCGCCGCACGCCGCCCGCGCTCGGCCGCACGGGTTCCCGGTCCAGGCGCCCGCGACCACAGCTCGGGCCCGACAACCAGGTCGGCACCTGGCCCGAGTTCAACACGATGATCGGCGGCTTCTTCAAGTTCCACTGGAACGACGGCCAGGCGATCACCGTGAAGGTCGACGAGCCCAACCACCCGCTGAACGCCGCGTTCAAGGGCAAGCCGCAGCTCGTCATCGTCGACGAGACCTACACGTTCGGCCGCGACACCTACTCGCGCAAGAACCTGCGCGTGCTCACGAGCATCGACTACGCGAAGATGAGCGACGAGGACAAGGCGAAGGAGCAGAATCCGCGCGCCGACGGCGACTACGCGCTGAGCTGGATCCGCCGCGACGGCAAGGGCCGCGTCTTCTACGAGGCGCACGGCCACAACGAGAAGATCTACGCGATCACGCCGATCCTCGAGCACGTGCTCGCCGGCATGCAGTACGTGCTCGGCGATCTGCAGGCCGACGACAGCCCGAGCCAGAAGTAACGCGAGCTGAATGCTGAATGTCGAAAGAAGGCGAGCCGCGCCGATGGCAGCATCTCGATCACCATCGCCATCAGCGCGGCCGCCAACCGCTCCTCTGGCAACACTGGACGCGCCGGCTCCACGCGCATCCCTGAGCTCCCCGCCCACTGCCGGCCGGCCGACCGTTCGGACGGCTACGCCATCCAGGCGCGCGGTCGCCGCACTCTCGCGTCAGCGCGTCGTCGGCTGGAAGATCGCCGCCACCAGCCTCGTCGGCCAGGCGCACATCGGCGTCGACGGGCCCGCTCGCCGGCGCGCTGCTCGAGCGATCGCGTCGTCGACGATGACGGAGCCTGGCAGCGCCGGCGCGCGATCTCGCTCGGCGGGCAACCTGATGCGCGTGGCGGAAGCGGAGTTCGCGTTTCGTCTCAAGCGTGCGCTGCCGGCGCGCGAGCGCGGTCTACGGCGTGCCAGGAGGTGCTCGACGCCGTCGAGTCGCTGCATCCCGCGATCGAGATTCCCGACTCGCGCTACGACGACTTCGCCGGCGTCGGCGCGCCGCAGCTCATCGCCGACACGCGCCTGCGCCTGCTGGCTGATCGTCGGCGAGGCGGCCGAGGCCGACTGGCGGCAGCTCGATCTCGCCGCGCACACGGTCGACACGTCGCTCAACGGCAGCATCCGGCAGCAACGGCGTCGGCGCCAACGTCCTTCGCGATCCGCGGCTGGCGCTGACCTGGCTCGCCAACGAGCTCAGGACCTACGGCCAGCGGCCTGCGCGCCGGCGATCTGGTGACGACCGGCACCTGCATCACGCCGGTCGCCATCGCGCCTGGGGACACGTTCCGCGCCGACTTCGGGACGTTCGGTGCGGTGCAGGTGGAGCTGGGGTAGATCGAGGCTCGGCAGGCTCAGAGCTCAGGAGCTCAGCGCAAGCCCTACGGCAGCGCGGCTCGAGACTCGCTGAGCTCCTGAGCTCCTGAGCTCCACCTCACCGACCTTCAACAACAGCTTCCCCGTCGTCTTGCGGCCCTCGAGCTCCTCGTGGGCGCGCTGCCGCTTCGGACAAGCGGATACGTTCCTGAGATGCGCACCTTGACCGCGCCCGACGCGACGTAGCCGAGCACATCGCCGACGCGCCACAGCAGCTCCTTGCGATCGAGCAGATGGTGCGCCAGGCTTGGGCGCGTCAGGAACAGCGAGCCGCGCGCGTTGAGGATGGCGGGATCGAAGGGCGGCACCGAGCCGCTCGACTGGCCGAAGAGCGCCATCGTGCCCGCGCGGGCGCAGCACGTTCAGGCTCTTGTCGAACGTCGTCTTGCCGACCGAGTCGTAGACGACGTCGACGCCGCGGCCGTCGGTCAGCCGCTTGACTTCGGCCTCGAAGTCCTGGGTCGTGTAGATGATGGTCTCGTCGGCGCCGAGCGTCGCGCACCTGCCGCGCCTTCTCGTCGGTCGACACCGTGCCGAAGACGCGCGCGCCGAGGTGCTTGGCCATCTGCACGATGAGCCCGCCGGTGCCGCCTGCGGCGGCGTGCACGAGGCAGGTGTCGCCGGCCTTCGAGCGGAAACGTCGAGTGCGTCAGGTAGTGCGCCGTCGTGCCCTGGAGCATCACGGCGGCCGCGGTCGCGAGATCGACGCTCGTCGGGAATCTTGACCAGCTGCGCGGCCGGCACGACGGCGTACTCGGCGTAGGAGCCGCGCACCATCGTGTAGGCGACGCGATCGCCCGGCGCGACCTCGGTGACGTCCGGCCCGACGCTCTCGACCGTGCCTGAGGCCTCGCTGCCGAGCACGATCGGCGCGCTCCGCCTTGTAGAGGCCGGTGCGGAAGTACACGTCGATGAAATTGACGCCGCGAGTAGGCGATCGCGACGACCGCTTCCTTCGGACCTGGACTCGGCTTCGGCGCCTCGACGAGCTTCATCTGCTCGGGACCGCCCGGCGTGTCGACGATGATTCTCTTCATGACTGAGCTCCAGAGGATAACGGCGCGCTTTCGCGTCTGATAGCGCGCGCCAAGCAGCGACACGGGTGCGCGACCTCCATGGACTGCGCCGGCGTCGCGCAGGCCGCGCGCAATCTGCAGATGACAACCCGGGATTGGCGGTCGCCACGAGGCTCGCGCGCGTGGTCCTCAAGTGGCCGACCTTGCGCTGCAGCAGCGCGTCGGCCTGCGCCGGCTGCGTCAGCGCGTAGACGCCGGCGCTGCCGCAGCACCAGGTCGACTCCGGCAGCTCGACCAGCGTGACGCCCGGCAGCAGGCGCAGCAGCGCGCGCGGCTGGCCGGAGACCTTCTGCCCGTGCGCGAGGTGACAGGAGTCGTGGTACGTGACGGTCGTCGGCCTCGTCGAACGGCGCGGCCGACGGCGCGCGGCAGCCGATCTGCACCAGCCACTCGTGGACGTCCTTCAACTTCGCGTCCCAGGCGCGCGCCGCGTCGCGGTAGCGCGGATCGTCGTCGAGCAGCTGCCCGTACTGCCGCAGGTGCGAGCCGCAGCCGCCGGCGTTCGTGATGATCGCATCGTAGCTGATCCGGCGGGAACAGATCGATCATCCGCCGCGCCTGCTCGCGCGCCAGATCCAGCTCGCCGTTGTGGGCGTGCAGCGAGCCGCAGCACGGCTGCGGCGGCGGCGTCTCGACGCGCGCAGCCGTTGGCCAGCAGCACGTCGGCCGTGTCGCGGTTGACGTCGGAGAAGACCAGATCCTGGATGCAGCCGGTCAGCAGCGCGACGCGATAGCGGGCCTCGCCGCGCGGCGATTCGCTGGCGCGCAATCAGCCGATTCGAGAACGCCGCGCGCCATCCGCGGCGCCTGCGGCTCCAGCCGCCGCAGCGTCGCCGGCAGGAACATCGTCAGGCCGAACGTGCGGACGGCGGCCTCGAGGCCGCTGCGCTGATAGAGGCGCATCAGCGCGCCCGACGGTGCGCAGCGCGCGCGGCTTCTGAAAGAGGAAGCCGAGCGTCAGCGCGCGCCAGAAGTTGCGCGCCGGCGCGTCGTTGACGCCCGACCGCTCGATGTCGCTGCGCGCCGTCTCGAAGAGCTCGCGTAGTTCACGCCCGCCGGGCACGCCGTCTGGCAGGCGAGACAGCCCGAGGCAGTAGCTCATCTCGTCGGCGAACGTCCTCGTCACCTCGAGCTCGTCGTCGGCGATCGCCCGCATCAGCGCGATCCGGCCGCGCGGGCTGTTGCGCTCGCGCTTCGTCGCGTCGTAGGTCGGACACGTCGGCAGACACATGCCGCAGTGCATGCACTGCTGCAGGACCGAGTAGTCGAGGGTCTGGAGGGTGGGCATCGATCGATCGGCTCAGGGCTCTAGGCTCAGGGCTCAGGAAGATCTAATCGACCGTGCTCGTCGAAGGTCTTGCCTGAGCCTGAGCCTTGAGCCTGAGTCTTCAATCGAAGATCTTCCCCGGATTCAGCAACCCGTCCGGATCGAGCGCGCTCTTGACCTGCCGCATCAGCTCGAAGCTGGCGTCGCCCATCTGCTGGCGCAGCCAGGGCTTCTTGGCCAGGCCGACGCCGTGCTCGCCGGTGATCGTGCCGCCGAGCTCGAGCGTCCGGTCGACGATCGCGTCGAGCGCCTGGTGGACGCGCTGCATCTCGTCGGCGTCGCGCTCGTCGGTCAGGAACGTCGGGTGCAGGTTGCCGTCGCCCATGTGGCCGAACGTGCCGATCTGCAGGTTGAACGCGGCGGCGGTGTCGGCGATGAAGCGGACCATCGTGGCCAGCTCGCTGCGCGGCACGGTGACGTCCTCGAGGATGGTCGTCGGCCGCCGCCGCGCCAGCGCCGCGAACGCGTTGCGGCGCGCGGCGGCGAGCTGCAGGCGCCTCGGCCTCGTCGCGCGCGGTGCGGACGTCGCGGGCGCGATGCTCGCGCGCGATCGCCTCCATGCGCGCCGCTTCGTCCGCGACCGCCGCCGGATGGCCGTCGGTTTCCATCAGCAGCACGGCCTCGCAGTCGGTCGGCAGGCCGACGTGGGCGTAGTCCTCGACGCAGCCGGCGGTCATGCGATCGAGAAACTCGAGCGTGCACGGAATGATGCGCGCCGCGACGATCGCGGAGACCGTGTCGGCGGCGTCCTCGATCGAGTCGTAGAGCGCCAGCATCGTCCGGCGCGCCGCCGGCCGCGGCACGAGCTTGAGCAGCACCTCGGTGATGATGCCGAGCGTGCCCTCGGAGCCGATGAACAGGTCCTTGAGCGAGTAGCCGGCGACGTCCTTGACGCACGCGTTGCCGAGCCGCGCGACCCGCCGTCGGCGAGCACGACCTCGAGGCCCATCACGTAGTCGCGCGTGACGCCGTACTTCAGGCCGCGCAAGCCGCCGGAGTTCTCGGCGACGTTGCCGCCGATGGTGCTGATGCGCTGCGAGCCCGGGATCCGGCGGATAGAACAGGCCGTGCTGCGCGGCCGCTTCGTCGATGCGCTGCGTGATCGCGCCCGGCTGCGCGCGCAGCGTGAGGTTGCGCGGATCGACGTCGAGGATGGCGTCCATCTGCGTCAGGCAGAGCACGAGGCAGTCCGGGCTCGGCACGCTGCCGCCGCTCAGGCCGGTGCCCGAGCCGCGCGTGACGATCGGCGTGCCGCTCGCCGCCGCCAGCCGCACGCAGTCGGCGACCTGCGCCGTCGTCCGCGGAAACACGACCGCCGACGGCCGCACCTTGAGCGCCGCCGTGCCGTCGAAGCTGTACGGGATGAGATCCTCGGCGCGCGTCAGGACCGCGTCGGCGCCGACGATGGAGTTGAGGCTCGTCAACTAGTCGAATCCGACGGAGGCATTGGATGATCCTCGAGCTCTAGTCCCTACACCACGCGCTGCCGCTGCTCGCCCGAGGCCGTCGACGCCGAGCCGCATCACGTTGCCGGCGCGCAGGATAGACCGGCGGCTTCTTGCCCGTGACCGACTCCCGGCGGCGTACCGGTCGTGATGATGTCGCCGGGCTGCAGGCTCATGAAGCGGCTCAGATAGCTGACGAGGAACTGCACGCCGAACACCATCGTCTTCGTCGTGCCGTCCTGATAGCGGTGGCCGTCGACTTCGAGCCACAGCCCGAGGTTCTGGCAGTCCGGCACCTCGTCGGCGGTCACGAGCCACGGACCGATCGGGCCGAACGTGTCGGCGCTCTTGCCCTTCACCCACTGACCGGTGCCTTCGAGCTGATACGCGCGCTCCGATAGATCGTTGACGACGCAGTAGCCGGCGACGTGCGACATGGCGTCGGCTTCGCTCACGTACTTGGCGGGCTTGCCGATGACGACGCCGAGCTCGACTTCCCAGTCGCTCTTCAGCGAGCCGCGCGGCAGCTCGACGTCGTCGTTCGGGCCGATGATGCTCGACGTCGCCTTCATGAAGATGATGGGCTCGACCGGCACGGCCATGTTCGACTCGGCCGCGTGATCGGAGTAGTTCAGACCGACGCAGATGAATTTGCCGACGCTGCCGACGCACGGACCGATCCGCGGCGAGCCGCCGACCGCCGGCAGTCCAGCCGCATCGATCTTGCCAATCCTGGCGAGCGAATCCGGCAACAACGCGTCGCCGGCGATGTCGGTGACGACCGAAGAGAGATCTCGAATGACGCCCGCCGCATCGAGCAGCGCCGGACGTTCCTTGCCTGGTGTTCCTACACGAAGCAGTTTCATGTTCTTAACTATACATGGCGTTTTGCATGCAGGCCAAAGTCATGCTAGTGTCGCGTCTCCAAACTTTGCAGTCATCAGCGACAGACGTGTCGGCGCTCGAGCCACGAAGGCCGGAGACCTGTATGCAGAAAGCTCGCTTCCTCGTGTTTGCCGCGGTGATTTTCCTCAGCGTTGGGGCCTTCAGCGTCGCGCTCGCCCGGCTCTCGGCGCAGGCAGGACAGCGAGGGACAGGCGCCGCGGCCGCGGCGCAGACCGAGCCAGCCGACCCCGGCCCGAAGATCCCCGAGGGGTTCACGCCGATCTTCAACGGCAAGGATCTGACCGGCTGGCATGTCAGTAAGACGAATCATCACGGCACGACCCCGGACTATCGCGTACTCCACGGCCTCATCGTCGGCACGCAGAACCCAAAGGGCCAGGGCGGCATCCTCCTCACCGACAAGAAGTACAAGAACTTCGAGGTCTACATGGAGATCAAGCCCGACTGGGGATGCGACAGCGGGCTGTTCCTGCGCTCGAGCGAAGCCGGCGAGGCCTATCAGGTCACGCTCGACTACCTGCCGGGCGGCGGCATGGGCGGCATCTACGGCGAGCGCCTGACCGGCGTGCAGAACGCGGCCGCCGCCGCGGCGGCGGCAAAGCTGACTGATGAGGAACGCGCGGCGCAGGCCAAGCTGCGCGGCGCGGCCTGGCAGAAGGCGTGGAAGCGCGAAGCGTGGAACTCGATTCGCGCCCGGATCGTCGGCGACGTGCCGCAGATCACCGTCTGGATCAACGATCAGCTCGTCACCGAGTTCACCGACACGGCGAATCACGCCGCCGGCGGCGCCACCGACGGGATGATCGCCATCCAGATGCACTTCAGCAACGAGAAGACGCCCCGCTGGGTCGACGGCGGATTCTGGCGCTGGCGCACGATCGCGGTGAAAGAGCTGCCGGCTCAGTAAGCCCGCGTCCACACGGTTGTCTGGCCTTAGACCCTCGGATCTCGTAGACCCTCATGAACCAGACGCCCTCGAAAGCGCGCCACATCGTCACCGCGTTCGTGATCACGCTCGCCGTCATCACCTACATCGATCGCGTGGGAATCGCCGTCGCGCTGCCGCTCATCCGCGACGAGCTCAAGCTCTCCCCGATTCAGATGGGCTGGACCCTGGCCGCGTTCGCCTGGGCCTATGCGGTGTTCGAAATCCCGGGTGGATGGCTGGGCGACAAGATCGGCCCCCGGCGCGTCCTCATGCGGATCGTCATCTGGTGGTCGTTCTTCACCGCGGCGACCGGCTGGGTGTGGAATCCTTCGTCGCTCATCTTCACGCGCGCGCTCTTCGGCGCAGGCGAAGCGGGTGCGTTTCCGAACCTGACGCGCGTGCTGACGACGTGGCTGCCGGTCAAGGACCGCGAGCGCACGCAGGCGTGGGTCTGGCTGGCCACGCGGCTCAGCGGCGCCTTCACGCCGATCCTGGTGGCGAGCTTGATCTCGGCCATCTCGTGGCGCCGGACGTTCGAGCTCTTCGGCGTGATCGGCGTCATCTGGGCGGTGCTCTTCTACCGCTGGTTCCGCGACTCGCCGAGCGAGCACCCGAGCGTGAACCAGGCCGAGCTGGCACTGCTGCCGCCGGCGAAGGACACGGCCATCGCCCACGCGCGGCGTGCCGTGGGGCGTCATCTTCTCCAACCCGCATGTCTGGCTGCTCTCCATCCAGTACATGTGCCTGGCGTACGGCTGGTGGTTCTACATCAACTGGCTGCCGACCTACCTCCGCGACGCGCGCGGCGCGAGCTTCAAGATGGGGGCGCTCCTCGCCGGCCTGCCGCTGCTGCTCGGCGGTGCCGGATGCCTGGTGTCGGCGTTCCTGGTCCCGCGCCTGACGAAGCGATTCGGCAGCGTCTCGATCGCGCGCCGCATCATCGCCATCACCGGATTCGTCGGCGCCTCGGCCTGCATCGTCATCTTCACGCGCATCGCCGACCCGGTACAGGCGATGTTCGTACTCGGCATGGCCGGGTTCTTCAACGACTTCGTCATGCCCGTGGCCTGGGCCAGCACGATGGACATCGGCGGACGCTACGCCGGCACGGTCTCGGGCGCCATGAACACGATGGGCAGCATCGCGGGCGCGTCGTCGGTGCTGGTGGTGGGATACCTGCTGGCGTGGACGTCGGGAAACTGGACGCTGACGTTCTACATCTCGTCGAGCATCTACATGATCGGGGCGGTCTGCTGGCTGTTCCTGGATTCGCACAGCCCGGTGGAGAAAGTTTGAAGTCTGACGTTGGAAGTCTGAAGTGTGAAAGTTGGAAGTTGGAAGCTGGAAGTGGAAGTCGGAAGTTGGAAGTCGGAACGGCTTACGACACCCACGACGGCGCATTTCGAGACAAAAGGCACCCTTACTGCGACCAAACCTCGAGCCTAGTGCGTGCCGGCTGGGGCGGCGCGCTGGTACGCGTACTGCTCTCAGACTCAGTGCGCACCTAAATCATGGACTTACCAGTCACCCCCACGATCACGCCCTGCGAGAATTGCCTTCGGCCGACCGCCGTCGCCGTCGCGCCATCGGGCAGCTTCGTGTATCTCGGATGCTCGGCATGCGGGCGGATCTGGTCGATGCGCGACCGCCGCCGGGATGCGCGCGCGGATGAGATCCGTTAGCTCGAAAGTCTCAACTTCAGACTTCGACTTCAGCCTTCTACTTCCGACTTCGCACGTCGCACTTCCCCACTTCAGACTTCCAACGTCAGACTTCAAACTTTCTTCACTACTGCGCCGTCCATCCCCCATCGACGAACAGCGACGCGCCGGTGATGAACGACGATGACGGCGAGGCGAGGAACACGACGGCGCCGGCCAGCTCGTCGAGCTCGCCCCAGCGGCCCATCGGAATCTTCTTCACGAACTCCTGATACTTCACCGGGTCGTTGAGGAGCGGCAGGTTCATCTCGGTCGCGAACGGACCGGGGCAGATGGCGTTCGCCGTCACGCCGGTGCCCGCCCATTCGAGCGCGAGCACCCTCGTCAGGTTGATCACGCCGGCCTTCGACGACGCGTAGGGCGCGCGGCCGCCGAGCGCGACGGCGCCCAGGATCGAACCGAGATTGACGACGCGGCCCCAGCCGCGTTTGACCATGCCTGGGCCAATCGCGCGCGCGCAGAGGAACGGGCCCTTGAGGTTGGTGTCGATGACGCTGTCCCAGTCGGCTTCGGACAATTCGATCGACCGTGCCGCGGATGTTCACGCCGGCGTTGTTGATGAGGATGTCGATCGGGCCGAGCGCCGACTCGACCGCCGAGGCCAGGCGCTCGACGTCGTCGCCGACGTGACGTCGGCGGCAAAGGCACGCGCGCGACGGCCCGTCGCCGCGGTAATGCCCTCGGCGGCCTTCTCGCCGGGACCAATCGAGCGCCCCGACAGGGCGACGTCCGCGCCGGCTTCCGCCAGCGCCGTCGCCATCGTCAGACCGAGCCCGCGGGCGCCGCCCGTGACGAGCGCCACTTTGCCATCGAGACGAAACGAATCCAGAACAGGTGTGTGGGACATATGACAGTCGTCGGTCGTTAGTCGTCGGTCGTCAGCTCGTCGCGTCGTAGTCGGTCGTCGCGCTAACGCGGCCGGTATGTCCGGCTGAAACTGTTACGCGTATTGGTGACGGTGAACGTGCCGTCAGCCTGAGCGGAGACCTTGATCAAGAACGCCGGTCCGGTGTGCGCGGGCCCGGGGCCGCCGCGCCCGCCGCCGCCTTGGCGGCCGCCGCCCGGGCCGCCAGCAGGCGGAGCCACGCCGGGTTGACCGGTGGGGCCTGCGGCTGCCGTTGGCGCCTGCGGCGCGCCGCCGGTCGGCTGAACCGGCGCTGCAGCAGGCGGCGGTGTCGCAGCCGGGCGCCAGTCGGAGTCGGCGGCGGAGCCGCGCCGGAGCGTGCGGCATCGGCGGTGGAGTCGCACCCGGCGCGTCGGCAGGCGGCGGCGCACCGGAGCCGTGGGCCGCGCGGTGGATCGCACCGGACCACCACGGCCTCCACCCGGAGGCGCGGTCAGCACGGTCGCGATCACCGACGGCTCGTCGATGTTGGCGATGAAGATGCCGGCCGGATTGTATTCGGTGCCGACGTTGTACGACCAGTGCAGCTGCCAGACGTCCTCGAACCCCGGCGACGAGTAGAGCGTCCGGTTGGTCTGAAGCGTGCCGCCCTTTCTCGTGCCGTTCTGCTGGATGGCCACGCGCGGCTGCAGACCGTGCACGAGCGCCGGCGACCCCGAGGCGTCGATGCCGTGGTGGGACACGATGTAGAGATCCACCGGCCCGACCAGGTTGTTCGGGCACATGAAATCCTTTTCGTTGTCCCAGAGCAGATCGCCGAGATCGATCGTCCGGAACTTCCCGAACGTGATGACGCTGCCGAGCGACTGCCCGTTTTCCGGGTCGTTCGTCGCGGGGCGCGGCGTGAAGCTGGCACACGCCGGATTGGGCTTTCCGCCGCCGGGGAGCGCGGTCGTGATGGCCTTCCCCGCCGACGTGATGATGCGCCAGTCGAGTCCCGCCACCGGCAGCTTGTCGCCTGGCTTGACGACGGTGTGCTTGGCCTTGGCATGGAGTTCGGCGTACGCCGCCTGGAAACCCTGCACTTGCTCGCGCTCCTCGACGCTCGGCCCGTGATCGACGTAGTGCTTGATCGTGACGCGCTTGGCCAGCTCCTGCAGGCCGCCGACGTGGTCGACGTGGTAGTGCGTCAGGATCGAGGTAATCGATCTCCTTGACGCCGGCCTCGGCCAGCATCGCCATGATGCGATCCGTGTCGCGAGGATTGGGATTGCCCGTGTCGACGAGCACCGACTGGCCCGACGGGGAGACAAAGAGGGTCGCTTTCCCTCCTTCGGTGTCCGACAGGTAGATGTCGAACGTCTTTGCCGGCTTCGTCTGCGCCGCCGGCGCGGACGTCAGAACCGCACTGGCAATCAACGCAGCTGCAATGGCGCGCATGGATCTCCTCAATTCCTTCGGTCGAAAATGGCTGATGGCAATCGTATACCAGAGACGACGCGGTCCGGTGCGATCGACTCTGGAATGTCAGTCGGGCTTCTCGTCGAGCACTTCGGACGCGATGTGGAACGCGGCGTTGGCCGCCGGCACGCCGGCGTAGACGGCGACCTGCAGCAGGACTTCCTCCAGATCGCACGGTTCGAGCTCGTGCGCGAGACCGGTGCGGACGTGGAGGCGAAACTCCTCCCAGCCGGCCGAGCGCGGCCGTGGTCGTCAGCACGAGCAGCCGGCGCGTGCGGTGATCGAGGCCGGGCCGGGTCCAGATCGCTCCCCAGGCGATAGCTCGTGATCAGCTCCTGGAAATCGCGCGTGAAGTCGGTCGTGCCGGCGATCGCGCGATCGACGTAGTCGTCTCCGAGGACCGCGCGCCGCACGGCGAAGCCGGCCTCGACACGATCCGTCGCCGGCGGCACGAGGAAGTCGAGCAGCGCGGCGCTGAACGATCGCGGGCGCTCGAGGTTGGAGATGTGCGCGGCCGGCAGCCGCACGACGCGGGCGCCGGCGATGTCGCGCGCGAGGACGGCCGCGTGCGCGTCCCACGGCATCCCGACGTCGAGGTCACCGCTGATGACGAGCGTCGGAACCGTGATGCGCGCGAGGAGCTCGGTCTGATTCATGTCCCGGATCGCCGCGCAGCAGCCGGCGTAGCCGACGGGATTGGTCGCGAGCAGCGTGCGCCGCGCGGTCGCCACCTGCGGCGACGCACGAGGCGAGCACGGCCGGCGAGAAGAACCGGCCCATCACCAGCTCCTCGACCGCCGCCATGCCGTGCTCGAGGACGGCGCGGCGGCGCGCCTCCATCGGCTGCGGATCGGTCAGCCGCGACGAGGTGTTGGCGAGCACGAGATGCGTCAGTCGATCCGGCGCGTGCGCTCCGAGCCACTGGCCGATCATGCCGCCGAGCGACAGACCGCAGAACGCGAACCGCGCCACGCCGCACGCGTCGGCGAGCGCCAGCACATCCTGCGCGAGCTCGGCGATCGAGTAGTCGCCGGCGGCGACGCTCGATGCCCCGTGGCCGCGCGTGTCGTAGCGCAGCACCTGGAAGTGCGGCAGCAGATCCGCCGTCTGCGCGTCCCACATGCCGTGGTCGAGGCCGAGCGAATGCGACAGCACGAGCACCGGACGGCCGGCGGACGCCTTCGAGACGGTAGTAGCACGGACGCGTTGCCGATGCGTTACAGAGGCATAGCGGTCAGTCGTTCAGCGTGAGTCTACGCGGTTCAGCGGGTCGACGTCGAGCAGCTGCGCGCGCAGCGCTCTCGGCGACGCCGAGGTAGTTCTCGGGCACGTCGATGCGTGCGCAGCTCGTCGGCCGGGAATCACGCGCGCGACGTCCGGCAGCGCTCGTCAGCGCCTCGCGCGAAGCTCGTGCCGGTCTCGCGGCTCTCGCGCCAGCGCGTCGCTGACGAGCCGGTTCGCGGGTTCCTTGCCCAGGGCCGGCGTCAGCAGCATCATCGCGCGCTCGGCGAAGATCGCGCCGTTGGTCCGCTCGATGTTGGCGCGCATCCGGTCGGGATCGACGGACAGTCCGCCGGCGAGCGCCGGCCATCGCCGCGAGCGCCGACCCGGTCGCCTGCACGGCGGCGGCGATCGTCGGCCACTCGGCGTGCCAGCCGCCGACCGCGCGTTCGTGTTCCTGCACCATGCCGGTCAGGAACGCCGCGACGAGGCCGGGCAGGCGCGTCGCCGCCGCGAGCACGACGCGCGCACGCCGCCGGGTTGCGCTTGTGCGGCATCGTCGACGAACCGCCGCCGGGCTCGGCGGCCTCGCCGACTTCGTCCTGCATCAGGAGCGTGATGTCACGCGCGATCTTGCCGAGCGTGGCGGTGTAGATCCCGCACGGCGGCGACCAGCGCGGCCAGCCGATCGCGGTGCGTGTGCCACGGCGCGTCGGGCATGCCGAGCCCGAGTTCGCCGGCGAGCGCCGAGCGAGACGGCCAGTCCGCGGTCGCCGAGCGCGGCGAGCGTGCCCGCGGCGCCGCCAAACTGCAGCACGGCCGCGTCGTCCATCGCGGCCTCGACTCGCCTCCAGCCGCGCCCGAGCGCGCCGGCCCAGCCCGCGACCTTGAGACCAAACGTGATCGGCGGCGCGGGTTGCAGCAGCGTCCGCCCGAGCATCACCGTCCGCGCGTGACGATCGGACAGCTGCCGGAGCGTGCGCGTCGAGACGCGCGTGATCGGCGGCGAGGATGGCGTGCGCGCGCCGCAGCGTGAGGACCATCGCCGAGTCCGCCACGTCCTGGCTCGTCGCGCCGAAGTGAACGAACCGCGCGCTCGCGGCGTCTGCCGCCTGCACGCGCGCCGTGAGCGCCTTCACGAGCGGAATCGAGACCGTTCCCGAGTCGCGCGCCTCTCGGGCGATCGCCTCGGCATCGAAGTGCCTCGGCTCTGGCCGCGGCGGCAATCGCGTCCGCCGCGCCGCGCGGGAATCACGCCGGCCGTGACCTCGGCGCGCGCGAGCGCGGCCTCGAAGTCGAGCATCGCCTGCAGGATCGACCGGTCGGAAAAGACCTCCGCCAGCGCGTCGGTCGTCGCCAGGCTGTCGATCAACCGTGATGACATGGTCGCGTTGCCGATCAGAGATCGAAGAACACGGTTTCGCGCGTCGCCCTGCAGCCGGAGGTCGAAGGCCCACTCGCCAGGGCCGCCCGGTCTGCGCGAGGAGCGTTGCGCGCCGCGTCCTCGGGAACGAGGGCGAGCACGGCATCCGCTTCGAGATCCGGATCGCCCGCGAAGTAGATGCGCGTGTAGATCTGCCGCAGGAGGCCACGGGCGAGGAGGCAGACGTTGATGTGCGACGCCTGAGTGCGACCTTGCGCATCACGCTCCGCACCCGGGTCGGATCGTCTCGAACACGCAGACGCCGTCCGCCCCGGTCGGCAGGCGCCCGAAGCCGCAGAACCCGGACGGCGTGAGCACGTCCTTCGGATTCTGGAGGCGCACGTAGACGCCGTCCGCGTCGGCCTGCCAGAGCTCGATGAGCGCGTCCGGCACCGGCGCGCCGTCGCCGTCGAGGACTCGAATCCGCAGCCGGATGCGCTCGCCGCGGCGTATCGGCGCGCACGAGACATCCGAGCGTCGCGTTGTCGGCCAGCCCGAAGTGGAAGAACGGGCCGACGGTCTGCGACGAGGTCGCCACGAGGCGCAACGGCGTCTGGCTCATGCGGGCTCGATCATACACAATACCGATCATGACCCATCACAGCAGCACCCCGGTCGATCGGCCCTTCGAACGCCTCGCCGTCGTCGGCGCCGGCAACATGGGGAGCGGCATCGCCCAGAAGATGGCGACCGAAGGCTTCAGCGTCACGCTCGTCGACCTCGACGACGAGAAGGTCGCGCGCGGCCTCGGCATCATCGAGAAGACGCTGAACGACGGCGTCGCGCGCGGGATCTTCGCCGCCGCTGACGCCGCCGCCATCCTCGCGCGGGTCACCGGCACGTCGCGCTTCGCGGACCTGGGCGACGTCGATCTCGTGGTCGAGGCGGTCTTCGAGGATCTGGCGATCAAGAAGACCGTGTTCGGGCGCCTCGACGAGGTTTGCCGCCCCGACGCGATCCTCGCCACCAACACCTCGTCATACGCGGTTACCGAGCTCGCCAGTGCCACCACGCAGGCCGGAGCGGGTCGTCGGGCTGCACTACTTCTACCATCCCGCGAAGAACCGGCTGGTCGAGGTCGTGTCCGGACGCGCGACCGACCCGGCAGCGTACCGCCGCGCCTGGCGCCTGCAGGAAGCGCTCGGCAAGACCCCGATCGCGTCGAGCGATTCCTACGGCTTCATCGTCAACCGCTTCTTCCTGCCGTGGCTGACCGAAGCCGTGCGCATGCTCGAGGAGGGTGTCGCCGGCACGGCGACGATCGACGAGGCGGCAAAGAAGGCGTTCGGGATCGGCATGGGGCCATTCGAGCTGATGAACGTCACCGGCGTCCCGATCGCGTTGCATGCCGCGACGACGCTCGGGCGGGCGTTCGGCGCGATGTACGAAGCGCCGGCGCTCCTGCGCGCGCAGGTGGAATCCGGCCAGCCGTGGGACATCGCCGGGACGCCGGACACGGGACAGTTCAAGACCGTCGGCGATCGGCTGGCGACGGCTGCGTGCTACGTCGCAGCCGCGCTCGTCGACGAGGGCGTCGGCACGATCGAAGACACCGACATCGGCGCCCGCGTGGGGCTGCGCTGGCGCCGCGGCCCGTTCGAGCTGATGAACCACTACGGCATCGAGCGCGCCCGCGATCTCGTCACCGCTTTTGCCACTCGCTGGAGCCTGCCCGTCCCGGCCGCGCTCGAACGCCAGGCCGGCACCGGCCAGCCTTTCCGCTTCACCCTCGTTCGTTCGGAGGTTGCAGACGGTGTCGCCACGCTGACCATCAACCGTCCAGACGCGATGAACGCGCTCAACGAGGACGTCGTCGCGCAACTGGAGGACGCGTTCCAGCGCCGCCGCGGCCAATCCGGCGGTGAAGGGAATCGTCCTTGCGGGCAGCGGCAAGGCGTTTCTGGCCGGAGCCGACATCCGGTTCTTCGTGCGCCACATCGAAGCCGGGACGATCGACGCGATTGCGAGGTTCACCGAGCGCGGTCAGGCGCTCTTGCGAGCGTTCGAGACCTGTCCCAAGCCGGTCGTCGCCCGCCTGCATGGCCTCGCGCTCGGGGGCGGCGTCGAGCTCGCGCTGGCCTGCCACGCGATCGTCGCGACCCCGAAGGCGTCACTGGCGTTTCCGGAAACCGGCATCGGCATCTATCCAGGTCTCGGCGGCACGCAGCGCACGCCGAGGCGCGTCGGGCGAGGTCTGGCGAAGTGGCTGGTGCTCTCCGGTCAGACGATCGGCGCCGAGGAGGCGCTGGCGATCGGCATGGTCGACAAGGGTCGTGCCCTACGAGCAGCTGGACGCGACCATCCGAGAGATCATCGCGGCCGGCCGCCCAAGCCGTTCGTGGGCCGAAGCCGGTGCCTGACAGCCACCGATCGATCGCCGGCTTCTTCGATCGACACGACGTCGAAGAGCTGCTCGCTGGTCAGGCCACGCTGCCCGAGGACGCCAGGCTGGCGAAGTCGGTCAAGCGCATCGGGACCAAGGCTCCGGTCGCGCTGCGACTCGCGGCCGAGCTGATCGACCGCGCCGCCGAAGTCCCGATCGAGCAGGGAATCGCACTCGAGCTGTCCCACCTGCGCGAGATCTTCGCGACCAAGGATGCGTACGAGGGGCTGTCGAGCCTCGGGCGGAAGACGCCGGTGTTTGTGGGGAAGTAGGCTCAGGCTCAGGGCTCAGGGCTCAGGCAAGAGCTTCGAGATCACACTCCGAGATCTTCCCTGAGCCCTGAGCCTTGAGCCCTGAGCCCCGCACAGCTATGCCGCCACCCCCGCCATCAGGCGCATCAGCGCCTCCTGGCTGGCGTCGGCGCGTGACAACTCGCCGACTACGCGGCCGGCGCGGAACACCAGGATGCGGGTCGAGAGGTTCAGCACTTCCGGCATCTCGCTCGAGATGAGGATGATGCCGTTGCCCGCGGCCGCGAGCTCGTCGATGAGAGCGTGGATCTCCGCCTTGGCGCCCACGTCGACGCCACGCGTCGGCTCGTCGAGAATCAGGATCGGACACTCGGCCGCGAGCCACTTGGTGAGGACGATCTTCTGCTGGTTGCCGCCCGAGAGCGCGGCGACAAGCGTGTCGAGGCGCGGCGCCTTCACTCGCAGCCGCTCGAAGTAGGGCTGCGCGACCAGGCGCTCGCCGGCGCGCGTGACAAAGCCCAGCCTGGCGAGGCGCGGCAGGATGGACATGGTGGCGTTGTTGAGGATGTCCATGCCGAGCACCAGGCCCTGGCGCTTCCGGTCCTCGGGGACCAGGCCAATACCGAGCGCGATGGCCTGGGAGGCGCTCGCGCGCGAGACCAGCTGGCCCCGCACCCAGACGTCGCCCGTCGAGTGCCGATCCAGTCCGAAGAGCGCGGTCGCGACTTCCGAACGCCCGGCGCCGACGAGGCCCGCAAATCCCAGCACCTCGCCCGCGCGCAGCGAGAACGCGACGTCGCTGAAGCCTGCGGGGCTCGAGAGCCGCGCGACGCGCAGGAGCTCCGCGCCGGGCTCGGCGCGCACGTGCGCCGGAAAATACTCCTCCACCCGCCGCCCGATCATCATCTCGACCAGGCGGGCCTGATCGAGCTCGGCGGCCGGACGCGTCGCGACCTGCCGTCCGTCGCGGAGCACCGTGATGGTGTCGCACAGGCGAAAAATTTCCTCGAGGCGATGGCTGACGTAGATGCACGTCACACCGCGCTCCCGCAGCCGGCCGATGATCGTGTACAGGCGCTCGGCTTCGTGTTGCGACAAGCTGCTCGTCGGTTCATCAAAGACGATGAGGCGCGCCCCCTGGCCAATCGCCGACGCGATCTGGAGCATCTGCTGCTGGCCGATGGTCAGGGCGCCGACCGGACGCATGACGTCGAGCGCGACGTCGATCGGCGCCAGCATCTCTTCGGCGCGGCGGCGCATCTCCCGCTTCGAGACGAAGCCGTGCGTTCGACGGCAGGCTGCCCAGGCAGAGATTCTCGGCCACCGACAGGTTCTCGCAGAACGAGAGCTCCTGATGGACCATGGCCACGCCCGACTTCAGCGCGTCGGTCGGGCTGGTGAACTTGACCGGCGCACCGTTGATGAGGACCCGCCCCTCGTCGGGTGAATAAATCCCGGCGAGCAGCTTGCCGAGCGTGCTCTTCCCCGCGCCGTTCTCGCCGCAGAGCGCGTGGCACGACCCGGCGGCGATGTCGAACGTCACGCCGTCGAGGGCGACGACTCCGGGAAAACGCTTGGTGACGCCGTCGAAGCGAACTGCAGCCATCGTGGTTGCCATCTTACCCCTGGCCGTATATCGTCAGCGCGATTCCGAGGAGGTTGCGCCGTGCACCTGCGAATACTGATCCTGTCGCTGTTAGCAACACTGCCATCGGCGGCGAACGGCCAGGGTCCGCCCGGGACGGCGAGCAACGCCCGGCCCAACATCGTGTTCATCCTGATCGACGATC
Organism: uncultured Acidobacteriota bacterium; assembly: GCA_963764925.1. Taxonomy (GTDB): domain Bacteria; phylum Acidobacteriota; class Vicinamibacteria; order Vicinamibacterales; family 2-12-FULL-66-21; genus DATBJJ01. The sequence continues at coordinate 223,786 of CAVXUR010000002.1, forward strand.
TGCGCTGGGACGAGTTGGGCATCGCCGGCCATCCGTTCATCAAGACGCCCAACATCGATCGCATCGCCCGCGAAGGTGCGATGTTTCGCAATGCCTTCATCACGACGCCGCTCTGCTCGCCGTCGCGCGCCAGCTTTCTGACCGGGACAATACGCGCACACCAACGGGATCACCGACAACGTCGATCGCTCTCCTGCCAGTCACAAGCTGACGACGTTTCCCCTGCTGCTCCGTCAATCGGGCTACGAAACCGCGTTCATCGGCAAGTGGCACATGGGGAACGACGACACGCCGCGCCCGGGCTTCGATCGCTGGGTGAGCTTCAAGGGACAGGGCACGTACTTCGATCCCGACATCAACGAAGACGGCAAGGCGGTCAAGCCCTCCGGCTACATCACCGACATCCTCACCGGCTACGCGGTGGAGTTCATCAAGCGTCGGCACGACAAGCCGTTCCTGATCTATCTGGCCCACAAGGCGATCCACCCCGAGGTGACGCAGAACGACGATGGGAGCGTCAACGTGGCCGACGCGGAACGCTTCCTTCCTGCCGAACGCCATCAGAATCTGTACGCGGGCAAGACCATCCCGCACCGGCCGAGTTACGGACGCGCACCGGAAGGAAAACCGGCCCTGCAGCGGAAGATTGGCAACCTGCCGCCGCTCGGTGCCGGCACGGTCACGCGCGACGACTCCATTCTCGGACGACAGCGATCGCTGATGGCGATTGAAGAAGGCGTCGGCAACCTCTGGCAGGCGCTGAAGGAAACCGGTCAACTCGACAACACCATCATCGTCTTCACCAGCGACAACGGCTACTTCTACGGCGAACATGGCCTGAGCGTCGAACGGCGGCTGGCTTACGAGGAATCCATCCGGATGCCGCTGCTCGTGCGCTATCCTGCCGCAATCAAGCCGGGCACGGTACGCGACGAGTTCGCGCTGAACATCGACCTCGCGCCGACGCTCCTGGAACTGGCGGGTGTCGCCCCGTTACGTTCCATGCAGGGACGTTCGCTCGTGCCCTTGCTGAAGGGAACACGACACCGCGTGGCGCAGCTCGTTCCTGATCGAGTACTACTCCGACCAAGTCTTTCCCGCGGATCCTCCAGATGGGCTACAAGGCCGTGCGGAGCGGGCGCTGGAAGTACATCCACTATCTCGAGCTGGAAGGGATGGATGAGCTCTACGATCTCGAATCCGATCCCTATGAGCTGAAGAACGTGATCGCGCAACCAGGCGCGGCCAGGGCGCTGGCCGACATGAAGAAGGAGATGGCGCGGCTGCTCAAAGAGACGCAGACCGGGGACTGAACGCACCTGGCGACCGAACCGTCCACTACTCAGGCGGACTTTATGTTGATCTTCCTGCAGCAACTGACCCAGGACATACGCTTCGGTTTTCGGACCTTCGCCCGCACACCGGGATTCACCACGCTCGCGGTGCTCTCGCTGGCGCTTGGGATCATGGCGACCACCGCCATGTACAGCGTGATCCACGCCGTCGTGCTGGATCCGTTCCCCTATAAAGACGTCGATGCGCTGATGAGCGTGAAGGTCTGGAACCCAGAGCAGGAAGGGTCTCGAACGGGCTACTCCACCGACGAGTTCCTCGAGATTGCCGAGCGCAACACGATCTTTGAAGGCGCGATCGCCTCCACGATCTCCGATGTGCTGTGGACCGACGACGGCGACCCGCAGCGCCTGCGCGGCAACTACGGCACGCCGAACACGTTTCTGGTGATGGGCGTACCGGCGCTCATCGGCCGGTCGTATTTACCGGACGATGGACGAACGGACGCCGCGCCGGTGGTCGTACTCGGCCACCGATTCTGGCAGCGTCAGTTCGGCGGCGACCCGAGCGTCGTCGGGCGTCAGTTGCGGCTGAACGGCACGGTGCGCACCGTTGTCGGGGTCATGCCGAAGCGATTCATGTGGCGGGGGGCGGACGTCTACCTCCCGATCACCTTCGAGCGTGGACGCGTGGTCGAGGGCATCAGGAACGTCCACCTGCTCGGACGGCTGAAGCCGGGCGTGACCGAGGCGCAAGCGGCGGCCGACCTCGAGCCGATCATCCGGGATCTCGCGCTGAGGAGACCGTTGCAGTACCCGAAGGTGTGGCGGGTCGGGCTGCTGTCGTTCAAAGAGACATTTCCGAGCAGTATTCGCGAGGACCTGTGGGTCCTCTTTGGCGCGGTCGGCTTGCTGCTGTTGATTGCGTGCGCCAATGTCTCGAACCTGTTGCTATCGAGAGCCGCAGGCCGGCAGCGGGAGATGGCGGTGCGCGCCGCGCTCGGCGGCAGCCGCTGGCGTCTGGTGCGGCAGCTGCTGACCGAGAGCGTGCTGCTGGCGATGGCGGGCGGCGTGGCCGGCACGGCGCTCGCGTACGGTGCGCTGCGGGTGATCCTGACGCTCGTGCCGGCGAATACGATTCCCGACGAGTCCGAGGTCGCCGTCAACGTGCCCGTGTTGCTCTTCGCGCTCGCGGTCTCGGCGGTGACGAGCGTGATCTTCGGCCTGGCGCCGGCCATCCATACCTGCACGCGCGATCTGACCAACCCGCTGCGCAGCAGCGGCCGCAGCGTGACGGGCGGCATGGCTCAGACGCTCCTGCGGAAGGGCCTCGTGGTCGCCGCGGTGGCGCTGTCGATCATGTTGATGGTCGGCGCCAGCCTCATGATCAGAACCGTGCTCGCGGTGGGGCGTGTGGGCCTCGGCTTCCAACCAGACCACGTGTTGACGTTGCGCGTCCCGCTACCGGAGCGGAAGTATCCCGACCCGGTGCGCCGCGTGCAGTTCTTCGAGGAACTGCTCCCGAGCATCGCGCGCGTGCCGGGCGTCACCGCCGCGGCGATCAATACTTCGGCGCATCCCTTTGGGAGTGGAGGATGGGCGGTCGAAGTGCCTGGGTCCACGGTGGCTGATCAGCCCGTCGTCATGCACCAGGTCAGCGCCGACTACACGAAGGCGCTCGGCATCGCGCTCCTGAAAGGACGCGAGCTCACCACCACTGAAGTCGCCGCCCGGCGGCAGGTCGCGCTCGTCAATCAGGCGTTCGAACGTTCGCGCTTCAACGGCGGAGATGCCGTCGGCCGGTTCGTCCGGCTGCCGCGGCTGACGCAGCCGCCGATTGGCGCCGCCGACGCCAGCGTGGAGATCGTCGGCGTCGTGCACGACACCCTCAACCGGGGCATCACCGATGCACTCCTGCCCGAGATCTACATCCCGTACTCACTGCTTGGCGCGGCGAATCGTGTCGTGGTGCAGACGGCCGGCGACCCGGCCGCGGTCACGCGCGCGGTCGTCGAACGTGTCTACGCGATCGATCGCGATCAGCCGGTCACCGAGGTCAGGACGATTGCGGCGTTCCTGGACGAGTTCATCTACGCCGGGCCGCGGTTCAATGTCGTGCTGCTCTCGGTCTTTGCGTCGCTGGGGCTGGTCCTGTCGATCGTCGGCGTTTACGGCGTGATGGCCCACACCGTCGCGCAGCAGACGCGGGAGATTGGCGTGCGCATCGCGCTCGGGGCCGATCCGGGATCGGTCGGGCGGATGGTCGTCAGGTCGGGGGCCGCTCTGCTCCTCGTCGGCATTGGCGTCGGCCTCGCGGGCAGCGTCTTTGCGGCCAGGCTGCTGGCGCAGCAGGTCTGGAACGTTTCAACGTTCGATCCGACTTCGTTTGCCGCGGCGTCAATCGTGTTGCTCGCCGCGGGCCTCGCGGCGTGTGCCTGGCCGGCATGGCGCGCCAGCCGCACGCCGCCGATTGTCGCGCTCCGTCAGGAATGAAGCCCGCTTACTGCGGCAGCGCGAGGTAAGCCTCGGGAACGTCGGTGAAGCCCCAATCCCGGAGCTGACGCGCCCAGGTGCCCAGGTTCTCCTTCGTCACCCGGACGAGCTCCATCGGGATGATTTGCGGCACGTCCTGCTTGAGGTGCACCTTGTCGAAGATCCGCTGCACCGAGACGTAGCCCCAGAGATACGTCGGCTGTGCGAGCAGCACCGGCGCCAGGCCCTTCTCGACGTAGGCGAGCTCGGCCGGCAGGCCGTCGACTGCGACGATCTTCACCTTCTTCGGATCGAGGTCGGTCAGGAGCGTCTGCGTGAAGAGCGGCCAACCGCCGATCATCGCCCAACCTTGGATCTGCGGATACGCGTTCTGCACGCGGATGACTTCGGCGGCGGCATCCTGGGGCGTTTCGATGTGGTAGAAGGTGTCGACGATCTTGATCTTCGGGATACTTCTTCGCCGCCTGCTTCACGCCCTCGACGCGGTTGCGCAGGTTCGGCGCGTTCTGATTGCCCGCCAGGATGGCAATCGAGCCCGTCTCGCCCATCTGCTTCGCCAACTCGTCCATCACCGATTGACCGGTCTTGATGTCGTCGACGCCGTAGAAGGCAAAGCGCTGCGATTCTGGAGCGTCGCTGTCGAACATCATCACCGGCACGCCACGTGCGACGGCGTCGTTGATGGCGCCGGTAACCTTGCCGGCGTCCGACGACGAGACCAGGATGGCATTGGCGCCCTCGTTGACGGCCTGCGCGATGCGCTGCGCCTGGATCTGTCCGTCTTCACCGGGCGGCGTCAGCCAGGCGATTTCGACCGGCACGCCGTGCTTGGCGGTCAGTTCCTTGGCCGCTGCCTCCGCACCGGTACGGGCAGAGAGGAAGACGGGGTTGGTCGAGCTCTTGGCGATCATCGCGATCTTGAGCCCTGGCTTTGCCGTCGTCTGACTGGCAGGCGCGGGCTGCGACCCGCCGCACGCGGCGGCCAGCAGCGAGAGCGCGGCGGCGATTGGCAGGGCGACGGCTGTTCTGAACGCGATTTTCATCTATTAACTCCGGAAGCCAATGGTCAGCATTTCTCAATGCTCGCGGGGCCACCCCCGCTCGCTTTCGCGCGGCGACTTCGCGCCGCGCTCAGGCCGCAGGCGCTCTTGCGGCGTGCCTCCTCCCGACAGCATCCTACTTCCCGGCTGCAGAGAGGCGCCGTACGGTAAAGCGCGCGCTGGCCTGATCGAGCACCACTGCGATGATAATCGCGCATCCGATGATGATCCACTCGTAGTTCTGGTCGAAGTGCAGCGTCCGAATCGACTGGCGGATGAGCACGATGAGCACCGCCCCGAGCAGTGCGCCCGCAGCACTCCCCTTGCCGCCCGACAGGCTCGCGCCGCCGACGACGGCAGAGGCAATCACGTAGAGCTCGTAGCCCGTCGCGTCCGCGCACGACGCCGATCCGTAGAAGCTCGCGCCCATGAACGCCGCCAGACCAGCGGTGAGCCCCGACAGAACGAACACCGCGATCTTCACGCGACCGATCGGCACACCCGAGAAGCGGCTCGCTTCGGTGTTGCCGCCGACGGCGAACACGCGCCGGCCGCCGACCGTGTGCATCAGGTAGATGCCACCGACGACGGCCACCGCCACCATGACGATCATCGGCACGGGATAGAGCGCCTCGCGCAGGCCGAGGGATGCCTTGGCGACGCTGGTCAGCGCGCGCGGGAGGAGGATGCTCTCGGCGTTGCTGGTCACGAACGCGATCCCGCGCACGATCCACATGGTCCCGAGCGTGATGATGAACGGGTGGACACCGAGTCCGACGACGAGCGCGCCGTTGATGGCGCCGCATAGGAGGCCGATGCCGAGCGACACGGTCAGGCCGAGCGCGATCATCGTCAGCGGGTCGAGCGGGCCGGCGCTGCGCAGCACCATCGCCGTCGTCACCCCGGCGAGCGCGTAGATGGAGCCGACCGAGAGGTCGATGCCGCCCGAGATGATGACCATCGTCGCGCCGACGGCCATGATCGCGAAGAAGCTGGCGTCGGTCGCAGTCTGGATGAGGGTGTAGGAGTTGAGGAAGTTGTTGACCGTCAGCCCCGTGCGGGCGTCCACGTGAGAGCCGGCAAAGGCTCCGAGGACGCCCCCGAGGAAAAGGATGACGAGCACGAGCCCTGCCTGCGGGGACGCCAGCGTTCGTTTGAGCATCAGCGGCCACCGAGCATATCCGCGATTGCGGGGACACTCAACCGTGACTGTCCCCGGGGACAGTCAAAAGGGACACTCAAGCAGGCAGACTACTCGCACTTTCTGCGTACTCTCGGCAGTGGAGAGGCGGGGACAGTCAACCTTGAGTGTCCCCGGGGACACTCAAGGTTGACTGTCCCCTTTGAGTGTCCCCGGAACGAAGAGCCGCAGGCGGCGAATGGACGAGTGGGGGGGCGTCGCTCGACCGTCGCGGTTTGCGTGATGCGCACGAACTTCGCGCGCGTCGGGATGAACGCGATGCGCGTCTGGGCGCCGGTGCCCTGACCCTCGGCGACGGGCGAACCCCACGTCGTGCCATCCGTCGACACCTGTACCCGGTAGCCGCGCGGGAAGCCCGGCACAGCCCTCGAGCCGCGCCGAACTGCCGAGCGCGTCGGCGCGCCCCGGACGGCCGGACCCTGCTGGACCGCCGCGACGGCCGACTCGAACGCAATCTCGGTCAGCATCGTCGGCTCCGGCAACTCGACCTGCAGCCACATCCCCGCCTCCTGCGCACGCCCAGACGTCCACGGCCGGATGCTCAGCGCATTGACCGCGGTTTCGGAGTTGTGGCTCGCGGTGAGCTTCCACCTCGGAATCGACGACCACTGCCTGCGGCAGCGACGCCACGAGCTCGGCCGACGTCCACGGGGTCTTGCGGGCCGCCGTCGCCGCGCGCACGCGCCCACGTCCGCCGGCGACACGAGCGACGCGCGGTTGCCGAACGAGTTCCGGACGTACGACGCGATCGCCGCGATCCACTCGTCGGTGTTCTGCCCCATCGCGATCATGACGTCGGGATACGTCGTCGCCGTCGAGCGGACCGGTGAGACCGTGCAGCAGCAGCCTTGACGACGTAGTCCGATGACCGAGCACGCGCGGCGACGCGGCCAGCGGCGGCCCGAGCAGCGCCTCGTTCTGCGCCCCGGGCACCTTCGCGCCGCGCCCGTCGTCGCCATGGCAGGCGAAGCAGACCTGCGTGTAGATCTCGCGCCCCTTGTCGAGCACCGCGCTGCTCCTCGGGCGTGAACGGCGCGATGCCCTCCATGAAGCCCGCCGCCGCGGCCGCCGCCGCCGGCGGCTTGAGCATCGCGTTCGCGACGAGCTGCACGCCCTTCGCCTTGTTGCTCTCGAGCGCGGCGGTGATGACCGCCTTGCCGTCGGCCACCTTCAGCGTGTTCATCGTCAGCAGCGCCTGCATGACGACGTCGGCGTCGGCGTCGTTCGCGAGCGCCTTGTAGTCGGCGGCGAACGATCGGTCGCCGGCCTTGTAGAGCGTCTCGCTGGCGCGAATCGCCTGGATGCGGATCTGCGGATCGCGCGTCCTTCATCAGCTCGCGCACGAGCGCCGCGTCGGCGGCGCCGAGGCCCTCGAGCGTCCAGAGCGCGTGAATGCGCGCGAGCTGATTCGGCGACGTCCGCGCCAGCTGCTTGAGCGCCGGCACGACCGACTTGTCCTGCTTCAGGACGAGCAGCTGCTGCGCGGTGTCGCGCCACCAGCCGTTCGGATCGCTCAGGTGCGCGACCAGCTGCGCCGGCGTCTCGCGCGAGCATCCGCGGCTGCTCGGTGCGCCGCGGCCATGCCGTCGTAGGTCAGCCGCCAGATGCGGCCCTTCTTCACGATCTTGTCGAGCGCGTACTGATCGATGCGCTGGCGCAGGTAGGTGCCGGGCCCGGACCACTGCGACTCCTGGATGATGCCGCGGTACATGTCGGTGATGTACATCGTCCCGTCCGGCGCGGTCGTGACGTCGACCGGACGGAACAGCGGATCGGTCGAGCGGATGAACTCGGACGAGCGGATAGACGTTCTGGAGCTGCGTCAGCCCTTCGCTCTTCACCGGACGCAGGCGGCGGACGATGCGCGCGACGACCTCGCCGTAGAAGTAGTCGCCGATCAGGTCCTTCGGCAGCCGATCGCCGCGGAAGACGTCGTTGCCGGCCGCGCCGGTCGCGCGCGCCAGCGAGCCGTCGGGCATGCGCACCGCGTTCATGCCGCCCTGCATGTCGGCGATCAGGACCGGCGCGCCCCAGGTGATGTTGAGATCGGGCTCGAACTGCTCCGGGTATGGTGAAGTTGCCGTAGGCGACCGGCAGCTGGAAGTAGCCGGGCATGCCGCTCGCGCCGGCCTGGAACCACATCTTGCCGTAGTTGTCCTGCGTGACGCCCCACTGCCCGCCGTTCGAGCCGGTCGGCTCGCGCAGCACGCCGGTCGGCGTCCACTTCAGGCGGACCGGGTTGATCGTGCTGTACATCCAGTTGTCGAGCGCCCAGAACAGCCCGCTCTCCTGGTGCTCGACGTTCATCAGCCGGCCCATGCCGGTGGCGAACAGCTCCTTCTTGTCGGCGACGTTGTCGTTGTTGGTGTCGGTGTACTTCCAGACCTCGTCGGCGTTCGACTCCTTCGCCAGGATCGCGTTGGCGCCGAACGGCATGACGAAGCGCGGGAAGACCAGCTTGTCGACGAAGACGTGCGTGCGTCTCGTAGACGCCGTCGTTGTTCTTGTCCTCGTGCACCGAGATGCGGCCGACGGGATCGAGCTCGCCGGTCGCCGTCGGCGTCCTGCATGTAGCCGCGCAGCTCGAGGACGAACATGCGGCCGTTGCCGTCGAAGGCGATCTGCGCCGGCTCCTCGATGTCGGGATCGGTGAGCACCGGCTCGATCTTGAAGCCGGGCGGCAGCCAGAACTTCTTCTGCTGCTCGGCCGGCGGACAGCGGCACGACCGGCGGCTTCTTCGAGAAGTCCGGCTCCCACATCGACGGCCCACGGCCACCGCCGGCGCCACGCGCGCCGGGCGCCGGGGCCGCACCGCGGCCCTGGCGGAGGCGCGCCTGCGGCGGTGCCTGACCTTGACCGGCGGGTGCACCCGCAGGCGGCGGGGTCTGGGTCTGAGGAGCGGCGACGGCCGAAAGCGTGAGCACCGCTGAGGCAGCGATGGCGCTCGCAAGGAACTGTCGAGATCGTGGCAGCGACATGTGGTCCGTGACTCCCCTGGGTGTGAACGACTTACGGCATCGGCAAACGACCGGCAGGCACCTCGTATACGAGGGATGGCGTCCTCGAGTTTACTCGCGGTTTGCGGCCTGCACTTTCGCGGCCGCAGCGATCTCGCACGACTGAAATTCCAGTCGCTCGAACCGCGCGGTGGCGCGTATAATCCCCCGGCCGCCGGTCATGTGGACAGGCGTTCCGCGAGAAAGGTAGTGGTGATGACCGCTCGGATCGATAGCGCCTACACGGTTGCCAAGGAACGCTACGCCGAAGCCGGGGTCGACACCGACGCGGCGCTGACGCGCCTCGGCCACGGTGCCCATCTCGCTGCACTGCTGGCAGGGCGACGACGTCGGCGGGTTCGAGAAGTTCGGCACCGGCGCTCGGCGGCGGCCTCGCCGCGACCGGCAACTATCCGGGCAAGGCGCGCACGCCCGACGAGCTGCGCTCCGACGCCGACGCAGGCGCTCGTCGCTCATTCCCGGCACGGCACCGCTTCAACCTGCACGCCTTCTACGGCGAGTTCGGCGGCAAGCCCGTCGATCGCGACGAGATCGGGCCCGAGCACTTCGCCGGCTGGATCGACTGGGCCAAGGCGCTCGGCATCGGCCTCGACTTCAACCCGACGTACTTCTCGCACCCGAAGGCCGCCGACAACTTCACGCTGTCGCACGCCGACCAGGCCATCCGCGACGTTCTGGATCGAGCACGGCATCGCCTGCCGGCGCATCGGCGCCGCCATGGGCAAGGCGCTCGGCAAGCCCTGCGTCACCAACCTCTGGATTCCCGACGGCATGAAGGACACGCCGATCGATCGCGTCGGGCCGCGCGAGCGCCTGACCGAGTCGCTCGACGCGATCTTCAAGGAGACGATCGACCCGACGCTACAACCTCGACGCGGTCGAAGGCAAGCTCTTCGGCATCGGCTGCGAGAGCTACACCGTCGGCTCGCACGAGTTCTACTTCGGCTACGCGCTGTCGCGCGGGAAGCTGCTGACCCTCGACACGGGCCACTACCACCCGACCGAAACCATGACCGACAAGATCAGCTCGATGTTCGTCGTTCCTGCCCGAGATCCTGCTGCACGTCAGCCGCGGCGTCCGCTGGGACAGCGATCACGTCGTCCTGCTCAACGACGATCTCGAGGCGCTCAGCCAGGAGCTGGTGCGCGGCAACTTCCTCGATCGCACGCACATCGGCCTCGATTTCTTCGACGCGAGCATCAACCGCGTCGCCGCGTGGATCATCGGCACGCGCAACATGATCAAGTCGCTGCTCAAGGCGCTGCTCGAGCCGGCGCAGACACTGCGCGCGTTCGAAGCCGCCGGCGACTACACCTCGCGGCTCGCGCTGCTGGAAGAGCAGAAGACGCTGCCGTTCGGCGCCGTGTGGGACTACTACTGCGAAACCAAGAACGTGCCCGGCGGGAGCGCGTGGCTCGGACAGGTCAAGAAATACGAGAAGGATGTGCTGTCGAAGCGACAGTAGCGGGCGCTCGGGGCTCGAGGCTCGGGGCTCGGGGCAAGAGCTCTCGACTCGACTTGCTCGAGGATCTTGCCGAATGCGAACTCCAGAGCCCCAGAGCCTCGAGCCCGATCCCAGTCCCCGGCCCCTGATCCCCGATCCCAGCTTGCGATAGTCTGAACCCCATGCACACCGTCTATATTTGCGACGCCGTTCGAACCCCCTTCGGCCGGTATGGGGGCGCGCTCGCCGCCGTGCGTACTGACGACCTGGCCGCGATCCCCATCGCCGCGCTCCTCCAGCGAAATCCCGGCCTCGACGGCGCGCGCGTGGACGATGTGATTTACGGCTGTGCCAATCAGGCCGGCGAAGACAACCGGAACGTGGGCCGCATGGCGCTGCTGCTCGCCGGGCTCCCCAAGGAGGTGCCAGGATCGACCGTCAACCGGTTGTGTGGGTCGAGTCTCGACGCGGTCGTGCAGGGAGCGCGCGCAATCGGCAGCGGCGAGATGGCGCTCGTCATCGCCGGCGGGGTCGAGAGCATGTCGCGGGCGCCATACGTCATGGCCAAAGCGGATGCCGCCTTCGCGCGTGGCCTGAAGCTCGAGGATACGACCCTCGGCTGGCGGTTCATCAACCCGAAGATGCACCAGGCGTACGGCACCGACGCGATGGGGGAAACGGCGGAGGCGGTGGCCGACGAGTGGCGCGTCGCGCGAGCGGACCAGGACGCATTCGCGTATCGCAGCCAGCAGCGCGCGGCCGCGGCCATCACCGCCGGGCGCCTGGCGGAAGAGATCGTTCCCGTGGACGTCCCGCAGCGCAAGGGCACGATCTCGATCGCGCTCGACGAACATCCGCGCGCCGACACGACGCTCGAGGCGCTCGCCAAGCTCAAGCCCATCATCAAGCCGGACGGCACGGTCACCGCCGGCAACGCGTCGGGCATCAACGACGGTGCCTGTGCCGTGCTGCTCGCGTCCGAGGCCGCGGTGAAAGCGCACAGCCTGACGCCGCGCGCGCGCTATGTCGCGGGCGCAGTGGCCGGGGTAGCGCCGCGGGTCATGGGTATCGGGCCAGTACCGGCGACCCGCAAGGTACTCGCCCGCGCGAATCTGACCCTTGCGCAGATGGACGTCATCGAGCTGAACGAGGCGTTCGCGGCCCAGGCCGTCGCGGTGCTGCGCGACCTCGGCGTCGCCGACGACGCGGCGCACGTGAATCCCAATGGCGGCGCGATCGCCATCGGGCACCCCCTAGGCGCGAGTGGGGCCCGGCTCGTGACCACTGCCACGTATCAGCTGGCACGAACGAAGGGACGCTACGCTCTCTGCACGATGTGCATCGGCGTCGGCCAGGGCATCAGCGTGGTGATTGAGAGAGTGTAGGAGGCAGAGGCAACTCATCTGTTGGCGCTGCGTATAATCTCCAGACTCCGATGAGTCTGCTGCCCGGCGCCCGTCTCGGCACCTACGAGATCGTCGCCCTGATCGGCGCCGGCGGAATGGGCGAAGTCTACCGCGCCCGCGACGGCAAACTGACGCGCGACGTAGCGCTCAAGATTCTGCCGACGGCCTTTGCGCGCGACCCGGAGCGCCTCGCGCGCTTCTCGCGGGAAGCCAATCTCCTGGCGACGCTCAACCACCCCAACATCGCCGCTATCTACGGATTCGAGTCCTCGGATCATTCGCCGGCGCTCGTGCTCGAAATGGTCGAAGGACCGACGCTCGCCGACCGCATCGAGCGCGGGCCGATTCCCCTCGAGGACGCATTGCCCATCGCGCGGCAGATCGCCGAGGCGCTCGAAGCCGCGCACGCGCAGGGCATCGTCCACCGCGATCTCAAGCCGGCGAACATCAAGGTTCGAGACGACGGGACCGTCAAGGTACTCGACTTCGGGCTGGCGAAGGCCATCGCGGTCGACAGCTCGCCGGGTGTCGTCGCCGCGTCGCCGACGATCACGAGTCCGGCCGCGACCGCCATGGGCACGATCATGGGCACGGCCGCGTACATGAGCCCGGAGCAGGCGCGTGGACGAACCGTCGACAAGCGCAGCGACATCTGGGCGTTCGGCGCGGTCTTGTACGAGATGCTCACCGGCCGCCGCGCGTTCGACGGCGAAGACGTCTCCGACACGCTCGCGAACGTCCTGAAACGCGAACCGGACTGGTCGGCGCTGCCGCCAGGCACGCCGCCGGCCATCGCGCGGGTTCTGCGACGGTGTCTAAACAGGGATCCGCGGTTCCGGACCCACGATGTCGCGGACGTACGCATCGAGCTCGATGCGCGGACGGGCGGCGATGCCGTGGAAGCCCCACACGTGGCAGCGGGCGGGCGCTCCGGCCCGCTGAAGCCGCTCGAGCGGATGGCGTGGTTCGCTGTCGCACTGGCGCTTGCCGCCGTTGCCGGCGTTGCGTGGTGGCGCGGACGCGCACCGGAGCCGGTGGCGCAGCCGGTTCTGCGTTTTCAGATACCGCCGCCGGACAAGCACTCGTTCGGTGCGCTGGGTGGTGGCGGCGGCAGCGTGCTTCCCACGCCAGTGCTGTCGCCGGATGGCACGCGCATCGTGTTTCATGCGGCCGATCAGTCCGGCAACGGTGCGCTGTGGTTGCGTCCGCTCGACTCCTTCGAGACGAGGCGGTTGCCCGATACGGAGGACGGGGCCCAGCCCTTCTGGTCGCCCGATAGCCAGTCGATTGCGTTTTTCGCGAAGGGACTGGTGTACCGGATTGACCTGGCACGAGGCGACCGGCGTGAACTCTGTGCCTTCAGTGGCATCGCGCGGGGCGGAACGTGGAGCACCACTGGCGCGATCATCTTTGCCACGAACAATCCGGCAACCGTGATGCGCGTGCCGTCCGAAGGGGGAAAGGCGACGCCGGTCGCATTGCCAGGCGCTGAGCATCACATGGGACCGGTGTCATGGCCATCGTTTCTTCCGGACGGACGCTCGCTTTTGTATTGGGTGCGTACGAGAACAACAGATGAGCGTGGTGGCATTCACCTCGCAACCCTCGGATCGGGCGCTGAAGGACGCAGCCTGTTTGCGAGCGATACACAGGCAATCTATGTGGCGCCGGGCTATCTTCTCTTTGGCCGGGACCTGCGGCTCTACCGACAGGCGTTCGATCTCGAGACCAAACAGCCGTCGGGAGAGCCCGTCCCTGTGGTCGATGCGCTGCGCATCGGGAATATCGGGCTGGCAGAGTTCTCGGCATCGAACAGCGGCCTCCTGGCGTACCGGCAAGGAATGGACGCGTCGAACCAATTCACGTGGATCGATCGGAAGGGTGAGCCCGGAGGCACCGTTGGACGACCGGGACGGTATCGGACCTTGGCGCTGTCGCCGGATCGCCGGCGGCTGGTCTATACCGACCTGGGCGATGGCAATCTGAAGATTCTCGACGTGCAGACCCAGATCGTCACGCAGCTGACCTCGGAGGCCGGCATCGAGACAGTGCCGGTGTGGTCGGCCGATGGGACGCAGGTCTACTATCGTTCCGAACCCGGGGGCATCCTGGTGAAGGGAGTGGACGGGACGACACCGCCGCAGCAAGTTTCCGGCGCCTCGAGTGGACTGACGCAGTTTCTGAACCATCAGAAACTCGGTCCTCTCTTGTTGTTTCACGGACTTCGCCCGAACCATCTGTCACTGGATATCCTCGTACTCTCACTCAACGGATCGCCCTCGCTGCAGGAGATGGTCGCGACCGAATACCCCGACGTCGAGCCGCAGGTGTCACCAGACGGCAAGTGGCTGGCCTACGCATCGGGCGGCACAGGCGAATTGGAGATCTACCTGGCCCCGTTTCCACCGGAGGGGAAAAGGGGAATGCGGATATCGCGGGCCGGAGGACGGCAACCGATGTGGCGTTCCGACTCCCGGGAGCTGTTCTTCGTGAGCGACGATCGGAAGTTCTACGCCGTGAACATACCCGAGACCGGGCCTTCGCCCGACATCGAGCCACAATTCTTGTTCGACATGCACGCTAACGTGTCGGCAACGAGAAACAGTTACGTGCTAAGCCGCGATGGCCAGCGCTTCCTCGTCAACGTGGTGCTCGATACGGAGGACGCTCCGATCAACGTCATCTCCAACTGGAGCCCCATCAAGTAGGGTTGGCGGACCCTCCATCCATCGAACGTCCTGCATGCAGAAGCCACGGCTTGCACTGCGAAACGCCCGCACAATGCCTTGCCAGGTGAAACGCGCAGCCACTATGATGCGTATCTCTGCATGCATTCTTGATTTTGCGCCGGGCCCCGAAACCAAGGCCCCTTAGACCCCATAACTGCTTCAAAACACGACACGAGGACGCTCCATGACTCGCAGATTGCGTTTGCCCATCGTAATGGCTCTGCTGCTCGCCGGGGTAGTTCCGGCGTTCGCACAGGCGCCCGCCGGGCGCGGTGGTGGCGCGCCCCAGATCCAGGTGAATTCGCCCGAGCTCCTGGCGGATCGCCGGATCACGTTCCGGATCCTCGCGCCGCAGGCGCAGGCCGTCCGCCTCAGCGCCGGTGACATCCAGGGGCTCGGACAGACCACGCAGCTGACCAAGGGCGAGAACGGCGTCTGGGAAATGACCGTCGGTCCGGTCGACCCGGGCACCTATCGCTACAACTTCAACGTCGACGGCGTGGCGACGATCGACCCGCGCAACCCGTTCATCAGCGAGTCGAACAACAACGTCTGGAGCCTGGTCCACGTGCCCGGCGCCGACTTCGCCGACACCAAGAACGTGCCGCACGGCGGCGTCGCGGCGGTGACCTACTACTCGACCGCGCTCGGCGGCGTTCCGGCGCATGCACGTCTACACGCCGCCCGGCTACGAGCGCAACAACGACAAGTACCCGGTCTTCTACCTGCTGCACGGCGCCGGCGACAGCGACGACTCGTGGACCTCGGTCGGGCGCGCCGGCTTCATCCTCGACAACCTGATCGCCGCGAAGAAGGCCAAGCCGATGATCGTCGTGATGCCCGCCGGCCACACGCGCCGCGGCGCGGCGGCCGGGGGCGCGATCGGACGGACGGCGACCGACGAGTTCGTGAAGGACTTCATCACCGACGTCATGCCGTACGTCGAGAAGAACTACCGCGTGCTGACCGATCGCAACAACACGGCCATCGCCGGCCTGTCGATGGGCGGCAACCACACGCTGCAGGTCGGCATCCCGCACCTCAACCAGTTCGCCTACATCGGCGTCTACAGCTCGGGCCTGCTCGGCGCGTTTCCGGGCCTCGGCGGCGGGCGCCGCGGCGCGGCACCGCCCGCCGCGCCAAGCGCAGCAGCACCCGCGGCTGCGCCCGCGCCGCCGCAGCCGCGCCGCGCCGGCCGCGCCACCGGCGCCGACGGCCGCCGACTGGGAAAAGGAGAACGCCGCACGCTCGCCAACGCGAACCTCAAGAAGGGGCTCAAGGTGTTCTGGTTCGCCACCGGCAAGGACGACTTCCTGCTGACGACGACGAACGCGACGGTGGAGCTCTTCAAGAAGCACGGCTTCAACGCCGGTCTACAAGGAGACCGCGGGCGGCCACACGTGGGTCAACTGGCGCGACTACCTGAACGAGTTCGCGCCGATGCTGTTTCAGTAATTGGCGCGCGGATCAACTGGCGTCCGACCACGGATGAGGCGACGGGCGAACGGCAGGACCAACAGCTGTCGCCGAGCGCAACGCGCTTGGCGACGCGAGCGGGGGTGGGGCCTCGCGAGCATTCAGTAAGAGGACAGAATGCATCGAATCGGCTACTGGATGATGGCCGCGATGCTCGCGGTCGGGCGGTCAGCGCGCAGACGCCCGCGGGGCAGGCCCCGCCGGCCGGACAGGCGCCGCCCCGCCGGCGCCGCAGGGACGCGGCGGCGGCCGCGGCGGGCTGCCGCCGGTCGTCTCGCCCGAGGTCAACGCCGACAAGTCGGTGACGCTCCGCTTCCGCGCGCCGAACGCGAAGGAGGTCACGCTCATCGGCGAGCTCGATGGCAAGACCTACCCGATGACGAAGGACGAGAACGGCGTCTGGGCGGTCACGATCGGCCCGCTCGCGCCCGACGTCTACAACTACCAGTTCAACGTCGACGGCGTCGTCGACGATGGATCCGGTGAACCCGTCGGTGAAGCTCGGGTTCGGCGCGTTCCCGCCGGCGAGCATGTTCGAGGTGCCCGGCGACGAGTTCGACGACGCGACGCGACGTGCCGCACGGCACGGTGCGGGTCGAGACCTACCACTCGAAGACGCTCGGCGTGCCGCGCACGCTCTGGATCTACACGCCGCCCGGCTACGAGCGCGGCAACACGCGCTACCCGGTCTTCTACCTGCTGCACGGCGCCGGCAACATCGACTCGAGCTGGATGCTGACCGGCCGCGCCAACTACATCATGGACAACCTGATCGCCGAGGGCAAAGCCAAGCCGATGATCATCGTCAATCCGCTCGGCTACGCGCGGCATGGGCATCGGCACCGGTCCGGAGCGGCCGGTGACCGGCGCGCCCGCCGGCGGGCGCGCCGGCGGCGGGCCCGGCGGCGGCGCATCGGCGGCGGCGCTCTTCGGCAAGGATCTGCTCGACGACGTCATCCCGTTCGTCGAGCCGAAGTTCCGCACGCTGAAGGACCAGCCGACAACCGCGCGATCGGCGGCCTGTCGATGGGCGGCGGCCAGACGGTCGCGATCGGCTTCCCGAACACGCAAGCTCTTCAGCCACATCGTCGTGATGAGCGCCGGCGCGGCCAGAACGCTCGAGCAGACCTACGCCGGACTTCTTCAAGAACGCCGACGGCGACGAACAAGCAGCTGAAGCTGCTGTGGGTCAGCGTCGGCAAGGACGACTTCGCGCTGAACGGCAGCAAGGCGCTCGACGAGGCGCTGACCAAGCACAACATCAAGCACACGTTCCGTCGTCACCGAAGGCCGCCACGAGTGGGTGATCTGGCGCCACGCGCTGCGCGAGGTCGCGCCGCTGATGTTCCGGTAAGCTCGCCGTGTCGACGCCAAGTCATCATGACCGAACACTGCGTAGGACACACTCGGGCCGCTTTGGTTGGCCTGTGCGATTGTCGCCGCTGCGACGCTGGCGCCACATCGCCGCCGTCGCGCAGCCCGGCCCATCGTTCACGTCGCCGGAAGTCGGCGCCGACCGGCACGCTGACGCTGCGCTACCTCGCGCCGAACGCCAAGAGCGTGACCGCGGCCGGCGAGCTCGACGGCAAGCCGCACCCGCTGACGCGCGGCGACAACGGCGTCTGGAGCGTCACCATCGGCCCGCTCGCGCCCGACATCTACACCTACGCCTTCAACGTCGACGGCGTCACCGCGCTCGACCCGCTCAACACCAACACCAAGTACGGCTACGGCAGCTTCGGCGCCGTCAGCGTGGTGCAGGTGCCGGGCGACGGACCGCAGTTCTACGACGTCAAGCCCGTGCCGCACGGCGAGGTGCGCATCCGGCCGTACGTGTCGAAGACGCTCGGCGTCAGCCGCACGGCGTGGATCTACACGCCGCCGGGCTACGACAAGGGCAGCAATTTTCCGGTCCTCTACCTCCTCCACGGCGCCGGCGACATCGAGTCGGGCTGGACGATGATCGGCCGCGCGAACAACATCCTCGACAACCTGATCGCCGAGGGCAAGGCCAAGCCGATGGTCGTCGTGATGCCGCTCGGCCACGCGATCCAGAGCTTCTGGACCGGGCCGGCGAAGCAGGTGCCGCGACCCGGTGACGCAAGGCGATGGCCGGCGCGACGCTCGCCGAGATCATCAACGCGATGATGGGCGGCGACGGCAAGGGCGGGCTCTCACCGGTCACCAGGGACATCGTCGAAGACGTGATGCCGATGGTCGAGAGCACCTACAAGGTGTCGAAGCGGCCCGACGACCGCGCGATCGCCGGCCTGTCGATGGGCGGCGGCCACACGCATCAACATCGTCGTTCAGCCGGCCGGAGCTCTTCCGCTACGTCGCGCTGATGAGCCCGGCGGCGCGGCGGCGGCGTCGCGAAGATGTATCCGGCGATCGCCGAGAAGCCCGACATCCTGAACAAGCAGTTCAAGCTGTTCTGGGTCGGCGTCGGCAAGGACGACACGCTGACCGGCCCGGGCGACAAGGCGTTCTGCCGAGGCGCTGACGAAGATCGGCGTCAAGCACGAGTTCGTGCTGACGGAAGGCCGCCACGAGTGGACGGTCTGGCGGCACTATCTCAACGACATCGCGCCGAAGCTGTTCAGATAGCGCCACGGACAACGCGGACAACACGGATTTCGAGTAGGCTCTAACCCGCCAACATGGAGTGGGTGCAGATCTACGATCCGCTCGGCAACGCCTGGCTCAGCACGCTGGCCGCGGCGCTGCCGATTCTTCTCCTCCTCGGCACGCTCGCCGTCCTCGAATGGAAGGCCCACTGGGCGGCGCTCGCCGGGCTCGCCTCGGCGCTCCTGATTTCGGTCGTCGTCTACGGCATGCCGGCGCGCACCGCCGCCGCGACGGCGGTCTACGGCGCCGCCTACGGCCTCTTCCCCATCGGCTGGATCATCCTCAACGCGGTCTTTCTCTACAGCCTGACCGTCGCGACCGGCCAGTTCGAGATCGTCAAGCGATCGGTCGCGCGGCTGTCGGCCGATCGGCGCGTGCAGGCGCTCCTCATCGCGTTCTCGTTCGGCGCGTTCATCGAAGGGCGCGGCCGGCTTCGGCACGCCGGTCGCGATCACGGCGGCGCTCCTCATGGGCCTCGGCTTCACGCCGCTCTACGCCGCCGGCCTGTCGCTCATCGCCAACACCGCGCCGGTCGCCTATGGCGCCATCGGCACGCCGATCCTGACGCTCGGCGCCGTCACCGGCATCTCGACCGGATCTGCTGAGCGCGATGGCCGGACGCCAGCTGCCGTTCGTGTCGCTCCTCGTGCCGGCGTGGCTGGTCGTGACGATGAGCGGCTGGCGCGGGCTGCGCGGCGCGTGGCCGGCGGTGCTCGTGTGCGGCGGCTCGTTCGCGATCGTCCAGTTCCTGTGGAGCAACTACGTCGGGCCGGAGCTCGTGGACATCATGGGCGGCCTGGTGTCGCTCGGCAGCCTGGCGCTCTTCTGCACCTGGTGGAAGCCGGCCGAAGTGTGGGACTTCCCGGTCGCGAGCGGGCGCCGCGCCGGCCGGCCGCGGCCGGCGCCGTGCGCGATTGCGCGCGCCGACGCTCGTGCGCGCGTGGATGCCGTGGGTCTTCCTCTCGGTCTTCGTGACCGTCTGGGGCATCGGCCCGACCAAGGCGTTCCTCAATGGCGGGCCGGCCGGCGCCGCGCACTCTATCGCGCCAAGCACGTCCCGCCGCCGCCGCACGCGGTGCTGTCGCCCGCGATCGACGTGCCGGGCCTCCACCGCATGGTCTACCGCGAGCATCCGGTCGAAGTCGACGCCGTCGACCGCAGCCGGATGCACGACGCCGGCCTACAAGGCCAAGCGCGCCGAGGCGGCGCGCTTCACGTTCAACTGGCTCTCGGCCACCGGCACCGCCATTCTCTTCGCCGCGCTCGCGACGGCGCTCTTCCTGCGCATTCCCGCCGCGCTCGTGCTGCAGACGGCCGGCACGACGCTCCGCGCGCATGCGCTGGCCGCTCCTGACGATCGCCTTCATGCTGTCGCTCGGCTTCGTCACGCGCTACGGCGGCACCGACGCCACGCTCGGCCTCGCCTTCACGAAGACCGGCTGGTTCTATCCGTTCTTCGCCGCGATGCTCGGCTGGCTCGGCGTGGCGCTGACCGGCTCGGACACCAGCTCGAACGTGCTCTTCGGCAGCCTGCAGAAGATCACCGCCGAGCAGCTCGGCCTCGATCCGATCCTCATCACCACCGCCAACTGCACCGGCGGCGTCATGGGCAAGATGATCGACGCCCAGAGCATCGTCGTCGCCACCGCGGCCACGAATCAGCACGGCCAGGAAGGCCGCATCCTGCGGTTCGTCTTCTGGCACAGCGTCGCGCTGGCGGTGATCATGGGCATCATCGTGATGCTGCAGGCGTACGTCTTCCCGTGGATGGTGCCGCGGGCATAGCCCGTTGCTGCTGGGTCGTCACCTCCAGGCCCTCTCTCTCCAAGCGGACGATTTTTTGTCCTCATCTCCTGCCACAGTGACCTGCGGCACGGACACTCGTCACGACTCTGCCGTTGCCACGACGCTGAATGGACGGCAACTTGGACGTTGAAGCCGTCACGCCTTGGCACAGGGGTTGAAGCGTCTCGTACGGAGTCTCGAGGCTAATCCACACTGGTGTTCAACGGGTGCGGCACGGTGAAGAATGGATGAGGTGCGACCTGACACCCGTAAGACTAGCGGCCAGTCGGTGCGCGGTTGCCTCAGCGATCGTCTGGACCGCAGCGACCCGTGCCGCGGCTGAACCTAGCCGCGTGCTACACGATTCAGCCGGGCGATGCGGCCGCAGTTCATCTCGTTGCGTCTCACGGGCAACATCCAACAGAGGCGCGAGCCCTGGTTTCAGATCATCGACGCGTCACGCTCGAGAGTCGTGACGAAGTCTGAATACGGGCGGATTCGTCCTGGTTGGCTGGCGTGCATCCCCTCGTCACGGCTCAGTCTCGAGTGGAGACGCCAGCGTCCTCCAACGATTGGCGGATGGCGCCGCGGCGACCGCCGGACGCCTGCGGACCTCCGCGACAGGCGATCCGGCCGTCGCCTGGTGGGGATTGGTCGTCCCGGTGGTGATGTGGCTGGCCTGGGCGGCCCGCCAGTATGGAAATCGGAGACAGGTAATCGTCAGCGATGATGCAGCAGTTTGGCGACAGGTTCATTCGTGAGTTCGAACGGCCATTGATACAGCCAGGCTGCGGCGAGCGCCCGGTCGAGTCCCGACTGCGTGTCATGCCCCGTCGAAGACGCCTGGAGATCCTCCTCGCACCTGCAGGCCGACGACGATATCCAAACTTGTCCGACCATCGAAGAAACGTGACCTACGACGTCGAGCGAGTGCTGCGGCTATTGCGGGACGAACGGTTCGCTGGCGACCAGCTCAGCGCCCACGGGCGGTGGGTCGTGGTGGCTTGTCGCTTCAGAGTCGATTCGGAACAGGAAGGTGCCAATTGAACATTCTTCTTTTGAGCCTGGGTGGAGGCGGAGGCAACATTCTGCGGTCCGTCAAGGATTTGTTTCGTCGGGACCTCGCGGTGACGCAGAAGACCGACGGGAGGTTTGCAGAACGCCTCCGACGCTCGGTCACGACGCGGTTCCTGGACACCAACGAGTTCTCGTTGGCCAACGTGCCATCGAGAAGAACGACTGATCATCGGCGAGCGGACGACGGGCCGCCTGGGAGCCAGACATAACCCCGACGTGGCCGCACAGGCGCTCGAAGAATCGAGGACCGAAGTCGAAGCCCTTTTGAGCCGGTACTCAGTCGTGGTCGTCATCGGCACAGGCGGGAAAGGAACAGGCGCGGGCACGATGTTTCCCGTGGTGCAGATGGCGCGTGACCAGCGGAAGCTCGTCATCCCGATCTTCGTTCGGCCGTCCTTCGAGCGCCATGAAGTGGACAAGCGCCGCTACGATCATGCCCTGAGCGTCGTCGATCGGTTCGACCATGCGAAGATCCGACTGATGGAGATCCTGAACGACCAGGGATATGCGGAGAGCGATCCGCAGGCTCAATCGGTGGTGTGGGAACGAATGAACCGGCCGATCGCGCGAGGACTGCGCGGCTTCATCTACGTCCTCTCCGACTTGTCGCAGGTCGATCCGTCCGATTTGTCCACGCTGTTTGCCGGCGGCGGCAGGCTCCGCATGGGATTTGCGGAAATCGACCCGTCGGACGCACAGGAGCCACGTGAGGAACAAGTCGCGGAGGCCGTTCGCACGTGCTGGCAGAATTCGTACTACGCCTTCAGCAAGCAGGTGGGAACCTCGTTGGTTTGCATTCAGGGGCACTGGTCGAACGTCGTTGACGCGAGAATCAAAGGAGGCCTCGCGGCCATGGCCACTGCCAGCGTTCCAGACAGTCCGTACACGCCGCTCTATGCGAGAGCCGTTCAGGTGCCCAGGCCGTGGGGTGTGACGGCGTTGTTTGCCGAGTACACGGGGATTCATGCCCCTCTCGACATCGATTGGGGCTCCGACAGCAAAGCCGGACGCCTCATCGGCGAACATGCCCACGGTCAGCGATAGTGGACACGTTGCCGTCGATGAACCGGAATCCGCCGCTGCGCGCGTCATCGAACGTCCTGCCGACCCCATCGAGCAACCGGCGACGACGGATTCGGCGTAGCGAAGAACCAGACCCGACCCGTCGAAGCACACGCCGTCGTTCGCCACCTTCCGGGACTTTGCGGTAGCGGTGAACCGTTCGGAGCGCGCCGCCCTGGCCTTGGCCCGCGAAGGCGCGCCAGACGGGATTCCGATCGATGGAGGAGAGGTCAAGAAGCTGATGGGGACGATGTGGTTTCGCGGCGTGGTCCCGCGGCTCTCTGCCGAGTGGCGCCAACGAGTTCTGGACGTACTGGTCAGCGCCGTGCCAATTCCGAACCACCGGCTGAAGGTCGATCACCGTGGCGTGCGGCTGAGCGATCTGAGCTACGCTCAGCTGAGCGATGTCGTGAAGCGGATCCATTTGCCGGATGTGGCTCGAGCCGACGTCGATTTGTTGCTGATCGTGGGCCGGCTCTGGGGCGGCGAGGCGGTGGGACGATTCGAGTTCGTCGCCATGTCGCCCAGACGGCGAACGCTCCAGGTTCGAAAGCCTGCTGCACGGACTGCGCAGCTAGTGGCGCCGCGAACGCCTTGGCAGTCCTTTATTGGAGTTTCTTCGGATCTTTCGGCATCGGGGGCGCTTCGAAGCAGACGATGAAGTCCTTGCGGGCATCGATCTTCTTGTAGTCGAGGCCGGGGACCTTCTTGAGCTCGTCGAGCGACTTGCAGACGCCCACCTTGTCGAGATACGCGAGGACAGCGGCGGCCTCCTTGCGGGTCAGGCCGGCGACGCTCTCGAGCTCGATGTTCGTGGCCCGGTTGATGTTGAGCGGACGCGGGGCTTCGCCGAGAAAGTTGGCGGCGAGATACTCCAGCACGGCGCCGAACTCTTCGTCAGTGCCCTTTGGCGCCGCGCTTGATCATGTCGGCGATGACCTCTTCCCAGCCCTCGCGCGTCAGACGCACCGACGCGGACCGCTCCGCCTGGTGACAGGACCCGCACACCTTGAGGAGGGCGTCCTTGCCGGCGCCATCCGGCAGCTGAGCGACGGCGGGCGAGCTGAGGAGCAGAACGATGAGAAGCGTGCGAAGGCTCGTCGTCATGATGTGATTAGTGTACCGACTCACGGGCACACGGACAACACGACGACGCCGGCTCTCCAGGCCAGGAACAACCCGCCGGCCATACGGATCATGACGATGGTGTGGAAATCGGCACGGTTCGCGGGGCATGGTCTATCATCGCGAGGCGCGCCTCCATGCCCGATCTGACCCCAATCCAGTGGACCCTCGCGTTTGTCGCCGCCGCCTCGATGGGCATCAGCAAGGGCGGTCTCGCGGGCCTGAGCCTCATCCACGTCACGATCTTCGCGTTTCTGTTCGGGGCACGGGACTCGACCGGCATCGTGCTGCCGATGCTCATCGTCGGCGACATCTGCGCGGTGACGGCACTCCACCAGCACGCGCGCTGGGATTACGTGCGGCGCATGCTGCCGCCGGCGTGCGTCGGCATCGTCATCGGCGCGTGGCTGATGCGGAGCGTGGACGAGTCGATGTTCCGGCCGGTGACGGGCTGGATCATCCTGGGCCTGGCGATCCTGCAGCTGACGCGCATGCTGCGCCCGGGATGGTTCGGCTCGGTGCCGCACAACCTGTGGTTCGCGTGGGGCATGGGGCTGCTGGCGGGCGTGACGACGATGCTGGCGAATGCCGCCGGACCGATCTTCGCGCTCTACGCGCTGGCGGTGGCGCTGCCGAAGTTCGAGATCGTCGGCACGAGCGCGTGGTTCTTCTTCATCATCAACTCGTTCAAGGTGCCGTTCAGCCTCGGCCTCGGCCTCATCCACGGACAGACGCTGCTGCTCAACCTCATCCTCTCGCCGGCCATCATCGCGGGCGTGTTCGGCGGGCGCTGGATCATGAGCCGCATTCCGCAGCGCTTGTTCGACGGCTTCCTGCTCGCGTTCGCGGCGATCGCGGCGCTGAGGTTGATCGGGGTGTTCTGAGGGGGGAGGCTCGAGGGGGCGGAGCGATGGGCGGAGGCGACGGAGGTCACGGATTCGACACGAAGGCACGAAGACGAACGAAGACGCACGAAGGCTGGCACTCGTCGATGACACGAGGCCACATCGAGTGCAACACAGGAAGCAACTGGCTCGTGCCTCAGCCGGACGAACCTATGGCATCTCGATACCGGTTTCTGCCATGGAATTGACGACCCGCTGGAGGCCGTCCTTCAGCACCGGTACGTTGAAGTTGATCAGCAGGCCGACTGGGCACTCCGACAGCCGTAGGTAAGTGAGCATCTGCGCCTCATGGACGGGTGCGAGCGCGTCGACGGACTTGAGCTCGACAATGACTCGACCGTCAACCAGCATGTCGAGATAGTAGGCCACATCTAGCCTGACGCTCTTGTAGACGAGGGGGACGGGTTTCTTCAGCTCGATGGTATGTCCGCGCTCGCGCAGCTCGAGAGCCAGACACGCCGCGTAGGCTGATTCGAGGAGCCCTGGCCCAAACGTCCTGTGGATTTGGATGGCCCCGCCGATGATGTCGCGAGTGATGGGGTTTGTACCGCACGGATCTGCAAGCATGGTCGCACTCCTCGATGACGCGAGGCTGCTCGTGCCGCGCGAAGCGCGGCAGGGACGGCGAGCAGCCAGCACCCGCATGGCGAGTGCAAGTCGACACACCGCTGCCAATCGTTGGAGATTCCGCGCGCAAGCCGGGAAATGTCGCAGAAATTGCAATGGATCGCCGGCCGGACGATCGCAGTTTCTTCTTCGTGCGTCTCCGCGTCCTTCGTGTCTTCGTGTCGAGAACCGTTGCCTCCGTCCGTCCCTCCGTCTGCCTCCTCCGTCCGTCTCCTCGGTCCGTCTCCTCGGCCGTCTCCGACGCTCCCTCTCCCACCATATAATTGACACGTCGAACGAAGATCGCACCCAGCACGCATCGGAAGCAGAGGGCAGATGAAATCGAAGTGGTCGGTCGGGCTCAGCGCATTCATCCTTCTGGTCGTTGGCGTCGTACCTCGCGGCGAGCAGCAGACCACCACCGGCGCAACCTCCTGCCGCGGCAGCGCCAACGCCAGCCGCCGGCGCAAGCCGGCCGGGCGGACGCGGCGGCATCGAGGCCGAGATTGCGGCCGGCGCGGACTTCTCGCCACGGCCGCCGGTCACCCGGCTCGACCCGGCCGCGCAGCAGAAGCTGTTCCTGCTCCCGCCGGGCTACAAGATCGAGCCGGTGCTCACCGACCCGCTGATCGAGGATCCGGTCGGCGTCACCTTCGACGGCAACGGCCGGATGTACGTGCTCGAGATGCGCTCCTACATGCAGGACGCCGACGGATCGAACTCGCGCGCGCCGATCAGCCGCATCTCGCGCCACGAGGACACCGACGGCGACGGCACGTTCGACAAGCACACCGTGTTCGTCGACAAGATGGTCATGCCGCGCATCGCGTTTCCGCTCGGCGACGGCGTCATCCTCGCGCTCGAGACCGACAACCGCGACATGTTCAAGTACACCGACACCGACGGTGACGGCGTCGCCGACAAGAAGGAGCTGTTCTATCCCGGCGTCGGCCGCGTCACGAACATGGAGTGGCAGCCGGGCGGGCTGACGTGGGCGCTCGACAACTGGCTCTACATGACCTACAACCCGTTCCGGCTGCGCATCGCGCCCGACGGCAAGATCCTGCGCGAAGAGACCGAGCTCGAACGGCGGGCAGTGGTGGTCGGCGCAGGACAACTACGGCAAGATGTGGTGGGTCGACGGCGGCGGCGAGATCGGGCCGGTCAACTTCCAGGCGCCGATCGTCTACGGCGCGTTCAACGTCGCGGACAACTTCGAGCCCGACTTCCAGGTGCCGTGGCCGGCGCCCGGCGGCATCGCCGACATGCAGGGCGGCATGCGCCGCGTGCGCATGCCGGACGGCACGCTGAACCACTTCACGGCGGCGTCGGGCGTCGAGATCTATCGCGGCCACCGTCTGCCGAAGGACATGGTCGGCGATCTCTTCTTCACCGAGCCGGTCGGCCGCATCGTCCGGCGCGCCAAGGTCGTCGTCACCGACGGCTTGACGCAGCTGCAGAACGCCTATCCGAAATCCGAGTTCCTGCGCTCGACCGATCCGCTGTTCCGGCCGGTCGCCATCACGAACGCGCCGGACGGCTCGCTCTACCTGATGGACATGTACACCGGCATCATCCAGGACGCGCAGTTCGTCGGACCGAACTCGTACCTGCGGCGCAAGGTCGAGCAGCTACGCGCTCGACAAGCAGCACAACTGGGGCCGCATCTGGCGCATCACCTACGAGGGCACGTCGCCCGATCGGCAGCGGCCGCAGATGTACAGCGAGACGCCGGCGCAGCTCGTCAAGCATCTCGAGCACGCGAACGGCTGGTGGCGCGACACGGCGCAGAAGCTGCTCGTCCTGCGGCAGGACAAGTCGCGTCGTGCCGGCGCTCGGACCATGGCGCGGACGTCGAGCAACCAGCTGGCGCAGGATGCACGCGCTGTGGACGCTCGAAGGCCTCGGCGTCGCTCGACGCCGCGCTCGTCGCGCGAGCAGATGAAGCAGTCCGGATCCGCAGATCCGCATCCAGGCGATCCGCGCCAGCGAGACGCTCTACAAGGCCGGCGACAAGTCGTTCGCCGACGACTACCGCGCGATGCTGAAGGACGCCGACACCGACGTCGTCATCCAGGCGATGCTGACGATCAACCTGCACCGGATCCCGCAGTACGCCGAGCTGATTCGCGCCACGAAGGACGCGAGCAGCGTGCGCGGCGTCACGCGAGATCGGCGACCAGCTGCTCAGGCCGCAGACCTCCTCGCAGGGCCAGCGGCCCTCGCTCGCCGACACGCGCGGTCACCGGCCTGAACCTCTCGACCGACGAGCGGCGCATGCTCGGGCGCGGCGAGGCGACCTACAAGGAGCTGTGCGCCGCGTGCCACGGGCCGGACGGCAAGGGCGCGCCGATGGGCGGCGCGCACCGACGGCACGACGCTCGCGCCGCCGCTCGCCGGCGTCGCCGCGGCTGCTCGGCATCGCCGACTACATCACCAAGGTGCTGCTCCACGGCCTGACCGGCGAGCTCGACGGCAAGAACTATCCCGGCGGCGGCGTGATGGTGCCGATGGGCACGAACACCGACGAGTGGATCGCCGACGTCGCCAGCTACGTGCGCAACAGCTTCGGCAACGCCGCGCCGTTCGTGACGCCCGAGCGCGTCGCTGCGGTGCGCAAGGCGAACCCGCGCACGTCGATGTGGTCCTTCGCCGAGCTCGCGTCGACGACGCCGATGCCGCTCGTCGAATCAGGCGGAGTGGAAGGCGACGGCGAGCCACAACCCGGAGGCGGCCGCCAACGGCATCAACGGCGCAGGGCACGACGCGCTGGGAGAGCGGCGCCGCGCAGGAGCCGGGCATGTGGTTCCAGATCGAGCTGCCGCAGCCGGTGAACGTCGCCGAGATCCTCATCGACGCGCTGGCCGGCGGCCGCGGCGGCCTCGGCTTCGGGTTCGGCCGCGGCCGCGGCAGCGCTCCCGTCGGTCCGCTCGCGTCGCTACCGCGTGCAGGTGTCGATGGACGGAACGACGTGGAGCGAGCCGGTGGCCGAGGGCCAGGGACAGAATCCGACGACCACGATCGCGCGTCAAGCCGGTGCAGGCAAGGTTCGTGCGCATCACGCAGACGGGCACGCCGCCGACGGCGACCGCCTGGGCGATCCAACGCGTGCGCATCTTCACCGTCGGAGCTGCCGCGCGTCGAGGCCTAGGACCGCGATGCCGCTCGCAGAGCATCAACCCGGCGACCGGCGAGACGCTCGCGACGTTCGACACGCTCGTCGCCGGCCGAGGTGACGGACGAGCTCGCAGCGCGCGATCGCGGCGTTTCGCGTCCTGGAGGAACACGCCGTTCGAGCGAGCGCGCGCGGCTGCTGATGCGTGCCGCCGACATCCTCGAGAGCGAGTCCGAGCGCTCGGGCGCCTGATGACGCTCGAGATGGGGAAGCCGCTTCGCGCCGGCGATCGACGAGGCGCTGAAGTGCGCGCGCGGGTGCCGCTACTACGCCGAGCACGCCGCGCGATTCCTCGCCGACGAGCACGTCGCGCACCGAGGCGCAGGCGAGCTACATCCGCTACGAGCCGCTCGGCGTCGTGCTCGCCGTCATGCCGTGGAACTTTCCGTTCTGGCAGGTGTTCCGCTTCGCGGCGCCGGCGCTGATGGCCGGCAACGTCGGCCTCCTCAAGCACGCCTCGAACGTGCCGCAGTGCGCGCTCGCCATCGAAGACATCTTCCGCCGCGCCGGCTTTCCCGGACGGCGTCTTCCAGACGCTCCTGATCCGCTCGGCCGACGTGGCGCCGCTCCTCGACGATCCGCGCGTCAGCGCGGTGACGCTGACCGGCAGCGAAGGCGCCGGCCAGGACGTGGCCGCGCGCGCCGGGCGCGCGCTCAAGAAGACCGTCCTCGAGCTCGGCGGCAGCGATCCGTTCATCGTGATGCCGAGCGCCGATCTCGCGAAGGCGGCCGCGACCGCGGCCAAGGCGCGGACCATCAACAACGGGCAGTCCTGCATCGCCGCCAAGCGCTTCATCGTCGCCGAGGCCGATCGCCGATGAGTTCCTGGAGCCGCTTCGTCGCCGCGATGAGCGCGCTGCGGGTCGGCGATCCGATGGACCCGTCGACCGAGGTCGGACCGCTGGCCACGCCCGATCTCGTCACCGATCTCGAAGCGCAGGTGCAAGCTACCGTCGGCGGCGGGCGCGCGCGTGCTGACCGGCGGCACCCGACTGCCGGGACCAGGCAACTACTTCGCGCCCACGGTGCTCGTCGACATCCCGCCCGGCTCGCCGGCGTATCGCGACGAGCTCTTCGGCCCCGTCGCCGCGGTCTTTCGCGTGCCGTCGGCCGACGAGGCCATCCGGCTCGCCAACGATTCGACGCTTCGGCCTCGGCGCGAGCGTCTGGACCAACGATGACGTCGAGCGCGAGCGCTTCGTGCGCGAGCTCGAGACCGGTCAGGTCTTCGTCAACGCCATGGTCGTCTCCGATCCGCGCCTGCCGTTCGGCGGCGTCAAGCGTTCGGGCTACGGCCGCGAGCTCGGCGTGCACGGCATCCGCGAGTTCGTCAACGTGAAGACGGTGTGGGTGGCGGACTGACACCGTACCGCAGTCCAAAAGCTTCTCACCGGTGAGAGGCTCTTGGCACCCGTGAATCCACTAGAATCAGCGACGCCTTATATGTCCAGACTCGTGATCGCGACGCTCGTGGCCGCCCTCTTCACGAGCGCGGCGCACGCGGCCGACCGTCCCAACATCGTCTTCATCATGACGGACGACCACGCCGCGCATGCCATCTCGGCCTACGGGTCGCGCGTCAACCAGACGCCCAACCTCGATCGGCTGGCGCGCGAGGGTGCGCTCTTCGAGAACGTCTTCGCGACCAATTCCATCTGCACGCCGAGCCGCGCCGCGATCCTCACCGGACAGTACTCGCACATCAACGGCGTGACGGTCTTCAATCGCTTCGACAGCAGCCGCATGACCGTCGCCCGTCTGCTGCAGCAGGGCGGCTACTACACCGGCATGATCGGCAAGTGGCACCTCGGGAGCGATCCCGCCGGCTTCGATCGCTGGGAGATCCTGCCGGGCCAGGGCGCCTACATGAACCCGGTCCTCTACACGGCCACCGGCGAGACGACGTACACGGGACGCTATGCCACCGACGTCATCACCGACCTCGCGCTCGACTTCATGACGAAGCGGCCGCGCAACCAGCCGTTCTTCCTGATGGTGCATCACAAGGCGCCGCACCGGCCCTGGCAGCCCGACGCCGCTCACGCGGCGCAGTTCGCCACGCGCCGGATTCCCGAGCCGGCGACGCTCTGGGACTCGTACGCGACGCGCACTGACGCGCTGCACGAGAACCAGCAGCGCGTAGCGGCCGACCTGACGCGGCGCGATCTCAAGCTGCGAGCCGCCGCCGGGACTCGCCGGCGCCGAGCTGACAAGCTGGCTTGGAACCAAACCCGACACGGTGACGATCGTTCGCGACGGCAAGAGCGTGACGCTGACCGGCGAGCCGCTCGCGCGCTGGAAGTACCAGCGCTACATGCAGGATTACCTGGCGACCGTCCAGTCGGTGGACGACAACGTCGGGCGTCTGCTCGAGTTCCTCGATCGGCAGAGCCTCGCGAAGAACACCATCGTCGTCTACACGAGCGACCAGGGATTCTTCCTCGGCGACCACGGCATGTTCGACAAGCGCTTCATGTACGAGGAATCGCTGCGCATGCCGTTCCTGGTCCGCTGGCCGGCCGGCATCAAGCGCGGAACGAGGAGCCGCGCCATCGCGCTGAACGTCGACTTCGCGCCGACGTTTCTCGACGCCGCCGGCATCGCGGTGCCGGCCGAGATGCAGGGGCGCAGCCTCCTGCCCATCCTGCGCGGGCGCACGCCATCGGATTGGCGGACGTCGATGTACTACCGCTACTACCACGACCCAGGCGACCACAACACGCGCGCGCACTACGGCGTGCGGACGACGACGCACAAGCTGATCTACTTCTGGAAGAAGGATCAGTGGGAGCTGTTCGATCTGGTGAACGATCCGGACGAGCTCCACAATCTGTACGGCGAGCCCGGGCAGGATCAGCTGACGGCGACGCTGAAGGCGGAGCTCATGCGGCTGAAGCAGTCGGTCCGCGATGACCGACCAGCTCGCCGATGAGCAGCTGCCGAACGGCGTCGACGGCCCGGTCGCGAAGCTGCGGGGCAAGTGATTGCCCCGAGATCTGCTCAGGAGGCCACGGATCAGGAGCTCATAAAGGTTGGCCGTGACGCGGCGGGTTTGACCCGACCCATGCTCGTGAGCTCCTATTCGCTGTTCCGCCCTGGTGACACGCGAATGAAGCCGCTAATCATTACCGTCACGAAACGCTCGGCCGCATACTGGCAGTCGTCACGATGCGGCCGCGGCCCCATCCTCAACGGGCGCGCGCCACAGACCGTACCGGCGCGCCCCAGACCTATCGCGGCTGGGCCGCGTACGGCGGCGGCCCCGAGCAGATTCGCTACTCGCGGCTCGACCAGATCAACCGCGCCAACGTGAAGCAGCTGCGAACAGGCGTGGGTCTACGACAGCGGCGAGACGGGCGGTCTGCAGACGCAGCCGATCGTCGTCGATGGTGTGCTCTACGCGGTGACGCCGTCGCACAAGGCGTTCGCGCTGCGCGCCGCGACCGGCGAGCACCTGTGGACGTTCGACTCGGGCATCAGGGGGCAGGGACCGAATCGCGGCGCTGATGTACTGGAGCGACGGCGCGACGACAGGCGCGTCTATGCCGCGGTCACCCGCTACGTGTACGCGCTCGACGCCCGCACCGGCAAGCCGATCCCGGCATTCGGCGACGGCGGCCGCATCGATCTGCAAAGCGATCTCGGACGCGATCCCGAGCTGCAGTCCGTCGTGCTCACATCCCCCGGTGTCGTGCACAAGGACCTCCTGATCCTCGGCGGTCGCGTGTCGGAAGGCCTGCCCGCGTCGCCGGGCGACATCCGCGCCTACAACGCGCGGACCGGCACGCTGCAGTGGAGCTTCCATACGATCCCGCATCCGGGCGAAGCCGGGCTACGAGACGTGGTCGAAGGAGTCGTGGCGCGAGAACGGCGGCGCGAACAGCTGGCCGGGCATGGCGCTCGACGAGGCGCGCGGGATCGTCTACGTCCCGACCGGATCGGCCGCGGCCGACTTCTACGGCGCCAACCGGGTCGGCGACAACCTCTACGCCAACTCGCTGCTCGCGCTCAACGCCGATACAGGAAAGCTCATCTGGCACTTCCAGTTCGTGCGGCACGACATCTGGGATCGCGACGCGCCGTCGCCGCCCGAGCCTCATCACGATTCGGCGGGACGGCAAGACGATCGACGCGGTCGCGCAGGCCACCAAGCACGGGTACGTGTTCGTCTTCGATCGCGCGACCGGCACGCCGATCTACCCGATCGAGTACCGCAAGGTGCCGCCGAGTCACCGTTCCCGGCGAAGTCGCCGCCGAGACGCAGCCGTTTCCGACGCGGCCTGCCCCCTTCGCGCGCCAGGACCTGACGCCCGAGACGATCACCTCGCGAACGCCCGAGGCCCGCGCGTGGGCGCTCGCCGAGCTGGCGAAGTTCCACAACGAGGGCCTCTTCGTGCCGCTCTCGGTCGGCCGGCAGACGGTGATCTTCCCGGGATTCGACGGCGGCGCCGAATGGGGCGGACAGGCGTTCGATCCCGATACCGGCATCTACTATGTCAACGCCAACGACCTCGCGTGGACCGGGGGACTGGCGCCGGCGGTCGAGGCCGGCACCGCGCGCGGCCTCTACCAGCAGAATTGCGCCGCCTGCCACCGCGACGACCTGCAGGGCGCGCCGCCCCAGATCGCGTCGCTCGTCGGCATCGCGCAGCGAAAAACGAAAGCTGAAATATCAGCGATCGTCGAGAAGGGCGCGGGCCGCATGCCCGGATTCCCGTACCTGTCGGCCGCGGCGCGGGCCGCGGTCGTCGACTTCGTGAGCGACGGGACGGACCGGCCAGCCGCCGCGGCGTCAGCGGCAAACCGCGACGACGCCGCTCGTGCCCTACCGCTTCACCGGCTACCGCAAGTTCCTCGATCCCGACGGCTACCCGGCCGTGGCGCCGCCGTGGGGCACGCTGAACGCGATCAACCTGAACACCGGCGATCTCGTCTGGCGGATGCCGCTTGGCGAATACCCGGAGCTCGCCGCCAAAGGACTGACGAACACCGGCACCGAGAACTACGGCGGGCCGATCGTCACGGCCGGCGGACTGGTCTTCATCGCCGCCACGAACTTCGACCGGAAGTTCCGCGCGTTCGACAAGGCCACGGGCGCGCTCCTCTGGGAAGCGACGCTGCCCTTCTCGGGCAACGGCACGCCGGCGACGTACGAGGTCGACGGCCGGCAGTACGTCGCCGTCGCCGCCGGGGGCGGCAAGGGCGGCGCGCGCCAGGATCCGGGCAGTGCCTCTGGCGGCACCTACGTCGCGTTTACGCTCGGCCGCTAACGTCCACTGGACGCCGCGGTCCCCTGCGCCTTCGGCTTGACCACGCTGATCGTGATGCTCGATGGATACTGCTTCGAGTGATGGACCGCGTTGCGCGCGACCGCGCCCTTCGCCTCGTCATAGTTGTTGCCGCCAGTATTGAGGTTGCGGTCGAAGCGTGGGAAGTTGCTGCTCGACACCTCGATCCGCAGGCGATGGCCGGGCGCGAAGTAGTTGCTGGTGTTCAGCGGCTGCAGGGCGACCTTGTAGACCTTCCCCTTTTCCATCCACACCGGCGCCTTGTCGTAGCCCTCGCGGTAGCGCATCCGCTGGATCGACTCGTCCAGGTTGTAGGCGCGGCCGTCCGGGTAGACGTCGAGGATCTTGACCGTGAAGTCGGTATCTTTCACGTCGGACGACACGTAGAGCGTCGGGACGATCGGGCCGCTCAGCTCGAGCCCGTCCTTGAACGGCTCGGTGGTGTACACGAGCACGTCCTCGCGTGATTGGGTCTTGCGCTGGTCGAACGCACCGGCGGTGATCGCGTTGCCCGTGCAGCAGACGTTGCCGCCGAGCGAGCGGACCGGATTCATCGGGTCGTAGGTGAACGCGTCGGGCACATCGGTCGCGGGCGGCGCGGCCGTCAACGTGCCATCACCATTCAGGGTGTTGGCCTTGCCGCCGCTCGTCAGGTAGAAGGTCATCGGCTGCGCGCCGGCCGGCGGCCAGCGGTCGGCCGCCTGCCACTTGTTCGATCCCATCGTGAAGTAGGTCACCTTCGGCAGTTTGTCGACACGCGTGTTCGACTCGCCCTTCAGGAACTTGTCGAAGAACCCGTACATGATCTCGGCGTAGTCGAGCCGCGCGTCGCCCATGCTGCGCTCGCCGACGATGGTGCTCTCGGTGGCGCGGGTGAAGGCGCAGTGCGCGACCGGGGCGATGATCATCCACTGCTGGTCGGCGATCGCCTTCGGGGCGGTCCTCTGCACGTGGTTGAACATCTCGATGTTGGGGCCGACCGAGACGTCGTACCAGGACATCTGCCAGAGGCCCGGGAGCTCGAGCTTCATGTTGTCGTGCCAGAGGCCGCCCTTGTACCAGGCAGGATCGTTGGGGGTGCGCTGGATCATCCGCCCGCCGGTCGCGACCGGCATCTCGTCGGCGAAGATGCCACGCGGGCCGTTGACGTTCTTGATGATGTCCTGCACCGGCAGGTGCTCGAGCGCCTTACCCCAGTCGACCGGCGGGTTCTGCGGCGCCAGGTCGAACAACCGCGCCGCCTGGACGAGGTCCGCCTGCGGCGTATCTTTCGGGAACATCGGCCGGACCTGGTTCTGCTGGCCGGAGATCCAGGTGATGAACAGCATCTGCACCGCGCCGCCGCGATACCAGTTGCCCTGCTCGTAGTACGGTCCGACGCGGCCGACGCCGGCGCCGAAGCCCTGGACGTTCATCGCCGCGAACGCCGGATGTCCCTGCGCGGCGACGGCCGGCTGATACTCGGCGGTGGACGAACATCCGGTCGCGCCGATCTTGCCGTTCGACCAGTTCTGCTTCGACAACCACTCCATGGCGTCGTACCCGTCCGTCGCCGGCGGTCCGAGGATGTCGTAGTTGCCTTCCGAGAAGAAATGTCCGCGCTCGTTCTGGACGACGTAGGCGTAACCGCGCTTGATCGCCGTCAGCGCCGCGTTCATGTCGGACGGCACGCCATTGCGGACGTCCCAGTAGTTGAAGTTGTAGGGGGTCTTGACGAAGACGATCGGGACCTGGCCGGCGGCGTTCTTCGGCCGGTAGATGTCGGTCGCGAGGCGGACGCCGTCGCGCATCGGCATCATCACCTTGCGCTCGACGACCGCGAGCGACTGCAGTTCCTTCTCGCGCTCCCAGCGCACATCGCGCTGCTCCTGCGTCATCGCCCCGCCCTGCTGGGCGAGCAGCGGGACGATCACCGAGGCGGTGGTAGCGGCAAAAGCGAGGCTGAGCAGGATCCGGCGGGTCGAGCGTGTCATGACATCCTCCGGGCTGAATTGTGCCACGAATGACGAGGACACCGCGCTCTGTCCGCGAGGTCGGCTGAAGGGACCGACTCAATCTCGAAAGGGAGGCTGGCGTTAGCGATTGCGAACCGGACAGTCACGAAAGAGCGGCATGTTCTTCGCGTCCAGGGGGTGCGTGCCCTCGGTCGTCGCTCGGCTCGTCTGACTGACAACTGCGAGCCGCTTGCTGACAAACAGCACTTCGTACGCCCAGGAGGGAAATGGCGCCATGCTGTCGCTGCAGCTGAAGTTGTTGGAATGAATGTGGGCGACTTCGAAGTACTGCTTCAACCGTTCCACGACCGCGACCGACTTGTCGTCCTGAACGCCGTGGAACTCAACCGCGAGTTGGTCGATCTGTTCGAGGGTCTCCTGCGGTGCGGTCAGGAATGAATCCCATTCTGCCCCTTCGACATCGATCTTCATTACGATCCGCTTCGACGAGTCGCCATTCTTGGCGAACTGATTCGCGATCGTATCGAACGGGCGTCCTTCGTCAACGCTCGTGCGGCTCCCCACGCACTCGCTGTGGAAAGTGGTGCGGCCGGTCGGACATGCAGGCACGGTCAGGTTGAAGCAGTCGGTACTGATGCACGGGCACATGACGCTTCGTCGAGATGTCACAGCCCCACTTGTCGTAGCCGCTGATGCCGTAGGAATATCCGGCCTGGACGTCGTCCAGCAAGTTCGCGCACATCAGGTAGCCGCCGTCGTTCGCCTCGCCGAACCGCTCCAGTTGGCAGTTGCTCAACGCTACCGGTTGCAGCAACGCGAATAGCGCTGCGCGAGACGCCGACGTCCCGGTGGAACCCCAAACGACCGTATAGCGCGTCAGGTTGAAGCCTGCGGTCACACCGAAGATCACGGCGCCCACGCTGACCAGGAGGACGGTAGCCTTCGAACGACGTCGTGGGGGTGAAGCCCGTCGGCGGAACAGCGCGCGGATCATGAAGCAACCCCGCCGAGCAAGAAGGGTACCTTCCCGCTGGTGCGCACAATTGACACGAATCACACGAGGAAGCGGTGGCCGAGCGAATCGCGACTTGCGAAGCTGTAACCGAACCTGCAGTTCTGGTGGCCGCTGGCGGGTGACGGACGATTGTGTATGCTGGGCCACCGTATGGATCGTTTTCGAGCCACGTGGCGCCGGTGGTCGGTTTCCCCCTGGCTCATCCGTGCAACACGCGCGCGCGTCACGCTGAAATGGTGGCTGGCAGGCAAACCGGTTCCAGCCCCTCACGTCGTCAAGCAACGAACGGTCATCCGCTATCAGGCCCGCTACCGATTACGGACCTTTGTTGAGACCGGCACCTATACCGGCGAGATGGTCCAAGCCCTCTCCGGCCATGTCGACCGCGTCATCTCGATTGAGGTCGCGCCGTGGCTCCACGCCCAGGCGCAGGCTCGGTTCGCCGGCCAGCACCATGTCAGGTTGCTGCAGGGGGATAGTGCGACTGTGTTGCCAGTGGTCCTCGAATCGCTGCACGAGCGCGCGCTCTTCTGGCTCGACGGGCACTACATGGGGGAAGGCAGTGGGCGGGGGACCGAGGAGACGCCGGTAATGGCTGAAATGGCGGCGTTGCTCCGCCATCACGTCCGCGGCCACGTCGTGCTCATCGACGATGCCCGGCTATTCGACGGGACGGACGGTTATCCAAGTCTCGAGGCTTTCACGACCTTGGTCGTGCGGGAGCGGCCCGGTACGACGGTCGAAGTCGACGGCGACATCATCCGCTGCCGGTTCGACACCGCGTGATTATTGGTCGAGCGGCAATGATTCCAGCACCGCCTCCGCGACGTCTGGGCAGGCCCAATTCGACCGCATTTTTGCGCCGGGTGAAAGAGGATCGGCGTTGAGGGTCTGGCTGACCGTCGGGCTATTTTTCAGGACAGATCTGACATTCCAGATGGGGAACGGTAACCCGGCTGGTGCAGGGAAGATGTTGTAAGCTGCCGGCTCGCCTGTCGTCGTAACCCATGACACGCTGAGATCGGGTGTAGACTCCGCAAAAGTTCATCCGGCCGTCCAAGGAGAGGTAATGCATCGACGAGAGCTCTTGAAGAACGGCGCGGTCGCGCTGACAGTGGCAGCCACCAAGCCCCTGTTCGCCTGGCAGGGCGCCAACAACCGCGTGCGGATGGCCGTCATCGGCATGGGCGACCGCTCCGGTCGCGTGTTCGACTCGCTCACGCGCTACGACGACGTGCAGTTCACGATGGGATGCGAGGTCGCGCAGAACAAGCAGCAGAACTTCCAGAGCGCCAATCGCCCGCTCGCGCAGAAGCTCGAGGTCGTCGGCGACTATCGCCGTGTGCTCGACCGCAACGACATCGACGCGGTGCTCATCGGCACGCCCGACTTCTCGCACGCCAGGATCACGGCGGACGCACTCGCCGCCGGCAAGCACGTCTACGTCGAGAAGCCGATTGCGAACAACATCGCGCGCATCAACATGATGCTCGACGCCTACAACAAGTATCCGAATCTGGTCGTGCAGGTCGGCACGCAGCAGCGGAGCTGGGATCACTTCATCGAAGCGAAGTCGAAGATGGCGTTGCTCGGTCCCGTCACCCACGTGCTCATCCAGCACGGCGGCGGCTATTCGCAGAACAAGCAGGACGTCGCTGAGGTGCCTCCCGGACTCGACTGGGACGCGTGGCAGGTCGACGCGCCGAAGAAGCCGTTCAAGATGGGCTACACGTCGTTCCGCGCCTGGTGGGAGTACGGCAGCGGCCTCGTCGGCGACTGGGGCGCCCATCACATCGACGTCGCGAACTGGTTCATGGACGCCGACGCCAAGCAGCCGCTCAAGACCACGGCGGTCGGCTTCTACTCGAACCCGACGACCGATCCGGAGTGCGTGTTCAGCCAGTTCTCGATCGCCTGGCAGTTCGACAACTACATCATGTCGTTCGCCAACGACGTCTTTCCGCGACCGAACTTTGCCGATCCGAAGGCGCCGGACATCGAAGGCTGGGGCGTCTACTTCTACGGCAGCAACGGGACCCTGCAGGTGAACCGCATGGGTTGGGCGCTCCGGCCGCCAGTCGGCCAGACCCGCAATCGCGTCCCAGCTGAGCCGGCACCCGGCGCACCCGCGGGCGCGGCAGCCGGCGGTGGACGCGCAGGGGGAGCGCCCGGCGGCGGACGCGCAGGGGGACCCGGCGGCGGACGCGGCGGCGGCGGGCAGGCGGTCGAGATGAACGTGTACATCAACCCGCGCGGCGGCGTCGAAGAGGATTACCCGCTGCACGCGCACACACGTGACTTCGTCGACAAATTGAAGGCGAAGAACCGGAAGACCAATGCGCCGATGGAAGTCGGCTACAACTCGGCACTGCCTGCCCTGCTCGCGCTCGAAGCGATGAAGGACAACAAGGTGCTGGGCTGGGATCCGGTGGCGAGGAAGTCGAAAGCGCTGTAGTCGACGAGGCTTCCTCGGAACCGGGCTCGCAGGCTCGCTGCGGTCGCGCAGGACCTGGAGCCCGATGTCTTTCTGTCTACGCCGGACGGCGCCGGCGCGCGACAGGATCAGCGACCACGCCCACGCAACAGGACGAGGCCGGCGACGACGAGGGACGCCGTCGCGAGAT
The DNA here is from genome assembly GCA_963764925.1 of uncultured Acidobacteriota bacterium. GTDB lineage: Bacteria > Acidobacteriota > Vicinamibacteria > Vicinamibacterales > 2-12-FULL-66-21 > DATBJJ01. The sequence continues at coordinate 263,131 of CAVXUR010000002.1, forward strand.
TCTCATTGATGTACTGCGTCGCTTGCGCGCCGTACTTGTAGGCCAGCCATCCTTCTCCGCCGAAGCGAAACCCTCGTCCGATCGCGATCCCGAGCGTGAACGCCACAGGTCGCACACCAGCGAGTCCGGCCAGGAGCACGAAGATCTTGAATGGTGTCGGCGGCGGCAGCATGGCGGGGACGATCACGGCCAGCAGCCCGTGCCGCCGGAACAGGCCGAGGCCGCGCTCGATTTGCGCCTCGCTGAACCGCCGCCGGAGAAACGCTTCGCCGCCTTTCCGGGCAATCGCGTAGAGGACGAAGCATCCGGCCGTGGAGCCAAGGGTGGTCGCGGCGCTGTAGAGCATCCAGCGCTCCGGATGCTGAATCGTGAGCGCGACGATGAGCGCGTCACCGACCTGAGGCAGCGAGAGGAACGACGAATCGAGGAACGCGATGATCGCGAGTCCTGGTGCCCCAAGCCGCTCGGCCAGGGGAAGAATCCACGCCATGACCTGCTGAAGGAGTTCTGAAAGGTAATGCATCGCGGAACGCACGCGATTATTGCACGCCGGACTGGAGCGCAGGGGCCCTTCCAGGCGTATTAACGGCGGATGAGGACTCGGACACTTCGATGACACATCAACTTGGATTGGCCTTGCGGCGTCTTCGAGACACGCCTGGGTTCACGGCCATCGCCCTGGCGTCGCTGGCCTTCGGGATGGGCCTCAACATCCTGATCTTCAGCTTCACGAGCCCCGTGTTGTTCAAGGCCATGCCGTACCCCGAGCCCGACCGGCTCCTGGACGTGAGCATGGCGCCTCCCGGCAAGCCGGAATCGAAGGGAGTGGTGACGCCGGCGCTGTACCTCCTTCTGCGCGACAAGACCAGTGCGGCCTTCGAAGCCGTCGGCGCCTTCGACGCGGGGCGATCGGCCAACCTCGCGGGCGACGCCAGCGGCCCCGCAGAACGACTGGACGGGCACCGGATTTCGGCGACGGGCCTCGCGGCGCTCGGCGCCAGACCCCTGCTGGGCCGGCTCCCGGTCGCTGCCGACGAGCAGGCCGGCGCCGCGCCCACCATGGTGCTCAGCTACCCGGTGTGGCAGCGACGCTTTGCCGGCCGTCCGGACGTCGTCGGCCAGACCGTACAGGTCGATGGACAGCCAACCCAGATCCTTGGCGTCATGCCGGAGGGCTTCGGGCTCCTCGACAATTCTTCCGACGCCTGGTTCACGTTCGGCTTCGAACCGGCCCCCGGACAGGAGACACAGCACAACCTTCGCGCCATCGCTCGCTTGAAGCCTGGAGTCTCGATGGCAGAGGCCCAGGCCGCGGTGAAGGTCGCACTCGACGAGTACGCGCAGAAGTTCCCGAACCGTGACAAGGGCTGGACCGTCGAGCTCACGCCATGGCGCGAGGCACGATTCGGCGGGATGCGCCGGCCGTTGACGATGGTGCAGCTGGGCGTCGGAGTGATGTTGCTCCTTGTCTGTGTGAGCGTGGCGGTGCTGATGCGCGCGCGCACGGTCCTGGGCGAGCGGTCCGCTGTTCTCGCCTCACGACAGATCCGTCCGGGCGTCGTGCTCGCCGAAAGCCTGCTGCTCGCGCTCGGCGGCGGTGCGATCGGCGCCGCCCTCACGGCGCTGGTACTCCCGGCGCTCCTTGACATCACCCCGACCGTGCTCCCGCGTCTCAGCGAGGTCAGGTTCGACGCCGGCGTGGTCGCGTTCACTGTCGTCCTCGTCGTCTTTGTGACGCTGGCGGTTGGGATCCTGCCGGCGTTGCGAGCCTCGCGGACCGACACCGCGACAAAGGGGTGGCTCGGCGCGATGGCGCTTGCGGCGCTCGTGGCCGTCCAGGTGGCGCTGGCATTCGTGCTCATCGCCGCGACCGGTCTTGCGATGCGAGCGGTTGGCGATCTGCGAGGTCGCGACGTCGGCATCGACCCGGCGGGCCTGCTGAGCGCCGACGTGTACCTGCCGCGCGACCCGTACGTCACTCGCAACGTTTCCGAGGCCGGCGAGCGCCGAGATCGCCGAGTTCAACCCCGCGGGCGCGGCCCTCTACGATCGCATTCGCGCGGCGCTGCAGACGATGCCGGGCGTCGTCCAGGCGGCGGGCGTGGGCACTCACCCGTTCGCCTCAAACCCGTTCGTGCAGTTCTGGATCGGGGACCTGGAACACACGCCCGACAACCAGGTCGCGGCGCAGTACCTGGCCGTCACGGAAAACTACTTCAACACGGTGGGGATTCGACGCGCAGTACCTGGCCGTCACGGAAAACTACTTCAACACGGTGGGGATTCGCATCGTTCGTGGCCGGGATTTCTCTGCCGCCGATCAGCCCGACTCGCCGTGGGTGGTCCTCGTGAACGAAACGCTGGCGAAGCAGCACTGGCCCAACGGCGATCCGATTGGGCAGCGACTGACGCTGACCTTCTCTCCGAATGACGAGGAAGCTGCGCGCGAGGTCGTCGGCCTGGTGGCTGACACGATCCCATTCCGTGGAGCGTCAGAAGTCCCGCCGCTCATCTACGTGCTCCACCGGCAACAGGCGACCGAGCAGCGCGCCTCGCTCGAAGGCCGGCGCACGGTGATGTCGTTCATCGTTCGTACGTCGGGCGATCCGCTCGCGCTCGGCGATGCGGTCCGAGCGCAGGTCGGCAAGGTCGACGCCACGACCCCGGTGGCGTCGATTCGCACCGTCGAGTCGTATCTCAATGCCGGTCAGACCGCGCTGCTGCAGTATGGCGAGACGCTTCTCGGCATTTTCGCGCTCGTCGCACTGGTCGCGGGTGCCGTGGGCGTCTACGCCCTCACCGCCTACGGCGTCGCCCATCGTCAATCGGTGCTCACGCTCGGCCTCTTCGTCGTGGCGGCGGTCGTCATCGGAGCGGCTGCGGGATGGGCCGGCTGGATGCGGCTCGCCAGCGTCATCGAGTCGTTTCTCACGAACCTCACGGTCACGCCGTCAGATCCCATGCCGCTCGTCGTCACCGGCGGCATTATCCTGGTGACTGCGCTCGTCGTTTTTCTCGTCGGGTTTCTCGTCGGGGCGCGGCGTCCGACGACGGCGGGCCGCTGAGACATGAGCAGGTACAATCATTCACGCTCTATTTTTAAGTTCCAGGAGGTCCTTCATGCTTCGTAGAATCCCGATGTCTTTGTTGCTGGCCGCGTTCGTGACGAGCAGTTCGGCTCTCGCGGCGCGGACCGATGATCAGGCCGCAGGCCAGGCCACCAAGCCAGCCGCCGGAAAACCTGCGGCACCTGCCCCTGGTCGTGCGGCGGGCGCGAAGCCCGCTCCAGTGCCGGTTACGCCGGCCGATGCCGCGCCGCTGATGGGCACGTGGCAGATTCCCCTCGAGACGCCGACCGGACGGCTCGTCGCGAATCTCGTCTTCCGCACTGAGGCGGGCAAGGTCGTCGCCGGCATCAGCGCCCCGCAATTCCCCGAACACAAGATCACCGACATCACGAAGACTGGCCAGGTCGTGACGCTCAAGGCATCGACAAACTACTCGGGCGCCGCTGACGGCGTTCTCGGGTCCAGTGACGATGGTGTTGACGCTGACGCCCAAGGGACCGGACCTGGCGGCGTGGTTCGACTTCAACAACGCGGGCTTTCAGATCGGCGGCACGGCCAAGAAGAAGGTCTGAGCGGCTGCATGCCGGAGCCGTTGCATGTCGCCTTCCTCGGGTGCGGATTCATCACCCGCGTGCACAGCCAGCACCTGAAAGGGTCGCTGTCGGGCACGATCGTCCCGAGCTACGCCAGCCGCGATCGCGGGAAGGCGGAACGAATTCCGCCGCCAGTTCGGCGGTCGGACGGCCTTTGGCAGCTATGACGACGCCTTGGCGGATCGCAGCGTGGACGCCGTCGTCATCGCCGTCCCCCCGCGCTTCCACCTCGACTTGACCGAGCGGGCGCTTACCGGCGGCAAGCACGTGCTGGTCGAGAAGCCGGCGTTTCTCCGACGCCGAGGACTACACCTCGATCATCGCGCAGCGCGATCAGGCCGGGCGTACCGTTCTCGTCGGCGAGAACGATCACTACAAGCCACTGGCCGTCTGCCTGCGGCGCCTGCTGGCCGAAGACGCGATCGGCGACATGGTGTTCGGGCATTTCATGACCGTCGCGCTCCGGTTGAAAACAGCCGACGACTGGCGCAATGACGAGACCATGGCTGGAGGCGATGCGTTCTTCGAGGAGGGCATCCACTGGCTGCACATCGCGGGCAGTCTCGGTCCGCGCATCACGACGATACACGGCTTCCGGCCGGCTCCGTCGCGTGAGGGCCCCGATCGACGCGTGAAGAGCATGCTCGTGTCGTTCGCATACGACAACGGCGCGGTCGGCTCGCTCTACTATTCACGAGAAGTGCCGTCGCTCTTCCGTGGACTCCGTGTCTCGAAGCTCATGGGCCGCCGCGGCATCATCTCGTTCGAGTCCAACGGTGCGGCGGTCCTCGTGCGCGGGCCGGGCCTGCCGCGGATGATCGTGCCCGGCTTCAGGGACATTCGCGGCTACCGCGCGATGTATGCGGATTTCGCCGCCTCGATCCGCGCGGGCCGTCAGCCGGAGATGAGCCTCGAACGCGCACTGGAAGACCAGCGGCTCATGGATCAGGTCTATGCGACGATTTGACGACCGCTGAGCTCGCGCTGATTCAGGGAAGCCATTGAACGAGCAACTGATTGACGAGGACGTCTCGGCACCATCTATCACTACGATGCCGAGTATCGCCAGCAGTGGGGTGCGGACTTGTCGCGCGCCGCGACGTGGCGCATGGACCCCGCGCTCGCCGGGTCCGGTGTCGCCGACGATCTCCTGACGCACCTGCTCGACACGGCGCTCTATCTGAACGGGCCGATGACCGAAGGCGTTGCGACAACGCGTACGTTCGCACGCAATCGCAAGGTCGACGATGCGTTTCTGGCGATGGTGAAGTTCGAGAACGGGAGTCTGGGAACTTTCGACGCGACGCGCTTTGGCATCGGCTGCAAGAACGCCAACGCCTTCCAGATTCACGGATCAGGCGGCATGCTCCGCTTCAACCTCGAGCGCCTCAACCATCTCGAGTTCGTCGACGCCAGCGACCCGTCGACCGAGCAGGGTCCGCGCGATCTGCTCGTCACCGACATGAAGCACCCAATCTTCCCAACTTCTGGCGGCCCGGGCACATCATCCGCTGAGCTCCCGCTGACTTCAGGGAAGCTCACTTCAAAATCCGGAGGTTTCAGCTCTCAGCTTTCAGCTTTGAGTTGATAGTGGAACCGGTAACTAATTCTGAGAGCTGAAAGATGCGCCTGGAGATCACCCGCGTCGAAGGCCTTCGCAACGACCTCTGTCTCCGCCTCGATCGCGCCGAGATCGACTCGGTCGTCCTGAGCATCTCGGATCGCGACCGGCTGATGACGCTGCCGGGAATCCCGCGGCACCGTGACACCACGCCCGACGAGCACAAAAACCTGTCGGCCTGCCGGATTCCCATCGACGCCCACCTGCGCAAGCTGGGCGTGCTCGACGATTCGGGCACGCTTCGCAAGCGCGCCGTCGCGATCAGCAATCGAAACCTCGGCACGAATCACGGCAATGTGGCGTGGCAGCGCGGCGAAACGCCGCCACTCTTCCACATCCGCGAAGACCCGGTCGACTACCCCTCCCACACATGCCTGACCGCCTGGCGCAGCGGCGGCGTGTCGATCGAGGACCTCAGGTTCGATCGGACCGCGGCGCGCGTCCTCGACGCTGGTGATGGCCGCAACCTCGGCGACGAAATCGAGTGGGCGACGTTCGGTCAGCGTGTGCTCCACCGCGGACGCGTCGCCCGAGTCGAAGACATCGCCGACCAGTTCTACGACATCCGTCACGTCCTCGCCTTCGACCATCACCGGATGCAGGGCGACGAAATCCGCCACATGATCTATCGGGACTACCCGCGCGGGTTCAAAGATCACGTCCTCACCGCCTGGCGCGAGGTCGGAATCCCGAGGGCCCGCTACTTCCACAACGCGATCGGATTGTCGACGGACGCGATCGTCGTGCTGCAACAAGAGGGCACGGTCGAAGAGATCGGCGCCGCACTCAAAGCCGCGGGCGCCGACGATGGAATCATCCTCGACAATGGCGGGAGCGTGGTGTGCTGGGTATGGTGGGCAAACCTCTATGCTGGCGGCACAGTCTCGTCGACCGTCGACTATCGTCCAGACGGCACGTCAGCGATCGCCTTCATCCTCAAGGGCCCGATGATGACCGACCTGCCCGGCGGCAGCGTGTCCTACACGGTGGGTGTAAACGGCTCCGCACGATTCCCGCACGACGAGCTCGACATCAAGCAGGATATCTCTCGCGACCAGTCCCCGTCGTGACACGCGGTCGAGCATGGCGCTGAGCGCCGCGTCGCCAATCTGACGCGACGGCTGGCGGAGCGTCGTCAGCGGTACCGGCAACAGCGCGGCAAATTCCACATCGTCGATGCCGACGAGCCTGAGATCCCTGGGCACGACGTAACCGAGCTTGATGACGGTCTGCATCAGCCGGCCGGCCGTGCGATCGTTCGCGCACACCACCGCGTCGGGCCGGGCCGATTCCATCAGCTCCCGAACCGCTTCCAGATCCGACGGCTCGAGACGACGGACGAGCGCGCGATCGATTGGCAGAGCGGCGGCGTACAGCGCCTCGCGATAGCCAGCCTCACGCGCTTCGACCGTAGCGGCAGCGGTCGGCTGGGCCACGAACGCGACGCGCCTGCTGCCCAGAGCCAGAACGTGCGAGGTGATCAGGAACCCCGCGCGGCGGTTGTCGATGCCGACAAGGTCGTGGTGGCCGCGCTCGGGATATGGCGTCACGGTCCGATCGAGGAGAACAATCGGAATGCGCGCATCGTCGAACGCCTGTGCGATTCGTCGACTTGTGGCGTCGCCCGGAGCAGTGAACTCGAGCGGCGCGAAGAACACGCCGTCCACGCGGCGCTCGATGTACTGGCGGCACAGCTGCCAGGCGCGATCCTCCTTCGACATTCCCTCTCCGCTGACGCTGCCCCACAGGAGCGCGTGCGTGCGCGCCAGCGGCGACGCCATCATCCCCTGACACACCGGCTCGAAGATGTCGGTGTCGCCCAGATCGGGAATCAACAGACCGAACGACAGCGCGCCCGCCGCTCGTGGTCCGGAGACGTAAGTGCCCGACCCCACACGTCGTTCAACCAGCCCCTGCGCTTGAAGATCCCTGACCGCGCGCCCGACCGTGATCCGCGATGAGCCGAACGTCCTGACAAGCTCCGCCTCGCTCGGGAGCTTGTCGCCCCGCTTGAGCTTTCCGGACTGAATCTCCCGTGACAGTGCCTGGTAGACGTGACGATGCTTCGGTATGGAGGAGACCCCGTTCGCCATGTGGTAAATGATATGACAACTTTGTGTCTAACTCAATTCAAGAACTGGCTCATATCGGACAATATTGTCCATAAATATCAGTATATGGACACATCAGGCCTTTGACTCCTGAGACCGTGACTGTTACGCTTTAATTCGTCGTAGTTGATATATCTGTAAAATGGACCACGGGGGCAACTCGTCATGAGACCAACGGCACCAAAGCACTTCCTGGTGGCCTCAGACTTCGACCAGACGCTCAGCTTCAATGATTCGGGCGCCGTGCTGAGCGAGCTCATTGGCGCCTCCGGCTTCGAGGAAAAGGTCAGCGGGCTCGCCCGCAGCAACCTCGTGCAACAGGGCGGCGAGCTGGCCTACCTCATTCGCCACGATCCGGAGTTTCGCGGCGTGCGTCGTGAGCACCTGGAAGAGACAGGTCGCCGCGTGCGGCTCCGCCGGAACATCCCGGCGCTGGTCAATTTTCTCGACCGCGGCGTCGACGGTCATCGGTTCTCGTTCTTCGTCATCTCGGCCGCGCCGCGCGAGGTCATTCAGTCGGCCCTTGCGGGCGTTGTCTCCTCCGACCACATCTTCGGGACCGAGCTCGAGTACGAGGCGGCCACGGGCGAGGTGCGATCGGTCGCCCGCGTGCCGGCGGGCTACGGCAAGGTGGCGGTTGTCGAGGAGCTCGAGGAGCAGCTGGGCATCGGTCCCGACCGCACGATCTACGTCGGCGATGGCAGCTCGGACGTCCACGTGATGCTGCACGTGAACAACCGCGCCGGGCACACGATCGCGGTCTCCGAGAATCGCCAGTTGGCGCGAATCGCGAAAAGCACGCTGCTGAGCGATGACGCGTCGAGCGTGATGGTTCCGATCCTCGAGAACGTGCTCGGCTGGGGCATCAGCGACATCCGTTCGCTCTTCGAAGCCGACGGCCTGACGCTCCACGAGTGGGAAAAGGCGCGCACCGATCGAGTGACGGTCCGGGAATCGGCACTGGCGTCAGGAGAAGCGGTCGCCTGAACGGATGTGAGGGCCTGCCAAGGGAAGGTTTGGACGATGGTCGAATATCTCGGCTGGATAGCCACAGCTGTGTTCGTCGGATCGTACTTCTGCGCCGCGCCGGAAATGCTCAAGAGGGTGCAGATGCTGGGCGCGCTCATGTGGGTCGCGTACGGCGTCCTCATCGGCGCCTCGCCGGTCGTCGCGGCGAATCTGCTCGTCTTCGGTGCCGCCGCGTGGACGATGGGGCGGCAAAGAGTCGCAGGACAACCCGAGCGTGCGTGACTCGCCTCGGCACAGCGTCGGCGGACGCGGCAGGCAGGGACGGCTTCTCGGAGGTGACCTATTGCTGCCAGCCGCCGCCGAGCGCCCTGTACAGCTGAACGATTGTCAGGAGCTCGTCGCGCGTCACCTGCGCGAGCTCCAGCTCGGCGGCGAAGAGATCGCGATCGGCGTCGAGCGCGTTCAGCAGCGTGTCGATGCCCCCCTCGTAGCGCACGTAGGACATCCGCGATCGGTCTTGCAGCGTGGCCACGAGCAGTTCCTGTTGCGCGCGAACCTCTCGCACCTTCCGATATTGAATCAGGGCGTCCGACACCTCACGGAACGCGGTCTGGATCACCCGCTCATACTGAATGAGCGCAAGTGCCTTCTGCGCTTCGGCGAGGTCCACGGTCGAACGAATTCGACCGGCATTGAAGATCGGCTGCGTTACCTGGGGCGCGAACTGCCAGATTCTCGCGGGACCGGCGAAGAGATTTGACAATTGATCGCTCTGAAACCCGAGAACGCCGGTCAGGGTGATCCGGGGGAAGTACGCGGCCTTGGCGACACCGATGTCTGCGTTTGCCGCGACGAGGTTCTGCTCGGCCGCGTTGATGTCGGGGCGTCGAGCCAACAGCGACGAAGGGAGTCCGGCAGGGACAGATGGTGGCGCGTCCTGCTGGTTCAATGCGCGGCCACGTGGAATCGTTGCCGGGCCAGTACCGAGCAGGAAGCTGATCTGGTTCTCTGTCTGCTCGATCAATTGCTCGACCGCTGGAATCACCCGGGCGGCACCGTGGACCAGCTGCTCGCCCTGCCGAACTTCCAGAAGCGTTCCCAGACCGCCCCGGTCCCGACTCCTAATCAGTTGCAGCGACTTCTCGCGGACGGCTAACGTGCGCTTCGCGATCGCCAGCTCCGCGTCCAGGCGCGAGCAGGTTGAAGTAGGCGCCGGCGACGTCGCTGACGAGCGTCGTCATCACCGCCTTGCGGTTGTGATCGCTGGCGAGCAGGTCGGCCCGAGCGGCTTCGGTCGCGCGGCGCAGCCGCCCCCACACGTCCACCTCGAACGAGAGCGAGGTTGAGTCCGACGACGCCAAAGGTGCGGGTCCGTTCCACATCCTCGGGCAGGCGAACCGACCCGCTCGCGGAGGTGCGCCCGCTCGTCACGCCCGCGCCGGCCTCGATGGTTGGAAACTGGTCGGCGCGGGTGATGCCGAGGTTCGCGCGCGCGGCCTCGACGCGCACGACCGCGTCGCGGATGTCGTAGCTCTGCACGAGCGCCGTCCGGATCATCTCCTGCAGGCGCTCGTCGTTGAACACCTCGAACCATTTCAGGTCCGCCAGCGATGCGGGGTCGGCCGCTGGAACGTCGCCGCCACCGCGAAAAGCCACCGGCGAGGTGATGGCGGGCCGGTGATAGTTTTGGCCCATTGTGCATCCAGCCAGCAGGCAGATGGTGCCGATGGCCGCTATCAATCGCTTCCTCATCATTCGCTTCGGCATCACCTGCTCCCATACGGGTGTTTCTCGGCGGTGCGACATACAGTCAGGACCAGTCTCGTCACACTGGCGAAGGGTGAACCTGTGGAGGTTGAGCACGCACTTCCCTCTCCGCCGCCTCGACCGACGCCTGCGCCGAGTGCTTCCGTGCGACGAGCATGTAGATTGAAGGCACGACGAACAACGTGAACAGTGTGCCGATCACCATGCCGGTGACGAGCATGATGCCGATGCTGTTGCGCGCGCCGGCGCCGGGCCCAGTCGCCGTGACGAGCGGGAAATGACCAGCGACGGTCGCCGCGGTCGTCATCAGGATCGGGCGTAACCGCGTCGCCGACGCGTCGATGACGGCGGAGAGCTTGTCCATCCCCGTCTCTTGCAGGTGGTTGGCGAACTGCACGATGAGGATGCCGTTCTTGGACACGAGTCCGACGAGCGTGATCAGCCCGACCTGACTGTAGATGTTGAGCGTCGTCAATCCCAGGAACGAGAAGAGCAACGCTCCGGAAAGAGCGAGCGGCACCGAACCCGCCAGGATGATGAACGGATCGCGGAAACTCTCGAACTGCGCGGCGAGCACGAGATAGATGAGAATCGCTGAAAGCAGGAACGTGCTGAGGAACCTGCTGCCCTCGGTGCGAAGTTGGCGCGACTCGCCGGCGTAGTCGATCGTGAAGCCCGGCGGCAGGATCGCCCTGGCCTCGGTCTCGAGGAAGCTCAGCGCATCGTCGAGCGCCACCGGCGGCGGGATCACGCCCTGGATGCGAACGGCGTTGAGCTGCTGGAATTTCTTCAGCTCGCGCGGCTCGGCGGTCGTCTGCAGACTCGCGAAGGTCGACAGCGGCACGAGCTGGTCATCCGATCCGGTGATGTACATTCGCTCGAGCTGATCGGCGGTCAGACGTTCCGAACGCTTGACTTGGGGAATGACCTTGTAGCTCCGGCCCTGGTTGCTGAAGCGGTTGACGTAATCGCCACCAAGCAGCGTCGATAGATCGAGACCGGCCTGGCTCAGGCTGACGCCTTGCGAGCGCAACTTGTCGCGATCAAAGACGACCTCGGCCTGCGGCTGGTCGAACTTCATGTCGGCGTCGGCAAAGATGAACAGCCCGCTCGCGAATGCCTTCGGAACGAGCTGATTGGCAAACTCCCGCAATTGCTCCGGTTCGGCCGCCGAGGCAATGACCAGGTCAACCGGGAAATCGCCGCCGCCCGGCAGGGACGGCGGGGTCAGCGGGATCGCGCGGATCCCTGGGATCTGCGACAGAGGTCCGGCCACTTCCATCAGGAGCTGCTCAGTCGTCTTGGAGCGCTCGCTCCATGGCTTGGTCACGAATCCGCCGAACCCGCCGGTTGGAAACGTCAGCTGAAAGATGCTGGCCGCCTCAGGAAACGACCGATACACATCGGCAACCTGCTCGGCAAACATCTTCGTTTGATCGAGTGTCGAGTTGGCCGATGTCTGCAGAATCGAGAACAACACGCCCTGATCTTCATTGGGCGCCAGCTCGCGCTGCGAGAAGAGATAAAACGGGACAGTCAGTATCGCGACAATTGCCCACAGCACGAGCACGACGGGCCGATAGCGAAGCGTGCTCGTCAGGCTGCGCGTGTAGGCGTTTCGCAGACCGTCGAACCGGCGGTTGATCCAGCCGGCAAACCCCCGCTCGCTTTGTCCGGCGCGCAAGAGCTTCGAGCTCATCATCGGCGACAGCGTCAGAGCGACGACGCCAGATACGATGACGGCGCCCGCCAGCGTGAAGGCAAACTCGCGGAAGAGCGCGCCGGTCAGCCCGCCTTGGATGCCCACCGGCGCGTAGACCGCGGCCAAAGTGATCGTGATCGCAATGATCGGACCGACCAGCTCCCGGGCGGCATCGATCGCGGCCCGGACGGGTGACTTACCACCATGGATATGGCGTTCGACGTTCTCGACCATGACGATCGCATCGTCGACGACCAGTCCGACCGAGAGCACGATTGCGAGCAGCGTCAGCAGGTTGAGGCTGAAGCCAGCGATCAGCATCAGGAACACCGCGCCCACGAGCGAGATCGGTATGGCGACTACCGGGATCAGCACCGACCGCAGCGAACCGAGGAAGAGAAAGATGACGACGATGACGATGAGGAGCGTTTCGCCAAGCGTCGTGAGCACCTCGCCGATCGCGTCCTCGATATAGGCGGTGGCGTCGTAGGGAATCGCCGACACCATGCCGGCCGGCATCTGCGCCTGGATCTGAGGAATCTCGGCACGCACGCGCCGGATGACCTCCAGCGAGTTGGCGGTGGGCAGCACCCAGACCCCCATGAACACGGCCGTCTGGCCGTTGAAGCGAACGTCCTCCTCGTAGTTCTCCGCGCCCAGCACGACGTCGGCGACGTCGCCAAGCCGGACGACGACGCCAGCGTCTTCCTTGAGGACAAGCTGGCGGAACTCTTCTGGTGTCCGCAGATCGGTGTTGGCGACGAGGTTGACCGACACCATCGACCCCTTCGTGCGCCCGAGCGCAGAGAGGTAGTTGTTGCGCGCCAGCGCATCGCGCAGCATCGAGGGCGAAATGCCATGCGCCGTCATCAGATCCGGTTTGAGCCAGATGCGCATCGCAAAAGTGCGATCGCCGAGGATGTCGGCGCGCTGGACTCCGGTGATGGCGCTCAGTCTGGGCTGTACGACTCGAATCAGATAGTCGGTGATCTGGTTCTGATCGAGATCGTTCGACGAGAAGCTGAGGTACAGCGCAGCGAACTGCGTTTCCGCGTTCTCGACCTCGATGATCGGCGCTTCCGCCTCGGGCGGCAGATCGTTACGAACCTGGGCGACTTTCGCCTGGATCTGGGTGAGCGCGTCGTTGGTGTCGTAGTTGAGCCGCAAGTGCACAGCAATGGTGCTCAGTCCCTGAGCGCTCGATGACTCCATGTAGTCGATACCGTCGGCGCTCGCGATCACACGCTCGAGCGGCGTGGTGATGAAGCCGCGCACGAGGTTGGCGTTCGCACCGGTGTAGACGGTCGAGACCCTGACGACCGCGATATCGCTGCGCGGATACTGGCGAACGCCCAGCGAGCGAATCGACTGCAGGCCGGCGATCAGGATCACGAGGTTGACGACGATCGCGAGGACCGGCCGTCGAACGAAGAGGTCCGTGAACCGCATTTAACTATCCTCTGGCTTCGGTGCTCGCTTGTTGCCAGGCTGCACTTTGTTGTTGACCACGACTGCCGCCCCGTTGCGCAGTCGAAACACCCCCGACGTCACGACCTCGTCGCCAGGCGCGACGCCGGTCAGGATCGCCACCTGGTCGCCGCGCGCGCCGCCAAGCTTCACGAATTGCTGCCGCGCGCCACGGTAGCTCTGTCCGTTCTCGCCCTTCAGGTCGGTGACGACATACACCGAATCGCCGAACGGCGCATAGCTGACGGCCGACGCCGGCAACGCCAGCACCGCGCGGTTCGATCCCAGGAGGAGCTCGGTCTGCACGAACATGCCGGGGCGAAGCTTGCGCCCCTGGTTGGCGAGGGTGGCCTGCACCTGGACGTTCCTCGTCGACTGGTCGACAGTCGAGTCAACGGCGGTGACGCGCCCGGCGAAGTCCGCGCCCGCCAGCTCGCGAGCGTTGATCCGGACAGCGTGACCGACGCGAATCCGTCCAGCATCCTGCTGCGGCACGCCGAAGTTCACGTAGATCGGATCGAGCGACTGCACCGGCACGATCGGATCGCCTGCGGCGAGATACTGGCCAAGGTTCACTTGACGAATGCCGAGCACGCCCGAGAACGGCGCCCGGATCGTCTTGCGCGCGATGGTCGCCCGGATCTCCCCGACCTGGGCGTCGGTCTGTTTCTGTTCGGCGACAGCGCGATCGAACTCCGCCTGCGAGATCACGCGATCGCCCAACAGCCCCTTCATCCGTTGGTAGTTGAGGCTCGCCAGATCGCGCTGCGCTTCGATCGCTGCCAGCTGCGCGCGTTCCTGCCGTATATCGAGTTCGACCAGCACGTCACCTTCACGCACCGGCTTTCCGGAATCGAACGCGATCCGGTCGACGGTGCCCGGCAGGTCCGCGCTGACAGTGACGCCCTGCACGGCCGCCATCGTCCCGATGGCGCTCAACGTCGTCGGCCAATCTTCCTGCTGCGCGATGATCGTGGTCACGGCTTCCGGAGGCGGCTGAAAGGCCGCGCCTTCAGCCATCGCTGCCTGAATCTGCCGGAACTTGAGGAAACCGAGCCCGCCGATGATGCCGAACACCACCACGAGCATGAGGATCATTCGTTTCGCCATAACTACCTCTTAACGTCGTCCGCGACCGTCCCGCAATTACCTCGGAGGTCATCTGCGGGCTACTCGTCCCAACCGGCACAAGCTCCCGCCCTGGTCGCCTACTATTAAGTCGATCGAGTGGGGTCGAAATCGACAAGGTCAAACTCAGCGATTCCTCTCGTCCTGTTTCTTTGGCTGACGATCGTCGCGCCGCGCAAGCCGGTGTGAAAGTCCGGTTGAAGTTGCCGTGAGATTCCCGTTGGAGCTTCGCGACCATTGGCATGTCCGTCCGACAATCGCCGCCACGCGTACTGTGACGCGCACCGGCGGCACCTGGATTCGCAGCTGCAACCTGAGGTGTTTCGGAAGCTGCCGCGATCGGATCGCGTCGCAGTTACGTCAAAGTACTAGAGTGAAGGAGGGCCGGTCGAACACACGGGGCATCTCGCGACTCGCGACCAACTGCTCGGGCTGCGTGACCCGATACGTACTTCAGCCGGATGTACTTCGGCGTTACATCCTCGTGATTCGCCGGGGCCTGACGCACGCAACAGCGTGGATCAGGTGGATCAGTGCGGCTTCCGACCTCTACTCAGGATCTCAAACAAACCGACTCGCTTGAGTACGCTTCGCACCGGACGAGTCCCGAACGCGATTCGCAGCACTCCGTGCGCGGCCATCGCCACGTTGTACGCACGCACGAGCTCGCCGACGCCAGCCGCATCGATTCGCGAGACGCGAGCCAGGTTCAGAACGATGTGTCGCTCGCCACGGCGCAGTAGAAACAGCAACCGGTGACGCAGTTCGCCATTTACCGACATTCTGGGTCCGCCGACATCGACGATTGAGACATCCTGCGAAACGAATTCGCGAGCGCTCACCGACTGTCCGGAATCGCCGGCGCCGCTCAGAGGAAACACGAAATCGTCGAGGCTCATTCACCAACTCGGCTTTCTGTACTCGGCCGCTCTCCTACCGTAGGCTATGACGAGAGGAAACCCGTGAAAGTCGCGTGAAATTCCCGTTGAATCGGTCTATTCTTTGTGCGTCTGTGAGGCAGACCACACCATGCGATCAGCACGCGTCACAACTTTCCGGTTCGCCGTTCTTGCGTCCACCCTCTTCTTGGTCTTGACGCTTTCAGGGCAGGAGCCCCCTCCAGCTGGACAACGGGGCCGTGGCGGGCCGCGCGATGCTTTCGCGGGCCAGCCGCGGGTCAATGCCCTGGTGATCAGCGGCGGCTGTTGCCACGACTACTCCCTCCAATCGAAGGTGCTCATCGATTCGGTCTCGAAAGTACTGCCGGTCGACTGGACGGTCGCGATTCAGGGCGGCCGTGGCACGACCGGGAACCAGCCTCTCCTTGAAAACGCCGGCTGGGCGAAGGGATTCGATATCGTCGTCCACAATCAGTGTTTCGCCGATACCACCGACGAGGCGTTGATTCAGCGCATCACGTCAGCGCAGCGGGGCGGACCGCCGGCGATCGTGATCCACTGCGCGATGCATACCTACCGCGCGTCCACGGCCGACACCTGGCGCGAGTTTCTCGGCGTCACCAGTCGGCGTCATACCAAGGCGCACAACATCTCGGTCAAAGTCGCGGCCAAGGACCACCCGATCATGAAGGGCTTCAAGGAAGACTGGGTGACACCGGTCGACGAGCTCTACGTGATCGACAAGTTCTGGCCCAACTCGCAGGCCCTGGCGACGGCGGTCAGCCCCGAAGATCAGAAGGAGTATCCCCTCGCCTGGGTCAGCGACTACGGCGGCTCGCGCGTCTTCGGGACGACGCTCGGGCATGGCAACGACACGTTCAACGATCCGGTCTTTCAGGACCTGCTCGGACGCGCGTTCAAGTGGGCGCTCAAGCGCGACTGAACCAGGACACTACCGCACGACGCAGGCGTACGAGGAAGCCGCATTCGTCGGACCGCGGAGGTACCGCGGGAAGGTCGGATACGAACAGAGTGGAAGGCTCTTGTCGCCAGCGGTTACGACGACTGAGCTCGCCGGAGCAGTCTTTCGCTCCACCCATTCCATCAGCAGACGCACGCGATCGAACGTGTTCGGAATGGGTGCGACCTCCAGCGTCTTTCCGTCCCCGTCGACGGAGTAGTTCCTCCCGCTCAGTCCGTGGCCGGCCTGGGGCATGACGAAGAGCCGCGCAAATCGCTCCAGGCTCGGCTGACCCATTTTGTCGATCAGCGACTGGTAGTAATCGAGCTGGGCGCCGGGCGAGGCGAGCGTATCGTCCGTGCCAATTGTCACGATCATCCTGCCGCCACGCCCCGCGAACCGGCTCAGATCCGGATCGGTCGAGTCGAGCCACGCCGACAGCTGCTGGCGGCGGCCGTTGAGCGCGCCACCCTCCGAGTAGTCGAGCGGGTTGGCGGCGAGGTCGCGCATCAGGAACCCGGTGACGCCGAGGGCGCCGAGGTGCGAATGCATCGGCGCGTCAGCCGCGGCGCCTTCCTGCCCTCTGAAGCGCGCGTCGGATATCAGGCCGCTGCCAGAAGGATCGCTGTTCGGCAGCCACATCCCGAACGTCTTGACGCCATGTGCCAGCGACGTCGCGAACCCGTAGCGGCTGTAGACGAACTCGAGCGTCGAGATCTGCCCATCGGTGAGGCAGGCCGCGGCCGTCGTGTCCGCCCGATCGGGATCGACGTTGTCCGGACATCGCCTGGCTGCCCAGGGGCGACGTCCTCTGGCTCCTTCCTTCACGTCGAAGATGGCCCGGCAGGCCATGTAGTAATTGATGATTCCATCAACGAGCCCATCGAGTCCGTCACACTGCCGCATGAATTCGCCGCGGATCGCATTCACTTTTGCGCGCGTCACCCAGTTGGCGAGCGGCTTCTCCTGGATCCGTATCAGTGCCGGGGCGAGCATCAGCGACGAGAAATTGACGATGGGGACGTTCGAGATGATGCCGTCGTAGTCCTGTGGATAGCGCTGGGCGACCGTCAGCGCTTCGCGGCCACCCTGCGACGTGCCGATGTAGTAGGTCACAGCAGGCTTGCGTCCATACATCCTGTCGATAAGTACAGTCGCCGCGTCGTGCGTCTTCTTCATCTGCATGTAGCCGAGGTTCTTGATGGCCTCGTCCACGAGCGCCCACTCCGGCGCCTCTTTGGCAGCGTGGCCGGAGTCGCTCCCATAGGTTGCAACGCCCTGACTGGGTCCAACGGATCCACCACGGCCCCCCGTCAGGTTCGGAATGACGCCGTTCATTCCGCCACCTCCGAGCTGCGCCGCGCGCAGCGTCCATGAGGCTGGAAAAACCACCCGGAAATTGATCGGTTTCGCTGCTGGATCGATCGGCGCCATCGCGCCGTCGACTGCGCAGTATGCCGCCGCCGAGTCGGTCGGCGCCGTCCATTTCGGCTCGGCTACCGAGACGCTCGACACGGGCTCGCCAATCGCGCCGACCGGAATCGCGGTGCCGAGTTTCGCGGGCGTGCAGTCCGCTTCGGTGATTGTTCGTCGCTCGCCGATATCTGGCAGCGGCGCGACGGCTGCCTGTGGAGCGCTCTGTGCGCCCAGGTCAACGCTGGGTACCGTTGGCAAGCTGGACGCAATCAGGAGCGACGCAAGGGTAAGCTTCGAGAGGGAGTTCATGGTCATGAGTATGGCTCAGGGCTCAGGGCTCAAGGCTCAGGCAAGAGCATCGAGATCTTACTCGAGGGTTTTCCTTGAGCCCTGATCCCTGAGCCCTGAGCCAGCTAGAATACCCCGTGACCTCCCGCACCCAGGTGGGCATCATCGGCGCCGGGCCTGCCGGCCTGATGCTCGGACAGCTGCTGCATCTTCAGGGCATCGACTCCGTCATTCTCGAGAACCGTACCCGGCAGCACGTGATCGAGCGGGTCCGCGCCGGCGTGCTCGAGCAAGGGACGGTGGACCTGATGCGCGACGTCGGCGTGGGCGGGCGCCTCTCGCGCGAGGGGCTGCGGCACGACGGCATCTATCTCGCCTTCGGCGGCGCCCGGCATCGCATCGACATGGCCTCACTGACCGGCGGCCGCGCGATCACGATCTACGGGCAGAACGAAGTCGTCCACGATCTGATCGAGGCGCGCCTCGAGACCGGACGGCCGTTGCACTTTGAGGTCGAGGACGTGAGTGTCCACGACCTCGACACTGAGACTCCGCAGATCCGGTTTCGCCACAATGGTACGAATGCCGCATACCAGCTGACGTGCGACGTCATCGCCGGCTGCGATGGATTTCACGGCATCTGCCGCCAGTCGATTCCCGGGTCACGCCTCCGCCTCTACGAGCGCATCTACCCGTTTGGCTGGCTGGGGATCCTCGCAGAGGCGGCGCCGTCGTCCCACGAACTGGTCTACAGCCTGCACGAACGCGGCTTTGCCCTGTTCAGCATGCGCTCGCCGCAGGTAACACGGCTCTACCTGCAGTGCGCCCCGGACGAAGACGTGTCGGCGTGGAGCGACGCGCGCATCTGGGCCGAGCTCGCCACCAGGCTGTCGACCATCGATGGGTGGAGGCCAAACGAAGGAAGGATCCTTCAGAAAGGAGTGACCGGCATGCGCAGCTTCGTCGCCGAGCCGATGCGTTTTGGCCGGCTGTTCCTGGCGGGTGATGCCGCGCACATCGTTCCGCCAACCGGCGCGAAGGGACTCAATCTGGCGATGGCCGACGTCTATCGACTGGCCGGCGCGCTGGCCGCGTTCTACTCGTCAGGCCGTCAATCGCTCCTCGACGAATATTCCGAACGGGCGCTGACCCGCACGTGGCGCGCGCAGCGGTTCTCCTGGTGGATGACGTCGATGCTGCACCGGTCCGACAGCGACAACCCGTTCGACCACCGGCGCCAGCTGGCGGAACTGGAGTATCTTGTCAGTTCCCGCGCGGCCATGACGAGCCTCGCCGAGAGCTACACCGGGGCACCATTCGACGCATGAGCGAGTTCACGACACTCTCCGACGCGATCGCGCGTTTCGTGCACCCTGGCCACAGCGTCGCGCTCGAAGGCTTCACGCACCTCATTCCCTTTGCGGCGGGCCACGAAATCATCCGGCAGCGCATCTCGGATCTGACGCTCATCCGGATGACGCCCGATCTCCTCTACGACCAGCTGATCGGCACCGGCTGCGCGCGTAAACTGACTTTTTCGTGGGGCGGCAACCCCGGCGTCGGCTCGCTGCACCGTTTTCGCGACGCGGTCGAACGTGGCTGGCCGCGTCCGCTCGAGATCGAAGAGCACAGTCATTCGGCGATGGCCCACGCCTACGCGGCCGGGGCCGCCGGCATGCCGTGCGCGGTGTTCCGCGGGTACCGCGGATCGGACCTCGCAAAGGTCAACCCCAACATCAAGTTCATCACCTGCCCGTTCACAGGCGAGGCACTGGCGGCGGTGCCCGCGCATCGCCCCGACGTCACGATCATTCACGCGCAGAAAGCCGACCGCGCGGGCAACGTGCTGCTCGAGGGCATCGTCGGCGTGCAGAAGGAGGCGGTCCTGGCCGCTCGAAAAGCGATCGTGACGGTAGAAGAAGTCGTCGACCGCTTCGAAGGGCTCGGCACAAATGCCGTCATCCTCCCCTCCTGGACCATCCACGCGATTGTCGCCGTGCCGGGCGGCGCGCATCCGTCCTACGCGCACGGCTACTACGCTCGCGACAACGCGTTCTACGTCGCCTGGGATGTCATCTCGCGGGATCGCGACAGCTTCCAGGAATGGATAGAGGAGCACGTGATGAACGGCGGTCCTGAGCAGTTCAGGGCACGCGCACGGGCGAGCGCCACGCCGACAGAGCGTTAGGCAACATGGCAACCGCGAGCTACTCGGCCTCGGAGATGATGACGGTCGCGGCCGCGCGCGCGATGCGCGACGATGACATTTGCTTCGTGGGAATCGGGCTGCCTTCGGCGGCCTGCAACCTGGCGCGGCTGACGCACGCACCCCGCTTGACGCTCGTCTACGAATCGGGCACCCTCGAAACCAGACCGACGGTACTGCCGCTCTCGATCGGGGACGGCGAGCTCTGCGAAACTGCGCTGACGACGGTCTCGGTGCCGGAGATGTTTCAGGTACTGGCTTCAGGGAGGCCGCATCTCGGTCGGATTCCTGGGTGGCGCGCAAATCGATCGCTTCGGCAACCTGAACAGCACGGTGATTGGCCCGTACAGCACGCCCAAGGTGCGCCTCCCCGGCAGCGGTGGCGCGACCGAGATCGCGACCGGCTGCCAACGCATCTATATCGTGATGCGCCACAACCCTCGTGCCTTCGTCCAGACGCTGGCGTTCGTGACGTCGCTCGGCCACGGCGTCACGGGCCGCGAGCGGCGGGCGATGGGAATCACGACCGAGGGCCCGATGCTCCTCGTCACCGACTTGTGCACCATGACGCCGGACACCGAGAGCAAGGAGTTCGAGGTCGTGAGCCTGCACCCAGGTGTCACGCGCGAGCAGGTGCGTGACAATACAGGATGGGACGTCCGTTTCGCCGGCCAGGTGGCCGAGACGCCGGCGCCCGATCGCCACGAGCTCGACGCGCTGCGAGATCTGAACGCCCGCACCGCTCGAGCGCACGGCACGGTGGCGGGGGAATGACAGGGCCGCGCGAGCAGCGAGCAAAAAACTAAACAGGAGATCAGGAGATCAAGAGGATGCCTTTTGAAATGCCTCCTAATCTCCTGGTCTTCTGTTAGGTTTTGGCAGTGAACATTGCCGATCGAGCCCGGAGAACCATGAGTAACCCAGAAGCCGGCACCCAACCCAAACTGCTGTATCCGCCGTACCAATCGACCATCCTGCGCGCACCGTCGCAGCCGCTCATCAGGCTGCCAGCGAACTTCAGCGATCTGACGGCGCCCGTCTATGGCTTTTTGCCGCTCGGCGAGACCGACAACGACCTGACGCGCCAGCACGCAGGTGAACCTCTGGGCGAACGCATCATCGTCGCGGGCCGGGTGCTCGATGAAGGCGGCCGCCCGGTGCCTCACACGCTCATCGAAATCTGGCAATGCAACGCCGCCGGTCGTTACCTGCATGCGCGGGACGATCATCCGGCGCCGCTCGACCCGAACTTCTCAGGCGGCGGACGGATGATGACCGACGCGGAGGGTCATTACCAATTCACCACCATCAAGCCCGGGGCGTACCCGTGGCGAAACCACCACAACGCGTGGCGGCCGGCGCACATCCACTTTTCGCTGTTCGGCACGTCGTTCCAGTCCCGGCTGGTGACGCAGATGTATTTCCCGAACGATCCGCTGTTCCCGTTCGACCCGATCATGCAGTCGGTCCCCGACGAACGCGCACGCGAGCGTCTGGTGTCGAAGTTTGAGTTGGAGTTGACCAGGCCCGAGTGGGCGCTTGGTTATCGCTTCGATATCGTGCTGCGAGGGCGAGACTCTACGCCGTTCGAGGGAAGGACCTAAAAAAGGCTCAAGGCTCAGGGCTCAAGGCTCAGGCAAAACCTTCGACTACTTACTCGAAGCTCCTGCCTGAGCCCTGAGCCATGCAGCCCTGAGCCTTCTGTGAAAACGCTATCCGCCGATCGTGCCCGCCTTAAGCTTGTAATTGCCCTCGGCGTCCTGCTCGCGGTACTGCTTGTGGCACGCCGCACAGGTCCCGCCAATCTCCTTCAGCGCGGGGCCCGCGACGGCTACGTCGACAGGATCCGTCGCCACGAGCTTCTCGAATGCCTCGATTTTCGCGAGGGATTCCTTGTTCATCTTGATCGCGTCGTCTTTCTTGTGCTGTACCCAGAATGACTGCGTATCAGCGATTGCCGCTTTCAGGGCGGGCAGCTCTTTCCTGACATCCGCGAACGCGCCAGAGGCGACGGCCTTCCCGATTGTCCGCATGGCCGCGCCCGCAGGCTTCATCGCCTTGTCGTATTCTTCGGGGGTCGTGACCTTCGTCTGAGCGACCGCAAGAGCGCCCGACCACGCGATGAGCATCGCTCCGGCATACACGCCAACACGCATACTGGCCTCCTCCTGAAGAGTTCTTCGGGAAAAACCTCGACATTATGTCACGACCTACTACGACAGCACGGCGCGGTTTATTTCGGCTGCCTGGTCGCCTTCCAGGCCGCCTCGGGGCCCGCTGCCTTCGACGTTCCCGTCATGTTGTCGCCGCTGACCTTGGCGCGATATGCGACGCCTCCGGCCGTGAAGCTGACTTCGTCGCCGCGGACACGCCCGTTCTCTATCGTTGAGGCGCCAAACGTGCCGCTGATGAGCTGGTACTGCTGCGTGAGCGTCAGGGGCCCCTGCGCCGTCTGCCACGTCCCATCGACTTTGGCCGGCACGAAGTACAGCAGGACGGTGCACCAACTCAGGCAGTCGTCCGAGATGGAGATCGTTTCGTCGGCCGTCCAATCCTGGATGCCAAAGGTGTTCGCGACAATACGAGTACCCGGCTTGAGGGCGGCAAACTTGTCACGAAGTTTCAACAGGTTGTCGGGCAGCAGGAACAAGGCCAGCACCGTCGCCTGCGAGAATTCCGCGGCGTACATATCGCCCTGAACGAACGCTGCCTTTTCGCTGACGCCTGCCTTTGCGGCGTTCCGCTTCGACAACTCGACCATATCCGGGTTGTACTCGACGCCCAGCGCTCGCGCGCCGCGCCTCGCGGCCGCGATCACGTTGCGGCCATCTCCCGATCCCAGATCGACGACGAAGTCCTGAGGCGTGACCTTCGCTACGTCGAGCATTTTCTCCACGGTGGACTCCGGGCTTGGCACCCAGACCACGTCTTTCCCGGCCTGCCCGACCTTTGGCTCGTAAACTCCTTGCGGAGGCGGCGTTTGAGCCGGCGGCGTCGCCGTCTGCGCCGCGGCGAGGCTTGGCGTTGCCGTAACGGCCAGGGCGAAACACGACCACAACAGTACGCGCGATGCCTTCATCTTCGACGCTCCCATCCGAATATCTTTAGAAATTCGCCTTGCATTCGAAGCTCGACGCCTCGTCAGTGCTCCCATGCCCCTTGTAGCGCGCGACGAGAGGGTAGGCACAGAGCGGCCGGGATCGCACGACCTTGCCACTCTCGTCTCGGCGCACGGCAGTGAGCCTTTCGGGCGCCTCCCCATGTTCGACCCACGCCACCAACGAGTCGAACGGCTGGCGAGGTGCAGGACCCGTGCCGCCAGCGCAATGGCCGACGCCAGGCGCCATGAACAGCCGGATGAACGTTGCCGTCTTTTGCGGCCCGTCCATCGCCTGCTGCACGCGCGAGAAATAGTCGATCGTCCCCTCAGCGTAAATCAATGGATCGGCCCATCCGTGCCAGAGGAGCAGCTTCCCGCCGCGATCCCTGAACGCCGAGAGGTTCGGGGTGTCGGTACCGAACACCGGGCCGAACTGCTCCACCGACTGATCCCAGAGCTGCTCGTACGATGCCCAGGTGAGCGTCGACCAATCCCACTGAGGATTCTGCGTCAGAAAATACCTGAACCAGTCGAGCGTGATACCAGATGGCCGTGCGGTCAATGGTGTGCCACCGGTCGCGCTCAAGGCGAACCCCGCCCCGCGAGGTAAGCCATACCAGAGAAAGGATCCGTCTCTCCGTTTCGGCCCTTCCCAGATTTTTCTGATCACCGACGCATCGGTCTCCGTGATCGCATCACAGCCACTCGGCACCGAGCCGACGAGCGCCTTCGGGTCGAACTGACAACGGCGCGGATCCTCGAGGACGTTGTCTTTCACTCCATCGATCCCGTCGCACGCCGCGACCGCGGCTGCGGTCGCCGCTTCGAGCTTGCACATCGGAACGAAGTGCTTCGCTTCGAGCATCACGAGCGGCCCCCACAGCTGCTCGACGTGAAGCTTTGGCCAGTTGATCGCTGGAGCGCCGGAGAGAATCCCGTTGTAGTCGGCAGGGTAGCGTTGCGCCTCGGATAAACCCTGACGCCCGCCGGTCGAACACCCGTTGAAGTAGGCGTAGCGCGGCGGCTTTCCGTAGAACTCCGCGGTCAACGCCTTTCCAACGACGGTCATCTCATGGATGCCGAGATAGGCATTGTCCCTGACCGCGTGCCAATTCAGGCGGCCGCTCGCATCGAGCGCAAAGCTTCCACTTCCGCCCTCGTGGCCGGTGTCGGTCGCGCCGGCAGCGTAGCCGGCGGCGAGCGGCTGCCGAATGGCGTTCGCGTTCCCGCCGGAGAAGCCTCCGCCGCCGACACCCTGAAACCGTCCGTTCCAGCTCTTCAGCGGAAGCCCGATGAAGACCTTGATGCGATCGCCTGCGGGTGGATGCGTAACCGTGGCGGTAATGCGGCAGGACGGAGCAGTTCGCTCGTCGCCTGGATCTTCGACAGTCACGTCGATGCTCGTGTCGGGCAGCACGATCGATCGCAGGCTCTCGCACGAGCGCACGGGCTCGGCGCTCGCAAAAATTGCCTTCGGGATAGTGACCGGCTGAGGCGGTGGGCCGCCACGCCCCTGGCCTGGCGTCTGACTGGCTGGCCGCGCGCTTCCCAATGCGAAGCACCAGAGGACCGTGCCCAGCATGACGGCCGACGACCCCACCCCCCGTCCATTTAGCCCGCACATGACGCAAGAGTATATTCGGGGAACGCATCGGATACCCTAGACAACGGCGGTTTCAACCGCATGACCAACGCGCTCTGGCTCACACTCCTGCAGTCGCTCATCACCATTGGGGCAGTCGTCCTCTTATGGTCGCTACACCTGCGCCTTGCCGACCGGCCGGTGTTCAAGTGGTGGGCCTGGGCGTGGACCTCGTTCGCCCTCTACCTCGGTGTGGGCGCACTGGGTTTGCCTCTTACGGCAGACTGGGCTCTCCCGAAGATCACCGTGGTGGTCGTCGGCGCCATCTTGGGGTTCCTGCCCCCTCCGCTGCTGGTGTTCGGCGCGCGAAGCATGCTGTCACCGGATCTGCCGACGCGCCGGGAGCAGCGACTGGGCCTGGGGTTCGTGATAGCTCTTGGCGTCGCGTCAATCCTCCTCTCTGCCTGGTGGAGCGATCCGATTGAGAGCTTCTACGTGCGGATTGCGCCGCGAACGTTATCGCTCGCGGCCGCGCTGCTGTATTGCTCGTGGGTCTTCCTGTCGCGGTGGCGCCTCCACGGCTCCAGGGCCGGCCTGATTACCGGCGGCGTCTGCGCTGTCTACGGCGTGACGCAAACCATCTATGGCGTCGCGCTCGTCGGCCGGGTCATGGGTGCAGGCGACTTGAAAGCCGTCGTCGACCCGATCGTCGCGTGGCGACCGCAGCTGTTTCTGCTCGACCTCGTCAACGTGTACGGGACCTGCATTGGGCTGGTGCTGCTGTTTGTCGAGGACTACCAACTCTCGCAGCAGGCCCTTCAGGAGAGCGTCGACCGTCGGCGTCAGGTCGCCGGCGAGAACCTCGCGCTGCAGGAAGAGATCGAAGAGCGGCGCCGCGCGGAGCTCGCGCTGCAGAGGTCCGAGGAAAAGTTCGCGGCGGCCTTTCGCTCGAACCCCTGTGCCATGGCAATTACGCGCTTCCCCGATCGCCGAATCATCGACGTCAATGACGTCTGCGTTCGCCAGTGGGGCTACGCGCGCAGTGAACTGATCGGCAGCAGCTCCGACGAGCTCGGATTCTGGGTCGTCCCTGAAGATCGGGCGAGCGTCATCGCCGAACTCGACGCGAGCGGGCGGGTCGCGACCCGGGAAATACAGTGGCGGACCAAGTCGGGCCGTGTAGTGACGGTTCTCTACTCAGCCGACACGCTCGAGATCGAGGGCGAGCGGTGCATGCTGTCGGTCGCTGAAGACATCACGGCACGCAAGCAGGCCGACGCCCGACATCGCGCCGTGCTTCGCGCGCTCCCCGACTGGATCTTCGTGCTGAGCGCCGATGGCGTCTTTCTGGATTTCCATGCGAAGGAGCCCGAACGGCTGGCAGCACCGCCCGAGAGCTTTCTTGGCAAACGCGTGCACGATGTCCTGCCGCCCGACATCGCCGATGGCCTGCTGCGCTGCTTCGAGCGGGCGATGAGCTCCGAGGACACCGCGACGCTCGAGTATTCGCTGCCGAGCCTCGGCGAGGTCCGCTTCTTCGAGGCGCGAGTTGTCCGCTGCGACACCGACAAGGTCCTCAGCATCGTCCGCGACATCACCGAGCGGCGGCGCGCGGAGTTGCAGGCGCGCCAGCTGCGCGACGAGCTGGCCCATGTCGGGCGAGTGACCACGCTGGCCGCGCTGACCGGAACGCTGGCGCATGAAATCAACCAGCCGCTGGCAGCGATCATGACCAACGCCCAGGCGGCGACCCGCCTCATCGCCGCGCCTGTCCCCGATCTCGTCGAGCTGCGTGCGGCGCTCGCCGATATCGTCTCGGACAACCAGCGCGCCGCCGACGTGGTGCGGCGATTGAGGTCGCTGCTCAAAAAGGACACGTCCGAGTACGCCGCAGTCAACCTCAACGCCAGCATCGACGAAGTGATTAAGGTGCTTCAGAGTGACATCGTGTCCCGCCGGATCATGCTCGACCTCGAGCTGGCGCCGAACTTGCCTCGGGTGCTTGGCGATCGCGTCCAGCTGCAGCAGGTGATGCTCAACCTGCTCATGAACGCGTTCGAGGCGCACGAGAACGTGGCCATCAAGCGCGTGATCCTGCGAACCGATGCCGATGATTCCACCGTCAGGGTCTCGGTTATCGACCAGGGCATTGGCCTGACCGACGAGCAGCTGCCGCGCATGTTCGAGCCGTTCTACACGACCAAGGCCGACGGGATGGGCCTCGGCCTCGCGATCTGCCAGACCATCATGAACGCGCACGACGGAACCGTCGGCGTGCAGAGGAACGTGGAGAGAGGAACGACGTTTTCGTTCAGCCTTCCGTCTTTACCGCCGGACGAGACGGCCGTCCCGGCCGCGATTGGAGATCGGACACAGCTTTGAGGGCAATGCTGGGCGGAGAAGACGGAGATCACGGATTTCACCACGGAGAAACGGAGTGCACGGAGACGCACGGAGCTGTCACACTACGAACTGCTGCACGCCGGCCGCAGGCCGCGTAGGGAATGATTCGACGGACCGGAATCACAAGCACTGCTCCCGCAGCACCGCAGGCCTCACTCGGCCCTGAGCAATGACGTCGGGTCGGCGCGAGACGCGGTGCGGGCGGGAATGAACGTCGCGAAACCGGCGACGATGACCATCAGGAACCCCGCAGCCCCGAGCACGAGCGGGTCAGAGGGAAATGTACCGACGAGCATCGACTGCAGCCAGCGGCCGGCCACGACAGCGAGTGCCGAGCCACAGACAACACCCGCGGCGGCAGAACGGCACGCATCGCGAAGAACCATTCGAACCACTCGAGCCGGCTGAGCGCCAATCGCAATCCGGATCGCCATCTCGCGCCGCCGCTCGGCAATTACGTGAGCGAAGACCGCGTAGAGTCCAACGCCGGACACACTCAGCGCGAGCCCGCCGAACAGTGTCAGCAGCGCCGTGCCACGGCTCCACGGGCGCATCTGCCGCTCCAGCAGATCTCGGTAGGGCCGGACCTCGACAAACGGCAGATCAGCGCGTCCATTCAGGACCGCGCGCCGTATCGGCGTGATCAGATCCTCGGCAGCGCCCTTGGTGCGAACCAGCAATCCTTGAACACCGGGCGGCGGACCAACACCCGCGGGCGGTCCCGGCACCTGCGACAGTGGAACGTGGTACTGCATCAGACGATCCTCGCCACCCCCGGGGACGACCGAGCGCTGACGGACATCGCGGGACACACCGATGACCTCGCGGCACGGCACGTTGGTCGGCGGGCCGGGCGGACCGGTGGCCGTGAACGGGTCGAACGACGGATCGAATCCGATCCGGATGCATTTGCCGAGCGCGCTCTCGCCCGGCCACACCGTCCTCGCCATCGTCTGGTTGACGATGACAACTGGGGCGCCACGCTCATCGTCACGCGTAAATGGACGGCCCTCTGCGATGTCGATGCCGAGAATCCGCAAGAACTCCGGCGTCGCGGCGATGAGATACGGCAGTTGACCGTTGACGCTCGGCGGCTCGGCCATCCCGGGCACGCCAATCGGCGGCACGTGATGGCCAGCGAACGGCATCGATTGAATCACTGTCGCGCCGTCGACACCCGGCATCTGGCGGATCCGTTCGAGCGCTGCCCGGAAGAGCTCAGCCTGACCCACCACCGGGTTTGGCCCTGACTCGAACCCGACCAGTACCACATCGCTCAATCGCATCCCGAAGTCCTGCGCCCTCAGGTTGTAGAGGCTTCGGCCGAACAGGCCAGCGCCCGCCATCAACACCACCGACAGCGTCGTCTGCACCAGCAGGAGCATCGGATAAGCGCGGCTGCGGCGCGCGCCGTAACTGGCGCCTGACAGGTCGGCGGCGCGGACGTGCCGCGGCATCTGCGACACTCCGACTGCGGCCGCGAGCGCGAGCGCACCCAGGCCCGCTGCGACCGCGACGACCATCGTCGGCAGCGTGAAGACCTCATGCTCGATCACGCCTGCCAGCAATACGCGCCGGACGACTTCACCCAGCCAGGACGCGAGCGCCAGCGCCCCGGCAGTCGAAATCGCCGCCAGGATCGATGCTTCAGCCAGAACCTGCGCGAAGAGACGTCCGCGCGTCGCGCCGAGCGCCGTTCGAATCGCAGCTTCGCGCTGTCGACGCGTCCCGCGGACGAGGAGAAGCGTCGCCGCGTTGGCGAGACCGATGATGAAAACGAGTATCGACACACCGGCCAGCGCATAAGCGATACGCCGTTCGGCTGGCGCCACCTCCCCACCGTCGAGGGCGACGAGCGAGACGCCGCGATCGAGCGCCACGCTCGCCTGTGCGGTCACCGCCACGTCCTGCCCTGCGTCGACGCGCGCAATGATGCCCACCACGTTTCGGAACGAATCGAGATTCCATCCCGGCGTATCGCGCATGGCGGCGGCCATGGGAACCCACACATCCACTCGCGTCGAGGTGTGACCGCTGAAGCCGGCGGGCATCACCCCGGACACGACGTAGTCGATCCGGTTGATCGCGACGCGGCGCCCGAGCACGGCAGGATCGCCACCAAACGCGGAGCGCCAGAACCCATGGCTGATGACCGCCGTGCTGCCGGACGCCTGATCGTCCTGCGGCTGGATTACCCGACCCAGGCGCGGCACGGCGCCGAGCATCTCGAAGTAGGAGCCCGACACCAGCATCGACTCGACTCGCGTCTGCTCGCCAGCCACAAGCGCCGTCGTCGAGGTCCGGCGCCATGCGGCCACTTGTGACAGTGCCGGCACGTGCTCGCGGATAGTGTCGAAGGCCACATAGCTGCTGGTCGTCATCCCAGCGCCGCGACCGGGACTGCCGGGGACGGCAAACGCGAGCGTGAACAGGCGATCGGGACGAACGACGTGACGAGCCGGTGTGAGGATGGCGCGATCGATGAGGCCGAACACCGCGAGGTTGGCGCCGACCGCCACCGCGAGCATGACCACCGTGGCCAACGTGGTGACCGGCGTTGCGACGAGGGATCGAATCGCCCCGAATAGAAGTGCGCGGAGCCGTTCACTCATGAGTGGCCATCGGTACTCATATTCACGACGGGGAAGGAAAGAGTTCCAAAAAAGTTATGCGAAGTGCACCCACAGTCCGATCGTGAAGAGAGCGAGCGCGACCGTCGCGACAATCTGCATCGTGAACACGGAACGGTCGCGAGCGCCGACTGGCCGGTAGTCCTCGTCGAGGGTCGCGAACGTCAGCCCGCGGAGCTTCGCCATCGATTCGGGTGCGGTGGCGAGCGACACGACGACGAGGACGGCGAGACTGACGACGAACAGCAGGACCGCAAAGTGGAGGAAATTGATGCTGACGAGCTGGGTCAGGAAGGGTGAGCCCGCGACCAGCGCCGAACCGCGGTTCAACTCGAAGAGGAAGCGGGCAGCTCCGAGCACGGCGCCGACGACGAGCGAGGCAATCGCTCCAAAGCGATTGGCGCGCGGCCAGAACACACCGACGAGAAAGACCGCCGCGATCGGCGGGCTGATGTAGGCCTGGACGCTCTGAAGGTAGATGTAGACCTCCGAGCTCAGGTACTTGATGAACGGCACCCACAGCATGCTGAGACCGACCATCACGACCGTCACCATCCGGCCAACGCCCACGAGCTGCGACTCCGTGGCGCCAGGCTTGAGCTTCTTGTAGACGTCGAATGTCACGAGCGTCGACGCCGAGTTGAACGTCGCGGCGAGCGACGACATCAGCGCCGCCATCAATGCCGCCACCATGAATCCGACGAGCCCTGTCGGCAGCAGCCGGATGACGAGCGTCGGGTAGGCCGCGTCCCCGGAGATGTCGGGATAGAGCGCCCTGGCGATGAGTCCCGGCAGCACGAGAACGAAGACCGGCAGGATCTTCAGCAGCCCGCAGAGAAGCGCGCCGCCGCGCGCCTGCGCTTCGCTCTTCGCGCCGAGCACGCGCTGGACGATCATTTGATCCGTGCACCAGTACCAGATGCCGAGGATGGGCGCGCCGAAGAAAATGCCGGTCCACGGAAACGCCGCGTCGGACGATGGCTTGATCATGTGAAAGAAGTCGGGCGGCAGCGCCGCGCGCAGTCCAGCCATCCCGCCTGCCTGCTCGAGGCCGATGATGGTCAGCGTGGCCGCGCCGAGGAGCAGGACCACGGCCTGGAGCAACTCCGTGTAGATGACCGCGGCGAGCCCGCCAAACACCGTGTAAATCCCCGTCGCGACCACCATCACCGTTGCCGACGTGTAGAAATCCCATCCGAGCACCGCCTGCAGCACGAGCGCGCCCGCGTAGAGCGACACCGAAATCTTCGTGACGACGTAGGCGATGACCGAGACCGTGGTGAGATACCAGCGACAGGCAGGACCGTAGCGGCGCTCGAGGAACTCCGGCATCGTGTAGACGCCGCTGCGGAGATAGAACGGCACGAACACCCACGCCAGAATCATCGACATGAAGACCGCGAGCCATTCGAACGAGCCCACCGCCAGCCCCGAGCTCGCCCCGGAGCCCGCGAGCCCGATGAAGTGCTCGCTCGAGATGTTCGAGGCAAAGAGCGAGGCGCCGACCGCGACCCAGCCGACGCTGCGGTCGGCAAGGAAGTAGCTCTTGCTCGTCTTCGCGCGTTTGAAGAAGTACGCGCCGATGCCGAACACGACCGCGAAGTAGGCGATCAGGATGAGGAGGTCGATGGTGTGCATGATGGGTTTCAGGGATCAGGGATCGGGGTCAGGGAATCGGGATCAGACGGGACCTCGGGGATTTCGTCGCAGCTCTTCTGAGCCTGATCTCTGTTCTCTGAGCCCCGATCCCTGGATCCCTGATCCCTGATCCCTGGAACGCGGCGTTACTTACACGCCCCCTCACCCTGGTGAACGTAGTAGCTCTTGTACTTCGGCGACTTCGAATCCATGCAGCCCGAGAGATTGAGAACTTCGATCTTCCGGAACTCGGTTGGATGGCTCTCGCCCTGGATTGCGATGTAACCGTCGGTCAGGAGCGTCCCATCGACTTTCACCGCCGGGTCGAACTTGTTGACTTCGCCGCCGCCGATCGTCGGCTTCTCGTATTCAAGGACGGTCTGCCCCTCGACCTTGTGGATCAGGCGTTCGCCGCCGCGGACCTCGACCTCGACGCGCACCCACTGATCGGCAGCGTAGGTCTGCGACTTCGAATTGAGGCAGTGGCCCTTGACCATCGTCCCGTTGATGAAGACCTGCGTGCCCGGCGAGCACATGTTCGCGGTCGATCGTGGCTTGCCGTTCGGCAGGCCGCCGAGCAGCTGAACCTCGACCGAGATCGGAAAATCCTGGTCCTTCCACATCGATTGCGGCGACTGGCTGTGCAACATCAGGCCATTGTTGCGAATGGCCCAGTCGGGGCCGCCGGCCACCTGCTCGCCAACGAAGCGGTACTCGGCGGCGACGATGTAGTAGGAGAACTTCTGACGTTCGTAGAAGAGATGGCCGAATTTGCTCTCGAATGCCGTGTACTTGTCGTACGACGCCTGCAAGGCGCCGTTGACGACGCGAAAGGTGTCGGCGTAGTTTTCTCCGAGCGGGTAGCCGGTGATCTTGGGGACCCAGCCGTCGAGACTCTTGCCGTTGAAGAGCTGAATCCAGTCTCGCCGATCGGCTGGCGACTGGCCGGCCGCTAACAGACTGATGAGCGCGACGACCGGCAAAAGAACGATGCTTAGAACGACTGCGTTTCGCGTTATTCGTGGCGCAAGTGTGCGCATTACTCACCTCTGGCTCACTTGGGGGAGACCAACGGCGCTCAGCTTTCGTGATAGCGTGCAGGATACTCGGGAGGGCTTATGAGAGTCACGCGACTTCGTCCGGCCGGTACGGCGGGCATTCTGATCGCGGCAGCGGTCTCCGTCTCAACCCAGCAACCCAAGATTGGCTACGACGACACGCCCATGCAGCCAAACGGCAAGTGGCATATCCATGATGGCGCACGGCCGCAGCCGAAGATGGTCACGCCTGGCGCGGTACCAAGTGGCGCCCCGGCCGACGCGACCGTACTGCTCGGCGGCGGCGCCGACGCCGGCGCCTGGCAAATGGCCGATGGCAAGCCCGTAACCTGGCCAATGAAGGATGGCGTCCTGCAGTCGGCCAAGGGCATGATCGAAACCAAGGCGCAGTTCACCGACTTTCAGCTCCACGTCGAGTTCGCGACGCCCAAGGAAGTGAAGGGAGACGGCCAGGGCCGCGGCAACAGCGGCGTCTTCCTGCTCGGTGTGTTCGAGGTACAGGTGCTCGACAGCTATCAGAATCCGACGTATCCGGACGGCCAGGCCGCTGCGATGTACGGACAGTACCCGCCGCTCGTGAACGCGTCGCGGCCGCCCGGTGAATGGCAAGCCTACGACATCCTGTTTACGGCGCCGCGCTTTACCGCGTCAGGCACGCTCGACAAGCCTGCTGTCGTCACCGTCATTCACAATGGCATCGTCGTCCACAACGCAACGCCATATCTGGGGCCGACCGAACACAAGATCATCGGAAAGTACACGCCGGCGAGCGGCAAGGGCCCGATCCGGCTCCAGGATCACGGCAATCCCGTCCACTTCAGGAATATCTGGATCAGGCCGATCAAGGGGTACGACGAGACGTAAATCTGGGATCGGGGATCAGGGGTCCAGGGATCGGGGATCAAGACAGTCTCTTGTTGCCCAACTGCAGCGCCTTATCCCCGATCCCTGGATCCCTGGAGCCCCGATCCCGGATCCCAGAGGCTCCACACTTCCATGCCCTCCCGCCGACTCCTGCTCGCAAGCTCGATGGGCGCGCTGCTGCTCGCGCTCACCTGGGGGCTTGCGGGCGAGATCGCGCCGGCGCGGCCGGCGGCGCAATCGAGCTTCGCGTCCGAGATCGCGGCTTTATCCGAGCCGGCGGGGTACTTCGATACCGACAACCTGATCTCGAACGAGCGTTCGTATCTGGACGTCGTTCCCGACCTGAAGAAGCGCGGTGTTCGCGGTGGCGCGTACATCGGGGTTGGCCCCGACCAGAACTTCACCTACATCGCTGCCATCCGGCCTGACGTCGCGTTCATCGTCGACGTCAGGCGCGACAACCTGCTGCTCCACCTCCTGTTCAAATCGCTGTTCGCGCTGGCCCGGACGCGGGTCGAGTATCTCGCGTTGTTACTCGGCCGGCCGGTGCCGACAGACGTCGAGAGCTGGCGCGGCGCGCCATTCGATCGCGTGGTGTCTCAGGTCGAAGCCGCGCCGCTCGACGCCCGCGGCGTCCTTGCCCTGCAGCGGCGTGTCGAGGAGGCGCTCGGAAAAGTTGGCGTCCCGCTCTCGCCACAGGACCTGTCGACGATCGACCAATTCCACCGTCGATTCATCGACGGCGGTCTAAACCTGAGGTTTCAGTCCCTCCACCGCGCGCCGCAGCTTCACTACCCCACTTACCGTGATCTGCTGCTGGCGACCGACGCGCTCGGCGAACGCAGCAACTACCTTGCGTCTGAAGACTCGTTTCAATTCATCAAGACCCTGCATAAGCGCGACGCGATCGTCCCTGTCGTCGGGGATTTGAGCGGCCCGCGCGCTCTGGCCGCTATCGGCACCCTCCTTGGTCAGCGCGGCCAGCGTCTCTCTGCCTTCTACGCCTCGAACGTCGAGTTCTATCTCTTCAGCGACGACCGTTTCGACCGCTTCGTGGCCAATCTCGGCCGGTTACCGCGAACCGGCCACGGCGTGATCATCAGATCGGTGTTCGGCCGGTACGCCCGCGGCGGCGGCAGCAGCACGTCCCAGCTGCAGCCGGTGAACGAGCTCGTCGACGGCTTCTCGAAGGGCCGGTTCCGTTACTACGGCGAGCTCGTCGACCGCCCGCTCGAACGCTAATGGTCCAGACAGCCGCCAGGCGAGGGGAGCGGCAACATTTGAGGGAAAACCCGGCCTCGGCCGGCCGTTTCTTGAGCCATTCGCCCCAGCCTGCTAGGATCACAGGCATGTCTCACACGCTTCTTCCCCGCTGGATTGTGCAGTCGGCCGTTGGCATCGCGCTCATCGGCGGCCTTGGCTTCGTCCTCGGCGCCGCACCAGCGCCGGCTCCGCAGGCCCCTGCCACGGGCGTAAGCGCAAACGGCGGATGCGAGCCGGGCTTCAGTGGCTCGCCTGAGACCAAGTGTGAGGATGTCAACGAGTGCGCGATCAGCAACGGCGGGTGCCATCGCCTGACCGGGTGCGAAAACACCCCCGGCTCGCGCGAGTGCGGCGGCTGTCCGAAGGACTATGTGGGCGACGGATACGTCGGCTGCTTCGACGTCAACGAATGCGGAACCGTCGATTGCAGCGATCGCCTGCCCTCGAAAGCGGATGACGGGCCAGCGCCGGCCGTCTCCACGTCAGGTGACGTGACGGTCGCTGCGACGTCGGCGAAAGGCGCAGCCGCCACGTTCACGGCGACGGCCAAGGACAGCGTCGACGGCACGCGTCCGGTGAACTGCATGCCGCTGGCGGGCTCCGTCTTCCGGGTCGGCAAGACCACGGTGACCTGCTGGGCCTTCAACAAGCGCGGCAAGATCGGCCGCGCGACCCTGACCGTCAACGTCACGCAGTAGGCCGCACCGGAGTTACTCGTAGTGTCCGGCTTCCGCCTTCGCCAAGGCTTCGGCGGACCGCCGTAGCTTTAGCGGAGGCTGGTCAGCCGGACCCATCGGAGTCCGCCCAAGGCGGACACTACGACAGTTTTACTTCACAACAATCGTTCCGCGCATCCCCGCCGCAAAATGCCCGGGGAACGTGCAGACGTACGGATAGGAACCGGCGGCGGCGGGCACTTTGAATACGACCTCCACGGTCTCGCCGGGTCCCGCGAGGGTCGTCGCGGCCACCACCTGATCCTTCATGTCGGGCGGGATGAAATCGGTCGCGCGCGCCTGGGAGGCGGCGTTGACGAAATCAATCTGCTTGGCCCCGGCCTTCAGCACGACGACGTTGTGCGCCATCGCGATCTTCGGCAGCGTGCCCTTCGAGACGAGGCGGATGCGCAGCGTTTCACCGGGCTTCGCCGAAATCGACGTGACGTTGTACTTCATGTCGTCGCCACCGATGATTTCAACCAGGCGGCCCGTGGACGCGGGCTTGTCCTGGACGACTTCAAGGGTGGACACCGGCGCCGGCGCCGGCATCGTCAACAGCACAACCCACGCAAGCGATGCAAGAAACATGATGAAGGCTCCTCGAGGAAGAACTTTCCGTTTGTCTTTCTATACTAGCGCGGCCAGTCGAGCGTTTCAGGAACGGAGTCGGCGGGCCGCAGGACAATCGCGTACTCGACCGTCACGAGAGACGCCGCTGGAATCCACCTGAACGTCGGCACGTTGAACAACCGCCCCCGTTCAATCATCTCACGGCGGGACTCTGGGAAGGGAGAGACGCCAAACTCCATGCCGCGGGTTAAGGCCGAGCCATTCCAAGGAGGCTGCGGGCGGCTGGCGTTTTCCTCCCATATACCCAGCCACGGAAAGTCGGCTCGGCGCCACGCGTAGCCGAATGCGAGCCGGGCGGCCGGCGAAAATGCGACGAAGTAGGCCGTATCCAGCCGCGGATCCATCAGATGCACTGTGTAGGCGCTCGACGCTGCGGCCGGGCTCGAACGTCGCAGGTCCGCCGTGCCGCCGCCGAGGCGCGGCGCTGCTGGCCAGTCGAACTCGGCTCCGGGGACGAGGTAGTCGGCGCTGCCGAAGGCACGCTCGAATACCTTCGAGCGCGCCGCCGAGGCTCGAAACTCGGTCACACCCTTCTCGAGAAACGGCGGGCCAAGCGTGACGTGCTCGGTCCAACCCACCGGTCGGTCGGCGCCAGACGGGTTCTCGACGCTTTCCTTGACCCGCAGGACCCGATCCGCGAGGCGAATCGTCCGCTCGATTCTCAGGTTCGTCAGCGGCAACCGCGCGCGTTGGACGAGCGTCAGGCCCGACTGTTCGAGCTCGTAGGGCACGAGCGACGCCTCGCCGTGAACCGGCAACCCGGCCGCGGCCTCGGCGTCCGACGGCCCGCCGAAGATGTCGAGGCACAAGTTGTGCCCCATGATCCCGGCGAGCAGAGACGCGTCGCCGGCGCCGCCGTATTCCGGATGCCTGGCATGGTCATATTTCGAGGGCTCGAGCGATGGCCAGTTCGGCGTCCACAGCGGATTGACCCCCGTAGCTTTGTCGAGGATCTCCGCGATGTGCCCACCCTCCCTGAGGACCGTCACGCGCAGGCTGTCGTTCTCCAGCCTGGCAGCACGTCGGGACCGGTAGAAAAGTGGCATGCCGCCGCTATTATGCCCGCACGCTTGCGCGGCTCGCGGGCTCGCTTCCGTGGCGTCCGTATTTCGAGGCGCGCAACGCCGCGTTAGCTGAGATCGCTCGCGCAAATGGCTCTCCTTCTTCGGTTTTGACGCGTCAACGGCGTCCGTTACAGAGATTTAGGTGTGATCCGCCGTGGGCATCGGCGTTTCTCTCAGCGAAATCCATTCGCGTCGCGGCAATGCACTTGAAGTCATGATTGCCGAGGTTATATCGTCGGCCACAGATCACACGGATCTCTCGGGCCGCGGATCACACGGATCACACGGAATGGAGATAAGGACGGGGCTGATGGCGGATCGGGCAAAGGTCAAGAGTGCAATCGAAGCCGGTGGCGGGATGCTCAGGCTCGAACCGAGCTGGGTGCCGCGCTCCTTCATGATTCCGGGCGAGCGCCTGAAGCTGCATCCGAGGGACTTGTATGCGCTCGGCGGCCACCGTGGCGGCATCAACGAACGCTGGTTCTCGTCGACGACCAACGCCGACAACGGACCGGGAACACCCGCCGACGAAGGACTCAGCTACGTGCGGCTCGCGGACGGGAACCGGTTCCTCCTCAAGGACGCCGTCGAGAACGCTGGCGATCTCCTGCTCGGATCGGCGGTGATGGAGCGCGAGAAGGGCTGGAACCTGCTCTGCAAGTTCTTCGACAACATGGGGCCGATCCCGCACCACATGCATCAGACCGATGCGCAGGCGAAGCTCCTCGGCCGGAAGGGCAAGCCCGAGGCGTACTACTTCCCGCCGCAGTACAACAAGACCGACAACAATTTCCCGCACACGTTCATGGGCCTCGAGCCCGGCACGACCAAAGCTGACGTCCGGCGCTGCCTCGAGAACTGGAACAAGGGTGACAACGGCATCCTCTTCCTCTCGCGCGCGTTCCGTCTCGAGCCCGGCACCGGATGGCAGATCGATCCCGGTATTCTTCATGCGCCGGGGTCCCTCGTTACTTATGAGCCGCAGGTCGCGAGCGATGTGTTCGCGATGTTCCAGTCGGAGGTCGAGGGACGAATCACGCCGTGGGCGCTGATGACGAAGGATGTCCTGCCGGAATATCACCAGGACCTCGATTACCTCGTCAACCTGCTCGATTGGGACGCGAACGTGAACCCGACCTTCGCGGCCGACAACCGCTGCTTCCCGAAGCCGGTGAAACCCTTCGTGCAAACCGAACCCGACGGCTATCGTGAGCAGTGGATCACCTATGGCACGGGCTGGTACTCGGCGAAGGAGTTGACGGTTCTGCCGAAGCGAAGCGTGACGATCAAGGACGCTGCTGCCTACGGCATCATCCTCACGCAAGGCTACGGACGCTTCGGGTCGCTGGCCGTCTCGACGCCGTCGATGATCCGCTTCGGCCAGATGACGGAGGACGAGCTGTTCGTGACGGAGGGTGCGGCGCTCGAAGGGGTCAAGATTGAAAACCTGAGCGCGACCGATCCCCTGGTCATCTTGAAGCATTTCGGGCCAGGAAACCCGGATGCGGAGGGATTGAGAAGAAAGGCTTAGGGCTCTAGGCTCTAGGCTCAGGCAAGAACGTTGAGAGCCTAGTCGATCGACTAGGATCGGTAAGCTTTTCCTAAAGCCGAGACTAAAGCCGACAGCCTTGAGCCGAGAGCCTTGAGCCTTTACAGGACACCAACTCATGCACAAATACCCCGCACTTCACAACGCCATGTGGCCAGGACTCGTCGGCAAGGGACCGGACTCCGAGCCGCCGATTGACCTCGAAACGATGTTGAACCTCACGGCTGCGGCGAGCGTCGGTGGGGTCAAGTTCGAGGGCGTCGATCTGTTTCTCTTCGATCCGCACGTCAACATCGATTCGAGCGATGACGGCCTGAAGCGCCTCGCCGACCAGATCGCGTCGCGCAATCTCGTCGTCGGATCGCTCGTCGCGCCGGTCTGGCCGCCGACCGGCGGCGGGTCGGCGATGGGAAGCGACGAGGAGCGACAAAACTTCGTCACGCAAGTCCGGAAGGCTTGCCGCATCGCCAAGACGCTCAACGGGCTCGGTATTCGCAAGTACGGCGCGATCCGCATCGACTCGGCGGCAAGCCCAGCCGAATGGGCGAAGGACCCGGCCGGCAATCAGAAAAAGATTGCCGAGACGTTCCGGCAGGCGTGTGATGTCGCCGACGAACACGGCGAGCGGCTCGCGGCGGAGGGTGAGATTTGCTGGGGCGGCATGCACAGCTGGAAGCGTAACGTCGAACTGCTCGAGCTCGTCAATCGGCCGAAGACGCTCGGCTTCCAGGCCGACATGGCGCACACGCTTCTCTTCACGCTCGGCTACAACGCGCCCGAGGATCGCATCCTGCCCGAGGGCTACGACTGGTCGAAGCGCGAAACGCTCGACGAGGCCCTCAAGACCATGACGCACGCGCTGCGGCCGTGGACGATCGACTTTCACGTGGCGCAGAACGACGCGACCGTCAAAGGATCCGGCTCACACGACAAGACCGGCCGCCACTGCCTTCCCAAGGATCCGAACGGCAAGCTGGATATCGCCCGGCACGCCGGCGCGTGGTTGCGAGACGACTCGGGCAAGGTGACCAAGGCGCTGCGGCACATCTGCTGGGACGGGTGCATGTTCCCGAACGCCACGATGATGCAGGCCTCGACGTGGAACGACGTGCTCGGCGCGATGATCGCGGTGCGGGATGCGCACGGGTGGGATTAGAGCCACGGATCACACGGACAACACGGATCAGATTTGCGAGATAGCTTCCAGCGTGAACCAGGAGGTGGCGGCTCGCGGCTGGCGGCTCGCGGCTGCCGGCGGGCGGCTGGCGGTTGCTAAGCCGATCGACTAAGCAACCGCGAGCAGCGAGCAGCGAGAAAGCGGCAGCGAAACACCATGAAAAATCTCAATATCGGTCTCGTCGGTTACGGCTTCATGGGGCGGACGCACTCGAACGCGTTTCTCCAGGCGCCGCGGTTCTTCGATCTGCCCTTCAAGCCGGTGCTCAAGGCGCTCTGCGCGAGGAATGCCGACCGCGCGAAGGCCTTCGCGGCTAATTGGGGCTACGAGTCGATCGAGACCGACTGGCGGAAGCTCGTCGAGCGGGAGGACATCGACCTCATCGACATCGCGAGCACGAACGACACCCACCACGACATCGCGATTGCGGCCGCCAAGGCCGGCAAGATGGTGATGTGCGAGAAGCCGCTCGGTCGCAACGCCGAGGAGGCGAAGGCGATGGTCGCGGCAGTCGAGGCCGCCAAGGTGCCAAACGCGGTTTGGTACAACTACCGCCGCGTGCCGGCAGTCGTCCTGCTGAAGAACCTGATCGACGAGGGAAAGTTCGGAAAGATCTTCCATTACCGCGCGAAGTTCCTCCAGGACTGGACGATCTCCGAGGATCTGCCGCAGGGCGGCGAAGGCCTGTGGCGGCTCGACGTCAAGGTCGCCGGCAGCGGTGTCACGGGCGATCTACTCGCCCACTGCATCGATACCGCGCTCTGGCTGAACGGGTCGATCACGGAAGTCTCCGCGATGACCGAAACCTTCATCAAGGCCCGCAAGCACAACCTGACCGGCAAGGTCGAACCAGTTGGAATCGATGACGCAAGCGCGTTTTTGTGCCGCTACAAAAATGGATCGCTCGGGACGTTCGAATCCACGCGCTACGCGCGCGGCCATAAGGCGCTCTACACGCTCGAGATCAACGGCGAGCACGCCTCGGCCTTCTGGGACCTGCACGACCTTCACCGGATTCAGTACTTCGATCACAAGGACGAAGGCCGCGTCCGCGGCTGGCGCAGCGTGCACGTGACTGACGGCGATCACCCGTACATGAAGCAGTGGTGGGTGCCCGGCCTTCAGATCGGCTACGAGCACACCTTTATCCACCAGTTCGCGGATTTCACGCGCGCCGTCGGCGAGGGCAAGAGCATCGGGCCGACGTTCCGCGACGGCCTGGCGACCGATTGCGTGACCGACGCCGTGCTCAAATCAGCTGCCACGAAGCGGTGGGAAACAGTTCAGTCATAGACCAGAGGGAGATGCTCATGTTGAGAACCGCCATCGCAGTCGTGTCCGGCGCGGTCGTTGCCGCCAGCCTGCTCGTGTCCGACACGGCGCCGATTGGGGCGCAGCAACAGCCGCCAGCCGCCGGCGCACAGCAGCCGCCGCCAGTTCAGCCGCCAGCGGGTCAACCTCCGGCAGGACGCGGCGAGGGCCGCCGGGGCGGAGGCGGCGGTCGCGGACCGGCGCCGATTGCTTTTGAGGATCGCACGGGCTTCCAACCCATCTTCGACGGCACCAGCATGAAGAACTGGGACGGCGACACCGCGTACTGGCGCGTCGAGGCCGGCGCGCTTGTCGGCGAAAGCACCGAAGCCAACCCGGTCAAGCAGAACACGTTCCTCATCTACCGTGGAGGCGAGCCCGCAGACTTCGAGCTGAAGGTCGAATTCCGGATCAACAGCACGAACAGCGGCGTCCAGTATCGAAGCGTTCAGGTTCCGACCGACGAGAAGACCGGCAAGTGGGTGCTCAAAGGTTATCAGGCGGATATCGACATCGCGAACCAGTTCACGGGAATGCTCTACGAAGAGCGCGGTCGCGGCTTCCTGGCGCCGCGGGGTACCCTCGGCTATCTCTCGGAAGACGTCCGCGGGACGGTCGGCGCGCTCGAGAGCAGTGACGCCCTCAAGGCCTATATCAAGGACAAGGACTGGAACCAGTTCCATGTCATCGCCAGGGGCGGCACGCTCATCCACGTCCTGAACGGGCACGTCACCGCCGTCTTCGTCGATGACGACGTCAAGAATCGTACGCTCAAGGGTCTGCTCGGCTTCCAGATCCACACGGGCCCACCGATGAAGGTGGAGTTCAGGAATATCTATCTGAAGGAAGTGAAATAGCTCTCAGCTGTCAGCTATCAGCAAACATTCAGAGCCTAATCGGTCGATTGTGATCTGAACGTTCTTACTGACAGCTGAGAGCTGAGAGCTGAGAGCTCTACGCCTTCCCCGCCGCCGTGCGCGGCGTCTCGATGTGTACGGTCGAATAGCCGCCGATGGTCTTGAAGTAGAGGAACAACAGCAGATAGACGAGCGCCATCACCGCCGGGATATACGCATCGGCCTTCAGCGTTTCGCGATCGCCGATGATGCTGGCGGCGGCGACTATTTGCTGGTCCGGCGTCTTTACCGCCGCTGTCTGCGCTTCCGAGAGTTTGGTGCCGTCGAGTCCGTGCACTTCCTCGAGGAACAGGAAACGGCTTGGCGTCGGCGCCTTGTACTGCTCGTAGAGCGCCGGGTTGGTCGACTGGAGGTGCTCGGCTGTGAAGCGGTCCTTGGCGTAGCCGAGCCCAGGGCCACCGAGAAGCCCGGCCGACATCATGCCGATGCCGCCCATGATCGACATCGCCACGGCGCCAGTCCGCGGGAATCGATCCCCAACCACAGCCAGCATCGTCGGCCAGAAGAACGTCTTGCCGATTGCGTAGACCGCGAGCGCGACCATCGCGCCGGCGAAGGTTTCGATCCCGCTGACCATCCGCAGTCCGATCACCGCCAGCATGGAGCAGATGAACAGGAGGCCGATTGGGGACACCTTCAAGCTCCTCTCGATGAAATCGGCGCAGAAGCGCAGCGAGAACATGAGGAGCGACGTAAACACGAAGAGGATCTTCCCCTGCGCCGGCGTCAGGATGTTGCCGGTGATGTTCTGAATCCAGCCGTCCGTGCCGAGCTCGACCGCGCCGACAAGAGCGTGGGTCATGAACAGCACGAACAGCAGCAGCGAGCCGGCGGAGAAATTGGTCTTGATCCCCACCATCAGCACAAGGACCAGGGCGACCGCCCAGGCGAGCCCGCTCCACGTGCCCGACGTAAAGAACGCGCTCCCAGTGAAGAACGAGAGAATGCTACCCAGTTGATCCCTGAAGAACAGGCCTACGAGGAAGCACGCGACGATCGCCCCGAGGATGCCTACTTCCTGCAGCATCTCGCCAACGCTGAGGCCTTTGGCCGACGCCTCGGACTTCGGGAACGGTTGACCGAGGAACGCAACGCCGTAGAGCGCGGTCGGCACGAGGAAAAGGCCCAGTTGAATTTTCCAGCTCACCTGCATGCCGTCGCCGAGAATCCATCCCACCAGACCGCCGAGCACGAGGCCGGCCGGCCAGCTTGCATGGAGGATGTTCAGGTAGTGCGTGCGGTTGCGAGGGAAGAGCGTCGAGACGAGCGGATTGGCCACGGCTTCAAGCGTGCCATTGGCCAGCGCGAACACGAAGGTTCCCATGTACAGAAACAAATATGCCGTGGTTTGGGCCTGCCCCTTGGTCGCGGCAAAGGTGATGAAGGCCGACAGCATGTGGAACAGAAACGCCGCCACGATGAGCTTGCCGTAGCCGATCTTGTCCACGACGAGCCCGCCGATGATGATGCCGAAGCAGAAACCGGTGAAACCGGCTCCGCCGATGGCG
Organism: uncultured Acidobacteriota bacterium; assembly: GCA_963764925.1. Classification (GTDB taxonomy): domain Bacteria; phylum Acidobacteriota; class Vicinamibacteria; order Vicinamibacterales; family 2-12-FULL-66-21; genus DATBJJ01. Next base: position 306,740 of record CAVXUR010000002.1, read on the forward strand.
CCGAGCTGCGCACCGGTGAAGCCGAAGTCGGCGGCCCAGGTAGCCAGAATGCCGCCGCGGATGCCGAAGCCGATGCCCGCCGCGAGAATCGCCAGGAAGCCGGCCCACAGTAGCCGCTGGGCGTTCGGTGCGATGGCGTCGGCGCTTACAGTCGCAGTGCTCATGGTTGTCCCTTGTCGTTGTGGTTGACGGCCTTAGGGCCGTGTGCCCCGGATCCCCGGGCCTTTCGTGAGTTTCGCGACGCGTCTTTTGGATGAAGGATGACGAACTGGCGACGGTCATTATGGTCCAAAATCAGGATTGCAGGACTGGGCTTTTAGGGGGCCGTATCGCAGGCCGGAACGGCCCCCGGGGGCACGTGCGGGACGGGCGTGAGACGGGCGGCGTCCAAGACTAAAGGTGATGAAGAGCACTCGAACAATTGTGGCGGCAGGGTTTGCCGTCATGGCCGTCATGGCCGTCATGGCCGCCGTGGCGGTCGTGGCGCTCGTCGACGTCGTGGCCGTCGTCGAAACGACAGGGATGGCGCAGTCGAGCCAGCGCCCCACCTATGCCGAGGCAACGCCCGCACCGCTCACCGCGCCGGTGACGCCGGGCTCGACCGTCCGCGCGATCCTCAACGTCAAGGTCACGCCAGGATTTCACATCCAGTCGGACAAACCCAGGGATCCGTCGCTCATCCCGCTGACCGTGACGCTCGACGCGCCGCCGGGCGTATCGCTCGCCGGCCTCGTGTTCCCGCCCTCGAAGGACTTCACGCTCAAGGGCAGCGACCAGCCACTTGCCGTTTTCGAAGGCGCCTTCCAGATCGAAGCGCGCCTGGCCATTGCTGACAGCCACCCCGGCGGCGAGACGGCGGTTCCTGTCCGGGTGCGCTATCAGGCGTGCGACGAGACGACGTGCTTCAGGCCAATGACGATCACGACGGCCTGGACGTTGAACGTGGCGTCTGCCGGACGGAAAACCGCGGGGCGTGCGGCGCCGCCCTCCGCAAAGCCGACGCCGGAGCCGACGCCTAGTCCAGCGCCGGCTGCTTTGCCCGCTGACGCCGCCCGGCCGGCTCCGTCGCCGGCCGCGCTCACGCCGTCAGACCCGATCCAGCTCTTCGATCAATTCGCGATCCTCGGCACCGCCGGCGGCTATCTGAACTCGCAAGAGTTCCTGAAGTTCATCAGCGACGCTGAGCAGGGCGTGAAGTCGAAAGGACTTTTTGAAGGCCGAGGGCCGCTGGCGATTCTTCTGCTCGTTTTCTTTGGCGGCCTCGCGCTCAACCTCACCCCGTGCGTGCTGCCGATGATCCCGGTCAACCTCGCGATTATCGGCGCCGGGGCCGGCCGCTCGGGGCGCAGCCGCGGGTTTCTGCTGGGCGCGGTCTATGGCGGCGCGATGGCGCTCGTCTACGGCGTACTGGGCCTCATCGTCATCTTGACCGCGGGCACGTTCGGAACGATCAACGCCTCGCCGTGGTTCAACCTCGGGATCGCCGCGCTCTTCGTCGTGCTCGGGCTCGCGATGTTCGACGTGATCATGGTCGACTTCACACGATTTCGAAGCGGCCTCCGGCTAGGCGAGACCGGCCGCGGCACGTTGTGGCTGGCGTTCAGCATGGGCGCGATTGCGGCGCTCCTGGCTGGCGCATGCGTCGCGCCGGTCGTCATCCAGGTCGTGGTGTTTGCGAGCAACCTGCACGCATCCGGGACGTCGATCGCGCTCGCGCTCCCGTTCATCCTCGGCCTCGGCATGGGCTTGCCCTGGCCGATCGCCGGCGCCGGGCTCGCGTCGCTGCCGAAGCCAGGGATGTGGATGGTTCGCGTCAAGCAGGCAATGGGCGTGCTGATCCTCGCGACCGCCGCCTACTACGCGTACATCGCCTACGGCATCTTCGCGAACCGCTGGGTGGATCCTGCTGCTGTCGAGGCCAGCGTCGCCGAAAAGCTGAAAGAGGGCTGGCACTCGTCGCTTGCCGAGGGCCTCCTCGCCGCGCGTCAGGCGAACACGCCGGTCATCATCGACTTCTGGGCCACCTGGTGCAAGAACTGCGTCGTGATGGACGAGACGACGCTGAAAGATCCGGCGGTGAAGGCGGCGCTCGACGGTTACACGCGGATCAAGTTCCAGGCCGAAGATCCCGAGGTCTCCCCCGCCAGGGACCTGATGCAGCGCATCGGCGCGGTCGGGTTGCCGGCGTACGTGATCTTGAGGCCAAGAGCGACACCCTAGCGCCCTAACATGCGGCGAATAGCCGTATCGGGTCGCGGCTCCCGCCGACGGTCGCGTGGAAAAACGGCGGCTCCGGCCTGATGTTTTGCGACCGCGCAGCTCCGTGAGCTGCGCGCTGGCCCGCCTGCGCTCGCCGTTTTACTGTGACGCATGTCACGCGAGTCGGAGGTCGCCGCGACCCGACACGGCTATCCACCGCGGAGTGGGCGCGCATTCCTCGTGGCGCACGCCTGTGTCGCGGCGAGCCTGGATGGCCGTGGCCCTGGAGCGAGCCGACGCGCGCTGCCCTTCAACGATCTCGGCAGCGCCCCGGCACCCCTCTGACGGGGCCAAGCAGGAACACGCGCGCAGCGATTCCTCGCGTCGCCTTCCGTCCCTGTGATCCTCCAGGCAAATCGCAGCACAGGCGGGCCGAGAGCGCCTGATCACGGTCGGTGTTGGAAGCTGCTAGGCGACGCGGTAGCGCGAGGGCAGGAGCGAAGCGCGGGTTCCCGGCGAGCGGAGCGGGCCATGGCCAGCCAGGCTTGCCGCGACACATCAGATGCGCGACTCAGAAACCGCAAGAAAAATGTCGCGCGCGCACACACAGGAGAACTCGCCGGTTACGGCTTCCGCTTCGTCAGGTTCTCGACGAAGAACAACCCGCTCTTCCCTGGACACACCAAATCAAGATCGCCGTCGCCATCGACATCGACGACCGGAATCTGCATCCCAGCACCCATCCGCCCGCCGTAGTCGATGATGTGCCGGATCCACTCTGGCCCGGACGCGCCTTTTCGGAACTCGTACCAGTAGACGCCGAGCGGCTCCTTCTCGCCAGGGTCGCTGCCGTTGTGCGCCATGAACCGCTTGCCGGTCACCAGGTCCAGACGTCCGTCGGCATTCAGATCGACGAGCGTGGACGCGTGACCCTGTGACCAGGCGCTGTCGATCATCCGGCGCGTCCACGTGCCGCCCTCGCCCTGTTCGAACCAGAAGACGCCGTAGTCGTGCCCCGCGGCGGTGACGACGTCGTTGCGGCCGTCGCCGTTGACGTCGAGGACGTGCATGAAGCCGAGCTCGCTGACGCGCGCAGGCGCGCCGGGCTTGGGCGGCGCGGCAGCGGGAGTCGCGGGCACGTTGATCGACTCCCAATCGGGATGGAACGTCCAGTTCCCGGCGCGCGGATCGGCCGGCGCCTCCAGCCACCCTCGCGGCGTCAGGATATCGTTCCGTTTGTCGCCGTTCACATCTCCGGCGCCAATGCCGTGGCCGTAGGTGGTCGTGCCGACGACGTGCGCGACCCAGGCCTTGTCCTTGACTTCATACCAGGCCTGGCCCGTGCCGTTCTCCTGCGCGAGGATTTCCTGCGCCTTGCCGTCGTTGTCGAGATCGGCGATGACGGCGAACTCGACGTTGAAGCCGGCATGGATAGGCGCCGCCTTCCAGCTTTCGCCCTCTTTACCCGCCTTGCCCGGATTTCGCCACCACGCGACCTGTTTGGCGAACCAGGAGACCGACACGACGTCGGAATACCCGTCGGCATCGACGTCGATCACCAGGTCGCTGAAGTCGTCGATGTATTGGTTGCTGAAGCCAAGCTCCCGGAAGCGGTGTCTGGTCCACGCCGGGGCCTGATACCAGTGCTCGCCCGAGATGATGTCGAGCCGTCCGTCGCGGTTGACGTCAGCCACGGCCGCCGTTTCGCTTGCGCCAGGATCGATCGGCTGAATCTTGAACGGCACATCGGCGGGGCGGCTGCCCTGCGCGAGAGACAGCAGCATCAAGGGAACAAGCAGGGCTCTCATGCCCACTCCTTTATCACAGTTTCGGCGAGCGCGACTGTCGACTCGAGCTGCCGACTCGGACTGACGACTGCGACTGAAGACGAACGACTGCCGACTGCCGACAGTCCGTACACAAGAAGGGCGCTCCGAAGAGCGCCCCCTTGTCAGTGTTATCCGTGTTGTCCGTGGCTAAACGTTAGCTGCGTTGTCCGTGGCTCAGAACATGAACCTCGCGCCGAGCTGAATACGCCGGGCGCTCAACGTCCGGCCGGTCAGCTTGCCGAAGTTCGCGTCGGTCTGCGCACCGGTGACGTAGTTGAAGATCGCGCTCGTGTCCGTCTGGTCCCACTGATCGGTGTCGAACGCGTTGTACAACTCGATGCGGAACTGCAGCCGGCGGGTTCCGCCCATGGGCACGACCTTGAAGAACGAGAAGTCCCAGTTCATGTAGCCCGGGTCCCTGGTACTCGTCGCCGATCGCGTTCCCCAACCGGTTCGTGATCGGATGGGGGTCTGATGCACGAGGTATCGAACTGCACGTCGAAGCTGCGATCGCCACGCGAGATGTTGGGATCGCAGACGATGTCGGGCCGGCTGTCGCCGCCGTTGATGGCGCCGGTTCCGCTCAGCACCCCGGTCGGAACGCCAGTGTAGGCGTACGAGAAGCCCTGTTTCGTTCCGCTCAGGAGCGACGTGATCCCCGAGACCTGCCAGTTGTCGGCCAGTGCCTTGACGAAGACGTTGTCCCATTTCTGGCTGAGGTTCGGAATCTCGTAGGAGTAGTTAATCACGAGGTTGTGCGGGCGGCTCCCGTTGAGGGTGTAGTTTCTCGCCCGGTTGTCGCTCACAAACGGGTCGATTGCGCCGAGGTTTTTCGCAACCGAGTAGGTGTAGGAAACACCGAACGACAGTCCGTCCGCCGTGCGCCGCCGGTTCAAGGCTACCTGCAGCGCGTTGTAGGCACTGTACCCGTCGAACGTGCGCTGCTGGATCGAGCCGTACCCCTGATAGGGTCGCAGGAGGTCGTCGGGAAGGGGCTGGGCCTGCCCGCCCGAGACGTTCGTGGGATCCAGGCTCGAGGGCTGATACGCGTACCCGTACGGCCGGCCGTTGATCGCGCCGTTGTTGACCCGCAGGTCACGCCCGGCGTTGCCAACGTAGGCCACGTCAGCTACGAGCTGGAAGCCGATTTCGCGCTGCACGCCGAGGCTCCAGTTGTAGACGGTCGGCGGCGTGAACGGGTCGATGAACCGGACCCCGGTCGGCGTCGCGGTCAGCGGGTTGTTCAGCAGCTCGGGGAGTGTCGTGTAGAACAGGTTGTAGGTGTTCAGGACCGGCGGCAGCTCGATGAGGTCGAGGATGTTGTCGTCGTTGTACCGATCGTAGAACACACCCCAGCCACCGCGCACCGCCGTCTTGCCGTCGCCGGTCACGTCCCACGCAAAGCCGATGCGCGGTGCGATCCTGAACGGCGACGTCAGCTGCGGGCGTGCCGTCGAACACTTCCATGCCGTTGATGAAGTTGCCGGAGCCGGGCACAAGGCGGCCAATGTAGACGGCCGGTAGAACCTCTCCGTTGAGCGGGTTGAGTGCGCGGCGGCCTTGCGCCGTCGAGACGGGCCGAAACAGGGTGGGCGCCTGGGACGCGCTCCAGACGTTCGGACCGAATGCCGGGACTTGGTCGCCCTCGCTCTGCGTCGGAGTGATGTAATAGAAGCGAACGCCGGCGTCGATCGTCCAGTTCCGGTTCACCCGCCAGTTGTCCTGCACGTAGAACTCGGTGTTCATGAACTGGCCGTGCGCCGACGGGTGGCCGTCAGATTCGGAGTATTGCGTGACCGCGCCGATCAATGCGTTGGCGAAGCCGATGTTGGTGTTGAGCGGGGCCTGACCGTCCGTGTTGAACTGCAGGTTGCCGTTGAACTGCGAGGACCGCTGCGCCGGGCGCGTCGTGTGCTCGACGAAGAGGCCCGTCTTGATGGTATGGGCGCCCTTGATTTTCGTCAGGTTGCCCGAGAAGTTCCACAGTTCGTTGTAGCCGAAGAACGGCCACCGCGCCTCGACGTTGAATGAGCCGATCGTTCCGGGGGGGCCGCCGTTGAAGCTCGCCTGCGGCATCAGGTGGTCGGGGTTGGCCGACGGGAAGTACTGGTTCAGTCCCGGCAGGACCAACGTCCGATCGTTGGCGTCCTTCGCAGCCTGGTCGAGGGCGCTCGTGTACTGATGCGGACCAGTTCACGCCAACGGTGAACTCGGCAAACGTCGTCGGGTTGAACGTGTGGAGCAGCGTGTTCACGTAGCTGACGGTGTCGATTTCGTACTTGCTCGGCTGCTGCGGCCAGCCGGCGCCGGTCGAGCCGAGGAACGACACGCCGCCCGCGCGCTTCTCGTAGCCGAACTGCAGGCGCCCGTAGAACGTCGTGTCCGGGCCGACGTTCCAGTCCATGCGCAGCACCTGGTCGTTGCGCGGCCAGTCCTGCACCGTCTGGAAGGTGTAGTTGTACTGATTGGTCCCGGTTGGGTCGCTCGCGTTCGGCAGCGGGAACAGGTTCAGCAGGGCCTGGGCCGTGGGATTGATGCGGTTGGCCGGAATTTGGTTCCCCGGGAAGCACGCCGGTCCGCCAGTGAGGCTGTTGCACGTTCCCGCGAGGTTCGGGTCGCGGATGAAGATCATCCGGTTCTGGCTGTCGACCGTCTGCGAGAAGTCACCGGCCCGCTCGAGCGCGGTCGGCATCCGGCGCTGATTCAGACCGCCCGGGTCCGTGCGCGACAGAAGGTCCTGCGACCAGAAGAAGAACAGCTTGTTCCGGCCCTTGTTGAACTCCGTGCCCGGGACGAGCACGGGACCACCCAACGTCCACGCCGTGTTGTCGAACGTGTAGAGGGGCGGCTCGCACTGCGCGGTGACGCCCAGGCCGCACTGCTGTCGGCGCGAGAATTCGTTTCCGTTCCAATCGTCGTCGCGCTTGTAGAACGCGGCCGTGCCATGAAAGTCCTTGGTGCCGCTGCGGGTGATGACGGAAATCGTCGCGCCCGAACTGCGGCCGTACTCGGCCTGGAAGTTCGACGCCTGGACCCGCACCTCGGCGATCGAGTCGAGCGCCGGCGCGGCGTAGTTGCCGCTGTTCGAGCCGGTGTCCTTGTTGGTGACGCCGTCGTACGAGAAGTTGAACGAGCCGCGGCCGTTGATGCTGAGGTTCTGCATGCTCCCCCAGCCCGGCGCCTCGCGCGCGCTCGTGTCGATGACGCCCGGCAGGATCTTGAGCATGCCGGCGAAGTCGCGGCCCTTGAGCGCGATGTCCTCGAGGTTCTCGCGCGTGATGAGCGCGGAACGCGCGCCGTTATTTGTCTGGACGAGCGTCGCTTCGCTGACGACGCTCACCGTCTCTTCGAGCGCGCCGACCTCGAGCGTGATGGCGCGCAGCGCCACTCGATCCGTCGCGCCAATCGACGATACCTTTCTGTTCGTAGCTCTTGAAACCCTGAACGTTGACGGTGAGGTCGAACGTTCCGGCGAGCAGGTCGGGAAACACGAACGCGCCGTCTGCGCCGGTCACGGTCTCTTTGACGAGATTCGTGCCGACGTTCTTGATGGTGACGGTGGCGCCCGGCATCACGCCGCCGCCTGTGTCAGTGACGACGCCCGACAGGTGGGCGGTCAGGCCCTGGGCATCCGCACGTGTGGCCGCTCCGGCGATGATCATCGCCAACGCAAGCACCGCGCATGAGAAACGATGGCTCACGATCCCCTCCTCTTAAGCTTTCCGTGAGAATGAAACGCAGATCCGACACGTCGTCGACCGGGAAACCCCGGAAAGACGACGTGCGCGAAGGCTACGCCCCCGTTACCGATGTGTCAAAGGCAGTCTGACGAGAGCGGCATTTTTCGGGATGAGAAACGCGAAAATGTCACAGAATTGTCCCAATTACGGGCAATTTCTGCCAAACCGGCGAGTATTTGCTCAGTCGGGTAACGGGTTCGCCGTTTCGCAGTGCAAACTGAATAGTCCGGCTCAGGGCAGGGGGGAAGACGGCTCAGGGCTCGGGCTCAAGGCTCAGGCATTCAGGGATCAGGGGGCGGGGATAGGGATCCGGGAAAGACAGAGCGTCGCGACCAGCAATTCCACTGATCCTGACCCTGATCCCTGGATTCCGTCCCGGAGCCTTGAGCCACTATCGATGCGAGTAGAATTCGACAGCATGTCCGGCACATCGAGGCCCGTCGTCGCGGGGATTGACCTCGGCGGCACGGCCGTCAACTACACGTTTGTCGACGGCGACGAGCGCTGGCTGATCGAGGGGCTCTGCGAGCACCCGGCGCGGTCCAAAGAGGGCCCCGACATCTGCCTCCAGCAGATCGCCGACGGCCTCGCGATGGCGGTCGCGAAGGCGGGAACCGATCTCGAGCACGTGGTGGTCGTCGGGCTCGACACGCCAGGGCCGGCGAGCAGCACGGGTGTCTTGAGCGCGCGCGGTTCGACCAACTTCGTCCATCCCGCGTGGGCCGGCTTCGATCTGCGCGAGGCGCTCGCGCACAAGCTCGGCAAGCCGGTCACGTACCTGAACGACGGGAACGCGGGCGCGCTCTGGGGTCACTTCACGATCTTCGGCGCGAGCAAGACTGCAACGTCTATCTCCGCGATTGTCGGCACAGGTCTCGGCGGAGGCGTCATCGTCGAAGGCAACGTCGTCAAGGGCCGGAGCGGCTTTGGCGGGGAGCTCGGGCACGTGCTCATCCCATACCAGAGCATCGAGGCGATCGAGGGCCTCGTGCCGAAATGCAACTGCGGACGTACGGGTGATCTGGAGTCGCTCTGCTCGCTCACGGCAATCGGGCGAACCCTTCTGCCGTTTTTCCTAAAACGGTATCCGAATCACGAGCTCGCTGGTCTCGACCCGGCGGTGGCGGCGAAGCGCGTTCGGGGCCTGGCCGAACGCGGCGACCCGATGTGCCGCGAGATCTTTCGCGTGCAGGCGCACGCGCTCGGGCTCTTCTTCGACGAAATGATCAATACGTTCGACCCCGACGCGCTCATCGTTGGTGGCGGCGCCATCGAGACCGACGCGGCTTTTCAACGCTGGGTCATCGAGCAGATTCGCGCCGGGATGCCGGGCCAGCGTGAGGAACAGGCCGACATCCCGATCCACATCATGCCGGATGGCGATACCGCCGGCGCTCGCGGTGCTGCAATCGAGGCGCTCAAGCTCGCTCGGGTGGGTGGGCTGATCTAGGCTCAGGGCTCTGGGCTCGAGGCTCTGGCTCAGGCTCAAGGCTCAGAGTAGGATCTGAGCTTAGCTAGGCTCTAAGGTCTGGCCTGGCCTAGAGCCTAGAGCCGAGAGCCTAATGAGCCTCTAGAGCCTAAAGCCCTGAGCCCTGAACCCCGTCAATGTCACCGAAAGTCACCGTCCAGAATCTCAAGAAACGCTACGGCAGCGTAGAAGCCGCCCGTGGCGTGAGCTTCGAGATCCGGGATGGCGAGATTTTCGGACTGATCGGCCCCAACGGCGCTGGCAAGACCACCACGGTCGAGTGCATCATTGGCCTTCGGGAGCCTGACGAAGGCGAGATCGAGGTCTGCGGCATCGACGCGCGACGGCGGCCGCGCGCGGTGAAAGAGAAAATCGGCGCGGCGCTGCAGACGACGGCGTTTCAGGACAAGATTTCGCCGCGGGAAGCGCTCGCGCTCTTCGGCGCTTTCTATCATCAGCAGGCCGAGCCGCATGCCCTCCTGGAGCGCTTCGCCTTGCTCGAAAAGGCCGACGCGCCCTTCGACACGCTCTCGGGCGGACAACGGCAGCGGCTGGCGCTGGCCGTTGCGTTCGTCAACAAACCCGAGCTCGTGTTCCTCGACGAACCTACGGCAGGGCTCGACCCGCATTCGCGCAGGGAGCTTCACGGCGAAATCGTCCGAATGAAGCGCGATGGCGCAACGGTCTTTCTCACCACGCACTATCTGAACGAGGCCGAAGCGCTGTGCGATCGGATCGCGATCATCGATCGAGGACGAATCGTCGCTGCTGGTACGCCGGGCGAGCTCGTCGCCGGGTCCCGCGCCGCGCCGACGTGCAGCTCTCGACCGTGCAGCCTCTCGCACGTGAATGGCTGGAGCGAATCCCCGGCGTGGAGGGCCTCTCGTGCCAGCAGACGACGGCACAGTTCCGATCGGCGAGCGTTCGCTCGACGATCGCCGAGGTCATGACGCAGCTGGAATCGCGCGGCCTCGAGCTCGTCGAACTGAAAGTCAGTAAGGCCACGCTCGAGGACGTTTTTCTGGAACTCACTAACGGCGAGCCGTGAACCTGTGAACCTCTTGAACCGTCGCTTGACGCGCTGAACCGTGACGAGTGCACTCCTGAACCAACTGGAAATCAGCCTGAAGCTGCACGCCCGGAACAAGACGGCGCTGATCTACAGCTATCTCTTCCCCACGATCTTTCTCGTCGCGTTCTGGGTGCTTTACCGTTTCGAACAGGTGCCGCTCGTGCGCCACGTCGGCGAGTTGCTCACCGTGACGGCGCTCGGCGGTGCGTGCTTCGGGCTTCCGACCACCATGGTGAGCGAGCGCGAGCGTGGAGTGTGGCGGCGCTACAAGCTGACGCCCGTCTCGACGTTCACGCTCGTCGCAGGCACGGTCGCCGCGCGCTATTTGCTGCTCGTCGTCGCGGCTCTGCTGCAGCTGGTGCTCGCCATGGGCCTGGGCATGCCGATGCCGCGTCATCCGTTCGAGCTTTGCCTGGCGTTCACCGTCGTGGCGTTCGCGTTCATCGGGCTCGGCCTGGTGATCGCCATGATGGCTGACAACGTGCCGGCGGTTCAGGCACTCGGGCAGTGCATTTTTCTGCCGATGCTGATCATCGGCGGTGTCGCGGTTCCGCTCGCGAGCTTGCCGGATTGGGCGCAGACGTTGTCTGCCTTTTTTCCCGGGCGCTATGCCGTCGCGGCACTGCAGGCCTGCGTCACCGGCGCGGGGATTGGCGTCGAGCGGTTCAGCGTGGTTGCGCTCGTCCTCATCGGCGCCGCCGGGTGCCTCGCCGGCGCGAAGATGTTCCGATGGGATTCCGAGCAACGGTTCGCCGCCGCGCCGGGCAAGGCCTGGGTCGGCGTCGCGCTGGCCGCGTGGGTCGCCGTCGGCGTCCTGAGCGAAGCCCAGGGGCGAAGCCCGCAAAAGGTGGCTGGCACCTTTCCCGGGAAGGTGCCAGCCACCTTCGGGGAGGAACGGGCGCCTGCAGCTCCGGTTGTCGTGCCGGAAACTCAGGCGCAACCCCAAACTCCACCAGCAGTTACAGCGGCAGCCCCGCCAACAGGCGACGCTCGGACGGACGCTTCGGCGCCGCCGGTTGCGACGCCCTCGCCAGAAGCGAAAGTGGTCCCGGGTGAACGCGTGACGAACCACCGCCGCGGTCAGGCCCGGCTCCGGAGCCGGCGCGACACCGGGGACGAACCCGCCGGCGTCCTGGCGCGACGTCACGATGGCGGATATCGACCGCGACTTGATCTTTACGCGGCTGCCGCCAGACTCGGGCGTGGTCACGCCGATCGCGCCCCTTGCCGAGGAGCCCGACGAACAGACTGCCGCCCAGCTCGACAAAATGCGCGGGGCCCTGCCGGACTGGGCGCCCGGACATGTCGCCGATCCTGTGCAGCGCGTCCGCAACTATCTCTTCGTTGCCGCGGTCCCCGACGTGTTCCAGATGCAGGATCTCGAACGGTTCGTGCCGATGGTCGTCTACGAACGGATTCAAGAGGTCATCCCGAAAGAGGATCTCATCAAGATCCTGTACTGGATCGCCACGCACCCGTTCGATGGCGACGACAAAGCGGTCGATGAATTGCGACCGCTCGGGTTGTTCAACGGTCCGGCCGACATGGAACAAACGCGCGGCCGGCTCAGCGTCTATGCAGTGAAGTTACTGGGGCGGATTACCGGGAAGATAACGCCGGAATAAGACAGTCGGGAGTCGGGAGTCGAGAGTCGGCAGTCACAGTCGGCAGTCACAGTCGGCAGTCGCAGTCGGCAGTCAGTCAGTCGACAGTCGCAGTCGGCAGTCACGGTCGCAGGCGCAGTCACACGGGCCAGGCCGCTGTTTGAGACGGTTTCAGGATCGAAACATGAACAAGCAGATGTCAACGTTGCCGACGCGATCGCTCGGCACGACCGGGATGACGATTACGCGGGTCGGCTTCGGAGCGTGGGCGATCGGTGGCGGGGGCTGGTCATTCGCCTGGGGATCGCAAGACGACGACGCATCGCTCGCGGCGATGCGCCGGGCGATCGAGTGCGGCGTGAACTGGATCGACACGGCGGCCGTGTATGGCCTGGGACATTCCGAGAAACTGGTCGGACGACTGCTTCGCGACTACCCTGCCGACGACCGGCCCTATGTCTTCACCAAGTGCGGCTTGGTCTGGAACGAACAAGAGCCGATGACGCAATCGCTGCGGATCGGCGAACCGGCATCGCTCAGGCGAGAGGTCGAGCAATCGCTCACGCGGCTCGGCGTCGACCAGATCGATCTCTATCAAATGCATTGGCCGGCGGAGGATGGCACGCCGGTCGAGGTCTACTGGCAGACTCTCCTCGACCTGAAGCGCGAGGGCAAAGTGCGGGCAGTCGGGCTGTCGAATCACAAAGTCGATCGGCTCGACGCCGCCGAGCGGCTCGGCCACGTCGACACTCTGCAGCCGCCGTTCTCGGCGATCCGGCGAGACGCGCTTGCCGCGGAGCTTCCGTGGTGCCTCGCCCACGACACCGGCGTCATCGTCTACAGCCCGATGCAATCGGGCTTGCTGACCGGATCGTTCACCGAAGCGCGGGCGGCGGCGCTCGACAAAGACGATTGGCGCTCACGGTCGCCGGAATTTCAGAGTCCGCGCCTGCAGAATAATCTGGCGCTGGCCGAGGCGTTCAGACCGATCGCCGCGCGCCATGAGACGCCCGACGGCGCAATCGCGGTCGCCTGGACTCTTGCCGCTCCCGGCGTTACCGGCGCCATCGTCGGAGCGCGGAGCCCGAAGCAGGTGGACGGCTGGATCGCTGCAGCGGATCTCGAGCTGACCACTGCTGACCTGACCGAAGTGGCCAGCGCCATCGAGCGAACGGGCGCTGGCACGGGACCGATCCTCAGAAAGTCTGAAGCCTGACGGCTGGGCCTTTGAGAATTGGGAGTTCGACGCTGGCCGCCCGCCTTCCAGAATGACTTGACATCAGGGCCTGCCGGATCGAGAGTTCATTAAAAGGCGGGCTTGTCGATCTCGGCCCACCGGGAGGCCCCCATGCCGTCCGGTTCCCTCTCGATCAACCGTCGAGTGCTCACGGTCGTCCTGATCGTAGCTTTACCCATCCTGGTGCTCGGTGCGCGCTATGCAATCGAAACCGGCCATACGCGTGTGCGCGATGCTGAGGTCGCGCGGCTGGGTCAGTTAGCCGATCACATCGCGTCCTCGGCCGACGCCTACGTGTTCCGTCGAATCGTCGATGCCGCGGTTATCGCGCGCGTGCCGGAGATCCGCAGAGCTGCAGCGGACGGAACCCGCCAGCCGATGGACGCGAAGCTCGTCGCGGCGTTCGACGAGCAGTGGCAGAAGGATCGGAAAGTGCCGGCGGCGCTCGCCGGAGTCCTCTCCAACGCCGCCGCGCGCTTCCTGTCCGACGTCGTGAAGCAGGATCAGTTGTATCGCGAGATTCTGGTGGCAGATCGGCACGGACGGGTCGTCGCCGCGTCAGGCCTGACGACCGACTACAACCAGGCCGACGAAGGCTGGTTCACACAGGCGCTCGACGATAGGCGCCGCGGACGCATTACCGTGAGCGACGTCCGCCGAGACGAGAGCGCGGACGTGTATGCGTTCGATATCTCGGTGCCTGTCGCGGCGCCCGAGAGTGACGAGCTCGCCGGGATCATGAAGATTGTCGCGAGCAGTCAGGAGATGCTTCAGGGCATCGGCGGCCTTCAGCTTGGGTCGACCGGACAGGTGGTGCTCATCCGCCAGGACGGCTCGATCGTCTTCAGCCGGCAGGCCGTGGCCCCCGGGTCCCGGTTCTACGGCGCCGACATCCTGAAAGAGCGTCTGACTGCTTCGGAGAACGACCCGCAGGCGCGGATCAGTTTCCGCTCGCGCTCGACCGACGGCACCGATCGCGTCGTCGCCGTCGCGCGCAGTCGGCTTCATGAGAGTTTTCCGAACCTGTCGTGGCTCGTCGCGGTCTCGATGCAGGAAAGCGAACTCGTCGAGCCGTTCCGCCCGATGGTCTGGTCGCTGATGGTCGTGATCGGGCTGACCGGCATCGCCGTGCTCGCCGTGGCGCTATGGGCATCGATGCGCCTCGCCCGACCTGCGTTCGATCCAAGCCTGGACATGCACCTGGTTGAACACCCGAAGGCGCCACGCATCGAAGAATAAGACAGTCGTCAGTCGGCGGTCGTTAGTCGGCAGCCTCAGTCGACAATCTGAGTCGGCGGTGGCAGTCGGCAGTCCGTAGTCCGAGTCGCTCGTCAGGAGTCGCAATCGACTGCGACTGTCGACTGTCGACCAGCTTGTCGACTCAGACTGTCGACTGTGACTGCTGACTACCGACGACCGACTACCGACTTAAGTCTGTGTTATCTCCACAAAACAGATCTTGTTGTTGTTGGCCCCGGCCCCGCTGCGGATTGTCAGGCGCCCATCAGTGATGGTCACCGTCGACGTTCCTTCGATCCACCTGGTCGTCGTGGTCGGCGTGCCGCTCACTGTCAGGACGCCCTCCACCGTCATACGGAACACGCTGTCGAAGTTGCTCGCGTCGCCGGACACGACTCGCACGACGTAAGTGCCATTTGGCACTGCGATCTCCCAGACGCCATCAGGCACCGCCGGCTTCTGCAGGTGCGTCAGCGTGTCGTAGCGCTGGTCGGCGGAGTTCGCCGCGTTGCGATCTCGTGTCTGCGCGGAGTTGTCGGCGTTCCATCCGTAGGTCTGACCGTTGCCGCGAGCAGCGTAGACGAGTCCGCTGTCGGCCAGATAGCCCGACGGTACGGGCGCCGTCGAGGGCTGGAAGTTCACCCGTATCGACGTCGTCGCCGGGCCCGACGCGTACAGCCGCGCGGTCGGAACCACGGCCTTCGGAATCGAGGGGCCGCTCCACAGCAGCCGCGCCGTCGCGCCGCCGCCGCTTTCGTAGAAATCCATTCTGATGTCGTAGCGCTGACCGGCGGTGAGCGCGATGGTGCCGCTGTTCTCGACCGGCGCGTGGTCGGTCCAGTTGTCGATCACCTGCTGGTTGTTGACCCACAGCCGGACGCCGTCGTCGCTCACCGTGTAAAACGTGTAGGTGCCCGTGACGGGGGCTTCGATCTGTCCGCTCCAGCGCGCGCTGAACGTGTCGGCGGCAATGGCCGCGTCGGGCGATCCCGATCCCCAATTGAAGTCGACGATCGGATCGACGCGGGTGACCGTCGTGCCGGTGAACGAGATGTCGTTGAAGTATGTCGCCGACAACCCGTTGCCCGTCCCACCCGTCGCGACGCGGTAGGTCGCGGTGTAGGTCGTGTTCGTGGCCGGCGTCGAGATGTTGTGGCTCGAGGCCCCTCCGTTAGACCACGAGACAAACTCGTAGGTCGTCCCCCCAGACACCTGCGTCGCTGGCGCCTCGAGTCCGCGAACGACGCCGACGACGCTTTCGAAGGTCAGCGGCGTGCTGACGGGTTGCGCATCGAGCCGCAGCTGCAGGCCGGCGGGATTGGTCGCAATCGTGAGGTTGACCTTGCGGGGCAGCACGTCCCTGAAGGTCGTCTGTGTCGCGCCGGCGGAATCGCGAACCTCCAGGAAAATGCGATACCACACGTCCGTTTCCGTGTGGCCGGTCGTCGCAGCCGTAAAGGAGCCGCTCGTCACGCCGGAGGTCGGGGGGACATGGGGGTGCGAGTGCGCCGCGTGATGAAAGTCGACTCGCCACGTGAATGCGGACGCGGGCAACGTGCCGTTCTCGGGATCGGTGGCCGTGCCCGCGAAGCTAATCACGCTGCCACCGTTATAGAGCGTGCCCACTGCGGGCTGTGTGATCGTCCCGACTGGCGGCTGATTCGAGGTAACGGTCAATGTGGCTTCATTGCTCAGCACGTTGCCGAAGCTGTTGCTGACGATGGCGCGGAAGCGGGCGCCGTTGTCGCCGGCAGCGGCGACGAGCGAATAGTCCTGGGCAGTCGCGCCCGGGATGTTGGCGCCGTTGCGCTGCCATTGATAGCTGAGCGGGGCCGGTCCCGATGCGCGGACGCTGAACGTCACTGACGTGCCCGGCGCGACCGTCCGGCTGGACGGATGCTGCGTGATGCTGGGCGTATTGGCCGCGTACGAAATCTTGTAGACCACGCCGCCCGAACCGCGCGCGAGATAGTACAGGCTTCCGTCAGGGCCCACCTTCAAATCGACTGGCGACGGGATGCCGCTTGCGAAGTTGCTGACAGTGTTTCCCGAAAGATCGAGCCTTCGGATCCAGCCGCCGCAGTAGTCGGCAAAAAAATAGTCGTTGAAGTAGCTCGATGGAAACTGCGGCGTGGACGGCGCGTAAAACGCTCCGCCGGTGATGGCGCAGCCTGACGAGTGATCGTAGACATGCCGCGGGCTGACGTATGCCGGATTGGTGGTCGTGCCCTCGGTGTTCGGCCAGCCGTAGTTTCCCCCGGCGAGGCCGTCGTTGATCTCTTCCCACGTGTTCTGCCCGACGTCGTTGATGAAGAACTGCGTCTGCCCGGGATTGAAGGCAAAGGTGAAGGGGTTTCGCAGCCCGAGCGCATAAATGAGACGGTTGTTGCCGGTGGCGGTGCCGTAAAACGGGTTGTCCGTCGGAACGAGCGTCGGGTGCGGCTGGCCGATCGGGCCGCGATCCGGATTGATTCGCAGCATCTTGCCAAGCAGGTTCGCGAGCGTCTGAGAGTGAGCACCGTTCGCGTTCTCGCCGACGGCGGCGTAGAGCTTGCCGTCTGGCCCGAACGCAAGCGCGCCGCCATTGTGATTGGTGGCACTACTCAGGTTGTTGAGGTCGAGCAGAATTTTTTCGCTTCCAGCCGCGGCGACGTCGCCGTTGGCGGTGAACCGGCTGATGCGATTGTGAATGGCCGGGGTCGTTGCCGTGTAGTAGACGTAGAGGAATTGATTGGTGGCGAACTCCGGATCGAAGGCGACGCCGAGCAGGCCGCGTTCGCCGACGGAGCTGACGGTGACCGTCAGGAACGGCGTCGGTAGCAAGACGCCGTCCCTGATGACGCGAAGGCGGCCGCCCTGCTCCGCGACGAACAGGCGCCCGTCGGGCGCGAACTGCATGGCGGTCGGGCTCGACAAGCCGCTCGCGACGAGCGTTTCGCTGAATCCTGTCGGGACCGTCGCGGCCTGCATCGGCGGGCCGACCTGGAGGTAGACGATCAGGCAGACGAGAGAAGCGAGGACCAGGTGAACTTGGTGAGTAGTTCGACGCGCCTGCTGAGTGGTCATTACGGTTCACTCCAGGGCAAGCCATGACCCACGAATGCCGCGAAATCGCGCTGCCCGGCGCCCCGGCTGCAAGACCAATGACCTCGACCGTGACGACGGCCGTCGCGCCGATTCGCCATACGAAACCGCACGCACCTGTGGCAAGCGCTGAACTCTCAAATGCTTAACGCATCGAGGTCGCGGCATTTGTCATAGCGAAATGGAGGCGTCGCGTAACGCGCGCTTGACTCGCGTCGTAGGCGCTTGCTAGAAAGCAAGGTTTCTGGGGAGGTTTGCAGCCATGACAACTCGATACGTGCGGGCAGTGTTCGCCTCGGCCGGCATCGCCGTGCTGACGAGCGGGGCGCCGCTGGCACAAGCGCCGAATCAGGCGAGTCTCGTCACTCAGACCGTCGCCGGCGTCAAGTTCAGCACGTTGCCGGGCTTTGTCATCGAGCGCATGAATCCGCCCGAGAAGGGCGACAGCTACGTGGTCATCACCTTCGACAGCCTCGGCCGCCTGGTCGTGTCGAAGGAACTGGATTTCCCGCGGATTCTTCTCGACAACAACAAGGACGGGATCTACGAGTCCGAGAAGGTGATCAGCGAGAAGGTCCGCAACTGTCAGGGCCTGTGGTTCGAGGGCCGGACGCTCTACGCGGCGTGCGCGATGGTCCCGACGCCCGAACAGGTTGCGGCGGCGCCCCCGCCGCCGCCGGGCGGCGGCCGCGGAGGCCCGAACATCAACAATCGCGCCGGCATCTTCCGGATGGAAGACACCAACGGCGATGACGTCATGGACACGTTTGAAACGCTGGCGATGGCCGGCTCGATTCAGGAGCACGGGCCCCACGCCATCCGCCGCCGGCCAGACGGCGGCTTCTCGGTCATCGTCGGCAACAACGAAACGATCGCGGACGCCGCGCTCGATCTGACCTCACCGGTCCTGAAGGACAAGGACGCGCAGTTCCTGCCCTACTTCGCCAACTTCGGCCAGAGCTCGCGCGAGGGCGCGCACAGCGCGATCTTCGACTGGGATCCGGCGTCGAAGAAATTCAGCGTTTTCGCCGGCGGGAATCGCAATGCCTACGACTACGGCTACAACCTCGCGGGGGAAGCGTTCCTGTTCGACAGCGACATGGAATGGGACATCGGCCTGCCCTGGTACCGCGAAGTGCGGACGGCGCACCAGATTCTCAACGGGAACCAGGGCTACAAGAACGGTTCGGGTAAGTACCCGCCGTACTACATCGACTCGCTGCCGCCGACGCGCGATCTCGGACGCGGCTCACCAGTCGGCGTCGAGTTCTACACGAGCTACGCCTACCCCAGGGAGTTCTTCGACAACATCTTCGAGGCCGACTGGTCGCGCGGGCGGCTGCTCTATACGGCGCTGACGCCGAGCGGCGCGACCTACACGGCGCGCGCCGATCGCGCCGAGTTCGTCCATGGCGAGCCGTTCAACATCACCGACGTCGAAGTCGGCCCCGACGGAATGATGTATTTCACGACCGGCGGGCGGAGCACGACCGGCGGACTCTGGCGCCTCCGCTACACGGGCACGGTCCCGCCAGCGCCGGACATGACTGGCATTCTCGCCGTCGTGCGTCAGCCGCAGCCACTCTCGAGCTGGGGGTGGGCGGCGATCGAGAAAGTCAAGGCCGCAATGGATGCCAGGAACTTCAGTGGTGAACTCGAGAAGCTCGCGCGCAGCGTCTCGGCGACCAGCCTGGATCGAACCCGCGCCATCTACGAGATGCAGCGTCACGGCGCAGCCCCGAGCGCGGCGCTCCTCACCGCTCTCATCAAGGACCCCAACGCCGACGTCCGCGCCGCTGTCACTTACGTGGCGGGCGTGCAGGGCGAGGCGGCCAAGGCGGTCGCCGCCGCCGCGCTGAAGGACAAGGAGCCGGTCGTACGCCGGCGCGCTGCCGAAGCCTTGATGCGCATGGGCCAGTCGCCCGACAAGCCAAGTCTCGCGCCCGTCGCGGACGTCTACGCGCTCCTCAACGATCCGGATCGGTTCGTTCGATGGGCCGGCCGCATCGCCATCGAGAACACCGCGCGCGCGGAGTGGAAGGATCGTGTGCTCGCCGAGACCAACCCGTTCGGCGCGCTCGAAGGGATGCTCGCGTGGGTCCGCACCGCCAATGGCGAGAGCCTTCAGCCGGTGCTCGACAAGCAGTTCGGGATGCTGAAGCAGACCAACCTGTCGGTCGACAACAAGCTACGCCTCTATCGAACGTTCATGTATACGACGACGGAGGTCAAGGACGGCCTGCCGCCGGCTCAGCGACAGCAGTTGAATGCGCTCATCATCAACCACTTCCCCGCTCAAGACGAACGAATCAATCGCGAGCTGGCGCTGATGCTCGGTTACGCGGGGCAGCCCGCGGCGATCTCGAAGATCCTGGCGGCGATGCCCAAGACAAACGACCAGCAGGAACTGCAGCTCCACTACCTCTACGCGCTGCGGATGATCAAGCAAGGCTGGACGCCGGCCGAGAAAGCACAGCTCGCCGAGGTGTTCGGCCGCGCCTCCAAATGGCGCGGCGGCGCACAGTTCATCAACTTCGTCGGGCAGTTCTTCGACTCGGTGTCGGATCTTTATGCGACCGATGACGAAAAGGCGCTGCTCTACGAGAAGGCGCCGGACTTTTCACCGCTTACGCCGACGGAACTTGCCGATCTCCAGGCGCGGCAGGCTGCGGCTGCCGCAGGCCGCGGTGGACGTGGCGGCGGGCGTGGCGCCGGCCCGACCGCTCCACTCGCGGCGCGGACCACGGGTCGCGTCCTCAGCCGTCAGGAAATGTTCGAGGAAACGGTCTACCAGCCTCAGCAGGTCCTCGACGTCGACGCCGGCCGCAAGGCGTTCGAAGCCAACTGCGCCTCGTGCCACAAGTTTGGCTCGGTCGGCAGCGACCACGGGGTCGCGAGCCTGAACCTCTCGGCTTCACCCTTGCGATCGTCGAAAGCGGCGCTGCTCGAATCGATCTTCTTCCCCAATCGGAAGCTCGTGCCGGAACACGAGACGACCGTCATCGAGACGACCGACGGCAAGAAGATCAGCGGTCTGGTGCTCAGGGATGCAGGCGCGACTGTCTCGGTCCTCACCGCCGACGGGAAGGCGACCGATCTGCCCAAGTCTCAGATCAAGTCGCGCACCAAGGCCAAGACGTCGATCATGCCGGACTCGCTTGCGGACTCGATCGACCGCACTACGATGCGAAATCTCGCGGCGTTCCTGGTCGCGACACCGCAGTAGAACCTTGCAATGCTGAGTGCTGAATTTTGAATGCTGAAGTGAATCCTGAATTTACTTCAGCATTCAGCACTCAGCATTCAGCATTGCAATTGTCAGTTCGCCCGCTCGCCTTTCTGGTCGATGAATAGCGGCGGCGGCTCCTCCGCCACCAGATACTCGAACTGCTTGCGGAACTCGTCCGGCGTCAGCTTGGCTGTACTCGCCAGCGTCGCCAATTCCTGCGCATCCTCGAAATCGTCCTTGCGCAGCCGAATCATGTAGCGCCGCGCGATCGCGTAGCGCGTCGACGAGATGTCGACGAGCCGCACGCGCGTCCGGCCGGTCTCGCTGTCGATCATCGTGGCGAAGGGAATCGGCACGAAGTGGCCGCCCTGCATCGAGACCATCGCCGCATTGCCGCCCGACACCAGGTACTTCGCGGCGCAGTAGCCAAGGTCGCGGGTGTACTCCATGTCGAAGGGAATCGGGTCGGCGCAGCGCAACTCGTAACCGATATTCTTCTCCGCGATCGTCGTCTTGATGCCGAGCTGCTGCAGACGTGCCGTGACCTGCGCCTTGAGGACCTCGCCGAGGTTGACCTCAGCGAGACGCAAGTGGCCGTGGGCGTCGCGCTCGGCGCTCGCCAGGCTGTCCATGTCCTCATGGGCGATGTCGAGAGCAACGCCCTCGGCGATCATCGCCACGCCGTCGCGGCGGCCGTCGGCCAGCCGCTTGAGGATCGACCCGACCAGAGAGTCGACGATCGTCTTCAACCGGATCGGCGCCGTAAACTCCTCGGTGATGAGCGTCGTCGTCGCGCCCGCGGCCTTGCCGATGCCGAGGGCCAGGTGACCAGCCTTCCGGCCCATCGCGATCACGAAGTACCACCGCGACGTCGTCTTGGCGTCGACCATCAGGTTCTTGACGATGTCCACGCCGTAGTGGCGAGCAGACTGGAACCCGAACGTGTCGACGTGCGCTGGCAGGTCGAGGTCGTTGTCGATCGTCTTCGGCACGTGGACGACGCGAATCCGGCCCGCGGCGCGCGCCTCGAGCTTCATCGCCGAAAAGGCGGTGTCGTCGCCGCCGATCGTCACGAGCTGCGAGACGTCCAGCCGCAGCAGCGAGTCGATGGTCTTGTCGAGGAGCGCCGGGTCTTTCGTGGGATTGGCACGCGCGATGCCGAGGTGCGAACCGCCGCGGAAGTGAATGCGGCTGACGGTATCGATCGTAAGCGGGACGACGTGATCGATGTCGCCCTGCATGATCCATGTAAACCCGTCGCGGATGCCGACGACGTCGATGCCTTCGAGCCTGGCGCGGATGGTCGCTGCGCCGATGACCGAATTGATGCCGGGGGCCGGGCCGCCTCCGACGAGGATGGCGAGTTTATTGGACATGATTTCTGCTTTCAATTGCTCGCGACTCGCTGCTCGCGCTCGCTGCTCCGCACGTCGTCGCTAGCTTGCAACAGCGAGCAGCGAGCAGCCGAAGCGAGTGGCGTCGAGAAGCAATATCAGCCGGAGATTATAACCTGATGTAATCGGTTGCAGGGCGACACCTGCAATGCTGAATGCTGAGTGCTGACTGCTGAAGTAAGCGACTCGCAATTCACTTCAGCACTCAGCATTCAGCATTCAGCATTGCGACGCGGCGCAGCCGTACTGGACCTGACCTGCAGGGTGTGCGGCAGCGTGACCGACACCGGCGTCACGTGGTGGCCGTTGAGGATTTCGAGGAGGAGCCTGACGGTACCTTCGCCAATCGCCCGCATCGGCTGGGCAATGGTCGTCAGCGGCGGCTCCAGACACTGCGCGAAGCGGATGTCGTCGAAGCCGACAACCGACAAGTCCTCGGGGATGCGCAGCCCGCGGCGGCGCGCGCAACGGATGACCCCCATTGCCATCTCGTCGTTGAAGCAAAAGATCGCTGTTGGCGGATGTTCGCGTTGCAGGAGCGCTCCGGCGGCCTCTGCGCCGGACTGAATCGAAAAGTCGCCTTGCATCACGATGAGGTCCGGCTCGCAGCCGCGTTCGCGAGCCGATGCGCGCGCGCCAGCGAGACGGTCGCGGCTGAGCGGGCTGCGCAGCGGTCCGGTCACGATGCCGATCGCGCGATGCCCGAGCTCGAAGAGGTGCTGCATCGCTTCGGCCGACGCCTTCGCGTTATCGATATGAACGCTCGGCACGCCCAGCTCGGCGCTGAACTCGCAGCCGTTGACGATCGGCGCACAGAGCGGCGACGACTCCTGCACCACGCTCGCTGCCACGCGCGGAAGCCGGTGACCCAAGAAAATCAGGCCGTCCGCTTCCTTCTGCTTCAGCATCTGCGCGTAGCGCTCCTCGCGCGTCTCGTCGTCCTGCGTATCGCCGACGAGGACGGCGTAGCCGTTTTTCTGCGCCGCATCCTCAATCCCCTGGAGAATCAGTGCGAAGAACGGATTCGCGATGTCGGGGACCGTGACGAGTAGCTTGCGCGACTTGAGCGTCCGCAAGTTTTTGGCCACCGAGTTCGGTGCGTAGCCCAGGCGTTCGACCGCCTTGAGCACGCGCACCCGGGTGTCTGGCGACACGACGTCGGGTCGGCTGAGCACTCGCGAAACCGTCGCAGTCGACACGCCAGCGCGCTTAGCGACTTCGCGGATGTTCGACATCAACGCTCCAGTTCAGTCGGCCGGGCGAGCTCGCGCAGCCGGTTGTGGGACAACAGAGAAACGAGCCTCGAGCCTGGGCTGAACAATGTAACAGCGACCCCGACTGCTTCATGCGCCGCTGTACAGGCCCATATTTGTCGCACGCTTGTAACACTGGCAGAGCTCGAAGGTCAATCTCGTTCGATATTTGCCGGTGCGCGTTTCGTATCGCAGAACGCCTCGGCGGAGGTCAGATTGCGAATTTTCCCGGGGCGGGTCGTCCGCGAGAAAATCGAGATCTGACCCGGTTGCGGAACCTGGGCCGGTGACCGAGAATCCGAGGACACGGATGAGCAGCTATCGGGGCTACGTCGAGCTTGTGCGCCCGGCCAACGTGGCGACGGCACTTGCCGACGTCCTTGCCGGCTATGCCGTCGCCGGAATGGGCGACCCTGCCCGCCTCGCCTGGCTGCTCTTGTCGACAGCCTGCCTCTATGCCGGCGGGGTTGTCCTCAACGACGTCTTCGACCGGGAACTCGACCGAATCGAACGGCCCGAACGGCCAATTCCGAGCGGACGCGTTTCTACGACGGCCGCCGCCGGACTCGGCACTGGCCTCCTTGCCACCGGAATCCTGGCGGCGACCCTCGCCACGGCCGCCGCCGGCATCGTCGCCGGAGCGACGGCGGCCTGCGTCCTGCTCTACGACGCCTGGGGGAAACGCCAGGGACTGCTCGGGCCGGTGAACATGGGCTTGTGTCGAGCGCTCAACCTGTTGCTTGGGATTGCGGCGGCCCCTGCGATGCTGACCGACGCCTGGCCGCTGGCGCTGCTGCCGCTCGTCTACATCGCCGCGGTGACGGCGGTCAGCCGCGGCGAAGTCCATGGGGGCCGTCGAGGGGTGACGGCGTACGCTCTGATATCCTTGAGCCTGGTGCTAGTCGGCCTGGCGGCGGTGGCCATAGGCCGGGGAGGCGTATCGGCAGCTGGCGCGGCAGGCGTGGCGTTCACGCTCGTGCTGGCGTGGCGTGTGCTGCCGGCATTCTGGGGCGCGCACCAAGACCCCACACCAGGCCCGATCCGTCACGCGATCAGAACCGGTGTGCTGTCGCTCGTGCTCCTCGACGCGGTCATCGGCGCCTCGTATGGAGGGGCACTGTACAGCCTGGTCATTCTCGCGACCGGACTCGTCGCCGGACAGCTGGCGCGGTTGTTTGCCGTGACCTAGAGCCACGGATCACACGGATCACACGGAGACCGTTTGCGAGACAAGTTCAGTGAAAGCTAGGACTTATCTCATAAATCGCCAGAGCGGTCTCAGCAGTGCGAGCGAGCACCGCGAGCGAGCCACGCGACCGGAGCGCGCCGGCGAAGCGGCGCGCGAGAGAGCGTGTCGGGGAGTCCGAGGGGCAAAGCCCCTCGGGAAGAATATGGATGTCATCAGGCAGAAAGTCCGCGTCGAGTTCGAGTATCCGGTCTACTTCACCACTGGTGTCGTCAGCCCCTCGAACCTGTTGCTGCGCGATGTCGTGGCACGCTCGGCCGACCAGACGCCGTCTCGCCTGATTGTCGTGCTCGATAGTGGCGTCCTGGATCACGATCCTGACCTGCCCGATCGCATCGCGGAGTACGCGCGCCGGCACAAAACGGTCCTCCAGCTGGCAGCGCCGGTCGTCGTCGTGCCCGGCGGCGAAGCGGTGAAGAACGACCCGCGTCACGTCGATGCAATCCATCGCGCGATCAACGACGCCGGCCTCTGCCGTCATTCCTATGTCGTGACGATCGGCGGCGGTGCCGTCCTCGATGCCGCAGGTTACGCGGCGGCCACAGCCCATCGCGGCATTCGCCTCATCCGCGTCCCGACGACGGTGCTGGCGCAGGATGACTCGGCGATGGGCGTCAAGAACGGCATCAACGCGTTTGGAAAGAAGAACTATCTCGGCACGTTCGCGCCGCCGTTTGCCGTGATCAACGACATCGCGTTTCTACGCACGCTCCCGGATCGACATTGGCGCGCGGGGGTTTCGGAGGCTATCAAGGCCGCGCTCATCAAGGATCGTGCGTTCTTCGACTTCCTGGAGGAGCACGCCGCCGAGCTCAAGGCGCGCGATCTGACGCCGATGGAGCAGGTCATCCGGCGCTGCGCGCAACTGCACCTGACGCACATCGCGAGCGGTGGCGACCCGTTCGAGCTCGGCTCGTCGCGGCCCCTCGACTTCGGGCACTGGTCGGCGCACAAGCTCGAGCAGCTCACCGATCACCGGCTGGGTCACGGTGAGGCCGTCGCGATCGGCATCGCGCTCGACACCACCTACTCGTATCTGGCGGGCTTCCTGCCCGAAGACGACTGGCGGCGGATTATCTCGCTCCTGCCGGCGCTCGGCTTGTCCGTGTACGTTCCGGAACTCGGCCGGCACCTCGACGCCGACGACCACCCGTCGAGCGTGCTCCGCGGGCTGGATGAGTTTCGAGAGCACCTTGGCGGCTCGCTGACGATCCTGATGTTGCGCTCGATTGGCGCGCCGTTCGACGTGCACGAAATTCGTCGCGACGTTATGATCCGGAGTATCGGCGTGCTCCGCGACTTCGAGCACGCTCACGTGCTGCGCGAGGAGCGTCATGAACCGAAAGTCCTCTCCGAGCCCCCTGAGCCCCAGGGAACTGGTCGATGAGTACTTCATCGAGAACCGGACGAAGCTGCTGGAAATAGCGGCGTTCCTGGATCGCCTCGATCGCGCCGACCCGGCGTACGCCGGCCGCGACTTTCGGATGAAGGCGTTCGCGGAGGCCCTCGGCGGACTCAGTCGGGCGGTACCCCCAGGACAGAACACGAGCCGCGTCGACTTCATACAGTTGCTGCTCAGCGATCCGCGAGAAGCGCCGCTCGACGCGCTCGACCGCAAGAGCGCGCTCGGCGCGTACGACCGCTGGAGCGGGGAGACGCGATCATGAAGTACATCGATCATCACGCCCACATGGTCTCGCGAACGACCGACGACTATCAGCACATGTCGCTATCGGGCTGCGTCGCGGTGACCGAGCCGGCGTTCTGGGCGGGCTGGGACCGGAGCCACGCCGATGGTTTCGAGGACTATTTCCGGCAGCTGACGGAGTTCGAGCCGAAGCGCGCGGCGCAGTATCACATCCAGCATTACGCATGGATGGCGATGAACCCGAAGGAGGCCGACGATCGCGAGTTGTCGCGCGAGGTGCTCAAGCGCATCCCGGCGTTTCTCGACCGTCCGACGGTGCTCGGGATCGGCGAGATTGGCCTCAACCGCGTCACGCGGAACGAAATCGATACTTACACCGAGCAGATCGAGCTGGCGCTCGCCCACAAACAGCTCATCCTCATCCACACGCCGCACCTCGAGGACAAGCTGAAGGGCACCAGGATCTCGGTCGACGTCCTACGCAGTTTTCCGACGCTCGAGCCCGGCCGAGTGCTCGTCGATCACGCCGAGGAGCACACGCTTCAGATGATCCTCGACCACGGCTATTGGGCGGGCCTCACGCTTTACCCCCAAACCAAGGTCTCCGCGCAACGCGCTGCCGACATCGTCGAACGCTTCGGTCCGGATCGCATCTGCATCGCCGGCGCGTGCGACTGGGGCCCGAGTGACTCGATGGCCGTGCCACGGTTCATCATGGAGATGCGCCGGCGCAAGCACCCCGAGACACTCATCCATCGTCTGGTGTTCGAGAACCCGGTGCAGTTCCTGAGTCAGTCGGCGCGGTTCAAGATTCGCCCGGAGCTCGAACGAGGAGCGCGCAACTTTAGTTGCGCGTCCATGAGCTATTGATCGCCGGAGCGCGAATCGTCAGATCGGACGATGACGCGCAACTGAAGTTGCGCGCTCCGCTGTCTTTCGTCCATGTCTCCAAACTCCTGACTCCTAGCGCCTTTGAAATCCATCCTTTTCACCTCACTTACTGCACCAACATCCACGCCGCTGACGGGTGGGACGGCGTCTTCGCAAACCTGAAGAAACATGCGCCGGCGCTCAAGGCTCGCTTCTCGCCGGCCGAGCCATTTGGCGTCGGGCTGAGGCTCTCGGCGCGCGAAGCGCGGGAGTTGCTCGAGGTCGACCGGCTGCGCGAGTTTCGCGCGTTCCTCGACCGCGAAGGCCTGTATGTCGCGATCATCAACGGCTTCCCTTACGGGCCGTTTCACGGCACCTCGGTCAAGGCCAACGTCTACGCGCCCGACTGGCGGGACGATGCCAGGGTCGAGTACACGCTCGATCTGATTCAGATCCTGCTGGCGTTGCTGCCCGCAGGGCTCGACGGCGGCGTCTCGACGACGCCGTTGTCGTACAAGCCCTGGGTAGCCGGCGCCGGAGCGGAGTCGTGGGAGACGATGACAAGGAACGTCGTCCGCGTCGCCGACGCGCTCGTGCGCATCCGACGCGAGCATGGCGTCCTCATCCACCTCGACATCGAACCGGAACCGGACTGCGTTCTCGAGAACACTGACGAGACGGTCGCGTTTTTCGAGCAGTGGCTGTTCTCGGTCGGCGCGCTGATCCTCGCGGCGAAGCTTGGGATCGGACCCGACGATGCGCGCCGCCATCTTCAAGACCACATCAGGATCTGCTTCGACTGCTGTCACTTCGCCGTCGAGTACGAGGATCCCGCGGTGGCGCTCGAGCGGCTGGTGGCCGCTGGTATCCAGGTGGGGCGCGTGCAGCTGAGTTCGGCGGTACTGGTCCGCTTCCCCAGCGACCCGCGCCAGGCGGAATCCCTCGCCGCCGAGCTGCGTCCATTTGCTGATGCGACATACCTGCACCAGGTCGTCGAGCAACAGGACAACGCTCTCCGCCGCTACCCCGACCTCGACGTTGCGCTCGACGACCCGGGCTCGCGGGGGTCCGAGTGGCGCATTCACTTTCACGTGCCGCTCTTCGCGCGCGAGTACGCGGCGTTCGCCTCGACGCAGGACTACGTGCGAAGGGTCCTCGCGGCCGCGGCGCAGAATCCATTCACCACGCACCTCGAGATCGAGACCTACACCTGGGGCGTCCTGCCTCCCGGTCTGAAGATGGATCTCGGCGAGTCGATTGCGCGCGAGTACGAGTGGGTACTGGCGACCATCGACGAGATCGCTGAGCGGGGCGCGGCCGACGGCTCCTCGTCCAGTCCCCGCTCGTCCACCCGCTCGTCCAGCACCCGCTCGTCCAAGTAATGACGAGAACGGTCGTCCTCAACGTCGTCGGCCTGACCCCTGGCATGGTCAGGGCCGCCGCCTCGAACCTGAAGCGGTGGGCCGGCAGCGGCGCTCTGACGCGCATTCGGCCAGCGTTTCCTGCGGTCACCTGCACGGCGCAATCCAATTACCTCACCGGCCGCTACCCTTCGGCGCACGGCATCGTCGGCAACGGCTGGTACGCGCGCGAGGACGCCGAGATCCGTTTCTGGAAGCAGTCCAACCAGCTCGTGCAGGCCCCGAAGATTTGGGAGCGCGCGAAAGCCATCGATCCCGCGTTCACGTGCGCCAACGTGTTCTGGTGGTAGAACATGTACTCGGCGGCGGACTACTCCGTAACGCCGCGGCCGATGTACCCCGCTGACGGCAGGAAGCTGCCGGACGTCTACACGGCCCCGGCCGGACTGCGCGACGAGCTTCAGGCGAAGCTCGGAACGTTTCCGCTCTTCAATTTCTGGGGACCGACGGCGTCGATCGAGTCCAGCCGGTGGATTGCCGAAGCGGCCAGATACGTCGAGCAGAAGTTCACGCCGACACTATCGCTCGTCTACCTCCCGCACCTCGACTACAACTTGCAGCGCGTCGGACCCGGCAATCCGGCCGCGGCGGCGGATGTCCGTCAGATCGACGAGCTGTGCGGCGATCTCATCAGCTTCTACGAGTCGCGAGACGTGCAGGTCGTTGTCTTGTCGGAATACGGCTTGTGCGATGTGACGACACCTGTGCACATCAATAGAACGCTGCGAACGCACGGCCTGGTTGCCGTTCGCGAGGAGCTTGGACTCGAGATGCTGGACCCGGGCGCGAGCGCCGCATTTGCCGTCGCTGACCATCAGGTCGCCCACGTTTATGTCAACGACCGGTCGCGGCACAACGAGGTCCGATCACTTCTGGAAGAAAACGCCGGGTGTCGACAACGTGCTCGACGCGGCGGGCAAGGCAGCGCACAAAATCGATCACCCACGGGCCGGCGATCTGGTCGCCGTCGCCGTGCCGCAGGCGTGGTTCACCTACTACTACTGGCTCGACGACCAGCGCGCGCCCGACTTCGCGCGGACCGTCGACATCCACCGGAAGCCGGGCTACGATCCGGTCGAGCTGCTGCTCGATCCGGCGATCCGCATGCCTGCGTTGAACATCGGCTGGAAGCTCGCCAGGAAGACGCTGGGGTTCCGGACCCTCATGGACGTGATTCCACTCGACGCGTCACTCGTTAAAGGATCGCATGGCCGGCCCGGCCTCACCGGAGACGACGAGGGCCCGCTCGTCATGAGCCGGCAGAAGCACTTGATCCCGGACCGACCGATCGACTCGGTCGACGTCTATTCCCTCATCCTCGCCCACCTTGGAGTCACCGATGGCGCCTGAAGACACCGGGCAAGGCAAGTCGGTGACGCCGGACGACTTCCTATCGGAAATCGAGCGCGCCGTGCTGAGCGGGCTTGCGTGGAACGACACCCTGCGGCGAATCCTCGCGCGGATGGACGCCGACAGCGGGACCATTCACATCCTGGGCAACGACGGCGTGCTGCACCTGAAAGCCGCGAGCGATGGGATTCCGCAGATCGTGCTCGACACCATCAAGGATGTGCCGGTCGGCAAAGGAATGGCTGGCCTGGCCGTCGAGCGCAAGCTGCCCGTCAACGCCTGCAACATTCAGACGGACGCGACCGGCGACGTCCGCCCAGGCGCGCGGGCGACCGGACTTCAGGGATCGGTCGTCGTCCCGATGCTTCGTGGCGACGAGGCGGTGGGCGCGTTGGGAATCGCCAATCGCCGTGAGCGGACGTTCACGGATGCCGAGGAGCAGATGCTGCTGGAAATCGGCAGAGTGCTGGCGCGGGCGCCTCACTGATCGCGATTTCACGGTACGCGGATCGCGCGAATCTCGAAGAAGCTAACGGAGATGTGGCGTTCAGGAGTTGTTCCGGCTTGCAGAGTGGTTCTGCTGGCGCAATGCGGCGGTCACCAGCGGAACGTGCATCACCCCGAACAGCAGGGCGCCGATCGCCCACCACCAAAAGAAGTCCGAAAAAGCCGACGCCAGCAGCAAACCCAGACCGAGGCCAGCAGCGAACAGGTATCCGCCGGCGACGGCGGGCTGCTCCAGAAGCCACCCTTCGATCGACGCACGGCGGCTCCATAGACCTGAATGAAGCCAGATCGCCCCAGCCATCAAGGGGAGAAGTCCCACGACGTCAATAAGGGAAAGGGCATGGCCTGCACTAATGACGAGCAGAGGGGGACCTTCGAGCCGTGTTGGCACGGCCAGCACGGCCAGCCCAACTGCCATGAGGGTGAGGCAGCCAAGAGGCCACGACGTCACTCGAAGGGCGGCACCGGTGGCAGTCATACAAAACTCGTCCTCTGATTCGACCACAGTCAGGCCGCATCGCGTCGTCATCCGACGACCAGCGGGGCGAGGAACGCATTCAGTGCCGCGATCACTTCCCCTGGAATTTCGTGCCCACCCTCAAAGGCGTGCCACGTGACCTTGACCCCCGCGGCTTCGAGCTTCAGACGGAATCGATCGGCGACGGCGAACGGCAGGATGGTATCGGCCCGTCCGTGGGCGATGAACACTGGCAACCCCCGCCGCCTGGAGAAGTTTCGTTCCCACGACGCCTCGTCCACCATCGTGCCGGAAAGCAGGACGAGAGCTCGAAGCGGTGTGTCGGAACGAAACGCCACTTCGCTCGCCACCATCGCGCCCTGGGAGTATCCACCGAGAACGATCGGGCCGCCGCCAGATCGTCCGATGCTCCCGAGCAGTTCCTCGACGAGCGAGGCAGCGGTCTTGAGCCCTGGAGGCTGCGAGGCCGAAAGGTCGGGCAGCGACTGTCCGGGAGGGATGTGTGAGACCAAGTCCAGCCGCCACCAGGCCCGGCCGTCGGGTGGTCCATCGGGTGGGAGAGTAACGTCCGGTGCCTGCGGGAAGACGAATCGCCCATGCTCCGGCCAGCGGATGGTCTTCGTGAAGGGCGCCCACTGTTCCGCCGAGGACCCGTACCCGTGAAGCAGTACCAGGGTCGGCGGTCCGTTCCCGCCATGCTCGATCGTGTTCAGCCTGGGCGTGCGAGTACAGCTTGCGCTGCTCGCCGTTGACGCCAGGACTACCACCAGCGCCGTGCAATTGCGGACGCTCGGCCGCCACAGGCTGTGCCACACGACACGATGATAACGTGGAGCAGGACTGACTCAGTGCGAGGTGCCAGAGCGTCTCACAGGTCCCGCGCAGTATCTGGCACCGAGGAGGCCGACAAGACTGCCGACTGTGACTGTCGACTCTGACTCCCGACTCACGACGTCCGACTGCCGACTGTACCAATCGTCAGCCTTGCAATCGCCATCACTAGACCCGGGATAATCAAGGCACCCAGAAACGCGAGAAGGAACGAATCCATGCGCATCGAGAACGCGCCGAACGCGGCGTAGCCGAG
The DNA here is from genome assembly GCA_963764925.1 of uncultured Acidobacteriota bacterium. Classification (GTDB taxonomy): domain Bacteria; phylum Acidobacteriota; class Vicinamibacteria; order Vicinamibacterales; family 2-12-FULL-66-21; genus DATBJJ01. The sequence continues at coordinate 338,695 of CAVXUR010000002.1, forward strand.
CGCGATGCCGAGGTTCGAGAGCGCGGTCAATGCAAAGAATCGTGCGAACGGCGCGCCGACCAGGCCGGCGAAGATGACGCTGGCTTCGGCCAGGACGGGCACTGGCCGGCAGATGAGGATCGTCCAGTCGCCATAGCGGCGCACCAGCCGATCGGCACGCTCCAGTCCGGCCTCGCCCACGAACCTCTGCGCCAGCCCAGACGCGCGGGCTCCGATCGCATAACCAAGCAGGCACGCGACCATCATGCCAAGCCAGACGACTCCGGCGCCGCGCCAGAAGCCGAGCAACACGCCAGCCGCAGTCGACACGATACTCGACGGTACGGGAAGGACGACATCAAAGGCGAGCAGACCAAAGATCGCGGACGCCGCCAGCCACAGCGCCGTGTCGCCGCGGGTCATGCGCGTAGCGAAAGCGTTGAACTCGGTCTCGAAGAGGAAGAAGGGCACGAGAACGAGGCCGATGAGCACGAGCCATATAACCGCCCAGCGCATGTTTTTTGGGAAGCCTATCAAACCCTCGAGATCTGTGCGGCGATGTAAAATGGCCCGCCATACGTCATCGATGACCCCGAAATCTCAGTATTGAGGAGGCAGACAAGTGATGAAGACCGCACTATTTCGTGTCGCGTTCGCAACGGCCTTGCTGGTGGCTGGATACACTGCCGGACGGCTGTCGCCGGAACCTGTCGCCGAAGCGGCACAGTCGGGTCGTGTCTTTGAGATGCGCACCTACACGACCAACGAAGGCAAGCTCCCGGCGCTCCAGGCTCGATTCCGCGATCACACCATTGGTTTCTTCAAGAAGTACGACATGACCAGCATCGGCTATTGGGTACCCGCTGACGGACCAACGTCTCAAACAACGCTGGTTTACATCCTGGCGCACCCGAGCCGCGAAGCGGCCAAGGCGAACTGGGGAAAGTTCAGCGCGGACCCGGAATGGCAGAAAGTTGCCGCGGCGTCCCAGGTCGACGGAAAGATTCTGGCGAAGTCGCCCGAATCGGTTTTCCTTAACGCCACCGACTACTCGCCAATCAAGTAGGAACGCGGATCACACGGATCACACTGATCACACGGATCGCGCAGATCAGACGGATCTGACGGACAACACCGACAGCTTTGGCTGAGCTGTCGATCAAGGGATTGGCCGGAACTCATGACCCGACGCACGCTGCTTGCGATCGCGCTGCTCATACTGGCGCCGGTCGTCCGGGCACAACCAGTTGCCCCGGCAGCGCAGCCTCCTGCCAACCGCCTTCCGGTTCGCCTGAGCGGAGCGGAGTTCTTCACGCTCATCGCAGAGTTGTCGGAGCCGGACGGGCACTTCCGCTCCGACAACCTTGTCTCGAATGAGCTGTACGCGCAGCGCGTCATTCCTGAACTGACGCGCCTGGCGCGGCCCGGGCGCGCCTATCTTGGCGTCGGCCCCGAGCAGAACTTTACTTATATCGCTGCGGTCAGGCCGGCGATGGCGTTCATCATCGACGTCCGCCGCGGCAACCTGCACCTGCACCTGATGTACAAGGCGCTCTTCGAGCTGTCCGCGGACCGCGCCGACTTCGTGTCCCGGCTCTTCTCAAGGAAGCGACCGACCGGGCTGGGCCGTCAGTCGAGCGTCCAGCAGATCAGGGACGCGTACACAGACCACAGGCTGCTGCCCAGCCAGGACCTCTTCAAGCAGAACATCGGCGCAATCCGTCGCGTCCTCGCCGCCAGCAAAGGCGAGCGCAGCGTGACCGAGGCGGACCTCAAAGGCGTCGAGGAGGTCTATGAGGAGTTTTACACGCGAGGTCCGGAGATCCGCTACGAGGTCACACCCGGCAGTCCCGGATCGTTCCCGAGCTTCGCAGAGATTGTGGCAGCGACCGACGACGCGTCGGTTCCCCGCGGCTTCCTCGCGACGGAAGAGAATTTTGCGTTCATCAAGGACCTGGAGAACCGTAACCTGATCGTGCCAGTGGTGGGTGACTTCGCCGGGCCCAAAGCTATCCGTGCCGTCGGCAAGTATCTGAGGGGCCGCAACGCGATCGTTTCGGCCTTCTACGTGTCGAACGTCGAACAGTACCTCCGGCGCGACGGCCGCCTCGAGGCGTTCTGCGCCAGCGCGTCGACGCTTCCGATCGACGACCGGAGCATCTTCATCCGGAGCGAGCGCGGAGGCTTCGCATCACGCGGAGGCGGAGTTCCGACGCGCGGTGGCCGCGGCGGCTTTGGCTTCAGTTCACAGTTGTTCAACATGTTGGATGAGAAGAACAACTGTGCCAGGTAGCTCTCAGCTATCAGCTCTCAGCTATCTCAGCAAGAATGCCCTTCGCTTTTCGACGAACGCCTTCAGACTTTTTTCGCTGCCATCGAGGCCGGCCGTGAAAGCCTCGAAGCTATAGAGCTTCCGGGTGTCGGCCTTGACGTCCTCGGCGATGAGCGCCTGATATCCTTCAACGCGCGGCCCGAGTGTCTTCCAGTCCAGATGTTTCTGCGCGATTTCGCGCACGTAGGAGAGATAGCGCTCGCGAAGCGCGGGCACCGCCAGCAGCTTCGAGCGCAGCGGCTTGGTCGTGTCGTCGAGACCGACCAGCGGGTCGAGCTCGGCGCTCGCGCCGCCGAACATGCCGCGTCCTCCGCGTCCCCGGCCCGGACCAAACATCATGTCGGGCGGCGGCCCACCTGGCCCACTGGCACCTTGTCCCCTGGCACCCTGATCCCCAAAACCAGGCGTCGGCCCGAAGCCGCGTCCTCCTTCGTCAGCGAGCCCCTCGTTCATGTCGTGCGGGATTACATGGAAGCGGCCCTTCTCGTCCTGATAGATGCTGTAGTCGCTCGCGCGCGTCCAGTATCCGTCGCTGTTGACGAGCGCCATGTCGAGCGCGAGGAACTTCAGCGCGCCGTCGATGTCGAGGATCGGATTCAGCGCCGCTTCCAGCTTGTCGGCCGGCGTTTCGTTGAGCACTTTGAAGAGCCGGATCAGGTCGGCCCACGCCTTGGCATCGTCCTTCGTCTTGATCTCGTACTGTCGCTTGTACGCGGACGCGTCGTCACCGAGGTATTCCATGCCACCGCGGCCGCCAGGCCGCCCGGGGACCTTCCATCGAGCGCCCTTGGTGCTCTTGAAATAGTCGCGCGTAAAGTCCTTGTTGAATTGCTGCGCGTTCACGTAAATGCCCCAGCTCTCGCCGTTGATCACCACGCGCACGTAGTTCGCTCTCGGAGCGGGAATGTAGTGTCGCGCGATCTCGGAGTAGACAACCCCGCGGACGAACGTGGGGTCTCCGTTGGCGTTCAGGAAGTTGAGAGTCCGATAGCTGTCGATCGCCTGCTTCTCGTCGACAAAGTCGAACGACAGGTTCAGCGAGCGTTTCGATCCCTCGGGCACCATCATGTACGACGATGCGCCGCGAAAATGGACGCCGACGTTCTTGTAGGTCTTGCCGTCGACGATGACCGTCGCGGGCACCTCGACGTCAGTATTGTTGAAGGCCGCGAGCTCCTGCTCCCAATCGGCGTTCTCGAACTGGAGAAACACCGTGCGCAGTGTGTCAAGGTCGTAGAGCGGCGCGGAGGGGTACGACTTGACGTCGGCGGGCGTCAGCTTCCGGCCAGGAGACCCTGGCGTCATGCCGCCTCGCCCGAAACCTCCGGGGCCGCCCCGACGTCCGAAGCCGCGCGGAGCAGGATCCGCGGCGAGCGACTCACGAGCCGCCTTGCGCTCCGCGGTGTCTAACCGCTTGTCGCCGTTCTTGTCGAACTGCGCGACGATTTCCCGTTCGCCGCCCGGGAAGCCAGGACCCATCGGAGGCGGGCCCTGAAAACCTCCGGGGCCGGGCCCCTGGGCCCGCGCCGGCGCCTGAATCACGGTCGTGAGCAGCAGGTAACCAGCGAGCCCGGCGACCACTCCGAGGAGACCCGCTTGCAGCATCTTGACCCAAAGCGCGCTCGTCCGGCGTTCGTTCGACATTGGAGGCCTTCCTCGGTCTGCTGCGATTGCTACCGATCTTCAATCGATTCACGATTGAGCGACACGCCCTGCACTCCCTCGACACGGTTGAGAGCCTTGACGACCTCTCCGGGCGATCGGTCGTCGACAATCTCAATCCGGTAGGTGGCCTCGAGCGCCAGGCCCTGCTTGGCTGTCGACATCGAGACGAGCCGGCGGTTCCTGACCTGACCGCCGAGCGCCTGGCCAAGAACGGCTTCCGCATCGTTTCCGAGACCAATCTTCACTTGCAGCAAGTACGTGTCAGGACTCCCGAGGGCCATCCGGCGACGGGTCATGAACCAGGCCGCGATGCCGACGACGCCGATCCCGCTGAGCGCGACCGACGCGTGACTCGCGCCAGCCGCCATTCCCACGGCCACGGCAAAGATGACGAACGCCGTGTCCACGGTATCGCGGACGACGGTCCTGAATCGGACAATCGATAACGCGCCGACCAGGCTGAATGCGCGCGCGACATTGTCGCCGATCACCTGAGTCACCATCGCGATGAGGATCGACAGCAGCACGAGCGTGACCGCGAGCGAAGACGAGGTATCGCTCGGCGGTCGGGTGCGCTGGTAGATCCAGGCGACAACGGCGCCGAGGAGAGCCGCACCGCCGAGGCGGCCGAGAACCGCCAGCGGCAGGGCAGCGACCTGCAAATCCCCTCGCAGGAACTCAGGCATAGAACGAGTCGGTGCCTGTGCCAGCCATGATCTCTTCCGCCACGACCTGGCCCAGTGCAACCATGCCCAAGCGGTACTTCGACGCCGCCTGCGGCGTCAGCGCGAACTCTTCGACCAGCTGACGAAAAATTGCCGGCGGCGCCCCTCGGTATTTCAACTCCAGGATCAGGCGATTGGACAGCGCCGGCATAGCCAGTACCGTCGCCATGGCGGGCACGCCCGCGTCGGACACAAATCGCGCCTCGGAGGCCAACTGCGCCCGCACGTCTCCATCGAGCGTGAGCCGGACCATCTCGCCATTTCTGATCACCGCCGCGGGCCATCCGGGAATACGCGACCTGACAGACCGGACCCAGCCGCCTGGCCGTCACCCGACGATGAAACCAGTGCCCGGGCCACTCCGCGTCGACGGCTGGCGCGGTCAACCGCTCCAGCGCGATGAGCGGCACGCGCGTTCGCCGCTTGGCGAGGATCCCCGGTTGGCGCATCTTGCGCTCGAGAAAGAACGCATCCTCGTCGCCATACCGGCGGATTCGGTATTTGCTCCGGCCGAACGAACCGCGCCGGTGGAACACGTCGTAGTCGTCGGTATCGAAATAGACGCTGGTCGTCAGGTACTCATCGCCAAAGGGCCCTGTGCCGTGGGTATCGGCGTCGAGATGACATTCGAGCCCAGTGCCGGATCTTGGGCGCCAGGTCGGGTCCGATGACGAACTTGAGCTCGCAGGCGTGGGGCCGAACCTCACGGATATGTGTCATATCGCTCTGTAGGATACGGTGCGAGCGATATGCGGGTTACACGGTTTTTACGCTGTTGACGTAATGTCACCGCGCTGCCATCAATCTGACACAAATTCACGCTGGTTCAGGGTTCAGGGTTCAAGGTTCAAGGTTCGATCGCAACCAGGAACTCTGAACTTTGAACCTGAACACTGAACCCTGAACCGTGAACCGCCCTTAAAGGATCTTCCCCGGATTCATCAGTCCGTTGGGGTCGAGGGCGTGCTTGATCGCGCGCATCGCGTCGAGTGCCTCGCCGTGCTCGCGCGCCAGGTAGCGCTTCTTTCCGATACCGACGCCGTGCTCGCCGGAGCAGGTGCCGCCCATGTCAATCGCGCGGTGAACCAGGCGGTCGTTCAGGCGCCGCGCTTCGGCCATCTCCTCGGGACGATCCGGATCGACGAGATACAGCATGTGGAAATTGCCGTCGCCGACGTGCCCGACAAGCGTCCCGGTCAACGGCGATTCTTCCAGGTCGCGCTTCGATTCGACGATGCAGTCGGCGAGCCGGGAGATCGGTACGCAGGCGTCGGTCGTCCACGCTTTTGCGCCAGGCCGCATCGCGAGCGACGCATAGTACGAGTCGTGGCGGGCCTTCCAGAGACGCGCGCGGTCTTCCAGACCGAGTCACCCACTCGAAACCAGCGCCGTCGTTTTCGGCAGCGAGCGTCTGCACCGTCTCGGCCTGATCGCCGACCTCGCGTTCGCTCGTGCCGTGGAACTCGAAGAAGAGCGTCGGCTGCGCCGGATAGTCGAGCTTCGAGAACCGGTTGATGGCGTCCATCTGGATCTCGTCGAGCAACTCGATGCGTGCCACCGGAACGCCGAGCTGGATCGTGGCGATGACGGTCTTCACGGCCGAGTCGATCGTCGGAAAGCTGCAGACCGCGACCGCAACGGCTTCTGGCAATGGCTGCAGCCGGAGTGTGATCTCGCTGATGATCCCGAGCGTGCCCTCGGATCCGACGAACAAGCGAGTGAGATCGTAGCCAGCCGACGACTTGCGGGCGCGGCCGCCGGTCGTAATCACTTTACCGTCAGCGAGCACGACCGTGAGCCCCCTGACGTTCTCTCGCATCGTTCCGTACCGGACGGCCGTCGTTCCGGATGCGCCCGTCGCGGTCATCCCGCCCAGCGTGGCGTCAGCGCCGGGATCCACGAAGAAGGTCAGCCCAGTATTCGCCAGGTGCCGGTTGAGCTGACGATGGGTGACACCGGCCTGCACCGTCGCATCGAGATCGTCGACGCTGACGCGGAGCACCTGATTCATCCGCGTCAGATCGATGGAGAGGCCGCCCTCGAGCGCAAGCACCTGACCCTCGAGCGAGGTGCCGGCGCCAAAGGGCACAATCGGCACCCGGCGCGCGGCGGCGGCGCGGACGATGGCGCTGATTTCGTCGGTGGTCCGCGGAAACGCCACCAGGTCCGGCAGGGCAGGCGTGTGGTAGGACTCGCCGTGGCTGTGATGGTCGCGGATCGCTGTCGCCGTCGACACGCGATCCCCAAGGAGATCCCGGAGGGTGCGCAAGAGCTCGTCGGTCACGGCTGAGGAAACCGCCTTCATGCGCCCATACTAACCTCACCGGGATTCGTTCTTGCTTCGGGAAAGGGTCAGACGCAGACCGGGTCAGACCGGGGTCAGACCGGAGCGCAGACCAGGGTCAGACCAGGACCAGACCCGTAAACTCGGCACCTGACGCGCGGAGCTGCTTCGGACGTCCCCGACGCGCTATGAAACTGACTTTCGATTTGCGACTCGTCGCGGCGCGCACAGTACACTACCCGTCGATGGTTCAACGAGTCCTGCTGTCGTGCCTCCTCGTCTCCTTCGGGGCCCTCGCGGCGCGGCCCGCCGGCGCGTCGGGTCACGGGCCTGTCTTCGGCGGGGCGCCCCCGACCCTCGGCAAGGGCGGCTGGCAGCTCGACCAGGCGTGGATGGGCCGCCTGGGCCGCGGACGGATGGACGACGAGCAGATGCTGCGGACGATGCTCAGCGTCGGCATCACCGAGGATCTGCAGATCTCCGGCTCCTTTCCGATCACGCTCGACTCGGCGATCTTCATGCCGCGGGGACGCACCATGGCGATGATGTCCTCGAACCAGGACCTCGAAGCGATTCTCGGGTGGCGCTTCCAGCGGCGCGCCGTCGGCACGGGCGCGCGGCTCGAGTCGACGGTCTTCGTCGGCGCAACGGCGCCGGTGCAGGAATACCGAGGCGACGGCATGCTCGCCACGCCATCGGTTCACGTCTCGGCGGCCAGCGGATATGCCTCGCGCACGCACTATCTGTGGGTCGGCGGCGGGTATCAGTACTTCGCGCAGCGTCAAGGCGATCAGATGGGCGACAGCTTCTACTACAGCGTCGTCTACGGCTATCGCCCGCCGTTTCTCCGCGTGGATTATCCGAAGCCGGATTTGCGCTTCTTCGTCGAGGCGGTCGGCGAGCACACCGACCAGGGGCTGCACCACGGCTTTCCGAGCGTCGAGCGGCGGCGACGCGATCTTCATCGGCCCGACCGCGCTGCTGCTCTACAAGCAGTATGGGCTCGAGGGTGGCATACTCTTCCCTGTATACCAACACGCGCCCTTCCAGCCTGAGGAGAAGTTCAGATTCGGCGTCAACTTCACGTACTTTTTCTGGCGCCGGTAGAGCCTATGCGAACCATGCATCTGTCTGCGATCCTGCTGGTGCTGCTCGTGCCATCTCAGGCCCGGGCCGAGTACAAGCGAGTCGAGTTGAAGATCCTGGGGATGGACTGCGCCACCTGCGCGCACGGCGTGCGCATCGGCGTTCAAAAAGTTGCCGGGGTCGAATCGGTGGAGCTGTCGCTCGAACGGGCCGAGGCAGACATCAAACTCGCTGATGGCAATCGGGTCCCGCTCGATCAGTTCCGGCGGGTCGTGAAAGGGAATGGCTTCGAGCCGAAACGAGGCCAGAGTCACCGTCCGCGGGACCGTGCGAGAAATCGCCGGCAAGCTCGTGCTCGACGTATCGGGACCCGGCACCTCACTCGTCGTTTCTCCGGACAAGAGCGCGCAGGAGCCGTACAAACATGCTCAAGAGCGCGTGGGAATCGAAGAGCACTTCCACGTTCGAGGTCGTCGGAACGGTCGAGCAAGGCACTGGCGGAGTCGAGACGATCGCGATCGCGAGCGTCAGGCCGCCGCAGTAGTTACGTCTCGCCGGCGCTTGAGCTCACGCGCCGGATCGTCCGAAGAGCATGAACACTATTCCGAGGACGACCACTACGAGGAGGATGCCTACCCACATCCCCGCCTTGAAGATGCCTTCCACGAGCTGACACCCGGCGCTCATCATCGCGAGAAAGACCAGGAGCTCCAAGCGTAGCAACATGTTACGGGTCATACCTGCCTCCGCGGCGATTGATCGGGCGCCGTTCCTCGTTCACTACCTGAGCAAAGGTTGATCCCGGCTTGGGCGCACCCGTCATCGCTGGCTGGATCGCGCACGTCGCATTCTGGACCCCGCACAGGTATCCTTTGGCGCCGGCCTGTCCACGCCATTCGTAGCCGTGCTGGACGTGGCGCTGGTGTTCATGGTTTTCAAGAGCGACATCCGGCTCACGTAGGCAGCAGCAACGTCAGAATTCACCGAGCCCTCATATGACAAGATTCACGACCGTCGTCCCGGCGATCGTGCTCGCCCTCTCGGCGGGAACGATGTTCGCGCAGCAACCGCCGGCACCCGCGCAACCGGCCGCGCCGCCAGCGGCCCCGAATCCTGACGCGCACTATCAGCTCGGCCCGGATTCCTTCGAACGCGAGGGAGTCGCGAAAGGCGAGGTCCGCGGGCCGTTTACGCTGCCGAGCCAGGCCTATCCAGGTACGCAGCACACCTATTGGGTGTACGTGCCGGCGCAGTACGACAAATCGGTCCCGGCGAGCCTGATGATCTTCAACGACGGCCAGGCGTTCAAGAACATGGAGGGCGACCTGCGCGTCCCGAACGTGTTCGACAACCTGATCGATCGCCGGGAGCTGCCGGTGATGCTGGCGGTGTTCATCAACCCGGGTCGTACGCCGGAACAGCCCGAGCCGACGCCGCAGGAATGGGGCGACCGGACGACCAACCGGCCCACCGAGTACAACTCGCTCGACGACAAATACGCCCGAGTCATCGTCGATGAGCTCATGCCGGCTCTCTACAAGGAGTACAACCTCTCCAAGGATCCCGAGCGCCACGGCATCGGTGGCGCCAGCTCCGGCGCGATCGCGGCATTCACGGTTGCCTGGGAGCGACCGAACGATTTCCGCAAGGTCCTCAGCCTGATCGGCAGCTTCACCAATCTTCGCGGCGGCCACGCCTACGCCGACATCGTCCGCAAGAGCGAGAAGAAGCCGATTCGCATCTTCATGCAGGACGGCCGCAACGACAATCGCGGCGTCGGGCGAGGCGGGACCTACGATCCGCTGCGGGACTGGTTCCTGCAGAACGTTCGCCTCAAGGATGCGCTGGTCGAAAAGGGATACGACCTGAACTACCAGTGGGGCATCGGCCGCCACAGCCAGAAGCACGGCGGCTCGATCCTGCCCGACATGATGCGCTGGCTCTGGCGGGATCACCCCGTCTCGACCGACGTGAACGACATGGTCGAGCGGGGGTTCAACGGGGGAAAAGAAATAGCTCTCAGCTCTCAGCTTTCAGCTAGAGCTTGCTGACCTAATCGTTCGGCGAGATCATCAGGTCTTTCTGACAGCTGACAGCTGACAGCTGATAGCTACCCCGTCAGCATCCTCAACATCCGCGTCACCGGATCGTAGAATCGATCGACGACCCGTTCCTTGAGCGGGATGATCGCGTTCTCGGTGATGGTGATGTGCTCGGGGCACACGTTCGTGCAGCACCGCGTGATGTTGCAATAGCCGACGCCGTCTCGATCCTTCAAGTCTGACAGGCGATCTTCCGTATCGAGCGGGTGCATCTCGAGCGCCGCGTTGTAGAGGAGGAAGCGCGGGCCGATGAAGCCGTCGTGCAGGTGGTGATCACGCAGGATGTGGCAGACGTCCTGGCAGAGAAAGCATTCGATGCACTTGCGGAACTCCTGCACGCGGTCGACTTCGCGCTGCCCCATCCGCCATGTGCCATCGGGCGCGTCCGGCTTGCGCGGCTTGAACGGCTTGATCGATTTCTTGACCTTGTAGTTCCAGGACACGTCGGTGACGAGGTCCCGGATGATCGGGAAGGCCTTCATCGGTTCGACCGTGACCGGCTGGGTCAGATCGATCGTATCGAGCCGGGTCATGCACATCAGCTTCGGATTGCCGTTGATTTCAGCCGAGCACGAGCCGCACTTTCCCGCCTTGCAGTTCCAGCGTACGCGCCAGGTCTCCCGCCTGCTCTGCTTGGACGCGGTGCAGGGCGTCGAGGACGACCATCCCCTCGCTGACCTCGGTCGGGTAGTCATGAAAGGCGCCCTGCGACTTATCGCCGCGCCAGATGCGAAAGGTAGCCTTCGGCATGTTTGCTGCTCGCTTCCCGCTGCTCGCTGTTAGACGTTTGTACTCCGGCACGGACTGCTGCTAGTCAACAACCGCGAGCCGCCAGCTGCCAGCCGCGAGAGCCCTCACTTGTTCTCCTCAATCACCAGCTTCAACGCGTCGGGCATCGGTGGAAGCGGGGCGCGAGAGACCTGCATCTCACCGTCCGGGCCCCGCTTGACCACGATGTTGAACGTGGCGTACGCGGGATCCTTGTCGGGATAGTCCGATCGAAAGTGCCCGCCGCGGCTCTCCTTTCGGTCGATCGCCGAACGCGTGATGGCCTCCGAGACCATCAACAGGTTGCCGAGATCCTGCGCGGCATGCCAGCCGGTGTTGAACTCCCGATGTCCGGTCACGCCGACCTGTCCGGCGCGCTTTTTCAAGGCGTCGAGCCCCGTCAGCGCGCGGTGCATTTCATCTTCGACGCGCACGATGCCGACAAGGTCCTGCATCATGCCCTGCAAGTCCTGCTGGACCCTGAACGGATTCTCGGGCGCATTTGCGCGGTCGAACGGCTCGAGCGACCGCCTGGTCGCCGCCTCGACCTGCCGCTCGTCGATCGAGACGGCCCCGTTCGCCTTGGCAAACACGGCGGCGTATTCGCCGGCGCGTTTGCCGAAGACGAGCAGGTCGGAGAGCGAGTTGCCGCCGAGTCGATTGGCGCCGTTGATTCCCGCCGCGCACTCGCCCGCGGCGAAGAGCCCAGGCAGCGACGACATCTGCGTATCCGCATCGACTCTCACGCCGCCCATCACATAGTGGGTCGTCGGACCGACTTCCATCGGCTCGACGGTGATGTCGAGCCCGGCCAGCTCCTTGAACTGGTGATACATGCTCGGGAGCTTCTTGCGGATGTGCTCGGGCGCATTCGGGATGCGCTCCTTGATCCACGCGATGTCGAGGAAAACGCCGCCGTGCGGGCTGCCCCGGCCCGCCTTCACTTCGCGCATGATGCATCGCGCCACGTGGTCGCGAGTCAGCAGCTCCGGCGGGCGGCGCGCGTTCTTGTCGCCCTGCGTATAGCGCCAGCCTTCGTCCGGATTGTCGGCCGTCTGGCTCCGGTAGTTGTCGGGGATGTCGTCGAACATGAAGCGGCGGCCTTCGCTGTTGCGCAGCACGCCGCCCTCGCCACGGACACCTTCGGTGACGAGAATCCCCTGCACGCTTGGCGGCCACACCATACCGGTCGGATGGAACTGGACGAACTCCATGTCCATCAGCTCGGCGCCGGCGCGATAGGCGAGGGCGTGACCGTCGCCAGTGCCTTCCCAGCTGTTGCTGGTAATCCGGTAAGCGCGGCCGATACCGCCGGTCGCGAGCACCGTTGCTTTGGCCTTGAAGACCCGGAATCGTCCGCGCTCCCGGTCGTAGCCGAGCGCGCCGGCGATGCGCCCACCGTCGCTCAGGAGCGACACGACGGTGAATTCCATGTGGACGTCGAGGCCACGGTGGATGCCGTGGTCCTGCAGCGTCCGAATCATCTCGAGGCCCGTCCGATCGCCGACGTGCGCCAGTCGCGGATACTTGTGACCGCCGAAATTGCGCTGGAGGATGCGGCCGTCCGCCGTGCGATCGAAGAGGGCGCCCCATGCCTCGAGCTCGCGGACGCGATCCGGCGCCTCCCTCGCGTGGAGCTCGGCCATCCGCCAGTTGTTCACGTACTGGCCGCCGCGCATCGTGTCGGCGAAATGCACCTTCCAGCTGTCGCGGTCGTCGACATTGGCGAGCGCCGCCGCGACGCCGCCTTCCGCCATCACAGTGTGCGCCTTGCCGAGAAGTGACTTACAGAGGAGCCCGACTCTGACCCCAGCCGCCGATGCTTCGATCGCGGCGCGGAGCCCGGCCCCCCCCGCGCCGATGACAAGCACGTCGAGCACATCGTGCTCGTGAATCTCGTAACTCAGAGCAGCCTCCAGTCCGCCAGCACGCCCATCGAGCCCAGTCGGACGTAGAGGTCGGCCAACGCGACGGAGAACAGGCTGGCCCAGGCAAACCTCATGTGGCGGCAGTTGAGGCAGTTGGCGGCGTCGTACATCTTCAGCCGCGCGGGATGCGTCGAGAACTGATCGAGAACGCCGCCGACGAGGTGCCGGAACGAGTGGCACCCGAGCGTGTAGCAGCTGAGGAGCACCGTGTTCGCGGCGAGAACTAGAGTGCCGACGCCGATTCCGAACGTCACCTGGCCGGCCGCGTCAGTGAACCACATCGCTTTCCAGACGTCGTACGTCAAGACGAACAGAAACAGGATCGCCAGATACAAAAAGTAGCGGTGGATGTTCTGGAGGATGAGCGGAAACGATTGCTCGCCGAGATACTTCTTGCGCGGCTCGCCGACGGCGCACGACGGCGGATCGGCCCAGAACGCCTTGTAGTAGGCGCCACGGTAGTAGTAGCAAGTGAAACGGAACCCGCCCGGCGCCCAGAGAATCAGGAGCGCGGCGGAAAACGGCAGCGCCGCAGGCCACCAGCCAGGCTTCGGGCCAAACCAGCTGTGGGCGCCTTCACCAAAGAGTAGCGGCGAATAAAACGGCGACAGATATGGTCCGAACTCGTAGTGCTCCCCTTGAAACGCTGCCCACGTCGCATAAACGACGAAGGCGCCGAGGACCGTAAAGGTAAGAAGCGGCTGCGCCCACCAGGCATCCCGCCGCATCGTCTGTCCAAACCCGCGCCGCTCCAACGGGATAACCACCTGGTGCATGAAGACGAATCCTCCCGCCTGATGAATTCAAGAAACCCCCTGATATGACCGCAGAGCTTTGCAGTCAACATATTACATTGGCCACCAGCTTCCAGCAGACATCCAGAGCCCGGTTGATCTGCGGGTTATTCCGCGCCCGTGGCTGGGGCGGAGAAGGCCGCTAGAGGATGGAAGCTGCTAGTTGATAGCTGATAGCTACCAGCTATTCGACGTGAACCTTGCCGCGGATTGACGCGCCGTCGGCGATCGCGAGGCGCGGAGAGCTGACATCGCCAGACACCGAGCCGGTCGTCTGGATCTCGACTTTCTCGCGGCCTGTGACGTTGCCGGTCACCGCGCCCTGGATGACGACCGCTTTGGCGTCGATTGCGGCCCTGATGTCGGCGTGACGGCCGATCGTGAGCGTGTGGCCGCCGTGAAGCGTCACACTGCCTTCCATCTTTCCGTAGATCGTGAGGTCCTCGGACGCGCTCAGGTCACCCTTGATGACGATCGACGTCCCGAGATTCATGATCAGCCGTCCCGCGGACCCGTTGCCGGCCGCCGCGCGACGCACTGGCGACTGCGAGGCCGACGCTCCGAGATCCGCCGGCCCGTTGGGCTTCGACATCGTCCGCGCCTCCGGCGCCCGTGACGATCGATTTCGACCACGGGACGCGATGTTGGACGTTCGCAGCGTCTGAAAGAATCTACTCCAGCCCAGCGGTTGAGGTCCAGCTCAGGCGGGCCACTTTGTAAGAAAATGCCGACGTGACGTGGATCCTTCTGATCGCAGGCGGCGCCGTCTCGGGACTACTTTCGGCGCTCGTCCTTCCCCTCTTTCACGACTTGGGGGGGCTGCTCTTTCCTGGGGTCTTCTTCGGGGCTGCCCTGGCTGGCTCTCTATGGCGCGTGGAACGTCCAGGCTCGATCAGCGCCGTCACCGCGATATTGTGTTGGTCGATTGGCGCGTACCTGGTTGCGATCGCGATGCCAATGATCGTCGGAAAGTCGTGGGTCCTCCTCTCGTTCGGAAGTGACGATGCGAGGAGCTTCAGCCGTCCGGACGACCGATTTGCCTTGACCGCGGCTGGAGCGACCGGGGCGGCGATTGTCTGCCTCGGGTTTTTGTTGATCCTTCAGCCGCAGGTCACAACTGCTCGACTGTCAATCGAATTGTCTGTCTGCGCCTTCTTCGGCGCCGCACTCGCGCGCGCGGGTCCCGAAGCGCAGATTATTGGCCTTCCCGACAACGACTGGCGAGCGGTCATGTTCGTGTTGTGGCAGGCGGGAATCGCGTGCCTGCTTGGGGCATTGAGCACGCTCCGAGCGATTCGCGCACAGCGCATTGCTGCGCACGACTCGTCGCCGCTATGAAGGCCGACTGAACGAGCGTGACCGGAGGCTTGAGACGACGACCTCAGTACTTCGCGAGCGTCGGATCCACCTTATCAATCCACGCCAGAATCCCGCCCTTGAGGTTCTTCGCCTCGATGCCGTGCTCTTTCAGGATGGCAACGGCCTTGGCGCTGCGCACGCCGGACTTGCAGTGAACGATGACTTCCTGACCTGACGGCAGCTCGCTCGTGCGAGTCGGCAACTGGCCGAGCGGAATCAGCGTGGAGCCGGCGATGCGGCTGATCTGGAATTCGTGCGGCTCGCGAACGTCGAGCAGGAAGAATGGCTTTCTCGCGTCGACCCTCGCCTTGAGCTCTTCGACCGTCGTCTCAGGAACCGAGGGACCAGCAGCAGCGGCCGTCTGCGCCGGACGCACGCCGCAGAACTCCTCGTAGTCGATCAATCCCTTGATCGAGGGGTGATCGCCGCAGATCGGGCACGCGGGATCGCGCCGCAGCTTGAGCTCCCGGAACTTCATCGTCCAGGCGTCGTAGAGCAGCAGGCGGCCGACCAGCGTCGAACCCGCGCCGAGAACCAGCTTGAGCGCCTCGGTCGCCTGGATCGTGCCGATGACTCCGGGCAACACACCGAGCACACCACCTTCGGCGCAGCTTGGTACCAGCCCTGGCGGCGGCGGCTCGGGATACAGGCAGCGGTAGCACGGCCCGCCAACCGTTGCGAACACGGACGCCTGCCCCTCGAACCTGAAGATGCTGCCGTAGGCGTTGGCCTTCTTGAGGAGCACGCAGGCGTCGTTGACGAGGTAGCGCGTCGCGAAATTATCGGTGCCGTCGAGGATGACGTCGTAGTCCCTGAACAGTTCGAGCGCGTTTGCCGAGGTGAGCCGCGTCTCGTAGGTTTCGACGTGGACCTCGGGGTTGATGGCGGTCAGGCGGTCGCGAGCGGAGTCCAGCTTCGAGCGGCCGACGTCTGGCGTGCCATGCAGAATCTGGCGTTGAAGATTGCTCTCGTCGACGGCGTCGAAGTCGATGACGCCGAGAGTCCCGATGCCTGCGGCGGCGAGGTAGAGCGCGGCCGGCGATCCGAGGCCTCCAGCGCCCACGCATAACACGCGCCCGCCCTTGATGCGCTTCTGACCGTCGATGCCGACCTCCGGCAGGATGAGGTGACGGCTGTAGCGTTGAATTTCAGCGTTGCTCAACTCCGTCGAGCGGGTCGGCGGCGCCGCCGGGCCGGGGGCTCCCCCGGCAACCGACGGCACGATGCTGATGACATCACCAGGCTTGAGCTTCGTGGCATCTCGCTCGAGATACCGGATGTCGTCGTCGTTCACGTAGACGTTGACGAAATGACGCAGCTTCCCGTCGTCGGCGTAGAGGTGCCGCTTGAGATCGGAGAACTGCGTGGTCAGCGACGACAACACTTCTCCGACGGTGCCGCCTTCCGCATCAACCGTTTCCTGCTGGCTGGTGTACGGACGGAGCGGCGTCGGAATCAGGACCCTGTGGGCCATATCAACTCTCCCTCGTCGAATCCGGACCGGTCATCGCGCAGATGCCACGCCGTGATGTCAGCTGGCGTGCCGGCCCGGACTGAAATGATGACATACGTGAAATTCGGCCAGGCGTGTTCCAGATCGTATGCCGATGGCCGCGCGGGCTCGTTGGGGTGCGAGTGATAGAAACCGACGAGCGTGCCCCCGCGCGCCTGCGCACGCGCCTCCGCCTGCCGGTAACCGTCGGGACCGATCCGGAATCTGCGCGCCGCCCCGCCGCCGGTCGTGTTGTCGAGCCTGAACGCTTCGACGATTCTGCCCTCGACGGCGATGAGCGCGCCGCAGCACTCGTACGGGAACGTCTCGGCGCCGTGCGACCGGATTGTCTCTAGGGCCTCGGCGACGATGACCGTCTGGGTCGATGTCCGAAGACTTTCTGTGCTCATGCCCCCAATAGCATCCCTTCCTTTGCCCTACGCTCCCAACCAATACCATCAGCCTTACAGGAGCTCAGGAGACCAGGAGATAAATTGCAAACCAAACCACTCCTAGTCTCCTGATCTCCTGTTCGTTCTTGACCCGCGAATTGCCCGCTAATCGGATCCGTCGGGTTCAACGCCGGTTAGCTCTTCGTTGGGTGCGCGTCCCAAAAGTTCTCAGACAGGTAGCGGGTTCCGCTGTCCGGAAACACCGTCACGATAACGCCCTCGCGGATGCGCGCCGCCAGGTCGAGCGTTGCCGCCAGCGCCGCCCCGCTCGACACGCCGACGAGCAGCCCTTCCTCGGTGGCCAGCCGGCGCGTCAATGCGTACGCGCGCTCGGTGGAAATCCGGACATCTTCGTCCGCGAGCGAGTCATCGTAGATGCCGGGGCGAATCGCCGTCTCCATGTGCTTCAACCCCTCGATCCCGTTGAGCGGCGACTCGGGCTGCACCGAAATCAAGCGAATATCGTGACGGAATGCGCGCAGCCGGCGTCCCGTGCCCATGAACGTGCCGCTCGTCCCGAGCCCCGCGACGAAGTGCGTGACGCGGCCGTCGGTCTGCTCGAGGATCTCCACGGCGGTCGTGTCGTAGTGCGCCCGCCAGTTGGAGTCGTTGTTGTACTGATCGGCGTAGAAGTACTTCTCAGGCGCTTCCGCATGCAGCCGACGCGCTTCACGGATCGCGCCGTCGGTGCCCTCCATCGGGTTCGTGATGACGACGTCGGCGCCATAGGCGCGGAGCGTGCGCATCCGCTCGGCAGTGACGTTGCCCGGCACGCATAGCTTCAACCGGTAGCCACGCGCCGCCGCAATCATCGCATATGCGATCCCGGTGTTGCCCGAGGTGGCGTCGAGGATGATCCCCCCGGGCTGAAGCCGTCCCGACCGCTCGGCATCGCGCACGATCGCCGCGGCCGCGCGGTCCTTCACCGAACCGCCAGGGTTCTGAAACTCCGCCTTCGCGTAGATCTCGACCGCGGGCGAGTTTCCGGCCAGACGCTGGAGCCGCAGCAACGGCGTGCGGCCGATGGTGTCCAGCAACGAAACGGGCGTGAGAGTCGGTGTCGGCATAACTACTCGTTCGCTACTCGCGGTTCGCTGCTCGCAGCTCGCTAGGCGCTGCACTCGCCTTCCATGACTTCTGGATTGAACGCACTCACCTCGGCAAGATCGATGAAGTCCTGCGGCTCCGCGTCTTCTGGACTCAGGCGCTCGAGATCGCCGAGCACGGCCTTCACCGCGCCGAGATCGACGCGGCGGAAAAACGTCAGAGGCGATTCCTGCTCGCTGCGCTGGTCCTGATACAGCTTGACCAGGCGTTCGAGCGCGTGGACGCAACGTCGCGCCGGAATCTTCGCAGCGAGTCGACCGAACGTCGTGATGCCCTCGCCAACGCCGCCGCCGACCATCACGAAGTACTGCGGCGCCGGCTGCGCCCCGACCTTTTTCAGGCTGCCCTGGAAACCGATGCCGGCGATGTGGTGCTGGCCGCAGCCGTTCGGGCAGCCGCTGATCTTGATGTCCATCCCCGGCAGGGCAGCCACGATATCCTGGCGCTCCATCAGGTGGTCGGCGAGAACCCGCCCGAGGCCGCGCGACTGCGTCACGGCGAGCTTGCACGACTCAGCGCCCGGACAGCTCGTGACGTCGGACAGCGTGCCGGCGCCCGCGCGGGCCAGGCCCGCAGCCGCGAGGCTCTTGTAGAACGCTTCGACGTTCTCGGTTCGAACCCAGCGAAACACCAGATTCTGGTCCATCGTCACGCGGACTGCGCCGTCGCCGAACACTTCTGAAAGCTCGCCGACGAGGCGCATCTGCGCCGACGTGAGATCGCCAAGCACCGTCGTGACGACGACGATCGCGTAACCGTCCTGTTTCTGGGATCGGACGTTCGTGCGCGACCATTCGAGGAATTCCGGCGAGTGCACTGCCAGCTGCGGCTCCACCTTTGGCACGATGCCGGGACCGATGACGGCCGTGGCAATCGCGCGGGCGGCGATCTCGTCGAGCGCCAGCGCGCGGCGCTCCGGCCAGGTCGGCGCTTCTTCGACCGGTGGACGCTCGGGATCGAAGGGCAGCGCGGCATGGTCGGCGCCGAGGTCGGCGCGCTCGCGCTCGTATTCAGTGACAAAACCATCCCAGCCGAGCGAACGGACCAGAAACTTCAGCCGGTTCTTCTGCTTGTGCTTGTAGTCGCCCAGACGATGAAAGACGCGGATGATCGCTTCCGCGCAGTCGAACATTTCATCGACGGGCAAGAACTCATGCAGGAGATTCCCGGCCCTGGTCATCGTCGCGGTGCCGCCCGCGACCGTGACCCTGAAGCCGCGAACCGCGCGGCCGCCGACCGTCTGAATCCGCGCGTTCCAGCCGATGTCGTTGATCGACGATCCGATGTGATCTTCGGTGCATCCCTCGAACGCGATCTTGAACTTGCGCGGCAGGACAGAGCTCAACGGATGGCGCAACAGATAGCGCGTGAGCGCCTCCGCGTACGGCGTGACGTCGAACGCTTCGTCCCTGGCGACACCCGAGTACGGGCACGCGGTGATGTTGCGGACCGAGTTGCCGCACGCCTCGCGCGTGGTCATGCCGGCCGCTGCCAACTCGCGCATCGCCGGTTCGGCATCGTGCAGCTTGACGAAGTGCAACTGAACGTTCTGCCGTGTCGTGATGTGTCCAAAGCCGCGCGAGTAGCGCTCGGCGACGCTCGCGATGGCGTCGAGCTGATTGCGCAGCAGGATGCCCTGAGGGATCTTGATGCGAAGCATCTGCGCATCACCCGTCTGCCGCTGCCCATAGGTGCCGCGGAGCAGCCGGAACGCACGCCATTCGTCAGGGCCGATATCGCCGCTCTCAAACCGTCCCAGGAGCGACACGAACTCGTCGATGTCCGCCTCCTTGGCGAACGACAAGCGCGCGCGCCCGAACGTTTCGCGATCCTGCATGGTTGCCATTACTGTCCTCCGGCAGCGGCCTCGTCGGCCTCCGCCTGCGCGCCCAACGCCGCGCCCAGCCGGACCACGTCGCCGATCACGACGGTGGCTGGCGCGCTGTCGTCTGCGCGCTGCTTGCTTTTATCAATGCTCGCGGGGCCCCACCCCCGCTCGCGTTCGCTCGGCGACTCCGCGCCTCGCTCAGGCCGCAGGCGCTTCAAATCCAGCAACGTCATCGTCCACACCGTCGACGACGCTGTCGACGCTCCAAATAGGACTGCCGCGGGCGTCATCGCGTTCCAGCCGCGGCCGAGGAGCAGTTCGGCAATGTGCTCGATCCGCCCCAGCCCCATCATCACCACTACGGTCGCGCTGTGCGGCGCGAGGCTTTCGAGAATCGGTCGATACGCGTCCTCGGCGTGACCGGACACGACCACGAACCCGGACGCGACGCCGCGGTGCGTGACGGGAATGCCGGCGAGCGCGGCCGCGGCGGTCGCCGAGCTGACGCCAGGCACGACCTCGAACGAAATCCCGGCAGCGGCGAGCGCGAGTCCTTCTTCGCCGCCACGCCCGAACACGAAGGGGTCCCCGCCCTTGAGCCTCACGACTTTCTTGCCGGCGCGGGCGGCGCGGATCATCAGCCAGTGAATGAACTCCTGACGGACTTGCGGCCGGCCGGCGCGCTTGCCCACGAACACCCGCTGCGCGATCGGCGCCAGCGCGAGCGTGGCCGGATCAACGAGCGCGTCATAGAGCACCAGGTCGGCGTCGGCGAGCCGATCCGCGGCCTTCCGTGTCAGCAGGTCGGGATCGCCCGGTCCGGCGCCCACAAGCGATACGAAGCCTCGTTCCGAAGGACGTCTGGTCATAGTGCCTGCAGATCCGCTGCTCGCGGCTCGCGGCTCGCCTCTCGTGTGTCGTTGCTCGCGGTTCGCGGTCCGCCGTTCGCGGTCCGCTTTCGCTCGTACAACTCGTTGAGCGCCTGCAGTAGCAGCGGACGCCGCTCGGGCATCGGCACGCCCTGCGCAAGCCACTCGCGCCGGGCCGACGTCGCGCACGCCATCCACTGGTCGAGCTCGTCTGGCAGCAATGTCTCGAGCGCCTCGCGGACGAGTCCCGCGAGCGCCGGCGCTTCCCCGTCGGTCGACAGCGCAATCGTCACGCCCGCCTTCTGGACGATCGCCCCCGCATAAGCGCTCGCGCTCTCGAGGTCGTCCACCGCGTTCACGAAAAGACACTTCGATTCGGCGGCCTGGGCAACCGCGCGGTTGACCTCCGGCGGCGCCGCCGCGACGACGTACCACACGCCGTCGACGTCGCCTGGCTCGAATGGGCGTCGGACGATCTCAATTCTCGAGACCATGGCCGCGATCTCGTCGATCTCCCGAAGCACTCGAGGCGCGACGACCGTCACCCGCGCCCCTGCGTCGACGAGCGGGCGCAGCTTGCTGGCCGCGACCGGTCCGGCCCCAACGACCAGAACCCGCCGCCCTTCGAGCTTGAGGAACACAGGGAAAACCGCCACTCTTTGCTCCGTCTGGGGTCAGGCGTCCTGACCCCAAAAACAAAAAAGCCCGGAAGGCCATGAGGCCTGCCGGGCTTTGGGGTCTCTTATAATGACCGCTGGCCTACATCGTCAGCGTCGTGTCGTCACCAGTCATAGCAAGACCATGGCCTCGGCGGCCTCCCGGGGTTTCCGGGCGACAACAGGCGCAGGTCAAGCTCAGGGACTTCACAAGGGCAGGGTACTGGCTAGGCTGACGGCCTGTCAAGGGCGCCAGCCCAGCCATGACGAATACGCATCAAATCAATAGACAACGCCGATGCCAAACGAGGCGACGAACTTCTGGCCATCCCCGTTGTTGAAGTACTGCGTCGTATCACCGAACGCGTAGAAGTCCACCCCGCCGTGGAAGTTCCACGCCCCGAACTTGCTCGTCGGGCTGGTGAACGGGAGCGTGAAGAGCCCCCCGACCTGGAAATATCCGAACTTGCTGTCTTCCCCGTCTTCCGGATTCTCATAGTAGTCGCTCAGGCTGAACCCGAACTTCACGGGCACCGCGAAAGTGACCTTGCCACCCGCGAGCGGGAAGCTCGGTGCTGCGCCGAGCTCGAGGTAGACACCCTCGCCCGACCCGGCGTCCGCCTGCCCGTCCAGCTCGAACGCCAGGATGGCGTACGGCGCAAACCTGCTGGCGTGGGAACCCTTGAACATCAGCTCCTGCACCGTGCCGAACATGCCATTCGGGCTGGTATAAGCGGTGTAAGTCGTGCCGAATGAGAACCCGCCACCGAACCCGAGGTTGAGCGTGGCGTAGAAATCCTCCTCGTAGTGCAGCTTGTCGGTGTCACCGTCAAGGCCCGACGACCCCGTCAGCAAGGCATTCCACACGCCGAAGTTCACCGACGCGCTCTTGAGGCCGCCCTCGCCCGAGTAGAACGCGATGCCGAGATCGCCGTACGGAAAGAGCGTCAGCTTCGAGTCGGCCTCCTGGACGATGCCGCGGAACACATACTTGGTCGGCACGTCGAGCCCACCCGTGAACGTCAACGCGCCGGTATTGGGATCGGCGGGTTCCGGTGGCGGTGCTGGCGCTGGTGGTGCTGGTCTCGGTGGTGGCGGCTGTGGCGGTGGCGGCTGCGTCTGCGCCGACGCACCGCCTGACATCATGAATAGCAGCAACGCGCCAGCGAGCGCGACTCCTGGGACCCTTTTGGACACACGAATCCTGAACTCGGTCATCAGTCACCTCGAGAAGTTGAAGGGCGGCGCCCCGAGGGGCGCCGCGAAATGAGTGCAAGAGGCCTCGGGTCCTCCCAAACCCGAGGCTGGCAGAACTAGGAAACCCTCACCGGAGCGCCTGCGTACGACCCCCCAGCCGTCGGACGGAAATCGGTCGATGTTGGAGTCATGCCACGCTCGTGGATGTAGGCCTCCTCGCCGTGCTGCGTGACATCGAGGCCGGCGGTCTCGTCGGCGGAGTCGGCGCGTAGCGGCAGCACCAGTCCGATCAGCTTCAGCAGCACGAAGCTCATGCCGCCGCTGTAGACGATCGCCGCGGCGACGGCGACAACCTGAATCCAGACCTGCCCGGGATTCCCAAACAGCAACCCGTCGGCGAGGCCGTTGAGGCCCTTCTGAGCGAAGACGCCAGTCAGGATGGCGCCGACCGTCCCGCCAACACCGTGCGCGGCGACGACGTCGAGCGAGTCGTCGAGGCTGCTCTTGGCGCGGATCACCAGCGCGAAGTAGCTCGGGATCGCCGCGATGGCGCCGAGCGCGATCGCGCTCATCGGACCGACGAAGCCGGCCGCCGGCGTAATGGCGACGAGTCCAACGACGATCGCCGTCGCGGCGCCGACCGCCGTCGACTTCTGCTGACGAATCAGGTCGAGGATGGTCCACACGACGAGGGTTCCAGCCGGAGCGAGCATCGTGGTCGTGAACGCGAGCGCGGCGATGCCGTTGGCCGCCAGCGCGCTGCCGGCGTTGAATCCGAACCATCCGAACCAGAGCAGGCCCGCGCCGAGAAGCGTGAACGGCACGTTGTGCGGGAGCAGGCCCGAGCCGGGATAGTCCTTCCGTTTGCCGACGACGAGCGCGGCGACGAGCGCGGCCGCGCCGGCGTTCACATGGACGACGGTGCCGCCAGCAAAGTCGAGCGCGCCCATGTCCGCCAGCCAGCCGCCGCCCCAGACCCAGTGGCAGAGCGGGCTATACACGAGCAGTGCCCACAGGGAGATGAACACGACGTAAGCGGAGAAGCGCATCCGCTCGACGATGGCGCCGGAGATGAGCGCCGCCGTGATGATCGCGAAAGTGCCCTGGAAGCACATGAACAGGTAGTGCGGGATCGTCCCCTGCTCGGCGATCCCGACGCCGTTGAGAAACATTCTCGAGGTGTCGCCGATCCAGTTGTTGCCAGGCGCAAACGCCAATGAGTACCCGATGACGGCCCAGAGCACGCTCACGAATCCGAGCGAGATGAAACTCATCATCATCGTGTTGAGGGCGTTCTTGGAGCGGACCAGCCCTCCGTAGAAGAACGCGAGCGCGGGCGTCATCAGCAGCACGAGCGCCGTCGCGACTAACATCCATGCAGTGTCGGCTTGGTTCATATCCTCACCTCGAAGAGAACAAGACTAATGAAAGCAACGGCACGTGCTTAAGCCGGGGCCCGAGCCGCAAGAACGTCGAACACGGACCCTAACCACGTGCTATCAAGAACAGCGCCATACCGGCCGGCTCACCGCCGCGAACCAGGTGGTGGCGTTTCCGGGCCAAAAACGGCAGCCTCTCGTTCCGCCGTCTGCCGGATTGATTCAGCAACCCTACATTTTTGTTTCCCTCGAAATTCGCTCGTACATCGTTGTCCCACGACCGTTCCCTAGGTCATGTCCCGTTCGCCGGTGCGGATGTTGTAGCCGTGATCGACCGGCAGCACGAACACACGACCGTCGCCGATCTCTCCGGTCCGCGCCGCCTTGATAACCGTCTGAATCACTTCCTCGACGACGTTGTCGGCGACGACGACTTCGATCTGGACCTTCGGCAGCAGCGTGACGCTATACTCCTTCCCGCGATAGACGGCGGTATGGCCTTTCTGGCGGCCATGTCCCCGCACATCGGTGACCGTCATGCCCGAGACCTTGATCTTCTCGAGCGCATCCCTGACCTCATCGACCTTGTCCGGCCGGACAATGGCCTTAACGAGCTTCATGTGTGTCCTCCAGCATGCGTTCCAATCCTTCCCTTAATGAGACCTGTTCCGATTCGGTGAGCTTCTTTCCCTGCTTGGTGATGTGCAACACGTCAACGGCCTTCTTGCCTTCTGTCGAGATCAACACGAGATCGACGTCGCACCCGCAACCCGAGATGACGCGGCTGGTCCGATACAGGAGCCCCGGCGCATCGTCGGCAATCAGCTCCATCACGGTGTATTTGCGCGAGTGCTCGTTGTCGAAGCGAACGACCGGCGGCCCGTGCCGCCGGTTGCGGTAGACCAGGCTCTGCAACTTGCCCCGGAGCAACGTCGGCACGTCGATCGATCCTGCGACGACGCTCTCGAGCATCCGCGAGATCTCGGCGGGCGCGTCGGCATTCAGCCGCAGGAACCCGGCCTCGTCGGCGAACTGGAACACGTCGAGGACGAGACCTTCCGCCGTCGTCATCGCCTGGCCGCGATGGATGTCCATCCCGAAATACGACAAGACGCCCGAGATATTCGAAAAGAGAAATGGCTTGTCGAGTGTGACGAGCGTCAGTTCCCACACGTCGCCGTGGCGCTCCAGAAACGCGTGCACCTCGTCCTTCTGAATACCGCGCGCCAGGCGCACGTGCCGGTAGATGGACGCGAGCCCGAAGAGCGTCAGGTAGCGGCGCGGCAGACCCTTGAGAAAGGCGGTGAGCTCGGCCTCGCTGATGTCGTCGGGACGGCCAGCGACGACGACCGACAGCCCGGCCGGATCCTTCTGCAGCAGCTCGTCGGCGTACCCAAGCGTCAGGCGGTTGTAGGCGTGGACGTAGAGGCGCCAGAGCAGGTCTTCCTTCCAGGGCGTCAGCACGTCGGGATTCACGGCGCCGACGTCGGCAAGGGTCATCAGGCACAGCAGTTTGAGCCGCTCCTCCGAGCCGATCAGGTCCGCGAACTGCTTGACGACGTGCGGATCGTCGAAGTCGCGGCGGAATGCGACCTGCGACATCAACAGGTGATTGCGGATCAGGAATTCGACGGTCCGGCGCGCGTCGGTCGGCAGCTCGAGGCGGTCGAGCATGCTCTGCGCGAGCTGCACGCTTTCCTGC
Source organism: uncultured Acidobacteriota bacterium (assembly GCA_963764925.1). Lineage (GTDB taxonomy): Bacteria > Acidobacteriota > Vicinamibacteria > Vicinamibacterales > 2-12-FULL-66-21 > DATBJJ01. The sequence continues at coordinate 364,399 of CAVXUR010000002.1, forward strand.
GCGTGCTCCGTCTCGCGCCACTTGCCGACGTCGTGGAACAGCAGCGCGAGCGTCAGGAGCTCCGGCGTGTGGAGCTCCTGCAGGATCGAGTTGAAGCGCTGCTGGCTCGGATTGACAGGGTTCCACAGCGACTCGACGCCGCGAATCGCCAGCAGCGTGTGCTCGTCGACCGTGTATTTGTGGTAGAAGTCGCGGACCACGCGGCCGTGAATCCGCGCGAACTCCGGAAACACACGGTCGAGCAGCCCGCAGTCGTGCATCTCGGTCAGGCGGGCATAGAGGCCGGGGCGCGGGTAGAGCATGCTGCGGACGAGCTGCCGATCGCCGTCGGTGGCCATGAAGTCATCCGGGGCGTAGCGCTCGATGTTCTGCTCGATACAGGTCAGCGCCTGCTCGGAGACGGCGCAGCCGTTCGACAGCGCGATCCGGAAAAGTTCGAGCCACAGCGACGGGCGCGAGGCCGCGCGGGTCAGATCCAGGAAGCGCACGCCCTCGGCGGTGATCTCGAAGTGCCGCCCGACATGGCGCGAGACACTCATCCCGCCTTGCGGCGTGGCGGCGCGACGGACCCGGACGAGCGCCCGCGCCGACGCCCGGGCGTGGCGGAAGTACTCCCCCATCAGCGCCTCGACGCGCTGCTGCGACTGCCGGCCCTCGCAGCCGAACATCTCGGCAACTTTTTCCTGGAGCTCGTGGGTCAGCAGGTTGACGTCGCGGCCGCTTTCGAGGTGCAGAATCGAGCGGATGCGCTGAAGGAAATCTTCGGCCTCCTGCAGCTGCCGCGAGGCGCGCTCGAGCTCGATATCGGTGCCGCCCGGTTTCAGCAGCCGGATGTGCCGGGTCGCCGCGATGTCCCGCAGACCGCCGGGAGCGCTCTTGATGTCTGGCTCCAGCTGGTAGACGGTGTCGTTGAACGGCACGTGGCGCTCATCGACGAGCTGCAGCAGCGCGTCGAGCAGGCGCCGCCGGTTGTCCCCGCCAAGACCCTGGAGCCAGCCCTCGAGCCGCTGAAACAGACGCTCGTCGCCGGCAATGAACCGCACGTCGAGCAGCGCCAGCAGGAACTCGGCGTTGCTCATGTCGAGCGCGGCCGCGTCGACGATTTCGGGGAGCTCGCGGACGTGCTGGCCGACGGTCAAGCCGAGGTCCCAGAGCGGCTGGAGCAACGAGCCGACGAAGCGTTCGTCGCTCGAAGACATCGCGTGCTCGAACAGAATCAGGAGATCGATGTCCGAGTGCAGGCAGAGCGACCGGCGACCATAGCCGCCGAGCGCGCAGACCGAGAGAGCGGCGCCGGAGTGGACGCGGGCGTTTTCGGCCAGCTGCTGAAGGAGGGCGTCGATCCGGCCGGAATATCGGGCCTGGACCTCCCGGCCGGCCCGGCCATGCCGGGCGGCGGTGGTGTATTCCTGACGAGCGCCGCCAAGCACCGTGCTCGGCGACGGTTTGTTCCCTTCGGTGCGTGACACGGGTTCTGCCAATCCCAATCGATTCGAGGCCGGGGGTTCCATGGAGTATCCCGACCCTGAGCAAGTTGGACGCCAGATGGGCCGGCGGACCCGATTACCCCGGTTTGAGCGCCATTGCCGCCGCCGCCGGTTGCGCGCTCAGAACCACCAAGGTCTGACGCGCAACGTTTTACGACATTTTTGTCTGAGTTTTTTTGTCGCCAGACATTTACGTCTCTCGTCAAGGGGCGCAGAATCGCCGCCGACGGTCAGGACGTTTTGCCGCTCAAAAAACTGTCGACCGAACGCGCGGCATTGCGGCCATCGGCGATCGCCCAGACGATGAGCGACTGCCCTCGCTGCATGTCTCCGGCGGTGAACACGCCCGGCTCGGTCGTCATCCACATCTCGTCGCGCCAGACGTTGCCCCGGTCGGTCAGCCGGACGCCGAGCTGCGACAGCAGGCTGCCCCGCTCGGGTCCGAGGAACCCCATGGCCAGCAGCACCAGGTCCGCCTCGAGCTCGAACTCGGTGCCGGGGACGCGCGTGACCTGCATCCGTCCGGCGTCGCGGCGGATCTCGACGCTGACCGCCTGGAGCGCGCGGACGCGGCCCTCGTCGCTGCCGAGGAACCGCTCGGTCGAGACCGCATAGACGCGCTCGCCGCCCTCTTCATGGGCCGACGAGGTCCGGAAGACGTTGGGCCATTGCGGCCAGGGATTGTCCGCGTGACGCACATCGGGCGGCCGCTCCAGCAGCTCGAACTGGTGCACCGAGCGTGCCCCCTGACGGTGGACGGTGCCGAGGCAGTCGGCGCCGGTGTCGCCGCCGCCGATAATCACGACCCGCTTGCCCTCGGCGGAGATGGTGTCTGCCGGCGCGACGTGGTCGCCGGCCAGCCGACGGTTCTGCTGCGTCAGGTACTCGACGGCGAAATGCACGCCGCCGAGCTCGCGACCCGGGATCTGGAGATCCCGCGCCCATGGCGTCCCGCAGCAGAGCACGATGGCATCGAACTGCCGGCGCAAGCCGGCGACCGGCAGATCGATACCGATCTCGACGCCAGTCCGGAACTCGACGCCTTCGGCCGACATGATGGCCAGCCGTCGGTCGATGAAGCGCTTTTCGAGCTTGAACTCAGGAATGCCGTAGCGCAGCAGACCGCCGATGCGGTCGGCACGCTCGAAAACCGTGACCTGGTGGCCGGCCTTGTTCAGTTCGTCGGCCGCGGCGAGACCGGCCGGACCAGAGCCAACAACCGCCACGCGCTTGCCGGTGCGGACCGCTGGTGGTCGAGGCTGAATCCATCCGTTTTCGAACGCATGCTCGACAATCGACAGTTCGATCGACTTGATGGTGACCGGGTCGTCGTTGATGCCGAGCACGCAGGACCCTTCGCACGGCGCCGGACACAGCCGGCCCGTCCACTCCGGGAAGTTGTTCGTCGCGTGCAGCCGGTCGCTCGCCGCCTGCCACCGCTGCCGGTAGACCAGATCGTTCCAGTCGGGAATGACGTTGCCGAGGGGACAGCCCTGATGACAGAACGGGATGCCGCAATCCATGCACCTGGCGCCCTGGTCCCGCATCTTCGCGTCCGGCTCGGGCAGGTACACTTCCTGCCAGTCGCGGAGCCGCTCGTGCACCGGGCGGGCTTGCGGCTTCGCGCGCTTGATCTCGATGAAACCGGTGGGCTTACCCATTGGCGACCGCTCCCACCAGCTCGTTGAACGCGGGCTCGCGTGACTCGGCGCGGGCGCGCGCTTCGGCCAGCAGAACGCGCTTGTAGTCGCGCGGAATCACCTTGACGAACTGGCTTTTGGCGCGGTCCCAGTCGGCCAGCAACCCCGCCGCGACGGTGCTTCCCGTGAGCTGCCGGTGATTCCTGAGCATCGTCAGCACCTTCCCGACATCGTCGGGCTCGCCGTCCGCGCGATCGTCGGAATCGGGCAGCTGTTCGAGCTCGACCATGTCGCGGTTGCAACGGCTTCTGAAGTTGTCGTCGGGGTCGTAGACATACGCGACGCCGCCGCTCATGCCGGCGGCGAAGTTACGGCCGGTTCGGCCGAGGACGAGCACGCGTCCGCCGGTCATGTACTCGCACGCGTGATCGCCGACGCCCTCGACAACCGTCAGCGCGCCGCTGTTACGGACGGCAAACCGCTCGCCGGCAATGCCGCGGACATACGCCTCGCCACTTGTCGCGCCATAGAGCGCGACGTTGCCGATGATGACGTTCTCCTCGGCCGAGAACGTTGCCTGGCGCGGCGGGTAGACGACGAGCTTGCCTCCCGACAGGCCCTTGCCAAAGTAGTCGTTCGAGTCGCCCTCGAGACGCATGGTGACGCCGCGAGGAACAAATGCGCCGAAACTCTGGCCGGCCGTGCCGGTGAATTGGATCCGGACCGTATCGTCGGGCAGTCCGGCGCCGCCGTAGCGACGCGTAATCTCATAGCCCAGCATCGTGCCGACCGTGCGGTTGACGTTGCGGATCGGGATATCGATGTCGACCGGGTCCCCCGTGTCGATCGCGCGCGAGGCGCGCGCGATGAGCTCGACGTCGAGCGCCCGCTCGAGCCCGTGGTTTTGGGTCACCACTGCGCGACGCGACGCGCCATCCGCCAGTGCCGGCTGATAGAGGATGTTCGAGAGATCGACGCCCTTCGCCTTCCAGTGATCGACGGCTGGCTTGGTCTCGAGCCGATCGGCCCGGCCGATCATCTCGTTCATCGTGCGGAACCCGAGCTGGGCCATCAGCTGCCGGACGTCCTCGGCGACGAAGCGGAAATAGTTCTCCACGAACTCCGGCTTGCCGGTGAATTTCTTCCGGAGCTCCGGGTCCTGGGTGGCTACGCCGACCGGGCAGGTATTCAGGTGGCAGACACGCATCATGATGCAGCCCGACACGACCAGCGCCGCGGTCGCAAAGCCGAATTCCTCGGCGCCGAGGAGCGCGGCGATGACCACGTCGCGGCCGGTCTTGAGCTGGCCATCCACCTGGACGACGATGCGATCGCGGAGGCGGTTGAGGAGCAGGACCTGCTGCGTCTCGGCGAGCCCGAGCTCCCAGGGGATGCCGGCGTGCTTGATCGAGGTCAACGGCGAGGCGCCGGTACCGCCGTCGTGACCGGAGATCAGCACGACGTCCGCATGCGCCTTCGACACGCCCGCGGCGACAGTGCCGACACCGACCTCGGCAACCAGCTTGACGTGAACGCGCGCGACCGGGTTGGCGTTCTTGAGATCGTGAATCAGCTGCGCCAGATCTTCAATCGAGTAGATGTCGTGATGCGGCGGCGGTGAAATCAGCGACACGCCTGGCGTCGAGTGCCGGACCTTGGCAATCCAGGGGTACACCTTGTGCCCGGGCAGCTGGCCGCCCTCGCCTGGCTTGGCCCCCTGCGCCATCTTGATCTGAAGGTCGTCCGCGTTGACGAGGTATTCGCTCGTCACGCCGAATCGCGCCGACGCCACCTGCTTGATTGCGCTCCGCCTCGAATCGCCGTTCCCATCGAGCTTGTAGCGCGCCGGATCCTCGCCGCCTTCGCCGGTGTTCGACTTGCCGCCCAGGCGATTCATCGCGATCGCAATCGTCTCGTGCGCTTCCTGGCTGATCGAGCCGTACGACATGGCGCCGGTCGCGAAGCGCTTGACGATCGCTTCGGCCGGCTCGACTTCATCGATCGGCACGGGTGTGCGATCGGACTTGAAATCGAGCAGGCCGCGCAGCGTGCCGAGGGCCCGGCTCTGGTCGTTGACGACCTCGGTGAACTCCCGATAGACCGAATACTGGCCGGTTCGCGTCGCGTGCTGCAGCTTCTGCACGGTTTCCGGGTTGAAAAGGTGCAGCTCGCCGTCACGCCGCCAGCGGTATTCGCCGCCGCTGTCGAGATCTCCCGGCGCCGGCAGCCGCGCCGGGAACGCGCGCGTGTGCCGCTGCTTGACCTCGTCGGCGATCACGTCGATGCCGACGCCGCCGATGCGCGAGGCCGTCCACGTGAAGTACCGGTCGACGAACCCTGGTTCGAGGCCAATGGCCTCGAAGATCTGCGCGCCGCAATAACTCTGCAGCGTCGAGATGCCCATTTTCGACATCACCTTGAGGATGCCCTTGTTGAGCGCCTTGATGTAGTTCAGGCGGGCCTTCTCGCGCGGCACGCCATCGACAATCCCCTGCGCGATCATGTCGTCGAGCGTCTCGAAGGCGAGGTACGGGTTGACCGCGCCGGCGCCGTAGCCGATGAGGAGCGCCACGTGGTGGACTTCACGGGCATCGCCCGACTCGAGGAGCAGCGCGCAACGCGTCCGCGTGCCTTCCCGCACGAGGTGGTGGTGAACGCCGGCGGTCGCGAGCAGGCTTGGAATCGGCGCGCATTTCTCGGTGACGCCGCGGTCCGACAGGATCAGGATGGTATTGCCCGCGCGTACTGCGGCACTCGCCTGCGCCTGCAAGCGCTCCATTGCCCGCTCGAGCGCGGCACCGCCCTCCCGCGGGTCGTAGATCATCGGCAGCGTGACCGAGCGGAACCCATGGAGGTGCGCGTGATCCTGGATATGGCGCAGCTTGGCGAGCTGGTCGTTGTCGATGATCGGATAGCGGATGTTGATCTGCCGGCACGACTCCGGTTCGGGCAGGAGAAGATTGCGTTCGGGGCCGACTGTCGATTCCATCGACGTCACGAGTTCTTCGCGGATGGCATCGAGCGGCGGATTGGTGACCTGCGCGAACAGCTGCTTGAAGTAGTCGTAGAGCAGCCGCGGCCGCTCCGACAACGCCGCGAGCGGCGTGTCCGTCCCCATCGACCCGAGCGGCTCCTCACCGGCTCGCGCCATGTGCGCGAGAAGGAGCGACACGTCTTCCTGCGTATAGCCAAACGCCTGCTGCCGCCGGAGCACGATCTGGTGATCCGGGGGTGGCAGGAACGGCGCGTCCGGCACGTCCTCGATCGCGATGAGGTGCTGCTGAAGCCACTCGGCGTAGGGAAACTCCCCGGCGAGCTGTTCCTTGATCTCCTCGTCGGCGATGATTCGTCCCTGCGCGGTGTCGACGAGGAAAATCTTGCCTGGGTGCAAGCGTTCCTTGACGAGGATGTTCTCGGCGGGGATGTCGAGCACGCCCACTTCCGACGCCATGACGACGAGGTCGTCCTTGGTCACGTAGTAGCGTGAGGGCCGCAGCCCGTTGCGGTCGAGGACGGCGCCAATCACCGTTCCGTCGGTAAACGCGATCGACGCCGGGCCGTCCCACGGCTCCATCAGCGACGAGTGGTACTCGTAGAACGCGCGCCGGGCGGGGCTCATCCCCTCGTGGTTCTGCCACGGCTCGGGGATCATCATCAGCACGGCGTGCGGAAGCGACCGCCCGGCCATCACCAGCAGCTCGAGGACGTTGTCGAAAATCGCCGTGTCGCTGCCGCCCTCGCGGATGATCGGCAGAATCCGCTCGAGTTCGTGGCCGAGCACGTCGGAGCGCAGGAGTGCCTCGCGCGCCTTCATCCAGTTGATATTGCCGCGCAAGGTATTGATCTCGCCGTTATGGGCGACAAAACGGTAGGGGTGGGCGAGCGGCCACGACGGAAATGTATTCGTGCTGAATCGCTGGTGCACGAGCGCCAGCGCCGACTCCATCGCCGGATCGGTCAGGTCGGGGAACATCGTCCCGATCTGGTCGGCGGTCAGCATCCCCTTGTAAATCAGCGTGTTCGAGGAGAGGCTGACGACATAGAAGTAGCGCTTCTCTTCGAGCGGCAGGTCGGCCGCGTCGATCGCATGCTCGATTCGCTTCCGGATCACATACAGCTTGCGCTCGAACTGGGCGTCGCTTTCGATTGACGCGCCCGGCGCCGGCGATCCCGGAGCGCGACCAATGAAGATCTGCTTGAACACTGGTTCGACGGCGACCGCGCTCGGGCCAACCTCGTGGTCATCGGTTGGGACGTCGCGCCAGCCAAGGACGAGCTGGCCCTCGTCGATGACGATTTCTTCGAACATCGTCTCGACCCGCTCGCGGACCGCCTGGTCGCGAGGCAGGAATACGAGGCCAGCGCCGTAGCCACGCTCGGGCGGCAGGTTGATCCCGAGACGGCCGGTTTCTCGCCGAAGAAATCGATCCGGCATCTGCATCAGGATGCCGGCGCCGTCGCCGGTGTTTACTTCGCAGCCGCACGCCCCGCGGTGGAGCAGATTCACGAGCAACTGCAGCGCCTGCTTGACGATGCTGTGACTCTTCTGGCCCTTGATGTGGACGACAAAGCCGACGCCGCAGGCGTCGTGCTCGTGCCGCGGATCGTAAAGCCCCTGCGCCGGGACCGGTTGATAGCTGGACGCTGGCGTATGTTGCACAGTTTCTTATCGACCATATCCAGCCAGAAGCAAAACGGGATTAAACGATTGGGTACATGCGTTTCGCTCATGTACGACCCATGAGAAAAACTGCTGGCGCCCATCCCTGTGGCGAGGGTAGCGAGCCGGCATGAGATGACGAAAACCGATGCGAGCGGACAGGAGATTCTATGTTTGCGGGGAAAGAGCGGCAGATATCATCCGCGTCAGAACGGAAGGCTCAGGGCTCAAGGCTCAGGGCTCAAGCAAGATCTTCGAGCATGTGGTCCAACGCTCTTGCCTGAGCCCTGAGCCTTGAGCCTCCGTGCTACTCCAGATGTCGCGCGAGCTGGTGCAGGAAGAGGCCGACGTCCGTGACAAGGCCGATAGTCTGCGACGAGCCGCGGTCGGCGAGTTTGGTGACGACAGCGGGGTTGATATCCACGCACACGACCGGTACCCAGGCGGGGAGCATGTTCCCCACTCCGATCCCATGCAGCATCGTCGACAGCACGATCACCATGCCGGCCGAGGCGAGCGCCTCCGCGTAACGATCCTGCGCGGCGCTGATGTCGGTGATGGTATCGAGGAGCGGCCCATCGTCGCGGATGCTGCCGGCGAGGACGAAATCGACGCCCGCGCGGACGCATTCGAACATCACGCCGCCCGTCAGCACGCCCGTCTCGACGGCGCCACGAATCCCGCCGGCGCGGTTGATCGCGTTGATCGCCCGCATGTGATGGCGGTGGCCGCCGAGCACGGGGATGCCCGCCTCGATGTCCACGCCGAGCGACGTGCCAAAAAGGGTCTGCTCGACGTCGTGGACCGCGAGGGCATTGCCCGAGAGCAGCGTGTCGACGAACCCGCGACGGATGAGCTCGGTGAAGTAAGCGGCGCCGCCGGTGTGGATGACGACTGGCCCGGCCACGAACACGACGCGCTCGCCGCGTGCCTTGGTCTGGCGGATCATCGCCGCGATCCGCGACACGCTGACTTCGACGCGGCGCTCGGACGACACCTCGTTCGACATGAAGGCGAAGTCGCCGCGCTCACGATCGCGGAACTCTGGGGTGACCCGAAGGCCATGCAGCCCGCACACCACGCGGTCGCCGACTTTGACTTCCCGCAGCTTGCGGCACACCGCGCCATCGTCAGAGACGACGATCACCGCGTCCATGCGCTGGCGCGACACTGGCGTCCACGTGCCGCCGATGCGTACGTCGGTCCGCATGTTAGTGGTCGAGTAAAAGTCGTCGGGGACCGAGCCGTCCCGGTCCGCCACTCTCAGGAGCGCGTCCTGTTCCTCGACGGCGTGGCAGCCAAGCGGAATCAACTCCTCGACGAGGTGGCGCAGGCCGGCGTCGGTCGGCGCCGACACCTTGAGCTTGATTTGCGAAAACTCGTCGTTCGTGCGCCCGATCTCGAACTGGAGCACTTCGAATTGCCCGCCGCGCTCGATGACCGCATCAAAGATGAGGTTGAGGAGCTGGGAGTCGATGAGGTGGCCCCGGGCCTGGACGACGACTGCGTGACGTGGTGGAGTGGACATGATCAGGACGCTGGATTATAGCGTCGCGCTTGGTGGCTCATGGTAACGAGCGCGGCTGAGAGCTCGGTCGACCCGCACCGGGCGTTGCGAGACGACGTGCGTTTGCTCGGCGAGCTGCTCGGCGAGACGCTGCGGCGCCAGGAAGGCCAGCCGCTCTTCGAGCGCGTGGAGCGCGTACCGAGCGCTCGCCAAGCGGACCCGGGTGTCGTCGCCGGCAACAATTGAAGACGGGTTCGAGACGCTCGCCGCCGAGCTGCGGGCGATGCCGGTCGAATCGGTATTGCCGATCGCGCGCAGCTTCGCGCACTTCCTGAACCTCGCCAACGTTGCCGAGCAGCATCATCGCGTTCGCCGGCGCCGGGCGTATCAACGTGATCCGCGCGCACGTCCTCAGCCGGCCTCGATCGAAGAAGCGCTTCCACGGCTGTTGTCGAGCGGCGTGTCGAGAGATACCCTGCACCGGGCCGTCTGCAGCCTCGGCATCGAGCTGGTGGTCACGGCCCACCCCACTGAAATCATGCGGCGCTCGCTCCAGCACAAGTACCGTCGGATCGCCGATGCCCTGGCCGATCTCGATCACAGCGACGTGACGTGTCTCGAGCGGGAAACACTGATCGAGACGCTGCGTCGCGAGATCACTGCCGCCTGGGAGACGGAAGAAGTGCGACGGGAACGGCCGTCACCGCTCGACGAAGTCCGGTCGGCGCTGGCGGTCTTCGAGGAAACGCTCTGGGATGCCCTGCCTCTCTATTGCCGGTCGCTCGACCGCAGCCTGCGTCAGAGCACCGGCCGCGGACTTCCGATCGAGGCCGCGCCGATCCGGTTCGGCTCGTGGATCGGCGGGGATCGTGACGGCAACCCGTTCGTCACGCCGGAAGTCACGCGCAGCGCGTGCCTGATGGCTCGCTGGACCGGCCTCTCGCTCTACGCGAAGGAGATCGAGCAGCTGCGCTTCGATCTGTCGATGTCGGATGCCACGCCGGAACTGCTGTCGCACGTCGACGGGACCCACGAGCCGTACCGCTCGCTGCTGCGGTCGCTCCAGCAACGCGTCGATGCGTCTCGCCGGGTGATCGAGGAGCTTCTGCGAGCCGCGCCAGTCTCGGGCGGGACGGTCGCGCCGATCGAGCATGCCGGGCGGCCGGGGTTCACCTGGGAGCCAGAAACCTTCGAGCCGGTCTCGGAGTTCATGGAGCCGCTCCTGCTCTGCCACCGCTCCCTGCACGCCACCGGCAACGGCATCATCGCCGACGGCCGGCTGACCGACGTCCTCCGCCGAATGGCGGCATTTGGGCTGACGCTCGTGCGGCTCGACGTCCGTCAGGAGGCCGAGCGGCACACCGAGGCCGTCGATGCGATCACGCGCGCGCTCGGGCTGGGCGAATACCGGCTCTGGACCGAAGAACGGCGGGTCGACTTCCTGGTCAACGTGCTGTCGCAGGGCCGCAAGCTGACGCCGGCGCGAGTGCCGACGACCGCGCGCGTCGCGGAAGTCCTCGACACGTTTCGAATGATGGCGGCGGTGCATCCCGAATCGCTCGGCGCCTACATCATCACGATGGCCGGGAAGCCGTCGGACGTGTTGGCGGTCGAGCTCCTGCAGCGCGAGGCCGGCGTGACGCCGCCGCGCAGAGTGGTACCACTGTTCGAGACGGCGCGCGACCTGCGCGCTGCCGCGGGCATGATCGATGCGCTGCTGTCGATCCCGTGGTACCGCGATCGCGTCATGCAGAACGAGGGCCGGCTGGAAGTGATGGTGGGCTACTCCGACTCGGCGAAGGACGTCGGGCGGCTCGCCGCGGCGTGGGAGCTCTACAAGGCGCAGGAATCAATCGTCGAAACCAGCCGCGCGCACGGCGTGCCGGTGACGCTCTTCCACGGCCGCGGCGGCAGCGTCGGCCGCGGCGGCGGTCCGACACACCTGGCGATCCGCTCGCAGCCCCCGGGATCCATCGACGGCACGCTCCGAGTCACCGAGCAGGGCGAGATGATTCAGGCCAAGTTCGGCCTGCCGGGAATCGCGTTGCGCACGCTCGAGGTCTACACGACGGCAACGCTCGAGGCGACGCTCGGCGAGCCAGCGCCGGTCGAGCCGGCGTGGCGAGCCGCGATGGACCGCTTGTCGGCGAACGCGCGCGACGCGTTTCGCCGCACCGTCTACGAGGACCCGCGCTTCCTCGACTACTTCCGCACCGCGACGCCCGAAGCCGAGCTCGATGCGATGCACATTGGTAGCCGGCCAGGCAGCCGGGAACGCCAGGGCTGCGTTGCACGCGCTTCGCGCCATCCCATGGCAATTCGCCTGGATGCAGACGCGACTGCTGCTGCCGTCATGGCTCGGCATCGAAGAGGCGATCGCCGACGAGGATCGCGAGATCAGCCACGAGATGTATCGTGCGTGGCCGTTCTTCCGATCGACGCTCGAGCTGATGGAGATGGCGCTCGCCAAGGCCGATACCGGCATCGCCGCCCACTACGATCGGCACCTCGTTCCCCCCGAGCAGCAGGACCTCGGCGCGATGCTGCGCGCGCGCCTGCAGCGGGCAATCGACGTCGTCATCGAGGTCACAGGCCATCAGCCTCTGCTCGCCAACAATCCCGTGCTCCGCCGTTCGATCGACGTGCGGAATCCCTATGTCGATCCGATCAACCTGCTGCAGGTCGAACTGCTGCGGCGGTTGCGCGGGGCCCGCGACGCACAGGGCCACGAGACCACCTGGCTCCGCCGGGCGCTGCTCGTTACGATCAACGGTGTCGCGGCGGGCATGCGGAACACGGGGTGAACGAGGCAGCGTCACACCCACCAAGTGTCCCGAATCAGAAATACGTCGCCATTTTTCAGGCGGGACATCCCCGATGGCGGCGTTGCTCCTCCCTTGAATATGCTGAATATTCGCGGTCGTCGCGCCTTGCCCTCGGGGCGCCGCGCGCCGAAAGATTTGGCAACGTATTTCTGATTCGGGACACTAGCAAACACTCGCTATTTTCGAAAACTGACCCGAAGCGTCACCCCTACGGTTCTCTGATCGCCAGGCTGCCCCACGTACAGCCCTGTGTTGCCCGGCGCCGCGGTCAGCAGCTCCAGATAGTTCTGGTCAAGCACGTTGCGTGACCACAGGAAGAGCGCCCAGCCTTCCGACCACCGGAAGCCGACACGGGCATTGAGCAGCGGGTAGCCGGGCACGACGAGGTATCGCGACGCGCTGGCGCTCGACGAGAACGACGATCGATAGCTCGCGTCGACGCCAGCGAAGAACTGGCCCGACTTCCCGACAAAATGTGCAGGGGCAGATCCTTCGCCGCCGAACGCAAACGCCCACTTCGAGATGCCTGGCAGGACCGAGCCCGAGATGTCCTTGACTTGTGGTCCGCCGGTGTCCTCGAGCGGCGGCGGCGCATCGGGAAAGGACACGTAAATGCCGTCGGTATAGGCCGCGGCGCCGTAGATCGTCAGGTTACCGGTGACTCTCGCGGTGGCGTCGAACTCGGCGCCTCGCACGCGCACCTTCTCCGCGTTCGCGAGGTAGCCGCGCAGCACGCCGACGCCGGCATTGACGACCTGCGCTTGAAAGTCCTTCACACCGGTGTGATAGAGCGTGAGGTTCGTGGTCACTCCAGGGGCTGGCGTGGCTTTGACTCCGAGCTCCACGTGGCCGACGTCCTCGGGTCGAACGGTGGCGGCTGAGAGAACCGGCCGGTCGAGCGCGTCCGTCGGCAAGCCGTTCAGATTGAGACCCACCGACTTGAAGCCCGTGGCGTAGGTCGCGTAGGCGTTGACGTGGTCGGTCAGCCGATACGCCGCGGTCAGCTGACCCGACACGTTGGTGTCGTCGACGTCCGCGGTGTAGGACTGCGGAGCGAAGATCGACCGCTGCAATGCGACGAGCACGGGGTCGGTCGTCTGCAGCCCACCGTACACGCGCTGGTCGAAGTCGACCTCTTTCTGGTCGTAGTTGAGGCGCAGTCCGGGCAGCAGACGCAGCCGGTCGGTTACCGACCACGTCAGCTGTCCGAAGAGCGCCGCGCTGACATTCTCGAAGGCCACATACTGGTCGAAGCCGTAGCCGTCGAGCAGGCCGGGCGTCGCCGCAGCGGGCGTCGGCGCCAGAAGAAAACGCGCGGCGGCCGAGCCCTGCTCCTGTTTGAACGACGGCGCGGAGTCGATCGTCTGCCGGAACGCGAACGCGCCGGCGACGAAATCGAAGCGCGGCGACAGCGACCCTGCGTAGCGAACCTCCTGCGTCCACTGACGCTGCTTCGATGGGGCGGCCGAGATCGTCGTAATCGGCAACCCGAGAAAGTCACGATCGTTTGACGGATTCCAATCCCAATACCGCCAGGCCGTGCTCGCGCTGAGCAGCCCTGGGCCGACTTTCCAGTCGATCGTGAAGGCTGCGCCGCCGAGATCCTGGTAGGACCGCAGCGGCGAGTCGACGTCGGTCAGGCGATCGTAGGCGTTGAAGCTGGGCGCGGTGTAGCCAAGATCGCTGGCGATTGCGGCGTACTGGCGGTTCGGGTTGCGCAGCGTTGGCGCGACACCGGCCACAACCTGGGTGTAACCCTCGGGCCGCTGCCGGGTGTGATCCACGGCGAGGTTGAGTGCCAGGCGGTCAGACGGCGCAAACAGGAGTTGGCCTCTGACGCCGAGATTGCTCAGATCGTTGACGGCCGTCCGACTGACGGTGTTCTCGACCAGGCCGTCACGCTGCGTTCCAGAGAACGAGGCTCGTCCGGCAATCCGCTCGAACAGCCGACCCGCGATCGACGCCTTCGCTTGAACGAAGTCGAAGCCGCCGTAGTTGAACTCGACGTCGGTCTCGCGCGCAAAGGTCGGCTTGCGCGTCGTGACGTTGATCGCGCCGGCGGTGGTGTTCTTTCCGAAGAGCGTCCCCTGCGGGCCGCGCAACACTTCGATCCGCTCGACGTCGAGGAAATCGAGCGTTGCCGCGGCTGGCCGCGCGTAGAAGACACCGTCGACGTAAAGTCCGACCCCCGGCTCGATGCCGTCATTGGTCAAGCCAAAGGGTGCGCCAAGGCCCCGGATGTTGACAGCGGAGTTGCGGGGATTGGTCGAGTAGAACTGGACCGTGGGGATGAGCTCCTTGAGCCGGTTCACGTTGAACGCGCCGGCGTTGTCGACGAGCCTGCCGCTCACGACCGAGACTGGAATCGGTACCTCTTGCGCGACTTCCTCGACGCGCCGCGCGGTCACGACCACGGCCGCCGCCACTCGTGCTGGCGCCAGCGTCACGTCGACGGTCGCCGTCTGCCCTGCCTCCACGACCGCGCGGCTCGCCGACGGTTCGAGCCCGTCGAGGGTGGTCTCGACACGATACCGCCCTGGTCCCAGCGGCTCGACACGGAAAGTTCCCTGCTCGCCGCTCACGGCCTCCACGGCCGCACCGGTGACCTCATTGACGACGCGGATCGTGGCGCCTGGAGTTGCGCTCCCGGACGCGTCGCGCACGATGCCGGCGATCGCGCCGGTGCTGGTCTGCGCGATCGCGGTCGGCGCCGCCCAGAACAGCAGCGCGCTCATCACGCCTGCAAGGGTGTTGTGGTTTCTCTTCATCATCACACTTCTCCTCTGGCCAGAGCCGCAGCGGCCCCGCGCGAACGGTCAGTCGCGCGTGTCAACAATTGAACTGACGGATGGATGGCAGAAGCCGAGAACGGCTGGAGGAGAGTGCGGTTCAGTCGCCTCTCACGTCGCCGCTGTCGGCACCGTACACGCGCGCGGACACGTGCCGCGCGTCTGGGCGGTGCGACAACGAGCAGGAGCAAGATGCCGGTCGTGCATCGACTGTGGTTAGGAGGCTCGCCGGCGGCGCCGGCGCGACGTTGGCCGTACGCGCCGATTGACGTCACCAAGCGTCAAGTGATCGAGGATCCTGGCGGTCGCGTCACGCACGTCTTTCATCGCCAGCCGCACGCCACATGTGCGTTCGTCGACGCACTCGACGCATTTCATGTACGCGGTCCGGCTGACGCAGGGCACCAGCGCCAGCGGCCCCTCGAGGATGCGAATGACTTCGCCGACCGTGATGCTGTCCGGCCGGCGCCGCAGGAAATAGCCTCCGCCCTTCCCTTTTCTGCTCTCCACCAACCCGTGCCGCTTGAGGTCGAGGAGGATCGCCTCGAGAAACTTCCTCGGCATGGCGTCGCGAGCGGCCAGATCGGCGATCAGCACGGGCTGGTCGCCCGCGTTGTTGGCCAGCAGCAGCAGAGCCTTGAGACCGTATTTCGATTTTCTCGACAGCACTGGCTAGTAGTCTACTATGACTATAGACTAAGATGTCTAGTCGCCGGCCGGACCGGCGGCGATCGATATGACTTCCGTGATCCAGATTCGTGCGAAACGGCCGCCGCATCCGGGGTCCCTCACTGTGGGCTTCAACGCCGTCTTTCTCGTCTGCGCGGTGGCCAGCACTGTCGCCGCGCAAACGCCGGCGCAGCCCGCACCGGCACCGGCGGCGCCGCCCGTGGTCGCGGGATGGAATGAAGGCTTCTTCATCCAGACGCCGAACGGCGACAACCGTTTGCAGATCGGCCTCGTCCTCCAGGCCGACGGGCGCTTCTCGATCGACGACCCGTTGCCGATCACGAACACGTTCGTCATGCGCAAGGCCCGTCCGACGTTTACCGGGCGCGTGGGGAAGTACGTCGACTTCAAGGTCATGCCAGAGCTCGCTGGATCGGTGGTGCTCCTCGACGCCTACTTCGATATTCGCTTCTCGCCGAAGCTTCGCCTCCGCAGCGGCAAGGACAAGGTTCCGGTGGGCTATGAGCTGTTGATCAGCGACGCGTATCTCATCTTTCCCGAACGCTCGGTGGTGTCACTGCTGGTGCCGAACCGCGATGTCGGCTTTCAGGTACAGGGCGACCTCGCCGGCGGGAAATTCACCTACGCGGGCGGCATCTTCAACGGCAACCCGCCCGACGCCACAAACGCCATCACTGACGTCGACAACAACAACGGCAAGGACCTCGCCGGGCGAGTGGTCGTCATGCCGTTCAGGTCGAGCACGACCGCGCACCCTCTGGGTAACTTCGGCATCCACCTGGGCGGCTCGACCGGCGAGCAGACCGGACCGCTGCCCTCGTACCGGACGTCGGCGGGCCAGACCTACTTCTCGTTCCTGGCGACGACGATGGCGGACGGACGAAGGAACCGGGTTTCGCCGGCAGTCTTCCTCTACGCCAAGAGCTTTGGCGGCTTCGCCGAATACGCGCGCACCAGCATAGACATCGTCAGCGCCGGCGTGGCGCGAACCGTCACCAACCATGCGTGGGGTGTGACCGGATCGTACGTGCTGACGGGAGAGGCGACGTCGGAACGCGGTGTCCGGCCGCGGTCGCCCTTCGATCCGGCGGCCGGCACCTGGGGCGCGGTCCAGGTCGCGGCGCGTTACGCGGAAATCTCACTCGATCCTGACCTGTTCACGGCAGGCGGCGCGACCGAGAATTCGAGCCGGAAAGCACAGCAGATGACGTTCGATACCAACTGGTTTCTTAACAACTACGTGAAGGTCTACGCGACCTACGAGCGGTTTGCGTTCCCGGGCAGTTCGCGCGCCAACGAAAACCTCATTCTGTTCAGGATGCAGCTCGCATTCTGAGCCACTGAAGCCACGGATCACACGGATCACGCGGACCGGATGGATCAATCACTGACGTAATCGCAGTTTCATTTGCACACACGGAGATCATCGTGACGATATCGAATCACTCTCGCATGTGGGCGCTCGGCGCGGCGGTGCTGGCGCTGGCGCTTGGTGCCGCGGCGGCCATTCCTCGTGCCCAGGGCGGCGCGGTTACGATCCTCAACGTCTCGTACGATCCGACGCGGGAGCTTTACCGGGAGTTCAACGCCGCGTTTGCAAAGTACTGGCAGAACAAAACGGGTCAGACCGTGACGGTCCGGGCCTCGCACGGTGGTTCGGGCAGTCAGGCGCGCGCCGTCATCGACGGCCTCGAAGCCGACGTCGTCACGCTGGCGCTCGCGTTCGACATCGACGCGATCGCCAACGCCGGGCTGACCGACAAGGGCTGGCAGAAGCGGCTTCCGAACAACAGCACGCCCTACACCTCGACCATCGTGTTCCTGGTCCGCAAAGGCAATCCGAAGAACATCAAGGACTGGAGCGATCTCGTCAAACCAGGGGTTCAAGTGATTACGCCCAACCCCAAGACCTCCGGTGGAGCGCAGTGGAACTACCTTGCCGCGTGGCACTATGCGAGGACGCTGCCGGGAGGCAACGACTCGACCGCCCGGGCCTTCATCACGCAGCTCTACAAGAACGTGCCGGTCCTCGACGCCGGCGCCCGCGGCTCGACCAACACGTTCGCGCAGCGCGGCATCGGAGACGTGCTCCTGGCGTGGGAGAACGAGGCTTACCTCGCGGTGGAGGAGTCGAAAGGTCGTTTCGACATCGTCGCGCCGCCGACCAGCATCCTCGCCGAGCCGCCGGTCGCGGTCGTCGATCGGATTACGAACAAGCGCGGGACCACGGCGGTGGCGCAGGCGTACCTGGAATACCTCGGCAGCCCGGAAGGCCAGGAACTCGCGGCCAGGCATCACTACCGGCCTCGCGATCCCAACGTCCTCAAGAAATATCGAGCGTCGTTCGCCGACGTCAGGCTGTTTACGATCGCGGACGCGTTCGGCGGGTGGCAAGCTGCCAGCAAGACGCACTTCGCGAGCGGCGCCATCTTCGATCAGATTTATCAGCCGGGTACAAAGTAGCGGTCGCGCTGGAGGACGACGATTGACGATCCGTGCTTCGCGACGCTCGAGCCTGCCGGGATTCCGGCTCACGATGGCGTTCACCCTGCTCTACCTGGCCGCGATCGTGCTCGTGCCGCTGCTCACGCTGCCGATCAAGTCGTTCGGCGACGGCTGGGACTTTTTCTGGACGACCGTCCGCGATCCGCGGGTGATCGCATCCTATCGGCTGACGATCGGCGCCTCGTTCGTGGCCGCGTGCGTCAACGGCGTGCTCGGGATCATCGTGGCCTGGGTGCTGGTCAGGTATGACTTTCCGGGCCGTCGCATCGTCGATGCGATGATCGACCTTCCTTTTGCGCTGCCAACCGCCGTCGCCGGCATCACGCTGACCAGCTTGTATGCGCCCAATGGCTGGTTCGGCCAGTATCTGGAGCCCTACGGCATCCAGGGCGTGTTCAGCCCGCTCGGCATCACCATCGCACTCATCTTCATCGGGTTGCCGTTCGTGGTACGCACGCTTCAGCCGGTGATCGCGGATCTGGATGTCGAGCTCGAGGAAGTGGCGACCAGCCTCGGGGCGAATCGTCTGCAGGTCGTCTTCCGCGTGATCCTGCCGTATCTCTATCCGGCCTGGTTGATTGGGTTCGGCATGGCGTTCGCGCGCGCCATCGGCGAGTATGGCTCGGTCGTCTTCATCGCCGGCAACATGCCGATGAAGACGGAGATTGCCTCGCTCCTGATCATCACGAAGCTGACGCAATACGACTACGTCGGCGCAGCCGCGATCGCGTTCGTGCTCCTTGTTCTCTCGTTCACGCTACTGCTCGTCCTCAATGTGCTACAGGGCTGGAGCGCGAGGCGGCTCGGCTACTAAAGATGTCGACCCAACCCCGCAAGTCCGCACGCCATGGATTGACGGAACCTCTGATCGTCCGTGTCGCGCTGACGGCACTGGCGCTGGGCTTTCTCTTCCTGTTTCTCTTCATCCCGTTCGCGTTCATTTTCGTCGAGGCGCTCCGGAATGGATGGCAGGCGTATGTCGAGGCCATCGAGGCGCCCGAGGCCCTCTCGGCGATCTGGCTCACGCTCATCGTCGCCGCCCTGACCGTACCCGCCAACGCGGTCTTTGGTATTGCCGCGGCCTGGGCGATCACGAGGTTCGACTTTCGTGGCAAACGCCTGCTGACGGCGCTCATCGATTTGCCGTTCGCGGTATCGCCCGTGGTTGCGGGCTTGATTTTTGTGCAGCTCTTCGGCCGGCAGGGCTGGTTTGGACCGTGGCTGTTCGAGCGCGACATCAAGATCATCTTTGCGGTGCCCGGCATCGTGCTGGCCACCATCTTCGTGTCGTTCCCGTTTGTCGCGCGCGAACTGATTGCCGTGATGGAGGCATCGGGCCGTGAGGAGGAAGAAGCAGCGGGGCTCCTCGGCGCCAACGGCTGGCAGATGTTCCGGCGTGTCACGCTCCCGAACGTGAAATGGGCGCTCATCAGCGGCGTGATATTGTGCACGGCTCGCGCGATGGGGGAGTTTGGCGCGGTCTCGGTCGTGTCGGGCCGGATTCGCGGCGAAACGACAACCCTGCCAATTCACGTGGAGATTCTCTACAACGAGTACGCCTTTCAGGCATCGTTTGCGGTCGCGTCGCTACTAGCGATCGTCGCGGTCCTCACACTGGTGCTGCAAACGATTGTCGAGAAGCGCAACCGTCTGGTGCGGGATGCCGCCGTGCCCGCGTCGATCGGCGCGACAGGATCGGGGACATGAGCATCGAAGTACGCAATGCCACGCGGGCGTTCGGTTCGTTTCAGGCTCTGCGCGGCATCAATCTGATGGTGCCAACGGGCCAGTTCCTTGCGCTCCTCGGTCCATCGGGATCGGGCAAGACGACGCTGCTGCGGATCATCGCCGGCCTCGATCGGGCCGACGAGGGTTCGGTGTTCATCGACGGCCAGGACGCCACGGCCGCGGGCGCCCGTGGCAGGAACGTCGGCTTCGTATTCCAGCACTACGCGCTCTTCCGCCACATGTCCGTCTTCGAGAACGTCGCGTTCGGCATGCGGGTGCGGCCGCGGCAAACGCGGCCCACTGAAGACCAGATTCGCGCGCGCGTCGACGAGCTGCTGGCGTTGGTGCAACTCGACTTCCTCGCTCACCGGCTGCCGTCGGAGCTCTCGGGCGGCCAGCGGCAGCGCGTGGCGCTCGCGCGCGCCCTCGCGGTTCAGCCGGCAGTGCTCCTCCTCGACGAGCCGTTCGGGGCGCTCGACGCCAAGGTCCGCCAGGAACTGCGTACCTGGCTGCGGCGCCTGCACGACGAGATTGGGCTGACGAGTGTGTTCGTCACCCACGATCAGGAGGAAGCGCTCGAGCTGGCCGATCGCGTCATCATTTTCAACCACGGCGTGATCGAGCAGGACGGAACGCCGGAGGAGGTCGTCGACCATCCGGCGACGCCGTTTGTCGCGAACTTCGTCGGCCGGGTCAACGTGTTCCACGGCCGGCTGGAATCCGGCAAGGCCTGGTTCGGACCGGTCGTCATCGATCACCCCACACCTGCTGACGGCACCATCCACGCCGAGGGCTACGCGCGTCCGCACGAGCTCGACGTCACGCGCGAGGACGTCGGCGGCGGCTTGTGGGCGACGATCAGGCACGCGAGTCCGGCCGGTGCCCTGGTCAAGGTCGACCTCACCGACGGTGACGGCCGGCTCCTGCACGTCGAGATCGGGCGCGAGCAGTTCGACACGCTGGCGGTGACGCAGGGCGAGCGGGTCTATGTCAGGCCGAGACGTTTGCGCGTGTTCCCGCGCGAGTGAGCGGAGCGGTCAGACCGGGGTCAGACGGGGGTCAGACGGGGGTCAGACCCCCTTGAGCCGCACGTGTGGTCTGACCCCGGTCTGACCCCGGTCTGACCCCGTCTGGTTGACAGCCCCGGGGCCCGACATGCTACGGTGGGGGCTGACGGCATGATGTTCTTCCCCGCGTGTTGCTGTCGGCGCTCGTTCCCGATCCCGTGTCGCTGCACCTGTACGGTGCCGGCGATCGGCCGGTGAAACCTGCGTAACTCCCGCTAAGTTCTTCGTTTCCAGGTTTTTCCGCCCCTCGCTGGCCTTCCAAAAGCCCCTAGTTAACCAAGTACGTCGGATGTGTGTGTTTTCCGTGCCCCGGCGCGGGAGTTTCTCGAATGCTGACACCTACGGATGACCCGGTCGTCACCCCTCCTGTCGAGCGCCACGCCGGCGCCGAAGAGGCGTCGCTCGACCACCTTCGCGCGCTCGAAGCCGAAAGCCTCCACATCATGCGGGAGGTCGTCGCCGAGTTCGCGCGCCCGGTGATGCTCTACTCGATCGGCAAGGACTCGTCGGTCATGCTGCGGCTCGCGCAAAAGGCGTTCTATCCGGCGCCGATTCCGTTTCCGCTGCTCCACGTCGATACGACCTACAAGTTCCGCGAGATGATCACCTTCCGCGATCGTTACGCGCGCCAGGTCGGCGCACGCCTGATCGTTCACACAAATCAGGAAGCGATCGCGGACGGCACTCAGCCCTTCGCCGTTGGCACGCAGCGCTGCTGCGGCCTCCTCAAAACCAAGTCGTTGCTCGACGCGCTCGAGGCGGGTGGCTTCGACGCGGCGTTCGGCGGCGCCCGCCGTGACGAGGAACGCTCGCGCAGCAAGGAACGCATCTTCTCGCTGCGCGATCCGAAAGGACAGTGGGATCCCAAGCGGCAACGCCCCGAACTGTGGCACTTGCTGAACGGCCGGATCCGGCCGGGCGAGAGCATCCGGGTCTTCCCGCTCTCCAACTGGACCGAGCTCGACGTCTGGCACTACATCCAGGTCGAACAGATCCCGGTTGTACCGCTCTACTTCGCCCAGGAGCGCGACGTCGTCGTCCGCGGCAACTCGCTCTTGATGCGCGAGCAGGAGTTCGTGCCGCTCCTCCCGGGCGAGCGCACCGAGCGGGTGATGTGCCGCATGCGATCGCTGGGCTGCTCGCCCTGCACGGGCGCGGTCCGTTCAACCGCGGACACGGTCCCCAAGATCATCCAGGAGCTCATCTCCGTCAGGCAGTCCGAACGCCAGCTCCGCGTCATCGATCATGACCAGGACGGTTCGATGGAGATGAAGAAGCGCGAGGGGTACTTCTGATGCCGGGCCTGCTTCGCATCTGCACGGCCGGGAGCGTCGACGATGGGAAGAGTACGCTCATCGGACGACTGTTGTACGACTCGCAGGCCGTCTACGAGGATCAGGTCAAGTCGGTCCAGGCGGCAACCCGCAACAAGACCGCCGGGCCCATCGATTTTTCGCTATTCACTGACGGGTTGCGCGCCGAGCGTGAGCAGGGCATCACCATCGACGTCGCCTACCGATATTTTGCGACCGCCCGACGCAAGTTCATCCTCGCCGATACGCCGGGGCACGAGCAGTACACGCGCAACATGGCCACTGGCGCGTCGACCGCCGATGTCGCCATCCTGCTCATCGACGCCCGCCACGGCGTCAAGGAACAGACGCGACGCCACGCGCGGATCGCGCACCTGCTCGGCATTTCCAGCTTCATCCTCGCCGTCAACAAGATGGACTTGATGGATTTCGATCAACGCGTGTTCGAATCCATCTGCGACGACTTCGCCGGGCTGGCCGGAGAAGCGACCGTGACGCCAATCCCGATGAGCGCCTTGCTCGGCGACAACGTGACCGTGCGAAGCGAGCGCACACCCTGGTTCACCGGGGAGAGCTTGCTCGAGCATCTCGAGACCGTCGACGTCGAGCGCCAGCACGCGGCCGCGCCGTTCCGAATGCCGGTGCAGCTGGTCCTCCGGCCCGACCAGGAATTTCGTGGCTACTCAGGACAGATTGCCTCGGGGACGATTCGCCCCGGCGACAAGATTACGGTGTGGCCATCGGGCTGGACGAGCACGGTTGCGCGCATCGTGACCTGGGACGGGGATCTCGACGTCGCGCAGGCGCCGATGTCGATCACGCTCGTGCTCGAAGACGAGCTCGACATCAGCCGGGGAGATGTCCTGGCGGTCGGACCGATTCAGCTGCACCGCCGAGTGTCGGCCAACGTCGTGTGGATGGACGAGCGTCCGCTCGATCCGGGGCGCGTCTATCTGCTGAAACACAACACGCGGGTCGCGACCGCCGAAGTCGATCGCGGGCTGGCGCTGAACGAGATCGGCACCTTGACCGTGACCGCGTCACAGCCGCTCGTCTTCGATCCCTACACCGACAATCGCACGACCGGCAGTTTCGTGCTGATTGACCCGGCGACGAACTTCACGGCCGGGGCGGGGATGATCCTGCGCCATCTGCGATCGCTCGGCGAGGACGACGTCGCCAGCGTCGCGACTGCGGCCGAGCGGCTGGCGCGCGCGGCGCGCACGGCGGCCACCGACGCCGACGCCGTGGAAGCTGTCCGCCGCCTGCTCGAGGAGGTACTCAAGTGAGCGACGTGAGCGACGCCCTGAAGCTCATCGCCGACGAACTCGCGGACGCGAAGGCTCCCTGCGTGACCTCGAGCTTTCAAGCCGAATGCGTCGTCCTCGTGCACATGCTGCGCGAGGTGGCGCCCGGCATTCCGGTGCTCTTCCTGGATACCGTCCACCACTTCCCACAGACGATCGCATATCGCGACGAGCTCACGTCCCGCTGGGGGCTCAATCTCGTCACCCTCCGGGCAGCGGAACCGGCCCCCGGATTGTGGCGGCAGGACACGAAAGCCTGCTGCGGGAAGCACAAAGTGGAGCCGCTCTTCGGCGCGCTGGCCAATTACGACGTCTGGTTCACGGGCTTGCGACGGGCGCAGTCGGCGTCGCGGGCGGCGCTCGAGGAAGTGGAACCGTTCAAGCTGCCGGGCGGCCAGGTGCTTCGCAAAGTGAGCCCGCTCGCCAGCTGGTCCACCAAGGAAGTCTGGGCCTACGCCAAGGCGCACGACATCCCGTTGCTGCCGCTTTACGATCTCGGCTACACCAGCGTCGGTTGCGAGCCATGCACGACCCTTCCCGTCGATCGCGGCAACGACCGCTCAGGCCGCTGGCAGGGCCAGAAGCTCGAGTGCGGGATTCATATCCAGGCAGATAAGTAGTCACTCTTCACTTATCCGTAGTGTCCGCCTTCAGGCGGACCAGCCAATGTCCGGCTAAAGCCGGACACTACCTGCTGCAGGTTACTGCGAATTGCTCTAACAAAGGGGCTTCAGCCGCCCTCGGCGCGTCGGTGCCGACGACGTGACGCGGCCGGCGCGGCGTGAGGGAACCCCTGGCGACAGCTTGAGCCCGGCGCGAATCCGCTCGAAGGTCTTCATCATCTCGAGGACAGGGCGAGGGACCCGGTTCAACTTGAGGTGCACCCACCCGGTCTCGCGCACGAGCTGCTGGCCGGCAATTCGCGCGCAGAACAAGTGGCCCGCTTTGACCTCGCGGGCAACCGCCTGATACGGGATGATCGTCACGCCCATGCCGATGCGCACGAGGGCCTTGATGATCTCGACGTTCTCGGTTTCGGTCACGACCGCGGGCGCGATCTGCTCGGACACGAAGAACTCCTCGATCGCCTTGCGCGTGCCCGAGCCGGCTTCGAACAGCACGAAGGGCTGACGCGCGAGATCCTGCGGCGTGATCACTTTTTTTCGCGCCAGCGGATGCTGAGGAGCGGTCACGAGCAACAGCTCCTCGCGCATCACCGGCACGCTCGTCAGCGCCGGATCGTCGACCGGCAGCGTCAGCAGCCCGAGGTCGGCCGTGCCGGATCGCAGCTGCCGGATCAGACGGGGCGTCGCTCCCGGCATCAGCTTCACCTCGACGTTGGGATGCTCTTTCCTGAACGCCTTGAGGAGCGGGGGAAACACGTAGAGGCAGACCGTCATCCCGCCGACGAGCCGGAGCGTGCCCTGAACCGTCTGCTGCTGGTCGAGGATGCTCGCGCGCGTCTGCTCGAGGTCGTCGAACATTCGTTGGCTGAGGCCAAGCAGCGTCGTGCCAGCGGGGGTAATCCTGATCTTGCGGCCGAGTCTGAGAAACAGCTGCTCGTTGAGCTCCTCTTCGAGCAGGAGAATCTGGCGGCTGACCGCCGACTGCGATAGATGGAGCTGCTCCCCCGCGCTCGTGAAGGAACCCGTCTCGGCGACCGCCCGCAAGATTTCGAGTTGACGAAGATCCACGCGTCTCTACCCCCGGTCCGCTGCCTTACCACGACTTGAAGTCCTGCAAAGCGTCGTCCACCGGTGGCCCAGTGGTCAAGCCCATTGTTCCAATGGTTCACCAAAAAATGGTCGTGGCCGTCGCCGAACGCCGCTCGGGGTAACATGCCGCATCGGCTTCATGCGCATCGCCCTGGCCCAACTCAACCCGACGAGCGGCGACATCGAGGGAAACACCGCCAAGGTGCTCGCCGCGATCGCCGAGGCGTCGGCGCGCGGAGCCGACCTGCTCGTGACGCCCGAGATGGTGATCCCGGGTACTGCATCGGCGATCTGGTCGAGGACGCGGGATTTCTCGCCGCCAACGAACGCGCGATCGCGCGCGTGGCCGCAGCCGCGACGTCGCTCACCGCCATCGTCGGCTTCATCGATCATGAGCCGGCCGCCACCAACGAGAGCGGGAGCATCCTCAAGCACAACGCCGCCGCGGTCGTTTCGCAGGGACGCGTGTTGCAGCGCGCGCACAAGTCGCTCCTGCCGAACTATCGCTACTTCGACGACAAGCGATACTTCGCGCCGGCCCGCGGGCGCGCCACCGTCGACGTCGCCCTCGGCGGCAAGCCGGTCAGGCTGGGCGTTTCGATCTGCGAGGACATGTGGGACGAGCACTATGCCGTCAAGCCGTTGCCCGAGCTGGCCGCGGCAGGCGCGGAGGTTCTCGTCAATATCAATGCGTCGCCGTTCTACCCCGGCAAACGTCACGAGCGCGACCAGCTGATCCGCCAGCATGTTGCGAAGATCGGCAAGCCATTCGTCTACGTCAACACCTCAGGCGCGGCCGACAACGGCAAGAACATCATTCCGTTCGACGGCGAAAGCCTGGTCTATGCCGGCGATGGCCGGCTCCTCGCCGTCGGCCGTCAGTTTGCCGAGCAGCTGTTGATGGTCGACCTCGATCCCGACCAACAACTGCCGTCCAAGACGCTTCCCCCGCTCGAACGCGAGCGCGAGATGTACGACGCGCTCGTGATGGCGCTCCGCGACTACATGCACAAGACCGGGTTCACGCGCGCGGTCGTCGCCGTGTCCGGCGGCATCGACTCGGCGCTCGCGCTGACGATTGCCGTCGACGCGCTCGGCCGCGACGCGGTGTCGGCCTTCAACATGCCGTCGCGGTTCAACACCGACGCGACGCGATCGATCGCGGCCGAGGTCGCGCGCGCGCTGGGCGTCCACTACGGCGTTATCCCGATTCAGGACATCGCCGATCACATCCAGCGTGTGTTCGAGGAACACGCCCACGCGATCGCGCGCGGCTTCACGCGCGAAAATCTGCAAGCGCGCATCCGCGGAATCCTGATGATGGCCGAGTCGAACGACACCGGCGCGCTCCTGATTTCGTGCGGCAACGAAACCGAGATCGCGCTCGGCTACGCGACGCTCTACGGCGACATGTGCGGCGGCATCTCGCTTATCGGCGACCTGTCGAAGACCGACGTGTATCGGCTCGCGCGCCACGCCAACGCGCGGCGCGGGTCCGAGGTCATACCCGGGGCCACGTTCAACCTGATCCCGTCAGCCGAGCTCGCCGACAACCAGTTCGACCCGTTCGATTACGCGGTCGTCGCACCGCTCGTCGGAGAGATGGTCGAGCGCAGGCGCAGCCCAGCCGATCTTCTGGCCCTCTTCGAGAAGCGCGCGCTCGATCCCGATCGCTTTCTGCCGGACGCAGACGGCCGCACGGTCTACGACAAGCACACGCCCGAGACGTTCCGGGCGGTACTCGACGATACCGCCAGCCGCCTCCGCCGATCGGTCTACAAGCGGCTTCAGGGCCCGCCGATCGTCGTCGTCTCCGAGCGGGCGTTCGGCTTCGACCTGCGGGAGACGATCATCAATGGATGGACCGGGGCCTAGACTTGTTGTCGGAGTGGACGGAGTTAGTGGAGTTCAACACGGAGGCACGGAGCGAACGGAGACGCACGGAGGGCTGTCACACTGCAGACTGCTTGCACGCCGGCCGCAGGCCGGCGCGAGGTTGAAGTGAGGGCGCGGAATCCCAAGCGCCCGCTGTATTCCCAGGCGTTTGGGACTCCGCGCCCTCACTTCAACCCCACCGCGCTACGCGCGGTGCAAGCAGTCTCAACCACAATCCAGACGAACTCGATCAGCGCTCACGTGTGACAGCCTCCGTGCGTCTCCGTTTGCTCCGTGCCTCCGTGTTGAAAACCGTTGTCTCCGTCTTCTCCCTGAAGCATGATCGCAGCCCAAGTACGCAAGACCCAGCGAGGCCCTCATGACACGCACCTTGATCATTGTTCTAACGCTGACCGCTTCGATGGCGCAGCCACCGGCGGACGACTCACGGCCCTGCATCGTCGAACGTGCTCAACGCGCCATACCCGCGCGTGCACTCCGACAATCGCGTGACCCTCCGGCTGACGGCGCCAAACGCACAAAAGGTGCAGCTGCAGCCAGGCGGCGCGGACAACGGCCTCGGGAAGGGGCCGATCGATATGACCCGCGACGACAAGGGGGTCTGGTCGATCACGCTTCCGGCCGCAGTCCCAGGCTTCCACTACTACTGGTTCCTCGTCGACGGGCTTGCCGTCAACGATCCCGGCAGCGACACGTTCTTCGGCTGGGGCCGCCAGACGAGCGGGATCGAAGTGCCCGAAACCGGCGCCGACTACTACGAGGCGCGCAGCGTCCCGCACGGCGACGTTCGGCAGCGACTGTATGAGTCGAAAGTCACTGGCGTCTGGAGACAGGCCTACGTGTACACGCCGCCCGACTACGACGCCAACGTCAAGACACGCTATCCAGTGCTGTACCTGCAGCATGGCGCCGGCGAAAACGCCACCGGGTGGACCAAGCAGGGACGCGCGCACCTGATCCTCGACAACCTGATCGCAGCCGGAAAGGCCAAACCGATGATCGTCGTGATGGACACCGGCTATGCGACGAAGCCCGGCGCCACGCCCGTCCAGGGAGCCACCGGCGCCCCACAGGTCCCCAACGCGTTCGAGGACGTCGTCGTCACGGATCTGATCCCAACGATGGACGCCAGTTACCGGACGCTCGCCGATCGAAGCAATCGCGCAATGGCGGGCCTGTCGATGGGCGGCGGGCAAACGCTGCAGATCACGTCGAACCACCTGGACCTCTTTGCCTGGATTGGCTCGTTCAGCGCGCCGCTGCGTAACTTCGACGTCAAAACGTCCATGAACGGCGCCCTCACCGATGCGGCGTCGTTCAACAAGCGCGTGAGCCTCCTGTGGATCGGCGCGGGCACGGGTGAAACCGCCATCCACGAAGCCGCGACAAAGCTGCACGCGTCGCTCGAGGCCGCCGGCATCAAGCACGTCGTCTTCGAATCGGCTGGAACGGCGCACGAGTGGCAAACCTGGCGCCGCAGCCTCAACGACTTCGCGCCGCGACTCTTCAGATAAGCTGCAACCTGGCGGCCGAAGGGCACGTAGACTCCCACATGCTCGACGCACTCGCTCACGACGCGCGCTACGCCCTGCGCTGGCTCTCCCGAAGCCCTGGATTCGCCATCGTCGCGATCCTGTCGCTGGGGGTCGGGATCGGCTGCAATACCGCCATCTTCGCGGTCGTCGACGCGCTCCTGCTCCGCCCCCTTCCCGTCCGCGAGCCCTCGCGGCTGGTCGACCTCTACACGAGCGGCGCCGATGGCGACACCTACTCGACCAACTCCCTGCCCGATCTGCTCGACTACCGCCAGCAGAAGGATGTGTTCGCGGACGTCGCCGGCTACTCGCCGATGTTTGCCGGCGTCAGTCGCGGCGATCGCGCGCGGCTGGTCCTCGGCGAAATCGTGACGGGCAATTACTTCTCCACGCTGGGCGTATCGGCACGTCTGGGCAGGACGCTTCTCCCGGAAGACGATGCGCCCGATGCCACGCGCACGGTCGTGTTGTCGAATCGGTACTGGCAGCGCGAGTTCGGCGGAGAATCCGGCGCCATCGGGAAGACGTTGCGGATTCGTGGGCAGGAATTCACCGTCGTTGGCGTGCTCGACGACGGCTTCACCGGGATGGTGCCGATGCTGGCGCCAGAAATCTGGCTGCCGGTGCGCTTCGCGGAGGAAGTCGAGCCGGCTGGCATCAACGAGATCGTTCCGTCGCCCACCGGGTCGACGCGGCTCGACCGTCGGGGCCAGCGCTGGCTCTTCGTCAAGGCGCGGCTGACGCCCGGCACGACCGTGGAACAGGCACGGGCAAATCTCGACGTTGTCGCTTCGCGACTGCGCGCCGAACATCCACAAACGAACAAGGACCGGCGCATCACCGTCCGGCCGACGGCCGACACCCGACTTCACCCCGAAGCGGACCGCATGCTCGCGTGGATCGTGACCGGGACGATGCTCGCGGTGGCGCTGGTGCTGGTGATCGCCTGCGCGAACGTGGCAGGCATGCTGCTCGCGCGCGCGGCCGCCCGTCAGCGAGAGATCGCCATCCGCCTCGCCGTCGGCGCCGGCCGCGGCCGTCTCGTCCGTCAGCTCCTGACCGAAAGCGTGATCCTCGGCGTCCTCGGCGCCGGCGTCGGCCTGGTGCTGGCTTCGTGGCTGACGCAGTTGCTCACCTCCTTCGACCTGCCGATCCCGATTGCGCTGTCGCTCGATCTCCGGCTGGATACGCGCGTTCTCGTCTTCACCGCTGGCGTCGCGCTCCTCACCGGCATTCTCGCGGGCCTGGCGCCGGCACTGCGCGCAACTCGCGCCAACCTGGTCTGGGATCTGAAGGGAGACACGGCCGGCGCACGCGTCGGCGGCCGGCGCTGGACCGCGCGCGACGTGCTCGTCGTCGGCCAGATCGCCGTGACGATCGTGCTGCTCGTGACGGCCGGGCTTCTCGTCCGCAGTCTGCTCGCCGCAAGCAAGGCGGACGTCGGCTTCCAAACCGACGGCCTGGCGATCGTGTCCGCCGACACCGGCATGCTCCGCTACACGCCGGAACGCAGCCAGCAGTACTGGAGCGAAGTCGCGCGGCGGATTGAAGCGATCCCTGGCGTACAGCGCGTCGCGCTGGCGTCGCGCTTGCCGTTTTCGCTCAACTTCAATCGTTCCAACATCGCGGTCCCTGGACGCCAGCAGTCCGCCGACGAAATGGGTACGTCAATCAACAGCGCGACGGTCTCGCCGACGTACTTCGAAACGCTCGGGATCGGCGTGCTCCACGGACGCGCGTTCGCCGAGTCGGACGTCCCCGGCGACCGCCGCGTCGCGATCGTGAGTGAACTGTTCGCCAGGACCTATTGGCCCGGCGACAGCGCCATCGGCCGCATCGTCTACGAGCGCACGCTCAGCAGCGGCCGTGGATTCGAGATCGTCGGCGTCGTCGCCAATCACACGTTGCAGACCGTCGGCGAAACGCCGCAACCAGCGATCTACTTTTCCACCACTCAGCGCCCGAGCGGCTACAACGTCGTCGTGGCACGAACCGCGACGAACGACGCAGCGCTCGTCAGCCGGATGCGCGAAACCCTGCTCGGCCTTGAGCCGGATCTGCTGCTGATGGAGAGCCAGACGATGAAGGGCCAGATGCAGGGGATGCTGTTCCCGGTTCGTGTGGCGGCTGCGCTCGTCACCGCGTTCAGCGCCCTCGGCCTTGCGCTCGCGGCGGTCGGACTCTACGGCATCATCGCTTTCTCGGTGGCGCAGCGCACGCGCGAGATCGGGATCCGGATGGCCGTCGGCGCTCGCCCGGGCACTGTCGTCCGGCTGGTGCTGCGCCAGGGCCTCGCACTTGTCGCGGTCGGTCTCGTCGTCGGCGCGCTCCTCGGCGCGCTCGCCACGCGGATTGTGGCTGGAGCGCTGTACGGGGTCAGCGTCGCCGATCCGATGGCCTGGGGCGCGGCCGCTGCCGTACTCCTCGGCGCCGCGATGCTCGCCAACGCCGTCCCCGCGTACCGTGCCGTTCGCATCGACCCGGTGAAAGCATTGCGAAACGGGTAGGGAGTGATTCACCAATCACTGGTGGCCGGATGGTGAAGAGCCTCTCACCGCCGAGGACGCAGAGACCGCAGAGCAAAACTGCTCCGCGCCCTTAGCGCCCTCTGTGGTGCAATGCTTTTGGTAGCAGATTACCCAACTCGATACGAGCATCCTCAGCGCGCGGTGGCCAGCTCGGCGACTGACGACGAGAGGAGGCGCGCCTTCGCCGGATCACCAGCGCCGGACGCCGCGGTGTTCAGCTGCGCTCCGAGCTTCTTGAGCGCCTGCTGGCGGGCGCCGCCCGACAGCTTTTCGGCCGCTGCCAACTGCGTCCGGACCGTGCTGATCGTCACCTCGGCAAGCCCCTTCGACCGTTCGAGTTGATCGAGATACGCGCGCGCCTTGGCAAAGCTCGGCGGCCAGACCAGCTTCCGCTGTTCCTGCGCGTTCAGGAAATCGAACCGCACCGTCTTCGCGGCATCGATCTCGTTCCGCGACAGGAGGCCGCTCGGCAGCAGCTCGAAGATGTCGAGCCCGCGCTGAATCTCGGAGCTGACGATCATGCCGTTGTACCAATACACGGACCACGAGCCGGCGGTGATGAGCCGCGTCCCGTCGAGCGGACCGCGATCGAAGTAGGCGATCTCCTGCGGCATCGAAGGGTCGGTCCAATCGAACACAGAAATCCCGCCCTGATACCAACCCTGGACCATGACCTCGCGTCCGGGAATCGGAACGAGCGACCCGTTATGCGCGACGCAGTTCTCGAACGACGTTTGCGCCGCCGGGATCTTGTAGTAGCTCTTGAAATTCATCTTGCCGTTGTCGATCGTGAAGAGCGCGTTGGCCCCCCACTCGAGCTTGTCGGTCTCGCGGCAGCGTGGCTGCGATCCGCCGCCCCACTCATCCGAGAAGAGGATCTTGGTGCCATCGTTGCTGAACGTGGCCGAATGCCAGAACGACATGTTGATGTCGGCTGCCTGGTCGATGCGCTTCGGGTTCGCGACATCCTTGATGTCGAGAAGCAGTCCGTAGCCGCCGCACGCGCCGCCGGCGAGGCCGATCTCGGGATAGACGGTGATGTCGTGACACTGATTGGGTCCGGTATTGGCTCGTCCTCCGCCCCCAGCCACCGGCCCTCCCAGTACCCGCTGCCGCTCCGGCCGCACCGGTGCCCGCAGCGCCAGTCGCAGTAGCGTCCGCGCCCCGGCCAGCGCCACCGCGACCCGGTTCGACGCGCCGTGGCGGCGGAGCGAGGCCGTAGAAGATTCGCGGCGAGCTGACGATCGCCGCCGTCTGGGGCGCGGCGAGCGGGACCTTGATCACTTCGAGCCGGAATCGGGACGTGTCGGGGTCATCGACTGGGCCATCCTTGCAGCCTGGCAACTCGTCGGCGGACCGGACGCCGGCTGAACCGGACACATAGATGTAGACGTTCTCCTTGTCGCGCGGATCGCTCACGACCGTGTGGGTGTGCGAGCCGCGGCACGTCTGCACGTTGGCGACGTACTTCGGACTCGACATCTTCGAGATGTCGAAGATCCGGATGCCTCGCAGCCGATCCTTGCTGACCGGCTCCGGCACGCCCTGAATGCCGCAGTCGAGGCGACCCGTCTGGCCTTCGCCAGAAACGAAGAGCAAATTCTTGTAGACCGAGACGTCACTCTGCGATGCCGGGCAGAGATACGTCAGCGCCAGCGTCGGCTTCGACGGGTTCGAGATGTCGAAAATCTGGAAGCCGTTGTAGTTGCCCTGGATGGCGTACTTCCCGGTGAACGCGAGGTCGGAGCTGGTCACGCCCAGAAACGTCGCATCCGGTGGCGTGGTCGACACGAGCCGGATGTTCCAGGCGGCCTGAGCCGCATCCCATCGACCTGGCGACAGCCCGACACGCGGGTCCGGACTTGGCGGAGTCGCCGAGACGATCGGCTTCGCCGGTTCAGGCATGACGGCCGGAGGCGGCGTCGGAGGAGGCGGCGGCGGTCCGCCACGACCACCCCGGCCTCGTCCTGTCGCCGGCGCAAAATCGTCTGCCGGCTGCGCGGCCGCGGGTGCCTCCGGGGTCTGAGCCGGCGGCGCGCCGGCAACCGCTTGAGTCTGCGCTGGCTCCGCTGGCGGCGGCGAACTTGGCGGCGTCGTCACTGGCGTAGACGGTGGGCTCGACACGGCCGCTCCGGCCGCCGCTCCCGATGCTGGCGTCGACTTCGGCGCGCAGCCGACCACGATCAGTCCGACGGCGAGTGATCCAACTGCAAGCGATCTCACGATAGGAACTCCGTTTCGATCACATCAACGTACGCGTTTTCTAGAGCCCATCCGAACGCGCCGACGGCTATGGTTCACGATGAACACGATGGCCCGATGAACACGAAGGAAACCCTGGACATCCATCGTGAACATCGTGTCATCGTGCGCATCGTGTTGTAACGTGGGTCTCGTAACAGCATTCATGAGACTCGCTACGGCAGGCGTTTGACCGGACCGTCGAGCATCTTCTCCATGCGTTCAATCTCAATCGACTGGTCCGCGTACATGTCCGACGCAAACTTATAGACATCGTCATCCTGCAGCGCGCCGTACGAGGCGAAGAGATCGTCGACCATCTTGATCGCGCCTTCATGGTGGCGAATCATGGCCGTCAGGAAGAGCCGGTCCCACTCCGCGCCCCGGGCCTTGTCGAGCGCGGCCAGCTGCTCGGCACTGAGCATGCCCGGCATCAACATGTCGTGCTCGACGCCGTTCATCTTCATGCGGTGGTGAGTGGCGGTCGCCGACGGCACCACCTGGCCCCGGTCGCGGAGCCAATTCCTCATGAACTCGATCTCGTCGCGCTGCCCGACGACCATCCGCTCGCAGAGGACGGCGACGTCGGACCTCGCTCCGTGCGACGCCGCCCACCCCGCGATCAGCACGGCCTGAGCGTGATGGGGGATCATGCCGGACATGAACTCGACGTCGGCGGCGCTGTAGGGCTGGCGGACGAGATCGGGGCGAGCCTTGGGCTCAGATTGACCGGCTTGCCTCGATTCCGTGCTCGGTGGATTCGGCGGCTGTCCCAGGCCGGTTGGGGCGGCGAGGCTCGAGGCGCCAGCCGCGACAATGAATACGCCCGCCGGGATCAACCGCTGTCGTCGGGTTCGCAGATTGGTGTCCTCGATAAGAATGTTAAGGCATTCGAACGGGCGTGGGAAACTGAAGAGGTCCGCCGTCACAAACGGCGGGCAGCCACGTTATACCTTTGGCAGCCGAACAGATGGCCACGCACACCGACCCGTCGCCGGCGGCACAGGACCTGTTCGAACAGCACGGCCCGGCAGTGTATCGGTTCGCGACGGCCCTCCTCGGCCACCACCAGGATGCGGAAGATGTGCTTCAGGAAACATTTCTGAAGCTCCTGCGCCATCTCGATGCCGGGGGTGACACCAGCAACCTGCGGGGATGGCTCTTCACGGTCGCGGCTCACGCGGCGCGCGACCGCCAGCGGCGGCGTTTCCGGTGGATTCCGTGGGCGCCGGCGCACGATCGGCAGGTCGCTCCGATTGAACTGCCTGATGAAGACGGGCAGTTGCGGGCAGCGCGTGACGCGCTCCGCCACCTGTCCGACCGCGACCGTCTCCTGCTCGCGCTCCGCGCTCAGAACTTGAGCTATCGCGACATCGCTGTCGCCGCTCGCATCAAGCCCTCGTCGGTCGGCCGGCTGCTCGCGCGCGCACTGAACCGCTGGGAACTCGAATGCGGCCGCCGTGCGCCGGCCGGCTCGCACCGCAAGGTGGGAACAGAAAGGCATGGATTGATATGAAGTGTCTGAACGACGTTCAGATTCAGGCAATCGTCGATCGCGAAGCGACCGACGAGGTGCGGAAGCACGCTGAGTCATGCGAGCGTTGCGGCGAGCGCGTGCGCGGCCGCGAGGTGCTGACGACGGCCGCCGCGCAGGCGATCAATCTGCCGGGCAGTATTCCGCCAGGCGTCAGCCGCCGGGTTCAGCTCGCGATGTCGGAAGGATCGAGCCAGGGCGCGACGCGGTTGAAAGCCGGCGCAGCACCCGCTCGGCGGATTCCGGCGCGCGCCGTGGACGCTCGCGGCCGTGGCTGCCGCCACGCTCGTTGCCATCGTGTTCGTCGCGCCGATGATCAAGGAGCCCGCGACCGTGTCCGCGTCCGAGATCCTCGCGAAGTCGGCGAACCGGCTGGCGGAGCGCGTCACCTCCGGCGTCGAGCAGCTCGAATACGAGCTCACGCTTGATGGCATGACACGCGAGATGATGCCGGATCACGAGAACGGCACCTATCGCGTGAAGCAGGTCATCGATCACGACACCGCGGGGCGGTATCTGGTCGCCAACTACGATTCCGGCGGCCGGCTGCTTTCGTCGATCTTCCAGGACCCGGCGGCCAATCGGCGCGTGGTTTCGGCGCTCGTCGAAGACATTCCCTACCGCTTCGAGTTCACGCTGCCGCGGGAGATGACGCTGTCGCCACCCGAGATGGAGCGGCTCCACATGCAAGCGTCGGTCGCGATGATGCAGGCCAGCGGCAATCAGCAGCTGCAGATCGTCGAGGACCCGTCCGGACGCCAATACCGCATCGAGGTGCCGCACGTGAGCGCCGAAACGTCCGGCGCCGTCTGGGATCTGACGGAAGCGCAGGTCGTCATCGACGCCGCCGACTACCACATCGTCGAATTTGCGGTGAAAGGCATATTCCTGAAGCAGCAGTACAGCCTGTCGTACCGCCTGATCAGCCGCGACGTGGTCACCGCGACGGCTGTCGATGCCAGTGTCTTCGCCGTGCCGGAGGATCCTCGCGCGATCACGCTCCGCGGCGAAGGCTCGGCTATCCCGGCTCGCGACGTGCTCGTCGTCGCGCTCGGCGAGCTCGCGCGAGCCAAGCAGGCCGTCCGGTGAATGCGCCGGCGATCCAGGTCGACGGCCTGACCAAGTACTACGGCGCCGTGATCGGTGTCGAGGAGCTCTCGTTCGACGTCCTGCCTGGTGAGGTCTATGGGTTCCTCGGCGCCAACGGCGCCGGCAAGACGACGACGATCAGGCTGTTGCTCGACTTGCTGCGACCGTCGCGCGGACGCGCGAGCGTGCTCGGCTTCGACTGCCGGCGCGATTCCCTCGAGGCGCGGCGGCGGATTGGCTATCTTCCTGGCGAATTGCCGGTCTACCCGGACCTCTCGGCCGCAGGTTATCTCGACTATCTCGCCAAACTCGACGGCCGGCCCGTCTCGCGCCGCTATCTCGACGAGCTCCTGAAACGGTTCGACGTCAGTGACGTCGATCTCACACGCCGCCTGCGAGAGCAATCACACGGGATGAAGCAGAAAATCGGCATCATCCAGGCGCTGATGGGCCAAGCGCCGGTCCTCATCCTCGATGAGCCGACCGCGGGTCTCGACCCATTGATGGTCCAGGCGTTCCGCGACGCGATCGACACGCTGAAGGAGAGCCGCGCCACCACGATCTTCCTGTCCTCGCACGTCCTGACGGAGGTCGAAGCGACCTGCGATCGGATCGGGCTGATTCGTGGCGGACGGATGGTCGCGAGTGGAACGATCGCGGATCTCAAGCGCAACGCGGCCCGGCGGGTGATCGTCGAGTTGCGCGAGCCCGTGCCGACCCCGTTCCCTGCCCTTCAGGGTGTGACGGTCGTCAGCAGCGCCGGCCGGCGGATCGAGCTCGATGTCCAGGGCCCGCTCGGCCCGGTGCTTCAAGCGCTCGCGACTCTTCCAGTTCACGATTTGCAGGTCGAATCTTTTACGCTCGAGGACTTCGTTGCGCGCTATTACGCCGGACACGTCGGATATTGAAGCGACGCTGACTCACGCCGACAGCTCGTCGAGCCGGCCGCGGCCGATGCTGGCCGTGCTCGCGTGGCGATCGCTCGTGCAGGCCAGGTACGTACTCCTCGCAAGCCTGTTGCTGCTGGCCGCATTCCAGCTGATTCTCGTCGGGCAGGCGTCAGCGCTCGAAGAAGCGCACTCGTTTGGACGCATGGCAGAGTTCGTGCCGGCGTTTCTTCAGCGCGGGCTCGGCAGTCAGTCGATGCTGCTCGTGACGTTCAAGGGCACCGTCGCGCTCGGATACTTTCATCCGGTCGTCGCCATCATGGTGTCGGTGCTCGCGATCTATTTCGCCACCGAACCGGCTCACGAGGTCGAGGCAGGGCTGGTCGATCTCGTGCTGGCGCGCGCGGTGCCGCGACGAGTGATCGTGACGCGATCGCTCCTGCTGTCGGCAGGCACCATCCTCGCCGCGGTCACGCTCATGGCAATGGGCACACGCCTGGGGCTCTGGGCGTTTGCCTCGCCAGAGTTTGATCCGCCGTCAGGGGCAGCCGCCGCGCGCATGCTCCTGCACCTGGCCGCGGTGGCAGCGTGCTTCGCGGCATTCGCGCTGGTCGTCTCGACCGGTGCGAAACGATGGAGCACGTCGTTCACCACCGCTGCGATCGCCGCAGTCGTGTTGTATTTCATCGACTTCATCGCCCTCGGCTGGCCACCCCTCCGGACAATCGCCTGGATCTCGCCGTTCCACTACTATCCCGCACTGTCAATTCTGTCGGGCACCGCGCCGGCGTTCCGGAACCTGGCGATCCTGTCGTCGGCGGCTGCAGTGTTGGTCGCGATGGCCTACGTGCGCTTCGACAGGCGCGACCTGTAACGGGGGCCGGGACGCTTATCTTGATATAAACATCGTGAATACCTTGATTACTGCTATTCGTGTCTCTTATAGTTGAGGCTGTGCTGGGCAGCATGATTCGAACCACGACGATTTGCATCGACATCCGAATTCGACGGATGCCGGGGACAGGTGGCTTCTGCGCAGCAACTGACTGAACGAGAACCAGACAAAACGCAAAAGCCCGCCGGTCCCGACAGGGTCGGCGGGTTTTTTTTTGGGCACCGTCAAAACAAAACAGGAGACCAGGAGATCAGGAGAATCTTTAGGTTTCAAAATATTCCTCCTGATCTTCTGAACTCCTGTTCAAGGAACCAGAGCCCGAATGACCGCAAACGCCCGCCGACCTGTCGACATCGTCGTCCCTGGCTCGATCAGCAACCTCGGGCCGGGGTTCGACGCCTTGTCGGTGGCGGTGCAGGTGTACCTCCGGGCGCGGGTCCTCGAGGTCAAGCCGTCGGAACCTGACACCATCGCATGGGAGTTCGACGGTCCCGGACCAGCCGGCGAGAACCGGATTGAGTCGGCGTATCGTCTCGCGCGTCAACGGGTCGGCGTCTCAGCGCCGGGGCTGCGGGTCCAGATCAGCAGCGAGATTCCGCAGACGGCGGGTCTTGGCAGCAGCGCCGCCGCAGCCGTAGCGGGACTGCGCCTCTACGAATCGGTGACCGCGCCCAGGCCCACGGAAGACTGGCTCGAAATGGCGACCGCGCTCGAAGGGCATCCCGACAACGCGGCGGCGGCGCTGCTCGGCGGCATCACCGTCAGCTGCCAGCGGGAGGACGGAGGGATCATCGCGCGGTCATCCCGCTGGCCCGAGGCGGTCAAGCTGGTCGTTGCAACACCAGAGCTCGGTCTGCACACCTCTCATGCGAGGCGGGTGCTACCGACGGATGTTCCTCTTCAGGACGCCATCTTCAATCTGCAGCGCGCGCTGCTCGTCGTGCACGCGCTCCGTTCGGGCCGTTACGAGGATCTGCGGGAAGCCATGAAGGACCGCTGGCATCAGCCCGCGCGCGCGCCGCTCGTTCCTGGCCTCGCCGAAGCGATCGGGTTCAACGACCCGGCCGTCCTCGGCGTCTGCCTCAGTGGCGCGGGGCCGTCGATTGTGGCCTTCGTCACCGACGGTGCCGCCAGGGCGACGGCGCTGCTCGAGGCGATGTACGCGCGTCTGGAATTGCCGTGTACGATTAGAACTTTGTCGGCGCATCAGCCCTTCGACTCACCGTGAAGGGCCGAGGGCTCGCTCAGGGCAGGCCCTGCGCCTCGCTATGATTCCGAACAAACCAAGAACCTCAACGCACATGAATTTCAACCTTCGCTGCCATCTCTGCCAGACCGCCTTTCCCGCCACTGCTCTCTGGGTGTGCGACAAGTGCCTCGGGCCGCTCGAGGTCACTTACGACTACGAGACGATCGCCCAAGGTCTCTCACGCGAGCTCATCGAGAGCCGGCCAGAGAGCCTCTGGCGCTACCGGGAGCTGCTGCCGATCGAAGGCGAGCCGCGGACGGGTCTCCATTCGGGGTTCACCCCGCTCGTGCGCGCGCACCGGCTGGCGGCCCGGCTCGGGGTGCGCGAACTCTACGTCAAGGACGACTCGGTCAACCATCCGACCTGTTCCTACAAGGACCGGGTCGTCTCGATCGCCGCGACGCGCGCGATTGAGCTCGGGTTCACCGTCTTCTCGTGCGCCTCGACCGGGAACCTCGCTGGAAGCGTCGCCTCCCA
Source organism: uncultured Acidobacteriota bacterium (assembly GCA_963764925.1). GTDB lineage: Bacteria > Acidobacteriota > Vicinamibacteria > Vicinamibacterales > 2-12-FULL-66-21 > DATBJJ01. The sequence continues at coordinate 403,963 of CAVXUR010000002.1, forward strand.
CGCCGCGCGCCTGGGACTCTCCTGCTACGTCTTCATCCCCGACGATCTCGAGGCGGGCAAGGTTGCCGGTGCCAGCATCTACCGCCCGCGGATCATCGCCGTCCGCGGAAATTACGACGATGTGAACCGGCTCTGTACGCAGGTGGCGGACAAGTACAAGTGGGGGTTCGCGAATATCAACCTGCGTGCTTACTACGCCGAAGGCGCGAAGACCTACGGCTTCGAGATTGCCGAGCAACTCGGCTGGAAGTTTCCGCGGCACGTGGTCTCGCCCGTGGCTGGAGGCACACTCTTGCCGCGGATTCTGAAGGGATTCGAGGAACTTCGCACGGTCGGCCTGGTCGATGGCGAGCTGCCGGCGATCCACGCCGCTCAGGCCGCCGGTTGCGCGCCAGTTGTCCGCGCGCTCGAGGCCGGCCTCGAGTTTCCCGATCCGGTCAAGCCGAACACGATTGCGAAGTCGATCGCGATCGGGAACCCGGCCGATGGTTTCCAGGTGCTGCGCTCGGTGCGCGCGACCGGCGGCTCGGGCGCCATGGTGACCGACGCCGAGGTCATCGAGGGCATCCAGCTCCTGGCCGAGACCGAGGGCATCTTCACCGAGCCGGCCGGCGGCGTCACGGTCGCGGCCACGCGGCAACTGATCGAGCGCGGCGCGCTGCCGCGCGACGAATCGATCGTCATCTGCATCACCGGCAATGGCTACAAGACGATCGAGGTCCTGAACGGTCACGGCGTCGAACCGATCCGGATCGGCCGCGGCCTTGCTGACTTCGAGGCCAGCCAGGCCGTGCCGGCCACGTCAGCTTCATGAGGCTCGAACCATGAGCACTTACCGAGCCGCCTTTCGCTGCATCGCGGGATGCCACGGCGAGCATTCCATCTGGCAACCGATCTATCACTGCCCGACGTGCGGCCAGCTGCTGCAGGTCTCGCACGACATCGACGCGCTGCGGCACCGAAGCCCGGTCGCCTGGATGCGCCTCTTCGACGATCGCTACAAGCGGACCGCGTGGCCGTACGGCTCCGGCGTCTGGGGCAAGAAGGAATGGATCTGCCCGGAGATCCGCGACGAGAACGTCGTGTCGATGGACGAAGGCGGCACGAACATCTTCTGGGCGGAGCGCTACGGCCGCGAGATCGGCGTCGAAGATCTCTGGGTGAAGATGTGCGGCAACTCGCACACCGGATCGTTCAAGGATCTCGGCATGACCGTGCTGGTCTCGGTCGTCAAGCAGATGATCGCCGACGGCCGCGACATCAGCGCCGTCGCCTGCGCCTCGACCGGCGATACGTCGGCGGCTCTCGCCGCCTACGCCGCGGCCGCAGGGATTCCGGCGATCGTCATCCTGCCGCGGGCACGCGTCTCGCCCGCGCAGCTCGTCCAGCCGCTCGCGAACGGCGCCCTCGTCCTCGCGCTCGACACGGACTTCGACGGCTGCATGGCGATCGTCCAGCGGCTGGCCGCGGAGGGCAGCGTCTATCTCGCGAACTCGATGAACAGCCTCAGGCTCGAAGGCCAGAAGACGCTGTCGCTCGAGATCGTCCAGCAGTTCGACTGGGAGATTCCCGACGTCGTCATTCTGCCCGGCGGCAACCTCGGGAACGTCAGCGCGATCGCTGCCGGCTTCGAGATGATGCTCGAGCTCGGGCTGATCGCCAAGCGCCCGCGGATTGTCGTCGCGCAGGCCGAGGCGGCCAACCCGCTGTACACGGCCTACCGATCGAACTGGGAATTCGAACCGATGAAGGCAAAGCCGACGCTGGCGAGCGCCATCCAGATCGGCAACCCGGTGTCGATCAACAAGGCGATCCGCGCGCTCAAGCAGTTCAACGGCATCGTCGAGCAGGCGAGCGAGAACGAGCTGGCCGAGGCGGCCGCCCGCGCCGATCGCACCGGCATGTTCAACTGCCCGCACACCGCGGTCGCGCTCGCGTCGCTCGAGAAGATCGTGGCGCGCGGCGAGATCAAGCGCTCGGACCGCGTGATTGTCATCTCGACGGCCAATGGCCTGAAGTTCTCGGAGTTCAAGACCGCGTACCACACGAACAGCCTGCCGGGAGTGACACCGCGGCACGCGAACCCTCCGGTCGAGCTGCCCAACGACTACGACGCTGTTCGCCGCGCCATCGATGGCGTCGCGGCCGCCTCAGCGTCATCAGGAATCAGGTGACCGTGGCGACTACAGAGAAGCGACCGCTCGAAGTCTGGAAGTTTGGCGGGGCGTCGCTCGCCGACGTCGCCGCGATCGAGCGGGCGGTCGGCGTTGATCCGCCGGCACAAAGGTCCGCTGGTGATCGTCGCCTCCGCGCTCGGCGGCGTCACGGACCTTCTGCTCGAAGGCGCGGCGGCGGCCACGTCAGGCCGCACCGCCGAGGCCACGCGCGCCGCGGCCGTGTTCCTCCGCCGGCACCGCGACGTCGCACGCGGGCTCGTCCCCGCCGGGCCGGCGAGACGACGGCTGCTGGCGACGATTGACGAAGCCGCGCGCGAGTACCACGAACTGTGCGTCGCCATCGGCGTGCTCGGCCACCTCGCGCCGCGCGCCAGTGATCTGCTCGTCTCGCGCGGCGAGCGGATGGCAGCGCAGATGGTCGCCGCGGCGCTCAGCCGGGCGCGCCGGCGAGCCAAATATGTCGACGCGGCGGACGTGGTCGTCACCGATGGTCATCACGGTGGCGCGGCGCCGGCGCTCGGGGCGACGTCACGGATCGCGCGCCGGCGCATCGGTCCGCTGCTCGAGGCTGGAACAATCGCGGTGCTGCCCGGCTTTATCGGCCGGGCCCCCGACGGCAGTATCACGACGCTCGGCCGCGGCGGGTCCGACCTGACCGCGACACTGTTGGCGCGCGCGCTTGGCGCGCGACGCGTCGTGCTGTGGAAAGACGTTCCCGGCATCCTCACGGCAGACCCGCGGCTCGTGACCGACGCGCGTCTCATCCCCCAACTGCATCACCGCGAGGCCGCCGAGGTCGCGCACTACGGCGCCAAGGTGCTGCACCCGCGCGCGCTCATCCCGATCGCCGGCACCCGCATCACCCTGCACGTCCGGTCGTTCATCCATACGGATCAACCCGGCACCGAGGTCTCCGCGAAACGATCGCTCGCGACGTATCCGGTCAAGGCGATCGCCATCGTCCGCGGCCAGGCGATCGTGACCGTCGCCGGAAAGGGCATGGTCGGCGTCCACGGCATTGCTGCGCGCACGTTCGTGGCGGTTGACGCCGAACGGCTGTCGGTCTCGACGATCTTCCAGGCCTCGTCCGAGAGCTCGATCGGCTTCACGCTCCCGGAAGGCGAGGCGGACCGCGCCGTGAAGAGCCTGCGTACTGCATTTCGCGACGAGCTGACGAGCGGCTTGATCGACAACGTGACGGCTCGTCCGGGCATGGCGGTCATCGCGGTCGTGGGCGACGGCATGGCCGGCGCGCCGGGCATTGCCTCGCGGGTGTTTTCGGCGCTCTCGAGCGGTGGCATCAACGTCGTTGCGATCGCTCAGGGCTCGTCGGAGCGCAACATTTCTTTCGCGGTGACCTCCGATCAGGCGACCGACGCGGCGCGACGCGTACACGCCGCGTTTCAGCTGTCGAAGATCGGGGGCGGACGGGCGCCGGCAGCGCCGCGGACCGACGTCGTGCTGCTCGGCTTCGGCCGCGTCGGCCGGGCGCTCGCCGATCAGATTGGCGCCGCCAACGGCCAGAGTCAGGTGCGCGTCGTCGGGCTGCTCGATCGATCGGGTTACATCTTCGAGCCGCGCGGCATCTCGCGGCGACGGCTCACCGAGCTCGCCCGCGAAAAGGACTCGGGTGAACTGCTCGCTGCGCTCGGCGGTCAGCCGGCAAAGGCTGCCGAGGCGCTGGCCATGATGGCGGGACACGCCGTCTCACGCCCGGTCGTCGTCGACGTCACGAGCGAGGAGACGGGAGACCTGCTGCGCGCTGCGCTCGGCAACGGCTTCGACGTTGTGCTCGCCAACAAGAAGCCGCTCGCCGGATCGTGGGAGAGCTACGCAACTCTCGTGTCAGCGCCGGCGCGCGGCAGCCGCGTGGTGAAGTACGAGGCGACCGTCGGCGCTGGGCTGCCGATCATCGACACCTATCACAAGCTCGTCGAAACCGGTGATCGCGTGCTCCGGATCGAAGGCTGCGTGAGCGGCACGCTCATGTATGTCGTGTCGGCGGTCTCGGAAGGCCGGCCATTCTCGCAAGCGGTACGAGAGGCCGTGGAGCTCGGCTACGCCGAGCCAGATCCGCGGGATGACCTGTCGGGACGCGACGCAGCGCGGAAGGCGCTGATCCTGGCGCGGCTGATGGGATACCGGGGGGCCGCGCCCGTACCCGACGACCTGGTCCCGCCGAAGCTGCGGAAACTGCCGCTCGACGCTTTCATGAAGCGACTGCCGGAGGTCGACGCGGACTGGAAAAGTCGCGTCGCGCGCGAAGCGGCTCGGAGTCGTGTGCTTCGCTACGTCGTCACGGCGACGCCACGCGGCGTCTCGGCAACACTCACTGCGGTTCCGACGTCCAGCCCAATCGGTGCGCTTCAAGGCACACGCAACCTCGTGGCGTTCACCACGCGCCGCTACTTCAAGGAACCGCTCGTGATCAGCGGTCCCGGCGCCGGCGCAGAGGTTACCGCTGCGGGGATCCTGAACGACATTCACTCGCTCGGGCAGGTTCATGTTTAGTCGCCGTCAAAGAGTCTCTCACCGCGGAGCACGCCGAGAGCGCGGAGCCAGTTGTGTTCTCTGCGGCCTCAGCGCCCTCAGCGGTGAAAAGCTCTTTTGCGCCGTGGTACCCAGATGACGCCCCGCCCCGACACGTCTCCCGACGCGATGCTGCGGCTGATTCTCAACAGCCGTGTCTACGACGTCGCCCAGGAAACGCCGCTCGAGCCGGCCCTCCACCTCTCGCAACGCCTGCAGAATCAGGTCCTGCTCAAGCGCGAAGATCTCCAGCCGGTCTTCAGCTACAAGCTCCGTGGCGCCTACAACCGGATCGCCCATCTGTCCGAGGCCGAACGGGCGCGCGGGGTTATCGCAGCGAGCGCCGGCAACCACGCTCAGGGCGTCGCGTATGCGGCCCGCCATCTCGGCCTGCGCGCGCTCATCGTCATGCCGCAGACGACGCCGGACATCAAGGTCGCGGCGGTGCGGGCGCTCGGCGCCGAAGTGATCCTGGCCGGCGACAGCTACGCCGAGGCCAAGACACATTGCGATGAGGTCGCGCGCGAAACCGGGCTCGTGCTGGTGCATCCGTTCGACGATCCGCTGGTCATCGCCGGCCAGGGCACGATCGCCAACGAGATTTTGCGGCACAAGCTCGGCGATGTGTCGGCGATCTTCGTCCCGGTCGGGGGCGGTGGACTCATCGCCGGCATCGCCAGCTACGTCAAGGCGCTGCGGCCGAAGATCCGCGTCATCGGCGTCGAGCCGTACGAGGCCGACGCCATGTATCGGTCGCTCGAAGCCGGGCGCAGGGTCGCCCTCGATCGCGTGGGGATTTTCGCCGACGGCGTCGCCGTCCGCGAGGTCGGGGAGCTGACGTTCCCGATCGTGCAGGCCAGCGTCGAGGAAATCGTCCGTGTCACGAACGACGAGATCTGCGCGGCGATCAAAGACGTCTTCGACGACACGCGGTCGATCATGGAACCAGCGGGTGCGCTCGCGGTGGCCGGCCTACGGTCGTGGGTGGAGCGCACAAAGAGTCGCGACGCCAGCCTCGTCGCGATCTTGAGCGGCGCAAATATGAACTTCGATCGGCTCCGGTTCGTGGCCGAGCGCGCGGAAGTTGGCGAGGCACGCGAAGGTATCTTCGGCGTGACCATTCCCGAGCGCCCGGGCGCGTTCCGCGAGTTCTGCGCGACCATTGGCCGTCGCGTCGTCACCGAATTCAATTATCGGTTGAGCAGCCGCGACCGCGCGCACATCTTCGTCGGCATCGCCACCCAGTCGCGGCAGGATGCCGCCGACCTCGCCGAGACACTGACGAAGGCGGGCTACACCACGATCGAGCTGACCAACAACGAGGTCGCCAAACTGCACGTCCGCCACATGGTCGGCGGCCGCAGCCCCGACGTGACCAACGAGCTCGTCTGCCGGTTCGAGTTTCCCGAGCGGCCCGGCGCGTTGATGGCGTTCCTCGACGAGCTCGGCGGCCGCTGGAACATCAGTCTCTTCCACTACCGCAATCATGGCGCTGACTTCGGCAGGGTCCTGGTCGGATTCGAGGTCCCGCCTGCCGACGATGCCGCGTTCCAGTCATTCCTCGACGGCCTCGGCTACCGGTATCAACGCGAGCACGACAACTCCGCCTATGACTTGTTCCTGGCCTGGCAGCCGGGCAGCAACGGTCGGAAGTGAGCTTCGAGCCTGGCGGAGAAAGACGGAGCTAACGGAGTTCACCGCGGAGGAACGGAGCCGAAACGAGTGGGAGACGCACGGAGATAACAAGCTTCCTCGACGAATGCGCGGCTGGGCGCACCGCGCGTTGCGCGGTGGGATAGCGAGAGGTCGGCGATCACAAGCACCATATGAATCGTGCGGGTGCTTGTGATCCGCCGGCCTCTCGCTATCCTCACGCCGGCCTACGGCCGGCGTGCACCCAGCCTCAGAGTCCTCTCCGTGCGTCTCCCACAGGTTTCAGCTCCGTTCCTCCGTGGTGGATCTTCTCCGTTCGCTCCGAAGCCTCCGTCACTTCTTGTCGACGAACAGCGCATCGAGATTGAACGAGATCCCAATCTGACCGCGCACGTCGGTCTCGTCGATGAGCTCAGTTCGGTTCGAGTACGTGAACGAGAGTGGAATCCGCATGGCGTTGTTGGCAGTCGGGAATTCGAGCTTGGCCTGGAATACGCCGATGTGGCCGGGCTTGTTGACTTCGGCGTCGTTGAACGCAATCAGCCCCAGACCGAGAGGCTCCTGGTGCAAGTAGACGTACAGAGCTGCGAGGCTCAACGACGGCGCGCCGTAGTTGGAGAGATCACGTAGCCTGAACGTCCCCTCGAAGCCCGCCCTGATGTCGCGAAAGCTGCCCGGCATGCCGGGCCGAACGTCAGCGAACCAAGAGGCCGATACGTTCGCGGTGAAATCGAGACTCGTCTTCGTCAACCCCTGGGCGTAGATGGCGCGCACCGAATGCAGATTCGGAGGCCGAATGCCCTCGGGAACCACCTCGCCGATCGGCTCGGTGGCGAGATCCGGCCGCTCGAACGCGTACTCGGCGGTCAGGACCGGCGCATTGGCGACAGCATTCTGGAGCGCCCGATCGGCGCGAAGCGCTTCGAGCCAGGCGTCTCGCACCTTCGCTGCCTGCGTCTCCGGCACGGCAACACCCGTCGCCGCCGTCTTGACGATCGCCTTGATCTCTTCGGCCCGACGGTCGGCCGTCTTGGTTTTCCAGTCGGGCATCTTGACCAGCGCCAGCAGCCGTTCCTCGACAAGAGCCTTGGCCTTCTCGATCTCCGGCGTGTCGCGGTCGATTGCGGCTAACGCGGTCGCTTTCTGCTTCCACGCGTTGAACTCACCCTGGAACATCCCGATGTAGCGGCGGCCGGTGGCTCTTCTCAGGTTCAACACTTCGGCCCTGACGGTCAACGCCGCGAACTGGTTGTTCAGCGTCTGCAGATCTTCCAACTGGGCACTCTTCTCGCCGCGCGTCATGTCGAAGGACGCGGTAACACCGACGCGGCGCCAGAACGTCTGGCACGCTTCATCGTCACGCCGAGCCACAGCCGCGGCAGCCAGGGGTTGCGCGGCGCAGACGAGGCCCGCCGGCGCAACCTTGAGCGTGATCGTCGAGCCCGAAACCGATCGAGTGATGGCGCCGTCCTCGAACGCCATGCCGAAGATCGCCGGCAGCAATGGATTGAGCACGGCCGACGTCGTTCCCGACGACCCGCTCGACGCGCCGGCCTGAATGTCGGCCCGCCGGAACATCAGAATCTCATCGACTTCCGCCTGGCCCGGCGACAGATAGACGATCTTCCACAAGTTGTCGCGAACTTCGGCGATGAGGTCGGGATCCGCGTCCGCCGATCGGGCCAGCCGCCCGATCTCGAGCGCGAGCGTCGATGTCTCCTGCGCGTTGGCCGGGCGCGCCACGACCACCAGCAACAGAACCACCAGGATGGCTCTCACGTCGGCTCCTATCCTTATCCAACCCGGAACGCCAGGTTGGCGGCGCCAGGATTGAGCGTCGGCACGCGCACGGTGGTGTTCACCTCGTCGCCGTTCTTCGAGCGAATCAAGATCACATACCGCGCGTCGGCCGGACAGTTGGCATTGAACCAGCAGTCGATGGTCTGCGTGAGGTCGAAAGATGTGGGCGCGTCGTCGGGCAGGGGAATCTCGTAGCGAATCGCTAACGTTGCCTGGTCCTCGACGACGGTTGGTTCGAGCCGTTCGACGAGGACGCCATTCCTGGACACTCGTGGGTGCCCAATGATGGCGCGGTTGGCCGGCAGCCGGGCGGCCGTCACCTCGACCTTGAGTGGGAACTCGGCCTGACCGACCGAGTAGGTCCGAAGCCCGACAGTTTTCATCGCGGTCTCCCTTCCTCAACTGTAACGTGGGAAGGTCGACAACCGCACAACTCGGCGCTTGGAACTGCGGCCGTGGACCGTGAGGATCTTACGGGACCTCGATCGCCAGCGGCACCACTGTCGTGCCCCAGTGCAGCACGAGCTCGGCCTTCTTCCCGTCGACCGCCGGAAAATAGAACGCCATCGTCTCCATATGCCCGCCGGTGCGCGGCGTCACCTCCAGACGCAGCGCATCCTGACCTTCCGGATACTTCGTGTGCCACGTGTCGGCGCGGCGATTGAAGATGATGGTCCACTGATCAGCGTTTGGCAGCGTCCAGACCGAATACTTCCCCGCCGCCAGGTCACGGCCGCCAATCTTTACGGCCGTCGTCAACTCGATCGTCGTCGCGTCATCGGCGCACGGACACCAGATCTTTCCGTACGGCACCAGCGTGCCAAAGAGCTCGCGGCCGCGCGCCACTGGTCGGTTGTATTCGAGTGTAACGGTCGTGTCGGCGATCCTCTGAGCGACGGTGCCGTGCTGACTCGGCTTGATCTTCGGGGGGTCCTGCGCCCGGGCGGGAGCCGGCAGAACCAGGCCCAGCAGCGTCAGACAGGCCACGAATCGCGTGGAGTGCAGGATAGGGCAAGCTCGCAACATGCCTCTTAGTGTCGCACGTGCGGCCCCGTGTACAATCACCGGTCTCCGCCGTCGACGCCGCCGCCCGACGAGATGCTGACTCCAGACGCCCGCGCCGAATCGACCTCAAGCCTGCCCGACGGCGCGCGGACGGGCCTGACACGAAGGCAGATCATCACGCTTCTGGCAATTCTGATCGTTGGGCTTGGCGTGCGGCTGACGGCGCTCGTCAACGCACTTCACTCGCCGGGCTACAGCTGGCAGGATCCGGATGGCTACATGACGCAAGCCATCCGACTCGGCGGTCGTGATGGCTGGGCATGGACGTTTGATGCGGTCACCTACACGATCAATGGACAGCGCCATGCGCTGCCGCCGATGTACTCGGTGTTCCTGTCGATGTTTGCGCTCTGGCCAGGATTTCCATTGTCGGCGCAAGTGGCTCAAGTGGGTCTGGCGGTTGTCTCGATTGCGCTCGTGTTCGCACTCGGCCGGCGCCTGCACTCCACCCGAGCAGGACTCGTAGCTGCATCGCTCTACGCGCTGTGGATACCGAACATCTTCAACGTCTGGTCGACCTCTCAGGAGACGCTCTATGTGCCGGTCGTCCTGACGGCCTTTCTGCTGCTCGCCCGGGCCGTCGACCGCGATGACGCGTGGCCGGGCTTTGCCCTGGCCGGCGGCGTATTCGGCGCGGCAGCGCTGACCCGCTCGATGCCGATGTTCTTCGCCGTTCCGGCCGCGATCACGCACATGCTGCTCGCCCGCAACCGGCGACGGGCGTCGGTGCAGGGGCTGACCTTTCTACTTGGCTTTCTGCTCCTGACCGCGCCGTACTCGGCGGCGCTGTCGCGGCACTTCGGGCAGCTCACCATCATCGATACGCACGGGAGCATTCATCTCGAGTCGGCTTCAGGCGCCCGCGCGCCGAGTCTGTTTGAAACAGCGCAGGGACTCTGGCGCGCGATGAGTGCGCGGCCGACGGAGTACTTCGCGGAATGCCTGGCGCGAGCGCGGTCGCTGTTCCATGTCAACGGCGGACGCATCCTGCAAATCTACGTGGTCGCAGACTCGAAAGCGAGCGCAGTCGCGTGGAAAACCCTCGTGCATCTTGGGTCTGATGGGTTTCTGATCATCGGCGGGGTGCTGGCCGCGCTGGGGGCCAGCTTGTGCCAGCGCCCGCGGATCGCCATCTTCCTGCTGTTATGGACGGTGATCAACATCGGTATCGCGAGCGTCGGCGGGTTTGGTGGCGCCAGGCTCCGCGCGCCATTCGAACCGTTTCTTGCGGTACTTGCGGCCGTGGTCGTCGCCGGCGGATGGCGACGTCCGCATCCGGTGGCGCTGGCCGCGGCGGGCGCGGCCGCCATCCTTGCCGCAGCCGCCGTGCTTCCGCAGCTTCCAGTGAGTCTGCGATCGTGGCCCGATTACGCCATCGTGTGGCCATCGATCTTCGACAGGTCAGCAGGTCGGTTCGTCGGCGCAGCCGGCCTCAATGTCCCGGCTTTCGATGGTGTCGCGACACTCGCTGCCACGCAGTTCGGCACCGCTCCGATCCGGCTCCGCGTGCGCGTGGGCGGCGTCCACGTTCGGACCGTCGACCTGGCCGCGGGAGAGACAGCGACCATCCGAACTCTATGGCCACGTCGCGGCCTCGCCTTCATCGAGCTCGACGATGTCGGGCCGTCCGCTGAACGACCCGTCATCGAGGTCCGGGCGTCAGGACGATGACCATCACGCCACGCGGTTGGGAGTTGCTGACGCGCCAGACCATCATCGCGCCCGCGCTGGCGGTCGCGATCACCATCTACGGCGGATTGCTCAGGCTCGACTCGTTCGTCGGCAAGTACGGAACACTCGATCATCCGGCCTGGGCTCGAGTCGCGACCAGGAATGTCGCCCCGCTCGTCCCGGCGATCCGGCCGTCGCGTGTGACGTGGCATCGCGTCCCCACCCCGTACGTCGGCGGCGATCCGATTACCTACATCGAATACGGCCGTCAGATGACGAGCTTCTATCAGCCCCACGTGCGGGAACCGGTGTTCCTCGCGATGACATCGGTGGGCCTGTGGGCGCTCGACGATCAGGACTACGGCGTGAGCCTGGCGTCGGCGCTCGGATCGACGCTGGCGATCTTTGCCACGTATCTCGTCGGCGCGGCAGTCCTGTCGCCGCTCGCGGGCCTGCTGGCGGCGCTGCTGACGGCCACCGAGCTCGAGATGGTTACGTGGGGCGTCGACGGCTGGCGTGACGACACATTCACAGCAACGATTCTCTTTTCCGTGTGGGCGCTGCTGCGCCTGCGCGCGCGGCCATCGGTTGGGAACGCGCTCCTTGCTGGCGGTCTCTGCGCTCTGTCCTGTCTGACCCGCATCACCGCCATCACGTTCATCGTCCCGGCATTCATCTGGCTCGTGATCGATCGGGCCGCGGCCCCGCGACGCGATCGCGCGCGCGCGGTTGGCATCGCGGCCGTGGCGCTCGTCGTGATCGTCGCACCATACCTGATCAGCTGCGCCATCGCGACCGGCGATCCGCTGATCGCCATCAACTATCACACCGGCTATTACCGGTTCGCCGAGAACCGGCCGATCGACCAGCCGATGAGCGCGGCCGATTACCTGCGCGGCAAATTCGCCGACCGGCCAATCCGCGCGCTCGACACCGCCCTGAACGGCCTGCTCCTGCAGCCGTTCGTCACCAAGTGGCACGGCTTCGAAGAGTGGCTGCGGGGACTTGGCGCGGGCCTGCGGCTCATCGCGGTGATCGGGCTCGCAGCCCTGCCGTTTTTCGCCAGGGGACGCTTAGTGCTCGTCGCACTGCTCGGGTCGCTGCTGCCATACGTGATGACCTGGAATGTCGGCGGCGGCGGCGCGTGGCGCTTCACCATGCACGCCTATCCCTTTTTCTTCGTCGCCGCCGGCGTCGCGGTGGTCGGGACTGGCCGCGCGCTCCGAGCCGTCACGCGAGACTATCGTCTCTTGCAGCCAGCCGCCATGAAGTCGTACTTGTGGCGCCTGGCGATCGTTACGGCTGTCGCCGGACTCGGGACGGCGTGGTTTCTCGGACTACCGTGGTACGTCACCCGCGAGGCGATCGCGCACGGCGAATCCACGAGCATCGAAACCGGCGCGCGCGATCGCATCTTCTATCGCAGCGGATGGTCGGCGCCGCACGTCGAGAACATCACGGTGCGCGTGTCGCGCAGCGAGCGGGCTATCGTCCGGCTGCCGCTGCCAGCGAGGCGGGCCTACGAACTCGTCCTGCGAATCGACCCGGTGACGCCGACCTCGCCGGGGGAGGTAGACGTGCTCTTCAACAGGCACCTGGTTGGACGTCTCCGCCTCGCCTGGAACCCGGAGCGCGTCGGCTCCTACCGCTTGCGGCTTCGCGAAGACATCGTGAACGCGGGCAGCAACGAACTGATCGTCGTGCCTTCGTCGGTCATGCCCGCCGGGTCCGCGGGCCCACGATTCTCGTGGCTCGATCCCGACGAACGCATCGGCGTGCGTATGTGGTACGTGCGCGTCCTGCCGTAACGCTCATTTCACTCGCTTCGCAACGAGCTCCTCGGTCGCAAAATCCGCGACGTTGCGCGTGAACTTGATCTCGTCGGCCGAAACCATCGTGCCGGTGTAAGTGATCTTGATTTCCATCCCCTCGAATTTCAGCAGCTCGCCGAACGACACCTTGTCGCCGTCCACCTTGCCGTCGAGCACATCGGATTCCCCGAGGTTCGACTTCATCTTGCCGGTGAGCGTCGAGCCCTTGACCACGAAGTCGTAGGTGTAGTCCTGCTTGCCGATCTGCGTGTCGAACGACGCGGTCCACTTGCCGGTGATGTCCGCGGCGGCGATCGGCGCCATCACGAGCAGAGCCAGCACCCCAGCCATGAGCCAGTCGCGATGAGGCCTCATTGGTTTGTCTCCTTATTCCTATCCGGGGGCGAGTCTGTGGGTTCGTTGCTGCTGTGTCAAGATACCTGAGGGTGCGAGGGGGCTAGGGGGCCACGAGGGCCTCTAGCGCCCTGCACCGTGTCAATAAAGGAGCTCGCTCCCGTGACTCGATTCAGACATTTCGACCGGCGGAGTCGATCGCTTGGGATTGCCGCGCTTTTTCTGGCGGCTGCATGCTCGAGCGAGGCCCCGCCGCCGCCGGCGTCGACACCTGCCGCGACCCCGCCGCCCGCCGCAGCACCTCGACCAGCCGGACCACGACTCTACGTTTCGGATGAAACGGGCGGCGCGGTCGTCGTCATCGAGGTCGCGTCCGGCCAGATTTCGAGAATCCCCGTGGGGAAGCGTCCGCGAGGGATTCGGGTCTCACCTGACGGGAACAATCTGCTCGTGGCGTTGTCGGGTTCGCCGATTGCCGGTCCTGGCGTCGACGAGTCGAAGCTGCCGCCAGCCGATCGTGCGGCCGATGGCATCGGCGTCGTCGATCTCGCGACCGGCAAGCTGGTGCGAACGCTGAACAGTGGTCAGGACCCGGAGGCATTCGATCTGTCTCCCGACGGCAAGACGATGTATGTGTCGAATGAGGAAACCGCCGAGATGTCCGTCCTCGACATGACGAGCGGTGAGATTCGCGAGAGAGTCAAAGTGGGCGGCGAGCCCGAGGGAGTGACGGTGCGGCCAGACGGGCGCGAAGTGTACGTCACATGCGAGGCTGACAACGAAGTGTTCGCCGTCGACACGACGACGCTGAAGGTCGTCGGACGGATGAAAACGGCCGCGCGACCGCGGGCCGTCGTGTTCACGAAAGACGGGTCGACCGCGTTCGTCACCGACGAGACTGCGGCGACCGTCAGCGTCATCGACACCGCGAAGCATGCAGTCGCCGCGTCGATCGTCATTCCGAAGGGCAAGGGCCCGACGGTGCCGCGGCCGATGGGAGCTGTTCTTTCCCCTGACGGGAAAGAGGTGTATGTCTCGCTCGGCCGGGCGAGCGCGATCGCGATCATCGACGTCGCGAAGCGCGCCCTGACCCGAACGATTGAAGACGTCGGCGCCAGGCCGTGGGGAATCGACGTCAGCGCGGACGGGACGAAGGTCTATACCGCCAACGGCCCGTCGGCAGACGTGTCGGTCGTCGATCTCGCGAGCGGGACGGTGTCGCGCATTGCGACCGGCGGCAGCCCTTGGGGGTTGGTGCTCAAGTAAGATCAGACGTGCCCCGATCCTGCGCCTGATCCCCAGTCCCTGGACCCCTGATCCCTGATCCCTGGGTTTCAGACCGGCTTATACGCCCACGGCGCGCGCGCGTACATCCCGCCGTCGACCCAGATCGTCTGGCCGGTCACGAATTCGGCCGCAGGACTCACCATGTAGGTGACCGCGCGACCGATGTCGGCTGGCGTCCCCACGCGGCCGAGCGGCGTGATCCGTCCCCACGTCCCGGCGTAGTCGGGATCCTCGAGCTTCGTTCGCTCGACTTCGACCGCTCCAGGCGCGACGCAGTTCACGCGAATCTTGTGCGGGCCGAGCTCCACGGCCGCGACTTTCGTGAACATTTCAATGCCGCCCTTGCTCGCCGTGTAGGCCACCAGATCCGGAAACGCCAGTTTGTTGCAACCCGAACCGATGTTCACGATCGCGCCGCCGCCGTGATCCTTCATATGCCGCGCGGCGGCCTGCGTGCACAGGAAGCAGCCCTTCAGGTTCGTGTCGATGACGAGGTCCCACTCCGCCTCGGTCACGTCGAGCAGCCGCTTCCACGTCTGCACGCCGGCGTTGTTGACGTGGATGTTCAAGCGTCCAAACCGTTCGACGACGGTGGCGAACATCTTCTCGACGCTCGACGCGACGCTGACGTCACCCTGCACCGGAAAGGCATCAGCGCCGAGCGCCCGCAACTCGGCGACCGTCGCCTCGGCGAGATCGGGCTCGATGTGGTAGTTGACCGCCACCCGGCAGCCGGCGCGCGCCAGCTCGAGCGCGATCCCTTTGCCAATGCCCCGATCGGAGCCCGTGACAAGCGCCGTGCTGCCGTTGAGATCCAATGCCATGAGGGCCCCTGATCCCTGATCTCAGAAATCAAATTGGTCGATATTCGCCTTCGTGAACATCAACGGCGGTCCGAGGATGATCTCGCTGCCGCGAATCTGAATCGTGCCGAGCCGTCCTCCGGTCATCGTCTGGGCGCCGGCGGCGAGCGTGCCCTGCAGAAGCTGCATGCCGGCCTGAATGGTGAGGTAGCCCAGATCGCGCGTGTTCCAGAGGACGACCGTCTGCACCCAGCCGCCATGGACGTACGGCTTATTGATGTTTGGCAGCGACAAACCGATCACGTTCACGTCCTTGCGTCCCGCCTGGCGGACGGCTTCGGCCGCGCCCGGCACGGCTGGCGCCGAAATCGCCATGATCAATTTCACCGTTGGATGTACGCGAAGGATCGTCTGCGTCTCGGCAAACGCCTTGTCGCGGTCGTCGTCGCTTGGCCGGATCGTCGCGAGCGAGAGGCCGGGATGCTTCTCGGCCATTCGTTTCTTGATGAACGAGATCCACTCGTTCTGATTCGCGGCGCTCAGCGCGCCGGTGATGATCGCGAACTCGCCCTTGCCACCGAGCAGCCGTGACGCCTCGTCGGTCAGCGTGTTGCCAATGCCTTCGGGCGTAGCCTGGTTGACGAAGAAATCGCGCGCGTCGGGCTCGGCGTCGGCGTCCCAGGTCAGCACCTTGATGCCGCGCTCGCGGGCCTTGCGAAGGACCGTCGAGATGCCGGCCCGGTTTTCGACGGCGACGGCAATCACGTCGACCTTGCGCGTGATCCAGTTCTCGACGACTTCGTTCTGCTTGGCCGCGTCGAGTCCCGTGGGCCCATCCCAGATGAGCTCGACGCCGAGCTCCTGCGCCGCTTCTTCGGCGCCCGCGCGGCAACTGACGAAGTACGGATCGCCTTTCGCCTTGGGCATCATCGCGATCACGCGGCGGGGGCCGGCAGGCGTTGCGGGGCCGGGCGAACCCGAGACACGTGGCGCCGACGTCCCGGCTGGCACCACCGAGCGAATCAGCCAGAGGTTGGTGCTGGCGACGATGAGCGCTGCGGCAATGATGGTGGCGCAGACGACGGCGACCTGGCTGTTTTTCACCTCGAAGTCTCCATAGGGTGCATCCGCAGTCACGCGTGCGCGGGCAGGAGCGCGCGCGCTGCGCCTCGAATATACGTCAATCGCGATCGTGCCGAGCAGGAGGACGCCGGTCAGGACGCCGGCGAACTCGGACGGCAACGCTGCCAGCCGCAGCCCGTTGCGGAGCACCGACAGCGAGAAGAGGCCCAGTAGCGTCCCCCAGAGCGTCCCACGCCCACCGAATACGGACGTGCCCCCGAGCACGACGGCCGTGATCGCGTCGAGCTCGTAGCCGTTTCCCGCGTCCGATCTGGCTTGGCCGAGGTGCGATACGTAGATGATCGCGGCGAGGCTGGAGACGAGCCCGGAGAGCACGTATACCAGCCCGACGCGTTTCGCCACCGGGATCCCGGCGTAACGCGCGCCGGCCTGCGTGAAGCCAATCGTGTAGAGCGCGCGCCCGATGACCGAGCGATGAAGCAACACGACGTAAAGCGCAAAGACGACCAGGAATATGGGGAGCTGCGCCGGGACAATGCCTCCCAGATAGCCTTGCCCCAGAAAGAGAAACCCGGGCGGAAATCCGCTGTAGTTGACCGCCGCCTGCGTGATCCCTTCGGCGATCCCACGAAACAGCGAGAACGTGCCCAGCGTCACGATGAGCGGCGGGATTCTGAGGTACGCGACGAGCACGGCGTTGAGCGAGCCGCCGGCGACGCCAACGAGCAGCGCGATGAACGCCGAGAGCGCCGGATGGAGCCCCCAGTCCCGGCTGGCGGCGCCAAAGACCACCGCTGACAACCCCATCATCGCCCCGACCGACAAATCGATTCCGCCGGTGACGATGACCGGTGTGAGCGCGATAGCCAGCAGCCCGAGCTCCACGCTCAGCCGCGTGATCTCGAAGAAGTTGCCGGTGGTCGCGAAGTTCGGCGCGATAGCCGCGAAAAGTGCCATCTCGATCGCCAGCGCGACGAGCAGGATCGCGTCGCCGGTCCTGAGTCGATTGAGCGGCCTGATCATGGCGCAGGTGACACGACATCAAGCGGCCACTGCCAAAAGCCCCTCACCGCAGAGAGCGCAGAGATCGCAGAGCCATTCTTCTTTTTCTCTCCGGCCTCGGCGTTCTCAGCGGTGAAAGGCTCTTGGCATGTGAGAGGCATCGACGTCAATGCGCTGACCCCACGGCTGGAAAAGCGACGGTCTGCGTCACTGGTGGATCGCGCAGAGAAACCAAAGAATTGCTCTGCGGCCTCGGCGTTCTCAGCGGTGAAAGGCTCTTGGCAGGCGAGAGGCATCGACGTCAATGCGCTGACCCCACGGCTGGAACAGCGACCGTGTGCGTCACCGGTCTATTTCGAAGCGCGTCGAAGGCGACGGCGGCAAGAATGATGAGACCCTGAATCGCACGTTCCCAGTAGGCGCTCACACCGAGAAACGTCAGCGCTGGACCGATGGCGCCGAGCAGAATCACTCCGAGCACGGTGCCCGCCATGCTCCCGCGCCCGCCGCTGATGGCCGTGCCGCCAACCACCACGGCCGCGATCACCTTGAGCTCGAGACCGAGGCCGGCGTTGCTGGGGATTTGATTGAAGCGGACCGAATTGAGGAGCGCGGCGAGGCCGGTGAAGGCGCCCGCGAGCATGAAGACCGCGCAGGTCACAAATGCAGTGTGAATCCCGGCCAGGCGCGCCGCTTCGCGGTTCGAGCCAGTCGCATAAACGGCGCGGCCCGCCGCGAGATGACGCAGCCCCCACGCGAGGAGACCCGTCAGCACGGCGGCCGTCAGGAATGCCAGAAACGGGTAGGCGGCCTGGCTCAGCCCGAACCACTGGAAGCTCGGCGGCAGATCCTGAACCCATGCGCCGTCGGTCGCCCACCGCAATCCATCCCTCAGCGCCACCATCGTCGCCAGCGTCACGACAATCGAGGGAATGCGCACGTAGGCGACGAGCACGCCGTTGATGCCGCCGAGGACGGCGCCGACGAGGCAGGCCGACAACGCCACGAGCGGCATCGGCAGACCCGCCTTCGCGAGGAGCCCCGCGGCCACGCCCGCGATCGCGAACACCGATCCGACGGAGATGTCGATCTCGCCCGTCAGGATGATGAGCGTCATGCCGAGCGCGACGATGAGGACCGGGAGGTTCGCGAGAAAGAGATCGCTGAGGTTATCGCGCGCGAAGAAGCCTGGCGCCGCGACCGCCAGTACAAGGCCCAGCGCCACGATGGCGAGGGCGACGGAGGCTTCGCGGCGGGTCAGCATTGGTTCAGGGTTCAGGGCTCATCGGCTTTAGGGCTTTAGGCTCTAGTAAGACCTTCGAATACTTACCCGAGGATCTTGCTAGAGCCCAGAGCCAAAAGCCAAGAGCCAAGCGCTACTCGTCCAGCGCGAGCGCCAGCACCGCGGCTTGTGTGGCGTCCGCGCGCTCGATGACTCCGCGGATGCGACCAGCGCGCATCACGGCGATACGATCGCTCATGCCCAGGATCTCCGGCAGCTCGGACGAAATCATGACGATCGCCAGCCCCTGCTCGGCGAGCGTCTGCATCAGGCTGTGAATCTCGGCCTTCGAGCCGACGTCGACGCCCTGGGTCGGCTCGTCGAGGATCAGGATCGACGGATCAGTCGAGAGCCACCGCGCCAGCGCGACCTTCTGCTGGTTGCCCCCGGACAGCGTAGAGACTTCGGCCGCAACCGACGGCGTCTTGATCCGAAACCGCTCGACGTCGCGCTCGGCGGCGGCCTGCTCGCGCGCCCGATCGATTAAGCCGCCGCGCGAGACGTTCTCGAGGCTGGCCAGGCTCGCGTTCGACGCCACCGACATCTCGAGCACCACGCCGTGCTGCCGGCGATCCTCTGGCACGTAGGCGATGCCGGCGTCGATCGCGTCGCGGGGTGACGCGAGCCGGACGACCTGTCCGTGGACGCGGATTTCGCCCTCATCCGCGGGCGTCAGGCCAAAGAGAATCTCCGCCAGCTGGGTGCGGCCGGAGCCCACGAGACCTGCCAGACCGAAAATCTCGCCCTGACGTACTGAGCACGACACGTCGGCCACACCGGTGGCGCGATGCGACACGTTCCGGAGGTCGAGTGCCACCTCTCCCAGAGGGACCGCGCGTTTGGGAAAGACGGCCGAGAGCTCGCGGCCAACCATCATCCTGATGAGCGCGGCGCGATCGACGCCGGCGCGCTCACAGGTTTCGACGGTCTCCCCGTCGCGGAGGACGGTGATGCGATCGGCAATCGCGAAGACCTCGTCGAGACGATGCGAGATGTAGATGATGCCGCAGCCGTGCGACTTGAGCAGCCCGATGACCGTGAACAGTCGCTCAACTTCGCGTTCGGTGAGCGAGGCCGTCGGCTCGTCCATGATGACGATCTTGGCGTCGGCGCCGATCGCCTTGGCGATCTCGACGATCTGCTGCTCGGGCATGCTGAGCGTCTCGACCAGGCGCGCCGGATCGATCGAGGCGCCAATCCGGCCGAGCAGCTCCGCCGACCGGCGCTGACGTGCCGGCCAATCCAGCCGCCGCCAGGCCCCGCCGGTTTCGAGCGCCATCGCGATGTTCTCGGCGACCGTCAGGTCCGGGAAGAGCGATGGCTGCTGGTAAATGGCGGCGATGCCGAGCGCGCGGGAGCGGCCGGGATCCATCGAGGGCACGACGTGGCCGTTGACGACGAGCTCGCCGCGATCCGGCGTCTCGGCGCCGGTGATGATCTTGATGAGGGTGGATTTCCCCGCGCCGTTCTCTCCAACGAGGGCGTGCACTTCGCCCGGACGGAGATCGAAGGAGACCCCTTTGAGGGCGCGGACGCCGGCAAACGCTTTGGTGATGGACGCCGCGGACAGCAGCATGTTGGTTGGGCGACTCTACCGCCGCGACGATACAACCGGGATGCAGTCGGCGGCAAGATCCGGGAGAGCCCGCACGTTTCAGCGGCAGAACCCTGCCGGTTGGCGGTCAGACCGCCCGGTCTGAGGGGATAGGTCCGGTCTGACAAGAGACGCGGTATGTCGTACGTCTACCTCGACCGGCCGCCTCTAACGTCGGCGTTTTGCTATACGAAATGGCTGATGGGTGGGCAGGGCCGTAAAAGTGGCGTGACCACTTGGTGTGATGGATTGCGCTGGTATTTCCACAATCATATATCATATAGTGCCGCCGACGATTTCAGACCGCCGGCGGACGTGCCGGTGGGACCACGGCAATTTTTCGGCAAGCGCGCCATAAGAGGAGGAAATCATGAGACGGCTGACGCGACAGTGCAGCAGGATCCGGAGGCGTCTTCAGGGCCTCGTCGCCCCAACTCTAACCCTCACTCGTCCCCTCGCGCTCGCGACCGCGGCGATCGTCGCGCTCGCGCTCGCGGCGCCGGTCGCGGCACAAGACCCGCGCGGCACCATTACCGGCACGATTCGCGATGCGAGCGGCAGCGTCATCCCGGGAGCGACCGTCACCATCACCAACAAGGAGATGGGCACCACCGTCACCATCGTCACGAACGACGTCGGCTTCTATCAGGCTCCCTATCTGATTCCCGGCGTCTATCAAGTGAACGCCGAGCTCCAGGGCTTCAAGCAGGCGGCACGTGAAGTCGAGGTCCGCATCGCCGATCGGCTCGAGGTCGACCTCGCGCTCAGCATCGGCCAGACCGTCGAGTCGGTGACCGTCCTTGCCGATACGCCGCTCCTCGAGACCACCAACGCCTCGCTCGGCAACGTCGTCGACACGCGCCGCATCGCGCAGCTGCCGACGCCCCACGGCGATCCCTACGCCCTCATCGGCCTGGCCGCTGGCGTCACCTATACGGGTTCAGCGCGGCTCGACCGGCCGTTCGAGCCTACGCATATCGTCGGCTATTCGATGGACGGCACGCGGGGCAACCGAAGCGATTTGACGATCGACGGCGTGCCGAGCACGGCCACCGCCGACCCAGGACAAGTCATCGCGTCCTACGTTCCGCCGTCCGACATCGTTCAGGAATTCAAGGTCCAGACGGCCACGTTCGACGCCGGGACCGGTAATACCGAAGGGGGCGTCACGAACCTCGTGATCAAGTCCGGCACCAACAAGCTGCGCGGGACGATCTACATCGCCAAGACGCCGGGCGAGCTCTTTGCCAACGACTTCTTCGCCAACGCCAACAACATCCCGCTGGCGCCGTTCAGCTACAACCGCTACGGCGGGATGGCCGGCGGCCCAGTCGTGGTTCCCGGCTACGACGGCCGCGGCAAGACGTTCTTCATGTATGGATTCGAAGGGATCCACGAGTCGCGGCCGCGCAACAACGGCACGCCGACGGTGCCGACCGAGAGGATGCGCAACGGCGATTTTTCGGAGCTCCTCGCGCTTGGATCGCAATACCAGATTTACAACCCGTTCACGCGGCGTGCGATTGGCGGCGGACGTTTCCAACAGGATCCGTTTCCCGGCAACATCATTCCGCAACAGCTGATCAACCCGGTCGCGCGGGCAGCGCTGGAGTACATCGGTCACCCGCGGACGGCCGGCAACGCCGACGGCACTGGTAACTTCCAGAATCCGTCGCTCCCCGAGGACATCAAGTACGCGAACAACACCATCCGAGTCGACCAGAACCTGACCGACAAGCAGCGGATGTACGGCCGCTTCAGCTGGTACGATCGCAACAGCAACTACAACAACTACTTCGACAATCTCGCCACCGGTGAATGGTTCAAGTTCGTCTCGCGCCAGCTGGCGCTCGACCACGTCTGGGTGATGACGCCGAGCACGGTGCTCAATTTCCGGTATGGCTACAACTGGTTCGTTCGGGGCACCGATTCCAATCCCGCGAACCATGACTTCGACCTGACCAGCCTGGGCTTCCCCGCCGCCTACAACGCGTCGATTCCCGACGGCATCCGCCGGTTCCCGCGCTTCGACATCACCGGCTATCAGGGCACCGGCATCGGCGGCGAAGAGCGGCCGAACGAAACCCAGTCGTTCCTCGCGACGCTGAACAAGTCCGCGGGCGCCCATTCAATCAAGACCGGCATGGAAGTCCGCCAGTATCGCGAGACCGACTTCTTCTTCGCCAACAATCAGACCGGGCAGTTCAACTTCGACTCGACGTGGACGCGCGGCCCGCTCGACAACTCGACGGCGGCGCCGGGCAGCCTCGGGCAATCGTTCGCCTCGTTCCTGCTTGGCATCCCAAGCTCGGGCGCCGTTACACGGGCGGCGAGCTATGACGAGAAGTCACAGGTATGGGGCTTCTTCGTGCAGGACGACTGGCGCGTCGGCTCGCGGATGACCGTCAATCTGGGCCTGCGCTACGAGTACGAGACGCCCATGACCGAAAAGGACAACAAGAGCGTGCGCGGTTTTGATGCGACCGCAGTGCAGGCCATCGAGGCGGCCGCACGCGCGCGTTACGCGCTCAACCCGACACCCGAGGTGCCGGTGAGCTCCTTCAACGTCCGCGGCGGGCTGACGTTCGCCGGCGTCGACGGCCAGCCCCGCGGACTCTACGAAACCCCGAAGACCAACTTCATGCCGCGCGTCGGCATGACGTTCAAGCTCGACGAGCTCACCGTCCTGCGCGGTGGCTACGGCATGTTCTACGGCTTCCTCGGCCAGCGCCGCGGCGACGTCTTCCAGAGCGGCTTCAGCCAGAACACGAACATCATCCCGTCGCTCGACAACGGGCTGACCTTCATCGGCACGCTCACGAACCCGTTTCCGACCGGCATCCAGGAACCGGTCGGCAGCGCGCTCGGCATCCAGACCTTCCTTGGCCAGAGCATCACGTATTTCGATCCAAACCCGAAATCGCCGCGCACGCAGCGCTGGCAGGTGGGGATCCAGCGCGAATTCGCTGGTCAGTGGGTGGCCGAGGCCAGCTACGTCGGCAACCACGGCACCCAGCTGCAGACGGCGCGCAACATCAATGCGACGCCCAATCAGTACTTGAGCACCAGTCCGGTTCGCGACCAGGCCACCATCAACTACCTCGGCGCCAACATCCCGAATCCGTTCTTCGGACTGCTCCCCTCGACAGCCGCCACTGCGCTTCAGGGCGCGAATATCGGGCGCGAGCGGCTGCTGCGTCCCTACCCCGAGTTCGACGCCGTCAATACGACGACCAACGAGGGCTGGTCCTGGTATCACGCGCTGCAGGTGACCCTGCAGCGACGGTTCGCTGCCGGGTACACGATCTCGGGGGCCTACACGTATTCGAAGTTCACCGAAGCCGTCGACTTCCTGAACGCGGGTGACCCAGAGCCCTGGGAAGGCATCTCGGCCGTCGATGTTCCGCACCGTTTGACCGCCAATGGCATCCTCGAGCTTCCATTCGGCCGGGGGCGCCGCATCGGCGGGGACGCGAACGGGTTTGTGTCTGTCTTGATTAGCGGCTGGCAGCTGTCCGGCATCTACACCTATCAGAGCGGATTCCCACTTGCCTTCGGCAACATCATCTTCACGGGAAATACCGACGACATCGATCTGCCCGCCGGCGAGCGCACCTTGACGCGGTGGTTCAACACGGACGCTGGATTCAATACGGTCTCGACGCAGCAGCTCGGGTCGAATGTTCGCACCTTCCCGCTGCGGCTCGAGAACGTCCGATCCGACACCGTGAACAACGTCGACGTGTCGCTCATCAAGAACACGGCGATTGCGGGGAAGACACTCGAGCTCAGATTCGACGCGCTCAACGCGTTCAACCATCCTCTCT
This sequence comes from uncultured Acidobacteriota bacterium, assembly GCA_963764925.1. Lineage (GTDB taxonomy): Bacteria > Acidobacteriota > Vicinamibacteria > Vicinamibacterales > 2-12-FULL-66-21 > DATBJJ01. The sequence continues at coordinate 427,901 of CAVXUR010000002.1, forward strand.
TCCCGCGGGGGAACAGCACGACCACCGGGATCATCACGACGCCGACGGCAGCCAATTTCGGCGCTACGGTCTCCTCGGCGCAAGAAAACTACGCGCGCCGTGTGCAGATATCGGTGAAGTTCCTGTTCTAAGGAGATTGCTTGACTCGCGTTCGAGCGACCCCTAACATGGACGAGATGGTTCTCGCATCCACGGTGCCCTTCGCCGCCGCCGCCCAGACGGTCCAGGTCTGCCTGGCCGGGCAGCGCCAGCGACCCAATGGATGACGGAACTGTCGAAATAACAATGACTTACGACAGGCCGTCACCTTCCAGGTGACGGCCTTTTTTGTTACCCGGAGGCGCGCGTTGGGGACTACAAAACTGTCACATTTGAAAGGTTCAACAACATCCATGTCGACAGTGCTCGATCCTTTGCCCGTCCGATCTTCCGCCGACACGACGCCGAGGCCGCCAGTGGCCGACCACGACGACCGAACCAGACGTCACAGCGGCGAGATCCGCAAGCTGACCTCGCTCCTCGACGTCAGCCAGGCGCTGGCGAGCCCCGTCAACCTCAAGTCGGCGTTCCACCGCGTGCTCGAGATCCTCGAGCGCTATCACGGCACCAGCCGGAGCGTGATCGCGTTGCCACGGGATGACGGGCGCCGGCTCTTTCTGCAGGCGTCGATTGGCATCCGCGCCCCCCACGCCGACGCGCCGCTCGGCGGTTCACTCGCACAGCAGGTCTTCGACAGCGGCCGGCCGGTCGTCGTGCCGCGCGTCAGCCAGGAGCCGATGCTCGCGGACCTGGTCGCGCGCAGCGCGAAGAACGCCCGAAACGCCACGCGGTCCGGCATCGCTGATGACAACGACCTGACTTACATCTGCGTGCCGGTGCAACAGTCGCGGCAATGCCGGGGCGTGCTCGAGGTGGAGCTCGCCTTCCGCAGCGATCGCAACTACGACCGGACGATGAAGTTCTATGGCGTGGTTGGATCGATGCTGGCGCAGGCGTTGAAGATGCAGTCGCTGCTCGAGGCGGACCGCCAGCGCCTCGTCAACGAGAACGACCGGCTGCGCGACGAGTTGCGCGAGCGCTACGACTTCTCGCACATCCTCGGAACGAGCGGCGCGATGCGGCAGGTCTGCGAGCAGGTCGTGCAGGTGGCGCGCACCAACACGACCGTCCTCATTCGCGGCGAGTCGGGCACCGGCAAGGAGCTCATCGCGCAGGCCATCCACTACAACTCGTTGCGGGCGCGGCAGGCCTTCGTCAAGGTCAGTTGCGGCGCATTGCCAGAAACGTTGATCGAGTCGGAGCTCTTCGGCTACGAAAAAGGCGCCTTCACCGGCGCCGAGCAGCGCAAGAAGGGCCGCTTCGAGCTGGCCGACGGCGGGACGCTGCTCCTCGACGAGATCGGCGACATCAACCTCGCGACCCAGGTCAAGCTGCTCCGGGTCTTGCAGGAGCGGGAGTTCGAGCGGCTGGGCGGCACCGAGCCACTGAAGGTCGACGTCCGGATGATCGCGGCCACCAACAAGGATCTCGAGACCGCGGTCACCGGCGGCTCGTTCCGGCAGGATCTGCTCTACCGGCTCAACGTCTTCACGATCTTCGTGCCGCCGCTCCGCGAGCGCAAATCGGACGTCCTCCTGCTCGCCGATCATTTCGTCGAGAAACTCTCAACCGATCACGGCAAGCAGGTAAAGCGGATTTCGACGCCGGCGATCGACGCGCTGGTCAGCTACCACTGGCCGGGCAACGTTCGCGAGCTGCAGAACGTGATCGAGCGGGCGGTGCTCGTCTGCGACGGTCAGGTGATTCATCTGCACCACCTGCCGCCGACGCTGCAGACCGCCGAGGGCTCCGGCACGGCCAACAGCCAGTCGCTCGGCGACGCCGTCGCCGGGTTCGAGCGCGATCTGATCGAGGACGCGCTGAAGATGGCGCGCGGCAACCGCGCTCGCGCTGCGCGTCTGCTCCAGGCGACGCGGCGAATCGTGAACTACAAGATCACCCAGTACGGCATCGACTGGAAGCGCTACCAGGATTCGAATCGCGCGTAACGCGCACACGACGATTCGCACATCTTAGGTCGCGCTCGATCGCGCGATGTACACAACTGTTCGGCCGGCGCGGTCCGCGCGCGCGCGCTCCGCAGAGCGTAACTTGTTGACACGGCACTTGTTCAGTCGCGATGAGAGGTGCGACGTCATCCGGAGCCGGCCTTGCTCCCGGGCAGGGCATGTGGTACTCGCCTGCATCGATTGTCACCGTCGCCACCCTGTCGTCGTTCTCGTTTCTCGCGCCAACCGAAGCCACGCTCGCGTCAAGCGGAGGCGCGGCCGCGGTCGCCGCGCGCGTGTCGGCCTGCGACGCACCGGCACTGACCCTTCCCGACTCGATCGAGCTCGAGGACGGCCTGGAACCAACGATCCGCTGGGCGCTCGAGCACTCGCCGACGTTCCGTCAGCAGTGCCGGGCCCTCGCGGCAGCGCCTCGGCTCCGTGCCAGGGTCGTGATTTCGTTCCCGCCGGCGATCGGGGCGTTACGGGCGCGCACGTCGATCACTGAAACGCGGTCGGGCGTGCTCACGGCCGACATCGAGATCCTCAGCGTGCTCGACCTCACCGAGCTCATCGCGCACGAATTCGAGCACGTGCTCGAGCAGCTGGATGGTGTCGATTTGCGCGCGCTCGCTCACAGCGGAGATGCACGGCAGCTGGCCGATGGCGCGTTCGAAACCGCGCGCGCCATCACCGCAGGTCAACAGGTGGCCGGAGAGGTGGTGAACAACGCGCCGGACCGCGTTCGAAGTGCCGGAGCGTCGCTCTGGCGCGGGCTTCGCCGCGCCGTCGGGGCGCAGCGCCGATCGCCGGCACAGTGATCCAGGCGACACCGATCGCGCGTCACGAACACGGAGACGCGGATCACGCAACGGGACGCGGATTCCGCCGATTCATGGGTTTCGGACGATCTCGCAATCTGCAGACATCTGGGCCTTCAGGTTCCATCCTCACGCCGGTCGCAACGCCAGCCTCAGCGGAAAACGCATAGCCATAACCGTGGAGCGTGCGGATGAAGCGTGCCCGCTCGGGCGGAGTCCCCAAGCCCCGCGCGAATCTCGCCGATGAGATTCGACAGATTGGCCTCGACCACGAACGTGTCGGGGCCAGAGCGCCCGACACAGGGCGTCCTTTCCGAGAGCCTTCGGGCGCGCCTCCACGAGCAGGATCAGCAACCGATAGGCCTTGGGCGACAGCACTACTTCGTCGCCCTTATCGCATCGCCGCCAAGCGATTCGTTTGATCTTCCGCTTTGTCTCGGCGGAGGCAGGGCTTAGGATCTGTCTGTCTTGGCACCATCAGAGATCAGCCATTACCGAATCATCCGGAAACTGGGCGCGGGCGGGATGGGAGAGGTCTTTCTCGCGGAAGACAGCACGCTCGGCCGCAAAGTGGCCATCAAGATGCTGTCCGAGCGTTGCGCGGGCAGCCATCAGGCCAGGCAACGGCTGATCAACGAGGCCAAGGCCGCCGCGGCACTCGACCATCCCAACATCTGCTCCATCCACGAGGTCGGCGAAGAAGACGACCGCGTCTTCATCGTCATGCAATACATCGACGGCCAGAGTCTGGCCGAGCGGATCCGGACAGCGCCCGCTGCCTCCCGCCGAAGTGGTGGACATCGGCATACAGGCGGCGCAAGCGCTGGCGGCGGCCCACGCCGCCGGCGTCATCCATCGCGACATCAAACCTCAGAACATCATCGTCACGCCGCGCGGACAGCTGAAGGTGCTGGATTTCGGACTCGCGAAGATCGCGCAGCACGATCTGCCGGATGCGCAGACGATGGAGCGTCTGACGGAGGCCGGGAACCACGGTTGGCACGCCGGGATTCATGTCTCCCGAGCAGTTGCGCGGAAAGGACGATCGACGCACGCTCCGACATCTTCTCGCTCGGAGTCACGCTCTACGAATGCGCGACCGGCAGATCCGCGTTCGAGAGAGGGACGCCGCTCGAAGTGTCGATGCGCGTCGTGACCGACACTCCGCCTCCGCCCTCCGAGCTCAACCCGGCAGTTCCACCTGCGTCTCGACGCGATCATTGCGCGGGCGATGGCCAAAGATCCGGCGGCGCGCTATGAGTCGGCCGAATCGCTTCACTCCGATCTGCTCGGACTCAAGCAGGAGCTCGAAGGACGCAACGTGTCGCGCCCGGCCTCGACGGCTTCGTCAACGACGAACGCGCGCCGCCGGTCTGTCCGATTCAAGGCGCTGATCGCCGCGGGCGTCGTGGCCACGCTGCTGGCGGCGTGGTTCGCGTCCGGGTCTGTTTCGACGCGGCCACCACGAGCCGCCGCCCGAGGCCGTCGTCTGGTACGACCGCGGCACCAGCGCCATCCGCGAGGGGGCGTATTTTCAAGCGAGCAAGGCGCTGGAGCGCGCGCTCGAGATCGACAACTCGTTCGCCCTGGCGCGCGCTCGGCAGTCGGAAGCCTACGCGGAGATCGAGACTCACCGACAGAGCCAGGGAGGAACTGCTGCAGGCCATGGCGCTGCTCCCGGATCGCTCGAAGTCTGTCCGACCGCCGAGTCGATGTATCTGGACGCCGTCGCGGCAACACTGAGCCGCAACTTCAAGACGGCGATTGAAAAGTATTCGCAGATCGTGAATTCGGTTCGAGACGAGGAAAAGTCTGCGGCGTATGTCGATCTCGGCCGCGCCTACGAGAAAGACGAGAATCTCGATCGAGCCATCGAATCGTACGTGAGGGCGACGCAACTGGATCCGCAGTCCGCCGCCGCATTCCTCCGTTCCGGCATTCTCTATGGCCGTCGCCAGGAGCTGCCCAAAGGCCAACGACGCATTCTCGAAGGCGCAGGACATCTATCAGGCCATGTCGAGCCAGGAAGGGCTGGCCGAGGTGTATTACCAGAGGGGATCGTTGCTGGCCAGGATCAGGAGACTGCCTGAAGCCAAAGAGCAGCTGGAACGATCTCTGGAGATGTCACGAAGTTCGTCCAACGAGTACCAATCGATCAGGACCGAATTGCAACTCAGCAACGTGTATTACGCCGAGGGCGACAGCAATCGCGCCAAGACGATCGCTGCCGACGCCGTCAAGGCCGCGCAACGGCTCAACATCCGAACGCTGGCGACCAACGGCTTGATCGACCTCGGTTATACGCTGCTGGCGCGTGGCGAATTCGCCGACACGCGCGCGTACCTGCAGCAGGCTCTCGATTTTGCACGCCAGGACAAGTCGACTCGATTGGAAGCACGGGCCCGCCTCGCCCTTGGCAGCCTGAGTACCCAGGAGGGCCGCTTCGATGAGGCCGTCTCTCATCTCGAGTCGGCGCTGAAGTTCTACCAGCCGGCGGGCTACCGCACAGAAACATCCAACGCCCTGATTCTGCTTGGGCGGGCGTACCGCGACAAAGGCGAATACGCGGTCGCCATGAAAGCATTTTCCGAGCAGCTGGAATTGGCGAAGCAGTCCGGCGACCCGGCGCGACTGGCGGCGACGCATTCCAGCATCGGCGTCCTTCTCGGCGACAACCAGGAGATGTACCCCGAGGCCCTCCCGCATTTCGACGAGAGTTATCGGATCAACAAGTCGCTCGGCGCACGAGTCGGCATGGGATGGGACCAGGCCAATCGCGCGGCGGCGCTGTGGCCGTTGGGGAGATACGAGGAAGCCAGGGCCGCTCTCGACGAAGCCCATGCCATCGCCGCCGGACCCGAAGCGGGATTCAAGTCCCAACTCGCATATGTGGAATTGATCGGCGCGCAGATGGCGCTCAGCCTGGGCAACCGTGCGGAAGCCACGACGCGAGCGACGGCGGCACTCAAATTGGCTGAACGCGACTACAAGGACACCGCGCTGCAGGCCAGGCAGACCCTCGCGCTCACCCAGGCGATGTCCGGCGCGTCGAAACAGGCGACGGCACTTGTCGAAGAAGCCGTGGGCGCGGCCAGGGAGTTGAAGCTTCCCCGGCTCCTGTCGACAGCGCTGCTCGCATCGGCCGAAGTTCGCCTCGCCGGCGGAGACGGACGAGGCGCGCTCGCCGACGCGCAGGCGGCACAGAAGATGTTCGCCTCGGCCGCACAGCTCGAATCGGAGTGGCGCGCGTGGCTGGTGTCGGCGAGGTCCATGCTGCTTGAGGGCGACAGCTCAACCGCATACGATTACGCCACCCGCGCCGAGTCCAGTCGAGCGGCTCTCCAGGCTCGCTGGGGCGAAGACAACTACCGGGGATACGTGCGGCGGCCCGACATTCAAGTCCGCTTGAAGCAGCTCGGGCAACTGCTCGGAGCAAAGAAGATCGTTCCACGCACAGGAGGAGACTGAACATGGCCAAGGTAGAGAAGGCGATCCGGGAGGCGGCCAGGGCGGAGGCGGAAAGAAGAAACCCGCCAAGACCGCAAAGAAGGCGACGAAGAAGAAGTAACGCGATAGCCGGCATCAAGGACTCCTGGTGCCGGCTATTTTCGCGTTCTGGCGCCGTGACGGTGTGCCCGCAACCGATGGAGGACCATGGCTGAAGTCGAAGCTCGGCAAGAGGCTGGAACTGCTGGAGATCGCCGATTCACCCAGACGCCCGCAGAACAGCGAGGGATCTGGGCGCCTTCCTCAGTTCGTCTGAACGACAGGCACAACTCTCCAGGCAGGAGCGTCTGCGCATCGTCGAACAGGCGCTGCTGCTGATGGAGATGAACTATGTGCATCTGCCGATGAAGCGCGCCATTCACGCGATCGATCCCATCCAGCAGCTCAAACTCCTCCGATTCCAGCTCGCCGAGTGGAATGTGGGCCTCGAGAGCACCATCGACTTCCATCGGCGCATGCTGTCGATATTTGGATCGACGCGCGACCTTCACACGCTCTACCTGCTGCCCGAACCGTACAAGGACTGCACCGCCTATCTGCCATTTCTCATCGAACAGTGTTTCGAGCGAGGCGCCGAACGATTCATCGTGACTCGGACGGCGACCAGCGGCGACGCGGCGACAGCTCCCGACGATGGTGATGGGGCCAGGTTCGAGCCTGGAGTCGAGGTGCTGGGTTGGAACGGCGTCCCGATTGCGAGGGCCATCGAAATCAACGGTGAGTCGCAGGCCGGCAGCAACCCCGATGCCCGGTTCGCGCGGGGGCTCGACAATCTGACCATCCGACCTCTCAACAGCTCGCTGCCCCCGGATGAACATTGGGTGGACATCCTGTATCGCGCGAAGAATGGAGTCGTCGCGAGCCATCGAGAGTACTGGCTGGTTCACAAGACCAGTGACGCCGATGAATCGTCCACTCCGCACAGCAGGAAGAGGACGGCGCTGGATCTGAAGCGGACGCGCATCCTCGAGGTCAAGAAAGACGCTGTACCCGCGCGACGACACCGCCACGCTCGGGTCGATCAAGGACGTCTTGTACGCATTGAAGAAGACGGTGAACGGCCAGACGTTGGGCTATATCCGGCTCTTCAGCTTCGACGTGGACGATACGAGGCAATTCCTCAAGTCGTTCACCAACCTGATCACGAAGGACGGCTTTCCGCAGGACGGTCTCATCCTGGACGTTCGCGGCAATCCGGGTGGAAACATCCGCGCCGCGGAATCGCTGCTGCAACTGTTTACGCCGCAACGAATCGAGCCGGAGTTGTTCGAGTTCATCAACACGCCGCTGAACTTTCAGATCTGCAAGTCTGCGCCGGATGACTGGGATCTGAAACGATGGGTGCCATCGATCGGCGACTCGGTGTTGACGGGCGCGACCTATTCAGCCGGATTTCCGCTGACCCGCGACGAACGTTGTGCAACGGCATCGGTCAGGTCTATTACGGTCCGGTCGTGCTCATCACCGACGCGCTGTCGTACAGCGCGACGGACATCTTCGCCGCAGGTTTTCAGGACAATGAAGTTGGAGTGGTGCTCGGCACGAGCGGCAACACCGGAGCGGGGGGAGCCAACTTCTGGTCGCTGGACGATCTGCTGCGGGCGCAGAAAAAGGATCCCAAGTCTCCTTTCAAGAAACTGCCGAAGGGAGCCGAGATGATCGTGGCCATGCGCCGCAGCATTCGCGTCGGCCTGCGCGCAGGCTCGCCCCTCGAGGAATTCGGCGTCGCGCCCGACGAGCTCCATTTCATGACCAAACGCGACATCCTGGAGGACAACCGCGATCTGCTGGCCAGCGCCGCACGACTCATTCGGCAACAGCCGTCGTTCAAGCTGTCGGTCACACCCGTGAGCCGCAAAGGCGCGCGCGGGATTGTGGTGAGCGCCGCGTCGAAGGTTCCCTCGTCGAAGGCGGGCCAGGCGGATCTCCCGCGTGGATATCTACGTGAACGATCGACCCGTGCGTTCCATCGACGCTCGAGGAAGGCGCGGTGCCATCGACTGCAGGTCGCGATCGGCAAGGAGCGGCAAGAAGCACGCGACCGTGGAAGTCGAGGCATGGGATCAGGCTGGAAGACTTGTCGCATTTCGCCGGACAGCCGTCCGTTGCCGCGCGCGCTCGACAGTGGCTCGCGTCCGCGCGCCCGGAAGGCCCATAGGCCGGGCGTGCTCGCGAGCGGTCGAGCGCGCGCGCTCACTGGACGTGTGTCTTGACTCGAGGGGCCCTTTCATAGATGCGGTGAGAAGCTTTTGAACAGTTCTTTGTGAGATAGCTTCCGCTAGTGATCCGCGTCCCGTCAACGCTCGTGAAGCCTACGTGAATTTCACCAAATCCGCGATCTTGATCGGCCGGCCCTCGTCGATGCTCTTGCGCGCCGCGATCCCCGTCAGGCATGACATCGCGCCGGCGCGCGAGTCGGGCAGCCGCATGTGCGCTGGCGCGTCGATCTTCTTGAAGATCAGATCGCGCAGCCGCTGATCGCCGCCGCCGTGCCCTTCGGTCTCGCGCGGCAACTCGATTTTCTCGCGCTTGCCGAAGTTCTTCATCACATACATCCCGGTGTCTTCTCCCGGATCCCACGCCTGGCGCTCGTAGTCGCGCACCTCGAGCCGACCCTTGGTGCCGTTGAAGGCGAGGTAGTAGCCCTCGATCGGCATGAACGTGTTGACCGAGTAACTCATGTCGACGCCGTTCGAGTACTTCACAACCGCGTTCATCGTGTCCCAGATGTCGATGTCGTCCTTGAAGACGCAGCCATCGCGCTGATAGCCGTCGGCCGATTCGCAATTATTGTAGAGCGCGACGAGGTTGGCACTCCGGTTGATGTCCCAGTAGTACGAACACTTATCCTTGTGCGCGCAGGACCGGCAGTTCGTGGAACGGAACGGACCGCTCTTGCCGTAGTTGGCCAGTGCTACCGAGCGCCGACACCTGGACCGGCTCGGCGTCGATCCACCAGTTGACGAGATCGAAGTGGTGCGAGGCCTTGTGCACCCAGAGCGAGCCGCTCTTCGAGCGCAGCCGATGCCAGCGCCGGAAGTAGTCGGCGCCATGCGTCGTGTCGAGGAACCAGGTGAAATCGACCGACGTGATCTTGCCGATCTCGCCGCCCATCAGCAGTTCCTTGATCTTCTGGTGCTTCGGCGCGTAGCGGTAGTTGTGCGTGACGACAATCTTACGGCCGGTCTTTTTCTCGGCGTCGAGGACCGCCCGGCACTGCGCCTCGTCGATGACCATCGGTTTTTCGGTCATCACGTCGACGCCGCGCTCCATCGCGCGGACCAGGTACTGGCTGTGAAACGCGTCGACGGTCGTCACCATCACGACATCGGGCTTCGCCTTCGTGAGCATGTCGTCGAAGTTGGTGAAGGTCGGGCACGACGTGCCTAGCTGTTTCTTGGCGACTTCGACGCGCAGCGGGTTGATGTCGCACAACCCGACCATCTCGACGAGGTCGGGATAGTCACGAAGGATTGGCCGGCCCCACATGCCAATCCCACGCACGCCGGTGCCGACGATGGCGTAGCGGCGTTTGGCCTGAGCGGCCGATCCGACAGTCTCGCTGGCGACGAGCGCGCCGAGCGCCGCCCCGGTCGCCGTGCTCACGAACTCTCTGCGCGTGACGCCGTCGTCGTTCGCCATCACTCTGCCCTCCCAGGTGGACTATCCACTTTTGACGAGACGATTCTACTGCGCCCCGCTATGATTCTGACGTGGTTCGCAAGGCGTTTCGCATGGCAGTACACCCGGGGCACGAGGCCGAATACGAGCGGCGCCATCGCCCAATCTGGCCCGATCTCGAGCGCACGTTGATCGAGCACGGCGTGGTGACCTATTCGATCTACCTGGACCCCGAGACCCGCGACCTCTTCGGGTATGTCGAGATCGAGGACGAGAGCCGCTGGGCGGCGATCGCCCAGACCGAGGTCTGTCGCCGTTGGTGGCGCCACATGCGCGAGATCATGCCGGCCAACGCCGACGACAGCCCGGTCGCGCGTGAGCTGCGCGAGGTATTCCACGTAGCTCGGTCGAAGGCGGGCAATGGAGAGTGAAGCGGGATAAGATTCCGGATGGGCTCGTGCCACAGATCACACGGACAAATCGACTTGCCACGGATTACACGGATAACACTGATCAGTGTTCTGAGTTAGCCTAGGCTGGAAGTCATCGGATAAACCGATCCGTGGTGTCCGTGTAATCCGTGGCTCGAGTCTTATTCGGTACGTAGAACCGTGGTGGCGCGTGGTAACGGTCGTCAGCTTTGACGACCCGACGCGTCACGTTACCCTCACCAACGAGAGACTTTATGCTGACCGATACACTCTTCAGGCAACCGCGCCAGTTCGGCGTTCAGCTCCTGCAGAAGCGCGGCGATGGCGGCTCTCGCGAGCTCAGCACGCGCCGGCTGCGGCTCGACGCCGGCACGAGTGCCACGTTTCGTCTCGCGGACGAGGAAACCGTCGTCGTGCTGCAGCAGGGCCGCGGCACGTTCGCGGCCGGCGGACAACAAATGGCCGGTCAGCCGGTCGGGCGTCTTCGACCGAGCGCGCCACCGCGCTCTACCTGCCGCCGGGCGTCGAGCTGACGGCGACGGCCGACACGCTGCTCGAGGCGGTCCTCTTCTCGACGCCGGCGCCCGCCGGCGGCACGGCGGCGCTCATCGGCCCCGCTGACGTGAAGGTCAACGCGCGCGGCCGCGCCAACTACTCGCGCGAGGTGCACGACATCTTCGTCACCGATCCGCACGTGCAGCGGCTGATGGTCGGCGAGACCTTCAACCCGCCGGGCAACTGGAGCAGCTATCCGCCGCACAAGCACGACGGCCGCGACGGCGAGCCGACGCTCGAAGAGGTCTATTACTTCCGCATCGACCCGCCGCAGGGCTTCGGCCAGCAGATGCTCTACACGAACGACGGCGAGATCGGCGACGCACTCGGTGCGCGACGGCGACGCGGTGCTCCTGCCGTATGGCTACCACCCCGTGTCGTCGCCGCCCGGTTACCGGCTCTATTACCTGTGGGCGCATGGCCGGCGAACAGCGGAAACTCGCGCTGCACGAGGATCCCGCGCACAAGTGGATTCACGAGGCAGCTCTAGATTCACTGCTGCGACACCTCGTCTCACAGGAGACCAGGAGATCAGGAGATGAGATCACAAAGCTCCGACCTCCTGAGCTCCTGTGATCAGGTCAGCTAGCGATCAACGTATGCCCACGAACCGGCAAGCCGCCACGGCGGCGATTGAACAGGCTGGCGTCGTCGCCGTCATCCGGATGAAGGATCCGGCGAAGCTGCGGGCGTCGTCGACGCGATCGCGGACGGGCGGCGTCCGCGCGCTCGAAGTCACGATGACGGTGCCCGGCGCGGTCGAGCTCATCGCGGCGCTGGCGCCGACGCTGCCCGCCGACTTCCTGCTCGGCGCCGGCACGGTCGTCGACGCCGCGACGGCAACCGCGGTGATCGACGCCGGGCGCGCAGTTCATCGTCAGCCCGGTGTTCCGGCGCGAGGTCATCGAGGCCTGCCACGAGCCGGGACGTGCCGGTCGATGCCCGGCTGCTTCTCGCCCACCGAGATCCTCGACGCCTGGGACGCCGGCGCCGACATCGTCAAGGTCTTCCCGGCGACGGCGCTCGGACCCGGGTACATCAAGGACGTCCGCGCGCCGCTGCCGCAGGTGCAAGCTGATGCCGACCGGCGGCGTCACGCTCGACAACGCCGGCGAGTGGATTCGGGCCGGCGCCGTCGCGGTCGGCGTCGGCATCGGCGCTGCTCGACGCCAAGGCGATCGAGGCCGGCGACTTTTCGACGTCCTCGAAATCGAACGCGCGAGCGCATCGTCGCGAGCGTGCGGGCGGCGCGCGCTCACGAAATGCAGTCCTATGCCCAAGAGTCGTCACGTTCGGCGAGACTCATGCTGCGGCTGAGCCCGCCGGGATTCGAGCGATTCCTGCAGTCGCCGCAGTTTGTCGCCACGTTCGGCGGCGGCGAAGCCAACGTCGCCGTCAGCCTCGCGCAGTTCGGGCTCGAGAGCTACTACGTGACGCGCCTGCCCGAAGCACGCGATCGGCGACGCTGCGGTCCGCGCGCTGCGCGCCGAAGGCGTGCGGACCGATCACATCCTGCGCGGCGGCGATCGCGATCGGCGTCTACTACGCCGAGACCGGCGCGAGCCAGCGCGCGTCGACCGTCATTTACGATCGCGCGCGTTCGGCGATCAGCGAGATGGAGCCGGACGCGGTGGACTGGGCGGCAGTGTTCGCCGGCGCGCGCCTGGTTCCACGTCACCGGCATCACGCCGGCGCTCGGCGACAAGGGCGCGGCCGCGACGCGCGGCGTCGATCAAGGCGGCGCGCGCCGCCGGCGCCCGCGTCAGCGTCGATCTCAACTTCCGCAAGAAGCTCTGGACCGAGAGCGCAGGCGCAGGAAGTGATGCGCCCGCTGATGCGCGACGTCGACGTCGTCATCGCCAACGAGGAAGACCTGCAGTCGGTGCTCGGCGTCCACGTGCCGGGCACCGACGTCACGAGCGGCCAGCTGAACATCGACGGGATTCCGCGACGCGGCCGAGCGCGTGACGCGTGACTTCGGCCCGCCGATGGTCGCGATCACGCTGCGCGAAAGCCTCTCGGCGAGCGACAACGGCTGGAGCGCGGTGCTCTGGGACGCGCGACGCAAGACGCATGCACCAGAGCCAGCGCTACGACGTCCGGCTCGTCGATCGGATCGGCGGCGGCGACAGCTTCGCCGGCGGGTCTGATCTACGGGCTCGTCACCGGCCGCACACCGCGCCGACGCGCTGCGCTTCGCCGTCGCGGCGAGCGCGCTCAAGCAGACGATCCCCGGCGACTTCAATCGCGTCACGGTCGACGAGGTCGATCGCCTCGTCGGCGGCGACGCCTCCGGACGCGTGCAGCGATAGGATGATCTCCAGGCGACGGCTTCTCGCGTGGGCATCGAGCGCGGTAGCGTACCGACCCGCACAGCAATCCAGCGGCGGTGACGGACACCTGAGCGTCAAGCTTCGCGCTCCGCGTCAAACGGCGACACCGGGAGAACAGACCCTCGGACTCGGCGGCAACAGCGGGCGCGACGGCCTGCTCATCGTTCCGAAGAGCTATCGACCGGATGCGCCTGCGCCGCTCGCCGTCATCCTGCACGGCGCCGGCGGGTCCGCTCGCCGGGTCCTCTCGTTTTTTGGCGTCGCGGATGAACTTGGCGTCATCGTCCTCGCTCCCGAGTCACGCGGCGGCACGTGGGACGCGATTCGAGGCGGCTTCGGACCCGACATCGAGTTCCTGGATCGCGCCCTGTCGCTGACATTCGACCGTTGCGCGGTCGACCGGAACCGAGTCGCCGTCGGCGGCTTTTCGGATGGCGCGTCGTACGGACTCTCGGTCGGCCTTGCCAGCGGCGATCTCTTTACGCACATCCTGGCCTGCTCGCCAGGCTTCGTCAGCCCGGGTTCCGTTCACGGCCGGCCGCGCATCTTTGTCTCTCACGGAACCGGCGACCGGATTCTGCCCATCGGTTCGACGAGCCGGCGTATTGTCCCGCTCCTCGAAAAGTCAGGGTATCCGGTCACGTATCGTGAGTTCGATGGACCCCATACCGTTCCGCCACCAATCGCACGCGAAGCGTTCACATGGTTTACGCGGGAGAAACCGCGCGTACAATAGCTGCGAGCCGCGAACCTTGAACCGTGAACCCTGAACCCTGAACTGAACCGTCATGACTCAGTCCCTTCGTCGTTGCTCCCTGGCGCTCGTCATCGCGTTTGGCTCGACCGCCTGCCTTCGCTCGACGACCTCGATCGAGTTGAACACCGACGGCAGCGGCACGATTCTGCAGGAGACCGCTGTGTCGGCCCAGGCGATGGGAATGCTGCAGGGCCTGGCCGGCGCGAACGCAGCGGGCGAGAAGCCACCTCAGCTGTTCGGTGAAGAGCAGGCACGGAAGACCGCGGCGACGATGGGCGTCAAGTTTGTCTCGGGGGAACCCATCAAGACCGGAGATCTCGAAGGCTACCGCGCCCGGTTCGCCTTCGACGACATCTCCAAGGTCACCGTGAAGCTTGACCAAGGGGCAAATGACCTGGCGCCGGGAACAGAGACCAAGAAACCGCCGTTTGGGTTTGCCTTCACGCGCGGCAGCAGCGCGTCAGCGCTGACGATTCAGATGCCCGACCAGTCGCCCGCCGGCGGCCTGCCGCTTCCCGGGAGCGGACGCGGACAAGGCCCAGGCCGCGCAGGCCCTGGCCATGATGAAGCTGATGATGAAAGGGCTGTACGTCGACGTCACGCTCAACGTGAACGGCCGGATCGTCAAGACCAACGCGCCTTACGTTGACGGCTCGCGCGTGACGCTGATGCAGATCGACTTCGACAAGCTACTGGCCGATGATGCGGCGCTGCTGAAGCTGTCGTCTGCAAAGGACATCAAGAGCCTCGCGGGCGTGCCCGGACTGAAGGTCGTCGCCGAGCCGAAGGTGACGATCGAGTTCAGTCGCTGAGAAGCTCCGTGACGATTCGTGTCCACTCGGCGTCGAGCGAGCCGCGCTCGACGGGCTTGTCGGCCCTCCTATACCAATAGGCAGCATTCGACGCATCTCCTTCTTTCCGGTGCAGATAGGCGTGGACCCACGCGCCCGTCGCATCGTCGATGTCCTGCGCCGTGGCGTGCGCCTTTTCCCAGTCGCCTTTTGCGTCGTGCCACAGGGCAACGAGCGCTGCACTGACCGCAGGCGGCGTGTTGGCGGCGAGCGTCGCGTTGAATTCGGAAAAAGTCATCGCTTTCACCGATTAATGCCACGGAAGTGCTTATGAGCCACGGATTACACGGATAACACGGAACCGCTTCCGTTTGTCACCAATTTGGGCCCACCGATGTAACGACAATGTGAGACAATGAACCCTCCCCAGGCGAGTCCGGCCGTTTCGCGCGGTGTCAACCAGAGGTACTCTGTCGATTTTCGGCGTGGTGTTCCTCGCGGGCACGACACTTGTGTTCGGGTGTGGAGGCTCGTCTCCCTCGTCGCCGTCACCAACACCAAGCCCACCGCTTCTCGGACCGGGCGCAGGCACGCCAGGCCCTCCCGCTGTTCTCGTCGGCGCCGGTGACATCGGTCTGTGCGGTTCTCCGGCGGTGGCAGCCACCGCGCAGTTGATCGACCGCATTGCGGGAATCGTCTTCACGACGGGTGACAATGCCTATCCGGCCGGCACAGCGGAAAACTTCCGCGACTGCTATGAGCCGCATTGGGGGCGGCATCGCGCGCGGACGCGGCCCACGCCGGGAAATCACGACTACGAACGCGGCGGGACTGGCTACTTCACGTACTTCCAGGACCATGCCGGGCCGTTCGGGCTGGGATATTACAGCTACATGGCAGGGCCGTGGCAGGTCATCGCCCTCAATTCGGAGATCCCGCTAGGGCCAGGATCGGCGCAGCTTCAGTGGGTGCGCGGCGAACTGGCGGCCGCGCCGACGCAGTGCACGATGGTCTATTGGCACAAGCCGCTGTTCACGTCCGGCCCGAACGGACCCAATCGTGACATGCGCGAGCTGTGGCGCGCGCTCTACGAGTTCGACGCCGACCTCGTCGTCAACGGTCACGATCACTTGTACGAGCGTTTCGGCCCGCAGGATCCGGACGGCCGGTTCGATCCCGCGCGCGGCATCCGGCAGATCACAGTGGGGACCGGCGGCGGCGCGCTCTACACGCCGATCATGTCTGCGCCGAACACCGAAGCCATCGGCATCGTCTACGGCGTGCTGAAGCTCACGTTGAGCTCAGGCAGCTACCAGTGGGAATTCCTCCCGATTCCTGGGAGCTCGTTCTCAGACTCCGGAATCGGCTCCTGCCACTGAGACTCGGTTCAAGAGGTTCTTCAGGTTTAGAAGGTTCAAGAGGTTCAGCGCAAGCCGAACGTGGCCGTGAGCGGATCGAGCTTCCCAGTCGAGGCGACTCCTGGCGAGGCGTGCGACGTCGACGAGAGGCTCATCTTTACGGCTTTTGCCACGGCGCGCGCGACTTCGGATTGAACCGTCAGCACCTGTCGCAGCGGCCGTTCGTAGGCTTCGACAAACACGTGCTCGTCTCTCCGGGCCTCAATCAGATGCACGGCGATCCGCACGCGTCCCTCAGCTCTGGTCACCGACCCATCAACGATGAAATCGACGCCGAGCGCCCGCGCGATCTCCGGCAACCGCCGCCGCTCCTTCTCGTAGATCGCCGAGGACGTCCCCGACACGACGCGGACCGATTCGAGCCGGGCGAGATCGGTGATGAGAGCGTCGGTCATCCCCCTCGCAAACGACTCCTCGCCGTCAGACGAGACATCGCGCAGAGGCAGGACGGCGAGTGAAGTTTCGCCTGGCGTGACGAACCTGACCGGAACGGTCGACTGCACCACGGGCTGATCGGGTTGCGCCGCCGATTCGGCGACGGCCGGCGCGTGGTACTTCTGCACCAGGATCAGGCCGAGCGAAATCGTCGCAACGGCGCCCATGATCTGCGCCACGATTCGGCCCACGAACGAAATCCAGGCCGAGCGGACCTTGGCTCGTTTCTTCTCCAGTTTCCGTTCCAGCTCATCCTCTGCGGCGTCGACCGACACCGGTGCGCCGGTGATGGGGGTTATGAGTGCATGTTCTTCGGCCATTGCTCGGACTCCACTTTGGGACTCTATGACGACCATACGACGCGGCGCCGCTGGCAGTTCTTAACGGTTATCGTCGGGTTTTCTCCCCAAGTGCACGCTTCATCGGCGCCGACGGGCGTCGGCCACCTGATCCAACACGAACTTCGACCGCTGGCGCGCAAACTCTTTCAACCAGTCGACCTGCGCAACAAACTCCTCGTTCGAGAACTGTTTGCGGTTGTCTTCCTCGACGGTCGCCGAGATTAGCTCAGCCGCGCGAGTGACCTCGGTTTCCAGCCAGTCCTCCTCGGCCGCCGAACGGGCGGCCGCCTCGAGCGCCTGCAGATACACTTCCCGAAGATCGGGATAGGCAAACGCGCGGCGGAAGAGAGCGTTGTCGTTGGTTCGCTCGAAGATCGAAAAGTCCGGCAACAGGAACGAGCTGTCCTTGTCCCAGGGCAGAAACCGGTGCTGCCTGCTGTCCTTGGCCCGATAGAGAAAGAAGTTGTTCATCCCGGTCGCCCCGAGCAGGCCATCGTTCTCGGCCAGGAAGACCTCCGTCGCGACATGGGTCATGAACTGCCGGAGGTCCATGTACTCCTCCACGCGATCGCGCCAGACGCCGTCGTCGGAGTGATTGACCTCGCGAAGCCAGTCGTGGATCGGGAGGTAGAGCATCGCATCGGTTTCTTTCTCGTGGTTCTGCGCCTCGAAGCGGTCTTTGTACGGCGCAAGATCCTCGCCGAGGTATTCACCGCGCCAATCACTCTGCAGCTGGTAGGAATAGAGATAGCCGTCGTTCTCGCCGAGGTTGCGCGTGAGGAATGCGTTGTCGACCGATTCCAGGATGATGTAGAGCCCCTGAAACTCGTTGTTGATGTAGAGGCGGCAGTACGAGTGCCGCGATGCAGGCTGGCCCAGTCGCGAGAACATCGTCATCGCCAGCCGCTCGCGCAGCATTGACGGGTCGGTCCACAGATTCTTGAGCACGAACGACTTCAGTCCGAGAAACCGCTGGCCGGTCACATAGCGATCGGCGTCGACCCTGAGCGCCATCTTGCGGTCGTTCCGGCTGGAATTCCCCCGCGACCGCACGCCGGCATTCCGCACGCGAATGCCCTTCCACTGCAGGTCGGCCGTGTAATAGGTGTTGTCGAGATACTTCTCGGTCAGGGTGCGCAAGTCTCTCGTGTTGATGGTCAGGCGGATCTCCTGCAGCGTGTTGGGGTCGAAGAATTCGTCGGTCTGCGCGATCGCGGGCGTCGCGCCAGCGATCGCGAGGGCCGCGACAACGGCGGTGAGCAGGATCGCTTTGCGAAGACAGAGGCGGGTCATGACGTTAGCTCTCACATCGAAAACTGAAACCGCACGATGCGGCTCCAGAAACTGGACTGCGCCGGGTTCGGGCCCTGATCCGGGAAGCCAATCGTGTTCCGCACCAGGTTCAGCTGAATCTTGATCCAGCGGTTCGCGTACCAATTCACGCCGAACGTGTAAGCGAGGTCGCTGTTGCCGAGAACGATCTCCGCTCGTGGGGCAGTCGACGGCAGGACACCGCTGATGTCGCTGTCGACCGAGCCGAAGCGAATGCGCTCGGCGCGGGCGGCGAGCTCGACGGCGCCGATCCAGCCCTTGAAGAACGGGCCTCGGAATAGTGGACGGAGGGGTGCGTCGAATCCCTCCGCCTTCTTCTCGCCGGTCACAGCCCACGTGCCGCTCACGTACCATCCCTGACTGAGGAATGGTGAGAGGTCGGTTTCTTCGATGCTCTGGCCCAGGCGTTCATCGGTCAGCCGGATGAACTCGGACTTGACCGAGAAGGGCCCAGGACGCCACCGCGCCTCGACGCCGATCCGCTGGCGCCGTCCGTTGACGAGCACTTCCGGGCGATAGAACCACTCATCGAGCTCGGTCCGCCCGCGGAGACCGGACACACCTTCCGGGAGCTCGCTGGTCGTGAACGACGCGCCGACCGCCAGATCGTTTGCGACCGACTTCGTCGATCTGAACGGCTGCACCAGC
Organism: uncultured Acidobacteriota bacterium; assembly: GCA_963764925.1. Lineage (GTDB taxonomy): Bacteria > Acidobacteriota > Vicinamibacteria > Vicinamibacterales > 2-12-FULL-66-21 > DATBJJ01. The sequence continues at coordinate 446,939 of CAVXUR010000002.1, forward strand.
AGACGGCCGGCCACTGTCCGATCGCCGTGCACGTAATCGGTGTCGTTCCTCTCAGCGTTGCTGCCATCTTCGTTGAACAGCCCGAGCTCGTAACGAAGGATGCCTCGAGGCAGGAAGCGGCCGTGCACCATCACGCCGACGTCGCGGCCCGGCGCGAGGAGGGTCGCGATTCGCGAGCGGTTGACGAAGTCCAGGTTCGTGGAACTGGTGTTCTCGTCGAGACTGAACGGTACCTTGAACTTGCCGGCCATCACCTCCGCGAAGCCGTACTGCTTGTAATTCAGATAGACGTCGCGCCAGGGATCTCGGTTGGCCGTGAGCTCTCGCTCGACCTGATAGTCGAAGATGTTGAGGATCTCGCCCTCGATGCCGATGCGCCGGCGAGCGACATCGGCATTCAGGTCGTTGTCGGCATCCGAGTCGTCGTCCACGGACAGGGTCGCGTCCGAGTCCCAGATCTCGCGCTGAAGTCGCACGCGGAAATCAACGCGAGTTCCCTCGCCGAGGTGAAGCGACGGCCGGCCGTTCCAGCGGAAGCCCCAGTCGCTCTCGGTCTTCTTGTCTGAAGCCTGGCGTTCTGCGGCCTTGTCGGCGGGCTTCTCAGACTCCTTCTCGCCAGTCTTTTCGGCCGGCGCCTCCTTGCCCGGAACGCTCTGCTGGCCGACCTCCTGCCCCAGCGCCGGCCACGGAAGCATGACCGCTGCGACTAGCGCCGCGACGCCGAGCACGATGCGGTTTTGCTTCATGAAGTCGACCTTGCGCTTGCGTCGATCTGACGCTCTGCCACTTGTCACACTATCGCCACCGCTGTCATCCAGTCCCAACCGTTTCCTTCCCGTTTGCTGATCTCTTCGAGCTTGCGCACACTCCGCACACGTCTGGAGTCATGAAGGCAGTGCGGTGTCGTCAATTTGACGCGTCCCAATCTCCGGACGGCATGTCATGCGCAGGCGACAACGCGTCGTGCATGCGCACCATCTGTTTGACCGGATAACAGGCTGAGACGTTGACTCTAGACGCCATGTTCATGAAACTCGCGCGTTTCGAACGCTGCGCGTTGCAAAGCCGCAACCGCTTGCGGTATCGAAACGGCTGGACACACTTTTTTCATGAACGGGAAAGGGGGGACAGAGCGAACAGTCGCCTACAGTTGGGCTAACAGGGTCACGCGACCGAGCCCTGGGACGAATGGGCGTCGAGAAGGAAGATCGTCGGAGCGCCGGACCGCGCGGCGCGGGCGACGGGTAGTGGGGACGCCGGAGTGTTCAGCGCCTCTCGGATGGCGTCCCGTTTCTCAGCGCCGAAGGCGGCGACGAAGATCTCGGCGCCGGCGAGAGCCGGGAGTGTCAGCGTCAACCGTCGTGGGGGCGGCTTGGGCGAGTCGGTGACGGCCACGACCAATCGTGAGGCTTCCTCGAGGGCGGGGTGGCCTGGAAAGAGCGAGCAGACATGTCCATCGGGTCCAACGCCTAGCAGGACCACATCGAACCGTGGCGGATCGCCGAGCACACGGACCAGTTCGCGCTCGTAGGTTCTCGCAGCGGCGTCGAGATCAGGATCGTCGGCCGGCATTCGGTGCGCGCGCGGGTGACCCACGTGCGATAGCAGCAGTGCGTTGGCGACGCGGAAATTCGAATCCTCATGATCGGGACCGACCGCGCGCTCATCACACCAGAAGATGTCGACCATCCTCCAGTCGATGGCTGCGGCGGCCAGAACGGGAAAGAAGGCTTGCGCGATCGACCCTCCGGGAACGACGAGCGACAACGCGCGTTCGTCGGTGCGAGCGCGATGAGCCGCATCCGAGACGCGCGCCGTGAACACGCGCGCGAGTTCGTCCGGCGTGGCAATAATTGTTTCGAAAGGCAACGTTCGAAATGTACTACGGGCCCGCAACTCGCGGCTCGCTGTTCGCTGTTCGCTGACCGCTGACCGCTGACCGCTGACCGCTGACCGAGCCGATAGCTGATAGCTGATAGCTGATAGCTAACTGATATCTCGCGATCTGTTGATTCATCGCGCAAATCCCCGCCGAGCTTGACGTCACCACACGACGCGCCTAGAGTGCGTGCACCCTGCGAATATTTCTCTCAGCGGCAGCCGACTCGCCGCCAGCTGGCGGATGCTGTGCCTCCGTCACGACGGGAGAGCTGTGTGCGCGGGCGCGACCGCCGCCTCGAGAGAAAGGGTGGCGTGTATGCCTCTGCCTCGCACCCGGTCCGTTCCGCTACTTCGTCCCCTCCTGCTCACCGCCGCTGTGTCTATTCGCCAGCATCTCGGCGTGGGCGATCGTCACCGACTTCGGGAGTGTGGCCAACGTCCACAGACCCGTCGCCGTGCATGCCGATCAAGACGATCTGAACCGCGAGTCCGATCTCCACGCGCGATTCATCGAGGCGTTCGAGCTCGGCGACGAGCTGTTTGGCTCGGCCTTCAACGCGCTCGACGGCGGCGGCGCCAATGTCGGTCGCGGTCAGCGCTACACGCGCGTGCCGCGCGCCGACTTCCGCGGCCGCGGCGAGTGGTTCAACCACGTCCCCATCCGCGTCACCGGCCCCAACGCCGGTGGCTGCTTCGAATGCCACGAGCAGCCGTTCGAGGATGGCGCCGGCACCGCCGCGCTCAACGTCCACCGCGATCCGTTCCGCACGGGCCTCATCGGCCAGTTCATCGAACGGAACACACCGCACGTCTTTGCGCCAGGTGCCATCCAGCGGCTGGCTGAGGAGATGACCGACGGCCTCACCGCCGATCAGCAGCGGCTGGTTGACGAGGTCTGCCGCAGCGGCGGCACGCGCACGGTGACACTCGATACCAAAGGCGTGAACTTCGGCACGCTCAGCGCGACGCGCGTCAGGAGCTCTCCCTGTCAAGTCACCTACAACACCGAAAACGTGCGGGGCGTGGACTTCCAGACGTCGGTCGACAACCCGGCGGTTCCGATTGCGCTCATCATTCGACCGTTCCAGTGGAAAGGGAGTGTGCCGTTCCTGCGCGACTTCAACCGCGGCGCGGCGCACAACGAACTGGGCATGCAGGCTGTCGAGGTCGTCGGCGACAACGTCGACGGTGACGGCGACGCCGTCCGCAATGAGCTGACGATCGGCGACATGACGACGCTTACCGTCTACATGGCGGCGCAGCCGCGACCGACAACGCTCCTCGAGCTGAACCAGCTCGGGCTGGTCGAGCCGGCGCTGACGAGCGCACAGGTGAGTCAAATCAACTTCGGCGCGAGAGTATTCAACGAGATCGGCTGTGCGACCTGCCACATCCCGCAGTTGACCCTGACGACACCGGTCTTCAGCGAGCCGAGCCAGAACCCGGCCTATCGCGACGGCACGAACTTCCCTGCCGGGCAGCCGACAGCTGGCGTGCTGACTCCGGCAAACCCAGTCTCGTTCGACCTGACGAGGGATCAGCCTGACAACATCATCCGCCGAGCCGACGGGAGCATTCGCGCGCGGCTCGGGTCCTTTACGCAGAGAGACAGCTCCGGCAGGACGATCGTCGCGCTCTATGGCGACCTCAAGCGCCACGTGATGGGACCGCGCCTCGCCGAGCCGGTCAACGAGATCGCCGGAGACGACGTGACGCCGATTCCGCTCAATCCGCGAAACCGGCACACACCTGACACCTTCCTGACCGAAAACCTGTGGGGCGTGGGATCGACCGCACCCTACATGCACGATGGGCGAGCGACGACGCTGTCCGAGGCAATCATCGAGCACGCCGCCGCCAACGACAACGTCAGCGAAGCGCGCTTCGCCCGAGCGGCCTATCTCGGGCGGTCTACGAGCGACAAGGCGGCGCTCATCGCGTTCCTGAACAACCTGGTGCTGTTCAAGCTCGAGGAAGAGGAAGAGGAAGAGGCTGCCGGCGCGACGGCGGCGCTGCAGGCGCTGACCGGACTCTCGAGCCCGCGACAGCGCGTCAAGATCGCGCCGAAGGGCTTCAGGATTCGACTCGAATAGGAGGCCGACGACGCGACGAGCGCGAAGGCCACGATGCTGAGGGGCGTCGTGGCCTTTCGCGTTCGCTGACACCTCAGGTTCGCCGTCAGGATTCCGGGATCAGGGATCGGGTTCCAGGCAGTTGGGGCAACTCCTGGGTCGCTGGAAAGACCCTCAAATTGAACTCGGCTCCCTGGATCCCCGACCCCTGATCCCTGACGTCTTGGCTGGTAGCCATATACTGACCCGGAGATCGCGGTGTCACCGGAGAATCAGCGCGCGCGCGGGATGCCAGGCTGCCTGGTCGATGCCGGCGGATTCCGACTCCACCTGCACTGCTCGGGGTCTGGCGCCCCGGCAGTCGTGATGGAAGCCGCCCTGGGCGGCTCATCCATCAGCTGGTCGCTCGTCCAGCCGGCCGTAGCCGAGCGAACTCGTGCCTGCAGCTACGATCGCGCCGGCTTCGGATGGAGTGATGCCGGGCCGATGCCTCGCACCGCCGGACGCGTCGCCGACGAGCTGCGCGTGCTGCTCGATCGTGCGGGCGTCGCGCCGCCATTCGTCCTGGTCGGACACTCCTTCGGTGGCCTCGTCATGCGCATCTTCGCGGCGAGGCACCGTGCCGAGGTGGCAGGGCTGGTGCTCGTCGATCCCGCTCATCCCGAGGACTGGGTCACGCCGGCGCCAAAAGAACAACTGAAGATCGACCGTGGCGTGCGGCTGTGCCGCAGCGGCGCGAGCGCCGCGCGGTTCGGCGCCGCGCGTCTCGTCAACGGGCTGGTGACACTGGGGCTGTTCGGCGTCGCCCGCGGGCTGGCCAATGTCGTCAGCCGCGGCGGACTGTCGCGCGAAGACGAGGGCATCCTGGCCCCGCTCTGGAAACTGCCGCTCGAGACACGGAAGCCGCTGCGGCAGTTCTGGACCCAGGAGAAGTTCTTCGAGGCGCTCGGCAGCCAAATCCGGTCGATCTCGACGAGCGCCGCCGAGACGCTCGCGGCGGCGCCGGACGGCTACGGCGACCTGCCGATCGTCACCATCTCGTCCACCGACCCCGGCGACTACCGACTGCGCCAGCAGGAGGCGCTGGCCCGGCTCTCCCGCTCGGGCCGGCACATCGTCGCCTCGAAGAGCGGGCACTGGATTCCACTCGACCAGCCGCAGGTCGTCATCGACGCCATCGAGGAAGTAATTGGCGCGAGACCGTAAGGAGGGTGTTCGCCCGCCAGACATCGAACGTTATGTAGTAGACGCCCGCGCATGGAACACGCTCGAGGCCCGATCGCATCCACTCGATCCACTGCAATTTCTCGGAGGACCCATGGCCAACATGTATATGGTGAGTTGCCGGCGTGAGTTCTGGTCGGCGAATGATTTCTCGACGGCAGACGAGATTCGCCACCTCGACCTCAATGGAAGTGGTCAGGCCCCGTCGGTTCCACCGGCGACGTTTCTGGCGGCGATGGCCGGAAAACGCGTGACCGTGCTCGTCCACGGCTACAACAACGAGCAGCAGGACGTCCTCGACAGCTACCGCACCATCGACGAGCAGATGAGGTTACTCGGGTTCCTCGGGCGCGCGAACGCGCCCTACGATGCCCTGATTGGCTTCGCATGGCCGGGCGGCGCGTCTGGCGTCTCGTTCCCGTTTGCCCGTGGTCGCGCCGACGATGCTGCGCCGCGCCTCCGCCAGCTGCTCGCCTCGCTTCAGGGATCCGGCGCGATCGTCGACATCAACTCACACTCTCTCGGTGCGCACGTGACCTTCGAGGCACTCAGGGATGCCACCGCCAACGTGGTGCGATACGCGTGGAATTTCGCGTCCGCGGTCGACAACGAATCGGTCGAGAAAGGCGAACGCTACTACTCCGCGGCACAACGCTGCCAGAAGTTCTACGTCTTTCACTCGAAGAACGACCCGGTGCTGCGCACGTGGTATCGCATCGGCGACTTCTTCGATTTCGACACGGCGTTAGGTTACTCGGGCCCTGAAGATCCGCGGGCGATCATGGACCACTCGCGCAACGTGACGGTCATCAATTGCAAGGACATCGTGTCCTCGCACGGCGGGTACCGATCGACCGGCCAGGTATGGTCGTTCATGCAGCAGGAGCTGGCGACGCCCGGCACCGAGCAGTTCGTCACGCTCGAAAAGAACAACGCGACCCTCAGCGCGGTCTTCCGGGCGAGCGGTGGAACCATCTCGAGGCCCGCGGCCCGTCGGAGCTCCCCCACGCGCCGGCAGACGACGTCGCGGAAAAAGCGGTAGACCGGGTTGAACCGGAGCGTAAGGATTCTCGTCAATCTACTCTGGCCAAACACGACGCCGTTGCGGCGCCAAAAAGCCTTCACCGCGCAGTGCGCCGAGACGCAGAGCGATGTAGTCTTTCTCTGCGAGCTCGGCGCACTCTGATCAAATGAAAGGGCCGTCGCCCAGTCGCGGTGCCTGAGATAATGCGGTGTTCCACACACGCGTGCTCCGGGCCACGAGAGGAGGACAGCCCATGGAGCCAGAATACATCGGAGTGGATTTACACAAACAGTTCTTGCAGGTCTGTGCGCTGACGGCGAGTGGCGAGCGGGCCTGGGAGACGCGCTTGCCGCGGAGCACGGCGGGGATCATGGCATTTTGCAACCGGTGTGGACCACACACGCACGTCGCCGTGGAAGCGACGTCGCCGACGTGGGCGTTCGTCGATGCGTTGCAGCCGACGGGCGCGGCGGTCTGTGTGGTCGACACGCGCAAGACCAAACTGAAGGCCGGGTTTGCCGCGAAGACGGATCGGCTCGACGCCCGGCGGCTGGCGGATGCCTTGCGACGGGAGAGTGTCGTGAGCGTGTACATCCCGCCGCCGCCGATCCGGGAGCTCCGGGAAATCTGCCGCGGCCGGCATCAGGTCGTGCGACTGCGCACGCGAGTCAGCCAGATGATCCGGGCGCTGTTGTTACGCAGTGGGGTCGCCGACCTGCCCGTGCGCCAAGTCTACAGCGCGCGCGGGCGCCGTTGGTTAGCGGCGGTGGTGTTGCCGCCCGAGGCGGCGATGACGCTGCAGCGGCTGGTCCGCGTGCTCGAGACGCTGCACGCGGAAGCCACGGCCGCGGAGGCCGTCGTCCGCGCGCGCGCTGAGACCGACCCGATTGCCCGGGCGCTCGATTCGCTGGTCGGGATCGGCCCGGTGCTCGGATTGACGCTGCGCGCCGAGATCGGCGACGGCACGCGGTTTCGCACGGGCGCGGCGCTCGCCTGCTACGCAGGCCTGGTGCCCCGCGTCGACGCCAGTGGCGATCGCTACTCTAGCGGGCGGATCACGCGGCAAGGGTCCCCGTGGTTGCGGTGGGCCCTGGTGGAAGCCGCGCGCCATGCGACCCGCCGGTCCGATCGCGTCGGGCGCTGGGCCCGACGGCTGGCCGTGCGCAAAGGCGGGATGAAGGCGCGCGTCGCGTTGGCGCGGCGCCTCTGCGACGAGGTCATCGAGAGGTGGCCACGGCGTGCGTGACGTCTCCTCTCCACGAGCGGGTGCGTCGGCTTCACCGCATGACGCGCCTGGGGCGCGTCGACCTCTGAATGACCCCCGCTCGTGTCGCACCTGAGTGTGAGTGCGTCCGCGAACGCACTCGGATAGATGCATGAACGACGTCAGGCGCTCGGCGCACGCGTGCAGTGGAACACCGACGGTCGGCACAGACCCGTTCGCGGCGCGCGCTCGACAGTGGCTCGCTCCGCGCGCCCGGAAGGCCCATAGGCCGGGCGTGCTCGCGAGCGGTCGAGCGCGCGCGCTCACTGGACGTGTGTCTTGACTCGAGGGGCCCTTTCATAGATGCGGTGAGAAGCTTTTTGCACGGGAGTTTTTGTCATGGACGGGCTACGACAGGATCTGCGTTTCGCCTTCAGGCTGTTCTGGAAGGATCGCGCGTTCGCGCTGACAACCATCCTCACGCTCGCGATCTGCATCGGCGCGAACGCCGCGATCTTCACTGTCGTCCGGTCGGTCCTGCTGCGTCCGCTGCCGTACCCGGAGTCCGATCGCCTGGTGTTTCTCTTCGATGGCTTCCCAGGCGCCGGGGTCGAGCGGGCCGGCACGTCGGTGCCCAACTATCTCGACCGCCTGGCCCTGACGGACGTCCTCGAGAGCCAGGCGCTCTATCAATTCGGCGGGTTTCGAGTCGGCGAGGGCGCCGGCGCCGAAGGAGTCTCCGCGCTCAGGGTGACGCCGTCGTTCTTTCGCGTGCTGCGGACCGACGCGGTCCGCGGCCGCCTGTTCACCGACGAGGAAGGAACGACGGGGCACAGTCGGGTCGTTCTGCTGACGTACGCCTTCGCCCAGCGGCAACCGGGCGGTCTCGATGGCATCGTTGGTCGTGAACTTCGCATGGACAACGAGCGGTACACGGTCGTAGGTGTGCTGCCAGAAGCGTTCAAGTTCCTCAATCCCGACCTGCGCGTCTTCGTTCCGCTGGCCTTTACTGATGCCGAGCGCGGCGAGGATCGACGCTGGAGCCAGAACCACGAGGAGATGGGACGTCTGGCAGCTGGCGCCTCGCCGGCACAGGCGCAGGCACGAATTGAGGCACTGAACGCGACCGTTCTCGAGCGCGCCGGTCCATTGAAATCGGCGCTCGTCAATGCGGGGTATCACACGAGGGTGGTGTCCTTCGAGGCCGATCTGGTGCGCAGCGTACGTGGCGCGCTCCAGATGTTGTGGGGCGGCGTGATCTGTCTGCTGCTCATCGCCGGTGTGAACATTACGAATCTCTCATTGGCGCGAGCGAGTGGCCGGCTGAAAGAACTTGCCACGCGTCATGCGCTCGGCGCGGGCAGGGGCCGCGTCATCCGTCAGCTGGTCACCGAAACGACCATCCTGACGGTCCTCGGCGGGCTGCTGGGTCTCGGCCTGGGCTACTGGAGCCTCGGCGCGCTGACTGCGTTGGGGCTCGCCGACATTCCGCGCGCGCACGAAATCCGCATGGATGCGACCGTCGTCGCGTTCATCCTCGGCCTGGCCTTCGCGCTCGGCGTCGTCGTCGGTTTGGTCCCGGCCATGCACGTCGCGGGCGTGAACCTGAGCATCATCTTGCGCGAAGACAGCCGGACGGGGACGGCTGGCCGAGCCGCGCGGGCAGTACGCGGAGCGCTCGTCGTCGCGCAAGTCGCGCTCGCGTTCGTACTGCTCATCGGGGCAGGGCTGCTGCTCGCCAGCTTCCGCCACCTGCTGGGCGTCGACCCAGGGTTCACGGCCGAGCACGTCTTGACGGGACGCGTCGCGCCTCTGCCGGCGAGATATCCGGATGAGGCCGCGCTCAGGTCCTACACGAGTCGCGCGCTCGAGCGGATTCGCGCGCTTCCAGGCGTCGAGGCGGCTGGCGCCACGAGCTTCCTGCCCTTCAGCTGGGACGGCAGCAGCAGCGTCATCATCCCTGAAGGATACGTTCCGTCGCCAGGCGAGTCGGTCGTCTCGCCGTCGCAGCTCTACGTCACGCCTGGTTATCTCGAAGCGCTGCGCGTTCACCTAAAGGAGGGTCGGTTCTTCGCGGAGAGCGACACCGCCGGCGCGCCGGGTGTCGTCATCATCGATGAACGGCTGGCGCAGAGGTTCTGGCCCAACGCCAGTCCGGTCGGCCGGCGCATGTACCTCCCGGACAGTGCCGACGACGTCGTGAAGCCGGGGCCGAAGGTCACATGGCTGCAGGTCGTTGGCGTCGTGAGAACAGTCAAGCTCAAGGGACTCATCGAAGGAGAAAATGCGCGGGTCGGCGCCTACTATCTGCCCTACGCGCAGGATCCCGCGCGCGGAATCGGGCTCGCCATTCGGTCCATGCTGAACACGAGCGACGGGCCCTCGATCAAGGCGGCCGTCGAACGCGCGCTCGCCGACCTCGATCCGGAGGTGCAGCTCTTCGACACTTTCGCCATGGCCGAGCGCGTCGAACGATCGCTCGACTCCCGGCGAGCGCCGATGCTTCTGCTCGTAGGGTTCGGAGGCGTGGCGTTGTTGCTCGCGTCCCTGGGGATCTACGGCGTGCTGGCGTACCAAGTAAGCCAGCGGACGCGCGAAATCGGCATCCGGATGGCGCTCGGCAGCGATGCGGGCGGAATCCTCCGCCTCGTACTGCGCGAGGCCGTCGCGCTGGTGTTCGTGGGGCTCGCCTGCGGCATGGCCGGCGCCGTGGCGCTCCGGGGCGTCATCGCCTCGCAGCTCTTCGGCGTGGGCGCGCTCGACGCCCAAGTGATTATCGCCGCGACGGTTTTGCTGGCCGCTGCTGCCTTGTTCTCCTGCTTCGGCCCGGCGCGGCGCGCCTCCCGCGTCGATCCGATCGTGGCGCTGCAGAGCTAGGACTGGGGCTTGGTTCCGGGGATCAGGGATCAGGGATCGGGGATCGGGGACAGGGAAGCACTCGAGCGGCGGCGGATCCCCGATCCCAGATCCCAGATCCCTGATCCCTGATCCCAGAAAACAGATCTGTTCGGTCGGGCCGTCCCGCACGTTATGATCACAACAGCATGTCTTACGGCCGGGCGACCGGCCTAGGGAGGAGCATGTGCGAGTACGATTTCAGAACAGTGAAGGGTTAGTGTTCCTGTCTCGGGTGGTGCCACCAGTCACGATCGAGGCCGGCACGTTGGCCGAAGACGACCGCCGATCGCTCGAGCAGCTGGTGAAAGACGCCCGGTTTTTCGACCTGCCAACCACAGTCCCGGCCCTCCGGGGCGCGCACCAGTCGGGATATCACATCACGATCGAGGATTGCGGCCGGCAGCACTCGATCAGCGTCAGTGACCCGGTCCAGGGACCGGCGCTTCGGAGGCTCATCGACAGGCTGAGGGAGATCGGAGCAGCAGAAAGTGTGAGGTCTGACGCCTGAAGTCTGAAGTCCTACTTCAAACTTCTCACGTCAGACTTCACACTTTCAGCTCTGACCTTGAGCGCATCCATCGCCCACATTCCCCGTCCATAGGTGGAGACGACGATCACGCTGTCGCGCGGATGCACCTGCAAGTCCGACACTTGCGTCGAGGGAAGATTGCCGCCGAGCACGTGCCAGTGCCGGCCCCCGGTCGTCGAGATGAACGCGCCAAAATCCGTCCCCAGGTAGAGCACGCTGGCTTCGGCCGGGTCCTCGCGGATGACGTTCACCGGTCCGGCGGGCACGTTCGACGTAATGCTCGTGAACGTCTTGCCCTGGTCGGCGGACTTGTAGACGTAGGGCGCGAAGTCATCGTCTTCGCGGCCGCGAAGCGTCACAAACACAGTGCCTTCCGCAAAGCGCGACGGCACGATGCGCGAGACCCACTTGCGCACGGGCAACGAGCCGGTCAAGTCCACCCAGATCTTTCCTCCGTCGGTCGTGACGTGCAACCGGCCATCATCTGTGCCCGCATAGAGAATGCCAGGCTTCAACGGTGACTCGGCGAGCGCGACGATCGTCTGATAGGGAATCGCGCTCGAGCTCCTCGGCAACATCAGCGTCGGATCGTTGGCCGAGAGATCGGGGCTGATGCGCTCCCAGGTGTTCCCGCGATCCGTGGATCGGAACACGAACTGAAATCCGACGTAGACGGTAGCGGGATCGTGCTGGGAGGTGATGACCGGCGCCATCCATTGCGCCCGAAGCTCGCCGTCGCTGGCACCATCCTTACCTGATGGCCCAGCCGGCGCTGTTGCCACGGGCGGCCGGATGTTCGTCACCCCCGCGCGGCCGCGGCCACGTCCCTGGGCCTGGCCTCCAGCCTGGGCCTGGGCGCGCTCGGCCGCAGCGGCGGCCACATCTTCCCTCGTGAAGTTCCCGTAGAAGCCGTGGGAGTAGACGATGTCGTTGTTGGACCGCTCGATCGCGTGATGCGATCCTTCGCCGCCTGGAGCGTCCGACCAGGCGACGGCTGGAATCCGGTCCCGGCCTCGGTTCAAATCGATCACGCCGCGGCGGCTGCCGTAGTCCTGAATCGATCCGTAAGCCCAGACGGGCGTGCTCATGTCGAGCGTCACGTTGTAGAACTGAATTCCGCCGGCAGCGACATCGTAGGTCCACGTTTTCCCGGCGTCGCTCGAACGGTAGAACCCGCCGTCGTTGGCGTTGTAGAGCACCGATGGGTTCGCTGGATCGATCCACAGCCCGTGATGGTCGGCGTGCATTCCGCGCAGCGTCGTGAATGACTTGCCGGCGTCGTGAGACACGTTGAGGCCGAGGCCCAAGGTGTAGATGGTGTTCTCATCGCCCGGATCGACGCGAATCTGACCGAAAACCCATCCGTAGGTGCCGGAGTGACCGATCATGAAATCGTTCGTCTCGGTCACCTTCCGCCAGGTTCCACCTTTGTCGTCGGATCGATAGACCTCCGCTGCCTTGATTCGTCCCTCGAAAATCGGGCGGGTATACGCATCCCGTTCGCCCTCGCGCGGTGGCCGGCCCGGCTCGTAGTTGTCGACGAACGCGTACACGACGTTCGGGTTCGAGCGCGCGACGTCGAGTCCAATCCGCCCGCGGAACTGCGCGGCGGGAAGCCCCTGGTTGGCCTCGGTCCAGGTCTTGCCGGCGTCGGTCGTCTTCCAGACACCGCCTTCCGTGTAGCCCGGCTCCGTGCGCGGATCGCTCCATTTCCTCCGGATACGCTGCCACATGGCGGCGTAGAGCGTGTTCGGATCCGACGGATCTATGACGAGGTCGATCGCGCCGGTGCGGGCGTCGCGGTAGAAGACCTTCTGCCACGTCCGGCCACCGTCTGCCGTCTTGAACACACCACGCATCTCGTTGTCGGTCCATTCGTGACCCGAAGCCGCGACGTAGACCACCTCTGGGTTCGCCGGATGCACGACGATGCGGGCGATCGTCTGAGTGTCGGTGAGCCCAGCGTGCGTGAAGGTCCTGCCGCCGTCGGTCGACTTGTACACGCCGACGCCGGCCATCGACGCCCGGAACAGGTTGGCTTCGCCGGTGCCAACCCACACGGTGTCGGGATTCGAGGGGGCGACCGCGATGTCGCCGATGCTGGTCGAGGCGTAGTTTTCGAACACGGGCTGCCACGATGCGCCGTTGTCGTCGGTCTTCCAGACGCCGCTCGTCGCGTAGGCGGCGTAGATGCGTCGCGCGCCGCCCTTTTCCGAGACGGCCACGTCGGTCGCGCGCCCGCTGATGTTGGTTGGACCAAGCGGCTGCCACGGGATCGCGCGATACGGCGATGCTTGCAGCATCGCGCGATACGTGTCGTACGCGCTCCGCAGATACTCTGCGTCCGCCTTCGGCGCCTGTTGCCCCCGGAGATCGGTCGCCACGAACGCGACCGCCCCCGACAGAACTGATAAAAGGGCGAGAGTACAGGACGGGACGACGCGCTTCGGGATCATTCTGTCAGCGTATCACCCCTCACAGGGACACTTGGCGAGCTGCGCCGCAGTCCAGTCGACGAGTCGATCGTCAGGCATGATCGCCTGTGGCGCGATCACGTAGTCGAGACCATCGAGGCGCTTTCTGATGCGCTGTTCGTCGGCCAGGATGGCGGCGACGATCGGATGCCCGTCGAGCGCGCTCGAACATGCGGATCGGGACGGAGCTCGTTCACGCCGCGTGCGTACGCGTTCACCCGGATCGGTGGCGTGATGGTCGTGATCCCGAACGCGACCTCAGTTGGCTCCGACCTGGTAAGTCGGATTTAGGAATATGGGCTGAATTCGCGATTCTGGGGGTGCAGCCGCTCACTTCTTCTTGCGGCTGCCCCGGAATCGCGTCGCGGCAGAGACCTTGATGCGCGGCCACGCTTCTCGCAGCAGATCGCGGGTCTCGTCGTAGGTGAGACGTCGAAGCGCCTGTTTGTATTTCAGCCAGCGCAGGCGGCGACCCTCGCGCTCCTTGCCGACATCGACGGTTTGGACGACGAAATAGTGAACGCGGTAGGTGTTGTCGCCAAACTCGAATGACATCTTTCCGGCAGCGCCGACGACCTTGCCTTCGACGCCCGCCTCTTCGCGCGCCTCACGGAGCGCCGCGGCCTTCAATGTCTCGCCATACTCGACGTGGCCTTTTGGGAAAATCCAGTTGTCGGGGTTGCGCCGCGCCGTCACCAGCAAAATCCGGGGTTCACTCTTCCCGGCCCGCACGACGATCGCACCCGCCTGCTTGAATTTGGCCATGTAAAAGTCGAAGCGCCGCTACCCCTGGATCACTGTCGTGCGGGCATTGTAGCAAGCCTCGAGCGGCGACAACTGCCCAGGTAGTGCTTGCCGCGCGCCGGTTCGATCGATCATGCTGAAGTGATGAACGTGATCGTCCAGGTATTGGCGGCGCTCGCTCTGTCTCTCCCGCTCGCTGCGCAGTCGGGCAATGCTCCGTTGCGAGTGGTCGACTCCGTCGAGCTGACGCGCTACGCCGGCCGCTGGTATGAGGCGGCCCGGTTGCCCAACAAGTTTCAGAATCAATGCGCCGGGGACGTCGTCGTCTACTATGCGATCAGAAACGATGGGCGGATGGATGTGGTGAATCGGTGCCGGACATCTGCAGGCAAGGTGGATGAGGCGCGCGGCCTGGCCAGAAAAGGCGGCGACGGCACCAGCACGGCCAAGCTCGAGGTGCGCTTCGCGCCGCCAATCCTGTCGTTCCTGCGGTCGGTGTGGGGCAACTACTGGATCATCGGGCTCGGCCCGGAATACACGTGGGCCGTTGTCGGCACGCCGAATCGCGAGTATCTGTGGATCCTGTCGAGGACGCCCGAGATGAGCGCCGCGAGCTACGAGCGCGCGCTCGAAATCGCCAAGGGCAATGGCTTCGACGTCACGCGAGTCGTCAAGACGACCAATAGCGGCCGGGCTCCCTGAGCCGCGGCAGCGGCGCTCAATAGTGAGCCGCGGCAGCGGCGCTCAAATAGTGAGCCGCGGCAGCGGCGGGTGCTTAATTAGTGAGCCGTGGCCACGCCGACAGGGCAGGTCACACCTGTGCCGCCGAGTCCGCAGTAGCCGTCGGGGTTTTTCGACAGGTACTGCTGGTGATAGTCCTCGGCGTAGTAGAACTCCGGCGCCGGCAGGATCTCGGTCGTGATCGCGCCGAAACGGCGTTTTGACAGCTGCTCCTGAAAGAGGTCGCGCGATCGCAGCGCGGCGTCATGCTGCGCATCGTCGAAGAAATAGATCCCGGAGCGATACTGCGTGCCAGCGTCGTTGCCCTGGCGCATGCCCTGCGTCGGGTCGTGATTCTCCCAGAAGACCTTGAGCAATGCGTCGTAGGAGATCTTCTTCGGGTCGAACACGACGAGAACGACTTCGTTGTGGCCGGTCATGCCGCTGCAGACCTCACGATACGTGGGATTCGGCGTGAACCCAGCTGCATAGCCGACCGCCGTCGAGTAGACACCCGGCAGCTGCCAGAACTTTTTCTCGGCGCCCCAGAAACATCCCATCCCGAAGATCGCGCGTTCCAGCCCTGCAGGAAAAGGTGGCGTGAGCCGCGCGCCGTTTACGTGATGGGCGTCGGGCACGTCCATGGTCTCGGCGCGTCCCGGCAGCGCCTGTTCCTTCGTCGGCATTTTCAGCTTGCTGAACATGATGTCCTCAGTGTCCCTCAAAGCGGCTCAAGGCTCAAGGCTCAGGGCCAAGGCGGCTCAGGGCCTTGAGCCGCCTTGAGTCCTCGCCGGCAGGACATCGAGTATCCGGCCGAGGGTGTTGTCCAGATCGTCGGGTCGCCGCATGTCGAGGAGCGATCGAATCAAGACTGGCAGCTGAGGTGTATCCACGGCGTTTGCCCGAAAAAGCGCGCCGCTGTCGGGGTCCCACCGCAACGCGATCGCCGAGTCGCGGGCGGCCCCTGCCGACCAGGCCGTGATCGCGCGGCGTGTCTCCTCGAACCATGGCGCCGTGCAGCAGCTGAGCGCGCGCGGTGAAACGATGAAGACGCGATCGTAGAGATCGGTCCGCTGATATGGGGGACGCGCGGCAAAGGGCAGGGCCCACTCCCAACTCCGTCTGGGCGCGCCGATGATGACCAGGCTTCCTGGCGGCGACGACAGCGCAGCGTCGCGCAAATCGCGCGTGACTTTTTGCGAGACCGCAGCCATGGTCCGCCATTCCTGTACAGCCCGGTACAGCGGCACGATGTAGAACAGCAGAACGAGCGCCGCGGCGGCCGCGACCGCGCGATGCCAATTGCGGCTGTGACGAACGTTCCATGCCGCTTCGAACGCGATCCCAGCGACGATGGCCCAGCCAACCGCGGCGAGATAGACGTGGCGGGGTGAATGGTAGCCGGCGACGGCAATCGGCAGCACGCCAATGGCCCACCAGACGGGCCCGAAATAAAACAGGCGCCTTCCGTAACCATCCCTTCTCGGAACCATCAATCGGGACGATCGGTTGTCCCTTTCAATCGCGCCAGACCGCGCGTCCAGAGCCACAGCGCGACGACCGCCGCGACCGCTAGCCATGCGACGATCACGGGCGCGTCGAAATCGCCAGCGACGACGTGCCTGAAGTGACGGTCGAGAAGAAAGCGGAAGTCCTCGAGCCCCCGGGCGTTGAGCGCACCCTCGCGCGCGACCTGCCCAAAGAGGCTGTAGCGCAGCCAGAGATAGGCAGCGGTCATCACGCCAAATGGCAGGTACGGTCTGATGAATGCGACGGGCGGCCAGATCGGACGACCCGCGACGATGACGTCGTAGGCGGCGAGCGTCGCCACCATCGTGATCGTGTTCTGCTTTGTAAAGAGCGCCACGAAGAAAAGCACGACCGACCAGATGTACATCCGTCGCGATGTCTGACGGCGATAGCGAACGTAGGCAAGAAACGCCGCGAGATAGAAGAACGCCGGCATCGAGTCGACGCGGCCGGTGATCCACGCGACGCTCTCGGCGTGAACCGGCAACAGCACGAACATCAGCCCGGCGAACATCGCCGCGAGAACGCCAAGCCGTGCGGCGCTCACCGCGATCGCCATCACCAGCAGCCCATTGGCGGCATGGATGAGGATGTTCAGGACATGGTGCAAGGTCGGCGACACCGGGCCACCGAGCGCTGTGAGCTGGTACGACAGGGCCGGAAATGGCCGCACTTCATCGGGCACGTAGCCCCAGATCTCGTCCATCCAGGAGCTCGCGAACCATCGCGGGAAGTACGAGAAGGGCTTCTGGGCGAGCAACTGCACGACGCCAAAATCGTCGCGGACGAAGTAGTCGTTGACGGTGATGAGGTAAGGCAGGACCGCCGCCAAACCGACGATCGCCCAGGGCGCCAGGCCGCTCTCGAAGCGGCGAACGCGATCGTTCAAGAACGGCTCCCGCCCGAGAACCGGTACTTGATGATGATGCCGATCATGTTGAAGCCGGTCTTGAGCGTTCCCTTCAGGTTTCCGGTGATCTTGGACTCGCCGACCCGGCCGCGATAGTTGACCGGCACTTCGATCACCTTCAGCCGCCGCTTCAGGGCCAGGATCACCATCTCGGGCAGGAAATGCGAGCCACCGACGGTGAGATCGCCACGGATCTGATCGAGCGCCGCGCGGTGCGTCAATCGCAGCGTGCAGCCGCAGTCGCTCAGCGAGGGCCCGCCGTAGAGGAACTGGATCATCTTGGCGACGGTCCAGTTCCCCATCCGCAGAAACCACCCCATGTTCGCCTGGTCCCACACCAGCTCGCGCGTCGTGCGCGTGCCGCAGACCATGTCGAAGTCGTCGGCGTAGGCGAGCAGCTTCAGGATGTCGCGGCCGATGAACGTGCCGTCAGGCTCGGCGAGGATGACGATGTCGCCGGTGGCCTCGTGGATGCCGCGCTGCAGCGCGTAGCCGTATCCTTGTCGGCTTTCCTGCACGACCCGCGCGCGGGTCTGCCGCGCCTCGGCCGCCGTCGCGTCGCGTGAGTTGTTGTCGACGACGATGACCTCGTCGACGACGTTGGGGACGAAGAAGTCGTCGACCGCCGGCCGGATGTAGCCGTCTTCGTTGTAGGCGGGCAGGACGACGGTGACGGTCTTGGATCCGTGCATGAGGCGATCTGTACGCGCGGGCTCGGAGGTCGGAGCTTCGTGGTCCAGCTAGACTCCTGGTCTCCTAGTCTCCGCAGCATTAAGCCGGGCTGGTCGTGAGTCGCTGTCAGGTTAGCGCTCAGCCAGCTCGGAGGCAGATTCTTCGTCACCTCGATGTCCTCGAACGCCGGGCTCGACCGCGCGCCCTGCTGCTTCACCCACGCGGCCATCGACGCGAGGCCGTCGTCGAGCGGTGTCGGTTCGCGACGGCCAAGCACGCGCGCGATCTTGTCGTGGCTCGAGTGCGCGTGTGGACTTCGTGCCGCGCCGGAAGGTGGGCGATGCGCGGAGACGACGCCCATCGCGCGGGCGACGCGCTCGGCGAGGGCGTTGAGCGGCCAGGGCTCGTCGGCGCCGACGTTGAACACCTGGTTCCACGCGCCGGGTTCGTCGAGCGCCGCCGCCATCACCGGCGCCACGTCGTCGATGTAGCTGAAGGCGCGCGTCTGCGTGCCGTCGCCGAAGATCGTCATCGGCTGGTCCTGCAGGATCTGGTTCATGAAGATGCCGACGACGTTGCGATAGCGATCGCCGATGTTCTGGCGCGGGCCGTAGACGTTGTGCGGCCGGAAGATCATGTAGTCGAGCCCGAACAGCGTCCGGCTCGCGGCCAGCTCGCGCTCGACGGCGTACTTGGCGATGCCGTACGGATCTTCGGGCTCGGGAATCGCCTCTTCGGTCATCGGCACGACCGGGCTCCGGCCGTAGACCGCGATCGACGAGGTGAAGACGAAGCCCTTGACGCCGGTGTTGATCGAGGCGTTGATCAGGTTGACGCTGCCGATGACGTTGTTCGTGTAGTTGAACCGCTTGATGAAGTGGCTGAGGCCTTCGGCGGCGTAGGCGGCGAGGTGGTAGACGTAGTCGAACCGCCCTTCGGCGAAGATGCGGTCGACGGCGGCGTGATCGGTGACGCGAGGCCTGGATGAAGCGGGCGCCGCCCGGCACGTTGTCGGAGAACCCGCCACTGAGGTCGTCGAGGACCGTGACCTCATGGCCCCGGCTGAGGAGCGCCTCGGCCACGTGTGAGCCGATGAACCCGGCCCCGCCCGTCACCAGGACGCGCTTCATCGAGGCGAAATCCTACCATGCGGCGCCGATCCAACCGCTTGAACCCACACTCCCGGAACCCGGCCGCCACTGGTCACATTCTGGTTGACTTTGTCACAAATACGCCTAGATTCATCCCTGCGCGCATGGCACCCACGTTGCTGGGCTTGCTGTTCGCCCCTATCGACTTGTACGCCGCACTGCACCAGGTTTTCTTGGAAGACTCTCAGGGAGGAAGAATGAGGAACTTTCAGATGGCATGGCGAGGTACCTGCCTCGCGGTCTTTCTGATACTGCTGTCACGCGGCGCCGGCCGCCGCCCAGACGACGCTCGGACGCGTCGCCGGAACGGTGCTCGACTCGTCCGGCGCGGTGCTGCCTGGCGCGACCATCACGCTGACCAGCGAGCAGACCAATCAGGTCCAGACGACGGTCTCGAGCGAGACCGGCGCGTTTCTGTTTCCGCAGGTCCCGGTCGGCACCTACAAGATCGACATCGCGTTACAGGGCTTCAAGACCGCGACGTTCACGAAGGTGACCGTGGCGGTCGGCGCAGGAGCACTCGCTGACCGCGCGGCTCGAGCTCGGCAATCGTCAGCGAAAACGTCACCGTCGAGGCGGGCAGCGTCGCTCGTTTCGACGACGTCTCCGGAAGTCACCGCCACGGTGCTCCAGCGGCAGGTCCTCGACATCCCGCTGGCGAACCGCGACGTCACGAACCTGATCAAGATGCAGCCCGGTGTGCAGCCGTTCATCAACCGGACCAACACCAGCATCAACGGCGGCCGTCCGACGTGGACGCAGGTCACGCTCGACGGCATCAACATCCAGGACAACTTCATCCGCACCAACTCGCTCGACTTCCTGCCGAACCGGCCGACCTCGGACACGGTCGCGGAGTTCTCGATCACGACGTCGGTGTCTGGCGCGGAGTCGGCGGGCGGCGCGAGCTCGGTGCGGATGATCACACCGTCTGGCAGCAACCGGTTCACGGGCAGCGTCGTTCGAGTTCAATCGCGACGTCGAAGTACGCCGCGAACTCGTTCTTCAACAACGCCGCGACGCCCTCGGTCCCGAAGCCGGAACTCAGCCGGCATCAGTTCGGCGGCCGCGTCGGCGGACCGATCCAGAAGGACAAGCTGTTCTTCTTCGGCTACTACGAGGGATTCAGGCAGACCACGCAGACCTCGCAGAACCTGACGATCCCGGCCAACGCGGACTTCTTCGACGGCGTGTTCCGCTACGCCGGCACGCGATGGCGTCGTCCGCTCGGTGAACGTGATGCAGCTGTCGGGGCAGACGGTCGACTCGACGCTGCGGTCGGACTTCCTGTCGAAGATTCCCGGCTTCGTCGAACGTCAACAACTTCGACGTCGGCAATTCGACGGCGGCCCGCAGTGCTCAACACGGCCGGCTACCGCTTCAATCAGACCGACCTGAACAATCGCGATCAGTACGGGCTTCACGCTTCGACTACGCGCTCTCGACGCAATCATCGGTTCGAGGGCGTCTACAGCTACTTCAAGGAGATCGACGACCGCACCGATCTCGACTTCATCACCCCGGATCGGCCGCTCGTCTACACCAGCTCCGATCCGAAGCGGTTGGCGCTGGCCTGGCGGTGGATCGGCAGCTCGAACTTCCAGAACGAGGTGCGCGGCGGCTTCAACCTCGCACCGGTGCAGTTCGACAGCGACTGGGTGTACAGCGGCAACCAGTACACGACGGCGCTTGGCATCATCAACCCGATTGGCGGCAATGGCACGGCCATCGGCTTCCAGCCGCAGGGCCGCTACACCAACACCTACCAGATCAACGACACCGCGATCGCTGATGCTCGGCAGCCACCAGATTCAGATGGGCGGCAGCTGGCAGCGGAATCACGTCAATCCGTACAACTTCGCCGGCGCGTTCCCGCAGGTCAACTTCGGCTACAGCGCCGGCCGCGCCAAGCAACCTGGCGCTGTCGATCGGCGCAGTTCCCGGGCGGGATCGCCGCGGCGGATCTCGACCAACGCCAACGCGATGGCCGCGTGGCTGGCCGGGACCGTCACGTCGGTCGCGCAGACGTTCCAGGTGCAGGACCAGAGCTCGGGCTTCGTCGGCGGGCTTCCCGTCGAACGAGAACTACACGCTCGACAACATCGCCGCCTACGTGCAGGACAACTGGCGCTGGAAGCCGAACTTCACCGTGCGTGCGGGCCTGAAGTGGGAGTATTACAGCCCGCTGAAGGAGGACAACAACCTCGGCTTCCTGCCGATTCTCAACGGCCGGTCGCTCGACCAGGTGATGCTCGACCCGACGACGCAGGTCACCTTCGTCGATGGCGACTTCTACAACAAGGACTTGAACAACTTCGGTCCGACCTCGGCTTCGCCTGGGACGTCACCAAGGACGGCCGCACCGCGGTTCGCGGCGGCTACTCGCTGACGTTCGTCAACGAAGAGACGGTGACGGTCGGGACGCTCCGCGTCGCGCGGCAACGCCGGCCTCAGCAGCGCCAGCGACGCTCAGCAACCAGTTCGCGCGCGTCGGCCGCCGGCGTCCCGGTGGTCCCGACCCCGGCGTTCCTGTCGACCCGTACGCTCGCCGATCAGATGGCGCTCAGCCCCACTGGCACGCTCTGGGGCCTGGATCCCGAACATCGCGGCGCCGCACGTCCACCAGGTCAGCATCGGCATCCAGCGCGAGATCGGCTCGTCGACCGCGGTCGAAGCCCGCTACGTCGGCACGTTCGGCCGCGAGCATCTGGCGCGGCACCGACTTCAACCAGGTGCAGATCAGCCCGGAGTTCCTCGCCGACTTCAATCGCGCGCGGTCGAATGGCTATCTCGCGCAGCAGGCGGGGCTCGCCTACAACGGCGAACTTCAATCCGGCTGTGCCGGGCAGCCAGTTCCGCTGACCGTGCTGCCGAGTTTCGGCACAGCGCGCTGACCAACGCCAACGTCGTCACCAACCTGCAGACGAACCAGGTCGCGGCGCTTGCCGACTTCTACATGAACCAGCGTGTGCCCGGTTCGCCTGGCGACCTTCATGCAGAATCCCGGCATCTACGCGTCACAGGGCCTCGCGAATGGCGGCTTCAGCGACTACAACTCGCTGCAGCTCGAGTTGCGGCGTCGAGTTCCGCAACGGGTTCTTCGGCCAGTTGAACTACACCTTCTCCGACACCAACACCGATTCGCCGGGCATTGCCCAGAACCGCTTCGAGGCGTTCATGGACAACGCCGCGCCCGGACCTCAACACGGGCCGTTCGGTGTTCCACGTCACGCACGCCGTCGAGGCCAACGCCATCTACGAGCTGCCGTTCGGCATCGACCAGCAAATGGCTCAACTCGAACGGCTTCGTCGACGCGATCGTCGGCGGCTGGCAGGTGGCTGGCATCTTCGCGTGGTCGAGCGGCTCGCCGATCAGCATCATCTCGGCACGCGGCACGTTCAACCGCGTCTCGGCCGCTCGGACTGCGGCGGCAGCCGAATTTCGGCAACCCGATCAGCTGCAACACCGCGTTCAGCACCATGTCGGCCGAGGAGATCAAGGGCCTGCTCGGCATCCACAAGCAAGCCGACGGGAAGATCTTCTGGATCGATCCGAAGGTGGTGGACCCGGTCAGCGGCCGCGCCGTCGGCGCCGACAACCTGACGAATGCCGCCGGCTTCGACGGCCAGGTCTTCTTCAACCCGACCGCCGGACAGGTCGGCAACCTGCCGATCCTGGCCTTCGACGGCCCGGCGCAGTTCCGGATCGACTTCGCGCTCTCGAAGCGGATCCGCATCACGCGATCGGCAGCGGTTCGAGCTCAAGGGCGAGGCGTTCAACCTGACGAACACGCCGAGCTTCTTCCGCGGCGACATGGACATCAACAGCACGACGTTCGGCCGTCTGACGGGCGTCAACATCGGCTCGCGCGTCGTCCAGTTGTCGATTAGGTACGAGTTCTAGAAAAGCGGCTCAGGGCTCAGGGCTCAGGGCTCGAGGCAAAACCATCGACTGACTCGACTCGAAGATCTTGCTTGAGCCTGAGCCCTGAGCCCTGAGCCCTACTCCTGCGCCACCGTCAGGAACACCAGCGACCGCGATAATCGCGAGCAGCACCAGCAGCGCGATCTTCCAGAAGCTCTTCGGATAGTCCCCCGCCATCTGTCCGGTCACGCCGTTGACGACGACCTGATAGGCTTTGGCGCGGAAGTTGTACGTCAGCAGCCACACCGGCACGAGGATGTGCTTGAAGGTCTGACCCGAGTAGGTCGGGTGGATCTGGAGATTGCGGTAGGTGTCGCCGGGCATCTGCGCCGGCACACATCGCCGTCAGCTTGGCGTTCATCGCGTCCTCGGACCGCTTGGCGGCATCGAAGAGCACGATCTGATAGTGCTCGACGACGAAGCCCGAGAGAAACGCCGTGTCGTACGGCCGAAGATCCTGTGGTCGGAAACGGCTCGACCTGCGCCAGCAGCGCGTGCGAGACGCCGTGCGTCCCCGGCACCGGCTCGTCGTCGAAGAAATGCCGGACCTCGCCCGAGGCCGGAACCCAGCGCACGTGCCTGACCTGGCGCGTACGAGTGCGCCCGCCTTCCCGGTAGGTCTCGAGTCGTGTAGTAGTAGTGCCCGGCGTCAGCCGTCCAGGGACAGACGACGTGCGCGTCGAACGTCCAGTAGGGAATGTAGACGCCGTGGACGCGATCGACGAGGGCGCGGCTCTTGAGCTTGTCCGGCGCCAGCCACTTGCTCGCGTACCACTTACGAATCTGCTCGCGCACGTTGGAGTCGGTGCACCGTGAACGGCAACAGGCTCTGCGGCCGGATCGGCGCCTTGATCTCCTGATAGTCGACGAGCGCCGGCGAGCCGCAGAAGTCGCAGTTCTGGCCGACCCGCTCGGGATCGAAGACCGACACGGCCTTGCAGCTCTGGCACTGAACGGTGCGCTTCTCGGCCTGCCACCCTCGCGCCTCGTCGGGCAACTCGCGCAGCGCTTTGGCGAGATCGAGCTCTTCGATCGCGCCGGTCGCGGCGTTGATCGTGAACGGCGCCGCCGATCCGCAGAACGGGCAGACGAGCAGCTGCCTGGCAGGGTTCCACTGCGCCTGCGCACCGCAGGCAGCGCATGGGAACTTGTCGAGTGCGGAGATGTCCGGCATTAGCGCAGTTGTCGAGCGGCTCAGGGCTCAGGGCTTTGGGCTCAAGCAAGACCTTCGAGCATAGTGGTCCGAGACGCGTCTGTGCCTGAGCCTTGAGCCTTGAGCCCTGAGCCAGCTTACTTCGCCAGGTACTCGTCGAGCGCGCTGCGCTTGATGCGATACGAGGTGCCGATCTTCTTGGCGGCGAGCTCACCGGATTCGATGATCGACATCACGTCGCTCTCGGCAACGCCGAGCGCCTTGGCGGCGTCCGCCGGCGAGAGCAGATCCGGCAGCGCCACGGCGGACGTCGCCGCCGACGCGGCGGCCGCGCCCGGCATGCCCTGCTGCTGCATGATCTGCTGCGCAATCGACAGGCCGACGGCGAGCTCGGTCGCCGCGCCGCCGGAGCCGCCGCCCTTCTCCATTCCCTGCGCCATCTGGAACTTCACGTAGTCGTTGAGGTTCCCGACCGCGGCCATGCTCGAGCGCTTGTCGATGGCCGTCTCGACCTCCGGCGGCACCGACACGTTCTCGACGATGAAGCTCGCGATCTCGAGCCCGTACTTCGCGGCGATGACGGGATTGATGAGCGGCAGGAGCGCCTCGCCGAGCTCGGTATAGCGGCTGGCGACGTCGAAGACCGGGATCTGCGCCGAAGCCTGCGCGTCGGCGAAGACGCTGACGATGCGCGACCGCATCGTGTCGGCGAACTCGTCGAGGCGGAAGTTCTGATCGGAGCCGGCGACTTCCTTCAGGAACAGCTTCGGGATCGATGATGCGGAAATCGTAGGTCCCGAAGGCGCGGACCCGGACGATGCCGAGGTCGTTGTCGCGCATCATGATCGGGTTCGCCGTGCCCCACTTGTTGCCGGTGAAGAGCCGCGTGTTCAGGAAGTAGACGTCCGCCTTGAACGGCGAGTTGAAGCCGTACTTCCACGACTTCAGCTTCGTCAGCACCGGAATGTTGTCGGTCGTCAGCGTGTGCTTGCCCGGCCCGAACGTGTCGCCGAACTCGCCGACGTAGATGAACTGCACCTGCTGCGACTCGCGGACGATCAGCTGCGCCCCGTTCTTGATCGCCTTGTCATCGTCAGGAAACCGGAACGAGAGCGTGTCGCGCGAATCATCGGTCCACTCGATGATGTCGATCAGCTCGCCCTTGATGAAATCCATCAAACCCATAAACTGACCCCTTGCAATGCTGAATGCTGAATGCTGAATGCTGAATGCTGAAGTGAATGGTGAAGCATTATAGTAGCGCGATGATGGCCGATGCGGGCTCTCTGCGGTGTCCCGGCTGCGGCGCGGCGGCCGAGCCGGATAGCGGCCGCTGCCGCTATTGTCGCGCCCGGCTGGCGACCGTCAGCTGCCCGTCCTGCTTTGCGCTCGGCTTCGACGGGGCGGCCTATCTGCCACAAATGTGGCGCGGCAAGAGTCCGGGCACGGAGAGACGACGCCGGGGCACGATGTCCGGCCTGCCGGAGCGAGCTGCAGCGAATTGACGTCGGCTCGACGCCGCTCCTCGAGTGCGCCACCTGCGACGGCGTCTGGGTCGACGCGGACGTCTTCGAGCGGCTCTGCGCCCAGCGGGAGTCGCAAGCGGCCGTGCTCCAACGCCTGTCCACCCGGACCACTGAAAAGGCCACCGCGGCGGTGAAGTACCGGCCGTGCCTGCGGTGCGGGACGATGATGAACCGCGTGAACTTCGGGAAGCTGTCGGGCGCGGTGATCGACGTCTGCCGCGGGCACGGCACCTTCCTCGATGCCGGCGAGCTGCATCAAATCGTGGCGTTCATTCAGGGCGGAGGCCTCGATCGCGCGCGCGCTCGATCGATCGAAGATCTGAAGGAAGAAGAGCGGCGGCTGAAGGACCTGCAGCGACAGGCGATGCTCGATCGACGCGCCTCGGCGGATCGCCCTGGGAGGTCGGCGCGCCCTGGGACGGCAGCGGCGTCGCCGATCTGATCGATCTGATTACCGGAGACTAGGGAAACGTTCAGCGAACTGAAAGGTGCGCGCGCGGGTGGCCGCGAACGGGGCGCCCCGCTTCGCGCCGCAGGGCCCACTCTCGTGACAGATGCTTTTGGGCCCGAGCACGAAGTGGGGCTGTTCGCGGACTTTCGCGGACAGGACCCGCCACGGCACTTCACGTTTCGCTGATACACACGGTTGTCGTCCAGGAAGGGCTACTTCCCGTCGGGCGCCGGCTCAAAATTCAGCGCAACGCCGTTGATGCAGTAGCGCAAGCCGGTCGGCGGCGGGCCGTCCTCGAACACGTGCCCGAGATGGCCGCCGCAGCGGTTGCAGTGGACCTCGGTTCGACGCATGAACATGCTGTCGTCGACCGACGAGCCAACCGCCCCTTCGATTGGCGCGAAGAAGCTCGGCCAGCCGGTACCGCTCTCGAACTTGCGATCGGCGACGAACAGCTTCTGCCCGCAGCCCGCGCACGAGAACGCACCAGGACGATGCTCCCTGAGAAGCGCGCACGACCCGGGACGTTCCGTGCCGTGACGGCGCAGCACCTGATACTGCTCCGGCGTCAGGATCTTCCGCCACTCCTCGTCGGTCTTCACGACCTCGAACTGTTTGGCTGTCTTCCGCCATCGCGCCATCCTATTTCTTGAAGATCTTCCCGACATCCAGTCCGAACTCGGGCTTTTCCCTCGTGCCTCGCACCTTGATCGGCACGAGCGCTCCGGCACCCTTCTTCCGGAAGAGCGGATCGATGGCTTTAAGGAAGAACCCTTTCATGCCACCGGCGCCCGCAGCCTCGGAAATCGTCGCGTCCATTCGTAGCGTACCATCGAACATGATTGCCTCGCTGCGCAACCCGTAGGAGCCGTGGAGCCGGACGGTCGCCCCAGGCAGACCGAACGCCAGGTCCGAGAACGACAGCGATCCGTCCTTCAGCCTGAACGTACCGCTCAAGTCGGACACGACATTCTCGGCTTGCCGCTCGGGGTCGCGGCCGCGGGCGCGGTGGCTCATGCCCGACAGTTTCTTCTGTACTCCGGCATCGGTAAACTTCGCCGACCCAACGCCGAACTTGCCGGCGAGGAGGAGTTTCGCGACGACGTCCTTCTCTCCTGGTGGCAACTCGAAATCTGTCTGGAGCCCGACCCGGCCCACCATCAGCGGCGGATCACCCTTCACCGCGAGCCTGAGCAGATCCTCGATTCGTCCATCATCGATATGGACGTTCAGCTTCACGGTTCGACCCTTGACCCCTTTCGTACCCGTCACGGCGCCCTTGGCTGTAATCGCAGTCTGAAGAAACTTGGCGTTCACGACGTTGAGATACGTGTCTCCGTCGGTGCCGTCGACCACCGCCTCGAAGGTGGTGCTGAGCGCGACCGGCTGGCGGCTGATGTCGAGATGGAAGTCCGGCGTCTGCGTTTCGCCCTTGACCGCAATCCGCTGAAGCTCGCCTTGAAACGCGCCGGTCGAGTCGAGGATTCCACCGATGCCCTTGATCGTCCCGAGATCGGCTTTCTGAAAGCTGTAGTTCCCAGCGAGAGGGGTTGCGCCGGGCTGACCCTTTTGCCAGGGTCCGAATGTTCCGCTCGTCTCGATCTGGCCTTTCGGCACCGGGTTGGTCAGCGTGGCGGTAAACGGCATCTGCTCAGCAATCCCGAGCGACCGCATCGTCAAGGCGTGGATGGCGAACTCTTTCGGCAGCTTGCCTTCGCGCCGCGGGATGATGCGGAGGAGAGCGCCGTCGGCTACCAGCGTGTCGACGATGATCGGAGAAATGTCCTTGCTCGCGGGACCTTGCGACTTCTCGACCGGAGCGTGATCTTTGCGACTGTCGGCGATCGGGTTGCCGTCCTTCTTCAATCCACCTGGCGGGATATTGACCACCAGACCTTCGAGCGTGACGTGCTTGAAGCGGCGCGGACGCCGCAAGAGGTCGACAATGCCGCAATGGACGGTGAAGTTGTCGATCTGGATGAGCGGCGGAACGGCGGGATCAGCGACAGAGCGCAGCCGGAGCGTCAGGCCGAACCCACGGACGGTCACCGCAGGAAAGAGATCGACGCTGAATGCTTTCAGCTCGACGGAGCTGTCGAGACGATCCTCGAGCGTCGCGACGACGAGTTTGCGCAGCGGCTCGGTTCGGGAGCCGGCCGCCGCGACGATGGTCAGGACGACGAGCGTGCTCACAGCCGCGACTGCTACCCACGCCGCGCTTCGTAGTCTCATTGGTTGGTGTCGGTTTTCGGGTTCCACGGCTCAAGGCTCAAGGCTCAAGGCTCTAGGCAAGAGCATTGATTACTTACTCGAAGGTTTTGCTTGAGCCCTGAGCCCTGAGCCTTGAGCCGTGCTTCTGTCACTTCTCCGGCGCTTGCCTGGCAATCTCCAGGACATCGGCGGCGGGCAGGATGACACCCAGCATGCCCATGCTCTCCGACCCGCCGAGCATCGACGCCATGCTGGCGCGACCCGGTTCGATCTGGCGCATCGTCAATAGTCCGACGACGCGGCCGCTGGTGAGAAACGCTGGCGTCCCCATCGCTGACCCGCCATCGGCCAGCACGTAGAAGGTCCGCGGCTTTTCGATGATCGCGCCGACGTCGTAGAGGGCCGCGCCGGCCGTCCATCCGCCAACCCGGCCGAGTCGCGAGATGACCAGCACTTGATCGAGCAGCGCCGGTTTCGCCGCATCGGTCAAGTCGAGCGAGACGAGCGGCGTCTCAGGCTTGGTCGTAGGCCGCAGGAAGGCAAGATCGAGATCTTCGTCCCGCAGAACGATCTTCGCCGGCAGCTCGCGCCCGTTCGCCAGCCGAATCTTCACCTCGGTCGGCTCCGTCGTGATTTCGACCGACGGCTGGCCATTCCCGCCGCCCATCGAACCCATGAGCTTGCTCATCATGCCGCCGGGATTCAGCGATCCAAGCGACAGGACAGTCAGCCCCGATGGATCAATTACCGTGCCGACGGTATCGACGGGATCGTCGGACGCCTGCATTTCACGACCGCCCATCGACATCCGCGTCTTGAGTACAACGCGAACGTTGACCACGGCCTCTTGCCACTTTTTCACCAGGTCTCGGGCCGCGCCGCGGTTGTCCTGCGCCGCGACGGGAGTCGAGGGAGCGAGGAGCGCACAAAGGAGAACTGCCGCACAGGCCGCCAGTGTGACCGTCGTTTTTCTCATAGTGTGTAGAAGCCGAGCTACTGCCAGCTGGTTTCGAGTTCGACAAAGAACGTGCGAATGCCCACGACGAACGCGGAAGACAACGGTCCTGGGCTTCGCCTGCGCCACCTGCGCCATCTTGCGCTGCACGGCCTCGACGTCGGCGACCGCGTCCCCGTCGATCGTCAGCAGCATGTCTCCGTCGGCGAGGTGGGCGAGCGCCGCCCAGCCGCCCTCGCGAACGGCATCGACGAGCACGCCTGACTGATCCGTGGGAAGGCGGGCCGAGACGCGATCGGCGGCAGCGATGTCTCGCACGCGGAACTCGAAATTCGGGTCCTCGTACTTCTTCATCTCGCGCGGGAGCCGGGGCGAGGTGTCCAGCTTGACGGAGATATCCATCGGCTTCCCGTCCCGCACGATCGCCAGCTTGGCGGTCGAGCCGATCTTGTATTGGCGGATGAGCGTCGCGAACAAATCCGTGTCTGAGGGCTGCGATGCCTCGAGCGGGTTGTCGTCGAGTGCCGTGATCACGTCGCCGACCTTCAGCCCCGACGCGGCCCCGGCAGGGCCGTATACGCGGGTGATGCGAACACCGGTGCGGCCCGGCAGATTGAGACGCTCGGCAAGCTCGCGCGTGAGGACCTGCACCGATACCGGCACCCACGCCTTTCGCGCTTCGAGGCCGGGATCCTCGAGTCCCGGCCGGCCGAGATCGACGACCGTCAGCAAGCGCTCGCCAGTCCGATCGAAGGCGACGAGCGCGGGGACACGCGCATCCTTGCCGCGAGTCAGCCCCTCGACGACGGCTTCGAGCGCATCGAATGACGCGGTCGGCCGGTCATCGATCGACAGAATCACGTCGTCTTCGCGGAGGGCCGGCTTGGCCTCGTCGGCGGGGCCGCCCGGGCGGACACCACGAACCCGCACACCGTCACGACTGGTCCGCTTGAGCTCCTTGACCGACCATCCGGTGAGGTTCGAGGCGGTCACGCCGACGAGCGGCAGCTCTCGAATCCGCGCGTCGACGCTCTCGCGCTCCGCGGGCGTCACGCGCAGCGTTTTCTCGGTGCCGCCACGAAGCACCGTCGCTTCGACGGGCTTGCCGATCGGCAGCCGCATCACCGTCTGGTTGAAGACGGGGACCTCCTCAGCGAAACGCACGAATACGTCCCGCCCGGCCAGCTTCAGCAGGAGGTCCCCGGACGCGAAGCCGGCGTCGGCGGCCGGCGAGCCGTCGATCGTCCCGCCGATGAGCGCGCCCCGCGTGGCCTTGCTCGACGTCAGGAGCGGTTGCACCTCGAGGCCGATCCAGCCTCGCTTCACGCGGCCGTCGCGGATGATCGATTCGGCCACCTCGCGCGCCAAGTCCGCGGGAATCGCCCCCGCCAGCCCGAGGCTGATCTCGTTGATGCCAACGATCTGGCCCTGCATGTCGACGAGCGGCCCACCGGAATTCCCGCCAAAAATCGCCGCGTCGTGCCCAATCCACCGGACGATCGACCCGACGTCCTCGCCATCGAGCGTCATCCGGTTGAACGGCCAGAACATGCCCGGCATGATCATCTCGGTATTGCTGACGATGCCCATCGTCACTGACTGCGACAGCGCGAGCGGACTGCCGAGGGCCAGCACGCGGTCGCCGACCTTCAGCTTCGTGACGTCGCCAAAGCTGGCGACTGGAAAGGTGCGCGGCGTGGGTGGCCGCAGGCGGAGCACGGCGATATCCGACAGCGGGTCGGTGCCGACGAGATCGGCGGGAATCTCTTCGCGGTTCGCCAGCGTGCAGGCAATCGCCCGGGTGCGCCCGGCGACGTGATGGTTGGTGATGACGAGGCCGTCGGGGCTGATGATGGTGCCGCTGCCCGAGGCTTCGCGCTTCAACTCGCGGCCGTCCTGAAAGTCGACCGAGACCACGTGGATCCGGACCAGGCTGGGCGCGACTTTGGCGAGGGCGGCCTGCACTTCGGCGGTGATTTCCGGCGTGGAATGAATCGCGGCAGTGCTCTGCGCGGGCGCGGCCGACCCGGCGCTGACGACTCCGCTGGCGAACACAAGTGTGGCAACTACTCGGCGCATGCGTCGATCTTATCGCGAATGCCGCAGCCGACCTCGGCCGGCATGGAGTTTTCCAGCGACACTCCCGGCGCGCGAACGTGGTAATCTCTTCGTTGCAGCCACCCGCGTTCCGATGGCGGCTTGGCCAGCGCAAGCCGTAGGACGCACCCGGGACGGCTCTGTCGCGACCTCGGGCCGATCTCGCGAGACAACGGTCGCCGAGGCATCGCGACATGAGCAGCCTTCCTCGTGTGTCTGCGTCCGGCAAAGGCCGAACGCCTTCTACGCACCCCGGCAAGACTCCCGCCGTCGCCGAGCGGAAAGAGCGCCTGGGTCCGGTCTCGGAGTTCATCGAACGGCACTACCGCCACTTCAACGCCGCGTCCCTCAACGACGCTGCGGTGGCCTACATCGCGCATCTCGAGTCGGGTGGATCGATGATGATGGCGCTGGCAGGCGCGATGAGCACCGCGGAGCTCGGCGTGTCACTGGCCGAGATGATTCGCCGGGGCAAGGTGCACGCCGTGTGCTGCACGGGCGCGAACCTCGAAGAGGACGTGTTCAACCTCGTCGCGCATTCACACTACGAACGGCTGCCCCACTATCGCGATCTGACTCCGCAAGACGAGCAGACGCTGCTGGATCGGCATCTCAACCGGGTCACCGACACCTGCATTCCCGAGCACGAAGCGATGCGGCGCATCGAGAACGTCGTCCTCGAAGAGTGGAAGCGATCCGACGCCAGCGGCGAACGCCTGTTCCCGCACGAGTTCCTCTACCGGGTGCTCTTGTCGGGCCGTCTCGACGAGCACCTGGAGATCGATCCGGCCGACAGCTGGCTGCTCGCCGCAGCCCGGGCAAACCTGCCGATTTTCGTGCCCGGATGGGAAGATTCGACGCTCGGCAACATCTACGCCGCCCACTGCATCCAGGGCACGTTCAAGAACGTGCACACCGTGCGGTCGGGGATTGAGTACATGATTCGTCTCGCCGAGTGGTATCGGGCGACGAGCCCAAGAACCTCAATCGGCCTCTTCCAGATTGGCGGCGGGATCGCCGGCGATTTCCCGATCTGCGTCGTCCCCATGCTCAGCCAGGATCTGCGGATCGACGACGTCCGGCTCTGGGGATATTTCTGCCAGGTCAGCGATTCGACGACGAGCTACGGCTCGTACTCCGGAGCGGATCCCAACGAGAAGATCACCTGGGGCAAGCTCGCCGTGAACACGCCGAAGTTCATCATCGAATCGGACGCCACGATCGTCGCGCCGCTGGTGTTTGCGCGTGTACTGAACTGGTAAGGCTAGCAGCGCGTGGTGCAAGTCCAGCGTCGCACCGAGACGGGCGAGGCGCCCCGCTGGCAAGGCGCGACGAGTGAGAATATTCGGCATATTTGAACGAGGAGCAACGCCGCCAGCGGGGATGCATCGCCCGGCGAATGCAGCTGGACTTGCACCACGCGCTGCTAGCCCGTCCGCGTTGTAACATGCCTTCGTGGACCAAGTGACGCGTTGCCCGCTCTGCGGCAACCAGAACGAGTGTGGCGCAGCGCTCGGCAGAGCCGACTGCTGGTGCGTGTCGACATCCATCCCGCGCGAAGTCCTCGACCGCGTACCCGACGAACAGCGCAACGTGGCGTGCATCTGCCGGGCGTGCGCAGGCGCGACGCCCACCTCCCCAGCTGAGCCGCTCCCGGAGGGATCGTGACAACGCCTATCAGCCGGGCGACGCAGTGCTGGCTCGTGGTCGCGACCGTCTGCTTCTCTTCTGCAGTGTTGTCGGCGCACCTCAAGCTGGCGCGCTCCTCGCCAGCGGCTGATGCCGTCCTCGAGTCCTCTCCGGACGTGCTGCAGCTCTGGTTCAGCGAAGAGCCCTTGCTGCCATTGAGCGGCGTGACGCTTGCCGGCCCCCGCGGCCCAATCAAACTCGAACCCCTACGGGCCGGCGGCGAACGATCGGTTGTCGCAAAAGTCGGCGCGACGCTCGAGCCGGGCGCCTATCGAGTGGATTGGAAGGCCGCCGGCGATGACGGGCACGTCATCAGCGGCACGGTACCGTTCTCAATCAAGCCCAAGCACCCGCCCGCGAAGTGACCCTCGACCCCGTTGTCATCACGGTCATCAATGGCACGACTCGCGCTGCGGTCTACGGAGCCTCGGCCCTCATCGTCGGCGCGGCAGTCTTTGACGCCGTCGTGCTCCGCCGAGCGGCGGGGTTGAATCCAGGCGAGCGCCGGGCGATTCAGGCCAAAGTCCTGCAGATTGCCTCCTGCGCTGGCTGGGTGCTCCTTCTGGCCTACGTGGGACGGCTGTACGTTCAGGTGATCGACAGCTACCTGGTCCTCATTCCGACGCTTTTGATGGTGCGCCAGCTGATTTTTTCGACGCGCGCGTGGGGTCTCGGCATGTTCGCCCAGATCGTGATTGCCGCCGGCATTCTCGGCCTACTGGTTTTCTCGAAGCGGAGGACCGGCGCGCCCGCGGCCATGACCGCGGCCGGAGTGCTTTCCGCCCTGAGCGTGCCGCTGACGGGCCATGCCGTCGCGCATGCCGGGACGATCGCAGTCGCTGCACAGGCGGCGCACGTCTTCGGCGTCGGAGGGTGGCTCGGAACGCTGACGGTACTGTGGATGACGTGCCGGCGGATGATGTCGACCGACGATCTCGCGACGATCGTCCGCAGCTTTTCGCCGGTCGCCCTCGCTTCGGCTGGCTTGATCGCCGGAGCCGGCGTCGCAACGTTTTTCATTCACGTTGGCGGCCTCAGCGAACTCTTGTCGACGAGCTACGGTCTCGTTCTCCTCTTGAAGGTCGCCGTCTTCCTGTCGGCCGCGAGCGTCGGCTACGTCAACTGGCGCCACCTGACGCCGCGACTCCGTGAGACTGGCCAGCGGGAACGATTCGCGCGCGCCGCTGCCCTCGAGATCGCGCTCGCGACGACTGCCGTCCTCCTGACCACCGTGCTGACGAACCTGCCACAACCTGGCGAGTGAGCCGAGCCGGCCGCTACTCGTCTCGAAGCGTGCTGATCGGATCCACCTTCATCGACTGGCGGAGAGGCAATAGGGTTGCGACTGCTGCAGCGCCAAACAGGAAGAGCGGCGCGCCGATGAAGGCCACTGGATCGAATGGGCTGACGCCGAAGAGGACGCTCTCGAGCGTTCGCGAGGCGGCCGCGGCGCCTATGGCGCCGACAAGCACGCCGGCGGCAACTGGACGAAGGGTCTGACGAAGGATGAGGCTCCGCACGTCTCGGCCGGTGGCGCCCAGAGCCATTCGAATGCCAACCTCACGACGGCGCCGCGCCACCACGTAGGAAACGACGCCGTAGACCCCTCCGCACGCCAGGAGTAGAGCCAGGAGGCCGAGCGACCCGGACAGGCTCGCGATCACTCGCGACCCCGCCCGCCAGTAGTCCAGGTTCTCTTGAAGAGGCGTGACTCTCACGACGAGCGTCGGATCGAGCGCTTGTGTCACCGCGCGAATGCCAGTCGCCAACGTGTCGAAGTCGACCTGGCTTCGCACGAGCATCGTCATGGCCGCGTTCGGCGGGCGAGCCTGCCGGCAAATAGATGTAGCTCGATTCCGTCTTCGCCACGTTGGACACCTGCGCATCCTTGGCAATGCCGACGATCTGGAGCGGGCTGTCCGTGTTCGATCCGAAGACGATCGAGCGGCCGATCGGATCCAGCCCAGGCCAGTACCGGCGCGCGGTCGCTTCGGTGACGATCACCGCGCGCGGCGTCTCTTCGAGCTCGGCCGACGTGAACGTGCGGCCTTGCACGATGGGAATCCGAATCAGCGAAAAATATTCAGGCGACACAGGGTTGATGTCGACGTCGTGCGCCGCTTCCTCGCCGGCGCGGCGGAACGTCGTCTGCATGTGGCCCGGGCTCAGGGGGGTTTTGCCGACCAGTGATGTCGCCTCGATTCCGGCCTGGCTCCCAATTTGCTCGCGCAGCTGCCGCCGAAGCAACGCCACTCGCGCGTCGTCATAGCCGGGGCCTCGAAAGCTGGTGGATACGACGGCGACGTTGCGGTAGTCGAAGCCGGGATCGGTGGTTTCTGCAGCGTGCAGCGCCCGCAGCAGCAAACCCGCAGACACGAGAAGCGCCATGCAGACGGCAACCTGGATACCTATAAGGAGCCCCCTGAGCCAGCCGCGCGTGGGGCCCGCGGAGTCGGCGCCGTTCTGCTTTGTGAACGCCTGCAGGTCCTGCTTGGTTGCCTGCAGCGCCGGGACCAGGCCGAAGACCAGCGCCGTGACGGCAGTCAGCGCCAGGCTGAACCAAAGGGCGTTCAGGCTCATGTTCGCGTCGATTCTTGGTTGGGACACGGTTCCAGGAAGGCTGGCGAGAAGTTTCTGGAGCAGAAGCTGGAACGACCACCACGTCAAGAGTGAGCCCGCCGTGGCCCCCGACGATCGCGATCATCAGGCTCTCAGTCAGCATCTGTCGGATCAATCGCCAGCGGCTGGCGCCGACCGACAGGCGGATCGCGATTTCTCTCGTCCGGCCAGCGGCTCGCGCAAGCAGCACATTTGCGACATTGGCGCAGGCGATGAGAAGCACGAGTCCGAATGACGCCAGGACGATTGCAGACATCGCCAGGAACTCGCTACGGGCGACGGGCAGGGACAACGACGTTGCAGGCGCCACAATCAACGTCGTCGCGCGGCCAGGTTGCAAGCGATCGATCCGGCTGCCGATCACGGCCAGCTCGGCGCGCACTTCATCGATTCCGGATCCATTGGCCCGCCGCCCGACCATCGTCAGCCAGCTGAGCTGCGGATTCTTGTGATACTCCTGCTGGAGCATAGTCGAGACAAAGAACGCCGCTCTCGTGAAGTCGATTCCGTCGAAGCCCTCAGGGGCCACGCCGACGACCGCAACAGTCTGGCCATCGAGGGTGATCGTTTTCCGAACGATGTCAGGATCGGCATCGAACACGCGCGTCCAGAGCGCATGGCTGAGGACGACTGACGGCGCGGCGTTCGGCGCGGCGCAATTCGCCTGAGTGAATCCCGCGCCGATCGACGGCCTGACCCGGAGGACGTCGAAGTAGTTGCAGGTGACCAGCACGCCCTCGATCTCCTGCGGCGTCTTCCCGCCGAGCGTGAAGCTCCAGGCCTTGGTGTAGGCCATGATGCCGGAGAGCGTTTTGGTGGTGTCTCGATACGTCTCGTACTCTGGCACCGAGAACATGGCTTCTTGCGCCGTGGACCCTCCGGCCTTTGACGCCTTGGAAATCCTGGTGGACGGTCACGAGCGCCGTCGAGTCGGGAGTCGGCAGGGGCCGCAGGGCGACGTTGCTGAGAATGGCGAAGATTCCCGTATTGATGCCGATTCCGAGCGCGATCGGAATCATCGCGGCGGCAGCGAATCCTGGATTGCGGCGAAACGTCCGCACGGCGTACCGAGTGTCGGTCCATACGTTCGACAGCATCTTGGCTCTTCTTTCGTGAAGCGTTTCGTGGGTCCGGGGCCTTCGAACGGCGCTGAAAATCTCGCGGATCAGCCAGAGCGAGCTCCGCCCGCCTGACTGCGTACTCTTCCATCACATCGCCGAGCTCGGCCTCGGAGGCACGCCATCGAGCGACGCGAATCAGCCCCCGAAGCCATCGTCCCTGTTCAGGAACCACGCATCACCTGCGGCTCGAGGCCTTCCCACATGGCCGACAGCGCCTCGCGGCTGGCGCGCAACGTCCGCAGTCCGATCGGCCGGATCTTGAAGTAGCGCTTCGACCGGCCGCCACGTTCGGGAGTCGGATCGCTGAACCAGGACGTCACGTAGCCCTTCGCTTCGAGCCGATCGAGCGTCCGGTACAGCGCGCCGACCGTGAGCGCACGGCCTGTCCGGCGCTCGATCTCGAGCCGGATTGGCACGCCGTAGGCGTCTCCGCCAAGCCGCAGGACGGCGAGCAAAACGATTTGTTCGAGCTCTCCGAGGTGCTCTCGCCTGGCCATATGCTCTGCATAGTAGAACTATACGACGGGACTGGCAAACGGTTTCGGGGCCGCTCGATTCTTTCGACGGATCGCTGCTTCCGCTCGATCCGGCTGGCGCAGTAAGATGGCGGATTCAGCCGTCGTCAGGCGGGCGTTCACAGCTCCCCGGAGCGGAATCATGCTGTCCACATCCCGGGAACTCGAGTTCCTCAAGTTCCTCGACAAGCTGTCGCGGCATCTGCGGTCTATCCGCGAGCCGCGGAAGGCCATGGGGCATGCGCTCCGGGAGAGCCGGACCTTTTTTCAGGCGACCCGAGGCTGCGTCGCCGTCGCTGACGCCGGCGAACCGGACGCGCGCGTACTTCTCACCGTGCCACGCGATGGCGATTGGGATCTCCAGCACATCGGCCGGTTCATTCGTCACACCAACCCGCCAGCGCGCACCGGCGTGATGATGGCGCCTATCCGCCGGCATGGCGCCGCCTGGGGGGCGATGGTGTTCACGCGACCTCAGCCGGCGTTCGACCACGACGACGGGCGGCTGCTGGCGCGGATCACCGCGGCCGTGTCCGAAACGATTCAGCTCATGGACCGCGAACGGATGCTCGAGGTCCGCGATCGGATCGACCGGAGAATCATGGAGCAGATCCACCCGAAGGATCTCTTCTACCAGATCCTGGCCGGCCTGCGCTCGCTGACGCACTACGATCACTCGTCCGCGTTGTTGATCCGGGAGAACGGTGAGGACAGTCTTCGTGTGGTCGCGGAACAAATCTCGTGGACAAAGGCGCCAAGCCACCGCATCGGCCTCACCGTGCCGGTCGACGCGGCACTTCACGCTGCGCTGGCGTCTGCCGAGATCCATGGGTTCGATCGTCGCGGCGATGTCTGGAGCGAGTGGACGGGGAAGCCCGTGGCCCGTCTCGCCGAGATGCTCGACTACAACCGCGGCGGGTCAGACACTGACGAACGCGAAGCGTCCATGCTGTGTGCGCCGCTCGTCGCGCGCGACGGCATGTTCGGCATCCTCAAGGTCGCGGCGCGTCACCCGGGAAAGCTCACGCTCTTCGATGTCGAGCTCGTCGATCGCTTTCGCTCTCAGGCCGCCGTCGCCATCCAGAACCTGACGCGCACCGAATCACTCCAGGCGCGGATCGTGACGGCTGAGCGCAAGCACGCGATCGCCGACCTCGCACGAACCGTGTCGCACGATGTGAACAATGCCCTTGGATCCATGCTGCCGCTCATCCAGCAGATTCAGGCGGACCTGCAAAGCGGCATGATGGAACCGGGGGTGTACCTGGCCGATCTCGAGCAAGTGCAGAAGTCGATGCAGGTCTGCCGGCGAATTTTCGGTGGAATGCTGTCGTTCGCGCGCGGCGGGGCCCGCCGTACTCATCACGGGCAGGTCCAACCGGCGCTCGAAACCACGCTGGCCGTGCTCAAGGACGGCATCGAGCGGCGCGGAATCGATCTCATGGTCGAAACGAAGGACGATCTCCCGCCGGTCGCCTGCGGGCAGAGCGATCTCGAACAGGTCTTCCTCAACCTGCTGACCAACGCGCGCGATGCCAGCTCGAAGGGTGGCAACGTCACGGTCCGTGTCGAACCGCAACAGGACCAGATGGCGATCACGATTGCCGACACCGGCTGCGGGATCGCTCCCGAGGATCTTCAGCGGGTGTTCGAGCCGTTTTTCACGACCAAGGTCAACGGCAACGGCCTGGGCCTGTCCATCTGCCGCTCCATCCTCTGGGAGATTGGCGGCACGATGAGCCTGCAGAGCGAGCCGCGCAAGGGCACGCGTGTTCAGGTGACCGTGCCCTGGGCGTCTTCCAATCTTGCGGGCGCGATGTCCCGCGTGCCGGCGACACTTCCTCCGGCAATGCAATGAAACGAGCAGCGCGCATCCTGGTGGTCGATGACGAGCCGGGCATGGTCCGTGCCGTCGAGCGCGTGCTGGGCGGCGTGCACCGCGTGGTTGGAAGTCAATCCTCGGCAGACGCCGTGGCGCTCGCCACCGAGTTCAATCCGGACCTCGTCATTCTCGACATCAGAATGCCCGGGCTGGACGGCTTCGAGCTGATGGTACGGCTGAAGT
Organism: uncultured Acidobacteriota bacterium; assembly: GCA_963764925.1. Taxonomy (GTDB): domain Bacteria; phylum Acidobacteriota; class Vicinamibacteria; order Vicinamibacterales; family 2-12-FULL-66-21; genus DATBJJ01. The sequence continues at coordinate 486,299 of CAVXUR010000002.1, forward strand.
CGGACCAGCCCGATGTCGACATCATCCTGATGACGGGCAGCCTGGACGATCTCGATCAGAAGCTGATTCGCGCGATTCGCGGCCGGGCGTTTTACTTCATCCAGAAGCCGTTCGATCGGGAGGTGCTGCAGACGCTGGTCGAGCGGTGCCTGGAACTGCGCTGGCGCCGGGAGGAGAACCGTCGCCACGTCCACCGGCTCGAAAAGGAACTCGGCGAAGCGCGGGCGTTCCAGCAGGGCCTCCTGCCGGCCGCCGAAATGGTCATCGATCGCCTCTCAATCTGTTCTCGATACGTCTCCTGCTCCGAGCTCGGCGGCGATCTCTTCGACTACGTTTCGATCGGCTCGGGAAAGGTGGCGCTCCTCGTCGCCGACGTCATGGGTCACGGCGTCTCGGCGGCGATGTTGACCGGCGTCGTCAAGTCCGCATTTCGCGCGTCCGACGCGCACGGCTACGAACCACTCGCCGTCGTCGACCGGCTGTGGAACAACATGGCCGCGTTCGGCCCCGAGAAGTTCGTGACGCTGATCGCTGCGGTCCTCTCAATTGAGGAAGGGCGACTTCACTACGTCAACGCCGGCCACCCAGCCGGGCTGCTGCGCACGAAGGAACAAGGGCTGGTGCGCCTCGCGAGCACTGGGCCGCTCGTCTCGCCGGCGTTTCGGACCTGCACGTGGGAGGAACAGAGCGTGTCGGTTGGCGCTGGTGATCTTCTCCTCCTATACACGGACGGAGTTGCGGACGCGCTCGCGCGCGAAGACGACTCTGGTGAAGAAAGCCTTCTAAGCGCGATCGAGCAGCATGCGGACGGTGGAGCGCCCCTTCTCGAGTCGATTCTCACGCGCGCGCGAGAGCGGTTCGGCGGGCGTCCGCAGCCCGATGACTGGACGCTGCTGACGGCGACCATGCTGCAGCGCGTCGGCCAGGACATTCGGTCTCGAGCGTCTACAGCCGCCTGATGTCGTATTCGAGAAAGAGCGTGCCCGTCGTGGCATACAGCCGATGCCCGCGCAGTTGGAGCGACAGGCGCGGACCAGGAGCGGGCAGCAGCGAAATCCCTCCACCGAGCACGACAGGAATAACTGCCACGTCGATGCCGTCGACGAGTCCAGCCTGCGCGAGCTCGCGAAACAGCTCGCCGCCGCCCCACAGCCAGAGCGGCTTGCTGTCAGTCGACTCTTTGAGGCTGCGCACATGCGTAACGGCATCCCTGGCAAACGTCACGCCGTCTCGTTCACCCTCCGCAAGCGTGCGCGAGTAAACGTAGACCGGCAGCGCGGGCCCCTCCCCACCACCTGTCGACACAAACACGTCGTACGAACGGCGGCCCATCACCAGTCCGCTGAACCCGGCGTACATCGACGCGAAATCGATCTCCGGATCGATGACGATCCAATCGAACTCGCCGTTTGGCCCCGCAATGTAGCCGTCCAGGCTCGCCGCGACCGAATATCGAAGTTGCCGCATGTTCTCACCCCCGCAGCAAAGGACGGGTCATTCTAAGTGATGTAACATTCTTCGGTTTCCGGCACTCGCACAGAATGGGAACGAATCACGTGACAGACCTGCTGGATCGGCTCGCCGACCACAAGACCCTCGGCGCGGCGCCGCGCGAGGAGCTCGCCTGGCTGGCGTCACACGGGTCTCTTCGACGCCTCGACGAGGGAGAGATGCTGAGCGCGAAAGGCGTGCCGGTGTCCGGCCTCTTCGTCGTGCTGACGGGCCACATCGCCATCTATGTGGACCGCGGCGCCGGACGCCACAAGGTCCTCGAGTGGCGGGGCGGCGACGTCGCGGGCATGCTGCCCTACTCGCGACTCGTCAGCCCTCCCGGGGACTCAGTCGCCCAGGAACCGTCGGAGATTCTCGAGGTCCCTTGCGAGGACCTCACCGCGATGATTCGCGACTGCCACGCGATTACGTCGATCCTCGTGCACAAGATGCTCGATCGCGCCCGGGTCTTTACGTCGAGCGGCCTGCACGACGAGAAGATGGTCTCACTCGGCAAACTGTCTGCCGGACTGGCGCACGAGCTGAACAACCCGGCCGCCGCGATCGAACGCAGCGCCGCGCTGCTCGAGACACCGTCTGGACGATGCCGAGCAGGCGACGCGCGCGCTCGGCGCCTCGAACCTGACCGATGCGCAACTCGCCGCCATCGACGCGCTGCGCGTCTCGTGCCTCGCGGCGCGAGCGCCGGGCGTGCTCGTCTCCGATTCAGCAGGCCGAACGCGAGGACGCCATCGCCGACTGGCTCGACGGATCACGGCGTCGACGCTGCGATTGCCGGACCGCTCGCCGAAACCGCCGTGACGGTCGACGCGCTCGATCGGATCGCGCGCGCGGTGAGCGGACCGCCGCTCGACGCGGTCCTCCGCTGGGCCGCGGCCGGCTGTTCGGTTCGCGGCATCGCGTCGGAGATTCAGGAAGCGGCCACGCGGATTTCGGGCCTCGTCACGGCCATCAAGGGCTTCACGCACATGGACCAGGCGACGGTGGCCGAGCCCGTGGACCTGACGCCGAGCCTTGGCAACACCGTCGCCGTTCTCAGAGCCAAGGCGCGGTCGAAGTCGGTCGCCGTCATCGTCAGCGTCGAGCCCGATCTGCCGCGGGTGCGCGGCTTCGCCGGCGAGCTCAACCAGATCTGGGCGAATCTCATCGACAACGCGCTCGATGCCGTTCCCGCAAACGGCCGGGTCGAGGTGACCGCGAATCGCGAGCGGCAGCGCGTCGTCGTGCGCGTCATCGACAACGGACCCGGCATTCCCGCCGAGATCCGCGAGCGCCTGTTCGAACCGTTCTTCACGACCAAGCCGGTCGGCAAAGGCACCGGCCTCGGCCTCGACATCGTCCGCCGCCTCGTCAGCCACAACGACGGCGAGATCGAGTTCGAGACGGCGCCTGGGCGAACCGAGTTTCGCGTCTCGCTTCCGCTCGCGCAGGCGGATCCGGCCAGGAGCACGTCCGTGAACAAACCGGTGCTGCTCGTCGTCGACGACGATCCGCAGGTGCTGGCGGCGGTGCGCCGCGATCTGCGCGGGCGGTACCGGGAGTCCTACACGATCGTCAGCGCGTCGTCTGGCGAAGAGGCGCTCGCCACGATCCGCGAGCTCAAGGCGCGCGGCGACTCGCTGGCCATGGTGATCAGCGATCAGCGGATGCCGGGCATGCAGGGAACCGACGTGCTCGCGCAATCGCGCGACATCTATCCGCTGGCGCGTCGCGTGATGCTCACGGCCTACTCGGACATCGACGCCGCCATCAAGGCCATCAACGTCGCGCACCTCGATCACTACCTCTCGAAGCCGTGGACTCCGCCCGAGGAGTGCCTGTTCCCGGTGGTCGACGATCTGCTCGACGCGTGGCAGGCCGAATATCTTCCTGAGGCGAAGGGACTGCGGCTGGTTGGACATCAGTGGTCGCCGCGCTCGCACGAGATCAAGAGACTTTCTCGCGGGCAATCTCATCCCCTATCGCTGGCTCGATGTCGCGCGCGATCCGGACGCGCGAAGCCTGCTCGACGCGGCCGGGATCGGCGTCAGCGACCTGCCGGCGCTGTTCTTCGAGGATGGGATCCGTCGCTGCGCAACCCCGAGCCGCGCCAGGTCGCCGAGCGTCTCGGCCGATCGCTGTCGGCCACGCTCGATCTCTACGATCTCGTGATTGTGGGCGCCGGCCCCTCCGGCCTCGCGGCGGCGGTCTACGGCGCCTCGGAAGGGCTGCGGACGCTGTTGCTCGATCGGCACGCGCCCGGCGGCCAGGCCGGCAGCAGCTCGCAGAATCGAGAACTATCTCGGCTTTCCACGCCGGCGTCAGCGGCAGCGAACTGACGCGGCGCGCCGTCACGCAGGCGCAGCGGCTCGGCGCCGAGCTGCTCGTGCCGCTCGAGGTCACCGGCGTCTCCATCGACGCGGGATACAAGCAGCTGACGCTCAGCGACGGCCGCCAGATCGTCACGCGGACCATGCTGGCCGCAACCGGCATGGAGTACCGCGAGCATCCTGCGCCGGGCGTGGCGACGCACACGGGCGCCGGCGTCTACTACGGCGCGGCGACGACGGAGGCGCCGGCGTTCAGCGGCCGACGCGTCCTCGTCGTCGGCGGTGGGAACTCGGCCGGACAGGCGGCGATGCATCTGGCGCGCTACGCGACGGAGGTGCAGATCGTCGTGCGCCGCGAGTCGCTGCGCGACACGATGTCGACGGTACCTGATCGAGCAGATCGAAAAGACGCCGAACATTCGCGTCAGGCCACGGACCGAGCTCGCGCGCGTCGAAGGGAACGGCCACGTCGAACGCGTCGCGCTCAAGCAGGGCGATGGCGCGTGGCAGGTCGAGGACATCGACGCGGTGTTCGTCTTCATCGGCACGAAGCCGCGGAGCGACTGGCTGCTCGACGGCCGTGCTGCGCGACGCCAAAGGATTCGTCCTCACCGGCCGGGATCTCGCCTGCGGATCGCCGGTTCCCGCGCATCTGGAAGGAGCGCCGCGAGCCGATGCCCCTCGAGACGAGCGCGCCCGGCGTGTTCGCGGCCGGCGACATTCGCGCCGGCGCCATGAACCGCGTCGCGTCCGCCGTCGGCGAAGGCTCGATGGTCGTGCGTTTCGTCCACGACTACCTGGCGCTGACCTGAAAATGCGCGATTTCCACAAACTGGTTTCTTGCCCTAGCTGATCCGGAGTACGCTGCCAAATATGTTTCGATCCAGTCCCGCAGCCGGCCGCCGACATCCATTCGTTTTCATGACGCTGGGCGCGCTCGCTGTCGCATCCGTCAGCACGGCGTGCCGTTCGACGCCCTCGACCCCGGCCGTAACGGTCACCCCCGACACGTGGGCGGTCGTCGACGGCCCACAATTTCCAAAGACGACGTCGACAAGGCGTATCGGCGGGCGCGGGACACGTCGCAGACGCTGTCGGAGGAGGAGATGCTGACGGCCAAGCTGAACCTCCTCAACGACCTCATCGTTCAGGAGATTCTGCTGGCGAAGGCGCGCACGTTGAAGATCGAGGTGCCTCAGAGCGACCTCGACACCGCCTATGCCAACGCGAAGAAGAACATCGCCGACGACGCCTTCCAGCAGGAGCTGAAGAAGCGCAACCTGACTCCGGAAGACATGCGCGAGGGGCTCCGGCGCGAACTGCTCACGCAAAAAGTCATCGAGCAGGAAGTCGGGTCCAAGATCAGCGTCACGGATAAGGACGTCACCGATTTTTTCAACGCCAATCGCGCGCAGTTCAATGTCGCGGAGGAGTCGTATCACATCGCGCAGATCGTGGTGACGCCGGTGCGCGAAGCACAGACGGCCAACGGGACCGGAGACGATGCCACGACGCCACAGGCAGCGGTCGCCAAGGTTCGGATGCTGATGGAGCGGCTCAAGGCTGGAGCGTCCTTTCGAGAGCTCGCGGCCGGATACTCTGAGGACCCGGAGTCGGCTCCGCGTGGCGGCGACCTCGGTTTCGTGCCGGTGTCGAGGCTGAACCAGGCGCCACCGCAACTGCGCAACGCCGTGCTGAACAAGACGCCAGGCACCGTGAACGTGGCGAGCGCCGGCGGCGCGCACACGCTCGTGCTCGTCGTCGCGCACGAGCAGGCAGGCCAGCGCGACCTGTCGACGCCGGGCGTAAAAGAACGCATTACCGAGACGCTGCGGACGCGCCGGGAGCAGCTCATGCGCACGGCCTATCTCACTGACGCGCGGAACGATGCGACCGTAGCCAACTACCTGGCGCAGCGCCTGGTCGAATCGAAAGGCTCGCTGCCCAGCCTGCTCCCTGCAGCTCCGGCGGGACGGTAGCTGACGACAGCCCCGCTCGCCTGGAGATCGCACCGGTCGGAAGAATCACGGCTGGTCAGCGCGGTGGGCCGCACGCTGTCGAAGTTTGAACCGTTGCACCTTCCCCGTGGCGGTCATCGGTAGCACCTGCACGAACTCCACCCACCGCGGCCGTTTGTACTCGGCCAGCCGCTCGCGCGCGAATTGCCGCAGCGTCGCAGCCAGCTCCGGCGTCGTCTCCACTCCATCGCGCACGACGACGTAGGCAACCGGCTTGATGAGGCCGTCGTGATCCGCGCGGCCGGCAACTCCGCAGGCGCTCACGTCGGGGTGTTCGACGAGCGTTTGTTCGAGCTCGGCGGGACTGACCCATTGGCCGCCCACTTTCAGCATGTCGTCGGAGCGACCGGCAAACCAGAAAAAGCCTTCGTCGTCCCGCCGGTAGTGATCGCCGGTTCGAATCCAGTGCCCGACGATCGTCTCTTTGGTCTTTTCGTGCCGGTTCCAGTAATACGCGCAGGTAGAGTCCCCCCGAATCAGCAGCTGGCCGGTCGCTCCCGGCGGGACTACCCCGCCCTGCTCGTCGACGATTTGCGCATCGTAGCCGGGAACCAGTTGCCCGCTCGAGCCAGCGCGCGACTGTCCCGGCCGATTCGAGATGAAGATGTGCAGCACTTCAGTCGATCCGATGCCATCGAGGATCTCGACGCCGAATCGCTCGCGAAACCGAGTGTGCACAACCGGTGGCAGCGCTTCGCCGGCCGAGACCGCCGAGCGAATGCTCGACAAATCGAAGTCGCGGCCCTCGCGATGGTGCGCGAGCATCATCGCGAAATGTGTCGGCACGGAGTAGAACAACGTCGGCCGGTAGCGCTCAATCAGGTCGTAGACGACGGGCGGCGTGACCGCGCCGGGCCAGAGAATGCTAGTGGCGCCGACGGCGAGCGGAAAATACATCGCGTTGCCGAGCCCGTACGCGAAGAACAGTTTCGCGACGCTGAAGCACCGATCCTGACTGTTGATTCCCAGCACGCCACGCGCGTAGTTGTTGGCGCAGACGAGCATGTCGTGCTGGAGGTGGACACAACCCTTCGGCGAGCCGGTACCGCCTGACGAGTAGAGCCAGAACGCCGGCGCATCAGCCGACGTCGACTCTGGTTCGAGCTCCCGCAAGCCGCTTCCAACGAGCTCGTCGAAGCCGATCTCCCCGTCGCACGCCTCGCCAAAGACGACGAGGTGGCGAACCCACGGACACCGTCGCACGGCATCAACGATGCGCGGCCGCAGCGAGTCCGTGACGATGACGACGCGTGGGCGCGCGTCGCGGAGGACGAATTCGTAATCGGCTGACGTCCAGAGCGTGTTGATGGGAACCGGCACGGCGCCGATCTTGATCGCGCCGAAGAAGCTCGAGATCATCTCCGGCGAATCGAGCATCAGCAGCAGGACCCGCTCTTCCGGACGCACGCCGAGCCGCTCGCGAAGCGCCGTGCCCACGCGATTGACCTGTTCGTGCAGCTCGCCGTACGAGAGGCGCCGATCGCCGCATTCGATTGCGGTCGCGCCGGCGCGACCCTCCTCGAGGTGCCGGTCGACGAAATAGGCGGCGGCGTTGAGGGATTCCACTAGACGAGAAGCTCCCACCGAGTCGTCACACCGGCCCCCGTTACAGGATCGCGCTACCTCGGAGCCGCGCGCGGGTTTTCTATATTATTCGGAGCGTGCGGGAAACGAACCTGACCCCGATTCTCACTTGATTCAATCTGCTGACTCCGCGGAAATGCCGATCAAGCGTCCTACTCTACTGAATATTACGGCGCTCGCCGGTCTGCTCGCCGTTTCCCCCGGTTGTCACTCCTCCGGACAGGACGACAGGTCGGCAACATGGCGACCAAACATCGCCGCATTCGAGAAGGAGATTCAGAGCCTGCAGTCAGCGCTCGCGATTCCAGGGCTCGCTTACGCCATCGTCGAGAATGGCAAGACCATCGCAACCACCGCATTCGGTGTCGAGCAGGGCTCCGGAAGCCGTTCATTTGCCACCTCGACTCCGCTGCGGATCGCTTCGGTGACCAAGACCGTCACCGCCGTCGTTGCGCTGCAGCTCGTCGAGGAAGGCAAACTCGACCTCGATCGACCGGCGCGCCGATATGCTCCAAGCCTCAGGCTGCCAGACGACGTGCTCGTCAGGCATCTGCTGACTCACACGTCGGAGGGCCACATCGGCGTCGAGTACGTCTACGGCACGACTCGATACGCAATGCTCGAAGAGGTGATCGAGGCCATCCTGGGCGAAAGCTTCGAGACCGTCATCCGCGAGCGAATCCTCGAACGGGCCAGAATGCAGGTGCATCCCTCGCCGGCCCTGGGAGCACATGCAGGCCTCGTGTCGACGACCGACGACATGGCTGCCTACCTCGCCGCGTTGGATCGTGGCGAACTGCTGCGCCCGGCGTCGATGGCACGGCTCGAGTCTCCATCGCGCTCGGCTGCGGGTACCGCAACTTCCCGTGAGCCTCGGCTGGTTCACGCAGACCGTGCAGCGTCAGCAGATCGTCTGGAGCTTCGGTCAGGACGACCCTGAACACTCCGGCGCCCTGCTCGTACGGATACCCGCGCGTAACCTGTCACTTTTCGTGCTCGCCAATGCGAACGTGCTCAGCGACCCCTTCCGGCTGTTGATGGGCGACGGATCCAAGTCACCCTTCGCCATGAGTTTCGTGCGCCTGTTCGCGTTCTCGACGCCCGGCAGGCCACTGCCGATGCTGCGAGCAGACCACCCAGCGATCGAACATCACCTCGCCGATTTGGAGGTCGGCACGACGTACCGATACCGTGACGAACTGTTCGCGTGGACGCTGATCGACCTCTGGAACGGCCGCGGGGCGGCGGCGCAGCGCAAGCATGACATCGCGCGGACACGGTACCGCGATGACGCGCTCGACCCCGTCATGCATTTTGCCGCACTTCGACTTCCGGACGCACACAGCAAGGACCAGGCCCTCCAGGAAGGCGCACGTTTGCTGGAAGCGCATCCAATGAACCGATGGCTGCTCCTGGCCCAGGGCTACCTGTTGCAGCAACGGGGGCGCATGGCGGAGGGCTCGAAATGCTTCCAGGACATCCTCGAACTGCCCAACCAGGAGCCGGATTTCTTGAATCGTTTGTTTCACGCCTGGAGTTGGATGGCTCTCGCTCAAATGTCGGCGCAGCGCGATGCAGGGAAGGCGCGCGCGTACCTTCGAGAGATTGTCGCGAGCGGCGTCACCGGAGAGTTGTTGGAGGACGCAAGGCGGATGTTGGACGACCTTGGTCGTCGGAGCCCGCAGTGACTGCGGTCCCCTCGACACGTGGGACGGACGAGGCAGATGCGGACCTGCTGGCGCTCGACTACTCCTTCGCACGCTCGGGATGAGCTGACAATGGCGCAGTTCTTCCGCTGCGAGACATCGTCATCGAGCGGCTGACTCTGCCCGCCATCGTATTTCTGGAATAGGCTGCCGCACGATCGATTCGAGGCCGGCTCTGAAATTAATCGACTTACCGTGCGAGTAGCATTTTTTCGTCGCCTGTATCGGCGTACTGAACTCGACCATTCAGAGCGCGCCGAGTCATAGGCGTTTTTGTCGTCGTCTCGTTGGTCCCGATCTTGCGCTGCGTCGATGCCGAAAAGGCGGGAAGGCATGAGACGCTACCTGATCTGCATGTTGATCCTGTCCGCTGCCGGGTGCGACGACGACAACACGCCGACTGCGCCGTCGGGCCCATCGATGAGCTTCTTCGTTACCAGTGAAACGAGGGCCACCGGCAATCTGGGAGGCCTCGCCGGAGCTGATGGAACGTGTCAACGGCTGGCCGCCGCGACGGGGCAACCCTCTCGCACCTGGCGGGCCTACCTGAGTGTCGAGCGGGATCCGGCCAACGGCAATCAACCAACGCACGCGCGGGATCGGATCGGCACAGGCCCCTGGTACAACGCCGGCCTCGTCATCGTCGCCAACAATCTCACCGAATTGCATTCGCGGACGGGTGACGCCGCCTTGTTCCTCGACGAACGCGGGCAACGCATCAACGGGCAGTGGACCGGCTCGCCGAGTCCGGTCCAGCACGACATCCTGACCGGGTCGAACGCCGATGGAACCCTCCTTCCCGGATCGACGTGTTCGGATTGGACGTCCAGTTCAGCAAGCCAGGCTGCACAGGTGGGGCATTCGGACGGGATGGGCCCCAACCAGAGCACCGCCGGCACGCTGTCGTCGTGGAACTCGGCACACGCCAGCCTGAATTGCGCCGACACGGTGCCGCGCGGCGGGGCGGGGCGGTTCTATTGCTTCGCTCGATAGCAGGGTCGGTCTGCGGATGGTTTTGCGCTCACATCCGAACCTGGGTGATCGCGGCCGGCTCGCGCGGGTTCCGTCCGTCATTCCCGGATTTAGGTCGCTCGTATCGCATCCGGCTCAATGAGTTACGCCTGGCGTGGTGTTGTGACAAACCGCGATCGCGCCTGCGATAACGCGGTCCTCCGCACGGGAGGCCGGTGCCATTAAAAACGCAGAGATGTCAGTGTGTCAGGGCTTTGGTGAGACCATTAGGCCTCAGGCGCCCGATTGGCGTCTCGATGTGCGCGTGACGCACGATAGCGAGACAGTCCCAAGGCCAGACCAGCACTAAAAAGCGCCAACGTTCCCGGTTCCGGCACCGGCTCCAGCACGCTTGTCAACTGGAAGTGGATACCGTATGTCGCCCGGTCCGACGTACTGGATGAGACTTGGCCCCTCGCAAAGTCTGCCAAGGCAAGATCCAGCGAGGGAGGCAGGGCGTCACTTGAAAGAAGGGTGTACGGCAGGGCCGTCTGACCAATCGACAACAACATTACATAGTGAGAGAACAGTGGCAGCGAGTCGGGCCACGCCGTCGGGCTCCCGAAATCTCCGATGGCACCGCAGCACACGAGCGCCTGGAAGAACTCCTGATTTCCGGGCCCGTGATGGAAGACGTCGACCAGCACGCCGGCTCTGTGCTCGAACGCCAGGCCGTTGATGTCGAGTGTCAACCACCCGGGCGACAGATACGTGCCTCGAGTCGGATCGTCAGGGTACAAGTCGGTCGTCGTGGTGTCATACCGAACACTCGCCAGGATCGGATCGCCGATAGCGACGAGCGAGCCGATCAAGCCGAACGGATCTTCCACGCCGTTCACCGTGCCGCCGAAGTTGAGCTGAATGGGTGCTGCTTGGATTACTCGCGGGAGCAGGCTTAGTAGCAAGACGATCAGTGATGCACGGGCTGTCGTGGTCTTCATGACATCTCCTAATCGTCTGTGTTTACCGCTCAGCTGTTGGTTGTTGCGTCCTCCGAAAGTATCGATGATACACCCGGCGTCGAGTCGAGGACTTCATCGCCCGCTGCCTTGAGGAAGCTCGAATCGTCACACAATTTGATGACTGATGAGGTCAGCCATACGTTCGAGATCCAAGATTGCTGCATGCCGCACTGGTTCCGACTGTTCGCAAGGATAGATTACGGAGATACGGTGATCGGAGTCACGCCACCGCTGAGGTCAGGAACTCTTCCAGCAGATTGCGTGCGACGCGCAAGCGATACTCCGCGGTAGAGCGCAGATCGTCAATCGGGGCGATGTCGCGCGCCAGCGCATCGCAGCCGGCGGCGATCGTCTCGTGGGTCAGCGCGCGCCCGCGAATCGCGGCCTCGGCGAGCGACGCTCGGACGACGGTCGGGGCCACGCTGCCAAGGGCGATCCGGATGTCGCGCACGGCACTGCCGGTCAGATCGATTGCCGACGCAAAGCACACTTTGGAGATGGCCTGCGCGCGGCGCGTGCCGACCTTCCGCCAGGCCTGCAGCCAGCCGCCGCGCCCTCTCGCCAGGCGCACCGACTGGACGAGCTCGTCGGGCGCGAGATCCATGTGCTTGTAGCCCAGATGGAACCGATCGTACGGCACCCGGCGGACGCCTCGCACCGAGACGAGATCGACGTCGGCGTCGTAGACGAGGAGCGCTGGCGGCGTATCGGCAGCGGGCGACGCGTTGGCGATGTTGCCACCGATGGTGCCGCGATTCTGCGTCGCCACGCCGCCGGTCTCGGCCGCGGCGCGGCACACCAGCGGACATTCCGCCTGAAGCGCGTCCGATTGAAGCACGTCGGCATACGTCGTCAGCGCGCCCACCACGATCTCGTCGTCTGTGATCTCGATGCCGCCCAGCTCGGGCAGGCCCCACAGGCTCAAATACCGGCCAGGGGGCAGTTTCCCCGCCTCGAGCAACACCATCAAGTCCGTCCCGCCAGCAAATGGTCGCCAGGCTCCAGGTTCCTGCGCGAGAGTCTCGAGCGCATCAACGAGGTTCGCGGGCGCGCGCAGATCGAATTCGGGAAGGAACGACCTCATGACTTTTCGGGAGGCGTGGTCCGGCACGCCTGAAGCACGGCCTCGAAGATGCGCGTGTAGCCGGTGCATCGGCACAGGTTGCCGGCAAGCGCGGCGCGGATGTCCTCGAGCGACGGCTCGGTCGTCCGCTCGAGGAGGGTGACCGCGGCCAGCACCATTCCCGGCGTGCAGATGCCGCACTGCGCGCCGCCGTTCGCGATAAACGCCTGTTGAACGGCGTGCAGCCGATCGCCTTTGGCCACGCCTTCAATCGTCGTGATCGACGTCCCGCGCGCGTGTAGGAGCGGCACGAGGCAGCTGTTCACCAGCTGGCCGTCGATGACGACGGAGCAGGCGCCGCACTCGCCTTCTCCGCATCCTTCCTTCGTGCCCGTCAGGAGGAGCTCGACCCGCAGCACGTCGAGCAGCCGGTCCATCGGATGTCCGCGCAGCTCGGCCGGCACACCGTTGACGCGGCAGGACACAGTGACCGCGGTGATGTCAGACACGCGTCGTCTCCATGAGCGTCATGAGCGTCTCGGGCATCAGTGGGACCGCGCGCGGATCGGCGCCGGTCGCATGCGCCACGGCGTTGAGGATCGCTGGTGCCGGTCCGTCCATCGGCAGCTCGCCAATGCCCTTGGCGCCGCAGGGCCCGTAGGCGTACGGCTGCTCCTCGAAGAACACGCGGATCGGCGGAAGATCCATCGACGTCGGCATGATGTAGTTGGTCATCTCGCCATTGGCCATCCGGCCTTCCCGCCAGACGACGCGCTCGTAGAGCGCCCAACCGATCGCCTGCGCGACGCCTCCCTCGATCTGGCCGGTCGCAAGCGTGGGATTGATGACCTTCCCCACTTCCTGCACGGCGACAAAGTCGTCAACGCGCGTCTCCCACGTCGTCGTGTCCACCGACACCTCGGCCACATAGACTGCCCATGCATACGTTCCGTAGGCATCGCCCTGATACGTCTCGTCGTCCCAGCGCAGGCCTGGTGGCGCCTGATAGCGGGCGATCGCGCGAAGCGGACCGAACCGCACTGCGTAGGCAGCGCACGCGCGCTCGAACGCACCAGCGTCCCCGCCGTCGGCGAATCCGACCTTTTTCAACTCGGCGATGAGACCACGTGCCGCCGTCTCGATCAGTTTTCCCACCACCATGCATGTTCTCGATGCGACTGTCGGGCCGCTGTCGGGCACGATCGAGGTATCGGGCTGCGCAATCTCAATCGACTCTGGGGGAACGCCCAGCGTATCGGCGGCAATCTGCGCGAAGATCGTGTTGGTGCCCTGCCCGATCTCGGTGTTGGAGGACAGCACGCGGACGCGGCCGTCCGCGCCGGCCTCAACGGCCACGACCGACGCGAGATGATCTTCACCAGAACCGGTGAATCCCGCGCCATGCATGAAGGTCGCGAGCCCGATGCCCTTCCTGACGCGCAGCGACGGGTTGATCTCGTCGAAGCGCGCCCGCTTGGCGTGATAGTCGGCGATCGACAGCGCGCGATCGAGGAGCGCCGCCATGTCGATCGGGTCGCGCATCACCTGACCGACAGCGCTCGTGTCGCCGGCCCGAATGAAGTTGCGCCGCCGCAGCGCGTCAGGTGTGAGACCGACCGCCGCGGCAACGCGATCCATGTGGCGCTCGAGCGCAAACAGGCTCTGCGGCGCGCCGAAACCGCGGAAGGCGCCGTGCGGCGGCGCATTGGTCGCGACGGCGCGGCCGCGCAGCCGCACGTTCGGACAGAGATAAGGCCCGGCGGAGTGAATGGTGCCGCGGGACAACACGACGGGCGACAGCGTGCAGTACGCGCCGCCGTCGATAACGAAGTCGATGTCCATGGCCACGAGGCGGCCGTCTCGCGTTACCGCGGTCCGATGGCGCGTCCGGGACGGATGGCGCTTGGTGGTCGCGACCATATCCTCGGCGCGATCGTAAACAAGCTTCACCGGCGCGCCGGCCTTCCAGGCGAGAAGCGCCGCGTGGCAGGCGATGATGGACGGGTACTCTTCCTTGCCGCCGAAACCGCCGCCGGTTTCCATCTGCACAACGCGGACCTTGTCCGCCGGCAGGTTGAAGATCGCTTTCAGCGCCTTGTGGATGTCGTACGGGCACTGCATCGAACCCCAGACCGTGACGCCATCGGCGCGGCTGGCCGTCGCCACCATCCCGTTCGGTTCGATATACAGCTGTTCCTGCGCGCCGGTCTCGTATTCGCCCTCGACAATGACCTCCGCGGTGGCAATCGCGGCGTCGACATCACCGCGTGTCACCACATAGTTCTTGAAGATGTTGTCGCGGCCCCACACGATCGTGTGACCCGCGAGCGACTCATCCATCGAGAACACGGGTGGCTCGGGATCAATCAGGATGTGTACGCGACGCCGCGCTTCTTCGACGAGATGGCGATCCGGGTGAGCGAGGAGCACGACCGGCTCTTCTGGATGATTGACGCGATCGGCCGCGAGGCAGGGCTGGTCGTCGACGAGGAGGGCGATTCGGTTGACGCCGGGCACGTCGGCGGCCGTCACGACGACGAAGTCCGACCAGGAAACGTCGGGATCGAAGTCGATGCGTTTGATCAGCCCACGCGGGGCGGCGCTCCGGACCGTCGCGCCGAAGAGCATTCCCGGCAAGGTGAGATCGTCGACGTACTGCGCCCGGCCGGTGACCTTGGACCGGCCTTCGCGGCGGGGAATCGACAGCCCGATGGAGGGCATTTACGCCGAATTGTACCCCGGCCTATTGGAAGGTCTCGCACGCCTGTACATTTCCGCGATCGAAGCCGCGGCGAAACCAGGCGACTCGCTGCTCGGACGAACCGTGGGTAAAGCGATCCGGCGCGACCCTCGACCCGGACATCCGCTGGATGCGGTCGTCGCCGATCGCGGCGGCAGCGTTCAGCCCTTCATCGATGTCGCCGGACTCGAGCTCCACTTTCCCCTGAGCGGCCCGGCCCGGCTGCGCGGCGTGATGGCCCCAGACGCCGGCAAAACAGTCGGCCTGCAGCTCGAGCCTGACCGACAACTCGTTCTGCTGATCTGGACGCGCCTGCTGGAGGCGGCGGACCTGCGACTCGATGCCGAGCAGATGCTGCACGTGGTGCCCAAGCTCGTGCGCCAGCACGTAGGCCTGCGCAAAATCGCCCGGCGCGCGGAACCGCTGTTGAAGCTCGGTGAAGAATCCCAGGTCGAGGTACACGAGCGAATCGGCCGGGCAGTAGAAGGGACCGGTCGCGGACTGCGCGGATCCGCAAGCCGACTGAATCCCGTCACGAAAGATCACGGCGCGCGTCTGCTGATACCGGCCGCCTAGCGTGCCCTGCCACATGTCCTGCGCGTCCTTCATGACGGCATCGACGAAGTCGACCAGCTTCTCTTCTTCCGGCGTCGTCCGCAATTCGCCGCCGCCGCCCGTGCCGACGGACGGACCGGTGGAAATCGCGTCCGGTCCCATTAGCGAAAGGAAGTCGACACCTGTTGCCCAGCTTAGGATCAGCATGAGCAGCAGCCCACCGATCCCAAGCCCGCCCAGCCGCATACCGCCTCCGGTGCGGGAGCGGACGTCCTCGACGTTGTCACGATTGCCGGCAGTCCATTTCATGGCGGGGTCCGTTGCAGAACAGGTGCCAAGGTGCCCAGAGGACCACCGTAGCACTTTAGGCACCAAGGCACCACTCCCTTGGCACCCCCGCCCTGGCACCCTACTCGACCACAATATTTCGCCACTTGCCCTGACGGAACCTGAGGACCGAGAGCAAACAACGCGTGAAGTGGCCAAGGACGATCGCCGACCACACGCCCGCCGCATCGAGGCGGCCGAGGGCCTGGAGCGTGGCGCACAGCCCCAGCGGCACGAGCACCTGCGATAACAGCGTGATGTAGAGAGGGCTGCGAGTGTCGCCGGTGCCCTGGAGTCCCCCGGTGTAGGTCAGTGCGACGGTAATGAAGAAACCCGACACGCACAAATAGCGAAGCAGCTGCGTGCCAAGCGCGACGACGCTCGGATCGTCGAGACCGAAGAGCGCCAGGAGCTGCTCCGGCACCAGCAGGAAGAAGGCGCCAACGAAGGCGGCGACGCCGATCCCGATGCGCGAAGCGATCTGGACGCCTTGAATCGCGCGCTCAGGGTGGCCGGCGCCGAGGTTCTGACCGGCAACTGCCGCCGCCGCGCCCATCAGGCCGACCGACGTCCACGTGATGAGCGCAAACAGCTCCGCGTAGCCAACCGCATAGGCCGCCTGGGCTTCGGCGCTGTGTGGCAACGATCCAATGAAGCGCAACAGCATCACGCCAGCGACATTCATGGCGACGCCCTGGATTCCCGCCGGCAATCCGAACTTGAACAGCGACCGGATGATCGCCAGGTCTGGCCGGCGCGACATCGTGTCGGGAAAGTGGACGACCAGGCGGCCGCTGAGCAGCAGCCAGAGGCCAATCGACGAGACGATGAGGCTCGCCGACACCGTGCCGATCGCCGCGCCGCGGGTGCCGAGCGCAGGCACCGGCCCGAGGCCCGGAATCAGGATGACGTTGAAGGCGACGTTCAACACCGTCATCAGGATCCCGAGGCGCAACGGTGTGCGCGCATCACCGGCCGATCGCAGCGCCCCGCCGAGCATGAAGAAGAGCAGCATGCCGATGCTGAAGACGAACATCGTCCGCAGGAACGGCAGGGCCTCGCGTTTGACCTCGGGCGTCGCGTTCACCAGATCGAGGAGCGTCGGCGACAACACATATCCGAGCGGCGCGAGGACGACGAGCGACAGGACGAGGGCGGTCAGGAACGCCTGATAAACCGTCCGGTTGACCTTTTCTGGCTCGTTCGCGCCGGCGAACCGCGCGACGAGCACGCCCATCCCCGTGAAGAGCGAGGCGATGAAAACGATGACGACCAGGAAGATCTGCCAGCTGACGCCGATGGCGGCGTTGCCGGTAAACCCGACGTAGTGGCCGACCATCACGTGGTCGATGATGCCCTGCAGACCACCGATCGCGTTCTGGAGGACTGTCGGCCACGCCATCTTCCAAACCGCCGGCGCGATCGGGCCCTCGACGAGCGACCGATCGAGCTTGCGCGCAGCGGATGTCCCGGGTGGCGCGGCCGCGGATTGGGCAGGCGCGCCGGGAGTCATGTCCGTCATCGATCCAGTTGCCGCTTCAGCGGCAGACGATGCAGAGGGAGGTGGAGTCGAAGGGGACACGAGCAGACGATGATACCAGTTCAGCCCGCATGGCCCGGCATCGCCCGTATGAGCTTGAGCACGCGTCTGACGTCGGCGTGCGCAAGCACGACCGCCGGCTGGCGCTGGAGGGCTTCGAAGTAGCGGCGTGAGAACGTATCACCGTGTTCGGAAGCGGTGAGCAGGCGCTCGACTTGATCGACGAGCGCGTTCGCGTCAGCCATCGTCGCCGGCGCTTCCCGGCCGACGCCCTCGTCGATGCGGACGATCAAGCCCGAGAGGGACTGCAGCCAGGCGAACCATGGGTCGCTGATAACAAGCTGCAGCAGATGCCCGACCGAGCCGACCCGTCCACGATCCAATTCGTAAGCCACGCGCGCGTCGTCGATCAGCACTTTGTGCAGGTGGAGGAGCTTGGACCGCAACTCCACGAGCTTGAGTCGGACATCTTCAGTGAGCGGGGTCGGCGGCGCCGGCAGCGCGTGAGAGAAGTCGAGGGGTACGGCGGACATGGGAGCCGGTGCGACGACGCCCTCGGCGCGCAACCGAGCCAGATTGAGCCGCTCGGTCACCATGTGCAAGGCCCCGGTGGCGTCGCGCGGCCATTCCGAACGCGGCCGGTCCCAGTAGAGCTCGAGGCCGTTTCCATCCGGGTCGCGAAGGTACAGCGCCTCGCTCACGCCGTGATCGCTGGCGCCGTCGAGCGGGATACCGGCCTTCTCGAGTCGGCGAAGCGCGTCGGCGAGCGAGGCGCGGTCAGGGTAGCGGATGGCGAAGTGATAGAGACCAGTCGTACCCGGTGGTGGCGCCTGGGCGCCACGACTCTCCCAGGTGTTGAGGCCGATGTGGTGATGGTAGCCGCCGGCACTCAAGAACGCCGCCGAGTCGCCCATCCGCTGGGTGAGCTCGAACCCGAGGACACCCTGGTAGAAGGCGAGGGCGCGTTCGATGTCGGAGACCTTCAAGTGCACGTGGCCGACGTCTACCCTCGGATCGATGGGCTTGTCCATGGTGGGGTCATAGCGGGGTCAGACCGGGGTCAGACCCCAGTCTATCAGCCAAGACTTCGCACGATTCTGGCCGTCGTTACCACTTGCCCCGCGTGTCGCTGGGAGTGTTCGGCGGCGTGAAAGAGCAGCCCGAGGACCGTCGTCGGCAGCGCGGCCCGCCCAACGGGTCGCGCGTCCTGAAGCGATGAGGGATCGGTCGCGCGCAGCTGCGACAGCGCCGCATCGAACGATCGCCGTAGATCCGCCAGAAGCGACCCGGCACCGACACGCGGCGGGTCCGATTCGGCTCTCGCGGCGGCCTTCTGTACATCGTTGAGCCGCTCACCACGCGCGTAGGTCAGGAGCCGGTCGGTGCTGCCGCTGAGGTGTATCAAGTGAAAGCCGATTGACGCGACGCCTCCAGGCCTGGCCCACAACTGCTCTTCCGAGAGGTCGGCAGTGGCACCCTCGACGTCCTCGAGGGTCTGCAGAAACGCGTGCGCCGCCGGCATCAGCGCCGCTGGAATACCCTCGACCGGTCCTCGAAGCCAGAACTCCGGTTGTGTGTTCGTCGCCATGTGTCAGATCCTACACTGAGGCTCGCCGGGGGCTGGTTCGGTCAGGTGCGTCATTGCTATTGCGTAGAGTTGGCCTGACGACACAGAATGCGCCTGGAGGCTACAGATGAGTCGACGAGCTGCGATCGTCGCTTTGGGTTTCGCCACGGGTTTGTCGTGGCTTGGTGCAAGTCTCGTCGCCGAGAACCTGCCGGTCCGACAGGCCTCGACTGCGCAGGAAGCTCCGGCTCGCCCGGCGCCGCCGGCCCCCCCGCCAGCAGCCTCCGTCAGACCAACGCCGACTTCGGACGCCGACCACGAGCAATTCCTCTTGAAAGGAGAGGTCCTCAAGAGTCGTGCGGCCGGCAAAGGGATAACCGGGTCCCTGCGGGCGACGATGAAGCTCGGGGCACTCACGCACGACGCCCACGTTCAGATCATCGACGAAAGCAAGCGGGAATTCCGGTCCAAGGATGGAACCGAGTTCAACTTCCGCGACACGTGGACCTTCAACGTTGCCGCGTACAGGATCGATCGCCTGATCGGGCTCGGCCTCGTGCCGGTCAGCGTCGAGCGCCGCTGGAAGTCGACTCCGGGGGCGTATACCTGGTGGGTCGACGATTTTATGATGGACGAAGGCGATCGCCTGAAGAAGAAGATCAGCCCTCCGGATCTTCAGCGGTGGAACGCCTCGATGCAGATGGTCCGGCTCTTCGATCAGCTCATCGCCAATACCGACCGGAATCTCGGGAACCTCATCATCACCAACGATTGGAGCATCTGGGCGATCGATCACACGCGTGCCTTCCGGACGCAAAGCAAGTTGAAGACGCCCGGAAACATCGCGCGGTGCGATCGACAGGTCTTCGCGCGGTTGAAGCAGATCGACAAGACATCGGTCAAAGACGCCGTCGGCACTTATCTGCAGACCTTCGAAATCGACGCGCTGCTCAAGCGCCGGGACGAGATCGTCGAGATGATCGAGAGGCGCGGCGACAACGCCCTGTTCGACTGGACGCGATGACGGCTAGTCGCTGAACACTCATCACACCGTTCGTCACGGGCGGCCCGGCGGATTCCGGGCAGCTTGTCGAGTCCGCACGCCACCAGCTATGCTCTTCTTCTTCGGCCTTCCAGAGGAGCTGGTATGTTCCGCTGTACTCATCGACTGTCGATTGTCGCTGCCATCTGCGCGCTGACGCTGGTCGGGGCGGCGCAGGAACGGGATAGGAGCAAAGTGTCCGACAAATACAAGTGGGATCTCACCCACATCTACCCATCAGACGAGGCCTGGCGGAGCGCAAAAGACAAGCTCGTCGCCGAGGTTCCGAAAATCAAGGAATTCAAGGGGACGCTCGGCTCGTCGGCCGCGCGCCTGGCCGACGCGCTCGAGCTCGGCTCGCGGCTTTCGAAGGAGTTCGCGCGCGCCTACGTCTACGCGAGCATGATGTCGGACACCGACACGCGCGTGAGCAAGTACCAGGGGATGCAGCAGGAGATGATCCAGTTCGGATCGATGCTCGGCGCCGAAGCCGCGTTCATCGAACCGGAAATCCTGAAGCTCGACAAGGCCGTCATCGACAAGTTCGTCGCCTCCGAGCCGCGACTCAAGACCTACCGGCTCTACCTCGACGACATCCAGCGCCGGGCGGCGCACACCTTGACTGACGCCGAAGAGCGGCTGCTCGCGAGCGCGGGGGTCATCGCGAGCGCCCCGTCGGGCACCTACGGGATCTTTTCTGACGCCGACTTCCCGTACCCGTCCGCGACACTGAGCGACGGCAAGACCGTCAAGCTCGACAGCTCGGGCTTCAGCCTTTATCGCGCCGTGCCGAACCGCGAGGATCGTCAGAAGGTCATGTCGGAGTTCTTCGGCGCGCTGGGCAAGTTCCGCGCAACGTTTGGCTCGACGCTCAACGGCCAGGTCCAGTCCGACATCTTCTTCGCGCGCGCCCGGAAGTACAACAGCGCGCTCGAAGCGTCGCTTGACGGCCCGAACGTGCCAACGACGGTGTACACGCGACTCATCGAGGGGGTCAATCGGCACCTGCCGACGTTTCATCGCTACTTGAAGCTCCGCCAGCGGATGATGAAGCTGCCCGACCTGCACTATTACGATCTGTACGCGCCACTCGTGTCGTCGGTCGATCTCACGTACTCCGTCGACGAAGCGCAGACCATCGTCCTCAAGGCACTCGAACCGCTTGGCGCCGACTACGCCGCCGGCGCGCGGCGGTCGTTCACCGAACGGTGGACAGATTTCTACCCGACTGAAGGCAAACGCGCGGGCGCGTACCTCGAATGGCGGCGCCTACGACGTGCACCCGTACATGCTCCTCAACTACAACGGGAAGTACACCGACATGAGCACGGTGGCTCACGAGCTCGGGCACACGATGCAGAGCTACTTCTCGAACAAGACGCAGCCGTTCCCGACCGCGTCCTACCCCATCTTCGTGGCCGAAGTCGCCTCGACCTTCAACGAGGCACTCCTCATCGACCACATGCTCAAGACCATCAAGGACGACGCGACGAAGCTCTCGCTGCTCGGCAACTACCTCGAAGGCATCAAATCGACCGTCTTCCGCCAGACGCAGTTCGCCGAGTTCGAACTGCGGATGCACGAGATGGCCGAGAAGGGCGAACCGCTGACCGGCGAGGCGCTCGACAAGCTCTACGCGGACATCACGAAAAAATACTACGGACACGACAAGGGCATCTGCGTCGTCAACGACTACATCGCCCACGAGTGGGCGTTCATCCCCCACTTTTATCGCAACTTCTACGTGTACCAGTACGCGACGTCGTTTACCGCGTCGGCGGCACTGTCGGAGAAGGTGATGGCCGGCGACCAGGCGGCGCTCAAGCGCTATCTCGCCTTCCTGAACGCCGGCGGGTCGAAGTACCCGGTCGATCTGCTCAAGGACGCGGGCGTCGACATGACGACTGACGAGCCGCTCGAGCTGACGATGAAGAAGATGAACCGTGTGATGGACGAGATGGAGAAGCTGATCAAGTAATGCTGAATGCTGAGTGCTGAATGCTGAAGTAAAGGGAGAATTGTAAAGTTCAGAATTCAATTCTGAAGTTCCGAATTCTAAATTCACTTCAGCATTCAGCATTCAGCATTCAGAATTTTACAGTCCGCCGCGGTCAGCAACCCGACGTCGTTTTTCTTGACCAGGTCGTTCGGCGGTTTGGTCTTGTGGGCCCTCACCTGGCTCTCGCGTCCGCGCAGCCACTGTAAGCTGACCTACCTCAGATTGTTGCCGCGCGATCCCCGACTCGAGCCCGAAGCAAAACGTCAAAAAGCTCCATTACGTCGTCAACGCGTCGCTGCAGGTACTGGCGCTCGGTTCTCCAGTCGAGTACTTCGGCGTGCAGAACGGCGTCTGGTTCGTTGCGAACAATCTTCGAGGACCGTGGACCACGGAGGAATGTCCCGCGGTGGTGGAATGGGCGGCGGACGGCGGTAAGTCAGTGGTTCAGGGTCTCAGGGTTCAGGGTTCAGGGTTCAGGGGTTCAGGGTTCAGGGTTCGGGTTCAGGGTTCAGGGAAAGCATACTGATCGAATGTGAGCCGACCGCTCAATTGAGATCGATACGCTCTTCCTGATCCCTGATCCCTGATCCCTGATCCGTGATTTCTAGAACATCACCTTCCACCGCACCCCGAAGAAGATCCGCGTTTCGGAGCGCAGCTGGTATGGACCGATGACTTGCAGGTCTGCGGTGATCCGGCTCCAGCCGACGGGCGCCCAGTTGTAGTAGAGCTCGACGCCCTGCTCGTTGCGAATCGGGAGAACCGGCTCGAGCGTATCCTGCAAGTCATTGCTGATGTCGTTGTAGAAAAAGACCGCGCCAAACGAATCGGCGCTGCGGCCCTCGAATGGCGCCGCGCCGCCGAAGCCGACAAAGAGCTGCGTGCGCAGCAGGCTCGGGTTGCTGTCGGACACGGCGAACATTCCGAAAACGCCCATGCCCTTCGTCGGGTTATTCGGGTGCATCCAGACGAACTGATCGACGGTGACGTTCAGCGTCCACGCGCCCTGGACCTGCTCGAGCGGCACGTCGAACGGCGGAACGAACTCCCACGACGACTGATCGAGCGACGTGCCCTCGAATGAGCCGATCTCGCCACCAACGGAGATGCCCCCCGGCAGTGTTTTCGAGAGCTTGACCGGCAACGCGGCGTTCCACATGAACGTCGCGCCGTTCTCGAAGAAGCCACCTTCGGTCGATTCGATCAATCCAACCGTCATGGCTGTATGCGCTCCCTTCAGCACGCTGAAGAGCACGCCGTCGGCCGACGGCGGAATCGTCCGAAGCGAGATCGGCGGAGCCACCGTCGAGAGATTCATGAAGCGATCGATCCCTCCGCCGCCGGTAAACGGGTGCACGCTGTAAAGGTCGAGCGTGTTGAAGCGTCCGAATTGCAGGACGAACTTTTCGTCGAATATCTGCGACCCGTAGATGCTGCTCAGCTGGGCATGTGTGCCCGTCGCTTCAGGGAAGAGCAGCGCCGAACTCGTCGGGATGAGCGTGCCTCCGGCAAACAGCGGCACATCTCCGTAGCGCATCTCGAAGTGTCCGCCGACCGAGAAGCCTTCCCACAAGTACTTGCTCAGATTGCTCTGCACGACGACGTCGATCTTGCCGCCGTAGTCAAAGCCACGATTGTCGTCGCCGACCGGCACCCAGTCGAAGAACTGCGTGAGACTCGCGTCGATCTTCGTCCCTTTGTCCCCCAGTTTCGTTCGCGCTCCGCCCCAGTCGCCAAAGAGCGCATCGCGCTTGAGAAAACTCGTTGGGGGTTCGGGCGGAGGGGGCGGGATCGGTGGAGGTGGAGGCGGCGGGGGCGGCTGCGGAGGCGGCGGGAGTTGGGATGTGGGCGGGGGTGGCGGCGGGGGCGGAGGTTGGGTCGGTGTTTGCGCTCCGGCGTGCGCAGCGACGCTCAGAAGAAACAGGAACGCCGCCACTGAAAACCATCGGGTGTATTCGAACTTGCTCGATCGAGAAACACTCAACATCGTTTCGTCACCTCGTATGCGCAGGTTCAGCCATGTGAGCAGTGTGACTGCAAGAAATCAAGCGGAGATCTGAGAATTCGAGGACGAGTCGCGGGGACGTCACTCACGCTGGCAGCTGGGACGGCGTGCCGTGCTCGGCCGAGAATCTGCGGAGGTGAAGAGCCAGGGCAATCGCAAGAATGCCGAAGACGAGCGCGGCCGCGCCGATGACGTAGACGAGCGCTACCAGCCCGATCACGGGAAGGACGAGGAGCAGCACGCCAAAGACAATCGATGCGGCTCCGGACACCGCCAACAGCCAGCCGCGCGGCAGGACATGGCGCAGCCGGATGGCGGCTGCGATCTCGAGGGCGCCGCGAACGAGAGCCCAGATCGAGATGATGGCCAGCAGCAGCGCGAGCGTTACGCCGGGCCAGACGCAGGCCGTGATGCCGGCGACGAGCCCGCTCGCTCCAGCCACCACAAGCGACCAGTCGTGCTCGCCAGCGCGACGCGCGGCGATGCCGGTCGTCAGCGCCATCGCGCCGTCGACGACCGCATAGACACCCCACACCAGCACCAGCGTCAGGAGCGCGAGCTCTGGCTGGAGAAACGCGACGAGCGCGAAGAGGACGTTGCAAATCCCCCGGATCAGCAGGACCGACCAGGCGCGCGCGATCTCGAGGTGCATGGCCCGGACATCCGTTTCGTCTACGCCTCGAGTTTCGCTCCCGGCCGGACGATGCAACGGAAACCCAGATGACACGTGGACGTGTCGATCGGCTCGGGGAAGCGCGCGGCGGGCCGATACCGGCGACAGTAGTTCGGCGCGCATAAATGCGACCCACCTTTGATGACCTTGCGCGGAATCCTGATGTGCGGCTGCCGCGGATCGAGGCTTTCCGCCTCGTCGCCGCCCCGTGGATTCTGCGGAATGCAGCAGGCCTTGATCTGCTCGTCAGGATGCTTCGGCGTGTACCAATCAGTCGTCCACTCCCAGACGTTGCCGGTGACGTCGACCAGGCCGTAGCCGTTCGGCGGAAACGCTCCAACCGGCGAGGTGCCTTCGTAGCCGTCTTCCTTGAAGTTCTGCCAGGGGAATTCGCCCTGCCAGAAATTGGCCATCAACTTGCCGTCGACCGCGAGCTCGCTGCCCCAGGCGTATTCGGCGCCTTCGAGCCCACCGCGCGCGGCGAACTCCCATTCCGCTTCTGTCGGAAGGGCCTTCCCTGCCCACGCCGCGTAGGCTTCCGCGTCGCCGAACGTGACGTGCGTCACCGGATGATCCTCGCGACCCTTGATCGTCGAGTTCGGACCGCGTGGGTGCCGCCAGTCGGCGCCGAGCACGAACCTCCACCAGTTCTGAAAGTCGCGGAGATCGACCGGATTGGGCGGCTTGACGAAGACGAGCGACCCAGGGTGCAGGAGCTCTTTCTTGGCACCAGGGTAGTCGGCCGGGTTGGGAGGAATCTCGGCAAACGTCACGTGCCCGGTAGCGGCCACGAACGGCTGAAACATGGCGTTGGTCACCGGCGTGCGGTCCATCCAGAAACCGTCGACCGTGACGCGATGTACCGGGCGCTCCTCCGGGTAGTGCTCCTCGGAACCCATCTGATACGTCCCGCCCGGGATCCAGACCATGTCGGGAAACGGTGCAGGACCGGGTGGCGTGATCTCGGGAGGCGAAGCTGTTTGAGCCATGATCAACTCTGGCACAAGAGTTTAATGAGCATCAACCCGCGTGCCAGCTCGGGCAGCGGGGAACGCTGGACTTTTTTGGGCTGGCGTCGCGGATACCGCGAGATAGCGCGGATCGCCCTTCACGGGACGCGGATAACGCGGATCGCTTTTACGGGACGCGGATTACGCGGATCGCTTTTACGGGACGCGGATTACGCGAATCGCTTTCACGGGACGCGGATTACGCGGATCTCAACAATGCCTGGGCTCTCATGCGATCCGTGGAATCCGCGTCCCGTGATGTCGTGGAATCCGCGTCCGATCCTGCTATCCTTCGCCGACAGCAGAGCGCTGTCTGCCCGACCCGCACATGTCGCCGGACGGGGCGGCCCGGATTTTTGCGGGCGTTACAGTCCAATCGGCAACCGACAGCAGGCATCGAATGACGACTCCTCCTTCAAATCCTCCGCCGACGTCGAACGAGCTCGCGCAGCAACGGACAACCCTCGCTGGCGATCGCACACATCTGGCCGACGAACGTACCGGCCTGGCAGTCGATCGCACTCGCCTCGCTCATGAACGCACGCTGATGGCCTGGGTGCGGACCGCAACATCGCTCATCTCGTTTGGCTTCACGATCTACAAGTTCTTCCAGGGCATGCACGATGCCGAAAAGCTGCCGGTCGTTCGCCGGCTCTTCGGGCCGCGGGAATTCGGGATCGCTATGATCAGCCTGGGCGTGGGCGCGCTCATCCTTGCCACAATTCAACATCGGGTGGAAATAAGGGCCTTGGCAGATGAATACAAGCAGTACGGCCCAATGCCCCGTTCGACCTCGACGACCGTCGCGACCGTCGTCTGTTGTTTCGGTTTTGTTGCGCTGATTCTGGTCATCCTGCAAATGTAGCCGCAATGCAGCGCGGCCGCCGGCCCACGACATGTCGAGGCGCTGGCGCTGGCGCCGTCGGGGTTGCTTGCCTTAACCGGCATCGAACACATCACCAACGCGACGAGTGACTTGCGCTTTGCTCCTGTCACGGCTCAGGCCCGAGACGTGTCGTGTGAGCAGGCTTCTTGCACGGACAGGCGAGCGATCATCTCGAGTATCGGAAAGTCACCCGTCAGACTGTTCTCATGAATCCCCACGCCTGCTGCGAAGCGTGAGCTGGAGGTACAGAACAATGGCAGATGCGAAGTCCGGCAAGAAGCCCAACATCCTCGTCATCTGGGGCGACGACATCGGGCAATCGAATCTGAGCTGTTATACGCACGGGCTGATGGGCTATCAGACGCCCAACATCGACCGACTCGCCAAGGAAGGCATGCTGTTCACCGACTCCTACGGCGAGCAGTCGTGCACCGCCGGTCGCTCCTCCTTCATCACTGGTCAGAGCGTCTACCGTACCGGGCTGTCGAAAGTCGGCATTCCTGGCGCCCCTGTTGGTATGAGCGACAAGATCATCACGATTGCGGCGGCGTTGAAGAATCAGGGCTATGCCACGGGGCAGTTCGGCAAGAACCACCTCGGCGATCTCAACAGCATGCTGCCGACCGTCCATGGCTTCGACGAGTTCTTCGGCAACCTGTATCACCTCAACGCGCAGGAAGATCCGGAAAACCCGGACTATCCGTCAAAGAAGGAGTTTCCGAAGTTCTCCGAGACGTTCGGACCGCGGGGCGTCATCCACTCGTACGCAACCGACAAGGACGACACAACCGTAGAACCGCGGTGGGGCAAGGTCGGAAAGCAGAAGATCGAGGATACGGGCCCGCTCAACACCAAGCGAATGGAGACCTGCGACGACGAATTCGTCGCCGCCGCGTCGGATTTCATCAAGCGGCAGCACAAAGACGGGAAGCCCTTCTTTGTGTGGCTCAATTTCACTCACATGCACTTGTACACGCATACCAAACCATCAAGTGTCGGACAGGCTGGCCGCTGGCAGTCTCCGTACCACGACACCATGATCGACCACGACAAGAACGTCGGGCAGGTGCTCGACCTGCTCGATCAGTTGGGCATCGGCGACGACACATTCGTGATGTATTCGACCGACAACGGCCCGCACCGCAATTCGTGGCCGGACGGCGGGATGACCCCGTTCCGCAGCGAGAAGAACACCAACTGGGAAGGGGCGTTCCGCGTCCCGTTACTGGCGCGCTGGCCGGGCAAGATCAAGGCAGGATCGATCGCCAACGGCATCGTGCAACATCACGACTGGTTCCCGACGTTCCTGGCCATGGCGGGCGATCCCGACGTCATGGAAAAACTGAAGAAGGGCTATCCGGCGATCGGCCGGACCTACAAGAACCATATCGACGGCTTCAACCTGCGTGCCTTACCTCACCGGCGAGGTCAAAGAGTCTCCGCGCAACATCTACTTCTACTTCAGTGACGACGGGGACGTGCTGGGCATGCGCTACGACAACTGGAAGATGGTCTTCATGGAGCAGCGGTGCCATGGCACGTTGCAGGTCTGGGCGGAACCGTTTACCCGCTTGCGCATACCGAAGCTGTTCAACCTGCGCACCGATCCTTATGAGTTTGCCGACGTCACATCGAACACGTATTGGGAGTGGTACATGAGGCACGCCTACTTCATCATGCTCGCGCAGGCGGCCGCGGCAAAGTTCGCCGAGACCTTCAAGGACTTTCCGGCGATCCAGAAGCCCAACACGTTCACCATCGACGAGGCCATGGCGAAGATGTCCGACATGGCCAGTAGCGGAAGCCACTGAGTGAGAGGGCGGCGGGCACGCTCGCCGCCCTTCTTGAAATGCTGAATGCTGAGCTGCTGAAGTGAATGTCGAAGGGTGCAATCGTCGTTCGGCTGCATAATGATGCTCACATCAGCCGTGATCGACGACAATCGCGAGACCGGAATCGGGGATGCCGCGGACGATCCGATAGAGGCGTTCTACACCAGCCATCCCTATCCGCCGCCGGTCGGCGACCTCGAACGTCAGCGTCAAGCCTGGCAAGCCCCGAATCGCCGACGCGCCGAGTATCACCTGCTCTGGCCCACGAGCGACTACCGGGAAGATCTGGACATCCTGGTCGCCGGGTGCGGCACGTTCCAGGCGGCGAAGCACGCGATCTGCTGGCCACGGGCGCGCGTGTCGGCCATCGACATCAGCGCGACGAGCCTCGAGCACACCAACGAGCTCAAGCGCAAACACACCCTGACGAATCTCGATGCCCGACAGCTGCCGATCGAGCGCGTGCACGAGCTCGAGGAAACCTTCGACCTGATTATCTGCACCGGTGTCCTGCACCATCTCGCCGATCCCGACGCTGGTCTTCGAGCGCTGCGATCGGTGCTGAGGCCCGAAGGGGTCATGCACCTGATGGTCTATGCGCCCTACGGGCGTACCGGCGTGTACATGCTGCAGGAGTACTGCCGGCGTCTCGGCATCGGCACTTCGCGGCGTGACATCGAGGAGCTCGCCGGCGCGCTGAAGTCGCTGCCACGTCACCACCCGCTCTCGGCTCTCGTGGCCGGGTCGAAGGATTTCGCGCAGGCGGACGCGCTGGCGGACACGCTGCTGAACCCGCGCGACCGCGCGTACTCGGTGCCGCAACTCTTCGAGTTCATCGAGGGCGCAGGCCTCGAATTCAGGCGCTGGGTCCGGCAGGCCCCGTACCTGCCGCAGTGCGGCGCCCTCGCGGCGTCGCCACACAACGCCAGGTTGACTGCACTCGCAGCACCCGAGCAGTACGCCGCGGTCGAACTGTGGCGAGGTTCGATGGCTCGACACAGTCCAATCGTTGGCCTGAGGGAGAACCGACAAGACGGGCGCGAGATCCAGTTTGACGGCGACCGCTGGCGGCGCTTTGTGCCGATCCGGTTGCCGAACACCCTCTGCATCCAGGAGCGGCTGCCCCCAGGAGCCGCGGCGGTGCTCCTCAACCAGAGCCATACCCACACCGATCTCGTGCTGCCCATCGACGTGCTCGAGAAGCACCTGTTCGATGCCATCGATGGCCGGCGCTCGATAGCCGGGATTGTCGAGCAGCTCCCAGAACGCAGGGACGGCGACCGCACCTGGGACCGCGCGCGCACGTTCTTCGAGCGCCTGTGGGCCTACGATCAAGTCGTGTTCGACGCGTCACAAGGATGAATGCATCATTCGCGTGAGGTCGCACATCATGATGAAGGCCTGGACAATCGTCGTCGTCTTCGCGCTGGTTTCCGCGCTGCGGTGGAGCGGATCCGTCCTCGAAGCCAGTCGCCGCGCCGGTCGCCCAGACAAAACCGGACCCGCTGCCCTCGTGGAACGACAGCGCCTCCAAGAAAGCCATCGTCGACTTCGTCGGACGCGTGACGCGCGAAGGCGGCCCGGATTTCGTGCCGGCAGCAGAACGCATCGCCACGTTCGACAACGACGGCACGCTCTGGTCGGAACAGCCGATCTACTTCCAGGTCGCCTTCGCGTTTGACCGGGTCAAGGCGATGGCCCCCAAGCATCCGGAGTGGAAGCAAAAGCAACCGTTCAAGGGCATCCTCGAAGGCGACATGAAGGCAGTCGCCGCGGCCGGCGAGAAGGGGCTGATGGACGTCATCGGGGCCACGCATGCCGGCAACACGACCGACGAGTTCGCGGCGATCGTCACCGAGTGGATCGCGTAGCGCCCACCATCCCAAGTTCAAGCGGCCCTATACGGACCTCGTTTACCAGCCGATGCTGGAGGTGCTCGCCTATCTGCGGGCGAACGGCTTCAAGACCTACATCGTGTCCGGTGGCGGCGTCGAGTTCATGCGCCCATGGGTCGACCGTGTTTACGGGATACCACCGGAGCAGGTGGTGGGAAGCCGGGCCAAGGTCCAATACGAGTTACGCGACGGCAAGCCGGTGCTGATGCGCCTGGCCGCGATCGACTTCATCGACGACAAGGCCGGGAAGCCCGTCGGCATCCACCAGGTGATCGGCCGCCGTCCGATTGCGGCGTTTGGCAATTCCGATGGCGACTTCGAGATGCTCGAATGGACGACGTCAGGATCCGGCCCGCGGTTCGGCCTGATCGTTCACCACACCGACGCCGAGCGGGAGTGGGCCTACGATCGCACCTCGCATGTCGGCCAGCTCGCGCGTGGCCTGGACGAGGCCCCGAAGCGCGGGTGGATCCTCGCGGACATGAAGCAGGACTGGAAGGTCATCTATCCGTTCCAGAAATAGAGCCGTTCCCGAAGTAGTTCCAGCCGTGGCATGTCGTGATCTTCTCGACCCGTCGCGGAGTTCCGTAAGAACCGCGTCTTTGCGGTCGGTCCGGATGCAACGCTCGCAATCGCGCGCCACAACACCGTCTACGGATTCGCGCGCGTGTGCTATCAGTGGGAAACCTACGCGCGAACGACGACACAAGGCGGCGCGTGGAACATTCGGTGACGTGGCTGCTCAAGCCGATCAAAGTCCCGACGCCGTAGGGAGGCGACGAACTCAGGCGGGACGGCGGGCTGACGTCGCGGTTGGCGAGATCGCGGACGCGGCTGAGGCGCTCGACGACCCTGAGTCTGTCGAAGCATCGGCGCCTGCTGCGCGATGAGGTCGGCATAGAGCGCATGCCGGAACCGGTAGGTGGTCTGTGCGACGCGCGTTGGGCCGGCTGACCCGACGGCCGCGGTCCGCGCCCGACAGCACCGGCGCCAACGAGTAGGTGCCCGCGGCGGGCCATCGGGCCCAGCACGCGCCTGACGTATTCGACTTTCTGGTCGAGCGCGGCCGCCACCGCCGAGGCCGTGAACTCGACCCCGACCGCCGCGGCCGCTTCGAGTGCTTCGCGTTCCGCCGGGTCGAGATGGTCAACGTGCCGCGCGATCACTTCGGCGAGCGTCTCGGGCAACGCCTGGGCAATCGCATCGAGAGAGGCTTCGCGGCGCCAACTGGTCGCCGTCGAGGACTACCAGTTGGCGCGCCACCAGGCTGTCGATGGCGTTGACCATCATGAAGGGATTGCCACCGTCGCCTGATGAACGGCAGGGGCAAGTTCGGATAAGCACTCCGGACCGAACCGCGCGTCGACGTACCGCGCCACGTGCTCGAGCGTCAAGCAACCGAGCGGCAGCCTGGCCGCTCGTGGAGACGCCGCCGCAACTGTCAGCAGGCGCTCGTGAGCGCGCTCGCCTGCGGTCCATTCCCCATCGCAACAGGTGCCGACGATCAGCAACTTCGACGGAATCTGGCTTTCGGCCAGGCGCGCGAGCGCGTTGACGGAGTCGGCGTCAGCCCACTGGAGATCTTCGAGGATGAGGATGAGCGGCAGATCGTATGACAGCGCGGCGAGCGCGGCGCCCAACTCGTCGAACATCCGGACGGCATGAACGGCAGGCGTTCCCGCGCCACTCCACTGCGGAAACTGCGCCAGCCAGGATGGCGCGTTCGCGGTCAGCACCCGCGGCACGTATCCCGGATGCCGACGATCGAGCGCGATGAGCGCGTCCAGGAAGACGTAGTAGGGTTCGTGCGGCAGCTCGCGGTCGAACGATTGACCGCGACAGACACGCACTGGGCCCCCGGCGTGGGCCGTTCGCACGAAGGCATCGCACAGTGCGGACTTCCCCGCCCCGTGCTCGCCCGATATCAGCACGAAGCGGCGTGCCGAGGCGCGGACCGCATCGAGCGCGTCGGCCAGCGCGGCCAACTCCGGGCCGCGGTTGACGAAAATCGGCGCGCGCACTTCGCCCAAGGTTTCGAGAGCGCTCGCCTGGCGTGCTTCCGACACATCGGCAACGAATGAATAGCCGCGCCCTGGTGCTGACTTGATGAATGTGGATTTTCGGGGATCGTCACCAAGGGCCTGACGGATTTCCCGAACGAGAACTTTGACGTTGTCGGGCTGGACGTGCGTGTCGGGCCAGACCGCCGACATGATCGCGGACTTGGACACCCACGTTCCGGCGCGGCCGAGCAAACAGCGAAGGAGCGACGCGGCTTTGCCGGTTAGAGGCACCTGCTCGGTGCCCCGCCAGAGGGTGCCGTCCTCGACGTCGAACCTGAACGCGGAAAAATGTTTGGTCACAATTCTGCCAGAAGCCCTTCCATGAGGCTGCAACAATAGTCCGGACGGGGGGGCTCTGCCCATTGGACTTAGGCCCCTGGGCTCTGGGCCTTTGGTCCAATAGGATGTGACTGTAATGAAACGGTTTACATCGATATGGTCTAGGTTAATTCGTTCGCGACCCGGCTTTAAGCCGATCGGCCATTCGAACCAGCTCAGCCAGCGACTCTGCCTCCATCTTGTGCATCACCTGAGCCCGGTGCACCTTGATGGTCTTCTCGGCGGTCCCCAGCTCCCCGGCGATCTGCTTGTTCAGGAGTCCAGTGACGACGAGGGCCATCACCTCGCGCTCCCGGGCGGTCAGGGTGTCGAACCGATCCCGCAGCCGATGGAGCTCTTCCCGGTCGTGGCTTCGGACCCGCTCCTGCTCGAGCGCCTGGTAGACCGCGTCGAGCAGCGCCTGATCGTCGAACGGCTTGGTCAGGACCTCGAGAGCCCCCGCCTTCATCGCCCGCACCGTCAGCGGCACGTCGGCATGCGCGGTCACGAAAATGACAGGAAGGTCGGTTTCGGCCTGATTGAGCATGCGCTGCAGGTCGAGGCCGCTCGCGCCGGGCATCCTGACGTCGAGCACCAGGCAGCCGGAGACGCCGTGCTCACATCGAATGAGGAATTCGGCGGCCGTCGAGAACGTCTCGCACTGCAGCCCGACCGAGGCCAGCAGCCGCTTGACCGCGGTCCGGACCGACGGGTCATCGTCAACGACGAATACGGTTGGTGTAAAAACGTCAGGCATGCAGTTCGCCGAGCGGCAGCAAGATGTGAAAGGTCGCGCCAGGGCCCTCGTTTGGCGTCGCCCAGAGCCGGCCGCCGTGCATCTCTACGATAATCCGGCTCATCGACAGCCCGATGCCCATCCCTGCAGGTCGCGTGGTCACGAGCGGCCGGAAGACACGCTCGGGGTCGTCGCCGTTAAACCCCTCGCCGCTGTCCATCACTGTCGCGTAGATCCCGCTTCCCTCCTGGTGACACGTCGTAATCTGCAGCGTGAGCTCCCGACACGTCACTCGAGTCATGGCTTCGGACGCGTTGATGATCAGATTACAGAACACCTGCTGGAGCTGCACCTGATCTGCACGGACGAGTGGCAGCACCGGGTCGAGCCGGGTCCGGACGGTCACGCGGGTAGCCTCGAGGGCACCGCGGGTCAGCGCCAGGGCACTGTGGACGATGTTGTTGAGATCGACCGGCCGCCGTGCGAGCTCGCCTCGTTCGAAGAGCCCCCTCGTCCGGCGGATCAGCTCGCTCGCCCGCTTCCCGTCGCACACCACATCGGTCAGCGCTTCCCGCACCTGAGAGATGTCGGGCTCGTCGCTGCCGAGCCAGCGCAACGCCGCGCTGGCGTTTGCAACAATCGCGCACAACGGCTGGTTGACCTCGTGCGCGATCGCCGCCGTCAGGCCACCCATCTCGGTCAACCTCGTCAACCGGGCAAGCTCGGCCTTGGCGTCCTCGAGCGCCTGCTCGGCATCCTTCTGCGCCGTGATGTCGGTATCGGTGCCGATCATCCGGATCGCCCGCCCGTCCTGGCGATCGACGACGGCGCCGCGCGCCAGGAACCAGCGGATGCTTCCATCCCGGTGCACCATCCGGTGCGCGGCCTCGAACGCCGGTACTCGCCCATCGATGTGTGCCTGGGCCGCCGCCATCACCCGCTCGCCGTCATCGGGGTGCACACGGAGGCCCCAGTCGTCGAGGTGGTTGGTAATCTCGTGATCCGCGAAGCCGAGGATGTTCTTGAGCGATGGATCGACGTAGATCGCATTGGTGACGAGATTCCAGTCCCAGACGCCCACATTGCCGGCAAGCGTCGCGAGGCCGTATCGGGAGTGGCCATCGCGAAGCGCCTGTTCGGCGCTTCGACGTTCGCTCAGCAGCGCCGCCAGCACCATTAATGGCAGTGAGATGGCAATGAGCGTGAGTTGCGTCGCGACGATCGCATCGGACGGCGTGACGAGCGCCTGTCCTGGATGAGCGTTTGCCAAGAATCGAAAGAGCGCGGTGAAACAGAGGACGATGCCGAGCCCCGCTTGTCCGAAGCGGACCGCGGCCCACAACAGGAACGGGAGCGGCGCGAAGAGCAGTGGATAGAAGGTGACGGATGTCACGAGTGAATTGACGAGCCGCTCGCTGGCGGTCAGACAGGTCAGCAGGATCAGGAACTCCGCCACCGGTGGACCGAGCGGGCGAGGCAACGAGCGCCAGCGCAGAAAGGTCAGCAGCGGCGGCGCGAGCACAATCGTCGAGAGGACATTGGTGACAAACCGCATCCGCCAATGCAGCCAGGGATCGGCAATCCAGCCGGTGCCGCTGAGGGTCGCGGCGGAGACGGCCGACGCAATCGCCGGAGCGCCAAATGCCGCGACGAGGATGAACGCGGTCGCGCCCCGGAGCGTTTCGAGCATGCGCTCGCCCTGGCCGAGCCTGCGGAGAATCGCGGCGGCGATGATCGGCTGCGAGAGATTCCCGGTGAACATCCCGAGCGAGCGGCCAAGCGGAATGTCCATGGTCGCCGCGACGGCGAGCTGGGTCGGAAGCGCAAAAAGGATGACGAGTGGCCAGAGCCGCAGGGGCGCGAGCAGAAACGCGACGAACAGCAGGACGTTCGGCGGCCAGAGCACGGCCACGCTCGGCAGCGTTGGCATCATCAGCCGGGCGTAGACCGCCACCGCTGTCGCATAGTAGGCGAGCGACAGGGCCACGATCCAGATGAGTGCGCGCTGGTAAGTCGTCGGCGCGCTGCGCTCCAGCCACCGGCTGGCCGGCCTGATGCCGGCTGCTACGTCCATAATTCGATCGTCCGAAAAGTCCGGTCGGGCTATGCCTTCTTGCCTTTCTTGTCCTTCTTGGCTTTCTTGGCTTTCGTGTCCTTGGCGTTCCTGCTGGCGCCCTTCTCGTCATCCCCGGACTTGCCGCCGATTGCGCGCTCGAGTTGCCGGCGGCCTTCTTCGAGTTCCCGCCTCTTCGTGCCGTCGAGCTTCGGAAACTTCAGATCCAGCTTCTCGAGGGCATCGATGATCGTTGCGGCCACGACAATCCGGGCGAACCACTTCTTGTTTCCGGGCACGACGACCCAGGGCGCTTCGGGAGTGGCCGTATTCTGAATCAGGTCTTCGTAGGCCTTCATGTAGTCGTTCCAGCGCGCGCGCTCCTTGAGATCTCCGAGGTTGAACTTCCAGTTCTTCTCGGGTTCGTCGAGCCGCTTTCGGAGGCGCTTCAACTGCTCCTTCTGCGTGATGTGCAGGAAGAACTTGCGGATGACGTAGCCCTGGCGCGCGAAGTACCGTTCGAAGGCGCGGATATCCTCGAAGCGTTCCTTCCAGATGTGCTTCGTCACGAGCGGGCCCGGAATCGGCGCGCCCGCGAGGATCTCGGGGTGCACCCGCACGATCAGGACCTCCTCGTAGTACGAGCGATCGAAGATGCCGATCCGGCCGCGTTCGGGCAGGCGCTTGACGCTCCGCCACATGAAGTCGTGATCCCGTTCCTCTGTCGACGGCGCCTTGAAGCTGCAGACTTCGACGCCAGCCGGATCGACGCCGCTCATCACGTGCTCGACCGCCCCGCCCTTGCCAGCTGCGTCGAGCGCCTGAAAAATCAGCAGCACCCCCCAGTTGTTCTGGGCGTAGAGCTTCTCCTGGAGCTTCCGGAGCCTGGCCACGCCTTCGGCAAGCGCGGCCTCGGCCCTCTCCTTGTCAGCCTTGATCCCTCCGGTGTCACCGGGGTCGATATCCTTCAGTCGAAACTTCCGACCTTTGGTGATGACGTAAGGCTCGATGAGCTTGCTGATGCGTGACTTCACCATGGCCTCGTCATTGCCTCCGCGCGATTGTGGGTTATGTCAACGGGCCCTGCCGCCTGCCCAGGGGACAAACGAGTATACTTTCAGGCTGCCAGCGTGGCATGGGGTAGTCGCCCGCCGGCCGGGCCCGGCTTTCGAGGTCTTTCACGGGACGGGCCAAACAATCGAATGGAGGCGGTAATGATGAAAGGACTCGCGGTGGCCCTGCTGATTGGTTCAGTGGTGCACGCAGAACAGACGGTGACCAAGAAAACCGAGCCGATTACGGCGACGGTTACGATCCAGTCGATCGACAAGGCGAATCGAATCATCACGGTCAAGGATGAGAGCGGCGCCGAGGACATGATGCTGGTCGGCCCGGCGATGCAGCGGTTCGACGAGCTAAAGGTCGGCGACAAGGTGAAGATCTCGTACCAAGAGTCGCTGGTCTTCCAGGTGCGAAAGCCAGGCGATCCGACCATGACTGCCGGTGATACGGCGAAGCTCACACCGGGGACCGGGGCGTCGCCATCAGGCACGTTGTCGAGGACGCAGACGACCTCAGTCGAGGTCATGGCTATCGACCAGAAGCTGCCCTCGATCACCGTGAAAACGGTGGACGGCCGCACGGTGACGCGCAAGGTCGACAACCCCAAGAACCTCGAGGGCGTCAAGGTCGGCGACAAGATCGACATCACCTACACGCAGGCGGCAGTCCTGAGCGTCGACCCGATCAAGTAACGCTGCGACCGCGGCTCGTTGTTCCTATTGACGCGTGTGCCGACCGGCTGACATTTGGGCAGCCTGGTCGGCGCGCCAGCGGGGGGCCGGCGATGCTAACCGTTTCACTCGCCTGCCTGCCTCTTGATGATCGCCACATCCCACTCGAGCGCGCCGGTGCACTCAGCCTGACCCGCCAATGAGCGCGCGCGGCTCCGCCGCGAGCTTCGCCGCCAATCATAGCGAAGTCAACGGTCGCCAATTACACTGAGGCATGCCCGTACACGCGCCGCTGGCCGAGCTCGTGCTGACCTACGCGCTCGCGCTGGTCTTCATCCTGGTTCTGAGCCGGATTCGCATCCCGCCGATCGTCTCGTTCATCGTCGCCGGCGCCGTCGCAGGACCAGCGGGCATCGGCATCGTCAGGACGGAGGATGACGTCGAAGTGCTGGCCGAGATCGGGATCGTGCTGCTGCTCTTCACGGTCGGCCTCGAGTTCTCACTGACCGAGATCCGTCGGATCTGGCGAAAAGTGCTGGTCGGCGGCAGTCTGCAGATCGGCGCGACCGCGGCTGTCATCCTGCTGCTCGTCCTGGCGATTTCGGGAGAGACCTCGATGTGGCGCGTCGGGCTCTTTGCGGGGTTCTTCGTTGCGCTCTCGAGCACCGCGATCGTGCTCAAGGAACTGGGCACGCTGAATCAGCTCGACTCTCCGCACGGACGTCTTGTCGTCGGCGTGATGCTCTTTCAGGATCTCTGCATCGTCGGGCTGTTGCTGTTTGTTCCGATCCTGTCTGGCCATATGCCGCTGTCGGTCCTGCCCGAAGTCCTGGCAAAGACTGGAGCCGCCATCGGTGCGGTCTCCCTGGTCAGCCGTTTCGTTCTGCCGGTACTCTTCCGGCTGGTCGCGCGCAGCGGACGACGGGAGGCGTTTCCCCTCGCGGTGCTGCTCGCGAGTATCGGCACGGCCTGGGCCAGCTCGCTGCTCGGGATCTCGATGGCGCTTGGCGCGTTCCTCGGAGGACTGGTGCTCGCCGAGAGCGAGTACAGCCACCAGGCCTATGCGGAAATCCGGCCGCTTCGCGACGTCCTCGCAGGACTCTTTTTCATCTCCCTGGGCATGTTGGTCGATCCGTCAGTCCTGCTGCGACAGTTCCCGATCATCCTCGCAATCGCGCTGCTGTTGGTTCTGGTCAAGGCGAGCGTAGCGACCGGCGCGTTTCTGGCCGCGGCGGTGACGATGCGAGTCGCGGCGACGGCAGGGATCGATCTCGCGCAGGTCGGAGAGTTCTCGTTCATCCTCGGCCGGTCCGGACTCGAGGTGGGCCTGCTGACATCGGCACAGTGGCAGCTCCTCCTCGGTGCCAGCATCGTGACGATGGTCGTGACGCCGGCGCTGCTCGAGGTCGCGCCGCGAGTCGGCTCGTGGCTGGCGACCAAGGTCAAGCCGGCGCACTCGGATGAAGCCGGCCCGGAGTCGGCGCACTTGTCGGATCACGTCGTCATCCTCGGCTTCGGGATGGGCGGTCAGCTGCTCGGACGGGCGCTTCGCCAACTTGCGACTCCCTACGTCATCCTCGATCTGAACGGCGCGACTGTGAGGCAGGCGCGCAAGCAAGGGGAGTCGATTTTCTTCGGCGATGCGACCAACGAAGACGCGCTTCGGGCTGCCGGCGTCGACCGCGCGAAAGCGGTGGTCGGGGTCCTGAGCGATCCATATGCTGCGGCGCGCGCGTTGACCGCCATTCGCGCGATCAACCCGGCGATCCCGATCATCCTGCGCACGCGCTACAAGTCGGAGGCCGACTCGATCATGCAGCAAGGCGCGACCGTGGCCGTCGCCGAGGAGATGGAGGCCTCTCTCGAGGTTGTCGCGCAGACGATCGCGAGGCTCGACGTGCCCGGAAACGTGATCGACGTGCTGCTCGACAGCTACCGTCGGGAGTCGACGGGGATTCGCACGGTGCGGGCGCCCGGGCAGCCGCTCGACAGCCTGCCGAGCGCCATCAGTCAGACGCCGATCGCGACGCACGCGCTAGCCGACGGGGACTGGGCTGTCGGCCGTACGCTCGCCGACGTCAACCTGCGCGCTGATACCGGCGCGCTGGTGATCGCGGTCCAGCAGGATGGGCGCTACACGACCTCGCCTCCAGCCGATCTTCAGCTGCGAGCCCGGGACGTGCTGTATCTGCTCGGCGACGAGAGCGACATCCTGCTCGCGCGGCGCCGGCTCACCGGCGAGGGCGGGGTCACGTCTTGATCAGGTGCGCGAGACTCTAGTGCAGTCGCGGAGCGCGACTTTACCTCGCCGTCGCGCGGAGCGCGACCCGCCTGTTCTTCGCGCGCCCCTCCTGGGTCGCGTTGTCGGCAATCGGATGCTGGTTGCCATACCCTTCGGCCTCGAGCCGGCTCCGGGCGACACCCATGTTGGCGAGCTCGGTCATGACGGTCTCGGCGCGGGCCTGCGACAGGCGGAGATTCGCCGCGGCATCTCCGGAGTTGTCGGTGTAACCGCCAATCTTTAGACGAACGGGCGGATAGGCCTTGAGAATCGCGGCAATATTCGAGAGCTGTTCGCGCGACTGCGGACGAAGCGTCGCCGCGTCGGTTTCGAATGTGATTCGATCGAACTCGTACCACGTTTCGCTATCGACCGGCGCGTTGGTCTCGATGAACGCCAGGAACCTGGCCTCGGTGCTGCCCGCCGGGAAACGCAGATTCGTGCCGTCAGGCAGCACGCGCGCCACATAGCCGGCGGTACCGATCGCGCCCGGCGTTCCCGCAGGCCCGCTGGCTGGACGTCCGAGCAGCGCATAGAGCGCGCCGAGAGCGAAGAGACCGAGCACCGCCGCGGCGATCCACGCGCCCGATCCCTTCCGCGCCGGTTCGACGACGCCAGCTTTGGGATACGGGACATGCCTTCCATGGCTCGCGTCTACAGCCGCGTGCGCTGCAGTTCGATCGTCGCCTGTCGACAGCATCGATCCCAGGCCCGCTGGCAGCACTGCGATGAGCGGTGTCCGTTCGGCTGCCAGACGTCTGCCGAGCCCTGCCGCGTCGAGATTCTCTCGCGTGACGAGCCGACTCAGATAGCCAAGCACTGTCGGCAGCGCCACGGAAAAGAGTGACGCGGCCGTTGACGGTTTGACACCCGACGCATTCGAGATCGCGTTGGTGATCGTCTGTGTGTTCCCGCCAAACACCAGCGACCGCAACATCGCAACCGGACCAGTCTCCTCGACAGACGAGACTGCGCGGCTGAAAAGCCGATCTGGCTCATCGAGCAGGGTCACGTCGGCAGGGACATCACGGATCATACCGATCAGGCGGCCGAGGAACGCCGAGTCGCCCGCACGCGCTACGAGAGGCGCCAGCACCGACGCCACCGCGACGGTGAATGCCTTGGTCACGGCAGGCTCAGACTCCCGATAAGTGCCGGCAGCCTTGGTAAATGCCGCTGAACCGAGCGATCGCGTCAGCGCATCGAGGATCGATGAAGTGATGGCCATGTGGATACTCCTGTTGAAGCCAGAACCCGACCCAGGAGATGTCCATCAAAGGTGGTGCCGTGCGGAGGGACCTTCAAACCTTCGACATACGGACCAGAGAGCTCCGATCCTGACCACGGCGCTCGCGTGATGTCGTGAGCCGCACGCGGCCGCCCGCGACACGTCAGCAGCTCATCCGCGAAGCATGTCGAGCAGAAGGCCGGCCCAGGGGACTTCAGAATAGAAGAGGACGACGAGGAAAGCGCCGGCGTACACGCGGCGAACCCAGACATCTGCCTCCGCTGTTCCGGCTGCCCCCATCACGAGGACGAGCCAGCCAAAGCCGGCGACCGGCGCAAACGCGTAGGTGATCACGCAGAAACTGAGCAGCAGGACGTGACGAAGCCCGGCCGGAATTCGCGGCGAAGAACCCAGCATCGTCACGGCCACAAGCAGCTCGAGCAGCACGATGCCCCACGTCGAAACGATCGCGAGAACCCGCAGCCGCGATGGCTCGATCACGGCGGCCGGCGTCGCGAGCGCGGCGCCGTCGGGCAGAGGGTCGAGCGCGCGACGATTCGCCTCGAGCTCGTCGGCAGACAGTCCACCGATGAGCATCGCGGCTTCAGTGAAGCGCGGGTCGGTCAGGAGCGTCACGCGAAAGAATCGGCCGTCGACGTAGTCAGGCGACAGAAACACTTTCCAGAGGACGGCGAACGCGAACGCCAAGCCGAGCAGCCATCGGCTCGCCGTCGAGAGCGCATGCGGGACGTCGGCCGCGCGAAACGCCAGGGCGATGGCGAGGGCCCAGTACGCGAGCAGATAGATGTGGTTGTCGGCTAGCGGCCAGTCATCCGCGATTCGCACGGCAACGAGCGCGGCCACGCCGGCCCAGACCGCCGGCGTCCGCAGCGCCCGAGGGGAGATCAGCACGATCGCCGCCGCGGCGAGAATCACCGGACGCACGAACCAGGGGCCCATCGGCCGCAGCAGCAGCGCGATGGCCGTCAGGCGAAGCGGGATCTCGAGATACGGAGGGCACGGCGCGGCACTGAACCATTTTGCGGTCTCGAAGAGCACGCCGACCGCCTCGCTAGGTGGCATTGCTTCATCACGGTCTTGACCCCGCGAAACTTGACTCACTTGGACAAGTTCTGAGTGGTCAAGACCTCTAGGGCACCTGATACACGAACGCGCGGAGGGTGCGTTCAGTGGCCGCGAGCGTGTCGGGCTGGAATTCGGTTCGCCAGACTGTCAGCGTGACCTTCGTCACCGGGCGTTTGTAGCGACGCTCGCGCGCCACGATGCCCTCGGCCAGCTGACGGAGCAGCCAGTCGGATGGACAATTTGCCGAACGGGCAGCGAGCTCTTCGAGCGAGGGGGGAACGTCCTGCGCTTCCGATCGATCGGGCGCCTCGATCACGATGTCGACGCCGCGATAGGCGCCGTGATCGAGCGTCGAGAACATGCCGAAGCCGCCACCCTTCCACGGCGTCAGCTCGACTGTCTTGGCGAGCGTCACCTGACAGACGGCAACAACCGCCAGCAACACAGGCGGCACCAGCGCTGCCGATCGAGAACCCGTGGTGAACCTCCTGAACCTCTTGAACCTCTTGAACCTTACTGCAGCACTACGACCTGATAGCCGGCGCTGACGCGTTGGTAGTGGGTCGGCCCGCACTGACTGTACGCGACGCCGCCATGTTGCACCGTCGAGCATCCCGCGGGCAAAGTCGTGATGATCGCTCCGGCCGGCGGGCTGACGACTTGGTACACCATCTCGCCGTTTGACATGACGCGCGTGTAGTAGGCGCCGTCAGCATAATAGTAGCTAGTCTCGGCGACGGTGACGGTCACCGCCGCCTTCGGCGGCTTCGCCAGCATCGTTCCGATCGCGATGCCGGTCGCCACGCCCGCCGCGATCTTCCAACCCTCGTAGCTTTCGTAGTGATCGCCG
The DNA here is from genome assembly GCA_963764925.1 of uncultured Acidobacteriota bacterium. Taxonomy (GTDB): domain Bacteria; phylum Acidobacteriota; class Vicinamibacteria; order Vicinamibacterales; family 2-12-FULL-66-21; genus DATBJJ01. Next base: position 528,883 of record CAVXUR010000002.1, read on the forward strand.
ACGACTACTCCCCGCCGTCCGACTGCGCCGTAGCCTTCCTCGCCGGCCACCACGGCGCCGTGCGGGCCGGCACGCGCGTATCCGTCTTCACCTTCGACGACCGCACCGCGCCGGCCGACAGCGGCATAGCCCTCGTCTCCTTTGGCAACCGCGCCATGGCGGCCCGCGGCGGCGTAGCCCTCTTCACCCTTCACCGCGACGCCACGTGGGCCCGCCGCAGCAGCCCTGCCCTCCTCGCCCTTGGCGACCGCCCCGCGGCGGTTGCCGCGAACCTGTGCAGAGGCGGGACCGATCCAGGAGATCAACGCCAGGAGTGTCACGCCGCAAGTCATCCGCTTCATCCAGCTGTTTCGCATGATCGTCCTCGTGTGTTGCGACCGGCTACTTCTTGACCGGCGCGGCCGCGGCCGGCGCGGCCTCTTCGGCCGGGATGTTCTTCAGCACGCGGGCGCGCTGCAAGATGGCGATGCCCTCGTAGTCGGCGGGCACGCTGGGCTTGAATCGATCGTCTCCCAACGTCGGAGACAGATTCCAGTTGATGAACTTCAAATCCACCTTGCGCAGATGCTTGGCCTCCGGGAAGTCGGCGTGGGCCTTGATCGGAAGCGGATCACCGGTCGACGCGATCCACACTTCCCAACTGACGCCCTTGTCTTTGAACGCCAGATGATCTGCCTGTTGGCCGTCGACGGCTTCCTTCGCCACCCAGCCGCCGGTCGTCGTGTCAGTCAGAAGCGCCTTAGCAGGGGACGAATACAGAAAGTCGGCGACCGGTGCCGCGACGCCGTACCGCTCGTGCATCGAATCGAACACCTTGTCGAGCGTCTCCGGCATCCGCGCCTGAGCGAAGACCTTATTGCCGTGCATCACGAACGTCAGGCCGACACCGTCGTACCATCCTTCGTTCTGACCAGCCCCGGACGGATCATCACCAGAGGTCTTGAAATAGACGCGATCGGGACGGCGCAGGGCGGTTTCACGCGTCAGCGTCCGGGTGCGCGGCTTGCCATTCGGCCTGATCTCGTCCCGGACCTCCTGCGTCGTCACGGTTAGCGCTTTCGCCGAGCCGAGCCTGGCGCTCATCTTCTCGACAATCTCCTTGCCGCGGGCCAGGCGTTCGGCGTCGGTTCGTGGCTCGCGCGGCCCGCAGGCCCCGGCAAGCCCGGCAGCAAACACCAGGCAGGTGACAAGGACCCAACGGCTCGGCTGTGGACGTATAGTCATACCCCGAGCGTCTCCAAGTCTTGCGCCAGTTCGAAGACACCGCGAACCGCGCATTTCCCAACGGACTTCACAAGCTGACGCCTGGTGCCCCTGATCGGCCGCGGGATTTCGCGGATCGCCGTCTGGAGACAAACGCATCGTTACTTCTTCTCGAACATCCGCGCCAACCGGTTCACGGGGCCACGCACGACCACGTAGGGAAGAATCGCCAGCACGACAGAGACGAGCAACCCTTCCAACGGTCGCAGTCCTTTCAGCACAAGGATCTGATAGATGACGTCCATCACGATCGCCAGGATGAAGACGTTGCGGACCGATTTCCACCCGTCTCGAATCAGCTCCGCTCGTTGCGCGGGATTGGTGAAAATGTCCCAGAAATACGGCGGCTTGTGTTCGCGCGCGTCCTTGAGACCATGCAGGGTCGCGTAAATCATCGACATCACGGGCTGTAGATAGAACCTGAACGCCATCGGTCCATCGGGCCGTGCGGCGATCTCATCCCAGAGGCGGGCGAGATAGTCCATCTACGGGCTCCTCTTTCCGGAGGCGCTACCCCCTTCCGAGCCTGTGCCGACGCGCTACGGCTTAGGTGGATATTTCTTGAGGATGTCCGCGACCGCTTCGCGGATAAGCGCCGCACGTTTTTCCGGTTTCTGACCGGGTTTGAGCTCGGCCTGTCCAATCCCGCGCCAGACGACTTCGTTGTTCGCGCTGATGTCGAGGACCAGCGAGCCTCGCTCGATGACGCTGTACGACTGCGTCGCGCCGCTGAACGGAGGCACGCCCCACGCCGTGACCGCGGGAAGAAATTGTCCGATAGTCTGCGCGTCGGTTCCGATCGTGATGAGCACGTAGTACTTGACCTTGACGTCGGAGGGCGCCCCTGCCGCAGCCGCGGCCAGACCGCGCTGCGGGAGCGTGGCACCAACGGCCTCCATGATGACCGGCTCGGCGCGCTGTCTGACGAGCTCGGGATTGTCGTCGGCCGTGAGGGCCATCTTGACCTCGCCCGGCGCGCCCTCGTGCCACGACCAGGTCTTGGCTTTCGTGAAGTCAAAGCTCTTGGTGAACTGCGTTTTCACCTTCACGGCGGCGGTGACGTGGCCCGCCAGCCCGGCGATAGCGCAGGCAGTCAACATCGCGGCGGTGGTGGTTCTCATTCCGCTGGCTCCTTCCGAGCACCCGCTCGGCGTGATCCGGCACTGGGCGACAGCACCTCCGACCGGCCTGGGGCGCAGCAGAGGGATTCGGCGCGAATGCCAGACTTGATGCCGCCCATGATGTCACAGACCCTCAATCCCCGCCCCTTCCGCGCAGGGCCGCGGAGGCGCCACGGCTGTTCGCGGGTGCCCTCCAGGACCGTCACAAGGCGTTGACCTGCTCAGGGTGACCGTGAGGTACGAGGATTGCAAATTAACGAGGCGCTCAATGCTCCTCGCCTCCATTAGCTTTCGCGTTCAGCCGTTCAAGCGCGCCGAGGCACATTCGGCGATCGATGCGCTCGTACAGGCGATGCGCGCTGCCCCCGGTTGCGCCCGCAGCCGCGTGCTCAACGACTCCGAGGACGAGAATCTCTTCATGGTTGCGTCGGAGTGGAGCGATGCAGACGCCGCCGAGGCCTTCTTCGGCTCGCGCGAGTTCCAGATTTTCAAGGGTGTTCGGATCCTGATGCGCGAAGACCCGTTCATCATCCTCGACGACGTCCGCGCGCGCGTGACGCGCCTGCTCCGGGCGTCGTGAAGAAATGCTGAGTGCTGAGTGCTGAGTGCTGAAGTGAATTCGACATTCACTTCAGCATTCAGAATTCAGCATTCAGCATTTCTTCACCGTGGCCGAGCGATTCCCAGCTTCAGCATCCGGCTGCGGAGCGTGCTCGGCTTGAGCCCAAGGAGCTGGGCTGCGCCAGCGCCGCCTTCAATTCGCCACCGCGTCGTGTCCAGCACCGTTCGAATATGGCGCTTCTCGATTTCGACGAGAGTGACTCCCGTCGCCGGCGAAGTCGGCTGAGACGAGGGCATCCAGGCGTCTCCGAGCGCGAGCGTCGCGCCGGGCGACAGGATGATCGCTCGTTGCAGAACGTTCTCGAGCTCGCGGATATTGCCCGGCCAGTCGGTACGCCTGCAGCGTCTGCATAACGTAGGCGGGAATCGAATCGATGCGTTTGTTCAGCGTCCGCGACAGCCGCCGGACAAGATGTTCGACGAGCTGCGGCAGATCCTCGCGCCGGTCTCGCAGGGACGGGACCGTGATCGGAAAGACGTTGAGACGATAGGTACAGGTCGCGGCGAAAGCGTCCCGCGCGGACTTCTTCTGTCAGATCTCGATTGGTTGCCGCGATCACTCGCACATCCACATCGACGGTCCGCGGACTGCCGAGCCGTTCAACCTGGCCCTCCTGGAGCACCCGTAGCAGCTTCGGCTGGAGTTCGAGCGGCAACTCTCCGACTTCGTCGAGCAGGATGGTCCCTCGATGGGCCAGCTCGAACCGCCCGATCTGGGTCGCATGGGCGCCCGTGAAAGCTCCACGCTCGCGGCCGAAAAGCTCGCTCTCTACCAGGTTGGCGGGAAGCGCGGCGCAGTTGACGACGACCAGCGGTCGGGTGCGGCGCGAGCTGCGCCGGTGGATCGCCCGGGCCAGCAGTTCCTTGCCAGTGCCAGTTTCTCCTGACAACAGTACGGTCGCATCAGTCGACGCGACCTGATCGACTCGGAACATCACATATCGAAGCGCGTCGCTCTCGCCGACGATCGTGTCTCGATCGTCGACGGTCGGCAAAGCGACCGGCGTTGGCGCATCGTTGCGCCGGAAAGGGGCCACACCTGAGATTTCGCGTTCGTGTGGAATGGCTGGAAACGTCATAACACCCTCATTCGTGCCCTCAGTCGTTGAAGTGCGGCGAGTCCACAGCCGTGCCGGGAGGCTGGAGAGGGACCATGGACTCGCCGCGGACCGGCGAGGCGAGAGCGCCGGCCGACGAAAGGCCATTTTTCACGAAGTACAAGCGAGGATGGGGTTGGATTACGGTAGGAGCCCGGTAGGATCAGGCGTTTTGACTGGTCGTCGGTAGGATTTCGGTAAGATCTCATCACCGTAATCCCCCTCGATGTAACGACCGGCCGGCTTTCAGTCACAATTATCTGTCCAACGTGAAGTATTTCGCACCTTTCCGGCTCGACGTCCCAAGCCGAACGCTCTGGCGGGATGACGTCCGGGTCCCGCTGACACACAAGGCCTTCGACGTCCTCGCCGTCCTCGTCGAGCGGGCCGGCCACCTGGTCACCAAGGAGACCCTGCTCGCCGCTGTTTGGCCCGAGATTCACGTCCATCCCGACAACGTCAAGGTGCTCATCGGGGAGATCCGGCGGACCCTCGGCGACCACCCGATTCGCCCACGCTTCATCAGGAGCCTCGTCAAACGGGGCTATATCTTCATCGCGCCCGTCGTCGAGGCTCCGGCCGACCATGCCGCCAGTTCGTCGGTGCCGATATTTGTCGGGCGGCAGCCGGAGATGAACCGGCTGCTGGCTGCCTTCGACGAGGCCGCGGCCTCGCACCGCCAGGTCGTTTTCGTGACCGGCGATGCTGGAATCGGGAAGACGTCGCTCTGCGAGGCGTTTCTTCGCGTCGCGCCCACTCGGCACGCGATCCGGGCGACATGGGCGCAGTGCATGCGCGTCTCTGGGCCGTCGGAGCCGTACTATCCGCTGCTCGATCTGCTGACCCGGCTGGCACGGTCGGCCGACGACGACACCGTCGCTACCGTTCTTTCCAGGCATGCGCCAAGCTGGCTTCCGCATCTGCCCGCGCTCTCGGAGGAGGCCGCGGGCGCGTTTGCCGCGGGGACACACGTGGCGACGGCCGCCCGCATGCTGCGCGAGATCGTCACCGCGCTCGAGGCGCTGGCCGAGGAGACCACGCTCGTCGTGTGGATCGAGGATCTCCAATGGGCCGACGCCGCGACGATGGACGTCCTGACAAGTCTCGGACAGCGGCGCGATCCGGCCAAGATACTGCTCCTCGCCACCGTCCGACCGGTCGAGCCGGTGGCGGCGTCCGCGTCACTGCGGCGGGCTCAATTCGATTTGTTGACCCGGCAGAATGCGACCGAACTCAGGCTGCAGCCGCTGGCCCTCGAGGACGTGACGCAGTATCTCGACCGGCAGCTCGGCTCGAGCGTGTCCGGTCACTGCTCGCTCCTCTTACACCGGCTGACGAACGGCAATCCGCTGTTCCTGCTGACGGCGATCGACCACCTCGTACGCAAGGGCCTCATCCGAGAGAGTGGCGACGGCTGGCGGGTCGAGGCGCCGCTCGACGCGCTCGAAGCGGCCGTCCCCGCGAGCCTTGTTGGCACGGTCGTACGCGAGCTCGAAGAGTTGGCGCTCGATGAACGTCAGGCCATCGACGCCGCAGCGGTCGTGGGCGTCGAGTTCTCGCTCTGGCTCGCGGCGCGCGCGGCCGACGTCGACGAGCTCGCCCTGGAACCGGTGCTCGAGGTGCTCGCCCGTCGCCGCACCTTCATCGTCCGCGAAGGCGTCGTCGAGATGGCCAACGGGCTCTTCAGCCCGCTGTATCGCTTTGCGCACGGGCTCTATCAGGAAACGGTGCTCGAGCAGATGGCGACCACGCCGCGCGCCGATGCGCATGCGCGCGCGGGGCTCGCCATGGAACGCGTCTTCAGCGGCCGGGAACACGAAGCGGCGGCGGATCTCGCGTGTCACTTTCACGGCGCCGGTGATCACCTGCGCGCGGCGCGGTATCTCCGGCTGGCGGCTGGCAATGCGCTCAAGCGCTACGCGCCACGCGAAGCCGCGGCGCTCTTGCACGGCGCAATGGTTAATCTCTCGCGCCTGACGTCAACCGAACGCGCCGACACCGAGTATCCACTGATGTTCGAGCTCGGTCAGGCGCAGCTGGCGGCGGGCGAAACCGATCTCGCGATCCAGACGCTCGGCAAGCTCGAACGGCGAACGAGCGATGAGCGTCAGCACGACCACCGGGTTCGGGCGTTGATCGCGCTCGCCGAAGCGCACGCCGGAAGGTCGCGCGAAGCGACCCTCGAATGTGCCCGGCAGGTCAAGGTCGTCGCGCCGCTCGCGTCGGATGCCAGGCTGGCGTCAACGGCGATGATTCGCGCCGGCATTATCGAGCTGCATTTCGAGGGGTGGTCTGACGAGATCGCCGACCATTGCCTCGAAGCGTGGCGCGATCTGCCACGGCACGTCTCGAACGAACAACGCTCGCTCGCCATCCGTCTGCTGTTTCTGCACAACGCTCGATCCGCGTATGCGACTGCGTGGAACGCCGGCCGAAAACTGCTGCCGCTGGCGCTCGCGAGCGGCGATCTGTCGGACTGCGTTTATTGCTACTACGTGCTCGCGGCAGCCGCGCTGCATCTTGGCCGCTGGGACGACGCCAAGGGGTTCGCGGTCGAAGGAACGGCGGTCTGCGAGCGAACTGGCAGCGTGCGCTACGCCGTCACGATGCGGATGCTGCAGGCATGGATCGCGCTCGAGGCGCAACGGTACGATGAAGCGCATCGCTTGAGCGTGGGCGATCGAGGCCTTGCCGAGAGTGAGGGCTGGGTGAATGCCCGCCAGATGTCGCTCCTGTTCGGAGGCGCGTCAGCGCTCGCGCTGGGCCGACTCGCCGACGCTGCCGCGGACCTCGAGCAGCTGCGCGACTGGCATGCGCGCGAACGAATCGTGATGGACTGGTACTGGGAGGCGCAGCTGCACGCCTACCTGGCGGAGTTGTGGCTCCGGCGAGGCGACCTCGAGCGCGCAACGATCGAGGCGTCGGCCGCCAGGCAGGCGGCAAGCACCACCCCCGAGCGCACGTGGCGAAGCCGCTCACAGGTGGTCTCCGCGGTGATCGCCATCGAACGCCGCGCATTCGACGAAGCCAGCCAGTACCTGCGTCAGGCCCGACGCGAGGTTCGCGGGATTGACACCCCTCTCGTTTCGTGGCGGATCGAAGCGGTCACCGCCACGCTTCTCGAGAAAACCGCTCAGCCGGACTCGGCCCGCCGGGCGCGGCAGAAGTATGAACGCGCCCTCCAGCGACTGCAGCCCCAGCGCCTGACCGATAAGCGCAATTCCGCCGATCCCGGCAGACGGCACTGATTCGCCCGGGGGGCATGGCCCGTCGTTGGCACCCTGGCACCCTTGGACACCCTGGCACCTTGGGGTCCCCTGGCAGATCCGTGGCCCCCCAGCACCTTGGCACCCTGGCCCCCTGCCTGATGAGTTACACTAGGGTTTCCCCGAACCGACCACTGTGCGCACGAGAATTTCCGCCCTCATCGTCTGCATGGCCCTGGGCATGACCGGCGCCTACGCCCGTCAGTCCCAGGTGAACGTCTTGACGGCCTCGCCGTTTGAAAGCTATCTCGAGTCGCTTCGCGCGCAGGCTGGCATTCCCGGTATGTCGGCAGCGCTCGTGCAGAACGGACAGATCGTCTGGGAACGTGGGTTCGGTTTCCAGAATCAGGAATCGCGCATTCGCGCCACTCCCGATACGCCCTACCCGATCGGCGACATCAGCCAGACGTTTGCGTCGGTACTGGTCCTGCAGTGCGCTGAACAGCGCCGCCTGAGGATCGATGATCTACTCAGGCAGCATGGCGGGGCAGTGCCCGAGCAGTCAGCGACGCTGCGCCAGGTGTTGAGCCACGCGTCAGGCGCGCCTGCCGGAAGCTTCCACTACGACCCGGAGCGCTACGCGCAGCTCACGCCAGTCGTCGAATCGTGCCTGCCGCAGCCGTACCGCAAGAGCGTCGCCGTGAATGTGTTCGAGCGGCTGGGCATGAGGGACTCGGTGCCGGGCCTCGACCTCGCTGATCGCACGGCGTTGACCGAGCCGCTCTTCGCGGACGAGATTCTCGAGCGCTATCACCGGGTCCTGGAGCGCATTGCAGTTCCGTACAAGGTCGACAAGCGCGGGCGGGCTACCAGAACCGACGTGCCTGTGGAAGGAATCAACGCCGCGGGCGGGCTCGTCACGACCGTCCGCGACTTCGCACGCTACGACGCCGCGCTCGATGAGGCCGTGCTGCTGAGCGAAGACACGCTCGGAGTTGCCTGGTCGAACGCCACCGGCGTCGAGCAGACGACGCTGCCCACTGGTCTCGGGTGGTTCGTCCAGCGCTACAAGGAAGAACCGGTCGTCTGGCACTTCGGCCAGATTACGAACGGCTACTCCTCGCTCGTCGTAAAGCTCCCGTCCCGCCATCTGACATTCATCTTGTTCGCCAACAGCGACGGTCTGAGCGCCCCTTTCCAGCTCAACTCGGGCGACGTCACACGTTCAATTTTTGCGACCCTCTTCCTCCGCCTCTTCACGTAGGAGCGTCGTGCGGACGCGCTCGAGAGTTCTCACTCTCCTAGGAGTTCTCGTGCTCCTCGTGCCCGGGACGGCGAGCGCAGACTGGCAGCTCGCGCCGTTTCTCGGTCTCACGTTCAAAGGCGACACGACGCTGCTCGACTTCGAGACTGCTACCGGCAACACGCACTGGACGTTCGGGGGCTCGGTGGCGCTGGTGGGATCCGGGCCGATCGGTGCCGAAGGGTTGATCGTCTATACGCCTGGGTTTTTTCAACAGGACAATCCGCCGCTCATCGACGGCTTCGTCCCGCCCGATATCGTCTCGAGCCGGACCCTTGCGCTCATGGGCAACGTCGTCCTGACAATACCGCGCAGCTGGAACGAGTATGGGCTGCGGCCGTTCGTCTCCGGCGGGATCGGCATGCTTTCAGCCACGGCAAAAGATGCCCTCGACATTCTCGCTGTCGACACCAAGCTGCTCGCCTACAACGTCGGAGGCGGTGCGGTCGGCTTTCTGACCGATCGCGTCGGCCTGCGTTTCGACCTCCGCTACTTCAGCAACTTGAAGCCGAGCGACGACCCGGAGTTGATCGCCACGGGACGCGTGCACCTGAGCTACTGGACCGGCAGCGTCGGAGTCGTGTTTCGCTACTGACGCGTGGTCCCCTGGCACCCTAGCACCCTAGCACCTTCAGTTCTTCCTGATCGCGCGCATGACATCCTCGCGTGGCGGTGGCATCGATGGCATCGCCGCCGAATCCGGGACGGCCGCGCGCGTCGCAAACACCACGACCTCGGGACAGACCAGCTCAGGACGTGGATCGAGCCACCACGGGCCATGCGAAGTGAAGCGGGCGACAGGACGATAGGGCGAACCCTCTCCCGTCAGCAGGAGCCGGTAGACCTGAATCCGCTCGGGCCACCGCGCCTGCCAGTCCGGATTGAGGTAGCGCGGGTAGAAAAAGTCCGCGTCGACGATCACACCGTTCGCGGGATTGTCGAGGTACGGATACATCTCCTTCCAGAAGTCACCACCGCGGTACTCGGTCCTCAGCACGAAGGGCACGAAGCGCATCTGGAACGACGGACGGACGAGGTGCGGAAGATACGCCTCGATCGAAAAGTAGTCGACGGACATCGCCGGAGGCAGCGAGAGGTTCTGCAGCCACCGCCCCGCCGCGTATCGAGTGTCGGCGGCGAACATGTGGGCGGTCCTCGCCGCATACGCCGTCGAGTAGACGCCCACGAAGGTCGCAAGCGCGACCGCGGCGACGCGCAAGCCCGGACGTCTGGCGGATCGGATCAGCGCCACGGCTGCCACGGCAGCGATGAGCACGAGTGATGGCCCGATTGGCATGATGAAGCGCAGGGCGCGATGCGCGGTGATGCCGTAAAACCCGTAGAAGACGACGATCCACGCCAGGTGGATCCCGTAGAACTGCCGAAGCCGGCTTTCAGTGCCGGCCCGGAGGAGGCGCCAGCCGCCTATCACCATCCCTGCCAGCGCCAACGCAAAGAGGGGCCACCCGAGCGCGTTGGCGACGATGCCGATGTAGGGAATCCAGGAGCGCTCGATGTTGGCGAGCGAGCCGCTGGGTGCGCCGGTAAACCACGTGATGATGAGCGCGTCTCGGAAAAGCGGCCACGACAACACCGCGTAGGGGGACGCCGCGATGAAGCCGGCGATCGTGCACGCCATGGTGAAGGCCATCTGCGCGATCCCGGTGAGTGAGGAGCCTGGGACCAGACCCCTCCCGGCCAGATGCGCGACCACAAACGGCACGGCGAGCACCCAGGGCGTGTACTTGGTCGAACAGGCCAGCCCAGTCGCCAACCCGGCGAGCGCGTAATCACGCCAGCGGCCACGTTCGGCCACGTAGGAGAAGCGCCAGAGCGCCCATACGCAGAGCAGGAACAACAGGCTTTCACCGGTGGCGAAGTGCGCCATGTTGACGAGGCCCATCGTGGCGGCGGTGAACCACGCCGCGACGAGACCGGTCGTGTCATCGGCAACGTGCCGGCCGATTCTGAAGACCAGGAGAGCGGTCAGCAGCTGAAAGATTACCGAGAACAGCCGTGCGAGGCGGAACGCGAGGAACTGGATCGGGCGATCCGGGTGCTGCGGATCAGTCAACTCGACGTTGGCGACCAGGCGATACCTGAGTGCCTGTCGCGGCGCGAGCGCGTATGCCAGTCGAACCGCCACATACGTCGTATATGCGTGCAGGCTCGGATTGATGAAATGCGGGGGCGCGAGCGTGCGGTCGCGAACCATCGTGTCGGCGAGCTGCACCTTCTCATCAGGATGCCATTGGTAGGGCAGTCCCCAGTCGAGTCCGCGAATGCCCAGTGCGGTGCTGAGCACGAGGATCAAGGCGAGCCATGCGAGGGTTTGGCGAGGAGGCCAGTCCGATGAGGCAGCAACCCGGCGGGCGCTGAACTCGATGCCGCCGATACGCAGCGCGACGTGCTGTGTCGCTGAACCGCTCTCGCCTCCCATCAGGAAGCGGCAGAGCCGACTGTCGGCATGGCAGGAAATGCTAAGATGCGCGGGCCGATCTCATGGATCAAGCCCCGTCACACAAACTGACGATTATCATCCCAGTATACAACGAGGAATCGACCATCGCGGCGGTGCTCGCGAGGGTTCACGCGGTGTCGCTGCCGCTTGCGCGCGAAGTGATCGTCGTCAACGACGGCTCGACCGATAGTACGAGCGCGCAAATCGATCGGGTCCGCGGCGACTACGCCGGCCTCGTTGTGCTCGACATGCCGCAGAACTCCGGCAAGGGCGCGGCGATCGCGCGCGGCGTGCGCGCCGCTACCGGCGACATCGTCGTCATCCAGGATGCGGACCTCGAGGTCGATCCGGCCGAGCATACCAGGCTGCTCGAGCCGATCCTCAACGGGGGCGCGCCGGTCGTCTACGGCTCACGGTTCCTCGGACGACCCCAAGGCCTGTCGGTGAACGCCCTGGCGAACCTCGTCCTCACGACGCTGACCAATATCCTCTACGGCGCGCGCATTACCGACATGGAAACGGCGTACAAGATGGTGCGCCGGGACGTGTTCGATCGCCTCGTCCTCGAGTGCCGGCGTTTTGATTTCGAGCCCGAGATCACCGCCAAGCTGCTGCGGTGTGGTTACCGGATCATCGAGCTGCCGATTTCCTACACGCCGAGATCGAGGCAGGAGGGAAAGAAGATCAAGTGGCAGGATGGTGTCGTGGCCCTGCGAGTGCTCCTGCGCTACCGGTTCGTTGCGTTCGATCGGATCGTTCGTGACGGGGTGAGCGCGGAATCGGCCGGCGCGCCATAGGCGCTTGGCGTCGCGCGCGCCTCGAACGCTTTCGCAATCGCGTCGCGGTAGATCGCCGCCATCGCTTCGTAGCCGCGCGCGGTCGGGTGCAGGTCGTCGACACCGATGAGCGAGAGATCGTCCTTCATCCCTGCGTAGACGTCGACGAGCACGGCGTTGTGGCTGACGGCGAGCGCGCGCACTTGATCGTTGAAACCGGGAATCAGCCCGGCGACGAGATCGCGCGAACGGGCACCGCCGGCACGCTGCGGCGGGATGGTGGCCAGACAGACGCGGATGTTCCGGCTCTCCGCGTCGCGCATCATCGCGTCGAGCGCCGAGAGCGCCGGCTCAATGCCTTGATGTGCGAACAACAAATCGTTGGTTCCCTCCATCAGCAGCACAACCTCGGGCGAGTTGGCGGCGAGCGTCGGGCCAAACCGTTTCAGGCCGTCTCCCGAGGCGAATTCGCCAGCGCTGCCCGCGTTGACTACCGTGATGGTCTGGGACGGGTACTGCGCGCGCAGGAGTCCGCGCAGCACGGTTGGATACGAAGCCGGCAAGTCGAGGGACAGGAGCGTCGGCGCGACCGAGACCACACCCTCCGTCAGGCTGTCGCCGAACGCCACGAACTTCGTCGACGTCAGCCGCGGCGGGGACTTGACCAGGACAGTGAAGCTACAGGCGGCCGACTGTCCGCCGGAGTCCCGCGCCTGACAGGATACGGTCGTCGAACCCACGGCGAACCGATCGCCTGACGTAAGCGAACACGACGACGTGACTGGCGCGAGGCCGTTGGCCGTCGTGGGCACGCCGAAGCTGACCGGCACGTCGCTCCCGTCAACCGACATTGCTTCAGCCGGCGCCGGACACGTGATCGCCAGGACTCCACCGGCCGGAGGCGCCGGAGCCATCGGGGACTTCGCCCCGCATCCCGCCGAGGCGGCGACCATCAGCGCGACTGCGAGCCGCGAGAGCCCTCCAGAGAGCCATTCCTTCATAAAGGTAAACGACTATTTTAACGCATGAGGTGACGGTAGAGGTCGCCCGGCCGGCCGCGCACGGACCCCCTCTGCCAACGGGCCGCGTTGCGCCAGGGTGTCAGAAGGCCGTAAAGTACTGATTCTGAAATGCGGCGGGCTGTAGCCCGGGATTGAACACCTCATGCGCCTGATGAATGCGCGGCTGTGCCTGGATTGCGAAGAAGTTCACGACGAACAGCACTGCCCGATCTGTGGTTCGGAGTCCTTCGCCTTCCTGACCCGCTGGGTCTCGCCGTCGGACACCGTCGCGGCCGAAGCGGCGCCTCGCACCACGCGCCCTCCCGACCCTGTCGATCGCCGGGAACAAGTCGATGCCTATCGACAGATCCTCAATTCGGCACCACCCGCCCAGAACCGGGGCAGTATCGTCGCGCGAGGCGCGCTGGGGCTGGCGCTTCTCGGAGTGGCGCGGATGATCTGGCGCGCCACGCCGGAGCCACGGTCCGAATCAAAGCCCGCACCAGCTACCCGTCCCAGAACCGGCGCATCGTAGGCCACGGGAGCGTCACGCATATTGCAGCGGCGTCACACGTATTGCCGACGTAGAGAAGCAGGGAAACGACGAGGAGGATTGGCGCGACGTGACATCTTCGAGGTTTTTCCGACCGACAGTGCTCTCAACCACGATCGCCGTTGCGGTGTCGCTCGCCGGAGCGCAAACCAGGATCACGGCTCCGAAAAACAAGTACACGCCGGAACAGGACGTCGAGCTCGGCCGCGAGGCCGCGGCAGAGATTCGCAAGCAGTACCCCGTCATCACCGACTCCGCACTTTCCGGCTACCTCGACCGGCTCGGAAAACGGCTCGTCGCCGTCGCACCAGCTGAGTTGAACAATCCCGTGTTCGAGTACTCGTTCACCCCGGTGAACCTGAAGGACATCAACGCCTTCGCGCTGCCCGGCGGCCCGATGTTCGTCAACCGCGGGATGTTCGAGGCGGCTGCAGGCGAGGGCGAGGTCGTCGGCGTGATGGCGCACGAGCTGAGCCACGTGCTGTTGCGCCACGGCACCGCCAACGCCACCAAAGCCGAGGGCTTTCAGCTCGGTCAGATCGCCGGCGCAATCGCCGGCGCCGTCGTCGGGGGCGGGTGGGGCCAGGTGATCTCGCAGGGCAGCCAGTTCGGGCTCGGTACGGCGATGCTGAGATACAGCCGTGAGTACGAAAAGCAAGCGGATCTGCTCGGCGCGCAAATCATGGCGCGAGCGGGTTACAACCCGCTCGATCTCGGCCGCATGTTCGAGACGATCCAGAAGGAGTCGCGCGGCGGCGGGCCGCAGTGGCTGAGCAGCCATCCCGATCCGGGCAACCGCTCGGCCTACATCGCGAAAGAAGCCGCAATGCTTCAGGTGACGCCACGCGAGACCTACGCCGCCGAGTTTCAGCAGGCCCGCGGACTCTTTGCGGCATTGCCGCCGGCCAAGACCATGGCCGAAATGGAGCGTGCGAGCGCCGGCAGCGCGCCACCGCCGGCTGGCGCGTCTGTTGGGCGGATTGGCGACCCCGTTCCGGCACCCTCGTCGCAGTTCCGGACCGTCCAGGGTGGCAACGTGTTCGAGGTCGCGGTACCGCAGAACTGGCAGGCGGTGTCGTCGACAAACGCCATGAAGTTCGTGCCGCCAAACGGCTACGGCGCCGTCAACGGCGGCCAGACCGTCTTCACGCACGGCGTCGAGCTCGGCGTCGCCCGCGCGACGTCCAGAGATCTTCGCGACGCCACACGCGCGCTCCTCGCGAGCTTTGCGAAGAGCAACCCGGATCTGCGTCAGACATCCGAGCCGCGCGACATCCGGCTCTCGCAGCGGAGCGGCCTCGGTCTGTCGCTCGTCAATACGTCATACCTTGGCGGCTCGGAACAGATCGGCATCTACACGACCTTTCTCGCCGACGGCAACTTGTTCTATGTCGCGACCATCGTTCCGGATGCCGAGGCGGAGCAGTACGGGCCGGTATTCAATCGAATCGCGCGATCGATTCGGCTCCGGGACGCCCGGTAGCGGGCAGATGGCGCTCCGGCGATGAGCGCGGGCCTCCTCCTCGCTGAGTTAGGACCACAACTAGACTAGAAGCTATGTCAAGAAATAGCGAACGAGCGGAAGCGAGTGAGCCACGCGAGCGGAGCGGGGCCGCGGGACCCCGCGAGCGAGCGTGTAAGGGGGTCCGGGGGACGAAGTCCCCCGGATGAGACTAGCCTTTCTCCGTGGCATACTGAACGATCTACACGGCCGAACAAGGAGTCGTTTCGTATGGCCCGGACGGTGCGCTGCGGACTCATTCAGACGCGGAACGTGCTCGGACCCGAGCGGGATCTCCCCTCGATCAAGAAGGCGATGATCGACCGTCATGTGACCCTGATCGGCGAAGCGGCGCGCAAAAAAGTGAAGATCCTGTGCCTGCAGGAGCTCTTCTACGGCCCCTACTTCTGCGCCGAGCAGGAAACCCGCTGGTACCAACTGACCGAGCGCGTGCCCGACGGGCCGACGATTACGCTCGTGCGCAAGCTGGCGAAGAAGCATCAGATGGTGATCGTCGCGCCGATCTACGAGGAAGAGCAGCCGGGGATCTACTACAACACTGCGGCGGTGATTGATGCCGACGGGTCCTACCTTGGCAAGTACCGCAAGACGCACATCCCGCACTGCAAGCCAGGGTTCTGGGAGAAGTTCTACTTTCGGCCCGGTAATCTCGGTTACCCCGTGTTCGACACCGCATTCGCGAAAGTCGGCGTTTACATCTGCTACGACCGGCACTTCCCTGAAGGCGCGCGCGCGCTCGGCCTGAACGGCGCGGAGATCGTCTTCAACCCGTCCGCGACTGTCGCCGGCCTGTCGGAGTATCTCTGGAAGCTCGAACAGCCGGCCCACGCGGTCGCGAACGGCTACTTCGTCGGCGCGATCAACCGCGTCGGAACCGAGGCGCCCTGGAACATCGGCGAATTCTACGGGCAGAGCTATTTCTGCGACCCTCGTGGCCGCATCATCGCCGAGGCGCCGCGCGACCAGGATGCCGTCGTCGTCGCGGATCTCGACCTCGAGATGATTGAAGAAGTGCGATCGGTCTGGCAATTCTACCGGGACCGCCGTCCCGATGCGTATGGGGCGCTGGTGAATCCGTAAGGACGAACATGGCAGCCGACCTATCGGTGACGTTTACTGGAGTGCGTTTCGAGAATCCGTTTCTGCTCGCGTCGGCGCCGCCGACCGAGTCGGAGAGTAACATCCTGAACGCGTTCGAGGCCGGCTGGGGCGGTGTCGTCACCAAGACGATCGGCATGCACCCGGTCGCCAATGTGGCCGGGCCCAAGACAAAGTTCCTCCGCTATCATCCCGAGCCCGGCGTCCTCTCGATGAACCGTGGGCGCGGCGGCGTCCTCCACTCGTCGTGGAACTGGGAGCTCATCTCCGACAAGCCGCTCGATTGGTGGCAACCCCGAATCGAGCGGATCAAGAAAGCCTTTCCAACGCGAGTGCTGATCGCCTCGATCATGGCTGGATCCGGCAACGACAAGGAGCTCGAACGCTGGCGCACGCTCGCGACCACCTGTCAGGATGCGGGCGCCGACGGACTCGAGCTGAACCTCTCTTGTCCGCACATGGATCGGCCCGACATGGGGTCGAACATCGGCAAAGATCAGGCGCTCTGCTCGTTTGTCACGCAGGTGGTCAAGGACGTCGCGCGCGTACCAGTCTGGGCCAAGTTGACGCCGGCTACCGGGGACATCGTTGTCGAGGCCGGCGCCGTTTTTCGCGGCGGGGGCGACGCAGTCAGTTCAACGAACACGTTCCCGTCGATTCCGCTCATCGATCCCGAGACGCTCGAATTCGAGATGAACGTCGATGGCTGCGTGTCGAGTGGAGGCCTCGGTGGACCTGCCATCCTGCCACAGGCCCTCGCGATGATGTCGCAGATGACGCGGGCATTTCCGGCCGCGTCATTCTCCGGAATCGGCGGCATCTCCGACTTCGGACATGCGCTCAACTATTTCATGCTCGGCTGCGGGACCGTCCAGGTCTGCACTGCCGCGATGCTCGACCACGCGATTGGGCCAGCCGTCATCAGACGCCTGCTCGACGGCTCGCGCGCCTTCTTCGAGAAACACGCCGACCGCGGCTGGAAGACGTTCGATGACGTCCGCGGCCTGGCCCGCGACCGCGTCGTCTCGCACGCGCAGATTCGTCGACCTGAGTCCGCCGACTATCGCGGTGGGTATGAGCAGGAAGGATATGCAAAGCAGTAAAGCCGGAGGGGCTACCAAAGCTTGGAACAGGAGGCCAGGAGATCAGGAGAATTTCAGCAACCTACGTCACGCCCTCCTGAACTCCTGACCTCCTGTTCAGACACTCGTTCCGTCGCTATGACAACACTGATCCGAAACGGCACGATCGTCACCGCTTCCGACAAGTACGACGCGGACCTCTATATCGACAAGGGCGTCATCTCGCTGATCGGTCGCGGGCTGACCATCCCGGCGGAGACCGTGGTTGACGCGTCCGGTCAGCTGGTCCTGCCCGGCGGCGTCGACGTGCACACCCACCTCGATATGCCCTTTGGCGGCACCACGTCGGCCGACGACTTCGAGACCGGCACGATCGCGGCTGCGCACGGCGGCACTACTACGCTGATCGATTTCGCCATTCAGGATTTCGGCGCGGGCCTCTACCCGGCGTTCGATGGCTGGATGAAACGCGCCGAGGGAAAGGCGGTCATCGACTATGCCTTTCACATGATCGTGCGCGAACTCAGCGAGCAGGCGTCGATCGACATGGATCGGATGGTCCGGCACGATGGCATCAGCTCCTTCAAGCTGTTCATGGCATATCCCGGCGTCTTCATGGTCGACGACGCGACGATCTTCAAGGCGATGCTGAGAACGCGGGAGAACGGCGGGCTCATCTGCATGCATGCCGAGAACGGCGGCGTCATCGACACGCTCGTGAAGGAGGCGCTCAAGAGGGGCGAGCGCGCACCCAAGTACCATGCGCTGACGCGTCCGACCCGAGCGGAGGGTGAGGCGACCGGCCGCGCCATTGCGCTCGCCGAAATGGCCGGCGTTCCCGTCTACATCGTGCACTTGTCATGCGCCGATGCGCTCGAGAAGGTGCGGCAGGCGCGCGATATGGGGCTGCCGGCGTATGCCGAGACTTGTCCACAATATCTGTTTCTGTCCTACGACGACTACGAGCGCGAGGGTTTCGAGGGCGCGAAGTACGTGATGTCGCCGCCGTTACGCGACAAATGGCACCAGGACGCGCTCTGGAAGGGCATCGTCCGGGACAACCTTCAGGTCGTGTCGACCGATCATTGCCCGTTCTGCATGAACGAACCGCCGCAGAAGCAAATCGGCCAGGATGACTTCTCGAAGATTCCAAACGGCGCGCCGGGGATCGAGACTCGGTTGATGCTGCTCTGGGACGGGGGCGTTCGGGCCCGTCGCATCGACATGCATCGGTTCGTCGAAATCGTTGCGTCGAATCCGGCGCGGATGTTCGGGCTCTGGCCGCGCAAGGGAACGATCGCGGTCGGGTCGGATGGCGATCTGGTGATCTGGGATCCGCAGAAGACGGTCACGCTGTCGGCGAAGACGCATCACATGCGGGTCGACTACAACCCCTACGAGGGCCGCGTCGTGCAGGGCGCGCCGTCGATGGTCCTGTCGCGCGGCGATGTGATCGTCGACAATGGGACGTTCACCGGGGCGCGTGGACGAGGTCAGTTCATCAAACGCCACGGCGGTCCGCCGCTGGTGGCCTAGGCCGACGGAGCGCGGAACTTCAGTTCCGCGTCCTGACGCGGAGGAAAGACTGACGCGGAACTGAAGTTCCGCGCTCCGGGAGCAATAGTATGACCGCCACACAAACTTCGCTCTCAACAATCAACCACTGGATCTCCGGCAAGGCGTGGACGGCTCCGGCCGACCGGTGGGGAGACGTCTACAACCCCGCGCGGGGCGAGCCGAGCGCGCGCGTCGCGTTCGCCGATCCTGCGGTCGTTGATGCGGCTGTGGCCTCGGCCACCGAGGCCGCGCGGGCGTGGGGCCGCACGTCGCTCGCGGGCAGAACACGCGTGCTCTTTGCTTTTCGTGAGCTCGTCGAGCGCCGCAAGCGCGATTTAGCCGCGATCCTGACCCGCGAACACGGCAAGGTGTTGTCCGACGCGCTCGGTGAGGTCAACCGCGGTCTCGAAGTCGTCGAGTTCGCCTGCGGGCTGCCGCATCTCCTCAAAGGCGAGTTCTCCGAGAACGTGTCGACCGACGTCGACAGCTATTCGATTCGCCAGCCGCTCGGTGTGGTTGCCGGAATTACGCCATTCAACTTTCCGGCGATGGTGCCGATGTGGATGTACCCGCTCGCGATCGCGTGCGGGAACGCCTTCATCCTCAAGCCCTCGGAAAAGGATCCGTCGGCTGCCATGTTCTCGGCGGAGCTGCTCGCCGAAGCTGGTCTGCCGCCGGGCGTATTCACTATCGTTCACGGCGACAAAGCCGCGGTCGACGCCATCCTGTCCCATCCCGGCATCCAGGCGGTGAGCTTCGTCGGGTCCACGCCAATCGCGCGCTACATCTACGAAACCGGCACGCGGCACGGCAAGCGGGTCCAGGCGCTCGGCGGCGCGAAGAACCACATGATCGTGCTTCCCGACGCCGACCTCGATCTGGCTGCCGATTCTGCGGTCAGCGCCGCGTATGGTTCGAGCGGCCAGCGCTGCATGGCCATCTCTGTGCTCGTCGCGGTCGGAGATGTCGCCGATCGCCTGCTGCCTCGGGTGCGCGAGCGGCTGCGGAAGCTGAACGTCACGGAAGGTCTCGCACCCGGCGCCGACATGGGTCCGCTCGTCACCCGTGAGCATTGCGCGCGCGTGCTGTCGTACGTGGAGCAGGGTCAGGCGGCGGGCGCTGAGCTCCTCGAAGACGGACGCGAACTTC
This sequence comes from uncultured Acidobacteriota bacterium, assembly GCA_963764925.1. Lineage (GTDB taxonomy): Bacteria > Acidobacteriota > Vicinamibacteria > Vicinamibacterales > 2-12-FULL-66-21 > DATBJJ01. The sequence continues at coordinate 548,693 of CAVXUR010000002.1, forward strand.
GGGTGCCTGGCCACGAACGTGGATTCTTCGTCGGGCCGTGCCTCTTCGATCACGTCACGCCGTCGATGACGATCTACACCGACGAGATCTTCGGCCCGGTGCTGAGCGTCGTGCGCGCGCAGACCTACGACGAAGCGCTGCGCCTCGTCAACGACAGCGCGTTCGCCAACGGTGTCGCGATCTTCACGAACGACGGCGGCGCCGCGCGCCGGTTCCAGACCGAGGTACAGGCCGGAATGGTCGGCATCAATGTGCCGATCCCCGTGCCGATGGCCTATTACTCGTTTGGCGGGTGGAAGAGCTCGCTCTTCGGCGACGCCCACGTGTACGGCCGCGAGGGCGTCAACTTCTACACCAAGGGGAAGGTGATCACGTCGCGGTGGCCGGACCCGCGCCACCGCGGCGTCAATCTTGGCTTTCCTCAGATGAGTTGAATCAGGAGATCTTGCGGCTGACGGTCACCAGCTTGATCGGCTCTGCGGCATAGTCATCCACTTGCACGCCGACGCCGTCAGGACCGGGCTTGATTCTCGCCGCCGCGGCCATGCTGCCGCTGCCGAGACCGACATCGTCGACTTCCATTCTGATCCCTGCGACCTCGTACCCCGCGCGGGGTTTGGCTTCAGCGCTGCCGCCGCCAACGAAAAAGACCGGCTTGTCCGTCACCACGGTAATCGTGCGGCCCTTGGCGGTCTTGACCTCGTGGGCGTAGCGGATCGCGAATTTCTGATCGCCGATGGCAACCGTTCCGACTTCTGGCGCTTTGCGGAGCGCGGTCAGGAACGCTGGATAGCCACCGCCCTTGAGCGCCGATTCGACCGCATTCCGATCGAAGTCTGGCGTGTATCGCTGAATCTGAATCTGAATCGTTGCCGCGATGGCGCCCGCCGCGCCCTTCACCTGCGCGTTGGCGGAAAACGTTTCCGGAGCGCCAGTGTTGCGGGGGGATTGCCCGGCGCGCGGCGAAGCGGCCAGCGCCAGAACACCGATCAGCACGAGAGCGGGAACGCGCACGACGACCTCCTAGCAAGTACGAGGGGGAGAACGCCCGGGAGCGTTCCAGCGTTGTTGTTATGGCACTCTTTTCCAGCGGCCCGTCGAGAGCGGCTTACCGGCCTCGTCACGAGTCGACAGAAACAGCAGATCGCCTTTGACCTCCCAGTGCCGCGGCCGGCTCGGCGCCAGCGGGCCCGCGGCCTTCGCGCCCACGGGCTCACCCGGAAGGATGTAGGTGAGCGTCCGATTCTGCATATCGACGACGGCGCGCCCGTCGGTCGAGATCACGCCGTCACGCAATTCATTCACGCCCGCGGCCCTGAGGATATCGGCCGACTTCTCATCGGCGCGAATCTCGATGCGGAGGTTGCCGAACTGATCGTAGTTCAGCGAACCGGCGCCCGTAAGCGTGATGGCCGGCTTTCCTGGCGGAAACACCTGGAATTCCTCGAGCGCCCATCGCCCCTCGAGAAATTTCCGCGCCGCGGTGATCGATTCGGGCCCTTCATCGACGGGGCCACCCTTGACGGGCCGCTGACGCGGGGCGCCCATGCAGCCCGCCGCGGAGCCGAGCAGCACCACGAGGACCGACAACTTCCACACGGACCGGAACATCATGCGGTGTCTCCGTCGAACGCTGTATCGTAGCCGCGTTGCGGCGCCCCGTCAAAGCAACCCCCGGCCGTCTTCACGGCCAAGGCGATGCAGACGACGGTCTCACTTGGGAAGGTTTCGAGCCAGTCCCTGCTCGTGGAGGGCCTTCACCGATTCCTTCACCAGGTCCTGGACGAAGCGTTGCAGGTCCTTCGGATTCTTGGTCTCGCTGACCGCCGCCCACAACAGTTTGTCGCGCGGGACACTGTAGATCGTGGTCTCGACGACCACGATGGTGTCCTGCTCGTACGAACCGGGGGTGTACATGCTGCCCCACCCGTAGCCGTAATAGCCCCAGAACGTGCTGTAGTACGGATTCATCCAGATTCCGGGATTGTAGGTGGTGCGTTTGTCTTTGCTGACCGGCCGCATGGCCACGACGCCGTCGACGCTGGCCTTCTCGAACCATCCCTTGGCGGAATCGGGGTTCTTGAGCTCCTCTTTCGGAGCGATCCGATAGGTCGCGACCGATTGCAGGCCGCGGGCCGTCAGTTCACGCACGAGCGCTTCCTCGCCGGAGACGCGCAACGAATCGTCCTGCGTGATGACGAGCGCGGCGACTTTCTTCCCCGCGAAAGTGACTGATGCGGCGTCGGGCGACTTCCACACCGAGGTGAACTTGGGGGCAGCTGAGAGGACAGTGGCCACAGCCACTGTCGCGATGGTGGTCGGAAGCAGGTGTTTCATGTGCGTATTCTATCCCGCTGCCGACAAGTAGGGCGTGCCGCACCCGGTCCAAATAAGAACGCCCATCGCTTGTTCAAAGCGATGGGCGCAATCGAAAAAATAATCCCGGCAGTGACTCTCTCAGCGCTCCGCGCTCACCCCGGGCGCAGGCGCTCTCTCCAGAGGAGAGTTATCAACCTACCGGAACGCGCCGTACAAAAAAGAAGCCCGCCTCTTCAGGCGGGCTTGAAAAAATAATCCCGGCAGTGACCTACTCTCCCACGCAGTTGGCCCGCGCAGTACCATCGGCGGTAGAGGGCTTAACTTCCGTGTTCGGAATGGGAACGGGTGTGACCCCTCTCCTATGACCACCGGGAAAGGTCTCCGCCTCGCGGTACGGGTGCGGCGGCGGAGTCAAGCGTATTGCCTGGGGTTCGACAACCAATCGCGCCAGATATCGGAGCGGGAGTCGTCGATCGTCCCAGACTATGTCAAAGAACCTGTTCGAGCTCTCAGTCTTGAGCTGTCAGCTATCAGCATGCTCTCGCTGAAAGCTGACTGGCTGACAGCCTCTTACAACTGATTATCCTGCAAACGGTAGTTTCTTCGCTTCCACTCAACACGCAGTTGTTGCGTGCACTTTTCTGTTGGGAAAAGAGAATTATGGTCAAGCCTCACGGCTGATTAGTATCGGTTAGCTCCACGCATTGCTGCGCTTCCACACCCGACCTATTGCCTGGTAATCTTCCAGGAGCCTTTAGAGGTCTTGCGACCTGGGAAATCTCATCTTGTGGAGGGTTTCACGCTTAGATGCATTCAGCGTTTCTCCCTTCCGCACGTAGCTACCGAGCGCTGCCACTGGCGTGACAACTCGTACACTAGAGGTGCGTCCATCCCGGTCCTCTCGTACTAAGGACAGCCCCACTCAAATTTCCTCCGCCCATGACAGATAGAGACCGAACTGTCTCGCGACGTTCTAAACCCAGCTCACGTACCGCTTTAACCGGCGAACAGCCGGACCCTTGGAACCTGCTACAGCTCCAGGATGCGATGAGCCGACATCGAGGTGCCAAACCTGAGCGTCGATGTGAACTCTTGGCTCAGATCAGCCTGTTATCCCCGGCGTACCTTTTATCCGTTGAGCGATGGCCCTTCCACGCGGAACCACCGGATCACTAAAGCCTGGTTTCCCACCTGCTCGTCTTGTAGGACTCGCAGTCAAGCTCGCTTCTGCTTTTGCACTCTACGGCTGATTTCCAAACAGCCTGAGCGAACCTTCGCGCGCCTCCGTTACAGTTTAGGAGGCGACCGCCCCAGTCAAACTACCCACCTAGCAGTGTCCCTGATCTGGATGACAGAACGAGGTTAGAACGCCGGAGTGTTAAGGGTGGTATCTCACCGTTGACTCCCCCAAGCCCGAGAGCCTGGGTTCAAAGTCTCCCACCTATCCTGCGCATAACACGCCAGCATTCACTACTAAGATGTAGTAAAG
>CAVXUR010000002.1:557500-1048853 GCA_963764925.1 uncultured Acidobacteriota bacterium
TCACGCTCGGTCCACCCAATATATGCGCGCGTGGAGGTCATGTCAACCTCTGCTCAACGCGCCAACTCAGCGGTAGATGGTGAAGAAACTATCCTCGATCCAATCATGAGAGGCGAGTTCGGCGAACCCCGCCGCACGCATCCACTCCCCGAGTTGCGTCGGCGTGAACTGCATTGACTCGTGGCCCTCCGGCCAGTTCCTGTTGTAGTCGATGATCGCCACGCGCCCGCCAGGCGCGACGTACCGGCGGATCGTCTTCAGATACGCTGCCGGATTGGCGATATGGTGCAGGGCGTCGCAGATGAAGACGAGGTCGACGGGCGTCGGCAATGCCGGATCCTCGGGCCGACCGACGATCGTCTGGACATTCGTCACCCCAGCGTCCGCCGCGAGCCGCATGAGGATCTTCAAGAGCTCGGCGTCGATGTCGACGGCGTAGACCGCACCCGGCGCGATGGCGGTCGCAATTGGCCTCGTGAACAACCCCGACCCCGCGCCAATATCCGCGACGCGCATCCCAGCCTTCAGGCCAAGCGCGGCGACGACGCGCGGCACCTGGAGCCGCGCGACCCGTTTGGATTCTTCCAGCGCCTTCGCGTACTCAGCTGGTGGCCGGTTCTGCTGGGGACTGCGTTGCTGGGCGACTGGCACGACGGTGCCAATCGTCAGCAGCGCCACGGCGGAGCACGCCCACACTCGCAGAATGGTCATGATGATTCGTCTTGGATCAGCCGCTCGTCGACAAACGTGAAGACGCGACCGCGGGAGGCCGACGCCACTTCCCGCGCGCGCGCCTGGGCGCTCTCGCGCGTCTGGTGGACCACATCGACTTGTCCCTTGTTCTGCATGATGATCCACGCCTCGCCGGCCTGGCTCGGGATAGTGGTCACGAAGACATCGGCAGGCGTCACGACCACGATGCGCAGGATCTGCCGCCCGACCTGCAGGAGAAAGTTGTCGGGGCGGTCGACAGCGGTGCGGACCGCGGTGAACTTTTCCCCGTTGACGCGGACCGCGCCTTGCTGAACCTTCCGCGTGGCCTCGCTGCCGGATTTGGCGAGCCCGCACTCGAGGAGCAGGTGCTCGATCGGCGTGCCGACGAGCATCGGCCGTTCCGCCAGATCGGTCGGAACGACGCCGCGCGACCGGCGCTCGAAATCGTCGGCCGCGCCTTCGGCTGCAGTGGCGTCGTGGAAGTCCCTGACGATCATCATCGCCAGGTCCGACTTCGCCTTCTTCGGGTGCAGTTCCCCTGTCTCGACCGCGCGCCGGCGCGCGTCGATCTGGTCCGGCGTCAGATCAGTGAGGAGCGTGTAGTACTTCCACATCAACTCGTCAGAGATCGACATCAGCTTGCCGAACATCTCCGACGGCGGATCGGTGACGCCAACGTAGTTCCCCAAACTCTTCGACATCTTCTCGACGCCGTCGAGGCCTTCGAGCAGCTGCGTCGTCATTACGATCTGGGGCTCGAGGCCGTATGACGGCATCAGATCGCGGCCGACGTTGAGATTGAACAGTTGATCGGTCCCGCCAAGCTCCACATCGGCCTTCAGGACCACCGAGTCGTACGCCTGCGCGAGCGGATAGAGGAACTCATGAATCGCAATCGGCTGTCCCGATTCGTACCGCTTCTTGAACTCGCGACGCTCGAGCATCTGCGCGACGTTGTACTGCGCTGCGAGGCGCACCCAGCCAAAGCTGCCGAGCGGCTCGAGCCACTCGCTGTTGAAGCGCACTTGCGTCTTCAGCGGGTCGAGGATCTTGAAGACCTGGGTCTGATAGGTCTCCGCGTTCTGCTGAATCTCCTCCGGCGTGAGCGGCGGCCGGGTCTTCGAACGGCCGGTCGGATCGCCGATGAGCGCCGTGAACGAGCCGACGACGTAGATGACCGTGTGGCCGAGATCCTGAAAGTGCTTCATCTTGCGAATCAGCACTGTATGGCCAAGGTGAAGATCGGGGGCCGTGGGATCGAACCCGACTTTGACGACGAGCGGCTGGCGTGTCGCGGCCGATCGCTCGAGCTTCAGCCGGAGCTCGGCGGCCCGAACGACGTCGACACAGCCCTTGGTCAGATACGCGAGTTGCTCATCGACGGTCATGGACCACATATTATGACGTATGGGTTCCGCGCCGACGTCAGGTCGCCTGTCGCGCCGCGACGTCCTCAAGGGGCTCGCCGCGGTCGGCGCCGGGACCGCGACCGGTGCAGCCGCGCATGGATATCTCTATGCGCGCCATCAGATCGAGGTCACGCGCACGACGCTGGTCGTCTCGGGACTGCCAGACGCGCTCGCCGGGCTGAGGATCGGTTTCATGACCGATCTCCACCGCAGCTCGATCGTGTCGCAGGAGCTCATTGTCTCCGCGGTCGGCCTGCTGATGGCCGAACGGCCGGATCTGATCGTGCTCGGCGGCGACTACGTCACCTGGGGCGGCGATTACGCCGCCGCGGGTGACCGCCACTTCGTCGAACCCGCGGCCGACGCGGTGCGCGCCCTGTCGGCGCCACACGGCGTCTATGGTGTGCTCGGAAACCACGACGACGATCGGGACATGCCGGCGGCGATGGCCGCGCGCGGGATCGAGATCCTGAAGGACGCGCGGACACGTCTCTCCATTCGGGGCGAAACCGTCGATTTGATCGGGATTCGGTACTGGACGACCCGCGAACGCGACATTGCCAGTGTGGCGCGCGGCGCCGCACCTGCGTCAATTCTGCTCGCGCACAATCCGGCGCGCCTCAAGGAAGCCGCGGCGCTCTCGCTCCCGCTGATGCTCAGCGGCCATACGCACGGCGGCCAGATCGTGCTCCCCGGCGTCGGCGCGATCGCGGCCAGGCACTTTCCGATTGTCTCCGGTGAGGGGTCGAAGGGGAGCACGACGGCCTTCGTCAGCCGCGGCGTCGGAACCATCTATGTGCCGGTCCGCATCAACTGCCCGCCTGAAGTGGCCGTTCTGAACCTGAAACCCTCGGAATTGGCCTGAAAACCGCTTCACTTGACACCGCGCAGGCTCGAGCGTATCTTTGCTGTGTTGTTAGTTTTGACTAATCAAAATTGTGAGTTCTATATGTCAAATACACACGGCAGTGCGCGACGGCTCGCCCGCTGGTTTCTGATCAACCTCATGATTGCAGCAGTGGCCTGCGGCATTTCTGGACACTACTCGGACCCGTGGCTCTGGACCTACCTCGGCATAGTCGCGACGCTCAGCCTCTACCCAACCCTATGGCTCGACGACGACCTCGCGAAGGAACGCTTTCACCCGCCCGATCCAGGTGCCGATCGGCTTCCCCTTCGCGCCGTTCGCCTGATCGCCCTCGCGCACATCTTCGTATCGCTTCTGGATGTGCGCTGGCAGCTGAGCCACGTCCCTGATGTCGTTCGGTTAGTGGGCCTCGTCGGGATGGGCATCTCGGTCGCGCTCGTCTTCCGGGCGATGATGGTCAACCGCTTCTTCTCTGCGGTCGTCCGCATTCAAAAAGATCGTGGGCACCATGTAGTCGATCAGAGCGTGTACGGCGTGATTCGGCACCCGGGCTATGCCGGGATGATCCCATCGATGCCGTTCAGCGGTCTGGCACTCGGCTCTTGGCTCGGTTTTGCGATCGGGCTCGTATATTCGGCGCTGATGCTTCGGCGCGTGCTCTTCGAGGACGGCTATCTTCGCGCACACCTCGAGGGCTATCAGGACTACGCGACCCGCGTCCGTTACCGGTTGATTCCGGGCGTCTGGTAGGACTCACGCGCACGGACGAATCGTCGTCCCTCAATCGTCCAGCCGCCGCCTAACACGATTCCGGCGGCCTCGGGGTAGATCCGGTGCTCTTCGATCAGGATGCGGGCGGCCAGGGTTTCGGCCGTGTCATCGTCCCTCACTGGCACGGCCGACTGCAGAACGATCGGGCCGCCATCGAGCTCCGCCGTGACCAGATGCACGGTGGCGCCGGCCACTTTGACGCCGTGGTCGAGCGCCTGACGCTGTGATTCGACGCCCGGGAACGCCGGCAGCAGCGACGGGTGAACGTTGAGGATCGCGTTGGGAAATGCCTCGAGGAGCGAAGCCCCTACGAGCCGCATGAAGCCGGCCAGGCAGACAAGCGAGACCTGGCGAGAAAGCAATTCATTCGCAAGGACGCGATCAAATGCGTCTCGCGTAGGAAAGGCTCGATGATCGACTACCAACGTCTCGATGCCGGCCGCGCGGGCGCGGTCGAGTCCGCCTGCATCTGCGCGATTCGAGATGACGATGGCGATCCGCGCCGGCAATCGCCCTTCATCGATGGCGTCGATGAGGGCTTGCAGGTTGCTGCCTCGTCCGGAGATGAGGACGCCAATCGCTCGCGGTTCGCGGCTCGCGGCTCGCGGCTCGGAGCTTAGGGGCGAGTCAGGCATATACGACGCTCCCGGTTCCGGGGCAAATCTCGCCAATCCTGACCGCACTCGCGTCGCCGGCGGCCTTGAGCAACTTCAGCAGACGCGGCTCCTCCGCGGCCTCGCACGCGAGAATCAGCCCGATTCCCATGTTGAACGTCCGCAGCATGTCTGCCTCCGGCACTTGTCCAGTTCGCTGAAGCCACTTGAAGACCGGTGGCAGCTCCCACCGGGAGCGATCGATGACCGCATCCGTTCCTGCGGGCAGGATGCGGGGGAGGTTGTCTGTGATCCCACCGCCCGTGATATGCGCCATCCCTTTGACTATTTGTTCGGCCAGCACTGGTCGAATGACGGGGAGATACGACCGATGGGGGACGAGTAGAGCGTCGCCGATGGACTGCCCAAGTTCCGGCACGACGTTGTCCGGCCGAAGCTTCGCTTCCTCGAACGCGATGCGGCGCGCCAGCGAGTAGCCGTTCGTGTGCAACCCCGATGATGGAAGGCCGATGAGCACATCGCCTGGCACGATGGCCCGGCCGTCGATCAGATGCCTTCGGGGGACGACGCCGACGATGAAGCCGGCGACGTCGTACTCGCCGTCGGCGTAGAAACCGGGCATCTCGGCGGTCTCGCCGCCGAGCAATGCGCAACCGTTGGCTCGGCACGCGTTCGCGAGCCCCTCGACAATCTGCACTGCGACGTCTGGATTCAATCTGCCGGTGGCGAGATAGTCGAGAAAGAAGAGAGGCTGGGCGCCCTGCACCAGGATGTCGTTGACGCAATGATTGACGAGGTCGACCCCGATCGAGGTGTGAACTCCGGTCATGAACGCGACGCGGAGCTTGGTGCCGACACCGTCGGCGCTTGCGACCAGCACCGGATCGTCACTGCCGGCGTCTCCAAGCCGGAAGAGACCGCCAAACGATCCAATTTCCGACAGGACGCCAGGTGTGAAGGTGCCTCGGGCGAGCGAGCGAATCCGGCGGACGACCTCGTTGCCGGCCTCGATGTCGACGCCGGACTGTTTATAGTCCATCGCAATGCTGAGTGCTGAGTGCTGAATGCTGAAGTGAATGCTGAAATGATTCAGCGTTGCCAATGTCGAAGTTCAATTCCGACGTTCCCAATTCCGAATTCACTTCAGCACTCAGCATTCAGCACTCAGAATTGCTAGCGCAAGCACTCAGAATTCGAGCTTGCGTACCAATGTGTCTGCCACAGTCCGTGCCGGCGAACCAGCCGCGGCCTGCCAATAGGCGCGACGCACGGTGGCAAAGAATCGTTCCTCGTCGAAGTCTTCCTCGAGCATGTCGAAGGCCTCGCGCAACAGCTCGATTGCCGGCTCGCGCAGCGTTTCGCGCTCGAGCAGCTTCAGCATGAGCGGGGTATTGCGGAGCGCAACTGTTCCCAATGCCAGCGCAATCGGCGCGCGAAGGGGGTCGCTGGTCGGAGCGCCCTGCGTCACGAGCTCGGCGGCTGCGTCCTCGCGCCCGGCAACGGCGAGCACCGACAGCGATGAGGCGGACGACCGCAGGAGCGTTTGGAACCCGAGGGTGGCAATCGAGAAACGGAGCGACTCGACGATGTACGGCTGGTGCGACGCGCAGTTCACGCCGAGCAGGCAGATGGCTGCGGCGACGCCTGGCTGTGATTCACGTGGCGCGGTGCGCTGCAGGCCCGCCAATATCGGCAGCACTGTCTTGTCGCCGATCTTCCCCATTGCGAGCACGGCATCATCCTGGAGCGGCCCGTCGATCTTGGCGACTTCCGTGATTGGCTTGAGTGCGTACGCGGCGCGGTGATCGCCCAGCGCCTCAATGACCACGCTGCGGAAAAACGCCTGCCCCTGCATGACCAGACCTTCCATCGTCTGGCGCACTTTCGGATCGTCGGCGTGCGCGGCAAGCGCCCGCGTCAACGCCGGCCTGTACGAACTCGGAGGCTTCGACCTTCAGAGCTTCGAGCAGACGCGGGATGACGGCAGGGTCCGGATTACGCTCGAAATACGCGTACGCAACCGTCCGCATCCGATCGTTCTTGTCGCTCACCGCGGCCACCATCACATCACGCGTGCGCGGGTCGTTGAAGCCAGAGAGGATCACCAGCGCGCGGAAGCGCACGTACTGATCGGAGTGCTGCTTGACGGCGGAGAGGAGCGCCGGGACGGCCACGGCGGCATCGGCGCGGCGGACAGTTCGGGCGGCGGCCGAGCGAATCGGGAAATCGAGGTTGCCGAGCTTGTCGATGGCCGCGCGAACCTGCTCGGCTGTCACCGGCGCCTGGGAATCAGCGGCCTGCGGCTTCTGCACGGCCGGAGGGGGTTGTGGCTTCTGGACGGCGGGAGCGGCTTGCGGCAAGGCCGACACGTCAAGCGCGAAAGGCACGAGCGTTCCGACGAGAACCGCAGAGATCAAACAGTGCATGGATGTCGGGGTCAGTCGACGTTCTTCAGTGCGAGCTGGAGATAGGCTTGCTCGTTGCGCGGGAACGCAACTGGATACACGCCCGTGTAGCAAGACGTGCAATAAGACGACTGTTGCGAGCCTACCGCCTGACGAAGCCCGTCGATGCTGAGATAGGCCAGGGTATCGGCCTCGATGTATTTCCGGATTTCGTCGATCGTGTGTGTCGCCGCGATCAGCTCTGAACGGCTCGGCGTGTCGACGCCGTAGAAACATGGCGACACCGTCGGTGGGCAGCTGATCCGCAGGTGCACTTCCCGCGCGCCCGCGGCCTTGACCATTTTGACGATTTTCCGGCTCGTCGTGCCGCGAACGATCGAGTCGTCCAGCAGGATGACGCGTCTGCCTTCGAGGATGCTCCGCACCGGATTGAGCTTGACCCTGACGTTGAAATGGCGGATGGACTGCTGCGGCTGGATGAATGTTCGGCCGACGTAGTGGTTGCGGATCAACCCCATCTTCATCGGCAGGCCCGCCTCCTCCGCAAAACCAATCGCGGCACACACGCCGGAGTCGGGGATCGGGACGACGACATCGGCGGCGATGGGCGCCTCGCGCGCGAGGATCCGCCCGAGGTCGGTGCGCACTTCGTTGACGCTGCGTCCGAAGACATAGCTGTCGGGTCTGGCGAAGTAGACGTGCTCGAACACGCAGTGCGAGAGCGGCTGTGGCGGGAACGGCTTGATCGACCGCAGGCCGCCGTCGCTGATGATGAGCAGCTCCCCGGGCTCGACGTCGCGAACATACTGGGCGCCAATCAAATCGAGCGCGCAGGTCTCGGAGCAGACGATCCAGGCATCGCCAAGCCGGCCAAGTGCGAGCGGACGGAACCCGTGCGGGTCCCTGGCGGCGATCAACCGGTTTTTGGTCAGTAGGGCGAGCGAATAGGCGCCGCGGACCTGGGCGATCGACTCAGTGATCGCCTCTTCCACCGAGGCTCCTCTCGATCGCGCGTAGAGATGCAGGATGACCTCGGTATCGCTGCCGGTCTGGAAGATCGATCCATTGCGGACCAGCTCATCGCGCAGTTCGAGGGCGTTGACGAGGTTGCCGTTGTGTCCAACGGCGATCTGGCCGTGGGCGCAGTCGATGAGGAACGGCTGGGCGTTCTCGAGCTTGCTCTCGCCGGCGGTCGAGTAGCGTGTGTGCCCGATGGCGATGTGGCCGGGAAGCGTCTGGAGCGTCTGCTCGTTGAACGCTTCTGCGACCTGACCCATCGCCCGCGAGATGCGGAGCTTTTCGCCGTCGGCGGCGGCAATGCCCGCGCTCTCCTGTCCACGGTGCTGCAGCGCGTAGAGGCCGAGGTAAGTGAGATTGGCCGCCTCAGGGTGCCCGAAAATTCCGAAGACGCCGCATTCGTCTTTATAGGGCATGGCTGATTCTACGCTGCCCGACGCGCGAAGTAACGTCCGAGCGCGCTCGTCCAGACCTGCTCGGCTTCGGCGACCGGAGTATCGATCGATGGACTGCCTTCGACGGTCATCGTGATTCGCGAACCACCCGTGCGCCCGATGGCTCGGGCGGGCACGCCGATCTCGCGGGCCAACCGCAGGAGCGCCTGCAGATTCCCGGCGCCCACCGACACGACCGCGCGGGCCGCCGATTCTCCGAAGAGCGCCGCCGCAGGGCTGGCCTCCCGCGGCAGATCGGCGGTGACACCGATGCCGCCAGTGTCGAATGCGCACTCGGCGAGCGTCACTGCCAGACCCCCGTCCGAGCAGTCATGGGCCGACCGCAGCATGCCGCTGGCCGCCGCCTGGATCAGGAGCGCAATCAGGGCGCGTTCCTTGCCCAGATCGAGATCGGGCGGCTGCCCTTGCACGAGACCATGAATCACCTTCAGGTACTCGCTGCCGCCAAGTTCGCCGTGAGCGTCGCCGAGCAGCACGACCTCGTCGCCGGCCTGCTTGAAGGTCCGGGAGACGACGCTCTCAGCGTCCTCGATCACGCCCACCACGCCGATGATCGGAGTTGGATAGATGGCCAGACCATCCGTTTCGTTATACAGGCTGACATTGCCGCCCGTGATCGGAATCTCGAGCGCGCGGCACGCCTCCGCGAGTCCTTCGACCGCTTCCACGAACTGCCACATGATCTCTGGACGTTCGGGGTTGCCGAAGTTCAGGCAATTCGTCGCGCCAATCGGGAGGGCGCCCGCACAAGCAACGTTACGCGCCGCTTCGGCCAGCGCGAGCATCGCGCCGCGCCGCGGGTTCAGATAGCAGTAGCGGCCGTTGCCATCCGTCGACATCGCCAGCGCGCGTTTCGTCCCCTTGACCCTTACGACTCCCGCGCCCATCCCGGCGAGGACGAGCGAGTTGGTGCGGACCATGTGGTCGTACTGGCGATAGACCCAGCGTTTGCTGGCAACCGTCGGGGACCCGAGAATCCTCAACCACGCGTCCACAGGCGATGGCACGGGTCCAAGCGCGGCCTCGTCCACGCTGGCAACGGTCGCGAGGTAGGCCGGCTTCGAGACCGGGCGGTCGTAGACAGGGGCCTCGTTGACCAGCGGACCGTTGGGAATCTCAGCCACGACTTCCCCACGGTGACGGACGCGAAGGATCCCGTCGTTCATGACGTCGCCGATGTGGGCGGCATGGAGGTCCCACTTGTCGAAGATCGCTTCGACCTCCGCCTCGCGGCCTTTCTTGACGACGAGCAGCATCCGCTCCTGTGATTCCGAGAGCATGATCTCGTACGGCGTCATGCCAGTCTCGCGCTGCGGGACGCGGCTGACGTCGATCTCGATGCCGCTGCCGCCGCGAGCGCCCATCTCCGATGTCGAGCAGGTGAGGCCGGCCGCGCCCATGTCCTGGACGCCGATGAGCGCGTCGGTCTGCATCAACTCCAGGCATGCCTCGAGGAGCAGCTTCTCCATGAACGGATCGCCGACCTGCACGGCCGGTCGTTTCTCCGACGACTTATCGTCGAACTCGGCCGACGCCATGGTCGCCCCGTGGATACCGTCGCGGCCGGTCTTGGAGCCGACATAGTAGACGGGGTTGCCAACGCCCGACGCGTTTCCCAGGACGAGCGCATCGGCTTTCGAGATTCCAAGACAGAAGACGTTGACCAGGGGATTGCCCGAATAGGAGTCGTCGAACGCAATCTCACCGCCAACCGTTGGAATGCCGATGCTGTTGCCGTAGCCGGCAATGCCAGCGACTACGCCTTCAACGATGCGGCGATTGCGCGCGCCGTCGGGACCATCGAGCGAACCGAAGCGCAGCGAGTTCATCAGCGCGATCGGCCTCGCACCCATGGTGAAGATATCGCGGATGATCCCGCCAACGCCGGTCGCGGCGCCCTGGTATGGCTCGATGAACGACGGGTGATTATGTGATTCGATCTTGAAGACCGCGGCCAGGCCGTCGCCGATGTCGACCGCGCCCGCGTTCTCGCCAGGGCCCTGCAGCACTCGGGGGCCGGTCGTCGGGAGCTTCTTCAGGTGGATTCGCGAGCTCTTGTAGCTGCAGTGCTCGGACCACATCACCGAAAAGATGCCGAGCTCCGTCAGGCTCGGTTCGCGTCCAAGCGCGCGAACGATGCGTTCGTACTCGTCGGGTTTGAGGCCGTGACGTTCGAGCACTGCTGAATCGATGGGGCTCATGTGTCGTTACGCGCTCCGCAGGACCGTCTCGCCGGTCAAGGCGCTGATCACCGACTCGAACATCACGCGTCCGTCGGCGCTGCCGAGCGCCGTCTCACAGGCGCGTTCGGGATGAGGCATCAGCCCGACGACGTTGCGGCTCTCGTTGCAGATCCCGGCGATGTTATTGAGCGACCCGTTCGGGTTGGCCGGGTCGGTCACCCGGCCGGTCGCGTCGCAATACCGGAAGACGATGCGCCCGCTCGATTCGAGGGCCTGGATTACTTCCGGCTCGGCGAAGTAGTTGCCCTCGCCATGCGCGATCGGAATCCTCAGCACCTGGCCGGGGGCCGCCCGAAGGGTGAATGGCGTGTCGGTCTGTTCGGTGCGCACCCAGACGTGCTCGCAATGAAACTTGAGATCGCGGTTGCGCAGCATCGCGCCAGGGAGCAAGCCGGCTTCGAGGAGCACCTGGAACCCGTTGCAGATCCCGAGCACCGGCCCGCCTCGTCGAGCGAAGTCGGCCACTGAGGCCATGATCGGCGAGAACCGCGCGATCGCGCCGGTGCGCAGGTAGTCGCCGTGGGAAAAGCCCCCGGGCAGGATGACGGCGTCGGCGCCTTTCAGGCTTGTCTCCTTGTGCCAGACGAATTCGGCGTCCTGGCCAAAGACGTGTTTGGCGGCATGGTACGCGTCGTGATCGCAGTTGGAACCGGGGAAAACAATGACTGCGAACTTCATGTTCGGCTCTCAGCGCTGACTCTCACAGGAGACAAGGAGATCAGGAGGACAAGAAATTGCTCCTGAACTCTTGATCTCCTGTTCATCCTTTTGACACGCGAACGGGGACACGACCTCTGTCGCTATTGATCCACTTCAATCCGATAGCTCTCAATCACGGGGTTGGCGAGCAACTTGTCGGCGACCTCGGACGCCAGCGCTCGCGCCTGCTCGGCGGACGCGGACGTCAGTTCCAGCTCGAAGTACTTGCCCTGCCGAACGTCTCCGACCGCTCCGTAACCCATCGAATGAAGCGCGTCGGCAATGGTCTGGCCCTGCGGGTCAAATACCGACGGCTTCAGCGTCACGAACACCCTGGCCTTCACGATGAGTACGCTCGCTTCTCGACCATCCCGCTCGCGGCTGCGAGCTCGGTCGTCCTGTGGAACACCCTGTCGAAAATCGCGTCGACGTTTCGGAGCTGGTCGTTCAGATCGAACGCCTTCTCGATCTCGGCCTTGCCGAGCACCGTCGCCAGATCCGGATCGGCAAGCAGCAACGTCTTGAAATCCTGCTGCTCGTGAAACGCGCGCATCGCGTTGCGTTGCACCCACTCGTAGGCCTGTTCCCTCGAGACGCCGCGCTTGGCGAGCTCGAGCAGCACCGTGCCGGAAAACACGACGCCACGAGACCGGGCGAGATTCTCCCGCATCCGCTCCGGGTAGACGACCATGCCGGCAACGATGCGGGTAAAACGGCGCAGCATGTGATCGAGCGCGATGAAGCTGTCGGGAAGAATGACGCGCTCGACCGAGGAATGCGAGATGTCGCGCTCGTGCCAGAGCGCAACGTTCTCGAAGGCGGCCATCGCATTGGCGCGAATCAGGCGCGCCAGGCCGGTAATCTGCTCGCACCCAATCGGATTGCGTTTGTGCGGCATCGCCGACGAGCCCTTCTGGCCCTTGCCAAACGGTTCCTCGACTTCACCGATTTCCGTTTTCTGCAGGCCGCGAATCTCGAGGGCGAATTTCTCGAGTGAGGCGGCCGTAATCGCCATCGCCGACAGCAGCTCGGCGTGCCGGTCCCGCTGGATGACCTGCGACGCGACGGGCGCCGGCTCGAGTCCTAACTGGCGGCAGACCTGCGCTTCGATCTCCGGATCGAGGTGCGCGAACGTGCCGACGGCCCCGGAGAGCTTGCCGACGGCGACAACGTCGCGCGCGCGCAGCATCCGATCGAGGTCGCGCTGCAGTTCCGCATACCAGAGCGCCAGCTTGACGCCGAATGTCATCGGCTCGGCGTGGACGCCGTGCGTGCGCCCGATCATCGGTGTCCGGCGGTGCTCCTCGGCGCGGCCACGGACCGCCTCCATCAGCGCCGCAATCCCCTTGATGATGAGGCCGCACGCCTCGCGCATCTGGAGCGCCTGGGCGGTGTCGACGACGTCGGACGAGGTCAGCCCGAAGTGCAGCCATCGGGCCACCGGCCCGGCCTTCTCGGCGACGGCCGTCGTGAACGCGATGACGTCGTGCTGTGTGGTGCGTTCGATGTCCTCGATCCGGGCGATGTCGAACGCGGCGCGGGATCGCAGCTCGCGCGCCGCCTCCGCTGGCACGAGGCCTGACGCGGCCATCGCATCGGTCGCCGCAAGCTCGACCTCGAGCCACGTTTCGTAGCGGCGCTGCTCGCTCCAAATCGCGCCCATCTCGGGGTGTGTGTACCGCTGAATCATAGTTTCGGCGACACTAACCCAAATCCAACCGCGCCTGGGGAAGATCCGGGGTCTTCGGACCGAGCACCGTGACGGCCAGCGAGCCATTCGACAGCAGGTCCCGCGCCACGCGCTGAATATCGGCGGCCGTCACCCGCTGCACGCCGGCCAGCGTTTCGTCGAGGCTGAAGTGACGGTCGAAGTAAATCTCCTGCCGCGCCAGATGCGACATCCGGCTCGCGGTGTTCTCGAGACTCAACATCAGGCTGCCCTTGAGATGATCCTTGGCGCGCTTGAGCTCGTCGTCGGGGACGGGCGTGCGCTTCAGGCCGCGCAGCTCTTCGACCGAGAGATCGATCACTTCCTCGACGGCATCGGCGGCACAGCCCGCGTAGATCGTCATGTTGCCGGCGTCGCGATACGCGCTCATCCCGCTGAACACGGAATAGGCAAGCCCGCGCTTCTCGCGCACGTTTTGAAACAACCGCGAGCTCATCGACCCGCCGAGCACGGAATTGAGAATGTAGCTGACGTAGCGGTCTTCGTGGTTCTGCTGATAGCTGTTCGTACCGAGGCAGATGTGGCTCTGCTCGAGTTCTTTGGTGCGCAGCAGAACGGATGGCTTGACGGTCGGCGGTCGCTGGGGGATCGACTCGCCGTTCTTCGCGAGCGTCGCGAACGCGCGGCCGACGAGATCTCTGACGGAGGCGTGCTCCAGGTTGCCCGCGGCCGAGACGATCATGTTCGGCGCGACATAGGCGTGGCCGAAATACTCACGCATCGACCGGCCGTTGAACGCCTCAACGGACTCCTTCGAGCCGAGAATCGGCCGGCCGAGGGGGTGCCCTTCCCAGAAATGCTGCGTGAAGAGCTCGTGGACGAGGTCGTCAGGCGTATCCTCGACCATCTTGATCTCTTCGAGGATGACCTTCTTTTCGCGCCCGACTTCTTCCTCGACAAACGCCGGATGCATGACGATGTCGGAGAGGAGGTCGACGGCGAGCGGAAGATGCTCGTCGAGCACCTTGATGTAATAACCCGCGTACTCCTTGGCCGTGAACGCGTCGAGTTGCCCGCCGATCGAATCGATCGCTTGCGCGATATCCTCAGCCGATCGGGAATCGGTGCCCTTGAAGAGCATGTGCTCGACGAAATGGGCGATCCCGCCCTGCTCCTCCGACTCGTGCCGCGACCCGCGCGTCAGCCATACGCCGATGGTCACCGACCGGACCTGCGGCATGGACTCGGTGATCAGGCGCAGGCCAGTATCGAGCACCTCGCGAACCACCATCGGCTTTGACTGATCCCGGGTTGTGTGATCGGTCACTCGTCTCTCAGTAGAGCACCAGCCCCCCGCACGAAGGCTACGCAAGTGCTTGAATTGGAAGGAGTTAATACTGATACACGGAAACGGAATGATACCACGCAGGAGATGTGCAGTTCAAGGCAGAAACGCGCCACGGGCACCTCCCCTAGGCAGAGTAAAATGATGGATCCTGCTCGCCTCTGAGGACCGCCGCATGACCACAGCCGTTCCCGTCGACGCGGCCGAGCTTGAGCTACACGAGCTCGAGGCGCACATCGCTGCTAGCGGTCTGCCGCGGTTTCACGGCCGACAGATCTTCCAGTGGATTCATCGCCGCGGCGTGACGGATATCGCTCAGATGACCGACCTCGGGCGCGAGCTTCGCCAATCGCTGCCAGGTCAGCTGTCGATCAAGACGCCGGCGGTCGTGAACGTGGAGCGGTCGACTGACGGGACTGCAAAGTTCCTGCTGGAGCTCGCCGACGGCCATCTCATCGAAACCGTTTTCATCCCTGACACGCCCTCGCAGACGTTCTGCCTCTCGACGCAGGTCGGCTGCGCCATGAAATGCGCGTTCTGCCTCACCGGGCGTATGGGCATCATTCGCAATCTGACGGCGGGCGAGATCGTTGGCCAGGTACGCGTGCTGCTGCGCGAGCTCGACATGCTCGGCCAGCGCTTCAATATCGTGCTGATGGGAATGGGCGAGCCGCTCCACAACTACGACGCGACGATGAAGGCGTTGAGGATCCTGGCCGACCGGCAGGGTCTGTCCGTGACCTCCCGGCGCATCACGCTCTCGACGGTAGGCGTGCTCCCGGCGCTCGAACGGCTGGCGAGCGAGCCGTTCATGCCAAACCTGGCAATCTCCCTGCACTCGACGACCGAAGACCAGCGCGACCGTCTGGTGCCGATCAACCGCAAGTATGGCTTGCAGGATCTGCTCGACGCCTGCCGCCGGTTTCCGCTCAAGCGCCGCAACCGGATCACGTTCGAGTACGTGCTGCTCGATCAGGTGAACGACACGCCGGAGGATGCGCGACGACTGGTCAGGCTCCTCCACGGGATCAAGGCGAAGGTCAACCTGCTGCCGCTCAACGCCGCACCCGGCATTCCGTTCGAGCGGCCGTCAGACGATCGCGTCAATCGGTTCGCCGCGATCCTCGCCGAGCATCAAGTGACCGTATCGGTTCGCCGCTCCCGCGGCCGCGACATCCGCGCCGCCTGCGGACAGTTGATCACGGAATCGACGCGATCCGCACCCGGGCAGCGGCTCGCGAAGTTGATGGACCACACGAGCGTCGACGTGGAAGCCACAAAAGCCTCTCACCGCTGAGGACGCCGAGACCGCAGAGACTCTCACTCACTCTGCGTTTCTCCGCGCTCTCCGCGGTGAAAGGCTCTTGCCAGTGAACTCACTCGACGGCAACCACCGCTGCCGCGTCAGAGTCCAGCCGTACGATGACGCGCCGGTTTCTTTCGAACCCCGCCGGAATCCTGACCTTCAAGTAGTTGTCCGTCACGACCAGCGTCCCATCTTCGATCGTCAGGCCCGGTCGCACGGACCCGACTTTGCCGGTCGCGAAACCGTCGATTGATCGCTGCGCCGAGCGCGCGAAGTCGCGCGCCGCGTTCGCGGATCACGGGGCCCGGAACTTTCGCCGGCATCGCCTCGGCTTCGGTCCCTGGCCGGTCCGAGTACGGAAACACGTGAACGTGGGACAACGGCGACGTCGGCAGGTACGACATGTCTGCCTCGAAGTCGTCGTCGGTCTCGCCCGGAAAGCCGACGATCATGTCGGTGCCAATCGACGCGTGTGGCAGGACGTCGACGATTGAGTCGACCAGGTCGCGATAGTAGGACAGCGTGTACGGGCGGCGCATGAGGCGAAGCATCCGGTCGCTCGCGTGCTGCAGCGGCAGATGAAAGTGCGGCGCGACGCGGCCGCCGCTGGCGGCCACGACGTCGACAATGTCGTGCGTGCAATCCATCGGCTCGAGCGAGCTGATTCTGAATGTCACGTCGACCGACGACAGGGCCAGCGCCCGCACGAGAGACAAGAGCGAACTCGCCGGCCGCAAATCGCGCCCGTACGAACCGAGCTGGACGCCGGTGATCGCGATTTCCTTGAAGCCCGCCGCCGCGACGCGCTCGACTTCGCGAAGAACCTGCTCAACGGGCACACTTCGGCCGGCGCCTCGCGTCGTCGGGATAATGCAGTAACTGCAGCGCTCGTCGCAGCCGGTCTGCACCCGCAGCGTGAAGGCCGTCCGGCCCGCAACGCCCGGCGCGATCGTCGCGCCGCATGCCCCGTCGCCGTCGCCAAACCGCTCTGCAGTCGTCTTGAAGAACCGATCCTTTTCGTCGTTGCCGACGACACGAACGACGTTGGGAAGCGCGGCGACTTCTTCCGGCCGGCGCGACGCGTAGCAACCGGTGACCACGACTCGCGCTGACGGATTGTCGCGGGCAACGCGCCTGATCGTCTGGCGGGCGCCCTGGTCGGCGCTCGCCGTCACCGAACAGGTGTTGACGATGACGAGATCGGCGTCCGAGGGAGGCACAGCAACGCCGCCACGCGCGAGAAGGCCCTCCTCGATGCGCAGCGAGTCCGCCTGGTTGACGCGACAGCCGAACGTTACGATTGAGTACTTCATGGTTGGAATAGGCTCTGGGCTCTCGGCTTTTGGCTCTGGCAGATCCCTGAGACCTCACGCGAAGGTCTTCACAAGCCGTTCCTAAAGCCCAGAGCCTAAGGCCTAGAGCCTTCGGCCAACCGCGCCGCCGCCTGTTCCACTTTCTCCGCAAGCTTCGACTTGTATCGCTCGAGTCGCGCCGCGATCGCCGGATCGCCGAGCGCGAGCATCTGCGCCGCCAGCACGCCGGCATTGGTGGCGCCGGGCTTGCCGATGGAAACAGTGGCGACCGGCACGCCTGGCGGCATCTGTACGGTCGAGAGGAGCGCATCGAGCCCTTTGAGCGCCGATGAGTCGATCGGCACGCCAATCACCGGTGCAGTCGTGTGCGCGGCCACCACGCCGGCCAGATGCGCCGCGGCGCCGGCGCCGACGACATACACCTTGACCCCGCGACCCGGGGCCTCCCGCACGAGCCGCATCACGCGCTCAGGCGATCGATGGGCGGATGCGACCGTCATCTCGCAGGCGATGTCGAGCTCGCGCAGCACGTCGACCGCGCCCTGCATGACCGGCGCATCGGAATCGGAGCCCATCAGGATGAGAACAGATATCTGAGACATGTCGAGTGATCCCGGAATAGAGACAACGAGTTTGTCTCACAAACGCCTGGGCATGCAAAGGGTTCAGCAGTGCAGAACGCTGAGGACGCTGAGCCCTTGGGTTATTCCTCTGCGCGCTCCGCGTTCTCGGCGGTAAAAGGCTTTTGTGGCAGCAACGGCCGCGTCGATCAGTGATGTCTTGCGGGTCCGGAATGGGCCGGGCTCTCGCGTGGTGCCATCGCTTTCCAACCGATGTCGCGGCGATAGTGCATGCCCTCGAACGCGATCTTCGAGACGCCTTCGGTACGCCAGCGTGATGGCCCGCTCGAAGTCGGGTGCGCGGCCGACGACGGTCAGCACGCGGCCGCCGGCGGTCACGAGCGCGTCGCCTTTCCTCGCCGTGGCGGCATGAAAGACGTCGACGCCGGGAATCGACGCCGCGCTGTCGACACCGCGGATCGGCACGCCGGTTTTCACCGGGCCCGGATACCCTTCCGATGCGAGGACCACGCCAACCGCGACGCCGGTGCCAGCTGTGACGCGGAGCGATCCGAGATTGCCGTCGGCAGCGGCGGTGAGGAGCGCGGCCATGTCGGTCTCGAGCAACGGGAGGACCACTTGCGCTTCGGGATCGCCGAAACGCACGTTGAACTCAATCACCTTCGGACCGTCGCACGTCAGCATCAATCCGACGTAGAGAAACCCGCAGTAGTCGTAGCCTTCGTCACGCATGCCCTTCATGACGGGTGCGACGAGGTCTCGCATCACGCGCGCGTGAAGGTCGGTGTCCGACGAGGACGAGATCAATGGGCTCGGGGCGAACGCCCCCATTCCGCCCGTGTTGGGCCCGCGATCATCGTCGAACACGCGCTTGTGATCCTGGGCCGAGCCCAGCGGTATCGCGGTCCGACCGTCACACACCGCGAAGAAGGACACTTCCGGGCCGCTTAGACACTCCTCGATGACGATTCTGGCGCCGGCGTGGCCAAACTGACGATCCTCCATCGCGCTGCGAATCGCCGCGTCCGCTTCCGCTCGATCTGCGGCGACGACGACGCCCTTCCCCGCGGCGAGCCCATCGGCCTTGATGACGACGGGAAGGCCAAGCTCACCGCCGGCGATCACGTTGTGCGCTGCGGCGGCCGAGTCGCACACGCGAAACCGCGCCGTTGGAATTCCGTGGCGCGTCATGAAGTCTTTGGCGAACGACTTGCTGCACTCGAGCTGAGCGGCGGCGCGCGTGGGACCAAACACACGGTGACCAGCGGCGCGAAAGACGTCGACCAGACCGAGATCGAGCGGCAGCTCGGGACCAACGACTGTGAGATCGAACGACTCGCGTCTCGCGAGCGCCTCGAGCTCTGCCACCGCGCCCGAATCGATCGGCATCACGTCGGCGTCGTCGGCAATACCGGCGTTTCCGGGTGCGCACGTCACCGAAACGCCGGGGCGGCGTAAGAGGGTTCGAACGAGCGCGTGCTCCCGCCCCCCGGAACCGATGACAAGGAGCTTCATACGATCGGCCGCGAGCGTGTCAAAACGGTCTTTGTTCCGTGGCCGAATAATATCTTTAACATACTGAATATAAACGGCTTATTGCTGAACTTCGGCGTGTGGTCAAAAGCTAAAATCCAGATGAGCTTTCCTGCCAAAAAGATACGGGTCTTGTGATAGCCTAACGCATTCCGTCGAACTCTTTGGGCCTTACAGGGGGACACCGCGGCGAGAGAGCATCTGTGGGAGGGGCTGATCGCCGGGAGCTGTTCGTGAAGGTGGCCGCTGAAGGGGGTGTAATCAATATTGGCTGAAGTAAAGATTCAGGAAGGCGAGTCGATCGAGAGCGCGCTTCGACGCTTCAAGCGGAAGGTGCAGCAGGAAGATATCATCAAGGATATCAAGAAACATTCGTTCTACTTGAAGCCAGGCGACCGTCGCCGCGCCAAGCAGGCGTTGGCGCGCAAGCGCACACGGAAGAAGCAGCGTCGCGAATCTGACTAAGCGGCTGGACTGATCTACGCGGCCCGCTCGGGCTGGATCATGAGGATCCGGAATGAGCGGGCCGTTCCCATGACATTTATGGCATCGCGGAGAGGGGCCGGGACCTTAGGGTCGTGGGGACGGGACGAGCTCGAGTTGGTGAGAGGTAGAACCGATGGAGTTCCAGGACAAGACGCTGTCGTGCGTAGACTGCGGAGCGGAGTTCATCTGGACAGCGGGCGAGCAGCTCTTCTTCGCGGACAAGAACTTCAAGAACGAACCCAAACGGTGCAAGAGCTGCAAGGCAAAACGCGCGTCCCGCCCTGCCGGGGGCGGTCCTTCAGCGTCTAGAGAACGCGTCGAGACGACGACCAACTGCTCGGCGTGCGGGAAGGAAACGACTGTGCCGTTCCGACCAACGCAGGGACGGCCGGTGTTCTGCCGGGAATGCTTTCAGCAGCGCAAGTTCGCCGGGGCCGGCGGCATCTAGCTTCGGACTGCTCAAGAGATAGCTTCTGAGCTCATAAAGACCAGAAGGCCACGATCTTTCGTGGCCTTTTCCTTTCAACCCTCGACCGCTTCAACTCCGTCACAGTAAGATTCTAGAGGCTCGTTCCCACCCTATGGAGTGGGGCAAATGTTGTCACTCCGCGGGACGTTCGCCGCGTAGCCGCGTCGTAGAGTTATCCCCATGGCATCCCAGCACTCATGCCCGCGTCGGCGGGACCGTTCAGCTTTCGCATTGCCGATCACGCTGTGCGCGATGATGGCGGCGACGCTCGTGGCCGCCGCCTGTGGGAACAGGACCCCGGCCCAGGGCGCGGCCGCGCCGCCTCCAACAGTTGTGAAGACTATGCCGCTCTCGACCACGTCGATCGAAGACTCGTCGGATTTCATCGCGACGGTGCGGTCGCTTCGCTCCACGACGATTCAGCCGGAAGTCGAGGGCATCATTACGCGCATTTTCGTCAAGTCGGGCGACAAGGTCAGCGCTGGCACGCCGCTCCTCCAGATCGATCCCGCGAGGCAGCAGGCAGCGGTGTCGAGCGCCGAGGCGAACCGCGCCGGAACGGAAGCTGACGTCACGTACTGGCGGGCGCAGACCAAGCGTATGGAATCGCTGGTCGAAGCTGGCGCCATCAGCAAGGCCGAGTTCGACCAGGCTCAGAACTCGCTGCGCACCGCCGAGGCGCGGCTGGCAGCCCTCGAGGCGCAGGTGCGCGAAGGCAGTGTGCAGCTCCAGTACTACCGAGTGACCGCGCCGCAGGCCGGCACGGTTGGTGATCTCTCCGTCCGCGTCGGCGATCGCGTCAGCAACACGACCGAGATCACGACGATTGACGACGGGCAGCAACTCGAGGCGTACATCCAGGTTCCACTCGACCGCTCACCGCAGATTCGCCTCGGCCTGCCGGTGCAGCTGGTGGACGCCGATGGAAAGCTGATCGCCACCAATCCGATCACGTTCGTGGCGCCGCGCGTCGACGAAGCCACGCAGACGGTGCTCGTCAAGAGTCAATTGCGCAATGCGCCTCCCAACGCGCGCGTGCTCCAGTTCGTTCGCTCGCGCGTCGTCTGGCGCAGCGTCGAGGGACTGACCGTCCCGATGACATCAGTCACGCGCATTTCCGGGCAGTATTTCTGTTTCGTGGCCGAACCCGGTGCGCAGGGCGGCCTCGTCGCGAAGCAGAAGCCGATCGAGGTCGGCCAGCTGATCGGCAATGATTACGTCGTGCGCAATGGGCTCAAAGCCGGCGAGACCCTGATCGTCTCGGGCATCCAGAAGATCGGCGACGGCGCACCGGTTCGCGCCGAATAGCGCCCCGGACAACACCGACAACAACACGCAAGCCCGAGCCACGGACGTTCATCAATGTTCGTCGACACTTTCATTCGCCGTCCAATCCTCGCGTCGGTCTGCTCGCTCGTCCTGATCCTCGCCGGCGCGGTCGCCATCCCGACGATGCCGGTGGCGCAGTACCCGAGCCTCGCGCCACCGCAGGTCAACGTCACCGCGATCTACACGGGAGCCAACGCGCAGGAAGTCGAGACGGCGGTTACGACCCCGCTCGAGCAGGCCATCAACGGCGTCGAGGGCATGCTCTACATGACCTCGTCGAGCACGAACAGCGGCATCGCCACGATTACCGTCACCTTCGACGTGACTCGCAATCAGGATGTGGCGGCGGTGGACGTGCAGAACCGGGTCAACCAGACGCTCGGGCGCATGCCCGCCGAGGTCCGGACGACTGGCATCACCGTCCAGAAACAATCGACCGGCTTCATCATGGCGGTTGGCGTCTTCTCCGAGAAGGGCGCTTACGACTCGCTCTTCCTGAGCAACTACCTGGACGTCTTCATCAAGGATGCCGTCAAGCGGGTCCCGGGCGTCGGCGACGTCGTAGTGTTCGGCGAGCGCAAGTATTCGATGCGGCTCTGGATCGATCCCGATCGACTGGCAGCGCGCGGTCTGACGGCAGGCGACGTCGTCCAGGCACTGCGCGAGCAGAACGTCCAGGTCGCGGCCGGAAGCCTCGGCCAGGCGCCCGCACCCTCTGGCCAGATGTACCAGCTCAGTGTCCGTGCCCTTGGACGCCTGAGCGAGGCGTCGGAGTTCGAGAACATCATCCTGAAGAGCGGACGCGACGGCTCGCTCGTCCGGCTCAAGGATGTGGGCCGCGCCGAGCTCGGCGCGGAAACCTATGCTGCCAACCTGCGGTTCCAGGGCGTCGAAGCGGTGGGCTTCGGCGTGACGCAGCTTCCGGCCGCCAATTCGCTCGACGTCGAGCGTGCGGTCACCGCCGAACTCGATCGTCTCGCGGCGTCCTTCCCGCCCGGGATGCGCTATCTCGTCTCCTTCAACACCACCGACGTCGTCGAGGCATCGATCGAGGAGGTGTTGAAGACGCTCGTCGAGGCGATCATCCTGGTCGTGCTCGTGATTTTTGTCTTCCTGCAGACCTGGCGCAGCACGCTGATACCGGCGATCACGATCCCGGTCTCACTCGTCGGCGCGTTCGCGTTCGTGAAGCTGATGGGCTTCTCGATCAACACGCTGACGCTCTTCGGCATCATCCTCGCGACCGGCATCGTCGTCGACGATGCGATCGTCGTCATCGAGAACATCGAGCGGCACATCCAGGAGTACAAGGTGAGCGCCCGGAAGGCCGCTTCCGACGCGATGCGCGAAGTGCTTGGCGCCGTCGTCGCCACCGGCCTCGTTCTGGTTGCGGTGTTCGTGCCGGTGGCATTCTTCCCTGGAACGACCGGCCGGCTCTATGCGCAGTTTTCGATCACGATTGCGTTCGCGGTGGCGCTGTCGGTCTTCAACGCTGTGACGCTGACGCCGGCGTTGTCCGCTTTGCTGCTCGATCGCCAGAGCCACCACAAGGGTCGGTTCTTCACGCTATTCGAGCGCCTGATCGACGGCGGCACGCATGCCTACGTCTCGGTGCTCCGGCGCTGCCTGCGGTGGCGCTGGGCGGTCGTGCTCGTGTTCGTGGCGACGCTCGGGCTGACGTGGTGGGTGTATCGCACGGTGCCCCAGGCGTTCATCCCCGAAGAGGATCCTGGGTATTTCCTCATCCAGGTCCAGGGGCCCGCGGGTGCGTCGCTCGAGTACACCGGCGAAATCGCGCAGCGCGCCGAGGGCATCATCCTCAAAGATCCCGACGTGATGGCGCTCTTCTCCGTCATGGGATTCAGTTTCAGCGGCGCTGCGTCGAACCAGGGACTGATGTTCGTCCGGCTGAAACCCTTCGAGGACCGAATCGGCAAGGAGCACTCGGTCCAGGCGGTGCTCGGCCGCATCAGCGGCCCGCTGTTTGGCATTCCGGGCGCCATCGTCGTCGGGTTCACGCCGCCGGCGATCCAGGGCCTGAGCCGATTCGGCGGGTTCGAGTTCCAGGTGCTGGATCAGAGCGGCGGCGATATCACGCGGCTCGCGCAGGCGACCATGGCAATTACGGCCGCAGGCAACCAGTCCCCGAAGCTGCGGCCCGGGCTGTTCAGCCCGTTCACCGCCAATGACCCGCAGCTCCAGGTCACCATCAATCGGGAGCGCGCGCTCGCGCTCGGGCTACCGCTCGGCGAAATTACAAACGCGCTGCAGATCTTTCTGGGCTCGCAGTACGTGAACGATTTCGAATTCAACAATCGCGCGTACCGCGTGTATGTCCAGGCGGATCAAAAGTTTCGATCCAACCCGCAAGCTCTCCGGCAGCTGTATGCCAGAACGCGGACCGGGGACATGGTGCCGCTCGACCAGGTGGTTCGGATGGAAGAGACGACGGCACCGCAGGTCATCAACCACTTCAACCTGTTCCGCTCGGCTGCGATCAACGGGTCGGCTGCGCAGGGCGTGAGCTCGGGCGAAGCGCTGGTTGAGATGGAACGGATCGCCGAAACCACCCTGCCTGAAGGGATGGGATATGCGTGGTCTGGCATCTCGCTCGAAGAGTCGAAGGCCGGCCGTCAGTCGTACCTGATCTTCGGGCTCGCGCTTCTGCTCGTCTACCTCACGCTCGCCGCCCAGTACGAGAGCCTCGTGCTGCCGTTCATCGTGCTCCTCGGTGTCCCCGTGGCGGTCCTCGGGGCGTTGACCGCCCAGTGGTCGCGCGGCTTTGCCAACGACGTTTACAGCCAGGTCGGGCTGGTCATGCTCGTCGGCCTGGCGGCGAAGAACGCAATCCTCATCGTCGAGTTCGCCGAGCAGCTTCGGGACCGCGGGATGACGGTCATCGAGGCGGCGATCGAGGCGGCGCGCATCCGTCTCAGGCCGATCCTGATGACGTCGCTGGCGTTCATCCTCGGAGTCCTGCCCCTGGTCGTAGCGACGGGGGCCGGCCAGGTGGCTCGGCAGTCAGTTGGAACGGCCGTCGCGGGCGGTATGTTCGTGTCAACGTTCCTCAACCTGTTATTCATCCCGGTGCTCTATGTCGTGGTCCAGTCCATCCGCCAGCGGTTTGGCGGAGGGGGACGGCGACATGCCGAAGACGCCACGAACCCGGCCTGACGGCGGGCCCCAACCCGGCGGAACATCCGATCGCCGCTTGGTGTCCAAGCTATTGGATTCGTTGACGTTCTGGCGATTTGTGCGGAAACGGCTCAATTTCTTGACAGTGTTTGAATCGGCGTAGTACGCTGGCCGGTCTTTTTTCGCAAAAAAGCCGATACGGCTAGGGGCAGCGCTCCGGGCAGTGGATGGCGGTTGGCGGGCTGGGACCGGCGTCGTTCGGGCGCAGGCAAGCCGTCAAAAATCAGCGGCGCAGGAACTTGGAGGGGAGCGGCGATGCAGATCGAGGAACGAGTCGTCGACGGTGTGACGATTCTCGACCTGAAAGGCAAGATGACGCTCGGCGAAGGCGACGAGCTTCTGAAGGACAAGATCAACTCGCTGATTCAGCAGGATCGCAAGAAGCTGCTGCTCAACCTCGAGGGCGTGCCGTATATCGACAGCGCCGGTCTGGGCGAGATCGTGCGCACGTACACGACGGTCAGCCGCCAGGGCGGCAAGCTGAAGCTCCTGAACCTGACCAAGCGGATTCAGGACCTGCTGGCTATCACCAAGCTGCTGACGGTGTTCGAGACCTACGAGTCCGAGCCAGACGCCGTCAAGAGCTTCGCAGGCTAGCGACCGAGCATCACCCGCCGCGCTCAGGATGGCGCGACATACAACTCCGGACTTCATCGAGCGGGTCGATCCTCAGCCGGCGTCAGCCCGGCCGATGCTCCTGAGCCTCGTACTGTCCCTTCGCCCGTCTCAGTGGACGAAGAACCTCATCATCTTCGGCGCACTGGGGCTGTCCCAGCGACTGTTGGACGTCGACGCGGTCCTGGTGTCCTGCGCCGCATTCGCGATCTTCTGCGTGCTGTCGGGTGTCGTTTACCTCCTTAACGACATCGCCGATCGCGAGGCCGACCGCCAGCATCCGCTCAAGCGCTTTCGGCCGATCGCGTCGGGCGCGTTGCCGGTTCCGGTCGCGATCGGATGGGCTCTCGGCCTCGGGCTCGGAGGGCTCGCAGCGGCGTTCTGGTTGCGGCCGCTCTTCGGCGTGGTCGCGACGTCCTACGTCCTGCTTCTGGCGCTCTATTCATGGCAGCTCAAGCACATCGTGATTCTTGACGTGTTGACGATTGCAATCGGGTTCGTGATGCGCGCAGCCGCCGGCGCCGTCGCGATCGCGGTCCCGATCAGCCACTGGTTGTATGTGCTGACGATTCTGCTGGCGCTTTTCCTGGCGCTCAGCAAGCGCCGCCACGAGCTCGTCCTGCTCGCCAACGGCGCGACCAGCCATCGGCGGATTCTCGCGGAGTACAGCCCGTATTTGCTGGACCAGATGATCGCGGTGGTCTCGGCATCGACGATCGTCGCCTATGCGTTCTATACGGTGAGCCCGGAAACCGTGCAGAAGTTCGGGACCGATCGGCTGATGCTGACACTGCCCTTTCCGCTGTATGGAATCTTCCGCTACCTTTATCTCGTGCACCTGAAAGAAGGCGGCGGCAGCCCGGCCGACATGCTGCTGACCGACAGGCCGCTGCTATTGTGCGTCGCGTTGTGGACCGTAGCCGTGGCGACAATCATTTACGGTCCGAGTTTTTGATCGAAGATCGACATGCCTAAGTCCAAAGTCGCCATCCTGCGCACGAAGCCCGCAACGGTCCTCGAGGATTACCACTCGCTGATGAACCTTGCCGGGTATCAGGACGTCATCGCCAAGGACGCCGATACGGCGCTCAAAGTGAATATCTCGTGGCACTTCTTTTTTCCGGCCACGTCGACGACGCCCTGGCAGCTCGAGGGGGTCATCCGCGCGTTGAAGCGGGACGGGTACGATTCATCGCTCATCCACGCCTGCCACAATCGGACCGTCGTCATCGACGCGCATCTCGGCGAGCGCGAGAACAAGCAGATCAACGTCGTCGACGCTCATCAGCTGCGTAACATCCACATCTACGAAACCGAGGAGTGGATCAATATCCGGGACGCCGTCGGCGATCTCACGAAGCAGTTCACCTGCCTCAACGAGGTCTACCCGAAGGGCTTCATGATTCCGAAGCGCTTCATCGGCGAGAACATCATTCACCTCCCGACGGTGAAGACGCACGTCTTCACGACCACCACCGGGGCGATGAAGAACGCCTTCGGAGGTCTGCTGAACGAGCACCGTCACTGGACGCACCCGGTGATTCACGAAACGCTCGTCGACTTGCTGATGATCCAGAAGAAGATTCACCGCGGTGTGTTCGCGGTGATGGACGGCACGTTCGCGGGCGACGGGCCGGGGCCGCGCTGCATGACGCCTCATGTGAAGAACGTCCTTCTCGCCAGCGCCGATCAGGTCGCCATCGACGCCGTCGCGGCCAAGCTGATGGGCATCGACCCGATGTCGATCAAGTTCATCAGGATGGCGCACGAGATGGGCCTCGGTTGCGGGGATCCGCGAGACATCGAGATTGTCGGCGACCACGCCGCCGCCGCCGAGAACTGGCACTTCTCGGGGCCGTTCAAGAAGATGACCTTTGCGTCGCGGATGCAGCACCAAATCTACTGGGGCCCGATGAAGGGGCCGATCGAGTGGTCGCTCAAGACCGTCCTGGCGCCGTGGGCGTACATCGCGAGCGTGATCTATCACGACAGCTACTGGTATCCGGTGAACGCGAAGCGCCAAATGAAGGAAGCGCTCGAGAGCCCGTGGGGGCGACTCTTCCGCAACTGGGAAACTGTCCAGCCGGATGCCGCCGGACTGGGATACCCTGACGTCGGCGGCAATACCGGCACGATCGAAAAGACGGGCACCAGGGCGCTCGTCGAGTCGTTCGGGATCCTCGGCACGTGCATCAAAGAAGCGCCGGAGTTCGCCAGCCGGCGACGGCATGTGAAACGAAGCTGAACGCTTCCAGCTGCCAGCCTCCAGCTGCCAGCGACGAGCGAGTGCTATTGATCAAGCGATTGAGTTCTGGGATGTTCTCAGCCGGGAGCCGGAAGCTGGGAACTGGAAGCTGATAAAACAATGGCCGATTTCACCGTCAAGAGCGACAGCGTCGACGTCGAGCAGATCATGCGTCAGGTGCGGTCGCGGATCCGCGAAAAGCGCGGCGTCGACTATACCGAGGATGAGATCCGTGAGCTCGCCAGCGTGAAGCTCGAGCGCTTTCTCGACCCCAAGGGCGTTCGATCGGATCTCCTCGAGCAGTACCGGAAGCGGCGCGACGCGTCGACGTCGGCCCGGAACTATTCGTTCGAGGACACGACGATTTACGAATCGAGTCGTCCTCTGCTGCGCGCGCTCCGCAAGCTCCTCAACCCGATACTGAAGCTGTTCTTCAACCCGACGCCAGTGGTCGAGGCCCTCCACATCCAGTCGAAACTCAACGACACCTACAACCAGGCCGAGTCGCTGTACTACGAGCTGATCCACAACCTGGTCCTCGAAACCACGCGGCTCAGCATCGAAGTCAAGAACCTGAAGATGCGCGTGGAATCGATGTCGAGCCGGCTCGATTTCGACGAACGGCGCGCGCGCGCGCTCGAGGGCGTCGTGCAGTACCGGCCGGGCACTGTTGCCCCATTGCAACCACCCGCCGGTGGCGGTAGCAGCGGGGTCAACGCGACGATCTCGGCCGACGAAGCCGAGCGCCGCTCCCGCCGTCGTCGCCGACGCGGCCGCCGGCGGCCGGGCGGACCGGGGCAGGGCCCGGGCGGCGACAGACCCGGGCAGCCGGCTCAGGCCGCGCCCGAATCGGGACGCGGCGGCGGGGACTCGACCGCTCCCCCGAGCGAGACCGGCAACGGCCCCGCTGAATCGTGAACCTTGCGGTAGTCGTCCAGCGCTACGGCGCCGATATCAACGGCGGAGCGGAGCTTCACGCCCGCTACATCGCGGAACGCCTGGCAAGGCACGCGCAGGTCGAAGTGGTGACGACGTGCGCGCGCGACTACGTCAGCTGGCGCAACGAGCTCCAGCCTGGCGTCGAAACTGTTAACGGCATCGCCGTTCGCCGTTTTCCGGTCAGGCGCGAGCGGCACCCGCTCGACTTCGGCCGCCGGTCGCGCCTGGTGTTCAACGAGCCTCATTCGCTCGCCGATGAACTGTCATGGCTCGAAAGCGAGGGCCCAACCAGCCCGGCCCTCATCGACTATCTCGTCCGATCGGCGGCCTCGTTCGATTACATTCTCCTCTTCAGCTACCGCTACTATCACGCCTGGCACGCCGCGCGGCGGCTGCCAGGAAAGGCCGTGCTCGTGCCGACGGCCGAACGTGATCCGGCCATCGGTCTGGGAATCTTCGGTCCGGTTTTCAGGGGTGTGCGCGCGGTCATGTACAACTCGCATGAGGAGCGCGCCATGATCCAGAACGCCACCAGGAACCACGGCGTTCCCGGCGTGGTCGTCGGCGTAGGCTCCGAGGTGCCCGATCGGACGGATCCGGCGCGCTTCCGGCGCCGGCACAAGATCAGCCGGCCGTTTGCCATCTACATTGGAAGAATCGACGCCAACAAGGGGTGCGGGGAGCTGTTCGACTACTTCCAGCGTTACGCGATGTCCTTCCCACGCGGTCTCGACCTCGTGCTCGTTGGCCACCCGATCATCCCGATTCCGTCTCATCACCGGATCCATCACCTCGGCTATCTGTCCGACGAGGACAAGTTCGACGCGCTCGCCGCCGCCGACCTCCTGATCATGCCGTCGTACTTCGAAAGTCTCTCGATGGTGGCGCTCGAAGCGTGGGCGCTGGGGCGACCAGTGCTGGCCAACGGCCGGTGCGACGTGCTCAAGGGACAGTGCATCCGGAGCAACGCCGGGCTCTACTACGAGAGCTACGAAGAGTTTGCCGAGACGTTGTACTCGCTTGAATCGAACGGCCCGCTTCACGCACGCCTCGGAAGGAATGGCCGCGAGTATTTCGCGCGCCACTACGCGTGGCCGGTGATCGACAGGAAGTACCTCGAGATGTTCCGGCAGCTGGATCGGTCGCCGGCCCAGACTGGCTTCGAACCGATGCCGGGCTGGTTCGCCCGGCGAAAACGCGACATTCCTCCGGCAATCGACGTCCTCTCGCGTCTGCCAGCCGGCGCTGCCATGCCCGATGCCGAGTCCCGGCGGGACCGGCCTGCATGACCGTCCGACCGCGCGTCCATCAGGTCCTCGCCACGCTCGGCTACGGCGACGCGATCGGCCACGAGGTTCTCGGCATCCAGCGCGTCCTCCGAAGCGCGGGGTTTCAGTCCGAGATATTTGTCGAGACCGCCGATCACCGGCTCGAGGACCGCACGATCGACTATCGCGAGATGGTCGGGACAGTCGCCGACGACGATGTTCTCGTCCATCACTTCTCCATCGGGTCCCGCGCGTCGAGAACCGCCTACGCGCTGCCCGGCCGGATGGTGCTGGTCTACCACAACATCACACCGCCGCAGTATTTCGTTGGCGTGCATCGCGACCTGGTCAAGCAGTGCTTCCGGGGCCGGCGTGAACTGACCGCCTACATCGACCGATCGGATCTCGCGCTCGGCGATTCAGAGTACAACCGCGCCGAGCTCGAGGGGCTCGGGTTCCCGCGCACCGGAGTCCTGCCGGTTGTCCCGGATTTCAGCCACCTCGATGGCCCGGCCAGTTCCTTCCTCTCGTCGGCCTTCGACGATGGATGGACCAACGTGATGTTTGTCGGCCGGGTGATTCCCAACAAGAAATTCGAGACGATCCTCCGCGCGTTCCACGTCTACCGGACCCGGCACAATCCACGCGCGCGGCTGCTCCTTGTCGGGTCGCACAGCGGCTTCGAGCGGTACCTGTGCATGCTGCAGGAGCTGGTCGCCAGCCTCGGCACGCCGGACGTGCATTTCCTTGGACATGTCTCGAATGAGGAGCTGACGGCGCTCTACGACGTCGCGGATCTCTTCCTGTGCGCCAGCGCCCACGAAGGCTTCTGCGTGCCGATCGTCGAGGCGTTCTACAAGCGCATCCCAGTCCTCGCATTCGCGTCGACGGCCGTCCCGGCAACGATGGATGGCGGGGGTGTCCTCTACGACACGATCGATCCGCTCGAGATCGCCCGGCTCATGGAAGCCGTTCTCGATAATC
The DNA here is from genome assembly GCA_963764925.1 of uncultured Acidobacteriota bacterium. Lineage (GTDB taxonomy): Bacteria > Acidobacteriota > Vicinamibacteria > Vicinamibacterales > 2-12-FULL-66-21 > DATBJJ01. Next base: position 587,973 of record CAVXUR010000002.1, read on the forward strand.
CGGAGCTCGAGGAGGGAGTACTGCAGTCGCAGGATGCCGCGCTCAGCCGCCTGCAGGCGCGGGATTTCGCCGGCACGCTGCTGCGATTCGTGGATGGCGTCATCGCCGGCCCGCCGCGGCCCGCGCCGGCGGTCGCGTGGGACTTCTGGGCCCAGTTCGCACAGTTCGACCGGTTCGAGGAACTGCGGCAGTTTCGGCCGGCGCTGTTCCAGGCACTGCCTGATCCCGGGATCAGGGATCAGGGATCAGCGAACGGGGAACGCTCGAGCCCCGGCGCGACCCCAATCCCCGATCCGCAGATCCCCGATCCCAGGGTCTGTTACACCCGCGGCCCGACCGAGTCCCAAGTCCGAGCGATGATTATCAACCAATGGGTGCCCGCGGCCCATCGCGGTGACGCCATCGGGGACAGCGCCCGGAGTGTTCGCGACATGCTCCGGCGCCAGGGTCACGAGTCGGACATCTACGCGCTCACGATAGACGACGATCTGCGGTCAGACATTCGGCCGTTTGCCGACCCTGGAGCAACCCGAGGCAACGTCACGATCTTTCACTTCGCGCTGCCGTCGCCGATGACGGAGGCGTTCCGCCGCCTCGTCGGAGGCGGCCGCGTCCTGCAGTACCACAACATTACGCCGGCCGGATTTTTTGCCGATTACGCGCCGGAACTCTTCCGTCTTGCCGCCATCGGCCGACAGGAGCTGGCCTCGCTCGTCGGGCACGTCGATCTCGCCCTCGGTGACTCGGAGTTCAACCGTCGCGAGCTCGAGGATCTGGGATTCGCGCCCACCGGCGTGCTGCCGATTGCTGTCGATACGGGACGGATTACCAATGCCCCACGCCGTCCGGCCCTCGAAAAGATTCTGGGCGACGGCTTGATCAACATCCTGTTTGTCGGGCGCATCGTTCCCAACAAGCGGATCGACGACCACATCCGGCTGGCCGAAGTCTACAAGCGGTACGTCGACAGCTACTATCGATTCATTTTCGTCGGCCGCTACGATGGCGTGCCGGCATACTATGCGCAGGTCCGCGCGCTCATCGCCGAGTACCGGATGCTGCCGGATCGGTTCTGGTTCACCGGACCGGTGCCTGACGAGGATCTCGGCGCGTTCTATCGCTGGGCCGACGCCTACGTCTCACTGAGCGAGCACGAAGGCTTCTGTGTCCCGCTCATCGAGGCGATGGCCGCGGATGTGCCGGTTCTGGCGTATGCCGCCGGGGCCGTTCCGGAAACACTTGGCGGATCGGGTCTGCTTTTTGCGCCCAAGGATCTCGAAGTCGCCGCCGAAATGCTCGGCATGCTCGTATACGATCGACCCTTGCGGGCGCGCATCCTCGAGGGCCAACGGCAGCGCCTGAAGGACTTCGCGCCCGAACGCATCGAGGCGCAGCTCACCGCCACGCTCTCTGCATTGAGGCTTCGTTGAAGATAGCTTTCATCGTCCAACGCTACGGCGCTGAGATTCTCGGCGGCTCCGAGTACCACTGCCGTCTGATTGCCGAGCGGCTCGCACCCAAGCACCAGGTCGAGGTGCTGACGACCTGCGCCTCGGACTACATCTCGTGGAAGAACGAGTACGCGGAGGGCTCGGACCGGATTCGCGGCGTAACCGTCCGCCGCTTCGCCAACGCCAGAACGCGCGACATCCATGCCTTCAACCGCTACTCGGAATGGATTTTTACGAGCGCCCACACCAGAGACGACGAAATGGAGTGGCTGCGCCAGCAGGGGCCGTGGTGCCCCGCGCTGCTGGAGTACCTCGAGCGCAACCAGCATCTCTATGACGTCCTGATCTTCTTCACCTACCTCTACGCGCCTACGGTCCTCGGCTCCCGAGTCGCGCCGCACAAGAGCATCCTCGTGCCCACCGCGCACGACGAACCGGCGATCCACCTCGACATCTACAAAGAGCTCTTCAGCCTGCCCGCCGGACTCGCGTACAACACCGAGGTCGAGCGGCGCTTTCTGACGACGCACTTCTCAATCCGGGCGGTCGAGGAGGAAACCGTGGGGTGTGGAGTGGACCTCCCTGCCGCGCATCCAGCCCTCAGGGACCAGGTGCCGCGCGATGGCGGCGATGGGCAGGCGGGAGCGGTCGCCGGCGCGCCCGACGAAGATGAAGGCCCTGAAGAAGATGAGTCGCCGAGTTTTCGCCCGCACCTGGCGCAGCGGGGCACGACGTTTCGACGCCGCCATCGGCTGCATGGCCCGATAGCGCTCTATGGCGGTCGCATCGACGCCGGCAAGGGCTGCGAAGAACTGATCGAGTACTTCAGCACCTACGTGCAGGATGGCGGCGACGCGACGCTGGCCCTGATGGGCGTGAAGCTGATGCCGCTGCCCGAGGAACCGTTCATCCGCTTCGCCGGGCGCCTCTCCGACCAAGAGCGGCTCCAGGCGCTCGAGGCGGCCACGGTCGTCGTCGTGCCCTCGCCCTACGAGAGCCTGTCGCTGCTGGCGCTGGAATCGTTCGCCGTCGGTACGCCGATTCTGGCCAACGCGCGCAGCGAGGTCTTAGTCGACCACTGTCACAAGAGCAACGCTGGCCTGTATTACGCCGACCGCGACGAGTTCATCGAATGCTTGAAATTGCTCATCGCCGATCCGCACTTGCGCCAGAGCATGGGTCGGAATGGCCGGGCGTACGTCCAGCAGAATTACCGGTGGGACGTCATCCTGGGGAAGTACGAAAAGATGTTCACGAGGCTGAGGCAGGCGCCGGCGACGAGCGAGCGGCGGCGGTAGTCAAGCCATCTCAAGCAGCGCGAACGAGCGGCAGCGAGTGAGCCTGGAGAGCGGCGCGGGGCGTGGGGCGTGGGGCCCCCGCGAGCGAGCCAGTAGGGGGGCTCCGGGGGGCGAAGCCCCCCGGATAAGACTAGTCCCTGTCGATCGACGCGACTTCTTCGTCGATGTCGTCGGTGTCGACAAGCGTGCCGGCCCGACCTCCCGCCTGACCCACACGCTTGCGGCGCGGACGGATGTCGTGCCGCTTGATCATCTCGTTGAGTGTCGTCGGCTTGATTTGCAGGAGCTCGGCGGCGCGTTTCTGGACACCGCCGGCCTGTTCGAGCGCTGATTCGATCAACCCGCGCTGAAACGCAATCTCCGCGTCGCGGTAGGAAATGCCCTCGGGGGGCACCACGAACTGCGGCATCTGGAATCTGCGGCTGTTCCGGACGTGGTCGGGCACGAGATCGGCGTCGATTCGCAGGCTCGTGCAGAGCACGACCGCCCGTTCGATGACGTTCTCGAGCTCGCGCACGTTGCCCGGCCACTCGTACTCGAGCAGCAGGTCGAGCGCTTCCGGCGTCAACTCCAGACGTGGCTTCTGGTTCTCGACGCCGTACTTCTCGAGGAAATGCTGGGCCAGCAGCGGCACATCCTCGCGGCGCTCACGCAGCGCGGGAAGCGGCACAGTGATCACGTGGAGGCGATAGAACAGATCCTCGCGGAACTTTCCGTCCTCCATCATCTTGCGCAGCTCGACGTTGGTGGCGGCAATGATCCGGACATCGACCTTGATGGTCTCGACGCCGCCGAGACGCATGAACTCGCGCTCCTGGATCACGCGCAGGAGCTTGGCCTGGGTCTCGAGCGGGATGTTGCCAATCTCGTCGAAAAAGATCGTTCCCTTGTCGGCGAGCTCGAAAAGGCCTTTCTTCGGATAGATCGCGCCGGTGAAGGCGCCCTTCACGTGGCCGAAGAGGTTCGATTCGAGCAGATCCGGCGGGAGATTGCCGGAGTTGACGGTGATGAACGCCTTGTCGGCGCGGGCCGAGTTCTGATGAAGGGCGCGCGCGACCAGCTCCTTGCCGGTGCCGCTTTCGCCGTTGATCAGAATCGTGGTCCGGCTCGGCGCCGCCTGCATGATCAAGTCGAAGACTTGCTTCATCCGCGTGCTGCGACCGATGATCTCGCCGAACCGGTTGGCATGATGCTGCAGGTTCTGGCGCAGCACGCGATTCTCGGCAACCAGGCGGCGCTGCGCGAGAGCGTTGCGCACGACGGCGAGCACTTCGTCGTTCTTGAACGGCTTGGTGATGTAGTGAAACGCGCCACGTTTCATCGCCGTAATCGCGCTCTCGACCGACGCGAACGCGGTAATCATCAGCACCGGCAGGTCGTCGTCGATCTTCTTCAGCTCGTCGAGCGCGGTCATGCCGTCCATGCCCGGCATCATGATGTCGACGATCGCGGCGTCGAAGGAGACGGTGCGGGCGAGCTCGAGGCCCTCGGCGGCATCGGCCGCGAGGCGAACGGTATGGCCCTCGCGGGTCAACAACGCCTCGAGGATCTCGCGCATGATCTCCTCGTCGTCGATGACCAGAATCGAGCCGCTTCTGTTCATGGTTGCCAAACGTCTAGGCCTGGCGGTTGAGCGACGCGCTCGTCGAGCGAGCGGCCGCAAGCGGGAGCGTCAGCGTGAAACGGGTGCCCTGACCGGTCTCGCTGTCGCAGGCAATCGTGCCGCCGTGCTCCTGGACAATCCCGTAAGTGATTGACAGACCCAATCCCGTGCCCTTGCCGATATCCTTGGTCGTAAAGAACGGGTCGTAGATCCGCGACAGCTGGTCGGGTGGAATTCCCGAGCCCGTATCGGCGACCTCGATCGTCGCGCCGTCGGCGTTCGCGCGCGTCGCGATCGACAGCCATCCGCCCTTCGGCATGGCATCGCGGGCATTGAGGAACAAGTTGAGGAACACCTGCTGCAGCTTGTACTCGATGCCCAGGACAACTGGCGCCGTCGAGGCCAGCTCCTTCCGCACCTGGATCCGACCGGTGCGCAGCTGGTGCTCGAGAAGCGATAGCACGTCGTTGATGACGGCGTTGACGTCGACGGGACCGCTGTCGACCTGCGCCGGGCGCGCGAGGTTCAGCAACCCGTTGACGATCTTGGCGGCTCGGAACGTCTGCCGCTCGATCTTTTCGAGCACCTGCGCCTTCGGATCATCCGGCTCGGTGCCCTGCATCAGCATCTGCACGAAGCTCGAGATGCCCGTGAGCGGCGTGTTGACTTCGTGCGCGACACCCGCTGCCAGCAGGCCTATCGAGGCCATCTTCTCGGAGATCTGCAGCTGCTCCTCGAGCTGCACACGCGCCGAGATGTCTTCGACGACGACGATCGTGCCGGCGATCGCGCCGGCCATGTCACGCAGTGGCGTCGTGGCGACGTTGACGAGCAGCCGGCGGGCTGGCGAATGCCTGGACGAGAGCGGCACGCGGTAGAGCGCGGCGCCATCCGGCGATTCGCGCCGGCCGGAACGGAGAATCTCAAAGAACCCGGCATCGAGGATTTGCTCGAGACGGTGCCCGACCGCTTCTTCGTGGCGAACGCCGTAGAGCTCCTCGAGCCGGCGATTCCACCGGACGACCCGGTCGTCCCGATCGAGAACGGCAAGGCCGTCGTTGAGCGACTCGAGGATGTTCTCGCTGAACTCGCGCATCCGCTCGAGCTCGTCGGCCTTGACCGTCAGCTGGCGATACAGCCGCCCGTTCTCGAGCGCGGTGGCTGCCTGCGCCGCCACTGCGGCCAGAAGCGCCATATCCTCGCTGCTGAGGGGCTCGGCACTCGACTTGCGCCCAAGCGCCATGACGGCGATCGTGCCTTCCTTCGACACGCACGGGACGAAGTAGTGAATCCCGGCCGCCCTCCAGAACTCGACATCGGCGGGATCGACGCGCCGCTGCGACAGCGGATCGTCGAGCGTGAGGGTGTGACCCGCGATGAGGCGCGTCGCCACCTCGGATCCCTTCGCCAGCACCGGAGGCTCCACGCCGAATCCAGCGTGCGCGATGGTCACGAACCGCGCGTCACGGCCGGCGGCCACGGGCGCCAGCATCAGCGCCATCCGGTCGACGAGCAGCGTCTCGGTGACGCGACGCACCAGCCGCTCGCTCAGGCGCAGGAGGTCGAGGTCGCTGTTGAGGTCGCGCGCGAAGCCGACGAGGGCGCGGCGATAGTCGTAGCGATCGCGGTAGTACACCCGATCGAGCCCGGTCTGGATCGCGTTCTTGACGGGCCGCGCCAGCAGCACCAGCACCATCGTCGCCAGAAACGCGATCACCGGATTGGTGTCGTTCGGACCGGTCGAAAACCAGTTGCCGGCAATCTTGAGGACGATCGTGTAAATCGCGGCGATCGCGGCGACGGCTGCCGCATAGACGAGACCGCGCTTGATGATGACCTCGACGTCCATCAAGCGGTAGCGGATGATGGCCGACGCGAACGCCAGCGGCACGAGGCCGAGCAGGATCGCGGTCAACTCCAACGCGGGTGCAGGCGTGAAGCCGAGCGCGAACGGCACCGCGTAACCGAACACGAACGGCAGCGCGCCAAGGCCTGTTCCCCAGACAATCCATCGCAGCTGCCGTCGCGCCGTAACCGAGTGAACGCGATAGAGCGCGCGGGTCATGATGACGAACCCGCCGATGAGACAGAGCGCCAGGTAGACGAGCTCCGCAGCCCCGACGAACGTGACCACGCTCGTGAGGATTTCGCCGCGCCGGTCGCCGCGAAGGACCGCCGCCACATTGGCGCCACCGAGCAGCAGCGCCGGGAGATAAAGCAAAGGCAATAGCGTCCGCGCGCGCTCGCTCCGCGCCCAGTTGTCCGGGCGCTCCGGGAAGACGAGCGCGAAGTGAACGAAGAGCGGCGGCAGGAGCAACATCGCCACTTCGTCGCCCCAGTAGAAAATCCAGTCGAGCAGATCGAGCCGACCGCTGAACGAGAACGTCAACACGCCAAAAAATGCGACCGACAGCCAGAAGAAGTGCAGAGTGGCCTGGTTTTCCGGCCGGCGAAGCCGAACGCCGGTGCCCACGAAAAGCGAGAACAGACCGACGCCGGCGAGCACCAGATACAGCCAATGCCTGCCCGACGGTATCCCGGCAACAGGGATCACCAGGAGCTCGGAATCCCCGTTTCGCGCGATGACGTACTCGAGGCGGGATCCAGGTCCGGCGTCATGCAGCGACTCGACCACGTCGTCGGGCCGTTGCACGAGCTTTTGATCGATCCTGAGGAGAGCGTCACCCGGCTTGATGCCAGCCCGGCTCGCAGGCGAGTCGTCGGCGACGACGCTGGCGACGACGTCGCTGCCATTGGCAACCCAGAAAACCCCGTCCTCCATGTCCGTCCAGCGCTTGACAGAGATGTTGAGCGCCGCCAGGACGACGAGGCCAACGACCACGGCGATCTGGGCGACAACCCGCACCAGGCGCGGTCTTGTTGACGAGGGACGGGGACTGGAGCGTTGGCACAGTGAAGTCCGGCTCTTGCGAAGCAAAGGACGTTCCCTGTCGAACAACGACTTTATGGCGATAAATCATTGCCCAGCAATAACTTCAATGCGCAAATCAACCGCTGCTTCCAACTATCCGGACAGGTGATCCAAAAACCCGATGGACCCGCAAACGGGCAAAAAAAGGCGGGTCTTCGTTGAGACCCGCCGGGAGCGCACTTTTCGGAAAAATCAGCGACGGCAGCGCCCGCTCGGCGCCAGCGCTCAGAAACGCGAGCGCGCGTCAGTGATTCCTCACCTCGCAGGCGTAGTGTCCGGCTTGAGCCGGACCTTAGCGAGTCCGCCTGAAGGCGGACACTACGACAGAGCGAAAACCGTCAGCGCTCAGAAGCGAACGAGGAATCCGCCCACCACACGCTTGGGTGGCCGGACGACGAGCAACTCGTCGTAGACGGACGCTGGATCGTTGGGATCCCTGAACAGATTTCGAAGCCCGACCAGCACCTCCCACCGCGTGCCGGCGAGCTCGAAGGGCAGCGTCTGGTTGATCTGCACGTCGAATCTCGCGTCGAGGCCCGGCCGCAGCTGCGTCGTATCGGAGCGGGTGTACCCGGTGTTGATCTTGTAGAACACGAACACGCGCGTCGCGGTTTCGGGAATCTCCGTGGCAACCGAGGTCGTGACGTCGTGCAGATCCTCGGTCTCGTAGCGGACCGCCGCTGGCGCCCACGCGGCGATATCGGCCATGTCGCCACGGTCGAGCCAGCGCGCGCGCGTCACGCTGTAGTCGATCGAGCCGCGCACGCGTTTGCCTGCGCTGCTGAGACGCAGCGCCCAGCCATCGGCGCCGAGCGAGCCAGCATTGGCCACATAGTAGTGGCCGACCGACTGCGGCCCTCCGGGCACGTTCAGGCCAAAGAGCGTGACCAGCTGATCGTCGACGTTCTGATAGAACCGACGGACGCCCAGGGCGTAGTTCCCGTTGAACTCATGCTCGACCAACAAGTCGACATAGCGTGCCCGTTCGACGCTGAAGGCGTTGGTCACGCCGGGACCACCAAGAGGCGCGAACGTGCGTTCAGGCGGGAGCCACGGACCGGGGGCCTCGCTCGCGACGAATTCCTCTGCGCCGGGTGCAACCATGCGCTGAGCCACGATGGCGGACACGCGCGTGTGCTTCAGCGGTTCAATGGTCAGGCCGACTCTCGGGCTGAACAGACCGCCCGGCCGCAGATAGTCGTAGCGACCGTAGCGAGCGCCGTACTCCACGGCCACCATCGGCGAGATCGCCCACCGATCGAGCGCGAACAACTCACCGACATTTCGGCTGCCGTCGGCAGCGGCTGCGAGCGCGGCGGGATTCCCGCCGAGATAGTCCTGCGCGCTGAACGAGTAGCCGAATCGGTAGGCGTGTGAGCTGTCGACGCGGGACTCGAATGCGCCGGCGACGATCCACGAGGACAGGTCGCCCTGGTTCATCGCGGCACGCACCGACCAAACGCCCCCCGCAGTTGGCGCGCCGATCGCCATGTAGGCGACCCCGCGCGGCAGCATCTCGTCCGAGAAGAGCTCGCCCGGTCCGAAGGCGCCCGTCGTCAGCAGGTTGACCTCGCCCGAAAACGGCAGATCGGTGAAGAACGTCGTCGCGAGGCTCGCGGCGGAACCCATCGCCCGCTCGAAAAGTGACGCCGACGAAATCTCGGCGTCCCGTTCGACGACGGTGATGATCGGCGCCTCGTCTTTCAGAATGCTGCGCCTCAAGTGCCGAAGGCGCCAGGCGGTCTCGCTGTGTGGGTGATCGTCGCGCGCGACGGTGGAGTCCGACGACGTCTCGGACGACTCGGGCTGCGCCGTCCCGGCCGGCAATCCGAATCCGGCGGCCATGATCGGGCGCGCGGGCACCGGATTTGCGGCGCCGGTCGTTGCGACCACCGGGGCAGCCGGGCTATTGAGCCGACGGAGTTGGAGACGCTGCAGCGCGGGCGAGAGGCCACTGACGCGAACCGTCGCGCGTGAGGAACCGAGGAATCCTGTCCGGTGGGCTTGGAGCGTGTAGTCGCCAATCGGCAGCGCGTCGATCGAGAACCAACCCGACGCGTCAGTCACGGCCTTGGCCACCGTCACCGTACCAAGCGCGGAAACCATCGCCCCGGCAATCGGCCCACCGTGATCGTCGCTGACGACGCCGGTGATGCTGCCACGCACGTTGCGGACGGACTGGTATTGCGCCGACTGGGCCAGCGCCGATGGGGCACCGAGAACTCCAAGAGTGCAGACCACGGCAGCCGTAGTGAGCACACCGTTGAAGCGCTGCATAGCCATCCTCCGTCTTCGGCTACCCTTGTCGACGCCCCGTGAATCGTTTCGTCACGGACCGCTCAGAACTCAGATCCAACCGTGAACAGCACGTCCCGCGATACTGACTTGCCCGACAGCAGGTCTATCACCTGGACGTCGAGCCGGTAATCGCCGACCTCAAACCCCGCCAGCGGCACCACCTGCCCCGCCATCACAGGCTCGCCAGTGCCAAGGTCGAACGTGGCACCCATCAGTGCCGGGTTGAAGCGCTGAGGATCGGTGCGGTTGAAGTAACCGTTCCCCCGTTCGCTCCGGCGGGTGTGACCCCTGTGCCACCTCTCCGCCAGCCTGTTGCCCGACGCCGATCTTCCGATAGAAATGGTACTCCACCCGGACGTCAAATTGCCGGTCGGGCGTAACCATGGGGTTATAGACGAGAAAAACGACGATCAGGTCCTCGTCCCGCCCGAACCGTCGATCGACCGCCGGCGTTATCTCGTTCCGCCCAATTACATACGGCCGCTCCGCGAGCTGATCGGCCGGTACCTCTTCAGCCAGCACGGTCAACCGATCCGCGAGGATCACGCTGCTCGTCGTCAGCTCGGTTGACCCGAAATCCGGCACGCTCAGCGTCTGTCGCAGTACCGACGCCTTCGGGCGCGTTCTGTGCGCTGCAGGATCAACCCGCTCGCGCATCACGACGAAGACATCGTACTCGCCAGCCGTCACCGAAAACCCGCGGCTGAGACGCAGCGCTCGGCCCGCAGTGTGGGTCAGGTCGACCGGGAAAATCGCGTCGACTGGGTACGTCGACTCCTCGCCCGGTCTTGCCGCCCGCTTTCTCTCGCCCGAGTCAGGCTCGTGGTTTTCCGAGCGCCGAATCGCCCGCACGTAAACCAGCGCCGTTCGCCGGGTGAGTTGAGACGCGTCGACCGTCAACGTAAACGGCACGAACGTCCCACGTTGCGCCTTGACGAAGTCGTTCTGCCACTGGAGCGAAAAGTCCGACGGCAGCGCCTTTCCCGTCAGCGCCGCATCGGCGAGCGCGAGGATCGCCTCGCCTTCTTCTCGCTGCGCCTGCTCGACCTGCCGTGGGCTCGGAGCCTGATTTCGCTGTCGCGCGATCGCAGGGTGGACCTGAAGCATCGATCCAATTGCGAACACCAGCGCGCCAATTGCGGAACACTCGCGCTGACCGCGTCACCGAGAGTGTCGTCGGCTCCAGCCTCGCGAGCATTCGGCCCTGACCAACCTGCTCGATCATAGGCGACTCCTCGCCTCCAAGTCAAAGAGCAGACGTGGATTAGGGCCACGGGATCACGTGGAAGGGCACTAAACTGCACAGATCGGCAGAACCGCCGCCAAATCAGCTATCATCAGCCGTTTGACGCGGCAACGCGGCCCCCGATTCCTCATCGATCCGCGCCACCGTCGTCGTAGAAAGCCCCAGGGTCAGATCTCGATTTTCACGGTTGAAAAATCGAGATCTGACCCCACGGGGCCCATCGGGGAGCCCTGAGGGTTCGCATGCAGGACGATGTCGTCGTCATGGTACTGGCGGGAGGCGCGGGCGAACGCCTCTATCCGCTGACCAAGGAGCGGGCGAAACCCGCGGTGTACTTCGGCGGTCCCTACCGGATTATCGATTTCACACTCAGCAACTGCATCAACTCGGGTCTGCGGAAGGTCTTCATCGCGCTCCAGTACAAGTCGCTCTCGCTCGGGCGCCACATCCGGATGGGCTGGAGCGTCGTGGCCGATGAGCTCGGAGAGTTCATCGAGATTCTCAGCCCGCAGAAGCGAGTCGGAGAGCATTGGTATCTCGGCACCGCAGACGCGGTGTTTCAGAACCTGTACTCGATTCTGCGCGAGGACCCGCGCCATCTCATCGTGCTGTCCGGCGATCACGTCTACAAGATGGACTACGCGCGGATGCTGGCCGTTCACCGCGAGCGCGGCGCGGCGGCGACCATCGGCGTCATCGAGATTCCGTCGGAGGAAGCCAGCCGCTTCGGCGTCATGCAGGTGGACGACCAGGACCGGTTGGTGGGCTTCCTCGAAAAGCCCAAGAACCTCGCCCCCGGCGGTCAGGTGCTGGCGTCGATGGGGATCTACATCTTCGACATGAAGCATCTCGTCCCCGTCCTCGAGGCAGATGCGCGACGTTCGACCAACCACGACTTCGGCAAGGACATCCTCCCGGAGCTCGTGACCAAGGCCACGGTCGTCGCCTATCGATTCAGCGACGAGAACAAGAAGGAGTCGAAGTACTGGCGCGACATCGGCACACTCGACGCGTATTACGACGCGAACATGGACTTGTGCCGGGTCAACCCCGACTTCAACCTCTACGATCCCGAGTGGCCGTTGCGGACGAATCAGGTCCAGGCGCCTCCGGCCAAGTTCGTGTTCGCCGACGAAGGCCGCCGTTGCGGCCAGGCGCTCGACTCGATTATCTCGGCGGGATGCATCATCTCGGGCAGTCGGATCGCTGGCAGCGTTCTCTGTCCCAATGTGCGCGTACACAGCTTCTGCACCGTCGAGCAGAGCATTCTGATGCCGGGCGTGCGGGTCGGCCGGCACGCGCGGATCCGCCGTGCGATCATCGACCGCGATGTCTTCATCCCGCGCGGCGCGCTGATTGGTTTCAACATCGACGAGGATCGTCAACGCCACACGGTCACCGAAAGCGGTATTGTAGTAGTCACGACCGATGACGAGCCGTTCATCGGGCCGATCGACGACGACGCGTTGAGGAACGAACACGAATTCGATCAGAGAGGATCGGGGACGTAGACACCGCAGCTTTACCGCATCCGCCGACACGTGCCACGGATCTATCACGATGACCACGATGAGACGATGGTCACGATGAGACGTTAGCCTGATATCCATCGTGCTCATCGAGTCATCGTGTCCATCGTGCCTGGAATCGTGAGCGCGCACTTCATTCACACACCAACGCACACATCACACTGACGGGCACGATCTTTTTCCACAACATGCACACCATCACACAGGTCAAAGGGCGCGAGATCATCGACTCGCGCGGAAATCCCACAGTCGAAGCCGAAGTGACGCTCGATACCGGCATCGTCGGCCGCGCGGCCGTGCCTTCTGGCGCGTCGACGGGCGAACGCGAAGCGCTCGAGCTTCGCGACGGCGACAAGTCGCGCTACCTCGGCAAGGGCGTCACCAAAGCGGTGGCGCACATCAACGGTGAGATTGCGGCGCTGCTGAAAGGGCGCGAGGGCGACCAGCGGGCGGTCGATCAGGCGATGATCGCGCTCGATGGCACGGCGACCAAGGGTCGGCTCGGGGCCAACGCGCTGCTCGGCGTGTCGATGGCGCTGGCGCGCGCGTCTGCCACGGCCAGTGGCGTGCCGCTCTACCAGCACCTCGCGACGCTGTATGGCGGCAAGACGATGTCGCTGCCGGTGCCGATGATGAACATCCTCAACGGCGGCGCACATGCCGACAGCAGCGTCGACTTCCAGGAGTTCATGGTGATGCCGGTTGGCGCCGAGACGTTTGCCGACGCCGTGCGGGCCGGCGCCGAGATCTTTCACACGCTCCGCGGCATCCTGAAGAAAAAGGGGCACAGCACCGGCGTCGGCGACGAGGGTGGATTTGCGCCCAGCCTGTCGTCGAATCGCGAAGCGCTCGATGTCGTGCTGGAAGCCGTCGTCCAGGCCGGGTATCAGCCCGGCAAGAACATCTACCTGGCGCTCGACGTCGCCGCCAGCGAGCTCTGGAACGACGCCGGCAAGCATTACGAGTTCAAGAAGTCGAAGGAAAAGAATCGGACCGCCGACGAGATGGTCGCGCTCTATGAGGATTGGGTCCGGCAGTATCCGATCATCTCGATCGAGGACGGGCTGGCCGAGGGGGATTGGGAGGGATGGAAAGCGCTGACCAGGGCGCTCGGCAGCCGGATTCAGCTCGTCGGCGACGACGTCTTTGTGACCAACCCTGAGATTCTCGCGCGCGGCATCAAGGAGGGCATCGCCAACGCCCTCCTGGTGAAACTGAATCAGATCGGAACCGTCTCGGAAACCTTGGACGCCGTCGCGATGGCCCGTGACGCCGGCTACCGCAGCGTCATCTCCCACCGCTCCGGGGAAACCGAAGATACGACCATCGCCGACCTCGCGGTCGGCACAGCGGCCGGGCAAATCAAGACAGGGTCGGCGAGCCGATCCGATCGCGTCGCGAAGTACAACCAGCTGCTGAGAATCGAAGAGACGCTCGGCACCAGCGCGCGGTACGCCGGACGGTCGGCGATTAAGCAGCTCTCGTGAAGCCCCCGGTCGCACTTATCGTCCTCGACGGATGGGGAATCCGCGCCGACCGCAGTTACAACGCGATCGCGATGGCGCGCAAGCCTGTCTATGACGCGCTGATGGACCGCTACCCGCACGCGCGGTTGATTGCGTCGGGAGAAGCCGTCGGGCTGCCCGCCGGGCAGATGGGCAACTCCGAGGTCGGTCACATGAACATGGGCGCCGGGCGCGTCGTGTATCAGGATCTGACGAGGATCGACAAGAGCGTTCGTGACGGCGAGTTCTTCTCGAGCGAGCCCCTGACGGCCGCAATGGACCGCGTGGCAACCGGCCGCCACGCACTGCATTTCATCGGCCTCGTGTCCGACGGCGGAGTGCACAGCCACCAGCGTCACCTGCACGCGCTCATCGAGATGGCGGCACGGCGGCATGTACCGCAGGTGTTCGTCCATGTGATTACCGACGGCCGCGATACATCGCCAACGGGAGCGATTCGCTACGTCGCCGAGCTCGAGGACGTGATGCGCCGCGCCGGCGTCGGCCGCCTCGCGACCGTTTCGGGCCGCTACTACGCGATGGATCGCGACAAGCGGTGGGAACGGACGAAGCTGGCCTACGACGCGGTCCTCAGCACCGTGCCCGCGTCACGCTCGTCGACTCCAACAGCGCCGTCGGCGCTCGCGGCCATTCAGGCGGCGTATGACGGCGGCGTCACCGACGAGTTCATCAAGCCGATCGTCATCGTGGACGCGGAGGGTGCTCCGGTCGGACCGATGGGTGACGGCGATTCGCTCGTGGTCTTCAACTTCCGCGCCGATCGCGCACGCCAGATCACTCGCGCGCTCGCGCTCGGCGACGATCAGTTCGACGGCTTTCCGCGACCCGACCGTCCCAGCCTTCATACGACGACGATGACGGTTTATGACCGGACCTTCAATCTTCCCGTCGTCTTTACGCCTCAGACGTTCAGCAATAACCTCGCCGACGTGCTCGCCGCGCACGAACGGAACAACCTCCGGCTGGCGGAGACCGAGAAGTACGCGCACGTTACGTATTTCTTCAATTGCGGGCGAGAGGAGCCCTACCGGGCCGAGGATCGAATCCTCGTCCCGTCGCAGAAGGTTGCCACCTACGATCTGATGCCGGAGATGAGCGCACCGGGGATAGCCGACAACCTCGTCGCCGACCTTACCTCCCGGCGACACCAGGTGGTCATCTGCAACTTCGCGAACGCTGACATGGTCGGGCACACGGGCAGCCTGGAGGCGACGATTGCGGCGGTGGAAACGCTCGACGCGTGCCTGGGCCGCATCACGAAGGCGCTGCAGTCGGTCGGCGGCACGGCAATCGTCACCTCCGACCACGGCAACGCCGAGCAGATGTGGGACGACGAGCTCCAGGCGCCGCATACGGCGCACACCTCGAACCCGGTGCCCGTCGTGCTCTGCAGCGAGGCCTACGTCGGCCGCCGCCTCAACGATGGCTGGCTCCGCGATGTCTCGCCCACGATCCTGGATTTGCTGGAGGTTCCCGCCGCTCCGGAGATGACCGGCCGCTCGTTGATAGACAAGTAGTAGTCAGGAGCTAGAAGACAGGAGCTAGGAGACAGGAAACGGAAGGCCAGGAGCTGCCAAAAGAAAGCCCGGCGGATCCCGCCGGGCCCTTCATGTCTCCTGCCTTCTGAGCTCCTAGCTTCTGACTATTCGACTTCCTTCTCCTGCGTCTCGTCTGCGGCAATCCGCAGCGACCGCAGAAACCGCCGGTCGTTCGCGCTCATCTCGACGTTGCGCCGCTCGCCTCTTACGGCTTTCTGCGGCGCTCCAACCTTGGCCAGCGCGCCCGGCGTCGAGCGATTGACGAATCCGATCACGGCCTCGAGCGACACCCGCATCTCGTAACCCGCGGCGCGGACTCGCTCGCGGCACGCCTCGACCCGAGGATCTTCGGCTACGGCGGCTGCGATGGCGTCGGACAGCTCCCGGGCCATCCGATTCATGACGTCATCCATTCTGGGACCTCCTCACCGCCGCCGGAACTGGGAAACCCGGGGCGCCTCCCGATCCGATATTCGGCTCGCACCTGGAACGAGTGTGAACCTCGCCAGGCACCGAAACTGCCAGCCAGGGGAAGGCGGCAGGGATCGGCCGACAAATTTGTTCATAATGAAGGATTTGCAGCGTGGGAACGCGATTTCATTGTAGACGTGCCCCTAGCGAGTGTCAATGCCACCGGACGCAACATCTTGTGGTTTGTGGTCGCTCGAGCGCCTCGGTGAGGCATTGATAGAATGCTGCGCTGACGCGCCCGAGCCGAGAAGTCGAAGTAAGCGCGTTCGTCACTCCAAGAATTAGGGCGCATGACCATCCACAACGCCGACCCGAAGTCGCTCGACGGATGGGATCCGGCCCGCGATCTCGGGTTCCCAGGCTCCTTCCCATACACCCGAGGCATCCAGCCGACGATGTACCGCGGACGCCTGTGGACCATGCGGCAGTATGCGGGGTTTGGGACGGCCGCCGAATCGAATGAGCGTTACCGCTATCTCCTGAGCCAGGGGGTCAGCGGCCTCAGCGTCGCGTTCGACTTGCCGACGCAGATGGGCTACGACTCGGATAACCAGCTGGCGACCGGTGAGGTTGGCCGGGTTGGCGTCGCCATCGACTCCATCGAGGACATGGCGGCACTCGTCGACGGCATCCCGCTCGATCGCGTCTCGATCTCGATGACGATCAACGCCACGGCCATCATCCTGCTGGCGCTGTACGTCGCCGTCGCACGCCGGCAGGGCGTCGCGTTGACGGCGCTCTCCGGCACCGTCCAGAACGACATTCTCAAGGAATATGTCGCGCGCGGGACCTACATCTACCCTCCACGCCAGTCGCTCCGGCTCGTCACCGACATCTTTGCGTTCTGCGAACGGGAACTGCCGTCGTGGAACACGATCTCGATCAGCGGGTATCACATCCGGGAAGCCGGTTCGACCGCAGTCGAGGAAGTGGCCTTCACATTCGCCAATGCCATCGCATACGTGCAGTCGGCGCTTGACGCCGGACTCGACGTCGAGCGTTTCGGGCAGCGTCTGTCATTCTTTTTCAACGCTCACAACGATTTCCTGGAGGAAATCGCCAAGTTTCGCGCCGCCCGGCGGATGTGGGCGCGAATCATGCGCGATCGCTTTGGCGCCCGGCACCCGCGCGCCCTGCAGCTTCGCTTTCACACTCAGACGGCCGGCAGCACCTTGACCGCCCAGCAGCCGGATAACAACATCGTTCGCGTCGCCATCCAGGCGCTGGCCGCAGTTCTTGGCGGGACGCAGTCGCTTCACTGCAACGGACGCGATGAGGCACTGGCGCTTCCGACAGAAGAGGCGGCGCGGATCGCGCTGCGGACGCAACAGATCATCGCGGCAGAATCCGGCGTCCCAAACACCGTCGATCCGCTTGGCGGCTCGTACGCGATCGAGCTGCTCACCAATGAGATCGAACACGGTGCGGGCGCGCTCCTCGAGCGAATCGAGGCGGCCGGAGGCACGCTGTCGGCGATCGAGCAGGGGCTCATCCAGCGGGCCATTCAGGAATCGGCATATCGCGCGCAACAGCAGGTTGACGCCGGCAAGGCCATCGTCGTCGGCGTCAATGCGTTCGCTGCAGAGAGCGCTGCCAGCATCGACGTCATGAGCATCGATCCCGAGATCGAACGCCGCCAGGTGGAACGCGTCAGGGCGGTGCGGGCGGGCCGGGACGCGGACGCTTGGCGGGCGAGCCTGGAGCTCGTGGTCGCAGCGGCGCGCGGGTCAGACAACCTGGTCCCGCCAATCGTGCGCGCCGTCGAGGCAAAGGCCACCGTTGGCGAGATCGCCGACGCCCTGCGGACGGTCTTCGGCGAGCACAAGGAAGTCGATGTCTGAAGATCAGAGCTCGCGGCTCGCGGCTCGCGGCTCGCAGTTGGCATCGGGGCAAGTCGAACCGCAGGGTGAACCCGGAGCCCGGACGGCGAACCGCGAGCGGCGAGCAGCGAGCAGCGACTCCTTTCCGTCACCCACCTCACCACCGGCTTCGATCAGAACGGACGCTTCGTGCCGGCGGTGATTGACGTCAGCTTCAGTGTCGGCGCCGGGGAGACGCTCTGTCTCGTCGGGGAGTCGGGCAGCGGCAAGTCGCTGACGGCTCTCTCGATCATGAGGCTGATTCAGGCGCCGGGCCGGATCGCGGCAGGACAGATTCTGTTCAAGGGACGGGATCTGCTGACGCTGCCCGAGCGGGAGACGCAGAAGGTGCGGGGCGCCGACATCGGACTCGTCTTTCAGGAGCCGATGACTGCGCTCAACCCGGTCTTCACGATCGGGAATCAGATCGAGGAAACGCTGCGCATCCACGGACGCGCGTCGCGCGCGAACGCGCAACAGAAGGCGATCGAACTGCTCGCGACCGTCAGCGTTCCAGAGCCTGAGCGGCGCGTGCGAGAGTATCCGCATCAGCTTTCGGGTGGGTTGCGCCAGCGTGCACTCATCGCCCTGGCGCTCGCCTGTGGACCAGCGCTCCTCATCGCCGACGAACCGACGACTGCGCTCGACGTGACAATCCAGGCGCAGATCCTCGATTTGCTCCGGGACCTTCAGCGACGGCTCGGACTCGCGTTGCTCCTGATCACCCACGACCTGGGCGTCGTCGCCGAAATGGCCGACCGCGTCGCGGTCATGTACGCCGGACGCATCGTCGAAGAAGCGCCGGTCGACCTTCTCTTTGCCGATCCTAAGCATCCGTACACACGCGGCCTGATGGCTTCGATGCCTGGCGGCAAGCCGGGCGCACGGCTGAGGGCGATCCAGGGGACGGTCCCGGCGCTCGGCCAGCTCCCGGCCGGGTGCGCGTTCGCGCCGCGCTGCCCGGATTGTTTCCCACCGTGCTCCGTGGCGCCGCCGGCCTCGACCGTCCTCGGCGACAGCCGCGCGGTCAAGTGTTATCTGCACGGTCCGGCAGCGGAGGCTCGTCCATAGATGCCGCTGCTCGAGGTACGGCATCTCGTCAAGGAGTTCGGCCGCCGCGGCGGATTGTTGCGCAAAGGCAGTGTCGTTCGCGCCGTCAACGACGTCAGCTTCGCCATCGACGAAGGAGAGACCTTCGGGCTCGTCGGCGAGTCGGGCAGCGGGAAAACGACGACCGGGCGCTGCATCCTGCGATTGATCGAACCGACGTCAGGTGAGGTTCGCTTCAACGGCGAGGACGTGCTGGGCTTCTCGCGATCGCGGATGCGGCAGGCGCGCCGCGATATGCAGATCGTCTTTCAGGATCCGTATTCGTCGCTCAACCCGAGAATGCGTGTCGGCGCGATCGTTGAGGAGCCGCTAATCATCCACCGCATCGGCTCGAAGCCGGAGCGACGCGCCCGCGTCGCGGAGCTCTTCGAGCTGGTGGGCCTCGACCCGGCGCAGCTGTCGCGATACCCACACCAGTTCAGCGGTGGGCAACGTCAGCGGATCGGCCTCGCGCGTGCGCTCGCGCTGAACCCGTCGCTCGTCATCGCCGACGAGCCCGTGTCGGCGCTCGACGTGTCAGTCCAGGCACAAGTGATCAACCTGCTCATGGACCTGCAGGAGCGATTGAAGCTGACTTATTTGTTCATCGCGCACGACCTGCGGCTGGTGCGGCATATCTGCAGCCGGGTCGCCGTGATGTATCTGGGAAGAATCGTCGAGATCGGCCCGACCGAGCGGCTCTTCGAAGCGCCGGCGCATCCCTACACGCGCGCCCTGCTGTCGGCCATTCCGGTCCCCGACCCGGCGGCGGTGCGGCAACGGATTGTTCTCGATCCGGGGTCGTTCAATCAGCAGGCGCCGCTGCGGGAGATCGCCGCGGGACACTCTGCCGCAATCTAGGCAATGCTGAATGCTGAGTGCTGAATGCTGAAGTAAAGGCTGAATTGTTAAGTTCGGAATTCAATTCTGAATTTTCGAATTCTGAATTCACTTCAGCATTCAGCACTCAGCATTCAGCATTTCTCATGCGGCTCTTCGCACGTCCTTCTCGACCTGTCCGTCGCGGATGGAAATCACGCGATGCGCGTACGCGGCGATGTCAGCTTCGTGGGTGACGAGAACAATCGTGTTGCCGTTCTGGTGCAGCCGATCGAACACACCCATGATCTCGTTGCCGGTCTTCGAGTCGAGGTTGCCGGTCGGCTCGTCGGCGAGGAGGATGGACGGGTTGTTGACGAGCGCGCGGGCGATCGCGACGCGTTGCCGCTGACCGCCGGAGAGCTCGTTCGGCCGGTGGGAGGCGCGATCGATCAGTTCAACCTTCGCCAGCGCTTCCCTCGCTCGCTCCTGCCGGAGCTTTGCCGGTCACGCCGCCGTAAACGAGCGGCAGTTCGACGTTGTGGAGCGCCGTCGCGCGCGGCAACAGGTTGAACGTCTGAAAGACGAACCCGATCTCCTCGTTCCTGATCCGCGCCAGCTCGTCGTCGTTCATCGACGCGACTTCCTTGTCGTTGAGCAGGTAGCTGCCCTTCGATCGGCGTGTCGAGGCATCCGATGAGGTTCATCAGCGTCGACTTGCCGGAGCCGGAGGGCCCCATGATCGCCACGTATTCGCCGCGTTCGATCGCGATCGACACGCCCCTGAGCGCGTGGATTTCCTCCTCGCCCATGACGTAGGTTTTCCACAAGTCGCGTGTTTCGATCAGTGACATAGGCGTCTCTTCGGAGGTCGATTCCGCTGGCTAACGGGACAGGCCGATCGGCGGCATTCGAGCTCTGACCCCTACTACTGACGTATCTCATCCGGTTACGGTTGGCGGGGGCGGCAGTTCCGCGAGGCTAGTGGCCACTAGTCTCTCACGAACCGAGGGTCGGGCGGCTTTCTGGGCCTGACCGCCACATAGATTTCTCGTCCGGACGGCTCCCGAAGCACCACGCCGTCCCGCTCGATTCGGGCGATGGCGCGGACCCCGACGGCGTCCCCCGCGGCGACCACGGTGCCATCGACGATAGCGAGTCGGCGCGGTGCCGGCGATCATGATGCCGTCAACCGACGGAAGCGGCGGTCGTCTCGATGACCGCGACTGGGCGTCTACCGATGGCTGCGCGATGCACGACGTCCTCGGCGCGTCGCGCCGTGGCTCGGCGTCAAGTCGGGTTCGCCGGCATCAACGCGTCAATGCGTGGTTCGGGCGCGAGGTTCCGCGGGCTTCACATCGGCCACCAGGACCTGCTCGATGCCGGCGGGAAAAATGCGGCAGCGCCGGTGACGAGCCGACGACCTGCGTGAACGACCACGCCGACGAGAACGCGAGCACGACGAGCGCTGCGAGGCTCTGAAGCCGGGGCCATGGCCAAACAGGTTTCGCGCGAGGCTCTTCGGACGCAGCTTCCAGATCGGCTGCCGGGTCGCTCCGGGGGCGCACGGGTACCCGAGGCTCTCCAGACGATGCGACGGCTGCCGCCAGCTGCAACGACGCGACCGAGTCGCCGAAGTGCGTCGGCTGCGCCAGGCTCGAGCAGCTCCGCCGAGTCCAGCGTTTCCACCTCGATGTCCATTTCCTCAATCAGGAGCATCGCGAGCGAGCGCAGGTCCGGCAGATTGCCAGAAACAAGAACGGAAGTGACGGTGACCCCGTTGACTGGACGCACCAGATCGATCACGTGCTGCAGCTGCGGAGCAAGCTGCGACACGAGGAGGTATCGATCGAGCAGCGCGGAACGCTCGCCCTCGAATGGCGTGCCGAGCGGCCATTCGAAGACGCGCGAGCAAATCACCTCGGCTCCGGCGACAATCGCGATAGCGGCGCCGTGATTGTTCAACGAAAGAGCGGCGACAGCTGTCCCGGTGGAGGCGACCGTGCTTCGCGCTCTGACCATCCGGCCGAGCGCCTGCGAGGGTGAAAGCACCGAGGCCAATCTCGAACCCCGCCTCGGCAAGCGCCGCGAGCGCCGCGATGTCATTCGGGGCGGTCGGCGAGCCGGATCTCCACGCGACTACTCGCGCGCGGCTGGGAAAATCACCGCGCTCACGGGCCTCTCGCAGCCGGTCCACACGACTCTGCCGATCGCCGGACGACGCAGACAGCAAGAGCGTCGAGGCCGTCGAGACGGTCTGCTGCGAACCGGCGTGGCCGCCGCGAACGAGCACGCAGTAGTTCGGCCCGAGCTCGATGCCGGTCACGCCAGACATCTACTCCTCTTTCTCCTCGTACTCGGTCTTCAGCCGCGCGACGACGGCGGGATCCGCCAAGGTCGTCGTGTCGCCGAGCGTCTTGCCTTCGGCGATGTCGCGCAACAATCGGCGCATGATCTTGCCCGATCGCGTCTTGGGCAGATCGACGGCGAACAGAATCTGATCAGGCCTGGCGATGGCGCCGATCTTCTTGACCACGTGTTCCTTGAGCTCGTCGGCCAGCGAGGAGTTCGACTGGACGCCTTCCTTGACCGTCACGAAGGCGGCTACTGCCTGACCTTTGATCTCGTGCGGCTTGCCGACCACGGCGGCTTCCGCGACTTTTGGATGATCGACGAGCGCGCTCTCGACCTCCATCGTTCCGAGCCGATGTCCTGCGACGTTGAGCACGTCGTCGACACGGCCGAGGAGCCAGTAAAACCCGTCCTCGTCACGCCGCGCGCCGTCGCCGGTAAAGTAGGTGCCGTCGCTCCACCGGCTCCAGTACCGCTTCACGTAGCGATCGGGATCACCGTAGATGCCACGCAGCATTGCGGGCCACGGCTGCGTGAGCGTGAGCAACCCTCCGCCAGTTTCGACACGCTGGCCTTGCGCGTCACGAATTTCGGCGGCGATCCCCGGGAACGGTCGCGTGGCCGAACCCGGCTTGGTGCTCGTCAAGCCTGGAAGCGGCGTGATCATGATCATCCCGGTTTCGGTCTGCCACCAGGTGTCGACGATTGGGCAGCGCTCGTTACCGATGTGCCGGTGGTACCACATCCACGCTTCCGGATTGATCGGTTCGCCGACCGAACCGAGCAGCCGCAGCGTGCCGAGGTCGCGCTTCTCTGGCCACTCGGTGCCCCAGCGCATGAACGCTCGAATTGCGGTCGGCGCCGTGTAGAAAATCGTGACACCGTGGCGCTCGATGAGTTCCCAGAACCGATCCTTCTGCGGCCAGTCGGGTGCGCCTTCGTACATCACCACGGTCGCGCCGTTGGCCAGCGGTCCGTAGACGACGTAGCTGTGGCCCGTGACCCAGCCGATGTCGGCCGTGCACCAGTAGACGTCGGTCTCCTTCAGATCGAAAACCCACTTGGTCGTCGCGTAGGTACCGACGAGATAGCCACCGGTCGTGTGGACGATACCCTTCGGCTTTCCGGTGGTGCCGGATGTGTAAAGGATGTAGAGCATATCCTCCGCATCCATGGCTTCGGGCTCACACACTGGAGAGGCGTGCTGCATCAGGCGGTGATACCAGTGATCGCGTCCTTCCTGGATCTCGACGGGAATCGGCGAGCCCGCTTGCCGCTGTACCACGACGACGTTTCGTATCGACGGCGTCTCCCGAAGCGCCTGATCGGCCATCTGCTTGAGAGGCACAATCTGGCCGCGGCGATAGCCTCCGTCGGCCGTCACGAGCAGTACGCATTCGGAATCGTTGATTCGGTCGCGCAGTGACTCGGAGCTGAAGCCGCCGAACACCACACTGTGGATCGCACCGATGCGCGCGCACGACAGCATGGCGATGGCCAGCTCAGGAATGAGCGGAAGGTAGAGGGCGACGCGGTCGCCGCGCTTGACGCCGAGGGACTTGAGGACGTTGGCAAATGCGCAGACCTGACGATAGAGATCCCAGTAGGTCAGGGTGCGTCGATCGCCCGGCTCGCCTTCCCAGACAAAGGCGGCTTTGTTGCGCCGAGCGGTCCGGACGTGCCGGTCGAGACAATTGGCGCTGATGTTGAGCTTGCCGCCCGAGAACCACTTCGCGTGTGGCGAATGCCACTCGAGGACCGAGTCCCACGGGCGCATCCATTCGAGCTCGTTCGCGAAACCGGCCCAGAAACCCTCGAGGATTGGCGGCGGCGCGGTCGTAGATGCCTGGATCGGCGATCTGGGCGGACTGACGCCACTCGGCGGTCGGCGGAAAGCTGCGATCTTCCTTCAGAAGCGCATCGATCTCAGACATAGACAGTACAGATCTATCACCGACATCCCTGTCGAGGTCAAACCGGGGTCAGGGTCAGGGCTCAGGGCTCAGGGCTCAGAGCTCAGGGCTCAGGGCTCAGGGTGAGGAAAGAGCATACGCCCGGTTGACGAAAGATAGCGAGCTCCTGAGCCTGAGCCCTGAGCCGCTCAAAGTTGAGTGTCCCCGTCCTAGAGGGCGGCGACGCGGCGGCGCATCCAGTTCAGGACTGATCCTGTCATGTTTGCAACACTTGCGACGCTCGCCAGAGCGCCAGCGGGCTCGAGTCGAAGGGCACCAGCCACTCGATCCACGAGCGCGGGTTCTATTCGGGTCGCCTGAACGGAAAAGGCTGAGAGGAGCGCCCGGTCGCAGACGAGGTTGATGAGCCGAGGGTTGCCCCCGGTCGCGCGATGAACCCGGTGCAAAGACCTTTGCGGAAACAGATCCGATGACTCATCACCGGCGATCTTCACGCGGTGCAGGACGTACTCTGCGGTTTCACCAGCGGTCAGGGGCCGCAGTCGATAGCGGATCGTCACCCGCTCGTCGAGCGGCCGGAGGTCGGGCGCACGCAGGCTGTCGGTCAGGCCGAGTTGCCCGACGAGGATGACCTGCAGAGGTACTTCGGCTGCGAGCCTCGACAGTCGCTTCACTTGTTCGAGTACATGAACGGGCAGTTTCTGCGCCTCATCGATGATGAGGAGCGCCCGCGCGCCGAGCGACGTGAGTGATTTCAGAAACTCTTCCAGCGTGGCGAGCAGCTCGGCCGCGCGCACGCCGGACATCACGCCGCGCCTGATCTCGTCACGTGAGATCACGCCAAAGTCCTGAAGAATCAGCCGCAGCAGGTCTTCTTCCGACACGTACGGGTTGAGAACGAGCGAGGTGAACAGTCCTCCGATCGAGCGACTCGAGAATGGTCCGGCAGGTCGTCGTCTTTCCTGTCCCGCTGGTTCCGGTCACGACGGTCAGGCCGCCAGGGGTGCGGCTGCCGTGCTGTACCAGCTCGAGCGCATTGGCGTGGCACTGGCTGCGGTAGAAATAGCGCGGATCCGGCGTCAGGCTGAACGGCTTTTCCCGGAGGCCGAAGTAGGACTCGTACATGGCTGCTCTGATCAACGCTCGGCGGGAACGGCCCGAACAAAGACAATCGCTGAGCGCCCGACGAGCCGGACACTGGCCTTCCCGCGGCAGCGCAGTTACACAGGAAATTTCGGGTCGGAATAGGAAAAGCTGTAGGCTGGCCGGCGCGGCTTAGATGTCCGCCGCAGCCGGCGGGGGCGGCGGAGGCGGCGGGGGAGCAATCGGCGGAGGCGGCGGCGGGACGATCGCCGAAGGAGGAATGTCGATCGTTCCGGGCGGCGGAGGCGGCGGGAGATTGCGCTTGAAAATGGCCACGCCGATGAGGCCCCCGAGCATCCCGAAGATCGAGTCGACAACGAGCGTCAGAAGGACATTGAGGAGCCTGACACCAGAGCTCGTCGACAGTCGCTCGAACATGTCGCGCATTTCCGGACTGACGTCCGGATTGTTCGACATCATTCGCTCCGTCCACTGCTCCATCATCGGGCCAACGAACATCTGGAGCGGAATGGACAGGATTGTAAAGATGACGCCGCCAATCGCCCCAGCCATCAGGCCGACAATCGCGCCTTCGGCAGCATCAATCTGGTAAGGCGTGTTCTGCTGTCGCAGGTAGGCCGCGAGCGCGCCACCGACGAGCACCCACAGGCAGCAGCAGCAATAGTTGGGGAGGTTGACAAACGGCAGTGCGGACAGCACGCCGATGAACAATCCACCCCAGATCGCTGGCTGCAGCCTTTCGGACATCAGTCTTCACCGGGGGACTTCGTCCCCCGGACCTCCTTACACGCTTCCGCCTCCGCCAAGGCTACGGCGCGACCTCGCCGTAGCGCCTGCGGCGCGAAGGCGGGCGCTCGCGGGGCCCCAATGCCCCGCTCCGCTCACGTGGCTCCGTCGCTTCGCTCCGTCGCGACTCTCAGTCGTAGTACTCCCGGCCGAGGTGCGTGATGAGCTCCTCGCCGCGCAAGTAACGGAGCGTGTTCTTCAACTTCATGAGCTGAATGAACAGGTCGTGCTCAGGATACAACCCCGGCGCGGCCATCGGGCTCTTGAAGTAGAACGACAACCACTCCTGAATGCCGCTCATCCCGGTGCGCTTCGCGAGATCCAGGAACAGCGCGACGTCGAGCACGATCGGCGCCGCCAGAATGCTGTCGCGGCAGAGGAAGTTGATCTTGAGCTGCATCGGATAGCCCAGCCATCCGAACAGGTCGATGTTGTCCCACCCCTCTTTGTTGTCGCCGCGGGGGGGATAGTAATTGATCCGCACGACGTGGCAAAGCTTCTCGTAGAGATCCGGGTAGAGGTTTGGCTGAAGGATGTAGTCGAGGACGGATTTCTTGCTTTCTTCCTTGGTCTTGAACGACTCGGGATCGTCGAGCACTTCGCCGTCCCGATTGCCAAGAATGTTGGTCGAGTACCACCCCTCGACACCGAGAAGCCTCGCCTTGAGCCCCGGCGCGACGACCGTCTTCATCCACGTCTGCCCGGTCTTCAGATCCTTGCCAGCGACCGGCGAACCGGCGGCGGCCGCGAGTTCGAGAAGCGCGGGAACGTCGGCGCTCAAATTCGGCGCCGCGTTCGCGTACGGGATGCCCTCCTTGATGGCGGCATACGCGTAGATCATGCTCGAGGGGATCGCCGGATCGCTCGCTTCGAGTCCTTTCTCGAACGACGCGACGCTGGCATGAACAGGACTCTCCGTGAGATAGACCTCGGTGCTGCCGCACCAAATCATCACCAGTCGATCGAGACCGTGTTCCTGCTTGAATCGGCGCATGTCCTCGCGCAACGCGTCGGCCATCTCGCGCTTGTTGGCGCCCTTCTTCACGTTGGGGCCGTCGAGGCGCTTGACGTAGCGGCGATCGAACACCGCCGACATCGGACGAATCTGTTCGAGCTCGGGCCGCACCTGATCGAGCAGCGCCGGCTCGAGCACTCCAGCGGTCCTGGCCGCCTCGTAGGAGTTGTCTTCGAAAATGTCCCACCCGCCAAACACAACGTCGTCGAGTGACGCGAGCGGAACGAAGTCTTTGATGAGCGGTGAGCGGCCCTCGGTTCGTTTGCCGAGCCGAACGGTGCCCATTTGCGTCAGCGACCCGATTGGTTTCGCGAGGCCGCGGCGAACAGCGAAGACACCGGCAATGGTCGTCGTGCTGACGGCCCCCATCCCGACGAGAAGGATGCCCAGTTTCCCTGCCGGTTTCTCGATTTTTGGCGTATTTTTCACGATCCGAAACTATATCATCAGTCATCAGGCCGTCTGGTTCGGGGTCAGGCCGTGAATCGTGAACGCGTCCGCCGGTGACTCGTGGGCGTTCGACCTCCGGTCGTCCGAGCGAGGGTCTGGCGCGTGGGGCTCCGACAATGTTCAAGTGGTTCAGACAGGCGTCGATCGATCCGCTGAGCGTCAGCATGGCTGGCGCGAAGCTCGGCGATCGCGTGCTCGTCGTCGGATGCGGCGACCCGCGTCTGATTGCCGCACTGGCGGCCAAAGCGGGTCTGTCCGGTCGCGCCTGCGCGGTCGACGAATCACCCGATCGGGCGACGGAAGCCGCGCGAGTCGCGCTCCGCGAAGGCGCGCTCGTCGAGACCTCGTCGAGCCCGCCGACCGCGCTTTCGTTCGAGGCCGCCTCGTTCGACCTCGTCGTTCTGCGTGACGCGCTCGGCAGACTCGAGAGTCCGGTCCAAATGATGGTTGTGCAGGAAGCGTCGCGAGTGCTCCGTCCTGGCGGACGGTGCATGGTCATCGACACGCTCGCGGGCGCCGGGATGGCGTCGCTCTTTTCCGCAAAGGAGACGCCGGCCTCGCCGGGCGACTCCGGCTCGACGATCGAGCTCCTCAAGAAGCAGGGGTTCGTCGCCGTCAGGGTGCTCGCCGAGCGAGATGGACTTCGCTTCGTCGAAGCCATCAAGAAGAACAACTAACCCTAGCGCGCGCACGTCAGGTGTCGTCCACCGTCGATCGAGATCGTCTCACCGGTGATCCAACCGGACGCGTCCGACGCCAGGAAGAAGACGAGGTCGGCAATCTCGGTCGCCTCGCCCGGCCGTCCGAGCGGATGGGTTTCCCGCGACCGCGTGAGGAACTTGGCGTAGTTCTCCTCGTTCATTCCACCCCGACGATGAAGATTCGACACGACGACCCCTGGATTGACGGCGTTGACACGGACGCCTTTTGGCGCGAGCTCGAGGGCCGCGCAACGCGTCAACTGATCGATTGCGGCCTTGCTCACGCAGTACGACAGTACTCCGGGGAACGCCCGGAGGCCGGTCACACTCGATACGTTGACGACGGTGCCGCGGGACGCGGTCAATGCCGGCACGGCAGCGCGCATGAGCCGGAACGGCGCGCGCGCGTTGATGTCCATCATGTTGTCCCACTCGGGATCGGTCGTCGACTCGATCGAGCCTGACCCGATGATCCCGGCGGCGTTGACGAGCGTCGTCAACCCGCCAAATCGGTCGAGCGCCGCCGCCACGATCCGCTCCGGCGCCGAGCCTTGGGTGACGTCGGCCTGAAGAACCGCGGAGTGCCCACCCTCGCGAGTGATTGTCGCCGCCACCTCGGCCAGCGCCGCCTCGTCGCGGCCGACCACCAGAACCTGTGCCCCTGCTCGGCCGAAACGAAGCGCCGTTGCCCGCCCGATCCCGCTCGATGCCCCCGTCACGATTACCTGCTGAGTCATAGGTGGTTTGTACCACGGCTTAACCTCAGGGATCGGAGATCAGGGATCAGGGACCTGGGATAAGGAAGGGCCGTCGGAATGACCCCGGCCTTCGCCCGACCCCGGATCCCTTGACCCCTGATCCTGATCTCCGGTCGCTGACCTGTCCTCCGCCGCTGTCACTCAACGAGCACAGCCTTGGCCCTGAGGTAACAGGTCAGGTCGCGAAAGGCCGAAAAACCGAAGAGGACCGGGACTCCGTACGTCCCGCACAACGGCAAGTGTTTTGCCCGCATTCCCTGGGTATCAGTATGGCCAGCGGCCCGATCGTTCATGACGTCTTCACCGCACGAGAAATCGCCCGCGCCGCCGGGGCGTCGATCGCGGACGTCCATGCGCTCCGGGAATCGGGCGTAATCGTCGGACGTGAAGGCGGGCTGACGGCTACCAGCGAGGCAATTCGCGCGGTCCTTCTGCTTCAGGGTTTCCAGCCTGGGCCGGCCCCGGAACGACAGCTCTTCAGCCCGGCGCCATCGGGTCGAGGCCGCCAGGGCGTTCCGCTGACGGCTTCCGGTTTGATCCACGCGGCAATCGGCATCGTTCTCCTGACCGCTGTCGGCGTGACGAGCCACGCGACAGTCGAACCACAGACCGCTAAACCAGCGCGACTGGTGTTCCTGGTCAAACCTGGTCCCGGGGGCGGTGGAGGCGGCGGCGGATTACGGCAACCTCTTCCGCCCCGACCAGCGTTGCTCAAGGGGAAGAGCCCATTGAAGAGCCCAGTCCCGGTCGAGCGCGTGGTGCGACGGCCAGCACCCGAGCCCCCGAGACCGCCGCGGCCGGTTCCGGAAATTCGACCGGTCGAGCAGCCGATCGAACCGCCGCCACCAGTGGCCAAGCCCGAGCCAATTCCGCCGGTCGTCGCGCCAGTCGTCAGCGCCCCGGCCGAGCCGAAGGACCAGGCCGGTGTCCTGACGTCAAACTCGCCGGCAGCGAACAGCCAGGGACCCGGAACTGGTGCTGGTTCCGGCACCGGCCGCGGTACCGGTATCGGCGAAGGATCAGGTCCCGGGATCGGCGACGGAAGCGGCGGCGGAACCGGCGGCGGGCCCTATCGACCGGGCAGCGGCATCACGGCGCCGTCCATCTTGCACGAGGTCAAGCCCGACTACACCGAGGAGGCGCGACGGCGAAGCCTGTCCGGCGACGTCGTGCTCGAAATCGTCGTCAGAGCCGATGGCCGTGTCGGTGCCGTACGCATCGTGCAGGGTCTCGGCTCCGGGCTCGATCAGCGGGCCGTCGAAGCCGTTCGGCAATGGCGTTTCTCGCCGGCTCGCCGGTTCGGCACCCCAGTCGATGTGTTGGTCGAAGTGGCCGTAGAGTTCAGACTTCGGTAGTGACCCGGAAGGATTGAAACAGACATGGAATCCGTCCTCATCGTCATCACGCTCGTGTCACTGTGCATGACGATCGCACTTGCCGTGATCCTCGTCCGGCTCGTGAGAGACGAGCGCCGACGCTCGGACGCGCGAGTAGCGGTCCTGAGAGAAATGGCCGAGGCGGCTGTCGATCGCCGGCCGACTGAGAGCGCACACCTATCGGCTATCAGCTATCAGCCGTCAGCCAAGAACAACTCGGCCGACGTCCTACGACCGCCTGACGACCTGGATCTCGACTACGGCCACGACAGCCCGGGCTCGGGAGCGGAGCTCTTCACCCGCCCTCAACCTTCGATTGCCTGGCCGCGGCGCCTCGCGGTGGTCGGGATTCTCGCCCTGCTGGTCACCGCGGTCGGCGTGGCCGTGCGCTCGCGATCGGGACCAACCGCGGCCACGACAACGGTCGCGACCGGCTCCACTACCGGAAGCGCCTCGGGCCAGCAGACAGCCCTCCTCGAGCTGCTGTCGCTCAAGCAGACGCAGGACACCGGTGCGCTGACCATCACGGGACTCGTCCAGAATCCTCGCGATGGCGCGGTGCTCTCGAAGATTTCGGCGACGGCGCTCGTCTTCAGCGCTGACGGCACGTTCCTCGCGAGCGGGCGCGCGCCGCTCGACTACTCGGTGCTCCGTCCGGGCGACGAGTCCGGGTTCGTGATCAGCGTGCCAGTCAGCGCTCCGGTCGCGCGCTACCGCGTCGGGTTCCGCAGCGAAGACGGCCGAGTGATCGGTCACATCGATCGCCGAACGGCAACGACAATGGCCAGCATCAGCGACGCGCCTCCGATCAGGCGAGTGCGGGGAACATCATGAATCGCAACGTGGCGATGATCGCGGCTGCCTTTTCAGCAGCGGTCGTCGTGGCGCCAACGGGTCAGGAAGCACGGGACTCCCAGGTCTTCCGCTTCAAAACAGGCGTTGAGCTCATCAACGTCACGGCTACGGTGACCGACGCGAATGGCCGTTTCGTGTCCGGCCTGCGTAAAGAGGACTTCCGGCTCTTCGAAGACGGTCAGGAGCAAACCATCACCCACTTCAACAGCGAACGGGTCCCGGTAAGCCTCGGGCTCGTCGTCGACACGAGCGGCAGCATGGAGGGCGAGAAGTGGGTGTCGGCCAGGCAGGCGCTCAATCGCTTTCTATTTCAGCTGCTCGATCGAGACGACGAGGTGTTCCTGTACCGATTCGACAACCTGCCAGAGTTGGTCGAGAGCTGGACGACGGACCGCGAGCGGATTGCGACGGGTCTGGCGCGGATTCGGCCCCGTGGAGCGACGTCGCTCTACGACGCGGTCACGGCCGCGGTTCCGCTCGCGCAAACCGGCCGTCATCGGAAAAAGGCGATCGTCGTGATCTCTGACGGGAACGATACCAACAGCCGGGCCACGGTCCGCGAGGTCAAGACGATGATCCGGTCGACCGAGGTGCTGGCTTACGCGATCGGGATCGACACGCAGGGCCTGACGCAGCCGACCTGGGGCGGTCAACCCTCAGGGCCGACCTACCCGCCGCCAGGGCCGCGACCCATCCCGCTGCCGTTCCCCATGCCAGGGCGCCGAAGCCCGCCCGCGCAGCCGCCTCGCAACCCACCGATGCCGTCGCCGCCGACCGGCAGCAGCACGTCGCGCGGCCGGATCGACGATCGCCTGAACGTCGCGGCACTGCGCGACATTACCGACGAGAGCGGCGGCCGGACCGAAATCGTCCGCTACGCGCGCGACGTCGATCCCGCGACGAGCTACGTCGCCGACGAATTGAGCAAGCAGGTACTACATTGGCTATCCATCGCAGGGGCGCAAGGATGGGCAGTGGCACACGATCCGACTCGAACTGCGAGACGGGAGTCACCTCGTGCGCGCGCGCAAGGGCTATGTCGCCGTGCCGTGACAGCACTGACGGTCCGGGCGGCGCTCGCTGACGACTGAAGTATCATCGCTCGGTGCATCATGCGCAGGTCTATGCGACCGCGGTAGGGTTGAGTGTCCTCGGCAGCCTTGGCGGACTCCTGACAGCGTCGACGTTCCTTCTGCTTGGCGATCATCTCCGCGTCAAGCTCGTGCCGTGGCTGATCAGCTACGCCGTCGGCACGCTGCTCGGAGTGGCGCTGCTGGCGCTGCTCCCTGAAGCACTCGAGCGTATCCCCCCGGGGCATGCGCTCGGGACGCTGCTTGCCGGCGTCCTCGCGTTTTTCCTCCTCGAGAAACTCGTCTTGTGGAGGCACTGCCACGACACCCACGAGTGCGAAGTTCACACGAGCAGCGCCGCGTCGCTCGTCATCATCGGCGACGCGTTTCACACCTTCGTCGACGGCGCAGTCATCGCGGCAGCGGTCCTCACATCCGTGCCGCTCGGGATTACCACGGCGCTTGCGGTCGCCGCACACGAGATCCCCCAGGAAGTCGGCGACGTGGCGATTCTCCTGAGGGCTGGCTTCTCGAAGCTCCGCGCGTTCACCCTCAACCTGCTGGCGGGCGTGGGCGGAGTCCTCGGCGCGGTGTCGATGCTCATCGCATCGCAGTCGCTCCCCAACCTGCTGCCCTACGTGCTGTCGTTCGCGGCAGGGAATTTCCTCTACGTCGCGATGGCCGATCTCATTCCCGACCTGCACCGCGGCGGCATCGGCGGCGGCCCGTTCCGCCAACTCCTGCTCATCGTCGCCGGCGTCGCCACAATTTCGCTTCTGTAGTCTTTCCCGAGGGGCTTTGCCCCTCGGCCTCCCCGACACGCTCTCTCGCAGCGCTCGCTCGCCCTGCTGAGCACCCCTTGGGACTGTCCCCTTTCGAGTGTCCTCGGCGAGCCTCTCGCCAGAGCAATTCCTGCGATTTTGGGCCGATTTCGCTGGCACCGCCTTTGCCTCGACAAGTGTCGACACGTTCTCGGCTGGAGGTCGAGTCTCAATGAAGGCTAAATGGTTCGGCTGGACGGTATTCGCGCTGTTGATGTTGACGTGGTCGGCCACGGCGACGACCGCGGCAGCGCAGGACTCACGGGACCTGGGAATCGCTCTGGACATCTCGCGACAGATTCAACGCTACTCGCAGTTCACGATCTTCGATCACGTCACTGGCACGGTCGACAATGGTGTCGTGACGCTGACCGGCAAGGTGACGATGCCGTTCAAGAAGAATGACATCGCGAAGCGGGCCGGGTCGGTCAATGGCGTTCGTGAGGTGCTCAATCGCATCGACGTGCTGCCGGTGTCGTCCTACGACGACGATCTGCGACAACGGATCGCGCGCGCCATCTACGGCAACTCCGCGTTCTGGCAATACGGTGCGATGGCTAATCCTCCGATTCACATCATCGTCGAGCGTGGCCACGTCACGCTGACGGGTGTCGTGAACAGCAATGTCGATCGAATGCTTGCGCGATCGCTGGCAATCGGTTTCGGCGAGCTGTCGGTGACCAACGATCTTCGCACCGACGCGGAGATGCGGAGCAATTGAGGTCTTTCTTATCCGGGGGGCTTCGCCCCCCGGAGCCCCCCTACTGGCTCCTCGCGGGGGCCCGACGCCCCGCGCCGCTCGAGGCTCACTCGCTTCCGCTCGTTCGCACTATTTCTGAGAAGTGACTGCCTAGCCTCAGGCCGCGTCGCCGTCCTTCGCGCCTTTGCGGATCGTCAGCCAGATGATGACGCCGATGAGCAGGACGGCGGCGCTGAAGGCTCCGGCGAAGAGCCACAGCGTGCGATGGAGAATCGACTGGCGGTCCATCCTCGCTTCGATGGAGATGGGCCGTCCGTCGAGCCGGTCGGTCAGGTGCTGTTCCCACGACAGGATGTTCCCGCGCGCGATATCGCTCGTGTCATTCGTTTCAAGGTCCCGCGCGTTGTGATAGAGGATCTTGCTTGGCAGGTGAAGGCGGAACGCCACTAGCTCGCCTCCGGTCCAGCCGACGTTCTTGAGCGTGCCCGGCCGCATCGCTGATCCGGCGATGAGTTGACGATAAACCGCCAGACCGTCCTTCTCGGCCAGCTCGTAGGTCGACCACGAGAACGGTGCGACCTCAGAGAGCCGGCGAATGTCCGTCACGCGAAGACGTACCTGCACGAAGCGTCGCCCCTGGCGACGCCAGGGACGGCTGACACGCGTCACTTCCGTCAGCGGCGACGTGTACGCCGAGCGAATCCGATCGGTGTCGAGCCGTATTCCAGGGTCGAGAGGCAAATCGAGGCCGCGCAGCGTCACGAGCGCCGGGATCGACGCGTTGACGATCAGCTGAGCCGAGCCATCGAGCGAGACGTACAGATCCTCCTCGTACTCGTAGACCCTTCCGAACATCTGGCCCCCGCACGCCGCGGCCATCAGCGACAGCATCAATACAGCCACGAGAGCGGCGCCGCGCTGCGGCGCTATGGAGAGCGTCCGGACCGACGACATTCTTCGAATGATATACTCGATTTCTCGCGGCTTTTTCCCGCCTGTATCCGATCCGATGTCAACGTCTTCACGCGTTTTTCTGATCGACGGCAGCTCGCAGATGTATCGCGCGTATCACGCGATGCGCGGCGGTGGCCTCACCGGGCCCGCTGGCAAATCAACGCACGCCGTCTACATCTTCGTGACGATGCTGCGCAAGCTCATCGCCGATCACGCGCCACAGTTCATTGCCGCGTCGTTCGACCTGGCCGGGCCGACGTTCAGGTCAGAGCTGGCCACCGACTACAAGGCGAACCGCTCGCCGATGCCGCCGGATCTGGCCGAGCAGATTCCGTGGGTCCATGAAGCCTGTGAAGCCCTGGGCGTGCCGATTCTGACGTCCCAACGCTTCGAGGCGGACGACGTGATCGGCACGCTCGCCGAAAAGGCCGTCGAGGCTGGATTCGACGTCGCGATCGTTACCGGAGACAAGGATTTCTTCCAACTGGTGCACGACGGGATTACTGTCTACAACCCGAAAGAGGATGGCACGTGGTACGACGCGGCGGGCGTGAAGGAGAAGTTTGGCGTCACGCCGACGCAAGTCGTAGACGTACTCGCGCTGATGGGTGACTCGATCGACAACATCAAGGGTGTTCCAGGTATAGGCGAGAAGGGCGCACGCGATCTGATTGCCACCTACGGGTCGATCGATGCGCTGCTGGAGCATGCTGCCGAAGTCAGCAACAAGCGCTACCGGGAAGGTCTGTTGAACCACGCCGAGGATGCCCGACAGAGCCGCGAGCTGGCGATGATCCGCACCGACGTTCCCGTAGCCTTCGATCCTGAGGCGCTTCGCTATCGAGGTGCATCCCGCGATCGTTGCTTCGAGCTGTTCTCGCGCCTGGGCTTCCGATCGCTGGTGCTGGAGTACGCGCCGACCGCCGAAACCGTCGGCAAGGACTACGCGACGGTCCAGTCGCTCGGCGAGCTCCAAGCCCTCGTCGACGAACTGAAGCGTTCGGCGCGCTTCGGCCTGCGCGTGCTCCCTGACTCACCGGCCGCGATGCGTGCCGGCATCGTCGGCCTGTCGTTTTCGACGGGTCCACGGCAGGCCCGATATGTGCCGATGGCCGACCAGCGTCCCAGCGAGGGTCTCTTCGGAGACCCAGAGAACGCCGAGCGCCCGGGAATCGATCGTGACACAGCCCTGAAAGCCCTGAAGCCGGTCCTCGAGGACGATGCTGTCCTCAAGGTCGGGCACGACCTCAAGTTCGACGCCATTGTCCTCGCCAGGCATGGCATCAGGCTCGCGGGTCTCGGTACCGACGTGATGATCGCCAGCTATCTCGTCGATGCCAACGTGTCGCACCCGCTCGAGGATCTGGCGATCGAGCACATCGGCTACAAGGCGCTCAGCGAAGAGGAGGTCTGCGGACGGGGCGCGAAGTCCGTCTCGTTTGCCGACATCCCCGTGGACCGCGCACTTGATTACGCCGGCGAGCGCGCCGATCTCGCGTTGCAGCTTTCCGGGACCCTGGTCGAGCTTCTGAAGCAGGATGACTTGCAGCGTGTCTACGACGAGCTGGAGCAGTCGCTCATCCCGGTGCTCGTCGAGATCGAGCGCGCGGGCGTGCGCATTGATACTGCCGTACTCGCCGCGCAAGCGGGGCGGCTCGATCAGGAACTCTCAAGCCGCGCGGGTCGGATCTACGAGCTCGCCGGCGAGGAGTTCAACATCAACTCGCCGAAGAAGCTGTCGGAGATTCTCTTCGACCGACTCGGCATGCGGACCGAGACGATTCGGCGGACGACAAAGACCAAGGCGCAATCGACGGCATTCGAGGTCCTCGAGGAGCTCGCGCTCACCCACGAACTCCCCAAGCTGATCCTCGAGTGGCGGAGCCTTCAGAAACTGAAGGGCACCTACATCGACGCGCTTCCTGCGCTCGTTCATCCCGACACGGGCCGCGTCCACACCTGCTTCAACCAGGCGGTCGCCGCGACCGGGCGCCTGAGCAGCAGTGATCCCAACCTCCAGAACATTCCGATCAGGACCGACATCGGACGCGAGATCCGGCACGCGTTCGTTGCCGAGCCCGGCCATGTCCTCATATCGGCCGACTACTCGCAAATCGAGCTACGGGTGCTTGCTCACCTCGCCAAGGAGCAAACCCTGGTCGACGCGTTTCGCAATGGCGAGGACATTCACGATCGAACTGCGTTGAAGGTCTTTGGAGCGACGAGCGGCCTCAGCCCGCACGAGCTTCGGCGGCGGGCAAAGATCATCAACTACGCCCTGCTTTACGGGAAACAGGCGTTCACGCTGGCCAAAGACATCGGCGTTTCCCGGCAGGAGGCGCAAGCGTTCATCGACGCCTACTTCGCCGGCTTCACTGCGGTCCGGGCGTTTCTCGACGATCTCCTGGTCCAGGCGAGAGAAACCGGCGTCGTCAGGACAATGTTCGGGCGGCGCCGCCTCGTCCCTGACGTCAACACGCGCAACTTCCAGATGCGTGGCGAAGCCGAACGCAAGGCCGTGAACTTTCCGATTCAGGGGACGGCGGCCGATATCCTCAAGCGCGCGATGATCGACGTCCATCGGGCGCTCCCCCGCGTGGCCGGTGGACGCGCGCGGATGATCCTGACTGTGCACGACGAGCTGCTCTTCGAAACGCCGAAGGAAGCCGCCGAGGAGACGGCCGCGGCCGTACGGGAGCTGATGGGACAGGCGGTCACGCTGAACGTGCCGCTCGAAGTCGATGTCGGGATCGGCGAGAACTGGAAGGAGGCGAAAGAATGAGCGGAGGCCGGTAGTCGTTCACACGCAGGCGTGAGGGATTCGCAAACGAGCCACTATTGGCTCCAGGCTTTTTTGAAGGCTTCCCACTCGGCAGTCATCGCGGTCTGCGCCTCTTTGACATCGCCCTTAGCGGTTTTCGCGGCGCGTTCGGGGATGATGGCCTGCGTCACGAGGCGATCGAGGTCGGCACGGAGCGCAACGCCGCGATCGTCGGCGAGCGACGCGCGGAGCCAGCCGGCGAGTGACGCGTGCCAGGCGCGCTCAGTGTCACCACTGGCCCTGGCCGCGGCTGCCAGCCAATAGCCGGCGGCCGTCGATCCTGGGTACTCCGCAATCTCCTCGTTCATTCGGTCGAGGACGCGAGCGTAGATGGCTGGACGCTCGTCGGGGTGACGCGCCTGAGCCTGCTTGTCGACCGACGTCGCCCACCAGTCGAGCACTCGCTCGTGAGCGGGTGTGCCAAGCAGGATCGAGCGCTGGCGAACAGACTCGAACAACTGCGCCGCGGCACCATAGCGTTCTTCGAAGTACAGCGTTTCCGCCAGGCCGACGGTCAACTCGACGCGCTCGGCCGCGTCGAGCGGCGTCGCATTCACCATGCGGAGAGACTCCCGCGCCAGAGCGAGGTCGCGCGGATTGGAGGACTGGCGATAACGCTCGAGCTGAATCCTGCCGAGGACGACACGCGCGGCATCGGTTCGGGCCGGGATAGCTGCCGCCTCGCGCGCGAGCCGCTCTGCGGTTTCGTACTGCCCAAGGTTGTAGAGGCGCCGGGCCTCGACGAGCGGGTCTGCCGCGACGGCCGGCCGGGCGATCGCCAGTAGCAGAACGACCACGACGTACGGGCGCATGGTGGGATGGTAGCACAGAGAGCGTCACGCCCTAACCCCATAATATTCAGTCACTTAATCGCTACTTTGCAAGACGAGGGTGCTATAATCCGTAAGCGATGGTGGAGCCAACCATCGTCCCGAGGGCCGCGCATCGGATTTCGCGCAGAGACATCGATTCCGGTGCGCTCAAGGTCCTCTATCAACTCCACGAGCACAATTACGTCGCTTATCTGGTGGGCGGGAGTGTGCGCGACCTGCTCCTCGGACGCAAGCCGAAGGACTTCGATATCGGCACGTCGGCGCACCCGCATCAGGTCAAAAAGCTCTTCCGGAACTGTTGGATCATCGGGCGGCGGTTCCGGCTCGCCCACGTCAAGTTCGGGACGAAAACGATCGAAGTCGCCACCTTCCGGAGGCTGGTCGAGCCCAACGAGCTGACTCCCGAGATCGAAGCGGCTGCGCCTCCCGCGGACGCGGCAGCGCTGGCCGACGGCTCCAGTGAATCGCCGAACGGCAACCATCCAGCTTTACACGCCGAACGATCGCGCCTCATTCACCGGGACAACACCTACGGCACGCCCGAGGAAGACGCGTTCCGCCGCGATTTCACGGTCAATGCGCTCTTCTACGACATCGGCACGTTCGCGATCATCGACTACGTCGGGGGGCTCGAGGACCTGGATCAGCGGCTGATCCGGTGCATCGGCGAGCCGTCGGTGCGTTTCGTCGAAGATCCGGTCCGCATGCTGCGCGCGGTCGTACTCGCGGCGCGTCTGCAATTCACCATCGACGAACCGATCCTCGACGCGATCAAAGTCCATCGTCACGAGATCGCGCGCAGCGCGCCGGCGCGTCTGATGGAGGAGTTCTACAAGATCCTGCGATCCGGGCACGCCGAGGAGGCGATGCGTCAGCTGCGGGCGACCGGATTGATGAAAGAAATCACGTCTGAGCTCGCTGCGGCTCCCGAGGCGCTGTGGCGGTCGATCGCCGCGCTCGATCGGTACCGCAACCGCTTCGCGTCGGCTCCCGAATCGCTGACCAATGCCATTCTCGCCGGGACACTGCTCCAACCGATGGGACTGATTCGCCGGCAGCGTTTTTCCGCCGATCCGCTCGAACGAAAGGTGGAGCTCGGCATGCTGCCCATCGCGCGTCGGGACATCGAACGGCTCCAGCAGATTGTCGCGATCCAGCCGAGACTGCTTGACGTCGACGCGTCAGTTCGCGCGCAGCGAAGCGTTCTGCATCGCTCGATCCTCGACGAGGCGCTCACGTGGATGGAGATTCACGGAGAGCGTCCGGAACTCGTGGAGCATTGGCGCGCGCTCAAGGCACAGTCTGCATCCCAGCCTGCCCCGCCTGGAGCTACCGCCGAAACCCAGCCTCCCGACGCGCCCTTCCGGCGCCGACGGCGGCGGCGCCGACGGCGCGGCAACTACGGCGCGAGGTCCTGAGACCGGCACCAGGCTACTGAGAATTCGACCCACCAGGCTCGGCGACGAATCGATACCCAACGCCGCGAACGGTCAGCAGGTGTTTTGGCTTGGACGGATCCGCTTCGATGTAGCGGCGCAAGCGGACGATGAAGTTGTCGATCGCGCGCGTGTCGGTATCCTCACGCAGGCCCCAGACGTCCTCCAGCATGGCCTTTCGGGAGACCGCGCTCCCGGCGTGAGCGATCAGGTAGCGCAGCAGGTTGGCTTCCATCAGCGTGAGCGGGAACGCCCGCTCGCCGACGCGCAGCTCCAGGGTGTCGAAGTCGATCGTCCGACCAGCGAAGGTATACCTGTCAGTGGCCTGACGCTGCCATCGGGACCGGCGCAACAGGCCGCCGACGCGCGCCAGCAGGATGGCGAGCTCGGTGGGCTTGGGCAGATAGTCGTCGGCGCCGGCGGCAAATCCCTTCAGCACGTCTTCGGGGCGCCCGCGCGCCGTCAGGATCAGGACTGGCAGAAACTGCTTGGCGGCGCGCAGTTCGGTCACCACCGTGAATCCGTCCTTGCCCGGCAGCATCACGTCGAGCACGACCAGATCGAACGGGCGGTCGTGGCGCCCGAGCAGGCGATCGAGCGCGGCTTCGCCGTTATCGACAACTTCGGCGGCAAAGCCCTCCGCCTCGAGATTGAAGCGCAGGCCTTCTGCCAGGTGCTGCTCGTCCTCGACGATGAGCACGCGTTGTGGGGTCCCGCTCACGCCTCGGTCGCCTTCGGCAGGAGCAGCGTGAAGGTGCTCCCGTGCCCCTGCCCCTGGCTCTCCGCAAACGCGCGCCCGCCATGTTTCTTGGCAACGGACCGCACGATGAACAGGCCGAGTCCGCTGCCTTTGGCGCGAATCGCCACGCTCGCCGGGACGCGATAGAAACGGCGAAAGATGCGCTTGAGTTCAACCGGCGAGATGCCGACGCCGTTGTCGCTGACCTTGATCGCCAGCCGCTCCCCGTCGACTTCTTCGAGAAGGACGCGGACCTTAACCTCACCGGCCGAGTATTTGATCGCGTTGTCGATCAGATTCCAGATCGCGGCCTTCAGCTCATCGGCGTCACCAATGACGAGGCACGCGCCCGCTTCCACCCGCTGCTCGTAGGCGAGGGCATCGGTGGTGAGGTGAAACCTTGTCCGCGCAAGCTCCACGCAGCCTTTCGCGAGCTCGCCCAGATCGAGACGGGTGCGCGAGATGCGGCGCCAGCGCGAGCCGGAGCTC
Source organism: uncultured Acidobacteriota bacterium (assembly GCA_963764925.1). GTDB lineage: Bacteria > Acidobacteriota > Vicinamibacteria > Vicinamibacterales > 2-12-FULL-66-21 > DATBJJ01. The sequence continues at coordinate 628,805 of CAVXUR010000002.1, forward strand.
CCGGCCTGCAGGACCTGCTCGATCGTCTGCAGCAGGCGGTCGCTGTCCTCCAACATGATCCGGTAGAACTCGCGGCGTTTCTCCTCGTCGAGCTCGCGGCTCTGCAGCGTCTGCAGATAGAGGCGAATCGACGCGACCGGCGTCTTGAGCTCGTGGGTGACGGCGTTGATGAAGGAGTCGTGCTGCTCGTTCCGGCGAATCTCCCGCACCAGAAAAATCGTGTTGAGCACCATGCCGGCGATGATCGGGATGAACAGAACGATGCCGAGCACGACCAGTACACCGCGGTACCAGGTGAGCGCGATCCAGCTGATATTGAGCGTGACGGCCAGCGCCACGAGGCAGACGCCGAGGACCGTGAAGAAGATGACCGACCGACGCCGGCCGCTGATCATGAGAACAGAATAATGCTGAATGCTGAAGGCTGAAGGCTGAATTGAAGGCAGAAGGCGAAAGGGGGAAGACAAGGCCGAAATTGGCAATTGCCAACTTCGAAATTATCTTCCCCCTTTACCCTTCCAACTTCACTTCAGCATTCAGCCTTCAGCATTCAGAATTACTGAGAGGCGGCTACGCGGCTTCCTCTGCCGGCATCCGCGTCGCCACCCGAGCGACCTTCAAGTCGCGCACCAGGCCGACGGCGTTGAGCGCCTTGAGCGTGATCCAGCTGATGTCGAATTCATACCACGCGAGGCCGTGACGCGCGGAGACGGGGTGCGCGTGGTGATTGTTGTGCCAGCCCTCGCCAAAGGTGAGAAGCGCCACCCACCAGCTGTTGCGCGAGTCGTCGCGAGTCGCGAACCGCCGGCTGCCCCACATGTGGGTCGCCGAATTGACGAGCCACGTGCCGTGCAGGCCGACGACGACCCTGAGGAAGATCCCCCACAGCACCATCGGCCAGCCGCCAATCGCGAGGAGCGCGAAGCCGAGGAGCGTCAGCGGAACGTAGTGATAGCTGTTCAGCCAGCGATAGAACGGGTCCGCCCCGAGATCGGGCGCGTACTTCGACATCAGCTCCGTGTTGTTGTGGTGCGTGTCGCCGAAGAGAATCCATCCCATGTGGGCCCAAAAGCCGCCGTCGTGAGGCGTATGCGGATCGCCGTCGCGGTCGGAATGCTGATGGTGGACGCGGTGCGTGGCGACCCAGAAAATCGGTCCGCCCTCGAGCGTCATCGTGCCGCAGAGGGCGAGGAAATACTCGAAGGCCTTCGACGTCTTGTAGCCACGGTGCGTGTGCAGGCGGTGGTAGCCGAGGCTGATCCCGAACCCGACCGCGAACCAGTGCAGCACGAACGCCACCAGCAAGTTCGTCCAGCTGAAAAAGAACAACGCCGTCACGGCCAGGACGTGAAACGCGACCATGATGGACGCGGTGACGATGTTGAGGGTTCTTGGCGAATACGCCGGCCGACTTGCCTTGACTGCCGTAGACAACGTGACTCCTTGGGTTCGGGGTGCACGTCAAAGTAGCAGGAGACGACCTGGTCGGTATGTAAGACTTCTGTACGCTCGCAACAGTCTGATGCGTAAGGCGTTATCGACGTCGCTCGGGACGGTTCACAGCGGCGAGAGCTCAGCCGTTCACGCGCTCGAACTCTTTCATGAACGCCACGAGCGTGTCGACCCCCGCCTCGGGAAATGCGTTGTAGATCGAGGCTCTCAGACCACCGACGGATCGATGCCCCTTCAGGCCATCGAGCCCGGCGGCCGTCGATTCCTTCACGAACTTCTTCTCGAGCTCCTCGCTCGGCAGGCGGAATGTGACGTTCATCCGCGACCGGCTGTCCGCTTGCGCGTGCCCTCGATAGTAGCCAGTGCGATCGATCTCGGCATACAGCTTCTGGGCCTTCCGGGCGTTGCTCGCATCGATCGCCGAGAGCCCCCCTGCCTTCAGCAGCCACTTCAACACGAGCCGCATGATGTAGACGCCAAAGACCGGCGGCGTGTTGTACATCGACTTGTTCTCGACGTGCACGCCGTACTGGAGCATCGTCGCCAGCGTCGCCGGCGTGCGCGACACCAGGTCGTCGCGGATGATCACGAGCGTCAAGCCGGACGGCCCGAGGTTCTTCTGCGCGCCGGCGTAGATCAACCCGAATTTGCCGATGTCAATCGGACGGCTGAACATGTCCGACGATGTGTCGGCGACGAGCGGGACACGGCCGACATCGGGAACGTTGTGCCACTCGGTACCGAAAATCGTATTGTTCGTCGTGTAGTGAACGTAAGCGGCGGCCGGGTCGAGCGTCAGCTCGCTCTGCTTGGGAACGCGCGCGTAATTATCGGCGGCGGTTGTCGCCGCGATCTTCACCGCGCCGACGCGCTTGGCCTCCTTGACGGCCTTTTCCGACCACGAGCCGGTGACGATGTAGTCGGCCGATCCGCCGGGCGGCAGCAGATTCATCGGCACCATCGAAAACTGCAGGCTGGCTCCTCCCTGCAGGAACAGCACGTGGTAGTTCGCCGGAATCGCGGCGAGCGCTCGCAAATCAGCCTCACAGCCCTCGATGACGTCATCGAACGGCTTCGAACGATGGCTGATCTCGAGGATCGACATGCCGACGCCAGGAAGGGCGATCAAGTCGCGCTGGGCCTCTTCGAGCACGTCGACAGGGAGGACGGCCGGACCGGCGGAAAAATTGAAGATGCGGTGTGTCGTGGTCATGAAAGTGGATGATGTCGAACGGATTAACAACCAGTGGCTAGTGACGAGTGTCCTTCACGGGAGATCGGTAGTTCAGGAGACTGTCTTCAAAAACGCGAAAGAAACATCTCCTGATCTTCTGATCTCCTGTGAGCTGTGACAAGCGGATAACGGCAAACGACGTTTTCTAGAGCTTGACGACCTGCAGGTCGAGAACGTCCGCGTGTCCGCTCTTGATCTTGTCGCACAAGGCTGATGCCGGAGCGCCGTCCAAGTTGATTCTGGCCACCGCGGCTTCGGCACCCTCGAAGACGATGTTCTCGGTTTCCTGCACGTTCAGGTTGGCTTCGCGCAGATTGTCGAATACGTGGGCCAGCACGCCCGGGCGATCGCGGTGGCGCACCACGAGCATGTGAGTCGCCGGGGTCCGCAACGCCAGATTGACGACGTTCGGGACCTTCCCGGTGTTCTTGAAGCTCGTGACGATGCGAACCGTCTCGGCGGCAATGGCTTCCTGCGCCTGATCGGTCGACGCCCCGATGTGATGCGTGCCGTAAACGTTCGGCAGCGACACGAGCTCGTCGTTGAAATCACCAGTCGCGGTGTTGGGCTCAGCGTTGAACACATCGAGCCCGACGCGGACGCGCTTCTCGCGCGCGACTTCGAGGAGCGCCGCGTGGTCGACAATCTCGGCTCGCGCGGTGTTGATGAACGTCGCGCCCGGCTTCAGGCCGGCGAGGACCTCGCGACCGACAAGACCCTTCGTATCCGGCCCAAACGCGAGGTGGACGGAAAGAATATCAGCGCGAGTCGCGACCGCTCTGGGCGTCGGCGCCAACTCGATGCGCACGAGCCGTGCTTCGGCCTCCAGGTCGAACGCTCGGGCCTCAGCTTCGCGCATCGGTCGTTCCTCCCCGTCGAAACGCCGGCTCCAGACGACGACCGCGAGGCCAAACGCCGCGGCGCGACGGATGACCTCCTGCGCGATGCTCCCGATCCCGAGAACGCCGATTGTCTGCCCGCGCAGCCCGCGGGCCTTCGAAAACGCTTTCTTGTTCCATTTGCCCGCGCGCAGCTCGGTGACGTTCTCCGGAATTCGCCGATCGAGGGCCAGGATCAAGCCGAAGGTCAGCTCGGCGACCGCAATTGCATTCTTTCCCGGACAATTGGAGACGTAAATCCCGCGCTTCGACGCCCCCGCCACGTCAATCGTGTTGTAGCCTGCGCCGGCGCGCACGATGAGCGCCAGCCGGCCGGCGTCGAGCATCGCCGACGTCACCTTCGTGCTCCGGACGACGAGGACCTCGGCACCCGTCGATCGAACGGCCTCGATCAACCGGTCGTCCTTGGCGTCCGGATCGTAGACAACCTCACAGCCCGCGGCCTTCAGGCCTTCCAGACCGCTGGCTTCGAAAGAGTCGGCGACGAGGACCTTCATGTCAGTTCGCGGCTCGCATGTCGCTGCTCGTGGTTCAGCTTCCACACTCGCGCAAGAGATCGGCACGCGAGCCGCGGGCAGCGGGCAGCTAAATCAGATGCACCAGCAACCCATCCCTCAGCTTTGGCTCGAACCAGGTCGACTTTGGAGGCATGATCCCGCCGGCGTCGGAGATTGCCATCAGATCGTCGATCGTCACCGGGAACATCGAGAACGCGACCGCGGCCGCGCCCGAGTTGACCGCGGCCTCGAGCGCTTTGGTGCCGCGGCCGCCGCCGAGGAAGTCGATTCGCTTGTCGGTCCGGACATCGCCGATCCCCAGGATCTGCTCGAGCACGAACCGCTGCAGAAGGGCGACGTCCAGTCCGCTCGCCCGTGAATCGTCCTGCCGTGCGACCGAAAGATCGACCGTGTACCAGCGGCCGCCGAGGTACATCGACACTTCGCCTTTGCGCCGCGGCGTCGCCGGCCCATCCGAAACGCTGAACTTGCCACGGAGCTCGGCGAGAAACGCGTCGGCCGATCGTCCAGCCAGATCCTTGACGGCCCGGTTATACGGAAGGATCTGCATCTGGTCGTGTGGAAACGCGACCGCGATGAACGTCTCGGCTTCCGCGGCGCTGCCGCCGACCTGGGTCTGCAGCGCCGCCCGCGCTCTGGCGGCGCTCGCCGCGCGATGATGGCCGTCCGCGATGTAGAGAGCCGGAATACTGGCAAAGGCCTCCACCGCGCCGCGCGTCTCGGCGGCAGCTACCCGCCAGATCGTGTGCTGAACGTCATCGGGAGCCGTGAAGTCGTACAACGGCGCTCCCGCCGTCACACGCGCGACCTCCGCGTCGACGGACGGCATCGCGCGATAGGTCAGAAAGACAACGCCCGTTTGCGCTCGCACCTCGACGATGTGCCGCGTGCGATCGTCTTCTTTGTCCCGGCGGGTTCGCTCGTGCTTCTTGATGACGTCCTGTTCGTACTCGTCGACCGAGAAGCAGCCCGCGATTCCCGTCTGCAGGTGCGTGCCCATGCGCAATCGATAGAAGTACAACGACGGCGAGTCCTCGACGACGAGCGGAGCCTTGGCCTTGAGTGCCGCGAGATTGTCCCGGGCGAGCTCATACACACTCTCGGCGTAAGGATCGCTCCCCGCCGGCAGGTCAATCTCGGATCGGGTGACGTGCAGAAAGCTGAGCGGGTTGCCGGCGGCCAGCTGCCGCGCTTCTTCCACGCTGACGACATCGTAGGGAACGGAGGAAACGTTGGCCGCCGCCGGCGGCGCCGGGCGAAGGGCCCGGAAGGGATAAAGGGACGCCATTGACTAATTCTAGTGCCACGGATTGCACGGACAACACGGATCGTGTGTCTGGTCGCTTCTGTTCGCTCAGGTTAATTCTTCACGGCGGCGTCCGATGCTGTCGCCGCGGCCAGCGTCGTCGAGAACTGCTGGAGCATGTCGTCGCGAGCGGTGCTGAAGCCGGCCAGGTAGGTTGCGGGGATCGGCTCGCCGGGCGGCTGCCGGGCATGCTCCCGCCGTGGATCGACGAACACGCCGTTCTTTCTGAGACGGTAGTCGAGATGGGGACCCGTCGCCGTGCCGGTCGAACCGACTCGTCCGATGAGTTGTCCCTGATCGACAAACGCGCCGGCACGAACGCCCTTGCCAAACGCCGACAGGTGCAGGTAATAGCTCTCGAATCCGCTCGTATGGCGAATGCGAACCTGGCGTCCACCCCCACCTGCCCATCCTGCGGATACGACGACGCCGCTTGCCACGGCGACCACGGGTGTGCCGGTCGGCGCTGCATAGTCGACGCCGAGGTGGGCCCGATACGAGCGATGCACCGGATGGAGGCGGCGGCGCGAGAACCCCGACGTCACGCGCGGCGTGAACCGCAGCGGCGAAGCCAGCACGAATCGGCGAAGGGAGCGTCCCTGCTCGTCGTAGTAGCCGGCCTTTTGCGTGTCCGGGTGCGTCCAGCGGTACGCCTGGTACTCCTTGCCTTCGTTCGTGAACCGCGCGGCCAGGATCGCGCCATAGCCGGCAAACTGCCCTTGATACTTGGAGGTCTCGAAGAGCACCTCGAACGCATCCCCGGGCTGCAAATCGTTCTCAAAGTCGATCTGCCCGCTGAAGAGCTCGGCGAGCGAAATCGCGAGCTGCACGCGTTCACCGGTCGCATCGACTGCTGCGATCAATGACGACTGCTCGCGGTCGATCCGGCCACGGACCGCGACGATGCTGGTTTGCTTGTCGTAGAGCAGCACCGCCGCCTCGAGGGTCTCCGGTGCTGAGCGGTCGGGGTTGATGATCCGCAGAAAACGGTCCGCGTCGATCTGGTATTCGAACTCTCTGAGGAACCCTTCGACGGACATCACGAGCCGGTAGGGTCGCTCTGCACGGATATGACGCGGATTGAACACGGCGCGCGTCGAATCGATCGCGGCCTGAACCACGGGCGCGGGAAGCTCGTGGTGCCTGAAGATCGTCTCGAGCGTCGCCTGCTTCGGGACGACCGACTCGATGGTACGGGTCTCGAGTGGGAGTACGACGTCGACGCTCGCGCGACGCGGCGGCGGGGGCGTGTCGCGTTGACGCTCGCACGCTCCGGCCAGCGCGACCGCGCTGACTCCAACCGCCGCAGCGATGATCCTGGCGAAACCTTGGTCCATCGATCCGCCGGGCAGTGTAGCGTACCCCTTCACCCGCGGCGGACCGCTTGGGACGAGCGGCAGGTCCGGCCCAGTCAGCGCTTCGTGACTGAAATCTGGATGACCTTGCGGAACTTGACGGGCCGGCCGTTGAGCGTCGCCGGCTGATAGCGCCATTCCTTGGCGGCCAGGAGAATCTGCGAGTCGTAGATCGGGTGCAGCGTGAGCCGAATCACCGCCCCGATCACGCGACCCTGCTCGTCGATCGTGACTTCGAGGATGCCGCGGTCACGGGTCTGATTCGCAATTGGTGCCGGGACCCTCGGCACATCCTGGCGGATTGGTGTGGCGGCGATCACGCCTTCGTCGTCGGAGCTGTAGACGCGCTGCGGGTCCGGCGCGGTCGGCGCCGGCGCGGGCGCGGGGGCGTCTTCGCGCCGGGGCTCTGGCTTGGGCTCCGGCGGTGGCGCGGCCGCGGCACTGCTGAGGTCGACAAACCCAGTCACCAGCATGCGCAGATCGGCCATCCGTCCATTCATGTCGGGATCGTCGATGAGCCGCAGCAGATCCCGGAACTGTTGTTCGGCCGCCGGATAGTCCTTGCGGTCGAACGCGGACTTCGCCGACGCGTAACGAGTGCGCGCGATGTCGGGTAGCTGACGCTGCCGGACCTCAGAGAACGCCGAGCGGACGCGAGGTGATGCCTCTGTCTCTGACGGCAAGTACATCGGATCGGAGGCGACGACGACAGCGATGGCCGCTTCAGCCTCGGCGCCGCGCCCAAGCGCCAGGAGGCACAGCGAGCGGTACTGCTCGATGTATCGAAGGTTGACCGGGTTCGCACTCTCCTGCTGCCTGACGCCGTTCAGCATCGCCAGCGCCTCGTCGTAGCGCGCGGAAGCGTAGAGGTCTCGCGCCACGCCGAGCGGGCCCTCCTGAGCCGCGGTGGGCCTCGCAACCCCCGCAGCCAGAGCGGCGGTCAGACCAAGGACGCGAACTGCAGTCGACACTCTACTAGTCATGACGGCCATGGCCATTACCTCGTCACCCGAAGACGAATGCCGCGGCGCGCCGGCCGCGCTGGCGCCGCGTGTGGTTCCGCGTTCACCAACACCATCGCCAGCGTCGTCACCATCACCATCGTCGATACAGTCAGGAACGTCAGCACTTGCGTCCTCTCGAATCACCCAACCAGAACCGTGAACCGTGAACCGTGAACCGTGAACCGTGAACCCTGAACCGTGAACCCTGAACGACCTACTTCATATCGACGCTGACCCGTGTCGGCCCCGACATCGTGACCGAGATCGCGTGACGCTTCTCGCCGAACTGAGGATGCCGGAACACGACTTCATGCGGGCCAATCGGAATTGAAAGATTGCCGATCGGCGTCTCGCCGACGCGCTGACCGTCGACCCAGACTTCCGCCCACGGCGTGGCGTTGAGGTTCACGACGCCCTTGGGCAAATCGACCGCGAGGCTTGCCACCTTGCCGGGCATCACCTGGACGGTGCGCGTGACTCTGTACCCCAACGTCTCGTTGACGAGCTCGATGGTGTGGGGACCGGCCGCGAGCATCAGGCGATCGGCATCGGTCGTGCCGACGATGCGGCCTTCCTCACGAATCTCCAGAGAGAACGGCGCCTTGACCGTCAGCCAGCCCGACACCGGACCGGCCGCGGTCGTCGCCGACGCCACGGGGGTGACGATTGACGCTGTGCCACCCGCCTGGACGCTGACGACGTGGCGCGCTGACGCGATCGGCGTCTGCAGGATGACCTCATGATCGCCAGGCAGGAGATCGTTGATGGTCACCGGCGCGACGCCACGGTCGGTGCCGTCGACCATGACCTTTGCGCCGGCCGGCTGCGTCTCGACACGGAGGCTGCCGGTTTCTGGCGTGTTGGCGAACTCGAGGTACTGCGAAATCTCGGCCCCGGCCGTGACGTTGACGTTTATCACCCGGGGCACGCCGCCCCGGCGCAGTTCGAGAATGTGCGGGCCCACCGGCACCGCAAATCGAGCCGGCGTCTGGCCGTAATCCTTCCCGTCGACGAAGACTGGCACCCCGGGGGGATTGGATTGCACGACCAGGGTTCCCGTTTTGGGTGCGGACACACCGACGCCGGCGCCAATCATGTAACGCGATGCGTAGACGCCCCCACCCGCGACGACAACCAGCGCGGCCGCCGCGAGTACAGCCTTCCTGGAGATCTTGAATGTTGGGCCGCTGAACTTGCGCTTCGACGCGGGCGCAGCCTGTGCGGCCGGCGCCGGAATGACCGTGAAGGGCGCGCCGGGTGCAGTCTCAAACGGCTTGGGGGTGGTCCCTGACTGCGGGCCGGTTGGGCCGCTCGACGGCGGCTCAATCTGGAGGCTGAAGAGCGCATCCGACGGAGCTTTGAAACCCGAATCGGACGGAACGCTGAAAGGCGCGTCCGGATTGAAGAGCGTCTGACTCTTGTCGGAGGAGTCAAGCGGTGCCGTCAGGTCGCCAGCCGCGATGAGGTCGGTGATGTTGCGCGCGCCGGTAGCGACGGTCGCCGGACCGGTCACGTCGGCCAACAGGTCGAATGCAGCCCCTTGGGCCGGCGCAGACGCATAGGGGGACGGGGCCGCGGGCGTGACGGCGCGGCAGGGACGGTGTGTGATGCCAGTGCTGACGCGAATGCCACGGACGGTGCGGCCGGCAGCGGATCCGATGGCAGCTCGAGGAGGGCCGCGATGTAGCGCGACAGGAACGTCTCGAGCGATACCGGCGCGGCGACGTACATCGAATCGTCAGCGACGATATCCTCGAGCGCTGAGAGCGCTTCGGGAGCCGAAGCAAACGCCCGGCGCGTGTCGAGCTGCAGCGCGCGCGTCAGCCAGTCGCGGAGCGACGGCGAGAGCGGTTGTTCTTCCCCTAGCGCGGTGCGCTCGCGCGCTTCGTTCAGCAGCGTCGGCAGATGGTTGGGGAACTCGGCCTGATGGAGCGGCCGACCCAGCACGAGCGCGAGCGCGACCAGCCCGATCCCGGTCACGTCGGCCCGATGATCGAAACGCGACATGCCCGCGCTTGGCGGCATCGCGATTCGGAACTCCTGCCAGAGCCGATCGCGACTGAACTGCAGCTGCTCGACGGCTGCCGACAGCACGTGCTCGACGATCACGAGGCGCGCGTGCGGCGTCACAACCAGCCGCTCCGGAGCGATGAGACCGTGCGCGACCTCGCGCGCGTTCTCATGCAGCAGCGCGACCGCCGGCACGAGCTGGCGAATCAGGCAGAGTGCGGCGTTGATGTCGAGCTGGAGGTTGCGCTCGTGCGCCACCCGCAGCATGTCGGACAGTCGCGTACCTTCAACGTGATCCGACACGATCGAGAGCCCGGGGCCGGGCACCTGGACACGATCGATACGTCGCACACGCGCGTAGTAGGCATGTCGGAAGTTCGCCAGCCGGGCAGCGCGCTCGCGCAACGCGAATTCGAACGACGGCACTGCCGTCAGCGCCGGCCGGATGCGAAGAATCTGCAGCAGCTCGCCGGTCGCGCCGTCCGCAGCGACGACGCGCTCGCCAAGGCCGTCGCAAAAGAGCGGAGCTTCTGGCCGTTCGTGGGAGAGAGGTACGGTTGTCATGGAGGTCCCCGCGCTCCGCGGTGCAACCATCGGTCCACACCGCACACGATTTCTCGGATCGCCGCCAAGTCGTTGCAGCTGCGGCGCTCCGGAGCGTTTTTCGTGTGCTTCTGCGAGCACACTCGCTTACGAGCTTGTCGAGTGACCTTCGGTTTTGTAACTGGAAATTGGTCGTTCGCCCCGCATATGCTGAACGGTCGCAATCATTTTTTTGCTGTGGTCAGTTCACCGATCGGCGGCCTTTTGGAGGATGCGAATGAGACTCCCTAGACGGCGGCGGGCAGTGCCCGTCACCTCGCCTGAGCCACACCGCGGGCACGTTCGCCGATCGGGCGCCCCGTTCGGACGGCCGGCACTGCTGGCGGGCGCGGCGTGCGTGCTGTTTGTGACTTTGGCGCCCGTGTCGGCGCAGCAGGCAGAGCGCGTCGACCTCACGGCCATCTACAAAATCAAAGCCGAGGGACTGCAACGCTCGCGAGTGATGGAGATCATGAGCTGGCTGACCGATGTCTACGGTCCGCGACTCACCAACTCCCCGGGGTTCCGCAAGGCTGGCGACTGGGCCGTCAAGGAGATGACCTCGTGGGGCCTTGTCAACGTGAAGCTGCAGCCGTTTGGGCCGTTCGGACGAGGCTGGACCAACGACAAGTTCTACATGATGGCGACCACGCCCGGCGGGAGTCTGCCGGTCATCGGCTATCCGCAGGCGTGGACCTCGGGCACTAACGGTGTCGTGGCGGGTGATGCGGTCTTCGCGACGATCGACAGCCCCGAAGACATGGCCACGTGGAAAGGCAAGCTGCAGGGCAAGTTTCTCCTGTCGACCGCCATGCCTGACGTGCCCGCGCTCTTCGAGGCGCAGGCCCAGCGTTACACCGATGATGAGCTCCGCGAGCTCGAACGCGAGACGGTCCCGACGGGTCGAGGGGGCCGAGGCGGCCGCGGCGCTTTCGGCGGCGGTCGTGGAGCGACCTCAGCGTTCGCGTCGACCCGTACTCAGTTTCTGAAGGATGAAGGCGTCGCCGCGATCATCACGCCTGGCCGCGGAACGGGCGGCACAGTGTTTGTGGGCGGAGGCGGATCGCGCGAAGCGAACGCGCCCGCAACGATTCCCGCGGTGACGATCGCGGTCGAACACTCAACAGCCTGGGGATGACCACGTTCTCGATCCGGAACACTGGAGGCACCGACCACCAGTCGTTCGACGCCGTCGGCCTGCCCGGCTTTCAATTCGTCCAGGATCCGTTGGAATACGGCACGCGGACGCATCATTCGAACATGGACCTCTACGAACGGATTCAGGAAGAAGACATGCGGAAGAACGCCGTCATCGTCGCGTCGTTCGTCTACCTGACGGCCAACCGCGACCAGCTCTTGCCGCGCAAGCCTCTCCCGAATCCGCAGCCCGCCGTCGGTGGCCGCGGCACGGGCGCGGGACGGGGGCAGTAAGGCACGGTTCGACTCGCCGGGCCGCCGCTCGCCGCTCGATTGGGTTCAGGAGTTGTTCCGACATGAGCAGCGAAACGTGCACGTTGGCGGAGGCCTGCGCGACAGCCCGCCTTTCGGCGGACGGCGGGATGTAAACCTCGCGCGTCGGTGGACAGCACTCTGTCAGGGCACCGAGAGGGGTGCCGTGCTCAGTACACGCTACGCCACGTGAAGAACAGTACGGCGACGAGGCCTTGCATCATGGCGAAGGCCACGACAACGGCAGGGATACTGCGCGGCGGCAGCGCACCTGCGAGTGCTAGGAACAAAGGAAACATCGTGGCGCTCAGACGTCCCATTGACATCAGTCCGCCCGCGAACAGCGGAGGGACAGTGTTGATGAGTATGAACGCGACCCACGGTGGACCAAGAAGACGCCACACCGACCACAGCATGGTCGCTGGAAGGACGAGACCCAGGAGGTTCATCGCGTCATACGGCCGCATCACGATCAGATCGAGCAGGCTGTTCGTGCTCCGTACGACGCCGGTCAGGGGTACTTCGCCGCTAAATGTTCGTCCCCAGGCTGCGTGCATCCGAGCCCACAAGAACCATTCGCCAGTTTGGCCGTACAGGTAGGTCGTGAATCCCAACATTCCAACGACGGGCATCAGTGCCACGGCAAGATACTTGAGTTCCGGCACCCGCCGCACGCCCGGCGCTCGGTCCGTATTGTCCGTCGACGGGCTCACGCCATCTCGAAACCCCATAACGATCAAGCCGAGCGCGACACTCAGAAAGAACCCATTCGGTCGCGCGAGCCCCGCGAGGAGCCCCCACAGAGAACCGGACACGAATTTCTGATGACGTATGGAGTGCCAGGCACCCAGCGCCGAGAGCAGATAGAGTGATTCGGTGTACGCGGCATTGAAGAATACCGCGAATGGATACGCCGTGAGGAGCCAGAGCGCCCAGCGCGCGTGCACGTCGTCAAGTAACTCGCGCGCAAGCCGCGCGAAAAGCCAGGACGCCCATACAAACGACGTCAATGAGATTGCCAGACCGATCGTAGTCAGCCTGAACAGGCGCCGCTCCTGGATCTTGTCACTCATGGCGCCAGTAAGCGTGCCGATCCCGCGCATCAACATCGGAAGGGCAGGGAAGAATGCGACGTTCTGCTGACGATCGTACGTCCCATCCCAGTCATAGCCCGACGCTGCGATTCCCGCGTACCAAGTGCCGTCGAAGCGTGCCAGCAGACCGGGGACCGCTGCTCGTCCAGATCCCAGTTGACCGCTTTCGGGAGGAAATCCAACCGCTGTCACGGCGATCAACCCGACCAAGAGCACGGTTATTCTCGTCAAGCCAAGCGCCAGGAGCGCTTCCGCCAGCTCGGGACGAGACGCGATCCATGCTTTCGAGCGACGAATGGTTGTCCACAGCGATGGCTTCGCCAGAACCGTGTGACGGAGGATCGCGACCGCGAGGGCGGCAACGATCGCATCAGACCATTTCACCGTCAATGGATCGCCGTCGACGATGGTGCGCAACGAACCGGTGACCACGAACCACAGCGCGCCGGTGAGACAGAGGAAAAAGAGACCGTCGAGGACGGCGGCGACAATGGGGCGCACCAGTGACGCAAAGCGCATTGGGTTGTCTCGCGAGGCAGAATAGCACCGATATTGACTCCCTCGCGTGGCGGTGGAGCGGGACATTGGATGATGGTCCGTGCGCTCGCGCCAGAAGAGGTGTGGCGCTTCAGTGTTCCGATGCTTCGCTGCGATCGCTCACCGACGTTTCGTTTCGAAGGTCGACTCCGGCGGCGAAACTTGTCGAGGCCGGTTCGGATTCGCGTCGAGATTTGGTGAAACCTGAGATCAAGGCCTCATCCCCGGCCGCCACTCGGGCGTGAAACCCGAATTCGCCAACCACAAGATTGGGTGCAGCATCGAGCGGATGGAGTCGGTCATGTGCGCAAAGTCGATGGATCGGACGTCATCAGACGGCTGGTGGTAGTCCTTGTGCAACCCGTAGCTCGACACGGTGTGCGCGATCACGCCGCGGCGCGCGAACTGGATGTTGTCGGAGCGCGTGAAGAAGCTCTGCTCCGGGTGCGGATCCTGTACGAGCCGGGCGCCCTCCTTCGCGAGCGCCGGCCCCAGCGTCGATCGCTCGTACCCGGTCAGCCATAAGGTGTGCGGCGGTACTTTGGCATCGGGTCGGCCGATCATCTCGAACTGCAGGTTGGCCACGATCTGCGAGATCGGGACGACCGGACGATCGGCAAAGAACCGCGAGCCAAGGCCACCCGATTCCTCGCTGCCGAAAAACGCAAATACGATGGTGCGGTCCGGACGTGGGCCGAGCGCAATCGCGCGCGCGAGCTCCAGCACGGCGACGCTCCCGGACGCGTCATCGTCTGCGCCGTTGTAAATCGTATCGGCGCCTGCCGCGGCGTTCGCGGCCGCTCGGACGCCCACGTGATCGAGATGCGCTGAGAGGAGAATGACCTCCGCCGCGGTCTTCGGCACACGCCCGGTCAGGCGGCCGACTGCATTCCACGTCTGCGTCTTCGATCCCGGCTTGACCTCCGCTTCGACAACAACCGTGGCGCCTTCTGCCAATGCCGAGATCGCGGCATACGCCTCGGCGCCGAGCGCAACCGCAGTGGGACGGGTGCCCGCTGGGCTGTCGAAGCCAACAAATCTTGGCGGCGGGGCCGGAAGTCGTGCCCCCGACAGTGGCTTCGGGGCGTTCGGGTCCGCGAGCGTCAATACCACCGCTGCCCCCGTCGTAACGGGCCCGGACGACGCTCCAGAGGTCGGTGACGTCGACGCTCCGGGCGCTGGCGTCGCTGGGGTCGCTGGCATGAGGAGCACCGCACCCGGCTTCACCGGCGACCCGGGTGAGTACTTTTGAAGCGATCCGGAGACGCGGGCAGAGCTGAGGACCAGCATGCGGATGTCCCGGCCATGCGTGTACTTCTTTCCATCGACCGACAGAGTGGGTGGCGCTGTGGTCTCGAGCCGCTCGATCTCGATCTGTTGTACGAAGCCACCGGCATCACCGAGCGGTTCGAGTCCCCACTGCTGCATCTGCGAGCCGAGGTAAGCGGCGGCAATCCACTCGTCCCGCGTTCCGCTGCCGCGGCCATGCAGCGCGTCGCTCGCGAGAAACGCCATGTGACTTCGGATCGAGGCTTCGGTAATCAGCGAGACCGATGTGCCGGGGAACGCTGCGGCGAGTGCAGCGCGCAGCCCGCGGTCAGAAAGACGCCAATCCAAACGCAAACCCAAAAACAAACAATGACGGGTAGTTTCAAGGTGACGAAATGTTAGTCGGGAATACCCAGAGGGTCGAGTCCGCGGCGACTTTCGTCGAACGGCCCCATCGGAGAAGTCGTTGGTCCCGGCCGAACGTCAGTGACATGCCCTGTTTGAAATAAGATTGGGGGAGCCTCGAAACAGAAAGCCCTGTCTGAGCGTCTTAAACCCCCAAGATGAAGAACATGAAGAACCCTCTGATATTTGTGTTTCTTGCCTGTGCTGTTCTGGTTTCGGGACCGTCCGCTGCCGGACAGTCGAGCCCGCCTGCGCAGCCTCCGGCGACTGGGCCTGTCCCGGCGCCGCCCGACGACCAGCTCCGGCTGACCCTGCCTCCGGTGACCGTCACCGCGCAGAAAGAGCCCGAGGACGCGCGACGCCTGCCGGTCAGCGTCACGGCGGTGTCCAAGGACACGATCGATCGGGCCGACATCCAGGTGGTAAGCGAAACAGGTATTTTCGCCCCAAACGTCACCTTCACCGAATTCACGGCTCGCAAGCTCAGCAATCCCCGGTTCAGGGGGATCGGATCGAGCCCGGCCAATCCAGCGGTCACGACCTTTCTCGATGGCGTACCTCAGCTCAACTCGAACTCGTCGAGCGTCGATCTGCTCGACGTCGAGCAAATCGAGTTCGTCCGGGGACCGCAAAGCGCGCTGTTCGGCCGCAATACGCTGGGAGGGCTGATCAACGTCGCGAGTCGCAAACCGACGCTCGGCAAGTGGACCGGCCAGCTGTCGGTGCCGTTCGGCAACTTTTCCAGCTGGGAACTCCGCGGCAACGCGGGTGGGGCGCTCATCGCCGACACGCTCAGCGCCAGCGCCGCATTCACCTACGCCGAGCGCGACGGCTTCACGACCAACGACGTCACGAGTCAGAACATCGACTCACGAAGCGGGTTCAGCGGCAAGGGCCAACTACTCTGGAAGCCAGCCGAGAAGTGGGAAACGCGCCTCATCGTCACCGGCGAGCGCGCGCGGGATGGCGACTACGCGTTGAACGATCTCGCAGCGCTCCGCGAGAACCCTTTCCACTCGGCTCGCGACTACGAGGGATTCACCCACCGCGACATTCTCGGCACGACGATTCAGGCGGAGCGGACTGGGAGCTCGATGCGGCTCTCGACCATTACCGGGTTTCTGAAGTGGAAGACCGAGGACTCGACCGATCTCGATTACTCGCCGCTCCCGATCGTCACGCGCAACAACGCTGAAGAGGACTTCCAGTTCACGCAGGAAGTCCGCGTCGCATCGGTCGCGCCCGTGAAGCTCGCCGACAACGCGACGCTCAGATGGCAGTCCGGGGTCTTCCTCTTCACGCAGAACTACGAGCAGGACGCGGTGAACACGTTCGCGCCCTATGTGTTCTCGCAGTTCATCGAGTTCCCTGTGAGTCAGTATTCGCCGGTCTCGCAGCTCGATGATTTCGGCCTCGGCGTGTTCGGTCAAGGCACTGTCACCCTCAAAGAGAAGCTGGACCTCGTTGCCGGCATGCGAGTGGACTACGAAGACAAAAACGCGGATCTCAAGACGTTTTTTGATCCCGCAAACGCGCCGCCAACAGTCGTCGTCACCGACGACAGCTTCTCGCATGTGTCGCCACAGTTTGCGGTCGCCTACCGCTTCCGGCCCGAGTACAACGTTTACGCAACCGTCGGGAACGGCTTCAAGGCCGGTGGATTCAACCCGGCGTCCCCGGCCGGCAGCGAAGCCTACGGCGAGGAGACGACCTGGAACCTGGAAGGTGGACTGAAAACCCTCCTGGCGAGCGGTCGCGTCGCGCTGAACACCGCGGTCTTCTTCATCGACTGGAACGACATGCAGCTCAACGTACCGAACCTGACGGTCCCCGGCCAGATCTACATCGCCAATGTCGGTGGCGCGTCGAGCAAAGGCGTCGAGTTCGATCTCACGGCCCGTGCTGCCCCGGGCCTGGACCTTTACGGCACCTTCGGATACACGAACGCGACTTTCAGCACCGGCAGCACGTCGGTTGGACTTGACGTCTCGGGCAACGAAATCCCCAACACGCCGGATTACACCGCGAGCGTCGGCGTCCAGTACGGCCGGTCCCTCAATACGTCGATGAGCGCCTACGGTCGCGTTGACGTCGCATTCACGGGAGCGTTCAGTTACGACGACGCCAACCTGCAGGGTCAGGACGCGTACTCGCTGACCAACTTCCGAGGCGGCGTCCGGGCCAAGCTCTTCTTTGCCGAGGGCTGGATCCACAACGCGTTCAACACGACCTACATCCCCGTGGCATTCGCGTATGGACCCCTCGCGCCGTCGGGGTTCATCGGCGAGAACGGCGCGCCACGGACGTTCGGCATCCGTGCCGGGGTGATGTTCTGAGCCACGGACACGGCAGACGATAGTTGTCTGATAGCGTCCAGTCTCATGTCCCCGGCCCCGTCATCGACGATTTCGCCTACCAGCCTTGACTGGTCCGCCGACAACGGCGCGATCCGTCTGGGATGGGTCAACGTCGTCATCGGCGCCGTCGTCATGCTGGCGACCCTGCCTGGACGTACGCAGGGTCTGGGTCTCATCACCGAACCTCTCCTCGCTGATCTCCAACTCGATCGCATCACTTACGCGAACATCAATTTGTGGGCGACCCTTCTCGGTGCCGCGATCTGCTTGCCGATCGGTCGCGTGTTCGATCGAGTCGGGTTACGCTGGGCGACCGCGGCGCTGACGTTCGGTCTGGCGCTCGTCGTGTGGCGCATGAGCGTGCTCACGGGCGGCCTGACGACATTGTTCGTGCTGATCCTGCTGACTCGGGCGATCGGTCAGAGCGCGCTGTCGGTGGCGAGTATCACGGCAGTAGGGAAATCGTTCGGCGCGCGCGTCGGCATGGCGATGGGCGTTTACTCGGTGCTGCTGAGCGTATTTTTTGCGGTAGCGTTCATCGCCATCGGCGCCTCGGTGCGGACAAGCGGCTGGCGGTGGGCGTGGACGCAAGTCGCGCTCGGCCTGGCGTTGGTCGTGACACCGGCGGTTGTGCTGTTCATGCGAGAGCCAGGCACGGCACCCGCGCCTGAGGCCCTGTCACAACAATCAGTGTCAGGCCTGACTCTGTCTGGCGCGCTTCGAACGCCTGCGTTCTGGGTCTTTGCCGGCGCCACGTCACTGTTCGGACTGGTGTCCTCCGGGCTGGGGCTTTTCAACGAAGCCATCCTCGCCGAACGCGGGTTCGACCAGCAGACGTATCACACGTTTCTGGCGGGCTCGGCGCTCATCGCGCTCGTCGGGCAGTTCGGCTGCGGATGGATGACGTTGCGCTGGTCGATGCAGCGTCTTCTCGGTGTGGCGATGTTCCTCTACGCACTGGCCCTCATCGCTCTGCCGTTTATCATCACAGCGCCCCAGCTCTGGATTTTTGCCGCGCTGATGGGGCTGTCGGGCGGCATGATCACCGTGATGTTCTTTGCGATCTGGCGGCGGTTCGGGGCGACCCATCTCGGCCGAATCCAGGGCGCTGCGCAGATGCTCACGGTTCTGGCGTCGGCGATTGGCCCACTCCTTTTCGCGAAGTGCGCCGCGGTGACGGGCTCGTACGCGCCGGTGATCCTGATCCTGGCGCCGTGCGTCTTTCTGGTTGGCCTCGCGGCGCTGCGCGTGGAACTGCCGGGCGAGACGATCATTTAGCAGGAGGACCGATGGCTATCGTCGGACGGGTTTTTCGGTTCGCGGTGCTTCTCGTCCTCCTGGTGCTGATGTTTGGTGGAGGTTGGGCCGTTGGCCGGCTCGGCCTCGGCGCGACCGTCCCGACCGCGGCGCTGAGCGACCTCGAACGACAGTTCAGCGAAAGAATGCGCGGCTCATCGCTCGTTGGCTACTTCACCGTTGACGGACGTGCCAAGCGCGCGCCCGAGGAAGACCGCTATGACATCTCGAGTGTCGAGAAGGTCGCCGACGATCGGTGGCGGTTCAACGTCCGCATGCGCCACGGCAATTTCGACATGACGCTGCCGGTCGTCGTCCCGGTGAAGTGGATCGAGGATACGCCGGTCGTCACTCTGACCGATTGGAACATTCCGTCGCTTGGAACATTCACGTGCCGCGTGCTCTTCCACGGCGATCGCTACGCCGGCACGTGGCAGCATGGGCCGGTTGGCGGCCTGATGTACGGCAGGATTGAAAAGCAGCAGACCCCGCCGTAGGATGCGTCTCGCGGCCCGCGTCTGGCAGCGCTACTTGCCGATCGCGAATAGATGTTTGTCGGTGCGGATGTAGATCCGCCCGCTGGCAATCGCGGGAGACGAGTAGACGGCTTCGTCAACCGAGTTCTTGCCGACGATCTCGTGGGTCGGCCCCGCTTTGAGCATGAACGTGTCGCCGGCTTCGCTGGTCATCGCGACGAGTCCCGCGAACGCCACCGGTGAACCCATGAAGCGCGCCGGCACGGGAATGCGTCCTCCCTCGTACTTGACCGCGCCAGTTTTTGGATCGAGACACGTCACGATGCCGTTGTCGGTGAAAAGGTAAAGGTAGTCGCCGTAGACGATGTTCGAGATCACGTAGCCCGTGCCTCTCGAGTACTCCCACGCGACGCGCTGGCCGTCTGGAACGGGCCCGGGGCGGAGGGCGATGACTTTCTTGGCCGGATAGCCAGCCGTCAGGATGACGAGCCCGTGTCCGACGAGCGGTGTATGGATGGCGTTGCTCTGCACGCCGGTCGTCCGCCACAGCTCCTTACCGGTCGCGGGATCGTAAGCGATGATGAGCTCGTTCCCGTTCGTCACGAGCTCAGTGCGCCCGCTGCTTTGCACGAGGACCGGCGTGCTCCAGGTGATCTCGACCGTGCGCTTCGTGTTCCAGACTTCCTTGCCCGTTTTCTTGTCGTAGGCCACCAGCGCTGAATGATCGCCGTTGTCTTCGTCGCGCTGAATGATGACGAGGTTCTCGAAGAGAACCGGCGACGTGCCCGTTCCCAGGCCGAGCGTGGCGAAGGGCGTGACGACCTTCCAGGCAAGCGTGCCCGCCGCGTCGTAGGCGTAGAGACCCTCGGGACCGAGGTACGCGTAGACCATCGAACCGTCGGTGACAGGCGTTGGTCCGGCGAAGCTGCTCCGGCGGTGGCGCGCGTCGAACACGGTCCCGTCGTATGCGGTGCGATCCCACAGGATCGTGCCGGACTTGGCGTCGAGGGCCACGACTTTGAAGGTGTGTTTCTTGTCGGCGGCCACGCTGTCGGGGTGGATCCAGTCCTGTTCCTGGCCCAGGCGGTGTTTGACGGCCCGCTGCCCGGGCGCCACGTCTCCCTCGAGAACGGCCGTCAGATAAATGCGGTCACCCCAGACAATCGGTGACGACATCCCCGTGCCGGGAAGCTCAGCCTTCCAGAGGACGTTCTTATCCGGCGCCCACTCCGTAGGCACGTCGGTATCCACCGATACCCCCTGGCCCCCAGGCCCGCGCCACTGGGGCCAATTCTCGACCCCAGCCGCCGCTGGCAGGCTCTCGCAGAGGGCCAGAATCAGCAAAAGACCGGTCCACGCGCGAACGTCACGCATCGAAACTCCTGAGGATTGCGGTGAAACGGAATGAGGGCCAGGCAACGTAGAGACCAGATTATAGGCCGTGCCTGGCGCGCCGCCGTGTGCTTTGGTACGAAACGTTCCCTCTCAGGGATGAGGCTTGAACCGAACGCAGAAACAGTGTACCCCGCGCGCCGCCTGTTCCATAACCGCCAAACTGAGCAAGGTGGCTGGCACCTTGGCTGCACAGGTGCCAGCCACCGTGGCTCGCGATATTCTAGGACTGATATGAAAGCGACGCTTCCTCGTCTTCCGCTCGTCATGGCCATCGGGTTGCTGATTCCCGCGGCCGCGCTCCTGCGCGGCGCCGATTGGCCGGACTGGCGCGGCCCGGCACGGACCGGCACCTCGACCGAAACAGGCCTGCCGTCCTCGTGGTCGCCTTCGGGTCAAAACCTCGCATGGAAGGCCCCCTACGGCGGACGTTCCGGACCGGTGATTTTTGGCGATCGTCTCTACCTCCAGAACACGGCTGGCGAAGGCGCGCAGATGCAGGAACGGCTGATGTGCTTCCACGCCGACACCGGCAAGCTGCTCTGGGAGTAACAAGTACAACATCTTTACGAGTGACGTGCCGCCCCACCGCATCGCCTGGGCATCGCCCGTCGTCGATGCCGCGAGCGGCAATGTCATCGTCTTCAGCGGCAACGGCCAGCTGATGTCGCTGTCACGCGACGGCAAGCTGCTCTGGGAACGCTCGCTCGCCGAGGAGTTCGGGATGTGGACGACGCACGGGGGACGCGTCTCCTCACCGATCATCGACGGCGATCAGTTGATCGTGAGCGGCCTGATGTTCAGCTGGGGACAGCACGCCGGCGGCGCACATCGCTATGTCTCGTTCGACAAATCAACCGGACGCGCCAACTGGATCAGCTCGCCGGAAGGGCGGCCAACCGACACCATCTACGCCAACCCGTTCGTCTCGGATGTCAACGGGACACGAATGTTCTTCTCCGGCGGCAGCGACGGCGCCATGCACGCGCTCAAGATTGCCACCGGAGAAAAGGTCTGGAGTTGGCTGGTGAGCCAACGTGGGCTGAACACAGCGGCGCTCGTCGTTGGCCCTGACCTCTTCGTCTCGCACAGCGAGGAAAACATCGGCACGAGCGAGATGGGCATGCTCGCGGCGGTCCCGACGAACAAGACAGGGACATTGACGGACAAGGATGCGCGGTGGCTCGTCCGGGGCGTCCAGGCCGGTTATGCGTCGCCGGTCAGCGATGGGCAGCGAATCTTCGTCGTCGACAACGGTGGCATTCTCTTCGCGCACGACGCCAAGACGGGCGCGCGCGTGTGGGAACAGAACCTCGGCACGATTCAGAAGTCGTCACCGGTGATCGCCGACGGCAAGCTCTACGTCGGAACGGAGAACGGGAGGTTCTACATCATCCGGCCACTTGCCGATCGCGCGGAGATCCTCGATCAGGACTGGCTCGGGAGCGAGCAGAACCCCGAACCGATCGTCGGAGCGCCGGCCGTCGCGCGAGGCCGAGTCTATGTCGTCTCGATGAATGCGCTCTACGCGATCGGTCCGAAGATGGCGCCCTCGGGTGCGTCGTCCAATCCCACTGCCGGCGCGATCAAGCCCGGCGCGGCGTCGTTAGCCGCTGGCGTCCCGGCAGCTCTGACGGTGACGCCGACGGAACTCATACTGAAGCCCGGTGAGGCCATCGCTCTGACGGCGAAAGCATTCGACGCGAGCGGCGTGGCCATCGCGCTGCCCGGGCCGGCGAACTGGACCGTCGAGAACCTCAAGGGCACGATCGCCGAGGGCAACTTCACGGCCGACAAAGCGGCCGGCGCGCAGGCCGGCATCGTCAAGGCGACGGTCGGGACGATTGTCGGCGCCGCCAGGATTCGCATCATCCCGGATCTGCCGTGGAGCTTCGACTTCGAGAACGGCAGTGCGGTCCCGCCCGCCGAGTGGGCGAACGCCACCAACAAGTTCGCCGTCCGCGATCTCGAGGGAAGCAAAGTCCTGGTCAAGCTCGCGGAAAACGATTTCGCTTTCGCCAAACGCTGCCGGCCGTTCTTCGGATCGCCCGAGATGAGCAACTACACGATCGAGGCCGACATCCGTGCCATGGAACGGCGCAGGCTAATGGGGGACATCGGCGTCGTCGCGCAGCGCTACGAACTCGTGGTCTTCGGCAATCACCAGGAACTTCACCTGCAGCCGTGGCAACCAGAGACGCAGCGGACGGTGAAGATGCCCTTCAAATTCGACAAGGACGTTTGGTACACGATGAAGCTCGAAGTCCAGTCGCTCGATGGCGGCAAGGTGCGCGCGCGTGGCAAGGTTTGGCCCAAGGGCGAGCCCGAGCCCCAGGCGTGGACCATCGAGCGCGTCGATCCGATTGGCAACCTCAAGGGAAGTCCCGGGCTCTACGCGGATGCGCCGTCGCGCGTCGGCGGCGGCTCGGAGCTCTACTACGACAACATCAAGGTTTACAAGAACAAGTAACTCGCGGCTCGCGGCGAGCCGTTCGCGGCTCGCAGCTCGCGCTGGGATAACACACATCATGTCCAAGATGCTCAAGCACGCCGTGGCGGCTGTTGGCCTCCTCTCGATCGGCACACTCGGCCTCATCGCCCGCTCCGATCCTGGCAAGGGCGACTGGCCGATGTGGGGCGGCACACCTGACCGCAATCTCGTTTCCAGCATGAAGGATCTGCCGACGAGCTGGGACATCAAGACCAAGAAGAACATCAAGTGGGTGGCCGAGCTCGGCTCGCAGGCCTACGGGAATCCGGTCGTCGCCAACGGCGTCGTCCTCGTCGGGACCAACAACGAATCGATGAAGGACCCGGCGATCAAGGGCGACAAGGGCGTGCTGATGGCGTTCAAGGAATCGGATGGTTCGTTCCTGTGGCAGGCCGTGCACGACAAGTTGACCGCGGGCCGCGCGAACGATTGGCCGTTCCAGGGAATCTGCTCCTCGCCGCTCGTCGAGAACGGCATCGTGTACTACGTCTCGAATCGCGGCGAAGTCATGGCGATCGACATTCAGGGCTTCCGCGACAACGGCGAAAACGACGGTCCGTTCAAGGACGAGAAGCAGACCCGCGAAACCGACGTCGACATCATCTGGCGGTACGACATGATGGACGAGCTCGGCGTGTTCCAGCACAACATGGCGAACTCCTCGCCGGTTGCGTACGAGAACCTCATTTACGTCAGCACGTCGAACGGCCAGGACGAGAGCCACGTCAACGTGCCGTCGCCGAAATCACCCGCCATCATCGCGCTCGACAAGACGACCGGCAAGCTGGTGTGGGAAGACGCGTCGCCCGGCGACAAGATCCTCCACGGGCAATGGTCGTCGCCGGCCGTCGGCAAGATCGGCGATACCGTTCAGGTCGTCGTCGGGCAGGGCGACGGCTGGGTGCGAAGCTACGAGGCCAAGAGCGGCAAGAAACTATGGGAGTTCGACCTGAACCCGAAGGACTCGGTCTGGCCGAAAACCCGCAACGAGGTGATCAGCACGCCCATCTTCTATGAGAACGTGGTCTATATCGCCAACGGCCAGGACCCCGAACATGGCGAAGGCGTCGGGCATCTCTACGCGATTGATCCGACCAAGGCCGGCGACATCACCAAGAGCGGCCAGATCTGGCACTACGACAAGATCCGGCGCTCGATCTCGACCGGAGCGATCTATAACGGCATCCTCTTCTATTCCGACTTCAGCGGCTTCCTGCACGCGCTCGACGTGAAAACCGGCAAGCCGTTCTGGACCCACGACATGTTCGCCGCGATCTGGGGCTCGCCAATCGTCATCGGCGACAAGGTCTATCTCGGCGACGAAGACGGCGACGTCACGGTACTCAACGCCGATAAGACGATGAAGGTGGTCGCGGAGAGCAACATGGGAAGCTCGGTCTACTCGACCCCGGTGCCCGCCAATGGCGCGCTGTTCATCGTCAACCGCAACGAGCTCTTCGCGATCTCGAGCGCGGGCGCAGCCGGAAGCAAGTGACGCGCACGCTCCTGACGCAGCTTTGGGGATCCAGGTCATGAGCGGCGCGAAAGAAGCCACACTCGTCGTCGCTCTCGCCGTCGTCGTTGCGACGCTGTCGGCGCAGGCGCCGGGTTCGTCGCCCGCCGATCGCTGGACCCAGTTTCGGGGGACGCCGACCTTGTCGGGGCTCTCGGACGCGAAGCTGCCGGGCGCGCTCAAGGTCCTGTGGACCTACGAGGCGGGTGACGCGATCGAGTCATCGGCGGCGATCGTCGATGGGACCGTCTACGTTGGTTCGCAGACGGGCGAGCTCCATGCCGTCAACCTCGCCGATGGCAAGCCGAAGTGGAAATACAAGGCGTCGGCGGACGGAATTGGCGAATCCTCGCCAACGGTGGCCGGCGGGTTGGTCTATATCGGTGATTTGACTGGCGTACTTCACGCGGTGCAGAGCGCCACGGGGAAGGTCGCCTGGACCTTCAAGACCGGCACCGAGATCAAATCGTCGCCGGTCGTGGCGGGCGACAAGGTTCTCATCGGCTCCTACGATTCGCACCTGTACGCGCTCGGCGCGAAGGACGGCAAGCTGGCATGGAAGGTTCAAACGGAAGGCTACGTGCACGCGACGCCAGCGATAGTCGACGGAGTCGCATACATCGCCGGCTGCGACGAGATTCTGCGCGGTATTCGTGTGGCCGACGGCGTCGAGGTTCTCAAGATGCCGTTCGGCGCGTATACCGGAGCATCCCCGGCTATCGTCGAAGGACGCGCCTACTACGGCACCTACGAGAATGACGTGCTAGCCGTTGACCTCAAGGCCAAGAAGATTGTCTGGAGCTACAAGCACCCGGATCGAAGCTTTCCCTTCTACTCCTCCCCGGCGGTTCTCGGCGATCGTGTGGTCGTTGGCGGACGCGACAAGATGGTGCACGCGCTCGACCGCAAAACCGGCAAGGCCTTCTGGACGTTCGCCACTGGCGCGCGCGTCGATTCCTCGCCGGTCATCGCCGGAGGCCTCGCCTACGTCGGGTCGAACGACGGAAAGCTGTACGTTCTCGACGTTGCGACCGGAAAGAGCGTGTTTCAGTTCGAAGCTGGTGCCCCGCTATCGGCGTCCCCAGCGCTTGCCTCGGGAAGACTGGTCATCGGTTCCCAGGACGGAAAACTGTTCTGTCTCGGCTAGCTACTTGATTCGCACATCGACCGTGAAGCGGCGGTAGTTCGAGTAAGTCGCAACACCATCGATGTCGTAGCGTTCGCGCGGCCTCGAGTCGCGTGGCTCATACCAGGGACCCTCGTAACGCTCGCGCATTTCCGCTGGCACCCAGAGATCGAGCGACGCATCCCGCCGCCATCTCACACCGATCTCGGCTTTCGAGTCCCCACGGCGAAGGAAGTCTTCGATCACCAGTTCGCTTCGAACGACACGACCGTCGGCGGGCACGATCCAGAGACGTCCGAGGGCTGGCAGGTTCTGTCCATCGGTTCCCCGAATCAAGGTGCCTCGCTCTCGCTCCCTGAAGCGAATCACCCAGACGCGTTCGCCGTCGAGCACTTCCTCGCCTTCCTTGCTGAATCGGCAATTGGGCCGATGCTTCGGATGCAGGAAGTGCAGCGTCGTCGTCGGAACGTTGATATCGCGGGCAATCGGTCCGATGTTGAATTTGGCGCTCTCGGTGGTAATCAGGCGCGCTTGAGCCACCAGTGACACCGGTGGACTACGGAACAGGCGTTCGAGGCGGCCGTCCGCATCGGGAATCGCCGCGTCGTCGACGGCCAGGACGTTGCGGAAAGTGAGCCACTCTGTGCTGTTGACCAGACGGACGAAGGCTATGTCCGACCGGAGCTTCCGTTCCTGCTTGACGCCTTGGTCTCGTCGCCAGACGAGACGCTGCACATAAGTCTCTTCAGCCAGAACACTCGCGAGCGACTCGCCGTACTCCACCGTGTACCGCCCCGCTCGCGCGAGAACGTCGTCGAGGGTGTAGCGGGCCTGTGGTGTGGCTGCCTGTGACGCGGGGAGCAAGACGATCAGCAGCGCGCCAAGAGTTCGCATGAACGCTCCTGCTCGGCCGACCCAAGCAAGTCAGTCCATGGTAGCAGGAGCGAACCGCGCTGCTGAGCGAGTGCCTAGGTCGTCTGATTCCCGACAGGGTTTCGACGACGGAGTCGCCGCGCCGCTGCGAGGAGTCCGACGCCGAGGAGGACGAGACTCGAGGGTTCGGGGACGGAAGCTGTTGGAGCTACCGAGATCGCGGCGCTCCCGTCAGCGGTCCCGAACGTCACCGGAATCACAGATGGGTTCTCGGGAGGCGGAAGCGTTGGATCGTAGGGAATAGAGTTAAGAAGAAGCGTCGACGTCAAAAACTCGATATTGGCGGGACCAACACCGATAGCCTGAAACGTCAGCACGGCAAGGACACCATCCCCCATGACACCTGGAGGGGAGTCTGAGATTGTTAAACACTCCAACGAAGTTGTCGAAATTCACGCTGCCGAAATTGTCAGCTGGCAGTAGGGTCCCGTTCGACGCGCCAACGAACGAGAGCACAGTAGCGTCGAACAACAGGTCGACTCCGTAGGTGAAAAGGTCCGGAGCGTCTGAGACCAGAATCGACAAGTCGAACGTGCCCCCGAGATCCCAGACGTCGGACTCGAAGGTGATCTCCGCGGCAGCCGCAGGCGTGACGAAAGCCAAGAAGGCGACGAGAGACAGAGCACTGACTTGTCGGCGAAACATGAATCCTCCGGCGGCACGCTGCTATCAGAGCAAACAGGTGCGGTCGTTTAGCAAGAAGAACGCCATGCCCTTCTCAGGAAATTGCAGCGGTTTGGCGATCGCGGTCTTCTCTGCTCGCCACTTTTGTCGCCGTCAGAAACGACTTGCCCGAGTCATCGCGCACTCACCGACGAACCGAAAAAAAACGTCACGAAAAACAACGAATTAACCGCTACATTCCGTACTAACTCGCGTTAGAATCGCACCCTTTCCGATCCCTAGGGTGGTTACTCGGCGGTGTCGGTGCTGCGAACCCGGCGCTCGTGCGTGAACTATCGCCTGCCCACGAACGGCTAGCTTCGACGCGCATCGGCGGCTCATCGATCGATCGCACAGGCGCACTGTGTCTTGCGCGCCGAAGTGTCGATCATGGCCAGTACACCGACACGAGTGTCGTTCTAACTATGTGCGGTGTCGCCAGCAGTGGTGAACATCGCCGCAGTCGTGAGGCTGGAGATGTCATATTCGCGGCGCGCACAAACCGTCCGTCGCTTGACTGGCGGTGCGATGCTGGCGTTGTGTGTTGGGCTAGCCATCGAACGCGCTGGCGCTCAACAACAACAGCAACAGACTTCGGCTGGCGCAAACGTCAACGTCATCGCCGGTACCGGCGCAGATGGCGATTGGACACTCCAGCGTCAGAACGAACCGTCAATCGCGTGCTCGAGCCGAAATCCGCGCAACTGCATCGCCGGCGCAAACGACTATCGGACCGTCGACATTCCGTTTCCGGCGGTCGGGGAGCGGGTGACTGGCGACGCGTGGCTCGGTTGGTACACGACGAAAGATGGCGGGCTCAGTTGGAAGACCCGACTGCTACCCGGGTTTCCTCAGGATTCGTCTACGGTCGGTCTGAACTCTCCTTTGAGGGGCTATGGCGCCGGCGCCGATCCGATCATCCGGCCGGGAACGAACGGGCTCTTCTACTACGGCGGGCTGGTCTTCGATCGCGAAGAGGGCGGTGGCAGCGCGATCTTCGTCGCCCGCTTCATCGACAACAACAACCAGGAGGGAACCGCAGGCGAGCCGATCGATTACCTCGGTGCCTCGATTGTTCATCGCATTGGTCCGGTGCCAACCGTCGCGCGCCGCCAGGAGGGCGGAGCGAAGGCCTCAACGCGAGTCGCCCGACGCGAGGAGCGGGACAACAAGAAGCGAAAACCCAGCGTGCGCGCCGGCGCCGAACAGGCGGCAGAGCAGATGGTCGACAAGCCGTGGATGGCCGTCGACATTCCGCGTGCCGGAGCGCAGATGTGCACGATCGGGGGCGGCAACGACTGGTGTTCCGCTGCAGACGTTCCCCGGCGGGCGCGTCTACATGGCGTACGCGCTTTTCGATGGTCCCGGTGAGGAACGTGGCCGAATCATGTTCAGCCGCTCCCTCGATTGTGCACGAACGTGGAGTACGCCACGGATCATCAGCAGAGTCCCCAGCGCTGACGTAAACGGCGACGGCATCGCCAGCTCGGCGGACACCAATCTCGTGCGGGCAAGCTACGGACGATCGTGCGGGCAAACGGGATTCAACCCCAGTGCCGACGTCATCAACGACTGCGCGATCAACGCGCTCGATCTCAACTATGTGTCGCGCCTCGTCGGAACCCCGGTACCGGTTCAGCCGCGCTTGTCTCAAGGCGCGGCGCTGGCCATCAACCCGGTCACCGGCGCCGTGCACATTGCATGGCGCCAGTTTAACGACGGCGTCAAGGATGACGCGATCGTCACGGTCCAGTCAGTAGACGGGGGAACCACGTTCACGGCGCCAACAGTCGTCTCAACACTCAGCCCCTTCGAACAGCGCACGCTCGAAAACAGAACCTTCCGCACCAACGCGTTTCCAGCGCTGGCCATCGACGGAACCGGTCGCGCCTACCTTGCGTGGTCGGCTCGTGGTTTCGCGCCCGACCGTGCCGAGTCAACGACGGACGCGTCGTGGTGTCGACTTCGACCAACGGCGTAACATGGTCGCCGCCGGCCACGGTAGACAATCAGGGCAACCCAGGCCACCAGTTCATGCCCGCGCTCGCCTTCGCGCAAGGCAAGCTGCAGTTGATCTACTACGACCTCCGCGAAGACTACTCTCAGCTCTTTGGTGAGTTCGTCGACGAGGGGCCGATCCTCGATGGCACCCACTCGCCGGGGCTCCGCCACACGATCGACGTGTGGGCGGCGCAGGCCGATCCAGGTCCAAATCCGTCGTTCACGCCGTTCCGTCTCTCGCAATATCGCGAGGGAGCGGTGCCAGGCGTCCTTGGAATCAACCAGCTCGAGTTCAGCCCGCCGAACCTGCCGATTTTCCGATCGGGCACGTCGCCGTTCATGGGCGACTATCTCGACGTCGCGACCGAAGCTCCGTTTGTGCGCGATGGACCGGCCTGGCGCTTCAACACAGGAGCGACGGCAAGCCCGGTCTTCCACGGAATCTGGACCGACAATCGTGACGTCCGCCCGCCCGGGAACGGTGTGTGGACGGATTACACGCCGCCGAATCCCCCGGACTTCGCTCGGCCGACGCAGAGCGGATTCGATCCCGGCCAAACCGTCCCGCCGTGCGTGCCTGGACAGGCCGGGATGCGTAACCAGAACATCTACACCGCACGGATCACGCGAGGTCTCGTCGTCGGCGCTCTGGGCAACTCGCGGACCCTGAGCCCGACTTTGCAACGCAGTTTTCCGGTCTTCGCGCAAAACAACGGCACGACTGTCCGGACCTATCGGCTGACAATCGCGCCGCCGGCGGCAGGCGTACAAGCCTCCTTCAAGCAGTTCGAGCAACTCGCGACACTCGACGTGCAAGTGCCGGCGAGATCGACGGTGGCGCGCACCGTGTTTGCGCGGTCAACTGATCCTCATGCGCAGATCAACGTGGGGGTGGTCGAGTTCACTGCCCCCAACGGCGCGCCGGTGCCCAACGGCCAGCAAGGCACGATCGTCCTCAATCCCGATCCGACCAATCCTGAGCTCGAGAACCCCGAGCTCGAGAACCCGGAACTGGAGAATCCCGAGCTCGAGAACGCCGAGGTGCACAACCTCGACATGACGAACGCAACAGTTCGCAATCCTGAGCTCGAGAATCCCGAGCTCGAAAACCCGGAGCTCGAGAACCCCGAGCTCGAGAACGCGACGGTCGTCAACCCGTCGATTCTGAATCCCGAACTCGAAAACCCTGAGCTCGAAAACCCGGAACTCGAGAATCCCGAGCTCGAGAACCCCGAGCTCGAAAACACCGACCTCGTCAACGGGGCGTTGAGCGACACGACCTGGACGGTCACGAACAAGGGCAACACCTCGGGGTCGTACACCGTCAAGCTCGGACTCAATGGCACGCTCCCCGCTGGCTTCAGGAGCCAGCTCATCGCGCACAAGATCTATCGGACGCCGGTTGTACTTGGCTGCTCGCTCCTGAAGCAGACGCAGACTGTCCTCCTCGCGAACATTCCCAGCCCCAGGTTCGTGAGCCCCGACGAGTTCCTGAACCCGGAGCTCGAGAATCCTGAGCTCGAAAACCTCACGATTGCGATTGCACCAGGCGAGACCGCGCGCATCACGCTCCGCGTCTTCGATCCGGACAAGACCGATGCGATCACATTCCGCGCCGCAGACAACGTCACTCCGGTCGCGGTCGCACAGGCTGTGAACACGCCTGAAGCCAATCTCGGAATCACCCAGCCCGAGGTCGCCGGCGTGCTGACATCCAATGCGCCGGTGCCTGATAGCGGCCTGAACACTCCGTATACGACGACACTGCCGTCGACTGTGCCCGGGACGTGGACCGTTTCCGGTGGATCGTTGCCGCCGGGCCTGACGCTGAACGAGGCGACTGGCGGGATCACCGGCACGCCGACAACACCGGGTACCTACACCTTTACTGCGCGCTTCACATCGACGACCGGGCTCACCGACTATCAAACTGTGACGATCACGGTCGCGGGAGCGGCCGCGCTCGCGAACGTCGGCATCGTTGCCAGCGCTCCGGCGACGATTGCGATCGGCACGCCGTTCGCGTTCACGATCAGCGTCTCGAACGCCGGGCCGGCGGCGGCGACCAATGTCGTCCTGGACGACACGCTGCCGGAAGGCGTCACCTTCGTCAGCGCCACGACGTCATCGGGCTCGTGCACCCACGCCAACGGAATCGTCCGTTGCACGCTCGGCACTCTGGCGGGTGGCACGACCGCGACGGTCGTCGTGACCGTCAATCCGACTTTTGCGGGCGCGCACCAGAACACCGCGGTGGTGTCGGCGGATCAAGGCGACCCGGTTGCCACCAACAACACTGCCGTCGTCACCGCATCGACGACACCCACTGTCACTCCCTGCACGACCGTCTGCTTCTCGGGTCCGACCAGCTTCATCGCCGGAGACTTCGACCTGCAGTTTGGAGCCGAAAAGGGCGACTTCAACGAGGATGGATACCTCGACCTGATTTACGGGCCGGTCGGCGTGAACACGATCGGCGTCCTCCTCAACAACGGCGCCGGAGGGTTCGGCCCCCACGCGACGATGACCATTCCGGGCTCTCCTGACGGCGGCGCCGTAGCCGACTTCGACAACGACGGCCATCTGGATATCGTCATCGTGTCGCAAGACGATGCACAGGCCTGGCTGCTGCTCGGCAACGGCCTCGGCGGTTTCGCCGCGCCTGTCACCATTCCGCTGGCAAACGGCTCGGAGACCGTGGTGACCGCCGACTTCAATCGCGACGGCAACGCCGACCTCGCGCTCGGAAGCAGCGGCGCGGGCCCGGTCATCACCGTCCGGCTCGGCAACGGAAACGGGACCTTCCAGCTGCCAACGACCTTCGGTACGACGACGACACAGTCGAGTGTCCTGGTCGACGACTTCAACAACGACGGTAACCCCGACCTCGCGGCGCATAACGATGGCGTCGAACTCATGATCATCATGGGGAACGGGGCCAGCGGCTTCCAGCCACCGATTACGATCGCGATCCCGGGGGTATCCGGGGTCATCAAGACCGGCGACCTCACCGGCGATGGACTCGCCGATCTGATCATTGGGATCGTGTCACCAACCGAGAACGCCCTCCGACAAATGATCGGCAACGGCAGCGGGGGATTCACCATGTCGGTCGTCGTGGGCGATGACACGACCGACGAGTCCCCGGTCGTTGGAGACCTCGACAGCGATGGCGACATCGATCTGGTGTGGCCCCGCGAAGGTGGCGGGATCGTCATTCAGTTGAACGATGGCACAGGCACTTTCGCAACGACGCTCTATCTCGCAACGCCACCGATCTCGCTCCCAGTCGTTGCCGACTTCAACAACGACGGGCGGCCGGACATCGTCGCGCCGCTTGGTGGGGCGTTCCAGAGCCAGGTGCTCGTCTTCCTGAACACGTGCGATCAGCCTTCGGCCGATCTCGCAGTAACGCTCCAGGGGCCGACCACTCCAGTGGTCGAGGGCGCTGACTTCACCTACAACATCGCGGTGACGAACAGCGGGCCAAACCCTGCGACCGGCGTGCAACTCGATTTCTCGTGGGGTTCAATCGCAGATCTCGTGAGCGTCGGTGGATCCGACAATTGCATCATCGATCGCACGCGCCTGACATGCCCGCTCGGCACCCTCAACACTGGGACAGCGGCGATCACAGTGGTCGTGCGGCCTCGCGCCGGGGGAACTCTTTCGAGCCGGGCCGGTGTGACGGGGACGACGGCGGATCCCAACCCGGCTAACAATGCGGCGTTCGTCGAGACGACCATCACGCCAGGCGCCAGCACGCTGGTCGTCACCAACACGAACGACAGCGGCCCTGGATCGCTTTTCCAGGCCATCTTCGACGCGAACGACGCTGGGCCGCGCGACACCATAACGTTCAACATACCGGGGTCTGGTCCGCACACGATTACGCCGACCACGCGGAATCTCCCGAACATCGTTCAGCCGGTCGTAATCGACGCCACGACGCAGCCGGGCTTTACCCAGGCCGGCCCGCGGCTCATCGAAATCAGCGGCCAGAACGCCGACAACCTGAACGGTCTCCACCTCACCGGCAACAGCGGTGGAAGCGTGATTCGGGGCCTGGCGATCAACAGGTTCCCATTGTCGGGCATTCTCCTCGTGAGCGGCGGCAACAGTATTGAAAGCAACTTCATTGGAACCAATGCGGCTGGCACGGCCGCGCTCGGAAACGGCGGCGACGGTATTACCGTTCGATCGGCCGGCAACACGATCGGCGGAACCGCCGCCGGCGCTGGGAATCTCATCGCCGGCAACCTCAACGACGGCATCGATATCAACGGGGCGTTCAGCAACAACCTCGTCCAGGGAAACCGGATCGGCACGAACGCGGCCGGCACGGCGGCGATTCCCAATACGTTCCAGGCCGTCTTCGTCGCCGGCGGCGCGGCGAACAACACGATCGGAGGGACGGCGGCAGCTGCGGGCAACCTCCTGTCCGGAAACGGCGCGTCGGGAATCCTGATCCAAGGTGTCGGAACGGCCGGCAACGCTGTGCTCGGAAATTTCATCGGTACCAACGCCACGGGCACGGCAGCCATCCCGAACGTGAACAGCGGCGTGATCGTGTCGAACGGCGCGGCGAATAACTCGATCGGCGGCACGACGGCCGCGGCGCGCAACATCATCGCTGGAAACACCGCTTTCGGAGTTTTCCTCACTGCCGCGGGCACGACGGGCAATACGGTCGCCGGGAACTACATCGGCACGAACCCCACGGGCACAGCGGCGGTTCCGAACGGGAACGACGGCGTCAGAATCCAGTCGCCTGGCAACACGATCGGCGGGACCGCGGCAGGCGCGGGAAACCTGATCTCGGGCAACCTCAGCGACGGCGTCGAGTTGAACGGAGTTGGTGCAAACAACAACATCGTCCAGGGGAACCGCATCGGAACCAACGCCGACGTTACGACGGCCATTCCCAACACGTTCCGGGGTGTCGCCATGTTCGCGGGCGCCTCGAACAACACCGTCGGCGGCGCCGCTACCGGAGCACGCAACATCCTGTCTGGCAACAACACCTCGGGAATCGTGTTCAGCGGTCTGGGGACGAACGGGAACGTCGCGTCGGGCAACTTCATCGGGACGAACGCCACCGGGACGGCCGCGATTCCCAACGGAGCTGGCGTGGTCGTTCAACTGCAAGCGGCGAACAACACGATCGGCGGACCGCAGGCTGCGGAACGCAACGTCATCTCCGGCAACAGCCAGATGGGCGTTCAATTCGTAAACGCCGGAACGACCGGGAACCGGGTGCTCGGCAACTTCATCGGTACGAACGCCACTGGAACTGGCGCCGTTCCCAATGGCGCCTACGGCGTCGATGTAAGCAATACCGCGAGCGGGAACACGATTGGAGGCGAGCAGACCGGCGAGGGCAACGTCATCTCGGGGAACGCGATCTCTGGCGTTGCCTTCCGTGGCGCGTCGACCGACGTAGGCGCCAACACGCTCGTCGGCAACCTCATCGGAACGGACGCGAGCGGCACCGGGGCCATCGGCAACGCCCTCCAGGGCGTTTTCGTCATGACGAGCAACAACCGGATCGGTAGCCTGACCACGAGCATCGGAAACGCGATCGCGTTCAACGGGGAAAACGGCGTCCTCATTTCCTCCGGCACCGGCAACGCCATCGTCAACAACCGCATCTCCAGCAACGGCCTCCTGGGCATCGATCTCTTTCCGACCGGAGTGACGCCGAACGACGCCACAGACGCCGATGGCGGCTCGAACAACCTGCTGAACTTCCCGGTGCTCAGCTCGGCGCGGACGGTCGGCAACGAGGTAAAGGTCCAGGTCGATCTCAACCCGACACCGAGCGGACCGTTCCACGTGCACTTCTACGCGAGCCCGGCCTGCGACGCGTCGGGCGCCGGCGAAGGCGCGACGCCGGTCGGCCAGTTGACGTCCGGCCCGGGCCCGGGTGGCGGCCAGGCGAGCTTCGAGGCGACGTTCCCGACCTCGCTCGTCCCGGCCGGCAGCGTCCTCACGGCAACCGTGACCGATTCCGGCAACAACACGTCGGAGTTCTCGCTCTGCGAGCAGGTCGATCCGACCGCCGGCACCGCGAATCTGTCGATCACGAAGACGGACTCGCCGGATCCGGTGACGGTCGGATCCCAGCTGACCTACGCGATCAGCGTCACCAACGCCGGTCCGGATGCCGCCAGCAACGTGGTCGTGACGGATACGCTGCCGTCGACACTCACGCTGGTCTCCACGTCGACCGGCTCGTGCAGCGGCACGACGACGATCACGTGCACGCTTGGCTCACTCGCGAGCGGCTCTCAGATTACGGTCTCGATCGTGGTGACGCCGACGGCCGCGGGCGAGATTACGAACACCGCCACGGTCAGCGCCGCGGGCACCGACAACGTACCTGGGAACAACTCCGCCTCGACGACGACGACCGTCGTTGGCGCCGGACCGTCGACGCTTGTCGTCACCAACACGAACGACACCGGCGCGGGCTCGCTCCGTCAGGCGATCCTCGACGCCAACGCCAACGCCGGCGTCCACGACACAATCACCTTCAACATCCCAGGCGCCGGGGTTCGGCAGATCTTCACCGCCAACCTCCCCGTGATTACCGATCCCGTCACGATCGACGGGACGTCGCAGCCGGGCTGGGTCGTCGACAGGCCCATCGTCATGCTGAACGGCAGCGAGGCGCCTGCAGGCGCGAACGGGCTGGTGATCAATGCGGGTGACAGCGTCGTGCGCGCCCTCATCATCAGTCGCTACCTGGGCAGCGGCATCGTCCTCCAAGGAGGCGACACCAACGTCGTCGTGGGTAACTGGCTCGGCACGGGACCCGATGGCACGACGGCGCTTGGCAACGGCAACGGCATCCTGGTCCTCTCGTCCGGAAACGCAATCGGTGGCGATGGCGTCGGGGAGAGGAACGTCATCTCTGGTAACACGAACGGCGTGCAGATCGGCCTCGGCGCGCTTGGAAACGGCGTCGTCGGCAACTACATCGGAACCGACTTCACTGGCAGTGCGGATCTCGGCAACACCGAGGCCGGTGTGCTCGTCCTCGGCGAGGCCAACGCGATTGGCGGGCCGGCGGCCGGCAACAGGAACGTCATCTCGGGCAACGACCAGGCGGGCGTGCGCCTCACCGGCGGCGCCACGGCCAATAGCGTGCAGGGCAACCTCATCGGCATCAATGCCTCCGGCACTGGCCCTCTCGGCAACGGGATCGGCGTTCAGGTCGGCGTCAACGTTGACGGCACCGCCTCGACCAACGTCATCGGTGGCGTTGTCGCCGGCGCGGGGAACGAAATTGCGTTCAACACGACGATTGGCGTGCTGGTTGGTCAGTCAAGCTCGGACAACGCCATCTTCGGCAACTCGATCCACCAGAACGGGACGCTCGGGATCGATCTCATCGGAAACGGCGTGACCCCGAACGACCTCGGCGACACCGATGAGGGCGCCAACAACCTGACCAACTTCCCGGTGCTCAGTGCGGTGGCGGGCGGCGT
Organism: uncultured Acidobacteriota bacterium; assembly: GCA_963764925.1. Lineage (GTDB taxonomy): Bacteria > Acidobacteriota > Vicinamibacteria > Vicinamibacterales > 2-12-FULL-66-21 > DATBJJ01. The sequence continues at coordinate 665,660 of CAVXUR010000002.1, forward strand.
CCAGGGGACGCTCAACAGCCTGCCGGACATGACGTTCCGGATCGAGTTCTTCGGCAACCTGGCCTGCGACGCGTCCGGCAACGGCGAGGGGCAGCTGTTCCTCGGGGCTACGGCGGTCACGACCGACGCGACCGGCAACGCGACGATTCCGCTCTTCGCCGCCGCGGCTGGCCAGGTCGTCACCGCGACGGCCACGGATTCGTCGAACAACACGTCCGAGTTCTCGGCGTGCGTGACGCCGATTGCTGCCGCCGCGGAGATCGAAGTGTCCGTCGTCGACACGCCGGATCCCGTCGTCGTCGGCGGCCAGCTGTCCTATACGGTTACGGTCACCAACAACGGGCCCAGCCCGGCAGCCAACGTCATCCTCAGCGCGCTGTGGAATGGTCCGTTCAACGTGGACGCAACGGGTCCGACGGCGGCGTGCGAGCTGACGCCGCTCCTCACCTGCTCGTTCGGTACGATCGCCGAGCGGCGCGACTGTGACGCTCGGGATCGTCGGCACACCGGGGGCCATCGGCCTGCTCGGCAGCACGTTCACGGTCCAGGCCGATGAGGCCGACCCGGTGCCGGCGAACAATGCCGTGGCGGTGAATACGACCGTGGTCGGCGGACCATCCAGCTTCCTCGTCACCAATACGAACGACAGCGGCGCCGGGCTCGCTGCGACAGGCGATCCTGAACGCGAACGCGAGCGCAGGGGCCGATATCATCAGCTTCGCCATCCCTGGAGCGGGACCGTTCACGATCACGCCGGCGTCCGCGTTGCCAACTATCACCAATCCGGTCGTCATCGACGGCACGACCCAGCCCGGCTTCACCGGCACGCCGATCGTGGAGCTGAGCGGCGCTTCGGCTGGCGGCGGCAACGGACTGACGATTTCGGCGGGTGGGTCAACGGTCCGCGGCCTGGTGATCAATCGGTTTGGCGCGGCAGGCATCAATCTCAATAGCGGCAGCGGCAACCTCGTCGAAGGGAATTACCTAGGCACGAACGTCGCCGGCACGTCGGCGTTGGGGAACAACCAAGGCATCAGCATCTTCTCGCCGTCGACGAACAACACGATCGGTGGTACGACAGCGGCGGCGCGGAACTTGATCTCGGGCAACGGCAATCGCGGGATCAGCATCAGCGACTCGGGCAATTTCGTGATCGGCAACTACATCGGCACGAACGCCGCCGGCACCGACGCACTGGGCAATGGCGCGACAGGAAACTCGGCCGGTGTTGGCATTGACGGCTCGAACAACACCGTCAGGGGCAACCTGATCTCCGGCAACTTCGGCCTCGGCATCAACATCCTCTCGACGACCGCGACTGGCAATACGATCCGGGGCAACCTGATTGGCACCAACGCCACCGGCACTCTGGCGCTCGCCAACACTGTAGCCGGCATCAACGTCAACGGACCGTCGAACATCATTGGCGGCACGACGGCTGCCGATCGCAATGTCATCTCCGGCAACACTGGCAACGGCATCAACATTCTCTCGAGCGCTACCGGAACGACGGTGCTCGGCAACTTCATTGGCACGAACAGCGCCGGATCGGCCGCCGTGCCGAATGCCACCGGCGGTGTCAATCTCGGGACGAGCAACAACGTCGTCGGTGGCCTGACGGCAGCGGCGCGCAACGTGATCTCGGGCAACGGCGTGCCCGGGTCCGGCGTCTACGCGTTCGGCGTCGGCGTGTTCGGCACCATCACCGGTAACCAGATTCAGGGCAACTTCATCGGCCTGAACGCAAGCGGGACCGCCGCAATTGCGAACACTGGCATCGGCGTGCAGATCGGGACGGCCGCCAGCGCAACGCTCGTCGGCGGGACCGCGGCCGGCGCCGGCAACGTCATCTCCGGCAACGGCTTCGGCAACCCGGTGACGGGCAATGACACCGGCCTGTCGATGTTCCAGACGACCGGCAACACAGTACAGGGCAACTTCATCGGCACCAACGAGGCCGGAGCCGCGTCGATTCCCAACCGCGGCGGGGGCATCACGATCATCGAATCGTCCGGGAATACCGTTGGCGGATCGGTCGTCGAGGCGCGGAACGTTATCTCCGGGAACCAGCGGTATGGAGTCGGGGTGTTCATCAACAGTCCCGGCAACGTGATCGCCGGCAATTGGATCGGCAGCAGCGCAACCGGCAGCCCACTCGGCAACCAGAACGACGGCGTCGTCATCGACAGCTCGAACAACACCGTCGGCGGCACCGCCGCGGCTGGCAACCGGATCGTGTCGAACGGGACCAACGGCGTCACGATCAACAACGGCACCGGCAACGACATCCGCGCGAATGCGATTGCCAATAACGGCGGGCTCGGCATCGACCTCGGAGAACAACGGCGTCACCGCCAACGACCTCGGCGACACCGACGGCGGCGGAACGGGCGCCAGAACTTCCCGGTCCTCGCGGAGGCCTCCGGTGGCGTGACGGGAACGCTGAACAGCTACGCCAGGCACCACGTTCAGGATCGAATTGTTCGGCAACACCGCTTGTGACGCGTCGGGCAACGGCGAAGGCGCGACCTTCTTGGGCGCCACGACAGTCACGACCGACGGCGCCGGTAACGCCACGATTCCGCTATTTGCTGCTGCCGCCGGTCAGGTCGTCACCGCGACCGCCACCGATGCGTCGAACAACACGTCGGAGTTCTCGACCTGCGTCGCAGGTTCGGCGGCCAGCGCCGAGCTCGCCATCGTCACCGCGACCGATTCGCCAGATCCCGTTGATGGTCGCGGGCACACCGCTGAACTACTCGATCACTCTCACGAACAACGGTCCAAGCCCGGCGACGGACGCCAGGCTGCAGCTTCGGTCTGGAACCAGGTCGTGTAATCATCGACGCGGCGACGCCCTCGCAGGAACCTGCGAGTTCACGCCGCTCTTCACGCTGCTCGTTCGGCACGGTCGCCGACGATGCGTCCGTGACGGTCGGAATCGCCGTCAGGCCGAACGTCATCGGCCTGCTCGCCGTCACGATGACTGCTCAGGCGGACGAGAGCGATCCGGTCCCCGCGAACAATGCGGTCGCCGTGAGTACCAGCGTGATTGGAGGATCGTCGAGCTTCATCGTCACAAACACGAACGACGCCGGCGCCGGATCGCTCCGGCAAGCCATCGAGAACGCAAACGCCAGCGTGGGGACGGACCTCATCACCTTCGCCATCCCTGGCGCAGGCGTGGTGCACACAATCAACCTGCAATCGCCCCTCCCGACGATCACGGGGCCCGCCACGATCGACGGCACGTCGCAGACGGGATGGAACGGCGCTGCGCTCATCGAGCTGAACGGCTTCAACGCCGGACCGACGGCGAACGGGCTCGTCATCGACGGCAACAGCTCGACCGTGCAGTCGCTCGTGATCAACCGCTTCGGTACCGAGGGCCAGGCTGGAAGCCCCGGTGGCTCGGGTGTCGTGCTCCGTGGCGCCGGAAGCCACCGGGTTTGGATGATGTACATCGGCACGAATCCGGACGGAACGGTGGCGCTGCCCAACCGCGGCGACGGCATCCGCGTCGAGAACAGTTCAAACAACGTGATCGGCGGGGAGTCGCCTTTCGCCAACGTCCTCTCCGGTAACGGCGGGGCCGGTATCCGTCTGGTCGGATCAGACACGCTCGGCACCAACATCGTCAGCAACTTCATCGGGACGAACCGCACCGGCACGGCTGCAATCAGCAACGCCTACGGCGTGCGGATCGAGGGCGCGGCGTCGAATTCCATCGGGGCAACGTTCGGCGAGCCGAACATCATTTCCGGCAACACATTCGCTGGTGTGGTCATCACCGGCAGCACGGCCCAATCCAACACAGTTGGCCCCAACTTCATCGGCACGGCAGCGGGAGGCGTCAACCCGCTCGGGAATGGCGGCGACGGCGTCTTCGTCACGGCGGGCGCCAGCAACAACCTGATCGGCCATGCCACAGTCGTGTCCCAGGCCAACGTCATCAGGTTCAACGCCCAGGTCGGCGTCCGAATCGAGAGCGGGACGCAGAATGCGATTCGGAACAACCGGATTTCGGACAACGGTCTCCTGGGGATCGACCTCGAAGGCGACGGCGTCACGCTCAACGACGCGGCCGACGCCGACGCTGGCGCCAACGGTCGACAGAATTTCCCGGTGCTGACGAGCGCGACCGACGGCGTGGAGGGCACGCTGAACAGCACGCCGAACACGACCTTCACCGTCACGTTCTTCGGCAACGCCGCATGCGATGCGTCGAGCTCACGGCGAAGGCGCGACGGTGCTCGGCAGCATTTTCGTTACAACGGACGGCACGGGCAACGCGACGATTCCACTCTTCGCCGCCGCCGCCCGGCGCAGTTCGTGACCTCGACAGCCACAAGCCCGGCCAACAATACGTCCGAATTCTCAGCGTGCGTCCAGCCGGAAGGCGCGGTGACGCGCACCTGGATCTCCGATGCCAACGGTTTCTGGGAGGACGCCGCCAACTGGAGCGACGGGATCGTGCCGCAGAACGGCGACCAGGTCGTGATCAACCGTACGAGCGCGAATCCGATCGTGACGATTCAGTCGGCGGTGGTGACGCTCGCCAGCCTGCAAAGCCAGGAGCCGATCGTCAACATCGGCGGGAACCTCACGTTCGACGGCCCGGCCGTGCTCAGCGGCGGGCTAACGATGTCGGGAGGCCAGTTCGGTGGCGTCGGCGATCTGGCGCTCGGAGGCGCTGTCAGTCTGGACCGGAGGACCCATTGTTGGCACTGGTGGCATGACCGTCCAGACCGGCGGTTCACTCTTCGTCAACACTCCGGGGGGCGTCGGCGTGCTCGGCCGCAGTATCACGAATTTCGGAACGCTAACATGGAATCAGGCCGGGCTCGCAATGAACGGCGGCCAGATCCTGAATGCCGGCACGTTCGAGATCCAGGACAACCTCTTCGTTTCCAACGGGACCATTGTCAATACCGGTACGCTCCTCAAGTCTGGCCCGGTAGGGACCCTTCTGCTCACTGGTGTGCAATTCACTTCGTCGGGCACGCTGCAGCTGCGTCTCGGCGTGGCGAGCGATGGGATCGTGTCCGACGCAACGGGATCGCTCGGCGGAACGCTCGATCTACGCCTCGTCCCTGGCTTCACGCCGACCAACGGGCAGCAATTCGATCTGCTGACTTTCGGAACGCGACTCGGTACGTTCGCCGTCGTCAACGGCAACGGCCAGACCTACACGCCGAGCTACACGCCCACGGGCGTGACGCTCATCGTCGGCGACCCACGGAAGCGCCGACGTGGCGCTCACGATGTTCGATTCCCCAGATCCAGCGACCGTGAACAGCGCACTGATCTATGGGTTGACGATCACCAATAACGGCCCGGGCACAGCGGCGAGTGTCACCGTCACCGATACGCTGCCGGCCACGGTGACTTTCGTCTCCGCTTCACCCAGCCAGGGCACCTGCAGCGGCACGACGACGATCACCTGCGGCCTCGGAACGTTGCCAAACGGCGCGAGCGCCACGGTCCTCATCTTCGTCACGCCGACCGCGCTCGGCCAAATCAGCAACACAGCGACGGTGACCACGAGCTCGGACGATCCCACTGCCGCAAACAACACGGCGACGGCGGATACGACGGTCGTCAATCCGAACCTCACGTTCGTGGTCACGAACACGAACGACACCGGGACCGGGTCGTTCCGGCAGGCGTTGATCAGCGCCAACAACAACCTGTCGGTTCAGGACTCCATCCTGTTCGACATACCCGGACCTGGCCCGCATGTCATCCGGCCGGGTTCCGCGCTGCCTACCATCAGCGATCCGGTGACGATCTTCGGTAACTCGCAACCGGGCTACGTGGACCGTCCCGTCATCGAACTGGACGGCACCAACGCCGGGCAGTCGACGAACGGTCTCTTCATCACGACCACCAATTCATCGGTGCGAAGCCTCGCCATCACTCGCTTCGGTACCAACCCGCCTGGCGCCGGGCCAAACGACCCTGGAGGCGCTGGAATCGTCGTCTTCCAGGGTGTCGGAAGCAACTCGTTCCAGGACAACTTCATCGGCCTGGATCTGAGTGGCGCCGCACAGCCAAATCGATCCGATGGCATTTTCATCGACCGTAGCCCGAACAACATCATCGGCGGAACCGACGGGATGGGCAACGTGATCTCCGGCAACGGCAGAAACGGCATCACGCTGAACGGACTCGAGACGACGACGACACTCGTCTTCGGCAACTTCATTGGAACTGACGACACCGGGGCCGCCGATCGCGGCAACGCCAACGACGGCATCGCGATCTTCAATGCGCAGTCGAACCTGATTGGTATCAGCGAGGGTAACGTCATCTCGGGCAATGGCCAGTCGGGGATTACCCTCAGCGGCGCGGATGCCCGCTTCAACTTCATTGCAGGCAACATCATCGGCGCGGACCTCGCAACGACCGAGCCGATCGCGAATGGCACTAACGGCATCACCATCCAGGCGGGCGCCCACGACAACTCGATTGGGCCTCTGGGATCGGTTGAACCCAACGTGATCGCCTTCAACACGCAAGCGGGCGTGCGCGTGCTCTCGGGCGTGAACAATGCGATCCGCGGAAATTCGTTCTACCAGAACGGCCAGCTCGGCATCGACCTGGGCACGGCGGGCATCACTGCCAATGACGCCGGCGACCCGGACACCGGCGCGAACAACCTGCAGAACTTCCCGGTGCTCGACGTCGTGACCGGTGGCGTGCAGGTAACGCTCAACACGACGCCCAGCGCTGGAGTCCAGATCGACGTGTTTTCCAGCCAGGGCTGCGATGCGTCGGGCAATGGTGAGGGCGCGAACCTCATCGGATCGTTCGTCGTGTTCACCGACACTTTCGGAAACGCGGCCATCCCGTTCGTGGCGGTGGCCAACGGCCAGTTCGTCACCGCTACCGCAACGGACGTCGCCAACAACACGTCGGAGTTCTCGGCATGCCTGGAAGTGCAGACCGGTCTGACGTTGTCCCTGCCTGATGGGCTGCCGATTGGCGTGGGCCGAAGCGTGACGGCGACGGTCGCACTCTCGGAGCCTGCACCGGCCGGCGGCGTCGTCGTGACCGTCACGAGCGACGCTCCGGGTATTGCCTCGATCGCTGCACCAGGCACGGTCTCGATACCGGGTGGTGGAACAGCAGGACAGATCACAGTCAACGGTGTCAATGTCGGAACCACGACGCTGCGCGCCACGGCGCCGGACTACGGCCAGGGCACCCTGGACGTAGCAGTCACCCAGAATTTGATCAGCACTCCGGCGACACTCAACGTCGCATTCGGACAGTCGACTGCGTTGCCCGTCAATATCGGGCCGAGCCCGGCGCCGCCCGGTGGCCTCACACTGGACGTCGTCAGCATCAATCCGTCCATTGTCGAGGTCCTGACGCCGCAGATCACCGTGCCTGAAGGCGCTCTGTCCGCCAACGCCACGGTCCGTGGAGCCGGTTTCGGCAACGCGACGGTCACTGTCAGCAACCCGCTCTACTCTCCGTCTACCACGACGGTAAGCAGCAGCGGCGGGCTGAACATCATCGAGACAGTTGCGTCATTCAATAACGGTCTGCCGGGTCCGCTCCTGACCGTGCGACTCGAGAGCAATGGCACGCCGGTCGCGGCGCTGGCCGATCTCGTCGTCACGTTGTCGTCCGCCGACACACTGTGCGTGACGGCACCGGCGTCGGTAACCATACCCGCGGGGCTGGTGAGCACGACGTTCCGGCCGGCGTACGGTGGAACCGCAACTCTGGCATGCAATGCCGTCGTGACGGCCACGTCGAGCGGGCTCACGCCGGACACCGTCACCGTCACCGTAAACCAGCAGGCAGGGATCACGATGCCCGGCGCGACAGCAGTCGGTGCTTCGCTGGCAGGTGTCTACGGGGGTAACACTTGGATCGGCACAGCACGGCGGCGTGACTGTCACCATTCAAAGCGACACTCCGTCTCGCGTGCTCGTGGCGCCCGATTCCACAACGGCCGGGACCGCGTCGATCACCATCAATGTGCCCGACAACCAGTCGTTTGTGTCGTACTACGTCCATGGCCTGGAGGCCATCACGGGCACGGCCAACGTGACCATTTCCGCTCCGAACTTCACCGGCGGCTCGCATGCAGTCGACGTCGTCCCGAGCGGTATCGAAATCGTCAACCTGAACACCGCCACGACGACGCTCTCCGCCGACGACATCGGGCTGGTACGTCCAGGTCGGTCTGCCATGCGCGGGCAACACTCACCTCTGCACGGTCCAGAACGTCCGTTCGGGTGGGCCGGCTTTCGTCGTCTCGCTGGCGTTGGCACCGGCGCAAACGCCAATCGCCCAGTTGCGCTCGGATCAACCCGTCGCGACGGGACAGACCGTGACGAAGCCGATCCAGCCGGGCATCTACCACACCCAGGCCATCGTCGGGGGCTCGTCATATGGCTTGACGTTCGACCCCCTGGCGGGCGGCCAGACGACGTGTGACCGCCACCGGTCCGGCGGGCGTGCTCACGATGACGACGACTGGCGTCCGGCCAGTCACCATCTCGGGTCCCACCATCAGCGTGCAGAGTGCGGTGACGGTCGGCGCCGGACTGCAGCTGTCCACCTTCGCGATCCTTGGGGCATCCGAACATGGCGGCGTCGACGTCACGATCACGAGCAGTCAACCGTCGCGCGTGCTGGTGTCGCGAGACGCCAGCACGGTCGGGACGGCATCGGCGACCGTCACCGTCCCGAACGGTCAGACCTTCGTGACTTACTACATCCATGCGCTCGAGAGCGTGACGGGCTCGGCCAACGTCACCATCTCCGCCCCCGGCTTCACCGGCGGCTCGCATGCAGTCGACGTCGTCCCGAGCGGTATCGAGATCGTTAACCTGAACACCGCCACGACGACGCTCTCCGCCGACGACACGGGCTGGTACGTCCAGGTCGGTCTGCCATGCGAGGGCAACACACAGTTGTGCACGGTCCAGAATCTTCGCCCCGGTGGACCACTCTTCGTCGTGTCGCTGGCGCTGGCACCGGCGCAGACGCCGATCGCCCAGCTGCGCTCGGATCAACCCGTCGCGACGGGACAGACCGTGACGAAGCCGATCCAGCCCGGCATCTACCACACCCAGGCCATCGTCGGGGGCTCGTCATATGGCTTGACGTTCGACCCCCTGGCGGGCGGCCAGACGAGTGTGACCGCCACCGGTCCGGCGGGCGTGCTGACGATGACGACGACTGGCGTCCGGCCAGTCACCATCTCGGGTCCCACCATCAGCGTGCAGAGTGCGGTGACGGTCGGCGCCGGACTGCAGCTGTCCACCTTCGCGATCCTTGGGGCATCCGAACATGGCGGCGTCGACGTCACGATCACGAGCAGTCAACCGTCGCGCGTGCTGGTGTCGCGAGACGCCAGCACGGTCGGGACGGCATCGGCGACCGTCACCGTCCCGAACGGTCAAACCTTCGTGACTTACTACATCCATGCGCTCGAGAACGTGACGGGCTCGGCCAACGTCACCATCTCCGCCCCCGGCTTCACCGGCGGCTCGCATGCAGTCGACGTCGTCCCGATCGGTATCGAGATCCTCAGCCTCGAGGCTGCCCAGACCAATCTTTCGGCGGACGACACGGATTGGTATGTCCAGGTCGGTCTGCCATGCGCGGGCAACACGCAGTTGTGCACGGTCCAGAACGTTCGCCCGGGTGGGCCGCCGTTCATTGTTACGTTGACCAGCACCGACGGCAATGTTGCGCGTCTGTCTTCGGATGAGCCGGCTGCGATCGGTCAGATCGTCACGAAGCCTATCCAGCCGGGTATCTATCACACACAGTCGATCGTGGCGGGTACGGTTACGGGCTCGCGTTGGATCCGATTGGCAACGGCACGACGTCGGTCAGCGTTACCGGTCCGGCCGGAGTGCTGACGATGACGACGACTGGTACGCGCACCGTCACTGTCAGCACACCAGCGATACGTCCCGTGGTTGCCGTCACTCACCGTCGGATCGGGCCTGCAGCTTGGTCAGCCTTCGCGACCCTTGGCGCCTCGCAGCATGGCGGCGTCACGATGACCGTCGACCAGCAGCGCGCCGTCCGTGGTGCTCGTATCACCAGACAGTCTGACTCAGGGCTCAACAACGATTGCGAGTGCCGGTCGCGAACGGTACGACGTTTGTGCCCTTTGTCATTCAGGGCCTCGAAAACGCCGTCCGGCACGGCCACGGTGACGCTGTCGGCTCCAGGATTCACGAGCACGACAATCGACGGTGACCGTCACAGCCGTCGGCGATTGAGATCATCAACCTGCCGACTGAGCATCGGTGCGGGAAGCGCGAATGTCGTCAGCTGGTACGTGCAGGTTGGTTTGCCGAAGCTGGGGACGGCAGTGGGCTGATCCAGGTCCAGAACGTGCGCGCCGGGTCGCCGGGATTCGTGGTCACGCTGACGAACAGTCACGCCGGGGTGGCCCAACTCGGATCGGATGAGCCCGTCGGCGGCGGCCAGACGGTGACGAAGTCTATCCAGCCGGGCTTCTACTACACGCAGGCGATACCGTTCGGGACGCAGTACGGGCTGGTTCTTCGATCCATTGGCGGCCGGGAACGACGACCGTCACGGCGACAGGTCCGTTCAACGTGATCACGACGTCTCAGGCGATCCGAACGGTCGTGATCACCCCGTGATGGTTGGAGGTTGCCGGTCTCAGCGGGTGCCCGGCAGCGCCGCCAACCGCTTCCGCGCGTCGGCAGCGAGCGGGTCGCCTGAACCCTCGGGCCTCAACGCGAGGAACTTCCGATAGTTGTCGGCGACCGCAGGACTCGCCTTGTTGATGCCTTCCTGGGCGCGGCCCATCCAGTACGGCAGCGGCGCCTGATACCGGAACGACGGCACGTCGTCGAGGAACACCGCGGCTGCTTCACCGCGGCGTGTTTCGGCCAGCCCAAGCTCGGCCTGCGCGGACAGGTATTTGTCGCCGCCGGCCTCGGCGTAGGTCACGCCGAGCAGAAAGCGTCCGAGCCATAGATCGGCAAACTTCTGCGCGCGATCGACCGCGTCCTTGGCGTCGACGAAACGTCCAGCGCTGCGCGCGATCTCTGCCTCGATGATCGCGCCGTAGGCGCGACTGCGGCGCTGGAACTGCTTGCCAAGGTCCGAAGCAATGGTCTGGGCGTCTGCGCGCCTGCCGGCCCGGGTGAGGACGAGAGCCGCGGGAACGACAATCGAGTCTTGCTTGCTGAGCGCCATCGCGTCCTGCGCAGCGCGTATCGCCTGCGGGACGCGATTCTGGGCGAGGTGGAGCTCGGCCAGCGCGACGAGCTTGTTCGCTCGGGCCACCGGATTGGGTGACTTCTCATCAACCGCGATGCCAGCCGTTAGCAGCCCCTCTGCATCAGCCCAGCGGCCCTCGTACATGGCAAGATCGGCCAGGCCGTGGGTCGCAAGGGAGGCGCCTATCGGTCCGGTGCCGCGCATGCCGTCGTACGCCGCCCGCATGCCTGCGTAATCTGATGACGCAAAAGCGACCGCGGCAAGAGGCAGATAGGCTCGATACTGACCCTTGCTGAGTTCGAGTGCCGCCTTCGCCGCTTGTTCGGCGGTCTTCAGGTCACCGGCGTACATCGCATAAATCGCCAGGTTCATGTTGAACCGCGCATTCATGGGATAGAGCGCGACGGCCTTCCGGCCGTGATCCACGGCCTTGGCGAAATCGAGCATCTGAAAGGACGAATAGCCCAGGTTGTTCTCAGCGCCGCGATCGGCCGGATAACGCGCCACCAGCTTTTCGAAGTTCTCTATTGCCTGCTCGTAGCTGGCGCCTGGCCCTGCGAACCACAGGCCGAGCGTGCGGAACTTCTCGCGCTCCGTCATTCGATCGATGTGCGACAGGGCTTGTTTCCACAACTCGGCCGCTTCCGGCTGCCGGCCGGTGTTGAAGAGGACAGTCGCCAGGCCAGAGTACGCGCGTCCGAAGTTTGCGTCGAGCTTGATCGCATTGCGGTAGTGCTCGATCGCTTCCGCTGGCTTCCCGCTCGACGACAGATCCTGCGCGATCGAATAGCTCTGCAGCGCTTCGAGCGACGCGGCGGTAACGGTCTCCGCGTCCTGCTGGCGCGCGCTCTCGGGCGTGGTGTCGCCGAGCGCGTCGCGCACCTTCGACGCAACGTTTTGCACTCCCTTCAACACGTCGCTCTTACTGGTGACAGCCTGAGTCGCCTTCGCGAGCTCGTTGCCGCTTGCCGGATCGACCGCCCTGACCGTGAGGTCGTAGCCCGAGCCGCGTACAGTAATCGCTCCGGTCAGGACATAGTTGATGCCTTCGCGTTGCGCGACCAGCCTGGCCGACGCTTCGTTGAGCGGCGAGCCAGGGTTGAGCTGCTGCGCGACCTGCTGGGCAGTCGTGCGTGAAAAGCTCGAAATGAACGACGCGCCTTCGATCGCGATGCTCAGAGCCTGTTCGAGCGATCCGGTGAACACCGGGTCGTTCGCCTGATTGTCAAGATCGGCAATCAGGACCGACACCGGGTCGCGCGTCACTGCCGGCGGTGGCGTGGTGGTATCGGGTCGGAGGAACATCCACGCGCTGAGTCCAATCAGGAGACCGAGGACCACCGCGGCGGCGATAGGCATCCACGGCGACCGCAGCTTGGGCGGCACCACCGCTGCGACCTTCTCGTTGCCAGTGGCATCGAGGCGATCGAGCGCAGCTTCGAGCTCGGTTGTTGTCTGAAACCGCGCGGCGGGGTCCGGCGCGACGCAACGCGCGACGAGCTGATCGAGCGCCTCGGGAATCGACGGATCGATCGTGCGCAGCCGTGGCGGTGCATGACTGGCGCGCTCGATCAGGAGCGCGAGCGCGGTGTCGCCGCCGCTCGAACTTCGCTTCCCGACGATCATCTCCGAGACGATCAGGCCGAAGGCGTAGATGTCGGCCCGCTGATCCACCGGTTTCCCGGTCGCCTGCTCCGGCGCCATGTAGGCCAACGTCCCGATAATTGCCCCGGCTGCGGTTGCGAACGTGCCGGCGTCGGTTGACCGCGCGATGCCAAAGTCAGTGATGACCGCCTTTTCGGAATCGTCGATGAGGATATTGGCAGGCTTGAGATCACGGTGAACGATCCCGGCCTCGTGGGCCGCCCGCAACCCCGAAACCATCTGTCGGGCGAGCGGCAGCGCCCGCGCAACCGGAAGCTTGCCTTCCGAAGAGAGCAGTCGCGCGAGGTCGGTACCGTGGACGAACGGCATCGTGATGTACTTGATGCCGTCAATTTCTCCCAGGTCGTGAATGCGGATGACGTTGGTGTGGGTCACTTGCCGCGCCAGCACGAGCTCACGCTTGAATCGGCGCTCCAGTTCCTGCGTCGCCACCGGATCGGTGTCCGGCTTGATCACTTTGAGCGCCAGCGACAGCGCCAGCTCCGAGTCCCACACGTGGTAGACGGCGCCCATTCCGCCAACACCGAGCAGGCTGATGATCTGATACCGCTGGCCGAACGTCTGCCCTGGGACGAGACTGGTCGCAGCCCCGCCGGTGGTGAATGGGTTGACGAACGGCACGGCAACGGTCTCGGAGTCGGGGGTGGTCGCCCCGCGCGACGCGACCGGTGGCGTCAGGACCGCGGTCGCGACACTCGGACGAGGCAGAGGAGTAGCGCACACGACGCAGCTCCTCGCTGATTCCGGCGCATCATTGCCGCAGTTCGGGCACTTGATCATCTGAAGCGGACACTCGCAGCGAGTCCACCAGAGGTAAGGACGAGATTATAGATTGAAACGAGCCAGCAGCCGAGGTTGTACAGCCCCGGCCGAGGGGAGTGTGCCTTCCGTGTAATCAGTGTCGTCCGTGGCTGTCCGTGGCTTTAGTCGGGCAGCTCGTCGTGCGGAGGCTCGGGCAGAAAAAAGCTCACGATGAACCCCACCAGATAGACGCTGAACCCAACGCCGGCAGCCACCAGCGCCACTTTGGTCGGCGCGTAGGCACGGTCGGGCGTGACTGCGAGGGTGGCAGTCACCCAGGCGAAGGATGTGCCGATCAGGCGGCCGCCGATGTTGGCGGCAAAGCTCTCACCGGTTCCGCGAAGGTGGACCGGATAGACCCTCGGCAGGTAGTTCCCCCAGAAGCTCAATTGGCCGACAGTAAACAACGCGGCGACGAAAATCCCCACGTAGAGCCAGCTCAGGCTCGTGGTCGCAATCACCGCGAACACAACCGGCATCACGATCAGCCCCGGCATCTGGAACATCCTGATGAGCCGCTGCCTGCTGACGATGATGACGGCGAGCCAGGCCATGATCACGCGGCCAACCAGGCCGCCGACTTCCTGGACCTTGGTCACGCTCGATGCAACGGACTGCTCGGTCAATCTTGCCTGCGGAGGCTTCAGACCTTGCACCATCTCGCGGACTTCGGGCAGGCCCGGCACAATCTGCGGAATCTGTTGAATGGCGCCAAAGGCCGCGCCGTAAGACATGGCAAACATCACGGTCGTCACGATCGTCGTCTTGCGGAGCTCGGGAGCGAACAGCGCGGCTATGCTCGGGCGCTTGAGCGTACCGGCGTTCTTCTTCTGCTGCCAGATCGGGGACTCGGGAAGAAACGGTCGAATCAGGATGAGCGGGATTGCGGGGATCACACCCGACATGAGCGTGTAGCGCCAGGGCGCGTGCGGGTCGGTGATACCTTCGATGCCGAGTCCTCCGATCGACGGCAAGGACGCGGCGTACTGGACCGCAAGTCCATTGGCAAACGCCACCAGCAGTCCACCGATTGACGAGAACGCCTGCGTGTAGCCGAGCACTTTCTCCCGGCGCTTTGGCTCGGGAAAGAGCTCCGCGAGCCAGGCGATCGCCGCCACGAACTCGACGCAAACGCCGATGAAAACAAAGCACCGCAGCACCAGCAGCATGCCGATCGATGTCGAGAAGCCGGACAGAAACGCGGCGACCGCATAGATCAGGATGCTGTAGGTCAGGACGCGCCGGCGGCCAAGCCGGTCGGTGAGGTAGCCGCCGAGCAGGCCGAAAATGCCTCCGGCAAAAGCCGGGATATAGAAGAGACGCCCGACCCACATCTGGTATTCCGGCGAACCCGGCGCCGCGCCGGTGAGCTCGAGCAGCGCCGGCCGCACGATGAGCGGCAGCATCAGGATTTCGTAGATGTCGAACGCGAACCCGATGACGGCGATGACGCAGATCAGCCACTGCGTGGACGTGAGGCGAACGGTGGACTCGGTTGTCGGCATGGGATGGTTACGCGTCAGCGAGTGATAGAGTTTACTGCATAGTTCGCTCGGGACTCGGCGCTCGGGACGTGGGGCTCGGAAGAACCTCATCGATCGACTCGAGCGCTACGATCCTCAGAAATCCGCCGGCGTTCGAGTCCCAAGCCCCGAATCCCGAACCCCGAACACAGTGATGACTTCCTTCGATTTTCAGCCACGTACCCGAGTCGTTTTCGGATCGGGCACGCTCGCGCGGCTCGCCAGGCTCGCGAAAGAGCTGGGGTTCGTACGCACGCTCCTGGTCGCTGACGCCGGAGTGGTGCAGGCAGGGTACGTTGCGGCGGCGGCCGACGCGCTCGCGAGCGCCGGGATCGAGGTCACGCCGTTCCATGACTTCGGCCAGAATCCCGATTCCGCGATGGTCGAGCACGGCCGCGTCTTCGCCGCGCCGCTCGGGCTCGACTCGATCATCGGATTGGGCGGCGGCAGCTCGCTCGACTGCGCCAAGGGGATCAACTTCCTGTTGACCAACGGCGGGAAGATGGCCGACTACCGCGGCTACGGGAAGGCGACGACACCACTGCTGCCGATGATCGGGATTCCCACGACCGCCGGCACGGGAAGCGAGGCGCAGAGTTACGCCGTCATTTCCGACGCGTCGACGCACATGAAGATGGCGTGCGGGGACCCGTCGGCTGCGGTGAAGATTGCGATTCTCGATCCCGATCTGACGATGAGCGCGCCCCGCCGCGTCACCGCCATGGCCGGTTACGATGCGATCGCTCACGCGGTCGAAACCTGGGTCACGACCAGGCGCACGCCGATGTCGGAGACGTTTTCACTCCGCGCGTGGGACCTTCTCCGCGCTTCGTTCGAGCGCGTTCTGGAGAATCCCGGCGACCGCGAAGCCGGTGCGTCGATGCTGCTCGGCTCGCACTTCGCAGGCATCGCGATCGAACAGTCCATGCTCGGCGCCGCGCACGCCTGTTCCAACCCACTGACGGCGCGCTACGATCTCGCGCACGGACTGGCGCTGTCGATCCTGCTTCCGCACGTGGTGCGCTGGAACTCGCAAGCTGCTTCCGATCGGTATGCGGCGCTCGTCGATTCAAAAAGTGGGCATGAGGCGACCGGGCGTCTGGCCGTCAGGCTGGAGGAGCTCGCGCGAGCTGGCGGACTGGGCGGACGGCTTCGCGATCATCGCGTGCCCGACGACGCGCTGGTAGAACTCGCCGACCTGGCCGCCCAGCAGTGGACCGGGACGTTCAACCCGAGGCCATTCGACGCCAGCGGGGCGCTCGAGATCTATCGGGCAGCGTACTGATCTGGTCGAGGAGTTGCTGTCGGCTCGGACACCCACGGCTAGATGCCGTGCCGCGCCAGGGCAGCTGCGGTTGCAGTGAACGACGACATGACGTCTGGCGTCCTCCTCGGCACGCACATTCACCCCGCCACTGGGGACGCCGCGCGCCGGCAGATCCGAGCCATGGCCGTGCTTCGCGATCTGTGTCCGATGCCACCGGTCAATCTGCAGTTTGCCGATCGGGGCGAGCTGCAGGAGTTCGACGGCTTCGACACGCTGTTCGTATTGCAGCAAGACTCCAACAACGTGTCGGGCCGTCCGGGCGTGCGGAAGCCGGTGGTCAGCGAGCTGTTCACCAGGTTGGCAGAAGCAGCCCTCGAGCGCGGAGCACGATATTTCGGGTTCACGAACTCCGACATCGTCTTCACGCCGGCGGCTATCGAGCGCGCGCAACAGGGGGACCGGCCGACTTATCTGTTTGCCCGAACCGACTTCGAGCCGGGAACCGAACGGGATACACGCCCGCTGATCTACGGCACAGACGTCTTCGTGGTGGAAGCGACGTGGTGGCTGTCGCATCGACGCCGGTTTCGGCCGTACATTGTCGGGGAAGGCTGCTGGGACAACGTCTACACCGCGCAGCTGCTCTGTTGGGCGGGAGGATTGCTGCTGAATCGAGAGCCGCTGGTCAGGCACGAAGCTCACCCCGTGATGTGGCAAGAGAGTCCGTTCGGCAAACATAACGGCTACCTGGCGGCCCTCGATCGGATGTACTTCACGCGGTGGGCGATCTACGCCGACCGGTTGGAGTCCTTGAGAGGACCCTCCGGGGGATTAGCGTCGGCGGAGGCCGAGATGCAGCTGCAGACCGACGTCTTCCAGCGTTGGCGACCGACGGTCGTCAACCATCTCGTCCAACTGCTTCGAGTGGTCAAGTTGATGACGCGGCAGCGATTGGCCGCGAGTCGAACGGAGGCCACATGAGCCGATGGAAGCGCTCCCTCAAAGGTGTGCTGCGATCGCTGGGGCTGCAGCTCCGCTGGTTGCCTCCGCGTTACGCCTGCCGGCAGAACATGTTTACGGATCAGCGGGCGATTCTGGGCGAGCGCGGCGCCGGTCTGATCCTAGACGTGGGGGCGAACGTCGGGCAATCCGTGATGCGATACCGGTGGCTCTTTCCCGACGCCGTCATTCATTCCTTCGAGCCGGTCCCGGAAGTGTTTGAGGAGTTGAGACGGTCCGCCTCGGGTGACACGCGGGTGCATGTCTGGCAGTTGGCGATGAGCGATGTCACCGGCGTCGTTCGATTTCAATCGAACCGCATGTCGGACACCAGTTCGTTGCTGGCAACGCAGCCCGACTTGGTGGGCCACGCCTACATGGGCACGAAGAGCGTGCTGGAAGTGCCCTCGGAGACGCTGGACCAGTTCTGCGCGGAACAGGCTATTCCGTCAGCCTCGATCCTGAAACTGGACGTTCAAGGAGGCGAAGGGCGCGTCTTGTCCGGAGCCAAAGGTCTGCTGGAACGGCAGGCGTTCGACGTGATTCTGACGGAGGTGTGGTTTGACGCCCCCTATGTCGGCGCGCCGCATTTTTGTGAGATTGACGCAATCCTGCGCGCTGCCGGCTACACGCTTTACGGAATGTACTTCGGGCCGCACCAGTACGAGAATATTCCCGTCTTCACAGCCGACGCTCTCTACGTAAACGCGGAAACCGTCGGCCGGCTCGATCGCCAGTGCCTGACCGTCCCGCGCGGATTGGCCGGGGAGTTTGCGGCGCTATTTGGGGATTGAACGGCGACATCCAGCCTGCAAAATCCTTTTCGTGAGCGATCATCCGAAGGACCTCCGCCGGGTTCCGCCAAGTGCCCCTCACCGACATGCACCCCAGGAAAGCCGAAGAAGGGTGCCGCCGCTCGGAGCGACGGCACCCGCTCATCAGGCCTACTTGAAGCGCTCGGCAACGGCG
Source organism: uncultured Acidobacteriota bacterium (assembly GCA_963764925.1). Classification (GTDB taxonomy): domain Bacteria; phylum Acidobacteriota; class Vicinamibacteria; order Vicinamibacterales; family 2-12-FULL-66-21; genus DATBJJ01. The sequence continues at coordinate 684,122 of CAVXUR010000002.1, forward strand.
GTCGAGCACCCCGTCCGTTGGGACCGCTCCTGGGTCCTCACGGTGAGTCCTCACGCGAAGTCCAGGTTCTTGGTAATGCGCGTTCCGCCTGTTCGGAACGCGTCCGTCAGCAGGCGGATGCGTCTCTCGGCTTCGGACAGGTTGACGTTGTCGAGATTCGCGTTGAGCAGAATCGATGTACCACGGCAGCTTCAGCTCGTCGAGAACGTACGCGTCGACGATGGCCCTGGCAATCGGCAGCGTCGTCGCCTTCGAGACGTCGTGGACGTCGCGGTTGTTCGCGTTCTGAAGCTTCGCGTACTCCTCGACGAGCAGCCGCGCGCAGAGCTCGGGGGTGAACCGGTCGCCTGCCTTGACGCCGATCTCGTCGTCTTCGGTCAACGTCGCGTGCTTGTGGAGCCACTCCCACAGGATGCTGAGGCGGATTTCGCCCGTCGCCATGTCCTCCATCAGGTACAGGACGTCGTCGTTGCCGAAGAAGTCCGCTGGCTTCAGCGCGGCAGCCTGGAGCCCCTGTCCAAAGGCGTTCCCGTATTGCAGCGCCACGCTCAGGAGATCGCGGGCGCCTCGAATGGTTCGTGGCGCCGGTTCGAGCGGGGTGAGACCGGCGGCGTCGGCAGGCGTGTAGGTGAGCCGGGGAAAGGCCCGCCCGAGCTGGTTGTCCTGGCCGACTTTCTCCCACACCGGCCTCACGATGTGAACCATCTTCCAGTGAGCGACCCACTTGCCGCTCGCGCCCTCGCGTTGCTCGCGCTCGGCGCCACCAGTCGCCCTCTTCATGCCGCTCGCCACGCCAGCCTCCGATCCGACCGGAATGTTCGGCTCCATGCCACCCTGCCAGAGGGCACACTGTCCCAGCCGGTCCGGCGTGTTGACGGCGCGCCGCACGCGGTCCTCGTAGTTCCGCATGTAGCCGTAGGTCATCGTGATGGCGTCGATGTTCGGGTTGACGAACTCCGGATCCCAGGCCATCGCATCCGAGACGCTGTTGATGTAGTCCCAGCGGCCGGTGTTGAAGCCAACGAAGTGCGTGCCGAGGGCGGCGCGGATCTCCATCAGCTGGAAGCACGCCTCGATCTGTTCGACGAGCACGTACACCTTGATCGCTCCGACTGGAAGCGCGAGGTGCTGCTCGAGCGCCGACAGGATGTCGTTCCAGAGCGCGGCTTCTTCTGCCGTCTGGATCTTCGGCAGGTAGAGCGCCAGCGACGCGCCGGACGTCCGCAGCCGTCGATGGTTGTGGACGATGTAGAGCGTCACGTCGACGATGGAGGCTGAAAAGCCGGAGCCGTCGGCGTGCGCGACGTGCCGATCGTCGAGGTGCAGCCCCCGCGGGCGAAACAGCTTCGTCGTGAAGTCGAGCTGTCGCGACCAGTCGTCGATCGTCGGCCGGCCGAAGAAGCCGCGCGCCCACTGATTCATTTCTGCGGCGACCTGTTCGGCAACCGCCAGAAACACGGGGTCTCGATGGATGGCCAGCCTCAGGTTCCGCTGATTGTCGAGCGACATCGTCGAGACCTGGCCGAGCGCGTCTTCGCCGTCGAACATCCACCCGTCGGCGCCAGAGAGCAGCGCGTACGCGACGTTGCGGATGCTCTTCTCGACCGGCGCGCCGGGCCTGGTCGCCGGGCCCGTGCCTTGAATCCACTGGCGGCGGAGGTCGGGTGGGATCTCGCTCCCGGTGAAGGCGCCGTTCCTGGCATCCTCGACGGTGATGCTGGTCCGCGGGATCGTTGTGCGCTGGTCCAGGAAGGCAATCCGCTGTTTGTTGCGCGCGCGTGCTGCCCGCCGCTCGATGCGAGCTGCCATCACGGCTTTCGATCGGCGTCGAATCTCGCCAGCTCTTCGAGGGCGTTGATGGCGTCTGCGGTGTAGACGTCCTGATAGGCATGCGCCAGGTTGCTTCGGATCTTGAGTGTTCGTAGTGTCATCGCTTGGTTCAATGTCCCTCACGGCATCTGAATTGGTCAACTGATGGGTTTATCATTTCCCGTTGCCTATTCCACACGTCGGCGTATATTCGGACGGCAATGCCAACGACGCCGCACTCTTCTACGGTTCAGCTAACCGATGAGGACCGCGGGTATGCAGGCTCGACCTTTCGCGAAGTCGTCGACGCGCTTTTCGCGAACCCGTATCAGCGAGTGTGGGGCCGAGACGGCGAACCTCCGCTCCCGATCTACGAGGTGTCGCTCGACAGCGTGTTCGGTGGCCTGATCCCGATCGGCAAGCCCGACTTCTTTCGAAGGGCCAGCGAACGCGTCTTGGATTCGGGCGCGGATTTGCGATGGGGTCCCGATGGCAAAGGCTGGAACCGTCTGCTGCACCCGAACGGGTTGTGCTTGATCGGACAGTGGACGATCACCGAGCCGACCGATTACTCAGGCTACTTCAGCCAGGGCAGCACGGCGCTCGCGATTGGGCGGTACTCGACGTGCTGCACGGAGACGCAGCGTGGCGTCAATCGGTCGCTGTCCATGGTGGGCAAGCTCTTTCCAACAACGGACCCGCAACACGCCACCCCGCTTCGGACGGCCAACTTCATCACTCAGGAGGACATCGGCGGCAGTGATACGGAGTACTTCAACGACATCGAACTGCGCAACGCTCCCGACACGACGGCCACGCGACGAGCCTCGGGCGCGGCGCTTCTGCTGAAAGTGGGCCTGACGTTCGGCGATGTCGACCGCGAACCGAGCATCCGTCAGCTCTACCCGATCGCCGAACTCGGCAAGCCGGAGGGAACCCCGACGCGCGCGCCCGAGTTCATGCGCCTGCTCGTCGCCGAGCATCAACCGCGCATTCCTGGCGCTGATCTCGATTTCCGCGACGAGGTCATGGCGCAGATCTTCGATCGGGGCGACCCGACCCCGAAGCGCACGCTGACGTTCAACATCGAAGTGACCGACGAAGGCGAGACGAGCGGGCCGGCGTTCGCGGAGAAGCGGACGTTTCGCGGTTGGCGCCGCATCGGCGCGCTGACGTTCGACAACGCCGTCATTTCCTACAACGCCGATTTCGTTATCCACTTCCGCCACCCGACGTGGCGCGACGACCGCAACGATCCCAGGACCGCGACGCGCGTGGATGGGAAGAAGGTGCGGTAGAACATCCCTTGGACGACGATCGCAGGCGCGTAGTCCGCGCTCACTCCATCTTCAACGCCGCGAGCGGATCCACGCGCCACGTGCCGAGCGCGGCCGCATACGTCATCAGCACCGCGCCGCCGCCGACGACGAGCGCGGTCCCGGCAAACGTCATCGCGTCGTACGGGCCGACGCCGTACAGGAGTGACGACAACCCGCTCGCCGCCGCCCCGCTCAACCCGAGACCGGTCGCGACGCCGCAGGCCGTCAGCACGAGCCCCCGCCCCAGGATCGTCCACGTCAGCCGCGCCGGCGAGGCGCCGAGCACCGCGCGAATCGCCAGGTCCCGTCGCCGCTCCGCCACGAGCGTGGCCAGCGTCGCGAGCACGCCGACGAACGCGACGGCCAGCGCGAGCACGCCGAAGCCGACCGCCGGCATCGCCCGCACGCGGCGGTTCGCGATCGACTGCGCCAGCACGTTCTCGAGCGTCTGCACTTCCGGAACCGGCACGGCGGCATCGAGCGTGCGCGCCGCGCTCCGGATCTCATTCGCCAGGCGCGGGGCGCCTGACGCCCGCACGACCAGGTACCCGCTCCCGAGCGGTCGCAGACCCCAAGGGATGTACACCGCGCTCGTCGCGGGAGAATCCAGCCCCTCGGCCTTCAGGTCGCGGACGACCCCGACGATGCGCGGGCTGCCCGCGACGCCGAAGACGGCGGGAAGCTGGGAGATGGTCCGCCCAATCGGATCCTCGTCCGGAAAGTAGAAACGCGCGGCCGACTCGCTCAGGATCACGAATGCTGCTCCGGGCCGGCTGTCGGCCTCCTCGAAATCGCGGCCGGCGAGGAACCGCGTCCCGAGCGCCCGGAAGTAACCGGGCGTCGCCATGCCCACTTTCAGGAACCGGGTCTCGTCCCGGCCGCCCCGGACCAGGCGCATCGACATCGTGATGGGCGCGGGCCGTGGAGGGAGGTTCGTGCCGAAGCCCGCGTGCTCGACGCCCGGCATCGCGCGCGCGCGGTCCACGAGACTCTTGACGAACGCCTCGCGCGCGGCGCTGCTCAGCAGCACGACGTCCGAGAGCACGACCTTCGCCTCGATCGCGCCGGCCGGCTCGAACCCGTGGTCCTCCTTCATCAGCACCGACACCGTGCGCGCGAGCAGCCCCGCGCCGACGAGCAGCACGCACGAGAGCGCAATCTGCGCGACAACGAGTGCCTCGCGAACCCGCCACGCGCGAGGGCGTGACGCGGCGGCCCCGCGCAGGAACGGCCTGAAGTCGGCGCGCGCCGCGTGCCACGCCGGCGCCGCGGCGCAGACGAGCGTGACGAGGACGGTGAGCGCGGCGATGACCAGAACGATGGGAAAGCCCGGAACGCCCATCGACACGCGGTGAAGGCCCGGAATGCCGGCCGCCGCCTGGCTGACGAAGACCTTCACCGCCACGGCGCCGAACCCCATGCCGGCGAGCGACGCCATCACCGCGACGAGCCCGGTCTCGATGAGGACGCTCCGCACGAGCTGCGCCGGCGTCGCGCCGAGCGCCATCCGCGCCGCGAGCTCCCGCGCCGGGACACATCGCGTCCGATGAAGAGCGTCGCGACGTTCGCGCTCGCGACGAGCAGCACTAGCAGCGCGCCGGCGAGCGCCGCGCCGAGCACAGGGCGCAGGCCTCCGGCGGCAGACTCGGAGAGGACGGTCAGCGACACGCCCTCCAGGCTCTGCGGGTTCAGCTCCAGCCGCACGCGGTTCGCATCGTCCCTGAACTGCTCGAGCGTGACGCCGCGCGCGAGGCGCGCGACGATCTTCGAGTACCCGGCGTTCTGCGGCTTGGTCCCCGGCACGAGCGCCGCCGACCGCACCCACACCCCCACTTCGTCGTCAGGAAACGCAAACTCCGAGGGCATAACGCCGCCGATCGGGTGGGGCCTGTCGACTCACGGTCACCGGCATGCCGATGGGTCCCTTTGCGTCGTCGGGACACGAGCTGATCGATGCGGCGCCGCCCGACGAGGATCTCGGAGGTCTCAGAACTCGTCGCCGCGCGGCCCAATTCGGCGGGCGTGCCCAGCACCTCGAAAAACTTGTCGGTGACGAACGCTGCCGGCACGACGTTGTTCCGATCGCCCGAGCGAAGCGTGACCTCGCGCCGGTAGTAGCCCGCCGCCGATCGACCGTGCGCAGCCGCGGGAGCCAGGCCGGAGCGCTGCCGGCGAAAATCCGAGGTCACCGCCGTCGGGAAAAAGCAGGTTGAGGACGACGACGCGCGAGGGGTTGTGGTATGGAAGAGGACGAACGAGGATGCCGTAGGCCACGGCCACCGATGCCGTGTTGACGCCGATGCCGAGCGCGAGGGTGACGATCGCCAGCGCCGTGAACGCCGGCTTCTTGCGCAGCGCGCGCAGCGCGTAGCGGGCGTCCTGCCGGATACCGTCGAGGGAGAAATGGCGCAGGCGGGTCAGGATAACGGCGAGCATATCGCTCAGACGCCGGCGCCTGCTCTCTGGTTTGTTTTCCGCCGCGCGGCCGCCGGTGTGTGGTTCGGCCGCGCTCGCGTCATCGCCGCACGCTCGCGAGTAATAGCCACAATCCAATCATCTGACTCAGACATCAAGCTATCTTGAAATAGGTGTTGTACCTCTCGTTGTCGATCGTAAAGTACGGCACGAACACGACGTCACGTCCTGCAATTTCTGTGCGGTATGCCTGTCGCGATCCGGACAGCGGCGACAACGATCCGGGCAGGTCGATGGTCTGCTCTGCTATGCCGTCCCACGGATTGAGGCCCACATACATGACCGCACCGCGCATCAGTGCCGCGAGCTTCAGGTGTTGAGTGTCGATGGACAGTGTGCGTAGGGGTTGCGGCACGACCAGGTCAATCGAATCGCCGGCCTTCCAACTCCGCCTCACGGTGGCGAGCTCACCGGGCGCGGCGTTTTCAGTCTTGCCATTCACCCGCAGGGTAGCGCCGTCCGCCCACGCCGGGATGCGCAGCTTCATCGCAAAACGGCCGTCGCCCGGCTCTCGCACGGTCAAGTGCACGGCGTCCGCCGCCGGATAGTCGGTGTCCTGAGCGACCGTGACTGCGCCGCCCGCACGCTTCCAGACGACTTCCGAGGGAACGAACAAATTGACCAGCAGCGCGTCGTCGCCGTGGAAATACGCGTTCAATACGTAATCGGCGACGCCCTGTACCAAGGTGCCCGAACAGCAAGGCCACTTACGGTGGTAGTACTTTTTCTCCGCGCCGGTGCTGTAATCCGAATAATACGGATAGTCGCCGTCGCTCGTCGGCAGGCGTGTCGCCAGTATCGTGTTGTAAAGCGTGCGCTCCAGCCCGTCGCCATACTCAGGACGACCCGTAAAACGAACCAGGTATCGCGCCAGTTTCAAGTCGGCAAAGCTGCCGCAGGGCGTCTCGAAATGAGCTTTGGAATTCTTCAGGCTCTCGGCGAGCTTGCCCTGCCCCAGGTGAACGAACTGCTCCTCTGGCGCCCAACCTCCGGACGCGTAGCGCTGCGGCTCGAGGAAGCGCCAGGCGTTCGTCAGCGCGTTCAGATATTTCGCGTCGCCGAGATTGAGATAAGCCTGCGCGCCTGAACTGAGGGCGATCGTGTGACTGTAGGCGTGCTTCTCCGGCAAGACGTCGATTCCGGCGGCTAACGGGTCGAACCACTCCTTGTTGAGCAGATAGTGCACCGCTAGCGTGTGATACTTATCGTCGCCGGTGATCTTCGCAACGTGGAATAAGTTTTCCGAAATGACGTAAGTCTCGTCGTAAGGCGGATCCCTCTTTCCAATGCGGTCGCGCGACACCGGAGAAATGTACGGCAGACATTTATCGATGGTGACGGGCAGCAGGCGTTTCGCTTCCTCAACGCCGCTGAGTTGAAAGGCGTCGACAAGCCCGACCACGTATTTGTCCATGACATAGGCGGCCCACTGCGCTTGCGCATTTGGCCCGGCGTACGGAGTGTCGGCGCGCCGGATGAATTCGCCGAAACCTGCGACCAGCCTCGCCACTTTTGCGTGCGCCGCTTGATCGCCCGTCGCCGCACCGAACCTCGCCAGTCCGGATATGTATTGTCCAAGTGTCAGGCCGGGCACAAAGCCGTTCGTGTCGTACCACCCGCCCATGTCGGGTCCCGGCGCCGGCAACCCGGCGCGTTCGCGAAACACCTTGAGCAATCGATCGTTGTCCAATGCGAGATAGTGTGCGTGGATGTGATCGAAGTGCTGCTTGATCGGGCCGCCTGTCAACCGCACTGCCCCGTAGGGAAACTCGCGCACGACTTCCCGGATGCCATGAAGGCCCTGGCCAGAGGCGATAGCGCCCGACATGCCTGTGAGAGTGGTTCCCGCTGCGGCACACACCGCGCGTCGCATGAACCCGCGTCGTGAGATCCCGTTCATACCCCCACAATTCTCGATCATGTCCGCTTTCCTTCTCCTCGTTGGCCGGTCGACCAATTGAGTGTTTCGCAGAAGCTTCTGTGCGGAACTGCTTTCCGGTCAGGCTACATGCCGTAACGCTCCAGGGTCTCCCGTCCGGGAGACCTCGTCAGCAGCGACACGACGACCATCAGCACGGCTGCGATCGCCGTCATCGGCACGACCGGCATCACGCCGAACCACGCGAGCGCTCCCGGAGTCGTCGCGGTGTAGGTCACCGCGCCCCCCACCCACAGCGCGACGGCAAGCGCTCCCCATTTCGTGCTCCGCCTCCAGAAGAGCGCGGCGAAGAAAAGGACGGACAGCGCCGAGTAGCCGGAGAAGGCGTACTGCACGGCAAGGTCGAAGATCCCCTGCGGGGCACGCATCGCGACGGCGTACGCGATGAGCGTCAGGATCACGACGAAGAGGCGCCCCGTCTGCACCTGCACGTGCTCGCCGAATCGCGTCTTGCCGCCGTAGAACGCGAACACATCCTCGGTGAACATCGTCGACAGCGCCAGAATCTGCGAGTCGCTGGCCATGACCGCGGCCATGATACCTGCGCCGAGGATTCCGGCCAGCCAGAGCGGCGCATATCGCTCGAGCATGATCGGCACGACATCGTCGCCGGCGGCCTGACGACGGAGAGAGGCGCGTTCGTCGGCCGGCATCGATGCTGGTGCCGATGCGAGCGCCTGACGAGCCTCGAGCTTGCCGGCGATTCGCGGAACGTCGCGCATGGAGTTGGCGGCCACGCCCAGGAAGACGCAGGGCAGCCAGATCGCCAGGATGCAGAGTGGATAGAACACGATGGTGCGCTTGAACTGCGCCATCCGCCGCGCAGTCAGGCAGAAGATCGTGATGTGAGGAAACGCGATCGTCGACAGCGGGATGAACGTGTAGCTGAGAAAGATCAGCGGCGAAAATCGCTCACGCGTCAAGAGCGGCGCGGTTGCCGGCGAATCGAGCAACGACTCGATCGCAGCCGGAAACCCTCCCATCCCCCGACCGATGACGACGAGCGCAACGGCACCGAACGACAGAAAGAGGACCGTCTGAAACGCGTTGACCCAGGCCGTGCCTCTCATGCCGCCGAAGAAGACGTAGCTCATCACGACCAGCGCCACGACCGCGCCGCCAAGCCAATAGGGAAGGAAACCTCCCGTGATCGCCCGCAGCGCAGTTCCGCCGCCCATCACGCCGATGATGATGTAGGGGACCAGGAGCGCCGCCTGCACCACGAAAATCACCGTCCCGATATGCCCGCACTCCCACCGATCGCGAAACATCTGCACCGACGTCATGAACCCATGACGCCTGCCGAGCGCCCACATGCGGGTCCCGACGAAGAAGAGGGTCAATGGGATGACGAATGCCGAGGACGAGGCCATCAGGCCGAAGGTCACGACGCCATTGGCAAACGCGTGGCCGGCTGACCCGAGAATGGTGAAGGCCGTCATGTTCGTGCCGAAGAGCGACAGCAGAAACACCATCGGGCCGAGCGCTCGCCCGGCCAGGAAATAGTCCTCCGCTTCGTGATCGGTCGGCCGGCGGTGCCGGAACGCGAAGATGCCGATGTAGAGGACGACCGCGAGATACGCGAAGACGAGGACCGCAGGAATCAACGCCTGGATTCCTCCTCGACCGCAGCGGCAGCCTCGAGATGGTGAGGCCATGCCACGCTGGTCAGGGTCCACATCAACAGCGCCGCGGCCACGCAGTAAGCGCCGTGATACGCCAGCCCGACCGGCAGGAATCCAAAGAGCAGCGGCCGGGCCGTGCGCCAGAACCACACGTCCTGGTGCAGGGCGTAAAGAACGGCGATGGCGGTTGCGAGGGCGATCGCTCGAATAGTCATATCGAGGGGATAAACGTGGAGTTTGCAGACTAGCACGAGCGCGAGGCCGGTCGCGAGGGCGGCCGGATCTGTCTGGCATGCCAGTGAAGCGGCCCGCCGATTGCTACAATCGGAAATGTGCTGCGCGCAACGATTGTCGCTCTCTGCCTGCTCTTCATCCCTTCGGCCGTTGCCGGCCAGACGACCGCAACCGTCAATGGCACCGTGCAGGATGTCGGCGGCGGCGCGATGCCTGCCGTGACCGTGAGCGTCACGAACGCCTCCACGGGCCTGACACGCACGAACGTGACCGGCGACGAGGGCCGGTTCGTCGTCGCTGGCCTACCGCCCGGCGATTACGAACTGCGAGCAGAGATTTCTGGCTTCAAGCCGCTCCATGCGCCGTCTGACGCTGGCGGTGGCGGAGACAGTCGCCCTCAACCTTGTCCTGGAGATGACCGGTCTGCAGGAAACCGTCACCGTCGTCGAAGGAACGCCGGTCGTCAACACGTCGAGCTCGGAGCTGAGCTATCTGGTCGGTTCGAGCACGATCGAAGCGTTGCCGCTGAACGGCCGCAACTACACCGATCTTGCCCTGCTGCAACCTGGCGTGCTCGCGTACCCGCACCGGGACGGTGGCTCGGTCGTCGCGCACGGTCTAGGCATGAGCGTGAACGGGCAGGATCCGCGCGCCAACGTCTACTTGCTCGATGGCACCCTGCTGAATGACTTCACGAACGGCCCCGCCGGCAGCGCCGCGGGAACGGCGCTCGGGATGGAGAGCGTCAGAGAGTTTCGGGTCGAAACCAACGCCTACGGTGCCGAGTTTGGCCGGATCGCCGGTGGTCAGGTCAACGTCCTCACCAAGTCAGGCGGGAATCGCTACACCGGCAGCGCGTACGAATATCATCGGAACGACGCGCTCGATGCGGCGAACTATTTCGATACGCTCGGCAAGCCGGACTTCAGCCGAAACCAGTTCGGTGGCACGCTCGGCGGTCCGCTCGTACCCAACCGGCTGTTCTTTTTCGGTGGTTACGAGTCGCTGATCGAGCGGCTCGGCAAGACGATTTCCACGGTCGTCCCGGACGACAACGCGCGGATGGGGATTCTTCCGACCGGCACCGTGGGCGTCAATCCCGAGGTCGCGCCGTATCTGGCGGATACCCCGCGCGCCAACGGCCCGTCGCTCGGGCAGGGACTCGCGGTTTTCGATTTTCCCTTCGCGCAGCGCCTCGACGAGCAGTTCATTCAGGGCCGGATCGACTATCAGGACGGCCGAGGCAAGCGGCAGATGTTTGGCCGCTACACGTTCGACAACACGGCACAGTTCCTCCCGACCGACTATCCGCAGTTTCCACGAGAGTTCCTCTCGCGAAATCAGTTCTTTACCGGCGAGTACCGCGACGTGCTGTCGCAGAACACGATCTATACGGCGCGACTGAGCTTCAGCCGCACCCGCATTGGCCAGAATGTCGAGGCCAATACCGCGCAGCCGCTCGGACCATTCGTTCCGGGTCGCGGGCTGATGGGCGACATCGACATCGGAGGCCTCAAGCGTTTCGGGCCGCAGAGCTCCGGCAACCTGCGGCTCGTGCAGAACGTTTTTGCCTTCGCGGACGACCTCGTGTACTCACGCGGCGCGCATCTCATCAAAGCTGGCGGGCTGATCGAGCACTACCAAGACAACATGGTCAATCCGACGTTCAGCCTCGGGATCTATTCCTTCCCGAACCTGAGCGCGTTCCTGCGGAATGTCCCAAACAACTTCGTCGGCTTGACGCCCGACGCCCAATTCGATCGCTATTGGCGATTCACGCTGTTCGGCTTTTACGTGCAGGACGAGTTTCGCGTCACGCCGCGGCTGACTCTGAACGGCGGCCTGCGTTACGAGTTCACGACGATGCCGGAGGACATCTACGGCCGCGATTCGTCGCTCCCTGATCTTTCTGCGTCACAGCCGACGATCGGTCCGCTTTACGAAAACCCGACCTTTACCAATCTCTCGCCGCGGACTGGTTTCGCGTGGGATGCGTTCGGCGACGGCAAGACTGCCGTGCGCGGCGGGTATGGCCTCTACTTCAACACGACAAATCAGCAGAACCTCATCGTCACCGTCACCAACCCGCCGGCGACGCCCCGTCCGGTCATCGTCAACCCGTCGTTTCCGACGCCGGACTTCAACCGTGCTGGTGCGATCTCTATGCGCCCGGTCCAGTTCGACCTCGACAACCCGCGCGTGCACGTCTTCAACGTCAACGTGCAACGAGAGCTGCCATTCCAGACCGCCCTGACGATCGGCTATGCCGGTTCCCGGGGCGTGCATCTGCTGCGCAGCGGCGACGTCAATACAGCGCTTCCGATCGTGCAGTCCGATGGGACGGTTTTCATTCCGGCGGGAACACTGCGCCAGAACACGAGCTTCTCGACCATCGAGCTCAAAAGCAGCGACGGCGAGTCTTGGTACAACGCACTCATCGTCGACATTCGCCGTCGCCTGACCAATGGCCTGTTGTTGCAGTCGTCATACACGCTCTCCAAGAGCGAGGACACAACCCAAGCGTCGACTTTTTTCTCTGACGCCACCAACGGTACGACGTCGGCGATGCCGGAATACATCGCCGGCTATAACAAAGGGCCGTCGGACTTCGACACGAGGCACAACTGGATGCTCAGCTTCAGCTGGGAGGTTCCGCTCGGCGAGGACGCCGGCCCGCTGGCCCGCGCGCTCGTCGCCAACTGGCGGGTATCCGGCATCTGGACGATGCGCTCGGGTCAGCCGCTGACGGTGTTCGTTACCGCCAACCGGTCACGGTCGCAGTGGAACCCGTCGCGAGGCCCTGGCATCGGCCAGGATCGCGCGAGCTACGCGCCCGGCTTTGACGCGGATAGCGCCATCAACGGTACGCCCGATCGGTGGTTCAACCCCGCGGCGTTCGTGCTGCAGCCAGCGGGTACGTTCGGCAACACCGGCCGCGGCGATTTCGTCGGACCAGACCTGCGAACACTCGATATCGCTTTCAACAAGACTGCGCACCTGGCGGCGCTCGGCGAGCGCACGATGCTCGACGTCCGCGTCGAGATCTTCAACGTCCTGAACCGCGCGAACTTCGGCATTCCGGAACTGCGGGCGTTTGCCGGCCAGACCGACGGCGAGGCGCCGCTCGCGACCTTTGGCCGCATCAGCAGTACCGTTACCTCGTCGCGGCAGACACAGCTGAGCGTCAGGGTGAGCTTTTGACTTGACCACTTCAGACTGCTCGCTCCAGACTTCAGTCTTTCGTCATCATTTTCAGGAGTCACCATGACTTGGTTGGCGTTCGTGGCCGGAGCAGTGGCGTCGTGGGGCGTCTATGGCGCGATGCTGCACGGCGGGCAGGTCAAACTAGGCAGCCCGATGCGAGCGTTGCTCTGCGTAGGCGTCGCCTACTTCCTGATCGGCGTGCTCGTTCCGCTGGTCGTGCTCATGAGTCAGGGCCAGGGGTTGAGCGGGTTCAACCGCGAAGGCACCACCGCAGCGACGCTCGCCGGCGCACTCGGCGCGCTCGGCGCCGTCTGCATCATCTTCTCGTTCCGCACCGGGGGCACGCCAACCTACGTCATGCCGCTCGTCTTCGGCGGCGCGCCGCTCGTGAACGTGCTGTACACGATGTACATTCACCCGCCCAAGGTGGCAATCAATCCAATGCTGTATCTCGGCTTCCTGATCACCGCGATCGGCGCGGGGATGGTGCTCTACTTCAAGCCCCAGGCATAGGACGCACTCCGAAAAAGCCTTTCACCGCTAAGGACGCAGAGAACGCGGAGGCATTTAGGATTTCTGCGTACTCAGGGCCTCTGCGCACTCAGCGCCCTCTGCGGTAAAAGGCTTTCACAAGGCACGTCATCCGGGCGAAGCGCCGCTTACGGCCTTATCACCGTCCCATCCTTCCGGCGCGTCGTCCCCCACGAGTAATCGAAGTTCGGAGGACCAGCGGGAATCGGGAACTTCGCCGCCAGCTTCTCGTCTACCTCGATCCCCAGGCCCGGTTTTTCCTGCGCCAGCATATAGCCGTCCTTCACTTCGGGACAGCCGACAAACACTTCCTGCGTCTCCTTGGGGAACGACCCACCCTCGTGCACGCCAAAGTTGTAGCTGGCAAGCTCGAGCGCCAGTTGCGCCGCGTGCGCGAGTGGTGACGCGTCGCCAGGGCCATGCCAGGCGGTGCGGACGCCGAAGAATTCGCTCAGCGCCCCGACCTTGCGCGCAGGGCTGAGACCGCCGATCTGCGAGATGTGAATGCGAATGAAGTCGATCAGACGGTCCTTGATGAGCGGAACGTATTCGTGCTGCGTGTTGAAGAGTTCCCCCATCGCGATCGGAATGCTGGTCTGCTGACGGAGCAACCGGAAGTGATCGTTGTCCTCCGGCGGGAACGGATCCTCGAGGAAGAACAATCGATAGGGTTCGAGGGCCTTGCACAGGTTGATGCCCTGGTTGAGCGTCACGCGCTCGTGGACGTCGTGCAGCAGCTCGACCTCGTCGCCGAGCTTCGAGCGAAGATATTCGAAGAACTTCGGCAGCATCCGACAGTAGGGCGCAGGCTCCCAGATCGCCCTGGGATTGGTCGGGCCGACAACTTCGTCGCCGCCGGCCGCGGCTGCCGGCGCGGTGCTGCGCGCGCCGTAGCTGGCGTATCCGGGTGTGCTCACCTGCACTCGAACGTGGCGGAAACCACGCTCCATGCCGGCGCGGGCGTTGGCTTCGACTTCCTCGAAGCTGGCGCCGCTCGCGTGGTAGTAGCAGTCGGCGCCGTGCCGGACCTTGCCGCCGAGCAACTGGTAGAGCGGCATTCCGGCGCGCTTGCCTTTGATGTCCCAGAGCGCGATGTCCACGCCGCTCATCGCGTTGAACAGCACCGGACCGTTGCGCCAGTACGAGCTCATGTAGCTCGACTGCCAGATGTCCTCGATCTCGTCGACGTTGCGGCCGATGAGGAATGGCCGCAGGTAGTCGTTGAGCGCCGTCTGAACGACCAGGGAGCGCTGGGTGAACGTCGCACAGCCCCAGCCGACCAGCCCCGGCTCGGTCGTCTCGACCTTGACGACGACCAGGCGAATGCGGTTCGGCGCGGTCAGGATCGTCTTGATGTCGCGAATCTTGACCGGCGCAGTGCCTCGCACCGCCTGCTCGAATGCCGCCGACACGTTCGATTTCAACGAGCCAGCCAGCGATTCAGCCGACGGTATCAGCGACGCACCGCCAGCCATGGAGATCGAAGTGATGGCGTCACGACGGTTCATGGTTGCTCTCCTTTGACGCTTGCGGCTTGATAGAACTGGTAGGTGATCCGCCAGGAGGATTCCTTCCCAGGCTCGACGCTGGCATCGATGTACGGCTCCGGACAGACCGTGAGCCCGGCGGACCAGAACAGCAGCTTCGACAGCGGGCGATCGCCGGTAATGCGCACGCCTGCCCCGCTCCGGCGGTTCTCGATCCTGAGGTCGTAGTCCTTGGCAGTGGCGCCGAATCCTTCGACCTCGGTGAAGACCGTCTGGCCCTTCACGAACTCCTTGAGAAAAACGAGCTCCTGGCCTCGGACTTCGGCGAGACCGTTCAGCGCCCGCGCTGCGCGCGGATCGAATGGGAAGCGCACGACGATGTCAGGACCAGTGGGCTGACGGTCCAGCGTGAAAAAGTTGTGGTTGTAAACGCTTGTCGCGATCGGCTTGCGGCCCGTGTTCCTGAGTCGATGCTCGAGCACCAGCGAGTCCTTGATGAGCCGCAACGTCTTTCGATAGACGTAGGCATAGCCCGCCGTGTCGCCGAGCTCGTGAACGAACTCGATGGAGCTCGGTACTCTTTTTGATCGTCCATTTGCCCGGGTCGACAATCTCGTAGGTTTCGAACCTGCGGTAGGCCGGCTCCTCGGGCTTTCGAACGGCGCCCACGCCAATGCGAACAAAGCTCTCGCCCGGCTTTGACTCAGCGTAGCCAAGCCCGGCGTCCCCGGTGAGAAACTCCTCGACCGGTCCCGTGATTGCGTCATGGATCTTCGGATCGTGGCGCTCGAACCATGGACCGAGGTACTCGTGGCCGTTCCATTTCAGACTGAGAATGGCACCGGACCAATCGAAACGAGTGCCCCGGTAATAGCCCTGCTGCGGGTCAGGCAGATAGAGCGTCGCGCGAATGCTGGAATTCGACAGCTCTGCCTGCGGGAACTGCGGCGCCGCAAGCTGGCTCAGCATGGCGAGGGCAATCAGCCAGGTTCGCATTTCAGTCGGGTATCGCCAACGCGATGATGTTGGGGCCCGCCGCGACCGCAATGTACTGCCGGCCGTCAAACATGTAGGTCATGGGTGACGCCTTCCAGTTCTGGTTGGTCCTGAAGATCGGGACGGTCGCGCCGGTCACCGCATCGGCAGCCGCCAGTGCGCCGCCCTCTTCGCCAAAGATGACGAGGCCGGTGACCGTCGAGAGCGTCCCACCCCATGAAAACGCGGGACCGGGCTGCGGCACTTCCCACTTGATCGTACCGGTGCGGATGTCGAGCGCGCGGAGGACCCGTAGCGGCTTCGGATCAGGTGCCGTGCGCTGCGAGCCGCCCAGATACGTCTTGCCGCTCTCCCACTCGCCCTGCTCAGCCTTCGTGTAGATGCTGCACTTCTCGAAGGTCTGCAAGTAGTACAGGCCGGTCGCCGGATTGTAAGAAGGAGAGAACCAGTTGGTCGCGCCATCCTGCGACGGACAGACCTTCGTGCCGGCCGGCGTTGGATCCTGGTTCGGCAACTTGATCGGGCGGCCGTCGGCGCCAATCCCGCTGGCCCAGGTCAGGTTCTTGACGAACGGCTTCGCCAGCAGCAGCTTGCCGTTCTCCCGGTCGAACACATAGAAGAACCCGTTGCGTGAGGCATGCAGCATCAGCCGTCGTGGCCGCCCTTCCCAGGCGGCATCGATGAGGACCGAGGTCTGCGTCGCGTCCCAGTCCCAGAGATCGTGCGGGGTGAACTGGTAATACCAGCGAAGCTTGCCGCTCTTCCGATCGAGCGCGACGATCGAGTTCGCGTAGAGGTTGTCGCCCTTCCGATCGTCGCCGTTGTACTCCTTGCCTGGATTGCCGGTCGGCCAGTAGACGAGATCGAGCGCCGGATCGTAGCTGCCAGTGAACCAGGTCGGCGCGCCGCCATGCTCGATGTCTTTGCCCTGCCAGGTTTCCGACCCCGGCTCGCCCGGTTTGGGCACGGTCCAGAATCGCCAGATCTCTTTGCCGGTCTCCTGATCGTAGGCGCCGACGAAGCCGTTCGCGCCGTGCTCGCCACCGGACACACCAGAAATCACGACGTTCCCCGCCGGGAGCGGCGCGGACGAGGCCGCGTAGTTCTTGCGCCAGTCGTCGAGCTCCGTGTCCCACAGGAGCTCGCCGGTGAATCGATCGAGCGCGATGAGGTGCGCGTGATCGGTCACCATGAACACGCGATCGCCGGCGACGCCGACGCCGCGGTTGGCGTTCCCGCCGGCCACGCCTTTCGTGCGCGGCCGCTTGTAATGCCAGATCCGCCGGCCGCTTCCCGCATCGAGCGCGAAGCACTCGTTCACGGCCGTCACGTACATCAGGCCATCGACTACGACCGGCGTGACCTGCAGGCTGCCAGCATCGGGAATCGTGAACGTCCATCGCGGCGCAAGGCGCGCGACGTTGTTCTTGTCGATCTGCGTCAGCGTCGTGTAGCGGTTGCCGCCGACTTCCCCGTTATAGGTCGGCCAACCCGTCTCTGAAGTCACGACACGAAACCGATCGCCGGCCTTGCGCAGCAGATGCACGCGCTTGTCGTCGGTCCGCAGCTGCAGATCGTCGAAGCCCTCGCCGATCACCTGCCCGTCGAGCGAGCGTCCGTCGGTCGTCTGCACTTTCATCCGCACGACCGGTGCGGCTTCCTCGCGCTTTTGAATCGTGCGCAAGAATCTGACGAGCAAAGCCATCTCGGGGTCGTCGACGATACTCGGAGGCATGCCCTTGGCGGGAACGCCGTCGCGAATCACTTTTGCCAGCTGTTGGTCGTCGAGCGGGGTGAGACGTGTGACGATTGGCGGCCCCATCTCGCCGCCGTTGCCGTCGGCGCCATGGCAGCGGGCGCATCGGCTTTCAAACACCTGGCGTCCGGGATCGTTGGTCTGGGCGTGGAGATCCGCCGCCGTGATCACGGCGAGCGCCAGCCCGGCGAGGACACCGACTCGAATGCGCATGAACTGACCGCCTCCGTTCTTATCCGAGGGGCTTCGCCCCTCGGACTCCCCAACACGCGCTCTCGCGCGCCGCTGCGCCGGCGCGCTTCCGCCTGCGCGCGAAGCGCTACGGCGAGACCTCGCCGAAGCCTTGGCGTAGGCGGGCCGATCGCGTGGCTCACTCGCTACGCTCGTTCGCACCATCAACGAGATGGCTTCTAGTCTAGTCTCATCCGGGGGACTTCGTCCCCCGGACCCCCTTACACGCTCGCTCGCGGGGACCCCCGACGCCCCGCTCCGCTCGCGTGGCTCGCGCGCGGCGCTCGCTCGTACTACGAAGACAGCCGTCGGATTCAACCTGGGAGCGATCTCATAAACAGACATCGCGAACGAGCTACGCGAGTGAGCCACGCGAACGGAGGGGGGCGGCGCGCGAGAGAGCGTGTCGGGGGGCTCCGGGGGGCGAAGCCCCCCGGATGAAACTAGTTCGCTGTACTGCTGTTACCCTTGCCGATCGCCCAGAGGAACTTCTCGGTACGAATGAAGATCTGGCCGTTCGACACCGCAGGTGAGGCGAGGCAGTAGTCGTCGAGGAGATTCTCGGCAAGGAGTTCGAACTTGGGACCGGCCGTGAACACCGACGTCAACCCTTCGTTCTCGCTCGTGACGTACAGTTTGCCGTCAACCAGGACGGGCGACGAGCTGTAGGCACCGGTCTTGAGCCGTTCTGGACCCCAGACGATCGACCCGGTCTTCACGTCGAGGGCGTGCACGACGCCGTTGTCGCGAACGACGTAGAGCAGCTTGCCGTCGCTAATCGGTGTCGGCACGTCCGGACCGAAGTCGAAACTCCACGCCTTGTGGCTCGTCGTGACGTCCCCCGAGCCGCCAGGCCTGATAGCGAGCATGGGCCGGTTGCGCGTCGGGGCGATGATGAGGCCGCCAGCGAGCACCGGGGACGCGACAATCCGGTACCACGGATCGTTAGTGGGGTTGAGCCCATTGGACCGCCAGAGCTCCTTGCCGGTCGCAAGATCGTGTCCCGTTACGATGTCGCCGCCGGTTATCACCACGGCGGCGCTGGGACCCGACCCCACGAGCAGTGGTGTCGTGTAAGAGTCAGGCGATTCCTGGATTGCATGAGTGGGACGATCGACTTTCCAGAGCGTCTTGCCGGACTTGCCGTCCACCTTCATGACGTAGGACGAGTCGTCGGTCTTCATCCCGTGCAGGACCTGGATGTAGAGCGATCCCTGTTGAAGGAGAGGCGACGATGCGTAGCCGTGATTCAGGCCGAAACGCCCGTATTCTTTCTGGATATCGCGTGTCCAGAGCTCGGTGCCCTTGAAGTCGAACGCCTTGAGGATGCCGGTGCCGGTCAGCACCCAGACGGTCGTGCCGTCGGTGACGGGCGACGGCGTCGACATGTTCTGTTTCTGCAGCTTGACGTTGCCGCCGCCGAGCGGCCGCTTCCACATTGGCTCGCCCTTCTTGCGGTCGACGGCCCACAGTTCAAGATCGCCGCTCGTCATCGCCGTCGCGACATTCAAGAAGATGTGATCATTCCAGACGATGGGCGTCGCGCCACTGCGACTGGGCATCGACAGCTTCCAGGTGACGTTTTCCGTCGTCGACCACTTGAGCGGCAGTCCCTTTTCGCCGCTCACGCCGTTGGCGAGCGGCCCGCGCCACGCCGGCCAGTTCTCCGCGGACAGCGTAGCTACGAACGCCACGCAAGAGATCGTCAGAATCGCTAGAAATCGCTTCGACACTACTCGTCCTCCAAGACGTCAATCCTAGATCAACTGGTGGGTGAAAGAAGCTCAGCTACCATTTGCCCCCACTGTCGAAGCCGTCTGGCAGATGCCGTCAGGCCGTCACGTCACAACACGATGTTCACGATGACACGATGGTCACGATGAATCCCTGGAGATGAATCCCCGGCGAGGTGTTCTTCGTGTTCATCGAGTCATCGTGCCCATCGTGACCCGTGGCCGGCGGCGCGTTCGGCCTACTACAGGTCAGAGGGAAGGTCAGCCTCCGCCAGGCACGCGAAGACTCTGTTCCTTTTTCTCGCCCTCGGCGATCGAGAGACGAACCGAAGCGGTCTCGAGCTGCTGCAGGAAGGCGGGATCGAACCACGATCCTGGCTCCGGGTCATATACCGGCACGAGCCGATATTCGCCGGCGGGCAGGTTGCGGAAGGTATACCGGCCGTCGGTCGCCGGCCGTGTCGACTGGATACGACGCGACTGCGGCGTCCAAAAACGCTGGTCGGCCGGATAGACGATGAGGCTGTACTCGGGGACCGGCTGAGCGCGCTCGTTGACGATGGTGCCGCTCAGCTCCGACTGGCGATCGACAAACGTCACGACCGCGCTGCTGATACTCTGATTCGGTTTGACCTCGATCGGAAAATCCAGCGAGTCTTGACCCTCGACCGTTGACGACCCGAGGTACCAGCCATTGCCCGCGCCCGACGCGGTCAGGCGGTATCGACCAGGGACGACACTCGCGATCGTGAAACGGCCTTCGGCATCGACACGCCCGGCCGCTCCGGTGGCGATCTCACCCGGCGTGCCCGGCGTGAGCACGGGGGCAAGCGTGACTCGAAGCCGCGTCAAATCTGTTGGCGGCGGCTGGGTCGTGCCCTCGAACACGAGACGACCCGACACCGACATCCCCGGCTGCAGCGTCAGCACGACGTCCGACACGTTGCGGCCGTTGACCGTTACGTCCGCCGTTGCCCACAAGCGAATCGCATCGGAGGCCGGTGGCACAAGACCTCGCCCGCGCCCGGCAAGCAGTTCACCCCGCCCCCCAGGAATCAGACCACGTCCGCCAGGTCCACCCTCGCGACCCGGAAAACCTTCCCGGCCGGTTCCACCGATCGTGGCCCGTGCGACCAGCGTGTACTGACCCGGCGGCACGTTGGGAATTCTGAAAGCGCCCTGCGCATCCGCGCGGGCGCTGCCTGGAGTGATGCCGGGCACCCCGAACGCAGTGTTGACGAGCGAGATCTGAATGTTCGCTGGAGCCGGCGTGGCTGTCGTCACGACCACTCCGTCGACGCGCGCGATCGGGACAATCTGATACTGGAAGTCGATGCTGGCTTTTTCCTCGCCTGGCCCAATCGTGACCGTCGCAGCACTCGAGGGCGCCGTCGTGCCTGGATAGTAGACGGGCGCATAGCCGCTGACCGTCTCATCTCCCGTCGCGTCGTTCGACGCCTGGATCGTCGCGCGAAGCTCCGCGACGCGTTCGGCGAGCGCCGGCGCCTGGGCCTGAGCGGCTTCGAGCCGAGCCATCACCTCGCTCCGATCGAGCAGCTGCTGGAGCTCCGCCTGGCGAGCCATTTCGGGACCCGGATTGTTGTTGCGCGGTGTGGCGAAGACGATGTATTCGCCGGGCTGCAGCCCATAAATTCGGTAGACGCCGCGATCGTCGGTCTGGCCGCTGCCGGCCGATTGCAGCGTTCGCTGCCCGCTCTGCATGACGTAGCGCAGGGCGCGCACCGGCGTCCCGGGCAGCGCTTCGGCATTCTCGTCGAGCACGGTGCCGGTAATCACTCCGCCACGCGTGATTTGCAGCTGCACCTGGAGGCGCTGCCCGTCCGACAGTTGGATGGGCGTGCCGGCACGGCCGGGTTGGCGCTGCCCGTAAGTCCCGGTGATATGACCGGGCTTCGAGGCCGACAGGTTGAATCGCCCCTCGGGGAGAGCCGTAAAGGCGAAACGGCCCGCGTTGTCGGTCGACGTGCTGCGAGCACCGCCGACGTCGTTCCCACCTGTCAGGTTGACGCGCGCGCGACGTGCCGGCTGGCCAGTTCCTGCGACGACGACAGTGCCCGAAATGCCGCCTTTGCCTACCGGGACCTGTGCTCCGGGCGTGTTTGGATCGCGGGACGGCTGGGCCTGTTGGGGACGCGCTTCACGAAGGGGCTGGCCCTGCGCGGCATCGAGCCAGGCCTGGCCTACATTGAAGCCGGCGAGCGCTGTCAGCGACAGGAGGACGATCCTCAACGACGGCTGTTCTCTCATAGTTACCCGATTAGACGGCCGGCCATTGGGTTCCGGTTGGTCGAGCCACGCCCCCCGGTGCTCCCGGTTCTGGAGTTACGACGCCAGGGCGGAAGGCGTTTATCAGCGTAATTAGAAGACCCAATACGCCACGCTGTCGACGTCCTTGATGACAATGCCGCCTCCGACAAGGGCGGGATGTGCCCACACCGGCGACTCGGCCACCGTGTACCGTTTGACCACGTCGAATGCCTTGGCGTTACTTCGGAGGATGACGAGCTCACCCTCGGTCGTGACGGCCATCACCAAACTCGCTGCGGTCACGAACGCGGCATTCTCGCCTTCCCGGCCCTTCGTCGTCCACAGGGTCTGGCCCGTGCGCGTATCGAGGCAGAAGAACTGTCCGCGGCTGCGATTCGTGAGCCCGTACAGATTGCCGTTCGACTCGACGGGCGAGCTCATATACATCGGGAGATCCGCGTTCTGCCACGCCTGCGTCGTTTGCCACTTCCCCGCCGCGCTGCTGATCCGCACGGCCGTCGTCGGTTTGTTGAGGCCGCCATAAATCAGCAGACCGTCTGCGACGATCGGCGTGACGCTGTTCTGTGCGTAGTCGGTCGTGAACGGGATCTCCCATAGCAACCGGCCATCGGCTGGTGCGAGGCCGATGACATGACGCTGCGATTGCGTGACGATCTGTCGCGTCCCCGCGAAATCCGCAACGATCGGCGACGCATACGCGGGCCCGTCGCCCTTCCAGGCCCACTTCGTCGCCCCACTCGCGACGTCGAGCGCGAGCACCGCGCCGTTTCCGGTGCCGCCGGCGTGCACGATCACCAGATCTCCGACAACGATTGGCGACATTGCGACGCCGAAGTCAGGGGCCGTCGTTGGGAACTCCTTCTTGAAGTCTCTCCGCCATAGCAAGCGGCCATCCTGCACCTGCCACGCGGAAAGAATGCCGTTGATGCCAAACGTGTAGAGCCGGCCGCGATCGTGGACCGGCGTCGACTTCGGTCCCTTGCCGTGAGTCGTGGCCGCGGGGTTCATCTGATACGGCGCGTCATACGGGGCGCGCCAGATCTCTTTCCCGGTTGCCAAGTCGCGCGCAGACACGACCTCCTGCTCACCGGTCCTCGAGAACACAAACACACGCCCCGAGACGGCGATCGGCGAGGCGTGGCCGATGCCGGCCTGAACCTTCCAGATCTGCTTCGGCCGATCCGGCCATGCCGCTGGTGGCGTAAACCCGACCGCCGCGCCCGTCCGCGCCGGACCGCGCCACTGCGGCCAGTCCTCGGCGGACACGAGGACCGTGCAAAGCACAAGACCAAGGAAAGCGACGACACTGTGAATAGGTCTTACTTGGTTCATAGTGAGCGACCTCTAGACGTCTCGCGTTGCAACCAGTGCGGTCGTGATGTGCCAAAAGCTTCTCACCGCAGAGAGCGCGCGGAGAACGCAGAGCCACTCATGTTCTCTGCGAGCTCTGCGACCTCTGCGGTGAAAGCTATTGGACGCCTGAACAATGCTGGGGTTAGCGCTCCTACTCCGCCCGCAATGCTTCCAGTATCCGCCCGCCGAGCGCCGCGCGTGTGGCGATCATCGATGACACGACGCCGGCACACGCGACGGCAGCCAGCAGCAGCATGAGCCCGGCGCCAGGCATGGCACCACCACGACCGAGCCAGGCCGGAGCGATGGCGATCGCCGCAGATGCGATACCCGCCGCCATGCCCACCGCGAGCACAAACGCCGCCTCGGCGACGATCATGAGCGTCATCCGGCGCGTGTCGTAGCCGACGGCGCGAAGCAGTCCCAGCTCACGGCGGCGCTCGAGGACGTTGCGGAACATGACGGTCGCCAGGCCGATGGTCCCGAGCAGCAGCCCGAGGCCTCCGAGCGCCTGGAATGTCGACAGGTAGGTATTCTCCACCTCATGGAAGGACGCCAGGCGCTCGGACGTCACCGTCGCATCGACGCCAAACGGCTGGAGCTCGCGCTCGACGAGGCCCGCCACTGCGCGCGCGTCGTCGAGCGATCGCACCGCGGGCGCGTCGACGAGGAACAGGCGATAACCTGGCTGCTCGGGGAAGAGCCGGACAAACGCGTCTTCGGACAGAATCAGTTCACCCTGCAGCACGCTGTCGCGCAGGGCGCCAACGAAACGCAGAACGAGCGGCCGCGCGCCGCCGGTGTCGATCGAAAATGTGTCGCCGACGGCGACGTGCAGCACGTACTGCATTGATGTGGCGTCGGCGATGACGGGAACAGCGCCATCGTCAAATTGGCGGCGGAGAAGCAGCCACGGGTTGGCCCGTTCGGCGTCCGACTCGGCCATCGAGCTCGCGAACGTGAAGCGGTTGCTTTCGATGAAGCCGGCTTCCGGTGCGATGAGCGTCGGATTGGTCGGCCGATACAAGTTCAGACAGCTCGCGTCTTCTCCAGGACGAACCCGAAACCTTGTGTAGCGAACCTGGGCGAGCTCAGGAGCCTGGATCAGGAGCGCCTCTCGACCGCCGGGCTCGTTGGGATTGTGAAGCAGCGGCAGTTCGGACTCGGCAAAGAGCACATACCCGCCCGTTCCGGACTTGGGATCGGCGGTGAGTTCGCCGCCCTCGCGCCGAAACGCGTCGACCGAGACAATGATGAACGCAGCCGAGGCGATGAGAGCCGCGGACAACACGCTGCGCGAGGGGCGGAAGGCCGCGCTCCGGAATCCCAGTCGCGCCACGGCCCAGGCGCCGCGGCCGGCGATTGGACGCGTATCGCGCGCGCGCAGCCAGCCAGCCAGCCACAGCAACGCGCCAACGAGCAGCGCCGCGCCAGCGCCGAAAAACGCGCCGGCCTGAGCCGACGGCCTGGCGAAACCAAGGCCAAGCAACACCAGTGCCCCCACGACGCACAGTCCGGAGAGCAAACGGCTGCGTCGCGCACCCCGCGCGTCCGACGTGCGCGATGCGTCGAGCGACTGCGCCGTCAGGAGCGCACGGGGTGAAAGGCGCCCGACCGCTCGCAGCGAGACGAGGACGCACACGACGGCAGCCACGCAGCCACCGATGGCCCCCAGGATCAACGATGCCGGCTTGACGTGCAGCTCCAGCCTCGTCGTTCCTACCGCACCCACCCACCACGTTCCGAGACCGTGCACGATGAGCTGCCCGTACAGAATCGCGCCGACGATGCCGAGTGCCGCGCCAGTGAGGGCAAGAATGATGGACTCGCCGAGCAGGAGGCGCCTGACGGTTGACATCGAATAGCCCGCGGCGCGAAGAATCCCGATCTGTCGCAGCCGCTGCTCGACTCCCAGCTTGAAGAAAAGGACGGCCAGCATCAACGCCGAGACCATCAGAAAGAAGCTGAAGTAGGTGAAGTACTGGCCAAAGTCGGTGGCACCGCGCGCCGCGTCGAGGGCCGCTGCACGCGCGGGATAGAGTGATACTCCCATCGCGCTTGGGGAGAGCGCGCTCCGCAAGCTCTCGCGAATACTGGATGCGTCTGCTTTGCCACTCGCGCCGTGAAGGTCGACCACGCGAAGCGACGTCAGTGCGCCGTATCGCGACCGCCACAGATCGCGACCGCGCTCGTAGGAAATGAAGGCTTTCGGCGTCGTTCGGAACTTCTCCCAATACCGTTCGTCTTCCGGCCGGACGCGCGATAGATCGATCGGAAATGGCGGGTCCCAATCCGCCAGACTCTTCGAGCTCGTGATACCCGGATAGTCGGGCGCAAGACTTTGGTCGGCCGCGAAGCCGGCGATCGGGACGACTCGGGCCACCGTGAACTGCGCGGTGCGCGTGGCGAGGCCGGCGGTCGCATCCCAGAGGTAGTAGTCAACGTCGACCCGATCGCCCGGTATTGCCTCGAGCTCGAGCGAGGCCCATCCGTTCAGCACAATCGCGTCCGCGCTCGCAACAGCGGGC
The DNA here is from genome assembly GCA_963764925.1 of uncultured Acidobacteriota bacterium. Taxonomy (GTDB): domain Bacteria; phylum Acidobacteriota; class Vicinamibacteria; order Vicinamibacterales; family 2-12-FULL-66-21; genus DATBJJ01. The sequence goes on from CAVXUR010000002.1 coordinate 709,631, forward strand.
ACGGTTGCTGCGGCGCTGGGCGTCCCAGTCGCCGCACCGGCCGCGCCGTCTACCTCGGGCACCTGTCCCAGATCCGTTGCTGTCACGAGCGAATACGGGATCTGGCGATCGCCCTTGCGGATCGAGTTGGCGAGATAAGTAAAAACCGGAACGGGCTGCAATCCCAACCTGTCAAGGACACCACGTGCGGCAGTGTCGAGGGCTTCGCTGACGATGCCGTTCGTGCTCTCGATTGAAACCACAGAGTCCTTGAGAACACTGGCGACGCGGACGCCAAGATCTTCGAGTTGCAGCGCCGATCGGAGCCGTTCCTCAGACTGCTGCCCGCCTGACACAACGACCGTATTGACCTGACCGTTGACCGCGAGGTCGCGCTGGAGACGCCTGAGCGGCGCGAAGACGGCGCGCACGTCGGCCTGCTGCGGCCGCAGCGCGAACTCGCCGAGCCGGTCGCGAGTGAGCACCCCGGCGAGCGTCAGACGAACAGTACGTCCGACGTCTTCCTTGCGTCCGAACAGCGATTCGATCGGAATTTCCGACGGCTTCTGAAGACGAGTGAGAAGAACGTCTCCGTCTTTCGCGCCGACTTCAGCGGCGAGCGCGGGCGAGACCATCACGCCGTCGATCGGCGGGAGGCCGTGGAACACCCAGAATCGTTGGTCGACGCCGTAGACGGTTACGTTCGAGGCGCGCCGTCCGGACGCCTCGAGCGTCACGAAAGCATCAGCAACAATCAGCGGCGCTGTGTCCGTCGCGCCGAAAGCAGCCTTTACATCGTCTGAGAGGCCCTCCCGGAAGAATCCCATCGACGACAACACCTGATCGGTCCGGCCGAGCCTGCCGAGCGCGATGTCACGCAGACTCCCACGCACGGAATCGCCGACGACGAGCGCGCCGGCCAGCACCGAAACGGCCGCTGCGACGCCCAGCATCACGGCGAGATTCGTGCGCCAGTAGTAGACGGCGCTCCGGAGGGTGACCGTTGATAGGTTCACGGTTCAGGGTTCACGGTTCAGGGTTCACGGTTCAGGGTTCACGGTTCAGGGTTCAAGGTTCAGGTTCAGGAGGTTCAGGGTTCGCGGCTCGCAGACTTACGATGCGCGATTCAACCGACCTCCGTTCATCTCGTAACGAACGGGAAACCGCTCGGCCAGCGCGGCGCTGTGCGTGACGACAACGAGCGTTGTGTTTCGGCGCATGTGGAGATCGAGGAGGAGTGCGCCGACGGTCTCGGCGGACGCCCGGTCGAGATTGCCGGTAGGCTCGTCGCACAGCACCAGCAGCGGATCGCGGATCAAAGCGCGGGCGATTGCGGCGCGCTGCTTCTCGCCGCCAGACAGTTCGCCTGGACGATGGTCGAGCCGATCGGCAAGGCCAACCTGTGACAGGAGCTCTCGTGCTCTGACCTGATCGTCCTGCGCGTTGCCGTCACGCTTTGCCGACACGGACGCAACGAGTGTCGGCGCCAGCACGTTCTCGAGCACCGAACACTGCGGCAGCAGTGAATGATCCTGGAAGACGAACCCGATCGAGCGATTGCGAAATGCCGCCTGCTGACGCTCGCCGAGAGCAAATGGATCCTGGCCGTCGATCGTCACGGTCCCGCTCGACGGCGCGTCGAGGGCGCCGAGAATATAGAGGAGCGTGCTCTTGCCGCTCCCCGATGGACCCATGATCGCGATCGCCTCGCCGCGCTCGAGCGTGAGCGAGATGTCGGTCAGAATCGTCAGCGGACCTCGCGGCGTCGGGTACGACTTGCTGACGTTCCTAGCGCTGAGCACGTGAGCCTTTATCCTTCGATGCGTCGCTTGAACGACCCGCCAGTTCCGCGTACACGCGTTCGGCAGCCTCGGCCATCTTGCTCACGCTGTAGTGCTCGCGGACTCCCGCCGCTCCGGCGGCGCCAAGCTTCGCAGCGCGCGCCGGGTCTTGCCAGAGCGCCTGGAACCCGTCGGCGAGCGACTCGGGGTTGTCTACGTCCACGATGAGGCCTCCTCCGGTCGCCTCGATGACCTCTGGAAACGCGCCCCGCCGGGGCTGGACAACCGGGACGCCGTTGGCCATTGCTTCGAGAAGAAAGATGCCCTTCGGCTCGTCGTAGGTTGCGGGCACCGACAGCACGTCGAGGCTGTGCAGGAACGCGATCTTCTGTTCGCGGCTGACCTCGCCGCGATACTCGAACTGATCCTTCAGGCCCCAGGCGGTCAAATCCGCAGTGATGCCGTCGAGGTACGAGCGGTGCTCGGGTGCCAGATAGCCGGCCGCGACAAGTCGCGACGCCCCGATCCCGGGGCGCGTACGAAGACGACGGTACGCGTCGGCGAGGACGTGCAGGCCCTTCTCGGGCGCAATCCGCGCCAGGTAGCCGATCGTAAACGGATCGCCACGACGCGGCGGGCGCGGCGCGTAACCCTCCAGATTGATCCCGAGTGGCACCAGCCGCATCTGCTCCTGCGGAATACCGAGATAACCCGGCATGTACTCGAAATCGTACCGGCTGACTGGCAGAAACGCGTCGACGTGCACGCTGGCCGCCCGGATCAGATCCATCGACTGCTGCTTCCACGGCTCGCCAAGGCCATCGAGAAACAGGTCCTCGCCCTGCAGCGTGCAGCAGATCGGCGTGTTCAGCGTTCTCTTGAGCGGTTCGGCGAGCCCGATGAGCAACGGGTAGGGCAAGTTGATCACGTCGAACCGCGACTCGGTGCGCAGCCAATCGAGTAGTTTCGTGATCTCTTTCCGCTGGAAACCCTGGTCGCCACGGAGCATCGAGACGGTCATCTCGCCGAGACTCTGCGGGTCGACTTTGATCTGGCGCTTCGAGGCCAGTTTGATCACCCACTCCGCGTCCCAGAGGCGGTCGACGAACCGCGGCGTGTGCCTGAAGAACGGAGAGTGCTGCTCGAGAAAGACGCTGATGCCGCCAAACACGACGTGATGCTGGCTGACGTTCGGCTCGTCGGTCCGTGTCGGCGTGTAGACCGGCGTCAGCACGACGTCGTGCCCGCGCGCCATGAGCGCGGACGCAAGCGCGTTGTCGCGCAGGCAGCTCCCGCAGTACATTTGGCCGGCGCCGCCGGTAAACGACAGGATTCTCAACAACTTACCTCGCGGCTCGGTGCTGCCTCGATTGATCTGACCCCGATGCACTCGTCGTGTCCGGCTTCAGCCGGACTCTTGATGGTCCGCCTAAAGGCGGACACTACGGGTGCAGAGATACCCTCAGCTCAGGCCGTCTGGAACGCCCGCGCGCGGAACAGGAATTCGACGATGTTGCCTTCGTGCGGCTGGAGCCAGTTGAGCTGAATGGTCGGCACCGGACCGAGGTTCAGGCGATCGATGTGCACCGCGTCGATCAGACGGCGGCGCAAGTCCGGCTTGTGCGTGATCGCCGTGCACACGAGCGTGGGGCCAATCGCCTCCACCATCTTCGCCTCGGGACACTCGACGACGGTGACGAACGGAAACATGTACTCCTGCTTCGCGATCGCCGCCTCAGGGGTCGTGCTGTGGACGACGGTCGGCAGCAGATAGTCGGCGAGACCATCCTTGACGACACGCGGACCTTCGCGGTGCTTTGCCGTGACGTCGCTCACGCCCTCGGCCTGGAGGCTCGCGTCGATCGCCGCGGAAATCGCGTCGGCTGCGCCAGGGATCGTGAACGCGGCCAGGCTCGCGTCGGGATCGTCAGGTTTGAGCGGACGGATGGCCGCGAGCCGACGCCCGAGCGCGTCGGCAATCTCGCGGGTGTGCCGGCTCGCCCAGATGCCCGAGCAGTTGATGCAGCCGCGACCGCTGTTGGCGTAGACGCTCTCGACCATCAGCTCGAGATACTTCTCCCAGTTGTCGACTTCGTCGTCGCCGAGCAGGATCTTCGAAAAACCCGGACCGTGGGCCTGCACCTTCGCGCTGCCGCGATACCGATCGACCGTCGCGGTGCCGCCGAAAATGAGCGCGCGCTCGCAGTGGTCGAGCACCGCGGCGCCGACGTCGCCGGCGCCGGGATAGATGGAGATGGCCTCGCGGGGAATCCCCGCCTGGAAGAACGCCTCGGTCATCCTGTACGGCGTCCAGGGCTCCTGAGGCCCAGGCTTGAGCACGAGCCCGATCTGCATCGGGATAATCGGCAGCCAGAGCGTGTGCACACCAGGCGAATTCGATGGCAGGACGAGACCGAGGACCGGACTCTGGGCCTGGAAACTGATCGGCACGCCGCGTTCTTCGCCGTAGCCCGAGGAGAGCACGTCGAACGAGAGCCCGCGCGTCAGCGACGTCAGGATGCGCCGCATCTCGGCAAGCACGAAGCCGTTTTTCTTCATGTTCGCGCGGCACATTCGTTCGGGGAGGCCCGTGCTCGCCGACTGCGCGCGCGCGAACTCGTCAGGCGACTGCGTCCCGTCGCCCATCGGCAGCGTCGCGTTCATGTAGAGCTCGCCTGCCGCACCGACACGAGCAATGAGATCGTCGATCGGGATCTCGCGCAGCACTTCGCGCGCCCGCTGCGCTTTGCGCCTGTCCCGGCCGATCAGCCCGCCGTTGGCGCGGCTGACCTTTGCAATCGGCTCACCGGTCGAAAAGTGGACGACATCGTCCACCTCCATGCTTGTGTACGGCTGACCCCAACGGAGGACCGGAAGGTGAATCATCAGTAAACGCCGATCGTGGTTGTGGCGGCGAGCGCGCGGTACGGCCGCACGCCGCTCACGCCGTCCCAAGGATAGAGGTCACACGGCGCTTCACGCTCACCTTCGTCCCGCTCCAGGAAACCCGGCATGAAAAACTCTTTCGTCAGCGTAGTCAGCTTCACGCGCCCGGTCGCGCCGTACTCGACGGTCTTGGTCGGGTCGTCGAGATCGACGACTTCGGTGACCGCGCGGGGCTGGGGCGCGTAGTAGGTGATCTTGTAGTTGTTGTGTGGACCCGACGGGCTGCTGGCGGCTAGGCCCATCAACGTGTTGCCGTAGGTGGGCGTCATATACGCGCCGTCGAGCAGCTCCTCGTGCGCGAAGCGGTTCCACTGCGGCGTGAACTCCGTGCCGCCAGAGAAAATTCCCGTGATGCCGGCTTTGCGAAGGCTCGTCCCCATTGACTCGAGGCGCAACGCCAGCGCTTCGAGCAGCTTCGGCGTCGTAAACAGGCACTTGATATCATGCCCGGCGCCGAGAATCGTGACCGCCTGATCGATCACATGATCCTTGTAGGCCTGCAGGTGATCGGTCCAGCCCTTCTTGATCAGCTTGATGACCCAGCGTGGATCGAGATCGACCATGAAGCAGATGCCGCCGCGGTGCTGCGCCAGATGCTCGATCGCCAGCCGCAGCCGTCGCGGTCCTGACGGGCCGACCATCAGCCAGTTCGATCCCAGAGGAAACTTGTCCTCCGGCAGCGTGTCGCTGAAGTTGGAGTAGTCGATCCGGAAATCTTCGTGGTTGATCCTCGATTTCGGGACGCCTGTGCTGCCACCGGTTTCGAACACGTAAATCGGCTTGCCGGCGTACGCTTTGGGGACCCACCGGCCGACCGGCCCACCGCGCAGCCATTCGTCCTCGAAGAATCCGAACCTGGCGAGGTCGTCGTAGCCGTTGACGTCGGTCAGGGGATTGAAGTCGAACTGCTTGGCGCGCTCGAGCCAGAACGGGCAGCCCGTCGCAGGATCGAAATGCCACTTGACGATCTCGCGCACGTGCGCATCGAGGCGCGCCCGCGCGGCGATCGCCGACGACAGGTTCTGAGCGGTGTGGGATTGCGACATTGCACAAATCTTATCAAATGGACGGCCGCCGGGCCCTCGGCCGGGCTTCGCACGCGAGGGCCGGGGATTCGAGGCTCTCGCGTAACCCGTAGTGTCCGCTTAGTTAGGGTGCTGAAGACGCACTGTCAGCTAGAGAGCAGATCTCCAATCAACGGGACGCGGATCACACGGATCGCGCGGATCACCGAAACAGGGTCAGATTGACAGTCCCCACTCGGACTGGGCGACCGGCAGCCTGGCGGAGCCAGGCTGGTCCCCGCCGCAGTTCGCTCGATCCGCGTCATCGGCGTCCCGTGAAAGTCAGAAACTAGTGTTCTCTCTCTCGCGCTCTCTCTTTAGAGAGGCGGACCAAAGAAAGAAGGTCCAGCTAAAGCCGGACGCTACGTACGACAGCGGCCCTGTCTCGTGGAGAGCGCGCGAAGAAAGCTGGCGCGCTCGAGGGCGCCGGCGTCGGTCATCAAGTCTTCCACCGGTCCCGGCAACCGCCACGTCCAGTTCTCGTCGTTGACGAGGGCCGGCGTGTTGATGCGGTCGCGCCAGCCGATGGCATCCTGGAGTGGAAGAATCAGCAGCCGTGAGGCCGACGCAAACAGCGCCTGGAGCAGCACGTCGCGCGTGCGGTCCGAGAACGGCGCCTCGGCCGATAGCCCGCAATCGCGAAGCGTGGGCAGCGCCAGCACGGCCTGACGTTCGTGACGATCCGCGTTGTCCCACCACTCGGCCATGGTCTCGGTGTCGTGCGTGCCACTCGTGGCGACCGATACCTCGGGGTAGGCGGTGACATCGTGAAAGGGGTGGCCAGCCGCGTGCCAGTTGCGCTCCCAGCGCATGACCTTCATCCCCGGAATGCCCCGCTCGGCGAGCGACACTCGAAGAAAGTCAGGGACGGTCCCGAGATCCTCACCGATCAAGCTGGCGCCGCCCTCACCGAAGATCGACAGCAGCCGCTCGCCTTGTGCCCGTTGAGCGGCCTCGTCGGCAGGGGCGAACTGAGCGGTGCCATCCGAGTGCCGCACGTACGTGCGATAGAAACCGATCAGGTGATCGATGCGAAAGCCATCGTACAGCTCTGCCGATCTGCGGGTGCGATCGCGAAGCCAGGCGTAGTTGCTGGCAGCGACAACGTCCCACCGGTACACCGGTAGACCCCAGTCCTGACCGGTCGCCGAAAACGCGTCCGGCGGGGTGCCAACCGAGCTATCGAGATCGAACTCGTACTGCCGCGCCCAGACGTCGGCGCTGTGGCCGCTGACCATGAACGGAAAGTCACCGAACACGCCGACCGGCGACGACTCCATCCTGGCGCGCTGCCACTGCTCGTCGGCGACCCACTGGAGATAGGCGTGATACTTGATCTGCCACTCGAGCCGCGCCCGCGCGGCCGCCATCGCCGCCGGGTCGCGGTCCCGGATTCCCGGCTCCCAGTCGCGCCAGTGTCGTCCACCGTGCTCGTCATGCAGCGCGCGGAACAGACCGAAATCGTCCAGCCACCAGCGTTCACGTTCTTCGAACGCGCGGAGTGACCTGTCGCGGCGATCGCCTGTTCCCCACACGTTGTCGGCAAACCACGCAAAGGCGCGCCTGAGCGCGCGGCCCTTGAGGGATCGCACGACGGAGTAGTCCACGCGCGATGCCGAGCGCACCCGCTCCAGTGCCGCACGGTCCTGTGCTCCGAGCCCCTCGTCGCCTCCAGCCACCACGAATTCATCGACGTCTTCCATGGCGATGAACACCGGGTCGAGGGCCATCGCGCTCAACGCCGAGTACGGCGAGCTCTGCCCCTCCTGCATTTCGTTGAGCGGGAGGAACTGGACGAAATCGAACCCCGCGGACTCGAGCCACTTCGAGAGCGGGACGAGGTCAGGAATCTCGCCAATCCCCCAGCTGCGGCGCGACGGAATCGAAAAGAGCGGCACCAGCACGCCAGCGTGGCGTCCCGTGCTGAACCGGCCGGGCTCGCGGCTAGGCATCGGCTCGCTCCAGCACACGCCGGATACCCTCGGCAAATACCCGCGGTTCGGCCAGCAGGCTGACGACGAGAAACGCTTCGTGAGCGAAATCGAAAAAGAACCCCGGGTGCACGAGCACGCCGTCGCGGTCGAGCAAATCGACGACCAGGTCTTCTTCGCTTCGCGTCGATGGAACGCGCAGGACCGACGACCATCCGGCGTCGGCGTGCAAGACCTCGATCGCGGGATGGGATGACGCCGCGCCGAGGAGCGCGCGGTAGTTGAGGCGCACGCGTTCGAGAATCTGCGCTCGAACGGCAGCACCAGCTTCGATGAGCCCGGGCGCAGCGATCTGCACGGGTGTTGAAACCGAGAGATAGGCGTCGCAAATCACTTCCAGACGCTCAGCCGCCTCACGCGCGACCTCGTCAGGCCCGTCGATCAGAATCCATCCAAGCTTCACCTGCGGCAGACCAGCGGACTTGGACAGGCCACCGAGTCGAAAGACCAGTGTCCCGTCAGCGGCAAGCTCAGACCCGCGGCTGCCTGCATCCAGACCGTAGTCGCCGAAGACTTCGTCGACGATGAGCGCGGCGCGATGCTCACGGCACGCGATCACGAGCTCATCGGCTTCCCCAGCCGACAGCACCGAGCCCGTCGGATTATTTGGACTGACGGCCAGCACGGCCCGCACGGCTGGCGTCCAGGCGCGGCGAAGATCTTCGATGGCGATCGTCCACCGGCCGTGATAGTCGAGCCGATATGGAATCGACTGGATGCCGTCGAGAGCGGTCAGATGGTCGAACAGCGGATAGCTGGGCACGGGTACCAGTACGGCATCGCCCTGCGGCGCGCAGAGTAGTTTGAAGAGCAGCGAATAGGCCTCGCTCGTGCTGGCGGTGAGGACGATGCGCTCCGGAGCGGCGTCGACGCCACGACGGGCATAGTCGGACGCGACTGCGCGGCGCGCCTCGAGCAGACCGAACGGCGCGGGCTCGTAAGCCAAAGCCTGGGACGATGACAGACCATCGAGCATCGACGATGGATACTCGAAGCCAGCCGTCGTCGGATTGGTGATTGTGAGATCGAGCAGGGGCCGGCCGGCTGCGCGCGCCCTGCGCGCGGCCCGCGTGATCAGATTCGGCTCGAGGCTGCGCGGTACCCGTTCGGAGAACATCCCGCTTGATAGACTACATGAGCCGCTGGCCACACCAACCAAGGGGACATATGTCACTCGATCTTTCGTTCGACGAGCTCCTGCGTTACACGAGTGACGAGCGTGAAAAGTGGCGTCGTTGGTTCCAGTCGCATCCCGAGGCGATGGACGCTCCGCTGCAGCCGGGCGGACGGTTTCCGACGGTCGGCAAGCTCATCGATCACATCTTTCTGGTCGAGCGGCGGCACCTGCAGCGGCTGACGGGCGATCCATTGGCGGAATCAACCGGGTTGACGGGCAACAACGCGCCACCGCTTTTCGACTATGGGGCGTCGGTCCGGCGCGAGCTCGAACAACTTGCGGGGTTGATCGATGAAGACGATGCCAACCAGCCGCGGACGATCGTCGTGCGCGAGCAGGCGTTTTCCGTCACGCCCAGGAAGCTGATGTTCCACACTCCTCCTCCACGAGCTTCGGCACTGGGCGCAGGTGGCGCTGGCGGTCAGGCTGGCCGGCCTGGAACCGCCAGGCGAGCACGACCTGTTCTTCAGCCGCGCGCTGCGGTAGTGGGGTCAGTTCTCGGCCTGGGCTCCTAGGCGTTAGGCTCTAGGAAAACCTCGACCATTTGTTCGTGGGCTCTCCCTAAAGCCAAGAGCCTAAAGCCTAGAGCCGACCCCGCCGTCAGCGCACGCTCTTGCGGATCATCAGCACCAGCGCGTCTCGAGGGCCGAACGTGTAGGTATACGTCGGCCCTTCTGGCCCTGCGACGAAGTTGATCGCGGCTCCTGTTTCCATGTTCTGCCAGATCGCCTCCTGCGTATCCGGCGTGAACGTCAGCGTGACGCGCTGCGGAGTGTCTGCGTAGTTGAGACCGATGAGCAGGAGAACATCCGACGATTCCAAGAAACGCGTCTCGACCGGACCGCTCGCGCCCTCGATGCGGACGTCAGGCCTGACGCCCGCGCGGGCAACTACCTCAGCAATCTGCCGGTCTGCCGGCACTGGCGTTGAGCCCGATATCACGGCGCCGCCGGCCGCAACATGGGCCTTCAGGGCATCCGCGGCCGGCTGTCGGCAACGTTGATGGCGAACCGACAACGACGACCGCGTAGCGGCTCGCCACGCCGGCGGCGATCTCGTCGAGATGGATGAAGTCGACCTGGATGTTTCGTTCGAACAACGCGCGATAGACAGTCGACAGCGACACCGCCCGCGGCGACGACGCGTCAATCGGCGAACGCGGATCGTAGACGATCGCGACGCGTGCCGGGCGAGGCTTGAGCGGCGCAAAGAGCGCCGGGTTACGGCCGATGACGCGCGCGAGGCCGCCGGCGGCGCGGGCGCGATCGCTAATCGTCCCGTCCGGTCGCGACCAGGCTCGTGCCGGCGCGAGCGCCCGACGCCCGCCAGTCGCCGAAGGTCAGGCCTCTTGCGCCGCGCGACACCGCGAGCCAGCTCCACAATCGCCCGTCGGCCGCCGACGCACCCGTCGTCGCGTTCGCGGACAGAGACGCATCAGACGCCAGCCAGCCCTTGTCGCGAACCGCCGAGCGCAGGCCATCGAGCGCCAACGCCAATTGCGCCGGCGTCAGGGATCCGCCGTCCGCGAGCTGCGGTGGCAGGAATGTGCCGTAGTGATCGACGACGGACGTCATCAGCCAGTCGTCCTGACCTGGTCGATCGCTCGGTCGGGACGTGAGCTGTCGAAGCACCGACGGCGCGGCGGCCGCGCTCGTCGACAGCCGTATGCCCCGTGCGGCGGCCGCACCAGTCAGCGCGGCGAGATGATCGCGCCGCTCGAGCGCCACAAACGTCGCCGCATCAGCTGTCGCACGCGCCGCGTCCGGGTCGGCAGAACCGGTCGTCGCCCGTAGCCAGTCGCGGAAACGGCGCTGAGTGTGCGGACAGAGACACAACCCATCCTGCAGTTCGCTTCCAAGATCGATGGAGTGCCATGCGAGGGAGGATGAGGCGTGACGGGCGGCGCGTGCCGTCGCGGCGGCGACGTACGCGGCAACGTCGGCGCGGATGCCTGGATGGTCGAGGCAGATGCGGTCGGTGCGTGCGCCGCCGCCCTGTGTTTTGGACACAAACCGACCGTCAGGATAGCGGTCGAGGACCCAGGCCGGAAGCGACGCCGTGCTCAGCTGCAACATCACCTTCAGCCCCGATTGGCCAGCAAGGGTCAGCATCGCGTCGAGCGCGTCGAACTGGTATTGTCCGCGGGCCGACTCGGCGTCGGACCACTCAACGGCGACTCGAATGCTGTTGAACCCGAGGGTGCGAATCGCCTCGAGGTCGTCTATCGCGCGCTCGCGCTCGCGAGCAAGCGGACTTGGATACGAGACCCCGATCGACACGAATGGCTCAGGACGTCGCGAAGCAGGTTGCGCGGCCGGGATCGCCGCCAGCAACAAGGCACACCGTCGACACCGTCACGAACTCAACTAGGTATCTCACACGCCCTATCCGTGTTCTCCGTGTAATCCGTGGCTAGCGTCGTGGTCCGTGTAGTCCGTGGCTCTCCCCTCATCGTCTTTGTTTCAAGCCATTGTAGACTTGGACTTTGCGTGGCGTGACGTCGAGGCGACAGTGATTGCTGCTGGTGCTGACCCGATCTCGACCTGACCGCCAAACCGATCGACCCATGACTGAAATACCTGCTGCCACCGCTTTCGTCACGCTGGAAGACATCCGCGCCGCCGCGTCGCGGATCGCGCCGATTGCGCGCGTGACGCCGCTCGTCGATGTTTCGGGACCGGCGGGACGCCCGTTTTTCCTCAAAGCCGAGAGCCTGCAGCCGGCAGGAGCGTTCAAGATCCGCGGCGCCTACAACATGGTGGCGCAGCTCGACCCGGCCCGGCGAGCCGCCGGAGTCATCACCTACTCGTCGGGCAACCACGGGCAGGCGATGGCGCTCGCCGCGCGCACGCTCGGCGCGCCGGCGGTCGTGGTCATGCCGACGACGGCGCCCAGAGTCAAGGTTGAGGGCGCGCGCGGGTTTGGCGCCGAGGTCATCCTCACCGGCACGACATCGGCGGATCGGAGGGCGCGGGCCGAAGCCGAAGCCTCGAGTCGCGGCCTGACGATGGTCCCGCCGTTCGATCACGAGTGGATCATTGCCGGCCAAGGCACGGCTGGCCTCGAAATCCTCGACCAGTGCCCGAACGTCGCGGCCGTGCTCGTGCCGATTGGCGGCGGCGGACTGGCCGCCGGCGTGGCCGCTGCGATCAAGCAGTCCCGTCCGGACGTGAAAGTCATCGGTGTCGAACCCACCGGCGCGGCCAAAATGAAACGCTCTGTCGATGCCGGGCATCCGGTCACGCTTTCCTCGACCGAGACGATCGCTGATGGGCTGATGCCGGTCCGGCCCGGAGACCTCACCTTCGCGCACGTCCAGAAATTCGTCGACCGCGTGATCACCGTCGACGACAAAGAGATCATCGCGGCCGTGCTATGGATCTTTGCCAACGCCAGGCTCGTCGCCGAGCCGAGTGGCGCCGCCACGACCGCGGCCGTGCTCAGCGGCGCGATGGACACCGCCCTTCGCGGCTTCGACTCCGCGCTTCGCTTGGCGGGCCCGATCGTCGCGATCGTCAGCGGCGGGAACATGGGCGTCGAACAACTCGCGGAATGGTCCAATGCCGATTGAACTATTTGCCATGGAGCGGATGCAGTCGACCTGGGAGAACCTCGTCGACTACGACCTGAGCGAGAGCGGCGTGCGGCCGCTCACGCTTCGCGAGCTGGTCGAGATGGGGTTCGATCTCGAGGCCTTCCTCGATCAGCCGCTCGGTTACAGCCAGTCGAACGGCACGATTGAGTTGCGCGAACGGCTCGCGGCCATCTATCCGGGCTCGGATGTCGAGCAGATCGAGGTCACCAACGGCACCTCGGAAGCCAATTACCTCATCGCCCTGAGCCAGCTTCGGCCCGGAGACGAGGTGGCGATGGAGGTGCCGAACTACATGCAGATGCCGGGCATTGCGCGCAGCCTCGGCGCGACCGTTCGGCCGTTCAGCCTGCGGCAGGAGACAGGCTGGGAACCAGATTGGGACGAGTTCGAGCGCGCCGTCACGTCCCGCACGCGGCTCCTCTATCTGTCGAACCCCAACAATCCGACCGGGTCGATTCTTTCCCGCGTGGCGATGGAGCGCATCGTCAGCCGCTGCGAGGCCACCGGCACATGGCTTCTCGCCGACGAGGTGTATCTCGGCGCGGAAATTGAGCGCGATCGCACGCCGAGTTTCTGGGGCATGAGCGAGCGCGTGATCGTCACCAGCGGCCTTTCAAAGGCCTACGGGATTCCCGGCGTCCGCATCGGCTGGATCGTCGGCCCGAAGCCGCTGGCGGCGGAATGCTGGGCGCAGCACGACTCCCTGACTATCTCGCCCAGCAAGTTGTCGGACCGGGTGGCTCGTGTCGCCGTCGAACCACAGAATCGCGAGCGCTGCTACGCTCGCACCAGGGCCATCCTCAACCACAACCTGCCCATCGCCCGCGAGTGGATCGCCCGCTTTGGTGGCCGGCTCACGTGGCGCGAGCCGCAGGCAGGGGCCATCGCGCTCGTCCGCTACGCCGCCGACATTCCGAGCGTCGACTTGGCCGAACGCGTGCGTGTCAACCAGAGCACCCTCATAGTCCCTGGCTCGCACGTGGGACTCGAAGGCTATCTCCGCATTTGGCTCGGCGGCGGCGAGGATTTCCTTCGCGAAGGCCTCCGCCGAATCGGAAGCGAACTGACGCCGCTCTTCGATTGAGCCGGCGATCAGGGATCGGGGATCCAGGGGACTCGGGTCCGCCCCCTCGTTGATTGCATCTCCGTGGTCTCTGATTCCTGATCTACGACCTTGACCAAGTCCGCTGGACCCCTGATCCCTGCCCTGATCCCTGATCCCTAATCCCTGATCCCTGGATCCCTTCCTGTTAACCGACCCACCCCGCCGACGTAGTAGGTAAGTGAGGAGCCTGCTGACCCATGATTTCCGACCGAGTTCTGATGCGTTCCGCCGTCGCGACCGTCGCCGTGGCGGTGTTGATCCCTGCCCTCGCCGCGGCCCAGTCGCGGCCGGTTGAGACGTCTGCAAGGCAGCAGCGAGCCCCGGTCGAGCAACCCGATACAGCTCAGCAGGCGGCCCAGGTCCTCATCAACCAGAGCCAGGACGCGAGAGAGACGCGGCAGGCGCTCGAGGAGCTTCTCAAGAAGCTCCCGCCGGCCGTCGGCAGGGTCCTGCGGACCGATCCCTCGCTTTTGGGGAACGATTCCTACCTGGCGCCGTATCCGATTCTTGCAGCGTTCCTGAAGCAGCATCCCGAGATTCGCAACTCTCCGGGCTTTTTCTTCGAGCATATCGGCCCTGCAGAGTTCTACAACCCCTCGGACAGGGACGAGCCGTCGCTCCGCATCTGGAATGATTTGCTGCAGTTCTGCGCGATCGGCGGGATGTTCGTGCTCATCACGAGCGCGCTCATCTGGATCATCAAGACCCTTGTCGAATACCGCCGGTGGCATCGGACTTCAAAGGTCCACACCGATGTGCACAACAAGCTGATGGATCGGTTCACCGCTAACGAAGACTTGCTGGCCTACATGCAGACGCCGGCGGCGCAACGCTTCCTCGAATCGGCGCCGCTCTCGCTCGAGACGCCGGCGCGGCCGGTCGGCGCGCCGCTCAGCCGCATTCTGTGGTCGGTGCAGATCGGCGTCGTGCTCGCGGCCGGCGCGCTCGGGCTTCTGTTCGTCAGTAACCGCGTCATCGACGAAGTGGCGCAACCGCTCTTTGCCATCGGAGTCCTCGCGCTGACGATCGGCGCCGGCTTCATCGTGTCGGCCGGCGCGTCCTTCGTCCTGTCGCGCCGTCTCGGACTCTTCGAGCCGCCCGTCCCGCCGCGCGACCACATCGAGAGTCCTGGGCGCTCATGAGATCGATGCGGGATCTCACCTTCTCCGAGGTCGAACAGCTCGAGGCTGCAGAGATTGAAGTGTCCTTCGAGATGGACGAAGACGCGTTCCGCGCGTTCTACGATCGAACGGCACGGCCGCTCTGGAGCTACCTGTCGCGCATGACCTGCGACGCGCCGCTTGCCGACGATCTGTTGCAGGAAAGTTTCTACCGTTTCCTGCGGGCCCGCGGTCATTGGGAAAGCGAAGCGCACCGCCGCGCGTATCTCTTCCGGATTGCGACCAACCTCGTGCTGGACGGCCGGCGGCGCGCTCGACGCGGGCTCATCGTGCCGCTGCCAGATGCCGACGAGCAGAATATTCCCGCAGCCGGCGGCGACCTCGCGGAAGCCAGCGTCCGGCGCACCGACCTGCGTAACGCGATGGACCGATTGCGGCCACGCGAGCGGGCGCTGCTCTGGCTCGCATACGCCCAGGGGCACGCGCATGCTGAGATCGCCGAAACCCTCGGCGTGAAAACTGGAAGCGTGAAGCTCCTGCTGTTCAGGGCGCGTCGGAAGCTGGCTGGTCTGCTGCGCGCCGTGCCGGCACGCGCCACTGGAGGCCAGTCATGACGACGTTTGACTGCGGTCGCGAGGAGGACGTCCTCGACGCGTTGACGAGCGGTCGGTGGCCGGAGCGCGTCGATGGCGAGCTCCTGTCGCATGTCGCCAACTGTTCCATCTGCACCGACGTCGTCGACGTCGCGAGCGCCGTCCTCGAAGTCAGAGCCAACGAGCCGGTCGAGGCGCGCATCCCTTCATCGGCGGTGATGTGGTGGCGTGCGCAGATGCGGGCGCGCCAGGAAGCGGCACGTGAAGCCGCACGCCCGATCACCGTCGCGCAGGTGGTCGCGTCGGTCGCCGCGATCGTGCTGATGATTGTCGCTCTTGGGGCGCTGTCGCCATGGCTGATGGATTCGGTGGGCGGCTGGTTGGCAGCCGCTGCCGGTGGCGACAGATCCGACGTGGCGGCGACGCAGGCACCCAGGCTCATGATCGGTGGCTGGATCGTTCCGGCCCTGATGATTGGCGTCTGGCTCGTGCTCGCGCCGGTCGCCATCTATTTCGCGGTGTTAGACGATTAGAGCCACGGATCACACGGATCGGTGAGCGTCGGCGCAGGTAGTTACTCCTTCACCAAATTCTGCGCCTTCCCGGGCAGCAGCGCCTTCCCTGGCTTCGCGCCCGTGTGCTCGTCATTCTTGACGACAACCGCGCCATTCACGAACACGAAGGGAATGCCGCGCGGGTAGGCGTGAGGTTTATCGAACGTCGCCGCGTCGCTGACCGTCGCGCGGTCGAAGATCACGATGTCGGCAAAGCCGCCTTTTACGATCCGGCCGCGATCGACCAGGCGAAACTGATCGGCGGGAAGAGACGTCATCTTGCGGACGGCTTCCTCGAGCGCAATCACTTTCCGGACCCGCACATACTCGCCCAGCACTCGGGGATTGTTGCCGTAGCCGCGAGGGTGCGGAACACCGTCGCCGAGGGCCACGACCGAGCTGTCCGACGCGACGCCGACCATCGGGTGCCTCATGATCCGATCGATATCCTGGCTCGACATGAAGTGGTAGACCATCGACGCGCCGCCGGCGAGCATCATGTCGCGCGCGGCCTCGAGCTGCGCGTCGGCGGACTCGCTCCCCTTGAGCCGTGCCGCCACCTGCTGCATCGACAGGCCGTTGAGCGACGGATCCGCGCGATAGGATGCGACAACCGCGAACGAGAGATCCGCGAGGCCTCGCTCGGCCAGCAACGCCCGGATCTCATCCTTGATCTTCGCCCACGTCGCCTCGTCGTTCAGTCGCGCAGTTATCTGTGGCTGTCCGCCCTCGAGCGCCCATGACGGGAACCTGATGCCAAGGCTCGAGCTCGCTGCCGTGTAGGCGTATTGGTCGGCCTCGACGACAATCCCACGCTTCCTTGCCGCGTCGATGAGCGCCAGTGCCTTTGCGCTGGCACCCCAGCGGCTCGGGCTGTCGACTTTCAGGTGAGAGATCTGCACTCGGCAGCCGCTCATCTCGCCGACTCGAATCGTTTCGGTGATGGCGTCTTCGAGTGCTGTGCCCTCGTTGCGCATGTGCGAGGCATACACGCCGCCCTCGTTACCCGCGACGCGCGCGAGCTCGATGATCTCTGCCGTCTGCGCGTAGGTGCCGGGGACGTACTGCAGACCCGTCGAGAATCCGACCGCTCCGTCCGCCATGGCTCGCCAGACGAGCGCCTTCATCCTGGCGAGCTCTGGAATTGTCGGAGCACGGTTCGCCGTTCCCATCACCTCGCGCCGTACGGTGTTGTGCCCGACGAGAGTGGCAAAATTCACTGACGCCCCGGCTTGCTCGATTTCGGCCAGCGCCTTGCCAACATCGAGAGACGAAGAGCCGCAATTGCCGGCGACGATCGTCGTCACGCCCATCCGAACGAAATTCTCGGCCCGTGGCTGTTCGACGAGATCGTCGGCGTGAGTGTGAACGTCGATGAAGCCTGGCGCGACGATGAGGCCCGCGGCGTCGATGACCTCGCGAGCCTCTGTTCTGGCGATCGCGCCGACGGCCGCGATGCGTCCTGCTGTGATCGCCACATCAGCCCGGCGTGCCGGCGCACCGGTGCCGTCCACGACCTGCCCCCCCGCAATCAGCAGGTCATAGCGAGCCTGGATCTGCGCAGCTGGTCGGCCAGCGAAAGCGACAAGAACAAGGAGAGCGGTGAAAGCGCGAAGAATATTCAACACAGTCAGCAGACGACCATCATGCTACATCTGATCCGCCACACGCACGCTCGAACTCTGGACTAACGATTGCGACTAACGACTGTGATTGACGACTGATCGACTGCCGACGTGATCGACTGCCGACTGCGACTGTCGACCTCGACTGTCAGTCGCTGTCATGGCTCAATCCCAATCATCTGCATCAACCGAAGGGCATTGCGGGATGTCGCCAAACCAGGTTTGAGCACGTAGTCGAATCGCATCGTGCCGTCGGGCTCGAGGATTTCGGAGAAATGGAAGAACTGACCCGCGCTCTTCATGGGCTCTTCAGCGGCAAGCGACAGATCGTGTGTGGTGGTCGCCCCGATCGCTCCGGCATCGAGCAGGTGCCGCGTCACCGCGCGAACCGCGAGACTCCGCTCCACACTGTTGGTGCCCTGCAGGATCTCGTCGAGCAGATACACCAGCACGCGATCCTCGCGCTCGTGCTCCGCGGCGTCGACGACGCCTTTGAGGCGTGATAGCGACGCCATGAAGTACGACTGCCCGCGCTCGAGCGAGTCCTGCACTCGGATGCAGGTCTGAAGGTCGGATTCGGGCAGGACCATGCGGCGCGCGCAGACACAGCCGCCGGCCTGGGCGAGGACGATGTTGAGGCCAATCGAGCGCAGGAGGGTGCTCTTGCCGGACATGTTCGACCCGGTGATGAGGAGAACCGTTCCGGGAGGGCCAACCGTGACGTCGTTCGTGATGCGACGATCGTCGGGAATGAGCGGATGGCCGATGCCCTCGGCCGTGATGTCGCGGACCGGCTCGATCTCCGGAACCGCCCAATCGGGATGGTCACGGCGCATCGAGGCAAGCTGCGCGAGCGCATCGAGCTCGGCGAGCGCGTCGAGCCAGACTCTGATCCTCGTACCGCTGGCACGCCGCCACCGCTCGAGCGCAAAGAGCACATGGAAGTCCCAGAGCGTCAGCGCTTGCACTGGGAAGTGCAGAATGGCCGCGCCTCGGCGCAGTTCGGCGAAGCCGAGGATTCGGTTGAGCCGCCGCATGCAGGCCGGCGCTGGTTGTCCCTCGGCGGACAGCCGCTCGAGGAGTTCGGTGAGTCGCGCCGAGCCACCCGGCGCGCCGACGGCGTGCTCGAAGATGGCGCCGTACCGGCCGAGCGCGTCCTGTCCTCCGCCCGCATGATCGAACGTGCTCTGTAGTCGAACTGCAGTCGCGAACGACAAGATGAGCCCGGCCAGTAGCGGAATCGGCCAGAGCGCAGTGGCAATCACGCCCGTTGCCTGGGCGGCGATGAGCACCCAGATCGCCACAAGAATCGACCACACGACCCCGCGGAGGACGCTCGAGTGGCGGCCAAACGTGTCGGGGCCCTCGGCCCACTCGACGAAGCGGTCGATCTCATGCTGCCTGGCGCCGGCGGCCAGCACACCGTGCGCTTCGAGTTTCAGGCGCCAATCGTCGCACGCCGCCAGCTCCCGCACTGCCGCTTGGCGCTCGACCACTTCCGCGAGCGGCGCGGGGCGAAGCACCCACGCTGCAAGCGTAGTGCGTCCGCGAGGCGTGGCCCCGGGTCCGAGCCACTGAAAGAGCGAGGCCCGCCCGAAGAGATCGAGATCGAGTGCGTACGGGTGATCTGTCGAAATCGATGCCGTCCGGCGCGTCGCCGCTCGGAAGCGCATGCCAGTCCCGCACTCGACGCGCCATCGCCCGCAGGTTGACGAGTCGCAGCGCGTCGTGCCAGGCGACGCGCTCGTCGACGCGCGCGTGCCAGGCGACGAGGACGCCGAAGACCACGAAGAGAAGGACCGCCGGCACGACGAGCACGGGCGTCGCACCGCGCGACAGCGTCCACAATAAACCGGCCGACGCCATGAGGAACGTCGCCAGGCGCAGGTGCGCAATCCGTCTGGAGAGCTGCGAGTCCCGCTCGGCGTCCTGGGCGTGGCGGGCGGCATTGCCGGCGTACGCAACGGGCGTTGGAACCGGACCTGTCACGCGGCCTGCTCGATGCCGGCGGGCTTGCGAGCGGCAATGTTCAGTCGCCAGTAGTCGAGCGTGAACGGCGGCGAATCGCCTGCAGCCTGATCTGAAAGCGCGTCGAGAAACCGCGCGCGATCACTTTCGGGAATCCGCGTCAGGTGATCCTTGAGGCACACGCAGGCCACGAACTCGCGGAAGCTGGCGCGATCGCCGAACGTGGTCGGCGCCGGTTCGAGGTAGACGTCAATCGCCGTAAACCCAGATCGGTCCAGTCGTTCGATCGTCGTCGGCACGTCGGCAAACTCCCACGGTCCGCGCCAGCCGACGAACGACGGCGCGAGGGCCGGCACCGCCGCCAGCGCGTCAGCGCGACCCAGCAGGCGGCCAAGGTTGGCACCGCCTCCGCACTGCGCGACCAGCCGGCCGCCCGGCGCAAGGGCGCGGTAGATGCTGGCAAAGAGCTGATCGTGGTCGAGAATCCAGTGAAAGGTCGCCGTGCTGAAGACCGCGTCGAAGGCATCAGTAAAGGGCAGCGCCACACCGTCGGCGCGGACGTAGCACGCACGCGCGCTCGCCGGGTCGTTGAGCCGATGCGGACCGCGGAAGCTCGACCGACTGCGACGCGGCCTCGCGGAGCATCGCCTCTGAACGATCGATGGCCACGACCATGCCCTCGCCGAGGGCGGCCACGAGCTCCGCGGTGAGTCGCCCCGTGCCGCAGCCAATGTCGAGGACGCGTTCACCTGGTTGGGGCGCCAGCCGCCGCAGCACCCGGAGCCCCCACTCGAGTTGAGGGTTCGACACACGGTGATATCGCTCTGCGTCCCACTCCGCCATAAGAGTGCTGGGGGCCAGGGGGCCAAAGGGCCTGGTGCCTAGCGTGCCAAGGTGCCAGCGTAGTCGCTCGTAGTGTCGCGGCGTTTAGCCGGACTCCCGATGGTCCGCCTGAAGGCGGACGACTATGCGCCTCTACGAGATTGCTTCTAGTGTACAGTTCCGCGCATTGCTCCGCGAGAGAGGAACTGCCGATGATGGAGGGGCAGGTCACGCTGGTCCTGAAGCGCACCGATGGCTGGCTGATTGAGGCGTATCGTTACACGCTCAAACCGCCAGCACCCGCGACAACCACACCAGCGTCACTTGCGAAGCGTCCAGGCGGCGGCGCGGGATAGCGGATCCGACGTGCCATCGCTATCGATCGGCGTCGTCTGCTCCGTGTTGCTGACCGCTGCCGTTGCCTGCACAAGGCTCGCGGCAAACCGGCCGGCATCGCGCACCCGGGCACTTCTCTGGATTGCGGCCGGGTTTGGAAGCGCGTTCCTCGTCGTCAAAGGTTTCGAGCTCGGCATAGAGATCGAATCGGGTTACCTACCGGGGACGAGCACTTTCTGGGCCGTATATCACCTGTCGACGTCCGTTCACGCGCTGCTCGTGCTCGTCGCGATCGTCGTCAACGCGGTTCTTGCCGGATTCGGCTCACGTCGATCGGTAGAAACCGCCAATCGTTTCCCCAAGCGGGCGAGCGCCGCGGCGCGCTATTGGCAATTCGTCTGGCTGGTCTGGATCTGCCTCTTCGTGGCCCTTTACCTTCTGTGATGACTTACCCGCCCCGTCTGAAACAGGGCCTTGAACTCGGGGCGGTTCTGAATCGGCGCAAAGATTGGATCTTTCTCGAGACTGCGCGGGAGGTAGCGCTGCGGGATCGACTTGAGCCAGGCCAGCGCCGCTTCGGCATCGCCCTTCTGCATGCACGCGCGCGCGGCCGGGACGCCGAGATCCCGGGGACCGAGACCCTTTCCCTTCAGTTTCTCGAGCTCGGTGCACGCTTCGGCGAACTGCGACGCGCCAAGCAGCGCTTCGCCGTACGACAGCCTCATCCGCGCGTCGTCTGGTCTCGCCTTGACGAGCTCGGCGTACGACGCCGCGGCAGCGGCAAAGTCGCCGCTTGCGACGTGCGCAGCTGCCGTGGCCTCGGGAAGCGCACGGCGCAGCGACGCCTGGTAGGCGGGCGCCGTCGTACGCTTGACGAACTCGATCGTGGTGTCGATGACGTCACGGGTCGCATCTTCGTCGTCGACGATCTCGAAGGCGTGGTGACCACCGGCGTAGTTGAGCAGCGTCAGCGGCGCGTTCTGGTTTGCGGCCAGGGTGGCGAGATCGGCGATCGCGCGATTGACAGGTGGCCGATCGAGGCCCGCGCGCACCATGAGGATCGGAAGGTCGCGGCGGAACTCGCTGACTTGCGCCGAACCGTAGTACATCACGGCGGCCTTGACGACTGTCTGCTTGGGGTTTTGCACCAGGGGCAGCGCCCTGTAGACGTTGCCGGAGCCGGCATACAGGGCAATCCGGTCGCGGTCGATGCCGAGGCTCGAGGCGTTCGCGGTCAGGTGCGCGATGAGCGCATCGAAATCTTTCTCGAAGCTGTCGTCGCGCAGGTCCGGCAGGATGGCGACGAGATCCCGCGACGCGGCAATCTCGGCCCAGGGCTTGTAGAAGAAGTTGCTTCGTTGTGCGCCCGAGGCGATGTTGAAGAACACGAGGACCGGTAGAGTTTTGCCGGCCGCATTCGCGGGCCGATAGACATCCATCTGCAGCGCCCCGTACGCCTGGTCTTTCGAGACAGCGACGGCCGAGGCGGGCGGTGCGGGATAAAAGAACCGCATCTCCTGCGCGGCGACGCTCGAGACGAGGGCAGCGGCGATACAGGCGGCGAGCAGGTAGTCGAGTCATGAGCGAATTGTCAGTGGATTTGCGACGGCCGGTCCAGCCTGAAGTTGCCGGTGGCAGAACGAAGGGACCAAGCGCCCGCTAGTGAAGACGAGCAGCAGAATTCGTCTAGACTGACTGCCAACAGGCTGGTGCTCGATGCTGTCGAACCGATCGATTCCAAGGTGCACGGTCATCCCCGAGCTCGCGTATCCGGATGTCCAGGAAGCAGCTGACTGGCTTTGCGAAGCCTTTGGCTTCACCGTCAGATTGCGAATCGCCAACCATCGCGCGCAGCTGAACGTCGGGGACGGGGCCGTGGTCGTCACGACCCGGCCAGCCAGCGATCAGAGCGCCCAGGTCGCGCACGGCGTGATGGTGCGAGTCGAGGATGTCGACGGACACCACGATCGCGCGATGCGCCATGGCGCCCGCATCGCGCGGGCACCGGCGAGCTACGCGTACGGCGAACGGCAGTACACGGCCGTCGACCCCGGCGGTCACTGCTGGACGTTTTCGCAGTCTATTGCTGACGTCGCTCCAGAGGAATGGGGAGGCACCACCGAGCAGATGTAGACCGTTCCACCTCACGTCACGGACAGGTTTTTGCGGAAGATGCGAGGGATGAAACTCGAGACGCGCTTGACGATCACGGGTCGCGCAGGACGATCAGAGGATCCACACCCATCGCGCGCCGGGTCGGCACATAGCACGCCATCAGCGTGACGACAGACATCGCGACGGTAACCGCGATGTAGGTCACCGGATCCATCGGGCTGATGCCGTGCAGTTCGCTCGATAGCCAGCGTGTGAGGGCCATCGCGCCGATGATGCCGATCGTTATGCCCGCGACGCAGAGCGTTGCGCCCTCCTTGATCACGAGCCAGAAGACATCTCGACGCTGGGCACCAAGCGCGACTCGAATGCCGAGATCGCGCGTCTGACGCGAGACGAGGAACGACAGGACGCCGTAAACGCCAATGCACCCAAGCACGAGCGCCAGGCCTGCCATCGTCACGAGCAGCGACGTCGTTGCCGCGGGCGCCGCGACCGCGGCCGCCAGAACCGCGCTGACCGGTTGGACTTCGCCGATGACGACATCGCGACTGACTTCCGCGACGAGTCGCCGAAGAACGGCTTCGACTTGCCCGTCCGGCAAGCGTCGTTCGCAACGCCAGCGTCATCTCCGTGGGAACCCGTCCGTCCTCCATCGTCCCGTAAGGCCCATGCGGCACGTACACGGTGCCGACGATCCAGTCTGGCACTGCCTTTGTGAGATCAAAGGCCCTGACATCGGCCGTGACGCCGACGATCGTGTGCCAATGGTTCTCGCCGACGAAGCGCACACGCCGGCCGATTGGGTTCTCGTCTCCCCAGAAGCGCCGAGCGGTCGTCGATGAGACGACTGCGACAGGAGGGCCGTTGAAATCCTCTCGCACGAATGCTCGTCCGGATTCGACGCGGATATCCATCACTCGGAAGTAGGCGGGCGTCACGACGTGCAGCCAGAACAACGGAGCGGCCTTCGATGGCGGAACGACGAAGCCCTCGATTTCGAGCGACCTCTTGGCCACGGCCCCGGTCAGCGGGAACGTGTTGACGAGCGCGGCGCCGCTGACGCCCGTTGCGCCCTGCGCCTTGTCGTCGAGCTCGTGGTAGAAGGCGAGGCATCGTTCAGTTGTGTCGCACAGCGACTCGGTCGGCGAAATCCTCGCCGTCACGACCTGGTCGCGGCGAAAACCTGGATCCGATCGCGAGAGCGACCAGAGGCTCCTGACGAGGAGGCCGGCGGCAATCACAAGCAGCACAGCGCATGCGATCTGAGCGACCGTGAGGACAGCGCGCAAGGGCCCGGCGACCACCGGCGAACTGCCGCGCCCTCCCGAATCGAGGACGGTTCTGAGGCGCAGCCGCAGCGCGCTGAGGACCGGCGCGATGCCGAACGCGCAGCCCGTCAGAATCGAGACCACCGCGGTGAAGACCAGCACTCGCCAGTTCAGGTGGACATCCGCCAGCCGCGGAGTGTCTGGCGGCAGAACCAGCTTCAACACGGCGAGCGACTGCCAGGCAAAGAGAAGCCCGACCCCGCCGCCGAAGAACGCCAGCACGATGTTCTCGGTGAGGAGCTGCCGCGCAATACGCCGCGGCGAGGCGCCGATTGCCGTCCGGATCCCGATTTCGCGCTGGCGTGCCGCCGCCTTGGACAGGCTGAGATTCGCAACGTTCGCGCAAGCCGTCAGCAGCACGAGCGCGGCGGCAGCGATCAGAATGAGGAGGCGCGCCTTGACGCTGCCGACGAGCGCGTCCCGGAGCGGGATGACCGTCACGTTCTGGTTCCAGTCGGCCGGCATCTTCCACGGAAAGCGAGTCGCAATCCTCGACTGGAAGAATCGGATCTCGGCGTGAGCGTCGACCATCGAGGCACCGGCCCGGAGACGGCCGACGAACGGCATGAAATCGCCGGCCCAGTAGCCAGCTGTATTGCGCGAATCGAGGCCGAGCGGCACCCAGATCTGCGTGCGGGCAGAGGGGAACTGGAACGACTGCGGCATGACGGCAACGATCTCGCGACGAACGCCGTCGAGCTCGACGAAGCGGCCGACGATGCTCGGGTCTGAGGCGAAACGCGTCGCCCACAAGTCGTGGCTCAGGATGACGTAGCGATCCCGCGGCGACACGTCCTCGCCCGGGCGAAGCCATCGCCCGCGGACCGGCTTTACTCCGAGGATCGACAGCAGCTCCGCCGACACGCGCGTGCCGGCTACACGCATCGGGTCGCCGCCATCCTTCAAGGTGAACCACTTTCCTTCCGCGTAGGCGGCTACGTCCATGGTCCGGACCTCGTCGCGCATCGCGGCGAGACCGCCATTTGGGTAGGTGCCGGTAATACTGAACAGTCGATCGGGCGCGGGAAACGGCAGACGCGCGAGCAGGATGCCGTCGATCAGGCTGAAGACGGCGCTATTCGCGCCGATACCGAGCGCGAGGGTCAGCACGGCCACGAGCGTATAGCCCGGATGCCGACCGAGCACCCGAGCTGCGTAGCGAAGATCCTGCTGGAGCGAGTCGATCGCGTTCACGCCACGCGCATCGCGACAGCGTTCTTTGGACTGGTCGATGCCGCCGAACCCCCGCCGAACCAGACGCCACGCATCAGCGCGGTCCATACCCTTCGAGACGAGCGCTTCCACTTCTGTCTCGAGGTGATAGCGAATCTCATCGTCCAGATCGCGCTCGACCTGCTGTCGCCTGACAAGCGATCGCCACTTCAATCGGAGCGCGTACAGCCAGCGTTCAAGGCGCATGCGACGGCCCTCACGCAGAACGCAGGTTGACGACCTGGGTGATGGCCGAAGAAAGCCTGGCCCAGTTCTCGGCTTCCTTTTCGAGGTGCCGGCGACCGGGACGGCTGAGCGCGTAGAACTTCGCGCGCCGGTTGTTTTCGGTCGTCTGCCACGTGGCCGTAACCCAGCCCTCCTGCTCGAGCTTGTGAAGCGCTGGATAGAGCGACCCGTCGCTGACCTGGAGCACGTCGCCCGACACCTGCCTGAGCCGTTGACTGATGGCGTGGCCGTTCAGCGGCTCGAGCGCGAGGATCTTCAGGAGCAGTAGATCGAGCGTACCTTGAACGAGATCCTGCGGTTTGCTCATTGTCGGCTCGGTTACCGAGGGAAGAATATCATTGCTCCGCTCGGTAAACAAGGGGAGTGTTAGGGCCGGGCATGCCTGATAACGCCCGCTGGCGCGGGCTAGCCGGGCGGGCGGATGCGGGCGGGGTCGGCGGGCCGAAGGGCGGCGCAGGCATCGGGCTCGACCGTCCACATCATGTTCGCGATCTTCCAGGTGCCCTGGTCCTTCATCATCTCGAAGACGTCGATGCCGCAATGCGAGGTCTTGCCGTCGGTCCAGAACTCGTACGGCGTCCAGACCACGGCAATGCTCCCGCGCACGTGAACGATCGGATCCCAGTACCGCTCGCGATACTCGACGGTTCGATTGCCGTTCGGCGGCGTGAATACGCGTCGGGCCACCAGCGTCCCGCCCTTCGGCGCGGGCCGTTCCACGATATTGAAGCCGCCCTCGAGACGGAGCGCGTTCAACGCGGCAGGATCCTTGTCCGCGATGGCAAGCATGAATCGATCGACGATGGCGAGAATCGTCGCCTCTTCGGGATGAGGCGCAGCTGATTGAGTTGAGGCAGTCGAGGCCGCGACAATCAACAACGCAAGAGCGAGCAGAAGGACGCGGGACATGTCTGTGCTCCGTGTGGTGGTGAACTCTAGTGCGATCACTATGGAAGACATCTCAAAAAACCCGATCGGTGTTGTCCGTGTGCCGCGGCACTCGAGAAGATATCTCACAAATCCGATCCGAGTTGTCCGTGTAATCCGTGGCTCTAGCCGACATCCGGCCGCGAGCCGGTTTTCGTCGCTACAATTGAGCATGGCTGGTCGAGAGTGCTACCACTGCAAACAGTGGGTCGATGAGGGCGAGGCGCACGACTGCTGGACGACCACCGAGGCGGCGCTCACACGGGACCTCTCCGAGGACCTTCAGGACGCGTGGGACCGTTTGCGCGAAGCCGCGGTGGCTCTGGGAGAACAGCGCATCTACGCGTCCCACAGTTCGATCATGTTCTCGCGCAAGTCCTGCCACTTCTTCGTTCGGCCGAAGAAGAGCTTCCTCGAACTGTGCGTCTTTCTCGGTCGGCCATTGAAGGCGCCCCAGGTGCGTCGCGTCGATCGCGTCTCGAAGTCCAAGGTGGCGCACCTCATCCAAGTCAGGCATCGGGACGAGGTCGAGGCCCCGCTGACCGACTGGATGCAGGAGGCGTATGACATGTCCGCGGCGCCTGCCTCGAAACCGGCCGCGCCGACCGCGCGCGCCAAAAAGCAGCCGGCGGCGCGCAGCGCCCAGACGAGTAAGACAAAGCCGAGTAAGGCAAAAAAGGCAAAGACCATTCGGGAGCGCGGCGGCACTCGAAAGACTAAGCGCCGCTAGGCGCTCGATGTCCGGCCGCCGCTGCTTCGCTACGTTCCCTCGTATGCCGCCTGCAGCTGCTTCAGGTCGAGCTTCTCCATCTGTACCATCGCGTTCATCGCTCGTGACGACTTGGCTGGGTCTTTGTCGCCCAACATCCGCGTCAATGCCGTCGGCACGATCTGCCACGACAGGCCAAACTTGTCCTTGAGCCACCCGCAGCGGCTGGGCGATCCGCCGTCGGCGGTCAGCCTCGTCCATAACTCATCTATTTCTTCCTGAGTTTCGCAGCCGGCAAAGAACGAGACGGCCTCGTTGAACTTGAACATCGGGCCGGCATTGAGCGCCATGAACTGCTGACCCTCGAGCTCGAACTGGACGGACATCACCCGGCCCTGGGCGCGATTGACGGAAATGACCTTCGAGGGCTTGAAAATCGAGGTGTAGAGGTTCATCGCCTCTTCGGCTTGCGTGTCAAACCACAGGAACGGCGTAATTTTCGGCATGACTGCTCCTTTTACTTCTTACTTCCGGGCGGGGCACATTCCCCGCTTTTGTGAGTAAGTCGGAGCTGGCCGCCATTTCTCGACATCGCCACAAAACCACGCGGCGACGCATCAGGCCTTACCGCGCTCGCCCGGAGCCAATCCGGCTCCGGCGACCTCCCCTCGCAGCGTCACCAATCTCGCTTCTCGGCAGGCGTCACGGAGATCCGCGTCTGAGCGATACGGCGGGTTACGCACCGCCCGCGCCGCGATCTCGAACGGAATGGTCGCCTCGCCAAACGGGTCCGGGGCAACGACGACCCGCCAGCCTGAGAGTTGGATCCTCCATGCGCCAAAGCGCTGCTCGTCGGTCCAGCCCGTGCAGAAAGTCAGAGAGATTAGATCGCCCAAGCGAACGAACGGGTAGTCGTCCTCGAGATCCGCGAGGGGTATGGCCGCCGTGTCAAGCATGCGCGCGCGCGCAGCCTCCATCTCCGCGAAGAATGCCGTCCACTCGTTGTCGGAGCGGTAGCGATCGTACACTGTCAGCACATGCTGCGCGACCAGGGCCGCGGCCCACGGATCGTCAGCAAGCCGCGCGATCCCACGTGGCCAGACGCCGTGACGCACGCTGAGCGGCGCGCTCACGAAGTCCATGACGTCGCCGCACTCGGGATCCAAGGTTGGCGACGCGTCCGCTTCGGCCCATCCGTTGTCGTGCTCGCCAATCGCGTGGAGAATCGAATCCCGGCGAGGCCGGCCCGAGAGCGCGACCGAGTGCTCCATGATCCGGCGCGCAAGATGCGCGTGATCGGGCTGCGTGATCAGCTGGATCCCATCAGAAGCCGGGCGAACGATCACTTCAGGGCACCTTCGCGATCGCTGACGCTACTTCTGCTCGCCCGCCGCCGGGCGCTTGCCCTGCCGCGCCCACTCGAGAAGAGCATCGAAGGCATTTCCAGTCTGCGCCGGTGTGAAGTTGCAGTGGCCATTGGCGTCGACAAACCGGGCCACGAACCTGTCGGACGTCCCAGCGAGCGCCGCCGGGACTTCGTACGCGGTCACGTCGTTGCCAAGCACCAGCGCGTCGGACGTCGTGTGTATCGTCAGCATCGGATCAGAAATACGGCCGGTCGGTGTGGCGTACTGCCGAAGGTACTCGCGCGCCGTTGGCACCGCCGCGTAGCGCTTGATCGATCGATTGAGGGTTACGTCGTCGCCGAAGCCGATGTAGATGCGGTTGCGATTGTCAAGGGGTTCGCCGCCCGCGCGCTGTTTCAACTCGGCGGCGATGACCTGGTAAAACGACAGGGTACCCGGCAACTGGCCGACGGTGCGCCCGTAGTGTTGCGCGTATTTCGCCGCCCGCTCCGGATCGGCGGCAATCGCCGCCTTCACCTTGCTTCCAGTCTCGGCGCTGGGTTCGTACGGCGAGCCGATCGTCCCTGGGAACATCGCCTCGAACGTGACCAGCATGTCGAAAAGGCCAGTATTGAAAAAGTCGACCGCCGCCCCTAGCGGACCGCACATCGGCATCGCGCCCTGGTAGACCTCGGGATAGCGCTCGATGATGGCCATCGTAATGTGGCCGCCCATCGAATGCCCCGTGATGTAGGTTTCCATCGGCGCACCGTGCTTCGCGACGAAGTAGCGCCGGAGCGCCTCGGTGTCCTCGATTGCCTCCTTGACCGCCCATCCCTGGACGCTGTAGTCGGAGGCGGCAAAGGCAAAGCCGCGCGAGAGGAAAGCGTCGCGCACCCCCTTCATACGCGGCGAATCGTGAGCCGGAGGACGACTGCCGACGAGCGTATAGCCGTGTGCGTACAGCACCAGTCCTTTGTTCCACTGGGCGGGAATCTCGATGTAGTAAGGAGCGCCGTTGATGACCCCGGTGTCGACTGTGTTCGCGCGCGCCGGCTGTGCTGGGGTCTGGGCCCACAGCGGAGCGGATGAAACGGAGAGCGGAGCGAGTGAGACCCCGAGCGGAGCGAGTGAAACACTGAGCGGAGCGAATAAGACTAGGACGGTCAGGACGGTTGTCGAGGCTCGGCGCGGGATCGAGATCATGAGCGTTCTCCTGTCAGCGGGACCGGATTATGACAGAAGAAGCAGCCGCGCACGGCGCACACGACGATCCTGTGTCCGGTTGAAGTTTAAGGTGACCTTCGATGGTGGAATCGCCGTGCGGTTTCGCGGCTCAGCCACAAATTGGAATGAGTGTAGTAGAAAACTGTACTTTCGAGAGGCGCCCATCCTTCGAGGAACGAGAGCCGTGTGCAGGGATCCGTCGCCGATACGCCCCGGCATTTGCCTTGCACTGATCGAGACGCTGATCCCCGCCATTCTCGTCAATCACACGGTCTCTTACCCGCGTCGGCCCCTCGGTGCTGACTGGAGACGCACATGTTCGAGCAGTTGTCCCTCGGCACCAAGGCAAAGAAACGTACCGACGAACTGAACGCGATCGTGCTCGACGCTCGTCACGAGCGGGATGCGCTCGAAGCGCTGTTCGAACAGCTCGACGGACGCCGCGGCCGGCTCGCCGAGGTTTCGACGACGGTCGAGCACGTCAAGGACAGAGCCATTGACGCGTCCGAGCAACTGACAACGATCGTCGCGCGCATTACGGATCTCGATACGCGGCTGGCAGGCTTCGAGTTGATCGGCGCGCAGGTCGCCCAGATGACGGACATCGTGCGGCAGGCGCAGGAAGCGGCCACGCTCATGACCGACTCGGGCGGACAGCTCCAGAAGCACCGCGAGGCGATGGAGCAGCTCGCCGTTGAATACCGGGAGACCCGGGCAGCCATCGAAGCGCTCGGCGCCGAGCGCCAGATCGTGACTGGCGCGCACGCGGAGCTGCAGCAGGCCCATGCCGACATGCGCGGCGCCCTCGATCAGGCAGCCAGCATCAAACGTGAGCTCGACGAGCTTCACAACCGGACGTCGGCGCTGGCGAACGATCAAGCGGCCATCAGCAAGGCCTCGGAACAGGTCTGGGACAACACCGCACACGTCACTCGCACGGTGAAGGATATCGAATCGAAGATCGCATCGCTGGGCACGCTCCATGAGCTCGCCTCGACGACCGAGGAACGGCTCAAGTCCCTAAATGCGCTGGCCGAGCATGTGACTGTCAAGACGAAGGCGCTCGACACCCAGCGGGTCACCATCGACCACGCCGCATCCGAGGCGAGCCGGCTGAATGAGATGGTCTGGGAAATGGAAGCGCAGATCGAAAAGCTTGAGGAAGGAAACCGTCAAGTCACCCGCGCAGAGGCAGTACTGCGCCAGGCCGAGGAACTCGCCGAAGAGGTCCAGGACGAGCTCGACGGCGCGACCACCCGGCGTGATCTGTTCCGGCGTGAGACGGTCAGAATCGAGAAGGATGGTGCCCAGCTGATTCAGTCGGTGCGCGCGCAGATCGAGCGGCTCGCAATCGAGGAAAAAAGCTTCGATGCGCACGAGCAGCGCATCGCCCGCGTGCAGGGCGCGCTCGACACCGCCGAACGTCAGCTCGAGGTGGTCCTTGGCCGGCAGGAGGCAGTAGAGGCGCTCGATCGCAAGGCGGAGTCGCTCGGACAGACCGTGCGGCAGCTCTCGACAGAGCTCGGCGAGCTGTCACGCCGGCGCACCGAGGTCGCCACACTGGCGGAACGTCTCGCGCGCGTGGAAGCGACCGCCCGCGAGGTCGAGGCCCGGCAAGCGGGGCTCGAATCCGGCCGCCAGCAGCTCGAAGAGCTGCGCGCCGGGCTCGAGGCCATCCACACGTCGCGCGCCTCGGCGGCGGAGCTGTGCACCCAGCTCAACGCCGATCGCACGGCGCTCGAGGCTGCCGGCGAGAAGATCGCGCGGTTCGCCGTCGAGGCCCCCGCGATCGAGAATCAGCTCGACGCCGTCCTGGAGAAACTCCGAATCCTCGACGACGCCGATCGCATGGCCGAGCGAACGAGGGAGACCGTCAGCGGGCTGGAAGCAACGCTGGCCCGGTCGAGCGAAAAGCTCCAGTTCGTCGAGAAGGTGGAACAGCGTCTGCACGGGCTCCACAAACTGAACACAGAAGTCGGGCGACGCATGGAGGAGCAGCTACTGCGACGCGCCGATCTGGAAGGCATTCGGACTCGCACCGACGAGATCAGCGCGCACATCAGCGACGCGCACCAGAGGCTTGCCGCGATTGGCGCCGCCCAGGAGAAGCTGCCGGCAATTCTGGAATGCGCAGCAACCCTCGGCCGCGACATCGAACAGCTCGAGACGCGCATGAACGGCCTGAGGCGCAGTGAAACGGAGCTCGCCGATCAGGAACAAAGGCTCGACGCGCTCGTCGCCGCGAATCGCGAACACCAGGCCGCGATCGCCGAACGCACGACGCATTTCGAAGCGCTCGCCGAGGAGCTGAACCGCGCGACCCTGCTCAGGAACGAGCTCATCACCGACCTGTCGCGCGTGCAGGCGCAGCATCAGGAAACCGCCGCACGTCTGGCTGCGACCGAAGAACAGCTGAAACACGTGGACACGCTCCGGCAACAGCTCGACGACCGGCAGTCGGCGCTGAGCGTTGCCGAACAGCGGATGACCGCATTCGAGACGAAGATCGAAAATCTGGCGCAACTCGCCGCCGACACCGACGTCAAGATTCAGGCGATCGCCGGCCGTGAGCTGATGGTCGCAGCCATTAAGGCGGAAGTGGATCAGGTGCGGGACGTCGCGGCCGCCGCGAAGAGCGACGTGGAAGCCATCGTTGAGCGCCGCGACGAGCTGCAGGCGATACGAACCAAGCTCGATGTGCTCGTTCACGCGCTCGGCGACACTGACGAGCGCCTCACGACCATCGAGGCTCGGCGCGCGCTCGTCGAAGACGTGCAGTCGAGGACCGAGATGATCGCCAACCTGCTCGAGGACATCGGCGCCAACCTCGATATGGTGGCTGCCCAGAAGGCACAGATCGAGTACGTGTCCGACCAGGTGGCGCGGCTCGAGTTCTCGATCCAGCAGTCACACAACACGATGCGCGCCCTCCACCACGAGCGCGAGCGCGCCGAACGCGTGGAAGAGGCCATTCGTCAGCTGCGGACTCGCGAACGATCGATACGCCCGGCCGACACCGCGATGACCGACAGCGTCATGTCGTCCTGACGCAAATCCTTCTCAATCTCTGAGGCGATTCGCCAAATATTGATCCCCGTATTCTCTCGCTAGTCGCGATCTTGAGGTTAAGCGTTCGCGCCTTTCGCGATCGGCATCGTATAGCACACCGCGTCACCGTCGAGGACGAGCGTTCCGTCGTCTCTGATGACGCTGGTCTTGAGCTTCGTGATGGGTTTATCGGTTCGCACCTCGAGTACCTCGGCGCGGCCGGTAATCGTGTCACCGGGCCGAACCGGTGCCTTGAAACTCCAATTCACCTGAAGGAATACGGTGCCAGGCCCCGGGAGGTCTTCGGCCACGACCGCGTTGAGGATTGCGCTCGTGACACCACCCTGTACGACAATCTCGCCGAACCGGCTCGCCTTCGCCACGGCCTCATCGTAATGAAGTGGATTCCTGTCTCCGCTGATCTCGGTGAACCGTTCGATATCTTTCGCGTTCACCGTGCGCGAGCGCTCCGCGACTTGCCCAACGCGTGGGATGCCACCAGGCCAGATTTGATCGATATTGCTGCTCATATTTCCCAATTGGACTCGACTTGCCACCGTCAGACGTCGTGCTAATGTTATCCCCGTCGCTGCCCCATCCGTCGATTTCGACGTCGTCATTGTCGGAGCCCGTTGCGCCGGCGCGGCCACCGCGCTGCTCCTCGCGAGACGAGGCCTTCGTGTGCTCGCGATCGACCGCGGTCGCTACGGGAGCGATACGGTCTCGACCCACGCCCTCATGCGCGCCGGCGTTGTCCAACTCTCTCGCTGGGGCGTTCTAGAGGGAATCAAAGCGGCCGGTACGCCTGTGGTCCGATCGACGTCGTTTCACTACGGCGACGAGGTCGTCGCGGTGCAGATCAAACCGCAGCACGACATTGATGGTCTCTACGCACCTCGGCGTACTGTCATTGACCGGTTGCTTGTCGATGCCGCGCAACAAGCCGGTGCAACGATCACGTTCGAAACGCAACTCGTCGATCTGGTCCGCGCGGACAACGGTCGCGTCTCCGGTGTGCGCCTCAAAGATGGTCACGATCGGGAGCGGCAGGTTTCGGCTGAACTCGTGATCGGAGCCGATGGTGTCCATTCTACGGTCGCGCGTCTCGTCGGCTCTGAATGCTATCGAACCGGTCGTCATGCGACCGGCGTTGTCTTCAGCTACTGGTCAGGCCCGGGGTTCGACGGCTACCACTGGTACTACAACCCTGGTGTGAGCGCCGGCGCGATTCCGACCAATGACGGGCTGACGTGCATATTTGCCTCGGTTCCACAGAGGCGGTTCCACGAGACGATGAGACACGGTACGGACGCTGGATACCGGCAAGTATTGAGGGAATGCGGGTCCGACCTGGCGGCGGTTGTGGAACAGTCGGAAAGGGTTGAAAAGTACCGCGGGTTTTCGGGAGAGATAGGATTCTTTCGACAATCGTTCGGACCCGGCTGGGCACTCGTGGGCGATGCCGGTTACTTCAAGGATCCGCTGACGGCCCACGGAATCACCGATGCGTTCATCGACGCGGAACTGCTCGCGCAAGCGGCGGCCGCCGGCACGGAGGCCGCGTTCGCCGGCTATCAGAGTGCTCGCGACAAGTTGGCGGTCGGACACTTTGAAGTGACCGATGCCGTCGCATCCTTCGAATGGGACCTCCCAAAGGTTCAGCAGCTCCATCGTGCACTGAGCGATGAAATGAAGAAAGAGTCGCTCGAGGTGGCTAGCTTCGCGATGCCGGCGTAGCCAGATAATCGGCTAAGTGATCGACGAGCTCACGCGCATCGTCTTCAGCACCACTGATGAACGTCGACTTCCGTCGTCGAAGGAACGGCAACCCAAGCGCATACAGACCTGGCGCATCAACGACGCCTCCGTCGTGCCGCAAGTGTCCTTTGTCATCAATCACGGGCAGGTCCAACCAGCTGTAGTCAGGTTGGAATCCCGTCGCCCAAACGATCGAACGGATTTCTCCATTCCGCAGATCGAGTTTCAGCGTTGACGACTCCGGCGCGCGTGTCGGTTCAAACCGTTCCGGAGGACCGACCTCGGCCTCGCGGGCGTGGCTCCGAGCCCACTCATCGAACGTGCCGAGCAACCGGTTCATCTTCAAGTCTGCCAGCGCAAACTGATTTCGCAGTCCACCGGAGAACAATGCCTGTCCGTCTCGCACTGCGGAGAGACGGCCGACAATCTCGACACCGGCGGAACTGAGCGCGTTGAGATCCAACGTCGCTCGCTCAGGCGTCCCAATGAGTTGCGGTGAGGGGAGGCGGCGGACACGCATCAGGTCGTCGATTTCGTTGTAGCGCTGATTCCACACGCCCGACGCCTCCATCCACCAGAGCACGTCGCGACCGCGATACGTCCTTGGCAGCCTGACGTGCTCGCCGACGGAAAGCGTGACCGGCCGACCGGAACGGATGATTTCGTCGGCGAGTTGGACGCCGGTGGCCGATGCGCCGACGACCAGCACGCCGCCTTCCGGCAAGTCATTCGGGTTGCGGTAGCTGAATGGCGTGAAGCACCGGATCGATGGCGGCACGGCTTTGCCGAGCGCCGGTACGCTCGGAACGTTACACGCGCCGCTCGCGATCATGATGGTGCGGCAGCGCAGATCACCGTTGGTCGTCGCGACGTCGTATCCGGCGTCGGTTCGCTGCACACGTGTGACGGTGGTGTGCGTGCGCACCGGCGCACTCGACAACACGGCAAAGCGTGAGATGAAGTCGATCACCTCACGCATCGTCATATAGCCGTCCGGGTCCGAGCCGTCGTAGTGATACCCGGGCAGTCGACTCTGCCAATTGGGCGTCAGCAGCCGGAGTGAGTCCCAGCGCTCGCGACGCCAGGAGTTGGCGATCTCGCCGCGCTCGAGCACCACGTGATCGATGGAGCGCTCGTTGAGACATCGGCTCGCCGCCAGACCCATATGCCCGGCGCCGATGACGACCGTGGTGACCTGTTCGATGGTCCCGCCCCGCTAACTAAGCGACTTCAACCGTGACGTTGACGGGATTGGTGATGACGTCGTACACCGCCGAGCGCTTCTGCGACTGCGCGACGAGCGCTTCAATGTCCTCTTTCGACGCATCCGCATCAATCTTGAACGTCACCTTGATGTCGTCGTAGCCGTTGCGCACGTCGCTGTCGACGCCGAGGATGCCGCGGATGTCCATCTTGCCTTCGAGATTCGATTCCACGGAGCGGAGCTGAATGCCGCGATTCTGCGCGACCGCTGCCACACCGGCGGTCAGGCAGCTCGCGAGGCCGACGAGAATGTATTCGATTGGGGTGATGGCGTGATCCTCCGAAGCGAAGATCTCCGGATGATCCGCACCGAGCGATGTCTCCTTCTTGTGGCTCTGTTCCTGCCCGAGTCCGAAGAAGCTCTGGACCTTTGACTCGCTGTGCGTGCCGTTCTGCCACTTGCAGGACGCTCGCCACGTGAATTTGGCTGCCTCTGGTGCGCCCTTCAGAGCTTCTCGCGCATCAAGCAGGGCCTGTACGTTCACGCCGTTGTTGACGCCGGTCGTCGTCATGATGAACCCCCATGTCGGTGTAATGGATCGCCTTAGCGGAGGCGCAGATGATACATCGCGGCGCACAGGGATTCGACACCATTCACGACGAGCCGAGCGAAGCCGAAGGCGAGCGATGGTGAGGCGAGATGTCGCTGATGCGGGGATTCGTGCCCGCTCGCCACGCGCGAACGCGCGTCGCGGCGTGCCTGAATCGGCCTCCCAGCCAACGAATGAGGCCGCAGGCCGAATGAGTCTGGCTGGGTGTTCGGGACGATTTCCGCAACTGGATCAGCCATGCGGCCTGATCGGAGCCGGACATTTCTTCTGCGCTTTCGTCCTGAACCTGCGCCTACGTCCTGAAAATGACGAGTACGCTACACCCTGAGGTGATGCGTACACTTGGCGGGTGTTCGGCACAGCGGTATCTCAAGGGATCAATCCGCTGGAGCTCGGAGTTTGGATACCACCGTTCGGCCTCTCATGCTCGACAGCGATGAAGGGGAGCTGCGGACTCGGCGCATTCATACCGACAGCAGTTCACCCACCTTGCTCGCTACGACCTGCCGCCAGCCCAGATCGAGCGGCACGTCGCCGAGTTTCATCGCCGAGGTCTCGAGTGCCTAGGCGGCAATTTCAGGTCATCAAGCCGCCTTACGGCGTTGACTGGATCCAGTTTGCAACGCGCGACAGACGAGAGCTCCCGAGGGGGGCCTGCGCAGTAATCTGCATGACTTGAGTAGCTTCCTCAAGTAGAACGGTTCAGAATAGCTGCATACTCAACACAGTGCTTACGCTCATCAAACATCTTAGAGCCCTTCGCGGTACCATATCTGGTCTCAGACGAGCACGGGCGTCGTAATACCGCCGTGGTGGCGGTCCTGCGGGCGCTTCTCGAAAAGCGGATTCCCCACAATGCGCATCGCATACCTGTCTCGCTTTCTCCTCGCACTTTCCCTGTCGGCCCTCGCCTCCACCGCCCTGGGCGCGGCGCCCCAACCCCTGCCGGCAATACGCGGCATCGTGGTCGATTCGAGGGGCGCGCCGCTACCGGGAGCCGTCGTCTCGCTGGATCTCCCGGGTATGACGACCGTCACCGCGGCTGACGGGCGCTTCGCAATCACGTCCAGTACGCCCGGGAAGCGGCGCGTCAGGGTCACGCTCGCGGGATTCGAGCCGTCAGAAGTCGCGATCGTGCTGCCGGCGACGGCCAGTGAGGGCGCACTCGAGGAGTTGCGGATCACCCTCGTGCCCGTCTCCGGGACGCAGGCTCAGCCCCCGCCCCGCCTGCCAGAGACTACCGCTGGAGCTTCGATGTCGGGATTGGCTTTGACAACAGCATCAGCGGGAACATCAATTCGGGAGCGATCGGCACTCTGAACAACCAGGCGGTGGTCTTCACGAAGAACACGTACGAGAACGTCTACGGCACCGGGTTTCACCTCCGGTTCGGGGGCGGGTACATGCCGAACGAAGCCACCGAGGTCCGGGCCACCTTCATATATCAGTCGCTCGGCGCCGATCTCACGCGGATGGGCGACGTCGGGGTCTCGAACCTCTACGGCCAGTACGACGACTACAAGACATTCGGCCTCGAATTCGGGTACCGCCGCTACTCGTCGCAACGCTGGGGTCCCGTGACGCCGTATGCGGAAGGATCGCTCGGCATCGCGTTCATCGACGAGATCGACGTGCTGCTCGCGGCGCCGCAGGCGAACGTGGTGCAGAACGCGACCGATTTCTACGATCGCACTGCTGCGTTCACCCTCGGCGTGAACGGCGGGGTTCTCGTCCCGATCGCCGATCGAGTCGACCTCACCGTCCAGGTCGGCCTTCGCTACGTGACGGGACTCTCGCAGGTGGATGCCCTCGTGGGTACCGGCCTCGAGGCGATCAACGACGACAGCGCGCGGTGGACGATCCCGTTCGTCATCGGCATTCGCACCCGTTTCTGAGGCGGCTCTGACGCTGGAGGACCTCAACACCTGGGGAACCTCCAGCGCTTCAGTCGCCATTCTGGCGACCTCCTCAGCTCGCTTCGTGATGCGATGTTGGACGAGAACCGAACTCGAGTCGGTCTTTGAGCGTGGCGGTTTTGGCTCCGTTGCGTACTTCGGCGCATACGATCCCGCGGTTCACGCAGAAGCGACGGATCGACTAGTCGCCGTGGCTCAGTTGTCCGACTGGTCATTTGAGGATTCGGCAACGGGCTGACTCAGACGTGGACGCCGGAGTGCTGGCCAATTCCCTCGGAACGGCGCGCGAGTTCTTTGCGTCCCATCTTGCTCAAACTCGCGGTGGCTTGCTCCAGGAGGTAGCGCGGCTGGCTGGGCAGCGTGACGGCAACAAAAAACAGATAGGTCTGACTGCCGGGAGCGCGAAGTGAAAACCGTCGAACGCGCCACCTACATGGTGGGTGCCCTGCTGATCGTGAGCGGAATTACCCACCTTGCCATCCTGCTGATCAGCGGTGGCTCCTGGGAAGGACCGCTATCCCTACGCAAACCCACAACGTTCGGCCTGTCATTCGGCCTGACGCTCGTCAACGTCACGTTGATTGTGTCGTTCCTGTCCGTCAGGGATCGAACACGTTCGCTGCTGCTGGGCATCTTCGCGGCAGCGTGCGTCCTCGAGACGTTCCTCGTCTCGCTGCAGGCGTGGCGCGCCGTTCCATCGCACTTCAACGTTGAAACGCCGTTCGACGCAGCGGTTGCGCAAGCGCTCGCTGCCGGCGGATTCACGCTCGTCGCAGTCATCGTGGTGCTGACCGTCATGGTTCTCCGACCACACGTCCATGCCGCCTGGCCTTCGCCTCGCGGGAGCGGCGGTGGTGAGCCTGCGCTGAATTGGCGCCGAGATTGTCGGGCAAGTTAGCCTTCCGCTGGACGGCCGCCGAAGCAGACGATGTAGCCGTCGGGATCCTCAACGTAGAAGTCTTTGGTGCCCCACGCGGTGGCCGTGAGCGGCTTGAGGATCGTGACACCGTTGGTGACGCACTGCTCGTAAAACGCTTCGATACCGTTGACGCCCCCCGACGCGTCGAGATGCTCATTGTCCCGCCGGTGGCGGCGCTCAGCCTGGTTCTTGGGCGCTTCCTTCAGGTGTAGCTCCAGGCCGTCCAGATGTCCGATGGCATAGAAACCGCCCCATGGTTCGCCGAACGTAAAACCGAGCTTCCGATAGTACGCAATCGAGCGCTCAAGGTCGTCGACGAGGAATTGTGGAGCAAACGACGTCACACGCGGCTTCATCGCGCCTCGCTTTCGCAGTCATGGCACCGGCGGCGCGCCCGACTTCAACTGGCGTTGGTACTCGGCCTCATCGTAATGCCCGTCGGAGTACGCGATGAGCCCGTCGGGGTTGAATGTCCACTCCTCGTACCCTTTGATCCGAACGGACTTGCCAGTGCCTCCCGGGCCACTGTTGGTTCCGGTCCAGATCCACCGGAAGACGGCGCGGCTACCGTCCTGACTGACCTCGTCGGTTTTCACCACCATGTCGGGAAACGAGGTCATGAATCCTTGCGCGGTTGCCGTGATCGCCGGGCGTCCGATGGACGGAGGACCGGCATTGACGGTCAGCGAGCCGTTCTCGGCATAGAAGGATGCGAGGCTGGCTGGATTCTGGCTGCTCCAGGCGGCCGCGTACCGAGTCGCAAAGTTGGCGAGTTCCGCTTGGTTCATCACGGTCGTCCTCTTGGCGCAGGTCGTGAGGGTCAGGGTTACCACGGCCACAGGCAGCAATCTGCGCAGGACCGGCACCAGCCGACGTTGCGTGACGAAAAGTATTTTCGTCCATCAGATGTGCGAAAGACCGGCCCTTGACATGAACTATAGCTATTCGCCTGCTCAGCTGCGAAGGCGAGCACTCTCGAGCGCGGAAGCAGCCCAGGCGCCGCAGCGTGAAGCGGAAGACTGCGAAGAAGCGGTAACGTAGAACGGCGTTACCGCGCCATCGGACTCGAGGCCTGCCGGTTGCGCCTCAGCTCGCGCATCACCTCGTCGTAGTACGGCTTGTCTTTCAGGCTCGCGCGCGAGGCGGGAAAGTACGCCAGCGCCACGCTGAGGACTTTCGGATTGAGCGCCGTGAGCGACACGGAGGTGCGCTCGCCGCCAGACAGCCGCGTATTGTCGATCATCGGAAAGTCGAACAGTCCGACGATGAAGTTGGTGTCGACCTCCCGCTTGCCTTCCAGGTCGAGACTCGACTGGTGACACTCCTCCGCCGTGAGGAGCTGCGACACGTAGAGGTGCACTTGCACTTCGCGGGCATTCTCGTTGAGGCCGATCAGCTCCAGCCTGAACTGCCGGTAGTGCCTCGACCCGTCGGCCGCCTCCATCGACAGGCACAGGCGGGACGCGCCTTCTCCGGGCTTGACCCGCGGATCGGCAATCGTCCGCGTGCCGAATATGATGTGCGCCTGGAAGTCCCTGATCTTCTCCGGCAACGCATCGCCGCGCTCGACCATTCCCACGTCGGACAGTGCGGTGAGCTGGTGTTCGATCACTTGGAACGCCACCGACTCCAGGCGGCCGCGCAGCTCCGCGTTGGTGCCGCGGCCTTCGAACGCGATCCGCCGCTCGACGTCCTTGAACAGCGGGGCGATGTCGAGCGACTCGTGGAAGTTGTAGGCGAGCAGCTCGAGGCTCAGAATCTGCTGCCTGATCACCTCCTCGGACGAAAGCCGCAGCGCCGGATCCCTGGCCATGAACGTGGCCAGGATCGAGTTGAACATGTCCTTCCGTAGGTTGCTGTCGGCCTCCTCCCGCCGTCCCATCATCTCGGCGTACAGCCGGATGTTGCTCTCGACTTGCTGCCGTTCGTTCAGCGACGAATTGAACCAGTAACCGAGGACCAGCGTGACGAGCGGCAGCGCCAGGATCTTTGTCAGTTCGATCCACGCTGGGTGGCCCTTACCGTGGTCCGCGGGTGGCGGTGCCTCCGGCTGCGGAACTGCACCTTCGACGGTCGTCATCTGCGGCGCAGCTCGTACTTGCCGTCAGCGAGCTTCGCCAGCTCGAAGTTGTAGGACGCCGGATTCGGACTGGAGAAGACGGTGGCGGACGGACGGCCCTCGAACGTCGGGAGCGCGAACGTGCACTGCCCCTCCTGCGGCACGTTGATGCGATACGCGCCGTCGCCCGCGGTCGAGCCGGTCACTGCAGCGTCCTTGCCGCACTGGATCTCGATGCTGGCGCCCTTGACGGGCTGCCCGCCCGAGACGATGGTCCCGTAGATTTGTCCCGCGTACAGAACCGCATGTGCGAAGAGTACGAGTGCGAGGCAGAGACCCTTGACTGGTTTCATGAAATCCTCCCGGAGCGCCGCCACGGCCGAGGTGAAGGGATCGATGCCATTCTAGCGGCTGCGCGGATGGCTTCGTGGGCGCGGTCAAACGCAGGCTCCGCATTGTCGAATGGTAGCAGTTCGCCGTGGCGCGTCGCGGACGGCCCGGTCACGCCCAGCACCGTTTTGCGGCCTGTGCGTCCCGCTACCACAACCCCGCCTTGCTCTTGACCGAATCAATCAGCTTCACGGGATCGAACCCGACGCCCTGCTTGAACACGACCTCGACGTTCCGCACGTCGGCAATCGTCGTTGACGGGTCGCCGTTCGACGACGACCAGATCCGCCTGCTTGCCGACCGCGATCGTGCCGACGCGCGCGTCGCGGCCCAGGATACTTCGCGCCGTTCGACGTGCCGATGCTGATCGCTTCGAGCGGGCTGAACCCCGCCTCGACGAGCAGCTCGAGCTGGCGCTGATTCGAGTAGCCAGGTACGACCCCGCCGCCGCCGGTCGGATCGGTTCCGGCAATGAGCATGCCCTCCGGCCTTCGCAAACGCGCGCTCGAGCGCGAGCGCCTTGGGAAAGAGCTTGATGTAGATCGACTGCTGGTTGCCGGCGGTGCGGGCGTGGTTCTGGAGGAACTGCTCCTTGAGCTGCGGCAGCAGGACATCGACGCCGGGCGGCACCGGACGGCCGGGCGTGTAGGTCTCGAAGACGGTCAGCGTCGACGTCAGCGCGACACGTCGATCGATCAGCTT
Source organism: uncultured Acidobacteriota bacterium (assembly GCA_963764925.1). Taxonomy (GTDB): domain Bacteria; phylum Acidobacteriota; class Vicinamibacteria; order Vicinamibacterales; family 2-12-FULL-66-21; genus DATBJJ01. Next base: position 752,004 of record CAVXUR010000002.1, read on the forward strand.
TCTTGACGAGCGCCTTGAACGGCTCGCCGTTCTCGTCGAGCGCCGCCACGGTCTGCTGTCCGCGACCCTGGCCTGGACAGACGTCGGGCTGCTTGTCGGTCACAAAGTCCGTGGCCGCCAGAAAGCCGTGCTCCAGGTTGTCGATGCCGAGGTCAGCGGCTTCGGCATAGGTGACCGAACAGAGGTGGCCGGTGATCTTCAGGCCGCGCTTGTGAGCCTCTTCAATCGCCGCACGGAGTTCCTCGCGGCTGATCTGCATGTAGGCCTTGAACGACGTCGCCCCCTCGTCGGCCCAGTACGCCACCTGCCGCCGCACATCTTCGGGCGCTTTCAGGTCCGCGCATCTGCGAAAAGGTGTTCACGCCATTCAGGTAGGGCGCGGTGGCATCGATGGCCGGGCCGGCCTTCTGCCCGGCGTCGATCAAGCGTTTCAGCTTCAGGTCCATGAAGCCGTTGACGTTCCCTCCGGTCCTCATCGTCGTCACGCCGCCGGCGAGGTACAGGCGGCTGAAGCTCTCGCCAAGCTGACCGTAGACGCCAGGGCCGGTCGGGTAATAGAGGTGTTCGTGCACCATCACGAGCCCGGGCATGACGCTTCGTCCCGACAGGTCGAGCGTCGTGGCGCCGGCCGGAGGAGTCACGCTGGCGCTGTCGCCGATGCGGTCGATGGTGCCGTTCCTGATGATGATGGTCTGGTTGGGGCGCGCGGGCGCGCCGGTTCCGTCGATGACCCTGGACGTTGGTCAGCGCCACGACCGGCGCATCGACCTTGATGTAGGCGCGAACAGCATCGCTGAACTGCGACTGCGCCGAGACGAGCGCCGCCGCGATCGCCGGAAAGACAAACGAGAGGAACAGTCGTCGATCCATCGGGACCTCCGTTACCAGGTCCAGCTGCCGGAGGGCGGCGGCCAGAGGCCCATCAGCTGACGCAGGATGATGACCTGTCCAAGATGGTGCGCGTTGTGAGTGCCGATGTGGACAATCGCGTCACGAATCGTGTAGTTCGCAAGCGGCGGAAACTCAATCGCCGGTATGAGTCGCGAGGCGAGCCGACCTGGGTCGTCGCCGAGCGCGACGGCCCGGTTCAGCGTGGTCAGGAACCGGCCGTGGAGCTCCGGCCAGGACCCCGGCGCGACAGCCGGCCAGCCGCTCGCGGCGCTCGTCACCATCGGCGCGTCGATGCCGTCGCACCGGTCGCAGAACCATCCGGCCCAGAAGTTCAGATGCGCGACGATCTCGGCGATGGAGTGATTTGCGCCGGGCACGCGTCGCTCGGCGTCCTCAGGGGTCAGATGCTCGACGGCGTGTGCGGGGCGGATGTGCGCAATCGTGTCAATCAGCAGTTCGCGAGCGTCCATGGCGCCGAATGGTACCACGCGCGCATCGGGACGGCGGGGCACCGCAAGGTATCATCTACGCCATGCGCCCTGCCTACGCCACCATCTTTGCCGTCCTCGTCGCATGCATCGGCTGTTCGCCGCCGGCGCCGACGCAGGCGCCGCCCACGATGGACATCATCATCAGGGGTGGCACCGTCTACGACGGCACGGGAGCGCCGGGGCGCCTCGCCGACGTCGGGATCAAGGGCGATCGCATCGAGCGCGTCGGCGACCTCTCGGCAGAGACGGCTTCGACCACGATCGACGCCGCCGGCCGGCGGTCGCGCCGGGCTTTATCAACATGCTGTCCTGGGCAACCGAATCGCTCCTCGCCGACGGTCGGTCGCAGGGCGACATCCGCCAGGGAGTCACCCTGGAGATCTTCGGCGAAGGCAGCTCGATGGGCCCTCTGAACGACACCATGAAGAAACGCATGGTCGAGGAGATGGGCGACATCAAGTACGACATCACCTGGACGACGCTTTCGGAGTACTTGAAGGAGCTCGAACGGCGCGGCATCTCGACCAATGTCGCCTCCTTCATCGGCGCGACCACCATCCGCGAGCACGTGATTGGATTGCAGGATAAACGCGCGACTGCGGCCGACCTCGAGGAGATGCGCGCGCTCGTCAGGCAGGAGATGGAGGCGGGCGCGCTCGGCATCGGCAGCTCGCTCATCTACGCGCCGGCGTTCTACGCGTCGACCGAGGAGTTGATCGAGCTCTGCAAGGTCGCGGCGCAGTATCAGGGCAAGTACATCTCCCACATCCGGAGCGAAGGCAATCGTCTCGTCGAGGCGGTCGCCGAGCTGATTCGGATCAGCCGTGAGGCGAAGATTCCGGCCGAGATCTACCACCTCAAGGCCGCCGGCAAAGCCAACTGGTCCAAGATGGACACCGTCATCGCGATGATCGAGAAGGCGCGGGCCAGCGGGCTGAAGATCACCGCCGACATGTACACCTACACCGCCGGCGCCACCGGCCTCGATGCCGCGATGCCGCCGTGGGTGCTCGACGGCGGCTACGAAGCGGCGTTCAAACGGCTCAAGGATCCCGACACTCGCCAGAAGATCGCGCACGCGATCATGACGCCGTCGAAGGACTGGGAAAACCTCTTCCTCGCCGCTGGATCGCCGGACCGCGTCCTGCTCGTCGAATTCAAGTCCGAGGCGCTCAAGCCGTTGACTGGCAAGACGCTCGCCGCGGTCGCCAAGGAGCGCGGCGAATCGGTCACCGACACGATCATGAATCTGGTGCTCGAAGATCGCTCGCGGGTCGGGACCGTCTATTTCATGATGTCGGAGGACAACGTCAGGAAGGAGATCGCGTTGCCGTGGGTGTCGTTCGGATCGGACGCCGCGTCGATGGCGCCGGAACCGCCGTTCACCCGGTCGTCGGCACACCCGCGCGCCTACGGCAACTTCGCGAGGCTCCTGGGACGATACGTCCGGGACGAAAAGCTCATCCCGCTCGAAGAGGCGGTCTACCGGCTGTCGGGTCTGCCCGCCACGAATCTGGCGCTCGCGGGCCGTGGCATCCTCCGCGAAGGCATGTTCGCCGACGTCGTCGTCTTCGATCCCGCGCAGATTGCCGACCGCGCGACATTCGATCAGCCGCACCAGTATGCTGTGGGGATGACCCACGTCTTCGTCAACGGTGTGCAGGTGCTCAAGGACGGCGAACATACCGGCGCCAAGCCCGGGCGCGCGCTCTGGGGCGCGGGCCGCAAGTAAGGCCACGGACAACACGGATTAACACGGACAAGGTTCACGACGTAGGAGCTCATGCGCACCGAGCATCGCTACTGGCATTCGCCGCGGCTCGGTCACGACATGGGCGTGGCCGTCTTCGGCCACTGGGGCCCACCGCTGCTCGCGTTTCCGACCAGCCACGGGGACGAGTGGGAGCTTCAGCGGCACGGGATGACCGACGCGCTCGCGGAGTTCATCGACGGCGGCCGGGTGAAGCTCTTTTGCGTGGGGTCGAACAACCACGAGTCGTTTCTCAACAGCAGCGCCCATCCCTTTCATCGCAGCTGGCGCCAGCGCATGTTCGACGAGTACATCCGCGAAGAGGTCTTCCCGTTCATCTACGCTGCGTGCCAGACCGATAGCATTCCGATTGCGACGATGGGCGCGTCACTTGGCGCGTATCACGCGGCCAATACGCTCTTCCGCTATCCGCATCGGGTCAAACGCTGTTACGCGCTGTCGGGCGTCTATGACCTGAAACGGTTCATGGACGGGATGTACGACGACAACTTCTACTTTCACAATCCCGTGGACTACATGGCGAACCTCGACGACTCGTGGATCAGGGAACAGCTCGCGAGCTGTGAGATCCGCCTGGCCACCGGTTCGGGCCCGTGGGAAGAAAGCCGCTTCTCGTACACGATGTCGGGCATCCTCGCCGCGCAAGGGCATCCACCATCACCTGGACGATTGGGGGCCGCGCGGCGGCCACGACTGGCCGTACTGGAAAGAGGAGATGCGGGAGTATTTGTCGGGCTGGTAGTCGGGCGGGGGTCAGACCGGGGTCAGACCGGGGTCAGACCCTCAGCGAGACTTCAACTCGTCGCCAGATCGAACTTCTCGAGCAGGTATTGCCCCTGCTCAATCACTTTATCCTCATCTATCCAGACGTCGCACTCTCGCGTCAGGACGTCGACGTGCGTCTTCGACGACCAGTCCGCACGGGTCTGACTGCCGTAGGGATCGCCGAACGCGATATGCACGCCCGGCACTTTTTCGTCCTGAAGCAGGATTCCGATCATCTCGCGGAGACCAAGATTCGTCCCGAATGCCAACTCGCCGACGCGATCGCTGTTGGCGTCGGTATGCGTGTAGGCCCAGAAGTCTTCCTGTAGATCGGTGCGATCGCACCTGGCGGACGTCAGTCGCCCGCCTTCAATCTCGAGAACGAGTGGCGAGCCGTCGAGCGTGCCGTATTTCGCATTGAAGTAGTCGCCGGCGGTGCCGTCGCAGACAAACGTGCCGTCGACCGAGGCCGGCGTGGTGAAGGCCTCGCCCGCCGGCAGATTCGACCAATAGCGCGGGTTGATAAGGCCGCTGGTTTTGACCCACGCCAGGCCCGGATCGAAGGTCGCGGTGAAATTGGTCCCGGCCGCCGTCCGCACCGTGAGCCGCCGTGCCCAAGGCATCCGATCGCACAATTGCTGGCTGAGGCGATCGACGCGGTGATAGTCGGCGCGCATACCCTCGCACATGATCCGCGGCGTCACACCGACCATGTGCGCGTAGCGAATCCGCCGTCGTTCGACGACGCCAACGATCTCCCGCCGCGCCGTCAGTTCGCCTTCCTGCGGCTGTATACAGAGGATGCCCGCGTCGGCCTCCTCGAGTGACGCCAGGACTTCGCGCGGCGCTTCCACGAGCGGCCTGGGGGCCAGTGCCTCGATCGAGAGACACGTCGCCACGGCGCGGCACTCGCTGAGCGCCCGCGCCAGGCTCGCCGCGACCTCGCCGCTCGCCCGGTCGGCGATGAGCGTCACCCGCTCGCCCGGCTGGATCGCAAGACACGTGTCGACGGCATTGCGCGCGCCGGGCAGCAGATCTGGTGAGGCCGGACCAAAAATCATCACGATTATTGTAGCCGGGCCCGCGCGCGAACGCTCGCCGCCCGCTCGCTGATGACGCGCACGGCGATGCTCGTCTCGCGCACGAGAAGAAGAGAGCCGCGCACCAGCGCTGCGACCCCGATCGTGCCAGTACCGACCGCCGCAATCTCGAACACGGTCACCGCAGCGTCTGGTCCAATCGGCGCCAGCACCGCACCAAGCAGCGACGCCAGCGTCGACGAGGCGAAACCGGCGAGGGAAAAATAGAAGCTCTGGAGCACATTCAGCAGCATCGTCGTGCGGACTTCGGTGGCCGACAGTTCCTCGAGCCGACGCTCGAACTCTGCCCGGCCGTCCGAACCCGTCGAGACGTGAGTAGAATCTGCCGCCTCGAGTTGTCGCGCCAGCTCACGCGCCCGGTCAACGGCGCGCGCCAGGCGGTTGCTGGTACTCATCGCCAGCACCGACGAGGCGTTGGTCAGGATCGCGGGGGCAACGATGAGGGAAAACGCGGCAAAGGGATTCGCTTGCGGATCCATTCACGCGATTCTAACAGCCTCAACGTTCGTGACCCTTGGATACGAAGCCGGTGTCTGAAACGATCTGAACGTGTCGTGAAGAAGGATGAACGCCGCTCACGAGCGGCAGGCGCACCTCAACCGACGCGCCCCCGCCCTGGCGATTCGAAACGCGAATAGAGCCGCCGTAACCTTCGACAATCGCTCTGGCAATCGACAGGCCCAGCCCCGTGTGCTCGCGGCGGCCGCCATCCTCTGGACGGTAAGAGAAGAAGCGATCGAAGACGCGCTCGACATGCCCAGGAGGAAATCCTGGACCGCGATCCTCGACGCTGACGACGCATGTCGCGCCCTCAGACGTGATCGAGACTTCGACGATGGAGTCGATCGGCGCGAAACTCGTCGCATTGTCGAGCAGGTTCTCGACGACTTGCGCGAGGCGGTCCGGGGAAGCCCGGACGTAAACTCCCGACGGCCGGGTCCTGCTCGCCAATCGGACGCGTGGGTCGCGCTGCTGGAATCCGTTGACCAGCTCGTCAAGCAGGACCGACACGTCGACCGTGGCCACCTCCTCGTGCGCGAGCTGGGCGTCGACTCGCGCCAGCTCCCGAACCCCGGAGACCAACCGTTCCAGTCGGTCGACGTCGCGCGTGAGCATCTCGAGAAGACGCTGCCGTTCGGCGTGATCCTCGGTCGAGGCGATGACCTCCGCGGCAACGCGAATCGAGGCCAGCGGGTTCTTGAACTCGTGGGCTACGTCGCCCGCAAAGGATTCGAGGAGCTTGATGTGGGCATCGAGCCGTGCCGTGAGCTCTTCGAGCGTCCTTGCCAGGTCCCCGATCTCGTCCTGGCGATCGACGTGGCCGAAACCGCCTGGGGTCGCGCGGCGGTCCGACAGCGCGAGCGCCGCGTGACGCAGGCGGACGAGCGGCCGGACGAGCGTCGCCGACATCAGCAGCCCGATGGCGACGGCGGCGGCAAACGACGCGATGACGATCTCGAAGATCCGCAGGCGAACCTCGTAGAGCGCCTGCAGGATGCGGAACGTCGATTGCGACACGAGCGCGACGCCGACAACGCGGTCGCCGTGACGGATAGGGACTGCGCTGTAGAGTGTCAGCGAACGTTGGCCCGGTGTCGGCCGTACATCGGCGCCATACCGCCCTTCGAGCGCGGCGCGAACCTCCGACCCCGGCGTCGGATCCGGAGGGACGTCGCCCGGGGTGGCGCGTGACCGCGCCAGCATGGATCGTGCGAGCGACCCCATCGCCCGGCGCACGCCAACGAGCCACGCACCGAGCCTGTAGAGAAGACGTTCGCGAACGCCGGATGCCTTGGCGTACCCACTGGACACCGCGTCAGAGGGCTGCTCGGGAACACCGAGGTCCGGCGCGCGCGCCGAGTCGGCCAGGAGGACGCCCGCCGCGTCGTAGACACGGATCCGCGCATCACCGCGCCGACCGAGTCGCGACAGCATCGCTTCCGCCTCGTCCGGCAGTATGCGGTCCCGGTCGCCGAGCGCCGCAGCGACAAGACGGCCCTGCTGCACCATGCCACGTTCCTGCACGTCGAGCAGGCGGGTCTCGTAGACGTCGAGATAGAGAATTCCGGCGACCGGAAGAAACACCAACAGCAGGTTGAACGCCAGCAGGCGGCGGCCGATCCGCGATGGCCGCAAGCGACGGAGGCGGGTCAGCCACAAGTCCCGCGTCATCAGGGCACGCGATAGCGGTAGCCAGCGCCGTAGACGCCCTCGATCTGATCGAACGCCGAATCAACGACCTGGAACTTCCGCCGGATGCGCTTGACGTGGCTGTCGATCGTTCGATCGCTGACCGACACGCGGTCGGGATACGCGTCGAGCATGAGCTGTTCCCGGGTCTTGACGATTCCGGGCCGGCGGACCAGCCCCTGCAGCAGCAGGATCTCCGTGACCGTCAGCGCCACGGTACGGCCGTCCCATGCCACCGCGAGCCGCAGCGGATCGATCGTCAACTTGCCGCAGACGACCGGCTGGTCCTCGGTCGGGCGCGCCGCGGCGTCCGTGGCGTTGGCGCGCCGCAAGAGCACCTTGACCCTGGCCATCAGCTCGCGCATCGAGAACGGCTTGCACAGGTAGTCGTCGGCGCCGATCTCGAGGCCAAGCACCCGATCGAACTCCTCTTCCCGCGACGTGACGAAGATAATCGGCAGGCTTTCAGAACGTCCGCGCAGCCGTCGGCAGATCTCGAGCCCGTCGAGGCGAGGCAGGCCGATGTCGAGGATCACCAGATCCGGCAGCGCGCGACTGAACGCCTCCCACGCCGCCACCCCATCATCGAACACCTCGGTCCGATAGCCCTCCTTCGCAAGAGCGAGGCGGACCATCTCTCGAATCGTCTCTTCGTCCTCGACGACCGAGATGAGGCGCGCGGCTGCAGACATCGGTTCTGAATGTAACCGATTCCGGCGCCTCTCCAGCTGCCTTAGTACGGCCACAATCTGCCGCCGCTTTTCCTTCACCGCGTCATCGTGCTGGTCCCGGTGTCGCGCTGTAATGGCCGCATTCCTCAGGAGGGATGGATGAGAACGTCGCCGATCGCTCGACTGCTGATCATGGGAGTCATTCTGATGATGCTGAACGTCCCGCTGACGATGATGTGCGGTGTCGTCGGCGAGCGCGCGTCGCGCCGCAACCAGGTCGTGTCCGAGGTCAGCGGCAATTGGGGTGGCGAACAGACGATTGGCGGCCCGGTGCTGTCGGTCCCGTACCGCTATTCGTGGACCGACTCGTCAGGACGCCTCCAGAGCTCAGCATCCTCCTTTCATTTTCTTCCCGAGGCCCTGGAAATTGACGGTACCGTCGATCCCGGCGAGCGCAAGCGATCGCTCTTCACCGTCGTCGTCTATACCGCCAAGTTGAAACTGCGCGGGCGATTTGCTCCACCTCGTATGGGCGACGTCAGGCCGGTCCCCGATCTCATTCACTGGGACCGTGCGACCATCAGCCTCGGCGTCGGCGACCCGCGGGGAATCGCCCGCGCGATCGATCTGAACTGGAATGGGCAGACCCAGCGCTTCGTCCCTGGCTCGGCGCGCATCGGCCTGCTCATCTCGCGCGTCGAGGCGCCGGCGCCGGGCCTGACACCAGACCGGACCGAACCGTATCCCTTCGAGCTCGATCTCGAGCTCAGAGGCACCCGCGAGCTTCGCGTCCTGCCCGCTGGCAACGAAACGACCGTGCAGCTGACGTCGAGTTGGCCGCATCCAAGCTTCGTCGGCACCGCGCCGGATCCGCCGCGAGTCGATGAGACCGGCTTTGCCGCCTCGTGGCGCGTGCCTTACTTCGGCCGCGGGTTCGCGGCGGACTGGAAAGGCGACGAGCCGCAGGTCGACGATGCGCTGGCACGCCAGGCGGCCGCGGCGTCGTTCGGCGTCGCGCTGATTCAGCCGGTGGACATCTACGTGCAGACGGAACGAGCGGTCAAGTACGCCGTCCTCTTCATCGTCATGACCTTCGTCCTGGCGTTTGCCTGGGAGATCACCGGCGGCGTCCTGGTCCATCCCATTCAATATCTGTTTGTCGGATTCACGATGTGCGTTTTCTATCTGCTGCTGCTGTCGCTTGCCGAACATCGTGGATTCGACTTCGCCTATGGCGCCGCAGCGGCCGCGACCGTCCTGCTGCTGTCGTGGTACTGGAGCTGGGTTCTTGGCGGACGGCGCAGGGGTGCCCTCATGGGCGCTGCGATGGCGACACTCTACGGCTATCTGTATTTGCTGCTGCGGCTCGAGGACTATGCGCTGCTGGCTGGCTCGGTCGGCCTCTTTGTCATGCTCGCGCTTCTGATGTTCCTGACCCGGCGCGTGAACTGGTACGAGCTGAGGCTGGGGCAGAAAGGGGCGGCGCCGGGGCTCTGAGCGCGGTCTATCCGCGCTCCATCGCTTCTGCCAGCTTCACGAGACCGCGCACGACGGTCATTCGCGCCGCATCGGGCGACGGTTTGTCGGTCAGCTCGGCGATCTCGGCGAAGCTCAGGCCCAGCTCGACCCTCGCCACGACCGCGGCGCGCACGTCGTCGGAGAGTGTCAGCAAGCCCTGTTCGTAGCGGCGTCCGGTTTCGGAACCGATCGCCGCCTCCAGCGGCGACGTGCCGTCGTCGGCGAGGCCAGAATCGATGACCAGCGATGCGGGGCGACTCGCCCGTCGCCGCAGCTCCTGGCGAACCCTGTTCACGAGCGCCGCACGAAGGTAGGCCCGCAGCGCTCCCTCGCCGCGCGGCTCGAACGTATCGAGATGCCTGAAGGTCTCGAGCACCGTGTCCTGCACCAGGTCCACGGTGTCCCCAATGTCCCGCGCCCAGCGCGGGAGCCGGCCAGAAGCCCACCGGTGCAGAACCGGCACATGACGCGCGAAAAGCGTGTCCAGAGCGTCGCGGTCGCCCGAGCGCGCCCGCGTCAGGAGATTTGTGGTGTCGTCGACGACGCCTGTGGCGTCGACGGGATCGGGGCTCATGTATCGGCAGAGATTATAGGGCTTTGACCAGACCGTTCGGTTTGGCCTCGCGCTGCATTTAAGAGAGATGCCGCCGATTCCCGGCGGATCTTTCACGGAGGCGCCATGCTTCGCCCAGCTTCGATCGCTTGTGTCGTCGGTGCCCTACTCATAGGCGCCTGTTCGAATCCGCCCACCTCGCCGAGCGCGGGAGGCGGCGCAGCCTCGACCCCCGAGGCCGACGCCAAACCGGGCGGCGGGTCACCGACGCCGACAGCTCACTTGCTCGAGTTCGGATCTTCGATCGGCCCCGGACCCAATGGCTACGACGGGTATCCGTCCCCGGGTTTCGTCTCCGGGAGCGGCCCGGCGCAAGGCTGGATCACCGGCCCGAACACAGCTGGTTACTTCAAGGCCAGTGCTGCAGGAAGCTTCAGTATGACCATCAGCGATGTCGACGAACTGCCAGACGACGCTGCCGGTGGTGACCCGTGTACGGAGCCGGAGCAGGACTATCTCCGCAGCATCGGACTGGTCGCCGCGCCAGTTTCGGGTGCCCTCACGCTCACGATCGGTGAGGACACCCAGGGTTCGGTGACGGGACCGACACTGGCCTGGGAGCTCGGCAACGTTCAGGTCGCCAGCCAACCCGGTTACACCTGGAAGATTACCGGCGCCAGCGGCTCGACCAACCCGCTGTTCAGGCCAATTTTCAACCCAGGTAGTTCGGTCGCAGCTCTCACCGTAACTCTCGAGAACGGACGGGCGCACTTCTCACGGTTTCCAAGCGGCGGCAGAAAGCCGAGCGCGGACCAGTTCATCGCCTGCCGGACAGATTTCACTCTCGTGATGACCAAGTCGCAGTAGGATTGCGCGCACCAGTCAGACATGTCCGACCCTCTCAGCACTCTCATCGCGCTGGCGGAGTCGGTCGCCGACGGGTCGACGCCAGATTGGGTGACGGCTGAATCGAGCGCGCGCTCTCCTTACGAGCGCGCGCTCATCGCCCGCTTGCGGAGCATCTCGGACCTTGCGCGCCTCCAGGCCTCGCTCTCGATTGGGGCCGATCCCCTCGCCGCATTTGCCGACCCACCCCTCGTGCCACCCTTCAAGTGGGGTCCGCTCGACGTTCGTGAGCTCATCGGCAGCGGCAGATTCGGCGACGTCTATCGCGCCTGGGATCCGCGGCTGCGTCGAGATGTCGCGCTCAAGCTGCTGCGGGGACGCGACGGGGACGCGATCGACGACGACGTCATCGAGGAGGGACGGTTGGCGGCACGGGTCCGCCACCCCAACGTCGTCACGATCTTCGGCGCGCAGCGGATCGAGGGCCGTACTGGCCTGTGGATGGAGTACGTCGAAGGCCACACGCTCGAAGCGGAATTGTCGGAACAGGGCCCGTTAGACGCGGAACGCCTGACCGCTGTCGCGATCGAGTTGTGCGCGGCACTCGGGGCGGTGCACGAAGCCGGACTCGTGCACCGAGACGTAAAGGCAAGCAACGTCATGCGCGACCAACGGGATCGAATCGTCCTTGGCGATTTCGGGACCGGCCGCGAGCTCGACGACCCAGACGACGATCGGGTGGGACTGACGGGAACACCTACGTATCTGGCACCGGAGATCTTCCGCCGTGAGCCGGCAACGCCGCGCAGCGATGTGTACAGCCTCGGTGTGCTGCTGTTTCGGCTCGCCACAGGCACGTTCCCGATCGCGGGCGGAACGATCCGAGGCATCAGGCGCGCCCACGACGAGGGCTCGCGTCCGTCACTCGGAGCGATTCGGCGCGACCTGCCGGCGCAGTTCGTGGCGGCGGTAGACCGCGCGCTGGATCCTCAGCCCGATCGACGCTTTGCCAGCGCGAAGCAGTTCGCGCGCGCGCTCGGGGCCACCACCACGCGACGGCTGCATCGCGTAGCGTTCATTGCCGGAGCTCTGGCGCTCGCGGTCGCAGTCCTGATGATCGTGCTCGTGGCCAGCCGGTACTCGAGCCCGCCGCCGCTCGTGACCGCGCGGCCCGGCGCCGGCGTCGTCGTCCAGCAGGTCTTCCCCGAATTCCAGCGAGACGTCTCGATTCGGGGTCCCGCGCACAAGGGCCGGTGGGTTCCGTGCGCGCGTCGAAACAGCCAGTCGATAGCGATCTGCGATCTCGAAGACCTGTCCATAAAGATGCTGCGGGCCCCTCAAAAGGGCGCGATCGAGGGAGTGCCGCGATCGATGGCGGTCTTCAGCCCTGACGGCCGGCGACTGGCTTACCTGTGGGGCACAGGCAGACGCGAGGACGAACGCGTGTCCTTGCGGGTGATCGATGTCGCGAGCAACGAGGAAAGGACGCTGTTCGAGGTTGGTGGTTTCATCGCGCTTCGCCAGTGGATCCCGTCACGCAAGGCACTTCATGTGACCGCTTTTGGCCGTGGTGAACAAGGGAGGGATCTGCTGGTAAAGCTCGATGGCGGTGCGCCGCAGCCGCTGTGGTCGTGGACCGAAGGCGTCAGCAGTACCGCGCTTTCACCTGATGGCCGCACGCTCGCAGTGGCGAGTCGGGTCGGACCGCGAAACCGGGATCTGTATGCGATTGACGTGGCGACCGGGCGGGAAACCTGGCGCCTGGCTGATTCTGCCGATGACTTTCTGCCCGCCTGGACGCCCGATGGTCGCGCCATGGCCTTCGCGCGCGATCGAGACGGAGGGACTGAAAGCGTCCTCATCGCCGCGGTCACCGCGGCGGGGCTTTCGCCTCCGGTCATCCTCCACGACCTCGGCCGCAATCGCGTGATCGGTCAACCCCTCTTCGCGTTCGGACATGATGGCTCGCTTTTCCTCGACGTCATGACCGGCGGCCTTCGCACGGCGTATGTGGCAGATGTCAATCTCGACGAGCTATCGATAGGACCGCCTCGCGCTCTCGAACCGCGAACGATCGAGGACACCATGGGTCCCGACTGGAGTCCGGACGGTTCGCGGATCGCGTATCTGCGTGGAATCGCGACGCGTGAGAACGCGAACGGCACGCTGGTCATCAGGCGGTCTGACTCCGATGTCGAGAAGGAGCGAGTCTTGCCGGGCCAGCTCCTGGGCTGGCAGGGGCAGGTCCGTTGGTCACCGCGGGGTGACCATCTCGCGATTCTCTACGCGGGCAAAGCCGCGAGTGAGCTCGGTCTGCTGGATTTGCGCCAGGATCAGCTCACGAGTATCGCCTCCGACGTGATGAACCCGAGATGGGACGATTCCGGTAGCGCTCTCTTTTTCGGCAGGGGCGGCCGAGTGCACCGATTCGATCTGAAGACGCGTCAGACCACAGTCTTTTACGGAGGTCCACCTCCCCTTCGAGCTGAAGTTTTTGACGTCTCACCGAGGCATCACAATCTAGTGGGGCGGATTCCCTCGGCGCAGACCTGCCGAGTCCGGGCCTTCCTTCCTGCTGACGCCGAGAAGATCGTGGAATTCGACAACCCGGCCTGTCCCACCGTGAGGTGGGTAGGCGAAGGGCCGCAGTTCCTGGTGAGCCTGGTGCCTTCGGCGATAAAGGGCGAGATCTGGCTGGTCAACGCCGAAACCGGTGAGCGTCGACTACTCCCGCTCGAGACCGAGCTCGTCGTCGACATGGCCCTGAGCCCCGATGGGCGACGGCTGCTGTACTCGGCAGGCAATCCACGGCCGATTGTCTGGATGATGAGCGGCATCGAGACGACCGACGTCAAGCGCAACAGCCTGATCCGGTAGTGCGGAATGCCAACTCTGGATACCACAGGCGCGTTGCTCCTCTACTCACGGATTGGGAAGGGACCTGCCGTCCTTCTGATTCAAGGAGTCGGCGTCGTTGGGAACGGGTGGAAGCCGCAGGTTGACGGCCTGCAGAAACAGTTCACGCTGGTCTCGTTCGACAATCGCGGGATTGGGGGGAGCACCATCCGCGACGGTCAGTTCACGATCGAAGCGATGGCCGCCGACGCGCTGGCGATCATGGATGCGGAGGGTATCGATCGCTTCCACGTCGCCGGACACTCGATGGGCGGAATCATTGCTCAGGCCCTGGCACTCGCGGCGCCGGCACGCGTAAAGAGCCTGGCGTTTCTCTGCACCTTTGCCCGGGGCAAGGACGGATCGGCAATCTCGCTCCCGATGCTCGCAACCGCCCTGCGGATGCGCATCGGCACGCGCGCACAGCGACGCAACGCCTTTCTCGAGCTCATCATGCCCAAGCGGTATCTCCAGCAAGTCGATCGCGCGCGCCTGGCCGCGGAGCTGCAGCCGCTGTTCGGTCACGACCTTGCCGACCAGCCGCCGATCGTCATGAAGCAGTTGAAAGCGATGTCAAGGTTCGACGCCGGTGCGCGGTTGCACGAGCTCGCGTCGATCCCGACGCTCGTGGTTTCGGCCGTCGAGGATCGCATTGCCGGTCGTTCAACCGGACGAGCGCTGGCAACGGCAATTCCCGGGTCTCGATACGTCAAAATCGCCGACGCCGGTCACGGTCTGCCCATCCATCGCGCCGCCGAGACCAACGCGCTTCTCGACGAGCATTGGTCGCGAGCCGAAGGGCACTTGCCGCCGGTTACGTGATTCGCCGGCCTGAGTGGACGGCGACCTCCGATCCGGCCGCGACGAACGCCGAGCGCGGGGCACTGGAGAGTGCCTCGCCAAACACCGGTCCGTAGAGCAACGCCGCGGGACCGCGGAACGTCGCGCGGGGCGCTGTCCAGACGCGCCACCGCGGGTGTTCGACTTCGTATTCGATCGTGCCGCCATCGCGCTGGCGCGTATACCCCCAGTAGTGTTCGGTGATGAACTCAGCTTCCGATCCGCTGCCCAGGACCGTTGCCGGGCCCACGACCGTGGCGCTCAGCGAGAAGTCCCCTGTGCCGTAGCGCCACGCGTACTCGACGTCGCCGCCACGATCTGCGTGGAGTCCTCCGTGATGCCGCATCGGAATCGACAGGTACGGCTCGTTGTAGAGCAAACGCGCGATTGCGGCGATCGCGTAGCTCGGAACGAGCTCGCGGACGAAGACGACCGCGCGGCGATCGGGCGCCGAAGCGACCCGGCGGCGCACGTAAAACCTGAGATTGACCTCCTCGAAGTTCCGGTGCCCGGGAATCGCGAGGCCGCGAACCCTTGTGTCGGTGAAGAGGAACCCGACGAGGCTCACGAGCGCCTGGCCCTGCCAGATGTCGAGTTCAGTGCCGCGCGGGACGAGGGGCAACACCACGGCGGGTGGGACCTCGTAATTCAGAATGACGAGGTCGGTCCAGCGCGCGGTGAGGAACGGTCGACGCACTGAACTCCCACCGTGGTGCACGCGCTATTCGGTCTCGACGTGGAGGCCGCCGACCATCCCGGCGACGACGTTGTACATCACGGCGGTGATCGCCCCGCCAATCGCGCCAAGGACGCCGTAGAAGATCGGAAGGAACACGATCGCGCCAACACCGAACAACCCGCTCAGCCACCCCGCCGTCGGGTCGTCGTTCGCCGCGCCAATTCCGGCGCCGACCAGTGAAAACAACGCCACGATCACGCCGAAAATGAGGCCCCACAACGCGTAGAGAGCCGCGAGCATCCTTGCCAGGGACCCGACGCCGATGTGACGAATCACCATGCTGGCTCCTTTGACAGGTCTGTTTGGACGAACGGTGCCGACACGATAGCAGAAGCGCAAAAAAAAGGCGCCCGGATGGGTCTCCGGGCGCCTTGACAAAAGGCGACGTGCCTGCGAGCGCGGCTATTTCCCAGCGCCTATCTAATGAACAGCATCTCGCGATACGTCGGCAGCGGCCACCCCTCGTGCGGCACGATCGATTCGAGCGCGTCTCCCGTTTCCCGCAGCGAGCCCATGGCCGGGACGACTTTGTCACGGAAGAACTTCGCGTGCTTGTCGACGGCGCCATCACCCTCGTGCTCGAGGGTTTCCTGCAGCTTGTCGGTTTTCTGTTTGAACTCGTCGGTCAGCTTGACGAGCTGGTCGAGCATCTTCTTTCCTTCCTTCGACGCGCCGCCTGCGGCCTTGATGGCTGCCACGCTGGCGGCGATCTGCCCGGCGTACTTGTAGGCCGCCGGAAGGATGTAGCGGTTGGCCATCAGCACCATCAGCTGTCCTTCGATGTTGATGGTCTTGATGTACTGCTCGAGCGCGATCTCGTAACGCGCTTTGAGCTCGCGGGCGTTGAGGACGGCGTACTTCTCGAAGGCCTTGGTGACTTCCGGCTTGAGCACCTCACCGAAGGCATCGACGGAGGTTTTGTGATTGAGAAGGCCGCGCTTGCTGGCCTCCTTCTGCCATGAATCAGCGTAGTTGTTGCCGTTGAAGATGATCTGCTTGTTTTCCTTGATGAGTTTTGTCAGCAGATCCTTGACCGCCACCTGCAGCTTCTTGCCGGCCTTGAGGCTCTTTTCGAGCTCGGTCGCGCAGTAGTCGAGCGATTCGGCAACCGCCACGTTGAGCACGACGTTCGGCATGGCGATGCTCTGGTTCGACGAGACCGCGCGGAACTCGAACTTGTTGCCGGTGAACGCGAACGGGCTGGTGCGGTTGCGGTCGCCGGCGTCGCGCGGCAGCTTCGGCAGGACGCCGACGCCGGTGTCGAGAATGCCGCCCGACTTCGTCGTCTTGGCGCTGCCCGCCTTCTCGATCTGCTCGAAGATGTCGGTCAGCTGGTCGCCGAGGAAGATCGAGATGATTGCCGGGGGCGCTTCGTTCGCACCGAGGCGATGGTCGTTTCCAGCGCTCGCGATCGCGTAGCGGAGCAGGCCCTGGAACTTGTTGACGGCACGGAGCACCGCGCCGCAGAACACGAGGAACTGCACGTTCTCGTGCGGCGCCTCACCAGGGGTCAGGAGGTTGTTGCCGAGGTCGTCGCTCATGCTCCAGTTGAGGTGCTTGCCGGAGCCGTTGACGCCGGCAAACGGCTTCTCGTGCAGCAGGCACGCGAGGCCGAAGCTCGGCGCCAGCCGCCGCATCGTCTCCATCGTCATCATCTGGTGATCGGTGGCGACGTTGGCGTTCTCGAAGATCGGTGCGACTTCATACTGGCTCGGCGCGACTTCGTTGTGCCGCGTCTTGACCGGCACGCCTACCTTGTACAGCTCGCGCTCGACTTCCATCATGAAAGCGAGGACGCGCTCGGGGATCGCGCCGAAGTACTGATCCTCGAGCTCCTGGCCCTTCGGCGGCTTGGCGCCAAAGAGGGTGCGGCCGGCGTTGATGAGGTCGGGCCGCGACAGGTAGAACTGGCGATCGATCAGGAAGTACTCCTGCTCAGGACCGCACGTCGTGACAACGCGGTGCGCTTTCGAGCCGAACAGCTTGAGGATGCGGACCGCCTGCTTCGAGAGCGCATCCATCGACCGAAGAAGCGGTGTTTTCTTGTCGAGCGCCTCGCCGGTCCAGCTGACGAACGCCGTCGGAATGACGAGCGTGGTGCCCGCGGGCGTCACGAGGAGCCAGGGAGGGCTCGTCGGATCCCACGCCGTATAGCCGCGCGCCTCGAAGGTGGACCGCATGCCGCCCGACGGGAAACTCGACGCGTCAGGCTCGCCTTTGATGAGTTCCTTGCCGCCGAACTCGGCGACGGCGCGGCCGTCAGCGGTGGGCGAGAGGAACGAGTCGTGCTTCTCGGCGGTGATGCCGGTCAGCGGCTGGAACCAGTGCGTGTAGTGTGTCGCGCCGTGCTCGACGGCCCAATCCTTGAGCGCGCTGGCGACGATGTCGGCGACCGCGGCCTCGATCGGCTCGCCCTGAGCCACCGCGCGTCTGAGCGCGCGGTACACATCCTTGGGCAAACGGGCGCGCTGCGCCTCGTCATTGAACGTCAGTGAGCCGAACTCCTCGCTTGCTTTTCGCGACGTCTTTGCGTGCGTCCAGCTGCTGATGCTCGGGATGCGATCGCTAGCCGATGCCGTAGCCATAGAAGTAGATCCTTTCGTCCTGCGTATGACACGAGATAAAGCGGAGAGGCACGAGATTCGTGGCCGCTTTGAAGGCTCTGATTATTGTCGCTGGCGTCAACACCTGCAAGACGTCGAACCTACAAACTTGTACCCACCGGCCGTTTTGCGCGAAAAACGCGACAAAATTTTCGTAAAACTCTAATATACAATGTTAGGGATATGAAGCCGTTTCCCTACGGATCGATTCTGGGAGAGTTCGAACAACTCGTCTTGCTCGCGCTGCTGCGACTCGGAAACGGCGCCTTCGGCGGGGCGATACATCGCGAGATTGTGTCTCGCACCGCGCGCGACGTCCCGGCGGCCGCCGTCTACGTCACGCTCGAACGCCTCGAAGCCAAGAAGATGGTCGTGTCCTATGTCGGCACCCCGACCGCGCAACGCGGCGGACGGCGCCGCAAGCACTACCTGCTCGACACCGCCGGCCAGCGGGCGCTCGTCCGCGCCTACTGCACGTTCGCGATGATGACCGCCGGAATCCAGAGCGAGCTCGACGACCTGACACAGCGGATGTCGCCCGGCGGCGGCGCGCGGACGCCCCACCGCTCCGTCGGCTGGTAGTCCGGCGTCGGCCCAGGGGCCCGGGCCGGCTGCGAGCGGCGCGCTGATCGGAGCGCTGACCTGATCCGCGGCACTTGACTCCGGCGGGTTAACCGTTTATACCCATAGATCGTCTATGGGAAAGAAGCAAACGGACCGTCAGGATCTGCTGCCGGGCACGCTGGACATGTTGATCCTCAAGAGCCTCACGCGGCGCGTGATGCATGGCTACGGCATCGCCGAGCACATCCGGCAGCTGTCCGACGAGGTCCTTTCCGTCGAGGAAGGCTCGCTCTATCCGGCGCTGCAGCGGCTGCAAGTGCAGGGCTGGATTGCGTCGGAGTGGGGGCACTCGGTCAACAATCGGCGGGCGCGCTACTACCGTCTGACGCCGGCCGGCCGGCGGCAGCTCGGACAGGCCGAGTCCGGATTCGACCGGCTGATTCAGGCGATCACGAGAGTCATGAGAAATGCTGAAGGCTGAAGGACGTCAGTAAGGACGACCCATGGACACTCTAGGGGAACGCGCCACCGTGTGGGTTCGCCGAATCCGCGCTCTCTTCAATCGCCGGCTCGACGACGAGCTGAAGGACGAGATCGACTTGCACATCGAGCTCCGCCGCCAGGCGCTCGTCGACGCCGGCATGGACCCGCGCGACGCCGAGTACGAGGCCCGACGGATGTTCGGCAACGTCACCACCAAACGTGAGGAGTCGCGAGCCGTCTGGACCTTCCCAGGACTTGAAACCGTTGCCCAGGACAGTCGCTACGCGCTGCGGCTGCTCAGGCGCTCACCGATGTTCGCGACGATTGCCGTTCTTTCCCTCGGGATCGGCATCGGCGCAACCACAGCGGTCTTCACCCTGATCGACGCCGTGTTGCTCAGAACGCTGGCCGTCGCCAACCCGGACGAGCTCGTCATCCTGCGATGGCGCTCGCCCGCGACGGCGCGGATGCCGGCCACGTCGCTCAGCGGCAACTTCACGTCGAACGACAGCGGTCAGTCCAGCACGTCGTTCTCGCTGCCGACGCTGCGCTCGGTCCAGGCCGGTGCGCCGCGGGACGTCCACGTCATCGGATTCGCCGGATACATGGCGTTCAACGTCGCGATCGACGGCACGTCGGAGTCTGCGGATGCGCAGGCGGTCTCGGGCAACTACTTCGAGACGCTCGGCATCGTTCCCGCCGCGGGCCGCCTGCTCGGGGAAGCGGACGATCGGCCAGGCGCGGAGCCGGTGGCCGTCATCAGCCATGCCTACTGGCGCCAGCGCTTCGGCGCCCGCGCCGACGTGATCGGCAAGGTAATGGCCGTGAACGCGACGCCTGTCACCATCGTCGGGGTCTCCCCTGGCAACTTTCGCGGCACGATGCAGGTCGGCGACTCGCCGCTCGTCACCGTGCCGCTCTCGCTTCGCGCTGCGCTCGAGCGATCGCCGGGCTACAGTGAGGCGAACAACTGGTGGGTCCTGATGATGGCGAGGTTGCCCGGCGGCACCGCAGAACCGGCGGTCCGCGCTGCGCTCGAAAGCAGCTTCCGCCAGAGCGCGGCCGAAGGCAACCCCGCCCTGACGACTGCCGACCTGCCGCGTCTCGAACTCTTGCCGGGCTCGCGTGGGCAGATCGAGGTGCGCAACAGCGCACGAGAGCCGTTGCAGATCATGGCCGCGATCGTCGGCGTCGTCCTGCTCGTATCGTGCGCCATCGTCGCGAACCTTTTGCTCGCCCGCGGCCGCGCACGCGTGCGTGAGATGGCCGTGCGCGTCGCGATCGGCGCACCGCGGGCGCGCATCATCCGTCAACTGCTCACCGAGGGCCTGCTGCTCTCGGCGCTCGGCAGCCTGTGCGGCTTGCTCGTCGCCCGCTGGCTGGCGGCAGCCTTGACGCCCGCGCTCTCGGGATCGGCGAGCGCGGTCGATCTCGACTTATCGATTGACGGACGCGCCATCGCCTTTACGGCTGCCGTCGCCACGATCTGCACCGTGCTATCGGCGCTACTGCCCGCGCTCCGCGCCAGCGACGTGCACCTGGCGGGGGGCCTGCACGAGCAGGCGCGGACGATGACGACCGGCCGGCGCCGCGGTGTGCTGGCGAATGGGCTCGTTGCGATTCAGGTGGCGCTGTCGGTTTTGCTCCTCAGCGCTGCGGCGCTGCTAGTGCGGTCGGTGTGGAACTTGCGAGACGTGCAGGCTGGCTTCGATCCAACAAACCTGCTGATCTTTCGACTGGACCCGGTGCGCAACGGCTATTCACCCGTGCAGGCGCGAACCCTCTACGCCCGGGCGCTCGAACAGCTCGCGGCCTTGCCGGGCGTCCGATCGGCAACGCTGCTCAATATCCCGCTCATCGGCGCCGGCGGCGCGCGCGGGTTGGCCGCGCGCCCCGACGCGCCGACACTCGAGCTGGGGACACAGGCCGCACGCGAGTTCTTCCTTGCGCACGAAGCGCACATGCTCACTGTCGGCGAGGACTTCTTCTCGACACTCGGCATTCCACTCCGCCGCGGCAGGACGCTGTCCCCGTCCGATGTCGCGGACGCGCAACCCGTGGCGATCGTGAACGAAGCGCTGGCGCGGCAGCTCTTTGGTAGCGAGGACGCGATCGGGCGGTCGTTCAAGACCGATCTCAGTCCCAAGGCAACGATCTACGAAGTCGTGGGCGTTTGCGCGGATACGAAGTACACATCGCTGCGCCGGCCGTCGCCGCCGACCGCCTACTTCACCTATCGCCAGCGCATCGTCAACACGCCGACATTTGCCGTGAAGACGACCGGCGACCCGCTCGGCGTGGCCTCGGCCGCGCGCGAGACGTTTCGCCAGCTCGATCCCAACCTGCCGCTCTTTGCCATGCGGACGCAGGAAGCCCAGATCGCATCGTCGATGCGGCGCGAACGGCTGATGGCGCGCCTCGCCGGCATGCTCGGCGCCGTCACGCTGCTCCTCGCCGCCATCGGCGTGTTCGGGCTGCTCGCAGGAGAGGTCACGCGACGGACGCCGGAGATCGGCCTGCGCATCGCGCTCGGCGCGGCCCGCACGCACGTGCGTTGGATGGTGATGCGCCAGTCGTTGGGGATCGTCGGCGTGGGGCTGGTGCTCGGAATCCCCGCGGCCATTGCCACCTCGCGAGTCCTTACGTCGCTCCTCTTCGGACTGACGCCAACGGACCCAGGCAGCCTCGCTACCGCGGCGTTGCTGATGGCGGCCATCGGTCTCGGCGCCGCGTACCTCCCCGCGCGGCGCGCATCGCGCGTCGACCCGACAGTGGCGTTAAGGGCTGGTTCTTAGTTCGGCGTTCGGCGTTCGGGGTTCGAAGTTGCAAAACCTCAGCGTTCGAGCTTCAGGCTTCAGATTTTCTGTAGGGCACAATCTTGTCCCACTCGTCGGCGCTCGATCGCGCCACGACGGCGACGACGGGCTCGCTGTCGCTGAGGTTGTAGACCTCATGCGGCACTCCAGGCTCGATAAAGATGAAGTCCCCGGCAGTGTGCTCGACGCGGTGCACGAGCTCGTCACCGTAGTCGTGGCGGACGCGGCCTTCGAGGATATAGAGCATCACCTCGAAGCCGACATGGATGTGCGCCCCCGCGATCCCGCCGGGAGGAATCACCGCCACATTCATCGACAGCGACTGGGCGCCGACGTTCTTGCCTGACATCCCGAGCTTGTATTCGATGCCGTTCCAGCGGCGGCAGACGCCGCTGCCTCTGATCCACGCGAGGCCGGCGTGCCGTTCGACTCGAGGAGGCTTCTCCATGTCTTGACTATACTGCCGACGCGCGAGCCGATCGGTAAGGCTCAGGGCTCAGAACGCGTGTTCAGCGCTCGAGGATCTGGCGCAGCGTCAGCGAGAAGCCAGGCAGGCAGGGTGAGGCGATAGAAGTATCGGCCTCGAACATCATCCGCCGATCCACCCGAGCGTCAGCGAACGTGATGATTTCCAGCCGTTGTTCCGACTGGTGATAGGCCCAGCATTCTTCGACGCCATAGGCCGCGAACCACTCGAGCCGCCGCTCGAAGTCGCCGACTCTCGGTCGCGGCGAGAGCACCTCCACGACCAGATCGGGGGCGCCATGGATTCTCTTTTTCACGATACCCGCCCGATCCCGCGACACATAAAACAAATCGGGCTGGACGATGAGCGCCCTCGCCTCGTCCAGGACGACGTCGAGCGGTGCGACCCAGACGTCCCCAAGCCTGTGCGCTCGAACGTGCTCGCGGAGCGCAACAAAAAATGACCCGACCGCCGCCTGGTGAGAGGACGAAGGAGAATCACGCACAACCAGCTCACCGAATGCCAACTCGGTGGGCAGAAGCGATTCCGGCGTGCTGAAGTACTCGAGCGACGTCATGCTGGCACCCTTCCTGACGAAAACGCACATGTACCGAAGGTCGGAGTACTCCACTGCAGCCCCCTGATCCGACCTCTGGCACGCATCGCGCGCCCTCCTGACGACGATGCCATCGTCTAGCAGCAAGGTCAAGGACATCGACTGGCGGGGCGACAGAGAATGAGACCTACCGCTGAACGAGCGACATTGCCGCGTCTCTAAACTGGCGGCGAATGCGTGACAGTGTGTCTGGCGCGACGGTCAAGGCGGTGGCCAACGCGTCTGCCGTCGCCCCATCCGCGGCAATCACGCGCGCGGTGACCTGATTCGTCAGGCCGAAACCCGTTCGCGGATCGACGACGTGGGAGTAACGCACGCCGTCGATCTCGACGAACTGCGCGGTCGGTCCCGACGTTGCCAGCGCCGCGTTCGTCAGCCGCGCGGCGCGCGCAACGAACTCCGCCTCGGAACCAGTTACGTCGATGCTCCAGCCGTCACGTCCCGGAGGCGCGTCGCCGACGACGATGTCGCCGCCAGCTTCGACGAGGGCCCGCGTCACGCCGAACGGGATCATCGCCTGGAGCGCCTCCTGGATGATGTAACCCTTGGCAATCCCGCCGAGATCGAGACGGACGCCTTCGCGCGCCAGACGCACGGCAGGGCGTGCTCTATCGAGCTCGACGAGCCGCCATCCAACAAGGCGCTTCGCCGCGTCGATCGCCGTGCCGTCGGGGAGACGGTGGCTGTGTCGCGCCTCACGCCACAACGCGGTGAGCGGCCCGACGGTCGGATCGAAGGCGCCGCCGGTCGCGCCCGCGATCTCGACGGCCCGCTCGAGCACAGCAAAGAGCTCGCGGCTTACCGGCGACCACGAGCTACCGAGACGCCGGAGCTCGCTGTCGGGGCGGTAGTCGCTCATCATCTGATCGAGCGCTGCGACACGCGCGAACGCAGCCGCCGCGGCGGTCCCGGCGGCGTCCTCACTCGAGCTGTACAGCCGGATCCGCACCGGCATGCCCATGTGAACCTGGGCGAATTCGTGCGGAAGCTGCGGGACGGCCTCAGAAAGAGGCGGATCGGGACCGATGCGGAGCCCGACGAGCGCGAGTACAATCAGTGGTCGAACAGGGCGCAATGCGTTCAACATACCTGACGGCGTTCTTGTGCGCGCTCGCACCGGCGGTCGTGGCGCCGACGGCGCAGACGGCGCCGGGCGCCCCTCAAGCCTATCGCGAGTCCATCGCGGGCACAGTCGTCACGTTTGAAATGGTCCCGGTGCCGGGCGGCACGGTGACGCTCAACGGGCAGTCGGTGGACGTCAAGCCCTTCCTGATTGGCCGGACCGAAGTGACGTGGGACATGTACGACGTCTATGCGCTCGGCCTCGACGAGCCGAAGGGCGGGGGCGGTACGGACGCGGTCGCGCGTCCGTCGCAGCCGTACGGCGCGCCCGACTACGGCTGGGGTCACGCGGGCTATCCGGCCATCAGCGTCGCCAGGCCTGCGGCTCAGGCCTTTGCCGCCTGGCTCTCGACCAAGACCGGAAAGAAGTATCGGCTGCCCACCGAAGCCGAATGGGCGCATGCCGCCGCGCTCGCCGTCGGGAAGGACGCGGCGACGCCAGATCGAATCGACGCGCTCGCGTGGCACAGCGGCAACGCATCGGCGCGCACGCATCCGGTCGCGACGAAGGCTGCCGATGCCCTCGGTCTGTTCGATCTCTTTGGCAACGCCGCCGAGTGGGTCACGACCGGCGTGCCCGGCCCGGCGGCACCGGGATCTCCGTCACGCGCGGCGGTTCGTTCCGCGACGCGCCCGGCACGCTTGGACCCTCTGCCCGCACCGTTCAGGACGATTCGTGGAACGAACGGGATCCACAACTCCCCAAGAGCCGCTGGTGGCTCTCCGACGGCCCGTTTGTCGGCTTTCGCCTGGTTCGTGAGCCCTGAGCTCCACGAGAACAACGACTACGAGGATTACGCACATGACCAACGATGAGATCGGATCGGTTTCGCGGCGTACGTTCGTGCAGACCACGGCGGCGGCGACTGCGGCGATGATGTTCAACGGCGGCGCGTCGGTCGCCGGCTCCGATGTGATTCGCGTCGGCGTCGTCGGCTGCGGCGGCCGCGGCACCGGCGCGGCGATGCGACGTCATGCGCTCGTCGGATGGCGTCGAGATCGTCGCCCTCGGCGATCTTGTTGCCGGATCGCCTCGGCGAGTGCCGTGCCAACCTCGCCAAGGAAACGGCCGGCAACGCCGCGCTCGCGGCGAAGTACAAGGTGACCGACGAGCGATCGCTTCACCGGGTTCGATGCCTACCAGAAGGTGCTCGCGACTGACATTCGACTACGTGATCCTCGCGACGCCTCCAGGCTTCCGGCCAGCGCACCTCGCTGCCGCGGTTGCGGCCGGCAAGCACATCTTCACCGAGAAGCCGGTGGCGGTCGATTCTGCCGGCATCCGGTCGGTGCTGGCCAGCTACGAAACGGCGAAGCAGAAGGGACTCGGCATCGGCGTCGGCACCCAGCGTCGACATCAGGCCGAATACTTCGCAACCATCAAGCGCATTCACGACGGCGCGATCGGCGACGTGATGAGCGGTCAGGTGTTCTGGAACCAGGGCGGTCTCTGGAACCACGCGCGGCAGCGCGGCGTGGACGGACGCTGAGTGGCAGATTCGCAACTGGCTGTACTTCACCTGGCTCTCCGGCGATCACATCGTCGAACAGCACGTGCACAACATCGACGTCGCCAACTGGGTGTTCAGCGGGCATCCGGTCAAGGCGATCGGCGCCGGCGGCCGTCAGTGGCGGACCGATCCCAAGTACGGCCACATCTACGATCACTTCGCGATCGACTTCGAGTATCCGAACGGCGCTCGGGTCATGAGCATGTGCCGGCAGATCGACGGCACCGCAACAGGGTCGGCGAACACTTCATCGGCGCGAAGGGAATGGCCAGTTCGTCGTCGGATTCACCCGGACGCATCACCGGCGCCGAACGCGTGGACGTTCGAACGGACCGGCAAGCCGGTCAGCCCGTACGTGCAGGAACACACCGACCTCATCGCCAGCATCCGCGCCGGCAAGCCACTACAACGAGCTGAAGCAGGTGGCCGAGAGCACGCTCACGGCGATCATGGGTCGCGAGGCCGCCTACACCGGCCAGGAAATCACGTGGGACGAGATCCTCAACGCCGACCAGGATCTGACGCCGCCGCAGATCGCGTTCGGGCCGCTCGCCGTGCCGCCGGTCCCGATGCCGGGGGTCACCAAGCTCGCGCGCAGGTGGAACGCCTGACGCCGCAAGGGAGCTGACGCGATCAAGCGGATCCTGCACATCGACATGGACGCGTTCTACGCGTCCGTGGAGCAGCGCGACAATCCTTCGCTGCGCGGGAAACCGGTGGCGGTCGGCGGACGCCCGTCCGAACGCGGAGTGGTCGCGGCCGCGAGCTACGAAGCACGCGCCTTCGGCGTGCACTCGGCGATTCCGATGGCTCGAGCCGTGCAGGTTGTGCCCCTCGCTCGTCATCGTCCGGCCGGACTTTGGACGCTACAAGGACGCGTCGCAGGCAGTGTTTCGGCTGTTTCGCGAGGTGACGCCGCTCGTCGAGCCGTTGTCGCTCGACGAGGCGTACCTCGACGTCACCGAGAACACCTGGGGAGAGGCACTGGGTCGGGTCGTGGCGCAGCGCCTGAAGGTTCAGATTCGCGAGACGACCGGACTGACCGCGTCGGCGGGAGTCGCGCCGAACAAGTTCCTCGCCAAGATCGCCTCGGGGTGGAAGAAGCCAGACGGACTGACCGTGATTTCACCGGAACGCGTCGAGCACTTTCTTCAGAAGTTACCGGTCGATGCGCTCTGGGGAGTCGGCCCGGTCACTGCCGCTCGACTGCGCGATCGTGGAATCGAGCGCCTGGTGGACGTGCGAGCTGCCAGCGACGCGACGTTACGCGACGCCGTCGGAAGCCAAACCGAATGGCTGCGTCAGCTCGCCGACGGCATCGACGATCGTCCGGTCGTACCGAACCGCGTCACGAAGTCCTGCGGCAGCGAGAACACCTTCTCGCAGGACCTCACCGATCTCAACCAGATCCGTTCCGCGATCGACGAGATGGCGCGCGGCGATGCGGCGTGGCTGGAGCGGCGAGCGCTGCTTTGCCGGACCGTGACAATCAAAGTGCGGTATTCAGACTTCACGACGATCACGCGCAGCCACAGCCAGCTCCCGGCGACGCGGAATGCCGATGCGCTTTCAGCCCGGGCATGTGCGCTCCTCGAACGGACCGAGGCCGGCCAGCGGCCGATTCGCCTGCTTGGCGTCAGCGTGCACAACCTGGTCGATCCGAACGAACCGCCCGGCGGTACCGCGCTTCCGTTCGCCGACGACGGCTAGAACCTATTTCACAAATCGCCCGGGGGGAAGCCGTGCGAGCGAGCGCCGCGAGCGAGCCACGCGACCGGAGCGCGCCGGCGAAGCGGCGCGCGAGAGAGCGTGTCGGGGAGTCCGAGGGGCAAAGCCCCTCGGGAAAGACTAGAGCGCCGTCCGAATCACAACCTACTCCTGGGAAACGTCGCTGCGCGTTCGGCCCCGAGTGGATTTTGGACGGCCTGCGGACTTGCGCGTTTTCGGTCCGGCGGGAGCGGTCGCGGCAGGGTCCTGCCGACTCGCAGTGGCAGTCGACTTCCGAGGCGCGCGCGGCTCGCCGGAGCCAGGCCGGGCAACCTTCGACGCGCGCGGACGACGGCGGGACGGCCGCCCGGCAGACGCGGGCGCTTCTTCCGCGTCGACGACCGGCGGCACTTCAATTTCCTGCAGAACGGAGCCCTCGACGACCTCGGCCTCGCTCGACGCCTCGACGGGCGGCACCCATCCCGACTCGAACGACTCAACGGGTTCGGCGGCGTCGGTGTCCGTCGTTTCTGCGCTGACCGCAGGCTCGTACGAGGCCGCAGCGGGCGTCACTGTCCCAGGGAAGATACGCATGCCGCCCTGACGATCGCGTTCGATGCGAAGGAGCCCATCCCGTTGACAGGCCCTCATCAAATCGCCGAGCGTCTCGAACCCATACTTGCGCTCGTCGAACGCGGCATCGACTCCGCGCAGAAACTGTTTCAACTGCCGGATATACATCGGCCAGCGCGGTGCACGCGGGGCGGTCTGGAACAGCCGCCGGACCTCGCGAATGCCATCCGCCGCTCGAGCACCGGTCCCGTTGGTAGCCACCGCGGCTTCGCGCGCGATCGGCTCTGCCAACGACTGCGGTCGAACATCCTCGCCATTCTGCACTGAGCTTGTCGAAGCGGCTTGTCCTGCGCTTGTCGATGAAGACTGCCCTGAGCCTGTCGAAGGGCCCACAGGAACGGTGTCGCTGAGCTCGACGAGAACATTCCTGCCAGACTCGCGGAGCACGACGTGCCCGGCGGCTGAAAGCTTCTGCGCAAAGTCGCGGAAGCTGCCCGCGCCGTAGGTCCGCTCCGAGAATGTCGAATCAAGCTGCAGGAGCGTGCTCTTGAGCAGTCCAAGCTGCGGGGTGACTTCGCGATCGGTCAGCACCTTGAGCGCGCGGCGCACGAGCGGCAACACCTGATCGAGGGGCGCCTGCTGCGTCGTCGACGGCGCACTCTTCTGACCGCGGTCCTGGAAACGCCGCGAGCCGGTGAGGTTCTCGTAGGCGATGAACTCGTGGCAGTTGCGCTGCATGACCAGGCTGGTGAACGCCCGGCCGCCGACCACGAAAATCTGTTTGTCGTACTGCTTGAGCTTTTCGACGAGGCTGATGAAGTCGCTGTCGCCGCCGACGATCACGTAGGCGTTGATATGGCCGTGCGTGAACGCCATTTCGAGGGCGTCGAGCGCAAGGTTGATGTCGGCGCCGTTCTTGTCGCCGCCTGGAGTCAGGTTGCGCTGGACCAGCTTGGTTGCGTGCTGCGTCAGCGACCGACTGTAGTCCCCGGCGCGCGTCCAGTCGCCATAGGCGATCTTGGAGACGACGTCGCCCCGCTCCTTGAGTGCTTCGAGGACTACCCCGATGTCGAACTGCACGCCCAGCGTGCTTTTGACCCCGATTTCAATGTTGTCGAAGTCGATGAAAACCGCAATCTTCAGTCGTGTGTCTGCCAAAACCCTTCCCGTTTACCCTTCTTTTGCGGCCGCGAGGCCGTGAATCAATCCTCTATTATGGCCCGGATCGGGGTGGGATGGGTCTTTGGTCCGGCTAAAGCCGGACACTACGGCCGCGCTGGCACGCGTACCACTCGTAGTGTCCGGCTTCAGCCGGATCTACTTGGCCTTGACGTCGTAGGCGTAGATAACGTCCTGATCTCGCAGGAAAAGCTTGCCGCCAGAGACAACCGGATGGCTCCAGCTGGGCAGTCGGCCTGTCTTGAGCTCGAAGCGACCGTGCTCGCGGTATTCCTCCGGGTTCGCCTCGGCGAGCCCAACCACACCGCCTTCACTGTAGAGGTACAACCGCTCGTCGGCGAAGGTCAGCGAGCCTTTCCCGACGCTGCGGTTCTGCCAGGCGACCTCGCCACTGTCGAACTTCAGCGCGGTCAGGATCGCGCTGTCGAATCCATACAAGTAATCACCAATCAGAATCGACGTCGCGTGGTGGTTCTTCATCTGGCGCGTGAAGTACACCTCCTTTGCGCCGACGCTGTTTCCGGACGCCGTGAGTTCCAGGAGCGCCGACCCAGTGCCGTAGTCGGATGAAACAAACACCCGGTTGCCGCGAACCACGGGCGTTGCGATGTTCGCGACTCGGTTCGCCACCTGACCGTAGCTCCACAGCCGTTTGCCGTTGCTCACATCCACGCCCATGACGCGCTGACTCGTGAAGAAAATCGCCTCGGTGACGCTGCCGGCCTGGTGGAGGACCGCAGACGAGTAACCCGCCTCGTCGCCGGGACTCTGCCAGATCGCGCTGCCGTCGGTCTTCTTGAGCGCGACGATCGTCCCGCCGGCGTTCACGAGAATCCGGTCCTCCAGCACGAGCGGTGATTCGCTCAGGCCCCACTGAATGTTCGAGCCGCGGTACTGCTTGAGGACGTTGACCTTCCGGTGCACCTTGCCGCTCGCCGCATCGAGCACGCTCAGATCACCGCTCGCGCCGAATGCGTACACGCGGTCACCCTCGATGGTGGGCGTGGCGCGCGGACCATCGCCGCGATCGTTGCTGAAACGGCTGCCGTGCGCGGTTTCCCACAGTCGCTTGCCGCTGGCCGCATCGAACGCGATCACGTACTCCGTATCGCCGCGCGCGCCGAGCGTGTAGAGCCGGCCCTGGGACACGGCAAAGGACGAATAGCCCTCGCCGGCACCTGTCGTCCGCCAGGCGAGCGGCGGGCCGCCAACCGGCCAGGTCTTCAACAGCCCTGTTTCCGCGGACCGTCCGTCACGGTTGGGCCCACGCCACTGTGGCCAGTCGTCCAGAGCGCGGTTCGAAACGGCAACGGGCAGGGCCACAACGAAAGCGGCGGTCGCCACAACAACGGCCGACGGCAGGCTGGTCATCTTTCGGAGACTTTTCATAATGCGTTCCCTTGAACTCGCGGCATCCCGAGTTTTTGACGCCGCAGGCGTCGATCTGGTTTTCGATTCCGTGGATTCCCGCTATTGGACGATCCGGACAGACTTCAGCTCGATTCGAGTGACCGGCGCCTCACCGTTGAGCGCGGATTGCTCGATGGCTTCGACGACGGCAATGCCGTCAACCACTCGGCCAAAGGCCGTGTACTTGCCGTCGAGCGACGGAGCCTCGCCCGTCACGATAAAGAACGACGTCATGGCGCTCGCCGGGTCGTCGCCGCGAGCCATCGACAGGACACCTTTCACGTGTTTCGTGTCGTTGAACTCTGGCTGAAGCGATCGTACTGCTTTCTGCTGCTTTTCGGTCACGGGACCACGCGACGTCAGCGACCCGGTCTGGATGACGAACCCGCGCACGACCCGGTGAAAGGAGGTCCCGTCGAAAACGCCAAGGAAGGCGAGCCGCAGGAAGTTTCGGACATGCTCCGGCGCTTTGTCCGGCATGAACTCGACGGTTATCGGACCAGCAGAGGTCTCGAGAATGGCCCGGTACTTGGCCAGCTGCGCGGGCGACTCTCCCGCGAACGGCTCGGGTTCAGGCGGCGGCGTGTCACGGATGGTGACGCTGCGGATCTCGACGCGCTCGAGCGGCGAGCCCTTCTCGTCGGCGGCAGACTCGGAGATCTTGGTGACGACGTCGAGGCCCTCGGAGACTCGCCCGAAAATTGTGTAGTTCCAGTCGAGCGCCGGTTGATCGGTCACGCAGACGAAAAACTGAGCGCCGGCGCTATCGGGCTTTCCCGGCTGGAGCACGGCTGACACGGCTCCGCGAGTGTGCTTTTCGGCACTGAGCTCGGGCTTGAGAACACTCAGTCCACCGGTGCCATACAACTTGGCCTTGGCCGGATCCTTCGACAACGGATCGCCACCCTGAATGATCCCGAGTCGCACGACGCGGTGAAAGATCGTCCCGTCGTACGCCCCTGCGCTCGCCAGCTTGATGACGTGGCCCACGTGATTGGGCGCAAGGTCGGGCCGCAGGTCGATGACGAACGTCCCGGCGGTCGTCACGACCACCGCCTGCTTACCGGTCATCTCGGCCTTCGACAGCGGCGTCGTAAACGGGGCCTGCGGCTTGGGCGTCTGGAGAAGCAGCATGAGAGCTGCGACGGCAAATGCGCTGGACATGTGGACCATTTGTTCTTTTGCAGGAGTTCAGGAGCCCAGGAGAAAATGACTCGAAACCAAAGTGCTCCTAATCTCCTGGTCTCCTGTTCAGAGAGCGGCAACGCGGCGATCGGAGGCGCTTAGAGCGACAGGTTCTTCCGCGCGTACGCAATCGACGATTGATCAGTTCGTCTTCGAGCGTCAGTGCATCGGCGCGGGCTCAGACCCCGACGTCTTCGTGAGCGGCGTCTTCGGCGGGGTCGTGCGGACGATCTCGAGAATCCGCGCGAGGTCGCGACCTGGCAGCGGGCTGTGACTGTCGTCGAACGTCGCCCAGTACTTCTTCGTGAAGACGGGAATCTTCAGCGGGTCGCGCGTGATCATCTCGAGCGCGAAGATCATGTTCGGATCCCTCTGCTGGAGGCCTTTCACCATGCCCGGTATGTCGAGCATGCCCTCGCCGAGCGCCATCTCCGACAGCAGAAAGCCGTCGTCGTACGGCGCGACCGCCATGTCCTTGAAGCTGACATAGATCGTCACGGGCGCGAGCAGTCGATAGGTCTCGGCCGGGTCCTCGCAGAGCGCGATGTTGTTGCCGAAGTCGTAGCAGGCGCCTATCCACTCGCTGCCGAGCCGCTTGATCCAGGCGACCTGTTCCGCCGAGCGCCAACCCTTGTGGTTCTCGATCGCCAGCTTGACCTTGTGCTTGCGCAGCACCGGCTCGGCGAGCTCGACGGAGCGCTGGTGACGCTCGAAGCTCGCCTTGAAGGCTTCGAAGCTATCGAACTCCTCGTAGCGTCGCGCCGTGAACGACGCGTGCGTCGTCACCGCGCCGAGCTCGCTGACCGCGCGAACGCCAGCCTCGTACTGCGGAAGCGCGCCCGCCTCTTTCGGCGGCGCCAGGCTGATGATGACGCGCATCCCGTAGCCTTCGATCTTCTTGCGCAGCTGACGAACCGCCTCGAGGTCTGTGGAGGGCAGGCTCATGCGGACTGCGCCGAGACCGAGACCGCGACAGTGCTCGAGGATGTCAAACCCTCCGGCGCGCGAACGGTGCCCAAACCCCGGCGGCTCGCCGCCCATGTTTTTGAGCATCGGCGCCTGGGCCTGAAGGCCTGAGACCGACAGCCACGCCATCGCCGAACCGGTACCGATCACCATGTCGCGTCTAGTCACGGTTAACAGGATAGACCAGGAATGGTTCAAGGGTTCAGGGTTCAGGGTTCAAGGTTCAGGGTTCACGGTTCACGGTTCAGGGGGTTCAAGGTTCAGGGTTCACGGACGGTTCACGAGTCAGAGACCGAATGGCAGGAACTGCCACATGTGGTCGACCAACGGACCGCAGATTTTGCAGTGTTTTGCCGAGACTGGCCTGAATTGCTCGACGAATCTCGATGGCACTTCGCGTGCTACTGATTAGTGGATGGCGACCGCGCAGAAGATTCGAAGAGCTGGAGGCGTATCAACTCTCCAAGGAGCTCAGGGACACAATCTTCAAACTGACGGAAGCAGGACCGACGTCGACAAATCTCAAGTTCCGAGACCAGATTCGTCGGTCATCGAGCGCGGCGCCGGCCAACATTTCGGAGGGATTCGGTCGGTTCAAGCCTCGAGAGTTCGCTCACTTCGTGCGAATCGCGCGTGCGTCGCTAATCGAGACACGCAACCACATCGAAGACGGCCGTACCAAGACTACTTCTCGGAGGACGATTCGACCCGCCCTCTTTGAATCTGCAAGTACGGGCCACCAAAGCGACCACCGGGCTGTTGCGATACCTCGAGTCCTGCAAAGGGGTAGCCCCAACCGGCTGGGACTGCGAACCGTGAACCCTGAACTGTGAACCCTGAACCCTGAACCCTGAACCTGAACCCTGAACCTGACCCTGAACCATGAACCGTGAACCCTGAACCATCATCGAACAGTTATTTGCCCCTGCACCTTCCATTTCCCCCCCGGCGTTCTCACCTCCAGCCAGAGCGTCTGCCGTCCGGGTGGCGTCTGAAACTCGAAGTCATAGGTCTCGCCGACGGCGATGAGTTGCCGCGCGGGCTGAGGCACGCAGCGATCGGGTGGCAAGGGGGCGCCGTCTTTCGTCAGCGGACGCCACGTCACCGGCCCTTCCGCGCCTTGCAACGACACGGTGAAGACGCCGTTGGTCGTGATGTTGATCAGCCGGACACGATGTCGAGCGCCGGCCTTCCACGAGAACCGCGGATCTCGCCTGCCATTGAGAACTGCCGGCGCGTCGAGCTCTCGACCGGCGCTGCCGATGACGAACACGTGGTCAACGGTGGGATCAAATGCCTGTCCGGGTGCGTCCGGATCGACCACCAGCATCGCGCCGTAAAGCCCTGACGGGAGCTGACGGTGGTCGTGCAAGTGGGTGTGATAGATGAACGTTCCCGTGCGCGGCGGCGTGAACCGAACCACGAAGGTCTCGCCTGGTTCGATGAGCGGCGTGACTCTCGCGCCGAGGCCGCTCCAGCCGTGAACGCCGTCGTAGTAGCTGTCGAGTTCCATCCCGTGCCAGTGGATGGCTGTGGCTTCCGTGAGACGATTCACCAGGGTCATCTCAACCGGCTCGCCGCGGCGCAGAACCAGCGTCGGACCTGGAATCGACGCCGCGTCGTCTTTCGGCGCATCGCTGCCTTCCGTCAATGCGAACCCGTTCGCAGGCTCATCGCCCGGTCGCGTCGCCTGGCCACGCATCGTCAGCATCAGTTTCCGCGGCGCGACGCCGGCGACAGTGTCCGAGGGCGTCTCGTTCGAGCCAACGACGGTCACGCCCAGGATCAACCCGGCCATCCCGGCGGCGGCATCGTGCGTCGCATGATGGCCCTCGTGGGTACTGCCCGATTCCGTCAAGCGGCGGTCCGGCGACACGTGGTACATGATGTGGCAGTGAAACAGCCAGTTGCCGGGGCGCTCGGGAGTCCAGCTCATTGCCATGGTGGAGCCGGGCTGCATCAGGTGTGTCACGACACGCTGCTTCTTCCCCTCCGGGTAGGCCGTTTCCCGTAGTCCATCCCCGACACTGTCGATCTCGTAGTAGAAACCGTGCATGTGCATCGGGTGACGCTGGCTGCTCAGATTGATCACTCGCCAGCGAACCCTCTCGCTAACACGGTAAGTGAGGCGTTCGGTGGCAGGCCACGACAATCCATTCAGGAGAAAGGTCAACCGTGGATTAAGGCGGAAGAACTCGACGCCGGGATCATCGGCGATCGCGACGAGCTTCAGTTGCTCACGCGTGAGACTCGTCCAATCAGTGATGACGAGAACGCGATCGGCATCGATCACTCCCTCAGCGGGATCGACGACAATCGCGCCGGATAGCTGGGTATCGGACGCACCGCGAAACGGCAACGGCATCCCGGTGGTCGTCGCCCAGTAGTGATACGTGCCGGCGTGCTTGAGCGTGAAGCGGACCTCTTTGCTGCCGGCGGGAGGCACGTCGACGGGCGCGCACGGTTGGCCATCGCGCGCGCACAGGCCGTGCACCCTTAGCGTTACGTCGAGATCGTTGCGAACCGACACGACAACCGTCGTGCCTTCTCGCACACGGAGGAGCGGCGCCGGCACTCGCAGCGCATCGCCTTCTTCGCCGAACGCCTCGACGCGCAGCGCGGGTCCCTCTTCTCCTTCCGGCTTCCAGAGCCCCAGTGCGGCGCGCAGTTTGAGCGAAAGGGTCGCGTCATCGGCCGCGGTTCCGGCAGCCCGGCGGTTGTCGTTCGGGAGCACCGGCGGAAGCTCGGACGCCGCCGTGGGTGTTCCGAGCGCCAGCAGAGCTACCGCAACCGAAAGGCTCGAAAAGAACAACGATCGTTTGAACAGCATGGGTTCCTCGTGCATGACGTGGATGGCGTGGTCCGTGCGATGTTGCGCAGAAGAACGAGGTTACCGGGCCAGGCGCGGCCGGTCATGAGGGACGGGTAAGGATTTGGTCAGCGATTCGCGGCGGCGGCGCAGTAGAATGCCCCTAGCCCATGCGAGCCTTCCTGGTCCACGTTCGCGACCCGCAGTTCTACGCAATCCCTCGGCAGAAGCGCGCGAACGGCCGGCTCCAGGTGATGGGGTTTCCGCCGATCGGCATCATGTCGCTCTCGTCGGTGCTCAAGCGCGCCGGCCACGAGGTCACGATGTTCGATCAGGCCAACCCTGAGACGCCGAACGACGTGATCGTCGACGAGATGCGGCGTCAGAAGCCGGACCTCGTCGGCATGAGCTTCTTGTCGACGACGAGCTATCCGTACGCCAAGTTGCTGGCCAGGCAGCTGCGCGCCGCCGACGCCAACGTCAAGCTCGCCTTCGGCGGCGTCTTCGCGACGCTGAACGCGCCGCTGGTCAAGGCGCAGTGCAAGGAAGTCGACTTTGTCTGCCGCGGCGACGGTGAGCAGCTCATCATCGATCTGCTGGAGCACCTGAACGATCCCGACACGGTCACTGGCATCACCTGGCAGGAGAAAGACGGCACGCTTCGGAACAATCCAAACCGGGCGCTGCCCCGCGATCTCGATCAGTGGCCGTTCCCGGATCGCGAGAGCCTGCCGCTCGATTTCGTCGAGTCGATGCCGCTCGACGTCCCGGCAGTCCTGTCGCTCGACCGCTTCACGACGATGCAGACCTCGCGCGGCTGTCCGTGGCCGTGCGTCTTCTGCGACATCCCGATCTTCAACGAGGGCAAGTGGCGGGCGCGGACTCCGGCCCACGTCATCGCCGAGTTCGAGCAGCTGCGCAAGGACGGCTACGGATCGGTGTACTTCGTCGACGATCACTTCCTGCTCCAGCCCAAGCGCATCGAGGCGATCTGCGACGGCCTGATCGCCGCGAAGAATCCGATCAAGTACGGGCTCGAGGGACGCGTCGACTCAGTCGCGCAGCACCTGTTCCCGAAGCTCGCACAGTCGGGCTGCCGCACGGTGATGTTCGGCATCGAGAGCGGGAGCCAGAAGATCCTCGACCGTCTCAAGAAGGAGCAAACGCTGGCGGAAATCGAAACCGCTGTCGGCAATGCCAAGGCCGCAGGCATCGAGATCGTCCACGGCTTCTTCGTCGTGGGCATCCCCGACGAGACTGAAGAGGACCTGCGCGCGACGTTCCGTTTCGCTTCGAAGATCCGCATCGACAGCTTCGGTTTCAACCGGCTCTGTGTCTATCGGGGGACACCGCTCTGGCAGGAGTACGTCAAACGCGGACTGGTGAACGACGCGCTCGATTGGTACAAGTACTTCAAGTGCACGTCGATCGATCCGAGCTGCCTGCCTGGTGAAGAGGTCCACCGCATTCGCTCGGAAGAGCTGCGGAAGCTCATCATCTACAAGTTCACCCGATACCCGATCCAGACCTTTCGGCTGCTGCGGCGTTTCGTGCGGTTCATGCCACTGCGCGACGTGCTCTATCTCATCGCCAAGCCGTTTCTCGGCAAGAAAGCTGGCGCCACCAACGCCGAGGTGGTGTCGCGCGCCGTCGAGCACGCTGACGCCAAGAGTGCCGCCGCCGACTTGACCAGCCTGTCCGATGAGGCGCTCGAACTCGCGATTGCCGGATCCAAGGCGGAGCGCGCCCGCATCCAGGCAATGGCCGAAGCCGGCCACTGACTCGCGCTCGAAACAAAACGACTCTGTCTCAGACCACGACGCCGTTGCAGTCCGCTGAAAC
The DNA here is from genome assembly GCA_963764925.1 of uncultured Acidobacteriota bacterium. Classification (GTDB taxonomy): domain Bacteria; phylum Acidobacteriota; class Vicinamibacteria; order Vicinamibacterales; family 2-12-FULL-66-21; genus DATBJJ01. The sequence continues at coordinate 789,126 of CAVXUR010000002.1, forward strand.
AAAGCTTTCACGTGTAGCTTCCTACTCTGATCTCAGCGCGATGACCGGGTCGACGCGCGCGGCCCGGCGAGCGGGAAGGTAGCTCGCCGCCACGGCGGTCAAGAGGAGAACGGCCGGCGCAACGACGTAAGTCGTCAGGTCGCGAGGGCCCACGTCGAAGAGCAGGCGGGCGAGAGATCCGGTAACGAGCAACGACAGGCCAACTCCGATCGCGAGGCCCGCGAGCACCATCCCGAGAGCCCGGCCGACAACGAGCGAGAGCACGGATCCGCGCGTCGCACCGAGCGCAATCCGGACTCCGACTTCGCGCGTCCGCTGGGAAACGGTATAGGCCATCACGCCGTAGAGCCCGGTCGCCGCGAGCAGCAGCGCCAGGCCACCAAACACCCCGACGAGCAGCATATTGAGCCGGCGGTCGGCCACCGACATGGACAGGACGGTCGACATGTCGCGGACCTGTGCGGCCGGCACTTCCGGATCGAGCGCGCGGAGCGTGGCACGAACCGCGGTTACACTCGCCAGCGGCTCGCCAGCGGTCTTGATGACGAGGCTCATGGCGCGCGCCTGCACGCCCGCCGAAAAGTGAAGGAACTGCTGGTCGGGGATGAAGAGTTCAGTGCTCGGCGATGTATCCAGTCCGCGATGCCTGACGTCGGCGACAATGCCAGCGATCGTGCGCCACGGCTGCTCGGCGCCGGTGGTATTCGAAAGGCGGATGCGCTTGCCGATCGGGTCGGTCGATGGAAACAGCACGCGCGCGGTCGTCTCGTTCACGAACACGACCGGCGGCGCGGCGCTCGTGTCCGAGTCGGCCGGCAACCGTCCGCGGCGCAACGGTACGCCGAGCGACTCGAAGTAGCCGGGCGTCACCACGAACCAGTCGGCGGCGCCAGGCCGACGGCCGTTCACCCTCGATCGACCTTCGATATCGAAGCCCCAGTCGCCCGAGAAGACGGCGAGCGGGAGACCGCTTGCGGCGCCGGCTGCACGCACTCCGGGGAGCGCGCGCACGCGCGCGAGAAGCTCGCCAAAGAATGCAGTGATCGCGGCGCGATCGGGGTAGCGCGTGTCGGGCAGAGCGATTCGAGTGGTCAGCACGCGGTCGGTCTCGATGCCCGAAGGGACGCTGGTCAGCCGGACGAAGCTCTTCACCAGAAGGCCTGCCGCGACGAGCAGCACGACGGCGATCGCCGTCTGACCGATCACCAGCACCTGCCGCAGCCGCGATCGATCGGTTGCGCCGCGGCTGCCCGTCTTCAAATCCGCGCCGGCGCGTGTCCGCGACACGTGCAGCGCCGGAACCAGGCCAAACACCACGCCGGTACCCCAGGCAAGGAGCGCGGTGAACGCGAGCACCGCTGGACTCATCCGGACGTCGGCCAGGCGTGGCAGCGCCGATGCGCCGATCGCTGCGATCGCGCTCTGAGAAAACCACGCAACGACGAGGCCCGCAGCCGCGCCGGCCGATGAGAGCACACACGATTCGGTCAGGAGCTGCCGGATGATCCGGAACCGGTTCGCTCCGAGCGCGGTCCGCACTTCCATTTCCCGTCGCCGGGATGCGCCGCGAGCCAGCATCAGGTTGGCGACGTTGGCGCAGGCAATCAGCAGCACGAGGCTCACCGCGCCAAGCAGAATCCACAGCACCGGCCGGGCATCCCCGAGGCGATCCTCGCTGAGCGATCGGACAACGATGCCGAAGTCGCCCTGATCGTGCTGATCGGGATATTCGCGAGCGAGACGCGCGATGAGGCCGTCCATCTCCGCGCTCGCGGACGCGATGGCCTCGGCCGGGCGCGAACTGCCCGCGCCGGTGCGCAGCCTTGCGAAGCCGAACAGATAGTGCCCGCCGCGACGGTTGCGAGCCGCGGCGCGATCGAGGGTCAGCGGCAGCACCACGTCGACGGCCGCTGCGCCGCCAATCTCAAAGGGCAGAACGACGCCGGCGCGCAAGACGCCGACCACCTGCGTCGGCCGGCCATCCACCGAAATCATGCGGCCGATGATCCCCGAATCTGCCGCGAACCGCCGGCGCCAGAATCCGTCGGAGAGAATCGCCACGCGTGGCGCGCCTTCGACTTCCTCCTCGGCACGGAACGAACGGCCCAGACGAGGAGCGACGCCCAGCACCTCGTACGCGTTTGACGTGACGAAGGCGGCCGGCACGCGCTCGGGATCTCCGCCCGTCGCGCCAACGTTCACATTGGCCGCGGCGCCTGCCGCAATCGTCATCGATTGGCTCTGCTCCGCGTAGTCGAGATACTCGGGATTGGAGAGCGCCGCGGCCGGGCTGCCGGTCCATCGGTTCCAGACCGCGACGAGCGTCTCCGGCTCCGCATATGGGAGCGGCCGCAACAGGACCGCGTCGACGATGCTGAACACGGCGGTATTGGCGCCGATACCGAGCGCCAGCGTAAGGACGGCGGCGGCGACGAACCCCGCGTTCCCGCGCATGCTCCGGAGCGTGTAGCTGATGTCTTGTCCGAGCTGCGCCAGGTGCTCGCGGGGACCGATCGCGGCAAGCGCCGCGAGGTTCGCGAACCAGACGCGCAGGAGGCCGCCACGACCCACTGCCGCGCGTCGTTCCGCCTCGAAGACGCGCGTCATCTCGTCGCCGTAGTCAGCGCGGAAGTCGAGGGGCAGCAACCGGAGGAGCCGTCGGAACCAGCGCTCGCTCGTCACGTCAGCCGGACTTTGGGAATGAGTCTCTTCGCGCGGGCCATCCCGAGGGCCGTTTCCATACGGACCGCCTCGGCGCGCGCGACCTCTCGGCCAAAGGTCGTCAGCCGGTAATACCGCCGCCGCTCGTCGTCCAGGGCCGGATCCGGGCGCTCGGCCGATTCAGCAATGACGCCGTTCTGCACAAACCGCCGGATGATGGTGTAGAGCGTCGCGGCGCTCAACACGACCTCCCCGTCAGTCCGCCTGGCGACTTCCTTGAGGATCGCGTAGCCGTGCTTCTCGCCATCAGCGAGGGCGATGAGGACCTGGAACATCGCCGGCGTCAGCGGCAACAAACTGTCGGGATTGGCACGTGTCATACGTGTGTTAGACGACTATATCATCTGTGGTCATAGAGCCGCAAACGCTGAACCCCACTCAAGCCACGGAATGAATCCCCCGAACCATGAACCCTGACTTTGAACCTTGAACCTTGAACCTGAACCATGAACCTTGAACCCTGAACCTTGAACCTTGAACCTCCTGAACCCATTGAACCGTTCTGTGTTACCGTGTGATCACGGTCGCGTGGCGCGATCGTCACGGTGGCCCGGCACGGTGTCCGGGGAGGTTTCGTCCGATGTCGTCCGCAGCATCCCTGCACATCATCCAGAGTTCCGAAGCCGAGGCTCGCCTCCGCGAGGCGGAGCGCTGGCTCACGGCCCGGGCCAATCGCGGCGCGCTCGTCGTCTCGGCGTCGCGCGGCGCCGCCGACGATCTGGCGCGAAGAGTCGCGATGTCCCGCGGGGCAACCGCCGGCCTTCACCGCTTCAGTTTTGCCCAGCTCGCGGCGCGGCTCGCGGCGCCAGTCCTCGCGGCGCAGGGAATTGCTCCCGCCACCCTCATCGGGTCGGAAGCCGTCGCCGCGCGCGCGACGTTCGACGCACGACGGGCAAGCAGGCCCGAAGAGGCGAACAACGAGGGACTCGCCTACTTCGGCGCCGTGGCCGGCACCCCGGGATTCCCGCGCGCGCTGGCGCGGACGCTGCACGATCTCGCCATGGCGGGCGTCGAGCCGCCGGCGCTTCGTGATCTGCCCCTCGGCGGGTCTGATCTTGCCCGGCTCCTCGAAGCATTCGACGAACAGTTCACCGCCGCCTCGGCGATCGGGCGTGCCGCGCTCTTCACGGCCGCCTGCGAGGGCGCCGCGGCGGTTGCCCGCCTGCCGCTCCTTCTGCTCGACGTGCCGTTGGAGTCTGCCGTCGAGTTCGCGCTCGCCAGGCAGTTGATTGCGGCGGCGCCCGACACTTCGATCACGGTTCCCTTCGGCGATCTCGCAACGCTCGACTATCTCGGTACGCTCGGCGTCCCGATTGAGACTCTGGTTCCGTCCGGCGATTCGGACCTGGCGGCGCTGCGACGGTCACTTTTTGCCGCGCGCCAGCCTCCGGTGCGCGTGCCGCGCGGCGACGTCCGGCTCTTCTCGGCGCCCGGTGAAGGGCGCGAATGCGTGGAAATCGCCCGGCGGATTCTCGACGAGGCGAACCGCGGCGTCCGGTTCGACGAGATGGCCGTCTTCCTGCGCTCGCCGCGCGAATACCTGGGCCTCGTTGAAAACGCGTTCGAGCGCGCCGGCATCAACGCCTGGTTCGATCGCGGCGCACGGCGGCCGCACCCTTCGGGGCGCGCCTTCCTCGCGATCCTCGGCTGCGCGGTCGAGCGCCTGTCGGCGGTCCGCTTTGCCGAGTACCTGTCGCTCGCGCAAGTGCCCGGAGGCGAAGCGACGCCACCGGCCGAGGTCCTGCCGCCTGCCGACGATGTGATCGCAGGATTCGCAGACTTCGAGACCGCGCCGGACGCTCCCGACACGGAGGGAACTCCGCAACCGGACCTCGACGACCAGACGGCGATCGTCGAAGGCGGTCTCCGCGCGCCGTGGAAATGGGAGCGCTTGATCGTCGAAGCCTCGGTCGTCGGCGGTGATCCCGAACGCTGGCGGCGGCGGTTGGGCGGATTGCGCGAGGGCTACGACGCCCGGATCAAGGAAGAGCGCCTGCGCGAAGACCCCGAGTCGCCGAAGCTGGCCAGCCTCGAGCGCGACCGCCAGAATCTCGCGCACCTCTCGGCGTTCGCGCTGCCGATCGTCGAAACGCTCGCGTCGTGGCCCGGTCAGGCGACCTGGGGCGAATGGATCGAGCGGTTCGGTGACCTCGCGCCGCGCGTTCTGCGCCGGCCGGCGCGCGTGTTGCGGGTGCTCGGCGAGCTGCGCGCGATGAGCGCCATCGGTCCGGTCACGCTCGAGGAAGCGCGCGATGTTCTGGCGGAGCGATTGCGGACGTTCGACGAGCAGCCGCCGGCAGATCGCTACGGGCGGGTCTTCGTCGGCAGTCCGCACCAGGCGCGCGGCCGCGCCTTCAAAGTCGTGTTCGTGCCGGGACTGGCCGAACGTCTCTTTCCTCAGAAGCTGCGCGAGGATCCGCTGCTGCTCGATCTCGAGATGCGCCAGCCGCTCGCGGCCCGCCTCGGGACGCACCTCGTCGTGCAAGACGATCGGGCCAAGACCGAACGGCTGCTGCTCCGTCTCGCGGTTGGTGCGGCAACCGATCGGCTGTGGTTGTCGTATCCGCGCCTCGACGTCGGCGGCGCGCGGCCACGCGTGCCCTCGTTCTACGTCCTGGACGTGATGCGCGCGGTCATCGGGCAGATTCCGCACCACGAGGAGTTGCAGCGCGACGCGGCGCTGGCCGGGGGCGCGAAGCTCGACTGGCCGGCGCCGGCCGATCCGGCCGAGGCGATCGACGAGGTGGAGCACGACCTCGCAACCCTCCGGCTGCTCATCGGCGCGCCCGATCGAGCGGCCGTTCGCGGCCATGCTCACTATCTGCTTGGCCTCAATCCCGCCCTCCGCCGCTCGGTGACGCGACGATGGGCGCGCGCACGATCCAGGTGGCTGGCCCAGGACGGACTCGTCCGCGTGACACCAGCGATCAAGCCGATGCTCGACAGCCAGCGGCTTGGCGCTCGCCCCTATTCGGTTTCGGCGCTGCAGAAGTTCACGACCTGTCCGTATCAGTTCGTGCTCGCGGCGATCTATCGCTTCGCACCGAACGATCCGCCCGAGCCCCTCCAGCGGCTCGATCCGCTCACCCGCGGCTCACTCTTCCACGAGGTGCAGGCATCAGTGCTGCGCACCCTGCACACGGCCAATCGACTGCCGCTGACGGTCGAGGGTGTGCCGGGCGCGCTCCAGGCGCTCGCGGTGGCGCTCGATCGAACCGCGTCGGCGTACAAGGAACGTCTGGCGCCAGCGATAGAGCGCGTCTGGCACGACGAGATCGCGGCGCTTGGACGGGACCTGCGCGTCTGGATCCGGAAGCTGCCGGAGTCGGCGCCCTGGACGCCGGAGTACTTCGAGTACAGCTTCGGGCTCGCCGATGAAGGCCGCGACGAGCGCAGTCAGCGCGAGCCTGTGCGAATCGACGACCGATTCATTCTTCGCGGCTCCGTCGACATGATCGAAACGAAGACCGGGTCGTCCGAACTGCGGATCACCGACCACAAGACCGGCCGCAATCGCACCACGCCGCGGACGGTCATCGGCGGCGGCGGGACGCTCCAGCCAGTGATCTACGGGCTCGCCATCGAGAAGATCATGGACCGCCCCGTACGCGAAGGCCGGCTGTTCTACGCGACCACTGCCGGAGGTTTTGCCGAACATCCGGTGCCGCTGTCCGAAGCCAACCGGCGCGCCGGCCTTGAAGCGCTGGAGATCATCGACCGTGCCATCGAGCTCGGATTCCTTCCCGCTGCGCCCGCCGAGCGTGCCTGCACCTGGTGTGACTTTCGCTCGATCTGCGGGCCGGACGAGCCGCGCCACGCCGCGCGAAAGGCCGCCGAGCCACTCGGCGATCTCACTGCGCTACGGGGCATGCCATGACGGCCGACCGCGTGCTCACCGACGCCGAGGCTCGCGAGCTCATCGGAGGTCCCGACGCGCTCGACACAACGCTCATCGTCGAGGCAGCTGCCGGTACGGGTAAGACGACCGCGCTGGTCGGCCGGATCGTCCGCATCATCGCCGAAGGCAAGGCGGACGTCGGAGGCATCGTCGCCGTCACTTTCACAGAGAAGGCGGCCGGCGAGCTCAAGCTTCGGTTGCGGGAACAGCTGGACAGCGCGCGGCTGGGCGCGGGTCACGATGACGAAGCCCGATCGCGACTCGATCGCGCGATGACTCAGCTCGAAGAGGCCCACGTCGACACGATTCACACGTTCTGCGCTGCGTTGCTCCGGGAACGTCCTGTAGAGGCGGGTATCGATCCACTGTTCGAAGTACTGACGGAGCCCGCGTCAGCGCGCCTGTTCGACGAGGCGTTCGGACGCTGGCTGCAGGAGATCCTTGCGGACCCACCTCAGGGTGTCCGGCGTGCGCTGCGCCGATCGGCTTTCGGCGGGGAAGACGGTCCCGTGGACCGCCTGCGGAAGGCGGCGAGGGATCTCGCACAGTGGCGCCACTACACGTCGCCATGGACTCGGGAGCCGTTCGATCGCGACCGTGAGATCGACTCGGTCGTGTCGCTGCTGCACGAGCTCGCCGGGCTCACGCGCGACCCAACGTCCAGGAACGACCCGCTCTTCACCGGGACCGAGCCCATTCGACGGCTGAGCGACGAGATCGGGCTGCAGCAGGAGTTTGGTGACGCCGGCACACCCGACTACGACGGGTGGGAAGCCGGTCTGGTCGATCTCTCGCGTGACCGTACGCTGAACAGATTAAAGCAGGGCCGCGGGGCATCGTACCGGCCCGGCGTGCCACGCGAGCGGGTTCTGAACGGGCTCACCGACCTACGGACGCGGCTCGACCAGTTCCGCCTGGCTGCGGACGCTGATCTAGCCGCACTCCTCCAGCAGGAACTCCGCGGCGCCCTAGAAATGTATGAGAGGTTGAAGGCGAAGGACGGCGCTCTGGATTTTGTCGATCTGCTCCTCGTGGCGCGCAACCTGGTGCGGGACAACCGCCAGGTGCGTGAGGGCTTTCAGCAGCGGTTCAAACGAATCTTCGTCGACGAGTTCCAGGATACCGACCCGCTGCAGGCGGAGATTCTTCTGCTCCTCGCCGCGGACGACCCGAACGAGACCGACTGGCGCAAGGCGCGACCGCTTCCCGGTCATCTTTTCCTAGTCGGCGATCCCAAGCAGTCCATCTATCGGTTCCGCGGTGCCGATGTAGCCATCTACCGCGAAGTGACGCGACGCGCTCCTGAATGGGGGGCGACGCTTGTTCATCTCACGACGAGTTTTCGGAGCGTTCCCGAGCTTCAGTCGTTCGTGAACGCCGCATTCACGTCTGTCATGACGGGCGACGACCTGACGCTGCAGGCCAAGTATGTCCCCCTTGCCCGCCATCGTCCTCCCCTCGACGGACAACCGTGTATCGTTGCGCTGCCGGTCCCTGAGCCGTACCCGCCATACACGGGCCGCTACGTCACCGACCGCGCGATCGACCAGTCCTTGCCCGCGTCGATCGGCGCCTTCGTCGACTGGATCATCCACCAAAGCAATTGGCACATAACTGAGCGGACCGCCGATGCGCCGGTGAGAGTCGCCGCCAAACACATCTGTGTGCTCTTCAGGCGCTTCGTCAGCTGGGAGTCCGACGTCACGCGGCCCTACGTCGAGGCGCTCGAAGCGCGCGGCATTCCCCACGTGCTCGTTGGCGGCCGCGCCTTCCACGAGCGCGAAGAAGTCGAGGCGCTGCGCGCCGCGCTCACAGCGATCGAGTGGCCCGACGATGAGCTGTCGGTGTTTGCGACGCTGCGCGGCCCATTCTTCGCGATCGGCGACGAAGAGCTGCTCGAATGGGCCCACCACTTCGGACGCCGCACCGGGGATCGCTTCAACCGCGGGAGCTTTCACCCGTTTCGCGTGCCGCGCGTGTTCGACGAGAACACGCCCGCGGAGATCGCGCACCTCAGGCCGATCGCCGAAGCGCTCTGGCTGCTGCAACGTCTGCATCGGCATCGGAACTACGTGCAGAGTCCGCGGCTCGCGGCTCGCGGCTCGCAGCTCGAAAGCCCTGGCTCCGCGACCAGCGCCGAGGGTGAACGGACATCAGGCGGCGTTTCGGGAACGCTGCAGGAGCTCCTGACCGCGACGCGCGCACACGTGGGTTTTGCGCTGAGAACCGGCGGCGAGCAGGCGCTCGCCAACGTGCTCCACATCGCCGAGCTCGCGCGACAATACGAAATGGGCGGCGGTATCTCGTTCCGCGGTTTCGTCGACGAGCTGCGGCTCGCGGCAGAGACAGCGCTGGCGTCGGAAGCGCCGATCCTCGAGGAAGACAGCGACGGCGTCCGCATGATGACCGTGCACAAGGCGAAGGGTCTCGAGTTCCCGGTGGTCATCCTTGCCGATCTGACGTGCAAGCTATCGCGCCCCGACGCCGGCCGGTGGATCGATCCGACCGGCCGCCTGTGTGCGCTGAAGCTCGGGGGCTGGGCGCCGACCGATCTCCTCCGGCACGGCTACGAAGAAGCCGAGCGCGACAAGGCGGAAGGCCAACGTCTCGCCTACGTCGCCGCCACGCGTGCCCGCGACATCCTCGTCGTCCCAACCATCGGCGACGAGGTGTACGAAGGCGGCTGGCTCGATCCGCTCATGCCGGCGATCTATCCTTCGCCGATTGGCCGAGCGACACAAGCGCCTGGTCCCGGGTGTCCCGCGTTTCCATCCAAGGATTCGGTGCTGACGAGGCCCGACGGCGATCCCGCCCGGCCAATGACGGTCGCACCCGGGATGTATGCGTTCCGAACCGCAGTCAACGACGCGCACGCCGCGGACTCGAAGGCCGAAACCCCGAGCAGCGAGCCGCGAGAAGCGAGCCGCGATTCCTATTCGGTAGTGTGGTGGGACCCCCACATTCTGGCACTCGACGCGGACTCCGGTTACGGCCTGCGGCGCGACGATCTGATCTCGAAGGACGGCGATCCCGCAGGCGTGGCAGCACGGCTGGGAGCGTACCAGCAGTGGCGCGCTTCGCGAGACGCAGCGACGGCGCGTGCACGAATCCCGTCGCTGCGGATTCGAACCGCCACGTCGGTGGCCGGCGATCGCGCGATCGATCGCATCAGCCTCAACGGCGTGGCGGCGGCGCCGGAAATCGAGGTTCGCGATTTTTCTCGCTCAGCCGAGCGCCCGTTCGGGCCTCGATTCGGGACGCTCGTCCACGCCACGCTCGCGACCGTCCCACTCGACGCGAGTGAACGGGTCATCCGCGCTGTTGCCCAGGCGCAGGGAAGGATTCTTCCCACCGCAGGGCGTGAGCCCTACGCCGACGAGGAAGTCTACGCGGCCGTCGAGGTCGTCACGTCGCTGCTGGCGGATCCACTCTTCGACCTCGTGCGTCAGGCCGATCGAGCCGGCCGCTGCGACCGCGAGCTGCCGATCGTCTGGAAAGCCCCCGACGGCACACTCGTCGAAGGCACGATCGATCTTGCGTTCGAAGATCTCACCGGCCTGACCATCGTCGACTTCAAGACCGATCGTGAGCTCTCAACCGATCTCGAGCGATACACGCGTCAGCTCACGGTCTACTGCCAGGCGCTCGGCACGATTCGGAACACGACCGCCCGGGGCATCCTCGCGAGGGTGTGAACGGGCGGCTGAGCGGCAAGAGACTCGCCGTTGAGATGGCGCAACGAGACTGGCTGCCCAGGGTCCGCTCCGCTCGCCGGGAAAGCGACCTGCGCTCGTACTCTTACGCCGATCGCGGCGTCTAGTGGCTTCGCTCCGGCCGCTTTCCGGCCACGGGCCGCATCGGCTCGCTCCAGGTCCCTGGCCAGCCAGCCTCGTCGCACCATCGGCGCGCGAGGTTGTGAACTGATTTCGCAGTAACGTCTGTCGTTCGGCACTGGCGACTAGAGATGAATAGTTAGTTGGAATCGAACGCGAGATCCGGACGTTAGTCCACTCGATCGAACCGGTAACATAGTCCCACGGAACGCGCGAACGAAGGCGAGCGGCACCCGCACCCGCCGGAGCGGGCCGGTCGGATCGAGCCGACCTCTGAGCGACGTGACATGGTGAAGCTCGGTAAAACGGCCTTGCAGCGGCACCTATCGGCGTCGGCGCCGCATTCGTCTCAAGCGGTCACTTGTGCTCGTGGCCGAACCGATTGTTGGCTGACGTCGGGATCGCCCCAGCCGACGCCGCCACCGTAAGCTCACCCCGCGAAGAGGTCGTTTTTCCACGTCGCGAATGGGGTCCCCGCCGCGCGTTGTCGGCGCGGTGGGGTGAGAAGCGGGAGGCGCGAGCCGGCCGGCCCGCTCCGGCGTTCACGATTACCGCGCTCGACGAGCGTCAGTACCGCCGACGCCTCTGCGAGAACGGAACACTCACGCAAAGCTCGTGTCGTCGGCCGACGGTCCGTAGATCGCCGGTACCTTGGCGCCCATGAGGCGCAGATAGACGGTCATCTGGCCGCGGTGGTGCGCCCAGTGGTTGATGGTGTCGCGCAACATCTCGTGGCGCGGCAGCTCCATGACGACCTGCCCGCCCGCGAGGAGTCGCCACTTCGTCTTCAGATGCTCTTCATTGGTGCTCTTTAGAGCGGCCTGGGCATCGGCGGCGGCCTTGTCCAGCGCCTCCACGTAGTCAGCGCTGGTAGTTCGCTTGGCGCGCGGCTGCTGCGACCCGCCCTTGGGCGCGATGTCGAGCTCGTCCTGCTTGACGATCATCGTGACCCAGGTCGGAATGGTCGCCACCATCTCCGTGAGATAGCCAAAGATCATGGATTTGTCGTGCGGCTTCCAGTCGTGCTTGCCCTCCGGGACCTGCTCGAGGGCCTTCCGGCTACGGGCAACCTCTCGGTCCAGTTCTGAGCTGAAGAGTTCAATCCACTGCATTTCAGGCCTCCTGATTATTCGAACATCCGAACCCAACGTATCAGCAAGGTGTAACGTGCCTGTGCGGGTGGCCCGCAACTGGGAATCGGCAGGTTACCTCCGGGCCAAAAGACAGACACTATGTCCTAGGGAATACATATCCCAGGCCAGCAACTTTTCCGACATTCCTGTCGGATTTGGGGACAATCTTGTCCCACGATTTCTGGCGAATTCTCGGATATAAAGGCTCGAGTACTGCTGGGCCTGGACCACCCGCCGTGGGCGTAGGTCAGTGCCCGCACGCGCGATTCCCATGCGGTTCACCCACTACGAAACGGGCGGTTTCTTCGACGAGATGTTCGACGCCGACGGCGAGCCGCGGTCGGCGGCGCGCGCGCTCAGCCAGTTCATCGACACGCTGCCCGACGGCGAGCTGCTGCGCCGCCAGCAGTCGGCCGAACGCGCGCTGCTGCACATGGGCATCACCTTCAACGTCTACGGCGACGACGCCGGCAGCCGAGCGGATCTTCCCGTTCGACCTCGTGCCGCGGATCGTCGCCGCGGCCGAATGGCACCGCATCGAGCGCGGCCTGAAGCAGCGCATCCACGCGCTCAACCTGTTCATCGACGACGTCTATCACGAGCAGCAGATCCTCAAGGACGGCGTCGTCCCGGCCGAGATCCTGCGCACCGCGACGAGCTTCCGCGCGGCGTGCGTCGGCCTCGAATCCGCCGCGCGGCATCTGGTGCCACATCACCGGCACCGATCTCGTGCGCGACGGCGACGGCCAGATCTACGTGCTCGAGGACAACCTGCGCTGCCCGTCCGGCGTGTCGTACGTGCTCGAGAACCGCCACGTGATGAAGCGGACGTTTCCGCAGGTCTTCGAGGCGTCCCGGATCCGGCCGGTCGACGACTACCCGAGCCGCCTGCGCGACATGCTCGAGTCGCTCAGCCCGGCGGACGTCGAGACGCCGCGCGTCGTCGTGCTCACGCCCGGGACCGTACAACTCGGCGTACTTCGAGCACTCGTTCCTCGCGCAGCAGATGGGCGTCGAGCTCGTCGAGGGCCGCGACCTCGTCGTCTCCGACGGCTTCGTCTGGATGCGGACGACCAAGGGCTTCGAGCGCGTCGACGTGATCTACCGGCGCATCGACGACGACTTCCTCGACCCGAAGGTCTTCCGCGCCGACTCGATGCTCGGCGTGCCGGGGCTGATGGACGTCTACAAGGCGGGCCGCGTCGCGCTCGCCAACGCGCCGGGCACCGGCGTCGCCGACGACAAGGTCGTCTACGCCTACGTGCCGGCAGATCATCAAGTACTACCTGGGCGAGGAGATCATCCTGCCCGAACGTGCCGACCTACCTCTGCGCCGACGAGGACGCAGCGGCAGCACGTGCTGGCGAACCTCGCCGAGCTGGTCGTGAAGGCCGCCAACGAGTCCGGCGGCTACGGCATGCTCGTCGGCCCGCGACTCGACCAGCGACGAGCGCGCGGAGTTCGCCGCGGCGCATCGAGGCGGACCCGCGCAACTACATCGCGCAGCCGACGCTGTCGCTGTCGCGCGTGCCGACGATCGTCGACGGCACGTTTCGAAGGCCGCCACGTCGATCTGCGGCCGTACATCCTCTATGGCGAGGACATCTTCGTGCTGCCCGGCGGCCTGACGCGCGTCGCGCTGAAGAAGGGCTCGCTCGTCGTCAACTCGTCGCAGGGCGGCGGCAGCAAGGACACGTGGGTGCTCGCCGACGATCCGCGTCGAGACCGTCAGGCCGGGCGCGACGCGGCCGACGACTCGAGCAGGGGCAGTCGCAATGCTGAGCCGCGTCGCCGACTCGATCTACTGGATGAGCCGCTACATCGAGCGGGCGGAGAACGTCGCGCGCTTCATCGACGTGAACCTCAACCTGATGCTCGACCTGCCGGTGCGGCTCGGCGCAGCAGTGGCAGCCGCTGGTCGACACGACCGGCGACGCAGAGGAGTTCGCGACGCGGTACGGCGCCGCCACGCAGCAGCGCGTCATCCAGTTCCTCACCTTCGATCCGGAGAACCCGAACTCGATTCTCTCCTGCCTGCGCGCGGCGCGCGAGAACGCGCGGTCGGTCCGCGAGATCATCTCCTCGGAGATGTGGGAGCAGCTGAACGAGTTCTACCTGATGGTCAACTCGACGGCAGTTCGACGCCGACAGCCTGAGCGACCCGCAGCGATCTCTTCGCCGTCCGTGAAGATGTCGAGCCACGTCGTTCGCCGGCGTGACCGACGCGACGATGACGCACAACGAGGGCTGGCACTTCTGCCGGCTCGGCCGCCAGCTGGAGCGCGCCGACAAGACCTCGCGCATCCTCGACGTGAAGTACTTCCTGCTGCTGCCGACGGCGGCCGACGTCGGCACGACCGTACGACGACATCCAGTGGGCGGCGGTGCTCCGCTCGGCCAGCGCGTTCGAGATGTACCGGAAGCGCCACGGCCGCATGCATCCCGAGCGGCATCGTCGAGTTCCTGCTGCTCGATCGCGAGTTCCCGCGCGCCATCCAGTGTTGCCTGATGGCCGCGCGCGAGTCGATGCACGCGATTTCCGGCACGCCGGCGGGCATGTTCCGCAACACCGTCGAGCAGCTGCTCGGCGAGCTCTGCTCCGAGCTCGCCTACGCCCAGGTCGAGGACATCATCGCCGGCGGCCTGCACGAGTACCTCGACCGGCTGCAGACGCGGATGAATCAGGTCGGCGCCGGCATCCACGACACGTTCTTCGCCGCTCCCGGCCTCGACACTCCGATCCACAAGAGGTCGAGGACGCGCCGCGCGATCGTCGTAGACGACGCAGCCGCCTTTCTGCCACATGTCCATCCACGTCGCTCTCCGCCATCGAACCAGCTACCGCTACGACCGGCCCGTGCAGCTCTCGCCGCAGATCGATCCGCCTGCGGCCCGCGCCACATTGCCGGACGCCGATCCTGAGCTACTCGCTCAAGCTCGATGCCGGCGAAGCATTTCATCAACTGGCAGCAGGATCCGCACGGCAACTACCTCGCGCGGGTCGTGTTCCCGGAGACCACGCGCCAGTTCGTGGTCGACGTCGAGCTCGTCGCCGAGATGTCGGTGCTCAATCCGTTCGACTTCTTTCTCGAGCCGTCGGCCGAGACGTTCCCGTTCACCTACGAGCCGGGCCTCGCAAAGGAGCTCGCGCCGTATCTCGAACAGCTGCCTGCCGGTCCGAGGCTTCGCGAGTTTCTCGACGCCGTCGACGCCAGTCCGCAGCGCACGGTGGACTTCCTGGTCGCGTCTGAATCGCCGGCTCGCGCAGGAGGTCAAGTACATCATCCGGCTCGAGCCTGGCGTGCAGACGCCGGAGGAGACGCTCGCGCTCGGATCGGGCTCGTGCCGCGACAGCAGCTGGCTGCTCGTCCAGATCCTTCGGCATCTCGGCCTCGCGGCGCGATTCGTGTCCGGGCTATCTCATTCAGCTCACGCCCGACGTCAAGGCGCTCGACGGACCGGCCGGCGCCGCCGCCGACTTCACCGACCTCCATGCCTGGGCCGAGGTCTACCTGCCTGGCGCCGGGTGGATCGGGCTCGATCCCACGTCGGGACTGCTCGCAGGCGAAGGGCACATTCCGCTGGCGGCTACGCCCGAATCCGCAAAGCGCCGCGCCGGTCACCGGCGCCGTCGACGAGTCAGAGGTGATCTTTCAGTCACGAGATGAGCGTGCGGCGCATTTACGAATCGCCGCGCGTGACCAAGCCGTACACCGACGAACAGTGGCGGCAGATCGATGCGCTCGGCCGGCAGATCGACGAGGCGCTCTCCGCCGGCGACGTGCGGCTGACGATGGGCGGCGAGCCGACGTTCGTCTCGGTCGACGACATGGACGGCGTCGAATGGAACTTCACCGCGCTCGGTCGCGACAAGCGGCATCTGGCCGGCGCGCTCGTCCGGCGCCTGAAGCAGCAATTCGCTCCTGGCGGACTGCTGCACTACGGGCAGGGCAAGTGGTATCCGGGCGAGTCGCTGCCGCGATGGGCGCTCGGCTGCTGGTGGCGCCGTGACGGCGTGCCGATCTGGAACGACGACCGGCTGATTGCCGACGAGACGATCGATTACGGGTACGGCGATGCCGAGGCGCGGCGCTTCATCCTGGCGCTGCGCCGACGCGCTCTCCGTGGACACGAATCATGTCATCCCCGCTTATGAGGACGTCTGGCACTACCTTCTGCAGCGAGCGGCGGCTGCCGGTGAACGTCGACCCGCTGAAGTCGGAGCTGAAGAACGAAGAGGACCGCGCGCGGCTGGCGCGGGTGTTCGAGCAGGGCCTCGACCGTGTCGTCGGGTACGTGCTGCCCTTGCAGCGTGAAGACCCGAGTGATCCGCGAGATCAGCGTCCCGTCCAAGAAACGAGTGATCCGCGAGATCCGCGTCCCGTAGGTGATCCGCGTCCCGTGGGTGGTCCGAAGGATCCGCGATGGACAAGTGGGCCGTGGCTCCTACGACAAGAGCACTTGTTTCTGATTCCCGGCGATTCGCCGATCGGCTATCGATTGCCGCTCGACTCGCTTCCGTGGTCGGCGCCGCAGGACGCCGAGGTGACCGCTGAAGTCGACCCCTTCTCGGCGTTTCGGCCGCTGGCCGAACGAGAGCCGGCTCAGGAAACCGTTCGGCAGCTCGCGGTTCGGGGTGACGCTCGCGAGCCCGCACCCGCGGTGCCGGCGCTTTCCGCGCACCGCCTCGCCGCGGTGAATCGGCCAAGCGGGCGTGATTCGATCCGCCCTGTGCGTGGAGCCCCGTGAGGGCCGCCTTCACGTCTTCATGCCGCCGGTTCGACGCACGGAGGACTACCTCGATCTGATTGCGGCGATCGAACGGACGGCTGCACGCCTTGGGCTGCCGGTCATCATCGAAGGCACGCCGCCCGATTCCGATCCGCGGCTCAATCACATCAAGGTGACGCCTGATCCTGGCGTCATCGAAGTCAACCTGCACCCCGCGCACTCGTGGACGGAGCTCGTCCATCAGACATCGACACTGTACGAAGAAGCGCGGCAGACGCGGCTCGGGACCGAGAAGTTTCATGCTCGACGGCCGCCACACCGGCACCGGCGGTGGCAACCACATCGTACTCGGCGGCCCGACGCCGGCGGACAGCCCTTTCCTGCGGCGGCCGGATCTCCTACGCAGTCTGCTCGGCTACTGGCACAACCATCCGTCGCTGTCGTACCTGTTCTCCGGGCTCTTTTTCGGCCCGACCAGTCAGCATCCGCGAGTCGATGAAGGCGCGGAACGATTCGCTGCACGAGCTGGAGATCGCGTTCACGCAAGTCGCCAGGCGCGGGGATTCGCCGCCATGGCTCGTGGATCGCGTGTTCCGACATCTGCTCGTCGATCTGACGGGCAACACCCACCGGGCCGAGTTCTGCATCGACAAGCTCTACGCGCCGGAAACGAGCAGCGGTCGCCAGGGCCTCGTGGAGCTGCGATCGTTCGAGATGCCGCCGCACGCGCGGATGAGCCTCACGCAGCAGCTGCTCCTGCGCGCGCTCATCGCCCGCTTCTGGAAGAGCCCCTACAATCAGACGCTGGTTCGCTGGGACACGGAGCTGCACGACCGCTTCATGCTGCCGCACTTCGTGGCCGAGGACCTCCAGGATGTCCTCGGCGATCTCGGCCGGCACGGCTTCGCGTTGCAGCCAGAGTGGTTCGCGCCGCACCTGGAGTTCCGTTTCCCGCTCTACGGATCGGTCACGCCGCAGGGCGTCCACGTCGAACTGCGGCAGGCGCTCGAACCGTGGCACGTGCTCGGAGAGGAGCCTGGTGCCGGTGGCGCGGTGCGATATGTGGATTCTTCGATCGAACGACTGCAGGTCAAAGTCACCGGCATGACGGAATCGCGCCATTTCCTTGCCTGCAACGGCCGGCGGGTGCCGCTTCATCCGACCGGGACGTTCGGCGAGTTCGTGGCCGGCGTCCGGTATCGGGCCTGGCAGCCACCCAAGCTGCCTGCACCCGACCATCCCGGTGCATGCGCCCCTCGTGTTCGATCTCGTCGACGCGTGGAACGAACGGTCGCTTGGTGGCTGCATCTACCACGTCGCGCACCCGGGCGGGCGCAGCTTCGACACCTTTCCGGTCAACGCCTACGAAGCGGAAGGCCGCCGGCTCGCGCGCTTCAGCGCAATCGGACACACGCCAGGGCCGATGACCGTCGTCGCCGAAACACACGATCCGGACTTTCCGCTGACGCTCGATCTCCGTCGGCCCATCGTTCCGAGCGTCGATCGGCACGTGCCCGGGTTATGAGCACCGTGCCCAACCTCCAGGGGGCGACGCACCCGTGGCGCTTCCTGCAGGAATACCAGCCGATCGATGGCGTGTTCGACGAGATGCTCGAAGCTCCGGACCGCTTGCGCCCGCAATGCGAGGCATTCGTCCACGGCATCGAGTCGATGGGACCGCAGGAGTTTGCGTCACGGCGCGACAGCGCCAGGCGCGCGATTCGCGAGAACGGCGTCACCTACAACGTCTACGGCGACCCTCAGGGGATCGACCGGCCCTGGGAGCTGGACATGGTGCCGCTCATCGTCGCCGCCGACGAATGGAGCCGGCTCGAGACGGGACTCATCCAACGAACGCGGCTGCTCAATCTGATTCTGCTCGACCTGCACGGGCCCCAACGGCTCCTGCAGCGTGGCCTGCTGCCGCCCTCGCTCGCGCTCGGCAGTCCCGCGTTTCTTCGTCCCTGCCACGGTATTCGCGTGCCGCGCGACATCTACCTGCACATGCACGGCGTCGATCTGGCGCGATCGCCTGACGGTCATTGGGTGGTCCTCGCCGATCGCACGCAGGCGCCGTCGGGTGCCGGTTATGCGCTCGAAAACCGGATCGTACTCCTCCATACCTTGCCCGAGGCGTTCCGCGAACTGTCACGTCCAACGCCTCGCGTCATTCTTCCGCGCGCAGCGCGACGCGCTCAGTGCTCTCGCGCCCGAGCGCGAACAACCGGCAAAGGTCGTGTTGCTCACGCCGGGGCCGTATAACGAGACCTACTTCGAACACGCGTACCTCGCGAGGTATCTCGGCTTCACGCTGGTCGAAGGCGCCGACTTGACCGTGCGCGATCGTCGCGTGTTCATCAAGACGCTGGAAGGGCTGCAGCCGGTCAACGTCATCTTCCGGCGGCTGGACGATGGGTTTTGCGATCCGCTCGAGCTGCGTGGGGACTCGTTCCTCGGCGTTGCCGGGCTCGTCGACGCGGTCCGCGCCGGCAACGTCGTCGTCGCCAACGCGCTCGGCTCCGGCGTGATCGAGACGGCTGCCCTCCTTCCCTTTCTCCCGGCGCTCTGCCGCGAGCTGCTCGGTGAAGAGTTGATGATTGCCTCTGCCGAGACCTGGTGGTGCGGCCGTCCGTCGAGATCGCGCCTACGTGATCGAGCATCTCCATGACCTCGTCGTGAAACCTGCCTTTCCCACCAAGGGTCAGGAGCCGGTCTTTGGTCGACGGCTGAGCGAGCGTGAGAAAAGCGAGCTGGCGGCCACAATTCGCGACCGGCCCGAGGACTTTGTCGCGCAGGCCCACGTTTCCTTGTCGCGCGCGCCGGTGTGGCATCGCCAACGTCTCGAGCCTCGATCGATCGTCCTCCGTGCCTACGTCGCCGCGGCCGGCGACACATTCACGGTGATGCCAGGTGGCCTGACGCGCGCGTCGAGCAGCGAGGAGGTCCCGATCGTTTCGATGCAGCGCGGCGGTAGGAGCAAGGACACGTGGGTACTCGCCGACGGTCCGGTGAACCCGGTTACCTTGCTGGCGCCTCTCGATCCCATCCACCTGGAACCCGCCACGACCGAGCTGCCGAGCCGCGTCGCCGAGAATCTCTTCTGGCTCGGCCGCTACGTCGAACGCGCGGAACACATCGTCAGATTGCTGCGCGGCTTCGTAGCGCGTCTCGCGGAACACGACGCGACCGATGACCCGCGACAGATGTCGGCGCTGCTGCGGGTGCTCGTCGAGCTGAAGCTGCTTCCCAAGGAGTTCGGCAAGACAACGGGGCTGCGGCAACTCGAAGAGGAAACGATCGAGCTCATCGCCAGGCAGAGCCCGCACACCGGGCTCCGCAGTACTCTCAACGAGGTGCGGCGGCTCGCCAGTGCCGTGCGCGATCGCCTGTCGGTTGATACCTGGAGAATCGTGAACCTGTTGCAACAGGACATGCGTCTCAGGCAGGGCCGCATCCAGTTCGAGGAGGTGCTCGTCCACCTGAACCGCATCATCACGGACCTGGCGGCGTTCAGCGGCATGGAAATGGAGAACATGACGCGTGGCCACGGCTGGCGGTTCCTGAACCTTGGCCGGCGGCTCGAACGATCGATGAACCTGGTCGATGTGCTGCGAGGCGCGCTCGCGGTGGAAGACGCTGAGGGGATCGTCGAACCGTTGCTCGAAATCGCCGACAGCTCGATGACCTACCGTCGGAGGTATTACGCGCAGCCGCGGCTCGCCCCCGCTCTCCACCTTCTACTTGCCGACGACACCAACACGCGCGGCCTGGCGTTTCAGCTGGCGGCTGTCTCCGAGCACATCCTGAGGCTCCCGCGCGATCCACGAGCACCATCGCCAACGCGCGAGGACCGTCTGATCGCGCATGCTCGCGCAACGCTGACGGAGATCATCGTGTCGCAGACATGGTCCGAGGATGACCACACGCGGCTCGACGCGCTCCTCGGATCGCTCGACGACGACCTGAAGGACGTGTCGGACGCCATCACGTACTTCTATTTCAGCCATGCAGAGATGCGGGTGAGTTGAGCCCCATGCAATACGAGGTGACCCACTCCACCAAATACGACTACAGCGAGTCGGTGGTGGTCGCTCATCACGTCGCCCGGCTCAAGCCGCGAGACCTTCAGTTTCAGGAGTGCGTGAACCACGAGCTGGCGATTGCGCCTGCGCCGGCGGTGACGAGCACCCATGAGGACTACTTCGGCAACCTGGTGACGATCGTGGCCGTGCAGGGCCCTCATACGAGCCTCGCCATCCGCGCCACGAGCACGGTGACGGTGAAGGCGCCGCAGCTGCCGGAGCCCGGCGACACGCCATGCTGGGAGGCCGCCGCGGATCGCGCCTCTCTGCCGCTCGACGTCGTGGAGTTCGTCTTCGACTCGACGTCCTCGAGATCGCAGTTCATCGTCGAAGACTACGCGCGGGCCTCGTTTCCGCCTGGCCGGCCGCTTCTCGAAGGCGTCCTCGAGCTGACCGGGCGTATCCATGACGAGTTCACGTTCGATCCGAAGGCGACGACCGTGGCCACGCCGTTGACGGAGGTGTTCGCCTCCCGGCGCGGCGTCTGCCAGGACTTCGCGCGGCTCGAAATCGCCTGCCTGCGTTCGCTTGGTATTCCCGCACGGTATGTCAGCGGCTACATGGAGACCGTTCCGCCGCCGGGCACTCCGCGTCTCGTCGGCGCCGACGTGTCCCACGCGTGGCTGAGCGTCTTCTGCCCAAGCATCGGCTGGATTGCCGTCGACCCCACCAACAACCTGCTGCCGTCCGACAGGCACATCACGATCGCCTGGGGCCGGGACTACAACGACGTCAGCCCGATTCGCGGAGTGATCCTTGGCGGCGGGGCGCACGATCTTCGAGTGCAAGTCGATGTCGTGCGCCTGGACTGACGGCCTGCCTGTCTCTGTCGCCGATGGCGCGACTGGGAACGGACTAGATCGTGCAAGGATATCGCGGCGATGAAGGTTTTCCATTGCGACCACTGCGGGCATCTGTTGTTCTTCGAAAACACCCACTGCGTCCGTTGCGGGCAATTGGTAGCCTACCTTCCCGACCTGGCGATTGTCGGGTCGCTGGACAAGGATCCCGATAAAGACCCCGATAAGGACCCCGACAAAGACCCCGACAAAGACCCCGACATAGACAATGACCAGAACGCCGAGGACAACGACCACACAGTAACGTGGCGCTCGCCGCTCAAAGCCGCCGCGGGGCGGACGTACCGGCTCTGCAGGAACTATACACAGGAGCAGGTCTGCAACTGGGCTGTCGTCGCCGAGGACTCCAACCCGCTCTGCGTCTCCTGCCGGCTGACGCGTGTCATCCCGGACCTTGCCACGGGTGAGCACCGGCAGGCCTGGTATCGTCTCGAGGTTGCGAAGCGCCGCCTGATCTTCACCCTCCTTCAGCTGCGCCTTCCCATCGTCAGTCGCGACGACGACCCGGAGCGCGGCCTTGCGTTCGAGTTCAAGGCGGATGCACCGGACTCCGGGGCTGTGCTGACCGGGCACGCCACGGGCATCATTACGATCAATGTCGCCGAGGCCGACGATGCGGAGCGTGAGCGGCGCCGCAACGCGTTGGGTGAACCGTATCGAGCGCTGGCGGGGCACCTCCGGCATGAGAGCG
This sequence comes from uncultured Acidobacteriota bacterium, assembly GCA_963764925.1. Taxonomy (GTDB): domain Bacteria; phylum Acidobacteriota; class Vicinamibacteria; order Vicinamibacterales; family 2-12-FULL-66-21; genus DATBJJ01. The sequence continues at coordinate 811,075 of CAVXUR010000002.1, forward strand.
GACACTACTATTGGGATCGACTGATCCAGGACGCCGGCGCATTCGACGGATTTCGACAGGTATTCGGCGACGAACGGTCCGACTACAACGCTGCGCTCCAGACCTACTACGCCGAAGGCGCTCCCGCCGACTGGCAGGATCGATTCATCAGCGCTTACGCGAGTGCCCATCCTCTGGAAGACTGGGCCGAGACGTGGACGCATTACCTCCACATGGTCGACACGGTGGAGACCGCCGCCGCGTGCGGAATCTGGCTCCAGCCGCGGCGGTCTGACGAGCCGTCGCTCAGCCGGGTCCCGCCGTACGTCGCCTCAGAGGACACACCGTTCGAACAGCTGATCGACAGTTGGTTCCCAGTGACCTACGCGCTGAACGAGCTCAATCGAGGCCTGGGACTGGCCGACCCGTATCCCTTCGTGTGGTCGGGTCCCGCGATTGACAAGCTGCGCTACGTCCACGAGATCGTCCGGCACGCGCGTTCATAGGCCACATCCACGATAGACCTTGTGCTTTCGGAGCGAGAGGCGTAGGGTACTGTAAGGTTCTGGAACAACGCTTTCCTGAGTCTGGCCTTCCACTCAATCCTTCCTGGTCGGCCCCGATCAAAGCCTCGCGAAAGGTGCGGCCATGCCTTCGGATCGATCCGGATCCGTGCATGACGTCGTGTCTCTTGGCAACAGCACTGCTTGGTCACCATGAGAATCCACGTTGGTTACGAGCTGATCTACGACTGTCCGCAACAGACGCCGATGGTGCTGATGTTGAACATCCATCACACGCGCGCCGGCGACATCGTCGTGCCCGACCGAATGGTCGCGGAGCCGTTCGTCCCGATGACGTCCTACAGGGATGGCTTTGGCAACTGGTGCACGCGCATTCTTGCGCCGGCAGGCCGGCTGCGGCTGTCAGCCAGTGCGCTGCTGAACGACACGGGCGAGCCCGACCCGATCGCACGATCGGAGCAGCAGCATGCGGTGGAGGATCTTCCCGAGGAGTCGCTCGTATTCCTCCTTGGCAGCCGATACTGCGAGACGGATCGGCTGACCGGCATCGCGTGGGATCTGTTCGGCAAGGCGCCCACCGGCGCCGGCCGCGTCCACGCCATCTGCGACTACGTCCATCGCCACATCGCCTTCAGCTACCAGGATGCCCGATCGACGAGAACGGCGTGGGAGGCTCTTCAGGAAGGCAAAGGCGTGTGCCGCGACTACGCGCATCTGGCGATCGCATTCTGCCGCTGCATGAACATTCCGGCTCGCTACTGCACGGGCTATCTCGGCGATATCGGCATCCCGCCGCCCTATGGTGCCGATGGATTTTGCCGCCTGGTTCGAGGCCTATATCGGCGGACGCTGGCACACGTTCGATGCGCGGAACAACATCGCCGCGGATCGGCCGCGTGCTCATCGCCCGTGGACGCGATGCGACGGATGTGGCGATCAGCAACACGTTCGGTCCCAACACGCTCGCGGGTTTCACGGTCTGGACCGACGAGGTCAGCAGCCCTCTCGACAAAGCAGGAGTCAGTGATTCGGCCGGAGTCACATGCGCCTCCTGACCGTGCGGCACGTCACGATCTACCGATATTCGGAACCGGTGAGATTTGGCGAGCATCGCATGATGTTTCGGCCACGCGAGAGTCACGATCTCCGGCTCGTCAGCACGAAGCTGGATATCCTGCCGCGCCCGTCGGATCTTCGCTGGCTTCACGACGTCTTCGACAATTCGGTGGCCATCGCCACGTTTGACGAAGCGGCATCCGAGCTTCGTTTCGACAGCACGGTCACCCTCGAGCACATCGAGACCGCCGCTGCCCGACTACGCGCTCGAGATCGGGGCGCACACCTATCCCTTTCAGTATTCGGATGACGAACGGCCCGATCTCGTCAGCGCGCTGGCGCGCCACTATCCGTGCGACGACCTCGGTCCGTGGACGGCGCGCTTCCTGACCTCGTCCGGATCGACAACCACGATGACGCTGCTCCACTCGATGACGCGTGGCATCAAGGAAGAGTTCGTGTACCTGCGGCGGAGCGAGAAGGGCGTCCAGAGCCCGGGCGAGACGCTTCGGCGTCGCAGCGGCAGCTGCCGCGACTTCGCGGTGCTGATGATGGAAGCCGTTCGGTCGCTCGGCCTCGCCGCTCGCTTCGTCAGCGGCTACATCTTCGTGCCGGAAGTGAACCGAGCCGCCGCCGTCGGTGGTGGATCGACGCACGGCTGGATGCAGGCGTACCTGCCGGGCGCCGGATGGGTCGACTTCGACCCCACCAACAGCATCGTCGGGAATCGCAACCTGATTCGTGTGGCCGTGGCGTGGGATCAGCGGAACGCGCTGCCGCTGTGGGGCACGTTCATCGGTCCGGCCTCGTCGTTCCGCGGCATGGATGTCGATGTGAGCGTCATCGAAGAGACCCGGGTCGTCCGGTAGTCCGTGGCCCGAGCCCCGGGCTCGACGTTTGCCCCGGAGCCTGCCCGACGAGCGATCGACTTGAGGCAACTACCGCCTCCGAAGCACCGAGGTGTCCGGGCCCGGACGGCCGATCGATTCGCCCGAGACGACGAGCTCGACGCGCCGATTGGCAAGAGGGCTTCATCAGCGCCTACGCGACCTCCACATGGTCGATACAGTGGAAACCAATGCTGCCTGTGGCGCACGCTTCAACCGCGGCGTTCCGACGAACCTTCGCTCAGCCGTGTGTCGCCTTTCGTGGTCTCCCCCGACGCGCCGTTCGATCAACTGATCGACGGTTGGTTCCCCGTCACCTATCTGCTGAACAACCTCAACCGCGGCATGGGGCTCGCCGATGACTATCCTTTCGTCTGGCCGGCCTCAGCCATAGAGAAACTGCGCTTTGTGCACGAGACTCTGCGGAGTTCCGGCCGCGATCGATCATAGCGTTTTCTTGCGTGGTGTCCGGCTTCCGCCTTCGCCAAGGCTTGGGCGGACCGACGTAAAGTTAGCGGAGGCGTCAGCCGGACCGCGCGTAGCGCCCGGCACCCTGCCGAGCTGGGATCGGCATCCCGGTTGCAGTTTTTGCCATGCGTCACGCTCGCAGGAGCTTAATAACGGCAAAAAGATGCTCACGGAGGTCACAGTGCTGGTCAAAGAAATCATGACGCCGAATCCGTTCTGTTGCACGGCGGACACGTCCCTGGAAGAGGTTGCGAAGGCCATGGTCGAGCATGACTGCGGCGAGATCCCCATTGTCCAAAGCCGCAGCGATCGCACGCTGTTGGGAGTCGTCACCGACCGCGACATCGTCTGCCGGCTCGTGGCGATCGGCAGGAACCCCGTGGATGAGCCCGCCGAGTCTTGCATGTCGACGCCAGTCATCGCGGTACGCGAGAGCACGCCGATCGAGGACTGCACGCGGATCATGGAAGAAAATCAGATCCGACGCGTGCCAGTCGTTAATGGCGGTGGAATGTGCTGCGGGATCGTGGCACAGGCCGACATCGCGAAAAACGCCTCGCGAAAACTCACGGCCGAACTCGTGAAGGACGTCTCTCAGCCGGCTCGCGTTTAGGAGCCCATCACTCGCGTTTTGACCAGAATGCGGGGGTGACGGTGCGGGCTGCGATCTCGTAAGGGGATTGACATTCCCTTTTCCGACGACCGCCAGCGTGTCGACGACGGCGGATGGCCTGATGCGGCTGCATGTCGAGTCGATGAAAGCGGTCGGAGTCCCCACGAAGGGACTGCTCGAGTTCTTTGGCCTGAAACTGGACGATGTCCTGGACATCAAGAAGCGCCGGGGCGTGGAGGTCAGGGACAACGACATCATCCTTGCCGCGGGCCAGATTCTGCCGCCGCCTGAGATCGTGGGGCACCTGACGCGTGTCGCCGTCCAGGGAACCAGGCTGGTGCAGACCTTCGACGATCCGAGCAAGGGCCGTCCGACAGCCCTGACACTCCCGTCGCCTGCGGCCCGCAACTACGTCTACTTCGGAGGCGGCTCGATTACGTTCGGAAAGTTGACGATGCGGGACGCTGATCTACAACTCATCGACGCTGACCCTCGCGATCCGTTCGATTTCTTCCCAGCGCGCTACAACGCCCAGCTCGTCGCCGGCTACTCGAAGAACACGCCGGCCAAAGGCCTGAAGACCTACATGCCGGATTTCAACGATTTGCAGAAGTCGGGTCGATGAGAGCCCGGGGTCGGCGGCGGTGCCGGCCCCGAGTCTCGCGTTGTCGCCGCGGTGAAGTGCCGCGATCAGGCTACCGCCGACGCGGTACTGACGTGTCCGGGTCAGGACGGCCGATCGATTCGCCGGAGACGACGAGCTCGACACGCCGATTCTGCTGTCGTCCCGCAGACACGTTGTTCGATGCGACGGGCTGCGACTCTCCGTACCCAAACGCCCCAATCGCCGCCGACGGAATACCCTGCTGAACGAGATAGCTGCGAACCGACTCGGCACGACGCTCCGAGAGCGCCTGGTTGTAGTCGTCGTCGCCGACGTTGTCGGTGTGGCCGTCGACCTCGAGACTCAAGTCTGGATACGCGAGCAGGATGCCGGCCACCGTCGCGAGCTTCTCGCGCGCGCCCGGTTTGAGCGTGTGCTGGCCCGTGTCGAACAACACGTCCGAGACGTTGACGATCAGGCCGCGCGCCGTCTCCCTGGTCTCGAGGATGATGTTCAACTGACGCTGCAGCCGTTCGCGCAGATCCGCCTTCTCGGTCTCGGCCCTCGCGACGGCCTGGCGTGCTTCCTCTGCGGTCGCTTGTGACGCCGCACGCGCGGCCTCTGCGGCGGCACGCTCATCTGCCAGCCGCTGTTGAGCGCGCTCCGCGTCAGCCTGGGCGCGCTGGGCTGCGCTCAGAGCCGCTTCTGCCGACGCGCGTTCGCGTACGGCCCTCTCAGCCGCGGCTTCGGCGTCGAGCCGGCGGCGATCGGCCGCCGCGCGCTCGGCCTCTGCTTGCTCCCTCCGCCGCGATTCGGATTGGGCCATCGCAATCGCGTTGGCTTCGCGGTCGGCGGAGGCCTGCGCCGCCTTGGAAATCCGCTCATCGTCCTGACGCTGGAGCGCGATCAACCGCGCATCTTCGGCCGTCTGCGCGGCTTCGCGTGCCGGCATCACGATCGCGCGGCGACCCAGGTCGCGTTCCCGAGCCTGTTCGGCCTGCCGAAGCATGCGGGAGGCTTTCTGAAACGATTCGGCTGCGTAGCGATCGGCGCCCGCTAACTCGGAAAGCTGGACGGCATTGCGCGCTTCGTACAACTCCAGCGGAATTCCGCGGTCCAGTCGTCGCACGACCAGCCGGTCCGGGTCCGTGTTCATCAGGTAAGTGCCGCGCGTCAGCAGCTCGTATTTGGCGTCGATCTGCTCGACCGTGCCTCGAGTATCCGGGCGGATCACGTTTTCCATCACGACCACGTCGCTCGGCTGCGAGACCGCGAAGTACGGCTCCGCCGTCACGACGAGGCCGAATGCCTGGAGCTCGGTCGTGACGTTCAGCTTGCTCTTGTCTTCGTTCAGAAGCACTTCGCCGAGGTTGGTCGCGCGTCCCTCCGGCGTGATGGCCCACATCACATAGGTCAGGTACTCCGGACCGAACTTCGTCGCCGGAACGAGATTGTCGAACTCGACCTCGATCTCGATGTAGCCCTGCTTGCTTTCCACCTTGGCTTCGCCGCGCGACTTTGGCAGGAGCGGCGTCCCGCGGAAGTCGATCGTCGTAGCGCCACCCCGATGGCGATAGTTGATCGCCGGCGTTGTGCGTCCCACGACAGTGACGCGAAACACGGGCACCTGCCCGCGATCCTCCGGGACGCGCTGTTGAGTGGGATTGGACGGCTGCGACTGGGGATAGGCCGGACCGACAACCAATCCGCACATACCTAGCACAGCCACTAGCAACCGTGTGTGCATGGAAAACCTCCTGTGGCGGCCGTCGCAAGGATCAGACCATCACCACCCACCCGATTTCTAAGGGAGTTCGCCTTCCAGGGAACGGACGAGCCTGGCGTGGATACTTGGAGTACTACGTGAGGTTACTGAGGTGGAAGACTATGCTCGGCTATTCCCACGCACAACGAGCTATCTTCAAAACCCCGATCCGTGTTGTCCGTGTAATCCGTGGCGTGAATCCGTGGCTCTACTCGTAGTGCAGCGCCTTGACCGGATCGAGCCGGGCCGCGCGCGCCGCAGGATACAAGCCAAAGATCAACCCAATCGCGACTGACACGATGAACGCCAGCACGATCGAAGTCGTGGTGACAATCGTCGACCAGCCGGCCAGGAAGCCGATGAGTTGCGACAGGCCGACGCCGACGAGCACGCCCATGACACCGCCGGCGAGCGAGATGATCGTCGTCTCGATCAGGAACTGGCGGATGATGTCGCGCTTCTTCGCGCCGATCGCCCGGCGGACGCCGATCTCGCGCGTCCGCTCCATCACGCTCGCGAGCATGATGTTCATGATGCCAATGCCGCCGACGAGCAACGAGATCGACGCGATCGCGACCATCACCATCTCGAAAATGCGTTGTGTCCGGCGCTGCTCGGCGAGGAGTTCCGCTGGCGAGACGATGGCAAAGTCGGCCGCGCCGCGGTGGGAGACATTGAGGAGGCCGCGCAGCAGGGCGGCGGCCGCGGGGATGTCTTCGCCCGGTCGCATCTGCAGGTAGATGCCGTCGATCTCGTCGCGGAAGCGGCTGTTGACGTCCTCGAGGCGGAAGATTGCCGAATGCAACGGCACGTAGATCAGGTTGTTGCGGTCCTGGGCTGGAAGACCCGCGACGTCTGCCTGAACCGTGATCTGCGGACCGGCAACGCCAATCACTTGAAACCACTGCTCGTTGACTTTGACGTGCCGGCCGACTGAATCATCGGCGCCAAAGAGCGACGCCGCCGCGCCTTCGCCGAGCACTGCCACCGGCGCAGCCGACATCGTCTCGGCCTCGCTGAAGAAACGCCCGCTGACGAGCTGCAGATTGGCGATGCGCAAATAGGAAGGGCTGACGCCATAGACAATCGGCGGATCGCTCTGCGGCCGCGGCAACAGCTTGGACGGCGTGAAGCGCTTGCGAGCCGTCGACGCGGAGATGCCGTCGAGGTTGGCCTCGATCACCCGATAGTCGCGAAAGGTCAGCCCGGCGGAGAGTTGCCGCACCTTCTGCACGACCTGATAGTCCGTCGACTCGCGCGCTTCGACAATCAGGTTGCGCACGCCGAGCTGCTCGATGAACGCCATGACCTCCTGCTGCGCCCCGGCGCCGATCGAGAGCATCGCGACCACGGCCGCGACGCCGAAGATCATGCCGAGCATCGTCAGCAGCGAGCGAAGCTTGTGAGCGCGCAGGTTATCGAACCCGAGCCGCAGCTCCGGAAGGTAATCCGACGTCGTGCCGGTGATGCGCGACGCGGCCATGGTCAGCGCGAGGGGCCGGCCGTCGGCAGCGTCGGAGACGTGTTGTTGTTCGTCGGCCGGGCAGCGTTTGGATCCGTCAGGGCGACCTCAGTTCCTTCTGAAAGGCCAGCAATTGCCGCGCGGCTTTCAGTGAGGTGCTCGACCTTGACCTCGCGCTGCTCGAAACGGTCGCCGTTCTTGACGAAGACGTGCGTCTTGCCGTTTTTCTCGAGCACGGCCTGACGAGGTACATGCAGCGCGTCGGGGATCTCCTTGCCTTGAATCGTGACGCGCGCGGAGGCGCCGGCCTTCAAGCGCGGGTCTGGCTTATCAAACTGGAACGTCACGTCGAAGAGTCGCGTGACGGTCGCGCTCTCGAACCACTGCGCTCGACTCGCCAGGCCGGAGAGCGCGCCGACCTTCACACCAAAGCTCTCATCGGGCAGCGTGTCGACGAACACCAGCGCGGGCTGGCCGGCAGTGAGGTTGGCGCGATCGCTTTCTGCGATCTTGGCCCGCACTTCCATCTTGCCGGACTCCATGACGTCGGCGACCGGACGACCCGGCGACACAGAGTCGCCCTGCCGATACTCGGGGATAACCATCCCGGGGCCGAAGAACATCACGCCATCACGGTTTTCCTTGACCGACACGGTTCCGTCCATTGGCGCGCGCAGAATCAAGCTGTCGATGAGCTGCTGGGCCCGCTGCATGCCGAGCATCGCCTTGTTGCGCTTCTCGAGGACGACGGCGAGCGACGCCTGGTTGGTCGCCGCTCTCGACTTGACGTCCTCCTCGAGCTGCGCGAGCCGGCGCCTCGCCTCCTCGAGTGTCAATACGTTCTTTTGAGCTTCGACCGCCGGAATGAGCTCGTTACCGCTCGTGTCGAGCTCTCCTCTCCTGACGTCGAAGCGTGCGGTCAGCATCGCCACGTCGTCCTGTGCCTTCTGCACGGCGGCATCGGCCTTCATCTTGACGATTTCCTGCTCGGCCTCGGCGAGCTCCGAGCGGGCCTGCTCGAGCGCGTAGATTTGGTCGGCGGGGTCGAACTCCATCACGATCTCGCCACTCTTCACTGGCATGCCGGTCATCAGCATCTGGACGATGCGGAGCTGGCCGCCGACCGGCGGTGTCGTGAGCGTCACGGTGCGTCCGGCGCGCAGCTCGCCGTTGGCGTGGACGGTGACCTTGAGCGGACCTTTTGTGACGAGCGCCGTCGGCACGGTATTGCCGCGTTCGGGCAGTCGAGGCACCGCGAGCACGATCGCCGCCCCGAGCGCCAGCACGGTCACGCCGATACCCGACGCCACCCAGCGCCGCCGAGTCATTCGGACCTCCTGATCATCTCGGGAGACGGACGCCGTGTTGCGATCCGGTCACCGACCTCGATTCCAGAAGCGACGACTGCCTGCTCTTTGCCACGCTTCGTGATCTGCACCCGGCGCTCCTGGAACTCCGAGCCATCGAGCTCGTAGACGACGGACGCGCCGTCCCGTTGGAAGATCGCTTCGGAAGGAATCAGCACGACGTTGGGGATTCGGTCGGTCGCGATCCGCGCCACCGCCGTCATCCCCGGACGAATCCGCGGATCGAGGTCGATCAACACGAGATCCAAATCGAAATTGCGTGGCGGTGGCCACGTGCCCTGATAGTCGACCCGCGCGAGCATCGAGATGCTGTCGATCCTGGCCTTGAAGTCGGTGCCCGGGACGGCCTCGATTCGAACCGACGCGGCTTGCCCAGCTTCGAGCCGGCTGCGATCCGATTCGTCGAGCCGCGCGAGAAGATGCACCGAGGAGAGGTCCGGCAGCTCGAGGATCGCGGCGCCGGCCCAGGCGCGGTCGCCCTGCCTGAACTCGGGGGAGCTCCCCATCATGTTTCCGGAGCGGTAGTTGGGGAGGACGTTGACGACGCCGTCGGTCGGCGCCTTGACCTGCAGACGCTCGAGGCCGTCTTCCGCTCGCTTCAAATCAAAAATCGCCTTCTCGCGCTTGCGGACCTTGCTCGAGAGGTCGGCCTCGGCGCTGGTGCTGTCCGAGCGCATCTTGACTTCGAGCTCCTTGAGCCGCTGTTCCGCGTCAGCGAGTGAGAGCTTCGCCTGCTCGTTCTCGATCCGCGAAACCGTGTCGCCCTTGTTGATGTCGAGCTTGGCGCGTTCGATGTCGTACTTGGCCTTCATCAGAGCCGTCGCGTTCTGCTCGTTCGCGATTCGCGCCTGGGCGTTCGCCTGCTCGATCTCGGCGTTGGCCTGCTTGAGCTCAGACTGCTTCTCCTGGATCGTCCGCTGCAGCGTCGTGCCGTCGAACTGCACGACGACATCGCCGGCCTTGACTTTTGAGCCGTTGGTCGCGAGCTTGAGGATCTGGAGCTCGCCCGACTGCATCGGCGACGACAGCACGATCGACTTGAGGGGACGGATTTCTCCCCGGAGCTCCAGCGCATCGACGAACTCACCGCGGGTCACGTCGGCGGTCGGGATATCAGGAACCGAACCGCGACCGACCGTCGCGAACAAGCCGCCGCCGACGACGACGAGCACGCCAATCGTCAGGAGACTCTTGCGGCTGTGGAGCCGGGAAAAGATCCGCCGCATCATTGTCCAGCCCCTGGCGGCGCGTTGGGAAGAGGCGCAATATTCCGTGCGACTACCGCGCCGGCGTCAACGCCCGACGTCAGGACGATATCAAGTGCACTCGTCGCGCCGACGGTCACCGTCTGTTCTTGATACGAGGAGCCGCGCTGCACGCGCACGAACGCGCGTTTGCCGTCGGTGCCGACCGCATCGCGCGGCACGACCAGCGCGCCCGGCAGCCGGGACAGCGTGACGTCGAGAGAGGCCGTTAGATCGGGCATGAGCTTGGGATGCGAACCATTGACCTGGATCAGCACGACGTAAACCCGCGCTTTCGGCGACAACGTCGAGACCACGCCGAGTGGCGAGATTTGGGCGATCCTGCCGTCGAACGACAGCTCTGGATAAGCGTCGAGGCCGATCTTGACCGGTTGATCGAGCTGAAGCTCGTTGATGTCCGCCTGGTTGACTCGCGCGCGGACACGCATCGTCTTCGGGTTGACGACGTCGACGACCGGCACACCGGCACGAACCTCTTCCCCTTCCTGGACCTCCGCCATCGTGTTGGCCTTCCAGACCGTCCGCAGCACCGCCATCCCGCTGAGCGGCGCGACGACGGCCATCCGCTCGGCGTTGGTTTCGGCCTGACGCATGGCGCTCTCCGCACGGTCGCGGCGAATTTTCAGTATCTGGAGGTCGGCCTCGGCTGCCTTGCGCTTGAGGGCGTAGGTTTCTTTCAGCTGATTGAGCGTGGCGGTGGTCTGCTCGACGGCGAGGTTGTTCTTCTCGGCCTGGATCTTCGGCAGGAGCTCGTTCTTGACCGTCTCGAGCTTCGCGCGCGAGAGCGCGCTTTCGGCGAGCAGGATCTCGCCGTCGTCACGCGACCGCGCGGCGCGCTCGCCGGCGTCCTTCTTCTTGATCTGCTGGTCGAGATCGTTCAGCTCCGCGCGGCGATCGAGCGCGGCCGCGAGCTGCGTCTGGCGATCGAACTCGACCACGAGATCGCCTTTTTCGACCGGAGTCCCCGCCTTGATGAGCTTGGTGATGACGAGGGACTGCGAGCCGGGACCCGAAAGACGTGGCGTCGTGATAGTGGTGGAGTCAACGGCCTCGACCGTGCCGCTCAGTCGGATTGAGCGCACGAAGTCCTGGCGAGTCACCGTGGCAGTGGTCGCTCGTCGCCCCGGTTGTCCGGATCCGGGATTCCCGGGATCGCTTCCTCTCAAAAGCGCGGCGCCGGCGGCAGCGCTGACCAGCACGACCGCGATGGCTATCCACAAGCGAGAGTTGCCCTTGGGAGACATCGTTTACTCCGGTTATCAGACGGCCGCCTGGACGTGTTGGTTGGCGCCTTCTCGGGTTAGACACCGTTAAGCACGCCGAGGGCCACACGGGAAATACGCCGACAGGAGCGCCGGCGTTCAGGTGGTCTGCACGACCGCCGCTGCCGGATCGTAGGCTAGGCTCGAGCCGAGCCACCTTTCGACTTCCTCGATCCGCTTGCCTTTTCGGCGGGCGTACGACTCGATCTGATCCCGACCCAGCCGGCCAACATTGAAGTATTTCGCCTGTGGATGGGAGAAATACAGCCCGCTGACGCTTGCGGCGGGCAGCATCGCGGCGTGCTCGGTGAGCGTGATCCCCTGCTTCGGAGCCTCCAGCAGGCCGAACAGCTTGAACTTCTCACTGTGGTCCGGACAGGCCGGATAGCCATAGGCGGGCCGTATCCCTCGGAATTTTTCGGCAATCAAGTCGTCGAAGGACAGGTCCTCGCGCTCGCCATAACCCCAGTCCCTTCGCGCCTGCGCGTGCAGGTACTCGGCCGACGCCTCCGCCAGCCGGTCAGCCAGCGCTTTGACCATGATGGCGTTGTAGTCGTCCAAATCCTGCTCGAACTGCCGCGCCAACGCATCGGCGCCGATACCTGCCGTTACAGCAAACATGCCCAGGTAGTCGGGCACCCCGCTGTCGAGCGGGGCCACGAAGTCGGCGAGCGACAGATTCGGGCGCTTGTCGGGATTGATTTCCTGCTGCCGCAGCATCGGGAACCGTTCGAGCTCGCTCCGCCTCGAGTCGTCGGCGTAGACAAGGATGTCGTCGCCCTCCGCATTGGCCGGCCAGAACGCGTAAACGCCACGCGCCGTCAGCAGTTTCTCGCTGATGATTCGATCGAGCAGCGCGCGCGCGTGGTCGTAGAGCTCACGCGCGGCCGGACCGTACTGAGGATGCTCGAGGATGCCAGGGAAACGCCCCTTCAGCTCCCACGCGGAGAAGAAGAACGTCCAGTCGATGAACCTCGCGACCTCGGCGAGCGGCAAGTCGTCGAGGAACCGGCAACCAAGAAACCACGGCGAGGCGATTTGGTGGGCGTCCCAGTCGATCTGCAGCCGGTTGGCTCGCGCCTGCTCGTACGACAGCATCGGCTTCTCTCGCCGCGACGCGTACTTCTCGCGGATTTCGGCCTGGTCCGACCGGTTCGCGCGCTCGAACGCGGCCTTCCCGGAGCCGAGCAGGTTGGAGACGACGTCGACCGCCCGTGACGCGTCGAGCACATGAACGACCGGCCCGCTGTACTCCGGCGCAATCTTGACCGCGGTGTGTTGCCGGCTGGTCGTCGCGCCGCCGATGAGGAGCGGCACGGTGAAATCCTGCCGCGTCATCTCGTGCGCGACAAACGACATCTCGTCGAGCGACGGCGTAATCAGGCCGCTCAGACCAATGATGTCGACCTTCTGCGCAATCGCCGCTTCGAGTATCTTCGCGGCCGGAACCATGACGCCCAGATCGATGATCTCGTAGTTGTTGCAGCCGAGCACGACACCGACGATGTTCTTGCCGATGTCGTGCACGTCGCCCTTGACCGTTGCCATCAGGATCCGCCCCTGGGTTGACGTGGCCCCGGTGCGCAGCTTCTCGGCCTCCATGTACGGCAGCAAATGCGCGACCGCGCGCTTCATCGCCCGCGCGCTCTTGACCACCTGCGGCAGGAACATCTTGCCGGCGCCAAACAGATCGCCGACGACCTTCATGCCGTCCATCAGCGGCCCTTCGATAATCTCGAGCGGCCGCGCGTACTGCTGACGCGCCTCTTCGACGTCGGCGTCGATGAAGTCGACGACGCCGTGCACGAGCGCGTAGGAAAGCCGCGATTCGACGCTGCCCTGGCGCCACGCGACATCGATTTCTTTCTTCTTGCCGGCGCCTTTGACCTGCTCGGCGAACTGCACCATCCGCTCGGTCGCGTCCGGGCGCCGGTTGAAGATGATGTCCTCGACGTGCTCCAGCAGATCCTTCGGGATGTCCTCGTAGACGATCAGCTGGCCGGCGTTGACGATGCCCATGTCCATCCCGGCCTTGATCGCGTGAAACAGGAACGCCGAGTGGATCGCTTCGCGGACCGTGTCGTTGCCACGGAACGAGAACGACAGATTGCTGACGCCACCGCTGATCTTCACCCCGGGACACGTCGCCTTGATGACCCGCGTGGCCTCGATGAAGTTGATGGCGTAGTCGTTGTGCTCTTCGAGACCCGTCGCGATCGCAAGGATGTTCGGATCGAAGATGATGTCGGTCGGGTCGAAGCCGGCGCGCCCGGTGAGGAGCGCATACGCACGCTGGCAGATCGACACCTTGCGCTCGATCGTATCCGCCTGACCAACCTCATCGAACGCCATCACGACGACGCCGGCGCCAAACCGCTTGACGATGCCCGCCTTGTGAAGGAAGTCGGCCTCGCCCTCCTTGAGGCTGATCGAATTGACGACGCTCTTTCCCTGAACGCACTTCAGCCCGGCCTCGAGCACCGACCACTTCGAGCTGTCGATCATTACCGGCACCCGCGCGATCTCCGGCTCGGTCGCGATGTAGTTGAGGAACGTCGTCATCGCCTGCTCGGAGTCGAGCATGCCCTCGTCCATGTTGACGTCGATCAGGTTGGCGCCGTTGCGGACCTGTTCGGCCGCCACCTGCACTGCCGCGGCGAAGTCGTTGTTCTTGATCAGGCGCGCGAACCTGACCGATCCGGTGACGTTCGTGCGTTCGCCGATCATCTGGAAGTTGCTCTCGGGACGGATGGCGAGCGTCTCGAGACCGGAGAATGTCGTGAAGTGGTCGGGGCTCGGGGTTCGGGTCTCGGGATTCGGGGCTTTCGCCTCGCGGCCCGAAGTCCCTACCCACGAACCTGCCGGCAGCGGCCGCGCCGTCAGTCCTTCGACGTCCCGCACGACCGCCTTGATGTGATCCGGGGTTGTTCCGCAACAGCCGCCGACGATGTTCACGAGGCCACCGGCGACGAACGACTGCAGGAGCTGACCGGTCTCGTCGGGCTGCTGGTCGTACTGTCCGAACGCGTTTGGCAGCCCGGCGTTCGGATAGCAGAGGACGTAGCACTCGGCGAGCCGCGCGAGCTCCTCGAGGTGCGGGCGCATCTCGCGGGCGCCCAGCGCGCAGTTCATCCCAATCGCCAGAGGTTTGGCGTGACGGATCGACGAATAGAACGCATCGATCATCTGCCCCGATAGCGTCCGGCCGCTCAGGTCGGTGATCGTCACCGAGATGAACACTGGCAGACGCAGGCCTTTTTCCTCGAACACGTTTTCCATCGCCACGATGCCGGCCTTGGCGTTGAGCGTGTCGAAGATCGTCTCGAGCAGGAGAACATCAGCGCCCCCGTCGATGAGACCGCGCACCTGATCCTCGTAAGCGGCGCGCGCCTCATCGAACGTCATGCCTCGATACGAGGGGTCGTCGACCTTGGGAGAAATCGACAACGTCCGGTTCATCGGACCGAGAGAACCAGCGACGAATCGTGGCCGGTCCGGCGTGCGCGCCGTCCACTCGTCGGCCGCCTCGCGAGCGAGACGGGCACCTTCATAGTTCAGCTCGTAGGCGAGCGGCTCGAGCGCGTAGTCGGACTGCGCGATGGCAGTGCTCGAGAACGTATTGGTCTCGACGATGTCGGCGCCAGCCTCGAGATACTCGCGATGGATCGCGCCGATGACGTCCGGCCGCGTCAGGATCAGGATGTCACTGTTGCCGCGGAGATCGCGTGAATGATCTGTGAAGCGATCGCCGCGAAAGTCCGCTTCAGTCAGCTTGTAACGCTGGATCATCGTGCCCATCGCACCGTCGAGCAGGAGCACGCGCTGCTCGAGGGCCCGACGCAGGGCCTGCTCGGCGGCGACGCGCCGTTCGCCGAAGGATGATGCAGGTGTTTGGTTGGAGCTGTCAGGCATCTGTTCTCGTCCTCAGTAACTCACCGCGGTCTGGCGCACGCCCAAACGATTTCACTGTCCAAAAAGCCTCTTACCGCAGCGCTCGCTGAGCACGCAGAGGCAAACTAGGTTTTCTGCGAACTCTGCATTCTGATCGAAATGCTGCTCGCCGAGCTCACGATAGGTTACGCTCGTCGCGCAGCACGTGATACGCAGCGATCAGCAGACTGTGGCTGACGGCGACGATCGCTCGCTTCTTGCCCCGGCGACCCGCCAAGCGCCGGTACTGCGCGGCGAAGTAACTGCCCTTGGTGCGGGCGGCGGCCCACGCGGCTTCGGTCAGGGTGCCACGCAACCAGCGGTTGCCCCGGCGCGTTTTCCCCGACCGCTGCTTCCCGCCGGTTTCGTTGTGGCCCGGACAGATCGCCGCCCACGAGCACAGATGCGCGGCCGAGGGAAACATCGTCATGTCCGGCCCGATTTCGGCGAGCACACTTTCACCCGCCCGGCGTTTCAGGCCCGGGATCGTCCGGATCAACGCCAGGGGGGCGGCGAAAGGGCGCAGCTGCTCGTCAATGCGCGTGTCCAATTGCGTGACCTGCCCATCGAGAAACCCGACCTGCTCGAGCAACGTCTGCAACAGAAAGCGATGGTGCGCGCGCACGCGCCCCTGCAGCGCTTGTTGGAGCGCGGCCTGTTTCCGGCGCAACCGATACCGGGCCAAATCGGCCAAGCGCACCGGGTCCGTTTCCCCGGCGATGAGGGCGCGCAACATCGCCTGGCCCGACACCCCCATGATGTCCGAGGCGACCGCACTCAGCTTGATGTTGGCATCCTCGAGGACCTTGTGAATGCGGTTCACGGTCCGCGTGCGCTCGTGCAGCAGCGACGTCCGGTGCCGGGTGAGATCCCGCAAGTCTCGAATGGGCTCCGGCGGAATGAAGCTGCTTTTCAGCAGGCCGTACTGCAACAGTTGCGCAAGCCAGTCGGCGTCCGCGACATCCGTTTTCCGGCCCGGCACCTGTTTCACGTGGCGCGGATTCACCAAGACGATGGTGTAGCGATCTTCCAGCAGATTCCACACCGGCTTCCAAAAGACGCCGGTCGATTCCATGGCGACGTGGGTCACCCCCGCCTCGGCCAGCCACTCGGCCAGCGCGAGCAGGTCGGCGGTCATCGTCGAAAACCGCCGAATGGTCGCCTCGACACGGTCGTCCGAGCCGCGCACACGGCGGCACGCGACGACGAACGCTTCATGCACATCCAGTCCTGCACAGCGCCGATAGATGGTCTCCATCGTCTGGCTCCCTTCCGACGGCGGGTCGGACAGTCGGATATGGGTGAATCTGTTCCGCGTTCTCAAACGACACAGTTGTGGGCACCAGGGACTGTCCGGGTCAGACTGCGGTACGGGTTCGTGACACCACTGAGTTACGACCTCGGGCCCGCGCGTCACGGATCAGGATACGCCTCTGGACGCACGTTCTTCATCGTTTTGGGCGTCGCCGTCTCGGCGACATGATTGACTGCGGTGAGAGGCTTTTAGACCGCTTCTCTGACTTCACGTCAGGCTTCCTGCCACTCGCGACGATGACCGTGAACGGATCGCCCGTCCGGCGAGCACCGACATTGACCCTGACGTCCGTAAGCCCGGCCCGCTTGAGCAACTTCGCGAGCGTTTCATCGCTGAAGCCCAGCCAGCGATCGCCGAGCCGGTTCTTGACCCATTTCTCATCGTGCTCGCGCAGGTCGAGCACCAGGACGTGCCCGCCCGGGACAACGACGCGGGCCGCCTCGGACAGCGCGCGGGCCGGATCCGGGGCATGGTGCAGCGCCTGAGAGAGCAGCGCCACATCGACGCTGGCATCGCGAAGCGGCAGCTTCTCGAGCTCACCGCGCTTCCAGATGACGTTACGAACCCGGCGGCGTGTCGCGAGCGCGCGCGCCCGTTTGAGGACCAGGTCCGACCGATCCACCGCGACGACGTGGGACGCCCAACGACTGGCCTCGACGGTCAGGTAGCCCTCGCCGCATCCGATGTCGGCCACGCGAAGCGGCGGCAGCAGGTGTCCGAGCGCCCTCGACCAGGCGGCCCAACTCCGGCCAGGCACGAGCTGGCGCTCGTTGGTGTCCGGACCGGCATGCGCGTCGAAATTCTCCTTGCGCAGGCGCCGCACCTCCTCCAGCCGGGCATCGTCGGCGCGGCCTGTTTCGGTTCGGGCGGCCTCGGCAAACTCGCCCTGGAGGAGCGCGGAGAGCGGCCCGAAACCGTTCTCGCCGGTGAGCAAGGTCGGGACGGGTCGAAAATACGTGTAGCCGCCTTCGCGCTGCTCGACTATGAGCCCCGCGTCCTTGAGCAGGCCGAGGTGGCGGGAGACACCCGATTGGGCGATGCCGAGGATGCCGGTCAGCTCGCTCACGTTCAGCCGGTCGGCGGCCAACAGGCGCAAAATGCGCAGCCGGGCGTCGTCGCCGAGCAACCTGAACAGGCTGGAGGCCTGAAGCATATCTATAAATCTACATTAATGGATGCCGTTGTGGCAAACCTCGGAACCAGGATCAGGCTCGGGGTTCGGGGCTCGGGGCTCGGGGCTCGGGACGGAGCGTACCCGGATACAGTGGATGGCATGCAGCTGACGACGTATGTGACGGCAAAGCCCCAGGCGGCGCTCGTGCTGGCCCATGGCGCAGGGGCGGGCCAGAAGAGTCCGTTCATGGTCCAGTTTGCGCGCGGAATGGCGCTCCGGCACATCAACGCGGCGACGTTCGATTTCCCCTATATCGCGGCCGGCCGGAAAGTGCCGGACCGGGCCCCCGTTCTCGAACAGGCGTGGCGCGAGGCGCTCGACGAGGCCCGGGCCGCATTCTCCGGGCTCCCACTCGTCATCGGCGGCAAGTCGATGGGCGGCCGGATGGCGTCACACATCGCGGCGCAGGGCTGCGACGGCCTCGACGGCCTGGTCTTTCTCGGCTACCCGCTCCATCCGCCTGGCAAGCTCGAGCAGCGCCGCGACGCGCACCTGCCCGCGATTGCGCACCCGATGCTGTTTGTCCAGGGCTCCCGCGACGCGTTTGGCACTTCGACCGAGATCGCCCAGCTGCTGCCCTCGCTCCAGCACGCCGAGTTGCACGAGGTGGCCGGCGGCGATCACTCCTTCAAGGTCTCAGGACGCAAGGGCGACGGGCTCGAAGCGATCATGGACGTCGTAGCGGCCTGGATTCTCGCTCGGCGCTGACCCCAGAATCACTTCCGTCGCGCCTTGCGCGCATGGCGCTCCTCCGCCTCCTCCACCGAGTGGGACGTCGTCAGCGAGCCGTCCTTCCTCGCCATCTCCACGAGGGCGCTGTAGTGCCGATGCAGCGCCCTCAGTTCGGCCTCGCTCATGTCCTCGCAATCGATCAGGCGATTGCTGGCGCCGGCCATGGCGGCGACGAGTTCGTTCAGCTTCAGCTGAATCGCCAGCGAATCCTTGTTCTGCGACCGCTGAATCAGGAACACCATCAGGAACGTGACGACGGTGGTGCCGGTGTTGATGACGAGCTGCCAGGTGTTGGAGTAGTCAAAGAGCGGACCAGTCACCGCCCATACGACGATGACCAGGCACGCGAGCCCGAAGGCGATCGTGCTGCCGGTCCACCTGGTAATGGCAGCGGAGAATTGCTCGGCTAGATGGGTGACATGAGATCGGCGGCGGCGCATAACAAGAGTCCCCCTTCCATGAGGAGTACCGTCGACTTATAGTGAGCGGATGGGACCTTCGTCATCAATCAATTCATGCGTGCCACTGCGCTCGTCGCCCCTCGCCGATCCGGCCGATGCAGCCGCTGCCGAACCGCCCGCGACGCGCAGCCGTCGGCGCGAGGAGATTGCCGATCGCTACAAGTGGAACCTGACCGACATCTTCACCAGCTGGGAGGCGTGGGAGGCGGGTTACCGGCAGCTCGAAGCCGGGATCGACCGCTACGCCGCGCTCAAGGGAACGCTGGCGCGTGGCCCCGAGCAGTTGCTCGAGGCGTTCCGGCTGTCGGAAACGCTCGGGCAACTCGCCTACCGTGTCTGGTACTTTCCGTCGCTGCGATACGACGAGGATCAGCGCGACAACACCGTTAACGCCAAGCGTCAGCAAGTCCAGATTCTCTTCGCGCGGTGGAAGCAGGCCGAGTCCTGGTTCAACCCGGAACTACTCAAAATTCCTCTGGCCACCGCACGCGCGTGGATGGATGAATCCGAGGCGCTGCGGCTCTACCGGTTCGCGATCGAGGATCTGTACCGTCAGCAGGAGCATGTGCTCGACGAAGCCGGGGAGCGCCTGATGTCGCTCTCGAGCCGGCTCGCCTCCGCGCCGAACGACGCGTACTGGGCGCTCTCCACCGCCGACGCGAAATTCCAGACCGTGCGACTGTCGACGGGGGAAGACGTGACGGTGTCGTACGGGCAGTATCGCGCGATCCTGGCCACCCGCCGCGAGCAATCCGATCGCGCCTTGGCATTCCGCGCGCTGCACGAGACCTATCAGAACAGCCTCAACACCTATGCGACGCTTTACAACGGCGTCTGCCAGCGCGACTGGTTTCAGGCGCGAGCGCGCGGTTATGCGAGCACACTCGAGGCCGCCCTGCACGGCGATAACATCCCGACGTCGGTCGTCGAGAACCTGATTGAGACGACGCGCGCCGGCGTCGGGCCGCTGCAACGCTACCATCGGCTTCGCCGGAAAACGCTCGGCGTGCCGTCGTATCACGTCTACGACTACTCGATTCCACTGGTAACGTTCGAGAAGAAGTACGAGTACGACCGCGTCCTCGACTGGATCGTCGAATCGGTCGCGCCGCTCGGGCCCCAGTACCAGGCGCGGATGCGCGAGGGATTTGCCGGCGGCTGGATTGACGTCTACGAGAATGACGGCAAGCGGTCCGGCGCCTACTCCGCGCCGGTCTACGGGACGCACCCGTACATGCTGCTCAACTACACCGACACGCTGGACGACATGTTCACGCTCGCGCACGAAATGGGGCACTCGATGCACACCATCCTGTCGCACGAGGCGCAGCCGTTTGTCTACTCGAGCTACACAATTTTCGTCGCGGAGGTGCCGTCAACACTGAGCGAGGCGCTCCTGCTCGACTACATGCTCGCCCGGTCGACCGATCCGGCCGAGCGCGTCGTCCTCCTCCAGCATGCAATCGACAACATCGCCGGCACCTTCTACACGCAGGTGCTGTTTGCGGACTACGAGCTGCGCGCCCATCGTCTGGCAGAACGCGATCAACCGATCACGGCGGAGATCCTGACGGACCTCTACCGCGGGCTGCTCGCCGACTACTATGGCGACTCGCTCGATCTCAACGACCAGACTGGCATCACCTGGTCGCGGATCCCGCATTTCTTCAACTCTCCGTACTACGTCTATCAGTACGCGACCTGCTTTGCGTCGGCGGCGCGGCTGGCACAGCAGATCATGCATGGCTCCGAGGAGTCGCGCCGCGAGGCCCGAGACCGCTTCCTGACGCTGCTCAGCGCCGGCGGCAACGACTATCCGATGAATCAGCTGAAGAAGGCCGGCGTCGACTTGAGCCAGCCCGATACCGTCCTCGCTATCGTCAACGAGCTGGACACGCTGGTGACGCGACTAGAGGCCGAGCTCGGGGCGCTGAAACGCTGAAGCGTGCAAATAGTCGGTTCGTCAGTCGACGCAGATCACCAAATTTACGGGACGCGGATTTCGCGGAATCTATGGACCTGTGTGGAACGCGGACCTCGAGGATCGCGTCACCGGCCTCGTGTGAAAAGCAACAGGTTGGCTTATCCGCGAGATCCGCGTCCCGTGAACCCGTGATCGGCGTTACTTGACCGTCACACCCTTGATCGTCACCGGCTCGAGTGGGTTCTCGGCCTTGGTCGTGACGTCGGCGATCCGATCGGCGACTTCCATTCCGCTCAGAACACGACCGAAGACCGCGTAACCAAAATCGGACGGCGTGTAACCGCGGTGATCGAGCGCGGAGTTATTCGACACGTTGATGTAAAACTGGGTGGTCGCGCTGCGTAGCGTTTGCGTGCGGGCCATCGCGAGCGTGCCCCGGACGTTCTTCAGGCCGTTGGTGGCCTCGTTCTGAATCGGATCGTGGGTCGGCTTCTCGACCATTCCCGGCAGGTAGCCGCCCCCCTGAATGACGAATCCCTTGACGACGCGATGGAAGATCGTCCCTGGATAGAAGCCTTCGGTCACATAGCGCAGAAAGTTCTCAACCGAGACCGGCGCCCGATCCTTGAACAGTTCGACCGTGATGTCCCCCATCGACGTCGAGATGACACAGACTGGATTCCCCGGTGCCGGCTCGAGGACTGCCGGCGGCTGAGCCTCGGGCGCGGGTTTCGGTGCGCCCTGCAGGGCGAGAATCATCAGGAGCGAAGTCCACATGTTCCTATTCTATCGGGCGGCTCGTCCGCGCCCGAACACGGCGGACACCTGTGCAGGCGAACTCGGACAGTTTGGTCAAGTGCTGGTAGCCCGCTAGGACGCCCGCGGCCCCATGCGGACTGCGGATTGCACGGCGCAGGATGTCCGGCGCGAATACTCAAGCACTGCAGCGGTGGAACGTTCGCGGGATCCGGACGGGCATAGATCTCGATTCAAAGGGATGGATCGTTCCGAGGTCCCTGGGCATCGCTGGGGTGGTCAACGCGGGCAGAGAGTCGTCCCAAGGTTGCGTTCGGGCAGCAAATCCGTGCGCTACAATGGGGCCCTCGACGGGTTCGAGGAAAAGCGGATCGTCGGTCGCGCTGATCAAGCGCGGCTCGAGCGCCACGGCGCTCGCGAAGGAGATGCGCGATGACAACAGGACTCGAGGCCACGCCGCCACCGAACGGAGCGCCAAGAAACGGAGCGCTCAAGAAAGAACAGAGGGAACTGGCGGACTTCATCCGCGTTGGCTCGACACGCGGGCACCAGTGCTTCGGCAGCTATTTCGACGAAAAGGGCGGGTCGTGCGCCCTCGGCGCGGTTTACGAAGGTGTGTACCACCTGCCGCGCGCTCACGGCAAACTGATTCCCGATCACCTCGAACGGCTTTTCCGGTGTCTCGACGAGGTGACGAAACCGTGTCCCAAGGGTTGCAAGAAGCGTTTGCCACTCGCGTCGATGATCGTGCACTTGAACGACGACCATCGAATGACGCGTGAGCAGATCGCCGAGTGGCTCACTCAAGAATCAACCGGCTGACACTTATACCGAATCGGTTGAACCCGACGCCCGGCGCCATCGTCTGATCGAGTTGTCCGGACTCGCGAACACCCGATTGAAGCAAGGCTCCCATGTCTTTCCTCGACCGCTTCAAGCCACAACCTGAGTACCGCAATCCCGACCCGGCCATCAGGCTCGCCGGCGTGGCGGAGCTGCCAGACGACGCCGAGAGTTGGGGCGTCATCGCCGAACTTGCGGCCTCTGACGAGGATGTGCGGGTACGGCGCGCCGCCATCAACAGAATCGCCGTCGTCGGTTATCTCGCCCGGCTCGCGCGGACGGAACGCGACGACTCGCTCCGTCGCGAGCTGGTCGATCGGCTGATCGCCGTAGCCAATGCGCCGGCCGAAACCGACGGCGATGCCGCGGCGGCACTCGACGGTCTCAGCGATCAGAAGTCGTTCGGGACCGTCGCCAAAGCATCTCCACACGATACGGTCCGGACCGCGGCGCTCGGGAAGATTCACGACGGGAAGGTTCTCGCGAGCGTCGCGCGACACGCCACCGACGCGCAGATTGCCCTCGAAGCGGTCTCGCGGGTGACGGATCAGGCCGAGCTCGTCGCGGTCGCCAGCAAGACGGAACATAAGGATGCGGGCATCACGGCGCTCGAACGCGCCGTCGAGGCAATCGCCTCTGACGCCGAGCGCCGCGAGCTGCTCGACGGCATCGCCGCGCGCGCAAAAAACAAATCGGTCGCCAAGCGCGCCAAAGCTTTCATCCAGGAATTAGACGACGCCGAGCTTGCCCGGAAGGCTGCCTTCGAGCAGTGGCAGAAGCGTGTGGCGCTCGTCATCGCGCGAGTCGAAACGATTGCGGCCTCGCCAGGCACGCCCGACGCGGATGACGAGCTCAACGACGCCGCCCGCCAATGGCAGGAGCTCGCCGAGCATGCGGATGCGGTTAGCAACGCGCAGTTCGCTGGAAAGATGGCCGAGGCGCGCGCGGCCATCGCGGCGAGACGCCGGGAAGAAGCCGAGAGGTTGGCCGAGGCCGAGCGCGCCGCCGCCCGACGCGCGGCATTGGTGGCGCTCTGCGAGCGTGTCGACACGCTGCGCGGCGACGACACGCCCGACGCGCTCGAAAAAGCGCGCGCTGAATGGGAGGGTATGCCAGGCGCGTCCGCCCAGGAGCGCGAGGACGCCGCATTGCGCGCGCGGTTCGACGAATCCTGCCGGCGCGCTTCCGAGCGCTTCGAGAATCGCCAGGCGCTTGAAAAGATTCACACCAGGCTCGGAGAGCTCTCGCTCGAGGCCGATCGCGTGTCGTCACTCGAGGAACACGCGCCCGAGCGTGCCGAGCGCGACGCCGCGTGGCGCGCTGTTGCCGACGAGTGGCAGACACTCGCCGGGCAGGCCGACGGTCTCGACGAGGCCGTCGCGGCCCGCTTCGCCGAAGCGGCAGGCCGCGTCCAGCACCGAGAGGACGAAAAGCGCGCAGCCGCCGAGCGGACACTCAAGCAACAAGTGCAGCGCGTCGAACAGCTCCTCGAACGAGTCATGGCTCGCGCGGCCGCCGAGGATTTGACGTTGCGCGAGGCGGACCGGGCGGTCCGCGATCTGAAGTCGGCGATCGAAGCGCCACTGCCAGTCGCGACCCGTGAACAGCACGCCCTCCTCGAGCGTCTCAGGGAGGCGATGACGGTGATCGCGCCGCGACTCCACGACCTGCGGGAAATGGACGAGTGGAAGCGATTCGCCAACGCGGCGGTCCAGGAGGAGCTGATCGCGAAAGCCGAAGCGCTTCGCGCGAAGTATCTCTCGATGGATCGACGAGCGTCGCGCCCGACGGTTCGACGGTGGTCACGCCGGCAAAGCCCGAAGACATCGAGAGAGCCGCGCACGAACTGCACGAGATTCAGGAGCGGTGGAAGCAGGTGGCCGAGGCGCCGCGCGCCCAGGCCCAGGCGTTATGGCATCGCTACCGGCTCGCCGCGGATCCGGTTCAGGCCAAGGCGCGGGAGTTCTTCGCGCAGCGGGCCGAGGAGCGCAGCGCCAATCTGCGGCTCAAGATGGCCCTCGTCGAACGCGCCGAGGCACTGGCCGATTCCACTGATTGGATCAAGACGGCCGACGAACTGAAGAAGCTGCAGGCCGAGTGGCAGCAGATCGGGCCCGTCCCGCGTCAGGATACGAAGATCTCGTGGAAGCGATTCAGGGACGCGTGCGATCGGTTCTTTACGCGACGAAATGCCGACCTGACCGAACGCAAGGAAACGTGGTCGGCGAACCTCGCCAAGAAGGACGCGCTGTGCGCCCGCGCCGAGGAGTTGGCCTCTTCGCGCGACTGGGACCGGGCGGCCTCCGAGATTCGACGCCTTCAAGCCGAATGGAAGACGATCGGCCCGGTTCGCCGCACCAAGTCCGAAGCGATCTGGCAGAGATTCCGCGGCGCGTGCGATGTGTTCTTCGAGCGATTCAAGCGCCGGGATGAGATCGAGCTCGAAGCCAAGCACGCCGATCGCGAAGCGCTGGTCGTGGAGCTCGAGTTGCTCGCGGCGCCCGCTGCTCAGGTCGAACCGGCTTCTGCCGACGCAGGGACCCCGAACCCCGACATACCATCGGACCTGCTCGAGCGGGTCCGCTCGCTCCGCACGCGATGGAACCAGACCACACCAGTCGTGCGGCAGGGAGCCGATCCGCTGAGCGCGCGTTTCATCGATGCACTCGCGCGTCTGCTTACTGGACACCCCGAGGCGTTCAAGGGCACGGAGCTCGACGTCGAAGCCAGCCGGCAGAAGATGGAGAAGCTCTGCGCGCGTGTGGAGGGTTTCCTCGCGGACGCGGCGCCGGCTCCGGCCGGCTCGCAGGCGCTGGCCGACATGCTGCGCGAGGCACTCGCGTCCAATACGATCGGCGGAAAAGCCGGCGAGGAGTCCAAGTGGCGGGCGATGGCCGACGAGGTCCGCCAGGCGCAGGCGTCGTGGAGCCGGCTCGGTCCGGTTCCTGGCGAGACCGGCCGCCAGCTCACCGAGCGGTTCCACAAGGCCTGCAATCGCTTCTTCGAGCAACTGCGCCGCAAAGTGCCGCCGACGCCGCAGCCGCAGCGCGGCGGGAAGCCGGTCGGCGCACGATAGTAAGGGTTCTGGGCTCTAGGTTCTGGGCTCTGGGCTCTAGGCTCTAGGCTCTAGGCTCTAGACTCTGGCTTGGCTCTTGGCTCTTGGCTCAGGCAAAACCTTGGACCACTTACTCGAAGATCTTGCTAGAGCCTGAAGCCTAAAGCCTAGAGCCTTACTTCTTGTACTTTACCTTCCCGCCGACGATCGTGTAGACCACCTGCGCGGACGGAATGTCGTCCTCAGGGATCGTCAGGATGTCCTTCGAAAGCACGACCATGTCGGCGTACTTCCCGGCCTTGAGCGATCCCCGTGAGCTCTCTTCGAACGCCGCGAACGCGCTGTTGAGCGTGTAGGAGTTGAGCGCCTCCATGCGGCTCATTCGCTGGTCCGGATAGAAGACGCTTCCATCCGTGAGCTTGCGGCTGACGGTCGCATAGTAGCTGGCGATCGGGTCGACGTCCTCGACTGGCGCGTCGGTGCCGTTGCTGACGACCGCTCCCGATTTCATCAACTTTTGCCAGACGTACGCGCCCTCTTCGGCGCGCTGCGGCCCGAGGCGCGCCAGCACGTACGGAGCATCTGATGTGCAGTGCACGCCCTCCATCGAAGCGATGACGCCTAGGGCGCCGAAGCGCGGAATGTCGGCCGGATGGAGATGCTGCGCGTGCTCGACGCGCCAGCGTACGTCTTTCTTGTCAGGATGCGCCTTGAACGCCTCCTCGAAGATATTCAGGGTCTCGCGATTGGCACGGTCGCCGATCGCGTGCACGCAGAGCTGATAGCCGTGCTGCATGGCCAACCGGGCGGTGGCGCGGATGTCCTCGACCGGCGTCGTATTCAAGCCGGTGCTGTCGGGCTTGTCGGCGTACGGTTCGAGCAGCCACGCGCCTCGCGAGCCGAGCGCGCCGTCGATGGATCGCTTGATCGCGCGAACGGTCAGATGCCCGTTGGCGTAGTCCACCATCCTGTACTGCGCAAGCTTCTGTGCCTCCTGCTCGAGCCCGGCACGGACCATCACCCACAGCCTGATCCCGAGCTTGCCTTCATCGGCCATCGCCTTCATGAGATCGATCGTCTCGAAGGATGTGCCGGCGTCCTGAAAACTGGTGATGCCCTTCGACAACGCTTCCTTCGCCGCAAGCTCGAGGACTCGCCGGTCGCGTTGACGGCGCTCCTCGTCGGTCGGCGCCGGCTCGCCGGCGCCCCGCTTGATCAGGCGCGAGGCCGTCTCACGAAGGAGTCCCGTCGGATTGCCTTTCGTATCCTTGAGGATCTCGCCCCCTTCGGGGTTCTTCGTCGTGCGCGAGACACCAGAGAGCTTCATCGCCAGCGCGTTGACGAAACTGGCGTGGCCGCTCGCGTGCGTCAGCATCACGGGATTTGCCGGCGACACACGGCTGAGCGAGGCTTCGGTTGGAAATCCCTCCACGCTCGGCGACGGTGGGGTCTTCCACTTCTCCTGATGCCAGCCGCGACCGTAGATCCACTGGCCCGGTTTCGCAGACCTGGCGGCGGTCTCGACCATTGCCAGGATGTCGTCCCACGTCTGCGCTGCCGCGAGCTTGAGCACGAGCTGCGCCTCGCCGAGACCGGTGAAGTGACCGTGTCCTTCGACGAACCCCGGGATGACGAGCTGCCCAGCCGCGTCGAGAACCTGGGTTCCAGTGCCCACGTAGCGCTTGATCTCGTCTTCGTTGCCGACCGCAACGATTCGATCGCCGGCGACGGCGACGGCACGCGCGTCGGCGTGACCAGGCTCCACCGTCACCACCTTTCCGTTCATCACGACGAGCGTCGCCGGCTGAACCGAAGGCAGCGGCTGGCCGCATGCCGCGATGAGGATCAGCGCCACGACCGACAGCGACCGAGCGATCGTTCTGACGTAGCGTCTACGCATCCGGAAACAGCCTCTCGAAATTGCCGCCGAGGATCTTCGCCCGATCGTCGGCGGTGACAGCAATCGCGGCGAGTGCCGCCACTTGCGCGTCGTAGACGGGTTTCTGCCAACCCCGCGGGAAAAAGGACGAGTCAGTTCCAAACATCAGACGGTCGGGGCCAACGACGCCCAGTGCCTGCCGAAAGACTCCCTCGAGCGTCAGCCCGGGATGGTACTTCATCCAGCTGTTCGAGCTCGAGGTGTCCAGGTGGATGTTCGGACACTGGTCGGCGGCCATCAGCGCTTCGCGAAAGCATCCCGCCCCAAAGTGCGGGATCACGATCGGAACCGACGAATACCGCAACGCAAGGCTCGCGACCGCGAGCGGGTCGCCGAGCCGAAGATCAAACGGCGACGGCAATCCGAGTTTCTTCCTGACCCCGACCGACAGCACTCCGCAGTGCACGAACACGGCTGCGCCATGCGCCACGGCAGCCTCGAACACCCTCGCCACGGCCTCGTCGTCGAGCCGATACCGGTGCATTGCCGGGAAGAGGGCCACGGCGCGCAGCCTGAGCTCGCCAAGCGCGTGCTCGAGCCGCATACCGGCATCGGTGGCCATCGGATTGAACATGAAGAATCCGACGAAGCGTGACGGATGCTTGGCAATGGCAACTCCAACAGACGCCTCATCGCCAGGAATGCTGGCGATGAGGGCGCACCGGGCTACGCCATGACGATCGAGTTCGGCGACCCATCGGTCCGCGAGCACTTCTGGAGTGCCAGGCGCCTCCCAGCCGAGCCGCGCCGCCACTGCGGCAGCGCGGTCGTCCACGGGGAGACCCTCGACGTCCTTAGAGAGGAGTTCAAGGAAGCGAGCGGAGAAGAAATGACAGTGGCTGTCGCAGAGTGGCACGGGGGAATTCTAGGTGAGAGACGACGGAGTGGACGGAGGGAACGGAGAAGATCTCACCACGGAGGAACGGAGCCGAAATCAGTCGGAGACGCACGGAGAGGACAAGCTCCTACCGGCTACATGCGCTGGTCGCACCGCGCGTCGCGCGGTGGGATGGCGAGAGACGGGCGGATCACAAGCACCGTGTAACACGTGTCGCTGCTTGTGATCGATCGGTCTCTCGCCATCTCACGCCGGCCTGCGGCCGGCGTGCGACCAGCCAGTAATCGGTATTGTCTTGGTTGTCGTGACAGGAGCTCTTCTCCGCGCGTCTCCCACTGGTTGCAGCTCCGTTCCTCCGCGGTGAGATCGTTCCGTTTCCTCCGTCACCTCCGGCGCGCGTAACTACCCCGCAAACTTGTAGCCCATGCCATGCACGGTGAGGATGAACTGTGGATGCCTGGGGTTGGGCTCGATTTTCTGCCTCAGCCAGGCGACGTGGACGTCAACCGTGCGTGTTGACGGCATGGAGTTGTAGCCCCACACCTCGTTGAGGAGCTCCTCGCGCGACAGCGTCGCGCCGCGATGCTCGATGAAGTAGCGGAGGAGCTGGAACTCGCGGGCGGAGAGCTCGAGAATCTCGCCGGCCTTCGTGATCTCCGCCCGCCGGAAATCCATTCGGATCTCGCCGAACTGATGCCCTTCGGCGGGGTGTAGCGTGTCAGGCGCGCGCCGCAGCTTGGCCTCGATCCGCGCCAGCAGTTCGACCATCTCGAAGGGCTTCGTGACATAGTCGTCGGCGCCGAGCTTCAGCCCGACGACCTTGTCGACGACCTGCCCGCGCGCCGTCAGCATGATGATCGGCGTCTCGATGCCGCGTTTGCGCAGCTCGCGGATGACCTCAAAGCCGCCGAGACGCGGCAGCATCACGTCGAGGATGACCAGATCGAACGCCTCTGCGGAAGCACGCTCCAGGCCGCTCTCGCCGTCGGGACTGGCCTCGACGGCGTAACCTTCGCGCGTGAGGCGATCGGTGAGTGTCATGACGAGCCCCGGCTCGTCTTCGACAAGCAGTACGCGCTTCATTGCTTACCCGGGGGCTTAACCGGGGGACTTAACCGGGGGTTTCACGATGGCCGAAGCGCCTGCACGCCGCCCGAGGCGTCGCCGGCGGCAGGATCTGGCGCGCGTTTGCCGGCAGCGAAACTGCTGGCGGCCGGGAGATGAACGGTGAACGCGCTGCCCTCTCTGGGCGCGCTCTTCACCGTCACTCGCCCACCGTGCGCGGCGACAATCCGTTGGACCAGGCTCAGCCCGAGCCCCGCGCCCTGCACCTGCGCGGCGACGACGTCGGCGGCCCGGTAGAACGGCTCGAAGATGCGCGTTTGATCCGCTGGGTCGATCCCGATGCCGCGGTCGGCGACGGTGACGCTGACCTCGCCGCGCGGCCTGTTTGCCGCTGATGCGAATCGACCGGCCACCAGCGCCGTACTTGATCGCGTTGTCAATCAGGTTCTGGAACACGCGGCGCAACGCGGGCTCGTCGCCTAGAACCGGCTGCAGATCGTCGGGAATGTCGAACTCCACGACCAGCCCGGCTGTCTCGATCAACGACGCCGACGCCGAGACGATATCGCTGACCAGTGGCCCGACGCCGATCGGCCTCAGCGCAAATCCCCGCTGACCCGACTGAATGCCGGCCAACTCCAGAATCTGCTCGACCATGTCGCTCAACCGCCGGCCCTCGGCGCGCATCAGCTCGCCATACCGCCTGATTCGCGTCTCGTCGTGGACTACGCCGTCGGCCAGGTTCTCAGCGGCGGATCGAATCACAGCCAGGGGCGTGCGCAACTCGTGTGAAACGGCCGCCACGAATTCCATCTGTTGCGTCGCGAGACGTTGCGCGCGCCGGGTCGCGAGTACCAGCAGACCTATGCTTGCGCCCAGCAGCCCCAGCACGCTGGAGCTAATCGCCAAGTTCCGCCGTCTCTGGGAGGTCACTACTGCCTCGAGCGATCCCGACGGATGTGTGACCACGAGCTTCCAGTGTGGCGACGCACTCGACGTCAAGCGCGTCTCGGTCCTCGTCGTCGTTTTTTGTCCCGGGCCGTCGGCGGCTGAACCGGTTCCGCGACCAGGCGTGATCAGAATTGACATCGGGCGAGTCTCGGTCATCTCCGTGACCGCGACGCGAGCGGTTCCCGCAACCGCCGGTCCGTGCGGCGCGACGAACGCCGTGAAGCGGCGAACCTCGGCGGCGAGCGACTGGAAGTCCTGTGTCCGAACCTGAAAGAGATCGGCGGTGGCGTCGGCCTGTGCGTCGAACGTCGGGGTAAAGGATCGCGGCGACTGAAACACGAAGCCGTGCGGCGCCGTCTTGCTCACGACGGCGACCTTGAAGTCGAGGACAGCTCCGGCGTCCCCCGCGCCCGCGGCGTGACCAAAGTAGCGCGACGCCAGCGACGGCAGCAGCTCGCGGGCGACGTACTCACGATCGATGGCCAGCAGTGAGTACGACATCGCCGCCGCCATCCGCGGCCCTGGCTTCGGCTCACCGAGCACAATGATCGGTGTCGGAACGACAATCGCCGGCGCGCTCTCCCAGATCGCCGACGGGATCTTCCGGATGAAGAGCGCGTTGGTCGACGAGGATGAATCCTGCCACGTCGCGACCGCGAGTTGATCGCGCCAGTCTTTCATTGACGCCGGCCATTCGACCGGCTCGAGCCGGCGCGTTGCCGGATCGAACCGTCGCAGATCGGCGACGCCCGATCCGCCGCCGGCGGCGTCGCGGTGGTCCGGCGAGAACGCGTAGAACTCGTTCACGAGGCGCGGGAACCTCGCCGTCGCCTGCCACCGATCGTAACGCGCGGCAAACCGAGCGGCGAGCTCCTGCTCGTTGGTCATGGGTTCAATCGGCGTGTCGGCCTGGAAGAGCAGGTACGCGCGCGTGATCTCCCGATCGAAATCCTGCGCAAACTCGAGCGCGCCGGCGGTGAGCGTCGTCCGGCGCTGCGTGCGCTCGGCATCGCTGATCTGGCCGAGCCATCGATACTGCAGTACCGCCAGCAGCGCGATCAGGCCCAGCAGCGCGGCCGCCACGAGCGCGAGCGGTGGGCGGAATCGCCTCCACATGAAGCCGAGTCTAGCACCACAAATGTGAGCCTCGACCCGCGCGGCGGCCCGCGGACCGTTGTTTTTACGTCCTTAACAAACTCTTAGCGTCGGCTTAACCATCCTCGGCAGCCGGGTCGCTCATGATCTTGGTCAGTTAGAGAAAGCGCGCACGACCTGCCGACAACGCGCGCGAGAGAGGACAACGGAACATGTGGAAAGCGAGCTGGAAGAGCGTTGCGGCGTTGGCCCTACTGGCTGCCGGGTACTGCGGAGCCCACGCACACGCGCAAGCGCAGGCCGACGCCAAGGCAGCCGCCGTGATCGCGAACGTTCGGAAGGCGCTCGGCGGCGAACAGAAGATCGCCGGCATGAAGGGCCTGTCGCTCCGCGCCGACTATCGACGCGAGCTGTCCGCAGGCGCCGGCGGTGGCGGCACCATGACCATCGTCATGATGGGCGGCGGCAGCGCGAGCGGGAGTCAGCAGACGAACGGCAAAATCGAAATCGATCTCGCCCTGCCGGACAAGTATCTGCGAAGCGACATCGGCAGCGCGGCGTTCGGAATGACGAGAACGGAAGGCTTCGACGCGACGCGTCCCTTCCTCGAGGTCGTGCCAAACAGCCCCGGCATGCGACTGCAGACCGACAACCCGGCTTCAGATCCCGCGCGGGCGAAGCTCGCGCTGCAACGCAGCCAGTCGGATCTGGCGCGTCTCTTCCTCGGCCTGACCGGCGGCACCCAGCCCGGGTTCGCTGCGAGCTATGCATACGGCGGGCAGGCAGAGTCGCCTGATGGAAAGGCGGACATCGTCGATGTTACCGGGCCAGGCGACTTCAAAGTCCGGATGTACGTCGATGTCGAAACCCACCTGCCGTTGATGCTGACCTACATGGAGCCGGAACCACGGATGGTCATGCGGACGATGACCCGCGACGGCGGTCGCGGTGGCAATGCCACACCAGTCGCCGCTCCCGCGGGATCCGGCCATGGCTCAGGCGCGGCGCCGGCGGGCAGCCCTCCACCGCCCGGTACCCGTCAAGGAGGTGCGCCCGCAGTCGCCGGACTGAGCCCGGCCGAGCGTGAGGAACTCGACAAGCAGATCAAGGACGCAGAGGCCACGCCACCCAAGCTCGTCGAATATCGGCTGTTCTTCTCCGACCACCGCACGGTCGACGGCGTCTCGCTTCCACATCGCATCGCACGCGGCCTTGGCACGAAGACGATCGAAGAGTGGGATATCACCAGTTATCAGGTGAACCCGTCGTTCAAGGCCGACCGATTCAACGTGGGTCGCTGATGGTGCGGCTATCACGGGACGCGGATCGGGCGGATCGGTCACGGGACGCGGATCAACCTCACGGGACGCGGATGACGCGGATATCGATGAAGCGGTTCTCATCGGTCACACGAGCGTTGACTCTGATCGCTACCGGCGGTTTCCTGGTTGCTGGCGGCGGAACACCCGCGCATGCGCAGGAAACCCGGGACGCCGCGCTTCGAATCACCGTCTCCGATCCGACCGGCGCGATTATCGTCAACGCAAAAGTGACGGTA
This sequence comes from uncultured Acidobacteriota bacterium, assembly GCA_963764925.1. Classification (GTDB taxonomy): domain Bacteria; phylum Acidobacteriota; class Vicinamibacteria; order Vicinamibacterales; family 2-12-FULL-66-21; genus DATBJJ01. The sequence continues at coordinate 843,963 of CAVXUR010000002.1, forward strand.
CTGCCCAGCGACCCGGCCGGTCGTTCGCACGAGGCTGTGACCGATGAGCGCGGCGACGCCGTCTTCGCGACGCTCGTGCCGGGACGATATGCCGTCCGCGCCGAATTCCCAGGGTTCGAACCGAGACAACTCGACGACGTGCGCCTCCGCGCTGGCAGTAGCACGCGGCGCGAGATGAGGCTGGCTCTTGCCAAGGTGTCCGAAGATGTCGTCGTCGGGCAGGACCCGCGCGACCGCGCGCTCGATCCGCGGGGCAATGCTTTCGGAAACCTCCTGACCCGGGAACAGATTGAAGCGCTGCCCGACGATCCCGACGACATGGAAGCGGCGTTGAAGGAGATGGGCGGGCCTGGCGCAACCATCCGCGTGGACGGATTTCGCGGCGGCCGGCTGCCGCCCAAGTCGCAGATTCAATCGATCCGCTTCCGGCGCGATCTGTTCGCGGCCGAAAACCATGGCGGCGGGATGGTGTTCGTCGATCTCGTGACGCGGCCAGGCGGTGGCCCGATTCGCGGCACGGTCGACTTCACCTTCCGCGATGAAGCGATGAACGCCCGAAACGCGTTCGCGCCGCGTCAGGCGCCTGAACAACAACAGAACGGCACGTTCACGATCAGTGGAACGCTGAAGAAGGACCGCACCGGCTTCTCGTTCACGAGCAACGGCGTCAACGCCTACGACTCGAAGACCCTGAATGCGGCGCTGCCGGAACGGCATGTGTCTGGCAGCGTTCGCAGGCCCGCGGACCGCGCGACCTTCTCGGCCAGGGTCGACCATGCGCTGACCAAATCACACACGCTGCGCGCCAGCTATCAACGCAACGGCACCAGCAGCAGGAACCTCGGAGTCGGCGACTACGACCTGCCTGCGCGCGCCTACTCGCGCGACACCACGGAGGATGTGTTCCGAATTTCGCAGGCCGGTCCGGTCGGACGGAACTTCTTCAGCGAGACCCGCTTTCAGGTGCGTCACCAGAACACCGAATCTGAATCCCTCACCGACGCGCCAACGTTGCAGGTGCTCGACGCATTCACTTCCGGGGGCGCGCAAATCGAGGGCGGCCGCCGCGGCACCGACATCGAGCTGGCGACGGATCTCGACTATGCCAAAGGCCGGCACTCGGCACGTGCCGGCTTCATGCTCGAAGCCGGCCGCTATCGTAGCGACGATTCACGCAACATGGGTGGGACATTCACCTTCGCGAGCCTCGACGCCTACGATGCCGGCCAACCGACGACGTTCACGCAGCGTAGCGGCAACCCGCTCGTCGAGTATTCGCAGGTCCAGTTTGGCGGCTACGTTCAAGACGACGTGCGGCTCGCCCGAAGCCTGTCGATGAGTGTGGGTCTTCGATACGAGGTCCAGACTCACACCAGCGACTACCTGAACTTTGCGCCGCGCTTCGGAACGACCTGGTCACCGTTCAAGAGCGGCTCGACGACAATTCGCGGCGGCGCCGGGATTTTCTACGAGTGGTACGATGCCCAAATCTACGAGCAGACGATTCGCGTGGATGGAACGCACCAGACCGACCTGGTCGTCCAGAACCCTGGTTTCCCGGATCCCTTCGTCGGCGGCGACGTCGTCGTCCTGCCGTCGAGCCGGTATCTCCAGGACACCAACCTCACTCTTCCGAGAATCTTCCGCACCAACATCGGCGTCGAGCAGGCCGTCGGCAGATACGGTCGGGTGAACGTCAGCTACAGCTTCGCGCGCGGGCACGATCTCTTCCGCGGCCGCGACATCAACGCGCCACTCCCCGACGGCACCCGTCCTGATCCGGCATGGGGCAAGGTCACGCAGATCGAATCGGCCGGACGATCGCGGGCGCAGGCCGTCAATGCCGGGTTCAACCTCAATCTGCCCTGGCATCGGACGTTCCTGTTCGTGAACTACGCCCTGATGAAAGCCAAGAACGATACCGACGGCGCGTTCAGTTTGCCGGTGAACAACTTCGACCCCGGCGCCGAGTGGGGTCCGGCGCTGACCGACGTGCGGCATCGCCTCTCAGGTATGTTCAACATGAACCTCTGGAAGGGCTTCAAGCTCGCGACGAGCTTCAGCGGCAACTCCGCGCCGCCGTACAACATCACCACCGGACACGACGACAACAACGATACGGTGAGCAACGACCGGCCGGCCGGCGTGGGCCGCAACGCCGCTCGGGCGTCGGACCGTTGGGACGTCGGCGCGCGACTCAGCTACGCCTTCGGATTCGGACGTCGCCCTGGCGCCGACGGCATGGGCGGCCCGCAAGTCATCATGATTCGCGGCGGCGCCATCGACACGCCCATGGGTGGTTTCAGTGGCGGCGCCGACGACCGCCGCTGGCGGGTCGAGCTCTACCTCGCGGCGACGAATGTTCTCAACCACACCAACCTCACGGGCTACAGCGGTGTGATGACGTCGCCGTTCTTCGGTGAGCCGACGTCGGCGGGCCCGGCGCGCAAGCTGGAGGTTGGTGCGCGTTTCGGGTTTTGAGCTTGGGGGCCGAGGGAGGGGACGAAGAAAACGGGGTTCACCGCGGAGGAACGGAGCCGAAACGAGTGGGAGACGCGCGGAGAGAACCAGCTTGCTCGAGGAAATCGCGGCTGGCAAACCTATAGCTATACCTTATCTCGTCGCTGGCCCATCTAGCCCGCAGAGTGACCACACTGAATGGGCCTCTCGGCTGGTCGCACGCCGGCCTCGGCCGGCGAAGCGCGGTGCGACCAGCATACCCGCCATGTAGTAGCTTGTTCTCTCCGTGCGTCTCCCACTGGACTCAGCTCCGTTCCTCCGTGGTGAGATCGTCTCCGTTCGCTCCGAACTCCTCCATACCGCTACCTGCTCGGCCGCACCAACCGATCTGCGGCGAGGAAATACGGCAGCGCAAGCGCCGATAGCGCAGCGGCGACGCCGAAGGCAAACGCAAAACCAAAGTGCTGGATGAGATAGCCCATCGACGTCGATCCCGTGCCGATGCCCGTGTCGAACGCGGCCAGGATCGCGCCGAACGCGGCGCCGCGCCGATCGGCATCGACGCCCTGCATCACGTAGCCGACGTAGACAGGATAGGCGGTGCCGAAGCCCAGGCCGAAGACGACGGCCGATGCAATCAGCCAGCCGCGCGTGCCGCCCACGGCGAGGAGTCCCAGGCCAAGGCAGATGAGGACCAGGCATGGCACGAACACGCGCTTGTAGCCGAAGCGATCGCCCAGGCGACCCGCGACCGGCCTCGTGAACAGGATGACAATCGCAAGGGCGGTCAGGTAGATGCTCTTCGGCGTGACGCCGTTCGCGTCGGCGTAGAGCGCTGTGAAGCTCGTGATCCCTCCATATCCGAACGAATACAGGAACAGGCTGAACGACACAATCAGCACGCGCCATTCGAGGAGGCCGCCGCGGCGTAGTCGCTTGGGCGAACCGGTCGGTTGACTGCCGCCGTTCCCTCTGAGGTTCCACGCAATCGCTGCCATGACGAGGTTGAGGATCGCCCCGACGATGCAGAGCCAGACCCAGCCGCGCCTGTAAATCCACAGTCCGACGGTCGGGGCGACGGCCATCGCCGCAACCGTCGACAGGCCCCAGTAGCCGATGCCTTCAGCGCGCCGGCTCTCGGGCAGGAGGTTGGTCATGTAGGACGCTGACGCCGAGAGCAGTCCGGACCAGAAGATCCCATGCAGGATCACCAGCGCCAGCGCCACGCGATAGTCCGCGATGACCGCGTAGCCGATCGAGAACCATGCGAGTGCCAGGCTCGACACGATGAGGACCCGCCGCTGGCCGAAACGGTCGGCCAGAGCGCCAGTCAGCGGTGCCGAGAACGCCGACGAGTATGTGAGAAAACCCAGAAAGAGACCGGAGGCGAACGTGCTGCCTCCGAGATCGAGGATGTGGAACGGCGCGGTTGGCAGAAGCTGGAACGCGGACAGGAACACCGTGAAGGTAAACCCGCACATGACGAAGAAGTGCGGTGTGAAGAGACGATCGGAGGGCATTAATCCGACCGATCGTATCAGATCGTCGCAGGTCTCCTCGGCTACTCGGTCTTCAGCGCGACCACCGGATTGACGCGCGTCGCTCGCCACGCCGGCACGAGGCTCGAGAGCAGTGCGACGAACGACAGCGTCACTGCAACCGAGACGAACGTCAGCGGGTCGGCGGGACCAACACCATGCAGCATCGTCTGCATGAATCGCCCGGCGACGAGCGCCAGGACGATGCCAGTGACGACGCCTGCGAGCGCGAGCGTCAGCCCGCTGCCGAGCACCATGCGAAGCACCTGTGCCCGACCGGCGCCAATCGCTACCCGAATGCCGATCTCGCGGGTGCGGCGGCTGACGAGGTACGACAGCACGCCGTAAATGCCGATTGCCGAGAGCGCCAAGGCGATCGTCGCAAACGTGATGAGCAAGAAGCCGGTGAATCGCGGGCTTGAGAGCGTCGCTCCAACGACCTCGCTCATCGCTCTTACGTTGGCGACTGGCAGGTTCGCGTCGAGGTTGCGAATCTCCTGGCGAATCGGCCCGACCAGGCCCATCGGATCCGTCGACGACTTCACGACGAGCGTCATGCTGCGGATCGAGTTGCCGATCGATTTGTGCCACTGCCGATGGGGCACGTAGAACTTCTCCTTGATCGACCTCGGTGATCCCGTTGTGGCGAACGTCGGCGACAATGCCCACGACTGTGACCCAGGGCCGGTTCGGGTTGCCTCCGATCTTCATGCGGCCGCCGATCGGATCGCGTCCGGCAAAGTAGAGACGCGCCATCTCTTCGTTGATGAGCGCGACGAGCTGGCTGTCGGCGGTATCCGTCGGCGAGATCGTGCGACCGCGCACGAGCCGCTCGCCCATCGCTTCGAGGTAGCCGTCGGTAACGATTTGCCAGTCGCCCTTCGCGCCCGTTCCGGGCGGTGGAACGTAGCCTTCGACCATGAGGCCGAAGTCGCCGATCGTCGAGCCCAGCGGCAGCAACCGGGCCGCGCCTGCGGTCTTCACACCCGGCAGCTGACGGACGCGATCGAGCAGCCGTTCGTAGAACCCGACGACCTGCTCCGGAGCTCGCATAGCTCGCGGCCGGCAGCGAGACTCTCATCGTCAGTACGTTCGACGGGTCGAAGCCGATGGGAATCGCTCTGCAGCGACCACAGGCTCCGGAGCATCAGGCCCGCGCCGACGAGCAGCAAGACGGCCAGCGCCATCTTGCACGACGACGAGCCCGTTTCGGAACCGCTGACGCGCGCCGCCACTCGAGACGCCCTGGCCGCCGTCCTTCAGCGAGTCGGTGAGATCGACCCGCAAGGCACGAAACGCCGGCGCCAGGCTGAAGAGCACGCTGGTGAACAGCGCCACGGCGGCCGTGAAGATCACGACGGAGACGTCGAGCGTGACGCCGCCGACGCGCGGGATGTCGGCGGGGTTCCACCACGCCACGACGCGCACGCGCCACGTACGCCAGACCGAGGCCGACGATGGCGCTGACGCCCGTCAGCACCAGGCTCTCGGTGAGCAGCTGACGCAGCACCCGAGGCCGGTTGGCGCCGAGCGCCGCGCGCACGGCCATCTCCCGCTGACGTGCTTCCGCGCGCGCCAGCAGGAGGTTGGCGACGTTTGCGCAGGCGATCAGCAGCAGGAAGGCGACGGCGCCAAACAGCAGCCAGATCGAGCGGCGCACCGAGCCGACGACTTCGTCCTCGAGCGAGAGGACGACCGTGTCGAACTGCATCTGAACCGGATACAGACCTTCGCTCGTCATCGCGCGTGGCGATTCCATGCAGCTCGTCGGCGGCCTGTTGCACGGTCGCGCCCGGCTTCAGACGGCCAGCGGCGTACAGACCATGGCTGCCGTGATTGGTGTCGGCCGGATCCATCTGCAGCGGCGTCCAGAGTTGGCGTCGGCTCGGGGCTGCGATAGTCGGTCGGCAGGACGAATCCCGGCGGCATGATGCCGACGACCTCGAACGAGTTGCCGTTGATGAGAACGGTTCGCCCGACGATCGATGCATCCGACGAGTAGCGTCGATGCCAGAGGGCGTGCCCGAGCACGACCAATCGCGGACCATTCGGCAGATCTTCCTGGGCGGTGAACGTTCGGCCGATCATCGGCGCGACACCCAGCGTCGAGAACGTGTTGGCGCTGACACGAGCGGCGGCAGACGCGTTCGGGTTCCTGATCGCCGGTGAGGTTCACCTGACCTTCGCCCCAGGTGGCCACCTCCTGCAACGTCCGGCTGCGCTTTCGATAGTCCACGACCTCGCCCTCGGCCACCCACGTCTTGTCGAACGCCGTCCACTTGCTCCAGATCATCACCGCGCGGTCGGGCTCGGCCCATGGCAGGGGCTCGAGCAGCACGGCGTTGAGGACGCTGAAGATCGCGGCGTTGGCGCCGATCCCGAGCGCGAGCGTCAGGATGGCGATCGCGGCGAAGCCAGGATTCCGGAAGAGCGTGCGCGCCCCGAATCGCAGGTCCTGCCAGAGCGTCTCGGACAGGTTTCGTCATGATCGCGTCCGCGTTCATGTTGAGCCTCAACCGGATCGCAGATCCAGTCGGTTAGACGGAGACGTACCGCACGCGATTCGTTTACGCAAATTACGCTAAGATCGGCGCCATGGAACAGGATCTCAGCGACTTCCGGCCAACTCGTGTGTGGAAGCGCTTGTCGCCCGAGCGCCGCCTCGCGGTGGCTGAGCCGTTCTGGAGCGACGAGCAGTCGACCGAACAGCAGGCCGAGGCAATCGCGGCGATCGCGTTGCACATGAAGTTCCGGACCAAGAGCGTGCTCGCGCTTCCGGTGGCCAAGCGCGTCAAGTATCTCTCGACCCTTCCGACGATTTCGGATTCGATCGTCGCCCGCGCGATGGTCGCCTATCACCTCGAGCGGCAGCGACCGATGATGTCGGCGTTCCTCGACACTCTCGGTATCAGCCACGAGGACGGCCTGATCGCCGAAGAGACGCTGCCCAAACCGGACGCGGCCAAGCTGCAGGCGGCCGCGAAGCGATCTCGCGTCGAAGTTCCCGGTCGAAGACGTGTCGCTGTACTTTGCGACGCTCGTCGCGCAGGATCCGGACACGTGGGGGGAGTTGGCGGAACACTGTCAGTCGTTGGTCGGCAGTCGTTAGTCATCAGTCGCAGTCGACAGTCGGAGTCGGCAGTCCAAGTCGACAGTCAACATGTCACATCCAACGGCTGTTTTCCATTGTTGGCGCGCTCGCCGGTGTCTTCATGCTGACGTCGGCCATCGCGGCACAACATCACGCCCGGCGAGGATCGCTCGAGGCAGACGCTGCGCGCGCTGATTGTCGACGAGCGGCGCGGAAGTCGCCGTCGCGTTCCGGACACTCGATGGTCGGTCGCAGGTGCTCATCGATCCCGACAAGCCGTTCCATGCGGCGAGCACGATGAAAGTGCCGGTCATGATCGAGCTGTTCCGGCAGGCACGGGCGGGCACGGTGGCGCTCGATGAGCCGCTCGCCGTCCGCAACGAGTTTCGCAGCATCGTCGACGGCAGCACCTACAAGCTCAGCGAGGGTGACGATTCCGACAAGGCCATCTACGCGGCGGTCGGAAAGACATTGACGCTCGAGCAGCTCAACGAGGCGATGATCACGGTGAGCAGCAACTTCGCCACGAACCTGCTGATCGAGAAGCTCGGCGTCGAGAAGATCCGGGCGACGGTAACCAAACTCGGCGCCGACGGCATGCAGGTGTTGCGCGGTGTCGAAGATCAGAAGGCGTTCGACAAGGGGTTGAACAATTCAACGACGGCACGAGGCCTGATGGTGCTGTTCGACCGGCTTGGACATGGACGCGCGGTCGATGACGAAGTCCGACGCTGCGATGATCGACGTGCTCAAGCGTCAGAAGTTCAACGATGCGATCCCGGCAGGTCTGCCGGCCGGCCCGTCTCGTGTCGAGGTCGCCCACAAGACCGGCAACATCACCCGTATCCACCACGATGCCGCCATCGTCTACGCGAAGCGGCCGTACGTCCTCGTCATCCTGGTGCGTGGGATTCAGGAACAGAAAGTCAGCGCGGCTTTGATGGAGCAAATCTCCAGAACGGTCTACGAATCCTCGCAAGCGCATTGAAGGGGCCCGGGCAGATTTATGCACAGAGAGAGTTCGCGCCGCGCGCGCATGTTCTGCGCGGCGGTAGCGGTGTTCGGTTGGGCGGTCGCGGAAATGCCAGCAGGGTGGCAGGCTCCCGACACCGCGGGGCGAGTGTCGGCGCCCGGCGCGGCCTCGGGTGTGGCTCCTGGCGCGAGGGTCATGCTCGATGCGCACAACTGCCTACCCTTACAACGGCCGATACCTCGATCGCATCGATCGCGCGCTTGCGACCGGGCTGCCGGTTGCCATCGAACAGGACCTCGTGTGGCGACCGGCCGGCGAGGGCCATCCGGCGCGGTCGATCGTGTCACACGGCGAACCGTACGATGGCAAGGAGCCGTCCCTTCGCGAGTATTTTTTCGAGCGCATCCGGCCTATCGTTGAGCAGGCGCTGAAGTCCGGCGATCGCGCCGGCTGGCCGCTCGTCACGCTGAATCTCGATCTCAAATCCAACGAGCCGGAACATCACCGCGCGATCTGGACGTTGCTCGGCGAGTACGAGTCGTGGCTGACCACCGCCGAACGGACGGCCGACGGCGGCCGCACCGCACCGCTCGACGTCAAACCGGTACTCGTGTTAACGGGCGAAGCCGATACGCAGGAACACATGTTCCACGACGCGGTACCTGTCGGCGGAAGATTGCGGTTGTTCGGAGCCATTCCGCAGCGTCCGCCGGCCGTCGACGGCATGAGCCGCGAAGAGAGCCTCGCGAAGTTCCGCGCGGAGTTTGTGGAGAAACTTGCGGAGAAACCGCTGCCACGGGCAACGAACTACCGCCGATGGGTGAACGCCCCTTGGGCCTTCGTTGAAATCGGAGGTCAGGCAAGGGCTGCAGACTGGACGCCTGAGGAAGACACCCGGCTTCGCGCGCTCGTTCGTCACGCGCACGAGGCCGGCCTCTGGATCCGGCTGTGGACACTCAACGGCCACGCGCCCGGCGAAGAGACCGGAAGCGGCTGGACGACCAGCTACAACGTTGGCGCGCGCGAGGCCGTCGAGCAGCGCTGGCGCGCGGCGATTGCCGTCAGGGCTGACTTCATCGCCACGGATCAGTACGAGGCCTTCGCGTTGGTGCTCAAAGCACGAATCGGCGAGCGGCCGCTGCGCTGAGGGTCTAGAGCGGTTTCTGAATGTCCGTAGTGTCCGCCTTCAGGCGGAAGTCCGGCTAAAGCCGGACACCACGACACGGTCGTGAGCGTCGCTCAGCGCGCGCGATCGGCAAGCCGCGCAGCGACCTGCTGAAGGCCCGCGCCTTTTCGGAATGGCGCGAGCAGTGGCTCGATCGGGATGGTCCAGCCGGAAAACGGCATGTCCGGCCGATCGAGCAGCGCGTGCAGCGAGTCGACGACGCGGTCGCCGTCGCCGCGGACGGCAGCGTGCATCGCCTCGGCCAGCGTCGCCTCGCTGGCGCGACCGCCGCGGCGCAGCGCGTCGATCGCAGCCGTCGCGCGGTTGAAGGCGGCCTCGCGCACCAGCCGCGTCGCCGGCGGCCTTCAGGGCGGCGCCAAGCCCGACCAGCGAGCGCGCGTGATCGGGAAAGAGCTCGAGCGCCTTGCTTGAACTGCTTCGATCGGCGGCGGCTGGATGCGCCGGCATCGAGGTGCGCGAACCCGGCGCCGTCGTGCGCGTTCATCGCGAACTCGCGGCCGTAGAGCTGCCACGTCCCCGACGCAATCTCCCGCTCGAACTCGTTCAGCGCCTCGCTCGTGTCACCTGACGCCAGCCGCACCAGGCCAAGCAGCCAGTGCAGGCCCTTGGCGGGATAGCGCTGCTTCCGATCGGCCTGCCGATCCTGCACGACCGTTCCCTCGCGCAGCACGGGCTCGGCCCGATCGAGATGCCCTCGCGCGATGTGCACCATCGCCATCTCGAAGTGCACGAACGGAAAATCCTGATAGAGATCGCGCGCGCGCGCCGAGCGCCTGCAGCCGCTCTTCGCCCCAGGCGGCGTGCGCGAGGCGGAACTGGTTGCCCCAGTAGCGCGGCTCGAGCGCGACGGCACGGCGCGCCGCCGTCAGCGCCTCGGCCGCGCGACCGCCGCTCATCAGAAGGAACGAGAGCGTGGCGTAGGCGTCGGCCAGATCGCGTTCGAGCTCGATCGCGCGCCGGACGTGATCGACGGCCCGCGCCAGAAGTCCCGCCGTCGGGCTGATTGCGGGCGCGCGACATCTCGTACTGCCAGAACCTCGCGTTGGCGAGGCCGACGTGCGCCGCCGCGTAGCGCGGGTCGAGCTCGATCGCTCGCTCGAAGTCGGCGATCGCGGCTGGCACCTCGGACGCATCGAGCGACTCCAGGCGCACGCGCCCCTCGGTGAACGCGCGGTAGGCCTCGAGGCTGCTCGTGTCGCCGAGCGATCGCGGCTGCTTCGTCCCGATCCGCAACGCCTCGGCAAACTGCGACACGATCCGATCCTGCAGCTCGAAGACCTGCTCGAGCGGACCGTCGGCCTTGGCCTCGGCCGTCGCTTCCCCGCTCGCGGCATCGACCACGCGCGCGGTAATCCGCAGCCGCGTGCCCGACCGCTGAAAGCTTCCGACGACGGCGAGGTCGAGGTGCAGCTCGGCCCTGAGCGCCGAAAGATCCGGGCCGCCGCGCCGCACCGCCTCCACGACGCGCATGCGATCGACGACGCGCAGCGGCGAGGTGGCCCGCAGATCGTTGGTCACGGTCTCGGCGATGCCGGAGGACAGCCACGCCAGCTCGCGGTCGCCGCTGACGTTGGCGAAGTCGAGGACGGCAATCGCCGGCTGCTGCGCCGGTGCGATCGCAGCGACCCTGTGTCGGCCGCGGCGCCGGAACGCGTGGCGGCCGCCGCCTGCGTCGCTGCGGTGGTCGTCACCGGCGCGATGAACCGATACCCGCGCCGCGCGACGGTCTGGATGTAGGCCGGCTTCGACGGATCGTCGCCGAGCGCCTGCCGGAGCTCCGAGACCGCCTGCGTGAGCGCGTTGTCGGTGACCGCGACGTCCGGCCAGAGCGCCTTGAAGAGATCGTCCTTCGAGACGAGCGCCGGCTGTCGAGCGACGAGATAGAGGAGCAGGTCGATGATCTTCGGCGAGAGCTGGACGACCTCCGAGTCCGGCTCCCGGTCACGCAGCAGCCGGTACGCCGCGGGGTCGAGCGTGTACGGACCGAATCTGTATGTCACGAGCGATGATCCCGGATCGATGCGACCTCATCGACGCGCGCCTCACGCCGATGAACCAGCAGCGCGTCGCTGACCATGCGTGGTCCGGTCGGGATCCGATGGACTGTTCATCACCTGCCCCTGCACCCACATCGTCGTCGATCCGCCGCCGTCGAGGTTGAGCGCGTTGACGAGCCCGAGGCGGCGGGCCAGCGCGCGCAGCTCGACGAGCGTCATCCCGACGCTGCTGCTCCGGCTGACGCCCGTCGACGGTGACGAGCCAGATCGTGTTGTCCGCCGATGTGCCGATCATCGTCCGCGGGTGACGGTTCTCGGCAAATCCCGCGTTGAAACGCTCGATGCTCCAGTCCTCGACGTCGCGGCCGTCTCGGATGAGGAGGCCGGCGCCGCCTACGATGTCTTGCGCAATCAGCCAGGATTTCGGCTCACCTTCGACCGGATCGTACGACACATCGAGCCTGACTCGAGTGCTCCGGCCGAGGGACGTCAGCGGCTCGGGAATGATCCTCGCCGCCGAACGATAGCACGAAGCCTCGTGGCGGAATCCGCGTCTTGCCGCCACGATGCGGACCGCTGACGAGTCGTCCGCGCTGCCGGTCGATGACCCACTCGAGTCCGCCCTTCGCGGTGTCCGTGTCGGCGTGATACGACGGCGTGTAGAGCATCAGCTGACCGCGAATCCGCGTCGTGTCGATGCCGTCGATCGGGATCGTCGCCATCGCCGGCCCGCCATTGCTCGGCGGCTGCTGTTCTGGAGCACGAGCGACGCCGTGGCTCGCAGCCGCGCGAAGACGAGCTTGACGCCGGTCGCATCCTTCGAGATGCCCACCGCGCCGCGCGGACGGCGCGTGTCGCTCACGAGCCGTCCGTCGATCGTCATCACGCCCGCCGGATCGCCGTTCGGCAGAAAGAAGCCGGCGTTGATCGCCGCGATCGGCTGGTGACGCTCGGCAATCGCCGCCGACCGTTTCGGTGCCCATGATTTCGTCGTTGGCGAGCGCCGCCTGCAGGTCCACTCGTCGCAGGATCGAGGCGGAGCACCCAGATCGAGATCGGGCCTTCCGGGTTGACGAGCGTCGGGCTGTCGAGGTGATACAGAAGCACGCCGGGCGCGACGTTACGGGGTTCCGGGAGATCGAGCTGCTGGGCGCGAGCTGTGACGAGGGACTGCAGGAGCGCGCACGCGAGACACGCCACGAGGCGAAGCCGCCGATGCGCAAGCATGGGCCTATTCTACGCAATCGGGCTACTTGCCGGACTCGTGACGCGCGGACTGGATAGAGCGCTACTTCCCGCAGCTCACCGTCGTCGCCTCGAACGACTTGGCCTCGAGCACTGGCAGCGGCTGCTCCGCGCCTTGCGTGGGGTTTCGCGGGTCAGCGCCGATCGTGATGCGGGTCCGGCCGACGGTCGTCCCGATGCCACTTTGCGACAGCTCGGATCTCAGGATGCCCTTGACCTGCACGACCATGCGATCGTGCTTGTCTTTGAGCTCCTTGAGGACGCTCTTGTCGCCCTGCAGCCGGTAGGTCAACATCCGGAACCTGGTCGTTCTGCTTGACCTCGCCTTCTGCGTCTTCGACCAGCAGATCCGCGTCCTCCACCGCGCGAGCCGCGGAGACAGCCTCTGACGATGATCGTGTCGCCCTTCTTCGGCGGCTTCTGCGTGGCGGTCTGCGCCCCCAACAGGCCGCCGCAGAGCAGGACGATGACGGTCGAACGAGGGCAATTCGCATGTTGGGGGCCTCGGGCACGGATCCGAGCGTGATTCAGGATAGACCGCGCCGAGCTGAAGGCTCAAGGATGCGGGCCGCGGAAGGCTCGTGCCAAGACCAACGAACTGCCTTTGTGCAGGAAGCAGTCAGGAACGGCAGCGGCAGAGATGGCATCGTGGCGCTGCCTGATCGCTGGAGCCACGGATTACACGGACAACACGGATCGTCACCTCCGCTGCCAGCTTCTCCTCGATTTCGTCCCCAACCTGCCGATTCCCTCGCTGCAGAATGATGACTTGCGTGCCGTGGTGAATCTTGTCGGACTCATACTGATCCGACGTGTCGTACACCGACGACTCTTCCAGCAGCCTTGAGCCCTGAGCCTTGAGCCGTGTCGTCCGCTCACACCTTGAACAACCGCCACTCGCCCATGCCAGGAATCGGGTGCACGCCGCGGTCTTCGAACGGCAGGCCCGCGTCGCCGACGATGTCGCGGACGGTGCGGGAGACGAGCGCCTCGCCGGCCGAGGCGCGGTAGGCGATGCCCGAGGCGAGATCGAGGGGCGGACCGGACGCACTCTCTTCGTCGATGCTGCACTCGCCGGTGTGGAGGCCGACGCGCACCTGGACGGCGAAGCGGCTGCCCGCTTCGGTCAGCGCCGAGGCGCAGCGAATCGCGCGCGCGGGACCGTCGAACGCGGCGACGAACTGGCCTTCGGTGCTCGCGAGCGGCCGGCCGCGGAACCACTCGCACTCGCGCGCGGCATGATCGAGGAAATGTGCGGCGGCGACGCCATCGACGCGCGCGTGCAGGATCGTGGCGAGGACGCGATCGAGCGGCGGCCGCGACCCGACGCCGGGCGCGCCGGTCACGAAGCGCTCGATCTCGTCGATGAGCGCATCCTGATCGCCGACAAACGGCAGGTGATCCTCGCCCGGCAGCTCGACGAAGAGCGCGCCGGGAATGCGGCTGGCCACGTAGCGTCCTTCCTCGACGTTCAGCAAGTGATCGTGACGGCGATGGAGGACGAGCGTCGGGCACGCGAATCGACGGCAGGATGTCGCGGATGTCGATCTCGGCGTTCATCCGCGTCAGCGCCAGCGCCGCGCCGGGACTCGCGCCCATGCGCAGGTAGGTCGCCCACCACGCCCGAAACGCCGGATCGGCGGCCATCGTCGGCGCGCGCTCCTCGAGGCCGATCGGGCCGCCCCACTCGTCGCGGATCTGCTGGTAGAAGGCCTCGCGCGCTTCGTGTGTCGGTCCCCACGGATACTCCGGATCCCAGAGCCGCTTGGCGTAGGTGCCAATCATCACGAGCGCGCGCGTCTTCTCCGGATACGTCGCGGCAAAGAGCGCGCACATCGGACCGCCCTCCGACACGCCGATGAGCGCCGCGTAGTTCGATCCCACCTGGTCCATCACCGCCCGCACGTCGTCCATGCGCTGCTCGAGCGTCGGGAGCTCGGTGACGCGATCGGAGAGGCCGGTGCCGCGCTTGTCGATCAGGATGAGGCGCGAGAACGTCGCCAGGCGGTTGAGAAAGCGCGCGAAGGAAGGCTCGGCCCAGAAGTACTCGAGGTGCGAGACCCAGCCCATGATGAAGACGAGATCGCGCGGACCGCTGCCGATGACCTGGTAGGCGATGTTGACGTCGCCGCTGCGCGCGTAGTGCGTCTCGGGCACCGACATCACCGTCGACGCCGGACCGGCTGGCACGACGGTGAGCCCGGGAGCGGCAGGTGCGGTCGCGTCGATCGACACCGGCGCGATGAATCGATAGCCCCGCCGGTGTGCGGTCTCGATGTAGGCCGGCGTCCGCGGATCGTCGTCTAGCGCGCGTCGAATCTCGCGAATGCAGACCTTCAGCGCGCCGTCGCCGACATGCACATCGGCCCAGGCGAGCTCGAGGAGTTCGTCCTTGGTGATGAGCTGACCGCTGCGCGTCACGAGGTGCTGAAGGACCGTGAACGCCTTCGGCGCCAGCGGCACGACGGCGTCGCCGCGACGGAGCTGCCCGGCGGAGAGGTCCAGCCGAAAAGGTCCGAACGTACAGACCGACATGGCCTCGAGGGAGACTACCACCTGTTCGGACAATGTTGGAGATACTGCCTGCGCCGGAGCTCTACGGCTTCACGGCCACGTAGTAGTAGTTGATCGGATCGTGCGGCAGCTCGGCGACGCGCACGTTCGTGAACCCGGCGGCGCCGAGCATCTCGACCGCTTTTTCACGACCCCACATCGCGCCGAGGCCCGGCCCGCCGGCGGCCAGCGACACCGACATGCAGTGCATGCACGAGATCGTGTAGGTGAACGGTCCCAACGGATGAGTTCGGTTGTCCGCCAGCTTGGTGTGGCCGGCGATGTCCTGCATGAGGAACACGCCGCCAGGACGGAGCGCGGCATAGACGCGCTCGAGCACGCGCGCCGGGCGCGCCTGATCGTGAATCGCGTCGAACGCGGTGATCAGGTGGTAGGTGTCCTCGAGCCACAGCTCGGCGGCATCGGCCTGGACGAGCGTGACATTGCGAAGATCGCGAGCAGCCACTTCTTCGCGCCCGGCCGCGATCGCCTCGGCCGAGACGTCGACGCCGGTGAAGCGGCTCAACGGAAACGTCTCGGCCATCGCCAGCACCGCCCCGCCGCTGCCGCACGCGATGTCGAGCACGTCGATGCCCGAGCCGAGCTGGCCGATGAGGCCGTACGACAACGGCAGGATGTGGTTCAGCAGCCCCTCGACGACGGTCTGCCGGCTTTCTTCCGCCATGACGGCATGGAAGCGCGGGTACGCGCTATACGGGCACGCCGCGCCCGTGGCGAAACGCGTCGACGACCGCGTCCTCGGCGGCTCCGAGGACGGCGATCCACTGCGCGGTCACGGCCACGTTGTTCGGGCTCGAGGCGCGCGTCAGGCACGCCGCGTGCTCCGGCGGAAGATGGTACACACCAGACCCGGCGTCGTGCTCGACGATACCGCCGGTGACCATCGCGCCGAGCCATTCGCGGACGTAACGCTCGTTGAGCCCCGCGACCCGCGCGATGCTCTGCGGCCGTCGACGGCGGCAGGCCGGCCATCGTATCGAACAGCCCCGTGCGGTGCCCGACGCTCATCATCAGCGCCAGCGCCGCGTCGTTGATGATCTGAAGGGTCCTTTCGCCGAATTGTTCCGCTTTCGACTTCTCGACTGCTGCAACTGCCATGTGGTGAATCCTCTCTTCCCTCTTCATAACCATACGAAAGAAGTCGCTTCGGGCATGAGCAGCAGCTGAACAAGCGGTAAGGATTTGGTAAGGGCCCGCTACCCGCCGCAGGTCGGGGTCCGGGGAAGGATCTGGACGCGGGCGATGCGGTCGCCTTCCTGGATCTCGTCGACGACGTTCATCCCGGAACAGACGCGCGCGAAGACCGTGTAGTCGAAGTCGAGCCTGGGGTTGTCGACGAGGTTGATGAAGATCTGCGCGTCGCCGGTGTCGGGTCCGCGGGTCGAGATGCCGACCGTGCCGCGTACATGCATCCCGCCGACTTCGTCGCGCATGAACGGGCAATCGCCGCAGTACTCGTTGGCGCCCGGGCTGCCGCCCTGGATGATGAAGTTGGGGACGACGCGGTGGAAGGTCAGGTTGTCGTAGTAGCCGATTCGCGCGGCCGCCAGAAATCTGGTTCGGGCCAGCGGCGCCTCCACAGCATCCAGACTGGATATCGAACCTGCGCCCGCTGTCCATCTCGAAGGAAGCCTTGACCCGATTGGCGAGCTCCTCGACCGTCGGGATGTTGGCCGACTTCTGGTGCGGCGTGTCGATTTCCGCCACCTTGCCCGTCCACCGAGCCAGAACCTCAGCCGCCGCCCTCGCAACTTTGGGGTCGATGTCCTTGAGGAGTGGCGTCAGCGTCGAGGCCTGCGCGGCCGAGCCGAGCTGGCCGAGACGAGTGATGAGCGCGAGCCGCGTGTCGCGCGACGTCTCGCACTGCTCCGGGCTGATGCGTTCGAGCGCGCCGGCGAGCGCGGTGACCAGCGCCGGCGTCGACGTCGCCCCGTCGAGCGCCAGCGCCGCGGTGCGGATGATCTCGTACGGCCGCACGGTATGCCGCTGCACGGTTCGCGTCCTGCGATTGAGCGCCTCGACGAACAAGGCGTCGCTGTCGGCGCCGATCAGCCGGCGCAGCGGCGTCAACGCCGCCTCGGCGACGTTGTCGTCGGGATCCGACGCCAGGCGCGTCAGCACCGCGACGTCGTCGACGATCGCCGCAGCCCTGGCCGTGTACATCCGAACCTGCCAGGTCTGATGCATGGCGAAGACCAGCATGCTGATCGCGGCGCGCTCGCGATCGCGTTTCGCCAGTGCCACGAAACGCATGCATCTCACGCTGCCATCGGCCGTTCGGCCGTGGCGTCCGCGCTTCTGACGCCATCCGCTCGTGATCGGCGCCTCGTCGCGGCAGACGTCGCCCAGCGCATCGAGCGCGCCGAGGACGACGTGCATGCTCTGGTCGTTGAGCGCATCGAGAAGCGGCTGGCAGCCGTGCTCCTTGACGCCACGCCTCGTCCAGGCACGCACGGCTTCGAGCCGACACCATGAACGACGTGTCGGACAGGGACTTGCGGATGTAGCCGACGCGTTCCTCGTCGTCTATGGCCGACCCCGAGCCGGACAGCGCCAGCACGGCAAGCCGCCGCACCTCGGGGTCCTCGCCCGCGAGCACGACCTCGAGGGTGTCGGCGTCGACGCCCTGGCGCGGCGATGAGCGCCGCGAGCGCGTTGCGCTGCTGATCTGCGCGCCTCGGATCGATGGTGCGCGCCACGGTTCTCAATCGCGCGATCGTCTCGTCCTCGAGCGTCGCGATCTTGCGCCTCAGCCTCGCCAGCGACTCGAGCCCTCTCGCGGCGGCGACGTGCGGGGCATCCTGGAGCTGCGGAAACGGCTTCTCGAGCATCTTGCGCAGGAACGTCTCTGCGGACCTGAACGACTCGACGTCCTCGATACGGAAGGCGGCCGAGCGTTCGGCTGAAGAGATCGAGACCGAAGGGTGCCAACGGTGCCGTGGCGTGCAGCTGGGAATCGCCGGCCGCGAGCAGGGCCTCGAGCACGGCGCGCTCCTGCTGGCCGTGGAGAACGCCGTCGAGCGCGGGTCCTCGAAGCGCCAGGCCGAGCGCCGTGGCCGTCGTGGCGCGCGTGTTGTCCGGCGGCGCAGAAACGGCAGCAGATCCGTGATGACGTCGCGACGTTCGAGCCGGCCGAGCGTGCGGATTGCGCGGTCGGCGCAGCGGCCCGCGCAGCGCCCCGAGCAGCACGTCGAGATCGGCGCGGGTGGAGGCGCGATCGTCCTCGATCGAAAGAATGACCGGAAGCGGTGACCTCGCGCGCGCCGGACGACGGGCGATTCTGCTGGGCCTGTTCGCGTACCCAGCCGCGACGCAGACACCAATCGCCAGCGCGATCCCGACCCGGCCCTTGATCTCGACTCCAGCCGTCATGAATCCTCCACGAACCCGATCCGTGTGGTCCGTGTTATCCGTGGCTTGTCGGCCCGTGCGATCCGTGGCCTACTTTCTCCGACCGGAGTACTCCAGCATCTGCGTGGCCAGGTCCATCGGATACGAGATCTTGACGTCGGTCACCTGGCCATCGGTTGACTTCGTCGCGGTGAGCCGCGGCTGCACGAACCCGGTGTAGGACGGCATCTTCAGCCGGTCGACGCGCGCGACGACTTCGTCCCGCAGGCGGGCGTCGAAGTGCACGCCGTAGGTCTCGAACAGCTTGACCGCCGCGTCGTAGTCCCCTTCGGCCTTGATCCGCTGGACCTCGGCGAGCAGCCGTCCGACGCCCTCCTGAAACGCCTTGGCGTCGATCATCACGAAGAACGTCTTTCCGTCGCGCTCGCGGACGTCGATCGCCTTGGAGTTCGACATGAGCCACCGGACGATCATCTGCCGGTTGCGCATGTGGTCTTCCTCGATCTGCGTGCCCTCGCGGATGCGCCGGAGCTGGACGAGCGCGTTGCGCGTGTAGCCTTCGTACTCCGCCTGCACGATCTCGGCGTGGTCCTTCGCCTCGACGAGCCCCAGCTGCGGCCAGCTTCGGATCGGGCAGGAAGTAGAGCGCGACGAGGTCGGCGCGCGATTCCTCGAGCGCCGAATACTGTTCCTTGAGCGCGGTCTGCGGACTGCCCTTGAGCTTCTCGGAGATCTTGCCCGACGCGTGACCGATGACCTCGTGCATGTTGGTCGTCAGCTCACCGGCCAGGCTGCTCCACTTCTCCGCGCGCGCCGCCTCTTCCGGCGTCCACGCGAACTCGCGCCGGAACTCGGCCGACGTCGATCGGTCGTAGGCTTCGTTCACGTTCGACAGCGACACGGACTTGCTGCCGTACTTCTCGCGAATCTCCTGATCGTTCGGCAGGTTGATGCCGACCGGCGTGATCGGCCCCGAGTCGCCGGTCTCGATGACGACGTCGATGGCGTTGGCCGTGATGCCGGTGACGCCCTGCTTGCGGTACTTCGGCTCCCACGGCATCCGATCCTCGAACCACTGCGCGTCGGCTGCCAGCTTGCGGATCTCGGCGGTCTTTTCCGGGTCCACGTAGAAGACGAGCGCCTCCCACGAGCCCTTCATCCCGCGCGCGTCCATGTAGACCTCGATGAAGCCGTTGATGGTGTCGACCGGCGACGCCTTGTCCTCGACCCAGGCGATGTCGTAGGCCGCGCGATCGACCGTTTCGCCGGTCTGGTAGAACTTCACCAGCGCCCTGAGCGCCTTCGCCATCGGCTCGGTCGCAAACGGGATCGCCGCCTCGAGGTGCTGCACGATCGCTCGAATCTGCGCGTCGTACTTTCCGCCGACCCGATACACCTCTTCGACGAGCTTCCCGTTTGTCTTGACCAGCCGCGAGTTCAGCGGGTACTTCTCGTCGAAGCCGTCGATGTCCTTCATCGTGACGCCGACATACAGGTTGTTGGCGCTCGAGGCCAGGATGTCCTTTCCCGCTCCGGGCGTCTTGTTGGTGACGACCGGATCGACGTTCAGGTCGAAGAACATCGGCTGCAGGCGTGTGAGCAGCGCCTCGAGTGATTCACCGGCCCGCAGCGGGAATTTCGCGCCACCTTTTTGAGCCGCGGCGGCCGCGGCGGCGAAGGCTTCCGTCGTGCACTTGAGCACGAACTTGCGTGCGGTCAGGTTGTTGTAGGGGCCGGTGTTGATCCAGAAGAGCTTGGTGTAGCGCTGAATCTCGGCGAGCGTCTGCGGATCGACGTTCTCCGGATGCGTGATGATCTCCTCGAGAACGTTGCGCATCTCGAGGTTGTGGGCGTAGCGCTGGTCGTAGAAGATGTCGCGGCCCGCGAGCGCCGCCTGGTAGAGGTGCCAGACGAGCGTCTTTTCGCGCAGCGCGAGCTTTTCGAAGCCATCGGCGTAGAGCTGCACGACGGCCGCATCGTCGACGCGTTCGAGCAGGTACTTGCGGTCGGCCGGCGCCGATGCGACCGCCGCCGGCTTCGCGCTATCCGTTGACGGAGTATTCCTCCCGCTACATCCACTACACCCAGCGGAGACGGCCATCATTGCTCCCATCAGGCACACAACGCCCCTCGAGGTCATGGTCTCGATCTGGTACTGCGCGCGCGACAGCCGCCGTTCCGAGTGCCGACCCTGGAACCGCGAGCCCCGAGCGTCATGTCAGCTCCACCGACTCTTCCTGGTCCGGCAGCTTCGTCTGCCAGCCGAGGCTCGCCTTGATCGACGCCTGCAGCGCCTCCATCGCGACGAGCTCGCCGTGGACCAGGAAGGTCATCCGCGGCGGGCGCTTGAAGCCGCCGAGCCAGCGCAGGATCTCCTGCGAGTCGGCGTGCGCCGACATCGAGTCGATTTTCTCGACGCGGGCGTGGACAGGGATGACCTGCCCGTGAATCTTGACCGCTGGCGCGCCATCGACCAGCTGGCGCCCACGTGTTCCGGCCGCCTGAAACCCGACCAGGAGCACCGAGTTCCGTGGGTCGGGCAGCGCGGCCTTGAGGTGATGCAGCACGCGGCCACCGGTCGCCATGCCGCTCGACGAGATGACGATCGCCGGCATCTTCGACGCCGTGAGATCCTTGGATTCCTGCGGCGACGAGATCGTTCGGAAGCGCTCGGTGCAGAAGACGCAGACCTGGCGTTCCCGACGCGCCTGCTCGCGGCGCTCCTCGCGAGGTTCGTTACGGGCGGCGCGCCCGTGCGGCGCTTTTTCGTCGCGCTCTTCCGGCTGCATCTCGGGATCCAGCTCACGCACGCGCTCGGTGTAGCTGCCCAACGCCTCTGTCGCCATCGGACTGTCGACGAAGACGGGCAGACACGGGAATCCGACGCTCGTCTTCGAGGCGCTTGATCCAGTAGAGCACTTCCTCGACGCGGCCGACGGCGAACGCCGGAATGATCATCTTGCCGCCGCGATCGGCGGTCGCCTTGATCGCCTGGGCCAGCTTCGTCGCCGTTGTCGTCCTTCTCGTGGATCCGGTTGCCGTAGGTGGACTCGACGAGCAGATAGTCGGCTTCATCGACCATCGTCGGATCCGGGAGCACGGGACGACCGAAGCGTCCGAGATCGCCGCCAAAGAGGATGGTCATTCCCGCGGCGCGAACTCGCGCGTATGACGAGCCGAGCAGGTGACCGGCGTTGATGAAGTCGACTTCCACGCCGTCGGCGACCGGCACCGGGCGATCGTAGCCGACCGGCTGCAGCAGCGAGATCGCGCGGAACGCGTCGGCCTCGGTATAGAGCGGCAGCGCCGGCGAGTGCTTCGAGTACGAGTGCCGGTTCGCGTTCTCGGCGTCTTCTTCCTGAATACGTCCTGAGTCTGGCAGCACGATGCGGCAGAGATCCTGCGTGCCGGGCGTGCAGAAAATCCGCCCGCGGAAACCCTGCGCCACCAGACGCGGAAGGTAGCCGCAGTGATCGAGGTGCGCGTGCGTCAAAACGACAGCGGTGATGTCGGACGGACGAATCGGCAGATCGCGCCAGTTGCGCTCGCGCAGCTCTTTGAGTCCCTGGAACAGGCCGCCGTCAACGAGCACTCTCGCCGACCCGGTATCGAGCAGGTGCTTCGACCCCGTCACCGTTCGCGCCGCACCAAGAAATGTCAGTTTAGGCATCTAGCTATCAGCTTTCAGCTATCAGCTTCACAGTCGTTAGTCGAACTTGCTTTCTTCAGCCTTTCAATTTCGTCCTTAGCAATTCCACATTCACTTCAGCATTCAGCACTCAGCACTCAACATTACGCAAACAGCCCCACCTGCCCGCCGGTGTGCCAGAAGAGCACCGTCTCGGTTTCCTGAAACACTTTGCTTCTGACCTGGGCGATCAGTCCGGCCATCGCCTTGGCCGTATAGGTTGGATCGAGGAAGAGCGCTTCGGTTCGCGCGACAAGCTCGATGGCCTCGCGCGACTCCGGCGTCGGCACGCCGTAACCGTCGCCGACGAAGCGATCGTCGATTTCGATCTTAGCGTCGGCGAGTGTGCGCGCGTGCGGCCCGCCGGGTCCGATCAGATCGATCAGGCCATCGAGGATTCGTCTGACATCCGCCGAAAGCGACGCCGCCGGCTCGTCGGCGCTGATGCCGACGACTCTCGTCCGCACGCCCGCAAGGGCGCAACCGGCCACGAGCCCGGCCTGCGTTCCACCTGAGGACGTTGAATGAACGATGACGTCTGGGGGCGCGATTTGCTCGAAGAGCTCGGTTGCGGCGTGAACAAACGCGGCGGCGCCGAGGGGCGTCGACGCGCCCACCGGGATTACATACGGCGTGCGGCCGGCCGCGCGCTCGGCAGCGGCAGCCGCCTCCATCTCCGGCACGCGCGCTTCGCGCGTCGGAACGTAGCGGATGTCCGCACCCAGCAGGTTCGCAAGCAACGCGTTGGCGGTCGGGCGATCGGGCCGGGCGCCGTTGGCGACGAGCACAGAGCGCAAGCCCAGCCTGGCCGCCGCCGCCGCAGTAACGCGCGCGTGATTCGACTGCACACCGCCACAGGTGATGAGCGTGTCGGCCTGCCGGGCGATCGCATCGGCGGCCACGAGCCGCATCTTGCGCACCTTGTTGCCGCCAAACGCGAACCCAATCGCATCGTCGCGCTTGACCAACAGGCGGGGCCCGCCGCCAAGCGCCGTCCGCGAGCCGTGTCATCTCCTCGACCGGCGTGGGCTCGGGCGCGAACGGGACCGACGGCAGCGACGCGAGCGCGCCAAACACACCGTTATGATAGTAGAGCCACGGATTACACGGACAGCACGGATCGGGTGCATGAGATAGTTCGGAAGTCAGGCGCCGATCACAGGTGGGATGCCGATCGCACAGCACATGTCGACATTGCTTCAGGATCTTCAGGCCGAATCGTCAGTCATCACCGCGGAACTCCGGCCGCCGCGCGCCGAGCTCGCCACCGCTGCGAGCATGGATGCGTGGATCGACACGTATCACGCGGTCAAGAGCCTGACCCGGGGCAGCACGCTACGTCTTTCTCACAGACAGCGCCGTCGGACTCAAGGAAGAAGACAACCTGAGGCACCTCGTCATCAACCTCGGGAACGACGTTCCGCGCGCGCGAATCGCGCCGTTTCTGACGACCAAGCATCCGCTCGAGTACTGCCTGGCGTATGCCGATCGCGCCTCGCAGCACGGATTCGAGTCGCTCGTCGTGCTCGGCGGCGACAAGAGCGTCGGTCCGCCGCGATGCGTCGACCATGCCTGGCAGCTTCGCGAGCACATCAGGCGGCATCGGCCGGATCTCACTCTCGGAGGCTGGGCCAACCCGCATGCCGATCCGTCAGCGCAGGTCGGTCACCTCCTCGCTGACCGCGTGACCGCCGAGTTCTACTTGACGCAGATCGTCTCGCACCACAGCCGGCCGCAGGTTGAGCGCTTCCTGGACGAGGCAGGACGACGTCGCTTGAAGCTGCCGGGGCTCTTCGGAGTGTTCTACTACCGCTCCGCGAACGCGAAAACGCTGAGAACCTTGAAGGACTTTCTCCCGGTGCCGGCCGAGGAGCTGACCAGGGAGTTCGGCGCGGGAGCGAGCGCAGAAGAGGTCTGCGCGCGTTCGATCCGTGAGCTCCGCGCGGCCGGCGTCAGGCATTTCTACGTCAGCAACCTGCCGATCGGAAAGGCTGCGACGACGCTGCAGCGCATTCTGACGCTCGCTGATGGCTGACAACTGGGTCAGAATCTGACCCGGCCCTCAGTCAGCGGCGGCACCTTTGAACTGATCGTCGGTTTCCGCAAAAAGCACGTTGAAACTCGTGAGCGACCCGTAGCAACCGCTGATATAGCTCTGGAGCTTGACCTTGACGTCTTCGGGCAGGTCCATGCCGTTGACCTGTTGCTCGAGCGTGCGCAGGCGATTGCGGATCATCACGACCTTGTGAAAGAACGTCTCGATCGGCCAGGTTTTGTCCTGCGAGCCGTTGCCAGGTTTCAGCACCATGGTGCCGCCTCGCCATTTCTCGGCCGGCGCCACGGCGGTCACGCCTCCCTCTTCGCGAATGATGCGGCGCAGGAGCAGTTCGAGGTCGGGTTGGTCTGCAGAAACAGACATTGGAGCCGCGGTCCTTTCGCGTTCGCTGACGATGGGGAAGGGTTGCCGATCGGATCTGGCCGGGCGCGGCGCATCGGCGCCGGGCGCGCTGGGGCGCGAGGCGGACGAGCCGCCGCCAAGGTTGCGGCGGTTCGCCGAACCCTCGGCGAGCGCGGATGAGTCCCGTACATCCATGCGCGGTCCGCCCCGGTAGTTGTGCTCGCTCGAGCAATAGCCGCACGCTACACGAATCGGCACGCCATTGGGATCGGCGGCGACCACCGTGTGCATCCGATCCAGCTTGCACGCGCGGCAGTAGTCTTCGATGGATTCACCGGCTCGGGCCACGGTCCTATTGTAGGCTCAAGGCCTGGGCTCAAGGCTCAGGGCTCAAGGCTCAGGTAAGATCGTGGAGCGCTCGCTCGAAGGTTCTTGCTTGAGCCTTGAGCCTTGAGCCCTGAGCCCCCTAAAATGGCCCAATACATCGACGCCGTTCCGTTGTCGGGCATCATCCGCATCCGCGACATGATGTACAGCGTCAAGGATCCGTTCCGCCTCGATCAGGGGGACGTCAGCTTCGACGCGCCGGATACCGTCAAGGAGGCGATGCGGAAGGCGATTGACGACAACCGCAGCCACTACGTCCAGACCGCAGGTCTGCCGCGCCTCCAGGAACTCGTCGCCGAGAAGCTCCAAAAGACGAACGGCATTCCGATCGGCGCGCCCGACGAGATCCTGATCACCAACGGCGGGATCCACGCGCTCTTCATCCTGTGCCATGGCCTGCTCGAGCCAGGCGACGAAGTCATCGTACCCGACCCGGAGTGGCCGCCCTCGATGGGCAACATCAAGCTCGCGCACGGCGTCGTCGTGCCATGTCCGTTACATGAGCGTCTGGGCTGGCGATTCGATCTCGACGAGCTCGAGTCAAAAATCACGGCGAAGACCAAGGCGATCTACATCAACTCGCCTCACAACCCGACTGGGGGCGTGTTGACGAGAGCCGACATCGAGCGGATCGCGGCCATCGCCGACGCGCACGGCATCTGGATTATCTCGGACGAAGCCTACGAGGATGTCGTCTTCGACGACGCGCAGCACGTGAGCCCGGCGTCGCTGCCGGGTATGTACGATCGGACGCTGTCGTTCTACACGTTCAGCAAGACCTACGCGATGACCGGGCTGAGGCTGGGCTACGTCGCCGTCAAGGACGCGGCGCTCCGTGACCGGATGAAGAAAGTGCTCTTCTTCACGGCGAGCAACATCGCATCGGTCGTGCAGTATGGCGGGATCGGGGCACTCGAAGGCTCGCAGGCATGCATCGAGGCGTTTCGGATCGAGCTGCAGGCACGCCGTGATCTGTTCTACGAAGGGATCGCGCGCCACGCCGGCCACATCCTGGAAGGGGCGCGGCCCAAGGGGGCGTTCTACGCGTTCTTGCGCATCGACCCATCATGGAGGCTGACCGGCGATCGAGGCGATGGACCCGACCAGTCAGCGTCCGCGTCATCGTCCTGGGCCCTGGCGCAAGACCTCATCGCCCGCGCCAGGATCGGTTGTGTGCCCGGCGCCGATTTCGGCGACAACGGCGAGGGCTACATCCGCTTCTGCTTCGCGAGGGATCGCCGCGAGCTTACCGGGGCGCTGGAATCGTTGGGGAAGTACCTTGTCGAAAGGAGCTCCTCACTTACCTGACGTGCCTTCCCGCCGTCGACTCGAATCGTCTCGCCGGTCACGAACCCCGACTCCAGCAGAAACACAACGGCGGTCGCAATCTCGCCCTCGCCTCCCCAGCGGCCAAGAGGCGTCGCTGATTCCACTGACTTGAGCTCTTCGTCACTCGTGTCCGGAGGCGCCAGTATTGGTCCCGGCGCGATCGCGTTGACGAGGATCTGATCCGCGGCCAGCTCCAGGGCCAGCGCTTCGGTCAAGCCGATGATCGCTCGCTTGGCGACGTAGTACGGGAGGTATCCCGGATAGCGTGGCCGGCCGCTCGCCGCGACCCAGTCGCTGAAGTTTACAATCCGTCCACCGCCAGCGGCCCGCATGTGTGGGATAGCCGCGCGCGCGCACAGGTAGGCGGCCTTCAAGTCCACGTTCAGGCTTTCGTCCCACCGTGCCTCGTCGATGTCGGCAAGCGCGTGCGAACGATACACGGACGCCATATTGATCAGAACATCGAGCCGCCCGAGCGCCGCCGCGGCCCCATTGACCAACGTCGCGCAGTCTTCCCCTCTGGAAAGGTTCGCCTGCAGCACGACGGCTCGCCGTCCCGCGTCGCGCACGGTTTGAGCCGTCGCTTCGGCTTCGTCTTTCGACCGCTGGTAGGACAGCGCCACGTCCATTCCCCGGCGCGCGAGCTCCGCGGCGACGACAGCGCCGATTCGCTTGCCGCCCGTAATCAGAGCGGTTTTGTTGGTCAACGTCATGGCTCAGGGCTCAAGGCTTAGGGCTCAAGCAAAATCTCTCAGATCCTACTCGCTCGGCTTAGAACTCGATGCTCTTGCTTGAGCCCTGAGCCTTGAGCCCTGAGCCTAAATTCGCGGCAACGTCTGACGGTGGCCGAAGAATCTGGACCACGGTGACTTGCGGGCCATCCGGCGTTCCGCGGTGCGGATGTTGAAGATGCCGGGGTTGAGGCGCGGGCTGACTTCGTCCCAGCTGAGAGGCATCGAGACGGGGGCGAGGGACTGCCACCGAACGGCGAAGGGTGGCGCGATTGTCTGTCCGGACGCGTTGCGCATGATGCCGACGTACACGGGAGCGCGCCGACGGGCTTGCCTGGCCTCGACGGAAATGATTGTCGGGTAGGCGGCCGCGAGCTCACGGGCAATCGCGGCGGCGTACGCCTGCACTTGATCCTGCGCGGCGCCCCGTCTCAGCGGAACGAAGACATGCAAGCCCCGACCGCCGGACGTCTTGGGGAACGACTCGAGCCCGTGATCCGCGAGGCGGTCGCGCAGCAGCAGGCCAGCGCGCGCGGCTGACTCGAATCCATCCGCAGGATCCAGGTCGAAGGCGAGCCAGTCGGGCCGATCGAGATGGTCCGTGCGGCTGTTCATGACATGCATCGCGACGCAGCCGTAGTTGACGAGCGTGAGCAGCGTCTTCCGTGTGCCGCCGATGATGTATTTCGCCTGGTGGCCGGCCGCCGGCGCGGGAAGAGGCATCGTCGGCACTCCGGCGGGAAGGTTGGCAGGCGCGAGATGCTGGTAGAAGCAGGTCTTGCGCGCGCCGTCCGGTAAGCGTTCCAACGCGAGGGGCCGGCCTTTGAGCCACGGCAGAATCTGCGACGCGATTCGAGAGTAGAACTGGGCGAGATCGAGTTTCGTCAGCCCCTCGGCCGGCCACAACGGCTTGGACGGGTTGGTGATCACGACTCCGCCGAGACGGACCGTCATACCTGACCTGCTCGCATTCTGGCGCGTCCAAACGCTTGGGCTTCCGCGGCGCGAGCGCGGTAGCC
Organism: uncultured Acidobacteriota bacterium; assembly: GCA_963764925.1. Taxonomy (GTDB): domain Bacteria; phylum Acidobacteriota; class Vicinamibacteria; order Vicinamibacterales; family 2-12-FULL-66-21; genus DATBJJ01. The sequence continues at coordinate 871,930 of CAVXUR010000002.1, forward strand.
ATCGATCGAGAACGCGCCGGGACCCGTCAACATGAGCGAGACGAGTGTCGCGATGAGCGAGACGCTGTATTCGTAGCCATGACCCTGCCCTGGGGCCATCGTCCAATTGAGGAAGAACCCGTTCGCGAGATGGACCGTCCACACCGCCACGAGCATCGTGACGGTCAGCACTGCGGAAGCAACGAGCGTGAACGCGCCCGCGATGAGCAGACAGCCGCCTCCGAGTTCGACGACTCCGACGAGTAGGGCCAGCGGGTAGGCTGGCGTGAGGCCGAGCTGGGCGAAAAAGGCCGCGGTGCCCGACGGACCGCCGCCGCCCCACACTCCAAACAGTTTCTGCGCGCCGTGCGCCGCGAAGATCGTGCCGATCGCCAGACGGAGTACGGTAGGACCAACGAGCGTCACGTGCCCTCCCACCGCGAGGTCGCAGACCCGCGGAGGCAGCTTATTGTGTCACCGTTCGGAGATCGAAATACAGTATCCTCCGGCTGGTTCAGGGTTCACGGGTTCAGGGTTCAGGGTTCACGGTTCAGGGTCTACGTTCAAGGTTCAGGTCGTCATGAGACAACCATCATCGGCGTTGAGCCGTCGGCAATTCCTGCGGGCGACTAGCGTGGCGGGAGCAGCCGCCACAGCGGCATTCACTAATACCGGGATTCTCCGCGTGCAGGCGGCGGGCCAGCGAATCACCGCGCAGTCGCCTGCCAGCGTCGCGTCGGATGAAACCTACTGGCGCGAGATCCAGCAGGCCTTCACGCTCGATCGGACGATCATCAATCTCAACAACGGCGGCTGTTGCCCGAGCCCGCGCGTCGTTCACGAGGCGCTGAAGCGGTATCTGGACATCTCGAATCAGGCGCCGGTCTACCATATGTGGCAGATCCTCGAGCCGAACATCGAGAGCGTGCGCCGTCAGCTGGCGCTCGAGTTCGGCTGCGATCCGGAGGAGCTCGCTGTCACCCGCAATGCGAGTGAAGCACTTCAGATCGCGCAGCTCGGCCTCACGCTCAAGCCCGGCGACGAGGTGGTGACGACGAATCAGGACTACGGCCGGATGATCGATACGTGGGAACAGCGCGTCCGCCGCGACGGCATCAAGCTCACGAAGATCTCGTTTCCAGTGCCGCCAAAGTCGCCTCAGGATCTCGCCGATCGACTGATCGGCGCGATCACGCCGTCAACCAGAGTCCTGCACTTCTGCCACATCACCAACCTGACCGGACAGATCTTTCCCGTTCGGCAGGTATGCGACGAAGCGCGCCGGCGCGGAATCAAGACCGTCGTCGACGGCGCGCACGCGTTTGCGCACTTCCCCTACAAGGCGGCGGACCTGGGGTGCGACTACTACGGCACGAGCCTGCACAAGTGGCTGCTCGCGCCGATCGGCACCGGATTCCTCTACGTGCGCCGCGAGAACATCGCCTCGCTCTGGCCGCTCACGCCGGCCGACGCCTCGAAGGCGAGCGACATCCGCAAGTTCGAGGAGATCGGGACCCATCCGGCCGCCAACCACAACGCAATCTCCGAAGCGTTGACGTTTCATGAGGGAATCGGCATCGAGCGCAAGGCGGCGCGGCTCCGCTACCTAAGGGATCGATGGGCGAAGCGGCTCGCTGAGCACCCGAAAATCCGGTTGCAGACGAGCCTCGACCCGGCGCAGTCGTGCGCCATCGGCACCGTGCAGATCACGAGCGTGCCGACGCCGAAGGTCGTCGCCGCGCTCTGGGAACGCTGGAGAATCATCGCCACGCCAATCGTACATGCCGAATACGAAGGCGTGCGGATCACGCCGAATGTCTACACGACGATCGAGGAGATCGACACGTTCGCGGGAGCGATGGAGAAGATTGCGGCAGGCTAAACCTATCTCATTAGCCCGATCTGCTGTCCGTGTAATCCGTGGCTCTAGAAGTACACCGTCGCCCCGACTGTCCACATCGAGCCCTTATAGCCCGGCAACAGCCGGCCTACGAACCCCCCGCCGGGAATTTCTTCATCTTCATCGTCGTTGAAGTCGAGGAAGGTATAGCGATAGTCGGCGTGGATGCCGAAGTGTCTCCCAGCGCGGACTTCTACGCCCCCGCCCGCATGCCAGCCAAACTCGGTCGTGCTGACGTCGAGTTCGTCCGCCGGTCCCTCGATGGGCGAAACGCTCCGTTTGTACCAACCAGGACCGCCGAGCAGATACGGCTGAAAGCCACCTCCGGCCAACTTGAGGAGGAGCGACGCTTGGATAGGCGTTTCCTTGACCTTCTGGTTGAGGAGCTCGAACGACTCCGAGTGACGATCGAGCGACACTTCGACGCCCATGCGCTGGGAGAGTCCGAGTCGGATCTGCCCGCCAATGAACCGCACAGAATCCTCATCGATAACTTCGTCCTGATTGACGTCGCTCCTGATCCACGCCATGCGGACGCCTACTCCGAACCCCTGGGCGGCGGCGGGCGTCGCGACGAGCAGTCCCGCGAGGCTCAGGAACGTAGTTCCAGCTAATTGGCGAAGAGTGGATCGCATGACAGCCCTATCGGCGGGCCGGCCGATAAACTTCAGCTAAGGGGAAAGGTTTCGGGAAGGAAGCCGCTGCAATCGACCGGAGGCGGAGCGCGAAGCACCCTGCGAAAGTGCTGACGTTAATCATGGACACCGATACCGGACCAGCCCGGTACGGCCCCCAGCGTTCCGCCCCCGGTCGATCGCAGCAACCAATTCGACTGAAGACTAGAGAGTGACGACTGCCGACTGCAGACTGAAGTATCCACCCCGCGGAACCCTGGACGGGAGGCAGGGTTCCGCTGAGGTGGACAGGTGCTTGCCCTTAGACGAGCACCTTGATCACGACGCGCCGGTTCTGCGAACGGCCGTCCTTGGTCTTGTTGTCACCAACCGGCTTTTCCTCGCCGTAGCTGATGATGCTGATCTTGTGGAGCGGCACCTGGTGCATTTCATACAGGTAGCGCTTCACGTTCTCGGCGCGCTCGAGACCGATCTTGTAGTTGATCTCCTTGTCGCCGACGTTGTCCGTGTGCCCCTCGATCTCGATGAAGGCGCCGTTGGGATTCGACTTGAGCTGCTGCACGAGCTGATCGAGCTCAGGCGTCACCGTGTCGGGCATCGTCGCCTGTCCGAATTTGAAGTTGCCCTTCTCTTCGTTCAGCACGACCTCGTACATGATCCGCTTGGACGACTTCTCGATCGCGTCGGCGCGGGTGTTGACGGCCGCTGCCGCCGCGCCCGCTGCTTCGGCGCTCCGTCCGGCCGCGACTGCCTTCTGATCGGCGACGCCGACCTTCTGGTCGACCTCACCAATACGCGCCTCGTTGGCCTTGGTGCGCTCCTGCGTCTCTTCGAGCGAGCGAGAGAGCGTGTCCACCTTGTTGTTGACCTGGCCGACTTCTCCGCGCACGAACTTCTTGGTCGCGCACGCAGTGGTGCTGCCAAGAGCGAGCGCGAGCAACGGTACCGCTACCACGACTTTCTTCATGACTACTCCTCCAGAAGTATGAACTCCTCGCGCCCTAGGTGGAACGCGACCGCCGAAACTATGACCCGCTCCTCACACTCACGACCTGCTCCGCTCGACCGCGAAATCCTTGCGCCGCTCCCCGCGACTTCGTGCCTACTGCTGCCGCGCCACTTCAGGGGACGACGACCCGTTCCCCGCGGTATAACCACTGCGTGCACGCACAATGTGTTCCCGATCGCGCGCGCGCACTTCCAACGACCTCCAGCCAGCTCGTCTTGAGGCTTCGAACGCGAGCATGTACTGGTTCCGCATCTCACCGACAATCTGCCGCGCCGCCACGCTCGCGTGCGCGGGCGCGACCGCGAAGAAGAAATCTCCGCCCGTCCATCGCGCCAGGTCCGTCAAGCCGCTGCTCAAGGCCCCTGTGCCGTAATCGGGATTCCTCGGGTCGTCGACTGGCGACATTACGGCGATGATGTAGACCGGCACGTCGATGCTGCTGGCGACGGCTGAGACCTCCTGCGGCGTCAATCGGCTCTTCGTGTCGATCCCGTCGGTCAAGACCACAATCGCCGCGCGTTGCGGGACGCCGCCAACGTTGCCCCCTGCCGCGTCGCCCACCGCCTTCGCCGTCTCCGCGATGGCGTCGTAGAGCGATGTCTGTCCGAACGGCTGCTCGACCTTGTCGACTTTCGCCTCGAGGCCTTTGAAGTCGGTCGTGAAGCCGGTGACCTTCTGCAACTGCGTGTCGAAAGCGAAAAGCGCCGCCTCATCACCCTTCTTCAAAGAACTGAACAGGTGCCGGGCGGCTTGCTGCGCGTCGACGGACTTGGTGCCGACGCGCATGCTTCCACTGATGTCAAAGAGCACCGCCACCTTGACCGGACCGTCGGCTTCGGCGTTGAACCCGACGATCGGCCGGCGTTCGCCGCCCTCGACCACGATGAAGTCTTCGCGGGAGAGGCGCGACACGAACCGGCCTTTCTTATCTCTCACGACCGCCGACACGGAAACCAGGTCGACCGCCGACTTGAACCGGGGGGCCGGATCCTGGGTGGGAGCTGCGGCACCTTGCGCCCGCGCTGGACCTGACACCAAACCTGGCCACGCCACCAACACCGCTGACGCCGTTAGGACACCCACACGGGCCAGCATGGCCTCAGCTATTCCAAAGAGCCTGCCATGGCCGTAAGCCGTTGATTTTAAAATAGATGACATACCTGTCGTCCCCGAAAAACCGCTTCAGTCGCGTATTATTTACGCGATTCGCAAAATCACCGACTGTTATTTCTACAAAACCCGCGCCCACCCGGACAGGGGGCTTTTCCTGCTAAGATTTGCGGGAAATGGACGCCCGAACGACCTCTCCTATCCCTGTCGCGTCACGAATTGGTGGCTTCGTCTACGCAATCCGCAATATCGTGACGGAAGCCCGAAAGGTTGAGGCCTCGGGACGCCGCGTCCGCTACCTTAATATCGGCGACCCGATCACGTTCGGCTTCGAAACGCCTCCGCACCTCATTGAAGCGGTCGACCGGGCGATTCGCACTGGCCAGAATGGCTACGCGCCGTCGGTCGGCATCCTGTCGGCTCGCGAGGCGGTCGCGGCCGAATGTGATCGGCGGGGCATGCCGGTGTCGCCCGACCGTGTGGTTATCACGTCAGGCACGTCGGAAGGGATCGAATTGGCGCTGACCGCGCTCGCCGAGGCGGGCGACGACGTGCTGGTCCCAGTCCCGACCTATCCATTGTACACGGCTGTGCTCGCGAAAATCGGCGCTCGAGCCGTGTTCTACCGCACCGACCCGGACCGCGGGTGGATGCCGGACGTCGACCACGTGCGAAGCCTGGTCACGCCGAAGACGCGCGCGCTCGTCGTGATCGACCCGAACAACCCGACGGGCGCGAGCTACCCGCTCGAAACCCGACGGGCCCTGGTCGAGCTGGCCGACCGTCACAACTTTGTGCTCCTCGCCGACGAGGTCTACGCTGATCTCGCCTTCGACGGGCCGGTGCCCGCCATCGCCGCCGGCTATCCGGACGCCCCAGTCATTTCATTCTCATCGCTGTCGAAGGCCTACCTGGCGCCGGGCTGGCGCGCCGGCTGGATGGCGGTTGGCGGCACTCCGCGTCATGGACGACGCGCTCGGGGCAATCAAGAAGCTCGCCGATGGTCGCTTGTGCGCGACCGGACCGATGGAGCACGCGATCGCGCCTGCTCTGAACGGCGACCGGTCGCACCAGGTGGCTTTCCGCGCCGCGCTGCAGCTCAGGGCCGAATTGACGACGAGCCGCCTCAACGCCATCGACGGGATTACCGCAGTGCCGCCAACTGCCGCCTTCTACGCGATGCCGCGCGTGGCGCTTCCGCCAGGCAAGACCGACGCGGACTACGTCCTGGGGCTCCTGCGCGCAACCGGCGTTCTCTGTGTCTACGGTTCGGGCTTCGGCACTCGGCCCGAAGACGGGTTCTTCCGCATCGTCTTCCTTGCCGACCCGCAGGAGCTGTCCGGCATTTACGACGACATCGCGAGCTTCACCCGAACGTTCCTCGAGGCTGGTTAGCGGGTCGCGGGTCAGACCGGGGTCAGACCGGGGTCAGACCGGGGTCAGACCCCAGCAAAACATCCAGCCGTCGCGGCCCGTATACTGACTTTATGGCGACTGCGACCTCGAGTCAGGATCAGCGGCAAACGCCGCCGGCAGCCGACCGCGCCCGCGAGTGGTTCCACACCTACACTCGTGATCTCTCGAGGGAAGATCTCGAGCGCCTCTTCACGCACGATACGCGCGACGCGTACGATTTTTTCGCGCGCGGGCTCGATGAAGACGAGCTGTCAGCCCTGCCCTGGTGGCGGCAGTTCGTGTTGCGCTTTCGGCAGGTGTTTGTCGCCTTCACGTTGAAGCTGCCCGCGGCACGGCGGGCGGTCTATTTCGCGGCGCTCATCATCGCGCTCCTCGGTATCGTCCAGCTGTTTCGAGGGTTTGCCGTCGTCGACTTTCCGGTCGGGCTTCCTCTCTTCAATATCGGCGTGCTCTTGCCCGTCTGGGCGAACGGCACCTTCGCGCTGGTTTTGAGCCTCGTCCTCGTGAACCTGCTGGTCCTCCTCGAAGTCGCGGAACGACTCTCGCTCAAAGGTGAGCTCGAGGTCGCCAGGGAAATTCAGCTCGCCCTGCTGCCCCGCGGCACCTACACGGCTGCCGACATCGACATCTCCGGCTTCACGAAACCCGCGAACACCGTCGGCGGAGATTTCTACGATGTGCTGCCCCAGGCGGATGGACGCATCGTGTTGACGCTCGGCGATGTCGCCGGCAAGGGAAGTCCGGCGGCGCTGCTCATGGCGTTGCTCCTGGCAGCGCTACGGACGCTCGTCGAGGAGAAGCTCGCGCCGGCGGCGCTCGTCGCGCGGTTGAACATCCAGATCTGCCGCCACAGCCCGGCCTCCCGCTTCATCACGCTCGTCTACGCGATCTACGAGCCCGGCACAGGCCGGCTGACGTATGTCAACGCCGGTCAGAACCCGCCGCTCATCCGGCGGCGGGATGGCCGATTCGAGCGTCTGCACGGTACGGGCATCGCTCTGGGACTCTTCGAGAACGCCGATTACACCGCGGCGGAGACGCACCTCGCGCCCGGTGACCTCCTCGTGTTCTACAGCGACGGCATCACCGAAGCCGAAGACCCGTCGGGCCAGCCGCTTGAAGAACACGGCCTCGAACTCGTCCTCGAGCGGCACGCGGACAAGCCCCCATCGGTCATCGGCTCGGAGGTCCTCGCCGCGGTTCAGTCACATGCCCACCGGGCCCGCTTCACCGACGATCTGACGATTCTGACAGTCAAGCGCTCCGGCTGAAGAAAAAGCTGGCTCAAGGCTCAGGGCTCAAGGCTCAAGGAAGAGCGTTGAGATCCTTGTCCGCTACTAAGTTGTGAGAGCTCTTTGACGAGCCTTGAGCCTTGAGCCTTGAGCCTTTAACCAGTATTTCATCCCACAATTCGTCCATGCCTCCCCAAGCGGCCCGGAGGGGTCTAATATGTGACCATCCATGGCTGCTCGCCTTTTTCTGGCGTTGGCGTGCCTCGCGCTTGCGTCGAGTGTTGCGGGGCAGCCCCCGACGCCGCCCGACGCGATCGAGAAGCTGGTCGCGCGCCTCGAACAGGCGCTCGCGAAAAGCGACCGGACGGCGCTCCTGGCGCTGACCGTCAGGGATACCGACGCGTCGACGCTCGACGAATTCGCCGAGGCTGCCGGCGCGAACCCGACGCGCGTCGTCATCAAGGAGCGCGATCGCCTCGCGCTCCAGGACAACCGTCAGGAACTCCTGATCGAGGTTTTCGTCGAACGGGGGATCGAAGCCAAGCTCGCGACCTGGCGCGTCGAAGTCCGACCGCCCGCGCCAAAGACCGATCCGAACGATTGGCGAATCGAGCGGCTCGAAGCCGTCTCGAACGTCTCCGGACTCTACCGCCTCGCGCTGAATACCTCCCGTCAGTTCGACGTCAAGAACCTCGTCGTCCGGGGGCCGGACGTCACGATCGACATGGCGTCGGGCACGGCGTTTGTTGCCGAGATTCCCGAAGGGATCACAGCAGTCGTACTGCTCGGTCGAGGGCGGATGCTGTTTGCGCCCCCTGATCAGGCCGAGCGGACACAGATTCGAATCTTCACCGGCGCCGACGAGTTGCAAGCGGAATTCGACGCCGCGTTCATCCGCCTCCGGCCATCAGATTTCGAGGCCAAGTTCCGCGCCGAATCGCTCGTTCCGCGTCCAGTTGTCCAGGCCGACCTGCGCCGCGCCACCGAAGTCTTCGATGAGTTCCTCAGCAAGACGCTCCAGATCGATCTGACCGACCTCAGTCGCGATCGGTGGTCGCTCGTGCCGACCACAGGCGACCTGATCGCCGAGGTGCGCACCCGCAGGTTCGGTAATCTCACCTACGCGCGCTCCGGCAACGAGGCCGAGGACATTACCGTGTTCGACCGTCGGCGGCGGCGCAATATTTCTCTCTACGCGTCGGCGGAAAAACTCGAGTCGCGCGGGCGCTTCTACAGCGAGGACGAGCTCGTCGACTACGACGTGCTCGCGTATGAAGTCGATGCCACGTTTGCCCCGGAGCGTTACTGGATGAACGGCACGGCTCACCTCCGCGTCCGCGTCCGCGCCGGGGCAATGACGACGATGACCTTGAAGCTGGCGGAGGCCTTCGCCGTCCGCGGCGTGTACGCGCCCGGCGCCGGCCGCCTGCTCCACCTTCGCGTCATCAATCAAAACAGCCTGATCGTCAACCTACCGACGCCGGTGTTTCGCGACAACGAGTTCACGCTGACTGTCGTCTATAGCGGGCGCCTCGAACCGACCGATCTCGATCGTGAGGCGATTGCCGTGCAGGCGCAGGAACGAGATCGGGAACCCACGCAGATTCCACTCGAACAGCGATTCATCTACAGCAACAACTCGTTCTGGTATCCGCAGTCGACGGTCAGCGACTACGCTCTCGGCACGCTGCGGGTCACGGTGCCGGCCGAGTACGACGTGGTGGCGACGGGCATGCTCACCGGACGACCGGCGGCGACGAGCGAGACAGGCCCCGGCGCCATCCGTGGTGGCAAGACCTTCACCTTCCAGAACGATCGGCCGGTGCGCTATCTGTCGTTCATCGTCAGCCGCATGCAGCAGGTCGTCGCCACGCGACTGCCGATTCGTTCATCGCTCGGTGATTTCGGAGATGTCCGGGTGGCTATCCCCGATCCGCTGGCGCCGACCCAACCCGGGCCGACCCGCGCGTCGTCGGTCGCCGAACCCAGCGCGGCGGTGGCTGTTGCCGGCGACGAAACAACGCTCGCACTGACTGTCAAGGCGAACCCGCGTCAGATTGGACGGGGCCGGGCGCTCGCCGACCAGACCAGCTCGATCCTGCAGTTCTACGCTTCAATCGTCGGCGAGGCGCCCTATCCCGCCTTCACGCTCGCCGTTACCGAGAACGAAACGCCAGGAGGCCACAGCCCGGCGTACTTTGCGATGCTCAATCAGGTGCTGCCGACGTCGCCGATCATCTGGCGCAACGATCCGGTGAACTTCGAGGGCTTCCCGGCGTTCTACCTGGCGCACGAGCTCGCGCATCAGTGGTGGGGACAAGCGGTCGGGTGGAAGAACTACCACGAACAGTGGTTGAGCGAGGGTTTCGCGCAGTATTTCGCCGCGCTCTACGCCGAGAAGGCGCTCGACGCCAACGTCTTCCCGTCAGTCCTGCGACAGATGCGGCGCTCAGGCATCGATACGTCACCGCAGGGACCTATCTACCTCGGATATCGCCTCGGGCACATCAAAGGCGAACGGCCGGTCTTTCGATCGCTCGTCTACAACAAGTCAGCGATCGTCCTCCATATGCTTCGCAGGCTCGTCGGCGACGAGCAGTTCTTTTTCGGCATTCGACGCTTTTATGCCGAGTGGCGCTTCAAGAAGGCCGGGACCGACGACTTCCGAGCGGCGATGGAGGCCGCGACGGGACGCGATCTTGGGCCGTTCTTCGAGACGTGGATCTATGGAGTGGCAATCCCACGCGTGGCGTTCACGTATCGTTCGCCGGATGCTTCGTCGGTCGTCGTGAAGTTCGAACAGCGCGGTGACGTCGCGCCAATCCCGATTACGGTGACGCTGACCTACGCCAACGGAGAAACCGAGTCAGTCATGGTGCCGGTCACCGAGCGCGTCGTCGAGCGCACGCTGAAGCTCAAGCCTGGGGGGGGCGCTTTGCGAAAGGTCGAAGCGAACGAGGACAACGCCGCGCTGGCGGAGATTGAGAAGACGGTTTCGTAGAAACGGCTTTAGGCTCTAGGCTTTAGGCTCTAGGCTCTAGGCTTTAGGCTCTAGGCAAAACCGTCGACTACTTACTCGATGAGCTTGAGCCGAGAGCCTAGAGCCGAGAGCCTATCTACGGCAAGTAGATCGCCGCGACTCTGGCTTCGCCGTTTCGCTCGAACGGCTCGAAGACGAGGATGAAGCGCGACCCTGCGTACTCGTAGAAGCGCGTCAGCCGTTCGCCGAGGCTGCCGCGGTCAATTTCCTGACGCCCACTCTCTGCGGCACGCCCGAGACGCGCGGCAACGGCCGACACCGACTCGCCAATCCGTATTTCTTTCCCATCGAGAAACGGGAGCAAGGGCACCGAGACGGCGCGTTGTGGCACCGCGGCCGGGATGCTCGCGACCAGCGGCCGGGCGGCTGGCGCAGCGCGCCGGACGGGCTGCGACGGGCTGAGCTCGCGCAGGATCATCGAGCCGACGGCGAGCGTGGCAATCAGAAAGAGCGCGGCCACGACCCATTCGAACATTGGCGCCAAACGAAACCGCGGGCGGAGACGAAGTGCGTCCATAACTGGCCTCCCCTCGTTTGGGTTGAAGCCTGGCTGGGGGCGAGACGCCCAATGTAGGACGGGCGAGGGCCCAAGTCAAGCGCGCAAAATCAATATAGAATTAGGGGCTTATGGACACCGTTTCGTTGACGATTGACGGGCGGACCGTCACGGCAGAAAAGGGCCAGACGGTCCTGCAGGCGGCTATCGAGGCCGGCATCAGCGTTCCCTACTACTGCTATCACCCCGGCCTCGGAATCGACGGATCCTGCCGGGTCTGCATCGTGAAGATCGAGAAGATGCCAAAGCTGCAGACGTCGTGCTCGACGCCGGTCGCCGACGGCATGGTGGTCCACACGCAGACCCCGGATGTGGTCGACGCGCGCGCGAGCGTCTTCGAGTTCCTGCTCATCAATCACCCGCTCGACTGCCCGGTGTGTGACAAGGGCGGCGAGTGTCCACTCCAGGATTTCTCCTACAGCTTTGGCCCGAACGAGAGTCGGATGGGCTTCCCGCGGCGGGTGTTCGATGGCGAAGGCGTCAAAGCCGACGTGGATTTCGGCCCGACGCTGATGCTCAACCGCAACCGGTGCATTCTGTGCACGCGCTGCGTCCGGTTCATGAAAGAGGTCGATTCCGACGCCCAGATCAACATCGTCGATCGCGGCTACGGGAGCGAGATTGCGACGTTCCAGGAGCAGGGCGTGCACTCGCTCCTCTCCGGAAACCTGATGGATGTGTGTCCCGTCGGCGCAATCACGACTCGGGATTACCGCTTCAAAGCCCGCCCGTGGGACAACCCGGAGGCGGTGGACACCATCTGCACGCTCTGTGAGAAAGGCTGCAACACGACGGCGTGGCTCAAGGCCAAGCCCGAGTGGGCGAAGGGCGCGCGGCTGGCGCGCATGACGCCGCGGTTCAATCCGGAGGTCAATGGCTACTGGATGTGCGACATCGGCCGCTTCGACTATCACTGGATCGAGGGCGACGGCCGACTCGAGCAACCGCTCGTCGCCGGCGCGCCGGCTAGCTGGAGTCAGGCGCTCGCGCGGCTGTCGGAGGGTGTCGTCGGGGCCGGCGGACCTTCGGCGCTGCGGTTTCTCATCTCTGCCCACGCGTCGCTCGAAGAGCTCTCTGTCCTGGGACGCCTCGGCGGCGCGTTCAACCTGCCCGGAGAGAGCGTCGCGATCAGCTGGCGCACGAGTGTCAAGTCGCAACCGGCGAACACAAAGTTCAAGGTGCCGCCGGTCGATGCGCCGAATGTCCGCGGCGCACGCGATCTTGGCTTCCCCGTCAACACCACGTCGTCGGGCGATGCTGACATCGCTTCGTTCCGCGCAGAGGTCGAGGCTGGCCGGGTGCCAGCCTTGTACGTCTTCGATCCCGGCCCTGATGGATCGATCGGCGACGTGTCCTGGGTAATTGCGGCGAAGAAGTCCGGCCGTCTGCCATTGCTCATCGTGCAGGGTGTCCTGCTGACGGAGCTGGCCAAGGCGGCTGATGTCGTTCTGCCTGGCGCATCGTGGATCGAGAAGGACGCGACCTACGTCAACCAGGACGGCCGGTTGCAGGCATCGGCTCGCGCCATGTCGTCACCAGGAGAAGCGCAGGAAGATTGGAAGATCCTGACCGATGTCGGTCTGGCTCTTGGTGCCGCGGTTGCCTATCAGAGCAGCGCCGAAGTTCGCGCGGAGCTCGCCGGTGCGATGGCCGCCAACCCTACTTACGCCAGCGTGACAACAATCGCATTCGCCCGGCCGGTCTCGGCCCGAACCTGGATGCAGGCGTCCAATCCGTCCGAGCGCTGGAAGTGGGACTTCATGTTCCAGGATCTGCCGCCAGTGAAATTCGAAGGCCGCCATGGCTTGTCCTCGCTCCTGGCGGCGATCCCGATGAAAGAAGTGAAGTAGGGCCACGGATCACACGGACAAGACGGGTCACACCTTCACCCTCAGCGCTCCGGGCCGAATCGTTACCCTCAGACGGTCCCGCGCGACGCCGGGTTCGCCGTCGAGGTGGAATTCGATATCCCCCTCCGACTCGAGCGTGGCGCTTCTGATCGACTGAATAATCATGTCGGGCGCCCGGTGAACGGAGCCGAGCGCGAGGTGTCTGGCGTCTCGGAACCTGGCAAGAACCGACCGGTCCGCCACAACGCACGCTTCCAGCAGCCCGTCATCCAGCCGGGCAGCAGGCGCGATCTGCACGCCCATGCCGTACTCTTGACCGTTGGCGAACGCGATGAGCAGCGCGCGCGTGTGCAGCTTTCGTCCGTCGAGCGTGATTGAGTAGTCTTTCCCCGCATACTGGCACCCTTCCCGCACGCCGATCACGATATACGGCAACCGGCCGCGGCGCCCGCGCGGCCGCTGATTGAAGAGCCTGGCGATGTGCGCGTCGAAGCCGATGCCGGCGATATTGAAAAATGGACGATCGTCGAGCATTCCGACGTCGACGGCGATCGTCCGTTCGCCTAGTGCGGTCTCAAACGCGGCGTGAGGATCCCGCGGCACGCCCAACCCTCCGGCCAGACCGTTGCCGGAACCTGCAGGAATGAGCCCGAGCGCGGTTGGGCTCCCCGCGAGCGCGCCGCCCACTTCATTGACCGTGCCGTCGCCGCCCCACACGATGGCGAGGTCCGTCCGATCGATGACCGCCGCCGCGGCCAACTCGCGCGCGTGACCAGACCGTTCGGTTACATGAATCGTCGCGGTGAGGTCGCGACGCCTCAGCTCGTGGCGGATCATCTCGACGCGGTGGCGAGCGGCGTGGCGGTCCAGTCCCGCGCCGGAAAGCGGATTGACGATCGCAACGATACGCATGACGTCTGGTCGCCTCGAAGTCGATCACGAGGATTTCGCCACGCATCGACAACGCGTCGGATGCTATAGTAGCGTCTCATGCAGAGTCGTGCGGCCCGCCTGATTTTGCTTGGTCTCTTCCTCGCCGCCATCAGCACAGCGACGTTCCTCTTCGCGAAGGGCAACTTCGAGGCCACGAACGCCGCGCTCGAGGCCAAGGCCTTCGATACGTCGGCAAGAGCCATCGAGCGTGGTCTACTCGATATGCGCGCAGCGCAGCTCGGGTACGCTGCTGCCGGCCAGGCCGGCGACCGCTGGGTGGCTCGAGTGGCGCAGACCCTCGAAGCGCTGCGCGCGAACGTGCGGGCGCTTCGCGCGCAGGCGACGACACCAGAGGCGCTTGCCGGTCTGGACGCCACGACGGCTGCGCTCAACGAGTTCGCGAAGTCGGACAAGCGGGCCGCTGAGTACGTCCGGACGGACATGCGGCAGCTGGCGGGCGATGTGGTTTTTGGGGATGGAATCGAACGAACCGACGCCGCACTCGCGTCGGTCGAGCAGGTCCGCCTGGCTGAGCTCCAGGTTCGTGAGGCCCTGGTCGAGACGTTTCGGAACCGACAGATTTTTGCGCTGATCGCGGGGGTGGCCGCATCAGTGCTCGTGGTCCTGCTGCTGGTGCCACGCGCGAGATCGACCCCGGCTGCCGAGACACCTCAAGTATCTCGAGCCGTCGAAGCAGAGCCCACGCCCCAGAGCGTTCCCCAACCCGAACCAATGAGCGCGGCCACAATGGCAACGGGGCCGAGCGACGATGCTTTCGAGCCCGTTCTGGCTTCGCTCGCGCAGGGCCCGGTGGAAACAGCACTACCGGCAACGACTGATTTCGCTGGCGTCGCGACGCTCTGCGTCGATCTCGCGCGCGTCGTGGATACGCGCGCGCTGCCGTCACTGCTCGATCGAACGGCAAGCCTTCTCGACGCCTCAGGCATCATCCTGTGGATTGCCGACCCAGATGGTCGCGAGCTCAATCCGATCTTCGCCCAGGGCTATCCGCAGCAGCTGGTCAATCGTCTGGGTACGATTCCGAGGGACGCCGAAAACGCGACCGCCGCTGCGTTCAGGACCTCGTTGCTGCAAACGGTCATGGCCGATGAGATTTCGGGCGGCGCCATCGCCGCCCCTCTCGTCACGCCGGGCGGGTGTGTCGGCGTGATGGCTGCCGAAGTTCGCAACGACTCGGAGCGCCAGGACGCCAAGCTCGCGGCCGCAACGATCGTCGCCGCGCAGCTCGCGACACTCGTGGGACCGCCGTCTGCCCGCCCACAGACCAGATCCGCCTCGACCGCCTAGTCCGGATAGAGACGTCGGTGTCGTTCGTGGCTCTGACTCGGATTCGGAGATCGGGAATCAGGGGTCCAGGGATCGGGGTTGCTTGACGGATTGGGTTTGCCCCGATCCCAGGATCCCAGATCCCAGATCCCTGATTACGAGATGGCTTCTAGCCTAGACAATCGTTCGCATCGCCGACCGCCGTGGCTGTGAAGGCTCTACTTTTCCCTTCAACGTCATCGGTTTTCTATCCCGCACGATGGCCAGCGTGAATTCGTCGCCGCCCTCCATGCGCTGCGCGCGCCGGCGGAGGTCGGCCGCGCTCGCGACGGTCCCGCCATTCAAAGATGTGATCACGTCTCCCGCCTTGACGCCAGCTTTGCCCGCATTCGAGTTCTCGCGCACGGTGGTCACGAGCACGCCCTCCTTTACGCCGAAGTACTCCGAAAGCTGAGGCGAGAGCTCGTCAACCGCGATGCCGAGCTGGCCGGCCCCACCCAGAAGTTCCTCGACTTTCGGCGGAAAGACGTCGCTCTTGAAGGCGAACGATGGTCGCGGTTTGGGGACGCGCAACGCCATGAGGCTATCGCTCGACCCGTCCCAGAACTTGGACGACCCCGCGGTTCGGGGCTGCACGCTGAGCGTTACACGCTGCCCGTCACGCGTCACGACCGCCCCCACCGAACGCCCCGAAGGCGTTTCCTGCACGAGCCTGATGAATTGAAGCGTGCTACGCACGCGATCACCGTCGAACTCGACGACGACGTCTCCGGCCTTGAAGCCGGCCTTCTGCGCAGGGCCGTCGGCCTCGACGTCTTCGATGACGACACCCGCCGTGGACTTGCCCGTCTTCAGCTCGTCGTCATTCAAGTCCCGAATGGACATCCCAATCCTGCTGCCCGTGCCGGCGAAAATGCGTACGGCCTGCTCGGCTTCGGGGAACCACGATGCGACCTCGACGTCGCTGTCCCACGTCGGCAATTTGTCCTGAGTTTCCGAAATCAGCGTTCCCGCCCCCGCAGCGCCAAGCGCCACAGCCGTCGCGGACGCCACGATCCAACCCGTCATGTTGATCTCCTTTATCAGTGCTCGCGGGGCCCCACCCCCGCTCGCGGCGGCTCGACTCGCTACGCTCGCTCGCCGCGGCCGCAGGCGCTGCTGATACGGCGTCTGGGCTTCAATCAACAGCGTCTCAGCACGACCAGTGGTGCAGGCACACAGTTTGGCGGTGCTGCAGAAGTTAACGAGAACCCGAGCGCCGAGTCAGCAGCGCCTGCGGCCCGAGCGCGGCGCGACGTCGCCGCGCGAGAGCGAGCGGGGGTGGGGCCCCGCGAGCATTGATAGAAGGTAGACGCACTGTTTTTACAAAAGGTTGAGCGGTGGGCGTCCCGCCGAGAGGTCACTGTCTGTCCGCGCCAAGTGACGTCCGGACATGACACAGGCCGAAAACATTGGGATTCTGACGCCGCGAAGTGGGCACGCCGATTGATGAGGAGGAGGTCGGTCGCGCGGAATCAACGGGGTGCGTTAACTCAGGCAGGCGCTGGCATCGCCGCATCCCGTCGCAAGTCATCCGATTTCGCGCGGCCATTCGTGTCTCTGACTGCGATCGGCCTCGTAGCCTCGGACACACAACTTCGGACAAGTGGAGAGCATCATGTCGAGGTTCCTCGCGCGCGTAACGGCGGTCGCGGCCTTGGCGGCACTCGTGTCGGGATGCGCTCTGACGACGCGGCACTCGACGGTCCAGGAGCTGAAATACAACCCGGGGCGCTACCACGATCGGAAGGTCGCCATCGACGGGATCGTGACGAGCTCATGGGGTGTGCCGCTCGTTCCGCTCAAGTTTTACAAGATCGACGACGGGACTGGAGAGCTGACGGTGGTGTCACAGGGCGGACGGTTGCCCACCCGCGGCGCGCACGTTCGCGTCACCGGGCGCGTAAGCGAAGTCGCCGCGTTCGGAGGATCGAGCGTCGGCCTGCATCTCCGGGAGACCGACCTCGACTTCAGGCGGTGATACGAACGACGACGGCTGTCATGTCGTCGTTCGGCGGCGCGGCGCCGCGCCATTCACTAACCGCTTGAAAGATCGCCGAGACGATTTTGCCGGCAGGCAACTGCGACGATCGCTGGACGACATCGAGCAGCCGCGCAGCGGTGAACTCCTGCCCGAGTTCGTTCATGGCTTCAAAGACGCCGTCCGTGCAGAACACGTAAACCTCGCCAGGCCGCAGCGAGAACGAGACTTCGTCATACGTCGAGCCGGGAAACGACCCGAGCGGCACGCCCGGCAACTCGATCTGCGAGCACTCGCCGCCGGACCACCTCACCGGATACGGCAAGCCCGAATTCGCCATCGTCATCGTACGGCGCTTGAGATCGAAGATCGTGTAACAGAGCGTGCAGTAGTACTCCTCGAGCTGACGCTGGTGCAGGATCGTGTTGATCGAGGCGAGCACGCTCGCCGGGCTCGAGCGCTCTGGAACATACCGGCGGCGAAATGTGCGGCCGCGCACGAGCTCGGCCGCAAACGCGCTGTAGAGCGCCGCCGGCACGCCTTTCCCCGAGACGTCGCCAACCGCGACGACCATCGTGTTCGACTCGGGAGCGAGATAGTCGTGGAAATCGCCGCCGACCTCACGCGCCGGATCGAACGCCGCCGCAACTTCGACGCCTTTGAGACGCTTCGGCGGCTCGGTCGGCAGGAGCGCGATCTGGACGCGCTGGGCGAAGCGAACCTCTTTCTCGAGCCGGGCCTCGTTGGCGCGCAGTTCCTCATACAGGCGCGCGTTCTCGATCGCGACCGCCGCCTGGCTGGCCAGGAGCGTCAGGATCTCTTCGTCACGCTTGCTGAACGCGTCGAGCTCCGGACTCTCGAGATCGACGACGCCGATGCAACGGTCCTTGATGAGCAGCGGAATCGCCAGCTCCGAACGCACGTCGGGCACGACCCTGATGTATCGAGGATCCTGCGAGACGTCGGACACGAGAACAGCCTCGCGATGCAGGGCCGCATATCCGACGATGCCCTCGCCGAGGCGGACGCGCGGAAGATCGCGCTTCTCGCCGAAGTGCAGCGCGATTTTGATCTCCAGCTCACCTTCCTCGTTGAGGAGCAGGATCCCAAACGTCCGGTAATCAATCACTTTCTTGGTGAGTTGCGCGATGCGCGCGAACAGCTGATCGAGGTCCAGAACGGAGGCGACCTCCCGGCCGATTTCGGCGAGCGTTTCGAGCGCCTCGGCGTCGAGACGGCTCTGCTCGTAGAGCCGGGCGTTGACGAGCGCGATCGCGACGTGCGCGGCGATTTGCCGCAACACCACCACGTCGTTGCGGCCGAAGTGATTCGCGCCGCGACTGAGCAGGTTGAGGGCGCCGATCGGCTTCGACTTATGGAGAAGCGGGACGACAATCTCCGACGCCATGCCCGGCACGAACTCGACGTAGCGCGGATCTGATCCGAGATCGTTGACGACGAGCGGTTGCTGGCTGGCGACGGCGGCGCCAACAAGCCCGTCGCCGAGCGAAAGGCGAGGCGGGTCGTCGCTCGGCGGATAGCCAACCGTGTAGGCGGCTCTCAGCTCGCTGCGACGCTCGTCGAGAAGGTAGATGGCCAGCGCCTCGAACGAGATCAGCCGGCCGATCAGGATTGGAATCTTCGCGAGGAGCTCGTCGAGGTCCAGGACCGCCGTGACCTGACGGCCCAGATCGAAGAGGGTCTTGACGATCTCATGCTCGGCGGCGGCCGACGCCGCCAGCTCGTCTGCCGCAGAAAGCGCGGCGTCATCCTGTTCAGCGTCCGCGGCTGCGGAGTCTCGGGAATTCACTGGGTGAAAATCGCTCTCGGCTGCTTCTGCAGTCTCGAATTATACTTGCAAGTTCCCGCGGGCTGACGCCCTGATCGAAGGAGCGGCCGGCACCCGGACGCGCGCGACCAGAGAACTTGATGGACATCACGCTGCCTCTCGACTACTCGGCGATCGAACGGATCCTGCCGCATCGCTACCCCTTTCTTCTCGTCGATCGGATCACCGAGCTCGTGCCCGACCGGCGCATCGTCGGCATCAAGAACGTCACGCTCAACGAGCGGTACCTTGCGCACCGGGCTGGTGAGCCGCCGGTACTGCCGCCGACGATTCTCACCGAAGCGATCGCCCAGGTCGGCGCGATCCTGATTCTCGCCAAGCCTGAAAATCGCGAGAAGCTGCCCTACTTCAGGAGTATCGAGCGAGTGCGGTATCGTCGCAGCGTGCATCCCGGGGACGTCGTGATCATCGAAGCCACGGTCCGGCGGTTGCGCAGTCGCGTCGGCGTGCTGCGCGGGATCGCCCGTGTCGACGGTCATGTGGTCGTCGAAGGAACGATGACGTTTGCGCTCGGGCCCCGCGGCGAAGCCGCTGACGCGTCATCGCAGCACGAGTAGCACGCTTCCCACCTTGGCCGCGCGCGAAGCCCACACGGCCCATCGTGAGTCGGGGTTGAAGTAGCGCCAGGTATCGAGGACAGCTGGCGCCAGCACGACCGCGCCGATCCACCGCTCATCGAGTCGCGACGAAACCGCCATACCGCGCGTGTCCCGCTCTGCGGGGCCGGTCTGCGCGAACGCCGCAACGGAGTACGCCGCAGACGCGCCGACGTTGAAGGCGAAGACGCCCTTCGCAAACGGCGCCTGCTCGACACGAAGACCGGGCCGCGCGGTCAGCAGCCACTCGTTGGTTGCCTGCTGCATCCAGAAGCCTGCTGACGAAATTGCGTACTCTTGGCGCGGAGACAAGTCGCTGCGGTGCGTGATGGCGAAGAAAGGAATCCCGTGAAAGTCGACCGGCTTCACACCAGGATCGGCATCGAACACCACATCGAAGAGCAAGTGCGCGCCCTCATGGGCAGCCAGACCCACCACAATGCCACCCACGAAGCCACCGACTGCAGCGGTACGATTCACAGGTCGTGGGCTTGCCTCTTGTCGAGCTAGCACCTCGCCTGCCCAGAGGTAGGGCGCAACCATCACGAGACACAGCAGTAAGCGGATCCGCTGAGATTTTCCTGGCACTGGCTCGACCGTGGCACACGAGTTGCTCACTCCCGGCCCGGCAAGTGATGCGTCGCGGCCGACGCAAAGGAGACGAGAGATGCTCGAAACCATCGCGATCATCCTGATCGTTCTGTGGCTGCTGGGACTCGTCAGCGGCTACACCATGGGTAACTTCATCTACATCCTGCTGGTCATCGCGATCATCCTGTTCCTCGTGAGGCTGGTCAGCGGACGCAGAGTCTGAAGACACCCGAGGAATCGCTCAGGCGAGTCTTCGCCGCGCAGCGGCAGGTGCGGCGGCCAGGTTCCTGCCTGGCCGCCCGTCCCATCGGACGACGGCTACGCCGGCAAAGACCAGCGATGCCGAGATCGCCATCCGCCAGGTGAAGGGCTCATGCAGTACCAGGACGCCGAGGGCGACGGCAATCACCGGGTTGATGTACGCGTACAGCGAAACGAACGACACGGGCAGGTGCCGTAAGGCATAGGTGTATGCCACGAAGCCACCAACTGCGCCAATCGTCGCCAGATACAGCAGCGCCGAGGTCGTCCGCGTCGTAAAGAAGAGCGTGCTCCACTCGCCTCGGAGGGTGCCGGCGGCGGTCATGATCAGACCCCCGGCCAGCATCTGATAAGCGGCCGTTCCCAAAACCTCGTTGTCGGAGCCGTCGCCGGAGCTCGCGGCGACCTTCCGGCCGTGGCGCTTCGAGTAGGACGAGCCGATCGACCAGCCGATAGCGGCGATCTGCAACGCCACGATGCCCGCGAGAAAGCCACGGCTGCTCGCGGATCCCAGCGTCAGGTCCGGCCAGACGAGCAGCACGATCCCGCTGAAGCCAATGACGAGTCCGATGATGACCGATCGGCGCAGCCTCTCGCCGTCGGGAAATAGCGACTCGACCGCCGCCATCCAGAAGGGTGCGGTCGCGACGATCACCGCCGCAAGACCGCTCGGCACGAACTGCTCTGCGTAGACAACGCCGCCATTGCCGAGTCCGAGCATCAGGAACCCGAGGAGCGTGATGCCTCGCCACTGAGAGAACGGCGGGAGGGGACGGCCGCGGGCGACGAGGTAGATCGTCAGGAGCGATCCGGCAAGCAGCCAGCGCAGGCCGCCCATCAGCGCGGGCGGGATGGATTCGAGGCTGACCCTGATTCCGAGATACGTCGTACCCCAGATCAGACAGACGGCGCCCCACGCAAAGTAGGCCAGTCGCGTCTGGCGAGCGTCGGGCGTCATCGGCGCGCCTCTTCGCGTTTCGGAATCGGCAGCCGTGGCGTTTCCTTCACGGTCTCGAGGACGATCGTCGTGCGGGTGGAACGAACGCCCGGCACCTTGGAAAAGCGCGTGCGCAGCAAGTGGCCCAGGTGTTCGGCGTCGCGAGCGCGCACCTTGATGAGATAGCAGTCGTCTCCGGCGACGTGATGCACTTCGAGGACTTCTTCGAGCTCGGCGAGGGATTGGGCAATCCGGTTCTCGGCACCGGCTTCGTCGCTGCGAACGGCGACAAAGGCCAGCAGGCCGAGTCCAAGCGCCTTCGGATCGATCTGCGCCGCATAACCCTTCAGTGTGCCGCGGGCTTCGAGCTTGCGAATACGTTCCAGTACGGCAGACGGGGCGAGTCCAACCGCTCGAGAAATCTCGATCTGGGTCTCGCGCGCGTTGGTCTGCAGGTGCTCGAGAATCTGAAGGTCTGTATCGTCGAGAATTCGGTCGTTCTGCACAATTCAGCCATTATCGCTGGATATCAGGCGTCATTCCATCCAAAATTCGCTTGGACTGCCTTCATACAGACAATTGTTCTGTTAGACGAGGGCGCTACTGGCCAAGAAATCCGAACGTACCTTTCCCGAGCCGGGCGCCACCGTCGATCGCCAAGGTTTCGCCGGTAATGAATGACGATTGCTCAGAGACCAGAAAGGCCACTGCATCAGCGACTTCCGATGGTTGACCCCAGCGGCCCAACGGCACGGTCTGGGTAATCCGTTCGACGGCTTCGGGCGAGTTCCAGAGCTGGCGGGCGGCCCCCGCGGACTCGATCGGCCCAGGGGCAACGGCGTTCACGCGGATGCGATGGCGCGCCCATTCGACGGCGAGCGTTTGCGTCATCGACATGACACCAGCCTTGGCCGCGGCGGAATGCACCGTCCCTGCGCTCCCGGTCCACACGTAGTTGGCGAGCACCGACACGATGGCGCCGCCGCGGCCGCGCTCGATCATGTGGCGGCCGACGGCGCGCGTGCAGTAGAAGCTGCCGTTGAGCACGATGCCGATCACGGCGTCCCAGCCGTTCGGCGAGAGATCTTCCGCGCGGCTGATGAAATTTCCCGCGGCGTTGTTGATGAGGATGTCAATCCGCCCGTAGTGGTGCAGCACGCGGTGCACCATCTCGTCGACCTGCTCGGTCTTGCGCACGTCGAGCTGCACCGCCAGTGAATCGAAGCCGGCGAGCCGCAGGTCGGCGGACCCGCGCTCGAGGTTCCGCGAATTCCGGCTACCGATGACGAGGATCGCGCCGAGCGCCCCGAGGCGCTTGGCGATAGCGAGCCCGATTCCGGTGCCGCCGCCGGTGATGATTGCGACTTTCCCCTTGAGCGAGTTCTCGGACAGCATCGCGGTTCACTCTAACGCTCCGGGTGCGTCCTGTCCACGCACGCGCGCCGAGGTGTTACTATCGCGCCATGGAAAGCGCGAGACGCACCGGTGTGACCGTGGTCCGCGTGTCTCTCGTGCTCGCCGCGCTCGCCATGCTCAACGTGGCGGTCGCCAGCTGTGGTGGCTCGGCACCGCCACCGGCAGCGGCAGCGGCGGCCGCACCCACCGTTCGACAGGCTCGCGCCGGCTACGACGGCGAGCTGCCGCCGCTTCCGGTGGTGCAATTCGCCTCGGCGCGGCCGTTGCCGCTCACGAAGGCGGCCTACGCCTTTGCCGCGCGGCAGCCGGACGTGCTGCGCCACATCCCCTGCTTCTGCGGGTGCGAGCGCAATGGCCATGGCCACAACGCGGACTGCTTCGTCTCGCGTCGGAACGCCGACGGCAGTCCGGAATGGAACCCGCACGGAATCGGATGCGGCATCTGCATCGACGTGGCGGTCGCCGCGATGCAGATGCATTCGAATGGCATGCCGGTCGCCGACATCCGCCGCGCCATCGACCAGAAGTACAAGTCGGAGTATCCGACCAGTACACCGACGCCTCATCCGCACTAGAGGTCGTCTCATCCATGCTGTCACGTCACCACGTTAGAACACGATGAGCACGATGGTCACGATGGAATTCCTGGAGGTTCCTTCGTGTTCATCGGGTCATCGTGTTCATCGTGAACCATGGCCGGCGGCGCGTTCAGCCTGGTCTTGGTTCTGAGACAGGGTTCTAGCCGATGCCGCGTACGAAACCTGCCGCTGAAGCGTTCGCGCGGCTCTTCGAGTCGGTCCACGAAGGCGTCTACATCGGCACGGTCAACGGGGCGTCAAGCCAGACGCTCGCCGCCAACCCTCACCTCAAACTCATGTTCGGCTTTGGCGTCGAGACGTCTGAGCATGAGGTGCGTCCATTCGAGGTCGAACGTTTCGTCGACCCGCAGGCGCGCGACGGCTTCCTTGGCCGCCTGCAGCACGACGGTGCGGTCCGAGATTACCTGCTGCGCCTGCGTCGCGCCGACCGAACGCCGATGTGGGTGGAGGTGACCGCGCATGCCGAGCGCGGTCGTGATGGTCTCCGCGTCGAAGCGCTGATGCGCGATGTCAGCGATCGCAAGCGTCTCGAGGATCAGGCGCGCGACCTGTACCATCAGCTGCTGCAGGCCGAGAAGCTTGCCGCTCTTGGTCAGACGATTTCCGGCGTCGCACACGAGCTGAACAACCCGCTCGCGACGATCCTGACCTGGGCGGAGCGTCTGTCGCAGCGGCCGTCCGACGATCACACGCGGCGCGGGCTCGAAGCCATCCTGAGCGAGTCGGAACGCGCCGCCAAGATCGTCCGTAACCTGCTCACCTTCGCGCGCAAGCGCCATACCACGCGGGCGATGGTCGATCTCAATCAAGTCGTCAGAGAAACGCTGGCGCTGCGCTCCTACGAGCAGCGCGTCAACAACGTGACGACCATCGAGGCGCTTGCCGCTGGCCTGCCGCAGGCGTTTGCCGACCCGCACCAGATTCAACAGGTCCTGCTCAACCTGATCATCAACGCCGAGCAGGCCATGATCGGCGCCCACGGCCGCGGCATGCTGGTCGTCCGCACCTGGCATGACCTCGATCGCGATGCTGTCGTCCTCGAGGTCACCGATGATGGGCCCGGCGTACCCGAGGATGTGCAACCGAAGATCTTCGATCCGTTTTTCACGACCAAGGACGTCGGCAAGGGGACGGGGCTCGGCCTGACCGTGGCCTACGCGATCGTGCAGGAGCACGGAGGACGGATCACGATTCGCTCGGAAGCGGAACGTGGCGCGTCGTTCTCGGTGGAACTCCCGGTCGGTGCCGGCGCGCTCAAGGCGCCGGTGCCACGGCCAGTGGATCGCGGGCCTGAATCGGTGGAAGGCGCGGCGGTGCTTGTCGTCGAAGACGAGGCCGCGCTCGGGGCGGCGGTCGCTGAATCGCTCCAGGACGCAGGCTTCGTCGTCGAGCGCGCCAACGACGGGTTCGAGGCGCTCGAGCGCGTGCGCCAGCAGCACTTCGATTTGATCATCTGCGATTTGAAGATGCCGAGGGTCGGCGGGATGGAGTTCTACCGCGAGCTCGAATCGTCGAAGCCCGAGATGACGCGCCGGATCATGTTCGTGACTGGAGACGTGGCAGGCACTGACGCCGAACGGTTCCTGGAGGAGACCGGCACCCGCTGGCTCGCGAAGCCCTTCAGGCTGAAGGATCTCCTGCGAGCCGCGCGGGACATGGTGGCGTAAGGGCGGTTCAGGGTTCAAGGTTCAAGGTTCAGGGTTCAGGGTTCGACAGCGTGACAGAGAACCCTGAACCGTGAACCCTGAAGCCTGAACCCTGAACCGCTATTTACCGCGCTGCCGCGATTCGTTCGCGCTGCGGCAGCGGCGCGCGGCGCTTGGCCGCTGGCTTCACTGGCGCCTTGTACTCGAGCACGACGCCGGGCTGGCCGGCGTGGCTCGCGGCGCTGTACGCGGTCGCGTCCACGCTGCTCTTCTCCCTGGCCATCTTCATGCGCAGCATCGTTTGCTGAAACGAGAGGATCGCCGGTTTCAGCGCCGCGGCAGCCTCGGCCGCCGAGCACTCGGCGCCGAGCGCCTTTCGCAGCCGCTGGACGGCGCGCGCGTGCAACTGTGAGACGCGCGATTCGTTGACGCCGATCGCCGCGCCAATCTGCTTCATCGTCGCCTCGGCATAGTAGTACATGCCGATGACCTTGCGCTCTCGCGGCGGCAGCGACGAGATCGCGGCGCGGATTCGGTCGCGTACTTCGCGCTCTTCATACGCTTTGTCGGGCGACTGCGGCTCGGAGGGCACGAGCGCCGGCGGCAGCGAGGCGCCATCGACGTTCTCTCCGGCCGACAGGGGTGACGTCGACTCGATCGTGTTGATCCGGACGATGGTGCGGCCAAGCCGCGCTTCGTCTGACCCGACGCGCGCCGCGAGATCGGCGAGCGAGGGTTCTGCTCCGAGCTCGCGCCGGAGCTGCTCGCGCGCGGCCTCGAGCTCACGACGCTGCCGGCGCACGCCGCGCGGCCAGGCATCCCGTCGCAGCGCGTCAATCATCGCGCCTCGCACGCGGCGCTCCGCAAAGGTCTCGAACTTGATGCCGCGCGCCTCGTCGAATCGGCAGGCTGCGTCGATCAGGCCGATCATGCCGTCCTGCACGAGATCCCTCAGTTCGATCGAGTGGGGCATCGAGGAGGCCACACGTCGCGCCAGCGATTCCACAAACGGCAGGCCGGCGGCGATTCGGTCGCGCTGATCGTGAGCAAGGGGTTGACGCTGCATCGGAATCCTCTCCTCCAAAAAGATGTCGCCGAAGTCGCGCTGAACGCGCGTTCCAGCGATGCGGACGAGGCCGACCTAGCGCAACGACGGTACCAAGGCTGAGGTCCGGAGCGCTGCCGTTCAGCACAGGGTCGCTAAGTTGTTATTGTGAAAGCGCTTATATCTGTGTCGCGGCGGGAAAGGCCGTGAAGAATCGACCAGGGAAGGCGGCCGAGTGTGTCAACAAGTTGGCGTTTTTGGCATTAATGCCAAATGAGTGACACTTTGGCCCGGCTCGAAAGGGGGAGGGAGGACGTCAGCTGCGAAGTCGAATCTCGCGAGCGGTCGTCATCGCGTCGAGGACGCTCGCCACGACCTGCGCGGCGCGCGCGCGGCTCGTTTCGTCCACGAGCTTCGCTTCGAGCAGCTCGGCATTCGCGAGAATGATGCCGAGCTGGTTGTTCAGGCGGTGAAAGAGAAGGCCGAGATCTAGCGGTTCATCCACAGACGTTCCGGGAGCCTGGCGCTCGGACGCCGGCATCATGAAGCTTCTTTGGGGTGGAAGTCCGCCGTACGGCTCGGCTCGCGCCAGAGCGTGTCGACAAAGATGCGGACCGAGCCGCCCGCGGTGCGGACGTACTCGATCTTCCCGCTTGCGATCCAGTTGTAGATGGTGCGCCGGCTGACGCCCACCAACTCACACGCCTTCATGATCGAGATCGTTTTGCGTTCAATCATCATCATCGCTGTTTCCGGGGGCTGGCCATCCTTGACCATCATCACGTGAACCCCCGTCCGCAAACTGTTATCGGAGCCTGACCGAGCCCGCTATAGCCCGGCAAAGGTGGCTGGCACCTTTCCGGGGAAGGTGCCAGCCACCAACAAGTGTGTCAAAATACCGCCAGCCCCAGTAAATGTCTGAACCGCCTAAACATCTGCTGATCGTAGACGACGAAAAGCCGCTGCGTGAGGCCGTCGCCGAGCGCCTCTCGGATCATGGCTTCGTCGTCGAGCAGGCCGGCAGCGGCGAAGACGCGATCCAGCGAATCACCGACTTCGCCTTCGACGTCCTGATTACCGACCTGCGGCTGCCAGGCATCGACGGGCGGCAGGTCCTCGATGCCGCGCTCGAGCGCTATCCCGATATCGTCGCGATCGTGATCACCGGCTACGGAACGGTCAAGGACGCCGTCGACGCGATCAAGCAGGGCGCCGCCGACTTCATCACCAAGCCCTTTCAGTTCGACGCACTCCTCCACGTGTTGACGTCCGCCATGGAACAACGCCGGCTGAAATCCGAGAACGACTACCTGCGCTCGCAGCTGCAGGAGCGCTATCGGATCGATGGGCTTGTCGGGCGCAGCCGCGTGATGCGCGACTTGTTTCAGCTGCTGGAGATCGTCGCGGGCACGTCGAGCACGGTGCTCATCACCGGCGAGACCGGAACAGGCAAGGAGCTCGCGGCCAAGGCGATTCACCACAACAGCGCCAGACGCGCCCAGCGGTTTCTCGCGATCAACTGCAGCGCGATCCCGGAAACCCTCCTCGAGGCTGAGCTCTTCGGCCACGTGCGCGGCGCCTTCACGGGCGCAGTCGCCAACCGACAGGGACGGTTCGAGCAGGCGCACAAAGGCACGCTCTTCCTCGACGAGGTCGGGACGATGAGCCCGGCGCTGCAGGCCAAGCTCCTGCGCGTGCTCCAGGAACGCGAGGTCGAACGCGTCGGCGACTCGCATCCGATCAAGATTGATGTCCGCGTGATCGCCGCTACGCACTCGGACCTCACGAAGATGGTCGGTGAAGGGACGTTTCGCGAAGATCTCTACTACCGGCTGAATGTCATTCCGGTCAAGCTCCCAGCACTTCGCGAGCGACGCGACGACATCCCGCTGCTCGTCCAGCACTTCCTGCAGAAGCTGTCCGCGGAGCTCGGGCGTGGACCCGCCACGATGTCGCAGGAGGGCTTGCGGCGGCTGATGGCCTATCACTGGCCGGGCAACGTGCGGCAACTCGAGAACGTCGTCGAGCGCTCGATCGCTTTCAGCCAGGGCCGCACGCAGGTCGAGGTGCAGGACCTCGCCTCAGAAGGCGACACCACGCCCGTGGCCTCGCCGGACGTCACCTTCCCGGACGAAGGCGTCGACTTCGAACACTACGTCTCGAATGTGGAGTTGTCGCTCATCAAGCAGTCACTCGAACGTACCCGCGGCAACAAACGCCAGGCGGCAAAGCTGCTGAATCTGAAGCGCACCACGCTCATCGAGAAACTGAAGCGGCTCGATCCACGCGACCAGCAGTAGCCTGGCCATGCATGACGCAGCGCCAAAGAGCCTTTCACCGCGGAGTGCGCCGAGGACGCGGAGCAATCTGGTCTTCTCTGCGAGCTCCGCGCGCCCTGCGGTGAGAAGCTCTTGAACAGTTCTTTTGAGATCGCTTCTAGTGCCACTGATAACACGGACAACACGGATGGGGTTTACGAGATAGCCTCCTAGCGAATTACCAATGCCTCCGCGCCATACCTACTGGACGATCATTCTCGAAGGCAAGCCGACCGCCTTCCGCGCGCATACGCAGGAGGAGTTGCTGCCGACGCTGCGGCAATTGCAGGCGCGGCATCCCGATGCCGTGCTGTTGTGGTTCGCGCGTGGCCGGCTCTGGAAATCCGAAGAGGAGTCGCGCGAGGCGCTCAGCAAGCGTCGTCCTCCCGGCGATCGGCGAGGTCCTGCCTGGCGACCGGGCGGGGCACACGAAGATCCGCGCGCGCGCTTCAAAATCCCGCGAGACGAGAAGAGACGTCGCTTTCGCGAGCGGTTGTTCCGAGATCAGGTTCCCGAGGATCGCGAAGTCCCGGTGCGAGACCGTGAGCCGCAACCAAAGGAGGGCACGCCGGCGAGTGCCCTGCCGCCACGTCCGGACGCGCCGCGCGCGAAGCCAGACAGGCGCCCGTGGTCCAAGGATGGACGGCCGACGAGTGAAACCAATCGGCCGGCGCGGCCGGATCGCCCGGCGCAACAGCGTTCAGGGCAGGGTCCTGGATCGTCGCGCCGAAAACCCGGTTGGAAACCAGATCGGCCCACGGGACCCAGTGGCGGGGGGGATCGCGGTTGGAAACCAAGTCGGCCCCAGAGTCAGGGCAGCGGCAGCGGGGATCGCGGTTGGAAACCAAGTCGGCCCCAGGGTCAGGGCAGCGGCGGCGGGGACCGTGGCTGGAAACCAAGTCGGCCTCAGGGTCAGGGCAGCGGCAGCGGGGATCGCGGTTGGAAACCAAGCCGGCCCCAGGGTCAGGGCAGCGGCGGCGGGGATCGTGGCTGGAAACCAAGTCGACCAGCGGGTCAGGGGAGCGGTGATCGCTCGAAGTCGGGTAGACCTCCAGGGACAGCCGGCGGAGACAACCGCGGGTGGAAACCGAATCGCCCGCCGGGCCGGCCGATGGGTCAAGGCGGACGGGGCGGCAGGCCGCCGGGACGCGGGGGCCGGAAGGGCGGCGGAGGAGGATCGTCGAGATGATCGCGCACGTCGTGCTCTTCAAGCCGAAACATGAGCTGACGACGGCCCAACGTCAGGCCGTCATCGAAGACCTGAAGGCCGCTGCGGCGGGTATTCCGACAGTCCGAAGTCTTCGTGTCGGCAAACGGCTACGTCATGGTCTGCCAGGCTACGAGCAGCTGATGCGCGAAGACTTCGAGTATTTCGTCGTCATCGAATTCGATGACGCAGACGGGCTCAAGGCCTATCTGGCGCATCCGAAGCACGAAGCGATCGGTGCCCATTTCATGCAAGCTGCCGCCGCCGCGCTCGCTTACGACTACGAGATGGAGGACTGGAAGTCGACGTAATCAGTGGTGCCGCAAAGCGTCGACCGGATCGACGCGTGCCGCGCGTCTCGCGGGAATATAGGACGCAATCGCCGCCGCAGACAGGAGAACGGCGGTCGCCCCGACGATCGTGCCGGCATCAGTCGGCGTCAGGCCATATAAGAAGCTGGCGATGAATCTCGTGCCCGCTAATGCCAGCGCGAGGCCTGCTGCAACGCCCCCCGCAACAACGACGAGGTTCTGGCGAGCGATGAGCGAGAGTACGGCGCCCGGAGTCGCCCCGAGCGCAATCCGAATGCCGATCTCGCCGGTTCGCTGCGCTACGCCGTACGACAGCACACCGTAGAGCCCGATGGCTGCGAGCAGCAGCGCGATGACACCAAACGCGATGAACAACCTGCCGATCAGCCGCTCGGCCGCGAGCCTTCGATCGACCTGGGCGGTAAGTGGAATCACCTCGCGAACCATCAGATCCTGCCCCACTTCGAGCAGGACCTTTCTGACCGAGGCGACGACCTCGCTCGATGGCGCGGAGCGTCCGCACCTCAATCGCACGGATTCGGCCCGGAAACTGCTGAATCGGCCTGAAGAACATCGGCTTGGTTTCGGCGCGCACGTTGTTGTATTTCGCATCCTGCACGACGCCGACGATTTGAATCGGCTTGCCCGCCATGTTGGCAGTCCCAATCTCCATCGACTGGCCGACTGCTGAACCCGACGGGAAGTATTTGCGCGCCATCGATTGATTGATCACGGCGACGAGCGGCTCGCGGGTGTCCGACGGCTGGATGGTGCGGCCGTCGAGCAGGGTCATTCCGAGCGTCTCGAAGTACCCCGGCGACACAGAATTGAAACGCGCGTCGAGGCGAGTGTCGGAATGGGGGATTCGCACCGGCGCGTAGAGGTCGGTGTCGCTGAATATCGGGATCGTCGACAGGCTGGCCGACTCCACACCCGGGATTTCACGTACGCGCTGGTGGACCGTTGCGGCGACCTGCGCCACGTCAGCCGGCAGCGTTCCCCGGCGGAGGCTGTGCGCAACGTCGAACAACAGCACGTGTTCGGGACGGAAACCAAGGTCGACATTGCCAAGATTGCGCATCGTCCGTACCAGCAGGCCGGCGCCAACGAGCAGCGCAAGCGAGAGCGCCACCTGGATCAGCACGAGCGTGCGGCTCAACCGTTGCCGCACGTTACTCCCGGCGCCGGGACGGCCTTGTTGTGTCACCGATGCGGCCAGATCTCCTCGAGTGCTTCCGAGCGCGGGCGCGATACCGAAGCCGATTCCGGTGAGGAGCGTCGCTGCCCGCCACGAAGGCGAGTACCGTGAGGTCCGGACTCAGATCCAGCGGCCCGGCGTCAGCCATCGTTGCGAGCCCGCGCGTGCCCCAGTAGGCGAGCACCATACCCGCGGCCATACCCATCGAGGCCAGCAGCAGGCTCTCTGTCAGCAACTGCCGCACGAGGCGCCTGGGGCCGCAGCCGAGCGCGAGCCGCACGCCGAACTCGCCACGGCGCCATGCCGCACGCGCCAGCAGCAGGTTGGCGACGTTCGCGGAAGCGATGAGCAGGACGGCGATGACGATGGCCATCACGATCCAGAGCGGCCTGGAGAACGTCCACCGCACGCCGCTGTCGAGCCCCGTCGCGGCCGGTGTCACCGTCAGCGCAGAGGCCTCGACGGTCGTGTGACGGCGCGTGGCGGGATACGTGTTCCACTCGGCCACGCGTAACTCGCGGAAGAGCGGCGCCATCGCTGACTGGGCCTCGGCGATGCTGATCCCGGGTTTCAGACGCGCCAGCGATTGCGTGAACTGTCCGCCGCGCCCTTCGAGGTAGTTGCGCGGCGAGAAGGAGATGACCGGCACCCAGACGTCTACCGCAAAGCCGAGAGTCTCTCCGGCGAAGCCGCGCGGCGCAACGCCAATCACGCGGCACACGCTATGATTGACGTGGATCTCGCGGCCAATCACCGCAGGATCCCTGGCGAAGTGCCTCTCCCAGAAACCATCGCTGAGAACCGCCACAGATCCCTCCACCTCCGCGCTTTCGGCACGCCCCTCGTCTGACGCCACGAAAAAGCGGCCGAGGCGCGGCCGGAGTTCCAAAACGTCGAAGTAGTTCGTCGACACGAAGGACGTGGGCACGTTGTCGAACGTCCGCAATCCGGCGCGATCGGGAATCGTGAGCCGGACTTGCCATTCCCGCGTCGTTGCGAGGATGTCGGTGAACACCTGCTGGCGGGCGCGCAGGTCCTGAGACATGGCAAACGACAGGACCGGGCTGGCCTCGAGCTTGACCAGTTCTTCCGCGCGAGGAACCGGCAGCGTGCGCAACAACACGGCATTGACAATCGTAAAGACCGCCGTGTTGGCGCCGATCCCTAACGCGAGCGACGCCACCGCCACGATGGTGAAGACGGGGGTTCGTCGCAGCGTCCGCAGGCCGTAGGCAAGGTCCTGCGCGAGCTTGTCCATGAATGGGAGACCGCGCGTGTCACGGTGCAGCTCCCTTGTGCGCTGAATGCCTCCGAGGCGACGGAGCGCTTCGCGCCTCGCCTGTTCTGGATCGTGTCCTCGCCTCCTCGCGTCCTCTGTGGCGAGGTCGACATGGCTCGCGAGCTCCTCCTCAAAATCGCGATCCAGCCTGTCGCGTTGAACGAGCGCCGAGATCTTTCCCCAGACGAGCCGAAGGACGCTCATCATGATCCCTCCCCGCTGCCCAGGGCGAGCACGCGTGACATGACCGCCGAGAGACGCGTCCAGGTTTCTGTTTCTGACGCGAGGTGCGCGTGACCCGCCTTCGTCAGCGCGTAGAACTTGGCCTTGCGGTTGTTGTCCGACGTACCCCATTCGGACTCGATCCAGCCGCGTTGTTGAAGTCGAACGAGCGACGCGTAGATCGTCCCCTGGTTCAGCAGCACGGCGTCACCGCTGGCCTGTTCGATCCGGCGCGCGATGCCATATCCATGCAGGGGTCCGAGCGCAGACAACGTCTGGAGCACCATGACGTCGAGCGTTCCCTGAAGAAGGTCGAGTTTGTCAGCCATCCTGCTCCTGTGGCGTCACCACAGGACTATGCCATAGGCTGATGTGGGATGTCCACAGGAGACTTGGGACAGGAATCAGGCCGAATTCTTAACGGACGCTGGCAACAGGTGTGAAGAAGCGCTCGATAATCTCGCGAAGGTGCGGAATGGAGTCCGCCGCGTTCACGGCGATGCGAAGATGGGAGCCGTTATCGAGGCCTTTCGTGTACCACGAGTTCAGCGCGCGGAGCTTGTTGATCACCCACCGGTCGTGACCGCGCGCGGGGCCACTCGACGAGCCGGCCTCCGTCTGGCCTGGAGCGACGTGACGAAAGCCCTTGTCCTCGTGCAGGCGCTCTTGCTGCAGCATCTCGATGTAGGCGAGCAGGAACTGCGCGCGATCCGCGTCGGTGATCACCCGCGGTGAACGACCTTCGGCGAGGTCGGCAGCCTGTCTGAAGATCCATGGATTGCGCAGCGCGCCGCGACCGACGAGCACGCCCGCCACGCCGCCGCGACCCAGCCGGTCGACGAGCTGTTCGGGCTCGATGCAGTCGCCGCTCCCGAAGACAGGAATGCTGACGCTCTCTGCAACCCGGGCAATGAACTCCCAATCGGAAAAGCCTGAATACGACTGCGCCGCAGTCCGTCCGTGGACGGCAACCGCAGAGGCACCGGCATCCTCAATCCGCCTGGCCAGCTCTGGCGCATTCAACTCGGTGGCATCCCAGCCCGCGCGCATCTTCACGGTGACAGGAATTCGGACGGCCTTCGTCATCGCGCGCACGACGTTTGCCGCGTGCTCGGGCTCGCGCATCAGGCTGCAGCCGGCATTGTGCTTGGCAATCTTCGGCACGGGGCAGCCCATGTTGACGTCGACGATGTCGGCGCCCATGCCTTCGACGATCTGCGCAGCGGCCGCCATCTTCTCGGGATCGCCGCCGAAAATCTGGATCGAGACGGGCCGTTCCTCTTCGGTGTATTCGGCGTACTCGAGCGTCCGATCGATTCCGCGCACGAGCCCCTCGGAGCTCACCATCTCGGTCACGACGAGACCGCACCCGCCCTCGCGCTTGACGAGACGGCGGAAGGCAGTGTCCGTCATGCCCGCCATGGGCGCGAGCGCGAACGCTGGTGACAAATCGATGGAGCCGATTTTCATGATTGAGTCGGGGGTCAGCGTAACCGCCCGAACATCCGCGGCGTCGACCTCGACGCTCACCGCCTGGCCGATGAGATCGACCGCCAGAATCAATCGCGCGTGAGCGCCTTTGCGCACCAGACGGCCGAACACGCCCTTGAGCGGCCCGCCCACGACTTCAACCATCTGCCCTTCGCGAATCAGAGCGCAGGGGTCGTACTGCAGATCGCTCTGGACCAACCGGCGGATCCCCTCGATCTCCTGCTCGGGAATCGGCGCGATTTCGCTGTCGAACGAGACGATGCTGACAACGCCCGTGCACGTCAGGATGGGGAGCCGTTCGTTCCCGTCGAAGCGCGCGAAGCAATACCCGGGAAAGAGCGGCCAGTCGATCTTCTTCTTGCGGTCCTTCCAGCGGCTCCAGCGCGCGATCGTCGGAAGAAAGGCTTCGAACCCCTTTTTCTCGAGCTGCTCACGCACGACTTGTTCGTGCCGCGACCGCGTCCAGATGGCGTACCACGCCGGGCTTGCGCTCATGCTCCTGATGTCGGTCTGCGACGTCGCTGACGAGAGATCATCAGAGCCCGGGTTTGCCCGTGCTCATTGTCGCCATGGCTTCGACCTGCTGTTCGTAGGCTTTGCGAAGCTCTTCGTTCTTCCACACGATAATCGCCTGGCGCCGGACGCGCTCGATGAACTTGCGCATCTCGGTCCGCGATCGATCCTGGTAGATGCGATCGGCCACGAGGTCGCGGACGCTGTCGAATGG
Organism: uncultured Acidobacteriota bacterium; assembly: GCA_963764925.1. Taxonomy (GTDB): domain Bacteria; phylum Acidobacteriota; class Vicinamibacteria; order Vicinamibacterales; family 2-12-FULL-66-21; genus DATBJJ01. The sequence goes on from CAVXUR010000002.1 coordinate 906,590, forward strand.
TCGCACGGCCTGCGGCTTCGACGTCTCCAGCTTGAGGATCTGGTAGCCCTTCGCGGCGCGTAGCGGTTCGGTGATGTCGCCTGGCTTCATCCCGGCGAGCGTCTTCTGAAGATCAGGCGAGAGCTCGGTCATCGCAATCGGCCCGATCAAACCACCATTGGCCTTCGACGCGCCCGCCGAGACTTCGCTTGCGACCGTCGCGAAATCCTCGCCGGCCGTCAGCCGCGCCCGCGCGGCAGCCGCTTTCGTCGCCGCCTCATCGTCTTTGCCGACGCTGACCATCGCCCGGCCCTGCTGCGTCACCGTCGGAACTTCGATCAGGATCTCGCGGAGCGTGACCGTCGCCGGTTCGAGGAAGTCCTTCTGATTCGCCTGATAGTATTGCCGCGCTTCTTCCTCGGTGATCTGCAGTTTGCCGCCGAACTCCTCGGTCTGCACCTGCTGAAGCAGGAACTGCTTCTCGACGTTGCGGCGGATGTCGCTGATCGTCATCCCTTCCTGTTGCAGCGCCGCTTCGAACTTCTTGTCGTCTTCGAGGCCCTGATCCTTCCGCATCGACCCGAGCCAGCGATTGAACTGCTCGTCGCTCAGGCGCAGGCCTTTCTCGCGACCGAGCTGAATGACGAGCAACTCGTCAACCGCGTTCACCAGCAGTTGCGGCGTGACGTCGGCGAGCGCCTTCTTCAACTGGTCGTCGTTCTTGAGGACGTCAGGGTTGAGGTTGCGCTGGCGGAGCGCCGCGATTTGTTTCTCTTCGAGCTCGCTCTTCGTGATGATGTCGCCGTTCACCTTGACGAGCACCTGCTCGATGATCTGCGGTGACGACGCCTGCGCCGATCCGATCGCGACCGCACCCGCCAGAAGACATGCGACGGTGGCGAGCCAGGACCGCGTGTCGCCGCGCCGGTAAGTGTTTGTCGAACTGTAGTACTTCATCATTCCCAACCACCTAAATATCTGTAACACAACATTTTAGCTGATCGACCCGCCGCTGCTCAACTCTCGCAACAACCCGCCGACCCGGACGAACAACCCGCCATCGGCGCGGGGGTCTTCCTTAGCTGGCCGCAGAATCTCGTCTCGGGTGAACCCCGGGGCGACCTCGCCGGCCCGGGCCCGAGCCGCCCACCAGGACCCTCCAGCAACCGGATCCCCGCCCTTTTTGGGCCGAGCCGCGGCCTTTTTCTCGGATCCTCGGAGATCCAGCTTGAGTGTCGCCGGCGGCAGCAGGACCACGTCGCCGCGAGCCTGGATGACGCGGAAGAGCCAGGCCGGGTCCAGCCTCGCGTCGGGCCTGAACTTTAGGACGACGGCGGGTCCGTCCCGGTCGAGCGATTCGACCCGGATCCGGTCCGCGATCAGGCGAATCGCAGCGTATTCGGCAAGGTTGAGCACCGAATCCGGGGGCGGCCCGTACCGATCCCGGACTTCGTCCATGATCCGGTCAAGATCCTGCTCGCTGCGCACCGCGGCCATCCGTCGATAAACGGTCAGGCGCTGGTTGACGTCAGGAATATAGGTCTCGTCGACCCGCAAATCGACCCTGAGGTTGACCGCGGCTCGGATGTCGTCCTCGATTTCCTCGCCCTTCAGCTCTTTGATGGTCTCTTCGAGGAGCTTCATGTACATGTCGAAGCCGACCGCCTCGATGTGGCCGCTCTGCTCGCCGCCGAGAAGATTCCCCGCGCCACGAATCTCGAGGTCGAGCGCGGCCACGCGGAAACCGCTGCCCAGATCGCTGAACTCGCGGATCGCCGCCAGACGCTTCTTCGCGACTGGCGACAGGGTGTCCTCTGGCGGCACCAGCAGGTAGGCGTAGGCACGGCGATCGGAACGGCCGACGCGGCCGCGAAGCTGGTACAACTGCGAGAGCCCGTAGCGGTCAGCACGATTGACGATGATCGTGTTCGCGTTGGGGATGTCGAGGCCGTTCTCGATGATCGTCGTCGCGAGCAGCACGTCATACTTGTGCGCGACGAAATCGACCATCACCCGCTCGAGCTCCTCTTCGTCGAGCTGGCCGTGGCCGACAGCCACGCGTGCTTCCGGCACGAGGCGCGTGACCAGATCGGCGAGCGAATAGGTCGATTCGACGCGGTTGTTGACGAAATACACCTGGCCGCCGCGTTCCATTTCGGTGCGAATCGCCCGCGAGATCACCGCGGCGTCGAACTTGACCACGTTGGTCTGGATCGACAGCCGGTCGCGTGGTGGTGTCTCGATGATCGACATGTCGCGGATGCCCGCCAGCGACATGTTCAATGTCCTCGGGATTGGCGTCGCCGTCATCGTCAGAACGTCGACTTTCTTTCGCATCTGCTTGATGCGCTCTTTGTGAGCCACGCCGAATCGTTGCTCCTCATCGACGACGAGCAGCCCGAGATCGCGGAACTGCACGTCCTTCGATAGCAACCGGTGTGTCCCGACGACAATCTCGACCTTTCCAGCGGCCAGATCGTCTAGCGTGACCTTCTGCTCGGCCTTCGAACGGAAGCGGCTGAGCATGTCGATCCGAACCGGGAACGCGGCAAAGCGATCCTTCAGCGTCTTCAGGTGCTGGAATGCGAGCACGGTCGTCGGCGCGAGAAATGCGACTTGTTTGCCGTCCATCGCGGCCTTGAACGCGGCGCGCATGGCCACCTCGGTCTTCCCGTAACCCACGTCACCACACAACAGCCGGTCCATCGTCGAGGCCGACTCCATGTCGCGTTTGATGTCGGCGGTGGCGGTGCGCTGGTCTGGCGTCAGCTCCCACTCGAAGGCGTCTTCGAATTCCTGCTGCCAATGGGTGTCAGGGCTGAAGGCGTGGCCAGGGACCGCTTTTCGCGCGGCATAGAGCTTGAGCAGCTCTTCGGCCATGTCGCGCATCGCCTTCTTGACGCGAGTCTTGGCCTTTTCCCAGGTCGTGCCACCGAGCCGGTCGAGGGCCGGGCGGGCCGCGCCGGTGTATTTCTGCACGAGATCGAGCCGTTCGACCGGCACGAACAGCTTGTCCTCACCCGCATAGCGGAGTTCCATGAACTCCTGCGGATCGAGTCCGACGTCAATTCGCTTGAGGCCAACGAACAGCCCGATCCCGTGGTCGATGTGAACGACAAGGTCGCCCGCCTTCAGGTCACGAAAGTCCGACAGGAAGGTGCGCGTGGCCGACTTGCGGCGCTCGTGAACCTTGCGTTCTTCCTCGAAGACGTCGGTCTCGGCCCAGAGCTGGAGCTGCGCCTCAGGCAGCCTGAAACCGCGGCTGAGGTGCCCGACACCGACGAGGACTGCGGCCGCGTGGGCGTCCTCCGCGCGTTCCATCGGGACCGCGAAGATTTCATAGTCAGCTAGCAGCTCGATCGTCCGCTCGGCCCGTCCGGCCGAGTGTGCGACAAACACCAGCGTGTCGCCGCGCTCGCGGCCGCGCCGGATCTCCTCGACCCAGTCCTGGACGCGACCTGAGAAGGCAACTGCCGGCTGACAGGCGATGTGAGAGGCCGCGGCGTCCTCGTCGATCGGCGGGGTCATCGTCAGCGTCTCGAGGGCCGTCGCTCCACCAAGCCATTCGCGTGCGGTATCCCAGTCGACGAGCAGATCGGCGGGCCGAGTGACGCGCTGACCCTTCTCAATTGCCTCGTCGTAGCTCGCGACGACCTGGTCCCACAATGTGCGGCCGTGCGATTCGACTTCGTCCGGCTCCGACACGAGCACGTTCGGACGGGCGGCAGAAAGGTAGTCGAAGACAGTCGCGCTCCGATCGGGTTGATCCTCATCGCCCGGAAGTTCCTGCAGTGGCGTGATGGACGCCTGATCGAGCGGCGCGCTCGAGCGCTGCGTGGCAGGGTCATAGGCGCGGATCGATTCGATCGTGTCACCGACGAATTCCAGGCGAACCGGCTCGACGGCGCCAGCCGGATAAAAGTCGACGACGCCGCCGCGCACGCAGAACTCTCCCGACTCGTCCACCGGATCCTGGCGCGTGTAACCCGCCTCCACGAATAACTCGGCGAGCGCGGTGGGAGCCATCTCCAGACCGGGCGTGAGCGTGGCCGCCGCGCGCTTGAGACGTTCGGGCTGCGAGAGGCGCGGCAGAAGCGCCGCCGCGGAAGCGACAATCAGTCGGGCGGCACCGGTCGCGGTCGCATGCAGGGCGCGGGCACGAGCGGAGGCAACGTCAAAGTGCGGCTTCAGTCCTCGATAGGGATCGACCTCGTGCGACGGGAAAGGAAGAACCGATCGCTCGACGTCGGCGGCTGACAGACCCTCGAGAGCGGCCAGAAAAAACCGGGCATCCGCAGTCATTCGCTCGACTTCAGCGTCGGTGGGGACAACGAGCACGGTCGTCGTGCGTGACGCCGCCACCGCGGAAAGCATCGCCTTGGCTGGGGATGTCAGGCCCGAGACGCGCCGTGTCGACGACGCACCCATCCCGGTCCTGACAGCAGCCGACTTCAGGACGGCGCGAAGCGTGAGCGAACTGGACGTATAGGAAGACACAGTCGAGCCTTGGTCGTCTGGCGTGAACCTTCGATTTTACCTTAGCGTGCTCGCTGACGGCTGAGCTCTCGATTGACGGGGCACCGGCGCGCGCCTAGACTCGACACGAGTAGCTTCCCGCTTCCAGCTTCCGGCTTCCAGCTCGGAACCGAACCTGGCTCGAAGCTGGTCGCTGGAAGCTGGAGGCTGGAAACCGAAAGGATGGTGTTGCATGGCAAAAGTCCTGAAGTGCGGCGATCTCATGCCGGGCTGCGACACTGTGATCGTCGGGAAGGATGCCGACGAAGTCTTCGCCAAAGCGGAAGCGCACGCGCGGAAAGAACACAACATGACGATCATTCCGCCGAGCGTCGTCTCGCAAATTGAGGCGGCCATCAGAGACCAGCCCTAGTCCGCCTTCGCCCCGACTACGTCTGTTGGGCTTCGGCGAGACGAGTCGCCGCTTCAGCGGGAAGCCTGGCGCACACGCTCGACGATCGTCGTCGTCGAATGACCGGCCTCGACCGGCACGAGCACAACCCGGCCACCGCGAGCTTCGACGGTGTCCCGCCCGACGATCTGATCGGCGGGCCAGTCTGCGCCCTTGACGAGAATATCCGGCTGAAGGGCCCTGACGATTTCTGCAGGGGTGTCCTCCGGGAAAACTACGACCGCCTCGACCGATGCTAGAGCGGCCAGCACTTCGGCGCGCTCGCCCTCGGGCGTGACCGGTCGCGACGGGCCCTTGTTGCGGCGCACCGAGGCGTCGGCGTTCACTCCCACGATCAGCGCGTCGCCGAGCGAGCGGGCCGTTTCGAGATATCGAACGTGCCCGGGGTGGAGCAGATCGAAAACGCCGTTGGTGAAGACGACCGTCTTTCCCGAGTGGCGCAGCTCAGCGACGAGCTCGACGGCTCGCGACCGCGACAGCACGCGGCCCTCACCGCCGCCATCGACTCTCATGATCCGGCGGGGCCGATCGTTTTGTCCGGCCCGGTGAAGGTCATCGCCGCCGAAAACTGCCACGAATGCTTCGGCCGGTAGATGCCGACGTCCTTCGTCCGCGATTTCACCCGGAACGTATGGAGCAGCCGGTGGTAGTCGTACGGGTAACCGTCGGCCTTGTGGACGGCGACGTCGAGCTTGTAGGTCCCTTCAACGAGGTCGAGGCTGTCGATCGCAAAGACGGCATCGGCGTCGCCGAGAATCCGTTCGGCCTTCAGGTCCTCGATGTCGGTGTTGGTGCCGTAACAGCACACGCCCTCGGCGTTGAAGATTCCGATCCCAATCACGAAGTCTTCGATGACGACCGGCGCTCGCAGCCGGAGGCGCACCGAGAACGGCTCGCCGCTGTGAAACACGTGCCCGCGTTCGCCGTCGGGACCGGTCAGGCTGACGTCGACGATCTCGATCTCCCGGGAGCCCCAGCGGCCTTCGGTCGCGCGAAACATGTCCGCCGGACCGGTCGCGGTTTCGATCGGGTTGTCGGGGAGGATGGCCGACGCCGGCTCGTCCGGCGAAATCGTCGCGGCCGATTCCTGGGCCTTTGCGTCGCTCGCCGCGAGCTGCTGTTCCTCGCTGATCTCCACGTCGGTGACGTACGCGCCGACGACGCGCTTTGGATCGCCGAGGGCTTTCATCGTGCCGCCGTCCATCCACAGCGCCTCGTCGCAGAACCGCTCGACCAGGCCGAGTGAGTGCGTCACGAGCAGAATCGTCTTGCCGCGACGCTTGAACTCGGCAAATTTGTCGAGACACTTGTGCGTGAAGCCTTCATCGCCGACCGCGAGGACCTCGTCGACGAGCAGGACATCGGGGTCGACGTGAATGGCCACGGCGAATCCCAGCCGCATGTACATCCCCGAGGAATAGGTCTTCACCGGCGCATCGATGAACTCCTCGAGCTCCGCAAACTCGACGATCTCGTCGAAGCGCCGGGCGATCTCCTTCTTCGTCAGCCCGAGCATGATGCCGTTGATGAACACGTTCTCCCGGCCGGAAATCTCGGGGTGAAAGCCCGCACCGAGCTCGATGAGCGCAGAAATCCGCCCGTGGACCTGCAACTGTCCTTCGCTTGGCTTGGTGATCCCGGCGACGAGCTTGAGGAGCGTGCTCTTTCCAGAGCCATTCCGGCCGATGACGCCAAGGGTGCGACCGGTCGGCACCGTGAAGGTGACATCACGAACCGCCGTGAACGTTTCGTCAGGCTTGAGATCGCGGATCAGGCTGCCCGAGAGCAGCGCGCTCTTCAGCGTCGCGAACTGGCGGCGGTTGCCGAAGCGCCGGTAGATCTTCGAAACGTGGGTGAGCTCGATGGCGTTCATTGCCGTCCTCGGGAGTCGGGGTTCGGGATCCGGGTCTCGAAGAATCTCGTTGCTTCGCGAGCCCCGAGCCCCGAGCCCCGACCCTCGCCCATTACACTTCCTCCGCGAACGTATCCCGCAGCCGATCGAACACGAAATACCCGAACAGGAAGAACACGATCGATATCGCGCCCAGCACCATCAGCCAGTAGGCGTGGCCGACCGGCCCCGGAAAGTACAGGATCTCCTGATACGTGATCGCGAGGTGCGTAAACGGATTGAGATTCAGGAACCGCATCACTTTGGGTTCCATCATCATGTACGAGTAGATGATCGGCGTGGCAAAGAACCAGAACGTCATCAGATTCGAGAGGATGTCGCGCAGGTCGCGGAAGTGCACGGTCAACGCCGACAGGATCAATGCGAAGCCGAGCGTGAGCACCAGCTGCACCAGGACCACGACCGGAAACCAGGCCAGCCCGGCGAGATCGATCGCAATCCGATCGTAGAGGATGAAGCCCGCGAGGATCGGCAGGCCGAGGAAGAAATGGACCATGTTCGCGAGCACGGTCACAATCGGCAGCACTTCGGCTGGAAAAAGCACTTTCTTGATGAGGTTCCCGCCCGAGATCAGCACCCCCGACGACTCGAGGAGCGACGATGAGAACCACGTCCACGGCAGAATGCCGCAGAACATGAACACCTCGTAGTGCGGAAGCTCCTCACCCGAGCGCGGCAGAAAATATTTGAAGACGAACGAGTAGATGAGGAGCAGCAGCAGCGGGTTGATGAACGACCAGAAGAACCCGAGAACCGACCCCCGGTACCGCGCTTTCAGTTCTCGTGCTACCAGACTCTGGATGAGGCCGCGATAGCGGGTGAGCCGCGCGAGGTTATGAAGCATCGACCTCGAGCACGAGGGCGGTGATGTTGTCCGGCCCGCCGCCGGCGTTGGCGGCCTCGATCAGGGCGCCCGAGATCTCCTGGAGCGATCGCTTCTGGTCGCCGAGGAGCTCGGAGATTTGCTGATCGGCGACCACCGAGAACAGCCCATCGGAGCAGAGCAGGTAGCGATCGCCCGAGGCCGGCTCCACCTCCGTGACGTCGACCTCGGGATCATCCCCGCCCGAGAGCGCGCGCGTGACGACGTTGCGCCATGGGTGTTGCCGGGCGGCCGTCGCGCTCATCGTGCCGGCCCTGACCTGCTCCTCGACCCACGAGTGATCGCAGGTCAACTGTTCGAGCCGTCCGGCGCGCAGCCGATAGACGCGGCTGTCGCCGACGTGGGCGACGCACGCGGAGGCGGCGCCCACGAGGATAGCCGAAGCCGTCGTGGCCATTCCGCGCAGCTCGCTCGAGTCGGCGATGGCGGTGGCGATCCTCCGGTTCGCGAGCCGGAAGGCGGCTTTCAGACGGTTGGCTTCGAGGCTGAGGCTGGGTTCGAACGGGAAGGGCCAGGTGCGGTTCTTGTCGGCGCTGGCTGTGTCGTTGATGAAGGCCTGGATGGCCTCGACGGCCTCCCGTGAGGCGACTTCGCCGGCCACGTGGCCGCCCATTCCGTCAGCGACGATGAAGAGCCCGATGTCGGATCGCTCGCAGTGGCTGTCTTCGTTGCTGGTCCGACGGAGACCCTTGTCCGTCGTAACGGCCCAGCTGAACGACAGCGGACGCGTGGCGCTCATGAACGGTCTCAGCCTTGCGTCCGCACCTGTTTGAGCGCGCCGGTCCGCGGGCTGATGCCGAGGCGGGACGACACTTGAAGGCGGCTCAGAGACTTGGCGAGAGCGCGGCGCGCGCGTTCGTAGTCGAGATCGGACGTCGGGCGCCCGAGGCGCTCTTCCGCGCGCACGCGCGCGGACTCGGCTCGCGAAACATCGATCTCGTCGGCGCGTTCGGCGAGCTCGGCGAGAATCGTTACGCCGTCGGGCTGGACTTCGGCAAAACCATAGGCCAGCGACACGTAGGTTTTCTCCGACCCCTTCCGATACCACATTTCCCCGACGGCGAGCGACGCGAGCAGCGGCGTGTGCCCCGGCAGCACGCCGAAATACCCATTCGAACCGGGAATCTGCACCTCGTCGACGCGCTCGTGGATCACGAGCCGGTCCGGCGTGACGATCTGCAGATCGAGATGTGTCGGCAGTGCCACGGCTAGCCCTTCATCTTCTCGGCTTTTTCGACCGCTTCCTCGATGGTGCCCACCATGTAGAACGCCTGCTCAGGCAGGTGATCATACTTGCCATCGACGATCTCGCGGAAACTGCGGACCGTGTCGGCAATCGGCACGTACTTCCCGGGGAATCCCGTGAACTGCTCGGCGACGAAGAACGGCTGCGACAGGAACCTCTGGATGCGGCGCGCCCGGCCGACGGTGAGCTTGTCCTCTTCCGACAGCTCGTCGATGCCGAGAATCGCGATGATGTCCTGCAGGTCCTTGTAGCGCTGCAGGACTTGTTTCACCGCGCGCGCCACATTGTAGTGCTCGTCGCCGATGATCCGCGCGTCGAGGATGCGCGACGTCGATGCGAGCGGGTCGACCGCGGGATAGATGCCAAGCTCGACGATCGCACGCGAGAGGTTGGTCGTCGCATCGAGGTGGGCGAAGGTCGTCGCCGGGGCCGGGTCGGTATAGTCGTCGGCCGGAACGTAAATCGCCTGGACCGAGGTGATCGAGCCGTTCTTCGTCGAGGTGATGCGCTCCTGCAGCTCGCCCATTTCGGTCAGCAGCGTCGGCTGGTAGCCGACGGCCGACGGCATGCGGCCGAGCAGCGCCGACACCTCGGAGCCCGCCTGCGTGAAGCGGAAGATGTTGTCGATGAAGAGGAGGACGTCCTTGTTTTCGGCGTCGCGGAAGTACTCAGCCACGGTCAGCCCGCTCAGCGCGACGCGCAGCCGCGCCCCCGGCGGTTCCGTCATCTGGCCGTAGACGAGCGCGGCGCGGGATTTCGCCATGTCGTCCATGTTGATGACGCCGCTCTCCTGGAACTCGAGCCAGAGGTCGTTGCCTTCGCGGGTGCGCTCGCCGACGCCGGCAAACACCGAGACGCCGCCGTGCTTCATCGCGACGTTGTGGATCAGCTCCTGGATGATGACGGTCTTGCCGACGCCGGCGCCGCCGAACAGTCCGATCTTGCCGCCGCGCAGATACGGCTCGAGCAGGTCGATGACCTTGATGCCGGTCTCGAACATCTGCAACTCGGTCGACTGATCCTCGAGCGACGGCGCCGCCCGGTGGATCGACCAGCGCTCGTTGGAATTGACCGGCCGGTCCGGGAAATCGACCGGTTCGCCGAGCACGTTCATGACCCGACCGAGGGTCGCCGCGCCGACCGGCATCGTAATCGGCGACCCGGTGTCGATCGCCTCCATCCCGCGCTGCATCCCATCGGTCGGCTTCATCGCGACCGTGCGCACCCGGTTCTCGCCGAGATGCTGCTCGACTTCGCAGATGACATCGATCTTCTTGGCGCCCTCGCTCTTGATGTGGACGGCGTTGTAGATCGCCGGCAAATGCCCGCCCTCGAACTCGATGTCGACGACCGGCCCGATGATCTGAACGACCTTGCCGACTTTTGCTTCAGTTGCGACTGCCATTGTGCTTGTGCCTTGTCTATGGGCTCAGGGCTCAAGGCTCACGGCTCAAGCAAGACGTACTTGAACCCTTCGGCCCGAACGATGAACCGTTCTTGCTAACTCTCTCGAACTCCGGCCCTGAGCCCGAGCCTGAGCCCTGAGCCCTGAGCCCTGAGCCTTATCTACAGTGCTTGAGCGCCAGAAACAACCTCGATGATCTCGCGCGTAATCGCCGCCTGCCGCACCTTATTCATGTACAACGTCAGCTGGTCGATCATGTCCGCCGAATTGCGGGTCGCGGCGTCCATCGCGGTCATCCGCGCCGCGTGCTCCGCGGCCGACGACTCGAGGAGCGCCCGGTAGATCTGGACCTCGACGTGTTTGGGAATCAAGTGCTCGAGCAGCTCATCGGGCGCCGGCTCGTAGAGATAGTCCACGACCGGCGTCTTCTCGACCGGCGTCTCGCCGCTGAACGCCAGCCGCGGAATCGGCAGGAGCCGCTCGAGGGCGACGCGCTGCTGCATGACCGACTTGAATTCGTTGTAGACCAGATAGACGCTGTCGACCTCGCCGTTGACGAACGCCTCGATCGCGGTCTTGGCCATCGACTTCGCGTCGTCGAACTTCAGCGCCGCAAATAGATTGATCTGCTCGTAGCGCACGTCGAAGCCGCGACGCGCGAAGTAGTCTCGCCCGCGCCGGCCGACCAGGCCGAGCGCGACCTGCCGATCGCGATTCTCGGTGATGAAGGTGGCCGACGATTTGATGACGTTGGTGTTGAAGCTGCCGCACAAGCCGCGGTCCGCGGTAATCACGAACAGCAGCGCGCGGCCGCTGGCCCTTGGCGCCTGTCGTTCATCGAGGAGTGCGTGCGCCGATGGATCGACGCGCGAGGCAAGGCTGTTCAACACCCGCAGCATCTGGGAAGCGTAGGGTCTCGCGTGCTGGATCCGCTCCGAGGCGCGGCGCAGCTTTGACGCGGCGACCATTTTCATCGCCTTGGTGATCTGCTGCGTCGACTTCACCGCCCGGACGCGCCGGCGGATATCAAGCAAAGAGGGCATCGTCGATCCTAGGCTGCCGCGACCGGCTTCCGCCCGGTGCCGAATTGCTTGCCGAACTCGTCGAGCGCGCCCTTCAGCGCCGCCTTGACGTCGTCGTCGATTTGCTTCTTCTCGGCGAGGGCGCTGAGCACCTGGGGACGGCGTGTATCGAGGAACTGGTAGAAAGCCGTCTCGAACGCGCGCACCTGGTCGACGTCCACCGAATCGAGATAACCATTGCCGGCCGCAAAGATGATCGCGACCTGCTTCTCGACCGTCAGCGGCTGATACTGCGGTTGCTTGAGCACCTCGACCAGGCGTCGACCGCGGTTCAACTGGCTGAGCGTCTGCTTGTCGAGGTCGCTGCCAAACTGCGCGAACGCGGCGAGCTCGCGATACTGGGCGAGGTCGAGCCGCAGCGAGCCCGCGACCTGGCGCATCGCCTTGACCTGCGCTGATCCGCCAACGCGGGAGACCGAGTTGCCGACGTTGATCGCCGGACGGACGCCCTGGTGGAACAAATCCGATTCGAGGAAGATCTGGCCGTCGGTGATCGAAATCACGTTCGTCGGAATGTATGCCGAGAGGTCGCCGGCCTGCGTCTCGATGATCGGCAGCGCCGTGAGCGATCCGCCCCCGAGTTCCTTGCGCAGCTTCGCCGCGCGCTCGAGCAAACGTGAGTGCAGGTAGAAAACGTCGCCGGGATAGGCTTCGCGCCCTGGCGGCCGGCGAAGGAGCAACGAGATTTCGCGGTACGCCTGCGCGTGCTTGGAAAGATCGTCGTAGATGCAGAGCGCGTGACGGCCGCTGTCGCGGAAGTATTCGCCCATCGTGCAGGCCGAATACGGGCTGATGTAAAGAAGGGGCGCCGGGTCCGACGCGCCAGCCGAGACGACGATCGTGTACTCCATCGCACCGGCGTCTTCGAGCGTCCGCACGACCTGCGCGACCGTCGACTGCTTCTGCCCGATCGCGCTGTAGATGCAGATGACGTTCTGACCCTTCTGGTTGATGATGGCGTCGACGGCGACGGCGGTCTTGCCGGTCTGCCGGTCGCCGATGATCAACTCGCGCTGGCCACGGCCGATCGGCACCATCGCGTCGATCGCCTTGAGCCCGGTTTGCATCGGCTCCTTGACCGGACTGCGATCGACGACGCCGGGCGCGAGCCGCTCGATCTCGCTGAACTGGCGCGACGCGATCGGGCCCTTGCCGTCGATCGGCTGGCCGAGGGCGTTGACGACGCGGCCGACCAGTTCTTCGCCGACCGGCACCGAGATGATGCGATTGGTCCGCTTGACCGTATCGCCTTCCTTGATTTCCTTGTAGTCGCCGAGGAGCACGGCGCCGACACTCTCCTCTTCGAGGTTCAGCGCGATCCCGAAGACGCCGTGCGGAAACTCGAGCATCTCGCCGGCCATCGTCTTTTCGACGCCGTGCACGCGCGCGATGCCGTCGCCGACCGACACGACCGTGCCAACTTCGGCGACGTCGACGTCGACAGCATAGCTGCCGATCTGATCGCGAATGATTCTGGAGATTTCTTCGGCTTTGATGTCCATATCGTGTGTTGAACGTCTCTCTCGGAGCGTGAACCTTCTGACCCTTTGAACCTGGAACCTGGGCGCTCGCTAATCCGCTGTGCTCGCGAGCGTCTCTCTCAGGCGCTCGAGCTGGCGCGTGACGCTGCCGTCGTAGACGGTGCTGCCAATCCGCGTCACCGCCCCGCCGATGATTGATTCGTCGACGCGCGCCTGCAGCTGCACGTCCCGTCCGGTGGCGCGCTTCAACCCGTCGGCAAGCGCGGCGACGCGATCGGGCGGCAGCGCGACGGCCGTGACGATCTCGGCCTTGACGACCTTCTGATGGTCCATCAGGCGGTTGTCGAACGCCTGCGCCACTTCGGGCAGCAGCGTCAACCGGTCGCGATCGGCCAGCAGGAGCAGGAGCTTGCCTACCGGCGGTTCGAGCGTACCGGCTCGGGCAATCAGCTGCTCCACGACGGCGCGCTTGCGCGCAATTGGGACGGCCGGATTGGTCAGCACGCGCTGAAGCGGCTCGTTGCCAGCGACCAGCCGCGCGAAATCGCCGAGGTCGCGCTGCGTCCGCAACAGATCCTTGCCTTCAGCGAGCACGATGTCGAAGAGTGCTCGCGCGTACCGGGTGGCAGCGCCGCGACTGGTCACCGGGCCTCCTTGTCGCGCGTGCCGTGCGGGCCGTTCGAGCCCGACGTGGACCCCTGACCGAGCTGGGCGGTGTAACGATCGACGAGCCGGATCTGATCTTCCGGCGTGATCGATCGGGTGACACGCGCGCGTGCCGACGCGACAGTCAAGTCTGCCGCAAGGTCGACGAGCTCGCGGCGCGCGATGCGCAGCCGCAGGTCGATCTCGCGTCGTGTGTGATCGAGCAGGCGCTGGCGTTCGACGGCAGCCGCTTGCGCGATGCGCGCCTTCTCGGCGATCACGTCTTCGGCGCCCTGCGCCTTGAGTGCCTCGAGCTCGGCCGGCAGCGAGTTGAGGCGGCGTTCCACCTCCGCGAGGTCGGCGCTTGCGGTCGCGCGCGTCTGGGCCGCGGTCACGAGCGCTTGACGGATCTCCGTGCTGCGTCCCGCCAGGTAGGCAGCCGCCGGCGTCTTGAGGTAGTAAACCAGCACCCCGACCAGGAGCGCGAAATTGAAGAGCTTGGCTACCGTCTGCCAGATACTCCCGTGTTCTTCCGCGCCGGCCTTGGCATGCTCCGATCCAGCGGGCGCGGCGTGTTCCTGCGCGGCAGGCGCGGCGTGAGCGGGTTCAGCCGCGGCAGGTGCGGCCGGTTTCTCGTGTGTCTGCGCGTCGAGCCGCGCGGCAAGCACGGCCACGACCAGGACCAACGCCATCGTCACGAGCCGCGCGGCCGGGAATGCAGTGGCGGTACGGTGACGGACAGGCGCGGCTGGCTGCTGAATCATCATCGACGAAAACATCAGGGAACGCGTGGAAAGACCGAGAAGGTCAGGAAGCCCGCCGTCCGAGAATCCGCTCCGCTGCCGCCTGACCGAGCGCGTCGGCGTCGGCGGTGAGACGCTTCCGCGCCTCCTCGGCCTCAGCCTGAAGCGTCGCGGACGCCGCAGCGATCCCCGCCTCGGCTTCGGCGCGGGTCGCCGCCAGGATATCGGCACGCTCGGCCATCGCGGCTCGCCGCATCTCGTCCATCTGCTTGTAGATTTCTGCGCGCGCCACTGACGTTCGCTGTTCGAACTCGACCGTTGCCGCGCGTGCCTCATTCGCCGAACGCTCCGCCAGCTCTCGCGCCGACCGGATCGCCGTCTCTCGCTGGGCGATCGTCCGCAACAGCGGGCGGAAGAGCAGCCGATCGAGGATGGCCGTCAGGAGCAGAACGAAGAAGATGACCCAGAGGACGGACAAATTCGGGATCACGAAGGCTCCAGAACCGTGAGTGACACGCTCTCGTCGTGACAAGTGCCACGACGCAAAACATTAATTTATACCATTAAAACCGCCACACTGCCAAGGCTGGCCACTTTCCCTCGCGCCACAAGGGGCGCACACGGACCTGGGCGCAAAAAGGCGAGAACCCTGCCGCCGCTGCCGGTCTCTGGTCAGTCTACGCAGACGCGGGTGCCGGTGGATTGTGACGACCCGGCCGATTCGGGCCGTTGGGATGCCTGCGGCGCGGAGGGCCGAGCCGGCGCCGCCTGCCTGGGCAGCCGAGACGGCTACCAGGAGCCCGCCGGAGGTTTGCGGATTGTACAAAAGCTGGACCAGATCCGGGTCGAGACCCTTCGAGATTCGAATCCCGGAAGCGAAGTGTTCGACGTTGGTTCGTCCGCCCCCCGGAACGTTGCCATTGACGAGCGCCCTCGCGCCGGTCAGCAACGGAATCGCCGCAGCCTCTATTTCGAGCGTGCAGTGGCTGGCGTCGGCCATTTCTGAAGCGTGGCCGAGCAGGCCGAACCCGGTCACGTCGGTACACGCGTGCACCGAACCAGCCGGCAATCCAAGGAACACCTCGGCGGCGCGCCGGTTGAGCGTCGTCATCGACGCAACCGCGGCCGCAATCGCTTCGTCTGGGGCGCGCCCGAACTTGAGCGCGGTCGAAATCACCCCGGTTCCGATCGCTTTTGTCAGGAACAGCTCGTCGCCGGGCAACGCGCCGGCATTCGACCAGACATGTGCCGTGCGCACTTCACCAGTCACCGCGTAGCCGAACTTGATTTCACTGTCCTGGACCGTGTGGCCGCCGAGGAGCGCCGTGCCGGCTTCGGCGAGTTTATCGAGACCTCCTTTGAAGATTGTCGCGAGGACCGAACGATCGGCATCCTTGGGAAACGCGGCAATCGCGAGCGCGGTGAGCGGGCGCCCGCCCATCGCGTAAACGTCGCTCATCGCGTTGGCGGCCGCGATCTGCCCGTACACAAACGGATCGTCGACGATCGGCGTGAAGAAGTCGACCGTTTGCACGAGCGATCGCTCGCCGTCGAGGACGTACACACCCGCATCGTCGGAAGTCCGGTAATCGATCAGGACCCGTGGGTCGTTCGGCACGGGCAAATCACCCAGGACCTGGGCGAGCTCGCCAGCCGCGAGCTTGCTCGCTCAACCCGCGCAGGCAGCGTAGTCGGTGAGTTTTTTCATCACTGTGAACCGCGAACCCTGAACCGTGAACCGTGAACCGTGAACCTGCTGAACCGTGAACCAGTTCATTCCTTTCCGACGATGTGCTCGTAGAGTCGCTGCAGCTCCTCTTCGGAGGTGAAGTCGACTTCAATTTTGCCGCCCTTGCGCTTTCGAACGATCCGGACGGCGGTGCCCAGCGCGAAGCGGAGCCGGTCCTCGGCCGCGCGCGTGTGGACATCTTTCTGGGTCGTCTCGCGTGTCGAGGGCGAGGTCAGCGCTTTCTTGACGAGCACTTCGGTTTCGCGCACCGACAGCTGTTTCGACACGACTTCGCGGCCGAGTCGCAGTTGAGCGGTTTCGTCGGGCAGGCTGAGCAACGCGCGCGCGTGCCCCATCGCAATCGCGCCCGCGGCGACGTTGTCGCGGATCTCGAGCGGCAGGCGGAGCAGACGCGTGACGTTGGCCACCGACGATCGGTCCTTGCCGACCGCGTCAGCGATTTGCTCCTGGGTCAGGTGGAACTCGTCGGAGAGGCGTCGATAGGCCTGCGCCTCTTCCATCGGGTTGAGATCTTCGCGCTGCAGATTTTCAATGAGCGCGGCGGCCAGCAGCCGGTCGTCAGGAATGTCGCGGACGACGATCGGCACCTTGAGGAGGCCGGCGCGCTGCGAGGCACGCCAGCGGCGTTCGCCGGCGACGATCTCGTAGCCGCTGTCGCGTTTGCGGACGACGATCGGCTGGATGATGCCGTTCGATCGGATCGATCGCGCGAGTTCTTCGATTCGGCCATCGTCCATCGTGGTGCGCGGCTGGAAGCGGTTCGGCGTGAGCAGATCGGTGTCGACTTCGAGCGGGCGCGTCGAGGATTGAGGGCTCGGCGGTGTATCTGGAATGAGCGCGCTCAGGCCGCGGCCGAGGGCTGGACGTTTTTCAACCATGGTGGGGCTCCGTATATGCCGGCGGTGTTCCCGAAGGCACGCGCGCGAGGAACTCGCGGGCAAGGGCAACGTAGGCGGTCGCTCCTCGTGACTTCACGTCGTAGAGGATGCCCGGCACGCCGTGACTGGGTGCTTCTCCCAGCCGGATGTTACGAGGGATGACGTTCTGATAGACGCGGTCCTGGAAGAACTCGCGGATGTCCCGGGCGACCTGCTGTCCGAGGTTCGTGCGATCGTCGTACATCGTGAGGAGGACGCCGGCGATGTCGAGGGATGGATTGAGCGCGCCGCGAACGCGGCGCAGCGTGGCGACGAGGTCGGCAAGGCCCTCGAGCGCGAAATACTCGCACGTCAGCGGAATCAGCACGGCGTCGGCGGCGACGAGCGCGTTCAGTGTGAGCAGCCCGAGCGACGGCGGGGTGTCGATCAGGATGACGTCGAAGTCGTCGCGAATCGGCGCGAGGACGTGCTGCAGGCGATGCTCGCGGCTGTCGAGCGAGACGAGCTCGACTTCGGCGCCGGTCAGCTGGCGGTCGGCTGGAATCAGCGACAAGTCCTTGATTCGGGTTGGGACGACTGGAGCCGGAGCATCAGCGGTCAGGGCGTGATAAATGGTGCTGGTCGCCTGACCCTTGAGCCCGAGACCGCTGGTGAGGTTCGCTTGAGGATCGAGGTCGACGAGCAGGATGCGCTGCTCGGCGATGGCCAGGGCCGCGCCCAGGTTGAGGGCGGTCGTGGTCTTGCCGACACCACCCTTCTGGTTGGTGACAGTGATTATCCGCGCTGCCATTTTGTGTTATATGACCTAAAATATTTCAGCCGTGCGCTACGCATCGAGGCGATGATACGGCCTGGTCGTGTGTCGGTCAACGCACGGCCGATGTTTCACGTGGAACATCGCGAAGCGCCTGGCAACCCTGGAGGGACACATCGCATAGGCGCATGGAGCCCCCAGTGATGACGGGGCTAGCCAGAATTTCAGCGAATCTGACGCTTCGTCAGCAGGGTCAAGCGGCTTTGCAGCGACTCAAGGAGCGGATTTGTCGATGTCCACTCGAGTGGGGGAACCAGTGAGGCTGGGATCTGGGGTCCTTCTGGTCCTCGAAAGAGCATGATCACGCCGCCAGGAGCCACAAACGCCTGTAGAGAAGTTAGAACGCGCGCCTCGATCCGGACGGCTCTTAGAGAGACAACGTGCAGTGCTTCATGAAGCTCGGGCCTCGCGAGAAGCTCCTCGTATCGGGCGTTTTCGACAACCGTGTCGGTGAGCTCGAGATGCCGAATGGCCTCCCGTAGGAACGCCGATTTCCTCGCCTTCGCCTCAACCATTGTCAGCTTGAGGCGAGGGATCACCAGCTTGAAAGGAATCGCCGGCGAGCCACCCCCGGACCCGACGTCCATAAGGAGCGTGGCTGACGCGGGCAGCGCGCGCGCGGCCGACAGCGGCTCGAGCAACAGCCGATCAATCGCCTCATCCAGGTTTTCGATCGACGTGAGGTTGATCTTGCGGTTCCAGCGCGCCAGAAGCTCGTAGTACGCGGATAAGCGCTCAGCGAGCGGATCGCTGATGAACAGGTTGTTCTTTGCGGCGCGGCGGACGAGGCGGCTTCGAACGTCGTGCGGACGCACGCGTGAAGCCTATCAAACTGTAGTAGTCGTGCGCGGGCGATTGAGGTACGCGCCGATCACGGCAATCGCGGCAGGCGTAACTCCAGGAATTCGCGACGCCTGTCCGATGGTAGCCGGTCGGACAGTTGTCAGGCGTTCGACGATCTCTCGAGAAAGCCCAGGGATTCCCACGAAACAGAAATCATCGGGAATCTGCCGGCCTTCCTGGCGGCGCTGACGCTCGACCGCCTGTTCCTGTCGTTTGAGATACCCCTCGTACTTGAAGGATGTCTCCAGGCTCGCGATGTCCACCTCCCGGCTGGCCTCGTCGATTTCCAACGACAGTTGGTGGTTCTCAACGAGAGTCGCGAGCCGAACCTCAGGCTGTTTGAGTGCACGGGCGGCGGGAATCCGCTCTCCTTCCGGCAGGGTTATGGCCGCGCGGTGAATGGCCGCACGGTTCCGCTCGAAACGCTCGAGGCGCCGGGAGAACCGATCCCACCGGGCATCGTCAACCAGGCCAAGCCGACGGCCGACAGGCGTGAGCCGAAGATCGGCGTTGTCGATGCGCAGGAGCAGACGATGCTCGGCTCGTGACGTGAACATTCGATAGGGTTCGATGCACCCTCGAGTGGTCAGGTCATCGATCATCGTGCCGATGTAGCTGGTGTCCCGGCCCAGCTCAAAAGGCGGCAGCTGCCGCGCGGCAAGCGCGCCGTTGATTCCCGCGACCAGCCCCTGGGCGGCGGCCTCCTCGTACCCAGACGTCCCGTTGATCTGCCCCGCGAGAAACAGACCGGCGAGCCTCTTGGACTCGAGGCTCATCCTAAGTTCGGTCGGTTGAACGAAATCGTATTCGACTGCGTAGCCCGGTCGCATGACCACGGCATCCTCGAGACCGGCAGCGCATGGACGAGTTCTTCCTGAACCGCAGCGGGCAGACTCATCGAGTAGCCGTTGACGTAGATCTCGTCGACGTCGAGACCTTCCGGCTCGAGAAAGATCTGGTGCCGCTCGCGGTGCGCAAAGCGCATCACTTTGTCTTCGAGCGACGGGCAGTAGCGGGGACCGATACCGCTGATTTGACCGTTGAAGAGCGGCGACTCGCCGATGTGGCGCCGGACGAGCTCGTGGACGCGATCGTTGGTGTACAGCAGATGGCAATCAATCTGATCGCGCGCAATCCGATCGGTCATGAACGAGAACGGCACCGGCGGATCGTCGCCACGCTCGACCGTGAACGCTGAAAAGTCGATGCTCCGCCGATCGAGCCGCGGCGGCGTTCCCGTCTTGAGACGCCCCCAGGTGAACCCGATGCTCTTGATCGATTCCGCGAGATCGCGGGAAGGTGGCTCGTCCGCCCGGCCTGACGGCCGCTGCTCGCGGCCGATGTGAACCAGCCCGTTCAGAAACGTGCCGGTCGTGACGACGAGCGCACGACATCGATACGCCTCACCGCTTTCGAGCGCAAGACCGGCGACACGGCCTCCCTCGATCACGATCCGACCGGCACGCCCGACAATCCACGAGATGTTCGGTTCGGCGCCGAGCGCTGCACGAACCCAGTCGCTGTATCGCCGCTTGTCGGCCTGCGCGCGCGGCGACCACACTGCGGGACCGCGGCTCCGATTGAGCAGCCGGAACTGGATGCCGGTCGCATCGATCGCCGTCCCCATCAGGCCGCCGAGCGCATCGATTTCGCGGACCAGGTGCCCCTTTGCCGTACCGCCAACCGCCGGGTTGCACGGCATGTGCGCAACCGTGGATTCCGACAGCGTGCAGATCGCCACGCTCCGGCCCAGCCGCGCCGCGGCCCACGCCGCTTCGACGCCCGCGTGGCCGGCGCCAATCACGATCACGTCAAAATCAGGCAACATTCGAATACTCTTGGCAACGCAAACTACTTTCCATACAAATACAGATCAATACGCTGTTCAATCCGCAGAGGCATCTCACCGCACAAAAGCTTCTCACCGCAGAGTTCGCGGAGAACGCAGAGCCAGTGTGTTCTCCGCGATCTCTGCGTCCTCGGCGGTGAAAGGCTCTACTGCGCCCGCACGCTGACTTCCTCGATGCAAAAAGCTTCTCGACGATCGCTCAGCGACACTGTCGTTCAGCGGCGTCGTCGGACTCGACGGGAAAGCTCTTCACGTTACGTAGCGCGCTTCCAGAGAGTCGTCACTCGAGCTTCTCACCGCGGCCGCGAACGCTTCCTCGGCGGTGAAAGGCTCTACCTACGCCCTCACGTTACTTACCGATGCAGAACCTGTCGAAAATCGCGTGCAGCACATCGTCCGACGTGCGCGTGCCGGTGACTTCTTCCAGGCGGCTTCTCGCCTCGCCGAGATCGGCGAGGACGAACTCCTCGGGTGCCCCTCCAAGAGCCGCGGCCTCGGCCCGCTCGAGCGCCGCGTGCGCGCGAGTCAGCAAATCCTGGTGACGCACGTTGGTAATCGCCGGCACGTCGCGCAATGGTTCGCCGGCCGCCGCCGCCACGAGCGCGGCGCGAAGACGGTCGACACCTTCGCCTGTAGTCGCGGAGAGCGCAAGTGGCGACGCCCCGGCCAACTCGTCCATCGGCCACGCCGGTGCGAGATCCGATTTGCTGGCAACGACGACGCGGCGGCGCTTGGACGTGGACTCGAGCAACGCGCGGTCGTCCGCGTCGAGCGATCGCGAACGGTCGACCACCACCAGAACGATGTCAGCGACGTCGCGGACGGCGACCGCGCGGGCGATGCCTTCGACTTCGATCGGGTCGACCGCGCCGGCGCGCACTCCGGCGGTGTCGACGAGGGTCATCGGGATGCCATCGACATCGACGGTTTCGGTCACGAGGTCCCGGGTCGTTCCCGGCGTATCGGTGACGATCGCGCGACCCTGGCCCGCGAGGCAGTTGAACAGGCTGGACTTGCCGGCATTCGGCCGGCCGGCGAGGGTGACCTGCAGGCCCTCCCGGATCAGCCGGCCTCGCGTGGCACTGCCGACGAGCGTCGCCAACTGCTCCTTGACGCGCGCGATCTCGCGCGCCGCATCCCCGGACTCGACGAAGTGATAGCCCGCATCGGGAAAATCGAGCGACGCCTCCAGGCGAACCACGAGATCGAAGAGCTGCGCGTCAACGCGCGCGATCTCCGTCGTCAGCGTGCCTTCGAGCTGATCGTAGGCGGCGCGCGCCTGCAGCGGCGTGACGGCATCAATCAGGTCGCGCACGGCCTCGGCCTGCACCAGGTCGATGCGCTGATTGAGAAACGCCCGCAAGGTGAACTCGCCGGGCTCGGCCAGCCGCGCCCCTGCAGCCATCGCCGACTCGACGATTGCGCGAAGTAAGACCGGGCTGCCGTGCCCGCTCACCTCGACAACGTCCTCGCCCGTGTATGAATGGGGGGCCGGAAACAAGGTGAGGATTACTTGATCGCCGAGCGCTCCGTCCGCTCGAGCGCTCTCGATGACTCGCAAAGCGCGCGAAGGTCGCGTGTCTCGGCTCGAGGGGTGAGCGATGCCGCGTCAGGATCGTCGCGATCGCCGCCGATTGCGGCCCGCTGATCCGAACGACGCCGATCCCGCCCCGGCCGGCCGGCGTCGCAATCGCGACAATCGTGTCGTCGACGCTGAACATGAGTCAGCGATCGCCCGCTCAGCGGCGCAGCGAAATGATCACGGTCTTCAAAAACGCGTCGCCGATACTCTCCGACGTCAATTGCGGGTCGGCGGCGACCGTGATGTGCACGAGGCGGCGGGCGTACGGATTGAGCGGTCCGATCTCCTGCGGGCTGCCCGACGCCTTGACCTTCTCCATGCTGAACCGCGCCATCTGCTGCAGCTCGGCATCCTTGCCGCGGCGGTAGCCCAGGCAGTCGACGACGAACGAGCGATCGCCATCGAGCTCGCGACGGAACGCGGTGTTGACGATCTGCTGGAGCGCGTCGAGCGCTTCACCCCGGCGCTGCAGCAGCACCTCGCCGCCCGCACCCGACAACTCCAGGCGGACGCTGTCGGGGGAGTCCTCGATCGCAATCTCTAGCGGCACGCCCATCGCGACCAGCGTCCGTTCCACGAAGTCTGGTACGCGTCCGTGCAGATCCATCAGGTTCGCTCCTTCGCCTGAGCCGACTTGCCCGCGCCGGCCTGTTTCATCTGCCGTTCCGCCGGCGGACGCACGTGGTGCTGCGGCGGCGGGCCGATCAGACGATTGGTCAGCACCTGCTGGCCAATCGCCCACAGGTTGCTCGAGGTCCAGTAGAGCACCAGGCCGCTCGGCGCATACACCAACATCCCGGCAAAGACGAGCGGCATGAACAACATCATCTTCGCCTGCACCGGGTCGGCCACCGCCGGAGACAGCTTCTGTTGCACGAACATCGTGACGCCCATCAGCACCGGAGTGACGAAGTAGGGATCGTACGCCGAGAGATCCTTGATCCACCCCATGAACGGCGCCCCGCGCAATTCGATGGCGACCGCCAGCATGGCGTAGAACGCGACCAGAACCGGCAGCGTGAGCAGCATCGGGACGCAACCAGCGGCCGGGTTGGTGCCGTGCTGCTTGTAGAGCGCCATGACCTCTTCGTTCATCTTCTGGCGGCCGGGATCGGTCACCTTCAGCTTCGCGTAGCGATCCTGGATCGCCTTCATCTGCGGCTGAAGCTCCTGCATCTTGCGCATCGAGATGATGCTCTTGTGCTTGAGCGGGAACATCACGAGGTTGATGATGACGGTCAAGACGATGATCGACCAGCCGTAATTACCGACGTATCCGTTGACCCATTTGAGGGCGCGCAGCAGCGGCACGACCAGCCAGTCGAACATCCCGAAGTCGATCGCGCGCACCGAGATCGGGTTTGATCTTCTGCAGAACGTCGAGGTCCTTCGGCCCGAAGAAAAAGTCGGCAGCTTGCGGCGCCGACGTCGAGCGGACACTCCACGAGATGAACTGGAGCGCGCCCGACTGCCCCGACGCGTCGACGACGGTTGGGCTGTACTTCACCTCGAGCGGCTGGGCCGGCGGCACAATCGCGCTCAGGAAATAGTGATCGTCGACGCCGGCGAAACCAAACGCGCCCTGTTCCTGACGGTGCTCCTCGATATCGCCAATCGCCACGCGCGACACCTTTCGATCGCGGTAGAAAATCGGTTGCGGCGCAGGCGCGTAGTTCATTCCGCCGGACACGACGCCGGTGCCGAGCGCGGGACCCCACGTCACGGCCGGATTGAGCGTCTCGCCATTGCGACTCACCGTCGACGCGAACCGAATCGACGTAGGGGTGCTCGGGTGTGAACGAGAACTCTTTGCGCACAGACAGCCCGGCGGCATCACGGTATTCGAAGACCAGCGTTGCCTGCCGACGTCCCGATCGTCAGCTTCTCCGCGTCTGGCTTGAAGAGCGCCTGCTCGAGCGAGCGTCGTCGTTGCGGCGTCGCCGAAATCGAGCGTGAAGGGCTTCGGCGCCTGGGGAACATTCGGTATGAGCTCGAGAGGCTCGCCACGGCCGTCACGGTAGTTCTTCAGTCGCCAGCTCTTCAGCACGCCGCCGCGCGTCGTGAACACAGCAGAGACGGCCGAATTCTCGACGGGGATGTCCTGGTCCGCAGTTGCTGCCACCACGGGTGTCGACGCCTCGACGGCGGGTGCTGCCGGAGTTGGAGCTGGTGACGTTGGCGCCCGCCGTAGACGACGTCGACGGCGTGGTCGTTACCTGCTGCGGAGCGGGCGCCTTTCGTGGTGGGGGAAAGAGAGCCTGCCACCCGTAAATCACCACAAAAATCAGCAGGATGGCGAGGAGATACTGTTTCTGCATTAAGTCACTGGAACGATCGGTATACGGAGTGTTAGTCGAAGAAATATCGATTTATCAATGAGGTGAGGGTGGAACCGGATCGACTCCGTACGCGCCTGCCGGGTGGCAGCGCGACAACCGGCGCAACGCGAGCCAGGAACCCTTCACGACCCCGTGCAGGACAACCGCGTCCCGGGCATACTCCGAGCACGAGGGCACGAATCGACACGATCCCGCAAACAGCTGAGATAAAAGGACTTTATAGCCTGAAAGCAGGACCAGAATCGCTCGCTGGCCGATCGAAAGATGCGTCTCCGTCATGCGCGCAGAGGTCATGTTCTCTTTAGACGAGCCAAGCCTCGGACAAACACGGTTCGGAAGTCTTCTTCGAGGCTGGTGTAGCTGGCACCAAACAGCTCGATACGCGGGATAACCACAATATCGACGCCAGCCTGTGATTCTGGCGGATCAAACTGTCTAAATAGCTCTCGAATAAGCCTTTTCGCTCGATTCCTTCTGACCGAATCGCCGAGCTTCCGCGACGCGACAATCCCAAGCCTTGTCCGAGACGCCTGACCGCTGGCGACAACCAGCGTGAGAAACCGGCCCCGTATGCGCTGCCCGCTGTCGAAGACGTTCTGGAACTCCGCGCGCCGCCTGAGTCGACGGTTCCTGCCGAACTCACGAGACGCCGCCGCTTCGCTGGGGCTCACGTGGGCGACTCGCGTGCCTGCCAGAGGCCGGAATGGTTAGGACGAAGAAACCGTCAGGCGCTTGCGACCCTTGGCCCGGCGGCGTTTCAGCACCAGCCGACCGTTCTTGGTGCTCATACGCACGAGAAAACCATGAGTGCGAGCCCTGCGCTGGCGGTTCGGCTGGAACGTGCGTTTCATGATGTCAGATCCCCTGGAGCGTTCGAATAATGGCGGAGAAACCTAGATATTAACGAAGCGTGACCTCGAGTGTCAATCGGCAGCCGCGTCGTGCAACGCTTCGCTTTGTCAGGTTTGAAATCGTGTGCTACAGTCGCCTCCCCTGCGGGACCGTAGGGTCTCCCCCCGAAGTTTTCCACAACTGTGGAAAAAAATGTGGAAAAGCCACGGTTTTCGCCCCGCTTCTCGAACCCGATAGCGTAGTGGTGCGGGTTTTCACGGGGCGAAGCCGCCGGAACGGCCTATTTTCGGGCTTCGCGGGGGATCGGGTGCGTAAACAGCCCGTAACGACTAGGTGTCGCGGGGCGAAAGTGGCTCGAACGGCCGTCCAGCAGGGGTTTCGCTGTGGCAAGCACAGGCTCGAACATCACCGGGAACATCTGGGACCTGATCCTTGCCCGCGTCGAAACCAAGGTCAACCAGCACATCTATTCGACCTGGTTCAAACCAACATCCTTCGTCGGCGACGACGGCAAGGTGCTGCGCGTGCGCGTGCCGAACGCGCTCTTCAGCAACTGGCTGACGAAACATTACTCGGTCGTGATCGATGAAGCGCTCGCCGAGGTGCATCGGCCGGGGTGCGCGGTGTCGTTTGTCACGGAGGACTCCGACCCCGTCAAGGCCACGGTCCCTGCGAGCCCGCTCTCTTCGCAGGCCTCCGACTCCGATGACATCGCTGGTCCTCCCGGAAGCCTTGCGGCGCGCTACTCCTTCGATGCTTTCATCGTCGGACCCTCGAACCAGTTCGCCCATGCCGCGTGCCGAGCCGTTGCTGAAGCGCCATCACGCTCGTACAACCCGCTGTTCATCTACGGCGGTGTCGGTCTGGGCAAAACGCACTTGATGCACGCGATCGGTCATTACGTGCTCACCCACTTGACCAGCCTCAAACTCACCTACATCTCGTCAGAGCGATTCATGAACGAGATGATCAATGCCGTCCGGTACGACCGCATTCTCGATTTCAGGGAGCGCTACCGCAGCGTCGACGTGCTGCTCGTCGACGACATCCAGTTCATCGCCGGCAAGGAAGGGACGCAGAACGAGTTCTTTCACACCTTCAACGCGCTCTACGATTCCCAGAAACAGATCGTGATCAGCAGCGATTGCCCGCCGCACGAGATCCCGTCGCTCGAAGAGCGGCTGCGGTCGCGATTCGAATGGGGCCTCATCGCCGACATCCAGGCGCCGGATCTCGAGACCAAGGTCGCAATTCTCAAGAAAAAGGCCGAAACCGAAGGGATTCCGCTCCCCGACAACGTCGCGATCTATATCGCCGGAAAGATCAAGTCGAACATCCGGGAACTCGAAGGTTCGCTCATCCGGTTGATTGCCTACGCCTCGCTGACCGGCAGAGAGATTTCTCTCACGCTCACGCAGGACGTGCTGCGCAATGTGCTCCAGCATGACGATCGCGCCGTCACGATCGAGATCATCCAGAAGTTCGTGTCGGACTACTATCAGTTGAAACTCGCGGAGTTGAAGTCGCGCAACAATTCCAAGTCGGTCGCCTTGCCGCGCCAGGTCGCGATGTATCTCTGCAAGTCGCTGACGAGCGCCTCGCTGCCCGAGATCGGCCGAAGCTTTGGCGGCAAGCATCACTCGACAGTGATCCATTCGATTCGCAAGATCGAAGATCTCCGGCAGCGCGACGCGGATTTCAACAGCCTTATCAACAACCTGATGGAGTCATTTCGCTAGGCCGCCGACCGCCTTTTCGCTGTTTTCCACAACCCCTCCTGTGCAACCGCTGATGAGTTGGTGTGGACGGGCCGGACGACGTATCTGACCCTGGTCAAACCCGTTCGGAAACCCACGGTTTATGGGGAACTGAGTCCACAGCCTAAACGCCTATATTTAAAGGGGTAATCGCCAAATTTAATGTTTTCAACAGGACCTTCTTCCTGTTATAATTCTTTGTTCTTTGATCTCCTCTTCTGTAAAGAGATCTACGCGCCGGCCCGGCGCTTTCCCGCGAGGTCATCACCACATGGAATTGGTCGTCCGTAAGACCGATCTGTTGCGCGAACTGCAACTCTTCCAGGGCATCGTCGAACGCAAGAACACGATCCCGATCCTCGCCAACGTGCTGCTCGAAGCAAAAGGCGATGAAGTGAAGTTGCTCGCGACCGACCTCGAGGTGGGATTACGAAGCCGGTGCAGCGCCTCGGTTGCCAAGAGCGGCTCGCTCACGCTCCCGGCGAAGAAGCTCTACGAGATCATCAAAGCGCTTCCCGAAACCGATGTTCGCATCGAGGAAGACAAGAACGGCGTGAAGGTCGCTGCCGATCGCTTCGATTCACGGATGCAGACGCTGCCTCGTGAAGATTTTCCGACGCTGCCAGAAGCGAGCGGTAACTTCAACGCCAAGCTCTCGCGTGACGTCGTCAAGCAGATGGTGTCGAAGACGCAGTTTGCGATTACCGGCGAGGACACGCGCTATTTTCTGAACGGCGCCCTGTTCATCCTGCGTCCCGAGTCGATGACGCTCGTGTCGACCGACGGTCACCGGCTTGCGCTCATTACAGTCCCGCGCGAGAAGGTGGAAGGCAAGAAGTCGGACTCCGAGGAGGAGCGCGTCATTCTGCCGCGCAAGACACTGCTCGAGCTCGGGCGGCTGCTCGGCGAAGGCGACGGCGACATCCAGTATGAACATGGCGAGAACCATCTCTTCTTCGACATTGGCGGGCGGCTGCTGATTTCGCGGATGATTGACGGTCAGTTTCCGGCGTTCGAGCGCGTCATTCCAAAGAGCAACGACAAACGAGTCGAGTTCGACCGTGACCGGCTGACCAGCGCCGTCAGGCGCGTGGCGCTCTTGTCGAACGAGCGATCGCGCGCCGTCAAGTTCCAGATCGAGAAAGGCAAGGTCGAGATCGCTTCGAGCAGTCCGGAATTCGGCGAAGCCAAGGAGGCTCTGATCGTCGACTACAACAGCGACACCGGTGACGATCTGCTTCAACGCGCAGTATGTCCTCGACTTCCTCGGCGCAGTCGAGACCGACTCGGTCGCGCTTGAATTCAAGGACGAAATGAGCCAGGCGGTCATGTCACCGATCGGCGCAGAAGGCTACAGCTACACCTACGTAATCATGCCGATGCGCGTCTGAAACCCCATCCGATACATGTCTGAATTCGAATCAGAGAAAAACGATCAGCAGCCTGCCGACAGGGCGAAGCCCGCTGCTGAAAGCGTGACGTCTGCCTCCGGTAACGGCAACAACAGCGGCGCCGGCGCGTCGACGGCCGACGACTACGGCGCGGACAAGATCAAAGTCCTCGAGGGGCTGGAGGCGGTTCGCAAACGGCCGGCGATGTACATCGGTTCGACCGGTGCGCCGGGCCTCCATCACCTGGTCTACGAGGTCGTCGACAATTCGATCGACGAAGCGCTGGCCGGCTACTGCGATCAAGTCAACGTCACGCTCCACATCGATAATTCCGTGACGGTGGTCGACAACGGCCGCGGCATTCCGGTCGACCAGCATACGAGTGGCCGATCCGCCGCCGAAGTCGTGCTGACCGTGCTCCACGCCGGCGGCAAGTTCGACAACGACAGCTACAAGGTCTCGGGTGGTCTCCACGGCGTCGGCATCTCGGTCGTCAACGCGCTGTCGGAAACTCTCGATCTCGAGATCTGGCGCAACGGCCAGGTCTACAAGCAGGCGTACGAGCGCGGCAACCCGACGTGCAGCCTCGAGGTCACGGGCACGACCAAGAAGCGCGGCACGAAAGTCACGTTCAGGCCCGACGCGCAGATCTTCGAAACCGTGGAGCTGAGCTTCGACACGCTCGCACAGCGGTTGCGCGAGCTCGCCTTCCTCAACGGCGGCGTGACGATCACGATTGACGACGAGCGCGACGGCGGAAAGAGCCACAAATTCCTGTACGAAGGCGGGATCAACTCGTTTGTCAGCTACCTGAATCAAAACAAGGCGGTCGTCAACGACAAGCCAATCTACATGCGCGGCGACAGGGAGGGCATCGACGTCGAGATCGCTCTCCAGTGGAACGACGGCTACGCCGAAACGG
This sequence comes from uncultured Acidobacteriota bacterium, assembly GCA_963764925.1. Taxonomy (GTDB): domain Bacteria; phylum Acidobacteriota; class Vicinamibacteria; order Vicinamibacterales; family 2-12-FULL-66-21; genus DATBJJ01. The sequence goes on from CAVXUR010000002.1 coordinate 935,870, forward strand.
TCTACACCTTCGCGAACAACATCAACACGCACGAAGGCGGCACGCATCTGTCCGGCTTCCGTTCGGCGCTGACGCGGACGATCAATTTCTACGCCGGCAAGAACAATCTCGCGAAGGACCTCAAGGACGCGAACATCAGCGGCGACGACATCCGCGAGGGCTTGACCGCGGTCATCAGCGTCAAGATTCCGCGGCCGCAGTTCGAAGGGCAGACCAAGACGAAACTTGGCAACACCGAGGTCAAGGGCATCGTCGAGGCCATCCTCAACGACCGGCTGGGAGCGTATCTCGAGGAAAACCCGGCAATCGCCAAGCGCGTGATCAGCAAGGCCGTCGATGCGGCGCGGGCTCGCGAGGCGGCACGCAAAGCCCGCGATCTGGTCCGCCGCAAGGGCGCGCTCGACAGCAGCAGCCTTCCCGGCAAACTCGCCGACTGCCAGGAACGCGATCCGGCGCTCAGCGAAATCTACATCGTCGAGGGCGAGTCGGCCGGCGGCTCGGCAAAGCAGGGCCGGGACCGGCGATTCCAGGCGATCCTGCCGATCAAGGGCAAGATCCTCAACGTCGAGAAGGCGCGCTTCGACAAGATGCTCAGCAGCGACGAGATCAAAACGATGATCGCGGCGCTTGGCTGCGGTATCGGGAGCGAGGATTTCGACCCCGACAAGACGCGCTACCACCGGATCATCATCATGACGGACGCGGATGTGGACGGCTCGCACATCCGCACGCTGCTGTTGACGTTTTTCTACCGTCAGATGCGCGCCCTGGTCGAGCGCGGCTACATCTACATCGCGCAACCGCCGCTCTTCCGGGCCAAGCGCGGCCGCAGCGAAGTCTTCATCCGCGACGAACGGGCTCTCGAGACCTGGTTGATCAAGCGGGCAATCGAATCGCGCGTGGTCGTGCTGCCCGACGGAACCGAGATGAGCGGCGAGCAACTCGAGCATCGGCTCGAGAAGTTGATTGCCTTCCGGAAGTACTTGCAGATCGTCGAGCGCCGAGGGCCGTCGAAGGACGTCATTCTCGGCGTGCTCGAGCGCGACGCCAGGGACAAGGCCTTCTTCGCCGATCGCGAGCGGGTCGAGGCGCTCGCGCAGGCGTTGACGACACCGGCCCGGACAGTCGCCGTGCAGCCCGACGAGGAACATCAGGCCTTTGCCCTCGCGATCGAAGACCGCAGCGGCGGATACCCGCGGCATCACCGTGTCGACCAGGACTTCGTCACGACCGGCGAGTTCCGGACGCTGGCGACGTCCTATCAGGACGTCAAGGGGATACGCGGTCCGATGACGGTCAAGACGACCGGCGCGCCGCCGGTCGAAGATCTCGAGCCGACCGACGGCGGCACGGCCACAGCCAACGACACCTCGATCGGCGGCGCGCCGCTCGACGAGGCGACCAGGCTTGCCGCCGAACCGCGCGAGCCGGATCCATCCGCTGTCGCCAAGAAGGCCGGCAAGGATGCCGACGTGCGAATCGAATCGATCGACGAGCTGGTCGAGTTTTTCACCGCGGCAGGCAAGAAAGGCGTGGCCATCAATCGCTACAAGGGCCTGGGTGAGATGAACCCGGACACGCTCTGGGAAACGACGATGAGGCCCGAGACGCGCACGCTCGCGCAGGTCCGGGCCGAGGATCCGATGGAAGCGGACCTGATGTTCACCACGCTGATGGGGGACCAGGTAGAACCACGCCGCAAGTTCATCGAAGACAACGCGCTCGACGTCAAGAACCTGGATATCTGACAAGGCTCAGGGCTCACGGCTCAGGCTCCACGGAAAAACATTCAGATCACAGTCGCGCGATTGGGATCTGCTGGTTTTTGCCTGAGCCTTGAGCCCTGAGCCCTGAGCCTCGAACCAACCATGACCGACCTGACCACCAAATTTCCCGTCAACATCGAAGACGAGATGAAGCGCTCGTACATGGATTACGCGATGAGCGTAATCATCGGGCGGGCGCTGCCGGATGTGCGTGACGGTTTGAAGCCAGCCCACCGCCGCGTCTTGTACGCGATGCGCCAGATGGGCCTGGCGTCCAATCGCCCCTACCGCAAGTGCGCGAAGGTTATCGGCGAGGTGATCGGCAACTACCATCCCCACGGCGACGCGCCGGCCTACGACACGCTCGTCCGGCTCGCGCAGGACTTCAACATGCGCTATGTCCTGGTCGACGGCCAGGGCAACTTCGGATCGGTCGACGGCGATCCGCCCGCCGCGTACCGCTACACGGAAGCGCGGCTCGAGGCGCTCGCCGAAGAGATGATGGGCGACCTCGACAAGGAAACGGTCGACTTCGTCCCGAACTTCGACGAGACCACCGAAGAGCCAACGGTCCTCCCGACCACTTACCCGAACCTGCTCGTCAACGGCTCGGCGGGGATCGCCGTGGGCATGGCGACGAACATCCCGCCGCACAACATGCGGGAAGTCGTCGATGGCGTCATCAGCCTGATCGAGCATCGCGGCCAGCCTCGCGAGGCGCGCCTGAAGGCGATTCTCAAGGCGGTGCCGGGTCCGGATTTCCCGACCGGCGGCTTCATCGTCGGCCGCCACGGCATTTTCAATGCCTACACTACCGGGCGCGGCTCGATTACCTTGCGCGCCAAGGCGACGACCGAGGAGTCGAAGAAGGGCGACAAGGTCTCGCTGGTTGTCACCGAGATTCCGTACCAGGTCAACAAGAAGCGGCTGCTCGAGAACATCGCCGAGCTGGTGCGGGAAAAGGTCATCGAGGGCATTTCCGACCTGCGCGACGAATCCGACCGCGACGGCATGCGGATCGTGATCGAGTTGAAGCGTGGCGAAGTGCCAGAGGTGATCCTCAACAACCTCTACAAGCACACCCAGCTGCAGACGACGTTCGGCATCATCATGCTGGCGATCGTCGCCGGACGGCCACGGGTGCTGCCGCTCCTCGAAATCATCGAGCAGTTCCTGGAGTTCCGGCGCGAAGTCGTCAGGCGGCGCACGGAATTCGAGCTGCGCAAGGCCGAGGCGCGGGCGCACATTCTCGAAGGTCTGAAGATTGCGCTCGACCACCTGGACGAGGTGATCAAGCTGATTCGCGGATCGAAGAATCCGCTTGAAGCACGCGAAGGCCTGATGACCCAGTTCAGGCTGTCGCAGCTGCAGTCACAGGCGATCCTGGACATGCAATTGCAGCGGCTGACCGGACTCGAGCGGCAGAAGATCGTCGACGAACTGGTCGAGCTGTTGAAGACAATCGAGCGCTTGCGCGCGATCCTCTCGAGCGACGAGCTGTTGATGGCCGTCGTCCTCAGCGAGTTGAAGGCCGTGCGCGACACCTACTCCGATGAGCGGCGAACGGTGATCGTCGAGGAGAGCGGCGAGTTCCGCATCGAAGATCTGATCGCCGACGAGGACATGGCGATCACGGTCACCAACACCGGCTACGTCAAGCGGACGCCGATCTCGACCTATCGAATGCAGCGCCGCGGCGGCAAGGGCCGGATCGGCATGCGCACGCGCGAAGAAGATTTCGTCAGCCACCTCTTCGTCGCCTCCGCGCACGCCTACATCATGATTTTTTCGGACCGCGGCCGCGCCTACTGGCTGAGGGTGCACGAAATCCCTGATGTCGGGCCGGGCGGAAAGGGCAAGGCCATCGCCAACCTGGTGTCGATGGAGGAAGGCGAGAAGATCGCCGCGCTCCTCGCCATCAAGGAGTGGCCGGCCGAAGAGAACCAGCAGTTCGTCGTCATGGGCACGAGGAAAGGCGCGGTCAAGAAAACCGACCTGTCCGCCTTCAGCAATCCGCGCGCGGGCGGCATCATCGCGATGGGCGTCGACGACGGTGATTCGGTCATCACCGCGGAGATGACCGACGGCAAGGAGCAGATTTTCATCGGCACGCGCGAAGGCATGGCGATCCGCTTCGACGAGACCGACGTCAGGCCGATGGGCCGCACCGCCTACGGCGTCCGCGGCATCACTCTGCGTGATACCGACGAAGTCGTGGCGATGGAAATCGTTCGCGAGGGTGGCACGATGCTGACCGTCACGCAGAACGGCTTCGGCAAGCGCACCGAGCTCGAGGAATATCGCGTGCAGTCGCGCGGCGGCGTCGGCATCATCAACATCCAGACCACCGACCGCAACGGCAAGGTGGTTGGCATCGCCTACGTTCACGACGATGACGAGCTGATGTTGATCAGCCAGCAGGGAAAGATCCTGCGGATGGTCACCAAGGACATCCGCGCGATCGGCCGCGCGACCCAGGGAGTGCGGCTGCTTGGCGTCGAAGAGGGCGACGAGGTGGTGTCCGTGGCGCGGTTGGCGGAACGCGAAGTCGAAGAGAACGGCAGTGCCGATCCTACGGAGCCGGTGCCGACACCCGAAACACCCGAAACTCCTGGGGAACCCGAGTAGCGTCGTCCGCGTAAGATCCTTGCTGAAAAAGCCTTTGACCGCGGAGACCGCAGAGCGCGCAGAGGGTTTTAGTCTTGCTCTGCGTGCTCAGCGTCCTCGGCGGTGAGAAGCTTTCCCGGTGTGAGGCCTGGCAACGATGGCTTCTACGCCGGCTCGAGCTTCGCGTACTTCGACAGGAGCTTCTTGACACCGACGGTCGCGAAGCGGACCGTGATCTTCAGGTCGTCGTTGTGCTCCTCGACAGCCATCACCGTCCCGACGCCGAACTGCGCGTGGCGCACGCGCATTCCCGTTCGCACGCCAAACGCCGACTGATCCTCGTGCTCGTAGGCATAGGACGCCTCGGTTTCTCGCGCCCGCCCGCGGCCTTTTCGCGCGTACGGGTTGGTGCGAAACTCGTAGTGGCTGTGGCTGAACGCGCTCTGGTACGCGGCAGTCCAGGCCGGGGCGATGCGTTCGACGAGCTCGGCAGGGATCTCGTCGAGGAAGCGTGACGGCTCGGTCGACTGATACTCGCCGAAGACACGTCGCCGCGCGGCGCTCGTGAGCACCAGGCTGGACTGCGCCCGCGTCATCCCGACATAGCACAGGCGGCGCTCTTCCTCGATCTCCTCCTCGTCCTCGCCGGCGCGCGAGTGCGGAAACAGGCCCTCTTCGAGACCGGCGATCACCACCACCGGGAACTCGAGACCTTTCGCGGCGTGCATCGTCATCAGCCAGACGCGTGCCTCACGACTGCCCGATTCTTCGTCGGCCTCCGACAAGAGCGACAACCGATCGACGAAACCGCCGAGGGACGCTTCGGCCTCGCGGCCCTCATAGTCGCGCGCGGCCGAAACCAGTTCCATGAGGTTCTCGATCCGCTCGTTGGCTTCTTCGCTGTTCTCGTCGCGAAGCGCCTTGAGGTAGCCGGTCTGATCGAGCATCTTGCCGATGACGACCGACACTGGCTCATGCCGTGCAACCACCGCGAGGCTGGCAATCAGATCCCGAAACACCCGCAGCGACGCAACCGCTCGATTCGGCAGCTTGCCGTCCTCGACCGCATACACGAGCTTTGCCCAGAGCGACCGCGCCGACGAGACTTCCTGCAAGCCGGCGGCGAGGAGCGGTGGCGCGTCGGCGTGCACCGCCTCGGGATCGATCGCCTGGAGGTTGTCCATCACGCCCTTGCCGATGCCTCGCGCAGGCACGTTGATCACGCGCCGCACGCTGACATCGTCGTGCGGGTTGATGATCAACTTCAGAAAGGCGAGCGAGTCCTTGATCTCCTTGCGCTCGTAGAACCGCACCCCACCGATGATCTTGTAGGGAATGCTCTCGCGCATCAGCGAGTCTTCGATCGCTCGTGACTGCGCGTTGATTCGGTAGAGCACGGCAACGGTCGAGTCGACATTCTCGGCGCGCGCCTGCTTCAGCGTCCGGACGATGAAATCGGCCTCCTCGAGCTCGTCGTTGCCGCGGTAGGCCATGATGCGCGAGCCGCCCTGCCGGTCGGTCCAGAGCCGCTTGTCCTTGCGGTTGCGGTTCTGCCTGATGACGGCGGTGGCAGCGTCGAGGATGACCTGGGTGGAGCGATAGTTCTGCTCGAGGCGGACGGTGGCCGCTTCCGGGAAGTCGCGCTCGAAGTCGAGGATGTTGCGCAGGTCGGCGCCGCGCCACTTGTAGATCGACTGGTCGGGATCGCCGACAACCGCGAGGTTGCGGTGGATTTCGGCGAGTCGGCGAATCAGCAGGTATTGCGGCCGGTTCGTGTCCTGATACTCGTCGATCATGACGTAGCGGAACTTGTGCGCGTAGAACTGTCGCGCTTGTTCAGAGGTTTCGAAGAGCTCCACGGTCTTCAGCAGAAGATCGTCGAAATCGAGCGCGTTGGCGTCGCGGAGCGCCGTCACGTAGCGCTCGAAGATCTTGGCTATCTGCTCATCGCGGATGTTATAGGTGTTGCGCAGGGCGTCGGGCCCTTCCATGCGGTTGCGCAGGTGGCTGATCCGCGAGAGCGCCTGCCGCGGCGGCACGAACTTGTCGTCGATGCCGAGCTCTTTTTCGATTTGCTTGACGAGCGCCACCTGATCGGAGGAGTCGTAGATGACGAACTCACGCGTCAACCCGATCTTCGGCGCCTCGCGCCTGAGGAGTCGCGCGCAGAGGGCGTGGAAAGTCGACAGCCACACCCCCCTGGACTCCTCGCCGATCAACGCCTCGACCCGCTCGCGCATCTCCCCTGCCGCCTTGTTGGTGAAGGTCACCGCAAGGACGTGGTCAGGCTCGGCGTGCCCGTCGCCAATGAGATAGGCGATCCGATAGGTGATGACGCGCGTCTTACCAGAGCCGGCGCCGGCAAGAATGAGGAGCGGTCCATCACGATGGAGCACGGCCTCGCGCTGTTCGGGATTCAGTTTGGAGAGGAAGTCCATTTTGGGGAGAGACCTTCATTATAGCTGTCGGAGTGAATGGAGTCTCAGGGATCAGAGATCAGGGATCAGGGTGGCGCGATCGACCCGCGCGCTGTTGCCTCGGATTCGACCTTTCGTTGCAAAGCGGCAGCGAGACGGTTGAGCATCCGCCCAACGTGTTCACGCCGCTGGCAGAGAGCGCAAGTCTGCTTCTCTGAGCACAGGTTGAGACGTACAGAGACGTGCAGGTGAGTCGCGAGCTCTGCTTCGGAGCCAAGAGCGATGTTCACATGTTCAAGAAACGCTTTGGTTTCTTCCGACGCATGACCCTCCGCGATGTTGGCCGGAATCGACGTCGCGCAGCGTTTGATCTGAGCGACGAGCCCGAAACGTTCTGATGGTGGCAACGTGTCAGCAAGCCGATAGCAGTCGCACGACCAGCTCAATAGCCTCGCGCCATACGTCAGGTCGCGGAAGCTCTTCACGTCCAGTGCGCTCACGCCGAACCTCCTAGCAGCGACTGCAACTGTCTTGGTCCGCAAAGTCACGCGATTCCTGCCACGTAACCAGCTCGCCGCCACGACTTACGGGCTGTCGCGATGGCCCTACGCAATTCCTTTGCCGGCTCGATTCTCGACGAGCGTTTGTCCTCGTTCCGGCCCAGACCTTACTTTTGTCCGAGCCCCGAGCCCCGATCCCCGATCCCTGATCCCTGATGTACCATCAGCCTTAGCAATGCCTCTAACCCTCCTCGAAAAGGTTTGGAACGCCCATACCGTCCGAAAACTTCCGAACGGCCAGACCCAGCTCTTCGTTGGTCTCCATCTGGTGCATGAAGTCACGAGCCCGCAGGCCTTCGATATGTTGCGGGCGCGGGGCTGGAAGGTTCGGTTTCCCAGCCGGACGATCGCGACGGTCGATCACATCGTGCCAACGCGCGATCAGCGGCGGCCGTTCATGGACGTCATGGCCGAGGACATGCTCTCGGCGCTCGAACGCAACTGCCGCGAGGCCGGCGTGCCGCTCCTCGACCTCAACAGCGGGTTCCAGGGCATCGTGCACGTGATCGGGCCGGAGCTTGGCATTACGCAGCCTGGGATGACGATTGCCTGCGGCGACAGCCACACGTCGACGCACGGCGCTTTTGGCGCGGTCGCGTTCGGGATCGGGACCTCGCAGGTGCGCGATGTGCTCGCCTCGCAGTGCCTCGCGCTCGAGCCGCTCAAGGTCAGACGCATCGAAGTGTCGGGCGCGCTGGCGCCTGGCGTGTACGCCAAGGACATCATCCTCGAGATCATTCGCCGCCTGGGTGTCAACGGCGGCGTCGGCTATGCCTATGAGTACGCCGGCGACACGATCGATCGCCTGTCGATGGACGAGCGGATGACGATCTGCAACATGTCCATCGAGGGCGGCGCGAGGGTTGGCTACGTCAACCCGGATCAAACGACGTTCGACTACATGCGCGGACGCCGGTTTGCGCCGCAGGGCGAGGCCTTCGATGGCGCCGTCAAGTGGTGGCGCAGCATGGCGTCGGACCCTGACGCGAGCTATGACGACACGGTCCGCATCGACGCGGCCATGATCCGGCCGACGGTGACGTGGGGAATCAACCCCGGCCAGTCGGTCTATGTCGACGAGCGGTTGCCAAAACCGACCGACATCGAACCAGCCGCCCGCGCATCGCTCGCCGAAGCGCTCGAGTTCATGGGCTTCCATGGTGGCGATCCGATCAAAGGCACCCGCATCGACGTCGCCTTCGTCGGCTCCTGCACCAATGCCCGGTTGTCGGACCTCCGGGAGGCCGCGCGCGTCGTTCGCGGACACCACGTCGCGCCGCACGTCAAAGCGCTGGTGGTCCCAGGATCGCAGGGTGTTCGCGCCGCCGCCGAACGCGAAGGCCTCGATCGCGTGTTCACGGAAGCCGGATTCGATTGGCGAAGCGCCGGCTGCTCGATGTGCCTGGCGATGAACCAGGACCGGCTCGAGGGCCGCGAAGTCTGCGCGTCGTCCTCGAATCGGAACTTCAAGGGTCGCCAGGGCAGCCCGACCGGCCGCACGCTCCTGATGAGTCCGGCGATGGTTGCCGCAGCAGCGATTGCCGGCGAAGTCGTGGACGTCAGGGAGATGTCGCGTGGCAATTGAGACGATTCGGCAGGTTGCCGGCACCGCGCTTCCGCTTCCGGGCGACAACATCGACACCGATCGCATCATTCCAGCGCGCTACCTCAAGTCGGTGTCATTTGAAGGGCTGGAACAACATCTCTTCGTTGACGACCGCGCCCAGGTCGCAGCGCTCGGGGGCGCGCCGCATCCATTCGCCGATCCGCGCTACGACAATGCGGCGATCCTCGTCGTCAACGCAAACTTCGGCTGCGGATCCTCGCGCGAGCACGCGCCGCAGGCGATCCGGCGCCGCGGCATCCGCGCGGTCGTCGGCGAATCGTTCTCGGAGATCTTCTTCGGCAACTCGCTCGCGCTCGGTCTGCCGTGCGTCACGGCGGCGCCAGATGCCGTCGACACCCTGATCCGGCTCGTGACCGACGATCCGGCGTTGCAGGTCAGCGTCGACCTGGCCGACCTTCACGTGGTCGCCGGCACACACAAGTTCGCGATCAACCTGCCTCCCGCCGCGCGAGACGGGTTTCTCGACGGCAGCTGGGATGCGACGGGATTGTTGCTGGATCGCTTCGAAGAAGTCGAAGCGGTGGCGGCGCGCCTGCCCTATACGTCCTTCTGAACGGCGCGACCCGACTCTACGCGCTCTCGCCGCCGGCAGTCGCCCGGACAATCTCGAGAAACGCTTCGGCGGCGTGCGACTGCTCGCCGCGACGAAACACCAGGCGGACCTGCCGGCGCGCACTCAAGCCAGGAACCTTGATCGCGACCAGCTGACCGTTGGCGATCTCGCTGAGGGCGCAACGTCGTGGCAGCACCGCGACTCCCATGCCCATTTCGACCGCCCGCTTGATGCCGTCAAGGCTCGGCAACGCGACCTGGATATTGATCGGCGTGTGTCGGCGCTCGTAGGCGCGAAGCACGCGCTCCCGCGCCGGCGACGGATCGTTGTGCGCGATGACCGTCTGCTGCCCGACCTCTTCGATGGTGGCGCGGCGTCGTCCCGCCAGGGGATGACTCGGGTGCGCCAGCATGACCAGCTCGTCGCCGCCAAGCGCGATGGACTGCAGGCCGCGGTCCGCCGGCTGAAACGTGAGGACGCCACAATCCAGGCTCCGGTTCAGGACCTCCGCGGCAATGGCGCGAGACCGCACACGACGAACCTCCATCAGAGCCTGGGGATGCGCCTTGGCGAAGCGATCGAGAAACGGCAGCAGCGAATGGACCGCCGCCTCGTTGGCGCCGACGATGACGCGCCCACGGCGGACCTGCTGGAGCTCGCGGACCGCGACTTCGGCATCTGCGGCGAGGCTCAGCAACCGCGCCGCGTACTCCTGCAGCAGCCGTCCCGCTTCGGTCAGGGCGCCGTTGCGGACCGACCGATCGAACAGCCGGTCGCCAAGTTCTTCCTCGAGGCGCCGGATCGCCTGGCTGACCGCAGGCTGGGTGCGGTGGAGCTTCTTTGCGGCCACCGAGAAGCTGCGCTCGGCGGCAACGGTGACAAATGTGCCCAAATCCTGCAGCTGCACGAAATGGATTATAATCTGGAGTTATTTAAATCAAACAAGTATAAATTGGACAGCAGGCTGGAGCCAAGGTTACAAACGTAACAGTCCTCGACCCATGACGACTACCAACCGTCTGACGATCTTCGACACGACGCTGCGCGACGGCGAGCAGGCCCCAGGCTTCTCGCTGCGCATCGACGAGAAGCTGAAGATGGCGCATCAGCTGTCGACGCTCGGCGTCGACATCATCGAGGCCGGGTTTCCGATCACGTCGGAGGCCGACGCCGAGGCGGTGCGTCTCGTCTCGACCAACGTCCAGGGTCCCATCATTGCCGCGCTCGCGCGCTGTCATCCGGCTGACATCGACCGCGCCGGTTGGGCGTTGACGCCGGCGCCGCGCCGCCGCATCCACACCTTCATCGCCACCTCCGACCTGCATCTCGAGCGCAAGCTGCGGATGTCGAAGGAAACCTGCCTCGAGGCCGCCGTCAACGCGATCAAGCAGGCCAGGCAGTACACCGACGACGTGCAGTTTTCGGCCGAGGACGCGACGCGCAGCGACATGGAGTTTCTGTGCCGGGTTGTCGAGGCGGTCATCGCCGCCGGGTGCACCACCGTCAATCTGCCGGATACCGTCGGCTTTGCCGTCCCTCACGAGATCAGCGCGTTCTTCACGGCCATTCTGACGAGGGTCCCGAACGCCACCAAGGCGACGTTCAGCACGCATTGTCATGACGATCTCGGCCTGGCCGTCGCGAACACGCTCGCGGCCGTCACCGCGGGCGCCCGGCAGGTCGAGTGCACGATCAATGGTGTCGGCGAACGTGCCGGCAATGCCTCGCTCGAGGAAATCGTCATGGCCACGCGCGTGCGGGCCGACAGCCTGCCGTACGACACGGCGGTGAACACGCGGGAGATTTTCCCGACGTCGCAGTTGCTGACGACGCTGACCGGCGAGAGCGTCCAGGCCAACAAAGCCATCGTCGGCCGCAATGCCTTCGCGCACGAGGCCGGCATCCATCAGGACGGCATGCTGAAGGATCGCCGGACCTACGAGATCATGCGGCCCGAAGACGTCGGCGTGCCGCAGGCGACGCTCGTGCTCGGCAAGCACTCGGGTCGCCACGCGGTTCAGCGGCGCTGCGAGCAACTCGGCGTGACGCTCGACCGTCCCGAGCTCGATCAGGTCTACCGCGCGGTCATCGCGCACGCGGATCGCGAAAAGACCGTCAACGATCGCGATTTGACCGCCATCGTCGCGCGCGTCCGAGGCGAGGCCAAACGTCCGTCGGCGTCGGTCGGGCACGACTTCTCGACCACCCCCGCTGAAAGCGGCTACGGGCACGGGGTGTAGCGAACAGTATCAGGGATCAGGGATCAGGGATCCAGGGATCGGTAACTGAGCAGATCACTCCGCAGACGCCGAATCCCTGAACGCCCGATCGCCGATCCCGATCGCCGAACCCCGATCCCAGATCGCCGAATCAACGATATAGAATCCCTCCCCGTGAACGCTTCCATTCTTCTTCTTCCGGGCGACGGCATCGGACCGGAGGTCATCGCCGGCGCCGCGAAGGTGCTGGGCGCGGTCGCGACCAGGTTCGGCCACTCGTTCGAACTCCCCGAGGCCTTGATCGGCGCGGCGGCGCTCGGCCGCAACCTCCCGCCGCTGCCTGATGCGACGCTCGCGGCGGCCAGATCGGCCGATGCGATCCTGCTCGGGGCCGTCGGCGATCCGGCGTACGATCGCGGTCCCTCATCGGGTCGACCCGAAGCGGCGCTCCTTGGCATCCGGAAAGCCCTCGGTCTGTACGCCAACCTGCGGCCGGCCCGCGTGTGGCCGAGTCTGGAGTCGGCTGGTCCCCTCAAGCCCGAGGTGCTCGCAGGTACGGACATGCTCGTCGTGCGGGAGCTGACCGGCGGGCTCTACTATGGCGAGCCGCGCGGAATCGACGCCGACGGCAGTTCCGCGCACAACACCATGCGTTATTCGCGCGCGGAGATTGAACGTATCGCCCGATACGCGTTCGAGGCCGCGTCGGGCCGGCGCCGTCACGTCACGTCGGTCGACAAAGCCAACGTGCTCGAAACCTCGCGGCTCTGGCGGACGGTGGTCAGCGACGTGGGCGCTGCGTATCCCGGCGTGAAGCTCGATCACATGCTCGTCGACAGCTGCGCGATGCGAATCGCGCTCGCGCCGTCGAGCTTCGATGTCATCGTCACCGAGAACATGTTTGGCGACATCCTGTCGGACGAAGCCGGCGCGATCGTCGGTTCGCTCGGACTACTGCCGTCGGCGAGCCTCGGTGCAGGAACTGGGCTCTTCGAGCCCGTTCATGGTTCGGCGCCTGACATCGCCGGGCAGGACAAGGCCAATCCGATCGGCGCGATTGCATCGGCGGCGATGCTCCTCAGACACGCCTTGAAGCTCGAAACCGAAGCGCAGGCGGTCGAAGCCGCGATCGAGAAAGTGCTCGTCAGTGGACTCAAGACCGCCGATTTGGCTGGTTCGGGATCATCCGTCGGCACAAAGCAGATGCGCTGCAAGCATCGCGGCCGCGATTTCAGGACCGTGCGCTATTCGACGGTGACGCTCTTCGCCAGATTCCGCGGCTGGTCGACGTCGCACCCGCGCCGAACGGCAATGTGATAGGCCAGCAGTTGCAGCGGCACCACCATCAGCACCGGCGTGAGGAGCGGGTGTGAGTCCGGCACGGTTATCAGGAAGTCTTGCGCGGGATCCAGCAGCTCGCGAATGCCATGGCTGCCGTCGCGCGCGGCGGTGGTGAGCGCGATCACCGAGCCACCCCGTGCCTTCGCTTCCTGCACGTTCCCAATCATTTTTTCGTACACATGATCGTGCGGCGCAATCGTGACGACTGGCAGCTGTTCGTCGATGAGCGCGATCGGCCCGTGCTTCATCTCGCCGGCGGGATAGCCCTCGGCATGGATGTAGGAGATTTCCTTGAGCTTGAGCGCGCCCTCGAGCGCGATCGGATAGTTGATGCCGCGCCCGAGATAGAGGAAGTCGCTGCGCTGGTAGAGGCGCTTGGCGATGTCTTCGGTCAGCGACTCGCACTTGAGCGTCTGTTCGAGCAGCAGCGGCAACTGCGTAAGCGCTTCGAGATGCGGCATGGCCGCGTCCGGAGTCAGCGCGCCGCGAATCTGGCCGAGATGGATCGCGAGCAGATGCAGCGCGACGAGCTGCGTCGTGAAGGCCTTGGTCGAGGCCACGCCAATTTCCGGACCGGCGTGCGTGTAGACCGTGCCGTCGGTCTCGCGCGTCGCCATACTGCCGACGACGTTGCAGATGGCGATGCTGCGCGCGCCCTTTTTCTTGGCCTCCCGCAGCGCCGCCAGCGTGTCGGCGGTCTCGCCTGACTGAGTAATGACGATCGCCAGCGTGTTCTTCCCTACGATCGGCTCGCGATACCGGTACTCGGATCCGTAGTCGACTTCGACCGGGACACGGGCGAGCGATTCGATCATGAACTTGCCGACGAGCGCCGAGTGCCACGACGTGCCGCAGGCCAGAATCACCACCCGTTCAACGTCACGCAGCACTTGATCCGGGATCTCGATTTCCTGCAGGAAGACCTGGCCGCTTTCGACGGACGCCCGGCCCAGGACGGTTTCCTTCACCGCCCAGGGTTGCTCGAAGATCTCCTTGAGCATGAAGTGCTTGTACCCGGCCTTCTCGGCCATGACCGGATCCCACGACACGCGCGTGCTCTTCTTCGAGACGGCACGACCGGAGTAGTCGGTGAACTCCACGCCGGTGGGAGTGATCACCGCCATCTCTTCGTCGCCCAGGAATACCACGTCGCGCGTGTGGCTGAGCACCGCGGGAATGTCGGACGCGACGAAGAACTCGCGTTCGCCGAGCCCGACGACAATCGGCGGACCATTGCGCACGGTGACGATCTTGTTCGGGTCGTCGGCTGAGATGAGCACCAGCGCGAAGAGTCCCCGCAAATACAGGAGCGCCCGACGCACGGCGTTTTCGAGCCCATCGTGCTCAAGGCCGCTCGCTGCGCTCGCCGGCCGCCGCATCTCGCGCTCGACCAGGTGCGCCACGATTTCCGTGTCAGTCTCGGTGACGAAGCGGTGACCCTCCTGCTGGAGTTGTCGCTTCAGGTCGAGATAGTTCTCGATGATCCCGTTGTGCACGACGACGATCTGTCCTGTGCAGTCGCGGTGCGGGTGCGCATTTTCTTCGGTCGGCCGGCCATGCGTCGCCCAGCGCGTATGGCCGATTCCGTAATCGCCCTCGAGAGGGTTGACGGCCAGCACCTCTTCGAGACGTGAGAGCTTCCCGGCGCTGCGCCTCAGCTCAATCGAGCCGTTGCGGACAACAGCCACGCCCGCGGAGTCGTAGCCGCGGTACTCGAGCCGCCGCAATCCATCGATCAGGATGGGAAGCACTTGTTTGTCGCCGATGTAGCCAATAATGCCGCACATATATTCAGTCGTCAGCCGTTAGTCGTCAGTCTTCTTCCGCCTGGCGCGGGCGATCCATCCGGGTTTGTTCACCTGCTTGCCACGCGCGATGGCGAGCGAGTCGGCGGGAACATCGTGGGTAATCGATGAGCCGGCGGCGACGTACGCGTTCTTGCCGACGCGGACGGGCGCGATCAGCTGGCTGTCGGAGCCGATGAATGCGCCGTCCTCGATGATGGTCGGGTGCTTCACGACGCCGTCGTAGTTGCACGTGATCGTCCCGGCGCCGACATTGACCTTCTCACCGATCGTCGCGTCCCCAAGATACGCGAGGTGGTTGGCCTTCGATCCGCGACCGAGCGTCGTGTTCTTCAGCTCCACGAAATTGCCGACGTGTGCGTTCTCCCCCACCGTCGACGCCGGGCGGAGCTGCACGAACGGGCCGACCTGGGCGCCGCTCTCGATTGCCGATTGACGAATCACGCAGAAATTGCTGATTACGACGTTGTCGCCAACGCTCGAGTCGATGATGCGCACGCCCGAGTGCACCTCGCAGGCAGATCCGATTCGCGTCCGCCCTTCAAGGTAGACCCCAGGGTGGAGCACCGTATCCGGCCCGATGACGACGTCAGGTCCGACCCACGTCGTCGCGGGATCGACAATCGTGACCCCCGAGGCCATCAACTCGTCGTTCTTGCGATCTCTCAAAATGGCCGACACCTCAGCCAGCTCCTTCCTGCTGTTGACCCCCAGGATCTCGTGGGGGTCGGGCAGGCTGACGGTTTCGACCGTCAGTCCCTGGGCTCGGAAAATTCTGACCAAATCAGGAAGATAGTACTCCCCCTGGGCGTTACCAGACCCGATTTGGCGCAATGCAGCAAACACCCGCTTGAGGTCAAATGCGTAGACGCCGCTATTGATTTCGGCGATGGCGCGCTCGGCAGGTGTAGCGTCCTTGTGTTCGACGATCGCAGAAATCGAGCCATGTTCACGGACGATGCGCCCGTAGCCGTCAGGCCGATCGACGGTCGCCGTCAGGACGGTCGCCGCAGCGCCGGAGATCACGTGGTGGTTCACCAGCGTCTCGACGCTTTCACTACGCAGCAAGGGCACGTCCCCTGACAACATCAGGAGTGTGCCCGACTTTCCTTCGAGGAAGGGCTCTGCCTGGAGTAACGCGTGACCCGTCCCGAGCTGGGGTTCCTGCACGGCGAGGTGAACGTCTGCTCGTCCGGCGAAATGACTTCGCAACAATTCGGTCTGATGACCAACAACTACTACTACTGAAACGGGGCTCATGGCGTCCGCCGCGCCGATGACGTGGTCAATGAGTGCCCGCCCGCCGGCGCGGTGTAGAACCTTCGGGAGCGCCGACTTCATGCGCGTCCCCTTGCCAGCGGCGAGCACCACGACGTGGAGGTGTGGACGAACGGTTTCGGCAGGCATCGCAGCCCCCGCGGACGTCAGCGACGAGCCTTGACGCGACGGGGAATGGTTTCGCTCTGAGTTCCGAGTATCTGGTGAAAGGCCTCGACCCCTTGGAGCGTCTCGAGATCCGGATCTTGTAGGGCTACAGACCTATTTTCAGGATTCAGGGCGATGGCCTGGCGCAGGTGAACCATTGCAAGAGACAGATTGCCCTTATCAACTAGGGCAACAGCCATAATGTAGTGAGCGTGGTCGCTGTCGGGCGCCTTTTCCAGGGCCCTGCCCAGGTGGCCAAGCGCAGCCTCGACGTCACCAGCATTGAGGGCAACGGTCGCGGCGTAGACGGACTCCGATGGCGTCTCCGGGCCCGAAGGCCGACGTGCCGTCTCGCGTTCGCAGACCTGCAGGTAAAGGCGAGCGCGCTCCACGAGCTCTCTCTCACCTGGATACCGCTGGATGACCGCCCGAAAGCTGTCGGCGGCCGACGTGAAGTCGTGGCGCTGTAGCGCGCGAACCCCAGATTCGTACACTGTCAGCGCTTCGTAGAACGCCGGGCGTCGAGGCGCTGGCGGAGCCGCCGGCGCGACAGGCACCACGACCTTCGGTACGACCGTTCGCTCCCGTCCAGCAGGCTTTGACGATGGGGTAACCGTGGACGACTTCGATCGAGGAGCCGGCTTCGATGCGCGGGTCCGTCCGGCAAGCGACAGAGCCCTCGAGCTTGAGCGGCTCGAGCGGGAGGATGGGGAGGTTTTCGAACCCCTCGAGCTGGATTTTCTTGGAGCGGGTCGGGCTGCCGACCGGCTCGCTGCCGCGCGACGCTGTTTCGGCATGCAGTCCTAGCCGGCCTCCTTGGCCCCTGAACAGTAGCAAACGGGCAGAGACGGGTCAATAGACCCCAAGGCCTACTAGCACGTCACGGCTATTAGGTCATAAACCAGATTTACCTTCCCTTCTCGACCAGGGCGTAGACCGCCCTAGCGCTCAGCCCATACTTAAGCGCGAGCTGCTTTATCGCAGAGCGCCTAGTAATGTCACTAATTTCTATCAATTGACCAAATTCACGATACATCGACTCAGCACTGGGAGCATCCGGATACGCGGGAGCCGCGGATGGGGGAGCAATCACAAGCGTGTACTCGCCGCGTCCGGCACTTTCGGCACTGATGTGCTCTGAAATTGGTCTAACGACCAATTCCTCGTGCGCCTTAGTCAGCTCCCGCCCTAACGCGACGGTTCGATCGCCCAGCACGGTAAGCATGTCTCTTAGAGTCGCAGTAATCCGATGAGGCGCTTCGTAGAGCACGAACGGCCGGTGTTCAGCGGCCAGCTGGCCCAGCCAGTCGAGCCGGGCGTGCGCTCGAGCTGGCGGGAACCCAACGAACAGGAACTCGCCGCCGCCGATACCCGACGCGGAAATCGCGGCAAGGGCGGCATTGGCTCCCGGGACTGGCTCAACACGGATGCCCGCCGCGTGGGCCGCGGCGACGAGCGTCGCTCCGGGATCCGAGACCAGAGGCGTTCCCGCATCGGACACCAGCGCCACCGATTCGCCAGCCCGCAGACGCTCGATGAGCCCGGGCGTTTTACTGTCCTCGTTATGGGCGTGCAGGCTCGTCGTCGGCGTCGAGATCGAGTAGTGTTGAAGGAGGCGGGCCGTCCGGCGGGTGTCTTCTGCTGCGATGACCGACGCCTCGCGCAGGATCCGCAGGGCGCGCAGCGTGACATCCTCGAGATTGCCGATTGGTGTTGCGACCACATACAGGGTGCCGGGCATGACGTCCCGGGCGATTGTACTCAATGTATTCAGCCGAACCCCTTCCCCACTTCGTTGACGAGTACCTGGCGTACCTCTACGAAATCAACCCTACGACGGCCACCTTCGACGGCGTCCACGTGCACGATGACCTGCTCGAGGACTTCAGCCGATCCGCGATCGACGCGCAAGTTCGGACGCTCGGCGGGTTTGCCCGCCGGCTCGCGGCGATCGATCCGGCGCGCCTGACCGACATCGAGCGCCTGGAGCGGCCGGCACTGGAATCGAGCATCCGCGCGCGGCTGTTCGAGCTCGAAGACGTGCGGACCTGGGAACGCAGCCCGCAGCTCTTTGCCGACACCCTGGCGACCAGCCTGGCCGGCCAGGCGCTCTTCGACTATGCGCCGCTCGCCGAACGCGCGCGCCGCGTTCTTTCGAAGCTCCGCCAGGTTCCGCGCTTCATGCAGGCCGCGCGCGACCACCTCAAGGATTCGAAGGATTCGACCGCGCCTGGCATCTTCATCAAGGTTGGGCTCGAGAGCCTGCGCGGTACGCTCCGCTTCATCCACGACGATCTGCCGCGCGCGTTCGCCGATCTCGGCGATTTGCATCTGCTCGGCGACCTGGCCGATGCGGCGGCCGAGGCCTCGAGCTCGATCGAATCGTACGTCGAGTTTCTGGAGGTCGACGTCGCGCCCCGCAGCAAGGGTTCGTTCCGCCTTGGCCGGGAGCGTTTCGAGCGCAAGTTGAGCCTTGACGAAGGCATTACGGTCGGCGCCGATCGGCTGCTGGCGATCGCGACCCGCGAGCTGCAGGCGACCCAGGACGAATTCCGCCGCGTCGCCTCGCGAGTCAACGGCGGCGATCCGCTCGCCGCGTGGCAGAAGAGCAAGGCCGATCACCCGCGCGCCGGTGAGCTCGTCCCGGTCGCCGAATCGCAGCTCGCCGAGCTTGCCGACTTCATCCGTCGCGAGCAGATCATCTCGCTTCCGGAAGGCGCGCCGGTCGCGGTGCGCCCGACGCCGCGTTTCTATCGCTGGACGGCCGCGAGCATGTGGACGCCGGGGCCGTTCGAGTCACGGCCGGTCCGGGCGTTCTACTACATCACCGACGTCGATCCGGCCTGGCCGCCGGAGCGGCAGGACGAGCACCTGCGCGATTTCAACTACGGCGCGCTGTGGTCGATTTCAATCCATGAGGTCTTCCCCGGCCATTTCCTGCATTACCAGCATCTGCGCCAGGTCGAGTCGACGCTGCGCAAGTCGATCCTCTTTTCGTCGACCGCGTTTGTCGAAGGCTGGGCTCACTACTGCGAACAGATGATGATCGATGCAGGTTTTCGGAAAGGCGACACCAACGTGCGCCTCGGCCAGCTCGCCGAATCCCTGATCCGTCTCTGTCGCTGCATCGTCGGCATCCGCCTGCACTGCGAGGACATGTCGGTCGAGCAGGCGGTGCGCTTCTTTCGCGACGAAGCGTTTCTCGAGGAGCCCACCGCCCGCCGTGAAGCCGAACGAGGTACGTTCGACCCGTCCTACGTGCTGTACTCCGCCGGTAAACTGATGCTCCTCAAGCTTCGGGAAGACTACAAGGCGCAGCTCGGCGCGAAGTTCTCGCTGCGCGCGTTTCACGATACCCTGTTGGGAAACGGGACGGTGCCCATCTGGCTGCACCGCGCGCTGATGCTCGGCGCTCAGAACGGCGGGGAAGCGCTGGAGTGACGCGAGATACACGATAGAGACCGACCCACCATGCCTTTGTACGAATACGAGTGCGCGGCTTGCTCGCACCGGTTTGAGCGGATTCAGAAGTTTTCCGACCCGCTCGTCGACGTCTGCCCGGCATGCGGCGGCGCGGTTCGCAAGCTGCTGTCGTCGCCAGCGATTCAGTTCAAGGGGTCCGGCTTCTATATCACCGACTACCCACGCCAGGGGAAGGGAGGCGGAGGCACGGACAACTCGGCGTCTTCAAAATCCGACGGCGGCGACAAAGGCGAAACGAAAGAAGCGAAGAAGGACGACAAGAAGTCGGAGAGCGCCGACAAAACGTCAGGTTCGTCTGAATCGAAGTCAGAGTCGAAGCCCGCCAGCGGAACCTAGGACACTAAAGGCCCTCTCATAAACCCCGATCCGTGTGTCCGTGTGATCCGTGGCATTAGAGCTTTGCCACCGTCGCCTTGAGGTAATCGGCGAACGGGCCAGACAGATCCGGGCGCTGCAGCGCGAAGTAGACCACCGCCTTCAGGAATCCCAGTTTGTTTCCGGTGTCGTGCCGGACGCCATTGACCCGGCAGCCGTAGATCGGGCGATCGTTCAGCAACCGGCGCAGGCCGTTGGTGAGCTGAATCTCGCCGGTGCGGTCGCTTGCCGTGGCTTCGAGAATCGGGAAGATGTCTGGCGTCAGGATGTAGCGCCCGATGATCGCCAGGTTGGAGGGGGCCTCGGCGCGCGGCGGCTTTTCCACCATGTCGCGGATCTTGTAAACGCCCGGCTTGATTTCCTCGGCGTCGATGATGCCGTAGCTGCTCACCGACTCCCAGGGCACTTCCTCGATGGCGAGCACCGGGCCCTGGAACTCCTCGAACACCGCGATCATCTGTGCCAGTCCCGGTGGCGTCGCGTCAATCACGTCGTCGGCCAGAATCACCGCAAAGGGTTCCTCGCCGACGAGCGTCCGCGTGACAAGCACCGCGTGCCCAAGGCCGAGTGGCTCGCCCTGGCGAACGTAGGAGAGGTTGATCGCGCTCGAGATCCCCCGAATTTCGGCGAGTTGTTCTTTCTTGCCCCGCGCTTCGAGAAATGTCTCGAGTTCGACCGAGACGTCGAAGTGGTCCTCGATCGCGTTCTTGCCGCGGCCGGTGACGAGGATGATGTTGTCGACGCCCGAGGCGACTGCCTCCTCGACGCCGTACTGGATGATCGGCTTGTCGACAAGCGGCAGCATTTCTTTGGGCTGCGCCTTGGTAGCGGGCAGAAAGCGCGTGCCGAGTCCGGCGGCGGGGAAGACCGCCTTGCGCACGATTCCCCGTCGGGGCTGATGTGATGCAGGCATCCGTCGCATCGTATCAACCCGACGCCAATCGGGACAAGGGACAATGCCCAGCGGATCCGTTACGATTTAACGATGATTGACCCCGCTATCGTGCGCGAGCACCTCGACGAGGTTCGCACCGCGTACCGCAACCGCGGCCTCGATGCCGATTCGGATCTCGAGCAGTTGGCGACGCTCGAGACGAGACGCCGACGCCTGATCCCGGAAATTGAGGGGTTGAAGCGCGAGCAGAACACCGCCGGCGACGAGGTCGCGCGGGCGAAGCGCCAGGGTCAGGACGCGTCGCCGCTCTTTGCCGCGAGCAAAGCGCGCGCGCAACAGATCCGCCAGCTCGAGATCCAGCTCGATCAAACCGAGCACCAGCGCACGGCGCTCCTGCTGACGCTGCCGAACCTGCCGCACGCGAGCGTACCCGTCGGCCGGACGGCCGCGGACAACCTGGAAGTGCGCCGGCACGGCGAGCCGCCACAGTTCGACTTCGAGCCCAAGCCGCACTGGGAACTCGGCGCGGCGCTCGGAGTGCTGGACTTCGAGCGGGCGACGCGCATGAGCGGCACCAGATTCTCGGTGCTGATGGGCCAGGGTGCCCGGCTGGCTCGCGCGCTGATCAACTTCATGCTCGACCTGCACACCCGCGAGCACGGATATCAGGAGGTCGAGCCGCCGTTCCTGGTGAACGCGGCGGCGCTGCGCGGCACCGGCAACCTGCCCAAGTTCGAGCAGGATCTGTTCAAGATCGCCGGCGACTGGGATCTCTATCTGATCCCGACCGCGGAAGTGCCGCTGACCAACCTGCACCGCGACGAGATTCTCGACGGCCGGCTGCTGCCACTGCGCTACACGGCCTACACGCCGTGCTTCCGCAGCGAAGCCGGCTCGTACGGCGCCGACGTCCGCGGCCTCATCCGCCAGCATCAGTTCGACAAGGTCGAGCTCGTCAAGTTCACGGCGCCCGATCAGTCCTACGACGAGCTGGAGTCGTTGACGCGGCACGCCGAGACGGTGCTCGAGCGTCTGGGCTTGCCGTACCGAACCATGCTGCTGTGCACCGGCGACATGGGCTTCGCCGCCGCCAAGACCTACGACATCGAGGTGTGGCTGCCGAGCCAGCAGTCGTATCGCGAAATCTCGTCGTGCAGCAATACCGAGGCGTTCCAGGCCAGGCGCGCGTCGATCAAGTTCCGCGCCGCCGGGACCGGCAAGGCCGAGTTCGCTCATACGCTGAACGGATCCGGCCTCGCCATCGGCCGGACGCTGATCGCGATTCTCGAAAACTACCAGCAGCAGGACGGCTCCGTCGTCGTGCCCGAAGTTCTGCGAGAATATGTGGGAGCGGAGAAGATCGTGAAACGTGAAGTCTGAAGTTTGACGTCGGACTTCACACGTTCAGCGTCAGTCCGGAGAGGTGGCCGAGTGGTTTAAGGCGGCGGTCTTGAAAACCGTTGAAGTCGAAAGGCTTCCAGGGGTTCGAATCCCTTCCTCTCCGCCAGCCTTCGCTCTCTGACTCGCGCGAAGGGTGCCCACCGTAGCCTTGGCGAAGGTGGGCTGTCACACGCTGCTCTCGAGCTTCGGGCGGCAAGCCAGCGAGCAGGACATGGGCGTTCGAGCCAGGCGACACACTTCAAACACCAGTCGATGTCCCTGTCGCGCCTGCTCGCCCTCCTCGCCGCTGCTCTTCGCGGTTCTCACGACGATCAACGCCATCAACAAGGGCGGAGATGCGGCAGTGTTTTTCGAGGGAGGCCGGAGACTCCTGCACGCCGAGCCGCTCTACGAGGGGAGCAGCGCCGCCGACGGCTTCATCGGCCCACCGTTCCAGGCGATGTTCTTTGCGCCGTTCGCGGCGATCGCCGCTCGGAGTCCACTCTCGGCGAAGATCCTTTGGCACGCGCTGAACCTTGCGTGCTTCGGCCTCGGTGTCTGGCTCAGCCTGAAAGCTCTGGACGCCGTTCGTGACCGCGCCGGCCAGCCACAGGCTCCATGGCTGCCGATGCTCTTTGCGCCGCTTGCTGCGATCCTGCTCCCGGCGCTGACTAACTTCGAGCATCAGAACATGAATGCGTTGCTGCTGGCGCTGATTGCCGCGGCGACGTGGCAGATGACGCTCGGGTTTGCGACGGCCGCAGGGATCCTCGTCGGCATTGCGACGGCCTTGAAGGTCTTCCCCGCGTTCCTGATTCTGTATTTCATGGCACGGCGCTACTGGACGGCGACGATGGCCGCGATGGTCTCGACGATCGTCCTGTCGGTCGCGCCACTCGCCATCTACGGCGCCGGCTTCACCGATCTCGTGAAGACGTTCTGGCGGCTTGGCAATAGTGGCTGGCCGATTCGCGGCAACAACCAATCGCTCATCGCCGCGCTCGATCGGTTGACGCTCGGATTCGTACCGACTCCTGTCAATGCCGCAGGCGTTCGGGAAGCGGCCGACGCGCCGCTGGCGCTTGCACTCTTCGCGATGCTTGCACTTGTGCTGGTTGGGGCGTTCGTCGTCACGATCGCCAAAACGCCGCGGCGGTCGTCTTCCATCCCGTGCGAGATGGCGATGGCCACAATCCTCGCCATTCTCCTCTCGCCCATTGCCTGGGATCACTACTGGACGATGACGCTTCCGGCGTTTCTGGTCGTGTACGTCGCAGCTCGGGAACGGCGTCGGGGGTCCGCGGTGCGCTACGCGTTCTGGTCGGCGGCGATTCTCACGACAGGGCTCTCACCCGTGATCCTCGGCAAGTCAGGCTTCAATCTCGCGCGCGAGCTCTCGGCGTACACAATCGCCGCCGTCATCCTCTATGCCTGCCTTCTGGCCACCTGTGCAAGACTGAGGAAAGCCGATCAGTGTCCCGAATCAGAAATACGTCGCCATTTTTCGGGCGGGGCATCCCCGATGGCGGCGTTGCTCCTCCCTTGAATATGCTGAATATTCGCGGTCGTCGCGCCTGGCCCTCGGGGCGCCGCGCTCCGAAAAATTTGGCAACGTATTTCTGATTCGGGACACTAGAACCTGTCTCATGAATCACGAGGGCGGTCTTAGCAGTGCGAGCGAGCGCGGCGAGCGAGCCACGCGACCGGCCCTCCTCCGCGCCGCTGGCGCTACGGACGGTCCACCGTAGCTTTAGCGGAGGTGGAAGCGCGCCGGCGAAGCGGCGCGCAGAGAGCGTGTCGGGGAGTCCGAGGGGCAAAGCCCCTCGGGAAAGACTAGTGTCGGACGTACACCATCAGCCAGGGGCCGATCGCGCCAATCACATAGAGGATGGTGAGTAGCGAGAGCGTTCGGTGCATCCCGCGCGCGTAAAGCAGCAGGCCGCAAGCGCCCGCCACGGTCTTGGCGCCGAAGAGTGCGGCCCCCGGACCGACAAGCGCCATCCACGTCGCGATGAGCACATTGCCCTCTGCGTGGACACCGTAGGCGTGGACAGCGATGTAGGTGAACAGGCCATCGAAGCCCTGCGCCGTCAAAAAGAGGAGGAGCATCAGACGGGAGACGACCACTCCGTGCATTCCACTGCAAACCGCGTGTCTTTTCAACTCATTCTTTTCCAACGGCTTACAGAAACAGAGTCGCCCCCAGAAGTGACTTTTGTCTCGCCCCATGGATAGAACGACCGAGGCCTGGCTCGAAGCGCTCGAACGGCGGCATCTCGCCGATTTCACGATGAGCGAGGTCGCTCGGGCCCTTCGCGCGCTGTCGTCGTGCTACGTCGAGCGCCGCAGCAAGCTCGCTGAGGGTGGTGCGCTGTCATCGGCCGGCAAGCGCGCGGCCTTCGCGCTTTTCTACGGGCCGCAGCACTTCTTCGTCGTGCAGAAAATCGTGGACTCGCTAAAGGTGGCTGGCACCTTTCCGGGAAAGGTGCCAGCCACCTTGGTCGATCTCGGGTGCGGGACTGGGGCGGCCGGAGCGGCCTGGGCACGAGCGGCCGGCATCGCGACGATTCAGGGATTCGATCGCCACCCCTGGGCGGTCGACGAGGCCGCGTGGACCTACTGGCCAGTTCCAGCTGCGCGGTCGCGCGGCACGCAGAGACATCGGCAGGCCTGACGTCTTGACGGGGAATGACAACAGCAGAGGCCGCCCTGGTCCCCGCGCAGTCCTGGCCGTCGTACGCGGTGAACGAACTGCGCACCGGCAAGCCGCGCAGCGCTTCTGTCAACGCTCCTCGACGCTCATCGCCACGGCGATCGCATCCTCATCGTCGAGCCGATCGCTCGGCGGGCGCTGTCGTGGTGGGCCGAGTGGGAGGAGGCGTTTCTGGCCGCTGGTGGCCGCGCCGACGAGTGGCGCTTTCCCGCCGACTTGCCGGCAGCCGACTCGCCATCTCGCGCGCGCCGCGGGTCTCGATCCGCGCGAGCTGACCGCCCGCTCGCTCCTCTTATAGCCCGGGCCTTGCGCGCGAGCCTGTGTGATACTCTCCCGCCTCGGTCGGGTCGGTGCCCGAACCCGTCTCGCTTCGACCCGATGCTCGCGCTCGATCTCGTCAATACGGTCGCGGTTGCCGGGGTTGTGCTCTTCGCAGGCTACGGGCTGCGACGCGCGATCCCGCTGCTCGCGCGCCTCAACTTGCCGGCGCCGGTCGTGGGCGGTCTCGTGGTCGCGATCGCGATGACCGTCGCGCACAGCCGCGGCGCTCAGCTCGTGCGTTTCGACACGGCCCTGCAGACGCCTCTTCAGAACGCCTTCTTCACCTCCATCGGATTCGGTGCCAGCTACCAGCTCCTCCGGCTCGGCGGCCCGCTCGTCCTGCGCTTCTTCATCTTCGCGGCCTCGATCGCTATCCTGCAGAACGTCGTCGGCGCCGCCGTGGCCCTGGCGCTCGGACAAGAGCCTCTCCTCGGAGTTCTCGCCGGCTCGGTCACGCTCACCGGCGGCCCGGCGACCGGCCTCGCCTTCGCGCCGCTCTTCGAGCAGGCGGGCGTCACCGGCGCGGCGACGGTCGCCGTCGCCGCCGCGATGGCCGGTATCGTCTGCGGCGGGCTCGTCGGTGCTCCTCTTGCGACACTGTTGCTGGAGCGCGGCAACGTCGTAGTTCCCGGGCCGGCCCGCAACATCATCGCCGCGCGTCTCGAGCCGGCTACGCGCGTTGTCGAAGAACACGTCGCCGAGCCGCCGGTCGTGGCGCCCATCCGGCGAGGATCCCGAGGCGTATGTTCTCCTGAAGCACCTCGTGCTGATGCTCGTGGCGATGTGGGTCGGCGGCTTCATCAGCCGCGCGCTGGCGGGCGCCGGCCTGACGTTCCCCGCCTACATCGGCGCGATGATCGTCGCCGCCGTCATCCGCAACGTCGACGACGTGTCGGGCGTGTTCGGGCTGTCGCAGCAGACGCTGGACGATCTCGGCAACGTCGCCCTCTCCCTCTTTCTGGCGCTGGCGCTCATGACGCTCAGGCTGTGGGAGCTCGCCGGCCTGGCAGTGCCGCTCACGATGATCCTCATCGTCCAGGTCGCCCTCGTCGCTCTCGTGGCGGCGCTGGCCGTACCGCGGGCTGATGGGCCGTGACTATGAGAGTATCGTGATGGCGGGCGGGTTCGTTGGCTTCATGCTCGGCACGAGCGCCAACGCCATGGCCAACATGAGCGCGCTCGTCGAACGGTTCGGGCCGGCGCCGAAGGCGTTCCTGACCGTTCCGCTCGTCGGCGCGTTCTTCATCGACTTCATCAACGCCGTGATCATCACCTTCTGCCTGAACCTATGGAGTTGAGCATCGTGCCGGCACCGCTCGGGAGGATCCTGTCTGCATGGCGCAAGCCGATAGCCAGATCCCGCGGCGCCGCGGACCGACCCTGACGCAGCAGATCTTCATCGGACTCGCGCTCGGCATCATCGCCGGCTGGTTCGTCAGCGAGTACAACCCGGCCGCGGCCGTCTATTTCCGTCCGTTCAGCCAGTTGTTCCTGCGGCTGATCAAGATGATCATCGCGCCGCTCATCTTCGCGACGCTGGTCGCCGGGATCGCCGGCGCGGGCCACGTCAAGGTCGTCGGGCGCATGGGGCTGCGCGCGATCATCTACTTCGAGATCGTCACGACGCTCGCGCTCGTCATCGGCCTGGTGGCGGTCAACATCATGAAGCCGGGCGTCGGCGTCAACCTGCCGATGGGCCAGCAGTCGGAGATCACCGCCAAGCCGCAGACCTGGGATCAGATCCTCTGCACGTCGTTCCCGAATCGGTCATCAAGCGCGATGGCCGACGGCGACGTGCTGCAGATCGTCGTCTTCAGCATCTTCTTCGCGGTCGCGCTCGGCATGATCGGCGAGAAGGGCCGGCCGGTCGTCGTCTGGTGCGAGGCGGTCGCCGAGACGATGTTCAAGTTCACGAACATCGTCATGCACTACGCGCCGATCGGCGTCGGCGCCGCGATCGCCTACACGGTCGGCCATGGCGGGTTGCGCGTGCTCGTGAACCTGGCGTGGCTGGTCGCCACGCTCTACGTGGCGCTGACGGCCTTTGTCCTGCTCGTGCTCCTGCCGGTGGCGCTGCTCTTCAAGGTGCCAATCCGCAAGTTCGTGAAGGCGGTGAAGGAACCGGCGATCATCGCGTTCTCGACCACGTCGAGCGAAGCGGCGCTGCCGCGCGCGATGGAGGTCGTCGAGCGGCTCGGCGTGCCGCGCAAGATCGTGGCGTTCGTGTTGCCGCTCGGCTACAGCTTCAACCTCGACGGGACGACGCTCTATCTGTCGCTGGCCGCGGTGTTCGTCGCGCAGGCAGCCGGCGTCGAGCTGACGGTCGGCCAGCAGATCACCATGCTGCTGACGCTGATGCTGACGAGCAAGGGTGTCGCCGGCGTTCCGCGCGCGTCGCTCGTCATCCTCGCCGGCACGCTCGCGAGCTACGGGCTGCCGCTCGAAGGCATGACGCTCATCCTCGGCGTCGACGAGCTGATGGACATGGCGCGCACGATGGTCAACGTCGTCGGCAATTGCCTGGCGACCGTCGTGATCGCCAAATGGGAAGGGGAGTTCACGGAAGCGAGCGACCAGGATCTCCAGCTGGCGGCCCAGCGCGGAGAGATCTGACCGCAGAATGGACGCATGAGCTACGGGTTATCGGCGCGGCAGCGGCGCCGTTTCAAGATCTGGTTCTTCGAAGGCATTCGCGAGCCGGAAGGTCCGCACTCGACACCAGCGCACGTCCACCAGTCCGCGTGGTGGAAGGTGATGTGCCTCACGGGCGTGGACTACTTTTCCACGCTCGGCTATCAGCCCGGCATCGCGTTTCTTGCCGCCGGCATCCTCTCACCGCTCGCGACGCTGGTGCTCGTGCTGCTGACGCTGTTCGGCGCGCTGCCGATGTACAACCGCGTCGCCGAGCTCAGCCCGCGTGGTCAGGGCAGCATCTCGATCCTCGAGGAACTGCTTCCGCGCTGGCGCGGCAAAGTGCTGGTGCTCATCCTCCTGGGTTTCGCCGCGACCGGTTTCATCATCACCATCACGCTGTCTGCCGCGGACGCGACAGCGCACATCATCGAGAATCCGCTGGTCCCCCGCTGGCTGAATCACCCGGTCGCGCTGACGTTGCTGCTGCTCGCGGGGCTCGGCGGGATCTTCCTCAAGGGATTCCGCGAAGCGGTCGGCCTCGCGGTGCCAATCGTCGCCGTCTACCTCTTGCTCAACGTCATCGTTGTCGGCTGGGGCCTCATCGTATCTGGCCGGGCATCCGGATGCCTTCTCGCAGTGGTCGGCTGCGGCCCTCCTCGACTACGGCAACCCTGTCAGCATGATCATCGGCGCGCTGCTGGTGTTTCCCAAGCTCGCGCTCGGCCTCTCCGGGTTCGAAACCGGCGTCGCGGTGATGCCGCTGGTCAAGGGCGATCCCGAAGACACCGAGCAACACCCTGCGGGCCGCATCCGCAACACGCGCAAGCTGCTCACGGTCGCCGCGCTGACGATGAGCGTGATGCTCGTCGGCAGCAGCATCATCACGACGATGCTGATTCCGCCGGAAGCGTTCAGTGCTGGGGGGGAGGCGTACGGTCGCGCGCTTGCCTACGTCGCGCACGAGCACCTCGGCCACACCTTCGGCACGATCTACGACATCAGCACGGTCGCGATTCTCTGGTTCGCTGGCGCCTCGGCGATGGTGGGGCTGCTCAACCTCGTGCCGAAGTACCTGCCGCGTTACGGCATGGCGCCGGAGTGGGCGAAGGCGAACCGGCCGCTCGTCTTCATCTTCACGGGCATCACCTTCCTGGTCACGATCCTCTTCAAAGCGGACGTGACCGCGCAGGGAGGCGCCTACGCCACCGGCGTGCTGGTGCTGATGGGCTCGGCGGCGCTTGCGGTCACGCTCGACGCGCGGCGGCGGGGCCGGCGCTGGCTGGGCTATCTGGTGCTCTCGCTCATCTTTGCCTATACGACGCTCATCAACATCATCGAGCGCCCGGAGGGTCTGGAGATTGCTTCGTGGTTCATCGTTACGATCATCGT
Organism: uncultured Acidobacteriota bacterium; assembly: GCA_963764925.1. Classification (GTDB taxonomy): domain Bacteria; phylum Acidobacteriota; class Vicinamibacteria; order Vicinamibacterales; family 2-12-FULL-66-21; genus DATBJJ01. Next base: position 965,380 of record CAVXUR010000002.1, read on the forward strand.
GACGTCGCTCATCTCGCGCGTCATGCGTTCGACCGAGCTGCGCGTGCAGTCGGTCGAGCCTGACGCGGTCGCGCGCCTGTTCATGCACGAGGCCGAGCACGGTCCGATCCGGATAATCGCGAATCGGCCCGATAGCGGGCTGCCGGAGGAGTACGAGCACAAACTCCGTGAGGCCAGCGACTCGCACCACCTGACGCCTGACGACCGGGTACTCTTTCTGGAAGTACGACCCGGCGATGTCTCGGAGTTCAGCGGCCGCCTCCACGTCGAGGGCGTCGAAGTCGGACCGCACAGGGTCCTGCGCTGTGTCAGCTCGGCGATTCCTAACGCCATTGCCGCGCTGCTCCTCTATATCCGCGACGAAACCGGCCGGATTCCTCACGCCTACTTCGGCTGGACCGAGGGCAACCCGATTGTCTACCTGATGAAATTCCTGGCGCTTGGCGAAGGCGACACCGCCCCGGTCACGCGCGAGGTGTTGCGGCAGAACGAATCCAATCCGCTCAGGCGTCCGCGCATCCACGTCGGCTGAGGCGGTTTTGTTCGCGTCGCTTCCGCGTTAGAGCGGATGCGTCAGCGGTAGAGCTGAGGCAGAAAGCCACAGCCGTTTTGGTTGGCAAACCCCCAGGCCCGCACTCCTATTGACACTCTATAGGTCGAAGCGGTAGCCTCTATCGAACGTCTATAGGAGACACGCGTGGAGCACAAGACCGATCTCCTCCAGGGCACACTCGATCTGCTGATTCTCAAGGCCGTTGCCCTCGGCCCGAACCATGGCCTCGGTATCTCCCGACGAATCGCGCAGATCACTCAGAACGCATTTGACGTCAAGCCAGGCTCGCTCTTCCCGGCGCTCCATCGCCTCGAAGAGCGTGGCTGGCTGTCCTCGTCATGGGGAGAATCGGAAACCAACCGCCGCGCGAAGTACTACCGGATCACGAAAGCCGGCCAGCGACAGCTCGAGGCCGAGGTGCGGGCGTGGCAACGAACGGCGCTCGCCATCGGCCGGGCGATCGAGTCGACTTCTTCCTGAGGAGCGTTCGCCATGGGAAGCAAGGGCATGAAGGGCATCGCCTGGGTGAAGAATATTTGGCGCGGCCGCCAGCTCGACATGGATCTCGACGACGAGCTTCGCGCGTATGTCGCGCAACTGACCGACGAGTACCGGGCCCGCGGCTATGAGCCCGAAGAGGCGCTTCGCGCCGCCCGTATCGAGGCGGGCGCCATCGAGTCAATCAAGGATCAGGTGCGCGACGCGCGCAGCGGCGCGTCGATCGAAACGCTGTGGCAGGACATTCGGTTTGGCGTCCGCCTGCTTCGTCGGTCGCCGTCCTTCCTGGGCGCCGCGGTTGTCTCGCTCGCGCTTGGGATCGGCGCCAACAGCGCCGTGTTTGGTCTGCTGAACGCTCTGCGGCTGAGGAGTCTTCCCGTTCCCCACGCGCAGGAGCTCGCCGAGATACGCCTCGACGGCCCGCGCTGTTGCCGGCACACCGGGCGCAACAAACAGCTGTCCTTGCCTCTCTGGAACGAAATCCGCGCCGAGCAGCAGGCTTTCGCCGAGCTGATCGCGTTCGCCGACACTCGATTCAATCTCTCGCCGCGGGGCGAGGTTCGCTATGTCGAGGGGCTGTTCGTTTCGGGAAACTTCTTCCAGGTGCTCGGCGTGCCCGCCGCGCTCGGGCGCGCGATCGGTCCGGAGGACGACCGGCCAGGCTGCGGTGCCGGCACCGCCGTCATCAGCGATGCGCTCTGGCATCGCGAGTACGGCGGGGCGTCAGACATCCTGTCTCGCACGATCCCCACGCGGACCGGACAGGTGACGATCATCGGTGTGATGCCGGCAAGCTTCTTCGGCGTCGAGGTCGGCCGGCGGTTCGACGTTGCCATGCCCCTCTGCGCCTCGGGGTTCAACCGGGCGGACCATTGGTGGCTCGCCGTCCTCGGTCGGCTCAAGCCCGGCTGGACCGATGATCAGGCGACCGCTCACCTGACCGCGCTCGGTCCTGCGCTCCTCCGCGCCACAACGCCGCCAAGCTATGGAGCGGAGCAGGCGAAGCAGTTTGCGGCCCTGAAGTTCTCGGTCCACGCCGCGCCAAATGGCGTCTCGCCGCTCCGTTCACGCTACGAGGATCCCTTGTGGCTGCTGCTCGCGATTGCCGCCCTTGTCCTGCTGACCGCGTGTGCGAACGTCGCCAGCCTCTTTCTGGTTCGGGCTACCGCTCGCGAGCCGGAGCTGGCGCTGCGGGTTGCGCTTGGCGCGTCGCGGTTGCGGATCGTTCGGCAACTCCTCGTCGAAGGGGTGCTCGTCGCGATTGCCGGCACGGTCAGTGGGCTCGTACTGGCACGACTGGCCGCCACCGGGGTCATGTCGCTGCTGAGCACACCCACCGACCCCATCGTGCTCGATGTCGGTGCTGACTGGCGTGTCCTGGCGTTTCATATTCTGATCGTGGGTCTGACCACAGCCGCCTTCGCGCTGGCCCCGACGCTTCGTGCCACGCGGCGCGCGCAGATCGCCTCCAGCGGGCGACTCACTTCGAGCCGCGAGCGCGTCGCGACCCGCGAGCTCCTGGTGGCCGCGCAAGTCGCGATGTCGGTCGTGCTCGTCTCCGCGGCGATGCTCTTCCTGGTGACGTTCCGCAACCTGGCGTCGCTCGACGCCGGTTTCAGGACCGACGAGGTGCTCGTCGCGAATGTCTTCCTGGACGACAAGAAGTATCCGCCCGAAACGAGGGGCGTCGTTCAGCGCGAGCTCACGAATCGTCTCGCGGGCATTCCCGGTATCGACGGTGCTGCGCACGGGACCACGCCACCGTTGGTTGGAGCGACCTGGGGCACCGTCGTGCAGGTCAAGACCGCGCACGGGGGAATCAAAGCCGAGACCAACCGCAACCAGATTAGTGCCAGCTATTTTCACGTCCTTCAGACGCCGTTTCTTGCGGGCCGCGACTTCAACGATCGCGACACGCCCCTCTCGCCAAAGGTCGCCGTCGTCAACGAGACGTTTGCCAGGCAGGCGTTTGGCGACCCGACGCGGCTCGGCGGCCGGTTCACCGACGGCGCAGACGAGTTCGAAGTGGTCGGCATCGTTGGTAATTCCAAGCTGCACTTTGTGCGCGAGGATTTCCGGCCGATCGTCTACACGGCAGCTTCACAGGTTGCTCAACCAGGCCTCACGGTCCGGTTTGTCCTCCGGTCGAGAATCGACATGCGGGCGACGGTGGACTCGGTCAGGCGCGCCGTCGCTGAGTTCGACCCAACGGCCGGCATTCGGTTCTCGACGCTCGACAGTCTCACTGCAGACTCGCTTCAGCGCGAGCGCCTGATGGCGAGCCTCTCCGGTTTCTTTGGGATCGTTGCCATCGTGCTCGCAGCCGTCGGCGTCTACGGCGTCGTTTCTTATTCGGCGGCCAGCCGGCGTCGCGAGATTGGCATCCGCCTCGCGCTTGGCGCGCGCGGCGCGCACGTCATTCGCGCCGTGATTGGTCGCCTGGCGCTCGTCGTCGGTGCCGGATTGATGGTCGGACTCGTGTTGGCGCTGCCTGCCAATGCGGCCACCAGGTCGCTGCTCTATGGCGTCGACCCTCGCGAACCCTGGGTGATGGCGCTGATTGTCGCCGTCATTGCCGGTGCAGGTGTGCTGGCGGCAGCGGTGCCGGCACACCGCGCGCTGCGCACGGATCCTGTGACTGCGCTCAGATCGGAGTAACGCCACGGATCACACGGATCACACGGATCCGTTTATCAGTTGCTCGAGTGATCGTCACGCGACGAGGCAGACCGCGCATTCTTCGACGCCGCGGCCTTTGACGGCCGTGACCTCGAGCTGCAGCCGGTCGTAGCGGACCGTATCGCCAACCTGCGGCGGCCGGCCGAGCAGCGTCAGGACGAGCCCGCTGACGCTGTCGACTTCCTCGTGCTCGAGATCCAGGTCGAACTCCTGGCCGAGCTCGTCGAGCCGCATCGTGCCAGGGACTCGCAGGCAGCCTTCGCGGTCGCGATAGGGCTGCGGCGCAGACCCGGGCCCCGCGTCGATGTCGCCGACCACTTCTTCGAACAGATCTTCGAGCGTGACAACGCCGGCGGTTCCACCGTGTTCGTCGAGCACGACGACCATCTGCGTGTGCTCGCGCCGCATCGTCGTCAGGACGGTGTCGATTGGTGCAGTCTCCGGCACGAGCGGCAGCGGCCGGGCGTGCGCCTGACCAACCGCTTCGTTCCTGAGCAGCAGCCGGAGCAGGTCCTTGATGTGGATCATGCCGACGATGTGATCGAGGTCGTGCTCGATGACGGGATAACGGGTGTGCGGCTCGCGTCCGAGCAGTTCACGGATCCGTTCCGGCGTGCTGCCGAGCGGCAGACCGGTGATCCGCACGCGCGGCACCATGACCTCGGCGGCGGTCAGGTTGGCGAAGTCGAACAGCACCTGCAGCATCTGGCCGGACTCCGCGCGAATCGCCCCACGCTCCTCGCTTTCCTGAACGACGAGCTGCAGCTCCTCCGGCGTGTAGTACTGCTCGGCGCTCTGCGCTTGCCGGTTCACGCCGAGAAGCCTCAGCAGCGCGTTGCCAATCTCGTTGAGGCCGACGACGAGCGGGAACACGAGCGTTTTGGTCCACAGCATCGGCGGCGTGATCCAGAGCGCCATCGTTTCGGCCTGCTGCAGCGCCAGCGACTTCGGGACCATCTCGCCGATGACGATGTGGAAGTAGGTGAGGATGGCGATCGCGATGACGCTCGCGAGTCCGTGAGAGACGAGCCACGCGGGCGCGCCCGCGCTGTCGATGGAGTGGTAGATCCCGTCGGCGAGCACGTGCTCGCCATACATGCCGAGTCCAAGGCTGGCCACGGTGATGCCCAGTTGCGCTGTGGCGATGTAGCGATCCTGGCGTTGCGGATCGCGCAGCACGGCCTGAACGGCCTTCGCCAGCCGGTTCCCTCGCGCCGCGCGGGCGTCGATCGAGGCGCGTGGGGCGCCGACGATCGCAAACTCTGCTGCCACGAAGATTCCGTTCAGCAGGATGAGCGCGGTGATGATGAGGAACGCCGTCATTGTCCGCCCTCCTTGGAGGGTGGCAAGACGAGCGCCGAGGAGACCATCTCCTCCTCAACCGATTCGATGACCAGGTCGACGCCGCTGATCGTTACCTGCTCGCCAGCGGCCGGCACGCCGCCGAGCGCGCGCGGGATGAACGTGCCGACGGTGTCGCCAGGGCTCTTCCAGTCGGCGCCGAGGACCTGCGCTGCCTGGTCGACACGCATCGCCCCGGGAGCCTCACGCTGCCGTCGGGCAGGAGAATCGCACGCGCAGGGGCGCCCTTGAATTCGTCCGAGACGCCGCCAATGAGCTCGGCCACGACGTCTTCGAGCGTGATCAACCCCTCGATCTGTCCCCCGTCGCCGACGACCAGCACCTGGTGAATGCGCTTGTCGCGCATGTAGTTGAGCAGGTGATCCGCCGGAAGGCTGCCGTGCACCCGAGCCAGCGGGCGCAACAGCGACATCAAGGACGTTTGCGGGCGATCGCTGATGAAGCCCGTGACGATGTCTTTCGTGTGGAGGATGCCGATGATGTCATCCGGCGAGCCGCGATAGACCGGCAGCCGGCTGTAGGGGCTGGTGGCGACCAGCCTGAGGACCTCGGCAAACGGCGTCGACACGTCGACCGATGCAAGGCGGGAACGCGGGACCATCAGCTCCCGCGCCGTGCGCAATCCGAGCCGCAGCGCCTGATGCAGCCTGACCTGTTCCTGCGGTTCGAGGAGGCCCCCGTCGCGGCTCTCGGCGATGAGCAGCTCGATTTCCTCTGGCGAGTGCACGTGCCGATGGCCGGTGTTCTTCACGCGCATCAGCTTGAGAATCAGATTGCCGCTGCCGTTGAGGAAATCGATCGACCAGGCGAACGCGCGCTGGGCCCACTGCATCGGCACGACCGTCCACATCGCGGTTCGCGTCGGGTCCTGGAGCGCGATCGACTTCGGCACCAGTTCGCCGACGATCATCGCAAGGGTGGTCAGGATCAAAAGGACGAGGACGGCCGACGTGGACTGTGGCCGTCTCGACCTGAAGCCCCCCCAGGCTCTCGAGGAGCGGCGCGACTCGCGGCGCGATCGAGGCCTGCGCGTAGGCGCCGAGAATCAGGCTGCAGAGGGTGATGCCAACCTGCGAGGCGGCAATATAGCGGTCGAGCGCGTGCGGGTCTTCGACAACGGGCAGGACCCGCGTGGCGAGAGCGTTGCCGTCCTCGGCAAGCCGCCGCAACCGGCTTCGGCGCGCGCCCACGACGGCGAATTCCGCCGCCACGAACAGCGCCGTCAGCAGGATCAGCAGGGTGATGATCCCTGACGCCAGCAGCATTCGTCAGGGATCGTACTGCAAACGGGGTCAGGTCTTGGACTTCAACGTTTTTCTCGGGGATCTGGCCAGAACATCAAAATACAAGACCTGACCCCGACCTACTCGGCCCGGAGCGCAATCACCGGGTCGACCCGCGTGGCGCGCCGGCCGGGGATGTAGCTCGCCAGGAGCGCGACGGCGGCCAGGATCGCCGCTCACGACGGCGAACGTCACCGGATCGGCCGGCTTGACCTCGAAGAGCAGCCCCTCCATGAGGCGCGTCAGCAGCAGCGCGCCGCCACCGCCGACGGCGATCCCGGTGACGGCCAGCACCAGCGCCTGCCGGACGACCATGCGCAGCACGTCGCCGCGCTGGGCGCCGAGCGCCATCCGGATGCCGATCTCCTGCGTGCGCTCGGTGACGCTGTAGGCGATCACGCCGTAGATGCCGACCGCCGCCAGCAGCAGCGCCGCGCCGGCGAAGATCGTCAGCAGCAGCATCGTCAGGCGCCGCTGCGCGACCGAGTTGGAGACGACCTCGTCCATCGTCTTGACGTTGGCGACGACGAGCTCGGGATCGAGCTGGCGGACGAGGCCCGCGATGGAGGTGACGACGCGATTCGGGTCGCCGGCCGTTCGAACGGTGACGGTCATCGTTCCGTACGGATTCCGCGCGTACGGCCAGTACGTCATCGCGCGGATCTCGCCGTCGAGCCCGGCGTGCCGGACGTCGCCGACGACGCCGATGACCTCGTCCTCGAGGCGTCCCACGCGATGCGGACGCGCTTGCCGATCGGATCCTCTCCGGGCCAGTGCCTCCGCGCCATCGTCTCGTTGATGACGACGCGGCCCTTGGCGTCGGCCGCGTCCTGCTCGTTGAAGAGCCGTCCCTTCAGGAGCGGCACGCCCATCGTCTCGAGATACTCGTGCGTGATGACGCGGACGTCGGTGACGGGCTCCTGGCCTGTGGCGGCACCGGCTGGCCGACGATCTGCATCGACGTCGCGGCGCCGAGACCGGTGAGCGGCAGAAAGCTGATTGCGCCCGAGGCTTCGACGCCGGGCAGCGCGTCGACCTGCTGGAAGAACCGGTCGAGGAACTGCGCTCGTTGACCATCGCCGCCGTAGCGCGCCTGCGGCAGCGAGATCCGCATCGTCATCGTGCGCGAGGCGTCGAACCCGGGCTCCGGTCGAGCAGGCGAACGAAGCTGCGCAGCAGAAGACCGGCGCCGACGAGGAGAACGAGCGCCAGCGCGACCTCGACGACCACGAAGGCGCTGCGCGTGCGGTTTCCGCGCGAACCGGATCCGGAGCGCCCGCCATCCTTCAGCGAGTCCGTCAGCGTCGAACCGGATGCCGTCAGCGCCGGGACGACCCCGAAGACCAGCCCGCAGACGAGCGAGGCGGCGAGCGTGAAGAGCAGCACGTACGGGTCGATGCCGACCATCTCGAGTCGCTGAATTGGCAGCCGCTCGGCGACGACCGCGCGCAGGAAACCGAGTGCCCACCAGGCGAGGAGCAGTCCGCAGACCCCGCCGATGCCCGAGAGCACGAGGCTCTCGGCGAGCAGCTGCCGGACGAGCCGCGCCCGCGCCGGCGCCGAGCGCGGCGCGCACGGCGAGCTCGCGCTGACGCGCGCGTCGCGCGCGCCAGCAGGAGGTTGGCGACGTTCGCGCAGGCGATCAGCAGCACGAAGGCGACCGCGCCGGCGAGCACGAGGAGCGCCGGCCGGACGTCGCCGGTCAGCTGCTCGCGCAGCGGCACGACTCGCGACGGTCCAGCCCGTGTTGAAGTCGGGGAACATCTGCGTCAGGTTCGCGGAGACGCGCGTCATGTCGAGCTGCGCGCGCTCGACCGTGACGCCGGGCTTCAGCCGGCCGACGACCATCAGCGAGCGGCCGCGCGGCGTTCGCGACTGCGCGGTGAATCCGATCGGCAGCCACACGTCGACGCTCTTGTCGAGAAACGAGAAGCCCGGCGGCATGACGCCGACGACGGTGAATGGCGTGCCCTGCGAGATCGATCGGCCGTTCCGAGGATCGCCGGGTCGCCGCCGAAGCGGCGCCGCCACAGCCGATCGCTGATCACGACCGACCTGCGTGCCCGGAACGTTTTCCGCGGCCGTGAAACCGCGTCCGAGCGCCGGCTGCAACGCCGAGAATCTGAAAGAGCTCGGCCGAGATCGACTGCGCCTGCAGTTCCTCGGGATCGCCGTTGCCGGTCAGCCGTCACGCTGTAGGTCATGGTGACGGCGCGCGAGATCCTCGAACACCTGGTTCATCTCGCGCCAGTGGATGAAGTTGGCGGGTCCGACGACGTTGCTCTTTCGATCGCGGACGGTGTTGTGCTCCCACACGATCGCGAGGCGATCGGCATCGCGATAGGGCAGTCGCTGCAGGAGGAGCGTGTTGATGACGCTGAAGATGGCGGTGTTGGCGCCGATGCCAATCGCGAGCGCGATGATGGCGACGAGGCTGAACCCCGGCGACCGCACCAGCAGCCGCGCGCCGTAGCGAAGGTCTTGAAGGGCTGACCGCATGCCGCCTCCGAACTCTGAACCCTTGAACCGTGAACCCTGAACCCTGAACCCTGAACCGCTGAACCCTGAACCTATCTCCCGATCACCCCGATCGCCCAAGCGGCCTGCCGCCGAACGCCGACGCTGTTGTCCTTGAGCGCGACGAGGAGCGCCGAGAGCGCGCGGTCGTCGCCGATCGCGCCGAGCGCCCAGGCGGCCTGCTCGCGGACCTCGAGCTCTCGTCGCTGAGCGCCCGGACGAGCGCTTCGACGCCGCCCGCATCGTCGATGGCGCCGAGCGCCCACGCGGCCTGCTTGCGGACCGCCGGCGTCTTGTCCGCCGAGCGCTCGCGACAGCGCTGGTACGGCCGACCGATCGTCAATCGCGCCGAGCGCCCAGGCGGCCTGCGCGCGCGTCCTTCGTCCGTATCCTCGATCGCCTGAATCGAGGCCCGGGACGGCGCGCGAATCGTCGAGCGCGCCGAGGGCCCACGCGGCCTGCTGGCGCACGCGCGCATCCTGGTCCTTGAGCGCCGCGATCAGGGCTGGCACGGCTTGCGTGTCGTCGATCGCGCCGAGCGCCCACGCCGACTGCTCGCGCACAGGCGCCTCGCGATCGCGCAGCGCTTCGACGAGCGCCGCGACGGCGCGATTGTCGTCGAGCGCGCCGAGCGCCCACGCGGCGTTGCGCCGCGCGATCCAGGCATCCTGCTTCAGCGCCGCGAGCAGCGGCTGGAACGCGCGCGTGCCGATCGCGACCAGCGCTGCTGCCGCCTCTTCACCCGGGCTGGTGAGATTGTCGTCGCCATGGCGCGACCAGCGCCGGCCGCAGAGCGTCCCGTCGACTGGCGCCCCGTCAGCGAGGAGCGCGACGAGCGGGCCGATCGCATCGACGGCGCGGTCGCCGAGCTCGCGCAGCCCGCAGGCCGCGCGCGTGCGCGCGGTTGCGTCGGTCGCGGCCAGTTCGCCGATGAGCACACGAGCCGACGGACCGTCCTGGTGGATGGTGACGGGGCCCTCGTTGGAGGCGGCCGGTCGTCAGCAACGCACAGAGGACCAGAGTGGTCCGCGAGCACGTCAGCGATCTCCCCTGGGTCGCGGGTTGGGATTCGGGTTGGGATTCGGATTGGGATTCGGGTTCGGGTTCGGGTTGGGATTGGGGTTGGGCTGGTTCCGAGACTGATGCCCGCCCGATCCACTCAGCTCGGCCAGCGCCATCGCCGCGGCCCGTCGGCACGCTCGCTTCCGGCGTCCTTGAGCGCCGCCGTCACGGCGGCGATGGCGCGCGAGTCGCCGATCTCGCCGAGCGCCATGAGCGCCTGGCGCCGGACGTCGACGTTGCTGTCGCGGACGAGCGCGATCGAGCGGCTCGACGGCGGCGCGATCGCGCATTTCGGCGAGGGCCATCGCCGCGCGGGCGCGGACGCGCGGCTCGGCATCCTTGAGCGCCAGCGTCAGCGCCTGCGTCGCCCGCGTGTCGGCGAGCTCGCCGAGCGCCATGACGGCGTGCAACCTGACGTCGGCCTGCTGATCCTTGAGCGCTTCGATCAGTCCCGGCACGGCGCGCGGGTTGCGCATTTCGCCGAGCGACATTGCGGCCTGGCGGCGGACGCCGGCGTCGCTGTCCTTGAGCGCGACGATCAACCCGTCGATCGCGGCCTCGCTCGGGCTGTTCTGCGCGGTGACGCCGGTCGAACGCCATCGGCGCTGACACGCGACTCGGAGACGTGCTCGCCGACCGTTCGAACGCCGGGTTGACGATCGCGAGCCCGATGCCGAGACAGATGGCGCTCGACCGGCTGAGCGTGCGGAAGAAAACGGCAAGCGGACTCATGACCCCTCTCTTCTGCTAGAAAACTAGCACTGACGCCCGCAGGAGGTGCACCCGGCCTGCGCCGGATCGATGGTCGTGCACTGCTCCTGCTGAAGTTCCTACCGAGCGAGCTGACCGAGCGCGAAGGCGGCCTGCTGGCGCACGTCCGCGCTCGCATCCTTGAGCGCTGTCGTCAGCGCGTCGATGGCGCGCGGATCGCGAAGTTGTCCGAGCGCGAACGCGACCTGCTCGCGAACGTCGGGCGTCCGGATCCTTGATCGCGATGACCAGCGCCTCGACCGCCGAGCGATCGCGGATCTGGCCGAGCGCGAAGGCGGCCTGCTCGCGCACGTCGGCGGCCTCATCCTTGAGCGCCGAGATCAGCGGCGGCACTGCGCGAGCGTCGCGAATCTGGCCGAGCGCGAACGCCGCCTGCTGGCGCACGTCGGGTTTCGTGTCGCGCAGCGCGCCGTCAGGCCGTCGATGCGCCGACACGTCGCGCATCTGGCCGAGCGCGAACACGGCCTGCTCGCGGACATCCTCGTCGGGGTCCTTGATGAGGCCGGCAAGGGCCGGCGCGGCGCGCTTGTCGCGCAGCTGGCCGAGCGCATGGACGGCCTGTTCGCGCACGTCACCGTTGGCGTCCTTGAGCGTGGCGATCAGCGGGTCGACCGCGCGCGGATCGCGCATCTGGCCGAGCGCGTGGGCCGCCTGCTCGCGCACGCTCGGATTCTCGTCCTTGAGCGCGGCGATCAGGGCGTCAACGGAGCGCGGATCGCGCAGCTGGCTGAGCGCATGCACGACGCTCTCGCGCACGCTGGCGTTCGAATCCTTGAGCGCGCCCATGAGCGGCTCCACGGCACGCTTGTCGCGCAGCTGCGAGAGCCCGTGCGCCGCCTGCTCGCGCACATCCGGCGACGGATCCTTCAGGGCCTGCACGAGCGGTTCGAAGATCGACGGATCGCGCAGCTGGATGAGGGCGTGCATCGCGGTTTCGCGGACCTCCTTGTCGGAGTCCTTGAGCGCGGCGGTCAGAGCCGCGACCATCCGAGGATCGGCGGCCGCGCGCTTCGCGTCCGGTTCTTTGCCTTGCTCTTTGCCTTGTTCTTTGGCTTGTTCGGCGGCTTGTTCGGCGATGCCATGCAGCGCTTCGAGGTTCACGGTTGCGCCGTGGAGCGCTCCCTGAACGACGCCTTGCACGACCCCTTGCCACGCGGCCTGCGACACGCCCTGCCACGCACCCTGCACGCCTGCCTGAATTGCACCCTGGACCGCGCCCTGGACGGCTGCGTGAGCCCGTGCGGTCGCTTCCTGTGTGACAGTGTCGCTGACCTCCCGCGCGATTTCCGCTGCGAACGGTGCGACGACCTCGGTCCGAGTCGTTGGTTCAGGTTGCGGGTCCGGCCGCGGTGCAACGACGGCCGGCGCCTGCGGCGCGGGCACATGATGGGAAGCTGCGCGCACCGAGGTCCACGAGCAACGCGTCGTGCTCGGGCGCGCCGACGGTCCACGGCTGCATTGCCGCAAGCGGCGCCAGCGCGCAGGCGACGCCGACCGCGGTCAGCGCTGTGCGGAGCCGCGAGACCGCCGCGCGCGGGACCTTCGGATCGAGGATCGCGATCAGCCGGCCTTCGAGCTGTGAGCGATGAGCCATCGCGAGCGTCGCGCCGGCCAGGAGCGCCGGGTAGCGGCCGCCGCGCATGACGCGCGCGATCTCGAGCAGTTCTTCCGCGTAGTCGGGCCCTCGCGTGCCGCAGGCCAGCACGAGATCGTCGCAGGCGCGTTCACGCTCGGTTCGGACGTGGCGCGCGGCAATCCAGGCGAGCGGGTTGAACCAGTAAAGTGCGCACGCGAGCTGCACGATCACATGCGTCAGACAATCCCGGCGCTTCACGTGCGCAAGCTCGTGCAGCAGCACGATCCGGAGCCGTTCGAGCGGCCACCGATTCGCATCTTCGGGCATCAGCACCGACGGCTTGAAGATCCCGGATGCCATCGGCATCGAGGCCCGCGGGCTCTCGAGAAACGTCAGGCGGCGCGTGATGCCGAGTTCTGATGCGAGCTCGACCGCGAGCGGCAGCCACGGCGCGTCGACCACGCGCACGGTTCGTCGTGACATCCACGCGACCGCGACAAGTCCCACCACCAGTCGTCCGACAACAGCAAGGACTCCCGCCATCCACATTGCCACGAGCACCATCGTCAATGAGAAGGTGGAGAACGAGACTCGCGGTGTCGCCGCGACCTCTGCGGTTGGCGCTGTCGATGGCAGGCCATGCGATTCTGCCTGCGCTTCCGGCGCGTGCTCGCGGAGGGCGAGGGGCGGCGCCGACACGACACGTTGGCTCGCGGCTGCCTCTGACGACATCGGAGCCTGCCGCGCCGAAGCCTTGGCGAAGGCGGACTGAGTGGCGCGGGAGGCGCTTGCGTCGGCGAAACCGAACTCTGCAGCTTCACTATCGGCAGCTGCCAGCGGGGAAGCGCAATCGAGAGGACCGGAAGCAGGAGCGCGCTCGAGAGCGCGAGCGTCCAGACCATGTGTCGAACTGCGGCCGACGAACGGCCGAGGACGAGCGTCGCGATGCCCGCCATGCCGAGCACGAGCGTGACCTTGATGAGAGCGTCGACCGCCGGCAGCCAGAGTCGCGTCGAGACCGGTCAGAAACGCGGTGATTTCGGCGGCAACATTCATGGCTAGGCTCCGGTCCGGCGGGCGTCACTGATCATCCTGGCCAGGCGATCGAGCTCGACCGTCCGACATCTTCGTGGAAGCGTCATCGAGCAGGGCCGAGATGGCCTGCTCCGCCGAGCCGTCGAAGAAGGTCCGCAGCATGTGGCGCATGGCGGAGCGCTTCGCGTTGTCGCGCGCGACGGTCGGCAGGTAAACGTAGCGAGGTCCGTCCTGTTCGTGGCGGACGTGCCCTTTTTCCTCGAGAATCCGCAACATGGCGCGAACGGCCGAGTAACTGGGCGGATCCGGCAAGGCTGCCTGGACTTCGGCCGCGGTGCCCCGGCCCTGGGTATAAAGGATATCGATAATCTGCCGTTCTCTACGGCTGAGCTCGTGATGGGGAGGCGTTTTCATGGGTCTCTTTATGTCGTCCACAACCCTTAGACGGATGAAGTCGGAAAAAGGTGCTATGAACTTAGCATAGACCGGGGGCAAGGCTCAAGGCTCACGGCTCAAGGCTCAGGCAAAACCTTGGACCACATAGCTCCAAGCTTTTGCCTGAGCCCTGAGCCGCTGAGCCCTGAGCCTTGAGCCTTAACACCCCCAAAGCGTAAGCTACCGCGTCGGTTGAGGATCGGGGCGTCGCTCACGCTCGGAAAGAGGTAGTCATGCTCAAGGAATTCCGCGACTTTGCGGCGAGGGGTAATGTCATCGATCTTGCGGTCGGCGTCATCATCGGCGCCGCGTTCGGAAAGGTGGTGACCTCGGTCGTCAACGACCTGATCATGCCGCCGATCGGCATGGCGCTCGGCCGAATCGATTTCAGCAACCTCTTCGTCGCGCTTGATGGCGGATCGTACGCGTCGCTGGCTCAGGCCAAGGCGGCAACCCCGCCCGCGCCGACGCTGAACTATGGGCTGTTTCTCAACACGTGCCTCGAGTTCGTGATCGTCGCGTTCGCCGTCTTCCTGCTCGTCAAGCAGGTCAACCGGCTCAAGGGGCCGGCGCCGGTCGTCGCCGACACTCGGGACTGTCCCTTCTGCGTGACAAGGATTCCGTTGAAAGCGACTCGTTGCTCAGCGTGCACCTCGGAAGTCAAACCTGCCGTGGCCTAGCCTTTTGCACTACGAATGCGTGAGGTAGATCTAGACTTTGTGATCGGAGCTGCTCACATGAAGCGATTTGTCGTCGCGGGGGTCCTACTCGTTGCCGTATGCGCTGCCCTCGTTGCCGAGCAGGCGCAAAAACCCGACCCGTCGAAGTTCCTCACGCAGCCCCTCGTCCGGGATCTCTACACCGCCGACCCTTCCGCGCACGTCTTCAACGGAAAGATCTTCATCTATCCGTCGCACGACATCGACGCCGGCGTGCGCCCCGACGATCTCGGCAGCCACTTCGCCATGCGCGACTATCACGTGTTTTCGATGGACACGGTCGGAGGTCCGGTGACCGACCACGGCATTGCGCTCGATATCAAGAACGTCCCGTGGGCGGGCAGGCAGATGTGGGCCCCAGACGCGGCAGAGAAAGACGGCCGTTACTACTTGTACTTTCCGGTGAAAGACAAGCAGGACGCCTTCCGCATCGGCGCCGCGGTTGGAAGCAACCCGGCGGGTCCCTTCACCGCTCGCGCCGAGGCCATCAAGGGTAGCTACAGCATCGACCCTGCGGTCTTCAAGGACAGCGATGGCAAGTACTACATGTACTTCGGCGGGATCTGGGGCGGCCAGCTGCAACGTTGGACGAGCGGGACCTACAAAGCCGAGGACGTCTACCCGGCAAAGGACCAACCGGCGCTCAGCGCCAAGGTCGCCCGCCTAAGCGACGACATGGTGAGTTTTGCCGAGGCGCCGAAAGACGTCAGCCTCCTCGACGAAAAGGGCAAGCCGCTGATCGCAGGCGACAACAGCCGGCGCTTTTTCGAGGCGGCCTGGCTGCACAAGTACAACGGCACGTATTACTTCTCCTACTCAACCGGCGATACCCACTTCATCATGTATGCGACGGGAACATCGCCGTACGGGCCGTTTACAGTCAGGGGCAAGCTGCTTGAACCGGTGCTCGGCTGGACGAATCACCACTCGATCGTCGAGTTCAAGGGCAAGTGGTACCTCTTCTATCACGACGCGCAGCTTTCGGGCGGCCAGACGCACCTTCGAAACATCAAGGTCACGGAATTGCAACACCGCGCCGACGGGTCGATCGTCACCGTCGACGCGTATATCGAGTGAGGCCCAAACATCCGAACGGCTGGGCCAGGCGTAGGTAATAGTGTCCCCCAGCGCGCCCATTTCCGTGTTCGACGCTGATCGCCGGGTGGTGACCCGCATGGCGCGCGGGGATTCGTCCGCCGTCGCCGAGCTCTACGACCGCCACGCCCGGGCCCTCTACTCGCTAGCCCTAAGGATGCTGTCGGATGCGGCGGATGCCGAGGATGTCGTGCAGGACGTGTTCACGCAGGCCTGGCGGCAGGCTGGGCGGTACGACCCGACGCGCGCCCCGGTCATCGGGTGGCTGCTGGTGATTACCCGGGCGAGGGCCCTTGACCGGCTTCGCGCCCGCCGCGCCCGGATCGCACCGGCGCCGCTCGACGGGGTCACGATTGATCCCGTCGACCCGAGTCCCGGGCAGGAACTGCAGGCGATCGGCAACGAGGAGTCGGCGCGGCTGCGTCAGGCGCTCGAGGCGCTGCCGGAGGGGCAACGGGAGGCGATCGAGCTCGCGTACTACCGCGGTCTGTCACAAAGCGACATTGCTGAAAAGCTCCAGCAACCGCTTGGAACCGTGAAAACGAGGATGCGCACGGCGCTGCTGAAGCTCCGTGAGGCGCTGCGATGACCCACGACGAACTTCGCGACCTGTCCGGCGGCTACGCGCTCGGCGCGCTCGACGAGACGGACCGCCGCGCGTTCGAGGCGCACCTGCCGACCTGTCCGGAGTGCGCCGAGGATGTCCGCGCGTTTGCGACGGTTGCGTCCGGGCTCGCGCTGGCCGTGCCTCAGGTCGATCCGCCAGTCGCGCTGCGCGACCGCGTGCTGCGCGCCGCGATCGCCTCGGATCGCCCGGCGGAGGGAACCGAAGCGCCGCGCTCTGGCGTGGCGCCCTCGTGTTCCTGTCGACCGCCGCTGCGCTCATCGCGCTTGCGCTTGGCCTGTACGCCGCGTCCCTCAACCGGCGAATCCGCGTGCTCGAAGAAGAACTGCGACTTGCGACCGCGCGCGCCGTCGACGTGCAGCGGCAACTCGTCCAGTATCGAGTCGCGTCGGATCGGGAGACGCAGGTGCGCGCGATTCTCGCGGCGCCCGATCTCCGACGCATCGACCTCGCCGGCCAGAAGGCCGCGCCCGGTGCGTCGGGCCGGGCGTTCTGGAGTCCAGCGCAGGGGCTCGTCGTCGCGTTCGACAATTTGCCGCTGACCAATCCTGACCGTGTCTACCAGCTCTGGGTCATCCCGCCGGACAAGGGCGCGGCGCCAATCAGCGCGGCACTCCTGGAGCGGCAGCCCGATGGCCGCGCGATCGCGCTGGGAGCGCCCGGGACGGCCGCGCGGGTGGGTGTGGTGGCCGTCACGCTCGAGCCCGCTGGCGGCGTGCCCGCTCCGACGGGCGATATGATCGTCGCCGGCTCGCTGTCCAACTAGAGCCACGGATTTACACGAACAGGAACAAATACAGCCACGGGTTACACGGATAGCACGGTTCGGATTGACTAGGGTCTAGAATCCACGGTTCAGATCTCGACTTTCTCGGACCCGCTCCAATGCCGTCTCAGTAACCCGATCCGTGCCGTCCGTGTGATCCGTGGCTCTAGTAGAAAATCGAGATCTGACCCTCTGGCATCGCGCTCGATCTCTCGCATGAGTCGGCCATGCTAGGATGCTGCTCGAGGTCGCAAACGATGCCGCTCGAGCACGAGTGGGCTGCCGAGGCCCTGTTCCGTCTGGCGGATTGGACGAACTGCACGGGTGAGGCGTACTTTCGCGGCCTGGTCCGCGGGCTGGCGGATGTTCTATCGGTCCGCTGGGTGTACCTCAGTCGACTCCACCCGGAGGTGCCAAGCCGAGTCCAGGTCGTGGCCGGGTGGGCCGACGGGGAACCCGCGGAGAAAATCGAGTACAGACCTCACCGGCACACCCTGTGCCGAGGTCTTGACGGGGATCGCGTGCTTCCACGCAACCGGGGTCAGTGACCGGTTCCCCCTGGATCGCATGCTGTCGGACCTGGGCGTCGACAGTTACGCAGGCACTCCGCTCCGCGGTGTCGACGGGCAGGCGCACGGCCTGCTGGTGATCATGCACGACCGTCCGATGGACGCGTCGCGACACCACCCCTGCACGATTCTTGATCTCGTCGCCGGCCGGGTAGCTGCCGAGCTCGAACGAAACCGTGTCGAGGAGCAGCTGAGGAAAAGCGAGGAACAGCTTCGCTTCCTCAGCGAGTCCACGCCGGCCCTGTTGTGGCGGGCCACGCCCGATGGCCGGCTCGACTACCTATCGCCCCGCGCGGCCGAGTACTGCGGTGTCCCGATCGAATCGCTCCTTGGCTATGGGTACGTGGCGCACATGCATCCCGACGACGTGGGGCACAAGCTGCGGTTGTGGAATGCGGCTCGCGAGACTGGCAGTCCGTTCGAAGCCGAGTACCGTCTGCGTAGCGTGACTGGCACCTACCGCTGGCAATTGACGCGGGCGTTACCGAATCGAGATGCGTCCGGCGCGATCACGAAGTGGTACGGATCAGTCGTAGACGTGGACGACAAGCGGCGAGCCGAAGAAGCGCTGCGCGAGGCTGACCGCCGCAAGGACGAGTTCCTGGCGATGCTCGCGCACGAGCTGCGCAACCCTCTCGCACCCATCTCTCATGCCCTCACGGTCCAGTCGCGGTCGGAGGATCTGGAGGTCTGGACCGAGATGCGGCAGGCGATGGAGCGCCAGGTCCGGCATCTCGTCCGGTTGGTCGACGACCTGCTGGACGTCTCGCGCTTGACGACGGGCCGGATCACGCTGCGTCGCGAAGCTGTTGACATTCGAGACATCGTCGCCGACGCCCTGGAGACCTGCCGTGAAGCGATCGAGGTCAAGGAACACCGCGTTACCACACGTGTTGCGTCGGAGGCATTGGTGGTCGATGGCGATCGAATTCGTCTTGTCCAGATCCTGACCAACATCCTGAACAACGCCGCCAAGTTCACCGAGCCGGGCGGGCGGATCGAGATCGGTGCGGCCAAGTCCGATCAAGTGGTCGAGATTTGCGTGCGAGACAGCGGCGTCGGCATCTCACCGGAACGGCTGCCGCGGATCTTCGATCTCTTCTCGCAGAGCGACCAGTCCCCGGACCGCGCCCACAGCGGCCTCGGCGTCGGACTCACGCTGGCTCGCCGACTCGTCGACATGCATGCGGGCGAGCTGACGGCCTCGAGCGCGGGCCCAGGGCGCGGCAGCGAGTTCCGGATCGCTCTTCCGGCCCTGACGATGGCCGCGCGTCGCCAAGCGACGCCATCGCCTCGGCCAGCTGCGCCTGTCGCGAAAGCGACAGCGGCGCTGCGTGTGCTCGTCGTCGACGACCACGTGGATGCCACGCGGGCCCTCAGGCGGCTCCTTCTCGTGATGGGTCACGAGGTGACGATCGCGCACGACGGCAAATCTGGCATCGAGATGGCCTCGCGCGACCGCCCTGACGTCATCCTGCTCGACATCGGGCTTCCACAGATGGATGGCTATTCGGTTGCCCGGCACCTGCGCTCGCTGCCGCATTTCGTGACGACGCGGATAATCGCGCTGACCGGTTACAGTGCCGAGGCGGCACGTCAGAATGTTCGCAGGGCTGGCTTCGACCAGCATCTGGTCAAGCCGGTAGACGCTGACGAGCTCGAAGCCGCACTCTGCGCCGGTCAGAATTGATTGCCGTACGAACTGGAGTCCTCAATGACGAAACCGAACGACCACACGCGGCGTGATTTCATCCGGCAGGTGAGTGCAGGAGCTGTGGCCGCGGCTGGCGCTCGGTCGACGTTGGCGGGCGAGGGCGTGACCCGACAGGCGCCGGCCGTGTCGAAAGGGCGCGTGATTGGCGCCAACGATCGCATCAACGTCGGGTTCGTCGGCTGCGGCGGGCGCATGAATGCGCACATCCGGCGCGTCATGGAACGGAACAAGGAGCGCGGCGACGTGCAAGCCGTCGCGGTCAACGACATCTGGGACAAGCGCAAGCAGCGCGCCCGCGAGGCGACCGGCGTCGACCAGGGGTCCGTGTATCACGACTATCGCGAGGTCTGCGCGCGGCCGGACGTCGACGTCGTGGTCATCGCGTCACCGGATCACTGGCACCATCTGCAGACGCTGGACGCCCTTCGAAACGGCAAGGACGTCTACCTCGAAAAGCCGATGACCTACACCGTCGACGAGGCCAGAGAAGTCGCCGAGGCCGTCAAGTCTTCGGGGCGCGTGCTGCAGGTCGGCAGCCAATACACGTCCATGGATCATTTCTGGAAAGCGAAGCAGGCGATCAAGGATGGCCTGCTCGGAGAAGTGGTCTGGGCATCAGGTGGATTCGGACGAAATCGCAACCTGCGAGGTGAGTGGAACTACGCGATCGATCCCGAGGCCACAGACAAGACGCTCGACTGGAAGGCGTTCCTGGGGCCCGCGCCGAAGCGCGCCTTCGATCCCGAGCGCTACTTCAGGTGGCGCAAGTACTGGGACTACTCCGGCGGCATCGCTACCGATCTCTTCTACCACACCGTTTCGCCGCTCCTCGTCGCCATCGGCGGCGACTTTCCCTTCCGCGTCACGTCGTCGGGCGGGATCTACGTCCAGAAAGATCGCGAAGTGCCGGACACCTTTTTCATGAACGTCGACTACCCGGCGTGGACGATGCAGTTGGCGTGTTCGGTTGCGAGCGGGGCAGGCGCGCCGCTCGTGATCCACGGGAGCCAGGCGACGCTCTTCATCGGCCAGAACAGCGAGAACCTCGTCAACACGCAGATGGAGGTCGTGCCCGACGCGGAGTACCGCGACGAGTTCGTGAAGAAAACCGGCGGTGACACCCTCAAGATCGAGGTGCAGCCGGTCCCGCGCGGCGCCCATCCTCACATGGACAACTTCCTCGAGTGCGTCCGGTCGCGGCAGGAGCCGAACCTGCCGGCAAAGCTTGGATACCAGGCGATGGCGGCGATCGGCATGGGTGTCCAGGCCTACCGACAGCACGAGGTGCTCTTCTTCGATCGCAAACGCGAGAAGGTCACCAACAAGCCGATCGGGACGTAAATTGGATCGTTAGCCGCGCGTTGACGGCAGGCGCGGGTTCCGCTCGATCCCGAATTTGTGCTGGTGCCACATCGGATACGGCTCGGGTAGGGCGCTCACGTCGTCCAGCCGGGCCATTTCTTCTGCCGAGAGCCGCCACGTGGCCGCCGCCAGGTTATCTTTGAGCTGCGACTCGTCGCGTGCCCCCAGGATGACCGTATCCACTCCAGGCTTGTTCAGGACCCAGTTGAGCGCGACCTGCGACGGCGATACCCCGCGCGCCTGCGCGATGTCGGTCAGCACATCGACAATCCGGTAGACCCGCTCGTAGTCGATCGTGCCCGGCGCGTCGAGCTCGTTGAGGCGGCTGACCGCCGGACGCGCGTCGCGACGGAACTTGCCAGTCAGCAGCCCCGCGTGCAGCGGGCTCCACGCCATCAAGCCCACTGATTGGTCGAGGCCAAGCGGGATGATTTCATGCTCGATGTCCCTGGCGATGAGCGAGTAGTTCACCTGCTGGCACACGTATCGGGTCAGCGCGAACCGATCGGAGACAGCCAACGCCTTCATGACCTGCCACGCGGAATGGTTCGAGCAGCCCGCGTAGCGGATTTTTCCCGCTCGGACGAGATCGTCAAAGGCGCGAAGTGTTTCCTCGACCGCCACGAACGAGTCCGGTTGGTGACAGATATAGAGATCGAGGAAGTCGGTTTGCAGCCGGCGCAGGCTCGCCTCACACGCCTCGATCAGATGTTTGCGCGACAGGCCGACGTCGTGAGGTCCGGGGCCGAGGCGATTGTAGACCTTTGTGACGAGGACGAAGTCGTTGCGGCGGCCCGTCAGCGCCTCGCCGAGGATCTCTTCCGAGGCGCCGAGCGAGTACGCGTCGGCAGTGTCGAGCGTCATGACACCGGCCTCCCGACAGATCTCCAGGATGCGCGAGGTCTCGGACACGCCGAGGTTGCCCATCTTGCCGAATCGATCGCGCCCGCCGATCGTCATCGTGCCGAAGCTGAGGACCGACACGCTCAGACCGGAATTGCCAAACCGTCGCTGCTCCACGAGTTTGCTCTCCTAGAGCGATTGCCAGTTCTCAGTAGCATGTCGTGTCCGGCTTTAGCCGGACTTCACCGGGTCCGCCTGAAGGCGGACACGACAGACATGTGACAAACGCTCTAATGTATGACCGCCTGAGCTGCTCTGGCGCAACTTGCATGCGTCCTGCATAAGCTCACATAGAATTGGCCACATGACAACCTCGACGCGGCAGCTCGCGCTCCTCACCGTTGCACTGATAGCGTGGTGCCACCTGGCGGCGATGCCGTCGCATCTGCACCCACAGGTTGAAGCTGCTCAGCCGCGTTTCAAGGCGTTGGTCTTCTCCAAAGTCACCAACTACTACCATGAATCGATTCCGGCCGGAGTGGCAGCGATCAGAAAGCTGGGCGCCGAGCACCAATTCGATGTCGTCGTCAACGACGATCCGGCGCAGTTTACTGACCAGGAGCTCGCTTCCTTCAAGGTTGTCGTCTTCAACAACACCAACTCGACGCCCGAAAAGGGCGCGCTGCTAACCGGCGCCCAGCGCGCGGCCTTTCAGCGATACATCAGATCTGGTGGCGGTTACGTCGGCATCCACTCGGCGTCGGGGACCGAGCGCGATTGGGATTGGTACGGTGAGCTGATGGGCGCGTTCTTCAAAGTGCATCCCAAAATCCAGAAGCTGACAGTGAACGTCGAGGATCCATTGCACCCGTCGACGCGCTCCCTGCCGAAATCATGGGTTCGGACCGAGGAACCCTACGATTTCCTCGTCAACCCTCGCGGCCGCGTTCACGTGCTTGCGACCTTCGATCCCACTAGCTACGAAGGCCATACCATGGGCGCCGATCATCCAATCATGTGGTGTCACACGTTCGAGGGTGGACGCTCCTGGTACACGGGTCTCGGCCATGCTGCGTCGGCGTTCACCGACGAACCTTTGTTCACCCAGCACCTGCTGGGCGGGATCGAGTGGGCCGCCGGGGCGGCGGCGGGTCAGTGCGGCACGGGCCGACGTTGAGCGCGGCTCAGCTGCCTTAGATAGAAGGTCCAGGAGTATCTCACCCGGGGCGCAACGCTTCGGTCCGGCCGCCCGTCAAACGACCATGGATAACCTCATTCAGGACCTTCGATACACGATCCGGAGCCTCGTTCGTCAGCCGTCCTTTGCGCTGACCGCCATCCTGACGCTCGCGCTCGGCATCGGCGCGACGACGACGATGTTCGGAGTCGTGAATGCTGTAATCCTTCAGCCACTGCCTTATCGAGATGCCGGCAAGGTCGTCGCCATTACCAAATTCTGGATGAAAACCGGCGTGCGCTCGCTGACAGTGTCAGCGCCGGACTTCGACGACTGGAAAGCGCGCAGCCATAGCTTCGCGGCGCTCGGGCACTACTCGGGCGGTGAGACCAGCGTCACGGTCGGCGGGACGGGGAACTACGCAAACGTGCACCGTGTGACGCCAGGGTTCTTCGAAGCGCTTGGCGTCACGGCCGGTCGGGGTCGCCTGCTCTCGGCCGAAGAGCTGCACGCCGGCAATCCGCTCTCGGCCGTCATCACGGACGCGTTCTGGCGCCGCCAGTTCGGCGCTGCCCCCGACGCCGTTGGATCAACCGTCAAGTTCGGCGAACGGATCTACACGATCGTCGGTGTGCTCGCGTCTGGGCAGCGTCATCCTGCGGGCGCCGACATCTACAGTGCGGCTGCGGTGACGCCGCCGGCCCGGGTTTCCCGCAGCGGCCACAACTATCGGGCGATTGGCCGGCTCAAAGACGGCGTGACGATCGCACAGGCCAACGCCGAGATACAGGCAATTGCGCGGCAGCTCGAAACGGAGCACCCTGCCAGCAACGCGGGCAAGTCGGCCGTCGTGGTGCCGCTCCAGGAGCTGCTGGTCGGCGGCACACGGCAGACGCTCTTCATCCTGTTGGCGGCGGTCGGCCTGGTGATGGTCATCGCGTGCGCGAATGTCGCCAATCTCCTGCTGGCGCGCGCCACGGTTCGCGAGCGCGAGATGGTGGTCCGCGCTGCGGTTGGGGCTGCCCGATCCCGGCTCATCAGGCAGCTCCTGACCGAAAGCGTGGTGCTCGCCGCCGCCTCGGCGATCTGCGGCATCGTTGTCGCGCAGCTGGGGGTCAGGGCGCTCGCGGCCCTCGCTCCTGCCGACCTGCCGCGCGTCGACGATATTCGCGTCGACGGTGTCGTCTTGATATTTGCGCTGGGGGTGGCGCTCGCGGCGAGCATCATCTTCGGCCTGGCGCCTGCGCTGCAGGTGTCGCGGGTCCAGCTCGTCGATGGTCTGCGCCAGGGCGGCAAAGGCACGTCGATCGGCGCGCGCGGCGCATGGGCGCGCAATGCATTCGTGGTCGCCGAGATCGCGCTCGCGGTCGTGCTCGTGTTTGGCGCAGGCTTGCTCGCACGCAGCCTGCTCGCGCTCGCCGCCGTCGACATGGGCTTTGTCCCGCAGCAGATCCTCGTCCTGAACACGGCGGTGCCCGTCCGAGGCATCGAAAACGCCCCACGCGCCACCGATTTCTATCGCGACCTGCTTGCGGACGTGCGGACGTTGCCCGGCGTGACGGCCGCCGCGGCCGTGACCAGCCTGCCGACGGCCGTGCGCTCGGATGGAGGTTACGCGATTGAAGGAAAGTCGGACCTCATGCAGACTGGCGTGCGCTCGCCACAAGCCCTCCTCATCGTGGCGACGCCCGACTACTTCAGAACGCTCGGGATGTCGGTCCGGAGCGGCCGCGACTTCGCTGACGGCGATCGGCGGGATGCTCCGCTCGTGGCGATCATCAACGAGTCGCTCGCCCGCGTATCGTTTCAGGGCGAGGATCCCATCGGGCGGCGGATCCAATGCGGCCTCGACAACCTGGACTTCATGACGATCGTCGGCGTCGTCTCGGATGTGCGCACCGCGGGCCCGACGCGGCCGGCACAACCCGAGCTCTACATGCCATTCGAACAGCATCCCGGGCCGGCCTCGGCGCTCAACATCGTGGCCCGAACGCAGGCAGCCGATCCGCGACTACTCGCCGAGACGATCACGCGCAAAATCCGCGAGCGGAATGCCGACGTGCCGGTCAAGGTGACCACGATGGAACAAACCATCGATTCGGCGGCGGCAACACCGAGATTTCGGACGCTGCTGCTCGTGACGTTTGCCGTCATCGCGTTGCTGCTGGCACTGGCGGGCGTGTATGCCGTGATGGCCTATTCCGTCAATCAGCGCCTGCCCGAGCTCGGCGTCCGCGTCGCGCTCGGTGCCAGCCCGTCGAACATCATGACGCTCGTCCTCGGTCACGGTGCGAGGCTCGCCGCGGCAGGCCTGACGATCGGCGTGGGCCTGTCGTTCCTCGCAGGCCGGGCACTGCAGAACCTGCTCTTCGGCGTCACGCCGTGGGATCCTCTGATGCTCGCAGTCGTGCCTGTCGCTGTCGCGGTCGCAACCGCGGTCGCCTGCTACATTCCTGGCCGGCGCGCGGTTCGCGTCGATCCGATGATCGCGCTGCGGACCGAGTAACGACTGCTCGCGCGGAGACCGCACCCTCGTCTTTTCCCTCGCCAGGCCTCGACAGGCGCCTGACATCGAACTACGATGACGCCCGGAGGCCCCTGTTGACCAGTCTCAAGTTGATGCCGCTCGCCGTGTGCGCCCTGACCGTGACCATGTCTGCGCAGGATCCGTTGGCGCGCATCAATCAAGAAACCACGAAGCTCACGCCGGCCCTCACCGAGAATCCGGCACCAGATTCACCAGCACCCGGAGTTGTCGAACCGTGAGGAGAAGACGGCTGCGCTCGTGGCCGACTATCTGCGCAAGCTCGGTCTGGACGTTCGCACCGGTGTCGCGCGTCATGGGGTGGTCGCCATCCTCAAGGGCGGCCAGCCTGGACCGGTCATAGCGGTTCGAGCTGACATGGACGCGCTGCCCGTGACGGAGCAGACGAACTTGCCGTACACCTCCAAGGTTCGGACGACGTTCCTTGGACAAGACGTCGGCGTGATGCATGCCTGCGGTCACGACATTCATACGGCCGTGCAGCTCGGGGTGGCGAGCGTGCTCGTGGGGATGAAGAACGAGCTGCCCGGGACCGTGAAGTTCATCTTCCAGGGCGCCGAAGAAGGTCCGCCGCCGGGAGAGGAGGGCGGCGCCTCGCTCATGGTCAAGGAAGGCGTGCTCCAGAATCCGCGGCCGCAGGCGATCTTCGCCCTGCACGCGATGTCGGAGATGACGGTTGGCGACGTGGGCTATTTCGAAGGTCCGGCGCTTGCCGGAGCGGACACCTGGGAGGTGAAGATTGTCGGCAAGCAGGCGCACGGCGCGCGCCCCGAGCTCTCGATCGACCCGATTGTGACCGCGGCCGAGTTCGCAGTGGCGCTGCAGACCATTCGCTCCCGAACGTTTGCGGGGAGTGAACCCGGTGTGGTGACGATCGGCACGATACACGGCGGGCAGCGTCACAACATCATCCCGACCGACGTCTCGTTGACGGGTACGATCCGAACCTTCAGCCCCGAGATGAGCGCACTGGCCGAGCAGCGGCTCCGCGCGATCCTCAAAGGCGTGACCGACGCCAACGGCGCGACTGGTGAAGTGGTCCGCTACGACCGGTACGCGCCGGCCACGATCAACGATCTCCCGCTGACGAGAGAATCGGTTCCCGCCCTCGAGCGCGCGATCGGCAAGGATCACGTCAAGCGCCTTCCGCCGTCGATGGTGTCCGAGGATTTCTCGTACTTTGCCAACGACGTGCCCGGCTTTTACTTCAGGCTCGGCCAGGTCCCGCCAGGCACGACGTCGAGCGATCATCACACGCCGATGTTCACGGCGGATGACGGCGCGATTCCGGTCGGCGTCAAAGCAATGAGCTATCTTCTCTACGACTACCTGTCGCGGCACGCGAAGCACTGAGTCGGCGACCAACCTGTGCCACTACAACCTTGACAGCCGACATGTCGGCAGTCGACACTTAAGCTGTCGAGAGCCGACATGTCTACACACAAAACCGAAGTGCCCTACGGGACCCTGGACCTCGTGATCCTCAAGACGCTGGACACGATGGGCGCGATGCACGGTTACAGCATCGCGCGGCGCATCGAGCAGGTCGCCGACAACCTCCTGCAGATGAGTCAGGGTTCCATTTATCCCGCTCTCATCCGTCTCGAACAGCAAGGCTGGATTCGGACCCAGTGGGGCGTGTCGGACACGAACCGCAAGGTGAAGGTCTATTCGCTGACGGCCGCCGGCACGCGCCAGCTGCGCGTCGAGGTCGCGAACTGGGAGCGCGCGACCGCGCTCGTCGCCAGATTCCTCGAGGCCAAATCGTGACGCCGGGCGCGCTCCTTCGCCGCCTGCTGGCGCTCGTCCGCACTCGCCGTCTGGATCGCGAGCTCGACGACGAGGTGCAGGCGCATCTCGAGATGGCCGAAAGGGACGCCCGCGCGGCCGGGCTGTCGCCAGCGGAGGCGCGCCGCGCCGCCCGCCGCAGCTTCGGCAGCATCGAGCGCATCAGGGAAGAGCATCGCGATCGCCGCAGCGTTCGGTGGATCGAAACGCTCGGCAAGGACTTCCGCTACGGTCTGCTCCTGTTGACGCGTGATCCGGGCTTTGCGATCGTGGCCATCTGCGTCATGGCGATCGGCATCGGCGCCAATACGGCCATGTTCAGTCTCATGGACGCGGTGTTGTTGAAGCCGTTGCCCTATCCCGAGCCGGAACGGATGGTCCGGGTGTGGGAAGCGCCAACGCCAACGGGGCGCAACGGGATCAGCACGCTCAACTTCCTCGACTGGAAGCGGCTGAGCACCTCGTTCGAGGCGCTCTCGGCCACGCGAGGGCTCAATGCCGCGCTGACAGGACAAGGCGATCCCGCGCGAGTCGCTGGCATGATGGTCTCGCCCGATTTCTTCACGGTCTTCGGCGTGAAGGCGGCGCTCGGGCGCACCTTCCTCCCTGGCGAGGACCAGCCGGGCGCGAACCGTGTCGTCGTCCTCACTCACGCGGCCTGGCAGAGCCGTTTCGCTGGCGATCCCGCCATTCTGTCTCGCGACATCGTGCTCGATGGCGAGCCGCACCAGGTCGTGGGGGTGCTGCCGCCTGGCAGTTTCGATCGCTTCGATGCCAGCTTCTGGAAGCCGCTCGTGTTCGGACCGGATCAGATGACGCGCGGCTACCATTGGCTCGGCGCCGTCGGCCGCCTGCGGCGCGGTGTGACGCTGGAGCAGGCACGCGAAGAGATGAAGGTCGTCAGCGAGGGCCTCGCGGCGCTCCAGCCCGCGTTCAAACGCGATTGGCGCGTCGCCCTCGACCCATTCGACCAGGGTCTGGTGTCGGGCACTCTTCGACAGTCGATCGCGATTGGCTTCGGCTCGGTCGTCATGGTCCTGCTGATTGCCTGCGCGAACATCGCCAATCTTCTTCTGGCGAAGGGCGTGACGCGACGACAGGAAATGGCCGTCCGGGCCGCGCTCGGCGCGAGTCGAGCGCGACTCGTGTCGCAGGTCCTCACCGAGAGTCTGGTGCTCTGCGTTCTTGGCGGACTGGCCGGCGTCGGGTTGGCTTACCTGCTCATTCAGTTGGTGGTGCCGGCACTGACGCTGTCGCTGCCGTTTACGGCGGCGGTCGTTCTGGATCCGCGCGTGCTCGGGTTTGCCGCCGTTGCGACCATCGCCGTGTCCCTCCTCGTCGGCCTGCTCCCGTCGCTGCAGATGTCGTCGGGCCGACTGTCGTGGGCGCTGAACCTGTCCGCCCGCGGATCGTCATCTCGCGAGGGCGTGCGCCGCATCATCGTTGTAGCCGAGGTCGCTGTCTCGCTCGTCTTGATCTGCGGCGCCGTCCTCATGTTCAAGAGCCTCCTCAGGCTGCAGCGAGTGGACACCGGCGTTCGCATCGACAACGTGCTGACGATGTCGGCAGATCTCCCGCTTGGGACCTACCCCGATCCCGAACGTGCCACTCGCTTCATCGAACAGGTGGCCGAGCGCCTGCAGGCGATTCCAGGCGTCGAGCGCGCGGCGGTTTCGACCGACGTGCCTCTGCTCGGCGTCAGGCAGGGCGACGCCGTGGGGCTGCCGGGCACTGAGGAGGGTGTCGGCGCGCGGTTCAAGCGTGTCGATCCCCACTATTTCGCCGCGCTCGACATCCCGGTGCTCGTCGGCCGTGGCTTCACCGCACAGGACCGCGCCGGCGCTCCACGGGTCGCGATCGTCAACGAGTCGCTGGCGCGCCAGATCGCGGAGCGGCTCGGCATCGCCGATCCCGCGCAGGTCGTGGGCAGGATCGTGCGACTCACGAACCCCATGTACGAAAATCGGGGGCAGTCCGGAAAGGCCGGGGACATCGAGATTATCGGCATGATTCGCAACGAGCGCGTGAACGACCTCGAAACGCCGGTACAGGAAGTCGTCTACGTCGCGCTTCTCCAGGCGCCGCGCCGCGAGATCAAGCTGATCGTGCGCACGCGCACCGACCCCGCGGCCCTGATGCCCGCCATCCGCGAGGCGGTCGGTCAGATCGATCCGCGTCTACCGCTCGGCGACGTGCGGTCGATGGAGCAGGTGAAACAGCTGACGCTCTCGACGCGAACGGAACCCGCGTGGATCATTGGCGCCTTTGCCGCCACCGCGGCGTTGCTCGCCGCGCTCGGCCTCTACGGGGTCCTGTCGCATGCCGTGACGCAGCAGCGGCGCGAGATCGGCATCCGCATGGCTCTCGGCGCGAGCGCCGGTGATGTGCTCGCGCACGTCGTGCGTAACGCAACCTGGATGGTGCTGCTTGGCCTCGCGATCGGCCTGGCCGGAGCGCTCGCACTGACGAGGCTGATGAAGAGCCTGTTGTTCGAGGTGTCTGCGCTCGACCCCTTCGCCTTTGCCCTCGCGGCTGTGTCGATGATGCTCATCGGCCTGGCCGCCGCGCTGGTTCCCGCGAGCAGGGCCACGCGCGTCGATCCCGTCACCGCTCTCCGCAGCGAAGCGTAGCGGCCCAGGCCGCGCTGGCTCATCGGTTCCCGGCCTGGATCTTCAGGAGGCTCCCGGGCGTATACTGCTGGCGGGCCAGCTCCTTGACCCTCGGGCTGTGATTGGAGGGCATTATGAGAAGTGTCGTTGGACTGATCGTGGCGCTCGGCGTTGTCGTGTCCGTAGCAGCGGCTCCCCAGAAACCTGGTGAACAGACCTGGAAGGGCAAGATCAGCGACAGCAACTGCAAAGACAAGCACCCGGCCGGCGAACACGAGGGCAAGAAGATGACGGACGCCGACTGCACTGGCATCTGTGTGAAGAAGGGTGCCAAGTACGTCTTCGTATCGGATGGGAAGGTCTTTCAGATTGCCAATCAAGAATCGAAGCAGATCGCCAGTCATGCCGGCCAGGAGGTCGAACTGATCGGCACCTTGAAGGCGGACACGATCACGGCATCGACCCTGAAGGCGGCGGTGCCTGCGAAGTAGCGGTTTATCGCACGTTATCGCACGGGGAACAGCGCGTCCTGCCGCTTCAGCGCCCAGCGGACCTTGCCGGCGGCGTCGATGATGACGTCCTCTTCCTGGGCCATCCGGACGCGCTGTCCTCCCCACTCGGCCACCGGCGTCGTCGCCTGCAGCTCGATTGAGTACCACATGCTCGGCGTGACCTGCGCGTCACCACGTCCCAAAACCCCGTCCTGATAGTCCCAGAGCCCGATGAGGGCGCCCGCGCCATGGCCATTGAGGCCGATCGGATGCGAGTAAACCGTCCCGTCGATCTTCTTGGCCTGCATTCGCGCGCGCGCCGCTGACAGGATCTCGTTGCCGGTGCGGCCGGGCCGCAGTTCGTCGACCACGATGTCCTGGAGTGCATTGGCATTGGCGAGCGCCTGCCGAAGCCCGGCGGGCGGCTCGGTCTCCCCCTGGCGAAGCACGTAGGCGTTGTGCTGTGTGTCGGTGTTGAGTCGCGCCACGGTGATGCCGACATCGCAGTGGAGGAGATCGCCCGGCTCGATGACTGGATCCTCGCCGAGCTGCGCGTCGCTCGCGCCCTTGCGCTGCACCGAGACGCTCGGCTGGAACCAGGTTTGAAGGCCGAGGTCGTTGACGTGTTGCCGCCACCACCACACGAGATCGCTCGTTCGCGTCTTGCCAGGCGTGATGACGCGCGACGAGAACATCGTCTGCGTCATCGACCAGACGAGCTCCTGCATCCGCTTGAAGAAGACTTCCTCCTCCGGAAGGCGCGCGGCGATCAGTTCCAGCGGCAATCCCTCGGCGTTGCGGAAACGCGCCGTCCACTTGTCGCCGAGCGCGGCGCTCATGCCCTGCAGCTCGCCGCTCGAGAGGCCATCGGAGAACGCGAATACGGTCGAGCGATCGATGCCGATCACCTTGGGGTTGCGCTCTTCGATCACGCTGCGGAGCGCCTGCCATTGCTCATCGCCCCAGAGCTCCGCCTGCTGACCGCGCCCGACGTTGCCGGCCGCTGCTTTGGTCGATCGCCGCGCTTCGAACACACCCCCTTGTGAGGTGCCGCCGAGCGCAATCCGCTCGACGCAGGCAGTGGCGGGGGTCGCGCCGGTCGTCGCGCATTTGTCGAAGAAAACGTAGATCGTGCGCCGCCGCGCGGCGAAGGTCTCTGGCGCCGTGATCGCCGGGAACACCGGGTCCTCGTTGTACTCGCGCATCGGCACGACCCACAGATCGATGCCGTGTTTGCGCAGCAAGGCCGGAACAAACGTATCCAGACGCTTGCGCAGCCACTCCTGCTGGAGGGCGGCCTGCTCGCGCAACGTCCCGAACGGTCGCTCGGCGGGCGGAACCGGCTGCGGGGCTGTGCTGCCGGCGGCGATGGCGGCGATGGACGACGTCACAAGGAGCAGTCGGACGGCTGACGACGGGAGAATGTGCATGGCTGCTTTCTATCCGAACGCGGTTCATGAGCGGTAGCCACATAACTGATGTTGTATAATACCAACATGAAGGCTATACAGGTTTCCATGGACGATAGTCTGCTCGCCAGGCTGGATGCCGACGAGGAAGTGCGCCGCGACGGGCGATCGGCCGTGCTCCGGCGCGCCGCGGACCTGTACCTCCGACAACGCCGATCCCGTGCGATTGCCGGCGCCTACGCGCGCGCGTACGGGCGCAAGCCAGGTCTCGGTCGCGAGTTTGCTGGCTGGGAAGGGGAGGGATCGTGGCCCGAGCCGTGAATCGCGGTGAGATCTGGTTCTACCGCTTCAAGGCCCCCGACAAGCGGCGTCCGGTCGTTGTGCTTTCTCGACAGGAGGTTATTCCCCTCCTCCACACCGTGATGGTGGCGCCGATCACCTCGATCCGGCGCGGGGCGCCGAGCGAAGTCGAGCTGGGTCCTGGGGAAGGCCTCAAGCACGAGTCAGCCGCGAACCTCGACCACGTGCAGACCGTCGAGAGAAGTCGCCTCACGACCTTCGTCGGCACCGTCGATCCGTCGAAGATGCGACGCATCTGCCAGGCGCTCGCGATCGCGACGGGCTGCGCGCCGTAAAGACTGCGCCTTCGCCCGCATCCTATCTCGCTGCGTTTTCGCGTCCGGACGCACTCGTCCCATGATCGGACGAAGCCTCCCCGGAGGCCTAGCCATAACTCATTGTTTCTTGGCCTGTTAGGCTCAAACATCAAATGGCATGCAAGCTGCCACGCTTCACGTCTGTCACTGGTTGATCGGGAGCGTTCTGACCGCCCTCGCCTCAGCGGCGTCTCGCAACGAGAGCAGTGACACTCAAACGAATCCGTCGCCCCGACGTGTCATAGGAGCCCTATGAGTTTCGTCGCCGACCTGAGATTTGCGTTCCGGTCGTTCACTCGCGCCAAGGGGCTGGCGCTGACCGTTATCGTGACCCTCGCACTGGGCATCGGCGCCAACGCGGCGATGTTCAGCGTCGTCCGGGGCGTGCTGCTCAGGCCGCTCGTCAATCGGGACGAATCGCGGCTGATCTACATCCGCCAGAGCACGCCGGGGATCGGTGTCGAGAATGCCACGTTCTCGGTGCCTGAACTCACCGATTTGCGCTCACGCATGAAGACCGTGACCGCGTTTGGTGACTTTTCGACGATCGGCTTCACGATGGTCGGTCTCGGCGAGCCTCGTGTCGTGCGCGCGGGAGTGGTCGGCGGCTCGTTCTTCGACGTGATGGGCCTGCGGCCCGTGCGCGGCCGCCTCATCGACGCGACAGACGATGGCCCGAATGCCGCGGGCGTGGCGGTGTTGACGCACCGCTTCTGGACCACGGGACTGAAGAGCGACCCCAATGTCATCGGCAAGACGGTGCGCCTGGGCGTGCGCTCAGCGACGATCATCGGCATCCTCGAACCCTCGGTGCCCTATCCGACCGAAACCGAGATCATCGCGAACGTCGTCACGAGCCCGCACCACCTGTCGGCAACGATGGTGACGGGCCGCGCCCATCGGATGACGGAACTGTTCGGCCGCCTTGCGCCCGGCGCGGATCTCGAGAGGGCGCGCGCCGAGCTGCGCGCCGTACACGGCGCCATCCTCAAGGAATATCCCGAGGCGTACCCGCAAAAGTCCGACTTCCGGATTGACGCGAAGCTGCTGCGGGATCAGATCACATCGCGGGCGCGAACGGTGCTTCTCGTCCTGCTGGCCGCATCGGCGCTGATTTTCGTCATCGCGTGCTCCAACGTCGCGAACTTGATCCTGGCCCGATCGGTCCGACGGGAAGGCGAGCTGGCCATACGGGCGGCGCTCGGCGCCGGTACGGGCGCGCTGCGCCGAACGCTGCTCGCGGAAAGCCTGCTGCTCTGCGGCATCGGGGCGATTCTCGGGGTGATCGTCGCGCTGTGGATGATGCCAGTCCTCAGCCGATATGCGTCCCGCTTCTCTGTTCGCGCCCTCGACCTGCCCGTCGACACAAGCCTGCTGTGGGTCGGCGTGGGCCTGGCCCTGACGGCAGCGGTGCTGCTCGCGTTCGTGCCGCGCCTGCCGTCGCTCGACTATCGTTCGGGACGCCCTGAGCACAGTCGAAGGGCGTCGGCCGACGCCGCCGGCGGCCTTGGACTCTCCAACGGAAGCGTGCGCATCACGTCAGGCACGAACCGCCGCCTCCGGCTGTTTGCCATCACGCAGATTGCCGCGTCGTTCGTGCTGCTCGCGGGCGCCGGCATGCTGTTGACGACGCTCGTCGCGCTGCAACGCGCGCCGACCGGCTTCGAGACGCGGCAGGTGCTCGCGGTGCACGTGCCGGTGATCTCCTACGGCCGAACGCCGGATGAGAGAGTCGCGTTCTACCAGGGCGTCATGCGGCAGGTCGGGCAGCTGCCCGGCGTCGATCGCGTGTCGCTCGGATCGTCGGTGCCCTGGCGGGATGGGCTCGGTCAATCGTTCGGCGGACAATTCTCTGTCGAAGGGTTCGCGAGGGCGGACGGTGAGGAAGATCCGCGAGCACGCTGGCGCACGACGTCGCCGGGATTTTTTGCAACGCTGGACGTGCCGATCGTTGCCGGCCGCGATTTCACTGACGACGACGTGCGCAACAGCGAAGATCTGGTCATCGTCAGTCAGAGCCTGGCGCGGCGGATGTTCCCGAGCGTCGAGGCTGCCCTTAACCGCGGGCTCATGTGGACCGAGCCGAACTTCCTGCAGTTCGGCGGCGTCAGTGGCAAACCGCGGCGCATCGTGGGCGTCACCGCGGACATCGACGACGAGAACATCGTGCCGGGGCCTATGATGACGGTCTACAGCCCGGGGATCAGCGGCCGGCTGTTCGTACGCACGCGCATGGAGAATCCGTACGTGCTGGTGCCTTCGATCACGCGCATCATTCGCCAGATGTCGGCGGACCAGCCGGTCGAACGGGCGGCAACCCTGGAGGATGTCCGCGCCGAGGTGCTGACCCCCGATCGACTGAACGCGCTCGTCTTTGGAGGCTTCGCGCTGGTGGCGCTGACGATCGCGATTGTCGGCGTGGCGGGCGTGCTGGCGTTTTCGGTGAGCGCTCGCACGCGCGAGTTCGGTATCCGCCTAGCTCTCGGATCCGAGCCGCGTCACCTGCTGGCCCGCGTCCTCGGCGAGGGTGCGGTGATAGCCGCCGCGGGAATTGTTGCCGGTGCACTCGCCGGAATCGCGCTGACCCGGGTCGCGAGCGGGCTGTTCGGCGTGGTTCGGATGCCGGGCGTGCTGCCGATCGCCGGAGCGGCAACCCTTCTCGTGGCGGCGGCAGCCGTCGCGTGCCTGGTGCCCGCCGCCCGTGCTTCGCGTGTGGACGTGTTGCAGGCACTGCGTTCGGAATAAACGGCAAGCTCGCTCGAGTGAGAGGCCGGTTTGCGCAGGAGCTCGAGTGCGATATCGCGCTGAGTACCAGGCCCTGACTTCCGGCTCACTCGGATCGCAACGCGACCATCGGATCGATTCGCGATGCGCGGCGCGCCGGCAGGTACCCGGCCACAATCGCCACCGTCGTCAGGACCAGCAACATGCCGGCGAACGTTCCCGGGTCGCGCGGCGTCACGCCGAACAAAAGGCCGCCTGCGCCTTGCGCGAGGATCCAGGACGCCGCCGTTCCGATCGTCATGCCGATCGCAGCCAGCCAGAGCGTCTGGCGAATGATCCGCGTCTGTACGTCGCGCGCGGTTGCGCCTAGCGCCAGCCGGATCCCGATCTCCTGGGTGCGCTGATTCACCGAGTACGAGATCAGCCCGTAGATGCCCAGCGAGGCGAGTACCAGCGCAAACGCCGCGAAGCCGCCGAGCAGCAGCACCAGGAAGCGGCGGGGAGACACGGACTTGTCGACAAGCTGCTGCAGCGGCCGGAAGTCGTTGCCCGGCAGGTTGGGTGCGATCGGCTGCAAGGCGGTGCGAATCGCGGCGGCGAGCTGAGATGGCGGTAACGAGGAACGGACCACCAGATCAGCCGAGGACTGATCCCTGCATTGCCGCATCGGCAGGTACATCTCGTTGCCCGAGCCCTGCTCGAGCGCAAGGTGACGCACGTCTCCCACGACGCCGACCACGCGCCTTTCCTTTGCGCACCCGCCGAGGATGTACTTGCCGATCGGATCCTGCCCCGACCATAGCGTGCGTGCCATCGTTTCGTTGATCATGATGACCGGCTCGGTCGTCGGCGTGTCGCTCGGCGAGATGTCGCGGCCGGCGCGCAGCGGAATGCCCATCGCCGCCGGATACCCGTCGGTGACGATGCGCACGAACGCAAATGGGTATTTGCCCCGTTCGTAGGTCACGCCCTTTGCCGGCGAGCCCCACGTGCGATTGCGCCCGAGCGGGCAGCGCGTCGGTGATGCTCGCACCCTCTACGCCGGGCATCTCCCTCACTCTGCGCAGCACTTCGTCGAAATAGCTGTTTCGCTGTTCAAGCGTCGTGTAGCGGCTATCGGGATCGACGCGAATGGTTGCGGCCCGCGCTGGTTCGAAGCCCATGTCGACATCGAGCACCTGGATCAAGCTGCGAATCAGCAGGCCCGCGCCGACTAGGAGCACGCACGCGAAGGCAATCTCCGACACCACGAGCGCGTTCCGTGCCCAGCTTCGCTGGCGCCCCTCAGTCGACCCGCGCGCCGCGTCCTTCAGCGCGTTCGTGAACGCCCCGCCACGTGCCTGAAGCGCCGGCGCGAGCCCAAACACGATGCCGGTGAGGATCGCGACGGCCAGCGTGAAGCCGAGCGCGGTCGCGTCGGTGCGGACGCTTCGTAACATTGGAATGCTGACGGTATCGAGGCGAGCCAGCGCACTGGTTCCACCGATCGCCAGGACGACTCCCAGGATCGCGCCGCTCAACGAGAGCACGATGCCTTCGGTCAGCATCTGCACGATGAGTCGGCCGCGTCCGGCGCCGAGCGCCGTGCGAATCGCAATCTCTTTCTGCCGCGACGCCGTCCGGGCGAGCAAAAGGCTGGAGAGGTTGGCGCAGACGATGGCCATGACGAGGGCGACCGCCCCCGCGAGCACCCAGAGCGCGAGCCGAATGCGCCCGCCGACCTGATCGGAGAGCGGCTTCACATTGCCCTCAAAGGTATTGCGCTGCGGGTTTTGCGCGGTGATCTGGCCCGCGAGGAGCCGGATCTCCGCACGTGCCTGGTCCACGGATACTCCGGGCTTCAGGCGGCCGATCATCGCCATCGTGTTGCCCCAGCGGTTGGTCTCCTGGCTCAGGGGAAATGGAAAGTACAAGTCGAAGTGGCTGCCCGGCGCAAACACCGACGCAAAGTCGAAGGACGCCGGGAGCACGCCCACCACGGTGTGCGATTGGTCGTTAATGGTGAGGGAGCTGCCGACGATCCCGGGATCCGAGTTGAAGCGTCGTCGCCAGAGCCCATGGCTCAGGATGACGGCCTTCGGACCATTCCACAAGCATTCCTGGGCGTTGAACACCCGGCCGAGCTGTGGCGTCACGCCGAGCACGTCGAAGAAATTGTCAGAGACCGGAACGCCGCTCAGCCGCTCGGGGTCGCCCCTGCCGCTCAGCAGGTTGTCGCCCACGCCGTAGAATGCAAAGTACCCGGTGAGCGCCGAGAGCGTTTGCGTGCGTTCCCGCAGGTCCAGCATGTGCCCGACCTGCGTCGTCTGCCCGGAAAGACCGCTGGTGTCGCGATTGGCGATCCATACCAGCTGTCCGGGCTCGGCGAAGGGTAGCGGGCGCAGGACGAGCGTGTTGACGACGCTGAAGACCGTCGCGCTGGCGCCGATCCCGAGCCCCGCAATCAAAATGACGAAAGTCGTGAAGCCCGCGTCGCGCCGCAGCGTGCGCAGCGTGTACCGCAGATCCTGACGCAGGAGATCGATAGACATGGTTGTCGCTTAGACGAGCCCGGGGGCGAATTCGTTTGCGAATCCAGTTGCGCGTTTGGCTATTGCTGAGTCAGACTGCTTTTGTTCACGACACGTCCCGCCCGGTCACCGCACGATGACGGCTCTATGGCGAACCGACCAATCTCCGTGGCGATCGTCGACGACGACGCGCCTGTTCGCTTCAGCCTGCAACGGCTGTGCGAAGTGTTTGGTCTGAGCGCGACGGCGTATGCCTCCGGCCGCGAATTTCTGGCGTCGCTCGAACGCGGGGCGTCGTGCGCGGATTGTCTCCTGCTCGATGCGCACATGCCCGAGATGACCGGAAAAGAGCTGCAGCGCCAGCTCCTCGCGCGAGGCGTGCAGATTCCGACGATTGTCATCACGGCCGACGACTTGCCGGTCGACACTGCGGCCCACGCCGACACGGGGCCGGTGGCATGGCTGCAGAAACCAGTGTCCGGCGACGTTCTGCTGTCGGCCATTCAGCAGGCTGTCCGCGGCAGGGAACCCATCTAACCAATCGATGCCGCCGCGGCCCCGGCACGGGGCCCTCCATCTGCCACAATAGCTTCATGCTCTTCAATCAGCGGGCGCTCGCCGTCGCGACGCTCCTCTCGATTGTTCCTGGCGCCGTCTACGTCCAGGCACCGAGCGTCCTACACATCAGGGTCGTCGTGGTGGACGCCGAGGGAAACGCGATGCCGGTGCCGCGCCATGCGCTGCTCATCAGCGACAACCCCACGAGTGCCCCGCCGCGCCGGGTCGTCACGACGCTTGACGGCACTGCGGATGTGCGATTGCGCCCGGGAAACTACACCGTTGAGTCGGACGAGCCGCTCGCGTTTCAAGGCAAGGCCTACCAGTGGCGGCACACGCTGGACATTGTTGTCGGGCGCGACGCGACCCTGGAGCTGACGGCCGCTAATGCCGACGTCGAGCCGATCAATCTGACAACGGCGGGTGCCTCGCCCGCGACGTCGGGTGCCTCGACCGGGCCGTTGGCAGATGATCCCTCGTCGCTCCTGGCGCAGTGGCATGCCAGCGTGGTCGCGCTCTGGACGGCGACCACGCGCACGTCCGGATTCGTGGTCGACCCGAACGGATTGATCGCGACGAGCCAGCGCGGCGTCGGAACGGCGACCTCGGTTGAGGTGCAGATCACACCCACCGTCAAAGTGGCCGCGCAGGTCCTCGTGGCCGATTCCGTGCACGAAGTCGCCATCCTCCGGATCGATCCAAAAGTCGTCGCATCGGTGCGTCCTGTTCCGCTCCGGTGCGAACTGGCAGCGAAGGCGCCGATCGTCAGCGGACAGGAAATCTTCACGATCGGAGCGCCGCTCCGTCAGCGGAAAGGCCTCAGCGCCGGGATTCTGCGCGAGGTCGAGAAGAACGTTTTCATGGCCGACTTCGGTCTCGCAACCGGCGGCGCGGGCGGCCCCGTCTTCACGGCGGCCGGCAGCGTGGTCGGAGTCAGCGCCATCGTGGACGACGTCGACGGCCGCAGGCGCGTGGACTCGCGAGTCATCAGTCTCGACCATGTGTGTGCGGTGGTGGCATCCGCGGAGAAGAAACTGAAGGATGCCCCGGCACCCAGCGGAACTCTGCTCCCGGTAGAGCCCGAGCGGCCGTTTCCGTTGGACGCTATCAAGGACGAAAAGCGCCACTTCACTGGCGGCCTGAACCCATACCAGTTTTCATCGTCGGGCTTCGACGTCACGTTCATCACGCCCGTGCTGATTCACGGCGGGCAGAACTACTCGGCGCAGGCGAGTCGGCGCGACGGCGGCGCGGCCCCCCGGACGCCGGATCGCGAGCAAACCGTCATGCGGCCGCTCCTGGACTTCAGCAACTGGTCCGACTACGTGGCGGACGTGCCGCCGGTGCTGCTCGTCCGGGTGACCCCGAGGCTGGTGGAGGGCTTCTGGATGAAGGTCGCGCGCGGCGCGGCGCAGACACAGGGTGTGTCCATGCCGCCGATCAAGCGACTCAAGTCAGGCTTCTCGCGAATGCGCGCGT
The DNA here is from genome assembly GCA_963764925.1 of uncultured Acidobacteriota bacterium. GTDB lineage: Bacteria > Acidobacteriota > Vicinamibacteria > Vicinamibacterales > 2-12-FULL-66-21 > DATBJJ01. Next base: position 1,004,790 of record CAVXUR010000002.1, read on the forward strand.
TCTGCGGCGCCGTCGAGGTCACGCCAATCCACCCGTTCAAGCTCGAGCACAGCGTCGACGATGCTGATGTGATTTATGAGGGTCTGTACGTCTTCGATCCAGGTGCGCTCGGGCCGCCTTGCGGAAGCGTCAAGCTGGTGCTGTACTCGGAGAAGGAGCCGAACAAGGAAGACACGCGGACCGTCGACCCGAAGCTGCTCGAGCAGATTTGGCAGGACTTCGCGCCCTATCGCGCGCTGAAATAGGCCACGGATCACACGGATAACACGGATCGCCTTCACGAGATAAGTTCTAGTAAACCCCTGACGCCCGGCCCACGTCCAAGTTCACTACATGAGGCCGGTACTCGCCGATCTTCGCTACGCAGCTCGTGAATTGCGCCGGCGGCCCGGGTTTGCCCTCACGGCGATCCTCTCGCTGGCACTCGGCATCGGCGCCACGAGCGCAGTGTTCAGCGTCGTCTATGGCGTCCTCCTCAATCCCTTTCCCTACGTGGGCGCCGAGCGGATCATGCAGATCTCGCTCGTGGACCCCGCCGGACGCTTCCGCGGGACGGGCATGAGTGGCGCGCAGGTCGAAGAGCTTCGACAGGCCCGCACCGTCGAGAGCGTCGTCGCAGAGGATGGGTGGAACCTCACGACGACCGATGGCGATATCCCCGAAGACGTGTCGGCGTCGTACATCTCTCCGAACTCGCCAAATCATTGGGGCAACCCCGCGCTCATGGGTCGATGGTTGATTCCGGCTGACGCCCCGCCAGGTCAGGACCCGGCGCGCGTGGTGGTGCTGGGCTATCAGTTCTGGCAGCGGTATTACTCGGGCGACCCTGCCGTGATCGGCCGGACGCTGCAACTCGTTCGCAAGGACTATCAGATCGTCGGCGTCATGCCGCCGCGATTCCGCTGGCGCGAAGCGGACATTTACATGCCGCTCAAGGTCAGGCTCGAGCCCAACATTTACTATGGCGTGACACTCAAGATTCGCCCCGGCGTGTCCGTGGCAGAGGCCAATGCCGAACTGCAGCCCATCCTGCAGCAGTTCGCCGCACAGACACCGGGCCGCTACCCCGAGTCTTTCCGCGTTCAGCTCCGCAGCATCATCGAGCTGTTCGCGCGGCCGATGGGGCCACGGCTCTTTCTGCTGCTGGGTGCGGTCACGTCGCTGCTGCTGGTCGGCTGTGCCAACGTATCGATCCTGTTGCTCGTCCGAGGTGCGCACCGTCAGCAGGAACTTGCGGTGCGGTCGGCCCTTGGCGCCGCACGAGTCCGTATCGTGCAGCAGCTCCTCACCGAAGCGCTGGTTATCGCCGTTGCCGGCGCGGCGCTCGGTGTCCTGATTGCCTGGAAAGGCCTCGCGTTGATCGTTGCCTGGGTGCCGACCAACTCGTTCGCGGCCGAATCGGTCATCGAGATGAACCTGCCAGTGCTGCTGTTCAGCACGGCGCTGGCCGTCGTGACGGCGATCGTCTTCGGGGTCTGGCCGGCGCTGCAGCTCTCGCGCCCGGATCTTGGCCGCGTCGCGCAGACCAGCGCGCGACGCGTCATCGGCAATGCCCAGAGTCGGCGGAGTCATCGCGTCATGGTTGCGGTCCAGGTCGCGTTGACGCTCCTGATGTTGACCGCAGCCGGCGCGGCTGGAAAAGGGTTCCTGCGGCTTGCGAGCGCAGACCTCGGATACGACCCGCAGAACACCATGTCCCTGCCGATCCCGGTGCACGACGGCACCTACCAGACATGGAAGGAGCGTTCCGAGTATTTCGAACGGCTCAGGGCGGCAGTGGCCGCAATGCCGCAGGTTGTCTCGGCGGGGATTTCGACCAACGCGACGCCGCCGGCGAACGGCGGTGACAACACCCTCGAGATTCTCGGCGTGAGCACCCTCGAGAAGCCCGTTGCCAGGTCCAATTTCATCAGCCCCGAATATTTCCCGCTTCTTCACATACCGGTCGCGCAGGGACGTCTCTGGAACCCGGACGAAGTCAAGCGAGGCGCGACGCTTGCGGTGATCAACCAGACAATGGCGCGGCAGTACTGGCCCAACGGCGATGCGATCGGCCGTCAATTCCGGTTCGTGACGATGAGGGATGAACCACCGTACTCTCCTGCTGCAGCGGGCGCCGATGGATGGCTCCAGATCATCGGCATCGTTGCCGACGCGCGCAACGATGGGCTGCGCAACCCGATCAAGCCAGCCTTCTACGTGCCGTACACGCTGAAGATGCGGATGTTCACCCAGATACTGGTGCGCACGCGCGTGCCGCCACTCTCAATCCTGCGGGACGTGCGCGCCGAGCTCGTCCGCGTCGACCGCGAACAGCAGGTCATGCGCGTGCGCGATCTTCAGACCTGGATCACGAACCTTCCGGAGTACGCGCAGCAACAGCTCGTGGCAAGGCTGTTCGGCATCTTCTCGCTGCTGGCGCTGGCGCTGTCAGCCGTTGGCCTGTATAGCGTGGTGTCGTACGGCGTGGCCACGAGGACCAATGAATTTGGCATTCGCATGGCGCTCGGCGCGAGATCGCGCGACGTCGTGCGCATGGTGCTGTCGGGCACGTCCTGGAATGTTGGCGCGGGGTTGCTGGCAGGCGTGTTGTTGTGCCTGGCCTTCGACAAGCTCGCTTCTCAATGGGTAACCGAAAGCTCGCGCGATCCGCTGATCCTTGGCGGCGTGACCGTTTTGCTGCTGGCGGTTGCCGTGATCGCGTGTCTCGCTCCGGCGCGCCGCGCGGCGTCCATCGATCCGATGGACGCGCTGCGGCACGAGTAGGGCCGTTCCGCCCCAGGGCCGTTACTGCGCGCCCGGCGGCAGGTGCTCGACGAAGTATCGCGCAATCAACTGGTAGACGTGCGGCGTGGTGCCGGGCCCCTCGGAAATCGAGTGCGTGCGATTCGGGTAGACCATGAAGTCGAACGGCTTCCCGAGCTCGACGAGCCGGTTCACGAGCCGCTCTGTACCCTGGTAGTGCACGTTGTCATCGCCGGATCCATGGACGACGAGCAGCTTTCCTTTAAGTCCATCCGCGAAGTTGATAGCCGAGCCGCGTTTGTAGCCCTCGACGTTGTCCTTCGGGAGTCCCATGTAGCGCTCCTGGTAAATGGTGTCGTAGAGCTGCTGGTCGGGAACCGGAGCGACAGACACGCCGACGGCGTAGACGTCGGGAAACCGGAACAGGGCGTTCAACGTATTCGTTCCACCTCCGCTCCAGCCCCAGATGCCGATGCGGGCAGTGTCCACGAACGAATGCCGCGACGCGAGCGCGCGAATAGCCGCCGCCTGCTCTTTCGACGACAGCTCGCCGATGCTCCCGTACACGACTTTCCGCCATGCCGTGCCCTTCGGCACCGGCGTGCCGCGATTGTCGAAGCTGACGACGACGTAGCCGGCATCGGCAAGCGCCCGGTGGAAGAGCATCGTCGCACCACCCCATTGATCGACCACCGTCTGCGACGCGGGCTCACCGTAGGTGAACACGATGACCGGATACTTCCGCAAAGGATCGAACTGAGACGGCTTCAGCACCCAGCCGTCGAGGCTGACGCCGTCGCCGACCTCAACCGTCATGAACTCGACCGGCCGGCTGACAATCGGCGCGATGGCGGCTTGAAGCGCCGACGGGTCGGTCAAGCTCCGCAGCGACTTGTGCGACGGCAGCTCGACGAGGTCCATTCGTGGCGGGGCGTCGAACCTGGAGACGGTGTGAAACGCCAGCCGGCCGCCCGGGGCCATCGTGTACGCATGCCAGCCCGGCTGATCGCCGGGCGTGACCCGTTCTGGCGGGGCGGATCCATCGAGCGGCGCGCGAAAAAGGTAGCGCTGCGTGGCGTTCGAGGGTGAGGCCCTGAAATAGAGCCACCCTTGTTTGGTGTCGAGTCCGACGAGATCGGTCACGTCGGCGTCGAAACGCGTGAGGAGAGTGGCTTCGCCGCCGGGTGCAGCGCCAGAGTCTGCACCGTTGCCCCTTCCTGGCCGAACCGGGACGCGATAGACATGACGCCAACCACCGCGCTCGCTGACCCAGAGGAACGCGCGCCCGTCATTGATCCAATTGATGTCATCGATCGCCTCGACCCACGTTTTCGACTCGTCGCGGAAGATCCGTGACACGCTCCCGGTCTGCACGTCGCCGACGAGGAAGTCGTTGCGGTTCTGAAGCCGGTTCAATTGCTGCATCGCCACAGTCTCTTCGTCGATCCACTCGAGGCTGGCGAGATAGCTGTTTCGTGGATCGTCCGGGGTCTGCAACCAGCGTGTCTTGCCACCGTCAGCGCTGACGACCCCGATGCGCGCCGCGGAGTTCGTCGTCCCGACCTTCGGATAGGGGATGCGGGTAATCGTCGGATACAGCGAGGCAGTGTCGTTGATCAACGAGAAGATGCCGACACCGGTCGTATCGAACTGCCAGTAGGCGATGCGACGGCCGTCGGGGCTCCACCGAAAACAGTCGCGCAGGAAGAGCTCTTCCTCGTACACCCAGTCGGATGTTCCGTTGATGGTCGTCTCGGAACCGTCCGTCGTGAGCGCCGTCACCCCTCCTGTATCCAGGCGCTCGACGTAAATATTGTTCGCCTGAACGTACGCAACGCGGGTTGCGTCGGGCGAGAACTTCGCGAACATGAGGCCCGGCGCAGCTCCGTTCGTGCCTCGCTGTGTGGAACCCTGCCGATTGACCCAGAGTTGTCGCAGCTCACCGGACCCGACGTCGAGCACCCAGTAGTCACCGCGGGTGTTGTCTCGCCACACTTTCTGCGCGTTGGTGAAGATGAGCAGCCGCTTGCCGTCCGCCGACCACGCGTAGTCCTCTATGCTGAGCGGTGTTTTCCGGCCGGGAGGAACCAGGCGGGACGAATCCAGGAGAACGGTGCGGGCACCGGTCGCCGCGTCGTAGCGGGCAATTTCGGATCCGGGGCCACCTTTGGGTTGCTCCACGATGGCATAGGCCGTTCCATCCGGTAGCCAGCGGGCCGGGCCAAATCGCGGCGCAGCGTAGGCGCGCTCCTTGAAGATCCGCTCGATTTGGGCGCGAAGCGCCGCCGCACGATCGACCTGTTGGGTCTGGACCGTCGCCGCCAGCAGCATCGCGACGGCCATTCCGGTGATTGCGATCAATGAGCGTGTGGAGCGCATACCGGAAGGTAACCCAGGTCCGCGCTTTCTGGGAGTACCATCTCGCTCCGGTCAGTGCGCTGAGGCTTCTACTATCCGGAGACACGCGCGCTGCGGTGTAGTACGTTCGAGTGTTCGACTGGGGTCGACTTACTTGTTGAGCGCCTCCAGGCGATTGGCGAGGCGCCCGGCGTTGTGGCAGTTCTTGCACGTGAGGTTGGTCGTCGCGGCGCTCGCGGGATCCGACTTCCACTGCCTGGCCATCGCCTCGTACTGCGTGTCGACGAGCACCGCCAGCATCTTGTCGAGGTACTGCGCAGCTTCCTCGCTGCGGCCGGTTCGTTGAGCCGACTGCGTCAACCCGGCCAGCACTTCGCCCTTGTGATGCAGTGGAAGCTTGTCGAGCGCTGCGCCCTGTAATTTCCACAGCAGCGAGTAGTTGTCGTAGGCGATCGACCATGCACCGGCGCGCTCTTTGGCCGGCAGCCGGTCCGCGAAGACAGCCATCGTCCCACCCGTGACCGCTGCGACGCCTTCGTTGCCGGTCCCGAGCTTGGCAGCCGCGGCGAATCCGTCGAGCGCTTCGGCGTAGCGGCGTCCAAACTCTTCGGCCTGTCCCGACTCGTGGGCGCGCACGGCTCGATACGTGGTCCCCCCCGCCTTCCACGCCAGCAGGTTGGCACGCTGGTCGGGACGCTCTTTCAACAGGATTTCGATGTTCTGCTCAGCCTTCGACAACCGGTCGAGGTTGTTGGTCCTCCACCCCGCGAAGATGTCCTCCCGGACCAGGGTGTGGACGGTCAGGCGTGTGTCCAGCAGCAATGGATCGGCCGATTGCGCGGCGGCCACGCCGACGATCATGAGCACGAGAAGAGCAGTGTTGAGTGGACGCATGATCGGTCTCCTTCGCGGTGGCGCTAGTGTCCCGAATCAGAAATACGTTGCCAAATTTTTCGGAGCGCGGCGCCCTGAGGGCCAGGCGCGACGACCGCGAATATTCAGCATATTCAAGGGAGGAGCAACGCCGCCATCGGGGATGCCCCGCCTGAAAAATGGCGACGTATTTCTGATTCGGGACACTACGCTATCATTCGGGCAGGAAGGAGTCACGACTTTGTCGACGCGCACAGCTACTACGACGTTGGCCGCCTGCCTGTTGTTCCTGCCATCCATTTACGGCCAGCAACAGGATGTCTTCGACCGCGTGACGCATGGATACGCCGTGTCGGAGGGCGGCGTGAAGATTCACTATGCGACGCTCGGCACTGGACCGCTGGTCGTGATGATTCATGGCTTTCCCGATTTCTGGTACACCTGGCGAGACCAGATGGCGGCGCTCTCGGACACGTTTCAGGTCGTGGCGATCGACCAGCGCGGGTACAACCTGAGCGACAAGCCGAAGGGCGTCGAGAGTTACGACATGCGCCTGTTGGTGGCGGACGTTGCGGCGGTGGTCCGTCATCTCGGACGCGACAAGGCGACGATCGTCGGGCACGACTGGGGCGGCATGGTCGCCTGGCAGTTCGCGATGAATTTGCCGCAGATGACCGAGCGCCTGATCGTGCTCAACCTGCCGCATCCGAACGGACTGTTGCGCGAGCTCAAGTCCAATCCCGAGCAGATCGCAAACAGCGAATACGCACGCGCGTTCCAGCGCGGCTCTCCCAAAGATGCGACGGTGTTTTTCGGCATGGCCATGACGCCGCAGACCCTTTCGGGGTGGGTCACCGACGCGGCTGCGCGCAAGCGATATGTCGAGGCCTTCGAACGCTCAGACTTCGACGCCATGCTGAACTACTACAAGGCCAACTATCCCAAGGGATCCGGCGCGGACGCGCCGACGGTGCCTCAGTTCCCGAAGGTGACCGTGCCGGTGCTGATGATCCACGGCCTCGACGACCGCGCGCTGCACCGCAACGGCCTCGCCGGCACGTGGGATTGGCTCGACAAGGACCTCACCCTCGTGACGGTTCCCGGCGTCGGGCATTTCGTCCAGCAGGACGCCGCGCCACTCGTGACGTCGACCATGAAGTGGTGGTTGACGATGCGCGCTCGCTGAAGGGTTGGCAGCCCGACACCCGATGGTCACCGACTGCCTCAACTGTGGCGCGGCGCTGCACGGATCGTTCTGTTCGGCGTGCGGCCAGCGGTCGGTCCCGCCGGACCCGAGCGTCGCCGAGGTCGCTGGTGACGCCTGGCAGGAACTGTCTGGCTACGACGGCCGCGTTGCCGCAACGTTTCGTGGTCTGCTGCGCCCTGGCTATTTGACCCGTGAATACGTCGCCGGCCGCCGCGCCCGCTATGTGTCACCGGTGCGGCTCTACCTGATCGTCAGCGTGATCTACTTTGTTGCGGCCTCATCGACGCCGCCCTCGATGTCCACTCGGTCCGGTCAGGTCGAGGCGCCGGGCGGCCTCAAGTTTGGCGTCACCGGCTCGGTCAATGACACCGAGCTGAGTCCTGAAGAACGCGCGCAGCTGATCGCTAGCGCCGACAAAGCTCCGGCCGTTGTCAGGCCACTTCTCCGGGCTGTCGCATCGGACCCGATCGGGTTTCGCGCGCGCGTCCTGACGATCATGCCGCGCGTGTTCTTTGCCCTGTTGCCGGTCTTTGCGGTGATCGTCGCACTGTTCTATCGCGGCCGGCGCTTTCCGACATCGCTGGTATTTGCGGTGCACCTGCATGCGTTCGCGTTCACCGCGTTCACGCTGTCCGAGGCGGCGAAACTGACGGGCTCCGTTGGCGTTGAGGTCGTCATTAGCGGCATCGTGACCGTCGCATTCACGGCCTATGCGCTGCTGGCACTGCGGGCGGTGTTCGGTGGCAGTTGGCCAGCCACAGTCGTGAAGGCAGCCGCGATCGGCGTGGTCTACCTGATTGCGTCGATGCCGGCCTTCGCGATCATCCTGGTGTGGGCGTCGGTGTCGTAGCTCGCCGCTTCTCCTCCCGACTATGGCTTGCGTCGAAGAAGGAACAAGACCGACGCCACGGCGAGCGCGATCGCAAAGGCGGCCCATTCGCCAGGCGTGACGCTCGTCAGCATCCAGCCAATGACCAGGCAGGACAGGGTAATGACGACTGCCGGTGCGGGCACACGGAATGGAATACCACCGGCGCGCACGTCACGGCGGCGGAGTTGCCATGTCGCCAGGCAACACGCGCCGTAGAGCACGAGGATCGAGAGGTTGGCCAGGACTGCCAGCCGCTCGAACGTGCTGGTGATGGCGAGCACAAGAACGATCGTGCATTGCACGAGGATCGCGACGACCGGCGCCCGATAGACGGGATGAAGGCGTGCGACAGCCGACGGCAGAAACCCGTCGCGCGCGAACGCGAACAGCATGCGCGGCGTGGCCAGAATCATCCCGCCGGCGTGACCGATCATCGAGATCACGGCCCCGACGAGGAGCAGGGTCCTCCCCCATCCGCCCAGTGCCACTCCTGCCGCGTCGGCGAGCGCCGTCTTCGAAGTCGCCAGCGCCGGTCCGAGTACGCCCTGCGAGACGAACTGCAATCCGGTGTAGAGCAGCGTGATGAGGACCATCGCGATGACGAGCGCCCGCGGCACCGTTCGCGCCGGGTCCTTCACTTCGCCGCTCGGCACCAGAGCCGCTTCGATTCCTGCGAACGCGAAGATGAGCAGGATGCTGCTGCGGGCGAGTGTCGACAACTCCGGCGGCTGGACCACAGCGAGGTTGTCCGGATCGATGGCGAAGAGACCGCCGGCGAGCAGCAGGAGGAGCGGCAGCATTTTCGCGACCGTGATCGCGCTGTTCACGCGTGCGCCTCGCTCGACGCCCAGGATGTTGATCGTCGCAAACACGCCGTAGATGCCGACCAGCACCGCCGCCGATGCGGCGCGCGCCGCCACCACGGGCACGAGCGCGCCGAGATTGGCCATCAGCACCGTCCCCACTGCCGCCATCGCGAATGTCAGCACCATCCACAGCAGAAAACCCGCGAGGAAACCCACGAACGGCCCGAACGCGACCTCGACATAGGCGTAGAGGCCGCCGGTCAGCGAGACGCGGCTCCCGGCCTCGGCCATGCACAGAACGATGAGGCCCATCATCAGGGCGCAGAGCAGGTAGGCAACAAATGCGGTCGCGCCGAGCGTCGCCGCCATGTCGGCGGGCAGCCGGAAGATGCCAGCGCCGATGGTGAGGTTGACGATGCTGGCGGCGAGCGCGAAAGGGCCGATGGAGCGGCGGAGTGATGACTCAGGCGACGAGGTGCGGTCAGTCAAGGTGACGAACGCTAGCACACGCCGCGCATCGCTGCCTTCCGATTGACGCGTCGTGTCTGGCAGCAGGGAAGATCCGGAGAGCCTGGCTTCGAATCCGGTTGCGATCTGGCTACTGCTGAGTCAGACTATGCTGTTCACCAGAGCAGAATCCCCTCACCAGAAAGGCGTACATTCCAACTATGAAAAGTCTTATTGCAGCAGTCGCCCTCCTCAGCATCGTGGGCGGCACGGCCGTCGCCCAAACCACCGATCCCCTGGTCGGCACGTGGAAACTGAACGCCGCGAAATCGAAGGGTTCCGCGTTCAAGTCTGGTACCACGAAAGTCGAGGCCGCCGGCGCCGGCGTCAAGTTCACCGTTGAGTTGGTGGGCCCGGACGGTGCGACCAATTGGGCATTCACCGCGAACTATGACGGCAAGGACAATCCAGTCACCGGCAAGAGTCCGTACGGCGACACCGTCGCTCTGACGCGCGTCGACGCAAAAACCACGCGAATCGCCGTCAAGCAGGGCGGGAAGGTCACCGTCACTCAGACCATCGTCGTGTCTGATGACGGGAAAACGCGAACGACCACGACCAAGGGCACCGACGCCAAGGGTCAGGCGATCGACGCCGTGTCGTTCTACGAAAAGCAGTAGCCACGTCACCGCTTCCCGCCTTCGCCTCGAGCGAAGGCGGGACGCCGGTCCCAGCACTCACCGTCTCCGCAGTGTGACGCTCCCGTTGACGGTCTCCACCTCCATCGACCGGCCGCCTCCGCCGATCGTGCCGGTGAGTTTGCGCGGGTCGACGCGCCCTGCCACGCTGATCGGAAAATCTGTCGAAATGCTGCCGTTGACCGTCGTGGCGCGGACCTCGGTGCTCAGATCAGCCGGCAGATCGAGCGTGATGCTGCCGTTGACGGTTTGGAATCTCAGGGCCTCAGTCCAGTCACTACTCCCCAGTGTGCCGCGTATCGAACCGTTCACGGTCGACGCTTCGCCGTACGCCGTCGTTGAGAAGCTCGCCTCTCCGTTCACTGTCTTCAGCGACACGGGGCCCACAAGCGAGTCCGCGCCGATATCGCCGTTGACGGTTCGCCCCACGAATCGAACACCCGGCGGGACGCGAACCGTGAACGCGACAGTAACGTCATTGTCGCGCGTGTTCATACGGCCGCCGTCGCCCGGCTGGCACTCGTTTGGCCGTGAGTCCGGGCTCGGATAGACCGCGCAAATCGTGACACCCCCTCCGTGCTGCACCACATCGATTCGAACGTCAGCCGGGTTGCTCCGCTGACCCCTCAGCACCGCGGACACCTCGACTTCGGCGCCGGTCGCGGCGCTCGCCTTCACGGCGCCGTTCACGCCCTTGATTTCAATGGCGCCGCCTTGGACAACAGTCCCGCGCCACTGGTGCGGACTGGAGGCCTGCTCGCCGGACACGGCGAGCCGCCAGGGCGTCAATACGGAGAGGAGGATGACTGTAAAGCTGATAGCCCGAGTGTGATGGGAGCGCATGGTGCTTCTCCTGGTCACGCTCATTAGACGGGTCGAACGGATTCCAGCCGAAGGGTAGCGGCCTCGGCGATCACTCGAGCGTGAAGGACACGAACATCAGCCGGCCTTCGCGCTGGATCTGCAGCGTCACCGGCGATCCTGGCGTCACGGCACGCAGCGCGTCGCGGAGACCTTGCAGCGTCGTCATCTGCTTTCGATTCAGCGTGCGAATGACGTCCCTCGGCAGAAGAGGGACCTCGCTTCCCGGGCCTGCGGCGCGGGCGACGACGATGATTCCGTTAGGATCTCGCAGCCCGGTCGCCCCCGCGGCGATGCGCGCGTCGATCTCGACTCCGAGGATGCCGAGCTCCGGCACGAGGTTCTTCTCGGGATCGGCCAGTCGCCGACACGGAGTCGAACTCGCTCCGCTGTTCGACGGTCGCGATGCTCAGCTTCTGCTCCGCTCCTCCCCGAAGCACGACCAGCTGCACGTTGTCCGTGGAGTCCCTCAGCCTGAAGTAGTAGTTGACGCTCGGAAGGTTGTCGGCCGGCTGGCCATCCACCGACGTGAGGATGTCGCCGACCTTCAGACCGGCCGCCTCCGCCGGGCCGCCGGGCCAGACGTCGGAAACGATGACGCCGTAGTCTTTCACCAGCCCGAGCGCGATGGCCATCCCCGGCGTGATGGTCTGCAGGCTCATGCCGACTTCCTGCCGGCGCATCATCGCCGAACGCTTTCAGTTGGCGGAACACCGTTCTGGCGGTCGCGCTCGGGACCGCGAACCCCAGACCGTCGCTGCCGCCGGATTGCGACACGATGAACGTGTTGACGCCGACGACTTCCCCACGGATGTTGACGAGCGGGCCGCCGGAATTCCCGGGATTGATCGGCGCGTCGGTCTGGATGTAGATGAGCGGCGAATCGGGATCGACCTGTCGTGCCACAGCCGAGATCAGCCCGTGCGTCAGGCTGTTGCGCAACCCGATCGGACTGCCGAACGCGAAGACTGTCTCGCCCTGACGAACCTGCGAATAGGTCGCCAGCGGCAGCGCCGGCAACTTCATGTCATCGACCTTCAGGAGCGCCAGATCCAGCTCGGTGGTGATGCCGACGATGCGCGCCGGAACGATGGTGGACTTCCCGGTCAGGGCCGTCGCCAGCGTGCCGTCCGCGTCCCCGGCGGGCAGCACGACCTGGACCCGCCGGGCGCCGCTCACGACGTGGGCGTTCGTCATGATGTAGCCGTCGGGGTCGATCACGAAGCCCGAACCGGTCGACCGCTGCCTGCCGACGACGAGGCTCGTCTCGCCCCTTCATGCCCTCGGCACGCGGACCATAACTGCTGACCAGGATCTGGACGACGCTGGGCCAGACCTTCTTGGTCAGCGCGTCCATCGACTCGTTCATTCGCACCAGCGGGTCGGGAGGCGAAGCTGGCCTCGGCACTGGCTTCGAACCTGACTGCGCGAACGTCATGGTTGGCGTCAGAAGACACATCAGTAGCAGGAGAGGGAGCGGTCGCGCGACTGGTCTCGAAGGCGGCATCATCACGAGTGTCCTCAAAGCATGGTTCCGGAGAACATTGAACGACCGGCGGACCCGAGCGCAGAGCATGGCAGACACCGCAGGCGGCCCCTAATCCAGCTTCTTGCGCGCGAAATGGTAGAGCGAGTACGCCAGCAGCGCGAACATCATCACTGCAAACATGTTTGACGTGGCGAGGGCCGGCGCAATCTTCGGCCCAAAAGCCAGCACGCCCGGCGGGATCAGCCTGATGCCGAGCTCCGGATCGCCGAGGACGTTGATCACGATGGCGATCAGCCCCAACACGCCGCCGGCAGCGATCAGGCCGCTGGCGAAGAGCGATCCCGGACTGACGTCGCTTTCGGCGTGACCGCCGCTGGGCTTCTGGCCACGTTCGGCCGCCCACCGCACGATGCCGCCGCAGAAGATGGCCAGCGTCGTGTGGAGCCCCAGGTACGAACCAACCGCGAACGACAGCGATCGAATCCCGAGCAGTTCGACGGCGATGACGAGAAATACGCCCATCGCCACCAGCCGCCACGGCAGGCGCTGGTTGAGAATGCCAGTGATGACGGTCGCCATCAGCCGGCCTTGCGGTGCGGCCGCCTTGTCGCTGCCGATGCCGGTAATCCACTGGACCTCGATCTGCCTCGTGTCGGGGTCGTACAGGTACTTGCCGTCGGGCAGCTCCCGCGATCCGAGCGCGTTGACGAGGATGTACGGCTTGTCTCTGTAGATCTGCGGGTGCGGGTCGTCGAGTTCTTTTTCGACGCGCACGGCCGCCCCGCGCAGGCTCTGTTCCGCGCGGACCTTGTCGATATCGAGCGCTCGTTGCATCGGCCGGAACTCGGAGAGCCCGAAGTTCATGAGCATCAGCGTGCCGCCGATGACGAACACCGAGACCATGACGCCGATCATCAGCGCCCACTGCTGGCGATACGGGGTCGCGCCAATCAGGAACCCGGTCTTCAAGTCCTGTGACGTCGCACCGGCGTTCGCTGCGGCGACGCAGACCACGCCGCCAATGGTGATCGCCAGCGCCGAATAGGCCGGCGCCGTCCAGCCCATCGCCAGGAACATCGCGCAGGTCGCCATCAACGTGGCGATGGTCATCCCGCTCACCGGGTTGGCCGACGTACCGATCAGCCCGCAGATCCGCGACGACACCGTGACGAAGAGAAACCCGAAGAGCACGACGAAGAGCGACGCGACGATGTTCTCGAACGCGGACGTGCGCGCGCCGACGATCGGGTTGAAGGTCAGCATCAGCCACATGACGACGATGATCGCGAGCGATCCGAGCACGACCCACTTCATGGCGATGTCACGCTCGAGCCGGCCGCCAGCCGTGGCGGCGCCCGTTTGCTGCGAGCGGATGTCCTTCATGCCGCTTCTGAGCGCGCTGACGATCGTCGGCATGGTCTTCATCAGCGTGATGAGGCCGGCCATCGCGACAGCGCCGGCGCCCATCGGCCGAATGTAGCTTTCCCAGAGTTGCCCCGGCGTCATGTCGCGAACCGGGATGGTGCTTGGGTAGAGCGGTTCGGCGAGTCCTTCGCCGAAGAACTTGATCGCCGGCATCAGCACCAGCCAGGAGAACACGCCGCCGGCGAAGATCGTGCCTGCGATACGAGGGCCGATGATGTAGCCGACACCGAGATACTCGCTCGTGATTTCGGCGCGGAAGGACGCGCCCGGCAACCACGCCGGCTCGTACAACGGCCGCTGCTTCCACACTTGCGCCGTGGCCATCAGGAAGGTGTAGGCGCCACCGAGACCCAGGCCCCAGAAGACTCGGCTGGCAAAGGAGCCGCCTTTTTCGCCGGCCACCAGCACGTCGGCGCAGGCGGTGCCTTCCGGATACAACAGGTTGCCGTGCTCCTGCACGATCAGCTGCCGCCGGAGGGGGATCATGAACAGCACGCCAATCCACCCGCCAATCAGCGCCAGCATGAAGATGCGGGAGTACTCGAAGGGGAAACCCATGAAGATGAGCGCCGGCAGCGTGAAGATCGCGCCGGCGGCGACCGATTCCCCCGCCGACCCCGCCGTCTGCACGATGTTGTTCTCGAGGATGCTGGCCTTGCCGAAGGCGCGGAGCAGGCTGATGCTCAGGACGGCGATCGGTATCGAGGCCGAGACGGTCAGGCCGGCACGAAGGCCCACGTAGACCGTGACCGCGCCGAAGATGATGCCGAAGATCGCGCCGAAGAGGACGGCCTTGAACGTGAACTCCGGCACATTCGCCGATTCGGGAATGTACGGACGGAATTCGCTCAGTGGCGCCGTCGAATTCCACGCCGTGTTCGTCGTCTCAACGCTCGATGCCTTCGCCACGCGCGGCCTCCTTCAACCGAGTTGTCTGCTCCTCTATCGTGCGTCGGCCGATGACCGGGCGCGACCGGTGAGCTCGCCCGCCAGCCAGTCGTTGCCCTCGTCCACCTGCTCCTGCGTGGTCCGGTGGCCAGTGTCGTAGGCGAGAACCAGCCGTTTCGGCGCGGTGATGACGTTGTAGGCGGCGTACATCGAGGTCGGCGGGCAGGTCTCGTCGTTGAAGCCCCACGAGTAGAATCCAGACGCGGTCACGCGGCGCGCAAAGTTCACGACGTCGTAGTACCTGCGTCGTGTTGATCTTCGCCTCGTCCCGATGGACGTTGGGCCCTTCGACCGCGCGGAACATGTGCGGCCAGCCGCCCGCGCGCTGGTTCACGTAGCCGGTCACGTCCGACAGGGCGGGATAGTAAGCGACCAGGCGCGTGACGCGCCGATCGAGACCCGCGGTGACGATCGACAACGCACCGCCCTGACTGCCGCCGGTCACGCCGAGATTCCGGCCGTCCCATTGCGGCAGCGATGTCAGGAAATCGTTGGCGCGCAGCGTCCCGACGTAGACACGGCGATAGTAGTAGCGCTCGCGCGAATCCAGTCCGAATGTCGGATAGCCGCTCAGGCCGCCGCTCGCCAGGCTGTCGTAGACCTCCTGCGGCTGGATGACCGGAATGCCGTGGATCCCGATCTGGAAGGTGATGAGCCCGCGCCCGGCGAGTTCGGTCAGGCCGCGATAGGGCCGCACGCCAGCGCCCGGAACGCTGAGGACCGCGGGATATTTGCCAGCCGCGCGCGGCATGCAGAGGATGCCGTACAGCCGGCTCGTGCCCGCGGTCAGCCCGACGTTCTGGAGGTTGATCTGCGAGCAGTCCACCTCCGACGTGCCGTAGTCGGGAAGCGGCGTCCACTTCGCGTCGAGCGGCAGCGCCGCCAGGCGCTTGCGCTCCGCGTCCCAGAATGCGTCGAAGTCAGGCGGGTTCACCTGCGTCGGCGGGATCTGCTCCGGCGCGAAACCGGCCGTGCCGACGCCGCGATACGTGCGCCCGTCGATCACCGCCGTCGCCACCAGCCGCAGAAAGCCAGGCTCCTTCATCGTGCCAGCCGCGACCGTCAACGGCGTCTCGCCGACCGTTGCCGTCGCCTCGGTGACCGGCGGCAGCATCTCGGGGCCAAGGCCGTACTTCACCGTCGCGCCGACGACCTGGTGGCCGTCACGCACGACGTCGATGCGGAACGTGACCGGTTCGCCCGGCTGATAGGTCCAGTCCTTGTGATCGGGCGTGACCGTGATGGCGACGCGGCTGAAAGGCTGCCGGATCTGCTGGGCCAGCGGCGCGGCCACGAGCGAGGCGAGGCCAATCCACGCCCCGACCCAAACAATGAGCAGACGAGCGGTAAAGCGTGTAGACATGGAATCCACCAAGCCGAGTGCTCGACCACCATGGCGTCACTCGATGCGGCCGGATGATACCTCGAAATCGGTGCGGCGCTGCGTTCAGAATGAGGCCTACCGCTTGAGCGCCTCTGTGACGAACGCGAACAACGCGGTCGTCACAGGATCGTTTGACGCGCCGATGTTGTCGTTGATGCTGGCGTGTGTTGTCTCGCGCCCGGCGACGACCTTTGCGGAAATTCCAGCTGTCTCGAGCACGCCGGCCAGGCGATGTGCCTGCGCGCCAGTGTCGGGATGGCCGGCGATGTGAAGGATGAGGAACGGAGGAATTCCCTTGTTCGTCGCGACGTGCGTCACGGTGGAGAAGTCCCGATGCTTCGCCGGGTCATTGCCGAACTTCTGGCGATGACCATAGGTCGGCATCGGCAGGTGGTGCACCCTGGCGCGCGTTTCCGCCACTTCGATGATCGCCGGGATGTCGAAGGTATCGGCATCCACGGGCACACAGCCCTTGATTATGGTCAGGGAGAAGCCCTCCGCCTTCGCATAGCGATCGTCCGTGCACATCAGCGCGGCGAGCTGTCCGCCTGACGAGTGGCCCATGACCAGCAGCCTGGTCGGGTCACCGCCGTACGTCGCGACGTTCTTGTGTACCCAACCCAGCGCGCGTGCGACATCGCGGGTGATAGCGCCCATGTCGACGGTCGGCAGCAGGCGGTGGTTGATGGACACGAAGACGAAGCCGGCGCCCATGAACGCCTTCGGCTTTTGGGCCACCATCCCCTTGTCGCCAGACTGCCAGCCGCCGCCGTGAATCCAGAACACGACGGGCAGGTTCTTCGCTCCCTCGGGAGCATACACATCGAGCACCTGCCGTTCGTGCGTCGTGGCGTACGGGATATCGCGTGTGACACGCTGGGCGTGCGCTTCGGAGGCACAGGCGGCGGCGACGAGGAGGAGGCAGGTGAAGCCTCTCATCAAACGTCGCAGATCGTCACGCCCTGCTTGAGCGAGGCCAGCACATCGGGTCGCGCCGGAATGAACTCCTGCGCGACGTAGCCCTTGAAACCAGTCTCGACGATGGCCTTCATCGACCGCCGGATAGTTGATTTCCTGCGTCTCGTCGATCTCGTGCCGGCCGGGAACGCCGCCGGTGTGGTAGTGGGCGATGTAGGCGTGGAACTTCTGAATCGTCGCGATCACGTCGCCCTTCCATGATCTGCATGTGGTAGATGTCGTAGAGCAGCTTGAAGTGCTCCGAGCCGACCCTCTTGCACAGTTCAACGCCCCACGCGTGTGGTCGCACATGTAGTCCGTGTGGTTGACCTTGCTGTTGAGCAGTTCCATCACGGCGAGGACCTTGTATTTCTCGCAGATCGGCATGATGCGCTTGAGGCCGATCGCGCACTGGTCGAGTCCTTGCTCGTCTTGCATTCCGGCGCGGTTGCCGGAAAAGCAGATGATGTTCCGGAACCCCGCTGCCGCCACTTTCGGCGCCGTGTCCTCGAAGAAGGCGACGATCTTGTCGTGATTCTCCAGCCGGTTCAGCCCGGTCGTGATCCCGCCGGGAACGCCGCTGACCATCGCGCAAACCAGGTCGTGCTTCTTCAGCGTCTCGAAGTCCTTCACCTCGAGCAACTCGATGGACGAGAGGCCCATCGCCTTGCCGTCGCGGCACAGATCCTCGAGACTGATTTTCGGATAACACCACTTGCAGACCGAGTGGCGCACGCGGCCTTGGAGCTGTGGGCCGCCGGCGGCTTCGGCGGCCGCAAGGCGTTCGGCCAGTGAGGCGGCGGTCGCAGACAGGAAGGCCGCGCCGCCCGCGGCCTGGCCCAAAACAGCGCGACGGGTCATCGGGGTCGTCATAACCATCCACTCCTGTTCCTGGGCGATCACATAAAGCTACCAGTGCACGAGCGGGCGTTCGCGCTCGTTGCGGCGCAGCGTAGCACAGCCCCGGTGGACCGCGGACAGGGGTGTTAGCCGCGCGTTACTGACCAGCTATCGCCCGCGGATGAGCGTGGAGGGCAGGAACACTCCCCACTGCTCTCGCAGAATCCTCTTCATCCGTTTTGACCGCCGCATGGTGTCACCTGAACTTCAATGAATGGTGTCGTGAGACTGGCCTGCGGTTGAGCTCCAGACGTCAGGACTGGTTCGGGCCAGCGCTTCAACTTCGGCCAGCGTGAGCTCGATCCCGGCCGAGAAGTGGAGATCCGCGAGCACGTCCATCGGCGACTCAGCAAACCGATCACGCAGATTCTGGTCGGTCAGCAACGTGTGGATGACGACGCTCACGCCCCGCTTCGACATGGCTTTGGTCCTGCTATCTTGACTACGTATCGGCCAGCCGGGGCGGATTGCTGGCAGCAAAACTGGGCTGAGTCGCCTCAGTGATCATCGGGTCCGTCGACTCCCCTTGACAAACTAGGAAAGCGTGGCGATATACTCCCCTAGTCTAGCTAGGAGTCAACGCCCGCGATGGCCAAGCCGACCGACCTGCTGCCCGGCACCCTCGACATGCTCATCCTCAAGTCGGTCTCGCTGAAGCCGCTGCACGGCTACGGCGTGCTGCTCCGCATCAAGCAGATCTCGAGGAACGCGCTCGACATCCCGCAGGGGTCGCTCTACCCGGCGCTCTACCGCCTCGAGCATCAAGCGCTCATCAGCGCCAGGTGGGGCGCGAGCGAAAACAACCGAAAGGCCAAGTTCTACACCTTGACGGCAGCTGGCCGGCGGCGGCTGGACGAGGAAGCGGCTGGCTGGAACCGGTTGGCCGACGCGATCGGCGCGGCGCTCAACGCCACGATTGCCGACACGGAAGGGTAGGATGGGTGTGTTCCGCTGGCTCCGCTCGGCGCTCGCTGTGCTCGTTCGGCCGCCAGCGCTTCGAAGACGGCGTTTCCGAAGAGCTTCGCTTCCATATCGATTCGTACGCAGAGGATCTGGTCCGCAGCGGCGTGGCTCCGGCCGATGCGCTGCGCCGCGCGAGGCTCGAGCTCGGAAGCACCGAAGCCTTGAAGGAAGAGCTGCGCGCCGCTCGGGGGCAGCGGCTGCTCGACGAGCTGTGGCAGGACACTCGGTACTCAGTGCGCCGGCTGCGCCGCTCTCGCGCTCCGGCCGTCGTCGCCGTACTCGCGCTCGGGATCGGCGTCAATCTGGCGGTCTTCAGCGTCATCCACGCGTCGCTGTTGCGGCCGTTGCCGCATCCGGAGCCGGATCGGCTCGTGGCGATCTCGTCGCGCAACATCGACAGCGGGCGTGAACATCTTACGGCGCCGCTCGACTTCTTCGATTTTGAAAGCCGCGCGTCCTCGTTCGCCCGCCTCGCCGCCTACTATCCACCGGGATTCACGCTCACCGGCGGTGAACAGGCGGAGCGGGTGAGCGGCGCCCGCGCGAGTTCCGGGATCTTCGACGTGCTTGGTGTCCAACCGACTCTCGGGCGTGGATTCCTGCCGGCTGAAGATCGGGCCGGCGCACTGCCGGTCGCGGTCATCAGCCACGCCCTCTGGATGCGTCGCTACCATGGCGACCGCGCCGCCGTAGGACAGCCGATCGTGCTCAGCGGTCGTCCATACACGTTGGTTGGTGTTCTTCCCGAAGGGTTTTATTCGCCGGCGATGTGGCCGCGCACGCCAGAGGTCTGGGTACCGCTCGGGCTCGATCCCAACGTCGGGCGCCGGGACGCGCGGATGCTTCGAGTGATCGGCCGCCTCCGGCCCGACGTCACCGTCGACCAGGCGCGCGCCGAGCTCATCGTTGTCGCCAACGCGCTCGCGATCGAGTATCCAGACACCAACAAGGGAACGGGCGCGACTGCCGCGGACATGCTCGCGCAGCTGACACGCGATGTCCGCCCGTCTCTGTATGCTCTCGCCGCGGCAGTTGTCGCTCTGCTGCTCGTCGCCTGCGGGAACGCGTCCGCATTACTCATCGGGGGCGCGCTCGAGCGCCAGCACGAGTTCGCTACGCGGCTCGCGATCGGCGCCACCCGCTCGAGGATCGTTCGACAAATCGTGGCGGAGAACCTCCTCGTCGGGGTGCTCGCGGCCGTGGCAGGGTTCGCGATGGCGCTGTGGGCGAGCGACTTTCTCGTCGGCGCGGCTGCCGCCGCGGGTGTGCCGCGGGCCTCCGAGCTCCGCATCGGCGCGGAGACGTTCGTCGTCGGCCTGATCCTCTCGCTTGCGTGCACGACGATGTGCGCCCTCGTGGCGGCGTTCGAGGCGACTCGCGCGCGTGATCTGCGCGTCGTTGGCGGCAATCGCGGCGCGACAGCGCGCCGCGGCAGGGCACGAGCCGTGCTCATCGGCGTCGAGGCCGCGCTCTCGCTCGCCCTCCTCGTTGGCGCTGCGCTCCTCATCCGAAGCTTCTACGCCCTGCAGCTCACGAACCCCGGGTTCGAGGTCGCTCAGGTCATGACGACCAGGCTCTCAGCCCCGCAGGCTCGCTATCCCGCGGGACCGACGTTGGCTGCGTTCTACGATCGCGTCGTCGAACGAGTGAAGGCGCTGCCTGGCGTCGAAACCGCATCGGTCGTGGACTGGCTTCCGGCGAGCGGATTCGGGGCGAGCGCATCCTTCCGGATGACGCCCACTGGAGGATCGCAAGCGCAGAGCGCGCTTGCCGAGCTCCGTGTGGTGGGCCTGGACTATTTCGCCACGCTCGGAATCCCGCTGGTGGCCGGACGGTCGTTCGATCGGCGCGACGTGGACGGCGCCCCTTCGGTCGTCGCAATCAATGAGGCCTTGGCGCGCGCGTACTTCGGGTCGGCGAACCCGATCGGCCGGCGCCTGACGATCGATCGCGACACGCCCCTGGAGGTTGAAATCGTCGGCGTCGTGGGAGACGTGCGAGAGCTGGCGCTGCGACTTCCGCCAGGTCCCGGCATTTACGCGCCGAAGACGCAGCGGCCGTGGATGAGGCACGAAACCCGCGATCTCGTCATCCGCACCGCCGCCAACCCCGCCGCGCTTGCTCCCGCAATCTACACCGTGCTGCGCGAGCTCGAGCCGGACATCCCTCGTTCCCCGGTTCAGCGGATGGAAGACGTTGTCGGCGGAGCACTCGCGCGCCCAGGCTTCTACGCATCGGCGGTGGCGAGTTTCGCGGTGACGGCGGTCTTGCTGGCGGCGTTTGGCATTTACGGAGCGGTGACGTCGGCGGTGGCTGAGCGTCGCCGGGAGTTCGGCGTCCGCCTCGCGCTCGGCGCGTCGCAGGGGAACGTCCTCGTCCGTGCCGCCCGCTGCGGCGCGACGCCGACGCTCCTCGGGCTTGCGGCGGGGGTTCCGCTGGCGCTGGTCGCAGGACGCCTCGTCCGCGAGCAGCTGTACGGCGTCGGACCGACTGACTGGCCGACGATGATGCTGGTGGTCGCGTTCATGACCGCCGTCGCCGTCGCGGCCGCGCTCGCGCCTGCCGTGCGCGCAGCGCGCATCGAGCCCGCGGTCGTGCTCAACCACGAGACCGGCGGGTAAAGACAAGCGCGTCGTTCCCGGGCTGCGTCCTCCTTACTCGCTGCGCTCAGCGAGAGGGATTGCGTGCCGGTTTCCTGGCGAAGGCGAACAGTACATCTCCCGTGGTTAGTGCGGCCGCATCTGCAACCAACGCGTCCTGCAGAGCCGCCTCGTAGCGCTCGCGCATCGAGTCCTGCTTCTCCTGACTCAGTCCACGCACCGGTGCGTGACCGGCCGACCTGAAGTTCGATTCCCAGGCCACTGAAAGATCAGACGACGATAGTTGGATCGTTCCGGGAATCACCGTCACTTCAGCGAACCCAGCCAAGTGCAGTGCCTCGCGGCATCGCTTTTCGGATCCGAGGGCGTCGCTCGGGTCCTCGAGCTCCAGGCCGAAGGCTCTGGCGCACTCGCGAAACATCCGTCCCGGCGGCGGCGAATCGGCGCACATCGTCGAGAAGCCGACGATGCCAGATGGCTTGAGGAGGCGATGCCATTCGCGCAGTGCCGAGTCGGCTGACATATAGAGGAGCGCCGACGAACACAACACTGCGTCGAAGGTTGAGCCTGCTAACTCCGGAAGGTCGGTGGCGTCGCCCTGGAGCAGCTCGATGTGCGAGACATTCTCGGCGTCAATTGCAATTCGCAGCTGTGCCAGCATGCCCGCTGAAACATCGACCGCGATGACCGTGCCGGCGGCGCCGACGCGGCGCGCGATCTCGATCGTGGCAAATCCCGTCCCGGCGCCGGCGTCGAGCACTCGTTGTCCAGGTTCGAGCGACGCGAGCTCGACGAACCGCCGCGCGTAGTCACGATGCCAATCGACGGTGGAGTAGCGTGCTGCCCGCTGGTCGAAGCTGGCGGCAATAGTACGAAGGTCGTCAACCATGGCGCGTCGGCCGTTTGCGATCTGCTCCCGTCGCTGACTTCACTACTTCGACGGCGTCGTGAGCGGCTTGCCCTTCTCGGCCATCAGGATGGCCAGGAGCTTTGCCGGTTTGCTGTCGCTGGCATTACCGGAGACGGCGTGCACCTGGTCGGGGTACTCGATGAACATCTGGCCGACGCCGTAGGTCTGCTCCGGTCCGTCGCCCACTTTCGATCGAACCTCGCCCTCGAGCACGTAGACAATCGTTATGCCCGGATGGCTGTGCGAAGCGCTTCGCTCTCCCGGGCCGTACGCCACTTCGACTGCCGTGACGGCCCAGTTGTCGAGCGACACCTTCGGCAAGTCGTGCTGGAACACCTGGCGGTTACGATTGTTGGGCGGCTGCGCGCCTGCCGCTTTGGCGAGCAGGAGAAGCGCCGCGCCACTTTCTATCAGAGTTCTACGACAAGGGGAGATCCACCGCCTCCGCGGCGAGTTTGCGAAGGCGGAGGAAGCTTATCACTCCGCGATCGAACGAGGATACGAACCACAACCTGGACTCTCGCTCCTGCGATTGGCGCAAGGACGCACCGACGCCGCGTGCTCGGCGATCCGCCGGCTGACGAGCGCGACCAGCGATCGCCTGCGCCGCGCCAGACTCCTGCCGGCCTACCTCGAGATCATGCTGGCGATTGGAGACGTCGAAGACGCCCGGCGCGCCCGCGATGAACTGCTGAGCACTGGCCGAAGTGTTCGACACCGACGGGCTTCGCGCGGTGGTGGCGCAGGCCGACGGCGCGATCGCACTGGCCGAAGGCCATGCGCACGTGGCGCTCGATCCGCTTCGGTGCGCGTTCGAGCAGTGGCAACGTCTCGAGGCACCGTATGAGGCAGCGCGCGTGCGCGTCCTCATCGGGGCTGCATGCCGGGTCTTGGGCGACGACGAGGCGGCGAGGCTCGAGCACAAGGCGGCGCGGTCCGAGTTCGAACGGCTCGGAGCGCGGCCGGAGCTGGTTCGTCTCGATGCTTCGGACATCCCTGGCCAGCCCGCCCCAGGTCATCCCTTGACGGCGCGCGAGCTCCAGGTGCTGCGCCTGATTTCGAGCGGTCGTACCAACAAAGAGATTGCCAGTGAGTTATGTCTGAGTGAACGAACGATCGACCGGCACGTCAGCAATATTCTGGGGAAGCTCGACGTGCCGTCGCGCGCGGCCGCCACGGCGTACACCTACGATCACAAGCTGTTCTGACCTCTGATCTGGCGGAAACTACCCATGTCGAGATCCTCGCCAATTGGGTGGTTTCGCGGAAGCGCGAGGGGTGCCTTTCGTCGCAGATTGAGCTGTGAAAGGAAGGGAGGCACTTGAATGTATGACGCGATCATCGTCGGCGCGCGCTGCGCTGGAGCGCCGACCGCAATGCTTCTGGCCCGGAAGGGCTATCGGGCGCTGCTGGTAGACAGGGCAACTTTTCCAAGCGACACCATCTCCACGCACATCGTCTGGCCTCACGGCGCCGAGATCATGGACCGCTGGGGACTGCTCGAACGCCTGGCTGCGACCGGCTGCCCACCAACCGCGCTCAACCTGATCTTTGATGTCGGCCCGTTTGCGTTGAAAGGCGCGGTGACCGAAACGAACCGCGGACGCGGTGGATTCTGTCCTCGACGCACGGTGCTCGACAAGCTCCTGGTGGATGCGGCCGTCGAGGCCGGCACGGAACTGCGAGAAGGGTTCACGGTAGAGTCGCTACTGTGGGACGGTGATGGCGTCGCCGGCATCAAGGGCCACAGCCGGACGGGCGGCACGATCGACGAGCGGGCGCGAGTCGTGATCGGCGCTGACGGGGCGCACTCGCTGGTGGCCAAAGCCGTACGAGCGCCCGAGTACGACGTGAAGCCGCCGCTGACGACGAACTACTACAGCTACTTCAGCGGATTCGCCGCCGACGATCTCGAGCAGTACGTTCGTGACTACCAGGCCGTGGGCTGCTTCCCGACACACGACGGTCTGACGCTCATCGCGGTGCTGTGGCCCAGTGCCAGGTTCGAAGAGGTGCGCGCTGACATCGAGGGCCACGTCAAAAAAGTGCTCGAGTCGACGCCGAGCGTCGCGGACCGACTGCAGCGCGCGACGCGCGAAGAAAAATGGGTCGGCACGGCAGGCGTCCGCAACTACTTCCGTCAGCCATTTGGTCCGGGTTGGGCGCTCGTCGGGGATGCCGGTTACAACAAGGATCCGATCACCGCGCAGGGCATCAGCGACGCCTACCTTGACGCAGAGGCACTGACGACGGCGCTCGACGATGGGTGGCGCGGCCGGCGTCCGCTCGGCGACGCGTTGGCCGGGTATCAGTCGAGCCGCGATCAGCGTGCGAAGCCGATCTACGACTTCACGTGCCAGCTTGCGACGCTCGAACCCCCGCCACCGCACATGCAGCAGCTCTTCGCGGCGTTGCGCGGCAACCAGGAGGCCACGAACCAGTTTTATGCGGCGATAACAGGCTCGCGGCCGCTCGGTCACCATGCTTCAACGTGCCTCCTTCGGGCGCGCCTGCGGCGAGTCGGGCAGTCGCTCCAATCCGACCAGCTTCCAGCCTGCCGCCTGACGTTGAAAGTACGCTCGCAGTGGCTCCTTCCACGTCGGACGATCCGGATGATCGGCGCTGATGTCGACGCGGATGTAGGCGCCCGTCGCACCGGGCAAGCCGGCGGGCGCTTTCATCGAAGTCTGCGCGCCCGTTGTCTGACCCAAGGGTCGTGTCTCTGCGGTCGCGTTGTCGAAGGTGTGCCACGCGGCCGTGTACCCGCGCGCGGCCGAGGTCACGCCGTACTGCACGGCGGCGTTGCCAAACGACAGCACGCCTGACGCGTCGAGCGTCGGGTCGACGACGGGGTTGATCTTCGCGAGGTAGGCGCGGCCGATCTTGTCACGCCGCTGAATAAGGACGTCGCCCAGGTACTTCTCTGCCGCCGGGTCACTGTACTCGCCGGTCTTGACGATCGCCCGGATCAAGTCGTCCGAGAACGCCATCACGCGTCGCGCCGCCCAGAACGCGTCGTCGTCGCGCATCTCAATATAGGCGGCCGTCGGCGCGCGGGGTTTCCAGGTCTCGGGGTCGAACGCCTCGCCTTCGAAGCGGCCGATGGACGGGTACTTCTCGTAGTCAGCTGTCTGCCAGGGGCTGACGGCTAACCCAAAGGTGAACAGCCGGCGCTTGGTGGCGCCGCCGTCGTAGAGGTACTCCCAGCCTTCGTTCCAGTCGTGCGGGCCGTTGGCGCCCACCCCGAAAGTGGAGCCGACGTCCTGCAGGTAGTGTCGGACCACGCCCCGTCCACCCTCAGTGACGACGATGTCGAGCGTGTTCCCCGCCTTCATGTCGGTGAGGTTGGTCCACGCGCCGAAGACGCGCAGCGCCCGGAGTTCGCGCCGGTTTTCGTGCGGAACGACGTCGTTGGGGTCGTCTGGTCGCGTCCCTTCGTACTTGAATCCGCCGAGTACTTTGCCGGAGAGCAGCCGCCCGGCGGCCACGCGATACGACCCGTCGGGGCGGCGGTCGGCGCGCTCGATGATCTCGCGCACGTCGTCCTGATTGAGCGGCGAGCGCTTGCCGGACGGCCGCCGTGTGGTTGCCGATGGGCCGATCACGATCGACTCAGGCGTCATCGACGTCAGGAAATACTCGACCTGGTTGTAGCCGAGCGCCCAGAAGATCTTCGTGGCGACGACGACCGCGCTGGTAGCGCCTTCGGGGTTTGCCCGCGCATCGAACGACACGAAGAACGTCTGCCCGTTCGCGTCCTCGGCCGTGAAGCCAGGGGCGGCGCCCGCGGTCTTCTCGCGCGTGAGGGTCCACTTCGCTGGCGACGGCGCCGGCCCAGTCACAGGGCCGCGCACAACCTCCTCGACCGTGAGCGCCCGGCTGCCGATTCGGTTCGTGAACCAGCCCGAATCGGGCACCTCGTCGATCGTGTTGACATTTCCCGCCCGGATGCCAGATGGGACCTGACGGGGTGTCACGAAGAGGTTGTAGCTCAGATCGTAGAAGAGCTCGATGTCCCACGGCTGGGCGCCTGAGGCGTCCTGGGTCTCGGGCTCGCGCGCCAGGGGGTCATCGGAGAAAAACTTCGGTTCGGCCGTGTGGCCGACAGCGAGCACGCCGACAAGCAGGGTGCCCACGAACGCGACGGTTCGGCGATTCATCACTATCTCCTTAGAACGAGGCTTTCGACGAGAAGACGATGACGAGCCCCTCGTTGCTCTTGGCCAACTCGATGCGCAACGGTGTGGCCGCCGGGCCATGCAAGCGGAAGCCGATCCCAAAGTCGGTCTTCAAGTCGTCAAGATTGAGTTGCTCTCGCCGAGCCGTGACCTTGCCTGCGTCGTAGAAGAGCGCCATGTCGAAGAAGCTGTTGACGAGCACGCGCCATTCGCCCTGGAGGAGCAGGCTGTGACGGTCGCGGAACCGCCAGCTCGCGAAGCCGCGCAGGCTCGACCCGCCGCCGAGCGCCGGCAGCATGAAGAAGGGAATGGTTTCGTCGTCGTTCGAGTAGGTGGTCTCGACCCGGCCATGCAGCGAGAGCACGAACATGTCCCGGAAGATGGGGAGATGCTGAATCACATCGTAGTCGACCTGCCGAAAGCTGTAGACGTCGTCGCGGTCTGCGTAGTCGTGAATCGTCGCGCCGTAGTAACCGCCGCGCCGCGAGTAGCCCGCGGAGGTCCGCCAGTCGAGGGCCGCTGTGCCCTGCGTGTGCAGGTAGGTCACCGTGGCGTCCAGGCCCGGCAGCGTGGCCGGCGTGTAGACCTCGTCGACCGACTGTGCGCTGCCGTCGCCCGGTCCCTGATCCCACTGCGAGTACTCGACTCCGCCGCCGAAGACCAGCGCTTTCCGCCTCGGCCGGACGTCGAGCATCGCCGATGCGTACGGCTGCTTGAAACTGTAGTTGGTCCGGCTGTCCTTGCTCGTGTCCGTGCCGATGCCGTAGAAGCCGACCGCGGTGGCCTCGCGCCATCCGCCGATCACCGAGAGCCTGCCCCGGCGGCCGAACAGGCGCGGCGCCAGGAACTCGCTCTCAATCCGCTTGTACCCGCTGAGCGTGTAGCTGCCACGAACGTCGATCGTGTTGTAGCTGCTGACGTGGGTCGCGTAGCCGGCGCCGAGCGTGAACCCCCCACCCGCGTACGCGCTCTGGAAGAAAGGGTGCCAGTGGATGCTGCCGGTGATGAATTGTTCCTCCAGCTTTGTCACCCACACCTCGGCCTTGTTCGGCTCGTAAGGCTTCAGCTGTTTGGCTTTCTCCTGCTGTTCGGCGGCGATACGAGCGGCGCGCGTGTCCGCAGCCGGTTGCTGCGCGCTGGCGGCGCCGGCCATACAGACGATCGACGCGCAAAAAACTGCTGCGCACCTGGCGCTGCGTGACGACCGCCGGCCGCCTTTGATACGGGACTGCACCATCGGTTACTCCTTCGCGCGGGTTCGAGTAAGGAATCCTTGTGCCCGTTAGGGCTGATTCCCTTGGCGCGAGAAGTTGCCATTGTACGTTGGCCCAACGGTCGAGAACTCGCAATACTGAACCTCCTGCTCCGGGTGCCACAAAAAATCGGGGACGACATGCCGACTCCAATGAGTCTGCATAAGCGCGTCGCCTTTCCCAACGCGCTACACTGTGCAGGCTTGATTCCTTCCGGGCAGGGATCTCGAACCTGAAGGCCGAGCACGGGCTTCTGGCCGTCAGGCTGGGGGGCAGCGGCGACGTTACCGCTACGCACGTCCTCGAGGAGGACATCCGAGCAACGCCGGCCGTCGTTGGCGGCGTACTCTACGTCCGCACGGCATCGGGCTTGTCCGCGTACGGTCAGAAGTAGCGCCGCAGTGAAGGTTCAGTTGCCCGCAGGCGATCCCGGCGCGGGAACCGCGCGCACGATGAACCGCTGCGGCGCCGAGCCCTGGTAATAGAACGGGTAGCAACCGACGAGCGTCACGGCCGGACCTGGCGTCGGGTCGATCACGCTGACGTCGGTCGGGACAGTGATCCGGATCCACTCGACCCGGTATTGCTCGGTCGCAACGGGTGTGTCCAGCACCAGCGCGTCGCCTTCCTTGATGTCCTTCAGCACCCGGAAGAAGCCGTCCCGATGGGCCGCGATGCCGACGTTGCCCGCGTGTCCCGGGTAGGGCCGTGTCCTCGATCCGACCGGCGGCGAGGTCGAGCACCGCGTCCGTTGTGCCGTCGTAGACCGGCACCTCGAGCTCGAGCCGCGGGATGCGCAGGATCGCGAGCGTAGGCGGCGTTTCCTGTTGCAGTGCGGCCTTGTAGGCCTTCACCCGGACCGTCGACCAGAGCTTCATGTCGACCTTCTTGCTCCAGGTGAGCTCGCGCGGCGGCGGAGGCGGCGGCGCAGGTGCCGGAGCCGCTACCGCGGCAGCCGCCGGGTTGCTGGCCGGCGGTGTATCGGCGCCGCGGCCGCACGACAGCAACGTCGCCGCGAGGACGAATGGAAGACCCAGGACAGTAAGGGAGCGATTCGAGCGCGACCGGTGAGGGACCATCAGGGACACTCCATTGCGAGGCGCTCGGAGAGTCGAGCGGCGTTGCTGAAGCACTCGCCGTGCGCGCGATCCGGTCGGCGCATCCGTTGCTCCGTTTTGGCGCGGTCCGAGGTTATCTTAGCGCATCAGCCGGTCCGGCAACCCATCCACGCGGCTCGGCTGGTGGTACCGACGGGCTAGGTCTCGCCTGAAAGGAATGGCTGATGAGCGTGGACACACCAACCGACGGTCGCCATTCGTTCGTTAGGCTCAGCAGTCGCGCTGCGATTCTGACTCGGTGCATCGTCATCGCGATGACGCTGGCAATCGGCGCGCTCGCGCTGCTATCCGCCGCGCATCTTGCGCAACGCGAGCTGGAACCTGTCGACGTGGTCGTCGTCGGCGCTGGCATCGCTGGTCTCAGCGCCGCACTTGAAGCAGCGCGGGCGGGCGCGTCCGTGCTGGTTGTCGATATGTCCACCGTCGGCGGGGGGCACGCGATCCTGTCGAACGGTGCGGTCTCCATCATCGGCACGCCACTGCAGGAGCGGCAGAAGATTGCCGATTCACCGGCTCTCGCGGAGAAGGACTTTCTTGCGCGAGGTGAAGACAACGATACGCGCTGGGTCGCTGCCTACGTGCGCGACTCACGGGAATGGCTGCATGACTGGCTCACCGAGCTCGGCGTCTCCTTCGAGAATCTCGTGCGTCCGGCCGGCAATTCCGTCCCCCGGCTTCACTTGGCTCGAGGTAAGGGGCTGGGACTCGTCGAACCGATCTATCGCGCCTGCCTCCGCCACCCGAACATCCGATTTCAGTGGGCGACCCTGGCCGAGGATCTGATCATCAGCAACGGTCGCGTCAGTGGTGTCAGGGTGCGTGATCTCCGTCGACGTGCGCGACGGGACCTTCGCGCGCACAATGTGGTCGTCGCGACCGGAGGATTTCAGAGCAACCTGAAAACGGTGCTCGCCAACTGGCCATCCGAGCTGCCTAGGCCGAGCCGGCTGCTCGCGGGCGCAGCGCAGTCTGCTACCGGGTCTGGTCACGACCTGGTCCGACGCGTCGACGGGAGGGTGTCTCGCCTCGATCACCAGTGGAACTATGTGCTCGGCCTGCCGGACCCACGCGATCCCAGCCGAACCCGCGGGCTTGCCGCCTTCAACTTCAACGCCATCTGGGTGAACGCGGACGGCAAGCGATTTACGCGGGAATTCGGTGACGAGAAGCTCGGGTTGCGCGCGCTGCTGAACCAGCCGGGCGGCACCTACTGGAATGTATTCGACGAGAAGGGCAAGGACGGCTTTTCGATCACGCTTGCGGGCTATGAGAACCTTCGTGATGTCCGGCGGCTTGTGTACCAGACGCCGGGCGTAGTGGTGACTGCGGATTCCCTCGACAAATTGGCGGCTGCGATGCGCGTGCCGCCCGCAAATCTTCGCGCGGCGGTGTCACGCTACAACGAGCTGACGACGACGGGCATCGATGTCGACTTCCAGGCCTTTGGCGAGAAGACCGTTCCCAAACCGAAGCCAATCGACACCCCACCTTTCTATGCGGCCCAGTTTTTTCCTCTTACCCGCAAGAGCATGGGCGGGATCGACGTTGACATGGAGTGTCACGTGCTGGACAAATCCGGCCGCGCTATTCCTGGGCTCTTCGCAGTCGGGGAGGTGACCGGCTTCGGAGGAATCAACGGAAAGGCAGCGCTCGAAGGCACCTTCCTCGGTCCGGGCATCTACATGGGACGCATCGCTGGCCGGAGGATCGTGCAGGATCTCGCCCGCGCGCCGCGCCCCGACCCGAATCCTGAGTCGCCCTCGGCAATCGTCCCTGACGAGACAACCTTCAGCAATTCAGAGTGCCTGAAGTGCCACGACGTTTCGAAAGATGTCGCGCGGCGACGACCTGGGTACTGGCATTACGAGCAGTCGCACGCCAAAGCCCTGTCACGCCAGTACGCTTGCTCCTCGTGTCATGTGGACCTGTTGCCCTACCGGGCAACCGCGCACCGCTTGGACAGAGCGTCGGTTGTGACGTACTGCCGTGCGTGCCATGGCGTCCAACCGCGCGAGGGCCCTCCCGCACGGCCCGGGGGCCGATGAGAGTGAGACCCAATCACTCCGGAGAGAGAACAGCTGCAGCAATCCCCGAACCCCGAGCGATGCGCAGGGCGTCGAGCTCGAGCACCCCGCGCTCGATCAACAACCGCACCTTCTCGCTGTTCCGGTATTCAGTCAGGAGGGTGCGGCGGGTGCTGGCATAAGCCTGGTCCATCGCATATGCGAGTACCGTCGCCATCACCACGCCTTCTTCCGTGTTCGTCTCTCCGAAACGGCGCTTGAACTCCGTCAGGACAGGTGCGAAGGCCGGATCATCCCACCGTTCAGCGCCAGATTCGAGGCGCATGAAGTCATCCAGCACGGCCACATATGAGGGGCTGGGCGGCCGGCGCCAGAACGCCACGTCAGGACCGAACTCGCTGACGTAGTGCGGAAGGTAGAGCGTCGCCTTGAGCCGGAACGCGGTCGACGAGCGCCGGATTGAACCGGCGCACCTCGTCGGCAGGGAGACCGTGTCCGCTCGACGATCTCGGCGAGCGAAATCGCGCGCGGCGCGCGCATCGCGTTGATCGGCGTCTGCGGCGTCGATGCGATCAGGCGTCTGACGTTGAACGTGTTGCCGAACACCATCTCCGCGTAGAGGTACGAGCGCGGGCCGTAGCTCTTGTAGACGTCCTCATAGTCCTGGCCCGGCAGGGCCCGCAGGTCGCGGGCCAGCTTCGAGCCCAGAAAATATCGTTCGCGGACATCCGCGGCGCCGAGGTGCTCGCCGGTGATCAGCGTCCGCCCGACGTTGGTGCCGCCGGCGTTGTGCTCGGAGAGCGCCGGAATGAACGATCCGTACTTCGTGGCGAGCACCGACAGGTACGCGGCGCAGTAGGGCGCCTGCGTGGTCTGGTTTCGTCCATCGATGCGGCGTCGGCGAGAAGTGGTTCAGTCGCTTCCAGTTCCTCTGGAGCCACTGGCAGAATCCGACGGCATTGGCTTCCGAGCGCCTCGTCGCGCTCAGGCCTGATTCGAGGATGACCTGCGCCAGGCCGATTTCCGCAGGCACGCCGAACCGTTCGTAGATCGCGCCCCAGTCCTCGAGAAAGGAACCGTACCTGCCGGCGTTCATCCGTAGCGCATCTCCTCGCGTCGGTTGTGCACGACCGGTCCGGCGGCGAGCTCCAGGAGGAGCGCCACCTGCTCTCGCCGTTCGCTCATTTTGCGAGCGAGTTGTTGACCCTCGAGGATGCGATCGATCGTGGGATCGGCCCACACCGCCTTGCGCATCCAGTCCCCTCGCGCGGGAAACGACGCGAGCAGCCGTCCGTCAACGGCGCTGCCGAACGCGACCGAGTGGTCGGGCATGGTGAAGATGTGCTGCCAGAACGCGTAGCCCGGCCTGAAGGTCCGCATGGCGGCGAAGTCGGCGCGCTGGCGCGCGTCGATCGGGTTGTCCGGCGTGGGCGGCGCCTGCGCCGCCACCGCCTTCGCCTCCGCATTCGCGCGGCGGGTGATGACGTTCCAGGCGGCCACGGGAATCGCAGCGGCCAGCGCGGCGACTACGAGTGCCAGGCTGAGACGTCCCCGATGTCGAGGCATCCGGCGCAAATCTGCAATCGATGCGCCCCGCGCAACCCCTGTGAAATGGGCCAACAAACTAGATTCTCGAGAGAAGTGTCGAAATCTGGATCAAGTGGGGGTGACGACTTTGAACCTGGGATCCGGATATTGGTGGACGCGCCCAACCGCACACTGCTGGTATTTCGGGTCCAGTGCGGTGACGGACCCGGGCCGCTTTGCACCTAGCCCGTCAGACGGCACTCTGTGAAGGTTTGCCACTGAGGCTCTGCTCGTTGCAGTACCCCTAGCCCATAGGCGAAAGGCGACTCCCAGGATTGTCTCTGAAATTCAATTGGTTTGAAGAGCTGAAAAAGAAACGGTCGACTCGGTGATCCGCGCTTGCGCGACCGATCCGCGTCAGGTGTTCGCGGCAAAGCCGACGCGGCGCAGCAGCATCTCGAAGCGGGAATCGGAGCGTATCGGATCGAATATCGGATCCACCTTGAGATGAATCATCCGGAGTTCCCGCTCCGTGAGCGCCTCGCCGAGCCGGTCAAACACCCGATCGTGGTCGCCGAGTCCCAGGTAGACGAGAGCTGCGGCTGACGGAAGCACATAACGTTGTCCGGCGAGCTCTTGAAGCCTGGCCAGAGATTTCTCGGCTTCGCTGCGTCCGCCCAACAGCGCATGACCGAATCCCACATGGCCGACTGCAAGGGGATTCTCGTGAGAGTCACCCACCGCCCTTTCGAATTCCTGAAGAGCCTCGTGCAGTCGTCCCGCCGCCAGGTGCACTCGGCCAAGCTCGAG
Source organism: uncultured Acidobacteriota bacterium (assembly GCA_963764925.1). Taxonomy (GTDB): domain Bacteria; phylum Acidobacteriota; class Vicinamibacteria; order Vicinamibacterales; family 2-12-FULL-66-21; genus DATBJJ01. Next base: position 1,038,142 of record CAVXUR010000002.1, read on the forward strand.
GCGGCTTAGCAGAAAGTGCGGCTCGACTTCGAGCGATTTCCGTATCTCTTCAGTTGCTCCTGCTTCGTTCCTCATCCAGCGATAGATCATCCCCGTATTGGCGGTCCAGATAGGTGTCAGCGGCTCGAGTTCGGCACCACGCAGCGACTGCTTCAAGCCCTCAACCAGCCTGCCTTGCACAGCCAACGTATAACCAAGCCCGCTATATCCTCTGGCATCGTTGGGCCCCACCTGGATCGCACGTGAGAACGCCGCTTCGGCCGCGCGCATGTCCCAGTCGTACCCCATTTTTGTAATGCCGTCGATGAACAAGGCAAGTGGAAGCGAGTCGTCCAGCGCTAGCGCCTTCTGGACGGCAGCCTTGGCCTTTGGTATCGCATCATTGGGCGAGACCAGTCCCATGTACGGTGGCGCCGCGTTGATATCGGCAATACCGGCGTACGCGGGCGCATAGTTCGGGTCCTTCGCGACGGCCTGGCGAAAGTACTCTCCGGACATTCGGAATCCGTCGGGCGACCATTTGTTCAAGAAGTACAGGCCCTTCAGATAAAGCTGGTACGCTTCAGGATCGTCGGTGTAGCGCTTCCCGAGTTTGCGTTCATCGACCGGACTCAACTTCACGCGCAGCTTGTCGACGATGACCCTTGCGATTTCTTCCTGGACATCGAAGATGTCAGTGAGACTCCGCTTATATCGTTCACCCCACAGTTGCCAGCCGTTGGTGACGTCCACAAGCTCGGCGCCGATAACCAGTGTCTCTCCCCGCAGTAGCACCCGGCCGGTCAACACCACACGGGCTTTCAACTCTCGGCCGCTCTGTTGCGGATCGCCCGCGCGCCCCTTGTAGCGGAACACCGTGCTGCGCGCCAACACGCGCAGGCTTCCGAGTTGCGCGAGACTGTTGATGAGACTGTCGGTGATGCCGTCGCTCAGTACTCGGCGTGGGGGTCTCCGCTGGCATTCTCGAATGGCAAGACGGCGATTGCGTCCATTTCGTCCGCCGGCTTAACGATTCCCGCTTGCGCTGGGGGCGGCCTACTTCCGGAGCCGAGATCCCGCTTCAGCCGCTTGAGATCGGTCAGTATGTCCAAGGCTGTCTGGTAGCGCAGCCGCCGGTCCTTTTCGAGCGCCTTGTTGACGATCCGTTCCAGTTCTGCAGGCACGGCAGGATTCAACCGCGTCAGCGGCGCTGGCACCTCATGGAGAATGGCGCCGAAAATCGCTCCCGAGGTGTTTCCTTCGAAAGGCAACCGGCTCGTGGTCATTTCGTAGAGCAGGGCGCCGAAGCTGAAGAGGTCGGTACGCGCATCGAGATCGTCGCCGCGCGCCTGCTCTGGCGACATGTATGCGACCGTGCCGATGGTCGTGCCGGGGCTCGTCAGATGCGGCGGGTCGCTCGTGACGGTCGGCGCGGTCGTGACACCGGGAACCTGCCTCGACTCTGCCGCGGAACCGCCGATACCGCCCATCAACTTCGCCAGACCAAAGTCCAGCATTTTCGCCTCTCCGCGTGGGGTCACGAAGATGTTGGCCGGCTTGACGTCGCGGTGGACGATGCCTTTCGCGTGCGCCGCACCAAGCGCATCGACCATCTGGACGGCGAGCTCGATGAGGGTGTCGAGTGGAAGAGGCTGACTCAGGCATCGTTCGGCGATCAACTCCTTGAGCGTCCGACCCTCCAGCAACTCCATGGCAATGAACGGATCGCCCTCGTGCCGGCCAATCTCGTAGATGACGCAGACATTCGGGTGGTTCAACGCGGCGGCGGCACGTGCCTCACGCTCGAACCGCTCGACTCTCAGACGATCTCGCGCCACTTCACGAGGAAGCAGCTTGATCGCAACAGCGCGACCGAGCGTCGTGTCCTCGGCCAGGTACACCACGCCCATGCCGCCTTCACCGAGCTTTTCGACAATCCGGTAATGGGAAACGGATGTGCCAATCATCGTGCACGCCAGTTATACACCTTCGTGCGCGACGTTGCTGCGGGTTCTGGCAAGGAGCGGACGAAGGAACGCGCCAGACTCCTGCGGTGAGGTGGCGAGTGGTTGTTGGCGGCGGTAGTCTCAGGCCGCCAGGAATCACAGAACGGGCCTTGAATCGACGATTTCAGGCCCGTGTTTTGTTGGGAACTCGGTTCGCGTCGGCTGCCGGATGGCGGATGCGCCCATGCATCCACGTCTGCTCACTCTCGCTCGGACACCAGACGACATCCGAGGCGATGTTGCCGCGCACGATCGCCTACCGTTTCTGATCGGGCGACGCGAATCTGAAGATCCTTTCGTCGGAGAACCGCGTCAGGGGCACCCTCCCGCACGATCAGCGCCGTTTCCTGCGTTGGCGCGATGCCGCGCACTATGGCAAAGCGTTTTGCGACGGGTCGACGGAAATGTTGCCGTCCACATCGTCGAGCACGCGGCGGGCGCCGCCTCCGAGCACAGGCACCTGCCACAGACTCCCGTACACTTCGCCGGCGGGATAGAAGGAGTCGTAGACGTAATTGCGCCGAATTCGATCGAGCGGGCGACTCCGGCAGTGTGCCCCTGAGCTCCGTCAGCGCGCACCGCGCTTCTTCGCTGTCGCGCTTCTTCGCGGGCGGCGGGCGGGTCGCGTCGGCGCCGCCCGTCTCGAGCGGATAGAAGGCGATCGTGAGACGGTAGCGCTCGTTCGCGTGGCGATGACTTTCCCTCCTCCCGCGCGACGCCGATCGCCGCATGGAGCCGGCGGCGGAGCTTCTGGATCTCCGCCCGTGTCGCACGGACCTCGAGAAAGGTGAGGATTCCCTCCTCGCTCAACGTGCTCCCGGCGCCGCGCTCGAGGAGCCGGGAGACCTCGGCGCTCGTGGTCGCGAACGCCGTGGCCATCACGTCGTCGATCGCCTCGCGCGACGCCTCCGACCGCCCGTCCCGTGCTGACGCGACCCTCGAACCTCCGTGCGACCGAGCGGATAGTACTTCTCGATCGTCCCGCGCTTCGGCCGGGTCCTCGTGAGTTGCACGAGACCGGCGCGCTCGAGCGCGTCCACGTGGTGGTAGAGGCGGGTCGGCTTCTCGTGCAGTAGCTCCGCGACCTGCTTCGTGGTCCGCTCCTCGCTGAGAGCCGTCAGGATGCGCATGCGCAGGGGGTCCGCGAGCGCTCGGACCTGCTTGAGGTCGTCGAGCGTGCGGAGCTCGGCCTGAGGCGCGCTGCGGCGCCCATCCTTCGATCGCTTCGGAGGCTTGCCTTCGGCCATCGACAGCGCGAATTCTAGCGGATCGCCAGAGAATCGGGGCGAATCCTTGATTGTTCATATATTATTGAATAATCGTGAACTCCCTTGTATACTTTTCGGCCGATGGAGCCCGAATCCCCGTCCCGTCCGGTGCGCGCGTTCTGGATCCTCTGGTCGGGCCAGGCCGTGTCGCTCCTCGGCACGCAGGCGGTCCAGCTCGCGCTCGTGTGGTGGATCACCGAGAGGACGCGCTCGGCATCGATGCTCGCGGCGAGCATCTTCCTGGCGCTCGCCCCCCAGGTCCTCTTCGGCCCGCTCATCGGCGCCCTGGTCGATCGCTGGGATCGGAAGAAGGTCATGATGATCGCCGACGGTTCCGCCGCGCTCGCGTCCGCGGCGCTCGCGGCGCTGTTCGCGGCGGGAGCCCCATCGGTGCCGGCCGTCCTCCTGGCGCTCCTCGCGCGAGGGGTCGCCGGTGCGTTCCACGCTCCCGCCATGCAGGCATCGACTACGCTGATGGTTCCTCCGGAGCTCTTCACGCGGATCCAGGGCGTGAACCAGGCGCTCCAGGGAACGTCGATCGTCTTCTCCGCACCGCTGGGCGCCCTCCTCTACGCAACGCTGCCCATGTCGGGAGTGCTCGCCGTGGACGTGGCGACGGCGCTCCTCGCGATCGCGCCGCTGCTGTTCGTCGACGTCCCCTCCCCCGCGTCCGTCTCCCGGTCGGCGGCGGGAGCGCTCGCTTCTCTTTTCGCCGAGGTCAAGTCCGGCGTTCGATACCTCGGGGACCGGAGAGAGCACCTCTACCTCCTGGCGCTGGCCTGTGCCCTCAACCTGCTGCTCGTGCCGGCATTCGCCCTTCTCCCGCTTTGGGTCACGGAACGGGGCGGCACGATCGGACAGCTCGGATGGATCCAGTCCGCGTCCGGAATCGGGACCATCGCCGGCGGCCTCGCGCTCGGTGTCTGGGGAGGGTTCTCGCAGAAGATCCGCACGACGGCTCTCGGCATCGTCCTGCTCGGCGCCGCGGTTCTCTCCATGTCGGCGCTCGGCCCTCTCGGCGGGATCGTGGCGATGGCGGTCGTGGGGGTCGCCGGTCCCTTCGCGAACGGCCCGATCCAGGCGATTCTCCAGGTGACGATCCCCCCGGAGATGCAGGGGCGCATCTTTTCTTTGTACGCGAGTCTCGCGGGTGCGATGACTCCCCTGGGTCTCCTGCTCGCCGCTCCGGTCGCCGAGGTCGCGGGGGTGGCCATCTGGTACGTCGCTGCAGGAGCGCTCTGTCTCGCGGTCGGCGCCGTGATGCTGGCACGGCCGGACCTCCTCGATATCGAGCGCGCCGGAAAGGAGGTCCTCGGGTCCCCGCCGGAGCCTCCCTCGCCCTCCCCCGCGACGTGAACGGCCGGGGTCTTCTCGCTGCTAGAATCGCGCGCCATTCGCACTGACATCCACCGTCGAACTCCGAAACCGGAATGACGCACAACGCGCGCCGGAACCCGGCTTGTCCGAAGTCAGCCTGCAAGTTTCGGACAGCCGGCGATGCTGTCATCCCGCTCGAATGAACTTCTCGGGGGGCAGCTCCGTCTACTCCATATGCCAATCTACAAGAGAGGCATCGTGAGCATCCAGGTACTGACATGAGGGTTCAAGAGGTCATGATTGCTCGCGTACTACCGATACTGGTCGCTCTCGGGTTCCTCATCGCCGGCTCCACGTTGGGCGCACAGAATCGGCCTCTGCCCGATCAGGAATCCTTCCTCATTGAGACGCGCAAACACCTCCAGACCGACAGCACGCTTCAGAGCAGCTATGTGTACGTGGAGACGCGACGTGAGCAGAAGCTCGACAAGGGCGGGCGTACCCGCGAGGAATCGGTCAAGGTTTTCGAGAGCCATCCCGGCCTTCCCGGCGAAGAGCGCTGGGAGCGGCTCATCGCCGAGGATGGCCGGCCGGTGCCACCGGAAGAATTGGCCAGGCAGGATCGGGAGCGCCAGCAGAAGGCCAACGAGATGGTCCAGCGGCTTGCCCGGGACTCATCGAAAGAGCTCGCGCGCCAGGAGCGTGAGCTTCAGAAGGCTCGTCGTGAGCGCGACGAGGCGATGAGCGACATCTACGACGTCTTCGAGATCCGGATGATCGGACGCGAGCGAGTCGAAGAGCACGACACGATCGCATTCTTGCTGACGCCCAGGCGTGATGCGAAACCGAAGACCCGCGCGGGCGAAGAGATACGGCACTTCAGCGTGCGCGCCTGGGTCAGCGAGAACGATCACGAGCTGGTGAAACTGGAGGCCGAGGCGATCGACAACCTGAGGTTGGGCTTGGGTGGGCTGGCCAAGCTGCACAAGGGTGCCCGACTGTCGTTCCTGCGCCGAAAAGTCAACGGCGAGGTCTGGCTGCCTGCCGTTGCCAGTTATAACGGCAGCGCACGGGTGGGTCTGCTCTTCACGCTCCGGCGTAGCGGGACGTCAGAGTATTCCGGCTATCGCAAGTACTCGGTCGATACACTCGTGGGTTTCAGCACGCCGAAGTAACGAATCGCGCACTCATCGTTCCTATTCGCTTTTCATCGCGCCGTGATGCGGGGAGCACTGTGAGCGACAATACGGACGTCCTGCAAGGCACCCTCGACCTGTTGATCATGCGAACAATCGCCCTCGGACCGCTGCATGGTTGGGCAATCGCGCAGCGTATCCAGCAGATTTCAGATGACCTGCTGAGGGTCCAGCAGGGCTCGCTTTATCCCGCGCTCCACCGCCTCGAACACCAGGGCTGGATCACGGCCGAATGGGGCGCGTCGGAAAACAACCGCCGCGCGCGCTTCTACGCGCTGACGAAGGCGGGCCGCAAGCAGCTCGAGGCCGAAGTCGCGAAGTGGGAGCGCCTGTCGGCCGGTGTCAACCTCGTGCTGCGAAGGACATAACGGTGCGCCTCTTGCACATCCTGCGAAGCCGGCTGCGATCGATCGTGTTCCGCGCCCGCCGTGAATCGGATCTGAGCGAAGAGCTGCAGCTCCATCTCGAACGAGAGACGGATCGTCTGCAGGTGGGCGGCTTGTCCCGAGAAGAGGCGCGCTTCCAGGCGCTGCGGCTGTTCGGCGGCGTCGAGCAGCTCAAGGAAGAGTGCCGCGACGCGCGCGGGACGGCCACCTGGGACGCGCTCGTGCGCGACTCGCGGCAGGGGCTCCGTCGCCTCGTGCGCGACTGGCGCTTCACCACGGCGGCAGTGTTGATCCTCGGCATCGCCATCGGCGCCAACACCGCGATCTTCAGTCTCGTCAACGCGGTGCTGTTCCGCGACCAGGCGTTCGCCGAGCCCGATCGTCTCGTCAACATCTACCAGAACGATCGGGCGGGTAGACCGATGATCGTCACGTCGTATTCCGCCTACAAGGACATGGCTGAATACACCGACGTCTTTGCGGGGACGATGGCTGCCAGCCTTCCGAACCCATCGCGCTATCTCCTCGACGGCGCGGTCCGGAACGCGGCCGTCGAATTCGCGACGGCGACGTATCTCGACGTCCTGGGACTGCGGCCGTCGCTCGGTCGCTGGTTCGACGAGACGGAAGAGCGACCCGGGGCTCCGCTGGTCGGCGTTCTCGGGTATCAGACGTGGACCAGGGTGTTCCGTGCGGATCGTTCCATCGTCGGGCGAATTGTTCCGGTTGATGGTGTGCCGGTGACGATCGTCGGCGTCGGTCCGGCGAATCACCGCGGCACCGTGGACATCGGTGTCGGCACGGATCTCTGGCTGCCGATTACGGCAGTTCCAGCGATCTCACAAAACCCTGCGACGCGCGAACCCCCAACTATATTCGTGCCGTTGTTCGTGAAAGCGCGTTTGCGCGAGGGCGTCACTGTGGCGCAGGCCAGAGCGGCAATGGACGTTCTTGCGCGCCGCCTCGAAGCCGCGTATCCGGATGTCTCTCGCCGCGCGGGCGAGCTTGCTCTGGGCCCAGGCATCACGGTCATCGCCTCGGCTGACGTGCGCATTCACCCCCAGGCGGACGTGCTGTTCATGGCGCTCGCCTCGCTGGTGCTCGTCATCGTCGGCCTCGTCCTCGTCATTGCGTGCAGCAACCTGGCGACGCTGCTGCTGGTGCGCGGCGCCGCGCGTGCGAAGGAAATGTCGGTGCGGCTGGCCATGGGCGCGACCCGGCGTCAGCTTGTCCGGCACCTGCTGACCGAGAGTCTGCTGCTATCGCTCGCGGGCGGGATCGCCGGCTGCACCTTGGCGTGGTGGGGCCTGCAGGTGCTGCAGTGGATCGACCTCCCGTTCACCGTGGATCTGACGCTTGACTACCGCGTGCTGGCCTTTGCGATCGCGCTGTCGTTTGCAACGGGCATGGCATTCGGGCTCGCGCCTGCGCTCAAAGCCACGAAGGTCGACCTCCTGCAGACGCTGCGAGACGAGGGGTTGCAGCCGATCGATTACCGGCGTCTCACGCTGAAGAACGCGCTCATCGTCGTGCAGGTGGCGGTGTCCGTGCTGCTGCTTGGCGGCACGACCATGTCCCTCCAGATGCTGAAGGCGACGAGAGCACATCGCGTCGGATATGCCGTCGGCGGCGTGGCGATGCTCGAGACCGATTTGCGGTTTGCCGGCTACTCCGAGACCGTGGCAAGGACGGTGCGCGACAATCTGCTGCGCCGGATCCAGGCGATTCCAGGCGTCGAATCCGCTGCCCTGTTGCAAGGCCTGCCGATGGAAGTCAATGGCGTGCCGATCGTCGTCGACCGCGCTAGCGGTGAGCAGGGGTCAGAAGTGGACGCGATCATGATCGAAGCTGGACCTGGCTTCTTCGACACACTGCGCATTCCGTTACTGTACGGCCGCGCGTTCGACGCACACGACCGCGCGGACACGCCGCGCGTCGCGGTGATCACAGACCGGATGGCGCGACAATACTTCGGCGCGGTGAACGCCGTCGGCCGGCGATTCCGATTACAGAACGAGCCGAACTCGTGGACCGAGGTGATCGGTGTCGTACGTGATATGGGCACCGGCGACTTCAACAACGACGTCCTCGATCCGATCGCGCCCCCGTTCTACCGCTCGCACACGCAGTCCGCCGCGCTGCCGACGACGATCATCGCGCGGACGTCGGGTGATGCGGCGGCCGCGCTGGTCGCGGCAATGACACGCGAGTTGCGCGCCGTCGACATCACGCTGCCGGTCGTCACCGCAAGCACGATGGCGCAGAAACTCGAGAAGTCGCAGGCGCCGCCGAAGGCGGTCGCCACGCTTCTCGGCGTCCTCGGCGGCTTTGGCCTGGTGCTGGCCAGCATCGGTCTCTATGCCGTTGTCGCGTTAGCGGTCGCCAGACGGTCGCGTGAGATCGGCATCCGCATGGCCCTCGGCGCGCGCAGCCAGCAGGTGGTGTGGAGCATTGCCCGAGGCGTGGCTGGACTCGTCGGGGTTGGCACGGGCATCGGTCTCTTCCTCTCGATACTCGCGATGCTGGCGCTGCGCGCATCGTCGGGATCGGGCGACATCGGGATTGGAAGCATCTCCGTGTATCGTCCGAACATCGACCCGGTCGCGCTGCTCGCCATCGCTGCCGTGACCGCAGTCGTCGGCGTCGCCGCCGCATTCGTGCCGGCACGCCGCGCGGTCCGGATGCACCCGTTGGTGGCGTTGCGGCACGACTAGCCTGTGGGGCGTCGCCGGCTGTACTTCTTTAATGCTCAGCCCTGGGAATGGCGTCGATCACGAGCCGGTGAAGGGCGTGTTCCTCCAGGCAAAGACGGTTTGCCCCTCGATGACTGCGATCCCAGCAATCGAGCCTGGTTCCGCGACCTGGCAGGGACAATTTCGGGGACAGTTCCGCGGAAAACGACGTCCGCGTAAGTCGCACGTGCGAATATACTTGACGTCTCGCGCGGTGAGGTGGCTGAGTGGCCGAAAGCGGCGGTTTGCTAAACCGTTGTAGGGGCTTAAACCCGTACCCAGGGTTCGAATCCCTGCCTCACCGCCATAAGTTATTGATTCTAAACAGTTGCTGAGGGCTGATCGCTTCGTTGCCCCTATCTTGCCTCGCGAACGCGAATCTCACTGCCAAGAACTCTCCGAATTCGAGCGAAATCCGCAATGCGGTTGAACGCGAACACGCGCCGTTCCCTGCCGAATCGCCGTTAGAGCTTAAGATCTTCACGCACGCCGGAAGAATTCTCTGCCCGCTCCATTGGGTGAAAAGGCGATCGTGGCGCGAAGTGTCACGTCATATCGAATACCGACTCGGTCTTGCCTTGGGCGCATGCTCTCAAGGAATTCGCTCTCCCGCGAGCCGGCACGATCAGTCCTCGTGAGGATCGTCGCCAGTTGCAACGTCCAACCGGTGCTCACGTGTCGCCCATGGACTCCCAAGCCCAGGCTATCAAGGGCACAAGGGGAACACCCCGACGCGTTCAGGTAGGCGCCCGACTGGTGGGACCGGCAGCGACTGCCCTCTGTGCGGTGTCTCGTTCACGATCGCCCGAGATGGGCCGATCCCGATCGCGTCCATTCGTGGCAGGTCAAGCTCGGCCCGGTCTGCGATGCCTGCGCCGTGAAGGCCCTCGAGGCACGGCCTTCAGAATGACGGTGGACGGGCGTCACTCGGCCGCTGGTACAACACGACACACGCCAAGCCCACCGGCGGGCCTTCTAGCGCTGACTGAGGGCCAAGCGAATCACCCGATGGCGGTCTCGCCGGTAGCCGCGTGACGTGCGTGATCCGGGCCCCGTCTTGCTTGCTGACGGTCCAGATATGGCGGCACGCACAGCACCCGTAGAAGTTCACCTGCGCCTCTTTGCTGCTCTCGGGCAAGTGGCGGACCGTGTCATGGCCACACGCCGGGCAGGGTTGATTCGGCACGCGGAAGCGAGCGTACGACGGTCGACGCCTGGGCTTTTCGCACAAAACAGCGGTGGTCAGCTGCCAGAACGTCGCACTGGACGATTTCCGCAAACTGGCTCATCCGTGAGGCGACCAGAGATCGGGCTTGAGGCACGTACAGGATCTGCCCGGCGCATTCTAGTCGCCGTGATGCCGACCTTGCACGATGTGGTGCGCGGTTCAAGAATCGGAAACCAATGCCCGCGGATCGCGGGCGGAATGGAGTGGACTCAATGGCCTATGTCGATGGCTTCCTGCTGCCGGTTCCGAAACGCAAGGTCAGCGCCTATCTCGAGATGTCTCGCAAGGCCGGCAAGGTCTGGAAGGAGCATGGCGCGCTCGAGTATCGCGAGTGCGTCGGTGACGATCTGAACATCAAGAACATGACCGGGTTTCCGAAGGTGGTCAAAACCAAGGCCGGCGAGACGGTCGTGTTTTCCTGGATCGTCTACAAGTCGCGCGCCCACCGCGACGCCGTCAACAAGAAGGTGATGAAAGACGAGCGGATTGCCGCGATGATGGATCCCAAGGACATGCCGTTCGACGTCAAGCGCATGGCGATGGGCGGGTTCAAGGTGGCCATCGACCTGTAAGGCTAGAATTCTGCGATGCCGCCGCTCG
>CAVXUR010000003.1:0-329607 GCA_963764925.1 uncultured Acidobacteriota bacterium
CGACGCGCGGTCGGCCGAGTTCGCGGTTCGTTCGGCGCTTCGGGGCGAACCGGCAGCGACTGGCGCAGCAGCGCTGATCGTCGAGGTGTTGATCGTGGCGGCCGTCGCCGGGACCTTGGGCGCCGCCCTGGCGTGGGCCGGCTTCACCGTCGCCACCGACGCGCTCCCGCTCGGCGCGTGGGCCTCGACGGCGCCAGATTGGCGCGTGTTCGCGTCGGCAATGGCCATCGCTGTCATCGCGGCGTCGCTCGTCATACTCGTGCCCATCGTCTCGCTGTATCGAGGGGACCTGCGCAGCGTCTTGAGCGCAGCCCGGATGGGAGGAATCGAGGGACGGGGCGGACGGTTGGAAAGCGGATTGGTCGTCGCGCAGGTGGCGCTCGCCGTGATGATCGCGTCAGGCGCGGCACTGCTCGCTCGCAGATGTCGCCAACATGTACGCGGTCGAACCTGGCGTGCGGGTGGATGGCGTCGCGGTCGTCGACCTGGTGTTCGACGGCACGCTCGATCGTGCGAGCCGAGTGAAGTCGCTCGACGAGCTCGAGCAGGCGCTGCGTGAGCTTCCGGCGTGACTTCCGTCGGCGCGGCGCAGACGTTGCCGCTACGCGGCGGCGGGTACAGAGCGGGCCTGCGTATCGACGAACGCCCGGAGATCGAGAACGCGGCCACCGAATACAGAATCGTGACGCCCGGCTATCTTGAGAGCCTTGGCTTCACCCTTCGCGGCGGCCGCACAATCAGTGTCGACGACCGGATGGGAGCCGAACGTGTCGTCGTCATCAACGAAGCATTTGCCCGGAAGTACCTTCCAGGAGTCGATCCCGTCGGCAGGCCGATCGGCGGCGACGTCGACCACGGACGTTCGCGGATCGTCGGCGTCGTGGCGGACGCCGCCGAGAAAGGCCTGACCGACGCAGCCGAGCCGGTACGGTATGTCGCGTTGGCGCAGGCGCCCTGGGTGGACGAGGCACACTCAATCGTCCTCCGCACCGTGCCAGGTGCCGCCGAAACGTCGCTCCTGGAACCGGTGCGACGCACAATCGCACGCGTCGCTCCCGCCGCCGCGGTGCAGCGACGACGACGATGCGCCGGGTGCTCGACACGGCAGTCGGCCCAGCGCGCCAGGTCGTCTCGTTGCTCTCTCTCCTGACTGGTTTGGCCCTTATCCTTGGTGCAGTGGGGGTCTACGGCGTGATGACGCACTTTGCAACTCGCCGAAGGCGTGATTGGGCGATTCGCGTCGCGATTCGGCTTCCCCGGCTCACGCGTAATCACTCATGTTCTCGGGCACGGTGCGTTGCTGGTGTCAGCGGGGATTGCCGCGGGCATAGTGGGCGCGGCGATGCTCACGCGACTACTGTCATCGTTCCTCTTCGGTGTCAGCGCGCTGGATCCCATCGCGTTCGCTACTGCAGGGGCGGCGTCTGTTCGGCGTCGGCGTAGCCGCAGCGTTTGTGCCAGCGTTACGCGCCGGGAATGGCAGACCCATCGAAGGCTCTTCGCGAACAGGTCGGATGTGTGTTCCAGCACGCCAAGGTCGGCGCGCAGCGGAATGACGATCGCGTGGCGTCACCGTTGTCGCAGCGTCACGACGGGATCGAGCGTGGTCGCGCGTCGGGCCGGAAGATAGCTCGCGATCAGGGCCAGCAGAACGAGCAGCAAGCACGCAAGTATGAGGACGATCGGATCGAACCCGGAGAAACCGTACAGCAGGCTCGACACGAGGTGCGTGGCCCAGATGGCCCCGACCGACCCAATGCCCAGTCCGACCAGGGCCAGCGTGAGGCCTTGCCGGCCGCGAGCGTCAGGACGTCGCGCGTCTGTGCCGCCCAGCGCGATTCCGCACACCGATTTCAGACGTATGCTGCACAACGAAATACGAAATCACGCGTAAACGCCAACGATGGCGAGCAGCACCGCGAAGGCCGCGAACACGGTTGCTCGAGGGGCTGCGTCCAGGAATGCGTCTTCATTTGACTTCCTAATGGAGCACGGGCATAGTCTATTCGGATGTCTAATACAGAATCTTCCAAGGCGGAAGAGGACCCGGCATGACGCTCCAGGAGGTCTGCTCCTCGCTTCGCGAGTGGACACGTAGGGTTGCGGGCGCGCTCAGTGGCCGTCGGACCGACCATGACATGCAGCGCGAGCTTGCCGGACACCTTGCCCTCGCTGAAGACGAGCTCCGGCGAAAGGGTTACGCGCCGGGCGACGCCGCGCACCTCGCCCGGGCCGCCGCCGGCGGCCGCATCCAGGCGCTCGAAGCGCTGCGCGAACAGCGCGGCCTGCCCTGGCTCGGCTCGTCGTGGCTCGATGTCAGGCTCGGGCTCCGCCTGCTCGTCAGGAACTGGGGGCTGACGCTGGTCGGCGGGCTGGCGATGTCCGTGGCAATCGGCATCGCGGCGGTCGTGTTCGCCGCGTTCGACGTCATCCTGTGGAGTCGGCTTCCGCTCGACGAGGGTGACCGGGTTGTCGCCATCCAGGTGTGGGACCGCGAGGCCGGCCGGCGGCGTGACACGACGTGGCAGGACCTCGAGCGTTGGCGCGCCAGCCTGCAATCGGTCGGTGACGTCGGCGCGTTCCAGACGATCCGGCGCAACATCATCACGCCCGACGGATCGGTCGAGCTCGCGGCGGTCGCCGAGATCTCGGCCGCCGGGTTTCGGGTCGCGAGGGTGCCGCCGCTCATCGGCCGGCCGATCGCCGACGCCGATGCAGCGCCCGGCGCCGCCCCCGTCGTCGTCATCGGCCACGACGTCTGGCAGCGGCGCTTCGCCGGCGCGCGAGATGTCATCGGACGCGAACTGCGGCTCGGCAAGGACGTGCATACCGTCGTCGGAGTCATGCCGGACGGCTTCCAGTTCCCGTTCAACTTCCGGTACTGGGTTCCGCTCCGGCTCGGGGCCTCCGGGACCGACGACATGCTGCGCAACACCGGTCCCGAAGGCGTCGTCTTCGGTCGGCTCGCGCCGGGCGCGACGATCGCGCGCGCGCACGCGGAGGTGTCGGCGCTCGGGCTCCTCCCGCCTGCCCTCCGTAGCGCGCAGCGCGGAGAAGGGGCGCCTGCCCTCCGTAGCGCGCAGCGCGAAGGAGGGCGCGTGGTGCCGTACACGTTTGCCTTCACGGGGGACTTCGAACGCGGCGAGTTGGGCCTGCTCTGGTCGCTGTCCAGCCTCGCCCTCGTCTTGCTGCTGCTACCGCCGTGCGCGAACATCGCGATCCTGAACTACGCGCGCACGGTCACGCGGCAGCAGGAGTTCGCCGCGCGCCACGCCCTCGGCGGCAGCCGCGCGCGGATCGTCTGGCAGCTCTTCATCGAGGCGCTCGTGCTGACGGCCGCGGCCGCCGGTGTCGCTCTGCTGATCCTGCGCGTTGTGTCGGTCGTGGTGGCCGGGCGCCTGCAGGACATCCCCGGTGGCCCGCCGTTCTGGATGACTTTCGACGTGTCGTACCGCACGCTTCTCTTCGTCGCCGGACTGGCCGTGGCCGGGGCCGCCGTGTCCGGCCTCGTGCCGGCGCTCCAGGCCACGGGGCGCCTGGCGCGGCTGGGCGCCGGCGCGCTCGCCGGACGGACCAGCCTGCGGCTCGGCGCTACGTGGACCACGCTGGTGATCGCGCAGGTCGCCTTTTCGGTCGGCGTGCTGCCATTGGCCGCCGAGCTCGCCTGGGGCACGCTTCGGACCGGCATCGTCGGCCCGGGCTTCGCCGCCGAGGAGTTTGCGACCGCGCGCGTCGCGCTGGAAGGGGACCGGTTCGAGCTCGATGCGCCCGACAGGCCTGACAGGAATGCGGCGCCACGGCAGATGGCCAGCGAGCCGGAGGGCGCGCGGCGACAACGCGCCGTGCTCTTTGATGATCGCCAGCGCGAGCTGGGGGCATCGCATCGCGAACTGGCGCGACGGCTGCTGGCCGACCCGGGCATCCTCGGCGTGGCGGCCGCCTTGCAGCCGCCTGGAGAAGAGCCCTGGGTGTTTGTCGACATCGAGGGCCGCCCGCCCGAAGACGTGCCGACCGAGGTTCTCAACGGCCGGCTGCCGGGATTCCTCGCCCGGTTCAACCAGGTCGATACCGCGTTCTTCGATATCTACCAGGTGCCTGGCCTCGCCGGTCGCCGATTCAAGGAGGGCGACGTTGCCGCGGAGGCCGATGCGGTCATCGTCAACCGCAACTTCGCCGAGACCATCGCCCCCGGCGGCAACGCGCTCGGACGCCGTTTCCGGTACGTCCGTGCGACGGGCAGCGAGTGGCCGCACGATCTTGACCGCGACGTCGCGGGCCCGGAAGCGGACCGCTGGTACGAAGTCGTCGGTGTCGTCGGAAATCTGCCCGTGACGACCGACGCACGGGTCGCGTACCATGCGGCGGCCCCGGGTCAGATCCATCCTGTGCACCTGCAACTTCGCCTCAGAGGCGGGCCGGCCGGTCTCGCTGAACGCCTAAGAGACGTCGCAGCGAGTGTCGACCCGACGCTGCACGTCGATGAGGTCCGTACGTTGGCGGAGATCTATCGCGAGCACCGCTTCGGCGACAACCTTGGCGCCATCACCATCGGCGCGGTCACCGGCAGCGTACCTGCTGCTCTCGGCCGCCGGCCTGTACGCGCTCATGGCGTTCACGGTCGCGCAACGCCGGCGTGAGATCGGTATCCGTTCGGCCCTGGGCGCCCAGCCGGGCCATTTGGTGGCGGCTGTGTTCAGGCGCGCGTTCTGGCAGATCGGTGCCGGTTCGGCGGCGGGGATGCTCGCCGCCTACCTCGCCGGTCGGTACGTGCCGATCGAACAGATCGGCGGCTTACCGATTCCCGGCATCCTCCCCGGCGCGGCCGCGTTCATGCTGCTCGTCGGCGTCCTCGCTTCGCTGGGTCCTGCCCGACGCGGCCTCCGCATCGATCCCACCGAAGCGTTGCGAAGCGAGTAGGGGGACCGCACCGGTGTCCCGACGCGTCCAAGAGGCGTACGGGCGATGTGCGCCGCCCGCGCTTGGTCACTCATGTCACCGATGGCCCGTGCCCCTTCGGTGTCCACGGCACCCGGGTTGATTTGATTGACCCGGATGCCGCGTGAGGCAAGCTCCACGGCCAGCACGCCAGTAACTCCGGTAATGCCAGCCTTGCTCGCGGTGTAAGCAACAGCCCCCGCCTGGTCGGTCACTCGCGAAGTTCACGACGACGGAGGCACCGGCGGCTGCCATCGCCTTCGCGATGCCGGCTCCGATGCCCTTAGCCGCGCCGGTGACGAGCGCAACCTTGCCAGTCAGGGAACGGGTCATCAGCGTGGTCCTTTAGAACCCGATTCGCAGTTCGGCGATCTTCCCCTCTGCCACCTTGAACTCATGGTTCATCACGAGTGGATCGGGTAATCCCGTTCGATCGAACGTTCCGTCAATCTTGACCCTGACGATGGTTCGTCCCTGGCGCTCGGTGACGTCGAGGACGTCGAAGTGTACGTGAGCCCCGAAGATGTCGGTGCGGGCCCAGTCCGCGATCGCGTCGAGACCGCGCAGCTCGCGGTTCACATCGACCACGACCGCATCGTCTGCGAAACTCGCCCGAAACTCGTCCGTGGCGCCGGCGTTGACCGCCCTCACGTAGTTGGCGACCGGCCCGGACAGGCTCGGTTTCGTTGTGAATTGATCGGTCTGAGGCATCGCTCACCACCCTTTCTGACTCCACTGTGCCGAAAGTCGATAGATGCGTCCAAGATATTGTTCGTATCGGAATAATCGCAGTAAGGTATCAGTATGGAGTTGCGGCATCTTCGATATTTCGTGGCGGTTGGAGAAGAAGAACACTTCGGACGCGCCGCACAACGCCTGAGAGTGGCTCAACCAGCGCTCTCGCGACAGATTCAGGATCTCGAACGCGAGATTGGTTTCAAGTTGTTCGATCGCCTCAGTCGCGGCGTGAAGATCAGTTCAGCGGGCAAGTTGTTTCTCGAGGATGCACGCGGAATTCTTCAGCAGCTGAACGAAGCGACGGAACGCGCGCAACGTGTGGCGCGCGGCCAATCAGGAACGCTGCGCGTGGGATTCACTGAGAATGCTTCATGGCGCGGCGTGGTACCCGACTCGCTCCACCTTTTTCGGGAGCGCTGCCCCGACGCAGAACTGCAGCTGAATCCGCTGCCGAGTCTGCAACAGCTCGAGGCCGTTCGAACTGGCCGACTGGATGCCGCATTCATGTTCAACCCGCCGATCGCCAGATCGGGAACTGGATCAATTGCCGGTCGCCGTGCACAGCCTGGCCTTGGCTGCTCCTGCCGCGCATCCGCTCAGTAAGGCCAAAACCCTCCGGCTGCGCGACATGACGGACGCGCGTTTCATCTGGTTTCCGAGGCGCGAGAGCGCGGCATTCTACGACCGCTTGATGTACGAATGTTTCCGTGGCGGCCTGAAATCGCCGCGGATCATTCAGGAAGCGTCGAACGAAGCGACGATATTGACACTCGTCGCTCAAGGCATGGGCGTAGGATTCGTCGTAGAAACCGCCCGCTGGCGATGTCCGGACGGCGTGGCGATATTGAAGGTCGCGGACCTCAAGCTGTCGTTGCCATTGGCTCTCGTCTGGAGAAACGACAACCTGTCCCCGTTGCTCTCCAAATTTGTGACCGACGTGGGGAGTTTGGTGAAGCGGAGACCGACGACTCGGCAGGATGGCCGGTTGCGGGATCGTCTCTAGCAGCACGCACACCACCAGTTGACTGCCAACAGCTGAGAGGTGTAGCCTCTCAACATATGACGCCCGACAAGAGCGACGTTCTCTACGGCACCCTCGGCTTGATGGTCATCAAGACCTTGGAGGCCTTGGGCCCGCTGCACGGGTATCGGCTGGCGCGGCGAATCGAACAGATCAGCAGCAATCAGCTTGCGCTGAACCAGGGCACTTTGTACCCGGCGCTGCTCAAGCTCGAGCAAGTGGGATGGATTTCGTCCAAGTGGGGCACATCCGAGAGCGGGCGGCGCGTGAAGATCTACGCCCTGACACGTGCCGGCCGCAAGCAGCTGCAGCAGGAGGAAGCGCAGTGGCAGCGTGCCGCGAGCATCGTTGAACGCTTTCTGAAGATCTCGGAGGACCCCACGTGACACGCCTGCGCATGTTTCTGTTCCGGCTGTCGGCCCTCGTTCGTTCTCGGCAGATGGATCGCGAGATCGACGACGAGATCACCAGCCATCTGGCCGAAGCGACAGAGGAGTACGTGCAGCAGGGCCTTTCCCCGGAAGAGGCGCGCCGGGCCGCCCAGCGTCGTTTCGGTGGCGTCACGCAGACCAAGGAGGTGTATCGGGAGGTCCGGTCATTCTTGTGGCTGCAGGAAGTGCCGCGTGACGTGCGGTATGCGCTTCGCACGCTCCGCCAAAGTCCGACATTTGCGGTGACTGCGGCAGCCACACTGGCGCTGGCGATTGGCGCCAACACCACGATGTTCAGCGTCCTGAATGCCGTTCTACTCCGCCCCCTCCCGTATCGGGCACCGGAGCAGTTGGCGATGTTGTGGACGGAGGATCCGACGCAGAATCTTCACGAGGGCCGTTCGGCACTTTGGGATGTCGAACAGTGGCTGACTCAAAGTCAGAGCTTCGCGGACATGGCCACCTTCGATTCCGTGTCCACGGTGCTGACGGCAGCGGAGGGAACGGAACAGATCGTCGGCGCCAGCACGTCCCCCAACCTCCTTGCACTCCTCGGTGTCCAGCCCGTGCGGGGACGTAACTTTTCGAGCGAAGAAACCGACGCGCAGAAACGACTGGTCCTGATTAGTCATCGCTTCTGGCAAGCCCGTTTCGGAGGCTCGAACGATGCGATTGGAGCGACCCTCGTGCTCAACGGGCTCCCTTCCCAGATCATCGGCATCCTCCCCGCTGATTTCCGGATCGCGACGCTCGATGCCGACGTGTGGGAGCCGCACACGACCCGCCGCGGCGTGCGCGGCGGTCAAACGTGGTTCGTCGTTGGAAGACTTCGACCGACCGTGACGTTCGACCAGGCCCAGACGGAGATGAGCGCAATCGCCCGGCGCCTCAACGATCGGTTGCCGGCGACCGAAAAGTACCAGGGCATCGGCGTCGTCCCATTGAGTCTTTACATGGTCGGACCCCGATCGCGATTGGCATTGTGGATGCTCGGCGGCGCGGTGTTTTGCGTGTTCGTGATCGCCGCTGCCAACGTCACCAGCCTTTCGCTGGCGCGCAGCACCGCTCGCGCGCGCGAGATGGCCGTTCGCGCTGCGCTTGGAGCGAGTGCTGGACGGATCGTGCGACAGCTGCTCACCGAAAGCGTCGTGCTTGGCGTCGTCTCAGGCCTGATTGGCGCACTGCTCGCCTCGGTAGGCATCGACCTCATCCGTGCCTTTGGCCCTGGCAACTTGCCGCGTCTGAAGGAAGTGAGCCTCGATCTCCGCGTCCTCGGGTTGGCCCTGGCCATGTCCCTTCTGGCGGGCATCCTGGTGGGACTGGCGCCCGCGATGACGGCGATGCGCCGCGATCTGCGTCCGTCAGGCGAGGAGGGTGGCAGAAGTGTCTCGGGCGGAGCATCCAGCCGTCGAATCCGCCGCGCCCTCGTGGTCGCGGAGTTTGCGCTGGCGATCGTTCTGCTCGTCGGCGCCGGTCTGCTCGTCCGAAGCTGGTGGTTCGTGACCAACACTGATCCGGGATTCAGGCCTGAGCGGGTCCTGGTGATGAACATCACAGCCCCGCCGACCTTCAGCGTCCCCGCGCAACGGACCGACCTGTACCACCGCGTGCTCGAACAGATTCAGGCGGTGCCGGGTGTCGAGAGCGCCGGCATCATCGACGATCTGTTCACTGGTAACCCCAGGGAACAGGCCCTGACCGTCGAACGGGACGCCGGAGCGGTGTTCGAGCGCCTCGTGTTCACGCGAGACGAGGTCAGCGCGGATTTCTTCAGAACCCTCGGAACACCGTTGCTCCGCGGCCGCGTTTTTTCGATCGGGGATCGGCCCGAGGCTCCGCCGGTCGCGATCATCAACGACGCGCTGGCTCGGCGCTCGTGGCCGGGGCAAGACCCGGTAGGCAGAAGGTTCAAGTTCGGCCCGCAGGATTCCGGCGGACCGTGGTACACCGTGGTGGGCGTGGTCGGCAACATGCGGCGGCAGGGGCTGGAGCGCGAAGCGCTCCCGCAGATGTTCGTGTCCCTCGCGCAGAATCCTCCTTCCCGGAACGTGGATCTCTTCATACGAACCTCGTCGGACGACCCGCTGGCGATGGCCGGGGCGCTTCGAGCAGCCGTGGGTCGCGTGGAGAAAAATGCGGCGATCTCTGGGGTGGCGCCTCTGGAACAGCAACTGGGAACGTACCTCACGCAGCGTCGCTTCCAGACATCGCTCCTGACCGGCTTCTCCGTCGTGGCGCTACTGATGGCCGCTGTCGGGATCTACGGACTCATCCAGTACTCGGTCGCGATGCGCACGCAGGAAATCGGCTTGCGCCTCGCCCTCGGCGCAGAGGCCGGCCACATCTTCCGGACGATCATCGGTGAGGGGCTGACCCTAAGCCTGACCGGTGTCGCCCTCGGGCTCGTGGGAGCCTGGTGGCTCGGGCGCGTGGGTTCGAGTCTGCTGTCTGGCGTGACCGCCAGCGATCCGTTGACGTTCACGACCGTCTCGCTGTTGCTGACGGCAGTTGCCACCGCGGCCTGCTATTTTCCAGCGCGACGTGCAATGACAGTCGACCCGACGGTGGCATTGCGTGTGACGTGACTATGGAGGGGAAGCGCCTGTCGGAGCGCTTAACCTTGGGACGATGATGCTGGCTCGCTGAGCGCCGCCGACGCCTCGTCCAACATCTTTGGCGCCCGTCGTGTCCACGTCAGCCCCGCCGCGCTGCCTCGATGGTGGCGATGTCGATCTTCTTCATCGGCATCATCGCCTCGAAGGCACGCTTTGCCTCACCGCCACCAGCCGCAAGCGCGTCGGTCAGCACGCGCGGGGTGATCTGCCAGGAGAGGCCCCAGCGGTCCTTGCACCAACCGCACTGGCTTTCCTTGCCGCCATTGCCGACGATCGCGTTCCAGTAGCGGTCCGTCTCTTCCTGATTGTCCGTCGCGATCTGGAAGGAAAAGGCCTCGCTGTGCTTGAACTCCGGGCCGCCGTTGAGACCGAGACAGGGAATGCCCAGAACGGTGAACTCCACCGTCAGCACATCGCCCTTCTTGCCGCTCGGGTAGTCACCGGGCGCCTCGTGAACAGCGGTCACTTTACTATCCGGAAAGGTGGCGGCGTAGAAGCGCGCCGCCTCATGCGCGTCCTTGTCGAACCAGAGGCAGATCGTGTTCTTTGGCTTCATGTTCGTGTGCTCCTTGTGCTCGATCAGCGGTGATCGAGCCAGCTCATCACCAGATGGACGTCGCCCTCGCCGTCGTGGCTTTAGCGATGCATGCAAGTTTTATGCAGCCAACTGCTGAGTGCGA
Organism: uncultured Acidobacteriota bacterium; assembly: GCA_963764925.1. Taxonomy (GTDB): domain Bacteria; phylum Acidobacteriota; class Vicinamibacteria; order Vicinamibacterales; family 2-12-FULL-66-21; genus DATBJJ01. The sequence continues at coordinate 10,421 of CAVXUR010000003.1, forward strand.
AAGGCACAAGGTCAGTCGCCCCGCCGAACCTGGCCGGTCAGTTCCTGTTCGGCCTCGACCCCAGGGACGCTCGTGCCTATGCCGTCGCGATGATCACGCTACTGGCGGCGGCGCTCGTCGCAACGGTGCTGCCAGCTCGACGCGCCGCCAGCATCGATCCAACCGAGGCGCTGCGACAAAGAGTCGGAGGACTCTTATGAAGGCTCTGTCATGCATCGTCGCGTTCACGATGGCGATCTGTGGTCTCGTGTCCATCGAGCTGCCGGCTTCGGCTGCCGCCGCGGACGTTACCGAGCACGTGGGAAGTCACCATTCGCCATCCGCCACCGGATGGCGACTATCTGGCCACCTTTTCAGACGATTGACACAAACGCGCGATCGCGAATATATTCGCTCAAAGCGAAAAAATTCGCGTATGGCACCGATCGTCAAAGGGATGTCCTCTGAGGCGGCGCATCGTGGGGCGCTTCGGCAGTTCGGTCTTGGAATACACGCGGATTTTATCGCAATGAGCACGAGCGCAAGGAGGCAGGGATGCGCTGGAACCTCTTGATTGACGAGCTCGTGGACGATTCGCGGTTCGGCTTCCGCCAGATCGCTCGGAATCCTGGCTTCACGGCCATCGTCGTGCTGACGCTGGCGCTCGGCATCGGCGCGAACACGGCCCTGTTCTCGATCTTCAACAGCCTGATCCTGCGCCCGCTACCCGTGCGCGATCCCGGCAGTCTCGCGCTGCTCACCGACGGCTCATGGTCTTATCCGATCTGGAGCGAGATTAGGACACGCGAGACCGAGTTGTTCGAGGGCGCGTTCGCCTGGTCAGCCCAGAGGTTCGATCTGTCGGCCGGCGGTCAGGCGGAACCGGTGGATGGTGCGTACATGAGCGGCCGGCTCTTCGACGTGCTCGGCGTTACTGCTATCCGCGGCCGGATGATCACGCCTGCCGACGACGGCGGCGCCTCGACGGACGGCCCGGTCGCTGTCATCAGCCATCGTCTCTGGCAGCAGCGTTTCGCCGGCGCCCACGATGTCGTCGGACGCCAACTGACGGTACAGCGCATTCCGTTCACCATCGTAGGCGTGATGCCGCGGGGCTTCTTCGGCGCCGACGTCGGCCGGATGACGGACGTGCTGTTGCCCTTCGCGGCCGAGCCGCTCATTCGAGGCCCGGAGAGCCGGTTGGCCGCGAAGAGCTCGTGGTGGCTGCAGATCATGGTGCGGCTGAAGCCCGGACAGACCCTTGAGCAGGCGAACGCCGCGCTAAGGGTCCTCCAGGCCCAGATCACGGAGGGCGCCTCACGTCAACTCCAGCCATTCACCCTCGTCGCGGCCGCGACCGGCAACTCGCCGCTGCGCAGGCGCTTCGAAACGCCGCTCCTCGCGATGGTCGTCGCCGTGGGGCTCGTGCTGCTCGTCGCGTGCGCCAACATCGCCAGTCTCATGCTCGCGCGGTCGCTGGCGCGGCGCCGCGAGTTCAGCGTGCGCCTGGCGCTCGGGAGCTCCCGCTGGCGCATCGCCCGGCTCCTTTTCATCGAGAGTCTGATCGTGGCCGTCACAGGCGCGGCCGTCGGGTTGGTGTTCGCGTCGTGGAGCAGCGCTCTCCTCGTGCGGCAATTGAGCACATGGCAGAGCATGGTGTCGCTGGACCTCGCGCTCGACTGGCGCGTGCTCGCCTTCACCGCGGCTCTTGCGTGTCTCTCCGCGCTCATCGCTGGCGTGGCGCCCGCACTCGGACTGACGAGAGTAGAAGCGGGTGAGGCCCTCAAAGACTCGGGTCGTGGGATCGCAAGCGACGGTCGCTTTTCCGTGCGAGGGGCGCTGGTCGTGGCACAGATTGCCGTTTCATTCGCGCTGGTGGTCGCGGCCGGGTTGTTCCTTCATACCTTTGCGTCGCTCAACCAGTTGCCTCTCGGCTTCGTGCCGGAGCCACTGCTCGTCGCGGAATTGAACCTCCAGGCGGGTGGCGGGGCGGCCCAGGAGCGCAGTGCGCGCGTCGAGCGTCTGCGCGATGCGACGGCGGCCGTTTCAGGAGTCCGATCGGCGGCCGTCTCTTCCGTACGGCTGCTCACCGGGGGCGGCACGAGCACCGGCATGGTCGCTATCGGCGATGGACCAATGTCCCGCATCCGGCCAACGCTCTGGCTGAACGGCACGACCCCAGGCTGGTTCGAGACGATGGGCATTCCGCTGCGGAGCGGCCGGGACTTCGAGGCCGGCGACCGCGTGGGCAGCCGTGCGGTTGCGATCGTGAATGAAACGTTCGCGCGCCGGTTTCTGCCGGGCGAACAGCCGATTGGGCAGAGCGTGCGCCTGGGATTCGAGCCCGACACGCGCTACGAGATCGTCGGCGTGGTCGGCGATACCGTCTACACGACGCCGCGCGAGGGCATGCTGGCAACGATGTATGTGGCCATGGCGCAGCGCAAGCCATCTGAGTTCTGGCCGACCGTTCTTCTGACCGTCAATACGGCGCCCGGCATGCGCGTGATGGTGGAGCGCGCCGTCGCCGAGTCATTGAGGAGGGCCGACCCGACGATCGCTTTCACGTTCGGGACGTTCGATCAGTTGGTCGAGGCGACGGTGACGCAGGAGCGGCTCATCGCGGTCGTCTCCGCATTCTTCGGCGGGCTCGCGCTGCTGTTGGCGGCCGTCGGCCTTTACGGCGTCGTGGCGCACGCCGTGCGCGCGCGGCAAAGGGAGATCGGGTTGCGCATGGCGCTGGGCGCGACCCCGTCCAGCATCGTGCGCCTCGCATTCCGGCGCGTCGGCGTGTTAATTGCGGCCGGCCTCGCGTTGGGGCTGGGGGGCAGCCTCTGGGCGGCGCGTTTCGTGGAGGCGCTGCTGTTCCACCTGGAAGCGCGCGATCCGGTGACGTTCGCGGGTGCCACTACGGTGCTCGTGGCCGTGGGCGTCCTGGCCGCATGGATGCCAGCCCGTCGCGCCGCACGGCTCGACCCGGCGACAGTACTGCGCGAAGGGTAGGTCAGCGTCCGGCCGTGCACACAGCGCTCTCCGCTGATTCTGGCGTTGACAAGCATCGACAACTGAGTAAGAGTGCTGAGGATGCCGCGCCATGAAGCCTTTCAAGGTTCGCTCCCGCTCCTCGTCCTGAAAATCCTTTCACGCCGCGGCCCTCTGCACGGCTACGGCATCACGGTCCGGATTCACGAAGCGACCGACGACGTGCTTCGCGTCGAAGAAGGATCGCTCTACCCGGCACTCCACCGGATGGAAGAAGCAGGCTGGATCACCGCCAACTGGACGATCACGGGCAACAAGCGGCGCGCCCGCGTCTACGAAATCACCACCCAGGGACGTGAACGACTCGACGTGGATGAGAGACGCTGGGTCGCCGTCAACGCCGCCGTCCTGCGGGCCCTGAAGCACGCGTAGGAGCGATCGACATGTCCTGGTTCTCGCGTTTCGTGAGCGTGATCCGCAGCGACCGTCTGAATCGCGATCTCGACGACGAGATTCGCTTTCACCTGGACGCGCGAACCGAGGAGTACACGCGAGCGGGCCTCTCCATCGACGAGGCCAGCGCACGGGCGCGCCGGGAGTTCGGCAGCCCGGCGCTCATCCGTGACGCGAGCCGTGACATCAAGCTGCTTCCGCGCATCGAATCGATGCTTCGCGACGTCTCCTTCGCGCTGCGAATGTGGCGGCGGAACAAGCTCGCCACAGGCGCGGCGCTGGTGTCCCTCTCACTTGCCATCGGCGCGTGTACCGCGGCCTTCTCCCTGATCGACGCCCTTATCCTTCGGGCGCTGCCGGTCGATGATCCGCAGACGCTGATCTACGTCGCCTTGCGCGGCCCCACGGACGCCCGCGATGGCCTCAGCTTCAATTACCCGCTCTTTCGCGAGATGCGCGCCGCAGGCCGCCAGCAGGTCCGGCTGTTTGCCGTGAGCGACCAGGCGAGGCGCGACGCCGTCTTCGACGACAGCGGGCAGGTCGAAAAGGTCTATGGCCAGTGGGTCTCCGGCGATGCGTTCGCCATCCTCGGTGTGAAGCCGGCGCTCGGCAGGGTGCTGGCGTCGACGGACGACATCAATCCAGGTCAGCACCCGGTCGCGGTCTTGAGCTACGACTTCTGGACGCGTCGATTTGCCGGCAGCCCTGATGTTCTCGGTCGTTGGGTCACGATTCGGGAGAAGCCGCTTCAGATCGTGGGAGTCGCGGCGAAGGGCTTCACCGGCGTCGAGCCGGGCATCATGACCGACCTCTGGGCTCCGACGATGATGTGGGACGATCGCGCGATCTCGGACCCCGACACTCGCTGGTTCCGGATCTGGGGGCGGATGCAGGCCGGCGTCGCGCAGGAACGTGCGAGTACTGTTCTGCAGAGCGTCTTCACCAGTTTCGCCCGCGACCAGGTTGCCAGGCGACCCGAGGAGTCCGGGGATCGCCTCGAGCAGTTCCTGCAGACTCGTGTCCATCTGCGATCCGCCGCCACCGGTATATCCGGGCTCCGCGAGAGCTTCGCGCGCGCATTGTGGGTGCTCGGCGCGCTCGCCGCATTGGTGCTGCTCGTCGCCTCCATGAACGTCGCGAGCCTGCTGGTGGCCCGCGCGGCTGCCCGGCAGCGCGAGATGGCGCTGCGGGCATCGATTGGCGCCGGACGTGGCCGACTGATCCAGCAGGCGTTGATCGAGAGCGGACTGTTGGCGCTCGCTTCATGCGCGCTGGGCGCGGCATTTTCAGTCGTCGCGACGCCGAAGATCGTGTCGATGACGTCGACGTCGGCGGCGAACGTGCGCCTCGATGTGTGGCCAGACTGGCGAGTCCTCGTGTTCCTCGGCGGCATGGGCATCCTCGTGACGTTCTTGTTCGGGCTGGCGCCCGCCCTGCATGCCGCCGCCGCTCCGCCGGCAGACGCGCTGAAATCAGGCGGAGGAAGGCACACGACGCGCGTCGGTCTGTTCCGCCCGCTCGTCGCCGCGCAGATCGCATTCAGCTTCGTCGTGCTGTTCGTGGGCGGTCTGTGCCTGGCCAGCTTCGCGAAACTGCTTCGGACCGATCTCGGGTTCGACGCGAACAACCTGGTTCTCGTGAATGTCACGGCCTCGTCGACGGGACAGAGACCAGAAGCCGGCGGCGGCCGCGTGGATCTCGCTGTTGGAACGGCTTGGAACAGACCCCGGGTATCGACTCGGCGAGCTATTCTCGCTGGGGCTTGTTCTCGGGTTCCGGACGCAACAAGAGCGTGCGGATCCCCGGTAGACCGGTCGATGCTTACACGCCATGGTACATGCCGGTGTCGCCGGGGTTTCTGCGCACGATGCGAATCCCCCTCGTTGCGGGACGAGACTTGGAGTGGCGGGATGCACGGCCGGAATTGTCGACCGCCGTCATCGTGAACGAGAGCTTCGCCACGCGCTACTTTCCGGGTGAGTCGGCGCTGGGCAAGCGATTCTTTCGCATCGACGGAGGAGCCACGCTGGTTGCCCAGGAAGTGGTCGGCGTCGCGAAGGACGCCAAGTACACCGACTTTCGAGAGCCGGCTCCACCAACGGTGTACGACCCCTACTGGCCGGAGAACGCGGCAGTGATCCAAGTGCGCACGCGACTGGAGATGGGAGCGCTCCTGGCGGCATCTGCGCGAAGAGATTCCCCGTGCGCACGCCGCGTTCCGCCTCACCGACGTCACGCCGCAGTCCACGCTCGTGGACAACCACCTCGTACGAGACCGTGCGCTGGCGCTGCTGTCGGCGTTCTTCTCCCTGGTGGCGAGCGTACTGGTGATTGTCGGAGTCTACGGGCTCCTCAGCTACACCGTGCTTCAGCGGACACGAGAAATCGGGATTCGTCTCGCCCTCGGCGCGCAACCGACGCAGATTGTGGTCTTGGTCCTGCGGGAGGTTGGCGGAATGACCTTGATAGGTCTCGTCGTTGGAGGAGTCGGCGCTGCCCTCACCGGTCGATTCATGACGACGCTGTTGTACGAGGTCACGCCGTCGGACATGTGGAGTATCGCCGCGCCGCTGCTCTCTTTGCTGGCCGCGTGCGCGTTCGCTGCCGCTATCCCGGCACAGCGTGCGGCGCGAATCGCCCCCACCACGGCACTCACGGTCGAATGAACGCGAATCGCTGCAGATTGCCGAAGTGACATAGTCTCCGCCTGCGCTGCGTGTCTCCGACACCGTATCGCCACGTCGGAGCATGATATGGCGTCGAGAACGGTCGCGAAGACGCCCCGCGCACGCCGGCACCTATGATTCCACCAAATGACGCTCGCTGCCGGCACGCGTCTCGGTTCGTATGAGCGTCTCGACGCCGATGTTCCGCTACTCCCTGACCGTGCGCGTTCGCTCGATCCGGCCCAGAGTCACTGCAGCAGTCCGACGTTCAGCGCAAGGCCGCCGGCGCTCACCGCCGCCGCCGGCCACACGACCGAGTCGTCCCCCCCGAGCCACGCGTTCATCGTCGCTGTCAGCAGCCAGAGCTGGAGGACCACGACAATCAGCACGAACACCAGCATCCCGTAGATGATGGTGGTCCGTTGGTCGCGGCTGAACGGCCGCTTCGGCGAGGCGTTCATATCGTCCTCTCCTCGACGCCGACCGCGTAGATGTCCGGTCCCCTGATGTCGAGCACGATGCGGATTAGAGGCCGTCGCGGCGGCCCGGCAGTGGGCGCACCCGTCCGCAGGTCGAATCGTCCCTCGTGACAGGGACAGTAGAAGCTGCCTTCGGCCGGCCGGGGGATCACGGCACAGGACAAGTGCGTGCATTTCTGGTTGAACGCGACGAACTCGCTCGTCGACAGCCGCACCAGGAGACAAGGTTCGTGTTCGTCAGGGTAGGTGAAAACGATCGCCGCGCCGACGGCGAGATCGTCGACGGACGCGATCCGCTGCATCGCCGGCTGACCAACGCGCTTCCGGTACCAGTTCTGAACGCCAATCCACACCTGTCCCAGCGTGAACGCGGCGCTGGTCAAAACGAGAAACTTCATGAAGTCCCGGCGCTCGACGTAGAGGTCCTGCGGCCAGTCGATGGGGAAGTCCTGCCGCCAGGCGGGCTGGGCGTCGGCGGGCGCGAAGTTCGGGGCGATCGTGATCTGCTCGCGCTCGAGCCCGGGCGCATAGAGGTTGGCGGGCGCCGTACCGGTGAGACCTTCACGCCCCGGCGAGTTGATCGCGGGATCCACCCGACGACGCGGATCTGAAACGTCGTTCATCGCTAGACCTCGACCTCAATGAACGGATCGCTCTCGACTGGTGCCCAGGCGGGCGCGCTCACCACCTTCAACGACACCGCGCGGTTCCGCGGCTGCTCATCCATCGCCGCGGTGACGTCGATGTGCGGCGCCGCGGCGGTCAGCTTGCGGGGCACCATCACGTACACCTGCGTGGTGATGGTCTGCTGGCCAAACTGGAACGTGTTGACAGGCGTCGAGAGCGGCCGCAACTGTTCGATCTGTTCGCGCGTGCCGAAGAAGAGCGCCTGGCTCGGGCACACGGTGGCGCACATCGGCTTCTTGCCGACGCTCGTCCGGTCGTAGCACATGTCGCACTTCATCATGATCTTGCGGTCTTCGTAGACCTCTGGCACACCGAACGGGCAGGCGACGACGCAGTTGCCGCAGGCGATGCAGCGTGGCTTCCGTGCCGATTGCACCACGCCGTCACCAGTGCGCTTGATGGCGTCCGCCGGACAGACCTCGGCGCAGGTGGGCTGATCGCAGTGCATGCAGACGACGGGCACCGTCTGCACGCTTTCCGACCGGTTCACGTATTCGAGGTGAATCATCGACTCGCCGCGGTGCGTGTCGCACTCGGAGCACGCCTGCACGCAGGCCTGGCAACCGATACACCGGTTCGGATCGATGAAGAAGTGCAGGTAGTCAGGTTTGGCCATGTGATGGTCCTTCCCGTCTACTGTTGCGGCTCCAGCAGCGTCGCATAGTCCGGCGCCGCATCTGCCTTGCGCACTCGGCACCCGCACACCTTGTATTGTGGAATCTTGCTGATTGGGTCCTGGGCGGCTACGGTCAGTTGATTCGCGCTCTTCCGGCCGGCCCAGTGATACGGAATAAAGATCGTGTCCGGGCGGATCGTCGTCACCACCTGCGCTTTGAGCGTGATGGTCCCTCGCCGCGTTTCGGCCGTCGTCCAGTCACCGTCCGTAATCCCGAGCTTCGCCGCCAGCCGCGGATGCATTTCGATCCGCGGCTCCGGGTACTGTTTGACCAACGGTCCGATCCTGCGCGTCTGGGTGCCGGACAGGAACTGACTGACGACGCGGCCGGTGGTCAGGTAGATCGGGTACTCGTCGCTCGCATCGTCAACCGGCGGGCGATACTCGGCGATGTTGAACCGCGCGCGGCCGTCGGGAAAGTAGAAGGGTCCGCTGCCCTTGGCGACCGGGTTGTAGCTGTCGCGCTCGAAGAGCCGCGGCGTACCGGGGTGATCGATCGCGGCGCCGGTGCGCGGATCCTCGCTGTAGCATGGCCAGAAGACGCCGAGTTGCTGGGTGATCTTCTCGTAGGTCACGCCGGAATAGTCCGCCACGCCCCCCTTGCTGGCGACGCGAAGCTCCTCGAAGATCTCGCCGGGATTGCTGAACGTGAAACCGTGCGGCCGGCCGAGCGCCTGCGCGATGTCCTGGATGATGCGCCAATCCTCGCGCGCATCGCCCGGGCAGTCCACGGCCTTGTTGACCTTGATGATGCGGCCCTCGACCTGCGTGACCGTTCCCTCATCCTCCTCATGCAGGCTGCCCGGCAGCACGACGTCGGCGTGCCAGGCCGTGTCGTTGAGGAAGAAATCGATCGCCGCGTAGAACTCGAGCTTCTCGAGGCAGCGCGTAACGAAGGCGTTATCCGGCAACGACACTTTCGGGTTGAAGCAGATCGACAGCAAACCCTTGATCTCGCCGCGATCGATCTTTCGGAAGAGCTCGTAGGCGTCAACGCCTGGGCCGGGCAACTCCTGCTCGTCGATCCCCCACACGCCGGCAATGTATCGCCGGTGTTCAGGGTCGCCGATGTCGCGCCAACCGGGAAGCTGGTCGCACTTCTGGCCGTGCTCGCGACCGCCCTGTCCGTTGGCCTGTCCGACGATGGTGCCGTAGCCGCATTTCGGCTTGCCGATCCGTCCCGACGCGAGCACGAGGTTGATCGTGCCGAGCGAGTTCTGGACACCGTTCGAATGGTGCTCGATGCCACGTGCGTGGAAGAGGAAGCTCGTCTTCGCGGTGCCCCACCACTCGGCCGCCTGCATCAACGCCCGCTGTGGCACGCCGGTCACCTCGGCGGTCCGGGTCAGCGTCCACTCGCGGCAGTACTCGGCTACCTGCTCGAAACCGACGGTGTGCGCGTCGATGAACGCGTGATCGAGCCAGTCGCGCTCGATCATGACCTGCAGCACGCCGGCGAAGAGCGCCGCGTCACGTCCCGGTTTCACCGGCAAATACAAATCGCAGGTCCGAGCCGCCGGCGTGATGCGCGGATCCTGGACGATGATCTTCGCGCCCTGCTCGCGCGCCTGCCAGATGTAGTTCGTAGTGATGGGCGAACACTCGGCCACGTTCGAGCCAGCGACCCAGATCACCTCGGTACCGACCATGTCGGACCACGGATTCGTGGTGCGGTCGATGCCGAACGCCTTCTTGTTCGCCGCGCCGGCGCTGACCATACACAGGCGGCCGTTGTAGTCGATGAACGGCGTCTTCAGGCAGACGCGCGCGAACTTGCCGAGCAGATAGGTCTTCTCGGTCGTCAGGCTGGCGCCGCCGAGGACGCCGATGGCGCCGGCGCCGTGCGTCTGCTGAATGCGGCTGATCTCGGCGGCCACGCGGCTGATTGCGTCGCTGTACGGCAAAGGGCTGAATCCCGACGCCGAGGACGTATCTCGCCGCAGGGCCGTCAACAACCGGTCAGGATGCGAGCCCTGCAGGTACCGCTTCACACCCTTCGGACACAACATGCCGCGATTGAAGGGAAAGTCCTCCCACGGTTCGAAGCCAATCACCTCGTTGTTGCGGACCTTGAGCTGAATCCCGCACTGCTGCCCGCAGAAGCAGCAATGCGTCTTCACGAGCCGATCGGGCTCGACGCTGGTTGATAACCGCACGCCGCTCATCGCGGACAGGTGCGGTCCGAACCGTTCGATGATGCGAAGGGGATCGACCGGAACGTCAGCCACGCTTGGCTACCCTGCCTCTCGTTCGTCGCTTGGCCCGCCGAAGCCAGGCGAAGGCGGGCGGGCGTTCAAGGTACTGTTGCCACAACGCTCCCTGCGCCAGGCCGAAAAGCGCCCGCCGGCACCTGGGGCAGACGTCCTGGTAATGCCCGCCGCTCGGCAGCTCGTACCGGAAGCCGAGTTCCTGCTCGACGGCGGTGAGGTCGCGCACCATCAGTTGCGACGCATAGGGTTGTCCGCAGCGCCGGCATGTCGCCTGCTGGCCGCTAGCGCCCGCGTCCTTGTAAAAGCCGACGCCGAGTTGCGCCGGCCGTTGGAAGACGTGAAACAGCTTGCCGAACGGCAGCCAGAGCAGTGTGACGATCACCGTCGCGGCATGGAGAATCGCGAGGAACTCGTAGGCGTAGCCGCGCATCCATGTATAGCTGGCCGTCAGCATCAAACCCGTCACGCTGATCGCGAAGAGCAGCAGCAGCGGCAGGATGTCCTGCCCGAATTGCTGCACGGCGACGGCGCCGTGGTCGATCATCCGTCGCCTGAAGGCGAGCATCACACCCGCGATGACCAGGAACGACGACCATACCAACCCGTGGAAGATGACGAAGGCAAAGACGGACTCCACGGGAAAGTCCTGCATCGGGATGCCGAACACGAAAGTGCGGTACATGTGCAGGTCGCCTGGGACGGTTTCAAAGTGGATCCAGCCCCAGACCAGCGGGAACGTGATCGCGGCAGCAAGCACGCAGCCCCACATGATCAGCCAGTGCGCGAGCCCGCGGAGCCGGCCACGCCGGAAGATGTACGCATTGGCGGCAAACTCCAGCAGCGCGCGCTGTCCGAGGCTCACGGTGTTGCCGGCTAACGCGCGCCGTGAAAAGAAAGCCTGCCATCCGCGACGCCAGTACATCCGCGTCGGCGGGCGCTGCAGCCACATCGCGTACCGATAGCTGATCCCGAACGCCGCAAAGAGTGTCGCGAACGTGTAGCCGACGAGCGCCGCGTCGAAGTGCTGCAGGTTTCGCGACCCCACGACAATCGCCGCAGCCAACGTGGCCGTGACCAGTCCTGCCCACGCGCCGGCTCTGACGCGCTCGAGCGCCTGACGTGCGGTCACCGGGAGAGACCGCGTCCATTCGACGTCGGCCGGGCGGAACACGCGCTGATTGGCCGCTCGCAGCAACAGGGCCGTGGCGGACAGCAGGAGAAACCCCGGCCAGATGGCGCCGAGTCGATCCTGGAAGACGCCGAGCAGGAGTGGCGGGAAGAATCCGCCCAGTCCGCCGAGCGCGCCGACGAGGCCGGTCACTGTGCCGGTGTCTTTCGGGAAGTGCTCCGGCACCAGCTTGAAGACGGCCCCATTTCCCAGTCCCATCAACATCGCGCACCCGAGCGCGCCCACCGTGAAGGGCACCATCGATGGCCACGTCAGCAGCAGCGAGAACAGCGCGACGCCGCCGAATACCCACGACAGCACCTGCGCGCCGCCGATCCGGTCCGCCAGCCACCCACCGACAGGCCGCATGAGCGTGGCGAGCACGACGAATCCAGCCGACCGGAATCCGGCGTCCGCGGGGGCCAGACCGAACTGTGCGCGCAGCAGCGTCGGCAGATAGACAGAGAACGCGACGAAGCCGCCGAATGTCAGGAAGTAGAAGGCGCCAAGCAGCCAGGCGGTGGGCGCGCGCCGCAGGATGGCCATCATCGCGGCAACCGTGGCCGGACGCCCGGCATGCGGCGGATTCCGCGCGAACACGAAGTACACAACCGCCCAACCAAGAAGCAGCGCGCTCGTGCCCCGGAACACTGCTTCCCAGCCCAGGCGAGCAGCCACCAGCGGGCCGACGAAGACGGCAAGCGATTGCCCCATTGTCCCAAGGCCGTAGACGCCGAGCGCCGTGCCCTGGCGAGCCGCAGTCGTCCAGCGGGACACGAAGGCCGCGCCCACCGCGAAGGATGACCCGGCCATGCCGAGGAGGAACGCGGCTACCAGGAGCGAGCCGAAGCTGTCGGTCATCGGCACGACGAACGCGGCAAGCGAGGAGAAGACGAGAAGCGCCGTAAAGACCAGGCGTCCGCCGAATCGATCCGTCAGCATGCCCATCGGGAGGCGCGCCAACGAACCCAGCAGCACCGGCACCGCCACCAAGAACGCCGTCTGCGACGCGCTCAACTTGTAGAGACCTGTGAAGATCGACGCGAGTCCGCCGAAGAGACCCCAGGCGACGAACGACAGGGTGAACGAGAGTGTCGCGAGGACCAGCGCGCGCGTCGGCGATTCGGCAGCACCGGACACGTGGTCGGCGGAGGGTCTGCTCTCGAGAGACTGGTCTTGCATGTCCCTTGTGTCTAGTCTGAGGCCACCGTTCGCGAACCTGTCAAGGACGCGGCCGGGCCAACCGAACGGTTCACTTCGCGGGCGTGTCGGATTCTTGACTCCGGCGCTACCGGGGCTCCGCGCTCGGGCAGTCGGCAGCATACCAGTGATCCACGAAGGTTGTTCCGGTGCAGACGAGAGTGCGCACGCTCGAGCGACACTCCCGTCTTCGCCGCGTTGACATCGAAACGGCAGTCCCGTGATACTGCCGGGAGCGCGCTGACAGGGCGCCACCCACCCGCGGCAAGGGAATACTCCCACCTGTTTGGTCTGAGTCGTGTGCGCTTGCACCTTCTTTCAGCCTGGTTTCAGCGGGGTACAGGCGATTGATGAAAGGAGGTCGCAATGACCGCTTCGAAGTCTCTCCCTGCTCGTCCGTCTCTCGAGTCCCTCCGAAAACAGGCGAAGAAACTCGCGCGCGACATCGCCGCCGGTGACGCAGGTGCCATCGCACGTGCGCGCGCGCAACTGCCAAATGTCGACCTGCCTTTGACGCAGCGCAACGCGCAACTCGTGATCGCGCGTGAGTACGGCTACGCCGGCTGGCAAGACCTCACCGCTGAAGTGAGCAAACGCCTCGGCAACGGTCTCGAGTGGGCGGCAGCGCAGGCTCGACGCGTCATTCACGACAACGACGTCGAACGCCTGAAGCAGCTGTTGGCTGAATACCCGGCGTTGCTGTCGTGGCACAGACGACTGGGACGATCACGGCGGCCTGCTGGGATTCGCCACCGGCGCCTATGGCGACGCCGGCGACGCGCAGAGGGAACAGTGGTTCACCCGCGGAGCATGCGCAGAGCTGCTGATCGACGCCGGCGCGGTCGTGATGCCGTCGGTGCTGCGAGGGCCTTCTGCGATCCCGCGCCAGAGGGCTGCTCGAGCTGTTTCAGCGTAAGGGCCTGCTGCCGCGCACGCTGAAGTTCTTTGCGGCGCTCGGCGATCTCGACGGCGTTCGCGCCGCTCTCGATGAGAACGGGAACGATCTTCAGACCGTCAATGAAGCGTTCGTCTGCGCTTGCCACTTCGAACACGAGGCCGTCGCGTCACTTCTGCTGGAACGATCGATCGCTCTCGATCCCGAGCTCGGCAAGCACGTCGACGGACAGCACCGACCGCGTCTCTTTCATCAAGGCTTTCGAGAAATCGGACTTTGCGCAGGTCGCAGAGCTCGGACTGTGGAAGGTGTTCGTCATGGAGCAGCTCAGGCGCACGCTTCACGACCGCGATCTGACGGCGTTCGTCGGCGGTCTACAGCGTGAGCCGTGGCTGCTCGGCGACGCCTACGTGGCGTTTCAGGCCGAACTCATCGAAACCGCAAGCTTTCTGAAGGACCGCGGGGAATTCATCGGCGCCCTTCTCGACCTCGATCCCGCAATCCTGCGGCGCCAGCCGCCGCCTCCATCGAAAGCCATCGAGTGGGCATTCACGTACGCGAACACGCACCTGCTTCCATTGCTCACCCGTATCTGGCCGGTGCCGGACGACCTGCCGCATGCGGCAGGCATGGGCAACCTCGCGCGGGTGAAGCAGTGGTTCGACAGCGCCGGCGTCGTCCGCAATCTCGACGATCAGTATCCCTACAACGACCCGGACGCGCGCGGCCACCTCCAGTGGGATACGCCCACGGCGCAGCAGGTGCTCGACGTGGCGCTCGCCTTTGCCGTCATCAACCGCCACTTCGACGTGGCGGACTTCCTGCTCGAGCACGGCGCCGACATCAACACCAACTGGAACTCCCATGAGCCGGCGAGCATCCTGCACCATCTGGTCTTCTTGCGGACAACTACGAGTCGATGCAATTCCTCATCGACCGCGGCATCGACATGACCATCAAGGACTACCGTTGGAACAGTACCGCACAGGGTTGGGCGCTCTACGGCAAGAACGACCAGAAGATGGCTCAGTGGCTGGAGGATGCGGAACGGCAGCGGGAACTGAGACGATGAGCACGCCCGAGCGGACTTGCCTGAGCACGTGTTAGCCAGGGCAGTTGCCGAATGACAAAATCACGCCGCACGGATGAGCCAGTTGCGGAATTCGTCCCTGACACCCAGCCAATCTGCTAAACCCCTAATCAGAGTGACCGTCAGGTTGTAGGATCCTGATTTGTGCCTCGCTTCAGACGTCTGTCGTAGTGGCTTCGAGCTCAGCCACTGGCAGTTTGTGAAGATTCGAGGGCGCCAGGAGGCGCATGTCCGAGCAAGAACGGCGTCACGCGGACGGGCGCGCGTCAACGGATGTCGACGATCCTCAGCACGGCGCGCTTGACGACATCACCGCAGCCTGGCAGCGGGCGAAGGACGCGTTCGAACAGAGCGAGAGGCGCTACCGCAACCTCGTCGAACATAGTCTGGGTCTCATCTGCACGCACGATCTAGACGGTCGTCTGCTGTCGATCAATCCCGCTGCCGCCCACTCCCTCGGGTATGAGGCCGAGCAGGGGATTGGTCGTAATCTGGCCGAATTTCTTTCCCCCGAGACGCGCCATCTTTTCGGTGGCTACCTCCAACGCATTCGTGACAATGGGCAGGATGCCGGTCTGATGCGTGTGATCGCCCGTGACGGGGGCGCCCGCGTGTGGATGTACCGTAATGTGCTGTACGAACAGCCGGGGGATCCTTCCTACATCCTCGGCCACGCCATCGACATCACCGAGCGGATCGTTGCCGAGCGAACGCTCCGCGAGAACGAGCAGGCCCTGCGGCGTGCGCACGACGAACTGGACCGACGTGTGAAGGAGCGCACGGTCCAGCTCGAGCGGGCGAACGACCAGCTGCGGGTTGAAAGTGCCGAACGGGAACGCGCTGAGCAGTGTCGGGAGCGCGCCCTCATCGAGCAACGAGACACGCTGGCGTTTGTGGCGGCCGTCTCCGAAGGACTCGCGCCGGTTCTGACGTTTGGTGAGCTGGTCGACATCATCCGAACCTTGCCCGTGCCATTCGCGGCGGACTGGACGATGCTCCATCTCATAACGGAGGAAGGCAGGATTCGCTCGGAAGCCGGCATTCATCTCGACCCCGCGCGCGCGCCCCTTCTAACCAGCCTCGCCGCCGCCACCTCCGGCTCGTTGCCACATGACTGCCTGATCGCCCGCGTGATTGCCACAGAACGACTGCTGATCGTCAGCGACACGGGCGACCTTGCCACTCGCTTCGCCGGACCAGGCGACGCAGTTCCGGTACTGCAGCAGCTCGGGATGGGCAGCGTCGCCATCCTGCCTCTGGTGGCACATGGGCAACTGACGGCGGCGCTTTCGTTAGGCGCGGCCGCCGCCGGCCGGTTCGCTGGTTCGGGCGGTATCCTCGTCGAGGAGCTTGCGCGCCGCGTCCGACTCGCGCTGGATCGGATTCAGCTGTATCGCGAGGCGCAGGAAGCGAATCGCCTGAAAGACGAATTCCTCAGCACCCTTTCGCACGAACTGCGAACGCCCCTCAACGCAGTGTTTGGTTGGGCCCGGATCCTACGGCTCAGGCAGCTCGACGGGACCACCGCCCATGCGGTGGAGGTTATCGAACGTAATGCCGAGGCGCAGATTCGTCTGATCGAGGACGTCCTCGACGTCTCGCGGATCATCACGGGCAAGATGACGCTCTCGATGGATTCTGTCGAGATCGGCAGCGTTCTCGGCGCGACGGTAGACGCCGTGCGTCCGGCGATGGAGGGGAAAGGCGTGCGCCTGGAGGCAGATCTCGGTCAAGACGTTCCCTCTGCCTTTGCAGACCGGCACCGGCTGCAGCAGGTGTTCTGGAATGTTCTTTCGAACGCGGTCAAGTTCACGGGAACCGGCGGCCTGATTACGGTCACGCTACGAAGGGCGAATGGCTGCGCGGAGGTTCGGATTGGCGATAGTGGCGTCGGCATTCGACGAGACGTGTTGCCGTTCGTGTTTGATCGTTTTCGCCAGGCGGATTCGTCCCCGACCCGCAGGCATGGAGGGCTCGGTCTCGGTCTCGCCATCGTTCGTCACCTCGTCGAGTTGCACGGCGGAACCGTCGAGGCGGACAGTCCTGGTGTGGGACATGGCGCGACCTTCACGATCCGCCTGCCCATCGATCGCCGGGCGAGGGCGTCGACCGCGACGGAGACTTCGGCGCTCGACCCATCGACGCCAGGTGGACTTTCTCGTCCTTTGCATGGCCGCAAAGTGCTCGTCGTTGAAGATCACGACGATGCCCGCGACCTGGTCGCGTGCGTGCTCGACGCGGCCGGCGCAGAGGTGACCACCGCCGCGTCCACTCGCGAAGCGCTCGAAGGCATCGCTGTCACCATCCCTGACCTGTTGCTGGCGGATCTCGGTCTTCCAGACGAAGACGGCTACACGCTGCTGCGGCGCATCCGAGCGAACCCGACGCTAGAGGCACTGCCCGCGGTCGCCCTCACCGCGTATGCGCGAGCGTCGGATCGAGAACGGGCACTTGCAGCAGGATTCCTGGACTACATCATCAAACCGGTCGATCCGCAGGAGCTCGTGAAAGTGATTGTGTCGGTCATCGAGGCGCGTCACTGAAGTCGTCGTGGGGTTCATGGTGGCCACGCGAACGCGCGAAATCGCCGTCCGGATGGCGCTGGGGTCCACACGTCTGCGCGTGTTCGGCCTGATCCTGTCGGACATCGTGAAGCTGGTGATCCCCGGCGTCGCCGGAGGCCTCCTTCTTGCGGCGGTTCTGATTCGCACGATGGAAGACGTGATGGGCACTCCGCTCACCCTCGGCCCCACTCCGCTCGGCGTCATGGAGCCGCTGATCTATGCGGTCGCTTCCGCGATCGCCGTCTCCGTCGCACTTCTGGCCGGCCTTCCGGCCGCCCGCCGTGCGACCGCCGTCCAGCCGATGGTGGCGATACGGTCTGAGTAAGCGAGGTGAGCAACTTCACCAGGCGAGGTTGGCTGGTCGTGGTGAGCGCGTCGGCATGACTGGCGATCAGGTGTGACGTGCGGTTCTCACGCTGGCTGCGTAGCGACTCGGAGGCTGGCCGACGTGCCGGCTGAACGCGGTGCTGAAGGTGCTCGCCGAGCCGTAGCCGACGCGTTCGGCGACCTCGGCGATCCCGAGGTCGTGGCGGCGGAGCAGATCCTTCGCGACGGCCATGCGCCAGGCGAGCAGGTATTCCATCGGCGGCAGGCCCACCGTGCGCGTGAAGCGCTCGAAGAACGCCGAGCGCGACAGCGCGGCCGTCCTCGCGAGCTGGGCCACCGTCCACGAACGCGCGAGCTGACCGTGCATCTGCCGTATCGCCGGCGCGAGTCGCGCATCGGCCAACCCGCGCAGCAGGCCCGGAGGCGCGTCTTCACCCGGCGTCGACCGCAGCGCTTCGATGAGCAGCACCTCCACGAGGCGCGTGAGCACGAGGTCGCGGCCTGACCTCCGTTCGCTCGCTTCCTCGCCGACGAGGCGCACCAGGACCGAGAGCCGCTCGACGCCGCGCACGTGCACGAGCGACGGCAGCAGCGACACCAGCAACGCCGAATCCGGCGAGTCGAAGACGAACCAGCCGCCGAGCAACCGCACGTCGGGGCGCCCACCGCGCGTGCCGTGGCGGACTTCACCCGGCACGCGTTGACGTCACCTTCGGGTCGAAGCGCTCGAGTCTCACCGGCTCGAAGCCCGACATGGTGAAACCCGGCGTCGCTGGCAGGAGCACGAAGTCGCCCGCCTCGAGTGTCAGGGGACGGTGGCCGTCGACGGTCAAACGACAACGGCCCTCGAGCACCGCGCAGAAGCTCGGCTGGCCGAAGGCGGAGTAGCGGACACCCCAGCGGCCGGCGCCGCTGATGCGCCTCGAGAACACCGCACGCGGCTGAAGCAGCGCGATGACTTCCGAGAGCGGGTCGTTCATGTCTGGACGCTCACAAATGAAATATGGACTCCACATTGTAGAGAGTCCGGCGCGCAGCCGCACGTTGCCATCACGTTACCACGCAAGGAGTCGACATGAAGACCGTGCTCATTACTGGTTGCTCTTCCGGCTACGGCCTCGAGACCGCGCGCCACTTCCACGCGCAGGGCTGGAACGTGATCGCCACCATGCGAACGCCGCGCGAAGACGTTCTGCCCCGGTCGGAACGACTCCGCGTGCTGGCGCTCGACGTGACGAAGCCCGAGAGCATCGCGGCCGCGCTCGAGGCGAGCGGGCCCATCGACGTGCTCGTCAACAACGCCGGCATCGGCGTCGTCGGCGCCTTCGAGGCCACGCCGATGGCGACGACGCGCGAGGTGTTCGAGACCAACACCTTCGGCGTGATGGCGATGACGCAGGCGGTGCTGCCCCAGTTCCGCGCGCGGAGGTCGGGCGTGGTGGTGAACGTGACGTCGAGCGTGACGCTGACGCCGATGCCGCTGGCGGCCGTCTACACCGCGAGCAAGATGGCCATCGAAGGGTTCACCGCGTCGCTCGCGCTCGAGCTCGAGTTCTTCAACGTGCGGGTCAAGCTGGTTGAGCCGGGCTACGGCCCGACCACGCGCTTTACGAGCAACGGCGGGACCACGCATGGAAGGGCTGATTCCCGAGGCGTACGCGCCTTTCGCGCAGCCCATCTTCGCGGCATTTGCGCAGCCGGCCGCGGTGACGACCGAGTCCGACGTGGCCGAGGCGGTGTGGCGTGCCGCGAACGATGCGTCCGGGCAGCTCCGATTTCCAGCGGGTGCCGACGCGGTGGCGCTGGCTCAGTCGACATAGGCGACCTCGCGCTCGGCGCCCGTCTCGTTAATACGGCGCCGTCAGTCGCCGTTGCAGGAATCGACGCTCGGCGTCGTTGGTGGTCAGCGCCAGCGCCTTCCGATAGTCACTCGCCGCCTCGTCCACCCGGCCGACGCGGCGCAAGAGTTCCGCGCGCGATGAATAGAGGAGCGGGTATGCGTCGAGCGCGCCCTTCTCAACGAGAGCCTCGAGGGCGCGCAACCCCGCCTCCGGTCCGTCGCGCATCGCCAGGGCCGCCGCACGGTTGAGAGCGACCACGGGTGACTCGTCGATCGTGCGCGAGCAGGTCGTACCACGCCACAATCGCGCGCCAATCCGTGTCCGCCGCGGTCGCGGCCCGACAGTGTTCCGCCGCGATCGCGCGCCTGCAGCGTGAACGGACCGGCTTCCTCCCGCAAGGCCTCCTCAACCAGGGCCAGGCCTTCGGCCATCTGGCCGCGGTGCCACCTGGTCCGATCCTGATCCTCGAGCAGCACCAGGTCGCCGTGCGCGTCGGTGCGTCCCTCGCGACGTGCATCGTGCAGGAGCATGAGCGCGAGCAGCCCCTTCACCTCCGTCGGCACCTCGGGCTGCGTCAACGTCATCAGCAGTCGACCCAGGCGGATCGCCTCCGCGCACAGGTCCGTGCGCAGCCAGGCCCCACGCGTCGCGGCATATCCCTCGGAGAAGACGAGATAGACGACGTGCAAGACGGCGTCGAGCCGGTCGCGCAGGACCGACTGGTCGGGCACGCTGTACGGAATGCGCGCCTCGCGGATCTTGCGTTTCGCTCGCACCAGACGCTGCGCCATCGTCGATTCGGGCACGAGGAAGGCGCGCGCAATCGCGTCCGTCTCCAGGCCGCACAGCGTTCGCAGCGTCAGGCCAACCTGCGCTTCGACGGAGAGCGCCGGATGGCAACAGGTGAAGATCAACCGGAGGCGATCGTCAGGAATCTCGCCGGTTTCCAGCTCGTGCGGATCGACGACGCCGTACCCTGGCGCCGCAGACAATGGTCTCCAGCTTGGCTGCGTAGCTGGCGCGTCGTCGCAGGCGGTCGATTGCCTTGTGGCGTGCCGTCTGGATGATCCACGCGCGCGGATGCTGCGGGCACCCCGGTCTCGGGCCATTGGGCGACCGCGGCCGCAAACGCCTCCTGCGCCACGTCTTCGGCCAGATCGAAGTCGCCCAGCACACTGATCAACGTGGCAACGATCCGGCCCCAGTCGGTCCGGTACAGCGTTTCGACCAGCGCGTGCGGCACCGGAGCCATCGTAGAAAAATTTTCGCGGGTTGTCGATCCGCGTCAGCCCCGTTCGATATACCCCGGAGGTTGAGTCAAGGATAACCTGAAGACGACAGAGAGGAGTCCGCGATGAAGTACATGCTGCTGACATACCTGGACGAACAGAGGTGGCTCGCCATGAGCGAGGCCGAACAACAAGCTGAGATGGCGCGATGCGAACCCCACGTGAAGCGCCTCGTGGCCGAGGGCAAGGTTCTGGGGGGAGCGCCGCTCCACGCATCGAGTTCAGCCACCACGGTGCGCGTGCGCAAGGGCCAGCGTCTGCTGACCGACGGGCCATTTGCCGAAACGCGCGAACAGCTGGGAGGATACACGCTCATCGATGCGCGCGACCTCGACGAGGCCGTCGAGATTGCCGCCGGCTTCCTCGGTGACGACAGCTGGGTGTCGATCGAAGTTCGACCGGTCGTCGATTACACGATGCCTGGGTAGCCTGGAGGCCGGGAAGTTGCAGAAAGGCGGCGGTGAGCTAGGCGGACGCTACGGACAGTGAAAACGCAGAGGCCACTGCAGACCGTGTTGTCGTTTCGTGGCACTAGAGTTACCGCAGGTCGTCGTATCGCACGGCGATGATTTCGAGGCGCTCGGGTCCACGCGGCGCGCGAAGCGTCACCGTGTCTCCGACCTTTGCCGTCAGCAGCGCCCTGGCCAGCGGAGAGCGCCAGGACACGCGGGTGTCGCCGGAATCGAGCTCGTCCACGCCCACAATGGTGAACTCGCGCTCGTCGCCCGTCTCGTAGAGGATCGTGACGGTCGCGCCGAAGTGCACTCGCTGGTGCGTCTTGCCCGCGTTGTCCACCACAACGGCCCGGTCGAGACTCTTCGACAGATAGCGGATACGTCGGTCGATTTCGCGCAGCTTTCGCTTCCCGTAGATGTAGTCGCCGTTCTCCGAGCGATCGCCGTTGCCCGCGGCCCACGTCACCGTCGTGACGACCGGCGGCCGCTCCACCTTCCACAGCCGAGCGAGCTCCTCCTGTAGTCGTCGGTGGCCGCCCGGCGTGATGTAGTTCTTGACCTCGTCACTCATAGGGACTCATAGGGCACGTTGACCAACGTGCAGCCGACGCCCTCATCTGGAATTAGCTAGACTGCCACGGGAACCTCGAGATTAATAGAGACGTTCCGTAGTACCTGCAAGCTCAGCGCTCGTGACTTGCGGGCCGCGCGATCTCCAGGGCTTCTCGCGCGCGACCGACGGCGGTCGGCCGCGTCGGGCGTCATCTTGCCTCGCAACGGTATCAATCGAGTGTGTGTGGCGGAGGCGGCACGGGTGTGACCGCCAGTCACGCGTGGGCTGCGCTATCTTATTGAGCACGCACGACTTCACTATGGGCTCACTCCTTGCTCTCGACGCGGGCATGCGAACAACTGCACTGCTCATCACCCTGCTGGCGGTGGCGCCGCAGGCCGCCACCGATCAGAAGCCGGCCGTCCCGGAAGGCACCATCATCACCTCGGCGCAGGTGACCGGCTTCGATATCGATCGCCTGAGCCCCGGCCTGCGACAGGAGATTCGGAGCCTTGCCGGTACGCCGCTCAAGCAGCAGCGCCTCGACGAACTCGCCGCGCGCATCGAGGCCGAGCGGCCGCGCTACGTCGCAGCCGTGCGCAGCCGTCATGGACTCCGACGGACAGGCGCGGGTGTTCTTCGTCGTGGGCCGGCAGGACGAAGCCCGAGCTCGACGACGACGCAACATCAACGCCCGCTACGTCGTCGAGCACGCGGACATCACGGGCGTGTCCGACGCCGAGCTGACGCAGGCACTGCGCGACGACCTGCAGGCGCTCGTCGGCAAGCGCCTCGATTCCGGCGACGCCGATCAGCTGCAGGAGCGGCTGGCAGCACGACCTGCCGGGTTACGACGTGTCCCGCCGGATCGAGCGCGGCAGCGAGCCTGGGTCGCATCCGGCTCGTGTACGAAGCCCGCAAGGAGGGAGCCCAGCTGGCTGCGCTTCGAGCCGCTGCAGATCGAACGTCCTCTATCACTCCGACCACGGGCTGGGGAAGCTACGCTGCGACCTCAACATCGGCAACCGGCACCATCCGGTTCACGCCGATCTTCGCCATCGACAACGCGGACGATCTCGTCGAGGAGTACTCCGGCTTCGGGTTGCGCTTCGAAACGAGGAAGCTTGGCACCCAGCGGCTCGGCGCCAGCCTCGAATGGACCTCGTTCGATGAGGACTGGCAGGCCGCCACGCTGGACGCGGTCGCGCTCAACCCCGGAGATTCCGCCGCCGTACGAACAGCGATCGACGATCACGCCATTGCTGAAGTTCGCGTTCAGTCCGACATCTCAGCATCGCCGGCGGCGTGAGCATCTCGGAGCTGGAGCCACTGGCTCCGGCGACCGAGTCACAGATGGCCAATGCGGTCGTCGCCTCGGATCGAATACAACGGGCTATGGAAGGACAGTTCCGACGCGACGCACACGGTCGACGCGAGCTTCGGCGTGCACGCTGGCATCCCGCGAGCTCGACAGCGATCTCGCATACAGCAGGTACCTCGGGCCAGGGCTCGTATCGATACGACTTCGGCCGGCACCACGTGCAGGCGAGCGGGATGGCCGGCGGGATCACCGGCGACGCGCCGCTCTTCGAACGCTTCACGCTCGGTGACTCGGAGACGCTCCGGGGCTGGAACAAGTACGACATCGCGCCAGCCGGCGGAGACCGCGTGGTCTACTCGTCGATCGAGTACCGCTACACCGGACTGGCGCTCTTTCTCGACGTCGGTTCGGTCTGGGACGCGAACGCCGAGCGCCACGTCCGCGTGTCGACGGGCTTCGGGTCTGCACGCCGGCCCGGCCTTCCTCGTCGTTGGTTTTCCGCTGAACACCGACGACCTGAGGGCCGTGGTGACGCTCGGGTTGCGCATTCCCGGGGTCGGGATCAGTGGTAGTAGCCGCCGGGCGGGCCGCCGCTCGTGTTGCTCGCCTTGCTGGCGTGGCCGGTCGCGCAGGTGTCGGCACAAGCCTTGACCGTCGACATCGTCGGCGACGCGCTGAAGATCCGCGCGCCTGGCTTCAGCTTCCTGAAGCGGCGATCCGCTCGCCCGATTGAAAGACGGCCGCTCGGTGCGGGTCGAGCTCGCTGGCATCGGTGCTGGCCGCGCCGGGAAAGTCGCCGGCGGCAGCGACTCGACGGATCTTCGCATTGAGCTACGATCTCTGGGAGGAACGATTCGCCGTGACCGCGGTGGATGCGCGCTCCCAGTCCGTCTCGCACCTGGTGCTGGCCGCCGCCGAGGCGTGGTGCGTCGAGCAGCTGGCCGTTCCCGTGAGGGCGCTCGGCGCGCTGGGGCGCGACCTGCCGTTCTGGATTCGGCTCGAGTACCGCATGCTGGATGGCGACGCGCCAACCGATCCGGCGGACTCCGGCTACACGCTGCAGGCGCTCATCGACGCGTTGAGCCGCCGCCGCAAGACCGAGTCGTCGCCGCACGCCCTCGAGGCCGGTCCGTTCAGGCTGCCGACCGCGCGGCTCGCCCTCGCCGCGATGACTCTTCGCACCCGTCTGATCGCAGCCTTCCTCGCATCGACTCTGCTGCCGCTCGGCGCGACCGTCTGGATCACGACGTCGCTCCTCGACCGCAGCCTCCGCTATGCGACGACCGGCGAGCTCGATCGGCTGTCGCGGACGCTCGAGAGCACTGCGAAGCAGTTCTACCAGCGCGAACGCGATGCTCTGAAGGAAGACGCGCTCGCGGGCCGGCGACGCCCGACGACCTACGTGGAGGCGAACGCGCAGGAGTGGCCGGAGACGATCCGATCGTTCTGGGAGAGCGGCGAGCCCGAGCGCTTCGGCGTCTCGGGCGACCAGCGGCGAGCGCGTGGACTACATGCGGCGTGTCGATGGTCCTGGCCGTCAGCCCGGCGTCGAGGTCTACAGCCGGGATCTGGGCGGCATCAGCATGGATCAGTTGTCCACGCAGGTTCGAGACACTCGCCGCCTCGTCGACTCGATCGAAGAGCGCGACCTGCGTCGTGGATTTACGCTGACGCTGCTGCTGCTGCTCGGTGCGCGCGTGGCTCGTCTCGCTGCTGCCGCTGGTGCTCATCGCGCACCGCGTCAGCCGGCCGATCCAGCAGCTCACCGCGGCGCTCAGCGATTTCGCCGGTGGAGACTGGTCGCGGCGGCTGGAGACCGGCCACGTCCCAGGCGCGCCACGCGACGAAGTGGGCGGCGCGCGACGAAGTCGGACGAGCAATCGACGCGTTCAACGACATGGCGGATCAACTCGAGGAGAACCGCGAGCGGCTCGTGCACCTGACGCGCATGGCGAGCTGGCAGTCGCTGGCACGCAAGACCGCGCACGAGCTGAAGAACTCGCTGACGCCGATCCGGCTCACGGTGGAGGAAATGCAGGCACGACAGCCGGCCCTAGGGCATCGAAGCGCGCGCGTTCATGGATCAGGCCGTTCAGATCGTCGTCAGCGAGATCGAGTCGCTCGAGCGCCGCGTCCGGGCGTTCTCGGAGTTCGCGAGCGAACCGCTGGTGCATCCCGAGGAGCTCGACATCAATGCGGTCGTCACGGACCGCGTGGCGCTCCTGCGTCCGGCGCACCCGGGTGTGACGTACCAACTCCAGCTCGACGACGACCGCCCGCGCGCGCACGCGTCGCCGGACCTGGTCAACGGGATCCTGACGAACCTCCTGCAGAACGCCGCGGAGGCGGCCGGGCCCGGCGGCGCGGTCCTCGTGCAGACGCGAGCGGGAGGCGAGCGGGTGGCGATCGACGTGCACGATTCAGGGCCGGGCCTGAGCGAGGAGGTCTCCGCGACCTTGTTCGAGCCGACGATAACGTTCAAGAAGCACGGGATGGGACTCGGCCTCTCGATCGCCAAGAAGAACGCGCTGCTGTCGGGCGGAGACATCACGGTGATTCCTGGTGAGCTCGGCGGCGCCGCGTTCAGGGTGTCGCTGCCGTCATGATCCGCCAAGCGCCACATCGTCATCGTCGACGACGAGCCGAACATCGGCCGATCGCTTCGCCTGATCCTGGAGGGCGAGGGTTATCGCGTCAGCGTGTTCGAGTCGGCGGCCGCATTCGAGGCGGAACGAAGCCATGCCGCCGCGGACATGTACCTGCTCGACGTGCGGTTGCCCGATGGCAGCGGCATCGATCTGCTGCGGCTGGTGCGGCAGTGGGACGAACGGTCACGCCGCGGTGATGATCTCCGGCCACGGCACGGTGGCCGACGCGGTGCAGGCGACGAAGATCGGCGCGTTCGACTTCCTCGAGAAGCCGCTCGCGCGCGACCGCGTGCTGCTGGTCGTCAAGAACGCGCTCGAGTGGTCGGACCTGCAGCGCGAGAACCAGCGCTACCGCGAGCTGGTCGGGGACGCGCCGCGGATGATCGGGTCGGCGCCGCGTTCCTGCAGGCCGTGCGGCAGGCGACGCAGGTCGCGCGATCGGACGTCACGGTCCTGCTGTCGGGAGAGTCCGGCACGGGCAAGGAGCTGCTGGCCGCGCACATCCACCGCGAGAGTCCGTTTGCCTCGGGCCCGTTCGTGAAGGTCAACTGCGCCGCCATCCCGACCGAGCTGATCGAGAGCGAGCTGTTCGGCCACGAGAAAGGGGCGTTCACCGGTGCGGCGGCGCTGCGCCGCGGCAAGTTCGAGCTCGCCGACGGCGGCACCATCTTTCTGGACGAGGTCGGCGATCTGCACGAGGCGTCGCAGGCGAAGCTGCTGCGCGTGCTGCAGGACGGCGAGCTCCAGCGTGTGGGCGGCGAGCAGACGATCAGGGTGACCGCCCGGGTCATCTCGGCGACGAATCGCCGTCTCGACGAGCTCGTCGTCGACCGGCCGGTTCCGGGAGGATCTCTACTATCGGCTGAGCGTCGTGCCGATTCGCGTGCCGTCACTGCGCGAGCGCCCGCAGGACATCGACGAGCTCGTGGCGTACTTCCTTTCCGAGTTCTGCGCGCGGAACAACTTCCGGCCGCGTCCGATCGATCCGGATGCCGTGGCGCTGCTCGACCGCTACACCTGGCCCGGCAACGTCCGCGAGCTGCGGAACGTCGTCGAGCGGATGGCGATCCTCACGTCGGGCGATCGGATCACGGCGGAGGCGATCCCGCTGGAGGTGCAGATCGGCCCAGCACTCGCGCCCCGTGCCGGGATTGCAGGAAGTGCGCGACTCGGCCGAGCGCGAGCGGATACGGCAGGCACTGGACCAGACCGACTGGAACGTCTCGGCGGCGGCGCGGCTGCTCGAAACCGAGCGGACGGCACTCCACAAGCGGATCCGCGCGCTCGGCCTGAAGCGTCACTAGAGAAAGCGCGCGCTCGGTTTGGAGAGGACGAGATCATGGTTTTCACCACGGAGACACGGAGCGCACGAGACGCACGGAGGCCGTCGAGCTGCAGACTGCCTGGACGCCGGCCGTAGGCCGGCGTAGGGGATGACGCGAGGGGCCGGGATCGCAAGCACCCGTGGTGTTTTCAGAGGGTGCTTGCGATCCCGGCCCCTCTCATCATCCCCACCGCGCTTCGCGCGGTCCAGGCAGTCTCTGTCGACTGCCCACCGTCGAGACCTCGAGCGTCCGGTTGTGCCGCAGTCCGCAGTGTGAAAGCCTCGGTGCGTCTCCGTGCCTCCGTGGTGAACTCCGCGATCTCCGTCTCCTCCGTCGTTCTCACACCCTTACAGCCGCTCGCGCTCTCCAATCGCGGCAGGGACGGCAGACTGGTCCGTCAGCCAAGCAGGAAGACTGAAGGATCGCCTCTATCGATACTGGCGTTGAGGTTGACCGCGGCGTACTTGGACGTAGCTTTCAGCAGCGTCCTAGACTACGGATAACACGAGGTGTTTATGAGCTGACTTTCGTCTAGAAGCCATTTCACCACTCGATCCGTGTTGTCCGTGTTCTCCGTGGCTCCAGCGGACGGTCACTAAACAGACGAGCCGAGTTCAGACTTGAACGTGTTTCAGGCCAATGTTCGGTTACGTGCGTCCACGAATCGAGTCTGCGAACCGCTCACGTCCCGACTTCCGACGGCCGTGCCATTCCTGTTGACATTCCACATGGACAGGAATAGCGTTCATGTGGAATCACAACAGGAGAGCCATCCGCGTGAGAGACAAGCTCGACATTCTCCAGGGCACCCTCGACCTGATGGTGCTGCGTACGCTGTCCACCCTCGGATCGTTGCATGGCTACGGCATCGCCCGCCGAATCGAGCAGGTCAGCGGTGACAACGTCCTGCTGAATCAAGGCACTATCTACACCTCCCTCGTCCGTCTCGAACAGCGCGGCTGGATTCGCTCGAAGTGGGGCGTCTCGGAGAACAACCGCCGCGCGCGGTTCTACGCCATCACCAAACCGGGCGAGAAACAGCTTGCCGCCGAAACCGAAAACTGGCAACGGGTGGCGGCCGTGATGGGGCGTTTCCTTGCCGATGGAGGATCGGGGCAATGACATCCTGGTTTCGGCTGACCTGGTCGCGGCTGCGATCGCTGATTACGAAGAACCAGCTGGAGCGTGAGTTCGACGAAGAGCTGACGACGCACCTCGAGCTCCTGACTGACGAGTTCCAGCGGCGCGGCCTCTCCGCCGCGGACGCTCGACGCGAGGCCCTGCTGAAGCTCGGCCGACCTGACCGGCTCCGCGAAGCGCACCGCGAACAGCATGGCTTGCCGCTCTTCGACATCCTCGCCCAGGACGTACGCTACGCCCTCCGAATGCTGCTGAAGAGCCCGGCGTTCACCTTCGTCGTGACGGTCTCGCTCGCGCTCGGCATCGGCGCGAACACGGCGCTCTTCAGCCTCGTCGACGGTTTGCTGCTGCGCTCGCTGCCGGTGCGCGCGCCGGATCGCCTCGTGCAGATCCAGGTCGTTCCCGTCATCCCGGGCGGGTTCAGGAAACCGTTTCCCGTATTTGAGCCGTCGGTGTTCGATGCGGTTCGCGCTCACCGCCAAGTCGTGACCGAGGTCGTCGGCTTCGGGCGCCTCGACCGTCCCACGATCGCTGTCGACGGCGCGGCGGAGCCCGCCCGCGAAGTCGATCAGATCTCGACACACTTCTTCCGCGACCTCGGTGTAACGCCAGTCATCGGCCGGGGGCCGGCGCCGTCGGATGACGCGGTGGCGGTCATCAGCGAACGTTGGTGGCGAGCCCGATTCGGTGGCAGTCCCGGTGTGCTTGCTCGCACGCTGAGCGTTGATGGCCGCACGTTTTCGATCATCGGTGTCGCTCCGCAACGGTTCCACGGCTTCATGGTCGAGAGTTCCGCGGACGTCTGGATCTCGTCTCCCCAGGCGAACAGGGCGCTGATGATGATTGCGCGACTGCAGCCGGACGTGACAGCCGTTCAAGCGCAGGCGGCGCTGCACGGGATCATTGGTCCATTCGTTGAGAAGTTTTTTCCTCCCGGCATGGTGATGGAAACAGAGCTCGTCCCCGCCGGCCAGGGGCTCTCACAGTTGCGCGGCCAGTACAGGGGCGCGCTCCTGGCGCTCATGGTTCTGGTCACGCTCGTGTTGCTCACCACCTGCACGAATGTCGGCAATCTGCTCATGGTGAGAAATGCCGCCCGGAATCGCGAGCTGACCGTGCGCGCCGCGCTCGGCGCCGGCCGATCGCGCCTGATTCTCCAATACCTCGTCGAAACTGCGCTGCTCGCAGCCTTAGGCTGCGCCTTGGGTCTGGTCCTGGCGCGATGGGGTGTTTCGATCGTTGTGTCGATGCTTCCGTTGCCGGCGATCCCGGAAAGCCTGATGTTTCACGGTGACGCCCGAGTCCTTGGTTTTGCAGCCGGCGTCTCGCTGGTGAGCGCACTCCTATTCGGGCTGGCGCCGGCGTGGCGGGCGACGGAGGTTGATGCCACGGCGTGCCTCAGATCGAGTCAGGGGAGCACCGCGCCGCGGAGCGTCCGCCGGTTGGGCCGCGTCCTGGTGGCTTGCCAGGTTGGCCTCTCGGTGGTGTTGCTGGTCGGCGCCGGACTCTTCGTCCAGACGCTCCGGAACTTGTCGCGCCAGGACGTTGGCTTCAGTCCCGATCGGCTGCTGCAAGTGTCGATCGACACCCGCTTCGCGGGGTACGGCAAGGGCAAGGTCGGCGACGTGTACCGCTTGCTTCTCGAGCGTGTGGCGGCGGTTCCCGGAGTGCAGTCGGTTACCGGCGTGCGCAATCCCATCATGCGGCACAGCCTCAGCAGGATGGCGATCAGGTTGCCCGGCGTCGAGTTCGGTGAAGGGGAGATGTGGGACGGCGCCGACGTCGGGCCGTCGTTCTTCGAGACGATGGCCATTCCCGTGCTTCGCGGTCGCGCGTTCACCGCCACCGACTTCGCCGGGGATCAGCGTGGCGTGTTCGTCGTCAACGAATCGTGGGTCAAGCGCTACTTCCCGAACGACGACCCTGTCGCCAGGCAGATCGGTATCATCGGCGTGGTCAAAGACGTGAAGCTCGACGGTGTGCGGACAGAAGTCCGCCCGACGATGTTCGCGATGGCGATGAAGGAACCGGATCGCGTCAACTCGCTGCAGGTCAGAACCGCGAGCGCGCCTGAGGCGATCGTGCCCGCGATCCGCGAGGCCATCCAAGCGCATCAATCCGAAGCTGCTGGTTGGGATCAGGACGATGCGCGAGGACATCGACCGGGACATCGCGAAGGAACGCATGGTGGCCGCGCTCAGCGCGTTCTTCAGCTTCCTCGGATTGCTCCTGGCGTCTATCGGCATCTTCGGCGTGGCGTCGTACGCCGTCGCGCAGCGAACCAAGGAGCTGGCGATTCGCCGGGCGCTCGGTGCGGATCGATGGTCGGTGATTCGTGAAGCGTCTGCGCGACACGATGGTCGTCTTCGGCCTTGGGCTGGTAGCCGGCACGCTGGCGGCCGTTGCCGCCGTGAGGTTCACAGCCAGCGTCATCGCCGACTTGCTGTTCGGGCTCACGGCGACGGATGCGGCCAACATCGCTCTCGCCGTCGCGGTGATGGTGACAGTGGCGCTCGCCGCCTGCGTGCTACCGGCCCATCGCGCGACCAAGATCGATCCGCTGGCTGGCCTTCGCCAGGAGTGAAAAAAGGGGGCCGGCCTTTACGCCGGCCTGACAGTACTGGCGTCACCGGTTGGCTGAAATCGTTCGGCGATCCACTCCTGCCACAGGGGTTCCTCCCGCCCCGCGACAACGGCGGCCTGGTCACCATAGAAGTACATACGGACTGGAACACAGGTGTTTCCGCCCATCGACATGGCGAAGAGATGAGCGATACCAGGTGCGGGCGCGTCCAAGCGGAGGAGCAGTTCGGGATACTCGGGAGCCCCGACGCTTTCGACCACGCCTGAGAGACGCGGCACGCCGGCCGGTGATGTCACGCGTTGGCCTTCGGCTGGGGCGCGCAGGCCGAGCGGGTGCGTCAGGATTTGCCAATCGATGGAGAGCGTAGCCAGGTGCTTCTCCGCAGCCGTCGCGCGGCGCCAGAGTGCGGCGACCTCGTGAACAACGCGCGCGGCCACGGCGATCAGATAGCTGGCCGACAGTCGATCGGTGGCGCGTGCGGGATCAGCGGCCGCCGGTCCGAGCGCGGCGGGTGAGACGACGTACGACGTGGCCGTGGCGACGTAGAGGTGCTCGGTCAGCCCGCCCCATCGGCGGTCTGCCGCCACCCGCACGAGCTTGTGCGCTTCGAGCCCGCGCAAGTGATAGTTGACCTTCTGCCTTGCCATGCCCACTCGGCCGGCGAGGCTGGCGGCTGATGCCGGCTCGGTCAGCTCCGAGAGCAGCCGACTCTTGATGGGGTCGAGCGCGGCGGCGGCAGCGCCGGGATCCTCGATGACGTCGACGTCGAGCATGTCGACAGAATGGCCTTGACAAGATTATTTGTCAAGCTGTGCCGCGCATCCTCGCTATCGAAAGATCGCCTTCACTCGCATGGTCAGTGCGCACGTGTTATTGGTCGGCCCCCTTGTTGACCTCGGTAGAAAGCCCCTGCG
This sequence comes from uncultured Acidobacteriota bacterium, assembly GCA_963764925.1. GTDB lineage: Bacteria > Acidobacteriota > Vicinamibacteria > Vicinamibacterales > 2-12-FULL-66-21 > DATBJJ01. The sequence continues at coordinate 41,867 of CAVXUR010000003.1, forward strand.
ATGATTCGGGCCGATGAGTCACATGACCGACCGGCAACGGCGCGTGCGGGCGGTCCTCAACAAGGTCCAGCTGCAGGAGCCGTCCGCGCGCGCGGCGTTTCTGGATCAGGCCTGCGCCGGGGATCCAGATCTTCATGCTGACGTGATGCGCCAGTGGGTGGCCAGCCAGGAAACACATTCGCTCCTCGAGCATCCGGCAGATCGGCCCCCAGCTGTGTTCGCCGACGAGCAGTTCGGCGACACCGGTCGCTTTCGTGTGCTGCGACGGCTCGGCGCGGGCGGAATGGGAGTGGTCTATGAAGTGCACGACAGAGTCCGAGACGAGGTCGTTGCGCTGAAGACCTTGCGTCAGACGAGCGCCGCCGCGCTCTATCGTCTGAAGCGCGAGTTCCGAAGCCTTGCGGATGTGACTCATCAGAATCTGGTGTGCCTTTATGAGCTGTTCGTCGACGACGAGCGATGTTTTTTCACAATGGAACTCGTCAGGGGCGTGAGCTTTGTCGAGTACGCGCGAGGAATGGATCGAGCCCATCGATCCGACGACAGGCTCGTTCACGCGTTTCGGCAGCTCGTCGAGGGCGTGTCAGCGCTTCATCGGCGGGGCAAGCTTCATCGAGACATCAAACCGTCCAACATTCTGGTGACACCCGAAGGGCGCGTCGTGATCCTCGACTTCGGTCTGATTGCCGAGCTGCTGCCTCAGCATCCTGCCGACGTCAGCGACGTGACCGGCGGCACGCCAGCCTACATGTCACCCGAGGGAGGTACAGGTGAAGCCAGCGATTGGTACGGCGTAGGAGCCACTCTCTACGAGGCGCTGACGGGCCGCATCCCCTTCACCGGTTCGGCTCTCGACGTGCTGATCCGCAAGCGATCCGACGATCCACCGGATCCGTCGCAGGTGGCTCCAGACGTGCCAGCCGATCTCAACGCCGTGTGCATGGGACTCTTGCGTCGCGATCCGGCGCAACGCTTGTCGGGTCCCGAGGCTCTTCGCGGACTGACGTCGGCTGCTGCGCCCCTCGTCTCGGAGACCGCACCGGAGGCGATTCGCGACACGCCGTTCGTCGGGCGCGATCGACAGCTCTCGTCGCTGAACGGTGCCTTTCGAGACGTCAAGAGGGGCGGCGCGGCGGTCGTGTCCGTCTACGGTCCATCAGGCATCGGCAAGAGCGCGCTCGTCCGGCGCTTTGTCGGTCAGCTCGGCGCACGCGACGATGTCGTCGTCCTGTCCGGCCGATGCTACGAGAACGAGTCTGTTCCATTCAAGGCGCTCGATGGGGTCGTCGACGACTTGAGCCGCTACCTCCGGTCGATCCCATGCCAGGACGTCGAGAAGCTGCTGCCGCCCGATGTTCCGGCGCTGACGCGAGTGTTCCCGGTGCTGCTGCAGGTGGACGCGATCGCACACGCACACCGAGATCAGGAGCCCGGGAGTCTGGATCCTTCAGCTCTTCGACGCCGAGCATTCGAGACGCTGCGGGACCTGCTGCGCCAGCTGGCGATGTATCGATCGCTGGTCGTCTGGATCGACGACCTGCAGTGGGCCGACCGAGACAGCGCCGTCCTGCTCGAGGTGCTGCTTCGGCATCCGGGTCCGCCGGCCTTGCTCACACTGTTGTGCTTTCGCAGCGAAGAGACGGCCGGCAATCCTTTGCTCAAGTCTCTCCTCGATCGGTCGCGCCGGGACGGGTTCACTGAGGTGTCGCTCGAGCCGATGACGGAGGACGAATCCATCAGCCTCATCGGGGGTCTGCTTCCAGTCGACTCGGCGCTCACGAACGACGACAAAGCCCGCATGACCCGGGAAGCGGGCGGGAGTCCGTTCGTACTGGAGCAGCTGGCTCAATACGCCGCCGTCGAGAGGACGGAATCGCATCACGCGCCGACGTTTGCGAGGATGTTCGAGACGCGGCTGGGTGCGCTCTCGCTCGAGGCGCGCCGCTTCCTCGAGACGCTAGCGATCTGCGGCCGGCCGATGGCGCCCGAGCTCATCTGCGCCGCGAGCGGGGTCGCGCGCGACAGGCAGTCTCTCGTGGCGATGCTCCGCGCTTCGCACTTCATTCGCAGCAGCGGCTCGTCGGAGCGGGTCGAGACCTATCACGATCGGATACGGGAGGTGCTCGCCGCGCAGGTTGCGCCCGAGGCGGCGCGCCGGATCCACGGACTCCTCGTGCAGGCCCTCCTCGAGAAGCGAAGCGACGACTGCGAGGCGCTCTTCGAGCACTACCGCGGCGCCGGGCATCACGACCATGCGTCGATTCAGGCTGGACTCGCTGCCGAGAAAGCCGCCGCCGCACTCGCGTTCGATCGAGCCGCGTTCTTGTACAAACAGGCCCTGGCGTTGGCGCCGGCTTCGCCTGCGGCCGCAGCCTGGAAAGAAGGAGTCGCCGACGGGCTCGCCAACGCCGGCCGGCCGGCCGACGCCGCCGAAGCCTATCTTCACGCGGCCGACGGTGCAGCTCACGCCAGGCGAGTGGAGCTGCAACGCCGCGCGGCCGAGCAGTTCCTCACGGGCGGACATATCGATCGGGGGCTGGACCTGCTGCGCAGCGTCCTCAACGGCCTGGGCATGCGTTCGGCCCAAAGCCCGCGCGCGGCAGTGCTGTCGTTGCTGTGGCAACGGCTGCGGCTTCGGTGGCGCGGGCTGGTTTTCGTTCCCCGCAGTGTCGACAGCGTCGATGCAGATGCGCTCCTCCGCATGGATACGTGTTGGGCTGCCGCGACTGGTCTGGCAATGGCGGACGTAGTCAGCGCTTCGGACTTCACCGCGCGTCACCTGCTCATGGCCCTCGATGCCGGCGAGCCTTACCGTATTGCGCGCGGGATGGCGATGGAGTCGGCTGCCAGAGGCGCGTATCCGACGGGCCGGAAGTGGAGTGAGAGGCTGGTCGAGGAGTCAAAGGCTCTGGCAAAGAGCGTCGGAAATCCCCACGCCATCGCGTTGTCGCTGCTGGCGGGCGGCATCAATGCGATGACCGCGGGAGAATGGAAAAAGGCGCTGACGTCATCCGAGCAGGCGCTGGCCATCCTGCGCGACCGCTGCGCAGGATCCACGTGGGAATTGACCATCGCACAAAATCTCGTGATTTGGGCCCAATTGTATCTGGGAGAGCTCCGTGAAGTCTCCAGGCAGGTTCCTGTTCTTCTCGCCGACGCTCGCGGCCGAGGAAACTTGTACCTCGCCACGGAGTTGGCCACCCGAGCCAACTACGTGTGGCTGGCGTCGGACGATCCCGACGAGGGAGAGCGTGAGACGGTCGAGAGCATCGCGCGATGGTCGCACGAAAGGTTTCACCGCCAACATTACAGCGCAATGCTGGCGCGCGTGCAGACCGCGCTCTATCGGGGCGACGGTGAAGCAGCGTGGTGCCTGCTTGCCGAACAGGAATCGAGACTTCGGGCCTCCTACTTGAGGCGCGTCCAGATCATTCGGATCGAGTGGTTCTACCTCCGCGCCCGCAGCGCGTTGGCGATGGCCGCCACGAACAGGAGATCCAGCCGATTGCTGTCCGTTGCTCGCGCCGGCGCTCGTCGCATCGCGAACGAGCGCATGCCATGGTCCGATCCGATCGCCCTGCTGGTTCGGGCCGGGATTGCACACCTCGAGGGGAGTGCTCCGTTGGCCCTGAGGCATCTGTACGACGCCGTCGATCGATTCGAGCGCGCCGACATGAGCTTGTACGCCGCTGCTGCCAGCCGCCGGATCGCCGCGTTGCAGCACGACGAGCGCGGGCGCGCGCTTCAGCGGCAGGCCGACGAGTGGATGGCCGCGCAGAACATCAGGAACCCCACCAGCATGACCCGCATGCTGGCTCCTGGGCTCCCCGACCTTGTCTGACACCATGCACCGGGGCGGATTCCCTTCGCGTCGCGGCCCTGCATGTGAGCGATCGGATCGTTGGGCGGTCCGCCAATCGCTGCGTGCGGCCCGCGTCCGCCCTCCAGTCCACGAAATTCATCCTGCCTCACGGCGCGATCGTCACTGACCCCGTGTGATAGCGTAGCAGCCATGTCCGATTCGAAAGGTTCTCCGTCATCGCTCCCACCGCACGCGCAGATCATTCAGATGGGCACCGCGTATTGGGTGTCGCAGTTTGTCTGCACCGCGGCCAACATGCGTCTCGCCGACCATCTTGCTGGTGGTCCGCGATCGGCCAGCGAGCTGTCGGCCGTCACCGGCGCCAATCCGCGCGCGTTGCATCGATTCATGCGGACGCTGGCGAGCCTTGGCATCCTGACGCAGGAGACCGGCGACCGCTTCGCCCTCACGCCCCTCGGCGCCGCACTGAAGAGCGATGCGCCGGGAGCGGCGCGGGCGACCGTCCTCACGATGGCGGGACCGACATTCCGGAGCGCCTTTGCCGAGTTCCAGTATTCACTCGAGACCGGCAAGACCGCGATGGAGAAAGTCTTCGGCATGCCGATCTTCGACTATCTGGCGCAGCATCCGGACGAGGCCGCGCAGTTCAGCGAAGCCATGGTTGGCATCCATGGCGCGGAGCCGCCGGCAGTTGCCGCCGCCTATGACTTCTCGCGCCTCGCCACGATCGTCGATGTCGGCGGCGCCACCGGGAACATGCTGGGCCACATCCTCAAGCGCCACTCTCAGCCGCGAGGCATCCTCTTCGATCGCGCGCATGTCGTCACGGACGCGCCGGCGCTGCTGCGCGCGCACGGGGTGGACGGCCGAGTCTCGATCGAGCACGGCAGCTTCTTCGACAGCGTGCCTGCGGGCGGGGACGCCTACATCCTGTCGCACATCATTCACGATTGGAACGAGGACCAGTGCCTGACGATTCTCGGCAACTGCCGCACAGCGATGAAGCCGGGCGCCAAGCTGCTGATCGTCGAGTTCGTGCTGCCGGAGGGCGATACGCCGCACTTCGGCAAGATCGTTGACATGGTGATGCTGACGATCCCCGGCGGGGAAGAGCGGACCTCCGCGGAGTACGGAACTTTGCTGGCCGCCGCCGGACTGAAGATGACGCGTGTGTTTCCGACAGCCTCCGACGTGAGCATTGTCGAGGCCGAGCTGGCGTGAGCGGCGCCCCAGCCATATATGCGTATCGCGCTCGGGATCGTGCTTCTCATCGGCGCGATGCTTCTTCCGTTCCTTCCCGGTCGTTACGATCCGCTTGCGGCTGATCTGTCGCTGGCTGCGACCGTGCTGGCGTTCGGAGGCCTGCTGCTGATGCCTCTCGGGGCGGCGTGGCTGGTCTCGGGTCGAGGATACGCGCTGGCGAGGATGGCGTTGGTCACGGCGGGGCTCGTCGCCGCTGTCGCCGCTCTCGGGATGGCGGCGACCGGGAGCACAGCAGGGGCAGTGGTCTTTGGGGCGGCGTGGGTCGTCTGGATCGTCCGCCTCTGGCGACGCGTCGGCGCGGCACGAACGAACGGCGAGAATCTACCTCGGGCGGTACCGGTCGCGCTGATCCTGGTTCCGTTGGTTGCGACGGCGTCGCGCATGACACTCGTCGAATCCGTTGCCGCGTGGGGCCGCGACCGGGTGATCGCCAACGCGGCGCTGATCATCACCGACATCGAAGGGTTCCGCCAGCGCACCGGCGCCTATCCGGTCGCGATCAGCTCCGTCTCGCCTGACTATCTCCCAGGGATCATCGGCGTCGAGCGCTATCGATACGAACCGAACGGGGACGCCTACAACCTCTACTTCGAGCACCCGCCGACGGATTTCGGTGCGCGTGAAATCGTCATGTACAACCCACGGAGTGAACAGGACATCTCGAGCCATGCCAACGATCTGTTGCAGCTCCCTCCAGAAGAGATCCGCCGGCAGCGCGGGTACTTCGCGTCCCACGCGTTGCCGCAGGCCAACTGGAAGCGGTTTCTCTTCGACTGAGGGATGGCGTGAGCTGCTCGCCATTCATCGCGTAACGCGCGGTGTGTGACGTCATTGCGCGCTCGGCGGCAAGAGGTACAGCGTCATCGCGAAGATCAGGTAGACCATCAAGACGAGCACGCCGACGAACCATGCGGATCGTCCAGCTGTTGGTCACGAGCGAAGCGGTGAGCGTCGCGATCAGCATCATCATCACGGCGCCGGGCCACAATCGCAGATCCATCGGCGTCGGGCCGATCACATAGCTGAGCAGCACGAGCACCGGGGCCACAAACAAGCGCGATCTGCGAAGCGCTCCCGAGTGCAATACCCACGCTCAAGTCCAGCCGGTTCTTGCGCGCGCCGGAAAACGCCGACGCCATCTCCGCCGCGCCGCCAACCAACGCGACGACGATGAACCCGACAAACGCGGGCGTCATCCCGAATGCCACGGCAGCTTGCTGCACCGATTCGACGAACACTTCGCTCACCAGCGCCACCAGCACCGTGACGCCGGCCAGCGTGGCGAGCGCCACGCCCAATCGGCCATGATGGCTCTTCGTCGTGGCCGTGCTCCGCGGCGGCGAACAACTCGCGATGTGTCCTGAGCGAGAACACCATGCCGAGCCCATACGCAACGATGAGCAACCCGGACAACCCGAGGCTCAATTGCTGCGTGAACGCCGCTGACGGCCCGCCATCGGCCAGCCTGATCGCGGACGGAATCAACAATCGCGATTGTGGCCAGGAAGAGCAGGCTCGCCTGAAGACGGGCGCTGACGCGATTGAACTCCTGCACGTGGTACTTCAGCCCGCCGAGGAGAAACGATGCACCCAGCATGAACAACGAATTGGTGACGATGGCGCCCGCGATCGACGCCTTGACCAGCATGTACTGGCCTGAGCTCAGCGCGGCGAGCGCGATCACCAGTTCGGTGAGGTTTCCGAGCGTCGCGTTGAGCAGCCCGCCGACGGTGTCGCCGGTCTTCGCCGCCACCGATTCGGTGGCGTGACTGAGCAACGTGGCGAGCGGCACGATCGCGAGAACGGACAACACGAACAGCAGGGTGTGTGCTTCGGGCTCGAGTGACTGCGCGACGAACACGACAGGCACGAAGCACGAGCAGCCAGAGCAGCGGATTGTGGCGAAGTTCCGACAGCAGTGTCGCCATGTTCACGAATCAACCGCGTTCGGCTCCGGAACATGCGGCTCACGACCGCGAAGAAGAAGCCGGTCGACCACCCGCACATCAGAATGCCCGTGAGCGCCTCGATTGCCCCGACCAGTCGCCACTCCTCCGGCAGCACGAGGTCGCCGTAGCCGGTCGTCGTGTAGGTCACGGCGCTGAAGTAGAGGGCGGACGGCAGGTCGGCCATGGCGTCCTTCCGCACGTAAAACAGCGCCCACGTCGTGATTTCGATCAGGTGGAGGAGAACAATCCAGCCCGCCAGGCGAATGAACAACCAGGTGTCCCGCCAGAAGTGGCGCGCGGCGGTCGTTGGATAGCGCAGCCACCGCACCGCGGAGGTCACGCCGATCGCGTGAATCACGACGCACAAGGCCATCAGGCCCCATGCGATGAGGAGTTTCGAGAACATTCAATCAGCCTGGGCGCGCACGCATCGTGCCCGAATGAGCACAAAAAAGCAAAGCGTTACAATGCCCCTGAGCATCGAACGATGACGATTGCCAAACGCTTGATCATCCTGCTCGCTGTCCCCTGGCCGCGCTGGTCGGGCTTGGCGTCTTCACTCGGCTGCAACTGGAGCAGATCGAGGCGCGCAGCCGCTTCGTGGCGGAATCGCGCATCGTTGCTCTCGCGACGCTGGGGAATCTCTCACGGGGCTCCGCCGAACTGCGCGTAAATCTGCGCAGCCATTTACTGGCCACTACCGACGCGGATCGCACTGCGGCTCGCCGCCTTTTCGACGACGACGAACGGGAAGTGAACCGCCTCATGCAGGAGTACGCGGACGGCCTGATCCTCGGCGACAAGGACCGGCGGCTGCTCAATGAGTACCAGAGCGTGAGCCGCGAGTGGATCGCTGGCGCGAAGCACACCATGTCGCTGGCGGACGAGGGCCGTGTCGGGGAGGCGCTGGCTCAGTTCACTGGGAGGCTCGGGGAGCTCGGCCCGCGTCTCAGCAGGGTGTCGAATGAATGGATCGCGCACGACCAGGAGGCGGCGACTGCCGCCGGAAAGCAAGCCATCGCGGTCATCGAACGTTTTCAGCGGCGCATGCTCGTTGCCAATCTGACGGCCTTGCTCGTAGCCAGCCTGCTTGGCTTTCTGACCTTCCGCCGCATCGTCACACCAATTCAGGCGCTCGACGCGTCGGTCAAGACAATCGCCGCCGGCGATTACCAGAAGGCAGTGCCCTTCGTCGCGTGCGACGGACGAAACCGGCGGCCTGGCGCGCTCGATTGACGTCCTCAAACAAGGCGCCGCCGCCATGGACGAACAACGCTGGGTCAAGTCCAACGTGTCGAAACTGACGGGCGAGTTGCAAGGCGCGGACTCACTGGAGGAGTTCGGCCGACGGCTGTTGTCGAACCTCGTGCCGATGCTGGGTGGCGGCGTCGCGGGTTTCTACGTCGCCAACGAAACACTCGGCTATCTACAACGCGTCGCCGCCTACGGCTTTGCCGACGGCTCTGGATCTGCCAGCTCGATCCCAATCGGTCAGGGGTTGGTTGGCCAGTGTGCGCGCGAGCGACGGATCATCGCAGTCACGAATCTGCCTCCCGACTACCTCACCATTGCCTCGGGTCTTGGCCAGGCCGCTCCGGTTCAGGCAATGGCGCTCCCGGTGGCGTCTAAGGACGCGGTGCTCGGCGTGCTCGAAGTCGCCTCCTTCCGCCCGCTCAACAGCCTTGAAAAGTCTCTCGTCGACGAATTGCTGCCGGTGGTGGCCATGAGCCTTGACATTCTGCAGCGCAATCTGCGCACGCAGGAGTTGCTCGGCCAGACGCGGGCGCAGGCGAGCCAGCTCGAGGAACAAGCGACGGAACTCGTCAGCGCCAAACACAAGGCCGAGGAAGCCACCGAGATGAAATCCATGTTCCTCGCGAACATGAGCCACGAAATCCGAACGCCGATGAACGCGATCATCGGGCTGTCGCATCTCGCCCTCAAAACCCAGCTTTCGCCCAAGCAGCGCGATTACGTCAGCAAGATTCACAATGCCGGCACATCGTTGCTGGCGGTCATCAACGACATTCTCGACTTTTCCAAGATCGAGGCTGGCCGGCTCGACATCGAGACAACCGATTTCAGACTCGATGACGTCATCAGCTCCGTCACGACGCTGACCGCGCAAAAGGCGCACGAGAAGGGACTCGAGTTCCTGGTGCACGTCGCGCCAGGCCTGCCCGAGCATCTGCTTGGCGATCCGGTCCGCCTCGGTCAGATTCTGACGAACTGCGTCAACAACGCCGTGAAGTTCACCGAACGCGGCGAAATCCGGGTCGACATCGAACAGCTCGAACGCACGGGCGAGAAGGTGCAACTCAAGTGCTCCGTGAGTGACACCGGGATCGGTATGACGCGCTGAGCAATCGGCGAAACTGTTCCAGCCGTTTACACAGGCCGACATGTCGACGACCCGCAAGCACGGCGGAACGGGCCTGGGCCTCAGCATCTGCCGCCGGCTGGTGGAGCTGATGGGCGGTCGCATCTGGCTTGACAGCCAACCGGGCGTCGGCACGACGTTCTACTTCACCGTCTGGCTCGGCGTCGGCGCCGCGAAGGGTTCGAGGACGATCGTTCCTGAAAGGCTTGCCCAGCTCCGCGTGCTCGTCGTGGATGACAATGCGACGGCGCGCGAAATTCTGCAGGAGCCGCTGAGCGCCCTCGCCAGACAGGTCGATGCCGTTGCGTCCGGAAAGGAGGCCATCGCCGCGATTCAGGACCACGATGCCACTGCGCCTTACGACATCGTTTTCATGGATTGGCGCATGCCGGGTATGGATGGTTTGCAGGCCAGCCGCCACATCAAAAGCGACGAGACCTTGAGCCATCAGCCGGCAATTGTGCTCGTCACGGCGTTCGGGCGCGAGGAAGTCCGCGAGGAAGCCGAGCGGCTGCAGCTCGACGGCTTTCTCGTCAAGCCGATCACGAAGTCGATGATCGTCGACACACTGGTGAACGTCTTCGCCCACAGCGAGGAAGAGACCAGCAAAGCCCGGCAGGATGGACAGGCGACGCGGCTCCGCGGCGCGCGGATACTCCTCACCGAAGACAACGAGATCAATCAGCAAATCGCCACCGAACTCCTGCGAGGGCGCTGGCGCCAGCGTCACGATCGCCAACAATGGACGCGAGGCGGTCGAGATTCTGTCGAGTGGCCCGCAACCGCCCCAGTTCGATGCCGTGTTGATGGACCTTCAGATGCCGGAGATGGATGGTTACCAGGCGACGGCGAAGCTGCGTTCCGACACGCGTTTTGCCGCGCTCCCGATTATCGCGATGACAGCGCATGCCACGATTGAGGAGCGCCAGCGCTGCCTCGCCGCCGGCATGAACGACCACATCGCCAAGCCGATTGATCCCGCCAATCTGTTCGAGACGGTGGCGCGATTCTACAAGTCTGCGGACGCCGCGGCCGCCGATCTGAACGTCGACTCTCTCCCTGCGCTACCGTCCTGCGGACGACAGTTCTCACGAACTGCCGTCGATTGCCGGCCTCGACACAAAGGACGGGTTGTCACGCGTCGGCGGCAATCGGAAGCTCTATTTGAAGCTGCTTCGCCAGTTCATCGAGCAGCAAGGCCCGTCGGTCGAGCAGATCACCGACGCATTGGCCAAAGGGGATATCCCACTGGGCGAGCGGCTCGCGCACAGCCTCAAGGGTGTATCGGGTAACCTCGGCGCCACCCGAGTGCAATCGACTGCCGGCGTCTTGGAGAGGTTGATTCACGATCGCGCAGACGCCACGAGCGTGGATGCCGCCACACAGCAGGTCGTGGCGTGTTTGGCGCCGCTCGTCACGGAACTGCGAGGCGCGCTCAAGCTACCTGCTGCCGGCGCTCCACAGCCAGCTACGACGACGGCACCGCCGAGCCCTGAACAGTCTCGCGCGACGGCGGTACGATTGTCCGCCCTGCTCTCTGAGCTCGATCCCGGCGCTGCCGATTTTCTCGAGACGAATCACGCGGCCCTGCGTCCGCTATTCGGTGACGAGACCTGGCGAGAGTTTGAAGCGCTCGTCCAGGGTTACGCCTTTGAAGACGCGCAGGCGCGGTTGTCGCAGGCCCTCGAGAGGCTTCCCGTAGGTTGAACGAAACTTCCGCATCACCCTCGCCACCGGGAAACACCGCAGCGGGGTCGTGCGAGCGCAGGGAGTATCTGACGTGAAGGACCTGTCCGATAGCCGCGTTCTCATCGTGGACGACGTCAAGACCAATGTCGACATCCTGGTCGAGGCGCTGCGGGACGAGTACAAGTTGAGCGTCGCCATCGACGGTGCCGCCGCGCTTCGCAGCGTCGAGAAGAGCCCACCGGATCTCGTGCTGCTCGATATCGTCATGCCCGGCCTCGATGGCTATGAGGTCTGTCGGAGACTGCGCGCATACAAGCCGACGCGAGAAGTGCCGGTGATGTTCCTCAGCTCGCTCGAGGACGTCAAGAACAAGGCACTGGGCTTCGAGGTAGGCGGCAACGATTACCTCACGAAGCCATTCGAGGTGCTGGAGATCAAGGCGCGAGTCCGTTCGCTGCTCAAGGCCAAGGCCTACGCCGACGCCGTTCGCGAAGCGATGGCCCGGGACCTGCGGATCGCCCGCGAGATCCAGATGGGTATCCTCCCCGCGGACCTCGCGGCCGCCACGAAAAGCACCGGCCTCGAGGTCTCTGCGGCTATCGAGCCCGCCCGTGAGGTCGGCGGCGATCTTTACGAGGTGCTGCGGGTGTCCGACAGTCGCGTGGTCGTGGCCTTGGGTGATGTGTCGGGAAAAGGGATTCCGGCCGCGATGTTCATGGCCGTCGCCGTGACTGTGCTTCGCACGCTCGCCAGACACATCGCGGAGCCGGACGAGATCCTGCGGCGGCTCAACGACGAGCTGGCCGAACAGAATCCCAGGGGCATGTTCGTGACGCTGCAGTGCCTCGTATTCGACCTGGTGCAAGGACGTGTGGCGTGCGCGGGCGCCGGGCACCACCAACTTGCGGTCGTCTCGCCTGGTCGGGCCCCGCGGTTCGCCTTTCCCTCGTCAGGACGCCCGGCAGGCCTCATGCCGTCCAATCCGATCGACTGCGAATTCATGTCGCTCGAGCCCGGTGACACCTTCGTGCTGTTCTCGGACGGCGTGTCCGAGGCGATGAACCCAAGCGAAGACTTCTACGGCGAAGACCGACTGCTTGCCACGCTGGCCGAAACCTCTGGCGCGACGCCTTTGGAAATAGTGACGCGTGTGCTGGCCGACGTTCGCGCGTTCTCCGCCGGCGCCAAGCAGTCGGACGACATCACTGTGCTGGCCGTACGATATGCGCCCTTGAAAGCGTGAAGGGCATCCGGAAAAGACCGCCGTTTGCTATCCCGCCTGGTACCTGTAGAGAATCAACGTTCGCAGCAATCTTCGCGCGCGAGACGGCCTTCGGCGCCGAAGGCAATCGGCACGTGGGTTGCTGGTGGCGAGTTTCGGCGTATTCCGCCCAAGTGAGGAATGGACGACATGCTGCTGCTCTGGTTCCGGCGAACGTATGGGATCGTTGGGGCCGTCCTTTTCTCGGCCCTGGCCGTTGCGATCATCAAGGCGCAGGAGCCCCCACGACCTTTGGGAGGAGGCTACTCGGGGCTCGACCAGCGTCGTCAGCAGCTCGTCGGCGACTGGGTGGCGCGATTCAACAAGGTTACCGGTCAGAGCCTGGATGCCGGTCCGTTTTACGACGATATCCTCAGCCTCTCGACGAAGACGACGTTCGACGCGGTCACGCATGCCCTGATGACGACTCCGCTGACCGACGCCTCGGGCCAGAAGTTCGGCGATGGCCTGGCACTCATCGAGCGCGTCGACACCGTCAAAGGCGAAGTCTCGGGTGCGTCGGGCGATCGCCAGTTTCGGATGTACGTGCGATTGACACCGAACGCGCGCGAGATGTTGGAGCGGTCGCGGGAGTTCAAGCGGGGTGTCGACAACACCATCTACCACAAGGGATATCCGCTCAACTACCGCGAACAGAGAGGCACGCCGTCAATTCAGGTTTCAATTGCGCTCGACGGCCGTCAGGCAGACGTCGACGTCGACTATCGATCGTCGATCTTTCCCGTCGGGTTGCTCAACGGACACCTGAGCTCCGCGAACTCGGACGTCCGCGCCGGCAACAACGCCGATCGGCATGCCTCGCAGTGGACTGGGTATCAGCAGTGGTGGCGAAGCTTCTTCGGTGTCCGCCTCGCGCGGACTCCTGACGCCGTGGATACGACCTCCACGCCTTCACTACCGACGGTGCCGCGCGCGGGCAAGAAGGATATCAAGGTAATGGTCCCTGACTTCCTTCAGGCGTGGCTGGTTGAAGGCGACGTGGTCGCGGCGATGGGCTATGTGTCGCCACGATCGTACGCGTGTCTCGCGCAGGACACGCCCGATCCGTCGTCATTCGACCGCGGCCTCGCGCCGTTTCAGATCATGGTCAATCTGAAGGCGGCTCACGACGCCATCGGCAAACACGACTCGCTCGAGGGCCTGACGATCGGTCTTCCTCTGACGATCCCTGGGCTTCGCGCGGTGCCCCACCCTCGTCAAGCCCAGTTCGTCCTCTACGACGTGCCCGACAACATCGCGTCCAGGTTCGACTGCGAGACCCGGCTGATCCCGGGCGCGGCGAAGGGATCGCGCGCGTACGGCCAACACTTTGCGGCGACCTTCCGCATCGCCGGGTCAGCGAAGAACGCCTCGATCGCGTTGCTGTGGGCCAGGCAGGACGGGTACTGGAAGATCGTGTCCTGGCAGACGGAGCCGGAACCCGATGAGAGGCTGGCTCCGCCGGCGCCACCCGAGCCCAAGGTCGTGAGGATCAAGGCCGACGTCTCCCTTGTCAACGCGGCGAAGGACTTCGTTGAAACCTGGTTGGTTCGCAAGAACTACGATGCGGCGTTTCGATACCTCTCGACGGCCAGCTACGCATGCTATGACCTCCTGCGAGGTCCTGACCTGCCGGCGTCGACATCGCCCGAGGATGCCGGCCGGAAGATCCGCGCGAGTCTCGAACGCATCGGCCAATCGGTTGGCACATCGCGCCAGCTGGACGCGATCATCGAGGCCGCCGAGCCGCTCCACCCGGCGATTCGTGTGATGGATCAGCCGTACTCACGCCTGTTCAGCCTCACCAGCTTCACCGCTGCGCTTGGCGACGTCGTCGAGTGTGACGCCCGTGCCCGTGGCGCGGTACCGCCCGATCCGATCCCCCTCGAATACGGGGACGCCTTCGGCATGACGTTTCGATTTCGAACCGAGGGCGGTGACGCGCCGGTCCTACGTCTGCTCTGGCGGAAGGAGGATGGCACCTGGCGGGTAAGGGCGTATGACGTGGAGCTACCCTAGTCTTATCCCGAGGGGCTTCGCCCCTCGGACTCCCCTGCACGCTCTCTCGCACCTTGGAACGAGCGTCAGGTTTATGAGGTAGCTTCTAGTCTCCCGCTGCGTCCCGCCGCTCGAATTGGCAGCGACCTACGAACGGGCGCGACCGGTCACGGGAGGTTCCTCGACTGAGCTGTCGAGAAGCGCCTTGTGCACGACGCCCGCGAGGGCGGCACCGATCACCGGAGCAAGCCAGAAGAGCCAGAGCTGCTGAATCGCCCAGCCACCAACGAACACTGCGGTTGCGGTGCTGCGCGCTGGATTGACCGAGGTGTTCGTCACCGGGATGCTGATCAGATGGATCAGCGTGAGTACGAGGCCGATCGCGAGACCCGCGAATCCTACTGGAGCGCGTTTGTGAGTCGTGCCGAGGATGACGATCAGAAACATGAACGTCATCACGACTTCGCACACGAGCCCCGCCGCAAGCGAATATCCACCCGGTGAGTGCGCGCCGTAGCCGTTGGAGGCGAACCCGCCGGCGAGGCTGAAATCCGCGCGGCCGCTCGCGATGAGGTACAGCACGCCCGCGCCGACGATCCCACCGACGATCTGTGCCACGACGTAAGGCAATAGCAGCGCGGCGGGAAAACGTCCTCCCACACACAGACCGACGGAGACAGCGGGGTTGAAGTGACCGCCGGAGATCGGGCCGAACGTGTACGCCCCAGACACCACCGTGAGACCGAACGCCAGCGACACGCCGAGCAATCCGATTCCAACGTCGGGAAAGGCGGCCGCGAGCACCGCGCTGCCGCAACCTCCGAGAACGAGCCAGAACGTGCCGAAGAACTCCGCGGAGAGCTTAGAGAACACGGCGCACTCCTTTGCGAGCTAGGTGTGAACCAGTGGGAACCGACGATCTGGAATCACCGACGACCGGGAGCGATCACGGCGGACCGCCCCGGCCGTCGATTCGACACCTACTTGCCGGGCTCGACCGACACCAGCACCGCTTCTGTCCAGACAATGTCGACCTTGTCGCCGACCTTGACTTTGGCGAGAGCTTCCTTGTCCTCCACCTTGGACGAGTACTTCCAGCCGTTCGGCCCGGTGAAGGTGATCGACGGCATGTTCGGGTCGATCGCCGTGATCGAGGCAGTGATCGTCCGCTGCTTGGCCCTGGTGCCGCCAGGCATGGCCTGTCCGGAACCCGTCGTGGCTTTTGCGGCGGTATCCACGTCCGGCTCGCCTGGCTTCTTCAGCCGGACGATGACGTTGTCGATATACCGAACATTGACCTTTTGGCCGACCTTGACCTCCGCGAACCGCGCGATGTCCGGCCCTGCGACGGTCACCACGTAGGTACCGTCCGGTTTCTTGAGCGTGAGCGTGCGGCTCGCGGCCTCGACTGCCTCGACGGTAGCCGACTCGACTCTCGTCTCCGACGCAATGGTCTTGGTCTGCGCCATGGCCGTACTCGTCATCGACACCAGAACTGCCGCTGCAATGATTCCCACGACAACCCGCTTCATACATCCCTCCTAGTCGCGCGTTGACGCGCGTTTCCAACTAACCGAGTCCAGTGCCCGCCCCAGCCTCAGTGAGTCGAGAGGCTACGGCCAACGTCGCGGGTCTGTCAACCCTGCGCAGAGCGGTGACAGACAGGCCGCCAGAACGCGGCCCAGTAACAGCGGATGAAATAGGGAGAGGCATCACCCGATCGTCTGGGCTGGCCAACGAAGGGCTTCCCCTGGACTCGAGCGAAACCGAAGCGCCGTCACGGATCAGTGGCTCAACGGCCCATCCATCCAATCACCCCAGCGGACAGCCGCGCAAGAGTGCAGGCCGCGTGCCGAGCGGCATAGAAATGGAAAACTGGTAGATTCATTGAGTGTTCTCACGACTTTCCGGGTGTTGTGCCCACGAACCGCCGGCGTGGAATGCCCCAACCGGTCGGAGGGTGTCCGGAATACCGTAGGCGATGAGGCGAGGTGGACGGCCATCCGCCGACTCGATCTGTCTATAGGCGTCAGCGCGGCAGGTGCCGTCTGCCGCCGTCGTTCACTCCAGCCCATCCGCGAGATATATACTCCTCAGCGCGCGGGCGCATGCCGGGAATGAGGGCCAAGTTCGTGGATGACATCCGCGCCAGAGCTGACGCGACCGATCGGGCTCGATCGTGCGGCGGTTCACGAGCCAGGTGCGGAATGTGTCCCTGACAAAATATCGAGAAAGCGCGCCATGAATTCCCGCACGTTGCCGAGCTGGCTGCGGGTGGAGATGAACTCGAACTCGGTCGCACTGATCGCGCCGGTCCGACGCTCGAGTGTTGCCGTCAACGCCGCGGGCATTACCGGACATTCATCCAGCAAGCCACGCACGCTGACCCAGGCGGGCATGTCGAGCGTGGCGATCACATCGACGGCATTGCGCGCTCGCCATGGTGTGCCTGCCTGACACTGCCTCGTGAGCTCGATCCGAAGCGTGCCGAGTTCTTCCTGGATGTCTGCATCACAGCATCGCACGTCCGACAGCGCGAAGAGAAGTCGCTCGGCCACGAACATGCTGACGTTTTCATAGAGCACCGCCCATCCCACTTCGAACACGGACACAAGGTCGTGATCCATCAGAAACGCGTCGGGCAACGCGATGTCGAGGTCGGCCGAGGGCGTCGCATTGAACTCGGGCCCGTGCGCAGTCCAATACTCGAGACCCAGATTACAGACGCCAGCGGCTGCATCCGAGGCTTCCTGGGGAGTAAAGGATCGTGACTGAATCGAGCATCCGGCCATGAGCGCGTTAGCGAGGAAGGCCAGTTCCTGGCTCCGTACAAGGTACCTGACGTCGTCGCGGTCGCGAACGTATTCCATCAGCGCTCGAATACGCGCATCACGTTCCGCTTGAGGGTGGGCGCCTTCAGGCAGCGCTCGTGGTCGATGGGGCTTCAGCCCCGCCGTGGCGAGCACGTCGATGAACGCGTCGAACGCCTCCGCGACACCGGGACCTGCAGCCGGCGGCGCCAATGCACCTCGCGTCAGGTCCAGAGCGAGATCGGCTCCGGACGCGACCGTGTCGTCGGCGGCCCGAAAGTACGCGGCCACGATCGGATTGGCCGACCGCTCCCCAGGCGCCTGGCGGTGCGGCCGTCTTGCCATCAGGAGAAATGCGCGCGCGTCGCCCGGCGTGATGTATCCCTGCTGCGAACGCCGACGCTCGCGGTCGAGTGCGACGTCATGGAGCAGCTGTTCCGGCTCCGTGAGCAGGTCGTCGAGCCCGTCGATTTCCGGCGTGGAGTTGGAGAACCGTCGACACTCGCCCATGACTGCGTGAAAACGCTCGGGAGCCTCGGCATCGAGCGCGAGGAGCACGGCGACGATCGCGTCCCACCCGTCAGCCCGAATGGCACGCACGAGGTAACCACCCACTTCACGCTCGGGACCTCCGTGCGGCGTCAGGTCGTAGTCAATCACTTCACCATCAAGATAGGTGGTTTCGGCGATCGCCGCCGGATCGAAGACGCGGATGTACCGCGAGAGCCCGGCAGTCAGCAGATGATCGTCCATGGCCGCGACGGCTCGCGCAGCCCCGGTGCCACCTTCGTCCGCCAACAGTTCGAGCCATTCGCCAAACCGCTCCACATCGAAACGCTCGTCGCGGCCTGGTCGAGCGCTGCGCCAGAGATCGAGATCGAAAAGGGTGGTCAGCTGGGCGGGTGTTGCCGAAGCGACGATTTCTCCACAGGATTCGAGTCCGTAGTGCCGTAGCAGCTGATGCAGCGTTTCTGCCGGAAGGTGAGGCACAACTCGCGCAAGGTGTGGCGTATCCAGCAGGCGTGCGAGAGGACTTCGGAACGCGCCTGCGTCGTGGGCGAGCGACTCACTCGCGCGCTGAAGGGCACCGGCTCGGGCCGGTCTGGCCGCGCGCCGAGGTTGGGGAGTGCGGCGCCGACCACGACCCGTGCGTTTCGCCATGGACTGGCGATGATACGGGTCTCATGGCAAAACAAACAGTCTTGAACTGCAAGGGGCTTCGACGTATCGTACGAGTAGGAAGGCTTCTTTCCCCCTGAGGGGCCTTCCTCCTTCCTGTGTTCAGTCAAGAAATCTCTAGACGAGCTTGCCGGGCAGGTAGTCAGTGAGCGCCGCGACGTACTGCGCGCGGATCAAGCGCATCGACGTGCTCGACGTGCGTGGCGTCCTTGAGGCCGCGAATCGCGTCCACGGAGTCGAACCCGTTCGCGAAGAGCCAGCGTTCGAGCCCGTCCCTCATCGTCGCGATGTGCTGCGGCCCATGCCGCAACAGCGCCGAAGCCGTCATGACGACGTCTGCGCCCACGAGCAGATACTTGACGACCTCGACGTCCGACTCGACGCCACGGCTGGCCGCGAGCGAGCAGGTGACGCGGCGCGACAGGAGGGCAATCCACACGAGCGAGAGCGGCAGCTCGGCGGCCGTCGACAACGGCAGCGACCGCGTCACGCGCAGCGTCAGCAAGGTCGATGTCAGGTGCGTAGAAGCGATTGAAGAGCACGAGACCGTCCGCACCGGCTCGGACCAGTTCGGCTGCCATGTGCGGCATCGAACTGAAGTACGGGGCGAGCTTGATCGAAATCGGAATGCGCACGCTCGCTCTCGACCTGGCGGACGATCTCCAGGTAGCGCCGCTCGACGTCGGCGCCGCTGACCGCGGGATCGACCGGAATCGAGTAGACGTTGAGCTCGAGCGCCGCGGCTCCCGCCTGCTCGAGACCGCGCGCGTGTTCGATCCATCCCTCGGAGGTCGTGCCGTTGAGGCTCGCGATCACGGGAATGTCGAGCGCCTCGCGTCGCACGGTGGAGCGTCTCGAGATGCCCGGACACGCCGCCGTCGTAGTCGGCGAGCTCGGGGAAATACGAGCCCGCCTCGGCCTGACTGTTCGAGCCGTGCTCCGTGTAGAGGGCGTAGGCCGTGTCCTCCGCGCGAATCTGCTCCTCGTAGAGCGACGACATCACCACGGCAGCGGCACCGGCGTCCTCGAGGCTTTTCATGCCATCGAGGGTCGGAGGTGAGAGGCGACGCAGCGGCGACGATCGGGTGCGCGAGCGGAAGGCCGAGATAGCGTGTCGCGAGAGTCATGATGGAACGTCCTGCGGCGCGAGACTGAACCGGCTGCCGTCGCGCGACGCCAGATCCTCGTACACCCTGTAGCGCTCCAACAAGCCGCGCTGCGACTGCTCGAGCATGCGCTTTGCCGCGTCAGGGTGCGTCTGCGCCAGCGACTTGAAACGAACTTCGTTGTAGCGGTACTCCTCGAGCGGAATGCGCGGGCGCGGTGAGTCGAGCCGGAACGGGTTCATGCCCCGTCCCCGCATGGTCGGATCGAAGCGGAACAGCGGCCAGTAGCCGGAGGCCACGGCGCGCGCGGCCTGCTTCATGCCGTGGCGCATGTCGATGCCGTGCGCGATGCACTGCGAGTACGCCAGGATCAGCGACGTTCCGGGGTAGGCCTCTGCCTCGCGCATGGCCACGAGCGCCTGCTCGTTGTTCGCCCCCATGGCGATCTGGGCGACGTAGACGCTGGCCGTAGGCGATGGCCATCAGCGCCAGGTCCTTGCGCGGTGTCGTTTTGCCTGCTGCCGCGAACTTCGCCGATCGCGCCGAGCGGCGTGGCCTTCGACGCCTGGCCGCCGGTGTTCGAATAGACCTCGGTGTCGAGCACGAGGATGTTGACGTCCTTGCCTGTCGCGAGCACGTGGTCGAGGCCGCCGGAGTCGATGTCGTACGCCCAGCCGTCGCCGCCGACGATCCAGACCGATCGCCGCACGAGGAAGTCGGCGAGCGCGAGCAGATTGGCCGCATCGGGGTCGGTCGCGCCGGCGAGCGCCGTCTTCAATGCGGCCACGCGCTGCCGCTGCACGCGGAAGTCCGACTCGGTCACCTGCGGCGCCTGCAGGATGGCCGTCACGAGATCCTCGCCGATGCGCGGCGCAAGCTTCTGCGCCAGAGCCTCGCGCCTGCGTCGTCTGGCTGTCGATCGCGAGGCGATAGCCGAGGCCGAACTCGGCGTTGTCCTCGAAGAGCGAACTGTTCCACGCGGGTCCGCGCCCGTCGGCGTTCGCGGCCCACGGCGTCGTCGGCAGGTTGGCGCCGTAGATCGACGAGCAGCCGGTCGCGTTGGCAATCTGCAGCCGATCGCCGAAGAGCTGCGACATCAGCTTGAGATACGGTGTCTCGCCGCACCCGGCGCAGGCGCCCGAAAACTCGAACAGCGGTTCGAGGAACTGCACCCCGCGCACGTTGGCGAAGTTGACGCGCGTGCGGTCGGCCCAGGGCAGCGTCTCGAAGAAGCGGATGCTCTCGCGGCCGGCGTCGAGGTGCTGGAGCCGATCCTTCATGTTGATCGCCTTGACGGCGAAGTCGGTCGGGCTGTGCGCGGGGCAGTTCTCCACGCAGACGCCGCACCCCGTGCAGTCTTCGACGTAGACCTGCAGCGTGAAGCGCGAGTCGGGATAGCCGCGCGCGTTGATGGGCGCGGCCTTGAAGGCCGCCGGCGCGCCCGCGAGGCGGCTCTCGTCGTAGTACTTGGCTCGAATCACGCTGTGCGGGCAGACGATGGCGCACTGGCCGCACTGGATGCAGAGGTCGGATTCCCAGATCGGCACCTCGTCGGCGATATTCCGTTTCTCGTACTTGGTCGTGCCGGTGGGGTAGGTGCCGTCCACGGGGAGCGCGCTGACGGGAAGCGTGTCGCCGCGTAGCGCGAGGATTGGCGCAGTGACGTTGCGCACGAAGTCCGGCGCCGTGTCCGGGACCAGTTGAAGGCGGATGCGCTGGCCCGCCGCCTTCGCTGGAACGCGGACCTCGTGCAGATTCGCCAGGGCATTGTCGATCGCGGCAAAGTTCTTCTCGACGATCGCCTTCCCCTTCTTCGCGTACGTTTTTTCCGTCGCGCGCTTGATCGCCTCGATGGCCGTGTCGCGGGGCATCACGCCCGACAGCGCGAAGAAACAGGTCTGCAGGATGGTGTTCACCCGGGAGCCCAGGCCGAGGCCTGACGCCACGCCGGACGCATCGATGACGTGGAGCTTGAGCTTCTTCTCGACGATCTGCTGCTGCACTTCCCTCGGGATCTCGTTCCAGACGGTGTCTGGCGCGTAAGGGCTGTTGATGAGCACCGTGGCGCCCTGCGCGGCGGCCGCCAGCGTGTCGAGCTTGTACAGGAAGTCGAACTTGTGGATGCCGACGAAGTTCGCCGACTTCAGCAGATACGGCGCGCGGATGGCCCGCGGGCCGAACCGCAAGTGCGAGATGGTGTAGGAGCCGGACTTCTTCGAGTCGTAGACGAAGTAGCCCTGGGCATACCGGTTCGGATCCGCGGCCAGGATCTTCGTGGAGTTCTTGTTCGCGCCGACGGTGCCGTCGGCGCCCAGGCCGAAGAACAGCGCACGCACGACGTCCGGCGGCTCGATGTCGAAGCTCGCGTCGACGGTCAGGCTGGTGTGCGAGACGTCATCGGTGATCCCGATCGTGAACCCGCGCTTCGGCTCCGGCTTCTTCAGCTCGTCGAAGACCGTCTTGGCCATCGCGGGATCGAAATCCTTCGAGGACAAGCCGTAGCGGCCCCCCACGATCACGGGCATCGACGAGATGCGGCCCGCGGCGAGCGCTTCGGCGAATGTCGTGACGACGTCGAGATACAGCGGTTCACCCGGCCCGCCAGGTTCCTTCGTTCGATCGAGCACCGCGATGCGCGTGACGGTCGGCGGCAGCGCCGCACGAAAGCGCTCCGCGTCCCAGGGACGGTAGAGCGTCACGTGCAGCACACCCACCTTCTCGCCGTGAGCGTTCAGCCATGCGGCGGTCTCGTCGAGCACTTCGAAGGCCGAGCCGATGACGATGACGACCCGGTCCGCCTCGGGATGACCGGCGTAGCGGAACAGGCTGTACGAGCGTCCGATCAGGGCGCCCACGCGGTCCATCGCGCGTTGGACGATGTCGGGAACGCGGGCGTAGAAGGGATTCGACGACTCGCGGGCCTGGAAGAAGGTGTCCGGGTTGTGGGCCGTGCCCCGGATCACCGGCCGCTCCGGCGTCAGGGCGCGCGCCCGGTGCGCGCGCACCAGGTCATCGTCGATCGCGGCCCTGATCTGCTCGTCCGGAATCAGGCTGATCTTGTTCTCCTCGTGCGACGTGCGGAACCCGTCGAAGAAGAACATCACCGGCACGCGCGCTTCGAGCGTCGCCGCCTGCGCCACCAGCGCCAGATCGTGCGCTTCCTGCACGGATGCCGCGGCCAGCATCGCGAAGCCGACCATGCGCGCGCTCATCACATCCGAGTGGTCGCCGAAGATGGACAGCGCCTGCGTGGCGATCGCCCGCGCCGTCACATGAAAGACGCAGGGCGTCAGCTCGCCCGCGATCTTGTACATGTTGGGCAGCATCAGCAGGAATCCCTGCGACGCCGTGAACGTCGTGGTGAGCGCGCCGCTCTGGAGCGCGCCGTGCACCGCGCCGGCCGCGCCCCCTTCCGACTGCATCTGCTGGATCACCGGGACCTGACCCCAGATGTTCTTGACGCCCTGGGCGGCCCAGGCGTCGGCCAGCTCCGCCATCGTGGACGATGGCGTGATCGGAAAGATGGCGCAGACCTCGTTGACGCGATAGGCGATGTGGGCGGCAGCCGTGTTGCCGTCCATCACGACCGACTTCGCGGACATGCGGACCCTCCTTCAGCGCGTCGAACGCTACGCGCGGACGGTGAAGCGAGCGGGCACTCTCTCGCGCTGCGGTGCGCTCGACCGGTCCCTCGGCCCCCGGCTCGGGCACCATGTCGATGGCATGACACGGGCACTGTTCGAAGCACGTGGCGCATCCGGTGCAGAGGTCGAGCTCGACCCGGTAGAACCGGCCCTTCCCCAGCTTGACGATCGCCTGCTCGGGACACGCCGCGTAGCAGTTGTCGCACTCGAAGCAGTTGCCGCAGGAGAGGCACCGCGTGGCCTCGTAGCGCGCTTCGCGCTCCGAGAGGCCGGACACGATTTCGTCGAATCCCGTGCGTTTCGCCACCGGCAGCTCGGCGTGCTCGCGCCGATCGGCATCGAGGAACACGGTCAGGTTGAGCAGCTCGTACGGGACCGGCGGATGCTGCGGCGGTTTCTCGTAGACGCCGCCCCGCAGCCACGCGTCGATGTGGCGCGCCGCCTTCTTGCCGTGGCCGACCGCCGCCGTCATGGTCCGCGGACCGCCGATCATGTCGCCGCCCGCGAAGATGCCGTCGCTCGCGCGCATCTGCGCGTCCACTTCGACGACGTTGCCACGGCCGATGCGGAGGTCGGGCACCTTCTTCAGGAACTCGACGTCGGCATGCTGTCCGACGGCGAGCACCAGCGAATCGGTCTTGAGCGTCTGGAACTGCCCGGTGCCCACGCAGCCGGAGCCGTCGGGCAGCATCTCCATCTGCTCGACGACGATCTCGTCCTCGCCGAACTGCTTGACCGTGGACAGCCACTTGATCTTCACGCCTTCGGCGAAGGCTTCCATCGCTTCGTAGGGATGGGCCTCCATCTGCGCCTTGTCGAAGCGGAAGATGATCACGGCCTCTTCGGCGCCCGAGCCGCTTCGCCATGCGCGCAGCATCCATCGCGGTGTTGCCGCCGCCGACGATGCCGACGACGCGCCCGAGCGCCGGGGCGCGGCCCTTCTCCACGCGCTCCATGAGCGTCACCGCGTCGATGATCTTGCCGCCGTCCATGGCCGGAATATCGAGGTGGTTCGCGACCTGGGCGCCGATCCCCAGGAACACGGCGTCGAACGATCCCGCGGCCTTCTCGGCGAGCACGTCGTTGACGCGCGCGTTGCGAACGATCGTCACGCCCATCGCCTCGATGCGCGCGATTTCCTTGTCGAGCCCCTCACGCGGCAGGCGGTAGGCAGGAATCCCGTAGTGCATCATGCCGCCCGGCTCGGAGTTCGCATCGCGGATCTCGACGTCGTGTCCGAAGCGCCGCAAGTGGTAGGCGCACGACAGACCGGCCGGGCCGGCGCCGACGACGAGCACCCGCTTGCCGGTGGGCTGACCGGAGGCGATCGTCCAGCCCTTCTCGTTGGCGAGATCGCCGAGGAAACGGTCGAGCGAATGGATCGAGACCGCCTGATCGAGGAACTTCCGGTTGCAGGCGCTTTCGCAGGGGTGGTAGCACGCGCGGCCGTGCGTGCCGGGCAGCGGGTTCTCCTCCATGTACTTCCGCCAGGCACGCTCGTAGTCGCCCGCCTGTGCCAGCGCCAGCCATGCCTGGATGTTCTCCCCCGCCGGGCAGGCGTGGTTGCATGGCGGCAGATGGTCGACGTAGACGGGCCGCTGCCATCGACGCGCGCCGGCGCCCTTGCCGATCGTTTCTTGGTAGACCGGCGTGAGATCCTTCGGAGTGAGACTCAAGAGATGCCTCCAACTGATGTGGATCGAGCGCGGAGCTTAGAGGACCAAGGGTCGAGCATACACCCTCCCACAAATGTCGGACGTCCAAGAGCACTAGTCATTCCAGCCGGCGTATTCATGGGAAGCTCGCTGATCACTTGTTCTTGTTGAAAGACTGAGGCATCGTCCCGGATCCAGGACTACAGCCGGCACGGCTTGTCGGAGGGCCCACGAAATGCCGGAGGCGCTGCCGGGCCGGACTGCAGGGCATTCGCGACAGCCCGGCCGTTGAAGGGCGGCACACGCGTTGATGGTCAATTCGTCAACATGAACACGATCGATGGCATGACGGCGGTTGCGCGCTCGGACGCGCTCGTGTTTTTCGGCGCCTCGGGCAACCTCGCCTACAAGAAGATCTTTCCCGCGCTGCAGGCCCTGGCCCGTCGCGGCAGGCTCGACTTCCGCGT
Organism: uncultured Acidobacteriota bacterium; assembly: GCA_963764925.1. Taxonomy (GTDB): domain Bacteria; phylum Acidobacteriota; class Vicinamibacteria; order Vicinamibacterales; family 2-12-FULL-66-21; genus DATBJJ01. The sequence continues at coordinate 67,091 of CAVXUR010000003.1, forward strand.
CGTGGGGGTCGCCAAATCGTCGTGGACCAGAGATCAGCTGATTGCCCGCGCGCGTGCCTCCGTCAGGGAGCACGGCGGGGAGGATAAGGAAGCGTTTGCGGCGCTTGTGGACCGGCTCCGATATGTAGACGGTGACTATAACGAGCCCGGCACCTTCACGCAGCTCCGGTCGGAGCTGAACGGGTGTGCGCGTCCTGCCCACTATCTGGCGATTCCGGCGAGCCTGTTCTCGATCGTGATCGAACGGCTCGGGGAGTCGGGCTGCGTCAGCAATGCGCGGGTCATCATCGAGAAGCCGTTTGGACGCGATCTGGCCTCTGCTCGAGAGCTCAACCGCACACTCCACCGTGTGTTCCCTGAGGAATCGATCTTTCGGATCGATCACTACCTTGGCAAGGAAGCGGTTCAGAACCTTCTGTATTTCCGCTTCGCCAACGCGTTTCTCGAACCGGTGTGGAACCGTCAGTACGTCGAGAACGTTCAAATCACGATGGCCGAGCGCTTCGGCGTGACCGACCGTGGGAAGTTCTACGACGAGACGGGGGTGATTCGGGACGTCATCCAGAACCACCTGTTCCAGATCGTGAGCTACCTGGCCATGGAGGCGCCGTCCTCGACCTACGCGGACGCGATTCGCGACGAACAGGCCAAGGTGTTGCGAACCATTCGGCCGATGGACGCCCAGCACATCATCCGCGGTCAATTCCTCGGCTACCGCGACGAGCCTGGCGTGGCGAAAGACTCGCCGGTGTCGACCTATGCGGCACTGCGCCTGAACGTGGACTCGTGGCGCTGGTCGGGCGTTCCCTTCTACGTGCGCGCGGGCAAGCAGCTCAAGGCGACGGTTACAGAGGTCTTCGTCGAGCTCAAGAATCCACCGCAGGTGGTGTTCGGCGAGGCGACCCCCGTCGTTGGCAATTACGTGCGGTTTCGTCTGGGGCCACAGGTCGCAATCGCGCTCGGCGCGCGGGTCAAACGGACGGGAGAAGGTATGACTGGACGTCCGGTCGAACTGTCGATCGTCGAACAGCCGACCGCCGGCATTCCCGGCGACTACGAGCGTCTGCTCGGCGATGCGATCGCGGGAGACGCCACGCTCTTCGCCCGGCAGGACGTGGTTGAAGCAGCCTGGGCGATTGTCAATCCGCTTCTGCAGAATCCCGGTGCGATGTTCGAGTACGAGCCCGGGTCATGGGGACCAGTTGAAGCCGACCAACTCGTGGCTGACGTCGGAGGCTGGAACACTCCATCCTGAATACCAGCGCGCTGAACGGTCACCGAAGCGCTTGTTCGAGCCCTGCGAGCGCTGTCAGAAGGCCGACGATCGTAAAGACGAAACCCCCGATGCCCAGGATGTAGGCGGTGGCACGGTCCCCACCGCGGACGAACACATCCTCGGACCGAGCGGGGTTGTAGAGGACCTCCACGTTGTCGCCGACCTTTTTCGGCGCGAAGCCGACCGAGTCTGCAATGAAGCGAACGACCCGTCCGTCGCCCGCCGTGAAGTCGATTGTGTATTGCGGCCCTTCAGGGTGCGGTGCGCTGCCGCTGGGCAGGTACCGCTCGACGATTCGCCCAATTGCGGACCTGTGCGACACCGCCGCGCGCCGTTCCCTGCGCCAGCGCTGCACGGCAACGACAATGCCCGTCACACCGCCGGCGAACGCCAACAGTCCGACTGCGCCAAGCAGGATCGGAACGAGTCCGTCTTGATCTGCCATTCTTATTGAGGCGCCCTGAACGCCGCCCACGCCGCCTGCATGCGCTCGACCTGACCAGCGGTGAACATGAACATGCACGAGTCCTGCGAGTAGTCCATGAAATTGAAGACCGGGTCCTGGCCGGGTTTCGATTTGCCGACGCAGCTGTCGCGTCCAACTGGGCAGAAGAAGGCAGGGACGCGTTCAGCCGGCGTGTCTGCGACCAAATCACCTTTCACGCTGCAGCCACCATCGAACGTGTGCAGCAACGCAAGCCAGTGGCCGACTTCGTGCGGCGCGGTGTCCCCTTCGCTGTAGATCTCGAAGGTGCCGCCGGGCAGGGAGCGCCAGTCGAGCACGACGCCATCGAGTACGGCGAACTCGCCATCATCGACGATGTCGGGGTAATACGCGAAGCCGAGATACGGACCTCCGTCGACCGTGTAGATATTCAGTGTCTCCGGACCACCGCGCTTCAAGGCGCGCTTCGCTTCGAGCTCCACGTCGAAGTCCAGCGCCATGCCGGCAAACCACGTGGCGTTGGTCGTTCGAGTGACGCCGGCAAGCTCGAAGTCGAACGCGCTGGCGGCTCCCCCGGTGCGCCCGCCGAACGAGTCGGTGAGCACTCGCACCTGGTCCCTGATCATCGCGTCCGGCACGTCGCCATTGTTGAACCCGGATCCTTTGTTGATGACGTGCACCCAGACGGAAACTGTTTGCGTCGGTTTGACCTTCCCGCGAACGCGCGCGATCTTTTGCTCGATCTGCTCGATGGTCTCGCTGCTCGGCATCCGCGTGCCACACCGTTCTCGCTGCTGGGCGGTCCCTGGCTGCGCCCAGATGGCGATCGCGAGTACAACAGCCAGCCCGATACGTGACTTCATGGAAACCTCCTCGAGCGCTCTCGAAATCGCAGGGAGGATAGCTTACACCTTGCCGTCAGTAGCGAGTCCCAGCATCGCCCGAGCCTTCTCCCACGCTCGAACATCGCGTGCCACAAGAGGATAGGATCGAGGCATGCCGCTCGAACCGCCGCGCATCGTCGACAGCCGGGCGCTATTCCGTCCGGTTTCCCGTAGCCTCGTCGAGCTGCTGCGTGGACTGTCCGACGAGAAGTGGGAACGGCCGACCGTGGCCGGTACGTGGCGTGTCCGCGACATCGTTGCACACCTTCTCGACTCGACCCTTCGACGGCTGTCCTTCCATCGTGACGGCATGAAGCCGCCGCCTCCACCGAATGCCATCACCTCCGAGCGCGAATTTGTCGACTTCATCAATGCCCTTAACGCACAGTGGGTGAGTTCGGCGAAGCGGTTGAGTCCACGGGTCCTGACTGACTTGTATGAGCAGGCAGGCAATGATTTGGCAGACTGGGTCGAGTCGCGGTCGCTCGATGCGCCGGCGCTGTTTCCAGTGTCGTGGGCCGGGGAGCAGGAGTCGGCGGGTTGGTTCGACATCGGTCGCGAGTTCACCGAGCTCTGGCACCATCAACAGCAGATCCGGATGGCCGTGGGCGCCGACCCGCTCGCCGATTCGCGCTATCTCCAGACCGTAATTGATCTGGCAGTGCGAGGGTTGCCTCACGCGTTCCGCGACGTGCCAGCCGAACCCGGGGACACAGTCGTCATCGACATCAGCGGTGCCGGGGGCGGCCAATGGACGCTGTCGCGCGAGACTGGAAGCTGGACTTTGTCGCGAGGGGAGCCGCCATCGGCGTCGGCGCGCATCCGGCTTGATGACGACGCCGCGTGGAAGCTGCTCTTCAACGCGCTGCCCGAAACCGATTTCGCGTCGGCTGTCCATATCGAAGGTCGGATGGAACTTGCCGCCGCGCTGCTGCACGCCCGATCGGTAATCGTCTGATGCGGGAACGATTGGTGAAAGCCGCTTTACGTCGGCCGTAACCGCAATCCGTGGAGATGTCGACCTATTAGCAATTCTGATTGGTACGAATCGTGCCCTTTGACCGGAGTGATTCGTTCGAAGGAGGCACCATGCAATTCCACATCGTCGCACGACTCGGTGCCGTGGCGCTCGTTTTCACCTGTTTAAGCTGCGGCGGCGGGTATAGCGGAGGAAGCCCCAATACGCCTACGACAACGCCGCCGCCGGCTGGAGGGCCCTCCACCATCGCGATCGTCGGGGATAGGGGCGCGCAGTCGTTCTCTCCCAACCCAGGGTCGGCGGGCCAGAATCAGATGGTCGTGTGGCGCAACAACGACAATGTGACACATCGGATTGTGTTGAATGACGGGACCTTCGACACAGGTGACATCGCACCAGGCGCCACCACCGCCGCGAGGCAACTTTCCAACGATGGCGTCAACTATCACTGCTCGATTCATCCGGGGATGGTTGGCTCTGTCACGGCCAGCAGCGGAGCGCCACCGCCGCCGTGCACAGGGGTGTATTGCTAAGCCACCTCATCAACACGATCGGTGTGTTGTCCGTGCAGTCCGTGGCACCCGTTGACGCCAACGGCTAGGCACACTGACTCCCGGCAGGTCGGCTACGCGTGCCGGGAGAGGTATTTCACGAACACGACCCGATTCCGCTTCTCGCGGTAGCGGAGCTCGGCGACACTGCCTCGAACCATCATTCCCCCCAAGAGCGGATTCCCTTGTCTTCGCGGCCCTGTATGTGAGCGATCGGATCGTTGGGCGGTCCGCCAATCGCCGGGTACTGCGCGCGCTTCTCCGCATCGTTAGCAGATATAATTCCTAGTTCTACACTTCCAAGGAGTGACGCCGTGAGCGAGCAGGAAGAAGATTTCGCCGCGATGTTCGAGGCGTCGGTCAAGGCGCGCCGGTTCGAGCGCGGGCAGACGATTGAGGGCACCATCGTTGCGTTTGGCCCCAAGGCGGCTTTCGTCGACGTTGGCGGCAAGGGCGAGGCCGAGATCGACATCGAGGAGCTGAAGGACGCCGACGGCGATGTCGAGGTGTCGGTCGGCGATCGCATCACCGCGATCGTCGTCTCCACGAGCGGCGGCATCGTGCTCTCGCGCAGGGGCGTGCGTCACGCCGCTACGCAGCGCGAGCTCGAGGACGCCTTCAATGCCGGGCTCGCTGTCGAAGGCAAAGTCGTGCAAGCCGTGAAGGGCGGCTACGAGGTGCGCCTGGCCCGCGAGCGCGCCTTCTGTCCCATCTCGCAGATCGATATCGTCCGCTCGACGGATCCTGCGGCGCACGAAGGGCAGGTCTACACGTTCCGCATCATCGAGTACAAGGACGGCGGGAAGGATATCGTCGTCTCCCGTCGCAAATACCTGGAGGAACAGCAGCGCGCGGCCGCCGCGGATGTGCGCCGGTCGATCGTGCCCGGTGCAGTCCTCACCGGACGGGTCGCATCGGTCGTCGAGTTCGGCGCCTTCGTGGACCTTGGCGGCGGCATCCAGGGCCTGCTCCATGTCTCTGAAATGAGCTGGTCACGCGGCACCAGTTCCAATGAAGTCGTCGCGCCCGGTGACCAGATCACCGTGAAGGTGCTTCGCGTGGACGATGCCACGCAGAAGATCTCGCTCGGGTTGAAGCAGCTCCAGAATGATCCGTGGACGACGGTTGCCTCGACCTACGAGGTGGGCCAGGTGCGTACCGGCCGCGTGACCCGCGTGGCGGATTTCGGCGCCTTCGTGGAGCTCGACCCCGGCATCGAAGGGTTGGCGCACGCGTCCACGTTTGCCCCGACTGGTCGCCCGGGAGGGTGGGCGAAATCGGTGAGCGTCGGCTCGACCGGGGCGTTCGAAATCCTCAGCGTCGATACCGCGCAGAAGCGCATCGGCATCGCCCTCGTTGATGAAGGGTCTTCGCGGGCCGCCTCCGCTCAGGGCACGATCGCGCCGGGGACGATCGTGACTGGCAAGGTCGAGCGTCACGAGAAGTTCGGCGTGTTCGTGTTTCTGTCGCCGGGCCGCACCGGTTTGCTGCCGTTCGCCGAAACGGGCGTCGATCGCGATGCGGACATGCTGAAGGCGTTCCCGATCGGCAGCGAAGTGGAGGTCGCGGTACTCGAGGTCGATCCAACGGGCCGTCGCATTCGCCTCAGCAGGAAGGCAGTGGCGGAAGAGCGCGAGCGGGCTGAACTGCGCGAGTACGCCGCGAGGCCTGACAGTGCGCCGGCCACATCGCTGGGATCGATGGCCGACAACCTGCGTAACGCTCTGAAGGGGCGTTGACCGCGTCTAGCCCGAACGCTGCGGCTTCGAGACCAAAGTGAAGGTAAGATCCGCCGACGAACGCGACCTCGATCAGTTGGCACAGGTGTGGTTCGACGGCTGGCACGAAGCGCACGCGCAGATCGTGCCGCCGGCACTCACGCGACTCCGCACCTTGGAGAGTTTTCGTGACCGGCTTCGCGCCGCTCTTCCGGATGTCCGTGTCGTCGACGCGTCAGGCGTGCCGGTAGGATTCTCTGTCCTCAAAGGCGACGAGCTCTATCAACTCTTTGTCTCGGCGCAGGACCGCGGTTCCGGCGTCGCCGCAGCTCTCATCGCTGACGCCGAGCTCCGGCTGCGGGCGAACGGCGTCGAGACGGCATGGCTCGCATGCGCGATCGGCAACGAGCGAGCCGCGAGGTTCTATCAGAAATGCGGCTGGCATCGAGTGGGGACGATGCTCAACCAGGCGGAAACGTCGGCGGGAACATTCCCGCTTGACGTATGGCGTTATGAAAAACGCCTCTGATGAAAGTCGTTCGGCTTACTTGATCTGAGCTCGCGCATCAGCGTGTGCAGGACCAGAGCGTGCGTCTCCATCCTCGAGGTACTGACGAACACCACTTCGTTCCGCTTCTCGTTGTAGAGCAGCTCGTCGACGCTGCCGCGAACCATCAGGAGGCCAAACCCTCCCGGCCGGATCCCTTTCTCTTCGCGGACCTGCATGTGCGCGATCGGATCGTCGGCTGGTCCACCAATCGCCGCGTGCGGCAGCTCGTCGATGCTGAATCCAGGACCGGGGTCGGCAATCCGGTAGAGCAGCATGCGCTTGGCGCGCAGATACGAAATCCGCACGGTACGCTCGGGGTCGAGGCGACCGCCCCATTCAATCGCGTTCATCACGAGCTCGCGAAAGGCATACGCGATCGACTCGCGCATGTCCGGCGCCAGATCGGCGTCGAGTTCGGCCATCACGGCCTGAAGGCGCTCGACGGCCTCCCTTTGGCAGGGAACGACCAGTTCGACCCAGTCCGGGCGCGCGGAAATCACCTCGATGGCAGGGGGCTCGGGCGCCTTGAGCACATCGCGGACGGTCCGCAACAGCTCCACTGCTGCGATCGGCTTGTGCACGTACTTGAACGCCTGCTGCCGCACCGCCGCGAGCAGCGTTTCCGGAGCCTCGTCGGAGGTCATCACGACGACGCGAGGGCGCGACTTCCGTGTCCGCAGTCGTTCGAGCAGATCGAGCCCGTTCATCCGCGGCATCCAGACATCCAGCAACAGCAAATCGAAGCGGCGATGGCGCAGCACCTTCAGTGCGTCGACGCCGTCCTTTGCCACCGTCACGGTAAACCCCGCGCCCGTCAGGACCTTGCGCAACACGTGCCGCGTGATCCGGTCGTCGTCAGCGACAAGAATGCGGCTCATGATCGCCGGCCCTTTTTGCGCGACGTTTTGGGCTGCGGCGGGCGACGCCCCCCGGATGCCGTCGAGCGTCGTGGGCGGACGACGAGATTGGCGGCAGCGAACGCGTCGTCCAGGAGCGCGATCTCCTTCGACAGGCGGCGATACGCGGGTTCGGCCTGGTAGAACTGATTCTCTCGCCCCATCTGCTCCAGCTCGGCGGCAGCCTCGCGACCTCGAGCGCCACCGACGGTTGCGATCGAGCCTTTCAGGGCATGCGCCGCCATTCGCAGGGCCTCCCCGTCCTCTTCCGCCACGGCGCGACTGATGCGTCGCAAGGCCGTCGAACGGTCCGAGCGGAAGAGCGCAATGATGCGCTTCAGCAGCCGGCGATCTCCCGCGGCACAGGCGAGGGCAGTGCGCTCATCAAAAATGACGGCGGCAGAATCAGGTGTCGGTTCTTCGACGGATTCGCTCGGCTGACCACTAAAGCCCTCGACGGTCGCGATGAGCTCGTCGACGTCGATCGGCTTGGTCAGATACCCATCCATTCCGGCTTCCAGGCACCGCGCGCGATCGCCCTGCATTGCGTGTGCGGTGAGCGCAACGATGGGGAGGTGCTGACCGGTCGAGCGTTCGCCGGCGCGGATTGCTTCAGTGGCCTCGAACCCGCCCATCTCCGGCATCTGCACATCCATCACGACGATGTCGAACCGGCGCGCGCCGGTTTGGATCGCCTCGACCGCCTCTCGTCCGTTCTCCACCGCCTTGACCGAATGCCCGCGTTTCTTCAGCAGCGTCGTGACCAGGGTGCGATTCACGGCGTTGTCTTCGGCGACCAGAATGTGGAGCGGGTGATTCGGCGACGCGGCGAGAGTTTTCGTGACGTGGCGACCATGCTCACCGCGGGTCGAAACGCCGAAGAGCGTGGTGAGCGTGTCGAGCAGGTCGGAGTGCTTGACGGGTTTGGTGAGGAAGGCGTCGACGCCCAGCCGTCGGCAGCGCTCGGCATCACCGGCGCGGCCGACTGAAGTGAGCAGGACCACCGGCGTATTGCGCAGCCGCTGATCGCGCTTGATCTGACGGGCGAGCGTGAAGCCATCGACGTGGGGCATCTGGCAATCGGACAGCACCACGTGAAATCGATCGTCGGTTGGCGATGCCTCGCGCAGCGCATCCATCGCGGTCCCGGCGTTGCTGACGGCGTGTGGCTTCATCTGCCAGCTGGCGAGCATTTCCTCGAGGATGCGCCGGTTGGTCGCGTTGTCATCGACGACGAGGACGCGCAATCCGTCGAGCGCTGCTGGCCTGTGCGAGACGAAGCCGGTGGCGGGCGCCTCGGGACGGTCGAAGACGGCAGTGAAATGGAACGTGCTGCCGCGTCCAACCTCGCTCTCGACCCACATCCGTCCGCCCATCAGCTCGACCAGGCGGAGCGCAATCGCGAGGCCGAGGCCAGTGCCGCCATAGCGCCGCGTCGTCGAACTGTCGGCTTGGGTGAAGGCGTGGAAGATCTGCTCTTGCTTGTCGAGTGGAATGCCGATTCCGGTATCGCTGACGCTGAAGTGCAACACGTGGGGCTCGGCGGCGTTCTCCACGCTCACGCGGAGCACGACTTCACCGTCGTTTGTGAACTTGACCGCGTTGGCGAGAACGTTCAACAGAACCTGGCGCAGCCGGCCGGCGTCGCCGAGCAGCAGTTCGGGAGCGTCCGGGCTGACATCGCAGGCCAATTCGAGGCCCTTCTCAGCCGCCCGGATCGCGATGGCCTTCGCCGTGTCGCCGACAGTTTCACGAAGCTCGAACTCGACCAGCTCCAGCTCGAGCCGACGCGCCTCGATCTTGGAGAAATCGAGGATGTCGTTGACGATCGCCACGAGCGCCAGAGACGACGACTTCACCGTCCTCAGGTAATCCTGCTGTTCGGCCGAGAGCCGGGTCTGAAGTGCGAGCGTCGTCATCCCGAGGATGGCGTTGAGCGGCGTCCGGATCTCGTGGCTCATGTTCGCGAGAAACGCGCTCTTCGTTTCGGCGGCATCCTCGGCGTGCCGCTTCGCAACCTCCAGCTCCCTGACGAGTTGCGCCAGCCGAGATGCCTGATCTTCGAGCTCGCGGTGCGTCGCCTGGAGATCGCGGGCATCGCGCGCCATCGTCTCTTCGGCGGCTTTGTGCTCAGTGATGTCCCGCCCGGCGGCATAGGCTATCTGTTGCTCGGGGATCGGCGCCGCTGCCCAGAGCAGCCAGCGCAGCGTCCCGTCTTTGTGCCAGTAGCGATTCTCGAAGTAGAGGACCTCCTTCCCTTCGGTCAGCTTGGCCGCTTCGGCGATTGTCGCCTCGCGATCGTCGGGATGGATGAAGTCCAGATACGGCCGCGATAACAGGTCGCCTTCGTCGTAGCCGAGAATGCGGTGCCACGCGGGGTTGACTCGCTTGAGGCTGCCGTCGAACCCGACGACGCACAGCATGTCGAGTGAAAGCGTGAAGAAGCGATCGCGCTCTTCCTGAGCGCGGCATCGATCGCTGAACATGCCAATCTGGTTGCCGACCGTCGTGAGCATGGAGAGCAGATCGGCATCGGGTTCGCGGATCTCGCGGCTGAAGAACTCCATGACGCTGAGCACTTCGCCGCGCAGCAGGACCGGAAAACCGAACGCGGCGTGGAGGCCTTCGCGAGCGGCAATGGCCGCGCGGGGGAAGTTCGAGTCGTGCACGACGTCCGGGATCCACGCGGGCTCGCCGCTGGCCCAGACCCGCCCAGGCAGGCCGATGCCGCGCTTGAACGTCGCGCGGCGGCTCGCCTCGTCGAACTCGGGGAACTGCACCAGCGGGGAGTTCCAGATCTCGGCGCAGCGGAGCGCGTCAGCCTCGCGGTCGATCGTCCAGAGCGCGCCGTGCTCCCATCCGAGCGCCTCGCAGATCGCTTCGAGGATTTTCGGGGCCGCTTCGTCGATGGTCGTTGCGTCGAGGAGGGCGCGCGCCGCGACATACTCGGCGGTGAGTCGCCGCTCTGAGGGCCGGCCGGAGTGGACTGACTGTCCCTGGGGTGCCATTGGCCGAGACGATTGGCATTATAGGTCGGTTGGTCGGGGCCACGCGGGTTCCCAACCACGCTCACCTCCCGCCCGCGTAGAGCGCGTCGACTATAGGACCGTGTGGTGCAGGACGGAGAAGCTGCGAACGGCGAGATCCTCCGACTCGAAGGTATCGAAGACGTCGAGCAGGTGTGCGATCGTGATCACTCGACGCACGCGGTCGGACAGGCTGACCAGGCGGAGGTCGCCGCCGCGCCGCCGAAGGCTGACGTACTTGGCGATCAGAGCGCCGACGCCAGCGCTGTCGATGTAGGTGACATCGCGAAGATTCAGGATGATTCGGATTCGTTCCTGCCGGACGAGGAGGTCGATATGCTCGGTACAGGACGTGTCGCCGTCGTCCAACACCAGCCGACCCTGAAGATCGAGGATCGTGACGTCGCCGACCCGGCGTTCGGTTATCTTCAGACGCCGCGTCATCGGACCTCTCTTTCAGCGCTGCAGTTACCCAGGCAGACACCGGCGCTTCTCGATTATAGGCCTCCTCGAGGGTCGGCGGATCAGGCCACGAACGTTGCGGCACTCTGGTAAGCTTTGGGTTCGTTTGCCAAGGAGAACGACCGTGGGATCGAATACCGTCTCGATAAGCACACTCAGTCAGCAGTTTAGCGGCGAGATCGTGACCGCTTCCGACGAGGGTTACGACCTGGCGCGGCGCGTGTGGAACGCCATGATCGACCAGCGGCCACAGCTGATCGTCCGGCCGCGCAATGCCTCGGACGTCGCCGCTGCCGTCAACTTCGCGCGCGCCGAGCGCCTGCCGCTCGCGATTCGCGGCGGCGCCCATAGCGTCGCCGGCATGGGCACCTGCGACGGAGGAGTCGTCATCGACTTCTCGTCGATGAAGAAGATCGCCGTCGATCCGGAGAAGCGCACCGCGCGGGCGGAGCCGGGCGCGAAGTGGACCGACTTCGACAAGGCCACTCAGGCGCACGGGCTGGCGACGACGGGCGGGACCGTCGGCGATACCGGAATTGCCGGCCTGACGCTCGGCGGCGGATTTGGCTGGCTCGAAGGCACCTGCGGCATGGCTGTCGACAATCTGCTCGCCGCAGATGTCGTGCTCGCCGACGGACGGCTGGTTCGAGCGAGCACCGACGAGAACAGCGACCTGTTCTGGGCGCTCAGGGGCGGCGGAGGGAATTTCGGCGTCGTCACGGCCTTCGAGTACCGGCTCCACGCGATCAGCCAGATCGTCGGGGGCATGGTCGTCCATCCGTACTCCGCGGCGCGTGACGTACTGAAGTTCTATGGCACGTTCCTCGAAACGGCACCGGATCCGCTGACCGCGGCGGCCGCGATCCTGACCGGGCCAGACGGCCACAAGGCGTGCGCGATCGTCTGCGCGTACGCGGGTCCGATCGAGGAAGGGCTGAGGGCCGTCCGGCCCATAAAGGAATTCGGCTCGCCTGTCGTCGACATCATCGGGCCGATGCCGTACTTGGGACAACAGTCGCTGCTCGAGCAGGGGATGCCGCCCAACATGCGGAATTACTGGAAGGCGGAGTTCATCGACAGGCTGACTGACGGCTTCATCGACACCTGGGTCAACGCGTACGCCGGTGCCGTGTCGCCAATGTCTATTCAGTTGTTGTTCCCGATCCATGGCGCCGCTGCCAAAGTTGCTCCAGACGCGACCGCGTTTCCCTGCCGCGGTGGCCTGCACGTCGGGATTTACGCCTTGTGGAAGCCCGGTGAGCCGGACGAGCCCAACGTGACGTGGGTGCGCGACACGTGGGAGCGAATCCAGCCGTTTGCCGCCGGCGGCCTCTACGTCAACGAAATCGGTGAAGACGACGGACGCGACCGCGTGAAGCAGGCGTACGGCCTCAACTACGCCCGCTTGGCCGCGCTCAAGAAAAAGTACGACCCGACGAACCTTTTCAGGTTGAACGCAAACATCGAACCGGCGTGAACAAAAAGAGTCCGGCTTCAGCCGGACCGTGTCGTCCGCGGTCCCTAAACTAGAAGCCATCTCACCATGCCGCGAACGAGCACAGCGAGAGAGCCACGCGAGCGGAGCGGGGCGTCGGGGTCCCCGCGAGCGAGCGTGTAAGGGGGTCCGGGGGACGAAGTCCCCCGGATGAGACTAGATTCGCAGGAAGATTCGCCGCCGGTACATCCAGTACAGGATCAGCCAAAACACGACGAGGATGGCGGCTCCCCGCAGCACGGGCTCGAATGGAGGTCCGAGGATAGCGAACGGCGCCGCGCCGAGATGCCGCACGAGTGCGCCCGACACGAAGTGTTCGATCGTCCAGCTCATGATGTAGATGGCGATTGAGTTGGCGCCAATCACCAGCAGCGGGAACGACCAGCGCTTCCACCCCTTCAACTCGATCAGCGCATAGAAACCGGCGAGCATCAGGATGACCAGTCCACCGCTGTACAGCGTGTAGGACGAAGTCCAGATCCGCTTCACGATCGGGTTGATGTGCAACCACTGAAGCAGCAGCCCGGCAATCGTCAGCGCCACGCCGCTGATGACGAGACCCTTCAACTTCTCGACGATCGAGCGCGTCGTCATCAACCAGCGCCCCGCCCACAACCCGAGCATCATCGTCGCCAGCGTCGGGATGAAGCTCAGCGTGGACCAGCCGCCGCCGTTGAAACGGAATGGCGACTCGCGCGGGAACAGGTTCAGGAACCAGACATCGAACGCCCACGAGAGGTTGGAGTTCTTGTTGAAATGTGCGAGGAAGCCCGTATAGAGATGCGGCCAGTCCGGGCGTACTCCCACCTGCGAGTAATCGAAGTCAGGACCGGGCAGCGGATAGAGCGCGAACGCCGCCCAAAAGCCGACCAGGATCGCGGTGAACGCCACGATCTGCACGCGCAGCGACGCGAAGGCCAGCAGGAAGAGGACCGAGTAGCCCAGACCGATCTGCGTCAGCGTGTCTTCGAACGTCCAGTAGGTGTGCGGTCTCTCGAGCGATCGCAGGAAGATCCCGAGGAAGATGAGGATGAGGCTGCGCGAGACGGCATGAGCGAACATGCGGCCGAAACTCTCGCCCTTACCTTGCCGGCTCGCGATCGAGAATGGCAGCGACGCGCCGGCCAGGAACGAAAAAGCCGGCTGAATCAAGTCGTGGAGTGAACAGCCCTGCCATGGCACGTGCGTAGTGTTGTAGGCGACGAAGGCCCAGAAACGGCTGGCCGGGTAGGCCTCCGATACCGTCCACAGCCGAAGGACCTCGGCGAGCATCAGGAACATGACGAAGCCGCGGAAGGCGTCGAGGGAGGCGATGCGCGCGGACACGGCTCCAAGGGCTGATGGCTGGGAGCCAGCCGCGGGCGACAGGGAAGCCGCCGCTGTCATGGTGGAGGCATTCTACTATTCCCGGAACAAGCCGTAGACCCTCTACGTCTAAGGCCGTAGACTGTCTACGACTATGGCCAAGACACCCGACGACCCGACGCCTGGAGCTCCTCCAGGGCACCCTCGACATGCTCATTCTGCGGACCCTCCAGTGGGGGCCCCAGCACGGCCACGGCATCGGCCAGGCCATCCGCGCGCAGTCCGACGACCTGCTCAAGGTCGAAACCGGCTCGCTCTATCCCGCGCTGCACCGCCTCGAGAAGCGCGGGTGGCTGAAATCCGAGTGGGGCGTGAGCGAGGCCAACCAGCGCGCCAAGTACTACCGGCTGACCGCCACGGGAAAGGCTCAGCTGTCGCGCGAGCAGGATCGCTGGTCGCAGCTGGTGCACGCGATCGGTCGCATCATGAACCCGGCGCCGGCGAGCAAGGAGTAGATCGCATGCGGCCCGACGATCGACGAGCTCGACGAGGAAATCCGCGGCCACCTGGCCCTCAGCGTCAAGGAACGAATCGAGCGCGGCGAGGATCCCGAGGCCGCTCGCCTGGCGCGCGCTGAGGGAGTTCGGCTACGTCCCGGCCCACCGCGACTCGATGCGTCGCGTCTGGCACAGCCGCTGGTTCGAGGCGGCCGCGGCACTCGTGCGAGACATGCGCGTCGGCCTGCGCTCGCTCCTGCGCGCCAAGGGCCTGGCCGCCACGGTCGTCGTGACGCTGGCGCTCGGCATCGGCGCCAACGCCGCGATCTTCAGCGTCGTCCGCGGCGTGCTGCTCCGTCCTCTCGTCAATCGCGACGAAGATCGCCTGATCTACATCCGCCAGAGCGCGACCGGGATCGGCGCCGAGAACATGACGTTCTCGGTGCCCGAGATCGACGACCTCAAGTCGCGCGTCACCACCATCAGCGCTTTCGGCGACTTCTCGACCGTCGACTTCACGATGATTGGCCTCGGCGACGAGCCCCGCGTGGTGAAGGCGGGCGTCGTCAACGGGTCGTTCTTCGAGGTGATGGGCCTTCGCCCGGTGCTCGGCCGCCTGCTGAACGCGCAAGACGATGGTCCCAAGGCGGCGGGCGCGGCGGTCCTCACGCACAGGTTCTGGACGACCTCGCTCAACAGCGACCCGACCGTGATCGGCAAGACCATTCGCCTCGGTCCGCGCACCGCCACGGTGGTCGGCGTCCTCGAGCCATCGGTCCCCTATCCGGCGGACACCGAGATCATCGCCAACGTGGTGACCAGCCCGCATCACCTCGAGGCGACGATGGTCACCAGCCGCACTCACCGCATGACGGAGCTCTTCGGCCGCCTGGCGCCAGGGGCGTCACTCGAGGCGGCGCGCGCCGAGCTGACCGCGGTGCACGCCGCCATGATGCGCGAGCACCCCGAGGCGTACTCGGCGAATGCCGATGTCCAGCTGAGCGTCAAGACGCTCCGCGATCAGATCGCGTCGCCCGCGCGGACGATCCTGCTCGTGCTGCTCGCCGCTGCGGCGGTCGTGTTCGTCATCGCCTGCTCGAACGTCGCCAATCTGATCCTGGCGCGCTCGGTGCGCCGCGAAGGCGAGCTCGCCGTGCGGGCCGCGCTCGGCGCCGGCCCGGGAGCGCTCCGGCGCACGCTGCTGGCCGAGAGCCTGGTGCTCTGCGGCGCCGGCGCCGTGCTGGGCGTGGTGCTGGCGCAGCCGCTCGTCGCGATGGTCAGCCGCTATGCCGCCCGCTTCTCCGTCCGCGCGCTCGAGGTCACCGTCGATCCCGGCGTGCTCTGGGTCGGCGCCGGCCTGGCGATGGCCGCGGCCGTGCTGCTCGCGTACGTCCCACGCCTCCCGTCGTCGCACGCGCCCGCCGGCCTCGGCCTGACGAGCGGCAGCGTCCGGATCACGCCGGGCACCAATCGCCGCCTGCGGATTTTCGCGACGACGCAGATTGCGTTTTCGTTCGTGCTGCTCGCCGGCGCGGGCATGCTCCTCGCCGCGCTCGTCGCCATGCAGACGGCGCAGACCGGCTACGACATGCGGCAGGTATTGGCATTCGACATCCCGGCGTCAGCGACGGGTCTCGGCGATGCGAAGGCGATCGCTTTCTATCAGGAAGCGACGCGCCGCATCAGCGGGCTGCCCGGCGTCGAGGGCGTCGCGGTGGGAAGCTTCGTGCCCTGGCGCGATGCCGACGACCTGGGGCCTGGCTTCCTGTTCACCGTCGACGGCTACACGCCCGCGGACGGAGAGGAAAATCCGCGCGGGCGGATGCGCATGGTCGCGCCTCGCTTCTTCGCCGTGCTCGGCGTCCCACTCGTCGCCGGCCGCGACTTCACCGACGATGACCGCCGCGGCAGCGAGCCCGTGACGATCGTCAGCCAGAGCGTCGCGCAGCGGCTGTTCCCGAACGGCGACGCGGTGAACCGGCACCTGACGTGGACCGATCCGGTCTTCAGCATCTGGAAACCCGTACCGTCCCGCATCGTCGGCGTCGTCGCCGACGTGGACGACGAGAACGTGGTGCCTGGACCGGCGATGACGATCTATCAGCCGGCGTGGCAGATGGGCGTCGCCGGCCGCCTGTTCGTGCACGCGGCGGGCGATCCGTACGCGCTCGTGCCGGCAGTGACGCGCGTCATCCGCGAGATTTCCGCGGACCAGCCCGTGGAGCGCGCCGCCACGCTCGAGGACGTGCGCGCGGAGGTGCTGTCGCCCGAGCGGCTGAACGCTTTCGTGTTCTCCGGATTTGCCGGCATCGCGTTGCTGATCGCCGTCGTGGGTGTGGCGGGCGTGCTGGCGTTCTCGGTGAGCGCACGCACGCGCGAGTTCGGCGTGCGGCTGGCCGTCGGATCTTCGCCGCGGCACCTGCTGGCGCGCGTCCTGGTCGGAAGGATTGCGCGATCGTCGTCGATCGGCATCGCTGCGGGGGCCGCGGGCGGCTTCGCATTTGCGGGCGTGGCGGCGAGCTACCTCGACAACCTGCGCCTGCCCGGCCCGTGGCCGCTCGTGGGCGCGGCAGTGGTTCTCGTCAGCGCCGCTGTCGCTCGCCTCGCTGATACCGGCAGCACGAGCATCGCGGGTCGACATCCTGCAGGCGCTGCGGTCGGAGTAGACATGACGGCTAATTACGCGCACGACATAACCGCTCGGAAACCACTGCGCCTGTGGCCCGGCGTGGTCCTGGCGATCCTGGTGGGACTACTGAGATACGTGGTTCCGGCCGTCGCGCCGGAGGACTTCACGCTCTTCGACGTGCCACTCGGCTTTTTGGGATTTCTTGGGGGGGCGCTCAGCGCGTTGGCCATTGTCGTCTGGTGGATTTTCTTCAGCCGAGTGCCGTGGTCCGAGCGCGCCGGGGCAATCATCCTTTCGATCGCCGGGGTGTTCGCGGTATCTCGGATGGTCCACGAGTCGATTACCGGCGGGATGATGGGGATGCTGCTCTACGTGTACTCCATTCCGGTGCTCAGTCTCGCCCTCGTCGTCTGGGCGGTGGTCGCCGGTCGCCGTGCGCCAGGAGCTCGACGCGCGTGGTTGGTGGCTATCATCCTGCTTGCGTGCGTGCCGTGGACGCTCTTGCGCACAGCAGGAACTTTCGGCGCAGGGTCCGAGTTCCATTGGCGCTGGACACAGACTCCCGAGCAACGGCTTCTGGCCCAGGCCACCGACGAGGCGTCGAAACCACCGCCGTCTGCAGCACCATCGGGCGCTCCCAAGGCGCCAGCCACGGTCGACACGGGCGATAAGCCGGCAGTGGTCGTGCCAGCTCCGGCAGCGGCTGCGAAGGCCGACGTTGTCGATCGGGCGGCCACTGAGGCGCGTGTCGACGAGCCCGCCATGAGCGAGCGGCGAGTCGCGCGCGTCGACTGGCCCGGCTTCCGCGGACCAGAGCGTGACGGCGTCGTTCGCGGCGTGAGCATCAAGACCGACTGGTCCGCCGCGCCGCCGGTCGAGATGTGGCGCCGGCCAATTGGACCAGGCTGGTCTTCGTTCGCCGTGCGCGGCGATCTTTTCTACACGCAGGAACAGCGGGGCGACGATGAGATCGTCGCCTGCTACAAACTGTCTACTGGCGAGCCGGTCTGGAAACACCGCGACGCGGTCCGGTTCTGGGAGTCGAACGCCGGCGCTGGTCCGCGCGGCACACCCACGCTCTACAAAGATCACGTCTACACGTTCGGCGCGACCGGAATCGTGAACGCGCTCGACGCCGCCAGCGGTGCCGTCGTGTGGTCACGGAATGCCGCATCCGAGACCGGCACGCCAGTTCCGGATTGGGGCTTCTCCAGCTCGCCGCTGGTGATTGACGACATCGTCATCATCGCGGTCTCCGGTCAGCTCGTGGCCTACGATGCGCGTCACTGGCAACCCGCGCTGGCGCGGTCCGGATGGGGGCGGCGGCTACAGCTCACCGCACCTGATGAAGATCGACGGAGTCGAGCAGATCGTGCTGCTGCGAGGACGTCGCTCGACGAGCGTTGCGCCGTCCGACGGCACCGTCCTCTGGGAGCACTCAGCGGAGCCGGCCGTCAGCATCGTGCAGCCGGCCCTGGCTGCAGGCAATGACATCCTGATCGCCAACGGCGACGGAATCGGCGGCGGCGGCGTACGCCGCGTCGGAGTTGCGCACGGCCCGTCTGGATGGACCGTCCAGGATCGCTGGGCATCGCGCGGCCTGAAGCCGTACTTCAACGACTTCGTGGTTCACAAGGGTCACGCCTACGGCTTCGATGGCAGCATTCTCGCGTGCATCGACCTCGCGGACGGTTCGCGCAAATGGAAGGGCGGACGCTACGGCAGCGGCCAGCTCGTCCTCTTGTCTGACCAGGACGTGCTGCTCGTGCTTTCGGAGGAGGGCGGGCTTGCGCTCGTCAAGGCGACGCCCGATCAATTCACGGAGCTCGCGAAGTTCCCGGCGATTGAGGGCAAGACCTGGAACCACCCGGTACTCGTCGGCGATGTCCTGCTGGTTCGCAACGGCGAGGAGATGGCCGCGTTCCGGCTGCCCTTGCTGAGCCGCTGACGAATTTCTTCGTCGTCGCCACGGCCATCGTCGTCTTTTCGACAGGCGCATGTGTTGCGTAAAAATATGGCGACTACTCACACTAGCAAACTGACTTCTCAGAAATCACTCCGGCTGTGGCCGGGTGTCGTTGCCGCGGCGCTGCTGCTGCTGTTCAAGCTCGTCGCGGTCCCGCTCGTCGTCGCGCCAGGGGCTCCCCCAGTAGGGTTGCTCGGCGGACTCGTGGCCGCGTTGGCAATCGTCGTGTGGTGGGTGTTCTTCAGTCGGGCGCCGTGGTCCGAACGGGTGGGCGCAATCGTACTGATGGTCGTCGCGTTGTTCGCAACCTCGCGCGTTCTCCACGAGTCGATTGCGACGGCGCCCGGTGGGATGTTGTTTCCCATCCTTGCTCTCCCTGCCTTGAGCTTCGCGCTGGTCGTCTGGGCTCTGGCCAGCCGCCGCCTCTCCAACGGGACTCGTCGCGCGTCGATGGTCGCCACCATCCTGCTGACGTGCGGAGTGTTTGCGCTGCTGCGCACTGGTGGGTTCAACGGCAACGGCGAGTTCGAATTCCATTGGCGGTGGACGCCGACGCCCGAGCAACGGCTTCTGGCGCAGGCGGGCCAGAAGCCTCTCGACGCGGCTCGAGGCAGGCCCCTAGACGTGGCTCGGGCTGCGCCGGCGTCGTCGGTACCCGCAGCACCACTCGAATCACGGAGGGAATCGCCCGTCGCCAAGGTTTCGGACACGACTCCGACACGCGCCGTCGATCCGTCAGAACCAAAACCCAACGCGGTTCTGCCTACCGTCAGCGATGGGAGAATCACGCGAGTCGAATGGCCCGGCTTTCGCGGCGCCGCTCGCGACGGCATCGTTCGCGACGTGCGCATCAACACCGACTGGGCCAAGTCGCCGCCGGTCGAAATGTGGCGGCGGCCGATCGGACCAGGATGGTCGTCGTTCGCCGTCAATGGGGACCTTCTCTATACACAGGAACAGCGCGGTGACGACGAGATCGTCGCGTGTTATCGGGTGTCCACGGGCGAGCCGGTCTGGCGGCACGGCTATCCGGCCCGGTTCTGGGAGCCAGGTAGCGGCGCCGGTCCGCGCGGGACGCCGACGCTCAGCAACGGTCGCGTCTACACATTCGGGGCGACCGGAATCCTGAACGCGCTCGACGCCGCGACGGGAGCGGTTGTGTGGACGCGCAACGCGGCGGCCGACGCAGAAGTCGAGAACCCCGGCTGGGGCTTCGCGAGTTCGCCCCTGGTCGTCAACGATCTCGTGATCGTCGCCGCGTCCGGGCGGCTCGCCGCGTACGACGTCGCCACCGGCCAACCGCGCTGGTTCGGCCCGACCGGCGGCATTGGCTACAGCTCGCCACATTTAATGACGATCAACGGCGTCGCTCAGATCCTTCTGTTGAGAGGATCGCGATCGACGAGCGTCGCACCCGCCGACGGCACTCTGCTCTGGGAGCACCGATGGCAGCCGGGCGCCGGTATGCTGCAGCCGGCTCTGACCGCCGAGGGTGACGATCCTCATCCCGGCTGCCGACACGATGGGCGGGGCTGGCATTCGCCGTCTCGGGGTCGCACGCGGACCCGCCGGGTGGAACGTCGACGAGCGCTGGACATCGCGCGGCCTAAAACCGTACTTCAACGACTTCGTCGTTCACAAGGGTCACGCCTATGGCTTCGATGGCAGCATCCTCGCGAGCATCGACCTGCAGGACGGCGCGCGCAAGTGGAAGGGTGGACGTTACGGCAACGGTCAGCTCGTGCTCCTACCCGAACAGAACTTGCTGCTGGTGCTGTCGGAAGAAGGTGAGCTGGCTCTGGTCGGCGCGATGCCAGATCAGTTCACGGAGCTCGCCCGATTCCAGGTACTCGACGGCAAGACCTGGAACCACCCGGTACTCGTCGGCGATGTCCTGCTGGTTCGCAACGGCGAGGAGATGGCCGCGTTCAGACTTGCGCGCCAGGGCCGCTGAACTCGACGGAGCCGTACAGCTATTGCGGTTCGTTTGAAACCGTCAGCAGGAACCCGCTCGGATCGGTTACCTCGAACGCGCGGCTCTTCCACTCCGTGAACATCGACAGTCTGACGCCGAGTCCTGCACAGCTGCTCGGGCTTGACACATTCCCATATCGGAATGTATAAGAAGGCATGGCCCGCGCCTCGACGACCTCGGATCCCTTCAATGCGATCGCGGAACCGCGCCGTCGTCACATCCTCGAGCTCATCGCCGGCGACGAGCGATCGGTGACCGATATCGCCGACGCCCTCGAGCTCGGTCAGCCGTCGGTGTCGAAGCACCTGCAGGTGCTGCGAGACGTCGGGTTGGTGCTGGTGCGGCGGGAGGGGCGGCGGACGATGTATCGGCTCAACGCGGAGACACTTCGCACGGTTCACGATTGGAGCGGCATGTTCGCGCGGCACTGGCGCGGACAGCTGCGACGGATCAAAGCACACGCCGAGGAGGAACGATGACGACGACGATGGAGCAGGCCAGCCAGACATTCACGGTGACCGAAGAGATTGTGGTTCGCGCCACACTCGACAAGACCTTCGCTTCCTTAATCGCGCATATGGGACGGCTGAACGAAACGCCAGACGGCAAGCCGTTGCCGATGGTGCTCGAGCCGCGACCGGGAGGCCGCTGGTACCGTGACCTTGGCGGCGACAACGGACATTTGTGGGGGTTCGTGCAGAGCATCAAGCGGCCAGCCCTGCTCGAGATCTGGGGACCGCTGTTCATGTCGACAGCCGCGACCTCCAACCTGATGTACCGGCTGACCGAAGTCGAAGGCGGATCGCTGATTACGTTCACGCACACGGTGGTGGGGCCGTTCCCGGAGGATCACCGGCCGCAACTCGCCACCGGGTGGGCCGCGTTGCACGCGCGGGTGCGCAAGGCCGCCGAAACCAACGGCGGAGAGTGAGGAGACTACGATGGCCATCATAGACGGACTGCTCGCAGAGCTGGAACAGGAATCGGATGCGACTCGGCGCGTGCTCGAACGCGTGCCGCAGGCGCACTTGTCGTGGAGACCGCATCCGAAGTCGATGTCGCTCGGCCAGCTCGCGTTGCACGTAGCGACGGTGCCGGGCATGGTCGCCGAGCTCGCATCGGTGGATACGAAGCCAGAGCCGTCGGCATTCGTGCAGCCGGAGGCGGCAACGGCCGGCGAGCTGATACCTGCACTCACCGCGAGCGTGGCCAAGGCTAGACATCACCTGGCTCACTTCGACGATGCGGCAATGGGCGCCACCTGGCGGCTGATGAGTGGCGGGCGCGAGCTGCTGGCGATACCGCGGGTGGCATTCGTGCGCGCGATCATGCTGAACCACTGGTATCACCACCGCGGACAGCTGCTCGTGTACCTGCGGCTGCTCGACATTCCAGTACCGTCGGTGTACGGCCCCTCGGCGGATGAGAATCCGTTCGTCGCCGTGGCAGCCGCAGCCCGCTAATTTTCGAGCTGCCTGACGCTACCGTGCCGCCGGCGCGGGCGGTTGCTATCGCCCGGCCTCGGCACGCAGGGCGTCGGTCGCGGCACCATGACTCCCGACGCTGGAGCGCTCGTCACGCCAAAAGAATCGGCCTCAATCACGCGCGCCGCCACGCGGCCGGGGACTTGCCGAACTCGCGCTTGAACGCGCGGCTGAATGCCGCCTCTGACTCGTAGCCGACATCGGACGCCACGCTGGCGATCGAGGCTGTGCACTCGCGCAACTGCTCCGCCGCGACGCGCAGGCGCTGTCGCGCGAGGTAGCGCATCGGCGATTCCCCCATGAGGTTCGTAAACCGATCGGCAAAGGCCGACCGCGATGCGCCTGCCTCACGCGCCAAGTCAGGGACCGTCCATCGTTCCGACGTGCGTTCGTGGAGCAGTGCCAGCGCGCGCCCGACAATCGGATCGCGAAGACCGGCCAGCCAGCCGCGATGGTCGCGCGGAAGCGACGCCACATGCAGCCGCACCGCTTCGATGAACAGCAACTCGGCCAGCCGCGCCAGGACCGCTGGTGAACCGGCTCGTCCGGCGACCAATTCCTGTGACGCGAACTTGAACGAGCTTTCGATCCAGGCGCCAACCGCGCCCTCGTTGACCGTGACCGTCAGCGCCGACGGCAGGACGCCCGCAATCGTCGGGTTCGCCGTGCTCGTGCCGAGGAATCCGCACAGGATGCGCGTGCGCTCGCCGCCCCCCCCGTGGACGATACGCGCAAGACCGCCGTCGGGCGCGGGCTCGATGAGCTCTCCCGCGTTCACCGCGCGGACGTTCAGCGCGCTGCCCAGCCGATGAGGGTCGTTGCGCGGCAGCAGGACGATCTCGCCAGCCTTCACCTCCATCGCCGGCAGGCCGGCCACTTCGACCACGCATCTCCCTTCGGTCACGTAGTGGTAGGCGATGACGTGCGACGGTCTCGGCAAGTACGCGCTGCAGTCATCAATCCCCACGCTGGACCTGACACACCACGGCGACGTGAACTCGGCGTCGAGAAAGACCCCGCCCGTAAGATGCAGGTCGCGAAGGAGATCCAGCAGTGGTTCCATAGAGGCCGGTCGAACGGCGGTGGAACGAGCAAGGAATCCGGAGTTTTCGTAACGCTCCCGCCGGCCGCTCATTCGTAGCCTATATCAGACTGACCAAAGGAGAGCGGCCATGAAGATAGCGACAACGACCGATGCCATCCAGCAGCACAACCAACGGCCCGCTGCCGTGTGGAGCGCAGGAGGGAAGGAGTACGACCAAATCAGCAGGGGCATCGCCGATGCCATCGAGCACTGCGTGTTGCGGCTGAACCCTCAGCCCGGAGAACGCATTCTCGATCTTTCGACTGGAACCGGCTGGACCTCGCGGGTCGTCGCACGACGTGGCGCCAATGTGATCGGTGTGGACATCGCCAGCGCGTTGCTGGACGCCGCCAGGGCCAGAGCGGACGCGGAAGGACTGCCGATCCGCTACCACCTCGGAGACGCCGAGAGCCTTCCATTCGAGGATGGCGAGTTCGACGCGGTGGTGTCCACGTTCGGCGTAATGTTCGCGAGCCGCCCCGAGGCCGCGGCTGGAGAGCTCGCGAGGGTCTGTCGCAAAGGGGGGCGGATTGCCCTCACGACTTGGTTGTCCGACAGCACCTTGTTCGAGATGTTCGAGGTCATGAAGCGGTACATGCCCCCGCCGCCGAGCCCATCTCCGCGATCACCATTCGAATGGGGGCGAACAGAGCGGATCTGGGAGCTGCTGGGAAACGCGTTCGAGCTCGGATTCGAAGCGGGCGTGTCCTATTACCGCGAGCCGAGCGCTGATGCCGCCTGGCAGACTTTTTCAAAGGGTTACGGGCCTACCCGATCGCTGGCCGCTGCGCTGGACCCCGAGCGGCGAGAAGCCCTGCGCACCGATTTCACGGCGTTTCATGCCGGCTACTCGACGGATCTCGGCATCTGC
The DNA here is from genome assembly GCA_963764925.1 of uncultured Acidobacteriota bacterium. GTDB lineage: Bacteria > Acidobacteriota > Vicinamibacteria > Vicinamibacterales > 2-12-FULL-66-21 > DATBJJ01. The sequence continues at coordinate 91,184 of CAVXUR010000003.1, forward strand.
GTTCCACGCGAATACTGGGTGACCGTCGGCGTCCGAGCCTGACTTCGCTTCAGCACCGTATGGTTGGGAGTCGCTGTTGTCGCCCTAGACCCTCGTTGTTTATCGTTGTTCGATAATTATTTATTGAACATCAGTACTTATTTATCGTATAACGATAAACAGGAGGTCCAATATGAGGGTCCTGGGGCGACGGTCGGTTGCTTCTTTACTGACAATCCTCGTGAACGTGGCGTCGGGCCTGGTTGCGCTCGCCCTGGTTTTGACCGTCGTCATGCTCGTCCTCGCCCCTGTGGTCCAAGTCCCGGTCGAGGTGAGCGCGGGATGGATCGGTGTTGGAACGAAGATGACGATCCCGGTGTCGTTCAGTGTGGACGCTCGAACGCACCGGGTGTCGGCTCCCTCTCTCGGCGTCGAAGACGCCCAGCTTCAGGACGTTCGCGGGCTGCTGGCATTCCCCGTTCGGCGCGGCGCGTACTTGTACGGGAGCGTGGTCCTCCTCGCGATCATGTTCGCCTTGGCGCTGTGGGTGCTGGGCAATCTGCGGGCGGTCTTTCGCACCCTGAGGGACGGCCGGCCGTTTGTGAGGGCGAACGCCACCCGCATCCGAACGATCGCGTGGCTCTTTATCATCGGCGAGCTGGCAAGGGCCACGATGGTGTTCTTCCAGAACTATTACGCGATGATCCACTTCTCGGCCGACGGTCTGCGTTTCAACGCGCCGCTGGACCTCAATTTCACGGCGATCATTGATGGCCTGATCATCCTGGTGATCGCCGAGGTGTTCAGGGCCGGGACACGCCTTGACGAAGAGCAGTCGTTGACGGTCTGACTCCGATGGCGATACGCGTCAAGCTCGATCGTCTGCTCCTCGACCGCCGGCTCGCGCTGACCGAGCTCGCCGATCGCGTCGGGATCACCATTGCGAACCTGTCAGTGCTGAAAACGAACAAGGCTCGCGCGATCAGATTCTCTACGCTCGAAGCCCTGTGCCGTGAGCTGCAGTGCCAGCCAGGCGAGATACTGGAGTGGACAGCAGAAGATTGACAATCAGCAGACTGACCATGAGCAGTCGGTAGTCGGCGGTCGGGAGTCACAGTCGTCAGTCAGAGTCGACAGTCAAAGTCGACAGTTAGAGTCGTCAGTCACAGTCGAGAGCCTCAGACCGACGACCTAGACTGAAGAAAGACTGCCGACTTGGACTGCCGACTGCGACTGCCGACTGCGACTGCCGACTGCGACTGCCGACTGCGACTGCCGACCAACGACTGCCGACTGCCGACTGTCAGGTCAGTATTCACTTCCAGACATACCCACTGCGCGCGCGCACCTCGACCTTGGCGCTCTTGACGCGCACCTCGAGGGTATGAGACCCGGCGCGCTCGACGCCGCGCGGCGTGAAATAGAGGACGTAGCTGGCGCGAAACTGGTCGAGCACTCGCCGGAACGTCGACGAGAGGTTGTCGCCGGGAGCGAAGGCGACCACGAACCCGCCGGTATTGCTGGCAATCTGATCGGCCAGGCCGCCGATCGTCGCTCCGGCCAGCTTGGTCGAGTTCCTCAGCAGCGAGGCCGGACGCTGGAGTGATTGCGACGCCAGAACGACGGCGACCGTCGGTGTATTCCGCCTGGCGACGTCGAGCAGCGTTTCAGCGTCGCTGATGCTGCTGCTGTCCTGTCCATCGCTGAAGAGCACGATGAGCTGTCGGCGCCCGGGCGCGACCGCGGTCGTGAGCCCAACGGCAAGGCTGTCGAAGATCGAGCTGCTACCGGCAGCGCCGATCGACGCCAACGCCTTGTCGGCCGCCGGTGCCGGATCGCTGAAATCCACGAGGCGACGGATTCGCATATCAAACGTGATGAGTCGCAGCCGATCCTGGGCGGCGAGGTCGGTCCTCAGCTGTCGCAACGCTCGGCGCAACTCTTCGAGCGCCGATCCCGTCACGCTGGCGCTGACATCAAGGAGCACCGTGACGTCGATTGGCAGCTTTTCGTAACTGATGTTGGTGATTTCCTGCGGGACGCCATTGTCGAGGAGCTCGAAATCCGTGGCGGTCAACCCTGTAACCGGCCGGCGCTCGCGCCGGACGGCGGCTTCGACGCTGACGACGTCGGCGCTGGTCCGAAACACGGGCGTGGGCTCCTGCGCGGGCGCAGTCGGCGTCTGGCTGGCCTGGCCAGTGGCGGCGAGCGCCGCGGCTCCGATGACCAAGAGTCCCGCGAGCGGCAGCGCGGTCATCGTCCGAGCTCGCGCAGCTTGTCGAGCATGGCCGGATACGTCCGGAAGTCGCCGAGCCAGTACGTCCACCAGGGATCGAACTCGTTCTCGGACGCGGTCTGGGTGGCCTCGGCGAGCTTGGCCGCCTCCTCCCGTTCACCGCGATTGACGTGCAGCGTCATCAGCGCGACCCGAGCGGACTGCGCCCCCGGCCACGTCGCGAGCGCGGCACGGAACGCCGCCACGGCGTCGTCGGAACGACCGAGGGCGCGCAGGATCTGTCCTCGAATCAGTTGCGAGAAGTACTGGACTTCCTTGTCGGTCGATGGCGCGGTTCCGCCATCGAGCACGGCCAGGGCGCGGTCGAACGTGCCGAGGCCATAGAGAAATCTTGCCGCCCGCACGCGTGCTTCGGGCTCGGTCTCGGGAAACTTCATCGCCTCCTCGTACCGCTGCACGACCTCGAGTTCCTGATCGGGCGTCAGTCCGCCTCGCAACCACTGCTGCTCGGACACGAACGCATGGGCCAGGCGGAGCCTCGGGCTCGTGGGGCAGCGCTGCAGCGCTCTCGGAATGAAGAGCAAGGCGCTGTCCGGCATGAAGAGTCCCTCGAGTGCCGCCGACTCGGTCAGGAACCACAAGCATTCGAACGCGTCCGCGCCGCTCGGCTGCCTGACGCGCGTATGGTATTCGGCCAGCAGGCGGCCGCCTTCCTCACGCGCGAAGGTGTTGTCGCTGCGGAGTCCGGCGAGCGCGACCTCCAGCGCGAACACCGCTGTCCGCTTCGGATCGTTCGGCCACGGGCTGACCGACATCCGGAACGAGCGGATTGTGTTTGCGAGCTCGGCCGACCGCGGCATTGCCCGTTGCAGCGCGTCGTCGTTGCCGCGATCGTAGACGTCGGCAAGGGCCTGGACTTCGGGCGGCACGACCGGTCGCGGCGGCGGCGCAGCGGCGCCTGCGGCAGCAGGAGGTGCTGGGTCCGTCGCTTTTGTCGGTGTCGGCGCCGAGCTCGCGGCTGTCGCGCTGCCAGCGCCCGTCCGCTTCGGGACCGTGACCCATCGGCGGCCGCGGATCGAGACGTTCGGTTGCGTGGTCTTTACCGAGATTTCGTGCGTACGGCCGTCGCGATCTTCGTCTCCCGGCTCGACGCCCAGCAGGTAGTACGACGTCAACTCCGTGCTGATGCGCGCGAGCGCCTGCTCGGCGTTCCCGACCTGGACGGTGAAAAGCGCGCCCCCCGCGGCGCCCGAGAACTGCTCCAACCAGCGCCCGAGCATGGCAGTGTCTCGACTCCAGTTGACCAGGCTCTTGTCGCCCAACCTGGTCTGCGCTGAAAACCGCTCGAAGTAGCCCGTCTCGACATACAAGGTGTAGATCGTCGTGTTGGCGAGCGCGGCCTCCTTTCCGACACGGATCCCGAGCTCGCCCAGATCAGGCCGTCCGCCCGGCGTGTCGCTCGCGATCATCCCGCCGCTGATGAGGACGAGCGTCTTACGACCCAAGACCGTCCGCATGTCTTCGACGAGCGTTCGCAGCATGCCGAGGCTCGCGGTCGCTTGCCCTTCGTAGTACAACGCAGTGTTGGTCACGTCTGTGATCAAGCGCTGGCTGCACGTCGGCTCGCTCGAGCATTCCCTGGCCAAAACCGCGTCCACGGTCGGTCCGCCGCCCCTGGTGAGTTCCCGCGTGATGTCGACGATCTCTGATGGCCTGACCGGGAACTGGGTCAGTTCAGCGAGATCGCGCTGGCCGACGACGGTGTCGAGCGCTCGAAGGACGGCGGCGTGATCGGTGGACGGATTGAGCTTTGGGCCGTTCGGGTAGGCCGACAGACCGACCGAGTCGTCCGGCGACAGTTGCCGCACAAATTGCCGGACGGCCTGAATCACACCGCGCGACGCGGTCGCGTCGAAGCTGACGCAATCGACCGCGATCATAATCACGCGTCCAGGAGCAGTGGCAGAAGGCTTGGCGGCAGTGATCGAACGATCTCCGCCTCCGCTGCCGATCCGCTCGGCAGAGAGGATGCGTCGTCGACGGCCGTTGATTGTCACCGAGAACTTTTCGGGACCGAGATCAGGAACCGGGTGGCCGTTTTTGTCGATGACCTGGACGTCGACCGCCACGACGTCGACTGCAACCCGGAAGGGTGCGGGTTTGTCCTGGCCGGCGGCGAGCGTCGCCGTGAGCCCGAGCCACGTCGCGGTGAGAGCAATCAGGCGTTGGTTCATCTACCCCTGCACGGCTGGTGGGAGCTCGTGAGCTACGTTACCACACCACCCGCATCGTCCGTCCGAGCGTGGGGCGAACGTGCTATGAATATGGGCGCGCCGCGTCGGCGCCACGCCGAAACCTTGCATGGCTGCAAAAACGAAGACAGACCATCCACCAGTAGAGAATCAACTGCAGGCCGCGATGAACTCGCTCGAGCAAATGAGCAGCCGCCGCGATCTCGACAACCTGGCACGATTCGGCATTACGGCGACCCGGCCGTTCGGTGTGTCGATGGCCAACCTGAAGGTGCTGGCGAAGCGTCTCGGACCTCATCATGAGCTCGCCGCCGCGCTCTGGGACACCGATCGGTACGAGGCGCGCATGCTGGCCACGCTCATCGACGAGCCGGCGCGGGTCACGCCCGCGCAAATGGAACGCTGGTGTCGCGACTTCGACAATTGGGGCATCTGCGACACGGCGTGTTTCGTTCTGTTCGATCGCACACCGCACGCCTGGGCGAAGGTCACCGAGTGGGCCGACCGTCGCGGCGAGTTCGCGAAGCGGGCGTCGTTTGCGTTATTGGCGTGTCTCGCGCTTCACGACAAGGACGCCCCTGACGAGCCGTTCCTCGATGGCTTGCGGCTGATCGAGCAGGCTGCGAGCGACGACCGGAATTTTGTGAAGAAAGGAGTCAGCTGGGCCATCCGTCTGGTGGGCAGGCGCAATGTGGCGCTGAACGCTGCGTCGGTCACCGTGGCCCGGCGTTTGTCGACCTCGGAGAACGCGTCGGCAAGGTGGATTGGGAAGGGCGCCCTCAAGGAGCTGACGAGCGCTGCGGTCGTCAGCAAGCTTCCCGGCCGTCGACGACCCGCGAGCGCTACGACGGTGGCTCGACGTAAGGGCCCCGTCCGCAAGAAGGCAGCAAGAAAATGAAGCTGATCGACGCAATCGCCTCGGAGTTCGAGCATGAGGCGCAGACGACGCGCAGGCATCTCGAACGGCTCCCCGACGACAGGCTTGACTGGCGGCCACACGAGAAATCGTTCACTGCCCGTGGACTCTCCTCGCACATTGTCGAGTGCGTCGGTTGGACGAGCTCGATATTCAGCAGCGACGAATTCGATTTCACGCCCGCCACCTACAAGCCGTATCTGGCCTCGTCGATCTCCGATCTGCTGAAATCGTTTGACGAGAAAGTGGCCGAAGGCACGCGCGTGCTCGCCGCGACGACGGACAAGGATTTAGTTCGGCCCTGGCGTCTCAAGGTGATGGGCCGCGTTCGGGTCGAGAAGCCAAAGGCCGCGATGTTCAGGGACTTCACGCTGAGCCACGTGATTCACCACCGCGGGCAGCTGTCGGTCTACCTGCGCCTGCTCGACGTGCCCGTTCCGGGTTCCTACGGGCCGACGGCAGACGAGAGCAGCTAGAGCGATTGCCAATTCTTTGTGGCACGTAGTGTCCGGCTTTAGCCGGACTTCAGCGGGTCCGCCTAAAGGCGGACACGACGGCAAATGCTAAACCCGATCCGTGTAATCCGTGGCTCTATTCAACGATCAGAACCTCGTAGGCCTTGAGGCTCGGGAGCGTCACCGATCGATAGGCGCCCGAGCTCGTCACGGGCAGGTCGACACCGAGCGCGACGGCGCGAACGCTGCGGACGTCTCGAGCGAGCTCGATTCGAATATCTCTCAGCTCCACCGGCGGAAAGTACGCCGTGTCCTGATGCCCGATCCCGTTGACGAGGTGCACGAGCGTTCGTTGGCGATGCGGTTGATCCATGACGGTCAGTTCAACGAGCGGGTGCGCATCGGTTTTGATCTGCCGGCCTGACGGCAGGAGAGAATCGATCACATCCGCCATCAGGCCCGCGTGCCCGGGTGAGCTGTGCCTGTAGTAGAGGCCGCCCACGTCCCAAGGAATGTAGGCCAGCCGCCCTTTTTCGTAATTCGCAAAGACCAGGCCCGGCACGGTGGATTCGACTTTGTCGCTCCACACCTTTTCCGGTGGACCGAACATCGCCGTCGGAATGAGCGTCAGCAGCGGAGGGTCGGTGGGTGAGAGCTCGACGTAGTCACCGTCGATGAAGAGCAGGTTCGTGTCTCGCAACGACGGCAAGCCGGTGTGGTCGTGGATTCGCCAGTAACCCTGTGTCTTCCGACGGCCGACGACGCGGCCCACGGGAAGCTCCGGCGCAGTTGCTCCGGCTGACAGCAGCCGTCCGCCTTCACGCACGAATCGTTCGAGCCCGGGGGGCACGCGTCCTGGCGCGATGACGAGATCGTAGCGTCGCGACGGATCGTCCATCCACCTCAGGTTCTCCGAGACGGCAAATGGGATGTGCCGTTCGCTCAGCAGTCGGAAGAAGCCGCGGTAGGCCGGGGTGTCGCCGGTTGCCATCAGAAGGACGCGCGCCGCATTCTTCTGGCCGACATAGAGATCCTCGTGTCGCGCATGCCACGCGAAAACCGGTTTGGCGGCCAGCAGCCCGTTTCGATCCTGTTGCGCCATGGTTCCAACTACGACGGCCGCCGGCGGCCCGCCGTGCGCCATGTTCTGATAGAGCCGCAGCTGCATTTCCGGCTGCGACACGTGCGCGTAGCGCCAGGGAAAGTCCACGAAACTCATCGCCAGGTTGATCGCGACTTTGTCAGGTTCCGAGCCGAGCGCGCGACTGACGTTGTCGCTGGCTGAGTACGGCCACAGCGGAAGCGGTCGACCCACTGCCGTGTTCGACTCGGACATGATGCCGTCGGTGTGATCGCTGATGTAGGTGAGGAAGGCGGCGCGCGGGCGCTTGCGGTGTATCAGCTCGGCAAGCGTCGCGGCGACCTCGCGCGCCGATTCGGACATGAAGGCTCGATAGTCGGCGTCGGCCTCGGCAGGGACGTCGCGGTTGTAGCGGCGGCGGAACCGCGCCAGGCAGGCGTCGCACCGACACGGCCCCATCGGCACGCCGCTGTAGTCGGTCGCGGGATTCCCGAACATGTTGAAGAAGAGCCCGTCGACGTCGTAGCGGTCGAGCGCTTCGGAGAGAATCGTCAGCGCGTGCTTGCGGTAGTAGTCGCCGTTGATACACGTCGAATACAGGCCATTGTAGATGGCTGGCTGACCGTCGGCGCGCCGAAAGAACCACTCAGGGTGTGCGTCGTAGGCCGGCTTCTGAGTCTTGCTCAGGTCGAAGCGGCCGACGACGCGCAGGCCACGGGCGTGGGCGTCGCGCAGGACGTCACCAAAAAGATCGCGACCCGCCGGCAAGAAGGTGCTTGGATAGTGAAACGCCACGCGGGTCGGGTATTGCGCGACGATGCCGCCCATGTTCACGAGGAACGTGTTGGCGCCAACGTCCGCGACCGCGCTCACCAATTGATGCGGATCGACCGTCGAATCGGTCTCGCTCAGGTTGGTCTGGAGGAACCGAATCGGTTCGGTCATCCACCAGCGGCCATCCGGTGCTGTGGCGGGGCCTGACGCACGTTGGCCGACGACGGCCGCAGCCGCGAGCGGCGCCGCGGCGAGCGCCAGAGCGAAGAGGGTGGCACGCACGCGAACCTAGTCTCCCACACACTCACCGGGCCGTCACGCGGAGGTTTCCAGCGTTCGGCGCCGTCGGGGATAATCTGAGCGCAGCGACCGGACAGAACCGAGGAATCCTCAATGACCGTGTTTATCGCCTTGCTTCGCGCAGTCAATGTCGGAGGCACAGGAATGCTGGCGATGAAGGATCTTTCCACCCTGTGCACGGGGCTTGGTTTTGAGAACGTCCGTACCTATATCCAGAGCGGCAACGTGGTGTTCAAGAGCCGACTTGGCAGGGCCCGCGTGCTGGCGGGGCTCGAACGTGCGCTGACGGCGCACATGGGTAAGAAGATCGACGTCGTTCTCCGAGACGCGTCAGAACTCCGCCACGTACTCGAGGCCAACCCGTTTCGCGAGTTCGAGCCATCCAAAGTGACGGTGGCGTTCTGCACCATGCCTGTGGACAAGAAAGCATTTGCCAACGTGGTTGGCCCGGGCGGCGAGCAGGTCGTCGTCGCGAGCCAGGAGATCTATGTCTACTACCCTGATGGCATGGGCCGATCGAAGCTGAAAATGCCAAAGACAGATTGTGTGTGGACGGTCCGGAACATCAACACCGTCACCAAGCTGCTCGCGATCGCGGACGAGATGGCGGCCCAATAAGCGTCTACTGCCGTAACCGACTCTCGGACTCTGCGTCGGCCGGGAAGAACGTCTCGACGCGCAACTCCTGCAGCGTCACGTCCTGTGGCGTGCCGAGCGTCATGATCGCGCTGAACATGCGGATCTCGAAGGCGCCTTTCCTGATGTGAACGGGCAGGAGGAGATCGGCGGGCGACGTCGGCCCCGCGACATGTGCGCGCAACGGTCCGGCGTATGCGCGCAACTCCTTCAGGAGATCCACGGCGATCGGATCGTCGGCGCTCGCACCGAGCTCCCGCTCGGCTCTCCCCAACAGGTGCCGCGCCACTTCGTCCCAATTGACGATCGACGCCCGGAGCCCGAGCGGATGAAATGTGGCCCGGAGCAGGTTCGGCGTTCCCGTCAACAGCGACGGATCGAGCAGCCCGCCCAGCATGCGATTGGCCGCGGTATTGCCCATCAACATGTTCGAGTAGCGGTCGAGGACGACGGCGCCGTAGGGCTCGTGGCGATCGAGGATGAACTGGAGCACGCCGCGCATGTGCCGCATCTCGTCCGCCGCAAGCGGCGTCTGACGGTAGACGTGCGCGTACCCGCCGGCTTCGAGCAGCCGATTGCGGTCGCGCAACGGCACCTCGAGCGTTTCGGCCAAGACGAGCAGTGTCTGGCGGCTGGGTGTTGCGCGACCGGTTTCGATGAAGCTGACGTGCCGGGCAGAGAACCCGGCGCGCATCGCCAGATCCAGCTGGCTGAGGCCGCGCACGGCACGCCAGTCGCGCAGGAGATCTCCGACGGACCCGCCCGATGACCGCTCGCTCTTCATCATCAGGCCATGCTAGCCGGTGGCGGGTCGCGAGCGCCATTACCTCGCAGGTAATTGCGGACCCTCGCGGTCCGGCGCGATGCTGGCCCCAGACGGCTTACAAAGGAGTCCAACCATGACACCGCAGCGCATCCTCAAACTGAATGCCTTCGCCACCGCGGCGTGTGCCGCCGGCATGCTCGCCACTCGTGGCGCGCTCTATCCGCATTTTGGGCTCGGCACGCCGCAACTGCTCGACGCGATCGCGGTGGGTTTGCTCGTTTACGCCGGCGCACTCCTCGTCGCTGCGCGGCGAGAAGTCGTCGACCGACCGACGCTCCTGATGTTCACGCTTGCGGATGCCGCCTGGGTGGTCGGGAGCGTCGTTGCCTTGACGCTCTTCTGGTCGGAGTTCACGCCGCTCGCCCGCGCGCTGGTGATCGCGGTGGCGCTGGCGGTAGACGTCCTGGCAACGTTGCAGTACCGCGCTGCCGGGACACTCAATGTCGGTTCGCCTCGAATGGCGTAACCGTCGCGAGTTGATCGAGCCCGCATGTGACTGACGAACGTGCGGGCTCGCCGCGCTCCGCCTGTCGGCGTACGTCAATCTCGGGCGGACTAAGATAGTCGAACCGATGGTTCGCCTCGCTTCCCCCGAAGATCTTCCCGCGATCGTCGATATCTACAACGAAGCCGTCGACGATCGCTTCGCGACTGCGGATTTGCGTCCGGTCACCGTCAGCGACAGGAAGCCGTGGTTCGACGCGCACGATCCCTCCTCGTTCCCGATCTTCGTCTTCGAAGACCAGGGGGCGGTTCGCGGCTGGTGCTCGCTCAGTTCGTATCGATCTGGACGGGAGGCCGTGCTCGGAACCGCCGAGATCTCGTACTACGTCGGTCGCCGGTCGCGCAATCGTGGCGTTGGCACGGCCCTCGTGCAGTCGGCCGTGCTGAGCGCGTCGCAACTCGGCAAGCGCGTCCTGTTCGGGATTCTTCTCGAGCGAAATCAGGTGAGCATCCGTCTGATGCAGAAATGCGGCTTCGAGCTGTGGGGCCGGCTGCCGGACGTGGCGTTGATCGACGGCGTGCTCGTGAGCCATCTGTACTATGGCCGACGGGTGTAGCGGGTCAGCAAACCATTAATCAGCGCCGGGACGCCGGGCCACGAACACTTCGTAGGATCCGGGCTCGAGCTCCGAGTGATCGAACGGCAGAGCACGCGCGACGAACCCGACCTCGGAAAAGAGACGCAGCCAGGCCGCGCGGCTGAACAAGCCCTCGACGTGCTGGTCGTGCTCGGCGCGGGTCGTACCGTCCGGCAAGCGCAGGAGGTACGCGTAGTCGACGACGTAGGTCGAGTCGTCCGGATCCGGATCCCACGTCCACTCCAGGTACCGCAGGCCGCGGTTCTCACCGTCGTGGCCGCCGTGATCGGTGGACGGCCGAAAATTCTCGCGGACGTGGTCCGGCGCAATCAGGGCCACACCACCCGGCCGGCAGTGGACGAACGCGGTCTCGATGGCCATCCGAAGATCGGCCTCCGTCGTCATGTAGCAGACGGCGTCGTGAACGAACACGCCGTCGAACTGACGTCGCAGCCGCACCGTGCGCATATCGCCCTCGACGTGTTCGCACTCGGGGTTCAGCGCGCGGCTGACCGCGCGCATCCCTGCTGACGGCTCTACGAGCACCATCTCGAAGCGTGCCTTCATGTGCGAGGCATTGTTGCCGCCACCGCTGCCGAGCTCGAGCAGGGTGCGTAGCGGGCCGTTGCAACCATCCACGAGCGCCTGTCCGTAGAACGCCGCCTCCTCTTCATAGTCCTCCGGCGCGGACAGGAGCGGCCACCACGATGCGAGGTCGGTATACAGCTTTGGCATGAGCGCCTTCGCGAAGCCTCAGAACATCCAGGCGCAGACCGCAACGGCGGCGATCGCAGCCACGACGTCGCCGACAAGCGCCGCGGGAACAGCGTGCCGCGTCCGCCTCACGCCAACGGCGCCGAAATACACGGCGAGCACATAGAACGTCGTCTCGGTCGAGCCGTACATCGTCGCGGCCGTCCGGGCGATGAGCGAGTCGGCCCCGTAGGTCTTGACCAGGTCGGTCGTGAACGCGAGCGATCCGCTGCCGGTCAGCGATCGGAGAATCGCAAGCGGAACGAGCTCGGCCGGGAATCCCGTCGCGCGCGCAATCGGCGCCAGCGCCGAGGTCAGCAGCTCCATTGCGCCCGAACCGCGGAACATGCCGATCGCTACCAGGATCCCTACCAGGAACGGGATGATCTTCACGGCGACGTCGAATCCCTCTTTTGCGCCTTCGATGAATACGTCGTAGACCTTGACCTTTCGAATCAGTCCCGCAAGGGGGATGAAGACGAGGAGCACCGGGATCGCCCAGAGCGAGATCGCCTCGAGTGTGGCGCGGATCACGAGCCCGCCTCCGCCACCGCCGGGGTTTGCGGGTAGAACCGCTGGAGTAGTCTGGCCGAGACGACCGCCGCCAGCGTGCCGACCAACGTCGCGACGATTGAGGTGCCGATGATCACGGTTGGGTTCAGCGAACCGGCGGCGGCGAGGACGCCGATCATCGTCGCGGGAATGAGCTGGACGCCCGAAGTGGTCACTGCCATGAACGTGACCATGGCATTGCTGGCAGTGTCCTTGTCGGTGTTGAGGGCCTGCAGCTCCTCCATCGCCTTGATACCGAGCGGCGTTGCGGCGTTGTTGAGCCCCAGCATGTTGGCGGCGAGCGCGACGACGATCGCTCCGGCGGCAGGATGCTCGGGCGGCACGTCGGGGAACATCCAGCGCAGCAGCGGGCGGAGGGCGCGGCCGACGAGCGTCACGAGACCGGCGGCCTCGGCAACGCGCATCATCCCTAACCAGAGCGTCATGACTCCGACCAAACCGATAGCGATTTGCACCGCGGTGGACGCGGATTCGACGGCCCCCTTGGTCACGGCCTCGGCCGTCCCGCTAATCGCCGCGACGACGAGGGCAATTGCCATCAGCCCGAACCAGATGTAGTTGAGCATGGCGCAGATGGTAGCGCACACGCGGCTCGGCCAGGGGCTGAGCAGCACGGGACGCGGACTACGTCAACGGGACGCGGATCTCGCGCAGACGACATAGAATCCGCGATATGAAGCCAGGTCGCGCCGCGTCAGTCAGTCTGCTCCTGACTCTCTTGGCCTCGTCGCAGCTCGGTCACTCTGTTGACGCGATCGCGCAAGCCGGATCGCCACAGCCCGTCCCGATTCCCGCCGAACCGCTCGCATGGACCATCAAAGGTGCAATGGTCGCCGACGGTACCGGCTCGGCCCTCGCGCGCCTGGATGTACGCTTCGAAGGCGACTCGATTCGTGAGATTGGCTCATCGGTCGCCCGCTCCACCGATCGCGTGATCGACGGGTCTGGCCTCGTACTCGCGCCAGGCTTCATCGATGCGCACAATCACTCAACCGACGGGCTGAACTCGAATCCCGAGGCCGACACGCAGGTGTCCCAGGGCATCACTACCGTTCTCCTGGGTCAGGACGGCAGCTCGCCGTTGCCTGTTCGTGACTATCTCGCGCGACGCCGATCGCAGCCGGCGGCGGTCAACGTCGCGGTGCTCGTCGGGCATGCCACCGTCCGGCGATCGGTGATGGGCGACGATTTTCGACGCGAGTCGACGACGGCTGAGATCGCGAAAATGGTGGCGCTCGTCGACGAGGCCTGTGCTGAAGGCGCCATCGGCCTCTCGTCGGGACTCGAGTACGAGGTCGGTAGCTACGCATCGACGGCGGAGCTCGTGACGCTGGCGCGCGTGGCTGCGCGCCACGGCGGCTTCTACATCTCGCACATCCGCGACGAAGCGGATCGCACGCTCGAGGCCGTCCACGAGGCGATTGCGATTGGCGAGCAGGCGAAGCTCCCGGTGCAGATCACGCACATCAAACTGGGAACAGTTGGCGTGTGGGGCAAAGCGCCTGAAGTGGTCGCGCTCATCGAGGCGGCGAGGACGCGCGGGATGGACGTCACCGCGGACGCCTACCCGTACCTGGCCTGGCACTCGAACCTCAAAGTCCTCGTACCCAATCGGCAATGGACGGATCCGGCAAGCGTCAAGAAGGCGCTCGACGACGTCGGCGGCGGCCGAAATGTTCAAATCACTCGCTTGCCGAAGTTTCCACAGTACGTCGGTCAACGCCTCGACGCCATCGCCCGCGCCGAGGGCGTCACTGAAGTCGATCTCTACATCCGCATCGTCGCGGACGAAGACGCCGGCGTGATTGGTCACGCGATGATCGCCGAGGATCTGCGAACGTTCTACCGGCAGCCGTGGGTGATGGTGGCCAGCGATGGCGGCATCGGCATGAGCCATCCGCGCGGCGCCGGGACATTCCCGAGAGTACTCGGCCGGTTCGTCCGCGAGGAGCAGTGGCTGACGCTGCAGGATGCGATTCGCAAGATGACGTCATTGCCGGCGTCGCGCCTTGGTCTGAAGGATCGCGGCGTCATTCGGGCGGGCATGAAGGCCGATCTCGTGCTGTTCGATCCGGCGACGGTCGGGGACCTCTCGACGTTCGAGCAGCCATCGTTGCGCGCCCGGGGCATGCAGATGGTCTTTGTGAATGGCGTGCCCGTCGTGGGAGAGCCGCGTTCCCGCAACCAGCACCCTGGCCGGGTCCTCGTGAAGGGCGGCCGCTGACCGATGGCAGTGCCATTCCTGTCGGGCGCGATCGAAGGATTCTACGGCCAGCCGTGGACCGACGCCGAGCGCGTCGCGCTCTTCGACTGGTTGGCCGCGTGGGGGTTGAATACGTACCTCTACGCGCCCAAAGACGATCTCAAGCACCGCGCGCTTTGGCGCGAGCTGTACACCGATGAAGAGTCTGCCGCTCTCCAGCGCCTGATCGCGGCCTGCCACGCGCGCGGACTGCATTTCATCTTCGGCCTCAGCCCTGGCCGCGACATCACGTACGGCGCCGAAGCCGACAGCGACCGGCTACGCAGACGATTCGATCAGTTGCTCACGCTGGGCTGCCGGCATTTCTCGCTGCTCTTCGATGACACGTCTGGCCGTCTCGAGGGCGGCAACGCCGATCGCTGGAGCTCGCTGTCAGCGGCACAGACAGACGTCGCGAATGGCGTGTTCACGTGGATCAGGAGCCGCGATCGCGAGTCGCGGTTCGTCTTTTGCCCCACAGCCTATTGCGAACGCATGGCGCAGGCCGGCCTCGGCGGTCCTGACTATCTGTCGACCGTTGGCCGGGATCTGCTGCCGGAGATCGACATTTTCTGGACCGGACCCGAGATCATCTCGCGCGAGATTCCGTTGGCCCACGTTCGCGAGCTCGGTGCGATGCTCCGTCGCAAGCCGATCATCTGGGACAACCTCCACGCGAACGACTACGACGGCCGGCGCTTTTTCTGCGGGCCCTATTCGGGCCGACCACCCGAACTTCTCAACGAGGTGAATGGACTCCTCAGCAATCCCAACAACGAATTGCCGCTGAACTTCGTGCCGCTGCGCACGCTGGCGGCGTTTGTGAGATGCCACGGGGCGTGGGATGCGCGCAGCGCTTATTTGTCGGCGATGGAGGAATGGCTACCGCACTTTGCAACGATCGGCGGCGCGGCTGCTTCGCCAGACCTGATCCTCTTCGGCGATTGCTATTACCTGCCGCACGAAGAGGGTCCGAAAGCCGTCGAACTCTATCACGCTACGCTCGACGCGTTGAGCGGAGACGACGTGCCGCACTTTATCGAAGAGGCCGCGCGCCTGCGCGACTTCTGTGCTCGATTGCCCGAACTGGGCGATCGGCCGCTCTTTCACGCACTCGCCCGCCGCGCCTGGGATCTGCGCGAGGAGCTCGACCTGCTTACTCGATATATCGACCGAAGGCTGACCGCCGGATCCGACGACACGCCGATCGCCATTGACTCCCATCCTGCCGGACCATACCGCGGTGGCATGATGGCGCGGCTGCAGGCACTCCTCGAGCAGCGGCCGGACGGCACATTCGTTCGAGGCACCCGTCGTGTCTCTCCTGAATGCTCTCCGGAATGAATGCTCTCCTGGTTGAATGATCGATGGCGAAATCAATTCTTCTAACCGCGATGGCGGGCGCGATGGGCTGGGGCATCCGCGGGCAATACGGCCACGAGACCGGCGCGATGATCGCGGGCGTGCTCGTGGGCCTTGTGCTCGTGCTCCTGCACTGCCCGCTGGCCGCGAGTCTGCCGGCGGCTCGGGCCGTGGCGTTCGGCACGATCGCGATGGGCATCGGCGGGTCGATGACCTACGGGCAGACGATTGGCCTGACGCAAAACCCGGAAGTGATCGGCAACTGGGACGCGTGGCGATGGGGGATGCTCGGTTTGAGCATCAAAGGGGCCATCTGGATTGGCTTTGCCGGGTTGTTTCTCGGCATGGCCCTCGGCGGCCAACGCTATTCCGGGCGCGACGTGTTCCGGCTGATGCTCGGCATGTTCGTGCTCTACGCCGCTGGCTGGTGGATTTTGAATCAGCCATTCGATCCCGCGAACAGGATCCTGCCACGCGTGTATTTCTCAGCGTCATGGCGTTGGCAGCCGGAGGCCGGCGACGCGCTTCGACCGCGTCCAGAAGTGTGGGGCGGGTTGCTCTTCGCGCTCATCGGTGCCTGGACCTGGGCGGCGTGGGCGCGCGGTGACCGGTTGGCCCGAAACCTGACGCTCTGGGGCCTCGTCGGTGGTCTGGGGTTTCCGATTGGTCAATGCCTGCAATCCTGGCATGCATGGAATCGCGACTTCTTCACGACTGGCATCTGGGCCACCGTCGATCCCGTGATGAATTGGTGGAACTGGATGGAGACGACGTTTGGAGCCGTCATGGGCGCGAGTCTCGGGCTTGGGCTGTGGCTGAATCGCGGATCAGCGGCACTAACCGGCCGCGGATTTCACGACACGACGGGACGCGGATCACTCGGATCCATTGGCGCGGCATGGCCACCCTCAGCCGAGTGGGCGCTCGTCGCTGTTCACGTGACGTTGCTCATCGTCGCCGAATTCACGTCCATGGCCTGGGCCAACGCGCTCTACGATCCGGGTCTTGTCATCGCGTTCATCCCGCTCGTCGCGGTCGCAGGCGGTCGGTGGTGGCCCTTCCTCGTCGCCCTGCCAATTACGCTCGTGCCGATCGCTGGCAAGACCGTTCGGACCCTCGTCTACGACGCTCGAGCGATCGGGGCAACTGGCGGCTGGTTACTCTATGCGGTTCTACCGGTAATGCTGACAACTGCCGTTGCACTCTGGTTCGCGCGCAGCGCCAATCGCCGATTGCCAGCGCCGGAGTTTGTGCGAACGGCCCTCCTCATCAATACGTGGATCTACTTCGCGTTGAACTTTGCCTTTGCCCGCTTTCCCTGGCCGTGGCAGGCATGGACTCCGCGCACGCCGAACGCCATCGTCTTCTTCGTGTGCGCAATCGGGCTCACCGCCGCCAGCCTCCGGAGCGCCCACCGTGGCCGGTTCAGCTTGGTCTACAACTTTAGACGCCGGTCCGCCCAGGCGGACCCGGGGGAATCCCGACGACTCAGGTTACGATGCACATCCGGGTCGCGTCCTGGCCCAGAGGAGATTGAATGAGGCCGTCGGCTCCGCGCGTGAACGAGCTGTGAGTAGCAGCCTGCGTCAAGCTTTCGGCTGGATAGCCGTCACGATGTTGGTGGTCGCGGTGTTTGCACTGGTAGGTACTGCGCAGCGTGGCAAACCCACTGCTCGCCAGATTCGGCAGCGTCTTCTCGCGGAGCTCCAGCCAGTCACTCTCCAGAACTGCACGCTCGATCGAATTGGCAGCGCCAACGACGGCGGCTATCTGATGTGCGCCAACCTCCTGGGCAACATTCAGTCGGCGTACTCGTACGGCATCGGCCCGGCAGACGACTGGGGCTGCGCGATTTCGCACCGCTACGGCGTGCCGGTGCATCAATATGATTGCTTCAGCCCGATCGAAGTGTCGTGCCCAGGTGGCCAGACGATGTTCCACAACGAATGCATCGGTCCGCGGACCGAGGTGATCGAGTCGCGAGTGTTCGACACGTTGTCGCGCCAGGTGTTCAGGAACGGTGATGTGGGAAAGACACTGGTCGTAAAGATCGACGTCGAGGGTGCTGAACTCGCCTCACTCTTCGCGACTTCGGATAGTGTGCTCAACCGGATCGATCAGTTGGCAATGGAGATTCACGGCGCCGACCGAGAGTTTCTTGAACTCGTGCGGAAGTTGAAACGGACGTTTCATCTCGTCCATCTGCACTATAACAATCAGTCGTGTTCACCGAGATATCGCCCCCTGCCTGCCTGGGCGTATCAGGTGCTCTTCGTGAACAAGCGGATCGGGATCCGCGATCCGGCCAACCCCGCACCCAGATTGCCGCACGCGTTGGATGCCCCGGACTACGCATTGGGGCGCGACTGCCAGGTGCCAGAGGCGGCGCGGTAGCATCATTCGCGCCGGTGTAGAAGGGAGAGCGAGCTGGGCAGCCCGTGCGTCATCCGTTCCGCGCGGCCGGGCGACGAGCCTGGCGCGTATCACGTGTGCGTGAAGACTGGCGATCATGGGCGGGACGGCGCGCCCTTCTATCGCGACGATCCCGACGCGCTCGGCCGGATCTACGTTGGCCCCTACCTGATGTTCGAACCGGAACTCAGCCTGATCCTCGAAGACGATGAGGGTGTCTGCGGGTACGCGCTCGGCGCTGTCGACTCTCGCGGGTTCTACGACAGGTACGAGAAGGAGTGGCGGCCGGGCCTGAGCGCGCGTTTTCCGGCGCCGACAAGCGATCCGAGCGCCTGGACGCGACTCGAGCAGGTGTATCACAGCTATCACCACCCGGACTATTTCTGTCCCGAGCCATACGCGGCGTATCCTTCCCACTTGCACATCGACTTGCTGCCCAGGGCGCAAGGCCGTGGCCACGGCCGAAGGATGCTCGAACAGGTGATGACCCTGCTCGCACGCCGCGGCTCACCCGGCGCGCATCTTGGCGTGAGCGTGCTGAATGTGCCGGCGATTGGCTTCTACAAACGCCTCGGCTTTCACGAGCTGGCGCGCGTCGGCACTGAGCAGGACGGCATATTTATATGGGCAGACAATTGAACCGTGAACTCTGAACCGTGAACTCTGAACCGTGAACCGTGAACCGTGAACCCTGAACCCTGAACCCTGAACCAAGAGTAATGCTCGCTCTTTTCGGCGGCCCGCCCGTTCGTTCGCGGCCATTCACGTCATGGCCCATCTTCGGCGACGAAGAGGAGGCCCGGCTGCTTCGCTCGCTCCGCAGCGGCAAGTGGGGCAGGCTGCACGGACCGGAAGTGTCGGAGTTCGAGCAGCGGTTCGCGTCGATGCACGGCTGCGCACACGGCATCGCGGTGGTCAATGGCACCGTTTCGCTGCGCATTGCGCTGATGGCGGCAGGCATCCGTGCCGAGGACGAGGTCATCGTCCCTCCGTACACGTTCATATCGACTGCCTCGGCAGTTGTCGAAGCCAACGCGATCCCTGTGTTCGCCGACGTCGATCTGAAGACGTTCAACCTGGATCCGGCCGCGGTGGAATCGGCGATCACGCCGCGCACCAGGGCCATCATTCCGGTTCATTTTGCCGGACAGCCAGCCGACATGGACGCGATCGTCGAGATCGCGCGGGCGCGGAATCTCGTCGTGATCGAGGATGCCGCGCATGCACACGGGGCAAGTTACTACGGGCGTCCTGCCGGCTCACTCGGGCACCTCGCCTCGTTCTCGTTTCAGTCGAGCAAGAACCTGACCGCGGGCGAAGGCGGCATCATCACGACCAATGACGATGAGCTAGCCGAGTCGTGTCGATCGATTCAGAACTGCGGCCGGATCGCCGGCGGCGTGTGGTACGAGCATCACGTCATCGCTGGTAACTACCGCCTCGGCGAGTTTCAGGGCGCGGTCCTGAATGGCCAGCTCGATCGACTGGAGGAGCAGGCGCGCACGCGCGACGCGAATGGCCGGGACCTCGCGTCCCGGATCGCGAGCCTGCCCGGCCTTCACCCGCAAGCGCGATCCGCCGCCTGCACGAGGCACAGCTACCACCTCTTCATGCTGCGCATTGACGCCGCGGAGTTTGGCGCGCCGCGCGCGGCCGTGCTCAAGGCTCTGGAGGCGGAGGGGATTCCCTGCAGTGCAGGATACGGGTTTTCCCTGCCGCAGCAGCCGCTCTTCCGAAACAAAGCCTTCGGGCCGTATCTTTCTGGCGCGTCGCCCCGGCTGGACTACCGCGAGGTTCGATGTCCCGCAAGCGATCTCCTCTGCAGGGAGCAGTCGATATGGCTGGAGCAGCATCTGCTCCTTGGATCGACCGCCGACACCGAAGACATCGCCACCGCCTTCGAAAAGATCTACGAACATCGCGAGGTGCTCAAGGACTCGGCTCTCCTCGCCGGTGGCTAGTGTCCCGAAACAGTGGTTCGCGACATAATTCGCGGGCGGCGCATCCCCACTGGCGGCGTTGCTCGTCGGTCAGATATGCCGAATATCCTCGCTCCTCGCGCCTTGCCATTCGGGCGCGGCGCTCCGCGACTTATGCCACGAATCACTGTTCCGGGACACTAAGTGGACGCGCGGCAACCGACCGGCCGATTTGCCCGAACGCTGACGGCGCTCAGCGACAATACCTACCTGTCGGCGATCAGGGCAGGGATGGTCTCCGTCGTGCCGCTGACGATCATCGGCGGGCTGTTCATGATCGCCGCGCACCTGCCGGTGAGCGGCTGGGACGCGTTCATCGCGCCCTACCGCCATCTGCTGCAGATGCCGGTCGCCGCGACGTTTGGCCTGCTTGGTCTGGTCGCGTGTTTCTCGATTGCGTTCGACCTCGGGCAGCGCTTGAAGCAGGACGCGATGGCCAGCGCCTCGATGGCGACCGTCGCGTTCCTGCTGATTCAGCTCGACCCGAACACCGAGACGCTGGTGATGGACAATCTTGGCTCGAAAGGATTGTTCACCGCGATTCTGGTGGCGATCGTCTCCGTTCACGCGCAGAAGTTCTTCACGGATCGGGACCTCGTCATCAAGCTGCCGGCGAGCGTGCCGCCGATCGTGTCCCAGTCGTTCGTGTCGCTCAATCCATTGGTGTTCCTGGTCGTATTCTTCTGGGTGGTTCGCTTCGTGGCGGGCATCGACATCACCCAGATGGTCCAGTCGGCCTTCGCGCCACTGGTATTTGCGCTCAACACACTTCCCGGCATTCTGGCCTACGCCAGCCTCGTCACGGTGCTGTGGTCGATCGGCATCAATGGCGACAACGCCGTCGATGCCATCGTGGCACCGATCTTCCTGCAGTTTCTCGCCGAGAACGTCGCCGCCATGACCGACGGACGACCGCTGCCGTACGTCACGGCCTACGGTTTCTTCACGACGTTCGTCAACGTCGGCGGAACCGGCGCGACGATCGCGCTCGCGCTGCTGCTCTTGAACTCACCCAACCCCGTTTTCCGGAAGGTCAGCCGGCTGTCGCTGCCGACTCAAGTGTTCCAAATCAACGAGCCAATCTTCTTCGGGCTGCCGATTGTCCTCAATCCGGTCTTCATGATTCCCTATATCCTCAACGCGTTGATTCTGACGACCGGCAGCTATCTGCTCATTGCCTGGGGTGTGATCCACAGACCGTTCGTCAACGTTCCCTGGACCACGCCGCCGATCATCGGGCACTATCTGGTGACCGGCGGCGACTGGAGAGCTGCCCTCTGGGGTGCGATATCAATCGTGATTGCCATGCTGGTGTACTTCCCGTTTGCCAGAGCGGCCGAAGCGCGCTCTGGGAAAGCTTGACGTGAATCGTCGACGAAACCTGCTTATCGTGATGTGGCTCGCCAGCTCGTGGCTGGTGATGGCCGCCCCTGCCCAAGCCCCATCGCCGTCAACCTACGCTCAAAAAACGCGCTCATTCCATACGGCAGAAGAGTTCGCTCGCATGACCGGCGGGAAGGTTCGGATCGAACGCCAGCTCGATCCCCGACAGCACGCTGCAGTCCGCCAGACCGACATCCAACTCCCCAGCACCCAGCTGACCGTCATCAACGTCCAGTCACCAGCGGTGACGTGGATTGGTACCGAGCAGGGTGCGATCCGCCTTGGCACTGACGCTCGATCGGTCGAGTATTTTGCCGGCCTGCGCTGGCTCCCCGCCGATCGGGTCACCGGTATCGGTTTCGAGGGACGCGTGACATGGGTCGAGACCCCGAAGGGCTTCGCCCGCATCGAGTACCGCGCGATGACCCTCGCTGCCAAGTCGCGCGTCTTCGTCGATCGGATTCAAGCGCGTCACAACCGGTGGGGCCTGACCGCCACCTCGCAGCTACGAGTGCCAGGGGATGTGTCGTCGAACCAGATGGTCTCGAGCGACAACGACGGGCTGTGGACGGCGATGTACGTCGTCGCCGAATCCTTTCGCTACCGTGTCACCGGCGAGGCCGACGCTCGCGAGAACGCGCGTCGCGGCATGCAGGCGATCATGCGGCTCGAGGCGATCACCGGCCGGCCAGGATTTCCCGCGCGGTCGTTCATCAACGTCAAAGCGGACCTCCAGCCGGGCGATGGCGAGTGGCACGATACGCCGGACAAGGAATGGCGCTGGAAAGGCGACACGAGCTCCGACGAGATCGTCGGCCACTATTTCGTCTATCCGCTCTACCTCGAGCTAGTGGCGGATGAGGCAGAGAAACCAGCGCTGCGCGCGGTCATCGATCGCATGACGAACCACATCCTGGACAACAACTACCAGCTGATTGACGTCGATGGCAAAGCGACGCGCTGGGGCTGGTGGGGGCCGGCAGCGGTATGGGAGGATCCGGATGAAACAGGCCTGCGCGCGCTGCACATCCTCTCGCACTTGCGCGTGGCCCTGTATCTGACCGCCAGCCCGGAGTACCGCGCCAAGTACCAGGCCGCCTACGACGACCTGGTGAAGACCCACAAATATCACTGGCTGACGCGCAATCAGAAGGTGATTGTTCCAGGCTCGGTCAATCACTCGGACGACCAGCTGGCATTCCTGTCGTACTACCCGCTCCTGCGCTACGAGAAGGATCCTGCGCTTCTCGAGGTCTACAGGCAGAGCCTCGAGCGAAGCTGGAGGATCGAGCGGGCCGAGCGGAATCCTCTCTGGAACTTCATCTATGCGGCCGGCACCGGCGCGGGAGACTTCGACCTCGCTGATTCGCTACGCACGCTGCGCGAGATTCCGGTCGATCAAATCCAATGGACGGTGCGTAACTCACACCGCAAAGACGTCCCATTCGATCCTCAGGCCGACCGTTTCAAGCGTCCGCAAGCTCTAATCGTCCTGCCGTACGACGAGTTGCCGATGTGGAAATGGAACGGCAATCCTTACAATCTGGACGGAGGGAATGAAGGACGGAGGGAGGACGATGGTGCCTATTTTCTCCTGCCGTATTGGATGGGCCGGTATCACCAGCTGATTGTCGATTGAAGACGCTCCGGAACGAGGCTGTCGTGTTTTCCCAGGAGGGCCCCGTGAAGCTTGTGAAGATCTTTACCGGATCCGAGGATGACCGCGATGCCGCACTTCGTGGCGGCCTTACGCGTCGACGAGCAGTGAGCGCGTTGCTGCAAGTCGGCGCCCTTACGCATCCGTTCAGTTGGCGCGTGCTGGCACTCGGGTCTTCGACAACCCAGGTTGAGCCACAGCCTCTGCAGGCGGCAGTCCGGCGACTCGTCGATGCGATGGCGTATCTGGGCGAGCCGTTGAGCGATGCCGATCGAGCCAGGCTCGACGCGGCCGGCCGGTCTGACCAACGGCATCCGAGGTCGTCGCCGAGATCGAGCGGGTCCTCGATCCCGCACTGTCTGCGTGGCGGTTCGGATCAACCCGGAGAGCCGGGTCTCGGTCGAGCGCGGCGCCGCGCCGGCGCGACTCGTCGAGCACGGCTGGCGGGCGTTCCTGATCAAAGTCCGCAACGAGGCCGGTGTCACGGGAGTGCTGAACGCGGAAAGCCCGCAGGCGCGGCCTGTCTACCGGCCGGGGACCGGGTCACCGCTCGCGCCGCAATCGGTGCTTCCCGGCAGACGTCGCCGATCGCTGGCTCGCGCTCACGACCTACGGCGCGAAGCCGATGGAGCCGCAGCTGTCCGGTCTCGCGCTCGAGTACCGCATCGTGCTGCTCTACAGCCGCGATCGCGGCCGCCGTGAGGCGCAGATCGGCGCCACACCTCGGGGCCGGCACCGCCGACATCGGGTTCCGTAACCGGACGGCCGTGCTCTTCGACATCGCGCCAGTCGCGCGACGTGACGTTGCGCGTGCGCGACGAGAACGGCAAGCGGCCGACGATCGCGTCGTTCGTCATCGAGGACAAGGTCGGCCGCGTCTACCCGGCGCGCTCGAAGCGACTGGCGCCGGACTTCTTCTTCCAGGATCAGATCTATCGCGCCGACGGCGAGACCGTGCGCCTTCCCGACGGACGAGTTCACGGTGACGTGCGGCCGCGGCCCGGAGTACATTCCCGAGACGCGCACGGTCACGATCGACCGTTCGACCGCCTCGCTCGACTTCGCGCTGCGGCGCTGGATCGATCCCGCCAGCCTCGGCTGGTATTCCGGCGATCATCACATCCACGCCGCCGGGTGCAGCCACTACGAGAGCCCGACCGAAGGCGTGCGGCCGGAAGACATGATGCGCCACGTGCTCGGCGAGGCGCTCAGCGTGGCGTCGGTGCTGAACTGGGGGCCGAGCTACTATCATCAGCGGCAGTTCTTCGAGGGCAAGGACAACAGGCTCTCGACACGCGTCGACGCTGCTGCGCTACGACCTCGAGGTGTCCGGATTTCCGTCGAGCCACTGCGGACATCTCGTCCTGCTTCGCTTGCGGGAGCAGGACTACCCCGACGCGCGTCAGATCGAGGACTGGCCGTCGTGGGATCTGCCCATCCTCAAGTGGGCGAAAGCGCAGGGAGCGATCACCGGGTTCGCGCACTCCGGCAACGGTCTGCAGGTCAAGTCCCGTGAGCTGCCCAACTACGAGATGCCGAACTTCGACGGGATCGGCGCCAACGAGTACATCATGGACGTCACGCACGACGTCGTCGATTTCATCTCCAGCGGCGGACACGCCGTTCGTCTACGAGTTGAACATCTGGTATCACACGCTCAACTGCGGCTTCCGGACCCGGATCAGCGGCGAGACGGACTTTCCGTGCATCACCGACGATCGCGTCGGAGGCGGCCGCTCGTACGTGCATCTCGCCGCAGGGGCTGACCTACGACGCGTGGTGCGAAGGCGTGCGCGAGGGCCGGTGCTACGTGTCGGACGGTTTCAGCCATCTGATGGATTTCACGGCGAACGGACTCGAAGCGGGGACGAGCGGGAGGCGAGTTGCGACTCGAGCGTCCAGGACGTGTCGCGCGACCGCGCGCGTCGCCTGCCTGCTGCCGGACAAACCGATCCGCGACACTCGGTCGGAGCCACAGTCCCGGTTCAGATCGGCATGGAGCTCCGGAACACGCGCGCGTCGCCGACTCGCGCGAGGTCACCGTCGAAGTAGTCGTGAACGGCCGGCCGGTGGCGAGCGAGCGGCTGGTAGCCGACGGACGCGTTGCGCGACGTCGCGTTCGACGTGCCGATCGATCGCAGCAGCTGGATCGCGCTGCGCATCCTCGGCTCTGCGCATACCAATCCGATCTTCGTCCTCGTCGGCGGTCGTCCGATTCGCGCGTCCCGCCGAAGCGCGGAGTGGTGCCTGAAGGCTGTCGATCAGTGCTGGTCGCAGAAGTCACGCCGGATGGGCGCGGTTCGGCCCGGGAGGCGGCGGTCAGTCGCCTACGATCACGCTCGGGCGCGCTATCGGCAGATCCTGTCGGAGTGCGAAGTCGATTAGCGATTCTTGAACAGGAGGTCAGGAGGTCAGGAGTAGATTCTTTTGCCTTGCAACCTCTTGATCTCCTAATCTCCTGTTCAAGCTTTGTCGGCCCGCCGCGCGCTAAAAACCGCTCGGCCTGAGCCAGAAGCTCGCTTCCCACTTCCCCCCGGGAGGAACACTCTGCAGCTCCTTGTAGAGTCCCTTGTGGGCGAGGTTCATCGAATCGGTGATGCCGACCATCGGCTCGAACGCGATGAAGCCGCGGTTGGCGACCGTTTCTTTGGCGCCGGTCAGCGGTACAGCAGGCGTTGACGGCGCAGCGGTGGTCGCAGCCGCTGGCGGACCACCGCGTCCACCACGTCCGCCACCGCCGCGCGCGTTGGCCGGGTTCGGCGAATACAACACGATCGATCGGTAGTTCGGTCCAAGGAGGACGTCGAGCTGCTGCGTTTTGCCTTTGACGCTCATGAGCGCGCGTCCCTGGGCGTCGCGATCGAGATCGCCGAAGACGTGGTCGAGGTCGAAGTCCTTCAGCGGCACCGCCTTGCGATCGGGGAAGAACTTGTCGGCGGGTTCCGTTTCGCCCGTCGGAATCTTGTTGTCCGCCAGCAGCCAGTGCGCCTTCGCGCCGATCGAGAGCACCCAGTCCTCGCGAGTCGAGTCGGTCAACTGGAAGTACGGATGAAACCCGATGGCCACTGGCATCGGCTCGACGCTGAGGTTCTCAATTTGCGTCCTGACTTCCAGCACGCCGTCGGACAGGCGATAGGTCATCTCCAGAACGTGCGCGAAGGGAAACTGCTGCATCCACTGAGGATTGCGATAGAAGTCGAGCCGGCTCGTGACCCAGGCGCTGTTGCCGTCGGCCTTCGCCTCGACCAGTGTCCAGTCCTTCGCCCCGGAAAGAAACCCGTGGATCGGAATGGTGCCGCGGACGTTTCCGAGCTCCATGTCGAAGTTGTACTTCTTCCCGTTCGCATAGAACGCCTGCTCGTCGAGCCGGTTCGCGAACGGCGCGAGCAGTGGTATGCCATTGAGTCCCGGTCTGGCGCGGAAATCCTCGACGGTCGCAAACTGCACGCGGATGATGTTCTGTCCTTTGACGACCATCTCGTAGGCGTTGCTGACCGATGTCATCACCGACACCGTAATGTCGGCCCGCTCGTCGCGAAGCTGCACGATGTCGGCAGTCTGCTTCGCCGAGTAGCGTGCCTGCGCTTGCGCAGCAATCGGCGCGATCAAGAAGTTGCTTGCGCCGGTCAAGTAGAGCAACGCGACGGCAATGGCGACGATCAGTCTAGGGCTCTGGTGATGCGGCTTCACTGTGTACTCCAGGTATTAGAGCTTGGCCAGGAACGCCTGGGTCCACTTCACGCTGGCTTCGACGTCGGCGAGGTTGCGTGCCTGCGGTGTCACCGCCGGATCCGGCGGCGCGGCAGGCGTGGGCTTGCCCTTGTCGCAGAGCGTCAGGAACCGCGCGAACTCCCAGGCCGGCGTGGACTTGTAAAGGTCCCAGAACGCCGGATCGCGGTAGTTGAACATGCGCGGATTGCCGCTGACGATGACTTCGAGCGACACGGCCTTGCCCGGGCATTTCGCAATGTAGGCGCGGATGTAGTCTTCCATGCCCATGTTGCCTTCGCCCATTCGCGTCCATCGCACCGCGGCGCCTTCGGGCGTGTTCCAGAGCGCGCTGTCGCGCATGTGGCTCGTCAGCACGTACGGGGCCAGCGTCTCCAGCGTGAGATGCGGATCCTCGATCGTCCACACTGGATTCCCCGAGTCGATGCAGACGCCGACGAATTCCGGGCCAGCCGCCTCGACCAGCCCCTTCAACTCACGCGCCTGCATGTCGCCGGCGTGGTTTTCGATCGCCACCTTGACGCCGGCATCCATGACCTTCGACCGCGAGTTCTTGAGCACGGCGACCATCGAGTCGATGTGCTTCTCGATGCCGCCTTTGCGGTCGGCGCCGCTGCCGAGCACGGCGCGGACGATCGGAGAGCGCACGATCTTGGCGGCGTCGACCATCCGTGCCAACTGTTCTTCGGCGGTGCCCTGAGCCTTGTCGAACATCGCCGACGTCGGGCAAATCGATCGCATGCCGATTTCAAGATCGAGCCCGAGCTTGTCCGCGTAGGCCCGCACCTTGCGCAGGTTGTCGGGTTCGAGGTTGCCGAGGAACCGGATCTCGCTGAAGTGCACGACCTTGACGTTCCACTTCGCGGCGAAGTCCATCTGCTCGAACGGCGTCCACTTCTGCGCGCCGAGACTGTACATGTCCACGCCGAAACGCACCGGTCCGGCCGGCGTCTGCGCCGTCGTCGAGCTCTCTGCCGAGCCTGGAGCGGTGGCGCCGAGGGCCAGTGTGGCCGCGCCCAGGGTTTTCACGAACGTCCGTCGATCTGCCGGCATGTCATCCTTTGTGGGCACGAAACCCGTCATTTTCGTCAAGGGGACGCAATTGAGAACAAGGAAAAATACTCCACACCGCCGCGCCCCTGCAACGGCCGTGGATCCTTGTCGATTTCGGCCGGCGCCGATCGACGCGTATATGAAGGCAACTGAAGGGCAATCCGAGGCACTCGCTGCTGCCTGCCAAAGGAGACTGACTGATGCGATTCATGATGATGGTCAAGGCGGACAGGAACTATGAAGCGGGAGCTCCTCCAGATCCGAAGCTGATGGCGGCGATGGATGAGTACACCGAGAGGATGACCAAGGCGGGGATCGTGCTCCAGACCGGCGGACTGCTGCCGAGCGCACAAGGCGCGCGGATCCGCGCGACTGGCGGCCGGCTGGTCGTGACCGACGGGCCGTTTACCGAGACGAAGGAGCTCATCGGCGGCTACGCCATCGTCCGGGCCGCCTCGAAGGACGAGGCGATCAAGCTGGGCTCCGAATTCATGACGCTGCACACGCAGGTGCTTGGCGGCGCGTGGGAAGGCGAGTTGGAGATCCGTCAGCTCGCCGATTTCGGCCCGGAATGAGTCGGCTAGCGCTTGGGTTCACCCGGAAGCGGGGTCAGACCCCGGCGTCTGACCCCCGTCTGACCCCGACTTTCGTCTAGCGCTTGGGTTCGCCCGGAAGTGGGACGTGCACGGGATAGTCCTTTTCGCCCGCCAGTACCTTGATCGGCAGCCGGTTCTCGCGAATTGGTATCGGACAAGTCGTGTACGGATTGAACGCGCAGGGCGGATTGTAAGCCTGGTTGAAGTCGAGCACCGTCGTCCCGTCGTCGAGCAGGTCGGCGTAGAGGAAGCGCGCGGCCTCGTAGGTTTCCTGGCCGCTCGATGCGTCCCTGAATACGAAATAGAAGCGCTTCGGCCGCGTCGTGAACGGCCGGAGCCGAAGCGTCTGGCCGAGCAGCGTGAACTCGACGACCCCCTCGCTCTTGTATTCGTCGACCTCGCTGAACGTGTTCAGCACCTTGATTTGCTGCGGCTGCGCGTCCTTGATGAAGCGGCCGACGACGCGGTACTGGAGGTCGATGGGGAACCACGAGAAGCCAAGGAACCCCTTCGCTTGCGCGCTATTTGGATCGCGCACGCGGAGCGAGCGCTTATCGCCGCTGACGTGAACGACCAGCCGGATATCGCCAACGACGAGTTCGTCGGCCTTCGGCACACGGTCATCGCGCAAGTCAATCGGAGTGGTGACCGGCTGACCGTTGAGGGTTACTTGCGTCCCAACAGCAGGCTCGAACCGGACGATCTGGCCCGTGAGCACGAATCGGCCCAGCAGGGGCTGCGTCGCAGCGGGAAGGACGATGTCGTTGGTCTCAGCACTCCCAGCGGTGTTGGGCCCGGCTTTGAGCGGATGCAAGGCCGCGATGGTGACCCAGTCGCGACGGTAATCCACCTCATGTTTGGCGCGCCATTTTTCGTTGATCGTTACGGGAGATTCCGTCGTGCCCACGATGACGCCCTTCACAGGTTCGTTGCGACAGGCTGCAGCCAGGCCGACCGCAATCGTCAATACCGCGAGGACGTCCATCCGGCGCCGGGGAGTGATCACAGTCAGATCGTATGTGATGCTCATACCAAGTCAAACGGCTGTCTTTCAACCGAAGAACTCCTCAGCGCTCTGGTACTGAAAACCGAGCCGACGAGCGAAGCCCGGGTCCTGCGGACCCACGCCGACGTAGATGCACTGCGTCGGGTCGAGCCGGTGACGCTCGATGAGCACGACGCCAAGGCCCGGCAACGGCTTCCGGCACCAGCAGACGGGTGGCCCCGCGGCGTGCGGGCAGTATTCGACTTCGATCTCGAGACCGAGGAGTTTCTGCATTCGCTCGAAGCCGGCGCGGACCTCGTCGGCGCTCATGGTCTTGTCGGCAACCTCGGGCTGCCACGACAACCCCAGCACCCGCCAGCCATCGTCCTGATACCGGCGCAGTACGGCGCCGCGCTCGGCAAACACGCCCTCCTTACTTGCATCGGGGCTTGTCTCGGGGTCCCGATCGGCTCCGGCGCAGCACGCCATCACACCAGACGAGCACGGCTCGCTCACGGAACGAGCCGTCGCGGGTGCGCACGAACGGCGTCTCGTCGATCTGTGAGAAACCCTCCGATGAATGAGGAGGCTCGAGCTCTCGCTGATAACGGAACAGCACTGAAGGACCGAAGGCCGCCACATCACGCTTTGAGATCGCGCGCATCTCGTCAGGCTCGAGCAGCCGTCCGTACCTTGCTACGATACGCTGCACCGCGTTGACCTGCGCGTCTTCGAGGCTGGTCGAAAGAAAGACGCATCGCACCGGTAGCCCGCGCTTCGCTGCGGCGGCGAGGACGCGCGCGCGCGATTGCCGCGACACGTAGGTGTTGTCGAGAACAATGCGAGAAGAGCCGGCGGCGATCAACATGTCCAGCCTCGGGAGAAGGTCAGACAGCGAGCCTCCGGCGACGTCGCGATTCAGGCGGTCGTACCCCTTGGCGACGAACGACGCCGCGGCCGTGCTCTTACCCGCTCCGGGCAGGCCCATGATGAGAACGATTTCGGCGTCGCGCTGTGAAGCGACTGCCGGGTGGACGCCCGCGTTCCCCGGCTGAAACACGCGCCTCGCCGCGAACCGGTCGTCGAGTCGGGCGCGGTCGTCGTCTGTGAGAGTGATCGCGCTCGCGCGCGCGATCGACTGCGCACTGTCCACTCGTGTGGCTCCTGCCACAGGAATCACGAGGGGTGAGAGGTCGCTCAACCAGGCGATGGCGATCTCGAACGGGGTAGCACCGTGCATCGCGGCGAGATCGACGAGCAGCGGTTCGCTCAGCGTCCGGTGCCGCCGCTGCAGGCCGCCGATCGGGCGGTAGGCCAGGAGCGGGATATCGTGCGCCACGCAGTATCCTGCGACGCCGTTCAGGAGATTCTCGTCCTTCCATACATTCAGCTCGATCTGGATTGCATCAATCTCGGTGATTCGGCGGGCTTCCTCGATCTGTCCGACGTTCACGTTGCAGAGGCCGATGAATTCGATGCAGCCTTCTCGCTTGAGCGCTGCGAGCGCCCTGACACTCGTAGCCAGCGGTATCCGAGGGTCGGGAGCGTGAAGTTGATAGAGGTGAATGCGCTCGACGCCGAGCGCGCGCCGGCTGGCCTCGCACGCCGCGATCAAGTGACGCGCCCGCCCGTCCGGGACCCACCCACCCTGCGGCCGCGTCAGGCCGCCCTTGGTGGCGATGCGGATGCGGGATCGGTCGCCGGCTCCAGGACGCGATCGCGCGCGCAATCAGCCGTTCGTTGTGCCCAACATCGTCAGCGCCGAGGCAATAGGCGTCGGCCGTGTCGAGGAGTGTGATGCCGGCATCGAACGCGGCATGCAGGACCGCCAGCGCTCGATCGTCGTCGCGACCGGGCTCGGTCGACAGACGCATGCAGCCGAGCGCAACGCGCGGGGATGGCGCGGCGAAACGCGTAGTCGCACTCACAGCCGCATCGTGAAGACCAGAAATGATGCCGAGCCGGCCAGGATGGCCAGCCAACCCCAGCGGCGCTGTCGCGGCAGCTCCCACCACATGTAGAGACCGGACGCGATCCACACGATCATCGCCACGACGACGACGTCGACGACGACGCTCCACGAAAGGGCGAGGGCGCCTTCGTGGTCGAAGCCGCCGCGAGCGTGCATGCCGGTCAGGAAATGGTCCCAGCGAAAGCGCCGGTCCTCCACTGTGAGTTTCTTCTGATCGACGTAGTACTTCAGCTGCGTCGATTTCCAGAACGAGTACGAGTAGACGTTGATCTGAGAAGGGCTCTGCCGATACGTCCCAAAGCTCGAACTGTCGATGCCGGCCTCCCTCAGGAGCGTTCGGCCGAATGCTTTGAGGCCGGCCGTGTCTTCGGGAACAGGCATGTCCAAACTGCGCTCGGCGCGGAGCGTCCACAGCGGCAGGCCGGTGGCGGCATCACGCCGGTCGAAGTACTGACTGTGGGCGAAAGGCACCGACGAGATGCCGTACATGACGAACCAGGGGAGTAGCGCGAGCCCCAAGTAGAGATGCAGCCGTCGATTGAGATGCGAGTACGTCACGGCCTGATTCCCGTCATCCTCGACTCCTTACAAGAGCAGCAAATACAGAGTGAACAAGCTCGCACCACCGAGCAATGCCATCAGCCCAAGCGGACGAGTCACCTTCATCTCCCACCACATCCAGAGCCCTGACAGCACCCAGAACACCATCGTCACGATGACGAGGTCGACGGTGACCGCCCACGCGGTATCGAGCGCGTACCCCGTGGCGTAGCCGCGCCGCCGGTGAAAGCGTTCCAGGAACGCGTTCGGACGGGGTTGCATCCGTTCGATGAGAAGTGTGCGATCCGCTGGCGAGTACGTGAGACGCCGGGGAGTGATCAGGTCGTTGCGGTTGATCGCGATCGACCCATCCTGCCGTCGCGAAACGGCGTGCGCGCCATCGAGTCCGACCGACGTCAGGATCTGCTTCGAGATCGTTTTCAGCTGGGCGTTCTCTGGGAAGACGCCGTCATAGACGAGCCGCCGCTCGGTCACGAACGGCACCGGCCCTTCTCCGTAGCGGCTGACGAAGAACGCGCGGTGGTTCATGACGAGCGTGCTGAGCGCGTACATCAGGATCCAGGGAAACAAGAAGAGCGCGAGGAACATGTGAGTACGCCGCACGATTGTCGAGATCGTCATCGACTCCCTCAGAGTCCGTTGGCCCCGCGCCGCATCACGAGCTTCGCCGCCACGAGCGTCGCGAGAACGATGCCCGTCATCAGCACGCCATACCCGGTCAGCGGGGCGAGCAATACGGCGCCGGCGGCGATCGGCCCATACGCCCTCGTCGCTCGATACTCGGGCCGGTCGTGAAGGAACCACAAACAGAGCAAGTAGATCGCTACCGGTATCGCGACGGCTGCGCCGGCGGCGGCCGCGCTGATCTTTGCGTGATGCGTCGCGTAGTCGACGTTGACGGCCAGTCCGGCGCCAACGGCCGCCGCAGCGGCAAACACCACGTAGTGGCCGTAACCCCAGACAATTGCCTTGCGGAAGCTGGTCAGCAGATCGTGAACCGGGCGATCAAAGTACACCCACCACATCGAGAAGACGATGAGCAGCCCGCCGATGATGAGCGGTGTCAGACCGGGAAGGGCCTCGCCGGACGAAAGGGCGGACTGGACCGCCAGGGTCGCCGACAGAATCGATTCGCCAAGCACGATCAGCGTCAGGAGGCCGTACCGTTCGGAGATGTGGTGCGGATGCCAACTCGTTGGCGTGGTCCGCTCCGACCAGATCGGTACTACCAGTTCGAGCGCTGCGAGCAAGAGGAAGCCGGGCACCCACAGGCTTGGAATCCACAGCATGCCGACCCAGGCAATCTGCATGATCGTGATCCCGAGCGCGTACCGCCGCGCCGTGACGCGATGGCCCGGATCCGCCGCCGCCGCTCTCAGCCACTGCGCGACCATGGCCATCCGCATCACCACATAGCCGGCGATCGTGGCGAGGTTGGGCACGCGGTCTTCGAACATCGCCGGCACACCTCCCGCCAGGATGAGCGCGCCTGAGATCTGTACGAACACCGCGAGCCGGTAAGGCACGTCGTCGCAGTCGTACGCCGACGCGAACCACGTGAAGTTCATCCACGCCCACCAGATCGCGAAGAACACCATCAGGTATCCGACGAGGCCCTGGAGCGCGTGCGCCTCGCTGATCGCGTGGTGCAGCCCGTTCGCCGCCTGGGCGATCGCGACGACGAAGACGAGATCGAAGAGGAGTTCGAGCGGTGTCGCCGCGCGGTGGGGCTCATGCGGGGAGCGGGCCCGCATTGGCGCGTGCAGCCGTGCGCCCGGGATCGGCGTGTGCGATGCGGACGTCATTGAAGTAGTTGGGGAATGGTCGCGATCTTACCCCTTGTCCTTCACGCCCGTCCCGCAAGGGTGTACGCTATCGTGGTTCGACTGATGTTTCCCTACCACGACGAAAACGAGACGCAGCGGCCGGCCTACGTCACGATGGTCCTGGTCGCCATCAACGTCCTGGTCTGGATTCTCGTGCAGGGCGCGGGCTCGGCCGTGCCGCTTGCGACATCGGTCTGCAACCTTGGTTTGATACCTGGAGAGCTGACCGGCGCGCTGACCCCCGGCACGAGATTTCCGATGGGCGATGGGCTGGTCTGCCTGGCCGATCCCGGCCGTCAGCCGATGAACGTCCTGACCTCGATGTTCCTGCATGGGTCGTGGATGCACCTGCTCGGGAACATGTGGTTTCTCTGGCTGTTTGGCAACAACGTCGAAGACGCGATGACGCGCCCGCGATTCGTCATCTTTTATCTGCTGAGCGGACTGGCAGCGGCGTTACTGCAGGTCGTCGTCGATCCGGCCTCGGCGATTCCGATGGTTGGAGCGTCGGGCGCGATCAGCGGGGTCATGGGTGGCTACCTCATCCTCTATCCGAAGGTTCGCGTGTTCACGCTGCTGCCGCTCGGATTCTTCATCACGACCATTGCTCTCCCTGCGTGGGTCATGCTCATCTACTGGTCCGTGCTGCAGCTGGTCGGCGGGTTCGCGCGCTTCGGCGGCGAGGGCGGCGGCGTGGCCTTCTGGGCGCACGTCGGTGGATTCATCGCCGGCGTCGTTCTGGTGAAAGTGTTCGAAAGACCTGACCGTCTGCTCGCACATCGCGCGCATCACTGGCAGCCCGAACGCGTCGGCTGGCGCTGATCCGCCGTCCAGGCTTCTCATGACCGACGACGACTTTCGCGACATCGCGCTCAGCATGAACGGCGCGATCGAAGGCTCGCACATGGGTCACCCGGACTTCCGAGCCAACGGGCGGATCTTCGCGACGTTACGCTCTGGGCGCACGGGGCACACCGGCGAGCAGGTCGGCATGGTCAAGCTCTCGCCAGAGGAACAGCGTGAGGTGATGCGCGACCACCCACGCGCGTTCGAGCCGTCGCCAGGCGCATGGGGCCGGCAGGGCTGCACGGATGTCCGGCTCAAGGTCGCCTCGAGGGCGGCCGTGCGTGGGGCAATGGTTCTCGCATGGGAGGCGGTCGTCGCGAAACCGCCGGCGCCGAAGCGCAGAGCGAAAAAGAAACCAGGAAAGCTGATTGTCTTTGTCGGCGGGCTGGGCTTGCTCGGCGCGCTCTCCGGTCTCACCGGCATGAGGGTCAGCGGCCAGACTGGCGGGCCGCTGCGGGCGCCGCGCGCGTCGGAAGCGGCGGTTGCGTCGGTAGCACGTGTCGACTTCCGCTTCCAGATCCGGCCGCTGCTCTCCGACCGATGTTTCCGCTGCCACGGCCCGGACGCCTCCAAGCGGAAGGCCAAGCTCCGCCTCGACACTCGCGAAGGAGCGTTCAAGGACATCGGCGACGGCTGGTCGATCGTCAAGCCGGGCGATCCGTCGCGGAGCGAACTCATCCGCCGGATCAACTCGGACTTTGAAGACGACGTCATGCCGCCGCCCGAATCACACCTGTCGCTGTCGGAGGCGGAGAAGGCGTTGCTGAAGCGCTGGATCATCGAAGGCGCGGACTACCAGCCGCACTGGTCCCTCATCCCGGTCCACACCGTCGCTGTGCCGAAGCTTGGGCCAAGTGCCGAGATCGCGGCAAACCCGATCGATGCGTTTGTTCGCGCGCGGCTGGCGCGCAGCACCGACGGTGAATCGTTGCGTCCCGCGCCGCGGGCATCTCCAGAGACACTTCTTCGTCGTCTCGCCTTCAATCTCACCGGTCTTCCACCAACTCCTGCCGAGATCGAGTCCTTCACCGCCGACCGATCGCCGACTGTTTACGCGCGGGCCGTCGAGCGGTATCTGGCCTCGCCGGCATATGGCGAGCGCATGGCGATGGATTGGCTCGATCTGGCCCGCTACGCCGACACCTACGGCTATCAGGCCGACGTCGAGCGCGACATGTCGCCGTACCGCGACTGGGTGATTGGCGCCTTCAACCGGAATCTTCCCTACGATCAGTTCCTGGTCTGGCAGCTCGCCGGGGACCTCTTGCCGAGTGCGACGCGCGAGCAGCGGATTGCGACCGCCTTCAATCGGCTGCACCGTCAGACCAACGAAGGCGGCAGCATCGAAGCCGAGTTTCGCACCGAGTACGTCGTCGATCGCGTGAACACCTTCGGGACGGCCATGCTCGGCCTCACGCTCGAATGCGCCCGCTGCCACGATCACAAGTTCGATCCGATCACACAGCGCGACTACTACTCGCTGTTTGCGTTCTTCAACAACATCGACGAATCCGGCCTGTACTCGCACTTCACCAACGCGACTCCGTCACCGTCGCTCATGCTGTGGCCCGATCGCGCGAAGCAGCAGCACGACGTCGTCACACGTCGCATCGCCGCGACCGAGTCCAGGCTCACCGCACTCTCCGCTTCGGCGCGTCCGGCGTTTGCGGCATGGCTCAAGACGGCGCAGGTCCCCCGGCCACAACCGATCGCCCATCTGGGTTTCGACGTTGTCCACGGTGACCAGACACCCGACAACGTGCTGAGCGCGGCGGCTCAGATTACAGACGGGGTCGTGCCGGTCCAGGAAGCATCGATTGCCGCGCTGCGGTTCAGCGGCGACAGCCCCGTTGTCCATGCGGATCTGCGGCCGTTTGTCCGCACCGACGCTTTCTCCTTGAGTCTCCGACTCAAGCCAACCGAGAGGCAGGACCGGGCGGTGATTCTGCACCAGTCCCGCGCCTGGTCCGATGCCGGGAGCCGAGGGTTCGAGCTGACGCTTGATGAGGGGCGGCCGTTTTTTGGTCTTATTCATTTCTGGCCGGGGAATGCCATTGCCGTCCGT
Source organism: uncultured Acidobacteriota bacterium (assembly GCA_963764925.1). Taxonomy (GTDB): domain Bacteria; phylum Acidobacteriota; class Vicinamibacteria; order Vicinamibacterales; family 2-12-FULL-66-21; genus DATBJJ01. Next base: position 127,715 of record CAVXUR010000003.1, read on the forward strand.
GCGAAGCGTTCTCTGCCCCTTAACGAATGGTCGCGCCTGATCGTCACCTACGACGGCTCGAGCCGGGCCTCAGGCATTCGGTTGTATCTGAACGAAGTGCCCCTCGAGACCGAGATTCTGCGCGATCACCTCTACAAGGACATCAGCTACCGCCGCGAGGCTGGCGACCGATCCGCCGACACGCATCCGCTGACGATCGGGGCGCGCTTTCGCGACAGCGGTTTCAAGAACGGGGTGATCGACGACCTGCAGGTGTTCGACGTCTGCCTGACGGCGGTGGAGGTTGCAGGGACCATACGGCGTGATCCAGGCGACGCGGCCGCCCTCGCATATTTTCTCGCCAGGCATCACCAACCATCTTTGGCGGCGCGTGCCGAGCTGCGAGCGCTTCGGGAGCAAGAGAACCAGCTGGTCGCTGACATTCCCGAGATCATGGTGATGGAGGAGATGCCGACGCCGCGTCCCGCGCACCTCCTCGCTCGCGGCGCCTACGACGCGCCTGACATCGTCGTGTCTCGCGAGACGCCGCCGAGCCTTCCGCCATTCCCGAGCGATCAGCCGCGCAATCGCCTCGGCCTTGCGCGCTGGCTCGTCGATCCCCGGAATCCGCTGGCCGCGCGCGTCGTCGTGAACCGGATCTGGCGCATGCACTTCGGTCGCGGCCTCGTCGGATCGCAGGAAGACTTCGGCAGCCAGGGAAAGCTGCCAACCAATCCGGCGTTGCTCGACTGGCTCGCGGGCCGGTTCATGGACGACGGATGGGACGTCAAGGCGCTCCACAGGTTGATCGTTTCTTCTGAGACGTTCCGGCAATCGTCGCAGGCGCCGCGCGACCTGATCCTCCGGGACCCAGACAACCTGCTGCTCGCACGCGGACCAAAAACGCGGCTGATGGCGGAGGAGATTCGCGACAGCGCGCTGGCCGCGAGTGGTCTCCTCAACCGTACGATTGGCGGCCCGAGCGTCAAGCCGTATCAACCCGCCGGCCTGTGGGAACAGTCCGGTACCGGCAAGTCGTACGTTCAGGACAAAGGACTCAAGCTCTACCGCCGCAGCCTCTACACATTCTGGAGACGGACGTCGCCGCCGCCCTCGATGCTGACCTTCGACGGCGTCTCTCGCGAAGTCTGCACCGCCAGGCGCGACATCACGGCGACTCCGCTGCAGGCACTCGTGCTGCTGAACGATCCGCAATTCGTCGAGGCCGCCCGTGTGCTGGCCGAGCGCCTGCTGATGAAGTTCCCGAACGAACCCGACGCCCGGACGAGCGAAGCGTTTCGCGCGCTCATTGGCCGCCAGCCGGACGAGACCGAGGCGCGCATAGTCGCGCAGCTGTTTGCCGAGCAGAAGGCGCTCTTCAGTCGAAACCCGGAGAACGCGAACCACTGGCTGAGCGCAGGCGATTCGACCTGGGATGAAACGCTGCCCAGGGCGGACTTTGCGGCGATGGCGACGGTTGTGAGCGCGATCATGAATCTCGAAGAGTTCGTGGTGCTGCGATGAGCTGCGACAAATGCACAGGCGCCGTGCCGGCGGCGGGGATGTCGCGCCGCAGCCTGCTCGGTCGTTTCGGCATGGGACTTGGCGGGATCGCCCTGGCGAACCTGGTCAATCCGGCGCGTGCCCTCGCCGGGATCGTCCAGGACCGGGGGGTGTTGGGTGGTCAGCTGCATGTGCCGGCGAGGGCTCGTCGCGTCATTTACCTGTTCATGGCTGGCGGGCCATCGCAGATGGAGACGTTCGACTACAAGCCGTTGCTCAGGCAGCGCAACGGCGAGCAGTTGCCAGACTCGGTCAGACAAGGCCAGCGTCTCACCGGTATGTCTGGCAATCAGTCGTCATTGCCGCTCGCTGGCTCTCAGTTCGGGTTCGGCCGGCATGGAGCAAACGGCACGTGGGTCAGCGATCTGCTGCCGCACACAGCCGGCATCGTCGACGACTTGTGCATCGTGCGCTCGATGTTCACCGACGCGATCAACCACGATCCCGCGATCACGTTTTTCCAGACCGGCTCGCAGATCGCCGGCCGGCCGAGCATGGGTTCGTGGATTCACTACGGCCTGGGCAGCGACAACGAGGACCTGCCGGCGTTTGTCGTGCTGATAACCCCCGGCAAGGTCGATCAACCCTTGTATTCGCGCCTCTGGGGTAACGGCTTTCTTCCGTCACAGCACCAGGGCGTCCAGTTTCGCGGTGGCAAGGACGCGGTGCTCTATCTCGGCAATCCCGATGGCGTGACGCGTGAGGGCCGCCGGCTGATGCTCGACCGGTTGCGCGAATTGCAGGCGCACGCGGCAGAGCGCCTTGGGGATGCGGAGGTGGACGGCCGCATCGCCCAATACGAGATGGCCTATCGCATGCAGGCCAGCGTACCCGGCGTGATGGACGTCTCAGATGAAACGGCGGAAACCTTCGCCCTCTACGGCAAGGACTCGAGCACTCCCGGAACTTTCGCCGCCAACTGTCTGCTCGCGCGCCGGCTGGCCGAGCGAGGCGTGAAGTTCATCCAGCTGTATCACCAGGGCTGGGATCAGCACGACAATCTTCCGCGCGACATCCAGAGGCAATGCCGCGAGACCGATCAGGCCAGCGCGGCGCTCATCACCGATCTGAAGCGCCGCGGCCTCCTCGACGACACGCTCGTCGTCTGGGGCGGAGAGTTCGGACGGACGAGCTACTCGCAAGGCAAGCTGACCGCCACCAACTACGGCCGCGATCACCACCCGCGCTGCTTCACCGTGTGGATGGCTGGAGGGGGAGTGAAGCCCGGCCTGGTCTATGGCGCCACCGACGAATTCAGCTATAACGTAACCGACGGCGGTGTCCACGTGCACGACTTCCATGCGACGCTGCTGCATCTTCTGGGAGTCGATCACGAGCGGCTGACCTACTTCTATCAGGGTCGCCGCTTCCGCCTGACCGACGTGCACGGCAAGGTCGTCACGCCGTTGCTGGCGTGAGGTGACGGCGGGATTTCGGAGAAGACGGAGATCACGGGTTTCACCACGGAGGCACGGAGGACACGGAGACGCACGGAGGGCTGTCGAGCTGCAGACTGCTTGGACGCCGGCCGTAGGCCAGCGTAGGGGAGATGCGAGAGACGGCGATCTGCAAGCACCGACTGAACTACACGGGTGCTTGCGATCGCGGTCTCTCGCATCACCCCACCGCGCATCGCGCGGTCCAAGCAGTCGACTCCGTCACCTCCGTCGTCAGCGAAACGCACGACTCGTCATCAGGAGACTCAATGGCCCTCACCGTCACGAAAGACCTCGTCCTGCCGAGCACCGTCACCGGCTCATGGCCCAGGCCACGATGGTTTGACGTCAGCATGTGGGCCAAGCCGCTCGACACGTGCATGCTCGACATCCGGTTTCGCGAGAAGTTTCAGGACGCCCTGGCGGTTGTGATCAGCGACGAGGAGCGCGCCGGGCTCGATATCCTGACGCACGGCGACTTTCATTGCGACGAAGACTTCGGTGGCCGCAGCTGGCATCACTATCCGCTCCAGCGCTGGACCGGTTTCGAGGGCGATCACCTCCAGTCGGAGGAAACGCGCAGCGAGTGGCTGCGGTATCCACCCGGGACGCTCCTCAACGAGATCTATACCGGTTGGCGCTGGCCGCGCGTCACTGGCAAGATCGAGCATCGCCCGCTCGACTACGCCAAGATCTGGCGACTTGCCCAGAGCAAGACACAGAAGCCGGTCCGCTTCGGCACCTGCTGCTCGCAGGTGATGGGCCTCTTTCTCGACATCCACACCGATAAGTACAAAGACAACCGCGAGGTCGTCTGGGACATGGCCGTGGCGATGAACACGGAGCTCCTCGCGCTTCGGGACGCCGGTTGCCGCTGCATCCAGATCGAAGAACCGACGTTGCACTTCATGGCCAACACCTTCGGCGCCAAGCACGAGAAGGTCAAGTTCATGGTCGAGTGCTACAACCGCGAGGTCCAGGGGCTCGACGATGTGGAGATCTGGATCCACACCTGCTGGGGCAATCCCAACATGCAGCGCGTGATGGAGGACACCAGCTACAAGGCGTCGTTCGAGTTGTATCTGAACGAGCTCAGGGGCGACGTGTGGACGATCGAAACCAAGGATCGTCAGTTCCGGGACATCGAACTGTTCGGTCGCGACAAGGGCAAGCTGCCGAAGAAGATCTGCATCGGCGCAGTCAGCCACCGCACGCTTCAGGCCGACCGCGCCTCAGAGGTCGCCGATTCCATCCGCACCGCGCTCGAATACATCGCCCCCGAACAGCTGATCGTGTCGAGCGACTGCGGGTTCGGGCGTCAGGGCTGCAACCGGGAGATCGCGTTTCATAAGGCGAGCGCCATCGCTCAGGGTTGCAACATCGTTCGCAAGGAGCTCGGGCTCGCGACGACCTACATTCCTGCCGCCGACCCGAGGCTTCAGATTGACATCGTGCCCAAGACGGCGTCGCGGTGATGGGGTCAGATCTCGATATTCTCGCGTCCACTCCCGAGGCGAGAGAATCGAGATCTGACCCCGCTAGCCCCCCAGCGACGCCGCGACGATCCGCTGCGCCTCGCTGACGATCTCCTGCAGGTGCGCCTCGCTCCTGAAGCTCTCCGCGTAGATCTTGTAGATATCTTCGGTTCCGGACGGTCTCGCCGCAAACCAGCCGCTCGCAGCGACGACTTTCAGGCCATCGATGGGCGCGCCGTTCTCGGGAGCGCGGGTCAGTGTCGTCAGGATTGGCTCGCCAGCGAGGCTGGTCGCTGACACGGCGTCTGGCGAGAGCTTTTGCAGTTGCGCCTTCTGCTGCGGCGTGGCGGGCGCGTCGATTCGCGTGTAGTGCGGCGCGCCATACTTGGCTTCGAGCTGCCGATAGTGCTCGCCGGGATCCTTGCCCGTGCGCGCGGTGATCTCGGCGGCCAGGAGCGCCATGATCACACCGTCTTTGTCCGTCGTCCACACGGTTCCATCGCGGCGCAGGAAGCTCGCCCCGGCGCTCTCTTCGCCACCGAAGCAGATGCGGGCCTCGTAGAGCGGCGCGGCAAACCACTTGAAGCCAACCGGCACCTCCGCAAGACGCCGACCCGCGCCAGCGGTGACGAGATCGATCATCGTGCTGCTGACGACGGTTTTGCCAATGGCCGCGTCGCGGGGCCAGGCCGGCCGGTTGGCGAGCAGATACTGGATGGCAACCGCCAGGTAATGATTCGGATTCATCAGTCCAGCCGACCCCGTCACGATGCCGTGTCGGTCGGCATCCGGGTCGTTGCCAACTGACACCTGAAAACGATCCTTCAGCGCCACCAGGCTCGCCATCGCGTACGGACTCGAGCAGTCCATCCTGATTCTGCCGTCGTGGTCGAGCGTCATGAATGAAAACGCCGGGTCGATAGCGGAGTTGACGATCGTAATCGTCAGGTGGTGGCGCGCCGCGATCGCCTCCCAGTAGGGAAGCGAAGCGCCGCCGAGTGGATCGACGCCGATGGTCACACCGGCATCGCGAATCGCGTCGATGTCGACGACCGCGTTCAAATCGTCGACGTAGGGGAGTACCAAATCCTCACGATACGTCGTTGACGCCTTCGTCGCCTCAGCGAGCGGCACGCGCTTGACGGCGCTGTTCCTTGCGGCGAGCAGCTCGTTCGCTCGCTGCTGAATCCGTCCCGTCACGTCCGTGTCAGCCGGCCCGCCGTGCGGTGGGTTGTACTTGAAACCACCGTCCTCCGGCGGGTTATGCGATGGAGTGATCACGATGCCGTCGGCCAGGTGGGTCGAGCGGCCGTGATTACGTGCCAGGATCGCCCGTGAAATGACAGGTGTCGGCGTGAATCCGCCGTCGCGCTGGATGATGGTCTCGACACCGTTGCCCGCCAGAACTTCGAGGGCAACGTCTTGCGACAACGCCGACAAGGCGTGGGTGTCCATGCCCATGTAGAGCGGGCCGTCGATCGACTGGCCCGCCCGATAATCGCAAATCGCCTGGGTGATTGCGGCAATGTGCGCGGCGGTCAGGCTGCCGTCGAGCGGCGTGCCGCGATGGCCGCTGGTGCCAAACTTGACCCGCTGTCGCGGGTCGTTCGGATCGGGCGTTCGATCGAGAAACTCGCGCTCGAGCTTCGCGACATCGATGAGAACGTCGGCAGGCGCTGGTTTACCCGCCAGCGGATGCAGTGCCATTGCTGCGACCTCCGTGTACGCTTGATCACAATACACCGTTGGTCGACTCAACAATCGCGGTAAGTCTGTCAACACGCCGACGGAGACGGGCTTGCCTTGGTCCGGCTGACCAGCCTCCGCTAAAGCTACGGCGGGCCGCCGAAGCCTTGCTTGGCGAAGGCGGAAGCCGGACACTACGGACACGATGGCGTTCTCGCATTCCTCCCGCGGCCGACTCACCCTCAAGGATCTCGGTCGGTTCCCCGGCGATACGCTCTTCGATCGCCTGGCTCGGACGGTGTGCGATGCGGGCTGCCTCCCGCGCAAGGAGCTCTACGAGGCCTGGGAGATGGCGCGGCGCACGCGCCGGCTCTTTCGTGGTGGACGGATCGTCGACCTCGGCGCCGGTCATGGACTCCTCGCGCAGGTGATGCTGATCCTCGATGACACGTCTCCGAATGCTCTCATCGTCGACAAGACGTTGCCCGCGTCGAGCGCGCGATTGCACGAGTCGCTGGTGAGGCAATGGCCGAGGTTGTTCGGACGTACTACGTTCGTGGCGCGCGCGATTGACGATGTCGAGATCGGACCGGCTGACCTGGTCGTGTCGAGCCACGCCTGCGGACGGCTGACCGACCACGTGCTCGACCGCGCCGTGGCCGCGTCCGCGCGCGTCGCCGTCCTGCCGTGTTGCCACGATCTTGCGGCCTGCGATGCGGGCGCGCTGTCGGGATGGGTCGACGGCCCTGTCGCGATCGACATCATGCGGGCCGTCCGTCTCGAGCAGCGCGGCTATCGCATCTGGACGCAGCGCATTTCGCCGTCGGTCACACCCAAGAACCGGCTTCTGCTCGGCGCACCGGTTGCTGGCATCTGGCCACAGCCAAAAGCATTTCACCGCTGAGCACGCCGAGGCCGCAGAGCAATTCTTATGGTGTCTCTGCGTTCTCGGCGCTCTCAGCGGTGAAGGGCTTTATTCCAGTGAGGACGGCTGGGGTGGGCTCGGAAGCCGTAAACCGTTCGGGGCCCCTTCCCGTCAAAGTAAGGCGATGAGCACCCTTCTGGCCGATCTGCGTTTTGCCTTCCGCGGGCTGCGTCGGAGCCCACTCTTCACGATCGTGGCGATTCTGTCGCTGGCCCTGGGAATTGGCGCAAATTCCGCAATCTTCACGCTCATCGATCAGGTGCTGCTCCGGAAGCTGCCGGTGACAAGGCCGGATGAGCTCGTCATGCTCTATCAGGAGGGCGCGCACAACGGCAGCAACATGGGGTCCCGGATGCACTCGTATCCGATCTACCAGGACTACCAGCAGCGCGCTGAACCGCTCGCCGAGGTTCTCTGCCGGCGCCTGGTCCCCGCGTCGGTGAGCGTCGACAATCGAACCGAACGCCTGCAGGCCGAGGTGGTATCGGGAAACTACTTTTCGATGCTGGGGATCAAGCCCGCGATCGGGCGCGTCTTCACTTCCCAGGAAGACGATCAGGTCTACCATGGGCATCCCGTCGTCGTGTTGAGCTACGACTACTGGGTCAGCCGGTTTGCACGCGATCCAAACGTGATTGGCAGGAAGATCCTCGTCAACGATTCACCGATGACGATCGTCGGCGTGTCGGCCGCGGGATTTGCAGGCATCGATCCCACCCAGTCGCCGCAGATTCGCGTGCCGGTGCTCATGAAACCGGTGATGATGCCCGAGTGGACCTGGCTGCGGCCCGACGATCGCCGCGCGCGCTGGGTGCAGGTCTTCGCGCGGCTGAAACCTGGCTACACGGTTGAGTCCGCCGCGGCGCCGCTGCAGGGCCTCTTCACGCAGATTCGTACCTACGAAGCGACCCTCCCTGCCGCGAAGGACTGGTCGGCGTTTTCGCGCGACCGGTTCATGAAGGGTCGGTTGCGCGTCACGCCTGCGGCGATGGGTTATTCGCCGCTCCGCAACGACTTCTCGACGCCGCTCGTCGTGCTGATGTGCATGGTCGGGCTGGTCCTCCTCATCGCGTGCGCCAATGTCGCGAATTTGCTCATCGCCCGCGGATTCATGCGTCAGAAAGAGATTGCCGTCCGGCTCTCGCTAGGGGCCTCACGCGGCCGGCTGGTGAAGCAGTTGCTCGTCGAGAGCCTCGTCCTGTCAATCGCCGGAGGCGTCGTCGGCCTCATTCTCTCTTTCGTGCTGACGCGAGGGCTGCTCGCGCTGATTCCTTCCGACGGACAACCGCTCCTCATCCGTCCTGAGCCCGACCTGCGCATCCTGGCGTTCACACTCGGCCTGACCTGTCTTACCGGGATCGTGTTCGGGCTGCTTCCGGCGCTGCGCGCGAGCCGGCCGGATCCGTGGACGACGTTGAAGGACACCGTCGGGTCGATCGCCGGCACTGGCGGATCGCTCTTCCTGCGGAAGGGGCTCGTGACGGCTCAGGTCGCGCTGAGCTTCCTGCTGCTCTTCGGCGCTGGTCTCTTTGTCCGCAGCCTCCAGAACCTGCAGGGCACCGAAACAGGTGTGGCGCTCGACAACCTCATCACGTTCCAGTTGTCGCCGGCGCTCAATGGGTACGACGGTCCGCGCGGCGTCCAGTTCTATCAGAGCCTGCTCGAGCGCCTGAACTCAGCGCCAGGCGTGACGTCTGCCGGGATGGCTGCCGTGCCGATTCTGAGCGGCAACGAATGGGATAGCTCGATGTCGGTCGAGGGTCACCGCCCGGCTGACGGGGAGGATATGCAGGCGTTCATGAACGCGCTGTCGCCTGGCTATTTCAAGACGATGAAGATCCCATTCCTCGAGGGTCGTGACTTCCAGCGGCTGGACTTCAAGCCGAATTCGAACGTTGCGATCGTCAATCGCAAATTTGCCGAACACTTTTTCAAGGGCACGAGCGCTGTCGGCAAGCACCTCGGGCAGGGTGTCGGGCCCAACACCAAGCTGACAATCGAGATTATCGGCGTCGTCGCCGATTCGCTCTATGAGGGCCCGAGAGAGGGAGTGCGTCGGCAGGTGTTCGTCCCTCACTTCGGATCGAGCAGCGCCGCGATCTACGTGCGCACGACGATGCCGTCGTCGGCGGCGTATAGCCTCGTGCGTGGCGAAGTGCGGCAGCAGGATGCGACGATGCCGGTCTACGATCTCAAGACGCTCGAGGCGCAACTCGACGAGACGCTTCTGACCGACCGGTTGATCGCATTGCTGTCGGCGGGGTTCGGGTTGCTCGCCACTGTGCTCGCGTCGGTCGGCCTCTATGGCGTGATGGCCTTCGTTGTCGCACGTCGCAAGAAAGAGCTGGGCATCCGGCTGGCGCTCGGCGCACAGCCGAGTTTTGTCATCTGGCTCGTCATGCGCGAAGTGCTGGTGTTGCTCGCGATCGGTCTGGCGATTGGCATTCCGGCCGCCATGCTGATTAGGACGCTACGTTTCGTCCCAGCTCTACGGCATCCAGGCGCACGATCCGTTGATCGCGAGCTCGACGACGATTCTCCTGACGCTCGTGTCGGCTGCTGCGGGATTGATCCCGGCTCATCGGGCCAGCCGGATCGATCCAATACTCGCGCTGAGACATGAATAAGACAGTCGACAGTCGACGATCGACTGTCGGCAGTCACAGTCGGCAGTCACAGTCGTCAGTCGGAGTCGTCAGTCAGAGTCGTCAATCCGAGTCGTCAGCCGCGCGAAGCGAATGGCTACGGCGGGTTTAGGACCATAGTGTCGTTTGGCTTAGACCTGTCAGGTGTTGGCTGCTGGCAAAAAACTCAGAGCTGACAGCTGATAGCTGACAGCTGATAGCTAAAGAAACCGCTGCAGGAAGGCAATGATCTCGAGGCGACCTTCCGCGGTCTCCTGGTGTCCGACGTCGTAGCGGAGCAGCTTCCATCGTTCGGGATGGCCCATGGCGGCATAGGTGCGGGTGAGTTCCCGATCGATGATGTCGAGTCCCTCGACTGGTGTCAGTTTGTCCTGCAGGCCCGCGAGCCCGAGGTGCGCGCGCGGCGCGATGAGCTCGTTGATCTGTGCCGTGGTGAAGTGCTTGAGGAGGCCGGGCACGTAGTAGTAAACGCCGTGCCCGCTGAGGCCCTTCTTCGCGACGAGCGTGTCGAAGTCGGTCAGGCAGCAGATGTCGACCGTCACTTTCACGCGCTCGTCGAGGGCGGCGAGCCACCACGCCATGGTGCTGCCCATCGACATGCCGAGCGTGGCGACGCGCGCGGCATCGACGTCCGGCCGCGCGACCAGCCAGTCCATCGCGCGCAGGCTGTCGTACACCATCATTCCCCAGAGGACCTGCCCCTTCCACAACATGCCTTTGAACATGTCGAGCTCGGTCGTATGGCTACGCTCGCCGAACACCCAGTGATCGATCGCGAGGCCGATATAGCCAAGATCGGTCACGACCTTCGCGTACGGAACCGGCTGGAGGTACGAACGGCCCTCGATGAACTCCTTCTTGCCGATCGTGTAGCCGCCGCCGTGTGAGTGATCGAAGAGCACACCCGGGGCCCTGCCATTCAGTCCTCGCGGTCGTGCCAGATATGCCGGGACGTTCTCGATGCCGTTGAGGTCGAGGTCCCAGGTCTCGAGGACATAACCGTCGCGCTCTTCCTCGGCGCGTTTGCTACCGCCAATCGGCCGCGTTCGATCGGGCAAGTCGCCGAGCAGTGAGTAGAGCTCCCGGCGCCGTGCCTCCGGCGACTGGGGAGTGCCAGCCATCGGTCGCCTTTCCATCCGTTTCTCCCGCTGCGGGTCTACGACTTGCGACGCGAGCACGCCGGCCGGCGCGAGCGAGGCCAGGCCGGCGAGCGTCAGGATGTCACGTCGACGAAGATGTTGGTTCTCCATGTGAGGAGGATACACATATTCGGTGGCCACGACGGAGGATCCGGAGCGCGCGGTGAAAACCGTTTCCTCCGTCACCTCCTTGCACCACAATGAGCAGCCATGAGCGTGCGCGTCGTCCGCCTCGGCACACCCCGTCTTCCAAAAGAAGGCACCCGGATTGGAACGGTGCGCCGACCGCCACGTGGCGTGCCGAAGGCCCAGTTCTCGAGCCGGAACTGGTATGACGTCTGGTTTCCAACGCTTGCCCCGAGCGTCGCGACGATGAAACTCGGGCAGGCCGCCTCGACGGCCTCGCAGTGGGCGTCGTTTCAGAGGAAGTACAGAGCTGAAATGGCGGCACCAGAAGCCAGCCGAAGCCTGGAATTGCTGGCCGTTCTGTCACATACAGCCGATTTCTCCGTCGGCTGCTACTGCCAGGACGAAGGCCGCTGCCACCGCTCCATCCTGAAACAGCTGCTCGTCGAACACGGCGCGAAGGTCGGGTAATGTCACCTTTTGCTGGCCTGTGGCGACGTGTAGGGTATGAACACGAACTCCTCCTCACGCACGATTTCCGACGAGCAGCTCTGGCAGGCATCCCGGGCGGGCGACCGCGATGCTTTCGGCCGGATTGTCGAACGCTATCAGTCGCTCGTCTGCGCGCTGGCCTATAGCGGCACAGGCGATCTCGCCACATCGCAAGACGTTGCTCAGGAAGCGTTCGTCGCCGCCTGGCGCAGGCTGGGCGAGCTGCGCGAGCCCGAGAAGCTTCGCTCGTGGTTGTGCGGCATCGTCCGGAACCTTACTGCCAGCACCGTACGACGCGACTTGCGCCGCGGCGGGGCGCCGCAGTCGCTCGACACCGTTGCCGAACCCGTCGCCCAGACCGACGATCCCGAAGCGGAGTTCGTCACGCGTGAGGAGGAAGCGATCCTCTGGCGCGCGCTTGCCGGGATGCCTGACACGTATCGCGAACCGATGGTGCTCTTCTATCGGGAGGAGCAGTCGATCGCCGACGTCGCGACCGAGCTCGATCTCTCGGAGGATGCGGTCAAGCAGCGGCTGTCACGCGGCCGCTCGATGCTGCGCGAGGAGATGGCGGCGCTCGTCGAGTCGGCGCTGACCCGCTCGCGGCCGACCGCGGCATTCACGGCCAGCGTGATGGGCGCGCTCACGCTCGGCTCGGGATCGTCCGCGAGTGCCGCGGGAACCGCCGGGCCGATCGTGGCGACCGCGGTGAAAAGCGTCGCGGGCAGCCTGGGTGCTGGAGCAGTCGCCGGACCGCTCGCAGGCCTGCTCACGGCGTGGCTCAGCTCGAAGGCCGTCGGTCTGACCGCGCGGTCAGAGCCTGAGCGGGCACTGATCGCTCAGGCCTTCGCCCATGCCATCCCGTTTGTCTTTGGCATGATCGCGCTGCTGCTCGCGGTCATCTACCTTGGACTGCGCGCAGCCACCACTTCGCCCTGGTTCTACGTCGTGATCTCGGTGATCTGGACTGGCGCCCTGCTGGCGGGCATCTTCCGGATCGCGGGGCGCTACGAGCGTGCAATAGAGCGTGTGCGCGCGGAGACAGGGACCGAAGACGTCGCCTATGCCGCAGTGCTGGCGAAACGCGGGCTCGAGCTCGCGGGCTCCAAACGTCGCGAATCGGCGATCCGGCTCCTCGGGCTGCCGCTGTACTGCTTCTCGAGTATGGGACTGGAGGTCGGGCCACAGAAGTCGCGCGCCGCCACTGGGTGGATTGCCGTCGGCGACGTCGCCATCAGTCCTGTCCTCGCGATTGGAGGCCTCGCGATCGCGCCGGTTGCCGTTGGCGGCTTGACCGTCGGCGCGATCAGTATCGGTGGCGCGGCGATCGGCGTGCTTGCGCTTGGCAGCCTCGCCGGCGGATGGTGGGCGTTCGGTCCGGTCGCCGTCGCCTGGAAGGCTGCCGCTGGCGGAGTGGCGATCGCGCGCGACTATGCTGTCGGCGGTCTCGCGCGCGCGGCCGAAGCCAATACAGCCGCGGCGGCGGAATGGTTCGGAGCGCAGTGGTTCACGGCCGCCGTTGCCATCTTCTTCTCCAAGATCGCCGTCTGGTTGATTGTCTTGAGCGTTGTCATCCCCATCGGGCGCATTCTCTACCGCGCGTGGAGGCTTCGCAGATGAGCGCCACGGATCGCGTCCACGGCCTCGATGCGCTGCGCCTTCGCGCTGCTACTCGGCATCGTCCCGCTCGGCCCTGCCTTACGTGCTGCCGCCCACAGGCTCAACAACCTGCGGTGGCCGCGCCAGAGAGATGCCGTGGTCAGCGGGGTAGGTTCGCAGCCCAGTTCAGGTCGACTGTGATGGGCAGCGGCGCGCTGCGGCCCTCGACATTGACCAGGAAGCGCTTGCCGTCCTTCGTATCGTACTGGCTCCCTCGCGCGCGAACGCTGAAGAGCGGCGTCGGAATACCCGGGCGTCCGTCCGGGGAAATGGTCACCGCCATCAGCCGGCCGTCGGGCACAGTGGCGCCAACAGCATCGTCGTGGCGGTAGCCAGGTAGTAGAGCTCCTGGCTGTCGCGCCTCCACCTTGGGCTCAGGCCGCCGGCCGTTGACACCTGATGCCTGTTGCTGCCCGCACCGATCGCGCGCACGTAGACTTCGTTTCGCCCGGATTCGGTCGAGACGTACGCGAGCCATTTGCCGTTCGCAGACACGACGCCATCCGTATCGTCGAAGGGCGTATCGACCAGCCGTTGGGGCGTGCGGTCGCCCGAAACCGCCACGCGCATGAGATCGATGCGAGTCGTTGGCGTTGCGTCCTGGTAGATGATGAAGTTTCCCGCTGGACCGTTCGACCAGTCGATACGAACTGTACAAGTCGGCTCGGCGGCACGATAGGCCTGGCGTCGTCCGAACTATTCAGGTCCTTCACGTGGACGTGTGGTGCGCCCGCCCGGGAGGATGCGAACGCCAACTGCCTGCCGTCCGGTGAAAAGACTGGGGTCCAGTCGGCGACCGGATCCTTTGTCACGAACGACGGCTTCGCGCCGCGCAGCAGGTCGAAGAGCGCGATATCCGTCGTGCCGGCTCGGCGATCGAGAATGTCGACGGCGACCTTCTCACTGTCTGGCGAGAGACGGATGAAGCCAAAGTTCCCCGTATCGCCGACCTGGCCGAGCTCCGTTCCGTCGCGCCCATACCAGACGAGCCGCGACGACGTCACCCCGGCCTGGTAAGCCAGGACTCCATTCCTGGACACAGAAAAATCAGACTGACCAAGGTTGCGGAAGTACAACAGATCGTCGGCCACCGCGTTCGCATCGCCGGCGGTGCGTCTCGTGCGCAGGTCGAACGCCTGCGCCATCAGCGTGCTTTCACGCGCGAAGAGAAGGTAGTCTGGCTCGGCGTAAACCGCTCTGGAGTCCGCTTGCAGGATGGCGTGTGTTTCCGACGAGTCGAGCGATCCGATCCGGACTTCGCTAGGTTTTCCTTGCTCAAACGAGATATAGAGGAAGCTGCGCCCGTCTGGGAGGAAGTAGGGCCACAACCCTCCGGGACTCAGAACCACTGCCGGTTGTGCGCCTGGTGATGCCTGCACTTTCAGCAGGGCTCCGGGGCCATCGCCACCGCCGAAGAGGATGGTGTTCTCACTGCCCCAGGTGCCGACCACCCAGGCTGAGGTGCGCCACGCGGGGACGGCACAGATTGTTTGCGCAGCGCCCCCCGCAACGGCGATCTTCTTCAACCTTCCATCGGCGAAGAACCCGATCCATTGACCGTCCGGCGACCAGAAGGGATTCGAGCTGCCGTCCGTTCCGGCGAGCACCACGGGCCGGGTCGAGTCGAGGGCACGAAGATACAGGTGGGACGCTTGCCCGATCGTCACGACCATCGCCAGTGTCTGACCGTCGGGTGAAATGACGGACGAGACCCCGAGCATGTCCTGAAAGGCGCCGCCGTCCGGCGCTGGGACCTCGAAGCGGACGGCACGCGCATCGGGACGATCGCGGCGAAACGACACCAGCGCCAGGGGCACCATCGTCAGCACGGCGAGGGTGGCGATCGCCCACGCAATGCGCGCTCCCCAACCTCGCGTCTTCGCCGACCCGACGATGGCCGTCGTCTGGCCTGAGCGGTTCGTGACTCCTTCGAGCGCGAACGCGACGTCTCGCGCGGACTGGAATCGCTGCTCCGGTTGTTTCTCCATGCAGTGGCGCACGACCCGGTCCAGCGCTGACGCGGCCCCATCAGACGCCGGAAGATCGGGCGGTTCGTCGGTCAGGATGGCGTTGAGGGCTTCGACTGAAGAGTTACGCTGGAACGCCCGCTTGCCGGCGAGCATCTCGTACAGCACCGCGCCGAAACTGAAGATGTCCGAGCGGTGATCGATCGACTGCCCTCGCACCTGCTCGGGCGACATGTAGCCGGCAGTGCCGATCACCAGGCCGGGGCTGGTTTCTGGGCGCACCGTCAACGTATCGGCGGTGTCCGGCTGGTCCTGGCCAACAAGCTTTGCAATGCCGAAGTCGAGAATCTTCACGCGGCCGTCTCGCGTGACGAACAGGTTCTCGGGGCTTGAGATCGCGGTGGACGATGCCGCGCGCGTGCGCCGCGGCCAGACCGTTGGCGATCTGGACGGCGTAGTCGACCGCCCGCCGAGCCGGCAGCGGCGTGGCGCTCAACTGCTCGCGGAGTGTCGTACCCTCGAGCAACTCGCAGACGACGTAAGGAGCCTGGTTGTGGGTGCCGACGTCGTGGACGACGAGAATGTTGGGGTGGTTCAGTGAGCCCGCGGCGCGCGCCTCCTGCTCGAAACGCCGCAGCCGATCGGGATCGTCAGAGACGGAGGGCGGCAGAATCTTGATCGCCACGTCGCGCCCGAGCCGGGTGTCCCTGGCGCTGTAGACCTCGCCCATCCCGCCCTCGCCGATGGGCGCGATCACGTCGTACGGACCAAGTCGCGTGCCGGCGGTGAGGGCCATGGTTGGTGGCCATTGTAGCCGTCCTGCCGCGATCGAGGAATCCGCGCGTTCTCAGGATCTCTGTCCGCGACTGCGATTCCGGTCCGCGCTTCCAGCCGGCACCGCTGCGCGGATCGTCTCGGCGACCGTGATGAGCGGCTGCCGCAGGGCGGACCCGCGACGCCAGGCGAGCGCGATCGTCCGGCCGGGCTCAGGTGAAGTGAATCGGCGCACGCGCAACTGACCGCGGCGATTCTCGACCGGCAATGCCAGTGAGGGCAGGAGTGTCACCGCGGTGCCCGCGCTCACCATCTGCACGAGCGTCGCGAGGCTCGTCGCGCGAAAGCTGTGCTCCCCGGCGCTCGCCTGCGTGCAGAAGCTCAACGCCTGCTCCCTAAAACAATGCCCGTCGTCGAGGAGCAGCACGACCTGGTCTTTCAGCACATCGGCCGGCGTGGGCCTCGAGTTCTTGACGAGCGGATGGCTCAGCGATGCCGCGAGGACGAATGGGTCTCGCGCGATGACCTCGTAGTCGAGATCGCTGACGTCCGCTTCGAGCGCGAGCAAGACGCCGTCGAGTCGGCCGCCCTTGAGCTCCTGCACGAGGTCGCCGGTGCGCGCTTCGGTCCACAGCAGCTGGAGGTGCGGGAACGTCTTTGACAGCCGCGGAGTGATTTCCGGCAGCAGGTAGGGTCCAATCGTCGGGATGACGCCAAGCCGCAGCGTGCCCCGAAACGGATCCGCGGACTGACGGGCGACTTCCCGGAGCTCGCGCGCGGCCCCGAGGACGCGCCGAGCTTGCTCGACGATGACCGCGCCGACGCCCGAGAGACGTACGCTGCGGTGATCGCGCTCGAAGATCTGCACTCCGAGCTGCCGTTCGGCAAGGGCCACCTGCATGCTGAGCGAGGGCTGCGCCACGCCGCAGGCGTCCGCCGCGCGCCGGAAGCCCTTGAGGTCCGCGACCGCGACGATGTACTCGAGTTGCCGCAGGGACACGTCCAGGGCAGCCATAGGGCCAGTCTATCACTCAGACACAATCGATATATTTGATCTGTCACACTAAGGCGAACCAGAATGACGGATCGCTCGAGAGTTTCTAGCGTGAAGACCTGGAGGCCCGAATGTCCGACAAGCCGACGCTGACGACCGAGAGTGGCGCGCCAGTCACTGACAATCAGAATTCACAGACCGCCGGCTCTGGCGGCCCGACGCTGCTACAGGACCAGTACCTGATTGAGAAGCTCGCGCGCTTCAACCGCGAGCGGATTCCCGAGCGGATCGTCCACGCCGTCGGCACCGGCGCATATGGCTGCCTCGAGGTGACGAGCGCCGACGTGCCGTCGTGGACGAAGATGAAGATCTTCGAGAAGGTCGGCAAGAAGACCGACATGTTCATCCGCTTCTCGACGGTGGCGGCGTCGCGCGGCGGCCCCGACGTGGCCCGCGACCCGCGCGGCTTCGCGATGAAGTACTACACCGAGGACGGCAACTGGGACCTCGTCGGCAACAACACGCCGGTCTTCTTCATCAAGGACGGCATCAAATTTCCCGACTTCATTCACTCGCAGAAACAGGATCCGTATACGAACCGGCAGGAGCCGGACAACGTCTGGGACTTCTTCTCGCACTCACCCGAAGCGACTCACCAGTTCGTCATCCTGTTCAGCGACCGCGGCATCCCGGCGTCGTACCGCTGCATGGATGGCTTTGGCTCGCACACCTTTCAATGGGTGAACGCTCAGGGCGCGCGTCACTGGGTGAAGTTCCACTTCAAGACCAACCAGGGGATCAGGAACTTCACGTCCGAGGAAGCGGCGGAAGTCGGCGGCAAGGATCAATTCCACTGCCACAAAGATCTGTACGACGCGATCGAGAAGGGTGAGTTTCCGTCGTGGACGGTCAACGTCCAGGTGATGCCGGAGGCCGACGCGCCGAAGTATCGCATCGATCCGTTCGACCTCACCAAGGTCTGGAACCACAAGGACTACCCGCTCATCCCGATCGCGAAGCTGGTGCTCAACCGGACGCCGGACAACTTCTTCGCCGAGACCGAGCACGCGGCATTCGATCCGGGTCACTTCGTGCCTGGCATCGGCCCATCTCCAGACCGCATGCTGCAGTCGCGGCTCTTCGGCTATGGTGACGCGCACCGGTACCGCCTTGGCATCAATCACTCGATGATGCCGGTCAACAGCCCGAAGGGCGTCCCCGGCGGCGCGAAGAATTACGGTCGCGACGGCGCGATGCCGCTGCATGCGCCGAACGGCCGCGTCAAGAACTACGAGCCGAACAGCTTCGACGGGCCGATCCAGACCAACCAGGAGATGTACGCCGGGCTCGGCGTCAGCGGGGCATCGGGACATTACCCGCAGGTGCCGCGAGAGGTCGACGACTTCAAGCAGCCGGGCGATCTCTATCGGCTGATGCCGAAAGACGCACAGCAGCGGCTCGTGGACAACATCGCTGGCAGCCTCGCGCAGGTGTCGCGTGAGGACATCATTGCCCGCTCGGTCGAACACTTCCGCAAGGCCGATGCCGAGTTGGGCCGTCGTATTGCGGAAGGCATCGCGACACGACGCGGCGTGGTGGTTGCTGGAGCCGCGCGGTGACGTCTGAACCCCATCCCGGAGTGGCCCTCACTCCGGAGGTCAGCGCGGCCCTTGCGACCATGGCCGCCAACGCCGCTCGTTCTGGTGATATCGACACGCTCGAACGGGCCTTGAACGCCGGGGTGGCGCCAAACGCCGCCACCCCGCGCGGTGATTCCCTGCTGATGCTGGCCGCGTACTACGGCGAGGTCGCCGCCGTGCGCCTGCTGCTCGCGCGCGGCGCGGACCCGAATCAGACCGACGCCAAAGGGCAAACGCCGCTCGCTGGCGTCGCGTTCAAGGGGCTTGTCGAGATTGCTTCACTCCTGGTCGGCGCGGGCGCCGGCGTCGATGCCTCGGCCGCCGACGGCCGCACGCCTCTCGCCATGGCGGCGGCCTTCAATCGCGGGCGGATGGTCGCGTGGCTGCTCGAGCATGGCGCGTCGCCAAATGCGCGTGACGTGTCGGGGCTGCGGCCAATCGATGTGGCAACGGCCATGGGCGCAGGCGAGGCGATCGCGATCTTGTCTTCGGTCTGAGCCGAACGCCCCAGCACTTGCCACACCGCGGTATTCCCTGACGGGGTCGTGGACTATGCTGTGAGCCGTGACCCCGACTGAGACCCGAGCCCCAGCCGTCAACACGCCGCGCCAGGTGCTGTTTGCCAGCCTGGTCGGCACGACGATCGAGTTCTTCGACTTTTACATCTATGCGACTGCCGCGGTGATCGTCTTCCCGCGGTTGTTCTTTCCGGCCTCCGATCCCGCCTCGGCCACACTCGCGTCGCTCGCGACGTTTGCGATCGCGTTCATGGCGCGTCCCGTTGGCTCGGCGCTGTTCGGTCACTTCGGCGACCGCGTCGGCCGCAAGACGACCCTCGTTGCCGCCCTTTTGACGATGGGAATTTCGACGGTCGCAATCGGCGCGCTGCCGACCTACCAGACGATCGGCGTTCTGGCGCCGCTTCTGCTCGCGATCTGCCGTTTCGGCCAGGGACTCGGGCTCGGCGGCGAGTGGGGCGGCGCGGTGCTGCTCGCCATCGAGAACGCGCCGCCCGGGAAAGCGCGCGTGGTACGGGATGTTCCCGCAGCTGGGCGCGCCGATCGGGTTCTTCTTCTCAGGAAGCGTGTTCCTCGTGCTGTCGCGGTGGCTGACCGACGAGCAGTTCTTCTCCTACGGCTGGCGCATCCCTTTCCTCGCAAGCGCGGTGCTCGTCCTTGTCGGACTCTATGTCCGGCTCACGATCACCGAGACGCCGGTCTTCCAAGAGGCAGTGACCCGGCGCGAGCGCGTAAAGGTCCCCATGGTCGAGGTCTTCCGCCACTATCCCGGAACCCTGGTCGTCGGCATCATGTCCTCGCTTGCGACCTTCGTTCTCTTCTACCTGATGACCGTCTTCGCGCTCGCCTGGGGCACCACTGCACTCGGCTACAGCCGCGAGGAGTTCCTCTTGATGCAGCTCGTCGGGATCGTGTTTTTCGCGCTGACGATTCCTTTATCCGCGATCTTCGCGGAACGGGGCCGCCGCATCACGCTCATCGCCGTCACCGTCGCGATCGGTCTGTTCGGACTGGTGATGGCGCCACTGTTCCTCGCCGGCAGCATCGGGGCGCTGCTGACGATGATCATTGGCCTGTCGTTGATGGGGTTGACCTACGGACCGCTGGGCACGGTGCTGTCGGAGCTCTTTCCGACGAGTGTGCGCTACACCGGCAGCTCCTTGACGTTCAACTTTGCCGGCATCTTCGGCGCGTCGCTGGCGCCGTACATTGCCACGTGGCTCGCCAAGACCTACGGGCTGCAGTACGTCGGCTACTACCTTTCGGCAGCGGCGGGACTGACGCTGATCGGGTTAGTGGCGATACGGGAAACGAAAGACGAAGAGCTGGTCTAGGCTCGGGATTCACACGATCGTCAGCGTCGCGGTCGTATTCGCGAACGTGCCGTAGCGCAAGACCTCGTCGTCGAGCGCCCGCTTCTCTGGCCTGGCGAGCGGCCTGAACGGCCGGACCGTGATGATGACGCCCCGGTTGGTGAGTGTCCGCCGCCAGGCGCCTCGCAGGATGCCGTCGATCGCGAGCTGGTGCGGAAATCGCAGGAATGCGTCCGCCGGCGGCTGAGCCGCGAGGTCCCGAAAGAGTCCGCGATCTCGTAAGGCATTCATGAGCTCGTCGTAGTTGGGCAGCAGGCGGACGATGGGAATAGCCGACGACGTCGTCGATCGACGCATTCGAGCCGGAGGCACGGACCAGTAGGTCAGCCCGTTCGCCGTCTCGGAGACGACGGCGCGCCCGAGCATCTCCAGGCCGCTCTTCGCGAGCTTGACCGTAAGGCCCGACCACCACACGAAATCACGCAACGTTGCGGGCCCGTGACTCGCGAAGTACCGCTTCGTCAGTTCCGCGAGGGCCTCGTCGTTGGTGAGCGCGCGAGTCTTCGGCGCGCGCTCCTCGAGCAGCGCATAGGTGAACTGCTTGCCCAGCCGCGGGCCGCTGCAGATCACGCGTTCGAGCTCCGCATCCATCACCAGGTAAGCCAGCCTCTGGCCAGCGCCGGCAATGCCCGCCCGCTCCAGCACGGCGGCGAGCGCGGCCCGCGTCAGATGCCGCCCGCCCGCGAGCGCGCGTTCCATGACCGTGCGGCAGCGGGCGAGGATTTTGTCGTCGAGGCCATTCTTGCGGCAGTAATGCCGGTTGCCGGCGAGAACGCGCGGCGCCGTCAACTCGAGCATCCAGCGGATGTCCTTAGGCGCAACGAAGTGCCAGGTCGGCCGAAGGATGTGCGTTCGAAGGATGTCGCCTCGATCGAAGGCGCGATCGACATCCGCGTCGGTCAGCGCAGGTG
Organism: uncultured Acidobacteriota bacterium; assembly: GCA_963764925.1. GTDB lineage: Bacteria > Acidobacteriota > Vicinamibacteria > Vicinamibacterales > 2-12-FULL-66-21 > DATBJJ01. The sequence goes on from CAVXUR010000003.1 coordinate 149,017, forward strand.
CGCGGAGCGCCAGTGCCCACTTGGCGCCGGTGTAGTCCTGCGACTGGACGGCGCCGAGCCACGAGACGATCTCGACCGGCTTTTTCAAGTCGGATCGAACAAGCTTCTGATTCAAGAGTCGTTGGCGAACGATGTCGATTTGCAAGCGTGACCCCTCCCGCCACCCACCGCACCCCGAGTGTTTCCACTGCCTAAAGCTTCTTACCGCAGAGTGCGCAGAGCACGCAGAGACCCAATTGGCTCTGCGATCTCGGCGTTCTCAGCGGTGAAAGGCTTTTGGTAGTTCCTCAGCTGAGCTGAGCAACTATCGCCCGGCGTAGTACCTGCTTATACATCCCGCGACGAAAGAGAAATCCCCCGAGCGGTCCAAACCACTGCAGCACGTAGTGCATGTAGCCGAGATCAATCATCTCGATCAGGTTGCCGTCGAAGTCCCGGGCAAAAAAGAATGTGTGCCCTCGCGGCGATCGTTCGGGCTTGCTCACGCATTCCACGCCCTTGCTGACGAGGTAGTCGTACCACTTCTGCGTATTCCTGACGTTGAAGCTGAAATGGGTCAGGCCGACGCGATTCCAGGGGATGGCCTGTGCGGACAGCTGCGGCTGAAACTCGAAAATCTCGAGGATGGCGCCGCCGGGCACGCGCACCCAACCGATCTTGCAGGACGGCGCGGCGCCCTCGGCATGCTCGACATGATCGACATGGAAGAACGACCGCACGCGGTTCGGCGGCGTGTCGGCCACGCCGACGAGCGGGCAGCCGAACACGTCCCAGTAAAACTGGACGAACCGATTGAAGTCCGAAACGGTGATACCTACGTGGCTGAACGATCGCGCCTTCATCTGGCCTCCATCACGAAAGATCGGTCGCCATGATATGGTCCGCCACCCGGAGCGCTTGCGCGACGATGGTCAGGCCAGGGTTGACTGCGGCAGACGAGGGGAAGAACGACGCGTCGACGACAAACAGGTTCGAGACGTCGTGGGCGCGGCAAAACGGATCGAGAACCGACGTTCGCGGGTCAGTGCCGAAGCACAGCGTGCCGCACTGATGCGTGGTGTTCTTGCTCTTGTGCGAGTGGGTCATCACTTTCCAGAATCCCAGCCGGTGAAGCATGCGCGTCGTCTCTTTCACGAGCATCTGATGCGCGGCAAGATTATTCGGGCGGTAGAGCAGCCTGATCCGACCGTCACCCGCGATCGTGACCCGGTTGTCCTCGCGTGGCAGATCCTCGGACATCGCGAGCCAGTCCACGCCACGCGACACCCAGACGTCGTACGCCCGCACCGGAACCCATGGGACCACGGTCTGCGCCATGACGCCGTGCGTGCGGCCCTGCGACTGGATGTGGCCGAGTGGGTATCTGGTGCGAGGTCCGCGGAAATAGAAGTCGTTGATGGCGACAGTCTTCTGAAAGACGGTGTCGTTCCTGCGCAGCGGATTGAAGCCTTGCATCATCGTCGCCAGATGGGCCATGTATCGCCGGCCGACGAGGCCCGACGAGTTCGCGAGACCATTAGGCTGCGCACCGTTCGCGGATCGCAGCAACAGCGCCGCAGAATTGACTGCGCCGCAGGAGACGACGACGAGCGATGCGCCAACTCGAATGATCTCGCCGTTGCGCTCGACCTCGACCGCCTCGACGTCCTTGCCAGCCGAATCGGCGATGAGACGGAGCGCCCGGGCGCTCGTCCACAGCTCGACGTTGGCGCTCGCCAGCGCCGGCTCGATGCCGCAGACCTCGGCGTCGCTCTTCGCGTGGATCCGGCACGGGAAGGAATTGCAGGTGCTGCACAAAACGCAGCCGCCCGGCTCGCCTGGTCGTATCAGCCCGAGCGGCAGGTGAGAAGGATGCAGGCCCTGGCCCCGTAGTTTGTCGACGATCTCGGCCATCGCCGCCGAGTGCGGAATCGGCGCGTAGGGAAACGGCCCTCGCGGCGGCTCCGTCGGATCGCTGCCGCTCTCTCCATGCACGTGATAGAGCCGCTCGGCACGCTCGTAGTACGGCTCGAGCGTGTCGTAGTCGATCGGCCAGGCAGGAGACTCCCCGTCCATGTGCTCCATGGCCTGAAAATCTTCGCGACGGAGCCGATAAAGCACGCTGCCCCAGAACTTCGTGTTGCCGCCGACGCCGTAGTGCGTGTACGGCAGGAACTCGTCCCCTCGTCCATCGAGCCAACGTTCGGTCGCGCGGTAGCGGAGATGCTTCCAGACCGCCTCTGGATTCCAGTTATCCGGCTCCTGAGGCACCGCCTGGCCTCGTTCGAGCACGAGGACCCGGGCGGTACTGTTCGACAGCGCCCGCGCCATGGTCCCGCCGCCGGCGCCGCTGCCGATGATGATGACGTCGTAGTGAGGTGTCACTGCCCGATGTGTGTGTAACCACGGCCGGCCGGCGCCGGACCGATGGTGGCATAGATCTGATCCATGAGCCGCTGATCCTCGATCGCGCGCTCGAGACTCATCTCCGGCGCGCGGCCGTCGCGGATCGAGCCGACGAAATCGCGATACATCGCGCGGTAGCCACGGATGTCACGGAAGCCGGGGAACAGCAGCCTGGGAAGCCCCCGGCCGCGGACCAGGATCACCGCGCCGTTCGACTCGAACGAGATGACGCCCTGGCGGCCGAGCAGCTTGGACAGGCGGAGTCCACGCAAGAGCGACGGGATTTCGCGCGAGTAGTACAGCGCCCCGACCGCGCCGTTGTCGTAGCGGAAGGCAACCATCATGCTCTTGACCCGGGTGTCCGGGCCGTCGCGCGGCACGTCCGGTCGAAAGCCCTGGATCGACGTGATCGTCGGGCCAAGGCTGCCGGCAAGATGCAGCCAGTGGATGCCCTCCTCGAAAAACGCGTCGCCACCCGCCATCGTTTCGTCGTTGCGCCAGTCGCCGGCCGACTTCAGGCGATGCGCCACGGTCGTGAAATGAGCGAACACCATCTCGCCGATGACGTCCTCTTTCAGCAGCTTCCGCAGGCAGACGGCGAGCGGCTTGTAATGATCGTTTTCTCCGACCAGGACCACGCGCCCGGCGGCGTTCCTGGCGGCGAGGACCGTATGGTAGTCGGCCATCCGAACGAACGCCGGTTTTTCGACGAGGACGTGTTTGCCGGCGGCAAGCGCCTGCAGCGTCAGGTCGAGATGAAAACGCGGCGGCACCGCGATGACGACCGCGTCAATACGCGGATCGTCAATGGCTGAAGTGTAGTCCCCATATGCCTGCACACCGCCGTGTTGTCGGCGGCACGCGTCGGCTTTCGCACGGTCGCGGCTGGCATAGCCGCACTGGACGAGGCCTCGAAGTGACTGGAGGGCGCGGCTATGGACGCCGGTGATGTAGCCACATCCCAGAAAAGCTAGGCGCAGTGGTGCAGGCAAGCCCTAATGATATCGGACCGCTTCGCCGTGGCTACTTCTTGTTCAGCTCGTCGTAGGCCGATTCGAGTACGCCGGCAAGGGTAATCCGCGGGTTCACCTGAACGACGTCCTCAAAACCCTTGAGCGCGGCGAGCTTTGCGACCTCTTCTTTTGGCTGACCAGCTTTGATCCCGGCTCGGACGTGCGCGAGCGCGGCTGCCAGGTAGTCGCGAAAGAACGTGACGTCGGCCTTCGTGCCGAGCACGAGGCCATCCTTGCCGTGGCCGAAGATGAACGCCGTGTCGTTACCGTGCGCGCTGACCATCTTCGACAGAATTGATTCCCAGTTGACGACCGAAGCGCCGGCAGGCCCGTCGACGCGCGGGTGGACGCGGCGGAAGAGCAGGTCGCCGGCATGAATGACGTTGGCTCGCTCGAAGAAAACAATCGCATCGCCGCTCGTGTGGCCTGGCCCCATGTAGCGCACGTGCACCGTTTCGCCTCCGAAGTCGACGCTCCACACGTCCTTGAACGTCGAGTCGGCATACACCGGCGTGGCCGGCGGCGGCGCGCCGGCGGCCGGCGGCGTTGCCGCGGCCTGCTCGGCGACCTTGCGCTGCCATGCGACGCAGTTCTCGTGAGCCAGAATGCGCTTGACGACCGGCCTGAACGCCGGGTTGCCGCTCGTATGATCGCCGTGGTGATGCGTGTTGATCAGCATCTCCAGGCCTTTCGGCGCGCGCTCCTTCAAGCCAGCGACGCAAATCTCGGCCGTCGGCATGAACTGGCTGTCGATCGCAATCGCGCCGTCTCCGTTGACCAAGTAGCCGATGGTGCCGCCGTTGCCCGTGAAGTAGCCGACGCCCCGACGAATCTCCTCGAACTTGGTGACCGGCGGCGCCTGCGGTGCCGGCGGCTGAGCGCCGAGCGGCAGGCGTCCGAGGCCGAACGCCGCAAGCGAGAACGAGGACACAGAGACGAACTGACGACGGCTGATGGTCACGGAACGCTCCTTGGCTTCTTGACTTCTTGATTTCGACGGGGCCACACGTCGCGACGGGCTCGAGGCAAAAAGATAGCAGATTTCGCGGCCAGCCGATCGGATACAGTGTGCGGGAGATGTCCGATATCCCGATGCGCCCGTTCGGCCGAACCGGTCAGCGCGTGTCCAGCCTCGGCTTCGGCGGCTGGCACCTCGGTGTTCCCGACTCTGACGACGCGGCGGTCCGCCTGGCGCATACGGCGATCGCTGCCGGCGTCACATTCCTCGACAACGCCTGGGACTACAACGACGGGTTGAGCGAGTCGCGGATGGGAAAGGCGATCGCCGATCGGCGCGACCAGGTCTTCCTCATGACCAAGGTCTGCACGCACGGGCGCGACGCCAAAGTCGCAATGCGGCAGCTGGAAGATTCGCTGCGGCGCTTGCGGACCGACTACCTCGATCTCTGGCAGATCCACGAGGTCGTGTTTGACGACGAGCCCGCCAAGCACTTCGCGCGGGGTGGCGTCGTCGAAGCGCTCGATCGCGCCAGGCAGCAAGGGAAGGTCCGCTACGTCGGATTCACGGGCCACAAGGATCCGTCCCTGCACCTCGCGATGCTGGCGCAGGACTATCAGTGGGATGCCTGTCAGCTGCCGCTCAACTGCTTCGACGCGACGTTCCGCAGCTTCGAGCAACAGGTCTTGCCCGAACTCAATCGGCGCGGCATCGCGCCGATTGGCATGAAGAGCCTTGGTGGCGACGCGCGCGCAGTCAAGGCCAAGGTCGTCTCGGCGGAGGAAGCTCTCGGCTATGCCCTCAGCCTGCCGGTGGCGACGGTCGTCAGCGGCATGGATTCGGTCCGCGTGCTGAAGCAGAACCTGGCGGTCGCGCGCAGGCCGAACGCGATGACGGCCCGCGAGCGCGGAGTACTTCGCCGCCGTGTCGAAGACGCCGCTGTCGACGGACGCTTCGAGCTCTACAAGATTTCCGCAGCGTTCGAAGGGGAAGAAACGCGGCGCGTGCACGGCCTGCCGAACCAAGCTGAGCTGCCACAATAACGCAATGCTGAATGCTGAATGCTGAGTGCTGAGCTGAAATGAATGATGAATTCAGCACTCAGCATTGCCTGAGCAGCACCACAGGATCGATCTTCAGCGCGCGCCGTGAGGGTATCCAGGACGCAAGCGCGCCAACGATGAACACGACGATCACCGGCACGATGAAGGCGTGAAGCGACGGGTCCCAGATGCTCCCTGCGCCCCCGCCGGCGCGCACGACCCTCGCGAGCCCGTACATCAACACCAGCCCGAGCGTCGAACCGACAGCGATGAGCCGGAGCGTGTGGCTCGTCACGATCCGGACGACGTCGCGTCCGCTCGCCCCGACGGCGACGCGGATCGCCAGCTCTCGCGATCGTCGCGCGATGGCAAACGCCAGCACGCCGTAGATCCCTGTCGCCGTCAGCATCACTCCGATGGTGACGATGGGAACGAACGGCGCGGTTCCAGCCAGCATCTCCTGTCCCCCGATGTCGATCACCTCGTCGACCGTCTCGACGCTGCCGACGATGGTTCCAGGCGCGACTTTGCGCGCGTCGGTTCGTACAGTAGGCACGAGCGTCGACGGATCGTTGACGGCCCTCACGAGAAAGGTCAGCCGCTTGATCTCTTTCGAGTCGAGCGGCAACGGCACGAATACCCTCGGCTCAGGCCGGCCCGCCTGCAGCGGGTTGCTGGCATAGTCGGCGACGACGCCGATGACATCGTGCGGCGTGCCGGCGATCCAGAGCCTGGAACCGATGGCTTCCTGTCTCTGAAAGCTGCGTCTCGCCAGTGTCTCGTTGACGATAGCCGTGCGGCCGGCGCTCGAATCCGACCTTGAAAACGAACGTCCCGCCCGCATCTGCACGCCGAGCGCGGTGAAGAAGTCCGCGGTGATTTCGATTCGTTCGGCGGTTACAGCTTCGCTGAGCGATGGGTCGGCGGTCACCGGCTGCCGTTCGCTCCTCGACGCCGCCGCGGCCGCGACGCCGGGCAGGCTCGTGAGCGCCACGAGCATCTGCGTCGTCGGAACGCCCTTCTGGTTCTCGATTCGCGCGTTCGAGCAGTGGCCGCGTGAGGTACCCGACTTCTGCCTGGCGCACGCGCCAGTAGCCGTCGATCATCGTGCTCGTCACCACGAGCAGCGCGATCGTGACCGCGATTTCGAAGATTACGAGCGCGTGGCGCCAGCGCTGACGAATTCGGTCCGACGTCGCCAGGGTGCGCAGGGGATTGGTGTGGAGGCGTCGCGTCTCGTAGAGCGCCGGCGCGATTCCTGCAACGATGCCGGTCGCGAACGCGATGACGGCCGACTGCAGGAAAATGCGCGGGTCGATCGAGAGGTCAAAGAAACCGCCGCTGCCACTGTTGCGCAGGATCACGCCGCGCAGGGCCAAGGTGACACACACGCCGAGAATGCCACCGCATACCGCAATGACCACTGATTCGGTCAGGAGCGACCGGACGATACGCCCGCGAGTCGCGCCAATCGACGCGCGGATCGCGATCTCGTGTTCGCGGGCCGTCCACTGCGCGATCATCAGGATCGCGACATTTGCGCAGGCGATGAGAAGCGTCAGCAACACGGCAGTGCCAAGCACGTAGGGCAGAATGAACGACATTTGCTGTCCGAGCGGCGTGCCTTCGAAGCCGGACGCTCTCACGGTCAGCTGCCGTTGCCCCGCCGGCAACCGCTGCGCGTAGTCGGCGAGGCCGCTCTGCAGACTGGCCTCGAACATCGCCGCACTGATGCCTGGCGCCCGTCGCACGACGACGCCAAGCACGGCATCTGCGGGTAGTGTTCGCGGATCGAGCACGGTCCAGACGGGCGAATCCCAATCCGCGAACCAGAAGCGCTCTGGCAGGACGCCGACGACGGTATGCGGCTGATCGTCAACCCAGAACACCTGCCCGATCGCGTCGGCGCGCTTGTCGAAGAGCCGGTCCCAGACTCGATAGCTGAGGATCGCCTGCCGCGTGTCGTCGCGCTCTAATCCCAGGCTCGAGAACGACAGGCCTCGCGTCGGCGAGACGCCGAGGATCTGGAAAAGCTCCGGAGTAACGGCGCGGACCGAAATGCTTTCGAGTCGGTCGGCGGCGCGGACCTCGCGCTCGCCGAGTGACATCCACGCTGCCATCGACGGGCCAACTGTTTCCCGCCAGTTCTGGTAGAGCGCAATCGGGACCGGGTTGCCGAACGGCCGCAGCGGGTTCTCCGGCGAACCGACCTGGATCTTGGAGAGCTGTTCAGGCTGTTGATAGGTCGGCGGAGGCCTGTGGAAGATGACGTCGCGGACGGTCAGCGTGACCGTCGTCGCGCCGATTCCGGCAGCGAGCGAGAAGATGGCCACGAGCGACGCGACCGGGTAGCGCCGCATGTTGCGCGCGGCGCACCTGACGTCGTGGATCAAATTGTCGCCGAACCACGTCGAACGATTTTTCTGGACGGACATTCAATCCGAAGGATAGGACCACTCGGATTGAATGTCTACCGCCCGCGCATAGGGGCTGTGCCCTGGTTATTTGGCCGCGCGCTTGAACGTCAGCGGGAGTGTCCCGGGACCCTGTGTCCACGTGCCGATCAACTGACCATCCTTCAGGTCGCCGTCGTATTCGCCACCGACTGCGAGTACCGTGAACTTCAGGTGCGCGCCGGTTTGCACGATCGAGCTCAAGGGAATCTGGGCGCCGCCCTGATCGATGCTGACGAGCATCCCCGTCGCGCCCCCGTCCTGGTTCGCCAGGTTCAGAGTCAACCGCAGGGCCATGCCGCTCACCTCGAGCGTGCCTTCCCAGGCGCCTTCGAACTCCTTGCCGAGGGCCGCGTTCTTCGGTGGGGCTTCGTACTTGGCTTCCCCCTTCCAGGCGAGCGTAAACGTACCCGACACGGGACCCTGGGTGAAGTCTCCAGCAAGGGTCTTCGAGTCCTTCGACAGCGTGCCTTTGAACGTCGGGTCTCCTGGCGCACCCTTGACCGAGAACGTCACGGCCTCGCCTTGCACCGTGATCGGCGAGAGCACCAGTCCCTTGGCGTTCATGTCCGGAAAAGCCGCGGTTCCGACCCAGTTGCTTGCCTTGTTGAGGAGATCGACTTCGATTCTGAGTTCCTTGCCCTGGACGGTGACCGCGCCTTCCCAATGCCCCGAGCCTGCAGGTTCCGCTGGTGTTTGTGCTGACGGCGCGTGCGCGAGGGTCAACACCACTGCAGCGCAGGCAAGACTGACGGCTAACCGGTTTCTCATGGTAAGCATGAGGCTCCTTTTCATTCCTTACCCTACGTCACCCGGCGGCGAAACGTTCTCGCCAGCTCCAATCATCTCTCAGCATGGGCCTCGCGAACAGCCACCTCAACGTCTCGATACCGAACATGTCAGTGCCGACGCCGAACAGGACAAGCGAGTTTCCTGAAGGATCGGGGCACTCCGGGCACTGTCCGGTCGGCGGCCGCCTGGCACGCTCCTGGCTGCATACTGCTGCAGTGCTGGCGGATCTCAAATACTCGGCAAGAGGCTTCGCGCGGGCGCCTGGCCTGACCGTGGCGCTGCTCTTCACGATTGCGGTGGGCATCGGCAGCAACGCCGCCGTGCTCGGCTTCGTTCGCGGCACCGTGGGCCGCGATCTCCCGATCCCCGACATCGATAGGATGCTTTCGCTTTTTGCTCGCGACGAACATGACGCGCTCGGTCCGGTGTCCTACGACAACTACCAATTGCTCCAGGCACAGCTCGGCGCCGTCGCGCGCCTCGGCGCGGCTCGTGAGTCGCAGGGCTTGGTGCAGGTTCACGAGCGATCGCAGGTCATGTCGATCGCGACGATTACGCCGGAGCTTGCCGGACTTCTCCAGATTCCCGCCGCCGAGGGCGTTGTCATCAGCCACCGGTTGTGGGAAAGCGAGTTTGCCGCGGCGCCCGGCGTTCGCGGCGAACCGCTGTGGATTGACGGCATCGATACTCACGTCGCCGACGTCGCGCCGGAGGGGCTCGAGGGTCTCTACATCGGGCGTGCTGTCGACATCTGGATGCCGGCGCGCGAGCCCTTTACAAACGCGCTTGATCGAAGCAGCCGTACCTTCTGGGCGATCGGCAGGCTGGGCCCGAATGTATCAATCGATCAGGTGCAGGCGGTCGTGAACTCGACGAGGAGTGGCACTGACGCAATTGCCGTGCTTTCTTACACCGGCCTCACTCCGGAAGCGGCCGGCGGAATGGCACGCATCACGACGCTTCTGTACGGCGCGGCGGGTGTCGTTTTCTTCATTGCGTGCGTCAACGTAGCGACGTTCTTGCTGGCGCGCGCGTCGGCACGATCCCACGAGACATCGGTCCGCGTCGCGCTCGGCGCGGGGCGCGGTCAACTCGCCGGGGGGCTGCTCTCGGACAGCGTGCTCATCTCCGGCGCGGGCGGATTGCTCGGCGGGCTGCTGGCCCTGTGGACGATCGACATCGTTCCGGCGCTGCTTTTCGATCAGGATGCGAAGCAGCTGACGCTGGTCCCGGACCGTTTTGGGACGCTCGCCGTCTGCGCGGTGTGTGTCCTGGTGACGATCGCCTGCGGTCTCCTGCCGCTCCTTGACCTCCGCCACGACAATCCAGCCGCCGTCCTCCAACGCGAGAGCGCAGGACCGTCGCGCGGCATGCGACGGCTTCGCGCCGGCCTGGTCGTGGCGCAGATGGCGTGCTGTTCGGTGCTGGTGATCGGCGCTGGCCTTCTCCTCAAGGGTTTTCGAAGCGCAATGCAGACGAGCGTTGGCCAGAGTTTGGGCCAGCCGATTCTGGCAACGGCGTACGCAAAGTTCGGCTTCGATCGCCCGGATCTCGGTCTCCGATACTTCGACGACCTCGAGCAGGCCGGCCAATCGCTGCCTGGCGTTTCATCGACGACGTGGGTCTCCTCGCTGCCGGGCGTGCGGCCGGCATGGCAGTCGATGCGCATCGAACCGCCGCAGACGCCGCGGCGTGACGTGACGATCGACGCGGTCCTTTTCACCCCAGATTCGCTCGCGCAGGTCACGCTGCCACCGATCGCCGGGCGGATGTTCGGGGCGGCCGATACCCCCCAGTCGTGCCGGGTCGTCGTGCTCAACCAGGAGGCCTCCCGAGAGCTCTTCGACGGCGATCCGATCGGCCGGACGATCGAGGATCCAGTCGGCCAGCGTCTCGAAGTCGTCGGTGTCGTTGCTGAGCGCCCGCCAGCAAACGCCGCCGGACCCCGACGCCCCAGACTGTTTCTATACGCCGAGCAGGACAGAACTCTCGGCGAGAGTCCGGGCCCGACACCGCTTCGGGTTCCGGACGGACCAGTGCCGGGGAGCGCAATGTTCGACGTCAACGTCGTGTCGCCGAGTTACTTCGACCGAATGGGCCTGGTCCCGATTGCGGGCCGCACCTTTCGGGACGCTGCGGCGTCGCTGAGTTGCCGGGTCGGTGTGATCAATCAGGAAGCGGCTGAGCGGTACTTCGGCGGTAACGCGGTTGGCGGCGCCGTCATCGATGGCTCGGGTCGCCGCACAGAGATCATCGGCGTCGTCCATTCGGCGGTGCATGGGACGTCGCAGCGACGGCCGGAGCCGACGATCTACATGCCGATGACGCAGGATTTTCTCCCCCGCATGACGTTGATTCTCAGCGCGCGCGAGACGACCGATGCGACGCTGGCCATGGCGCGACGGCAGCTCGATGCCGTCGCTGGCGGCAGGGCGCCGGTCACGGTCAGGACGCTCGCCGAGCATCTCAGCAGAACGGCGCTGGCATCAGAACGCATCGCGACCGTCCTCGTCGGCGCGTCGGCCACCTCGGCCCTTGTGCTCGGCGGGCTCGGGCTGTACGGCGCAATGGCGGAAGCCACGCGGCAGCGCCGGCGAGAAATCGCGATGAGGATTGCGCTAGGCGCTCAGGGACGTCGCGTCATTGGCCTGGTGCTGGCCGATGGCTTGAGATTCGCTGGAGCGGGAGCAGTCGCGGGCATGCTCGGGTCGTTGATGCTGATGCGGTGGCTGGCGCGAATCACACCGACCGGTGGCTCGCCGGCGCTCTGGGCATGGCTGGCCGCGCCCCTCGCATTGCTGGTGGCCGTCAGCATCGCTGCCGTCCTGCCCGCGCGCCGCGCCATGACGGTGGACCCGCTGACGATCCTGCGCGAAAAGCGGTAAAGCACCTGAAGGTGGACGCGACTCTAAATGAAACGCGCTCTCTAGGCGCCCATTTGGCCATATACAACACCGTCGCTGCGCCAAAAGCCTCTTACCGCGGAGTGCGCCGAGGCCGCAGAGCGATGTGGTCTTCACTGCGAGCTTGGCGCACTCTGCGGTGAGAGGCTTTGGAACAGTTCTTTTGAGTCTAGAAGCCATCTCATCAACCGTGTTGTCCGTGTGTTCCGTGGCACTAGTGTGCAGCGCGACAGGTTCACTTCAGCTCACAGTCTCTATCGCGGCCCGCTGATTCCAGCCTCGGCGATGTAGCGGCGGACCACCTCGTCGAAATCCACGTCGGTCGGGAATCCGAGCGCGCGTGCGCGGCTGGCCTCGAGCTCGCCCGGCCAGGTTGCGACCATCCGCTCGATACGAGGATCCGGCTCGAAGCGGATGCGGGCGGCAGTCTCGCGGCCGGCCACGCGCTCGAGCGACGCGACCATGTCGCCAACCGTGATCGACATCCCCGGCAGGTTGAGCAGGCGGTTCGAACCGAGCGTCGGGCCGTCGATGTCGTGGGCGAGGATGAAGCAGTCGACGACGGTTCGTGGCGACAGCAGCCAGACGCGTGTCGCCGCGCTCACCGGGCAGATGGACGCTTCACCGTTGAGAGGCTCTCGGATGATGCCGCTGGCAAACGATGAGGCCGCCGCATTCGGGCGTCCTGGCCGCACACTGATCGTCGGCAGCCTCAGCGAGCGGCCGTCGACAAACCCACGCCGCGTGTAGTCGTTGAGCAGGAGCTCGGCCATCGCCTTTTGTGTGCCGTACGACGTCTGAGGCGTGACCGCAAGGCTGTCCGGCACTTTCGCCGGCAGCTCTCCTCCGTAGACGGCCACCGAACTGGTAAAAACGATGCGCGGACGGTGACCGAGCGCGCGGCAGCGCTCCAGGAGATGGCGCGACGCGTCGAAATTGACTCGCATCCCCAGATCGAAATCCGCCTCCGCCTGACCGCTGACCACGGCCGCAAGATGAAAAATCGATGTCGTCTTTGCATCGATGGCCTGCTCGAGTATCTGGCGATCGGCCACGTCCCCTGTGACCTGCCGGATGCGGGCGTCGGTCATGCCCGGCGCAGCGACGACGTCGACGAGCGTGATCGTATTGATAGTGGCGGCGCGGCGGTCGGATCCTCCGAGGACGCCGCGCTCGAGCAGCGCTTCTGCCAGCCGTCGCCCGAGAAATCCTGCTCCGCCGGTAATGACGATGTTCATGAGAGGTGGCGTCCCTGGCGCCACGTGTTGAACCATCCCAGGCCGTCTTCGGTTCGGCCGGCTGGCCGGTATTCGCAGCCGACCCAGCCCGCGTAGTTCAACTCGTCCATCAGATTGAAAAGATACTCGTAGTTCACCTCGCCGCGATCGGGCTCGTTTCGTGCTGGCACGCCGGCGATCTGCACATGACCAATGTGGTCCAGGTATTCTGTGAACGTCGTCGCGAGATCGCCTTCGACGATCTGCGCGTGATAGAAGTCCATCTGGACGCGGAGGCTGCGCTCACCGACCTCTTCGCGAATGGCGTGCGCTTCGGCCTGGGTGTTGAGGAAAAAGCCGGGGATGTCGCGAGGATTGATGGGCTCGATGAGCAGCGTCCGGCCCTGACGGCCGACCAATTGCGCTGCCGCGCTCAGGTTCGCTAGATAGACGGCGCGATGGCGTCCGCGATCGGCGCCCGCGGGCAGGAGTCCAGCCATCGCGTGCAGGCTCGGCGTCCCCAGGCGGTCCGCATACTCGAGCGCGCGCTCGACGCCTGAGAGAAAGTCCTGTTCACGCCCGGGGAGTGAAGCGCAGCCGCGTTCGCCTGCGGCCCAGTCTCCCGGCGGCAGGTTGAAGAGCACGTTCTGCAGGCCATTGTCGGCGAGCCACCGCGCAATATCATCGGCAGGGAAGTCGTACGGGAACAGGAACTCGACGGCTGTGAATCCGGCGCGGGCTGCAGCCTCGAATCGTCGAGGGAACGGCACCTCGGTGAACATCATGCTCAGGTTGGCGGCGAAGCGCGGCATGGGAGGGCCGAAGTATAGCGGCTCGAGGACTCACAGGCCGCGATCGTAGTATCGTTGGCCGTTCATCACGGATCGGCCAAGCGAAATGCCCGCCCCGACCTGGCCCGCGCGCCACGTTCGCTCGGGAGCGTTCGTACTCGACGTCCGTCCGGGCGGGCCCGGCGACTTCTCCTGGCGCGTCGAGGCCAGCCAGTTCCGCCGGGGACTCCGATCGTGATCGGCGGTCGGCTCGGCCACTATCGAGTCGGGGACCGCATTGGATCGGGCGGGATGGGCGAGGTCTACCGTGCCCACGACGAACGCCTCCAGCGCGACGTCGCCATCAAAGTGCTTCCGCCCTCGAGCGTCGGCGACAGCGCCGCGCGCGGCCGCCTGTTACGCGAGGCGCGCGCCGCCGCCGCGCTGAATCATCCCTACATCTGCACGGTCTTCGAGGTCGGCGAGGAGAGCGATCAAGCCTTCATCGCCATGGAACTCGTCGAGGGCCAGACCTTGGACACGCTCATTCCGGTGGGGGGCCTGCCTCTCGCGCAGGGCCTCAAGTACGGAGTGCAGATTGCGGACGCCGTCGCGCATGCTCACGAGCGCGGCATCCTGCATCGGGACCTCAAGGCCGCCAACGTGATGGTGACTCCAGCGGGGCGCACGAAGGTTCTCGACTTCGGTCTGGCCAAGCATCTCGATGCCGCGTCGTCTGCGGATGTGACGGGTTCCGCACCAAGCTCGCTCACGCAGGCGGGCGCGGTCATGGGAACGTTGTCGTACATGGCGCCAGAAGTGCTGCGCGGCCAGCCCGCCGACGCGCGCAGCGACGTGTGGGCGCTTGGCGTCATCCTGTACGAGCTGGCATCGGGCCAGCGTCCTTTCGCAGGGCAGACGCCTTTCGAGATCAGCGCCGCCATCCTCAACGGGCCTCCCACCGCGCTCCCCGATTCGGTCCCGCGGAACCTCAGAATGGTTATCGAGCGGTGCCTCGCCAAGTCTCCGGGCGAACGGTATCCGCACGCGGGAGAGCTGCGGGCGGCGTTGGAGGCCATCGAGCCAGGCGCGGGAACCCTGCCGGCGACCTCGAAGACCGCGGCGCGGTCGCGATGGTCGGGCGCGCGCCTCACTGCTGCAGCCATCGTCGCCGTCGCGCTGCTTGCGCTGCTCGCGTTTGACATATGGGGAGTCCGCCGATGGCTCGCCAGTTTCGGCACGCGCGACGAGGCGATCGCCGTACTGCCGTTCGACGCGGTGCCCGGGACCGACGGCACCGACTACTTACATGTTGCTGACGGCGTTCAGGACGCGCTCAGCACCGAATTGGCACGGGTGCCGGGCATCGCGCGCGTCATCGCCAGGGGATCGACGCGACGTGTGGCGGCCGCAGGCAAGACGATCCCCGAGATCGCTCGCGCGCTTGGCGTAACCACGGTCGTGATGGGCGCGGTGAAGCCTGTTGGAAATCGGTTCGAGATTACCGCTCGGGTGATCGATGCCGGGACCGAGAGGGAGATATGGGCCGGCACGCTGGACAGCGACGAGAGCGGCCTGCCCGTCGTGCAGCGTGACATCGTCCGGAGCATTGCGAGCGCGCTGGGCTTCGAGATTGCTTCGGAGCATCAAGCACGGCTCGCGAGCGCGGCCGACATCGACGCGCGGACGTACGAGGCGTATCTTCGTGGGATGTCGCTTCTCCACAAGGGCACGCCGCCGGATCGCATTAAGGGTCTGGGGTACCTGCGGGAGGCGACCGATCGCGATCCAGGCAACGCGCACGCGTGGGCAGGTCTGGCGCTCGGCTACGTCACGATCGGCCACGGGCCGGTTGCGACAGCCGATGTGTGGGCGAATGCGCGCGCGGCGGCGGAGCGCGCGATAAAGCTGGATGGGGATCTGGCGACGCCCCACATGGCGCTCGCCGCCGTCAAGATGTATTGGGACTTCGACTGGCCGGGTGCCGAAGTCGAGTACCGGCGTGCCAACGAGCTCAACCCCAGCTTCGCTGAGAACCGCTATCACTACGCGTGGTACCTCGTGACTCTCGATCGTGTGGAAGAGGCGGTCGTCGAACACCGTCGCGCACAGGAGCTCGATCCCCTGACGCCGGTCCACACTGCCTGGCTCGGCGGCTTGTATTCGGCGATCGGCAGGCACGACGAGGCGCTGGTGGAAGCGAAGAAGGCGATCGAGCTAGACGAGCGGGTTCCCATCGGCTGGCTGGTGCTTGGGTGGAGTCACTTCGCTCAGGGCCGACACGCGGACGCGGTCGCGGCTCACGAACGCGCTGCGCAGCTGGGGCCGCGCTGGAAGTTTGAGCTTGCTCGGACCTATTCACTCGTCGGAAGACGAAGCGATGCCGAGAAGATCCTGGCTGAGCTCGAGGCCTTGCCTCCTACGCCGTTTGGCGCGTTCGGGCTCGGAACGCTGCAGACCACGCTCGGCAACTTCGACGAGGCCTTTCGATGGTTTGCGTACGAGCCGCACCACGGCTTCCTTCCGTGGGTGCGAACCGGCCCTCAGTATGCGCCACTCGTCAAGGATCCGCGCTATGCCGCGCTGCTGCAGCGGTTGAAGCTTCCTCCGCGCAAGAACGCGTCGTAAGGTTCGCCATGATCCTGTGCTCGCGTTATGGTCCATGCGTCTACGTCGACGATCCAGTCGGTCAGGAGCGGTAGAGATGAGCAAGCAGTTGTGCATGGTCGTGGCGGTACTCGCCTGGACAGGACTGACCCTCGGCGGCCAGCAGGCTCCACCGCCGGCGCCGGCCACGGCGTCGAGCGCGGGCCAAAGCAGCGCGCCGCCTGCTTCGGCGACCAATCTGGGATCCGACGCGAATGGCAACCCGCTCCGCCGCGCGCTCAAGACCGGTCATGTTTCCAACTACGACGAGTCCAAGGTCGCGCCCTTCACGCTTCCTGACCCGCTCGTCCTCGCCAACGGCAAGCCGGTCCGCGATCGCTCGACTTGGATCTCACAGCGTCGTCCCGAGATCGTGGCGATGTACGAGACCGAGATCTACGGCCGATTGCCGGCCAAGACGCCTGCAGTGACATGGCAGGTGACCGAAACCGATCCGCAGGCACGCGAAGGCACGGCTCTGATGAAGAAGATTACCGGGACGGTTGGCGCCGGGCCGGACGCTCCGCAGATCAAGTTGACGCTTTACACACCCGCCGACGCAAAGAAGCCCGTGCCGGTGATCTTGCTGGTCAACTTCGGCGGCGGTCCAAAACCACCGGCTCCGCAAGGCAGGGGAGGCGGTTTTCCGTCCGACCCGCCGGTTGCCGCCGAGATCATCGGCCGTGGCTGGGGATACGCGACCGTCGGCTATGCGGACATCCAGCCCGATCGACTTAATTCATTCGGCGAGGGCGTGATCGGCCGCACGCTCGCGGCTGGGCAGGAGCGGCCGGCGCCGGACGAGTGGGGAACGATCAGCGCATGGTCGTGGGGCGTCAGCCGAATGATCGACTACCTCGAGACTGACGATTCGGTGAATGCCAAACAGGTCGCGCTGTTTGGTCACTCGCGCCTCGGAAAGACGGCGTTGTGGGCGACGGCGAAAGACGAGCGGATTGCCGCGGCGTTCTCCAGTTGCTCGGGCGAGATGGGCGCCGCGCTGGCGCGCCGCGACTGGGGCGAGACCGTCGACGACATGGCCCAGAATTTTCCGTGGCAGTTCGCCGGGAATTTTCAGAAGTGGCCAGGTCGTTGGAACGAGATGCCGGTCGATGCCCACATGCTGATCGCGCTGAGCGCCCCGCGGCCCGTGTTCATCAGCGGCGGAACAGCCGATCAATGGGCCGACCCCGTCGGCATGTTCAAAGCCGCCGTCGCAGCCGGGCCGGTATATCGACTGCTTGGCAAGAAGGATCTTGGCGTCACCGAATTGCCGCCGCTCGACACGCCGGTCATCACCGGTGACATCGGCTGGCACTACCACACCGGCGGTCACACCGCGACGCCCGCCGATTGGAAAGCGTTCCTCGAGTTTCTGGCAAAGTATTTCTAGGGGTCAGGCCGTGAATCGTGAACGGTGGCAAGTCTCACGATCTCAGCGACATGCCACCGTTCACGATTCACGGCCTGACCCCGGGGACATCCCCGAGCGCGCGGAGGACGGCGGGGTCGAGGCTGTAGACGTCTTTCGCGAAGCGCAGCTCTCCTGACGCGCCGACCGAGACGGTCCAGTACACGATGACGACCGGCAGCGGTGTCGTGAGAAAGACGGTCTGAGACTCCTCGGAATCGACCGTCTCCTGAATCCGCGTCCTCGTCCAGCTGTCTTGTCCTTCGAGCAGCAGCGCGGCCAGGTCAAGGGGATGATCGACTCGGATGCAACCCGAACTGAACGTGCGCTGGTCGGATGCGAACAGTTCCCGGCTGGGCGTGTCGTGCAGGAAGATCGAGTGCTGGTTCGGGAAAATGAACTTGACCCGTCCCAACGCGTTGTCGGGCCCCGGTGGCTGGCGCAGCGTGTAGCGAAAATTTCCCGGCGTCGCGTTCTGCCAGTCGATCGACGCCGGGTCGACGACGCCGCCCTGCTGATCGAGGATTATCAAGCGCTTGCGCGCAATCGTATTCTGATTCTTGCGCATCCCCTCGAGCACATCCTGCGCCAGGATCGTGGGCGGCACGGTCCAATCGGGATTCAGTACCAGGTACTTCATGTCGGCGCGAAATGTCGGCGTTTGCCGCGCTTCGCGCCCGATCTGCGTGCGCGCTTCCCAGACATTCTTTTGATCGCGAATCAGGTAGACCTTGTAGGCGGGAAGATTGACGAGCACGAACGTGTCGCTCAACCCACCGACGACCCATCTCGCGCGCTCGAGGTTCACGCGCAATTGCTGCGCGCGCGCCTCGGCGGAGACATTCATCGCCTCGATCGTCGCCTTGCCGATCACTCCATCTTCCGTCAGCCGATGATGGCCTTGAAAACTCGTGACTGCGCCGAGCAGCTCGTCGCCGTAAACGGCGTCGGCGGTTGACGTCGCGCCGCCCAGCTCGCCAGTCACGAGCAGTCGTTTTCTGACCAGGCCCACCCTGGGATCGGTCGCGCCGGGCTTGATCGCGGCACCAGAAGTGACGACCGGCCATCCCCCCGCGTTCGCAGTGCTGCGCATTCGCGCCAGTGCCTGTTTCAGCCCGGCATAGATGAAATGCGTGGGCTTCTGCGCTTCGATTCCCGCGTCGATGGACGCCGCCCGGGCGACCTCGGCCAGCGCGAGGTCGAGCGCCGGCGCGCCACGGCGCGGGTCGACGTTCCATCTTTTGTCGAGTGACGACGGCCTGACACGCCCGTAGCGCACATCGTCAACCAGCGCGACAGCGGCGTCGGCAATCAACACATGAAGGTCGGCCGTGACCTCGGGTGACGGCACTTTCGTGTATGCGTCCAGCGCCGCGATGATGGCGTTGAGATGGTAGTCGGCGGGGGTCAGCCCGTCCTGCTCGATGTTGCGAATCGCGCCGAGCACCTGCTGCGCGGCAGCGGGCAAACGCCACGCGGGTGTGAACGTCCGCGCCTCGAAGAATCGCGCGACCGCGTCGGGCCGCAGGAGACGGCTGCCTCGAACAGTCGTCGCCGGCAGCTCCCGTGCCTGTTCGATCCGAAGGCGGATGGTGTTCTCAACCGTCGGCGTCTGCGCGCCGGTCGGCCCAGTCGCGACCAACATCGAGAGGACAACGGCGATCCTGCTGAGGGAGCGACTGTGGGCGATCATCGATGACTGGTTTTCGATCCGAGAGCCTGGAAGACGCCCTATTCTAGCTAGAACCTATCCCATAACCCGATCCGTGTTGTCCGTGTGATCCGTGGCACTACTCTGAGGACTCTCGGTTACTCGGACCGCAGGGCCACCAGTGGATCGATGCGGGTTGCCCGAAGGGCTGGAATGAGCGCGGCGGTCGTTGCCACGCCGGCGAGCACGACCGCCACGACGGCGAACGTCAGCGGATCGAGCGGCACCACGCCAAAGAGCAGGGCCTCGAGGTACCGTGCCGCCGTCGCAGCGGCAGCGAGCCCGAGGATGAGACCAACGCCGGTGATCGCGACGCTCCTGCCGAGGACGAGGCGAGCACGTGCGCATGCCAGCGGCGGCATCGTCTGCCGCCGCTTCCACATCTGGTAGTTCCACCCGACGCCGGCCTTGAAGCCGTCTGCCAGTGCGTAGTCCGACGAGACAGTCACGAGGCGATCCGGTGCCGGAACCGGCAGCGCTCTCAGCAGCAGGCTGTTAGCGACGGTGAAGATGGCGGTGTTGGCGCCAATGCCGAGCCCCAGCGTCGTGATGACGACCAGCGACACGACAGGCGTGGCGCGAAGCGCGCGGATCGACATTCGGAGCGCTTGCATGGTTCCTCCGAGATCGTGGGCGGCGAATGTTCGGGAGATCTAGTCAGCCTCAGCTGGCATAGCGATACCAGCCGACGATGCAGAGGGCAGCGCCCACAATGGCCAGCAGCAACCACACGCGCATCGACATGCGATCGGGAGAGTTCGTGTCCATGGCTCTGTCCTTTCCTATGTGGTGTTTCCTGAATATGTGGTGTTTCCTGAACGCGGCGATTATCAACGGCCGATGCAGCGGCCAGCAAGGCGCTACTCCGGCTTCGGTGCGCGCTCGGGTCCGCCGGCGAGATTCGCCTGCCGCATGGCCGCTGCGCCGAGCATTCCTCCCATCCCCATCGACTCGACGGCACTGCTCGGAATGAGCATCAGCGCGCCCTTTTCCTTCAGGCCCTCGTAGAGCATGTTCATCGCGCGAAGGTGCAGGGCGGTCGGGTTGTCACGATACGACTTGGCTGCCTCCTGGAACGAGTTGGCGATCTCCATCTCGGCCTGGCCGAGGATGATCCGCGCCTGCTTCTCGCGGGCCGCCTGCGCCTCGCGGGACATCGCATCCTGAAGCGCACCGGGAATGACGATGTCCCTCATCTCGACCGACGAGACGGTGGCGCCCCAGGGATTCGACCTCGCGTCGATGAGCTGCTGCAGCTCGGCTTCGATGTGTTCGCGGCCGCGCAGGAGATCGGCGAGCGTGGTCCGGCCGATGATGTCGCGCAGCGCTGTCTGGGCCGCCCAGCTCACCGCTTGCGAGTAGTCCTGCACCTCGAGCGCTGCCTTTTGCACGTCGTGGACCATCCAGAAGAGCACGGCATCCACGTTGACCGGTACCGTGTCGGAGGTGAGGGTCTGCTCGGCGGCGAAGCTCGTGGTCACGGTGCGTTGATCGATCCAGGCGGTAACGCGATCGACAAACGGCACGACCCAGAAGAGCCCCGGTCCGCGCAGACCGATGAACCTGCCCATTCTCAGCACAACAGCGCGCTCCCATTGCTGGGCCACGCGCGGCGCCTGCGCCAGCACGACGCCGGCCACGAGGATTGCGGCTGTCCACACCAGGTTGCCGGTTGCCTGCCACGCGTACGCGGACAGGCCGACCGAGGCCAGCAGGATCGCAACGGCTACGAAGTTGACGCGCGGCACATTCACGGCTGGTCCGTCCGAACCGCCGAAGATAACGGGGGGCATTACGCTCCTCCTCTTTTGTCGTCGTTCTTGGGTTCCTTCTTCTGTGCGTCTTTGTGTGCGTCGAGCGCGCCCAGAAGATCGTCGATGGTCAGACCTGCCGCGTCGGCATCGGCCAGGACCCGTGTGATGAACGCGCGGAGCCGGCGATCGCGCTCGCGCGGCGGATGCGCCTGGGCCGGCGTGGCGCTGATGAACGATCCGACGCCGCGCCTGGTTTCGATGACGCCGGCGCGCTCGAGCTCGCCGTACACACGCGCCACGGTGTTGGCATTGACGCGAAGCTCCACGGCCAGTTGCCGCACCGTCGGGAGTTGATCGCCTGGTCGCAGGCGGTTGGTGGCAATCGCGGCGCGCAGCCCACGCTCGAGCTGCGCGTAGATGGGGGTGGCGTCGCGCGGATCGATGGTCACGATCTCCACTTGATGGATTATACTAGTTAATTAGTACAATGCGGGTCAAGCGTTCGCCGGATTCCGCGGCGATGATGGAGTTGAGAGACGCGTGACGGCCGCGCGGCTACGCTCGGCCGGCGAACTCGCGTGTTTCGGTGTGAACCTTGACCTTCTCGCCGTCCTTGATGAAGAGCGGCACTCGAATCTGGAGCCCGGTCTCGAGCGTGGCAACCTTGGTCACGCTGCCGCTGGCCGTATCTCCCCGCGCGCCGGGCTCAGATGAGGTCACGGTCAGCAGGACGTGCGGCGGGAACTGGAGGCCGATCGCGTTGCCGTTGTACTTCTGGATCTGAACGAGCACGTTGTCGACGAGCAACAACCGGTCGTCGCCGACCATTGCCGCGCCGAGCGTGACGGTCTCGAACGTCTCCTGATCCATGAAGTGATAGCCATCGCCCCCCGCATACAGAAACGTCGCGTCGACGTTGGCGAGATCGGGCTCCTTGAACTTCTCCCCCGCCTTGAACGTCTTGTCGAAGACCGCGCGCGTCAGCAGATTGCGCATCTTGAGGCGCACGAGCGTCTGGCCCCCGCGCGCCGTCGGCTTCGAGACCTCGACGTCGATGCAGTGATACGGCGCGCCCTCGAATTCGAAGAACATCTTGCGCTTGATCTCAATTGCTTCAATCAGGCTGGCCATAACCTCCTATTCTAGAACTAACTCATCAACTCGTAGTGTCCGGCTTCAGCCGGACCCCTGAGGTCCGCCTGAAGGCGGACACTACGTACGAGGAGAGCTCCATTCCCGCAACGGCACGGCTCCCCATTCTGAGGTACGGTTGTAGTCAGACGCCATGGCTCAATTCGATCTGCACGAAATAGCATTTCCTACGCTCGATGATACCCAGATTGCCAAGCTGGGCGACTGCACGGCGGCGACGCTGTCGACCTACGCGGCCGGCGACGTCCTCTTCCATGTCGGCGACCGGAACTTCAACTTCTTCGTCGTTCGCTCGGGGGAGATCGAGATCCTCGACCCCAGTGGCGATCGCCCGACCACGATTGCGGTGCACGGCCGCGGCGAGTTCACGGGTGATGTCTCGCACTTGAACGGCACGCCGGCGATCGTCACCGCCGTGGCCCTCAGCGACTGTCAGGTCTACGCGATCTCGAGCGAGCTCCTCAAGCAGGTCATCAACCAGTGTCCCGATCTGGGCGACATCATCCTGCGCGCATTCATGGCCCGTCGTCAGCTCGTTCGCGAATCGGGCACGTTCACGGGCGTGCGGGTGATCGGCTCGCGCTACTCTCCCGATACGTTTCGCATCCGCGACTTCCTGGCCAAGAACCTCGTGCTCTTTACCTGGATCGATCTCGAAGCGAACCCGGACGTCGAGCTGTTGTTGAAGCATTTCGGCGTCTCCGAAGCCGAAACGCCGATCGTCGTGTGCTCGGAACACATGCTGCGCAATCCGTCCAACCGCGTGCTGGCGGAGGCCGCCGGCATCCGCAAGCCTCTGGAGCGCACCGTCTACGACCTGGCCGTCGTGGGGGCAGGGCCGGCTGGCCTCGCGGCGGCCGTGTACGGCGCGTCAGAGGGGCTGAAGACGCTCGTGCTCGAGCGCACCGCGCCTGGTGGACAGGCCGGCAGCAGCATGCGCATCGAAAACTACCTCGGATTTCCGATGGGGCTGACTGGCAGCGAGCTGGCGGAGCGCGCAGTCCTTCAGGCGAACAAGTTCGGCGCGGTTCTGTCGATCGCGACGCCGGTCACCGGGGTGACGTTCAACGACGCGTACTCCGTCGTCGCGCTCGACGATGGGGAGACGGTCGTGGCCAAGTGCCTGCTCGTCGCGACAGGCGCCGACTATCGTCGTCTCGAAGTGGACGGCTGCGAACGCTTCGAAGGGAGCGGCGTGTTTTACGCCGCAACGCCGAACGAAGTGCAGCAGTGCCGGGGCGCCGACGTCGCCGTCGTGGGCGGAGGTAACTCGGCGGGTCAGGCAGCCGTCTTCCTCGCCGGACAAGCGCGCCGGGTCCACATCCTCATTCGCGGGGACGACCTCTACAAGCAGATGTCGTCATACCTCGCCCACAGGATTGAGCAGACGGCCAACATCGAGGTGCTGACGCACACGTCTGTCGAGCGAATGCTCGGCAACGGCCAGTTGTCGACAATCGAGGTCAGGAACCGCGTGACCGGCGAGACCCGTACCCTCCCGATTGCCGCGCTCTTCAGCTTCATCGGCGCCGTACCTCGGACCGAATGGCTGCCGAAGGAGATCGAGACCGACGCGCGCGGCTTCGTCCGCACCGGACCGACGGTGGAGAAGTTGTCGGCCGGCGCCACGCGGCGCGAGCCGTTTCACCTCGAGACGAGTCGTCGCGGTGTGTTCGCCGCCGGCGACGTGCGCGCCAACTCCGTCAAGCGCGTGGCTTCGGCCGTCGGTGAAGGGTCGATGGCGATCCAGTTCGTGCACGAGTACCTGAAGGAAATGTAAGAGCTAGGACTGCGTTCTCTGCGCGCTCCGCGGTGAAAGGCTTTTGAGCGTGAAGAGTTCAATCAACGGCCGGCGTTCACCCACGCTGACAACCGCTGCGCAAGGTACGGGAAGAACGGGTTCGACGACACGCGCATCAGCACCTCGACCGGAACTGTGAGCACCGAGCGTTCGCCGCGGGGGCTCAACAGGCCGAGCGCGACGGGTCCGGTCGGAGATTCGGCGGCGCGGCTGCCGTACACCGGGTCATCCGGCGAGAACGGCAGCGCAACGTGCGACAGCGAAAACGTGTCGTGCGCCCATTGGAGCCCGATCGATTCGTCGATTGGTGTCGTTGAGCCCGGCTCGACGTTGCGAGCCTGAGCTTCGAGGGTGTCCTTCCGCGCATTCGTGACGACGGTGACGCGGTAGCTCCGTGCTCGTCCTTCGAAGAGCCGCGGGATGAGCGAGTAGTCTTCGGGCCGGATGAACGGATCGAGTCGCGCGTGGCGGTTGAAGTCGAAGAGCACGAGCGCGCTGCCGTTCTTCGGCAGACGATCGTAGAGGTTGGCCACGATCGCCGGCGTGCTGACGGTCGCATCCACAAGCGACTGGAACGTCAGCACTGGAGGAAACTGGGCCAGCCGGCCATTGGCTCCGAGGCGCCCGAGACGCTGCTGAAGATCGCGGGTGATGACGAAGGTTTGCTGCCCGGCGTTCGCAGGAAACGAGTTGTACTTGAACGGGTTGTATTCGGGAATGACGTCGAGCCAGCGCGCCTTCTCGAAGTAGGGAATCGGACCGAGGGCGCTGATGACCCTCGCGAGGCGCGCCATCGGGTTGACGCCGATCATCGGCGACACCAGCACCAGGCGATCAGGACGGGGGAGCGACGCATCCTCGAGCGTATCGAGCGTGTACCGGGTGACGAGCGCGCCCCCGTTCGAATAACCGACGAGCACCATCGGTAGTCCGGCCCCAATCCGCGATCGCACGTGCCGAGCCCCGAGCCGGACCGCGGCGTTCCAGTCGGGGGCACCGCTCGAGACGAGCCCCGCCGGCACGGTCCCGTGCCCAGGCATCCGGAGCGCGAGCGAATAATAGCCGTCAGCCCTGAGCTGCTCGGCGATCGCTCTCATCGAGTAGGGTGAATCCGTCAGCCCGTGGACCAGCAACGCGCCGCCACGAATTGTCTCGGGCACGACTTCGTAGGAGCGGTTGTAGTTGCGGTCGAGTCGGGAAGGGCTCGACTGGCTGGCCCGGATGTAACGATTGACCGTATAGGCGGCGACCGGCGGCAGGACGTCTTCGACGTGCGTCCGCACCTCCTCGAAAATCCGATCTTCCCGTGTGAAATAGTCGGCCATCGTAAAACGGTCGTCGATATCCGCGGCGCGCACTTCGCTCGCTGGCGCGTACCGATGCCAGGGCTGTAGGTCCGGGAGACGGTACCGGGCATCAACCGCGGCTCCAATGATGACGGTCGCGACGATGAGCGCGAAGGCGAGCACCATCCAGACGGCCCAACGGAGGAGACGGCGGGACCACGGGCGTTTGGGCGCCGGCGCCGGATCGACGATGGCGATTTCACTCATCGGCGAAGTATATCTGGCCGCCTCGAAGTAGCATGTTGGCCCAAGGAGATCAGTCGAGATGACGCGCAAGAGCCTGTTGGTGTTCGTCCTGATGGCGACCGGCATGGTCGCAACCCATGCCAGGCAGGACGCCAAGCCCGAAGCGAAGCCCGACGCAAAGAAATGGGACGTCGCCGATCCCACCGGACCGACGACCCCTCTCGCCTTCGACACGAGCGAGGGCACGTGGATGAACGTGGACGTCAGCCCGGACGGCACGCAGGTCGTTTTCGACCTGCTCGGCGACGTCTATCTCATGCCCATCGCCGGCGGGGCGGCGCCCGCCAGGCGGCTCACGAGCGGGCCCGTATTCGATATGCAGCCTCGCTTCAGCCCCGATGGTAAACGCATCGCGCTCACGAGCGACCGTGACGGGTTGTGGAACATCTGGACGATGGACCTGGACGGCAAAGACGCCACGCAGATCTCGCGCGAGCGGCGCTGGTTCGTCAACAGTCCGGCGTGGTCGCCGGATGGCCGCTACATCTATGCGCGACGCCACTTCGTCAAGGAGCGCTCGCTTGGCGCCGGTGAGATCTGGATGTATCACAGCGCCGGACCGGGCGACGGGCTGCAGGTCACCGAGCGCACGGGCTGGCAGAAAGACGCCGGCGAGCCGGATATCTCCCCAGACGGCAGCACGCTCTACTACAGCAAGGACGTCACCCCCGGCCAGACCTTCGAGTACAACAAGGATCCCAACGGCACCATCTACGCCATCATCCGCAGAGATCTCACGACCGGCCGCGAGCGGCGCGCCGTGAGCGTACAGGGCGGCTCGGTGACGCCGCAGGTCTCGCCCGACGGCAAGTCGCTCGCCTACGTTCGCCGCGTTCGTCTCCAGAGCTTCCTCTACGTCCGCGACCTCGAGTCGGGTCGCGATCGACAAGTCTTTGCGAACGTCGACAAGGATCTGCAGGAAGCATGGGCGATCCACGGGTTGTACCCGCAGTACGCGTGGACACCGGACGGCCGATCGATCGTGATCTGGGGCGAAGGCAAGATCTGGCGCGTCGACGTCGCAAGCGGGAAAGGTCAGCCGATTCCGTTCCAGGCGCGAGTCGAGCAGACTCTCAATGCGCCCGTGCGCATGCCCCGTCCGGTGCATCCCGCCGAGTTTCCGGTCAGGATGCTGCGCGATGTCCGCGTCGCGCCCGACGGCAAGCTCGTCGTCTACAGCGCGCTCGGGCATCTCTACTCCCGGGCGCTCCCCACTGGCGAGCCCAAGCGTCTGACGTCGGCCGGCGCTGACACCTACGAATTTTTTCCCTCGTTCTCGCGCGACGGGCAGTGGATTGTCTACACGACCTGGGGCGATGCCAACCAGGGGCGCGTCCGCATCATCAAGCCAGACGGGTCAGCCGGCCGAGACGTCATCACCCGGCCCGGTCACTACGTCGAGCCGTCGTTTTCGCCGGACGGCCGGTTGATCGTCTATCGCCACGCCGGCGGCGACTCGACTCGCGGGCCCTTTTACGCCGACGATGTCGGAGTGCACGTCGTGCCGACGGCCGGGGGCACGTCTCTTCTCGCGCGTGAGAGCGGTTCGGATCCCGAGTTCGACCACACTGGCACCCGGATTTACATCCGCGAGGTCCGCAACGAAAAGTACACGCTCCTGAGCGTCGGCGCGCCAACGGCTGCCTCGCCCTTGCCGGGGCGTGACGAGATCGAGCACGTGCGCAGCGACAACGCGACGCAGATCGTGCCCTCGCCCGACGGCCAGTGGGTCGCGTTCGAAGAGCGGTATCGCACGTACGTGGCCGCGTTCCCGCGCACCGGCCGGCCCGTCGATGTCGGCCCCGCCACACAGACATACCCCGTGCAGCGCGTCTCGCGCGACGCCGGGTACTACCTGCACTGGTCCGGAGACAGCCGCCGCCTGTTCTGGGCGCTCGGCCCGGAACTCTTCAGCCGCGACCTCTCCAGCTCGTTCGCGTTCGTCGACGGCGGTCAAGCGAAAGCGGCGGAGCCCGAGGCGAAAGGGATTCCCATTGGCTTCACCGCGAAGGGTGATATGCCGTCGGGCGCAGTCGCGCTCGTCGGCGCGCGCGTGATCACGATGGCGAACCTCGCGTCAGGTCCGATTCAAGGCACGCCCGGAGTCATCGAGAACGCGACGCTCATCGTCGAGGGCAATCGCATCACCGCCGTCGGACCGTCGTCTTCCGTGAGTGTTCCTGCCGCCGCGACACGGGTCGACGTCAAGGGCAAGACCATCATGCCTGGGATCATCGACGTCCACGGCCATCTCGGGAGCGAATCGAACGGCTTGGTCGCGCAATCGAGCTGGCCGCTGGCCGCCAATCTGGCGTTCGGCGTGACGACCTCCCACGATCCGTCGAACGACAGCGAAACCGTGTTCACCAATGCCGAGCTCGTGCGCGCAGGGGCCAAGCTCGGTCCCCGAGTATTTTCGACGGGGACGATTCTCTACGGCGCGGAGACGCCGTTCAAGGCCGTGGTCGAGAACTATGACGATGCGCTGTCGCACGTCAGGCGGCAGAAGGCGCTTGGCGCGATCAGCGTCAAGAGTTACAACCAGCAGCGGCGGGACGCGCGCCAGATGATCGTCAAGGCGGCGCGCGAGCTGGACATCCTCGATGTGCCCGAAGGCGGATCGCTCTTGTACATGAACCAGACGCATATCCTCGATGGTCATACCGGCGTCGAGCATTCGTTGCCCGTGCCCAGGCTGTACAAGGACACGGTCGAGCTCTTCGCAAAGAGCGGCGTCGGCTATACACCGACGCTGATCGTCGGCTACGGCGGGCTGTCTGGCGAGTACCTACTGGTACCAGCACACCAACGTGTGGGAGAACGAGCGGCTGCTTCACTTCACCCCGCGTGAAGTGATCGACGCACGCTCGCGGCGCCGACAGATGGCCCCGGACGCCGACTTCAATCACGTGCTGATCGCGCGCGGCGCGAAACAGGTGGCCGATGCCGGCGGCAGCGTCCAGCTCGGCGCGCACGGACAACTGCAGGGTCTGGGCGCGCACTGGGAGCTCTGGATGCTGCAGCAGGGCGGGATGACGCCGATCGAGTCGCTGCGCGCCGCCACGATCGCCGGCGCGCGCTACCTCGGTCTCGACCGTGACATCGGCTCGCTCGAGAAAGGCAAGCTGGCGGACCTCATCGTGCTCGATCGCAACCCGCTCGAGAGCATCCGGCACTCCGAGTCGATCAGCATGGTGATGATGAACGGCCGGCTGTACGACGGCAAGACGCTCGCCGAGGTCGGGGCGACCAAGCGGCCGGCGCCGCGCTTCTGGTGGGAGTGAGGGAGGAGACGGAGGTCACGGTTTTTACCGCGGAGGAACGGAGTCAACGGAGACGCGCGGAGAGAACGAGCTTGCTTGACGGAATCGCAGCTGGGCGCACGCCGGCCCTTGGCCGGCGTGAGATAACGAGAGGCCGACGGATCGCAAGCACTCTCGCGATCCTGTAGTGCTTGTGATCCGCCGGCCTCTCGCTATCCCACCGCGCCATGCGCGGTGCGCCCAGCACGTAGCCTTCTCCGTGCGTCTCCCACTAATCTCGGCTCCGTTGCTCCGCGGTGAACTCCGTTACCTCCGTCATCTCCCGAGCTCAGCTCACCCTTGGAAGCGTCAGCGCCGCGCGCAGGCCGCCAGCGGTCGAGCGGTCGAGCGCGATCGAGCCGCCGTAGAGCTCGGCGAGATCGCGGACGATCGCGAGGCCTAGCCCCGAGCCCGGCGCCGCTTCGTCGGCGCGCACGCCGCGCTGCAGCACGACGTCCCACATTGAGGGGTCGAGCCCTGGTCCATCGTCGGCGACGGTAATCACGATGGATTCGTTGGCCGCGGTCGATTCGACCACGACCCGCGTCCGGCCCCACTTGCAGGCATTGTCGAGGAGATTGCCGAGCATCTCGTCGAGGTCCTCGCGCTGGCACCGGACCGAGATGGTCGCGCGGGACGCGCACGTCGACGGCAAGACCGCGGTCGGCATGGAGACGGAGCATCGTGCGCGCCAGGCCATCCGCCGACTCCGCGACCTGACACTGTGCGCCAGGCGTCGCGCCGGACGCGGCGGCGCGGGCGTGCGCCAGGTGCGATTCGACCTGACGCCGCATCCGTTCCACCTGCTCGGTCACGGCGTCTGCCCACTGCTGTTGTCCCGCGGCGGCAGCCCGGTCGGCTTCGTGGGCCAGCACGGCAAGCGGCGTCTTGAGGCCGTGCGCGAGGTCGCCCGCCCGCGCGACGGCTCGCCGCACCGCCTGTTCGCGGTGCTCGAGCAGCACGTTGAGATCGTTGACGAGCGGCTGCACTTCAGCGGGGTAGATGCCGTCGACGCGGCGTTCACGACCGGCATGCACGGCGGCCAGCCGCGCTCGCAGCCGGTCGACGGCCGTCAGCCCGCTCCTCACCTGGATGAACCCGACGATCAGGCAGACGAGCGCGAGAATCGAGATGCCTGGCACGTGCAGGAAGAAGTTGTGAAACACTCGCGGCGCGCTCGGGTGTCGGTAAATGATCTGCGTCATGATCACGCCGAGCACAGCAAAGAGCCCGGTCGACCAGAGCACGGCTCCGAGCATGATGCGCGCGCGGAGCGATAAGCCCGACATCACCTGCCGCCCTCGGCGATGCGGTAGCCCATTCCACGCACCGTCTCGATGAACGATGACCCCAGCTTGCGGCGCAGGCGGGCGATGAATACTTCGACCGTGTTCGAATCACGGTCGAAGCCCTGCGAATAAATGTGCTCGGTCAACTCGCCTTGCGAGACCAGGCGTCCGCGGTGGTGCATCAGATACGAGAGGACTCGAAACTCGTGGCTGGTCAGCTTGACCGGCGTGCCGTTGCGCGTGACGCGCGCGGCCCGTGGATCGAGCGTGACCTCGCCCGACGCGGAGTTCCGGCGCAAACTGTCCGCTGGCGCGGCGGATGAGCGCTCGCAGACGCGCGAGCACTTCCTCCATCCGAAACGGCTTCGCGACGTAGTCGTCGGCGCCGCCGTCAATGCCCTGCACCTTCTCGTGCCAGCTGCCACGGGCGGTGAGGAGCAGCACCGGCATGACCAGCCCGTCGTCCCGCCATCGCTTCAGCACGGTGAGCCCGTCGACGCGGGGGAGCCCAAGGTCGAGGATCACGGCGTCGTACTGTTCTGTCCTGCCGAGAAAGTCGGCGCGCTCGCCGTCGACGGCGCAATCCACGGCGTAGCCAGCCTCGCCAAGGGCGGTGGCCAGTTGGCGCGACAAGCGCACTTCATCCTCGACGACGAGAACCCGCACCAGACGGTTATAGCGCAACCGAACCTGAATGGCACCTGAACATCCGATTCATCCGTCATTCAGCGAGCGAGTCGATACGCTCTGTGGAACCTCTCGGAGAATCACGCCATGACAAAACGAACGCTACTGGTTGTCCTTGTCGCTGCCGCGCTGCTCATCATCGGCGCTCTCGCCCACGGTGGAAGGGGTGACGGCGCGCTGGCGAACTGGTTTCAAAGAATTCATGGCCACTAGCACGGAGAGAACCATGACGACGAGAACGATAGCCCTTGCGGTCATTACGTTGTCGGTATCGGTGACAGCCAGCGCCGCGTTCGCGGCTGCGCCTCAGCACGGCAAGACCGAGCAGAAATCCGCGGCGAGCGTGACCGGGCGATGGAGCATGTCGGTAAAAGGCAGTCCTCACGGCGACGTGACGATGGGGCTCGAGCTCACCCAGGAGGGCAAGAAGGTCAGCGGCACGTTCGCCACGCCGCATGGCGACGACCTTCAGGTTGCGGGCGAGTTCGCCGAGGGCACGCTGACCCTGGCGACGACAAGTGGAGGCGAGTCGAAGATCACCATGACCGCGAAGCTGAAGGAAGACGGGACGCTCGACGGTTATCTGTCGAGCCAGATGGGTGACATGACGTGGACCGCGCGTCGCGTCACGCGCAAGTAGGACCACGGATTACGGACAACACGGCCAAGTAATGCCACGGACTACACGGACAACACGGCGTAGGTAATGCCACGGATTACACGGACAACACGGATCGTGTTCCTATGAGATGGCTTCTCCAGACGTAACGAGGCTGCGCCATGACGTGGATCGATTCGCTCGGCCGCGACCTGCGACATGCCGGCAGGATGATCGCAAGGATGCCCGTTCTGGCGATTGTCGTCGTGCTGTCACTCGGCGTCGGCATTGGCGCCAACCTGGTCATCTTCTCGTGGATTCAGGCGGTTGTCCTCAAGCCGATCCCCGGTGTCGCTCGCGCCGCGAGTTTCTACCTGGTCGAGCCCCGCACCGAGACGGGAACCAACCCGGGAATGTCGTGGCTCGAGTATCGCGATCTCCGGGAGCGCCTGCCCGCGTTCCCGGATCTCCTGGCATTTCGGATGTCGCCGCTCTACGTCGGCGAACCAGGGCAAGTCGAGCGAGCCTACGGTCTGCTCGTCTCGGCCAACTATTTCTCGGGGCTCGGCCTCCAGCCAGCGCTCGGCCGTTTCTTTCTCGCCGATGAGGTGTCGCACGCGGGGGGCGAGCCAGTGGTGGTGATCTCGCACGAGTACTGGCAGAGCCAGTTCGCTGGAGCGACAACCGTTATCGGGCGAACGGTTCGCGTCAACAGCCGGGACTTCACGATCATCGGCGTCAGCCCGCGGGGATTCCAGGGCACGGTACTTCGCTTGAAGTTCGACTTGTGGCTGCCGGCGACGATGGCGCCGGCGCTGTTTAACGGATCGCGCGAGCTCGATCAGAGGACCGCGCGTGGATATACGGCGACCGGTCTCCTCGCGCCTGGAGCGACGCTCCGGCAGGCGCAGGGCGAAGTCGACGTGGCGATGCGGCAGCTATCGCAGGAATACCCTGAGAGCAACGCGACCATTCAAGGGGAGGTGCTGCCCTTCTGGAAGTTCTCGCGTGGCCCGCAACGCTTCCTGGCGACCGCGCTGGCTTTTCTGCAGGCGATCATGCTGCTCCTGCTGGTCGCCGTGTGCGGCAACACGGCCAACCTCATGTTGGCGCGAGCCAGCGCGCGGCAAAGGGAGATGGGTATGCGGCTGGCGCTCGGCGCCGGCCCGTGGCGGATCGTGCGCCTGCTGCTTGCCGAGAACGTGGTGCTCGCGCTGGTTGGCGCGGCGCTCGGCGTCGCGATTGGTGTCTGGGGTACTCGAGCGCTGTCCGCGATGCCATTGACGATTGGTTTCCCGATCAACTTCGAAACCGAGATCGACTCGGCCGGACTCGCCTTCGCGGCGGTGCTGGGGATCGCGTGTGGCGCCATCTTTGGCGCCGCACCGGCGATCCAGCTTGCGCGTCTCGACCCCCAGCTGGCGTTCCGCGCCGGGGCGACCTACTACGGCCGCAGTCGTCTTCGCAATGCGCTGATGGCGATTCAGGTAGCGCTGGCCCTCGTCGTTCTCGTCGCGGCGGGCCTCTTTTTGCGAAGCTTCCTCGAGACACGTGAAGCCGACCCCGGTTTTCGTCGAGAGGGCGTGCTCCTCGCGGCCTACGATCTCACCGGCCGGAACACCGAGAACACGTTCACGCGAGCCTTCGCCGCGAGGTTGATCGAACGTCTTCGGGCGCTACCGTCAGTTGAGGCCGCGGCAATTGCCTCATCGGTGCCACTCGACATACATGGTTTGCCCTCCCGCGTGTTCACCGTCGACGGCTGGGTCCGGGCCGAGGCCGGCTACGACCAGGCGCTTGCCAACACGGTGACGCCGGGTTACTTCGCCGTGATGGGAATACCGCTGGTCAGAGGCGCGGACTTCGCCGATCTCAATGACACGACTCAGCCGCTGCAAGCGATCGTGAACGAGGAGTTCGTGCGCCGCTACCTGCCGCGCCTCGAGCCACTCGGCCGACGTCTGCAGGCGCGCGGCCGGTCCTACGCCATCACCGGCATCGCGCAGAACTCGCTCTACAACGCCTTCGGCGAGCCGCCGACGCCGATCATCTATTTTTCCTATCGCGACAATCCTGGCCGGACCGGAGAGATTCACGTCCGCACGCGAACCGGCAGCGACACCGCAGTGGCGGCGGCCGTGCGCGGCATCGTGCGCGACCTCGATCCCGAACTCCCGGTCTACAACGTCAGAACCCTGACCACTCATGTCGAGACGCATTTGCTGTTTCGACGCGTTCCAGCCCGGATGTTCGCGGTGCTCGGCCCAATGCTCCTCGTCCTCGCGGCGATCGGCATTTACGCGGTCGTCTCGTACACGGTCGCGCAGCGCTCGTCTGAAATCGGCGTCAGGCTCGCGCTCGGCGCAACGCCCCGAGGCGTGGTGGCGCAGTTCGTCCGCGAAAGCCTAACGGTGATTGGCGTCGGGGCTCTGGCAGGATGGGCCATCGCCTTGAGCGGGGTCATCGTCTTCTACGGTGGGCGCGCCATCAACGTGGGGATCTTCGTCGGCGTTCCGGCGCTGCTGATGGCCGTGGCCGTAGTGTCGTGTTGGTGCTCCGCGAGCCGCGCCGCTCGTTGCGATCCAATGGCGGCGCTTCGTCAGCCGTAGAGCGAGGCTGGACGGAGTTGACCGAAGACCACGGAGTTGACCGAAGACCACGTGAGTTCAGCCGCGGAGGAAGGGGGCGAACGGAGACGCACGGGGAGGGCTAGCAGTGCTGGGCGCACCGCGCGATGCGACGGTGCGCCCAGCTGCGAGGCGCTCGACCAGCTTGTTCTCTCCGCGCGTCTCCCACCCGTTCGGCTCCGTTCCTCCGCGGTGAATCCCGTTACCTCCGTCCAACTCCGTCAACATCCTGACGCATTTGACGTGCCCTCTCGCGTTGGATAGTGTGCTCCGGATGCTCGCAGCCGTGACGCGAGCGTCAGGAGACTTCAATGGATCAGACTCAAGCACAATTTCTCGCGCAATGCCTCTGCAAACTCTGGGAGGGCGAGTTCCCGGCGACCTGCAAGGTTCTCGCGGCAGTACCCAACGACAAGCACAGCTATCGCCCAGACGAGAAATCGCGCACGGCGTGGGAGCTTGCGACCCACATCGCGACGGCGGATCTGTGGTTCATCAATTGCATCCTCGCTGGCTCGTTCTCGTTCGATGCCGAAGCGGCAAAGAAGCAGGCCGCCCAGTTTGGCTCGATCTCCGACGTCGTCGAGTTTTACAAGAAGGAATTCCCCGCGGCGCTGGGCAAAGTTCGCGCGATGCCCGCCGACAAGCTCGCGGCCGCCGTCGACTTCTTCGGCCTGATGCAGATGCCGAACGCCAGCTACCTGGGCTTTGCCAACAATCACTCGGTGCATCACCGAGGTCAACTCGCTGCCTACCTCCGCGCCATGGGATCGAAGGTTCCGCCGATTTACGGCGACAGCGCCGACGAGCCGATGCGCAAAGCCTGATCGTCGCGCCCATCGGGCTCCTCCGGCTTGGGATAGAGTGGTTGAATCGTGGTGACCAATTACGCAGCTTTGGAAGGCGCGCTCGTGTCGAGTCTGGGTTCCCTGGGGCTGATCGCAGTTTCCTATCTTTCCGCTGCCCCGCAGGGCGTCGAGCAGTTTTCGGGGACCGTGCCGTCCGGCTGCTCATTCTGGAGACTTGCTGCGACCGGGCACGGTTTCTACACCGTGCCCGGTGACCATTTGAACTGTCCGATTGGCAGCTACACGCACGCGATTGATCTGCCCACCGAGCGCGCGGCCGAGCTTGGCCAGGTGCTGACGTTAATGGCTGGTATCGGGTACGTGAGGATGGAAGAAGTGCCGTCGATCCCACGCCTGTCGCAGCCCCCCGCGTTCATTTACTACGCACCGCTCGGCAAGGCGGTCGTGCCGCCAGATGTGGTGATTGTCAGCGGCCGCCCGGGTCCATTGATGCGGCTGCAGGAAGCGTCGGCTCATGCCGGAGCCGCGGCGACGCTCCCGCTGCTCGGCCGCCCGACATGCATGGCGTTGCCGGCAGCGATGGCACACGGCTCGGTGATGAGCTCGGGATGCATCGGCAATCGCGTCTACACCGGGATCGGCGACGACGAGCTGTACTTGATGATCCCTGGACCGCGCCTCAGCGACGTCGTCAGGTCGCTTTCGGTAATCGCGGCCGCCAACGACACAATGGCCGACTATCACGAGCAGCGTCGCGCGACGCTCACGACGTAGCTGTCAGCTCTCGGCTGTCAGCTCTCAGTTCGGGTCAGCTCGTGGCTCGTAACCGAAACAGCTAGCTGTCAGCTGATAGCTGTCAGCTAGTACTCCGCCATCTGATCGTCGGGATAGCAGTAAAGCCAGCGCTCGCCTGGCTCCGCCGACGCAACGACCGGGTGCCCGCTGGACTTCGCGTGCTTCGTCGCGTGGCGGTTCGGCGATGAGTCGCAGCAAAGGGTGGTGCCGCACGTCTGGCAGGTGCGGAGGTGGACCCATCCGGAACCGATCTTCACGCACTCCTCACAGCGGCGCGCCTGCGCTTGCCGGACATCGGTCACCGCGTCGATGTGTTGACACACCTCAGAAGTCATCTGCGCCTCCCCTGGAAAGCGGGCGATGTCAGGATGCAGTCGTGGCTTCGAGCTCCTCGTAGCTGCCCTTGAAGTCGGCGATTTCGCCATCTTCGAAGCGCCAGACTCGCGTGCCGACCTCTTCGAGCAGGTCCTGGTCGTGAGTCACCAGCAGCACCGTGCCCTCGAACTTCTGGAGCGCCACGTTCAGCGCGTTGATCGATTCGAGATCCAGGTGGTTGGTCGGCTCGTCGAGCACGAGCAGGTTTGGCTTGAGCAACATGATCCGGCAGAACAGCAGCCGCGCCGTTTCACCGCCTGAGAGCGCCTCGGTTGGCTTGAGGCCCTCCTCGCCGCTGAAGAGCATCTGGCCGAGCAGTCCGTGAATCTCCTGCCGCGAGGCGTCGGGGTCGAACTGGTGCAGCCATTCGACCGCGGTCATCCCCTTCTCGATCGCGCCGGTGTGATCCTGCGGGAAGTAGCCGATTGAGACCTCATGGCCCCAGCGAATCGTGCCGCTGTCGAGGTCCACCGGCGACGCCGGACGATCGGGCGCATCCGCAAGCAGCGCCTTGAGCATCGTTGTCTTGCCGACGCCGTTTCTGCCAACCAGGACGATCTTCTCGCCGCGGTTGACGATCGCGCTGAAGTCGGAGACGACCTTCAGCGCGCCATGCGCCTTGCTCAACCCCTTGCATTCGAACGCGACTTTTCCAGACGGCCGCTTCATGGCGAACTTGATGTACGGACGCTGAATGTTGGATCTGGCCAGCTCAGTCGTCTGCAGCCGCTCGACTTCCTTGCGCCGCGACGTGACCTGACTCGCTCGAGTGCCGGCGCCGAACCGCGCGATGAAGTCGTTGAGCTGCGCGATCTTCTTCTCGCGCTGCGCGTTGTCGGCCTCGATCGTCGATCGAATCTGCGTCTTGGCCAGCACCATGTCGTCGTAGCCGCCGGTATACGTGATGATCGTCTGGTAGTCGATATCGGCCGTGTGCGTGCAGACCTTGTTCAGAAAGTGCCGATCGTGGGAGATCACGATCAGCGTGCCGTTGTAGCGTTCGAGGAACGCCTGCAGCCAGTGGATCGAGTCGAGGTCCAGATGGTTCGTCGGCTCGTCGAGCAGGAGCGCGTCAGGACTTCCGTAGAGGGCCTGCGCCAGGAGCACTCGCACCTTCTGTCCGCCCTGGAGCTCGGCCATCTTCCGATCGTGCAGCGGGTCAGGGATATCGAGGCCTTGCAACAGCACTGCGGCATCGCTCTCGGCCGAGTAGCCGTCTTCCTCGCCGACGATGCCCTCGAGCTCTCCGAGACGCATGCCGTCATCGTGCGTCATGTCGGGCTTGGCATAGAGCGCGTCGCGTTCCTGGAGCGCGGTCCAAAGCCGCTCGTTGCCCATGATGACGGTATCGAGCACCCGGAATTCATCGAAGGCGTATTGATCCTGTCGCAGGACGCCGAGCTTGCGAGGCCGGGCGACGGTGCCGCGCTGCGGCTGGGCTTCGCCAGTCAACAGCTTCATGAACGTAGATTTTCCAGCGCCGTTGGGCCCGGTCAGCCCGTAGCGCCGTCCCGCCGAGAACGTCGTGGTGACATCCTCGAAGAGGATCTTCGAGCCGAATCGCATGGAAACGCCGCTGACCGAAATCATGATGAGAGCCCTTCCGTTGGTGGCAAACCCATAATTATAGCAGATGCCCCTAACCCGGCCGCGCGGCCGGTGGCCCATGCCCACAGAAAGTTGTAGCCACCGATCGGACCGAAGGCGTCGAGTATCTCCCCGCACAGAAAGAGCCGCTTGTGCCTTCGGCTTTCCATCGTTCGCGGATCGATGTCGTTCAGGCTGACCCCGCCGCCCGTGACCTCGGCCTTCTTGTAGCCTTCGTCGCCCGTCCACGGCAACGTTCCTCTCACAAGCGTGTCAATGAGCCGGGCCCTTTCGCCGCGGCTCAGGTTCGCAAGCGGCAGGCGGGGGCTGATCCCCGTGCCAGCAATCAACGCCTCTGCCAGGCGTGACGGCAGTGCGTCGCTGACCGCTGACAGCACGCTCCTCGAGCCGTGAGGCTTCAGGGCTTCGGTCCACGCCCGGTCGTCGAGTGAGGTCCATCGCACGGCGACACGCGCCGGAACTCCACCATCCATGCGCGATCGCACCGCTACGTGCGACACGTCGAGAACGGCCGGACCGCTGTAGCCCTGATGGGTGAAGAGAAATCCACCCGTCGCGGTTGACGACAGTTGGTCGGCGCGAGCCGTAATCGTCACCCGCAACGAGACTCCCGACAACTCTCCAAATGGTGCAGGTTGGGCGATGAGCGGCGTCAGCGCGGCGTAAGTCGGCCGCACCTCGTGGCCGAGGCTCTTGACGATGCGCAAGCCGGCGCCGTCGCTGCCGGTATTGGGTACCGACAGGCCGCCAGTGGCGACGACGATGGCACCGGCGTGGAGCGGCGCCCCGTCCGCGATGTCGATGCGCCAACCGCCATCGACGGGGGCAAAGCCGGTGACGGTCGTGTTCATGAGCAGCCGCGCGCCGTTCCGGCGCACCTGCTCGAGCAGTCGATCCCTGACGTCGCGGGCACGGTCGGAGGCTGGAAACAACTTTGCCGAGACCGCTTCTTCGACGAGCGGCAGATCGAGATCGCGTTCGAAGAAGTCGATCTGCTCGCGGAGCGGCCAGGAGCGGACGATACGGCGGACGAGGTGAGGCGGCGCGTCGCTGACGAAACGCGATTCGTCGAGCCGCGCCGGCAGGATGTTGCAACGGCCACCGCCGCTGATCAGAATCTTGCGGCCACCATCGCGCGTGCGCTCGACAAGCAACGTGTCGGCGCCAGACGCGGCGGCAAAGATCGCCGCCACTGCCCCGGCTGCCCCCGCGCCGATTACGATCACCCGGCGGCTGCTCGAAGCGGGGTCGGTCACCGGCGGAAAATTTTCGACCGTCTCATGAATCTGTCACGACGTCACGTAACGACACGATGCGCACGATGACACGATGTTCACGATGGTTCCCTGGAGATGTTCTTCGTGTTCATCGGGTCATCGTGTTCATCGTGAACCATGGCCGTCGGCGCGTTCAGCCTGAGTATGGTCCAAGAGCTGGGTTCTAACTGTCGCGTGGCAGGAGCACCGACTTGATGACCCGTCCGTCGTGCATCGAGTCGAACGCATCGCGCCAGCCGGCCAGCGGCGCGCGCAGTCCGACGATGGAATCAGCCATCGTCACTCCGCCGGCGAGCAGGCTGATGACGCGCTCCCAGACGGGGTAGTTGTGGCTGAACGAGCCCTGCAGTCGAATGTTCCGGAACACGAGCGGGTTCACATCTGTTGGAATCAAGTCAGGCGACCACCCGACCTTCGAGACCTGCCCGTCAGGCCGCGCGAGCCGGAGCGCCGTCTCGAGCGTGGCGCTCGCTCCCGATGCGTCACAGATCACGTCCGCGCCAATCGGGCAGAGATCTCGAACGATTGCTTCGAGGTTCTCCGTCTCGATATCGACGGTGTGCGTCGCCCCAAGCCGACGCGCCGCCTCGAGTCGCGGCCGGTCGCAGGAGAGGCCCGCGACAACCAGAGTGCTTGCGCCGGATAGCGCCGCCATTCGTGTGCAGAGCAGCCCGATCGGGCCCGGCCCGACAACGACCACAAAATCGCCCGGCGCGATTCTGGTGTTGACGCACATGGCCTGATAGGCCACGGCGTGAGGCTCGGCCAGGCACGCGATGTCGAATGGTAACGAGTCGGGAATATGGTGCAGGCATCGCGCCGGCACGCGAACGAACTGGGCCATCGCGCCGTCGACGCCGTAGCCGAATCCCTTTCTTGCCGGGCACAGGTTGTAGCGGCCCGTTCGGCAGAGGAGGCACGACCCGCAGATCTCGGCAGCGGTTTCGCTCACGACGCGATCGCCCTCTTGGAAGTCTGTCACTCCACGGCCGAGTTTAGCGACCGTGCCGCAGAATTCATGGCCGAGCACCACCGGGATGTTGACCGGCCACGAGTGCGTGTTTCTCGACTGGTGGACATCGGAGCCACAGACCGAAACGGCCCCGACCTCGAGCAGGACCTCACCATCGCCAATCTGAGGAATGGGAATCTCGCGCAATTCCACGGCAAGTGGTTCGAGCGCGTAGTGAACGACCGCGGCCTGTGTGTTCATGATCTATTTGCGAAACAACCACGTCTGGTTGGCGCCGCCACTGCAGCCCCATAACTGAATGTTCGCCCCGTCGTCGCGCTTCGCGCCCTCGACGTCGAGGCATGAATTGTTCGACACGCTGACCAGTCGATAGGCACCCTCTCCGGCACGCTCGACGCGCCATCGCTGGTTGTCGCCGCCGTTCCACCGGAACTGTTCGACGTTCGCCCCGTCGGCGCTGCCACCGGAGACGGTCAGCGCCTTGTTGCTGCCCTGGCTGATGATCGAGAACTGGCCGCGGCCGAGATCGATCACATCCCACAACTGGTTCGAACCGCCGCCGCACGTCCACTGCTGGATATTGGCCGCGTTGCGATTGCTGCGTCCTTCGACGTCCAGGCATTTGCCGCTGAGCCGGCTGACGATGCCGCCGCTGAAGAACACGCGGCCAGTCGGTGGATAGCCTCCGGACGGAGGACGATTGTAGCCAGGATCCGGATCGGGATACTGACCACCCCATTCAGAGCCCGACCAGTTATAGCTGGCGCGAGCCGAGTTATTGCGGCTGTTGAACGTGCAATCGAACGAGAAGTCACGGCCGCGGTCGTTGTTGTCGCGCATGTAGCGCCCGTTGCCACGAACGCGGGCTTCGGTGTTCGAGACGCGCGTGATCTGAGCCCGACGTTCATCGATTGACGCGTTGGGTTGCCTGCCGCCAACCTCGCGGCCCATTCGATACTGCAATTCCTGCTGGCAGCGGCCGACGGCCTCGTCGCGCGGATCCCACTGGGCCGACGCTGGTGGTGGGATGAGCAGCGCGAGAGCGAGTCCGAGCGAGGTGATGACCCCGGAGTGCATGGCGTTGATCGTTTCCTGTGCGTTACAGGGATACACCTTTGCAGGTCCTTGTAGCAAGTGGCGGGACGGGCCTGGTTACCGAGTGAGCACACGCTTCCATTTCGTCCCGAGGCAGAATAACTTCAGTTAACGAACGCGTGAGCGATTCATGGAGCCAGTCATGGACTCGAACACCCGCAGGTTTCTCCACGTCGCTAACGGGACGTCGACAACGGACACCATCCACGCGGCGGGCATTCCCGGCTCGACGTCAATCTGGGCTGATCCGCTGCACGAGGGACCAGTGCCGGCGCGGCTGACAGACGAGGAGATGCTGGACGTTCGCGCTCGTCACCTGGCAGAAGACGACCGATCGGACATCGCCCTCGAGGAAACGATCGCCGAGCTGCGGCGCTGGCGCGACGTCATTGACGATCAGGCGTCCTATGACGAACTCGTCCTCTGGTACGAGCACGACCTGTTCGATCAGCTCAACCTGATTCAGCTGTTGACGCGCATCGGACAAAAGGCGGCTTCCGGCCACAAGCCTGTCAGCCTCATCTGCATCGACCGGTTTCCGGGCCATCCGCGCTTCAAGGGACTCGGCGAGCTCTCGGCGCTCGAGCTCGGATCGCTCCTCGAGACACGCCAATCAGTAGGGGCGCAGTCAGTACGAGCTTGCGGCGCGAGCGTGGGAGGCGTTCCGCGCGGCCGATCCGTTGGCGCTCGACCGCTTGCTCGGTACCGACACGTCCGCGATGCCGTTTCTCGCGTCGTCGCTGCGGCGTCACCTCGAGGAGTTTCCGTGGACGCGCGACGGGCTGTCGCGAACCGAGCGTCGGATCATGCAGCTCGCCCGTCCAGAGGGTTCGATCGACATCCGTAAGGCGTTTCCGCTGATGCACGACGACGAGATCGGCGTTCTACATCGGGGACTCGTCGTTCTGGCAGATCGTGACGGACCTGGCGTCAGCGACACCGGCGCTGGTCTCGATTGACGTGACGACCGAAGCGGCGCCAGGCCGATTGCCGAGCGGCACGATTGCGCTGACCGACACCGGGCGGTCGATCCTCGGCGGTCACGCCGACCGCGTCGCGCAGTGTGGCATCGACCGCTGGCTTGGCGGTGTGCATCTGGTGAACTCGCAGCCGAACTGGCGATGGGATTCAGTGCGACAAAACATAACGCGATTCTGAATGCTGAGTGCTGAATGCTGAATGCTGAATGCTGAAGTCGAACTTCACTTCAGCATTCAGCACTCAGCATTCAGAATTTCTTCCATGCGCGCTCTGATTTTTGATCTCGACGGCACGCTCGTCGATACGGTCTACGCTCACGTGTTCGCCTGGCAGCAGGCGCTCGCGGAAGCGGGCATGCCGATTGACGGCTGGCGCGTGCACCGGCGTATCGGGATGAGCGGCGGGTTGTTCACCCGAGCGATCGCGCGCGAGATCGGCCGCGCGCTCGAAGCCGGAACAGGCAAACGCGCTCCAGCATCGGCACGGCGAGATTTACCAGAATCTGCTCCCACGCCCTCGGCCCCTCCCCGGCGCGGTGTCTCTGCTCCGCCGCCTGCGCGATCTGGGCGTTCCGTATGGTATTGCGACGTCGGGCCGTCGGCCGGAGATCAACCCGTCGCTCGAGATGCTCGAGATCCCGGCAACCGAGACTGTGGTGATCGAGCGGGGCGACGTGATGCGCGCCAAGCCCGAGCCCGATCTGTTCCTGGCCTGCCAGGAGCGGCTCGGTGTCGACGTCCGCGACTGCTTCGTGATTGGCGATGCCGTCTGGGATTTGCTCGCCGCCCGCCGTGCCGGGATGCTGAGCGTCGGGGTGTTGAGCGGCGGCTACGGCGCGGAGGAGCTGATTCGCGCCGGCGCGTTTCGCGTTTACCGGGATCCCCGAGAGCTCGACGATTCGCTCGACGAACTGGGAGTGCTGCCCTAGCGGGCCGTCGCCCGGGAGATCGGCGAGGAAGCCCGGCGATCATCGCTCGTCGGCGGCCTCACGCCTGGCGCACGTTTCGGCGGCTACGAGATCCTCGTAAGGATTTGG
Source organism: uncultured Acidobacteriota bacterium (assembly GCA_963764925.1). Classification (GTDB taxonomy): domain Bacteria; phylum Acidobacteriota; class Vicinamibacteria; order Vicinamibacterales; family 2-12-FULL-66-21; genus DATBJJ01. The sequence continues at coordinate 192,070 of CAVXUR010000003.1, forward strand.
CTCGCAGCCGAGACTATCCGGGCATGCGAACGAAAGTTCCGCCTGAGCGTTGTCCTCGGGGTTCTCCTCGCTATCCAGGGCGCTTCCTGTTCGCGCGTCAGTGGGCCTGAGCGGGGTGTCCGCCTGACTCCTTGCCGGATCGACGGCTTTCCTGAGGAGATCAAGTGCGCCAGCATTGTCGGTCCCTGAGGTCCAGGAGCGGCGCCTCTGACCGGCGAGTTTCGATTCACGTTGCGATCGTGCCGGCTCTGGCCCGCGTGGCCGCGACGCGATCCGCTCGTGCTGCTGGCCGGCGGACCCGGACAGGCCGCGTCGTCATTCGGGCCGTGGATCGCGTCCGTCTTCGCTCCGATTCGACGGCATCGCGACATCTTCTCATCGATCAACGCGGCACTGGATTGTCGCACGCGCTCAGGTGCAGTGCCGGCGAGTTGAGCGCCGGCACGCCGGTCCTGGAGCGTGAAGAGACAGCGAGCCGGAAGTGCCTGGCGTCGCTCGACGGCGACCCTCGACACTACGCGAACGGTCCGGCGATGGAGGACCTCGACGAGATCCGGGCCACGCTCGGCTACACGCAGCTGAATCTCTGGGGCGGGTCGTACGGCACGCGCGCAGCGCTCGTCTACATGCGCGCGCATCCGGATCGCGTGCGCTCGGCCGTCCTCGATGGCGTCGCGCCGTGGAGCCTGCGCTTTCCACTCTACACCGCGAGGGACGGCGAGCGCGCGCTGGTTCGGCTGCTCGACGACTGCGCTACCGCTCCGGACTGCTCGGCTGCTTTTCCATCGCTCCGAACTCATCTTGCCGATCTGCTGCGCCGCCTCGCGGCCGGCCCCGCAGCCGTGACGACGACCGATCCGCGAACTGGTGTGTCCCGCAGCGTGCGGATCACGCGCGACGAGTTCGCCGTTGCGCTTCGTGGCTTTCTCTATGTCGCGACGCTGGCAAGCGCAGTCCCGCTGGTGATCGAACGCGCCTACGCCGGCGACTTCGGTCCGTTTCTGGCGCTCGCGTCAGGCGGTCGCCGGCTGGTCGATGGAGACGATGAGCCTGGGCATGACCCGCTCGGTGCTCTGCTCTGAAGATCTGCCGCGGATTGACGATCGACGAGATCGACGACGCGACGCGTGGAACGATTGTCGGCGCGGCGGAAGTCGCGCTTTGGAAGGCCTCGTGCGCGCCATGGCCGCGCGCGTCTGCTGCCGGCCGATGCCGAGCACCCCGGTGCGCTTCGACGGACCAGTGCTTCTTCTCTCCGGCGATCTCGATCCGGTTGTCCCGCCGTCGTGGGCCGAAGAGGTGCGCGCGCACGATGCCGCGCGCTCGTCATCTGATTGCGCCGGGCGTCGGCCACAACGTGACGCCCGCAGGCTGCGCGCCGGAGCTCGATCGCGATCTTCATCGACCGCGCAGACGCGATGTCGCTCGATGCCCGCTGCCTGACCGAGCTGAAACGGCCGCCGTTTGTGACGTCGCCGGCTGGCTGGCGTCCCTAGACGCGAGTCACAAGAGAGAACTCATGATCGCTGCTCTGCGGTGTGACGAAACACTACGGCGCGCGACTGGCGCTCGACTCTGTGAGTTTCACGGCGCCGGACGGATCCATCACGGGTCTCCTCGGACCGAATGGCGCCGGCAAGACGACGACGTTTCGGATCGCGTCGGGTCTGCTGCGGGCCGATGCGGGCCGGATCGACATTGACGACGGGACGGCAGTGCGGCACCCACGCTCGGCGTGCTTCCACACGTCCACGGCCTCTACGGCCGATTGACGGTGCGAGAGCACATCACGTATTTCGGCGCGCTACGCGGCATGCGAGGGCGGTCGCTCGACACGCGGGTCAGGGAGCTCATCGACCAGCTCGGATTGAGCACTGCCGCCGAGTCCCCGGCGCGAACGCTCTCGCGAAGGTCAGCGCGTGAAGGTCGCGCTCGCGGGCGCGCTCGTGCACAAGCCTCAGCACCTGATTCTCGACGAGCCGACGAGCGGCCTGGACGTCATGAGCACGCGCGCGCTGCACGCGCTGCTGCGCTCGTTGCGCGACGAGGGCGCGTGCGTGCTCTTCTCGAGTCACGTGATGCACGAGGTTGCCATGCTGTGCGACCGCGTGGTGATGCTGGCGGACGGCCGCGTTGCGGCAGCCGGCACGCCAGGCGAAGCTCCTCGACCGCCACGGCGTCAGCTCGCTCGAGGAGCTGTTCGTGTCGGTGAGCAGGTCGTCTGTTCTGGAGTGTCCTGAAATGACGAGCCGCCGCTCTCGTTGTCTTCCAGAAAGAACTGCACGAGGGTCTTCGTGACCGACGATCGATTCTTGGCGGCGCTGGCGGCGACGCTCGCCGGCCCACTCATCGTCGGCGTCGATCCTGACGATGCTCGCGAGCGATCGGTCAGCAGCGGACCCGATGGACGTGCCGGTGAGCGGAGCGGAGCGAGCGCCTGGGCTGATGCAGAGCCTCCGCGCCGAGCGCATCGTGATACTGTCCGCGCCGGCCGCCCTGGAGGCGGAGGTGCGCGCCGGCCGACTCGACGTCGGGCTGGTGATTCCGGACGACTACCAGGCGAAGGTATGATTCGGTGCGGACGGCGGCGGTCCGCGTCGTCTCGGATCCGACGCGTGGCGCCTCGCGCGATGCTGCCCGACGCCTGCGCGACGCTCTGGCGCGCTACGCGCGTCAGATCGCGACCGTTCGCCTGATTGCCAGGGGCGTCAATCCGGAGGTGGCCCAACCGCTGCGAGTCGAGGACGTCGACGTCTCGACCGAGCGCGCGCAGGGCGGCGGTCGCGCTCAGCGTGCTCCCGGTCTTCCTGCTGGTGTCGACGTTCGTGATGGGAATGAGCGTGGCGATCGACACGACCGCCGGAGAGCGCGAGCGCCGATCGCTCGAGCCGCTGCTGCTGACCGGCGCGCCCGCGATGGCCATCGGCGCCGGCAAGTGGGCGGCGACTGGCGCTCTTGAACGTCGGCGGCCTCGTGCTGACGCTCGCGCTGCGCGGCGCTGATACTCACGCGCCTGCCGCTCGAGGATCTGGGCGTGCGGCTCGATTCGCGTCGGCGTCGCTGTCGGTCGGCGTGCTCGTCGTGGGCGTTCCACTGGCGCTCCTGGCCGCCGCGCTGCAGGTGGCCGCGGCCACGCACGCCCGGACGTTCAAGGAAGGACAGACGTACCTGTCGATGCTCCTGTTTCTGCCGATGTTCACCGGCATGCTCGTCGGCGTTCTCGCACGCGCAGCCGGCGCCGTGGCGTCTGGCGGTGCCGGTCCTCGGCCAGCACCAGCTGCTCGCCGCGGTGCTTGCGCGGCGATGCGCCAGGCGTCCTCAGCGCTCGCGGTGCCGGCGCTCGTCGCGCTCGTCATCACCGGCGCTGCTGCTGCGCCGGATCGCGTCTCTCCTGTCGAGCGATCGCATCCTCTATGGGTGAGGACACGAGACTTCGAGCGCGTGCTCGCGGAGTTCGGGCCGGCACTGCGGCGGCTCGCCGGCAGCTACGAGACCGGACGCCGGCCGGCGCGACGATCTCGCGCAGGAGATTGCCATCGCGCTCTGGCGGGCGCTGCCGCGTTTTCGCGGCGAGTGTTCCCTGCGCACGTTCGTCTACCGAGTCGCGCACAATCGCGCGCTGACGCACGTCTGGCGCCGTGGCCGGGTCCGCGACGGCGGAGGTCGCCGAGGCCGAGCAGGTCGTCGATCCGGCCGAGAGCCCCGAGAGCAGGGTGGCACGCGGCCAGCGTCGCGACCGTCTCGACGCCGCCATCCGCACGCTGCCGATCGTCCATCGCCAGGTGCTGACGCTGGCGCTCGAGGACTTGTCGCACGCGGAGATCGCCGGCGTGCTCGGCATTCGGGAGAACGCCGTGGCGGTCCGCCTCACGCGCGCGCGACAGGCGTTGCGCGAGGCGCTGGGAGTGTCGTCATGACGATGAAGGACAGCGAGCTCGAATCGTGGCAGGCGGTGTGGAGCGGCGAGGAGGAGCCACTCGCTCCTGCGCCCGATGCCCGTCGGATTGCGGCGCAGGGCCGCCGCCGGCTCGTCCGGCGGATGGCGCTCGAGGTCGTGATGGCGGTCGTGTGGATCGCGGTCGCCGTGCATGCTGATCCGGCTGCGGCCCGATCCGGCGCTGATGGTCCTCGGCGCGGGCATCATCGCGTTTGTCGCCGTCGCGTGCGCGTTCTCGATCTGGAACAGCGCCGGCATCTGGCAGCCGGCGGGCGACTCGGTGCGCGATTTCGTTCTGCTCGCCGCCGAGCGCTGCCGCCGGGATCTGCGCGCGGTCCGCTTCGGCCTGTGGTTCGCAGCAGTCGAAACCGTCCTGCTCGTCGCCTGGCTCGTGCTGGACCAGCGGCCGCGACGTCCTGCCCGAGATCAGCCGGCTGTCGGACGAGTGGCTGGTGCTGCCGGTCGCGGCGCCGTCCGCGATCGTCGCCTGGCTCCTGCTGTGAGGCGCCGGGCGCGAAGGGAACTGGCGATGCTCGAGGCCGCGCGCCGCCAGTTCGAAGACGAGTGACGTGCGTTCAGGGATTCAGAACCGTGAGGATCACGCCCCCCTTGGCGGCTGAACTGAGGAAGCTTTCAGAAACCGACAGGAACCGCGACGCGTGCGGTCACTTCTTCACCATCCCCCCAGTCAGTTGCGCGACGGCTGCGAGCGTTGTCTGCGCGGCGTTCAGTCCGAGGCGGAAGTCCTTGTCGGAGAAGGTCGTGAAGACGTCGGTCACCTGATGCCAATGAGGATCCCAACCGCCGCCGATCTGAGCCCCCCGCTCGTTCTCGCGCAGGCTGATTGCGGGAATGAGATCCATGAAAGGCGTCGAATCGGTATTCGTCATGTGCGCGCCGACGGCGGCCGGATAGTCGGTTGCGTATTTTTCGTTCGCTGCCTTGAAGAACCAGGCGAGCTTCTGCGCCTCATCGGCCATCTTGGCGGTTGATTGAAACTCGATGTTCACATCGGCTTCAGGCCGCTGCTCGGCGCTGACCTTTCCGTCAGGGCCGGGCATTCCATGGTCGAACATCATCATGTCGTGCTGAATCATCCCGAGCCACTTCGGCTCGGGGAACCGCCGCGACCCCGGCGGGTCTTCTTTGCCTTGCAGATCCTTCCGCTGCTCGACGTACGCGCGGGCGCCGTTGAGGCCGGTCTCCTCATTGTTCCAGAGGGCGAAGCGGATTGAGCGTTCGGTCTGCACGTCGGGGCTGCTGAAGATGCGCGCCAGCTCCATCACCAACGCGGTGCCAGAGCCGTCGTCGTTAGCCGCTTCGCCGTAGCCGATGCCATCCATGTGGCCGCTGACGATGTACATTTCGTCGGGTCGCGTCGTGCCGATCTTGGTGCAGAAAACCTGCTCGCGCAGGCCAGGCGTGCTGGGTTGCGAGTTGAGCTCGCGCAATTTGAGGTCCGGCTGGGCGTTGAGATCGTTGTTGACGCCAGTGCGTGCGCGGTTCCCGAAGATCGTGCTGCCGCCCTGACCAGCGCGCCCACGACCGCCGCCGCGCTGTCCGCCTCCCGCCGCCGCACCTTCACCTCTTCCCTCACCTCTTCCTTCACCTCGGGCCGCCCCCTGTCCGGTCCCTGCGCCCGTGCCTCGGCCCGCTGGTGGCTGGTAGTCGTATTTGATGCGCTCGGTGTTCGCGCAGCCGTAGGTCTTGAGCTGCGCCTCGATCCAGTCGATGGCCGCGCGATTGCGGTCCGTGCCCTGACGGCGGTCGCCGAATTGTGTGAGTCCTTTGATCGTAGCTTTGTACTTTTCGAGGTCGAGCCGGCCGACGAGCGTCCTGACCGGATCGTTGTCCTCGGCTGCCGGCGCGGCGACTGGCGGCGCTGCCTGTGGCGTCTGCGCGCGGACGTCAAGTCCGCTCGAGCCGATGCCGACTAGCAGCACGGCGGAGGCGATCCCCGCGAGTACGTTCGACTGCATGCTTCTCCTCTTTTGGGGAGCTCGTTCCTGGCGTACGCGGGGAGCTGGCTTCGCGCAGCCTGAGCGCAGGCACCCTCGCTGCGCGCCGGGGAACCGGTTCGAGACCGGCCCCCCGCAGCGGAACCGTTGACGGCTCTACTTCCTTGTCGCGGTCCAGGAGCCCGGCGCGGTACCCTGGATCGTGGTCCCGTTCACCTTGCCCGAGTAACTGGTCTTCCCGGCCGTGAAGGTGATCTGGTCGCCGTTCATCTTGCCTTCGACTTTTGTCGTCCCGAGCGTGCCGGCAAGCTTCTGGTAGGTCTGTGTGAGCTTGAGATCGCCCTGCGGCGTCGACCAGGTGCCTTCGACCTTCGCCGGCACGATCCACAGCAACGCCGTGCACCAGCTCGTGCAGTCGCCGGTGAGCGTTTCGGTCTGGTCCGCTTCCCAGTCCTCCATCGTGAAGGAGTTCGAGACCACTCGCGTCCCCGGCTTCAGATTGAGAATCTTGGGGCGCAGCTTGATGTTGATCTCGGGAAGCAGGAACATCGTGATGACCGTGGCCTTCGAGAAGTCGGTTTCAAAGAGGTCGGCCTTCACAAACGCCGCCTTGGTCCCGTTGAGACCTTCCTTTTCGGCATTCTTCTTTGACAGCTCGACCATGTCGGGGTTGTACTCGACGCCCACCGCCGTTGCGCCGCGCTTGGCGGCGGCGATGACCGTGCGGCCATCGCCGGACCCGAGGTCCATGACGAAGTCCTGCGGCGTCACCTTGGCCATATCGAGCATTTTCTCGACGAGCGCCTGCGACGTCGGCACCCAGACGACGTCCTTTCCTGCCTGTCCTGACTTGGGTTCAAACGGTTGCTGCGCAGGTTTCTGAGTCGCCGTCGCCTGCGCATACGCGCTGACGGCCAGCAGGCCAACCGCAAGGGTCAGCCCGGCCCGCCTGACCATACCTCGTGCATTCATGAGAGAAACTCCTGACGAATCCAACGTTTGTATCAAGACAAGCTGTTTCGGAACACCATCAGTGTTGTCCGTGTTGTCCGTGGCTTGAGACACTGTGTTGTTGGTGGCTCGAGACCGCTCACGATAATACATTGCGTCGCATGCGCCTGTTTACAGGGCCGTTCCTTGTGACGAACGGAGGACTATAATCAGGCATTGGCTACGGTTCAGCAGGGAATGCCGCAGGCTACTTGAGCAGCTGGTCCGGGTCGGCCGTCGCTTCGACGAGCGCGGCTGGGTCATGGGCACCAGCGGCAATTTCAGCGTCGTCATCGGTCGGGATCCACTGCGGCTGGCGATTACGCCGAGCGCGGCTTTCAAGGGTGAGCTGCAGCCGGACCAGATTCTGGAGATGGACGACCGTGGCGCGCTGGTAGACACGCCAATGCCGCTCGGGCCGGCCTCGACCCGGCCTCGAGTGTCAGCCGAGGCGCTGCTGCATCTCGAGATCGTCCGCGCGCGCGATGCCGGAGCCGTGCTGCACACGCACTCGATCTGGGCCACGCGCCTGTCCGAGCGGTTTGCCGGGGCGCGTGGTTTTTTCATCGAGGGTTACGAGATGCTCAAGGGCCTCGAGGGGGTTCGCACTCACGAGCATCGTGAATGGCTGCCGATCGTCGAGAACGATCAGGACATGGCGCGGCTGTCGGTCGTCGTGCGCGGCGTGCTCGAGGAGCACCCGGAGGCGCATGGATTCCTGCTGCGCCGGCACGGACTCTACACCTGGGGGAACGATTTGCCGCAGGCCGTCCGCCACGTCGAGATTCTGGAGTTCTTGTTGGAGGTCGTTGGAAGAGACTGACAGGAGGCCGCATCATGGCTGTCGTGAAGATTCCGGCTGACAACATCACGCTGACCGATACACAGGACGTCGCAACGTTCCTGGCCGTCGCGCGGCATCGAGTACGAGCGCTGGACGCCGAGCCGTGAGCTTTCGGCCGACGCGCCGGCGGACGCCGTGCTCGATGCCTATTCGCACCAGATTGAAGAGCTGAAGCGGCGCGGCGGCTACGTCACGGCCGACGTCATCGACGTCAAGCCCGACACGCCCAACCTCGATGCCATGCTCGCGAAATTCAACAGCGAGCACTGGCACGACGAGGACGAAGTGCGGTTCATCATCGAGGGCCGCGGACTGTTTCACATCAACGCCGGCGACAGCGTGTTCGTGCTCGAAGTCGGACGCGGGCGATCTCATCCGCGTGCCGCGCGGCACGCACCACTGGTTCGACCTCTGCGCGGATCGGCGGATCCGCGCGATTCGCCTGTTCCAGGATCCTTCGGGCTGGACGCCGCACTACACCGAGAGCGGCGTCGACCGCGGATTCCAGCCGATCTGCTTCGGTCCTTCGTACGTCGGTCCGATGGTGCAACCGCACTCGTGAAGTGTGGCTGAGCCTTTCAGCCTCGCGGCCGAACAGATCGCCCTCGTGCTGCTCGACATCGAGGGCACGACGACGCCGATCGCGTTCGTGCACGACGTGTTGTTTCCCTACGCGCGCGCGCGCGTCGGGTCGTTCCTCGAATCACATGCCTCCGACGAAGACGTTCGCAAGATTCTCGAAGACCTTCGCACTGAGCAGCGATCAGCCAATGCCAATGATGACAAACTGCGCGAGGCCACCGTCGTCGGCTACGTCCATGCGCTGATAGACCGCGATCGCAAGTCCGGCCCGCTCAAAGCGCTTCAGGGTCGCATCTGGGAGCAGGGCTACCATGATGGCGAGCTGAAGGGTGAAGTGTACCCGGACGTTCCAACGGCTTTCGCGCGCTGGACTGCCGATGGCGTCCGCGTTGGGATCTTCTCGTCGGGTAGCGTGCTCGGGCAGCAGCTCTTGTTTGCGAACTCGACGGCCGGCGATCTTTCCCGGTTTCTGAGCTGCCACTTCGACACCGGCGTAGGCGCGAAGGGCGAGGCTGGCAGCTACCGCCGGATCGTCGAGACGCTCGGCGTTGCGGCGGCACGCATCCTCTTCGTGTCGGACGTCGTGAAGGAGCTCGACGCCGCGCGTGAGTCGGGTCTTCGGACGCTGCTCTGCGTTCGCCCGCCAGCGTCTGCCCCCACGTCGAATACCTACGACCTCGTCGAGTCCTTCGACACGATTACTTCATGACGGGTACGTGGTGACGGGCAGATCGAGAGCGAGCTGACGAGCGTTTGCGTTCGCGGGCGTTGGCGTTGATAATGCCGCCGAACAACCTGCCCGATAGGAGCGTCGATGAAGGATCTTTCCCCGCAGACGATTGACCTCGAGTCGGAAAAACTGCAGTTCCTCAAGGAAATGACCGCCAAGTACGCGCTTACGGACGTCGGGAAGGCCGTGCGCTGCCTCGTGAACTACGCCCGGGAGAATCCGGATCGGCTCGATGACATCTTCGGCGAGATTCGCTGCCTCGATTGTTAGCCCTGCCAGGCCTTGGGCTGCGTCATGCTGAACCAGTTGCCGAGCCCGTCCTTCATGATCGCTTCAACGCCGTAGAACCGGTCTTCCGGCGCGCCCGCAAACTGCACGCCTTTCTTCTTCAAGTCTTCGTTCATGCGGTGTCTGGCCCGCGTGCGCTCGAAACGCGCGGATGAAATGGTACGGTGACAGCGCGGCCAGCTGGCCGACTGTCAATGGTCTTGCGAAGTGCTGATCGATTGTACTCGCGGATCTGGGTCACCTTCTGGGAGCTCGCGGGGTGGTGGGCGCGCCGGATCCTATCAGACGCCCGCGCGTCGAGCGACGTTCTCATCTGCGACGCGAAAAAGGTCGGCATGACGACGGACTGTTCGACCGGGCGGGCGGGAGCGTGGACGACGGTTGTCGAGCGCGGCGACCGTGAGCAATGTCTTGGTTTTGCTGCCTTTCACTGAGCCCGAGGCGTAGCGGACTTCGGCAAGAAATCTGGTTCCAACCAGATGTGCCCGGATCTTGCACTCATCCATATGCGAGACCAGTCGAAAACGAGAACACCAAGTATTTCAATTGGTTAGCGACAGTCTAGGTCGTGCTTTTGGCGCCAAAAGTCTTCTTTTAGGGTGATTATTCAGAGGAACTTATGAGAATGACTCTTCGAGGTTTCGTTGTTGTGCTCGCGTTGATGGTTCCGTCGGCGGCTATGGCCGACCCCATTACCGCCTCCGGGCATGTGGTCACCGACCGTGACGCCACCAAGTGCCGATCCGAACGTGCTGTCGCTCGAAGCGACGGCGTTCTGGTCCAATCCGTCGTGGGATGGTCCGCTGATGGGCGTGGCGTATCTGATTGACGCCTTCACACACGGAGAACCTCGAGTATCTCCACAATCCCGACGGATCCGCCGCGAGATTCCGGTTCGACGAGGAGATCATCAACCAGACATGGCTCTTCGGCATCACGTCGAGGACTACGTGGCGTCTTCGGGAGAAACGAAATCGGTGCCTTTACGTATGACGAGCGGAGTCGGGCCCATCTTGAACTCCTGGGACAACGGCGAACAGTTCGCGCTCTTCCGTATCGTTGGTCCAGAGACCACGCGCTACATTCTCGGCATCGAGGACATTCTCCGTCAGTGAGTGAACACCGACCGCGACTACAACGACTACGTCATGACCTTCGAGACCGCAGTCGGTGCCCGAGCCCGGCACGCTTCTGCTTCTCGGCTCAGGGATGGCGATGCTCGCGGCCCAGCGGAGGCGCGCGGCTCGCAAGGCGCGTAGCGAGGCGACGAACTAGGCGACAGACATCCTGGATGGATGGAGAGGGGTCCGGCGCATGCGCCGGGCCCTTTTTGTTGTACTGCGACTGAATTGAGAGGAAATTGAGAACTCGGGCCGTGGCTAGATGGCGTCAACCAGGCCGTGCCACTCGGGCGTTTCCTGGAAGAGGGCCGCGCCACACATCCATTTCCCGTCGCCGATCAGGTTTTCCCACACGAGCTTGGCCTGGACCGACAGCTGCGCGGAGGGAAGCGTGATACTCAGCGACGAGGGCAGCGTGCTTTCCGTGGCCGGTCGTTGCGCTGCATCTCGAACCGCAGCCCACCGTAGCTGACGTCGACGATCCGCGCCGGGGCGTCATCGACGCTAATCGGCAGGCCGCCGATCACGGGTTTGCGCTCCCAGCGGCGCGGCGTGCCAAATCCCGGTTGCGAGGCTGTGAGTTTCTGCGCGACGAGGTCGAGGAGGCGCGCCGGCGAGATCGGTTTCAACACGTAGTCGGCGCCACGCCGGCGCGCGTCGGATTCGAGCACGGGGTCCGCGAAGCCCGTGATGATGATCGCCGGAATCGGTTTCGGGCTGCTGATGACGAGCTGCAGACCGTTGAAGGGCCCGAGGCGCACGTCGGCGATGAGCAAATCGGGCGGAGTCGTCCGAAGCACGCGCGTCGCGTCCTCGAAGGTCCCGACGGCAGACCGCCTCGTATCCGGCTTCCTCGAGGAATTCGGCGAGGCCTTCCCTGGTTGTCTTGTCGTCGTCGACGATCAACACCTTCGAAGGCATGCTCTCCTCTCCGGCTGGGCTTGCGGGCGACGAGTGGTCGACGCAACCTTGATGCCGGACCGGGCCCGAATCGAACGCTGCCCCGGCGGGCAAACCGTGACGCTCAGTCCGGGGCATTCATTTCACATTTGTCTGAGTGCCGTTTCGAGACTGACGGTAGCTCTACCTTAACATTGTCTGCGGGCAGCCCGTCAATTTGAGCCGTGACTCTATCCGTGCATGGCGGGGATAACGGGACTCACCGCCACCGCTCTCGGAATATCGGGTGCTGCGTGGGTGGGCTTTAATAACCGGCGGATTGGCTCTTGGCGTGATTGCGGAAGCTCTACAGAAAGCGTACCCGGCGAACGGCTTTTGAGACGACGTAGATCCGGCGTGTTGTTGCCAGAGGGATCTGCAGGGCTGACAAAAAACCCCTGACAGTCGGGCCGGTAGTTCAGCGTCGTCCCGAGAATAGTCTCGCCGTCGGTGAAACGTGACCTCGACGCGGCGGCCCTGCCCACGGACGGCGAACGACTTTCGCTCCTGATGGCCGGGATTGCCGTTGAAGTCGCGTGACGAAGAAGACGGCCTTCAGTTGCCTGACTGGCACGACCGTTCGCTCCTTGGGCGTGGCGTTGATCGACGGCCACAACGAGAACTGCGGCCTCGACGGATGAAAATCCTGCGTGTAGCCCTTGAGGATTTTGCCGTCCGCGTGCCGCACGACGATTTTCTGAAATGCTGAATCGACTTGCCCTTTGAGCTCAGGCGCCGCTGCCTCGGGCGCGGAGGTTTCAGATGCGTCGTGTCCGGCAAGCGGGGCGGGCGCGGCGTCGACGATCGGTGCTGACTCGACCGAAGGCGGCGCGACGATCGCCGCGCGCGGACGCGCAATGATCTATGAGTGAGGCCAATCGTCCGCGGGTCGGCTGGAGCCGCGAACGCCAACGTTCAGGTAAGCCGAGCAGCCGTTCTTCGAGCGCGGCCATCGACGACTTCTCGCGGCGCTCCGATGCGGAGCGCGGGAAGAATTGCGACCAGGAGATCCGCCGAGTGGCGGCTGAGCGAATCGCTCGTGCCGCGCCGCGGTGCGCGCGTGAAGCGCGTCGAGCACATGGAGGACTTCGTTGCGCTCGAGCGTGATGCCGGTCGCCCCGGTCGTCCAGCCGGCAGAGACGTGCAGCGGTCGAGCAGGTACTTCAGCGCTGCATCGGTGCCGACGAAGTTCGGCGTGCCGCCGCAGGCAGCGGTCGCGCGTCCTTCCCCGGCAGTTCGATGGGGTGGGTAAACGCGCAGGCTCCCCGATATGTTGCAGTCTCGCCGCGCAGGTTGGCGATGTAGCAGCGCAGCACTTCCAGCGGCACCGCGGTGTCGAGCCCGGGCCCGATCAGCTCGAGCGTCAGGATGACGCCGGGACGTAGCGGCGCGTCCACTTCGAGCAGCGCGCCACCTTCCGAGAGATCGACCAGCCGGACGTCGTAACCGGTACCGCCGGTCAGCCGCACGGCTTGCAGCCACTCGAGGTCAGCAGCGCTGCGCCGCTCGTGCGCGCGCCGATCGGAACGAGTGGTTTCCGCACGGGCCGCGAGCCGGCGCGCCGCAAGACGGACAGAGAAGGGGACTGCTTCAGCGGCTTCCGGCGCCAGGAGTTCGAGAGGGCTCATGGCTATGGCTAACGACGACCGTCGGAACCTCGAGCTCACCCTTGCGGAATGCCTCCACGAACGCGTTCACGACGTTTGGATCGAAGTCGGTTCCCGATCCCTTGAGGATGATCTCTTTGGCGTCGAAGGGCGACATCGCCTTGCGGTACGGGCGGTCGCTCGTCAGCGAGTCGTAAACGTCGGCCACTGAAATGATCCGCGCCTCGAGCGGGATGTCCTGGCCCTTGGTCGGGTTGTAGCCGGAGCCATCGAACTTATCGTGATGGGACAGCACGATCGGGATCACGCGACGCAGCGACCCGCCGACCGGCTCGAGGATCGACACGCCTTTGTTCACATGCTCCTGCATGTGCTTGAACTCTTCCTCGGTCAGCCGGGCGGCCTTGTAGAGCAGCTCGCGGCTGATGTCCAGCTTGCCGATGTCGTGCAGGAGCGCCGCAGACCGCACGTCCTCGACGCGACCAGGAGCCAGGTCGAGCTCGCTTGCGATCGTTGCCGCGTACACCGATACGCGATACGAGTGGTTCTCGGTGTAGGTGTCCTTCGCGATGAAGTGTCTGAGGATCATCAAGACGCCGTGGTAGGTCTGGCGGAGCTCGCTGATCTGACTGGCGCTGTGCTCGTAGAGCGTGCCCATCGAGTAGCCGGTCACGATGAGGACGCCGCCCCAGACCGCGATGTCGAGCCATCGGCTCGCACCGACGTCCATGCCGGTCGTCGCCGCCAGGAGCACAGGGTTGTACCACGTCATCAGGCAAACGAGGAGGACGCTGCCTAACGCCGTCAAAGTCGCGTGCCGCCGCCCGTAGAGATATGCCGATCCCAGGGTAGGCAGGGTGTAGAAACTGAGGACCATGCGCTGGCCGTCCACGGCCAGGTTCAGCAACATGCAGATGCCGAACAGGGAGAGGAGGAGCCACAGCTCCTTGTTGACTTCCTCGATGCGGCCAAACCTGGGCTTCATTTGGGTCGTGCTCCGGGCGGAAACGAAGGCACAAATAGTCCCCTGATGGAGGGACGACAACCGACCGAGCGCAGGCAAAAACGACGCCGCGTTCGCGCAGTTCCCGCCAACTGATTGTTCCTGAGGGCTTTGGTGCTGGAGGCGAGAACAACGCCTGACGGGGATTTCCGCCCGAATGCTCCAGATCGAGACGCTTCGCTAACGGTTCCGGGCGAAGAGTGTCAAATCCTGATGAAAATGGCAGAGTTGGCGCTGTGCTGAAACGGCACGAATTGGGGTCAGGCCGTGAATCGTGGATTGGGGTCAGGCCGTGAATCGTGAATTGCACGGAACCTGACGCAATTCACGATTCACGGCCTGACCCCGTCAATCCCGGCCGTGCGGTCCCCACCAGCCGTCAGAGACGAGCCGGTCCTGGAGTTCCACCCACCGCTTGTACGCAGCGTCGGACGTCGGAAACGACTCCCGCCGTTCGGGGCGTTTCGGCTCGGTGATCACGATCTCGTAGCCAGCGCTGTCGTCGCCACGGATCTCACACTGGAGAAACTCGGCGCCGCGCTGAAAGAAATAGAACATCGGTCCTGCTGAGCAAGTATCGGTTCAGGCGCGGACCGAGTGCAGAGTCAGCGCGCCGCGCGAACGGCGACCACGTGATTCTGCGTCCGATAGAGCAGTGTGCCCTCCGAAATGGCTGGTGTCGACAGCACACTTTCGGTCATGTCGTTTTCCGCCAGCACCTCGAACACTGGGCCGGCTTTGAGCACGTAGACGCGACCCTCTTCGCTCGCCAGGTAGATCTTGCCGTCGGCGGCGATCGGCGATGACGTGAAGGCGGACGTTCCGCCGGCCAGTCGCTGCTGGAACTTGACCTCGCCGGTCTTTGCCTCGAATACCGACAACACGCCGTTGTATTTCACGATGTACACCAGCCCGCGGTAGACGAGCGGCGTGCACATGTAGCCGCCGTCGCGAGGTGCGCTCCAGGCAATGCCGGCGTTGCTCGTGGCGCCGTCCGCAAGCGTAATGTCGCCAGTGGCCGTCTCGCGGATGGCATAGACCGGCGACTTCGGTCCGTGCGCATTGGTGATGAAGATCAGGCCGTCCGACACAACCGGCGTAGGCACTGGAATGTCGCCGCCGCCCGTCAGCTTCCAGATTTCCTTGCCGGTCTTGAAGTCGTACGCTCCCATATGCCGCCAGCCGTTGACGATGAGCTGTGTCTGTCCGTTGACCTGGTGCACTGTCGGTGTCCCCCACGTCGGCACGTCGCTTCGCGACACGCGCCACAGCTCCTGACCGTTGCGCGCATCGAACGCCGCCAGAAACGATCCCCTCTGCACGTCGGCCTGGATCACGACGACGTTGTCGTGAAGGATCGGCGAGCTCCCCGTCTCCCACTGCGCTGACGGGTCAGTGAACCATCCGGCATCGAGCACACCGAGATCCTTCTTCCACAATTGCTTGCCCTTCAGGTCGTAGGCGTAAAGGCCTTCGGATCCGAAGAAGGCGATGAGGCGCTCGCCGTCGGTGGCAAGCGTCGAGTTCGCGTGCGACGCCTTGGTGTGGCGCTTGATCTTCGGGACCGCCTTCGTCACCGTCTGCTGCCAGCGAACGGCCCCGGTTTTCTTGTCGAGGCAGTAGAGACGCCATTCGTGCTCGGTGTCGTCGAGCACCGGTTTGACGTCGCCGTAGAGCCCGACCTTGAGGCCGGCGTCTTTCTGGCCGCTGATCGACGTGCTGACGCACGCGAGATCCCCCCAGACGATCGGGCTCGAGAGCCCCAGGCCTGGGATGGCGGTTTTCCAGGCCACGCTCTGTCCCTTGGCGACGTCCCACGATGCCGGCAGCGCAAATCCTTCGGCCACGCCGGTGGCCCTGATACCGCGAAACTGCGGCCAGTCGACGCCGGGTTTCGCCTCTCCTGCGGCGCGAGCGCGGGGGCCGTAGCCGAACACGGAAGTGACGGCGACCAGCGCCGCAGCAGTTCGAATTCCGAGCTTCATGGCAGTGCTCCTTCTTCGGCCTCGATGCTAGCAGAACTAGCGAGGCTGCGCCTGAGTCATCGAGGCTGCGCCTCGCTAGGTGACATTCTTGATACCGCCCCGCTGACGCGGGGGCGGTCTTGACCCAAGAAACTTGACTCAATGGACACGTTCCGAGGGTCAAGACCTCTAGCGACGCGTGAGCGCCCGTTCGAGTTCCTCGAGCCGCTGATTGAGTCTCGGACCAGCGCCCCTGTTCGGCGGAGAGGTCCTGCGAGAGCGTCGCCTCCTCGCCCTGCAGTCGCTGCAAATCGAGGGTCCCGCGCGCAATCGCCGCCTTCAGTTGCTTGAGCTCCACCTCGGACTGATGTCGAGTCTCCGGATCGGAGGATTCTCGAGACAGCCGCTCATGCTCGGTCAGGCGCCCCGTCAGTTCTTCCAATCCCGTTCTGGCTTGAGCCATGGAAGTTTTGACGTCCTCGAGCCGGCGCACGAGCGTGTTGACACGCTGTTCCTGAAGCTGCAGCCGACCCAGGGCAAGCTGCACCCGGGGTCCCGCCGAGGCCATCTGTTCCATCGCCGATCGCAGGCCTCGAACTTCGACGAGGAGAGCCACGAGCACGTCGGGCGACGACGACGCGACCTGGGCTTCACCGTTCCGAGGGCCTCCAAGCGCCACCGCGGAGACGAGGATTGCAGTCAGCAGGGCAGCGCGAATGGGGTTGGGGGTGCTGGGCATAGCCGTCTCCGGGAAAAGGGTTGGGACGCGGTGAAGAGCCACAGTCGAAGCCTATATAATCGTAGTTTTACCGTCATGGACAAGCCGACAACGGATCCGGTCCGCGAGGCGAGCGCGGCTCTCGATTTCATCCGCACGATCGTGGCCGAGGACGTCAAGGCCTGCAAGAACGGCGGCCGCGTGGCGACGCGATTTCCGCCCGAGCCGAACGGCTACCTGCACATCGGGCATGCCAAGTCGATCTGTCTCAATTTCGGCGTGGCGCAGGAGTTTGGCGGAACCTGCAATCTTCGGTTTGACGACACCAACCCTACGAAAGAAGACGTCGAGTACGTCGACTCGATTCAGGAAGACGTCCGCTGGCTGGGTTTCACCTGGCACGATCGACCGCTGTACGCCTCGGACTACTTTGAAAAGTTGTACCAGTACGCGCAGCATTTGATCCGGGAAGGCCTGGCGTACGTCGACGAACTCACAGCCGAGGAGATGCGCGCGCACCGGGGCACACTGACCGAGCCGGGGACGGCCAGCCCGTATCGCGATCGGCCAGCCGAAGAGAGCCTTGCACTGTTTTCCCGGATGCGGGCGGGCGAGTTTCCGGACGGCGCTCTCGTTCTGCGCGCGAAGATCGACATGGCCTCGCCGAACATCAACCTGCGCGATCCCGTGCTCTACCGGATCCGCCGCGCGCACCATCACCGGACCGGCGACGCCTGGTGCATCTATCCGATGTACGACTTCGCGCACCCGCCCTCGGACGCGCTCGAACAGATCACGCACTCGCTCTGCACGCTCGAGTTCGAGGATCACCGGCCGCTCTACGACTGGCTGATCGAGCACCTGCCGGTGCCGTCCAGACCTCGCCAGATCGAGTTCGCGCGCCTGAATCTCACCTACACGGTGATGAGCAAGCGCCGGCTGCTCGAGCTCGTCGAAGAGGGGCACGTTTCGGGATGGGACGACCCGCGCATGCCGACGATCGTCGGGATGCGACGCCGCGGCTACACGCCCGAAGCGATTCGCGCGTTCTGCGACCGGATCGGCGTCGCCAAACGCGAGAACATGGTCGACGTGGCGCTGCTCGAGCACGCGGTCCGCGAAGATCTGAATCGGCGCGCGCCCCGCGTCATGGGCGTGCTCGATCCGCTCCGGGTCGTCATCGAAAACTATCCCGAGGGCGAGACCGAAGAGTTCGAGATCGCGAACAATCCTGAGGACGATGCCGCCGGAACACGGCGCGTGCCGTTTTCACGCGTCCTCTACATCGAACGCGACGACTTTCGCGAGGAGCCACCCAAGAAGTTCTTTCGATTGAGCCCAGGACGGGAAGTCCGGCTGCGGGGCGCCTACTTCATCACCTGCACGGGGGTCGCGAAGGATCCCGCAACGGGGGCGATTGTCGAGCTGCGCTGCACATACGATCCGGCGACGCACGGCGGCGACGCCGCTGACGGGCGGAAGGTCAAATCGACGCTGCACTGGGTTTCAGCCGCGCATGCGATCGACGTCGAAGTTCGCCTGTACGATCGACTGTTTACCAGCGAGAATCCTGCGGCGATTGATGACTATCGCTCGCAATTGAACCCCCGCTCGCTCGAAGTGCTGACGGGCTGCCAACTCGAGCCGAGCGTCACGGGTGTGACCGCCGGGACGCGCTACCAATTCGAGCGGCTCGGCTACTTCTGCGTCGACGCCGATTCGACTGCCAGTCGCCTTGTCTTCAACCGCACCGTCACCCTCAAGGACACCTGGGCGAGGATCGAACAGCGCGGTTGACGATGATTTCTACCTCCAGCCAGATATAGCCTCTCGAAATGACTTTGAGCACCGCCAGCAGCGGAATAAAGTCTTATTCACGGTAGACTTTGCGCGCTTTCAGGTCTGTAATTACGCTAAAAGTCTCTTTTTATCAATGTGTTAGCGCGATGCACCAGGCGCCGCGCACGGGTACTGCCCTTGCGGACAGTGTGTGCGGGCGCCTCGCGGGAGGCGACGGGGCCGCTGGAAAACAAAGGGACGACAATGGCACGCATCCTCGCTATCGAAGCCGATCTCAAGCGCCGACGGGCGCTGACCACGCTCGTCAAGGAGCACATCAAAGCCGACCTCGTGGTCGTCCCTTCGGTGCAGGCGGCCATTGCCGCTATTGCCGAACGAGCGCCAGATCTCATCCTCGCGCCGGCGCTGTTATCGCCGCCAGACGAGGCCGAGCTGCTCACGCACATGAAGCAGCTCGACACCGCTCCTTACATTCAGATGTTGACGCTCCCCGCCCTCGACATGCTGGTCGATGCGCCGGCGGAGCAGACGGGCCGGCGTGGCTTTTTCGGACCGGTCTTCAATCGTCGGCCGGTGTCTCTGGGGCTCAAATACGACCGCGGCATGGTGGCCGCGCAGATTGCCGACGGCTTGTCGCGCGCGCGCGAGCTCCGGATTGAATACGCGGCGATGCTCGCGTACCACGAGGCAGCGGAGTACGCCACGCGTCAGGTCGCGCTGGCTCGGCCTGGCGGCGCCGACGTCCTCGAAGCAGCCGGCGCGTTCCTCGCCCAACAGAAGAGCGACAGTGACGTCGACGATCGCCGCATCGCGCTGAGAAAAGGACGAGGGGAGGTGCCCTGGTTGTCGGGCATCAAGCTTTCGTGGGGGCCTGAGCTGCAATTGGTCAACATCTCGAGCACCGGTGTGCTCGTCGAGAGCGGCTCGAAGTTCGCCCCAGGCAGCACGACTGAACTCCACCTGAGTGGCCCCGAGACCAACCTCGTCGTGCCGGTTCGCTTCATTCGCAGCGCCGTCGCGCGGATTGACGGGCTCGGCGTGCGCTATCACGCGGCTGCCGCCTTTGCGAAAGAGCTGGATTTGGCCGGACCCCGCCGCGTCGACGCTCCCACCACTCCACCGCAAGAGCTCGCGGCGCTCCTCGGGTCCGTGTTCGCGACGGCCAACGAGCGATCGGAGCCTGCGCACGCGCGATTCGCCGACGGACTTCGCCGGCTCGTCGGTGCCAGAGCCGTGCAGGTGCGAACAGGATCCGCGGGATCTGCGGGTGGACTCGAAACGCTGTACTTCGACGTGCCTGGAGACGACCGGTTGCGCACGACGCTGCAGGTCGTGTTCGACCGCAATCACGAAGTCACCGACGCCGAGTTCAAGGTGCTCAGGGCCGCCGCGTGGCTCACCGCCGCCGTCCTCGAGCTCGAGAAGCCCGTCAGCCCCGCGATCGAGCGCGCCACGCCAATGGCGCTGCTCACCGAACAGGTGGCGTGAACGGTTCAGGGTTCAGGGTTCAGGGTTCAAGGTTCAGGGTTCAGGGTTCACGGTTCAGAGTTCTCAGGCAGAGTTCAAAGTTCAGTGGTTCTCAGGCCAGAGTTCAAAGTTCGTGGGTCTGGTACCTCTCCTCCTGGAGTTCTGAACCCTGAACCGCTGAACCGCTGAACCGCTGAACCGTGAACCGTGAACCCTGAACCAAGAGTCCCCCCCTCCCTCCCCATCGACTCCGCAATACCCCAGATCCTCGCCAGCATCAGCGAGTCCCGAGCGGTGGTGGTTACGGCCGCCCCGGGCGCTGGCAAGACGACGCGTGTTCCACCGGCGCTGGCGGTCGACGGGCCGGTGATCGTGCTCCAGCCGCGACGCGTTGCGGCGCGAAGCCTGGCGACGCGCGTCGCCGCGGAGCGTGGCTGGACGATCGGCAACGAAGTGGGGTGGCACGTCCGGTTCGAGCGACGGTTTGGTCCGGCGACCAGGGTGCTGTTCGCCACCGAGGGCATCCTGACGGCACGGCTGCAGCAGGATCCACTGCTCGAGGGCTTTCGCACCATCATCCTCGACGAGTTCCACGAGCGCAGCGTGCACGCCGATCTCGGCATCGCGCTCGCGAAGCAGGCCTGGCTGGCCCGATCCGACCTGCGTCTGGTGATCATGTCGGCGACGCTCGATGCCGCCGCGGTGTCGACGTATCTCGACGATTGCCCGATCGTCGAAGTTGCCGGGACGTCCTACTCGCTCGACGTTCGATATGCGCCGCGCCTGTCCATCGCTGACGCGGTCGGCACGTGCCTGCGGGAAACTTCCGGTCAGATTCTGTGCTTTCTTCCGGGCGCTGCCGAGATCGGGCGCGCGCATCGGGACGTCGCGCCCGCAACCGAGGGCATCGAGATCGTCGAGCTTCACGGGTCGCTCGACGCGGCGGCACAGGATGCGGCGATCGCGTCAGCCACGCGCCGGCGCATCATCCTGTCGACCAACATCGCGGAAACGTCGCTCACGGTTCCCGGCGTTGCGGCAGTCGTCGATACCGGACTCCACAAGGTGGCGCGTTACGATCCCGAGCGCGCCGTCGACAGCCTCGAGACCGAACGGATCTCGCAGGACTCGGCGGACCAGCGTTCAGGCCGGGCCTCGCGGCTGGGGCCGGGCGTGGCGATCCGGATGTGGCACGAGCGGGATCGGTTGAGGGCGCTCCGCGAGCCCGAGATTCAGCGAGTCGATTTGTCCGCTGCCGTGCTCGACATCCTCGCGTGGGGAGGCGATCCCAGGGCATTCGACTGGTTCGAGCCGCCGCTCCCAGAGCGTGTCGACCGCGCGTTCGACCTGCTCGGGCGCCTTGGCGCGACGCGGGACGGCCAGCTGACCCAAGCCGGGCGGCACATACAGCGACTGCCGCTCCATCCTCGACTGGCGGCGATCCTGCTCGCGGCTGGTGGCGCCCGCGAGGCGGCCATCGCGTGCGCTGTGCTGTCGGAGCGCCACTACTATTCCCCGCAAAGCGAGTATTCCCGCCAGGGAGAGCAGTCGCGGCCCTCCGGGCCTCGCGCGACGACCACAAGCGATCTGCTCGGCATCGTCGAGAGCCAGCGTGACCTGCCTCAGTCGCTCCGGAGGACTGCCGAGACTCTGCGGTCGATCGCAGGAGAAGTTGTAGCGCCAGTTCGGCAATCGCTCGGCGAGGTCGAATTCAATCGCGCGATCCTGGCCGGTTATCCCGATCGCGTCGCGCGTCGGCGCGAGCCGCGCTCGCCGCGCGTGCTCTTGTCGTCCGGACACGGAGCCGTCGTGGGCCCCGACAGCGGCGTTCGCGACGGAGAGTTTCTGGTCGCGCTGGACGTCATGGCCGGGCGATCTGGCGAAGGGGCGGAGGCGCGGATCAGGATGGCAAGCGCAGTCGAACGTAGCTGGCTCAAACCAACGCACACGGTCGTCGAGCACCTGCTCGATCCAGAGAACGGCAGCGTGCGCGCCGTATCGCGCGAGTGACCACGACGCGTTGATCCTCGTTGAACGTCCGGTGTTGGCGGAACCCGAGGAGGTCGAGCGATTGCTGGTCGACCTGTATGTCTCGCGGCCCGTGCCCGACGCGGACGAGCAAACGCTTCGCCGTGTCCGTTTCGCCGGGCTCGACCTGGAAGCGCGGCAACTTGCCGAACGCGCCGCGCGGGGAATCAGGACGCTTCGCGATCTCGAGCTGGAGCATGGCCTGACGGCAGACGAACGCCGGCGGCTCGATCAGATGGCGCCGCCGTTCATCAGCGTCCCGAGCGGACGCGACGCGCGCCTCGACTATCAGGCGGACGGAACAGTCACCGCGGCGGTAAAGCTGCAGGAGCTCTTTGGGCTACCTGACACGCCTCGGGTGGGGCCTCGACGCGTGCCGGTTCTTCTTGCCCTCCTCGCCCCGAACGGCCGGCCCGTGCAGATGACGCGCGACCTGCGCAGCTTCTGGACCCGCACCTATCCCGAAGTGCGGAAAGAACTTCGGGCCCGCTATCCGAAGCATCCGTGGCCGGAGGATCCCTGGACGGCCACGCCGACGGCACGTACGAAGGGGCGGGGGGTCAAATAAAGAAGGAGCTAGGAGCTAGGAGCTAGAAGACAGAAGACAGGAGACAGAAGACAGGAGACAGGAGACAGGAGAAGCGCCTGCGGCCCGAGCGCGGCGCGGAGTTCCGCCTTCGCCAAGGCTATGGCGAGACCTCGCCGAAGCTCTAAGAGCGTAGGCGGGCGCCGCGCGAGAGCGCTTGGGGGTGGGGCCCCAAGCGCACCGATAAATGCAGACTGAACCCTTCAGATTGAGCAAAGCGTTCTTGAGAAGAGTCTATTCGGCTGTTGGGGCGGCCTTCCTGGTCGGCTGTGCCAGCCTCACGACCGCTCGGGCCCAGGACTGTTGCTCCCAAGTCGCCGCGCCGTGCGAGGCGTACTGGAGTGCCTCGGCAGTGTTCGGGGGGCGGGTCGAGACGATCAAACGCGTTGGCACTACCCGGCTCTTGTCGTTCACAGTGCTCGACGGGTTGCGTGGCGTGACCGCGAGCACGCTCGAGGTGTCGACGGCGCCAGCCGGTGACCGATGCAGTCTTCCGTTCAGAACCGGCCACGAGTACATCGTTTATGCCGTCCGTTCCGAAGGAGGGGCGTTGACGACCAGTCGCTGCTTGGGTACCCGTGACGTCGAGGACGCGGGGGCGGACCTCGCCTATGCCCGTGACGTCAAACAGGGGAGCGCCGGCGTGGGACACATCACCGGTCGAGTGATGGTTGTGCCGCGCGACTTGATGGGAAAGGCGGCGGGGCCGCCGATGCCGCTGCCGGACATCCCCGTCAGCGTTGTACGCGAAGGCGTCGCGGATAGCGTGGAGACGGATCTAGCAGGCGACTTTCGCGTTGATAGTCGGGGGCCGGGGACGTATCGCGTCAGCGTCACGGTTCCCGAGCGCTTTTATTCGGATGCGCCGTCGTCGCTCGTGACGCTCGGCGACCAGCGCAGTTGCGCGCA
Organism: uncultured Acidobacteriota bacterium; assembly: GCA_963764925.1. Lineage (GTDB taxonomy): Bacteria > Acidobacteriota > Vicinamibacteria > Vicinamibacterales > 2-12-FULL-66-21 > DATBJJ01. The sequence continues at coordinate 215,541 of CAVXUR010000003.1, forward strand.
TCTGGTTCGGACGTTGCACGACAACGGGCAGGTCACCGGCCGGGTGATCGACGCGTCGGGCCGGCCAATCGCCGGGCTCACAATCGAGCTCGACACAGCCAGTTCTCTGTCGATGACACCCGACAGCTGGAGGCGGCGTGGCAGCGGCCGGCGGACCGTCACCGATCGCGGCGGACGATACACGCTGGGACGCATTCCGGCCGGACGTTTCGTGTTGAGCCTGCCGCCGGCGCCCGCGCGCGCAACCAGTGGCGGATTGTCGCGCGTGTTCTATCCAGGCGCAGAGCTGCCCTCGGCGGCGACACGCGTGACGCTAGCTGCCGGTGAGCGGCGAGACCTTGCCGACTTCAGGATTCCTGCGGGTCAGGAGTATGTCGCCGTCTCCGGAGTCGTGTTTGACGCCGGAGGGGCGCCCGCCGAAGGTGCTCGTGTGTTTCTGAAGGGAGTCGGCGAGGGCGACCGCATCGTTTCCGAACCCGTCCTAGCCGATTTCATGGGACGATTCGTCATCGCGGCGCGGGAGGGGTTCGAGTACAGGATCTTCGCGGAGCGCGCACGCGAAGCCGGCCGGCCATCGAGCGTCGACTCCGCTGATGAGGTGACGCTGACCGCCGCCGAGGGCCTGAAGCCCGTCCGCTTGACCCTCGAGCGCCGCTACTGAACATCCCCATGCCCGCATCGCTCAAGATTGGTACCTGGAACGTCAACGGCATCCGCGCCCGTCTCGATCAAGTGCAGGACTGGGCGCGCAAAGAGCGGCCAGACATTTTGTGCCTGCAGGAGATCAAGGCGTCTCCCGACCAGATCCCGATGTTTCTGTGCGAGCTCGAGGATTACTGGTGCTACTGGCACGGGTCGAAGGGGTACTCCGGGGTGGGTCTGCTCGTGCGCAAAGAGCTTTCACCCGAACGGCCAGCCTTTGCGCATCCCGCGTTCGACTACGAGAACCGAATTGTCACTGTGAAGACACCGCACGCCACTGTGGCATCGGTCTATGTGCCCAATGGCGGCAAGGACTTTCCGGCGAAGATGCAGTTCCTCACGGCGCTCGACGCGTTTGCCGCCGATAGCCGAGCCGATGCCTTGCCGCTCGTGATCTGCGGCGATCTGAACGTCGCGCGAACCGATGCCGACGTCCACCCGAAGGAACGCAAGCCGCGGGCGACCGGTCAGCTGCCTGAGGAGCGCGAACTGCTCGAGCGCATCATCAGCCACGACCTCGTCGATGTCGGTCGCGCGCTCGATCCGGATAACGATCAACTCTTCACGTGGTGGGCGCCCTGGCGCGAAATGCGCCAGCGCAACATCGGCTGGCGCCTCGACTACATTCTGGCAAGCCAGTCCCTCTATGCGCGCGCCCGCCGCTCAGAAGCTCAGCGCGAGTTCGGCACCAGCGATCACGCGCCGGTGGTGGCTGAGTTTGAGGTCTGACACGTCGGCTCAGGGCTCAGGGCTCGAAGGCTCAGGCAAGAACGTTGCGACCAGTCATGCCTCGAGCCCTGAGCCCTGAGCCCCGAGCCCTGAGCCCCTTGACAACTCATTCTTAAGTACTAAATAGTTAGTAGCCAGATGCGCACCCCCCACCCGACGCTCACCCCTCAGGAGCTCGCCATCATGAAAGAAGTGTGGCGGCTCGACAAGGCGACCGTCCGCGACGTCTACGAGGCGCTCCGCGAAAAGCGCAGCATCGCGTATACCACCGTCATGACGATGATGAGGATTCTCGAGGAGAAGGGCTACCTCAAGAAAACGCAGGTGGATCGCGCGTACGTGTACCGGCCGGCGCGTCCGCGCCAGCAGGTCGTCGGCGCGATGGTTCGCGACTTCGTCGATCGCGTCTTCGACGGCGCCGCTGGTGCCCTGCTGCTGCATCTGGCCGACGGCGACAGCGCGACGCGTCTCACGAAGGACGAACGCCAGCGTATCCGTCGGATCATGCTCGACGCGGAGAACGGGAAGAAAAAGGCGACGACGGCGGAAGAGGAGGACGACTGATGGCTCCAAACCTGCTCGAGAACCTCGCCCAGTGGAACGTTCAGATTGCGCTGCTCGCGATTGCCGCCGCAGTCGTCATGCACCTCCTCAGGATCGATGCCCCCGTCATTCGACATGCCTTCTGGCGGCTCGTGCTCGTCACCTGCCTGGCGCTGCCCGTCCTGCAGCCGTGGCGGTCGTCGGCGATCGATCCGTCGGTCGCGCGGATGGAGGACCTCGACGCCGAACTGCCGACAGGGCTGGGCGCGGCATCGACGTTGAGCGCATCGTCGCCGGTTCTCGCGCGCGTCTCGACACACATACGAGCGAACTGGCGCTCCTACGTTGGGATGTTCCTGGCGATCGGCGCGATCCTGCGCCTGGCGTGGCTACTCATCGGCATCCACGGTCTGCAGCGGCTCCGTCGCAGCGGTGAGAGGGCACCGAACGACGATGAGTACGACGAGCTCGCCGCGCTGATAGAAGCCGGCGCGGAGATTCGCCGGGTCCCACGGCTCGGCCAGCCCGTGACCTTCGGCGTGCTCAAGCCCGCGGTTCTCCTCCCCGCTTCATTCTCGTCGCTGCCCGCGGGCGTTCAGCGTGCTGTGCTGGCGCACGAGCTGTGGCACGTGCGCCGGCGCGACTGGGCGTGGGTGCTCGTCGAAGAGGGGATTTGCGCCTTGTTCTGGTTCAACCCTGCGATGTGGTGGCTCGTGTCGCGCGTGCAGTCATCGCGCGAGGAAGTCGTCGACGAGTTGACGGTGCAGCTCACCAACGCGCGCAAGACCTACATGGAAGCGTTGCTGGCGTTTGCCGATCAGCCGACGCTCTACCCGGCCACACCTTTCGCTCGTCGTCGTCACCTGTTCCACCGGATGGTGCTGATTTCTACGGAGGCTGCGATGTCATCCACGAGAATCGTCGGTTCGAGCGTTGCCATGGCGGCCGTGTTGCTGGCGACTGGTCTCTATGCTTCATCTCGGTTCCCGTTGAAGGCTGAGGCGACGTTGCTGGTATCGTCACCGGGTCAAACGAGTCAGAATCCGCCGAGGGACCGCCGACCAGGTGAGGCCGGACCGGAGTCTTCTCGCGAGCGCGATCTGAAGAAGGCCATCGAGGCCGATCCGTCGAAGGTTGATCTGTACTTGCAGCTCGCTCGGCTGCAGGAGAGCCGCGGCGCCAGGAGCGACGCCGAAGCGACGATGCTGGCGCTCCAGCGCGCGGCGGCAAAGGATCCCGCGGCGGCGGGCGCGGTGGCCGGCTTCTACGCCAGGGATGGCCAGTTCGAGCGAGCGGTCGAGACGCTCGAGGCGGCTGCGACCGCGAACCCGTCAAACGCCGAAGTTCAGCAGCTCACCGCCGTTTTCTACTGTGAGAAGGCGTTCAAGGATCAGTCGCTCTCTTCAGAACAGAAGCGGCGCTACCTCGATTCCGGCATCGCCGCGTCGGATCGAGCGTTGTCGGCTCGACCGGACTACGCCGATGCGCTCGTCTACAAGAACATCCTGCTGCGCATGAAGGCCAACCTCGAAACCGACCCAGCCGCCAAACGGGCGATGCTGGCGGAGGCCGATGCACTTGCGCAACCGGGCGATGGAGCTCAAGAAGACGACCGGGCAGGACGCGATGGTGTTCGTGCCAGCATCGGGTCAACCGCCGCCACCACCGCCACCCCCTCCGCCACCAGCCGCGCTCGTCGAGGGACAGGCGCCGCTCCGTGTCGGCGGGAACATCAAGCCACCGGTCAAAGTCAGGGACGTCAAACCGATCTACCCCGCTGAGGCCCAGGCGGCTGGCGTGCAGGGCGTGGTGATTCTTGAAGTCACAATCGACACGGCCGGCAACATCTTCGAGGGCCGTGTCCTTCGGGGCCAGCCGCTGCTGGACCAGGCCGCCCTGGATGCCGTGAAGCAATGGCAATTCCAGCCGACGATGCTGAACAACGAGTTCGTGCCGGTCATCATGACGGTCACGGTGAACTTCACGCTGGGTGGCCCGCAGGGAAGCGCCGGACAAGAGGCCGCGCTTTCAGCGCCGCCGCCGCCGCCACCTCCGCCACCCCCGGCGCTCGTCGACGGCCAAACGCCGATCCGGCTCGGCGGGAACATGAAACCTCCCATGAAGACACGGGACGTCCCGCCGGTCTACCCGCCAGAAGCGCTGGCCGCGAAGGTTCAGGGAGTGGTCGTGATGGAAGTCACCATCGATTCAGCCGGTCACGTTCGGGACGCACGCGTCCTTAGCGGCCCCGCTCAGCTCGGCAAGGCCGCCGTCGAGGCCGTCCGACAATGGCAGTTCGAGCCGACGTTGATGAACGGCGTGGCGGTGCCGGTGATCATGACCGTGGCGACGAATTTCACGGTGGATCAATAGACGTCGGCGTTCGGGGCTCGGGGCTCGGGAAAACCATCGACCAACTAATCGATGCTCTTCCCGAGCCCCGAGCCGAGCCCCGAGCCCCGAGCCCCGAGCCCCGAGCCCCGAGCCCGAGCCCGATCGAGCCCCGACTCAGGGCGCAGCCGTCCGCTCTTCCCACACCCGGCAGAGATTGACGATCGTCTCGACCGCCTTATCCATGTCCTGCGCCGAGACCCATTCGAGCCGGGAATGGAAGTTGTGCTCGCCCGCGAAGATGTTCGGTGTCGGCAGGCCCATGAATGACAGGCGCGATCCGTCGGTGCCGCCGCGGATCGGCCGTTCGATCGGGGTCAGGCCGGAGCGCCGAATCGCTTCGCGGGCACACTCGACGACCTCGGGATACCCCTCGAGGATCTCGCGCATGTTGCGGTAGGACTCGGTGATCCGGATCTCGACACTCGCGCCCGCATGGCCGGTGACGACTGCGCGCGCGACCTCCTCGACCAACGTCTCCTTCTCCTCGAGTCCGTTCGTCGAAAAATCCCTGACGAGCAAGCGGACCGAGGTGCGTTCGACCGACGCCTCCATCATGTAAGGATGCACGTAGCCGTCGTAACCGTCGGTCGTTTCCGGAGACAGGCGGTCGGCCGGCAGGCGCGATACGAAATCCGCCGCGAGCTTGATCGCGTTGACCATGCGGCCCTTCGCGTAGCCTGGGTGCGTGTTGAACCCCTTGAAGGTGATCGTCATGGCATCGGCCGAGAAGCTCTCCCACTCGAGCTCGCCGGCGTTGCCGCCGTCCAGCGTGTAGGCACAGAGCGCGCCAAAACGGCCGACGTCGAAGAGATTCGCGCCGCGCCCGATCTCTTCGTCAGGCGTGAACGCCACGCGGACGTCGCCATGCGGAATCTCGGGGTGCGCCATCAGGTATTCAGCCGCGGCGACGATTTCCGCCACGCCGGCCTTGTCGTCGGCGCCGAGTAGCGTTGCTCCCGAGGCGGTGACGATGTCGTGGCCGAGGTGTGCCGGCGAGCGAGGGATCGTCGGCGGCTCGCAGCACGGATGCCGGATCGTCGGGCAGCACCAGATCGCGGCCGTCGTAGGCGCGGTGGACGATCGGCCGGACTTCGTGGCCCTGCATCTCCGGCGACGTGTCGACGTGCGCGATGAAGCCGATGACCGGGACGTGGAGCTTGCGTGGTGGTCGACGGGATCGTCCCCATCACGTAGCCGTGCTCGTCCATGCTGACATCGGTCAGTCCGATCGAGGTCAGCTCGTTGACGAGGATGCGCAGCAACGTCAACTGTCCTGGAGTGCTCGGACAAGACGACGAGCCTTCGTCCGAGCGGGTGTTGATGACGGCGTAGCGCAGGAAGCGCTCGAGGGCCGAAGTCGTAGGCCGGCTGGCGCTATCCCAGGCGGCGGGACAGCGCCTTTGGGTCCGCCAGGTGCACGAGCAGGCAGGTCGGCGTTTCGAATGGCTTCGTTGACGGTCTGCCATGGTGATGACGGCGCTGCTCTCGCGTGCTGCCGAACGGCCTCCATCTTCACGACGGCCAGGGCGACCTGCAGGTACTCGACAATCGCGTGCAGACCCTGACCATGGTACGCGACCCAATTTCCGAACAGGCGCGCCGCAAGGTACGCGCGCACGACGCCGTCGAATTCGCCCGGCCAACCGTCGACGAAACCGGCGGATCCCTCGAAGACTGAGCGGGCGCGGCAGGCCCGGTGGCACCGAGTCCACCGCCAGCTGAACGCGGGCAACGTCGAGTTCATTCGTCGCGCCCCGGGCGTGGCCGTCCAAATCTTTGTCCGGTTTTCGCGCCGACGCAATGTCGAACTCGCGATCGATCGTGGCTCGCAGGCTGATCGGACCCGGCCGCCATGCCTGCACCGCCAGCGGTGGCCATGCCGATGATGTCGAGCGCTCTGCTCGGCGGTGAGGTCGTCCCGCGCCAGCACGCCGATCGCGCGCCGTTCCCACGCGTCGTAGCCGTCGTGGTCGGTCAGCATGCCCGGGCGGAGTAGCGGTGGCAGCACGTCGCGAGCATCCAGCCCCTCCGCATGTCCAGCGAGCGTGAGCGAAGAAGGCGCCTCGACGATCTCGAACGCCGTCGCAGATCGTGATGCGTGCAGAAGCGCGGCAGCCGTCGGGCAGAAGTGTGAAAGCGAGATGAGCGTGCCCCGCGGATCCTCGAGCACGACTCTGGGAAACTGCCGGCACGCCATCGGCAGCGATTCGACGCCGAGCTCTCGGTGGATCGCACAGAGGTTGCCGCGATCGCCTTCGAAGAACACGCACGCCCCAGTGGCCTCCTGAACGCCAAGCACCGCCGCCGCTCCGTCGGGATGCGGTCCGTGTGAAGCCGCTTCTGAAACCCCCGCTGAAACCCGCTGCTCGAAACAAAGATGCGTTCCCGGCCCAACCTGGCGCCGAAATGAACGTCGAGGCGGGACGAAACGGCCGGTTCGACAGGGATGGCCCAACCCGCCGAGCAGCACGCGCCCGCATGCCGACAGAGGTAGCGCACGTGTGACGCTCAGGCAACGAGCGGTCGGTCGGTGTTCCATTTTGAGGTTACAGATTACAGAACTGAGCCGTTCTGAGCCCAGAACTCGACAAAACCGCCGGAATCAGGGGCATGGCCCCGGCCCTAGACTTGCTGTCCTTGAGAGCCTTTTCATGTCCGACAGGGATACATTCGGGCCCCGACTTCGCGCTGAGCGTGAGCGCCGGGGCATTTCGATCGAGACCATTGCTTCGGTGACCAAGGTCGGCGGGGACCTCTGGGACGGGCTCGAACGGAACGACTTTTCGCGGTGGCCGTCGGGGATCTTCGCCCGCGCCTTCGTCCGCGATTACGCCCGCGCCATTGGTCTCGACTCCGACGAAGTGGTGGACGAGTTCTGCCGCCTGTTCCCACTCGGCGATCGCCGCGTCAGCCGGCTGATTCAGGCACAGGCACAACTCATCGGGCATCCTCTCGCGTACTCCGAGAGCGGGGCGGTCCCCGTCGACGGGGATCGTCGCACCGTCGCGCCGCCGTCCGACGAATCGCTGGCCCTCCGCGCCCGGATCATTTCCCGCTCGCTTGCGACCGCGCTCGACGCGGTGGTCTCGCTCGGCGTCGCCGCCGGGCGTCGCCTCGTTGACGAACCTCGGCTTCTGGACGATCGCCGGAGTCGTCACGGTGATGTACTACACCGTCATGACGATCACGTTCGGCACGTCGCCGGGTCTCCGCGCTGTCGAAGCGCTGCGCCAGCGCCTGCCATCGCTCTTCGACGTTGCCGATCGGCGACGGCGGGCACACGCTTAACAATTCTGAATGCTGAGTGCTGAATGCTGAAGTGAAATCAGAATTCGGAACTTCGGAATTGAATTCTGAAGTTCACAATTCCGAATTTACTTCAGCATTCAGCACTCAGCATTCAGAATTGCCCGATTCCCCAGCCCCGGTGTCTAATCTTTTCAGCCGGGATCTGCGACCCGGTCAGGTGTATGGCGCGACCGTTCGAGCTTCCTTTTTCAGGTCTTGACGCTCGCTCGACGCCTTTCTGCTGCCTATCGTTGTTCAATACTCGCGGGCGCTCCGCTCGCAGCGGCTCGCAGCGGAGCTCGCTCTCGCGCGGCGACGATGCGCCGCGCTCGGGCCGCGGGCGCTTTTTCATCCGACATCCAACTGTATGAAGTCATTTCTTGCGCTCGGCGTGTGCCTTGTTGCCCTCGTAGCCGTTCCGCCGTGGCGGCGCAGACGCCGGCTGGTGCCGGCAGGAACCTGAGCGTCGTCAGCGCCGGCCCAACTGGTGAGGTGGCCAGCCTCGCCGAAGCCAATGAAATCCGGATCGTGTTTTCGGAGCCGATGGTCTCGCTCGGACGCATTCCGTCGGTCGTCCAGGCCGCCTTACGTGACGATCACGCCGGCCATCCCTGGCGCGTTTCGCTGGTCGGGGACGACGATCCTCATCTTCACTGCCTGCCGCGAAGACCGCCGCTGCCGTACGCGACGCGCTACGACGTCACCGTCGACGCGACGGCGGCTGCCGTCAGCGGGCGGACGCTCGGCAAGGCGTACACCTTCAGCTTCATCGACGCCGACGGTGAAGCTGCTCCGAACCGAAACGTATCGTCGCGGCGGGCGCGCTGACGCGCCGTTCGTGATTCTGCTGCGGTTCAACCAGCCGGTCGAGCGCGCTGACATTGCCGCTGCGCTCAGCGCGCGGTTCGAGCCGCACGAATGGACTCCGCCGTCGATCTCACCCGCGGTCCAACAACGTCTGAATAGCATCGATGCAGACATCGCTGAACCGCTTCAACGCCAAGGTCGCGGCAACGAAAGCGGCGGTCTCGTCGAGCGCCCCGGTGACTCTCCGGCTCACGAACGACTGGGACAAGAAGCGATACCCGCCCGCCAACACGCTCGTGGCTCTTCGAGACGGCGACACGCGTTCCGTCCGACAGCTGGGTGAAGCTCGCGCTTGGCCGCGACGCTCAAGTCGCCCGCCGGCTCGGCCACGCCAGGTCGAACCCAGGAATACACGATGAAAGCGGAGCCGACCCTGTTCGTCTGGGGGTTCGACTGCAGCGCCAGTTGCGATCCCGATGAGCGGAATCCACTCATATTCGACACCCCCGTGCGAGTCTCCGACTTCGCCAAATCTCTTCGCCTGACCGACGTCACGACCGGCGCCGGAACCGATCTTCCAAAGCCGGATCTGCTCGACGACGCCGACGACGAGATGGGGAAGGGACAGCGGCGGGCGGCTGACGATCGAGGACGCGCGCTATAGCGCCCAGCCACCCGCGACCAGGTATTTCGCCGCGATCGACGCCGGCCTGACCTCGGTTGACGGACAGACGCTCGGCTACACCTGGGCGGGTACGGTCGACAACTGGCATCGCACGGCATTCACCAGCTTCGGTGACGGCCACGGGGTCTGGGAAGCGAGCGGCGGATCGGTGTTGCCGTTCTACTCACGAAATCTCTTCGACGTGAAGCAGTGGGCGGCGCCTTTGAAGACCGACGACCTCATGCCGACGATTCGCGCGCTGACGCCGACGTTTGGCATCAGGCCGCCGGTCGATCCGGTGAATCGCAAGCTCGGCATCACCAACGACCGCATCCAGTCGCACGGCCTCGACGTGTCGAAGGTCCTCGGCCCGCGTGGCTACGGGCCTCGTCTGGGCCGCCGTCGAGAACGGGGCGTCGATCCCGAACGCAAAGCGCTCGGTCCAGGCGGCCCGCGCGTCGCTCGTGCAGGTGACGAACCTCGGCGTGACGGTCAAGGACAGCCCGCAGAACACTCTGGTGTTCGTGACTCGCCTCGATAATGCCGTGCCGGTTGCCGGCGCAAAGGTGTCGATCGTCAACCGCGACAACAGCCTCCACTGGAGCGGCACGACCGGCGCCGACGGCGTCGCGACCGGGCCGGGCATCCCGTATCGCGAGCGCCGCTACACCGGTGAAGAGGACTACGCCGAGTGGCAGAAGCCCGACTTCGTCGTCCTGGCCGAGAAGGATGGCGACATCGCCTACGTCGGCAGCAACTGGAACGAAGGGCATCGAGCCCTGGGACTTCGGCGTGCCCTTCAATCGCGGCGAGGCCGAGCCGATGCTGCGCGGCACGGTCTTCAGCGATCGCGGCGTCTATCGGCTGGGCGAAGAGGTGCACTTCAAGGCCATCCTCCGTCAGAACACGCCGAGCGGCATCCGTCTTCTGAATCCGGAACGCCGGTCTTCATCTCGCTGCGCGACAGCCAGATACCGGATCGTCGACGAGCGTACCGTCACCATCAACGACTGGAGCAGTGCCGAATGGACGACGACGCTGCCGGCGGAAGGTGCGCTTGGCAATTACTCGGTGCGCGCGGTACTCGAGATCGACAAGCCGAAGCCGAAGGCGCCCGAGGATGTCCAGCCTGGTGACGTGCCGAGCCCGGAGCTCGACGACGCGGTTCCGTACCAGAAGGCCGTCAATGGTTCGTTTCTGGTTGCCGCCTACCGTCGTCCCGACTTCCGCGTCGACGTCGCGCTCAAGAGCGATCGCGCGATGGCCGGCGAGCCGCTGAGGGGAGTCGTGACGGCGCGGTATCTCTTCGGCGCGCCGATGGGCGCGCGCCCGGTGAAGTGGGCGTTGACGCGATCGCCCGATCCGTTCGGCGCCGCCCGCCGTCGTCGACAAGTTTCCGGAACGACCGGTGGGAATTCGTCGGCTGGAGCGAGCGTGGCGACACCGCCGTGGCGGGAGAAGTCAGCCGCGACGAGGGCACACTCACGAAGTCGGGCGAGCTTCCCGCTGTGCGCTGACGCCACAGGCCGACGCAGGCGTGCCGTACATGTACACGCTCGAGGGAGACGTCGAGGACGTCTCGCGGCAGCACATCGCCAATCGCGCCAGCCTGCTGGTGCATCCGGCGCCGTGGTACATCGGCCTTCGCCGCTCGTCGTACTTTCTTCAGCAGAAGGCAGGGCTGAACACCGAGATCGTGACCGTCGCGCCGGACGGTCAGGTCGTCGACCGGCGTGTCGGTGACCGTCACGCTGACGCAGATTCAGTGGACCAGCGTCCGTCGCGCCGAAGGCAACGGCTTCTACACGTGGGACACGGAGCGAAAGGAAGTGCCCGCCGGCTCGTGGACGGTGACGACCGGCGCCGAGCCGGTGCCGCTCAGCGCACCGCTGCCAAACGGCGGCTATTTCATCCTGGAAGCGACCGCGCGCGACACGAACAAGCGGTTCGCGGTGACGCGGACGTCGTTCTATGCCCTCGGCGACGGCTACACCGCGTGGGCGCGGTTCGACCACAACCGCATCGAGCTCGTGCCCGAGCGCCGCACTTACAAGCCCGGCGACACCGCGCGGATCATGATTCAGTCGCCGTGGGAACAGGCCACGGCGCTCGTCACGACCGAGCGCGAAGGCGTCCGATCGCATCGCCAGTTTCGCGCTGACGTCGACGCAGCAGTCGATCTCGATTCCGATCACCGAAGAAGACATCCCGAACGTCTTCGTCTCGGTGCTGCTCGTGAAGGGGAGGAGCCAGGCTGAAGCGAAGACCGTCGAGCCCACGGCCACGCGGCCAGACGAGCGATCCGAGGACGAAGGACCCAACGTCGTCGAAGATCCGTCCGATCCGGGCAAGCCGTCGTTCCGGCTCGGATACGTCGAACTGAACGTCGAGGACGCGTCGAAGCGATTGACGGTCGGCGTGCGGGCGGACAAGGAAGAGTACCGTCCGGCGAACGCCGCCAAGGTGCTGCTCGACGTGAAAGACGCGACCGGTCGCGGCGCGCCGAGCGAGGTGACGCTCTGGGCCGTCGACTACGGCGTGCTGTCGCTGACCGCGTATCGCACGCCCGACGTGCTCGGTTCGGTCTACGTGCACAAGGCGCTGCAGGTCATGAACGCCGACAACCGCCAGCGCATCATCAGCCGGCGCGTGCTGACGCCGAAGGGCGAGACGGAAGGCGGCGGCGGTGGCGCGGACGCCGGGGCGGGGACGCTGCGGAAGGATTTCCGCGTGCTGGCGTTCTGGCTCGGATCGGTCGACGACCGACGAGTACGGCAAGGGCGAGATCGAGGTCAAGCTGCCGGAGTCGCTGACGACCTACCGGATCATGGCCGTCGCGGCCGATCGCGCCTCGCGGTTCGGGTCGAGCGACGCCGAGGTCCGCATCAACAAGCCGCTGACGCTCAAGCCGACGTTCCCGCGATTCCTCGCTCTCGGCGACAAGGCGTACTTCGGCGCAGTCGTCACCAGCCAGCTGAAGACCGCCGGCGCCGCGACGGTGACCATCGCGAGCCTCGATCCGGACGTCCTCGAGTTCACGGCCGGTGCGGAGCAGACGCTGCAGGTCGCCGCCGGCGGGTCGATCGAGGCGCGGTTCGACGCGGCCGGCAAGAAGGTCGGTCGGGCCCGCGTGCGGATGACGGTCAAGATCGGGGACGAGACGGACGCCTTCGAGGACGTCATCCCGGTCGAGTTGCTCGTGTCTCCGGAGACGGTGGCCGCGTATGGCGAGGCGACCGACGGCAACGCGACGGCGACCGAAACGCTGACGATTCCCGCGACCGTCGTCCCGGGCATTGGCGGCCTGTCACGTCGAGCTGTCGTCGACGGCGATGGTCGGACTCGGCGAAGGCGCGCGGTACCTCGTCGAGTATCCCTACGGCTGTGCCGAACAGCGCGGGTCGCGGACGCTCGCGCTCGTGCTGGCGTCCGATCTCGGCGACGCGTTCTCGCTGCCGGGCATGGACACGACGAAGATGCGGCCGTCGGCGCAGCAGAACCTCAAGGACCTCGAGAAGTTTCAGTGTCGGCGACGGAGGTTTCTGGTACTGGGCCGGCGACTGCGGCTACACATCGCCGTACCTCACCGCGTACCTGCTGCACGTGTTCAAGACCGCCGTCGACCAGAAGTACCAGGTCGACGCCGGCATGCGCGCGCGCGCCTACGCCTACCTCGAGAAGGAGCTCGCCGCGCGAGCCGCCGACCAACGAAGGCTGGTGGCCGTCCTACACCGCTTGGCAGGCGTTTGCCGTCAAGGTGCTCGTCGAAGGCGGGCGCAACCAGGACTCGAATCTGACGCGGCTCTACGGCTATCGCGAGCGGATGCCGGTCTTCGGGCTGGCCTACCTCCACGACGCGCTGATGGCGCGCGGCGGATCTCGGCCGAGTCGGCCGGCCGCCTCACCGACCTCCGGCGCCGCATGACGAACGCGATTCTGCCCGAGGCCGGCGGCGCCCACGTCGAGGAGCTCAGCGATCCGTACCTCCTCTGGTTCTGGAACTCCAACGTGCGGACGACGTCGATCGTGCTCAACTCGCTCGTGAAGGCCAACGTCAACGACGCGCCGATCCGTCAGATGGTCCGGTGGATGATGGCGGCGCGAAAGGACGGACGCTGGGGGAACACGCAGGAGAACGCGCTCGCGATGGAGGCGCTCGTCGCGTACTACCGGAAGTACGAGAGCGCGCCGCCAGACTTTCGCGCAGTCGTCAAGCTGGGCACGGAAGATCTCGCTCGCGAGGAGTTCAAGGGACGCACGACGACCTCGAAGACGAAGGAGCTTGCCGATGAGCAAAGTGCTGACTCTTGGGCCGGGCGGCACGTCACGTCCGCTGACGTTCACGCGCGAGGGAACCGGAACGCTCTTCTACGCCACGCGTCTGCGCTACGCCTCTGACGAGCTCTTCCAGCGAGGGGCTGGACAGCGGGTTCCAGATCGCGCGGTCGTATACGCCCTATGTCGAGACGGGCACGCGCCCCGCAGCCACGAGCTACAAGGCAGGCGATCTCGTTCGAGTGACGCTGTCGTTCAACCTGACCAAGGAGCGGCGATACGTGGCCGTGACCGACCCGCTGCCCGCAGGCTTCGAGGCAGTCGAGTCCTGGTTTGCCACGACCGCGGCGTCACTGGCGCGGGAACAGGACAATCAGGGCGATCGCAGCAGCGAGAACTGGTTCTCGTGGTGGGAGCGCGGCGGCTTCGACCACGTCGAGCGCTTCGACGACCGCGTTCAACTCTTTGCGACGCGACTCAGCGAAGGAAAGCACGAGTTCACCTACATCGTCCGCGCCACGACTGCGGGGACGTTCCGGACCGCGCCGGCTCGCGCCGAAGAGATGTACTCGCCGGAAGTTTTCGGCCGGACGGCGACGGCGGTGATTGAAGTCAGGAGATAGGAGACAGGAGATAGGAGACAGGAGACAGGAGATTGGCGCCGAGCCGGGCTGGGGTTGATTGATCCCGGCGGCAGTTGTCGGCAGCGCCCGCGGCCCGAGCGAGGCCGAATGGCCGAGCGAGAGCGCTTGGGGGTGGCCGCCTCCGCCAAGGCTACGGCGAGCTGCGCCGAAGCTGCGCGAAGGCGAGGCCCCAAGCGCATTGAGAAATGCAGGCAGAATCCTTGAAGCGATTTGTCCGGTTCGTTTGCGGGGTCTTGCGCCATTGGCGGTTTCTGGCAGCCCTCGTCCTGTCGCTCGTGGCTATGGCCCTCTGGGTGCGGCTCGGGCCAATCGATCCCGCGCTCCTCGACATCGACGGCGCGACCTCCACGGTCGTCGTCGATCGCCGTGGCGTGCCCCTCTACGAGTCGCTCTCTGGTGACGGTACGCGCAGTGTGCACCTCGATCCGCAGAGCCTGCCACCCAGCCTTGTCGCGGCGACGATCGCAGCCGAGGATCGCCGCTTCTGGTCGCATCCCGGCGTCGATCCCGTTGCCATCGCCAGAGCGGTACGGCAGAACCTGTCAGAGGGAAAGATCGTCGAGGGCGGTTCAACGATCACGCAGCAGGTTGCGAAGCTCCTCCTCAACCGGCGGTCGCCGAAGCGCGTCCGGGGCGTGCGCGAGAAGATTCGCGAGGCCGTGCTCGCGCTGCGGCTCGAGCACCGGTTCGACAAGCGCGAGATTCTCGCGCTCTACCTCAATCTCGCGGCGTACGGCAATCAAGTGGTCGGCGCCAGCAGGGCGAGCCGAGCCTATTTTGCCGCCGAACCGTCGATGTTGACGCCCGCACAGGCCGCGTTTCTGGCCGGCTTGCCGCAGCGGCCGAGCGGGTACAACCCATTTCGCAAGCGCGACCAGGCGATTGCGCGACAGCGGACCGTGCTTCGGCGGATGGAGGCTCTCGGCGCGCTGACCGCCGATCAGGCGCGCGAGGCGAAAGACGAGCGTTTGCGCTTTTCGCGCACGCCGTCGCCATTTCTGGCGCCGCATTTTGTCGAGATGGTGAAAGCGAAGGCTGGACCGAATCTCCCGCCGCGCATCCAGACTACCCTCGACGCCGGACTCCAGGCCGATATCGTCGGCATCATCAGGAGCCACCGGCAGGCGCTCGAGCGGCACGGCGCCGCCAACGTCGCGGTCGTCGTCCTGGACAACGCTCGCGGCGAGTGGCTGGCCTGGGAGGGATCGGGTGACTACGCGGATGCGGAGCACGGCGGGGCGATCAATGGGCCGTTGACACCGCGCCAACCCGGCTCCGCACTCAAACCCTTTACGTATGCGCTCGCGTTCGAGTCCGGGTTCACGCCGGCCAGCGTGCTGGCGGATGTGCCATCGCATTTTCCAACCGCCGAGGCCGGAGTTCTCTATAGCCCACGCAATTACGATGGCCGATACCGTGGTCCGCTGCTGGCGCGGCGGGCATTGGCGGGGTCTGAGAACGTGCCCGCCGTGGTGCTCGCCTCAGAGCTCGGCGTGCCTGCGCTGCAGCGCTTTCTGATGCGCGCCGGGCTTTCGACGTTCGACCGGACGCCGTCCTATTACGGCCTCGGCCTGACGCTCGGCAACGCCGAAGTACGACTCGACGAGCTCGTGGCTGCCTATTCGACGCTTGCGCGCGGCGGCGAGTGGATTGAACCGTCGTGGGCATTAGATCCGCCCGATGACGGGACGCAGATCTGGCGGATTCAGTCAGACGGGACGCAGATGCCGCGGATTGACGCTCAGGGGCTCTCGGGCGAGGACCAGAAGCGTCGCCCAATCGTCTCGCCGCTGACCGCTTACTGGATCACCGACATTCTCTCCGACGACAGCGCGCGCGAGTACATCTTCGGGCGGGGCGGCAGCCTCGAATTCCCGTTCCCGGTCGCGGTGAAGACGGGGACCTCGCAGGCGTATCACGACAACTGGACCATCGGCTACACCAGGGACGTCACCGTCGGCGTGTGGGTCGGCAACTTCGATCGCACACCGCTCAAGTCGTCGACGGGCGTTACGGGGGCGGCGCCGATATTCCATGCGGTCATGCTCGCCGCGACCCAACGGCTCCACGGCGCGGCAGGGTTCGGAGCTCGCGCCATCCTTGCCGTGCCAGACGGCATCGTCGAGCGCGAAGTCTGTGCGCTTTCCGGCATGCCTGCGAACCCCTGGTGCCCGGCGCGCCAGCGCGAACGGTTGCCACTGGCCAACGATCCGCCCTGCAGCTGGCATCACCTCAGCGACGACGGGCTGCTCGTCATCTGGCCGCCGGCGTACCGCCAGTGGGCGAGGCAGAACGGTTTGATGACAGAAATGGCGCCTCGAGTGATGAGCGCTTCGACCCGGCCCGCCGTTGCCCCGTTGCCACCGACCGTTCGAGGTCCGCTCGAGATCGTGAACCCTCCATCGGGAGCGACCTACCTGATCGATCCAACGCTGCGGCGTGAGTTTCAGACACTGCCGCTGCGCGTCGTCGCGGCATCGCCGGGCACGATCGAGTGGCAGGTTGCCGACCGGGTGGTCGGGTCGTCTTCGTCGGAGGCCGCGCTGATGTGGCCGCTCACTCCTGGTGTCCACAAGATCACCGCCAGGGACGAGCGCGGGCGCGTGGCGGAGAGTTCAGTCGTCGTGAAGTAGAGCCACGGATTGCACGGACAACATTCCCACTAACTCCTTCACCAGCTTTGCGGCGACGCGAGCCGTGAGGTCGCGGACGTCGTTGTCGGGGTTGTATTCAACCAGGTCAGCCCCGACGATGCGAGCGGGAAGACGATGGATGAGCGAGACAACGTCTCGCGTGGACAAGCCTCCCGGCTCGGGGTGTGACACGCCCGGAGCGTAGGCCGGGTCAATGCCATCGAGATCGATCGAGACATACACGGGCGCCTGGATCGTCTCGAGCGGGGCTTCGAACCACCGGCTCATGTCATAGATTTCTACGCCGAATCTCGCTGCCTGCTCGCGCTGATGGCTCGATGCTGTCCGGATCCCGATCTGCACCAGCCGCTCCGCGAGTCCTTCCTCCATGATTCGGGCGAAGGGGCACGCATGCGAGTATCGGTCACCCTGGAACTCGTCATATAGATCAGTGTGCGCGTCGACGTGCACGATTGTCAGCCCGTCCACGCGACCGCGGTAGGCGCGCACGAGTGGATAGGTCACGGAGTGGTCGCCGCCGAGCGCGATCGGGCAGATCCCCTGGTCGAGCAGCCGAACGATTCCGGCTTCGATGGCCTCGCGTGCTGCCGCAGGCTCGTCGCCGAGCGAGATGTCTCCGCTATCTTCGAGCACGCCGGGAACCGAGACGTCGGCACCACGCTCGCTCCAGGGGTTACTGGAGTCAGACCACAGGGCTTTGCGTATTTGGGCGGGAGCTCCAGCGGCTCCTCGCATGAACGAGGAGGACCGATCCCACGGCACACCGATCAGTGCGGGACGCAATCTGGGCACCACGATACCTCAAGACCGACTCCTTGACATCCTAGGAGAGCGGCCCTAGTCTCTTTGTATGTCTAGGAGAGACGCATGAGCGACCCGACCGAGCTTCTCCAGGGCACGCTCGACATGCTGATCCTGAAGGCGCTGTCGCTCGGCCCACTCCACGGGTACGGCGTGCTGCTGCGCATCCAGCAGATCTCGCAGGACCGGCTGCAGATCCAGCAAGGCTCACTCTATCCGGCTCTCTACCGCCTCGAGCACCAGGGGATCATCGACTCTGAGTGGGGCGAGTCGGACAACAAGCGTAAGGCGAGGTACTACCGGCTGACCACCGCCGGCCGGCGGCGGTTCAAGGAAGAGCTGGCGTACTGGCACCGCTTGTCCGATGCCATCGGTCTCGCGCTCAAGGCGGCGCCGGAGGACATATGAGCCTGCGTGCGCGGCTGCGTTCGTGGATACACGCGAGCGCGCAGCGCGACGGCTTCGAGCGCCGGATGCAGGACGAGATGCTGGCCCATGTCGAGATGTACGAGACGGAGCTGCGCCAACGTGGCTTCTCCGAAGAAGAGGCGCGGCGACGGGCGCGCGCGGAGTTCGGAAGCGTCGAGGCGCGTAAAGACGAGTGCCGGCAATCGTTCGGCCTGCGGCTGCTCGACGAGCTTCGTGGGGACGTCGTGTATGCCGTGCGGCTGCTCCGCCGATCACCGGCGTTCACCGCGGTGGCGCTGGTGTCGCTCGGTCTTGGCGTGGGCGCGAACACGGCGATCTTCAGCCTGATCGACACCGTCATGCTGAAGTCGCTTCCGGTGACAGAGCCTCAGCGTCTTTTCTTTGTCGACAATTCCGGCGGAAGATCCGGTGGCTCGAATGGCCCACCCTATCCTTGCTTCGAACTACTCCGGGACCACAATCGATTCCTCGCCGGCATCGCGGCGTTCGACGAGACCCGCTTCAAAGTCACCATTGACGGCGTGGCGGAGCAGCTCAGGGGCCAATCTGCTTCAGGCAACTACTTTGAGCTGCTCGGCGTGCGCGCGCAGCACGGCCGGCTGCTGACGCCGGCAGACGATTCGATAATCGGCCGTGGCGGCCCAGGCGGAGCCGTCGCCGTCATCAGCTACTCCCTGTGGCAGCGCCGGTTCGGCCTGGACCCAGCAGTTCTGGGGAAGAGCGTTCAGGTCGGCACGAACTGGGTGACGATCGTCGGCGTGACAGCGCCCGAATTCTTCGGGTTGCAAGTGGGATCGCCCGTCGACATCACCGTGCCGATGATGCTGGCTGGCGACGACAATTTGCTCTCGAAATCGACCTGGTGGATGAGCGTCATCGGCCGGCTCCGTCCGGACGCCAGCATCGAGCAGGCGCGCGCGGATCTCGACGCGCTCTTCGACGCATTCATGGTCGGCGAGGGCCAACCGCGCGAGAAGCGCGACTACTTCAGCGGCATCGAACTGGTGCCGGCCCTCAGGGGTGCGAACGCGCTCAGGCGCAACTATTCAGAACCGCTCCTGATCATCATGGCGATCGTCGCGCTCGTCTTGCTCATCGGGTGCGCGAACGTCGCCAACCTCCTCACCGCGCGGGCCAGCGCTCGCCGCAGCGAGATGGCAGTGCGTCTCGCGATCGGCGCGAGCCGGGGACGGCTGGTGCGGCAGCTCCTGACCGAGGGCGCCGTGCTGGTGTCGCTGGGAGCACTCGCCGGACTCTTGTTCGCGCGTTGGGGTGTCTCGTTCCTCGTCGGTCTCCTTCGCGAACCAGGAGGTGGCGTTGTCCTCGAGCCAGGTATTCGACGGTCGCGTCATAGGGTTCACAGCCGCGGTCGCCGCCCTCACCGCCCTGCTCTTCAGCCTGGCCCCGGCGATCCACGCCACGCGATCGGACGCGGCGAAACCCCACGCAACCGGCGCCACGCGACGGTTGCGGGCGTCGCTCGGCACCGGCCGAGCGCTGCTAGTCGTGCAGGTGATGCTGTCCGCCGTGCTGCTGACCGGCGCCGTCCTCTTTCTTCGGACGCTCCACGAACTCCAGACCATTGATGTCGGCTTCGATCGGGAACACGTGCTGACGATGAATGTTGCGGCGACGCTCCCGCAGTCCGGGCTAAAACCGGCGACTCCGGTTGAGCATCGCCGACACCACGCGCAGCTCGGTGCCATGTGGGGGAACCTCGTCGACCAGACGAGGGCGCTGCCCGGAGTGACATCGGCCGCTGCCAGTACTTTGAGCCCGCTCGCGGGCCGCGACCGGGGCGTCCGTATCGCCGTTCTCGGCGGAGCGCCCGGCCCGGAGCAGGATCAGGGCGTTCGAATCAATCAAGTCACTCCCGACTATTTCGGTGTCGTGGGGATGCGGTTGCTGTCCGGGCGGGCGTTCGCCGAGAGCGATCGAGCCGCATCGTTGCGGGTTGCGATCCTCAACGAAACGGCCGCCCGCGCATACTTCGGGACAGAGAACCCGATCGGACGAAAGGTGAACTTTCCAGGTCAGCGCGTCGAGGACGCGTACGAGATTGTCGGCGTCATCGGCGACGCGCGGTACCAGAATCTGCGAACCCCCGACAGACGCACGGTGTACTTGCCGATGGCGCAGACCATTGATCCCGTCACGACCGTGATCCTCGCGGTGCGAGGCGCTCGGGATGTCCTGAGTCTGGCGCCGTCGGTCAGGAAATCCGCAGAGACCCTGATCCCGGGCGGGTTCGTCACGGGCGTCGGCTCGATCGAAGAGCGGGTCCAGGCGTCGCTCGTGCGCGAGCGCCTGCTATCGATGTTGGCCACGTTTTTTGCCGGACTCGCGCTCGTCCTAGCGTGCGTCGGTCTTTACGGCGTCATGGCGTACGGTGTCGTCCGGCGGACGCGCGAGATCGGCATTCGTATCGCAGTCGGCGCCGGACGATCCGCGGTGGCCTGGATGGTAATGCGCGAGATGCTGATCCTCGTCGCCATGGGCGCCGCGCTCGGGGCATTGGCGTCGGTCGCCGTCAGCCGCTATGTCTCCAGCCAGCTCTTCGGTGTGGCGCCGGGCGATCTTGTCGCGACGTCGCTGGCCCTCCTCGTACTACTCGCCGTTACAACCTTAGCGGGATACATCCCAGCGCGACGGGCCAGCCGAATCGATCCGGTCGTCGCGCTTCGCCACGACTGATTCAGTCCCGAACAAGACGCAGCTCATCAGGCGACACAACCGACTCCTCCCGTGTCGCCAACTGGTCGTCCCCCGCAGGTGTGGATCGCAGCTATTGCGGTGGCCGTATACTACGTCGCCGCACCGCGCTGGGGCGCCATCGCCATCAGTTCAAGCAGAAGCTGAAACTCGGGAGTGGCCATGACCAATTGTCAGAACGAAGTCGACGGTCCCTTCGGGCCGATCTCCCGCCGCTCCGCGATCGGCTCGATGTTGGCGGGCGCCGCGATGCTCGCGCCAGCTGCCCTCGGCGCGTCACAAGCGGCGGCCGTCAGCCAGCGACCGTCCGCACCGCGCAAGCCGTTACGACATGAAGAAGTCGATCAACCTCTGGGCGTTCCCCTACCCGCAGAGGATGACCCTCGAGCGAGTGCCTGCAGCTGGCCAAGGACGCCGGCTTCGACGGCATCGAGCTGAACTACGACCTCGAGCAACGACCTCTCGCCGAAGGCGGGCACGCAGGAGTTCCAGGCGATCCGCAAGATGGCCGACCGAGATCGGCATCGCCATCAGCGGGCTCTGCTCGTTCCTCTTCTGGCCGTACCCGCTGACGAGCAACGACCCGGCGAAGCGCGCCCGCGGCCTGGAGCTGGCCGGCCAGATGGCGCAGGCGGCCCACGACCTCGGCACCGAGAACCTGCTGGTCGTGCCCGGCGCCGTCCACATCCCCTGGCGCGACGACCACGAGCCGGTGCCGAACGACGTCTGCGACCGCCGCGCCCGCGAGGCCGTCGGCACGCTCGTGCCGCCGGCCGAGAAGCTGAAGGTGTCGCCTGAACATCGAGAACATCTTCTTCAACGGCTACCTGATGACGCCGGTGGAGATGAACGCCTTCGTCGACAGCTTCGGCAGCGCCGCACGTGCGCGTCCACTTCGACACCGGCAACATCATGCTGTTCCAGTTCCCCGAGCACTGGATCCCGCTCCTGGGCAAGCGGATCAAGAACATGCACTTCAAGGAGTTCACCAAGAAGGGGACCGACCACTCGCTGGAGTCGTTCCGCCCGCTGCTCGACGGCACGACCAACTGGCCGGCGGTGATGGAGGCGCTCGAGGCGATCGGCTACCGCGGCTACTGCACGTTCGAGTACTTCCACCCGTACCCGCACTATCCCGAGGCGCTGATCTACCAGACGTCCGACTCGCTCGACCGGATGCTCGGGCGCAAGGCCTGATTGAAGGAGTCGGTCAAATGAACCCCATGAACACACCAAAACTCATCGCTTGCGGAGTCCTGGCCGGGGGCGTCGTGGCCGGGCTTGCCATGAAACCAGGCGCCCAGTCAGTGACGACGGCTTTCGTGGGTGTGAGCGTGCTGCCCATGGACAAGGAGACGGTGCTCGCGGACCAGACGGTCGTCGTCCAGGACGGCAAAGATCGTGTCGGTTGCGCCGTCGGCGCAAGCGCAGATTCCGGCGGGAGCGGTTCGCGTCGAGGGCAAGGGCAAGTTCCTGATGCCTGGGCTTGCCGAGATGCACGCCCACATCCCCGGCGGCAACGCTCCAGATTCGGCCGTCGAGCGGACGTTGTTTCTCTACGCCGCCAATGGCATCACGACCATCCGCGGCATGCTCGGCGATCCGCGCCACCTGGTGTATCGCGAGCGCGCCGCCAAGGGCGAAATCGTCAGCCCGCTCATCTATACGTCAGGGCCGTCGTTCAATGGCAAGACGGCATCCACGAAGGAGATGGCCGTCGACGCGGTCATCGCGCAGAAGAAGGCCGGCTACGACCTGCTGAAGATTCATCCTGGCGTGCCCCGCGATGTCTTCGACGCGCTGGTGGCCAAGGCCGACGAGCTCAAGATTCCATTTGCCGGTCACGTGCCCGCCGCGGTCGGCCTCGCAGCGGGCGCTCGACGCGAAGTACGCGAGCATCGATCACCTCGACGGTTACGTCGAGGCGATGGCGAAGAATCCAGAGACGGTGTCGCAGTTCTTCGGCACCAACCTGATGAACGACATCGACGAATCGAAATTCGCGGGTCTGGTGTCGGCATCGAAAGCTGCCGGCGTGTGGCAGGTGCCGACGCAGGTCCTCATGGACAACCTGCTCAACGACGTGCCGACCGATGATCTCGCCGCGCGGCCGGAAATGAAGTACGTCACCCCGCCGGAGACGATCAAGAACTGGATCACCCAGAAGCAGAACTTCCAGAAGATTCCGCAGGCCGACCGCGCGAAGCTGCTCGGCCTTCGGCGACGGCTGATCAAGGCGCTTCACGACGCCGGCGTGCCGTTCGCGCTCGGTTCCGACGCGCCACAGTTCTGGAACGTTCCTGGATTCTCGGCGCACCGCGAGCTCAAGTCGCATCGTCGACGCCGGGTTGACGCCGTATCAGGCGCTCCGAACAGGCACGGCCAACGTCGGGGTGTACTTCAAGACTGAATCGACGACCGGGACGATCGCCGCCGGCAAGCGCGCCGACCTGGTGTTGCTCGATGCCAACCCGCTGCAGAGCATCGACAACAGCTGGAGGATCGCCGGCGTGATGGTGAACGGCCGCTGGATGTCGAAGGCCGAAATCGACAAGCGGTTGGCGGAGGGCTCCTGACGGCTGGGGGGACGACGGCTCAAGGCTCTAGGCTCAAGGCTCAGGCAAACCTTCGCCTACCCAATCGAAGACCTTCCTTGAGCCTGAGCCCTGAGCCCTGAGCCCTGAGCCGCTAGTTCATATGCAGCGCGCTCGTCGGGTCGACCGATGCGGCGCGCGACGCGGGAATCAGGCTGGCGACGAGCGCCACAAGGGTCAACGCGACGGGCACTGCAGCGAAGGTCAGCGGGTCGTAGGCTGATACGCCGAAAAGTTGCGTGGTCAGGATTCGGGTCGTTGCCGCCGACAGGCCGACGCCGGCAACGATTCCCAGCCCCAGCGGCCACGCAGCCTGTCGCAGGACGAGCGCGAGCACGTGACCCCGTGACGCGCCGAGCGCCATGCGCACGCCGATCTCCTGCGTGCGCCGCGTCACGAAGTACGCGATCACGCCATAGACCCCAATCGCGGCGAGCACCAAACCCACCAAGCCGAGCAGCGTCAGCAGCATCGTGTTGAAGCGCGCCGTCGCCATCGAATCCTGCAGCCTCTGCTCCATCGTCCGCACCTGAAAAAGCGGAACGCCAGGCGCCACGGTCCGCGCGACATCGCGCAGCGGCTTCGTCATCGTCAGCGGATCCAGGTCTGTTCGAACGACGATGAACACGGTTCGCTGAATCCAATCCCAGCCTTCGGCCGGGACTTGGTCGATCGGCAGGTAGAACTCTGGCGATGGAGCCTCTCCGAGTCCGCGCGAACGAACGTCACCCGTGACGCCCACCACGACCTTGAAGTCGGGAGTCTTGCCATCCGGGCCGGACTCGCAGCATGCGATGCGACGGCCGATCGGATCCTTGCCGGGGAAGGCCGCGCGCGCCAGCGCTTCGCTGATGACCATGACCTTCTGTGAGCCCCGGCGGTCGGCATTCGTGAGAGGACGGCCACTCACGATCGGAATCCTCATTGCCTCGAAGTAGCCGGGCGTGACCATGCGCAGCCGGCTGTTGATGAAGTTCCTGTTTTCAAAGGCGACGCCTTCGGGAAGGAGACCGTTGCCGTTGCCGCCCCCGCCCATCGGCACCTGGGTCGACACTGCCGAGTGCGTTACTCCGGGAATCTGCGCAGCTCGCGTCGACCAGCATGTGAAGAGCAGGGACGACCGTTTCTCGGTCGGGGTATTCTGCCGCTGGCAGCGCCAGACGTGCGGAAAGAACGCCCGACGGATCGAAACCAGGATTGACGTTCTGCAGTGCGAGCGCGCTCCGAATGAGCAGTCCGGCGCCGACGAGCAGGACGAGCGCCACGGCAAGTTCGGCGGCGATGAGGCCGGTGCGCAGGCGATCACGAATGCCGCCCATGCCCGCGCCTCGTCCTCCTGCCTTGATTACGGTCTGTACGTCCACGCGCGCGGCACGCAGCGCCGGAGCAACACCGAAGATGATTGCGCTGAGGAGCGTGACCGCCAGCGAGAATCCAAGGACGTAGGGATCGAGTGCCGTCTGGTCCAGCCTCGGAACCCCCGGGGGTGCCGCTGCGACCAGGGCTCGGATGCCCCACGCGGCAAGTCCGACGCCGACGAGGGCAGAGACGAGCGCCAGCACGAGCGCTCTCGGTCAGCAGCTGCCGGACGATCCGCGTCCGGCCTGCACCGAGAGCGGCTCGGACCGCGAGCTCGCCGGACCGTCCCGCGCCGCGCGCGAGTAGCAGGTTGGCGACGTTGCCGCAGGCGATGAGCAGCACGAAGCCGACGGCACCGAGGAGTGTGAACATCCGTCGGGGGTAGTCGCCGACGATGTCGTCCAGCAGCCCCGTGATCGTGAAGTCCAGCTCTCCCGCCTCGCGCGGGAACGCGACGCGCAGCCGCTGGGCGTTGGCGTGGAGCTCGCCCAGTGCCAGTTCTTCGGTCGCCTCCGGCTTCAGCCGTCCGTAGATCTGCAGGTAGTGCTCGTCGTGCATCGCTTTGCGGTCGGCGGTGAAGGCGATGGGCACCCACAGCTCTTCACCGGTCCGGCCGTGTAGTCGAACTCGGCGGGCATCACGCCGATGACGTCGTAGGGCCGTTCGTTGAGCGTGATTCGACGGCCGACCGCCGCGCGGATCGCTGCCGAACCGTCGTGTCCAGAGGCGGTGGCTGAGCACGACGACCTGTTCACGCCCCGGCTGGTCTTCCTCCTTCGTGAAGACGCGGCCGTGCACGGCCGGAAGGTTGAAGACGTCGAAGTAGCCAGCCGTGACCCTGCCGCCGATCACCCGCTCGGTATCGCCGGCGTCGGACAGGTTGAAGCTCGAGAACTGCTCGGCCGCAACGGCGCTGAACGCGCTGACCGGCTCGATCCCGTCGACGAAGTTGCCGGCTGAGACGTTGCTCGGATTGTTGCGCACGTACTCGTACACCGACACCAGTCGATCCGGCTGTGGAAAGGGCAGCGGCCGGAGCACGACGGACTGCACGGCGCTGAAGATCGCCGTCGTCGCGCCGATGCCGAGCGCGAGGGTCAGCACCGACGACGATGGTGAAGCCGGGGTTCGCCAAGAGCTGCCGACAGGCGAACGTCACGTCCTGACCGAGCTCCGAGAAGTACTCCGTGCGTCGCATCTCGTGGTCCCTCTGCCTGCCGATCGCCCGGCAGGTGGCGTTGACCCGGGTGATGTCCCCGAATCGCCGAATCGCCGCCTCGCGCGCCTCGGCGGGAGGCATGCCCTGCTCGACGAGCTCACGCGCGCGCATCTCGACGTGGAAGGCGAGCTCCGCGTCGACTTCGTCCTCGACGCGCGCCCTCCAGAACCGCGAGCGGAGCCGCTGTCCGAACTTCATGCTGGCAGCAGCACCTTCGAGACGCCGGTCGCGAACCGGGCCCACTGCTCGGTGTCGGCCGCGAGCTGTCTGCGGCCCTTCGCCGTGATTCGATAGAACTTCGCCTTGCGCCCGAGCTCCGAGACGCCCCAGTCGGCCTCGATCAGGCCGCGGCGCTCCATGCGATAGAGCGCCGGGTAGAGCGACCCCTCTTCGACGATGACGGCCTCGTCGGTCGCCTCTTCGATCCACTTGGCGATGCCGTAGCCGTGGCGCACGCCCCAGGTGAGCGTCTTGAGCATGAGCGCGTCCAGCGTGCCGTGGAGCATGCCGTTCGATTCGGTTTTCTGGGCCATCCGTCCCTCGTCTTTTGGCTGAAGCCTAGACTATCAAGGTATCAGACGGTCGAGGGCAACAGAAGGTTCGGGCTCAAGGCTCAGGGCTCAAGGCTCAGGCAAGATCTTCGATTAAGTGCGCGAATGGTTGTGCTTGAGCCCTGAGCCCTGATTGTGTGATCCGTATCCTTGACTCCTGAGGCCTGGCTCGCGACGGCGTTATGATCGAACTTGTGGACACGATCACGTTCGCCACGACCGACTCGCCGATTGGCAAGCTGACGGTCGCTGCGCGCGGTTCGAAGGTGTGCCTGGTGCACTTCGGTCCGATCAGCAAGTCGGTGCGGTCGGCGCTGGCCGCCTGGTATCCCGGCGCGACGGTCGAGCCAGGCGACGATCCGGGCGGCGTCGTCGGCGTGCTGTCGCGCTACTTCGGCGGCGATCTGACGAGCCTGGATGAGATCGAGGTCGAGCTGCACGGCACGCCGTTTCAGCAGCGCGTCTGGAACGCCTTGCGGACCGTCGCGGCCGGGACCACGACTTCGTATGCGCAGCTGGCGGGCCGGGTCGGCGCGCCGATCGGCCGTGCGGGCGGTCGGCGCCGCAAACGGCGCGAACCCCGTCGCCGTCGTTCTTCCGTGCCACCGCATCATCGGCAGCAACGGCAGCCTCACGGGCTACGGCGGCGGGCTGGAGCGCAAGCGCTGGCTGCTCGATCACGAGGGCGTGAAGCGGACGCTGTTTTGAATTGGGTCACGGCCCCGAGTGTCGTCGCTTCCAAAGCCTTTCACCGCCCGAGAACGCAGAGAACGCCGAGTGCTCTGGTGTTTCAAGCCATTGATGAGCCCAAGTTATTTTCTCTGCGAGCTCCGCGTCCTCCGCGGTGGAATGCTTTTAGCTGTGAACGTCGCAGCGGCTTATCGGTTCCGCGAGAAATGGTCGAAGATCATCCGCGAGATCCGCGCGCCCGTCGTCAGCGCCTCGTTGTCGACGCCCCACCGCGTGTCCTCGACCTGCCGCGCGTAGATGGCGATGACGTAGGTCAGGTCCGGACCGGTCACGATCGCGGCATCGGCGCGCACGTGGCGCTTTCACGCCGTCTTTCAGCGGCTGCTTCTCTTCATCGGTCCCGGTCTTGTTGCCAATCTGAATGCCGTCGTCGGCCGGAATCAGCCGCGGGATCATCGCGCGGTCCTGCTGGCGCCGCAGCGTGGCGAGCATCGCGTCCGACGCGGCGTCGATTGACGGCCTTGCCTTCGGCGATGAGCGCCATCAGCCGCGCCATCTCGCGCGGCGTCGTCATGCCGAGCCCGAACTCGCGCTCGAGTTCCGGCAGGACGTCGGGACGTCCCGTCGCGGAACGTCGGTCGAAAGAGCTTGGTCTCCTGGAGGCCGTAGGACTCGAGCCGTTCGTTCACCCGCGCCGTGCCGACGCGCTCGATCAGGAGGTTGGTCGCCGTGTTGTCGCTCAGCACGATCATCAGGTGGATGAGGTCGGCGACCGTCAGAGCGCGAGACCGTCGTGCAGACCGCGCAGCACGCCGGCGCCGCCGACCTTGTCGGCCTCCCTGAGCGTCACGGTCGTGTCCATCGGCAGGCGGCCGTCGGCCGCCTGCTGCCACGCCTCGATCATGACCGCCGTCTTGATGGTGCTGGCCGTGGGAAACCGCGAATCGGCGTCGACCGCGATCGTCTCGCCGGTTCGCAGGTCGATGGCCGCGACGCCCATCTGGCCCCGGAACGCCCTGACGACCGCGCCAACCTGATCTTCCATCCGGCTCCTCGGCGCGGTCTGGCTGCCGCGGGCACGCGTCGAGGGACGACGCAGGACAAAGCGCCACCAGCGGCCGCACCAGGCCACTATACCTGCAAGGATCAGCTTGCAGACACGGCCTTTCCGTGGCGCATACTCCCCCTCGTACCCTGCGGTCAACTCCTGCGTGCTGGAGCTGATGGACGATACCACCACGCTCGGAGCCTATCTCCGGGCCGAACGCGAACGCCGAGACCTCACGCTCAGGACGATCTCGGAAAGCACCAAGGTCTCGCTGCCGCTGCTCGAGGGGCTCGAATCCGACGACATCTCGCGCTGGCCGGGCGGCATTTTCCGGCGCGCGTTCGTCCGCTCCTACGCCGAAGCCGTCGGACTGGACCCTGACGACGTGTTCCGGCGGTTCGAGCGCCAGTACAAGCCCGCCGTGCCGGAGCCGGCGGCGAATCGACACGGGGCAGTCCGCCTGCCGAGAATCGTGGCGCTGGCGCAGGCTCAGCGGCGTCTACCGCGGTTCGGCCGAACGCTCCGTCGAACCGGGCTCGAATTCTCGGCACCGCCGCGGATCTGACCGTCGCGCTGGTGCTGGCCTTTGGCAGCGCCGCCGCCGGGTCGCGACTGCTCTGGCCGGTCCTCCTCATCGCCGCTTACTATGCCGCCGGCGTGCTCCTCACCGGGACCAGCCCGATGGTCGCCCTCTTCGGCGAGCCGTCGTCCTTCAAGCCGTCAGCGAAGCCGCGACGCGTGATTTCGCCCGGTCGGGTCAACGACGACAACGTCGAATCGCTGCTCGGGCACTCGTCGCCGGCGCGATCTCCTGACCGTCCGCTGCCTCCACGTCGTCCCGCTCTTGGGCCCTCTCTTGGTGTAGGCTCTCGCACAGCCGCGTCCGGGTTGGTCAACCGCTTGCATCCCTCGTGCAGGGACACTAGGAGGACGGACCTATGATTGCTATTCTTTCGTGGATTGTGCTTCGGGCTGATCGTCGGCGTCCTCGCGAAACTCTTGATGCCCGGCAACGATCCCGGCGGCTTCATCGTCACGATTCTGCTCGGCATCGCCGGCGCGCTCGTCGGTGGATTCCTCGGCAGGGCGATGGGCTTCTATGGCCCAGATCAGGTCGCCGGCTACATCATGTCCATCGTCGGCGCCATCATCCTGCTCGCGCTGTATCGGATGATGACCAAACGAAGCGCCTGACCACCAGATGCTTACGCCAAGGCCACAGGCAATGCGGATCATTCCCATTGCCTGTGTTCCTTCGCATGTCCGTACCGTGTCGTGCGTGTGATCCGTGGCGAATTGAGTTGACCGTGTCGTCCGTGAGATCCGTGGCGATTGATTCGTATTGTCCGTGGTGAGGAAAGCCGTCATGTCTCTTCGGGAACTCGGGAGTGCCGTTGCGATTGCGGCGCTGGTTGGTGCACCGGTTTCGGGGCAGTCGCCGACGGTGGACGACATCGTCGCGAGGAATCTGGCGGCCAAGGGCGGTGTCGACAAGCTGCGCGCGAGTCACGTCGGTGAAGATGACCGGCCGGATCAAGGGTCCCGGCGGCGAGATGCCTGTCGTCAGTTGGGCGAAGCGGCCCAACATGATGCGCCGCGAGAACGTGAACGACGGGCAGACCTTCGTCCTGGCCTTCGACGGTAAGACGGTCTGGGCCGATCAACCCGCTCATGAGCACGCGGCCCCGCGAGATCACCGGGCCGCAGGCCGACATGACCCGCCAGGACGCCGACGACTTCGACAGCGTGCTGCTCGACTACAAGGCCAAGGGGCGCACGGTCGAACTCGTCGGCACGGAGGCCGTCCAGGGGATCACGATGCACCGGCTGCGAGTCACCACCAAGACCGGCGTCGATTCAGGAGGTCTACCTCAACGCCGAGACGATGCTCGAATCGAAGATGGTGATGCAGATCGAGCAGGCAGGACGAAAGGAATCGTGACCTCCGAGTTCTCCAACTACAAGGAAGTGGATGGCATCACGGTGCCATTCCATATCCGCCAGACGTTCAACGGCCAGCTGATGGCCGAGGTGATCTACGACCAGGTGCAGTTCAACGCGCCATTGGACGACGCTTGTTCGCGATGCCGAAATAGGAGCTAGAAGACAGGAGTCAGAAGACAGAAAGTTTTCCTGACTCCTGACTAACTCCTGTCTTCTGTCTACTCCCTGTGCTTCTGTCACTGTCTTCTGAAAACTACATCCCCCGCCCCAGCCGTTCCTGCAGCTTTTCCCGGTAGCCACGGCTGAGGGTCAGGCGCGTGCCGGTGCGCAGCACGACGGCGTACTCACCGTTCAGCCAGGGCTGCATCTCCTGAATCCGCTCCATGTTGACGATCCGCGAGCGGTGGATGCGGAAGAACTTCTCGGGGTCGAGTCGTCCTTCGATCGCGTTCATCGTCTCGCGCAGCAGGTGCGAGGTCGTGCCCGACGTGCAGCCGGACGTAGTTGCCGGCCGCCTCGATCCAGTCGATCTCGTCCATCCGCAGGAAGAACAACCGGCCGCCTGATTTGACGACGAGGCGGTCCGTGCGCGGCTGGTCGCGCCGGAGGTCCTTGACGAGCGCCAGCAGCCGGCGGCCGAGGTCGCCGGTTTCCTCCCGTTCGATCTGCCGTCTGGCACGCTGCAGCGCGTCCGCGAAGCGCTCGCGGTCGAACGGCTTGAGGATGTAGTCGAGCGCCCGCACTTGAAACGCCTTGAGGGCGTGCTGATCGTAGGCGGTCACGAAGATGACGAGTGGCATCCGTTCGCTGCCGACGGCTTCGATCACCTCGAACCCGTTCATGTGCGGCATCTGCACGTCGAGGAACACCAACTGCGGCGAGTGATCCTGGATCGCGGTCACCGCTTCCTCACCATCGCGACACTGGCCCACCACTTCGATGTCCGCCTCGCCCGAGAGCAGTGACGGCCAGACGCTCCCGGGCGAGCGGCTCGTCGTCGACGATCAAGGTCTTGATCTTTTTCATGGCGGTGGTCCGATGCATGTTCCCCGGCACGGGATGCTCTGACGTAGCTGGCGCGGCGGTGTGATTAGTGTCCATGGTGCCCTCGGAAGAAATGCTGAATGCTGAGTGCTGAATGCTGAAGTGAATGGTGAATGCTCGTCGTGCGCTCTCCGCCTTAGTGATGCTGTCTGGCGGTTTCGAGTCCGCCAGTGGCGCTCATCCGCGGGATCTCCATTTGCGTGCCACCGAGACGGCTGGTTTGTTCGGCCCGGGTCTTGACCTCGATCTGCCAGGGAATCGCCACGACGACCGACAATCCCGAGGGCTGCCGATGGAACTCGAAGCGGTAGTCGGCGCCGAAGAGATGCTGCAGCCGGGCGCGTGTCGTCGAGACACCGATACCCTTCTGTAGCGCCGTCAACGCGTCTTCCGACAGCCCGACGCCGTCGTCTCGTACTTCCATGTGGAGCTTGTCGCCGTCGCGGCGAGCGGAGATATCGATGTGGCCGGGCCCGCTCTTCTTGGCAACGCCGTGCTTGATCGCGTTCTCGACGAGCGGCTGGAGGATCAGGTTGGGCACGAGCGTGTCGAGCGTTTCTGGCTGAACATCGAAACGGACGATCAGCCGATCCGCGAAGCGCGTCTGCTCGATTTGGAGGTACTTCGCCAGGAAATCGAGTTCTGATTGCAGCGGGATCTCCTGCTGGCCGATGTTTTCGAGGGTCAGCCGCAGCAGGTCGCTCAGCCGCATCAGCGTGCGATCGGCGGCTTCCACGTCCCGGTGCATCAGCGCCGAGATCGCGTGGAGCGTGTTGAAAAGGAAATGCGGGTGGAGTTGCTGCTGGAGCGTCTTGAGTTGTGCCTCAACGAGGCGCGTCTCGAGCTGCGCGGTGCGCAGCGCGCGGTCCTTCGACTCGCGATAGTAGAGGACGGCGTGGCTGAGGCCGACGATCGTCCAGTAGGTCATCATCTCCCAGTCGAAGTTGAGGAGCATCGACTTCTGCGCTTCTGCCCACCAGACGAACGGGCGCCCCTGCGTCCGGGCGAACCACCACTGCACGCCTGACATCGCCAGGATGTGGGTCAGGGAGAAGACGACAACCGAAGGGAGATGCACGACCAGGGCGCGCCACAGGCCCTGACGCTCGAACCGGAAATGCTGGGACAGCCAGACGATCGCGGGCGTGAAGAGCGCCCAGAGGTACCAGTAGGTTGTGTTCAGGATGACGAGCCTGCGCCAGTAGGTCGTGCCATGCCCAAGCGAGGCCGTGAACTGATACGCCAGGAGCGACGACAAGAGCGCCAGCAGCGTCGCCGCAATGAAGATGATCGACCAGTGCACGCCGTAGCGGAGCGGCGCGACGGCCGGCACGTCAGTGCCGGTCCCCTGGATGTTCAGCTGGCGATCCGCAGGCGGTTTCATCGCTAATGGGGCTGATTGGCTCGGGCCACAGCCCGCAAGGTCTCGTGCTTCGGGGCCGCAGGGGCTCTCCTGAAGGACGGACGAACCTTCGGCTGTGTTTGAACATGCTTGCTGTTAGACGTAAGAAACCTGGATTTCGTCTTGTCAAATCGTGCGATTCACGCCCGAAAACATTGGGGGAACCGATTGTAAAAAGCCCGCCGAGCGGCGCGGATCAGGCCCATCCATTGGCACCCGCCGTTCGTCCCTCAACGGGTGTCGTTCGTCCCACGACGCGACGGCCCGACCGCGCGGAATCGGACAGTGACCGAAGATGGCGATATGACAGTCGACGGTCGACAGTCGACGGTCGGCAGTCACAGTCGTCAGTCGGAGTCGGCAGTCCGAGTCGGCCAGTCGGAGTCGGCAGTCCGAGTCGCCAGTCTCAGTCGTTAGTCTCAGTCGCCAGTCCGAGTCGCCAGTCGGAGTCGGCAGTCCGAATCGCCAGTCCGAGTCCCGGTCAGTCCCAGTCGCCAATCCGAGTCGTCGGTCGGTTCGAGTCGCTATGCAAGGGACTCCGACAGCCACTCGGCAGCCTGCGAGTCCGTGGCGGCTTCACCGACGCTGGGAGTCGGATCGCCACGCTGCAGTTTCTCGATGTCGTCCACTCAAAATGGCCGATTGGGATCTAGGCGGACTGACGACTCGGACTGACGACTCGGACTGCCGACCGCGACTGCCGACAGTGACTGCGACGGACTGCGACCCTTCGACACGCTCAGGGTCGTCCTGAGCAATGTCGAAGGGCGACTGACGACCGCCGACTCCCGACTACCGACTGACAGAGTCCTATTACCTACTAGAAACCCTCAACCAACGTCTGTATCATGTGACCGTGAGCACATCTGTCACTCGCGCCCACCGTAACTGGCAGACGGGAGAGGCCTTCACCCTCAGCGATGCTACCGAGCTCTACGAGGTCGACCGGTGGGGCAAGGGCTACTTTTCAATCTCCCAGTCAGGCCACGTCCTCGTCCACCCGACCAAGGACCCGGCGCAGGCGATCGACCTCAAGCAGCTCACCGACCATCTGATGCTGCGCGGCATCCAGCTGCCGGTGCTCATTCGCTTCCGCGACATCCTCCGCCACAGGGTTGGAGACATCCATAACGCCTTCAAGGCGGCCATCGCGCAACACCAGTACGAAGGCCGCTACATGTGCGTCTACCCGATCAAGGTCAACCAGCAGCGCCAGGTGGTCGAGGAAGTGCTCGATTTCGGCCGCGAATACGGGTTCGGTCTCGAAGCCGGTTCAAAGCCAGAGCTGCTCGCCGTGGCCGCCCAGGCCTATAACGACACGCCGATCATCTGCAATGGCTTCAAGGACGCCGAGTTCATCGAAATGGCCATGCTCGCCCAGAAAATCGGGCGCACGGTCATCCCGGTCGTCGAGAAGTACACCGAGCTTGGACTGATCCTGAAATACGCCGAAAAGGTTGGAGTGCGGCCGCAGATCGGGATGCGCGTCAAGCTCGCCGCTCGGGGCGGCGGTCGCTGGCAGGGGTCTGGGGGCTTCCGGTCCAAGTTCGGACTGACCGTCACCGAGGTCCTGCGCGGGCTCGAGGAGCTCAAGGTGCTCGGGATGCAGGACTGCTTCAAGCTCCTGCACTTTCACCTTGGCAGCCAGATTCCGAACATCCGCATCGTCAAGGGCGCCCTCAACGAGGCGGCGCGCATCTATACCGAGCTCGTCAAGGCCGGAGCCGGTCTTGAGTACCTCGACGTCGGTGGCGGCCTCGGTGTCGACTACGACGGCTCGCAGACCAATTTCGAGTCAAGCGTCAACTACACGCTCGAGGAGTACGCCAACGACGTCGTCTACCACATCCAGACGGTGTGCGACGATGCCGGCGTCAAGCATCCGACGATCGTGTCCGAGAGCGGGCGGGCGATTGTCGCCTACCACAGCGTCCTCATCTTCAACGTGCTGGGCGTCTCGGCCTTCGGCGAGGAGAAGATTCCCGAGTCAATCAAGCCCGACGAGGCGGAGCAGCCGCTCGTCGACCTGCTCGAGACCTATCAGAACCTGTCGCCGCGCAACGCCCTCGAGAGCTATCACGACGCGCAACAGGCGCTCGACATGGCGCTCAATCTCTTCACGGGCGGATATCTCCCGCTCGATCAGCGCTGCCAGGCCGAGAACCTGTATTGGGCGATCCTGGTCAAGCTGAAGAAGATCGTCTCGCAGATGGAAGACGTCCCCGAGGATCTGCAGGGCCTCGACGACACGATGGCGGATACCTACTTCTGCAACTTCTCACTCTTCCAGTCGTGTCCCGACAGCTGGGCGATCAAGCAGTTGTTCCCGGTCATGCCGATTCACCGGCTGAACACCCCGCCCACGCACCACGCGGTGCTCGGCGACATCACCTGCGACTCGGACGGGAAGATCGACCAGTTCATCGACCGGCGAGACGTCAAGCGGACACTGCCACTCCACACCGTCAACGGCGAGCCCTATTACCTTGGCGTGTTCCTGGTCGGCGCGTATCAGGAGATCCTGGGCGATCTCCACAACCTCTTCGGCGACACGCATGCCGTGCACGTCAGCCTCGACGATCGCGGGAGCGTCGTGCTCGACGCCGTCATCAAGGGCGACACGGTGAAAGAGGTGCTGGACTACGTGGAGTTCAGCGCCGACGAGCTCGTCCGTAAGCTGCGGAATGACGTCGAGCTCGCCGTACGGCAGGGAAAAATCAGTTACGAGGAATCCGGCCGGCTGCTCGAATTCTACGAAGAGGGCCTCGACGGCTACACGTATCTCGAGGACCCGAAAGAGAGATAGCTCTTCAGCTCTCAGCCGTCAGCTACAGCTCTCAGTCCGTAACATTCGATTAGTGACGTCTGGATCGAAAGCTCTTAGCTGACAGCTGAAGCTGAGCTGAAAGCTATTTCTTCATCATTTCTTCCCGCTTCGCCCTGAATTCATTCCCCGGCTTCCACTCGGGGAACTTGTCGGCATTGGCGACTCGATAGCCGACGGCAACCATCAGCTCCGCGTCTTCCACGGCGCCAGCGAGATCCCAGTCGGGCTTGATCTGGTCGGATGGCTGGTGATAATCGACCTTGTTGTATTCGTCGCGCTTGGTCGTGGCGTACTCGGGTGGCTTGCCGATGTACTCGATGCCCGTGTCGGTGTAGAGAGCGGGCACACCCTGCTTCGCGAAGTTGAAGTGGTCGGACCGGTAATAGAAACCCTTTTCCGCCTCCGGATCGGGCCGGAGCGTCCGGCTTTGCTCGGCGGCGGCGTCGCGCAGGTAGTCGTCGAGGTCGGAGGCTCCCAGCCCGATGACCGTGATGTCCTTGGTACGGCCCCACTGGTTGATGCCGTCGATGTTGATGTTCGCGAGGGTTTTCGCCAGCGGATAGACAGGTGTCACGGCGTAATACAGCGAGCCCAGCAGGCCCTGCTCCTCGGCCGTGACCGCGACGAACAGAATCGAGCGTTTCGGCGCCGGCTTTATCTGCGTAAACGCGCGCGCGATCTCGAGCATCGCTGAGACGCCCGAGGCGTTGTCGAGTGCGCCATTGTAGATTTTGTCGCCGTTGACCGGGACACCAATCCCGTAGTGATCCCAGTGCGCCGTATAGACGACGAATTCGTCCTTGAGTTGCGGATCGCTGCCCTCGAGTTTGGCCAGCACGTTGCGCGAGTCGATCGTCCGGAGCGTGTTCTTGACCGCCAGCGACGCCTTCAGCCCGAGCGGGACCGGCTTGAAATCTCGCGTAGTGGCCTGCTTCTTCAGCGCGTCGAAGTCCTGTCCCCCCAACTTCAGCAGCCGCGTCGCCGCCTCGAGCGACAGCCAGCCCTCGATGTTGGCCCGGCCCATGTTCTTGTCTGGCGTGACGAGGTCGAACTTCTCACTCAAATTCCCCTGCACAACTGCAAACGGATAGCCTGCTGGCCCGGTTTCGTGGACGATGAGCGCGCCAGCGGCGCCCCGGCGCGCCGCTTCCTCGAACTTGTAGGTCCACCGGCCGTAGTAGGTCATCGCCGTGCCGTTGAACGTCCTGGCATCGAGCTTTGACGGGTCCGACGGATCCGGAACCTGCGGGTCGTTGACGAGCACGACCATCGTCTTGCCTTTGAGATCGACTCCTTTGAAGTCGTCCCAGCCGTACTCGGGCGCGACGACGCCGTAGCCGACGAAAACGAGGTCGGAATTCTCGATGCTCGCGCCCGCGGCAACGTGTTTGGTCCAGGCCACGACCTCGTCGCGCCATTTGAACGTTGCCCGCGCTTTGCCCGTCACGGTCAGCGGTTTTACTTCGACCCCCGTGATGCCGACGAGTGGTACCTTTTGCACGTAGGTGCCATCGGTGTTGCCGGGCTTGAGGCCCAGCTTCTGGAACTCGGCGGTCAGGTACTGGACTGTGCGTTCTTCACCGGCGGAGCCAGGAGCGCGCCCCTCGAACTCGTCGGACGACAGTTGCCGAATGTGGTCGAGCAGCGGCGCCGACTGCACTTTCGGCATTCCCGAGAGCGGGATCTTGGCCGCCGGCGCGGTCGCCGCCGGAGGGGGGTCGCTCGGCGCACAACCGCTGATGACGATCGATGCCAGCGCGAGAGTCGGAATAAGTTTCATAAGGCCGTGCGTCATGCGGCGCCGCCCGCGGCAGCCTCCACAGCCGTTCGCGCGCCGAGCTCCCGATCCATGTCCAGAATCGACGCGGGGTCATTCCCAATCAACTTGAACTTGGCGACAATTTCCCGGCCGGTCTTTTCTTCCTCGACCTGCTCGGTCAGAAACCACTGCAGTTCGGCAACGGCCGCGAACGCCTTCTCTTTGAACGCCGTCTCGTAGAGCGCGTCAATCTGACGGCTGACTTCCTGTTCCTGCTCGAGTGCCTTCTCGAAGACCTCGGCGAGCGACTTGAATTTCTGGCGCGGCTTCTCGAGCGGCTTCAGTTCGACCTTGGCGTCGCGGGCAAGGATGAAGTCGAAGAGCTTCATCGCGTGCATGTTTTCTTCCTGACTTTGGAGCCGGAGCCACCGGGCCGCGCCGGTGAACTTCTGCCCCTCACACCAGGCCGACATGGCGAGATAGGAATACGACGCGCTGAGCTCGGAATTGATCTGACGGTTAATGGCCTCGACGACCGGAACGTTCATCGCTGAAACCTCTCGTTTGGAGTAGACCCAGGGATCAGGGATCAGAAAACCTTCGAACACTTCCTCGAAGCTCTTCCTGATCCCCGATCCCTGATCCCTGATCTGACCCCGTTACTGTATCGCAAACAGCAGGAACCAGGTCCGCTGGACGGCGCTGAAATTGTCGTCGCTCACGAGGATGAGCGAGGCTCGGCCGTCTGGTAGCCGTGGCCCAAACGTCATGCCCTCGAAGTTCTCGAGGGTTGGCGCGAGCTCCCGGCTGAGTCCCTGTGCCTGCGAGAGATCCAGCACCAGTGTTTTCTTCAACGGCACGATTTCCGGGTGTCCCTTGAGTGACTCGAGTGCCGACACGTCGGTCGCGCCCGATAGCGTCACGCTGAACACGCGAATCGTGCAGCGGCCCTCGCCGGGCTTCTCCGTGCTCGCGACGAATCCGCGTTCGAGCGCGAGCAGCGTCGTGTCGTCGATCGCCAGCAACTCGACCAGGCCGTTGAAGGCAAAGCTCGGCGCGTACGTCGGCCTTTGAACCGGCTCGAGGTGGTAGACGAATTCCCGCGCGGGCTCGAACGTCTCGTGCCGCGCGACGAGCTCGAGGACCCGCGTGTCGGTCCCCGCCTCGAGTGACGCGAGCTCTCCGTCCTGAACGAGCGCGGTTTCGGCGGCCGTGAATAGCCGTTTGCCATCCGGCGTCAGCGTCAGGCTCTCGAATCCAGCATTGCCGCGTGCGCCCTTGGTCTGCTGCCCGGTCGGATCGGGAACGAACTTATCGGGAATCTTCAAGCTGCGCACGAAGTCGCCGTAGCGACCATAGATGTTGACCGACGGTGGCAGCCGCGGTTCACGGTCCGTGCCCTCGGCGGACACCGCGTAGCTGCCGTCGGGCAGGAGGGTGATCCCCTCCGGATCCGGATGCTCGTCCCCGGGTGCCATGCCGAGCGGTACGGCGTTGAGCGTTGCAACCCGGAGCGTGCCGGCAGGATCGTCGAGTGCGAATTGATAGACCCGGCCTCCCTGCTGCGCGTCCGAGATGCCGAAGATTTCGCGGCCTGCGTCGCGGGTCGTCAGCCCGGACAACCCGCCAAATGGCAATCCTATCACTGGCGGAAACCGCGATTCTGCCGGGAGGCTGAACTGGCCCACGAGTGTCAGGCTCGTGACGGCCTTGGGAACCTCGGGATGCCTGATTCTCGGACGATGCCCGATGCACGATCCGGCGAGGACGCAGGTCAGGACGGCAACTGGTAGTCGTCTCACGGCCAACTATCTTGCCATTATGTTCGTCAAAGGGTATGTACTGAAGAGCTTCGTACTGGTTCAGGGTTCAGGGTTCAAGGATCACGTTGACTATGACCATCACTCGCGAAATCCGCTACGCGGCGCGCGGCCTGCGCAAGAACGTGGGCTTTGCACTCGTCGTCGTCCTGACGCTCGGATTCGGGATGGGGGCTAACGCTGCGATTTTCTCCCTGATGGATCAGGTCCTCCTGCGCAGCCTCCCGGTTCGCGACCCGTCGCAGCTCGTCCTGCTCGACGGTCCGGGCGCGTTCCAGGGCCGCACCTTCAACCGCATGACCTTCTCCTATCCAATGTACGTAGATGTCCGCGATCGGAACGAAGTGTTATCCGGAGTGCTCGCCACGGTTTCCCACCGCGATGACGGTCGTCTGGCAGGGCCGATCCGAGCGCGCCAGCGGCGACATCGTCAGCGGCAACTTCTTCGACGTCCTCGGCGTCGGTCCGGCTATCGGCCGCGTGTTCAACCCGTCCGACGATCGAACGCCGGGCGCGCACCCTGTCGCGGTCCTCAGCTACGGCTACTGGCAGCGCCGGTTTGGCGGCGACCCGGCGGTCATCGATCAGACGCTCATCGTCAACGGTCATCCGATGACCATCATTGGCGTGGCGGCTCAGGGCTTCACCGGTATGCAGGTCGGATCGACCAGCGACGTCATGGTGCCGATGATGATGAAAGCGCAGATGACGCCAACCTGGAACGATCTCGACAATCGTCGCAGCCGCTGGGTGACGATCATGGGCCGCTTGAAGTCGGGAATCACGCGCCGATGCCGCCGAAGTTCAGCTCAATGTCGTCTACAAACAGATCAACCAGCAGGAGATTCAGGCGCTCTCGAATGTCTCCGACTCGTTCCGTCAACGTTTCGTGAGCAAGCATCTCGAGGTTCTCCCGGGAGCGCGCGGCCTCTCGGACATGCGCGCAGCAATTCTCGACACCGCTCGTCGTTCTCATGTGCATGGTCGGCGTCGTGCTGCTCATCGCGTGCGCGAACGTCGCCAACCTGCTGCTCGCGCGGTCGACCTCCCGGCAGAAAGAGATCGCCGTTCGACTGGCGCTCGGCGCCGGCCGGGGCCGCATCGCGCGCCAGCATCTCATCGAGAGTCTCCTCCTCGCGGGCGCGGGCGCGATCGTCGGCCTGGTGCTGGCGACGTGGACGGGGCGGTTTCTGCTCGCTGCGCTGCCCGGCGATCCGACCACCCAGACGCTGACGGCCAACCCCGACGCGCGCGTCGTCGTGTTCACGCTTGCTCCTGGCGATCATCACCGCGCTTCTTTTCGGCATCGGCCCGGCGCTCTCCGCGACTCGACCGGCCGTCGTGACGGCGCTCAAGGACGAGGCAGGAAGCGTCGTCGGCGGCGGGAAGCAGGCGCGCGCGAGGCGGGTGCTCGTCGTCGCGCAGGTGGCGCTGTCGATGCTGCTCCTGTCCGGCGCGGGTCTGTTTGCGCGGAGCCTCTTCAACCTGCGCTCGGTCGATCCAGGATTTCCGGTCGAGAGGCTGCTGACTTTCTCGCTGGATCCGTCGCTCAGCGGCTACGACCCGTCGCGCACGCTCGCGCTCTTCGAGCAGGCGCAGGAGGCCATTGGCGCGGTTCCTGGCGTCCGGAACGCGTCGATGTCGGAGATCGGCGCGTTTACCGGCAACGCGTGGAGCATGACGGTCAAAGTCGACGGCTATCAGCAGAAGGAAGACGAGGACATGAATCCGAACGTCGACGGCATCGGTCCTCGCTACTTCGAGACGCTGGGCGTCACGCTCGTTGCCGGGCGCGAGTTCACCGCCAAAGACACGGCCGAGTCGCCCAAAGTGGCCATCATCAACGAAACCATGGCGAAGTATTTCTTTCGCGACGCCAACCCGATCGGCCGGCGGTTCGGTTTTGGTCGTGGCAAGCCGACCGAGATCGAAATCGTCGGCGTCGTCAAGGATCTGCGCACGGTCCAGTTGAACGACAAGGCTCCACGCTTTGTCTACATTCCGTATCGCCAGGATGAAGGTGTCACCGAGCTTTCATTTGTGGTGCGCCGTCACTGGCGACGCCGGGGGCGACTGCCGGGGCCGTGCGTCAGGCGGTGCAGCGGCTCGATCCGAACCTCCCGATCTTCAACATGAAGGCGATGAGCGCGCAGGTGTCCGAGTCGCTGTACGTCGAGCGGATGGTCGCCGCGCTCTCTGTGGCCTTCGGCGCCCTCGCCACGATGCTCGCGGCGATCGGGCTGTACGGCGTCATGTCTTATGCGGTGGCGCGCCGAACGCGCGAGATTGGGATCCGGATGGCGCTCGGCGCCGAGCGGGGACGGCGTGATGTGGCTGGTGCTGAAGGAAGTCGCCGTTCTGGCTGCGCTCGGTGTCGTCGTCGGGCTCGCCGGCGCGCTTTACCTGACACGACAGGTCCAATCGCAGCTCTTTGGTCTCTCCCCGCACGATCCGGCAACGCTCGCCGGCGCCATGACGCTTCTGCTGGCGGTTGCGCTCGTCGCCGGCTTCATCCCCGCCCGACGCGCGACGACGATCGACCCGCTGGTCGCGCTGAAGGCGGAATGAACGCGAACGCCGCCTTCACTTCGTTACGCGTCAGATCCCGCCACTCCCCCGGCTGCAGCGTTCCGAGCTCGATCGGGCCGTAGGCGACCCTCAACAGTCTTGTGACCTCGTGCCCGACCGCCTGGAGCAGGCGGCGGATCTCACGGTTCCGGCCTTCGGTCAATTCGATGATCAGATGTGTCTCGCGGTTCGAGCGCTTCCGAACCTCGACGGCACGTGCCCGGAGACCGCCGAGGCCTCGTTCCATGGCTCGAGCCGCTTCATGCGACACCGCTCCTCGAGCGGTCACGACGTAGCGGCGGATCACCTGATTGCGAGGATCGGTCAACCACGCGGCAAGCTGCGTGTCGGTCGTCAGCAGCAACAGTCCGGTGCTGGCCAGGTCGAGCCGTCCGACGGCGACCAGGGAGCGCGCGTCCGGCCCGAGGACATCGAACACCGTTCGGCGGCCCTGCGGATCGCGTCGGGTGGTGACGATGCCGCGGGGTTTGTAGAACGCGAGGGTGCGCCACTTCGTCGCGCGAGCGATGGCGCCAGCGACGGCGACAGAACTCGACTCGGGAACGACGAGCTGCGCGGGATCCGTGACGACGAGTCCCGCCACCGTGACCTGGCCGGACCGGATGAGGCGCTGAGCCTCGAGGCGCGATGCCAGGCCGAGCTTGGAAAGCGCGCGATCGAGGCGGACGCGTCCAGGCACTGGAAGCCGCCGTATAAATGCTGTCACGACGCCACGTTACAACACGATGCGCACGATGACACGATGTTCACGATGGATTCTAAAGAGTTCCCTTCGTGTTCATCGGGTCATCGTGTCCATCGTGAACCATGGCCTTTGGCGCGTCCAGCTAACGTCTCGTCGCCGGTCTCCGTCTAACCCTCACCATGCTCAGCGACCTCCGGCAGGATCTGTCGTACGCGTTCCGGTCCCTCGGCAAGAGTCCGGCGTTCACCATCGTCGCGCTGGCGACGCTGGCTTTGGGGATCGGCGCGAACACCGCGATCTTCAGCGTCATCAACTCGGTGCTGTTGAGGCCGCTGCCATATCGAGACGCGGATAGGGTTGTTTTCGTCTGGTCAACCACCCCCGCGTTCGCCCGATCGGCCCTCACTCCTGGGCGGCTCGTCGACTTCCGCGAGCAGCTGACCTCGGTTGAGGGAATCGCCGGCATCAGTCAGTTCTCGGTCAACCTGACCGGCGGCGGGGAAGCGGAGCGTCTTCCCGCGTCGAGCGTGTCGTCGGGGTTTTTTGACGTTCTCGGCGTGCCAGCGCTCATTGGCGACACGTTCCATCGCGATCGCGCCGACCTGAATGATGTCGTGCTGAGCTACGGCCTCTGGACACGCCGCTTCGGCTCGGACCGCGCTCTCGTCGGTCGCGAGATTGTCGTCAACGGCCGATCGCGGCGCGTCGTCGCGGTCATGCCTGCCGACTTTGCATGGCCTGCTATCACGGGCAGAGGCTCCAGCAGTGCCACGCCGCCCGAGCTCTGGCTACCCGGCGCCGGCCACGACATCCCGCGCACGCCCGGCGACGATCCCAATCAGGATCTGTCGGCCAATCGCCGCGCGGGCTACCTGCGCGCGGTTGGGCGCCTGAAGGACGGCGCGACGCTGGCGCAGGCGCAACGCGAGGCGGAAGCGATCTCGAACCGGCTGGCGCTCGCGTATCCGCGCGACGACGGCGGTGCTGGTGTCGCGGTTCAGCCGATGCGAGAGCAGCTGTTCGGTGCCGTGCGTCAGCCGCTGCTGGTGCTCGTTGGGGCCGTCGCCTTTGTGCTGGCGATCGCCTGCGCTAACGCGGCCAGCTTGCTGCTCGGCCGGGCGACCGCGCGGCGGCGCGAGATCGCCGTTCGGCTGGCCCTCGGCGCCAATCGCTCGAGAATCATCCGGCAGCTGTTAACCGAGTCGATCGTGCTCGCCGTCGGCGGAGCATGTGGGGGCGTGGTCATTGCGTTTTGGGCGAGGTCGTGGCTGATTGCCATGGCTCCGGCCGAGATCCCACGCCTCGCCGACACCGCCATCGACGCGACGGTTCTCGCGTTCACGCTGGCAATCTCGCTCGTGACCGGCATCCTTTTCGGCATCGTCCCCGCCTGGCAGGTATCGACGGGCGCGATCACTGGCGATCTGAGCGAAGCCAATGGACGTGGCTCCGTTGGGCCCCGCGCAGGTCGAACCCGGGACGCGCTCGTGGTCGCGCAGGTCGCGGTGGCGATCGTGCTGCTCGTCGGCGCGGGGCTCCTCCTGCGGAGCTTCAGCGCCTTGACGCGCGTCGATACCGGGATCGACACGAAGAACCTCCTCACGTTCGACATGGCTCTGAGCGGCGCGCGCGCGGAGTTTCAGCGGACGCAGGTCGCCTTCTACGACGAGACCTTGAA
The DNA here is from genome assembly GCA_963764925.1 of uncultured Acidobacteriota bacterium. Taxonomy (GTDB): domain Bacteria; phylum Acidobacteriota; class Vicinamibacteria; order Vicinamibacterales; family 2-12-FULL-66-21; genus DATBJJ01. The sequence continues at coordinate 259,392 of CAVXUR010000003.1, forward strand.
GGCGCTACGCTCGTTGCCAGGCGTGCGCGGCGCCGGCGCGGCCGTCACGCTGCCCATCGGCGGCGACGATTTTTCTGCGGCGTATACCGTCGAAGGCCAGCCAGTGCTGCCCGCGGATCAGGAGCTCGTCGCCGGCTATCAGGTGGTCACTCCCGGATACTTCGAGACGATGGGAATTCCGCTCGTGTCGGGTCGCGATTTCCGTGAATCGGACGTTCGCGAGGCGCCGCCGGTCGTGATGGTCAATGAAACCCTCGCGCGGAAACAGTGGCCCGGCAAGGATCCGATCGGCCGCCGCCTCCGACTTGGTCGCAACCCTGCCGATCCCTGGATGACGGTCGTCGGCCTCGTGGCTGACATCCGGCATCTCGGGCCGGCGACGCCTCCGCGCGCCGAAATCTATCAACCGTTTACCCAGAACTCGTTCACGTCCATGGCATTCGTGGTGCGGACGGCCGGCGACCCCAAAGCCGTTGTGCCGTCGCTTCGTTCTGCCGTCGCGCGCCTGGATCCGGCGCAGCCGATCTCGCGCGTCAGCACGATGGGCGAGCATCTGGCGAAGTCGCTGTCGCGCCCGCACTTCATGTCGACGTTGACGGCGGCGTTCGGCTGCGTCGCGCTTCTGCTGTCGATTGTCGGAATCTACGGCGTGATGGCCTACTCCGTCGCGCAGCGCACTCGTGAGATCGCCATCCGAAGCGCGCTCGGCGCGCAACAGCGCGACGTCTTCAGGCTCGTGCTGATGAAAGGCTTGTGGCTCTCGGGGATTGGCGTGATTGCTGGTCTGAGCGCCGCGGCGGGACTCACCCGCGTGCTGTCGGGACAGTTGTACGGTGTCGAGGCGAGCGATCCAGTGACCTACGCGTCCGTCGCCGCGTTGCTCATCGTCGTCGCGGTCCTCGCCGGCGCGATCCCGGCCGCACGGGCTCTGCGGATTGACGGAACGCTGGCGCTCCGGGGGTAGTTAAGAAGACAGAAGACAGGAGCTAGGACGAGCTAGGAGCTAGACAGGACACAGCCTCGAGCGATAGAAGCTCTGACATGAGCGAATCCGTGTGATCCGTGGCTTATATCAGGCAAATGAACTCGCCGAGCACCATCGCCGTGGCGCCCCACACCTGGTGCCCGAGCAGATCGAAGTAGGGCCATTCAACCGCGACGCCTTCGCGGATCCGGATGTCCCGTCCGATGCGCGACGCGTCGCGCAGATCGTCGAGCGACACCTCCAGGATCTCCTCGACCTCGCCCTGAGCGGCCACGAAGTCCGGCCGCTCGTCGGTCACGCCGATGATCGGGTGCAGGGTGAACCCGCTGACGACGACGTGAACGGGGGTGAGTTCCCCCAGAATGCGGACCGAGGCCGGGTCGATTCCAACCTCCTCAGACGCTTCCCGCAGCGCCGTGTCGCTCAGTGTTTCGCCCTCGTCGCTCGCGCCACCCGGCAGGCTGATTTGCCCCGCGTGCCTGGCCAGCCCGCTGGCGCGAACGGTCAGCGGGATGGCGACGTCGTTCGCGCGCGGATAGAGCAGCAGAAGGGCCGCGGCAGTCCTCGTATCAGGCGGAAAATGGCCGGCGCGCCAGCCCGGTCTGGCGGGCGTCGGCGCGAACTTCAGCTGCGCCTGGACGCCGGGCAGCGTTTCGGCCAGACGGACGCGCAACGAGCGTTCCAGGCGGCGGAGCGGTGACGGCATGATTTCCAATCGACGAATTGCCAATGTACGATGACGGCATGTTTCCTGTCATCGATCCGGCCATTGGACGACGCGTGCTCGACACCGTGCGAGGCTGCACGTTCGATGACTTCATTCTCGCACCGAAGCAAAGCGTTCTGTCGCGCCGCGATCCCTCGACCATCGATCTCTCGGGCCGCCTCTCCCGCCGGATCACGCTGAAGCGGCCGATTGTGTCGGCCAACATGGATACGGTGACGCGCGCGCCGATGGCCATCGTCCAGGCCGAAGAAGGCGGGATCGGCATCATCGATCGTGGCTTCCGGCCGGGTGAGATTGAGCCGCAAGTCCGCGAAGTGGAGATCGTCAAGCGGACCCAGCACGGCGTCATCAACGATCCCTACAGCATCGATGAGTCGGCCTCGGTCGGGGAGGCAATGACGGTCATGACCCGCTCGCGGGTCGGCACGCTCGTGGTCGTCGACGCGGGTCGCCGGCTGAAGGGCCTCCTGACCGAACGCGACGTGCGGTTCGTGAACGACCGCGCGGCGCGCGTCGCCGAGCGGATGACGCCGATCGATCGGCTGGTGGTTCATCGCGGCCCGCTCGAGCCCTCTGAAGCCGAGCGCGTCATGGTCGAGCGGAAGGTGAAGAAGCTGCCTCTGATCGACGACGACGGCCGTCTCCTCGGGCTCATCACATCGCGCGACCTCATGCACCAGCGGCGGTTGCCATTTGCCACGCGTGACGAGCAGGGCCGACTGCGGGTCGGTGCGGCCATTGGCGCCACCGGCGACTACCTGGAACGCGCCGCCGAGCTCGTCCGCGCCGGCGTCGACATCCTCGTCATCGACATCGCGCACGGCCACTCGATCGTGATGGAAAAGGCGATGCGCGAATTCCGCCAGCGGTTCGGCGAGGTCGAGATGATCGCTGGAAACGTGGCGACCGCCGAGGGTGCGCGCTTCCTGCTCGAGCGAGGTGCCGACGGCATCAAGGTCGGGATCGGACCAGGCGGCGGCTGCACCACTCGTATGACGACGAGCTTTGGCGTCCCGCAGCTCCAGGCGCTCGTCGAGTGCCGGCTGGCGGTCGCGGAGTCGGGCGTGCCGGTCATCGCCGACGGTGGCATCAAGCGTCATGGCGCGCTCGCCGAGGCGCTCCTCTTCGGCGGTGACTGCGCGATGCTCGGCAGCGCGTTTGCCGGCACGGAAGAGGCGCCCGGAGAAATCGTTCATAAATCGGTCGTGTTGCCGGAATCTCAGAAGGCGGTGAAGGTGCCCTTCAAGGTGTTGCGCGGCATGGCCTCGATCGAGGCGATCCGGGATCGCCTCGATGTCGAGGATGCCGACACCGTCGAGCTCGAAGCGATCGGGGCCGAAGGCATGGAGATCAGCGTGCCCGCGCGCGGCTCGGCACGCACGATCCTGCGCGAGATGATGAAGCACCTGTGCTCGTCGATCAGCTACGGCGGCGCCTCGAGCCTCGCGGAGCTCCGCTCGATGTTCTGGGCCAATCCAGACGCGTACATGATTCGCCAGTCGCCGTCGTCCCGGCGCGAATCGTACGAGCGCTGACCCATGCCGCTGACCGCCGCTGCCATCAGCCACAAGCTGCGCGAGCACGCGCATCCGGAAAACGTGGCAATTCTCCAGCGCTTCTTCAAGACGGGACCCGGCCAGTACGGGGAGGGCGATCGCTTCATCGGCGTCACAGTGCCCAGCATCCGCACTGTATGCCGCGAGTGCCGTGGCGCGACGCTTGGCGAGATTCGGAAGCTCTTGCGCTCACCAATCCACGAGGAGCGCGCCCTCGCGCTGCTGATGCTCGTCGACGCGTTCAAGGCGGGGGATGAACCAACGAAGCGCCGTATCTACGAGCTCTACCTCGCCCATACGGCCTTCATCAACAACTGGGATCTCGTCGACTGTTCCGCGGGGCAGATCGTCGGCGGTTGGCTGCAGGGCCGAAGTCACGCTCCGCTGACAAAACTTGCGAGATCGTCGTCGCTATGGGAGCGGCGGATCGCGATGATCGCCACGCTCGACGGCATCCGTCGCGGAGAGTTCGACCAAGCCCTCCGAATTGCGGACCTTCTGCTACACGACGATCAGGATCTGATTCACAAGGCCGTGGGCTGGCTGCTGCGGGAAGTCGGCAATCGCGACGCCCGCGCGGAGCGCGTCTTTCTCAAAAGCCGCTACAAAACCATGCCGCGAACGATGCTGCGGTATGCAATCGAGAAGTTTCCGGAGGCCGAGCGGCGGAAGTACCTCAGAGGTGAAATCTAACGTCGTCGCATACCCGAGCAGTGTTCATTTGCCAAAGCCTCTCACCGCTGAGAGCGCTGAGGTCGCAGAGAAAGAAGAGGATATGGCTCTGCGTCCTCTGCGTGCTCCGCGGTGAGAGGCTTTTTAGCGCGCCTGCAGATTGTCATCGCCCCAATCGAGTCTATGATCGCCGGCAGCTGAGCGGGCTCGTCGATGAAGTATTCGTCCCCGCGGAAGCCGTTCCCTTCGAATCGGTAGCCGAATCCGTACCGGGCCAGGCAGATGTGCGTGCCGGCACGACGCGACGTTTCGAGATCGACAGGCGAGTCGCCAACGAGGACTGTCTCGCGTGTCGTCACGCTCGCGCGCCGGATCAGGTCGAGAAGGCCGGCGGGATCCGGCTTGCGGCCATGCCCGGAATCGCCGCCGATGACATCGCTGAAGAGGCTGTCGATCTCGAGGCCCTTCAGGATTTCCGCTGTCGGGCGGCCTGGCTTGTTGGTGAGGACGGCTAGACGATGGCGCGGCTGCAAGCGGTTGAGGGTGTCGAGCATCTCCGGGTACGGCCGCGTGCTATCGAGCAGGCGGGCGTCGTAGTGCTCGAGGAACCGTTCGAGCGCGTGCGGCGTGTCGGGGTCGAGGCCGGCCGCTGTCAGCGCCCGCTTCACCAGCACGGCCGCCCCCTCGCCAACCATGCTCGTCACGAGCGCCCGAGAAAGAGCGGGCGCACCGCGCTCGGCCAGGAGAGCATTGACTGCGTCGGCAAGGTCGCGGCTGGAGTCGACCAGTGTGCCATCGAGATCAAAGACCACGAGACGAATCATCGGATTCATCTTAGCGCTACCCTTGGAGCGACTGGGTTGCGCCCTTACGAATGAGCCCGTTTGACGACATTCTGCGCAGTACCGTCGAGCAGGGACCGGGTATGGAATCGTGGCAGATCGCCGGCGTCATCTTCTTCGGGTACGTGATCCTGGTGGGAGCGGTCCGTTCGCCGGGTCCGGGTGCCATGCGGCGGATTCTGTCCGGTGCCGTCGCCGGTCTGGCCGTGCTGGCGGTTTCGATGTTCGCCAGTCAGCCGCCGGCTCTCAATCACTGGATCTGGCCACCGCTGGTGCTGCTCATCGCCTACTGGTCGAGCGGTCTGCTCTTCGTGAAGCCAAGCATTACGCAGGAAAGTGCTCTCCGATGGCTCGACGATCGGCTGGACATTCGCGCCATTTCACGCCGCACACCACAGCCCGTGGCCGAAGTGCTCGAGGCGGCTTACGCAGGCGTGTACCTGCTCGTTCCGCTCGCCCTGCTGATCTATCTGCGGCACGCGCCGTCACCTGATCCCGGGACGTTCTGGTCGGTGGTGCTCATCACCGATTTTGTCTGCTTCGGCGTCCTGCCGTGGGTCCAGACCCGGCCCCCACGTGCGCTCGAAGACGCGGAGCCGTGGGTGTCGTCCCTGCGCCGCCTCAACTTGCGCGTGCTCGGCGCCACCAGCGTCCAGGTCAATACGTTCCCGAGCGGTCACGCCGCCGAAGGGCTTGCCGCCGCGCTGCTCGTGCTGGCCGCGCCTGCGAGCATCGTTTTCGCGATGCTGATTGCCGGCCTGGCTGTCTCAGCTGGTGCGGTGCTCGGGCGCTACCACTATCTCGCGGATGCGGTGGCGGGATGGATTGTTGCGGTCGTAGTCTATGTGCTGATCGTGTGACGGCGTCCGGCTGAAGCCGGACACTACGGCTGACGAGACTGATGGGCCGCAGTAGTGTCCGGCTTCCGCCTTCGCCAAGGCTTCCGCTTCGCAGTGCTACGGCGGACTCGCCGAAGCCTTCGGCGGAGGCGGTCGGCGGACCGCCGTAGCTTTAGCGGACGCTGCTTAGCCGGACCTACAGCCTCGTGACAGCGTCGGAGTAACATACTCGGCGCTCTCTCTCGCGAAGGAGTCCCGATGTCCAGAACGCTCGTTCGGTTCGTCGCCGCCTTTTTCACGACGGTATCGGCTTCAGCCGTCCTGGCGACGACCGGCGCTGTCGCACCTGAAGCCGCTCAGACCGCTGCGAGCGCACAAACGCCGACGGCACCTCCACCGATCGCCGACGGGGGCCTCACTCCGGCGCCGAACCGGCGTGGCGACGAGGGCCGCGGACCGTTCAAGACGCTCGTCATCCGTGGCGTCATGTTGATCGACGGTAGTGGCGCTCCTCCCCAGGGTCCCGTGGACGTTGTCGTGTCCGGCAACCGGATCGCCTCCGTGCGCAGTGCAGGCACGCCTGGCCTGACTCTCCAACCGAACCGCGCTCCGCAGTCGGCCGATCTCAATCTCGACGCCACAGGGATGTACTTGATGCCCGGGTTCGTCGACACGCACGTGCACGCGGGTGGCGCGCCGAAGAACGCCGATGCAGAGTATGCCTACAAGCTATGGCTGGGACATGGCGTCACGACGGTGCGCGGCGTGCCGCTTGGCAGCAACAGCATCACAGTCCGCGACAAGCTCAGAAGCGAGAAGAACGAGATCGTCGCGCCGCGCATCTACAACTATCAGCGGCCGGCCAGTGGGTGGGACAAAGGCGCCATCGCGTCGCCCGATCTGGCGCGCGAGTATGTGCGATGGGCAGCTGCCAACGGCATCGATGGCCTGAAGCTCGGCGCCGAGCGTCCGGAGATCATGGCGGCGCTACTGGACGAGGCTAAAAAGGTCGGCTTTGGATCGACCGCGCACCTGCAGCAGGGCGGTGTGGCCCAGATGAACGCAATCAAGGCCGCGCGCCTGGGTCTCAATTCCGTCACGCACTTCTACGGTCACTTCGAGTCGCTGTTGAAGGACTACGTCGTGCAGCCGTGGCCTGCCGACATGAACGCGAGCGACGAGCAATGGCGCTTCGGGCAGGTCGCGCGACTCTGGAACAAGATCTACGAGCCCGGCTCTCCGGAGTGGAAGGCGTACCTTGCCGAGCACCTCAAGCTCGGCACCGTATTCGATCCGACGCTGACGATCTATTCGGCCGGCCGGGACCTCATGAAGTTTCGGACTGCCGAGTGGCACGGCAAGTACACCCTGCCGTCGTTGATGGAGTTCTATACGCCCAGCCGCGCGGCCCACGGCTCGTATTGGTACTACTGGACGACGGAAGACGAAGTCGAGTGGCGCAACTTCTACCAGGTCTGGTTCAAGCTTCTGAACGACTACAAGAAAATCGGTGGACGCGTGACGACCGGCTCCGACTCGGGCTTCATCTATCAGACATATGGATTCGGCTACGTGAACGAGCTGGAGATGCTCCAGGAGGCCGGCTTCCACCCGCTCGAGGTGATTCAAGCCGCCACGATGAACGGCGCGATCACGCTCGCGGAACCCAAAGGCAAGGCGCCGGAGTTCGGCGTCGTTCGCGCCGGTATGCTGGCCGACATGGTCCTGGTCGATCAGAATCCGCTGCAGAACTTCAAGGTGCTGTACGGCACGGGCGCGCTCAAACTCAACGACAAGACCGGCAAGCCCGAACAAGTAGGTGGCGTGAAGTACACCATCAAGGACGGGATCGTCTACGACGCAAAGCAGTTGCTCGCTGAGGTGGCGGCGATGGTCGAGAAACAGAAGCGAGGGCCCCGGACCTCGCCGTCGCAGCACTAGGACGGCGGCTCGCTGCTCGCCGCTGGCTATAGGTTCGTCGGCGGACCTAGTAACTGCCAGCCGCGAGCAGCGAGCCGCGAGCCGCCAACTTCAGTCCTTGTTCTCCGCGATTCGTGCCTTGACCAGCTTCCGCACGAGCGCTGCCGGTAGGGGCTTGTCTGGCTGAAAGCGGATCGTTCCCTTGCTCGTTTCGTACTCCTCGAGCAAGTCCTTGTGGTCGCTGATGGTCGACGCGCTCATGGGGTAGAAAGCGCAGTGGTTCGGCCTCGCGCCGAAGGCTACCAGAAGCCCGTTGAGGCGGAAGGCCGGCAGGCCGTAGCTGATGCACTCTTCAGCCCGTGGCGCGGCGGCCCGGATCGTCTTGCGAAGCTTCGCGAGGGCGGTACGCTGGTCTTCGTTCAAGGCAGCGAGGTACTCGTCGATCGTCCTGACACCCTTCTTCGCTTTGGCTGCCATGAATAGGCTCCCTGGTCTCTACCGATCCGCGTTCGTTGTCGCGGCAGCGGCCGCGCGCGCGGCCAGCCCCTCGCTCAAGTGGAACCCCTCGAAGATTGCCGCCGGGTCCTCTTCATGGAAGCGCAGCCCATGGAGACTTGCAAGATGGCGATGCCGGCGAATCGCGAGGACCGTGATCGCCGAGGCGATGACGACGATGAAAATCGTTACGGCACGGGGACGCGCGAGGAACTCTGCTTCCCACGCGGCGGTAGTGTAGGAGTAGGTCGCAAAGCCTGTCAGGTAGAGCGACCAGAGCGTTCCGACGCGTGACCTGCCTGGGAAGTACGAGCACGTGAACGGAATCTTGACGACGCCCATTAGCAGGATCTCGACGAGCAGCCACCCCATCACGGTACAAATCGCCGCGTGAGCGAGCGCCGCCCACGTACCCCAGAGCGTGCCGGCGGTGATGATGGCGAGCAGTGACGTCGGCAGCACGCCGACGACGAGCATTGCCGCGCGGACGCCGTCGATCGCTCCCGCGCGGTCGCCTGGTTCGGATTGCCGGAAGATCCAGTTGGCTTTGGGCTCGACCGGGATGGCCAGGGCGATGCGCATGCCGACCAGGGCAAAGAATCCGATGACGAGTGGCGCCGAGAGAAGCACAACACCCGGCGTCGTGAAACCCGCCAGGCCATCCGTGAGCGCGACAGGCACGATGCCCGAGGCAACAAGCGCAAGCGCGCCGCCGACGTAGATTGCCATCAGCAGCCGATGACTCCGGCTGCGCGTCAGGGTCTTGACGGTGAACCCGAAGACTGCGCGTGCGGCCGGCCGCCGACACAGCCCCTGGGCCAGGCTCTCAATCGTCAGTCCCTTGCGGCCGCCGCCGATTTCCCGCGACTCGAGCGCCCGTCGCGTCAGTCGATCGTGTGTCGCCACAAACAGCAGGATCGCGGCGCTGACGGTCGCCGCGGTCGCGAGCAGCGCCATGCCAGCCAGTGCTGGTGATCCGGCAACGGGCCGGCCGCCAATGACATCGTAGAGTCCGAGGAACCAGACCGACGGAAGCGCCAGGACCCACCCGGTTTTGAGGTCAGCCGTGAGCATCGCTGCCACGCGCGGCATGAACAGGACCATCTGCAGCAGCACCATCACGAAGGACACCTGCAGCGCCAGCGACAGCCGGTCGGCCGAGCGCCTCCCGCCAAGATTCAGGACGAGGCCTTGAAGAGCGACGAGCGCGCTGAACACGAAGGCTCCCGCGAGCCCGTTGGCGACCACGAACGCGAGCACACCCTGGGGCAGGTTCGCCGCGCCTCCGAAGACTGCGATCGTGGGCGCATAGAAGATCGTTGGAACAATATTGACGCCGACGATGAAGATACCGCACAGCGCTGATAAGGCCAGGAGCCGCGCGCTGATCAAGAGGCGGGCTGGCAGCGGCAGCCCGGTCAGGATCCGGGCATCGCGCCGATCGGGAAACATCCCGTCCCAGATGACCAGCGCGACCATCCCAATCGACGTCATCGTCAGCGTGATGAAAAACAAGCGAAAGACGTGCATCGCTCGCACCATCGCCTGGGGATCGGACCCGCCTCCGGAGTTGGCCCTGAAATACATCACCGGCAGGATCAGTCCAGGCGTGGCGAGGAACGCCAGGCTCCAGATGACGGCCTGCGCCTGTGGGAAGCCCGGCGGCAGCAGGTCGCTCTCGAAGAACCTGGCGAAGAACGCCCGGGCGAGGAGGAGCGTTCGAGTCAGAGCTTCATCACCGCGACGAGGTCGCTCGCCATGCCGTCGATGTCGGTTTCGATCACGAGTTGTCGGAACACTTGTTCGAGCGACGCGAGCTCCATCAGATCCCGCAAGCGCGAGACCGAATCGTGCGCGACGACGCGGCCGTCGTTGAGGATGATTACGTCGGTCGCGACACGTTCGACGCTCTCGAGCACATGTGAGCTGTAGACGATCATCCGTCCCTCGGAGGCGAGCGTCTGGACCAGGCTGCGCAGCACAAGCGTTGTCGTGACGTCGAGGCCCGAGTTGGGCTCGTCGAGGATCACGATGGCCGGGTTGTGCAGGAGCGCCGCCGAGATCAGGATCTTCTGGCGCATGCCCTTCGAATACGCCGACAAAGGCGCATGGATGTCGTCGGTCAGTCCGAAGAGCGCCATGAAACCGTCGATCCGCGCCCGCAGTGTTGCCGGCGGGACGGCCCTGAGGCTGCCGATGAGGGTCAGGTACTCGGGACCCGTGAGGTAGGTGTAGAGGACGGCTTCCTCGGGGACGTAGCCAATCTGCGCTTTGTAGCCGAGCGGATCCTCGCGGACGTCTTGTCCGTCGAGCCGGACCGTGCCGCCCGACGGTTCAAGGAGGCCCGCCAGGATGGACACGGTCGTCGACTTCCCTGAGCCGTTTGGCCCGAGGAGGCCCAGAACGCCCCCGGGTCGAAGGCTGAAGGACACTCCGCGCACGGCTGGAATGGCCGAGTAGTATTTTGTCAGGCCGTCGGCCTCAAGGCCGACGGAAGCGAGCCTTGGGTCACGCTCCCTGTCAGCCCCCGTTTCAAGCCCCCTATCAGGCATGGTCTAGTGGACACCACTGACCGCCGGATGTTCCAGCATAGAATGCTGGCTCATGTACGCGACACTTCTGCTCCTCCACTCGCTGCTCCGCTGGGCGGTCCTTCTTACTGGCCTTCTGGCGGTCGCTCGCGCCTTTTCCGGGTGGCGATCGCGCCGGCCGTGGACGTTGCACGACGAGCGGATCGGCTTCTGGTTCATCACCAGCCTCGATCTGCAGTTTTTGCTTGGCCTTATCCTCTACGTCGCGCTCAGCCCGTTGACCCGCGCGGCTTTTCAGGACTTCGGGGCGGCCATGCGTGACAGCGTCCTCAGGTTCTGGGCCGTCGAGCATGTCTTCGGAATGGTTCTCGCCATAGCGCTGGCGCACATCGGCCGTTCTCGTGTGCACAAGACCGGTGACGATGGCCGGCGCCACAGACTCTCGCTGATTTTCTTCACGCTGGCGCTCATCCTGATCCTGGGTTCGATTCCGTGGCCGACGCTACCTCATGGCCGGCCGCTGCTGCGGTGGTAGATGGCATGCCGCTTTCGCTGAGTTTCGTCATCCCCCTTTACAACAGCGCCGCGACGATCGTGTACCTGGTACGCGACATCGAGGCGCTCGCGATCGAGGGTGGACATGAAGTCGTCCTGGTCAACGACGGCAGCGCCGACCAGACGGGCATCGTCTGCCGTGATCTCGTGCGCACCTCGCGGATTCCCATCACGCTCGTGGAGCATGCCCGGAACTTCGGCGAGCACAACGCCGTCCTCACCGGCTGGCGTCATGCCCGCGGCGCTTTCGTTGTCAACCTCGATGACGATGGGCAGAATCCGCCGTCTGAGGCGGTGAGGCTGTGGGAGCACGCGCGGCGAGAGGAGCTCGACGTCGTCTTCGGCCACTACGAAGTCAAGCGCCATTCCATGTGGCGAAACGCCGGCAGTTGGTTCACGAACCGGATGACCGACTGGGCGCTCGACAAGCCTCACGGGTTTTACCTGTCGAGCTTTCGTTGCGTCAGCGCATTCGTCACCGGGCAAGTCGTCGGCTACGCTGGCCCGTATCCGTACATAGACGGCCTGCTGCTGCAGGTGACGCAGAGGATTGGTTCGATCACGGTGCGGCACGACCAACGGCGCGCCGGGCAGAGCGGCTACACGCTGCGACGGCTGATTCGGCTGTGGCTGAGCGCGTGGATCAATTTTTCGTTGCTGCCGCTGCGTGCCGCGACCGCCGTCGGTGTCGTCACCGCCCTCGCCGGCCTTCTGGCGTTCGTGTTCGTCGTGTGGTTGTGGCTCTTCGATCGCGGTCCTGCCTACGGGTGGGGCTGGGTGATGGCGACGGTGCTGGTGTTCTCGGGCACGCAGCTCGTCATGCTCGGCCTCATCGGCGAGTATCTCGGACGGATGTTCCTGAGTGTCAACCAGCGGCCGCAGAGTATCGTCAGAGAGGTTGTCAGTAACAGGGCGGGGTAGGTTCAAGGTTCACGGGTTCATGGTTCAAGGTTCGCTGAACGCTGAACCCTGAACCCTGAACCGTTCCCCGTCGAGGCGTCGATGAAGTCTCCGGCTCGTCTGATTCTGATCTGGGCATTCGCCGCGTCGGTCGTCCTGACGGCGCAGTCTCGCCTGGTTCCTTCTCCAGAAGCGTCGTTTGGGTTCAAGCCGGGCGCCGACTACAAGCTCGCGACCTACGATCAGTCGATCGAGTACTTTCGCAAGCTCGCGGCCGCGACCAAATACGTGCGGCTCGTCGAAGCGGGGAAGACGAGTCAGGGCCGCACGATGTACTTCGCGCTCATCTCGAGTCCCAGGAACCTCGAGCAGGTCGAGCGCTACCGCCAGATTGCGCAGCGGCTGGCGCATCCGGCAGGGCTGACCGACGCGACGGCTCGCGAGCTCGCCCGTGAGGGAAAGCCGTTCATCCACATCGATGGCGGCCTGCATTCGACCGAGGTCGCCGGTGCCCAGCACACGCCGCTCCTCGCGTATGACCTGGTCAGCCGGGCGCAGACCGAGGATCCATCCGCCAAAGCCATTCTCGACAACGTGATCCTGATGCTCTGGCCGACGATCAATCCCGATGGCCAGCAGATGGTCAGCGAGTGGTACATGTCGAACGTCGGCACGCCGTACGAGCTGTCGGCGCTGCCGCAGCTCTACCAGGAGTACGTCGGCCACGACAACAACCGCGACGCGTACATGCTGAACATGATCGAATCGCGAGTGATCGAACACGCCTGGCGCGACTGGGAGCCGAACATCGTCTATGTCCACCATCAGTCGTCGCCATTTCCGACCCGCATCTGGCTGCCGCCCTTCTCCGAGCCGATCGGCACCGACGCGCCGTACCTGATGTCGCGCGAGGTGAACATGATCGGCATGGCCATCGCGAAAAGCCTCGAAGAACGCGGGCAGGTGGGCGCGACGCATATGGGGACGTCGTTCGATGCGTGGTATCCCGGCTACATCGATTACGCGCCGAACTTCAAGAATGTACCGGCGTTCTGGACCGAGACCGCACTTTTCCAGTACGCCACGCCGCGCGAGTACACGATTGCGGACTTTCCTGATAGTTTTCGCGACTTCCGTCCGCTGAGCCTCTATCCGAGCCCGTGGCGTCCCGGCTGGTGGCGGCTCGGGGACGCCGTGTCGTACATGCACACGGCCTCGCTGGCGGTGCTGGAGTACGCGTCGAAGTACAAGGACTCGCTGCTCTTCAATCGCTACATGGCTGGCCGCGATCAGATTGCGAGGGGAAAGAAAGAACCGCCGTTCGGCTATTTCATTCCACAGGATCAGCGCGATCCGGTTGCAGCCGTCGAGTTGCTGCGCCGCCTGGCGTTTGGCGGCGTGCGGGTCTCACAGCTGAACGCCGCCGTGGAGGTTGACGGCCAGGCGTTTCCGGCGGGCACCTGGGTCGTGCCGACGGATCAAGAGTTCGCAGCGATGGCCCGGCAGGTATTGAACGTGCAGAAGTATCCCGACATGCGGCAATACCCTGGCGGGCCGCCGCTGCGCCCGTACGATGCCGCCGGGTGGACGTTGCCGATCCAGATGGGCGTTCGTGTCGTCGCCGTCATGACGCCGCTCTCCGACGAAGTACGGGAACAGCTGAAACTGCTTGGACCCGAACCGGATCCGAAGCGCAAGTCCACACCCTACAACTCCCGAGGGTCGCAGGACGCGGCCCCGTTCGACAGTGTGCCCGGCATCGGCTTCGACTCCAACCCGAACGCGGCGGCGATCCTGCCGCCGACTGGCCGCTTGACAGGTTCCGGTCCCGACTTGTCGGTGGCCGCGGCGCAGAACAACGCGTTTCGAGCGATCAACAGCGCCTGGAGACAGGGCGCCACCGTCCAGCTCACCACCGGCAGTGAGTCGCGTTACTTCATCAGCGGCCTCTCGGAATTGGCGCAGGCAGAGCTGGTCAGCTCGCTGGCCCTTATTGCGGAGCGGGCCGAACGCGTGGAGCGCGTCGAGCCGGCAACTGCGCGACAGAACATCGCCCGCCCGCGCATCGGCCTCGTCCGGCCCTGGGGCTCGAGCATGGACGAAGGGTGGACTCGATGGGTGCTCGAACGGTATGGATTTGAGATCGTTGTGCTCAGGCCAGCCGATTTTCGCGCGCCGCTTCGCGAAAAGGTCGACGTCGTCATCCTGACCGAGGACGGGCGTCTACCGATGGCGCCCGCTGGTGCTGGTGACGCTGACGGCGGCCGCGGCCGTGGCGCCGCGCCGGGTGCTCGGGCCGTACGGCCCGAGTACGCCGATCTGGTTACCCCTGAGGATGTCGCGCGTTTCGATCAGTTCGTGCGCGGCGGAGGCACGGTCGTCTGTCTCGGGGGTGCAAGCACGTTCGCGATCGCACAGTTCAAGTTGCCGGTCAGAAATGTCGTCGCCGGGCTGAAGCCTGAGGAGTTTTTCCTGCGAGGCTCGCTGGTCGAAGTGACGACCGACCCCACGCACCAGGTGATGGCGGGCATGCCTGAGAAGGCAGCCGTGTTCGTTGACGGGAGTCCGATCTTCGAGACCCTCGAGGGCTTCAACGGCCGCGTGCTGGCGAAGTACCAGGAGACAGGGACTCCGCTCCTATCGGGTTTCTTGATTGGTGAGAAGCACTTGCACGGCAAGGCTGCCGCGCTCGACGTCGCCTTGGATCAGGGGCACGTCGTACTGCTCGGGTTCCGGCCGCAGTGGCGTGGTCAGCCGTTCGGAACGCTGCGCGTGCTGTTCAATTCGGTGTTGTATACGCGTCCGCCGGCCGAATGATGCGATCGATGGTCCGACTGAAGCCGGACACTACGACTGGGGTGGTTATCGAGCATTCGTAGCGTCCGGTTGGTTAGCCGGACCGATAAACATAGAAGGACTTGCAACCATGCGTCTGACAGTCACCGTTCTCACGTGTGCCCTCGCGGCCGGCGGGCCGTCCATCGCCCAATCTCCGGTGGCGGCCAATGCGACGCCGACCATCGACGCGCTGATCTCGCTCAAACGCGCCGCCTCGCCGGCCATTTCGCCAGACGCCAGATGGGTGGCCTACACGATTCGTGAAACGAACTGGGACGAGAACGTCTACGAGACCGAGATCTGGCTGGCCGACGCGCAGTCTGGTTCGTCGCGTCAGCTCACCAACGGCCGCAAGTCGAGTAACGCGCCAGCCTGGTCTCCGAACGGGAAGAAGCTCGCATTCGGGTCGGACCGCGAAGACAAGCGGCAGATCTACCTGATCGATCTCGGCGGTGGCGAGGCAATCAAGCTGACGTCAGCCGAAGAATCGGTCGGCGGGTTCGGCTGGTCACCCGATGGGCGCTCGATTGCGTTCACGTCGAACGACCCGCGCGCCGAAGCGCTCAAGGAGCGCGAGAAGAAGTACGCCGAGTTCGACGTCATCGACCAGGATCATCGCTTGTCGCACCTCTATGTCGTCGATGTCGAGACCAAGGCCATCCGCAGGCTGACGAGTGGCGCCTTCACGGTCGGCCGGTTCGAATGGTCACCCGACAGCCGTCAGATCGCGTTCGACCATCGCATCAATGGCGACCCGGCGAACGGCGGCTCGGCCGACATCTCGGTCGTCACCGTCGCGGACGGCGCAGTTCGGAAACTCGTAACTCAAGAGGGACCAGACGTTAACCCCCAGTGGTCGCCGGACGGCTCGCAGATCGCGTTCGAGAGTTCGATGGCCAGTCCGAAGTTCTTTTTCAACAACCGTCGGATCGCGGTGATTCCTGCCGCCGGTGGAACGATTGCCAATCTGTCGGCTGGGTTCGACGAAGACCCCTCCGTTGTTCGATGGACGCCTTACGGCATCTTCTTCACGGCAGCAGCGAAGACGTGGGCCTACCTCTACCGGTTGGACCCGGCGACGAAAGCCGTCACGCGGCTTGCGCCTTCTGAACGTTGGATTGGCTCCGGCTTCAGTCTCAGCGCCGATGCGCAGACAGTGGCGTTCATCGCCAGCGATGCCTCGACGTTTCCGGAGATCTACGTCGCGTCCATCAGCGCGCCTGCGGCCCGAGAGCGAGCGGGGGTGGGGCCCCGCGAGCGTCAAGAGATGCTCCCGAAGAAACTCACGACGACGGGCGATCAGGTGTCATCCTGGCCATCCGCACCGATTGAAGTGATCGCCTGGAAGAGTCAGGACGGCGCCACGATTGAGGGCATCCTCCACAAACCTGTCGGCTTCAAGCCCGGAACCCGGTACCCGCTGCTCGTGGTCATCCACGGCGGCCCCACCGGTATCTCTCGCGCCACGCCCTACAGCAGCACCGCCATCTATCCCATCGATCTCTGGGTCAACAAGGGCGCGCTCGTCCTCGAGCCGAACTACCGCGGCAGCGCCGGCTACGGCGAGAAGTTTCGGTCGCTCAACTATCGAAATCTCGGCGTCGGCGACGCCTGGGACGTCCTGTCGGGAATCGACTATCTCGTCAAAGAAGGGTTGGCCGACGCGGCCCGTGTCGGCACGATGGGCTGGAGCCAGGGCGGCTACATTTCCGCCTTCCTGACGACGCACGACAGCGCGAGGTTCAAGGCGGTTTCGGTGGGTGCCGGGATTTCGAACTGGATGACCTACTACGTGAACACGGATATCCACCCGTTCACGCGCCAGTACCTGAACGCGACGCCGTGGGACGATCCCGAGATCTACGCCAAGACCTCACCCATGACGTACATCAAGAGCGCGAAGGCGCCGACGCTCATCCAGCACGGCGCGGCCGATCAGCGCGTGCCGCTGCCCAACGCCTACGAGCTCTATCAAGGACTTCAGGACGTCGGCGTCCCGACCAAGCTCATCGTCTACAAAGGCTTCGAAGGCATTGGACACGGGCCCTCGAAGCCGAAGTCGAGCCGTGCGCTGATGGAGCACAACGTCGAATGGTTCGACAAATATCTGTTTGGGAGCTCGTAAAATGCGACAGCTGTCAGCTGTCAGCTCTCAGCTGTCAGCTAAGACCATACTGATCCCGTGGTTCGGCTGGGCTCTGAATGCTTTGGCTGAGAGCTGATAGCTGAAGCGGAAGCTTATTTCTTGCTCACCTTGACGCCCCCGTTGTGCGTCCTGACGCGAATTGGTCGCGCCACCGCCGCCAAGATCCGCGCTGATGTTCTTGTCGACCCGACCTTGCACTGTGACCGGGAAGTCGATGTTCAGCCCACCATTCACTGTGCCGGTTTCGAGATGTGCCGAGTAGTGTTCAGGAATGCGAAGGTGCACACCGCCGTTGCTGGTTTCAACGTCGAGGCCTTCGCCCCTCCAGCCAGGACCGTCTAGGTCGACATCGACGCCGCCGTTGCTCGTGCGGCCCTTGAAGTCACCAGCGACGTTCGACAATTTCACACCGCCGTTGACGGTCCTGAACTCGACCTGACCATCGACGTCCCGGACGGAGATGCCGCCATTGGTCGTCTTGAGCGACAGCATCGACACGTTGGGAACGGTCAGCCGATAGCTCACCGACCACCCCTCGCGCCGCCCCAGGCCCGACGGCCCATCCGCGGAGACGTTGTCGGGAGCGGCCGATACCTTGACGGCGTCGGCAATCTGCTTGGCGCGGGCGGCAGTCTCGGCCTGCGCTACGACCTTAGCCTGCACGAGAATGTCGCGGCGTGGTTCTCCCTCGACCTGGATGCCACCATTCGGCTCGGCGTTGACCGTCATCGTCCCGGCGGCGACGACGGTGAACTGCCTGACGTCGCAGACGCTTTCGCGGTCACTGTTGTTGTTTCGTTCGCTGCGGCACCAGTCGTCCGTCGCGGGCTGCTGCGGCGCAGCGGGCAGGGGCGCGGTGGCAAGGGCCATCAAAAAGAACACGGGAACTGCACGATTCATCATGTGAATTGCTCCTCGGCTCACTTGGACGGAATTCCGGCCCGCGGCGTTGGTCGATCAGGACAACGTTGGCTATTCCTACTGCTTTCAGAACCTGGAACAGGCCTGATCTCCTTCTCTCATGTGATCTGTGACATGCGACTGAAGCTGAACTGCTCACCGCCAGCGGTGTATAAGCCCTTATGCTTCTGCAGGATCTGCGCTGTGCGGTCAGGACGCTCCTGGCCAACCCAGGCTTTTGCGATGACGGCGATTCTGCCGGTCACCCGACCCGCCCAGCTTCAGCGTCGTCGCCGTGTTCCTCAGCGTGGTCGCGGTCGTCGCCAGCCACATGCCGGCGAGAAGGGCGATGGGCGTCGATCCGATCATCGCCCTCCGCAACGACTAGTGCCACGGATCACACGGACAACACGGATCGGGTTTATGAGATGTCTTCTAGACTTATCCGGGGCTTCGCCCCTCGGACTCCCCGACACGCGCTCTCGCGCGCCGCTGGCGACGGCGCGGGCCGATCGCGTGGCTCGATCGCTACGCTCGTTCGCGCTCATAACCTGATCCGTGTTGTCCGTGTGATCCGTGGCACGCCTCGGTTATCATCGTCGGCAGGGTGCAGCTCCACCTCCCGTTTCTTCAGGCCGCTGAACCGCCAGTAAATCCCGCGCCCGCGAGTCCGGTCGCGCCGCAGTATGCGATCGAGTTCGTCCGTGTGCCGCGCGCGCGTCGCTATATCCTGCGCGTCCGACCAGACGGCACGCTTCGGGTGACTGTTCCGCGCGGCGGGTCACGGCGGGAGGCCGAGCAGTTCGTGCGGCGGCACGAGAAGTGGGTGATTCTCGAACGCGGCCGCATCCGTGATGAGCGTTCGCGGGTGCCCGGCCGCGACTGGCACGACGACCGGACGATTCTCGTCGGTGGGGAAGCGGTGCGGATGTCAGTCGAGCCGTGCGCGAGCGGCTGGCGAGTCGCCTACGGCGATCGTTCAGCGCATGTTCGCGAGCTCGGGGAGGTGAAGGCCGCGGTCGAACGCGATCTGCGCGAGCTGGCAAGGGCAGTCCTCGTGCCGCGCCTCAACGACTTGGCGGTCCAGCACAGCCTGCGTATCGGCGCGGTCTCGATTCGCAACCAGCGATCCCGATGGGGATCGTGCGCCAGAAACGGCAATATCGCCCTCAACTTCAGGCTCGTGCAGATGCCGCCGCAGGTCCGAGACTACGTCCTCGTCCACGAGCTGATGCACCTCAAACAGCAGAACCATTCGCGTCGCTTCTGGCGTCTGGTCGAGGCCGCATGCCCGGAGTTCCGTGAGGCCGAGCGCTGGCTGAAAACCGCGGGGAGGGAGCTCTTCTGAGGCAGGGTGCTCGAGTGCCAGGGGGCCAGAGTGCCAGGGTAAGGGTGCAGGGGTGCCGAGGTGCCCTTCACTCAGAGGGGATCGATGCCACTCCTTGGTGAGCGCTGTGTGTTGCGACGATGGCGGACGAGCGATGCGACGTCGCTTGTCCTGCACGCGAACAGCCTCAACGTCGCCAGGCATCTGCGCGACCGTTTTCCACATCCTTACACTTCGAAAGACGCGTCCGCCTTCCTGACGGCGGCGTCCAACGAAGAGCCCCAGACGAACTTTGCCATCGAAGTTGCCGGCGAAGCGGCTGGCGGGCTGGGCTACGTCCTCGGAACGGACGTGGAGCGTTACTCGGCGGAAGTCGGCTACTGGCTCGGTGAAGCCCGTTGGGGCGGCGGGATCATGACCGAAGCGCTCCGGCTTTTTACGCGGCATGCGTTTGACGAGCTCGGCCTGCTGCGTCTCTTCGCGCTGCCGCTGGCCGACAACGCCGCGTCGATTCGCGTGCTGGAGAAAGCCGGCTACCATGCCGAGGGCATCTTGAGCGCGAGTTGCGTCAAGTTCGGGGAACCCAGGAATCAGGCGATCTACGCGATCGTGAACGACCGCTGGGCCTTCAGGGGCCGCTGACCGCTTCGGCCTGTTTCAGGCGCTTTGGCGTCGGAGCACCTCGGCAATCGCAGTATCATAAATGTCCGTGGAATATCTGATCCGACAGTATGGGCTCCAACAGGGCGCGCTCGAGATCCAGTACATCGAGGAGTTCTTCCTCGATTTCCCCCGCAAGAAATCCGCCTCGGAGGTCGTCCAGCGGCTCGTCGACCGCGATCACCAGATCCTGATGGCCGAGGCCGCGCTTCCCGACGACCGAGCGACCGTTGTTCCGGTCTCGTTCAAGGTCGCCCACGAACTCAAGGCATCGGAGACCGACCCGAAGCTCGCCGATCTGGTGTTCCAGCTCGAAGACGTCGTGCAGTTCCGCGGCCGGCGCGTGCTTTACCAGTGGATTGGTGGCACGCGGAAGGACTGGCGCGGTCAGGGGCATTTCCGCGCGCTCACCGAGGAGCAGGAAGTCTGGGCGATGGATAACGGCTTCGACGAGATTATCGTCAAGACGAAGAACCGCTTCTACGAGATGCGCAGCACTCTCGCGCAGCTGGCGTTCGACGTCGTTCGCTTCGTTCCCCACCCGGTCGACAGCGGCGAATCGAAGGTGTTCCTCAGCAAGCGGCTCGGTCAGCACGTGATTGACAGTCACCGCAGCCGACGGTCGGTGCACCGCAACGACGATTGATCGCCCACGTCACGCGAGCCGACGACCCGCGCCTCCAGCACTATCGCCACGTGGGTGACCCGGCGTGGCTCGAGGCGCAGGGCCTGTTCGTCGCCGAGGGTCGACTCGTGCTCGAGCGGTTGCTCGAGTACGGACGCTTCGCGGTTGACTCGGTGTTGCTGACTGAGGGGGCGTTGCGCGCGATCGAGCCCCGTCTCGATCCGAGCTGGTTGGTGCTCGTCGCGGACCCGGCGATTGTCGACGGCGTCACCGGGTTCAAGTTTCACCGAGGTTGCCTCGCCCTCGTGCACCGTCCGAGCCGCGCGTTGCCGCTTTCGGCCTTTGCGCGCGCGAGACGTCTCATTCTTCTCGAAGCGGTCGGGAACCCAGACAACATCGGCGGCATTTTCCGAAGCGCGGCGGCGCTCGGCGCGGACGGCGTCCTTCTCGATCCGACGTGCGCTGATCCGTTCTATCGGAAGGCCGTGCGCACATCCATGGGCGCGGTCCTGCGGCTGCCGTTCACGACCATCGATTCGTGGCCACAAGGGCTTGCCGCCCTCGGCGACATGGGATTCACCATCGTTGCGCTCACGCCGTCGGGTGAGTTGACCGTCGACCAGTTCGCTGCCACCCTGTCTGGAGATGCGAACCTGGCGCTGCTCGCGGGTTCGGAAGGCTCGGGACTGACGGCCGAGGCCCTATCTGCGGCGCACACGACCATCCGGATTCCGGTGGACCCGCGCAGCGACTCGCTCAATGTCGTGGTGGCCGTCTCGATCGCGTTGCAGAGGATCTTGCCCAAGAAGTTCTGTTGAGTTGTCCCGCACGCGCTGACGCTTCTCACGAAGGTCACGATGCCACGATGGACACGAAGGCCGACCACGAAAAGCTCATCGTGATCGTGGCATCGTGCTCATCGTGAGTTGGCGTGTCCCGTGACAGTATTGGACGAGCGAGTGACGGTTGATGCAACTGGAACCCGGACTGCACCTCTTCCAGCGCGCGCTAGCTGATGGGGACCAACGCCGCGTGTGGGATGCGTGCCAGGCGTTGGCCCGCGGGATCGTCCCCATCTACACTCCGACGGTCCGCGGCGGAAAGAAGATGAGCGTTGGGATGCTGTGCCTCGGCCGTCATTGGAACGCGTTGACCTATCGATACGAGGAGGTACGCACCGACTTCGACGGCCTAAGAGTCCCGCCGATTCCGGCCGACTTCGAAGCGATTGCCACCAACGCCGCAACGCGCGCCGGGTTCACGATACGTCCGGACATCTGCATCATGAACTTCTACGATCAGCAGAGCCGGATGGGTGTGCACCAGGACAAAGACGAGAGCCGGGAGACGATCGAATCAGGCGTGCCGATTGTCTCGGTGTCGATCGGCGACACCGCCCGTTTCGTGATCGGCGGGTTGTCGAGAAAGGATCCGATGCGCCCGATAATGCTCTACTCGGGCGACGTTATCGTGATGGGTGGGCCGTCGAGGCTGCGCTTCCACGGCGTCACGAGGATTGAGCCGGGCAGCGCGCCCGCGGGAACCGGTCCCGGCCGATTCAACCTGACGTTCAGGCAGGGATAGTTCTCAGCTTTCAGCTCTCAGCTAAACCTGAGCTCTCTGCTCGCGGCTCTTGCAGTTCACGCTGTTGCCGCTAGCAAGCAAGAGCTGATAGCTGACAGCTGATAGCTAGGAGCCATTGCTCGCCTTTCTCGCCAGCGTCCGAACGGCATCGACCATCGCCATCAGCCCCATGCCTTTCCCCATGGAGATATTGCGCCGGAAGATTCGTTCGACGATATCGCAGTCGACCGTGGCGATCTCTGCCGCCGGCAGGCCCGAGAGCGTCTTGTCGAGAATGGTGGCAAGCGCGCGAGCCGAAATGCCGGATGGGTTCTCGACGGCGAAATGCAGCTTTAGCGTGCCGTCGGGCTTCCGCAGCGCCCAGACATACGCGTCGGACTCGCACTGCGGGATGTGGTTCTTTTCAGGAAACGGCCGCGTGGCGACGTCCGCTGGCACTTCCTTGAACTGGTCCGCATAGCTCAGGAGCAGATCGGTCCGGTCCGCAGGGTCGGGGAACTCATCGAAAGTTTCCAGGAGCGTCTGGAGTTTTTGCAGAGGCATGACTAGGACAGTCTTCAGTCGGCAGTCGTGAGTCGTCAGTCGCAGTCGAGAGTCTGCGCCGGCAGTCGTCAGCCGGAGTCGTCAGTCCGAGTCGTCAATCCGAATCCCCAGTCGACTGGCGCTGCCGACTGCACCTGACTGGGACCGCCGACTGGAACTGCCGACTCAGACTGCCGACTGTGACTTCCGACTCCCGACTGTCGTCAGTCAGTCGGCGTCACTTCTCAATCGGCACATTCACCATGTTGCCCCACTCGGTCCACGAGCCGTCGTAGTTGCGGATGTTTTCGAAGCCGAGCAGGTACTTGAGCGCGAACCAGGTGTGGCTGCTGCGTTCGCCGATGCGGCAGTAGGCAATCGTCGGTTGTGCGGGTGATAGCTGCTTCTCCTCGACGTAGATCTTCTTGAGCTCCTCGGCGTTCTTGAAGGTCCCGTCATCCGGGTTGATCGCCCGCGCCCAGGGAATGCTCTTGGCGCCCGGGATGTGGCCGCCGCGAATCGCGCCCTCGTTCGGATAGTCAGGCATGTGCATGCGCACGCCGGTGTACTCGTCAGGGCTGCGGACGTCGACCAGCTGCCGCTTCGCCTGCATGTGCGCGAGCACTTCGTCGCGAAACGCGCGGTGCTTGGCGTCGGTCCGCTCATCGGCCTTGTAGGCCGTTTTCGGGAAGGAAGGAACATCGCGTGTGACCGGCCGCTTCTCCTTTTCCCATTTGATGCGTCCTCCGTCCATCACTCGAGCATTGGTATGGCCGAAGAGCTGGAACACCCAGAAGGCATAGCAGGCCCACCAGTTGTTCTTGTCGCCGTAGAAGACGACCGTCGTGTCTTTGGTTGCGCCGATCCGCGACATCAGCGCCTCGAAACCCTCGCGCGTGATGTAGTCGCGGCGGAGCTGGTCGTTGAGATCAGCAGTCCAATCGACGTTGACCGACCCTGGGATGTGTCCGGAAGCGTAGAGGAGCGTGTCCTCGTTCGATTCGACAATCCGGATGGAAGGATCGTTCAGGTGCGCGGCGACCCAGTCGGTCGACACGAGGACCTCGGGATGGGCGTAACCTCTCGTTTCAATGTCGCTCATGAAAGCTCCTTGCAGAAGCCTTCATTGTAGGCCTGTTTATGTCGAAGAAAGCAAGCGCGAGGATGGCGCGACGCACCTGCGCGAGAACCGTCGGTGAGGGCCAGGCGGGCAGCCAGCCCTGACAACGTTCTCGCCGCAGGCACGCCGCATAACGAAGCTGCGGCAGCCATGGCATTGCGCCCAGCCAACGCAACCGATCGCCTTTGCGCAGCGACCTCTCTCAGTAAACGCGAACCCGTGCTTCCCTGCTATCCGGTGGATGGGGGAGATCCGCATCTTTCGCTGGGGAGGGTAGGCACGCCGAATATCGGACCTCGGATCGGGCGAGGACGGGATACCGTGCCGCCAACAAACGGGAGTACGATGGCTGAGGAACAGGCTCAAGGCTCAGGGCTCACGGCTCAGGCAAAACCTTGAACCAAGTGTTCGAAGAACTTGCTTGAGCCCTGAGCACTGAGCCTTGAGCCGGCTGAACCACCACTATGCGCTTCAGAACATGGCCGGTCGCTGCGCTCGGCCTCGGGGGGTTGCTCCTGCTCGTCGTCGTGTCGGTTCTGGCAGCCTCGAGCCGCGCTCAGGAGATCTACACCCAGCTCGACCAACTCAATACCTACCAGCGCGACGTCGAGACGAGGCTGAGGACGCTGCGCTCAGATGTGCAATCTTCCGGAATTTTCATCCGGGACTACCTGCTCGACCCAGAGCGGGAGAACGCTCCGATCTACCGACGAGACGCTGGCCAAATTCCGTCAGGACAACGTGGCGACGGTCGACGACCTTCGAGCGCTCGCGAGTGGTCGCGGCATCGATGAGCGTATTTCGAGTCTGGAAGCCAAGCTCGACGACTACTGGCAAGCGTTCGATCCGCTCTTCGACTGGACGCTCGTCGAAAAGATCAGCCAGAGCGCGAGTTTCCTGCGCCGCGAGGTGCTGCCGCGTCGTGAGGCCGTACTGGCGATTGCCTCGGAAATCGAGGAGCTGAACAATGCCAACCATGCGATCCAGCGCGCTGAGGTGACGCGACGGCACGCCGAGTTCCGTAGCGAGCTGTTCAGGCTGGTGTGGGGAAGTCTAGCGCTCGGCCTCGTCGTTGCCCTGACCGCTGTGATTCGTCTGCGCGTGCTCGAGCGCCGCTCGGAAAACGAGCGCGCCGTCGCGGAGGAAGCCGAGCAGCTGATGAGGCAGCTCTCGCAGCAGCTGGTGGCCGCACAGGAGGAAGAGCGGAAAAACCTGTCGCGCGAGCTCCACGACCACGTCGGCCAGATGCTGACGGCGCTGCGCATGGAGATCGGGCGGATCGATCGACTGCGATTGTCGGGCGACCGGGTTCGGCCCGACTCGAGCCTCGAGACGTCGCCGCGGGCTGGCATTGGTGGCGCCGTCGCCGAATGCCGGAGGCTCGTCGACGACATGGTGCGCACCGTCCGCGACCTCGCGCTCGGCCTCAGGCCGAGCATGCTCGATGACTTCGGCCTTCAGCCCGCGCTCGAATGGCACGTGCGGGACTTCGGGCGCCGCTTCGGCATCCCGGTCGAGCTGTCGGTCGACGGTGACCTCGAGCTCCTGCCCGAGCAGCACCGCACCTGCGTCTACCGGTCAGTGCAGGAGGCGCTCACCAACTGCGTGCGGCATTCGCGCGCTTCCCGCATCGACGTGTCGGTCGTCCGGAAAGGTGATGGTCTCACCGTTACGGTGGCCGACGATGGTGTCGGGTTCAACCCGGCGCAGCGGGCGGGCGGTCTCGGTCTGCGCGGCATCGAGGAGCGGGTGCGCGACCTGCATGGCATTCTGACCATTCGCAGCGCCGCGGGTGCCGGTACCACGCTGACGATGACGGTGCCGCTGCCGACCGAGTCCATGGAGGTCGTGCGTGCGCGTGCTGCTGGCTGACGATCATGGCATCGTCCGTCGTGGCTTGCGGAGCCTGCTCGAGACCGACGCAGGTCTGACGATCGTCGCCGAAGCCTCCGACGGCCTGGAGGCACTGCGGCTCTGCGAGGAGCATGAGCCGGAGCTGCTCATCGTCGACATCGGGATGCCGAAGATGAACGGGATTGAAGTCGCGTCGCGGACGCAGAAGCTCGAGCGCCCGCCCGCGGTCATCATCCTGAGCATGCACTCGGACGAGTCCTACATCACGCGGGCGCTGGCTGCGGGCGCGCGCGCGTATCTCCTCAAGGATGCGACCGACGAGGACCTTTTGCCGGCCGTGCGTGCGGTGTCGGGCGGAAAGCCGTATTTCAGCCCGGCCGTGACCGCCGTGCTCGTCGAGGACTACATGCGCCAGCTGCGCGCGCGGGGCCTCTCCGACACCTACCACCTGCTGACCGACCGTGAGAAAGAAGTGCTGCAGCTTCTGGCCGAGGGACGCTCGAACAAGGAGGTGGCCACGTTGCTCGATCTCGGGCTCTCGACGGTCGAAACGCATCGCGGCAACATGATGCAGAAGCTGAACCTGCACAACACGGCCGAGATCGTCCTCTACGCGGTGCGCAAGGGGATCATCGTGTAGAGTGCAATGCTGAATGCTGAGTGCTGAATGTTGAAGTAAAGGTTGAAGGTTGGTGGCGCGTCCATCGGCTTACGCATAGGCGGCGCCGACGAGGATCTTGCGGATCCGCAGGTAGGGTGATCCGTGCGAGATGCTGTTGGTCTGGGTCGGCTGCCCCTTCGCATCGCCACCTGTGCCGTGCATTTCCCACGACTCCTTCCCGGAGATCGCGTCGAGATTTCCCCAGAAGTCGGTCGTGATCGCGTTGTAGGTGACGTTGGACAGCATCCGGGTCTTCTTGCCGTTCTTGATTTCCCAGAACGCGTTGCCGCCGAACTGGCCGTTGTAGCGCTGCTGATCGATCGAGTAGCTGCCGCGCCCGTCGATGAGGACGCCGTCCTTCGTGTCGGCGATGATCTCGTCAGGTGTTGGCGATCCTGCCGGCCCCGCGTCGAGATGCACGTTGGGCATGCGCAGGAACGGGTAGTCGCGCCACGAGTTCGCCTGAGTGCACCCACGGCTCTCTTTCTCGCCGACGAGGTGCGCCATCTCGCGGTTGGTCTGCAGGCCGACGAGAATGCCGTCGCGCACGATCGGCCACTCCTGTGTCTTCACGCCATCGTCGTCGAAGCCCACCGTGCCGATGGCTCCTGGCTTGTTGCGATCAGCGGTCACGTTAAAAATCTTCGAGCCGTATTTCAGCTTGCCGACGTCGGACAGCTTGACGAAGCTCGTGCCGGCGTAGTTCGCCTCGTAGCCGAGGATGCGGTCGAGCTCGGTGGCGTGGCCGACGATCTCGTGAATCGTCAGCATCGCGTGCGAGGGCGTGAGGACGAGGTCCTTGACGCCCATCTCGACTGGCTTGGCCGTGCAGAACTCTACGGCCTCGGCGGCGATGCGTTCCGCGCTCTCGAGCATTTTCGCGGCCTCGGCGACTTCCCAGCCGCCGGTCATGGCGACGCCGCTGAACGTGCGCGCCCTCGTCTGTCCGTCCTTCCTGGCCGTGACCGTGAAGGACGGTGTCGTCGTGAAGATTTCCTGCTCGATGTACGATCCTTCCGAGCTCGCGAAGTACTTCCACTCGTGCTCGAGCTGCACCGAGGCGTTGACGTTGGTGACTTCTTTGGTCTTGATGACCGCGTCGACAATCTTCTGAACGAACGCCTGCTTCTCGTCCTGCGCAACCTTGCGCGGGTCTTTCTGGAACGGGCTCGCCCAATACTCGGTATACGCCGGCACCGGCGCCAGCTTCACGTCCATCCGCTTGGCGATGGCGCTCGCCTTGGCGACTTCGGTTGCCATCCTGGTGATCCGGCGGATTTCATCCTCGGTGACGATCGGGCTGCTGGCAAAGCCCCAAACGCCGCTGTGGATGACTCGCACGCCGAACCCGGCGGCGCCACTCGGGCCCGCCGCACCGCCGCCGCCGAACCCGCCGAATCCACCGCCGCCACGGCCCCCCCCGCGTCCGCCGCGTCCGCCCCCGCGTCCACCAAATCCACCACCGAAATCTTCGAAGTCGCGGTTGCCGCCGGTCGCGTTGACGCCGCTGTTCGTGTTTCGCGTGAACCGGATGTCTGCGTAGCTGCAGCCCTGCGTTTTGGCTTCGAGCAGGGCGATGTCCGAGAGGCCCTTGAACTTCGATTCGAGGACCTTGCCCTGCGGCGTCTGAGCAATCAGGTCACCGACGATGTCGCTGGCGGCGACCGCCATGCCGGAGAGGGCAACAGTCTTGACGAAGTCTCTGCGTTTCATCGTGTGATCCTTGTCGGCTCAAGGCTCAGGGCTCAGGGCTCAGGCAAGAGCACTCAGATCTTAGTCGCGTCGTTTGGATCTGAATGCTCTTCCCTGAGCCTTGAGCCCTGAGCCCTGAGCCATGTCTGTCTATACCGCCGGCGAAATCGACGTCATGAAAAAGTCTTCGAGGCGCACTGGTGGCACCAGCGCCGTGCCGGGGCCGTCGTACGACTCGCCGGTGTGCATTGGAACGGGCTTCCCGACCGCGGTGATGTTGTTGTAGCCGACGAGCGGGGACATGTTCCAGCGGAAGTTCTGGACTGGACCGGCAATCTCGCCGTTCTCGATCAGGAACAGCCCGTCGCGCGTCATGCCGGTGTTGAGCAGCGTCGGCGGATCGACGGCGCGGATGTACCAGAAGAACGTCACGAGCAGGCCACGCTTGGTCGTTTTGATCATCTGCTCGACGGACATGTCCGAGCCCTCCATCACGAGGCTCTGGTTGATGCTCGACGGTGTCGCGTCCTTCTTCTGCCGCTTGGCCCAGGCGCGATCGTAGGCGAGATTCTTGAGGACGCCCTTCTCGATCCATGTCGTCGGCTTTGCCGCCATCCCGTCGGTGCCGATCGGTGTCTGCCTCAGTACCGGGCTTCCGATGTCGGTCTTGAGCGTGAACGCCTCGCTGAACAGTTTTTCGCCGACCTTCGTTGTTCCCGGTTGCTTGCCGCTGAAGTAGTTGCCGACGGCACCCTCCACGGTGCGAGCATTGAAAAGGCCAGTCATCAACGAGAGAAACCGCGCGTTGGCCCGAGGCTCGAGGATGGTCGTATAGCGGCCGGGCTCGATCGCGCGAGGCTTCTGGCTCTTGAGCGCTTTGTCCGAGGCGATTTCGCTCAGTTCGGTCGCGTCAATCAGGCTGACGTCCTTGATGCCCGTCGCCCCGGCCCACCCGGAGCCGCCGCCGTCCTTCGTGCGGCAGGTCAGAATGAAGCTCGCCTCGGCGTACTGGTAATACGCGAAGAGTCCCTTGGAATTGGCCGTGCACGTCGTCTGATGGACCTTCGGGATGTACCCGGAGCCGATGACGCCTTTCTTCTGGCAGACATCCAGGCTCTGCTTGACCATGCGGGCGCGCTCGGCCGGCCCGAAGTTGACGCCGCTCGGCAACGTCGCATCGACTAGCACGTAGTCCTGCGGACCCTCGACGAGAGGCTGGGCCTCGGGGTTCTCGCGCGCTTCCTGCGCGCGCTTCTGCGCGTCTTCAACCGCCGTCTTGAGCGACGCATCGTCGAAATCCCGAGTCGACGCCGTCGCCGAGCGCGTGCCGACATACACCGTCACGCTCAGGTTACGGTCGTACTGGACGATGTTCGCGGTGATGTTGGAGTTCGCGAAACGTGTCGCCGAGCGTTCACCGCCGTTGAACTCGACTTCGATCGCATCGGCTTTCGCCATGTCGATCACTTTGTCGGTGATCGCTTTGACTTCCTCTCGAGAGTACATAAGTGGAAAAAGACTAGCACACGGGGGATGGCGGCTCAGGGCCCAGGGCTCAGGGCTCAGGCAAGATCGTCGAAGAGGACCGAAGGTTTGCTTGAGCCCTGGGCCTTGAGCCTGACAAGTCAGTGGCCGTTCGTCCGACAGGCGCACCCGGCGCCGCCGGCGCCACAGCCGCCAAAGGATTGTTGTGCAGGTTGGGATCGTTCGCTGGCGCCCACCATCCCGGGGCGCGACAGCAGCTTGCCAAGGTTGGCACCTTGACAGGCCGGACAGGCCGGCTTGCGGTCACCGGTGACAAACGTCTCGAATTCCCGACCGCAGTCCTGACAGAGGTACTCGAAGATCGGCATGAATGGATCTTATCAGGGCTCAGGGCTCAAGGCTCAAGCCTCAAGCAAAACCTTCGACCACCTACTTGATGATCTTGCCTGAGCCTTGAGCCTTGAGCCCTGAGCCGCTTTGACTCTTGAGCCCTAGTCCTTACGAACTCTTGGCGACCGCGACCGCGGCCGGTCTGAGGACCTCGTCGCCAATCCGGTAGCCCTGCCGGACGACGCCAATCACTTTTCCATCCTGTTCAGGCGTCGCGGCCGGAACGGTGCTGACGGCTTCATGGAGCGCGGGATCGAACCGTGCGTCGACCGAGTCGATTGGCTTGACGCCGAGACTCTCGAGCTTGCTGAGGAACTGCCTTCGCACCATGTCGACTCCCTGGAGCAGCATCTCGCCGGATGTGGATATGCGGGCCGCCTCGAGTGCGCGTTCGAGGTTGTCGAGCACTTCGAGCAACTCCGAGATGACGTCACGCCGGGCACGTTCGACGTCCTTTGAAATCTCGCGCCGCAGCCGCAGGCGCATCTCGTCGAACTCCGACGACGCCTGACGATACTTGGTCAGGTACTCCTGGATCTGCTTGTCCTTCTCGGCGACCTTCTGCTCGAGTTCCTCGACGTAGGTCGGCTTGAGGGAGGTCGCGGCGCTTCCTGATGAGGACGACGCGGCGTCGGCGTTTGCCCACCAGCGGCGGTCGACGACCTTGACGGGAATCTCGTGTTCTTTGTCTGAATCTGACATGGTGGATTCGGTCCGTTATTCAAGCGCTCGCGGGGCCCCACTTTTATCACTGCGCTTGGGGCCCCCACCCCCAAGCGCTGCCGTTCACGCTTCGCGTTCACGGCGGCTCACGGCTGTCGCTCGCGGCGAAGCTCGCCGTAGCCTTGGCGAAGGCGAGGCCGCAGGCGCGCTGCTACGCTATCACCGGTGTCTTGGGCGGGGCCGAGGCTTCGAAGCTGAACTCGAGCTTGCCGTCTTTCATCGTGATCGTCACCGTTCCGCCGCCTTCGAGCCGCCCGAAGAGAATCTCGTCGGTCAGCGGATCGCGAACCTCGGTCTGGATCACGCGGGCGAGCGGACGCGCGCCGTAGACGGGATCAAACCCTTTCTCGGCCAGCCAGGCTCGAGCTTCCGGCTCGAGGTTGATGGCGACGCGCCGCTCGGCGAGCTGCGCCTCGAGCTGCAGGATGAACTTTTCGACGATGGTTTCCATGACCGCGGGTGTCAGCGGTCCGAATGACACGATCGCGTCGAGACGGTTACGGAACTCCGGGCTGAACACCCGCTCGATCGCTTGTTTCGACCGCTGCTGCGACGTCTTCTGACGCACGCCTTGGACGTGCACGGTCGTACCGGACTCGGCAAACCCAATGCTGCCGGCGCTCATCTCGCGTGAGCCGGCGTTCGACGTCATGATCAGCACTACTTGACGGAAGTCCGCCTTTCGGCCGTTGTTGTCGGTCAGCGTCGCGTGGTCCATCACCTGCAACAGGATGTTGAAGATGTCGGCGTGCGCCTTCTCGATCTCGTCGAGCAGGACGACCGCATACGGATGTTGACGGACCGCGTCGACGAGCAGGCCGCCCTGCTCGAACCCGACGTAGCCCGGAGGCGCGCCGATCAGCCGCGCGACAGCGTGCTTCTCCATGTACTCGCTCATGTCGAAGCGAAGGAACTCGTTGCCGAGGTGCATCGCCAGTTGCTTGGCGAGTTCAGTCTTGCCGACACCGGTCGGTCCGGTGAAGAGAAAACTGCCCGCCGGCCGTTCGGGCTGCCCGAGGCCGGCTCGCGCGCGCTTGATGGCCCGAGCGACTGTGGCCACGGCCTCTTCCTGGCCGAAAACGACGCGCCCGAGCGACTCTTCGAGCGATCGCAGGCGATCGCGATCGGAGGAGGTCGCCTGCTTGGCCGGAATCCGCGCCATCCGCGCGACGACCTCCTCGATGTTCGCGGCCGTAATCTCGATGGCCTCGGGCGGAGCGTCGCTCACGGGCAGTCGTGAATCGGCGACCTGCGGCTGAGCGGCCTCGAGGCTGCGCTTCATGCGGCTCTTCGCGCCCGCTTCGTCCAACACGTCGATAGCGCTGTCTGGCAGCTTGTAGTCGCGCAGGTGGCGTGCCGCGAGCTTTGCCGCCGCTTCGATCGCGTCATCGGCATAGCGAACCCGGTGGTGGCCTTCGTAGCGTGACTGCAGCCCTTGGAGGATCTTGACGGTTTCCTGAATCGACGGCTCGTCGATCACGATTTTTTGCAGCCGCCGCGCCAGGGCGCGGTCCTTCTCGATGTGCTTGAACTCTTCGTGCGTGGTCGAACCCACCAGCCGCAGCTGGCCGCTCGTCAGGATTGGCTTGATGAGCGTCGCCAGATCCATCGTTCCGCCGGTCGTCGCGCCGGCGCCGACCGTCGAGTGAATTTCGTCGATGAACAGGATGGGCATAGGACGCTTCGACAGCGCATGGATCACTGCCTTGAAGCGCTCCTCGAAGTCGCCGCGGAACCGTGTGCCGGCGAGGAGCGCGCCGGTGTCGAGCGAAAAGACCTCGGCGCCTTCGAGGAGGTCGGGGACGTCCTCCCCGAGCAGCCGCGAGGCGAGGCCTTCGGCCAGCGCAGTCTTGCCCACCCCCGCGTCGCCGACGAAAACGGGATTGTTCTTGCGCCGCCGGCAGAGGATTTCCATCGTCCGCTGGAGCTCGTCGGTCCGCCCAATCAGCGGGTCGAGCTCTCCGGCCCTGGCGCGGGCCGTCAGGTCGGTGGCGTAGGCGGCCAGCGGGTCGCGCGAGGTCGCGCCGCCGCGATCGCCAATTCCCGATTCGGCATCAGCGGCAGCCTCGCCGGTGTCCGGAGCTCCTGGCGCCGAGGGAGGAATCTTGGTCTTGCCGTGGGTGATGTACTCGAGGACGTCGAGCCGGGTGATGCCCTGTCCGGCGAGCAGCTGCGCCGCGTGCGATCGGTTTTGCTGCAAGGTCGCCGCGATCACGTCGCCCGAATGAACTTCCTGGCGGCCGGCGCTCTGGACGTGCAGGACCGCGGTCTGGAGCACACGGCGGAACGCCAACGTCTGCTCGGGTTCCTTCTGCTGACCGCGAGCGAACTGCTCGACCGAGTCCTGAAGGTACTTGTCGAGATCCCGCCGCAGCTGCGGCATGTCGGCGCCGCAGGCCGAGAGGATTCGCTCGCCGTCGGGGTCGTGCGCCAGGGCGTACAACAAGTGCTCGAGCGTCAGGTGCGTATGACGCCGCGCGGTGGCCTCCCGATAGGCGACGGTCAGGACGATTTCCAGGGCAGGACTGAACACAGGGTTACCTTTGCAATGCTGAATGCTGAATGCTGAGTGCTGAAGTGAAGCTTGAAGACGGAAGACTCAAAGGGAATTTCGAACTTTCCAATTCCACATTCACTTCAGCATTCAGCATTCAGCACCCAGCATTGCCATCGTAAGTACTATTCCGGTTCCATCGCTGCAAGCAGCGGAAACCCGCTCTCGCGGGCGAGGTCGATGACCGTCGCGACCTTTGTTTCGGCCACTTCATGCGGATAGACGCCGCAGAGACCCTTGCCCTGGGTATGCACGGCCATCATGATGCGGTACGCCTCGGCCGGCTGCTTGTGAAACACGTTCTCGAGAATTTCAATGACGAACTCCATGGTCGTGTAGTCGTCGTTGATCAGGAGCACCTTGAAGAGTTCCGGTTTCTTGGTCTCCTGTCGTGTCCGCTCGAGCACCTGGCCGTCGGTGTGCCGTTCAATGTCACCCATGCCTATCCCCATGATCTTAACAGGCTTACGATAGAATCCGCATCTTACGGCTAGTTCCGATATGAGTGTTCTTGCGGGCGGCATCGACTATCTCGATCTGAATTTCCTGGGGCGGCCCGGCATCATCGCTGCGGCCGTGCTGAAGGGCGCCGATGGGGTGGCGCTCGTCGACCCTGGCCCGTCGACCACACTTGACGGGCTGCTCAAGGCTCTCGAAGCGCAGGGGATAGCGGTTCGAGACGTCCGGCAACTGTTGCTGACGCACATCCATCTGGATCATGCAGGCGCCGCCGGGCTGCTCCTGAGGGCGAATCCCGACATCGACGTGTTCGTGCACGAGCGCGGCGCACGTCACCTCATCGATCCGTCAAAGCTCGTTGCCAGCGCCACGCGGCTCTACGGCGAGGACATGGATCGATTGTGGGGGGCGGTCATGCCGGTGCCGGCGGCGCGTGTCAGGACGCTATCAGGTAACGAGCGGCTGTCGGCTGGTGGCCGGGAGCTCGAAGTAGCAGACACGCCTGGACACGCCTCGCACCACGTGAGTTATTTCGATCGTTCCAGCGGCATCGCCTTCGTGGGCGATACGGCCGGCATTCGGCGGGGGACCGGATCCTACATCATGCCGCCCACGCCACCTCCCGATATTGACCTCGAAGCCTGGCGCGCCAGCGCCGACCGAATCCTGTCGTGGGAGCCCGACACACTGTTTCTGACGCATTTCGGTCCTTTTCGCGGCGCTCGCCTCCATTTTCAGGAGCTCTTCGAGCGTCTGGACAGCTGGAGCGCCATCGTCCGGCGACTTCTGGCCGATTCGACGATCGACGATGAGGAGCGCGAGCGGCGGTTTGTCGAGGAGGGGCGCCAGGACATCCGAAGAACGGTTGGGGAGTCGGAAGCTGAACAGTATGGGCGGGCCGGCCGTCTCGACTACTCGTGGCAGGGGCTCGCGAGGTATTGGCGGTCAAAGCGCGGATGAGCCGTATACTCGGTTGTGCATACCTCCGACGGCTGCGAACGATCGTGGGGGTTGGTCACAACACTTGAACTCGGACTCTAGGGGCTCCAGCGCCATCCGGCGATTCGTTTTCGGCCAGAACCCTCGGCGCACTGCGGTCCGGGTGCTGGTCCTGGGGACCATTAGTTTCATCCTCTTCAGGTGGGTACTGATTCCGATCCGCACCGAGGGCAGCAGCATGCTGCCGACGTTCGCGCCGGACCGGCTGCACTTCGTCAATCGCCTGGCCTATGGCACGACAGCGCCATCGCGTGGCGACGTGGTCGCGATCCAGATGGCCGGGCCGCACGTGGTCTATGTCAAGCGCATCATCGGGTTACCAGGGGAGCGAGTCGCCATCACGGCTGGCCAGGTGCGCATCAACGGCACGACGTTAGCCGAGCCGTACGTCCAGCACCGGCGGCCTTGGGACTTCGAGGAACTGACACTCGGGCCGAGTGAGTACTTCGTGATGGGCGACAATCGCGGCATGTCAGCCGGCGAACATGACTTCGGCCGGGCGCACGCGGATCGCATTCTCGGCAAGGTCGTCTTCTAATGCGCCGTCCCGCAGCCATTGGCCTCGCGGTGACGGCGATGGCTCTTGGCGCCTGGTTTCTGCTGAAGCCCGCCGACGAAGGGTCGGCAGTGCGTGCGAGGCTCCTGGCGTTTGCGGACCTGGTCAACGGAAGTCCGGTCGATGGTCAGGGTCCGGAACGGCGAAGCCAGCAGATAGGCGCGTTTTTCGCGGAAGACGTCGATGTCGACCTCGGTCAGGGCGCGGCGCCGATTCGGGGTCGGGACACGGTCGTCGGGATGGCCGAGCGCCTCCAGCCGCGGACGGCGGCGTTCCGGTTGCAGTTCGAGGATGTCTCGGTAGCGATGGCGCCTGGCGGTGAGGCGGCCGACGTCCACCTGACCGCCGCGTTCCTCAAGCGCAGCATCGGGACCGGCGACCAATCACTCGATGCGCGCGAGTTCACCATTGGCATGCGACGCGTCGGCGCCGACTGGCAGATCGCGCGCGTGCGCGCCGTCGACACCCTGGAAAAGTAGCGCTCTCAGGGTAACGAGGAGATTGACCGCGATGGCGTTGAAGGTTGGAGATGAGGCCCCTGATTTCGAGCTGCGGAGCCACCGCGGCGGCACGGTGAAACTGTCCGACTTTCGCGGCAAGCGGCAGGTCGTGGTGGCGTTTCATCCGCTCGCCTTCACGCCTGTCTGCGCGGCCCAGATGTGCGGCTACGAGTCGGATCTGAGCCGATTCGAGGCCGCCAATGCCGCCGTGCTCGGGATCAGCGTCGACGCCCAGCCGGCGAAGGCCGCCTGGGCAAAGGCGCTGGGCCCGATCTCGTTCGATCTGTTGAGCGACTTCCATCCCCACGGGGCCGTCGCCGAGAAGTTCGGCGTCTACCGGGCGAACGACGGCATCTCCGAACGCGCGATCTTCGTCGTCGACATCAATGGCCGGATCGCCTGGGCGAAGGTCTACGAGATCCCTCAGCAGCCCAACAACAACGACCTCTTCGCCGCCCTTTGAGTGAAGGTCTACGATATTCCCCGGCAGCCGGAGAACGGCGAGGTCTTCGCAATTCTGAATGCTGAATGCTGAGTGCTGAAGTGAATTTCGAAGACCTGCCACTTGTCAACTTCGAACTTAGGTTTTGAAGTTGGCAAGTTTGAACAGACTTCAGCATTCACTTCAGCATTCAGCACTCAGCATTCAGAATTACCTAAAGTTGCCTGAGCGCGGTGACGACCGGCATGCGGGCGGCGCGGATCGCCGGGAACAACCCGCCGACGAGGCCCATGATGAGCGCGAAGAACATCCCCTGCGCCAGTAGCGACGGCGACACCTTGAAGGCGAACGCCACCTGGCTGAAGGACTGAAAGTTCATCGTCGCCGTCTGAAAGCCGTCGAAGGCCGCCCAGGCCAGGAGTCCGCCGATCAGGCCGCCGACCAGACTGAGGAGAACGGCCTCGACCATGACGGACACCACGACCGGACTGCTGCCGAACCCGAGGGCGCGGAGCGTCGCGATCTCGCGCGTGCGGTTGGCCACCGCCGAGTACATCGTGTTGATGGCGCCGAAGATCGCGCCGAGGCCCATCAGCGCCGCGATGCCGAAACCGATCGATCGGATGATGGTCTGCATCACCTGGGACTGCTGCGCGTAATAGTCCGGCTCGCGAATCACGGTGACCTGCAATCGCGGGTTCGTGGTCAATGCATCCTTGAAGGTCTGGAAACTATCCACCGACTCGAGGCGCGCGATGACCGATTGATACGAGTTGCCTCGCCGATACGCCGGCTGCAACACCTTCGCGTCGCACCAGATCTCCGATTCGGCGACGCTTCCGCGGGCGTCGAAGATGCCGACGACCTGCCACGACGACTCTCCCCAGCGCACCGACGTGCCGATCGACAATCCCACGAACTGCCGTGACGCGGAGCGGCCGACGACGATCTCGTTCGTTCCTGGCGTGAACATCCGCCCTTCGACGATCTTCAGCTGCGGCCGCACTTTCAATGCGATCGGTGTCAGGCCCCGAAGCGGCACGTTCGCGTCGGTGCCCGACCGCTTGAGCGGATGTCCGACGATGACAAAGAGCTCGGGGGAGGCGTGTGGGCCTTCGGGACCTTTTTCAAGCGCGGGTGCTTCCGAGATCAGACGGGCTTCCTCGCCGCTGAAACCGCTCGTCATCTCAGTGTCGCTGCCCTGGTGCAGCACGATTACCGTCTGAGGATCGCCCGTTCCTTTCATCGCGACCTGGAAGCCCTCGGCGATCGAGAGCACGGCCGTGAAGACGATGACCACGCCCCCGATGCCG
Source organism: uncultured Acidobacteriota bacterium (assembly GCA_963764925.1). Classification (GTDB taxonomy): domain Bacteria; phylum Acidobacteriota; class Vicinamibacteria; order Vicinamibacterales; family 2-12-FULL-66-21; genus DATBJJ01. The sequence goes on from CAVXUR010000003.1 coordinate 296,764, forward strand.
ATGATCGCCACGATCGAAGACCCGAGACGCTGAGGGATCGATCGGAGGGTCACGCCGGTGACCGCAAAAATCTGAGACAACCAGTTCATGTGAGCGTCCTGTCAAAGAGGCCAGAGGCCTCCAAACTAGATTCTCCGAAGCGCGTCAACAATCTTCAACCGGCTGGCCTGAAACGCCGGCAGCATGCCGGTGCCAATGCCGAGCACCAGCACGAGGATCGCCCCGAGGACCAGATCGCGCGGCGGGAAGTGGAAGATTGGCAGCATCCCACCCGTCGGATCACCACCGACGGTGATGATCGTCCACCCGATGAGCAGTCCCAGCCCTCCTCCCAGGAACGCGATGGTGCAGGATTCGAGCAGCACCAGCGAGAGGATCCGGCCGTCCCCGAAGCCGAGCGTCTTGAGCACGCCCAGCTCATTGATCCGCTCGCGAACCGATTGAGCCATGGCATTTCCCGCGACGAAAAGGATGAAGAACATGACGACGCCGGTGATTGCCATCATGATGCTGCCGATGTCGCCGACCTGTTTGGCCCAATCGGAGATGAATGCCTTTTCCGTCGCCGTCTTGGTTTCCGCCGACGAGTTGGCGAACATCAAGTCGATCTTCTTGGCGAGCTGATCCGACGTCGCTGGATCGGCGACCCGGAAGATGTACCACCCGACCTGATCGGCCAGCGCCGGTATGTTCCGCATCCCCTCGTTAAGAAAGTCGAAGTGGAAGAAGAACTGCGTCTTGTCGACGCCCTGCTTCTTTGAATCGTAGATGCCGTCGATGGTGAACTCCCAGGCCCCTTCGTGCATGCGCTGATAAATGGGGGCCAGCAGGGGAACCCGGTCGCCGACCTTCCACCCGTACCTTTTGGCGAGATCGACGCCGATGACCGCACCGGTGCGGTCGGCGAACCACGCCTTCTTCTGATCCGCCGGCAGCTCGAACTCCGGATACATCTGCAGCCAGCTCTCCGGATCGACGGCCATGCTCTGGACGAAGTTGGTCGGTTCCTGGTAGTAGCCACCGAACCAGTTCGCGTGGGTCACCTGCGTCACGCCTTCGGTGTTCCGGATGCGCGCTTCATAGCTTCGCGGCAGGGACTGAATGATCGAAACCTTGTGGATCATCATCAGGCGATCGGCGCCCGCGACGTCCACGCCCATGCTGAAGGCGGCGCGGATCGCCATCAGCGCGGCGAACAGCACGAATGCCACGACGATGCTCATGACCGTCATGAACGTGCGGATCTTGCGACGCATCAGGTTGCGCCAGACCAGTGGCAGGAATTTCATGCGGTCACCGTTTCCTCGACGAGGAGGCCTTTCTCGAGATGCAGTGTGCGTCGTGCGCGCTCGGCCGCGTGTGGGTCGTGCGTGACCATGACGATGGTCTTGTTGTAGTCGCGGTTGAGCGTCTGCAGCAGGTTGAGCACTTCGTCACCCGACTTGCGATCGAGGTCGCCGGTCGGTTCGTCGCAGAGCAGCACCGTCGGGTCGGTGACGATTGCCCGCGCAATGCCGACGCGCTGTTCCTGACCGCCGGAAAGCTGCCGGGGGTAGTGGTTGGCACGCTCGGCGAGACCGACGACGGAGAGCGCCGTCTGGACGCGCTTCTTGCGATCGGCGGCGCCGAGCTTGGTGAGCAGGAGCGGCAGCTCGACGTTGCGCGCCGCAGTCAATACCGGCAGCAGGTTGTACATCTGGAAGACGAACCCGATATGGCGAGCCCTCCAGGCCGCGAGTTTCCCGCCCGAGAGCGTGTCGATGCGATCGCCGGCCACTTCGATCGAGCCCTTGGTTGGCGTATCGAGCCCGCCGATCAGGTTGAGCAGCGTTGTCTTGCCCGAGCCTGAGGGACCCATCAGCGCAAGGAAGTCACCCGTGGGAATGTCGAGCGTGATTCCCTGAAGCACGTCGATCTGCTCGCTCCCCCGATAGTAGACCTTGTGCAAATCCCTGACTTTGACCAGCGTGTCCATCAGCGCTCCTTTGACCCGCCTTGTTACCGTTCCCGAATGCGCGCGCCGTCGGCGAGGGTGCCGACACCCTCGACGACGATCCGCTCGCCCGAGTTCAATCCCGAGACTACTTCGACCTGATCGCCCTCGGTCGCGCCGGTCGTGACGGCGCGTCGTTCGGCCCGATCGTCGCGGACGACGAACACGACGCTCTGTCCGGCTTCGCTGCGAACCGCGTTCTTCGGCACCAGGAGCCGCGGTTTGGCCGGCGCGTCCGGCACTTGGGTTTCCCGCTCGTTGAAGAACGAAACCTTGACGCCCATGTCGGGAAGAATCCGTGGTTCGAGCGATTCGAAGCCGATCCGTACCCGAACCGTGGCCTTCTGCCGGTCGGCCGTCGGAACCGTCGTGATCACGTGCGCGGGAATCCGCCAGTCGGGATACGCATCGAGGATCGCTTCCACCGGTTGGTTCGGTTTGACCCGGTTGATGTAGCTCTCGCTGACGTCGACCTCGATTTCGAGCGACGACATGTCGACGATCGTGCAGATGCCGGTGCGTGTGAACCCGCCCCCGGCCGATACGGGCGAGATCATCTCGCCAGGCTGCGCGTCCTTCGAGATGGCCACGCCGTCAAACGGCGCGCGCACGACCATGTCGCTGAGGTCGACCTCGAGCGAGGCGACCTGCGACTCTGCGACGTCGACCTGGTGCCGCGCCAACGCAATCCGCGCCTTCAGCGATTCGACGGCGGCCTCAGCCGTTTCGACCTCCGCGCGTCCCACGACCTTCTCCTGCACCAGCTGGTTCAGGCGGTTGAACTGGCGCTCGGCTTCGCGCAGCCGGGCTTCATCCTCGGCCGCGGCGCCGCGCGCGGCGGTCAACTGGGCCTGGGCTGTAGCTCGCGCCGCGCGGATCTGCGAATCGTCCAAACGCGCCAGAACCTGGCCCTTCTTGACGGCCTTGCCTTCCTCGACGAAGACGTCGAGGACCTTGCCGGTCACTTTTGACGACACCGTGGCGCGCCGGCGGGCCGTGACGTATCCCGACGCGTTGAGGACCGCGCCTGGCGTCGCTCCACCCGAGGCTGCTGTGACGACCGTGGTCTTCACGGTCGCAGCCTGCGCGCCCTGGCTCCAGAACCAGCCGGCAGCCGCGCCCGCGAGCACGACAATGACGATCGCGAAGATCCAACCGCCGCGCCGTTTGCCGCCGGCGCGCGCGTCGTGATCGATCTTGAGAGAGGCCAGTTCGTCTTTTAGGGTCGCCACGGATTACTCAGAAAGGAGGTTGCGAAGCCTCGAAGAATACACCAAATCTCAGGCCGGCGAAAATTCCACGAACCACCAGTCTTGAGTATAGCTATTTTCTACGTTGGGAACCCCGAACGAGGTCAGGGCAAAGCGGCGAGTGGAGGCGGACGCACGGTGAACGGGGTCTGGTTCAGGGTTCACGGTTCAAGGTTCAGGGTTCAGGACTCAGCGTTCGGGCGTCCGGCTGGGTGTCCTGAACCTTGAACTCTGAACCTTGAACGGTGAACCTAGCGGAGCGATCCCACCATCCAGCCCCGGGACATGTAGTCCGACATCGTGATGCCGAACAGGATGAGCAGCCAGACGAACCCCGAGGCCGCGACGACCCAGGTGAGCCGCGAGCTCCAGCGGACACCCATGAAGAAGAGGATCACGAGCGCGGCCTTGGTCAGCGCGATCGCGAGCATCACGATGTTGTTCAAGAAGCCGAAGTCGACGAGCGCCGCGAGATACGTCAGCACCGTGCCGACGATCAGCGCGACGAAGACGGCGTAGTAGATGCGGACCGGCGCGATATGACCAGACATGAGTGCCCTTTAGTGACCTGCTGAGTAGTGCGCCCCGATGAGGTAGAGCAGCGGGAACAGGAAGATCCAGACGATGTCGACGAAGTGCCAGTAGAGACCCGAGACCTCGACCGGCGTGTAGTAGTCGGCGTCGAACTTGCCGCGCCAGGCCATGATCGCGATGACCGACATCATCCCGAGACCGATGATCATGTGGACGGCGTGCAGGCCCGTCATGCAGAAGTAGAGCGAGTAGAAGATCTCGGCGCCCGCGGGATACTGACCGGGCCACACGAAATTCGGTCCGGGCACCAGGTTGTGCGTGAACTTGTCGGTGTATTCGACGACCTTGACCCCGAGAAAGGCCGTCCCGAAGATCATCGTCGAGACCAGCCAGAACACCTGTTTTTTCGGCTTGGCGCTCGTCTGTGCCGACCGCACCGCCATCGCCATCGTCAGCGAACTGACGATGAGGACGATCGTGTTGACCGCGCCCCAGAACTTGTCGAGGTGCGCGCTCGCCTCCTGAAAGGCGGTCGGATTGGCCCACCGGTACAGCAGGTAGGCCATGAACAGACCGCCGAAGAACATGATTTCGGTGACCAGGAACACCCACATCCCGAGGGTCGAGGCCTCGAGCTGCTGCGACATGTCGTCGAAGTGGTGCTGCAGCTTGGGATGATGCGGGTGCGGTGCATGCGGCTGCTGGGTCTGGCCGACGGGCGGCGAATGAAGCGGCCCCGGGTAGTGCTCCGCGCGCGAGTGGACGTCAGACAATGCCGACCTCCTCGCTGGGCGCGTACTGATGCGTCCCGTGCGTGACGATCGGCGTCACCGCAAAGTTCTCAGTCGGAGGCGGCGAGGGGATCTCCCACTCGAGCCCTTGCGCGCCCCACGGATCCGCTGCGGCCTTCTCGCCCGCGAAGAGCGAATACGTGAAGTAGACCAGCGGGATGAGGTAGCCGACCGCGAGAATCGATGCCCCAGCCGACGACATCACGTTCCAGACCTGCAGCTCGGGGGGATATTCATGGTAGCGCCGCGGCATGCCGATGTAGCCGGCGACGAATTGCGGGAAAAACGTCAGGTTGAATCCGATGAAGATAATTCCCGCCGCCAGCTTCGACCACGGCTCCGAGTACAGCCGGCCTGTGATCTTTGGCCACCAGTAGTGCAAGCCCCCGAGATAGCCCATGATCGCGCCGCCGACCATGATGTAGTGGAAATGCGCGACGACGAAGTAGGTGTCGTGCACGTGAATGTCGAGGCCCATCGCGGCGAGAAAAAGGCCCGTCAACCCGCCAATCGTGAAGAGCCCGATGAAGCCGAACGCGTAGAGCATCGGCGAATCGAGCGAAACCGAGCCCTTGTAGATCGTCGCGGACCAGTTGAAGACCTTGATTGCCGAAGGGATCGCGACGAGGAAGCTGATGAACGAGAAAATCAGCCCCGCGTAGACCGATTGACCGGCGATAAACAGGTGGTGGCCCCACACGAGGAACCCGATGAGCGCAATCGCGAGCGATGAAAAGGCGATGAACGAGTAGCCGAAGATGTTCTTGCGCGAGAACGCCTGGACGATCTCGCTGATGACCCCCATCGCCGGCAGGATCATGATGTAGACGGCCGGGTGCGAGTAGAACCAGAACAGGTGCTGGAAGAGCACCGGATCGCCACCGAGGGAGGGATCGAAGATCCCCATGTGCAATACCCGTTCGGCGGCCACCAGCAGAATCGTGATCGCGACGACCGGAGTGCCGAGGATCATGATCAGGCTGGTCGCGTAGTGCGCCCACACAAACAGCGGCAGGCGAAACCAGGTCAGCCCTGGCGCGCGCATGCGGTGCACGGTGACGATGAAGTTGAGCCCGGTCAGGATTGAGGAAAACCCGGTGATGAAGACGCCGAGCGCGGCCAGGATGACGTGCGAATTCGCCGCCGCCGTGCTGTAAGGGGTATAGAAGGTCCAGCCCGTGTCGACGCCGCCGCTGAGCGCCGCGGTCAGTGTGAAAAGCCCGCCGAGGATGTAAATGTACCAGCTCAGGAGGTTGATGCGCGGAAACGCCAGGTCCTTCGCGCCGATCATGATCGGGATCAGGAAGTTGCCGAGCGTCGCGGGAATCGAGGGGATGAGGAAGAAGAACACCATCACCACGCCGTGCATGGTGAACATCTTGTTGTAGCTCTCGGAGGTGAGGAGATCCCCTGCGGGCGTCAACAACTCCAGACGAACGAGCAACGCGAAGAAGCCGCCCACCGCGAAGAACGCTGTCACGGAGATTAGATAGAGCAGTGCGATCCGCTTGTGGTCTTTCGTCAACAACCAGGACGCGATGCCGTGGCCGTTGTTGAGGTAGTTCAGAGTATCCATAGGCTTACTTTGCGGCCTGCTCGCCGAGTGATCGCACCTGCGCGATCAATTGCAGGAGCTGCTTCTCGGACACCGGCCCTGTGCTGGGCGCCCCGCAGCGGACAAGTGTTGCACGTTTTCGAGATGAAGTAGCTGCGGGTTGGACATCGCACGGGTCGATTCGCCTCGGCCGGACGACGCATGCCGGCGGTGGCCCGCTCCTATAATGTGAAATCTTTCACAAAATATCAAACCCGACGCGCGCCGTACTCGAAATTAGACGACAAGCCGTTAATTATCAATATGTTACTCGGCCTTCATAGCTTTGGTTTTTGAGAGGAATGAACGGGCCATAAGCCCCTTGCCGGCGACAGAACGATCCCGTTCATCGTGTGAGGCGATCGCTCCATCACGCTGTCGGGTCTTGCACGCCATCGTTTCCAAAGTCTGGCCGCGCGAGCCTCGTACGGTTCGACCCGCAGATCGATCCATGGGCCGACCACTTCGACGGCAAGTACTATCACGCTCGTCGGTGAAGGTTGGGTCCGGTGGCGAACAGTGAATTAGCGACGCCGCGCCTGAGGCGAACGCTTCCAATCCTGTCACGCAAGGTGATGGGTCTCTGTGCTTGACTCCCGCGATGCGGCGATGGTACAAACGGCCACCCTTCAAACTCAAACGCAGGGAGACGCTTGGCCCAGACGGAAGCAGAGCTGCTCGACAACCCTGTTGCGGGCCGTCCCACGCTTATCCTGCGCTCGCCGGATTTCCACTCAATCACCGAAGTCGTCGCAGAGCCAGTCGAGCGGCAGACGCCGATCGGCTGGTGGCTGTTCTTCATTCCCTCGCTCACGCTCCTCGGGCTTCTCGGCGTCGCGGTCTCGTGGCTGTTCTGGGAAGGGATCGGCATCTGGGGCCTCAACGTCCCCGTCGGCTGGGCGTGGGACATCACGAACTTCGTGTTCTGGGTCGGGATCGGCCACGCTGGGACACTCATCTCGGCGATCCTTTTCCTGTTCCGCCAGAAATGGCGCACCTCGATCAACCGCTCTGCGGAAGCGATGACGATCTTCGCGGTCATGTGCGCGATGACGTTCCCGGGGATTCACGTGGGCCGCGTGTGGGTCGCCTACTGGATGTTCCCACTCCCCAACCAGATGGGCGTCTGGCCCAACTTCAGGAGCCCTCTTCTCTGGGACGTGTTCGCGGTCAGCATTTACGGAACCGTGTCGCTCCTGTTCTGGTACGTCGGGCTGATACCGGACCTGGCGACGATTCGCGATCGGGCGAAAACCCGGAACCGGAAACTCATTTATGGGTTCCTGGCCCTCGGATGGCGTGGCTCCGTCCGCCAATGGCAAAACTACGAAACCGCCTACCTCATTCTCGCGGCCCTCGCGACGCCGCTGGTCCTCTCAGTTCACTCGATCGTCTCGATGGATTTCGCAGTCTCCATCCTCCCTGGCTGGCACACGACAGTCTTCCCGCCGTACTTCGTCGCCGGCGCGATCTTCTCCGGGTTCGCCATGGTGCTGACGCTCATGGTCATCTGCCGGAAGGCGTTCCGCCTCGAGCACATCGTCACCCTCCGCCACTTCGACTACATGGCGAAGATCATGCTCGTGACCGGGACGATGGTCGGCTACGCCTATGCCACGGAGTTTTTCACCGCCTGGTACAGCGGGAATCCCTACGAGCTCTTCACGTTCCTGAACCGCGCGCTCGGACCGTACGCCTGGGCCTACTGGATCATGGTCAGCTGCAACGTGATCAGCCCCCAGATCTTCTGGTTCAAGAAGGCGCGAACGAGCATACCCATCCTGTTCGTCGTGTCGATCGTCATCAACATCGGCATGTGGTTCGAGCGGTTCGTGATTATCGTGACGTCGCTGCACCGTGACTTCCTTCCGTCGGCCTGGGGCTACTTCACTCCTACGATGTGGGATATCGCGTGCCTGCTCGGAAGCTTCGGCCTCTTCTTCACGATGTTCTGCCTGTTCGTGCGCTTTCTGCCGATGGTCGCAACCGCCGAGGTCAAGACCGTCCTGCCGCAGGCCGATCCGCATTCGCGGCCCCGGCCCGAACGCGAGATCCGGAATCAGGAACCACCGAGCATCGGCGCGGCTCCGTTGGTCGCCGACAGACAATCCCGATGGAGCTTCCAGATGCCGCTCGTCGCGCGGCTCCCGGAGGGGCCGTACTTCGGCATCCTGGGTGAATTCGCGACGCCGGGGGACCTCCAGCACGCATGCGAGCGAGTGCGAGACGCGGGCTTCACCCGGTGGGACGCCCACAGCCCGTTCCCCGTCCACGGCCTCGAGAAAGCCATGGGGCTCCGACGTTCTCAGCTTCCGTGGATCGTCCTTGGCATGGGACTGCTGGGGGCCGCGCTCGGCTTCATCCTGCAGTGGTGGGTCCACACCACGGCCTACCCGCTCGTGATCAGCGGCAAGCCGTTCTTCACCTGGCCCGCTTTCATTCCGATTACCTTCGAATGCGCCGTGCTCTTCGGCGCGCTTGGCGCCGTCTTCGGCATGCTCGGCCTGAACCGGCTCCCAATGCACTACCATCCGCTGTTCGAGTCCAAGGTCTTCGAGCGGGTGACCGACGACGCATTCTTCATCTCGATCGAATCGTGGGATCCCCGGTTCGATCCGTCGGCCACCCGGAAGCTGCTCGAGTCCCTGGGCGCACGAAGCGTCGAGCTCGTGGAGTCCTGAGTGATTCACGAACACGATCGCCGAGTATTGCGGCCCGAGGAAGTCACGATCCCGCCGGGGCACGTGTGGAACCGCATTCCCGTCATTGGCGCGGTCTGCGCGCTGTTGGGCGTGGTAGCCTGCGCGATCCTGGGGCCGGCGAATCCCAAGCAATTCTTGTTTTCGTGGCTCGTGTCGTTCTTGTTCTTTCTGAGCCTCGCCCTCGGCGCGCTCTTTTTCGTGTTGATCCAGTACGCGGTCCAGGGAGGATGGGGAATCGTCGTACGACGAGTCGGGGAAACGATCTTCGCGACGCTTCCCGTGATGGCGGTGCTTTTCCTGCCGGTGCTCCTCGGCCTGCGCGATCTTTACGAGTGGGCCGTCCCCGGAGCAGCCGAGCACGATGCGCTGCTTCAATGGAAGGCGCCATACCTCAACGTGCCGTTCTTCATGATCCGGGCAGTAATCTACTTCGGAAGCTGGTCCGTCATCGCCTTTCTCTACTACCGCGGTTCGAGCGGTCAGGACGTGACGGGGGATCCCGGAGTGTCAGCCCGGCTGCGCCGCTTCGCCGGGCCCGCCATCATCGTCCTCGCGCTGACCCAGACGTTTGCGGCGATCGACTGGATCATGTCGCTCACGCCGCACTGGTACTCGACCATCTTCGGCGTCTATTTCTTCGCGGGTTCCTTCGTCGGGTTCATCGCGCTTCTCTCGGTCGTCGTCGTGGCGATGCGCCGGGTGGGGTTGCTCGACACGGTCATCACCGCCGAGCACCTGCACGATATCGGAAAGCTCCTGTTCGCGTTCACGGCGTTCTGGGCCTATATCGCCTTCTCCCAGTTCTTCCTCATGTGGTACGCGAACCTCCCGGAGGAGACGATCTGGTACAAGGCGCGGCTCGAGGGATCCTGGCTGCAGGTCTCGCTCCTTCTCATGGCGGGACATTTTGTGGCGCCGTTCTTCTTCCTGATGGGGCGGACCGTGAAGCGGAAGGGCGCGACGCTCGCCGCGGGGGGCGCGTGGCTTCTCGGCATGCACTTCGTCGATCTGTACTGGCAAGTCATGCCGACGCTCCATCCAGAGGGGCTCCGTCCGTCGCTTCTTGACGTTGCCGCGCTTCTCGCTGTCGGCGGATGCTTCGTGGCGTCGGCGAGCTGGTTGATGCGACGGCAGGCGCTCGTTCCACTGCGCGACCCGAGGCTCGCCGAATCGCTGGCGTTCGAGAACGTGTGAAGGTGGATCGGCTGTGCTGTAAGTGGGCGGTGGCAGTGTCAGGGTTGCACAAACAATAACGCCCGGTGTAGAGTCGGCCCAAAGTAGGATCGGCGGAAGAACGCGTCGACGAGTCCACGGGAAGACGAGGTTTGCGATCGGATCACGGATAACTGAAAACTAAGGAGCTGAGCATGCGCCGGACAGGGAACAGGTTGTGGCTGGCGGCTAGTTTGGTCGCGGTGTCGGTTTGGCCGGGCGTCGTTTTTGCCGCCTCGACTGTAAGCGGAACCGTCACCTTCGATGGGAAAGTCCCGTCCCTCAAGCCGCTCGCCATGGACGCCGACCCCGCGTGCGCAAAGAAGCACTCGGCTCCCGTGCCGAATGAGATGCTGTCCCTCGGCAGTGGCAACACGATGGGGAACATCTTGGTCTGGGTCTCGAAGGGGCTCCCGTCGGGAAAGACCTTTCCTGTTCCCAAGACTCCGGTGGTTCTCGATCAGAACGGCTGTGTGTACAAGCCGCACGTGATGGGGATCATGGTCGGTCAGACCTACAGAATCCTCAACTCCGACGGCATCCTCCACAACGTCCACACGCTTCCCAAGGTCAACAAGGCCTTCAACCGGGCGATGCCTGCGACGCTCAAGGAAGCGACCACTACGTTCGATAAGGAAGAGGCGATCTTCCACATCAAGTGCGACGTCCACCCGTGGATGAGCGCTTACATAGCCGTCTTCACCCATCCCTTCTTCTCGGCGACGGGCACCGATGGGAAGTTCACGATCTCGGGCCTCGACCCGGGGACCTACGAGATCACCGCCTGGCACGAGAAGCTGGGGACGCAGACAGCGTCGGTAACGGTGGGCGCCACCGATACGAAGACCCAGAACTTCAAGTTCACCGTCCCTGCCGCGAAGTAGCGATCCGGAGAACAGCCGCATGACTGATCCAGCAGCTGTCGCACCGAAGCCGCACGTCGCGCACGAAGCCCATCACGAGGAACTGGGCTTCTGGCGCAAGTACGTCTTCTCGACCGATCACAAGGTCATCGGCATCCAGTACGCGATCACCGGCCTCCTGTTCCTGCTCTTCGGCTTCTCGTTGATGATGCTGATGCGCTGGCAGCTTGCCTACCCGGAAGCCGCCCTGCCGCTGCTCGGCAGCCTCCTCGGCGAGGCGCGCATGCCGGGCGGGACGATGCTCCCTGAGTTCTACAACGAGCTCGGGGCGATGCACGGCACCATCATGGTCTTCCTCGGGGTGGTCCCTCTCGCCGTCGGAGGATTCGGGAACTTCGTGGTCCCGCTCCAGATCGGAGCTCAGGACATGGCGTTCCCGAGGCTCAACATGGCGAGCTACTGGTTCTTCTTCCTCGGCGGCCTCACGATGCTGGGCAGTTTTTTCGTTCCCGGCGGGGCCGCGCAGTCCGGCTGGACGTCCTACTCGCCGCTCGCCAACATCGCTGGCACGGGCCAGACGTGGTGGCTCATCGGGATGATCTTCTTGATCACCTCGTCGCTCCTCGGCGCGGTCAATTTCATCACGACCATCATCCAGCTCCGCGCCAAGGGGCTGACGTTCATGCGATTCCCCTTCTTCGTCTGGACGCAGTTCGTCACCGCCTTCCTCCTGCTCCTGGCCTTTCCGCCGCTCGAGGCCGCGGGCGTCATGCAGCTGATGGATCGTCTGGCCGGCACGAGCTTCTTCCTCCCGAGCGGCCTCGTCGTCAGCGGCCAGGTTGTCGAAGTGGCAGGCGGGGGCAACCCCCTCCTCTGGCAGCACCTGTTCTGGTTCCTGGCGCACCCGGAGGTCTACGTTCTGATCCTTCCCGCGATGGGAATCGTCGCAGAGGTCATCGCGAACAACACGCGGAAGCCCCTGTGGGGCTACCGTTCGATGGTCTACGCGCTCGTTTTCCTCGGCTTCATGTCGTTCATCGTCTGGGCGCACCACATGTTCATGACCGGCATGGGGACGACGATGGCGGCGTTCTTCCAGACGACCACGATGATCATCTCGATCCCATCGGTCGTGATCCTCACGGCCCTGATCATCTCGCTCTGGGGCGGATCGATACGCTTCAACACGCCCATGCTCTTCGCGGTCGGCTTCCTCCCGATGTTCGGCATCGGCGGGCTCACGGGACTTCCGCTGGCCTTCAACATCGCGGACATCCCGCTGCACGACACCTACTACGTCATCGGCCACTTCCACTACGTGGTCGCTCCAGGGACGATCTTCGCGCTCTTCGCGGGGGTCTATTACTGGTTTCCGAAGGCAACCGGGCGGAAGATGAACGAGACGCTTGGCAAGATCCATTTCCTCGGCTCGTTCGTGTGCATGAACGTCGTCTTCATGCCGATGTTCATCATGGGACTGGCGGGCGTCTCGCGGCGACTGTTCGACGGTGGGGCGACCTACGACTTCGCGCAGCCGGTTCTCCACTGGAACGTTGTGTCCTCCTGGGGCGCGTGGATCATGGCGATCTTCCAGATTCCCTTCATCTTCAATTTCTTCTGGAGCATCTGGAAGGGGGAGAAGGTCGGGGATAACCCATGGCAGGCCACGACGATCGAGTGGGCGGCTCCCTCGCCTCCCCCGCACGGTAATTTCGCCGTGGCTCCGGAAGCGCACCGCGGGCCCTACGAGTACAGCGTTCCAGGCGCGGCCAAGGACTTCCTGCCGCAGCACGAGGCCTGATCCACATGGACATTCCATACACCGTCGAGGTGCGCCGGGACACCGGCCTCACCAACGGCAAGATCGGGATCTGGCTCTTCCTTGCATCCGAGGTCATGCTGTTCGGGGCCCTGTTCGCGAGCTACATCCTGATCCGGACCGGGGCGCCGAGCTGGCCGCGGGGAGACACGATTCTGAACGTCCCGCTCGCCACGTTCAACACGATCGTCCTGATTCTGTCCTCCGTCACGATGGTCATGGCCTGGGCGTCGCTGATGCGCCGCCGCTTCGGGACCTATCGGATGTACATGGGGGCGACGATCCTGCTCGGGGGCGTGTTTCTCGTCGTCAAGTACTTCGAATACAGCGCCAAGTTCGAGCACCACCTCTATCCCAGCACCAATAACTTCCTCGCTATCTACTTCACCCTGACCGGGCTGCACATGCTCCACGTCATGGGCGGGATGGCGGTGAACGCTTATTTCTGGGGCCCCGGAGCGAAGCAGTGGAAGACGAACCCGGAGTGGTTCACCAACCGGGTCGAGCACTCGGGTCTCTTCTGGCATTTCGTGGATCTGGTCTGGATCTTCCTGTTTCCGACCCTCTACCTTCTGTAGGCAGTATTCATGACGACCGACCACGCGGCTGACATCGACAGACACGTCAAGGTCTACATCACGGTCTTCGTCGCGCTGATGGTCCTGACGATCGTCACCGTGGCGATCTCCCGGCTCCACCTTTCCGTGCCGGTTGCCGTGACGGTGGCGCTCCTCGTCGCGACCATCAAGGGATCGCTCGTGGCGTGCTACTTCATGCACCTGATCTCAGAGAAGAAGCTGATCTACGCGGTCCTCGGGCTGACGGTTGTCTTCTTTGTCGCGCTGCTGGCGCTCCCCGTGTTTACACACAGCAACGGGTACTGGATTCACGAACCGCCGAGCGAGGCGCAGAGCGCACCAGCCACGAGTCCACATCAATGAACCTCAGGCTGGTCCACGCGGTGCTGATCCTCCTGTCCGCAGTCCTGGCGGTGGTGTTCGGGGTCTGGTGCTTGGGCCAGTACGGGCGAGATCACGGAATGACGAGCCTGCTCGGGGCCGTCGCCGCCTTCGCCGTGTCGTTCGGCCTGGTCATGTACGACTCGTGGTTCCTGCGCAAGACGAGGACACTGCGATGAACGCAAGAATGATCCGAGGGGCAATATCGACGGCTGCGGCCGTCATCATCGGCGGAAGTTCGACCGTCCTCGCCTGCCCCGTGTGCTTCGGGGCGGAGGAGACCTCGATGGTCGACGGGACGAGGATCGGCATCCTCGTGATGCTGACCATCACGTTTGCGGTCCAGGGAGGGTTCCTGGGCTTCTTTCTCTATCTCCGCAAGCGCGCGAAACGCATCGCGGACATCGAGCTCGACACCGAATGGTCGGAGCTCCAGAGGTAGCCGAGAACATCATGACTGACTGGCTCGGACTCCCGGCGCTCGCCTCGGCTCACGGCGGGCAAATCGACAGCATGATCGGCTGGGTGCACGTGTTCATGCTCATCCTGTTCGTCGGCTGGGGAGGCTTTTTCCTCTACTGCCTGTTCCGCTTCCGGCAATCGCGGAATCCGGTGGCGGACTACGCCGGGGTCAAGTCGCACAGGTCGACGTATCTCGAGATCGGCGTGGCGGTGGTCGAAGCGGTGCTCCTGTTCGGATTCGCGATCCCGTTGTGGGCCGCCAGGGTCGATCGCAGGCCTCCGGACAGCGAAGCGCTGGTTGTTCAAGTCACCGCCGAGCAGTTCGCCTGGAACGTTCACTATCCCGGGCCCGACAGGGTATTCGGCCGCACCGACATCAAGCTGCTCGACCTCCAGGCGAACCCCCTGGGACTCGATCGCTCCGATCCCGCCGCGAAAGACGACGTCACGACGCTCAATCAGCTCAATCTCCCCGTCAACAAGCCAATCACCATCAGGCTCAGGAGCAAGGACGTCATCCACAGCTTCGGCGTGCCCGAGCTTCGCGTGAAGCAGGACGCTGTGCCCGGCCTCACGATCCCGATCTGGTTCGTCCCCACCGTCACGACCGCAGAGATGCGGGCCCGGACGGGGAAGCCCGAGTTTCAGTACGAGATTGCCTGCGCGCAGCTCTGTGGTTTGGGCCACGCCCGGATGCGGGGATTCGTCACCGTTCAGAGCGCCGAAGACTTCCAGAAGTGGATGGACGAAAAGATCAAGGAGCAGAGCGAGGCGGCCGCGGACCCCTTCAAGCAGTAGGCCCCCCGAACATTTTCGGCGTCGGCATCCGCGCCCGGATGCGCTCGAGCTCTTCGACCGTGACCCGGTCGAGGCCGCTCTTGCGGCAGGACTCCTCGACGGCATTGATGACCATGCCCCGGACAAACGCGGGGATCTTCTTCATGCGCGCGGCGGCCGCATCGTCCCACGAGATCGTCGTCGCCGCCTCGGCGCCGTAATGAATCGCGGACGTCCCGACGGACGCACGGCTCTGGACGGCGAGAAGGGGAGACCCCACGAACTTACCGGGCGTGTGGGTGCAGAGGGGATCTTCGGCCATCAGATCGCCGGTCATCCCGTAGGCCCGGGCACGACAGCCCCCGCAGTGGCCGTTCATCTCGCACTCGCCGCATCGCCCGCCGAGCGAGGTCCGGCGGCGAATGTCGGTGAACAGCCCCGAGGACGTCCAGAGGTCCGCGAGACTCGAGTTGCGAAGAGTCCCCGCGAAGACCGGGAGGTAGGGGCAAGGCGTGACATCCCCGTTCGGCCGTATCCCCATGTAATGCGTTCCTGCCGGGCACCCGCCGGCCCCTCCGGAGTAGGTCCTGATCGGAGATGAACCGGGCCACGAGGGCCTGCCCTGAGCCCCGTCGAAGGGCGCCTTCGCCGGTTCGTCAGCCGCCTGGATCGGATCGGCATGCTCCAGAACAGTCTTGATGTAGTGTGGAGCGCATTTCGCGTTCACGAGCATCTTGCGGTCGTACTTCCTCTGGATTCGGTAGAGCGAGCCGAGAACCTCGTCGTACTGCGCGGGGGTCATGTCCGACACGAACTGCCCGCGCCCGGTCGGCACCAGGAAGTAGAGGTTCCACACCTTGGCGGCGAGGCGATCGTGTGCGAAGTCGGCGATTGCGTCGAGCTCGCCGAGATTGTGCGAGCCCGCCGTCGTCTGCACGATGAAGGGGAGCCCAGTCCGGTTGAGGATCTCCGCGCCTTCCACCGTGTTGCGCCAGGCGCCCCGCACTTTCCTGAAGCGGTCGTGACGATCGGGATCGAGAGCATCGAGAGAGAGCGAGAGCCCCCGCGCTCCGGCCTCCGCGAGGCGCTTCGCCACGTTCTCCGTGATGCGCACGCCGTTGGTGCCGACGACGACCCACAGTTCACGCTCCGCCGCGCGCTGGACGATCTCGAGGATGTCGCGGCGGAGGAGCGGCTCGCCGCCCGTCAGGATCGTCACGCATTCAGGCGCGAAGGCGGCGATTTCGTCGATGACCCTGAAGCATTCCTCGGTGCCGAGCTCGCTCCGATCGGCGAAGTTCTCGGTGCCGACCTGAGGCGTGCCGCCGGCGTCCAGATAGCAGTGCTCGCAGGCGAGGTTGCAGCGGTAAGTGAGGTTCCAGGAGACGACGTAGGGTCTTGCGAATGAGTTCATCGCGTCGGGGCTCGGGGTTCACATGCCAAAGAACTCGCGGGCCTCGTCGAGAATCTTTTCGTCGACCTCCAGCATCCCCTTTTCGCGGGCGAATTTCTCGATCCCCGTTTTTGCCATGGGACGAACGAACTCGGGGATGTTGGCGAGCCTGGCTTCTGCGGCGGCAGTCCAGCGAACGGGAATCGGTTCGCCGGGGCGAACGGCGTCGGTGCCGGGGATCATCGCCGTGAATGGGCACTTCCCGCCGGCCGCCGCGTCGACCTGGGGCCCGATGCGGACTCCGAGTGACTGGACGACCTGCGTCTCGTAGGCATTGGTGAGCATCGCCATCTCGTAGCCGCATTCAGGACAGGAGTAGACGACCGAGAGCGAGCCGCGCTCGGGCGGGCCGACGGTTTGCAGCTTCATCGGGCTGTCGCAGGGGACGCAGAGGAACTTCATCGTGAAGGCTCCTCGCCGGGCCGTAGCTCACGCGAAGCGTCAGCGGAGGCTGGCGTTGTCGATTCGAGGCTGTCCAGGAGTTGCTGTGCAACACGGTCCAGGGCCTGGCCGACGGGTGTTTCGGGCAGATCCGCGAGAGGGATCCCCCGATCGCAGTGCCGTGCAAGCTCGGGATCGAAAGGGACGGTCCCGAGGCAGGGGATCTCCAGGCCCGAGGGTTCGCGTGAGACGCTCGAGGCCCCGGGTGAATCCCCGGGTGAATCAAAGAGCGGCTTGATGGCGTTGCACTCGCGGCAGTAGTAGCCGCTCATGTTCTCGACGTAGCCGAGAACGCGATTGGGTCCTTTCGATAGCGCTGCCACGGAGCGCGCGACTACGCCCCGTGCCACCCCGGAAGGGATCGTCACGAGCACGAACGAAGTCCGCGGCCCGAGAAAATCGGCGTACTGCACTGTCCGCTCGGCTCCCGGCGGCAGATCGAACATCAGCAGATCGAGCAGTCCCCACTCGAAGGACCTGAGGATCTCGCCGAGGAGACCGAACTCCCTCGTGGCGCGCCACGTCTGAGACTCTCCTTGCGCGGCGCTCTCGAATTCGAGCGCCTCCGACTCCGGAATCAGCGAGCCCATCGAGAAGACTCCGATGCCGTTCCGGGTCCGCGGGAGCGCGACCTTGTCGCTACCGGGAACGAATAGCGCCCCCTGGACGCCTGCCATGCGCGCCTGGGAGGGGCCGTTGAAGTCCGCGTCGAGGATCGCAATCCGGAGCCCCCGGGCGCGCAGGGCGCCCGCGAGATGCAGCGTCAAGGTGCTCTTGCCGACTCCCCCCTTGCCGGAGCCCACAGCGACGAGATGACGCACCCCGGCGAGCCCGTCGGTGATACGGGTGCGCTGTTCGGCAACTTGCTCGAGGACTCTGGACCCTCCGTCGCCGGCGATGTCGTGGTAGCCCTTCACCTTGCTGACGTAGCTTACACCGTCACGCACTTGCCGCCGAGGCGCGATGTCCAGGTCATCCTTGGCCGCCGTCGAGACCGACGGATCGCGTCGCCGGCAAGGACCTGTCGAGACCAAAAATGTTAGAAAAGCCGCTTCTCCTCGGCACCTTCGCTACCAGCGCGGCAGGCCAGGTTCGCGTCGACACGCGGCTCGACAAGGACGCCTATCTCCAGGGCGAGCGGTCACGGTCGTCATCAGTCGGCCCACCGGTCCCGATCGCGTGCATGTCCAGGTGCCCACAGCGATGAAGCCAGGTCTGGTGTCCGTGCGGAACCGGACGTGGATCGAGCAGACGGCGTCGGAGTGGTCTGCGCCGGTCGAGTATCGCGTGCTCGCGCGTCGCGTGTCCCCGTCGATCGATTCAATCGAGGCAGGCCCCGTGCGAAGCCTGGTCTGGTGGTCCGGCGACGCGGCGCTGGCCTTCGTCCCGGCCAGGCCGGGAGACGCGCTCGTGCTGCGTGGGCACTTTCCGGTTGCCGGCGCCGGCGAACTGCGTATTCAGCTGAGACGAGCCGGACGAACGCTCGATCTGTCGCCGGCGGATGTCGATGGTGGCGTGCGTGTCGATGTTCCTTCCGATGCTGCGGCGGGTGACTGGCGCCTGCTGATCGGCTCCATCGATGGCACGCTGCCGCTTCGGCCCATCACAACGGTGCGGGTGAGGTAAGGTCAAGGCGGGATCGAGATCAGAATCGAAACACGAGCCCCGCTTGCGCGTTGATGATGACCGGCTCGAAGCGGACGGGCGCAAGTCCCTCGAGCAGGTCTTCGACGACGGGCGGAGCGTCCGCGACGCCGAAGCGCAACTCGGTACTCGCGGAAGTAGAAAACGCGCACTTCGCCCATGATCGCAACCCGGCCGCCGCCGATGCGGAGCCCGGCGCCACCGTTGACGCCAAATCTATGCTCCGATTCTCCCGGGGCAACCTCCAGTAGCAAGCGCGGCGCGATGCCACTGACGATCGGGAAGCCCGCCACCTCCGCCGACAACGGAACTGAGCCTGTGATGGTGATGTTCGGCAGGTAGCTGAAGCCTCCAGACACGACGAGACAGATAGGCCCCGGCGTTCGCAGCCGTGCATTGATCGACAGGAGCTGAAACCGGTTGGCGTCGAACTGCCCGTCGCCAACGGTGACCGATCCCGTCAGGCCCTGGAAAGGGCCCGACGATGCGCGGACGTCGTATCGAGCTCCGGTCAGATCAAAGGCCACCGCCGTCGAATCGATGCGCCCTTCGATGCCGAGCACGCCGGCCTCGAACGCCAGCGCGCCGCCGACGACCAGGCCTCCGTTGGCGGTGATTTCCGGGCTACCCGAGACGGTCACCTCGGCGCCCGGCAGCGACGGCACCGATGGCCGGAGGGTGAGCCGCTCGTCGTACACCGGGTACGCCGCGCCGACGAAGACCGTCAGGTCGACCTGCGCAGAGACTCGCCCCGCGGTCGCCAGAAACAAGAGAGAAACAAGAAGGATGCTGCTCGCCGTTCGTCGCTCCACGCTCGTTGACCTCCCCGCTGAGCATAACAGCTCGCGCGCGACTGTCGCAGAGGTGAGCGGCGGTCTGATGAGGGATCTCTCGATTCCCTCTTCGACGAGCGCAAGGTCGGTCTCCGCCGCGGCGCGGCCCGATTACCGTTCGTGCGCGGCGGGTCCCACTGAGCGATACCGCCGCCGGTTGAGATCCGACGCCAGCAAGAGGGGGTGTTCGAAGCGCCTAGCCGGCCCGCGCCCGCGTTGCGAAGAGTAAATGCCCGCCGGCAGGGCGGAAACCGAGCGTCTCCAGGAGTTCCTTTGAGATCTCCGCCGGGTGGACCTTCGGAAACCTGAAGGTCGTCATGCCCTGCGCGCCGAGTCGAAAGATCAGTTGCTTCAGACAAGCTCCACCGTCGTCGATGAACGAGCGGAGCGACAGGATCTCGCCGTCCTTTATATAAAGGAGGTACGCCTCGATTCGCTCGTCGGAGGCGACCGCAAGGCCGGCGATGTCGTCCTTCCTGGCAGTGAGCGTCTCGACCGAGCGCTCCCAGCACGCCTGCGGATGAGCTGCTCCAAGGAGATCATTCGCGGCAAGGTCGTCGACCGTAACAGGGATCACGAACCCTGCTCCCTCGCGCGCATCGTTTTCTTCACGCTGCAAGACGTAGTCGGTCAGGACCGCTTCCTGGACGTATCCGCTTGCAGTGAACAGCCCGCGGCCATCGGCGAGAGCCTCGGGGACTTCCGCGAGGATTCGGGGAGGGCCGAGAATCGCGAGTTTCGACCCGAGCGACGTCAGCAGATGATTGCCGTGACCCTGCCGCCGATGATCGGGATGGACGGCGATCTTGTGGACGAGGGTACCGGAAGGCCGCTTGGCGCCGATCAGGACGCCGATCGGATCGGCGCCCGAGAAGGCGACCATGCAGCTGCTGCACCAGACCTGAAGGTCACGGATCGACCGCTTGAACGCCGCCGGCGTCATCGGCGGCTCGTCGGGAAAGTACGGAGCCCAGCAACGATTCAGCGCCTCGACGAGAAGCGCAATGTCGTCCGTGCGGCAGAAGCGATATGACGACATGCTGTCCGCCGACGTCCGCGCGAAGTCGACTCGCGATCAGCCCTCGCGCTGTTCGCCGGACGCACTTCGCGCGTTCAGCGGGCTCACCTCGTTGAGGTAGCCGCCCCCGTTGGTGGCCGGGGCCGAGGAGTCCGCTGCCGTTCGCGCCGCGGTCGCGGCTCCGGG
Organism: uncultured Acidobacteriota bacterium; assembly: GCA_963764925.1. Classification (GTDB taxonomy): domain Bacteria; phylum Acidobacteriota; class Vicinamibacteria; order Vicinamibacterales; family 2-12-FULL-66-21; genus DATBJJ01. The sequence goes on from CAVXUR010000003.1 coordinate 317,295, forward strand.
CTTCGCGCCGGGTGCGGAGTAGTTCGCGATCATCTCGGCCATCATCTTCTTGCCGATCTCGATCCCATCTTCGACGAGCGTCAGATCGATCGCCACTGCGGCGCGCTCTCGCGCAAGCTCCTCGACCCGCTCCTGCGTCTGGTTCCGCATGAACCCGGCCGGGACCCTCAGGATCCGCTGCGCGGCCTCGCTGGTCCAGTCGAACGTCGAGATCAACGGGTTCTTCTTGTCGTCCCGGGCGATCAGGCGCGCCTCTCCGCCGTCATCGGCGCGCGCTTCGCCCGGTCTCGCCGTAGCGCCGCCCGCAGACAGGGGCGCGGAGGCGGAGGCGCCGATCTCAAGCGGCGATCCCGTCTCCTCCTCGATCACCTGTCGTGCGAATTCGAGCGTGATCGCGTCGAGCTTCTTCATGCGCGCCCTCTTTTCGACACGCGCCTTCACGCGACGGCGCTGATAGGCGTTCTTCATGGTCCAGAGGCCCTTCCTGGCGTCCTCCGACCAACGCAGCTTGCGCCCGTCGTAGGTGGTCTCCTCCTGGAGACCTCCTTCCACCGCCGCGATCTTCTCGATCATCTCGCGCGAAATCACCTCGAAGTCAGTGGCTCCGCAGACGGTGCACTTGACGGCGCCGCTCTGCGTGGCCGTGACGCCGCACGCCCGGCACATCGACACGGGGCCGGACTTCGCCCGCTCGAGCGCCACGGCCTCGGCCAGCGCCTTGGTCGCTGCCGAGGCGCTCTTGGGCATGAACCGATCCATCGCTTCGTCGATCACCGCGTTCGTGATCACCGAATGTCCCTTCTCGAGCGCCAGGCGTAGGACGCCGGTACGGGCGATTCCCTTGACCTGCTCGGGGACGTGCGTCATGCGCTCCTCGGCTTCAGGCGTCCATCGGACGGTCTCTTCGGCGCGCACGTCGAGACGTGGCACCTCGATGCGCGTGGAGAGGAGGACATCGCAGGGTGCGGCGCGGAGAATGTTCTCTGAGTTGCTCCCCAGCGCCGTCTCGTCCTTCGGGCTATGAACGCCGATCCGTCCAAGTACGATGAGCCAGGGACTCGTCTTGCGCGCGTGGTCGATGATCTTCTGGAAGGGCTTGCCGTCGAGCAGCGTTTTCTTGATCGCGACGCCGGCCTCGGTTCCCATCCGCTCGCCGATCTCGAGATGCGATTGATAGATCTGCGCGAGCCCGGTGTCGATGATCTCCTCGTGGAGCTGATTCTGCTCCTCGAAGCGGAAGACCTTCGCCGCCTGCTCGGTGAGGACGTTGACGATGCCGTTGAAAACGGAATAGTGCAGGTACGGGTCGTAGACGGCGATCGCTTCGACCTTCTTGCCGAACGTGCGTGCCAGGTCGATTGCGGTCATGAGCGCGCCGAATGACTGTGGGCTGCCATCGACGCCGACCAGGATCGTATCCCGCTCCGGCTCGCCCGGCTCGGGGACGTGTTTGACCACCCAGACATCGCGGTCGGATTGGCGCGCGACGCGTTCGCACACGGAGCCGATGACGCTGTCCCGGGCGCGCCCGATCCCCAGGGCGCCGATCACGACCAGGTCGTGCTGTGAGCCGCCGAGATCCTTGAGGATCTCGGCGTGATGCTTCCCGTCCATCATCCGCGGCTCGAACTCGAGGCCCGACTCCCCACAGAGGCGCGACATGCCGTCGAGATAGCTGTCGGAGATGAGCTTGAGGCCCATCGTGATGAGGCTGTCGTGGATCTTCCGCTGGCGCTCCAGTTCCACCTCGTCGATGTATTCCTCTGGCAGCGTGTACTCCATCTGCCTGAAGCGATAGTCGTGCAATTTCGCCGCGTAGACATGGCAGCCGACCAGTTTCGCGGAGAACGCCTTGCCCAACGAGAGGCTGCAGGCAACGGCGCGATTGGAGTGGTCTGAATTATCGACGGGAACGTAGATGCTCTTGTACATCGGAATCCTCCGGATGGCCCGACAGATTACGCGCTGGTGGCTGCCGGGTGGCTCGGCTCACCGCCGAGCTTCCCGCGGTCGCGAGAGCCGTAACGCCATCGCACCCAACCGATCACGGCCAGCTCGATGGCGAGAATGAGCAACGCCGTCTTCACCATCGGACCAACGGCCGACGGGACGACTTGTGGCTCGACGTAAAGGGAATACCAAACCGTGAGACCTCGCCGGTTGCCGCGCTCGCGCGAGAACCCATCCCAGACCGAGAAGGCGATCGGCAGGAACTGTCCGGGCAGGAACGCTGCGCCCGAATTTGCGCGAATGGGCCGCTTGAAGATGACCGACCATTCTCCCTGGTCGTAGCTCGCGACACCCGTGAGATCGCCCGTCTGGTTGGCAGCGACGTCCCCGCTTCCCTTGCCGGTGAACTGAAGAGGATCGGGGCGGGCGAGGTCGAAGAACCAGAGATCTACTGAGTTCTGGCTGTCGCCGAAGATGAAGTAGGGCTTGCGGGCGCCGGTCGGCGCCTGCGTAGGAATCTGGATCGCGGCTGCGTCGGAGAACTCGGATGGCTGTCCGGCCGGCGTCGCTTCCGCCTCTGCAAAGGGGTCCGCTGGGGTCTGCGCCTGACCGGCAGGAGCGGGGGCGACTTCCGCCTCGCCAAAGACGCCCCCTTTCGATGAGCCGCCGCTGCCGGCGGCGCCGACCGCCGGCTCCTCTTCTTCCTCCGGTGGCACGGGAAGGGACGGCCCGTTCTTCCCCGACTTCTCTGCGCTCATGTCGTGCCATCGCACGAGGAAGGCGATCGACTCAGCATCGTAGATGGCCTGAACGCTGACGGAGGTCGCGGGAGGATGGAACGAGCGGCCGGGCTCCATGATCTGCCCGATGATCGGAAAGCGTGCGACACGGGCCGATTCGAAGCTCGCGGCTCCCTTCTTCAGATCGATCGGATCCTGGACGTGCTTGGCGACGACGAGGTTGGAATAGCCAGGCCCGCTGGTCCCAGACAGAGAGACGATGAAGTCTGTGATCGCCCATCGCTGCTCGGGCGGGAGGGCGTCGAGGAACGACGGCATGGGCGTGCCATTCAACCCCGTGCTCATCGTCCTGAAGATATCCTCGCGGGACGAGCCGCCGCGGAAGGTCCAACTTTGCGCGAGGTCCGCCGCGCGTATCGGATAGCCCCAGTCGTCCACCAGGGTTGGAGCCGAAGGTCCGTCGCCCCGACCAACTGTCCCGTGACACTTTACGCAGCCGTTCTCCTCGTAGAGCTTCTTCCCGAGCGCGATTGATTCGTTCGTGACGGACGGGGCGCTCGGGAGGGGCACGGGCTTGGGGACATTCTCGGGGTTCGTGAAGTCGGGCGAGAAGGTTGTAATGAAGTGCGCGAGATTCCGACACTTCCTGGTCGGAGAGGGTCGGCCAGGCGGGCATCGAGGTGTAGGGCATGCCGCGCCTGATGATGTTGACGAGGTCCTGATGTGTCGGGAGCGCTCCGTTGGGAGTCGTCCGAACTTTGTATTTGCCGGTCGTGAGGTTTCGAGGCCTGGGGCGGAGATGCGGGGAGGCATACCCTTCACCGTCCCCCGTCTCACCGTGGCACTGCGAACAGTACTTAAGGTAGAGCCTCTTGCCCGACTCCCGCTGCGCCTCTGTTCCAACGTCGGGAGCCTGCGCGCGCAGCGATCCCGTCGGCGCGGCACACAACATGACGACGAGGACAGCGAGACATCCGAGCGCGCGCGGACCCGCCTCCGCCAAGGATCCGGCGAGGTCTCGCCGAAGTTCGCGGTGGCAATTCTGCGCGGACGCAGGCGGACCGATGAGTAAGGAGGTCATTGCGCGTGGGCCTCCTCCTTCGCCCGAGGCTTCTGGCCAGTGAAATCGTAGAGAAAGAGGATCGCCTCCCAGATCTCGTCTTCCTTCAGGAGCTTCTCCCAGGCCGGCATGGCTGAGTCCCAGGGAGCTGCTTCCTCGGGAAGGCCCGGGCCCCCCTTGGCAATCCGCCAGAAGAGAAACGAGTCGCGCAGCATCGCGATCGCCCCCTGGTCGCTGAAGTTCGTCGGGATCGGGTCCAGCCCGTGCACGAACATGCCATTGCCGGTCATGTTGTCGCCGTGGCAGAAGACGCAGTTGCGATAGTAGACACGCCGCCCGTTCTCGACATGTTTGCGGAACTCTTCCGGGTTCGAGGTCTGCAGAGGGAGAAACGGGTTCTCTCCGGCGTCGAGATCGATCTTCTTGTCGTGAACCGTGATCTCGGAAGGCGATGCAGGATGGATCGTTCGCGAGAAGAGCGGAGGCTCGAGGGGAACGTTCATCTTCACATAGACGTTCGCAGCCGCGAGCGCCGGAATCGCGACGACGGTTGCGGCGAGGAGAGCTGTGTAGCGCTTCTCCGTCATGAAACGGACGAGCGGTCGAGAGACTTCCTCGCGGCGCTCTTCGCTGGAGGACACGTACGCCACGATCGCAAGGGTGACGATGCCCATGTAGAGCGAGACGACGGAGGCGGGAATCGGGACCGTGAATCCGAATCGGAGCAAGACGTAGATCCCCACCCACCAAGCGAGGGCCCACAACAGCAGGTTGGCCCTGGTGAAGCGAAGGAATCCGAACACCGCGACCACGGCGAGGAGGACTAGGATGTTCATGGCTGCGGGCCTCTTTGCGGGAGCGGCTGGAGGCTGCGCTCCGCCCGGAGCGGCCGCCCCGCCCAAATAGCGGTGAGTCGTCTTCATTGTGACCGTCGGCGTGCCACCAAGCGTCTGAAGGGCCGCGATCACGCAGAGGATCTCCTGATCTGTCAGGCCGAGCGGCGGCTGGTTGACCGGGGGCATCGCCGGAGGGAATCCCGGCACGACGAATGCGGTCGGTTCGTACATCGACTGCGCCAGGTACTCGACATCACTGAGCCCCGGGACGCGGGTGCTCGCCTTGGCACCGATTCCCCCGAGGTCCGGAAACCGGAGCGCGCCGGTCTTGCCGACCGTGTGGCAGGTCAGGCAGATTCCCTTGCCCGCCATGATCTCCTGGCCGACCTTCACCATCTCGGCCGTGGTCATCTCGCTTCCCAGGGCGGTCTCTTTAGGAGGCTGAACTTCATTCTGAGGCACCATCTGGCCGACATAGGTATAGAACCCGGTCGTCGCAAGTACGAGAGCGCCGATACGGACTAAGAGCGGGACTTTCATGACTCATCGGGGGACTTCGCCCCCCGACCCCCCTTACACGCTCGCTGCGCTCGCTCGCGGCTGAACTGATTCATGAGGTCTTACCTCTATCGAAATCTGGCCGATCGTGCAGGTTCGTGATCCAGAAGACCAAGCCGATCAGGAGGAAAAACGCGAGCACGGTCACCGAGACAACTTGCGTCGCGAAGCCAAGTGTGGGCGTGAACGCGTCGGGTGACTGGTCCCGAATCACACCGTAGACGTGCCAGTGCTGACGGAGCCCGGATCGGACGTAGCCCATCAGCCCCATGAGCCAGGTGAAGGTGACTGCGATGAAGATCAGCACGTACTGCGAGATCGCCGGAATCCTGCCCCAGCGCAACTCACCCGTCTTCTTCGCCCCACGGAAGAGGAAGACGTCGATCGCGGTGATCGCCACCATGGCGAACAGAACGGAGAGGACCTGGGGCACCGAGAGCCCGATCCGGACCGTTGCCTCGACGAAATACCCGTAGACGCCGAGGAAGATGACGAATAACGCCACGGCCGCGAAGATCGAGAGCTGCGCCACGTGACCTGTTTTTGCCCACGCAACCGACGCGACCTTGCCCGTCCGGCGATAGAGAAGGAAGCTCATGAAGGTCGTGAGGATCAGGATGTTCACGGCGGTGTTCTTCGCGGACATGACGCCGAGGAAGCCGAGAACCGGGTGCGCTGATCCTCGCATCGCCCGGACTTCGGAGACCGTCGCGATGATCGACCGGGGCGTTGCCCAGACCATGAAGCAGAGCACGATCGTGATGAGCAGGTACTTGATGAACCTCTGGAACGACTGCCCTCCCTCGACCCGCCCCATGCCGAGCCAGAGGTAGTAGTTGGCCGCGAGGAAGAGGTTCCCGATCAGGACCGCCTGAATGATGAAGAGCCACGAAAATGCCCCGCCCATCATCGTCAGCCCGAGCGTCTGCGAGTAGGCGTAGATCTCCTTCGCGAGCCAGTAGCCGGCGAAGGGCAGCGGCAGGAAGGCGCTGATGGCGACGAAGTTGCCGATGTAACCCATCCAGTCGTAGTGCGCGCGCTCCTCGTCGGTTTTTGCCTGAAGGAACTTGAATGCGGCGTATGCGGCGGCGATTGATCCGCCAAAGGCGACGTTCGCGATGATTCGATGGACGTTGATTGGCATCCAGGTGAAGTTGTCGATCGCGCCCCAGACGGAGATCACTGCCCCTTTGCTCGAGATCCCGGCCGGCGACATCATGAACGTGAGCCAGCCATTGGCGATGAGCATGATGCCCGTACCGACGACGTTGAGGCCAAGCCCCAGACCAAGATGCACCAGGGGATGGAACTTCCCCCAGCCGTAGTAGTAGGTGTAGAGGAAAAAGGCCTCGAAAAAGAAAAGCAGGACGTACGGGAGGAAGGTGGGAGAAAACACGCTCATCAGGTAGTTCGTGAACTTCGGATACAGGATGATGAGCATGAACGTCAGGAATGCTCCGAAGGTCGCCGTGAGCGAAAAGGAGACGGAGAGGAGCCTCGTGAACTCGTGTGCCAGACGGTCGTATCGCAGATCTCCAGTCTTGTAGCCGATCGCCTCGACGATCAACGCGAAGATTGGGACGGCCAGGACGAACGCCGCGAACAGCAGGTGCAGCTGCGCGACCATCCAGATGGCCACACGGCTTCCGATGACGGGGAACCTCCGGTACTCCGCCTCTTCGTAGGGCTTGTCCTGGAGCTTTTTGGCTGCCGCTGCCGCCTCGTCGGCCTGTCCCGCGGCGCGGGGCGTTTGGTCCACGGTCGCGGCAGGGGCTTGGTAAGGCTCCTTGTACTCGCGGCTCATGAGCCCCGAGGCCATCCAGACCGCCGCACCGAACATCACGATTGCGGCGACGGGACCGAAAAGGATCAGGCGTTTGCGGTTCATGAGGCGGTTCCGTTTACTTGACGCCCGCGGGCTTGCCCGCCGTAGCCTCGGCGGAGGCGGACGCGTCCGTGGCGCTTGCCAGCCGCTTGCGCTCGAGATCTCGCACGTAGGCGACGATCGCCCACCTGTCCGCCGGAGGGATCGGCCACCGGTACCCGGCCATCAGCCCCACGCCATTCGTGATGACGTCGAAGATCTGCCCGTCCGGGTACTTCAGGATCCTGTCCTGGTGGAAAGAGGCAGTCGGCACGTTGGCTCGCTGGAACAGGATCCCCTTGCCGTCTCCCCGGGCGTCGTGGCACGGCTGACAATAGATCACATACCGCTCGCGGCCGCGCTCGAGAACTGTCTCGTCTAGGGTCACAGGGATCGTCGCGACGAACTGCCCATCTGCTCCCTTGCCCGTGAAGAACGCCGTGTCCTCTTTCAGCCCGCCGATCGGAACCGTTCCTGGAACCGGCTGACGCATGGACGCGCCGTCGTAGAAGAACCTGCTCGCCGTCTGGGGGCGCACCTTCGGCTGATCGTCCATGCTCGGATTGATCTGGATGGGAGGGCGACTCGACGTGCAGCCGCGCACGCAGCCGCTGCAGGCGACAGCAGACGTGAGCGCGAGCGTGGCCAGGACAAGCCGCGTGAGGCCGATCATGCAATGGGCCTCTCTTCCTTCCCTGACTCGAGATCCGGATTTGGATTGCGCACCTTGGCCAGATAGGTCGTCCGGGGCTTGGTATTCAGCTCGTCGAGGAGCGCGTAATTGCGCGCGTCGGCCTTCGCCTTCACGACCCGGCTCGATTGGTCGCGCAGATCTCCGAACTCGATTGCCGAGGCCGGGCAGGCCTGCTGGCAGGCCGTTTTGACGTCGCCGTCACGAATCTCACGTCCCGCGAGCCGCGCATCGATCTTGACCCGGTTGATCCTCTGAACGCAGTAGGTGCACTTCTCCATGACGCCCCTCGCGCGGACCGTGACGTCGGGGTTCATCGCGAGCTTGAGGATGTCGGGCGTGTCCTTGGTGAAGTTGAAGAAGTTGAAGCGGCGCACCTTATAGGGACAGTTGTTCGAGCAGTAGCGGGTCCCGATGCACCGGTTGTAGACCATGACGTTGAGGCCCTGCGCGTCGTGGACGGTGGCGGCTACGGGGCAGACCTGCTCGCAGGGAGCGTCCTCGCAGTGCATGCAGGGAATCGGCTGGAACACGACCTCCGGGCTCTCGGAGGGCTCGCCGGAGAAGTAGCGGTCGACCCGGAGCCACTGCATCTCGCGCCCCTTCGCGACCTGGACCTTGCCGACGACCGGCACGTTGTTCTCGCTCTGACAAGCGACCATGCACGCGTTGCACCCGATGCACGCGTTCAGGTCGATCGTCATCCCCCACTGGTGGCCTTGATCGTAGGCATGCTCCTTCCAGAGGGAGAAGTGATGCGGATCCTTTTCGTAGACGCCGAGCGGGCTGGTGACTTCTCCTCCGTCGGGCCGGCCGGCCCCTGGAGACGCGCCCGCATGCGAGTTCTCGGCTCCCTCCGCTCCGGCAGCCGGCTTCGCGTCGCTCGCTCGAAGCGCGGCCAGGGTCGACTCGCGCACGACAGGACGTCCCTCCATGCTGCCGTGCTCCTGGGTCGCGGCGAGCGAGTAGGTGCGCGCGAGCTTCGTGAGTTTGACCCCGCTGTCGAAGCCAGGTGCCGTGGAGCCTCGGACCTTGAACGCATCGAACCCGACTCCCGAGCCGATCCGACCCGCATGCGACCGGCCGTAGCCAAGCGTCAGGGCGACCACGCCGTCCGACATTCCGGGGAGAACCCAAACGGGGAGCTCGAGCGAGCGGCCGCCATACTCGAGGCGGACCCAGTCCTCGTTTGCGAGGCCGAGCGGTTCGGCCGTCTTCGGACTGACGAGCGCGGGGTTGTCCCACGTCAGCTTGGTGAGGGGATCTGGAAGCTCCTGCAGCCACCCGTCGTTCGCGAAGCGCCCGTCGTGAAGCGAGGCGGAGGGGAGGAAAACGATCTCCAGATCACTTGAAGATTGCGGCGCGGCCTGGCTCGCCGAAGCGCCTCCGGCGCGAAGGCGGCCGAGCTCTGCCAGGGGCTGGCCGGCGAGTGCGGGGACAACTTCCGGGAGTTCGCTGCCGGAAAGGATTCCATCATGCAGGACGCGGTTCCACTTCTTCTCGAATTCGGCCTCGCCCAGGATCGGCTTCCAGGTTTCCTGCACGATGTCGTAGCCGGGACGATCCTGGCCTCCGGCAATCAGCCCGAGCATCTCGACTGGGCTTCGTCCGCCGAACAGCGGGAGGATCAGCGGCTGGACGACGCTGAGCGTGCCACCGACTGCGCGCGCGTCTCCCCACGATTCGAGGTAGTGGGCGCGGGGAATGTGCCACGTCGCCTTGACGGACGTTTCGTCGACCGTGTGGCCGAGCGCGATCGACTGAGGGACTTTCGCCATCGCCGAGGCGAAGTCGAGATCCGCGGGCGCATCGAAGACAGGATTGCCGCCAAGCACGACGAGCGTCTTTATCGCACCCGCCTTCATCGTGGAGACGAGTGAAGCGAGCGAGCTGACGCTCGGAAGCGCTGCATCCTTCGTCTCGTAGTAGCTGACCGTCTTACCGGTGTTGCCGAGGTACGTATTCAGCGCGCAGACGGCGGCGTGGACGGCCGCGGGCTGGCGTTCCCCAGCCACGATCAACCCTTTCCCGCGATTCGCCAGCAGATCCTTCGCCAGGGCGTCGATCCAGCGCGAGTCGACATTCGGGACGCCGGCTCCCGCGAGGCTCGCGGCTCCGGCTTCGGGAGGAGCAAGGCGTGCAGCAAGCGCCGCGACGAAGGGCGCGATCTGTCGGCTCTCGAGACGGAGCCGATGATCCGCCATCGCTCCCGTCAGCGAGTAGACCCCTTCAACAGCGTAAAGTCGGTTCATCTCGCCGCCGGAGGCTCCCGCCCGTCTTCCGGCCGCGAAGCCGCGCGCGTGACGGATCATCTCCGGGTCGGTGAGAAGCGGGTCGGCGTCGAGGGCGAGAATCACCGAGGCTCGATCGAACCGAAGCATGAGATCGAGGTCGCGCCCCGTGGCCTGCCGCAGTCCCGCGACCCGGCTCTCGTCGCTGACGGCGTCGTAGGTCGCCCACTGCACCTTGGGGTAGCGGGCACGGATCTCGGAAACCAGGCGCGCCAGGGTCGGAGAAGAGAACGACTCGGACAGCACCGCAAGGCTGGCGCCGCCGTCCGCGGCATGAGCCTCGGCGAGCGGCCCCCAGGCCGTCACGAAATCACTCCATGACTTTCGCGTGCCCTGCAGCGTGATCGATTGCGAGCGGTCGGGGTCGTAGAGGCCGAGCACGGACGCCTGGACGCGCAAGCTCGAGGCCCCGAGGGTCGAGGGATGCGATGGGTTTCCCTCGACCTTGGTGGGGCGCCCTTCGTGGCTCTCGACGATCAGGCCGTACGCGCTCCGACGGAACGGCATGGTCGTGGCGTAGTAACGGGGGATCCCGGGGACGACATCTTCGGGAGCCGTGACATACGGAACAATCTCTTCGACTGGGCGACGGCACCCAGCGACTCCCGCGAGCGACAGCGAGGCGCCGAGGAGCATGATCATCTCGCGCCGGGTGACCCCCTCGGGAAGCTCCGAGGCGCCTTCGGGAAACTCCCGCTCGAGAAAGGCGCGTGATTCGGGTCGCTCCTCGAGCTGCGCGAGACTTCGCCAATAGGTCGGTGTCACCGGTGGCACCCTGAACAATCAGTCGGCGGATTGACCGGTCGGTCGCGCTCGAGCTCCGCCGCGAGCATCGTGGCGTCCCGGGGAGGAGCCCACTTCATGTTGGTGACCTCCGACACGGGCCGTCTGTTGGGACCGGGGTTGCGGTGGCAGTCGAGGCACCAGCTCATGCTGAGGGGCGTCATCTGTGTGACCGTTTCCATCTCGTCGATGCGGCCGTGGCAGGTGACGCAGCCGATTCCCGCCGCTACGTGCGCGTTGTGCGCGAAGTAGGCGAAGTCGGGAAGCTTGTGGACGCGAATCCAGCGCATCGGACGGCCGCTGGCGACGCTGTCGCGAATCGGTGCGAGCAACTCGCTGTCCTTCTTCACGAGCTGATGGCAGTTCATGCACGTCTTCGTGGGCGGAACGTTCGCGACGGCAGAAATCTCGATCGAGGCGTGACAGTATCGGCAATCGAGACCAAGTTCGCCGACGTGGAGCTTGTGGCTGTAGGGAACGGGCTGACCGGGACGGTAGCCCACGTCCGTGTACCACGGGGAAAGGTAGTACCAGACACCCCCGATCGCGAGGATCGGGCCGAGACTGCCCGCGAGGGCAGCCACGATCGGGAGCTTGTTCCACCAAGGGGGAAAGATCTGGCCCACAGACTACGGCTCCGGGGCTCTGGACAAGAGTTGCCCCGGCCGCGAGTCTACGCGCGAGTCCACGATGGAACCGTGATGCCACATCCTCGCGCCCCCAATCCTTCGCGGGGTCGCCGGCAATCGACACCACTCCGCACGTCTCGAGATTGAGTAGCACGTCGGCGCCATCGTGTCGCCCTATCGTCACGAGGGTCGGGCACGGCGACGGTGCGTCGGTCGGTTCGAGTTCCGCCACGGGGAGCGAGCGTCCAACTCCAGCCGCCATCCGGGGTCTCCCAGGGCTGGATGACGAGCGGGTTCGGCGAGTCCCACACCAGTTCCAGGCCGCCGTCGGTGACACGCATCAGGCGGGGAACGGGGGTCGGTTCGCCCGCGCCGCAACACGATACTTCGATCCGATCAACCGCAGCGCGAGCGCAGCTCGATCGACTCCGCTGACATGCTCGGTCTCGCGCAGAGCGACACCGACGCTGATCGACGCTTGGCCTCGGCGGGCATGACGGACGGCGGGTGGCTGCCGACGGCGACGGCGGGCCGTCAACGCGTGCAGCCCGGCAGCGAGACCGGCTGCACCCGTCCAGCCGACGATCGTCGCGATCGCAGGGGTCGTGCCCTCGTCGACCTCCCCCGAGGCTGGGTCGAGCACAGTGGTCTCTGGAGCGGCGCCGCTCGTAGGAACCGGCGTGAGGCGGCGGCTCCCGGTCGCCGCCCCCATCGTTGTCGGGACCGTTGCCGTTGTCGACGCGACCGTGGTCGACAGTGGTGGCTCGTAGTCGACGGTTGGCGTCGCGGGGCTTTCGATCACCGGATCCACCTGCGCTGGAGGCACGGGTTCGGTTGGCTCCGCAGGTGGGACAACCGCTGTGCCAGGGCGCAGTGGAAGGACGATCTGTTGCCCGACGAGCAATACGTGG
>CAVXUR010000004.1:0-522593 GCA_963764925.1 uncultured Acidobacteriota bacterium
AGCGCAAGGCGCCACCATCCCTCGTCTTGCGTATTCGATCCAGGTGTGCATCAACCCGATGCGCGCCGCCCTGGCCGGATGCGTCTTGACGGTGGGGAGTCGCGAGCGCCACCGCCTTCAGCCCGAGATCGGCGACCGCCTTGCCGAGGTCCGCGGCGCTGACGCCGCCGCGGATGATGAACGAGCCGCGGTTGAACTTCTGACCGTCGGCTTCGAACGGCTCTTCTGCCACGTCGAACTGCGCGTCCTTGAACTTGTAGCGGAGGGTCGCCAGCGACGGGTCGGCGTTGTGGTTGACGGCAAAGACGCTGCCGGCACCGATGACGCCGCCGGTGGCGGTCACGTCGCCCTTGACCGGCTCGAGCGCGGTGTCGAACACCTTCACGTCGGTGACCCGTACCACCTTGACGTTGAACAGCTCGCCGAAGGTCCAGCCGGTATCGTCGTAGGGGTTGCGTTGCGGATCGTCCGGCGCCCAGTACCGGTAGTCGAGCAGCGTGTCGGCGATCCGGCTGTAGGGTTGATCCATGCGGAGCACGTAGGTTCCGGCCGGAAACGTTCGCGTTTCGGGCTTGTCCGCTGGCTTGTCCGCGGGTTTCTCTTTGTCGTTCTCCTGCGCCGACGTCGCCGACCCGTTCGCGGCGTTCCCGTTCGTCGCCGAGCCGTCGTTGGTCGTCTCGCGAAGCGGGAGGACGCTTGACCCCCGGAATCGTCACGGTAAAGGGCGCCGTCGCCCGCGAGATCTCGCAACCCTGCAACTGCAGGATACGCAGCAAATCCGCCTGCGGCCCAGGCCTCGGATCGTCGCCCGGAAAGACGTAAACGTGGCTGGCCCTTCGGTCTTCGGTTTGAGAATCGATCGCTTGCTTTTCAGATAGAAGTTCTTGAGAAAGAGATTCTTGTTGTCGGCAAAGTGGTTGAGCGTGACGAGCAATCCCGTCTGCTGATAGTTGTTGTTGTTTCTCTGCGACCACTTCGCTTTCGGCAGCGGCGGATTTTGCCTGTACCACGTCCGCGCGGTATCGCTCGGGTCGAGCGTGCGCTCGAGCGTGTCGGTGTCGGCATTGCCAAACGTCTCGTAGAGCCGGCTGATGCCGTTGTGGGTGGCGGCGATGAACATCAGATAACCCGGCGTCCAGGTATCGAACGTGCCGGTGCGTGAAGACACCCGGCATGCCCATCTTGGTCATCTCGGAGACGTTGTGCCAACCGATCATCTGCCACTCGTCGGTGAGGATCGGATCGAGCCACGCGTTGTAGGGACCGTCGCCGACGGTGTTGTCGTAGAGATACGCCACCGACTCGTGCAGGTCGTGCAGCACCTGCGCCTTCCACTCGGTATACGTGTTCAGCACGTTGCGCGTCAGGTTCAGCGTCAGCGCCATGGCATCGCGGTTGTTGTCGTGGGCCACGTACTTGCCCCAGTAGATGAGCGACGGCCAGTGCTTGTCGGGGTTGGCGAGGTGCCAGCGGTAGATATCGACCTGGCGGTCGCGCCCGTCGACCTCGACGATCGGCGTGACGAGCGTAATCATCCGGTTCCGGATTTTCTGGATATACGGGCTTTCGTCGACGGCCAGCCGATAGACCAGCTCCATGAGTGCGGTCGGCGACCCCGTTTCGGGCGAGTGGATGGCGCCGGTGATGTAGTCACCGGCACCGACTGATCGACGAGCTTGTCCGCTTCGGCGTCGTTCAAGCCGATCGTGCGCGGGTCGGCGAGCTTGGCCAGCCGAGCGCGATTCTCGGCGAGCTTGCTCAGGTTCGCTTCGGACGACACCGCCACGGCCAGCATCTCCCTCGGCCTTCTTCGGTTTTCCCGATCGAGTACACCTTCACCCGCGGGCTGCCGCCTTCTCGACCATCCGGAGGTACTGATAGACCTCGTGCGAGTAGGGCGGTTTGCCTGGCGCGCCGGCGATGTCGCCAAGCACGACCTGCGGCGTCGGCACCGTTTTCGAGGCCGGAAGATAGTCGACGAGCGGCGAGGTGAAGAACGTCTCCGTCGTGTATTCCTTGAGCTTCTTGGTATAGGCCTCGTCCACCGGCTGTTTCGGGTCGCGGACGTAGGGATTGGCGGGCGATTGCATGGTGCCGGTCGCGCCAGTCAGGGCGACAAGGACGCCCGAGAGGATGAGAGTCGCGGTTCGTTTCATGAAGACGGCCTCGAAAACACCGACACAGGGAGCTGCGGGCGAAAGGAAAGTTGCGATTGTACGCGGAATGCGGCGAAACGAGGAGGGACCCCGGCCGGTGCGTGACCGGCCGAGGGCGTTCAAGGAAGGGCGAGCGTCAGAAAGGACCGGAAACGACGCAGGTCATCGGTCCTTGTCCTTGTCATCGTGATCGTGTCGGTCATCGTGGACCGGTCGCAGGAACCTCTCGGCCACCCACTGTGCGACGAGTTTCCCTTGACGTCTCGCCGCCTCGTCGGCAAAACGGAAGTGAATACCGAGCCACACTCTGGCGTCCACGACTTCATCCGCAGCTTCCGAGAGGCGCTGATACTGGCGCGGGTTGGAACAAATGGCAACCGAGGGAGGAGTGGCCTTGTAGACCTCGAAATTCAGCTTGTCCGTTCTGAAGAAGAGCTGCAGCGTTGTGACGAACGCGCCCGTCAGGCCGTTGGCGCCAGAGGTGTAGTCAGGATACGGCGGGGTCTGGGATCCTGCCGGGAAATGCAGGCTCTGGATGAACGGCGTCCACGCGGGATCACCCTTCGTTCCGTTGTTGCCGTCAAGATCTCCCTCCCGGATCGCCGTGATCGGGCGCCAGAAGTTGTAGTGGTGCTTGCTGTCCCACACCGTGATGGCTGCATCGGCAGCCGCGAGATTGGCGAGCGCCAGCAGCCGTGCGGTTTTGCCGATCGAGAGTTGGTGATCCAGGGCGATGAGCCGAACGGCTTCGTTCCATTGCGAGATGAAGTTTCCAGACCAGAACCGCGCCAGATCGGTCCGTCCCGCAGTGGGGCAGACGCCCTCGGCCGCGTGGCTCTCCACGGAACCGAGCCGCTTGACCTCGTAGTAATCGCGAAGGTATTGCCAGCTGTCCAGCTTCGGCGGCGGCGGCGCCCGGAACTGCTTCGGCTCGTCGAAGGTGAACGGCTTCGTCGTGGCGAGAGAGAGGAACAAAAAGGGTACATCCCCTGGAGGCGTCGGTCGCCATTCCCCTGGATTCGTGCCGTTGGTGAACGGAGGCGGCAACGCAGTGCGATACTCGGCGATGAGCGCGTCGCCCGCGTCGTACCCCACCTGCAAGCCAGGATCATCCCCATCGAGATAGGGCTTGAATGCTGCATCAAGGGACGCTAGGTAGGTCGGACACACCTTCAGTGAAAGCACTCGGTGGGCGGCGGCGGCTGCCGCCGATGCCACCGATTCATGGCCCGTGGCGGTGGGCGTCGCCAGGTACGGCTCATACCTGCCCTGGATCGCCTGTATCGCGTCGTGCATGGCGACATGGACGAGAGCCAGATCGAGCAGGGCAGGGGGGCCAGGGCGGCTGGGCGCAAGCGGGGGGGCACCCACGGCGATACACTGCACGGCCAAAGCACTCCACTCGGCCACGACGTTGGCGTGGGCCGATGTGACGCTGACCATCGTACTCAACGTCACAAGCCCCATCAGTTGTAGTCGTTTTGTCATCATCGCCTCCTGTATCTGAACGCTGACCTGGTACGACGGTGGGATAAACGATCGCCCTCGGCCACTGTTACACCCCTCGTCGGGGCCATGGTCTGTCCCGGATCGATGAGCGGAGACCGGCCAAACACGAGCCGAAGACTAGCTCCCGTAGTAATCGCCAGTCCTTACGGTTTTCTGTCAGATTGTTGAAATCTCAGGCTCGCAGGGGGCCGGAATCGACGCTCATGATCGCCAGCTCATCGGCCTCGATGAGTTCCTTCTCGAGCAGCCGCGCCGACAGCCGATCGAGGACATTGCGGTGGTCCCGGATTATCTGGCGGGCCTTGTCGTGCGCTTCGGTCAGAATTCGTTTGATCTCGGTGTCGATCTTGAGCGCCGGCTGTTCGGCGTAGTTGCCTCACTCCCGTCGGCATCGTTGAGGCCGATCGTGCGGGGATCGGCGAGCTTGGCCAGTCGCGCGAGGATTGTCCTGGTGTAACGAACTGGATACAGTCCTTCGGGTCTAACCGATCTCAGACTGTGTGCGACGCAGCCAGGGGCTCCGATCCGATGTATCCGAGCGCGTGCAGGCGCTCGCGCGCGTCCGGGGACAGCGCATCGGTCTGCGATAACGTGTCCGATACCGAGGGCCCGCCGGCTATCTGACTGAGGCGCCGCTTCATCGCGGCCGCGACCGTCGGACGCTCGGCATGGATGTTCCGCTCCTCGAAGGGATCGCGCTCGAGGTCGTAGAGCTCGGGACGGGGCGCATCAATCAGCTTGAACCGGCCGTCGCGCAGCGTCCTGAGGGGACTCCAGCCGAATCGCGCAGGGTACAGCGACTCGGCGTACCCTCGCGCTCTACGGTCACTCGCTTTCCGTTCATCAGATCGACCAGGCTGTCGCCGTCCATCGCCGGCGGCGGAAGGCCAATCAGGTCCAGCACGGTCGGCATCACGTCGACGAGACGGACGACGTCACTGACGCGCCGAGGCGCACGAACTGACTTCGAGCTCGCGCCTGGAAGCCGGACGATGAGCGGCACCCGCAGGACGTTCTCGTAAACGAAGATGCCGTGGTCCTGTTCGCCATGCTCTCCAAGCGACTCGCCGTGATCCCCGGCGACGATCACAATCGTTCGCTCGAGGAGTCCATGCTCCCGAAGCCTGTCGAGCAGCCGGCCGATTTGCGCGTCGGCGAACGCGATCTCGCCGACGTAGGGGTCGAAGTGACGCGATCGGTACGGCTCAGGCGGGTCGTAGGGCCGGTGAGGATCGTAGAGATGCGCCCACAAGAAGAATGGCGCGTTTCGGACGTCGTCAACCCAGCGAATCGCGTCGGTCATGACGTCATCGCCGCGGCGGTGGAGCTGTCGTGGCCTGCGGTCACCAGCCGGAGGCACATCCATGTAGTGCTCGAACCCCTGTGCCAGCCCGCGATCGGACGCCAACACGACGGATGATACGAACGCGCCGGTTTGAAGGCCTCTCTCGCGCAACGTCTCGGCCAACGTCGTGTGACTCGCGTCGAGGGCCCGGTCGGCGTTGTCGCGAACGCCGTGGCGCGGCGGGAAGAGGCCCGTGAATAGGCTGGCGTGCGCGGGGAGCGTCAGCGGAGCGACGGTCATCGCCTGGTCGAACAGCACGCCTTCGCGCGCGAGACGTTCGAGCGCAGGCATCGACGCGTCCATGTACCCGTATGGCGACAGGCGGTCAGCGCGAGTCGTGTCGAGCGTGATGACGACGACGTTTGGCGGGGAGTGGTCGACTGGCTGTCGGTCGCAGGCAGCCAGGAGACTGCACAGCGCGACAAGCATCGACGATGCTCTCACGATCGGAACTGAGGCCATCGTTTTCACCGCGACAGGACGAGCGAGTGCTGTGCAGAGCGACACTCGGCGACGATGCGCGTGGGCCATGGCCTGCTCATGTCGGTGATCCAGAACGACCCGTTGAGAGTGCCCGAGAGGGCGCTCGCTGACACTCTCGTCACGGCGCGGCCGCTTACGCCGAAGTATCGTGAACCGCCCAGTCGCTCGAAGACGTCTGGGGGATAGAGGAAGGCGCCATTCAGGTAATAGGAGGCGTAGTAGAAGTCGACGGCGAGAGTGAAGGCAACATTTGGGCCGGCGCCGTCCATCCTTCCAACGAAGTGTCCTCCCCACTCGTTGCTGGTCACTAGAGCAGCACCCTCCAGCCGGACGGTGACCTCGGGTCCGAGCTGAGTTACGCGGGCGCCATAGCGGCGCGTCCTGAGTTCCTCGGGAAGCTGGTCGCTGCAGGCCGAGTCGGCAGTAATCGTCAGCCTGTAGGTTCCCGAAACGTCGGTGCTTGGCTGAATAGGTACCCTAGCAACGGTGAGCAGCACATGGTCAGTGACCGAGACGCGTTGAACCATGATCCAGATAGAATCCGCCAGTGACTCGGACTTCCGAGTCGCCCGCCACGCCATAGACGTCGAAGCGGCCGTTCACCGCCGTCGTGTCGGAGAACGACCTACCGCGCGAACCAGCGTGGGCCCTGACTCGACGGGCGCTGGCGCCATCGGTGATTTGTCATTACAGGCGGCAACCAGTGCCGCGGCGCCAACGCCAAGCGATAGACTCAGCACCACACCATTCATTTGCATAGCGCGCCTCGGTCTCTGAATCGTCGTCCGATGTGGGGTTCCGAACCGGCGCGCGGCACGGGAACTACCGATCGCTCGGCAGCGTGCCCGCGCGCGACACGGCTATCGCGAGTGATCAGATCCGAGTCGCATGGGAGAACGGGTGCGTGAAGACATGACATGCTCCTGCACCGACGACGTATGACGACCGGAAGCTCCCAGAGTCTTTACGGAATCCGCTGGTTATTCTGAATTCCCAACGAGCCGGTCGGAGTCCGGACACAGAGCAACCGACGAGTAGCGGTGTCGAGCGTAAGTCGTCGAATCGGTAGACCACGACGGGACCTCTCAGGCTGAGAACGTCGCGCAATGATACCGGACCGGCTGAAATAGGACCGGGCGCTTCAGCCGACAGGGGGGATTTCGACCGGCAGCCCGCTCGGGTCTCCCGGCGGGGTCGACCCCATGATCGCCTTGAGCTCGTCGGCCTCGATGACTTCCTTCTCGAGCAGCCGCGCCGACAGGCGATCGAGGACCTCGCGGTGGTCCCGGAGAATCTGGCGGGCCTTGTCGTGCGCTTCGGTGAGGATGCGCTTGATCTCGGTGTCGATCTTGAGCGCCGTTTCTTCGGCGTAGTTGCCGCGCTCCCGTGCGAACGGGTTCTCGATGAACGCCGGTTGGCGATGGCCGTCGTAGTTGACGACGCCAAGGGCGTCGCTCATCCCGAACTCCGTGACCATCGCGCGCGCGATGTCGGTGGCCCGCATCAGGTCGTTCTGCGCGCCGGTCGAGATCTCGTCGAAGGCGATTTCCTCCGCGCTGCGGCCGCCAAGCAGCACCGAGAGCTGGCTGAGGAGATCGCTGCGCGTCATCAGGTACTTGTCCTCGAGCGGCAGCTGCATCGTGTAGCCGAGCGCCCCGAATCCGCGCTGCACGATCGAGATCTTGTGCACTGGGTCGAGGCCCGGCAGCACCGTCGCGACAATCGCATGGCCGGACTCGTGATAGGCGACGATCCGGCGCTCCTTGTCGCTCATCACGCGCTTCTTCTCGAGCCCGGCAATCACGCGGTCGATCGCTTCGTCGAAGTCCTTCATCTCGACGGCGGTCTTGTCGCGGCGCGCGGCGAGGAGCGCCGCCTCGTTCACGAGGTTCGCAAGGTCGGCCCCGGCAAAGCCCGCCGTCCGCGCCGCGACGACTTTCAGATCGACGTGCTCGGCGGTTTTGACGTTCTTGACGTGGATGCGAAGAATCTCCTCGCGTCCGCGCACGTCGGGCTTGTCGACGAGGACCTGACGGTCGAACCGCCCTGGCCGCAGCAGCGCCGGATCGAGCACCTCAGGACGGTTGGTCGCGGCCATGATGATGACGCCCTTCCGGGCGTCGAAGCCGTCCATCTCCGCGAGGAGCTGATTGAGCGTCTGCTCGCGTTCCTCGTGGCTCCCCATCGGCGACTGGATTCGAACCTTCCCGAGCGCGTCGAGCTCATCGATGAAGACGATGCAGGGGGCCTTGTTCTCGGCCTGGTTGAAGAGGTCGCGGACTCGCGCGGCGCCGACACCGACGAACATCTCGACGAACTCCGAGCCGCTCAGGCTGAAGAAGGGCACGCCGGCTTCGCCGGCGACCGCACGCGCCAGCAGGGTCTTGCCGGTCCCCGGAGGGCCGACGAGGAGCACCCCCTTCGGAATCCGGCCGCCGATGCTCGTGTACTTTTTCGGATTCTTGAGGAACTCGACAATCTCCCGCAGTTCTTCCTCGGCTTCGTCGACGCCTGCCACGTCGACGAACTTGACCTTGACGTCGTCTTCTTCGGCGTAGATCTTGGCGCGGCTGCGCGCGAACGACATGACGCCGCCTTCGGCGCTACCGATCCGGCGAAAGAAAAAGCTCCAGAGCGCGATCAGGAAGATCAGCGGAAGGACCCAGCCAAGCAGTTCGGCGACCCAGCGGTTGGCGACGACGCCCGTGTATTTGACGCCGTGCTTCTCGAGATCTTCGACGAGCTTGGGATCCTCGATGCGGACGGCCACGAATGCGCGGCCCTGGCCCTCATCGGCCTTCAGCATGCCCTGCACGCGGTCTTCAGCGACCGTGACTTCCTGGACTTTACCCTCGCGGACGCGCGTCTTGAACTCGCTGTACGAGATCTCTTTCCCGGCCCGCAGCGCGAAGAACGCCGCATTGCCGATGGCCAGGAGCAGCAGGACACCCAGCACGAGCCACATGGTCGTGCCCGGCGCCGGGCGAGGCGGAAGACGCCGCCCGCGCGGGTTGGGCGCATTCGCGGGACGTTCGTCAGACATCTAGGGCCACGGATGACACGGACAACACGGATGGTTTACGAGCCACGGATAAACGGACAACACGGTTGGGGTTTACGAGATACCTTCTAGTTCGATTGTACGCTCGTTGCGTCTGCCACGGGCCTCTCGGCCCTGGTGAACTGCAGAGTGCCGCCGACCGCATCGATGCGGATGACATCGCCTTCCTTGAACTCGCCCTGAAGCACGCGCATCGCGAGCGGGTCCAGGATCTGGCGCTGAATGGTTCGCTTCAACGGGCGCGCGCCATAGGTCGGGTCGTAGCCTTCGGCGATGATCAGGTCCTTGGCGCGATCGGAGAGCTCCACCCGGATCTTCCGATCCTCGAGCCGCTTCATCAATCCCTTGAGCTGAATATCGACAATCGACCGCATCTCGGCGCGGGTCAGCGAGTGGAACACGATGATCTCGTCGACCCGGTTGAGGAATTCCGGCCGGAACTGCGAGCGAAGCGTATCGAGGACTTGCCGCTTGGTTCCCTCGTCGAGCGCACCGTCGCCTTTTCCCGACACGTCGCGCGCGACCGCGGCGTCGGCGATGAAATGGCTGCCGACGTTGGAGGTCATGATGACCACTGTGTTCTTGAAGTCGACCGTGCGGCCCTTGCCATCCGTCAGCCGGCCGTCGTCGAGCAGTTGCAGCATGACGTTGAGCACTTCGGGGTGAGCCTTTTCGATTTCGTCGAACAGGATGACCGCGTACGGACGGCGGCGTACCGCCTCGGTGAGCTGGCCGGACTCCTCGTAGCCGACGTAGCCCGGAGGCGCGCCGATCAGGCGCGACACGGTGTGCTTCTCCTGGTACTCCGACATGTCGATCCGGACCATCGCCTGCTCGTCGTCGAACAGGAACTCGGCGAGGGCGCGCGCGAGCTCCGTCTTACCGACGCCGGTGGGGCCGAGGAAGATGAAGCTGCCGAGCGGCCGGTTGGGATCCTGCAACCCCGCGCGCGCCCGCCGGATCGCGTTGGCGACCGCCGAGATGGCCTCCTCCTGACCGATCACCCGTTCGTGAAGCCGCGCCTCCATCCGGAGCAGCTTCTGGATTTCGCCTTCCATCAACCGGCTGACCGGAATGTGCGTCCAGCGGCTCACGACGTCGGCGATGTCTTCCTCGTCGACTTCTTCCTTGAGCATCCGCTGGCCCTGCTGCAGGCCGCTCAGCTGCGCTTCCTGCTCCTTGATCTTCTGCTCGAGCGCCGGCAGCCGCCCGTACTGCAGCTCGGAGGCTTTCGTATAGTCGCCGCCGCGCTGGGCGCGCTCGATCTCCAACCGCACCTGCTCGAGCTCTTCCTTCAGCTTGCGACCGGCGAGGATCACTTCCTTTTCCTGCTGCCAGTGGCTGGTGAGCTGCGCCTTCTGTTCCTTGAGGTCGGCGAGCTCCCGCTCGAGCTTCTGCAGGCGCTCCCTGGAAGGCTTGTCGGTTTCCTTCTTCAGGGCCTCGCGCTCGATCTCGAGCTGCATGATCCGGCGTTCGACCTCGTCGAGCGCGACGGGCATCGAATCGATCTCCATGCGAAGGCGCGACGCCGCCTCGTCGATGAGGTCGATGGCCTTGTCGGGAAGAAAGCGGTCCGTGATGTAGCGGTTGGACAGCACCGCGGCCGCCACGAGCGCCGAGTCCTTGAACTTCACGCCGTGATGGACCTCGTATCGCTCACGAAGACCGCGGAGGATGCTGATCGTGTCCTCGACTGTCGGCTCGCTGACCACGACGGGCTGGAATCTGCGCTCGAGCGCGGCATCCTTCTCGATGTGCTTGCGGTACTCGTCGAGCGTCGTCGCGCCGACGGTGTGGAGCTCGCCGCGAGCCAGCATCGGCTTGAGCATGTTCGACGCATCCATCGCGCCTTCGCTGGCGCCCGCGCCCACGACCGTGTGCAGCTCGTCGATGAAGAGAATCACGGTGCCCGCCGAGTCGACGACTTCCTTGAGCACCGCTTTCAGCCGCTCCTCGAACTCGCCGCGGTACTTCGCTCCGGCGATGAGCGCGCCCATGTCGAGCGCGACAATCTTCTTGTGCTTGAGCCCTTCGGGCACGTCCTGGCGGACGATGCGCTGGGCGAGCCCCTCGACGACGGCGGTCTTGCCGACGCCGGGTTCGCCGATGAGCACCGGGTTGTTCTTGGTGCGGCGGGAGAGCACTTGAATCACGCGGCGGATTTCGTCGTCTCGTCCGATGACCGGATCGAGCTTGCCCTTGCGCGCGAGCTCGGTCAGGTCGCGTCCGTAGCGCTCGAGCGCCTGATAGGTCGCTTCCGGATTCTGGCTCGTGACGCGCTGCGATCCGCGCACACTCGTCATCGCCTGCAGGATCGTGTCCTTCGTGATCCCTCGCTGCTGGAGCAGGCGTGACGACGCCGATCGGCCGCCTTCGGCGGCGATTGCGACGAAGAGGTGCTCGGTGCTCGTGAACTCGTCCTTGAGCCGCTCGGCCTCCTGCTCGGCCGCCGTGAGCACCTGGCGCAGGCGCGCGGAGAGGCCGACCTGCGATCCGCCGTGGGCACGCGGCAGCCGGTTCAGCTCCGCGCGCACCGCTGAGGCGAGGCCCGCCGGATCGGGATTCATCTTGCGGACGATTTCCGGAACCACTCCCTCTTTCTGCTCGAGCAGCGTCAGCAGCAGATGCTCGGGGAGGACCTCGGCGTGGCCTTCGCGATCGGCCAGCTGCTGCGCGGCGAGGATCGCTTCCTGGGCCTTCTCGGTGTACTTGTTCAGATTCATGACTTACTTCTCGAGTTTCGCCAGCGCCTCGTAGTGTTCCCGCTGCTCCTTCGTCAGCGAGCGGGGGAGCTGCACGTCGACGGTGGCGTAGAGATCTCCGCGCGTGTCCGCCTTGCCGACGACCGGCATGCCGTGACCCTTGAGACGAAACACCTGACCGCCTTGCGTTGTTTCCGGAATTTTCAGCCGGACCGAGCCGGTGATCGTCGGGACCTGCGCCTCACCGCCGAGAACCGCGGTCGTCACGGGCAGTGCGACGGTGGTGTGTAGATCGTCGCCTTTGCGCTCGAAGACCGGGTGCGGGCGAATCTGGACGCGCAAATACAAGTCGCCCGCCGCCCCCCCGTTCGAACCGGACTCGCCCTCGCCGGCGGCGCGGACGCGGGAGCCGTCCTTGACGCCTGGCGGAATGCGCACGTCGACGCTGCGCGCGTGGCCGCCGTTCTTGATCGAGATGCGTCTCGTGGCGCCGTGAAAGGCCTCCTCGAGCGTCAGCTCCACCGGGTGCTCGATGTCGCGCCCCTTCTGGATCCGCGTCGCGCGGCTGCCTCGTCCCCGCCCGGTTTCGCGGGCGCCGCCGCCGCCGCCAAAGAACGTGTTGAAGAAGTCCGAGAACGGATCCTGATTTCCGAAGAGCTCCTGCATTTCCTCTTCGGTCATGGTGCGGTAGCCGCCCGGACCACCCATGTTGATGTTCCAGGCGCCTCCCTGGGGGCCGGCGGCGTCGCCGAACGGCGAACCTGGCCACTCTTGCCCTTGCTGATGCGCCTGCTCGTACATCCGCCAGTTGGCGCCGAGCTCGTCGTACTTCTTCCGCTTGTCGCTGTCTCCGAGGACCTCGTACGCTTCGTTGATTTCCTTGAACTTCGCCTCGGCGGACTTGTCCCCGGGATTCACGTCGGGATGATGCTTGCGGGCGAGCTTCCGGTACGCCTGCTTCATCTCTTTGTCCGACGCGTTCTTGGCGACGCCGAGCGTCTGGTAATAGTCCTTGAATTCCATTATTCAGCGCTCGGGGCCCACCCGCGCTCTCGCGCGGCGACTTCGCGCCGCGCTCGGGCCGCAGGCGCTGCTGATTCAACGCCGGTTCCAATTCGTCTTCATCCCAGCACGGCCAGGCGACCTAGTCGAACGCCTTGAACCGCGTCTGTCTGATTTTGACCTCGTGAACCCTGAACCTTGAACCCTGAACCTTGAACCCTGAACCGTCAGATCCCAACCATCCGTCCAATCCGTTCGATTTCCTGCGCGACGCGTTTCCTGACTTCGGGCCGGTCCGCGCCGTCCTGGACCAGCGGCCGCAGACGCTGCACGGACTCGGCGATCGTCAGCAGCCGCTTGCACGCCGGCCAGGTTGACGCCGTCTTCCTCGACGAGACGCTTGATGAGCTTCAGGCGGTCCAGCTCCTCGCGCGAGTAGACACGCATGCTGCCGACCGTGCGGGTCGGCCGGACGAGTCCCAGCCGCTCGTACTTGCGCAGCGTCTGCGGATGCATGTCCAGCAGCCTGGCCGCCATGCTGATAAAGTAGAGATGGTGTTCGACTGCCATGTGCTGCCGACCGTGTCTCCGACCGCAGCCACGCGCTGACGCGCGACCCGCGCTAGCGAGCCTCAAGTTGCGTCGTCTCAAATATAGGCATTGATACGGACTGTGTCAAGGAACCCTCCCGCTAAATGGACGTCCAGTTCGCGGATCTCGTTACCGTGGCGCTCCTCGTCCTGATCGAGGGGCTGCTGAGCGCCGACAACGCGCTCGTCATGGCCGATCATGATCCTCGGCCTGCCGCGGGCGGATCAGACAGAAGGCGCTGCGCTACGGGTTGATCGGCGCCTTCGCGTTTCGCATCATCGCGACGGTGCTCGCCGCGTATCTGATTCAGATCAGCTGGGTCAAGCTCTTCGGCGGGCTCTACCTGCTGTACCTGGCGCAGCACCACTTCTTCGCCGGCGGCAGTGCGGACGAGCGGGGCAAGCCCAAGCCGGCGCGGCCGTGGCTGGGACTGTCGCCGCTCTGGGGAACGGTCGTCAAGGTCGAGCTCGTCAACCTGGCCTTCTCGATCGATTCGATTCTCGTCGCGGTGGCGATGTCACCCAAGTTCTGGGTCATCCTCACCGGCGGGCTGCTCGGCATCGTCGCCATGCGGCTCGTGGTCGGGCAGCTCCTCACGATCGTCCGCCGCTATCCCGTCGCTCGTCGACGGCGCGTTCGTCATCATCGCGTGGATCGGCCTGAAGCTCCTGATCGAGTACCTGCACGTGCTCGGCCTCGTCCACTTCGAGATCAACAAGTGGTTCTCGTTCGCGCTGATCGGCGTGATCTTCGGCGTGTCGTACCTCTACGCGCGCAGCAAGGGGCCGGTCGCAGGACGATGGTGGGGATGACGAGGCGGAGGCGCTGCTGAGGGAGTAAGGCGTCGATCAGGCCAACGGCGTCCGCTGGCATAAAGCAGAACAGGAGATCACGAGATCAGGAGCAATCTTGGTTTTCAAACGAGACTCCTGAACTCCTGAACTCCTGTTCAAACGTTCCTGGCGAGCGTGCTCAGTACTCGCTCGTGAGCTTGAGGTCCAGCGTCTGGGTCGCGCCGTCGCCGAGCGTGAAGCGCTTGGCCTTGGACTTGAGCCGGTCGAGGAGCTCCGGATCGCCCCATTCGCCCTGCGGCACGTAGTCGACCGCGACCGCCAGGTAGTTGCCCGCCGGCAGGTTCTGCACCTTGAAGCGTCCATCCTGATCGGGCCGCGTCCCGGTCACCCAGCGCGTCATCGGAAGACGCCAGTGCTCGGGCGTCTCCGAGAAGATCACGACCGTGTAGTCCTTGAGGATCGATCCGTCGCTCGCCGTGACGCTGCCGTTCACCGACGTCGGCTTGTTGGTGAGCTCGACTTCCAGCCCCGACGTGGTCTCGCCGGGCTTGAATTCCGCGCCCGCGTCGGTGATGTCCGTGCCGTTCAACTTGACGGACTTGAGGGTCCAGCCCGGGAGGCGCGTTGCCGAGCCGGATGAGCCTCGGCCCGGTCAGCCCCTTCAGCTCGAACGAGCCGTCGTCTTTCGCGCTCGCGGCGCCGAGCCGCCGAGTGCCGGTCCATCGCTGTCGACGGACATCGACGTGATGCGGATCGAGCCCAGCGACGGCGGCCTGGGCCCGTCGAACACGAGCTGGCCCGTTGCGCTTCCGCCCTTGCTCGTCGTCAGCACGATGCCCGACGACGTCTTCGCCGGCGACCGCGAGCGGCGTCGATCCGGATTCCGAGTCGCCGCCACCGATGGTCGTGGCGCGGAAGACCATCACGTTGTCGCCCTGCGTGCTGGTGATGACCTGAACGGATCGGGCCTGAAGCGAGTAGTCGCCCGGCGGCACGCTGTGCAGCGTGAAGCTGCCGTCCTTGCCGCTCCGCGCGCTGTTCTGCACCAGCAGCCCGCCGAACTCACGATTGGCCGGCACGACCGAAACGGCGGCGCCTTCGAGCGGCTTGCCGTCGGAGCCAATCACGATCCCGGACACCTTCGCGAGCCGAACGGCGACGAGCGCGAAGTCGGCGCTCGGCGACTCCTGGCCCGGCGGCGAGCGTGATGCGCTGCGCCTCGGCAACGTTCGGCGTTCCGGGATAGTAGGTCGAGGAGTAGCCGGACTTCGGCGCCGACGCCGTCGGCCCGGCACTGTTCACGCCGCGGTGCCGACCATCAGCTCCATGTCCATCATCTCGAGCCGCCGCCGCGCAGCGTGGCGCTCACGTAGTAGTCGCCCGGCGGCAGGCCGTAGATGCGGAACTGACCGAGGTCGTTCGTCTGCGCGACGCGGCCCGGAGAGGGCACGAGGCGCCGCCGCCCGTTCTGCCACGTCTGACGCATGGCCGTCACCGACACGTCGGGAATCGCGTCGCCGAATTCGTCGACGATGCGCCCGGCGATGACGCTGCCGCGCGGCATGCTGATGTCGGCGTTGTCGAGGCTCTGCTTGTCGGCGAGCTCGATCGGCTTGCCGGACTCGAACGGCCGCGTCTGCCCGTACTGCACGCTGACGAAGCCCGACTTGGTCGCCTGCAGCGTGAAGCGGCCGGCCGGAAGTTCGCGAAACTCGAAGCGGCCCTCGGCGTCGGTGAGCGCCGCCTTCGGCGCGACCTCCGGACCCGAGATGCGCACCTGCGCGCGGCGGATGGGCCCGCCGCCGTCGCTGGCCAGCACGCGGCCGCGGATGCGCCCGGTGCCGGTCTTGAACGTGCGCGGACCGCCCATCATGCCCGGGAACTGGATCGGACCGCCGCCACCGCCGCCCGGCATGATCTGGATCGTTTGCTCGACCGTCGTTTGCGCCGTGGCGAGCGCCGGGGAGAGCGCGACGGCGATCGTCAAGGCGAGGCGGACTTCTGTGTGCGCATATCCGACGATTCTCACACGGAGCTCGGCAGTGGCACCGGTTTTGTTGTTAAGAATGTAAAAGATCGAAGTGTCGCCTCGCTCTGAACAAGAGATCAGGAGGTCAGGAGACGCTCTCTGAACTGAAACACTCCTGATCTCCTGGTCTCCTGTAGCACCCGAGCGAGGCCAGGCACCGAATCACTAGGTGCGTCGGCCCGCGATCCCAAACGCCAGCGCACTGGCCAGCACCCCGGACACGACCGGCGTCAGCGCGCCGTATCCGGCGCCGTCGGTCGCGAAATGCACGAACGCCAGCACTGGCACACCGACCAGCGAGGCCAGGCCCTGGCGCCGAGACGTGCGGCGCGCATACAAGCCACCGAGCACCGGGACGAACAGCGTGACGACCATCACGGCGTAGAACGTTGTCGAGCGCCGCGATGACCGACCGGTGCATCATCGCCAGCCCGAGCCCGAGGAGCGCGCCGGCAATCGCCGACCACCGCGCCGCGCGGAGCAAGTCGCGATCGGTCGCGGCTGGCCGCAACCGGCGATACAGATCGCGCGAGCCCGAGGTCGCGAGCATGAACAGCACGGCGTCGGCAGCGCTGGCTTCGGCCGAGAAGACGGCGGCCAGCGCGAGCGCGCCGAACGCCGGCGTCAGCTCGCTCGCCATCGTCGCGAACGCGAGGTCCCTGTTGATGTCGGGATGGAGCGCGCGCGCCGACATGCCGATGAGCGTCGGCAGCGCCGCGAAGGCCATGAGCGCCACGCCGTTCAGCGCGATGCCGGTGGTCACCGCGCGCTCGTCGCGCGCGCCGTAGGCCTTCTGAATCAGGCCCGGCGAGACGACAAACGCCGGGCCCAGGAAGAAGAGCAGCCGCCATCCCGATTGCGGCGAGCCGCCGGCGAAGAGATCCAGCCGCGACGGGATCGGCGGCGACCACGTCCCAGCCGCCGGCGAGCGCCATGAGCCATCGGGGTGACCAGAGCGCGAATCCGACCAGCTTGACGGCAAGCTGCACGAGGTTCGACGTAGGCGGAGCTGAGGAGCCCGCCGGCGACGAAGTAGACGCTGACGAGCGACGCGCCGAGCAGGCAGCCCGCGAACGTGGCGACGCACCGGCGACGACCTGGAAGACCGTCGACATGCCGAGCAGCTGCGCCGCCAGGATCGACAGCGTGCCGATCCAGATCAGGATCGCGACCGCGAGTCGCAGGTCGCGACCGTAGCGGCGCTCGAGAAAGTCGCCGACGGTCAGGTCGCCGTGCGTCACCGACTCCCGCCACATCCGCGGGCCGACAGAAAAGGCGAGCACGAGGCAGCCGATGCCGGCCGACGCGTTCCACCACCAGGCGCTGACGCCGTCGCGATAGGCGAGTCCTGCGGCGCCGACGGTCGATCCGGCGCCGATGTTGCCGGCCAGAAACGTCGCGAAGATGAGCGTGGGGCCAAGCGAGCGGCCGGCCACGAAGAAATCGCCGGTCGCGCGGACGTGCCGCCCGATCCACAGGCCGACGCCGGCCATCAGCAGGGAATAGACGACGAGCAGGACGAGCGTCAGGCTCACCGCAGATCGCGGGCGGCCGGATAGCCCGGGATGCCGGTCGCCGCGCGGACCGCGCGGAGGATCGCCTCGGCCATCGCGTCGGCGGCCAGCGTGCCGATCGTGTCCAGATCGGCCGGCCCGGGCGCACGCCGGTCGCGAGCGCGAAGATCGCGTCGCCGTCGGCCGAGGTGTGCGCCGGCACGATCGCGCGGGCGAGGCCGTCGTGGGCCATCTGCGCGATTCGGGTCGCCTGCGTCTTGGTCAGCGTCGCGTTGGTCGCGACGACGCCGATCGTCGTGTGCTGCAGGGCCTCGGGCAGCGGCAGATCGAGCTCGCCGGACTTGAGGCGGCGGCGCACGTCCGCCAGCCCTTTGCCGTCTTCCGTGCGCATGCCGGCGACGACCTGGCCCGTCGCCGGATCGATGACGTCGCCGCGCGCGTTGACGGCGACGAGCGCCGCGACGACGAGGCCGTTCGGGAGCGTGATGGCGGCGCTGCCGATCCCACCCTTCATCGCGCGGTCGCGGCCGCCCATCTTGCCGACCGTCGCGCCGGCGCCGGCACCGACGTTGCCCTCGGTGACCGGGCCGTCCGTGGCGGCCTTCGCCGCCAGGAACCCGCATTCGGCCGTCGGGACGAATCGTCGGATCGCCGACGCCGAAGGTCGAAGAGAATCGCGCCGGGCACGATTGGCACGACTGCGCCGCCGAACTTGAAGCCGACGCCCCGCTGCTCGAGGTAGCGCATCACGCCGCTGGCCGCGTCGAGGCCGAAGGCGCTGCCACCGCCGAGCATGATGGCGTGCACCTGCTCGACGCTCGCCGTCGGCGCGAGCAGATCGGTCTCGCGCGTGCCGGGCGCGCTGCCGCGCACGTCGACGCCAGCCGTCGCGCCCTTCTCGGCGAGCACGACCGTGCACCCGGTTGGCCGTTCGGTCAGCGTGTGGTGACCGACCTTGAGGCCCGGTACGGCTGTCAGGCCGCGCGACGGGGACGTCTGCGCCGACAGCGCCGGGCCCATGGCTGTCTGCGATCACCAGGGCCGCCATCGCCATCGCTCCGACCGCGGAATCGTCTCAAGTCGATGACATCGTTCGTCATACGGCGGACACCAGTTCGAGCGGGCGCGCGTGTTCGTAGCGGTTGCACACGCGCAGCACGACGTCGGCCATCATGTCGAGAAACCGCGGGTGATCGTTGACCGCCTGCGCACGGACCATCGGCAGCCCGATCTCGTCGCAGACGTCGGCGGCTTCGACGTCGAGGTCGTAGAGCACTTCGACGTGGTCGCAGACGAAACCGATCGGGCTGAGGATCGCCGCTTCGAGGCCGCCCGCGCGCGCCTCGCGCAGGTAGTCGCAGACGTCGGCCCGAGCCACGGGTCGTCGGGGCGCCCGCTGCGACTCTGATAGACGGTGGCATAGCGACCCGCGCTGGCCAGGCGCGTCGGCCACCAACCGTGCGGTCTCCTCGAACTGCGCGCGATACGGATACCGGGCGGCCATCGATTCGGGAATGCTGTGCGCCGTGAACACGAGTTCCGCGCCGTCGCGCAGCGTCGGCTCGACCCTGGCGAGGGCCGACGGACACGCGCTGCGGCGTTCGCGTCGACGAAGAGCGGATGGTTGTACCAGTCGGGCACGTAGGTGACCTCGACATCGGGCAGTCCGGCACGCGCGAGCTCGGCACGCGCCTCCTGGACGTTTTCGCGGTACTGCGTGCAGCTCGAGTAGCTGCGGTGCGCCGCCGCGATGAAGCCCACCGCCCGGCGGACGCCGGCTCGCGACATCTGCTCGAGCGTGTCGGCGAGGTACGGATGCCAGTTGCGCATCCCGACGAAGACGGGAAGCGGCGTTCCGGCCGCGGCCAGGCGCTGGCGCGAGGCCCTCGGCCTGCGCGGTGGTCAGCTCCGTGAGGGGCGAGCGGCCGCCGACGACGTCGTAGTGATGCGCCACTTCCTCGATACGTCCCGGGGCGACCCGCCGCCCGCGCAGCACGTTCTCGAGAAACGGACGAACGTCCGGCTGAGCCTGCGGACCGCCAAACGCGATCATCAACACGGCATCGAAGGGCTTGGACACGTCTCGCCTGCGATTATACTGATTGCCCCCGTCGCCTTTGGCCTCCTCCAAACTCGGCCTGCCGCGTCCTGTCTGGCTGCTCGGGTGGGTGAGTCTCGTCACGGACATGGCG
This sequence comes from uncultured Acidobacteriota bacterium, assembly GCA_963764925.1. Classification (GTDB taxonomy): domain Bacteria; phylum Acidobacteriota; class Vicinamibacteria; order Vicinamibacterales; family 2-12-FULL-66-21; genus DATBJJ01. The sequence continues at coordinate 19,379 of CAVXUR010000004.1, forward strand.
ACCGAGATGATCTACCCGCTGCTCCCGGTGTTCCTCACGCGCGTGCTCGGCGCAAGCGCGATGTCGCTCGGCATCATCGAAGGGGTCGCGGAGGCCGCCAACAGCGTCCTCAAGATCGCCGCCGGCCGCCTCGCCGACCGGACCGGCGCGCCCAAGCGGATCGTGCTCGCCGGCTACGGGATCTCCGGCGCGGTCCGGCCGCTCGTCGCGCTCGTGACGCTCGTGGACCCAGGTGCTCGGCCCTGCGCTTCGTCGATCGGCTCGGCAAGGGCATCCGCGGCGCGCCACGCGACGCGATGCTCGCGCACTTCGCGCCGCCACACCTGCGCGGCCGCGTCTACGGCTTCCACCGCGCGATGGATCACGCCGGCGCCGTCGTGGGCCCTCTGATTGCCTCGCTGTTCCTCTTCTTCTACCCAGAGGCGTACCGAACGCTCTTCGCGCTCAGCATCATCCCCGGCATCGTCGTCATCCTCATCCTGCTTCGCGTCCCGGACACGAACACAGGCGAACCTCTTGAACCTCCTGAACCCTCTGAACCCCTTGAACCTTCTGAACCTGTTGAACCCAGAACCTGTCCGCTCCTCTTCTGGAAAGCGATCGTCGTCATCCTGGTCTTCAGTCTCGGCAATGCCAGCGACGCGTTCCTGCTGCTTCGCCTGAACGACCTCGGCGTCGCCACGTTCTGGATTCCGCTCCTCTGGTCCGGCCTGCACGTCGTCAAAGTCCTCTCGTCGCTCGCCGGCGGCGACCTCTCCGATCGGTTTGGACGCCGCGACGCTCATCGCCGCCGGCTGGATCGTCTACGCGCTCGTCTACGCAGCCTTCGGCTACTTCGATTCGCCCGCGCCGGTCATCGTCATCTTTCTCTGCTACGGCTCTACTTCGGGCTGACCGAAGGCGTGGAGAAGGCGTGGGTCGCCGACCTCGCACCGGCCGGCGCGCGCGGCACCGCGTTCGGCGTCTACAACGCGGCGCTCGGCGTCGGCGGTCTGGTCTCGAGCCTGATGTTCGGCGTGATCTGGACGCGCGTGTCGCCGAGCGCCGCGTTCCTCACGGGCGCCGCGGTGGCTCTCGTCGCGATCGGGCTGCTATACTCGTTGTTTTCTGCGACAAATGAAGAGAATCCTCGTCACCAACGATGACGGCGTGCGCTCCGAGGGCATCCACGCCCTGGCGCAGGCCCTGAAACCCCTCGGAGAGGTCACGGTCGTCGGCCCGCAGACCGAGGCGAGCGCGATCGGCCACGCGTTGACGCTGCGCCGCCCGCTTCGGATGGAGCTCCTCGACGAGGGCGTCTACGAAGTCGACGGCACGCCGACCGACTGCGTCAACATCGCCATCACGCAGACTCTACAAGCCGAGCGGCGCGATGCCCGACCTCGTCGTGTCGGGAATCAACAAGGGCTACAACCTCGGCGACGATGTGACCTACTCGGGTACCGTGGCGGGAGCGCTCGAAGCAGCGCTGCTCGGAATTCCCGGCATCGCGGTCTCGCTCGAGCGGAGCCTCGACTCGTACGATTTCAACGCGGCCGCGGCCGCCGGCGCGCAGGTTGCCGCGCTCGTCCTTCCACACGGCCTGACGCCTCGCACGTTTCTGAACGTCAACGTGCCGTCCGGGCCAGCCGAAAGGCATGCGCGTCACGTTCCAGGCCAAGCGCAACCACGTCACCGTCGTCGACGTCCGCGTCGATCCGCGCAGCAAGCCGTACTACTGGATCGAGGAAGGCGAGGACTCCTGGGAGCCGCACGACCAATCGGACTACCAGGCGGTCAAGGACGGCTACGTGTCGGTGACGCCGCTGCAGCCTGACTTGACCGCGTACGACGAACTGACCCGCCTCGGCGCGTTGCTCAAGCTCTGACCGCCGCCGTCACTCCGGCGCGTGATCGGGATGCAACGAGATTTCCCGAAACTGGCCGGACACCTGGAGAAACGCGTCGACCACATCCGGGTCGAAATGGGTGCCGCTGCCTTTGACGATGAACGCGACGGCCTCGTCGTGTGACAGCGGTGTCCGGTACAGCTGCCGCGTCGTGCTGGCATCGTAGACGTCGACGATCGCCATCACGCGTCCCGGGGATCGGAATGTCCAGGCCGCGCAGACCCTCGGGGATAGCCCGTGCCGTCCCACTTTTCATGGTGCGTGTAGACGATGTCCTTCGCCAGCGTGAGGATCACGTCGTCATGAACGTTCGCGTGATCCTCGGCGTGAACGATGACGTCGCGGCCGTAGCCCGGGTGCTTGCGCATCTCCACGAGCTCGTCGGGCGTGAGCGCGCCGGGCTTGTGAAGGATGTGATCGGGCACGCCGACCTTGCCGATGTCGTGCAGCGGCGCCAGGCTGGCAAAGAGCTCGATTCGCTCCGGCGTGAGGTAGTCTCGGAACTGCGGATGCGTCGAGAGCTGCTTCGCGAGCACGCGCGTGTAGGCCTGTGTCCGCCTCGAGTGCTTGCCCGTCTCGGCATCCCTGACCTCGGTCAGCGATAAGCAGCGACTGCACCATCAACCGCTGCGAGGTGGCCTTCTCCTCGCCGGCCTGATCGGCCCGCTGCCGCTCGCTCGTGAATCGCGCGACCGTCATCGCCGCCAGGGCCGATGTCAGGCCCATGATCGGAAAGAGAGGGGAGAGGTAGACGCCGCTCGTCGCCATCAGCCGGATCGGGCCGAACCAGACCAGCGCCAGGCATGCCGCCACGCCCGCGGCGCCGATGGCCAGCCCGAAGCGCCGGACCAGCAGCGCCGAAACGAGGCCTAGCCCGATGACGAGCTGCGTCTCGAGCGCGACCGCGTACGACGGCCGCCGGATGAAGTCCTGCTGGAGGATGTTGTCGGCAACCGTGGCCTGAACCTCGACGCCGGCAAAGAGCGTGTCGAGCGGCGTCGACACGACTTCGCGTGTGCCGAGCGCGGTCGTTCCGACCAGCACGATCTTGTCCTTGAACGTGTCGGCGGCCGGCTGTCCGCGGAGCACGTCGACCGCCGAGACGTACGGGAACGTTCGCTTGGGACCTCGGTAGCGCAGCAGCAGATTGCTCTGGCCGTCGAGCGGCACGCTTCGCTTGTCGAGCAGCAACGCCAGTGAGTTGACATTGGTCAACGCGGAGCGTCGCGTCGCGTGTGCCGGTGATCGACATCACCGACGTGACGGCGAGGCTCGGATACACCAGGCCGTCCTTCTCGATGAGCACCGGGATGCGTCGGAGAAGCCCGTCTGGATCCGGCGCGGCGTTCATGAATCCCGACGCGTTGACGGCCTTGGTGAGAACCGGAAGGTTACAGACGGCGCCGGTCGCATGGAAGTACGGCTGGTCGCTCGAATCGTCGCGGCGCATCACCGCAAGCCCGAGCGGATGAAGCAGGCACGGACTGGCCGCATCGCTCTCGCCGTCGAATGTCATGGCGTAGCCGAGCACGACGCGGCCACCGCGCAAGCGTCTCCGCCAGCTTCTCGTCGGGCGTGGTTCCGAAACCTTCGAAGCGGTCCGGCTCGGCGAACATGATGTCGAGCGCGACGATCGAGGCGCCGAGGTCCCGCAGGCGAGTGATGAGCTGGCCGATCACGTCGCGACGCCAGGGCCACTGGCCGACCGTCGTCAGGCTGCGGTCGTCGATGTCGACGATGGTGATTCGGCCGCCTGGCGGCCTGGTCGGCGTCGCGCGGAGGATCGCGTCGTAGGCGCCGTATTCCCAGTTGCTGAGGAATGACGGCCGAAAGAGAGAAAGAAGGGCGGCGATGATCGTCGGCACGAGGCCGGATAGCACCACGAGACGGCCCGGCCCGAACCTCATCTGATCGTGATTTCGACGCGGCGATTGCGAGGCTCGTAGGTATCGTCGGCCGTCTTGCACGAGCAGCACCGCCTCGCCGTGCGAGGTGACTTCAACCGAGGAGAGGTCGAGGCCGGCGTCAGCGAGCAGCGCCCGGACCGTGGTCGCGCGCTTCATGCCGAGCTCGAAGTTACTGACTGGCGTACCCGTCGTGTCGGTGTGGCCGGTCACGACGACCTCGGGAACCGGCCGTTCCTTCACCGCGCGCAGAATGTCGGGGACGAGCGCCTTGCTCTCAGCCGTCAGCTCGTCGGACTCGAACCTGAAGTAGAGCGTGAAGTGCTGGGGCGCCGGCGGAAGCGCCGAGAGGATGTCCCCGAACTGGCGTTTGATCTCTGCCTCCTCGAGGACCGTTACCTTGGTCGTCGCGCCGTTGAGTCCGACGACGATTGACTCGCGCGGCCTGGTCAGTTCAACTGCTGCCGGTTTTGTCGAGGTCTTGCTCGAGGCGGTCGCGCGGCCCGTCGCGCCGCCGTCGGGATCGGGCAGCAAGACGACGAGCGTGGCCGTTTTCGGGTCGGGTGCCGGCTCCGGTGCTCGAACCTGCTTCGGCGCACAGGCCGAGTGGAGCGCGGCGAGTGCGGTCGCCAACAGCAGGGCGACCAGTCGTTCCTTTTTCATTCTTGCGACGCGCGGATGACCACGGTGGTCCCGCGCACACCAACAATCGCGGCCGGCGATTCCAGTCGCACCGCGTCTGGCGCCAGCTTGGCGATGCGGCCCGAAACGTAGGCGGCGACGCCGCGGACCACGTTGAGGACGAAGCCGAGCCGGCCTTCGGCCGGAGCATAGGCGAAGCGATCGAGGCGGATCTCGCTCGACGGCCCGAGCGACAACCGCGTGTCGTCCTTGAGCGTCAGGCCAAGACGGCCGTCAGCGCCGGTCCTGAGGGTATCGGCTTCGAAGACCGCCTGACCGGCCTGCGCCGGAATGGTGGCGCCGGCGCGAACGATGAAAACCGAGCCCGAAGCGATCTTGATCCGTCCGGCAGCGGTTGGCTCCTGCTGGAAGCCCGCGGCAAACGCCGGCGCTGCCGCGAGCATCAAGGCAAGCATGGCGACCGAGCATTTAAGCTTCATAGTCGATCCTCCCTGCTTCCAAGATACCCCCGTTTCGGTTGAGTTAGCACGCGCTTCTCAAAATGGCACACCAACTGACGGAATTGAAAGCCGGGGTCAGATCTCGATTTTCTCCGGCACTAGTCCAGAGAGGAGAGAATCGAGAACTGACCCCACGTATATCGGCGCGAGCGGCCGACTCATTTACGCTTTCACTGACGCACTTACTTACGCTTGAGCAGCTCGGGGAATTCCCGGTTGAGGAGCGCCAGCTTCGGACGGTCGTGGGCGAGGATGTAGGGGTTCGAGGGGTTGCGCCGCATGAAGTCCTGATGCTCCGATTCGGCGGGGAAGAAGCCGTCGAGCGTCACAACGGTCGTCGCGAGCCGGCGCGGGAAGATCTTCGCGTCGTTCAATTGCTGAATGTAACCTTCGGCCACGGCCTTCTGCTCGGGGCCGTTGAAGAAGATCGCCGATCGGTACTGAGGCCCCTCGTCGGGGCCCTGCCGATTCACCTGCGTCGGGTCGTGGGCAACCGCAAAGAACACCTTCAGCAGCTGACCGTAGGATATCTTCGCGGCGTCGTAGGTGATCCGCACCGACTCGGCATGACCGGTCGTCCCGGAACTGACGACACGATAGTTCGCCGAAGACTTGCTGCCGCCGGCGTAGCCGGACACGACGTTGCTCACGCCGGCGAGCGCTTCGAACACCGCCTCGACGCCCCAGAAGCATCCACCTGCCAGCACGGCGGTCTGCTCGCCGGTCATTGTCGGATCCAGCGCGGGGTTCGGGAATTGGGATGCACGGGCGGCCAGGATGGTTGACGCCAGCATCAGGCACAGAGCGGCGGCGGGCAGTCTCAGTCGCATGTCTATTTCCCGAGGGGCTTGCGGACTCCCCGACAGCTCGCAGCGCTCGCTCGCACTACTCAGACGGCCCTCGCCATTCTGGACAGGTCGGACCGTGGCTCCCAGTTCGGCGATTGATCGCGGACCGTAGCCAGTGTCCTCAAATCGTCGGACTATCGAATTATGCGAGAAGTGGGACTTGAAGTAGAATGAGATTTCGGCGCGACGGTTCCCGGCCGTTGCTGGCAGTTGCCGCTTTCTCACCGCCTTTGTCGGGGCGTGGCTCAGCCTGGTAGAGCACTCGGTTCGGGACCGAGGGGTCGGTGGTTCGAATCCACTCGCCCCGACCAATTTACACCAAAATCATTGGGAATCAGAACCGGCGATGGTCGGTTCTGAACGTCGTAGAGAACAAGCTTGTTGCGCGGCCACTCAAATGGAGCTTTCGCACCTTGCTCCATTTCAAGTTGACGAGATCCTCCACGACGGTCTCCTTCCTGAGCCTCTCGGCGACGCCGAATAGTTCCGGCGCGCTCGAGGACGAGGTGAGTACACCTTCGTGAATACCGCGACAGACCCGCGCGCGGCCAAAGTCAGCTCGCGGCGCGCCTAATGGCGCCGGGCCAGTGGTCGCGAAGCCGCTCTCCTTCTACGTTCTCGGTACAAACACTGCACAAACACTTGCACAGCCCGCCATCGTTTGTGTTAGCGTAGCGGCTCCCCACAGGTCAGAAGCATCGGTTGTCGGGTACCGAGTCGCTGCGGCTTCGGCAGCATCCGCATCAGGTTGAATGTGTCGTCACCCCGTTGTGTGAAAGACGGTGCGCATGTCGCGCGCTCCTCTCAACGATCGCTCCAGCATTCAAGAGGGCTTTGCATGACCGCACCAAAGCGTATTGGCGTGATAGCGACAATGCTGGTGACGGTCTTCGGCGCACAGTCGGTTGCGGAGGCCCAGATCTGCGTCGCGCCGCCGTCTGGCATCGTCGGTTGGTGGCCAGGGAATGGCAACGCCAACGACGCGATCGCCGGGAACAACGGCCAGCCCGCCGGCGACGCCACCTTTGCCGCAGCCGTTGCCGCACAGGGCTTCAAGTTCGATGGCGTCGGAGACTATGTCCAGATTCTCGACTCTGCGACGTTGAAGCCGGCGCGCATGAGCGTGGAAGCGTGGGTCCGATTTGACAGTCTCGACACACCGATCGTCTCGCAGTTCGGCGCCCCCGGCCTGCAATATATCGTGTTCAAGAAGAACAGCAGGACCTTCAACTTCGAAGCCTATGCGCTGCGAAAGGAGCGTCCGAGTGGCATCGAGCGCCTCGCGTTCAGCGTAGCTGACATCAACGGGGTTGGTGGCGTCAGCGTCGCCTATTCGACGACTGCCATCGTCGTCGGCCAGTTCTATCACGTCGTGGGCACCTATGACGGCACGGCGGTGAGACTGTACGTGAACGGGCAACTGGAGGGACAGGCGCCCGTGTCAGTGACCGTCGACTACGGCACCAGACCCGTGTTCATTGGAACGTCAGGAGAAACGGTCTTTGACGGAAAACTGAACGGGATTGTGGACGAGGCGTCGATTTACAATCGGGCTCTCAACGCATCCGAGACTGCCAGTCTTTACGCTGCCGGCAGCGCAGGAAAGTGCGGCGCGCCGACCGGCCCGTCGATTACCCTCAGCCCACCCAGTGTGCCCAACGGAACCGTGGGCACGCCGTATCCCAGCTTTTCCATCACGCAGAGCGGCGGTACGGCGCCAGCCACGTTCACGGTGACGAGTGGCACGCTGCCGCCCGGGTTGAACCTGTCGAGCGGCGGCACGCTCGGGGGCACACCGACAGCGACCGGTACCTTCAACTTCACTATCAGAGCGACCGATGCCAACGGCTTCACCGGTACGCGCGCATACACGCTCACGATCAATCCGGCCGGGCCACCGACGATGACGCTCGACAAGACGACGCTGCGTTTTGGGGCGGTGACGACCGGCGCGGCGTTCGTGTCTCAGACGGCCGCGCAGATCGTACGGTTGATTCAGATCGGGGTCGGGACGGTGACGTGGACGGCGACGTCGAACCAGCCGTGGCTGCAGGTCAGCCCCGCGTCGGGAACCGGGTCGGCGAGCTTATCAATCAGCGTGCTGTCGGTTGGCGGGTTGCCGGTGGGCAGCAGTGTCACCGGAGCGATCACCTTGACGCTGACGGGCGCGTCGAACACAGCGGGCCCGATCACCGTGTCTCTGAAGCTCATCGCGAATGGGACATCGGTAACCCCGCTCGGGTTCGTGGACACCCCAGTGGACAACGCCACGGGTGTCACGGGGGCGATCCCATTTACGGGCTGGACGCTCGACGATGTCGAAGTGATGCGAGTGATGATCTGCCGCGCCGCGGTTGGGACGGAAGTGGCGCCGATTGATCCGAACTGCGGCGGGGCCGCGCAGATCTTTGTGGGTTTCGCCGTGTTCATCGAGGGGGCACGGACGGACGTGGCGACGGCGAACCCCACGTTGCCCGTGAACGGTCGCGGCGGCTGGGGGCTCATGGTCCTGACGAACATGCTGCCAAATCAGGGGAATGGTACGTATCTGTTCTACGTGCATGCGCAGGACCGGGATGGGCACACGACCCTGCTCGGCACGCGAACGCTGACGATCGCCAATGCGAGCGCGACGAAGCCGTTTGGCGCGATTGACACGCCGATCCAGGGCGGAGTGGCGTCGGGCGCAAATTTCGTGAACTTCGGGTGGGCGCTGACGCCGCAGCCGAAGATCATCCCGATCAATGGGTCGACGATCACGGTGATGGTGGATGGCGCGCCGCTCGGGACGGTGGACTACAACCACGAGCGTGCGGACATCGAGACGCTGTTTCCGGGGTTCCAGAACACCACTGGAGCGAACGGGCCGGTTGGATTCAGCTTGATCAACACGACGACGCTGACCAATGGGCTGCATACGATCTCGTGGACGGTGGTTGACAGCCAGGGGGCGATCGAGGGGATCGGGAGCCGGTTCTTCACGGTGTCAAATGGGGCGGGAGCGCTGACGGCGGCGGTGGAGGGCGCGGGGTCGCGGCGAGCGGCCCCGACCGCCGAGGACATCGCGGCGGCGCCGCAGGATGATGCGCCAGTTCTGGGGCGGCGCGGGTGGGATCTCGAGGCGGCGTGGCGGTGGTATGGCGTCGGGCGCGCGGGGCGGGCGGTGATCCGCGGCGAGGAGATCGATCGATTCGAGCTTGCGCTGGGCGTCCACCCGGACGCGCGCTACACGGGACACGTGCGCGTGGGCGCCGTGGTTGCTCCATTGCCGATCGGCTCGCGGCTGGAGGCGTCGACCGGATCGTTCACGTGGGCGCCTGGCGTGGGGTTTGTTGGGACCTACGATCTGGTGTTCGTGCGCTGGGCGGGGACGCAGGCCGTGGCCCGGCACGAAGTGCGGATCATCCTGGCGCCGAAGGGACGCGGGCATGTCGGCGTGCAGGTCGCGATCGATGTCCCGCGCGAGCGACAGGCCGTCGATCAGCCGTTCGTGCTGGCGGGGTGGGCGGCTGACCTGGACGCGGCCATCGGCACCGGGATCGACACGGTGCACGTGTGGGCGTATCCGGCGACGGGCGGGGCGCCGATCTTCCTGGGGACGCCGGCGCTCGGGGGCGTGCGGCCGGATGTGGCGGCGGTGCACGGCGAGCAGTTCCGGGCTGCCGGGTTCGCGCTGTCGCTCGCGGGACTCGTACCCGGCGCCTACGATCTCGCCGTGTTTCCGTGGAGCAACGTCACTGGCACGTTTGCGCCGCCGAATATCGTAGAGGTGACCGTGCGATAGAGCGCCTTGCCACGGATTGCAACGCCATCCCAAACGGGGGCTCACAGCCGTGTCCATTCCGGAGACATAGGTAACAGCTTCGGGCCGAAAGGGATTCTAAATCGGTTCGAGTCGGTACCCTCAGCGTCGAAATCCCACAAAAATCGCGCGGCTGTCGAGGAGTCAAAGCTGCGGTTCTCCGTTGCGAGAACGCCTCGTTTCCTGTAGGCTGACGGCTCTTCACATTTTTTCCACGAAGCGACAGGTCGGTGGCCTGACGGAGCCCTTACCAGGCTCTACCCGGAGGGGAGGCAAATCGATCGGAGTAGCTGATCCGAGTGGACGTACGCCAAATCTCCCTCCAGATCCTGTACTCAGCCGAGACGCGTGGACAGAGGGAGACCAATGGTTCTTTTTGGGGTAAATTCGCCGCGCCCGGGTGCGCGGACCGCTGCCTGGCCTGATTAGCAGTCTGATTCTCGCCGGCACTCTCGGCCTAGCGCTCAATTTCGGCACGTCTCACCCCGAGCGCGCAGGCGCCCGCTCCGGACTTCCAGACCGGCAAGAACGTCGACATCGTCGGTCCGCATGGCACGGTCCCGTACCATCCCGCCGGCTCGAACCCGTTCTTCCTCGGCGACCCCGACAAGAAACAGCAGAACGAGCCATCCTGCGACATCTCGCCGAACAATCCGCTGATCGTTTTTTGCGGCATGAACAGCTACAGCGCGGTCGATCGCCCGGACATCTCCGGCGAGCCGTGGGTCGGCGCGTCCTTCACGATGGACGGCGGGCTCACGTGGAAGAGCCACCTGCATCCTGGCTTCCAGCCGAAGGATCCGCCGGCGCCCGCGCCGCTCGCGCCGCCTCTCGGTTACGAGACGGCTGCCGACCCGGTTGTCCGGCTCGCGCCGGGCATCGGCCTCTTCAGCTTCATCGCGTTCAACCGCGATGGCGCCGGCGCGCTGCTGCTGGGCCGCTGGTACGAACGCACGATCGAGAGCGGCTTCCCGTACGCGTGGAAGGATACGGTCGAGATCGCAAAAGGCACCGGCTCGCCCACGCCAGCGCCCGGTCGGTTTGTCGACAAACCAGCGATGACGGTGTCCCTGCTGCCCGGGACGGGCACCTACGACTTCACCGTTCCCGACCCGACGCCCGCCGCGCCGGCCCAGACGCGCATTCAGAAGGTGCCGGCCGGAATCGTTCACGTGTCTACGCGGTGTTCACCGGCAACAGCGCAGCAGGACGGAACGAAGATCAGTCTACACAAGGTCGACCAACTACGGCGACAACTGGGACCCGGCGACGACGCTCAGCGAGAGCCAGAGCATCAACCAGGCGCCGGACATCGCCGTCGATCCAAGCGAACCGCCGCGTGGTCGTGGTCTGGCGGCGCTTCGCGAACCCGACGTCGAAGCAGTCCGACGCCATCATGTCCGCGATCTCGCTCGACGACGGCCGGTCGTTCGGACAAGCCGACGGTCCGTCGCCAACATCTGTTCCTTCACGCAGGGGACGACGTCGGCGAGCTTCCGCACCACGACGCACCCGTTCATCACATTCGACGGCACGGCCTTCCACGCCATCTGGGCCGCAGCGCCAGGGGTCGTGCGGGGCAACCCCGAACCGGGTACTCACGGATCGTGATGTCGAATCTGTCGTTTACCGGCAGCACGCCAAGGTGGTCGAATCCGGCGCCGGTCGACACGGTTTCGCCGGCCAGCCGCCGCGGACACGAGTTCCTTCCGGCGATCGCCGCGGCCGGCAACCGCATCCTGGTGACGTGGCTCGATTCGCAGAAACGACGTGCGCTGTCGGCGCCTCGTTTCCCGATCCGATTCCGGACCCGCACGTGAACGACTACGTCTTCGCGGGCAAGACGAAGGTGCGACGCCGATCCGCCGACATCTTCGCCGCCGAGGCCTTCGCGGGCCAGACGCCGATCTTTGGCGCGCCGAAGCAAGTGTCGCGCTATCTGTTCGGGGTCTTCCCCGGCAACCCGACGCCACAGCCGCTCGAGCGCAACAAGGTGAACCCTCGGATGTTCCAGTCGGGCAAGGTGCCGTTCCTCGGCGACTACACGACGGCGGCGGCGGTCCGATTCGTGCTGAAGGATCCGATTGCCAGCCCGGATGCCTGGGTGAGCTCGGCCGGCGCACCGAACGTGCAGCCGATTTTCCAGCTCGCGTGGACCGACAACCGCCTCGTGCGCGGGGACGTCTCGGCCGGCCTGGTCGACGCCACTGGCAGCGCGTATACGCCGCCGCCGCTGTCGGTCCGAGCGAGCCGGATCCCACCACACCGAGGGACGTGTGCACGCCAACAACGGTCGGCACTCGCGACCAGAGTGTGTTCTCGGCGCGTATTACGCCTCCGATTGTCCTGCTGACGGCGTCGGCGTCGAAGCCGACGCTCTTCAGCGACGCGACCGGCACGCACAGGATCCGGCGGAGTTACGCGATTGTGGTGCGCAGAACACCTTGCAATCCGCCAGCGGCGACAAGACCATCGTCTCTGGACATCGGCAGCACGCTGCAAGCAGCGGCGTCACGGCGTCGTTCCGCAAGAACTCCCGCTCGGCGATCCCTGAGGCGCTGACCGATGACGTCTGCCACATCGATCGAGCATCGCCCGGACCGTCTACGTCGAGTCGCCGGAATCGCTCGAGCGCCCGGTCGTGCAAGATCAACGTCCGCGAGAATGGGGCACCTGGTCGCAACGGTCTACCTGAACGCCAACGGTAACGCTGCGCCGCTCGACGATCCGCTGACGATCCCAATCAACGCATCACGAGTGGGGACCAGGTGGACTCCATCGAGCTGCACACGCCCGACATCGTCTACCGCGCGACGTCGATCGGCACGCCTGCCATCGACGATCCCGCCATCGATGACCCGGCGATCGACGATCCGGCGATCGACGACCCGGCAATTGACGACCCGGCGATTGACGACCCGGCCATCGACGATCCGGCGATTGACGACCCCGCGATCGACGACCCGGCCATCGACGATCCGGCGATCGACGACCCCGCGATCGACGACCCGGCGATCGACGATCCCGCAATCGACGACGCATCCGTCGCTGCGTCGAGCATCTTCGACCCGGACACGTCAACCGGTACGAACAATATCGGGTCAGAAACTGACGCAGATCACGTGGAAGGTCGCGCTCAAGGGCAATACGACGACGTCGATGACGTCGAAGGTGTTCCTCGCCGTGAGCGATGCGAAGCTGGCTGCGCTGAAGCAGGCAATCGGGCCAGGCAAGTCACAACTGCTCGTCTCACGCCGCTACCGCACGAGCGACCGTCGCGGGGCACAGTTGCGCACCGACTCGCGTCAGCAGCTATCAGGTCATCGCGAACGTCGTCGATCCGGTGCTGACGAACAACCCAGACACCTCCGGATCTGGTGAACCCAACGTACGAGCGAGCCGAGCTTCGCCATCGCGCCTGGCGACGCGGTCTACCTCACCTTCCGCGTGTGGGGCAACGTGCCCGAATTCAGTCCAGGCAGGGTCGGCGCGGTCGTGCAGTCCCAGCCAGGCCCACCGGCGAGCGAACCGCTCGACGACGACACGCCTCCTCCCGATCTCGTTGCGCCGACGCTGACTCTTCCTGGAGCGCCGACGCCGGGGGTCACCGCCGAAGCGACTAGCTCAGCGGGCGCGGTCGTCACCTACACCGTGACCGGCTAACGACGATGCGGACGGCACGGTCGCAGTAGCTTGCAGCAGGGCGTCTGGCAGCACGTTCCCGATCGGCACGACGCCAGTGACGTGCACCGCGACTGACTCGTCTGGAAACCTGGCAACCGGCACATTCAACGTTGTCGTGGCCGACACGACGGCACCGACTGTGACGGTGCCCGCAAACATCGTGGCCGAGGCGACGAGCGCCGCGGGGGCAGTGGTCACGTTCTCGGCGTCCGCGACCGACTTAATCGCGGGCGCGTTGACTCCGACGTGCTTGCCGGCATCGGGCGCAACGTTCCCGTTGGGCGTCACCACGGTCAACTGTTCCGCCAGCGATGGCAGCAATACTGGCAGGGCCTCGTTCACGGTTACCGTTCGAGACACCATTCCGCCCGCACCGATCACCATTTCCGCGTCACCCATGCTGCTGTGGCCGCCGGACGGATCGCAAGTAACGGTGACCGTCAGCGTCATCGCCAGCGATGCCGGCTCCGGCGTGGCGCGCGTCAACTGGTCGGTCGTCGACGAGTACGGTCAGGTCCAACCGAGCGGCAGCATTACCGCCGGCAAACGCCGACGTTCAGCTTCCCGATCGTCCTGGTTCGCGACCGAAGGGGAAACGACAAGGACGGACGTCACTACACGATCCGGTGACCGCGACGGACCACGCGGGCAATACGACTAGCGGCCGCGCCGGTGGTCGTCAACGTGCACGATCAGAGCGGAGGGTGATGACGGCAGCCACGCGCTGCTGACAGACGATGTCACGCCGAGCGTTGGCGCTGTAGTCGTGGTGTTTGCGATCGGCGTCAGGGCGTCGTGAGGAGTTCCAGGCGTTTCCGCGCGTCCGAGACCAGCGGGTCCTTGGTCCGTTCCTTTTTCTGCGCGAGGAACGCTTCGTAGTTGGCCTTGGCCTGTGCGCTCTGGCCCAGCCCTTCCTGCGCGCGCGCCAGCCAATACGGGAGCGGCGCCAGATACCGATAGGTGGGGACCTCGTCGATGAAGAGCGCCGTCGCTTCGCCGCGGCGTTTGAAGCAGATCTCGAGCTCCGAGATCGCTTCGCCGTGGCGGCCCGCCATCTCATAGGCGACACCGAGATAGAAGCGGGCGAGCCAGACGTCGGCAAACTTGATCGCCGCCTTCAGCGAATCCGCCGCGTCGACGTAGCGCTCGCGGCTCAGGTAATCCAACCCGTCGACGATGCGACCATAGGCGCGCTTCTGCGGCTCGAACTGATTCGACAGGATTTTCGCAATCGCATCGATCTCTCGCTGCTGCCTGGCCGCGGCAAAGATGCGGCTCGCGGGGACCAGAACCGATTCGGCTTTCGAGGCCGAAACCACAGTCGAGGCCGCTGGCACGGCGGCCTTCAGATCTCCCTCCATCTCGTATGCCTCGGCCACCGCCAGGCGCTTCACTGCCGCTCCGGCGAGAGTCTTCGTCTCCTCGTCGGCGCGAATCCCGGCGGCGAGCAGATCGAGCGCGTCTTTGTCTCGCCCCTCGAACAAGGCGAGATCGGCCAACCCGGTGCTGGCGAGTGACGCCGCGCGCGCGTTGACCTTGGCCATCTGCGTGTAGAAGTCTGCAGCCGCGTCCGCCTCGCCCCGCGACAAGGCGGCCATGGCGAGCGGCAGGTAGGCGATGAAGTAGTTCGGATCTTCTTTCAGCAGGTTGGCCGCCTCGGTCGCTGACGCCTTGAAGTCGCCGGCGTACATCGCGTACAGCGCGTAGTTCGATCGATACAAACGATTTCTGGGATAAATCTGCGAGGGCCTTGCGGCCGTTCTCCGAGGCATTCGGGAAATCGAGTTTGTTCGTGTACGCGACTGCGAGGTTGTTGTACGCCGCCGCGTCCGACGGATACGACTTGACCAGGTCCGAGAAGTTTTCAATCGCCTTGTCGTAGTTCTTGCTGCACGGCCAGGTAGTAGACGCCGAGCGTGCGATAGCGCTCGCGCTCCGTCATGCGATCGAGCAGCGACAGCGCCTTCTTGTGGTTCGCTTCGGCCTCGTCCTGACGTCCAATCTTGAATGCCGCGGTTCCCCACGCCGAATACGCGCGCCCGAAGTTCGGGTCGAGCTCGGTGGCACGCTTGAAATAAGGGATTGCTTCCTCGTCGCGTGTCTGACGGGTGCAGCTCCTGCCCGGCCATGTACTGGGCCACCGCCTCGAGTGACGACGCGCTCAACATCTCGTTGGCGGCTGGGCGTGCGTGCGGTTTTGGTGTCGCCCAGGCTCTTGCGGACGTTGCTGCCCAGTCGACCGATTGCGTTCAGGACCTCGTCCTTGCTGGCCGCTCGCACGTCGCTCGTCAACGTCGCGACGCCGTCGGCCGGGCTGATGCCGCGAACCGAGAGTCGGTAGCCGGACCCGTCCGGCACGATGCCGCCAGCGAGCACGACCTTGACGCCTTCACGTTGCGCCACGACGCGCGCGACTTTCTCGTCGAGCGCGCTGCCGGCATTGAGCTGTGAGGCGACGCGAAGCGCGTTCCGCCGATCGTAGGCGGTGACGAACGACGCACCTTCCACGGCCACGCCGAGCGACTGCTCGAGGACGCCCTTGAACTGTGGGTCGCCCGTCGCGTTCGTGAAGTCGGCGATCAGCACCGACACCGGATCGTGCACGACCGGCACCGTCGGCGCGAACAACTGAGCGAACCACCAGGTTCCGCCAACGAGCACGGCCGTGAGCGATGGCGGCCGACGACCAGAACCGCCACGACCGCCAGATCGGCGTCGGTTCCGGCAGCGGAACCCCGTTTTCGTCGAGGCGCTCGAGCGCGGCCAGCAAGTCCGGGGTGGACTGGTAGCGAAGCGCGGGGTCTGGCTGCAAACACCTCGAGACGATCTGATCGACCGCCTCCGGAACCGTCGGATCGATCTCGCGCACGCGGGTTGGCTCGGCCTGCATGCGGGCCAGCAGGTCGGTATACGCGTCTGTCGCGCGATCGGCCAAGCGCCTGCCGACGATCATCCGGTAGAGGATCATGCCGAGCGAATAGATGTCGACGCGATCGTCGACGCGTTCGCCTCGCGCCTGCTCCGGCGCCATGTATTCCAAAGTGCCGACGATCACGCCGGTGCGGGTTTCGCTCGCGTCTTTCAGCGTCGACAGCTTCGTTCCCGCGCCTGCGGCCTCGAACGCTTCGCCGGCGCTGCGCGCGATGCCGAAGTCCATGATCAGCGCCCGATCGTCGGCCTCGATCATGATGTTGGCTGGCTTCAGGTCGCGGTGAACGACGCCCGCCTCGTGCGCTGCGCACAGGCCCGATGCCACCTGCCTCGCGATGTTCAGTACCCGGGGAACCGGCAGCGTGGTCGATTCGGCGAGGATGTGGGCAAGGTCCTGGCCTTCGATGTACGGCATCGTGATGTACTTGATGCCGTCGATCTCTCCCAGGTCGTGGATGCGGACGACGTTGGGATGCGTCACCTGGCGGGCCAGGAGCAGCTCACGTTTGAAACGCGCTTCGATCGCGGCGGCCGCGCCGGATCGGCGATCGCGTCCGGCCGAATGACCTTGAACGCGAGCGCGACCTCGAGCTCGGAGTCCCACGCCTGGTAAACGGCCCCCATCCCGCCAATGCCGAGCAATCTGATGATTCGATACCGGGTGCCGAACACCTCGCCCACGTCGAGCGGCCCTTCGTCTGCCAGTCGGGCGGTATCGGTTCGCCGCCGATTCCTGGCGTTTCTACGCGCGCTTGGGGAGGAGGGCGTCCACGTCGACTCCTCGTCCATCCCGGCGCTCGTCGGCAGCTCGGATGCGCCGGGGCGGGTGATGTCGGAATCCAAGATTTCTGGAGCGAGCGGGAGCATGGCGCGGGCGGCCCGGCCGGCGCCTGCGATCCCGAGCGCCCCCTCGACCCCGGCCCCTCCGGACGCGAGGGCCGGCGCGTCCGTGGAGTCGGCGGGCCCCGTTGGACTATCCAACCACCTGACGGCGTCCGCCTGCCTGGGATCCGCGACGGATGGCGCAGGCCCGACTGGACCGTTCAGAAAGCCTGTCGCGAGAAGCGGGCGCAGAATCTGCCCCGCACCCCGAGCAACGTTCGATCGCCCGGGACAAGGCGACGCCACAACGGGGACAAAACATGTGGTGAGTAAAGATTACCCCGACTCGCCCCGGGGGTAAACGACAACATGCGACAAAATCGGGTCTTTCCTGGTCACCGAAGCGTTTCAGCCGGGTCGATTCGCGCGGCCCTGAGGGCGGGCACGAGCGAAGATCGGCGGACGCTGGCGGCGCGTGCGGACAGTCCGGCCTGAAGGAGGCGGGGTCTGCTCACCGCCGCTCGACGACATGCGCCCGCGTGATGTTCGGAATCGCGGCTGTTCCCGCGTATCGCATGGCCAGCTGGAGTTCCCGCGTCAGGATGTCGAGGACGGTGTCGACGCCTTCCTGGCCAAAGGCCGCCAGGCCCCAGACATACGGTCGCCCCACGCAGATGGCGGTGGCGCCAAGGGCCAGGGCGGTGAAGATGTCCGTGCCACGCCGGAAGCCGCTGTCGACGAGGACGGGAACACGTCCCGCTGCTCCTTCCAGGACTTCCGGGAGGCTCTCGATCGACGATCGCCCCGTCTCCTCGGCGCGCCCGCCGTGGTTCGAACAGACGATCGCGTCCGCGCCGTTGGTCACGGCGAGCGTCCGCGTCCTCGCGCGTGACGATGCCCTTGATCACGAGGCGCATCGCGGTCGTGTCCTTGAGGCGCTTCACATAGTCCCAGGTCACGGGCGGCTGCATGGCGACTCCCGTCAGGTCGAGTCCGCTGAACATCGGCCTTCGCGTGCTCCTGGTCTGCAGGCTGGTGCGATCGTGGCAGAGCGCGACAGTCGCGTGTGTCCTGGCGTTCGAACCGCCGCAGGGTCTCGCGATTCGTGCCGATGATCTGATCGACAGTGAAGACCAGCACTGGACAACCGGCCGACTCGGCCCGCTTGACCATCGAGCGCGTCACGTTCCAGTCCGTGGTGGCGTAGAGCTGGAACCAGACGGGTTCGCCGCGCGCGGCGTTCACTTCCTCGATCGACGTGGTGGTCATGGTCGAGAGCATCTGCAGGTGCCCCTTCGATCGGGCGGCGCGCGCAACCGCGAGTTCCCCTTCCGGGATGGAACGCCCGCTGGCTCGAGACAGGCGCAAGGACGATGGGCGTCTTCCAGGTGACACCCATCAAACGGATGGAGGTGTCGATGCGGGACACGTCGATCAACCGGCGGGATCGTATCTGATACCGGGAGAATCCCGCCCGATTGGCGCGCACCGTCGCGTCGTCGTCGACGCCGGTTGCGATGTACCCGAAGTGCGCGGGTGGCAGCTTCTGGCGCGCGACGGTCTCGAAGTCGAAGACGTTGAGCGCGTCCTGGGCCGAGGCGATGATGTCGCGCACTCTGCTGCACCTGTCCCAGCTGCGCCCAGGAGTGGGCTGGCCGCCAGGAATTTCAGGAACTCGCGCCGATTCGGCGCGGACCAGCGGTTCATTGGCGACTCCAGAAGAGATGCCGAAGCGTAGTCCACTCAGAGCGAACTACCAAGTGCGCGATCTCCAACGCACGCGCTTTCGGGACGGGATCCACCGCACCGTTGGAGCCGCACGTCGTTAGGGTGAAGGGGTTGACCCATTCGCATATGTAAGAGCAAACGCAATGTCGCACGCGGACATCCTGCAGGGCGAGACTGCCAGCCCACAAGTTGCTGATTTCCAACGATTTCGTGATTTCACGTCCGGGGAATAGACCTTGCTTTCTCCCCTCGCGATTATTTTCGAGAGGACATCATGCAGACCACAACCCGCGCCCTGTTCGTTGCCTCGTGCCTGGCGTTTCTCGCCGTTGCAGGTTGCGGAGGCGGTAGCCCCACGGAGCCCACCGCAGCATCTGGAGGCGCCGGCGCGACCATCGCCGGAACCGTGAACAGCGCCGCGGCTGGCGCACCAAGCGGGTTGACGGTCACCGTGGTTGGAACGAGCCTTTCTGCGCCCGTCGAGAATGCCGGCCAATTCCGGCTCGCCGGCGTCCCTTCCGGCAACGTCGAATTGCAGTTCAGAGCGTCGACCGTCAACGCCACCGCCCGGCTCTCCAACGTGGGTCAGGAAGAGATGATCGAGATCCAGGTGAACCTGAGCGGGTCGACCGCCACCATCGTGAACGAAGTGCGATCGGGAAAAGTGGCGCTCTGCCACAGCACGGGCAACGGCTCGTACCACCTGATCGAAGTCAGCGTCAGTGCGGAGCCTGCGCACCGGGCCCATGGTGATGCCAAGATTGGCGAGCCCGTCCCGGGCGACGCCACCAAAGTGTTCGACAGCGAGTGCCGGCCGGTCGGCGCAAGCGTGAGGATTAAGAAGTCGACCAACGGCGAAGATGCCGACCAGGCACCAGGACCGACAATCGCGGTCGGCAGCCCGGTGACCTGGCAGGTACGTCGTCACCAACACCGGCACGGTGGGCCTCACCGACGTCAGGGTCACCGACGATCGCAACGTGACGGTCAGCTGCCCCGGCACGACTCTCTCGGTGGGGCAGTCGATGACGTGCTCCGGGTCAGGCGTGGCGACGGCAGGCCAGTACAGGAACGTCGGGACCGCCACGGCGCAATCGAGCGCCGGCCGGGTCACGAACTCGGATGCCAGCCACTACCTGGGGTTAGCACCCAACCAAGAGCAGGACCCGAAGGTTCAGCTCTGCCATCGCACCGGCAACGGCTCGTACCACCTGATCGAAGTCAGCGTGAACGCGGAACCTGCTCACAGGGCGCACGGCGACGGCAAGATTGGTGACGCTGTTCCCGGCAGCCCAGGCAAGGTCTTCGACAGCGGCTGCAACGTCAGATAAGGGCATCGTCTCGTGTGCCGGGTGCAGCGCGCCCGGCACACGCAGGTAGGCGCGTTGCCGTCGCCTTCCACTAGGAGATCTGCTTCGACCTTGGACCCGCGGCGTCTTGGCCGTCTTCCGCATCGACGACAACGAACGTCACGTCGTCGGCGAGCGATCCGCCGCGTGGCGCGGCCCACGTCGTCACGCGCGAGAGGAGCGCGTCCGCAAACGCGTCAGCCTGCAGCGCGGCACCGTCAGCGATTGCGCGCGAAAATTCTTCATCGCCGAAAAACGCGTCGCCGCCGGCGGCCGGAGCCTCGATGAGGCCGTCCGTGTAGAGCAGCAGCCGATCCCCCGGGACGAACGCCGTCGTGGTTTCCGGATAGGGCATGTCGACAAATCCCAGCATGATGCCGCCTGTGGACAGACGGTCGAGCGTCCCGTCCGCACGGGCGATAATGGCCGGAGGATGGCCGGCGCTCGAATAGGTGACCGACTGCGCCGCTCGGTCGACCACTGCGTACACGGCGGTGATAAACGATCGTTCGAGCTTCCCCTGGAAAATGCCATTCATCGACTGGAGCACGCGGCCGGGCTGAGCGGCGTGCTCTGCCTGCGCGGCGACGGCAATTTTCACCATGGACGCGATGAGTGCCGCCGGCACGCCGTGGCCAGACACGTCGGCAACGAGAATGGCAAGGCGTGTGGCGTCGATCTGATGGAACTCGTAAAAATCGCCCGCCACCGAGGTCATCGGCACGTAGCGGGCGGCGACCACCAATCCCGGCACCCGAGGCAGTTCACGCGGCAGAATCGATCGCTGAATCTGCTGCGCCATCTCGAGCTCTGACGCCAAAGCCGACAGCCGGCGCTCGTTGTCGAACATGCGCGATGCAGCGTAGTAGCCGACCGCGCACACCAGGAGGAGCAGCGCGAGCGGCTCGAGATCGATGTCCTCGTCGAATACCGACCCGATCGCGAACGTCTGGTACGAGGCGATGACGCCGAAGAGCGCGGCCGACCACATGACGGCTCCGAGCGCACTGCCCTTCGCCTCTCGCCAGCGGGGGAGCAGGTGGACCGCCACCAGAGGGAATACCGGAACCACGAGCGCTTTGTTGAGCCACATTGCCGCGTCCGGCCTGCCCGTCGCAATATCTATTGCCATGCATATGACGACGCCGGCTGCGGCGGCGTAGACGTTCAGGCGGATGACGCCTTTCCAGCCCGGTCCGAGAAATGACTCGGCAATGAGCGCCAGCGGCACGAGAATCACGTACGTCAGAAACGTGATCCACCAATCCCAGAATGCTGAGGAGGGGGACATCAGCGCGCGAATCAAACTGGAGTGGCTCATGAGCCGTAGCCCGTAGACCGCAGCGAAGACTCCAAACCAGAGCAGCGACCGATCGCGAGCCCGAACGCGCACCGCGGAGAGCGCGAACGCGCTGAGCCCGACTGCCACGAAAATCGTGCCGAGCAGTGCTTCGGCCAGTTCCTTTCCGGCGATCTGTGGCATAGGCTGGAAGAGGAGTCGAGTCAGTCCTGGCAATGACGGGTCCGGCCGTCATTTTGCGGGCGCCGGGGGATCAGTAGATCTGCTGGGTCTTCGCGACGACCTTCACCGGCGGCGTGACGCCAGCCGCGATCATCACTTCACGGACAGCGGCCTCGGTGTCGGCGGAGGGCTTGAAGTTCCCGAACCGGTAGCCGACGGCAATCGCCAGCGGCGTCCATCCAAACTTATTCGGGCGGTTCCAGATATCGATCCGGGCGCCTTTGGCGACGAGGAATTTCACCACTTTCGGCAAGTTCTTGTAGGCGGCCGCGTGCACTGCCGTTTCGCCGTTTTTGTCGACGGCATTCACGTCGGCGCCAAGCGACAGCGCGACCTGGACGGCGTCGAGAACTTCGCGCTCCGTTCCAGCATCCTCGCCAGGTGATCGCGTCGCGAGACCGGCCGCCATCATCAGCGCCGTACTGTTCTCGACGTTGGTCAGCGACGGGCTGGCGCCGAGCGCGGCGAGAGTCGTCATCAACTCCGCATCGGCGGTCAGCGCGGCGAGAAGGAACGGGGTCGCGCCGATTTCGTTCATCCGAGTGTTGTTCAAGTTCACGCGCCTCGTCATCGTGGCGTTGAGGTCGGCGCCATGCGCGACCAGCTTCTTCACCAGGTCGAGACTGGTCATCGTTCCAGATCCCGGTGGCGCTGGATCGTTGTCTCCCACGCCTGGATTGCGAACCACGGTCATCGCGTGAAGCGGCGTGTAGCCTGTCAGATCGACGTTCGGATTCGCGCCGGCGTCGAGCAATGCCGACGCCAACTCGAAATGCGCATTCATCACGGCCAACAGCAGCGGGCTTGCACCTGCCCGTGGCAGCGGTCCGCCATACCGCTTCCGGCCGCCATCGACGACGGTCTCGTTGACGTCTACGCCCGCCTTCAGCAGCACGCGGACCACGTCGAGCCGTCCTTCTCTGACCGCGAAAAGCAGCGGCGTGAAGCCTGAGGCTACCCGCGCGCGAACATCCGCGCCGGCGTCCACGAGCGCCTGCACGACGTCGGCATGCCCCTCCGCCGAGGCCCACATCAACGCTGTCTGGCCGCGCGCTTCGTCCTTGCCATCAACTGCCGCGCCGCGCGACAGCAGCGCCTTCACCGACGCGAGCGATCCTGTCCGTGCCGCCGTCATCAGCGGGGTCTCGCCACCGGGGAGCGCAAGGCTCGGATCCGCGCCGGCCTTCAGCAGGAGCTCGACCAACCGGCTGCTGCCATTGGTGCAGGCCAGAGAGAGCGGCGTCACACCGTATCGATTGGCGGCCTTGACACTCGCACCGGCGGCCAGCAGCTGATCCGCCATGTCCGGATCGTCGTGATAGACGGCCCAGTGAAGCGCCGTCATCCCATCCGCCTGCGGCGCGTCGACCGCTACTCGCTGCTGCAGGAGAACGCGGACCTTCGCACGATCCATCTTCTCGGCGGCATCTGCCAGCCCTTCGATCGTTAACTCAGCGGCTCCGGCCGGTACTGCAATCATCGTCGCGAGCACCAACGCAACCGCGTAGAGCATTAATGGCGCGAACGAGCGTAGCGAGTGAGCCACGCGATCGGAGCGCGCCGTCGCCAGCGGCGCGCGAGAGCGCGTGTCGGGCAGTCCGAGGGGCGAAGCCCCTCGGGTAGACTAGAGCGCGAGCAGTTCATCGACTCGACCTTTGCTGTCGGCAAATGCGTCCAGACGAACGCCCGCTCGTTCGAGCAGCGTCAGGTGAAGGTTCGCCAGGGGCGTCGGCTCCGCGTACTGGATGTGCCGTGCCCCCTTGATTCTGCCGGCGGCGCCGCCGGCAACCAGAATCGGCAGGTTCACGTGGTCGTGCACGTTGGGATTGCCCATACCACTGCCGTAGAGGAACAGGCCGTGGTCAAGGAGCGACCCGTCGCCTTCCGGCGTTGCCTTCAGCTTCTCGAGGTAGTAGGCGAAGAGCGACACGTGGAAGGCGTTGATCTTGGCCATTCGCGCGATCTTGTCCGGATCGTTGCCATGGTGGGTGAGCGGGTGATGCGGATCGGGAACGCCGATCTCGGCGTAGGTGCGGTTGCTCGTTTCGCGCGCCAGCTGGAACGTGATGACGCGCGTGACGTCGCCCTGCATCGCCAGCACCTGCAGATCGAACATCAACTTTGCATGGTCGGCGTAAGCCGCCGGCACGCCCACCGGCCGATCGAGATCCGGGAGCGGCTGATCGGCCGTGCTCGCCTCCGCCTTCTGAATGCGACGCTCCACTTCACGAACGGTCTCGAGATACTGCCCGACTCTTGTGCGATCCTCGGGTCCGAGCTGCGTCTGCAACCGGTTGATGTCGTCGCGGACCGAATCGAGCAGGCTGGCCCGTCTGCGCAGCTCGGCGCGACGGTCCGCGGCGCTGCCGCCCTCGCCGAACAATCGCTCGAACACGATCCGCGGATGCGCCTCGGCCGGCAGCGGCGTGGTCGGCGACGACCACGACAGGTTGTTCTGATAGACGCAGGCGTAGCCGTTGTCGCACTGGCCCACCATCTGAAGCAGGTCCATCGACAGCTCCAGCGACGGCAGGAGCGTCTGGTGGCCGATCTGTTTCGCGGCCACCTGATCGACAGTCGTCCCCAGGTGGTAGTCCGTGCTCTCGGTCCACTTCGCCTTGGCGGCGCTCAGGAACGACGCGTTGGACGTGGCGTGCGTTCCGGGGTAGGCATTCTTCAACTCGAGATTGCTGATGACGGTGAGCTGATCGACGACCGGGCTCAGCGACTGAAGCGTCGGCGACAGCTCGACCAGCCGGCCGTCGGCACCGGTCGCCGGTGGCGTCCACCGAGGCAGGTCGCATCCCATCGGCATGTACACGAAGCCCAGGCGTCTGACCGGGTTGGCCGCCGTCTTTGCCACCGCAGTCAGCGATGGAATCATCGCGTCGAGCAACGGGAGCGCGACGCTCGCGCCCAGCCCGCGCAGGAAGGTCCGCCGCGGCAATGCCAGCTTGGTGATGATCATCGTGACATCCTCATCTGAAACGGCTCGCTCTTCACGACTCCAAGGACGATGGCGGAGATGCGATAGCGCTGCGATCGCGCGTCGCGGACGATGGCGCGGATGGCCGGCGCATCGTAGTACTCGACGCCGCGTCCCGACGCGTAGGTCAGCAGCTTTTCGGTGAAGGCGCCGACAAAGAGCTCGGGCCGGCGCAGCAAGGCGGCCTCGAGGCCATCGACATCGGCAAACGAGCTGCCATCTGGAAGACCTCCGGAGACGTCAATCGGCACGCCGCCTTCAGTAGCCCGGCGCCGGCCGACTGCGTCGAATTTCTCGAGCGACAAGCCGATGGGATCCATCAAATTGTGGCAGCTGGCGCACTGTGCGTTGCTCCGATGCTCGGCCAGCCGCCGCCGGACCGACAGGTTCCCATCCACCGTGTTGTCCTTGAGCGCTGGTACGTCTGGCAGCGGCGGTGGGGGAGGCGTGCCGAGCAGGTTGTCCAGGACCCATTTGCCGCGAACCACGGGAGACGTGCGCGTCGCATACGAGGTGACCGTCAGGACGCTTCCCTGGCGCAGGAGTCCGCCACGGTCGCTCGCCTTGTCGAGCGCAACCCTGCGGAACTGACTGCCATAGATGTGCGGGATCCCGTAGTGCTTGGCCAGCCGTTCGTTAACGAATGTGTAGTCCGCGCGCAGCAGGTCGAGCACGCTCCGATCCTCGCGGAGGACGCTGTCGAAGAAGAGTTCCGTTTCCTGCCGGAAGGCTCGACGCAGATTGTCGTCGAAGTCCGGGAACAGCCGCATGTCCGGCGTGATCGACGCGAGGTTGCGAAGATGCAGCCACTGGGCGGCGAAGTTGTCGACGAGCGCGCGCGATCGGGCGTCGGCCAGCATTCGGCGCACCTGCCGCTCGAGCATCGCCGGGTCGCGAAGCTTTCCGGCGATTGCGGTGTTCAGCAGCTCATCATCCGGGATGCTGCTCCAGAGAAAGAAGGAGAGTCGGGACGCGAGTTCGAGGTCGCTGACCCGATACGGCGTCCCCGGCGGGATGCCGGCCGGGTCCGGTTCGAGCCGGAAGAGGAACTGCGGGCTCACCAGCACGCCAGCGAGGGCCAGTTCGATCCCGGCGTCGAAGCCACCCTCCGCGCGGCCCTTTTCGTACAGCGCGAACGGACCTTGGAGGTCCGCTTGCGTGACCGGGCGGCGGTACGCCCGCTTCATCAGCGTGGTGAGAATCTCCTTCGCGTAGCGATCGTCGTCATCCGGACCGGCCGGTCGCGGCAGAAAAAGCCGGCGCCGGCTCGGGCTGTCTCCAGGCACGGCGGGGCCATACGGTCCGACAATCGAGATCGAGTAAATCGCTGGCTGAATACGCGGATGCCGGTAATAGTTGAAGCGCGCCTGGTAGGGCTGGCGTGAGGTCTCCGGCAGCAGTGAAGGTTTCTTCAGGAACGTCACGCCAAGCGCGTGTGGACCGGCCTGCACCGGAATCCGTACCTTGAGATGCTGATCGACGCTGGCGTGCTCCGGCTCTCGTTCGGGCGGCTTCACCGTGAACAGCTGCACGCGTCCCTTGTCCAGGAGCAGCTCGAGATCGTGTGGCTCGGTGAGGCCCTCGATGTGCTCGTCGCGGTCTCGCATCAGCCGAATCTGAATTTCGTACTCGCCGTCCATCGGAAACGTGTAGTCGACGACCGCGCCGCCGCGAGTGCCGATGGGGAGGCCCTCGAGATGGGTCTCTTGCGTAAGGTCCGGCGGCATCCTGATGGTCTCGCCGCCGGGAGAACGGCTGGGACGGCCGACGGCCGCGCGGCTGATCTTCTCCGCCGCCGAGATGTAGCGGTCGAGCAGTGTCGGCGAGAGATCGCCGACCGTCACGTTGTCGAAGCCGTAGCTGGATTCGTCAGCGGGCAGGAGCGTGCCGACATCGACGCGAAGCGCCAGGAGGTCGCGAATGGCGTTCTGGTACTCGGTTCGGGTCAGCCGCCGAATCGTCGCCGTCCGGCCCGGATTCGGGTGCGCTGCAGCGGCGCGATCGAGTGCCGTTTCGAGATAGCCGACCGTCGCGTCGTAGGTCGCATCGTCTGGCCGCTCCTTCCGGCCCACGGGTGGCATTTGGCGGGCCCTGAGCTTCCGGACAACCTTCTCCCACTCGTCCTGATGCTCGGCCACGTCGGCCGATATCAGGTCGAGCGCGAGGCCGCCTTTCTTCTCTTCCTGGTCATGGCACGTCACGCAGTACTCTTCAACGAGCGCGAGGTGCGGAGCGCGGGCGGAGAGAGCCGTGGGCGCTGAAGGCGCCGGCCGGGCGGCTGACGCGATCGGCGCCTGGCGGGCCTCGAGCGTCAACACGACGCCCGTGGCCGCGAGCAGGCTCGCGACTACGGCCGAGATCAATGCCGTGCTGAGATTCCACGCACGCATCTGCCCGCCATCATACGCGCCGGGCTGGCGGGAGTCGAGGCTAGCCGTAGCCCGGCCAAGGCGGAGGCGCGCTGCCGCGCCCGGTGCGCAGTTAAGAGGGCAGAATCGCGTGTCGCCGGCCTGTACACGCCCCTTCCGGCGCGGTGCGCACGCCGAACAGAATCGCCAGCGTTCCAATCGCTCCCATCGCGATCGTCCCTACGGCAAGACCCCAATGGACTCTGGCGAGAACGCCGGACGAGAGTAATACGGCGGTCCACATGGCCGCGAGGGCCGCCTGTTTGGCCGACCGCGGCATGCCACCGCCGGAGGCCCACCGCTGAAGCGATGGCCCGAGCCACCTATTGGCGCGCAGCCATCGCTCGAACCGAGGTGAACTCCGCGAGAAGCAGTACGACGCAGCTATCACGAACACCGTCGTCGGCAACCCGGGCACAATGATCCCGGCGATGGCAAGCGCGACCGCGCACCAGCCGAGACCACCAAAGATCATCCTCGTCATTGTCACTAGCCTCACGCGCGACCGGCGCGAACGGCGTCTGTTTGCGCGGCGTTCGAGCGCAACGCCGGCATCAGCATCGGCACTCGCCGGCGGTACTCCGCGTATTCCGGATGAGCGTTCATGAGATCGCGTTCCTCGAGCTGGATGGCGACCAGGATGTAGGCCGTGGTCACGCACGCAAACAGCAGGTGCGTCACGGTCATCGTGGGTGTGCTCCAGAAGGTGAAGAGCCAGCCGACGTAGAGCGGGTGACGAACCAGGCGGTAGAGAACCGGCGTCACGAAGTGAAGCTCTGCCTGCGGCTGTCCGCGAAAGGCCCGCCACGACTGACGAAGACCGAACAGATCGAAGTGATTGATCACGACCGTCGCGCCGAGGACGAGCAACCAGCCAAACGCGAAGCCGCCATACAGCAGGCGCGCGGCCGGCAGGGTGCTGAACGTCCCAGATCACGCCGCCGAGCGGTCTCCACTGCCAGAAGAGAAGGATGAGCGCCAGGCTGCTCGCCAGGACGTACGTGCTGCGTTCGGTGCCTTCCGGGATCAGCCTGTTGACGAAGCGCTTGAACCCTTGCCGCGCCATGACGCTGTGCTGAACTGCGAAGAGCGACAGGAGCGCCAGGTCGATCGTCAGTGCCGTCAGCCAGGGATCGGTCGGGCCGGAGTCGAGCGACTTGGGCACGACGACGTTCCCCAGAAACCCGATTGCATAGAGAAAGGTGAGAAAGAAAATCAGATAGCTCACAACACCGTACGCCAACGTCAGGATTCGGATCATGGTCTGTCTCCGTCTTGGTATTGCCTCTGTCGCCGTGTTATGTCAGAAAGATACGGGGCGGACCGGCGCGAAGTCCCGGGAACGCGCCGGGATTTCTCCGGGATTGCGCTGGCCGGGCCGTAGGTAAGATCACACATGGAACAGCGCGTCAGCTTCGGCGACTATCGATTCGAGGTAGCGACGGGGAGGCTGTGGACCGGCTCCCAGGAAGTCCGCCTGACCCCGAAGGCGTCAGCGGTGCTGGCCATGCTGGTGGCTCGCGCCGGGCAGCCCGTCTCCAAGGAGGACCTGTTTGCGACAGTGTGGAGCGACGCCGCGGTCAGCGACGATGCGCTGACGTCGTGCATTCAGGAACTGCGCAGGGCTTTCGCAGACGATGCCAGGCAGCCGCGATTCATCGAGACGAGGCATCGCCGCGGCTACCGCTTTGTCGCTCCGCTGTCCGAGGTGGCCTGCCGAGCGTCGATCCTGGTTCACCCTCGCCAGCGCCCGATGTGTCGTCCATCGCCGTTCTGCCTTTCGCAGACATGAGCCCAGGACGCGATCAGGACTATCTCTGTGAGGGGCTCGCCGAGGAAGTCATCAACGCCCTCACGCACATCGACGGCCTTCGCGTCGCGGCCCGGACCGCGTCGTTTCAATTCAAGAGCAGCGGCGCCGACGTCCAAGCTGTCGGCCGGCAGCTCGGCGTCGGCGACGCTGCTCGAAGGCAGCGTTCGCAAGGCAGACGCTCGCCTGCGCGTCACGGTTCAGCTCATCGAGGTCGCCACCGGCTATCACCGCTGGTCGCAGCGTTTCGACCGCATGCTCGACGACGTATTCGCCATCGAGGACGAGATTGCGGAGAGCGTCGCGTCCTCGCTGCGGGGAGGCCTCAAGGACCTGGGCGAAGTGCCGGCTCGGCGGCCCCGCCCGACCGGCGTGGCGGCCTACGAGTACTACCTTCGCGGGCGGCAGTACCTGCCCCGCATGACGCAACCCGATCTGGCCCGAAGCGCCGAGATGTTCGAGCACGCGATCGAACTCGATGCCAGCTACAGCCCTGCCTGGGCCTGCCTCGGGGCCGTGCACGCCACGCTGTACGAGTGGTTTGGCGGGAGGGAAGAAGACCTGGTCAAGGCCGATCGCGTCAGCCGGAGGGCGCTCGAACTCTCACCGGGTCAGGCGGAGCCGCACGCCGCCCGCGGGTTTGTGTTGTCGCTCTCGGGACGCTACGACGAGGCCGCGCGCGAATTTGAAGAGGCGATCCGGCTGAATCCCAATTTCTTCGAGGCCTACTACTACTTCGCGCGAGCCAGCTTCGCCAGCGGTGATATCGAACGATCGGCGGAGCTGTTCGGCAGGGCGGCCGACGTGCGGCAGGAGGACTTTCAGAGCGCCATGCTGCAGTCGCAATCGCTGCGGATCATCGGTCGCACCCGCGAGGCGAAGGAGGCGGGTCTCGAGGGCATCCGTCGCGCCGAGCAGATGCTCGCGCTGAATCCACTCGATGGGCGGGCTCTCTCCCTCGGTTCCGGCGCGCTGTGCGAAGACGGTCAGACCGAGCGCGCCATCGAATGGGCGCAGCGCGCCCTCGAGCTCTATCCCGACGACATGGGCGCGCTGCTCTGTGCCGCGTGCCTGCGCTCGAAGCTGGGCCAAAAAGAAGAAGCGCTGGCGTTGCTCGAGCGGGTCTTCTCGAAGGGCTGGGGAAAGCGCGACTGGGTGGAGCACGACCCTGACTACGACATCCTGCGCGACGACCCGCGGTTCAAGAAACTGCTGGCGCGACTCAAATGATTGTCCAGCGATTGCTGCTCGCGCTGTCGATCGTTCTCGCTGGCGCGATCGGCCGCGCGCCTGCGCAGACGAGCTTTCCGTGGCCCGATATGGCGCGCCGCATCGTCACGGCGCTCCAGATCGAACGCGGCGAACGCGTCCTGTTGCGGTTCGATCCGGACACGATGCGCGAGCTCGAGCCAGAGCTGGCGAAGCAATTGCGCGCCGCAGGCGCCGTCGTGACCGCCCACGCGTTCGGACCAATGGACGGCTTCGCCCAAAGGCTGGAGGAGACCGACGTCTATGTCTGGCTTCCAGCGGGACCGACGGCCGAGACGCCGCCAGACCAGGCGGCTGCCCTCGTGAGCTGGCTCGATGCGCGACCGGAGCGCCGGGAGCTGCATTTTCACTGGGTCGACGGCACTCGTGACGCCGACGGCCTGCCGGTGCCGCATCGGCCCGCCTACGACCGGGTGTATCTCGACGCGCTCGACATCGATTACGCCGCGATGGCGGCGCAAATGGACGCCGTCACCGCGCGGCTGCGCGCAGGCGAGGCGCGGGTGACCACGCCCGCGGGCACCGACGTCAGGTTCCGGATTGGCGATCGCCCGGTCAACCGCCAGACCGGCGACGCATCGAAAACGAACGCCCGCAAAGGGCGGATCCGCATCGATCGTCATACGGAGCTGCCCGCCGGCGTCATGCGCGTCGCGCCACTCGAACCAAGCGTGAATGGCGTCATCGTGTTGCCCGCCGCCCGATTCTCCGGCAGCAGCGCCACCAATGTCCGAATGGAGATTCGGAGTGGCGTCGTGACTCAGTCGTCGGCGACGACCGGTGCGGATGCGGTCAAGGCCTTCCTGGCCTCACAGCCCGGCGCCAGCCGCTTCCGAGAGTTCGCGCTCGGCTTCAACCCGAGATTGACGATCCCCGCGGGCGAGCAGGCCCTGCCGTACTACGGCTACGGCGCCGGCGTCGTCCGCATGAGCCTTGGCGACAACAACGAGCTTGGCGGCGACGTCCGTGGTGGCGGTATCCGCTGGCTGTTCTTCCCCGACGCCACCGTCGTTGCCGACGGCGTCACCATCGTCGACCACGGCCGTCTTGTCCAGCCTTCGGCGAAGTAGCCTGGCTACGGGCCGCTGACGTGGCTATGGGTTCTGTCCGCTGAACGCCTCGCACGACACCTTGGAGTGCCAGTTGACGAACATGCCGGTTGGGTTCTCCTTCCAGGCCCAGACATGCAGCGTGTAGAACGGCGGGAGGCCGAATCGATTCGGGCTCTCGAAGTAGTGCAGAAGCTGTCCTCCGAGCTCGGGCGTGCCTTTGGTCGGGTTCTTTGCGTGCCAGTCGGCTGCAAACACCAGATAGTCCGCGCCGGTGAGGCGCAGGCGTCCGTTCGGGAGCGGTTCGTAAATGACGATTTCGGGACGAGCGGGATCCAGTTCGCCGTCCATCACGAGCTTCAGGTTGACGTAGTGGAGTCCCATCGCCCCACTGTCTGGACCGCTGACACAGCCAAACATGAGCGCGTATTCCTCTGACATGGCGACCGAGACATCACGAAAGCGCTCGGTCGATTCTCGAACGAGTTTGACAAATGCGCTCGCTTCACTCTTCTGGTCTGGCGTTGCGTCGCGGTTGTGCGGCGACTGCGAGCGCTGCTCGTGCTGCGCCAGGGCGGGCGAAAACGAAGAACTCATGAGCACGAAGCTACCGATGAGGAAACCCCCGAGTTGCAGAGCAAACCGTCGGACCTTCATAACAACCTCCTTCGGCGGGGAGCGCGCGCAAGTTGGTTTGCGCCGTTCCGCCGTTCGGTCGATGAAGGTACGGGATGCGACGGTCCGAAGTCCCGGGACCACGCCGGGATTTCTCCGGGATTGTGGTGGCGACTGACAATCCCGGCTGGGCTGTTCTTCGTCCGAGGTCAACCCATCCGCGCAGTCAGGAGACTAGTCTAGAAGACATCTCATAGACCCGATCCGTGTTGTCCGTGTGATCCGTGGCACTAGTGGCCCATCCTCGCTGAAGGAGGACCAGATCGCGGCGCGCGGCGCCCGGATGGCTAGGCGCGACGACCGAGAATACCGGGAGTATTTGAGGGAGGAGCAACGCCGCCAGCCGGGATGCCCCGCCCGCGAGGTGGTCCTCCTTCAGCGAGGACGGGCCACTAGGAATGCCGGAACGGCTGCAGCAGCACGGCGATTCTCGAGGTGTCTGAAACCTCCGGCACCGGTGTGAAGTCGAATCGGGCTATTGCTTCCTCTCCCCACAGCGTAGCTATTGTCACCAGCAGTTGAAGATCGGCCCGAATGGCATCCGGGACACCTGGTTCGGTCATCATCTGTCGACGCTGTTCGTGGGTCATCTCGTGCAGGTGCACCATGCGGCGTCCATTCCGAATTGCATGGTCGGGGATGGTGACGTGCTCGGCCAGTACGCTCAGTATGCGGGCCTGCCACTCCGGTGAGAGGCGCGAAAACGCCGAACGGAACCAGAAGGTGCCCAGAAGCTTTCTCAGCTCTCGTCCGTCCATGGAGATGCCGGACAGATCGCCATCCTCAGCCAGCCTCAGGGCGGCGGGATCGGACCGGTTAATGGCGAGCGCAAACTCCCAGAACGTGGAGAACGAAGGGGACGGCGCGACATCCGCGGCTGCAGTGACATTGGCCTGTGACGCGACGTCCCTGTCGGGCGACGCGATCACCTGCTTCGTCTGCATCTGCATCGTCATTCTCAAAGGGCGAGATGCTGTCCCTATCGGACAGGGCGTTGTGACGCAGGGGCAATCGCTTGTCCGCGCTCCAGTCGATGTCGATGGCGGGATGATTTCCGGTGTACTCGGCAAACAGAGTGGTCACGCCCCACGGACGCGGTACGTGAAACGCTCTCGCGTAAAGCGGGTTGTAGGGGCTCTCCGTCGCATCGCGGAGAGCCATCGCCGCGAGTTGCCCTTTGATCTTGCCGTCGACGACATTCGACCAGTCCCCCTGGATGCACACGAGAGATGTTCCAGCCGGTCCGTTGAAAGCGCAGTACGGATTCTCCCAGCAACCTCGAACCGCCGCGTGAATCTGATCGTCTCCGGGTTCCTGGCCGACGGGGGGATTGAGCTCGGAGAAACCGATTCGCAGCCGTCCCTGACCCGCAAACAGGCTGGAAAGATCGGACGGGTCGACCTGCGACAGGTCCCACAGGACGTAGAGCAATCCCCGAAGCCCTCTGGCTATCGGGAGGTTCATGCGCTCCCACACGACCGACTGCAGCTCCGGATGCGCGTCGATGTACCCGCGGTCGTTCAAGATTTCCATCAACCGGATTCCCGCTGAATCGAATCGCCCGGCGACGTGCAGCGCGTGATCGTACCGCCGCTTTTCCACTTCATGGCGTTCGAACGACGGGCGAACGAACACTGGAATCACGAGCTTCTTCTGCTGGCGGGCCATCTGCGCGAGCGGGAAAATCGTCCCGGCGCCGGTTCCTTTGCCTCCCGTGCCAATGACGACGACCACCGAATGCCTGTTGAGGAGTGCCTCGATCTCGTTCTTTGACTCTTCCAAGGCTTGTCTGGCTAGCTCCGGGTTGTGCATCGACCCCAGACGCCGCGTGGTGGCAGCACCGATGACCACGCGCTCCTCTTTCGGCACATCCGCCAGCGAGAATTCATTCGTGTCGAGAAATCGAGTGGTCACGGCTCGTCTGAGACGCTCCGCGTACCTGGTATCGGTCTTCTGTGTTGCGATCAGGTCACGACGGAACAGCGCCTTGAGGGAACGCAGAATATTGCCGCCACCGCCGCCGGAGCTGAGAAGGAGAATGTTCACGGCACACCTTCCTGTTGCCTATCGGTTTCGAGGCGAAAGGGGATGACGACCCACGGGCCCTCCGCATAGAGGGAGCCAGTTTCGAACGGCGCGTTTCGCAGAAGTCGCAGCACTCGCTCCACGTCGTACTCCACGTTCTTTCTGTGGTCCGAGAGGTTGGGGTAGGTCCGCCCGTCGGCAGGCGCGAGAAGGACCTCCATCGTGCGGCGCCTCGGCGCAAAACGCAGCCGCGATCTCACCGAGGGCTCGTCAGCGTACCTGCGAAACAGCGGACGTTCGAACTCGGAAATGAACCTGTCCCCGAACCCTTTCATCGTTTCGAGGCGCGCCTGTCGCTTGACGATGTACTTCCGGGCGACAACCCGCGCGAGCATCAAGCCTGAAACCGCTGATAGTGGTATCGCCCACCAGAGGAAACCGAGGTCGATGGAGGCCCGCTCATGCCTGACACTGCGCTGCAACAACACGGGCGGACCGGAGGTGACGACCGCGTAAGGCCGCCGCGCCGATCCGTCTCTCAGCATCTCGGTCGCCACGCACACGTGCCACCCAGCCTGGATGCGGCTGTAGTGGCTTTTTGGAATCAAGGTCGCAGTCGTCGGCTCGACGATATGAAACCAGGGCTGGTGCCGGTTGTAGGCGCTTCCGGTGAACCGCTGGGCGAGACGCGCCGCCGTATCGCCGGGCCGGATGGGGTAGCACGTCAACCACCTCTCCGGTTGACTGACGGCGTAGGTCGAGCCGATTGTCATCACCAGGACAAACGGAAGGGCTCGTAGTCCTGCGGTCAAGGTTGCAGCCGTTCATCGGCGCGACCGCGCCACCTGCTGCGTCGTCGGCGCCGGCGCCATTCGCGTCAGACGGGCCTGGACCGGCGCGATCCCCGCGCGCGACCGTGACGCGCGATCGACGCGCAGCATGGTCGCCTCGCGGTTAATCGCATCGTACCTGTTGCCGGGACTTGGATGATCGCTCAACCACTCCGGGCCGCCGCTGCCACCCCGGCGTGCGATGGTCTGGAACATGTTGGCCATCTCGCGCGGATCGTAGCCGGCACGTGCCATGATCTGCGCGCCAAGAAGGTCCGCTTCGCGCTCGTACTCACGGCTGTATTTGAGGAAGTACGTGCCGAGGCCGAGCTGTGAACCCTGCGCGATCACGCTGCCAGTACGGCCGCCCACAATCGATCCGAGTACTCTGTCCGGCAATCGCGCCAAGTTGAAATTTCTGTCCCTTCGAGGCCTGAACCGTGCCATGTCTGAGGATCACATGGCTCAATTCGTGCGCCATCACGCCTGCGACTTCGCCGTCGGTTCTGGCGGCTTCGAGCATTCCCCGATGCAAATACATCGGACCGCCCGGGAGCGCGAACGCGTTGATCTCTTTCAGGTTCACGACGTCAAAAGAGTACCGGAAGGCCGGTTGCTGAAGTTCATGCGGAATTTCGGCGAGCAGTCGCCGACCGATTCGATCGACGAAGTCATCGGTCGGGCCGTCGTTCAGCATGGGCAACTGGCGCCGAACTTCGGTCGCCGCCTGCCTGCCGAGCCTCACATCCTCTTCGGGCGAGAAACTGTTGCGGTGCGGCTCGATGCGCGTTTGCGCGGCTGCCGAGAGGCTAATCGTGAGGGCGGCTACCGACGCGATCAGCAGTCTGTAGACCTCTGAGCGACGAAGGAGTCGAGTCATGCACCGGAAGGGAGCAATGTCGACGCCAGTTCGCTCTCCCTCAATCTCCCGAGATAGTGGCCAGAAAACCGGTGTTTTCTCGCCAGGGAATGCTCCCGGTGTCCTCCTGACGCGACACGTCTGGGAGTGAAATGAAGTCACCTCAGGCATGCCGTCAAGGCCGCAAGGAAAGCCATGCCCTTCGGCACTCAACCGGAGGAGGCTGGTGCCTCGATGAAAAAGGCCCGATGCCGGTGATACACTGTGCCCGTTTTTCCGGGAGGTACGGCATGATCCAGTCCTGCAGGCGTAGCAGGTGGATCATCACGAGAGGCGCCCTTATGACCAGGTACCGCTCCTTCGCAATCGGCATCATTTGGACTCTCGTTGTCGCGTCCACCGCATGCGGGCCCTCGTCGAGCAGACAGGCCCAGGCGCCGCCAGCGCCGGAAGTCAAGAATCGGCCTCCTCATGGACACGCTGCAGAAGGAGGAACGCTGGCAGCGCGACCGCGACCTGTTCGTGGAGCGCGCCAAGGAGCTGGACGCCGAGGTTCTCGTCGAGGCCGCCGAACGCGACGATGCGAAGCAGCTGCAGCAGGCCGAGTCACTGCTCGAGCGCGGCGTGCAGGCGCTGGTGGTTGTGCCGCACAACGCCGAGGCGGCCGGGAAAATCGTCGAAGCCGCGAAGAAGCGCTCCGTCCCGGTCATCAGCTACGACCGGCTGATCCTGAACGCCGACGTCGACCTCTATCTCTCCTACGACAATCGGCGCGTCGGTGAGCAGCAGGCGCAGTACCTCCGCAACCAGGCGCCCAAGGGCAACTACATCCTTCTCGGCGGCGCGCCGACCGACCACAACGCCAAGCTGATTCGCGAGGGACAGATGGCCGCGCTCGAGGACGCGCGTCAATCGCGGCGACATCAAGATCGTCGCCGACCGTGGGCCACGGACTGGCAGGCCGACGCCGCGATGGACGCTCACCGAGGCGGCACTCAAGAAGGCGCAAGAATCAAGTCGTCGCCGTCGTCGCGTCGAACGACACGACCGCGGGCGGCGCGATCCAGGCGCTCGAAAAGCACGGCCTCGCCGGCAAGGTCTTCGTCTCGGGCCAGGACGCGAACCTCGACGCCGTGCGCCGGATCGTCGCCGGCACGCAGAGCATGACGGTCTACAAACCGCTCAGGCCGCTCGCCCGCGGCGCCGCGTCGGCGGCCGTGCAACTCGCGAAGAAGGAGAAGGTCGAAGGCACCTCGACGATCAACAACGGGCTGAAAGAGGTCCAGGCGCTGCTCCTGACGCCGATCAGCGTCCACAAGGACCTCGATCGACCAGATCATCATCAACGACAAGTTCCACACCCGCGCCCAGGTATACGGCGCCGCAAAGTAACGACGCTCAGTCGACGACGATTCGCCCGCGCAAGGTGGGGTCGGTCTTGTTGACGTGGTCGTGAAACCCGCACGTACCGGGCAGGTTCAGCGTGCCCGTGTTTCGGCTCTCACCGGGCTGCAGGGCCCCGACGAGGTTGAGCGGCGGACACTGTGAGTGCACGTCGACGGGATCGGACACCATCGTATGGGGCCGGCTGTCGTTGTTGACAAATCTGACCTGCCCCCAGGCTTTGATCCGCACTTCGGCTGGAAAGACTCCGGCCGCCCCGATGGTGATCGTGGCTGCTGGCTCCGACGGGGCCGCAGGGTTCGACCCGCACGCGGCCAGCGGGAGGATGAGCAAACACACGAGGCGGGCACGACAAACGAGGGTCATCATCACCGCATAATCGAGCAGGCACTCATTGTACGCGGTGACCGTGGCGAATTCGGAACGCGGCGGCTCCGTCGGCCGTATCATCGGTCGGAAAGGAGTGCGTCATCTTGATCGAGCAGTGCTGGCGGGACCTGCGCTACGCGTCGCGCGGACTGAGGCAGAGCCGCACGTTTGTCGCCACCACAGTGCTGACGCTCGCCGTCGGCATGGGGCTCGTGACCGTCGTCTTCGCGATCTTCAACGCCTACGTGCTCCGTCCATTCGCGGTGCACGATCCCTACAGCTTGTATGCGGTCCGCTGGCAGGCACAGGAGGCCGGTGGGGCCACCTTCCGCTGGCGCGACTTCCAGGATCTGCAGAACCCGGCAGGATCTGTTCGAAGACGTCGTTGCCGAATCGATACGCACCGTGTCGTCGAATGGTCGTCAGATGTCGATCGGGTTCGTGTCGGGCAATTACTTCAGCGCGCTCGGTCCTCGCCTCAGGCTCGGGCGCAGCTTCGTGGCCGATGATGCGCGCACGCCTGGCAGCGAGCCGGTCGCGATCCTGACCGACCAGGCGTGGACCCGCTTCTTCGATCGCGATCCGGCGGTCCTCGGCCGCGAGCTCGAGGCCAACGGCCGGACGCTGACGGTCATCGGGGTCATGGCGCCCGAGTTCGTCGGCCTCGACGACGTGCCTCGGGACGCGTGGGTGCCGCTGACGATGTACGGCGCGCTTGGCGGCGGCGATCCCTTCGGCGGCGAACAACCGCGCCAACTCCGCCTCACTGCACGCCTGAGGCGGGACGTCACGCCACAGCAGGCGCAAGGCTCCGTCGCGCTCGAGCCATTTGCCACCCGTGTCGCCGGCCGACTGGATGCCGTACGCGCCGTGCTCCAGCCACAAACGACGCCGACGCGCCTCACGCTCACCAACTATGCGCTCCTCTCGCCGGTGTTTGCCGCATTTGGTCTGGTGCTGGTGGCTGCTTGCGCCAACGCTTCGAACGTCATGCTCGCCCGCGCGAATGCCCGACACCGCGAGATCGGCATCCGCCTGTCGATCGGTGCCAGCCGTGGTCGACTCGTGCGCCAGCTCGTGACCGAGGGCTTGGTCATTACGACGCTCGCGGGACTCGTTGGCTTGACGCTCGCCGCCGCATTGCTGCGGCTGGCGACGTACGCCTTCGTCGTGATGCTGCCGCCAACAGTGGCCGCACGGGTGCGATTCGTGCCGCTCGACTTCGACTACCGGGTCTTTGGCTTCGCGTTCATCGTCGCTGGCGCCGCGACGCTTCTCTTCGCGCTCCTGCCGGCTTTACAGGCGACGCGGGTTTCACTGACCGACGCCTTGCGCGGGCAGTTGAGTGGCGCCGTCTCGAGCGCCACGCTCCGCAAGGTCCTCGTCACGGGCCAGGTCGCCGTCTCGCTGCTCCTCCTCATCGTCGCCGCGACGCTCGTTCGCAACGGCCGCGCGATTCAGGCGACCGATCTCGGGCTCGAAACCGGCGACATCATCTCGGTGCGACCGACTGGCCGCGATCATGCGCTCGTGGGACGCACGCATGCCGAGCTCGCGACCGACCCGCGCTTCGCGCAGATCGCCGTCGCGAGCCGGAGCCCGCTCTTCGGCGAGACACGAAAGGTGCCGCTGCGGCGACCGGGTGGAGTGGTTGCGGCGTCATGCACGTTCGTGTCGCCCGAATACTTCGCGATGCTGCAGATTCCGATCGTGCACGGTCGCGGGTTTTCGCTGGAGGAAGCGGCTGCGCAAGCGTCGGTCGCGGTCGTCAGTGCCGCAGGAGCGCGAACCTTGTGGCCAGGGGAGGACCCAGTAGGGAAGACGCTCCGCGTCCAGATCGATCCTCCAGAATCTCGCGCGATGGCTGGGGACACCATCAAATCGCTGCGCAGGCTCACCGACGACGATGCGACGTCCCAGATCGTGACCGTCATTGGCGTTGCCGGCGACGTCGTCAGTGGCTTCGTCTATCAGGGGAAGGATTCCGCCCACCTCTATCTCCCGACTAGCCCGGCTGGATCGCAGGCGGCGGCGCTCCTCGTCCGGATGCCCGCGACCGACGTGGGCCTCGACACGCTGCGTGCCGCGCTGCGGCGTGTTCGTTCGGACCCGATTGCTTTCGACGTGCTCTCGCTCGACGAGATTGTCGCGCTCCAGCGGTTCCCACTGCGCGCCGCCTCGTTGGTGGGAACACTCCTCAGCGCAATCGCGCTTGCTTTGAGCATCTCCGGACTGTACGGCGTTCTGACTTACACCTTCGGCCAGCGCATTCACGAAATCGGGATCCGGATGGCGCTCGGGGCAAGCCCGCCCGATGTGACTCGGCTCGTGGTCGTGCATTCGGCGCGGCTTGCGTCGCTCGGCACAGCCATCGGATTGCTGTTCGGATTTACCGTGATGAAGCTTCTCAGCACGGTCGTGCGGCTCGACAACGTGTCGGTGATTGACCCCGGAGCCTTCGCGGTCAGCGTCGCCTTGGTCGTCGGCGCCGTGGCGCTCGCCTCGTATGGGCCGGCGCGCCGGGCGGCGCGCGTCGATCCTTCCCTGATGCTTCGGGCGGATTCCTAGCGTCCACCGCGACGTGTTCAGAAGCGAACAGACATTCTTCTTCGCCTACGCCACGCTGTTGTACGCGATCAGGAGCCCGTCTGGGATCCTGGCAGTCGGAGCCGACCGAAACGCGGGCGGCCACAATGCTCGTCAGGCAGGAGACACCATGGATACGAACACGCTCCTCATCATCCTCGTCGTGCTGCTGGTCCTCGGTGGCGGCGGATTCTTTTACAGGCGGCGCATCTAGGGCGCTGACGACGGCGCGCACCGCAGTCCCCAACGCGCCGGCCACGTTGGGGAACCGCAGCACGAGCCTCAGGACACGCGTTCGAAAAGGACGGTCTGGGCCAACAGGTTCGGTTTGGCCGTTCTGCTGGCCAGGGTCCATGCATCCGAGCATTGAGCTTCGGCCGTGCCGAGGTCTGTCGTCGTCCACCATTCCTGGTCGGTGCGCGCCACATCCGGCAGCGTGAAACCAAGGAGGTCTTCGATTTGCCCGAACGTGAGAACGACTGAAATCGCGTACCTGTGCTCCAGGTACTGGTACAGCCACCGATACCTCCCCGCCGTCCGGGACCCCTGCCGCGGCGTGGCCTTCACCTCTCGTTTGGCCTGGCTGGGCGCCGTCGATCCCCGCCTCTTCATCCACTGCAGCATGCGGGCCCTCATTCCCTTCCGACTCGATTCATCGCCGCGTTGCACTCCGCGGAATCACTCGCTCGGCGATGAGTGGAGATTTGAGCTCGCGCTCTGCTCTAAGCCAATCCTCACGATCACAACCGTCCGCGCAGCCGCGCTCGATATAGATCTCGTGAGCGCGC
Source organism: uncultured Acidobacteriota bacterium (assembly GCA_963764925.1). GTDB lineage: Bacteria > Acidobacteriota > Vicinamibacteria > Vicinamibacterales > 2-12-FULL-66-21 > DATBJJ01. Next base: position 60,058 of record CAVXUR010000004.1, read on the forward strand.
ACGGCGATGACCTTGTCAGACACGATAACGAACTGCGGCGAAAAAATGTCGGTGGCCATAACAATCACCTTCCGGGCACGCAGTCCTAGCGGCAGGCGTGCCGTACCGATTCCAGAAGCTATGATCGTGCATGCCGCTCACAGACCGTGTTCAAATGGGCACACCGACGACCACGGGAGGGAGCATACAACCGGGAGACGTTTCAGCGGAGGCGTCGCAGCGGTGCTACCACTGGTCGTCAGCTCACGATCGCCATCGCAGCACCAGAACGGTTCCAGTCGTTATTGTTGCCTGCTGGTTGACGTTCTCTGACTCCTCGACAGGCTGGAGGTAATCGTCAATTCCGTGCCGCGCGGCAGATCAAGCTGGTCGCGCCCCTGGACGATGACGGTGCCTGCGCCCCCGCCAGCGCCTATCGCAGCACCGATCGCGGCGCCATTGCCGCCACCACTGATGGCGCCGATGATGGCGCCGAGAGCTGCACCGATCGCGCTCCGTTGAATGGTTTTCTCGGTCTGGCTCTCTTCCTCGACCGTGCCTTCGTTGTCCACGCTGATTGTCGTCTCCATTGGCCGTGCGGACATTCTCGATGACTCCAGCGAATTGATACGTTCTGCCATTGCGCATCCGGATGCTCTCGAAGTTCAGCGCCATGTCCGCCCGACCGCTGAGTCGTCCTGAAGCGTTCACGCTCGAGATGGTGCCTTCAATGACTGCTCCTTCATACTGCGATGGACTGCGTATGGTGATCGAGAAACGGTCCTCTGCGCTCGCATTTCGTGTGCTGAGGGCCTCGTCAAGCGTGGCCACCAGCCGGGTGCCCGTGCGGCACGCCGACATCGCCGCCCGGGTCGGTCCGGGATGGCGCTCCCTGGTTCGGCGGACTCGATATCCCACTGGGCCTCGTCCGACGATCTTTCGATAGAAGCTGCGAACCGTCACCGGCTGACGGAGCGTGTCATCCTGGATGCGGCGCGTCACTCGCATGTTGCGGCCGTTGTCGATCGGCTCAAAGGTGACGGCGAAGTCATTTCCTCGATTGCCGGTGGTCGTCACCATCAACTGATCGCCAGATAGCGTGGCGCGCGTATCGACGGTCCTGTCCGCGGACCGCTGCTCTGTGCGAACCTGGCCGTCGGCCTCGAAGGTGACCTGCCGTCCGCGCGACGACGCCATGGTGACGTTGTTCTGATTGCGGTCGATGGCGATCGTCTCCGGTGCATTGCAGCCGGTTCATGAGGCGCTGGTAGGCAGCCTGCCGCTGGTTGGACGGCAGCGTGCGGGTCGCCTGTTCAACCGGCCTGACCCGGATCGTCGCCCCGGCTGCTCTCCAGTTGGTACGTTCCGGTGAGGCGATGATAGAGCCCTGTGCGTCGCTCGTCCGCCGTGTCAACGGGGATTGCTCCAGTTCCACGCAACGTTGTAGTCGCGCGCCAGCTCGTCCAGATCACGGCGTACCGTGAGCCAGTCGTTCTCGGCTTGGACTGCCAATTGATGGCGTTGCATGAAGCTGTCGATGCTCACGCTACGTCGGAGAACGTCTTCGATATCGGTCGTCACGACCTGGCGGCTGTCGAAGTGGTCGCTCAGGTGGCTCGCCGTCTCGGCGAAATCTTTGACAAACTGGTTGATGTTGTCGTCTTCTCGCGAGCCGTCAGGCTGGCTGCGATCAAATGCGCGATCCAGACTGTGGCGAAACCGATCGGCGTTCTTCTTCGTCCGGGTCAGGAGTTGTTTCACCTGCTGGTCGTTGAGCCGAGACGTCGCGTTTCGTGGACCGGTCCAATTCCAAGCGACGCCATACGCGCGCGCCAGCTCATCAAGGGTGCCTCGCAGGCTCTGCCAATCGTGCTCAGCAGTCGCCTCGAGTGCGTTGGTCGCCATGAAACCGTCGACTACGGATGCGCGCCTCAGCACGTCTTCGACGTCGGTGGCGCCGGCTCGGCGGTCCTGCTCTCGATCACGCAAGCGATCAGTCGCCTGCTTGAAGTCGTTCACAGATTGGTTGATGTCGTCTTCTGCTCGACTGCCATTGATCCGGTTGCGATTGATCGCCTGATCGAAACTGGCCCGGAACGCAGTGACGCCGGCGTCCATACGGCGCAACAGATCTCCTATCTGTTGATCGCTGACGCGAGTGGGTCGCTGCTGTGCCGCCACGTTCACACTGACACCCGCGAGCGCGAACGCAGCCGCTAGAGCGACAATGTGACTTCTTCTGGTCATAACGATCTCGCCTCAATTCCAGTCAACGAAAGTTGAGAAACCACGCAACCTGACCCTTATCGGGTCGCGATCTCCCTCGTCTGTTCACCCGCGCACATCAGGCAGGACGACGTCGTGAGCTAGAGACAGGACACTCTAGTTGGAGGTGGGTGTATTCACGTCTTTTATCGCACGGAGGGTCCGCCGCATCTCCTCCACGACCTTCATGTGCTCAAGCGTCGCGTTCAAGGTATCGGTGGTGGCGTGCATCGCATCCACCACCGCGTGACGCGCAGCCTCGGCAGCACCCCGTGCCTCCTCGCTGGCGACGCGCGCCGTCTCAGCAGTGTCCCGTAGGCGCTCTCGCTCCTGTCGAATCGCTTCGAACGCCTCGCGTTGCTGATCGCGGCCTTCACGCGCTTCTTCTGCCAGCCGCCTGGACTGTTCCGCCTGATTTCTGGCAGCCTCTGTCGACACGTCGGGTTTTTCCGCCAACCCACGGTCCGGCTCGGCAGCCTCACGGAAGTCGTCGGCCGTCGTGGGCACATGCTCTGTCTGCTTGCGTTGCGGCTCAGGCGGTATGTAATCGTCATTCATGAAATCCACCTACTGGCAGCGTACCAGCTGCGCCGCACAAGGGATGTGCATGAACGGACATTGAGGCGTTGGTCCGTCAGCGCTCAGGCTCACACCATCCCAACGCTTCCATCCTAGACCCTGTCGAGGGCCCGTACGTGCGCCCTATTGAACAGACCTGACTCGAGCAACGCTCTAAGATTGCTCTGAGGTCATATCGATGAGAACGACAGTGAAACACCCCGCTCTAAATGTGAGTTTGGGAATCGCGCTCTGCGTCGTAGCGACGGGGGCGACCATCACGGTCCGCGCCGACGCAGGAAAGGAGGAAGTCAAGCGGGTGAGCGCAGCGACCACCGTTGTGAACGAGATGATGGGCGCACCCGACAAGGCGATTCCGGGACATATTCTGGAAAAGGCCGCAGCGATTGCGATCTTCCCTGGAGTGAAGAAAGCCGGGTTCGTTGTCGGCGGCCAATGGGGACGCGGCATCATCAGCGTGCGTGACCCGGAGACGCGCAAGTGGTCCTCGCCGGCTTTTCTGACGCTGACGGGCGGCAGCTTGGGCGCGCAGATCGGTGGAACCGAGATCGATCTGATTCTCGTCATCATGAACCGGTCCGGCGTCGAGCACTTGCTGTCGAACCAATTCAAATTGGGCGGTGAAATCTCTGCCGCTGCGGGACCAGTCGGCAGGGCCAGTGAAGCCTCAACCGACCTGCAGATGCAGGCTCAGATTCTCAGCTATTCGCGCAGCCGGGGACTCTTTGCCGGCGTCACGGTCAACGGCTCGGTCATCAAGGAAGACGTGGATGCCAATACGCGCTTCTATGAGAAGACTCTGTCGTCCGAGGATATCGTCTTCGAGCGAGCGGGCACCGCTCCCGCCAGCGTCGGCATGCTGAAAGCGGCTCTCGCCCGCCACAGCAACTAACTGTTCGGAGTGGCTGCTGCTGAATTCGTTCTCGAACCGCATCGGAGATCACTTGAACGGCTCCGCCGCCGCCACGAAGGACTTCGAAGTCGAACCATAACGCGTCCGTATGGTTTCCACGAAACTGTACTCTGCAGGAACGAAAGTGATTCATGGTCATCGTCAATGCTCTCGCGGGAATCATGGTCAGCGATCTCACCACTGCGGAGGCCTGGTACGAGCAATTGCTTGACCGTCCTGCCGACTCTCGACCGATGGACGGCCTGGCCGAGTGGAAGCTTGCGAACGGTGGATGGATTCAAGTGTTTCAAGACAGAGAGCGTGCAGGATCTTCCTCGGTCACATTCCTGGTCTCCGGTCTTGAGGATCAACTGGCCGAACTGAAGGCCAAGGGCATTTCGGTCGACCGTACCACCACTTCAGACTACGTGAAGACCGCCACGGTCACTGACCCCGCGGGCAATCGGGTCGTCTTTGCTGAGCTTGCCCCGCAGAATTGACATACACCTCGGTGCGCAGCTGGTTGCAGCGAAAGGGTATCGTGACGATGGAACAAATGCAGATGCAGATGACCGACGAGTCCGTCACGCCGATGCCACCCCGCCCGCTGACGGTGAAGGCCTTTGGAATCACCGACAAGGGAAAGGTGCGCACGACCAATGAGGATCAGTTCCTCATCGCCGAGCTCACCAAAGCGATGCGCGTCTGGCAGACGAGCCTGCCGGAACCGAAGCTGCAGGTTGGCGAGGAGCACGCACATCTGTTTCTCGTGGCCGACGGCATGGGCGGGCACCGGGCGGGCGAACGGGCGAGCGCCCTCGCCGTGGTCGCGATCGAGCAGTTCACGCTCAATACGTTCAAGTGGTTCTTTGGCTCGAACGACACCGACGCGCAGAAGGTCCTCGCGCAGTTCCAGTCCGCGCTCAGTCAAGCCGACGCCCGCATTCTCGAGGAGGCGGCGGAGCATCCGGAACTGAGCGGCATGGGGACGACGGTGACGATGGCGTTCCATCTGGGTGCGCAGCTGTGCGTCGTGCACGTGGGCGACAGCCGTGCGTACCTGTACCGAGACGGCGAGCTGCACCAGCTCACCCAGGACCACACGCTGATGGCCGACATGGTGCGCAGCGGAGCCCTTCGGCCAGACGAGGTCGCCGGGCACCGTCTCCGCCACGTCATCACGAACGTCGTCGGCGGCCCGGAGCTCGGAGTCAAGGTCGAAGCCCACGCGTTCGAAGTTCAGGCCGGCGATCGCTTACTGCTGTGTTCGGACGGATTGACGGAGATGGTGACGAACGAGGCGATCGCGGCCACGCTCGACGCGGAGCCCGCACCAGAGGTTGCCGCGAAGAAGCTGCTCGCACAGGCAAATGATGGCGGGGGCCGCGACAACATCACGCTGCTGATCGTGCGGTTCGATCCGGCCGACTCCGCCGCAGGAAACTCTGGCGATGCACGGTAAGAAAGGCGCAGATTCGCTTCTCGCCTCGCTGCTGAACACAAGGCGATGCCGTTGACCGAGTCGGCGCCGCACGACTTCCCTGAAGGTCAGTCGCGCATCACGACGGTCAGGAGAGAGTTGTGAATCTTCAAGCCGCCGTTGTAATCGATGAACCCGAGCTTCCGAAACTTGTTCATGAAGAAGTTGACACGCGAACGGGTCGTGCCGACCATCTCGGCCAGAACCCCCTGAGACACTCGCGGTAGGGTGCGGTGAGACGCCCCGGGTTCACCGTAACGCGCGAGCAGCAGAAGCGTGCGTGCAAGCCGCTTCTCGCTGGAGTTGAAGAGCTGGTCGATCAGATCTTCTTCGATTCGAATGTTCCTCGTCAGCATGTGAGTCAGGAACCGATCCGCGAACCGGGGCTCGGCGTGGAGATGCCGCACCATTTCCTGCTTCTCGACGGCTACGATGGTGCACGGGGCCATGGCCGTCGCCGTAGCCATCCGCTGCGACTGACCCACAAGGCAGCCCTCCCCGAAGAAATGGCCTTCATCGAGCACGGCGACCACGGCTTCCTTTCCGGCGTGCGACAACACCGACAGCCGCACGGCGCCTTTCTCGACATACATGACGCTCGTGGCCGGATCGCCCTGAGCAAAGATCATCGCCGGAGATCCGTACTCGAGGCGCTGCGTTCGCGCGCCCACCCAATCGAGTACGGCGGTATGGTTGTGCGTCGGTGCGCGCTTCGACTTGGCCATGGAGATCTCCTCGCTAATGTGACGCGAACACCCCGTGAACGCAGATGACATAGTAGCTACACACTGAGTGGCGATGTTCTCTAGTGCCGCGTCACTCGAATCGACCTGACGCAATCGTTGAAAGTGCCGTCACAAGGGCCGGGCAGGGTGTTCAAGTCTGGCATGTCGGACGTGATCGGCATGCTGCGGCCCTTGAAGTCCTCGTCACGATAGAAGATCGCCGACCACCCGGGGAACACGCGAACCGACGAGACGCACTCGCGCCAGGTCGGCTTTTCACCTTCCCCGCCCCTTGAACAGGGGCCCTCGGTCTTCGTCAAGTCCTGAACGTCAGCGACGATGCCCTGCGAAGATCCGCTGAAATCCGCATGGATGTAAATGACGATGCCCTGATCGACCGGGGTTGGGCCGAGTGTCACCAGATCTGAGTCGCACCCGGCCGTCGCGGTAACGAGCAGCGCAAGGATGCCGCCGCAAACCCTCGCAGCGCGCCCCATGGGAACCTGCCTGTTCGACCGGCCCGCAGGCGCTGGCGCGAAGGGAGCCGGCTGGACTCGATCGTGCTCGCTTCGCCTGGCCGCTGTCAACGGATGAGCAACGTGCTGCGCGAGAGGTTCGCCAACTTCGAGACGCCGATGCGATCAGACAAGTCCACCATTGTCCGTCTCCGGGACCGGCGTTCCCAATGCCGAACAGGCGAGAACTCGCGGCCGGTGTCTAAACCTAACGCCATCAGCCTATTCCGTGTCGGCTTGTTCAGGCACGAGCTTTGAAGCGGCCGGCTGATTCCAGATGCGGCTTCGGAAAGGACCAAGACGATATGGATCGACGCACCTTCCTCACCATCGCGCTGGCAGCGCCCGCCTTCAGCCAGACTGCTACGGCTTTCACGGAAACCCAGAAACCCGCCTCGAAAGGCAAGAGCGCGGCCGCTCAATGGACGCAGTGGGGTGGACCCCACCGGAATTTTCAGACGGACGCCTCCGGCCTGAAGGACGTGTGGCCGACTGCCGGCCCGCGCGTCGTATGGAAGCGAGCGCTCGGCGAAGGCTATTCGTCGCCCGCGGTCGAAAACGGCGTCCTTTACACGATGTACGGGAAACCGCGCGCCGAGGTCGTGCTCGCGGCCGACGCTGAAACCGGCGCGACTCTCTGGGAACACACGACCGAGATGGGGTTTCAGAGCGACGCGCCCGAAATGGGGAATGGCCCCTACTCGTCGCCGCTCATCGTCGGCGATCGCCTGTTCACGACTGGCGTTGCCGGCCGACTGCAGTGCCTGGACAAGACGACTGGCAAGGTCATCTGGACGCAGGATCTGTGGGCGAGCCATCAAGGCTCGCGCCTGATGTACGGCTATTCCTCCAGTCCGCTCGCGTTTCGCGAAACGATCATCGTGCCGGTCGGGGGACCGGGGAAGTCCGTGATGGCGTTTCAGCAGGCGGATGGCAAGGTCGCCTGGGCCAAGGGTGATCTCGGCAACGTCTACTCCTCGCCCCTCCTCATCAACGTCGGGGGCCTCGAACAAGCCGCGCTCCTGATGGACGGGGCGATGATCGCCGTCAATCCGCTCAACGGCGATCTGCAGTGGCAGGTGCCGTTCAAGGCCGACTATTCGATCGCGATCGCCACGCCAGTCTGGGGACCCGACAATCTCCTCTTCGTCTCTGCGGAATACAACGGTGGCGCCAAAGTCATCGAGTTGCAGCGCAGCAACCAGCAGACGAAAGCGACAGAGCTCTGGAGCTCCAACCGGCTGCGGCTGCATCACAGCAACGCCATGCGGATCGGCGACGCCATTTACTTCTCGAGCGGGGGCAAGGGCAGCCAGGCGATCCTGAGCGCCGTTGACGCGCGCACCGGCACGATCCACTGGCAGGAACGCAGCATCCAGAAAGCGTCGTTCGTCTGGGCGGATCAAAAGCTCATCACCATTGCGCAAGACGGTGTGCTGATGATTGCCTACCCATCGCCGCAGGGTTTCAAGATCGCCGCGAAGGCGCAGTTGCTGACCGAGCTGGCGTGGACGCCGCCTGTACTCGTGGGCACGCGCCTGTACCTTCGCGACCGCCGAAGCATGATGGCCGTAGATCTCGGGTGACGACATCGACCGGCTTCAGTAGGGCATCACGACTGCGATAGGCTCTGTGCTATGGCGAAGCTGAATGGCACACAGAACCACGTAGACATTTCCCGCCGCCGGTGGATGACCGGATGCCTGATCCTTCTGGGTGGACCATTCGGACCAGCGGTGAACAGGCGCCTGCAATCGGCAGCTGCGGTACAAGGCAACGATCGCATCGACAGCGTCACGGGGCCGATCGCTGTTGACGAGCTCGGCATTACCTTGATGCACGAGCACGTCCTCGTCGACTTCATCGGCGCGGCGAGCGTCAGCCCTGCCCGCTATGACGCCGCGGACGCGTTCAAGACCGCGCTCCCGCACTTACAGCAGCTGAAGCAGCTCGGGTGCGGCACGTTGGTGGAATGCACGCCCGCGTACCTTGGCCGTGATCCACGACTCTTGAAACGGCTGGCCGAAGCTTCTGGTCTGCACATCCTGTCGAACACGGGCTATTACGGCGCCGCCGAGGATAAATTCGTACCGGCACACGCGTTTCGCGAATCCGCCGAGCAATTGGCCGACCGCTGGACACGCGACTGGGAACGCGGAATCGACGACACCGGCATCAAGCCGGCGTTCATGAAGATTGGCGTCGACAGTGGCCCCTTGTCTGAGATTGACGCCAAGCTTGTTCGCGCAGCGGCGCTGACGCATCGCGCGACCGGACTCCCGATTGCGTCGCACACCGGCAACGGGATTGCGGCCCGCGAAGAGATCGACTTGCTCGAACGCGCCGGCGTGCCCGCTTCCTCCTTCATCTGGGTGCATGCCCAGTCCGAACGCGACGACACCTTTCACATCGACGCCGCGAAACGCGGCGCCTGGGTGGAGTTCGATGGCATCAGCGAGGCCAGTGTCGGCCGCCACGTCGACCTGGTTCGTCGAATGAAGACCGAAGGGTTGTTCGCGCGCGTGCTCGTTTCGCACGACGCCGGTTGGTACCGCGTCGGCGAGGCTGGCGGCGGCACGTTCCGTCCGTACGACACGCTGTTCACCAGGTTCGTTCCGGCCTTGAAAGCGGCCGGCTTCACGGACCTCGAGGTTCGGCAGCTCCTGGTCGATCACCCAGGCAAAGCGCTGCGACGCCGCACCGCACAACTCTGACGCTGATCTTACGATTCCGGCATCAGCGGCCTGGGTGCGTGCGCTTTCGCACAGTCCAGCGCGCAGCGCTTGCGCAAAACCACTCCGCACGTCGACGATCATCGAGCTCCGGCGCACATATCGGCTGGGGTGCCGTTCTTGCAGGAATTAGCGGGCGCAGTCCGCGCACACGTCTTGATTCGGTACAGACGGTAGGAGTGTTTGTGTTCCATCAACTCGAGAGGAAATCATGACATCTCGTATTCTCGCGCTGCTCGTCTCCATCGCGATTCTCTCCGCCACAGCCCCGATTCGCGCTGGCCAGACTGGCGACGATTCCCAATTCCGCGTTCGAATCGAGAGCTCGAACGTCGACGAGCTGCGCGCGTGGCTCGAGAGCGCGGGCTACGATGTGCTCGGCAGCGATGCTGTGAACTCGACCGTCGACGTCGCCGCCTCTCGCGCTGAGCTGCACGGTCTCCACAGCCGCGGCCTCTCGATCGTCTCAGTCGAGCGCGGGCGTCCGCTGGAAGCAACCGAGGAGGCCAGAGCGGCAGCATCGGGAGGCGAGCTATCTGTCACCGCCGCCGCGGTCTCCGCCGGATACCTCAATCTGGCCGGCATCAACGCCCGGCTCCAGCAGATCGCCGACGAGTATCCCAGCATCGCCCAGGTCGTCGACATCACCGCCGCATACAACGCGCCACCGACCTTCGAAGGCCGCCACATCTTTGCGCTGCGCATCTCGGACAATGTGCAGGTCGACGAGGACGAGCCGGCGATGCTCGTCGCCACGACGCATCATGCGCGTGAGATCAGCACGCCCGTCATCGCGCTCGAAGCTGCGGCTCGACTGACGGCCGGATACGGCGTCGACGAGCGGATCACCAGCGCCGTCGATGCTCACGAGATCTGGATCGCCCCGGTCTGGAATCCCGACGGCTACAACTACGTCTTCACGACCAACAACCTGTGGAGAAAGAACCGTCGCGTCTTCTCGAACGGGGTCGGCGTCGACCAGAACCGGAACTACCCGCAGGCGTGGAGCTCGTCGTGCGCTGGCAGCACCAGCGTCAGTTCCGAAACCTACAAGGGGCCATCGGCCGGATCGGAAGCGGAAACGCGGACGATGATCACCTGGTCCGAAACCGAGCGCTTCGCGAAAGTCATCGACTATCATTCTTACGGGAGGGAAGTCCTCTACGCCTATCGCTGCCTGGGCCATCCGTTCACCTCGTGGATGCAGCAGGAAGCCGCGGCGCTCTCGCAGGCCTCGGGCTACGGCGGCCATACGCGAGTGCCCAGCGCCGAAGGCGAACATCAGCAGTGGCAGTTCGCGAAGCTCGGCGCGTACGCGTTCCTGATCGAGACGCATACCGAGTTTCAACCGTCGTACGACAGCGCGCTTGCTGAAGCCGCGCTGGTCTGGCCCGGGATCCTCTCGGTCCTCGAACGCCCGATCTCGGTGTCGGGGCACGTCACCGACGCAACGACGGGCGCGCCGCTCACCGCGAAGGTCGAGCTTCTCGGGGTGGCGTTCTCGAACGGCGAGACCAACAGCAGCGGTGGGGCGTTCGGCAAGTACTACCTCTTCCTCCCGGCGGGCACCTACAACGTGCGGTTCTCCAGAGACGGGTACGCGCCGGTCGTCAGAACCGTTGCGGTGACCGCCACCTCCGCCGAAGTCGTCGATGTCCAGTTGTCGCCCGTCACCGAAGTGTTCTCGGACACGTTCGAGACCGACAGGGGCTGGACGCGCAACCCGGCGGCAACGGATACAGCCACAAGCGGAGCCTGGGAACGCGGTGACCCGCAATCCACCTCCTCGAGCGGCATGAAGCAGCTCGGCACGACGGTCAGCGGCGTCAACGATCTCGTCACCGGACGCCTCTCGGGTTCGTCGTCGGGCAGCTTCGATCTCGACGGCGGCCGCACGTCGATGCAATCGCCGGCGATCGTTCTGCCCGCGTCGGGAACGCTGACGATGACCTTCAGCTATTACCTGGCGCATGGATCGAACTCGTCGAGCGCCGACTACCTGCGCGTCTCCATCGTTGGCACGACGCAAGCGTCGGTGTTCCAGGAGCTCGGGGATTCCAACGACGACGATGGCGTCTGGGCCACGGCGACGGTCGACCTGAGCGCCTTCGCAGGTCAGACGATCCGCATCCTGGTTGAAGCCGCCGACGCGGCAGGCGCGAGCCTCGTCGAGGCTGCGATCGACGATGTGAAGATCGTTCGACAGTAAGGCAAGCCCGTCTGTGGGGCACGGTCCGGGCGAGACGGCAGGCGTCCGCCCGGACCGTGATAACCTCGCGGGCATGAAGAACACCCTTCTCTCAGCCTTATTCGTACTCCTCGTCCTGCCGGTCGCAGCACCATTGCGGGCGCAGGATGCCACCGCCAATTTCACCGGTAAGTGGAACCTCGACGCTTCCAAGAGCGACTTCGGCCCCATGCCGCCACCCGAGTCAATCGTTCATGTGATCGAGCACACGGAACCCAGCGTCAAGGTCGTCACGACGCAGAAGGGAGCTCAGGGCGAGGTCACCACCGAACGCCAGCTCACCACTGACGGCAAGGAAAACGTCAACAAGATGCGCATGGGCCCGGCAGAGCAGGACGTCAAGTCGACCACCAAGTGGAGCGGCAAAGCGCTGACGACGGCATTCAAGCTCGATATGCAGGGGAACGTCATCGACATCAATGATTCCTGGAAGCTGTCGGACGACGGGAAAGTCCTGACGATCGTACGGGAAATCAAGACGGCGCAAGGCGATTTCACAACCACGACGGTGTACAACAAACAGTAGCGCCGGTCGCGTTCGCGCCGACGCGGTCGTTCATCTGGAGGGCCTCTATGGGTCGAGGTTCGTGGCCGCGTCGCGGCGTTCGCACGCTGACGGGCGTGGCACTCGTGGCCGCAACTGCGGCAGTGGCCGCACAGCAGTCGCCTTCGTCACCGGCCCCAGCACAGTCCTCCCAGGCAGGCCGGGAGCGTCCGGAACCCACCATCGATCCAAGCCGCGGGCGTGAGCTCTACGTCAGCAACGACCCGGCCGACCACTCCCGCGGCTACGACTTCGCGCGCGACATCGAGGCCAAGGCGGCGGCTGACGAACGGTATGCCAAGGCCAGCCAGGGGGTGATGGATTTCAAGAAAGTGAGCTACCGGAGCAGCGTGGGGGACATGGACATTCCCGCCTATCTCTTTCAACCGCTGAAAAAGCGGGGACCGAAAGGACACGCTGCGATGGTCTGGGTCCACGGTGGCGTCCATGGCAACTGGGGCGTGGGGATGTTCCCGTTCGTCAAGGAGGCTGTCGAGCGCGGCTATGTCGTCATCTGCCCCGAGTATCGCGGCAGCACGGGCTACGGTGAAGCGCACCACAATGCCATCGACTACGGCGGATACGAGATCGATGACACGATGAGCGCCGTCGATTACCTGCGAACGTTGCCACACGTCGACCAGGATCGGCTCGGGATCATGGGCTGGAGCCACGGCGGCTACATCACGTTGTTGTCGGTCTTCCGTGAGAAGCATCCATTCAAGGCCGCGGCAGCGATGGTACCGGTGACCAATCTGGTGTTCCGGCTCTCGTACAAGGGACCAGGCTACCAGCGCCAGTTCTCGACACAGTCGAGGATTCGCGGCCTCCCATTCGAGAAGCGCAGCCTCTACATTGAGCGCTCACCGCTCTATCACGTCGACAAACTGCAGGTACCGCTTCTCGTCCACGTCGCGACCAACGACACCGACGTCGATTTTGTCGAAGATCAGCAGATCGTCGACGCGCTGCGGTCGCGCAAGCCCGACCTCGCGGAGACCAAGGTCTACGTCGACCCCGTTCCCGGACCGTCAAGTGGCGGCCACACGTTCAATCGCCGCGTCAACCCGAAGACACTCGAGCGCGACGATTCACCCGATCAGCGCGATTCGTGGAACCGGACATGGACCTTCTTCGAGTGGCAGTTGCGACCGTACGAAGACCGGAGCCTGCACAAGCAGCAATAGTTTCGTCGAATGCCGCCGCGAATGGCCAGTGGACACCGCTCGGGTGAAGACGTTTGTCGGAACGCCGTTGCGCATTACTTCCAGCGGAACAGCTTGAGGGCGAGACCAAAGCAGACGACCAGCCAGGCGCTCAGCACGCCCAGCTGCGGCGCCACCTGAGCGAGACCCGCGCCCTGGAGCATGTGCGCGCGGAGGGCGTCGATGAGCGCGGTCAGCGGCAGCGCGCTGATGAGCGGCTGGACGACGTCAGGGAACCGCTGCGCTGAGAAGAACACGCCTGAGAGGATCCACATCGGGACCTGGGCAAGGTTCATCAGCCCGGACACGGCTTCGATCGTCCGCGCGCGGCTCGCGATGAGGAGCGCCAGCGCGCTGAACGCGAGCGACGCGAGCACACTGATGATCACCAGATCGAGGAAGCTGCCGCGCACCGGGACGCCAAACGCCAGCGCGCCAAAGCCCACCGGAATGCCTACTTCGACGACCAGAATCAACATTCGCCAAAGCAGATATGAGAGGAGATAGGCGGCCCTCGACATCGGCGTGGCAATCAGCCGCTTCGTCAGCTTGCGACGGCGCGAGTCCACGATCGAGAAGCCGAGGCCCCAGAGCGTGTTGCTCATGATGCCGAGGCCGACGAGCCCCGGCACGAGAAAGTCGACGTATCGGGACCCTGCCTCGCGGACGATCGCGTCGGAGGCGGGCACAGGGTCGGCCCGGCCGGCGGCACGCTGCACGGCGCGGTCGGCGAACATTCGTGCCGTCCGACCCTCGGGATTCGTGTCGTCGTAGCGATACACGACGGCGCCCTCCGGACCCGCCTCGGCAAGCAACGCCACCCTGCCGACGCGGAGCTCTTGCGCGGCCGCGGGCTCGTCCAGCACGGTCACGTCGAGCGTTGGTTCCTGCCGCAATGCCTCAGCGATGGCCGGCGACGACGTCGCCACTTTCAGAACCTCGGTCGGACTGCTTCGAAAGGCGATGCCGAGCCCAGCGGTAATGAGAATCGGGAAAAACAGCCCCCAGAACACCGCCTCGGGCTCACGCGTGAACTCGCGGACGCGAACGAGCGTCAGTTGAACGATCGGATGATCGAGCAAGGATGCCTGACCTGAGGTCCCCTGTCGAATGTGCCGGAGCGACGGCCGCTCACTCATCGCGCAAGTGACGCCCCGTCAGCGAGACGAACACGTCCTCCAACGTCGCCGAGTGCGTGCCGAGTTCGGTCAGGGGGATACCCTGACGCCTCAGCTCCTCGAGGACCGCTGGCACGGCCCGATGCAGCTCGGTCGCCTGAATTCGAATGGTGCCGTTCTCCGCCTGCGCGTCGCGCACACCGACGACCTGCCGCAAGGCAGGGAGATCAACAGCGCGTGCCGCGTCGCCGGTCGAGAGCTCGACGAGGTGCTCGGCGCCGATCGATGCGATCAGTGACCCCGGTGTGCCGCGCGCGATCACCTTCCCGTGATCCATGATGGCGAGCTCGTCGCACAAGCGCTCGGCTTCATCCATGTAGTGGGTCGTGAGCAGGATCGTCCGGCCGGCTTTCTTGAATTCCTCGATGAGGTCCCACAGCTGCCGCCGCGCCTGCGGATCGAGACCGGTCGTCGGTTCGTCGAGAAAGAGCAGATCCGGATCGCCGACGAGCGCGCAGGCGAGCGCGAGGCGCTGCTTCTGCCCACCGGACAGATCGCTGACCCTGGCCGCGCGCTTTTCCTCGAGCTGCACGAGCGCGATGACGTCCTCGGGCGCCGGGCCGCGGTCGAAGAAACTTCGGAAGAGACGCAGAGTTTCCGCGACCGTCAGCTTGTCGGCGAGCTGCGTTTCCTGCAGCTGAATGCCGAGCCGCTGGCGAAGCGCCTGCGCGTCGGACGCCCAGCGCCGTCCGAGGATCTCGACGTCTCCCGAATCGGGCTCCGTCAGCCCTTCGCAGATCTCAATCGTGGTCGTCTTGCCGGCGCCGTTTGGCCCGAGCAGGCCGAAGCATTCGCCGGTACGAACAGAGAGATCGATGCCATCGACCGCGACAACGTCCTTGTAGGCTTTTCGCAGATTGGCGACGCGCAGAGCGAGCGGCGCCATCGTCGGAGACATCTGGCCATAGGCCTTGACCGACGCGCTTCTTTGTTCTTGAGTCAGATGTTCGGTCAAGGCCGTTGTCAAACAATGCGTCTAGCGAGGTGGAGCCTCGATGGTCTGAGGCGCAGCCTCGCTAGTGTAGCAGTCAATCAACGCGCCATCGGCACGGACCACTCGACGGCCGTCGCACGAGTCGCGCCCGGAGGGCGAATGCTTTCAGACGACGCAAGGTCGCCCCACGTCAGCCGGCCATGGATACCGTAGGGGCGGAGGCGGATGTGGCGCGTCGACCGTTCGACGCGCACTTCGACAAAGCTCTGAAAGAAGGGGGCGACGTTGTAGTCGAAGACCGCTGACAGCCATTCGGCCGAGAACGGCCAGGCGCCGAGCTGGCGGGTCCACCACCACGCGGGCCGCTTCCACCAGGGTGTCTCTGCCTGGATTTTCGCCATCACGGCCTGGGTCTCGGGATAGAACGCCCACCCGACGGTCGGCGGCTGGCGCGGCCACGCGAGCGACGTGCCGAAGCTGAGGTAGGCTCCGCCGCCGCCGTTGACGACGTGATGCACCGCCGGGCCGCTGGGCTGCGGCTCGAGGTAGTACTCGAGATCGTGGGTGTCGCCGGCCATGATGATGGCGACGCCATGCTCCTGCAGGAGCGCCCGGAGTGCGGCGAAATCCTGATAGCCGGCGGTCTGGGCGCTCCCGCCTGCGTAGAAGGGATGACCGAGTACCGCCATGATCAGCTTGCCGCGCGAGCGGGCGAGCGCAGACTGCAGCCATGACCACTCGGCGGGATCGACGCGCTTGATCACGCCCGTATCCACCGACAAGAGCGCGAAGTCGTCGGTCTGGATCTCGAAGAACGGCGCGCGCTGAAACCCCGTCGGCACTTCATACTGCTGCCGCAGCCAGTCGGCCTGTCGAATCAGCTTCTCGATGCGATCGTCGGTGGTACTCGTCAGACGGAGGTCCGTTTCGACGCGCGCTCGCATCGAAGCACGGGCCGCGGCAGGCTCGAGGAACGTCGCCGCGAACGCCTCGAGCGCGTCGTACCAGTCATGGTTCCCGGGAATCGCATACACGGGTTTGGTCACGCCCTTGAACGGCAGCCAGAACTTTGCCTCGTAGTCCCGCATTGCGCCGACCGGATAGACGACGTCGGACGAAACGACAACGAAGCGCACATCGGGATGATTGGCAACGGCCAGCAGCTGATCGCGCAGGATGTGCTGCGAGGCGTCACCTTCGCCGGTATCGCCAATGACGATGAACGAGAAATCCCCGGGGCCGTCGACACCGGCTGGCCGCACGGCAAACGGCAACGGTTCTGAGCGAACCGCATCCTCGGCCAGCACCGCGTGAACCATGGCTTCCCGCCAGGTGGCGGTTCGCGACTCGGCCCACGAGTTCCAGATGCCTGCGGCCCAGTTCTCGGTATCGAAATACCAGCTCATGCCCCAGATCGGCACGGTCGCGGCGATGACCGCGGCGAGCGGAAGGCCGTGCTGCATCGCCTGGTTGATCGCGGCGCGAATCGAGTAGCGGCCGGCACGCATGCGGACGGCAAAGCGCAAACGCCGCCGCAGCCAGGCCGCGGCGATCCGCTCGACGAATCGTGGCGGCGCGGCATCATCCTGCGAGAGGTACCAGCGCCACATCGGCCGCTCAATCCATCGCGTCGGCCAGCGCCACAGTAGATAGAGCGGATTGATCAGGAGCAACGTGATCAGGATTGCAATCAACATGTCCCCGGCGACCGCGACCGCGGGCGCGAGAATGCCGAGCAGCGTTCCATCGGTCCCCATCCGGCCGATATGGATCGCGAAAAGCGTCGCGACAAACGCCGCGATCCAGCCGCGGTCGACCGGTGCGCGCGCGCGTTCGCCCGCCTCGACGTCGGCAATGAGCGCGGCCGCGCGCGGCGCTGTCGGGAATGGCCAACTCGGCGACGACCGACTCCTCGGCGTCGGCGGCGGTGTGAACCGGGGATACGGCAATGTTCCACGCCGTGCCGAAGATCCGCAGTGCCACCGCAACAGCCATCGTCCACACGACTGCCCATTCGCGTCCGGCGACGAGCAGCAGCGCTACACCAAGATTGCCGGCCACGGCAAGGGCGGCGAGCCTTCGCGACGACGACTCCGGCGAGCGCGGGAAAGCGGTCGCGTAGCGGACAGCATCCACCAGGAAGAGGCCCGCCATCCCGACGAGCACCGCCGCGCTGGCGACGAGCGGGGCGTTGATCAACAGCAGAGCAATCGCGATGCTGATGAACGCCCCGGTGGCGGCCTGCCGGCGCGCCGACACCGACGATCGGCGGATGCCATGAAGAACTTCCAGTGCCGCGGCAATCGCCAGCAGGAAACCCTCGCGAGGCGCCGGTGCCCCGGACTCAGCGAGGGGGCTGACGAGCGCGAGGACCCCGAGAAGGAGAGTGATACTGGTCAGGGCAACCATGGCCGGCCCCTGGTGCAGAAACCGACCGAACCGAGACTTGATCACAGTTGTCAGACTGGGCCTCCGCGTTCATGACAGTGAAAGGGCAGGCTACACCATTCCGGCCAATTCCTCAGCCACCACCGCCTTTCTTGGTAGACTCGCTTGGTGATCAATGGGGCCCCGACGCTCGGAACAGTTCTCGTTTGTGACGATGAGGAGATCAACAGAGCACTCCTCGAGCGGTTGCTGAAAAAGTTCGGGTATGAGGTCGTGCCGGTCTCGTCGGGGGACGAAGCGGTGTCGATGCTCCGCCATCGGCACGTGGACCTGGTGCTGCTCGATGTTCAGATGCCCGGCATCAACGGCTTCGAGGTCTGCGCCTATCTGAAGCAGGCACCAGAGACACGGCTGATTCCGATCGCGCTCGTCACCGGGCTCAACGCTCGCGAGCACAAGATCCGCGGCTTGCAGGCCGGCGCCGACGACTTCATCGGAAAGCCGTTCGATCCCGAGGAACTGCAAGCCAGGGTTGCGTCGCTCGTTCGACTCAAGCAGTACACCGATGACCTGGACTCGACTGAAGGAATCCTGCGCAGCCTCGCGCTCATGATCGAGGCCCGCGACCAGTACACCGACGGACACTGCGAACGGCTGTCGCACTACGCCGTCGCCCTCGGCGCGACCCTGGGCCAATCCGCCGAGGATCTCGCGGCGCTCGATCGCGGCGGCTATCTGCACGACATCGGCAAGATCGGCATTCCCGATGCGCTGCTGCTCAAGCCGTCAGCGCTCACCGCCAGTGAGTTCGAGATGATGAAGCAGCATACGATCATCGGCGACCGGTTGTGCGGCGAGCTCCGATCGCTGCGGCTGGTTCGCAAGATCGTTCGCCAGCATCACGAGCGCCTCGATGGCAGCGGCTATCCGGACGGCCTGCGCGGCGACGAGATCTCGGTCCTGGCGCAGATCGTCAGCACAGCCGACCTCTACGATGCCGTGACGAGCGCGCGGCCGTATCGTCCCGCGCTCGCGCCGAGTACGCGTTCACGGAGCTCAGGGACGAGGCCTCGCGCGGCCTGCGAG
Source organism: uncultured Acidobacteriota bacterium (assembly GCA_963764925.1). Classification (GTDB taxonomy): domain Bacteria; phylum Acidobacteriota; class Vicinamibacteria; order Vicinamibacterales; family 2-12-FULL-66-21; genus DATBJJ01. The sequence goes on from CAVXUR010000004.1 coordinate 78,808, forward strand.
ACGCCGCGATGGTCGAAGCGTTCATCGATCTGGCGCGCAGCGGAGACCTCGACAAAGCGCCTTCGTAACGACTCGATGCCCCCGGGTCAGACTATGATTCTCGCGTGACAGCACCGACGAGCTCGGATCAAGTCATTACTGGATTCTCACTTTGTCGAGGCGGCCCTTTGTACGGGCTCGGCCGGAGACTGGGTCTGCTCCACGGCCCCGGTGGTCTCGTCCGACCTGGTCTGGCTCTCGCGCTATTGACGTGGGTTCCCCTGGCGGTGTTGACCGCGGTCGAGGGCGCATTCAGCACCGGGCCGAGGATCGGGTTCTGGCAGAGCGTGGGCACGCATGTCCGGCTCCTGGTGGCGATCCCGCTCTTCTTTTCCGCCGAAGCCGTGTTCGACCGCAGAATCGCTGACGTGCTCCGCCGGATCCAGCAGGCGCGTCTGATACTCCCACGCGAGGAGCCCAGGCTCATGGCCGCTGTGCAACAGGCCGTCCGGTGGCGCGACTCGTGGGGAATCGAGGCCGCGCTCGTGATCCTGACCGCCGTCTTGATGGTGGCCGGATTGCGCGCCGACTTACCGCTCGACGTCTCAACGTGGCGCACCAAGGCTGGTGGAGATCCCACCCCGGCCGGATGGTGGTACACGCTGGTGTGCATCCCGGTGTTCCAGTTCCTGTTCTGGCGCTGGTGCTGGCGCCTGCTGATCTGGACGCGGTTTTTGTGGCGCTTCTCGCGGCTGGATCTGCAACTCATTCCCACCCATCCCGACGCGGCGGGCGGGCTTGCGGGACTGGGCGTCGCGCATGTGGATTTGGCGCCGATCAGCCTGGCTATGAGCGCCGTCCTCTCCGCGAGCTATGCCGAGCAGATCCTTTTTGCCGGAGTACCGCTCACGAAGTTTGCCATCTCGCTAGCGGCCGCCATCATTGGCGGCACCCTCACGCTGATTGCGCCGCTGGCTTTCTTCACCCCGAAACTTATCGAGATCAAGCAACGTGCGCTGCTCGAGTATGGAACGCTGGCTGCGAGCTACACGCGCGCATTCGCCGCGAAGTGGCTCCGCACGGACCCGCCGCCGGACGAGCCGATCCTCGGAACTCCCGATCTGCAGTCCCTGGCGGATCTGGGGAGCAGCTTCGAGCTCATCAGGAAAATGTCGGTTCTGCCAATTGTCCCGTCGCAGATTCTGCTGCTCGCCATTGCCGGCGCGCTTCCGTTCGCACCGCTCATCCTGCTCGTGATTCCCCTCGATCAGCTGATCATCGACAGCGTGAAGAAGATGATGAGTCTCTAACCGCGAACGTCACTTGGGTAGGCGGGCGACGCCGACCTACTCCCACAGCACGTCGTCGCCGACCTTGATCTCGCCGCCCTGTTCGACGAGTGCCCACGCGCCGCCGCCCCAGCGGCTCCGCATCGCGTCCTGCAAACCCTGATGCGCTTCCTCCATGCGTTCACATGGACGCGTCTCGCCACCAATCAGCAGCCGGCACCGGCCGACCGAGAGCACGCGATCGCGCGACTCGACGAGATCGATCCCCGACACGAGCAGGTTCGCGCGGCGCAGCGACGGATCGATGGTGGCGCCGAGGACCGCCTCGAGCTCGGCCCAGCGTTCCGCCGCGATGATCGTGACCTGACGCCGGCCGCCGTAGTTGGCGCTGCCGACGAGACCCTTGCCGGTTTCGAGCCGGCCTTCGCCCGCGGGATCCATCGGCCCGCGGTGCGCACGTTTAATCCAGATCTGTTCGAGTCGTCCCATATCGTCTCAACCTCAGTCGGAATTCAGTGTACTTCGACCGGGATCGTCTACGCTGTAGCGCATGTCACGAGGAGTGAGAGGGAGCACCGATGAGACTGACCTCTGAGACTTGGTTCCAGCGCGTGGTGTGGGTGGGAATCATCGCGAACGTGGCGCTGGCGGTGCCGACTCTGCTATGGCCGTCAGAGATGTTGGCGTTCTCGAGACTGCCTGACGCCGTACCGGTTGTCTGGGTCAGGTTTTCGAGTCTCCTGCTGATCCTGCTCAGCAGCTTTTACGTCCCGGCGGCCGTTGACTGCCGCCGCTACAGGGTCAACGCGTGGCTCGCCACGGCGGGCCGGCTCGCCGGCGTGATGTTCTTTCTGACGCAGGCGCGCGAGTACTGGCTGTTCGCGGCGTATGACTTCGCGTTCTTCCTGCCCCAGGCTCTGCTGCTGTTACGAGCCGGACCCAGGGCAGGGGATTGACCGACGCCGGCGTCGCGGGGACTACCGCACGGACACGATGCGGAGACCCGCCGGTGAGTTGGGAGCTGTGGCGGCGGACTGCGAAATCGTGATGGGTTCTCCGGCGACCGTCAGGGTCCCCGTTCGAGACGAGGAACCGCCATTCGCCGAAACACGGTAGTTCACGGTGCCGGTGCCCGACCCGCTCGAGCCGCTGGTAATCGTGATCCAGGATCCCGATCGTGTGGCCGTCCATGAGCACCCGCTTCCGGCCGTCACCGCGACGCTCGCGTTACCACCCGAGGGATTGAAGCCGCGATTCGTTTGACTCACGGCAAAGGTGCACGAGCCGCTCTGCGTCAGCGTGAACGTCGCGGTGCCAACCGTCAGCGTCGCCGAGCGGGCCGTCGACCCGCTGTTGGCCGCCACGCTGTAATTCACAGTGCCGTTCCCGCTGCTGCTCGGGTTGCCCGTGATTGTCAGCCAGCTGCCCGAGCTGGTGGCCGTCCACGCGCAGCCGCTGCCAGCCGTCACGCCGACGCTTCCAGTCGTTGCCGTCGTGCCGACACTGCGCGAGGTCGGCGCGAGCGAGTATCCGCACGCCGCTGCCGCCTGAGTAAACGTGAATGTCGCGCCGGCGATCGTCAAGCGGCCGGCACGCTGGGACGTTGTCGAATTGGCCGCAACCGAGTAGCCGACCGATCCGGCGCCGCTGCCGCTGGATCCGCTGGTGATCGTCAACCACGCCGAATCGCTCGACGCGTTCCAGGCGCAGCCGGATCCCGCGCTCACTCCAACCGTGCCGGTCGTGGAACCGGAATTTCCCGATCGCGACTGCGTCGACAAGCTATACGAGCAGTTCGGGGGAGTCGTGCCTGGAAACACGAACTGGTTCGAGATGGTGCTCTGCGATGATCCGCCGGGACCGACCGCGGCAACACGCGCTTCGTACACGACGCCGGCCACCGGCCACGCGCCCAGCAACGCCGCGAAGTTGAAACGGATCCTGCCGTCGCTCTCGGGGTTCGGTTTGCCGAGTTCGATCACGTGAAGCGGCTGCGTGCCCCCCACAGCGAAGAAGCGCAACTCGTACTCGGTCACGACAGCGACGCCGTTGACCGAGGCGGTGTGATCGGGGGACGGGGCGAACTCGACGATCTGCGGACTAACCGTCTGCGCCGTTAGCGGCGACGGAAAGGACGCGAGCGAACCAGCAATCAGGGCGAGGGACAGTGCGATGCGGGGAGCGCACACACGCACGGACGACACCGTCCATGCCATCGGTTACCTTCGTAAATACAGCCACCCTCGCAGGGATTTGCCGAGCCGTACGGCTCAGCCACGCGCCGTTGTGCACGATTCGCGCCCACGCGTGCGCCAAACAGCAATCTCGAGGAATCGGAGCGTGAATGGATTGCGTTTGGCCGCAGGTTGCCGACGAAGTACCTGCGGCCAACCGAGAAGGTGAGCGTCGTGAAGTATTAAAGCCCTACAGTAATCTTTTCACTTTACACGGTGGCTTTTCACGCCAGTCGAACGACAGCTGCTATTTCGTCGCGGCCGTCACTGCCGGCGGATTGGGCAACCGATCAACGCCAACCAGCTGCCACGCGCCGCCCGCTCGCCTGAAGTAGACGTCGACGGGCGTCGACCACGAGCGATGCGGCGCATCGACGGCGCTGATCGAGGCCTTGACGTAGGCGCCGTCGGCCTGTGCGAGGTCACCCGGAGCCTGGAGGCGTTCACCAGCAGCGCTTGCCGGCGAACCGATGGCCTGGGTCGTCCCGGCGACGTTGTCGAAACGAGACCACGCCACCTGGTAGCCGCCTTTGGGCGCGTCGGCGAGGTGCGCCCTGACGGCCGGATTCTCGAACGTCAACTCGCCCGATGCCGACAGGCTGAATTTGGTCAGCGGGTTGATCTTGGTCAGGTAGACGCGAGCGATCTTGTCCCGTCGCGCGATGAGCACGTCGCCCAGAAGTTTTTCAGCAGCCGGGTCACTGTACTGCCCGGTTTTGACCGCGGCGCGAATCTGATCGTCGGTGAACGCCATCACTCGAAGCGTCGCCCAGAGCTCGTCGTCGGCACGAATCCTCAGCAGCGCACCGGCGGGAACGCGAGGCGTCCACTTTTCTGGCTCGTAGGCATCGCTGCTGAAGCGGCCAATTTCGTGATTCTTGACGTAGTCCGCCGTCTGCCACGGCTGAATGTACAGACCCATCGTCACGAGACGTTTGGCGGTCGGTTTACCCTCGTAGACTCGTTCATAGCCTTCGTCAGGGTCGCGCGCATCGAGCGCCCCGGTGCCGAACGTCGATCCGACGTCCTGCAGATAGTGCCGGACGACCGACCGGCCGTTCTCGGTAATCACGGTGTCGAGCGTGTTGCCCGCTTTCATGTCGACCAGGTTGGTCCACCCGCCGAAGACCTGGAGCGCGCGCAACTCGCGCCGGTGCTCGTGCGGTACGACATCATTCGGATCGTCGGGACGAGTCCCGAAATACTTGAAGCCGCCGATGACGCGGCCGGGCAGAGCACTCTGCGCCATCGCCCGATAGGAGCCGTCGGCGCTCTTGTTCGACCGTGCAAAGACATTCTTGAGATCGCCGTTGGTGAAGCGACGGCGTCTACCGTGCGAGGGGATCGTCACGTCATCGGCGATGACGAGGTTTTCTGGGCGCACGGTCGTGATGTAGCCCTCCGGGACGTAATAGCCAAGAGCCCAGAACAGTCGCGTCGCTACCGAAATCGCCGCCGTCGCAGCGATTGGGTATCCGTCGGCGTCGAACGAGAGAAACCAGACATTGCCCGCCTCGTCGCGCACCGTGAACCCCGGGGCCGCGCCGGCGGTCTTTGCCCGAATGATCGTCCACTTGCCAGGAGCCGGGCCGTTGCCCGTATTGGGCCCACGCGTCAACTCGTCGATCGACAGCGCCTTGGCGTAAATCCGGTTGGTGAACCAGTTCGAGTCCGGCACTTCGTCAATCGTGTTGATGTTCTGTGCGCGGCCGCCGAAGATCGGGTCGCCAGGCTTGCCAAACACGTTGAGCGTCAGGTCGGCGATGAGGCCGATGGTCCACGACTGCGTCTTCGACGCGTCCTGAGTGTCGGGCTCGCGGAGGATCGGATCGTCGGTAAAGAACTTTGGCCGGGACTGCGCGAAAGACACCACGCTCGTCACGCCGAAGATGAACGACAGGCCGATCACCGAGGCGATCGTGACCCGGCTGAGAAGCGACATACGCATGATGAGAACGCCTTCTTGGTTAGAACGCCGCATTGGTCGAGATGACCAGATGCCAGCCATCGGTGCCCTTGGCCGCTTCGATTCGAAGTACTGTCGCCGTCGGCCCGTGGAACCGGACGCCGACGCCCCAGTCGGACTTCATGTCGTTGAAATCGAGGTCCTTGAATCGGCTGGCGACGTTGCCGGCGTCGTAGAAAATCGCCATGTCCAGCGCGAGGCGGCTCGGAATCCAGCGGAATTCGGCCGAGGTCAGAAGCGTGTTGCGATCGCGGAATCGCCCCGTGGAATACGCCCGCAGCGTTCTGCCGCTTCCCAGATACGGCATGAGGTAGTAGGGGACATTGTCGTCGTCGTCGAGCACGCTCTGCACGCGACCGTGGAACGAGAGGACCCAGGTCTCGCGAAAGATGGGCAAGTGCTGAATCAACTCGCCGTCAACGCGCTGGAAGCTGTAGATGTTGTCCTGATCCGCAAAGTCGGTGAACGTCACGCCGTAGAAGCCGCCAGTGCGTGAGTAGTCTGGCGACACGCGCCAATCGATCGCCGCGGCCCCCTGAGTGCGGATGTACTTCAAATGTTGAAACAAGCCTGGCGCGGTGGTGGGGTTGTAAACCGTTTCGATCGACGGCGCTGAGCCGGAACCGCCCTCGTCCTTCATGTCGTCGTACCCCACCTCGGCCTCGAGGCGGGTCCACGACGATGGACGAAACGCGAGTTCGCCAACGAGGTAGCCCCACTGGATCCTGGCGTTCGCGCGGTCGTCCTTGGTCGCGTTCTCGCCGAGGCCGTAGTAGCCGACCTGCGTCGCGTCTCGCCAGCCAGCGCGGACCCCCGTTGCCCAGCGGCCAGCGTAGTTCCACGGGGTCCTGGTTCCGACCTCGATGTTCTTGTAATTCTTGATTGAGTACAACCCCTTCACCTCCCACACCGCCTCTTTGGCGTAGAAGTGACGGTAGCCGGCGCCAAGGGTGAAGCCCCCACCGGGATAGACGCTGCCGAAATAGGGAAAGATGCCGCTCGGAGGGCTGACGAAGCTGTTCTCCAGGTCGGTCATGACCTTCTCGAAGCGAGTGGGGGTATAGGGGTGGCTCGCCGCCGCCTTCTCCTCCTGTTTCTGAGCTACCTCTGCCGCGCGGCTGCCCTGGGCCGTGGCAAGCGCCGGCGCTAACAGCGTAGCGGCCATCAACAGGCCACCCAAGGTGTTGCAGGCGCGGCGTTTCCTACTTTTGCACACTATGACTCTTCGCACGGCGCACTCCAAAGGACGGGAAGTATCCCACGTTAGCCGCCTGAACGACAACCGCTGAGTCGGGCACGATGCTGGCATCGTGACCATCGGTTGCTCGTCTTGAACGGGCTTTCATGGACACAATCGTCTTTTTGATTACGCTTTCGGCCGGTGCGCTGGCGGTCCATTACAAGGAGCGCCTCCGCTACTTCGTACCAAAGCGCCAGGTCGGCGCCCGGGTGCTCGTCGATCAGTCGCTCGGGCTGGCCCGACTGGAACTCCCCGACGGCTGGCGCCAGGCGCAGGATCTCAACGAGACGGCCAGCATCGAGGCAATTCACGCGCTGCACGGCCGGCACGTCATCGTCATCAGCGACTCGATCGAGGACTTCGTGCCGGAGATGACGGTCTACGAGCACTCCGTCAATACGCGGACGGAGTTGACCGGGAGCATCCGACTGATCTCATGTAGCGGCCCGGAGCGCAGGACGATCGGCGGCCTCGATGCGCTGCAGTACCAGATCGAAGGCTTCTTTCAGCAGACCCGCATCAAGTACCTTCACACCACCATTGCCGGCCGCCGCGCGTTTCATCAGGTCCTGGCCTGGGCGACCTATTCGCGTTACGATCGGGAATCGTTCGAGCGGCTGCTCAACGGCTTCAGCGAGCTGCCCGATCTCGTGACCGCGTCGAAGGCGCCACCGACGTCACCCGCCGAGCCTCTCCACGTCACGCCCGCTTCGCGCTACGAAGTCCACTGACGACGCAGATTCGCGTCGTTCTTGATTCGTAGTTCTGCGTCAGATCCGAACCGCTGATCCAGCACTATTAGAAATATGTGACCGGAGGCTCCAGATCGGGGACCAACGGCATTGACCTTCACGATCCGGTCGCAGACGATCGGCAGTGGAGGTTTGAGATGCAACGAGTCGGCGCGTGTGTGGCGTTGAGTGTCTTATTGGTAGCGCCGCTGGCCGGCGAGCCGATGAAAGCAGGCGACCGCCAGCGCCTTCTGGCGCACCTCGAGATGACCGAGAACTGGCTCGTCAGCGAGCTGAACTGGCTCTCGCCGGCGCAGCTGACGTTCAGGATGACGCCCGAGAGCTGGAGCATCACCGACGTCACCGAACACCTGGCTATCGCCGAGCCGCAATACTGGCAGAGGGTGCAGGACTCGATGAAGCAGCCGGCGACAACGGAGAAACTCGAGGCGACAGACGCGGCAATCCTCTGGTACGGGATCGATCGGACCACCCGCCAGAAGACCGGTGAGGCACGTGTGCCGCACGGCACCTTCAAGACCGCCGCTGACGCCCTCGCCGCCTTCCGCACGTTGCGATCGACGATGCGCGACTACGCGCAATCGACGAGCGAGGACCTGCGATCGCGGAAGCTGCTCGAAGGGAATATGGACGTCTATCAGTGGTTCCTGATGATCTCGACGCACTCGCAGCGACACATCCTGCAGATCCGCGAGGTCAAGGCCCACACGGGCTATCCAAAAGGGTAGGGGACACGGACAGGCGAAGAGCTTGCCTCGCCGAAGCCGAATGACGAAGGCGGAGCCTGCCGCGACGAAGCCGATAGGCGAAGTCGGGCCACAGCCGGCAGACAGCAGGGTCGAAGAAGTGCCAGCCCCGAAGCGCTGCGAGCTCGGGAGGGCGTTCCGGACCGGAGGAGACCAGAACTGCACCGATTGCCATCGGCCCTGCTGTCTGCTGTCTGGGCCCGAGTGGTGCCGGCGGATGCAGCAACCGTGCCTTACGGTCTCTCCATCGATCGTCAAAATATCTAGACAAATTCGCGACGAGTTCGTACTTGCAGTGCGAGATTCGGCCAATCCATTGGCTACCGGTTCAGATCTTGGCCAGTTGCCCCGCCACTCTTGTGACCGAGCACGCGCCTCGACTACCATCCGCCCATGCTCACTCGTCGCATGCGCTGGCGTATCGTTTCGGCCGTTGCGATCGGCGTCATTGCCACGATCAATTTCAATTCGTTCCTTTCGCTCCTTTCGTTCCGCTCTGCGATCACGCCGGCTCTGCAGGCGCAGGCCGCGCCGGCAATCGACGCGTCACTGCTGAGTGGGCTTCGCTGGCGATCGATCGGACCTTCACGGGGCGGCCGATCAATTGCGGTGGCCGGCAGCCCCAGCCGACGGAACGAGTACTACTTCGGCGCGACGGGCGGCGGTCTTTGGAAATCGGCCGATGGGGGCGTCACCTGGCGGGCGGTGTCGGACGGATTCTTCAAGTCATCGTCGGTCGGCGCGGTCGCCGTCTCCGAATCGCAGCCTGACGTGGTCTATGCCGGCATGGGCGAAGTCCAGCTGCGCGGCAACGTCATCCAGGGAGACGGCGTCTACAAATCCGCAGATGCCGGTCGCACCTGGACGCACGTCGGCCTCGCGCGAAGCATGGTCGTCAGCCGGCTGCGCGTCCATCCCGCCAACCCGGACGTCGTTTACGCGGCCGTGCTTGGCGATCCGTACGGCCCGAGCGCGGAACGCGGCATCTATAAATCGATCGATGGTGGCAAGAGCTGGCAGAACGTGCTCTTCCGCAACCAGCAGACCGGCGCCGCCGACTTGTCGATGGATCCGGCAAATCCTGACGTCCTCTATGCCGGATTCTGGGAGGTCTTCCGTACGCCGCATTCGCTGTCGAGCGGCGGACCGGGGAGCGGGCTCTTCAAGACGACCGACGGCGGTAAGACCTGGACGGAGCTGACAAAGGCGAGCGGCCTCCCGGCCCCACTGTGGGGCAAGGTTGGCGTATCGGTTTCCGGAGCCGACGCCAGCCGGGTCTACGCGATCATCGAAGCCGCCGACGGCGGCGTCTTTCTGTCGAACGACGCCGGCGCCACCTGGACGCGCGTCAACGAGGATCGACGGCTCCGCCAGCGCGCGTTCTATTACACCCGCATCTACGCCGACCCCAAGGCTCGTGACACGGTGTACATCCTCAACACCGGGATCTACCGCTCGACCGATGCGGGTAAGACGCTGGCGTCGATCCGCGTCCCACACGGTGACAACCACGATTTGTGGATCGATCGGTCCGATCCGGCGAGGATGATCAACGGCAACGACGGCGGCGCCAATGTGTCGACAAACGCCGGCGAGAGCTGGACCGATCAGGACTATCCGACCGCGCAGTTCTACAACGTCTTCACGACCGCACACGTGCCGTATCACGTGTGCGGCGCCCAGCAGGACAACACGACCGCGTGCGTGCCCAGCACCGGTAGCGGCGAGCTGTACGCCGTCGGCGGCGGCGAGAGCGGCTACATCGCGCCGGATCCTCGAGACGTCGACGTCTTCTACGCGGGCAGCTACGGCGGGTTGCTGACGCGAATCAACCGCCGTACGGGTGAACGGCGAGCGATCAACATCTGGCCGGACAACCCGATGGGCGCGTCGGCGTCGGACATCACCGAGCGGTTTCAGTGGACCTTCCCGATCGTGATCGCGCCGACTGATCCCCAGACGCTCTATGCGACGTCGCAGCACGTCTTCAAATCCACCAACCAGGGCCAGAGCTGGCAACGCATCGGTCCTGACCTGACGCGACACGATCCGGCGACGCTCGGCCCGTCGGGTGGCCCGATCACGCTCGATCAGACCGGCGTCGAAACCTACGCGACCGTATTCACGCTAGCGCCGTCGGCCGTCGAGGGCCGCGTGATCTGGGCCGGCTCCGACGATGGGCTCGTGCACGTCACACGTGACGCTGGACAGACGTGGACCAACGTCACGCCGGAGGGGCTGCCGCCATTTACGCGCATCAGCCTCATCGACGCGTCGCCTCACGACGCCGCCAGCGCATACCTGGCCGGCAATCGCTATCAGCGCTCCGATCGCGCGCCCTACGTCTACAAGACCTCCGACTACGGCAAGACCTGGACGAAGATCGTCAGCGGCCTCCCGGCCGACGATTTTCCACGCGCCGTTCGTGAAGACCCGAAACGCAAAGGGCTGCTGTTTCTCGGAACTGAAACCGGCTTCTACGTCTCGTTCGACGCTGGCGGCGCCTGGCAGCCGCTCCAGAACGGGCTGCCGGTCACGCCGGTGCACGGCATCCAGGTCAAAAACGACGACCTCGTCATCGGCACGCATGGGCGATCGTTCTACGTGATGCCCAACATCGGCGTGCTGCGACAGGTCTCGCGGGAGACGGCCAACGAACCGGTCGTGCTCTTCGATCCCGCTGACGCGGTGCGATCGGTCGCGCCGGCGGTTACCATCGACTACTTCCTGAAGCAGGCCGCCGAACAGGTAACCGTCGACATTCTCGATGCGCAGAACACTCGGATCACCAGCTTCACCGGGAAGGCCGGCGAGCCCGAGGGCCGAGGCGGCCGTGGCGCGACCCCGCCCGGTGGCGAAGACGACGACGAAGGCGGCGGACGGGGCGCAGGACCACCGCGGGTTGGCGTTGCGGCGGGCATGAACAGGTTCAGCTGGGATCTGCGCTATCCCTCAGCTCGCGATTTCCCGGGGTTGATTCTCTGGGCCGCGAGCACGCGCGGGCCGGTGGCGGCTCCGGGGCGCTACCAGGTCAAGCTGACGGCCAATGGCGTTTCGAAGACACAGGACTTCGCGATCGTGCGCAACGCGAACGTACCGACGATCACCGACGCCGACCTGGTCGAGCAATTCACGCTGGCCAAGGCAATCAGCGACAAGGTGACGGTCGCGAACGAAGCCGTGCTGCGCATCCGCAGCCTGAAGGAACAGATTGCGGCGCGCAGCGGGGCGGATGCCGACCCGGCGCTCAAGACCGCCGGCTCGGCGCTGACCGACAAGCTGTTGGCCGTGGAAGGCGAGATTTACCAGTACCGGAATCGCAGCAACCAGGATCCGCTCAACTATCCGATCAGGCTGAACAACAAGCTGGCCGCGCTCCAGGGCACCGTCGAAAGTGGGGACGCGAAGCCGACGGCGCAGGCCTACGCCGTATTCAAAGATTTGTCCGGCCGGCTCGACAAGGAACTCGCGCGGCTCGACGCGCTCGTGGCGTCGGATCTCGCCGGCTTCAACGCGCTGCTCACCAAACGCAAGCTCGCACCGGTCAAAGACGGCGTGCCGCCTCGGAGCGGGTGAGGCGATTGAGTGCCACGGATCACACGGACAACACGGATCGGGTTTGTGAGCGTCTAGCGGCCGTCGCGCTCGACGGTGATTTCGATGACGCCGACGGGTTCTTCGATCGCGACGAACAGATCATCGGGGTTCTCGACGCCGACGTTGAAAAGATCGACGGGCCGGTACGGCCGCTCGTGCAGCGACAACGTGATGTCGCTGATCTCCTGATAGGACGAGAGGACCACGTCGGCGATGCCGTAGAGCGTCTGCTGAACCGAGCGGCTCGCCTGGCAGCCGAAGGTTTCCGTGATCGCCGCGCGCACGCCCTGCCGGTAAGGATCAAAGGTGACGTCGCCGCTCGTGTAGGTCCAGCGGGCAGACAGGCTCGCGACGAGCAACCGTTGCAGCCCATCGTCAACACCGCTTGGGTCTGGCTCATCCGCCGGACGCGGGCGTGCCGGCGCCAGTCCCGACGTCCGCATGATCGTCAGCTGTTCGATGCCCGAGACGACGGCGACCTGTTGGCCGTTGCTCGTGACGGCGGCAGTGCGACGCTCGGGCGTGCCAGTCAGAAAGACCTGCCCCTGGAGTTTTCCACCCACTTCGAGTCGATTCCACGGACGTTCGCTGATGTCGACCCGGGCGCGAGTGAGGCGCGGATGCCCGGTGAGCAGGCGTTCGCAGAGCGCCAGACCGAACCGTTCGATCTCGGCGCCGGCATGTTGCCGGGCGGTGGCGTGCACGAGGCTCTTCAACGCCTCGCCGGGGAGGAGTCCAGCCGATTTGCCTTCGACGAACGCATCGGCAAAGTCACCCTCGAAACGGCAGCCGACGGTCAAATCGCGAGCGTCGTGCCGATCACCGCGGCGGACGACCCGTAGCATGCGGAGATGCGATTCACCATGGCTGCTGGCGCCGATGCGGAGCATGCCGCGACAATAGCACAGGAGTCACGGAGGCCCTGGTGTTGGGCCCACCTGCGCGTCCCGTATAATGTCTGATTGATGCTCGTCGCGCGGCGGTTCCTGATCAGCGGTCGCGTACAGGGCGTCGGATTCCGGTTTTTTGTCGAAGCTCGGGCCGCGATCGAGGGCGTCCACGGGTGGGTGCGTAACCTCGCGGACGGCCGCGTGGAAACGCTCGTCGAAGGCGAACAAGCGTCTGTCGATCGAATCGAGGCGGCGCTCTGGAGAGGACCGTCGGGCGCCGTCGTCGATCAGGTCGTCAGCGAGGCGACTGTACCGTCGGGGCGGGCTACCGGGTTCTCGATTCGGTAGCCTGATAACAACATCGCAGGGAGATTCGGAGATCACTTGAACGCGCTCAAATCGAAGATTCGACACGTACCGGATTTTCCGAAGGCCGGCATCCTCTTTTATGACGTGACGACGCTCTTGCGCGATCCGGACGGATTCCGGGTTGCAATCGACAGCCTTGCGAATCCGTACAAGGACCGCGGCATCAGCCTGGTCGTTGGCATCGAGAGCCGCGGCTTCATTCTCGGGGCAGCGGTAGCCGACCGGATCGGCGCGGGATTCGTGCCCGTGCGCAAGGTCGGCAAGCTGCCGTCGAAGACGGTCAAGGTCAGCTACGATCTCGAGTACGGCAGCGACAGCCTGGAGATGCACAACGACGCGATCGAATCCGGCCAGCGCGTGCTGATCGTCGACGATCTACTGGCGACAGGCGGCACGGCGCGAGCGACAGTCGACCTGGTCAAGCAGCTCGGCGGCCGCGTCGAAGGGATCGCGTTTCTGATCGAGCTCGTTGAGCTCGGTGGCCGATCGAAGCTGCAGGGTGAGAATCTCTTTGCCGTGCTGCAATACTGACCTGACCGTTCGATCGACGCGCCCGTAGCTCAGCAGGATAGAGCATCGGTTTCCTAAACCGGGGGTCGCAGGTTCGAGTCCTGCCGGGCGCACCAGCCTTCGCTCGCGCCGCATTAGATCGCGAGCTACGGCTGGCAAGCCAGGTTTCGCTCGCGCCGCATTAGATCGCGAGCTACGGCTGGCAAGCCAGGTTTCGCTCGCGCCGCATTAGATCGCGAGCTACGGCTGGCAAGCCAGGTTTCGCTCGCGCCGCATTTCTGGACGCGAGCTTCGGCTGGCAAGCCAGGCTTCGCTCGCGCCGCATTTCTGGACGCGAGCTTCGGCTGGCAAGCCAGGTCGCCGCAATAGATCGCGAGCTGCGGCTGGCAAGCCAGTGCCAATGCGCCACCGCCGGAGGGGGATGCGGCTCGCACGGTGGAGGCGGCCCACCGCCGGGTCCGGCTGGAAGCCGGACACTACATACTGATTGTTTGCTAGACAGGAACGACTATGAAAAGCCAGGAACGGCACAAACTGAAGGAAAACGAGTTCGCGCGGACGGTCGTGCACGCGCGGGAGGTGCTCGCCACCCGCCAGCGCGATGTGACCTGGGCGGTCGCCGTCATCGTCGCGTTGCTGGCGATCGTCGGCGGGTATGCGTGGTGGCGGCAGTCGACCGCCAGCCGCGGCACCGACCTCCTCGCAAGCGCGCTGGCCGTTTACGAGGCGCCTGTGGTGCCCGTCGCCCCACCCTCGCCGGGGAGCCCCGCTCCCGTGCAGCAGCCCGGTACCTATCTGACCGAGCAGGCCAAGCTCGAAGCGGCGCTTCCCAAGTTCCTCGAAGCCGCCGACCGCTACCCGTCGACTCAGGCCGGCATCGCCGCCAGGTATCACGCCGCCGGGATCCTCGCGACGCTCGGGCGCTTCAGCGAGGCGGAACAGCGATTTCAGGAAGTCGTGTCGAGAGCCGGATCCAGCTTGTATGGACGCACCGGCCGCCTCGGGCTCGCCCAGGCGCAGGTCGCCCAGAAAAAGTACGACAACGCGATCACGCTGTACACCGAGTTGAGCCGGGACACGGCCTCACAGCTGCCCGTCGACGGCGTGCTGATGCAGCTCGGGCGAGCGTGCGCGCTCGCGGGGCGAAAGGAAGAAGCGGTTCGCGCCTTCACGCGCGTCACTGAAGAGTTTCCCGCGTCGCTCTACTTCACGGATGCGAAGCGCGAGCTCGAAGACGCACGCAAGTCCTGAAGCACGTGGAACAGGAGATCAGGAGTTCAGGAGATTTACTGGAAGCCCCAAAGGCCTCCTGATCTCCTGATCTCCTGTTCAAGGCAGTTCTATACCGCGTCGGATGAACTCGAGAACGTGAACTCGCGGATCCGAGCGGCCGGGCAGACGAGCGCGAGTCCGGACCCGCCGATGCCTTCACCACTCACCACGCGCTCGGGGGCCGTCATCGCCTCGATGTTGTTGAACGCGACGATCGGGGTCTCGTTCCAGCGCATGTTCTTGACCGGCCGGGTCACCTTGCCCTTTTCGATCAGATAGAGCCCATCGCGTGTCAATCCGGTCACCAGGATCGTCTGCGGATCGAGCGGCCTGATGTACCAGAACCTCGTCACCAGCACGCCGCGCTCGGTCCCCGAGATCAGGTCAGCCATGGTCGCGTTGCCGCCTTCCATGATGACGTTGGCCGGCCCGGCCGTCGGTTGCTTGTCCATCTTCTGCGCCCAGAATCGCGAGTAGAACAAGTCCTTCAGGACGCCATTCTCCACCCAGACATTTTTCGCAATCGGGAGGCCTTCGTTGTCGAACGAGATGCTCGGGGCCAGCGGATGCGCCGGATCCGAATAGATGCGGACCTTATCGCCGACGATCTGCTCGCCGACGCGATTCCCGCCGCCCTTCTTCGAGAAGAAGCTCCGCCCTTCGTCCGCTTGACGCGCATCGGCGGAAAAGAGCATGAACGCCAGCAGGTCGGCGAGCGCGGCCGGTTCGAGGACGACGGTGTATTTCCCCGGCTCGATGGCCGAGGGATTCTTCGCCGTCGCGGCTTTCTCGATTGCCGTTTCGGCCAACGTCCCTGGCTGCAGCAGCCGCAGCTCGTTGAAGGACTTCGATGCCCAACCGGAGCCCGACCCGTCCGGCGTACGCGCCGTGAGGTTGTAGTCGGCCGCCGTGAAGCGGTCATACGCAAAGAGCCCGAGAGAGCTCGCCACCGCCTGCATCGCCAACTGCGTCTCAACAAAGCCAGCCGAGACGACGTCTTTCTTCTTGCTGAGCGCAATCGCCGTCTCGACCGACGACGCGCGCCACTCGGGGGATGCCGTCGCCGCGTCGTCGAAGTAGGCCTTCACGGGCGAATACGTCTGCGGCCCGAGAAACGGCATCGCTTCGGGATTCTCCGGGGACGCCTTGGCGCTTTCCTCGGCCCTGCTCAGCGCTCGTTGCAGGCTGGCGTCGTCGAACTGCGAGGTGGTGACGGTGCCCGAGCGCTTGCCAAAGCTCGAAGTGATCGCGAGGCTCGTGCCTGACGAGGCACCCGAGGTCGTCGCGGTATTCCGGGCGAAGCGCAAGTTCGCGCGCTCGCTGCCGTTGACGGCGACAAACGTCTGTTCCGCCTTGCTGAGCGACAGCACGCGGTCGGTCAGCGCCTTGGTCTGATCCTTGGTCCAGATCATCGGTTACCGTCCCGTGTTGAGGATGTTCACGCGCGCGAACCGCGCGATCGGGCAGCCGTGGCTGACCGAGTTGCTCTGCGACGGCTGGCCCTTGCCGTCGCTGAACGCGCCGCCGAGTTGATACGTTGATTTGCCGCCCAGCATGTCGCACGACTTCCAGAACTCGGGTGTATTCGACTGGTAGGCCAGGTCCCTGAGCTGCGTCGTAATCTTGCCGTTCTTGACTTCCCAGAACGTTTGACCGCTGAACTGAAAGTTGTAGCGCTGATGGTCGATGCTGTAGCTCGCATCGCCTTTCACGTAGACCCCATCGTCGGTCGCCGCGATGATGTCCGCTTCGGACACGTCCTTCTCGCCGGGTTCGAGCGACACGTTCGGCATGCGCTGGAACGGAATCGATGCCCAGCTGTCGGCGTAGCTGCAGCCATGCGATTCCTTCTGGCCGATCAGGTGCGCCTGGTCGCGCGTGGTCTGATAGTCGACAAACGTTCCCGCTTTGACGAGGTGCCAGCGCGTTGTTTTTACCCCATCGTCGTCATAGCCGCAGGTCGCCATCGCATGCTCTTGCGTCTTGTCCGCGACCATGTTGACGATCTTCGATCCGAACTCGAACTTGCCGAGCTTGTCGGTGGTGAGGAAGCTCGTGCCGGCGTAGTTCGCCTCGTACCCAAGCGCGCGATCGAGCTCGGTCGGGTGGCCGACTGATTCGTGAATCGTCAGCCACAAGTTGGTCGGATGCAGGATGAGCGTCTTCTGTCCGGCGGGCGCCGGCTTGGCCTTGTGCATGGCCACCGCTTCCTCGGCGGCGACGCGGGCTTCCTTCAGAAGGGGATAGCCGTCCACGTACTCGTAGCCCATCCCCATCGGTGAGGTCAGCGAGGCGCGGGAGTAGAACTTGCCCGTCGCCTTATCGACCGCAGTCACCGAGAACGACGGATACGAGCGGATGAGCGACTGCTCGATGTGCGAACCCTCGGTCGACGCAAAGTATTTGTGCTCGTTCACGAACTGCATGGACGCCGAGACGAAGCTGGCGCCGGGGACCTTGAGCGCTTCCTCATGAATCTGGAGCAGCAGATCGAGCTTTGGCTGCAGCGGCATGTCGAAGGGGTTCTTCTTCACCGGCGTATTCCACTCGGTGTTATAGGCTTCGACAGGCGCGAGGCGAACCGGCTCGTCGTTGATTCTCCGGTTCGCCTTGGCGATGCCCGCCGCCTGCGCGGTGACGCGCGCGATTTCGTCCTTGGTGACGACGCTGCTGCTCGCGAAACCCCAGGTACCGTCGACGACCACGCGCACGCCGAACCCGAAGTCCTCGGTGTTGACGATGTTCTGGACACGTCGGTCGCGGGTGAAGATGAACTGCACGCGGTAGCGGTTGATGCGGATATCCGCGTAGCTGGCGCCAACCTTGCGCGCGGACGCGAGTGCCGCGTCGGCAAGGTCACGCAGCTCGGTCGAATTCTGGCTGGCGAGGAGCGCGCTCGGGCGAACGGAGCTCGCTGCGCCAAGAGCAATCATCGTTTGGACGAACTGGCGACGGTCAATCATGGGGTCCTCGAATTGGCTCAGGGCTCAAGGCTCAGGGCTCAAGCTCAAGGCGGTCAGCCTACCGCATTTTTCTGTTCGATTGGGAGAGTTGGTACGAGTCGCGGTTGGAGAGGGATGAGATAGAAAAGGCCCGAAGCAATTATGCCTCGGGCCCCTCTCCGAACTTCCGTGAGCCTTGAGCCCTGAGCCTTGAGCCTACGCAGTGAGCGAGCGGCCCGCTTCGCCGGATATCGAGACGTGCATCGGACGCCCGGGCGTCGCCGTCACCTTGCGCTCCGGTTCGACGAGGAGGCGCAACGCGTAGTCACTCGGCGCGCCAGTCGCCTGTTGACACGCACCGACGCGAAAGATCGCCGAGAGGACACTGGACTTGCGGAGGGCGGCGGGGAGGTCCGGCCGGTGACGCGCCTCGCGATCCACCTGAAAGTAGACGAGGCGATAAAGTGGAATCGGCGTGCCGCTCAGACATTCGACGCGCACGCCCTGCTCGCTGACGTCGCGCGTAACCACCGAAGCCATGCGAGTCGTACCCTTCGCGTCCTTCCAGACAATCTGGCCGGGCACCGCGATGGCCAGGCGCTCTGCCTGTCGCTTGTCGGACCGGCCGTGTCCACCCTGAACGAGTCGAAGTCTCTGCTCCATGTCATCAGCCTCCCCGAAGAATCCCGCGCAACCTTGTATCAAGCGGCAGGCCGTCTCTGGACACTTAGGCCCCGGAGCTCGCGATGCCACGATAACATCCATTGTTTCTGGTGTTTACTAAGAAATGCGTTCGGATCGACGAAGTCTTGACTGTGGCTACTTAGTAGCCAAACCGCGTGAATGCTGGATACTTGGTATGCTGGCGATGGCCCGCGCAGTCGTGTGCGGTTCGTCTACACGCGGGCAGCACTTACTCCGAGCCGCTGCATCTTGAGATACAGACCCCGCCGAGTCAGCCCGAGAAAGCGCGCCGTTTCAGAGATATTGCCGTCGGCACGTTCGAGCGCGCCTTCGATCATTTCACGCTCGAGGGATTCGACAGCCGACGCCAGACTGGTTCGGCGTCCGTGGATCCGCGGCGAGCCCTCCGCGTGCTTGTCCACCGCCGTCGCAAAAACCGGCGAGAGGAGATCGGGAGTGATGAGCCCGCCCGGAAGGGCCATGGCGACAGCGCGCTGCACTTCGTTCCGGAGTTGCCGCACGTTGCCGGGCCACGCGAAGACATCGAAGAGATCCAGGGTGTCGGCGCTCAGGCGAACACCGGGCTTGCCGAGGCGTTCGGAGGCATCCCGAAGGAAGAACGTGCTCAGGTGCGGAATCTCCTCGCGGCGATCGCGCAGCGGCGGAACGTGGATGCGGATCACGCTCAGGCGGTAGAACAGATCCTCCCGGAACTTGCCCTCGGCCACGCGCTGCTCGAGGTCTGCATTGGTCGCGGCGACCACACGCACGTCGACGCGCTGCGGCCGCGTGTCGCCGACCGGCAGGACCTCGCCCTGCTCGAGAAAACGCAGCAGTTTGGGTTGGACGTCGAGTGGAAGATCGCCGATTTCGTCGAGGAAAAGCGTGCCGCCCAGCGCCGTGCGCAGGACGCCTGGTTGATCGGCGATCGCACCCGTAAAGCTGCCTCGGCGGTGGCCAAAGAGCTGGCTGTCGGCGAGCTCCCGCGTCGCACTGGTGCAGTTGTACGGCAAAAACATGCTGCCGCGCCGCGGCGATCCGGCGTGAATGGCCCTCGCGACGAGATCCTTGCCGGTCCCGCTTTCGCCAGTGATGAGGACCGTCAGATCGTTTCCCTGCATGCGCTGGATCTGTTCGGTCACGCGGTGCATCGCCGTGCTGGCGCAGACGAATCCCGGGAGGAGGGGCTCGAGCGGCCGCTCGAGCGCACCCCCGGCCGCCTCCGCCGGACGATCGCGAGCCGCGCAAAGATCGAATCCTTGCCTCAGTACCGCGCAGAGCGTACGAAACCGTTGGCGGGTGCTCCCGGGGAACGGCCGGTGGCTCGAGACGAGCGCGAACCGCGGGCCGTCGGCGTCCCGCCCAAGTGGCTCGATTGGGGCCGCGGACGTGGCGCGCGCGGCCAGCGACCGCGTAGCCTCAATCGACAGTTCCCGGGCCCGCGACGGGTCGCATCCCGCTGAAGCCGCGACCCTCACCTGCCCGTTGGAGGCGTGGACAAAGACGACGGCCGCCTGCGCGTCGCAGGCTTCGAGGAGCGCGGTCGCCCCTTCACGCGCAAGGAGGGCCGGCATGACCGCCGCGTCGACGATTCGACGGACGAGCGCGTCTTCGCCGTCCATCTGGACGCCGACGTAGCCGCCCGTCGCCGCAGCCGGCGTCTCCTCCAGTGCCTGCCGGGCCTCGCCCAAATCGGGAGCCGCGCCGAGCGCCTCGAAGATGGACACGGCATCGGTCAAATACCGCGTCGCTCTGGATCGTGCGCCTGCTGAGGCCGCCAGCCGACCGAGCTCGAGATAACTCAATCCGGCCTGATGCCGCTCGCCAAGCAACTCGAACACGCTGACGCTCTGGCCAAGGTCGTGATACGCCTCAGTCGATCGGCCGGCCGTCCGATTGAGCCGTCCGCGCAGGCGCAGAAATTCGCCCCAGGTGCCGCTCATCGCGGTGGGGCTGATCCGACCGGCCACCGCGTCAAGCCTCCGCTGCGCCTCCTCGACGAGGTTCGATGCGAGCAGCGCCTCAACCGCGATGAGCTCGGCCTGCAGCACGTATCCGGGCGGCGCGTCGACCGACTTCGCCACGTCGGATGCGAGGGCGACCGCCGGGCCTGGCTGGCCCCGGCGCAACGCCACACGCGCCTGCAGGACCAGCAACGACCATTGATACCAGCGGGCGGTTTGCGATCCGTACTCGCCGTAGGCTTCGCGCGCCTTCAACAGGCACCGATCGGCCTCCTCATGCTGGCCGCGGATGAGATGAATCTGCGCCAGCGAATCGAAGACGGCGCCGGTCGTCTCCCGCATGAATTGCAGGGGGCTGCGCACGTCGAGGGCGCGGTTGAGCGCCTCTTCTGCCCGATTGAGGCTGCCGAGGCGGACGCAAATCTGTCCGAGCGAGGCGAGCGCCACGCCCAGGCCGTGAGGCGTGCCGCCCTCCTGCTGCAGTTCCACGCTGCGCTCGGCCAGCGTCAACGCCTGGTCGTGCCGGTGCTGCATCAGCGCGACGTTCGCCTGGTTGCCGCAGACCGTCGCCAGCACGTCGCCGGCCTCGACCAGCACGGCCAGACGCTCCGCCTGCCCGAGCGCCGCCATGGCTTCGTCAAGGCGTCCTTCCTGGGCAAGCGTGACGCCCGAGAGCGAATGCACCATCGCCAGGTGGCGCCGGTCGCCGACGGCATGCAGCGCCGAGGCCGCCTGCGTCAAGTGCTCGCGGACAATTGCCGTATCGCCGACCTGCCGATAGCACAGGCCCAATTCGAAGTGCGCGAGCCCGATGGCTCGCGAGTCGTGCGCCCGTTCGGCGGCCTGACGCGCTTTGGTGAGGAACGCAATGCCGCGGGACGGCTCGCCGCGCGCCGCCGCGAGACGGCCGTGCATCCGCCAGAGATCGGAGAGGCGGGCCGGATCAAGTCGCTCCCGCGCCTCGGGCGGACGCCCCAAGGCCTCGGTCGCCTGGCGGATGTCGTCCTGCAGCAGCCAGGCCTCGGCCAGCGCACAGCGGACTTGCATCTGTTCCTCGCGCCCCAGCCCCGGCCGCTTCAGCACCCGAACGAGCAGGGTCGTCGCGTCCGCGCCGCGACCCTGATCGAGCGCTCGAACGGCCTGGCCATAGAGGTCCTGAGTCGCCATGGCGGCGACAGTATACCTCGTATACAGGCGCTGGGAGCGCCCTAGAATGCCTTCCCGATTCTGGCGAACCCGACCAACCCCCGGTCGTGCGACACCCAGGCGCCGCCCGCCGTCACAGTCAGGGGCAGCACGTACCCGACAACACCGTCGAGCGAGAGCTCGGCCCCGAGCGAGACCGTCACGTCCGAGCGCTCGAACACGCTGTCCCAGGCGTGCCCCGCATCGACGAACACAGCGCCGTGAAGGACGCGCGCGAAGGCTGGCCACGTCCCAATGCCCCGCTCGATCTGCAGCAGCGGAAACCGGTAGTCGACGTTGACCACAGCCGCGCGCGTCCCGACGATGGCATCCTCGCTGAGGCCGCGCAGAAGGCCGATGGCGTCCGAGCCGAAATCGAATCCGAGAAGCTGCGGACCGCTGCCCGAGGCGCTGAACTGCCTGCGGACGACCAGGTCGCCCCACGACGCCGCGCCAGCAATCCTCGCAGCCACAACTGCATGCCGCGGAAACACCGGGAGGTAGCCGCGAAGGTCCAGTGTCGTCGCCTGACCGTTGTCGTCGGCGCCGAGCGCCTCACGCGTGAACTCAGACGTGAAGGTGCCGTTCCATCCATCCTCGCGACTGATGGAGTATCCGTAGGACCGTGAATCATCGACGAGCCAGCCCGCCCGCAGCGAGCCGCGAGTGACACGCGCGCCGCTCTCGGCGCCGCAGGCACAGGAAAACTGCTCGGTCGACGAGTGGATGGCGCCCAGAATCGACTGGGACCAGCGGACCCGGCGGATCGGATAGAGAACGCCGGCGTTGCCTTCGCGCGTGCGTAACTCGCCATCGCGCCAGGGGTCGGTGTCGTCGGCGATGTTGGCGAAGAATGTCGGCCGCCAGCGATCGTAGGCATAGGCGACCTGCCAGTCGGGCCGTCCCCGCGCGGTGGCCCAACCGACTTCTGCCGCGTAGATATGCCGGCCGAGCGCGTCGGTCCCACCTGTCGCCGCGCCGATGACGAGCTCGTCCTGATCGGACTCGAGCGTCGGGGTCCAGAATCGAGGCGCGATCGTGCGAAGGGGTGAATAGGACGCGGACGCGACGGCCGCCGGCGCCGCGGACGGAGCGTCGACGCCCATCGGCACACGGGTCTCCGCTGGCGCCGGACCGACCGTTGTCCAGCGCGCCGATTCCAGCGGCACCGAGAACAGGTCGTGGCCACCTGGGGTTAACCCCACGAACACGAGGGTGAGGCCATCGCGCGACGGCGCGGGCGAAGTCGCGTTGGCTCCCGAGTCCTCCAGCCTGGATGTCGCGCCCGTTTCTATGTCTGTCACAAAAATCCGAAAACCGTCCCCGTCCCGGTCCGACGCAAAGAACAGACGACCATCGGCAGCCCACGCGGGCGAGACGCTGCGGCTGCCGGCAGAGGACGCCACCGTCCGCGCAACGAGCTTCGTTGCGGGATCGATCAGCACCACCTCCGATCGTCTCTCCATCGTGGTCCGCTCGGCTGCAATCCATCGACCGTCGGAGGACCATCGCGGCGAAAAGAAATGGACGCCTGGTTGAGAGACGAGCGGCGTGGGACCCGGGCGCGGTGACGCGGTCGCAACATCGAGCAGTGCCAGTTCGCGCCGATCGACCCGCTGAATCGTGCAAACAATCAGTCGGCCGTCGGGCGAGACGTCCGGATCGGCCGCTCGCGCGCCGTGCGTCAGTCGACGCGAACGACCGCCGCTCGCGGCGACGGCGTAGAGATCCGACTGGAGTCCGACCTGATGTTCGATCTCCATCTGATCGAAGACAATCTCGGATCCTGCAAACCCGAGGTTCGTACCGAGGTATCGATTGGTGACCTTTCGCGACTCCGTCGCGCCCGGTTCGCGGACGAGCAGCGCCGGAAAGCCATTGGGGTTCACGACCGAGTGGTACAAGCGGCCGTCGGGAGCAAGCCGCGGTCCAGCGACGCCGAAACCGTCCTCGGTGAGCCGCGTCACTTTCGCGCTCGCGGCGGCGACCGGCTCGCGCGAGGCGGCTTCGAACTCACGCCACAGATCGCCGAGCGAGCGCTTGAAGATTTTCTTGAAGGCGCGTGAACCGAAATACGGGACGCGACCCGCCGTCGAGTCCGTCAGCTGCCGCAACGACGCCTCGCCGTATCGAGCGACCAGGAACTCGTGAAAGTACGCCCCATAGACGTACTGCGCCTGGCCTGATGGCCAGTCGACAAGACCGCCGTTCGCGCGATCGATCGGCTCAAACCTGGACTCCGCCGACGCGACGTCGGCGATTGCGCGGAAATTCCGGTCCGGCACTCGCCCCTGGCCGGTCAGCGCGCTTTCTTCATGCACGGCAATGCCTTCGATCTGCCACAGTGGCAGATAGAGGTTGGGGTAGAGCAGCGGCATGCGGCCGAAGACGCGCCGCAACCCTCCAATCCAGCCCCTGCCTCGACTGAGGTGCACGACGTGCGTGTATTCGTGCACGAACACCAGGCGCAGCCAGTCATCGGTATTCCCGATCAAGCTCGACCCAGCCGGGGAGGCAACGGCGATCTCGATGGTGTTGAACGGCAGCGGCGTGGCCCACCCGTTCGACAGGTCGCTCTGATCGACGAGGATGACTTGCACGCGCCCCGATGGCCGGCCGAGCGTCGCATCGAGTTCGGCCGCGACGATCTCGGCGAGGCGCGCCAGGCGACGGGCCTGCGGCTCCTCACCCTGGTGATAGTGAATGTCGAAGCGGGTCGTCGAAATCGTCTGAAATCGAAGTCGTGGATCGTACCGTCCAGACGCGGAGGCGATGGACGAGGCCAGAATCATCAGGCCGAAGAAGCAGGCGCTTCTCAGCGGTCGCGGGGCCCGACCCCCGCGACGGCTCATCCGCCGGCCTCGCGCTTCAATTCGGCCAGGAGCGACAGCGCCTGGAGCGGCGTCAGGTTGTCGAGGTCGAGCGACTTGAGTCGTCGCTGCACCGGATCCTCGGCCGCCACGGGCGCCTGGAAGAGGCCGAGTTGACGACTGACGTCGGTCCCGCCAATGTTCCCCTCTGTGGTCAATGATGGACGGCCGCCGCGCGACAGCTCGTCGCGCTCGAGCCCGTTGAGGATCTCGCGGGCCCGCGCCACTACCGACGGAGGCAGCCCGGCGAGGCGCGCCACCTGAATGCCGTAACTCCGATCAGAGCGTCCCGGCACCACCTTGCGAAGAAACACGATGTCGTCCTGCCACTCGCGCACGACGACATGGCAATTGGTGACGTTCGGCAGCGCGTCGGCCAGGTCGGTCAGCTCGTGATAGTGCGTGGCGAAGATCGTCTTGGGACGGGCGCGTGGGTTCGACGCCAGATACTCAGCGACCGCCCACGCCAGGCTCAGTCCGTCGAACGTCGACGTGCCGCGGCCGATTTCGTCGAGGATGAGCAGGCTCCGCGACGTTGCGCTGTGCAGGATGTTGGCGGTCTCCTGCATCTCGACCATGAAGGTGGACTGGCCGCGGGCGATGTTGTCCGACGCGCCGACGCGCGCGAAGATGCGATCGACGACCGGCAGCTTGGCGCTGCGGGCCGGCACGAACGACCCGGCCTGCGCCATCAGGCAGAGAAGCGCCGTTTGCCGGAGGTAGGTCGACTTGCCTCCCATGTTCGGTCCAGTGAGAACAATCAGCTGCCGCGTCGACCCATCGAGCGTCACGTCGTTCGGCACGAACGCCTCGGGCACGTGGCGTTCGACTACCGGATGGCGCACGTCGACCGCCACGAGATCGTCGCCGGCATGCATCATCGGCTTCGTATAGTTGCCGGCCGCCGCCGTCTCGGCGAGCGCGGCGAGCACGTCGAGCGATGCCAGCCCTCTCGCCGTGTCCTGGATGCGCGGCGCTTCGCCGGCGACGCGCGCGCGAAGCCGTTCGAAGATCGCAATCTCGAGCTCGAGGCAGCGTTCGTCAGCGCCGAGGACCTTCTCCTCGTAGTCCTTGAGCGCCGGCGTGATGAAACGCTCGCCGCCGGCGATGGTCTGTTTGCGGTGATAGTCGGGAGGCACGCTGGCGAGGTTCGATTTCGAAATCTCGATGTAGTAGCCAAAGACGCGGTTGTAGCGGATCTTGAGCGACGCAATTCCGGTCCGCGTCCGCTCGGCGTCTTCCATGGCGGCGATGTGTTGCTTGCCGGATCGGCTGACGCTTCGCAGATCGTCGAGCTCGGCGTCGATGCCGTCGCGAATCAGGCCGCCGTCGCGGGCGACGGCCGGGGGCTCGTCGAGGAGCGTGCGATCCAGCTCGTCGCGAAGCTCCGCGAGATCGTCGAGCTCGGCCACCAGGCTCTTGACGAGCGGCGACTGCAGATCGCTCAGGAGCATCCGCACCCGCGGCACCGTCGCAATCGACTGCCGCAGCGCCACCAGATCGCGCGGCCCGGCGATCCCGAGCGACGCGCGCGCGACCAGCCGCTCGACGTCATGAATCGTCTTGAGCGTCTCGCGCAGCTTGGCCCGTTCGGTCGATCGAAAGGCCAGCTCTTCGACGGCATCGAGCCGATCCTGAATCCGTTCGAGCGCGACGAGCGGCCTGAGCAGCCAGGCGCGGAGGAGCCGTCCTCCCATCGAGGTCATCGTCCGGTCGATCTCGACCAGGAGCGAGCCGGTCGGGCCGCCGTCGGCGGCTTCGAGGACCTCGAGATTGCGCAGCGTCGTGGCGTCGACGACCAGGCAGTCGGCGCCGGCGCGAAACGCGATCTCGCGCACGTGCGCGAGATCAGCCTTCTGCGTGTCGCGAAGATAGTGGACGAGCGCACCGGCGGCGCGCACCGCCGCCGGACGTTCCTCGAGGCCGAAGCCGGCGAGGCTCTGAGAGCGGAGCTGTTCGAGCAAGGTTTGCCGCGCCGACTCCTGATCGAACGTCCACGGCGGGGCGTAGGTCACCCGCGCGTTCAAGCGAACCTCGGCGACCAGGGCGGCCGCGTCGTGATCGCCTTCGGGCGCGATGATTTCACGCGGCTGGAGAATGGCCAGCTCGTCGGCGAGCGCCTGGCGCCGGTCGGCGCCGTGATACTCGGCCGACGTGAACTCGCCGGTCGACAGATCCAGCAGCGCAACGCCCCAGCCACTGGCGTCGGCGAGCGGCGCGATCGCCATCAGAAAGGCGGGCTCCCGGGCCTCGAGATAGCCGGCATCGGTCAACGTGCCAGGCGAGACGACGCGCACGACCTCACGACGAACGAGGCCCTTCGCCTTTCGGGGATCCTCGACTTGCTCGCAGACGGCGACGCGAAATCCCTTCTTGACGAGCCGCGCAATGTAGCCGTCGGCGGCATGGAACGGCACGCCGCACATCGGAATCGCACCGCCGCTCGAATCCTTCGAGCGAGACGTGAGCGTCAGCTCAAGCGCGCGCGCCGCGGTCAGCGCGTCTTCGTAGAACATCTCGTAGAAGTCGCCCATCCGGAAAAAGACGATGGCGTCGCGGTACTGACGCTTGGCGTCGAAGTACTGACGCATCGCCGGGGTCGCACCGGCAGGTTCCAGAAAGGCAGGGGAGGACATTGCTCGTGCGCGGGACAGTCCCGAGTATAACATTGAGCCGACACGTGTTAGTCCTCGCGCTCGACACCACCACCCGTTCCGGAAGCGCCGCTGTCGTCTCAGGCGGCGAGCGTCCTGTGCGAGATCGTCGGCGACGGCTCGCGCACGCACGGCGAGCGGCTCCCGCGGGATCTCATGCGCGTGCTCGAAGCCGCGTCGGTTTGGCTCGACAGCATCGACCTCCTGGCGGTGGCAGCGGGACCTGGGTCATTCACGGGATTGCGGGTTGGCATCGCGGCCATGCAGGGACTGGCCATGTCGACGGGCCGCAAGATTGTTCCGATCTCCGCCCTTGATGCGCTTGCCGCGGCCGCCGGAAACGGCAGCGCGCCGGTGGCCGCGTGGATCGACGCGCAGCGCGGCGAAGTCTTCGCGGCTCGTGTACGACAGTACGGGGACAAGCGTGCTGGTGGAACCGTCATCGCTCCCGCCGATCCGCACGCTCGAGGCTTGGGACGACGCGCTGCGCGGCGAAGCGGTGCGCATCATCGGCGACGGGGCTGCTCGATACGATGGCGCGATCCGCGAGCGGCTTGGCGGCCGCGCCGAAATCCTGACGACCCCACCGATTGCCGGCATCATCGGCCGGCTTGCCGCGGCTTCGCCCGCGCGCGCGGTAATGCCGCACGCGGTCGTGCCGATCTACATTCGACGGCCGGACGCCGAGCTCGCCCGGTCGCGGCAAACCAGATGACGGCCCCGGACTTGTCCGGCCTCATCATCGAGCGGATCTCGGATGACGCCGATCTCGACGCGGTTGCGGCGCTCGAAGCCGACACCTTCACCAACCCGTGGACCAGGGAGATGCTCGAGCGCGAGCTGCGCCAGTCCGACGTCGCGCGCGTCTATGTCGTCCGGTTGCCGCCGTATCGGGTCGCCGCGTTCTGCGCCTGCTGGCTCGTCTACGACGAACTGCACATCAACACCATCGCAGTCGACGCCAGGCTCAGGCGGCAAGGTCTGGCCACGGCATTGATGTCACGCCTCCTCGCCGACGCGGCCGCCCAGGGCGCACGCCGCACGTATCTTGAAGTTCGCCGCTCGAACCTGCCCGCACAGCGCCTCTACGAAAGCCTCGGCTTCACCGTCGCCGCGGTCCGTCGCAGTTACTATTCGCATCCCGAGGAAGACGCGTTGGTACTTTCGCTTGCAATGCTGAATGCTGAGTGCTGAATGCTGAAGTGAAGGCTGAAGTTCAGCATTTCCTTCAGCATTCAGCATTCAGAATTCAGAATTGCGCCCCGTCGACACCTGTGTTACCTTGCCGTCATGAACGGTCATCGCTAGTACCTGGAGTCCTTCCTACTGGAAAAGGAGGCGGAAATGCCGACAGACTTCGAAGAGCTGAGGCGCAGGCTGCTGCAGAGCGACGAGGAGTACCGCCAGCTAGCATCGCAGCATCACGACCTCGACGAAAAGATTCACGACCTGACCGCCCGGCACTACCTCTCCCAACCCGAGCAAGTCGAAGAAACCACCCTCAAGAAGAAAAAGCTGCAACTCAAGGATCAGATGGAGTTGATTCTGCGCAGGCACAGTCTCGGCATGAACGCCGCGCAAGCTGCCCGCAGCTGAGCTTCGATCTCGACCGAAGTTCCCACGGCGACACTTTACGGGCCAGAATCTCCGAGGGAGTAGTGTCCCGATCTGGCCCTTTTGCTGTTTCCTCGCCACCTCGGATAGCATTCCCCCTCACTGAGACTCAATGAGAATCGATCGCGCCGGTTTTCCTTTCGTCGCTGCCGCCGTCGTCCCGGCAGCTGGATTCGCCGCGGCCCGCCGGTACGGCCTGGCTGCGTCGCTCGCGCTGCTTGGAGGGTTCTTCGCGTATTTCTTCCGCGATCCGGAACGGGTCGTTCCCTCAGGAGAGCATCTTGTCGTGTCTCCGGCAGACGGCCGGATCATGATTGCGGGGCCAGCCGAAGAGGGTTCGTCCCCGCCGGGCGAGTGGACCCAGGTGGCGATCTTCCTCTCGCCGCTCGACGTCCACATCAACCGATCACCCGTTGAAGGTCGCGTCACGCGAATCGAGTACCGACCCGGGCGCTTTCTTCCTGCTTACGACGCCCGCGCCAATGAGAATGAGCTGAACGAGATTTGGGTCGATGCGAACGGAACTTCGGTTGTCTTCCGGCAGGTCGTCGGTGTCCTGGCGAGGCGAATCGTGTGCAGGGTCGAGGAGGGGCAGCGAGTCAGCCTCGGAGAACGGATTGGCCTGATGAAATTCGGATCGCGGATGGACGTCTTCCTGCCGGCCGGTAGCGCGCTCAAGGTCGGCGTCGGCCAGACCGTCGTTGGCGGAGAAACCGTGCTCGCCTGCCTTCGGGGGAACGATGCTGCCTAGCCTTCCGCTTCGCCGACGCCGGGAAGATCGGCCACATCGCTTCAGGCGCGGCGTCTACCTCCTTCCGTCGCTGTTTACGGTCGCCAACCTTTTCTGCGGTTACGCGTGCATCGTCTACTCGACGCGCGCGGACTTCGATACGGCGGCGCTCTTCATCGGCGTGGCGATGATCCTCGACACGCTCGACGGGTTTTTCGCGCGCCTGACGAACTCGTCCACAGCGTTTGGCGTTCAGCTGGACTCGCTCGCCGACATGGTCTCGTTCGGTCTGGCGCCGGCCGTGCTCGCTTTCACTTGGGGCCTCTGGCCGTTGAGGCGACTCGGGTGGGCCGCGGGATTCCTTTACGTCACGGCGACGGCGATGCGGCTGGCGCGATTCAATATTCAGACCGGCACGGCCACCGACAAGCGCTACTTCGTCGGGATGCCCAGCCCGCCGGCAGCCGGCGTCATCGCCGCGACGGTCTACCTGTATCCGTACGGCCTGCAGGAACGCGAAACGGCGCTGCCGGCGCTCGCGATGGTGCTCGTGCCGGCATTTCTGATGGTGAGTACGTTCCGCTTCAGGAGCATCAAGGCGATCGACGTCGGCTGGCGCCGGTCGTATTTCGTGCTGTTCCTCGCCGCCGTCGGCCTCGCGCTCATCGCCACGCACCCGCGACTGGCGCTGGTGGTGCTGGCGTACACCTACCTCGCGTCCGCCTTCATCGGCCTGGCGTATTCGCGGATTCGGAACCGGAAGTCGCCCGTGCTACCGGCAGGCGAACCTTGACCGTCGTTCCCTGACCCTTCCAGCTCTCCACCTCAATTGAGCCGCCACTCAACTCCACATTGCGGCGCGCGATCGGGAGGCCGAGGCCGGTCCCCGACGTCTTGGTCGAAAAGTAGGGCTCGAAGACTCTGGCCAGCGCTTCTTCGTCCATTCCCACACCCGTGTCGCGGACGGTGACGACGACCGAATCCTCCTCGGCGACCGCGCTGACGATGAGCTCACCTTGACCGGGCATAGCGTGCAGCGCGTTCTCCACGACATTGGCGAGCGCGCGCAGAACCAGGGTTCGGTCGACGAGCACGTCCGGCAGCGGCCCGCCGGCGCCGTTTCTGATTTCGATCCGCCCGGCCAGCCCTGATCTGTACGGCTCGAGGATTTCGGCGAGGAGTTCCGGCACGGCAACCCGTCCCAGCTTGACTTGCGGCGACGAGGCAAAGCTCGAGAACTCCGAGGCTATTTGCCGGAGCAGTCGCACCTGGCCGAGGATCGTGTTGATGCAGCCTTCGACGACAGCACCGAGTGGCCGCCCCTCGTCGGCGTGAACGCGCAGGAGATGCTCTGCGGACAGCTGAATCGGCGTGAGCGGATTCTTGATCTCATGGGCGACCTGCCTCGCCATCTCGGCCCACGCCTCGAGCCTGTGCGTGCGCTCGAGCTCGATGCGCTGGGCCTTGAGCTCCCCAGCCATGCTGTTGAATGCGTCCACCAGGCGGCGCAGCTCGTCGACCGATCGCACGGCTATGCGGGCGTCGAAATCGCCGCGGGCAATGCGCTGCGTCGCCCGGGTGAGGCGCCGGATTGGGTCGGCAATGCGCTCGGCGAGGGACAGGCCGATAGCGGCGCCGAGCAGGATGAAGCAGAGAACGGCGAGATGGACGCCGCGATCGAGGTCGTCGATCTCCCGTTCGATGTCCCGCTGCCGGAGAGCCGCAGGCACGGTCAGGATCCCTTCGCGCTCGCCGGCGCGCACCGGCGTGGCCGCGATGAGGTAGGGCGTCGCGCCGAGCTGGTCCTCGTCGACGAAGCTCGGAAGCCGCTGCAGCACGATCGCTCGATAGACGTCTTCGGGCGTGCGGGTGGGGAGGAGGCCCGACGAAAACAGGTCGCGCTCGCTCGTCGCGACCAGTTTCGCACCCTCGAAAATGTTGACGTCCTGGTCGATGACCTGGCTGATCCAGACCATCACGTCGTCGTTCAGCGGCTCGAGCCCGTCCGGGCCGCGGTTCAAGAGCGCGTCCGATTCCTCGATGACGCGCTGAGCTACCGTGGCCGTCCTCGCCGCCTCCGCCTGAATATCCCTGCGCAGCAGATCGGCGAAATACGCGCGGATCACCAGCGCGAGAATCAGCACCGGGATAATCGACGCGAGGACGAAGGCCAAAAAGAGTTTCCGATAAAAACTCGCTCGAATCTCGCGGAGGAGCGCGCGGCCAACGCGCGGCCGCTCGCGGCTGAGCCTGGTGAAGACGGCGGTGCCGAACAGCACGAGGACGAAGGATGCACCGGCGAGCGTGCTGACCTCGGCCAGGTGGACCAAGTGGTCGAACAGCGTCAGCATCGGATACCCGATCGCGTAGATGCGCGTGCGATCGTTGGTGAAGTAGACCTGGTACGTCTCCACTCCGAGCGACATCTCCTGCCAGAACGGCCGCCGGGCCGGGTCGTAGATGCGGAGAAAGAGCTCTTCGGTGATCGGCCAGGCTGAGAGGCCCGAGGTGTAGACCGGCTCGAGGCCCCACCCGTAGATGGCGACGTGGACGTCGTTTCCAGGCGCCGCTTCACGCGCGGCCTCGTTCTGGCTGGGTCGGAAGAGCTCGAAGTACGGGCTCTGCGAGGTGATGAAGGGGAGCGTTCGGTAATCGTCCACTGCCAAATGAAGGACGATCGTGCCGACCGACCGCGTGCCGTCGCCGCTCCCTTCGCAGATGCCGCGTTCGGCGTGCAGCACGAGCCGTTTCTGCGAGCCGATTGGCAACGGCTCGCCGAAGACGTCCCACTGACAGGACGAGACCGCTTGCGGCTGCCGGCCGCTGCCGGTGTATTCAGGAAGGTTCAGGGCAAACCGGCTCGTGACCTGCGGGCACCGGCGATCGTACAACTCGACCGCCGACGTCAGCCGATCGCGCGCGAAGACCGTCTGGCTCCAGACGAAGAACGCGTTCTTGGGATCCGGCGGCGCGGAGCAATCCGACTCGCTGACGAGCCCCGGCAGCCCGGTGAGGGCGTCGATCTCCCGTTGCGCTTCCTTCAGCCGGTCGAGGAGCGTCGAGGAGTGATTCTGGGCCTCAACCGCATAACTCGTGATGAGCCGCTGGATCGCGAGCTCGGCAAAGAAGTTGAGCGCCGGGTAGAGCAGCACCGCCGGCACGAGGAACGTGCCGAAGAGTCCAAAGATCCGCGCCGCGATGGTCGCGTGGCGATACCAGACGAGCACGCGTCGCGCCAGGAGCGCGGCCACCGCGCAGGCAATCGCCGACAGGAACAGCCCAACGACTGGCAGGAGCCACCCGACCCTCGCGGCAATGAAACCGGCCACGACGGTCGGTGTCACCCACATCGCCAGCAGCGCCAGGTGAACGCCGAACGTTCGCGACTGCAGCCGCCACACGCCACGGGCGGCAATCAGGACGAGCGTCGCCGTCCAGAGCGCCGCCACGTGCAACGCGAGCATGCCGGCCAGCCGCAGCAGTCGCGCGCCGTTCCAGGGATAGAGGGAAAAATGTCGAACATCGACCGTAGCCGGGTCGACAGCGATCGCCAGAACGCGAGCGAATGCGAGCAGAAGGCCCGCCATCACGGCGCCGGCCAGAAGATTGATCAGAACGAACCGCCCCAGCCCGTCGCCCGGAGCGCGGCGCGAGTGGACGGCAGTGTGGAGCAGGGTAGCGGGTGAGGCCCAGAGCGCAGCCAGCGCGGCGAGGCTGATGCTGCTGAACGACAGGTTCAGCGGCAGTCCCGAGCGTCCGCCTGCCGACCAGGTGATCCCCCACCAGACGGCCGCCGCGCCACCCGCCAGCAACAGGCTGCTGCCGAGGGTCGCCGTAACCGCTGTGGCCGGTGCGCCGCTGTGGCTCCGCGCGTCGAGCAGCGGACCAATCAGCAGCAACTGCGTGACGCCGATCACGACGATCACCCAGCCGAGGACCGATCGACGCCAGGCGGCGCGCGCCTTCTGCAGGTCGGCCGGCGCGACGTACCCTTCGACGAGCGATCCCCCGGTGGGCGTGCGGAGCAGAAACGCGCCGTCGCGGGGCTTGTCGCCCGCGCCTTCGATACGCAAGGAGACGGGCGCGATCGAGGTCGGCAGCGAATCCTGGGCAGGGGCGATCGCGGCGCCCGCCGGAGCCCGCGACAGCACGTGCTCGGCGCCGACGGCGCCGAGCCGGCTCCCGTTGGTGTCGCCTTCGGTTCCGACGATCGGCTGGACCAGCACGAGCCGGAGGCCGAGCGCCGTGCGCGTCAGAAACAGCTGCTGCGGCCCGACCACGCGATCGCCCGGGATGTCGGACGGCCGCCCGCTCCAGGCGCGCGCCTCGCTTTGCAATGCGTCGTAGACCGTGACCGCGATGTCGTCGGGGTGCGGACTGGCGAGCCGAGCGTTCGCTACCAAATCGAACAGCAGGCGTGTCGTTTCAGGTTGCGCGGCCTGATCGCGTGCAGCGGGGTCGCTGGCGATCCGGCTGGCGACGGCGGTCAGCGCCGCCGTCATCGCGTCGAACTCGCGGCGGACGAGCGACTCGACCCGCGCGGCGGCGGCGGCGTCGTTCGAGCCCAACCACCAGCGTTCGATAACGAGTCCGGACAGTCCGGCCAGGCCCGCCGCCAGGAGGCCAGCGCCGAGCAATCGGCGCCAGCTCACGAGTTGCTGCGAGGTCCGGCCGCGCGGAAAGGGCAGAGCCACTCGTCAAGCAGGATACCGCAAAGGTAAACTGTCCTTGTCGATGTCTCATGCGCCAGCACTGAAGACGGCCCTCAAGCGCGGCGCGCTCATCGCCGCCGCCAACTGGCCACTCGTCTTGGTGCAATTCGTCGCCGAGTCAACGCTGAAGGTGATCCTGGGTGTGCCAGTCGTCGGCGGCATCTTCCTGGTCGTACTGTTGCTCGACGCCAACGTCGAGGAACTTCTTCGAGGCGACGTTCGAGAGATTCTCGCGGCCGTGTTCTCGGCGCTCCGCGCCAATCCCGCGGCGCTCACCTCGGTCGCGCTGGCCTTCCTGCTCGTCTTGATCGGCGGATCGCTCCTGACCTTCGTCGTCAAGGGCGGGACGGTCGCGGTGCTGGTCGACTCTGACGGCGCGAGCCGGCGCGATCGAACGGCCGCCGCTCCGACTGCAGATGCTTCGCCGCGCCAACAGCACGGGCATCGACCCGTTCCTCAACGGCTGTCGTCGTTTGGGCGGGCGCTATATCAAGCTGGGGCTGGGACTGCTCATCGCCTACGCGATCACCGCCGCAGCGTATTTCGGGCTGCTCTTCGGCGTGTATGCGGTGGCCGACAACGTCGGCGTGCTGTTGTGGTGGACCGTGATCGCCGCGGCCGCCTCGAGCGCGGTGATCGTGTGGATCACGCTCGTGAATTTTCTCTATCTGATCACCCAGATCGTCATGGCCGTCGACGACGTCGGGCTGCGGACTGCGCTCGGGAGAGTCGGGCGCTTTCTGCGCTCGAGCGTCCGCGAGATCGCCGGCATCTTCGGCGTCGTGCTGCTACTGGTACTGCTGGCGACTGCCGCGTCCATTCTCGCGACGGCTGGACTGGGCCTCATCGGCTTCGTGCCGATCGTCGCCGTCGCCGTCATGCCGCTGCAGATTGCCGCCTGGCTCGTGCGCGGCGCGGTGTTCCAGTATCTGGCGCTCACGGCGCTCGGCGCCTACCTCACGCAGTATCGTCATTATCTCGGCGGCAACTCGCTGACCGCCATTCCCGACAAACGTCTCGCATGATCAACTACGACGCGTTCTTCTCGCGCGCCGCCGGACACATGAAAGCGTCGGCGATCCGGAAGATGGGTGGAGTCGCGGCCCAGGGCCGGGACATCGTGTCGTTCGCGCCGGGCTTTCCCGCGCCCGATACCTTTCCGTGGCAGGATTTTCAGGAGATCGCGCACGAGCTGCTGTCCGGACGCGATGGATCCGTCCTGCAGTATGGGCCAACGCGCGGCTATCGTCCGCTCGTCGAGACGATTGCCGGCGTCATGGCTCGGCGCGACGCGCCGACGTCGCCCGGCCGTCTGCTCGTCACGACCGGCTCTCAGCAGGGGCTCGACCTGGTCGCCCGGGTACTGCTCGATCCGCATGACGTCATCCTCGTCGAGCTTCCGACCTACACCGGCGCGATCTCGGCGTTTCGCAGCGTGCAGGCCGATCTGGTCGGCATCCGGCAGGACGCCGATGGGGTCGACCTGGTCGAACTGGATGAGGTCTACGACCGCCTCCAGCGCGAGGGCCGTCGCGCTCGTCTTCTGTATCTCGTCCCCAACTTTCAGAACCCGACCGGGCTTTTGATCAGCCGCACCAAGCGCGCCGCGCTTCTCGATTGGGCCGAGCGCCGCGATGTCCTGCTCGTCGAAGACGACCCCTACCGCGACCTGTACTTCGAGGATTCGGCCAGCGAGGCCGACGTCCGCCCGATCCGGGCCGACGACCGATCGGGACGAGTCGTGTATCTGAGCAGCTTCTCGAAAACGCTCGCCCCGGGGTATCGCGTCGCGTGGATCGACGCGCCGCCGCCAATCGCGGCCAAGCTCGAGATCGCCAAACAGGCCTCCGACCTCTGCACGGGAGAACTCGACCAGCGGATCGTCTATGAGGCCTGCCGGCGCGGCATTCTCGATCGCCAGGCCCCGTTGCTGCGCGCGCACTATCGCCACAAGCGCGACGTGATGGTGGCTGCGCTCGCGCGCGAATTTGGCGGTGACGTCACCTGGCCCGAGCCGCGCGGCGGATTCTTCCTCTGGGCCTCGATCCCGTCGCCCATCGACACTGACGCGATGGTCGCGCGCGCGATCGAACACGGCGTCGTGTACGTGGCGGGTCAGGCGTTTTTCGTGAACGGCAGTGGCAGTCAGTTCATCCGGTTGTCGTTTTCGGCGCCGCCGCCCGATCGCATCGAAGAAGGGATCAGGCGTCTGGGGGCAGCCGTCCGGGAGACGCTGGCGGCCAACCGATCGGGATCGCCTGCCCCGGCAACTCGGTAAGCGGCGCCGTGGAGATCGCCGGGGCGTCGGCGGGCGCCGGCCCGGCGAGCGTGACGGTCCACACCTTCAGCAAGCCACCAGTCACCGCCGCAATCCGCGCAGGCATCTCCCCGGTCGGCTCAATCAGCAGCGGCAGCGTCGCCAGCGACGAGGCGAGGGTCAGCTGAATCGTCGGCGACCCCGTGCGCGCATCGAACACCTGAACACGCGGCAGTCTTCCAGGCGCCGCCACGCTCGCGCCCACGAGCAATGGTCCGGCCGACGGCCGGTAGCGGAGATCTTTCTTCCAGCGAAACGCGCCGTTCTTTCGGTCGTGCGCGCGAAGCAGGTTGTCGAGCGCGACGTAATAGACGTGCGCGTCGTCGGCCACCGGACGCCCGACGACCGCGGCACCGACCCGAAAGCACCAGTCGACCTCGCCGCTCGGCGCTTTCAGGCTGCAGAAGCGCTTGGCCGCCGCGCCAACGAACACGCGGCCCCCGTAGACCAGCGGCTCCGTCGGATTGATCCCGACCTCGCGCTCCCAGGCCGGCTCGCCGGTGGCCAGTTCCAGCGCAATCACCCGGCCGTCGGCGGCCGGGACGTAGACGCGCGTGCCGTCGACGGCCGGTCGCTGCTCGACCTTTCCGATCTCGCGACTCCAGACTCTGACGCCGTCGGCGACGCGATAGCAGATGACCTGTTCGGCGGCGGCGACCAGCAGGAGCTCGGCGTGGACGAGCGGCGGCGCGGTCAACGGTCCGGCGCGGTCAGTCCACGCCACCGCACCCGTCGATGCATTGAGGACGCGCAGTTCGCCCTTGACTGGAACGACGAGACGGTCCTCCGAGGCGGCGAGCGGCCCGACCACCTCGAGCGCGGCCTGCCAGACCTCGGCGCCGGTGTCGAGGCGCCGCGCCGAAACGCCGGACTGCAGGGCCACAAACAGGCGAGTGGTCGAGGCCACCGGCGGCGCCACCGGGAGCGCCGACACTTCAATCGTCCAGATTTTCGACGTCGGAAATGACTGCGCCGATTCCGCGCGCGCGATCGCGCGCCGGTCGCCGGCGATCGATGCTGCCAGGAGCACCGGAAGGATCAATGTGGTGCGCGCACGAGCCACACTCTATAATAGCTTCTGAAATCGGCGCCTCGCGCGATCTTCGATTGCCGACGCGGCCGAGTTCGCCTCCACATCACCACACGTGACGCATCAAACCATCGTCGTCCTCGATTTCGGCTCGCAGTTCACTCAACTGATCGCGCGCCGGCTTCGCGAACTATCCGTCTACTCCGAGATTCTTCCGTTCGACACGCCACTCGCCGAGATTGCGCGGCGCAATCCCGCCGGCATCATTTTGTCTGGTGGCCCGAAGAGCGTCTCTGAACCGGGCGCCCCGCGCTGCGAGCGCACTGTGCTCGAGAGCGGCGTGCCGGTGCTCGGCATCTGTTACGGCATGCAGCTGATGACGGATCTGATGGGTGGCGCCGTCGCGCCGGCGCCGCATCGCGAGTTCGGGCTGGCGACCATCCAGATCGAGCCCGGCGCGCCGCTCTTCGCGACGGTTCCCAGTGATCTGCGCGTCTGGGCCAGCCACGGCGACTTCGTCGCGGCCGCGCCGCCAGGCTTCACCGTCACCGCCACGAGCGCCAACGCGCCGGTCGCGGCGATGGCGTCGCCGGCGCAACGCCTCTACGCGCTGCTTTTCCATCCAGAGGTCGCGCACACCGATCGCGGTCTCGACATCCTGCGGAATTTCGCCTACGACGTCTGCGGCTGCACCGGCGACTGGACGATGGCGTCGTTTGTCGAGGAGGCGACGGCAAGAATCCGCGCGCAGGTGGGCGACGGCAGGGTCGTCTGCGGCTTGAGCGGCGGCGTCGACTCGACGGTGGCGGCGCTGCTCATCCACCGCGCCATCGGCGATCGGCTGACGTGCATCTTCGTCGACAACGGCGTCATGCGGCTCGACGAAGCCGAACAGATTCAACGCCGCTTCGAGCGATTGCGGCTCCCGCTGGTGTTCGTGGACGCCGCGCGACTCTTCCTCGACCGGTTGGCGGGGGTGACCGACCCCGAGCGCAAGCGCAAGATCATCGGCGCGACGTTCATCGACGTCTTCGAAGCCGAGGCGGCGAAGCTCGGGAGCTTTGACTTCCTGGCACAGGGCACGCTTTATCCCGACGTCATCGAAAGCGTGTCGGTGATTGGCCCATCGCACGTCATCAAGAGCCATCACAACGTCGGCGGCCTGCCCGAGCGGATGCGCTTCACCCTCGTCGAGCCGCTGCGTCTGCTCTTCAAGGACGAGGTCCGCGAAGTCGGGAAGGAGCTCGGCCTCGAAGACGAATTCGTGTGGCGCCAGCCGTTCCCCGGTCCCGGGCTCGCCGTCCGCATCCTCGGCGAGGTGTCCGAGTCGCGCCTGAACCTGGTGCGCCGCGCCGACGCGATCGTTGCCGATGAGGTGAAGCGCGCCGGGTGGTACCGGCGCCTGTGGCAATCCTTCGCGGTATTGCTGCCGGTGCAGAGCGTTGGCGTGATGGGAGACGCGCGGACCTACGAGTACACGATTGCTATCCGCGCGGTCGACAGCCGTGACGGGATGACGGCCGACTGGGCGCGGCTCCCGCACGAGCTGCTCGCGACCATCTCGTCGCGCATTGTCAACGAGGTCAAAGGCATCAACCGCGTGGTCTTCGACATCAGCTCGAAGCCACCGTCTACTATCGAGTGGGAATAGTGACCGAGTTCGTCCATCTGCATCTGCACTCGGAGTACTCGCTCCTCGACGGCGCCTGCCGCATCGAAGAGCTGCTCGACCGCGCGGTTCAGCTGAACATGCCGGCGCTCGCCATCACCGAGCACGGCAACATGTTCTCGTCGATCATCTTTCACGACCAGGCGCGGAAGCGGGGCATCAACCCGATTCTCGGCTGCGAGGTCTACGTCGCGCCGGGCGATCGTCGAACGAAAAGCGGTACGCCGGGGGAGACGGCGAACCACCTCGTCCTCCTCGCCGAGACCCGCGAGGGGTATCACAACCTCATCAAGCTCGTCTCGGCGGGATACACCGAAGGGTTCTATTACAAGCCCCGGATCGACAAGGACCTGCTCGCGACGCATGCCGCCGGCCTCATCGGGCTCAGCAGCTGCCTCAAGGGAGAGGTCGCGACCGGCATTCGCACGGAACAGCAGGCGAAAGCGCGGCAGGCGGCGGCGACCTACCGCGACATTCTCGGGGCTGGCAATTTCTTCCTCGAGATGCAGTACCAGGGCATCGACGAACAGCGGGTGGTGAACACGGGCCTCGCACCGATCGCGCGAGATCTCAACCTGCCGCTCGTCTGCACCAACGACGTCCACTACCTGCAGAATTCCGACCACCGGCCGCACGATGTCCTGCTGTGCATCGGCACTGGCAAGACGGTCACCGACACCGACCGGCTGCGCTACCACGGCGACCAGTTCTACTTGAAGACCGCCCAGGAGATGGCGGCCGTGTTCGGCGACTTTCCCGAGGCGATGGCCAACACCGTCCGGATCGCCGAGCGGTGTCACGTCGATCTGTCGGAGACGGTCAACCACCTGCCCAACTTCGAGGTGCCACCAGGCGTCACGCTCGACGAATACTTCGAGCGCGTGGTCCGCGAAGGTTTCGAGTACCGCCTGTCGCGGTTGATCGATCTGCAGTCACGGGGCCTCCTCCGGCACACGGTCGACGAGTACCGAGCGGCGGCTCACCTACGAAGTCGAGATGATCAAGCAGATGAAGTACCCGGGGTACTTCCTGATTGTCTGGGACTTCATCCGCTACGCGCGCGAGAAGTCGATCCCGGTCGGGCCCGGCAGAGGGTCGGCGGCCGGCAGCTTTGTCGCCTACTGCCTGCGGATCACCGACGTCGATCCGATCGAGTACGACCTCATCTTCGAGCGCTTTCTCAACCCCGAGCGGGTCTCGCTGCCCGACATCGACATCGATTTCTGCGAACGGCGCCGCGGCGAAGTGATCGACTACGTGACCCGCAAATACGGCCGCGAGAACGTCGCGCAAATCATCACCTTCGGGACGATGAAGGCGCGCGCCGTGGTCCGCGATGTCGCGCGCGTCATGGACATTCCCTACGCCGACGCCGACAAGGTCGCCAAGGCCGTGCCCGCCGCCCTGGACATGACCCTCGAGAAGGCGCTCGAGCAGAATCCCGTCCTCAAGGAGATGGAACAGAAGGACGAGCGGGTCCGGGAGCTGCTCGGCGTGGCGCGACGGCTCGAGGGCATGACTCGTCACGCCTCGGTGCACGCCGCCGGCGTCGTGATCGCGCCGAAGCCGCTGACCGAGTTCGTTCCGCTCTACAAGAGTCAGAAGGACGAAATCGTCACGCAATGGGCGATGAAGGAGGTCGAGCGCGTCGGCCTCTTGAAGATGGACTTCCTCGGTCTGAGCACGCTCACGCTCATCCGCGACGCCCTCGACGAAATCAAGCGGACCGAGAACATCGACATCGACATCGACGCGGTCGCGCTCGACGATCGCAAGACCTACGAGCTCTTCAGCGACGGTCAGACCTACGGGGTGTTCCAGTTCGAGAGCTCGGGCATGCGCGAGCTGCTGCGCAAGGCCAAGCCCGAGCGGCTCGACGACCTCATCGCGCTGAACGCGCTCTACCGGCCCGGGCCGCTCAAGAGCGGGATGGTCGACGATTTCGTCGCCCGCAAGCAGGGCCGAACGGAAGTGAAGTACGAGCTCCCGCAGCTCGCGCCGATTCTGTCGGACACCTACGGGGTCATCGCCTACCAGGAACAGGTCATGCGGATCGCCGCCGTGCTGGCCGGCTTTTCGATGGGTCAGTCCGACGTCCTGCGCAAGGCGATGGGCAAGAAGGATCCGAAGGTCATGGCCAAGCAGCGCGCCGCCTTCATGGAGGGCGCGCGCGCCAACGGCATCAACGAGAAAAAGGCGGCGAAGATCTTCGACCTGATGGAGTTCTTCGCCGGCTACGGGTTCAACAAGTCCCATTCGACGACCTACGCGCTCCTCGCGTACCAGACCGCCTGGTTGAAGGCCAACTACCCGCGGCATTTCATCGCGGCGCTCCTGACCATCGAAGCCGCCAACACCGAGAAACTCGCGATGTACCTCGGCGAGTGCCGTGAGCTCGGT
The DNA here is from genome assembly GCA_963764925.1 of uncultured Acidobacteriota bacterium. Lineage (GTDB taxonomy): Bacteria > Acidobacteriota > Vicinamibacteria > Vicinamibacterales > 2-12-FULL-66-21 > DATBJJ01. The sequence continues at coordinate 120,423 of CAVXUR010000004.1, forward strand.
GTCCCAATCCTCCCGCCGGACATCAACTCGAGCGAGCTGGCGTTCTCGGTCGTTCCCGACGGCGTGCGGTTCGGCCTCGGCGCCGTCAAGAACGTGGGAGAGGGCGCCGTGCTGTCGATGCTCGCCGTCCGCAAGGAACGCGGGCGAATCGACTCGCTCTACACGTTGTGCGAGGACGTCGATCTTCGCCTGGTCAACAAGCGCGTCCTCGAGAGCCTCGTCAAGGCTGGAGCGCTCGACTCGCTCGTCGCCGGCAACGAGCCACCGTCGATTCGCCGCGCCAGGCTCTTTGCCGCCGTCGATCGCGCGCTCGAGCATGGCGGCCGCCATCAGCGCGATCGGGAAAAGGGACAGTCGCAGCTGTTTGGCGGTGCCGCCGCTTTCGAAGACGCAGACGCCGGCGCCGCCCTCGACGCGGTCCCGCTCCCCGATGTGCCCGCGTGGACCGAGAGCCAGCAACTTGCCGGGGAGAAAGAAGCACTCGGCTTCTACATGAGCGGCCACCCGCTCGAACGCTTCGCGCGCGACTTGACGCTGTTTGGCGCGAGGCGAGTGGCCGAGGTGGCCGGATCCGAAGCGGACGTCTGGATGGCGGGGATTGTCTCGGGCCTGCGTCCGCTCAAGACCCGCAAGGGCGATCGGATGGCCGTTTTCATGCTGGACGACGTCGATGGCAGCGTCGAAGTCGTTGTGTTTCCGGAAACCTTCGGCAAGCACGGCAGCCTGATCGAGGTCGACGCGATGCTGCTCGTCCGCGGCAAGTTCGAAAAAGACGACGAGTCCGCGCGCCTGGTGGCCACTGAGCTGCTGCCGATCGCGGCGCTGATGGAGCGGACGACGCGCGAAGTGGCCATCCATCTGAAGGCGCCGAAACACGGCCGGCCGACGTTCGAGGCGCTCGCCGAGCTGCTGTCCCGTCACCGCGGCGACCGGCGCGTCTCGATCGAGCTGGACGTCATGGACGTGCACGGCCCCGATCGACCGCTCCGGGTCCGTGCTGACGTGACCCAGCGCGTCAAGCCGTCGGAGCGGCTCGTCGCCGAAGTGGAACAACTCTGCGGTACCGGTTCGGTGGAATTGAAGTAAGGTCGAGGTACCGCGTTAGTCTGGTCCCATGTCACTTGAACAGGAGATCAGGAGTTTTTTGGGATACGAGTGCTCCTGACCTCCTGGTCTCCTGTAAGGAACCACATAGGAGACGAATGCCTCCGGATTTACTCGAGTTCGAAGAACCGATCGGCGTGCTGCTGAAGGAGATCGAAGCCCTCAGCATGCTGCCGCGGACGACGGAGCGCGAGAAGTCGATCGACGCGCTGCGCGCGCGGGCCGACGAGATTCGCGGCGAGATCTACAAGAGCCTGACGCCCTGGCAGCGGGTGCTCGTCGCCCGCCATTCCGCGCGGCCCAATACACTCGACTACGTCGAACGCCTGTTCACCGGCTTCGACGAACTGCACGGCGACCGGCGCTTTGCCGATGACCATGCCATCGTCTGCGGCATGGCCAACTATCAGGGCCAGCCAGTCGCGATCGTCGGGCATCAGAAGGGCCGCGATACCAAGCAGAAGATCTTTCGCAACTTCGGCTACGCGCGGCCGGAGGGCTACCGCAAGGCGCTTCGGGTGATGCTCCTGGCGCAGAAATTCCGCCGCCCGATCATCGTCTTCATCGACACACCGGCCGCCTACCCGGGCGTCGAATCGGAAGAACGCGGCGTCGCCGAGGCGATCGCCTTCAACCTCCGCGAAATGGTCATGCTGGAGGTCCCGATTGTCGTCATCGTGTGCGGCGAGGGCGGGAGCGGCGGCGCCCTGGGCATTGCCATCGGCGACCGCGTACTGATGCAGGAGTACTCGGTGTACAGCGTGATTCCGCCTGAGGGGTGCGCGGCGATTCTCTGGCGAGACGCGAACCGCAAGGTCGACGCCGCGGCAGCGCTGAAGATTACGTCATCCGATCTGCTGTCGCTTGGACTGATCGACGCCGTGGTGCCTGAACCGGCCGGCGGCGCCCACAACGATTACGACGCCGCGACCGCCCTCGTCGACCAGGCGCTCGCACAGGCGCTCGCCGAGTTGTTACCGCTCAGCGTCGAGGAGCTCCTGGCGGCTCGCTACGACAAGTTCCGGCGGATGGGACGCGAAGGCCAGGCGTTTGTCGATACCGCGATCCCGACGGGCGGACCTGCTTCGTGAGCCGATGAAATCACTTCTCTGGCAGCATCTGCCGTGCGATGACGCCGACGCTTCGGCCCTCGCTGCGGCGTTGAACATCCATGGAACGGTCGCGCGCCTTCTTTGTCTTCGCGGCCTTGGCGATCCGGAGCGCGCGGAGCGGTTCCTGAACCCGTCACTCGACCATTTTCACGATCCGTTTCTCCTCGCCGACATGGAACGAGCCGTCACCCGTCTCGAACGGGCGCTGGCGAACGGTGAGCGGATTGCAGTCCACGGCGACTACGACGTCGATGGCATTACGTCGACGGTGATCCTCCGGCGCGCACTCGAGATGCTCGGCGGGAAGGTCGTCCATTTCATCCCCGAGCGTCTGCGCGATGGGTACGGGCTCCAGCCGGCCGCGATCGATCGGCTCCACGCCGACCAGGTCGACATCATCGTGTCGGTCGACTGCGGGATCCGTGGGACGGAGGCGGCGCGCCGGGCGCGGGAACTCGGCATCGATCTGATCATCACCGACCACCACGAGCCCGAGGGCACCCTGCCCGACGCGGTCGCGGTGATCAATCCCAAACGCCACGACTGCACCTATCCCGACAAGCACCTGGCGGGCGTGGGTGTGGCGCTGAAGCTCGTGCAGGCGCTCTGCACTCGCGCCGGCAAGAGCCGGTGGCTGCCGGGTTTCGTCAAGATTGCCTCGCTCGGCACGCTCGCAGACGTCGTGCCGCTCGTCGGCGAAAACCGCGTTATCGCGCGGCTGGGCCTGGAATCGCTGACACGCGGCCCGCACACGATCGGGTTGAGATCGCTCCTCGAAGCATCCGGGCTGACCGGCAAAACAATCGACAGCTACCAGATCGCCTTCATCGTCGCGCCGCGCGTGAACGCCGCCGGTCGCATGAGCAGCCCTGATATCGCTACCAGGCTCCTGCTCGCGACCGATGAGGGTATGGCCGACGAGGCGCGCGGGCTCGCGCAACAGCTGAACGACGAGAACCTGCGCCGCCAGCAGGAAGAAGCCGAGCTCGTCAGCCAGGCGAAGAAGGCCATTGAAACGGACCCAGCCGTCGGCGCGCACAACGTGTTGGTCGTCGGCGGGGAAGGGTGGCATCGCGGCGTCATCGGCATCGCGGCGTCGAAGCTCGTCGACGCCTACCACAAGCCCGCGATCGTCCTCTCGGTCGACGGCGACGTCGCCCACGGATCGTGCCGAAGCATCCCGGACTTCAACATGCTCGCGGCGCTCGAGCACTGCGCCGACGTGTTCGTCCGCTTCGGTGGCCACAAGCAGGCGGCCGGCCTGACGATGGAGGCGGCACGCGTCCCGGAGTTCCGGTCACGGATCAACGCCTACGCCGACGACGTGCTCGAACCCGATCAACTGAGGCCGCGCCTGCGCATCGACGCACCCCTCAGCCTCAAGGCGATTACCCCCGATCTCGTCCGCGGCCTCGACGCGCTGGGCCCATTCGGCATGGGCAATCCGCGGCCGATCTTTCACGCCAGCCCCGTGGAGATTGTCGAAGGCCCCCGCTCGATCAAGGAACGTCACTTGTCGATGACGTTCAACCAGGAGGGGCGCCGTTTCCGCGCAATCGCCTGGCGGGCCGCCGAACAGGCCGAGTTCCTCGATCGGCACCGTGCCGGGGTCAACCTCGCGTTCTCGCTTGAGCGCAATGAATACCAGGGCGAGACCTACCTCGAGCTCAACGTCGCCGACATTAAGGCGATAGAATAGCAATGCTGAGTGCTGAATTCTGAATGCTGAAGTGAATGCTGAATTCAGCATTTACTTCAGCATTCAGCACTCAGCATTCAGAATTGCAGAGATCAGAATGCGCTGGCAGAAAATCGCGCGGTTGGCGATCCTCGTCTTCGTCGTCGGCTTCGCGATAGTCGTCTTCCTCGCGATGCGGCGGCGCCCGACGGCGCCCGCCGGCAGCGAAGACATCGTCAGGTCCGATCCGGGGGCCATCCTCGAGAGCGGCGCCGGCGAACACAAGGCCTTCAACTTCGGAAAACTCGATTTCAACCTCAAGTACGACAAGGCCCTGACCTACAAAGACGGCCGGTCGAAGTTCGTCGGCGTCACGCTGACGCTGCCCGATCGCGACGGGCGGACGTTTGTCGTCACGGCCAACGAAGGGGAAGTCGTCTCGCCGCCGGAGAAACCCGCCGACCTCACGGTCGCGAAGCTCACGGGCAACGTCAAGCTCACGACCGATAACGGGCTCGAGGTCGTCTCGGCGGACGCGAGCTACGACGGCAAGCTGGGCATCCTGACCATCCCTGGTCCGGTGACGTTCACCCGGGCGCGGATGAAGGGCTCAGGGATCGGCGCCACCTATGACCGCAATCGGGACGTGCTCTGGTTGCTGGCCGACGCCCGCATGAACGTCGCACCTGATACCACAGGCGGCGGTACGGTCGACGCCTCTGCAGCGAAAGCCGGACTGGCCCGCGCCGACAACTTCATCAAACTCGAGGGGACGGCGCGAATCGCGACGGACGCGCGCACCGCGGAAGCTGACGTGATCACCGCGTATCTCGACGAGAAGGGCGAGAAGATCCAGCTGATGGAGCTGCGCGAGCACAGCCGAATCACTGGAACGGGCGCCGGCGCGCAGATCATGACGGCCCGCCACATCGACATGAGGAATGCGCCCGACGGCCGCACGCTCCAGTCCTCCAAACTCATGGAAGGGGCCGTCGTCGAGCTCCCGGGTGGCGCCGGGGCGCCGGCGCGGCGAATCGCCGCCGTGACGATCGACAGCACGATGTCGCCCGACGGGGCCACCGTCACCAACCTGACCGCGCTCGAGAACGTGCAGGTCGATCTGCCGGCAGAAGGCGAGACCCCGGCTCGCCGGATCCGTTCCGCGTCGCTACGAGCCGCTGGAGCCGCCGGGCAGGGACTGCAAAACGCGATCTTCGAAGGCGGCGTTGATTTCAACGAAAGCCGTCCGGCCGCTGGCAAGATGGCCGCGCTCAACAGGCACGCCGAATCCGCGCGCCTGATTGTCGACACCAAGCCTGGACTCGGCCCACTCGAACGCGCCGACTTCCGCGGCAAAGTGCGGTTCGTCGATGGTGAGCTCACCGCCCAGGCCCCACGAGCGCTCTATGCCATCGACCGCGACATGCTCGATCTCTCGCCGTCGGACGGCGACGCGGGTATCGGACCGCTCCTGAACAATCGACAGCTCACCGTGCAGGCGCGCAACATTCACCTGGCTCCCTCGACACAGAAGCTGACGGCAGATACCGACGTGCGCAGCACCATCAAGCCGCAGAAAGCAGCGGCCGGGCCGGCGCCGGGAGGCCGCAGCGGCGCCGCTCCGCAGGCTGAGACGCACGTCCCCGGAATCTTGAAGCAGGATCAGCAGGTGAACGTGACGTCCAACCGCCTGGACTACGATGGCGTCGCCGAGGCCACCTACAACGGCAGCGCGCTGTTGTGGCAGGACAAGTCGAGAATCGCCGGCGAAACCATCGTCATGAACGATCGCACTGGCAACCTGACCGCCAAGGGGAGTGTGCGCTCGACGATGATGCTCGAGGACGAAGATCCGAAGACCAAGGTCCGCAAGTTGACGGAAACTCGGGGCAGCGCCGATATCCTCGTCTATGATGACGCGAAGCGGTTGGCGACCTACACGGCGACCGGCGCCACAACGGCCCGTTTGTCGAGCGCGCAAGGTGACATGAGCGGCAACCGCATCGACCTCTTCCTCAAGGAGAGCGGCAACGAAGTCGAACGGGCTGAAGTCGATGTCAACGTGGCGGTGACGCTCGAAACGCTCCACGCGACGTCGCGGCATCTCGTCTACACGGCGGATGAGGACAAGTATGTCCTCACCGGGGAACCGGTCGTCTCGGTCACCAAAGACAAGGATGGGACCTGCAAGGAAACGCGCGGCAACACGGTCACCTACCGCCGCTCGGTCGACAGCACCAGCGTCGAGGCCATGGCTGGAGTCGCCACTGAAACCAAGCCCCTTCCGGCGTGTCCCGCCCAGCTCCGTCACTGAATGGCGACGCTGCGGACCCGTGAACTGACGAAGTCGTACGGCGGACGCACCGTCGTGAAGGGCGTGAGTCTCGAGATTGCTTCGGGCGAGGTCGTGGGCCTGCTCGGCCCCAATGGCGCCGGCAAGACGACGACGTTCTCGATGGTCGTCGGCCTGACGGCGCCAGACTCGGGACGCGTGCTCCTCGACGGGACCGATGTCACCGACGATCCGATGTATGTCCGGGCCCGCAAGGGCATCGGCTATCTGCCGCAGGAGGCGTCGATCTTCCGCGGACTGACGGTCGAGCAGAACATCCTCGCCATCCTCGAAACCCTCGGCAAAAACGGCACCGATCGCCGGACCCGCCTGCGGGAACTGCTGTCGGAGCTGGGCCTGACGCCGCTCGCGAAATCGCCCGCGTACACGCTCTCTGGCGGCGAACGGCGCCGTGTCGAAATCACCCGGGCCCTGGTCATCTCCCCGCAGTTCATGCTGCTCGACGAGCCGTTCGCGGGCATTGACCCTATCGCCGTGACCGACATCCAGCAGATCATTTTTCATCTCAAGTCGCGCGGAATTGGCGTCCTCATTACCGACCACAACGTCCGCGAGACGTTGAAAATCACCGATCGGGCGTACATCGTTCACGACGGCGTGATTTTTCGGAGCGGCACTCCCGACAGTCTGGCGGCGGATGACGACGTGAAACGGATTTACCTCGGCACTGACTTCCGATTGGACTAAGATTGGGGGAGAGAACCGTTAGCGTTCATGGCGATCCAGCAGAGGCTACATACCAAGCTCGTTCAGAAGCTCATTCTGACGCCCTCACTGCAGCAGGCGATCAAACTGCTGCCGATGTCGACGCTCGAGCTCTCCGACCTGCTGAACCAGGAGATGGTCGAGAACCCCCTGCTCGAGGAGGTGCCGACCGAAGAGCTGCAGCCGGCTGAACAGCAGCAGGCCGAAAAGCCCGAAGCGGACAAGCCGGCCGCTGAAAAATCCGACTCCTGGGACGACGCCGACTACGAGTACTTCTTCGGCGACTACCTCGACGACGGCTACCGCTCGCGCACTCCTTCGGAGGTCAAGGAGCTGCCGCCGATCGAGAACACGCTGTCGACCACCGGATCGCTCTCCGATCATCTGCTCTGGCAGCTGTCCCTGCAGACGAGCGATGACCGTCTCCGCGAGATCGGCCGGGCCATCATCGGCAACCTCGACGACGACGGCTACCTCGTCGCATCGGTCGAGGAAGTGGCCGCGATGGGCGAGTGGCTGGTCACCGACGTCGAGCGCGCCCTTCAACACATCCAGACCTTCGATCCGATTGGCGTCGCCGCCCGCGACCTCCAGGAGTGCCTGGGCCTGCAGATTCGTCATATCGGCCTCGATGGCACGCCGGCCGAGAAGATCATCACCGAGCACCTGCGCCTGCTCCAGAATCATCAGGTTCCCGAGATTGCCCGCAAGCTCGGGATGAGCATCGACGATCTCCGGCCGCACATCGAGATCATCCGCAACCTCGATCCGAAGCCAGGCAGCCGCTACAACCCGACGCAGTCGCAGTACGTCATCCCCGACGTCTACATCGTCAAGGTCGAGGATCAATACGTGGCGGCGCTGAACGAGGAAGGGCTGCCGCAGCTGCGGATCAGTCCCGTCTATCGCCGGCTGCTCGACAAGAGCGGCCAGGAATCGAACGACGAGACGCGGGCCTACGTCAAGGACAAGTTCCGCTCGGCGCTCTGGCTGATCAAGTCGGTCGACCAGCGTCAGAAAACCATTCACAAAGTCGCCACCAGCATCATCAATTTCCAGCGCGAGTTCCTCGATCACGGCATCGAGTACCTGAGGCCGCTGGTGCTGCGCGATGTCGCCAACGACATCGGGATGCACGAATCGACGGTCAGCCGCGTCGTCAACAACAAGTACATGCACACGCCGCAAGGCGTGTTCGAGATGAAGTACTTCTTCCACAGCGGGATCAGCAGCTCGTTCGGCGAGAGTGTCTCGTCGGTGACGATCAAGCAGCGGATCAGGAAGATCATCGAAAACGAGGACCCGCGCAAGCCGTTGAGCGATTCGAAGATCGTCAGCATCCTGCAGAAGGAAGGGCTGATGCTGGCACGGCGAACGATCGCCAAGTACCGCGAGGAGCTCAAGATCCCGACGTCGAACCAGCGGAAAGTCCTCTTCTAGCTCTCAGCTATCAGCTCTCAGCTCTCGGCTGATGGCTGATAGCTGAAAGCTGACAGCTAACTCGATGCGCCTTGATGTCACCGGCCGCCACGTCGATATCACGACTGGGCTTCGTCAGCTGATCACTCGCCGGCTGGCGAAGCTGGATCGACTGCTCAACGACAGCGCCATCTCGGCGCAAGTCATCCTGACCAGGGAGAAGTACCGCCACCGCACCGAGATCATCATTCACGCGCGCGGCGATCACATGCTGCGCGGCCTGGGTGAGGGAACCGGCTGGCCGGTGTCGGTGCGGGAAGCGGCGTCCAAGATCGAGCAGCAGGCGCAGAAGCTGAAAGGGAAGTGGCGCGAGCGAAAGCGCCGCGGCGCAGGCACCCGCGCCGTCGTCGCTCCGCCGTCTCCGGACATGGGCCGGGGGCCGCGGATCGTGCGCGCGTCGCGTTACGCCGTGAAGCCGATGTCGGTCGAGGACGCGGCGTTGCGGGTCGAATCCAGCGCCGATGCGTTCGTCGTCTTTCGCAACGCCGACAGCGACGCCGTGAGCATTCTCTACCGTCGCAGCGACGGCAACTACGGATTGATTGAGCCGGACTGACCGTGACAGCCGCCGCCGGCACCGCGCAGGAGAGGCCGCGGTGACCGCATCCAACCCGCCGGGCGTGACCGTCGCCACTGTGCTGCGCGATCTGGCCGATTCCCGCCAGCTCGATCTCGAATTGCTCGCTGGCGCCGATGGACTCGGCCGTCACATCACGGTTCCCCACACACAGAAGACCGGGCTCGCATTGTCGGGCTTTGACGCCTATCTCCGGGGAGGCCGCGTCCTGGTCTTTGGCGAGAGTGAAGTCCGTTATCTCGAAGCCCTCGGGAGTCCGGAGAGGACGGCGGTGCTGCGCCGCGTCCTCAGTCACGACCTCCCGTGTCTCCTCGTCACCGACGGGTTCACGCCACCACCTGAGTTACCGATCGAATCCGACCGCGCCCGCGTCCCACTGCTGCGCACGCGCGCCGCCACTCCGGAGGCCATGGCGCGGTTGTCGGCGGTGCTCGACACCTACCTCGCGGCGCGAGGCATCATTCACGGCGTCCTGATGGACATCCTCGGGCTCGGCGTGCTCGTCATCGGCGAAAGCGGCATCGGCAAGAGCGAGTGCGCCCTCGATCTCGTCGTTCGCGGCCACCGCCTCGTTGCCGACGATGCTGTGGAACTGCGCAGCCGCGCGCAGTCGTTCGTCCTCGGGAGCTGCCCGGAGCTGACGCGGCACCACATGGAAATCCGCGGGCTCGGGTTGATCAACGTGCAGGACTTGTTCGGCGTCGCATCGACGCGGACGTCGAAGCGGGTCGAGCTGGTCGTCCAGCTCGAGCGCTGGGAGCACGGCCGCGAGTACGACCGGCTGGGCCTCGACGAAAGCTACTACGAGCTCCTCGGCACGCGAATCCCGATGATTCGGATGCCGGTCGCTCCTGGCCGCAACGTCGCGATCCTCGTCGAAGTCGCGGCCCGCAACCAGCTGCTTCGATCGCGCGGGCACCACGCCGCTCGGCGGCTGACCGAGCGCCTGAATGAGCAGCTCGAGAACCTCGCCACGCCAGGCGAGCCGGAGCTGGAGTATGGAGAGGATTTGTAGTGCGAGCTCATGTCGAAAGCCTTCCACCGCGAGAACGCTGAGGGCGCAGAGGTTCTCTGCGCGCTCAGCGAGCTCGCGGTGAGAGGCGGACAGGTGAGGTGTCGGGATCGACCCTCCACTATCACGTGAGCGGCGGCATGCAGTCGGATAGCGAGACTCGCATGTGGCGCGATGTTTCGAGCAGGAGACCTCTTCAGTGAAAGAGAAGCGGCACGCGGCACGGCGCGCGGCCCGCACCGCCGTCAGCTCGAGGTTCGTCGTGCTGACCGGGCTGTCCGGTTCCGGAAAGTCGCAGGCGATTCGCGCCCTCGAGGACCTCGGGTACTTCTGCGTCGATAACCTCCCGGTGGCACTGCTGCCGATGCTGGCGGAGCTGACGCTTCGAGCCGGCAGCGAGATCGCGCGCGCGGCAGTTGTCGTCGACGTCCGCGAAGGCCGGCTGCTCAAGGATTTTCCGAGCATTTACCGGCGGCTGAAGAACATGAAGGGCCTGAGCCCGGTCCTTATCTTCCTCGAAGCGGCAGAGCCGACGCTGGTGCGACGATTCAGCGAGACGCGCCGTCCGCATCCGCTGGCGCCCGATCGGTCGGCGATTGAGGGCATCCGCGAGGAACGCCAGGCGATGCGGGCGATGCGGCGGATGGCCGACCACGTGGTGGATACGTCGTCGATGAACGTTCACGAGTTGCGGCACGTCTTTACCGGCGTTGCGAGCGGCCGCGCGCCCGGCACGAGGCTGGTGGTCACGATCCTGAGCTTCGGGTTCAAACACGGCATTCCCGTTGACGCCGACCTGATGTTCGACGTCCGGTTTCTGCCGAACCCGCATTTCGTTCCGTCACTGCGCCCGCACACCGGCCGCGATCGTGAAGTACGCCGCTTCCTGGACCGGTCGGAGGCGACCGCCGACTTCCTGAAGCACACGTTGAATCTTCTGAAGTTCCTGATCCCGCAGTACGCGGCAGAAGGAAAGTCCTATCTGACCATCGGCATCGGCTGTACCGGCGGACGGCACCGGTCGGTGGCCATGGCGGAAGCCTTGAAAAAAGGGTTGAGCGGCCTCGGTGCCATTCGGCTCCGCGTCGCCCACCGGGACATCGCGATCGACTCATGACAGAAGCAGGTGCGCTCATGAAGATCGGCGTCGTCGTCGTCACGCACGGTCAACTGGCGACTGAACTCGTCAATTCCGCCGAGATGATCGTCGGCGACCTGCCGCATTTCGCGGCCGTGTCGATCGGGTGGCACGACGACGTCGAGCATGCGAAGGGAGAAATCGGCCGCGCGATCGCGCGAGTGCAGAGCTCGGCGGGCGGAACCGCCGAGGACCCGGCGGGCGTGCTGGTGCTCACCGACATGTTCGGCGGGACGCCGGCCAACCTCGCCGTGACATTCGTGAGCCCGCAGGTCGAGACGATTACGGGCGTCAACCTGCCGATGTTGATCAAGCTGGCACGGACGCCCAAGCAGAGTGATCTGCTGACGCTCGCGCGCGAGATGCGCGAAGACGGCCGCAACGCGATCTGGGTCGCGTCCGATCTGCTCCGCGGGGACAAGGCATGACGTCGTGCGCGGTCACGATTGTCAACCCGCTCGGCCTGCACGCCCGGGCGGCGGCCAAGTTCGTGCATACGGCGAGCGGGTTCAGCGCGCGGATCCGCGTGGCCCGTGGAGAACGTGAAATGGATGGCAAGAGCATCATGGGCCTGCTGCTGCTCGCGGCGGCACAAGGCTGCCTGATCACGATCTCGGCCAACGGCGTCGACGAAGAACAGGCGCTGGCGGCTCTTTGCGCGCTCGTGGCGCGCGGATTCGACGAGGTGGCGCCATGCGCATGACCGGTCTCGGCGTCTCGCCCGGCATCGGCGTCGGCAAGGCACTGGTGCTCAAGCGCGGCACCCGGGATCTCCGCTTCCGAGTCCCGGCGTGGCTGGTCGACCGCGAGCTCGAACGTCTCGACACCGCCAGGGCGCGGGCTCGCGAACAGATTCAACAGATCAAGACGCGCATCGCGACGACGGCCGGCGCCGAACACGCGTATTTGTTCGACGCGCAGCTGCTCATGCTCGACGACGCGATGCTCGTCGGTCGCGCAGTCGAGACGATTCGAAGCGAACGGCTGAACGCCGAATCGGCGCTGCAGCGCGCGCTCGAGCACATTTCGACGTTCTTCGACCAGGCCCACGATCCCTATCTTCGCGAGCGCAAGGGCGACGTCGCCGATGTCGTCGGCCGGCTGACGATGAACCTGCGCGAGGCTGGAGATCCGACCGACCTCTTCCGGGATCTCGAAGGACCGTTGGTCCTCGTCGCCCACGACGTCACGCCGTCGATCATCGCGCAGCTCGATTGGCAGCGGCTGGCGGCGCTCGTGACCGACGCCGGCAGCTGGACCAACCACACGGCGATCCTGGCGCGCTCGCTGCGCGTGCCGGCCGTCGCCGGACTGCACAATGCCAGCGTCCTCGTCGCGCCCGGCTCGGTCGTCGCCGTCGACGGCACCACCGGAGAAGTGCTCGTCGACCCCGACGCCGAAACGCTCGAGCAAGTCGAGGCGAGGCTGCGGCGGCGCCAGGCTCACGAGCAGACGCTCGACGAATACCGCGACCTGCCGGCCGTCACCGAAGACGGCGTGGAGATCCGTCTCGAGGCGAACATCGAGGCGCCCGACGATGCGGCGCGCGCCAGCGAACGAGGCGCGGTCGGGATCGGGCTGTTCCGGTCGGAGTTCCTGCTGGCTGGCGCGGGGCAGGCGGCGTTGACTGAAGAAGCGCAGTATCGCGCCTATCGCCGGCTGATCGAGTGCGCCGCCGGGCAGCGCGTCACCATCCGGACCTTCGACGTCAGCGAGCCGCAGCTGCGCATCGAGCACGCCGCCATCGAGGGAACGCGCTCGCCGCTCGGCATGCGCGGTGTCCGGTTGAGCCTGGCGATCGACGAGATTTTTCAGGCGCAGCTCCGCGCCCTGCTTCGCGCCGCGTCGCACGGCCCGCTCCGGGTGATGTTCCCGTTCGTGTCGAGCCTCGAAGAATTGCGCGCCGCGCGCGCCGCCGTCAAGCAGGCCGCTGACGGATTACGGGCGCGAGGCGACCGCGTGCCGGAGGTGCCGATTGGCGTGATGATCGAGCTGCCCTCAGCGGCGCTGACCGCCGACCTGCTGGCGCTCGAGGCCGATTTCTTCAGCATCGGGACCAACGACCTGATCCAATACACCCTTGCCGTCGATCGTACCGACGATCGCGTCTCGCGCCTGTACGAGCCGCTGCATCCCGCCATCATCCGCGCGATTCGCCTGGTCGTCCGCGCCGGCCGGCACGCGCGGATTCCCGTGGCCGTCTGCGGCGAAATGGCGGCCGATCCGGTGGTGCTGGCGTTGCTGGTCGGGCTTGGGCTGCGCGAATTCAGTATGACCCCAACCGCGATTCCGCTCGCCAAACGCGTGCTTCGGGGGCTGCGCGCCTGCGACGCGCGCGTGGCCGCCGGCCGCGCCCTCCGAGCGCGGACTGCCGCGGAAGTCGAAAAAGGATTGAGTGAGTTAACCGAGCCGGCCGAGTCGAAGCGGTCGTAGAGCGGCCGAGCCGAGAAGGTGTTGACGAGAACTCCGCAGGACTATCGGCAGCGCCTGCGGCCGCGCCGAGCGCGACCAGCCTCGCCAGGCTACGGCGGCCGCCGAGCTTCAGCGAGGCGGAATGCGCGAGGCGCAGCGAGCGGGGGTGGGGCCCCGCGAGCATCAAGGAGGATAAGGTGACGCGAGTCGAGAAGCCGTGGGGCTACGAGCTGCACTGGGCGAAGACGGGGCGCTATGTGGGCAAGCTGATTCACGTCAACGCCGGCCACGCGCTCAGCCTGCAGTACCACAATGAGAAGGACGAGACGATCTTTCTCTGGTCCGGCCGGCTGCTGTTCGAGATTGGGCCGGCCGGCGAAGCAGGCGCCGAAGGGCAGGCCCTCGTCAAGCGAGAGATGAAGGTCGGCGAGTCCGTGCACATCACGCCGCGGACCGTGCACCGCATGACCGCGATTGACGACTGCGATATCTTCGAGGTCTCGACGCCAGAATTGCACGACGTCGTGCGGCTCGAGGACCGCTACGGCCGCCAGACCTAACGGCAGAAAACGCGTACTCGCGTCGACAGCGCGTCGGCACGTTCTGCGCGCATCCCGACTGCAAATCCCGATTGACGCCCAAAAACACCGAGTTCAGAATGGCTGGACTCTTGAAAGGACTCCTGGCATGGGAAGCGTAAATAAAGTCATCCTCGTGGGAAATCTCGGGCGCGACGCCGAGCTCCGGTACACGCCCGGTGGCGCACCGGTGGCCACGCTCAACATGGCGACAACCGAGATCTGGAACGACAAAGGCGGGCAGCGCCAGGAGAAGACGGAATGGCACCGCGTCGTTCTCTGGGGCAAAACCGCCGAGTCCCTCTCGGAATACCTGACCAAAGGCAAACAGATCTACGTGGAAGGGAAGCTGCAGACGCGGCAGTGGGACGACAAGGACGGCAACAAGCGCTACACGACCGAGGTCAGGGGCGATCGGGTGGTGCTGCTCGGCGGAGGCGGTGGGGGAGCCGGCCGCCAGCAACAGCGCACGGCGGGCCCGGCAGGAATGGACGAACCGATGGGCGAGCCGGCGACCGAACTGACCGACGACGATATTCCCTTTTAGTTCGCGTTAGTTCGCGGCTCGCGGCTGGCGGCTCGCTGCTAACCCCCTGTTGCGATTTTCGAGCTGCTAGCCGCGAGCTGCGAGCGGCGGCAGGATCACTTCTTATCCTGGACTCTGACTAGCGCCTGTTGCGCGAGCGTCGCCTCGAATGCCTTGTTGTAGTTCTTGACGACGGTTTCGTACGCTTTTCGGGCGGCGTCGAACTGCTTCATCGCTTCGTACGCCGAGCCAAGCTTGTAGTAGGCCGTCGGCACGCTGTCGGACTGCGGATAGGTCGAGATCACCTTCTGCAGCGCCGTCACCGCCTCAGGGTACTTGCCGGCGCTGAAGAGCGAATGGCCGATGTACAACTGCGCGTCGTCGGCCTGCGGCGAGGTCGGAAACGTCCGGATGAAGGACTGGAAGCCCTCGACGGCCAGATCGAACTGCCCGGAAGTGTAGACCGCGTACACCTTGTCCCACAGCTGTGTCGGGGAAACGTTTGGCGGCGGGGTGGTGGTTGCCGGAAGCGCCGCACCCGGTGCCGCGGCCACCGGGTCGCCTGCTGGTGGCTCTCCGGTCGGAACGAGTCCGACCGATGGCACCGGCGGCGGCATGGACGCCACCGTCTGCCGGAGCGCCTGCAATTCCTGAGTCATCGACGAGAGACGAACGTTCGTCTCGTCAGCCTTCTCGCGCAGTATCCGCGTGGTTTCGGCAACGCCCTCGACGATCAGCTTCTGGTCCGCCAACGACTTCTGCAGCCTGCCGGCGTCGGCGTCCAGCCGAACGTTCAACGCCTTGAGGGTGTCGCCGAGGCCGAGGAGGGCGGCGCGGAGCTGCTGTTGTTCCTCCTGCAGCATCCGAATCTCCGCCAGGATCAGCTTGTGCTCCTTGTCCGCATCGGCGCTCGCCGGCCGGGCGCCGGCGAGTACGCCGGCCAGAACCGCTGCTGCCACCACACCTGTCTTTCTCATGTCGCAATCCTTTGGTTCGGGATCAGACCTCGATTTTCTGATCGGACCTGCGTCGCAGGCAAGGTCCGATTACTTGCTGGTGAGCACGAAGTGGGCGCGGCGGTTCTTGGACCAGCCGGACTCGGTGTGCGTCGGATCGAACGGAAACTCCTTGCCGTAGCTCACCGTTCTCAGCCGATCGGCCGGGATCCCGAGCGAGATGAGGTAGGTCTTGGCGGCGGTCGCGCGCCGGTTGCCGAGCGCCAGGTTGTACTCCGCCGTGCCGCGCTCGTCGGAATGCCCCTCGATCGTGATCACCCAGTCCGGATACTTCTTCAGGATCGCCGCGTTGGCCGTCAGCGCCTTCTGCCCCTCGGCATCGATCTCCGAGCTGTCATAGACGAAGAACACTGGCGTAAACGGTGAATTCTGGTTGATCTTGTCGATGTCGCTCACCTTGAGTGGATCTTCGATCCGCGGCTCGGGTGGCACGCCAACCGGCTCGGCGACCGGTTCAGGTGGCTTGGGCGGCAACCCAGCGGGGGTCGCGGGATCAGCGGGCGGCGGTGGAAATGGCCGCGCGACCGGCGGCTTCGATTTGGCACACGCGCCGAAGGAGACCGCCAGTGTCAGGATGACCACCGACGTCGCGACTCGTCCAATCTGCATGCTTGTCCTCACTTGATACTCTCGTTCGGCGTCCGTGAACCCTGAACTTTGAATACTGAACTTTGAACCTTGAACCTCGAACCCTGAACCTTGAACCCTGAACCCTGAACCGCCCTGTTACTGCGACCAATTCGGATACCGATTGCCGCCCGGCTGCTTCGTAATCTGCCGCAGATCCGTTCCGTCGCGCGCGATCGTGTAGATCTGCGGGCGTCCCGTCCGGTCCGACATGAAGGCGAGGTGGCGGCCATTGGGCGCGAACGCCGGGCTCTCGTTGCTGCCGATGCCGTCGGTGACCGCGCGCGACTCGCGTGTGCCGAAGCTGAAGATCCTGATTTCGTATCCGCCGCCGGCCTGCGACGCGTAGGCGATCTCGTTCAGCGGGGCAGGGGACCATGTCGCGCGATCGCAGTACGACTCGCCGCTGATCCTGTCGAGGCCGGTGCCGTCCAGGTTCACGATGTAAACCTGTGGTCGGCCGCTACGATCCGAGGTGAACGCGAGCTGCGTGCCGGTCGGCGACCACGTCGGCGTCACGTCCGCGCTCGGGTGGTTCGTGACCCGGCGGAGGTTGCTGCCATCGCGGTTGACGACGTAGATCTCCGGATTGCCGTCGCGGTTCGACATGAAGGCCAGCTTGGTGCCATCGGGCGACCACGCCGGCAGGAAATTGTGATTCTCGAGCGAGCCCTTCGCCGGATACGTGGGCGGACGAAGCGAGCGAATCGACTGCAGGATGATGTCGGGATAGCCGCTTCTGTACGAGGTGTAGGCGAGCGAATCGCCGTCGGGCGACCACGCCGGAGCGATGTCGAGCGAGCGCGTGGCGGTCAACCGCGTCTGGTTTGCGCCGTCGTAGTCGGCCATGTAAATGTTCGAGACGTCGCGCTCGGCGACCGGCCCCTTCATGCGCGCGCCGTCCCGATCTGACGAGAACGCAAGCTTGGTGCGCGCGACGCCACGTAGGTTACGCTGCTGCTTGTGGATCTCGTCAGCGATGCCGTGCGCGAAGACGCGGCCCCCGTCGGCCAGCGACCGTGCCGAGCCGGTGTACTGCTTACCAAGCGCCATTGCGCCGTTGACCACGCGCAGCAGTCGCGCTTCGACAACGACGCCATCGGCGGTCTTGCGCACCGTGCCGACGACCAGTCCTTCGGCACCGAGTTCCTTCCACCGATCCATCGACACTGCCTCGACCGATGCCGGGGTGGGCACGGTGCGAAGGATGTCGCGCGGCAGCATGTAGAACTCTTTCTCATACGCGAGGTCGTCCCAGAGCACGTCGGCGATCGACTTGGCGGCGGCGACGACTTCGGGCTCCTTGCCGAGCGGGATGAACTCGGGTACCGCCATCTTCGGCGGCGCGCCATCGTCCCGGCCTGAGATGAGCACGCCGATGGCGGCTGGCTGCTGTCCCTGCGGCGGTGCAGCTGGCGGTGGCGGGTTCTGGGCGGAGAGCATCAAAACAGTGCTCGCGACGAAGAGAGGCGTTAGAAGTTTCATGGATTTCATCAGCGCACGTAGTCGAATGTCAGATACACCGTCAGCGTCGGTTGGTCGAACGGAGCCGGAAGGGGAGGCAGTTGTCGTGTATTGAGGACCGCGCGGCGCGATTCCAGATCGAGCAGCGGGTTGCCGCTGGCCTTCTCGACCTCGACATTGGTCAGCATGCCGTCCCGCCGAATCGTGAACTTCACCACAGTCTGGCCGGCTGCGCCCTGGCGCTTGTCCCAATTTGATCTGATGCGCTGGCTCATCGTCTCGACATATTCAGGACAGCAGAAGTTGGCGACATTGAGCCTCGCCCCACCGGTACTGCTGGCGCCGGAACGCTCGGCCAGGCCCCCAAACGGCACCATCGCGGCGTTCGGCGTCTCGACCCGCGCCGCACCGCTCTTGACTTCCGCGCCGGTCGACGGCTTGCGCGTCGACGACTTCTCGATCGGCTTCTCGACCGGCTTCGGCAACGGCTTGGTCTTCACCTCCGGCGCCGGCTCCGCCATCTCTGGCGTCTTCGCCGCGGGCGGCGCGGGCATCGGCTTGGCCTCGGGCGTCTCTTCTTGCACCGGCCGGCTCGTGATGGCGGTCATGCCGCCAGTGTCGGCGGTCCCTGACGGCCCGAGCGAGATCATCATCGGCGTCGCCTGCTCCTCTGGCTGGACGCGCAACCAGTCACGCGGGAGTAGCACGAGCGCCGTCATCAGCACCCCGTGGATCACGAGCGAGACGATCGAGCATCCGATTGAGGCCGTCGGCCTCGCGGCTGCGTCCGATCAGAATGCTGCTGACGGCTTCCTGCATGGATCAGCGCTTTGACGCAGGCTGCGACATCAGTCCGACCTTGTCGACGCCCGCCTCGCGTAACTTGTCGGTCACCGTCATCAGATCCTGCACGCTCGCGCCGCCGTCGGCGCGGATGTAGACCGACTTGTCGTCGCGCATGAGCAGGGCCTGCCGCACGAGCTCGTGCATGATGTCGATTCTGACTTCCTTCTTGTCCACCTGGACGACACGCGTCCGACTGAAGTCGGCGGGCACGGTCACGTAGACAGGCTGCGCGTTGACGGGTTTCGCTCGGGTTGCCTTGGGCAGGTTCACCTCGAGTCCCTGCTGCAGCATCGGTGCCGTCACCATGAAGATGATGAGCAGCACCAGCATCACGTCGACGAGCGGTACGACGTTGATCTCGGAGAGCGACGTCGCGACGTGGGCGCCGCGACCGCGCCGTCCGCGTCCGGAGGTTCCCGCGCCGTGCTGTTGAATCTTCGGCATCAGGTGAAATTCCGCTCGCAGATGTTCAGGAACTCGAGCGAGAAATCCTCCATCGCGCCAGCGAACTCCTTCACGCGCTGCGTAAAGAGATTGTAGAAATAAACCGCTGGAATAGCAGCGAAAAGGCCGGCCGCCGTCGCGATCAACGCTTCGGCGATCCCCGGCGCCACCACGCCCAGGCTCGAAGAACCCGCCGCGCCAATGTTGTGGAAGGAACCCATGATCCCCCAAACGGTGCCGAACAGTCCGATGAACGGCGTGATGCTCGCGACCGTGGCCAGGAACGGCACGTGGCGTTCGAGCTTTGCGAGCTCGACCGTCGTCGCGCGCAGCAACGCGCGGTCGACGGCGTCCAGGCTCCTGAGCGTTGGACGTCCGGCGACCGCCGCCGGTTTTGTCGAGTCGGCTGGCGGTTGGCGCAGCTGCGAGTTCAGCTCGGAGTAGCCCGCCTGAAAAAGTCCGACGAGAGGGCTGTCCTTGAGCGACGGGCACACCGCCTGCACTTCGGAGAACTTACTGCTCTTGCGGAAGACATCGAGGAAGCTCGCGGTCTGTCCCGCCGCGCGGCGATAGACGGCGATCTTGTAGAGCGTAATTCCCCAGCTAATCGCGGAGAACGTGAGCAGGATGAAAAGGACGCCCAGCGACAGCCACGAGCTGTCAAGAATCAACCGGACGATGTCGGTACTCGAACTCAACCCACCGGACCCAGCATCCGGCTGCGCCGCTTGCGCCAGAAGCGCAACGGCGGAGACTGGCATGTGCAAACAGCCCTCCGCGACTAAGAACCTTTCATCATGCGCCGCTGGGACAGCGCAAGCTTCGCCAGAGTAACACGCTACCTGTAGGCTGTCAAACATCTGATAAGATGGAACTTCGCGTCACACTCCGATGCTGCGCTTTCTCTCCATTCGCCACCTCGCGGTCATCGATCGGATTGAGCTCGAATTCGGGCCGGGCCTGACCGTCCTCACTGGGGAAACCGGCGCCGGCAAGTCGATCCTCGTCGGCGCCGTTGGCCTGCTCGTCGGCGGGCGCGCCTCGGCCGAGCTCGTGCGCACGGGTGAGGAATCAGCGTCGGTTGAAGCGATCTTCGATGCACCAGACGGTCGAGAAATCATCGTCAAGCGTGAGGTCTCGGCGCAGGGCAGGAGCCGCGCGTTCGTCGACGGCGCGCTCGTCACCAACGTCGCGCTGCGCGAGCTGTCGGGCGCGCTCGTCGATCTCCATGGTCAGCACGAACATCAGGTGCTGCTCGACCCGACGACCCACCTCGATGTGCTCGACGCGTACGCAGGGCTCGAGCGTGAACGCGCAGACGTCGCGGCCGCGTATTCGACCTGGCAGGCGACGAGCGTTGAACGCGATCGCCTGCTCGCGAGCCAGCGTGAGAGCGCGGCGCGATCCGAGTTCGTCGCGTTTCAGCTGGCCGAAATCGAACGCGTCAACCCCAAGCCGGGTGAAGACGACGAGCTGGCGGCGACGCGGCAGGTGTTGGCGAACGCGGAGAAGCTGCAGCGACTCTGCAACGAGGCGTATCAGACGCTCTACGAGGGTGACGGCGCGGCGCTCTCCGCGCTCGGCGCGGTCTGGCGCAAGGTCGGCGAGCTTGCGGCCATCGACGAGCGATTCGCGCCGCACCTGGCCGCGCGTGAATCAATCAAGCCGGCGCTCGAAGACCTCGCCTACTTTCTTCGCTGGTACGTCTCGGACATCGATGCCGCCCCGGCGCGGTTGCAGGAAGTCGAGGACCGGCTCGCGGCCCTGGAACGTCTCAAGAAGAAGCACGGCCTCACACTTGCGCAGGTCCTGGCGCGGAGCGAGGATCTGAAGCGGGAGATCGACGTACTGGCGCATGGGTCCGAACGATTGGCCGAGCTCGACCGGTCCCTCAGCGTCGCGCGCGAAGCGTACGTCGAGTGCGGCGCGCGGTTGTCGGCGCGGCGCACATCGGCCGCGCCTGTTTTCAGCCGAACGTTGGAGAAATCGCTCGGCGATCTTGCGATGGCGCGCACGCGTTGCGAGGTGCGCTTTGCGACCGCCCGCGCCGAGGCGGACTGGACCGAGCGGGGACTCGAACAGGCTGAGTTTTACATCTCGCCGAATCCGGGGGAGGATCTGAAGCCGCTGGCCCGGATCGCGTCGGGCGGCGAGTTGTCGCGGATCATGCTCGCACTGAAGACGCTCGGATCGAGCGACGCGCTGGGAAAGACGCTGATCTTCGACGAGGTCGACACTGGAATCGGTGGGGCAGTCGCGGACGTCGTCGGGGTGAGGCTGCAGAACCTGGCCAAGCGGTTTCAGGTGCTGTGCATCACACACCTCCCCCAGATTGCCGCCTACGGGGGGACGCATCTGTCGATCGCGAAGTCGGTCCGCCAGGGCAGGACCGTGACGCGAGTCGATCGTCTCGCGGCCGGAGCGCGGCAAGAGGAGCTCGCCCGCATGATTGGCGGCAACGATGTGTCGGCCGCCGTTCTGGCGAGCGCGCGTGAAATGCTCGCCACCCGGAACGCCGGGGCGAAAGGCGAATAAACAGCAAAAGGCGAAAGGGCGCGGATTTCAGCGGATTCTTGCATGAAGTACCTGATCGAGACGCACGGATGCCAGATGAACGTCCACGACTCGGAGAGGATGGCCGGCCTCCTCGAGCAGGCCGGCTACGAGTCGACCGCCGACGACGGCGACGCCGACGTGATCGTCATCAACACGTGCAGCGTGCGAGAGCGCGCCGAAGAAAAACTTTTCACCCGGCTCGGTGAGATTCGGCAAGCAGGAATCGAACGTGGCGCTCGCCCGGTCGTCGCCGTGGCCGGCTGCGTCGCGCAGCAAGAAGGACGACAGATCCTGGCGCGCTCCTCGGCCGTCGACGTCATCATCGGAACACAGAATCTCAAGCGCCTGCCGATGCTCGTCGAGCAGGCGGCGGCGGCCGGCGCGGGAACCCGAACGATCGTCGATATCGACCCGCTTGACGACGTCTCGTTTCCTCTGGGTGTTGCGCGGCGCTCGGAACGATTCAAGGCGTACGTGACGATCATCGAAGGGTGCAACGAGTTCTGCGCGTTCTGCGTCGTGCCCTACACGCGCGGTCACGAGCGGATGCGTCCGGTGTCGGCGATTGTCGCCGAGGCGCAACAGGCAGTGGTCGAGGGCGCCCTCGAGATTCAGCTGCTTGGGCAGATCGTCAACCACTACCAGGCACCCGACGATCCCACCTGCGACTTCGCGGCACTCCTCGAACGCCTCAACGACATCACGGGACTCGAACGCATCCGGTTTGCCAGCCCACATCCACGGCATGTGACGCCGCGACTGATCGAAGCCATGCGCGCGCTTCCAAAGGTCTGCCGGCACCTGCATCTTCCGGTGCAGTCCGGCTCGACGCGAATCCTCACCGCGATGCGCAGGCGCCACACGCGCGAGGCGTACCTCGATCTCGTAGCGTCGCTTCGCGCCGCCATGCCGGACATCGCTCTCTCGACCGATACGATCGTTGGATTCCCGGGGGAGACAGAGGCCGATTTCAGCGACACGCTCTCGCTGACGGCGGCGGTGCGGTATCACAGCATGTTCTCGTTCAAATACTCGCCGCGACCGAACACGCTCGCCGAGAAGCGGCTGCCCGACGATGTGCCGGAAGACGAGAAGACGCGGCGCATCGTCGCGCTGCAGGCGCTTCAGCGGGAGATTCAAGGCGAGCTGTATCGTCAGTCGATCGGACGAGACGAGCAGGTCCTCGTCGAGTCGCGGAGCCGTCGCCGCGACTGGGAGCTGTCGGGCCGCACGAGCGGCAACACGGTGGTGAATTTCGCGGGGGAGCCGGACTGGATCGGGCGCCTGGTGACGGTGCGCGTCACCGACGCGAATCCAAACAGCCTGCGCGCCGAAGCGCTCCGGCCGGCGTCTTAAGTCATAGGGGTTAAGCGGGGGGCAACATGCAGATCGAGATGACCATAAAGGGCCTGATGGTGGATCCCATCACCAACATGCCGATCATCATCCTTCGCGACAAGGATGGTCAGCGGGTCCTGCCGATCTGGGTCGGCGTCTTCGAAGCCAATGCCATCGCGCTGCAGATGGAGAACGTCACGACGCCGCGGCCGATGACGCACGACCTGCTGAAGAACGTCATCTGCGACCTCAAAGCAGACATCCAGAAGATCGTCGTGTCGGACCTGCGCGAAAACACGTTTTACGCGCTCATCTACCTGACGGTGAACGGAGAGCCCGTCGCCGTTGACGCCCGTCCGAGCGATGCAATCGCGCTCGCATTGCGGGCCCAGGCGCCGATCTTTGTCGAAGACCGCGTCATCGACCACGCGAAAACCGTGGACTTCGTCCCCGACAAGGAGAACTCCGAGCGCCTGCAGAAGTGGCTCGAGAGCCTCGACCCTGAGACCATGGGTCGCTACAAGATGTAGTAGGGGGCGGTACGGGCACCCGCCACCCCTTGGAATCGCGTGCGATTCTCTGCAGTTTCGAGCACGGCTGTATCGTTTTGTTGACACCCTCGCGCATGGTCCCTACAATGTCGGACAACTCTTGTCCGTACACTCAGTTGCGTCGCACGTCCGATGATCGTTGCCATCGCCAACCAAAAAGGCGGGGTAGGGAAGACAACCACCGCCATCAATCTGGCTGCCGCGCTTGCTCTAAGAGGTAAGCCCACACTCCTCATCGATCTCGACCCGCAGGCCAACAGCTCGATGTCGTACCTGGACGTCACGGGGGTTTCGCGGAGCGTCTACGACGCGATTTCCGAGCCCAACGTCGGGTTCACGGACGTGATTCTGCCCTCGACGCTGCCGAACTTGTTCGTCGCGCCGTCGCGGATCGCGCTCGCAAAGCTCGAGTCGAAGCTCGTGGGGGAGCTGGACGCGCACTTCCGGTTGAAGGATCGCCTCGAGCCGATCCGCGAGCAGTATCCCAACATCGTCATCGACTGTCCGCCAACTCTCGGGCTGCTGACGGTCAACGCGCTGGTGGCCGCGTCGCATCTGCTGATTCCGATTCAGTCGTCGTATTTCGCCCTCGAGGGCACGGACGACCTTCTGGAAACGATCGAGAAAGTCAGGGCGCGGGCCAATCCCGGGCTCAGGATCCTGGGAGTCGTCATCACGATGCACGACAAGCGCACGGCGCTAGCGCGTGACATCCGAACGCAGATTGACAAGGTGTTTGGAAGCAAAGTCTTCAACACCGTCATTACGAAGAGCGTCCGGCTCGAGGAGAGCCCGGCCTACAAGGAATCCATCTTTACGTTCGCACCCGAGTCGACCGGCGCCGCCGAGTACTACCGCCTGTGCGAGGAGGTCATGGACCGTGCCTAAGCGAGGACTGCCAGAAACGATCCGCATGCGCCACGATGAGCATTACGTCGAGGCGCTCACCAGCTCGGCTGGCAGCCCCATCGGGCGCATGGTGGCGATCGATCAAATCGATCCGAATCCC
Source organism: uncultured Acidobacteriota bacterium (assembly GCA_963764925.1). Classification (GTDB taxonomy): domain Bacteria; phylum Acidobacteriota; class Vicinamibacteria; order Vicinamibacterales; family 2-12-FULL-66-21; genus DATBJJ01. The sequence continues at coordinate 144,948 of CAVXUR010000004.1, forward strand.
AACCAGCCTCGTCAGGTGATGGGAGACCTCTCCGAGCTGATGGCCTCAATCGCCGAGAAAGGCATCATCGAGCCCATCATCGTCCGCCAGCGTGGTCCGCGTTTTCAGATCATCGCTGGCGAGCGCCGGTATCAGGCTGCTATCCAGGTAGGCCTGCGTGAAATACCGATCGTGATTCGCGAGGTCGACGACGTCGAGATTATCGAGGTCGCATTAGTTGAAAACCTGCAGCGAAAGGACCTGACCGCATTCGAAGAAGCCGAGGCGTTGTACTCGCTCGCGAGCAAGTGCGACTACACCCACGAAGACATGGCGAGGCGCCTGGGGAAGTCGAGGACGTCGATTACCGAGTCACTTTCGATCAATGGAATGCCCGAAGAGGTCAAGAACCTTTGTCGGCTGGCCGACATTCACTCCAAGTCATTGCTTTTACAGATAGTTAGACTTGGAGATTCCCAGAAAATGGTCGAATTGGTGGAGCGAATCACTCGGGATGGCGGCGCCACCCGTGAGGCGGTCCGAAAAGAGACCGCCAAGCCCAAGCCTGGGCGGCCGAAGTCGTACGTGTTCAGCTACAGAGCCCCAACCAAAGCCTTCAAGCTGTCTTTGAAGTTCAACAAGTCGCGCGTCGATCGCGACGAAGTCATCACAGCACTCGAGAACATCATCGCTGAACTGCGGAGCCAGTAGCTCGGGGCTCGGGGCTCGGGGCTCGGGGCTCGGGGCTCGGGGCTCGGGGCTCGGGGCTCGGGGCTCGGGGCTCGGGGCTCGGGAAACAGCGTTGGGCTACGATTCGCCCAAAGCAAGTCGCGCGATCAGAATCTCGAACCCCCGAACCCCGGACACCGCGTCCCGCCCCCGGGTCCCGAACTCCGAGCCCCGTTAGTTAACATAACACTCATTATCAGACCCTCGAGAGATCGCCTGTAAATGGGCCCTGTGGATGAATTGTGGATCCGCCCGCGCGTCCTTCGACCCACCAACGGCACCGCGAACTGCGAGCCGCGAGCCGCGTTGACCCTGTTATGCTGTGAACCGAGTTCCTCTGATGCTCAGGACGATTGACCGCTACGTCATCCGCGAAGTCGTTCCGCCGTTCGTCCTGTCGCTGCTGATCTTCACGTTCGTCCTCGAACTGCCGCCCGTGATGCAGGAGCTCGAACGGCTCCTCGCGAAAGGGGTTCCGTGGCCGACGGTCGGCCGGATTATCCTGCTTTTGAGCCCACAGGCCTTGGGGCTGACGATTCCGATGGCGCTGCTGGTCGGGTTACTGATTGGCCTTGGCCGGCTGTCGACCGACCGAGAGGCTGTCGCGCTGTTGGCGTGTGGGGTCAGTCCGTACCGTTTGCTTCGACCAGTGCTGACGCTCGCGGGCGTCGCGACGGCCGCCACGCTTTACGTGATGATTGCGGCGATCCCGGACGCCAACCAGAAGTACCGTGAAATCCTCTTTGCGACGCTCAGCAAGAAGGTCGAAAGCGACGTCAAGCCGCGGGTCTTCTTTCAGGACTTTCCCAACTGGGTCCTGTACCCCAGGAACGACGCCGAGCCGGGTCAGCCGGGCTGGAACGACGTCATGCTCGCCAACACCGCCAAGCCCGAGGCGGTCGAAGTCCACATGGCGCGGCACGGCAGGATTGTCCTCGACCCGGCCAAACGCACCGTCGAGCTCATTCTGAGCGACGGCACCAAATACGCCACGGTTGGACCGGGCGAGTCCAGTATCGATAAGTTCAAGCAGATCATCATCCGCCTCGATCCGGACTCGGTCTTTCCGCCTACGGATCTCGCCCGCGGGTTGACGGAAAAAACGATCGCCCAACTGAAGGTCGATATCGCCGACAAAATCCAGCGAAAAGAGTCGACCCACAACGAAGTCATGGCGATCCACGCCAAGTACTCCATTCCCGTGGCGTGCCTGGTTTTCGCTGTAATCGCCCTGGCCCTCGGGCTGCGTGTCTCGCGCGATGGCAAGCTCGGTGGCTTTGTCGTCGGTATTGGCGTCATCTTCGCCTACTACATCACGATGTTTCTCGCCGAATCGATGGCCAAGGGCCACCGGATTCCGGCTGAGTACGCGCGCTGGGTGCCCAACCTCCTTCTTGGGCCCTTCGGCATCGTGGCGCTCGTCTGGCGGGCCCGGCATGCGGAGGGTCGACTTCCCTTCGGCGTGCGTTTTTCGAAATGGCGCCAACCCGCGTGGGTCGCCTCGATAGCCAGCGCCTCTGCGCGCCTCTGGCGCGGGCCCCTCGACTCGGCTCGGGCTGAGGGCCCCTCAGGCACCGCATCAGCGTTGAGGCGTGGCTTGCGACCTGGCGTCGTCCTCGTGATCCGGATCCCGCGCATCAACGCTCCGATGCCGAGCTTGATCGATCGCTATATCAGCCGGCTCTACGTGCGCGTCGCGGGCCTGTCGTTTCTGGCACTTCTGGGCCTGTTCTACATTTCGACGTTCATCGATCGCTCCGACAAGATCTTCAAGGGACAGGCGACGACCGCCATGATCGGCGAGCTCCTGATCCTGCTCACTCCGCAGTTCATTTACTACGTGATCCCCATCGCCGCCCTTCTGAGCGCGCTCGTCACCTACGGCCTGCTCGCGCGCAGCAGCGAGTTGACCGTGATGAAGGCCTGCGGCATCAGCCTGTATCGCACCGCCCTCTCGGTCGTCGTCCTCTCTCTCGCGATGAGCGTCGTGCTGTTCGGGCTCGAGCAGCGGCTGATGGCCAGCGCCAACCGTCAGGCGGAAGCGCTCGACGCCAGGATCCGAGGCCGTCAGCCAAGAACTCTGAACCTCCTCAACCGGCGCTGGGTCGTCGGATCGGACAAGGTCATCTATCACTACGGGCTGTTCGATCCGCAGAGGAACGAGATGTTCGGGCTGACGATGTTTGCGCCGCTCGGGGACCAGTGGGCGCTGAGCTCGGAGACGTTCGTCCGCCGCGCCATCTTCCGCGACAACGCCTGGACCGGAGAGAATGGGTGGAGTCAGGATTTCAGGACCGATCCTCCGAAGTGGACAACGATCGCGCGTAGCCCGCTTCCGGGGATGGAGTCGCCCGACTATTTTACGACCGAGCCTCCTGATGCCGAACTGATGAGCGTGGCGGAGCTGCAGCAGTACACCGCCGAACTCGAGCCTAGCGGATACAACACGACCCCGCTGAAGGTCGAACTGCATCGCAAGCTGGCGTTCCCGTTCGTGACACTGGTCATGTCGCTGCTGGCGGTGCCGTTCGGGATCAGCGCCGGCAGACACGGCGCCCTGTACGGCATCGGCCTGGGGATTGTGATCGCGCTCTCGTATTGGATTCTGATCAGCGCCTTCGTCGCCATCGGAAAGGCAGGACTGTTGACGCCGGTCCTAGCCGGATGGGCGCCGAACATCCTCGTCGCGGGACTCGCCGCCTACTTGTTCCTTCGCGCCAAGACTTGACCTAGGACCCGGAGGATCTGGGATTCCCCGGAGCGATTTCCTCCAGCGCCGCAATCAGGTCGCTCGCGAGAATCCCCTGGCGGTAGCCTTCGCGGAGCATCCGATCGGCAATCTGACGCGCGACGCTCGCGCGCCGTCCCTTGACCTCCCGATCATGCAGGGCCGCCGCGATGAACGTCCCTATTCCTCGTTTGACGTAGACGGTCCCTTCACGCTCGAGGGTGTGGTACGCATGCTGGACGGTGTTCGCGTTGACCTTGAGGTGGCGCGCAAGGCCCCGAACCGCCGGGAGCGAGTCGCCAGGTTTAAGGATGCCGACTGCAACCGACCGCTGAACCTCGTCGACCACCTGCCTGTAGACCGGACGCGGATCCTCCGAGTCGATTTGAAGCGCTAGCATACGCGTATACTAGCACACTAGATAACTAGTGCACTGGTGTCCTGGTGTTCCGACCGTATAAGCCGCCTGGGAGCGAAATTACCGCCAAGGGGACTTATCGAGCCTGATCGGAACTCGCGAGTCGAAGGTCAGAGATTCCGAATCGCCCGCGAGTGCCGGGAGCGGCATTGGTCAGATCGACCACGAACAGGAAGGACGAGGCCGCGGGAAACGGAGGGGGCAGCGGAACCTGGGCGGCCTGAGCATCCGCGGGCAGGAGCTGGTCGATCGGAACGACGATCTGACGAGGTTCGGGCGTCAGGTAGACCGAGCGGATCCAGCGGGCCCCGCCGGCCTGCTCGACCCGGAGTTGTACCGAAACCCGCATCGGCGCGTTAGAGCGCCCGCTGAACACGATGCGGTCGAAGCGCGGCAGGCCCTTGGGCAGGGGCACCGCGAGCGCGGCGTACTGGCTCGCTCGCTCCCCGCTTCGAAGTGCGAACTCGAGCCACCGCACGCCCCCCACCGTCGTCAATGTCGCTGTCGACGCCGGGTCGCGTTCGACGCTGCCCGGATCAGTGAGCGCGAGGGCCTCCAGCCCGGCTGACGTTATCAGCGGCGTCATGCCAGTCGGCGTCCCACCCGACCCTCTCAGATAGATTGGGTTCGTGACGATCCACGGCACTTCCCAAAGGGGCGATCGAACTTCGACACGGTAGACTCCCGGAGCGCTAGCTCGGAACGTCAACTCCCCCGTTGCGGATTCGGCTGTTTCGACGCCGTCACGCAGCAACACGGCCCGTGCCTCAGACGGAAGAGTCGACCGGAAGACCAGCGTGGTCTCATCCTCGAACGTCAACGTCTCCCCCATGTTCCGGCGCTCTTCACCGCGCGTCACGTGATAGTCGACCCAGGCAGGCCCGGCAATGGCATCGATAGCGGTGAAGACGCGCCCGGCGCGAACCGCGTCGAGCAACCGGCGCGCATCGAGAGCCGGGTCGCCTGTCAGACTCTGGTCGAGCAGGACGCGCAGGGCAAAAGTCGCAAAGCTCGCGCCATATGACGCCAGCGCTGGCGACAGGAACCGGGGAACGTTCCATGCGCTGCCCTCCTCCGAACCTCGACTCAATCCGCCATGCGCGTCGTGGCCGGAGAGACCGACCACCGCGCGCGCCGCTGTGATCTGATCCCAGCGCGCGAGCGCCGTCGAGTTGCGGTTGAGCAGCGACGCGAGCGCCGGGCCGGGCCGAAAGAACGAGTCGACGGCGACTCGCGCGAGCCGGGTCCTCGACTCGTCGCGCCAGCCGCTGTCGAGGTTGAGCCACTCCAGCCCGCTGATTGGCGAGGCCCAATCCGTCCAGGCGAGTTCTCCTTTCGGCGAGTCCGGGTGCGCGACGACGGGCATCCCGCCGAGGCGCGTCACATCCTCCACGACGGCTACGGCGTCGCCGCCGAGCGGATACGGCGCAGCGGGCATGTCGAGCGCAATGAGATGCCCGCCGTTGGTGCTGATCTCGACAGCGTCGATGCACAAGACGCCTTCGACGTAGGCGGGCGGGTCAGGCGTCCGAGTCGCGTCCCCGTGGTCGGTCAGGATCACGAACTTGAGCCCCGCGCGCGCCGCCGCGCGCGCGATCGTGCTCCTGTCCCCTGCCCCGTCGGATCTCGTGCTGTGCACGTGAAACGCGCCGGCGACCGTTCTCGCCCTGATCGCAGCGGCAACATCGCCCGACGCAGTCTCGAAACGTGGCGGTTGGGTAACTATGAGCCAAAGAAAAACGGCGGCCACGATGGCCGCCGTCAGTTTCACCGTCTTGCCTATCATTGACGACGGTTCACACGCCCGCATCCTTGCGCATCGCGTCGGCTTTGTCGGTTCGCTCCCACGTGAACTCCGGCTCGGTCCGGCCGAAGTGTCCGAAGGCAGCCGTCTTCTTGTAGATCGGGCGACGCAGGTTGAGCGTTTCGATGATGCCCTTCGGCGTCAGCTTGAAGTGCCCGCGGACGATCTCGCCCAACCGATCGTCGTCCACCTTGCCGGTGCCGGACGTGTCGACCAGGACAGACACGGGCTCGGCCACGCCAATCGCGTAAGCCAACTGCACGAGGCACTTGTCCGCGAGACCTGCCGCGACGACGTTCTTCGCAACGTAGCGCGCCATGTAGCAGGCCGAGCGGTCCACCTTCGTGGGATCCTTACCTGAGAATGCTCCACCGCCATGGGGCGCGGCGCCACCGTAAGTGTCGACGATGATCTTGCGGCCGGTTACGCCGGCATCCCCGTGGGGACCGCCGACCACGAAGCGGCCTGTCGGGTTGATCAGCACCCGGGTGTTGCTGTCCATCATTTCACCGGGGATCACGCTCTTGACGATCTTCTGCGTGATGTCGGCGCGGAGCGTGTCGTTCGACACGAGATCGCTATGCTGGGTCGACACGACCACCGTGTCCACGCGGACCGGCCGGCCCTTGTCGTATTCGACCGAGACCTGCGACTTGCCATCGGGACGCAGGTACTCGAGCAAGCCGTCACGCCGCGCGCACGACAAGCCCTTGACCAGCTTGTGCGCGAGCATGATCGGCAGCGGCATCAGCTCGTCGGTTTCCGTGCACGCGTAGCCGAACATCAGCCCCTGGTCGCCTGCGCCGCCAGGATCGACACCGCGAGCGATATCCGGTGACTGACCGTGGATCGACGACAGCACGGCGCACGTATCGGCGTCGTAGCCGTATTCGGACTTGGTGTAGCCGACGTCGGTAATGGTGTCGCGCACGACCTTCTGGAAGTCGAACGTGCAGTTCGTGGTGATCTCGCCGGCGATAATCGCCAGGCCCGTCGTCACGAGCGTCTCGCACGCGACGCGCGCGGTCGGATCCTGGGCGAGAATCGTGTCCAGGACGGAGTCGGAAATCTGATCCGCGATCTTGTCGGGATGTCCCTCGGTGACGGACTCCGAGGTGAAGAGGTAACGGCCGTTTCGGCTCATTTCTGTTGGAGCTCCTGCTTGTCTGGTGGTCGGGAATTTAAAAATCTTCCCAATTTACCAGATTTCCTCAAGCAGGAGCAAGGACCAGGAGCACGGACCGGCCGCGGGGGTAGCGCCTAGACCGCTGGCCGCATGTCGTTACTTCCCTCGGGCGGCGCGTCGTTCGGCAGCTCGGCGGCTGACGGTTCCTTCTTCTCAGAAGAGGTGGGCGGGGTGGTCTTCTCCACCTCGATCGAGCAGTCCGCAAGAACGGCGGTGAGCGCGCCAATCGCTGCGGCTACGGGAGCGAGGACAGTGCCGACGACGCCGACGGTCAGCGGAAATTCGGCAATCACCTTGCCTTGCTGCTTCACGAGCACCCTGCGGATGTTCCCCTCGTCGATGAGACGCTTGATCTGCGCCAGGATCTGGTCCGTGGTGCCTTCGATCTTCTCTCGCCAGGTGCGTTCCATCTGCTTCTCCCGTTGGATGGTGGCTGCCTGAGCGGCGGCCATTATGGTATTTGACGTGTCCCACGCCCGGGAGTTCAGAACCGTCTGCTCCAGTGTTCAGTGCCGCGGGTGGTACTTGTCGTACACCGCCCGAAGCCGCGCTTCGAGCACATGCGTGTAAATCTGCGTCGTCGACAGATCCGCATGGCCCAGCATGACCTGGATGGCTCGGAGGTCTGCGCCGCGCTCGAGGAGATGGGTCGCGAACGAATGTCGAAGCACGTGCGGGCTGATCTCACGGGTGATCCCGGCCTTCAGCCCGTAGGTCTTGAGTAATTTCCAGACGCCAACACGAGACAGCGGTCCACCACGCCCGTTGACGAACAGCCACGGCGTTGAACGCTGTCGCGTCAGGCGCGAACGTCCATCGCTCATGTAGCGGCGGAGCCAGTCGACGGCCTGATCGCCGAGCGGGACGATGCGCTCCTTGTCGCCCTTGCCGAGGCAGGTCAGGTATCCCTCGTCCAGCCGGAGCTCGCCTGGCTTGACGCCGACGAGCTCCGATACGCGCATCCCGCTCGCGTAGAGCACCTCAATGAGCGCCTTGTCGCGCAGGCCGCGGGGCGTCGAGACGTCCGGCTGCGCGAGCAGGCGGTCAACTTCGTCGAGGTCGAGAAACTTCGGCAACGCCGGCCATGCGCGCGGCGCCTTCAAGTCAGCGGCCGGACTCTCTTCGAGCTTTCGCTCGAGTGAGAGGAATCGATAGAAACCTCGCACGCACGCGACCGAGCGAGCGACCGAGCGCGGTGATAAGCCCTGAGTCATCAGGCTTCGGACAAACGCTTCGAGCGCTCGACGATCGAGCTCTTCGACGGGTGTTTCCCGCGCCTCGGCAAAGCCTGCCAGCGCCGCGAGGTCACGCGCATAGCTCTCCACGGTATTCGGTGAGACGCGCCTCACGTCGCGGAGGTAGGTGATGTAGGTGTCGATCAACACAGCTCCTCGTCAGAGTCCCAGGGATCAGGGACGAGATCCCCTGATCCCTGCGATCCCTGAAACCTACACACGCCCCCTCCGCCTTCGAATTGTCCACTCCGCTGCGAGCAAAACGACAAAGAGTAAGAGCGTCGCTATCGACCGCGCCGGATGAACCGGCCGTTCGACCTCCCCCTTCGTCAGGCCGCGCAAGTGGCGCTCGAGCGGAGTCAGGTCGGACGCCTCGACCGCCACGCCTCCGGTCGAAGCCGCAACCAGTCGACGCGCGTGTTCGCTCTCGCCTGGGTTCGCCCCGTCGCCAGTATCCGCGACCACAGTCACGACCTTGTCGGCGCTGGCGCCGCTCGCGGTGCTGACCTGAAGATCGTACGTCCCTGGGGCCGGCGCTTCGAAGCGGCCTTCGAAAACACCAAGCTCGGCCGTCGGCCATAGACGGATCGACTCGTCTCGACTATCGGCGCCGACGAGGCGCGCGCGCACGGCAGGGGTCCGGGTTCGATCTGTCGAGTACTCCAACTCGGTTGGTCGGATACGCGCGCGAATCGTCACGTCCTGACCGGGACGAGGAACTCCTGGCGTGATGGACGCCTCGAGTTGCGACGGCGCTGCGGCTGCCGCCTCGGCGATCCGGGACCGCCAGAACCGCCCGAAGCCGTCGTCTGGCGCAGCGCGAAAACGCCAGGCATCCATCGCTCCTGAGAAGATGATGCGACCTGCGCCTACGAGCCACTCGAGTACCGACTGGCCTCTTGCCCCCATCCAGCGACGCCAGCACCGATGCGTCTGGCGGGCTTCCCCGATACACGGCGATTTCGGATGCACGCAGTGGTGCGCCCGCGATCGACTGAACGGCGATTGCGCGGTCAACGAGGACTTCGTCGAATTTGGCTGAGGGGTCTAATTTGGCTGAGGGGTCTAATTTGGCTGAGGGAATGAGCTCGAGATATCGCCCGGCGGGACGGCGGTCTGGAAGGAACACCACGGCCCCGCCCCTGATTCGGGCGAACGTCCGAAGGGCTTCGAGCTCCGATTGCCGCAACTCTTCGGGTGCCCCGACGAGCACGACGTCGAACGGGCTCAACGCCGCAGCCGTCAACACGGCCGGCGGGCTTCCGGCCCGGACCGCGAGGCCTTTGGATGCCTGAACGATCGTCGACACGTCGAAGCTGGGGTCCTGCTCCAGCGCCCGGCGTACGAACGCCGCGTTCCAGGAGGGTCTAGGCTCGTGCACGAGCACGTTCAGCGGCCGCTCGCTCACCTCGAGACGTAGATCGACCGCATTGTCCGTCACCACCTCTTCTCCCTCGAACGGAATCACTCGTAGCGTGACCGTCGACGTTCCGCTCGACGGGGGCGTGTAGTGAAGCCTGGCGTCGAACCGCTCGGCATTTTCTTTCCACCGGTGTTCCGCGCGAGCGATCTCCACACCGCGCTGCTCGAGCACGATTCGGGAGCCCTTGCCAGCCATGCCCGCCCCCTCGACAACCGCGCCGACGGTTGCTGTCCAGCCAACTCGAACCGGATCGGGATCCTCCGCCGCGATGACTCGCACGTTAGGAGCGGGTGATCCAATCGACACTGTCGAGATCGAGACGCCGTCACGATCGAGCGACGTCATCGACCCGATGCGCCCGATCAGCACCACTGCCGCCGGTGGGGCATCCGAGTCGAACGTGATGCGATCTCCTAGTTGGTTCTCCAGGTTGCGTCGTACGTCGCCGGCAGCACGCTGCAGACCGGCGGGCGCTTTCACCTCGACCGGCACGGGTGCGGGGCGGCGCGCTGTCCATGACGGATCAATCAACCCGACCAGGCCGGTGGCGACAGCCGCGCTCCTCAACAGCGTGGTCGACGTCATCGCCCGGCCTCCGCCCACGCGCGCTTCAAGGACGGATTCCGATCAAGGGGCCGCATGGTCAGAGACGCCCGGTCGGCGATCGCAGCGACACGCGCCACGACCAGGTTCAGCGTGGCCGATCGTTCGAGCTCGGTTCCGCCAGCCTCTCGGAGTTGAAGCAGGCCCTTTGATACTGCCTGCCAGTCCGCGGAAGTAGGATCGATGGCAAGCGCCTCTTCAGCGAGGGCCGTCAGCGACAGCGACGATGTCGACCCGGCCTTCAACGACGTCGCGAGTGCCAGCAGCCGGGCGAGCAGACCCCTTGCGGCGATGACGCTGGCCTCGGGAACAGGTGGGGTTAGCTCGCGCCGCCAGTCCGACGCCGTCGAAATCTCACCGGTCAAGCGTCTGGACGGATCGACGCGGCTGCGGACCGGCAGTGTGCGTAGGATGTAGCGATTCCTGCCGAAAGCGCGCTGAAGCGCCTCGACCGCCGCCCGTGCCGGTGGCAGCGCCGCCGCCGTGTTGACCGCCGCGAGACCAGCCTCGACCTTTCCCATGTGCTGGATCGCGTCGGCAATCTCGCGTCTGGCCGTATTCTCCAGACGGCCTTCCTGGATTTCGTGCGAGTGTTCGGCCTCCGCTTCCTCGTCTTCGATTTCGCCACCCATCAGAAACACGAAGTTCGCTCGGACGGCTCGCTGCTCGGCGGCGATGTTCCCCACTTCCTGCTCGAGCGTCGGTCGGTCGATCGTCTGTTCGCGCGCCCGGAGGCGCTCGAGCTTGAGCACGATCATCTGCTGACTGAGCGCGTAGCGCTCGCGATCGGGCGGCAATTCAAATCCCGCCAGCGCCACCTGCCCTGGTCCGGCGACCTCGATGAAGAAGGTGTCCGACGAGGCAAGCCCGACGTCGCCTGCCCGTTCATCGCGTCCGACGACGCGATAGATCATGGTGTCACCAGGGGCAAGGCCGAGGCGGGACAGTGCCAGGTCGGTCCGGGCCTTCCAGCTGCGACTGCTCTCGCGTGCAATCGTCAGCGGCAACGAGCCTTCGTTGAACTCGAACTGCTCCCCGGACCCCGACACTTTCGTGTAGCGGAGCTCGAGCGACTGGAGCCCGTAATCGTCCACCGCGCTCGCGGAAAGACCGATGACCGGCGAAGCGTCAGGGAGCAGGAGATCCTTGCCGGGGGCCTCCACGCGAATAGCGGGAGCGCGATCGGGGGTTACCAGCACGGGAAGAAGCCGACGAGTCTTGCTCGCGTCGCGATCGATCGGGTCGATAGCCAGGTAGCCGCTCCGTACTAACGTCAGATCGACGGCCGTGACCTTGCCGGACTCACGGGCCGCCAATGGATCGGCTGCGAAGCGAACCCGCCAGGGGCCGCCCTGCACTTCCAGACTGAGTCGGCTGCCCTGAAGCGCCTCGATGCGATCGGGGTTTCCAACCGTCCGCGGAGGTTCGCCGGTATAGCTCGGCGGCGTGATGGTGGCCGAGACCATCGGTGGGCCGCTCGATTCGGCGGCCGCTCGTTTCAATGCGTCCTCGCCCGCTCGTGCACCGCCCTGCGGCGGGATGCCCACGACGAGGGCGACGAGCAACCCGAACCCGGCCGCGGCGAAGGCTGCAGGACGCCCGAGCGATACGACGCGAGGTGCGGCGACGCCGCGAGCGATTTCCGTGCCTTCATGGAGCACCCGCGCGCGAACCGCCGATGTGGCGCGTTCGGGATGGCGCAGCAGTTCCTCCGCCGTGATGACGACATTGCGGCTCGAGGGATGCGCGTCTTCCAACGCTCCGGCTGCCGCTCTCGGGGTCCAGCGCGAGCCGATGCGGGTGAGCCAGGCGGCGGTGATGCCCATCGTCACCACGACGACGAACAAAGCGGCGGTCGCCGCCGTCAGTCCGGCTCTCGTCAGGACCATCCACGCCAGCGCGCCGAGCGGCAGTGCGAGCGCGCTCGCGCGGAGAATCGCTGAAATCCACAACCGCCGGCTGATTGCGGACAGCGCCTTGGCGAGGCCGGCCGTGTGATCGGGTCGATTACGCGGCACGCGCGACCTCCTGATCGGAGCGACGTGCCCGGTCGCGAAGCCATTGTTCGACGGCGAGCAGCACGAGGGCGAGGAGCCAGACCCATCGCGCGTCGGTCGATTCGGCTGAGCGCCACGCGTCCCGTGTTACTTCCGCCGAGGATCGCGTGAACGCCGTCAGCCATGCCTCGTCGAGCCGCGCAACCTCGCGCTCGGCGTACACGTCGACGTCAATCCGCGCGGTCAGCGCCGCTCGCGCGGTGGCCGCGGCCAGAAGGCTGTCAGGGGGCGCCGAGATTTCGAGAAGAAGTTCGCGACCAGACGCGGCAGCTCGTACGAGTGGCGCGCCGTCGGCTGACCGCGCGACGGTCGTCCACGCATCGCTCGATCTCGCGTCACCCCCAGGACTCGGAAGCGAAGGAAAGAACGTCGCATCCTCCCGGAGACGTAACACTGTGCGCAGCATCCATCCCGGCCGGACGATCGTCAGTCCAGCTGGAGGCGGTCCCGCGTTGGAGAACCGTATCGCGATCGGTTCGTCCGCTGATCCCGCCGGCGCGCCGGCGGCAGCAACGGCTTGTAAGAGACGCTCGACGCTCGTCTCTACGCCCTTGGGCGCTACGACTCGCAGCCCGGTAGTTCCGCTCTCGGCACGTCGTTCGACAGCGACGGCGGTCGCATCTGTCGTGACTTCGATGGCCTGGCTGCGGCTCGCAACATCGCCGCCGCCAAAGAGTCGCGCACCTTCGAAGACGTCCCGTCCGACCGGACGACCGACAGAAATCAGCCGCAAGCCAACACCGTCGGGGACCGAAGCCGCGTCGGCAGGGTGCCACACGCCCTGATGAAAATCGGAGATCACGACGATTTCCCGTCGCGCTGGTGGACTCGCCTCCAGCCATCGGGAGGCGCGAGTCAGGGCCTCTTCCATTTCCTGCCGGCGTCGCACTTCGAACCGCCGACTCGACGCGGCCGAGTTCAATTCAGCCTGGGCAGCCTCCGCAGCCGCCCGCTCGGGCGCCTGGCCACTGCCGTCGGGCGCCCGCATGCTGTGACTGACGTCGACCACGACGGCGCGGGCCGTTCTCGCATCCCACGCCTGGATGCGCGCGTCGGTCAGGAGGATCGGCCCAGCCGCCGCGCCGATGGCGAAGGCGACGATTCCGACTCGGAGCAGCATCAGCAACACATCGCTCGGCAACCGCATCCGCACGGCCGCGGTTCGTGAGGACGGCACGAACCGGATACTCGGGAACGCCACGCGCCGGGCGTGGTGCGTTCGCAGGAGGTGGATGATGACCGGCACCGCCGCAAGCGGAAACGCCCACAAGGCGGCGGGGTTCTGCCAGCCGATCATCGTGCGCGGCCCCCACGGCGGCGAAGCAGGTAGCTTCTCAACGCGGCGTCGAGCGGCTGATCGGTCACGACGCGCGTATAGTCGATCCGATCGCGGGCGCAGCGCACGTGCCAGCGCTCGAGAAACTCCGCGAACGTGTGGCGATAGTCGGCCGCGGCGGCCGATCCGGTCAGCACTTTCCTCCCCGACTCCAGGTCCTCCAGTTCGACATCCGCGCCGAACGGGAATTCGAGCTCATCGCGCGTGAGCACGTGGAAAAGCGCGACTTCATGCCCCATCCTGGTGGCGCGGCGCAGCTCAGCCTCGACACCCTCCTCCTCGTCATAGAGGTCGGAGATCAGGATGAGCAGGCCGCGACGCGTCAGCAAATCGACCGACCGTCGCACAGATTGGGCAGCCGACGTCGTGCCCGATGGCTGCATGCCGGCCAGCGTCGCGAGCACCGTCCGCAGGTGAGATTGACCGATACGGCTCGGCACGTAGTCCCGGACGCTCGTGTCATAGGTAACGAGCCCGATGGCATCGCCCTGGCCGGCGATCAAGTAGGCGAGCGCGGCGGCGACTATCCGCGCGATTTCAATCTTCGCCACACCGGTCTGGCCGCGAAATGCCATCGACTGACTCGCATCGACCACGAGCTGGGCGACCAGGTTGGTGGTCTCGCGGTATTGCTTCGTGTAGATGCGATCGGTGCGGGCGAACAGCTTCCAGTCGACGTACTTCAGATCGTCGCCGGGCCGGTAGTGGCGGTACTGGCTGAACTCCGCGCTGTACCCGTGGAACGGGCTGTCGTGCAGGCCGGACAGCATCCCGTCCACCGTGACGCGGGCCACGAGCTCGAGGTCGCCGAGCGCCGTCAGCAACACGGGATCGAGAGCGGTTGGGTGAGGCACGGCTATGGAATTGTCCGCCGTCGCTCGGTGAACTACTGGCGCACAGCGTCGAGCAAGCGCGCGATGATCTGATCCGAGTCGACGCCGTCGGCCTCGGCCTGAAAGTTGACGAGGATGCGGTGCCGCAGCACCGGCAGCGCGACATTGCGAATATCCTCGAACGAGACGACGCTCCGGCCCTCGAGGAGGGCGAGCGCCTTCGCGCCGAGGAGCAGGGCCTGTCCGGCACGAGGACCCGCGCCCCAACGCACCCACGACCGCACGAACTCCGGCGCGGCGTCGGTGGCCAGCCCGGCCGGGCGCGTCGCGCGCACCAGCCGTGTCGCGTAGTCAACGATGTTCTCCGCGGCGGGCACTTCGCGGACGAGCGAGTGCAGCCGTTCGATCTCCTCGCCGCTCGCGACCACCGCAATCTGCGGTTCGGCCAGCCCGGTCGTCGTCGTAAGGATCTTCCGCTCCTCCTCGGCCGACGGATATTCGATGACCACGTTGAACATGAACCGATCGAGCTGCGCTTCAGGCAGCGGGTAGGTGCCTTCCTGCTCGATCGGGTTCTGGGTCGCGAGCACGAATAACGGCCGGTCGAGGTCGAACCGGACGCCGCTGACGGTCACCTGGTATTCCTGCATCGCCTCGAGGAGGGCCGCCTGCGTCTTCGGCGGCGTGCGGTTGATCTCGTCGGCGAGGATGATGTTCGCGAAGATCGGTCCCTTGATGAATCGGATGACCCGCTTCCCGGTCGCGCGATCCTCTTCGATCACTTCGGCGCCCAGGATGTCGGAGGGCATCAGGTCGGGGGTGAACTGAATCCGGTTGAATCGCAGGTCGACAGCCTCGGCCAGCTTCTTGATCAGCAACGTCTTGGCGAGGCCAGGCACGCCGCGAAGCAGGCAGTGCCCGCCGGCGACAAACGCGATCAGGATCTCCCGAACCACGCGCTGCTGCCCGATGATCGCTTTCGCCAGCTCTCGCTCGAGGCGCCCCGCAACCTCGGCCACGCGCTCGAGGGTGACCGCGGCCTGAGAGTCGGTGAGACGAAGGGTCCGATCGGGCATAAACAGTCGGTGAAGACGAGTGTACTACGTCTCTATTGGTTCATCGTTCAAGGTTCAGGGTTCAGGGTTCAAGGTTCAGCGTTCAGGGTTCAGAGTGCGGCGGCGTGGGTTGGTATCCACGAACTCTGAACTGTGAACCCCGAACCGTGAACCCTGAACCGTGAACCCTGAACCATCAGCGACGCCGTGTGGGTTTGACACTCCCTGTCCTGCGGAGTAAGGTACGCGACTTGCCCGCCGGTGCGGGCGCCGACGGGCGTCAGATGCCAACACAGTCCAAGTGGGAGTCCCTTCCGACCGAAGCCATCAACCCGGTCACGCTCGCGATTGACAAGGCCCCGGTTTCCGAGATCGTTGACCTGGTGATCAACGAGGACCGGAAAGTCATCGCCGCAGTGCAGAAAGAACGAGAACGGATCGCGCACGGCGTCGAGATCATCACGCAAGCGTTGCGCAAGGGCGGGAGGGTCATCTTCATCGGCGCCGGCACGAGCGGGCGACTCGGCGTCGTCGAGGCATCGGAAATACCCCCGACGTTTGGCACGACCGCCAAAACCGTGCAAGCGATCATGGCCGGCGGGCAGGAAGCGGTGTTTCGCGCCAAGGAAGGCGTCGAGGACAATTACGAAGAAGGCGCGCGGAGCATCAGCCGGCTGCGTTTGACGCCCAGAGATGTCGTCATCGGCGTCTCGGCCAGCGGCATGACGCCATTTGTCCGCGGTGGCCTGACGCGCGCGCGTAAAGCGGGCGGCAAGATCATCTTCGTCACCTGCTGGCCGGGCTCCGAGCTGCAGAACTTCGTCGATCTGCAGATTGCGCCGGCCGTCGGCCCCGAGATCATCGCCGGCTCGACACGGCTGAAAGCCGGTACCGCCACGAAGATGGTCCTCAACATGCTGACGACGATCTCGATGATCAAGCTCGGCAAGACCTACGGCAATCTCATGGTCGACGTGCAGACCGGATCGGAGAAGCTCAAGGATCGCGCTCGCCGGATCCTGGTCACGGTCACCGGGCTGACCTATGAAGAGTCCGACGCACTTCTCAAGCGCGCCAAATGGAACGTCAAGGCGGCGATCGTGATGCAGAAGACCACAACGACTCTGCCGCAGGCGCTTCGGCGGCTGAAGAAGGCTGAGGATTCAGTCCGTGTGGCGATCGGCGAGGATGCGGCCACGAGACCGCGAAGCCCGATCAAGACTCCTTGAGGCCGGCGGCCGCTGCTTCGTCGAGCAGGAATTCGACGTTCGAATGAACCTGCAGGAATGACCCCGGCACGTCAGTCGAGACCTCCCCGCGCACGAGCCGCGCGACAATCGACGCCTTCCCCTCACCTGTCGCTATCAGCAGTATCTGCTTCGCCTGCAGGATCGTCGCGATTCCCATCGACAACGCCTCGGCCGGCACGGCTGCCGGATCGCCGCCGAACAGCCCCGCGTTGTCCCGCCGCGTGTCGGGCTCGAGCGTCACGCGATGAGTCCAGGCCTGCAGCGCGGGTGCTGGCTCGTTGAAGCCGATGTGGCCGTTGGTGCCGACGCCGAGAATCTGCACATCGATTCCCCCGGCCCGAGCGATCGCGCGCTCGTAGCGGTTGCACTCCTCCGCCGTGTCCAGAGCCAAGCCGTCCAGGAAATGGATTCGCTCGGCGGCGAGGTTGACGCGACCGAAGAGATGCGTGTTCATGAAGCTGCGAAAACTGCCCGGATGCGCCGACGAAATCCCGACGAACTCATCGAGGTTGAACGTCGTCGCCCGGGACAGATCGGCTCTGCCCTGGGCGACACGGGACGACAGCTCTTCGTAGAAGCGGACGGGCGTCCGTCCCGTCGGGAGCCCCAGCACCAGGGCCGGGCGCTGCGTCAGCTCGGTGGTGACGCGGTCAGCCAGGGCGTGAGCGACGGCTCGTTCATCGGGGAAGATCGAAATGCTCGGGGGACCAGGCGTTCGCATCACGCAGATTGATACCTCGGGATCCGTGCGCCGCCCCGCGCTTCCTGAATGGCGAATGACACTGCGCCCGCCGCTGGTTCGCGATCGAGCAGCCGCGCCGTGCTGGCCGGAACGGCGAGCGGAAGCCGCCGCTGCATTTCGTCGCGCAGCCAGGGGACAGCCCGAAAAATTCCACCGGCCAGAATGAAGGGAAAGGGCTCGTCGCCGAGGCCCAGGCGCTTCGCGACACTCACGCCCGACGACTCGAGCTCGTCGGCTGCGCCGCGTAAGATTCCCGACGAGGCCTCGTCACCTTCGCTGAAGGCGGTCTGCACACTGCGGGCGAGCGAACCGATCGCTGCCGGCTGCAGGTTGTTCTGGTAGACCTCATGGATGAGATTCTGGGCGGCAGGGACGCGGAAGTGCTCCAGCAGAAGTGGCGTCAGCATCGTCCGGGGCCCGCGCTGATCGGCTTCACGCAGCACCGCGCGAATAGCGGCGCGCCCGATCCAGAACCCGCTCCCCTCGTCGCCCAGGACATGTCCCCATCCCCCAGAACGCGCGCCCTCGTTCCGAACGTTCCGGCCGTACGAAATCGACCCGGTGCCCGAAATGATCACGACTCCCGGTTCCCCGGGGACACCGGCCTCGAGCGCCACGAGCGCATCGTTGACCACGACCGTGCGCGAGTGCGCGCCGATCCGACGCATGATGCCGCTCACGACGATCGAATCTTCCGGTCGATCGACGCCGGCAATCCCGAGACAGATCGCCGCCGGCACAATCCCGCGACCGCCGATCGCTTCGGCCATGACGTCGTGGATGACCTTCTCGACGTGCAGCTCGCCCGCGGCCTGAAGATTGGCGCCGCCCGCGCGCGACTCCGCGATGAGGGTGCCGTGTTCGTCCGCGAGCTGGCACACAGTCTTCGTGCCACCCGCATCGATGCCGAGGACATGCAACATGATCACGACGGTCGGATAACGACGAGCGACGCAAAGTGCGTGAACGCGTCAGCTTATCAGTACATTTTCAACGGTCAGCTGCGCGTCGGATCGTCGTTCGCACGAGCGGTGTGGCTCCACGGCGTCGCCAAATGACGACAAACTCATTGACAGCATTAGCGGCAAACTGTTAGATTCAGGACGTTTATGGGTCTTGTGCGAGTTCGCGCCACGCTCCGCTGGGGGCTTAGGGTCGCCGCGGCGCTGGTCGTCCTGGCACTTGCCCCGACTCTGCCTCACGCCTCGTCTTCCCCTTCTGGTGAAACCGCTCCGGCCGAAACGCGCGCGTTCTGGGTCCTTCGCACATCGCTCGGATCGCCCGAGTCGATCTCGGCGCTGGTGCGGACCGCGCGCGAGAATGGATTCAACACGCTGCTCGTTCAGGTCAGGGGACGAGGCGACGCCTATTTCACCAGCAGCCTCGAGCCGCGCGCGGCCGATCTCCAGCGCCGGCCGGCGAGCTTCGATCCCCTGGCGAGCGTCCTTGCCGAGGGTCATGCGGCCGGACTTCGCGTTCACGCCTGGGTCAACGTCAACTTCGTGTCGAGCGCCGCGGAGCTGCCGATTGCGCCAACGCACGTCGTGCATCGACATCCTGAGTGGTTGATGGTGCCGCGCGACCTCGTGCAGGAACTCTCGAACGTCCCCGAAATCAGTCCGGCCTATGTCGGCAAGCTGGCGCGGTGGACGCGCGCCCAGCCCGCCGGGCTCGAAGGTCTCTATACCTCGCCTCTCCTTCCGGCGGCTGCGGATCACGTCAACGCCGTCGTCCGCGATCTGGCCACGCGATACGCGATCGACGGCATCCATCTCGACTACGCACGCTATCCCAACGATCGCTTCGACTACAGCCGCGGCGCGATCCGTGCGTTTCGCGAGGTCCTTCGGCCCGAGTTGACGGCGGCGGTCCGTCGCGAGGTCGACAGCAGGGAAGCCGAGGACCCACTCGCCTATCCGGACACATTCCCCGAGGAATGGAAGGCGTTTCGGATCTCACGTATGACGACGCTCGTCAGTCGGCTCGGGACAACCGTCAAGGCAGCCCGCCCCGGCGCGCTCGTCACGGTGGCGACGGCGCCGGACATTCAGGACGCTCGCGACCATCGGATGCAGGACTGGGCCGGCTGGCTGCAGGCCGGCCTCGTCGACGCGGTCTGCCCGATGGCCTATTCGCCCGAACCGGCGAAGTTTGCCGAACAGATTGCCGCGGCTCGCGACGTCAAAGGTGGTCGCGCGGTCTGGGCGGGTATTGGCGCCTACCGTCTCCGGCCGGCTCAGACGATCGAGAACATCGAAACCGCGCGCCGCCTCGGGACAGCCGGCGTCGCCCTCTTCTCTTACGACAGCCTGATCGACCCGCGACAGTCATCGCCCGACCACATCGCAGTCGTCGGCCGATCGGTGTTCGCCAAGCCCGCAGCCGCGTCGACCGGCACTCGGTGACGCCGCCGACGGCCCATGACGCTGACCTGGCTCGACTACACGGTCATCGCCGGGTACCTGGTCGCCATCACCATCTTCGGTTCGTGGTTCGCCCGGTTTCAGAAAACCACCCGGAACTACTTTCTGAACGACCGGTCCGTACCCTGGTGGGCCATCTGCTTCACGATCGTTGCGACCGAGACCAGCACGCTCAGTTTCATCGGCGTGCCCGCGCAGGCATTTGCCGGCAACATGACGTTCCTGCAGCTCGCGATGGGCTACGTCATCGGGCGCCTGCTCGTCAGCCTGCTGTTCATCCCCGCCTACTTCCGTGGCGACCTGTTCACGTCGTATGAACTGCTCCAGCGGCGTTTTGGTCCGGGCGTCAAGAACGTCGCGGCCGTAATCTTTGTCATCACCCGGACGCTCGCTGACGGCGTTCGCCTCTTCGCCACAGCTCTCGTCATCACTGTCGTCACGCAGGTGCCGGTCACGCTGGCGATAGTGATCATCGGCGTGGCGATGATCGTCTACACCACGCGAGGCGGCGTCTCGGCGGTCATCTGGACTGATGTCGTGCAGATGTTCATCTACGTCGCCGGCGCCCTGGTCGTGCTGGCGTCACTGCTGCAACAGATTGACGGCGGATGGCCGGCTGTCGTTGCCGCCGGCGAGGCCGCCGCCAAGTTTCGCGTGCTGGATTTGACGCTCGATCCGCTGCGGGTTTATACGCTGTGGGCAGGCCTCTTCGGCGGCATCGCCCTCACGCTCGCCACGCACGGTACCGATCAGTACCTCGTGCAGCGGCTGCTCTCCGCGAAGTCCGCGAAGAGCGCGGCAACCGGGCTCATCCTGAGTGGGTTCATCGTCTTTGCGCAGTTCACGCTCTTCCTGATCATCGGCATCGCACTCTACACGTTTTATCAGCAAACGCCGCTCCCCCGTCCCCTCGCGACCAACGACGAAGTGCTTCCGCTCTTCGTCGTCACATCGCTCTCCCACGGCGCCGCAGGCTTCATCGTGGCCGCGATCGTGGCGGCTGCCCTGTCGCCGTCAATCAACGCGCTCGCCGCGACGACCGTCAACGACTTTTATCTGAAGTATGTGCGGCCAGACGCCGACCAGGCGACGCAGATGCGGGTGTCGAAGGCGGCGACGATCTTCTGGGGCGTGGCACAGATCGCCGTCGCTATCGGCGCGCAGTGGATTCGATCGGTGCTCGACACCGGCCTCGCGGTATTGTCGCTCGCGGCAGGCCCGGTCCTCGGCGCGTTTCTGGTCGGTGTTCTGACCGTGCGCGTCGGCACGCGAGCGATGATGACCGGGATGATCGCCGGCGTTGCCGTGCTGGCGTGGGTCTGGGCGACTGGCGCAACCGCCTGGACGTGGTACGCGTTCATCGGCTCGTCGGTGACTTCCCTCGTGGCCCTCGGCGCATCACGATTCATTCAGGACCCGGTCTCGGCCGCCCTGACCTCGAAGCCGCATGCCTGAACGTTTCCCGGCGGCCGCGGCGCTGCTGCGCGAGGCAATCGGCGCGGGCGCGTTCCCAGCCGCCGCCGTGGAAGTCGGGCGCGCCGACGAAGCGATCTGGCGCGACGCCACAGGACGGCTGACTTACGACAACGCGTCTCAGCCGGTCGATCGCGAAACCATCTTTGACCTGGCGTCGCTCACCAAGGTGATCGCCACGACGACGCTGGTGATGCGCGCCGTCGACGATGCCCGGTTGCGCCTGGACGATTCCGTCAGCCAGTGGCTCCGCGACTGGAAGGGAGCGGACCGCACTGGCGTGACGATCCGTGACCTGCTGGCGCATGCGTCAGGCCTGACCGCCTACTTGCCATTCTTCCGCGACTACACTGGACGCGCCGAGTTCGAGCACGCCATCTGCTCACTGCCGCTCGAGTATCCGCCGCGGTCGCAGTCTATCTACAGCGATCTCGGGTTCATGCTGCTCGGGTTCATCCTCGAGGACGCGCAGCCATCCGGGCCGGCGTTCAACGGTGCTCCAAGGGCGCTCGACCCGTCGCGACGGCTCGCGACGCAGTTTCACCGGCTGGCCTCCTTCTTCACGGCGGAGCCGCTACGGTTCAACCCGCCGCGCAGTTGGCGCAGCCGCACGGCCCCGACCGAGCTCGACGAGTGGCGGGGACGCGTGCTGGTTGGCGAAGTGCACGACGAGAACACCTGGGCGCTTGGCGGCGCAGCCGGACATGCGGGACTGTTCGGTACGTCGGCGGCGGTGGGAGCATTCGCCCGAGCGACGCTGCGGACGATCGCCGGCGAGCCGATCCTCGCCAGCCCGGAGACGATGCGCCTGTTCATCACACGGACCGACGTGCCTGGCAGCTCACGAGCGCTGGGGTGGGACACGATGTTACCCACCTCGTCCTGCGGCTCGCACTTTTCTCCGACGTCGATCGGTCATACCGGCTTCACCGGCACGTCGCTGTGGATCGACTGGGAGCGCGACCTCTACGTCGTCTTCCTGACCAACCGCGTGCACCCCTCTCGGTCGAACGAGGCGATCCGGCGGCTGCGGCCGCAGCTCCACGACGCGATCATCGCCGAGTTGTAGGCGCTAAACAAAGGGGGTCAGATCTCGATTTGCTCCCCGGCAAGGAGGGAGAAAATCGAGATCTGACCCCAAGAACAGACGGCGGTGATTTAGCGGATCGCTCCGCCGCCGCCGCCACTCTGCAGAGTGATGACCGTCGTGCCATCACCCGACGGACCCTGCGACTGGATGACCCTCACCTGAATGACTCTCGTGCCGGTGCCAGTGAACGTGGCGGTCTGGCGGTTGCCGGTCGTCACAGCCGATGCGGGCGTTCCACCCTCGAAGAGCCACTCGTAGCGGAGAATCGTCGACGTGGCGCCGGAGACGACGGCGGTGAAGATGACCGTCTGACCCGGCACCGGGTTCGTCGGCGCCGCCTGGATGATGATGCTCGGCGGCTGCTGCGGCAGGATCGTGACAAACGTCGCCACGGTTTCGGTGAAGCCGCTCGAGTCGGTTGCGGTCGCGGACGCCCTATAGGTGCCCTCCGCAAGGTAGACGTGCTGGACCGGTGTCGACGCGCTGAGCGATCCGAGCGAGCTGCGCGCGCCGTCGCCAAAGTCGACCGTGACGTCTCGAATGATTGCCGGTGCCGCTCCGACCCCGATGGTGAAGGTCACAGGTGTTCCGGCAGAGATCGGCGTCGTCGGACCGGTGATGCTCACGCCAGTTCGCGCGCCGAGATTGACCGTGACGGTTGCGGTTTTGCCCGCCACATTCGCAGTCACGATCGTCGTGCGCGTCGCCTGGAGACTCGTCTTGGCGATGCCGTTCGAATCGGTCAGCGCGGTCCCGGTGCCCAGAGACCCTTGATCAGCTGTAAACGTGACCGGAACGCCCGGCAGCCCGGCGCCGGTGGTGTCTTCCACCCGCGCGGCGATTTCGGTCGTGCCACCCGACGGCGGTAGCACCGCGGGCGTCGCGCTCAGCAGCACGCGCTCGGCCGCGGCAGTACCAACACGGAGATTCTCGAGTCTGGCCGAGGCGCCGCCGGAAAACGCGGTGATCGTCGCAACGCCGCTCTGGCCCGAAGAAATGAACCGCACCCGGACCTGACCGTTATGGGTTCGCGCGTCAACCGGCTCTATCCGCCCGAGCGTCGTCGTAAAGGTGATGACCGTTCCGTTCTGCACCGGAGTTCCCGCGCCGGATGTCGACGTCGAGCTTGGCGTCGTGGGCGTCGTCGGCGTGGTCGGGGTTCCCGGCGTGGTGGGGGGGGTCGTCGGCGTTGTCGGCGTCGAAGTCGTGCCGTTTTCGATCGCCGTGGCCACGATCTCGATCTCGCCGTTCACGGGCACGGTGTTCGACGTGGCAAAGATCGAGATGACGGTCCCGCCGGGAGCGAGGAGCGGCACCTTGTCGCAGGCCGAACTGAACATCAGCGCGACGGCAAGCGGCACCGCGACGGCGCGACCCATCTGGAATCTGTGTTGTGCTAGCATAGAAGCCACTAAGGATAGTAATTGCATGGGTTTACGCGGTCAAGACGACGAGCGCGGATACGCGATGGCGGCCCTGTTGATCACGCTCGCGATCATGGCAGTCCTGCTGACGATCCTGATGCCGGTCTGGCGCCACGAGGCTCGGCGCGAAAGGGAAGCCGAGCTCGTGTTTCGCGGCGAGCAGTACGCGAGAGCCGTCGCGCTTTTCAAGTTCAAGAACCAGAACGTGGCGAACGCGTACCCGCCGAGCATCGACTTTCTGGTCGAAAACCGATTCCTTCGTAAGAAGTACAAGGACCCGATGACGAAGGACGGTGAGTTTCTGCCGCTCCCCGCCGGGTCGCAGACGGCTGGTATCCCTGGGGGCCCTCAAGCGGGCGCCGCGACACCAGGCGCTACTCAGCCGCCGCCGACTACACCCGCCGGGCGAAGCAACACGCCGCTGCAGCCAACCGGCCCTGTCGTAGGCGGAATTGCCGGCGTTCGCAGCAAGAGCGAGGAGACGTCCCTCCGCTCGTATCGTGGCGCGACGCGCTACGACCAGTGGCTGTTCACGTTCAACGTCGCGCCGCGTCCGGGCGGCTCGATGCCGAATGCAAACTCGCCCGACGGCCGTGGCGGCGACCCCAACAACCCCATGGGGCCAGGCGGCTTCAATCAGCGTGGCAACACGGGCCGGCGTGGCTTCGGCCAGGGCGGTGCCGGTCAGGGCGGTGGCCCCGGCAGTGGTGGCCCGCGCGGCGGATCTCAGCCGCCGACCCAGCCTCCATCGGGCGGCAGCCGCGGCGCAAACCCCGGGGGCCGCGGACCCGGCCGCTAGCGGCGTTGTCGTCTTCACGAACTCAGTCACCTTACCAGTCGGCATACGTGGTTCCGTCCAGGGCCGTGCCCTGGGCGCCGCTTTTGACGTCGTAGATCCCTGGCTCCGCCGCCGGATTGCTCGGGTCAGGCTCGGCCGCCACGGTCTGCCAGGTATCGGCCGACTTCGTGATCGGATCCTCGGGAATCCTCCGCATATAGCCGTCGCTGACGAGCGTGTCGAGCGAGGCGGGATACTTGTTCTTGTCGGCATAGAACTGGTCGATCGCGTCACGCATGCGGAAGAGGTCCGTGCGCAGCACGCTCTCCTGCGCGTGAAGCACGCCGTTGCGGTACTGCACGACGCCCATCGTGGCAAGGATGGAAATCAGCGCAAGCACGATCAGGAGCTCGATGAGCGTGAAGCCGGCTGAGTCCTTGGCCTTCGACATGGCGCTTTCCTTCATCTGTCCTTGACGCGTCGTGTCCGCCTTCCGCCTTCGCCAGGGCTTCGGCGGACCGCCGTAGCTTTAGCGGAGGCTGGTCAGGCGGACCATCACGTCCGGCTAAAGCCGGACGCTACACCAACGGCTACCAGTCCCGATATTTCGTGCCGTCGAGCGCAGTGCCCGTTGACTTCGTGTGGACGTCGTAAACGTTCTGGCCACCCCAGGACATCGAATCCGGACGATCCTGATAGGCGCGCAAACCCCACTCGGTCGAGTTCGTCAGGGGGTCGATCGGAATCCGCCGGAGAAACTTGAGCTTGCGGCCCGAAGCGTCGTTGGCGACCGTCACCCCCTCGACGAGCGTCTCGAGGTCCGGAGGATATCCCTCGCTGCCGGTGCGGATTTCAGTCGCGGGGATGAGCCCCATGTCGACGGCGTCCTTGAACTTGTCGATCGCGGTCCGCATCTCGCGCAACGAGCGCCGCAGCTCGGCTTCTTTCTGCCGCTGGTTCGTGACTTTGGCGAGCGGCATCACCGCCGAGGCGAGGATGATCAGGATCGTCGAGACGATGAGCAGCTCGATGAAGGTAAATCCGCTCGCCTCCCGAAACGCTCGACGTCTCACCGCCATCACCTCACCGTCACCGATACCGGCGAGAACTGAAGTGGCAGCGCGCCGCCCTCGGGGTTGCTGGCGACGCCGCTCACTTGAATCAGCGAATTGCCTGGGCCGACGGCGTCGAAGAGGAGCGCGGCCAGCAGTCCTGAACCCGACGCCCCTGCCTGATCGCCGCTGCGCGCCACGGCAATGTCCACGCGTCCGGTCGCGACGTCGATTCGCGGCGTGAAATTCGCCGTCACGCCGCCTTGCCGCATGAACGTTCCTTCCTGGACATTCCGGACGCGCAGCACGGCGGGATTGAACGTCACCGTCAACGTGATCATCGACAACCGCGACGCGTTCGAGACGGCGAGCGGGACGGTATACGGCCCCCCGGCAGTCCGGAACTCCTGTGGCGCCGTGATGGTGATCTGCGCAATCGACGCTGCCGGGATCGGCGGCGTCGCTGCCGGCGCCGCCGTCGGATCGCGCGGAGGCACGGTCGCAGGCGTGACCGGCGCGGCGGCAGGAGGCAGCGTTGTCACCGGCGGCACACCAGCCGGTGCCGGCGGCACGCCTGCAGGGGGCGTGACGGGCGTCGTCGGTGGCGCGGCCGGTGTTGGCGGTGGCACGCCCGTGGCTGGCACCGGTGTGCTCGGTGGCGGCGGCAGGAACTGCGGCACCGGTGTCGTAATCGGTGCCGTTGGCGCAGGCATCTGCGCGGCTGCCGGATCGTCGGCGGCCGGTGGCTGAATCAAAGGCGGCGGACCGCCCAGTCCAACATTCTGCTGCGTGCCGATATAGATCGGCGCCAGATCATCGACCGTCAATTCGTGAGTTCGGACGATATGCGGCGTCAGCAGCATCACGATGTCGGTCTGCTCGATGATGTCGCTCGTCGAACCAAAGAGCGACCGCAGCCCTGGCACACGGATCAGCCCCGTAAACCCCGACAGAATCTTCCGCTGGTCGTCCTTCAAGAGGCCGGCGAGCAGATTCGACTCGCCTTCGCGCAGCCGCAGCCGCGTCTTCACGCGGCGCGATCCGAAGGAGGGCACATCCTGTCCCGCAACGCTGATGTTGGGGCCAAGGTTGCTGCTCTCGACCGTGAGGTCGAGAATGATCTCTCCTTCGTAAGTGACACGAGGGGTCATCGTGATGTTGACGCCGACGTCCCGATACGTGAATGACGACTGCGGGATGTTGGCGAAACCACCGGCTGCGGCCGCGCCGAACACGGTCGAGACCACGGGAATCTGGTCGCCGAGGTTGAGGGTCAGTTCCTGGCCCTCGGCGCCGCGCAGCTGCGGCTTGGCGAGCTGCTTGGTCCGGGAGTCCGTCTCGAGGAACCTGAGTACGGCCGTGGGGACGGTCAGATAGAAGTCCGATGTACTGATGCCCTGCGAAATCGTATTCAGGTTGAAGGGCGGCGGCGGCGTTGGCGGGTTCGAGCCCGGCGTGTTGGGCGGCGCCACTTCCGGTGAGAACGTCAGTCCGATCGCGTACTCGCTGAGGTTGATGCCGAATGACTTGGCCCGGTTACGATTGACCTCCAGAATCTGTACTTCGATGATGACCTCGGCGCGCGGCTTGTCGAGCGACCGGATCAGCCGTTCGGCCACGGCCACGATCGGCGCCGTCGCGCGCACGGCGATGGTGTTCGAGGTCTTGTTCGGGTAAATCGCCGGCGCCACCTGCGCCTGGATGCGCATCATCTGGTTGAGCGCCTGCGAAACTTCCTGCGTGTCCGCGTGCGACAGGTAGAACACCTGCATCACCAGCTCGTCGTACTTCAGGTGGCCGGCCTGGTTGTCCATCGCCACGACGATGGTGGTCGGGTTGAGCACCTTGTAGAACAGGCCGTTCACCGACATGATCTGCTGGAGCGCTTCTTCAAGCGTGACGTCGTTGAGATTGACGGTGTACGCCCGGTCCTGATAGAGCGAGTCGAACTGGATGTTGATGCCGGTCGTCGTGCCGATGAAATTGAGGATGTCGCGGACGCTCGAGTTGTTGAAACTGAGCTTGAGCGGCGTGCGATCCGCCGGGTTGAGGACGGGCGCGCCCTGCGCCCGCGCCTGTTGCCGAAGCTTTTCAATTGCCGGGCGCGGGCGGGACTTCTCGATCCGGTCGCGAATGGCCCGCTCGAGTTCGGCCGCGCGCGTCGCCGCCAGGCGATTCGAGGGGTCCATCTCGACGGCCTTCTTGTATTCGAGCAGCGCCGCGTCGAGCTGATCCTTCGCTTCGAGATCACGCGCCTTGAAGATGTGATCGCGCGACGCGTTCTGCATCGCCCGCTCGAGCTCGATCTTGTACTCGGCGCTGTCGGGATTCGCCTGCAGCGCCTCCGTAAAATGCTGAACCGCCGTGTCCCAGTCGCCGGCGCGCGCCGCGTCGCGCCCTTTGCGGAAGGAACGTCCTGCCGCGCATCCCGCCACCAGCACCGTCACGACCAGCAATGCGATAAGCCTTCGTCTCACGAACTTGGCTCCAATCATTCAGCTTCCAGCTGCCAGCTTCCGGCTTCCAGCTCTGAGCGTCCAGCTCCTACTTAGCTCCTAGCTTCTAGCTCGCTAGCTCCTAGCTTCTAGCTTCTAGCTTCTAGCTCCTACTTCGGGCAGTCCCCACTCTTTCGGACGGTGGTTCGGCCCGTGCCGTTGGAATATTCCAGAATCACCGACTCGAGGCCGACCTTGACCAGCCGGTACCGGCCATCGACGATTTCACCTTCCCGTGCCGCGTACGAAAATCCCTTGCAGTCGGTCAACGCCGCCAGCAGTAACCCGGGCCGCTCCACCGTGCCCATGAACTTCAGGGTAATCGGCGGAATCGGCGGCGGCGAGGGCGGCGACGGTGGTCCGACTGGCACGACCGGCTCCTGAACCGGCGGCAGCGTCGATGGCGGCGGCGCCGGCGGCGGCTGAAACCGGAACGGGTTACGATCGCCCGCGTCGAAGTCGGGCCGCTTCGCCTCCAGCGCCTCCAGCTTGACCTTCAGCTCGGCCGGATCCAGTTCCCCGCGTGCGGCGGCGCTGGCTCTGCCCGCAGGCACCCTCCGATTGGACGAAGGGGCCGGCAGCGCGGCCGAGTTGTCGGGCCACATCTGGTACGCCACGAGCGCCACGAGCGCCACACCCAGCGCGCCCAGTAGCCAGCCGCGCGCGCGTCGCCCGCCGGCCGACGTCTCAGTTTCCATCGTTTCCGATCCGAAAGTACGTGGCGACCTTGACGCTGACGGTCAAACCACGGTCGCCCTCCGAGGTTTGCGACAGGGCGACGTTCTCGAGAATCAGAAACTCGGGCGCCGTTTCCAGATCGTGGATGAACCGACGGATGTTGCGATACTCGCCGATCAGCACGACGGTCGCGGTCAACTTGCCGAGCTGGCTTCCCCGCTCCTGCGACGGCGCGAATGTTTCCTGTCCGGGCTTGACGCTGGCCGTGGACGCGAGCTTGTCGATCTTCCCATAGATGATTCGCCGCGCCGCGCTCTGGTCGGGTGGCAGCACCGCGCTGTAAAACTTCTTCAGCTCGGCATCGGCCGAGGCTTTGCCGCTGACCGTGGCGCGCGCCCGATCGAACTCCGCCTGCGCGGTTGCCCGCGCGCGCGAGGCGGCCTGCGCGTCGCGCTCGCCGTTGGCAACCTTGCGCGAGAGCGGATAGACCACGGCAATGAAGACGGCGGCGTTGAGAAGAACCGCGCCGACCAGCGGATAGATGAGCCCGCGCTTCTCCGTCAGCACCCGACGGAAGATCGTCATTGGGCGCCTCCCGCGCCGGCCGCGGCCGCCTTCGCGGGCGGAGCCGGCGCCGTCGTGGCGGCAGGCGGCGCCTCGGGAACATACAGCGCCTCAATCGTCACCTGCGTCAGGCCGTCGTCGTTGAGGTTCTGCTGGAGCGGCAGCACATTCTCGAACGCGCCCGTGGCCTCGAGTTTTTCCATGAACTCGTCGAGATCGGACGTGCGGCGCCCGAGGACGATCATCGTGATCGTCGTTGCGCCGTCCTCGATCTTCGGCCTGACCGACGCGAGCATGACCTCTGGCGGCAGCGTTGATTCGAGCTGATTGAAGAGCGCCGTCCAGGAAAACGTCCGCCCGTCGATCAGCGCATTGGCTTCCTGCGCGGCTGCGAAGACCACCTTCAACTCGTTCTGATCGATGCCCTGGCGAATCTGCCGGGCTTTTCGGCTGAGCTCGTCGGCGGCCGACCGATCGTCGCGGATGCGCGCGGCGAGCCCGGTGTTCTGCCGTGAGAGGCGTACGACTTCGACCAGGTTGACGACGGTCAGCGCGAGCACGACGAGCGCCGCGAGGCCGAGCGCAACGTGCACGGCGCGCTCGTTGTAGAACGGACGCGTCGACAGATTGGTCCGCAGCATCACGCCACCTGCCCGGCGGAAGACGACGCCACCGCGCGTTCACGAAGCAGGACGCCGACCGGCGCGGCGAGCGCGTCGAGGAGGCTCGCGCTCGCGCCGATGCGATCTCTCATCGTCGCGGCGCCTCTCACGTCGACGAGCTCGACCCGTCCACCGACACGCTGCTCGATACCGCGACGGAGACGCTCCGCCTGATCGGCGCCGGCCAGCGACGCGCCGGCCAGCACGACCCGCGAGAACCCGCCACCGCCGAGCCGATCCTCGTGGTACATCGCCGTCTGGTGGACGAGGTCGGTGAGGTCGCTCTCGGCGCCCAACGCCCGATTGCGATAGAAGACGAGGTCGCCGCCGCGCACGACGGCGAGCGTCACGTAGTCGGCGCCGACATGGACCAGCAACCAGTCCCCGCCGGATGTGCCGGTCGCGGCCAGCTGCGCGTTGATCAGGCTGAAGCTGGCGATATCGACCAGGCCCGCGTGCACGCCCGCCTCCGCGCACGCATTCTCCAGGCTCTGAATGACGTCACGGCGCGCCATCGAGACAACGAACTCGCGACCCCCGCCATCGATGGCGACCCCCGGGATCCAGGAGACCTGCGCGTCCTCGACGCGAAACGGCGCCGTCTTGCGGACCTGCCAGTGAATCAGCTGGTCGAGATCTTGCGCCCGTGCCGGCACTTTCTCGAATCTGATCAGCGACACCTTCGCTGACGTGTCGGGCACGACCAGCGCGACGCGGCGAGCGCGCGCGGCGACTTTCTGGAGCGCGGTCTTGAGCGTCGCGACGAGCGCCGCATGATCGTGGACGTTCGGAGCGTTCAGCGCCGCCGTCACGACGCCGGCCGGCAGCGGTTCGACGGCGTAGCCGGAAATCACGCGCTCGCTGCCGGATTCAGATAACGCCAGGACCGTGACGTGGCTCTGCGCAATCTCCACCGAGACCGACGGGGGCGGACTCGCCAGCCACCGGGCGCCAGGGTTCGTGCGCGTGCGAACGACAGGATCGGTGCTCATTCGACGAAGGTGACCTTGTTGATTTCGCGCAGCGTGGTCGTGCCCGTGAGCACTCGCTCCACTGCCGACTCGCGGAGGAACCGCATCCCTTCATCCCGCGCGGCCTTCTTGATTTCCGACGTCGACCGCCGGTCGAGAATCATCTCGCGGATGTGGTCCGACAGGTCGAGCAGCTCGCAGATCGCCGTGCGCCCCTTGAACCCGGTGCCGCCGCACTCGATGCAGCCGGCCCCCTCGTAGAACACGCCGCTGTGCTCGAGCGCCGGATCCATCGCCGACTCCTCGAGCATCGCGCGGGTCACCTTCGCCTGCCGCCTGCAGTGTGTGCAGATGTTTCGCACCAGCCGCTGCGCGAGCACGCAGTTGAGCGCCGACACGAACTGATACGCCTCGACGCCCATGTTCAGGAACCGGCCGAGGACGTCGAGCACGTTGTTGGCGTGGACCGTCGTAAACACCAGGTGGCCGGTCAACGCCGACTGGATGGCAATCTGCGCCGTCTCGGGGTCGCGGATCTCGCCGACCATGATCTTGTCGGGATCGTGGCGCAGAATCGAGCGCAGGCCGCGCGCGAACGTCAGGCCCTTCTTCTCGTTGATCGGAATCTGCGTGATCCCGCGGAGCTGGTACTCGACCGGATCCTCGATCGTCACGATCTTGTCCTCGATCGTCTTGATCTCAGAGAGGGCCGCGTAGAGCGTCGTCGTCTTGCCGCTGCCGGTCGGGCCGGTGACGAGCACCATGCCATACGGTTCGGCGATGTACTTCCGAAAGCGCTTCAGCTCCAATTCAGGGAACCCGAGGATGTCGAGACGCAGTTCGTGGAACTGCTCGCTGATCGACTCCTTGTCGAGGATACGGATGACCGCGTCCTCGCCGTGAACGCTCGGCATGATCGACACGCGGAAGTCGATGGTCTTGCCCGGCAGACGCAGCTTGAAGCGGCCGTCCTGGGGGACGCGCTTCTCGGCGATGTCGAGCTCCGCCATGACCTTCACGCGCGAGATGATCGTGCTGTGAAAGCGTCGATCGATCGGCCGCATCGCGGCCTGCAGCACGCCGTCGATCCGGTATTTCACGTGCACCGCATCGTCGCCGGTCTCGATGTGGATGTCGCTCGCCCGGCGCTGAATGGCAGTGTAGATCGTCGTGTCGACGAGGCGGATGACCGGACTGGAGTCCGCCGTCAGCTTGTCGACGGTCAGTTGCTCGTCGCCCGCTTCGTCTTCGCGGAGCAGTTGCAGCTGGAAGCTCTCGGTCGCCTCTTCCAGCACGCGCGTCGAGCTTTCGCTCTTCTTGAGGATTGACTGAATCGCCGACGGGATGCCCACCGTGACCCGGATCGGCGTGGCCAGCAGCACCGCCAACTCGTCGATCATCGGCAGGTCGGTGGGATCGGACACCACGACCACGAGCGTGTTGCCGTCGCGATGCGACGGCACGAAGCCATACCGCAGCATCAGATCGGCGGGAATGGTCCGGAAGAGATCATGGTCGAGGTTGTAGTGAGCCAGGTCGACGAACTCGAGTCGGTAGCGCTCGGCCAGCCGCTCGGCGAGCGCGGTTTCGGCCGCTCGCTCCGCGGCGCTCGCCTCAGGCACGCCGACATAGAGATCGCTGTCCGGCGCGGGGCTGTTCGCAGTCGTCGCAGTTTTGCCGTTCATACAGACTCGTGGTTTCTGGAGAGGCCTCGCATCACCGCAACGCGTTCGACAAGTTGAACAGCGGCATGTAGAGCGCCAGCAGCAGTCCGGCGATGACGATGCCCATGATGATCAGGAGAATAGGCTCAACCAACGTGACGAAACGGTCGAGATTCGTCTCGATTTCCTCGTCGTAGAAATCCGACAGGCTGTTGAGCATTTCCTGCAACGCGCCTGTCTGCTCACCGACGTCGACCATCTTCAGCGCGACGTCAGGAAATGCCCCGCTATCGGTCATCGCCGCCGCGAGCGCCCGGCCCTCGCGCACCTGCTGTGCGGCCATCTGCAGTTCCCGCGCCATGTACCGGTTCTTGATCGAGCGCGCCGCGACGTCGATCGCGTTCACCAGGGGAATACCGCCGCCAAGCAGCGTCGCGAGTGTCCGCGACGCCTGCGAGGTCGCAAACTTTCTCGCGACTCCTCCGAGCAGCGGCACGCTGAGCACCCAGCGGTCGACCCGTGCGCGATGACCCGGCCGCTGGAGCCACAGCCAAACGGCTGCGGCGATCGCCGCCACTGCCAGCACGACCGCGCCCAGATAGGTGGTCGCGTAGGTCGAGATCGCCACAATCACGCGCGTCGAGAGCGGCAGCTCGCTGCCGAACTGCTCGTAGTAGCCACCAAATTGCGGCACGACCCGCAGTACCAGAATCCCGACGACAATCAGCGACAGCGTGAGGAGGACGGCCGGGTAGATCAGCGCCGAGATCACCTTGCGACGGACGCTCTCCACTACCTTTACGTAGGCCACGTAACGGCGGATGACCTGCTCGAGATTGCCGCTCTTCTCGCCGGCGAGAAGCGACGCGGTGTAGACGCCGGGAAACAGCGACCCGTGAGCTTCGAACGATTCTGAGAGCGAGCTGCCCGCGCGCACACGGTCGTAGACGTCGTTCAGGACCGATTTGAAGAAGACGTTGCTGACGCGCTTGCGGAGGATGTCGAGCGATTGCACCAGCGGCATGCCGGCCTTGAGCAGCGTGGCCAGCTCCTGGTTGAAAACCAGGAACTCGCGGGTCTTGATTCGAGATCGCGTCGGAAGAGCTAGCGATCCAAGCGCCATCCGTCCGGCGCGCTGAATCGCCAGGACGTACAGACCTTTCTCCTCGAATTCACGGCGCAGCCGGTCTTCGCTGTCGGCGACGTAGACGCCTTCAATGATTTCCCCGCCGGGGGTGCCGAGCCTGCAGCGGAATTCCATGCCTACTCATCCACCCACGAGTACTCAGACCGGGCAGGGACCCGACCGACGTCTCGGACGCAAGCTCTTGTCAGTGTGGACATTATCGGCCGATCGCCTCGGCGGATTATATACCAGCGCGGGGGCGCCCGAGGGGACGCCTTCCCTCGGATTAGACAGGGGAACCAGCCGGTCGGCCGGGAAAACTTTCAGGGTGTCGGCCGGCTACCGGCCGCTTGCGAGCGAGAGGATGCGGGCTACGTAGTTGCGAGTCTCGCGGTAAGGCGGAATACCGTTGAACTTCGTCACGGCCCCCTCCCCTGCGTTGTACGCCGCCAGGCCCAACTCGACGCCAAACCGGTCGATGAGCGACTTCAGGTGTTTGATTCCGGCTTCGATGTTCGCCCGAGGATCGAACGGGTTCCTGACCTTGTAGTTGCGCGCCGTCGACGGCATCAGCTGCATCAGCCCCATCGCGCCCTTGCGCGATCGAGCGCGAGCCTGATAGTTCGACTCGACCTGGATGAGGGCGCTGACGAGCAGCGGATCCACGCCGTGGGCCTCCGACAGCGCCGAGATGATTTCGCTGTAAGGCGTCGCCGGCAAGAGCCCCCCTCCCGCTGGCGCCTGATCCTCGTCATTCTTTGCGGGGACGGCGATCGGCGCGGGCTCAGGGTAGGGCACTTCATCGGGCACGATCTTCTCGACTAGCGTGCGGTCGCAGGCCACTTCTCCGCCGGTGCGGAGCGAGAGGATGATTCGATCGCCGTCGATGCGGTGCCCCTTGACCGAAACCGACCGTCCGGACGTCAGGAACACGATTTCGGCGCGAGCGTCTGCGACCCCGGCGGCGAGCACAAGCAGGACCGCCGCCGCTCTGAGAAATCGCTTCGTCATCGGAGGCGTGATCCTACCACTGCGCGCGCGGCTGTGTCCAGAATCACTACAGTTTGGCACGATTCGACCGTGAATTGCTCATTCACGGCGGACCGGCTGGCCCGGCCTGAATTGAAGCTACTTGGGCTCGATGAACGCGTGGAAGACCCGGATGCCAAGATCCCTGACGTCCCCGCCACCGGGTGCGAAGGTCTGATCGACGTCGAGCGTCAACTCGGCCATGTCTCCGCTGCCTAGCTGGGCGGCGCTGATTGGCAGCACGACGAGCTTGGGCTCCTTGGAATCGGCGGCAAAGGCCCCGATTGTCTGATCACCAGAACGAACGACCACCTGCTGCGGCGCGCCGAACTTGTCGATGCGAGCGTCGTACTGCAGGTAAAAGGTCGAATCCTTCTTTGGATTCCTGAACGAGATGGTGGCCGCCTTCTTGGTCCACTGCCATTCGTTGGTCGGGTCGTCCGACGACACTTCGGCTGGGTGCCACCCGTCCTTGTAAATGAGGAAGATGTTTTCAGATTGCGGGAGCAGCTGGAACTTCGCGACTTCGTACTCGCGGCGGGCGACGTCGCTCGCGCAGAGGGGAAGCCGCTGACTGGCTGACGGCGAATACAAGCCGATCCGGACATGCGCCGGACCAATGTACGGGTAGTTCGGAATGAACACCGTCCGCGTGTACTCCACTTTCTGCCCCGACTGCCACTTCGATGTCGGTGGGACCGGTGGATGGTCGTCACCCCAGAGTCGCTCGCCCTGATCGTCGAGCACGTGGACGAACACGACATAGTCCTGAGGAATGGCGGCGTTCTGCGCCACATCGAACTTGTAGGTCACTTTCACTGGGCTGCCAATCGCGGCTCGATCGCGTTCGAGGGTGACCGAGGGCGTGGCCACGCAGGGCGCGGTTTCCTGTTGACGGCTACAGCCCGTGGCGGCGGCCAAAGCGACGACGGCCCAGACGACAACGCTCAGACGACTGTGCATAAACAACGATTCCACAAATCAATCGAGACGTGATGGTACCGCAGTTGTTCGAGGTACCGCAATATGTTAGCCTGCGACCGTTCTTCGGCTGTGGCTCGCTGTTCGCGAGCCGCGAATGAAATGATAGGAAGGTAATGTCAGAAGCGCTAGGACTGGTCGAAACCAAGGGTCTCATCGGCTCGATCGAAGCGGCCGACGCGATGGTCAAGGCGGCCAACGTCGTGCTGGTCGGCAAGGAGTATATCGGCGCCGGATACGTGACGGTCCTGGTTCGAGGCGACGTCGGCGCCGTCAAGGCGGCGACCGACGCGGGCGCGGCAGCGGCGCGACGCGTGGGCGAGCTCGTGTCGGTGCACGTGATTCCGCGGCCGCACGTGGAAGTCGAAAAGATCCTGCCAAAGGTAAAGGACGCCAAGGCGTCCTAGTTCGCCTTCTTCGTCCTTTTCGGGTCCCGCATGGCGCAGACCACGGCCCAGACCGATCGCGACCTCGCCTCGATTCATGAAGCGCGCACGCTTGCGCGACGAGCCAAGGAAGCCGCGGGACTCCTCGCCGAGTTCTCCCAGGAACAGATTGACGCCATCGTGGACGCGATGGCGCAGGCCGCGACGTCACAGGCGGAGCCCCTCGCCCGGCTGGCGCACGAGGAAACCGGCTACGGCGTCGTCGCCGATAAGATCCAGAAGAATCTCTTCGCGTCGGACAAGGTCCATCGCTTCATTCGCCCGATGAAGACTGTCGGCGTCGTGCAGAGACTCGAGGATCGAAAGGTCATCGAGATCGCGGAGCCGTTCGGCGTCGTCGCGGCGATCGTGCCCTCCACGAATCCGACGTCGACCGCGATCTACAAAATCCTGATTTCCCTCAAGGCGCGCTGCTCGATCGTCATCAGCCCGCACCCCGCCGCCGTGCGCTGTATCTCGCGGGTTGCGGAAGTGATGAACGAGGCTGCGCGAAAGGCGGGCGCGCCTGACGGGGCGATCAGCTGGATGTCGACGGTGACGATCGAAGGCACGCAGGAACTGATGAAGGCGCGCGAGACGGCCGTCATCCTGGCGACTGGCGGCATGGGGCTCGTCCGCGCGGCGTATAGCGCCGGCAAGCCAGCCTACGGCGTCGGCCCCGGCAATGCGCCCGCCTACATCGAGCGATCGGCGGATGTCGTCAAAGCCGTTCGCGACATCGTGACGGGCAAGACGTTCGACAACGGCGTGCTCTGCTCGTCGGAGAACTCTGTCGTTGTCGATGCCTCGCTCGTCGAAGAGGTCAAGCGCCTGTTCGTCGCCAACGGCGCACATTTTCTGAGCGCCGCAGAGATCGAGGCGGTTGGACGCGTGCTCGTCAGCCCGCAACGCCTTCCCAACCCCGCACTCGTCGGACGTCCTGCCACATACATCGCCCAGCAAGCCGGGATCAGCGTTGCACCAACGACCCGCGTGCTCATCGCCGAACTGGCGGGCGTTGGACGCGACTATCCCCTGTCGATCGAGAAGCTCTGCCCTGTCCTGTCGTTTTACGTGGTAGCTGATTGGCGCGAAGGCTGCGAACGCTGCAAGCAGATCCTCCGCTACGGCGGGATGGGCCATACCATGTCCATCCACTCGCGAAATGACGAGGTCATCCTGCAGTTTGGTCTCAAGAAACCGGCGTTCCGCATCGTCGTCAACACGCCGACGACGCACGGATCGATCGGGCTGTCGACCGGACTCGAACCCGCGATGACCCTCGGCTGCGGCGGCTTTGGCGGCAACATCACCTCGGACAACATCTCGCCCCGCCACTTACTGAACATCAAGCGGCTGGCCTATGAGGTCACGCCGGTCTCGGCCACACATTCGGCATCGTCCACGCCGCCGGCAGAGGCGCCCAAGTTGCCCAAGGCGCCGGTAGCGCCCGCGCTTCCGACGGGCATCGCCGCGGGTCCGTTGGCCAGGCGGATCGACGAATTCCTCGCCTCGAGAGGCTATACGGCGCCCGGCGTCAGCCCGTCGGCCCCGGTGAAAGGCGAAAATGCCCCACCGCCGCCGGCTCCGGGCGGACGGACTGACGCACCTGTTTCTGCCAGCCAGCCGGTCTCCAAGCCCCTGGATTTTGTTTGCGAGG
The DNA here is from genome assembly GCA_963764925.1 of uncultured Acidobacteriota bacterium. GTDB lineage: Bacteria > Acidobacteriota > Vicinamibacteria > Vicinamibacterales > 2-12-FULL-66-21 > DATBJJ01. The sequence continues at coordinate 182,821 of CAVXUR010000004.1, forward strand.
ACGATGTACGTCAGGCGTTGCGCCAAGGTCGCAAGCTGGTCATCGGCGAACGGACCATCGTGACGCCGGCCGCGAGGGACTTTGGCGAGGCGCACCACCTCTTCGTCGCGGCGGACTGGCCCCGCTAATTCTCTAGTATTTTCGCGCTTCCTGTTGACCAGATTGGGGTTAGGGTTGACCGGTCCTGCTGGGCAATGGTATCCTTTCAGTCCCAGCAAGACGTAGGGTTTCCGGAGAGCGCCACGCATGGTCAATCGTGCTTGGCTGCCGACGGTGGCAGCCGCGGGGCTGGTTTTTGTCGCGACCTTCACCACCGGCTGCGGATCGAGCAATCCGAAGCCCCAGGTCCCGGCGCCGCCGCCCGCTACCACCCCAGTTCATCCCGTTCCACCGCCGCCACCGCCGCCGGACCCGGTTTCGGTCCTGATTGACGGCTCTCAACAACGGTTTCTGGCGGGCGAACGAGAGCTCAAACTAGGCCACCTCGATCGCGCGAGAGTCGAATTCGACCTCGCCATCGAAATGCTGCTCGAGTCGCCGTACGGAGCGCGGACCGACGCCCGTCTTCGCGAGCACTTCGACCGGCTGGTCGATCGGATCAACGCCCACGAAGTGACGGCACTCGCGCAGGGCGACGGGTTCTCAGAGAAGCGATCCGAACCAGCATCGATCGACGAGCTCCTGAAGATTGCGACGTTTCCCAAGCCGGCGCCCGGGGCCGAGACGGAAAAGGCGGTCAAGGCGGACCTCGCCACGACCGAGCACGACGTGCCGATCCCGCAGAACGACCGCGTGCTGGCGTACGTCGAACTTTTCCAGGGCCGGCTGCGGGACTACATCCAGGAAAGCCTGACGCGCGGAACCCGATACCTCCCGATGATTCAGGAGGTGTTTCGAACGGAGGGATTGCCGCTTGATCTGGCTTACATTCCCGTGATCGAGAGCGGCTTCAAGACCAACGCGCTCTCGAAAGCCAGCGCGAAGGGTCCGTGGCAGTTCATGAAAGCCACTGCGACCGAACAGGGATTGAAGACGGATTGGTACGTCGACGAACGATCGGATCCGGAGAAGGCCACCGTCGCGGCCGCGCGCTACCTGAAAGTGCTGTACAACATGTTCGACGGCGACTGGCACCTGGTGCTTGCCGCGTACAACGGCGGCCTCGGCCGCGTGCAGCGCGCGATGAAGCGTTCGGGACAGGATGACTTCTGGTCGCTGTCGAGCAGCTCGCGCTATCTCCCGCGCGAGACGCGAGAGTACGTGCCCCTCATCCTCGCCGCCATCATCGTCTCGAAAAACCCGTCGCAGTACGGCTTCGACATCACCGCCGAAGAGCCGTTCGCCTACGAAAGAGTGCTCGTGCCGCGAGCCATCGACCTGCGCCGAGCCGCCGAGTGGACGGGCAGGAGCATCGACGAGATTCAGGCGCTCAACCCGGAGCTCCGGCGCTGGACCACTCCGATCAAGGCCGAGTACGAGCTGAAGGTGCCTGAGGGGACGGCAAGCCTCTTCAAGACGCGGCTGGCGGCGGCTTCGCCAAACGAGCTCGTGGCACTGACGTGGTACACCGTGAAGAAAGGCGAGACGATCGCCACTATTTCACGCAAGCTCAAGGTCAGCCGGGTCGACCTCGCGGAAGCCAACCAACTGTCGACACGATCGAAAATCAGGGCCGGTCAGACGCTCGTCGTGCCGCGCGCGCCGGCGTCGTTACTTGCGACGAACAGCCGCCCGGCTGCGCCCTCAGAAGTCGCGTCGCGCGCGATCTCGGAGCCGGCGCCGATTCGCGACGTCGCGGAGCCGGCCCGAGCGTCGCAGCCTGTGTCTCGAGTGGCCGATCGTTCGGCAAAGGCCGCCGTCACGACCTACCGAGTGAAGCGCGGCGACACGCTCTACACGATTGCGCAACTCTTCGACACCACGGTCGCCAGGATCAAGAGCCTGAACCGCCTGACATCCAACGTGATCAAGCCAGGCGCGCGACTGAAAGTCGCGTCGGGAAACTAAGGCTTCTTTCTCCTCTTCTTCGGGAGCGTCGATTCAGCGGGGCTGGTCAGCCCGGCTCGTCACCGGCGCGATTCCGGCCACGCGGGCGCGGGGCCAATCTTCGTGGATCCACTGGGAGGCGGCGATCCTGTCCCCTGAGTCAGCGTGACCGCCCGATCGGCTTTTCCCGCGGGGAACACCTCCCGCATCCCACCGGGCCAGATGACCTCGATGCGCTCGTAGGACTCGTTGGTCGACAAGCCGACATGCAGGCGCGCGTCGTTCTGCGAAATGTAACTGGACCCGCTCTGGACTTCGCCCGACACCCGCCGGCCTGCCGCGTGCACGACGATGCGCGCGCCAATCGCATCCCGGTTCGCGCTGACGCCCACGAGCCGGACGAGCAGCCAATGCTGTCGCGGTCCCATGTTCTTCAGCAGGCTTGGACGCGCGCCCATGTTGCTGACCACGATCTCGAGCGACCCGTCGTCGTCGAGGTCGCCGGTCGCGGAGCCGCGCGACGAGCGAGCGGCGGAGATTCCCGCGCCCGCCTGTGCCGATAGATCTCTGAACCTGCCGTTGCCGACGTGCCAGTAGAGCAAGCGCGGCTGCCGATACCGAATCTCCGGCGTTTGATCCGCTTCCGGGTAGACGTGACCGTTGATCATCAAGAGATCCCGTCGCCCATCGTGATCGACATCGGCGAGGTGCACGCCCCAGCCAACGTAGCGCACGTATCCACCGAGCCCTGATTGCAGCACGCGATCCTCAAACGTGCCGTCGCCGTTGTTGTGATAAAGGTTCGGCACGTCGTCGCTGAAGTTGGTCTTGACAATGTCCATATGGCCGTCCTCGTCGTAGTCGGCGACGGCCACGCCCATACCGCCCTGCTCCTGGCCGTCCTCGTTCAAGGCGGCGCCCGACAGCAGCCCGACGTCCTCGAACGTACCGTCCTTCCTGTTTCGGTACAGCACGCTTGGCGTCGAGTCGCAGGCGACGTACAGATCGGGGTAACGATCGTTGTCGAAGTCCGACGCGACGACGGTGAAGGCGTAGCAGCCCTTCGTACCCCCGACTCCACTGGTCGCCGAGACGTCCGTGAACCGACCCTTGCCGTCGTTGTGAAACAGCCGGTTCCGCGCGAACGGCAGACCGCGTGGGCCGCACATGACCGGGATGCCTTTCCATTGGCAGTAGCCGCCCGTTCCCGGCTCCGGAATCTTCGCGCGATCGAATTCAAGATAGCTGGTGACGATGAGATCGAGGCGTCCGTCGAGGTCGTAGTCGACGAAGGAGCAGCCGGTGTCCCAACGGGCCATCGGAACTCGGAGCCCCGCCGCCTCCGTCATGTCCTCGAACGTGCCATCGCCCCGGTTTCGTGACAGGACACTCTGGCCGTAGTAGGTCACGAAGAGATCGCGATTGCCGTCGTTATCGTAGTCGCCAACACACACGCCCTGTCCCCAGCCCGTCCGCCTGAGACCGGCACGATTCGTGACGTCTTCGAATTTCAGTCCGCCGAGATTGCGATAGAGGTGGCCGGTTGGCAGCTCGCTCGAGACGCCCCCTACCGATTGATCGAAGGTCGTGCCGTTCGGTATGAAGATGTCGAGCCGTCCGTCGTTGTCGTAGTCGAGAAGGGCCACGCCCGTGCCCGTCGTCTCGAGGATGTACTTCTTGCGGTCTTCGCTGCCCGATACGAGGACGCCCTTCAGGCCGGCCGACTCTGCAACGTCCTCAAACGCAATTGTGATGGGCGGAAGGTCCGTCTCGACGCGAACGACGGGCCGCGACGGACGGGTCGGGCTGGCCATGCCCTGGAAGGATACAGCCACGGGTACGGTCCAGGACCAGACCGCAATAGCGCCGATAAGGCAGGCTCGCCGTGGAGACGAGCTGGAGAGAAGTCCCCGTTTCATCAGAGGTTAAGCTGCGCCGTGACTATCGACGACCGATAGAAAGGGCTTGACAAATTCATAGTCATATACGATATACCATCTGCAACTGACATGTCAGTCATGGCTCACGCGCTTCCTCGGAGAATCTCCAACAATGAAGACCCAGCTACCCTGTGCGGTCAGAGGTGCTCTCCTCCTGGCGATCCTCTTCGTCGGCGTCCCGCGCGCCGAGGCCCAATTTGCCAGCGCCATCGAAGGCACGATCAGCGATTCGAGCGGGGGCGTGGTGCCGGCCGCCGCGGTGACGCTGACCAACAAGGAGACCGGCGCGGTACAGAACGTCTCCACGAACGAGGCTGGATATTATCGGTTCTCGTCGCTCGGCAACGGTCTCTATTCCGTCCGCGTCACCCTGCAAGGATTCAGGACCGTCATCCAGGATCAGGTCCAGCTGCAAGTCGCCGAGACACGAACCGTCAACCTTCAGATGGCCGTCGGCGCGGCGGCCGAGGAGGTGACGGTGCAGGCGACCGCGGCGCAGATTGAAACCTCGCAGGGCCGCGTGTCGGGACTCATCGACGAGAGTCAAATCAAGGACCTCCCTCTCGCCGGCCGCAACTTTTTCAGTCTGGTCGTGCTCACCCCGGGGGTGCTCGGCCGGGCGACGGGCGGCACGCAGGCCTATGCGCAATCCAGCTCGGACCTCTACAGCAACGAGTTCGGTGTGAACATGAACGCGAACGGCGCGCGCACCGAGTCCAACAATTTCCTGATCGACTCGTCGACGGTGAGCTCGAGTCAGCGCAGCGGCGTCGTCAACATCAACCCGAACACGGAGAGCGTCCAGGAAGTTCGCGTGTCGGTCAACAACTTCTCGGCCGAGTATGGCCGGAACGGCTCGGTGCTCGTCAACATCGTCACCAAGAGCGGAACCAACAACCTGCACGGCGCCGGCAGCTACTACTACACGAACAACGACCTCCAGGCCAAAAACCACTTCGAGCGCACGACGCCGGACTTCAGCCGCAAGGAGTTCTCCTGGGGAGTCGGCGGGCCGCTCGTACGGGACCGGACGTTCTTCTTCGCTTCGGGTGACGTGCTCCGCTCCGGCGTCGCGATCAGCCGGGATACGACGGTCATCACCCCCGACTTCGCGCGGTTCATGCAGCAGAACCGGCCCAGCAACGTGTCGACGTTCGTCGCCAACTCGTTTCCGCCCTCCTTCACGCCGGACCGCAACCTGCGCACGGCCGGGCAGCTGCTCAGCGCATCCTGCTCCGGTTCGACGCCGATTACTTCTCCGATCGGGTCGATTCCCTGCGACTTTCCAGTAATCGGGGTCGGCACCTGGAACGAATCGTCTCCACGCAACGGTCTGCAGTGGTCGGCGCGAATCGATCACACCTTCAACGGCGGGCGGGATCGGCTGTACGGTTCGGTGAACCGCACGACCACGGACAAAGTCGGCTTCGGCGAGCCGAGCGTGTATCCGGCGTTCACCGCGCCATCGCCGACGAGCAGCACACACGTCAACACGAACTACACCAAGATTCTGGCGCCGACGCTGCTCAATGAGGCGTCGTTCTCCTGGGTGCGTCCCTGGGGAGAGCTCACCAACCCGCATCCGGAAGTGCCAGGCATCACGATCGGCGGCCTGACCGGTTACCAGCAGGGATTCGGGCCGAACGAGTTCGTCCAGAACAGCTTCGAGTGGCGTGACGTGGTGACGTGGACTCGCGGCTCACACAACCTGAAGGTCGGCGGCGCTTACACGCGCGAGCACGCCGACAACGATTCGTCGCGCACCTACAATCGCCCGACCTACGATTTCAACAACGTCTTCGACTTCGCCAACGACAACCCGCGCCAACAGGCGCAGGTCGGGATGAACCCGCGGACCGGCGGCGGCGTGCCCGTGCTGACGCGGTACCACCGCACCCAGTCGGTCTCCACGTTCGTCCAGGACGACTGGAAGGTGCGATCAAACGTCAGCCTGAACTTCGGGCTGCGCTACGAGGCCTTCCTGAACATCTACGACACGTCGGGTGACATGGACAACATCGTGATGGCGAGCGGCGGCGACCTCCGCACTCGGCTGCAGGGCGCACAGGTCGTCGAGCGGCACTACTATCTCGAGGACGGCTTGTGGAGCGGTGGTCAGCACACGCTCGCGCCCCGCGTGAGCTTCGCGTGGGATCCCGCCAACGACGGCCGGATGTCGGTCCGGGGCGGGCTCGGTCGCTCCTACGATCGCATGTCGAACCAGATCTGGGACTCCGAACATCTCAACCTCCCCGGCTTCGCAATCGCCACCGCTCTGGCCAGCGATGCGACGGTGCGGCCCGTCTTCGGCCTTGGCCGAAATACCTCGATGCCGTACGATTTTCCACGTCCGACGGGCTTGACGGGCGGACTCAATCAGGCTGGCGGCCTCATCACCGGCCGAGGCCTGGTGCACGTGGTCGATCCCGATTTCAAGAACATGTATCTCGACAACTGGTTCGTGGGCGTGCAGCGGGCCGTCGGGCGGGAGATTACCCTCGAAGCCGACTACCTCGGCTCGCGTGGCCAGAACGCCTACCGCAAATTCGACATCAACCGCTTCAACGGCGACATGCTGGACGGGCGATTCGACCCCATCCTGCCGGGCTTTTCGAACATCAACTACACCGAGTCCACGGACCAGAGCCAGTTCCATGGCGGTACGGTGGCCATCAAGGTCAATCGTACGGGGCTCAAAGTCGGGGCGTCGTATACGTTCGGCAAGGCGACCGATTATTCCAGCTCGTTTTCCGCGGCCGGGCGGCCCGATGCGTACGGCCTGCCCGATCAGGACAAGGGACCGGCCGATTTTGACGTGCGACAAAAGTTCGTGATGTCGGCCAACTGGATACTGCCGAGCCCGGCGTCGGGCCTGGCGAAGGCGCTTGGAGGTGGCTGGCAGGTCGCGGGCACGCTGCTCAGGCAGACCGGCACGCCGTTCTCGGTGGTCTGCATTAATCGCGGGTTCATCGCCGTCCGTGACGCCTCGGGCAACATCATCGGCAACAGCGGCTGCGATTTCAATGCGGACAATTTCACGGGCAACGACCGCCCGAACGTGCCGGCGTTCGGGAGCTCGAAGAGCGGCCTCACGAATGATGACTTCCTGACCGGCATCTTCACCGCATCGGAGTTTCCAATCCCGACCCCCGGCTTGCCGGGTACGCTCGGACGCAACAGCTTCCGTGGCCCCCGCTATTTCAACGTCGACCTGATGTTGGCCAAGGCGATCCGGACACCGTGGGTGATCGGAGGGGACGGTAGTCTGCAGCTCCGTCTGGAGACCTTCAATCTCTTCAACACGCTCAATCTGAACAACCCTGACAACAACATGATCAATGCGACGTTTGGCCGGTCCACGTCGGCTCAGCCCGGCCGCATCGTCCAATTTGCGACGCGATTCTCGTTCTGATCAGCTATCAGCTCTCAGCTATCAGTCCTTGCATCTTCGATTCTGGCCCGATGGGCCGGGACCTGAGTAGTCCAGCTGAGAGCTGACAGCTGACAGCTGGTCGCTGTATCGTCTTAATCGATGCGCACGGCCTTGCTCGCAGTGCTGCTCTGGGTCTCTGGCGTCCCCCTCGTCGCAGCACTCCAGTCGCCTCCCGATTGCGCGTCGACGCCGTACGACTGCGCGATTGCCCAGGTGCAGCGCCAGGAATTTGCCGCGGCCATCCCCACGTTGGAGCGGCTGGTCGCTCGGACCCCGAGCGACCTCAAGGCTCTCAACCTGCTCGGGATTGCGCTGACCGGAGCGGGCAAGCCGGATGCCGCCAACGTCAGATTCCGCGCCGCGATCGCAATCGATCCCCACTTCGCGCCCGCTCTCAGGAACCTGGCGGTCAACGAATTCCGGAGCGGCCGAACGGACGCGGCCCTCCGCCACTTCGAGGGCGTCCTGCGCCAGTCGCCCGACGATGAGATCGCGCATCAGCATGTCGGCGAGATCCACTTCCAAGGCAAACACTATCGACTGGCCCTGCCACACTACGAGAAGAGTCTCGCGCGGGTCATGCAGCAGCCACCCGTCATACTCCACTACGCCACCTGTCTGCTCGAGCAGCGGCGTACGCCGGAGGCCGTCGCAGTCCTCAATCGGCTCCCGCTCAACGAGCCGGGGAGCTGGTTCGACGCGGGAGTGGCGCTGGGGCGATACGGCGCCCACGCGGAAGCGGCGCGGTTTTTCGGCGAGGCGCGACAGAACGGCTACATCGACGTCTACGCGGCCGGGTACAACCAGACGCTCATGCTGATCGATGCCGGCGACAGTGAGGCCGCGATCGGCGTCGGGGCCGAGCTCCTGGCGCAGGGGCTGAAACGCGCGGAGCTCTACAGTCTCGTCGCGCGCGCGTACGCGAATACCACACGCATCAAGGAGGCGTATGACGCGCTTCGGGAAGCCACACGGCTCGACCCGACGGTCGCGGAACACTACATCGACTTGGCGATGCTCTGCCTCGAGCACGAGAACTACGACCTCGCGCTGGAGATTGTCGACGTCGGGCTGAAGCACCGGCCCGACTCCTCGATGCTCTACCTTCAGCGGGGCGTCGTGCTCGCGATGAAGGGGGCGAGCGAAGAGGCCGAGGCCGAATTCTCACGGGCCAGCCGCGTATCGCCTGCCGACCCCGCACCACACGTCGCGCTGGCGATGGTCTGGATGCAGCGCGGACAGACGCTACAAGCCGTCGACGCTCTGCGCGCGAGGACGCGGCACATGCCACAACCCGACAGGCCCCAGGCGATCCTCTTCTATGCGCTCGGAATCGCGCTCTTGCGATCGGGCGCAGCGCCCGACGAGGCGGCCGGCAGTGAGGCGCTAGAGGCGTTCCGGACGGCAGTTCGGTTACAACCGGCGCTGGCGCAGGCGCAGTCGGAGCTAGGTAAGCTGCTACTCAAGCGCGGCGACGTCGCGCAGGCGATTGCCCACCTCGAGCGAGCAGTGTCGCTCGAGCCGCAGAATGCGGCGCCGGCCTACGTCCTTGCGCAGGCCTACCGGCGCGGCGGCCAGACGGATCGCGCCCGCGAGCTTCTCGAACGCGTCAGCCGACTGAACGCGCAGGAGCGTGGGGACGATCCGGACACCAACCTCAGGCGCATGATGTTCCGGATCGTCCGCGACAGCGGCGGGACGTCTGAGTCCCCGCCCGGCGCGTTCCTGCCCTCCGGCGCCAAGGCCGCGGCCGCTTGCGCTGCGGCCGGTGATCTGGATGGCGCGCTCGCTCGGCTGCGCGCGCTCGTGGCGTCGAATCCGAATGACGCCGAGGGCCGTTATCAGCTCGCGGTCACGCTCTGGAATCGCTACCAGCGTCCCACCGGGCGGCGACAGAAAGAAGACCTCGACGAGGCGATCAGCACACTTACGCCGGCGGTGGAGCGGAAGCCCGAGCGAGCGCAGTTCCACTTCGTGCTCGGGCAGCTGCTGGCCGAGCAGCAGCGCTTCGCGACTGCGCTCGATCACTTGCGAACGGCCACACGGCTCGACCCAGACAAGCCCGAATACCCGTACGCCCTCGGGCTCGCGCTCCGATTGCACGGCGATCTCGACGCTGCCGACGCGCAGTTTCGGGCAGCGCTCGCCAAGAATCCTGAGCATGCGCTCGCGCGGCGCTCGCTCGGCCTCGTGCTGCGCCAGAAGGGCGACACGGCCGCTGCTGCGACTGAGCTGCGGCGCGCCGCTACCGAGATGCCTGACGATCCGCAGGGCCGTTACCTGCTGGGCGCCGTGCTGCTGAGGATGGGCGACAGCGCGGGCGCCGTCGCGGAGCTACGTGAAGCGATCCGCCTCAACCCGTCGCTCACCGAAGCCCGCGTTACGCTGGCGCAGGCTCTCGCCAAGGAGGGTCAGAAGGACGCGGCGTTGCAACAGCAAGCTGAGGTGCACCGCCTCAACGCCGAAAAGGCTGATTTCGGCCGGATGCTCGTCCTGCTCGACTCGTCGGCGACGCTCCTCGCGCGCGGAGATCTCGCAGGCGCGGTCGCGCAGGGTCGCGAGGCGGTCGCCCTCGGCCCGACCGTCGCGGATGCGCACTTCGAGCTGGGGCTCGCGCTGAGCGAGGTGGACGGATCGCGCGTGGAAGCCGAGGCCGCGTTTCGTCAGGCCATCGCGCTGGACCCTGGCCACGCGCGGGCCTACCGGGCGTTGGCGCGGCTGCTCGAGCTCCGCGGCGATCAGGCGGCGGCCCGCGCGTCGCGTGCCCGCGCCGCGGCGCTGGCCCCGTGTTCTTGATCGCGAAATCTCACCATCTCGCTGCGAGACGTTGTCGCAGGAACTGCGTACGGCGCGACCTCGTGGGGAGGTTTCCGCCCAAGACCGAACTGCGCGGCCGCTTGCATTCGCCGTGACGAGAGTCACCGGTGCTTGCCTGCGTGCGGACAGCCGCGGTGTTTGGAATCGACGCCTGTCTGGTGCAGGTGGAGGTCGACGTCTCGTTTGGACTGCCCACGTTTCAGATGGTGGGCCTGCCGGACGCCAGCGTACGGGAAAGCCGCGATCGCGTGCGGAGCGCTATCCGCAACTCCGGCTTCGAGTTTCCGCCTCACCGTGTCACCGTGAACCTGGCGCCAGCCGACATCCGAAAAGCTGGCTCGTCGTTCGATCTCCCAATCGCCTTGGGAGTCCTCGCGGCCGGCGGCCAAATCGCCCGGCGGGATATTCCCGGCATCCTGCTCCTTGGCGAGCTGTCGCTCGACGGCGGTATTCAGCCGGCGCGCGGGGTGCTGCCGATTGCCGCCGCGGCGCGTCGCCATGGCTGCGACGCGCTGCTCCTGCCGCACGCCAACAGCAGCGAAGCCGCAGTCGTCAGCGGTCTCGAGCTCTTTCCGGTGCGGTCGCTCGCCGAAGCCGTCGGCGCGCTGAACGACCCGACGGGGTTCTGCGCGCCACCCCTTCTGTCGCCACCGTCGGCCGCGGCGAGCGCGACGTTCGATGGTGATTTCGCGGACGTCCACGGCCAGGCGCTGGCGCGCCGCGCGCTCGAGATCGCCGCCGCCGGCGGGCACAACGTGCTCATGGTCGGCCCGCCCGGCGCAGGCAAAACGATGATGGCGCGTCGAGTCGCGACGATCCTGCCGCCGTTGACGTTCGAGGAGGCACTCGAGGCGACGTCCATTCACTCGGTCGCGGGACTCCTGACGACTGGGACGCGGCTACTGGCCGAGCGTCCGTTCCGCGCGCCGCACCACACGATCTCGGATGTCGCGCTCGTCGGTGGCGGCCAGCAGCCGCGCCCAGGTGAAATCAGCCTCGCTCACCACGGCGTGCTCTTTCTCGACGAGATGCCCGAGTTCAGCCGCCACGTTCTCGAAGTCCTGCGGCAGCCCGTGGAGGAAGGCTCGGTTCGCATCGCCCGGGCGGTGCGGACGGCCGTCTTCCCGGCCCGGTTCATGTTGATCGGCGCAATGAACCCATGCCCGTGTGGGTTCCTCGATGATGCCGCGCGCGCGTGCCGGTGCTCGCCGCCGCAGGTGGCTCGCTACGCGTCCCGCTTGTCGGGCCCGCTTCGCGATCGGCTGGATCTGACCGTGCGCGTAGCCGGCGTACCGCCGCGAGAGTTGCAAGATGCCGAGCCTGGCGAATCGTCCCAGTTGATGCGGGGTCGCGTCGCGGTGGCTCGCGAGCGCCAGTTGACGCGCGATGGCCGGCTGAATGCCAGGCTCCAGGGCCGGGCGCTTCGGGCGAGCTCACGCCTGGATCCCGAGGCGAGAGCGCTTCTCGGCCGCGCGCTCACCCGGCTGTCGTTGAGCGCCAGAGGCTACGATCGCGTGCTGCGCGTCTCGCGCACCATTGCCGATCTCGCGGAAACCGAGCAAATCGAGCCCGAGCATCTCGCTGAAGCCCTGCAGTATCGGGGGGACTGAGCCACGTTTTTGTCACTTCCCCGTCGCGCGGGGTGCGTGGTAAAGTTTCCCGTTCTACAAACACAAGTTTGGGCCGCGCCGGGGGGAAGGCGGCCGAGGAGAGCTGTGGCATCCAGGCGGTATTCCATTGTCATCGCCGATCGCACGAGCGGGGTCATGCGCCGGTTCACCCTCCCACTGGGGCCGACGGTCGCGACCATCGCCATCTCGCTCGCGCTGCCGATCTTGATTGGACTCGGGGCCCGCTGGAGCGCGTTGGCCACGCTCGACGACCTCACCACGACGAACGCCAGGTTGACGGTCGAAAACCAGAACTATCGCGAAGCCACCGGCCAGCTTTACGAGCAAATCTCCTCGCTTCAGGCAGCCGTCGACGAGATCGGCGCCACCGCCGCGGTTGACCCGGCATCGAGTCGCGCGATGGAGCGCTTGCCCGCTGCCGTCAGATCCCGGGCGATGGGAGGCGGAGCCGTCGCTGGTGCCGTGCTCGGCACTGCCCTCACCCCCGGCGATGCCGCCTTCACCGTGATGCGCGATGTCCTCGGCGCCATCGAAAGCCGGCTCGATGCGGTGCGCACCGGTGTCGAACGGCGGCGCTCGCTCGCCGACGCCACGCCGTCGATTTGGCCGGTCGCTGGATGGCTGACCTCGGCCTACGGCAATCGTCGGGATCCGTTCACGGGCGGCAGCGACTTTCATCCCGGCCTGGATATTTCGGCCAGCCACGGCGAAGAGGTTCTCGCACCGGCCAGCGGCACTGTCTCGATGGCTGGATGGAACGGCAGCTACGGCAACATGGTCGTCGTCGAGCACGGCTACGGCATCGTTACCAAGTTCGGTCACCTGTCCCGCTTCGGCGTGATGAACGGTCAACAGGTAAACCGCGGTGACGTGATCGGCTTTGTCGGGTCGACCGGCCGCTCGACCAGCTCTCACTTGCACTACGAGATCTGGGTCAACGACAAGCTCACGAATCCCATGCGTCTGCTCGCCGCGAGATAGCGAGCCTGCCCCGATTGCGGCACCTCCCCGTCGCTCCCGTCCGAGTAATCTGTGTGATCCGCGGTTCAAGACGGTGCGCTCTTCGCCGCCCCCCTTTGAACGTTGAGACGTTCGTACGCGTCCCGAAGTTGACCCCAAGGGCAGCGTCCCGTACAATCGGTTGATACCCTGAGTGTTGCGGCCCTCACAGTGCAGGCGAGGGTGAGCCGACCCATCAGGGGATCGTCCCCCGCATGATTGTCGACACCCTCCTCGCGAAAGTCATCGGCACCGCGAACGATCGCGAGCTGAAACGGATTCGGCCGTTCGTCGCCGAAATCAACTCCAAGGAACCCGAGATCCAGCGCCTGTCCGACGACGCGCTGCGCGCGAAGACCGCGGAATTCCGGCAGCGGCTCGCCGGGGGCGGTGGCGGCACCACCCTTGACGATCTGATTCCGGAAGCCTTTGCCGTCGTCCGCGAGGCCGGCCGCCGCGTGCTGAACATGCGGCACTTCGACGTGCAGCTGATCGGCGGCATCGTCCTCCACCGCGGCAAGATCGCCGAGATGAAGACTGGCGAGGGCAAGACGCTCGTTGCGACGCTTCCGGCCTACCTCAATGCGCTCGAGGGCAAGGGCGTCCATGTCGTCACGGTCAACGACTACCTCGCGCGTCGCGACTCGGAATGGATGGGCCGCATCTACCGGTTCCTCGGGATGTCGGTTGGCGTCATCCAGCATGACCTCAACGATCAGGAACGCCAGGTCGCGTACGCCTGCGATATCACCTACGGCACCAACAACGAGTTTGGGTTCGACTACCTCCGCGACAACATGAAGTTCGACCTCGCGCACTACGTGCAGCGTGGTCACCATTACGCGATCGTCGACGAGGTCGACAGCATCCTCATCGACGAAGCGCGAACGCCGCTGATCATCTCGGGGCCAGCCGAGGAATCGACCGATCTCTATTACGAAGTCGACCGCATCATCCCGAAGCTGACGCCCGGCGCCGTCACGCAGGGGAACGTCAAGGCCGAGGATCGCGACGAGCTCGAAAAGACCGGCGACTATATCGTCGACGAGAAGCACAAGACCGTCACGTTGACCGAAACCGGAATGGCCAAGGCCGAGCGGATGCTCAGCCACCGCCTTGTGCCGGATTCGGGCGGGCTGTACGACCCGGCGAACATGCCGCTGCTCCATCACGTGACGCAGGCACTCCGGGCGCACACGCTCTTCAAGCTCGACGTCGAGTACATGATCAAGGACAACGGCGTCGTGATCGTCGACGAGTTCACCGGACGGTTGATGCCTGGCCGCCGTTGGAGCGACGGCCTTCATCAGGCGGTCGAAGCCAAAGAGAAGGTCAAGATCGAGCGCGAGAACCAGACGCTCGCGACGGTGACCTTCCAGAATTACTTCCGCAAGTACGGCAAGCTGTCCGGGATGACCGGCACGGCCGACACCGAAGCCGAAGAGTTCCACAAGATCTACAAGCTCGAAGTGATGGTCATCCCGACCAACCGCGAGCTCAGGCGCATCGAAGAGCCCGACACCGTCTACCGGACCGAGAAAGAAAAATACGAGGCGATCGTCGCCGACATCATCGAACAGCAGCAGCAGGGCCGCCCGGCGCTCGTCGGCACCGTGTCGATCGAAAAGTCGGAGCGGCTGTCGAAACTGCTGAAGCTGCGCGGTATCAAGCACGTCGTCTTGAACGCCAAATACCACGAGCAGGAGGCCGAGATCGTCGCGCAGGCGGGCAGGCGCGGAACGGTCACGATCGCGACCAACATGGCGGGCCGCGGCACGGACATCCTGCTTGGCGGAAACGCCGAGTTCATGGCACGCCAGCAGACACTGGCCGACCAGATTGCCGAGAAGCTGCCGAAGGACCAGGCGAAGTTCGTCGACGACGAGGAGTTCGTCTACTTCTATCACCTGGGCAACTTCTACCGCGTGCCGCGACAGGCTTACGAGCACATCTTTCAATCATTCAAGTCGCAGACGGATCGCGAGCACGACGACGTCGTCAACCTCGGGGGGCTTCATATCGTCGCCACCGAGCGGCATGAGGCTCGCCGCATCGACAACCAGCTGCGCGGCCGCGCCGGACGCCAGGGCGATCCCGGATCGTCGCGCTTCTACCTGTCGCTCGAAGACGACCTGATGCGGATCTTCGGATCCGACCGCATCTCCGGCCTGATGCAGCGGCTCGGCATGGAAGAAGGCGTGCCGATCGAGCACAAGATGGTGACCAACGCCATCGCCCGTGCGCAGAAGCAAGTCGAGGCGCAGAACTTCTCGGTCCGCAAGCACCTCCTCGAGTACGACGACGTCATGAACAAGCAGCGCGAGAGCGTCTATGCGCTGCGCCGCGAGCTGCTCGAGGGCAAGATCCATCTGACCGAAGACGAGGCCGTCGACAGCCGCGAGTACCTGATCACGCTGGCCGAGGAACTCCTCGACAGCACGGTCGAACGCTACGCGGGCGAAGACATCGAGGGCGAGGAGCGCGATTACGGCGCCCTGACCTCTGCCGTCGCCGAGATCTACGGGCTCGACGCCGACACCCTCAACGGCATCCCACTCGACGGGCTGAATGCCGGAGCGATCAGCGATGTGTTCTGGACACGGGTTCTCGAGAAATACGAAACCAAGGAAGCGCTGATTCCGACCGAGATCCTGCGTCGCGTCGAGCGCGACATCATGCTGCAGATCGTCGACGCGCAGTGGAAGGACCACCTCTACAGCCTCGACCACCTCAAGGAAGGCATCGGTCTGCGCGGCTACGGCCAGAAGGATCCGCTCGTCGAGTACAAAAAGGAGAGCTTCACGCTCTTCCAGGCGATGAAGGACCGGATCGAGGAAGAAATCGTCCGGTACCTGTGGCGGCTGACGCCGGTCGGCAGCGAGGGTTCGGCCGACGCCCCGGTTCGCGCGCCGGCCCCGAGGCGTGCGCCTCAGATCACGATGAGCGCGCAGCAGGCTCCGCCCCCGTCGCCGTTTGGCGCGATAGGCGGCGCCGGCGCTGGCGCGCCCGCCGAAGCGCCAAAACCCGCCCGCACCGGCGGAGACGACGTCGTCAAGCAGGTGCGACGCGACGAACCCAAGGTTGGGCGGAACGACCCCTGCCCGTGCGGCAGCGGCAAGAAATACAAAAAGTGCCACGGATCATGAAGAAAGGGTGCCAGGACTGATGGAAACACGCACCGACGTTCTCAGCACCGACCAAATCTCCATCGGCCTCTCGACCGCCCTCACCTTCGACGACGTGCTGCTCGTGCCGCGGCACTCGACGGTCATTCCGAGCGAAGTCGACGTCACGTCGTGGGTCACTCGCAACATCCGAATCAAAGTGCCGCTGCTCAGCGCCGCGATGGATACCGTGACTGAATCTCGCCTGGCCATCGCCATGGCGCAGCAGGGCGGCATCGGAGTGATCCACAAGAACCTGTCGCCGGAAGAGCAGGCGTCGGAGGTCGACCGGGTGAAGCGGTCCGAAAGCGGGATGATCGTGAACCCGATCACGCTCTCCCCCGAGAACCGGATCTTCGAAGCGCTCGAGTTGATGAAGAAATACCGGATCTCCGGCGTGCCGATCACTCAGGACGGCGCCAAGGAAGGCCGCCTCGTCGGCATCCTGACCAATCGCGACTTGCGCTTCGAGACGAACCTGGATCGACCGATTGCCGACATCATGACGCGGGATCCCCTTTTCACCGTGCCGGTGGGGACCACGCTCGAGCAGGCCCGCGAGTTCCTGCACCGCCACAAGGTCGAAAAGCTCCTCGTCGTCGATGAGCGCTTCATGCTGAAGGGCCTGATCACGGTCAAGGACATCCAGAAGCTGATCAAGTACCCGAGCGCATCCAAAGACAGCCTCGGGCGACTGCGCGTCGGCGCGGCGATCGGAGTCGGACGGGACGCCATGCAGCGAGCCGAGGCGCTCGTCGCGGCGCACGTCGACATGCTGGTCATCGATACCGCCCATGGACACTCGCAGGGCGTCCTCGACATGGTCAAGCAGGTGCGGCGCGCCTATCCGAACGTCGATCTCGTCGCCGGCAACGTCGCGACGGCCGAGGCGACCGAAGCCTTGATCGAGCGCGGCGTCGATGCCGTCAAGGTTGGCATCGGCGCCGGCTCCATCTGCACCACGCGCGTCGTCGCCGGCATCGGCGTGCCGATGATTACCGCGGTCGCCGATTGCGCCAGGGCCGCAGCGCCGCACAAGGTGCCGGTCATCGCCGACGGCGGGATCCGGTACTCGGGCGACATCACCAAGGCGGTGGCCGTTGGCGCGAGCGCGATCATGATCGGCAGCCTGTTTGCGGGAACCGACGAAAGCCCGGGCGAGATGATTCTCTACCAGGGCCGCAGCTTCAAGGAATACCGCGGGATGGGTTCGCTCGGCGCGATGCGCCGCGGCAGCCGCGACCGCTACTTCCAGGACGAGTTCGACCTCGATGCCAACCCCGAGTCTGGCGAAAAGCTCGTGCCTGAGGGCATCGAGGGACGCGTCGCCCACAAGGGCAGCGTCGCCGCGATGATCCATCAGCTGAGCGGCGGCCTGCGCGCCGGGATGGGCTACTGCGGCTGCCAGGACATCCCGACACTACAGCGCGAGGCGAAATTGATCCGGGTCAGCCCGGCTGGTCTGCGCGAAGGCCACGTCCATGACGTGATCATCACGAAGGAAGCTCCGAACTATCGGGTGGAATAGGAGCTCAAGGCGGCTTT
This sequence comes from uncultured Acidobacteriota bacterium, assembly GCA_963764925.1. GTDB lineage: Bacteria > Acidobacteriota > Vicinamibacteria > Vicinamibacterales > 2-12-FULL-66-21 > DATBJJ01. The sequence continues at coordinate 200,336 of CAVXUR010000004.1, forward strand.
AGGCTCTCGGCTCCAGGCTCTAGCAAGATCTTCGAGTAAGTAGTCGGAGATTTTGCCTAAGCCTAAAGCCCAGAGCCGAGAGCCGTAATTCTGATCGACCTCCGATCCTCACCCAGGTCTTCGATCGTCACTTCGATGGCGTCATCCGGCCGCTCCCTCCAGCGATCGGCCCATTCGATCGCGACGACTCCGTCTCCGCTGACCAACTCGTCGAGACCGAGGTCGTCGACTTCAGCCGGCTCCAGGCGATAGAGGTCGACGTGGTAGAGCATCGCGGTGCGGCCGACGTATTCCTGGATGATCGTGAAGGTGGGACTGGACACTTCGTCCGCGGCCGCGCCGAGCCCGCGCGCCAGGCCGCGCACGAACGCCGTCTTGCCGGCGCCGAGCTGGCCATAGAGAAGCACGACCGCGCTTGGGGGTAACGTCGCTGCGAGTTGCTCGCCGGCGGCGACCGTCTCCTCTTCCCCGGCCGTCAGCGACGGAATCTGCGCTCACGAGTCGCGCTTCACCTGCCGCCGGGCCGTCAGCTCGAGCACCGCGTCGCCCAGGCGTGCGGCCAGGTCGCCGGCAACGAGCGCAACGTCGCCTTCGTCGGCCTCGGCCAAATCGCCCGCGGTACCGTGCAGGTACACCGCCAACTTGCAAGCGGCCTCGGCGTCGAGCAACTGCGCGAACCACGCGGCAATCATCCCCGTCAGGAGGTCACCGGTCCCGCCGGTCGCCATCCCCGCATTGCCCGTCAGGTTGACGAACGTCCGGCCGTCAGGCGCCGCAATGACCGTGCGATGGCCCTTGAGGACGACGACGACACGGTGAGAGGCGGCGAACTCACGCGCGTGTCGGAGTCGGTCGTGCTGGACGGCCTCGATCGAGGTGTTCAGGAGACGCGCCATCTCTCCGGGGTGCGGCGTGATGACGACGCCGACCTCCTCGCGACCCATCAGCCGGTCGGGCTCGCCTGCGAACGCGTTCAGTGCATCAGCGTCGAGGACAATCGGCACGCCGGTGCGCTCGAGCAGCGCCTGGACGAACGCCGCCGTGCCAGGCGCCTGACCCAGCCCCGGTCCGACGGCAATCACGTCGGCGTTCATCTCGAGCACGCGATCGATCGCGCTGAAGTCAACGGTGCCCGACGCCGTTTCATCGAGTGGTTCGGTCATGTACTCCGGCGCCATTGCCGCCACGATCGGCAGGCACGACCGCGGCGTCGCGACTGTGACCAGGCCTACGCCCGACCGAAGCGCGCCGACCGCTGATAGATGTGCGGCACCGGTTCGGCCGAGCGATCCGGCGATGACCAGGACACGGCCGAAGTCCCCCTTATGCGAGTCGGCGGCGCGCGTCGGCACGATCTCGCGCATCCGCTCGCGCGTCAGCAGCTCGAGATGTGGTCCTTCGAGCTCGTCGAAGAGCGGCAGTGGTATCCCGATGTCGGCAATGACGAGATCGCCGGCGTGCGTGTCGGCCGGCGGGAAGATCAGGGGAATCTTCGGTGCGCCAAGGGTGACCGTCATCGACGCCTCGATCGCCGGACCATCGACCGCTGCGCTGTCTGCCGACACGCCGGTCGGCAAATCGATCGCGACAATCGGAATCCCAAGCCCGTTGAGATCGGCAACGACCGTTTCCAGGAGTCCCGTCAGCGGACCGCGCACGCCGGTGCCGAGAATCGCGTCGACCACCAGCTCGCAGTCCGAGAGGTCGCTGAAGTGGAGCTCCCACTCCTGCGCGTTGGTGATCTCGATGACGGTCATGCCGATCCGGCCCAATACTTCGAGGTTGGTCCGCGCATCGCCGCGCACGTCGGCAACGCTGCCGAGGAGGAAGACGGCCGTGTCGATGCCGCGCTGCACCAGCGTGCGCGCGATCACAAATCCGTCGCCGCCGTTGTTGCCGCGGCCACACACCACCCCGACGCGGCTGGTCGCGAGATCGTCGAACGCCGCTTCCATCGCGGCGACAGCCTGACGCCCTGCATTCTCCATCAGCACGATCGACGGAATACCGACGTCCTCGATCGTGCGGCGATCGGCTTCGCGCATCTGTTCGGTGTTGAGCACTCGCATGCGGTCCGGTCGAGCGTACTGCTTGTGCTAGACTGCGGTCAATTAGCTCTCAGCTGTCAGCTCTCAGCTCTCAGCTCTCAGAGAAGCCACAGACCACCAGAACTTGATAGCTGACGGCTGATAGCGGAGAGCTTCGGAGGGCGAGTGAAGGGCGCAGTTTACGTCAACGGTACCATCACCCCGGCGGATCAGGCGGTCATCCCGGTTTACGATCACGGCTTCGTCTACGGCGAGGGCGTGTATGAAACGCTCCGCACCTACAACCGCGTGCCGTTCCTTTACGATCGCCATCTGCGGCGACTCCGCGCGTCAGCCGCCGCGCTGCACCTCGACGTTCCGTTCGACGACGACACGCTCCTTGGCTGGATTCACGACACGATGGCCGTCGCCGAGCGATTGCCCGACGGGCTGCCAACGCCCATGCCGCCTATCCCGCCCATCCCGCCCATCAACGAGGCGTACATTCGCCTTCTGCTGACCCGCGGCGTCGGCGATCTCAGCTACGACCTCACCGCGACACCGGCGCCCTCGCTCGTGATCATCGTCAAGCCCTTCGATGAGCCGCCGGCCCGAATGTTCGACGAGGGCATCAAGATCGTTCTGGTATCGATCCTGCGCAATCATCCTGGTTCGGTGAACCCGATCATCAAGTCGAACAACCTGCTCAACAACGCGCTGGCGATGCAGGAAGCGCGCCGCCAGGGCGGCGAAGAAGCGCTGATGTGCAACTATCGGGGCGAACTCTCGGAATGCGCGCAATCGAACTTTTTCCTGGTTCGCGACGGCGTCGCACTCACGCCGCGCTCGGCGTCCGGTCTTCTCGAGGGACTGACGCGCGCATTCCTCTTCGAGGTCGGCGTCGAGGTCGGTGTACGGGTCGAGGAAGCCACGCTCACCCCTGCCGATCTCACCTCCGCGCAGGAAGCGTTCATCACCGGGTCGACCCGCGAGCTCACGCCGGTCGTCCGGATCGGCGATCAGATGATCGGCAACGGCCGCCCCGGGCCGGTGACGCGCGCGCTCCTGGAAGGGTTTAGAAAGAGAGCCTGGGAACTCACCGCGCGACCAGTGCTGAAATGCTGAATGCTGAGTGCTGAATGCTGAAGTTAAGGGTCAAGGGAGAAGTTACTTAACGGAAGGTCGAAGCTGGCAATTCTGAATTCGACCCTTCATTCACCCTTTACTTCAGCATTCAGCACTCAGCATTCAACATTGCCTAACGTCCCGCCTCAACCCCGTCTGCTTCGACGTAGGTTTCAATCGGTGGACAGGCGCAGACGAGGTTCCGATCGCCATACGGGTTGTCGATCCGGCCGACGGCCGGCCAGAACTTGTTGGCGCGGACGAACGGGGCCGGGTAGGCGGCCTGCTCTCGGGTGTAGGGATGGGACCAGGCATCCGACGACACTTCCTCAGCTGTGTGCGGCGCGTTCTTGAGCACGTTGTCTCGCGGATCCACCCGCCCATCGATGACGTCCTGGATTTCGCGCCGAATCGAGATCAGCGCGTCGCAGAATCGGTCCAGCTCCGCTTTTGACTCGCTCTCGGTCGGTTCGATCATCATCGTGCCGGCCACCGGGAACGAGACCGTCGGCGCGTGGAACCCGTAATCCATCAAACGCTTCGCGACGTCCTGTTCGTCGACAGACGGCCCTGATCCGTGCTTGAACGGTCGCAGGTCGAAGATCATCTCGTGGGCCACGCGGCCGTTGTGGTTGGCGTACAGTTCCTCGTAGTGACCGGCGAGCCGCGCCTTGATGTAATTCGCGTTGAGAATCGCGACTCGGGTCGCGTCCGTCATCCCTGACGCGCCAAGCATCCTGATGTAGCCGTACGAGATGAGGAGGATGCTGGCGCTGCCCCACGGCGCCGCGGACACTGCGGCAATCGCCTTCTCTCCTCCGACCGGTACCAGCGGATGCCCAGGCAGATACGGGGCGAGGTGCCTGGCGACGGCGATGGGTCCCATGCCCGGGCCACCGCCCCCGTGGGGAATCGCAAAGGTCTTGTGCAGGTTCAGATGGCACACGTCGGCGCCAATCGCAGCGGGGCTGGTCAATCCGACCTGGGCGTTCATGTTGGCCCCGTCCATGTAGACCTGGCCGCCGTGCTCGTGCACGATCGCGCAAATCTCCCGAATGCCTTCCTCGAAGACACCGTGCGTCGACGGGTAGGTCACCATCAGCGCCGCGAGCTCGTCGCGGTACTTCTGCGCGCGGGCGCGCAAGTCGTTCAGATCGACGTTGCCATCGGCGTCACACGCCACGACGACGACCTTGAGCCCGGCCATCGCCGCGCTCGCCGGATTGGTGCCATGCGCCGACGAGGGAATGAGGACGACGGTGCGTCCAAGATCCCCGCGGTCGCGGTGATAGGCGCGAATCGTCATCAGGCCAGCGAGCTCGCCCTGCGCGCCGGAGTTCGGCTGCAGGGACACGGCGGCGAACCCGGTGATCTGGCACAGCGCGGCCTCGAGCTCGCGGAAAATCTGGATGTAGCCTTCGAGCTGCGACACCGGCGCGAACGGATGGATCGCCGCAAACTCGGGCCACGAGACCGGAATCATCTCCGAGGCGGCGTTGAGCTTCATCGTGCAGGAGCCGAGCGGAATCATCGATGTGTCGAGGCCGACGTCCTTCCGCTCGAGCGAGCGGATGTAGCGCATCATCTGGGTCTCGGAGTGGTGACTGTTGAACACCGGATGCGTCAGATACTCGGACGACCGCCTGAGCGGCGGTGGGACCGCTCCGGCGGCGCCGGCGCTGATGACCGTCGCCGGAGACGCCTTCCCCGCCGCCTCGGCGAACACGTCAACCACGTCCTGCGCGTCGCCGCTCGAGACCGTCTCGTCGAACGCGACGCCGACAGCTGACTCCGAATAGCGGAAGTTGATCCCTCGGGCTTCGGCCAGTGACCTCAGCGCGGCTCTGTCGCCACCCTCGATCCACAACGTGTCGAAGTAGACCTCGTTCGTCTGACGATACCCGAGCGACTTGAGCGCGCGCTCGACTGCGGCAGCCGTATCGCGAATCCCCGAGGCGATGGCCCGAAGTCCGGCTGGACCGTGGTAGACCGCGTACATGGCCGCGATGTTGGCGAGCAGGGCCTGCGCGGTGCAGATATTCGATGTCGCCTTCTCGCGCCGGATATGCTGCTCGCGCGTTTGCAGGGCCATCCGGTAGGCCTGCCGGCCGCGGGCGTCGATCGACAGCCCGATGATCCGCCCCGGTGCCTGCCGGACGTACGCCTCGCGCGTCGCCAGGAACGCCGCATGCGGCCCGCCGCAGCCGAGCGGCACACCGAAGCGCTGCGAGTTGCCGACGACCGCATCCGCGCCCATCTCTCCCGGCGGCGTCATCAGCGTCAACGCGAGGAGATCCGTGGCCACTGCGACGAGCGCGCCAGCGGCGTGCGCCCGCTCGATCACCGGCCGGAGATCGCCGATGCCGCCGCGATCATCCGGGTACTGCAACAACAGCCCGAACGCTCGCGACAGGGTCTCGACGGAGAGCTGTGACGAGTCGACGATCTCGACGCGTATGTCGAGCGGCTCCGCGCGGCCGCGCAGCACGTCGAGGGTTTGTGGATAGCAGCCCTGGCCGACCAGGAACACGCTCTCACTGCCCGCGGTTTTCCGCGCCTGGAGGCGATGGAACATCGCCATCGCTTCGGCGGCGGCGGTTCCTTCGTCGAGGAGCGACGCCGTGGCGATATCCATCGCCGTCAGATCCCGCACGACGGTCTGGAAGTTCAGTAGCGACTCCAGCCGGCCTTGTGCAATCTCCGCTTGGTACGGCGTATACGGCGTATACCACCCGGGGTTCTCGAAGACGTTTCTGAGAATCACGCTGGGCGTAATGCAGCCGTAGTAACCCAGCCCGATGTACGAACGGGCCACGGTATTCCTGGTCGCGATGCCTCGCAGCCGGCGCAGATACGCGTGCTCGGTTTCAGCCTCAGGAAGATCGAGCGCCGCGCCGCTGCGAATCCCCGGTGGAATGGTCTGGTCGATCAGAGCGGCGAGCGATGGCACACCGATCGCCTCGAGCATCAGGCCGCGCTCGGCCGGACCTGGCCCAATGTGCCTGGATTGAAACGAGCCTGGAATCTGTTGGGTCATTGCGGCAATGCTGAATGCTGAGTGCTGAAAGCTGAATTGAAGGTCGAAGGCAGAAGGCGAAACGTAACGTCGAAGTGAGCAGAGCCCAATGCTCGAGACGCTGATCTATTTCGTCAACTCGGCGTACTGCGAGGCGTCGAGCAGATCGTCGGGTTCGCCGGTCACTCTGATCGTAATCATCCACGACTCGTGCGGGTTGACGTTGACCGATTCCGGCTTCTCGCCGAGGGCACGGTTCACCTCGGTGACTTCACCGCTCACGGGCGCGTAGAGCTCGGAAACGGCTTTGACCGATTCAATCGTGCCAAAGACGTCACCTTTGTTCAGTTGACGCCCAACCTCGGGCAGCTCGAGGTAGACAACGTCGCCGAGCTGCTTCTGCGCGTAGTCCGTGATCCCCACACGCGCGGCACCGTCGCTAACTTTCACCCACTCGTGGTCTTTGGTGTATTTGAAATCTGCGGGATACATGCGTGGTGTCTCGCGGCTGCGACAGCTCCGCGCTCCTTCTGTTTTTATGATGTTGTCTGGGGTGCGGGCCGCTTGTAGAACGGCAGCGGCACGACCACGGCGCGCACCCGTCGGCCGCGGACATCAATCTCGAGAGCGGTCCCCGGAGCCGTGCAGGCGCTTGGCACGTACGCCATGCCAATCGCCTTCTTGAGGTAGGGCGTCTGCGTTCCGCTCGTGACGACACCGGCCTTCTCGTTCGCGGCATAGACGTCGTAGCCCTGCCGCGCGATCGCGCGGTCGAGCACCTCGAACCCGACGAGCTTGCGGCCCACACCTTCCTGCTTCTGCCGGCGCAGCACGTCGTGGCCGATGAACTCGGCCTTCTTCCAGCCGATCGTCCAGCCGAGGTCCGCTTCGAGAACGGTCGTCGTGTCGTCGATATCGTTGCCGTAGAGCCGCATGGCGGCCTCCAGGCGAAGAGTGTCGCGTGCGCCAAGGCCCGCTGGCACCACTCCGGCCTGCCGTCCCGCCAGAAGGATCGCGTCCCAGACGCGCTCTGCCGAAGCCGGTGGCACGAATACTTCGTAGCCGTCCTCGCCGGTGTAGCCGGTGCGGGACACTGTGGCGCGCACGCCGGCGATCTCACCAGTCGTAAACCAGTAGGTACTTGATGTCGGCGAGGTTGACGGCGGTGAGCACCTGCAGCACTTCTCGGGCCGCCGGCCCCTGAAGCGCCATCAGCGCGTAGCGCGAGCTGGTGTTGACCGCCACCGCGTCGCCGATCCCGGCGATTTGCGCCGTGATCCAGTGGAAGTCCTTGATGATGTTCGACGCGTTCACGACCAGCATGAAATGCTCGTCGGTCAGCTTGTAAGTCAGCACATCGTCCACAAACGTGCCTTGAGGCGTTGGCAGCGCCGAGTAGTGCGCTTGGCCGATGGCCAGCCGCGACGCATCGTTGCTTGTGATGTGCTGGACGGCCTTGAGGGCATCGCGGCCGGCGATCTCGATCTCGCCCATGTGGCTGACGTCGAACAGGCCCGCGCGGGTCCGAACGGCCAGATGCTCGTCGACGATTCCAGAGTATTCGACCGGCATATCCCAGCCACCGAACTCGACCATTCGCGCACCAAGCGCGCGGTGGCGCGCGTTGAGCGGCGTTTTCTTGAGCGTGCCGGCGATTGTCTGAGGCATTCTTCGCGGTGAGTGGCGGAGGCCAATACTACAACCCCAAAACGGTACTATGCGGCTCGTGGGTGGGTCAACTGGCTCCCACCACACGTCGATGGTTCGACTTGGACAGGAGATCGGAGATCAGGAGTTCAGGAGAACTCTTTGGTGTTCTTTAAACACCTCCTGGTCTCCTGGCCTCCTGTGAGAGCCTGTTTCGTCGCGGTGCCCGCGCACTACGCGACCCCGAACGACTTGCGCACGGCGGCCGCCGTCTCGGACTGCGCGAAGTAATTGGTGTGATGGACCCGATCAGTCGTGCCAAAGTCGTGCGCGACGGCAACGAGGCGATTGTCGGCCACCTCCGCCATCGAGCCGGTGTCGACGATCAGATCGTTGTGATCCGGGAAGATGATGTCGGCGCCCCAGTCGCCAACGCGCTGGAGAGGCTTGGAGAAGAAGCGCAGAAAATTCCAGCCCATCTCTTTCGGTTCGAAGTTGCCGCGCACGGCGAAATAGCGAATGTGGCCCGCCGTGAAGTCGCTCGCGCCAGTGTTCGCGCGCAGGCGCAGCAGTTCCTGGTTGTTGCCTGTCCGCGACTGGCCATCGAGGCCCGGCACGAGAGCGATCGCCGCGTCCAGCATCGGGGTCTTGGCAGCCACGCCGGTCACGGCACAGACGACCCGCAGCAGACCGCTCGTAGCCAGAAACAGCGGGTTGGCGGACGCAAGGTCGCTGGCGGTGCGCAGCACATCAGCGATATTGGTGAGGAGATCCAGCGCGCTCTTCAGCCGAGGTGCGGCCGCAAAGCTCGTGCCCGCGAGCGGCGCGCCGACAAAGACGACGCGCCGTTTGAGCGCGGCCTCGGCGTAGGCCTCGCAGTACCAGCGCGCCACCAACCCGCCGCGGCTGTGGCAGATGATATCGAGGCTGGCCGGGCTGGGCCGGAGCAGCGCCGCGAGATCGAAGGCGTTCAGCATCGGGCTGACCGAGAGCGTCGGATGATCGAACGCCAGCACCAGATCGTATTTTCTCTCGGCATCCGCGAGAAGCTTCGCGCCTGACGGTGTCTTCTGGAAGCCATTGGTGATCAGGGCTTCGGTCGTGCTGAACGTGCCGTGGACTACGAGCAGGACCTTCTTCCCCGCGGCCTTTCGCGAATCGGCAAAGGGCTCGAGTTGGCCGTTGCGGAACCGCCGGAGGCCGTTGCCTGGCGAGCCCGCGTACGCCGCAGCCGGCGTCAGTTTCTTGTCGAGTCCAACGAGCGCGGTGTAAATCTGCGAGGGCTCGAGACGCTCGAACGCGAACTGCTTGACGACTTCACCGGGCGGCAGCGCCGCTCGGCCACCGCCCCGGCGCCGGCTGGTCATCGCCGACGCGGCACCGGCGCGCCAACGGAGCACGCCACTTTCGCGCACAAGTGACACGATCTCCTGGTGCGGCACATGCGTGACCGGCTCGTCCGGCGGCCGTTGACGCCGATACGCTGGTCGCTGCATCGGCGCATGCGTAGCCATCGGCATCCGGTCGACCGGTCTCACACCATCCACCACCGGCAACGAGTCCAGCCATTCCCCGAGAGTGTTCCCGCGCCCGCGGGCAACGGTCGGGGCCGTCAGTAATGCCATCGCACCGCTCCTTACCCTACGGCTTCTCGACGAGCGGCAGCGGGGTGACGCTCGCGGCTCGCGCCGACTGGATGTCGATCATGGCATCGAAGGTGTCGGGATGAAGTCGTCCCGATCCTTCTTCGAGCGACTGAAAGAAGCCCCGCTGCGCAGCGACAAACGTGCTCTCGAATGGCACCAGCGTCCCCTCCTGAACGTAGCGCAACAATTCAACGAGGTTGTCGACGCCGTCGAACATCCAGCCTTCCGACTGCCCGCTCGCAATCACTTCCCGGCGTGGCGCGATCGCTGGTTCGGCAGTGCCGCCGGTCTCCTCGAACCGGAATTGCTTCATTCGCCACCAGGCCTTGTCGCTGCGCCAGTAGCCGGGGAAGGCATGGCCGGAAATCAGGAACACGACAGGGTAAATCCCGACAAACTCGAGACAGGACGCGAACAGCAGCGCCAGGTCGATGCAAGTCGCGGCGTGACCGCGGAACACCTCGGTCGGGCTGCGCAAGCGCTGCGACTGGCTCGTATACGACGGCGGCGGGTTGATGTAGTTGATCGGCAAGTCGTGCTGCAGCGCCGCCCAGATCGCCTGCACCTGAGGATCGACGACGTCGGGCGCATTCGAGTCGTCATGGACCAGTTGCTGGTACCCGTCGAATCCGGCCGAACAGTCGTCGAGGAGCGTCCGCAGATACCGTTGCGCCGCGTCGATCACCTTCAACACCGCCGGATCGCGCGGCAGGACAAAGCTCGGTAGCCACCGGTGGTCCTCCCCATCGTCGCGCCATTCGTCGGCAGGCAGCACGGTCACGCGCTCGCTCGATTCACGGAGCAGACGATCGCCGCACGAGACCTTGATGTACAGGTTCGTGCGGAGGCTTTCGGTGCATTGCCGGAGCAGGCCCGCCACGAGCGGCAACCGCATGCGCGGCGCGAGCTCGATCGAGGCGGCGGTCTCGGGCAGCTCCTCGGAGAAACGGCAACGGCAGAACTCGTTGCCGACCTCGAGCGCCACTTCAATCTGCAATGGCGGCAGCCGCCCGGGTAGAGGTTTTTCAACGAAGAAGGTCTTGAACGGCGTTCGATCGTTGTGCAGGAGCGAGTAGTTCAGGCTGGTGCTGGTGCTCCGAGCTCCGGCGGGCGCGCGGTCGGGAATGAGCGCTACGTGCAGCTTGAGGTCACCGACCGTCGCCAGTGCCGGCGCAGGATCTGGCGACGGCGTGGCGAGTGACGCGGCGGCTCGCCTTGTCGGCTCTGCCTCGGGTTCGAGCAGCGAATGGCGGCTCCAGAGCACGACGCCGGTACTCTGCGGCGAGGCCTGGGCCATCCATTCGGCACGCGCCTTGACAAACGCCGCCAGCATGTCCCACTCGCGCATCCAGGCACGATAGAAACAGCCGAAGAACAGAATCGCATCCGCGTCCGTGAGGGTGTCGAGGAAGCCAATCGAATATCGCGCACCATTCGCCACCGACAACGCCGCGATGCGGGAGGCGCTGAAGCACGAGGTCAGCGCCACCAGCAGGGGCTTGTCGGACGCAGCCGTGACGATAGCCGCGAGATCGCCGGGGTCGACAATGTCGTAGACGCCGTCGACCTTGCGGAGCACGAATCCGTCAGGATTCTCTGGATCGGCTTTGAGGATGCCCAGTGTCTCGAGCGCATACGGATCGACGCCCGACAGGTGGACGATGGCCGGGGCGAGAGCCGTGATCTGGCTCTGGAGTGCGAGGCGATCGGGTTCGCGTAACAGCGTGTCTCTGCCAGACGGCAGCGCCGGGCGCAACGTGTCGGCCACCAGCTGGCATTCACGATCCAGTTCGTACCGACTGCCGATCTCGCCGGGACCACTTCGGACGATCAGCAACGAGCCCGGCCGTTTGTCCGCAAGCCGGGTCTTCTTCGCCGACAAGTGTCGAAACACCGTGAAGGGCGCCGTCTCCTCGCGAAACGGGCGTGTCAGCAACCCGAGCGCGTTCTCCCAGGGGAACAGCCGCGCGGCCCAGCCAACCGACTCTCGAACGAACGGAACCGACACCTCGACGACTTCGGAGCGCGCCATCCACTTGACGCGGGTCTCGAACGAGCTCGGCTCCAGCTCGCACACGTCCGACATCCACACCGCGATCTCGTTGCTCAGCGAGTCGCGCGTCGCGCGCGTGATACGGCGGCGGTTCGCGACGACATAGCGCCACCGCTGGGCGACCGGATAAAACGACCGGTCGTCGGTGGTCAGCTGAAGGTCCTCGACTCGGCCGTCGATGCGGTACCGAATCACCACGGTGTACCGTGACTCGTCTGCTTTCGCGACCTTGGCAGCGCCCCGAGCTGTCGTGCCAGATGCTCGCCGACCCTTCTTCTCCGCCTTGTCTCGCTTGCGGACCGTCGTCGCGACACGCGCGGGCATGCTGGCCTCCCTGCGTTTGCGAAAGTGCGCGCGGATCGCTTCGTGTCCGCGCTCGAGTACCGGCGTCCGCGCGGCGTCGGGCATTTGCCGAGGGACCCTGGCGCGACCCGACCGGGACGGGACAACGACCCCGAGCACCGCGCAGGCCACGGCGTAGAACTGCTCGCGATCCTCCTGACCGTTCAGGCCTCCGTTGATGCGCCTGGTAATCAACCGAAACGCGTCGGCGTCGGCCCGGTCGGCAAGTTCGTTGAGCCCGTTTCTTTCCCAGAACAAACCGGCAATTCTGAATCCGAGCTCGGACAACGCCGCGCGGCCCGGATCCGCCACCAGGTCGATGCCGAGCAGCCCGCCGTAGCGCCGATAGTTCGCTCGTCCCGTGATCTGGATAGGACCACGGCCTTTGAACCGCTCGCCATCGCCAAGCTCGGTGTTCCCCAGCTGCTCCGCCAGCGCGCCAGGCGGTTCGTAGCGCTGCTGTGCCTCAGTCGGGCCCCAGATTTCTTCCATGAATCGCAACTGGCCTGATTCGTGCGCCAGTTGGGCAAGAAATGCCGCGGCCCGAGCCGGCTTGTTGACGGCAAACTCGATCATCGCGGCGTGCAGAAACGGCACGACTTCGTCCCGCTTCTTTGCAGGCACGCGCGGCATTATCGCGAGGAGTTCTTCAATGGTCAGCATGCGTGCATCACGTCAACCGTCTTTCGCACACTCACCGATGCACCGGGAATATACGCGGCGGTTTCTGAGCACGCCCAGCCGGAGCGGGAGTCGGTGGCGGGACGGCCGGTGGCGGCGCCGCATCATCCCACGTGCACGGATTGAAGCTCGCACTTTCCGCAACAGAGTGCGTCACGGTGTCGCCGAGCTGCAACGAGTAATCCGCTGCCGTGAGCGTGATACCGCTGGTGGACGTTTCACATACCGACCCTTCCGGGTCGAAGCGGCCGAACGCCTGCGTGCCTGGAAGGTTGCGGAACCAATTCGAGCGCAGGGGAAAGCATGCACTGCCCGTTGTCGGGGGCCGAATATCGGCGAGTGAGGGAGCTTGCGCCGTGCTGTGGCATGACATGCAGGCCGACACTGGATTGTCGACTGGTCCATTCAACCGCCCACCAACACCAAGATGGGCCTTGGCATATGCCGGCGCACCTGGATTGATCCAGGAGTCGACGATCGGTGGGCCGTTGGGATCGTTGCCCCACATCAAGCCGACTGGGACCATTTTTTTCCAAACCGAGTTCCCCGCCACTGTCCGATCGTACGCATACGTCGCGAAATACCAGCCCGTCGCGCCCGCGCGCGCGTCCTTGACCGCGACATCGATCTGCAGCAGACGCACGCTGACCGGGGCGCTGTTGCGGTTGGGAAGGATGTTGATCGCGAGCGAGCCCGCCAGCAGATCCTGACCGGCTGGAAAGTCAGTCGGTCGCGCTGCGCTGAAAAGCAGCTTGTAGACGAACCCGCCCGCGGAAAAACGCATCTGCGAGCGATCGACCGCGTCGAGCCCAGGCGTGCTCGTCCCCCAGACCCGCGCGAACGTGCGCGCGCCGCGCGCATCGTAGTAGGCGACAGCGTAGTTCCGAAGCGGTTCGGTGTTTCCGCCGAGCTCCTCCTCGGGAACAGTTCGCTCCGCCGTCATGCCACGGGCAGCTTCCCGCGAAGCGGCTCCAGGCGAGCCTGGGCAGTCCGTACATCATCCGGGGGGCTGGATACCACTTCTGCGACCGCTGATTCTGGGGGACCGTTCCCCCAATCGAATCGAAGTAGTCGCTGTCCGCCGTCAGCTGAGGCGTGATGCTTCGCACGGGTTCGCTCGCGAACGCGTAGTTACGAAGCGCGAGCACATACGCCAGCCGCTGACTGTCCTGGTCAGGGTCGAAGCTTCGCCACGGCCGCGTACCTGACGGAATGCCGGTGTGTGCCTCTTCGATCAGATTAGGCTGAAACCACGGCCCGTTGTAGTTGGCCGGAATCGTGTCCCGCGGCACGATGAAGTCGGCGAACTCGCCACGGCACTGCGCGACCCAGGTGCCGTTTGCGCGAGGACGACCATCGTCTCTGACGCGAATGCAGCGCGCTCCTGGGGCGCACCCGGTACCGTTTGACGGCATCAGCTTGGCGAGCTGCCCTGCCGTCCGCACCTTGGGTGCCGCTACGGCGTCGTCGGCGGGGTCGGCATCGTCGGACGGAGATGGAGCGCTGCGGTGTTGTTGAAGGGGGAGGGGGTTGCGGTGCCGGCCCGCCACAACCCCATAACACGGCACACGCCGCGAACAACATCGCATGTCGCGCGAACACACTCTGCATGGCAGACGCCTCCTGGTGTCGAGTCTTTGGGCACCCCGCTCATCAGTAAAACGCCCGATCGGTAACGATCGAACACCGATCGTGAGTGGCAGGACGCTTCGGCGGCCAAAGTCGATGCGCGATCCTACACGCACATCGACGGACGGAGGCGATTCGAGAGTGGCTGATGAGTGACGAGACGCCCGCTGGCTCAGCCGTATCTACCAGACAATCACTTGCGGGGCCATACACCAATTCACTTCACGATTCACGGCCCGACCCCAATTCACGATTCACGGCCTGACCCCGTCGCGCCGCGGTGTGCCGGTGCGGACGACGCGCGCAGGGCCAGGAGCACTGTCCTGGCCCTACGCTGGATCTGCGCCGAGAGGAGGAAGTCAGCCCATCAGTCGCGCCACTGCAACCAGATGTCGTAGATGTGGTCGTACTGGCCGTCCTTCCAGAGGACGCGTGAGCGCTGACGGAACTCGTTGCCATGCCTGTCGACGCGCCTGCTGTTCTTGTATTCGGTGCCGATCGCCTCCAGACCCGATTCCGAGACTGGCTGCAGTTCGTCGGGCTCCGACAGGCCGTTGTGATTGAGGTCGCGCCAGAGTACGAGCAGGGAGAAGGCGGCGTCGCGAGCGGTGATGACCTCGTTGCGCTCGCTTCGCCCGTAGGATGACGTTTCGACGAACTTCAGCGCCTCGAATCCGTTGGGCGTCGTGATCTCCGGCGTTTCAGGAGCCGCCGGCGTATGGTTGCCGAACAGCTCCGACCCGTCGTCTATTCGACCATTGCCGTTGCGGTCCAGCGCCAGGAACGCATCGTCCGACTCGCGCCGCGTCCAGGCCACCTGCTCGGGCACGCCGTCCGCATTCAAATCGAACCGGACGCCGTTCTCCACGCTGGTGAGCTTGTACCCGTCACGCGCGGTGTCGACGATGAGCGGGCAGTTGGGAAGCTCGCACATCCCGCCAAGCCACCGGCCCTGCTGCATGACCTCGCATTCGAACACAGGATCGAGGTCCTCACGGCGCGCCTCGATGTAGGCGATCGAGGAGGTGGAAGGGAGCGGTTGAGGGAACTCGGCGATCACGATTGGCGACGGCAGCCAGACCGAGAATTGGTGAATGCCCCGGGTCTGCCATGGCCCCGGTCCCGGCACTATGATCTGCCTGCTCACCGATGCGGACCAGATTCCTTCACGGGTGAGGCCGGATTCAGGCACGCCGGGCACGTGCGCCGTCACTGCTACTGTCACTGGACACGTATTGAGGTCCCGTATCGTGAACACGTCGTATTCCAGCCACAGACCATATTGCCCGATCTGCGTCGAGCCATTGCCAACCCGCACCTGACCGCAACCCGCGAACCACGAGTTTGGCATTGGAATCTGGGCGTATCCAACCGATGGGAACGTACACACCACGACCGTCATGAGCACAAAACGCTTCATCTTCGCACCTCGAATCTGGTGATTGCCTGCGGTTTACTGGGGTTGCCGGTAGTACGCGAGTTCCTTCTTGGCCACGAACACGCGCATTCCAGCCTTCAGGGATTCGACGTAGCCGCTGAGAGCCACGCGCCCCGATGGATTGAGACCCGCAAGCACGCGGTCGCGAAGACCTAACACCTGCCAGCGAAACTCAAGATTGATGGCCTGGGTACGTTCGGTGACTAACTTCGCTTCGTCAGTCTGGAGTGTTGGAAACAGCTTGAGCACGCGCTCCTGCGCGACCTGATAGTTTCTGGCGTTCTCGCGGGCAGCGTCGCGGATCGAGGCCGCTTCTTCCGTTGAGATGGTTTTGAGGACTTCGGTCGGCAGGTCCGATGCCCTCGACATGATCTCGAACGCCGCGTGCCAGACGTCCCACTGCGGGATCAATTCGGGGTTCTTGCGCCCATCGATCTCGAGGCGCTCGGACACCGGCACGATCTCGTAGGCGACCTGGGGAGCGTTCTTCTTGTCCTGCGCCGATGGCGCAGCGCTTGCCGCACGCACAGCCAGTGCGGCGCCAGCCAACACGGCACCCGCCAGCGCCATGGCCGACATCACACGTCCTGCCATACCGTTCTCCCGTTGATGTAGCCCGTTTCCGGGACATGAGCGGTGTAACGCGCAACCTCCGCGGTCAATCATCGATCGATCGCGCTGCCTCGCTACACACGTCCAATGCCGGAGGCGCCCGGCGTGCTGTCTCACTTACCACGCATCGTTAGATCGTGGTGTCCGGCTTTGGCCAGACGTCAGCGTGTCCGCCTAAAGCCGGACACTACGGACAATTGAAAAACCTCCTTATCTCTGCGGGTTTTCCATGTCGGCCGGTCCGCAGCGCTCCGGGCGAAACCGCAAATAGGCCCTCAGCGTGTGGTACGAGATGCCGAGCTCGCGACACGCCTGGCGCTTGTTGTTGCCGCAGCGTTCGTAGACGAGCCGGGCGTAGCGGCTCCCCCACGCGCGCATCGATTCGCGCGAACGCATCGAGGGCACGAGCACATCGGCATAGCCGCCAAGCAGCGCCGGCGGCAGATCGTCGAGCTCGAGCCAGTCGGACCCGGCGAGTGCGACGGCACGCTCGATCACGCGCTCCAGCTCGCGGACGTTTCCCGGCCAGTCGTACGCGAGCAACGCATCGCCCGCCGCTGTCGAGAGCTGCAGCTGCCGCACGAACCGGTGACGCTCCAGAAAATACCTGGCGAGCTCTGTGATGTCTTCGCGGCGCGCCCGAAGCGGTGGCACCTGCACGTCTACGCCATGCAGCCGGTAGTAAAGGTCCAACCGGAATCGCCCCAACTCGACCAGCCCCGAGAGCGGCCGGTTGGTCGCCACGATGATCCGCGTATCGACCCGGCGCGTGCCGAAACCGCCGACGCGCTCGACGGACAGGTCCTGAATGGCACGCAGGAGCTTGGCTTGTGCGGCCGGCGAGAGATCGGACACTTCATCGAGAAAGAGCGTCCCCTCGTGGGCGTGTTCGAACTTCCCGCGGCGACCGCGTACGCCCGTCGCCGTCCGTTCCTCGATTCCAAAAAGCTCGGCCTCGAGCAGAGTCTCGACGATCGCGGCGCAGTTGACGGCGACGAAGGGGCCCTTGCGCCGGCGACTGAGCTCGTGAATCTGGCGGGCGACGAGCTCCTTGCCCGTGCCAGATTCCCCTTCGATGAGCACCGTGAAATCTGTCGCGGCGACGCGCTCGATTCGATCGCGCACGGCCCGAATCGCGAGGCTCGAACCAATCAGCGGCGCCGCGCCGTCGGCGCGATTGCGGCCGGCAAGGCTCCGTCCCTGAGCTCGTTCAATCTCGAGGATGAGCCCGGCCACGTGCGTCGCCGTGTCCAGCAGCTGGCACGTCCACCCGTCGAGCATGCGCGGCGGGTCGAACACTGCCTCGATCCGCGCGCGATGGTGCGGGACGCCTCCCGGCACCGGAAACGTCATCACGTCGTCTCCCGGCACCCCGATGGGGTCGTCGCAGAGCGCAATCGATCGCGCCTGCACGAGCGACCGAAGAACCTGCTCGAACCGTTCCCGGGCAAACACCGTGTCTCGTGCTGCCGCCAGCCCGCTCGTCACCGCCGCCAACAACGCCGCCGCACTTCGACGCCGGTCTGCAGCTCGCCTGTCCACGCGGTTCGGGCCGACGGAGGCGTACGCTGGTTCTGCCACCATGACCATCGTTCCTCCTCTGACCTCAGACGGAGGGCGTAACCAATTCGAGTGCCAAGGATCACGAGGGATACACCGGCTGCGCCCGGTGGCGATTTGCGTGCTATTCGGGCTCAGATGCCCGATCGGTGTCGTTTGCGGGTCCAGAGCCGGGTATGCCATGCCCTTCGCCGCCAGCGTCGGGCGGTTCGGCAACGGGCACGAGATACCCGTCAAGGGTGCTGGCTTCCCAGAGCGCATCGCAGCGATAGTCGAACTTCAGGGCGCCACGATACTGAACGCCCTGGCGCGAGTCGAGCGCAGCAACCGAGCAGCGGAGCACGTGCGCGGCGATACCCAGACGGCGCGTGCCGGTCAGCAACTGGAGATGGACTCTCGCGCCGGGGCGGAGCGGGCGCGGCCCCTGGATGAGGGCGCCGCCCGAGCTCAGATCGATCAAGGACACGGCGTAGCCAGGCCGCAGAATGGCCTGCGTGCCGCCAATCACGGGCTGGCCAAAGCGTGCGTCGGCTCGACGGTCTGCTAACGGCTGAGCCATGTTCTGTTTCCTGGCTGGTACTGTAGCATCCGCGTGCGTCCGGTGACACCTAGCACCCGGACCGCGTATTGACCCCGCCGCCCCCGAACATAGAGCGTTCCCGACGTCGCCGTTCCATCCGGGCTCATCGTCAGGATCCGCGCCGCGCCGATCCGAACCCCGTCGCCGCCGGTTCCCGCCTGACCGTCCGCGTCCGGAACACCCGCCGCCAGCTCGAACCGGACGCCAGGAAACTTGTCCGCCAGCCGCTCGAACGCTCCGACCGGCCGATCGATCCCGTCGCGAATCTCGGCCGTGCGCACACCGTTCCCGTTGCCATCTTCGTACGGCGCGTAGACGTAGTCGCCATCGACGGCCTCGAAACGGAGCGCGACCGCGCTCGCCCTCCGGACCGCATCGATCCGCGCGGACCCGATTCGACCTGCGATATACCTCGCCGCGACCGCCGTGCGCATCTCATCGATCGCGGCGGTCGTCGCCGCCATCGCGAGCGCGCCCACGGTCACCGACGTGGCGAGCGCGAACAGCAGCTCGATGACCGACAGTCCGCGCTCGGCTGCGCGTGCGGTCGTCGGCTCGGTCGGGCTGGGAGGCCGGCCACCCGGTGCAACGTTCAGGGGGCCGGCGCTCCTCTTTTGCGCGCTACCGCCCGGAGCCGGCGTCATCCTGGCGCTCGGCCTTCTGCGGCGCAATCGTGACCATCGGCTTCAACTTCAGGAAGCTCTTTTCGCCGATGCCCTTGATGTTCATCAGCTCCTCGACCTTCTTGAAGCCGCCGTTCTTGTCGCGATGCTCGATGATCAGCCGCGCCGTGGCGGCTCCCACTCCGGGCAACGCCTGAAGGTCGGCGGCGGTCGCTGTATTGAGATTGATCGGGGTGGCGACGGCCGGCGCGGGCTTGGGTTTGCCGGCTTTCTCCTGAGCCGACACGGTCCCCGGCGCGAGCACCAGCGAGGCGGCGATCGCACACGCGAGAATAGAAGACAGTCGAGACATCGATCCTCCTGACAGGGCCATTCGCCCTCGAACATTGACGAAACGTCGTCCCCGCCTGCCGGATGACCACGAGGTGAGGTCGCGCCGCCGCGGACAGGTCCGACCGGCGAGGACGCACTCCGGCAAGGCAAGGATGTTGCCGCGTGCCGTCGACAGCCGACCGTCCGTGGAACTTCAAGTGCGCAGGAGAGTTGTTGGTGCCGGATCGATCAGCGCTCTGGCAGGCAACGCGACGAGCAGCACGCCGGTGTCAACCGTGGATGCGTCAGGAGCGTCGTAGTTGCGACGCAGGTGCAGGGGCTCGTCAGGATCAGGTCGTTGCCGCCAGCGTCCTGTACCACTCGACGGTTCGGCGCAGCCCTTCTTCGAACGGCACGATCGGCTTGTAGCCGAGGATCTCTTTCGCCAGCCGCAGGTCTGCGAGCGAGTCGCGAACGTCCCCGGCTCGTGGCTCCGCATACTCCGGCTTGACGGTCGCGCCTATCAACCGCCGCATCGCTTCGAAGAGCGCGTTGAGCGAGATGCTGCTGCCGGTGGCCACATTGATGACACGGCCACTGGCGCCGGTGGCTTCGCAGGCACGCAGCACGCCGTCGACGACGTTGGCGACGTAGGTGAAGTCGCGGCTCTGCTCGCCATCGCCGTAGATAGTCGGCGCCCGGTTCTCGAGGAGCGCCGTGGCGAATAGCGAAATCACCCCGGAATAGGGCGACGAGGGATCCTGCCGCGGACCAAAGACATTGAAGTATCTGATCGTGACGGTCTCGAGGCCGTAGAGCGACGTGAACATCTGCAGATACTGCTCCCCCACGACCTTCTGTAATGCGTAGGGGGAGAGCGGGCTCGTCGGCATGTCCTCGTGCTTCGGCGACGTCAGCGCGTTGCCGTAGGCCGACGACGACCCGGCAAACACGACCCGGCGGACGCCGGCATCGCGGGCGGCGACGAGCACGTTCAGCGTCGCGTCCACGTTGGCACGGTTGGAGGTAATCGGATCTTTGACGGAACGAGGCACTGACGGCAGCGCCGCCTGGTGCAGCACGTAGTCGATGTCAGCGACGGCGCGTCGCGCGAACTCGAGATCGGCCAGATCTCCTTCGAGGAACTCGACCGCCGGCACGTGATCGAGGTTGCTGCGCTTGCCGGTGACGAGTGAATCCGCCACGCGCACCTGATGGCCGCGACGTGCCAGTTCTTCGGACAGGTGGGAACCGATGAATCCGGCCCCGCCGGTAACGAGATAGTGAGTCATATCAGTCTGGGAATCCCGTCGCCGGAAGGCCCGGCACCAGTTTGCAGCGCGTTCTTGTAGTACAGCTTCTTCAGCACATCGTCGGGCAGGTTCATGCCATAGAGCTTCCAGAACGCGTGGTAGTCGCGGTAGTAGTCGAAGTACTCGTCAGCCGTCTCGAACGTCCTCCAGTAGTACGGGTACTCGTCGGGTTGGTAGCTGTCCTTGCCGAACAACACGCGGTCCTGGTACTTCACGAAAAAGTCGTGCGCCGCGCGCGGCTGCCGACCAAGTTCGGCGAGGATCGCCGCCACTTCCGGATAGACGTTGGGAAGCCGGTCGAGGAGCTGGCTCATCCGTCCGAGGTCGTTCGCGTGATAGCCGAAATGTGCCGCGATGAACCTCGTTTGCGGGTGCCTGGCGAACATCCGGTCGCGCTCCCCGATGAGCTCCTCGAAGCGCGGCGCCTGATCCGGTGGATAACGGCGGTTCGAGTAGAGCGCCAGCTCGAGCCACCGCTCGTTCTGATAGTTGATCGGCTCGAAGAACTCCTGTGGCTCGGCGGTGTGAATCAGCACCGGCACGTTCAGCCGGCCGCACACCGCCCAGATCGGATCCAACTCGGGATCGTCGAGCTTCAGGCGTGTGCCGTCGGTTCGCCGGATGCGCAGGCCGAGGTCCTTGAAGATCTTCAATCCCTTGGCGCCGGCTTTGATGTCCTGCTCGAGCGCGGCCGCCGCCTTCACGCCGAATCCGGGGCCGACGTCACGGAAGTCAACGTTCGCGAAGAGCACCATCCGATCCGGATACTTGCTCGCCCGAATCGCCTCGAGTCCAGCCTTCAGGCGCTGACCAGACCCTCCACTCAGGTTCACGAGCAGACGAAGGTTGTTCTGCTCCATCCCATCCACGACCCTCGCAAAGTCCGCCGCCGAAATCGGCGTCGGCTGGTGGCTGTGAATGTCGATGACGGGAAACTTCGCGCGCGGGCGCGGATGCGCGGGAACGACGAGCGTCGTGCGCGGCTTGTACTCGGTAATGCGAGGCGCCG
The DNA here is from genome assembly GCA_963764925.1 of uncultured Acidobacteriota bacterium. Classification (GTDB taxonomy): domain Bacteria; phylum Acidobacteriota; class Vicinamibacteria; order Vicinamibacterales; family 2-12-FULL-66-21; genus DATBJJ01. The sequence goes on from CAVXUR010000004.1 coordinate 221,949, forward strand.
GCCATTCGGGCTCGCGCCCCTCGCCAGGACGCGGACGCTGACCCGGCCGGAGCTCGACTGGCGAGCTCGGTGGCAGCTGCGTCGTTTGCTGTTGCGCCCAGACGACACCGAGTGTCGTGGCGACCAGCAGCGCCGCCAGCGACAGAACCGCACGCATGAGAACCCCTCCAACAATGCTGAATGCTGAGTGCTGAAGTGAAGGCTGAATTGACTTCAGCACTCAGCATTCAGCATTCAGCATTGTAAAAGTGCCGCCGCAGCGGGCCGTAAGCCGAATTCTGTTCCCCGGCCTCGCGGCCGAGACGACGATCATTCCTCTAGCCCCATCATTGCTGATGGGATCAAGCGGCCTACCCGGAGGCTTCGGACGGGCAGTCCTGATAACGCCTCCCTATTTGGCCTTGCTCCGTGCGGGGTTTTGCCTGCCACCCGTGTTGCCACGAGCGCGGTGCGCTCTTACCGCACCTTTTCACCCTTACCCTCCTTCGCGCCTTTCGGCGCTACGGACGGCGGTATGTTTTCTGTGCCACTTTCCTTCAGGTTACCCTGACCGGGCGTTACCCGGCGCACTGCCCTGCGGAGTTCGGACTTTCCTCTCGCCTTCGCGCCCTCCGGGCGCTTCGGCGCAGCAGGCTCGCCGGGAGCTCTCTCGAGCCTCATGGCGGGCTTGCCGCGCCGAAGCGTCCGAAGGACGCGAAGGCGGGCGATCATCTGGCCTGCTGCGGCGGCTACTCCGTCTCCTTCCTGAGTGATGCCGTACTGCTCCAGCTTCTTGTACAAGTTGCTGCGCGGCGTTCCGATAACCTCGGCGGTCTTTGAAATATTCCAGGCGTTTTCCCGGAGCTTGTCGACGAGGAAGGCCCTCTCGGCAGACTCCTTGAACTCGCGCAGGGTCCCGGGACGTTCCTTGTCGCCCTCGGGCACGGCCGCGGGCTTGGGCTCGAGCCGGACGATGTCGCGGAGATCGTCGACGTCGAGCGTGTCGCCCGGCGTCATGATGATCAGGCGCTCGACCGTGTTCTTCAGCTCACGGACGTTGCCTTTCCACCGTGCCTTCTGCAGGTACTCGAGCGCGGCGGGCGTGAATCGCGGCAACCGCCGATTGTTGTCGCGGCTGAACAGGTCCGCGAAATGACGGACGAGCGCCGGAACGTCGTCGCGCCGATCCCTGAGCGGCGGAACGCGAATCGGGATCACGCTCAGCCGAAAGTAGAGGTCCTCGCGGAACGTCCCCTTCTCGATCTCCTGCTCGAGATCCTTGTTCGTGGCGGCGATGACTCGCACATCGACCTTGATCGTGCGCGCCGACCCGAGCCGTTCGACCTCGCCCTCTTGCAGCACGCGCAGCACCTTGGCCTGCGTTTTCGCGCTCATGTCCCCGACTTCGTCGAGGAAAATCGTACCGCGATCGGCCTGCTCGAACTTGCCGATCTGTTTCTCGGTAGCGCCGGTGAACGACCCCTTTTCGTGGCCGAACAGCTCCGACTCGATCAACTCTTCGGGAATCGCGGCGCAGTTCACTTGAATGAAGCGCTCGCGGCTCCTCAGGCTGTTGCGGTGGATCGAACGCGCGACGAGTTCCTTGCCAACGCCGCTCTCCCCCTGCAGGAGGACGGTGGCATTGGTCGGGGCCGCGCGCTTGATCGCGTCCCAGACCTGCCGGAGCGACGGGCTCTCGCCGACCATCTGGTGGCGTACTTCCGCCGCTCGCCTCAGCGACCGGTTTTCGTCCGACAGCCGTGTCCGCTCGAGCGCGTTGCGAATCGATACCAGCAGCTTTTCGCTCGACGGCGGTTTCTCGATGAAATCGAACGCTCCCGCCTTCGTCGCCTCGACCGCGGTGCTGACCGTGCCGTGCCCGGAAATGATGACGACCGGCAGGTTCTCGTTCGCCGCCCGCAGCCGCTGCAGCACCTCGAGGCCGTCCATGCCCGGCATCTTGATGTCCAGGAACACGAGATCCGGCGCCTCGCGCTCGGCCGTCGCAATCCCCTCAGGTCCGCTCGACGCCTCGATGACCTCGTAGTCGTCGTAGCGCAGGATCATCCCGACCGAGCGGCGTACTTCCGCCTCGTCGTCGATGACCAGAATGCGTGCTTTCATCGAAATCGGTTCTCGCGCTCAGTCGACGACGACCGTCACCAGCGAGCGCTGGGCGAGCGTGGGATCGTAGTAGTAGATCGCGAGCGCGTCGCCGGGCCGGGCGGCGTCCGCAATCTTCTGATAGTCGGCAACCGTTCGCGTCGGCTTCCGGTTGACCTCGAGAATGACGAACCCACGGCGCAGCACCTGACGCGCGGCGCCAGCCGGGTCGACCCGCGACACAATCACGCCCTGGACGCCCTCGGGAATCTCCAGCCGACCCATGAAGGTGCGGTCCATTTCCCTGACGATCAGTCCCAGAGGCGCTTGGGCGTCGAACACTCGGGGCGACGTGAACGCCGGACCTGGCGGCGCAGGCGCGGTGCTGGACTCCTCACCCCGTCCGGGCCGCTCGGCCAATTTGACGCTCATCGTGTGGCGGCGGCCCTCGCGAAGCACATCGAGCTCGGCGACGGTCCCCGGCTGTCGTGCCGAAATATTCTGGATGAGCTCCTGGTTCGAGGCCACGCTGAGCCCTTCCACTTCCACGATCACGTCGTAGGCGCGGAGGCCGGCGCGCTCCGCCGGCGATCGCGGCGTGACGTCCTGCACCATCGCCCCATCAGCCACGGTCAGGCCCAGGGCTTTCTGCAACGCCGGCGTCACATCGGTGAGCGTGACACCGATGAACCCGCGCGTGACCCGGCCGGTCGCCTTCAACTGTGGCAGGACAGCGACCGCCTGGTTAATTGGCAGGGCGAACCCGATACTCGAGGCCTTGGCGCTAATCGCCGAGTTGATCCCGACGACCTCCCCGCGCGAATTGATCAGCGGCCCACCGCTATTCCCAAAATTGATCGCAGCGTCAGTCTGAATGTAGTCGTCGAGGCTCTGGTCGAAAATCTTGCGGCCGATGAAGCTCACCACGCCGACGGTGACGGAGTGAACGTAACCGAGCGGGTTACCGATCGCGCAGACCCACTCGCCCGCGCGCAGCTCGTCGGAATTTCCGAGCGGCGCCTCCGGCAGGTTCGGGGCCTTGGGAATCCGCACCAGCGCGACGTCAATCGCCGGGTCCGATCCGACAACCGTCCCTCGAAACGCCCGGCCATCCGATAGCGTGACCGTAATCCGATCAGCGCCCTCCACCACGTGATGGTTCGTGAGGATGTAGCCTTCTCGATCGACGATGAAGCCGCTGCCAGCGCCCTGGCGCGGCACGTCCAGCTCGCGCGGGCTGTCCAGCGGATCGTCAACGCCCCGCTGGGGGCCTCGAGAACCGCTTCGTCCCCCCGACCTCGACGCCGCATCGATATTGACCACCGCCGGATTAATCCGCTCGGCAACGTCCGCGAAATTCACGACGCCAGGCAGCGACGCTGGCCGCGGCCGATCGTTGGGGGGCGTCCGGTGGACGGGTGCGCTCGACACGACGGGCGTCCGGGCCACGCCGCCGGCAAGAATGACCCCTACGAGGAAGGCGACCGTCGAGGACAGCGCCAGGGTAATGAACGTGAATCGTTTCGACATGGTGCGCAGGTCAGCAGCCCGAAACGGCCTACCGCCGAGGCGTCAGGCCCTAAGACTCCACTATTATCGCCCGGAACTCGTCTTCCGTCAGCGTCTTGACGCCGAGCGCCTGCGCTTTCTCGAGCTTGCTCCCCGCATCGGCGCCAACCACCAGATACGTCGTTTTTCGGCTGACGGCGCCTCCCACTTTGCCCCCGAGGCGCTCGATCGCCGCTGCCGCCTCGTCGCGGCTCATCGAGTCGAGTGTGCCGGTGACGACGAATGTCTTGCCCGACAGGGGTCCCTGGGCCGCAACGCTCGGCGGCGGCTGCTGGCTCGCCATGTTCACGCCCGCCGCCGCCAGCTTGCCGACTAGGTCCTGGTTCTTCGGCTCCTCGGTAAAACTGCGGATCGACGCGGCCACGACCGGGCCGATATCCGGAACGGCCTGGAGTTGCTCGACGGACGCCTCCATGATTGCGTCCATCGTCCGCAGGTGCCGCGCGAGGGTCGCCGCCGCCTTCTCGCCAACGTGCCTGATGCCCAGCGCATAGACCAGGCGCCACAAGTCGTTCGTCTTCGAGCTCTCGATCTGCGTCGTCACGTTACGTCCGACCTTGCCGAGCTTCCTCGGCACAGCCCGCTCCGAGCGCGGCTCCCGCGGGGTCACAACGAGATTCTCGAGCTGGGCCGGCTGCAGGCCGTAGAGATCGGCAAAATCGCGGACGAGCCCCTGCTCGATCAGCTGATCGACGAGCGATTCGCCCAGCCCTTCGATGTTCATCGCGCCACGGCCGGCAAAATGTTCGAGGCTCCGGCGCAGGCGCGCGGGACACGACGCGTTTTCACAGCGCCAGACGACCTCTTCCTCGTCGCGCTTCAGCGTGCTGCCGCACGCCTTACACGTCGTCGGCATCACCCACGGCTTGGAGTCGTCCGGACGCAGCGTCAGCACGGGTGCCACGACCCTGGGAATGACGTCGCCGGCCTTCTCGATGACGACGGTATCGCCTTCGCGCAGGTCTTTGCGGGCGATGTCGTCAGCGTTGTGCAACGTTGCCATCGAGACCGTCGAGCCGGCGACGAAAATCGGTTCGAGGACGGCGTACGGCGTGTTGGCGCCAGTGCGACCGACGTTCACGTCGATTCGCAGCAGTCTCGTCTGCTGCTGCTGCGCAGCGAACTTGAACGCGGTCGCCCAGCGCGGAAACTTGGCTGTGGTCCCAAGCCGTTCGCGGAGCGCGAGGTCGGCAAGCTTCACGACGACGCCGTCGGTATCGAACTCGAGCTGCCGGCGCTTCGTGTCCCACTCGCGGCAGAAGGCGATGACGTCGTCGATGCCATGGCACGCCGCGGCATGCGGCTCGACGGGAAGCCCCCACGCCGCCAACGCCGACAGCAGCTCCATGTGTTCCGTCGGGGCGCCGTCCGTCGGTCCCACGTACTGATAGACGAAGGCCTTGAGCCCCCGACGCGCCACCAGCGCCGGGTCGAGGTTCCTCATCGTGCCGGCGGCGACGTTGCGCGGGTTCGCGTAGAGCGGCTCGTCGGCGTCAGCCCTCTCCTGGTTGATTCGATCGAACGACGCGCGCGGCAGGAACACCTCGCCGCGTACTTCGAACCTCGACGGTGATCCGCCGCGGAGGGTCAGCGGAATCGACCTGATGGTGCGGACGTTCGCAGTTACTTCCTCGCCGCGCACGCCGTCCCCGCGCGTGGCTCCGCGAACCAGGCGGTGGTTCTCGTAGGTCAGCGCAATGCTCAGGCCATCGATCTTCAACTCCGCTACATATGGCACCGCGGCCTCGCCGAGCCCCGCGCCCTTGCGTAGCCGTTCGTCAAACGCTCGCAGGTCGTCCTCGTCGTAGGCATTGTCCAAGCTGAGCATCTGCGACAGGTGCTCGACCGTGGGAAACCCCTGCGTCGGCCGGCCGCCAACGCGCTGGGTCGGCGAATCCGGCGTAACGAGCTGGGGATGCTCCCCTTCGAGCGCCTGCAGCTCGTGCATCAACGCATCGAACGCTGTGTCGGTGATCTCGGGATCGTTGAGGACGTAGTAGCGCTCTTCGTGGGCGCGAATCTGCTGCCGGAGCGCTTCGATGCGGGTGCGCGGATCCATCGACTACGCGATCCGATCCGCAGTGGCTGTCACCACCATCGGGCCTGCGATCGTCCTAGCGGTCGCGCGAGACGACGTAGTCGGGCAGGGCGATGAGGGCGTCACGTTCCTGGCTGGGCGGGAACGCGGACAGGCAGCTCTTGGCGCGCGCGGCGTACTCGAGCGCAGCTTCGTAGGCGAGCTCCGTCGACCGGTGCTCGTGCAAGAGGCGCAGAATGTCCCGCCACTGTTCCGGCGCGACGGTCCGGTCCCGGACGACGTCGCGGATGAGACGGTCGGCATCTTCGCCACCCCGCCGAAGCAGCAGGATGATCGGCAGCGTGACCTTGCCTTCGCGTAGATCCCCGCCGACCGGCTTGCCGAGCGCCGCGGCGTCGGCAGTGTAATCGAGCAGGTCGTCGACCAGCTGGAAGGCAATCCCAAGGTTGAATCCATAGTCGCGCAGCGCCGTCTCCTGCTCCGGAGTCACGCCGCCAAGCATGCCGCCAATCTGCGCGCAGCCACCGAACAGGAACGCCGTCTTGCGGCGGATGATCTCGAAGTGCTCTTCCTCGGTGATGTCGACGTCGCCGGTCTTGGTGAGCTGGTAGAGCTCGCCTTCGATCATGCGAAGGGTGACGTCGCAGAGCAGCCGGATGATCTCCAGCGAGTCGTGCGTCAGCGCCATCGCCATCGACTTGATGTAAAGGTAGTCGCCGAGGAGCACCGTGATGTCGTTGCCCCAGCGGGAATGGACCGCCAGGCGCCCGCGCCGGAGATCAGCGCCGTCGATGATGTCGTCGTGCACGAGCGTCGCGGTGTGGATGAATTCGACGACCGAGGCGTAGAGGACCGCCCGATCGCCCGCGTAGCCGCTGAGGCGCGCGGCCATCAGCAGAACGGCAGGTCGCACGCGCTTGCCACCGCTCTTCTGGATGTACCGGCCCATCTCGGGGATGAGCGCCACTCGTGACTGGATATGACGAACGAACTCCTGCTCGACGGCTTCGAGATCCTCGCGGATAGGGCCGAAGATCTGCGCCAGATCGGGGGAGACGACGGATTTCTGCGCGGTATCGCTCAAAGGGTGTGCCGTTTTTCAGCTGCCGGTCGTCTCAGAATAGTGGAGTTTCGCGCAGGGTGTCAACGCGCTAAGCCGTTTGATAGGAAACAGTTGGACCAAGGCCAGGCATTAATAATCGGTCGAAGTTCCGGGCCACTTGCGCGCCCAATTGCGACACCGGGACCCCACGCAGCGCGGCGATCGTCTCGGCAACGCGCGCGACGAAGGCCGGCTCGTTCCGCTTGCCGCGATGAGGCACCGGCGCCAGATACGGCGCGTCCGTTTCGATGAGGAGCCGATCGTCGGGCACGAGCGTGGCGACCTCGCGAAGCGCCTCCGCGCGCGGAAACGTGACGATTCCAGCCAGCGAGACGTAAAAGCCTATGTCCAGCGCGGCGCGGGCCATGGCCGTATCGCCGGTGAAGCAATGAAAAACGCCTCGCAGCCCGGAACCGCCGTCGCGAAGGATGCCAAATGTGTCTTCGGTCGCTTCGCGGGTGTGGATGACGACTGGCATCGCCAACTCCAACGCCAGCGAGACCTGCGCGCGAAACACGTCCTGTTGCACCTCGCGTGGCGAGAAGTCGTAGTGATAGTCGAGGCCAATCTCTCCAATCGCCACGGCGCCTTCACTGGAAATGCCTCGTCTTACGCCCGCGCGCGCGTCGTCGAGGCGTCCGGCGAAATCTCCCGCCTTGTGCGGATGGATCCCAAGCGAGAACCGGACATCCGGCCAAAGCGCCCGGACCCGCGCCGCAGCCCGTGATTCCGCCTCGTCGCCGGCTGACAAGACGCAGAGCGCGGACTGCAGGCCGGCAGCACGCGCCCGGTCGATGACGCCGTCGAGATCGTCAGCGAACGCGTCGTCTGCCAGATGACAGTGTGAGTCGATCATGAACGCAGCTCTCAGCTATCAGCTGTCAGCTAAGAGCTCGCTGATCCTAGCCGTGCGACTAGTTCTCAAGGTTTCTAGCTGACGGCTGAGAGCTGAAAGCTGACAGCTGTGCCTCATCTCACTCTCGCCCCAAGCGGGACGTCCTGGTCGAAGCTGACGAGGATCGGTTTACCACCATCGGCACTCGCGGCGAGGACCATGCCGTTCGACTCGATGCCCATCAGCTTGGCCGGCTTGAGGTTGAAGACCATGACGATCGTGCGTCCGACGAGCTGCTCGGGCTCGTAGGCTTCGGCGATGCCGGCGACGAGGGTGCGCTGTTCGGTCCCGACGTCGATCGACAGCTTTACGAGCTTCCGCGAATTTGGGACCTTCTCGGCCGCCAGGACCTTCGCGACGCGCAGGTCGACCTTCATGAAGTCGTCGATTGAGATCTTGTCGGGGCCGCCTGCGGCGGCCGGTGCCGCGGGTGCCGAGGCAGCTGCGGGCGGGGTGGCCGGAGCTGGCGTCGTGTTGTTTGTCTCGTCCACTCGCGTTCTCCTTTCTATCTTCGAATCCGCAGAATTTACGACAACCTGCGGCGCGTGACCTGTGATGACAGTGGCTCCGTCCGGGTCCTCTCACCGCACGTGGCCACAGCGGATCGCCCTTGAGAATCGTCCGCGCGCCTTCGTTTCTCCACGCGGCGTCCACTAAGCGTACGTCCCCTGCCGGTTTGCTCTCCCCCACCCGTCGCAGAATCTCGGCAGCGGATTTCGGCATCACCGGCAGCAGCAGGATCGCCGCCACACGCACCGCCTCCGCAACGTCGAACAGCACTTGCGACAGCTCGCCGGCGCGGCTCTCGTCGCGCGCAATCGCCCAGGGCTCGGAACTGGCAATGAACTCGTTGGCGGCATCGACTATCTGAAAAGCCGCCGCCGTGCCGCGCTCGAGCGCAAACGCATCCATCGCCTGACGGTAGTCGTCCACGGCCTGCCGCGCCACGACATTCAGACGTCCGGCCTGACCGGAGGGCGCAAGACGGCCGCCGCGGTATTTCTCGGCCATCGCCGCAATCCGGCTGACGAGATTCCCCAGGTTGTTGGCGAGATCGACGTTGTAGCGATCCTCGTAGCGCTCCCAGGAGAAGTCGCCGTCGCCGCCAAACGTGATCTCTTTGGTCAGATACAGCCGCAACGGATCGGCGCCAAACAGATTGATGACGTCGAGCGGCTCGACCGTAGTGCCGAGCGACTTGCTCATCTTTTCGCCCTTGAGGTGCACCCAGCCGTGGCCGAACACCTGACGCGGCAGCGCCACGCCGGCACTCATCAGCATCGCCGGCCAGATGACCGTGTGGAAGCGAGTGATGTCCTTCCCAATGATGTGCAGGTCGGCGGGCCACCACTTCGCGAGCAAGGACTCGTCGGTCCCGAGGCCAACCGCGCTGATGTAGTTGATCAGCGCATCGAACCAGACATATACGACGCTCGACGGATCCTGAGGCATCGGGATGCCCCAGGACTGCCCCGCGCGACTGACCGAAATGTCGTCGAGGCCGCCCTCGATCAGCCGAAGGATCTCGTTGCGGCGAATGTCTGGTGTCAGGAACTCCGGTTGCCCGGCAAAGTGTTTCAGCAGGCGGTCCTGGTAGTTCGACAGGCGGAAGAAATGATTCTTCTCGCGAATCCAATCCGGTTTCGTCCGGTGAATCGGACAGAGGCCTTCGACGAGATCCTTCTCCTGCTTGAAGGCTTCGCAGGAGACGCAGTACCAGCCCTCGTAGTGACCTTCATAGATATCCCCGGCCGCGGTGATCCGGCGGATGAGCTCCTGGACGCCGGCGCGGTGCCGTGGCTCGGTCGTCCGGATGAAGTCGTCGAACGACACGTCGAGGCGCCGCCATACGTCGAGGAACTCGACGGCCATCCGATCGCAATACGCAAGCGGCTCTTCGCCGAGCTCTTTGGCTTTCCGGAAGACATTCTGCGAATGCTCGTCGTTGCCCATCACGAAATGGACATCGAACCCGGCGAGCCGCTTGTAGCGCGCGATGACGTCGGCGGCGATCTTCTCGTACGCCGTCCCGAGATGCGGACGGCTATTGACGTAGTCGATGGCGGTGGTTAGATAAAAGCGGTTCAAGGTTCAGGGTTCAAGGTTCAGGGTTCAGGGTTCCAGGTTCAAGGTTCAGGGTTCCAGGTTCAGAGTTTCGCCGCTCGCGGCTCGCAGGTCAGTTATCCAAATTGCGCATCGAGCCAGGCTTTGGTCGCCATGGCCTGCACGTCTTTGATCGCGAGCCCGTGCTCGGCCGCGGCCTTCGCGCAGTCCTCGAATTCCGGCGACGCGTTGAGCACCTTCCCCGCGCGGCTGGCGATCTTGAAGCGAATCGGGCCTGCTGGCGTCACGATAAGGCGCGTCTCACGTTCCAGGCACTCACGATCCACTTCCTGATAGCGCACACCGATCGTCGTCGTCTCGGCAAAGAGCACGGCGGAAAGGGACTCGCGGGCGGCCGGACGCGCGATTACCGTTACGAGCGTGCCGGGCCGATTCTTCTTCATCTGCACCGGCACGTAGAACACGTCGAGCGCCCCGGCCTGCTGCAGCCGCTCCATCAGCGGCCCGAACAGTTGCGGGTTCATGTCGTCGATCTCGCTTTCGAGCACGACGACGCGGTCGGCGGCCGCGGGCGTGTCTTCTTCGCCCGCCAGGATCCGGAGCACATTCGGATGGCCGGCGAAGTCCCGATCGCCCGCGCCGTAACCGATCGACTTGACGCGCATCATCGGCAGCCGATCGAAACTCGTCGCATAGTCGGTCACGATCAGAGCGCCGGTCGGCGTGACGAGTTCCTTGGCGATGGCGCCGGCGTAGACCGGTACGCCCTCGAGCAAGCGCGCCGTCGCAGGCGCCGGTACCGGAAACGTGCCATGCGCACAAACGACGGTCCCGCTGCCGACGTTGAGCGGCGAGGCGACCACGCGGTCGGCGCCGAGCCACTCCATCCCGTAAACCACGCCGACGATATCGATGATCGAGTCGAGCGCGCCAACCTCGTGGAGATGAACCTTCTCGATCGGCATGCCATGAATCGCGGCTTCAGCCTCGCCGAGCCGGTGGAACAGATGAATCGCGCGATCCTTCCCTTGACGAGTAAGGGCCGAGCGTTCGATGAAGCCGGCGATGGCCTTCAGGCTGTGATGCGGACCGTGATGGTGGTTGGGAGCACCCTCACCATGGTCGTGATCGTGCGCGTGCTGATGGTCATGGCCGTGCCCGTGATGCTGATGGCCGTGCTCGTGGTGCCCGACGGCCACCGTCGCCGCGGCGCCCTCGTGGACCCGAAACTTGGTCGCCGAGACGCCGGCCCTGAGCACGCGATCCGCCGACACCGAACCGTACTCGATCGCCAGGCTTCCGAGCGCGGCGCGAAGGCCATCGATCGGCAGTCCCAAATCGAGCAACGCCCCGAGAACCATGTCGCCCGAGGCGCCCGAAAAACAGTCGAAGTAAACAATCTTTGACACGTCGAGTAACTGTCCCTGGATTATCCGCGTGATCCGTGATCCGTGATCCGTGTGATCCGTGGCCTGTGTTATCCGTGGCTCTATCAGAAGTATCCGTGTGTCCGTGTTAGCTGTGGCCCGTGCTACCCGTGGCTCTAGATGTAGCGGTCTTCCTTCATGCTGCAGTAGCGGACGTTGCCAAGAATCACGTGATCAATCACGTCGATTCCCATCAGTACGCCAGCGGCAATCAAGCGGTGCGTCAGCGCCACGTCCTCACCACTCGGCTCCGGGTCACCCGACGGATGGTTGTGAAACACCACGATCGCGGCGGCACCCGCCGCAGCCGCCTCGCGGAAGATCTCTCGCGGGTGGACGATGCTGGCGTCGAGCGTGCCGACCGTGACGACGGTCGTCCGCATCACGCGGTGCTTCGTGTCGAGAAGGACCACGCCGAACTGCTCGACGGGTCGATTGCCGTAGAGTGGCAGGAGCAGCTCCGCCACCATCCGCGGGCTGGTAATCTGCACCCGATGACGATCGGCCCGCGTCAGCGTCCGCCGACCCAATTCAACCGCCGCCAGCACCTGCGCCGCCCGTGCCGACCCGATTCCGGGCAGCTGCGTCAGCTCGTCGTGCCGGGCGCGGGCCAGGCCATCGAGGCCCCCAGTTCGTTCCAGCACCTGGTTCGCCAGGTCGAGCGCGCTCGTCGCGGCCTGACCCGATCCAAAGACCACCGCGACCAGCTCGTTATCGCCCAGCGCGGCAGCGCCGAGCCGTTGCAGCTTCTCTCGCGGCCGATCGTGCGGCGCAACGCTCTTCATCGTACACCATCCTGGCTCGACAAACGGCCGTACCACCCGGGCGGCGTGTGCGGGTTGCAAGAACCACGCGAGCCCGAAAAGGCTCGCCGAGTGCGCGGAGTCGATCGGGAGTGCGCAGGAGCTTCACTGCGGACCGATGCGGCAGGTTGCAGGAATTGCGTGGGCGGAGTCAGGGCTCAGGCTCAGGGCTCAGGGCTCAGGCAAGATCATCGAGTGTGTGGTCGAGCGCTCTTGCTTGAGCCTTGAGCCCTGAGCCTTGAGCCGACGCAGCTCCGTCAGATCACCCACCCCAGCCCGGTCACGACCAGCACGATGAAGATGAAGCCGGCGATGTCGAGCACGATGCCGTGGCGCATCATGCTCGTGATCGCCACATGGCCAGAGCTGTAGACGATGGCGTTTGGCGGCGACGAGACCGGCATCATGAACCCCATCGACGAACCGAAGGTGGCGGCGAGCGCCGGCTCGAGCGGATCGACGCCCGACGCCTGCGCGACCGCAATGGCCACCGGCACGATCATGTTCGCGGCGGCAGTGTTCGACGTGGTTTCGGACATGACAATCGCGACGGCCGTGAAGAGGATCGTCAACGACAGCGCCGAACGCACGGGCAGCCACCCCGTGATCCCGCGGCCCATCGATTCGGCGAGACCGGTCGAGAACGCGAGCGACCCCATCGCCAGGCCGCCGCCAAACAGCAGCACGATCCCCCAGTCGATGCGGACCGCTTGATCCCAGCTCAACGTGAAGCGCCGGGCTCGCCAGTTGACCGGCAGCACGAAGAGCAGGATGGCGCCGACCATGGCCGCCACCGACTCAGGCACGGCGGCTTCATACGCCTTCGCGAATACACTGTCGGCGTACCCCGCGACGGCAATGATCCCGGGGAAGAGCCAGAGCCCGACAGTCACACCAAAGGCGACGAGGGTGTTGCGCTGGCCCGTCGAGATCGGCCCGAGTTTTCGCAATTCATCGTGGATGTGCGCCGCGCGCGTGCGATCGATGGTGAGGCCCTCGAGCAGCCGCCACCGGAAATAGGTCACCATGAACGTGAAGAGCAGCGCCGTCAGCGGAATGCCAAGCAGCATCCATTGAAAGAACGAGATGCGCTCGTGGGCAATGCTCTCCAGCATGCCTTTGCCAATCAAGTTGGGAGGCGTTCCGATCGGAGTGCCCATGCCACCGATTGACGCGCCGAACGCCGCGATCAACATCATCGCGGTGGCGAAGTTGCGGCTCGTCACCTCAGACTCGCGGCCCTTGGTCAAATGCGCGACGATCGACAACCCGATCGGAAACATCATCGCGGTCGTCGCCGTGTTGCTGATCCACATCGAGATCCCGGTCGCGACCGCCCCGAAGACGAACAGAATCCGGGTGGGGCTGCCGCCAACTGCGCGCGACGACAGCGCGCCGAACGCAATCCGGCGATCGAGGCCGTGGGTGAACATCGCCTCGGCCAGCATGAAGCTGCCGATGAAGAGGAAGATGATCGGATCGGCAAACGGCGCGAAGACGACACGCGCGGGCGCGACGCGCAGGATGATGGCCAGCACTGGCCCGATGAGCGCGGTCACGGCCAGCGGCAGCGCCTCGGTAACCCAGAGGATCACCATCATCAGCAGGATGGCCGCGAGGCGGTGTGCTGGCGCGGGAATCGGGATCGGCGCCGCCAGGAGAACGAGGAGCGCCAGCGGGCCGGCGACGAGCCCGATCGTCCGGCGCCGTCGATTGAACAGTTCTTCCGCGGGTGAGTAAGTTTCGCCGGCCTCGCCGGCCTCGTGGAGGCTGCGCATCAGGCCTTCAGCCACCGGCATTCGGCGATGAGTTCGGCCCACCCGGTCAGAAACAACCCGTCATCGTCCCACTCGACGCGCTGCGTGCCGCCCGGCGAGACGACCTGCAGGTCGCGCGACGCGCCCCCGAATCGGATCGCCGCGACGGCCGCCGCGCAGGCGCCAGTGCCCGAGGCCTCGGTGGGCCCGACACCCCGCTCCCAGATCAGAATCCTGACGCGATCCGGCGCCTCGACGGTGGCGAGCTCGACGTTGGTCCCCTCAGGAAAGTGCGGATGAACCGCCAACGCCCGGCCGATCGTGTGCAGCCGCTCTTCGGTCACCTCGCCGAGGACGACGCACTGCGGATTCCCGACGCGCAAGGTCACCGCCGTCACGCCTTCGCCGCCGACGTCGAGGACCTGCTGCTCGATCCGCTCGGGCTCTCCCATCGCCGCGCAAAACGTGTAGCGCCCGTCGCGCCGATTCAGCAGCTCGAGCGACTTCAGGCCGGCGTCGGTGTCGATGTCGACAAAGGCGCCGTCTTCGAGCGACTGCGTGGAGACGATCCACGCGGCGAGGCAGCGGACGCCGTTGCCCGAGACCTCAGAGCGGCTGCCGTCGGCGTTGAACAACTGCATCGATGCGCCGCCGTCACGGATCTCGAAGACGATGAGCCCATCGGCCCCGATACCGCGGTGGCGGTCGCACGCGTCACGAGCGAAGCTCATTGGGTGCGGGATTCCCGAGAAATCGTAGGCGTCGACGAGGAGAAAGTCGTTGCCAAAGGCGTGACTCTTGATGAGGTTCATGTATTTGTAGCTATCAGCTCTCAGCTATCAGCTCTCAGCTGTGCAATCGGTGCGATCCACCATTTTCATCATTTACTTCAGCAGTCAGCAGTCAACATTGCAACGGCGCACTACTATAAAATGAAACTCCTTCATGCGTCCGCGCAACCTCGATACGCTCGCCGCGACCACGTTCGACCTTCTCGTGGTCGGCGCCGGGATCCACGGTCTGGCGGCTGCCTACGACGCGGCGAGCCGCGGGCTTCAGACGGCGCTCATCGACGCCAGCGACTTTGGCAGCGGCGCCTCGTTCAACCATCAGCGAACGGTGCACGGCGGACTGCGGTCGCTGCAGTACGGCCGGTTTCGATACGCGCGTCATTCGATCCTCGAGCGGCGCGCGCTCGCGCGCATCGCACCGTGGATGCTTCGCCCGCTGCCGTTCCTGGTCGGCACGTATCGCTCGATCACACGCGGGCGCGCGGCGCTTCGCGTCGCGCTCAGAATCGACGAGTGGCTCGGCCGCGATCGGAACACCAGCGTCGAACCTGAGCTCCACCTGCCACGGCCGCGCCTGGTGTCGAAGGCGCTGACGCTTCGTCTCTTTCCCGGCGTCCGACCAGAGGGACTGACGGGCGGCGCGCAGTGGTACGACTACCAAATGGTCGAAGCCGATCGATTGACGTTTGCGTTTGCGGCAGCCGCCGACCGCGCCGGCGCGCACCTCGCCAACTACGTCGGGGCGACCTCGCCGCTGCGCGACGGCTCGCGGATCGTCGGCATGCAGGCGCGCGACACCCTGACCGGCCGTGAGCTGACGATCCGCGCGACGGCAATCGTCAACGCCGCCGGACCGCAGGCCGGCGCCATCATGAGCGCGTTCGGCGTCAAGCGTGACTATCCGCTCTTGAAGGCCATGAGCCTGCTGACCTCGAAGCCGGCAGCCGACATCGCTCTTGCCGCCCCGGCGTCCCGCGGCCGCATGCTGACGCTGGTGCCTTGGCGGGGACGGGCGCTCGTCGGGACCAGTCAGTCGCAGACTTTTGCCCAGCCCGGCGACACTGGCGCCTCCGCGGCGGAGGTCGAGACGCTGGTTGCCGACGCCAACGCGGCGTTCCCCGCGCTCAAGCTTTCGGCGGCCGACGTCACCCTCGTCCACCGCGGCCTCGTCCCAGCCGTCGCGGGACGAGGCGGTGTCCCGGAACTGCGGATGATTCCCGAAGTGCTCGATCACGCTAAGGAAGGCGCGGAAGGGGCGTTTACGATCCTGAGCGCGAAGTACTCGAGCGCGCGCGGCGTCGGCGAACAGGTGACCAACCTTGTCGCCCGACGCCTGAGGAAACGCGTGCGACCGTCGAGAACGGCGACGACGGTGCTCCCGGGCGCCGGAATCGCCGACCACGAGGCACTTGCAATCGAGACCGCGCGGGCGCTCGGCCTCGAGATCTCTATCGCGACGATCCGCCACCTGATCGCGCGCTACGCCGAGCGCGCGGCGGACGTGATCAGGCTCATGCACGACATGCCCGATCGCCGCGCGCCGCTGGCGCCGTCGACGCCGACCATCGGCGCGGAGGTGGTCTACGTCATCCGCCAGGAAATGGCGCTCAAGGCTCACCGACATCCTGCTGCGGCGGACAAGCGTCGGCGCGCTAGGCCCCCCGGGCGACGAGGCCGTGCACGAGTGCGCGCGCATCGCCGCCGCTGAACTCGGTTGGGACGCGACACGAACGGCTGAGGAAGTGTCGGCGCTCAATCTGTTCTACGCGATCACGCGCGGAGCGACGACTGCTCGCTGCTCGCGGTTCGGCGGCTCGCGGTTGGCCTGGCAGTCGTCGCCACGCAGCCGACAGCCAGCAGCCAGCAGCGCGACCGCCGCAGAGTCCGTACTACTTTACGGCAGCGTAAACCCGCGAAAGACGTAGGTGATGCCGGCAGTGAAACCGAAGCTGGGATCCCTCGAGGTCAGGCCGAAAATCAGGCCGCCATCGAACCGAACCGCGGCATGTGTGAAGCGGACTCCGGTTCGAATCGTGGAGCGGGTCTCGGTGCCGGGCGGCGTGCGCTCGTTGCGAGTGCTCAGCCGCCCGTTGATCTCGCCGACAAACTCGAGGCCGGGCGACAGGGCCCGGGCAAACGACAACCCGTAGGTCACCACATCGTTCTGACGGTCGCCCTCGACCGGATCCGAAAGAATCCCGAGTCCGAAGTTGCCAACGATGCGAACCGAGGACACGGTCTTGCCAAACAGGCTCGAGACGTAGAAATCCATCGTGTCGAGCCCGAGTCCGCTCTCGTTGCTGGCGATCGGCAACTTCGTCGCCAGCCGCACGCCGATCCCCGGTCGGCCCGGCCCCTCGGAGACGACGCGGATCTTGGTCGCCACGACGACGTCCCCGACGTCGCTCGTTTCATCGCCGGTCAACTCGAGCTTGTCGGAAAGCGGCGCCGGCTCAATCGACGTGATGTTGAGACGGTTGTAGAGCACGCCGTCGACCTGCAATTCCAGGATCGAGCTGAACCCGAAGCTGACGCCGAGCGTCGGCACGCGCAGAAGGTTGCCCGTCAGCCCGGACGCCGGGTAGACCGCATCACGCTCGGAATCGAACCCGCCCTCGATCAGAATGTTTCCGGCGCCGATGGTCTCGGGATCCTCCGTCACGAGCGGTCGCTGCTGCGCCGATGCGACGCTCGCAACGGTCACGAGCGGAAACCAGAGCAGAAGAATGGCGCACGCTCTCTTCATCAATGACCTCTGGATGGATTAGACGACGCGGAGAGATGAACGGACGCGACTCCAGCTGTGAGGGCAATCGTCGTAGGGTCCGCCTTTAGGCGGACGTGCCACGGTCCGGCTGAAGCCGGACACTACGAATCGGAAGCGGCACCGCGCCGGACTGCGCGACGAGATCGCTCGACTCGGGCAGCGGGTGCAGCCGCCGGTCGAGGAGGTGGCGCGACGCAACGTTTCCAATCGCGCGGATCATCGAGCTCTTGATATCGGGGTGCTCGACCTCGAGCTCGGCGATCAGGCGCTTCACCCGCTGGCGCTGCAACCCGAGGTCGCCGCACGCCGGACAGCAGCAGCCGATGATCGGAAGCTCGGACGCCTTGGCGTAGTTGCGTGCCTCGGATTCGGTCACGCCCACGAGCGGCCGGATCACGACGTGCCGACCATCATCGGAGACCAGGCGAGCGGGCATGGCCTTGAGCGTGCCGGCGAAGAACAGATTGAGCAGGAGCGTCTCGATGAAGTCATCGAGGTGATGGCCGAGCGCGATCTTGGTCGCCCCCACTTCGCTCGCCAGCCGGTAGAGCACGCCACGACGGAACCTGGCGCACAGCGAGCAGGGCGTCGCCTCGGCGTCGAGCAACTCGTCGATCGTCGCCCCGATCTCGGTGTGAACGATGCGGTATTCCCAACCGCGCTCTTCGCACGTCTTCGAGATGAGATCGTGACGATACCCGTCGTAGCCGGAATCGACCGTGACCGCGACCAGGCTGAAGGCAATCGGCGCGCGCTGGCGGAGCACGTCGAGGATCTGGATGAGCGCCCAGCTGTCCTTGCCGCCTGACAGGCCGACCATGACGCGGTCCCCATTCTCGATGAGCCGATGATCGATAATCGCCTTGGTGACCTTCTTGGCGATCTTTGCTTCGAGCGGAGTGGCGTAGGGCATGACAGGCGAAGCCGAACCTCTTGAACCTAGTTTATCCGGTCAGCGCCTTGACCGCTTGCGCCCAACTCGAGCGCCCGGCCGAGACGAGCGCGGCGGCGCCCATTCTTTCGGCCAGGGAGACATCACTCATCAGGCTGGCGAGCGCGCGGGCGACCGCGTCCGGGGTCGGCTCACACACCAGGCCGTTGACTCCGGACTCGACGAGCTCGGCCGGCCCACCGCTGTCACGACACGTCACGACCGGCTTGCCGGAGGCGAAGGCCTCGGCGGTGACAAACCCGTAGTCCTCGTCGAGCGGCGGAAAGCACACCGCACGGCAGCGCGCGAGGTGATCGAGGAGTTCGGCTTCGGTCAACGACCCGGTCAACCTCACGCGATCGGCAACGCCGAGCTCCGCGGCGAGCGGCGATGAGCCGGGCGTGCTCCTCCCCTTCCCCACCGATCACCGCACGGACGCACTGTCCTTCAGGGACAGCCAACGCGCGAATGAGGAGATCCGCGCGCTTGAGCGGCGTCAGCCTCGACACCATGAAGATGTAGTCGCCGTAGCCGTCACGCCGATAGGGCCGTTGCGGCGCCGGCGGATAGAGCACCGTCGACGACAGCTCCGGCCACATCTGCAACCGCGCCTGGATGGTTCGAGACTGGACGAACAACCGCGACACGTTCCTAGTCAGCAGATACCGGTCGGCGGCGTGCAGCGCCCGCCGCCGGAGGCCTTCCTTGAACCGATTCTGAGGGCTGAGCCCGGAGCTGAAGCGATCCCACAGATCGTAATACTCGCGCATCGTGTGGTTGAGCCAGCAGACGTGATGCGCATGCCGCACGGCGTAGCTCGGGTAGCGGAGGCTGATGACCTGATCGATCGGGTGGCCGGCGCTCTGACCGACGTCGGTCAGCCAGGTCGCGATGTAAGCCGAGGCCTGGCGGCCGAACCGGTTCTGAGGCGTGACGACGATGTCGGCCTCGTGGCCGGCGTCGCGCAGCGCCTGAGCGAGCGAACGCGCGATCACCATGTGACCACCCTCGACGAGCGGCGGGCTGGATGTGACGACAGCGATCCGGCTCACACGCTGCCCTCGAGCATGAAGACCGAGACCTCGCCGCTGCGAAACGCCTCGCGAAAGCGACTCGGGCGCGAGCGAAGCGTCGCCTCGAAGTCCGGAAACATCTTGCGCTCGGGCGGTCCGACGAGGAGGTAGTCGATGCCGAGGTGGGCCGCGCGCGTGAACGCCGCGTCTGGATCCCGTTCCTGGTAGAGCTCCATCACTTTGTTGCTCGCCTCTTCGTATCTGGTCAGCGGCACCATCGAGATCGGGAGGCCCGCCGAGAGACGCCGCTCGGCAAACGCCGGCACGTCGGCCCAGCGCCGGCCTTCACGCGCATGCGGCTCGAACTGCACGACGGCATCCGGTGGTGTCGAGCCGCGGATCCAGGCGAGCGCAGCGACCTCGTCGTGCGTCAGCACGAGCGTCCAACTGTACAGGTGTCGGCCGGATTCTGGTTCGTGATGTCCTGCGTGTTGTAGAAATCGATGGCAAACGTGGGCAGCGCCAGGAGCGCCAGGATCGCCGTGGCCGCACTGTCGCGGCGCGCGTGCGGCCGCCAACACGCCAGAGCTCCTGCAGGCCATAGCCGACGAGCACCGCGAACGCGACGAACAGGAAGTGGCCGGCGCGCCATCCGACGTAGACGTTCTGGTGGTCGCGGACGTCGACGAAGAAGTAGAACAGACGAACGACACGAGAATGATGGCGCGATCCCGAGAAACGGCGCCGCCCGCCGTCGGCACGGACGACCAGCGACCCCGCCCACGGCGCCGAGAATCAACATCGGTCCGAAACTGAGCAGCGAGCGCGATCCACACGTTTCGTGACCGCCATCGGGTTGACGAGCACGCGAACGAGCGACGGCCCGACGAGTCGACGTAGTCGGAGCGGATCGCGCGACCATCACGCGAGAGCGCGAGCGGAATGGCGCCGGCTACGGCACCGAGTCGCCGAGCGTCACCCACGCGCCGCTCGGCGGTCGAGCAGCGTCGCCGCCGTCACGCGCCACCATCATCGTCAGCATGATCGCCGCAAAGGTGCTGAAGAGCAGCGTCACTCCAAGCAGGCAGCCGCAGAAGGCGAGGAGCCGCGGCGTCAGCGCTGCCGCGGCACTGGAACAGCACCAGCAGCGCCGACAGGCCGAGCGCGTATCCGGTCGAGTGGTGCGGCTGATACCACAGCAGTCGCTGCAGGCCGTCGATCGGGCAGGCTCAGGTAGAACCAGCGCGTGACCGCGTCGATGTTCAGATCGGTCACCGCGGCGAGCCAGGACACCCGTCCGCCAGAAGACGACCAGCCGCTCGAAGCCCTCGAAGCTCGTGAACACGAGCGCGCCGAGCGATCCCAGCGGCCGCCGCGACCGGGCTCTGTCCACCCAGTGCCGGACAAAGCCGAACAGAAACAGGACGAACGCCAGCCCGAGCGCGACCGAGTTGACGAGCAGCACCTGCTCCATCGAGATCTGCCGGTGCACCTGCCGGTACTCCGCGGCCGGCAGCAGGTGCGGCAGCCAGTAGTAGTGCAGCGGCTCGCCGCGCAGAAACGGATTGCGCGGCGGCACGTCGCCCTTGCTCACCTCGGCCACGACCGCCATGCGCCAGATCATGTCGGCGGTGAAATAGGCGCGGTAGGCGCGGCCCTTGCGGCACCGGCTCGGCGACGTGCGCAAACGGCAATCCGACGATCGCCGGCACCGACACGAGCAGGAAGAGGACGACGCGTCACGTCGGCGCGGCCGAAGGCTGGTGGCGTGAGCACGCCGCGCAGCCAGCCCGCCCGCGAGCGCCGCGACTCGCGCAGCCGAGCAGCGGAACGGCGAGGAGCACTGACCCGCGCGCGCCGGCCGTCCAGAGCGCGAGCAGGACGAGGCTGCTGAGGCCGTAGCCCCAGATCGGACCAATCACCCACGTCGCAAACGTCCTCGGCCTGGAGCGGGCTCGTAGACGAGCCAGGCCAGCAGGAATCCAGGGACGGTGAACCAGCGCGTGATGCCGAAGAGGGCCAGACCCGACTGGACGAGACGATCGCCCGGATGCAGAGCACGACCGAGACGATCGCGACGAGGGCCGCCGCAAGATCAGCCAGCGACGCGGACGCCTCGCGCCGGAGGGTTCAGACCGGGTCAAGCTGTCGATCTTCATCGAGTATCACGGATACCGTCAAGTCGCAGCAAGTCAATCGACCACGGACAACACAGGCCGTCCCGCGACCGCCGCGCACGCGCGATCTCGCGATCGACCGATCCCAGCGGAAAGACGCCGGACGCGCGACCGGGGTCCTTTCTGTGGATCGGCTCGACGACGCGTGGCCCGTCGGGCCACGCGTCATCGGGACGGCACCGGATCCAGTCCGTGTTGTCCGTGTTGTCCGTGGTCTAATCCGCGGTGCTGCATTCGACCCAGGCTCCAACGTCGGCGTGCTACGATACGTGTTTCGCAACGGGAAGGAACGAAACTGCAGGGCGTGCCGAACCAGGAAGAGAAACAGACCGTCATCGCCGGCGCCGGCCCCGCCGGCCTCACGGCGGCCTGGATGCTCGCGCGGCGCGGCGTCCGCCCGCTCGTGCTCGAACAGGACAACCAGGTCGGCGGCCTCGCCCGCACGGTCGAGTACAAGGGCTTCCGCTTCGACATCGGCGGGCACCGCTTCTTCACCAAGGTCGGATCCGTCCAGAAGCTCTGGCGCTCGATGCTGGGCGCCGAGATGCTGCGGCGGCCACGGCTCTCGCGGATCTACTACGGCGGCAAGTTCTTCGACTATCCCCTCAAGCCGATGAACGCCCTCACCGGCCTCGGCGTCGTCAACTCCTTCCTCGTCTTCCTGAGCTATCTCTGGATCCGGCTCAAGCCCGATTCGCCCGGAGGTCAGCTTCGAAGACTGGGTCTCCAACCGGTTCGGCCGCCGCCTCTATCGCATCTTCTTCAAGACCTACACGGAGAAGGTCTGGGGCATTCCCTGCAATCGCATCGGCGCGCAGTGGGCCGCGCAGCGCATCAAGGGCCTGTCGCTCTTCACGGCGATCACGAGCATGCTCCTCAAGGGGTTCCGCAAGCCCGGCGGCGAAGCAGATCAAGACGCTCATCGAAGAGTTCGAGTATCCGCGGCTCGGCCCGGGCATGATGTGGGAGGCGTTCCGCGCCGAGGTCGAGCGCATGGGCGGCACGGTCGTGCTCGAGGCGCCGGTGCAGCGCATCGAGCACAACGGCTCCGCCATCGTCGCGCATCGAATACGGGACGGACGAGCGCCGGCGCGTCGAGGTCGGCGCCTTCATCTCGACGATGCCGCTGCGCGAGCTCGTGCACGAAGCTCGATCCGCCGCCGCCCGAGCCGGTGCGCGCGGCCGCGGCACGGCTGAACTATCGCGACTTCCTCACGGTCGCGCTCGATCATCGACACGCCGACGCTCGTTTCCGGACAACTGGATCTACGTGCACGACTCGCGCGTGAAGCTCGGGCGCATCCAGAACTTCAAGAACTGGAGCCCCGACATGGTGCCCGATCAGAGCCAGACCTGCCTCGGCCTCGAGTACTTCTGCTTCGAGGGCGACGGGCTCTGGACGATGACCGACGCGGATCTCCTCGCGCTCGGCGCGCGGGAGATCGAGACCATCGGGCTGCTCGGCGGCGCGCGAGTCGTCGACGGCACGGTCGTCCGGATGCCGAAGGCCTATCCGGTCTACGACGACGGGTTCATGGACGCGCTGGCGGTCCTGCGCGAGTATCTGGCGCGCTTCTCGAACCTGCAGGTCGCCGGCCGCAACGGCATGCACAAGTACAACAACCAGGATCACTCGATGGTGACGGCGTTGCTGGCGGTGCGAGAACCTGCTCGGCGAGCATCACGACGTCTGGGCCGTCAACGCCGACGACGAGTATCACGAGGAGTCGGACGTCGACGTGGATCGTCGGAGGACGTCTACGCCAGCCTGCCCAGCCTCGAGGCGACGCAGCCGCAGGTACCCACGTCGGTCAAGAAGGCGAGTGCTGAATGCGCGAACGATCGCATGTCAGAGTGGCCAGGCGGTCAGGAGCGCGCCGATCGTCCAGCGTCTCGAGAACAGCCTGTCCCGGCAGTCCGACGAAGCATTGTCGGATCACGCGTAGTTGAAGTAGATCGGCACGACGCGCACGAGCGCACCGAGATAGCGGCTGTCGGGGTTGCTCGAGTCGTGCAGGAACGGCACGAAGCCGGCGCTCGACGAGATCGAGAGCCCGTACACGAAGTTGGTCGGGTACCGCGACGGCTTGTACGGAACACCGGCGCCCGCCGAGACCTGAACGACGCGCACTTCGCCCGGCGCCAGGTCCAGCCGGACCCGATCCCACCCGCCGGAGACGACCACGCGGTTCGCCGCCCCACCGTTGGTGACTTCGATGCTGAGCGCGCGGATGCGCAGCGACACGTCGCGCTCGTCGGCGCCGTCGGCGTCACAGGCGCACGCAGCAGAAGGTCGGCGCGGGACTCGCCTCGCACCCAGAACCCGTCCCCTTCCGGCGGGTACGCGTTGTCGTCCATGAAGTACGCCTGGACGGCGGGACTGCCGCCGAGCGAGCGCCGCGCGCGCGTCGCATCGGCGCTGACCGGCAGATCGTTGAGGAGCGTCCGCTCGATCGGCAGCGCACCGCAGCGGGCCGGCCTTGGCATGCTCTCCCGGGATTGAACGACGAGTAGAACGGGTTCAGCAGGATCTTGGCGGTGAAGAGCGCGCCGACGGCCAGGCCGATCACGATCGGCCAGGCGCTCCGAACCGCCGGCATCAGAAAGAGGAACAGCGGATAGAAGCTGACGAAGTAGCGGTTGCCGACGGGCCCGCCGCCGCCGGAGTAGGTGTACGGCATGTAGCACATGAGCGCCACGGCGCCGACGACCAGCCCGGCGGCGACCCACGACTTGCCAGGACCTGCGCTCCGCTCGGCGCGCGAGAAACAGCGCCACGGCGACCAGCCCCGGGAAGAAGTACGGCAGAAGGCCGCTGTAGCGGCCGACCGTGAAGTAGAACGAGGTTCCACGCGAGGACGGGCGCGGTGTCGCGGTGCAGCAGGATGTCGAAGGGCACCGCGTCGGTCGCCACCGACACGCCGCGGTTGTCGAACGTCTCCCACGTGTTGGCGAACGGGAAGCCCGTCGTCGCGCCGTAGAAGGTCTTGCGCTCGCCGCCCTGATAGTTGAACTCGCCGGTCGTCGAGCGCGTTAGCGCCGAAGAGGCCCGACCACGACCAGGCTGAAGCAGACGATCATCAGCGCGAGCCGCCGCCATTCGCGCGCGAAGAGCGCCGTCGCCCCAATCGGCAGCGTCAGCAGGATGTGCGTCGGCTTGGAAAACGTCGCGATGCCGAGCAGCGCCGAGCGCCGCGTAGTCCGAGCGCGGCGAGCGCAGGAACCGTTCGAGCCGCGTGTCCCGGCTCCGGCTGGCGGAGCGATCCGCTTTGTAGCTCCAGAGAAAGAACGCGCGTGAGAACGAGCGTGAAGTTGAAGAGCTCCGGCGTGAGCCACACGAAGTAGACCGGCGTCACCGAGGCGAAGAGAAACACCGACGGCAAAGCCGGCGGCCAGGCCGGGGCTCGATCCTCTGGCCGCGAGGTATCGATACGCGAGCGCGACGTCGAGCGTCAGCAGCAGCGCGTGAAAGACGAGGAACCCGGTCGTCCCGATCAGCCAGACGAACGGCGCGGCGAACAGCGGATAGATGTACGACTTGCCGTAGTAGAGGCGGCCCCTCGCGGCGTCCGGCGTCCGCTCCATCGTGAAGAAGGGAAACGAGGACGACCGGTGGAAGTCGACGTTGGCTGCCGCGCTTGAGGAAGATGCCGTCGGGCCCGGAGAACTCCTCCCAGACCCGGATCAGATCCTGACGCTGGAACGTGAAGTCGCGATCGCGCGCGAGGCTGTAGGTCAGGCTGTAGTAGGTCGCCTCGTCGCCCTTGAACCCCTTGGCGGTTCGTCGGAAAATCGACCGACACGGCAAACCCGAGACGAGACGAGGGCGACCGCCGTCGTGACGAGGACGCCCGGGTGCCGCACGCCGGCCTTCGCGGCGGCGATGACGATCCGCGCGTCATGAGCGGGACGCGGCCCCGCTCGTCAGAAAGCTGAGATCGGCGCCGAGCACGCCCTTGCGGTGGGTCGCTCGCGACGTCTCGTGAAGCAGCACATAGAGCCGCTCCATCTTCTTCACGAAGAGGTCGATGTCGTACTGCGCGCCGGTTCGTCTCGCGTTGGCGCCGAGCCGCGCGCGCTCGGCCGGGATCGTCGCGCAGACTGCACGATCGCATCGGCGAGCGCCGCCGCGTCGCGTCGCGGCACCATGCGCGCGTCGTGCCCGTCGGTCAGCACGTCCTTGAGGCCGTCGGCATCGGTCGAGACGATCGCCTTCCCCATCGCCAGCGCTTCGAGCACGGTGAGCGGCGTGCCCTCCCAGAGCGACGGAAACACCAGCAGGTCGAGCGCCGACAGCGCCTGCGCCACGTCGCGCCGAAACCCGGAGAACACCAGCCGATCGCCAAGCTGGAGCGCCGCGGCGCGCGCCTCGAGCGCCGGCTGCAGTTCGCCCTCGCCGATGATGTAGATCCGCGACGACGGCAGTGCGTCGATGACCCGCCGGCGCGGCCTCGACCAGGTACTCGTTGCCCTTCGACGGCATCAGCCGCGTGACGGTGCCAATCGCGAACGCGTCCGGCGGTATGCCGAGCGCGCGGCGAGCCTCGGCCACTTCGTCGGCGGTTCGCACGCGGCTGAACTCTTCGAGCGGCACGCCCAGATAGACGACCTTCGTGCGCTCGGCCGGAATCAGCCGCGCCCGCGTCGTGAAGTCCGCGGTCGATTGCGAGACGGCAATCGCGATGTCGGTCGCCGGCGCGAGCACACGGTCGGCGACCTTCTGGAACCAGGGCGTGTCGGTCAGGTTGGCGTGCTCGTGAACGACAACCGGAATGTGACGAATCGCGGCCGCGAGCCGCCCGAACGTGCTCGCGCCGTAGCCGTGCAGGTGCACGACGTCGGCCTGCCGCCGGTCGAGCTCCTTGAGGAGCGCCGGCAGCGTCGCCGGGTCGAACTTCGAGCGGTGCATGTAGGTGACGTCGATCCCCAGCTCGTCGAGCGTGTCGTTCGAGAGGTCGCGCTTGCGCAGGCTGATGAGCGAGACCGTTGAAGCGGGTGCGATCGAAGCGAGGAATCATCCACGCGAAGAGGCGCTTGACGCCGTGCATGCGCGACCCGGTCCAGCCGAGGTGATCGCAGATATGGACGATGTTGAGGGGGCGGCTCACAACAACCCTTGCGCGCGGTACCAGGCCGCGGTCCGGTGAATGCCGGTCCGAAGATCGACGGTCGGATTGTAGCCCAGCTCTTCGCGCGCGCGCGGACGTGTCGAACGCGCGGCTCTTGCGATAGAAGTCGACACGGCGCCGGAAGAGCGGCGGCTCGATGCCGAACGGCACGCAGACGAGCTCGCAGAGCGCGCCCGCGATCCACACCGGCCACACCGGCAGATGCAGCCGCGGCGGCTGCACGTCGAGTTCGGTGGCAATCAGACCCGACGAGCTCGTTGAGCGTCGTGTATTCGGGCCCGGCGAGAATGTAGGTGCGGCCGGCCGCCGCCGGCACCTGGCCGCACAACGCGAAGCCGCGCACGAGATCGTCGATGTAGGTGAGGTGGTAGAAGACCTCCCCGGATCCCAGCATCGGAAAGCGGCCGCGAGCGATGCCGCGAAACATCTTCAGGAAGCGCAGGTCGCCGGGGCCGTAGATGCCGATCGGCCGCGCAATCACGACCTCGAGCGGGTGTCGCGACGCCGAACGACCACGCCAGCTGCTTCGGCCTCGAGCTTGGTGCGCTGATACACGTCGCCGGGCGCGTACGGCGCGTTCTCGTTCGCCGGCGGATGCTCGATGTGACCGTGCACGCCGCCGGTGCTGCAGTGCACGACGCGCCGCGCGCCCGCCGCGAGCGCGCCTTCGAGGACGTGTCGGGTGCCGTCGACGTTGACGCGCGTGTACGCCGCGTCGCCCTGCCCGGCTTCGCGATACGTCGCCGCGATGTGGTAGACGACGTCGCAGCCTCGTGACTGCCGCGGCCACTGCCGCGGCGTCCGTCAGATCCGCGACGCGCACGTCCGCGCCCGCGCGCTTGCAGGCTCGGCGGCGCGCGCCACGCTCGACGGCCGAACGAGCACGGCCACGCGCTCGCCCGCCTGCAGGAGATGACGCGCCAGATGACCGCCCGTGAATCCCGTGGCGCCCGTGACGAGGACGGTCATGCGTGCGGCACGG
This sequence comes from uncultured Acidobacteriota bacterium, assembly GCA_963764925.1. GTDB lineage: Bacteria > Acidobacteriota > Vicinamibacteria > Vicinamibacterales > 2-12-FULL-66-21 > DATBJJ01. Next base: position 249,476 of record CAVXUR010000004.1, read on the forward strand.
CCGGGACGCGCGTGCGAAGACCGGCAGCGGTCAGGCGATCGCACACCAGTCGCGTGCGCGAGACGTACACCTCGCGGCTGTAGCGGGTCCGCGCGCGCTCGCCGGCGGCGCGCGCGAGCTGGGCCCGCTCGAGCCGGGTCGGCCAGCAGCCGCTCGAGCGCGGCGGCGAAGGCCGCCGGCTCGGCGCGACGAGCAGCGCCGTCTCGCGATCGAGCACCTGCGTGTGCGTGAGCAGATCGGTCGCGACGATCGGCTTGCCGGCCCTGAGGTAGGAGTAGATCTTCAGCGGCGTATTCGTCCCGGCAATGCGAGGAGACGCCAGGATGTCGGCCGCCTCGACGAACGCGGGAATGTCCCGCGCCGGCTGGTGTCCCGTGAAGATTGCCGCGCGCCCGCGACTGTGCGGCGTGAGCACGCGCGGCCTCCACCTGCTCGGGACGGCCGCCGACGACGAGGAGACGCGCGTCCGGCCGCGTCCTCGCGAGGATCGCCATCGCGTCGAGCAGCATGTCGAGGCCCTGATACGGCTCGAACGTGCCCGTGTAGAGCACGAGCGGCGCCGCCGGATCGATTGCCCACTGACGCCGCACGGACGCCGCCGACATCGTCGGCGGCTCCTCGACGTCGCCTCCCATCACGTTCTCGATGAGCACCGCGCGCTCCCCTGCGCCCATCGCCTCGACGTGATCCTGCAGGTCCTGGCAGATGGTGACGACGACGTCGGAGCCGAAGATCGAGGCGTCCTCCACCTTCTGGAACATCCAGCGGAGCACACGGCTTCTCGCGAAGCGGAAGTTCGTGAGCTGCTGCGGCAGGCTCGAGTGCATGTCGTAGAGGTGCGGCACACCGAGCGAGCGCGCCAGGAGCACACCCAGGACGCCGGCCTCTTCGTGCGAATGCACGAAGTCGTAGGTCTCGCCGGCGCGATTGCCGCCACGCGGTGACGGCGAGAAAGCAGATCGAGCACGAGCTTGGTCACCGACGGACCGATCCGCACGCGCGTCGCAAACGGCGGGCGGGCCGTTCGGACGATGCGCAGGTTCGGCAGCGCGACGTCGGCGCCGAACGGGTAGGTCACGAGGTCGACCGAATGGCCGAGCTCGGTCAGCGCTTTGATGCGGTGGTATTCGCTGAACGGCGTGCCGCGCGGCTCGAAGAACGGCTCCGGCGCCAGCATCAGGATGCGCAGCGGGCGCGCGGGAACCAGCGATCCGCTGGTGGGGTCTACCTGCAAGGTCAGTGGCGTTATGGTAACATTCACGCGCCTTACCTCGAGGATCCATTCCACCGATCTGATGACCCGACCGAAACTGAAGGACGTGCTGATCGTCCTCAAGCTGGCGGTGAGCACTGTCCTGCTCGTGATTCTGTTCCGTCGAGCCGACGTGTCGACGCATGGCGACGCGCTTCCGGCAGATGGACCCGGCGTGGACCATCGCCGCGCTCGGCGTCTACGGTCTCATGCTCGCGGTCAGCGCCTGGCGCTGGCGCCTGCTGCTCCGGCTGCAGACGGTCGACGTCAGCCTGAGCACGCTGACCAAGTCGTTTCTCGTCGCGACCTTCTTCAACAACTTCCTGCCGAGCAATATCGGAGGGGACGTCGTGCGCGTCGCCGACACGGCGCCCTTCGCCGGCTCGAAGACGCTCGCGACGACGGTCGTGCTGATCGACCGGATCCTCGGCCTGATCGCCCTGCTCGTCCTGGCGGCGGTCGGCCTCCGCGCTCGCCTGGAACCTCGGCGTCCGGCTGCAGGGGATGCAATACGTCTGGGTCGCGCTCGTGCGTCTTCACCGGAGGCCTGCTCTTCTGCCTCCGCAACCCGGAGCGGCTCGCCCGGACCGTGCGCTCGGTCCTGGCCGACCGGCTGCTGGCGGTCCAGACGCGGCTGCAGAACCTCGTCAGCGCGATGGGCCGCTTCGGCCAGCAGCCGCGGGGACTCTGGTCCGCGTTCGGAGGCGCGCTCGTCGTCCAGGTCGCTGCTCGTGATTCTTCTACGTCTGCGCCGCACACAGCCTCGCGGTCCCGTTCCCCTTCCTGGCCGCCTCCGTCATCGTCCCGATCAGCCTGGCCGTCCAGATGGTGCCGCTGTCGATCAACGGCTTCGGGGTGCGCGAGGCGGTCTTCGCGTTCTTCTTCACGGGTCTCGGCCTCAACGTCAGCTCGGCATTGACGCTGTCGCTCGGCAGCGCCGCGCTCATCATGCTGTTCTCGCTGAGCGGCGGGGCGGTGTTCATGCTCAGGCCGAAGGGCGCGCGACTCTAGCTCGGCTCAGCTCTCAGCTCGCAGCTGTCAGCCGAAGCCTCAGCGAGCTCAGCCGATCGCTGGCGCAGAAGCTCGGTGCAGCTGAGCTCGGAGTTGTCAGCTGACAGCTGATAGCTGATAGCTGAGAGCTGAGATCTGCGCTATCATCCTCGCCATCCGAACGGAATCTGGATTGCACTCGGCCGGAGGTCCAAGAACAATCCGTGTGATCCGCGTGATCCGCGGCAAGCTCCGTTGACCGTGTACCCGTGGCTCTAATCGACATCCGCCAGCGACCGATAAGACTCGGGTAAGGACCAATCCGCCCATGATCGTCGCGTGCCTGCGCGAGCGATCCGGGCCGGACCTTGGTGCGAAGCCATGCGCAAAAGCGTTATCTCAATTACAAAATTCGCGGCTGCTGTGGCTGCGGCGGTAGCCGTCAGCGGCGTGCGAAGCGGAGAAAAGCCGCAATCCTCTCAGCCCGAACGTGGCCGGGCCGATTGCCGGCGTCTCGATCTCGCCGCCGACGCCGGTCAACCCGATCAACGGCGCCGAGGTCCTCAACACTGCGCCGGTGCGCCTGGTCTTCAACAACGGGTCCACGAACGGCGAGCGCCCGCTCTTCTACGTCGTCGAGCTCGCCTCCGATGCCGCGTTCACGAACAAGGTGTTCGCCCAGTCCAAGGTCACCCCCGGCTCGGCACGCAGACCAGCATCGTGGTCGATGCCGCGCTGACGGCCGAGCGCACGTACTACTGGCGCGCAAAGGCCGACGACGGCGCGAACGAGAGCGAGTACTCGAGCGTCGCCAAGTTCGACATCGTCGTGCCCGATCGTCATCGAGGCCGCCGGTGCCGGTGTCGCCGGTCAGCGGCCTGGTCGCCTCGTCGACGCGACCGGTGCTCGTGGTGAACAACGCCGGCGTCCAGGGCCGCGCCGGCCGCGTGGACTACTGGTTCGAGGTCGCCCTCGACCAGGCGTTCTCGAAGATCATCGTCGCAGCAGGGCGTCGAGCGCAGCAGCGGCGCGACAGACGAGCGCGCAGATGCCCGACCTGCCGTCGGGCACGCTGCTCTTCTGGCGCGTCGTCGGGATCGGGTTCAACGGCACGATGGCGGGCCCCTGGTCGCTGACGCAGAGCTTCCGGACGCCCGCGCGCACCTGCCCCAGCGCCCGCTCCGTCGCCCGCGCCTTCGCCGGGCCCGCCGCCGCCCTCGGGCGGCAGGACACCAGACCCGCCCCCGGGGCCAGCTGCCGCTACCCGACATGTCGGCCGTGGTGCATCAGGTCGCCGCGCAGTTTCCGGCTGCGCTCCGGAACTCGTGTCAGGACGGCGGCGGGTCGTGGGAGTTCATGGATCGCGTCATCGACGCCCTCCGGCAGCACGACACACGGTGGGGCTACAACGGCAAGCGCGGCAACGAGAACGATCCGTCGCAAGACGTCATCGACTATCACTGGGGCCGCGGCCCAGACCAGGGCAGCCCCGACGTCTACGCGCTCGACATCATCGTCGGCCACTGCGGTCCGAACCCGCAGGCGGCATGGATCGACATCACCGACCCGAACGGGTCCGGCGCCGCCTGGACGGGACGGGGCCGTTCAGGTTCAGGATTCAGGGTTCAGGGTTCAGGGTTCAGGCTCAAGGTCGGACCTGGTACTATGCACCACGAACCATGCTATGAACCTTGAGCCATGAGCCCTTTCTATGTGCGCTATATTGAACGCGCATGTCCGCTTCCGCGGGCACCGGCTCTGGTGCCGACGTCCTCGATCCAGTCGCTATCTCCGTCGACATCTGATCTCTGGTTGATCCTCGTGATCGTCGTCGGCTTCGCCTTGCGGTGGCAGTACGTCCACCTGCCGATGGCCGAAGCCCACAGCTGGCGGCAGATCACCAACGCCGACATCGCGCGGAACTTCACCGAAGAGTCCGCCAATATCCTCTACCCGCAGGTCAGCTGGGGCGGGCCGAAAGACGCGTACGTCAGCATGGAGTTTCCGCTGCTGCAGTGGCTCGCGGGCATGCTCTTTCACGTCGTCCGCGACCGCGAGTTCGTCTGCCGGATACTGAGCATCCTGTTCTCGATGGGCGCGCTGGTCGCGACCTACGCCTCGGCGCCAGGCTGTTCGGCGCGCCGGCGGGACGCGCAGCGGCGTTTCTTCTGGCGATCTCGCCGTCGTTCGTGTTCTTCGGCCGAACGTTCATCTCCGACACGCCGATGGTCTTCTTCTCGGTCGCCGCGCATCTGGGGTCTGGTCGCCTACGCTCAGACCCACGATCGTCGCGCGGCCTGGTGGGGCATCGCGAGCGCGACGCTGGCGTGCATGGTCAAGATCCCGGCGGTCCTGATCTTTGCGCCGATCGCGTGGCTCGCCTGGAGCGATGTCCCGGACACCGACGCCGGCCACGTGGAGCGCGCGGCTCAGCGCGCATGTTCGCGCGCTGTTCAACCCGACTCTGGATCGCCGCCGATCGGGATTCCTTTCGTCGGCACGGCGTTGTGGTACTGGCACGGGGACCGGCTGTTCCATCGCACCGGCCTCGGCCAGGCGATCTTCCATCCGTCGGGCGGCTACTCCCCGGACGTCGCGATCGCGATGGGACCGGTCATGGGCGTGTCGCACTGGAGCACGCTCCATCAACTCGGAGACCCGGCGTTCTACTCGACGATTCTCGACGCGGACGTACTACATGCACCTGACGCCGGCCGGGTTCGCGCTGACGCTCTTCGGGCTCGTCGTCTGCTGGGCGCGCCCGGCCTCGCGGTCGTGGTCGTCTGGCTGGCCGCGGTGCTGCTCTTCATCCTCGCGTCGGCCGAAGGCAACCGGTATCACGAGTTTCATCAGCTGCCGATGCTGCCGCCGGCGGCGCTGCTCTTCGGCCTCGCCGCCTTTCCGGCCTTCGACGGCGCGTGGCTGCGCCGCATCACGGGCTCGCGGCTCGTGCCGATCGCGTCTGCGCTCGCGGTCACCGTCGATCGGCCTGATCGGCTTTTCGTACAGCAATGTCGTCCACGACTTCTTCCGGCCCGACCGGCTCGACCTGCGCTCGATCAGCGCCGGACGCGCGATCGAACGCCGCGTGCCCGGCGAGCGACACGCTCATCGTCGTCGAGTATCCGCAGTACGGCGCGAACTCGCCGATTCTGCTCTACCGAGCGCACCGGAAAGGGTGGAGCTTCGACATGAGCTCGATCAGCCCGCACGTCGTGCAGCGGCTGCAACGGCAATTCGGCGCGGCGTACTTCGCTACGACGATCTGGTCGCAGATCGAGGCGAAGCAGCCCGTGCTGGCGGAGTACCTGAAGCTGCAACAGCGCATCGACATCGGCGTGACGACGACACGGCGCTGTTCAAGTTGAACTGAATAGAGGACGGCTCAAGGCTCAGGGCTCAAGGCTCAGGCAAGAGCCTTCGACCTCTTACTCGAAGATCTTGCCTGAGCCCTGAGCCCTGAGCCTTGAGCCCTGAGCCTTTATCGACTAGAACCGTCCGCGCGACACCCAGAGCGTGCCGAGATCGCTGACGTCGATCCAGGCCGGCTGCGGATTCGGACCGCAGTGGCCGACCATGATGTCCCAGGCGTAGCTGTCGCGACTGCCTTCGTCGGGACCGGGTCCCCAGTGGTAGGCCACTTCGTCGCGAGCGACGTCTCCGGCCACGCCGCGGCGGGAGCTGGAATCCCCAGCGCGTGTCCTTCAGGCGCAGACGATCCACGACGAACTCCATGTACTCCCACGTCCCGTCGCCGCCGGACTCCGGCTGGCAGGACCGGGCCACGAGATCGGGCCGCTCGTTGAAGAGTTGCACGATGAGCGCGGACTCGTTCGGGCTTCGGCAGACGCTGGCCCGGCGGGCGGATCAGGCGTTCTGAAGGCGTACTGCACGCGCACCTGAAGCGTCCCGCGCTGCCCGTCGACGGTGGCCGAGATCGTCGCCTGGCCTTCGTTGCCGACCGTCAGCATGCCGCTCGACGAGACGGTCGCCACGCCGGTGTTGTCCGACGCCCAGGTCGCGCCGCGGCGACGGTTTTCGACGAACCCGTTGCTCAAGCGTGGCCATCGCGGCGAGCTGCTGCGTCTGTCCACGGGTAATGAAGCTGGTCGTCGACGAGGTGACCGCCACCGACGACACCGCCGGCGGCGACGGCACCGCCGGGTTGCTCGGACCGGTCGGGGCGTCGCTCTCCCCGCATGCTGCACACCATGGCTGCGGCGAAAAGCGCGCCGGCAGCGGCTACGACGTACCTGCATCCCTTACTTCTCCTGTTGGGGTGAAAGTCCGGCCGCGCGGCCGGCGCATCGGGACGGGACGGCATGTGCCGTCCTGACCGGCTAGAACTTGAACCGGACGCCGCCGCCGATCTGAAATCCGCCGGCGGTCACATCGGCGGTCTGCGTGTCCGACACGTTGAACTCGACGGTTCCATGGCTATATCGGATGAGCGCGCCCACGCCGATACTGGGGGTGAGGGCGTAAGTCATATCTGCGCCGATGTTGAAGCCCCACGCCGAATCGCGGAGCTCGACGACCTCGACCGAGTCGATGGTGACGCTGGTGAAATTGGGGGGAATCTCGCTGAAGCGTGACGCCGCGGATCAGCTCCTGCTTGACGTTGAAAAGCGAGGGGCCTGCCGGAAATCGTGAAGTCGACCTTATCGGTGAATGGCACGAACCAGACGGCCTGAAAATGGAACGCGTTCTCGGAGTGCGCAAGATCATCGGCGGAGGCTGTGAACGTGCGCGGCTGGTCGAAGAACTTCCGGGTGCGGCAGCGACCCGGAAACCGTGCCGTCCCCCGAGTTCGACACGAAGTCGTAGGCCAGGCCGACGCCGAGGTTGTCGCGGACCTTGTAGGCGCCGCCGAAAAATCGAAGAACGCGCCGTTGTTGATGGTCTGGTTGATGTCGACGGTGGCGGTCTCTTCGTAGAGGTCGAACGTCGAGGTCCGCTCCAGGCTGTTATCGCCGACCTGGATGCCGAAGTTGACGCTGACGAACACTTTGCCGCCGAGGGGTCCCTGCTGGGCGCAGCGCGGTTGACGGCCATGCCGCAAGAGACACAACTGCGGCCACAGCGATGAGCAGGACGGACTTACGCATTCACACCTCGTCAGGAAAGAAGGAGCGTTGAGTTTTCAAATAGTAGCATGCGCAACTGACCGATTCCCGAGGAGATCAGCGTGTCGGTGGCGAATGGGATGGTTCGATCGGGCGGATTCGGTTACAATATGAGCGCTCTGCGGTAGCTCTCCCACCGCAGCTCTCAGCACAACATGGAGTCTCTGATGTACCGGATGTTCAAAACACTTCCGAGCGTGGCCACTGCCTGTGTTCTCGCCGCGACACTCGCCGCTTGCAATGGATCGCCGAACGCCCCGTCGAGCAGCACCGCTGCCGGCGCGCCGACGACTGAAGCCGGCCCCAACGGAGAAACGCTCAAAGCTCACGCGCCGACGCTCGTCTCGCCGGCCAACGACCTCAGGCTCGACAGCCGCAGGCCAACGCTTGTCGCCAACGCCGTCGCAGGCAAGTTCGTCGGCGGCAGCTACTCGTACGAGTTCGAGTTGCTCACCGACGGCAACGCGCGCGTCGACGGCACGACGCTCTCCGCAGACCACGTGGGTGTACCCGACGGACCTCGAACGTGACACGGCCTACCGCTGGCGCGTGCGCGCCCGCAGGGGGGACGCCGTCGGCCCATGGTCTGCGACCTGCGCGGTTCATCACCCTGCTCGAAAAGCGCACTCCCGATCCAGCGCCCGGTACACGGCTGCCACTGCCCAACATGGCCCACATCGTCCACCAGGTCGCGCAGCAATATCCCGACGGCGCTCGCGCACTCGTGCCAGGAGCACTACGGCGCGGCCGGCTGGGAGTTCATGGATCGCGTCATCGACGCCCTGCGGCTCGAAGACACGCGCTGGGGCTACAACTGGAAGCGCGGCAACGTCGGCGATCCGTCGCTCGACGTCATCGTTTACAACTACAGCGCTGGTCCCGACGAGGGGAACCCGAACGTCTACGGCATCGACATAGTGCTCGGGCACTGCGGCCCGTCGCCGACGCCAGCCTTTATCAACATCACCGGCGCGGCGGCTCGGGCGCTGCCTGGACCAGCCGGGGCCGCTGGTAAGAGCTCAGAGAGATACTGCAGGATGCCAGGAGTCGAGGACCGACTCCTGGCACCTTGGCCTTGGCACGTCTGCACGCTTGCCTGTGGCACCTTGGTCCCTTTAGCACTCTGGCACTCTGCTGCTAGATGGCCAACAACTTCTACCGCGACTTTTCCGACCGACAGAAAACCGTCACCGACTTCGGCCGCGCCCGGCGCGGACGCACCGAGCGTTCGCGTCTCGGCCTGCTCATGCGCTCGGCGCAGCCGCCGGGCGACATGCTCGAGATCGGCCCTGGCAAGGGATCGCTGGCGCTGGCCGCCGTCGAGGCCGGCTGGCGATACCGCGCCGTCGAAGCCAGCCCGATCCTGATCACGGAGCTGCGCGCGATGGGCCTCGACGTCATCGAAGGCTGGGCGCCACCGATCCGCACCGCCGACGCCAGCTGCGACGTCGTCTACGCCGACCAGGTGCTCGAGCACATGTCGGGCATCGACGCGGCACGCGAGTTCGTCGCCGAATCCTTGCGCGTGCTCCGTCCCGGAGGCGTGCTCTTCGTCGTCGTCCCGGACTATCTGAAGGAGCGCGGGTTCTTCTGGGACGTCGACTACACGCACAACTTCGTGACCACCGAGCGGCGAGTCCGCCAGCTGCTCTACGACGGCGGATTCCAGATCGAGCGCGTCGTCCGCAGCATCGGCGCGGCGACTGGCTTCAAGCGCGACCTCCTGGCGGCCGGCGCGGTCTTCACGAACTTCCCCGGCCTCGACACGCTGTCGCGCTACACCGGCACCGAGGATCTGCTCTTCCGCGTCCGCAAGAACCTGTTCGAGACCCTGGAGTTCGTCGCACGCGAAGCCACCCGCGTAACGACGTGAGCGCGAACCTCACTGGCTCGCTGTGGGTTCGAGGGCTGCTGACCCTGGCGGTGCTCGCCGTGCTCGCGCTCAAGATCGACATCCGCGCCACCGGTGAGGCGCTGCTCCGCTTGACGCCTGCGACGCCATCGCGGCCGTGCTGGCGCTGCTCGCGCTCGACCGCGGCGTCATGGTCTGGCGCTGGATCATCCTGCTGCGCGCCCGCGGCGCGGCCGTCACGACGAAGTCGGCGACGTGGATCTACCTGGTCAGTTCGTTTGTCGGCGGCTTTCTGCCGGCTGGCGTCGGCGCCGACGCTGCGCGCGCGTACACGCTCTCGCAGCGGACGGCGCGCGGCAGCGAGGCGGTCGCCTCGGTCGCCGTCGACCGCCTCTTCGGTCTGCTGTCGATCGTGTGATGGGCGTTGTCGGCGCCGTGGTCGCAGGCCGGCAGATCGACGGCACGCCGCGCTTCCTGCTGCCGGCGACGGCGCTCGTCGTCGTTTTCGGGCAGCGTCGCGATGCTGTGGGCCGATCGCGTCATTGACGGCGCTCCTGCCCGTCTGGCATCCAGGCGTCCGGCATCGGCAAGCGCCTCACGCGCCTGGCCGACGCCGTCAGCCAGTACCGAGGACATCGAGGCGCCCTCGCCGGCGTCGCGCTCCTCTCGATCGTCGTGCAGGTGCTGCGCATCGTCCAGGCGTACCTGCTTGGCCGCGGGATCGGCATCGACGTGCCGTTCTCGCTACTACCTGCTCTTCATGCCGATCGGGCTCATCGCGCTGCTGCTGCCGATCTCGATCTCCGGCATCGGCGCGCCGCAGGGCATCATCGTCTGGCTCCTCGCGCCGGCCGGCGTTCCACGGACCTCAGGCGCTCGCGCTCTCGACGCTGATCGTGCTGTCCGGGATCGTCGCCAACCTCCCCGGCGCCTGGCTGTACCTGCGGGCGGCACGATCGGCGCCTCCGGCAGGCTCGCAGTGAGAGCGCGCGGTCCGAAGCGTCGCTGGTCGTTCTGCTGCTCGCTCGCCGGCGGCTCGTGCGCGCGCCTGCCGCACGAGAAGCAGCCGCTGCTCGACGTCTACATGCCGTCGTTCTCGCGGGTGCCGCCGCGAGAGCCGGCGCTGCAGAGCATCAGGACCCTGGCAAAGGACTGGCGCGACGGCGGCCGCACGAACGCTCACGAGCGACGTCCTGTCGGCGCAGGGCGCTTGCCGTCGGCGCTCGCGCTCGCCGTCATCCTCACCGTCGCCTGGGACTTTCGGCGACGCGGCAGCTCCGCGGAACATCGACCTGTTGCTGATGTTCACGTCGGGCGTGCTCTTCTTCGACGTGATGCGGTTCTTCGGGGTGATGCACTCGCCCGCGCTATCTGAATCTTCTCGACTGGGTGTTCATCGCCGTTGTCGTGCGTCAACCTCGCGCTGATCGCTCGAGCGGTCGTCCGGGTCAAGCGACCAGACGCCGACTCCGTGGACGCCGAACCTCCCGCTCAAGCTCCTGGCGCCGCTGGCGATCGCTCTTCTCGTCGTCGACATCGGCGTCGCACTGACGCGCCCGCCGGACGATGCGGGGTGGTTCGTGAACCTGGGGGCGCAGCGGTTGCGAGAGCGCGGACGGCTGCCGTACGGCGACCCCCTGCTGACCGGAACGCCAGGCGCCGCCTACGGGCCGCTGCTCTACGCGGCGCACGTGCCGTTTCAGGTCCTGCTGTCGCCCGACCCGGTGAACCGGTTTCGCCGGCGCGCCCGAACCTGACGTCCGGCACGCCCTACTATCTGCCGCCGGCGCTGGCGACCCAGATCTGTGCACGATCGTCTTTCACCTCGTCGGGCGTCCTGGCGCTCTTTGCTCGCCGCTCGCCGCACTGGCGGATGCGCGGGTCGCCTGGGGCCTCGTCTGCCTGTACTGCGGCAGCCTCGCGATCCTCGGGCATCGGCGGACGCGAGGATCAGGTGGCGGGAATCACGTTCGTCTCGCACATCGCGCCGGCGTCGATGACGCTCCTCGCGTTCGCCGCGCTCGGCTCACCGGCGCTGTCCGGCGTGCTGCTCGCGATGAGCACGGGCGTCGGGTTCTACCCTGCGTTCATGGCACCGGCGTGGCTGGGGTTCTACTGGAACGACGTGACGAAGCGCACGCGGTTCGCGATCGGGTTCGGCCTCGCGGCGGCGATCATCGCCGGCGGCGTGTACGCGATGTCGCAGCCTGCCGGCGAGCGGTCACGGCTCGGCACCATCATGTACGACACGTTCGGGCATCACACCGACCCGCGCGGCTACGGGTCCAGCGCCTTCGGCTTCTGGGGCCAGCGCGAAGGGATCCGTCGAGTCGCTGAGCACGCCGCTCGTCGGCGGTTCGGGGTTCACGTCGCCGGCGTGGCTCGCCTTTGCGGCCTTCCTCGTGTCGACCTTTTTCCTGGCCCGGGGCCGTCGGCCGGCTGAGCTGGCACTGCTCGCTGGAGCGGTCGCGATCGGCGCAACGCTCGTCAAACCGCACGCAACCGGGACCTATCTCGCGTGGTCTTACCCCTTATTGCTCCTCGGGCTTAGCTCACAAGCGGCTTTACTTTGCGGCCACAGAAGGTTTAAAATCAATACTTTATGGCACAAGTCTACGCGCTGAAGTACCTCGCCAAGGCGGCGATCAGCGCCCCCCGCGACCTCGTCAACAGCTACGTCGCCCGGCACCGCCCGATTCACCCGACCGTGCTGATTTTCCACTGCACGTTCGTCTGCGACGCGCGCTGCGAGATGTGCTGGAACTGGAAGCGTGGCGACCGCAAGACGGACATGTCGCTCGCCGAGATCGACAAGGCCTTCAGCTCGGGCCTCTGGAAGAACATCGAGAACGCCAACGTCTCGGGCGGCGAGCCGACGACGCGCAACGACCTCGTCGACATCTGCCGGGTCATGCTCGACAGGCTGCCCCGGCTGCGCAAGTTCGGCCTGAACACGACCGGCCTGACGCCCGCATCGCGGCATCCCGATGCTGACGAAGATCGTCGAGATGTGCCACGAGCGGAACATCATCTTCAGCACCCGCGTCTCGATCGACGGCGTCGGCGACATGCACAACCAGGTGCGTCAGGTGAAGCGCGGATTCGAGAAGGCGAACGAGACGATCCGCGCGATGAAGGAGCTGCAGAAGAAGTACCCCTTCAACTTCGGGATCTCGACGACCATCTTCCACATGAACCTGGACGATGCCGAGAACATCCTCGCGTGGGCGAGGAGCGAGGACCTGGACATCGTCTTCAACATGGTCCGGTTCACCGAGCCGATGCTCGGCAACACCGAGCTCGCCGCAACGGCCGGCGTCGTGGGCGAGGAAGAAGAGCGGATGCGCCAGTTCTTCCTCGATCGCGTCCGGAAGGACTCGGTGCTCGACGGCCAGAACTACGTCTACATGCACTACGCCGACATGATCGCCAACGGCTATCACCGTCTGGCGCCCTGCCCGTTCCAGACGCAGGGCATCATGCTGAACCCGGACGGCGGCGTGTTCTTCTGCGAGAACAGCGACGTCGATCGGCAACGTCAAGGACACCGATCCGGAAGAGCTCTACTTCAGCGCCGCGGGCCAGGCGCACCGCGACTACATCCGCGACCAGAAGTGCCCGACCTGCCTCAGCCCGTGCCAGATGAACGTCGCCGCGATCAAGCAGGTCGCGCCCGTACGCGAAGTTCCTCGTGCGCGCGGCCGTCGAGAAGCGCCGCTATCACAACGCAGGCCGCGCTCGTCGCTGCGCGGTAGATCCGGCTGGCTCAAGGCTCTGGGCTCGGAAGGCTCAGGCAAAACCGCTTCGAACGCCTACTCGAAGATCCTCTGAGCCCCGAGCCCCGAGCCTACTTCTCGACAAATCGCCATCAGGTGCCAGCCGAAGCGCCGGACGAGCGGCCGCGGAATGGCATTGAACGCTCCCACGAACACGCCGTTGTAGGCGACGGCCTTCCAGCCCTTGTGCAGGCGCGACTTCACCGGAAATCGTTCCGGCACGAGCGTCGTCTCGCGAAACCCTCGGATGAGGTCGCGGAACTCGGGGATCGAGTACAGCCGCAGCACCGGCGCGTCCTCGTGCTCGAGCTCGACCTTCATCAGCTTCGACAGCGCGTGCAGCCACGAGACGCGGTTGTAGACCATGAAGATCGCCGTGCCGCCCGGCTCGAGCACCCGCAGCGCCTCCTCGACGATCCGGCGCGGGTCCGGCGCGTACTGCAGCACGCCGTGCGCGTAGACGACGTCCTGGCTGCTGTCGCCGAACGGCAGCGCTGCCGCCGTCGGCGACGATGACGCGCTGCCCGCGCTGGCCGTGCAGCGCGAGGTTCTGCCGGGCGAGCCGGATGGCGGTTTCCGACAGGTCGACGCCGACGACCCGCGCTCCGCCGCGGGCGAACCGCACGAGGTCGGTGCCGACGCCGCACCCGACCTCGACCAGACGCTTGCCCTCTGTAGCCGCCGAAGTCGATCACCCGCGGCAGGTAGGCGAGCTTGTCGAACCGGTAGTCGTCGAGCTCGTCGAAGAACGCGCGCGTCCCGACCGGCTGCGTGGTCATCTCCAGGTCGTGGATGCGCTCGTTCCAGTAGGTGCGCACGCGCGGCCGTGAGACCGCGGCACCGCTGGACGGAATCGCTCATCGGTCACGGGGCGCGGCGCAGGCGGCGCCTTGACGTAGAAGTTGGTGCGCAGCGCGAGCGGAAACCGGTCGGGGTTGGCGACCTTCAGCGTCGCGAGACCCGGCCACCCGAGGTAGCGGCGGCACCTTCCACTGGAAGAAGTCGGTCACGACCGGGATGTCGAAGAACTCGGTGTCGAACCCGTGGCTCGCGAAGCGTCGCCTGGATCTCGCGATAGCTGTGCAGCGAGCAGTGGTCGACGCGAAACGCGGTGAAGCTGCGCCAGCGAATCGTCTCGAAGACCACGTTGGTCCACTTGTTCGGCGTCTGCAGGAAATACGCCCCACCCGGCGACAGCACGCGGGTGACCTCGTGCAGGTGCGCGTCGCTGTCGGGAATGTGTTCGAACACGTCGAAGCTGACGACGGTCGCGAAGCGTGCGCGTCCGCGAACGGGAGCGTCGCGCCGTCGACCTTCTGAATCGGCAGGTCGCCGAACAGCCGGCGGCTCTCGTCGATCATCGTCGGCGTTGACCTCGACGCCCTGCGCGTCGAAACCCTCACGCCGCAGCAGGTCGAGCATCCGTGCCCTTGCCGCTGCCGATCTCGAGGAGCGGCCCGGCGCCGGGTGCGAGCCCGGCCTCGCGCAGGAATCGCAGGTTGGCCTCGTAGTTGCCGTAGTCGTCGCGCTGCTTCGAACGCGTCGCTCGTGGTGCCGGCTGTTCGCGTCACCGCCGGAACCTGCCGAGCTGCCCGGCTGTCGACTTCGTAGATCCGCCTGGATCGCGTCGAAGTAGATGGTCGGCCATGGCATCGTATCCGCGCACGGTCGGGTGCAGGTCGTCGACGCCGATGTAGCTGAGGTCGTCCTTCATGCCGTTGAAGACGTCGATCAGGTCGGGATCCCTTCGGCGCTGGCCAGCGCTCGGATCCGGTCGTTGAAGCCCGGAATCAGTGCGACCACGGCGTCGCGGTTGCGCAGACCGCCCGGCGCGCTGCGGCGGGATCGTCGCGAGCGCGATGCGGACGCTCTGGCTCTTGGCTTCGCGCACCATCGCGCGCAGGGCGTTGATCGCGGCGTTGGCGCCGTTCTGGCCGATCGAGCAGGTCGTTGGTGCCCTCCATCAGCAGCACGACTTCCGGCCGATTCTGCAGCAGCACGCTTCTGAAGCGCTGCACGCCCGTGCCCGAGGCCAGCTCGCCGGGGTTGCCCTCGTTCAGCACGACCGGCGTCTGCTGGCGGTAGCGCGACACGAGGCGACTCTGCAGCCCGAACGGATACGAGTCGGGCGGCGAGACGATCAGCAGCGTCACGGCGGGCGACAGCACGCCGGCGGTCAGGCTGTCGCCGAACGCCAGGAACCGCGTCGCCGACAGCCGCGGCGGGCCCTGCACGATGACGATGAAGCCGCACGACGCGCTCTGGCTCGCGCGAATCCCGCGCCTGGCACGTCACCGTCGACGTCCCGACCGGGAACGTGGCTGCCGGACTGCGGCGTGCAGGTGGTCGTCACCGGCGCGGTGCCGCCGGCTCGACTGCGGCGCGTCGAACGTCACGCCGTGACGGCGTTGCCGTCCGGCGACTGCACGGCGCACGTTCGCCGGGCACGTCAGCGACAGCGGGTGGCGGCGGCGGCGCATTCGGCGAGCTGCCGCACGCGCCCAGCCATCCAGGCAACGATGCGACGACGACGAGTGCCGCCACGCGACATCGCCGCATCGTCACAGCGCGAACTCCTCCGCCCACCGCTCGAATACCATCAAGCTGAACAGCACATGCGCGTGGTTGGCACGTCCGGCGCAATGCTCGTCGATGAGCCGGCGCGTCTCGGCCGGCTCGATCAGTCCGCGCGCCGCGAGCCGATCCGGCGCCAGCAGGCGCTCCATCAGCGGCTTCAGCTCCCGCTTCAACCACTGCTTCATCGGAATGCTGAAGCCTTCCTTCTTCCGGTCGAGGATCGCGATCCGGCAGCAGGCCGCGCAGCGCCTGCTTGAGGATGTACTTGCGCGTGCCGCCGCGAATCTTCAGATCGCCGGGCATCGAGAACGCCAGCTCCATGACGTCGGCGTCGAGAAACGGCGCGCGCGTCTCGAGCGAGGTCGCCATGCTCATCCGATCGACCTTCACCAGGATGTCGTCGGCGAGATAGATCGACAGGTCGGCGTAGAGCTGCCGGTTCAGCAGATCGTCGTGGCCCTGCGCGGCCAGCGCTTCGCGGACCGGGCCGATAGACGTCGGCCGACGACGAGGCGCGTCTCGAAACGCGGGCGTATACAAGCGCTCTTTGGCGTCGGCGCCGAGGAACGTCATCCAGCGGTACTGCGCAATCGACGCCGGCGCATGCGCGAGGCCGTCGACGAACCGCCGCGCCTTGTTGACGAGGCCCTTCTTCTTGTCGGTCGGCGGGACCAGCGCGAGAATCGCGTCTGCCGCGCGCGTCGCCGCCTCCGGCATCAAGCCCGGCCCACTTCCCCGCCAGCGCTTCCGCTTGATAGGCGTCGTATCCGCCGAAGAGCTCGTCGCCGCCGTCGCCCGTCAGCACGACCTTCACGTGCTCCCGCGCCATCTGGGACACCAGAAACGTCGGAAAGAGCGACACATCGGCGAACGGTTCGTCGAGATGGACGACCAGGCGGTCGAAGAGTGCGGCGACGTCGGGCGTCACGGTCCCTTCGTGGTGCGCGGTCCCGCACAGCGCGCGCGACTTCCCGCGCGTACGGCAGCTCGTTGTAGCTGCCGTCGTCGAAGCCCATGCTGAAGCTCGACACCGCGGAGCCGCCCGGCGCGTCGCGCAGCATGATCCCGACCGCGCTCGAGTCGATGCCGCCGGACAGAAAGAGCCCGATCGGCACGTCCGACATCATCTGGCTGCGCACCGCCTCGCCGCAGCGTCTCGCGGAGCGCCTCGGCGGCCTCGGCCTCGGTCCAGGCGCGCACCTGGACGTCGGCGGCATCCCAGTAGCGCTTGACGGTGATCTCGCCGTCTTTGTAGACGAGATAGTGTGCCGGCGGCAGCTTGTGAATGGCCTTGAAGATCGTCCGCGGCGCGATGATGTATTCGTAGGTCAGGAACTGGTCGAGCGCCTCGTGATCGAGCGTCCGATCGACCTCGGGCCGCGACAGCAGCGCCTTGATCTCCGACGCGAGCCGCAGACCCTGCGGCGTCAGCGTGTAGTAGAGCGGCTTCTCGCCCGCGCGATCTCGCGCCGCGATGAGCGCGCGGCGCCGGCCGTCCCACAGCGCGAGCGCGAACATCCCGCGAATCCTGCCCGAGGAAGGCCTCGCCGTACTCTTCGTAGGCGTGGACGAGCACCTCGATGTCCGAGCGCGATCGAAAGCGGTGACCGCGCGCGGCGAGCTCGTCCTTGACCTGCCTGGAAGTTGTAGATCTCGCCGTTGGCGACGACCTGCATCGAGCCGTCTTCGTTCGCGAACGGCTGCTGGCCGCCGGCGATGTCGACGATCGACGAGCCGGCGCATGGCGAGGCCGACGCCCGGCAGCAGGACGCTGCCCTCGTCGTCGGGACCGCGATGGTTCAGCGTCCGGACCATCCGCTGCACGTCGCCCGCCGCCACCGGGCGATTCAGATCCCGCTCGACGATCCCGACAATGCCGCACATGATGCCGGTTCAGCTCCCCGATGTCCGACGCCCGTCGATCGCGAATGATGCGCGCCGGCACGCCGGCGGCGACGTGAAACTCCGGCACATCCGACGTCACGACCGCGCCGGCACCGATGACGGCGTCGCGCCCGATGCGCACGCCGTCGGCGACGACGACGTGCGCGCCGAGCCAGACGTTGTCGCCGACGTCGATGCCGCGCGCCGTCCGCCCCTGGTCGAGCACCGGCGACATCGACGCGGTCGTAGAGGTGATCGCCGCCGACGAGGTAGGTGTAGGCCGCGATGAGCACCTTCCTGCCGATCCGGACCGTCGCCGCCGAGAACACTTCGACGTTGAAGCCGATGTTCGCGTCTTCGTCGAGCACGATGTCGCCGTTCTTGCAGCTCAGGATCGTGTTGCGGCCGACGAAGACGCCGCGCTTGATCGAGATGCCGCGGTTGGTCGTGCCCTTCGCGTCGAGACAGCACTGGTCGTCGATGACGACGTTGTCGTCGATCTCGATCTTGTGCGGATGCCGCAGCACGACGTTGCAGCCGAACGCGACGTTCCTGCCGACGCGGCCGAGAATCAGCGGATACAGCTTCGAACGCAGAAACAGGCCGAGCGCGCCCGGCACCCAGGCCGACAGCAGCAGCGACCGACTCGTAGCGCACGAGCGGCCACAGACCCGGCTGCCCGACGACGAGATCGGCATAGCGCTGCGCGGCGCGATCGGCTCGCGCCGAACTCCCGCTGGATGTCGGTGATGCGGGCGTCTGCTGCGCCAGGAGTCCGGCCGCAGTCCGCTCCGCTGGCCTCGCGCCCGCGGCTCAGTTGAACCGCTTGATGTTGACACGGGATTCGTCGTCTCCGGCCTGCGGTCGATTGCCGGGCGTGGCAGGAATGCATGGCGGGGCTCGCTCTGGCGGATTTCCCGGATGACGTAGGTCGGCTTGTCCTGCGACTCGTGGTACGTCCGCGCCTGCATCTCCGCGAGCAGCCCGAGCGTCACGAGCTGAACGCCGGTGAAGATCAGCAGGATGCCGAGGAGCAGAATCGGCCGATCGGCGATTCCCTGCAGCGTCGTCAAGCGGACGTAGACGAGCCACGCGAGGATCAGCGCCGCCGAGCGAGCCCCATGAGCAGGCCCCACAGCCCGAAGATCTGCACCGGGCGCGTGCGGTAGCTGATCAGGAACTTGACCGTCAGCAGATCGAGGATGACGCGTATCGTGCGCGAGATGCCGTACTTCGACGTGCCGTGCTGCCTCGCCCGATGGTTGACGACCGTCTCGACCGTCGTCACGCCGAACTCGCTGGCGATCGCCGGCAGGAACCGGTGCATTTCGCCGTAGAGCTTCATCGGCTTGACGACCTCGGCACGGAAGACCTTGAGCGAGCACCCGTAGTCGTGCAGCTTCACGCCGGTGGCCTTCGAGATGATGCGGTTGGCGACCATCGACGGCAGCCGGCGGCTGAAGAACTTGTCTTTTCGATCCTTGCGCCATCCCGCGATGATGTCGGCCGGGTGCTGCTCGAGCATGGTCACCATCGCGGCGATGTCGCGCGGGTCGTTCTGCAGATCGCCGTCCATGGTGACGATGTAGCGCCCGCGGGCATGGGCGAAGCCGGCCGCGAAGGCGGCGGTCTGGCCGAAATTGCGGCGGAAGCGGATCACGCGCAGCCTGGCATCCGAGGTCTGCAGCTCGGCGAGCCGCGCGAAGGTGTCGTCGGTGCTCCCGTCGTCGATGATCGAGGATCTCGTACGGGCGTCCGCCGGCCTCGAGCGCCGCGGTCAGCTCGCGCGTAGAGCTGCTCCACGTTGGGCGCCTCGTTCTTCATCGGGACGACGACCGAGATGTCCGGCTGCATTCCTGATACTGATAAACGTTTGATTATACAGGCCTTCTGGCCCGATCGTCAAACCGCCGGGCGGTCGCTCCTGCGCTGCCAGAGGATCCAGCCGACGCCGCCGACGACGACCGCCAGGGCGACGACCAGCGCGACCGTTCTGGCGTTCTGTCGCAGGAAGTCCGCGGCCTGGTCGCCGTAGTAGACCGCGAGCAGGCCCTCGCCGAAGTAGCGAAACCCTCGACCGATCGCGATCGCCAGGATGAAGTCGACGCGGCCGGACCTTGGCGACCCCAGCCGCCAGCACGAAGATCTTGAAGGGCGTTGGCGGCGGAAGAATCGAGGGGATGAGGATCGCGAGCAGGCCGTAGCGCCGAAACGTCGTCATCGCGCGCTCGACGTACTGCGGATTGAAGCGCTTGACGAGGAACGCTTCGCCGCCCTTGCGCGCGAGCGCGTAGAGCGCCAGGCAGCCGCTGACCGACCCGAGCGTGGTCATCAGCGCGTAGTAGACCATCCGTTCTTTGTGCTGCGTCGTCAGCCAGATGATCAGGAGATCGTTGACTTCGGGGAACGAGAGAAAGGACGAATCGAGAAACGCGATGACGAACAACCCGGGGCCGCCGAGGGAAATCGCGAAGTCCTTGATCCACGCGACGAAACCCGCCATTGTCCCAAAGTGTAGACTAAGAAGCGCTCTGGCCACCACGACGCACGATTCAGCCGACCGACGGCGCCGATGGCAAGAATCCTGCGCGCTCGGCGCCCCTGGTGATCGCGGCGACCACGCTTCTTGCCGGCAGCGCCGCTGCGCGATCTACTACAGCTCGCGCCGGCCTGGCGCTGAGCCACTACGACGCGCGCGCGCATCTCGTCGTGGCGCGCCGTATCCTCGACAGCCTGATGCCTGGATGGCAGCAGATCGGCGCCGTGTGGCTTCCCTTCCCGCATCTCCTGAACATGGTCCCTGTGCAGGTGGACGCGTGGTACCGCACCGGCGCGTCGGCGATCGCGATATCGGTCGTATCGATGGCGGCCGGCGCATGGGCGCTGGCCTCGTTCATCATCCAGCGGACCGGATCGATCGCGGCCGGCGCGGCAGCCGCGACGCTGCTCCTCGCTAAACCCAAACGTCCTCTACCTGCAGAGCACGCCGATGACCGAACCATTGCTCTTCGGCACGACGCTGCTCGCGCGTGGCGCTGGTCGCAGAGTGGGTCGATCGTGGCGCGCCGGATTGGCCCCGGGCGGCGGGGCTGGCTGCTCGCGGCGGCATGCATGACGCGGTACGAGGCGTGGCCGATGTGCGCCGCGCTGCTCGCTCTCGCGTTCGCGGTTCTTCTGAGACGCGGCACGACTCCCGGCGCGGCGACGATGGCGATCACCCGGCTGGCGGCATACCCGGCGGTCGCGATTGCGCTCTTCCTGCTCAACAGCCGATGGACGGTCGGCGCCTGGTTCGTCAGCGCAGGGTTCTTCGTCGCGGAGAACGACGCGATCGGCCAGCCGCTGCTGGCCTGGGATCAGGTACGAGAAGGTGTCTATCGACTCTCGGGTCCGGCTCTGGTGTGGCCGGCGTACGCGTGGCGCAGCTTTGATCGCGTGGACCTTTGCGCGATCGCGCTCGCTCGCGTCGATGGTGCTCGTACTGGCGCTGGTGGGCGCCGCGGCCCTGCCCTGGTACGCATACTTCGAGGGCCACCCGTTCCGCATCCGCTACGGCGTGCCGCTCGTCGTCGCGTGCGCGGCGCTCGTCGGCGCCGGCATTGGCTTGCTTCCGCGCGTTCTGCGCGCCGGTGCCGCAATCGTAGCCGTCGCAGCGGCGATCTGGCAGGTCTCACCGCTCGATCGGACGGCGCCGGTCATCGTCGAGTCACAGCGCGATGCGCAGAACATGGCGGGCCGCCGCGCGGTCACCGCCTATTTGCGCGCGCACCACGATGGGCGCCCGATCATGATGAGCATGGGATCGCTCGCGCATTACATGCACGACCTGTCGCTCGAAGGATTCGACATCCACGATTTTCTGCAGGAAGGCAATGGCGAGGTCTGGATATCCGCGATGCAGTACGGACCGCCGCGTACGTGACATGGGTGGCGGTCGAGGAACGCGCTGAAGGCGGAGACGCCGTCTACCAGCGGTCGAAGCAGTTCGCCGGCTTTTTGAAGGGCTTCGAACGGGTCGCGGAGGGAGGCGGCGTAGCCCTGTACCGGGCTACGCCGTGAGCATGTTTTCAGAACCTGAAGTGCAGGTTCCAGGTGGTCGTCCAGCCACCGAGGTCAATTTTGGGCGCGATCAGACGGCTCTCGGCTGGATCGGTGTCCCCTTCGGCCTTTTGCCAGCGGAACTCCACGCCGGTCGTCATCGCGTCGCCAATCGGGAAACGGACGCCGCCGAGAACCACCGGACCGACAGCAGTGCCGTCCGCCGAGTACCGATCGCGGAAAATGGTGCCGTCGGAGAAGTCGACGAACTCTCCGGATTCGGTATAGCGCCAGATGAAAAACCCAATTCCTGCGCCGACGTATGGCTGAACCGGTGCGGCGCGGCCGATGGGAAGGAAGCGCACAGTCGCGGTAATCGGCAGGACACGCAGCTTCAGGTCCTGCAGAATCTCGGTGCCATCGACGTCCACGAAGTCGCGATACAGGCTTGGAACCTCTTTCTGGTAGTAGGTGACGCCAACGCCGGCTTCGATGAAGTTTCCGATCCCGTAGAGCCATTCGCCGCCGAATGAAAACCCGCTGAAGTCGCCAATCTCGAAGGCGAGGTCGTCGAGGTTGGCGAGCAGGACGTCGTCGTCGATGCGCACGTCTTCGCCACGCACCGCGAAGTAACCAAAGTTGAACCCCACCGAGTTTCGCGCGTCGCCTCGGGACACCTGGACGATCTGCGCGCTCGCGGGCGACGGTAGCCCCGCGATGATCAGCGTAACCCCCGCGACGAGGCCCAGGCTCGATCTCTTCACGCGATTCAGCCAGTAGCGTTTCATCATGACAGTCTCCGTATGCCGAACCGGACTCCAGGGCCGGGACGGCGCTCGGCCATCACCTGAGCATGAAAAGTGCCATCCCCGTGGAAGGCGCCGCCCGCTCCAACGGTCATACAAAATCCCAAAAAACGCCTTGCGAGCTTGGCGCGAGTACGGGCAGGGCGGCGCCTGCCGCGCCGAAGCCCTGCCGACGGCGGGGCTTCGGCGGGTGTCATGTCTGGGTGTCACTCGGGACACCTCGAGGGGTCAGATCTCGATTCTCTCCGTCGGTGGAGAATCGACATCTGACTTCCGGGCGCGCATCAGGTGCCGGCAATCGTCTCGAGCATCTGGGCATGAATCAGGCCGTTTGACGCAAGGATGCTGCCCTCGCGCGACCCGTACGGACCGCCCGACATTGCTGTTACCTGTCCGCCGGCCTCGGCGACGATGAGCGCGCCGGCCGCGACGTCCCACGGCTGCAGCTTGCGTTCCCAGAATCCATCGAAACGCCCGGCCGCCACGTAGCAGAGGTCGAGGGCGGCCGAACCCAGCCGACGGACGGCGCGGGAACGGCTGATGAACGAGGCGAAGATCTCGATGACTTCGCCGGGATCTTTCTGCACGTCGTAATGGAACCCGGTGACGAGCAGCGAGTCGATGAGTGATTCGGCTGAGGACACTCGCAGCGGCGCGCCGTTCAGCCAGGCGCCCTGACCACGCTCGGCCGTGAACAGCTCACGCCGCGACGGATCGTAGATGGCGGCGACGACCGGCTGGCCGTCGACCTCGAAGGCCAGCGACGAACAGAAGATCGGCAGGCCGTGCGCGTAGTTGGTGGTGCCGTCGATCGGATCGAACACCCAGCAATGGGACGGGACGCGTCCGGTGGAGTCGCCGGCCCCGAACTCCTCGCCGAGCACCGCGTGATCGGGAAAGCGCTCGGCAATCATCGCGCGGAAACCGCGCTCGATCTCGATGTCGATCTCGGTGACCAGATCGATGACGCCCTTCTTGTCGACTCGGAACTCGCGCCCGAAGTGCGCCATCTGCACTTCGCCGGCGCGCAGGACCGCCTCGACGGCCGTCGCCAGCAGGAGCGGCTGCGGAACGTCAGCCACCGGACGAGAGCTTTTTGACCATGCGCACTTCCATCCCGCCCTCGTCGCCGCGCCGGAGGGTGACGTCGTCCATGAAGCTGCGCATGAAGAAGATGCCCCGGCCGCTCGCCTTGAGCAGGTTCTCCGGAGCCAGCGGATCGGCGATTTCTTCGGGATCGAAGCCCTCGCCCTGATCGAGGACCCGAACGATCAGCTCGCTCGGCTCTGCGGTCGGCGCAAACGTGAACTCGACGGTGACGAGCTTCTGCGCGTCCTCGCGATTCCCGTGCTTCATCGCGTTGATCACGGATTCGCGGACGGCAACGCCGATCCAGTGGACGGCGTCATCATCGAGCCCGCCAAGGTGGGCCATGCGGTCGCTGACCAACTGGACGAAGTCCAGCATGTCGAAGTTGCTGTGTAGCTGGAGCTTGACGGTACCGCCGCGTGTCAGCATGCGGGGGCGGCGGCACCGGCGCCGAGAATTCCGGACGCGGTTTGGACGATGGAGTCGGCGGCCTGAACGTGCACGCTTGGTGCTTTTATTCTAAACCGGATTCGCCCGGGAATGGGAATCGGGGTTGGGGCCAATGTTATAGTGCGGGACATGCCTCACGCGCCGGCCGACGTGGCCCTTGTGAAGCCCGCGGCACAAGTGGCCGGCCGCGTGCGAGTGCCAGGCGACAAGTCAATCTCCCACCGGTACGCCATGCTCGCGGCGCTCGCCGACGGTCGCTCGACCATCCGCGGCTACCTGACTGGCGCCGACTGCCTCTCGACCCTCGGCTGCCTGCAGGCACTCGGCGTCACGGTGCGCCGTGAGCCCGATCGTTCGGACGGCAGCCCCGGGGACGTTCAGATAGAAGGGCGCGGACTGAGAGGCCTCGCGGCCGCGCCCATGCCACTCGACGCAGGTAACTCCGGGACCACGATGCGGCTCCTGTCGGGCATCGTGGCCGCACACGAGTTTCGCACTGTGATGAGCGGCGACGCCTCGCTCAACCGCCGCCCGATGCAACGCGTCATCCGGCCGCTCACCGCCATGGGGGCGGCAATCGGATCGCAGGACGGCAGGCCGCCGCTCACAATCGACGGCGCGACGCTGCGCGCCATCGCCCATCGGCCGGAAGTGCCGAGCGCCCAGATCAAGAGCGCGGTTCTTCTCGCTGGTCTCCAGGCCGAAGGCGAAACGACCGTTCTCGAGCCCGTCCCGACGCGCGATCATACCGAGCGCGCGTTTCACGAATTTGGCGTGACGGTCGAGAAAGTCGGCGAGGCGATTCGCGTCACTGGCGGCCAACGACTCACGGCGCGCGAGCTCGTGGTCCCGGGCGACGTGTCGAGCGCGGCGTTCTGGGTTGCCCTGGCCGCGGGCACGCCGGGAGGCGAGATCGAGATCGACGGGGTTGGCCTGAATCCGACCCGCATTGCCATGCTCGAGATTGTTCGTCGCGCCGGCGCGCGGGTTGAGCTCCAGATCGACAACGAGGACGCTGGCGAGCCGGTCGGGCGAATCCGCGTGATGTACGACTCGCCGGCCAGCTTCGTTATTGAACCAGACGAGGTGCCAGGCGTCATCGACGAGATTCCGGCGCTGGCTGCGCTCGGGGCAATGCTGCCTGCCGGCGCGGAAATGCGCGTCCGCGGCGCCGGAGAGCTGCGAGTCAAGGAAAGCGACCGGATCAGCTGTCTGGCGACGGGCCTGCAGGCGCTCGGAGCGTCGGTCGAGGAGTATCCCGACGGGTTCCGCCTGGTGGCGCGCCCGCTTGCGGGCGGTACGGTCGACGCCGCTGGCGATCATCGGCTGGCCATGGCCTTCGCAGTCGCGGCGACCGCCGCCGCCCAGCCAACGACGATTCTCGGGGCATCGTCGGTCGACGTATCGTATCCGGGATTTTTTGACGCGCTCGAACGGCTGACGCGGTGACGGCTGACAAGATTTATCTGGTCGGCTTCATGGCCGCTGGTAAAACCACGGTGGCGCATGCGCTGGCAAATCGACTCGGCTGGCGGGCGGAAGACGTCGATGAGCTGATCGAGGCGCGCGAACGGCGTCCGGTGGCAGAGATCTTCGCGCGGGCCGGGGAACCGTATTTCCGCGACGTGGAACGGGACATTCTCAAGGTGCTGCTGCCCTTGCGTCACGTCGTGGTGGCGACCGGCGGCGGCACGTTCGTCGAACCCGACAACCGCGGCGCGATCAATCTGGATGGGCTGTCGGTCTGGCTCGATGTGCCCATCGACGTCGTGCTCGCGCGGCTGCCGGCCGACGGCAGGCGGCCCCTGGCGGCCGACCGCGTCCAGATGGAACGACTGTTCGCCGCCCGGCGCGTCGCCTACGCGCAGGCGCACGTGCGAATCGACGTCGGCGGCGCATCGGCCGAAGCCATCGCCGAGCAGATCGCGGACCACGTCCGGCAGTGAGCCCCGATGCGCTATCTGATCATTGCTGACGTTCACGCGAACATCGAAGCGCTCACCGCCGTGCTCGACGCGGAGCGCAGCTGGGACCATTTACTCGTCCTCGGAGACCTCGTCGGCTATGGCGCGGCGCCGAACGAGGTGGTCGACCGCATCCGCGGCCTGGATCCAGTCGCGGTCATCCGCGGCAACCACGACAAGGCGGCGTGCGGCATCGAGGATGGGAGCAACTTCAACCAGGTCGCGCGTCTGGCCGCTGTCTGGACACACGAGACGCTCACGCCCGACAACCGCCAGTACCCTCAAAGAACTTCCGGCTGGCCCCGAGGCCATCGACGAGCACCTCGAGATCTGCCACGGCTCGCCGTTTGACGAGGACCACTACATTTTCGATGGTGAAGACGCGCTTCGGGCGCTCAGTGCCAGCGTCCGTCCGCTCTGCATCTTCGCGCACACCCATCTCCCGGTGGTCTTTCACTACGAGAACGAATCGTTCGATGGGTTCGTGCCGCAGGCCGACGAAGATACGACCGTCGTCCTCGTCCCGGATGCGCGGTATCTCGTCAACGCCGGGTCGGTCGGGCAGCCTCGCGATGGCGACCCTCGAGCCGCGTATGGGATCTATGACTCTGTCACATTTTCGCTGACTCTCAAACGCGTCGTCTACCCGGTTGATGCCGCCCAGCAGCGGATTCTGAGTGCCGGGTTGCCGGCGAGCCTGGCAAATCGGCTCGCGGTGGGGAGGTAATGCGGTTCAGGGTTCAGGGTTCAGGGTTCAAGGTTCAGGGTTCAAGGTTCAGGGTTCAAGGTTCAGGGTTCAAGGTTCAGGGTTTCAAGACTAGCGGTCGTAGTGTCCGGCTTTAGCCGGACCTGCTCTGAGACTTCCCACGTTCTTCTCGCCTCTTGAGCTCCATCGCGTAGGCGTCAGCAGCGGCGCGCGAGCCCAACACCCATCCGATCACGATGCCAATCAGCAACACCGCGGGGATGAAGATGAAATGCGCCGCCGTCATGTTGCCGATCACCGGCGGTTCGCTCCTGCCATTCGCTGGGTAAGACTCGCCATCTCCTGCTCGACCTGGCTCAGGCGACGCCAGATCGACCACACATACCCGAAGATCACGAGCCAGGACGCCGCGTACGCGGCCATGACCAAGGGCGCGGCTGGCAGCTGCTCCTTCTGCTGGAGTTGATCGATCGGCACGAACCCTTCCTGTGCCGGACTCGGTGGTGGCTGCGCCTGGCTGGCGGCCGTGGCCGCGCCCCAGCACGTCACGAGCACGACGACAATGAGCACGAGCTGCAATTTGTTGATGCTGTTCATAAGCGCATCCGTGTGATCCGTGTGATCCGCGGCTGTTTGGTCCGCGGCTGTTTTGTCCGTGGCCACAATCTGCGGTCAGTCGTCAAGCGCAAGGTGAAGCGAATCGAGCTCGGCGCGGCGCCGTTCGAGCCGCGTCCGCATCGCGAACAACAACGTGAAGAGGCCGAGAAATGCTACCGTCGAGAACCAGAGTGGCACGCCCATCGACACCGGAAGCGTCGGGACGACTGACGTCTTGGGATGGAGCGTCCGCCAGAGATTGACCGACCAGTACACAAATGGGACGTTGAACAGCCCGAACAGCCCGACTGCCGCCGACAAGCGCTCTGAGCCTGGCCCGCCGAACCGCCGAAGTAGCAGCGTTGACACGAAAATCAACCAGAGCACCAGCGTCGACGTCCCCCGCGCGTCCCACGACCACCAGACGCCCCACGCCTTGCGTCCCCACAACGGTCCGGTGATGAGTCCGATCAGCCCGAAAACCACCACGAGCTCGGCTGCGGCGACCACCGCAATGTCCGCGTCCTTCCGACCCCTGAACAGCACTCGTGCCGAAGCGATGCCGCACACCGCCGTCGCGGCGAACATGCCCATCCACGCCGAAAAGTGGAAGTAGAAGATCTTCTGCACGAGTCCCATCGACGACTCATACGGCGCGCCGACGATGAGCCACGGCGCGATGGCGAACATCGCGGCGATAAGGACGGTGAGGGGGAGAAAGAGAGTGTGCATGATGGTTGAATCTGGGGCTCAAGGCTCAGGGCTCAGGGCTCAGGGCTCAGGGCTCAAGGCTCAGGACTCAAGCAAGACACTCGACCACTTACTCGACGGTTTTGCCTGAGCCTTGAGCCTGGAGCCCTGAGCCTATTCTGTCATCACCGCCTCAAACGTCCACAGCGCGAGCGTCACGAACACGATATCGAAAAACACGAGCATGGAGAGCCACGCCCGCGCCATGGGCAAGTCGACGTCGGGCTGCAACAACGCGGCAGTGCCTCGCACGCCGGCGATGATGACCGGCACGGTAATCGGATAAAGAAGGATCGGCAGCAGCACGTCGCGGCTGCGCGTCCGCACCAGCATCGCCGCGAACAACGTGCCCACCGCCGCGAACCCGAGCGTGCCAGTCAGGAGCAGCCCTGCCATCATCGCAGGATACCGAAAGAGCGGCGCCTGAAACAGAAAAGCGACCATCGGAACGACGACGACCTCGACCGCGGCGAGCAGAATCAGAATACCCGTGAGCTTGCCCAGGTAGAGAGCGGGGCGCTCGGCTGGAGACATCAGGAGTCCACGGAGCGTTTCGTTCTGCCGCTCCCGCTCGAATGCCCGGCCCAGCGCCAGCGTCCCCGAGAACGCGATCGCCACCCAGAGGATCCCTCCCGCGGCGCCGTCCACGGCGATGCCTTCCCGGACGAAGCTGAACGAGAACACCAGCATGACCGACACGGCGAAGAACAATGTCGTATAGACGATCTCGCGGCTGCGGAATTCAATCAGCAGGTCCTTGCGCGTGACGAGCCAGGCGGCTTCGAGCAGCTGCATTCAGTCCTTATCTCATACACCCGCAGTGTCCGGCTTTAGCCGGACCCTGACAGTCGGGCTAAAGCCAGACACTACGAAGAAGACGCCCCACTCCCCCGGCGGTAACGCTCCCTGAGCGAACCGCCAGTCGCCGGCAGCGCCACCAGCCGTCCATCGCGCAACAGCACCGCTCGATCGATCACGTCGTCGATGAGCTCGAGGTCGTGTGTCGCCACGAGGACAATGCACCCGCGCGCACGCAATTCCGCGAGCCGTGCAACCAGCGACGACGAGGCGGCATCATCCAGTCCGGTAAACGGTTCGTCGAGCAGCACCAGCCGCGGATCGTGCAGCAGCGCGCGCTCGAGCGTCAGCCGCTGTCGCATCCCCCGCGAGAAGCCCTGCACAGCGTCGTGTCGCCGCGCTGTCAGGTTCGCGCGATCGAGGGCGGCGTCGACGCGCCGCGCGACATCGGCGACGCGGTGCAGTCGGCCGTAGAACGTGAGGTTCTCGGCAGCGGTGAGCTCAGGATAGAGGTAGAGGTCGTGGCCGACGAGGCCAATCCGCTGCCGCAGGCCCGGCGTCGCCCGCGCGTCGTGTTCGCCGTAGCGGACCGAGCCGCCCGAAGGCGAGATCAGCGTTGCGGCGATTGCGAGCAGCGTCGACTTGCCGGCGCCGTTCGGACCGATGAGCGCCACGATCTCGCCGCTCTCGCAACGAAGCGACACGCGGTTGAGCGCCCAACGCCGGCCGTAACTGCGGGAAACGTCGGTGAAGCCGAGGGAGGCGAAATCCATGCGCGCGCGATCACGCGGCCTGACGATCGATCTCCGCGTAGACGCGCTCGAGTGCGGCGACGAGCTCGGCGCGCCGCGACGCATAGACTGCCGCGTCGACTCGCCCGGCGCGCTGCTGCTCCTCGAGAGCCGTCAGCTGGTCGAAGAGCTGGCTACGGCGCTTCTCCAGGCGGTCCTGACCGGACGAGCGGGCGGTCCGAGCGCGCAGGCTTCCCCAAGCGCCAGCCGCGAGAATCGCGACCGCGATCGCGACTGCCAGATACCGGGGCCAAAGCGACTCGTGAGGCAGGTTGTCGAACTCGAACGACAGGCGCGCACCCGTGCCCACGGCCGGCCCCTGACCGACGACGTACATCTGCCCCTCGGCTGGCATTTCGCGCTGTTCCGTCATCTGCGGCGACGTCAGGCGCATCTCACCCACTTTCTGGGCGAGGACAATCACCCGGGCCAGCGGAACCGGCATCGTCTGCTCAATCGTCAGACTCCCGCCCGAGTACGGCATGGAGTAGGCGAACTGGATGTTGGTGACACCCGGCGCAAGCGGCCCGGCCACCGAAATCTGCTTGCCCGCGACCGTCGCCTGCGGTGACGAGTCTTTCAGGATGGTTACGCCCGTCGCACCAGCCGCGAGCTCGAACACGACCGGTCGCGGCGGCGTCACCGGCCCGGCCGCGCTATTCACTAGCTGGAGAATGTTGAACACTGACAGACTGCCGTCGCCAAACTCGAACACGAAACGTGATTGATCGCCGAGCACCACCGTGCCAGGCTGGCCCGGGACTGCGCGCGAGTCTCCGGCGGCAGTGACCGGTGGTGCATTGGCATCGGTCGCTACCAGCAGCAGGCGCGTGCCTCCGCTCGCCGGCACCGCGAACTCTTGCGATTGCAGTCGCTCGCCCGCGACGGTGGCAACCGCCGAAACCCGAGCGCCGGGAGGCAGCCCGGCGAACTCGGCACGTCCGCTCGCGTCGGTCTTGACCGTTCGCGGCGCGCCCGCGCCGACGAGCTCGACCGGTTGCTCCGGCAGATTGTTGGCGAGCGAGCCCTTGATGACGCGGACGACGACGGTGCCGACCGCGACGTCGGAGACCGGCAACGGGATACCGGCAACCGCTTGGGGATCCATCTGAGCGCTGACTGATTGCGGACTCGATAACAGCGTGGCACTGAGCAGCAACACGAGCCCCGGAAATCGTCTCGTAAACGTTGTCACGAGACCACGGCGGAACACGATGTCCACGATGCACACGATGTTCACGATGTTCACGATGTTCACGATGGATTCCTAGAGGTTTTCTTCGTGTTCATCGAACCATCGTGCCCATCGTGAGGCATGGCCGTCGGCCGTTTCAGCTTCATTGCCCGGTCAGCTTCGCGCCGCACCGTTTGCAGAAGATCGCATCGCTGTCGTTCGATGTCCCGCACGTGCAGAGTCCGGCGACGACGGAGGCGGGCGGTGGCTCAACCTCTGGCGGTTGGTCGGTTGCGTGCGCAGCGGTGCGGGCAGCCAACCGCGCGCCGAGCTCGCGCTCGATGATCGTCTTGTAGCCGCTCTCGTCTTCGTCGAGTTGCTTCATGAGCGACATCGCCCGCGAGCGCAGGCGGGCTGCCATCTCCTCGAAATCGGCCTGAGACACCTTTCCCATCGACCGATCGAACTCGAGATCCTTGAGCGCTCTCAGGACCAGCGTTTTCTCACGCGATAGGACCGCCCGGCCCCGCTCCGACAACGCTTCGCCGGCGACGGCCGAGCTGACGCCGACAAGCGGAGACATCGTGCGGTAGAAGCCGGCAGCCGCGAGCCCGGCCGCGGCAATGGTCAGGCTGATGAGGACGAGCTGTTCCGGCGTGGACTGCCGGGACATGATGACCGCCGCCGTGGCAGCGATAAGTGAAGCGAGGACGAAAAAATGCGAAGGCCGGAACGTCGCCGTCGTCTCGGGCGGACGTACCGGTACCTCGCTCGCCCGGGCGGTCGAAGCATCACTAGACGCCATTCGCTATCCAGGAATGCATTCCGTGTGATCCGTATGATCCGTACGATCCGAGTAATCCGCGCGATCCGCGTTCCTAGTCGAGGTCGCGGAGCTCATCATCGAGTCTCACGTTGAGAGCGCCGTCGGCGGCCACCGCGTGCTCGTGCTGGGACGCGGCGTCGTGCCGCGACCATCGCTTGGCCGCGAGCGCGATCGCGCCCGCGCCGACGATCCCAACGACGTATGGAAACATCCACGCCAGCCGGTTGAAACCAGTATCAATCGGCGCCGTCAGGATGTCCTGTCCGCCGTGGTCGGCAACGAGAGCGCGGCGAATCTGATCGCGGGTCAGGCCCTGCGCGAAATAGGTGTCGAGCTTTGCGTTCAGTGCCTCGAGGCCGTGGCAACTCGGCCCCATCGGACAGTTGTTCATGGGCGCGCGGCAGCCGCACGTGCACATGATGTCGTTTTCCACCTGCCGCCGCAGTTCGCTCTTCTCGGGAAGGGCGGTCGTGGCCTGCGCGAAACCGGCCGACGGCAGCAGCACCACCAGCAGCAACGCCGTCGTCGCCGCGCCTCCGGGAATCTTCGCGACCGCGAAGGCAAAGGCGCTTTCGGGCAACAGCGCGATGCCGGTCCCGAGCGCCATTACCGCAAAGCCGAACCAGATCCAGTTGACCAGCGGATTGACGGTCACCGTGTAAGTGCCGGTCTGGGCCGACGCGTCGAACCCGGCGAGCACGATGTACAGATCCTCGGTCGGCGAGCGGCGGATGGCCACTTCGGTCGTCGGCTCCTGCTCACGCTTGTTGAAGTACCACTTCGCCGGCGTCATGGAGCCTAGAGACTTCCCGTCCTCGAACACGCTGACGTGCCCGGTGACCATCTGCTTCTGGCCGTCGGTCGTCACCCGCAACGCGTCGTGACGAACCGTGAAAGACCCGATGGTCACCTGTTCGCCGGGCTTGAGCAGCGCCTGTTGTTCTTTCTTGAATCCTTCGCCGGCGAAGCCGAGGAAGATGAGGACGATGCCGACGTGAACGATGTAGCCGCCGTAGCGGCGCTTCGATCGCCCGACGAGACCAACGAGCGCGGTGAAGATGTCGCTGCCCGTGGCGTCGCGACGGACCTGGGTGCCGCGCACGAATTCCTGAACGATGGTCGTCGTGACCATCGCGCAGAGCGCAAAGCATAGGCCCGAAGCCCAGACGCGGATACCCACGCCGTACAGCGCAGCTGCGGTCCCGACGAAGGCGACGACTGGCCACTTCAACTGGTAAACGAGGTTGGAGGCCGTCGACTTGCGCCACGCGAGCAACGGGCCGATGCCCGTCAGCGTCAGCAGGATCAAGCCGATCGGCAGCATCCAGCGGTTGAAGAAGGGCGCCCCGACGGTCAGCCGCTCACCGGTCACCGCTTCGCTGAGTGTCGGGAACATCGTCGCAAAGAGCACGAAAAACGCTGAGAACAGCAGGATCCAGTTGTTGGCAAGGAACGCCGCCTCGCGGGAGACGAATGAATCGAGCTCGTGCCGCGCGCGCAGCAGCGGCAGACGGTGGATGACCCAGCCAAAGCTGAAGGTCAGGATGAGAACCATGAAGATCGTGAACAGCATCGCCAGCTCGCGATCCTCTCCGAACGCGTGGACCGACTGGACGACGCCAGAGCGGGTCATGAACGTCCCGAAGATCGTCAGAAAGAACGTGACGATGACCAGCGTGACGTTCCACACCCGCAGCATCCCGCGCTGCTCCTGGACGCGTATGCTGTGGAGAAACGCGGTGGCCGTGAACCAGGGGAGGAGACCGGCGTTTTCAACCGGATCCCACACCCAGTAGCCGCCCCAGCCAAGTTCCTCGTAGGCCCAGAGCATCCCGAGCGTCAGCCCGAACGAGAGAAACAGCCAGCCAATCATCGTCCAGCGGCGCACCGCCCTGATCCAGGCATCGTCGAGATGCCCGGTGACGAGCGCCGCGATGCCGAACGCAAAGGGGATGGTCATCGAGACGAACCCGATGTACATCGACGGCGGGTGGATCGCCATGTAGAAGTTCTGGAGCAGCGGCGTCAGGCCCGCACCGTCGGCCGGCGGCGTCGTCAAGAACGTCGAGAACGGGTTCTTGTGAATGATCATCAGGAAGATGAAGAACATCTCCGTGGCGGCGATGACCGAAACGACGTAGGGAATCAGCTCGCGATGGCGGTCGCGGTTCGTGTAGATCGCCACTGACCCGAAGACCGCCAGCAGCGAGACCCAGAACATGATCGAACCGTCGAGCCCGCCCCAGTACGACGCGATCTTGTAGGCCAGCGGCAGCGCGGTGTCGGAATAGCGCTGCACGTACTTGATCGAGTAGTCACCGGTCACGAACGCGTGGATGAGCACCGCCGAGGCGACAACCATCAGCGCGGCCAGAAAGTAGAACGCGCCGATCCCGCTCTCGACGAGTCGAGTGGAGCGGCGACGCGCGCCGGCGACAGACGCCGCAATCGCGTAGGCGCAGGTGACGAAGGCTGTGAGGAGAATGAAAGTACCGAGTGCCGGCATGGTTGGGGTGCCTGCGGTTCTACTCAGTCGCGATCACGGCGATCGCGCCGTTGTGGTTCGTTCGGCGTCAGACGCCGGGCGTACCGGGCCCCTTGGCTTCGTACTTCGAGGGGCATTTGGCCATCACGCCGTTCGGTGACACGTCGAAACCGTGCGGGCCCAGCTGTCCCTTCAACACGACCTCGGAGCCGTCCTTGAAGGTGTCCGGGATCACGCCGGTATAGCGCGCGGGGATGACCTTGCCGTTGCTCTGAATCTCGAATCGGTACTCGAGCGTGTCGGGTTTGGCGAAGATCGACTTTTCGACGACGAAACCGTGGAGGCTCATTCGCTTGCCGTGCCACGCCGCCGGATCGGTCATCACCTCGTCGACATGCTTGTAGTACTCCGTCCCCTCGCTGAGCGTCGTATACATCAAGCCGGACAACGCGGCCACGAGGACGGCAGCCGTCGCAACGACCTTGATCGTCTTTGCTTTCATGGTTCAGCTCTGGGATTGACCTAACTCACGCTCAGAATACCGTTTACCGCTCAACGCGGTCAATCACGGCCTGACCCCGGCCCCCCGGCCCGAGACAACAGCCGGTAGACCGTCGCGATCGGCAATCCCACGACATTCGACCAGGAACCGTCGATCCCATCGATAAATCGCGCGGCGCGCCCCTGGATGCCGTACCCACCGGCCTTCCCCTCGAACTCGCCTGTCGAGAGATACCAGGCAATCTCTGCGTCGCTCAGGCGGTTGAATCGGACCTCGGTCGTGACGACTTCTTCCGCCTGCCCTGCGGGACTCCGGACGACCACAGCGGTATGAACCTGATGCGCAGCGCCCGATAACGCGCTGAGCATCGATTCGGCGTCCTTCACATCGACCGGCTTCCCCATCAGGCGCTCGCCAGCGACGACGATCGTGTCCGCTGCAAGGATGATCCGGTCGGCCGACAATCTCCGTGAGACCTCTTCGGCCTTTGCTCTCGCGACGCGAAGCGCATAGGTTTTCGGCGGCTCGCCCGCCAGGGGAGTTTCGTCAACGTCTGCTGGAACGATCTCGAATTGATAACCGGCGGCGGTGAGGAGCTCCGCCCGACGCGCCGAGGCCGATGCCAGGATGAACGACACAGAGGGTCAATCATAGCCGGTTGTCGTACACTGAGGGCGAACGTGCACTCGATTCATCAGTTGACGGCGGGCGTGATCGCGGACATCGTCCGACGCCAGCCGCCGTCGCCGGCCCGGACGACGTTCGCCTGGCAACTCGCCGTGGGCCCGGCGCTCGCCAAATCGACGTCGGTCGATCTGGTGGACGGCGTGCTGACAGTGCGATCGAGCGATCCGCGATGGACGCTCGAAGTCAATCGCGCGCGCGGCATGGTGCTCTCGCGCCTTCAACACTTCCTGGGGCCCGAGTCGGTCACGAAACTCCGCATCGAGCAGGAACCCGACCCCCGTCGGAACCGGCGGCAGCCATGAATACCCGTGAATCCGTCATCATCTCGGCGGTACGCACGCCAACCGGGAGGTTTCTTGGCGTGCTGAAGGATTTCGCCGCGACCGAGCTCGGCGCGCAGGTCGTGCGCGAGGCGGTCCGGCGGTCCGGAATCGATCCCGCGACGGTCGACGAGTGCATCATGGGCAACGTCATCCAGGCCGGCAACGGGCAGAATCCGGCGCGCCAGGCGGCGCTCAACGGCGGCCTCTCCGACCATGTTGCCGCGCTGACGATCAATAAGGTGTGCGGATCGGGACTGAAAGCCGTCATGCTCGCGGCTCAGGGCATCGCGACTGGTGACATCGACATCGCGGTCGCCGGCGGAATGGAATCGATGAGCAACGCGCCCTACCTGCTGCCACGCGTGCGCGAAGGGCTCCGGATGGGCGACGGCAAGGTCGTCGACTCGCTGATCAACGACGGCTTGTGGTGCTCGTTCGAGAACTGTCACATGGGCCTGTCCGGCGAAGTCGTCGCGGAGAAGTATGCGGTTGGGCGCGAGGAGCAGGATCAGTACGCCGCGGAGAGCCACCGCAAAGCGGCGCATGCGACGCGGCAAGGCTGGTTCAAGGAGGAGATCCTGCCGATCAGCATCCCGCAGTGGAAGGGCGAGCCGATCGTGATCGACGTCGACGAACCGATCCGGGAGGACACGACCCCGGAGACGCTCTCGAAGTTGAAACCCGCGTTCAAAAAGGATGGATCCGTGACCGCCGGCAATGCCCCTGGCGTCAACGACGCCGCGGCTGCCGTCGTGATTATGGCGACGACGAAAGCCGCCGCGCTCGGCCTGACGCCGATGGCGCGCGTGGTTGGTCAGGCCACGAGCGGCCTCCCGCCAAAGCTGGTGATGATGACGCCGGTCGAGGCGGTTCGGAAAGTGGCGTCGAAGGTCGGATGGGATCTGAAGGACGTCGATCTCTTCGAAATCAACGAGGCATTCTCGGTCCAGGCGGTGGCCGTCACACGCGAGCTGGGAATCGATCTCGCGCGCGTCAACATCCACGGCGGCGCGGTCGCGCTCGGGCACGCGATTGGCGCGAGCGGCGCGCGCGTGCTGACGACGCTGCTCTACGCGTTGACGCGGAAAGGCCTGAAGCGTGGAATTGCGGCGCTGTGCCTCGGCGGAGGCAACGGCGTGGCGCTGGCCGTTGAACGCGTCTAGTGCCACGGATCACACGGATTTCACGGATCCGGCCAATGAGATGGCTGCTAGAACCGGCGGACCCTTCGACGTCCGGCTAAGGCCGCACACTACGCACCATAGGACTGGATTGAGGCATCGTTGAAGATTCAACGCGTGGGAGTGGTGGGCGCGGGGACGATGGGCAACGGCATCGCCCAGGTGTTTGCGCAGGCCGGGTTCGACGTACGACTGGTGGACGCAGCCAGTGGCGCCCTCGATCGCGCACGCTCGTCCATCGAGAAGAGCGTGGCTAAACTCGTCGAGAAAGGGCGGCTGACGGCGACCGAGCGTGATGGCGCGCTTCAGCGCCTCTCGACCGGCACCAACGTCGACCTGCTCGCCGACAGCGATTACGTCGTCGAGGCGATCTTCGAGGACAAACAGGCCAAACAGTCGCTCTTCGCGCGCCTCGATCAGTTGACCCGGCCCGACGTGATTCTGGCATCGAACACCTCCTCGATCTCGATCACGACGCTGGGCGCGGCCACCAATCGGCCCGATCGCGTGCTCGGCATGCACTTCATGAATCCAGTGCCGCTGATGTCGCTCGTCGAGCTGATTCGCGGCCAGGCGACGTCGCCCGAGTCGATGCTCACGGCCGCCGAGCTCTGCATCCGGCTGAACAAGACGGCTGTCGAAGCGTCCGACTACCCCGGCTTCATTGCCAACCGGGTGTTGATGCCGATGGTGAACGAAGCAATTTTTGCGGTCATGGAAGGCGTCGGCACCGCGGATGCAATCGATACGGTCATGAAGCTCGGGATGAACCACCCGATGGGCCCGCTGACGCTCGCCGATTTCATCGGCCTCGACGTCTGCCTGGCGATCCTGGAGGTCCTCCACGAAGGTCTGGGCGATCCGAAGTACCGGCCGTGCCCGCTCCTGCGGCGGATGGTTGCCGCCGGTCATCTCGGCCGGAAGTCGGGCCAGGGTTTTTACCGCTACTGATCCTGTGCTGCCGACCAACCCGACGGCGCGGCGGCTCGCGATGGTCGGCTGGACGCTGGCCGCGCTTCTCGGTAGCGTCGCCGTGTGGTGGCTGTCGTCGTACCTCGAGCAGCTTTCGCAACTGGCCGCGACCGATCGCGACGCGGCGCTGGCGCTATTCCGGCAACGCGCGATGCCGGCCCTGCTCGTCGTCGTCGGTGTGGCCGTCGCGGCCGGGGCGGTGCTGCTGCGTCAGGGCTTGCAACTCGCGCGTGGCGCCGAACGTCAGGCTCGGGCAGTTGGCAACACGATCGCAGTGGCAGGATTCGTCCTGGCTGCGGTACCGCTGATGTTGATCTCGGTGGTGTTCTGGCTGCTGGCTCGCGCGTAAAGTCTGCCCCTCGTCTTGCGTCGCGGTGGATCACTTCGCAAAGTAGCCTCGCCTCGCGCGCACCTCGCCTGACTGTCCGCGGAGCTTGACCTCGATCGTGTGCCAGCCGCGTTCGGCGACACCTGTGGCGGTGTAGCTGAGCACGTATCGCTGCCTGAATTCGTCGAGCACTCTCAGGAATGTCGTGCCGACCACCGCCTCGTCGGCCGCATGAACGACTCGGCCACCGGTTTCATCGGCGAGTGCCTCGAGGAAGCGCTCGGAAGGCTCTTGCCGTTGAGGAATAGCGGCTCTCGACGGACTCTTGAAACTGAGAAGCCGCGTCGGGGCCTGGGTCGTGACCGCGTACACGACGACATCGGTTCGGCGCGCCGCGTCGACGAGCTTGCGCGCAGTCAGCCAGCTGGACGTATCGCGACCATCGCTGAGAAGAATCAGCAGCGTCCGGCCCTCATCGGTTTCGCGCAGCGCCAGCGCGCTGAAGAGGGCGTCGAACAGCGACGTGGTTCCTCCGGTCGCGAGCTGCCCGACGAGGGCCTGTAGTCGCGCCCGGTCGCCGGTCAGCGCGGAGTGCAGTGCGATGCGGTTCGCAAACGTCAGGAGGGCGGCGCGGTCCTCTGTTGCCAGGGCGTCAATCAGCGCCGAATACTCCCGCTTCAGATCTTCGAGCGGCTCGCCCGCAACGCTGCTGCTGACGTCGAGCGCGCAGATGACGTTCAGCGGCAAGGTCTCGTGGTGGACGTCGGTGATCGTCTGGCGAACGCCGTTGTCGCGCAGTTCGAAGCTTGCCGCCGTCAATCCCCGCACGGGGCGCCGACCGTCGGTCACTAATGCATCGACGCGAACGGCGGCCGTTCCGCTCTTGAACTGGGGATTCTGCGCCGTCGCAGCCACCGTCCAGACGGTCGCGATCGAGACGCCAAGAACACTCGCAACGCATCTCACTTGAGCACCTGGGCATGGGCGGCCTTCCGATAGGCGGCGAAGCGCCACGCCTGGCCGCGGACGAACGGCCACCAGGGGTCGGCCCCCTTGACGTTGCCAGACAAGACCAGCGCCACGGTCTCGGCCGCCTCCGCGCGGCGGCCGTCGAGGTGCGCGAGGTGCGCCTTGGCGACGAGCGCCGACTGCGGCGCGTCGACGAGCGTGATTGCGCGGTCGTACGCGGCGGCGGCGGCCTCGCGGTCTCCCTTGCGCTCATGCAGGTCGCCTTCAAAGAGCCGGGCGAGGTACTCGAAGGCTGGGCCCTCCGGTGTCCAGTCGTGGCTCGACAGAATCGGAGCCACCGACGAGAGTTCGTTCAACTCGAGCAGCACGCGGGCCAGGCGTAGCCGGGCCTCTCCTTCGCCTGAATCGGCCGCCAGGCTGCGGCGAAGATAGTCTCGCGCGGTTCCGAGCAGCTTCGTCAACCCCAAGGGCTCACGTTCGAGGTTGCGGTGGGCGTTTTCGAGCGAAATCGACCATGCCAGTTCGTATCGCGATCCCGCGGCGAGCAGCACTCGCCCGTCGCTCGGAAACGCGGCCAGCGCCGCAGGCATGAAGTCGAGTTCCGTGGGAACCCGCTGGTTGCCGTGAACGTGACGAAAGGATTCCCAAAGCAGGTACCACGCTTTGAGGAACGGAGTCCTGGCGTCCATCTCCTTCAACTCGACGTGGAGGCGCTGGACGGGGATCATGTACGGCGCCAGTCGCCCAAAGGGAAATGGATCATCGGTGTCCCAGATAGCCATCATCGCTTCGGTGATCAAGAGCAGCACGCCTTGCAGATCGGTGCGGCGATTAGAAGCGCGGGCCCCGTCAATCCATCGATTAATCTGACGCTGACCGTTGCCGGCGGTCAGCAGCTTCCTGAGATCGGCAATCGCGCCTTCAATCGCGCCACTTCGGTAGCGATCCAGCAGTTTGTCGTAGGCGCGCACGTCTTCTTCGAACTGCACCAACGGAGAGGGTTGCGTCCGCTGCTCCGCCGATGTCACGGTCACGCTTGCGAGGAGCGCGAGCGCCGTTAGCGCAGCCGTTGCCGTCATCTCGAGCCCGATCGGGGTCGGAAAAGGATGGTCAACGTCAGCAATGGAACCAAGATGGTCAGCTCCTTGATGAACGCGATCGCATTCTGGCGCACGAAGACCCAACCTTGATAGTAGCGCCGGGAGATGGCCCCGAAGATATGGAGGTCGGACTCGTAATGCGCGTGGCTGAACGGCCAGAGCGCCATGATCCCGATCGGCGCCGTCGTGTCGCGAGCGAGCCAGTCGAGGAGCACGTGGCTGGCGTAGGCCGCGGCGCAGGCTATCGCGAAGCGCCCACGCCCGAGTCCGGCGGAGGGTGTGGCCCTCAAATACGCCAACAGCCCGACGACGCCCGCCGCGGCGAGGCTGTGGGTCGGTCCGCTGTGCATCCCGAACAGCAGATCGACGTCAGGCAACGCCGCGAGGACCGCAAAGAGCGCGCCTTCCCGCCAAAAGGTGGCTGGCACCTTCCCCGGCAAGGTGCCAGCCACCTTTGGCCCCGCTGATCGCTGAGTGGGCGCGCCGGCGACGAGCCAGCCGGCGGTGATGCCGGCGATGGCATGGCCGATCGGTGACGGCATGGGGCAAGAGGCTATCAGCTCGGGGATCGCGATCAGCTCTCCGCTTCAGCAAGCAGCCTGCTGCCAGCTGCGACTGGCCAGCCTCCAGTTGGCGCCAGGCTGGCGTTTCGCTACGCGGAAACTGCGATCACCGCGGCCCCGGGGTTGGATAGAAACTGCGATCTTCGAGACAGTGGGGCGAAAGTCCAAGAGCCTCGTAAGCCGCTATCCATCAATACGATAATAGGCTACGGTTCACAGATTTTCGCTTGACTTTCTC
Source organism: uncultured Acidobacteriota bacterium (assembly GCA_963764925.1). Taxonomy (GTDB): domain Bacteria; phylum Acidobacteriota; class Vicinamibacteria; order Vicinamibacterales; family 2-12-FULL-66-21; genus DATBJJ01. The sequence goes on from CAVXUR010000004.1 coordinate 290,270, forward strand.
CCCGGCACAAACCTAGAATGCCGAGTCTTGGCAGGGCCAAATCGGTTGGCCGCTGACAACACGCGAAGGAGACGCCGAATGCCGCAAGAGATCGACCGCGAACGCCTGAAAGCCATCGAAATGGCTGTCGGACAGATCGAGAAACAGTTTGGCAAGGGCTCGATCATGCGCCTCGGCCAGAAAGATGCCGTCGCCGCTATCCCAGCCATCTCGACCGGGTCCGTCAGCCTCGATTATGCCCTCGGAATCGGTGGCGTTCCCCGCGGGCGCGTCGTCGAAATTTTTGGACCGGAGTCTTCGGGCAAGACGACGCTCTCGCTGCAAGTCATCGCCGAGGCGCAGAAGCTCGGAGGCATGGCGGCGTTTGTCGACGCGGAACATGCTCTCGACGCCCAGTACGCCAAGAAGCTCGGCGTCGACCTCGACAACCTGCTCGTCTCGCAGCCCGACAACGGTGAACAGGCGCTCGAAATCGTCGAAGTCCTGGTCCGTTCGAACGGCGTCGACGTCGTCGTCGTCGACTCGGTCGCGGCGCTCGTGCCACGCGCCGAAATCGAAGGCGAGATGGGCGAAGCGCAGATGGGGCTGCAGGCGCGGCTGATGTCGCAGGCGCTCCGCAAGCTCACCGGCGCGGTCTCGAAATCGAAGACCTGCCTGATCTTCATCAACCAGCTGCGCGAGAAGATTGGCGTCATGTTCGGCAACCCCGAAACCACGACCGGCGGGCGGGCGCTGAAATTCTACTCGTCAGTCCGTATCGACATCCGCCGAATCGGTGCGATCAAGGATGGCGACGTGGTCGTTGGCGGCCGGACCCGGGTCAAGGTCGTCAAAAACAAGGTTGCGCCGCCGTTCCGCGAAGCGGAATTCGACGTCATGTACGGCGAGGGCATCTCGCGTGAAGGCGATCTGCTCGATCTGGCGGTGGATCGGAAGATTGTCGAGAAGAGCGGCACCTGGTTCGCGTTTGGCGGGGACCGGCTTGGTCAGGGTCGCGAAAACGTCAAGCAGTTCCTGAAGGACAATCCGGCCATATTCAAAACGATAGAAGAGAAGGTCCGGCGAGAGCTTGGGATGAGCCGCGAAGCGGAAGTGGCCGTCTAGTCTTTCCCGAGGGGCTTCGCCCCTCGGACTCCCCGACACGCTCTCTCGCGCGCCTCTTCGCCGGCGCGCTCCGATCGCGTGGCTCGCTCGCAGCGCTCGCTCGCAACGCTGAGACCGCTCCGTGTAATCCGTGTGATCTGTGGCCTTAGTTCTGGACTGTCTGCGGTTTCGTCGGCCTGACGACCACGAGTACTTCGCCAGGCTTGATCAGTCCGAGTTCGGCACGCGCGACGCCCTCGATCGTGGGGGCGTCGTGCTGCAGACGGCGAATCACGTCGGCGAGCATCGCGTTCTCATACTGCAGGCGCGAGAGATCCGCGACCGCGCGGTGGAACTCGCGACGCGCGCGCAGCGTTTCCGACAAACCGCGTTCGCCAACCAGCGCGTTGACGGCGAGCACGCATGCAGCGAAGCACAACACGCGCCCCGTCCACGCCTGTCGACTACGGCGGGCGGGAAGCTTGAGCGTGTCCAGACCGTTCGGGCTCATTCGTTGGAAATGGAGAGTACCAAACTCGCCGCGAAAGTACAAGCCCTCAGTTCGTGCGAGCGCGCGATCAATCAGCGCGCGCTGACGATATCTCAACACGACGCAAAGTACAAGTGTTTCTTCGCCAAGGCCCCGTGTGTATCCGGCCAGGTGTTCGCCACGCGGCCGCGGTTGAAGATCGAGCCGCTGCGCTGTTATCATGAGGGTTCCGCCTGAGGCATGCCGAGGTAGCTCAGTTGGTAGAGCACAGCACTGAAAATGCTGGTGTCACTGGTTCGATTCCAGTCCTCGGCACCACCCTTCGCTCGATGGCCTGAAGCCTGAGCCATCGAGCTTCGGTTGGCAAGCCAACCTTCGCTCGCTCTCCTTCAAACTTTCCACTACTTCAGCATTCACTTCAGCATTCAGCATTCAGCATTCAGCAATCAGAGTTGCCAGTAATACGCCCTGCCCTGCTTCCAGTTCACGACCACGACGAGATCCCCCTGACGCGACCGGTACGACTGGAGACCCGCGGCCTTCGCTTGTTCGGCGTTCACCCTGCCCCGTAGGAGGACCGGCCACCACTCGATGCGCCCTGGGATATCACAGTCGACGCCGGCGAGCGACGTCTCCTCGGCTTGCAGCATGGCGCGGAGCGCGTCCGCATCCGCGGCGAGAAAGTTGAAGAGACCCCAGCGCCGGCGCGAACGAGCGTCGCTCGCCGTTCGAATGTCGTGTGCGCCCTCGGGCACCCCCGCCGGAATGTCGGCGCCGCCCGCGCGTGCCTCAGCCATCGTTGCGTACGATTCAGTCACGACATCATTGTTGCGGCAGCCCGACAGTGTCGCGACCGTCGCTGCCGTCGCTGCCGTCGCTGCCGTCGCTGCAATGACGGCCACGGCGATCGACCCGACGCTCGACAACTTTGCCGTCCTCATCAGCACGTCAGCGTCGGGCGAGCGCCCACTCGGCGTAGAGTTCCGGGCGGCGATGACGCAAAAACAACCGCCGCGCGTGAGAGGCGGCGGCCTCCGAGAGATCGATATCGACTGTCAGCACGGAATCTTCAAGTCTTGGTGCGCGCGCCACGACTTGTCCGTCCGGTGCGCAGACGAACGACTCGCCGCCAAACGTCAGGCATTCTTCCCCGCCGACGCGATTGCAGAGCGCGACGAAGTAACCATGCTGAAACGCGGCGACGCGCATCTCGGCTTCGTAGAGCCCTTCGGGCCACTCGTCGAGCGCCCCAGCCTGAGGCACGACCACGAGATCTGCGCCGCCGAGCGCGAGCGCGCGGAGGTATTCGGGATAGTGCCGGTCGTAGCAGATGGCGACGCCGAGAGCCCCCGCCCGTGTCCGGTAGACCGGCGCGCCGGTATCACCAGGCGTGTAGTAGCCCTGCTCGTGGAAACAGGGGTATTCGGTGATGTGGATCATCCGCGTCCGGCCGAGCAGCGTCCCGTCCGCGTCGATGACCGGCGAGCAGTCGAATCCGCGCTCGCCATCGCGCTCGTACAAGTTGAGCACGACGACGACGCCAAGTTCGCGCGCGCGCAGGCAGAACGCGTCCGTCGTCGGACCCGGAACGGTTTCGGCGCCTCGCCAGGGGGCGTCGCCGGCCGGGCGCTGCGGAAAAAATCGTTCGAACGCAAGCTCGGGAAAGACGACAACCGAAGCGCCGTCTCGAGCGGCCTTCTCGACCGCCTCGAGCCCGCGCCGGACGTTCGCGGCCTTGTCGAGCCCGGCTGCCTGCTGAACCAGCGCGATCTTCACCGGGCTATCTTAGTCCGCGATCTTGGTCCGGCTGAAGCCGCACACGACGGCTGCTCGTCGATGAATCGCTGTCGTAGTGTCCGGCTTAGCCAGACTAACGTTTTGGCGGTCGGAGCGTCGCCTTCAGGCGGACCGTCTTGCTACGCCGTTTCCCACCGTCGCGCCAGAACGCGCGCTCCGGAGAGAAACACGACCGTCAGGCCCGCCAGCACCGCCACTTGCGGCCACAATTCCCACACGGCGGCGTCGCGCCAGAAGACCTTCAGATACCCGTCGAGCGCCCACGCGTTGAACGTGATCAGCCCGACGCGCTGCATCGTCTCGCTCATAAGAAATCGGGGAAACATGCTGCCGCCGAGCGCGGACATGGTCAAAATGAGGATCGTCGAAAAGCCCGAGAGCTGCGCCCGGGACTTGGCCACGGTGGCCAGAATCAGCGCGAGAGCCGCCGCCGCTGCCGACGTGACCAAGGTCATGACCGCAAAGCCACCGAGATGAGAGAAAAGCGGCAGGCCAAACGCGACGGCTCCCCACAGGAACATGACGCTCAGCTGCGCAAAGCCGACAGCAACCAGGAAGAGCCACTTACCGCCAAGAATCCCGGACATCCCGATGCGCGTGCACAGGAGACGTTCGAGCGTCCCCGATTCCACCTCTTCGAGTAACACGCTACCCGCGGCGCCAACCATGGAAAACAGCAGGAACATCACGCCGATGCCGGCGGCATAAAACGAGACGAGCGACGCGCGCTGGTCGCCGCTGCGCATGACATCGACGACCTGCAGATTGACGCCCATCGCCGAGGCTCCGCCGCCGGGACTCGCGGACGTTCCTCCCGACCCCGTCCCCGGCCTGAGCATGGGAAGCCACGCCTCGACCGCTGCTTTCTGCTGCGGCGTGAGCTGTCCGGCGTGGGTTTCGAACTGGCGGATGCCGCCCTGCATCATGAGATCGGGGGCGGCCGTCATCGTGACTTTCTGCAACAGTCCTCCGACCATGTTGGGCGCAACCGGGTCGGACGGATCCGCGAGCAGCGCGATCGGCGGCCCGCCACCGAATCCGGTTCGACCGAACGCCTCACCCAACCCGCGTGGGATCACGACAGCGATCGGGACATCGCCGCTGCGCACCAACCGCTCGGCGCCGGCACGATCGAGCGGCGGTGCGGCCTTCTCTTCCTCGGGGGCGGTCCTGACTCGCAAGCCGCTTTCCTTGCGCAAGCCCTCGACGACGCGGCGGCTCAGTTCGGATTGGTCTTCGTCGACGACGGCGACGCGGATCCGCGTCGTCTCCGGGCTGCCCTGGCGGCCAAAAACGGTCGCGAAGATCGAAAAAAAGATGATCGGCAGGAGAAACGTCAGCGCCTGGGCGACCCGATCGCGCGTCAGGTTGGTCGCGGCGATCCGCATCAGCGTGAGCATTACTCTCTGAGCTCCCTTCCGGTCAGATGGATGAACACTGCCTGGAGGCTCGGACCGCGGACGTCGAGATCCTCAACTGAACGGCCGGCCTGGCGCAGGCGTTCGAGCAGCGGCGGCAATTCCGCGCCGACGTCTGTCAGCCGGACGCGCCCGAGTCGCGAATCAGCCGGATCGATCTCGATGCTGCCGGCGTGTTCCGCCGCGAGCGGCGCGTCGACGCGAAGCGTTACGAGCCGATGTCGGCCGACCGTCCGGTCGACGAGCTCCGGCAGGGTTCCGGAGGCGATGACTTTTCCGTGGTCGATGATGACCGTGCGCGAGCAGCGCGCCTCTGCTTCTTCGAGGTGGTGCGTCGTCAGCAGTAGTGACACGCCCGCCGATCGCAAATCGGCGAGTACGTCGTAGATCCGATCGCGGCTCTGCGGATCGACGCCGACGGTTGGCTCGTCGAGCAGGACGATGCGCGGCTGGTGGACGATGCCGCAGGCGATATTCAGTCGACGGCGCATGCCTCCGGAAAACTGCTTGATCGGCTCGGCCGCGCGATCGGCGAGCCCGGTCTGCTCCAGTACCCAGTTGACCCGATCAGTGAGGACGGGTCCCGACAGGCCCTGGAGGCGGCCAAAGGCATGGAGGTTCTCGCGCGCGGTGAGCAACGGATAGAGCGCGACTTCCTGCGGAACGACGCCGACATCAGCGGGGGTGGAGCCGCCCGCCACTATGCGACCGAACAGGCGGACTTCGCCCCCGTCGAGGCGCACGCGCCCGGTGATCGCGCGAATCAGCGTCGTCTTGCCGGCACCGTTGGGCCCGAGCAGTGCCAGCAGCTCACCTTCGCCGAGATCCAACGACGCGCCGTCGAGCGCCTTGACCTTGCCGAACGATTTGGTGGCATTCGACACCGTCAGGACCGGCGTAGGCATAGGCAACTCCTGCGAGCATGCGCGTGACGTGATCGTGAAGACGTTACGCCCGAACCGCACGGTGGGATCGAGTCATCCGGCGAACGGAGGAGGCGCGGCGGTGGACGGCGCGCTAGATCCGCCCCTTGTCCTTCAGCCTCTTCTGGAGTGCCTTGCTGCCGATCTTTCCCCTTCTCTTCTCTTCGAGCCGCGCACGTTCGTCGAGCTGCCGCGCCTGATAGTCCTGCTCACCGAGGAACTTGTGAAAGCTCTCCAGCCGGAAGGCGGGCAGCTCGCCGGTATCCACGGCAGCCCGAACGGCGCAGCCGGGCTCGGTGCCATGCTGGCAGTCCCGAAACCGGCATTCGGCGGCGCGCTCCTCGATATCCGCGAACGTCGCGCCGACCGCGTCGCCGGCTTCCCAGAGCTGCAGCTCGCGCATTCCAGGGGTATCGATGAGCACCCCCTCGCCCGGCAGCATGACGAGCTGGCGCGCGGTGCTGACGTGCCGTCCCCTGCTGTCCGACGCGCGGACCTCGCGCGTGCGCAGCAGCTCGTGGCCGATGAGCTGATTCACGATCGACGACTTGCCGACACCCGACGAACCGAGGAGCGCGCCCGTCTGGCCAGCCCCAAGATATCGCCGCAGTACGTCGAGACTCTCCGGACGGCGGCAGGATACCGGGTGCACGTCCACGTCACCCGCCACTCCGCGCACTTCTTCAACGATTGCCGGAATGTCATCGACCAGATCCGTCTTGTTCAAGACGATGACCGGTGTCGCGCCGCTGTCCCACGCGACAACGAGGTAGCGCTCGATGCGGCGCGGGTTGAAGTCGCCGTCGAGCCCCGACACCAGGAACACGGTGTCGATGTTGACCGCGACGATTTGCTCCTCGGTGACATCCCCGGCGGCGCGACGGGAAAACCGGCTGGAGCGCGGCAGCACGGCGCGAATCCGGGCGTCGGCGCCTTCGGCTGCCGGCTCGATCGCGACCCAGTCACCCACGGCCGGAAAATCCACGCGCGCGGTTGCGCGATGGCGGAGGCGACCCGAGACCCTGGCCAGCCACTCACCCTCCGCAGCGAAGACCCGGTAGATGTGTGTATGTTCAAGCGCAACGCGCGCGGGGATCAGGCCTTCGGATGCGTGCTGAGCGAACGCGTCAGCGCGCACGTCTGTCCAGCCGAGGGCCGAAAGGTCAATCGCCATGCGATCTCGTCACGGCTTCGCCACGTCTTTCTCACGGCGGGGCAGGGGGCGTTTCGCGACCGGAATCACGAACTTCTCGGCCGTATGCGTCTCAGAGAAGCTGACGACCTTGACGTCTACCAGCCCGGCGCGTTTGCCGGCGGCCATCGTCTCGGCTTCCGTCACGTCCTTCCGGCCCTTTGGCCGGACAATCCAGACGGCGCCGGCTGGCTTGATGAGTCCGGCGAGGGTCGACATCCTGGCGAGCGCATCCCGGTGTTCGACGCCGAAGAAGATGAGGTCGACGGGACGACTGGCCGCGGGAGCCTTACTCGTGATCTTTTCCGCCCGCCCCGTCACTTCAGTCAGGAACGCCTCGTCCGTGACCCCGATCGCGGCGACCGTCATGCCCGGCTTGACGCCCAGCTTGTCGAGGCGTGACGGCGGGCTCGTAATGCGCCTGGCCCACTTTTCGGCTGCGCTCCCAATCGCGAACTCCGCCGACTGTTTGCCGAAGCGCACGTACAAGGTGCCGTCGCGTGCTGTCGCTGCACGGATCGTGGCCAACGGAATCGCCAGGCGCACGGGGCCGCGAAACACGAGATCCTTGTGCTCCAGCCATGCCGTCCCTCGAGACGTCTTGCCGTCGAGGGTCATCGTGCAGGTTGCGTCGTAGCCCATCGGAAGAAATTCTGAATGCTGAAGTCTGAATGCTGAAGTGAAGGACGAAGGGTGAATCAGTACGACTCAGGGCCCTGGTTGCGCGCTAGCGAGCTTCGCTCCGGCGTCCGTCAAATAAGTGGCCAAAGTACTCTCGTAGCCGAAGACGAAACGGGACAGGACGCGGAAAAGCGGATTATAGATGTCTCCGTCCTCGGTAATCGTCAGCGTGCTGCCGTTCGATGCCGCTGACACGGCATAGGTCCAGGTGCCGCCAAATGGCAGGTCGGGATCCGCGATGCGAACGACGAGCAGACGGGGCGCCTCACTGCGCTCGACCGCGAACGTAATCCGGCCGTTACTCCCCTCCTCGACCCAGACCGGCCGGCCGTCGCGATCGGGCAGCCGCTCGACGGTCTTGACGTCGCTGCGCCACGACGGAAACTTCTCGACATCGGTAATCAAAGCCCAGACGGTTTCAGGGGCCGCCTGAAACGACGCGTGTCGAGAGGCCGTGTGTTTCTCGGGCAGCAGCCAGCCGACGACCAGGGCGGCGACGACCAGGACCGCGATGACGCCGGCTGCGATCCAGAGCCACTTCATCGTCATCCTCTTCGACTGAGGTTCAACATCTTGTCTCATCGCTGGCGGGGCCCCACCCCCGCCAGCTCTCGCGCGGCGACTACGCGCCGCGCTCGGCCGCAGGCGCTCCTTCCGGTCAGCTCGCTCCGCCATCTGCGCTTGCGCAGCACCGGCGAGCAGACGCAGCCCGTGAATCGCCGCCTCCCGATCCTCGTCTGACAATCGCCCGACCATCGCTTCGACGAGCGCCGGGTCGAGCACCGAGCTGGCGTCGCGCACGCGGACTCCGGCCGTGGTCAACCGCACGTGGACCCGCCGGCGATCGGCGACGTCCCGCAGCCGAACGACGTAGCCCTTGCGCTCGAGCCGATCGATCGTCAGCGACATCGTTCCTGGCGTGACGCCCATGTGCCGGGCGAGCCCGTTCAGCGTGATCGGATCGATCTCGTCCAGATGGTCGAGCACGCTCGCCTGGTGACGGCTCAGCAGACGACCGGCTCTGCGGGTCGCGGACGTGTCGCGTGTGACAGGCGAAGTAGATGCGCGGATAGAGGCTCATGACCTCCTGCGCCGCAGCCACTGCCGACGTGGACATGCGCTCGAGTCTCACAGAATTACTTTGCTTTGTCAAATCAAATTAATTTACTGCAAATTGTTCTAAACCAGACCGTTGGCACTTCCGTCCAATCCACCGACCGATGACGAGCCGCCGTGAGAACATGGCTGTTCGGATCCGGGACGGAAGCATGTCGGATTCGGTCAGGACCACGGTCACCCGATGTCGGCTCAGCAAGGCAATCATGAACGTAATCAATAACTTACAAGCGACAGCGAGCGTGGCACACGGTTTGGCTTAGCCGGACTGACGCCGGCGTCGTTCCACGCCCGGCTCCAGGACAGAGGCAATTCAATGGTCGACATAGCGCGCTCCCCGGAAGTCAAACGTAAGAAGCAGATTCGCCGCATCATCTACGGCGTCGTCGCCCTCGTGGCGATCGTGCTCATCACAGTCGGCGTCTCGCGGCTCAGGCCCGCGGCGCCAGGCGTCGATCGCGGCGACGGTCTGGATCGACACCGTCAAGCGCGGCCCGATGATCCGCGCAGGTTCGCGGCTCCGGCATCCTCGTGCCCGAGAACATCCGCTGGATTACGGCGACGACCAACGGCCGCGTCGAGCGCCTCGTGCTCCGCCCCGGCGCGACGGTCACGCCGACGTCGGTCATCCTCGAGATGAGCAACCCCGACCTGCAGCAGCCGGTCATGGACGCGCAGCTCGCCTTCCGCTCCGCAGAGGCGACGTACGAGAACCGCAAGGCCGAGCTCCAGAGCCAGTTCCTCACGCAGGAGGTCGGCGTCACGACGATGGAGTCGCAATCCCGGCAGGCGAGCCTGACGCTGGCCGCCAACGAAGAGCTCTTCAAGGAGAAGCTGATCTCCGAGCTGCAGCTGAAGCAGTTCCGCGCGACCGACGCAGGACCTGAAGAACCAGCTGTCGGTCGCGACGCAGCGCCTCGAAATCACGAAGGCCGGCATGAAGTCACAGCTGGCGCCGCAGGAAGCCGACGTCAATCAGCGCAGGGCCACCTACGAGCTGCGCCTGCGCCAGCTCGACGACCTGAAGGTCAAGGCCGGCATGACCGGCGTCCTGCAGGTGCTGCCGGTCGAAGTCGGGCCAGCAGGTGGCGGCCGGCGCCAACATCGCGCGCGTCGCCGACCCGACGGTGCTCAAGGCCGAGCTGCGGATCGCCGAAACGCAGACCAAGGACATCAAGATCGGCCAGGTCGCCGAGGTCGACACGCGCAACGGCATCGTCGCCGGCAAGGTCTCGCGCATCGATCCCGCCTCGGCGAACGGCACGGTCGGCGTCGACATCACGCTCGAAGGCGCGCTGCCCGCCGGCGCGCGGCCCGACTTCAGCGTCGACGGCACCGTCCGCCTGCAGAAGCTCGACGATGTGATCTTCGTTGGACGGCCGGCGTTCGGCCAGGAAGAGAGCACGATCACGCTCTTCAAGCTGTCGCCCGACGGCGAGGCGCACCGCACCAAGGTCGTGCTCGGCCGAAGCTCGGTCAGCACCATCGAGATTCGAGAAGGCCTGCAGCCGGGCGACCAGGTGATCCTCTCCGACATGTCGTCGTACGACCAGTTCGACCGGGTGAAACTGAATTGAGCTGCTGCACGACCATCGAGCACGGATCAGCGACAGCACGGCTCGGTTACGAGATGACGACAAGCTGAGAGCTGAAAGCTGAGAGCTGAGAGCTAACTACTAAGGAGCGATGATGAACACTGCCGCGCAGACTCTTATCCACCTCGATGGCGTCACGAAGGTGTTCTTCACCGATGAAGTGGAGACGCACGCTCTCGCCGGGATCCACCTCGAGATCAAGAGCGGGGAGTACATTGCGATCGCCGGGCCGTCGGGCTGCGGCAAGTCGACGCTCCTGTCGATCCTCGGCCTGCTCGATTCGCCGACCGAGGGCAAGTACACGCTGAACGGGAAGGCCGTCGCCGACCTGCCGCTCTCCGAGCGCGCGCGCGTGCGCAACCGCGAGATCGGCTTCATCTTCCAGAGCTTCAACCTGATCGGCGACCTCAACGTCTACGAGAACGTCGAGCTGCCGCTCACCTACCGCGGCATGAAGGCGGCCGAGCGCAAGGAGCGCGTGATGGGCGCGCTCGAGAAGGTCGGCATGGCCCACCGCGCCAAGCACCTGCCCAGCCAGCTCTCCGGCGGTCAGCAGCAGCGCGTCGCGGTCGCCCGCGCCGTCGGCGGCGCCCCGTCGATCCTGCTCGCGGACGAGCCGACCGGAAACCTCGACTCGAAGAACGGCGAGGCGGTGATGGAGCTGCTGCGCGAGCTGCACCGCGAAGGCGCGACGATCTGCATGGTGACCCACGACCCGCGCTACGCGCGTCACGCCGACCGCAGCATCCACCTCTTCGACGGCCGCGTCGTCGAGGAGGACGGCAGCAAGCGGGGCGAGAAGGAGATGGAAGAGAGCGGGTTCCACATCGAGCACTAGGAACACGGACCGCGGGAACCGCCGCCGGCGATGACGAACCGCCGGCGGTTCCCGACGTGGCTTCAGGGACCTCCGGACCATGCTTCAGGATCTGCGCTACGGCCTGCGCATGCTGGCCAAGAGCCCCGGGTTCACGGCAATCGCCGTGCTCTCGCTGGCGCTCGGCATCGGCGCCAACACCGCCATCTTCAGCCTCGTCAACGCCGCGCTGCTCCGGCCGATCCCGGTCCGACGAACTCGGATCGGCTGGCATCGGTCTTCATGACCGACCAGCGCAATCCCGGCAACCTGCCGCTCTCGCACCTCAACTACAAGGACCTGCGCGACCAGAACCAGGTCTTCTCCGAGATGGCCGGCGTTCACGTTCGCCCAGGTGAACTGGAGAACGGCACCGAGTCCGAACAGATGCTGATGCAGGTCGTGAGCGGCAACTACTTCACGGTACTCGGCACGCAGCTCGCGCTCGGCCGCGCCTTCCTGCCGGAGGAAGACGTCAAGCCGACGCCCGTCGTCGTCCTCAGCCACGGCTTCTGGGAACGCAGCCTCGGCGGCGATCCGACGATCGTCGGCAAGACGCTGACGTTCAATCGCACGGCGTTCACCGTCGTCGGCGTCGCGCCAGCGAGGCTTCACCGGCACGCTCCTCGGCGGCAACCCGTCGGGCTGGGTGCCGATGGCGATGCACGCCGTCGTCCAGCCGAACTTCGACTGGTACGAGCAGCGGCGCGGCCTCTTCCTCTTTGCGTTCGGCCGGCTGAAGCCGGGGCGTCGCATCGAGCAGGCGTCGGCCCAGCTGCGCACGGTCTTCGCCGGTCTCGAGCAGGCGTATCCCATCGACAACAAGGGGCGGAGCGCCGGCGCGGTGCCGCTGCTCGACGCGCGCTTGAACCCGCAGGGGCAGGCCGGCGCGCCGCTCGTGCGCCTCTCGATCATCCTGATGGCGGTCGTCGGCATCGTGCTGCTGATCGCGTGCGCCAATGTCGCCAACCTGCTGCTCGGGCGCGCCACGCGCCGGCGCAAGGAAATCGCACTGCGCCTCGCGCTCGGCGCCGGACGTATGCGGCTCGTCCGGCAGCTCGTCACCGAGAGCACGCTGCTGTCGCTGGCCGGCGGCGGCCTCGGACTGCTCCTCGCCTACTGGCTGCTCGACGCGCTCGTCGCCGCCGATCTCGAGCTGCCACTGCCGGTCGGGCTCGAAGTGTCGCGATCGACGCGCCGGGTGCTGCGTCTTCACGACCGACGCTTGCGATCGGCACCGGCGTGATCTTCGGCATCGCCCCGGCCATTCAGTCGTCGAAGCCGGACGTCGTGCCGAGTCCTGAAGAACGAGGTCCTGCCGGCCGGCACGCGCCATCGCGGGCTGCGCGGCTTCTTCTCGCTGCGCCAGATGCTGGTCGTCGGCGCAGATCGCGCTGTCGCTCGTCGCGCTCGTCGCTGCCGGCGTGTTCCTGCGCAGCCTGACGCGCGTCGGAACGCACCGACACCGGCTTCGAGACGCGCGGCGTGCTCGTCATGAACTTCAACCTCGGGCGCGAGGGCTACACGCCGGAGCGCGGGCAGATCTTCTACGAGCAGGCGGCCGACGCGCGATGCCGGGCTGCCCGGCGTGAGGCACGCGGCGATCGCGCAGAACACGCCGCTCGCCGGCGGCCTGCTGCGCAGCGTCTTCCCCGAGGGCCAGGACACGACGACGCGCGACCGCGTGCTCGTGCAGGTGAACTCGGTGAGCACCGGTTACTTCGAGACGATCGGCATCCCGCTGTCACGCGGCCGTGACTTCACGCGCGCCGACCGGCCGGGCGCGCCGCTCGTCGTCGTCGTCAACGAGACGATGGCCGAGCGCTTCTGGCCGAATCAGGACGCCATCGGCAAGCGCTTCAAGTTCTTCGGCGACATGCCGACTACACGACGATCGTCGGCATCGCCACGCAACAGCAAGTACAACGGCGTCGCCGAAGCGCCCGATCCCGTTCATCTATCAGCCGCTCCGGCAGAACTACACGCCGCAGGCGACGCTGCACGTGCGCGCGAGACCGACGCCGCGTCGCTCGCGGCCGCCGTCCGCCGCGAGGTGCAGCAGATCGATCCGACGTTGTCGGTCTTCAACGTCCGGACGCTCGAGGATCAGGTCTTCGACTCGCTGGCGCCGCTCCGCACGAACGTCGATCGTGATGTCGACCTTCGGGCTGCTTGCGGTGCTGCTCGCGTCGATCGGCCTCTACGGCGTCGCGAGCTACTCGGTGACGCAGCGCACGCGCGAGATCGGCGTGCGCATGGCTCTCGGCGCAAAGCGCGCGACAACGTGCTTGCGGATGGTCCTCGGCAGGGCCTGCTGCTCGTCGCTATCGGCATCATGACGGGCCTCGCCGCCGCAGCGGCGCTGATGTCGTTCGTGCCTGCCGACCTCCTGCCGAACGTCAACGGCCGCGATCCGGTAACGCTGGCCGCCACGGCGGCCCTCCTCGCCATCGTCGCGCTGATCGCGAGCTGTATTCCTGCCTACCGCGCGACGCGGATCGACCCGCTCGTCGCGCTGCGAGCCGAATGACCATGCTGATCACCGATCACCTGAAAGACAACCTGCGCGGCACGCGCAGCGAGAACGCCGAGCACGCGCGTCATCCGGTGCGCCCGAGCGAGCCGCGCGTGCTCATCGCCGACGACCAGGCCGACGTCCTCGAGGCGCTGCGGCTGCTGCTCAAGGCCGAAGGGCTTCCAGCTCGAGACCGCGTCGTCGCCCGGCCGGCGTCCTGGCGGCCGTCGAGGCGCGCGAGTTCGACGTCGCGCTGATCGACCTCAACTACACGCGCGACACGACCTCGGGCGAGGAAGGCCTGAACCTGCTCTCGCGCACGCAGGGCATCGACCCGACGCTGCCGGTTGTCGTCATGACCGCCTGGGGCAGCGTCGAGATCGCGGTCGAAGCGATGCGGCGCGGCGCGCGCGATTTCATCCAGAAGCCGTGGGACAACGCCCGGCTGCTGGCGATCATCCGCACGCAGATCGAGCTGAGCCAGGCGCTGCGCAAGGGTCAGCGGCTCGAGGCCGAGAACTCGCTGCTGCGCAGCGAGGGATTGCCCAAGATCATCGCCGAATCGCCGGCGATGCAGAACGTGCTGCAGGTGATCTCGCGCGTCGGACCGTCGGACGCCAACGTGCTCATCCTCGGCGAGAACGGCACCGGCAAGGGTGTCGTCGCGCGCGCGCTGCACGCGGTTTCGAGCCGCGCGTCGCGGCCGATGGTCGTCGTCAATTCCGGCGGCGTGTCGGAAGGCGTCTTCGAGAGCGAGCTCTTCGGCCACGTCCGCGGCGCCTTCACCGACGCCAAGGCGGATCGCGTCGGCCGCTTCGAGCTCGCCGATCAGGGAACGCTGTTCCTCGACGAGATCGCCAACGTGCCGCTCAGCCAGCAGAACAAGCTGCTGCGCGTGATCGAGACCGGCGAGTTCGAGCGCCTCGGCTCGTCGCGAACGCGGCGCGTCGATGTCCGGATCATCTCGGCGACCAACGCGAACATCCCCGAAGAAGTCGCCGACGGGCGCTTCCGGCAGGATCTGCTCTTCCGCCTGAACACGATCGAGATCCGGCTGCCGCCGCTGCGCGACCGGCGCGAAGACACGCCGCTGCTCGCCCAGCACTTCCTGCGGCAGCACGCGCAGCGCTATCGCAAGCGGCTGACCGGCTTCGAGAGCGGCGCGATGCAGGTCCTGCTCGAGCATCCGTGGCCGGGCAACGTCCGCGAGCTCGACCACGCCATCGAGCGCGCCGTGCTGATGGCGCAGGGTCCGCTCGTCAAGCCCGGCGATCTCGGCCTGCGGACCAGCCGCGAAGGCGGCGGCCGCCTCGAGGACATGAGCCTCGAGGAAGTCGAGTGCTTCCTGATCAAGAAGGCCATGACGCGCTTCGACGGCAACGTCAGCCAGGCCGCCAAGGCGCTCGGCCTGAGCCGCAGCGCGCTCTACCGACGGCTGCAGCGGTACGGACTGTAGCTGGTTCACGGTTCAGGGTTCACGGTTCAGGGTTCAGGTTCGCATCCTGGACGTTACACTCAAGCCAAATCTTCGACCGTGAACTTTGAACTTTGAACCGTGAACCCTGAACCGCGAACCTGAAGCGCCTCAGCCACGACCGCCGCATCCTGCTGATGGCGTTCGCCTCGGCGCTGCCGGGTGCGCTCATCTCCCTCATCTTTCTCTGGACCGGCGACTACACGCCCAAGGTCCAGTGGACGCTCACGCGTTCTCATCATCACCTTCTGCCTCGGCTTCGCGCTGGCGCTGCGCGAGCGCGTCGTCCTGCCGCTCCAGACGCTCTCGAACCTGCTCGCCGCGCTCGGCGAGGGGGACTTCTCGATCCGCGCCCGCGGCGCCCGCGGCGGCGATCCGCTCGGCGAGGTCATGATCGAGGTCAACGCGCTCGTCGAAACGCTCCGCCACCAGCGCCTCGACGCGCTCGAGGCGACGACGCTCCTGAGAAAGGTGATGGCCGAGATCGACGTCGCGGTTTTCACCTTCGACGAAGAGCACGAGCTGAAGTTCGTGAACCGCGCCGGCGCGCGCCTCCTGAGCCAGCCAGCCGAGCGGCTTCTCGGGACGGCGAGCGACCGATCTCGACCTCGCCGATTGCCTGAGCGGCGAGGCGCCGCGCGTCATCACGACCGCCTTTCCAGGCGGCGTCGGACGGTGGGAGATCCGGCGCAGCAGCTTTCGCCAGGGCGGCCGGCCGCACGAGCTGCTGGTGCTCTCCGACCTCAGCCAGCCGCTGCGCGAGGAAGAACGGCAGGCGTGGCAGCGGCTGATTCGCGTCATCGGCCACGAGATGAACAACTCGCTCGCGCCGATCAAGTCGATCGCCGGCAGCCTCGCGACCATCGTCGAACGCGGAACCGCCGCCGCCGACTGGCGCGAGGACGTGCAGCGCGGACTCGCCGTCATCGGATCGCGCTCGGAATCGCTCAGCCGCTTCATGAGCGCCTACGCGCGCCTCGCGAAGCTGCCGCCGCCGAAGCTCGCGCCGCTCGACGTCGGCGGCATTCGTCGATCGCGTCGCCACGCTGGAGAAGGCGCACCACATCCAGGTCGTGCCCGGTCCTCGCGTCACGATCCAGGGCGACGGCGATCAGCTCGAGCAGCTCCTCATCAACCTGATTCGCAACGCCGTCGACGCGGTGCGTGAGACCGGCGGCGGCGTGCACGTCGGCTGGCAGCGCCTGCCTGGCTCGTCCCCGCCGACCATGGAGCTGTGGGTCGACGACGAGGGCCCGGGGCTGTCGAACACGGGGAACCTGTTCGTGCCGTTCTTCACGACCAAGCCCGGCGGCTCGGGAATCGGACTCGTGCTCAGCCGGCAGATCGCCGAAGCCCACGGCGGCAGCCTGATCCTCGAGAACCGCGAGGATCGCCTCGGGTGCCGCGCCAGCCTGCGCATCCCGCTCCACGCCGGCGATCGCGGCGAGGCCCGAAGCCGCGGCCCTGACCCATGGCTGATCGCGACGATCGGCGCGCGCCGGTGCTGCCCGGCACCGCGGCGACCGACTACGAGCGCTACCTGCGCACCGACGAACTGCTGTCGCTGCAGAAAACGCCGCCGACGTCGTGCATCGCGACGAGCATCTGTTCCAGGCCGTCCACCAGTCGTCTGAGCTGTGGCTGAAGCTCGCCTGTCTCGAGCTCGAGGCCGCGACGAGCCTCGTCGACGCGGACAACGCGGCGGGCGCGACGCGTCTCGTGCGGCGCGCCAGCGACGCGATGCTGCTCCTCACGAACCAGCTCGCGATGCTGGAGCACATGTCTCCGTGCGACTACGCCATCGTCCGCACGGCGCTCGGCCACGGCGCGGGCTTCGACTCGCCGGGCTTCCGCCGCGTCCACAAAGTCTCGCCGCTGCTCGGCGCGGCGTTCGATGGACTCTTGACGCGGCGCGGCCTCACCCTGCTCGAGGTCTACGAGCGCGGGTCATGACCTCGACGATGTCTACCAGCTCGCTGAACAGATGATGACGTGGGACGAGCGCACGATCGTGTGGCGATTCCAGCATCTGAAGACCGTGGAGCGAATCATCGGCGGCAACGTGATCGGCACGCAGGGCACACCTGTCGACGTGCTCGGCAAGCGGATCGACGTGCGCTTCTTCCCTGACCTGTGGCTCGTGCGCGACGAGATCACGCGTCGCTCGGCGCTCGGCACGGACGGTCACGGTCGCTGACCGTTTGGCAATCCGATACGGCTCGAGAACGCGCCGACGTTACCTTTCGATTCGCGCCAAGCCTCTTTCCCGCCTGCACTTCCTGTAAGACAGCCGCAGCCTGCGGTCAAAAAACGCCGAGAGACAGGTCAATCCTCGGGCAGCCGCGGTTGTTTCGCCAGGCGAAATCCGTAGGTTCCTTGACAGCCACGGAAAGCGTCTGTAGCGTCGAGACAACTGTAATGTCAGTAGTCAGTTTCGGAACGCATTTGCGGAGGAGGCTGTCGATGTCGACGCGCAGGTCTGGTCCGGGCAAGACTTTTCTGTTTGGCTTCACCTTGGCCGTCGCGGTAACGACGGTCATCCTGCTCCCATGCTCCATCGCCGCCCAGGCGGTCAGCGGCGTCATCTCGGGCAACATCGCCGATCCTCAGGGCCAGGTCATTCCCGGCGCGACGCTCACGATCGTCAGCGAGGCGACCAACGACACGCGCGTGACGGTCAGCGATGGCAACGGCGGCTTTCAGGTCACCAACCTGCAGCCCGGTAGCTACACCGTTCGGGTCGAGATGCCCAGCTTCCGAACGCTCGAGCGCAAGAACGTCGTCCTCAGCGCCGGCGAGCGGCTCTCGGTTGGCACGTTGACCCTCGACATCGGCAGCCTCGGCGAAACCGTCGTCGTTGAGGCCAGAGGCACACAGGTCAACGTCGCAGAGACCCAGCACAGCGGACTCATCACCTCGAAGCAGATCGAGCAGGTACAGGTGCTCGGCCGCGACGTAACGTCGATCATGCGGCTGCTGCCGGGCGTTCGTTACGAGAACACCGTCGACTCGCTGGGCATGAGCTTTGGCACGTCGGTGCCAAACGTCGGCGGCGCGCGCCGCGACTGGAGCAACGTCATCGTCGACGGCGTCGTCTCGAACGAGGTCGGCAACAGCGGGTTGATGGCCCAGCAGATCAACCTCGATGCGATTGCCGAAGTCAGGGTGCTGCTCAATTCCTACCGCGCCGAGTACGGACGGGCGGGCGGCGGCCAGGTGCAGATCGTCAGCAAGAGCGGCACGTCGAACTATCACGGCAATCTCTACTACTACGGCCGCAACGAGGCACTCAACGCCACCGATTTCTTCGTCAACCGGGCGAACGCCCAGAAGCCGCGATACCGCTTCAACACCTACGGCGCAAACCTCGGCGGACCAGTGCCGAAGCTGGACAAGAAGCTGTTCTTCTTCTATTCGATCGAAGCGCCGCTCGTCAGCCGGCCCGGACCGCTACGGAACTGGACGATGCCGACCGATCGCGAGATGCAGGGGGACTTCTCGCAGACGCTCGACAGCCAGGGACGCCTGATCAACATCAAGGATCCTTTGCGGGAGGGGGCGTGCAATGCCGTCTCGGGCGGACCGGGATGCTTCCCAGGCAACATCATCCCAGCCAACCGCATCAACTCGAACGGGCGGGCGCTGCTGAACATGCTGCCGCGGGCCAACAACTTCGACCGGACGTTCACGCAGGGACAGTTCAACTACTCGACGCAGGAGAACGCCGACAACCCCAAGATGAACAACGTCGTCCGCGTCGACTGGAGACCGACGTCGAACGACAGCCTGTACTTTACGTTCAAGGATTGGTACTCCGACCAGCGTGGCAGCGAGATTACGGCGGGTCCGAACAAGTGGGGGTTCTTCAATACGCACTACCTGAATACGGACCGGGGCGTCAGCGCGAACTACGCCAAGATTATCCGCGCCAACCTCGTCCTCGATTCCGACTTCGGCACGCGCCAGCAGACCGAGCAGTTCTACCCGTTAACTGAAGGTGACTGGGAACGGATCAACCGGGCCAACATCGGGTTCACGCTTGGCCAGTTCCACCCGGAGCTGAATCCCCGCAACGTGGTCCCTAAGGTTTCCTTCGGCACGGCCGCGACAGCGCCGAACTTCACGTTCGACAACCGGCTGGTCGATCAGGGCGAAGCGTGGCTGACGTCATTTCGCACCAATCTGACGTGGATCAAGGGCAACCATTCGATTAAGACCGGGTACTATTTCGAGCTCTCACAGAACTCCGAGGGAAACGGCGGCGTCGGCGCGGGACCATGGGCCGGGCAGTTCACGTTCAACACCGACACGAATAACCCGTGGGACACCAACTACAACTTCGCCAACGCTCTTATCGGCTCGTTCCAGAACTACACCGAGATCGACGCCTTCTCCGAGGTCATCGGAAAGCGCTACATCTCGGAGTTCTACGTGCAGGATACCTGGAAGGTCAACATGCGCCTGACGCTGGACTACGGCCTGCGCTTCCTCTGGTACACGCCGTGGTACTCGACGCAACCGGCCGCCGTGTTCGTGCCCGAGCGATACGATCCGGCGCGGGCGCCAAGGCTGTATCAGCCGGCCCGTATCAACAACGTCAACGTCGCGTTCGATCCGGTCACTGGTGTCACGCTTCCCAACGTCTTCGTCGGAACGTTCGTGCCGAATACGGGCGACCGTTACAACGGCATGGTGACCAGCGCCGATCCGAACTATCCGAAGGGCTTCCGTGATAGCCAGGGTATCGAGCCCGAGCCTCGTCTGGGTCTGGCCTGGGACCTCACGGGCGATGGCAAGACGGCGGTGCACTCGAGCGTGGGGCTGTACCACAACCCCCACGTCAACGCGAACGGCATGGACGCCATGGCGCGAAACCCGCCTGCGCAGAACACGCCCAGCATCATTTACGGAACCATGGACACTCTCCTCGCCGCCGGCGCGCAGGGCGCATTCTCGAATCGCCCCAGCGACGTCTTTG
The DNA here is from genome assembly GCA_963764925.1 of uncultured Acidobacteriota bacterium. Lineage (GTDB taxonomy): Bacteria > Acidobacteriota > Vicinamibacteria > Vicinamibacterales > 2-12-FULL-66-21 > DATBJJ01. Next base: position 310,388 of record CAVXUR010000004.1, read on the forward strand.
GCATCCAGCGGGACGCCAGGACGCCCAAGAGCTACAACTACTCGGTCGGCATTCAGCGCGACATTGGCTGGGGCACGGTCATCGACGTCACGTACGCGGGGTTCCAGATGCGCAACGGTGAGATGGCGACCAGTATCAATACCGTGCCGGACCAGGCGCGGTTCGTTGACATCAACCCGCAGAACGCCAATCCACAGAACCCGACCACGGCCAAACCGAACGAGTTCCTGCGGCCGTATCTGGGTTACCAGAACATCACGCTCCGCCAGCACTTCGGCGAGGCATCCTACAACTCAGTGCAGGTGCAGGCGAACCGGCGTTACATCAACGGCCTGCAGTTCGCAGTAGCGTACACCTACGGGAAGACCGAGGGCGACGGCACGGGCGGTGACCCCCCTGCCTACAACACTGTCCGGCCCGGCGCCGCATGGAACGTGGGCCCCATCAGCTCGACCCAGCAGCATGCCCTCGTCGTCAACTACACCTGGGACGTGCCCAACGGGAGCACTATGTGGAACAACTGGCTCACGCGCGGGCTCCTCGACGGCTGGCAGCTGTCCGGGGACACGGCCTGGGTCAGCGGCGACTGGTCGGGCGCCATGACTTCGACGACGGATAACTTCGACTTCACCGGCGGGGACGGCGGAGTCCGGCCGGACATCACCGGTGACACGGTGTGCAGCAGCGGCAACTGCGACCCGACTCCAGGAGGGACGGGAAGCTACTTCAACGTCTCGGCGTTCAGCCGGCTGTCCGGTCGCGGCGATATCGGCAATGCGCCCGTGACGTTCTTCCGGCTCCCGAAGATCGTCCTGTCGAACATGTCCATCTTCAAGAACTTCGAGATGGGCGGCGGCAAGAAGATTCAGTTCCGGTGGGAGGCCTACAACGTGTTCAACCAGGTCAACTGGTCGACATTGAACACGAACGCTCAGTTCAATCCCGCGGGCGAGCAGGTCAATGCAAGCTTTGGCCAGGCCACGGCCTCTCGAAGCGCGCGCGTCATGCAGGGGGCGATCCGGTTCTCGTTCTGAGCCACAGATAACACAGGCAGTACAGCCAAACAGGCCACGGACAACACGGACAACACGGATAGCCAGCACGACGGGCATTATGGGGTTTGAACCCATGGTGCCCGTCGTGTTCGTCGTTTCACTGACGGGGTCGAGCTCGGTCCCTGGCCGGTGTAGGATCGGCGCGTCGCGTGAAAGGACCAAACCGGATGAAGCGGTACGTAGGAATATTGCTGGTCGCCGTAGGAAGTCTGATCGACCCGGCAGCGGGCATGGCGCAGAACCCGCACCTCGTCGTCTACGAGGGTGACACGGGCCCTGGGCCGGGGCAAGCACATCGTCTGGCTCGCCGGCGATCACGAATACCGCGGTGAAGAATCGCTGCCAGCGCTCGCTCGCATCATGGCGAGGCATTACGGCTTCAAGTGCAGCGTCTTCTTTACGACGGATCCGAAGACGGGCTTTATCGAACCGGGAAGCTCGAACATTTCAGGGCTCGAGACGCTGAAGACGGCCGACCTCCTGGTCGTGTTTCTCCGGTTCCAGGATTTTCCCGACGACCAGATGCAGCACATCGTCGACTACCTGAACCGCGGCGGCCCAGTCGTCGGTTACCGCACGTCGACGCATGCCTTTCAAATCAAGCGGCCCGACGCCAAGTTCCTGAAATACACCTGGAACAACACGGCGCCGGACTACTCCGGCGGCTTCGGCCGACAGGTGCTCGGGGAGACATGGGTGTCGCATTACGGCCGTAACCACAAGCAGAGCTCGAGGCTGCTCCTGCAGCCCGATCAGTCGAGCCATCCCATTCTTCGCGGCGTCAAGGACGTCTGGGTGCAATCTGGGGGATACACGGCGGACCCCATCGCCGGCAGCACCATCCTGGCGCTCGGGGAAATCCTCAACGGGATGACCGCCGACTCCCCTCCCGCGCCGGACAAAAAACAGGTGCCCGTCGCCTGGTTCCGGATGTACGAACAGGCTCCTGGAAAATCAGGTCGCGCCTTCACGACGACTCACGGCGCGTCCGAGGATCTGCTGAACGAGGGCTTTCGGCGCATGGCGGTCAACGCGACGCTCTGGGCCGTCGGACTCGAGTCAGCGATCCGCGCCGACGGCAACATCAACTTCGTCGGGCCCTTTCATCCAACGACGTTCGCGTTCGACGGCTACGTGAAAGGCATGAAGCCGTCGGATATGGCTGGCTGGGACTCGCCGATTCCGGCACGGAAGTAGGCCACGGATCACACGATTCACGGGCCACGGATTACACGGTTCGCTGGGTCACGGATCACGCGGTTCACGAGCCACGGATCACACGAATCACACGGACAGAACGGGGCGCAATAACGCGATAAGCTGTATGGCTATGACAACGACAGGCGCGCGGTGGGCTGGGCTGGCGGCGGGACTCGCCACACTATGGGCGATGACGGCGGGCGGGAAGGGCGACGCGGTAATCGCCCGTCAGCAGGCGTTCACCCTCCAGCCGAAGGATCACATCAGCCTCATCGGCAATACGCTGGCCGAGCGGATGCAGTACGACGGCTGGCTCGAGACCATGCTTCAGGCGAGATTCCCGAAGCATGAGCTCGTCGTGCGTAATCTCGGGTTCAGCGGCGATGAGATCTCCACGCGTCCGCGCTCGAAGAACTTCGGCACGCCTGACGAATGGCTCAGCGGCCTGGCCCAGCCGATCGGCGGCTACGAAGACAACCGGCTCGCCGGCACGAACACCAAGGCCGACGTCGTCTTTGCCTTCTTCGGATACAACGAGTCGTTCGCCGGGCAGGCTGGTCTCGACGCCTTCAAAAAGGAACTGACTGCCTGGATCGCGCACACGCTCGCGCAGAAGTACAACGGCAAGTCGGCCCCTCGTGTCGTGCTGTTCTCGCCACTGGCGCATGAAGACCTGGGCAATCCCGACCTGCCCGACGGCAAAGAGAACAACCAGCGTTTGGCGCTGTATACCAAGGCAATGGCCGACGCCGCACGCGCCGGGAACATCACCTTCGTCGATCTCTTCACGCCGAGTGCCCGGCTTTATGCCGAAAACAAAGCTCCGCTGACGATCCAGGGCATCCACCTCAACCCGGAAGGCAATCGCCAAATCGCGCAGGTGATCGATCGGACGCTCTTCGGCGACACGCCGAAGCACCAGGAGACCCTGCTGACGAAATTGCGCCAGGCGGTCGTCGACAAAGATCGGCTCTGGTTTCAGCGTTACCGCGTGACCGACGGCTATTCGACCTACGGCGACCGCGCATTCCTCACCTTCGTTCGCGGGAACCCACGAAACGTCGACGCGAAGCAGATGGCCAGCGTCGCCAAAGACGACGTCCTGCCCAGCAACTACGACGTGCTGCAGCGCGAGCTGCCGATCCTGGACCAGATGATCAGCAACCGCGACAGGCGCATCTGGGCAGTCGCCGGCGGTGGCGACCTGACCGTCGACGACTCGAACACGCTGCCGTTCGTGGATGCGAAGACCAATATGCCGGGCGTGTCTCCATTCAAGAACGGCGACGAGACGATCAAGGCGATGACGATCGGCCAGGGGCTCAAGGTCGAGCTCTTCGCGTCCGAGAAAGAGTTTCCCGAGCTGGTGAAGCCGGTTCAGATGGCGTTCGACACCAGAGGACGGCTGTGGGTGGCGGCCTGGAAGAACTATCCCCACTGGCAGCCGAAGACGCCGATGGACGACAAGCTGCTCATCCTCGAGGACACCAATGGTGATGGCAAGGCCGACAAGTGCACGGTCTTCGCGGGCGATCTGCAGAATCCGACCGGGTTCGAGTTCTGGAACGGTGGAGTCCTCGTCGGCCAGCAGCCAAACCTCGTCTTCCTGAAGGATACGAACGGAGACGACAAGTACGACACCAAGGAGATCGTGCTGCACGGGTTCGACTCGGCCGACACCCATCACGCGATCAACAGCTTCACCTTCGATGCGGGCGGCGCGCTGTATTTTCAGGAAGGCGTCTTTCACCGCACATCGGTCGAGTCGCCGTGGGGACCGGTCACGCGGCAGAACGACGGCGGCGTCTACCGGTTCGAGCCGCGAACCTGGAAATTCGAGACCTACGTGCCCTTCAATTTCCCGAACCCGCATGGCCACGTCTTCGACCAGTGGAGCCGGGATATCGTGTTCGATGCGACCGGTGGGCAGCCGTACTACGGGCCATCGTTCTCGACCAAGAAGTACTTCCCCGCGATGGAGACCAAGCAGGCGCCGAAGCCGGGCGACGTCAGGACCCGGCCGATCGGCGGCGCGGAGCTGCTCTCGAGCCGGCACTTCCCCGAGGCGATGCAGGGTAATCTCATCGCGCTCAACACGATCGGGTTCCGAGGGCTGCTCAACTACAAAATCAGCGAAGATGGCGCCGGCCTGAAGATCACCGAGGTCGAGCCGATTCTGAGCTCGGCCGACGAGAACTTCCGGCCGGTGGATGCCGAGGTCGGTCCCGACGGAGCCCTCTACTTCACCGACTGGCACAACCCCATCGTCGGGCACATGCAGCACAACCTCCGCGACACCTCGCGCGATCACCTGCACGGCCGCGTCTATCGCGTCACTTATGCGGGCCGGCCCCTTCTCAAGCCCGCGGCGATCGCCGGCGCACCGATTCCGCAGTTGCTGGACCTCCTGAAGGAGCCGGAGAACCGCGTCCGCTATCGCGCCAAGATCGAGTTGAGCGCGCGCAACACGAAGGACGTGCTGACTGCGGTCCAGGCGTGGACCACGAAGCTGGACCCGAAAGATCCGGGTTACGAGCACCACATGATGGAAGCGTTGTGGGTGCATCAGTGGCACAACCAGGTCAACCAGGAACTGTTGACGCGAATGCTCAAATCGAGCGACCCGTGGGCACGGGCGGCGGCCACTCGCGTGCTGTGCTATTGGAGAGACCGCGTCCCCAATCCGCTAGCTGTGCTGAAGACGTTGGCCACCGACCCTCATCCCGGTGTGCGGCTCGAGGCCGTGCGCGCCGCGAGCTTCTTCCAGACGCAGGAAGCGGCCGAGGTGGCGCTCGCCTCGCTCGCCCAGCCGCAGGATCGTTTCCTCAGGTACACGCTGGACCAGACGATGAACACGCTCAAGCCGTTCGTCCGGTAAGATCGCTGCATGCTCGCACGGCATGCATTGACCGGCGTTGTCCCCTCGACCCTGGCGGCAATGCTCACGGTGGCGTCTGGAAGTTACGCGCAGGACGCGCCCAAGATCCTCCTCGATCAGCCACTTCGTGCCGTCGAGTACCAGCTGGGCCGGCTCTCGAACGAAGAGCTCGTCCTCGTGGAGCGCAAGGAAGGCGACGTTCGCTACCGGCCCGTGTACTTCGCGCTGCTGACGCGGAAGGGCGTCGCGCCGCAGTTCCGCGACGAAGCGCTGACCGCGATTGTCGGCCTGGACAAAACCAGCAAGAGCCGGGTCCTGCTGGAGGCACTCGCCAAAGTCCCCATAGACGATGCGCTGACCGGCGAGAAGCTGCTCGGCCTTCTCCTGGCGCAGTCGACCGACACGCTTCGCAAAGAGCGCGCCACGTTCGTCCAGGCGATCGATACCGCGTCGAGCCCGCCGCTCGTCCTTCGTGGCGCGTACGGCGCCATCCTGATCGGGGATGGCAAACCGGACGAGGCATGGCAGGCAGCGGTCAAGCATCAGGGCCACCTCGTCGAGCTGCTGCTCAGCGTGCGCTATCTTCCGGCGGCGCCAGCCTCGGGAGGCGGCACAGCCGTACGCGATCAGCTCTTCGACGCCAATCGCCAAGCTCCTTGCAACAAACGAGGGACCCGTCACTCGGACGGCGGCCCTCGACGCGCTCGGCTGGATTCGACGCGACGCAACCACCTTCGATCTCCTGGCGAAGGAAGTAAAACCGGACGCCGAGCCTGCGTCTCGCGCCGCAGCGATCGCCTCGCTTCAGCGCATCCCCGAGACTGCCTGGCCCGGTGCGTCAATCGAGCCGCTGGCGCGCGCCATCGTCGCCATCGTGGCGGCCACACCGGAGGACCGACGAACTGATCCCGATGCGCTGGACGCCATCCAGTTCGGTGAGAAGCTGGCCGCGACGCTCCCTGACGATCCGAAACGGGCCATCCGGCGTGACCTGCGCGCCCTTGGCGTGCAGGTGGTGCGCATCCAGGCCATTCCCGAGAAGCTCAGCTTCGATCTGAGGTGGTTTGTCGTGGAGGCGGGTAAGGCCGTGCAGATCGTGTTGTTCAACCCCGATGCGATGCCGCACAACCTGATCGTGAGCCAACCGGGGTCCCTCGAGGCGGTAGGAACGGCTGGAGCCGCGATGCCGATGCCCACCGACCCTGAGGCAAAGGCCTTCGTTCCCGACCTGCCGACCGTCCTCTTCTCGACGAAGCTGCTCAAAGAGGGCGAGACCGAGCGTCTGGGCTTCACCGCGCCAAAGACACCCGGCGAGTACATCTTCGTCTGCACGTTTCCCGGCCACTGGGTCCGCATGTACGGCGTCATGCTCGTCGTCGACAAACTCGACGCGTGGGAGGCGAAGCCGACCGTGCCGATCGACCCGATGACGAAGCAGCCCTTCACTGCCAAGCAGCAGTGACACTCGGACCCCGGCGATCATTCGCGCGCCGGCGCATCTGTTATCCTGCATCGCATGACACCCTCCCTCTTCGAAGGGACCGTCAACCTGCACACCATTCTGCTGGCGGTCGTTCCGACGCTCGCCGTTGCCTGGCTGGCGGCGTTTGTCGCGGGCCGGCTGGCCCGACGCGCTCTACTGGCGGTCGTCGGTGATCACTTATTGCCGTCGAGCCCGCTCGTCCGCGGCCCGTTGCGGCTCGTCGGCCTGGCCACGTTCGTCCTCTGTGCGATGCTGCTGCTCTTCCCGGCATTCGAGCTGGCTGGCGTGCGACCGCGCGCCGGGGTGCCGCTCCGGACGATTGCAGAGTGGTCCTTCGCCCACGGCCTCAAGATCCTTCTGATCGGGCTCCTCGCTTACGCGCTCGTCCGCGCGACGGCTCTGCTCGTGCGACGCTTCGAACACGAAGTAAGCAAGGGAACGACTCTCGACGCCCTCGAGCGCGGCAAGCGCGCTCGCACCCTCGGGTCGCTCATCAGCAACGTCTCGACCATTTCGATTACGGCCCTCGCCGTGCTCATGGTGCTCGACGAGTTCGGCGTCGACATCACCCCCGTGCTGACCGGTGCCGGAATCGCCGGCTTGGCCGTTGGCTTCGGCGCGCAAACGCTGGTGCGCGACATCATCAGCGGGTTCTTCATGATTCTCGAGGATCAGGTGCGCGTCGGCGACTCAGCGGCGATCAACGGCACCGGCGGGCTGGTCGAACAAATCAACCTCAGGACCATCATTCTTCGTGACGAAGAAGGGACGCTGCACGTCTTCCCGAACGGATCGATCACGACGCTCGCGAACCGCAGCAAGGACTTCTCCTACTACGTCATTTCGATGGGGATTCCCTATCACGAGGACGTCGACCGGGTCACGGAGATCCTCCGCAACGTCGGCGACGAGCTCCAGAAAGACCCTCACTATGGAGTCTTCATCCTCGAACCGATCGAGATAATGGGCATAGACGCGTTCGCCGACTGGGCGGTGCAAATCAAGCTGCGGATCAAGACCGTGCCGCAGCGTCAGCATGAGGTCGGACGGGAATTGCGCAAGCGGATCCGCCGCGCCTTCGACGAGCACAAGGTCGCGGTGCCGTTTCCCGAGCGGCTGGTCGCGGTCCGGGAGGGAATCATTCCTCGGTAGGCAAAAGCCTCTCACCGCAGAGAGCGCCGAGAACGCAGAGAAACCAAGATGGCTCTGCGGGCTCAGCGTCCTCTGCGGTGAGAGGCTTTCCTTGTGTGAAGCGTCGGGTACGCAAAGGCGATCCTAGTATCCGCTGGGGCCACCCGGGGCGGATTTCTGCCCTCTCGATTCCTGGACGATCTTGACACCCGCGCTCGCGCCGACGCGGGTCGCGCCGGCCGCGACCATCGCTTTCAGGCCCTCGAGATCGCGCACGCCACCGGCAGCCTTGACGCCCATTTCGGCGCCGACGACCCGGCGCATCAGTGCGACATCCGCCACGGTCGCACCGCCGGGGCCGAAACCGGTGGAGGTCTTGACGAAGTCGGCACCGGCCGCCTTCGTCAGCGTCGACGCCGTAATCTTCTCCTCGTCGGTCAGGAGCGCGGCCTCGATAATCACCTTGCTCGTCACGCCGCACTGCCGGCAGGGGTCGACCACCGCCTCGATGTCGCGCTCGACGGTCCGCAAATCGCCGGATTTGAGCGCGCCGACGTTGATCACCATATCGATCTCGGCGGCGCCGTCGAAAATCGCCCGCCGCGTCTCGAAGTTCTTCACGTCGGCGGTCGTCGCCCCGAGAGGAAACCCGACCACCGAACAAACGCCGACACCGGTGCCGCGCAAGCGCGATGCGGCGAGCGCGACCCACACCGGGTTGACGCAGACGGTGGCGAACTGGAACTCCGCTGCCTCGCCGCAGAGCTTCTCGATGTCGGCGCGTGTCGCGTCGGCCTTGAGCAGCGTGTGGTCGATCATCGCGGAGACACCGCCGGGCGCCCCACCGGTCGCGTGCAGGCCGAGGCGCGTCGCGCCGGCATCCAGCACTCCGCGGAGCCGAGTCGGGCAACAGTCCGTTTGCACCGCGTGACAGGTGCACCTGGTCGGCACCCCTCCAGGTCCCTGGGCCGCGAGCAGCTCTTCGGCGATGATCTCGACGAGGCGTTGCAGGTCCTGTGGGTTCACGGGCGTTCTTCCAGCCGGCGGATTTTTATCAGGCGCCTGATGTAGCGCGCCTCACGCATGGGCGTTCCGAGCCACCGCTCGACAATCCGAACGGCGGCCTCCGTGCCCGGCACCAGGGACGCGCCCAGTGCCAGGACGTTAGCGCCGTTATGTTCTCTGGAATACCGCGCGGTCGTCTCGTCGAGGCACACCGCGGCGCGAATGCCGCGGATCTTGTTGGCGGCGATCGCCGAGCCGATGCCCGCGCCGTCGATGACGATGCCGGCGTCGGCTTCCTTCCGCGTCACTGCCTGACCAACCGCGGCAGCAATGTCCGGATAGTCCACGGGATCGGTTCCGTCCGTGCCGACGTCGAGGACCGCCAGCCCGCGTCCGCGCAGGTGCAGCACGAGGGCGCGCTTCAGCGCAACACCGCTGTGATCGCTGCCGATGACGACGCGGCGAACATCCGCAACCGGCACCAGGTCCGCCGGCAGCTCCGGATCGGTCGCCCCGGTTGCCACGACCGTCACTCGCCGCGCCGTCAGCGTGTCGCGGGCGAGCGGCGTCACGAGGCCACCAGGCGCAAGCTCGACCGTCGACCCGATATCGAGCACACGGGCGTCGGTCTCGGTGATGATGTCGAATCGCTTCATTCCCCGTCCAGCACGGCAATGTGGCTGAGGTTACGGTATTTCTCCGCGTAGTCGAGCCCGTACCCGACCACGAAGCGATCCTCGATCGTGAACCCCACGTAGTCGACGGTCACGTTGACCACCCGCCGGGACGGCTTGCTCAAGAGGCATGCCGTCTTGAGCGACTTCGGCCCCCGCGCGCGCAGGATATCCTGCAAATAGGTCAGCGTCAGCCCCGTATCGACGATGTCTTCGACGATGATGACGTGGCGGCCTTCGAGGCTGGCGTCCACGTCCTTGACCATTCGGACCTCACCGGTGGATTTGGTGCTCTTCCCATAGCTCGAGACGGCAATGAAGTCCATCGTCACGCGTGGGCTCATCGCGCGCACCAAATCGGCCATGAACATGAAGCCGCCCTTGAGCACCCCGACGAGGTGGATGCCCTCCCCTGGCGGATAGTCTTGCTCGATGCTCGCGGCCATCTCGACGATGCGCGACTGAATCTGTTCGGTGGTGAGCAGTGTTTCCATTATTTAGCACTCGCGGGGCTCCACCCCGCTCGCTGATAGAACGCTGGTGGGCGTATCAAGGATTTACCAGCTCGAGCATCCACCCTGTGAAGTCATTGACCCTATTGAACTTCTGAACTGACTCCGTCACTTTTCCGCCCACGCGTTGGCCTCGGCAAGAACAGCGGCCTCGTCCAGCGTCAGCACCTTCCGGTTCTTCATGACGATCTTTCCATTGACCACCACGGTTTGCACATCATCCCCTCGCGTCACGTAGACGAGGTGCGAGAGCGGATCGTACATCGGCGTCTGCCGCGCGCTGCGCATCGAGACGATCAGCAGGTCGGCGCGCTTGCCCGGTTCGAGCGAGCCGATCTCACGATCCAGGCCGAGCGCGCGCGCCCCGTCGATTGTGGCCATCCGGAGCGCGGTTCTGGCCGGTAGCGCGCTCGGATCCTTACTCGTCAGCTTGTGCAGGAACGCGGCTTGCCGCATCGCCTCGAACATGTCGAGGTCGTTGTTGCTGGCGGCACCGTCGGTACCGAGTCCAACGACGACGCCGGCCTTTTGAAGCGCCGGAACAGGCGAAGTGCCGCTCGCCAGCTTCATGTTGCTCTCGGGATTGTGGGAGAGGCCGACGTGACGCTTCGCAAGAATGGCAATGTCGGCGGGCGTCACGTGAACGCCGTGCGCCGCGAGCGTGCGGTCGCCCCAGAAGCCGATCGACTCGAGAAACTGCGTCGGCGTCGCCTTGTACTTGTCGCGCGCGACCTTGATCTCGTCGTCGGTCTCGGCGAGATGGATGATGACCGGCGCCCGCTCGCGCGTCGCCGTCGCCCGAATCTCCTTGAGCGTCGCAGTGTCGAGCGTATACATCGAGTGCGGAGCAATCGCCGGCACGATCAGGTCGTCACCCGACCACTGCCGGATGAACGACGTCGCCCTCGCGATGCCATCGGCTGGTGTCTTCGCGTCCGGCACCGGGAACTGGATGATCGTCTGCCCCAGGACTCCGCGAATGCCAGCCTCCTTTGTCGCCTTGGCTATCTCCTCCTCGAAGTAGTACATGTCGGCGTAGGCTGTCGTGCCCGACTGGATCATTTCGAGGGCCGCCAGACGCGTCCCGGCGCGGACGAACTCCGGGCTGACGGTCTTCGCCTCCGCCGGAAAAATGTATTTCTGGAGCCAATCCATGAGCGCCAGGTCATCCGCCAACCCCCGGTAGAGGACCATAGGCGCATGCGTGTGGCTATTGATGAGGCCGGGCATGACGACGTGCCCCGTGGCATCGATGGTCTCGGCGCCGTTGAACCGCTGTGCGACGGCGTCGGCCGTGTCGACCGCGACGATGTCGCGACCGTCAACCGCGACCGCCCCCGGCTCTCAACACCCTCCCGCTCCCGTCCATCGTCACCACTGCCCCGCCGGTGACGACGAGCGAGACGTTGCGGCGGCCAGGCGGCGGCTGACCGGACAGAACCGTCGCTGCCGTCGATAACATGACCAAAAGCGCACACAGAGTCGAAACCGCGCGAAGCATGAGCAGGCGAATTCTATCGCATGGGGGGCTTCGGGGCTCGGGACTCGGGCTCGGACTGGGACTGTCGACTGGGACTGACGACTGGGACTGACGACTGGGACTGTCGACTGGGACTGTCGACTGCGACTGCCGACTGGGACTGCGACTGGACTGCGACTGTGACTCACGACTGTCGACTGCCGACTGCCGACTGCACTATATTGTGCCCGTGCCAGTGCATCTCGTGCAGCATCCGCTCGTTCATGACGCCCTCGCGACCCTCCGGGACGCCTCGACGACGCCCGAGACGTTTCGGCATATGGCCGTGCGCATCAGCCTTCTGCTGGCGTCGGAAGCGACGCGCGACATCCCGAGCGTCGCCGCGCGTGTACAGACACCGATCGGACCGGCGGATGCGCGACGCGTCCGTGATGGCGTGGTGGTCGTGCCGGTGCTCCGTGCCGGCCTTGGGATGCTCGATGCCGTGCTGGAGCTGATCCCGACCGCACGTGTCGGGCACATTGGCCTGCAGCGCGATGAAATGACCGCCGTCGCGTCCCGGTACTACTCGAAGCTGCCGCCTGATTTGAATGGGTCGTTCGTCCTCATGATCGACCCGATGCTGGCAACCGGTGGCAGCGCCGTGGCAGCGCTCGACCTGATACGAGGCGCCGGCGGGCGCGACGTGCGCATGATCTGCATCGTCGCCGCGCCCGAAGGTATCGCGCTCGTCGAGAAACATCATCCCGACGCGCACATCTACACGCCAGCGATCGATGAAGGACTCAACGAGCACAAGTTCATCGTGCCTGGCCTGGGTGACTTCGGGGATCGGCTCTACGGGACCTAACGATCATGAAACCGCGACCAACCGAACTCGATGCCGCGACGAGCGCCTCTCGACGGCCCGAACGACGCCAGACCGGCGCCAGTGACGAGTGGCGCACCGCGCTGACCTGCATCGAACCCAACAAGATTCTCGTACGCGGCTACCCGCTCGACGAGATCATGGGCCGCCTCACGTTCGGCGAGGCGATCTACCTGCTGCTCGTCGGCGAGATCCCGACGCCGGGCATGGGCCGGCTCATGGAAGCGCTCCTCGTCTCGTTCATCGATCACGGGGCCACGCCTCCGTCGACGCTGGCCGCTCGCAACACCGCCACCACCGGCGCGCCGCTTCGCGCGTGCGTGGCCGCTGGCGTGCTGGGATTCGGACGGTATCACGGCGGTGACATCGAAAGCTGCATGCAGTTTCTCGACAGCGGGCTGGCGCTAAAGCGCGAGGGCATGGGCCTTCGCGAGGCGGCCGAGCGCATCGTCCAGAAATGCATCGACGCCAAGGAGGCGCCGCCAGGATTCGGCCACCGCTTCCACACGCGCGATCCGCGCGCGGCGCGCCTCTTTCAGATGGCGCTCGAGCTCGAAGTCGAATCCGATCACATCCAGATGATCCGCGCCGTCGAGCTCGTGCTCCACACCCATCCCGACGAACTGGGCCGCACGCTCCCGGTCAACATCGACGGTGCGATTGCCGCCGTCTGCGGCGATCTCGGCATCCCGCCGACAATCGCCGACGCGCTCTTTATCATTTCGCGCGTCCCGGGCATCGCGGCGCACGCCGACGAGGAGCGGCAGCGCCAGCAGCCGATGCGCCAGATCGACCCGAAGGATCACCGCTACGACGGCCCGTCGGCGCGGCGCCTGCCGGAGCGGCGAAAGTAGGGAGGCGTTTGACCTGGCTGTCGGAACCCATAGCTCTTCATGGTCCAGACGAGCACGGCTAGTGGGCGCTAGTGGATTCGAACCGCTGACCGCCGCCGTGTGAAGCTCACTCACATGATGGGCTGATCGCGGCCGGCCGCGGTTTTATTGGGTCTCGTGTAACGTCCCGTGATGCTCGACCGCTTCTTCGCGTGCCTGCAGGGAAAACTGGCGGCGAGCGGGAAATGACTACGCGCGCGCCAGCGCGGCCGTCAGCGCGCGCCGCGTGAACACCGGAATCATCGCCCGACGGTAGTCCGCGCTGGCGTGGATGTCGGCGTTGACCTCGTCCAGATCCTGCCCCGCCACCTGCGCCGCGCCCTCGATCGACTGTGCCGACAGCGGCTGGCCCGCGAGCGCCTGTTCGACGTTGGTCAGCCGGCGCGCATGCGACGTCGGCTCCGGTCAGGCCGATTCGCGCCGACACGATCGTGCCGCCGCTCACCTCGAGCGCCGCAGCGACGCCGACGATGGCGTAGTGCGACGCGCGCTGGTGGAGCTTGGCGTAGGCCGCGGCCCGCACCGGGACGAACTGCACGCTCGCGATGATCTCGTCGGTCGCCATGTCCACGGTGAACAGATCCTCGAAGAAGTCCGACGCCTTCACGACGCGCCAGCCCTTGGGCCCCTTGAGATGGATCTCCGCGTCGAGCGCCAGCATCACGGCCGGCATGTCGGCCGACGGATCCGCGTGCGCGAGGCTGCCGCCGAGCGTGCCGCGGTTGCGCACCTGCGGATCGCCGATCGTCGCGGCGGCCTCGGCGACGACCGGGCACCGCTCCCGGAGGAGAGACGACGTCGCGACGTCATGGTGCACGGTGCCGGCGCCGATGACGATCTTCCCGTCCCGCTCGCGAATGCCCGCGAGCTCGGGGATGCGGCTGATGTCGATGAGCACCTGCGGCTCGCTGAGGCGCAGCTTCATCAGCGGCACCAGGCTGTGGCCGCCGGCGATGAACTTGCCGCCGCTCCCGGCCGCCTTCAGCTTCGCCAGCGCATCGTCGAGCGACGTGGCGCGCGCGTACTCGAATGTCGTCGGGATCACGCCTGGCCTCCCTGGATGATGCGCCACAGCTTTTCGGGCCGCAGCATCATGTCGATGTGCTTCACGCCGAACTCCGCGAGCGCGTCGACCGCCGCGTTCACGATGCACGGCGTCGAGCCGAGCGTGCCGGCTTCGCCCACGCCCTTGGCGCCGAGCGGGTTGACCGGCGTCGGCGTGACCGTGGCGTGGAGCTCGAAGCGCGGGAAGTCGGTCGCGCGCGGCAGCGCGTAGTCCATGAACGAGCCGGTCAGCAGCTGGCCGTCGTCGTTGTAGACGGCCTCCTCGATCATCGCCTGGCCGATGCCCTGCGCCAGCCCGCCGTGGATCTGTCCCTCGACGATGAGCGGGTTGATCAGGTTTCCCGCATCGTCGACGGCCACGAGCTTCAGCAGCGTCGGCTCGCCCGTCTCGCGATCGATCTCGAGCATCGCGATGTGGCAGCCGAACGGGTAGGTGTTGTTCGCCGGCTCGAAGAATGCCTCTTCGCTCAAGCCGGGTTCGAGACCCGCGGGGAGCGGCACCGGCACGTAGGCGAAGCCGGCGACGTCGGCGAACGACTTGGCGGACGCCGGCGATCCCTTCACGCCGATCCTGCCGTTCTCGAAGACGATGTCGTCCTCGTGCGCCTCGAGCAGCGCCGCGGCGAACTTCGCCATCTTCGTCTTCACCTTGCCGCCGGCCAGGTGCAGGGCGGTGCCGCCGACGGCCTGCGAGCGGCTGCCAAACGTGCCGATCCCCTGCTTCACCACGGCCGTGTCGCCGTGATGGATCGTGATGTGCTCGATCGGCACGCTGAACTGGTCGGCGAGCATCTGCGCGAACGTCGTCTCGTTGCCCTGGCCGTGCGGCGAGGCGCCGGTGGTGGCGCTGATCCGGCCGTCGCGCTCGATGGTGACCTGCGAATGCTCCCAGCCGCCCGTCGGCAGCGATGACGAGGGGCCGATGCCGCACACCTCGACGTACATCGCCAGCCCGAGGCCGACCAGCCGGCCGTCCTTTCTGGCCGCGTCGCGTTCCGCGATCAGGCCATTCCAGTTCGACGCCTCGAGCGCCAGGTCGAGCGCCTTGCCGTAGTCGCCGGAGTCGTAGACGGCGCCCATCTGCGTCTGGTAGGGAAACTTGTCCGGCGGCGATGAAATTCTTCCGGCGTACATCGGCCGGGCTCATCTTCAGCTCGCGCGCCAGCATGTCCATCGCGCGCTCCACGAAATAGGTCGCCTCGGGACGGCCAGCGCCGCGATAGGCGTCGGTCGGCGTCTTGTTCGTGAAGACTTCGGTGAGCGTGGTGCGGATGGCCGGAATGTCATAGGTGGCGTTGGCCATCAGCATCGTGAGCGTCGGGATGGCAGCCGTCAGCAGCATGTTGTAGGCGCCGATGTCGGCGATGAGCCGCAGCTTCAGTCCGAGCACCTTGCCGTCGCGCCTCGCGGCGACGTCGACGTAGCCGATGATGTCGCGTCCGTGCGTGGTGGCCACGAACGCTTCCGAGCGGTCCTCCACCCACTTGACCGGGATGCCGAGCCGCTTCGAGATGGCGGCGGCGACGTACTCCTCGCCGTAGATGTTGATCTTCGCGCCGAAGCCGCCGCCGACTTCCGGGGCGATCGCGCGGACCTGGTCCTGGCCGAGGCCGGTCATCGCGGCGATCATCGTGCGCAGGATGTGCGGGTTCTGCGTCGACGACCAGATCGTCATCGAGCCCTTGCCCGGCTCGAAGTGTGCGACGACGCCGCGCGTTTCCATCGCGTTCGGCACCAGCCGCTGGTTGACCATCCGCTGCGAGATGACGACCTCGGCGGCGGCGAACGCCGCGTTGACGGCGGTGTCGTCCACTTTGCCGTCGGCGCTGACCCCGGTGCCGCTCGGCACCAGCGCAACCGCCAGGTTATTCGGGAAGTCGGCATGGATGACGGTCGGCTGCCCGGTCATCGCCAGCTCGGGATCGACGACGACGGGTAGCGGCTCGATGTCGATCACGATCGCATCCGCGGCGTCGCGCGCGGTGTAGCGGTCGCTCGCCACCACCACCGCCACCGGCTCGCCGGCGAAGCGGACGACGTCGGTCGCGACGGCGCGGTGCGGTGGCGAGGGAAACGGCGTGCCGATCGGCATCGGCCCGAGCAGCTCCGCGATCTGGGCGCCGGTGAACACCGCCTCGACGCCGTCCATCGCCTCGGCGGCGCGAGTGTCGATCGAGCGGATGCGGCCGTGCGCGACGTCGCTGCGCTTGAACGCGAGGTGCTGCATGCCGGCGATCTTGATGTCGTCCACGTAGGTGGCGCGCCCCTGAATCAGGCGCGGGTCCTCGCGGCGCTTCACGCGCTCGCCAACGAGCTTCGGCAGGACCGGAGTGACGGCCATGGACTACCTCCTGTTCGCCGCGTGCTGGATGGCGTTGACGATGTGCTGGTAGCCGGTGCAGCGGCAGAAGTTGCCGGAGATGCCTTCGCGGATCTGCTGCTCGGTCGGCTGCGCCGTCTCGTTCAGGAGGTTGACCGCCGACATGATCATGCCCGGCGTGCAGTAGCCGCACTGGAGTCCGTGCTCCTGCCAGAAGCCTTCCTGTACCGGGTGCAGCTGGCCGTCTTTGGCCAGCCCTTCGATCGTGGTGATGTCGGAGCCGTCCGCCTGGACGGCGAAGATGGTGCAGGACTTGGCGCTGCGGCCGTCGATGAGCACCGTGCACGACCCGCACTGGCTCGTGTCGCAGCCGACGTGCGCTCCGGTCAGGAGAAGCTGCTCGCGCAGGAAATGGACGAGGAGCAGCCGCGGCTCCACGTTTCCCTTCCGTACCTTGCCATTGACGGTCATTGAGACGTGAGCCATGTGTCCCCTCGTAACTCTGAGACAATAGTGACGTCTCCGGCGCAAGTCAATCGCGCTGAGCACCGTTTCGTTACGGTTCGCGCCTTAGCCGCCGATTCGCTTTCACCCGCTGATACGCGTCGCACACGAGGCTGGATTAGCCACGCCGTCGCCAGCGCGTGAGGATCTTCTGGAAGCCAGGATGAGAGGCGAGAGGCTTCCACAATGGATCGATGGGGATCCAGAACTGCAGCGCGCCCGGCTGGTCTGCGGCGCGCGTCACAATTCGGCCGCCGGTCGCGTTTTTCCGAGGCAAGATCCATGCGGGGCAATCCTGGCCCGCGCGCGCTGGTTGGTGTAGGATGCGACCGAATTACGACCCATCAAATCGGAAATGTCGGCTTTGGGGTCGGACCGGGGCCAGACCCCTGACGAGGAGGGACCATCGAGCCGAGATTACCGCGAGACCGGATCTCGGACCTGTACCACCGGGCGCTGGCGTGCACGCCTGACGAGCGCAGCGCGTTCTTAGATGAAGAGTGCAAAGGGGACGAGGCGCTGAGGGACGAACTGGAGTCGCTGCTCCGGTACGAAGCCGATTCGGCGCGGTTTCTCGAAACGCCGGCGGCAGTCGTCGCACGGGACCTTTCGCCAGCACTAGATAGAAGCCAGATGATCGGCCGTCAACTCGGCCCGTACACGCTCGTCGCGCCGCTCGGGTCAGGCGGCATGGGAGAGGTGTATCGCGCTCGCGACGCCAAGCTCGGACGTGACGTCGCGATCAAGATCCTGCCGTCACAGTACACTGCTGATCCCGAGCGCCGGTCGCGTTTCTCACGCGAAGCGCGCCTGCTCGCCACGCTGAACCATCCCAACATCGGCGCGATCTACGGCCTGGAGGAAACCGATGGCGTGACGGCGCTCGTTCTCGAGCTGGTCGACGGGCCGACGCTTGCCGAGCGGCTGGAACGTGGACCATTGCCGGTCTCCGAGGGCCTCGCGATCGCGCGCCAGATTGCCGATGCGCTCGACTCGGCGCACGAGAAAGGCATCGTTCATCGCGATCTGAAACCGGCCAATATCGTGCTGCAGAGCGCCACCAACGCTGCGGGGGTGCCATCTGGTGATGTTCGCGCGAAGGTGCTCGACTTCGGCCTGGCCAAGGCACTCATGGTGCCAGGGAGCGGCCCGGCTCCGCCGACCGAAGGCCACTCCTCCACGGAAACAGCCTCGGGGCGAGTCTTGGGCACTCCTGCGTACATGAGCCCCGAACAGACCCGCGGTGAGGCGGTGGACAAGCGGACGGACATCTGGGCCTTCGGGTGCGTGCTTTACGAGATGCTGGCGGGTCGCCGCGCGTTTGACGGCGACACGATGTCCGACACCTTCGTCAGCATTCTGGAGCGGGAGCCGGACTGGACTGCGCTGCCCGTTGAGACACCGGCGTCCGTCCAGAGACTGTTCCAGCGGTGCCTGCGAAAAGACCCGCAGAAGCGATTGCACGACATCGCCGACGCGCTCATCGAGCTCGAGGACGCCAGCAAGCCGATCGCATCGACGAGACCCGCGGCTGATGGAGCGGCGGAGCCGTCGGCCCGCCGTCTGAAGAGGCTCACCTGGATGACTGCCGCTGCCCTCCTCCTGGGTGCGGCGGCCCTTCTTGCAATCGTCACGGGATTGGCTTCCTGGCTCGGAGGACACTGGCCGACCGCGCACAGGGAGAGCGCTGTCGCCCGCCTGTCGCTGAAGATCGAGGGGGACACGGCCCAGAATCTTCGACTTCCGGTGGACAGGTTCTTCACGCCGTTCGCCCTCTCGCCCGACGGCACGCGGCTCGTCTTCCGCGCCCGCGGCAACGGACGATCCCAACTCTTTCTGCGAGAGCTGTCTGGGTTCGAAACCAGACCCATTCCTGGTACCGAGATGGCAACGACGCCGTTCTTCTCACCCGACGGCCACTGGATCGGCTTCTGGCGAGCGGAGGATCGTATCCTCCGCAAAGTCTCGCTCGCGGGCGGTTCTCCGATCGAAATTGCTCAGACCAACGTACCGATCGTTGCGCTCTGGACATCGAACGACGAGATCGTGATCGAAAGCGGCGATCAACACGGTGAACTATGGTCGATCCCCGCGAGCGGCGGCACGCCCAAAGCGATCGCCGTCCGGGATCGCTCCGACGGCGAATTGATTTCACTGCGAGGGCGAGTACCGGGTAGCAATGACCTTCTCGTCGCAAGCCCTGGCGACGGCGGAACCTGGCTCGATGTGCTGTCGCGTGAGACGGGAAAGAGACGACGATTGCTGCGCGGCGGCAGCAACGTCGTGGCGCGCTACACCGGGACGGGCCATCTCGTGTTCTCGGACGGCGACGCGCTACGGGCCGTGCCTGTGAACCAGCGATTCGAGCCCGTTGGTGATCCCACTCCCGTCCTGCATGGCATCGATCACGACTATCGGCACTCGAACGTGGCGCTGTCCGATAACGGCACGGTTATCTACGTAGCCGCCGATCGTGTCCGGGAGGCAGGACTCCGTCTGGCTGGACCGCGACGGGAACGCCACTCCCGTGCCCGGCGGGCGAGTGCCGTTTGAGACCGCTGCCCTCTCGCCGGACGGCCTGGAGGTAGCGGGTGATCTCGTGGAAGGAACGAAGGTGCAGGTGTGGGTCCGCGATCTGGAGCGCGGTGCAAAGCGCCTGCTCGTCTCCGAGGGCGACAGCTATCAGCCGATCTGGAGCCGGGACGGCAGATTCATCACCTACTGGTCGACGCCCGGCAACAGCTCGGTTTTTCGGAAGCGTGCGGATGGGACTGGCTCCGCGGAGTTGCTGATGCGTGGCCGACCGTCTCTGATACTCGAGGACTGGTCTCCGGATGGCCGATCGCTTCTGTTCAGCGAGTACACGAATCGCGGCGATACGGACGTCTGGATTTACTCGGATGGCAAGGCGATGCCACTCCTCTCCAGTCCGTCCAACGAGGCGGAGGCGAGGTTTTCTCTTGATGGCCGATTCATCGCGTTCGACGCCGACGACGGCGGTGTCAGCCACGTCTACGTGCAGCCTTTTCCGGGGCCCGGCCCTCGGACCGCTATCTCCGCGGAGGAAGGGGGCAGGCCTGTATGGATCAACGGCGGGCGGCTCCTGTTTCTAAGCGCAGGTCGAATGATGGTCGCCGACGTCCAGACCCATCCGGACCTGCGCGTGGGTCAAACGCGGCCGCTCAACGAACGACGTGATGTTCAGCGGAGGATCATGCCTTCGCCTGACGGACGTCGCTTTCTGATGCTCTCTCCAAGGGCAATGGAAGGGCCGATCGAGTTGCGCATCATCCTCAATTGGTTCCAGGAGCTCGAGCGGCTCGCCCCCCATCCGCCGCGCTAGTCGCCACGGCTCGCCGAACCGCCTCCCGACTTACCTCGCTCGCGGCGTCGCGTGGAGTGCAAGACTCGCCTCAGTGGGCCGATTCGCGAGGCAGATGGATCCCGCCCCTCGTTGCAATCTCGTTGCAAACAACAACGGCGCGACCCGAAGGCCGCGCCGCTAACTTCTGATTCCATTGGTGGGCGCTAGTGGATTCGAACCACTGACCCCCGCCGTGTGAAGGCGGTGCTCTACCGCTGAGCCAAGCGCCCCCTGAGGGGAACTCTCAGTTTATCTCAGGAATCCTTTCCCTGCTACTGCTTCGCCTGCGCCATCAGCAGCGCCAGGATCTTCGCGTAGCGGTCGTCCGCGCCCGAGAAGAGCTTCTTGTAGGCATCTTCGGTCAGCTTGGCCTTTCCCCACTCGCCGTCAAAATTCACCGACTGCGTCCCGGCATCCCAACTATCTGACGCGGCATCGCCACCGGGCTTCGCCACCAACCCATCGCAATTCATGTCGATGATGAAGACCTTGCTGCCGGCGATCGACGCGGAGCTCAGATCCATGTAGATGTCGCGATATTCCTTGGTCTTGAGCTTCGCCGTGAGGAGCGGCGGGGCCGCATACTTGGCCGAAACGACGAGCAGTTGGGATCCCTGGATGTAGAGCGCCGCGACAAAGGTGGCTGGGTCTGACGGGTCCGCGGCGGCGATGGCGTCAAGTTTTGCCGCGTCTAGTGCATCGGTGAGCTGCTTGGCGGCAGCCGCCGACTTGGTTTCTTGGAGGGCCGCCGGAGCACTGGTGAGCGAAAGGACGAGCACGGCCGCCGTTGCGTACAGACGCGTTCGGGTGATCATGCGCTACCTCAGCAGATGGGGAGTCTTCTTCTACCACCCATGCCCACTGGAGGTCAATCATTCAGCCCCAACGAACGCCGCTTACCCAATAAAGAGGGGGTCTTCTTCGTCGGCGGTCCGGCCGTGACGGGGACGCTCGTGGGGACCGCGGAGGGCGCCCGAGCACTGCCTTGAGGGCGGCCACGATCGCCAGGCCTTCGCGCGCCGGGGTGATGATCGCCTGCTGAACGACGCCGGCGGTCTGATCGATGCGGACGGCCAGATCGGTCAGCAGTCGATCGATCTTTTCGGCCTGAATCGTCGCGATCGTCGCCGTTCGCGACGCCTCGTCGGCGATCGCCGTGGCCTTGGTCGCGACGACTGTGGCCTGCTCGATGAGCGGCCGAACGTCGCGGTGGACGTCGGCGATCGTCTGCTGCGTCATGCGGACGAGACGCAGGATCGCCACGATCGCTCCGACCTGAATCAGGGCCATCACGAGCGTGGCAGCGGCGATCACACCGAGGAAGAGCTCGCTCCGACTCACAGATTCTCCCCGGCCGGACCGGGCTGCGCCGCGCTGCGCGCCTGATTGTAGGCCTCGCGGCCGCGGTCGATCGCGGTACCGAGCGTGTCGCGTTGCCGATTGAGGAACTCCTTGCTCTGCCGCGCCGCGTCAGCGGCCTTTTCGCGACCTTCCTTGGCCTTCTCGCTGAGGATGCGCCGGGTCTCCTCGCCCGTCGCCGGCGCCAGCAGGAGCGCGACTGCCGCTCCCGTGAGCGCGCCAAGCACGAAGGCTACGACGACTGTTCCTGCGGCTCCCCCGTCATCTCTGGCCATTGGCTCAATCTCCTGCAAGCTGGCGTCTACTGGCGTCTACTGGCGTCTACTGGCGTCTAAAAGATGCTGACCCTGACGTTGAGGTATTTCTTCGGATCCTTCTTGATCGCGTCGATGAGCGCGCGCGCCTCGCGGGCAGCGCCGTTAATGTTCTCATACAACTCTTTGTTGTGCAGCACCTGCTGCAGAGTCCCGTCCGCCTTCTGGATGTCCGACACGAGCGTGTCGACGCGCGCGGCCACCGAGTTGAACCGGTCGTAGAGCTCTTTCTCGGTGAGCAGCTTGCCCATCGTGTTGTCGTTCTTCCGGAGCCGGCCGGTCACGTCTTCGAGGTTCGCCGTCGTCCCGGTCAGAGACTTGGCAAACGCTTCGTCTTTGACGAGACGGCCGAGGCTGCCCTCGCCGTTATTGATTCGCCGGGTGATCACCTGGAGATCGGCGAGCGAGGCGCTGAGCGCGTCGTACGCGGCTGGCTCCCTCAGCAATCGCCCGAGCGTGCCTCCTCCTGCGCGCAGGCTCGACGTCACACCCTCAGCGGCGGTCACAAACGCGGTAATCTCCTTGTAGAGCTGGTCGTCGCTGAACAGCTTGCCGACGGTGCCCTTGCCGCTGCGGATGTCCTTGAGCACCATCGTGATCTGCTCGAGGGACTCCCGGGCGCCGTCGGCAACATCGGCCAGCTGGCCGGGTGCGCGCCCGGCAGGAATGTAGTCGCCGTCCTTGAGGGGCGTTCCAGTCATGGTCGGGCTGATGTCGATGACGGGCTCGCCGAGCAGGCTGAGCGATCCGATCGACGCGCGAGAGTCGCTGGTGATGCGCTGCTCGTTTCCCTTCTTGACCTCCAGAAGGACCTCGACTTCGGCGCCCGAGAGGGAGACGTCGCCGACCTTGCCGACCTCCACGCCGGCGATGCGCACGACGGCGCCGCTCTTGAGGCCTTTCACGTCCTGAAATTTCGTCTTGAGCTCGTAGCGCTGCCAGGAAAATCCGGCGGCGCCCCCGACGGCGACGATGATCATCGTTGCGAGCAGGATGGCCACGACAGCGACGATGCCGATCTTGAGTTCCGACCAGGCGAGTGAGCGAGTTCGCGGCATAAATGGATTCCTGACCTGTCGTGCTTACGATAGGAACGATTGAACGTATTGATCGGTTTCGGCCGCCCCGCGGAGTTCGGCGGCGTTGCCTTCGAACGCAATCCGCCCGTCCCGCAGCATGATGAACTCGGCCTCGTCGGCCTTGCGACCTTCGGCTCGATCGAACCGGACATCCGGCCCGTCACGCGCCGCCGAGTGTTCGGCGACGAAGAAGGCGTCGCGCAGCTGATGGGTCACGAGGATCGAGCTGACGCCTTCGAGGTCGCGCAGCTTGATGATCTCCTCGTCAACCGTCAACGCGGTAATCGGATCGAGCCCGGTAGTCGGCTCGTCGTAGAGAAGAATGCGCGGCTTGGCCGCCATCGCGCGCGCGATCGCGACGCGGCGCCGCTGCCCGCCTGACAGTTCCGACGGCATCCGATCGATGAACTCGGCCAGGCCGATGAAGCCGAGCACTTCTTCGACACGGGCGTTGGCCTTGTCGATCGGCCAATACAGCTCCTCGAACAGCTTGTAGCCGACGTTCTCGCGAACCGTCAGCGAGTCGAAGAGCGCGCCTTCCTGAAACACCATTCCGAGGTCGGCGCGGACCGCCATCAGCTGGTCTTCGTGCATCGAGCCGATTTCTTCGCCGTTGACGAAAATCCGTCCCTCATCCGGTTTCAGCAGCCCGAGAATCAACCGAAGGATCGTTGATTTTCCCGCCCCGCTCGCGCCAAGGAAGATTTTCGTATGCGCGGTCTGCAGCGTAAAGCTGACGTCCCGGAGGATGACCTTGTCGTCAAACGCCAGCCACACGTTATCGAAGACGATGATCGGCCCGCCCGGGCCGAGAGCCTCGTCGAGCAGCGCCGGGCGGTGGCCGCTGTGTTCGCTCGCCATCAGTACATCAGCACGATCAGCAACTGCGTGACCAGGTAGTCTACCGCGATGACGGCCACTGAGCTGGCGACGACCGCGTTGGTCGTGGCGCGGCCGACGCCCTGAGTACCGCCGCGCGTGCGCAGACCGACATGGCAGCCGATGCTGACGATCGTGAAACCCAGAAAGAACGGCTTGATCAAGCCCATCCAGACGTCTTGAATGAACAGCCCCTGCACGACCGCATTCCAGTAGACCGAAGAGGCCACTCTCAGAAGCGTCACCGTCACCAGCCAACCGCCGACCATGCCGATTGCGCTGGCGATGACCGTCAGGATCGGCACCATCACGATGCCGGCCAGGATCCGCGGGACCACCAGTTTTCGAATCGGGTCGGTCCCGAGCGCGCGCAGTGCCGCGATCTGATCGGTCACCATCATCGACCCGAGCTCTGCGGCGATGCCCGACCCGACGCGGCCCGCCACCATCAGCCCGGTCAGGACTGGCCCCAGCTCCTTGATGATCGACGCGCTGACCAGCCGGCCGACCATCGAGCGGGCGCCGAACTGATCGAGCGTGAAGCCCGACTGCAGCGCGAGCACCATGCCGGTGAACATACCGGTGAGGAGCACGACCGTCAGCGAACCGACGCCGATCGCGTCGAACTGCTCAACCAGATCCCGAAAGTAGAACGGCCTGGACACCAGCGCGCGCAGGAACTTCCCCACCATGAGGACGTATTCCTGCACTTCCAGGAGCGCCGACTTGAGCCATTCGACAAAGCGGTCGATCACGTCAGCGCTGGCTCCCGACCAGGCCGAGATCCCGACTGCGCAGCTGCTTGATTCTGTCGCGGAGCGATGCCGCCTTCTCGAACTCGAGATTGGCCGCGGCCGCTTTCATCTGGGTGCGCAGCTCGGCGACGTGCGCCTCGAGCTCGGCCTGCGTGCGGAACGTGTCGTGTTCGTCGGGCGCGACCGTGACGTAATCCCGTCTCGTAGACACTGCTCAGCACTTCGTCGATGCTTTTCACGATCGAGGCGGGCGTAATGCCGTGCTCGCGGTTGTACGCTTCCTGAATCGACCGGCGACGATCGGTCTCGCCGATGGCGTGCTTCATCGAGTCGGTCATCGCATCGGCATACATGATCGCGCGCCCGTTCACGTTGCGGGCGGCCCGGCCCACTGTCTGGATGAGCGAACCGCCAGACCTCAGGAACCCTTCCTTGTCGGCGTCGAGGATCGCCACCAGGGAGACCTCTGGCAGATCGAGCCCTTCGCGCAGCAAGTTGATTCCCACCAGCACGTCGAACTCGCCACGACGAAGGTCGCGCAGAATCTGGATCCGTTCGAGCGTCTCGATGTCTGAGTGGAGATACCGGACTTTGACGCCGAGCTCCTGGTAGTACTGGGTCAGGTCCTCTGCCATCCGCTTGGTGAGCGTCGTCACCAGCACGCGTTCGCGCTTCGCCGCGCGCTCACGGATCTCGGTCAGCAGGTCGTCGACCTGTCCGCGGACGGGCCGCACTTCGATGATCGGGTCGACCAGGCCGGTTGGCCTGATGATCTGCTCCACCACAGCGCCGCCCGAGTGACTCAGCTCGTAGGGTCCTGGAGTCGCGGACACGAACATGAGCTGGTTGGTGCGCTTTTCCCACTCCTCAAAATTGAGCGGACGATTGTCGAGGGCCGATGGCAGCCGAAATCCGTACGCGACGAGTACTTCTTTGCGCGAGCGATCGCCGTGGTACATCCCGCGCACCTGCGGAACGGTCTGGTGGCTTTCGTCAACGATGACCAGCGCATCCTCCGGCAGGTAGTCGAGGAGCGTCGGCGGCGGTTCGCCCGGAGCCCGCCCGGTCAAATGCCGGGCGTAGTTCTCGATGCCGTGGCAGTAGCCTATCTCCTTGATCATCTCGAGATCGAACATCGTCCGTTGATGCAGCCGATGCGCTTCGAGGACCTTGCCCTCCGACTCGAGCTGCCCGCGATACCAGGCGAGCTCTACCTTGATCGTCTCGACCGCCTGCTTCGTCCGGTCGCGCGAGGTGACGAAGTGGGTCTTCGGATAGACCGCGACCTTGTCGTGCTTCCGGATCGCCTTGCCGGTCAGCGGATCGAACGTCGTCAACTCGTCGACTTCGTCCCCGAAGAGCTCGATCCGCAGCGCCTGATCCTCGTACGACGGGTAGACTTCGACGATGTCGCCGCGGACGCGAAACACGCCGCGGTTGAAGTCGTGATCGTTGCGCTCGTACTGGATTTCGACCAGCTTGCGGAGGATTTGATCGCGGTCGATCCGCTGACCGCGCTCGAGCGGGAGCATCATCCCGTAGTACGCCTCGGGCGACCCCAACCCGTAGATGCAGGAGACGCTGGCCACGATGATGACGTCGCGCCGTTCGAAGAGCGACCGCGTCGCCGAGAGCCGCATCCGATCGATCTCGTCGTTGATCGTCGCTTCCTTCTCGATGTAGGAATCGGTCGTCGGGACGTAGGCCTCCGGCTGGTAGTAGTCGTAGTAGCTGACAAAATACTCGACGGCGTTCTCGGGAAAGAATCGCCGGAACTCCTGATAGAGCTGCGCCGCGAGCGTCTTGTTGTGGGCCATCACGAGGGTGGGACGATTCACCCGGGCGATGCACTGCGCCATCGTGAAGGTCTTGCCTGAACCGGTAACGCCGAGGAGCACCTGGGCCTTATCGCCGCGGTTGAGGCCCTCGACGAGCTCGTCGATCGCCCGCCTCTGATCGCCGCGGATCTCGAAGTCGGTAACCAGGTTGAAGTTGTCGTACTTGGAGGCCATGTCGTGGGAAGTACAGGCGCGCGCCTCACAGAGGCACTAAACCTCAAATCGTACCATAGGTTGAGGAAAAGCCTGGAAAGAAGGGCTCAGTAACTGCCTGGCTGGTAGGGCGCAAAATACCCTGTGCGCGTCCGAAGCTTGGCGTCCTTGAGATCCGGGCGCTTGACCTTGATCGTCACCTTGCGCCACGCCCCGTCCTTGCGGGTGTCGTTCGAGACGAACCCCAGGCTGTAGCGCGCGGCGATCTCGCGCTGAATCTTGTCGTAGATCTTGTCGAGTTCCTTGACGTTCGACGGGAAGAACGCCTGCCCGCCGGTGATCTGGGCCATCCGGTTCAGCTGGTTTTGCGCTTGGTTACGGGCATTGGCGGATTGGTTCTCCAGGTAGCCGATCGCGTAGACGGTGACGTCCGACGACTTGAGCAAGTCGAGCAGGTCCGAGAAAGTCAGCTCGCTGCGCGTGTCGCCGCCGTCGGTATAGAGCAGCATGATTTTCTGGCCGTCGAGCGGCCCGACCGAGTTCAGATAGACGCCCACCGCGTCGAAGAGCGCCGTCCAGCCGTCCGGCCGGCGCCGCCGGATCCGTTCGATCAGACGCTCGCTTTCGTCGGCGCTGTATCGCGCGACGCGAATCTCGGTGTCGAAGTCGACCAGGGTGAAGTCAATCGCGGACCGGTTGTTGTTGAGAAACTTGATGACCGCGGTCCGGACATCATGGATGTCGCGTTCCATGCTGCCGCTCAGGTCGAGCGTCAGCCCCAGATGGAGCGGAAGGGCCTCGCCCAGGTTGTCCCCATCCTCGGGATCGCCCGCGGCGAAATACGTGATCGTCTGCGGCTTGCCCTCTTCCACCACTTCGAAGTCGTCGACCTTCAGGCCGGTGATCGGCGCGCCCTGCTTGTCGGTGAGGACGACCGAAAACTGGACGAGGTCGACGCCGGCCTTGAACCGTTGCTGCCCGTCCAGCCAAACGCCAGCGGCGTAGACACGGTCAGCGACAGGCGGCACCGCCAAGGCTGTGGCGATCGCGACGCGGACGATGGGCGACGATGACCAGGCGCGCGACGTCGTGACCGAGGTCGGAGGTGACATCTGCGGTGGACCCTCGTGCATGGGGCGGTTCCTGAGCGCCATTATGGCCATTTTGCGCGGTTTGGCAATCGGGAAGTGACGGACTGGCCAGCGCTGCCATCGAGTCGGCAGGACGCCCTCGTTGGAGTAAGCGTATAATCAAGGTTCCGGCATGAAGACCCTGCGGTTGGCGGAAGCGGGGAGGCTCGGCTGACGTGCGCGTCTTCGCGATCTGTCAGGACGAGTTGGTCATTCGCTCCCTGGACGACGTATTGTTGCCGAACTTCGACGTGGATTTCCTCGTCGAAAGCCGGCCCCTGGCGCGTCGGTTACACGACGCAGGAGTCCAGGTCACCGCGGGCGACCCGCGCAGGATAGATACCTACCTCAAGGCCGACATCACCCCAGGCACCTGCTTCATCGTCGAAGACAACTCCAAGCGAAGCACCAAGAAAGTCATCTCGGCCATTCGCGACGCCGGCGGCACGCTGATTTACGTGCTGCACACTGGCCCGAAGACCGAGAAGACCCCTGAGCATTCGAGCTCGGCGGAGCCCGACGTTACCCACATCAGCCTGGGCGAGCTCATCAGCCCGACGCTCGTCACCGAGTTGAGCCGCTCGATGACCCGGGCGCGAGTGCAGCAGTATCAGCGATAGTTCGCGGACGCCGATCGCGTCCTGATCCTGCTGCACAACGACCCGGATCCCGACGCGCTGGCGAGCGGCCTGGCGTTGCGCAACCTGCTGCGCCGGACCAAGACGACGGCAATCATCGGCGCCATCCAGGGCGTGACGCGGCCGGAGAACCTCCGAATGGCGAACATGCTCGACATCCACGTCGAGCAGATTACGCCGGCGTCGTTTCAGGAGTTCGAGCGGATCGCGACGGTCGACGTGCAGCCGCACTACTTCGGCGGCATGCTCGACCGCGCCGACCTCGTTATCGACCATCACCCGGAGCAGCCGGGCTACAGCGCGGTCTTCAAGGACATTCGCGCCGACTACGGCTCGACCTGCACGATCCTGACCGAGCACTTGCGCGCCGTCGACGTCAACATCTCCGAGCGGACGGCCACGGCGATGCTCTACGCGATCAAGTCCGACACGCTCTTCTTCGCGCGGCACACCAACCGCGTCGACCTCGAGGCGTTCACGTTCCTCTATCCGCTGGCCGATGCCGCCCTCATCCGCAAGATGGAAGGGGCGGAAATCACGTTGGAGCGCCTGATGTATGTCACGCGTGCCAGCCAGTCCGGGGTCATGCGCGATCAGGTGTTCAGCGCCTTTGTCGGCGACGCGCCGCGCGAAGACTTCATTCCCTACACCGCGGACTTCTTCCTGCAGCTCGAGGACGTGAAGTGGACGATCGTCGCCGGGGTCGTCAACGGCACGCTGATCGTGAGCGTCCGGAACCTCGGCTACTCGCGCAACGCGGGCGAGTTCGTGAAGCGCTGGTTTGGCGACATCGGCAATGCCGGCGGGCACCGGGCGATGGCCAAGGCGGTCGTGCCGTGGGAGCGCTTCCGGGCCAAGTTCGGCGACCTGACCGGCAGCGACGTCAGCCGGCGCATCGCCGAGATGGCCGAGCAGTTCCTGCGCGAGCCGGCGGCAGAGAAGAAGAAAGAACCTGTCGCCAGGTAGGTTCAAGGGGTTCAGGGTTCAAGGTTCAGGGTTCAGGGTTCAGGGTTCATGAACCTGTGAACCCTGAACCTGACTCCGCTCTCGAGCGCCGTAACCGGGTTTATCCGCATCGCGCGGCGCGCCGGAACCCACGCGGCGACGAGGCTCACCAGCACCAGCAGCGCGGCTGTTCCCACGAAACTCATCGGATCGGTCGTGCTCAGCCCGGCTACGAGAAACATCGACAGCGGACTGGTGATGAACCACGCCGCGCCTAGGCCGATCGCGCAGCCGACGGCGGCGAAGACGACCGCGTCGCGCAGAACCAGGCGCATGACCGCCGGCGCGTGTCGCGCCGAGCGCCATGCGGATGCCGATCTCGGCCGTGCGGCGGCTCACCGAGTACGACACGACGGCAAAGAGACCGACCATCGCCAGCGCCAGGCCGAGCGCGCCGAGCGTGCCGAGCAACGCCGCGCCCACCTGGCTCGGCAGGAACGCAAACGCCAGCGCGTTCCGCATCGTCTGCACGTCGACCGACGCGGACGGGTCCAGCTGCGCCAGCACTTGCGCCACGTCGCGCGGCGTCGCGCCCGGATCCCGGCGTGGTCCGGACGAAGACGTGGACGACGCGCTGCTGATTCGCGCGCTGCGCGTAGACCTCGTAGATGGCCGGCCTGCTGATCCTCGCCGAGCGAGCGGTGCTTGCTGTTGCGCACGACGCCGACGATCTCCGCCGGGATAGCCGGCCTCGGTCGGGCCCGGCAGACGAATGCGCGTGCCAATCGGATCGACATCCGGGAAGTGCCGGCGCGCGAACTCCTCGTTGATGACGATGACGACCGGCGCGCCGCGTGCTGTCGTCGGCGCGGAAACTCGCGCCCTTCACGAGGCCGATCCCCATCGTCTCGAAGTAGACGGACCGACGAAGTTGTTCTGGTAGTGCGCCTGAAATCCGCCGGCCTTGCCCTCGATCGTCAGCTCGGCGCCGGTCGTCATGCCGCTCCGGATCGTGAGCGGCGCCCCGAGCGCGTAGCTCGCTGTCTCGACGCCTGGCAGGCCGCGCAGCCGTTCCACGGCCGCGCTCGAGCCACGCCGTCCCGGTGAGTCGGCGTGTACTTGCCCTTCGACGAAGCCGACCTGCGCGACGAGCGTGCGCGACGTGTCGAAGCCCGGATCCAGACTCGTTCGCGCGCGCCAGGTTGCGGACAAACAGCAGCGCCGTCACGAGCAGCACGAGCGCGACCGCCATCTGTCCGACCACGAGCACGTTGCGCAGCGACCAGATGCGGCCCGCCACGCGCGCCTCCTGGCGCTTGAGCGCGGGCATCTGCGAGCGCCTGGTCGACTGCAGCGCCGGCGCCAGGGCACAGAGCAGCGTCGTCACCAGCGTGAGCAGGAGCGAATACAGCAGCAGCCGTCCGTCGAGCGTCGAGTGAATCTCCAGGGGCAGCGGCAGCGGCAGCGGCAGGCGCGCGAGCAAGCCCGGTCAGCACCTTCATCAGCAGCAGCCCCGTGACCGTGCCGAGGAGCGCAATCCACAGCCCTTCGGTCAGGAGCTGCTGAACGAGCCGCCGTCGGCTGGCGCCGAGCGCCACGCGAACGGCCATCTCACGGCTGCGCGCCGTCGCCCGCGACAGCAGCAGCCCGGCGACGTTGGCGCACGCGATGGCCAGGATGAGGCCGACGGCGACCGAGCAGCACGGCGAAGAAGGCGCCGACGGTCGCGAGATTGCCGAATTGCTCGGTCGAGCCGACCGGCGCGAACAGCCGAGATGTCACCGAATTTCCTGCCCCTCGACTCGGGCGACACGAGCTGATGCCCCGCGGCCGAGAGCGCCGCCCGGCCCGCGGCGACGCTCTGGCCTTCCCGCAGGCGGCCGACCAGCTGCACGGCGGACACGGGACCGGTCGAATCGACGTCCGGCATCAGCATCCGGCCGAGCGGCAGGTACACCTCAGGCGCCAGCCCGAATCCGGCGATCGATCGCGAATCCGCCGGCAGCACGCCGATCACCGTGTAGGGCACGCCATTGAAGGTGAGCGTGCTGCCCAAGCACGCCTGGATCTCCTCCGAGGCGTCTGCTGCCAGAACCGATAGCTGATCACCGCCATCGTCGGATCGAGCTCGGCCTGCGCCTCGCAGCCGTGAATCCGCGCCCGAACGCGAACGGAACGCCAATCACGTCGAAGAAATTGGCCGGCCACGACCATCGGCATCAGGCTGATGCGTCTGGTCCGGTCCCCGCCAGTTGACGCTGCCCTCGATGTTGAAGCCGGTCAGGCCGGCGAGCGCGCGGCTCTCGTCGAGCGCTCGCCACTGCCGGTGCGAGACGTGGCTGCCGCCGCCCATCGTGATGTGCACCAGCTGAGTCGGGACGATGCGCGGACGGCATCGCGAACATCAGCTCGCTGGCCAGGCTGAAGATCGCGGTGTTGGCGCCGACCGCGACGGCAATCGACAGCACCGCCGCAGCCATGAGCGTCGGCTGCCGCAGAAGCGACCGCAGCGTGTAGCGCAGGTCCTGCGCGATGTGCTCGACGAATGCGACGCGGCGCGTGTCGCGGCACTGCTCCTCGATGACGCCGACAGGACCGAACGCGCGGAGCGCCGCGGCGCGCGCCTCCGCGGGGCTCATGCCCGGCGGCGATGTTCTCGTCAATCTGCTCCTGCAGGTGCAGCTCGATCTCGCCTTTCAGCGATGCGTCGACGCGGTCTGCCGCGAAAGAGCGAGGCGAGCCGAAGGCGCAGTCGATCGATCAATCGCGACATGGTATGCTCCGCGTGTGTTTTGGGCTATTCGGCCTCGCGGACGACGAGGCCGATGGCCGTCGACAGCCGGTCCCAGCTCTCGAGCTCGCGCGCGAGCTGCTTCCGTCCCGCCGCGGTCAGCGCGTAGAACTTGGCCTCGCGGCCGGTGTCGGTCTGCCGGCCTGCGCCTTCAGCCATCCCTGCTGCTCGAGGCGATGGAGCGCCGGATAGAGCGAGCCCTGCGTGATCTGCAGGACGTCGCCGCTGACCTGCTGGATGCGCTTGGCGATCGCCCAGCCGTGCTTGGGCTCGAGCGCGACGGTCTTGAGAATCAGCAGATCGAGCGTGCCTTGTATGAGGTCGGACGGTTTGCTCAACGCGGTTCCTCCATCGAGGCTTCGTCCCTCGGATCACCTAAGTCGTCGACAATGATACCTAGGTTATCGACAATACGCGCTCGAACGGTCGGTTCGGAGACGCGTCTCAAAGTCGTCGACAGACGCCTAAGTTTCGACAATGGCGTCGGAGCTCGAGGCCGGGCGTGGGGAAGTTCGCGGTTGTCGGCGAGCAGTACGTAGTGTCCGCCCTAGGCGGACCACTTACGGTCCGGCTGAGCCGGACATAGTACTGGAAAGGCTAGCCCAGCGCCTGCTCGATGTCGGCGAGCAGATCGCTCGGGATCTTCGAGGCCGATCGAGATGCGCGCCATGCTGGCGGTTACGCCGGCGCGGGCGAGTTCCTCGGCCGGAGTGGCCCCACTGCGACGTCAGGATGGGCAGGCTGCAGAGGCTCTCGACGCCGCCCAGGCTGGCGGCGCGCTTGATCACCTGGAGCCGGTCGAAGAACCGCGCCGCGCGGTCGTAGCCGCCGCCGAGATCCAGGCACACCATGCCGCCAAAGCCGCTCATCTGACGGCTCGGCGATGGCGTGATCGGGATGCGACTCGAGGCCCGGATAGTAGACGCGCTCGACTCGGCCGCGCGCGCTCGAGCGCGGTCGCGAGCGCCAGCGCGCTCGCGTTCTGGCGCGCCGACGCGTACCGCGAGCGTCTTCAGTCCCCTGCCGAGCGCGTAGGCGGCGTACGGATCGAGGACGGCGCCGACGAGCTTGCGAGCCTTGAGTATCTTCTCGATGACCTCGGCCGGTCCGGCGAGCACGCCGGCGGTCACGTCGCTGTGGCCGTTGAGATACTTGGTCGCGCTGTGCATGACGACGTCGACGCCGAGCGACAGCGGCTGCTGATTGATCGGGCTGGCGAACGTGTTGTCGACGACCGACATGACTCCGCGCGCGCGACAGGCCGCGGCCACCGCGGCAATGTCGACACAGCGCAGCGTCGGGTTGATCGGCGACTCGAACCAGACCAGCTTCGTCTCGGCCGAGAAGATCGAGTCGGGCTGGCGCAGACTCGTCGATCGTCACGAACCGCGGCTGGATGCCGAACTTCGGCAGCACGTCGGCGAGGAGGTGGAGGGTCCCGCCGTAGATGGCGCCGCTGCAGACGATTTCGTCGCCACCAGCGAGCAGCGCCAGAAGCGCGGTGGTCGTGGCGGCCTGACCGCTTGCGAACACGAGCGCGGTCGCCGCGCCTTCGAGCGCGGCGATCTTCTCCTCCACCGCCACCACGGTCGGGTTCTCGTAGCGCGAGTACAGGAACTTGGTCGAGCGTCCTTCGTTGTAATCGCGCACTTCCTGCGCGCTCTCGAAGACGTAACGTCTCGTCTCGTAAATGGGCGTCGTCAGCGGCGCGGCATCGATCGTTGACACCATCGGCCAGGTGGATGAGTCGTGTCGCTGGTTTCATGTCAGCTCTCAGCTCTCCGCTCTCAGCTACACAATCAGCTGCTAGCGAAGTCGGGCTTCTTGGAGAATGGAGTCTATGCAGTCAGCTGATAGCTGACAGCTGATACGCTGAGAGCTGACAGCTCCAACTCAGCGTTGGACTGCCTCGAGGAGGTCGCCGCTCGCCGCCACGACTGGCTCGATGAACTGCCGGTAGGCGTCCTCGTAGCCGCGATCGACGAGCTCGGCGAGCGCTGTGGACGCGGTCGGATCGTTCGTCGTAGACGCCCTCGAAATCGAGCGGACCAAGTGGATTGTGCAGCGGCCGGACGACGAAGAAGCCAAGGAAGCGACCGCTCCAGTGCTCGAGCGCATCGCGGACCCCGGCGGTTTCGAACGCGGCCAGCGAGTCGGCCGCGTGCCCGCGGAGATCGCCGCGCTCGGCGCCCGAGCTCGTGCGGCCGGCCCTGTGGTGGCAGCGCCGTGACGAGAATCACCTGTTCGGCGCCCGCGGCCGCGACTTCCTCGAGCACGCGGACCAGGCTGCCAGGCCGATCGCACAGGCGATGGGTCTCGCCGCGCCAAGGCCCTTCCGGGGCAAACCTCACCAGGTGCGGCTCGGTGGCCATTGGCATCGCGAGCGCGGCCGAAAGCGCGTCAATGGCATGGTCGCGGGCCGCCCCGCCGAGGTCGAACGCTTCCGCTGTTCGGGCCGCCGACTCTCCGCCCGGCCGCGTGAAGAACCGCGAGCGATGGTTCTGCGCCAGCAGCGCAAAGACGAGATCGCGACGCGTATCCATGTCGTGCGCAACCACCAGGAGCTCACGGAATCCCGGCTGGCCGAGATTTTCGGCAACGAGCTCGACGTAGCGGCGGCCCAGTTCAACCGCGGGCGGAGACGCCAGTGGCGCGGCGCCACGAATCAGATTCCAGAGTTCCGTGCAGCAACTCTCGACGAGCGCGGCTGCCGAGAGCGGGCCGCCGATCAACCGGCCAGCCAGCCCGTGCGCAGTGCGACGCTTCGCGCGGTGCGAGAATGTCGCGGCGATGATGCCCGTACCGGCGGCAACGACGGCGACGAGCGTCGCGAGCACCGCCAATCGCGGCACGTAGGTCGGCACAGCGGTGGGAGCGAACAGCGTTTCGACAAAGCGGCTGTAGGCGGCATTGGCGGTCGTGCCGGCCGCGTCCAGACCGATGAAGGTCAGGAGCATTCCAGTCAGCGCGATTGCCGCTGCCACGGCAAGGATCGCGATCGGCAAAGCCAGTACCGCGCCCGCGGCCGCTAGTGCCCACCCGGCCACGCGGAGAGGGCGCCGCCACCGGTAGAACCGTCCCGCTGACGGCCGGCGCCAGACGCCGTTGTCGTCCCAGAGCCGGGCGCCGCCATCCATGGCGGAGAACATCGCGCCGATGACGCCAGTTCCCCGGCCGGCGACCAGGTCGATCTTGATGCCGGCTTCGTGCAGCGCGCGCAACACACCCGCCTGGTAGGCGCCAGCCGTGCCGGAGCCCGCCAGCACCAGCGCCGTTCGGAGCCGGGTCGAGTATTGACGGTCAGGAGGAGAGGAAGGAATCAAGACCCTTCAGCGTTCGGGCTTTCGTCGTGGATCGTCAACAGCTTGACAATCTCGAATCGCTTGCTGCCGTTCGGCGTGGTCACCGTCACTTCGTCGCCTTCTTCCTTGGCGAGCAGCGCGCGGCCGATCGGTGACGCGGTCGAGATCATTCCCTGCTCGACGTCGGCATCCTCGGGCATCACGAGCGAGTACATGATCGTCTGCCCGTTGGCGTCCTTGAGGTGGACGGTCGAGCCGAAGCCGACCTTGTCGCGCGGCAGCTTGTCGAGGTTCATCAGCGAAATGTCGCTGACGCGTTTCTGGAGCAGGCTGATGCGCGCTTCGACGAGGCGCTGCCGCTCCTTGGCGGCATGATACTCGGCATTCTCGCGCAGATCGCCGAGCTCGCGCGCGCGCTGGATTTCCTTGGGCAGCTCGGCTTTCAGTTCCCGATCCAGACGGTGGATCTCATCCTGGAACTTCTTCAGGAGTTCTGACTTCATCTGGTCTGAGATGGTAGCACGGCCGCGCGGCGGAGGCTTCTATAATGGGGCGGAGCCGTAGACGTGCGCCGTATCTCCAGCCGGTCCAATCCGATCGTCACGCGCTTCCGCGAGGTCGCGCGGGGACGCGGACCTGGCGATCTGATCCTGCTCGACGGCGAACACCTCGTTGACGAGGCGTTGATGAGCGGCGTCGCGATCGACACGGTCGCGTTGAGCGACTCGCTCGTCGACGCCCTGGCTGATGCGATTGTCGATCGGGTCACGCGCGCTGGAGCGGCCGTCGTCCGCGTCGCCGCGCCGGTCATGGCGGCCATGAGCCCCGTCCGTCAACCTTCGGGCATCGTTGCGCTCGCCCACGCGACGCCAGCATCGCTCGACGAGGCCCTCGCGAGCGCGCCCCAACTGGTGTTGCTGCTCGATGGCATCCAGGATGCCGGCAATGTGGGAGCGATCATTCGCGCCGCTGATGGATGTGGCGCCACCGGCGTCATCACCGCCGTCGGCACGGCTGATCCGTTTGGCTGGAAAGCCCTGCGCGGCGCGATGGGAAGCACTTTCCGTCTGCCAATTGCGGTCGGTCACACCGCCGCGGCCGCGGTCAACGAGCTTCGCAGGCGAGGCATCGCGATCGTGGCCACTGTGCCCAGGCAGGGCACGCTCCTGCCGGCGTGCCAGCTGAGCGGGCCGGTCGCGATTGCCCTGGGGCGCGAAGGCGCCGGCCTATCCGATGTGCTCGTCACCGCCGCCGATACGCGGCTCACGATCCCGATGCGCGCGCCGGTCGAGTCATTCAACGTCGCCATCACCGCCGCGCTGATTCTCTACGAGGCGGCCAAACAGCGAAATGGACATGTCACTCTTCCCTCCGCCTGACCCGGCGCCAGAGGACGCATCGGAGTCGCCTGCCACGGCCTCCTCGCCGCTCGCAGAACGGATGCGCCCGCAGACCCTCGACGAGTTCATCGGCCAGGAGGATCTCGTCGGCCAGGGCCGTCCGCTCCGGCGCGCCATCGAGGGCGATCGGCTGCAATCGATCATTCTGTGGGGCCCTCCGGGAACCGGAAAGACGACGCTCGCGCGCGTCATCGCCCGCGTGACTCGCGCGCGATTCGTCGCATTCAGCGCGGTTCTGTCAGGGATCAAGGAAATCCGGACGGTGATGGCAGAGGCCGAAGACGATCGCCGCCGGGGTGGCCGGCGCACGATTCTCTTCATCGACGAGATCCACCGCTTCAACAAATCGCAGCAGGACGCGTTTCTTCCCCGCGTCGAGGCCGGCGACATCGTCCTCATCGGCGCGACCACCGAGAACCCGTCGTTCGAAGTCAACTCGGCGCTGTTGTCGCGGTCGAAGGTCTACGTTCTCAAACCTCTGTCCGACGACGCCATCCGCCGAATCGTGACGCGCGCGATCTCGGACTCGGAACGTGGACTCGGCGCGCAGTCGCTCTCGATCGACGACGACGCGCGGGCGGCGATTGTGCGCTTTGCCAATGGCGACGCGCGAATCGCGCTGAATCTTCTCGATCTGGCCGCCGCCGGCCTGGGACCAGAGGAACGGATTACGGCCGCGCTCGTGGCAGACCTCGCGCAGAATCGCGCGCTCCTGTACGACAAGACTGGCGAAGAGCACTACAACCTGATCTCGGCGCTGCACAAATCGATGCGGAACAGCGACCCGGATGCCTCGGTCTACTGGCTGGCGAGGATGCTCGAGGCCGGAGAGGATCCTCTCTACGTCGCGCGTCGGCTGGTGCGGTTCGCGTCAGAGGACGTTGGGAACGCCGATCCCCAGGCGCTCAGCGTCGCGGTGGCGGCCAAGGACGCCGTTCATTTCGTCGGGATGCCTGAAGGAAACACCGCGCTGGCGCAGGCCGCGATCTACCTGGCGAAGGCGCCGAAGAGCAATGCCGTCTACGTCGCTTACCTGGAGGCAGCCGAGGCCGCAGCCAGAGAGGTGGCCGAGCCGGTTCCGCTCCACCTCCGCAATGCCCCAACCGAGTTGATGAAGCAGCTCGAATACGGCAAGGGATATCGCTACGCCCACGACGAACCGGAGGGCGTAGCAGACATGGAATGCCTGCCGCCCGCACATCGCGGGCGGAAGTTCTATCGTCCGACCAATCGCGGGCAGGAAGGGAAACAGAACCGCGTCAGTTCAGGTGGCCGACCTTCCGGAACATCTCCGCCCGAAGCGGAAGAATGAAGGAGAACCGGTAGTCGCCCTGCATCCGGCCGATCGGAATCCCGACCAGTTCGCCGTCGCGGTTGAGCACGCCGCCGCCAGAGACGCCGGGATGCCCGTCGGTCAGGCACGTCACCAGCTTGTTGGACGTCCGCTGCCCGACGTATCCCGTCGACAGGATGATGCCCTTCGAGTAGTCGTTACCGAGGCGGAAGATCGGATCCGCGAACTCAAACCCGTACTCGAGGTTGAGATTGAGGGCCGGCATGTCGATCTTTTCTTTGACCTTCACGATCGCCCAGTCGCCCGGATCGACCTCGACGCGGGCGTCGCCGGAATCGACGATGCGCGCATTGAGCGGCTTGCCGTTGTACATCAACTTGACCGAAGTGATCTTACGCGGGTCGGCGTGCCCTTCCTGGTTGAGGGCGATGACGCCGTGCTTGACGGTGATGAAGTAGCCCTCACCGAGATACCCTGCCGTGCCGTAGCTGCTCGACCCGTGATCGTCGTATGCGTAAAGCTCGACGAAGCTGGCGCTGCGATCGCGCAGCAGGTTGAGCGGAAGCAGGCCCATCTCGTCCTGCAGCTGCCGCTTGACATCGGCGACTATGGACGCTCGAGAGGAATCGTCCCTCGCGAGCAAAGTTGCGGGCGGAACCAGACGTCCTACCGTGCCGGCGGTCTCATTCGCGCGGCGTTTCAGTTGGGCAATCTCCGACCGCATGACGGCGAACTGTTCATCGCTGTCGGCGGTGTTCCGTGCGCCGAGATAATTGCCCAATCCAAAAAAGAGAAGTGCGAACGCTGTGGCGAGAATGGCAGGAACTGCGCGACGGCTGCTAGACATCACAACTCCAAGTTCGGCAGCTAAACCGCCCCGCGCCGCGCGCGGAGCTTACAGCTTTGCGGACCCCGCCTGCAGCGGAGTTGCCTTTTCGCTTGGAAACACAGGGACCCGGAAGCGCTGGGATATTTACACTCTAAAACCCCTTCATAATCCTGTCAAGCGTAAATCTTACGTAATCAGCGGTTTATGGCTGAGTCCTCGGCTGCGCGACCGACATGGCGTGCCCGGAACTGCGCTGAATGTCCCAGTTCCTCCTCACTTCAGGGGAGGTGTCGGCGATGCGGGGGCGGAATCCGTACCGGGGGACGCCGCCGGCTTCGAAGGCGTCGCCGCCGAGGACAGTCCGAGCTGCTGGAGCACGACGGGCACATTCAAACCAAGCGCTTCGAGCTGCTGCAGCAGACCGAACACCACCGCCGGACTCGTCTTGACGATTCTTCCAAGCGCCGCGCTTCCGCCGTCTGCGCTGCCATTGCCCTGATCGATCACGATCAGCTTGTCGATCTTTCCGAGCGGCGCCGCGACCGCACTAAAGATCCCGCTCGACGACTCGAGGATCGCCGGCATCTTTTCAAGCACGGTCTGCAGGCGCGCCGAGTCGTTGAATTCCTTCCACGCCTCGGCTTTCCGCAGGATCGCCGCGGCCTCGGCGACGCCCTGTGCTTCGATCGCTTTCGCCTGGGCGAGACCGATCGCTTCAATCTTCGCGGCCTCAGCGCGGCCCTCCGCTTCGACTGCGGCCGCCCGGCCCGCGCCTTCCTTCCGCAGCTTTTCCTGCTCGGCCTCAGCGAGCGCGATGAGCGCCGCCCGCCGGCCCTCGGCTTCGAGAATCGCCGCCTGCTTGGCGGCCTCGGCTCGCACGACTGCGGCGAGCCGATCGGCCTCGGCGGGCTTGATCACGGTGGCCTCGAGCTCCTTCTGGCGCCGAAGGACCTCTTGTTCCTGGACGGCGATCAACTCTTGCGTCCGCGTCCGCTCGACGCGGACTTCTTCGGCGACGACCGCCTGCCGCGCCGTCGCTTCCGACAATGGCCCTGCCTGCCCGGCGCGGGCCTTCTGGGTCTCGATCTCCGCCTGATACTGTGCCTGGCGGATCATGAAGTCGCGCGAAGCCAGCGAAATCTCGGCGTCGGCCTTGAACTTCGCCTGCTCCCCTTCCTGCAGCGCCTGCGACGACTTGATCTTGGCGTCACGGTGCGCCTCGGCTTCGCCGATCGTCGCATCACGCTTGACTTCCGCCGTACGGCGCTTGCCGAGCGCGTTGAGGTACTCCTCCTCGTCAGAGATTTCCTGAATCGTCAGGACGTCGACGCCGAGCCCCATCTTCTCTAGATCCGTCGCCGCTTCGCTCGTGAGCTTCTGCGCGAAGCTCTGACGATCGCTGTTCACTTCCTCGACGGTCAGCGTGCCGAGGATGGACCGGAGGTGGCCTTCGAGCGTCTGAAAGACGACCTTCTGAATTTCAACGTGGGTCATGCCCAGAAAGCGCTCCGCCGCGGCCTGTAGTGACGTGTCGTCGCCCCGGATCTTGACGTTCGCGACCGCCTTGACGGAGACCGGGACACCCTTCAACGTGTAAGCCCGCTTGATCTCGAGCGGGATCGTCATGACGTTGAGGTGCAGGTATTCGACTTTTTCGAGGAGCGGAATCCGCAGCGCCGCGCCGCCCCTGACCATGCGGTAGCCAACGACCTTACCGTCAGGCAGCTTGCGCTTCCGGCCGCTCAGCACGGCGACCGCGTTCGGCGACACCTTGAGGTAGTTGCGGCTGATGAGCCACATCGCCGCAAAGAAGCCCAGCACGACCGCGATGACGGCCAGTGGCAACCAGAGATCGTTCGAAGGCAGCCCAAACATGTCTCACCCTCAGCGCCGTCTTACGACGACAGTTTCTCCGAGCACTTCTTCGACGACGACCGACGTGTTTTCGGCAATCGCCTCCGACTCGCGCCCCCTGGCGACCTTGTCGACCAGCTCCTCGCCAACTTTGCACCGCACCTGCCCAACGCCGCCCGCGGGAATGGCGATCACGACGCGACCGATCTGGCCGACGAGATCCTGCGCCCGGCTCTCGGACGTCGCCTGCTGACCGTAGAGAAACCGCGCGAACAAGTAGATCGGCGTCGCCAGGACGACGCCGCTGAGGGCGCCAATACCTGACGCCGCCAGCGGACCGAACCCGTAGTCGGACGCGATCGCACCAGAAGCACCGAACGCGGTGATGAAGACGCTAATCACCCGCGTGCTGAAGAACCCCGGCCCGCCATGATCGAGGTCATGGTCGAGGCCCGAGTCAAAGTGCTCGAAGATGCCGCCAAAGAACAGCGACATCATCAGAAAGAGAAAGCCCACCGCCGCAATCGCGAGAAAGACGGTGAAAGAGTTCAGCTGAAACAAGAGATCCATGTCAGGTGAGTGTGCTCACTCTAGGGAAGGACCTCGCCGAAGTCAAATGGACGGGAAGCGCGCATGGTCCGCGCAGATTGTGCAAGCGACGGCCTGCGCCGCGATGGCAGAAAGCGCAACATGACCGCTGCGGCGGCGCTGCGCGGAACGCAAATCCACAGTAAATACCGCCGAAAGGCGGCTTGGCAGACGGCCTGCATCGCGCCTTGCAGGAGCGACCATGCATCTCAAAGTTCAGAACGGCACCGCGACCAACAGCGACACAAACCTCTGCGCCACGTGCCGCCTCTCCACGATCGTCCGCGGCCGTTCACTCGATGAGGAGATCGTGCAGTGCCACGCGCGCGCCATGCGCACGATGCGTGTCACGTTCAAGGTGACGTTCTGCTCGGCCTACAGCGACGTGCGCCAGCCGACCTATATGCAGATGTTGGAGCACGCGTGGATCCTCCAGCCTGGCTCGAAGAAGCGCCCGGCCGGGTTCATCCGCGGCGCCGACCTGCAGCAGGAGGAGCTTTCGGCCATCATGGTCGATATCCACCGGCACGACGACTTCTGAAAGCGAGCGACGCCCGTCAAGTCGAGAGCGCGTGGTCAATCGGGAACGGCTGGCCGGACCAGGCGCGTACAGACGTCCACGGCTCCGCGGGCGCCGACCAGAACGGATCCGACGCCGCCAGGCCGAGCGGCAGCAGGCCGACGGCACACAAGTACAGGCTCCCGGTCGAAATGTAGGTCTCGCCGACGCCAGGTTGATGCCCGCAAAAGCCGATCTGGAGCCAGCCGTTGGCGTCGAAGGTTCCGGGGGCCTCGATCGAGCGCCGGATGATCGCCGTCAGGGCGCCACGCACCTGGGCCGGCGACACTTCCTCGGGAAGGGCCTTGCGCAGCGCCATCTGCGCGAGCACTTGAAAAGCGCCAAACCGGTACGCGATCGAACGGCCGACCGGTGGGAACGTGCCATCGGGCGCCACGAGCCGCTCGAGGATCGCCGCATATCGGCGCGCCCGCGATTCGACGCGCCCGGCAAGTTCCTTCCATGCGGGCATCTCGTCTCGACAGACGTCGAGGACGTCGAGCAGCATCGGCTGGATCACGAAGCTGTTGTAGTAGTCCCAGTGAAAGGCCGGCCCGTCGCCGTAGACGCCGTCGCCCTTGTACCACTGGTCGTGCTGGCGCAGCGCGTAGTCGACACGCATCCGATCCCAGGTGGCACCCAGACGCGCAAGCGCGGCCTCGACCGTGGCCGAAAACAACAGCCAATTGCTGAATACCGGTGTAATCGCGCGGCTCGACTCGAGTGCCGCGACGAGTTGCTTCGTCGTCGTCGCACCCAAAGACTCTCTGAGTGCCCGCGGCGCCCGCAGAATCCCTTGAGCCAGGAAAGCCGCGTCGACCAGCGGCTGCCGCTCGCGTGTGAAATTCAGGAAGTCCGGCGACGACGGGTCGACCGCGCGAGCGATGGCGCGGCGTGTCAAGTCGGCATATTCGGCGCGCTGACGGCCCTCGCTCGTCTCGTCGGCGGCGAGCTCGATCCACGGCGCGATACCCGCCACCAGGCGGCCAAGCGCCTCGAGGTGGCTCACCGCCCGCCGGTCGGCCTTCGCCGCCTGCTCGACTGGCATCCTCGCTTTCAGCGTGCCGTTCGCCAGGTTTTTCAGGACCGGATCCGCGAGGCGCGTCATCACACCGACCCAGTACGCGCGGTCGCCTGTGCCGCGAGGGCTGGCTGCCCTGTTCGAGTTCCGGCCGTCCCACCAATCGCGGGCGCCACACCCATCTGCGCTGGCCGCCGCCAGAAAGTCACGTCGATTCATGGGCGGAGACGTTATCGCAAAACTGGCGTTGGTGGTACAGGCGGCTCTTGGCTATCGGCTCTGGCTCTAGGAAGAGCTCGCTGCGCATAGCCGCCGGGCCTAGGATCTGATGGCCCTGATCCGCGGTAAAGGCTCTAACGCAGCTGCAGACGCCACGCCCGAGAGGCCTAAATCCGCTGAAAGTTCTTTTCGATCTCCCGCCGCGACATCCTCAGCACGACCGGGCGGCCGTGGGGGCACACCGACGAATACGCTGTGCGCCGCAGTTCCTCCAGGATGAATCGCATCTTCTCCATCGTCAGCGGGTAGTTCGCCTTCACGGCCGCGTGGCAGGCCATCGTCGCGGCGATGCGCCGCAGCGGTTCCTGGACGCCGGACGTGGCGCCGAGCCCCTCGAGGTCGCCGGCGAGCGCGCGCACGGTGGCTTCGCATTCCGCCGGATCGAGAATGGCGGGAACGGCCGACAGCCGGAGACTATCGCCCCCGAACTCCTCGATCTCGAGCCCGAAGCGGTCGAGTGTCGCGGTGTGTTGGGCGAGAGCCTGCCGCTCGGCCGGCGACATCTCGATCAGGATTGGCGTCAGCAGCCGCTGGCTCTCGAGGCGTCCGGCGGTCAGCGTCTCCATGACCCGCTCGAACAGCACGCGCTCGTGTGCGACGTGCTGGTCGATGATCGCGACGCCCTCGTCGTCGATGGCGATGATGAAGGTGTCGCGGAACTGGCCAAGCGGGATCATCGGCCGGATTTCCGTGGCCCCCTGCGGGCTGGCCGCGGCTTCGGCCGGCGTCGGACGTTCACTCCACGCCGCGCTCCCGGCGGAAGCGTCGAGCGTCGCGATCGGACCGGATGATCGAGGATCCCATCGGCTGCCGACCGAGGCGCCGGCGAGCACACCCGGAATACTCATCGGCCGCGGCTCGTCGGGTCGCGGCGCAAACGGCGTGAACTGGAGCTCCGGCGCCCGTCCCTGGCCAAGCGCCTCTCCAAGCGCCCGGCGCAGGACCTCGTGGACCACCGACTGCTCGAGGAAGCGCACTTCAGCCTTCGTCGGATGGACGTTCACGTCGACACGGTCCGGAGGAATCTGCACGAACAGATGCACCTCGGGGCTGCGCTCCTTGATCGTCGCGACGCTGTACGCCTCCGTAATCGCATGCGCGATGGTGCGATCCTTGACGATACGGCGGTTGACGAAGACGTTCTGCGACCCACGAACGGGACCCTCGTCGCCGAGTGCCGCAACATAGCCGTGGATCACCATGCCCGCTGCCTCCTTGCGCACTTCGATCAGGTCGGCGCGCTCGCCGAACAACTGAAAGAACCGCTCGCGCAAGCCGGCCGCCGGCGGGCACTCGAGCAGGCGGCGCCCGCCACTCGTCAGCGAAAAGCCGACCTCGGGGTAGCCGAGCGCCATCTGAGTG
Organism: uncultured Acidobacteriota bacterium; assembly: GCA_963764925.1. Lineage (GTDB taxonomy): Bacteria > Acidobacteriota > Vicinamibacteria > Vicinamibacterales > 2-12-FULL-66-21 > DATBJJ01. The sequence goes on from CAVXUR010000004.1 coordinate 355,189, forward strand.
ACGAGCCTGGAGATCTGCGTGCTTTCCGCGGTGTCCGACTTGAGGAACTTCCGACGCGCGGGCAGGTTGTAGAAGAGATCCTCGACGGTGATGGACGTGCCTTCTGGCGCACCGACCTCGCGCTCGGAGGACACGGTTCCGCCATTGACGCGGACCTCGGTACCGGTCGCGCTGCCCCGCGCCCGCGTGCGCAGCGTAAAGTGCGAGACTGAGGCGATGCTGGGCAGCGCCTCGCCGCGAAACCCGAGCGTCCGAATCGCCGCAAGGTCGTCGGCGGCGGCGATCTTGCTGGTCGCGTGGCGCTCGATGGCCAGCCGGGCATCCGCCGGGTCCATCCCTTCGCCATCGTCCTCGACCCGCAACGCCTTCTTGCCGCCCAGCTCGATCGAGACCGCGATCCGCCTGGCGCCCGCATCGAGCGCGTTCTCGACGAGCTCTTTTACTACTGACGCCGGACGCTCGACGACCTCGCCCGCGGCAATCTGATTCGCAAGATGCAGTGGCAGGATCTTGATGGGCATGAAACTGAATCGTATCAGTCGGCAGTCATAACCAGTTCCTTTTGCGGAAGAACGTCAGCATGCCAATAGTCACTGACGCCATGATCGCCACTATCCACCAGAACTGGGCGGGTTCTCCGCCTGGCAGGTGCGGAAGGGGGACGTTCATCCCGTACATACCGGTCAACACAGTCATCGGCATGAAGATCGTCGAGATGATCGTCAGCACCTTCATGACGCTGTTGAGCTGATTCGAGACGTTTGACAGATGCGCATCGAGCAGGCTCGAGATGCGATCCTGGAAATAGACAGCCTCGTCGGACAGCCGCACGAGGTGATCGTAGACGTCGCGGAATCGGTAGGACAGTGACTCGGGAATCTGCACAAACTCACGGCGGCCGAGGCGGGCGACGGCGTCGCGCTGCGGCAGAATCACCCGACGCAGCGAGGCGATGTCGCGCTTGAAGTCCAGGATGCGCTTGACCAGCGTTGATTTCGGCCGCGAAAACACTTCCTTCTCGAGGGTATCGAGCCGGTCACCGAGCTTGTCGACTTCCGGCCGGTAGTTGTCGACCATCGAGTCGACGATGCGATAGAGCAGCGCGGCTGGCCCCTCCCCCAGCACCCGTTGGTTGCGGTTGCAGAGCTCCCCGATGTGACCAATCGACCGCGACATCCCGTTGTGAAACGTGACCAGATACTGCGTGCCGAGGAAGAAGTCAATCTCCTGGGTGCGGAACGCGTGCTCTTTTGCCTTGAAATCGATGCCGTGGAGAATGAGGTAGAGGTAGTCGCCGTAGGATTCGACTTTGGGATGGTGAATCTCTGCGAGTGCGTCTTCGATGGCCAGCTCGTGGAAGTGGAAGACGTCGGTCAGAACCCTCGCCTCCTCTGGAGTGGGTGCGCTCGAGATCCACCCACACCCAGACTCCGCTGTCGGCTTTGAGCCACGATGGGTCCACCCGTTCGACTGTTCGAGTGGACCCACTCTCGTGTTTGTAAATCGTGATCAATCCACGACCTTGATTTGGAGCGCCGCCTGCGCCGCGGCCAGTCGCGCGACCGGCACGCGATACGGCGAGCAGCTGACGTAGTCGAGTCCGACCTTCTCGAAGAACCGGATCGAGGATGGATCGCCGCCGTGCTCACCGCAGATCCCGAGCTTCAGATTAGGACGCGCGGCGCGGCCTTTTTTGACCGCGATCTCGACGAGTTGGCCGACGCCGGTCGCGTCGATCGTCGCGAACGGGTTGCTCGTGACGATCTCGAGCTCCTGATACTGCGGCAGGAACGAACCCGAATCGTCGCGCGACATGCCGAGGCCGGTCTGCGTGAGGTCGTTGGTGCCGAAGCTGAAGAATTCGGCCGATTGCGCGATCTCGTCAGCCGTGAGCGCGCCGCGCGGTATCTCGATCATCGTGCCGACCATATAGTTCAACTTGACGCGTTGTTCCGCCTGAACCTCGCGAGCGGCCTGGTGGACGACCTCGACCTGCAGATCCAGCTCCTTCTTGAACCCGACGAGGGGGATCATGATCTCGGGCCGGACCTTGATGCCTGCCTTCTGGACCTCCGCGGCGGCTTCGAAGACGGCGCGCGCCTGCATCGCCGAGATTTCGGGATAGCCGATACCGAGGCGGCAGCCACGGAAGCCGAGCATCGGATTGAACTCGTGCAACTGCGCGACACGCTGATGAATGCGCGCCGCCGGCACGCCGATCTTCTTGGCCAGGGCCTCCTGCTGCTCCTTGGTGTGCGGCAGGAACTCGTGGAGCGGCGGGTCGAGGAAGCGAATCGTCGCCGGATAGCCCTTCAGCGCGCGGAAGATGCCGGCAAAGTCCTCACGCTGGTACGGCAGTAGCTTCGCAAGCGCGGCCTTCCGCGCCTCGACCGTCTCGGCGAGAATCATTTCGCGCATCGCATCGATGCGGTCGCCTTCGAAGAACATGTGCTCGGTGCGGGTCAGGCCGATGCCGACGGCGCCGAACGCGACGGCGTTCTCCGTCTGCTCCGGCGTATCGGCGTTGGTCCGGACGCTCATCCGAGTCGCGTCCGAGCACCACTTCATCAGCTGCTGGAAGTTCTTGAACTTCTCGGTCTTCTGGGCCGCGGTGTCACCGTTGATCAGCCCGGCAACGATCTCTGATGGCGCGGTCTTGACCTGGCCGGCGTAGACCTTGCCGGCGGTGCCGTCGATAGACATCCAGTCGCCTTCCTTGAACGTCTGACGCTCGACCTTCACCGTGCGTGCCTGATAGTCGACCTCGACGGCAGCGGCGCCGCACACGCAGACCTTACCCATCTGCCTGGCGACCAGCGCCGCGTGTGACGACACGCCGCCGCGCGCCGTGAGGATGCCCTCTGCCGCGATCATGCCGCGCAGATCTTCCGGCGACGTCTCGACGCGGACGAGCAGCACCTTCTCGCCCTTGTCGGCCGCCGTCACGGCGCGATCCGCGTTGAGATAGATCTGGCCCGACGCCGCGCCCGGCCCGGCGGGCAGTCCCGTCGCGATCGCCTTCGCCTTGGCCACTTCCGCCGCGTCGAACACCGGCGCCAGGAGCTGCTCGAGCTGGTCGGCGGGGTTGCGCATCACCGCCGTCTTCCAGTCGATCAGCTTCTCTTTGTACATGTCGATCGAGAACTTGAGCGCCGCCATCGCCGTGCGCTTGCCGTTGCGCGTCTGCAGCATGTAGACGACGCCGTCTTCGATCGTGAACTCGAAGTCCTGCACGTCCTTGAAGTGCCGCTCGAGAGTCTGGCGAATGCGCTCGAGCTCCGAGTAGGCCTTCGGCATCTGCTTCTTCAGCTCGGCTACCGGCTCCGGCGTGCGGACGCCGGCGACGACGTCCTCGCCCTGCGCGTTGATCAGGAACTCGCCGTAGAACTCCTTCACGCCGTTCGCCGGGTTGCGCGTGAACGCGACGCCCGACCCGGAGTTATCGCCAGTGTTGCCGTAGACCATGGCCTGGACGTTGACGGCGGTGCCCCACTCGGTCGGGATGTTGTACTTGCGGCGGTAGACGATCGCGCGGTCGTTCATCCACGAGCCGAAAACCGCGCCGACCGCGCCCATCAGCTGATCCCACGGCGACGCCGGGAAGTCCTTGCCGGCGCGCTCCTTCACCAGCGCCTTGAAGCGGCGCACGAGCTCCTTCAGGTCTTCGACCGAGAGCTTCGTGTCCTCGATGTCCTGGCGGTAGCGGTCGTGCTTCAGCTTCTCGATGACGGTCTCGAACGGCTCGTGGTCCTCATCGGGGCGCTTCTGCACGCCGAGGACGACGTCGCCGTACATCTGGACGAAGCGGCGGTAACAGTCCCACGCGAAGCGCGGGTTGCCGGTCTTGGTGGCCAGCGCCTGGACCGTCTGGTCGTTGAGACCGAGGTTGAGGATCGTGTCCATCATGCCCGGCATCGAGTCCCGGGCGCCGGAGCGGACCGACACCAGCAGCGGGTTCTGCAGATCGCCGAAGCTTCTTGCCGGTCTGCTGCTCGATGGCGGCGATGCCCGACTGCATCTGGCCCTTGAGCTGCGGCGGATACGTGCGCTTGTTGGCGTAGTAGTAGGTGCAGACCTCGGTCGTGACCGTGAAGCCGGGCGGCACCGGCAGGCCGATGCGGCACATCTCGGCGAGGTTCGCGCCTTTGCCGCCGAGCAGCGGCTTCATCGATCCGTTGCCGTCCGTCTTGCGGCCGAAGTTGTAGACGTACTTCCCCGCTTTCGGCCCCGCCTTCTTGTTCGCCTTCGACTGCGTCGGCGAGATCTTCCGAGCCTGCTTCTTTGCCATTTCTGCTGTCCTACTCCGTTTGAGGAACGATTTCCGAGATGTCTGCGAGGGTGAGAATCAAGTCGCGTAGTTCGGCCATGAGTGTCAGGCGCGCTGTCCTGACTCGGAGGTCTTCCGCCATGACGAAGACGTCCGTGAAAAACCGATCGACTGGTGCGCGCAGTGTTGCAATCTCCGCGAGCGCCCCCCGATAGTCGTGGTGTCCCGCTAGTTGTCGCACTCGCGCCCCAAGGGCGTCGAGGTCTGCGAGGAGGGCGAGTTCGGCGGATTCAGTGAGAGCCGTCCGATCGATCGGCGTCACCGCCGGCAGTTCTTTCGCGATGTTCTTGACGCGCTTGAACAGCACCGCCAGAGCCTGAAAATCCTCTGAGCGCCTGATGATCCTCAGCGCCTCGACCATGCGTCGGGCTTGCAATGGGACGACAGTTTCGAACGAAGTCGCGGCGCGGACCAAGTCAGCCTCGTAGCCACGGTGCTCGAGGATGAAGCGTACGCGTTCTCGCGCAAATTCGAGCGCTGCGTTCAACTGTTGGGCGTCTGTCCATTCACCACCGGGCGACAACTGAACCGCGTGGTTGAAGACGCCGAGGAGGGCAACCTCCACATTCACTCCGGCCAGCTCCGGCAAGTCCATCAGGATGCGAACCGCGCCCTGAATCTGCCGCCGGAGCGCAAACGGATCGCGGGAACCGGTCGCGCGTTCCCCCGCCTTCGTGAGCGAAACGAAGGTGTCCACCTTGTCGGCCAGCGAAACCGCCGCCCAGGTGGCTGCGGCCGGGCCGAGCTCAGCCTGCGACGGGCGGGCATCGGCCTCGACGCCAATCGGCAAGTACTGGAAGTAGATCGCCTTCCAGACCTGCTCGGGCAGCCCTTCTTCGCGGGCGTAGATACCGCCCATCGTGCCTTGTAGTTCGGGAAACTCGAACACCATGTCGCTCGTCAGGTCGGCCTTGGCCAGGCGAGCGGCCTTCGCCGCATCCGCCGCAATCTCCGGACGTGCGAACGCCTCGGTCGCAATCCACGCCGCGAGCTTCTCGATTCGCTCCGCCTTGTCACGGTAGCTGCCGAGCTTCTTGTGAAAGAGCACCGTGTGGAGCCGGTCGAGGCGCGACTCGAGCGTCTGAACGCGGTCCGCTTCCCAGAAGAACTTCGCGTCGCGCAGCCGCGCGGCGACGACCCGCTCGGCGTTCTTGGCGATCACCCGCTCATCAGCCGGCTGTGTGTTGACGACGGCGAGAAAGGCCTCCTTGAGGGTCCCGGCTTCCGTCACGACAGGAAACCAGTGCTGATGGTGCACGAGGGTCGTAGACAGCACTTCCTCGGGAAGCACCAGGAATCCCCGATCGAAGAAACCGGCAACGACCGACGGATACTCGACGAGGTCCGCGACCTCATCGAGGAGGGCGTCGTGATCCTTCAGGTGCACGCGTCCACCGAGCCGGCGCGCGTGCATGTCCAGGTCGCGCGCGATGCGATCGCGCCGGTCGGCATGGTCGAGGACGACGAAATGCTCGGCAAGCTTCGCTTGATACTCGTCGAAGCTGCGAACCTTGATCGACCGGCCTCCCCTGCCGCTCGTCGCCAGGAAGCGGTGCCCGTAGGTCAGCGCTGCCGACTCGACGTCCTGAACCTGTGGGCCGGCGGCGCCCGGCGCGCGGCCGATCGTGAACGGCACGACACGCCCGCCGTACAGGAAGAGCAGCCAGCGGATCGGCCGGCCGAACAACAGCTCGCCACGACCGTCGTCGAGCTTCGCGTCCCAGTGCATCTGCTTCGGAAACGGCAGATCGCGCAGGAGACCCGTCAGGACGTCGGGCAACGCGTCGACGGCGCTTCGCCCGCGTTCGTGCTTCTGGAACGCGAGGTACTCGCCCTTCGGCGTCTTCGCGCGCGTCAACTGCTCGAAGGCCACGCCCTGCTTCCTGGCGAAACCCAACGCCGCCGGCGACGGTTGGCCGTCCTTGCCGAACGCGGCCGAAACGGGCGGACCGGTGATCGTCTCGTCGAGGTCGTCCTGCCGCTCCGCGATCCGCGCGATCCGTGCCGTCAGCCGCCGCGGCGTGCAGAAGGTCTCGACCGCCGCGCCGGGAGCAATCCGGAATTCCTGGAGGCGCGCTTCGAGACGCTCCCGTAGCTGTCGCGTGAGGCCGGGCATCCACGAGGCGGGCAGCTCTTCAACGCCGATTTCGATGAGGAGTTCTCTATCCATTTTCACGTGGGGCTCCGCCCCACACCCCGGCTCGGTCGCTTGCGGGGGCCCCTATGCCCCGCGCCGCTCCCTCGCGGGCCGCGCCGGGCGCGGCCTGGCCGATCCTGCGCTGCGGCGATCCTTTGTCGCGCATCGTGATCATCGTTTCGTCGTGTTCATCGTGAAACCGGCTATGCCGGCGTCGTCTCAGTTTCCGTCGCGTCGTCCTTACCCTCACCGACCCACGCCTTCGCAATCGCGACCGCGAGTTGGCGCACGCGCAGGATGTACGCCATCCGCTCGGTCACACCGATCCCGCCGCTCGCGTCGAGCAGGTTGAACATGTGCGAGCACTTCAGGCAGTAGTCGTGCGCGGGAAGGACCAGATTCGAGCGCAGCAGCGTCTCGGACAGCAGGTAGTACTGATCGAACAGCGTGCGATGCAAGGCATGGAGCTCCGCCTTCGGCATGTCGACCTGACCAAAGGCGTACTTCGACTGCTCGACTTCGTCGCGGTGCCGCACGTCTCGATACTTCACGCCCGGCGCCCACTCGACGTCGTAGACATTGTCGACATCCTGGAGCGTCATGGCGAGGCGCTCGATCCCGTAGGTCAACTCGACCGAGATCGGGGAGAGGTCAATACCACCGGCCTGCTGGAAGTACGTGAACTGCGTAATCTCCTGACCGTCGAACAGGACCTGCCAGCCGATGCCCCAGGCGCCGAGCGTCGGAGATTCCCAGTTGTCCTCCTCGAACCTGACGTCGTGCGTACGCAGATCGATCCCGCACGCCTCCAGGCTCTGCAGGTACAGCTGCTGCACATCGTCTGGCGCCGGCTTGAGAATGACCTGGAATTGCTGGTGCTTGAACAGGCGGTTCGGGTTCTCGCCAAAGCGGCCGTCGGCGGGCCGCCGCGACGGCTGGACGTAAGCGACGCTCCAATGGGATGGCCCGAGCACCCGGAGAAAGGTCTCGGGGCTCATCGTGCCGGCGCCCATCTCGATGTCGAGGGGTTGCTGCAGGAGACAGCCACGCGACGCCCAGAACTCGGACAGCTTGAAGATGACTTGTTGCAGCGTAACCATGCGGACCAACTAGCGGGTGTAGCGCATCTCGCGCAATACCCGAGCGGATTTCAGCTCCTTTTCGAGATGCAGGTTAATCAGGCGCCGGTGCGCGGTCTCGAGCTCCCGCGACGCCGCCGCCGACAACAGCAGCGATCCAAGTTTCTCCGGGGCCGCCGATCCGGCGGCGGCCAGAAACGCCATCGCCACGGGCGACAGTTCTGTCCCTCCCCCTGACGGCGCGCACTTGCGACACACGAACATGAACTCCCGGGGCGGCATCACGGCGCCCGGCAGCAGCGTCGCCGAACAGCCGATGCAGGTCAACGCCGGATAGACACCCTGGAGACGCAGCAGCCAGTATTCGAAATAGCGCGCCAGCTTGTCGATTGGCGCGCCGACAGCGATCGCGTCGACCATCGACGCGCCGAGCCGGAACAGCCGTTCATCGGCGTGCGACTCCTGCGCCCACTCGTCGATGAGCTCGGCAAAATACCCGACATGTCCCAGCGCCTCGCCCGACTGCGCCAGCAGCGGCGATCGCACCACATCCACGTAGTTGAGCTGGACCAGCTCCCGCTGCTCGCGCTCGAAGTACGCCACCTCGCCCCGCGTGAGCGATTCGAGCGCTCCGACAAATCGCGAACGCGGACGTCGCGCGCCCTTGGCCACGCCGCGCTTCTTGCCGCGATCGCGGGTAAGAAAGACCACGATCCGATCGGCTTCCCCCAGCTTGTACGTCCGCAGGATCAGCGCGTCGGACTTGTACACCATTGGCTAATTCTGACTTCTGAATGCTGAGTGCTGAAGTAAAGGAAGAATATGGAAGTTAGGAATACAACGTCGAAGTTTGCAATTCAGAATTCAGGTTCACAATTCCAATTCAGAATTCAAATTCAAGGTTCAAATTCAAAATTCACTTCAGCATTCAGCATTCAGCACTCAGCATTGCCCCCATATCTTATCCCTATCCTGCGACGCGCAAGTACTTGATGAACAAGGCCCCCAGCCCGAGAAACGACAGAAATCCGAAGACGTCGGTCAGCGTCGTGATGAAGACCGATGACGCGAGCGCCGGGTCGATCTTGAGCGCGCGCAGCGCCAGGGGGATCAACGTCCCAGCGGTCGCGGCAACGAACATGTTGATGATCATGGCCATGCCCAGGATCAGCCCGAGCCACGGCGTCCCCTGCATGAGCCACACGACGCCCGCTCCGACGATCCCGCAGGCGACGCCGTTGCCGAGGCCCACGAGCGCCTCCTTGATGAGCGCCTTACGCGTGTTGCCCCAGGTCAGCTCGCCGATGGCGATCCCGCGGACGATGACGGCCAGCGTTTGCGTCGCGGCGTTTCCGCCCATGCCGGCGACAACGGGCATGAAGACGGCGAGGGATGTGACGACGCCAATCGTGCCCTCGAAGAGCTTGACGACCGAGGCGGCGATGAAGGCCGTGACGAGATTGACGAGCAGCCACGGCAGCCTCTTCCGAAGCGATTCGTTCGGCGTCGTGAAGACCCGATCGTCACTCGCAAGACCGGCCAGCCGGTAGACGTCTTCGGTCGCCTCGTCCTTGATGACGTCGATGACGTCATCGACGGTAATCACGCCAACCAGCTTGTTCTCCTCGTCAACGACCGGTATCGCCAGCAGGTTGTAGGAGGCGACCTGGCGCGCGACCTCCTCCTGATCCATGTCGACCCTGGCGCTGATGAGGTCGGTCGTCATGATCCGCTTGAGCGGCGTCTCGGGCGGAACGAGCAACAGGCGCCGCAACGAGACAACTCCGACAAGGTGCCGGCGCCCGTCGATGACGTAGAGGTAGAAGACCATCTCGACGTCGCGCGAGGCCTGGAGCGCCGCAATCGCTTCGGCCGCGGTCATGTCTTCCGAAAGCGCGAAGACTTTCGGGTTCATGATGCGGCCGGCGGTCTTTTCCGGGTATTCGAGCAGGTCGCCGACGTCGGCGCTGGCCGGCTTCTTCTGCATCAGCTCCAGCACGGCGGCCGACAGTTCTTCCGGCAGGTGATCGATGATTGCCGCCACGTCGTCGGACGGAAGTTCCTGGGTGAGCTTGACGATCTCGTCGGCAGAGCGGCCGGAAAGGAGCGCCGCTCCCGCCTCAGGCCCGAGCTCGCTCAACGCCTCCATCGCCAGTCGGCTGTTGCGCTCGACGAGGAGCGAGAAGGCCGAGCCTCGGTCCTTGTCGGGAAGCTCCGCGAAGAGCTGAGCCAGGTCGGCGGGATACTGTTTCTGGAGCAGGTTGACGAGGTTCGCCGTCGCCCCCATGCGCTGGAGGCGCTTGACGGAGTCGAGCACGACGTCGAGCTTGCGCTGCGGCATAGGAACTGCCCAATGTAACACGAAACACTGGAGTTAGGGCAGTTCCGAAGGGCAGAGTGCTCGGGTGAGAAAGCGCCAGGGGCCAGATTGCGTGCGGGGGTGCTAGGGGACCAAGTGCTGCACGGGACAGTGGACGTGCGGGATCGGCGGTGTGAAGGAACGACACCGGCGGCACGTCCACTTCGCCGCCGGCTACTACTGCAGCATCGGAGATTGACGGCGAATGACCGAATCCTTGAGCGTGTAGTCGGCCGGGACTTCGAAGAGCGACCGTGCCGGCTCGGTCTGGGTGATGTTCGTCAAGCGATAGGTATTCTCGCCGCTGCGCGGGTCGCTGTGCTTCGTCATGACGAGCACCTTGAGATCCGGCGAGAACCACTGTTCGGACACGACCAGAATCGGCTGCTCGTTGCCGATCGAGCCTGCGGGGATCGTCGTCGTCATCCGCGTCCCGGTCGCCAGAACGCCCTCGATCACCTGCTGCCCGAGATCTTCCTTGTTCACCGGGCCGCCGGCGTAGCCGGGCGCCACCATCCGAGGCATTACCATGGCTTCAGGCGGATACGCGATTCCCCCGGCAACGGGAATCGCGACTGCACTACCACTGCCCGCGCTCGAGGTCACGCTCCCCACGGCTACACCGGCGCTGCCACCGCCTGCCACCTGGGCTTCAGTCTCGCGCCGATGTCCGGCTTCGTTGGACTCGGACGCCGAGACGCGCACGCCTCCGTCGGCGGTTCGCGCAGCGGTGACCGTGCCGCTCGAGCCTGGCGGGCCCGGCGCGACGCCGGCGACGCTAAACCCTCCACCCGCCCCCGCCATGATCACACCGTTGCGATGGGCGGTCCGCTCTGCCGGATTCAGCACGTACATCGATCCGGCGACCGGGTCGCTGATCGTCACGCTCTGCACGGTTCCCGTGTTCGTCAGCTGCTCGCGACGGGTGCGGCCCTCGCTGTCCCGATAGACGCGCGTCGTGGTCTTGCGAGCGATGCGGTTGCCGTCGCTCAGCACCTGGAGCGACTCGGTGACGGCCTCGGCCGCGTACGGCGCGCCGGCTGTAATGCGCGACTCCACCGCCACCCGCGCCTCGATTCGCTCTTTGATGAGCGGCGCCTGCGCGACAGGGTATGCGACCATCACCTCCTGTGCCGCAACGGAGGTCGTCAGCGCCAGGGCGGTCATCGTCAACGTCAAGGTTCGTTTCATGTTTCAGCTCCTGATCCCTTCTTCATCGCGACGCGCTCGTCGTCACCAATCGAATCGCCCTTGCCTGGCCGTCCTGCCCCACCAGCAAATCGGCCTCGACAGGTGAGCCCTGCGCGTCTGGCAGAATCTCGATTCCGTAAGTTGGCAACGACGTCAGCGGGATCTCCACGCGGACGATCTCGCCGCTCTCGAAATCTGGCAAGCCCGCCGCACCGGGCAAGGCCACAAAACCGACCGGTCGCACCACGGCGGGAAGCGCCCGTTGACGCGAGCGTCGAGGTGGCTGACTCGCAGGGGTTGTCGCACTCTCCCGCGGGACGTTCGCTGCCGACTGAACGGAAGAGGACGGCTGAATCGCTTCGGGCGTCCGTATTTCGGCCACCGCGGTGGACGCGTCGCGCGGCCTGTCACCCTTCGGCTTGTTGCCCGCACTCGACCAGAGCAGCACCCCTCCTGCAGCCACGAGGACTGCCGCCGCCGCGCGCAGCCATCCATTCCCCGGCTATCCGGCTCGCCCCTCGCGCGACGTCGGGTTGAGCGGGCTGCCGCTCGGCGAAGGCGTCGAGCAACCTGCGACTCAGCGCTTCTGACGGCGCCGCGGGCGCGGCTGCGCTCAACGCGCGCAGGCCCTGGCTCAACCGCCGCTCTCGCTCCAGGAGCGCCGCACACGCCGCGACAATGTTCCAGGTGACTCTCGATCGCGGCGAGTGTGCCCGGTCCGGCGTGTTCGCCCCGGGCCATCTCGACGATCGCGTCTCGCAACGAGTGGCACTTCATGCGAGGTTCCTCACGCTCTGCAGTGTTTGATTCGACGGCCGGCTCGTCGCTCTGGAGCTCGTTGAAGCTCGCGTCCGATTCTCGCGAGCGCCGCCCAGCTCGTTCGGCTCGAGACGCGCGCCGGCGGCAAGTTTCACCGCAAGTAGCGCCCGCCCCCGATGCAGACGCGACCGGACAGTCCCGACGGCGCAACCCAGCGCGGCCGCCGCGTCGCGGTAGCTCATCTCTTCAAGGTCGCACACGACGACCGCCTCGCGATATCTGACCGGCAGCGACGACACCGCGTCGCGCAAGGCCTGAATGCTCTCCGCTCTGGTCAAGTCGCCGAGCGCGTCCGCCTCGACGGCCAGCACTCCGTCAACGCCTTCGTCCTCATCACCGTCGTCGAGCGGCTGGAGCCGGCGGTCGCGCTCGGCGCGCCGGCGGACGTGGTTCCGGGCAATCCCGCAGAGCCAGGCGGCGACCGACGCCCGCCCGGCCCGCTGGACATCGTAGCGCGCGGCGTCACTCATGACCGCCAGAAACACGTCCTGGGTCACGTCCTCGGCAATCGAGGGCGAGGCGGTCATGTGGAGCGCAAACCGGTAGATCTGCCCGTGGCGACGCCGAAAGAGCTCCGCAAACGCCTCGGCGTCACCGGCCGCCACGCGGCCGATCAGGGCGACGTCCTCAACCTGGTCTGAAAGCATGTGCGCTTACCGGCCTCGATCCTTTCGACGCCGTCACTATGGCATTCAGTCGAGCGGGCGGGAAAGTTCCAGAAATTCCGCTGTAGGGACCTAGCGCTTTCGTTTCGGCTTCGCGGTCCGTTTCGGCACGCCGAGCTCGTCGAGCGTCCGCTCGTTGTTCCGCCAGTCGGCATTCACTTTGACGCGGAGGTCCAGGAACACCTTCGTCTCGAAGAACCGTTCGAGATCCTGCCGCGCCTCGGTGCCGATGCGCTTGATCATCGTCGCCGCCGCGGCCGATGACGATCGGCTTCTGGGACTCCTGCTCGACCCAGATCGTGCAGTAGATGCGCAGCAGCTGTTCGCGTTCCGACTCATCGAACTCATCGATCGCAACCGCGGTTGAAAACGGCAGCTCGGCTCGCGTGTGCGCCAGTACTTTCTCCCGCACCATCTCGGCGGCAAGCGCGCGTTCCGGCTGGTCGGTCAGATAGTCGTCGGGGAAGATCGGATCGCCTTCGGGGAGCTGCTCGAGCAGGACGCGCTCGAGCCGGTCGACGCCATCCCCGGTCGCGGCGGACACGGGAACGATCGCGGCAAAGTCGTGCCACCGGCCGGCTTGCGCGATCAGCGGCAAGAGCGCCGATTTAGGCACCAGATCGATCTTGTTCAGGACGAGCACCACCGGCCGGGTCACGTACTCGAGAAGCTTCGCGACGTAGTCGTCGCCGTGGCCAGGTTTGGTCGACGCATCGAAGACGAGGGCAATCACGTCCATCTCGCGAAGCGTCTCGACGGCGGCGTCGACCATGCGGACGTTCAACCGGTGGAGCGGCCGATGGATTCCCGGGGTATCCACGAACACGATCTGCCCATCGTAGCCGTGCCTGGCCGGCTCGATCACTCGGCTCGATGTGCTTGACCGCAAGGATGCGGTTGCGGGTCGTCTGAGGCTTGTCGGAAACGATCGCGATCTTGGTGCCGACGATCCGGTTGAGCAGCGTCGACTTGCCGGCGTTGGGCCGGCCGACAAGCGAGACAGAACCAGTGCGGGGCACTAACGGTCGTCCTCTAGCGCCGCTCGACCGGCGCTTCCTGCGCGCGGCGGAAGCGGACCTTGTGGATGCGCCGCCGTTCGGCCTCGAGGACTTCAACGTGCAGGCCGTCGAGCTCGAAGGTTTCCCCGACCGCCGGCACGCGGCCAATCCGAGTCAGCACGTAGCCGCCGACTGTCTCGAAGCCTTCCGGCTCGATCGCGACGTCGAGGCGGTCGCGCACCTCGTCGATGCTCGCCTTGGCGCTGAAGACCCACGACCCGTGCCCTTCGTCGACAACGGGCTCGCTCTCGACATCGTATTCATCCCTGATCTCGCCGACGATCTCCTCCAGCAGGTCTTCGAGGGTCACGAGACCCGCCGTGCCGCCGTACTCGTCGACGACGATTGCCATCTGCGCCTGCCGGCGCTGGAACTCTTTGAGGAGCTCCGGCACCCGTTTGGTCTCGGGAACGAACACCGCCGGACGGACGAGACGCGTGATCGGCTGGTCGCCGGTGTCCGCCTCGGCCAGGACCACCAGATCTTTCACGAAGACGATGCCGAGGATGTTGTCGAGGTTCTCCTTGAACACCGGGATGCGGGAATACTCCTGCTCGCGGAAGAGCGCGCGAAGCTCGGCCAGCGTCGCGTCAGCCGGAATCGCGACGATGTCGGGGCGCGGCGTCATGACCTCGCGAACGAGCGTTCCGCCAAAATCGACAATCGACTGCAGGAGCGCCCGTTCCTCGCGCTCGATGAGGTTCGGTTCTTCGCTGGTCTCAGCGCCCGGCGCAACCTCTCCATTGCTTTCGTCCGAACCGTTGGCGACAACGGGGCTATCGCGTTCCCTCCGTCTGTCGACGGTCAGCCGAACGAGCGTGCCGGTCAGCGGATGCAGGAATCTGGCGGCGAAATCAAACGGCGGCAGGAGCAGCTCGAGCGCCTTCTCCGGGTTGCGCCGCACGATGAGGAGCGGCAGCACGTGCTCGAAGACCAGCATGAACACCGCCACGAACAACAGCAGCATCCCGATCGAGGAAAAACCCTCCGACCCGGTCAATACCGCGAGCACCACGGTGGCGAGCGAGAAGATCAGCCCGAGCATCAGCCGCGCGGGCATGAAGAGTTGGATGGGATCGTCGAGGTAGAACCCGAGCCGGTCGTCGCTGCCGCCGCGCTCCACCATCAGCCGAAGCGACAAACGCATCAGGGCGCTGAAGGCCGTTTCGATCGTGCCGACGTAGATCGCCGCGAGCGCGAGGAGGAGCAGCAGCGCAATCATGCGCCCACCCGCCGGGACTTCGCCAACGCGCGCGGCGCCGACGCCCGCTCGATCAAACCGCCGCTGGCCAATCCGCCCTTGCGCCGGAGCGCTGCTTCAATACGCCCCATCCGGCCGTTGTCGCGCCGATCGTGATGGTCGTAGCCCAAGAGATGCAGCAGTCCATGCAGTGCGAGCACGCGCAGCTCGGTCTGGTAGGAATGGCCGGCGTCGCGCGCCTGACGACGGGCGACGCCGGTCGCGATCACAATGTCCCCCGCGCTGAGATGCCAGAGCGCCTGCGGCCCGAGCGCGGCGCGCAGTCGCCGCGCGAGAGCGAGTGGGGGTGGGGCCCCCGAGCGCAGAGAAATGCTGACAGAGTCCAGCGGAAGCAGTCAGCCGGAATGACAGCACGTCGGTTGGAGAATCCTTCCGCCGGTATTTGCGATTGAGGGCGCGCATGCGGAGATCGCTCACGAGCGCGACGTTGACTTCACCCGTGGCGCGCGGCGGCGCCACGGCGGCGAGCCACCGGGCCAGGCCGCCATCCCGAACGGCACGGCCCGTTCCATCGCTGACCGAGACTCGCAGGCGTTTACTGTCGGGATCCACCTGTACGACTCGTAAGCCTTCACAATCTGCTGCACGAGCTGATGACGGACCACGTCGCGGTCGTCAAAATGCACGAACGAGATGCCGTCGATGCCGCCGACGACCTTCATCGCCTCGACCAGCCCGGACGGTCGGCCCGACGGCAGATCGATCTGCGTGATGTCGCCGGTGACGACCGCCTTCGATCCAAACCCCAGGCGGGTCAGGAACATCTTCATCTGCTCGGAGGTCGTGTTCTGGGCCTCGTCGAGGATCACGAACGCGTCGTTCAGCGTGCGGCCGCGCATGAAGGCAATCGGCGCCACTTCGATCGTGCCGCGCTCGAGCAGCCGTTCGACGCGCTCGAGGTCGATCATGTCGTAGAGCGCATCGTAGAGCGGTCGCAGGTACGGATTCACTTTTTCCTGCAGATCACCCGGCAGGAACCCGAGCTTCTCGCCCGCCTCGACCGCCGGCCGTGCGAGGATGATCCGGGAGACGCGCTTCGACAGCAGATACGTCACCGCCTGCGCCATTGCCAGATAGGTCTTGCCGGTACCGGCGGGCCCGATCCCGAACACCACGTCGTGCTTGTCGATCGCGTCGAGATACTTGCGCTGGTTGACGCTCTTGGGCAGGACCTGACGCTTGCCGGAGGACCGCGGCGCGCCGCGGAGAAAGTAGTCCGCGAGCTCGACCTGATCGTCCTGCGCCACGAGTTGCGCGGCTGTCCGAACGTCGCCCTTGGCGAGTTTGTAGCCGCCCCGCAGCAGCCCCGCAAGCTGCTCCAAAACGCGCTCAGCGCGCGCGACGTCCGCCGCGTCGCCCTCAACGATCACCTCGTGCCCGCTGGTTCGCGTGCGGACGTTGAAGAGCGTCTCGAGATGCTTGAGGTTCTCGTCGTAGCTTCCGAACACCGACTCAATCCCGTCGTCGGGGATCGAAATTTTTCGTGTGGCGGTCGTCGATGGTATGGCTGTAACTCCTTGATTTCGTTACAATTAAGTTACAAGAGCGGCTTCGATCTTAGCACGGCCGGGCGTCCCGTCATATTCGCCTCATCCGAGCAAGCTCATCCATTCGGTTTAAGGTGCAGTTCGCGCAACTGTTTCGGGCTGACCGTCGACGGCGCATCCGCCATCAGGTCCACTGCCTGGGCCGTTTTCGGAAACGCGATGACCTCACGAATCGAGCTCTCGCCACACAGGATCGCGACGACGCGATCGAGGCCGAGGGCGATGCCGCCGTGCGGCGGAGTACCGTATTCGAGCGCTTCGAGGAAAAAGCCGAATCGCGCCTTCGCCTCTTCATCCGAGATCTGGAGCAACTTGAAGATCAGGCGCTGCAACGCCTGATCGTGAATTCGGATGCTGCCACCTGCAATCTCGCTTCCGTTCAGCACGAGATCGTAGGCGCGCGCCCGCGCGCGCCCGGGATCGCTTTCGAGGAGCCCGGCGTCGCTCTCGAGCGGCGACGTGAACGGGTGGTGCATGAACTCGTGGCGCTGTTCCTCTTCGACCCACTCGAACATCGGAAAGTCGACAACCCACAGGAACGCAAACGCCGACGGGTCGAGCAGATTCTCGCGCCGAGCCAGCTGCAGCCGCAGCGTTCCAAGCAGCTTCGACGTCGGCTCGTGCCGGCCCGCCGCCATGAGGAGCAGGTCGGCTGGCCCCGCCTTCGCAAGTTCGAGCGCGCGGCGAATGGCGTCCTCGCCCGCGGCCTTGAGCGCCGGGCTCTGCACCGTACTCTCGGGTGCGCGTGCCCACACCAGCCCTGCCGCCCCGAGCTGCTTGGCCTGTTCGACGACTTCGTCCAACTCGCGGCGCGAATACCGCGCGGCGCCGGGCACTACGAATCCGCGGACCTCTCCGCCGGAATCGATCGCGCCGCGAAACACGTCGAACGACGACTCGGCGAACGCGGCGGAGAGATCGCTGATTTCCATGCCGCAGCGCAGGTCGGGCTTGTCGGATCCGTACGTGGCAATGGCCTCGGCATACGGCATCCGGAGGAACGGCCGCGGCGCCTCACGACCGATGAGCGCCATCAGCCGGACCATGAGTGGCTCAACCGTCGAAAACACAAGGTTTTCGGTCGCGAACGACATTTCGAGATCGACCTGCGTGAACTCCGGCTGGCGATCGGCGCGCAAGTCTTCGTCCCGAAAGCATTTGACGATCTGGAAATAGCGATCGAGCCCGGAAATCATCAGAATCTGCTTGAAGATCTGCGGCGACTGCGGCAGCGCGTAAAACTCCCCCGGATGGACGCGGCTCGGCACCAGGTAGTCGCGTGCCCCTTCCGGCGTCGATTTCGCCAGCATCGGCGTTTCGATCTCGAGAAAGCCCTGCTCGTCGAAATACTTCCGCACCTCCATCGTGACGCGATGCCGAAGCGTCAGGTTCTGCTGCATCCGAGATCGCCGGAGATCGAGATAGCGGTACTTCAGGCGCGTATCCTCGGAGACCGGCGACTCGTCGGCAATCGAGAACGGTGGGGTCTTGGCGTCGTTGAGCAGCCGGATCTCGCTCGCGCGTACTTCGATCGCGCCAGTGGTCACCTTCGGGTTCACCGTTTCTGGCGAGCGCGCCTCGACATGCCCGAGCGCGGCAATGACGTACTCGGCGCGGAGCCGTCGGGCGGCGCCCACGAGCGCATCGTTGTCCCGGACCACGACCTGCGTAATGCCGAGGCGATCGCGGATATCGATAAACACGAGCGAGCCGAGATCGCGGATGCGATGGACCCAACCGAGCAGGACGACGTCTTGTCCGACGTCGGCTGCGGTGAGGGCACCACAAGTATGAGTGCGGGCCAGTGATCCGAGGGGGTGGTTCATAAATTACGGTTCAGGGTTCAGGGTTCACGGTTCACGGTTCAGCGTTCGGAGATTTTCGTGGCGAGCCACGGGGCAGCCTGGTCGCGGGCCACGACCGTCTGTTCACCGCGCTGCATGTTCTTCACAGTCACCTGTCCGGCGGCGCGTTCGTCGCCGCCAACGACCGTCACGAACCCGAAGCCGCGCGCCGACGCGTACTTGAATTGCTTGCCGAGCTTGTCGACCTCCGGATACACCTCGACGCGCACGCCGGCGGCGCGCAGCTCGCCGGCCAGTCGCAGCGCGTCAGCCGTACCTTCGTCGTCGAACAGCGTCACCAGCACGTCTGCGGCGGCCGCCTGCACGCGCGGTGGAAACATCTTCCGCTCGGCCATCACCACGAGGATCCGCTCGAGCCCCAGCGAGAACCCGCAAGCCGGAAGGTCGTCGCCCGAAAACATTCCGATCAGCCCGTCGTAACGGCCACCGCCGCCGAGGCTGCCGGCGAGGTCCGGCACGGCAACCTCCATGATCGCGCCGGTGTAGTACGACAAGCCGCGCGCGAGGCTGGGATCGACGACCACGTGTGGACCGGCGCTGGTTGCCTCCGCCAGCCCTACGATCCGCTCCAGGTTGGCCACGGCCGCTTCACCGGCCGCATGGCCGGTGACATGCGCGCGGGCGCGCGAGAGGCGATTCGCGTTGGCCGTCTGCGAATCGAGGCCACCCTCTCCCGCCGGCGGCGTGTAGGCGTCGAGCAGCCGGCCGATCGCTTCGCCCCCAATGCCGCGGCTCGACAGCTCGGCCGCGACGCCGTCGCGCCCGATCTTGTCCAGTTTATCGATCGCCACGAGCGCGTGGTTCTGCAACTCCACCGGCACGCCAACGCTCTCGAGCATGCCGATCAGGAGTCCGCGATGGTTCAACCGGACGACGAAGTCGGCAAAGCCCAGCGCGCGCAGTACGTCGCTGACCGCCGCGCACACCTCCGCTTCGACCACCGGCGACCTGGATCCGATCGCGTCGACGTCGCACTGGAAGAACTCGCGGAACCGTCCCCGCGCCGGACGATCCGCCCGCCATACCGGCTGAATCTGATACCGCTTGAAGAACCGCGGCAGTTTGCCGCGATGCTCGGCGACCACCCGCGCGAGCGGCACCGTCAAGTCGTAACGCAGGGCCAAATCGGTTTCGCCGGACGCTTCGTGCTCGCCACGGCGGAGGACCTTGAAAATCAGCTTGGCGCCTTCGTCGCCGTACTTGCCGGTCAGCGTCTCGATGTTTTCGAGCGCCGGTGTCTCCAGCGGCTCGAACCCGTAGCGCCGGTACACGTCTTCGACCACGCCAATCACGTAGTCGCGCTGGCGCACCTCGTCGGGGAGAAAGTCACGCATGCCGCGCGCGGGGCGCGTCTGCTCTGGCATATAGTTCTGGCGCTATGGTCGATCGGGCACACTGGAGGCCGAAGAAGGCCGTTCAGGTATCCGAACATTATAGAGCCACGGACTACACGGACAATGCTCCTCTTCTTCTTCTTCCTTTCCGGCTTCAGCGCCCTCGTCTATCAGGTGCTCTGGATGCGTCTGCTGGCGCTCGTGTTCGGCGTCACCATCCATGCCGCCAGCACCGTCCTCGCGGCCTTCATGGCTGGCCTCGCGCTTGGCAGCGCCGCGGCGGGACGGTTGGCCGACCGCGTGCGCCGGCCGCTTGTCGCCTTCGCCGTGGCCGAAGCCGGCGTCGCTGTCGCCGCATTGGCGACTCCGCTGGCTCTTGCCGGCGTCGAAGCGCTCTACGTTCGACTGTATCCAGCTCTCGACGACTGGCCACCGGCCGTCGGCCTGGTGCGATTCATCTTGTCGTTTGCGGTACTGATCGTCCCCACAACCCTCATGGGCGCGACGCTGCCACTCGTCGTCAAATCCGCCCTTGCCCACGGAACGATTCTCGGGGGGCAGGTGTCGCGGCTCTACGCGGGGAACACCGCCGGGGCGGTGATTGGCACTCTCCTCGCCGGCATCTGGATGATTTCTCAGCTTGGCATCTCGTGGTCGTTCCGAATTGCCGCGCTGGTCAACCTGACCGTCGCCGCTGGAGCGCTCATCCTCTCGCGAAGGACTGATGGACCTCGCACGGCGGCGCCCGATTCGGCTGCTGTCACTACCTCGGCGCCGATGGCCGCGACCGAATCTGCGTGGACCCTGAGACTCGTGCTCCTGACGTTTGCCGTCTCCGGGTTCGTCTCTTTCGGGCTCGAGATCATCTGGTTTCGGATGCTGATTGTCCTGTTCCGCCCGACCACTTATGCCTTTACGGTCATGCTCGCGACGGTGTTGGCCGGAATCGCGATTGGCAGCTGGGTGTCGACCCTTTTCACCAGCCGCCGTCGACACCTCGTCGGAGTGCTCGCGGTGCTCGAAATTCTGCTGGCGCTCGCGTCCGTCATTTCGATGTGGCTCATGGGTCGCGCCGGACCGATTTACTTGTGGGCCGGCCCGGTCTTCACCGGTACGCCGCTCGCCTATGTCGGGCCACTGGTGACCACGAGCGTCGCCGCAATCTTTCCGCCGGCCCTGCTGATGGGAATGGCGTTCCCGGTTGGCATCGCGATCTGGACGACCAACGTCAGCGTTCACCACGCCGGCCAACGGATCGGCGTCATCTACGCCGTGAACGTGGCCGGAGCGGTTGCAGGCTCGCTCTTAACGGGATTCTTACTGCTGCCGGCAATCGGCAGCCGCGATAGCCTGCTGCTGATGTCCGGGCTGTCGCTCGCGATCGGCCTCCTGTTACTTCTGTCTCTGCCTCGCCGCGTAGGCGCTTTCGCGCTGGCGGGCGCGGCGCTCGGCGGTGTCGTGCTCGTCGCCTGGGCAACGCCCGATCCGATTGCCGCGCTGCTCCGCTCTCGATATCCGAGGGAAGTGCCCGTATGGCGGCAGGAGGACGGCCATGCCAGCGTCGCCATTCTGCGCCGCGAGTCGAATTTCGCGCCGCCGATTCATGCTCTCTACGTCAACGGGGCGCACCAGGCGAGCGACAGCCCGACGATGGTGGCGTATCACCGGCTGATTGGAACGCTGCCGGTGGCGATCCATAACGAGGCGCGGCGCGCGCTGGTCATTGGTGCCGGCGGCGGCGCCACCGCCGGCGCGGTCGCAGCCTTCAGCGATCAGACTCGTGTCGACGTCGTCGAGCTCTCACCGGCCGTCGCCGCGGCAGCCGGGCAGTTCAGCGGCATCAACCAGAACCTCCTGACCCGGCCCAACGTGCACCTCGAGGTGGGCGACGGCCGCAACTACATGCTCTTGACCGATGCGCGCTACGACGTCATCACCGCGGACGTCATCGTCCCGATGCATGCCGGGGCCGGCAACTTGTATTCGGTCGAGTACCTATCGACTGATGCGGCGCGTGCTGAATCGTCATGGCATTGCCATCCAGTGGATCGGGAGCAGCGGCGAGACCGAGTACAAGCTGATTATGCGAACGTTCGTCACCGTCTTTCCGAACACGACGCTGTGGCATGGCGGGAGCCTGATGATTGGTTCGACGCGCCCGCTCGTGCTCGAGGAGAAGGCCTTCATACGAAAGCAGACGTCGCCTCAATCGAAGCAGGCGCTCGACGGCATGGGCTTCAAGACCTTCGGGTCGCTGCTGTCGCAGTACGACGCCGGTCCCTCTGAGATCAAGGCGTTTCTAGGGCCGGGACCGATTTTGACCGACGACCGGCCCCTCACCGAATATTTCCTGTCGCTGCCGCAGAACGACAAGCCCGTAGATGTGTCAAAAGTTCGCGGCAGCGTCTGGCGTCACGTGATCGCCGCTTCACCGTCCGGGAGCTGACCTGCGCCGGCCGTCAGGAGATCTCCAGCGATCGCCGTGCGCACGGCGAGCCATGAAACTCGAACCACGTCACGCCCTCGACGACCATGTCGTACCGCAATCCGTAGTGCCCCGAAGGCAGAGACCCCGCGACGGTCATCTCGATCTCGATCTCGTCACCCGGGGCGACATCACGCGGCAACGGGGTACGGCCCAGATCTTCCCGCAGCACCTCGTCGCGCGCGTCGCAGACTTTGAGCCCGAGCGTCACCTGCCCGCCGAAGCGTCGGCCCCTCGCCTTCCACGCCACACTGCCGGTGTTCCTGATGCGCAGCCGATCCGTAAACGACTGGCCCGACGGAACAGTCGCGGAGACCTGGTGCGGAACAATATGGGCCTCGAGTCGCCCGACGAGCTGGTGCGCCGGCAGGAGCGTGTCGGCAGGCGGATCATCGCCTTTGTGCAAGACAAAGCGGGCGTGCTCGCCTGGACCGAGGCGCAGCGTCTCTTCCCACATCTGCCGGAACGGCAAGTCGTCGGCAGATGTCGCCGAATAATCGAACGCGTACGCCGCCGACGATCGCAGCGGCACCACACGCATCCGGCTGAAACCGGCATCCATTGCCAGACGGCGGACCAACGGCAGCGAGACGCTTTTTTCAATCACGCCTTCTTCCCGCATCCGGAATCGGGACAACGCTTGAAGCGCATGCGCTGTGCCAGGCTCCGAGAAGACTGCTCGGCCGCCGGGTTTGAGCACCCGGTAGATTTCTCGAAGAGCTGATGCGTAAGAAGGAAGGTGGTGCAGGGCGTTCATGCACAGCACGCCGTCGAAGCTGTCGGCCACGAACGGGAGCGACTGCCCTCGGGCCGTCACGAACGCCGCATCGTCGCGAAACACCAGCCGGCTGTCAGCGCTGAGACGCGTCCGGCCGCGGCGCATCATCTCGACGGAGAGATCCACCGCGATCGTCCGCACTCCGAGGCGACTGAGAAGCTCGGATGCCCAACATGTGCCGGCGGCGAAGTCCAGCACGAGATCGTCAGGACGTGGAGCCAGCAGCTCACAGGCGACAGCGAAGTCGAACAGGTAGTTCCAGCTCTCGTTCGCGCTCGTCCAGTGAAGAGGAAAATTCAGACTGGTCGTCAGGTCCTGCTTTTCGTCGGCGCGAGCCTCGGACTCATCAGAGATGCGGTCGATGCTCGGCACGTCCCGGTTCTCGCAGGCGGACAGGTCCTCGGCGCTCATCGAGCCAAGCGAATCCTGGCTCGAGGGTGACACGCCGGCCGGCGTGTCACCCGCCGGACGAGTCGACTGGGGCCGGCGTGAGCGCAGAAAGTGAGTCGCCGCGCGTCGTAAATCGGCAAGGCGACTCATCGATGGATGCTCACGGACGATAGCTGCTCAGAATCAGACCATCCTTCTTCCGCTTCTCATGGCAGGCGAAGCACTGCTGAGGGGTCGGAGTGGTCGCACGCTCGACCTTGCTGTCTTTGACGAATCGCTGGAATCCCCACCCGCCCGTCTTGGCGAAGCGCTGCGAGTCCTTGACCATCACGTCGACCTGGCGCCGCGCGGCCTCCTCGTATGCGCCGTTGTTGTCTCGCATTTCCAGCCAGTCGAAGACGACAATCGACCCTTCTGGGAACGTCCTGGTGCGATAGCCGGTCATGGCTTCAGCGTTCGCGTAGATGTGCTGAAAGCCCCCGACGCTCGCGAACTGCTCGTGGCCGGGGCTGACGAGCGCGCTCTTGACGTGGACCCAGTTGCGGTATCCATCGGGATAAGCCACTGATGGATCGGCCGAAGGCGACTGCTGCCGGGCCACGGCGCTTCCTGACAAGGACAGCACCAGGAGACTGATTGTGAGCTTCATGAACGCACTCCACGGGTGGATGCCGTCCCCAGTCGGATGGTGCGCGACTTACTGCTTCTCGTAGACCGCGACGTTATTCACCTGTTGACCGCTGGCATTGACGCCTTTGGTCGTGACCGTCCTGGTCTTCCCGTCACTCGAGACCGCGGACGTCTGAGTGGTCGTGACCTTTCCGCCCTTCTTGGCAACCGTCTGCACCGTGTTCGCGTCGAGGCGCGTGCGCGCGACCGTATCCGCATCCGGGTTGTTCCCGGTCACGGGGCTGTCCTTGCCGTCGTAGTTCGCGGTGAATTCCCATCGTCTCGCCGTGCCGTCTGCCAGTGCCTGTTCGACGCTGACCTTGGTGCCCGCCCCAACGGCTTCGATCTTCGTGGTCGCGCTCTTCGGACCGGGCCCGGGGCTGTACTTCGATTTCTCGAGATTGAGCTTCCAGATGCCGACCTGCGGATCGCTCTGTGCGAACGCCGCTCCCAAGGACGGCATGAGGAACGAGGACAACGCCAGGCACGCGGCTGACGAGAGAACGGACCGGACTGTGAGTCTCATGCGGCCTCCTACCGAGGGGCTTTCCGGAACCGCTCCAATACAAGGCCGGACAACACCCGGCGGCGATGGATCGAACCGGAAAGCGTGAGAGTTCGAGCCTACTGCTTCACCGTCGGATAACTGATCCCGAGCTGCTCGAGATAGGTCTTGTACCGCGACGGATCGTAATAGAACTTTTTCAGCTCTGGACGGTACTTGTCCATGATCTGCTTGTTCATCTCAATCGCCGGCTTGTCCTCGGGGCGGATGAGCGGCTGGTATTTCAGGTCCTTGGTCTGCACGTTCTTGAAGTAGTCCCAGGCCTGCTCGACGAGCGCCGGCTTCAACACAAGATCGAGCACTGTCATCGCCTGCACCTTCGCGCCGGCGGTGGCACCTTTGTGCGCGATGGGCGTGGCCATGGAAATCGCGTTCGCCCAGTTGTGGCCGGGGAGTCCGGGAATGTTCGATGGGAAACGGAGCGTCACCGTCGGCACGTTCCACGAGATGTCGCCGATGTCGTCGGAGCCACCGCCCCGGTTGTCCTTGACGGGGCCTGTCAACTCGGCGCCGATCTTCAGCGACAGTCCCTGTTCGCGGCTACCGAGCTCTTTCTGCAGTGCCTTGGCCAGCGTCTGATCCGCTTCGCTCCACTGGGGCATCCCGACTTTCTGGATGTTGGCCCACGTCGTTTCGGCGACGACCTTGTTGAAGTGCTGGGGCCAGGCGCTCCCGAGCACGCGCATCGGTTGCAGCTCGGTGTTGGTCATCATCGCGGCGCCCTTGGCGATCGATTCGCCGATGGCCCAGAGCTCCTTGATCTTCGGATACGTCGTCTGCCGGAAGTAGTACCAGACCGAGGCGTTCCTCGGCACCACGTTCGGCTGATCTCCGCCCCGGGTGATCACGTAGTGGGAACGATGCTCGAGCGGCAGATGCTCGCGGCGGAAGTTCCAGCCGATGTTCATTAGCTCGACGGCGTCGAGCGCGCTCCGGCCTCGCCACGGCGCACCCGCGGAATGCGCGGTCTCGCCCGTGAACGTGAACTCGACCGAGACGAGTCCGGTACCGTCACGGTCGCCCCAGGACACGTCGAGATCGTTTCCGACGTGGGTGAAGAGCGCGACGTCGACATCCTTGAAGAACCCCTCGCGCACGAAATAGGCCTTGGTGCCGACTAATTCTTCGGCCGTACCCGGCCAGATCCGAATCGTGCCGGGCAGCTTGTCGCGCTCCATGATCTTCTTCACGGCGATCGCCGCCGTGATGTTCACGGCCTGGCCGGAATTGTGGCCTTCGCCATGGCCGGGCGCCGCCTTCGATCATCGGCGCGTGGTACGCGACACCGGGCTTCTGGGACGCCTGCGGAATGCCGTCGATGTCCGAGCCCATCGCGATGACCGGCTTCCCCGATCCCCACGTCGCCATGAAGGCCGTCGGAATGCCGGCAATACCTTCCTGCACCGTAAAGCCGTTCTTCTTCAGCACATCGATCAAATAGCGATTGGTCTCAGTCTCCTGGAACCCCAGTTCGGCAAAGCTGAAGATGGAATCGACCATTTGCTGCGTAAAGACGCTCATCGACTCGACGCTCTTGAGCGCCTCAGCTTTCAGGCGCTCCGCTCGCGCGTCATCTGGAACAACGGGCGCCGGGGGAGACGAGGGGCCCGATTGCTGCTGAGCCAGGGGCGCGACAGTCAGCGACAGGGCCGCCACGAGAACTGGAATGACTCGAATGCGATGCATGGAAGGCTCCTGGAACCACCGGGCTTCGGGAACGCGGCGAGAATAACAGACTTCAAGGATAATTGAGGGAGCGATGGCACTCCTCGACCGTTTTGGACGGCCGCTCCGAAGCCTGCGGGTGTCGGTGACCGACCGCTGCAACCTGCGGTGCCACTACTGCATGCCGGAGCCCGACTACGCGTGGCTGCCGAAAGACACCCTCCTCTCGTTCGAGGAGATCGGCACGATTGCCGACGCCTTCTGCGACCTGGGCGTCGAACGCGTTCGGCTGACCGGCGGCGAGCCGCTCCTGCGACGCGACCTGACGACACTCATTCGATCGCTTGCGGCGCGACCGGCGATCCGCGACCTGGCGCTCACGACCAACGGCGTCTTGCTGGCCGCGCAAGCGGCCGCGCTGCGCGCCGCCGGCCTGCATCGGATCACGGTCAGCCTCGACACGCTCGATCGCCAGCGCTTCCGCGACATCACACGCTTCGACAGCCTCGACGCCGTGCTGGACGGGATCGGCGCAGCGGTAGAGGCCGGCTTCGACTCCCTCAAAATCGATACGGTCGTCATGCGCGGCGTCAACGACCACGAGTTGTCCGCGCTCATCGAATACGGCCGGCGGCTCGGTGCCGAAGTCCGATTCATCGAATACATGGACGTCGGAGGGGCGACACGCTGGTCGCGAGACTCGGTGGTATCCCGCCGGGAGATCCTCGAGGCCCTCGGCAACTACTACGGCACGATCACGCCGGTTGACGAAGTGTCATCCGCGCCGGCCGACCGCTTCGCGCTGCCGGATGGCACGATCTTCGGCATCATCTCGTCGACGACGGAACCATTCTGCGACACGTGCGACCGCAGCCGGCTCACCGCCGACGGCGTCTGGCTGATGTGCCTCTATGCCAGCGCCGGGACGGACCTGCGCCGGCCGCTGCGCGCCGGCGCGACACCGGACGAGCTGCGCCACGTCATCGCCACGGTCTGGGCGCTCCGCGCCGACCGCGGCGCCGAGGAACGGGTTGCGACGGCGACACGCGAGCCATTGATCCCTGTAAGCGCGCTGAAGAAAGACGCGCACCTCGAGATGCATACCAGGGGAGGTTAGGACAGTCGGCAGTCTTCAGTCGTCAGTCGGCAGTCACAGTCGTGAGTCACAGGCGACAGTCCTGGTCGACAGTCCTAGTCGGCAGTCCTAGTCGGCAGTCCTACTTGTTCTCTGTTCTGAAGGCGAAATAGATGAGCGTCCCGGCGCGCTCGAGGTGCAGCACGGCGGCGACGCCGGGCTTGAGTTCGGCGGCGGCAGCATTGAGGTCGGCGACGGTCTCGACCGCTTTCCCGTTGAGCGAATAGATCACGTCGCCCGGCTGCAGCCTTCCCTGCTGCGAGTACGGTGCTTGATGCGACACGCTCGCCACGACGACACCTCGCTGGCGGCGCAGGTTGGGCAAGAGCTGGCTGATCTGGGGCGTCAGATTGAGGGCCAGGAGCCCCAGCCCACGCACCGGCACCTGCTGGGCGACGAGATCCCGCAGTTGCCCCGCATCCCCATCGCGCTCGCCGACGGACACCCGCACGGTCAGCTTCCGCTCGCCGCGTTGCACATCGACCACGACGGTTTCGTTCACCCCACGCGAATACAGGTTGATGCGGAGTTGACGACCGTTCTCGATCCGCTTGCCGTCGAGCGCAAGCACGAGGTCGCCCGGCTGCAGCCCTGCGCGCGCAGCGGGGCCAGCCGGCGCCACATCCGACAACACGGTTCCCGCGTCGCCGGACACCCCAAGCGCTTCGGCCAGGATCGGCGTGATCGTCTGGGCGCGGACGCCGATGTCACCGCGGCGCACGCGGCCGGTCTTGCGGATCTGCGCAAACACATTACGAACGATGTTGCTCGGCGCCGCGAAGCCGATGCCTTCGTTGCCGCCGGACTGCGAGTAGATGAGCGTACTGATGCCGACCAGCCGGCCCTCGGTGTCGACCAGCGCTCCGCCGCTGTTGCCTGGATTGATGGGCGCGTCGGTCTGGATGTAGATCATCGGATCTTCGGGGGTCAACTGACGGGCGACGGCGCTCACGACACCCAGGGTGACGGAGGTCTCGAGCCCGAGCGGACTGCCGAACGCCAGCACGATTTGGCCGGGTTTCAACGACTCTGAATCGCCGAACGCCAGCACGGGCAGCCCTTTGTTTTCGACCTTGATGACAGCGATGTCGGTCTCGTGATCGATTGCGACGACCTGTGCGCCGACCAAGCGACCGCGGCGCCGCAGGATTGAAGTCCCGGGCGTACCGCCTGTCGCGGCAAGCGCGAGCTCGACCTCGATCCGCGTCGCGCGCTCCACGACGTGGGCGTTGGTCACGATGTAGCCATCGGCATCGACGATGACGCCCGACCCGCCGGTTCGCTCGAGTACGGGCTCGCTCGACGCCTGATCGTCCTCATCAGGCTCTGCGTATCCCGTGACGAAGATCTGCACGACACTCGGGCTGACCCGTTCGGCGAGATCCTGCAGCGACTGCGACAGCTCGGTCAGGCCGCGCGCGGGCGGCGTGCGTGGCTGGGCGCCCTGGGCCACGATCGTCGCAGGTAGCAGTGCCAAGAGCGCCGTCACGAACCCACTCTTGAAAGCCATTCAGAGATTGTAGGGGAATGAAGAAGTTCGGAGGTAATGGGCTCAGACGTCGAGCAAGTGTGCCCCGTGGCTCGGATGGCACACGAACCCTGTCGTCGATCGCCCGGTGCGCTCGAGGTAGCCCGCCTCGACCGAAGACATCACGCGCTCGACCGATCCGGCTTCGACCAGGGCGATCGCGCAGCCACCAAATCCAGCACCGGTGAGCCGCGCACCCGTGCAGCCCGGCTGAACGATCGCCAGATCGACGAGAGCGTCGAGCTCCGGCGACGACACTTCGTAGAGGTCCCGCAGGCTGGCGTGCGAGTGCATCATCAGACGACCCGCCCGCTCGAGGTTTCCCGCGGCGAACGCGTCGGCGAGGGCGGCCGGTCGACGATTCTCGGCAATCACGTGCGACGCGCGCTTGACGTCAACGGGATCCAGCGTTCCCGCCACTTCAGCCAGCAACGCGTCGTCGACGTCGCGAAGCGCATGCACCCACGCGTGCCGCGAGTGAAGCGCCGCAACGACACGCTCGCAAGCCGCGCGCCGGTCGTTGTAGGCGCTGGCCGTCAACTCGCGGCGCACACCGCTGTCGAACACCAGGATTCGGGCGTCCGGGGGAATCGGCACATCACGACTCTCGAGCGACCGGCAATCGATCAGCAGGGCATAGCCTTCGCGAGCCGACGCAGCGGACAGCTGGTCCATGATGCCGCAGGCGACACCCGCAAACTCGTGTTCAGCCTGGTGACCGAAACGGGCGGCCTGACGAGGCTCCCACGGGATATTGGATAACGTGGCGAGCGCTCGGGCCACGGCCATTTCGAGCGCCGCCGATGACGCGAGCCCTGCGCCGACTGGCACGTCGCCGGCAATCGCCAGGTCGGCACCCCTCAACGCCTGGCCGGTGCCGAGCATCGCCCACGCGACTCCCGCGACGTAGCCGAACCACCCTCCGCGGGCGCTCCGTCGCTCGGGCTCGAAGGCTGACCGGCGCTCGAAGGCGTCGAGCGCGAGCTCGCGCGTCTCTCTGAACTCCGATGCGTACACGCGCAGGACCCGATCGTCGCGAGGCGCGAAGGCGACCGCGACGTGACGATCGATGGCCATCGGCAGCACGAAGCCATCGTTGTAATCGGTATGCTCACCAACCAGGTTGACGCGGCCCGGCGCTACGGCAAACCGTGGCCGGCGGCCGCCGCCGAATGCCTGCTCGAACTCCTGAAGGGCTCGCTGAAGGAGACGGGGACGAGGCATGGATCTAGGCTCAGGGCTCAAGGCTCAAGGCTCAGGGACAGCGGCAAACAAAAAAACGGGGAAAGCCGCGAAGGCCTTCCCCGTTCGACTTCCTGCTTGAGCCCTGAGCCATGAGCCCTGAGCCGCTCGCGCGCGCTACTGCTGCGGCTTGTGCAGCACTTCCTGAACCGGCTCCTTCTTCTTCGAGCCCAGTCCCTTGATCTGGAGGACCGGTTCGGCCGGTGCTTCCTTGAGGACGTGCTGACGGTAGAGCGCGGCCATCCGCTCGTTCTCGCCGTCGGCCTTCTTCGCTTCAGCGCGAGCGCGCAGCTTCTCCTCGCGCGCCGTCTTGGCGATGCCCTTCTCGTCGAGGTCCGTCTGCTTGCCGGCGGCGACCGCGACGGGGTCGAGCACCAGGTTGTGCGCCGTCGTCGGCAGGTCGACGTGCTTGCCGCCGGCGACGATGTCGTGGCGGCCGTGCTCTTCGTACCACTTCGTCAACGTGGCGGTCATGTGCATCTTCTCGATGATGTTCCGCCAGCCGATGCCGGTGTTGTAGGCGCAGAAGGAGATCTCGCCCTCCTGGGTCGCATACGGGATGATGCAACGCTCGGTGCGCCGGAAGTCGTAATTGAAGAGGTCCTGGAACCACATCCCGGCGATGAACAGGAAGTTCCAGCGATCGGCGCGGCGCTTGGCGATGTCCTGCGCCGTGCGGTCGCCGGTGACCTTGCCGTAATTCCTGCCCGTCGCGCCGAACGTCTTGTCGAACTTCTTCATCAGGTCCGCGAGCTTGAAATGCGTCGGGGCCTTGAAGGGGTCGTAGTTCTTCATCAGCGCCAGCGCCATGCCCGTGACCGACAGGAACCGTCCGCGCGCCGCGTCGTTGACTTGCTTTAGGTCGGTCGCGAGCGACGCCGCGTCGAGGAACGCCGTGACCGGCACGGCCTCCTTCGTTTCCTTGTCGATCATCACCGCCATGCCGATGCCGCAGTTCGGATGGCAGCCGCAGGTCAGGTTGCCCCATTCCGAAGTCGGGCCATGGACGAGGTCGGCCCAATCGGTGAACGTGCTCATGAACGAGATCGGGAACCAGTCGCGGACCGGCTGGCCGATGCCCGTCTGATCCTTCACGTCGTGCGCGAGGTGCGAGAGCGTGTAGCGCTGCGCGGCGCGGCGCTCGTCGGTGACGAGCTCGTCGCGGCCGGTGAACGACACCGGCTGGAACGACAGGAAGTTGATCTTCTTCGGGTTGTCGAGCGCGAACTGGACGATGCGGCCGACCTGCTCGTTATTGACGCCGTTGACGATCGTCGTGACCGGAACGATGTCGACGCCGGCGGCATGCAGGTTCTCGATTGCGCGCAGCTTGACGTCGAACAAGTTGCCGACGAGGCGATGCGAGTTGGCGGCATTGCCGATGCCGTCGAACTGGAGATACGCGTAGCGCAGGCCGGCTTCCGCCGCGGCCTTCGCGAACTCAGGGCTCTTCGCGAACTCGATGCCGTTGGTCGCGGCCTGCACGCTGTTGTAGCCGACTTTCTTCGAGTAGCGCACCGCGTCCAGGAAGTGCGGCGACATCGTCGGCTCGCCGCCCGAGAACTGCACCGACATCTGGCGCTTCGGCTTGATCGAGATGGCGTTGTCGAGCATCGTCTTGATGTCTTCCCATGACAGCTCGTGGACGAAGCCGACCTGGTTGGCGTCCATGAAGCATGGGTCGCACATCATGTTGCAGCGGTTCGTCAGATCGATCGTCAGGACGGAGCCGCGGCCGTACTTGATCGTGCTGCTGCCGTGGTTGTGCAGCTTCTCGTCGTTATGCGCGCGAATATCGCTGCCGGGGAACACGTCTTCGAGGTGCTTGAAGAACGCCGGGTCGTTCGACATGACGTCTTCGAAGTGACCGTGCAGCGGGCAATCCTTGACCATCAGGATCTGGCCGTCGCGCTCGATGATCGTCGCCTTGATCTCACCGATCTTTTCGTTGAGCAGAATCTTGTAGTCGCGCTTGCCGTCGAGGATCTCCTGTCTGGCTTCGCGCACGCACACCGGACAGAGCGAGTCGGTCTCGCGCGGCCAGCCGAGGGGCGGCTTCACCTTCTGGTGCGACTTCTGCAGCGGCAGGTCGGACCACTTGGGTGTGAACGTGTTGCCTGGCTTGATGCTGTTGAGCGCATCGAATGCGACCCAGGCGCCCTTGGCGACGTAGGTCAGGCCTTTTTCCACGTATTTGATCGGCTTGTGCATGGCCCTCATGCTAGCGGTTTTGGTAAGGCCGAACAGCCAATTTCAGGTCAACTGGCAGGGAGCGGGGGCCAACGGGCAGGCCGTGCGCCCGGTTGGCAATCCGGCGCCGTCACGGGTGCACAGAATTGCCGCTAAGACGCAGAGGCACGGGCGGTTGCGCTCCGCGCGCCAGCCCCGGGACGGAACCGCCAAAGGAGGCGAAACGCCAGCAGCGTGGCCAGGATCGCAGCGTAGTAGACCGGTTCGCCAATCGGCGACTTTGACCTTCCAAAGAAAATGCAGGCAGGCGGCCACGGCGCTGACGTAGACCAGCCGATGGAGGATCTGCCACTTCCGCCCGAGCCGCCGGATCCACCCCTTCGTCGACGTCACCGCCAGCGGGATCAGCAGCGTGAAGGCAATCATCCCCATCGTGATGTAGGGACGCTTGACGATGTCGGGGAGGATGAACTCGAAGGCCAGGCCCTGATCGAGGACGACGTAGGTGAGCAGGTGCAGCGTCGCGTAGAAAAACGCGAACAGACCAAACATGCGCCGGTATTGAATGACGCGCTGCCAGCCGGTCAGACGGCGCAGCGGCGTGATCGCCAGCGAGACGAGCAGCCACCGCAGCGCCCAGATCCCGGTGGTCAGCGTAATGTCTTCGATGGGATTGGCGCTGAGCCGCCCCGTCAGCGCCCTGAACACGAGCCAGAGGCACGGCGTGAGGGCGGCGACAAAGACGACGGGTTTCGCGAAGCGAATGTACACAGCTTTCAGCTTTCAGCTTTCAGCGCTCAGCTAAGAGCTGCGGAGGTCAACACCTCCACGTTCTGCTCTCGACGCTTTTCACTGACAGCTGGGAGCTGAGAGCTGTTAGCTGAGAGCTGGCAGCGTCAGTAGTACTTTTTTAGGTCCATCCCCGCATAGAGCGACGCCACCTGATCGGCGTAGCCGTTGAACATGAGCGTCGGCCGTCGCGAGAGCTCGCCGATCCGCCGCTCGCGCGCCTGGGTCCAACGCGGGTGGTCGACCTGCGGGTTGACGTTCGAATAGAAGCCGTATTCACTCGGGTTGGCATCGCTCCACGCCGAGGTCGGCATCTTGTCGACGAAGCGGATGCGGACGATGGACTTGATGCTCTTGAAGCCGTACTTCCAAGGCACGACCAGCCGAACCGGCGCGCCGTTCTGGTTCATCAACGTCTTGCCGTAGAGGCCGACGGCGACGATGGTCAGCGGATGCATCGCCTCGTCCAGTCGCAGGCCTTCGACGTAGGGCCAGCGCAGGCTGGCCTCGTTCTGCCCCGGCATCTCCGACGGTCGCAGGAGCGTCGTGAACTCCACGAATGTCGCCTTCGCCGTCGGCTCTGCGCGTTTGAGAATGCTGCTGAGGGGAATGCCGACCCACGGAATGACCATGGACCAGGCCTCGACGCACCGCAAGCGGTAGACCCGTTCTTCGAGTTCGAAGGGCTTGATCAAATCCTCGAGGAGGTACTCGGCGGGCTTGGCGCAGTGCCCGTCCATCTTTACCTTCCAGGGACTCGTCTTCAAACGTCCCGCATAGCGCGCCGGGTCGTCTTTTCCCGTACCGAACTCGAAGAAGTTGTTGTAGCTCGTGATATCCGCGAAGCTGTTCTTTTTTTCGTCAGTCGTGACGACGTTTGGCTTGATGCCAGAGAGCTCGGTCTGCTGGGCGCCCACCGAGCCTGCCGCAAGCGTGCCGTCCCCGCAACCGGCGACGATCGGACTGGCCGCAGCGATTGCCGCTCCGCTGGCCAGCCGGATGAAGTCGCGCCGGCGCAGGTAGAGCTGCTCGTCAGTGATCTCGGACGATCGGACGCCGGGCCCCTGCCTGATTAGCATCACTGGTCCTTCCATCGAAGCGGGTCACCCCCGCCAACTCGAACCATCGTACCCCCAGCTTCCCTAACTTCGTAAACACCTCAGGTGGCGCCTGGCTTCCCGGAGCTCCCGACTGCCCGTGAAATACAATTCCTCGGATGAGCGACGGTTCCACGCCTCCCCGCTCGGATTCGACCATCGACCCACGCTGGTCGGCACTGCTGTCGCTGACGGCGCACGAGTTTCGATCGCCTCTGACCGTCGTTGCCGGCTATGTCCGGATGCTGTTGAAGGAGAGCGCGGGTCCGCTGAGCGAACAGCAACGCCGGCTCCTCGACGAAGCCGAGAAGTCCTGCGCGCGACTCTCGGCTCTTCTGGCCGAAGTCAGCGAGCTCTCACAACTCGAGGCTGGCGGGGCCCGGTTCAACTCCCTCGCGGTCAACCTGGAGCCGGTCCTGTCCGAGGCGATAGCGGCGCTGCCGGAATTAAAGGATCGCAACGTCACGATCGATCTCACCGTTCGGAGCGACCTGTCGGTCAAGGGGGATGCAGTGAGGCTGCGAACAGCGCTGACGTCGCTCCTCCATGCCCTCCGCCGCGAAGCTGTCTCGAGCGATCAGCTGGCCGTTCGGGTCGATGCCCGAAATCACGACGGCCGGACCACTCTTCGCATCTCGATCGCCGAGCCCAATCGGATTGAGGCCGTCGCGCAGCTGGAACCGTCGAACTTGTCGACCTTTGACGAGTGGCGTGGCGGGAACGGGCTCAGCCTCCCCAACGCCCGTCGCGTCATCGAAGCGCACGGTGGCCGTCTGTGGGCGCCCAGCGACAACGGCAAAGCCGCCGCGATCGTCATGCTGCCGGCCGCTGGCGATCGCGACCAATAGTGTCCAGCTTACATTCACGGCCTACACGCTGTGTCTTGAATCACGGCAGAACCGTCAAGGCCCGATTCAGAGTCACTCACATCAAGACGTTAGGATTTCCGCGCTTTTGGCCGTCTGATCGCCTCAACACAGATGAGGTACGCGTCTTGAATTGGGCCGATGGCAATCATGCCACTCGCTATTACCGATGAACGACCCCTCGGCGCACTGACCGGCTCGCGCGGCAGCGCCACAGACAGAGCCATGACCAAGCCCTACATCGCGATCGTGGACGATGACGCCGCGTTCGCGTCTTACTTGCAGACGTTTCTGTCGCTGCGGGGCTACGACGCCAGGTGCTACGGCCGCGGCGACGAGCTGCTCGCGGCGATGAAGCAAAGCGATGTGCCCGACGCGGTGCTCCTCGACGTGATGATGCCCGGTCTCGACGGCATGGCCACTTTACGCGCTCTCAAGGCCTCGCGCCCCGAAGCGCAGGTGATCATGCTCTCGGGTCGAAATCAGCCGTCGGTTATCGTCGAGGCTGTTCAGGCCGGGGCGACCGACTACGTGGTCAAGCCGGATGACCCCGAGGGTCTCGGAGAGATCGAGCTCGACGTCGCCATCAAGAACGCCATTGAGAAGACCAGGCTGGTCTCCGAGTTGAGCGAGCTGCGCCAGCAGCTCACCGACAACGAGGATCAAGCGGTGTGGGGCAACAGCGACGGGATGCGCCGCATCACCACCGTCATCGAGCAGGTCGGCGACAGCGACGTGGCGGTGCTCATCCGCGGCGAAAGCGGCGTCGGCAAAGAGCTCGTCTCGAGAGCGATCCATCAACAGTCGACGCGCCGCCAGCGGCCGTTCGTCAAGGTCAATTGCGCCGCCCTGCCAGCCGAGCTGCTCGAGAGCGAGCTCTTCGGGCACGAGAAAGGCGCCTTCACGGGAGCGGCCGCGACGCGCATCGGCAAGTTCGAGCAGGCCGACGGCGGCACCCTGATGCTCGACGAAATCGGCGAGCTGACGCCGGCGCTCCAGGCCAAGCTGCTGCACGTGCTCCAGGACGCGGAGTTCACCAAACTCGGCGGCAACAAGCGCGTGGAGGTCGATGTCCGCGTCGTCGCGGCGACCAACCGC
Organism: uncultured Acidobacteriota bacterium; assembly: GCA_963764925.1. Lineage (GTDB taxonomy): Bacteria > Acidobacteriota > Vicinamibacteria > Vicinamibacterales > 2-12-FULL-66-21 > DATBJJ01. The sequence goes on from CAVXUR010000004.1 coordinate 391,328, forward strand.
GATCTCGAGAAGATGATGACCAGCGGCACCTTCCGCGAGGACCTCTACTACCGCCTGCGGGTCATCGAGCTTGTGGTTCCGCCGCTTCGCGAGCGCCGCGACGAGATTCCGACGTTGACGGAGTCCTTCATCGCGCGGTACTCCCGCAAATACAAGCGCCCGTCGCCCCGCCTCAGCCCCAAGCTGCGGCAGCTCTTCCACGAGTACGACTGGCCAGGGAACATCCGCGAGCTCGAAAACACCATCAAGCGGCTCGTCATCCTGCAGGACGAGCAGATCGCCTTCGCGGAAATCGAACGCAGCTCGCGTCGGGTCGCCGGCGCCCCCGCGCCGGCCGCGACCGAGCCGGCACCAGTAGCCTCGACGGACACGCCCACGGCCCTCGAGTCTGGCGGCCCGCGTAGCGAGTCGATCCCGGCCGCGGCCGAGACCGACGCGGAGGAACTCGAGGCGCCGGAGCCTGAAAACGGCAATGGCGGGTCGCTCGCGGCGGTCGCGAGAGCCGCCTCGATGAAGGCCGAGCGGGCGCTCATCGAGAAAACGCTGAATCAGGTGCATTGGAATCGCCGCAAGGCCTCTCAGATACTGGGAGTTAGCTACAAAACTCTCCTGAACAAGATCAAGGAGTGCTCGATCACCAGGGACTGATGCGTTAGGTCATTCCGGCGCCGTCGGCTATTCTGGTAAGTGGCGCCGGGGCCCATCAGTGGGCTTCGGCGAGGTTCTCACCAGGAGTCACGTCGCATGTCAGCACTCGCCGCTGCCCTTCTCGAAAAGATCAAGACCCGTCGCGCGCGAACCGGCGTCGTCGGTTTGGGATACGTCGGACTACCACTCGCCGTCGAGCTCGCCAAGGCCGGGTTCCACGCCACGGGTATCGATCTCGACGAGCGGAAGATCCGGGCCGTCAACGAGGGCCGCTCGTACATCCCCGACGTCTCGACCGCCGACGTCAAGAGACTCAAGGAAGCCGGCAAGCTCGACGCGACCACGGATTTCGCCGTCGTCAAGGAACTCGACACCATCAACATCTGCGTGCCGACGCCGCTGCGCAAGACGAAGGACCCGGACATGTCCTACATCGTCTCGGCCGTGGAGTCGATCGCAAGCCACCTGCACCCCGGCATCCTGGTGTCCCTCGAGTCGACGACCTACCCCGGCACGACGGAGGAAGTGGTCCAGCCGCTGCTCGAAGCCACCGGACTCAAGGCCGGGCGCGATTTCTTCCTGGCCTTCTCTCCCGAGCGCGTCGATCCAGGCAACCCGACCTTCCACACGCACAACGTTCCGAAAGTCGTCGGCGGGCTGACCGCCGAGTGCGTGCAGCTGGCGAGCGCGTTGTACGGTTCGGCGATTACGACGATCGTGCCGGTGAGCTCGACGCGGGTTGCCGAGATGGTCAAGCTGCTCGAGAACACGTTCCGCGCCGTGAACATCGGACTGGTGAACGAACTGGCGCTCATGTGCGACCGCATGGCCATCGACGTGTGGGAGGTCGTGGACGCCGCCAAGACGAAGCCGTTTGGCTTCATGGCTTTCTATCCGGGGCCTGGCTTGGGCGGACACTGCATCCCGATCGACCCGTTCTACCTGTCGTGGAAAGCCAAGCAGAGCGGATTCGACCCGCGGTTCATCGAGCTTGCCGGCCACATCAACGGCGGCATGCCGCACTACGTCGTCGACAAGATTGCCGAGGCGCTCAACACGAAGCGCAAGGCCATCAACGGGTCCAAGGTGCTGATTGCCGGCGTCGCCTACAAGCGCGACATCGACGACATGCGCGAGTCGCCCGCGCTCGATGTCATGGGCCTGCTCCACGCGCGTGGCGCGCTGGTCTCGTATATCGATCCGCACGTGCCCGAGGTCCACGGCCGCGAGTGGTCCGGGCGATTCGACATCAAGGCGGTGAACGTCGGCCGCGGTTCATTCGGTCAGTACGACTGCGTCGTCGTGATCACCGATCACAAGTCGTTCGACTACGACGCGATGGTTGCCGAGTCGGACGTGATCGTCGATACCAGGAACGCCATCAAGACACCAGCCAAGAACGTCTTCAAGCTGGGCGCGCCCCGACCCGAGGGCGAAACAGTCGCAACCGCCTGACCCCAATTCACGGTTCACGGCCTGACCCCAGGAACCGGGCGGTTTCGGTCCAGATGGCGTCGAGGCTGGCGTGGAGCCGGTGATCGTCGTCAAAGAGGTGGAGCGTGCCCTGGGGCTGCGCTGTCGTCCAGCGCTCCACGGTGACCGGATCGACGGCAGTATCACGGCGTCCCTGGAACACCAGCACAGGCACGTCGAGCCTGATGTTCAGCGGCTGGTAGTTCTGGGCGTCAGCAAAGAGCTCGTAGTGAACGGGAAGCACCCGGCCGTAGCCTGAGTGGAACACGTCGAGCCGATCGGTGGCGCGCCAGGCGTCGAGGCTGCGGTCGCCCAGATCGTGGACGCGCTCGGCGCTGAAGTCGAGCGCCGGGGCCAGCAGCACGACGCGGTCAACGCGGTGGCGAGCCGCGGTCTCCACCGCCGCGAAGCCACCGAGGCTCGAGCCGATCAGCACGACCGGCCCGGGCGGCAGCCGAGCAATCGCGTCGCGCACCTGACCGAGCATCCGGCTGATGGTCAGCGTGGAAAAGTCGGGCGCGTTGAGGTCGGGGGTCTGCACATCGACACCGAGCGCCACGAGCTTCGACCGGAAGAACGCCGCCTTGGAGGATTGCGGGGACGAGGCGAACCCGTGCAGATAAAGCGCCCGCATCAGAGCATGACCGTACAGCCGGGCCGGCAACGGCACGGGATCGACCCGACGCCATCTGTGCAGTAGTCGTAGGTCAGTTCTTCGCCGCGGCGAATGTTCCGCGCTGCGCGAATCCAGATCGTGTCGCCGATGACCTGCGAGTAGCAGTTTGGGTGGCACGAGTGATTGATGAAACGGGCGACGTTGCCGCCAACCGCTGCATCGCGCGCGTAGAGCCGGTTCAACTTGAAGCACCAGATGTGACCGGCGCGCAGATATCGATCCTCGCGTTTCAGGCTCTCGCGGTTGGAAATCTTCTCGCCGGCGTAGTCGATGATGCGTGTGTTCTTGGTGATCGGGAGGGTCGCAAAGACTCCCCAACCCTGGATCGCCGAACGGCGCTTCTCAATCATCTGCAGTGCTCATTACAGCACGATCTTATTCATCCTTCAGCATTCCCTTCAGCATTCAGCACTCAGCATTCAGCATTTCTTGATATAGTTTGCTCATATGGAAGGCATCATCACCGCGTGGGGACGGATCCTCGCAGGCCACAAGCCCTCGTTGTCGATCGAGATCACTCGCGAGTGTCCGTTGCGGTGTCCGGGCTGCTACGCCTACGGCGACGAACACCTCGGCGGTGGTGTGACGCTGCGGCAAGTCAGCGACTACAAGGGCGATGAACTCGTCGAGAACTTCTTCAAGCTCGTCGACGAACACAAGCCGCTGCATCTTTCGATCGTTGGCGGCGAACCGCTGGTGCGTTTCCGCGAGTTGAACACGATTCTGCCGCGTCTCGCCGAGCGCGGCATCTATGCGCAGCTGGTCACGAGCGCGGTCCGGCCGATCCCGGCGGAGTGGGCACCACTGCGGCGCCTGCAGCTGGTCGTGTCAATCGACGGGCTGCAACCCGAGCATGACGTGCGCCGGACGCCGGCCACCTACGATCGCATCCTCAAGCACATCGTCGGCCACCAAATCACCGTCCACTGCACCGTGACGCGACAGCAGGTCCAGCGCGACGGCTACCTCGAGGAGTTCATCCGCTTCTGGTCTGCGAACGAGAATGTGCGCAGCATCTGGGTCAGCCTCTACACGCCGCAGGTCGGCGAGGTGTCCGACGAACAGCTTCGGCCCCAGGATCGCGCGCGCGTCGTCGCCGACCTGATGCATTTGCGGCGGGTCTTTCCCAAACTGCAGATGCCTGAAGGACTGATCAAGGTTTACGCGGATCCGCCGGCCAACCCCGACGAATGCGTGTTCGCGCTAACCACCACCTGCGTCTCGGCCGACTTCAAGCGGCCAATCTCGCCCTGCCAGTTCGGCGGCAACCCGGATTGCGCCAACTGCGGCTGCATCGCCTCGGCCGGTCTCGGCGCGATTGCCCGGCATCGCCTGCCAGGCGGCTTGCGCGTCGGCGCGATCTTCGAAAACTCTCTGCGTCTGGGCCGCAAGGTGCAGCAATTGCGGGCGCGGGCTTCCTAGGCGGTCCGATCGACACTTCATCGATCACCATGGCGACTCCCGCATCGTTCGACATCACATCCGGCGTCGATCTCCAGGAAGTCGACAATGCCGTCAACCAGGCGCGGAAGGAAGTCGCGCAGCGGTACGATTTCAAGGGGTCGCGCGCGGCGATCGAGCTCAATCGTACCGACAACACGATCGTGCTGACCGCCGACGACGACTTCAAGATGACCGCGCTCTGGGAAATCCTGCAGGGTCGGCTGGTGCGGCGCGGCGTGCCGACGAAAAATCTCACGCCTGGCGAGATCGAGCGGGCGGCCAACGACACCGTCCGGCGGGTGGTCACCTTGCAGCAGGGCATCCCGAGCGAGGCCGCGCGCGAAATCGTCAAGTTCCTCAAGGACCGCAAGCTCAAGAAAGTGCAGGCCGCTATACAGGCCGACCAGGTCCGGGTCTCGTCGGCATCAAAGGATGATCTGCAGGAGGCGATCCGCGTCCTGCGCGAGCACGACTTCGGCGTCGCGCTCCAGTTCGGCAACTACCGCGGCTGAGCCGCGGCCAATACCGACGGCGCGTCGCCGGCCGCGTCGTCCGAGGCAACTGTGGCTCGACTGCAACGTCTCCCCTGGCGCGCGGGCCTGACCTTCGCGCTGGCCGCGATCGCGCTGGCCGGTGCTGGCTCACCGCCCGCTGCCCTCCAAGCTGCGCCAGTCTCGATTGCCCAGACCGACAAGCAACGGGTCAATCCCAACGCCAAGGCCATCGCGGACTTTCAGGAAGAGGTCGCCGAGTACATCGAGCTGCACCGCAAGCTCGACAGCACGCTGCCGGCGCTGTCGAAGGACGCCTCGGCGGAAGAGATCGATCAGCATCAGCGAGCGCTCGGCCGGCTGATTCAGCAGGCGCGGAAAAACGAAAAGGCCGGTGACATTTTTGAACGGGAGGTCCGCCCGGTTCTGCGCCGACTGCTGTACGGTCTCTTCACCGGCGCCGACGGCCAGAAGCTCCGCATGGCCGTCATGGAGGAAAACCCTGGCGAGGTCGTGAAGCTCGTCGTCAACGGCCGCTACCCGGATACCATCCCGCTTTCCAGCGTGCCGCCGCAAATCCTCCAGGCGCTGCCACCGCTGCCCCAGGAGCTCGAATACCGGTTCATCGAGACGTCGCTCATCCTCCTCGACGTTCGAGCCCACATCATCATCGACTACCTGACGGGTGCCGTGCCCCGCTAGCTGCGGATTCCTGGACTATGGTTCTTCGCCGGTCTCTCACCGTCGGCTTCGCCCTCGCCGCCCTCCTCTGCGCGACTGCGTCTCTCGGCCCGGTCACGGGCGGCGTCGCGATCATGGACGCGCAGGCGACGCAGGGCCGGTCAATCGTCCCGCTCCCAAACCGCGAGGGGTCGCTGAAGTTCGCCGTCCTTGGCGACTTTGGCGACGGCAGCAGCGCTCAGAAGCAGGTGGCCCAGCAGATGGTCAAACTGCGCGGCACGTTCCCGTTCGAACTCGTCATTACCGTTGGAGACAACATCTACGGTGGCGAGCGGCCGCAGGACCTGAAGAGCAAGTTCGAAGAGCCCTACGGACCTCTGATGGACGACGGCGTGAAGTTCTACGCCTCGCTCGGCAACCACGACGACCGCGGACAAGCGCGCTACGCGCCGTTCAACATGGGTGGCCGCACGTACTACACCTTCAAGGCGCCGAAGCAGGACGTGCGATTTTATGCGCTCGAGACCGATTATCTCGAACCGCTGCAGCTCGCGTGGCTGCAGAAAGAGTTGGCGAGCGCCGGCGAGGACTGGAAAATCCCCTACTTCCACCATCCGCTCTACTCTTCCGGCAGGCGGCACGGATCACATCCCGACCTGGCGGCCGTGCTCGAACCGCTGTTCCTCAAAGCCGGGGTCAGCGTCGTCTTTGCCGGGCACGATCACTTCTACGAGCGGACGAAGCCGCAGAAGGGCATCGTCTACTTCGTCGCCGGATCAGGCGGAAAGCTGCGCAAGAACGGCATCGACAAGAGCAGCGCGCTGACGGCGGTTGGTTTCGACACGGACCAGGCTTTTCTGGCGGCGGAGATCGACGGCGACCAGCTCTACTTCAACGCCATCTCACGCACCGGCACCATCATCGACTCCGGAGTCATTGAGCGGCGGAAACAGGAATAGTCGCGTCGTCGACCGCCGGCTCGGCCTCGGCCGGGCCACCGCTCTCACTCCAGTCGGCCTCGAAGACAGACTGAATCTTCTTGGCCGTTCGGGAATCATTGACGATGAGGCCGACTTCCCGCCGGCCGTCCAGCTCCAGCTTGCGAAGGCTCTGGCTTCCGACAAACGCCGTCGTCCCGTCGCGGACGATCGCGCGGACGTGAAGGCGGAGGCCCGTGAGCTTTCGCGCTTCGGCGCCGGTGAGCCCCTTCTCCACCTTGCCGATGATCTTGATCTCCACGCCGGCCTTCTGACGCTCCTCGAGCGCGCGGATCATCATCCGATCCGAGATCTTGACGTTGTAGATGAGCAGCTGCTTTTTCGCCCGGCTCAGAAAATCTGTCAGCAGCTCTCGCGAGCTCTCCGGGCTGACCACAAACCGATCGTGACCATGTTTGTATGGCTGACGCGTGCAGTCGGCGGTAAAGAGCGCCGCGGCCTCTTTGACCAGGCGCTTGTCGCGAGTGACGACGCCGAAGCTCCGGGTTCGCTCGATATCGAGCCGAGTGTAGTTGAAGCCGAGCACGAACAGCGTGTCGTCGACGATCATCATCTTGCTGTGATAGCGCGTCAGGTCGTCGGCGGTCCGCGCGACGATCACGCCGGCGGCGAGCAGCCGCATCTCGAGCTTGCGGAGGTTCTTCTCGCCGCCTCGGTTGGTGTGCGCGATCAGGGCGCGAACCGCGACGCCTCTCGACGACCGCCGCGGCGAGCGCCTTCTCGAGTTCGGGACGGTCGAAGCGGAAGATCACGATGTCGATCGAGCGCTTCGCGTTCTTGACAGCTTGAACGAGCGGCTTGACGCCCTCGTCGGGCTGGATGATGAGTTTCACAGTTGGTTACTTCGACTTGTTCTTCTTTTCCGACCAGTCGACCGCGGCATGTCCGTCCGGATCGAGCCTCAGGATCGCGTCGGTCACGCGATCGCGCTCGAGGTCCAACGGCACCGCGACCTCGTAGCAGAGTTCGGCGTCGGCCGAGGCGCGAAGGTCGTAGGGCAACTTGAAACGGCGCAGGATCGCCTCGACTTTCGGCCGAAGCTCGTCCGTCTGATCGCCTGCCTTGATCGTCAGATCGAGTTTCTTCACGCCCTTCTCGAACGATTCGATGATGCCGAGCGCGACCATCAGGAAGGCCGTCGAGAAGACCGCCAGCGCATACAAACCGACGCCCGACGCCAGCCCGACGGCGAGCGCACAGAGCATCACCACGGCGTCCTTCGGATCGTCGATCTTCGACCGGTAGCGGATCAGATTCGCCGCGCCGACGATGCCAAACGCGCGCGCCAGACTGGCGCCGACAACGAGCATGATGATCGCGCCGACGACCGCCAGGATGATCTGGGTCTGCACGACCGCTGGCATTCGCGGCGGTGTGCCCTTCCGTTTCGGCCGGAGCGCCAGCGCGGTGCCAAGCACCGCCGCCAGCGGCAGGCGAACGAGGGCGTCGCCGATTTCGCCGATTCGCCGACGCAATGTCCTGGAAGGGAGTCATCGTCCCTTACCCTTTGAGCGCCAGGCCTTCGGCGATCTTCTGCTTCAGGCGGCGAATGAAGCGCTCGGCATCGACCGGAGGATAACCGCCGGCGCGGAACGCGTCGCGCCATTGCGCGTCACGAATGCGCTGCAACCGATCGCAGATCCAGCGCACGTCCGCCGGCGTGATGTCCTCGAACAGCACATCGTGCCGCCCGCGCCAATCAAACGTCACACGGCCGTTGACGACACCCTTGATGAACGGCGTCTGCTCGAAGATGTCGACGTCGCCGCGGGGAGCGTCGACGACGCCGGTGCGTCCGAATGTATGTCCCAGATCGCGGGCGACGTACCAAGTCCGCGCCCCCTCGAGTGGTTTGCTGAGCGCGTACTTCGCGTTGTTGTCGTCCTTGAGGTCCGAGTTGCCGAGCATCGCCTGGAGGACGATCAATCCTTTGAGCTGGCGGGTGCCGACGAAAGGATTCTGGTAGTACGACCAGGTGCCGGTGTCTTCGAGGCCGCCACCGAGTGGCGGATCCTTTTCGCGGAATCGCGCCGGCAACTGCGGATTGGGCTTCGTCGCTTTCTCGGCGAGCCACTTCTGCACGTAGTAGATCGGCGGCTGGTGGTAGCCAACGGCCCAATGAATTCGTGACGCCACGACTTCGGTCGACGCTTCGGGCGGAAACTTCGCGCTCCATTGACGGCCACCGGGTCCAGTGACGGTATAGCCCTCGCTGAAGCCAGTGCGCTTGATCTCGATGACGGTGTACGTCGCCGCCGGGTCGGGTGCGAGCGGTTTCCCGCCAACGCCCCAGAAAAGGTCGCGTCCAGCCGGGGCTCGATCCAGAGCTGCGCGAGATCGGCAGCCGTCGGCGGACCGGGAAGCGTGGACTTGACCGGCGGGTGGCACGCGCCAGTCAGAAACGCGCCGAGCAGGGCGCCCGCTGCGATGAGCGAGGACCATGACCTCGCGTTGCGGCCTGGATGCGCGCTGTTGGTGCGTGCGTCAAGGTGGTCCGGCGGTCGCGTGTGGAGTTCATTGCACACTGGCACGGCTCAGCCTCCAATTAGTGCCTCTATACGGCTGTGGCACAGCCCTGTGAGGGGATTGTGCAAGTGGCACGCCAGAGCTCGGCTGGAGAAGCGCTGAGTTGACAGTTGAGCTTGTGAGCAGCCGGCCTAGTGATACTTGTGAGCAGCCGGTCTAGTGATAGTCGTGCGATTGGGGATCAGGGCCATTCGTAGCCAACGCGTAGAACCGTTCTGCCTTCACCGACGTCACGCCATCCTGGATCTGCAACGTCCCTTCGACAAGCAGATACGGCGCACGGATGACGGTCGTCCGTTCGTCCGTGAAAAGGTCGGGGCGCACGATGATGTTGGCGATACCGGTCTCATCCTCGAGGGTCAGAAACACGAATCCTTTTGCGGTGCCGGGCCGCTGCCGCGTGATGACAGCGCCAGCCACCCGCACCCGGCGGCCCGATCGGCCTCCGGCCAGATCACTTGCGCGCTGCACGCCGCGGAGCGCGAGCTCACGGCGGCAGAGCGCCATGGGATGTGGACCAATCGTCAGGCTCGTACCGTCGTAATCCGCCCGGACGCGTTCGACCGGGGTCATCGATCGCAAGACCGGCGCCGATGATTCGTCATCGTCTTCGACGTCGTGCCCGTCGTGCCCGTCAAACTTGAAGAGCTCTCCCGCGGGGCGAATCGCCCGTTCAATCTGCCAGAGCGCGCTGCGACGGTCGTGACCGAACGCGTTGAGCGCGCCAATCTCAGCCAGCGTCGCCAACTCGTCGCGGCGGAGACCGGTTCGAGAGATGGAGATCGTCGATGGAGGCGTAGCGCCTGCGGCCCGATTTATCCCGACCATCTGCAACTGGCATCCTGGGGCTCGCACTGTGCTCTCCCCACTCATGCGCGCAAACATTACAGAACAGCGTCGAGTTCGGTGTTGGCTCGATCATCGAACGATCGTCGTTCCCACACTTGGGGCAATGGGGTTGTTCAGGCAGTGGTCCGCTTTTATTAGTGCTCGCGGGGCCCCACCCCCGCTCGCTGGCGCCTCGCGCATTCGCGCTCGGCGCGGCCGCAGGCGCTGCCGATAGAGCGTCAGCCTTCGATTCATTGCCATCCGGCTCGACTGGATGCGCTTTCCTACCTCCGCTCGCAAACCGTTCACATACATCAGGCCCAGTCTCACCCGTCCGTCGGGATCGACGCGACATTCCCAATCCGATTCCTGCACATCGATGGACGCGAAGCGGACGCCGCGCCGCTGGGCATCCTTGACGAGCGTCGCCGGATGGTAAAACCCCATCGGCTGATTGTTGAGCAGCGCCGTATAGAACGCCGCGGGGTAATGCGCCTTGAGGAACGCGCTGGCATACACGAGCAGCGCAAAGCTCGCGGCGTGAGATTCGGGAAAGCCGTAGAGCGCAAACGACGTAATCGAGCGAATGATGGCCTCAGCCGCTTCCCCGACGATGCCCTCTCGCGCCATGCCGCTGCGCAGCCGGCCCTCGAGCTGCTGCATGCGCTTTTCGGATCGCTTGAATCCCATCGCGCGGCGGAGCTCTTCGGCCTCGCCACCGGAGAAGCCAGCCGCCACCATCGCCATGCGCAGCAGCTGTTCCTGAAAGAGCGGCACGCCCAGCGTCCGGGCCAGGATCGGTTCCAGCGCCGGATGCGGGTAGACGACGTCCTCCGTGCCTTGCCGCCGCTTCAAGTAGGGATGCACCATCTGTCCGACGATCGGCCCCGGCCGGATAATCGCCACTTCGACCACGATGTCGTAGAAGCACTTCGGCCGCAACCGCGGCAACGTGGCCATCTGGGCGCGCGACTCGACCTGGAAGATCCCAATCGTGTCGGCTTCCTGCAGCATCGTGTAGACCGCCGGGTCATCAGGGGGAAGGTGGGCAAGGTCGACAATCGGGGATCGGGGATCAGGGATCGGGGCTCGGGGTTCGGAGCAATCCCGCGCGTCGGTGTCGCTACTCCCGTCCGTCGGCGGATTCCGCCATCTCGCCCTGATCCCTGATCTCTGATCCCCGAATTCACCATCGTGAGGGCATCCTGCAGTACCGCCATCATCCCTAATCCGAGCAGATCCACTTTGACGAGCCCCATGTCGGCGCAATCGTCCTTGTCCCATTGGATGACGACGCGATCGGGCATGCTCGCGTTCTCGAGCGGCACGACCGCATCGAGCCGGTCCTGGCAGATGACCATGCCGCCGGAATGCTGACCGAGATGTCGCGGCAGATCCTGAATGCGCATCCAGAGTTCGGCAAAATGCTGCACGTGCGGCTGCTCGCCGTCGAGGCCGGCATCCCGCAAGTTGCGCTCGAGCGTCTCCCGCGGATCGATCCATTCGAAGCGGTTCATGATTTTCGCCAACCGATCGATCTCGACCGCGTCGATCGACAGCACTTTCCCGACTTCGCGGGCGGCGCTCCGGCCACGATACGTAATCACGTTGGCGGTCATCGCCGCGCCATGCTTCCCGTATTTCTGGTAGACGTGCTGGATCACGCGCTCGCGGCGATCCCCGCTCGGCAGGTCGAGGTCGATATCGGGCCACTCGCCGCGCTCCTCCGATAGAAACCGTTCGAACAGCAGGTCCATGCCGACCGGATCCACCGCCGTGATGCCAAGGCTGTAGCAGACGGCGCTGTTGGCGGCCGAGCCGCGGCCTTGCACGAGGATGTCCTCCTGCCGGCAGAAATTGACGATGTCCCAGACAATCAGGAAATAACCGGCCAGATCGAGTTTCTCGATCAGGTTCAGCTCGCGCGAGACCTGGGCGCGGGCGCGATCGTGGTAGGGCCGGTAGCGCTCGCGGGCGCCAGCCTGCGCGATCTTTCGCAGAAACGACGCCATCGTTTCGCCAGGCGGCACCGGATATTGCGGAAAGCGGTAGCCAAGATCTGCCATCGTGAACTCGAGCCGATCCGCCAGCTCGCGAGTGCCGGCGATCGCCTCCGGCAGATCGCCGAACAGACGCGCCATCGCCTCGGCCGGCTTCAGATACCGTTCCGCGTTTGCACTCAGGCGTCGTCCGGCGTGCTCGAGCGTCGTCTTGTGGCGGATGCACGTGAGCACGTCATAGAGCGGCCGATCGGGCACATCGGCAAACCGCACGCCATTGGTCGCGATGACCGGCAGGTGAAACGCCGAAGCGAGATCGCGAAGCGTATGATTATCGGCCTCTTCATCGCGCAGCAGGTGCCGTTGCAGCTCGATGCAGACATTCTGGCGGCCGAACGTCCCGACCAGACGATCAATCAATCCCCCGATGCCGAAGCGCGGCCCGTTGATGACGCCGCGGCCCGCCAGCACGACGAGTCCACCCACCGCGCCGTCGAGATCGTCGAGGGTCAGCGCCCCCTCGCCTTTGGGCGCCGACAGCTTCAGGCGCGTCACGAGTCGGCACAGATTCTGATATCCCTCGCGTGATGCGACCAGGACGGGCAGACGGAGGAGTCGGGGGTCGGTGCTCGGGGCTCGGGACTCGACGCTGTTCTTGTTTCGTTTCGCTACATCCACTCCTGATTCCGAACCCCGAACCCCGAGCCCCGAGTCCCGCCCCCCGATGACAACCGTCAACTCGGCGCCGACGATGGCTTTCAACCCGGCGCGCCGGGCGGCCTGATGAAATCGCGGAATCCCGTAGACTCCGTCGCGATCGAGCAAGGCCAGGGCCGGAGCGCCAAGCGAGGCGGCACGCTCGATGAGCCGTTCCGGCAGCGACGCGCCGTCGAGAAAAGAAAATGCCGAAGATGCGTGGAGTTCGATGTACACCGACGCGTCGCCTCTCTACAAATTGGTGTGAATGGCTTCGATCTACTTCGGAGACGGAGAGCACGGGGTTCACCACGGAGGAACGGAGCCGAGACGAGTGGGAGACGCACGGAGAGAACGCGATTGCTCGACGGAATCGCAGCTGGGCGCACCGCGCGTTGCGCGGTGGGATTGCGAGAGGTCGGCGGATCTCAAGCACCATGTGGATCGTGCGCGTGCTTGTGATCCGCCGACCTCTCGCAATCTCACGCCGGCCCACAGGCCGGCGTGCGCCCAGCAACGAAATCCTCTCCGTGCGTCTCCCACTGGTTCCAGCTCCGTTCCTCCGCGGTGAATTCCGTTATCTCTGGCACTTCCCAAATGCCAAGGCGCGGCATCGCAACCCCGTCATCAATCAACTACTCCGTCGAGGAACCATTGCTCGGTGTCCCGTGCCTGAAACAACCGGCACACCGAGCCATCGCCGAGCGCGACATCCCATTCGTCGCGATGCCACGGGCGAATGGCCCCACCGGGCAACCCCCGCCGGGCTTCTCCCCACTCTTTCCACCACGATCCCGACGATCGCCAGGGCCCCGCGCATTGCCCGACCCGGCCGCCGGGCATCCCTCGGCGATCGATGAAGACATGCCTGGGACGCCCACGCTCCACCTGCACTCGAATGGCGATCGGCGGACGGAATCGTCGCAGCACGCCATTCTCGAGTGCATCATTCCGCCTGAAGGCGGAAGCGGTGGGGTCATCGGGGCGGGATACGGGGTGATCTGGGCGGACTCGTTCATCCGGCGCAAACCGGCGCATCTCGAACGCATCGGGGCGATGGGAATCGAGAAGAACCGGCTGGCCCACTCGCGACTCTCCAGCCAGGGCGCCAAGCCTGGCGATGAGCGTCGCGAGCGTTTCGTCTGACGGCCGCGCGCGCTCGAGCAGCGAATACTGGAGCACGCGGCCCGGCGCCGGATCGACTTCGATGGTGATGATGTCGATCGCCGCCTGGGGCGGGTGCGATTCGAGGTCGAGCACCAGGAGGGTGCGCAGGACTTTCGGATCGCGCATCGCGGCCGGCAGTTGCAGCACTCGCGTGTGCTCGGTGCGATCGACCAGCCGCAAGTGGAAGTGGAGGGCAGCCGCACCCCGATCGGCACGCTCGAGCGCCGCAGACAACGGGTCGAGCAGCCGCGCCAGCACGAATGCCAGCGGTTCCAGGCCGTCGATCGGCCATTCGAGCTCGACTCGCTCGAGAAAGCGCGGCACATCGGGATCGGGCACGAGCGGACTCGCATCGACGCCCCTTGCCATCCGCTGGAGAACGATCCCCGGTTGCCCGAGCCGCGCGGAGAGCGCTCCGGCTGGGAGCGCCGCCATCTCACCAAGCGTCGTCAGCCCCCATCGCTGAAGCACCTCGAACTCGAAGCGCGGATCATTTTCACGAGATGCGGATCTCGACAGATCGTTTTCACGGGACGCGCATCGCGGATTGTTCTCACGGGACGCGGATCTCCACGGATCTTCATGGAGCTTGGTGTCGCCATGGATCTCGGAAAACACCTGCCGCAGGATCGCGAGGCGCACGGGCGCAAGCGCCGACGCCACATCCTCAGCCGCGACTGTCAGACCGGGATACTCGAACGACAACAGCATGGCCCCGACTTGCGTCGGGGCCACGGCGACACTGAACGCGCATCGCGGATCTTGTTCACGGGACGCGGATTTCGCGGATCCTTCCAAACCTTTTTCAACGCTTGCCGACCCAACAATCCGCGTGATCTGCGTCCCGTCAGAAGATTTAGTGATCCGCGTGATCCGCGTCCCGTGAGAAAGATCGGTGATGCGCGTCCCGTGACAAAGATCCGCGATCCGCGATGCGAGCGCCTCGCCAATCGCCTGCGGTGCGCCGAAGAGACGACCAAGCCCACCCACGTCGAGCACCACGCCGTCGCTGCCGTACCGCTGCAACCGTGGCGAAAACTCCTGCGCCACGGCTACAGCCAGGTCGGGAGTCCGAGGCGATCGGAGACACGCATAGAGGGACGACATGCCCCGGTCAGCTCCTTGCTCCGACCACTCGCGGCCGCATTTCCAGGCCCAGCAACAGCCGCGAACGATCCGAGCGTCCTCTCCAGCGCGCGTACGTCAGGCCCGGCACTGCATCCGATTGGGCAACGCGTGCGGTCATGGTCGCGCGTGCCAGATCAATCGTGGCGCCGCCGGATCCTCGTGCGACATGTTCGGCGGCCACCAGCAAGGCCACCGTCTGACTGCCTTCGATCACCCGCGCCAGGCGAAACCAGGTCGTGAACGGCAGCGCACGAACAACCGGCGGGGCAACATCCGCCAGATCCAGAACGACCAATCCGAACCCGCCAGCCTGCAGAACCAGATTCATCGCTTTGAGGGCACGCGTCGCGTCACCCGTGTCGCGAATCCACAACAGCCGCGTCAGGTCGAGGCCGAAGGCCGCCGCGGATGCCGGATCGAAGCGATCGCAGGTATCGATGAGCGCCACCAGTTCGCCACGAGAAGCAGCGGAACTGAGCGCGCGGCAGACTGCCGTGGTTCGTCCTGACGAGCGTCCACCGACGATTTCCGACAAGTGCCCGCGCCGCAGGCCCCCGCCAAGCGCCGCATCAATTGCCGGCACGCCGGTCACCGCAAGATCGTCTGTCTCGGCAACGGTGAACGCGTCGGACGCAGGTCGAGCGCCGATCAGAGTGACGTCGAGCTTGCGGGCTTTCAGCAGCTGTTCGAGCCGTGCGCGAGCGGCCATGTCTGGTAATTTTCGCTTTTTCTTCGCTATAGTCAAGCCTTCGCGTAAGTCGCAGACAGACAAGCTGTTAAGATTGGTAGTTTCACACGTGTCTACGCCGCCTCCACCATCGACTGCCCTACGCTCCCCAATCCTTCAGCGGGCATTTGCTGCCTTCACGTACCGCGACTTCCGCGTCCTGTGGTTCGGGGCCTTCGCCTCGACGGTCGGGACCTGGATGCAGAAGGTCGCGCAGAGCTGGCTCGTCCTCGATCTCACCAATTCATCGAGGTTTTACCTCGGACTCGACGACTTCCTGGGGCAGCTGCCGATCCTCCTCTTCACGCTCGTGGGCGGCGTCATCGCCGATCGCCACGATCGGAAGCGGCTGCTCATCGGATCGCAGTTCGTGCAGATGGCCACCGCCTTCACGCTTGCCGCGCTCGTCTATCAAGGCCGCGTGCACGTCGTCCACATCCTCGCTATGTCGTTTACTGCCGGACTGGCGCAGGCCTTCGGAGGACCGGCCTACCAGGCGATGATCCCGTCGCTCATCCACAAGAAGGATCTTCCGAACGCGATCGCGCTCAACTCGATCCAGTTCAATCTCGCGCGCATTTTCGGACCGCTGCTCGCCGGCGTCACGATGGCGACGCTCGGCGCGATCGGGTGCTTTACCGTCAACGGCGTGTCGTTTCTGATCGTGATCGTGGCGCTGATGTCGCTGTCGGTCGCACACGTCCAACCAGCCGATCGCAAGCCGATGCTGGATGAATTCAAGGGCGGCCTCGCCTACGCACGCAGCGAGCCCGCCATCCTCGCGCTGACGGTGCTCGCGTCGATGACGACGTTTCTGGGGCTACCGCTGTTGACGTTCCTGCCGATCTTCGCGCGCGAGATTTTTCACGGCGACATCGGCCTCTACAGCTGGATGCTGGCGTTCTCGGGAATGGGCGCCGTGATCGGCGCGCTCGTGATCGCGTGGCTGGGGCGCTTCACGCACATGGGCCGGGCGCTCCTCATCATCCAGCTCGTTTTCGGCGGGTTGATTGCGACGTTTGCCGTCTCGCGGACCCTCTGGGTGAGCTGCGTGCTGCTCTTCCTGAGCGGCGCGGCACTGATCATGGTCTTCTCGATGACCTCGTCGCTCGTGCAGCTTATCGTCCCCGACCACCTGCGCGGGCGGGTGGTCAGCATCTACATGGTGGCGTTCCGTGGCGGGATGCCGCTTGGCAGCCTCGCCAGCGGCTTTGCAGCGACGTTTGTCCCGATGCCAGTCGTCCTGGCAATCAACGGGTTACTCGTCTCGTTCGTCGCGATTTACTTTTTCGTGAAGAGTCACGGCGTTCGGGAACTGTAAAAGCGGTTCAAGGTTCAGGGTTCAGGGTTCAAGGTTCAGGGTTCAGCGTTCAGGAACTTGAACCATGAACCATGAACAGTGAACCGTGAACCCTGAACCGCTCTTAAGCCCAAATTACCCAATACCCGCCGAGCAGGATTGACGCGCAGGCCATGATGATGGCGGCGGCTTGCCCGAGACGCGCCGCGATGGCGGCGGACATGATCCGTGCGAATGCGACGCCGAAGAGCGACATCGACAGCAGGATACCGACGCCGAAGACGGCAATCAGCAGCAACAGCGTAGAGAGCGGCGACGATGCCAGGCCGTCGCCGAATGGCGCGAGCATCGTCAGCGCTCGAAGGCTGCTGATGGCGAAAGCGGCGCCGATGATGGTCGGCAGGTGCGAGTGTGCCGCGGGCGGTGGATGGTGATCCTGCCGGCCGATGTGCAGATGCCAGTGTGGCGCGGGCTCATGGCCGTGCCGGTGCGAGTGGCCATAGATCCTGCCGGCCGTCACCCCCCACAGGCCGACGGCGCCGAGGACGATGAGGAGCAGGCCGCCGAGGACTTCCCCGCCGCGCTCGACGACGAGCGGCAGCGACCAGCCGAGCGCGACCAGGGCGCCGGCGCCAAGCGCCAGGAGCAGCGCGTGACCGATCGCGAAGCGAACGGCGACGCCGAGCGCGCGCGTCCGCTGCAGCGCTGGCGTCTCGCCGACGCCGCCGATCGACAACGCCGCGATCGCCATCAGATGATCAGCGCCGAGCCCGTGAAGGAAGCCCAGGGCGAGGGCGGATGAAATCAGGAGCACTGAAGGATTCTAGCATCGACTGATGCGACGCTGTCGCGGGCTCTAAAGCACGACCAGGGCGGATCCGCGGCGGACCCGCCCTGGTTATCTACCTCGAGGGCCTGACTATCGATCGCGGCGCGTAATTTGATCCCAGAGTGCCGCACCGCCGCCGCCGATCGCGGCGCCGATGAGCGCGCCTTTCTTGCCGCCGATCGCCGCGCCTACGCCCGCGCCGGCACCGGCCGAGGACCCGATGATGATCGCGCTCTTTTTCACCGAACGCGTCGTGCGCACCGGCCGGTCATCGCTATAGACGACCTGCCGCGCCGGAATCGGGCGCGCGACGGTCGCCGGTGGCGCCGCCAACACGCGCGCGTCGCCGAGGTCGTCGGCACGATAAGCCACCCGTTGCACCGGGATGGCCTCTCGATACGCGGGCGCAGCGAACGTAGCCGGGACTGGAACTGGCGCGTTCGTGATGCACTCGACCTGCGAGACCGTCGCGCCGTTGATCACAACGGGACGGACCAGGGTTCGTTGATTGGGCTCGCAGCTCACCACGACCGGCGCGCCAGGTTGCGTCGCCGGGGTTTCGGGCAGCGCCGACTGCGCCTGCACGCCTGGGACGTTGTTCCCACTGCAGCCAACCGTCGCGACGAGCGCGCTCATGGCAAGCACGCCGAGAATCGGTTGTGCCAGTCTTGTCTGCAATCGTCGAGTGATCGTCATGTCTGCTCTCCCTCCGGCATGACCGACTGCCGGTTGTCGAGAGCAGTTCCAAGGGCGGTGCCAGAGGCAAAAATGGGCAGATCTACGGGTTTTGGCGGATTCTGCGGCCGAGGTCGTACTTCTGACTGTCCTCTGGAGCGTTCACTGTCGGCCGCGCGGGGACATTCGCCACGGGAACACGGACGACACGGAGCTTTTCTCGCGCCGGTTTATACTCGACCTCGATTTTCGTGATCAGCCGACAGAATTCATCCTTCACTTCAGCATTCAGCATTCAGCAGTCAGCATTGTTCAAATGCCGCACATCCTGGTCGTCGAAGACGACGCCGACATTGCCGCGCTCATCGCGCACTATCTGGAAAGAGTCGGGCACCGGGTCGAACGGATCACGTCAGGCACCGACGTCCTGCCGAGACTCCGCAAGTCGCCGGTCGATCTGGTCATCCTCGATCTGATGCTGCCTGGAATAGATGGCCTCATCGTCTGCCAGGCGATGCGCGCCGATCCATCGTTTGCCACCATCCCAATCATCATGTTGACGGCGCGCGGCGAGGAATCCGATCGCGTGTCGGGGCTGGAGCTCGGCGCCGACGACTACGTGACCAAGCCGTTCAGCCCGAAAGAACTCAGCCTGCGCGTCACGGCGCTCCTGCGCCGGGCCGGCCGCGCCGGCAGCGCCAGCACGCTGCTGCAATATGGACCGATTACGATCGATGCCGACCGCCACACGATCGCGCTCGACGGCACCGAGGTGCGCTTGACCGCCAAGGAGTTTCTCCTTCTCCAGTACCTCGTGCAGCACAAGGGTCGGGTGCTCTCGCGCGACCTGCTCCTCAGCGACGTCTGGGGCTACAACTACACGGGCGGTACGCGCACGGTTGACGTCCACATCCGGCGCCTCCGCGAAAAGCTGCCACCGCTCTCCGAGGCCATCGAGACGATCAAACAGTTCGGCTACAAGCTCATCGAGCGTCCGTGACGTTCCGCACTCGTCTCTTCCTGACCTCGCTTCTGACGACTGCGCTCGCGCTGGTGGTCGCAACGGCGCTCGTGTCGTGGTCGCTCCGTCGCGCCGCGAGCGATCGCATCGAGCGTTCGCTCGTCAGCCAGGCACGACTGGCGGCCGAAACGCTGTCGCACCGCCAGTTCGCGGCTGGTCCCGAGCTCGACGCCGAGGCGGATGCGCTCGGTGGTCTCGTGGGTGGCCGCGTCACGCTGGTCGGAAAGGATGGCGTCGTGCTCGGCGACTCCGAGCTCGACGGCGAGTCGCTGTCCGCGATTGAGAACCACAATGACCGGCCCGAGATTCAGCGCGCGCGCCAGGACGGGCTCGGCGTCGCCCGCCGCTACAGCACGACTGTCCGCACAGACCTGCTCTACGTCGCGGTGCCGATCGACAACCCGGCGTTACCCAGCCTCGGATTCGTGCGCCTCGCGCTGCCACTCACCGACGTCGCCGAGCAGCTGCGCTCGGTCTGGCGATCCGCCCTGGTGGCTTTCGGCATCGCGCTCGTCGCGGCCCTCGCGCTGTCGTGGGCGACGTCGGTGCTGCTCAGCCGCCGAGTCCTGGCGATTGCGGCCGTCGCGGAGCGCTACGCGCGCGGCGACTGGTCACGCCCGGCGCGAGACTACGGCAATGACGAAGTCGGCACGGTCGCGCGGGCACTGGACGCCGCGGCGCGGGAAATCGGCCAGCGCGCCGCCGACCTCGCCTCGGACCGCGCCCGGATGGAGGCAATCCTCACCGGCATGATTGAGGGTGTCCTTGTCGTCAACGATCACGGCCGGGTCCAGCTGGTCAACGTGGCCGCACGGGCGATACTGCAGTTGCAGGGCGACCCCGAGGGCCGCCACTACGTCGAGATCGTGCGCCAGCCCGATATCGCCGCCCAGCTCGGTGCGGCGCTCCGCGGCGCGGCCACCGAGGGCCTCGAGCTGACGCTCCCGCGCGAGCCCGAGCTCGTCCTCATCTCGCGCAGCGCGCCGGTGGCGTCCCCCGGGGCCGGTGGCGCCGTGCTCGTCCTGCACGACATCACCGACCTCCGCCGCGCCGACCGCATCCGCCGCGACTTCGTCGCCAACGTCTCCCACGAGCTGCGCACGCCGCTCACGGCCGTGCGCGGGTATGTCGAGGCGTTGCTCGATCAGAGCGAGGAAGGATCGGAGCCCACAGAAGTCCGCCGCTTCCTCGAGATCATCGGCCGGCATACGCTGCGCATGGAACGCCTGGTGCGCGACCTGCTTCGCCTCGCGCGACTCGATGCGGGCCAGGAGCCGATCGAGCACGTCCCCTGTCTGGTCGAATCGCTCTTTGACGACGTGGAAGCCGAGCTGACGCCGGCGCTCGAGGCGCGCCACCAGCGCGTCGAACACCGCATTGGGAAAGATGCAACAACGGTGACCGGTGATCCGACGAAGCTCCACGACGCCCTGCGTAACCTGCTGGAGAACGCGACCAACTACGCGCCCGAGTCGAGCCGGATCGTCCTGGGGGCCGAACGGATCGGCGGGCGCGTCCGTTTGACGGTCGCCGACGATGGGCCAGGTATTCCTGAGCCCGACCTGCCGCGCGTCTTCGAGCGCTTCTACCGCGTCGACAAATCGCGCACCCGTGGCGCGCGCGATCCCGGCGGCACAGGCCTCGGACTCGCCATCGTCAAGCACCTGATCGAATTGCACGGCGGCCGAGCCCTCGCCGCGAACCGGCCCGAAGGCGGGGCGGTGTTTACGATCGAATTGCCGTCGCCGACGGCTGAGGGCTCAGGGCTCAAGGCTCAGGGCTCAAGCTAGATCTTCGAGTGAAGTAATCGAAGATCTTACCTGAGCCTTAAGCCTTGAGCCCTGAGCCTGAGCCTGAGCCTTGAGCCCTGAAGCCCTGAGCCTTGAGCCGTCCGTCAGGGCGCGATCGTCACTGCCGTCAGCCAATAAGTGACCGCGGCGATGAACGCCGAGGCGGGAATCGTCAGGATCCAGGCCCACACAATCCGGCCGGCGACGCCCCAGCGGACGGCCGACAGCCGGCGGATCGATCCGACGCCGATGATCGCGCCGGTGATCGTATGCGTCGTGCTGACGGGGACGCCGAGGTGCGTCGCAGTGAAGAGCGAGATGGCGCCAGCCGTCTCGGCGGCGAAACCGCCCACGGGCGTCAGCTTGGTGATTTTCGAGCCCATCGTGTGGATGATGCGCCAGCCGCCCGAGAGCGTGCCGAGCGCGATTGCCGCGTGCGCGGCGAGCACGACCCAGAGCGGGATCGGCAAGTGCCCATCCTCGAGCCCGAGATACCCACCCGCGACCAGCGCGCCGGCGATGATTCCCATCGTCTTCTGCGCGTCGTTGCCGCCGTGCCCGAGGCTGTAGGCCGCGGCCGATAAGAGCTGCAGCTTCCGGAACCACTGGTCGACGCGCCCGGGCGACGCGCCGCGACAGATCCAGAGAATCGCTACCATCAGCAGGAAGCCCAGGGTCATGCCGATGAGCGGAGCGAGCACGATGAAGATGAGCGTCTTGGTCCAGCCCGACAGGATGATCGCGCCCCACCCGGCCTTGGTCACGGCGGCGCCGGCGTAGCCTCCGATCAGGGCGTGCGACGAGCTCGTCGGGAGCCCGTAGTACCACGTGATCAGGTCCCAGATAATCGCGCCCATGAGCCCGGCGAAAATCACCGAGAAGCTGACGATCGAGATGTCCACCAGCCCGGCACCGACGGTCTTGGCCACGGCCGTTCCGAACGTGAAGGCTGCGATGAAATTGAAGAAGGCCGCCCAGATAACCGCCTTGCCCGGCGTCAAGACGCGCGTCGAGACGACGGTCGCGATCGAGTTCGCGGCGTCGTGAAAGCCGTTGATGAAGTCGAAGATGAGCGCGACGGCAATGAGCGCGACGACCGCGAGCAGGCTGGAATCCATCCGGAGACGTCAGGCGTGCTTGACGACAACGCCTTCGAGCACGTTGGCGACGTCTTCGCACCGATCGGTGGCCGCCTCGAGGAAGTCGAGGATCTCCTTCCACTTGATGATCGTCACTGGATTCTGCTCTTCCTCGAACAGGCGCCGCACGGCGTTCTGGTGGGCTCGGTCGGCTTCGTTCTCGAGGCGATTGATCTCGACCGCGGGCTCGGCGACGCCGTGGCGCCGCTCGAGCGCCTTCATGGCAATCACGACCTGTTCGGCAGAGAGCGCCACCAGGTGCGCCAGTTCGCGCGCATCCGGGCGCACCCGGTCGATCTGATAGAGCCGGACGACCGCCGCCGAGGCGTCGATGGCGTCCATGACGTCGTCGAGCGTCCTGGCGAGCGTGTGAATATCTTCGCGGTCGAGCGGCGTCACAAACGTGCGATGGAGCCGCTGGATGACCTCGTGGGTGATGAAGTCGCACTTGTGCTCGACTTCCTTGATCTCGTCGGCCTTGTCCCAGATCGGCCGCTCGGGCGCGAGCATCTCTTCGAGGAGTCCCGCTCCCTTGCGAATCTGCTCGGCCAGGGCCACGAAGTCATCGAAGAACCGCTCTTCTCTCGGAATGAATCTGAACGCCACGCAATCCATCTCCTGCCTGGCGCCGCACCAAGCCGGAGAATCTTAGCAGATTCATATCAGATTTAACGGTTTCGTCGCTGAATTGTCGTACGAACGTTACACGCCGGCCTGAAGACCCGAGGTGGGGGACCAACGGGTAGGCGCGCCTCACGGTGAGCGTAACCCTACTGTGGAACGGGTCGATTGACTGTGCCGCCGCCGTGCCGCACCACACGCCCTTCGACGACGAAGATCACCTCTTCTGCGATGTTGGTCGCATGGTCGGCGATGCGCTCGAGGCAGCGGCTGACGAGGATGAGGCCGAGCGCCCGTTCGATGACGCCGGGGTCGGACATCATGTGGGTGAGGAGAACGCGGAAGATGCCGTCCCGTAACTCGTCCGCCTCGTCGTCGCGACCGAGCACCGACGTCGCCAACACGACGTCCTGTTCGACGAACGACCGCAGGCTGTCGTGCAGCATGCTGACGGCGGCTTCGCCGAGGCGTGCCACATCGAGCGTCGGCCGAAGCAGCGGTTGCGCCAGGATCCTGATCACGCCCTGCGCGATGTTCACGGCCTGGTCGCCGACGCGCTCGAGGTCGGTGTTCACCTTGATGATCGAACGCACGAGGCGAAGGTCGGACGCCACCGGATTCTGGAGCGCGAGGAACTTGATGCACAAGTCGTCGACTTCGAGTTCGAGCTCGTTGACCGCGATGTCGCCGGTCGCGACCTTGACTGCCAGGTCGGCCTGGCGCTGGAGCAGCGCCGCGAGCGCGTCCCGAACTCGTGACTCGACGAGCTCGCCCATCGCGGTGAGGCGGCCGGTGAGGGCCTGCAGGTCCTCGTGAAAATGGCGCTGCATTAGCCGAACCTCCCGGTGATGTAGTCGTTGGTGTGCTTCTCTTTGGGCCTGGTGAACAGCTCCGGTGTGTCGCTGTACTCGACCAGGCGCCCAAGCCAGAAAAATGCCGTCTTGTCCGAGACGCGCGCCGCCTGCTGCAGGTTGTGCGTCACGATGACGATCGTGTACTCCGTCTTCAGGCTGTAGATCAGCTCTTCGACTTTCACCGTGGCGATCGGATCGAGGGCCGAGCACGGCTCGTCCATCAGGATGATCTCGGGCTCGATCGCAATCGCGCGAGCGATGCACAGCCGCTGCTGTTGGCCTCCCGACAGAGACAGTCCGCTCTCGTGGAGCCGATCCTTGACCTCTTCCCACAGGGCGGCGCCTCTGAGGCTGCGCTCGCACGCCTCATCGAGGGTCGCCTTCGTCTTGATGCCCGCGATGCGGAGCCCATAGACTACGTTCTCGTAGACCGACTTCGGCAACGGGTTCGATTTCTGGAACACCATGCCGATTCGCCGGCGTACCTCAATGACGTCGGTGCTGTCGGCGTAGAGGTCCTGGCCGTGCACACTGAATGTCCCGGTGATCCGGACATTATCGATGAGGTCGTTCATCCGGTTGATGCAGCGCAGCAGCGTGGACTTGCCGCAGCCTGATGGACCGATAAACGCCGTCACTTCCTTCGCGCCAATGTCCATCGAGATGTCGAACAACGCCTGCTTCGTGCTGTAGAACAAGTTGACGTCCCGGATGGTGATTGCTGGCGTCCGGTCCGATGCGGACTGAGTCGGGCGCGCGAATTGGACGTCGGTCTTGATGAGCGGACCATCGCCCGCACTCACCGTCGGCTCGCTCATAACCTCGACTCCTGGATCAGCGTGCATCCCGTCCATCACTCAGAAAGCTTTCTCGCAAATCCGATCCGTGTTGTTCGTGAAATCGGTGGCCCTAAAACGATCCGTGTAATCCGTGTAATCCGTGGCCTGAAACGATCCGTGTTGTCCGTGCGAGCCGTGGCCTAAAACGATCCGTGTTATCCGTGTGATCCGTGGCTTAGAACGCTGACGTCTGATAGCGCTTGCGCAAGTGATTGCGGACGATAATCGCCGTGAGATTCAATGCCACGACGATGAGCAGCAACAGGATCGTCGTCGCATAGACCATCGGCTTGGCAGCCTCGACGTTCGGACTCTGGAACCCGACGTCGTAGATGTGGTAGCCGAGGTGCATGAACTTGCGCTCGAGGTGCAGGAACGGCTGCAACGTGTCGAGCGGCAGATCGGGCGCGAGCTTGACGACGCCAGTGATCATCAGCGGCGCCACCTCGCCAGCGCCGCGAGCCATCGCGAGAATCAGGCCGGTGAGGATCCCCGGAGCCGCCGCAGGCAGCACCACGCGGAGAATCGTCTGGAACTTGGTGGCGCCTGTGGCGAGCGACGCCTCCCGCATCGAGCGCGGCACTGCCGCCAGAGCCTCCTCTGAGGCGACAATCACGACCGGAACTGTGAGAAGGCCGAGCGTGAGGGACGCCCAGAGAATTCCACCCGTCCCGAACGTCGGCGTCGGCAGGCTCTCGGGGAAGAACGCCTGGTCGATCGCTCCGCCGATGAAATACACGAAAAACCCCAGGCCGAACACGCCGAAGACGATCGATGGCACCCCGGCGAGATTGTTCACTGCGATTCGAACCACGCGGACGAGCACGCCCTGGTGCGCGTATTCCCGGAGATAGAGCGCGGCGAGGACACCGAACGGCACCGCCAGCATGCTCATGAGGATAACCATCATCACGGTCCCGAAAATCGCCGGGAAGATGCCGCCCTCGGTATTCGATTCGCGCGGGTCGCCAGAAAGAAACTCCCATAGACGGCTCGCGTAGACGCCGACCCGCCCGCCGAAGGACAACTCGTTGGCTCGATACGCGCGAAAGATATCAACCGTCGGGATCTCCTTCTCCGTGCCGTCGACGGCGGCGAGCGTTACGCGCGTGAGCGAGGTCTGCGCCACCACCTCGCTGAGGCGCGTCTCGGCTTCGGCATAGCGCTTCTTGAGCTCGGCCAGGCGCTGCTCGGTCGCCGCCCGCGCCGCCGCCACATCGACCGCGGCTCCCCGGGCCGCGCGCAACTCGGCGGCGCGCGTCGCCAGGCGCTCCGCTTCGATCTCGGTGTTGATCGCGCCGATCTCATCTCGCTCGATCCGGCGGATGCGATCGCGATCCTCGGCAGCCTTCGCGATGAGCGGCTGCAATGCCTGCCAGACCGCGTCGGGGCCGCTCGCCAGCTCCTTCTGTTCCTCGCTGAGACGCACTGGTATGCCGATGAAGGGTCCGTACTCGCGGCGTTCGACGTAGACGGCTTCGCGCGGCTCGCTGCGGCTCTTGATGTCGGCCTCATCCACCCATCGGAAGTCGGCAGGAAGAATGTCGCGGTTGCCCAGTTTCATCTGCACGCGGTAGGCGCTGGCTCTCGCGGTTCCGGGGTGCGGAATCGCCTCCCGGGTGACCATCTCGCCGAGGAGGGACGTGCCGTCGGCGAGCGTCACCTGCGTCAGCGGCTTGGGCCAGAAAAACCCCAGGCCGTTGACGAGGACGAGGCCGATCATTGCCGTGATCATCAGCAGGCTGATGCCCAGCCCGGTTCCCGTGAACCAGATAGCCGGATCGCCGCGGCGGAGAATCGTTCGCAAATCCATCACAAGGCCCGGTAGCGCTCGCGCAGGCGCTGTCGCACGACTTCCGCCACGGTGTTCACCGTAAAGGTCAGAAGGAAGAGCACCGCCGCCGACAGGAACAGGATCCGATACAGCGTGCCGCCCTGGGGGGCCTCGGGGATTTCGACGGCGATGTTCGCGGACATCGTGCGGAAGCCATTGAACATCGACCAGTCGAGGAGCGGCGTGTTGCCTGTCGCCATCAGCACGATCATCGTCTCGCCGACGGCACGGCCGAAGCCAACCATGATCGCCGAGAAGACGCCAGGGCTGGCGGTGGGCAGCACCACGCGGATGGCGGTCTGCCACCGACTGGCGCCGACCGCGAGCGAAGCGGCGACGAGGTTGGACGGCACGCTTCCGAAGGCGTCTTCGCAAATCGTGAAGATGATCGGGATCACGGCAAAGCCCATCGACAATCCCACGACCAGGCTGTTGCGCTGGTCATAGGTGATCCCGAGCGTGCTCGACAACCACTGTCGCGCGTCGCCGCCGAACATCCAGCCCTCGACCAACGGCCCGAGCGCAAACGCCACCCCGCAGCCAATAATCAGCAACGGGACGATCACCAGTAGTTCGGCGCCTACTCGAACGCGGCGCCGCAGCGCGTGCGGGAGGGCGCTCCACACGAGAAAGCCCGACGTCCCGAACACCGGGAGCACGATCGCGAGCAGCATCACGCTGACCAGGTTGCGCTCGACGACCGGCGCCAGATACAAGCCCGCGACGAAGCCAATCACGACGCTCGGCAGCGCGGCCATGATCTCGACCGTCGGTTTGATCCGGGCGCGAATGCTCGGGTGCACGAACTGCGACGTGTAGAGGGCGCCGAGGACGGCGAGCGGGATGGCAAACACCAGCGCGTAGAACGTGCCCTTGATCGTGCCGAAGAGGAGCGGGATCAGGCTCATCTTCGGCTCGAAATCGTCGGTCGCCCCAGTCGACTGCCACACGTACTCGGGCTTGGCGTAGCCCTCGTACCACACCTTGCCGAAGAGCGTGTGGACGCTCGCCTCCGGGTGGGGATTGGAAATCGCAAACCGGTCGATCCCGCCACCCGCGCGCGCGACGAACAGGCCGTCGCTCCTCGGGGTCAGGACGAGCCCTTGCACAGCGGTCGTGCCCGGCACCTCGGCCAATGTCCGGCCGGACGTTTGATGCCGGAGGAGCACGTGACCGTTCGATCCGGCCGTGGCGAACGTCCGATCCCTGGTCGACGCGGCGATGGCCGTCACCGCCGATCCCTGCGGCTCGAACTGCGAGGCGCGGACCATGGCGAGGTCGCCGTCGGCGACGACCGGCGCACGGAACCAGGCCGTCACCTGACCGTCGCCGGTGCCCGCGATGAACGTGTTGTTGCCAATCATGTACTCGAGGGCGCTGATCGGAGAGGAACTGACCGGTGACACGTCGGTCAGCGTCGCCGTCTCGCCAAGCAGCCAGTGATACACCTTGCCGCCGTCGGTGCCGGCGATGGCCGTGCCGGTGCGGCCGACACGTACTGCGGTGACCTTCTGGCCATCGGGAATGCGTACGACCGCTCGCCGCTCCCCACCCTCGTCGTCGAGCCACCAGAGCGCGACGTCGCTTTCGCCGACTTGACCGATGACGAACTTGCGCTCGCCTTCTTCGAGATACGACACCCGGCCGGCAGCACGACCTCCAGGATCGAGCGCGACGACACCGCGCTCCCTGACGTCAACTTTCACGCCGGCGACAGCACCGCCCTCATGAACCGGCAGGAAACGTACCTGCAAGAGCACCACACGCCCATCGGCGGTACTCGCCCCGACGAAGTCTCCGAACATCGAGCGTGAGGATGCGACAACGGTCGCGCCGGCAAGCGATGGCGGACTCTGCTCGAGCTCGCGCGCGCCAGTGGCGCGATTGAAGAAGGCGACCTTGCCGGCGGGCTCGACCGTGTAGACATAGCGGCCGAACTCGTCACTGCCAAACGCCTGACGCTCCATCGACGCTTCGGCGCTGCTGTCGCCCAGCCGAAGCGTTCCGCCCAGGTTGACCGACGCCGCGCGAAACAACGGAATCGCTTCCACACCGATGAAGATGAGGATCCCGATCACGCTCAAGACAACCCCGATACCGCCGAGGGTGATGATGCCGACAGCCGCGCGATCAATGCGCTTGAGCCGCTTGATGCGGCCCGCGGCGGCAGCCATCTGCCGCCGGACAGCGGATTGGCCGGACAGGGGCGAGGCAAGCGTCTGCTGGGCTGCGGGCACACTCATGGCATGGTCCGGCGGGAGCGCATTTCGTCGCGGAAGCGCCGCCCTCCGGCGGCGCTTCCTCCCTGAACGTTGCTGGTCCGCACGCTACTGGGTGCCAGCGGTCCCGGTGATCTTGGTGAGCTCTTCCTTGATGATGGCGGGCGTCAACGGCATGTAGCCGTCCTTGACCACGACCTCCTGTCCTTCCTTGCTCATCATGAGCTTCAGGAATTCGAGCGGAAGCGGATCGAGGGGCTTGCCGGGCGCCTTGTTGACGTAGACGTAGAGGAAACGGGCCAGGGGATATTTGTTGCTCGTGACCTCTTCATACGTGCCCGAGAAGAACGGCCCCGCGGGCTGCTCCGACAGCGGCACTGCCCTGACCCCTGAGGTGCGGTAGCCTGCGCCGCTGTAGCCGATCGCGTAGCGATCCTCGGTGATGCCCTGCACGACCGAGGCTGAACCGGGCTGTTCCTTCACCGTGTCCTTGTAGTCGCCGTTCTTCAGGACGTGCTCTTTGAAAAACCCGTATGTGCCGCTCGCGGAGTTGCGGCCGTAGAGGCCGATGGGCCTGTCGGCCCACTCGCCCGTCAGACCGAGCTGACCCCACGTCGTGACGTTCTGCTTATATCCCCGTTTGCGGCTCTTCCCGAAGATGGCTTCGACCTGCGCCAGCGAGAGCTCCTTGATCGGGTTGTCTTTGTGGACATAGACCGCCAGCGCGTCATAGCTCGTTCGAATCTCGGTCGGCTTGTGACCGTACCGCTGCTCGAACTGATCGATCTCGGTCGAGCGCATCGTCCTCGACATCGGTCCGAACTGGGCCGTGCCCGCGATGAGCGCCGGTGGCGCCGTCGAGGAGCCCTTGCCCTCCACCTGCACCTTGACGTTCGGGTAGTACTTCCGAAACGTCTCGGCCCAGAGCGTCATCAGGTTGTTCATCGAATCGGACCCGATGCTGCTGAGGCTTCCTGATACGCCGCTGGCCTTCTGATAGCCGGGGATTGCGGAGTCGACTTTGACGACCTGCCCCGCTGATAACGCGAGCGTGGTCGCCGTCAGCAGACTCACAAGAGTCACGAGAACGCGCTTCATGGTTTCCTTCCTTCCAATACCAACCTTTTGTTGTCGCCGATCAAACTGTGAACGTTCAGAAGATAAACTGCGACTGGATACGCAGCTCGTTCGTCTTTGCCTTGCCGGGACTCGTGATGCGGCCAACCTCGACTCGTCCGAAGTCCATCTGCAACTTGAGCGTGTGACGACGGTAGTAGTAGCTGAGGCCGCCGCGCAGCTCGGTGTTCTCGGAGTTGATTTGGCCGAGTGAACCTTCGCGTTCGCCGTACCTCACGGCGCCTTCCCATGTGCGACGACGATTGAGCATCATCCCGGCCTGAAAGTAGCCCCCATTCGACTCGAACTTGGGGCCGGTCTCGGGCCTGCGCTCCCGCCAGAAGTACTCGCCTGTGGCGAAGAATCCTTTGAACTTGAAGATGCCGTCGACACCAACGGCGTCTGACTTGAGATCGACGCCGGTCGTCGTCCCGTGGAAGTCGTTGTGCTCGTAGTTCACGGCAAAGGCATAGAGAGCAACCGTCGTCGACTCGAAGTCCACTTCGGAGTACAACGCGCCACTGACCCACGCGCGCTGCGCCAGCACCTGGTTGCCGTTCGGCTGCCACATCAGCCGGGCGTTGTATTGAAACTTGGCGTTGTCGTTGGTCGGCCGCGTCAGGCCGTTCCCATTGAACATCCCGGCGCGGTATTCGAGCTTGTTGCTCCAGACCACACCCTGGACAGACAAGCCAAGGTCGCGTCCGCGCTCGTAT
The DNA here is from genome assembly GCA_963764925.1 of uncultured Acidobacteriota bacterium. Classification (GTDB taxonomy): domain Bacteria; phylum Acidobacteriota; class Vicinamibacteria; order Vicinamibacterales; family 2-12-FULL-66-21; genus DATBJJ01. The sequence goes on from CAVXUR010000004.1 coordinate 421,763, forward strand.
TCATCGGACACCAGCGCTCGATCGACAAACTGCTGATTCCCGGAAGAGGTCATCTGTTGACGTCCGAACGGCACCTTGTACCTGTCCCAACACGAATCGAAACTTGCCCTTCCCCTGCGGATCCCACGCGATATTTGCGTCTTCGAGAATTGCACCGACGTTGGCGGGCTGCGCACCAACGTTGGCGCCAACGGCCGCCCAGTTGAGTTGCAGCTCGTACGACAGCTTCGGCAGGACTGCGGGAGAGGGCGCCACTTGCGGTGGAATCCAGAACCACCCCTCCAACTTGAACTTGGCGCGACGGATGCGGAACGAACCCTTCGTATCCCCCGGGCCGCCTGTGCCGGGAAGCGTAATGGTGTCGTCCGGCATCTCCTGCGTGTAGCGAACCTGCACGCGATTTGAAATCTCGAGGTAGGCGAAGTCGGTCGTGATTCTGGTTTTTCCATCGCTCCACGCGATGCGCTGGAGCGGGACTGGAGGCTCGGGCACGGGTTCAGAGATGTTGTGCTTGAAGAAAAAGAGCTGAAGCGCGCGTTCGCTGTCAGCCACGACCGTCTCGCCGTTTGGTCCGGCGCCGGGCCTCGTGAGGCCCCGGCCCATCTCACCTGTTTTCTCGAATCTGTCGGCCTCGTCGGCAAGATTGAAGACGTAGATGCGGTCGTCCTTGCGGATTTCCTTGTAGTAAAAGCCCTGCGCATAGCCAGTCCGCGCGCAACCGACCACGGCCAGCAGCACCAGCACCGCCCACCACCCACATCTACCCGACGTCGCTCTCATGCAGCCTCTCCTTCAGCCATTTCTTGGCATCCCGGCGCCAATCTGACCTCGACATTGCGTCGCCGTGTATCAATCCGTCTCCAGTGCAGCGGAGATTCGGCAAAAACGCTCGCCGCGTCCTTACCGCGCTGCTGGCGCACTCTGCGGGAACCGCGGACGAGATCGGTCGGATGAACTAGGAAGGCGGCGCAAAACGTCTGAAGCCTAGTGATCGTGTGTTATCGGCGGGTGACACCCATGTTACGGCTGGGTTAATTTCGCGAAATCGCGGGCGAGGCGCACTTCGAGTCCCGCTCATCGCTTCTTCTGCCTGTGCGCGATTTAACGCTGTCGAAACGCGTGCGTCGCATCCGTTTCACAGCGGCTCACTACTGTGAAGGTCGCGCGAGACGCCCATCCAGCCATTCGGCCGCGAGCACTTCTCATCAGAGGGAGACTATGAGTCTGCACCGCAACATTGCCCGTTTCGTTTTGTACGGCGCCCTGGCGCTAGCGACTGCCGCGCCTGTCGCGGCTCAACAGACGGAATCGCGAATCGTCGGGAGGGTCACCGACGCGAGCGGCGCCGTCCTCCCTGGTGTGACAGTCACAATCACCTCAGCCAACACCGGCGCGGTGCGCACGGCGGTCACCGATGCTGAAGGCCGCTACGTCTTTACGAACCTCGCGCCCGGCCAGTATGAAGTGACCGGCCAACTCGACGGCTTCTCCCCTAATCGCGGCCAGATCGCCGTGGGCGCCGGCGACATCAAGCCACTCGATCTTCTGCTCGCCGTGGCCAACGTCGCGGAGGCGGTCACCGTGACGGCTGACGCGACGGTGATCGATACCAGTCGGCCAAGCTCGGCGTCAACGTCAGCCCCGAAGAGATCGAGCAGCTTGCCGGTCAACGGCCGCAACTTCGCCAACCTGATGACGCTCGCGACCGGCGCGACCTCCGACGGCAACGGCGGCTGGGCCAGCGTGCGGTTCAACGGCAAGTCGAATCAGCAGAACTATCTGAACTACGACGGCGTCGACGGCACCTACGTGTGGGACGCCAGCCCCGGCTACCTCAACGCGACCGGCTCGCAGTTCCGCCTGCAGACGTCGATGGAGTCGATTGCGGAGTTCCGCGTCAACTCCGGTCTGGCGCCGGCGGAGAGCGGCCTCGGCTCCGGCGGCAACATCACCGTCATCAGCAAGAGCGGCGCAAACCGCTACAGCGGCTCGCTGTTCGAGTTCCTGCGCAACGACGCGCTCGACTCCGCCAGCAAGTACGACGACAAGAAGCAGGAGCTCGAGTTCAACCAGTTCGGCGGCTCGCTCGGCGGCCCGATCGTCGCCAACCGCACGTTCTTCTTCGGCAGCTACGAGGGCCTGAGGCAGACGACCGGCCTGAGCTTCACCGAAGCGGTGCCGAGCGACGAAGCGATCCGCCGGATCATGGCCGGTGAGCCGGTCGGCAGCGGCGGCGGCCAGAGCGCCGTCGCGCACGCAGGCGGTGGCGCCCCTGCTCGCGGGCTTCCCGCGCGGCACCGTGCCGACGGCCAACCCGTTCCTCGCCCTGGCCACGCTCAACACCGAGGCCGAACAGCGCGAAGACACCGCCGTCCGTTCCGGGTCGACCATCGCTTCACCAACAATCAGAGCTTCTACGCGCGCGTGCTGTATAGCGATGGCCGCGTCGATACGCCGGATCGCACGGTCACGCCGCGGCGCGTGCTGCCGACGCAGCATCCGCTGAACTTCGTCGCCAATCACCAGTCCATCTTCGGCACGAGCGTCATCAACGAGCTGAAGATCGGCTACAACCGCCCGCAGGTACGACGCCAACGCGTTCGGGCCGAGCGGTTACGACGCCGACCCAGGTCTCGCTCTCCGGGACGGTCACCTCGCAGTCGATCGACGCCCGCGGCACGACCGGCATCGCGCGCAGCGGCCTGCTGGTGCGCGCGACGAGCAACGCCTCGACCAACGGCCAGGCTTACGATCCGCGGTCGATTTCGCTGAGCGACGCGCTGACCATCACGCGCGGCGCGTCACACCTTCAAGCTCGGCGGCGAATACCGGAACATCGCCTCGAAGTTCCAGTTCCTGGGCAGCACCGAGATCACCTACAACAGCATCAACGCGTTCATCGACAACACGCCGGCCCAGGTCGCCGTGGCGCTCGACTCGCCGTTCTTCACGCCGCAGCAGTTCTACGCCATCGGCTTCGCGCAGGACACCTGGCGCGTCAGCAGCCGGCTGACGCTCGAGCTCGGCCTGCGCTACGACTTCTACTCGGTGGTCAAGGAGAAGGACAATCTCTCGAAGCCGTTCTTCATCGAGGACAACGCCTTCGCGCCAACGACCCGGCCTTCTACAACTCCGACAAGAACAACTTCGCGCCGCGGCTGTCGGCGGTCTACCAGCTCACCACGAAGACGGCGCTGCGCGCCGGCTACGGCCATCTTCTACGGCCCCGGACAGTTCGAGGATCGCATCCAGCCGATCGAGAACTACATCGAGCGGCGGCGCGTCCAGTCGACCGACGTGCCGGTGCTGGCGTATCCCGTTGACCCCTCGGTCTATCGCAACCTGCTGTCGGTGCGCGGCTACACGCACGATCGGCCCGGACGAGTACAACGTCCAGTACGGCGCCAGCATCGAGCAGGAGTTGTTCTCCGCGCTCAACCTGTCGGTCGGCTACACCGGCAGCCGTGGCAAGGACATGTTCCTGCGCGGCGTCGCCAACACCTTCGACAACACCACCCGCCAGCGGCAGTCGCCCTCGGTCGGACAGGTCGACTACAAGACGTCGGGCTGCGTCGACGGGCTGGTCATCAACGGCAACGCCCTCAGCGGCTGCGGCAGAGCGAGCTACGACGCGCTGCAGATCGGCCTGACGCGCCGCTTCCGCAGCGGGCTCTCGGGCGGCCTGCAGTACCAGTACTCGCGCAACGAAGGCACGACCCAGGGCTCGAACGAGGCGGCAACGGCGTCGAACACCTTCGACTACAACACGGAGTTCGGCACCAACCCGACCGACCTGCCGCACTCGTTCAACGGCTCGCTGGTCTACATGCTGCCGTTCAACGGGCCAATCGACCGGCGGCTGGCGCGTCGGCGGCATCCTGAACGCCCGGTCCGGCGTGCCCATCAACGTCACGATTGCGCGACCCGACACGGTCCCGGTGGGCGGCGTCACCGTCACCAATATTCCCGGCGGCAACTCGCGCGGCACGCAGCGGCCGGATCTCGTCCCCGGCGTGAACCCGTATCTGAAGGACGGCGTGCGCTGGTTGAACCCGGCGGCGTTCGCCGCGCCGATGCCCGGCACGTTCGGCAACCTGCCCGCGCAACTTCCTGCGCGGGCCGAACTTCTGGCAGCTCGACCTGAACATCAGCAAGGACATCCGCTTCTCGCACGAACCAGGGTCTCCAGTTCCGCCTCGAGCTGTTCAACATCACCAACCGCCTGAACTACGAGAACCCGGCGGCGGGCCTGCCGGCCGGCACGGTTGGTCAGCCGTTCACGCGATGCGGTGGCCGGCACGTTCGGCTACATGCTCGGGCCGCTCAACCGCACCGTCGGCCTCGGCGCCGCGCGCCAGACGCAGTTGTCGGTGCGCTTCCTCTTCTGAGGTTGTCGCCCGGGGTCTGAAGACCCCGGGCCCACGATGAGAGAAATCGTGGCCCTGGGGTCTTCAGACCCCAGGGTTCTGGCCGCGGCGTTCGTCAGTTGTAGTTTCTTGCGGTCCCAACCTGCGCCCCCCGCCGTCAGGTGCTGACCACCTGCTATACAGTGACTTCGATGAGTGTTCTCGCCCGTTCTTTGACCCTGCTGCTCGTGCTCGCCGGCGCAGCCGCCCAGGCTGGCTGCAGCTCGGGCGGTTCCAGCGCGCCGCCTGACGCCAGCGGCGGCAATGAAGGAGCGCGTGGCCAGATCAACGGCGCCGGCGCCACCTTCCCGAATCCGATCTACTCGAAGTGGTTCGCCGAGTACACCAAGCTCCACGCCGACGTTCGCATCAACTATCAATCGCTCGGTTCGGGAGCCGGCATCAGGCAGCTGACGAGCGGCACGGTCTTCTTCGGCGCGTCGGATCAGCCGGTGAGCGACGAGCTGATGTCCACGACTCCCGGAAAGATCCTCCACTTCCCCACCGTCCTGGGAGCGGTGGTGCCGATCTACAATCTCGACGGCGTCTCACAGCCGCTGCGGTTCACCGGTCCGGTTCTCGCCGACATCGTCCTCGGCAGGATCAGGAAATGGAACGACCCGGCCATCGTGCAGCACAATGCCGGCGTGACGCTGCCGGCGACCGACATCACCTTCGTGCATCGCTCTGATGGCTCGGGCACGACGTTCATCTTCGCGGACTATCTCGGGAAGGTCTCTCCGGACTTCAAGTCGACGATCGGCGTCGGCACATCGTTGAAGTGGCCCGCTGGACTGGGCGGCAAAGGCAACGATGGCGTGACCGCGCTAGTCCGGCAGATTCCGGGCGCGCTCGGCTACGTCGAGCTGGTATACGCGCTGCAGAACAAGATCGGCGTCGGCGCCGTACAGAACAGCACTGGCGCCTTCGTCACGCCGTCGGTCGAAAGCGTAACGGCGGCGGCTGCCGGCGCCGCGAGCCAGATGCCGGCTGACTTCCGCATCTCGATCACCAATGCCCCGGGCGCCGCTGCGTATCCGATCTCCTCGTTCACCTGGCTGCTCCTCTACGAGTCGCCGCAAGACAAGGCCCAGGGCCGCCAGATGCGGGATTTCCTGCGCTGGGCCCTCACCGACGGCCAGAAGCTCGCCCCGGCGCTCGGCTACGCGCGCCTGCCGCAGCCGGTGGTCGAGATGGAGCTGAAAGCGCTCGAACAGTTGAAAGTGGACTGATGCCGCGACGGTCCTCAGTCCGGTCCGACGAGATTCTCTTTCGCGGCGTCACCGGCGCCTTCGCTCTCATTCTCATCGCATCGTCGTCGCGATCGCCATCACGCTGTTTCGTGAGTCGCTGCTGTCGATCAAGGCAGTTCGGCTGGCAGTTCTGGCAGACGGACAGCTGGAATCCGGTGCTCGGCGAGTTCGGGGCGCGACCGTTCATCTGGGGCACGCTCTACTCGTCTGTCCTGGCACTGGTCATCTCGACGCCGATCGCCATCGGCATCGCGATCTACACCGCGGAACTGGCTCCCGCCTGGCTGCGACGCCCGCTGGTCTTTCTCACCGAGCTGCTCGCGGCGATCCCGTCGATCGTGTATGGACTCTGGGGCATCTTCGTCCTCGTACCGGCGGTACGCCAGTTCGAGGCGGCGACTCCGGAGTGGCTGAAGGGTGTGCCGCTTTTTTCCGGCCCACCGCTGGGCGTCGGCATGCTGTCGGCCGCCCTCATCCTGGCCATCATGGTCATCCCCTTCACCTCCTCGGTCGCGCGCGAAGTGCTCAAGGCCGTGCCGCCGTCGCAGCGTGAAGGCGCCTATGCGCTCGGTGCGACGCGGTGGGAAGCGATCCGCATGGCGCTCTTTTTCGCCCGGACCGGGATCGTCGGCGCGGTCATGCTCGGCTTCGGGCGGGCGCTCGGCGAAACGATGGCTGTGACGATGGTGATTGGCAACAGCCCGCAGATCAGCCTGTCGCTGTTCGCGCCGCAATACACGATGGCCGCTGTTCTGGCGAATGAGTTCGCGGAGGCCACTGGCGAGCTCTACCTGAATGCGCTGGTGGAAATCGGACTGGTGCTGTTCGTCATCACGCTGATCATCAACATGATGTCGCGGCTCTTGATCTGGTCGATGGCCTCTGGACGCCGGCCGCGTCTCTGGCCGCTGGCGGCCCCGAAAGCGGCCGCATGACGCGCGACACACGGCGGCGGCTCCTGTCGCATGTCGTCATCGTCTTGTGCGGGCTCGCGGTGTTGATCGCCCTGGTGCCCCTGGCGCTGGTGCTCTTCCACGTCGTCGGGCAAGGGATCAGCTCGGTAAACGCCGCGTTCTTCACAGAGATGCCGCGTCCGGTCGGCGAAACGGGCGGCGGCATGGCGAATGCCATCGTCGGTTCGCTGATCGTGACGTTGGTCGGCGCCCTGTTCGCACTGCCGATCGGCATCATGAGCGGCGTCTACACCGCCGAGTACCCGGGACGCGGCTGGCGTCAGCGACGCGGTTCGCGGCCGACACGCTCAACGGTGTGCCGTCGATTGTCATCGGCGTGTTCGTCTACAGCGTCGCCGTGCTGCCATACCGCCGCTTCTCGGCGCTGGCCGGCGGACTGGCGCTCGGCGTCATGATGATTCCGCTCATCATGCGAACGACCGAGGAGCTCCTGCGCCTGGTCCCGTCGACGCTGAAGGAAGGAGCCCTTGCACTCGGGGCAACACGAGGCCGCGCCGTCTTCACGGTCGTGGTGCCGGCGGCGTTGCCGGGAATCCTGACCGGCATCCTGCTGGCGCTGGCGCGCATCGCCGGCGAAACCGCGCCGCTCCTGTTCACCGCGTTGAACAACAGCTTCTGGTCCACCGACGTCACACAGCCTGTCTCGACCCTCACGGTGCAAATCTTCACGTATGCGATTTCCCCGTACGCCGAGTGGCACCGCCTTGCGTGGGCTGGCGCGCTGGTGCTGTGTCGATGGTGCTGCTCTGCTCGTTGCTGGCGCGCTTCGCCACGGCCCGGATGGAGCGGCTCCAGCGGGGCATCTGACGGCGGTGACCACCGCCGATCTCTTAACTCACACTTAACCCAGACGTCACGAACAGAAACGTGCGCGGCGATAGGCTCGCGCTGGGGGTTTAAGTCATGGACCCCGGCAGTAGATGACAGAGACAAGGCGCCGCACGGGCCAAACGGCAGCGGCCGGCGCCAATGAATCGGCGCCGCGCGTGCTCGTCGTCGAAGACGAGCAGGACATCGCCGGGCTCATCAAGCTGACGCTCGAAAGAACGGGAGATGCGACGTCGAGATCGTCGGCAGCGGCGACGCCGCGCTGCGGGCGGTCGCCGAGCAGACGCCCGACCTGATCATCCTCGACCTCAACCTGCCGGTGCTCAGCGGCCTCGAGGTCTGCCGCATCCTGCGCGCCCGCCCGGATACGGCCGACGTGCCGATCATCATGCTGACGGCGCGGACGAGCGAAGCCGACCGGGTGACCGGTCTGGATGTCGGCGCCGACGACTACGTGACCAAGCCGTTCAGCCTGCGCGAGCTGGCGGCGCGCGTGCGCGCCGTGCTGCGGCGCCGCGACGGGTCGGCGATCGGCGCCAACGTCTTCACCGGCAAACACCTGACGCCGACTTCGATGCCGTCGCCGTCTCGGTCGATGGCGCGCGGTGCGCCTTACGCGGCGCGAGTTCGAGCTGCTGCGAGTTCCTGGTGGAGAACCGCAACCGCGTGCTCTCGCGCGACCGGCTGCTGGAGCGCGTGTGGGGCTCGACCGCTTCGTCGAGACGCGCTCCGTCGACGTCCACGTCGGCCGTCTGCGGGGAAAGCTCGGGATCGCCGGCCGTCAAATTGAGACGGTCGTCGGCCTCGGTTATCGATTCGTCGAATAGCGAGTCGCAGTCACTCCTGCCGAACGAGTGACAGGCGCACTTGCCGCGTTTCGCCGTCGCCGAACGTGACCCGCGTTTGCGCGCACGGTCAATCCGCGCAGGACGTGTGGAGTTGCCTGCAGAAACCCAGCGGGAGTGGTCGCGAGGGCGACGACGTGGTAAGCCCCGGCCGGCAGGCTGATCGTACCGGTAGGCTGGGCTTGAAGGGCGACGAAAAGGATTACGAAGCGGATCGCGTGCACGTGCTCGGTCGGCGTAGCCGACCCCGCGGACGCGTGTTCAGCTTGGCTGAGTCTCCAGCCAGCCGTTGTTTTCTAGCTCGGACACCTGAAGGGACAGCATCAACACCGCGCGCTCGACCCTGTGCCAGTCCGTATAGTGGACCCGGCGCACGACTTCACTATCCTGCTCGACGCGCACCTCCCAGCCCTCGCTCCCGGCCTCCGAGATCGTGAACCGCTTGGTATGCCCCGCCTGTCTGAGTTCCTTCGCGAACATTTTTTCCACCTCTCCGCTTGCGAACCGCTCTGCTTGCGAACCGCGACTCGAATGTCCTGCACCGTTGTACCCCAGTTAGACGGTGAGCGGTCTGTAAATTCCATGTAAACAGATATTGGGCATTTGCACTCCCTTATGAATCAATGACTTAGCGCCGTGCCAGGTATCCAGTTGAGCTCGAATTCCAGGGTTGGGTTCGCGGTTGCGACTGGCCAACGACGACCCTGCCAAGCGAGGATTCGTCACGCTTGGCGGGATCATTTTCGGCCTCCGGCTGCGCCGTGACGGTGCACGGGGCGAGCAGACTCGATACCCTAACGGAAGAGCTGGTTGTAGCGCACGAGCCGAGATTCAAACTCGCCGCCGTCGTTGTCCAGCACCACCCAGAGATAACCGCCCCGGGTCACGGCGAGGCCTTCGATCTTCTTCGGTCGCGCGATCGAGGTGTCGACGACAATGCCTTCGAGATCGAACAGGACCTGCTCGCCGCCCCGCGTGACAGGCGTGCGCTCACGGATCCGCGCGAAGCCGTCGCCCACGTGGATGCTGAAAATGCTCGACGGCAGCGCGTCGTCTGGAACCGAGTAGAGCACGTGCGGCCGGTACGGACTCGACGCGAGACCCGACAGCGCTCCCCACGGCTCATCCAGGCCGCTCGAGAAGATCCTCGGCTGATCTGCTGACGGTCCCAGCGGCCGGGCACGCCCTCGAAAATCGAGATGGTGCCGCCGGCACCTTCACCGATCGCCCTCGTTGGCGCTGACAAACAAATTGCGCGACGGGATCGTCAGCAGGCCTTCGGGCGCCTGCCCCGTGCATCCGGGTGCCACGAGGATACTTGCCGTCGCGGGTCACCGAGACGATTTCCACGCTCGTGGCCATCTCGTCGTCTGGCGCGCGTGGCACGCTGAACGTCGCGACCGGCCGGAACGAGCCGATCCCAAATCGGTCGTCACCACCGTGGCTACCGTGCGCCAGCGGGACCGCGGTCACGACGCTCACCGCCGCGGCGAGCGCACACAGTTTTCTCATCAGCATCGATGTCCTCCGTCCGTCAACGACTCGCGCTGACGCATCGCGGCAGCGCCGACCGAACCGGAGGATTATCGAGACTCTACCGAGGAGGGGACGTGTCGACGAGGTAACGAGAATATCAATTTTGAGTTCGTCCTCGCGAGGAGCAGGTACTCAGTCGGGAGCGCGCCACACCTGGATCGAGCTAAGACTCGATCAGTCGCCGCCGCCTCCGCCACCCCCATCGCAACCTGCGTCGCCGGCCGCGCACCCGTCGCTCCCGTCCCCGCTCATGACGGCAGGCAGCCAGCTCGCGTCTCCGCCCGAACCGGCGCCAGCGTGCTGGCGAGATCCGCGTGCGCGGAATGCGACTGCGAGTACCCCGGCCAACAGGACTCCCGCGACGACCAGGACCAAGCCGAGCACTGTAAATGCCATGAGCCTATTGTCGCGCGTCAGTGTTTCCGCTTCGTAAACCCGTCCCCGCCAGTGCTACGCTCCCCTTTTGTGCGCTGGTCGTGCACCAGCTGACCTTGGTCTACGAGAGGGAGTTCGAATCATGTCGGCCGGAGCTTCTCGCCAGGCGGTGGAGGGCCTGCGTGACGAGGTCATGCGTCTGCTGGACCGCCATCGGGTGCTGACCTCGCTCGCCAGCCGGCAGCAGACACCTCGTCACGACTTGCTCGAACAGATGCAGCATCGACAGAATCTCGTCGAGCTGCAGCGGCATCTCAAGGCGCAACATCCCGCCGACATCGCGGTCATCCTTGATTCGCTGCCCGCTGACGACCGCCTCCTGGTGTTTCGTCAGCTCGAATCCGAGCAGGCTGGCGCCGCGCTGGTCGAAGCGAGCGAGGCTGTTCGCGGATCGCTTGTTCAAGAACTGACTCGAGACGAGTTGGTCAAGGCCTGTCTGACGCTCGACGCCGACGATCTGGCGTTCCTCTCGGGCGAGGTTCCTGACGACGTGATTGAAGAAGTGTCGGAGGCGCTGGCCGCGCAGGATCGTTCCTGGTTGAAGGATGCTCGCCATCACGACGAGAATTCCGTCGGCCGCTTGATGACGCAGGACGTGGTGACCGTGCGTGAAACGCAAACCGTCGCTGAAGTGCTGGAGGACCTGCGGGCGCGGGAGATTCCCGATCAAACCGATCGACTGTTTGTCGTCGACACACGGCAGATCGTCAGGGGCGCGCTGCCGCTGCACATGCTGGTGCGAGGCGACCCAGCGGCCGCCGTGAGGGATCTGATGCTCGCCGACGTCGAGACGTTCACGCCTGACACGCCAGCGGCTCAAGCGGCCAAGGCGTTCGAGCGATACGATCTCGTGTCGGCACCGGTCGTCGACGATCGAGGGAAGCTCGTCGGGCGGATCACGATCGACCGGGTCATGGACTTCCTGCGCGACTCGGCAGAGCAGCTGGCGCTGACGCGCGCCGGTCTGCGCGGTGCTGAGGATTTGTTTGCCACCGTTCGGCAGTCCGTGCACAACCGGTGGCCGTGGCTGGCGCTCAACCTCGTCACGGCGTTCGTCGCCTCGCGCGTCATCTCACAATTCGAAACCACCATCACCAGCATCGTCGCGCTCGCGGCGTTGATGCCGATTGTCGCCAGCATCGGAGGCAACACCGGCAATCAGACGGTTGCGCTGGTGATTCGCGCGCTGGCACTCGATCAACTCCGCGATCAGCATCGTCAACTGGTGCGCAAGGAGCTCACCGTGAGCCTGGTCAACGGCTTGATGTGGGGCACCATCACCGGAATCCTGGCGTTCGCGCTCTATCACGACGCGGCGCTTGGGGCGGTCATGATGACGGCCGTGCTCCTGAACCTCATCGTTGCGGCCGTGACCGGAATCGCAGTGCCCCTGATTCTGCATCGGGCCCGTAGGGATCCGGCCCAGGGCGCGAGCGTCATGCTGACCTTCATCACCGATAGCATGGGGTTCTTCCTCTTCCTCGGCCTTGCGCACCTGTTGTTGCTGTAAATGGCTGAGTTGGCTGGCTGAACCGGCGTCACGCCGTTGTTACGCTCAATTCATTCCGTGATTGCGCGCGTCGCCTAGCATGTTTGGGTATTGTCCCCAATTCGGACGATCGCTCTTCGCGAGGTGCCCAATGGCTGAATTCCATGCTCCTGCTCCCGATCGTGACGGCGTGCGTCGAAACATCGGGACGTTGTGGACGTTGACGCGCGCGGAATCGTCGGCCCGCTGTTCGCTCGTGTCCGTCGCGACTGGCTTGGAGCTTCGCGTCATGCTGGACGGCGCGATTCTGCGGGCAGAAGGGTGCAAGCAGTACAGCGAGGCGTTCGAGCTGGCGGAGCGTTGGCGCGCTCGCATGATGGATCGGGGCTGGATACCACTGCGCTCGTAGCTAGTCTTATCCGAGGGGCTTCGCCCCTCGGACTCCCCTGCACGCTCTCTCGCGCGCCGCTTCGTCGGCGCGCGCCGTTCGCGTGGCTCGCTCGCGATGCTCGCTCGCACCGTGGAACGAGCCAGGGTTATGAGATAGCTTCTAGCACTGGACGAAACGCCACGATTGCGAGAAGATGCCCGCCGAGCCACTCGGCAGCATGCCATACGCCTCACACCGTCTCGTTCGCCGCGACACCGTCTTCAGGGCGCTCGCCGGGTTCGCCGTCCTGGCGGCGCTCGCTGGATCGACGGCGCCCGCGGCCGATCAAGCAGTCGCGGCGCCCGACGATCCATTCATCGTCAAGCCGTACCTGCAGCTCGGTGACCTGCCCAGGCTGTCACCGATGGAGCCGGTGCGCGTGCTCTGGCAGGCGGCAAACGATGTCGACGCGAAATGGGTCGTTGAGCTGCGCCAGCGTGACAGCGAGCCGTGGCGGTCCGCAATCGCAAGCGGCGGCCGGCTGATCACCATGGCCGACAGTTCCTACAGGCTCTTTAGCGTGCCGTTGACGCGTCTCGAGCCTGGCCGCGAGTTCGAGTATCGCGTGACGCGCAATGCACAGGTCGTGTTCACTGCGAAGGGTAAGACGCGTGCGGCGGCAGACCAGCCGTACCGCTTCGCCGTCACCGGCGACACCGGCGCCCACACCGACCAGGAGAAACGCGTCGTCTTTCAGATGCACCGCGCCCAGCCGGACTTCGTGGCCATTGCCGGCGACATCGTCTATTCGACCGGCCGGATGGTCGAGTATCGCGAGAAATACTTTCCCATCTACAACGCCGACACCGCGGCTCCCGATAGCGGCGCGCCGCTGATTCGCTCGCGGCTCTCGTTCGGCGTCCTATGGCAATCACGACGCCGGCACCGGCGACTACGACAGGGATCCCGACGGCCAGGCGTATTTCCTGACCTGGTCATTCCCCTTGAACGGCCCATATACGCAGCCCGGTCTGCCGAATACTCCGGCCTTCAAAGGGCCGCCCGATCGCCTCAAGGCCCATCTCGCGAACATTCGATCGACTTACCCGCGGATGGCCAACTATTCGTTCGACTATGGCAATTCGCACTGGACGTTTCTCGACTCGAACGTCTACGTCGACTGGTCGGATGCGTACCTGCGCAACTGGCTGGCGCGGGATCTGGCGGCGGCGAAGGATGCCACCTGGAAGTTCGTGGTCTTTCACCACCCGCCGTTCAACTCATCGCGGGCGCATTTTTCGGAACAGCAGATGCGCTTGATCAGCGACATCCTCGAGCATCGCGGCGTCGACATCGTCTTCAACGGTCACGTGCACAATTATCAGCGCAGCCGCCCGCTCAAGTTTCTGGCAAAGCCCGCTCCGGATCGCACTTTCAAGGCGGCGAGCTCCTACGTGATCGACGGCGACTTCGAGATCGACGAGACGCTTCGACGGGCTCGCCGACACGACACCCGACGGTGTCCTCTACATCGTGACCGGCGCCGGCGGCGCCGGCGCCTACGATCCCGATCAGACCGACAACGTGCCGACGTGGCAGCCGTTCACCGTGAAGCTCGTGAGCGATGTGTATTCGTTCACCGTCGTCGACGTCGACGGCCCTCGGCTCACACTGAAGCAGATCTCCGAGCAGGGCGAGGAGCTCGATCGGATCGTCGTCACCAAGCCGGCGTCGCGCAACGAGACGAGCACAGGCCCAGGGCGCTGAACATTCGCCCGGATGGCAGGTTGAAGGTCAGTTCAAGCTTTCGTCGGGTGGGCAGTCGTCGCTCCGGCTGTCTTTGAGCCCAATCTCGTCGAGCTGGCGTTGCAGGGCCATCCGGTCGAGCATCTCGAGCCGCAGGCTGGTAAATATCTTGATTCGCGCGTCGAGCTCACGAAACGCCTTCGTGAACGCTCTGGCCTTGTCCTCGTCTGATCCGACGGCGGCCGCGGGATCTTCGATGCCCCAGTGCGCCGTCATCGGTTGACCCGGCCAGACCGGGCACACTTCCGCCGCAGCGTTGTCGCAGACGGTGAAGACGAACTGCATCGGCGGCGCATCCGGCGATGAGAATTCGTTCCAGCTCTTGCTGCGCAGCTGGTCGGTCGGCAGCTTGCTTCGTTGGAGCGTCTCGATCGCGAGGGGATGGACCTCTCCTTTCGGGAAGCTGCCGGCGCTGAACGCATGGAAGCGGCCCTTGCCCCAGTAATTCAACAGCGCTTCCGCCATGATGCTGCGCGCCGAGTTGCCGGTGCAGAGGAAGAGCACGTTGTACGAATCCATCTCGTCGTTCTCCTATCGAGCCAGCGACCCGCCCGCTACTTGTATTCGCATACGCGAATGCACAAATCTAGGCCGGCCGTGCTATATTTGTCAACACACATATGAAGCAACCACTCGACCGGATGGCCGCGCTCTTCCAGGCGCTCGGCGATCCGACCCGGCTGCGCATCCTCGGCCTGCTGCTGACCGGCGAGGTCTGCGTCTGCCACATCCACGAGAGCCTGCGCATTCCCCAGCCAAAGGCATCGCGGCATCTGGCGTACCTGCGCCGCTCCGGCCTGGTCGACACGCGCCGCGAGGGCTTGTGGGTGTACTACCGGCTCATCGAGCTCGCCGATCCCGTCGTCGGCACCATCCGGCACGCGGTCACCGAGGCCCTCGGCCACCTCGAGAGCGTCCGCAAAGATACGACCCGTCTCCAGAAGAAGACCGGGTGCGCCCTTCCGAGTCCCGCCGCTCAGCTTCCTCCGGAAGTTGCGAGCCGGCTCTCGCGCCGCCGGAGAGGCCTGCCGCCGATTGACTACGCCGAACGCGCGAAAATCCATCCGAGCGTCGCACCTCCCGCAACGAGCCAGCCCGGATTGATCGAGTAGCGCGTCAACAACAGCGCGCTGAGGCTCGCGAGCGCAAGTGGCACGGGCGCTCGGAGTGTCGCCGAGCCAAGCTGCCACGTCACCGCGGCCATCATCGCCAGCGACGCGACGTTCACGCCATCGAGCACCGCCCCCGCCACTCGAGAACGTCTCAGCCGCGGCACGAGCCGGCCGCTCAACGCCACAAACACGAACGCGGGTAGAAAGATGCCCACTGTCGCGACTGCGGCGCCAGCTGACGCCGCCGACGAGATACCCGACAAACGTCGCCGTCGTGAAGAGTGGGCCTGGCGTGACCTGCCCGACGGCGACGGCGTCGAGCAGTTGCTGCTCGGTGAGCCAGCCGAGTCGCTCAACGACATCGGCGCGCAGAAACGCGACGAGCACGTAGCCGCTGCCGAAGAGGAGCGCGCCAATCCTGGCGAAGACCAGAAACAGCGACCACAGCGTGAACGCTGCGGTCGGACCGGCCGCGCCGGCGATCGTGGCCGCCAGCACTCCAACCCGCCACGAAGTCCAGCCGCAGACAAGACTCAACAGCGCAGCGAATCGGCCGCGCCACGTAACCGCGCCCACCGCAGCGCCGCTGGCCAGACCGGCGGCAAGCAGCACGACCATCTCGTGCACGCCCGACAGAAGCGCCACGAGCGCAGCCAGCCCCAGCACCGCGAGATACGAAGACTTCACGGCGGTTCGACCCAGTTGCCACAGGGCAGAGACGACGATGGCGATGACGACCGGTGCGATCCCGGCAAGGATGCCGGCGACTTGCGGAAGCGCGCCGTACCGCACGTACCCCCACGCGATCACGCCGACGATGAGCGCCGATGGAAGGATGAAGCACACGCCGCTGACGAACAGTCCCGGCCAGCCGTGCCGCGCCAGGCCGATGTGGATCGCCAACTCGGTCGAGTTCGGACCGGGAATGAGGTTCGTCGCGCCAACGTAGTCGAGGAATTGCTCGCGCGACAGCCATCGACGGCGGCGCACGACCTCGTCCTCCATCATCGCGACGTGCGCCGCCGGACCACCGAAGGCGGTCGTTCCGAGGCGCAGAAAGAGCAGGGCCATGTCGAGCAGCGCGGGCGTCGCCGTCCATCGGACCATGGCCATACGTTACGACCAGATCGTATCGGGCGGGTAACGGCCTTCTGTCTGTCAGTCCGGTCGACACGCCAGCGTTGCCGACCTCCTGCAATCCTCGGTTCTGCGGTAGCCTCTAGTGCCACGGATCACACGGACAACACGGATCGGGTTCATGAGATAGGTTCTAGTGTCATGCGTCAACGACGAGCTCTCGCCTCGTGTATTGCCTTCATGTTGGCTCTGGGTGCGATCTGGCAGCTTTCCCTCCTGGCTACCGTCCAACCGGACCGTCAGTCGGTCATCCTGATCACGCTCGACGGCGCGCGGACCGAGGAGATCTTTGGCGGCCTCGATGTCGATGTCTTCAAGTCGACGCTGCGCGAGAAGCAGCGGATCGAGGACCAGCCGGCGTACCGGCGCTTCTGGGCCGAGACGCCGGCCGCGCGGCGCGAGAAGCTGATGCCGTTCTTCTGGGGCACGCTCATGCGCGAGCACGGATCGATTGCCGGCAACCGGACGCTCGGCAGCTCCGTCACGCTGACCAACACCCACCGCTTTTCCTACCCCGGCTACTCCGAGATCCTCCTCGGCGAGGCGCACGACGACATCATCAAGAGCAACGACCCGGTGCGCAACCCGTATGCGACGGTGCTCGAGGAGCTGCGGACGCGGCTGGAGCTGACGCCAGGCGCAGGTCGGCGTCTTTGCGTCGTGGAACGTGTTCGACGCGATCGTCGAGCACACGGAAGGGGCGCTGACGGTCAACGCCGGCTTCGAGCCGTTCGAGTCGCCGGACCCGGTGGTTCGCGATGCTCAGCCGCCTGCAGCTGGAGACGCCGACGCCGTGGGACTCGGTCAGGCACGACGTCTACACGTTCCGCTTTGCGATGGATCACCTCGCCGCGGCGCGGCCGCGCGCGCTCTACCTCGCGCTCGGCGAGACCGACGACTGGGCGCACGACGGCCGCTACGATCGCGTGCTCGAGACCTACGCGCGGACCGACGCGTACCTGCGCGAGCTCTGGACCTGGCTGCAGGCGGATCCGGAGTATCGCGACCGCACGCATCTCCTCATCACGACCGATCACGGACGGGGACGCACGACCAAGGACTGGCGCAACCACGGCGCCAAGGTCGAGGGCGCCGCAGGACGTCTGGATCGCGCTCGTCTCGCCCTCGATGTCGAGGCGCGGCGAGTGGCGCGATCACCCGGCGCTGCACACGAATCAGGTCGCGGCGACGCTCGCCGGCTGGATGGGCGTCGACTGGCGCGCCCTACGGCCGGCGGCCGGTCTCCCGATTCCCCGGAACTGACGCCGGCGGCGCCGCGGCGGCGGCGCGTAGCTGCCGCGCGTCGCGCGCAGCATCTTCAGGAACACGTCGCTGTTCTCGTAGACGCCGGTGAACTGCCACGCGCCGGGCCCTGAGGCCGACAGCGGCACGTCCGACGCCGTGTGGCCGGAGATGGTGTGGCCAAGCGACGCCGTGTCGCCGGGACATCCCGCCGGCGGACGGACACGGCGTCTCGCCGTTCTCGATCGTGCCCCGCACGAGAAACCCGGGAATCGGCCACGCCGCGCGTCGTCTTGTTGTCGCTCGCTCGCCGCGGCCGTCCCGCGCCGGGTTGGCCACGCTCACCGCCGGCTTCCCCTCCGCCGACCGCCGCCTCCAGCTGCAGCCGGTTCGAGATCCAGTTCTCGTAGTGATCGGGACCCGCCGCCCACCCGAGCAGGATCTTCCGCGACGGATCCGGATCGACGGGATAGCCCCGCTCGTCCACCTGGTAGTTGGGAAAGAAGTTCAGCTCCTGCTCCGGCACGAACCGGAACACGGCCGCGTAGTCGCGCACGGCCTTGCCGAGCGCGTCCGGCGCGTAGCGCTCGTTGCCGACGCCGATGATGCCCGAGGCCGCCGGTTTCGTGGTCGGCGGTCACGATGACCAGCGTGTCGTTGGCCGGATCGCGATCGCTGTTGGTGCGCCGCGCGAAGTCGAGCGCGACCTGCACGGCGCGATCGAACTCGATCACGTCCCAGATCGTGCGCTCGGCGTCGACGCGCGTGCGCGCGCTTGTCGATCGACGCGCCCTCGACCATCAGGTAGAACCCGCGCGGCGAATGCGCCGAGAGGCTGCGCAAGCGCCAGCCGCGCCAGGTCTTCGAGCATCGGCGTGTCGCGGTAGGCGGCGTTCGCCGGCCGCGCCAGCTCGTCGCTGTAGCGGCCGGCGCCGACCTTGTCGAAGGCGACGGGCAGGTGCGTCGCGTGGAACAGGCCGAGAATCCTCGCCGGCGGCGTCGGCGCCGCCGACAGCCGCGCGACGTCGGTCGCGTTGGCAACCCTCGCGTATCCCGCCCGCTCGAACTCGTCGCGCAGCCGACGGCCGTCGGTTCGCTCGCCCCCGGCGCCCTTCGGCATGAAGTATCGCGCGCCGCCGCCGAGCAGGACGCTGACGCCGTTGGCCTCGCGCTCGTCGAAGAACCGAGCGGCGATGCCCGGCTCCCGCGTACCGATCCGACGTGTGCACGGCGTTGGCCGCCGGCGTCGAGTCGGTCACGTCGGCGGTCGTCACGATGCCGACGTTGAAGCCGCGGCCGCGCGTGCGCGTCAGCAGCTCGCCGATGTACTCGATGCGCGGATTGTCGAACGCATCGGCGCGTGTTGTCGGGAAAGACGCCCTCCTGGTTGTTGTTGTTCTTCTGCCCGGTCGAGTACGCGGCCATCCCGGGCGACGAATCGGTGATCGCCGAGTTGAGCGACGCGGTCATCACCATGCCGGTGACGTCGAGCGTGTCCATCGCCAGGCGGCCGTTGGCCTTGCCGTTGTGCAGTCCGCGCGAGACGAGCCGCGCCGCCGTCCGGTGCGCGATGCCCATGCCGTCGCCGAGCAGCAGGATGACGTTCCGCGCCGACGCGGCCGTGCCGCCGGGCCTGCCAGCGCTCGACGGTCAGCCGCACCGTCGCGCGCGCGCCGTCGGCCGTGCGCGCCTCGATCACGAGCGGGCCCGGCACCGCTGACGCTGAAGTCGCGCAGCAGGAAGTTCGTCGTGTTCGGCGGCGCCGCGCCGGCCCGGTGCGCCGGCGGACACCGCTGCCGTCGGTGCCCGGTGCCGCCGGCGCCGCGCTCGCCGCCGGCACCGGCCGCGAGGATGTTGCGGCCGCGTGACGTCGCTGCCGTTGACGAGCACCGTCAGACCTCGCGGCGGCTCGGTCCCGTCCGCCGTCGCCTCGACCCGGACGTCGACCCGCTGACCGGCCGCGAGCACGCCGCCGTCGGGCGGCATGATGCGAATCCGCGTCGCCGCCTGACGCCGGCACGACGCCCAGGCAGACGCACACGCACAGCCAGCGTGAATCTCATGGCCCGATGTCTCACCACTCGTCGGTCAGGACTCGTCCCAGGCGCCGTTGCGGAAGAGCGTCAGCGCGATGTCGACGTTGCTCCGCAGCGCCCGCTTGATGGCCGGCCAGGTCTTGTCGCATTTCAGCAGCGTCTTCCACGAGTACAGGTGCTTCGGCTTGTGAAAGTCGCTGTTGGCGACATAGGGATAGTGCTTGAGGCTCGTCACGGAAAACAAGTCGTCGCGATTGCCGCCTCCCAGACGTCGACGAGGTCCGACAGCTCCTTCCGATGGTCCCACAGGTAGCAGGTGCTGATCTCGATGCGTCGCGTCGTCCGGTGATGCGGGTGCCGCGATGCTCGATTGCGTCGATACCGCAGAGCAAACCCTGGAACCGGAGCGGGACAACCGGCGAGCGCAGCGTCAGGTATTCGGGCTCGTCCACTTCAAGGTCGGACAGCGAATAGATCCTGGGGCGCACATCCGGAGGCGCATGCCGCAAGAGCGCGGCGAGCGTCGTCGTGATGTTCGTCGCCCGATCGAAGTCGGCATCCGTGAAGACGGCAACCCGCATCCCGCGACCTCCTCATGTCGAAACAGAGTTCGCACGGACTCTGGGCGAGACCGCGCGCGAGGTCGCCTGCTGGGGAGGGCGACGAGGCTGGATGGCGAAAGAACCGGCGGCCGCCCGGTGGGCGGCGAGGGCGTCCGGCGCCTGCAGCGTGAGACTATCCGCTCACGGTCAGGCGCCCCCTCAGGACCGACCACCGGCCGACCGCCGTTGGTATCAGATTCCCACAGCCATGTGACGTTTCGACAACGCCGGGGTTTCTGTCTTGCAAGATAAGATGAGGGCCATGAATGACGTCTTGACCCTGATTCTTGGCGGCGGCCGCGGAACGAGGCTGTTCCCGTTAACGCATATGCGCTCGAAGCCTGCGGTGCCACTCGCTGGCAAGTACCGACTGATCGACATTCCAATCAGCAACTGCCTGCATGCGGGCCTCAAGCGGATCCTCGTCCTGACGCAGTTCAATTCGGCGTCGCTCAACCGTCACATCGCGCAGACCTACCGCCTCGACATGTTCTCGGAGGGGTTCGTCGAAGTGCTTGCCGCCGAGCAGACGCCGGACAGCTCGGCGTGGTATCAAGGCACGGCGGACGCCGTGCGACAGGCGGCGCGTCACTTCAAGGGCATGGACGCCGAGTACTTCCTGATCCTCGCCGGCGATCATCTCTACCGGATGGACTTCAACGAGCTCCTCGAATCGCACATCGAGGGGAATGCCGACATCACCATCGCGGCACAGCCAGTCTCGGCCAGTGATGCCACGCAGATGGGCATCCTGAAATTCGACGACCTCGGCCAGATCTCCGGCTTCGAAGAAAAGCCTTCGGCCGAGCGCCTGAGCGAGCTCGGCGGCAGTATCCCGAAGGGCTCGATTGTCGGCGGCACCACCCACGAGAAGCCGTTCGTCGCGTCGATGGGCATTTATGTGTTCAATCGTGAGGTGCTGCTCGAGATGCTCGACGCACCCGGGATCGACTTCGGTAAAGAGATCATCCCGAAGGCGATCTCGACCCACGAGGTTACGCCGTACATCTTCCGCGGCTATTGGGCGGACGTCGGCACTGTCGAATCGTTCTACGAGGCGAACATCCAGCTGACCCGCCGTGGCGCGCCGTTCAACTTCTTTCACCCGCGCTGGCCGATCTACACGCACCCGCGATTTCTGCCGGCCACGCGCGCATTCGACAGCCGGCTGGAGTCATCGATTGTGGCCGAGGGCTGTTATCTCGACCGATGCGCGATCTCGAGCTCGGTCGTGGGCATCCGCATGAAGATCAACCCCGGCGCCAGCGTCACGCGGTCGGTGCTGCTCGGCGCGGACTACTACGAGGAAGACACAGAGGCACAAGCGATCCCGCTCGGGATCGGCCGGGACGTGGTCCTCGACCGGGTCATCGTCGACAAGAACGCCCGAATCGGGGACGGCGTGCGGCTCGTCAACGAGTCCGGCGTGGAGCACGCGGACGGAGACGGCTACCACATTCGCAACGGCATCATCATCGTTCCCAAGAGCGCGCGGATTGGCGAGGGCGTCGTCGTCTGAGCATGCTCGCGTTCCTGGGATTTGCTTCGATCCTCGTGCTGCTGGCGCTCATCATGAGCCGCCGACTCTCACCGCTGGTCGCGCTGATCGTCGTCCCCACGGCGGCGGCCCTGGTCGGCGGCTTCGGCCTGCGAACCACGCAGTTCATCGCGAGTGGTCTGCAGCAGACCGCGCCGGTCGCGGCGAAGTGATCCGCTACGAATTGCCGGCGATTGGCGCGCTGAACTTTGTGCTGCATGGCCGGGTCGGCGGTGGCGTCACCCAGACGCTCGCGCTCGACGCGCATGGCAAGTCGTTGAGCTCGGCGCTCCTCGAGATGGAGATTCCGACTCCATAAACCTTCGCGGCCACGTCAGGGAAATCCGTGAATACGCCGTCCACGGCAAGGCTTCGTAGCTGCTCGAACTCTGCTTCGGGTTTGCCGGCATAGCCAGCCGGTAAAAACTCCTTGTCTATCCGCACCGTCCAGACGTGAACAAGAAGACCCGCGGCGTGCGCGCGGGCCACCAGGTCCGTTGGCGTTCCGAGCGACCCGTCACGGTCGACTGGGACGACTAGCCGTTTCTCAGGACCGAGGCCGTCGGCGTACTCGGCGATGTTCTTCAAGCCGTTCCCGTCGACCATCGCCGCGGTGCTGACCAGCTGAACAAGCCGGACGTCCGTCTTCTTTCGCAGATCACGCAGGTTGCCCTGCTCGAACGATTGGATGAATACCGGCGCTTCACGACTATTCCAGCCGCGCGTGCGCAGCGATTCGACGAGGGGCTCCTCGAGCGGCAGCTGGATACTTCGAAAGTACGCCGGATGTTTCGTCTCAGGATAGACGCCGACGGGCCGCCCGCGGGCTGCGCGCCCTCTCCTGCGCGAGCGCCAGCACTTCGTCAAACGTCGGGATCTGAAACTGACCGTCGTAGGCGTGAGAGCGGAAAGGCAGCCGCTCGCGCGCGCGAAGCGTCTTGATTTCCGCGAGCGTCAAATCCTCGCTGAACCAACCGCTCACCGACTGGCCGTCGATCACCCTGGTGCGCTTGCGATCGGGAAATCGCTCGGCCACGTCGGTCGTACCGCTGAGCTCGTTCTCGTGGCGTGCGATCAGGACGCCGTCCTTCGTCGAAACCAGATCCGGCTCGATGAAATCCGCACCCATCTCGACCGCGAGTTGTACGCCTCGAGCGTGTGCTCGGGTCGATGGCCGCTCGCGCCTCGGTGAGCGATGATGATCGGCCGCGGTGGAACGATGGCCGTCAGGGGCGGCCCGATCGCCCCGACAGTCAGGAGCACGACGCTGACAGAACGGATCACCACAGCAGCTTCAGCCCCAATTGCAGTTGGCGCGGATCGTAGGTCGCGGTGATCGTACCGAAGCCGGCGGCGCTCCGATTGCCGTTCGGCGCGCGGAAGTTGGTCCGGTTCAGCAGGTTGAATGCCTCGAACCTGAACTCGAACTGTGTCGTGCCAACCAGGTCGAACCGCTTGGCCAGCGACATGTCGAACTGCCAGAACATCGGGCCGCGAACCGAATTGCGCTCCGCATTCCCGAATGGCTGGCTCGGATCCGTCGGGAGAGCCACACAGGCCCGGTTGAACCAGTTGGCAATCGTGCGATCGGCGCCCGACGCCATCGGGTCGCAGGTGACATTCGGACGATAGTTGTTCGCGCCGCGGAAGTCCTGGACGATGCCGGAGACGACAAACGTCGCGCCGGGCGTGTAGGTGAACGTGACAGGCTCGCCAGCAAACATCGAGTTGATCCCGGCGAGCTGCCAGCCGCCGATGAACGCCTCCATCAGCGGTGAGGCGTTCGAACCCCAGCGCCGCCCCACTCCGAATGGCAGCGACCACACGAAGCTCGTCGTGCTGTTGTACGGCTGATGGTAGTTCGACAGCCCGAAGTCCGCGTCCATGTTGCGGAAGTCCTGCGGCGCCGGAAAGTTACCGTTCGAGTTCTCGAGCGACTGCGCGCCATTGTCCTCCGTTCGCGACAACGTCAGCGAGCTCAGGAAGCTGAGGGAGTTGTGGAAGCGCCACTCGAACTTGGCCTGAAGCGCCTGGTAGCGGGACTTTCCGCCGTTGAACGCGTACGTGATGTCCGAATAGGTCGGATTCGGGCGGCGGTCCTGCAGCTGAATCGTGCCGGCCGCGTTATTTGGAAACGCCTGGTTGTAGTTGGCAAACAGCAGCAGATCGTCGGCCTTGTTACCGACGTAGGCGACGTCGATCACCATGTTGTGCACAATCTCGTGCTGGGCGGAGATGTACCAACTCTGCACCGGGCTCGAATGGAAATCCGACGGCATGTAAGTGATGTTTGCCGTCAGCGGGTTGAACGTCGACGGATCGGCCAGGCCAACCGGGTAACCCTGCTCCGCCGGCACGAACGATGGTGCCGTCGGCACGGTCTGGTTTACGACAGCGTTGACGACCTGAGGACCGTTGATCGGCAGGATGTCCCCGCCGCCGGCGCGGCTGAAGTGCACGTAGCTGACGCCGTAGCCGCCCCTGATGACGGTGCCTGGCGTCACGGTGTAGGCAAAGCCGAGGCGTGGTCCGAAATTGTTCCTGTCGGGGTTGATGAGCGCGCGATCGTAGGTCGACCCGTCTCTCGCGATGATCATCGAATTGGTGGCAGGATCGAAATTGGACAGGATGTTGTTCTTCTCCCAGTACGGTGTCGAGTATTCGTAGCGCACGCCGAGGTTGAGCGTCAGGTCGCTCGAGACCCGCCAATCGTCCTGCAGATAGGCGAAGTGCATGTTGCGGCGAAGGTCGGCGACGAGCACGCTGCTGAGCGCATACTGCGCGCGCAGGCCGAGCATGAAGTCGGCAAGGTTGTAGAGGTTGCTCGACGCCGCGCCGGCGGGCCGGCTGAACTGACCGTTGTAGGTATCCCGGCCGTACAGCGGATTGACGTCCTGCACCTGCGTATCGATCTTCTGGAACTCGTAGCCGCTCTTGAACGAATGCGCGTTCATCGTCCAGGTGTAGTTCACCTTCGGGTTGTAGACGGTCGGGTACTGCCATTGTGGGTTGGTCGCCTGGCGGCCCAGATCGGAGTACCCCGTGATCAACTGCGTCGGCAGCCCGCCGGCGATCCGATCGTCGGTCGGCAGGCCGGGCAGCCCGAACTGGTCGAGCGCGCTGTCGGTGCCGAGCGCCGGTGGATCCTTGCCGGCCTCGGTCCATGAATAGCCGAACCGCACCTCGAGCACTGAATTGGGGTTGGGCACCCAGGTGCTGCCGAGCACGAACTGCCGATTGTTCGCGTAGATGTGACCGTTGCCGGCGCCGCCCGACGGCAGTGGAATGTTCGGCTGATCGTCGGTAGTCAGATCGCGGAATCCGTAGCGTCCGAACATCGAGAGATTCGGGTTCACCTGGACGTCCACCTTGCCGCCGGCCTTGTTCGAGTTGGCGGTGAACGCCTGCAGCGTACTGTAGTTGTTCGTCGCGCTCGGAAGGTTCGCGTCGGGCAGCCCCGAGAGGACTTCGCGCGCGAAGTTCGTCATCGGCACGGCCGTCCCGGCCGGGTAGACGACGCCGCTGCGCGGATCGCGAATGTCGACCGAGAGGACACCCTGCCGCTGCGCCGGCGTGGCGATCGTCGAAAAGCCTGTCACCTTGCGCGTCTGCCGCAGGCCCTCGTAGTCGCCGAAAAAGAACGCCTTGTTCCTGACGATCGGGCCGCCAACGACGCCGCCGAACTGATTCCGGTCGAGCTCCGGCTTGCCGGTCGTCGGCTTGAAAAAGCCCGTCGCGTTCATGCTCGTGTTGCGGTTGAACTCCCAGAGACTGCCGTGCACGGCGTTGGTGCCGCTGCGATAGTTGACGTTGATCGTCGCGCCGGCGGCCCGGCCGTACTCGGCGCTCATGTTGTTGGTGACGACCTTGAATTCGCCAATCGCATCCGGCGACGGCTGCATCACCTGGTTCGAGAAACCCTGGTTGCTGGTGCCGTAGGCGTTGTTGTCGACGCCGTCAATCAGGAAGTTGTTGAAGGGGCTGCGCAGCCCGTTGACGTTCAGCGCGCCTTCGCGCGGCGTGTTGCCGGTCGTCAGCGATGACCCGGCGATCTTCACGCCGGTCGTCAGCAGGGCCAGCGAGGAGTACTCGCGCGAAATGAGCGGCAGGGCTCGCGTCTGCTCGCCGGTGATCACCTGCCCGCGCTGGCTCGAGTCGGTCTCGATGAGTGGCGACGACGCGGTCACCTCGACTCTCTCCGAGACCTGTCCGACAGGCATTTGCAGGTCCACGCGGAGCCGGGCGCCAACCTGCACGAGCACGTTCTCGACAAGCGCGATCGCGAACCCGCTCTTCTCGGCGGTCACGACATAGAGACCTGGCTTGACCGCCGGAAACTCGAAGCTCCCAGTGTCGCTCGACGTCCTGACGACGGAGATGCCGGTCTCGACACCGGTCAGCGTTACCTTCGCTCCTTCCACGATACCGAGCGACGCGTCGCGAACCGTACCGACAACGGTTGCCGAGTCGAACTGCGCCCGCGCCGGCGCGGCGGACAGGATCACGAGCAGCGTACAGGCAAGACTGAATCGCATTTGATACACCTCCACCCCCGCGAACACGCTAGCGGCACCATGCAACGGCTGTAACAAGCACGTGAAACAACCACGCGACGCCGACATC
Source organism: uncultured Acidobacteriota bacterium (assembly GCA_963764925.1). Taxonomy (GTDB): domain Bacteria; phylum Acidobacteriota; class Vicinamibacteria; order Vicinamibacterales; family 2-12-FULL-66-21; genus DATBJJ01. The sequence continues at coordinate 447,994 of CAVXUR010000004.1, forward strand.
ACGCCTCTCCGTGCGACCATGGATGTAAGGAGGTACCCAATGCCCGTCCGTCGGCAGCTGAACGTCGAACAGGAGATTGTCGAAGCCTTCGAACAAAGCGGCCAGATCACTGAGTACCTCGTGACGGTGCTGCCACGACGGCTCTGGCAGCAACCGTCGCCGACCGGCCACGGGCGGACAATAGCAGCGATGGTCGCGCACATCCACGGCGTCCGCAAGACATTTGCGAAGATGGGTGGCGCCGCGGTTCCGCCGTCGCTGGACCGCATGCGCGTCACTCAGACGCAGGCCCGACGCGCCCTCAGCCAGACGAATGCGGCGCTGACGACGCTATTCCGCGACTCTCTCGGCCGCGGCGAGGCGCGTCTGAGAGGCCTGCCCCGTCGATCGATCAACATGATGGCCTACCTGATTCAGCACGACGCCCACCATCGCGGCCAGATCATGCTCCGCGCACGCGAGCTCGGCCATACGTTCACCGGGGCCGACGTGATGCGGATCTGGGGCTGGAAACGCCTCCCCTAGCCGGTCGTCGGGCAACGCGGATCGGATCACGGGACGCGGATCGCGCGGATCGGTCTCATGGGACGAGGATCATGCGCGGATTCCTGCTGAGAAAATAGGACGCAGCGGAGGCTGCTGTCGCACAGCACTGCTTGCACGCCGGCCGAAGGCCGGCGTGGAGTTGAGGCGCGAGACCGGAATCGCAAGCCCATGGAGCGCGCTTGGACTTGCGATTCCGGTCGCTCGCCTCAACCCCGCCGCGCTACGCGCGGTGCAAGCAGTGTCGTTCAGTGTGAGGCTGAAACCTCTTGAATCCGCGTAATCCGCGTCCCGTTGCTCCAACGAGCGTGATCCGCGTCCCGTTGATTCACGCTGCGTCATCCGGCTCCGATCCGCGCTCCATCACACCGCTCGTCCCGTTCCTCATCACACGCTCATCACAAACCGTGTCCGTTCGTTTCACACCCGCACACTTCCAAACGAGATGCAGGGTGCTCACGTCTAAGCAGCCGACAACCACAACGTGGCGCGCGACGGCGAGTGGCGCGCGATCGAGAGGAGACGCGTCATGCTCTCACTGCTGTCTGTCGGGCTCGTGAGCCTGGTGGCCCTCGCGGATCCTGTCGCACCGGCACCCTCGTCAACACGATCGCTCTCGCCGGCGCACGACCTGCTGCTCACCGCGCCCGACCGTCGCGTCCGTGTGACCGACGCGCGACTGTTCTCGATTCTCGCCGAAGGCATGACGCGCTCGCGCACGTTCGCCTCGCTCGTCACCTCGCTCAATCGAAGCGACGTGATCGTCTACATCGAAACCACGATGACCTTGCCGAAGGACACGATGGGACGCCTGACGATGCTGCCGCTGGCTGGAGAGTATCGCTACCTTCGCGTCCAGATTCGCAACGACCTGAATAGACGCGAAGCGATTGCGCTCATCGGTCACGAGCTCCAGCACGCATTGGAGATCGCCGATGCCATCGATGTCCGCGACACGACGAGCCTGATCAAGCTGTACGAGCGAATCGGACACGCCACTAACGGCGACCACGCCTACGACACTGAGGCGGCGCAGAGTATGGGTCGACTCGTCCGGCGCGAGCTGGCGGGCTGAGCGAGCGTCTTTCGCAGCTCGCGGCTCGCCGGCAGCTGCCGACGCAAACGTGGCGAGCAGCGAGCCGCGTCACGTCTCCCGTTACGTTGTCGTTACGTGACAGTCACGGCCAGCCAGTACAAACTGGCCTACCGTGATCGCGACCGCTACGTCCCTCGACTCCCCTTCGCTTTACCTCAACCGCGAGCTCAGCTGGCTGGCCTTCAACGAGCGCGTCCTCGACCAGGCGCGGGATCGACGCCATCCCCTGCTCGAACGCGTCAAGTTCCTCGCCATCGTCGGGACCAACCTCGACGAGTTCTTCATGATTCGCGTTGCGGTCTTGCAGAAACAGATGCGGACCCAGCGCGAGCACGTCTCGCCCGACGGCCTGACGACCGAGCAGCAGCTGTCGCTGGTTCGCGCGCGGGCGCGGCAGATGCTCGATCAGCAGGCCAGATGCTGGACCGATGCGCTTCGCCCCGAGCTCGCGGCCCACGGCATCAAGTTCCTCGAGCCGACTGAGTACTCGGAGGAGCTGTCGGCGTTCCTGGCCGGCTATTTTCAACGCGAGATCGCGCCGGTGCTGACACCGCTCGCGTTCGACCCCGGCCACCCCTTCCCGCACATCTCCAACCGGAGCAAGAACCTCGCGGTGGCGGTCAAGCATGAGGGGCGGACCAAGTTCGCGCGCATCAAGCTGCCACCGGTGCTGCCACGCTTTCTCCAGCTGCCGGCGAAGTTCACCGGCGGCGGCGTGGCGTTCGTGTTCATTGAGGACGTCGTGTGCGCCAACGTCGAAGCGCTCTTTCCCCGGCACGAGCATCAAGAGCGCGCACGTGTTCCGGGTGATTCGCGACACCGACATGGTGATCGAGGAGGACGAGGCCGACGATCTCCTGGAAACCATCGATCAGGGGTTGCGGCAACTCCGGCATGGAGCGCCGTCCCTGCTGCAGGTCGAAGAGCGGATGCCGCGTCGCGTGCTCGACATCCTCGTCGAGAATTTCGAAATCGACGATGACGTGCTCGTTCGCACGTCGCACCGGCTGGGATTCGGCGATTGGATGGAGCTCGTCGCGCTACACCGGCCGGAGCTCAAGGATGCGGGATTCGCGCCGCGGATCGTCTGGGGACGCAATGACGTCGACGAGGTTTTCGAGCTCGTCCGGCACCGCGACTACATGCTGCATCACCCGTTCGATTCGTTCCTGTCGGTCGAAACGTTTCTGAGGGCCGCGGTCCGCGACCCCCACGTCGTGACGATCAAGCTGACGCTCTATCGCATCGGCCACGATTCGCCGCTCATCGACCTGCTCGAGGAGGCGGCCGAGGCCGGCAAGCAGGTCGCGGTGCTCGTCGAGCTCAAGGCGCGCTTCGACGAGCGCAACAACATCACCTGGGCGACCCGGCTCGAAGCGGCGGGCGTGCACGTCGTCTACGGCCTCGTCAACCTGAAGACGCACTGCAAGTTGTGCCTGGTGATCCGGAAGGAACCGGATGGCATCCGGCGCTACGCGCACATCGGCACCGGCAACTACAACGCGTCGACGTCACGCGTCTACACGGATCTGGGCCTCGTCACGGCCCGGCCGACGATCGTCGACGACGTCACTAACGTCTTCAACTACCTGACCGGCTACTCCGGGATGACGGACTATCAGGAACTCCTGGTCGCACCGGTGAGCCTCCGGCGGCGCCTGACGGAGTTGATTGAGCGCGAGCGCGCGCATGCGTCGGAAGGCCGGCCGGCGAGGATCGTGATCAAGGTGAACAGCATCACCGATCCCGGAATCATCCAGGAGCTCTACCGCGCCTCGCAGGCTGGCGTCCGCGTCGATCTGATCGTCCGCGGCATCTGCTGCCTGCGCCCGGGGATCGCGGGCGTGAGTGAGCGGATCACCGTGCGCTCGATCGTCGGCCGGTTCCTCGAGCACTCGCGCATCTACTCGTTCGAGAACGGCGGTGAGCCGCAGGCGTTCATCGGCAGCGCCGATCTGATGGAACGCAACCTGGATCGCCGTGTCGAGGTGCTCTGCCCGGTGATCGATGCCAGCTTGCTCGAGTACGTGCGGGACACGGTGCTTGGATCGTACCTGCGAGACACCGACCGCGCCGCCGTGCTCGGGCCGGATGGCGAATACAGGACGGCGGCTGCGGCCGACAACGTCGACCGGTTCAGCGCGCAGGATTTCCTGCTTACGCGGCACACGACCGACTACGCCTGAGAAGTGGCAGCGGTGAGAGCCGTGCGAGCGAGCGCCGCGAGCGAGCCACGCGACCGGCCCACCTTCGCGCGGAAGGCGCTTCGGCGAGGTCCGCCGTAGCCTTGGCGGAGGCGGAAGCGCGCCGGCGAAGCGGCGCGCGAGAGAGCGTGTTGGGGAGTCCGAGGGGCAAAGCCCCTCGGGAAAGACTAGACGAGTTTCCGCAGCATCTTGGGCGTGACGAACCAGCAAAGCTGGCCCTTGCCCTTCGGCGGGAAAACGGAGAAATCGATCCGGCAGATTGCGCCCTTTTTGAATGGCAGGGGCACTTTGGCGCCGATGAGGAAGGCGGCGAGCTCGCCCATGTTCGGCTCGTGGCCGACAAGCGCGATGCGTGCCTTGCGCATGTGCTTGCCGAGCTCCTGAATCACCCCCGCGGGAGATCCCGCCGGCGTTAGCGCATCGGTGTTGGCGATCGGGGGCTTCGACTTCATCTCCTCCGCAAAGACGTCCGCCGTCTGTCGCGCGCGGACGAGCGGGCTCGACAGAATCTGATCGAAACCAATGTCGAGCGCGCTCAGGGCCTTGGCCTCCTTGCGCAGTCGGGCGATGCCATCGCTCGTCAGCGGGCGCTTGGAGTCATCGGGGTAATCTTCGCCGCGCTCGGCGGCCACGCCGTGTCGAATCAGATACAGCTCCAACGTCGCCATTCGTGACTCTACCTCTGACCTGCGGCGCGGTCGAGCGGCCGCGCTGGTGCGCGCCGTACGGCGGGCCGCGCCTTGAGCGTCATCTTGAGCGCGCGCGCCCGGTGCGCCAGCTGCGGCACCACGACGGTGCGAATCGCGTCAACCACCTCGTTCAACCTGGGAATCGCGGCCACGTAGCGGGCATGCAGGTGCCGGCATTCGTCTTCAAGCGCGCGGCTGATGACGTCGAGGCCACCGTCGGGCAGCGATCGGTTCGACGGCTGCTCCGCCTGGACGGCGGCGACGTGCGACTGGAGCACCTGGAGATCGTGAAGGCGACCGAGCGTGTCCTGCGCGCGTTTGACGGCCCGAACCGGCGCGGACGCCGATTTCACTCCGGCATCGTAGGCGAGCTCCGCCGCGTAGCGGAGCTTCTTGGCCGCAATCCGCACCTGATGCAGCTGCTCCGGCGCATACATGTGTCCGGCCGCCGCCAGTGCCGTCGCCAACGCCTTGGCGCGCTTCACGAGCCGCGCCCCGAGCGCGTCGCGCCAGGCTTCTGCGCCCGGCTCGGCCAGCGCCTGCCCTATTGCCTCCAGCCGCCGATCGAGCTTTGACACGTTCACATGATCGAGACGCTTGAGCATCGCGGCCCGGTGCGCGTCGCGTTCGACCACGACACGGCCGCGGACCGCTTCGAGCGCCGGACGCGGCAGCGTTTCGTTGGCCACGAGCTCGTCGAGGAGCTCGATCGTGACATCGAGCTCGCGAACGGCCCCGAGCGCCGACGTCAGTCGCCGGATCTTGCCACGCGCCTTGCGGCCTTTCGTGCCCTTGATGCCCGTGGTCAGCACCGGCACCGCTTCCCGCAGGCGCCGCGATGCGACCCGTGCCTGGTGCACACCGTGGGTGTCGCCGTCAACCGCATGCGGGAGATGGCGTTTGAGCGCCGCAGCGCGGCGCGCGAGCAAGCGGCTCGCGACAGAGGAGATTCGGCGGTTCATGGTAGGATGACGGCTCAGATTTGGGAGAAAACGGCCAACAAAAGCGCAAAACTCGGGCCGGTTCCGCCAGTATATAACGGCCATGTAACGGAACAAGCCCCTCGTTGATCACAGGGACCTCAGCCTAGCTGCCCCGCATGCGCATCGCCGCCATCGATATCGGCACCAACTCGATCCACATGATCGTGGTCCAGGTGCGGCCCGGATTTGTCGTTCGAGGTCATCGATCGAGAAAAGGACATGGTCCGGCTCGGCGCCGGCGGTCTCGATGGCCGCAGCCTGACGCCGACCGCCATCAGCGCCGCGCTGCAAACGCTGTCGAAGTTCAAACGGATCGCGGAATCGCACAAGGTCGACGAGATTGTCGCCTGCGCGACCAGCGCCACCCGCGAGGCCGATAACGGCGGCGACTTCATTGCCGAAGTCGACCGCCAGATCGGCATCCGCATCCGCGTCATTTCCGGCACCGAGGAAGCGCGTCTCATCCATCTCGCCGCAGGCTACGGCGTCGACATCGGTGCGACCACCGCCGTCGTCGTCGACATCGGCGGCGGCAGCGTCGAGATCACGCTCGGATCGGCGACACATCTGACGCTCGGCCGCAGCTTCAAGGTCGGTGTGATCCGACTCACCGAACGGTTCGTCAAGAGCGACCCGCTCAGCGGCGGCGACGAGCGCCGCCTGATCAAGCACCTCAACCGCGAAATGGGCAGCTATATCGACCAGATCGCCGGCAAGGGCTTCGATCGCGTGATCGGCACATCGGGTACGATCCTGAGCCTTGGCCTGATGGCGGCGACCGACGACGGCGAGTCGCCCGAGGACGTACGCAACCTCAAGGTCAGCGCGAAGGCTCTCCATCGTCTTCGCAAGCACCTGGTCGAGTCGGACATCAAGGAACGGCTCGCGACGCCCGGAATGGATCCCCGCCGCGCCGATCTGTCGGTCGCCGGATCGGTGCTCTTCGATACGATCATCCGCCGGCTCGGCACCGACGCGTTCACGCTCTGCGACCTCGCCCTGCGCGAGGGCATCGTGCTCGACTACATCCGCCGCAACAGCGCCCGCATTCGCAAGGTCGAGCGCTACCCCGACGTCAGGCGTCGCAGCATCGTCGAGCTCGGCGAACGCTGCGGGTACTGGTCCGAGCATGCCCAGCAGGTGGCGAGGCTCGCACTGAACATCTTCGATCAGACGCGGAGCGTCCACGGACTGTCGGACCGTGAGCGTGAATGGCTCGAGTACGGCGCGCTCCTGCACGACGTCGGCGTGCACATCAGCTACGAACGTCACCACCGGCATTCGTACTATCTGATCAAGAACGGCGATTTGCGCGGCTTCGATCCGCAGGAAATTGAAGTCATCGCCCTCATCGCGCGCTACCACCGCCAGGCGACGCCGAAAAAATCGCATGACGGCTACGGCGACTTGAAGGGGTCGGTGAGGAAGACCGTCAAGGTTCTCTCGGCAATGGTGCGGCTCGCCGAAGGCCTCGACCGCAGCCACGCCCAGGCGCTCGCCGGCATCGACTTGTACCCGCGCGGCGACGACTACCTGGCCCGCCTCCGCGCCACCGGCGACGCGGAGCTCGAGCTGTGGGCCGCGCACCGTCACGTCTCCCCCCTCGAAGGGATCCTCGGTAAACCGATCCGCTTCGAGGTCGCCAGCAACGACTACAAAGGACAGGTGGCCGACACGACCAGCCACTCTTCGGACAACGCTCATGCTCAACAACCTGACGACGCGCCACGAGTACCCGGGAAAGCTGTTCGTGGTCGAAGGCATCGACGGGTCCGGAAAGACAACGCAGCTGGCGCTGCTGGCGAAGTGGCTTAGCAACGCCGGGCACCCGGTGTTCGTCACCGAGTGGAACTCGTCCGCGCTCGTCAAGGCCGCGACCAAGTCGGGGAAGAAAAAGAACTCGCTGACGCCGATGACGTTCAGCCTGCTGCATGCCACCGACTTCGCCGACCGGCTGCTCTACAACATCATCCCGCCGCTCAAGGCCGGGATGATCGTTCTGGCCGATCGCTACGCCTACACGGCGTTTTCGCGCGACGCCGCGCGCGGGGTCGATCGCCGCTGGGTGCGGGAGCTCTACAGCTTTGCCGTCAGGCCTGACCTGGCAGTGTACTTTCGGGTGCCGATTGAGGTGTCAGCCGATCGGCTCCTGGCGCGCCGGGTCAAGCTGAAGTTCTACGAGGCGGGCATGGACATGGGCTGGAGCAACAACGCCATCGAGAGCTTCAAGATGTTCCAGGGCAAGGTGCTCGAGGAATATGATCGGATCGTCGATGAGTTCGAGCTGAGCGTCATCGCTGCAAGCGGGAGCATCACGGAGCAGCAGCGAACCTTCCGCAAAATCGTCTCTCAACATCTCGCGATAGAGGACACGAATGACGAGCTCGATGAGCTTGCCTGAGGCCGGCGCCAACGGCGGCGCCAAACCCGGCAGCTATTACGGCAACGCGATCCCGTATCTGCCGATCGAAGGCTATCCGGGGAAAATCATCGCGATCGAGGGGACCGACGGCGTCGGCCGATCCACTCAGATCACGCTCCTTCGCGAATGGCTCGAAGTGCAGGGGTATGGCGTCATCGAAACCGGGTGGACGCGCTCGGAGCTGATGCAGCCGACCATCGAGCTCGCCAAGTCGAGCAACACGCTGAACAAACTGACCTTCGTCCTGCTCTACGCCACTGACTTCGCGGATCGGCTCGAGAAGGAAATCGTTCCGGCCCTCAAGGCCGGCTTCATCGTCCTGTCGGATCGCTACATCTACACGGCGATGGCCCGCGCCGGCGTGCGCGGCGTCGATCGCACGTGGATCCGCAACCTGTACGGCTTTGCGATTGCGCCGCACCTCGTCTTCTACCTGAAAATTGACGAGAAGACGCTCATCCGCCGCGTCCTCAAGGCCCGCGGCATGGACTACTGGGAATCGGGCATGGACATGAAGCTCGGCGACGACATCTACGAGAGCTTCCGTGCCTATCAAAAGGCGCTCCTGAAGGAGTACGCCTCGATGTCCGACGAATTCGGCTTCCGGGTCCTCGATGCCCGGAGGAAAGTCGACGTCATCCAGGACGAGCTGCGACGCCAGATCGGTGCATTCCTGGCCGAAAACGATAGCAGCCGCGCAGAGGCGGCCGCTACCGCTCAAACCGCGCCATAGCGCAAGGCTGTTTACACGAAATTTACACCGGTGAAATTGCGCGGAAACCGGGTCGGGATAGGCTGGTTTCGTTCGGACGTCCCCCAACGTGACCCCCGGCATGACCTTGGCGCAGACAACTCCTCCACCCCTGACCGTCACCGTGAGGACGCCGTCCCAGCAGACGGTGGACCATCGTGTTTCGATCGACGTTCAGGCCCTGAACTTCTTTTACGGGCCTAAACGAGCGCTGGAGGATATCAGCATCGCCATCCCGGCAAAGCTGGTCACCGCCTTCATCGGCCCATCGGGCTGCGGTAAGAGCACGTTTCTGAGAACGCTCAACCGGATGAACGACATCATCGCGGGGACGCGTGTCGAGGGACGCGTGCTCATCGACGGCGACGATGTCTACCGGCCCGGCACCGACGTCGTGGCGCTGCGTCGTCGGGTGGGGATGGTGTTTCAGAAGTCGAATCCGTTCCCGAAGTCCATCTTCGACAACGTGGCGTATGGCTTGCGGATCAATGGCCTGGCGGCCAATCGCTCCGACTTGCACGGGCGTGTTGAGGAGAGCCTGAGGCAGGCGGCGATCTGGGACGAGGTCAAGGATCGCCTTCACGACTCGGCTAACGCGCTCTCGGGCGGTCAGCAGCAGCGGCTGTGCATCGCGCGGGCGCTGGCCGTCAAACCCGACATCGTGCTGATGGACGAGCCGGCGTCGGCGCTCGACCCGATCGCCACCCAGCGTATCGAAGAGTTGATCTATCAGCTCAAAACGCAGTACACGATTGTGATCGTGACGCACAACATGCAGCAGGCGGCCCGCGTCTCGGACCGCACCGCGTTTTTCTGGCTGGGCCGCCTCATCGAGCACGGCCCGACCGACCGCATCTTTACCAACCCGGCCGAAAAGCTCACCGAAGACTACGTGACCGGGAGATTTGGATAGAGCTCTCAGCTTTCAGCTGTCAGCTTTCAGCCAGAAGGAAAGGCTGACGGGCGACCGAGCAACACCTAGAGCTGAAAGCTGATGGCTGATAGCTGAGAGCCTTTGAAATCATGCCCGATCGCATCGTTCCGCACTTTCAGGAAGAGCTCGAGCAGCTCAAGACGCGCCTCCTCGAAATGGGGGGGCTCGCGGAGGACCGGGTGCGTTCCGCGGTCAAGGGTCTCGTCCAGCGTGACGCGCCGATTATCGACCGCGTGCTCGCCGGCGACGGCCCGATCAATCAGCTGCACATCGAGATCGACAGCCGGTGTTTCAAGCTGCTGGCCCTGCATCAACCGATGGCCGTCGACCTGCGGGCGATCGTCGCCGCCGTCAAGATCAACACCGACCTCGAGCGCGTCGGCGATTTGGCGATCAACATCGCCGAGGCAGTGCGGCGTTACATGCGGCACCCGCCCGTCAAGGAGCTCATCGACATCCCGCGCATGGCCGACATCGCCCAGCGGATGCTGCGCAACGCCCTCGATGCGTTCGTGCGCCGCGATCTCGACCTCGCCCAAAGCGTCCTCAACGAGGACGACACGCTCGATGCGCTGAAGACGCAGGTCTTTCGCGAGCTCCTGACTTACATGCTCCAGGACACGCACACGATTGAGCCGTCGCTCGACTTGATCCTCATCTCCCGCCACCTCGAGCGGATCGGCGACCATGCCACCAACGTCGCCGAAGACGTCATCTTCATGGTGTCGGCCAGGGACGTGCGGCACCACGCAGGCGAAGTCGAGGCGTAGCAGGGCTCTCGGCTCTGGGCTCTGGGCTCAAGCAAAACCCTCGTTTGGGGGCTCCAAGCTCGTGCCAGAGCCCAGAGCCGAGAGCCCTGAGCCTTTCTGCATTTCCCCCCGCCGATTGATACAATGGCCGCGTTTGGCGGAGTCCGAATCCCTCTGCGTGTACTGCCGTCGTCAGCGGATCGACCCGGCGTGGCGGCCCTTCTGCAGCGAACGGTGCCGGATGGCGGACTTGGGCCGCTGGCTCAACGAGGACTACCGGGTGCCGGACGAGCCCCTGATGGACCAACCAACAGATGACGAGCCCGAAGACGATCTCCAATAACGCGACCGGACAGATATCCCGCATGGCCGACACGCTGACCATTACCGACAACCGTACCGGCAAGCAGTACCGAGATTCCTATTCAGGACGGCACGATTCGGGCCATGGACCTGCGTCAGATCAAGGTCGTCCCCGAAGAGTTCGGGATGATGACCTACGACCCGGCGCTCATGAACACCGCCGCGTGCCGCAGCCGGATTACCTACATCGACGGCGACAAGGGAGTGCTCCTCTATCGAGGCTATCCGATCGAGCAGCTGGCCGAGCGCAGCGACTTTCTCGAGACCGCGTTTCTCATCCTGTTCGGCGAGCTGCCCACTGAAGCCGAGCACCGGCAGTGGACCCGCGACATCACGCAGCACACGATGCTGCACACCAACATCTCCAAGCTGATGGAGGGGTTCCAGTACGACGCGCACCCGATGGGGATGTTCATCAGCACGGTCGGTGCGCTGTCGACGTTCTACCCCGACGCCAAGAACATCTTTTCGAACGAGTCGCGGCGTCTGCAGACGATCCGGCTGATTGCCAAGGTCCCGACGATTGCCGCCTACGCCTACCGGCACTCGATCGGCCGGCCCTACAACCTGCCCGACAACGATCTGACCTACGCCGGCAACTTCCTGAACATGTTGTTCAGGATGACCGAGACGAAATACCAGGTGAGCCCGGTGCTCGAGCGCGCGCTCGACGTCCTCTTCATCCTGCACGTCGATCACGAGCAGAATTGCAGCACCAGCACGATGCGAAACATCGGCAGCTCGCACGCCGACCCGTACTCCTCGCTCGCCGGCGCGGCGGCGGCTCTGTACGGCCCGCTGCACGGTGGCGCGAACGAGGCCGTCCTGCGGATGCTGACCGAGATCGGCTCGCTCAAGAACGTGCCGGCCTTCATCAAGCGGATCAAGGGCGGAGATGGCCGATTGATGGGTTTCGGACACCGCGTGTACAAGTCCTACGACCCGCGGGCGGCCATCATCAAGCGGATCGCCGATCTCGTGTTCGAGGTGACGGGCAAGAACCCGTTGCTCGAGATCGCGCTGGAACTCGAGCGCATCGCGCTCGAAGACGAATACTTCGTGACCCGGAAGCTCTATCCGAACGTGGACTTCTACTCGGGGTTGATTTACCAGGCGATGGGCTTTCCCGTCGACATGTTCCCGGTGCTCTTCGCCATCCCGCGCACGGCAGGCTGGGTCGCACAGTGGGAGGAAATGCTCCTCGACCCGGACCAGAAGATCGCCCGGCCGCGTCAGATTTACATCGGGTCGGCCAAGCGGGACTACGTCCCGCGCGAAAAGCGGCGCTGACCGGCCTCGCTGCGCGTCCAGACGCCCATGCCAGGCATGACACGCGGAAGTCACTTCGCGGTTCCCGTCATCTCAGCGCTCGCCGTCGCGATCGCTCTCGTCGCCGGCCTCGGCTGCGTCCGGGCGCAGACGCCCTCGGCGGCCGCGCCGTCGTTTGACGGCGCGCGCGCCTTCGAGCACGTCCGGCGCCTGGTCGACATCGGCCCGCGCGTCGCCGGAACGGCCGGCGCCAGGCAGGCGCGCAACTACATCACGAGTCAGACTCAAGACGATCGGCGTCGCCGTCGAAGAACAGCGGTTCGAGGCCACGACGCCGGCTGGCCCGGTGGAGATGGTGAACCTCCGCGCCACCATTCCCGGCGCCACGCCCGGACCCGACCGCCTCATCATCGCCGGCCACTACGACACCAAACGGTTCCGGGAGTTCAAGTTCGTCGGCGCCAACGACGCCGGCTCGAGCACCGCGTTCCTCATCGAGATGGCGCGCGTGCTCAAGCCGCGCGCCAATGCGCTGGCCGATCGAACTCCTCTTCCTCGACGGCGAGGAAGCCGTCGTGGAATGGCAGGGCACCGATCACACCTATGGGAGCCGACACTACGTCGATGCCGCCCGCAAGGCCGGTGCGCTCGGACAGATCCGCGCGCTCGTCCTGGTCGACATGATCGGCGATCGCGACCTCGGGATCTCCCGCGAGTCCAACTCCACAGCCTGGCTGACCGACCTCATCTGGGCGGCGGCGCAACGGCTCGGGCGGCGCGAGTTCCTGGACCGCGAGACGGCGATCGAAGATGACCACCTGCCGTTCCTTGAGGCGGGCGTGGCGGCCGTCGACATCATCGACCTCGACTACCCCGCCTGGCACACGGCGGCAGACACCCTCGACAAAGTCTCCGCGCAATCGCTACAGGCCGTCGGCGACGTGCTCCTGGCGGCGCTCCCGGAGATCGAGAAGCGGTTGCTCAAGCCGTAGGCGCTCGAGTTTGAGAGCGCAGTTTGCTTGACGGGGCGCGAGCCACACCCCAAGGACAGCGGCGCGCCAAAGCCTTTTCACCGCCGAGAACGCCGAGGCCGCAGAGAAGACAATAAGTGCGGGTCTGCGGGCTCTGCGGGCTCTGCGGTAGAAGGCTTTTGGCAGGGAGGAGCGCGGATGGGACTCAGGCCTAGAAACAGAGCGCGCGGATCTCGGCTTCCTCGAGCACCGCCGTCGACGCCTTGGCCTTCGCAAAAATCCGCTCGACGATTTCGTCGGTTACCGGCAGTCCGCGCTTCTCGAGCCAGAACACCACGTTCGACTTCCCGGACATCGGACCGATCTCGATTTCCTGCTCGCGGCCGACCATACTCGCCGGCACTCCGGAATAGACGGCATCTACGAGCGCCCGATCCTTCTTCCGGAACGCCTTGATCACGGCCGCGGCGTGGACGCCGGTAGCCGTCCGGAAGGCGTCGCGTCCAACGACGGGATAGTTCGGCGGAATCGCCACGCCGGTCGCAGCCGAGACGGCCTCGCAATACTCGACGAGGGCGGCGAGGTCGCGCTCGATGTAGCCCATCAGCACGAGGTTGACGAGCAGCATGTCCATCGGCGTATTGCCGACGCGCTCGCCGATCCCGATGCCCGCGCCGTGGAGCCGTGTCGCGCCGGCGTCGAGCGCGGCAAGCGAGTTGATGACCGCGAGGTCCCGGTCGCGATGGCCGTGCCAGTCGATCCCGACGCCCCCGCCGCACTCCTCGACCACCGTCGCCACGAAGCGGACGACCGCGGCGGCGCCCGCCGGCGTCGCGTGGCCGACGGTATCGGCAATGCACACCCGGGTCGCGCCCGCGCGAATCGCCGTCGAATAAAGCCGCCGCAGCGTCTCGGGATCCGCGCGCGTCGTGTCTTCGGTCACATAGAGAACAGGCAGGCCTTCGCGAACCGCGAAGCTGATCGCCTCTTCCGTCAGCTTGAGGAGCTGATCGATTCCCCACCCTTCGGCGTACTGCCGAAGCGGGCTCGACCCGATGAACGCGCCGCATTCAATCGGGATGCCGACCCGCTGCGAGATCTCGACGATCGGCTTGATGTCGGCGACGAGCGTTCGCGCCGCGCAGTTGGCCGCCAGGCCCAGCCGCTGGTCGACGATCTCGCGCGCCAGACGCTCGACGTCGCGAACGACGTGCGGACCTGCCCCGGGCAAGCCGAGGTCCGCCGTGTCGATCCCCAACGCGTCGATGAGGTGCAGAATCCGCAGCTTCTCCTCGATCGTCGGACATTTCACGGACGGCGACTGCAGGCCATCCCTCAACGTCTCGTCGTCGAGGAGCACGGTCGCAGGCGCGCGATCGCCAGTCGCGTTCCAGTCGTAGATCAGGGGGTGCATGGCGGACGGCGGTTCCACATGAGACGGACCGTGATCATGCCGGCGAGGAGCAGGATGCTGGCCCAGAGCGTCGACACCCAGGCCGCATCGCGGACGGCCACGTCCATCGCCGTCGTCAGGTCGAGCCACGGTCCACGGCCGGCCTGGTGCAGCGCCTGCCTGAACAGGTAGGTCTGAGTGCTGCGCGCGAGCAGCAGGTCGTAGAGTCCGTTCCAGACGACGACGGCAACTGCGAGCCAGAGGCAGACGGCGATCCGTTCCCGCCGTCCGAGCCCGGTCATGATCCGTAGCGCAGCACCATCGCGGTAATGTCGTCGTTCTGCGCAGCGCCTTTGGCGAACTCACGGACGTCGCTGAACACCGCTTCGAGGAGCTGCTGCGGCTCGCGCGCAAGGTTGCGCTGGACGACGGCAAGGATCCGGCCCTCGCCGTATTCTTCCCCGCTGGCCGACAAGGCCTCCGACACACCGTCGCTGAAGACGATCAGCCAGTCGCCGGGTGACAACGTCACCGTTTCCTCTTCGTAGTTCGCGCTCTCGAACAACCCGACGATCGGCCCGCCGCACTCCAGGCGGCGGAACCCGTTCTTGCCGACGACGAGCGGCGGGTTGTGCCCGGCGTTGCAGTACAGCAGCTGGCCATTGGCGAAGAGCGAGCCGTACATCAGCGTCACGAATCGAGATTCGATGCCGCGGCGATAGAGCGCGAGGTTCACCTTGCGAATCGTGCGCGACGGAGAGTCGCTGCCGGCGGCTTGCGCGGCGAACATGCCCTGCATCATCGCGCTCAGCAGGGCCGCGGGCGGACCCTTGCCGGCGACATCGCCCAGCGCAAATCCGAATGAGCCGTCCGACAGGTCGACGTAGTCGTAGAAATCGCCGCCGATCGACCGGCACGGAAGCGACGCGGCTGCGGCGCGGAAGTAGGCACCGGAGCGGCCGGCTTTCGGCAGCAGCGCCTGCTGGATCTCGGCCGCAATCCGCATTTCCTGTTCCATCCGCGCCTTCTCCATCGTTTCGCGATAGAGCCGCGCGTTTTCGATGGCGACGGCAGCCTCCGTCGCGAGCGTTTCGAGGGCGGCGCGCGTGGAGTTGGACAAGAGCGAGCCCTTCTCGCGGCTGTCGAGATAGAGGACGCCGATGCGGCGTTCCTCGCCGACGGCCTCGGCGCGATCGAGATACCGGACCAGCCGCAGCGGGACGCAGAGCACGTTGCGGATGCCGAGCGCGACGGTGCCCATGTGGACGTTCGCCAGATCGCCGTCGAGGAGGTCGGCGACGATCCGCGGCTCACCAGTGCGGAAGACTTCCTCCGGGATCTTGCGGCTCGTGGCAAAGCTGCCACCGGGAATCGAGCTACGGCCGCGCGAACGTGCCATTTTGAACTCGAGCTCGTCGGTCGACGCGGCCAGCATGATGAAGCCGCGCTCGGCCCCGCTCACCTCGATCGCCGAGTCGAGCACCAGCGCCAGCACGTCGTCGAGGACGCGGCCAGAGCCGAGCGCGCGCAGGCCCTCGAGGAGCGCGGCAATCTGGCGGAGGTCGCCAATCGCCGTCGTCGTGGCCTTGTCTTGTGCGGGCGCGCTGTCGGCGAGCAGGAAGACCATCTCGGCGCCGCCGCTGCGGCCGAGCCGAATGCGGTCGCCGTGGACGAGCGGACGCTCGCTGACCTGCTCGCCATTGACGTAGGTCCCGTAACGGGAGTTCTTGTCGCGAATCAGGAACTGGTTGTCCTGAGAGTCGATTTCGGCGTGGTCGCGTGACACTTCGCTGCCGGCAAGCCGGAGATCGTTGGTTTCGCGTCGCCCGATTTCGAAATGTCCTTTCGAGATCGGGACGATGCGCCGGCCCAACGCGTCTGTCACCTCGAGGCGGGCATCGGACATGGGATCAGAAATTATTGCACTTTTTGCGGTTTCGCAACGGGAGTCGGCGAATCTGGCCCAAAACCTCAGCGCCGGCGAAGAATGCGGAGCAACAGAATGACAATGGCCGCGCCGAGCGCCAGGCCGGCGGCAAGTTGCGGCAGTTCGGGGTTTGCGGCTGTCCGCGCCGCCTGCCCCATGTAGAGCGCCAGCAGCACGAGGACGATGAGGACACCCGCCGAGAGGAGCGGATTCCCTCGCGCCTTGACCGGGACAGCCTTCCGAACCGGATCGGTCGTCCCGGCTCCACATCGAAAGCAGACGATCGCTTTGTCGGCAATCTCGGTGCCGCACTGCTTGCACTGCATTCCCTTTACTCTACCCCGGTTTTTGCGTTGTCATTGGCGGTAGGACGTCCTCGCGGACCTCTTAACAGGAGCTCAGGAGATCAAAAGGCTTCATCAAAAACCAAACGTCCCCAGAACTCCTAATCTCCTGTAATCGTGTGCCTGCGAGTCAATTCGTGCGATGCAGACTCTGTTTAGTTTCGCGGTCGCGGCCGTAAGATCGGTCGTGCCGCGGCCATCAGCATCAGCACCAGCCCGAACGTACAGACGATCGTCGCCCCGGTCGGCAGATCGAGAACGAGCGACAGATACACGCCGAGCGCCGACACAATCGTGCCCATCGTCCAGCCGATTGCGAGACGCCGGCCGATGCTCTCCGCGTAGAGCATCGCGGCCACGGACGGAACAATCAGGTAGCAGAACACCAGCAGCACGCCTGCGATCGAGACCGATGAGGTCACGACGAATCCGAACGACGCGTAGAACAGGAAGTCCCAGAGCCGGACGTTGAGGCCCGTGGCCTCGGCGTGCTCGTGGCTCATGGAGATCGCCAGGAAGGGCTTGCGATAGACGTAGTGAAAGAGGCCCACGGCGCCGTACAGCCCGGCGGTCTTGAACACGTCGTGCCAGGACACCGCGATGATGTTGCCGACCAGCATGTCCTTGAGGTGCTCGGCCTGCGATGTCGACTTGCTCATCGCGAGAATTGCCGCGGCCGATGCGACCGCGTACGAGATGCCGATGATCGCTTCCTGGGGGATGCGTGCGTGCTTGGTCCGGACGAACGAGAAGATCGCGGCGCCGATGAACGTGAAGGCGAGGCTGACCCAGTAGACCGACCGCGAGTGCGGATCGCCGTCGGAAAACGGCATCAGCATGGCGATCGTCGCGCCGAGCGCGGCGATCTGCGCGAGCGACAGATCCACGAAAATGACGCCCCGCTCGACGACGTGAACGCCCAGATAGGCGTGGATGCCGGTCAGGATGAGACTGGCGGCGAACGGCGCCGCCAGGAACTCGGCGATCTGCAGAGCGGTCAGATCGCCCATTACCGTGTCGCGCCCGTCTCTTTGATGGCCGTCACCAGCAGGTTGACGTCATAGTCGAACAGCTGCAGGTAGGTCTGCGACCTCCCTGACACCGCCGACTGAAGGCGGCATCACGAGCACTTTCGCGCCGGTGTCGCGCGCGATCTTGTTTGGCGTCTGAAGGTCGAAGTACGGCTCGACCAGGATGATCTTGATCCCCTGGCGCTTCATCTCCTGCGTGAGCTCGAGCTGGTGCGCTGGCGACGGAGGAATGCCCGGGCTTGGGCTCGACGTAGCCGATCACGTCGAGACCGAATACCTCGGCAAAGTTCGGCCACGAGCGGTGATAGGTCACGATCTTCAGGCCTTTGTACGGAGCCATCGCAGCCTGCCAGCGCTTCTCCGCTTCGGCCAGGCGCCGATCGAAGTCGGCATACCGGCTGCGCGAAGTAGGCCGAGTCGGCGGCGCTCAGCGACGTCAGCTTGTCCTGAATCGCCTTGGCCATGAGCCGGCCGTTGCGAGGGTCGAGCCAGTAGTGCGGGTTGCCGAGCGGGTGGACATCGCCCATCGCGCGCGTCACCTGTCCGGTAGGCACGTCGAGGATCCGGGCCGTCGACGAGGCGTCGAGATACGCCTGCCCCCCGGGCTGGATCTTCGGGTTGCGGCTCTGCGTGATGAGCGGCGGCAGCCATCCCACTTCGAGCTCCCGACCGACCACGACGAGGAGGTCGGCATTGTGGAGCTTGATGACGAAGCTGGGCTTCGCCTCGACGAAGTGCGGATCCTGGTAGCCCTTCGCCAGCGCCTCGACCGACACCTTGTCGCCGCCGATCTCCCTGACGAGCGCGGCCAGATCCTCGGTGGACGTGATGATGTTGATGCCCGCGCGGGCGTGGACGCAGGATGGCGGGCGCGAGCAATCAGCTTCTCATGATGCCGTTAGCTGCCGCCGGTCGACTCTGCTGATTCGCGCGGGGCCCCGCCCACGAGCTGCGCAGCGCTCGCTTCAGCTCGGCCGCTGGTAGCGCTCATACCGACTTGTGGCCCTCAGTCCGGTCGAGCACTGCTTCGCTCAGACTCCCGACTCGGACTCCGACTCGGACTCCGACTCGACTGACTGACGACTGTGACTGACGACTGACGACTGTCGACTGTCGACTGTCCTAAAACACATGCGCCCCGTGGGCGCCGATCGAGAAAAGAAACTGGAACAGGACCTCGTTTGCCGTGACACCCTCGGCGTACCGGGTTCGCCGGTACTGGCCGCGGATCTGGCTGAACTCGCTCGGCCAGAACGTCAGCGTCAGCGATGGCCCCTTGTCGACGAGCGCGGCGTCGTAGGCGCGTTCGGACCAGTCGTAGCGGGCGCCGCCGAACCACCGGCTCGCGAACTGATACTCGCCGCTCGCATACATGCCGAAGGCGTTGACGTTGCCGCCCTCCTGACCGCGGCGGCTCCAGAAGAGTTCCGTGCGTCCCTGGAACCGGCGATAGATGGCGCGACGCAGCGGACGATACCGAACCGTCGCGTCGATCCCGACCAGCCGCGTGGTGAAATCCGGGCCCGCGTCGTTGTGGCCGTACGCTACCGACCCGCCCACGTCGACGTTGGTCGATTCGGTCACGTCGCGATAACCGCGAAGCGCGCCCGGCCCAGCTCACGTCGCTCGGTTTGTACAGACGTGAACAGGGCCGAGTTGCCCTGATACACCTCACCGGTGGCCTCGAGGAACATGAAGGGGTTGAGGATCAACTTCGACACCGAGATGCCCGCGTCCGCCAGTCCTTCATCTCCACCGAACAGGTTTTGAATCATCAAGGGCTCGTCGACCCATGGCAGCGAATGCGCATGGAGCGTGTTCACCTTGCCGACCTGCTCCTTGAGGATGCCGACCTTGGCGAGCAGCCCACCGGGAAGCGAGGTGAGGGTCAGGAACCCTTCCTCGATCTCCACGCCCTCGGGTGAGAACGCGAGAAAGAAGTCGGCGCGCGCATAGGGATCGACGACCGCCTGAAACGTGGCCTCCGCTTCATCCAGCGCCAGCGCGGGGCTCGGGTTGACGGAGTTCTCCCCCACCGCTCCGACGAAGTTCCCGATCACGGCGATGTCGGGGTTGAAGATTTTCGAGAGCGCGCTCGTGCTGCCGTAGACCGGAAGCGAGCCCGTCGGGCCACCGGCCCCTCCCGCGCCGGACGGGACCGGAACTTCGGCCGGGACAGTCGGCGGTGCGGGCGGAGCGGGTACGGGCGGGGCCTGGCGGCGGGCTGCGGCCGGTGCCGACGGCGCCCCTATCGTCGCCAACTTCGCTTCGAGCGCCGCGAGCCTCGCGGCATAGTCGTCGCGCACCGCCTCGAATTCTTTCCTGAGCTTGTCGAGCTCCGCCCGGACTCTCCTGCGCCTGCGGCGCCGGCGACTGCGCGGCGGCCGGAATCGACACCGCTCCTACACCCCCAGCGCACATCACGATGCGCACGGCCCTGACGAATGAAGACGTCAATGCCACCTGTACCTCCTGAGATCGGAAACAGGACTCCCGTCTGAACTGCGAACGGATTTACCCGGACGCGTGGCCCGGATCGTTTTGTGAAACGGCGAGTCAGCCGAAGACGGGTGGCGATCGTCCCGACGATGCCCGGAGGGGAGCGGAGGGGCGGCGGTCGGCCGAGAGGAGGAAGGCACGGCCGGCATCTCGCATGCCGACGCCGTCGAGCCCTGCTGCCCAGCCGGCAGTTTCTCCTGTCGAGGCGACGACACAGGTCGTGCAGTGGGTCGAGGATTTGAGATGGCAGAGAACGTCGTGGTGCGCCAGAGGCAGGAGCGCAGACGCCAGGACGTACGCCGCGAGCAGCACTCGCGCGAACACGCCGCACCTGGACGGACTCATCTCACTTTCCAGTATACAAGGAACTGGTTCAGGGTTCAGGGTTCAGGGTTCAGGGTTCAGGGTTCAGGGTTCACGGGTTCACGGCCGGGTTCAGGGTGCACAGTTCCTCACAATGCTGCACTAGCCCTCTCGAAACCTTGAACACTGAACGTATGAACCCTGAACCGTGAACCTTGAACCATGAACCGTGAACCATGAACCGGCGTGAAAGCTATACTCCGAAGAAAGTGTTTCCGGTCAGCGACGTCATCCCGTCCCGCACCACTCCCGTCGTCACCATCACCCTCATCGCGACCAACGCCCTCGTGTTCCTCTACGAGCTCACGCTGGACGATCGCCAACTGCAGACGCTGGTGCAGAGCTACGGCGTCGTCCCGGCGCACTTTTCGCTGGTGACGCTCGTGACCAGCCTGTTTCTGCATGGCGGCTGGCTGCATTTTCTGGGCAACATGTTGTATCTCTGGATTTTTGGCGACAACGTGGAGGACCGTCTGGGCCACGGGCGGTTCGCGATCTTCTATATCGGCTGCGGGGCCGCGGCGGCCCTCGGCCAGATGGCGACGAGCCCCATGTCTTCCCTCCCGATGGTTGGCGCCAGCGGCGCGATCGCGGGCGTCATGGGCGCCTACTTCGTGTTCTTTCCACAGTCGCGCGTGTTGACGGCCGTGTTCATCGTGTTTTTCATGGACCTCATCGAGATTCCCGCGATCTTCTTTCTGGGCATCTGGTTTCTGATGCAGTTCTTCAGCGGCGTCGGCTCGCTTGGCGCCGATGCCGCCCAAGGCGGGGTCGCGTTCTGGGCCCACATCGTCGGATTCGCGGTCGGAGGGTTCGTGGGAGCGCTGTGGCGAGGGGTGGAACGGAGGGGGTGGGAGTACTGATGGTTCACGGTTCAGGGTTCACGGTTCATGGTTCAGGTTCAGGGTTCAGGGTTCAAGGGAACTCTGAACCTTGAACGTTGAACCATGAACCTTGAACCCTGAACCGTGAACCGTGAACCTAGGATTTAACCCGTTTCCGAATGTCCTGATTGACCCTGGCGAGCTCGATCATCAGGCGTTCGAACTCCTGTTGATACTCTGCCGGCTGGAGAAAGCTGCGGCGGACCTTGAGCTCATCGAGATCAGCCTCGAGCGCCGCGCGCTTCTGCAGCAGCTTCAGCAGCACCTCGTCAGTCGGACGCGCGCCGGGGAGTGGCTCATCGAGATAGACGTGGCTCGAGAGCGATCCATCCTCGCCGTTGCCGCCGGCGTCCCGGCCGACCCCGTCGCCATTGTCGTCGAGTAGCGCCCGCTCCGTGGAGAGCTGCCCGCGGCGCTGGTAGTGCCGCCGCACTTCGCCGGTCGCCGCGGTGAACGCCTCCCAGATGGAAATTCGATCGTTCTTGTCGATGTCGGACGCGTCGCTCCTCAGAGCTTTGATGAAGTAGTCGGGAAACACCGTGTCAAACCGTTGCGCCACCGAGTCGGTTGCGGTGATGACCACCCGGCGCTCGCCAGTCAGCCGCTCGATGAACGGAAAGCTTGCCGACGATGTGTTGACGACCACGACCCGGCCGGGCAGTCCCGCCACGAGCTCTGCCCACTGCGCCGATTCCAGATCGGCTCCGACCAGATTGAACTTGGCGTCGACGCCATCGTAGGTGCCGTGGCCGATGAGGACGATGAACAGGAGGTCGTCGCGCGTCATCGCGCGCCGGATGGTGCTGAGATGTTGGCGGACGTTAGCGGCGGTGGACGCGGTCGACGGGTCGGGCGTATCGGTCAGCACTTTCAGGTGCGCGCGATCGATCTTCATCCGCTCGACGAGCACGGCCGCGAGATCCCGGGTCCAGCGCGGCGTACTGCGTGGCGTACTCCTGCGCCGCCGCTCGCGCCCGACGACGATGAGCGCGTAGCGCTCGCCGGCCGCAGGCTGCGTCGCGCGGCAGCGTGACGGAGCACGGCCGCTGCGCGGCTGCGCAGACGCCAGCCGACCTTCCGCTGAAGCCGGAAGCCACGGTTGGTCATATCTTGTCTTGAACCTGAACCCTGAACCCTGAACGCCTCTCACCGGAGCCCCCACGTCCGTCTCAGACATCCATTCCGCTCCGAGCAGCACCAGTATCGCCGCAAACGACCATCCCGTGTGCCAGAGATCGCGCCGAACGACCATCGCGGCATCCGGCACGGCCGCCTTTCAGCAGGTCCGCCAGCTCCGGCACCTGATCCTCGGCCAGCACGCGGCCGCCGGACCGTGCGGCAAGCCGCTCGAGGAACGCTCGGTTCACGCGCGGGTCGGTCATCTCGAGATCGGCCCCGCCGACCAGCACCGACGCGCTGGCCGTTCCGACGAGCGTCGCTCCCCGCCGCACCTCCGCCGACACCTTGAAAACGCCGGCGTGCTCGGGCCGTGCGTGTGCGACGTAGCTGCCCGTCGTTTCCCCGGGCGGTGTCGGGCGCCGGCCGCGGAGCGACTCGACGCGACCATCGGGCGACGTGACGCGGACGTCGACGGCGACATTCTTCAGCGGCTCGAACGCGGCGTTCCGGGCGACCACTCGGAGCGGCAGCGTGTCGCCTGGCGCGGCACCCGGCTCGACGCTCAGCTGAATCGGATCGCCGGCCGGAAGCGCGAGCCAGCGCAGCGCCTGCTTCCAGAACGTGTCGTACGCGCGATCGGTCGCGGGCGGCAGCATGCGCCACCGCCACGACGCTTCGCCGGCGAAGACCATCGACCGGCCTTCGCCGAATCGTTGCACCGCGACGAGCGCGCGGGGCGTGCCGCCGGGTCCGCTCGTCACCGCCAGCACGCTGGCGCCGGGGCGAGGACCGCCGAGCGGCGCGATCGAGGCGAGCGCCGGCACGGCCTCCCATCGCTTCCGCGTGTCGTCTGCGCCCGCGGCGAGCTGCATGACGGGGTGCGCTTCGCCCGCCGGCGGTGAGCGACACGCGATTCGCCCGCGTGCCACCGACGCGGGCACGACATCGCCGCCGGCGCACGAGCTCGACCGCGGCGCCGCCGCGATCGTTGAGATCGAGGGCAAGCACGTCCTCGAGCGCAGTGCCTGCGAGCCCCTGGCGCAGGAACGACCGCGCGCCGAGCACGAGCAGGCCGCCGCCGCGCTCGCCGACAAAGCTTCGCGTCGCGTCGAGCTGCGCCCTTCGTGAACTGGTGTGCCTCGACGTTGGCGAGCACCACCGCGTCGTAGCGGAACAGCGCCTCGCGCGTGGCCGGATATCCAGCGGCGAGGCTGTCGCTCCGCGACTGCGCGGCCTGGATGTAGAACGTGTCGGCGCCCTGCTCGTTCCTGCCCTTGCGCACGACCGAGTCGATCTCGAGGCCGGGATCGGACGCCCAGGCGCGCTTGAGAAAGCTGTGCTCGAACCCGGGCGCGCCCTCGACGAGCAGGACGCGGCGGGTTCTCGAGGGCGGCTGAACGAGGGTGCTGCGCGCGTTGTTCTCCGGCACGAGCTCGCCTGCCGCGACGGGCGTCTCGACGGTGTAGACCGTCGGCGCGCCGCGGCCCGGCGACACCTGAAAGACCTCGCGCACGGGCGAGCCCTCCGCCGCCGGCGTCACGCGCCTGACGTCGATCGGCCGGCCGTTCTCGAGCAGCCGCAGCTCGATCGGCGCGTTCCCCAGCCCATGGCTCACCGCAGACACCGCCAGGTCGACGCGCGAATCGTCCAGGATCGCTTCGGCGGCCGTCACGCCGAGGATCTCGCGATCCTTGCCGGCGGTGGGCGATCCCGACAGCCAAGCGTGTAGATCGGCGGCCCGCCCTCCGCCGCGCGCTCGCCCGCGCCGCTCGTGTCCCCGCCGTCCGACAGCAGGACGACGCCCGCGACGCGCCGGCCCCGATAGCGGTCGCGAACCGCGGCGAGCGCCCCCGCGACGTCGCTTCGCCGCGCCGCGGCGGACAGCTGCGCCGGCGCCACCGGCGCAAGCGCCGTCGCCGAAGCCGAGCACCTCGACGTGAAACTGCGATCCGAGCGCCGGCAGCAGCCGATCGACGACGATCCGCCGCGCCCGATCGATCCGCCGTCCGCCGCCGGCGGCATCCTCGATGCTCATGCTCCGCGACGTGTCGACGAGAATCGCGACGATGGCGTCGCGGGCGTCGGCGTCGGTGCCGCGGGCGACCGGGCCGGAGCAGAAAGACGACGAGCGCGAGAAGGGTGACGAAGCGGAGCGTCACGAGGACCCGGCGCCGCGATGGCGACAGCGTGCGGCGGTTGTAGGCGAGCCACGCGACGAGACCGGCCGCGGCGACGATGAGGGCGAGCGCCCACCAGGGAAGAGGGTTCGCGAAGGACACGCCGGCCTACTTCTTCCTGGCCAGCGATTCGTAGTATCGGGCGATCAGTTCGTCGATAGTCGTCTGGCACGCGATCGCTTCCGCCGGCGCTCAGACGATCCTGGAGGCTCTTCCGCGCCGCGCGCGCGATGACCGACGCCTCGTAGCGGTCGAGGGCGGAGTCAACGTCCTTGCGCAGCGATTCCCACTTCGAGAAAGTCCTGCTTGAAGGCTTCCGTGCCCTTGTCGACGGCACTCCACTCGTGCTGCTCGGGGCGTCGTCCCGCCGAGACCGGAGCCGGGCGAGCCGCGCTCGAGGCGGGAGAGCGATTCGCGCGCGCGCCTGCAGCTCCTTCGCGTACTGCTCGCGCAGCCGCTGCGCGTCGTCGCTGGCGCGCGTTGCCGCCGCGCCGGTCGCCCTCGCGCCTGCGCCCTGCCCTGCCCTGGCGGCCGGCGGCGCTGCTCTGGCGTCGGCCTTCGCGCACCTGGCGTTCGAGCGCGATCGAGGCGCTCGCGCATCGCGCGCGCCTGATCGAGCTCGCGCGACAAGTCCTCGGCACCGGCAGCGGCGCCGCCCAGCTGATCGACGATCTGGTCGAGGGCCCGCGCAATCTGCTGTTCGGCCTCGGCCGCTCCCTGGCCGCGGCGCCGGCCTGGCCGCACGTCCGCCGCGCTATCGGCGCCGCTCGCGTCGCGCATCTTCCTGGCGGTCTCGCGCATGCGGCCGGCGATCTGCTGGCGCGCGAGCTCTCGCGCCGCTGCGGCCGGCTGCGACTCTGCGCGCGAGGCCTGGCCGACGTCCCGGCGCCGGTGGCTTGTCGGCCGCCCGCGAGCTGCTCGGCCGTCCGCTGCAGCGCATCGACGCGATCGGCGAGCTTGTCTTTCTCGCCCGGAGAGCCGCCGCCACGCATCGGCGTTCGCCGCGATCGGTGCCCTTCGCGAGCCGCGCCGCCTCGCCGGCGATGCGCCGCTGCTCGTCGGCAATCTGCTGCGCCTCGAGGCGCACCTCGCCCGGCGGCGCGCTGCTGCGCCTCGGGATGTCGCGGCGCATCTGCTGTTCGAGCCGGCGGAGGCCGGCCGCGGCGCGCTCGCCGCGGTCGGCCGCGGTCGCCGGCGACTGTCGCTGCAGTTCGCCCGCCGCGCCTCGCATCTGCTCGGCCGCGTCGCGCATCGCCCGCTGCCAGCAGGATTCTGCTGGGGCCCGGCGCCGCGCTGCGCTTGGCGGCCTTGCCGGCCCATCTGACGCGCCAGCTCCTCGGCCTGCTGACGGAGCGCCTCCTGCTCCCGCGTCAGCTTCTCGAGCTGACGCTTCAGCTCGTCCGCCGACGGCGTCGGGCGTCGGCGAGCTCGCGTTGCCGCCGGCTCAGCTCTTCCTGCCGCCGGGCAAGGTCGCGAATCCGGTCGAGCGCGCTCTCGCCGGCTCCTGCTGGTCGGCGCGCGTCTCGGTCTGCGACCGCGTCTCGTAGTTGGTGCGCTGCTGCCGCTGCAGCTCCTTGTCGAAGAGCGCCGAGAGATCCTGCCCCTGCCGGCCGAGCCCACCCATCGAGGCTCCGGCCTGCTGCGCCACCTCGCGCCTGCGCACTTCGGCCTGCGCCTGCAGCAAACCCTGGAGCGCCGCCATCTCGTGCGGCAGCGCCTCGCCGGTCCGCTGGCCCTCCAGCTGATCGATGGCCCGCGTCATCGCCGAGATCGCCGCGCCCACCGGATCCGGACGCGTCCCGACGCCACCACGAAGCTGACGCGGAGGCGTCACCTGCTGCGGAAAGCGGATCGGCCCGCGGCCCCGTCCGGTGCGCGACGCAATCTGCTCCGCGCGACCGCTGCAGCTCGGCCTGCGCCGCCGCAATGGCCGTGATGTCGCCGCCGATCGGCCCGCGCCAGACGCGGCGCGCCGCTCGATGTTCCACGTGGCGTTGATGATCTCTTTCTGCGCGGCGACGAGGGTTTCGATCTGCTCGCTCGCCATGCCGGACATCGCCTGGCTCTGCGCCAGCACGAACTCTTCGGAGAACGGCCGGACCTCGAGGAAGAACATGTCGCTTCTCGTCTCGGTCGACCGCTTGCCGCGCCCGACGTCGCGCGCGCGAGCGTAGTAGGTGATCACGTCACCCGGCTGAACGCCAAGATCCTCGGCCGCGAGCGTGTGCGTCGCCGGACCTCGCGAGGTCGCTGCCGCTGGCGCGCGGCGAACGGAACGACCTTCGGTGCCCGCCCTGCCACGGCGTAGACCAGCTCGAAGCGCGAAATGCCGTGATCGTCTTCGGCCCGCGCCTCGATGGCGACCTCCTCGAGCGGCGTGATCTGCTGGTCGCCCGCGGGCCGGAGGATGCGGACATCCGGCGGCCGGTCGTCCATCACGCGCAGAAAGTACTCCGTGTCGTCCGGCCGTCCGGAGACCATCGCGATCAGTGAGTCCGATGCGATACGAGTCGTCTCGCGCGAGGACGAGGTCGCCTTCGAGCACGCGATCGCCAGTCCGGCCGCAGAACCACGTGCCGGTCGGCCGCCGCCAGCGGCGGCCATCCGCGAACACCATCTGGCCGGATGCGATCGGCTTGTCGGTGTGGACGCGCACGTGAACCTTCGTGCCCGCCGGCGCGTAGATGTCGCCGCCGTCGCGTTCCTCACGCGGCGGCAGGTTGGCGAAGGCCGGATACTCGTAGCGCAGATCGATCCGCGTCGACCCGTGCGCCGACGAGCGCGGTCACGGTGTAGTCCGCCGAGCGCCTCGAGCCGGCCGTGACGCGATACTGGAACGTTCGGTCGATCGATTCGAACGACGAACTGAAAGCCCTCGCCGTCGGGCGTCATCGCGACGGTGCGCGCTCTCGGTCCGGCCTCGACGGTCAGGCGCGGCGTGAAACGCGTCAGGAACCTGCTGCCCGCGCGCACCGATGCCCGGATCGTCAGCGGCTGGCCCAGCGGGCACACGGGCATCGCCGGGAAGGACCTCGACGAGAATCGATTGAGGAAAGATCGTGATCCACGCCGTCTCCGATGCCCTGGTCAGCATCGGCCACGCGAGCGCGACGGACAGCGGCGAGGACGATGACGCCGGCCGCCGCCGACACCGCAGCGCGTCGCAGCGCACGCGGCCGTCACGATGCTCGCGGCACTGACAGCCTCGAGGCGGCGTACCGCCGATTCCATGACGAGGCCGCGAAAATCCCCGGCCTCGCCTGATGCCCCGGCGTCCACGGCGCTCACGAGCACGTCGTCGAGCGGCGGAACATCGGCGCGTGTCGCCACGCGCTCTTCGATGAAGCGGGCGATCTGCCGATCGCTCGGCCTGTCCCGGCAGTGCCACGCGGTCACGACGATCGCCGCCAGCCCCAGCCAGCGCAGGCGGCGACCGCCAGGAGGGTCAGCGCTCCATCGTCTGGCGCCAGCCACATCGACGAGGCCGGCAGCAGCCAGGATCGGCGCCGCCGCGAAGGCGGTGGACGCGGCCGATGGCGCGCAGGACGACCTCGGCGCGCCATCGGCGGCGAACGCTCAGGAGCAGCGAGCGGAGCTGGTCGTGGACTGTCACGCGCGTCCTACTACCGATTCTGCAACCAGTGTAGCAATCAACAGGACCAGGCCGTACTGCCAATAACTCTGGCGCGACTCGGTCTGCTGGGCCTGGATCTCGGCCGCTTGCGAGGCCTTCGCTGCGATCGGGGCACCATGGCCGTCGAAGTCCGCGGCGTCGCATCCGGTCGAGCGCGCTTTCGCGCGTGTCGACATTGACCGCAAACGGTCGATTGTCCGCGACTTCGATAGACACCTGGGACGGGTGGCGTTCCCGGCGGGCGCCTGGGCGACGGTGTAGTCACGCGTCTGCCGGCGATCGCCTCCCACCTGTCCCACATGGGCCACGTAGCGCAGGGCTTCGATCGCGAACGGGACAAACGCCGGGTGCAGTGGAAAGTCGTTCCATCGCCGGTCGACGATCGGAGGCAAAGAGCACGACGCGCCCCTGTCCAAGCGCACGCTCGAGTAAGCGCAGGCGAGCCATTCGAGAAGCGCGCGACGATGGACCAGCCGTCTGGCGACGACGCGCCACGCGCGGTCGAACCGCACCTGGCCAAGGTTCGCGGCCAGGGCGCCAAATGGACGGAAGATCGGATGGCGCAGGTCGGTCGCGGCAAGCGTCAATGGTCCGCTCTGCTCGACGGCGCTGCAACGCCGGCTGCCATCCCGTCATCTCGGCGAGCACCGCGGGCTCGAGATCGGACGCCGCGGCGACGAACAAGCCTCCACCGTCCCTCACGTACGTCATCAGCCGTTCCCGCGTCGCACGCTCGAGGCCGCGGGTCGACAGCAGCGCCACCCCGCGATGAGTTCGACAGCTGGTCCGCCGTGACCCGGCGAAGCGAGCGCCTGACACGACCTCGACGTCTTCGCCCGACGAGGTGCTGAGCGCCCGCGACACATAGAGCGCCGCCGGCCTGCCCGCTGGCCTTGTATACCGTCGGCTCGTCGGCGCCGACGATCGAGCACCTTCGCGGCGAGGCGCCGCCGAGCGCGACGAACCAGGCATTGTCGGCCGGCAACCCCTCGGTGTCGTCGATCACGACCTGAGCGTCCCGGCTTCAGGGGCGCGCCATGCGATCGACGCTTCGATCGTCGCGCCGGGCGGTGCCGCATAGTCCGTCGCCGCCACCTCACGCCCGTCAAGGAGCGCCCGGACAGGGCCGGTCCGCGCGCTGGCGCCTCGATTTCGGATTGCTGCCACGATCCGGTCGCCATCGACCCTTGCGGCAGTCACCGCGACGTTACTGAGAACGCCGTCGTTCACGACGCCTTTGGCGTCTCGGTTCTGAACGTCCACGACGGTCAGGTCCCACCCTGCCGGAAGCGCCGACGACGACTCCCCTTCCCAGCCTGCACGCTGCAGATCGGTGACGATCACGAGCCGGCCAGGCGCGCCGGCTGCAAGCTCGACCGCCTGCTGGAAGACCGGCGCGTAGCGCGTCGCGCCGAATCCCGGCGTCAAGCCCGTCGAGCGCGGCGCGCGCGTCGCCGGCCCCGCCCGGCGCGACGAGCACGTCGGCGCGATCGTCGAACGCCACGACAGCGCAACGCGCTCGCCACTCGCCGCCTGGTCGATCGCCTCGACGCGCCAGCGCCAGTGCCCGCGGAAAAACACCGGGCGCGCCCATGCTGTACGACCGGTCAATCGCGACGACCCGCACTGGCGCAGGCGCGACGCCCTGCACGTACGGCCTGGCAAAGGCAGCGGCGAGGAGCAGGAGCGCGGCGACGCGCGCGGCGAGCAGGAGCAGATCCCGAAGTCGCCGTCGCTCGGCACGCTCGACCGGCGCGCGGCGCAGCAGGCGAACGGCCGTGAACGGCACCTCCGGGGCCACGTCGCGCCGCAGGAGGTGCAGCACGACGGGAATCGCGATGGCCAGGGCGCCGATGAGAAAGGCTGGATAGAGAAACGACATTCACTTGCGCCGGGCGCGCGCCGCGAGGTACCCGAGCAACGCGAAATCGAGCGGCTTCGAGGTGTCGAGCAGCCGGTAGTCGATGCCGGCACTCCGCAGCTCCCGCTCGTATCGCCCTCGCAACCCGTCGAGCGCCTGCAGGTATGCGGAGCGGATGCTCGTCGGTTCCGCCGTCACTTCGTCCGCGCTCTCGACGTCCTTGAAACGCGATGAGCCGTGGAACGGGAACGTCAGCTCGTTCGGATCGAGCACCTGAAACACGATGACGTCGTTGCCGCGGGACTTGAGGTGCCTGAGCCCCTTGATGATCGGCTCAGGATCGTCGAGCAGGTCCGAGATGAGCACCACGAGGCTGCGCCTGACGAGCGCCTCGGCCAACTGCTGTAGCGGCCGCGGGACATCCGATCGCCGTCCGGGCTCCAGCTGTTCGAGGCCGATGAGCAGGCTATGCAGGTGTCCCCGACGCGCGCGTGGCCGGCAGCCTGAGCCGGATCACGTCGTCGAACGCCATCAGACCGGTCGCGTCCCGCTGGCGGTTCATCAGAAACGCCAGCGAGCCGGCGAGCACCGAGCCGTAGGCGAGCTTGCTCATCGCCGCCGCGCCGCGGTAGGCCATCGACGCGCTGATGTCGAGCAGCAGGTGGCATTCGAGGTTGGTCTCCTCCTGGAACTGCTTGACGTAGTGCCGATCGCTGCGCGCGTAGACTTTCCAGTCGAGCGTGGACAGATCGTCGCCTGGGAGGTACTCGCGGTACTCGGCGAACTCGACGCTGAAGCCTTTGTAGGGACTCCGATGCAGTCCGGACAGGAATCCTTCGACGACCGTCCGCGCCTTCAGCTCCATCGTCCCCAGCCGCGCGATGACGGCCGGATCGAGAAACCGCAGCTCGCGCGCCCCGGGAGTCGTGGGCATCGGGCTACAACCCGCTCTGCGGCAGGGGCACGGCCTCGAGCAGGCGCTCGACTATCGTGTCCGGCGTGACGCGCTCGGACTCGGCGTAGAAGTTGGGAATGACGCGGTGCCTGAGCACGGGCAGCGCCAGCGCCTGAATGTCGGCGACCGACACGTGGTAGCGCCCGTGGATGAGCGCGCGAGCCTTTCCCGCCAGGATCAGAGCCTGTGATGCGCGCAAACCGGCGCCCCACTTGACCCATTCGGTCACAAACGCATGACCGCCCTGCCGGCCAGGGCGCGATGCGTCGACGAGCCGGACCGCATAGCGCGCGATCTCCTCGGCGACGATGACCTGCCGCACCAGCTGCTGGATCTCGAGAATCTCGGCACCGCTCAACACACGCTCCGGCGTATGCGTCGTCACGCCCGTCGTTTGCGTGACGACCCGGACCTCTTCGTCTTCGGCGAGGTAGGTCATGACGATGTTGAACATGAAGCGATCGAGCTGCGCCTCTGGCAGCGGGTAGGTGCCCTCGAGCTCGATGGGATTCTGCGTCGCGAGCACGAAGAACGGACGCTCGAGCGGATACGTCCGGCCCGGCCGCCGTGACGTGGTACTCCTGCATCGCTTCGAGGAGCGCCGCCTGCGTTTTCGGCGGCGTCCGGTTGATCTCGTCGGCGAGGATGATCTGCGCGAAGATCGGCCCGGTCACGAACCGGAGAGCGCGGTGTCCGTTGGCCTCGTCGAGCACCTCGGTGCCGGTGATGTCGGCGGGCATGAGGTCGGGCGTGAACTGGATCCGCTTGAACGACAGGTCGAGAATCTGCGCGACTGTCTTGATGAGCAGCGTCTTGGCGAGTCCCGGCACGCCGGTGATCAGGCAGTGCCCGCCGGTGAAGAGCGCGATGAGGACCTGATCGATGACCGCATCCTGCCCGACGATGACCTTGCGGATCTCGGACAGGATCCGCTCGCGGCCGAGCGCGACGCGTTGGGCGACCGCCGCAATGTCTCCGGAAGTGCGTCTCTGTCGTCGCGGTCGATGGCCGGGTGGTGGTCTGCGGATTCATCTCGTTTGTGAGCGGGGTCAGCGGCATCAGTGGGTCAGCGAATAGACGATTTCGTTGATCTGCATCCGATAGGCCTGGGCGGTGAACCGGACGTAGCCCGGGTAGTCGGCCGCGTTCGACCATTCCCAGCCATCACCCATGTCGGTGTTCCAGTTGATGAGGACCATCGCGCGCCCGTCGTCGTCTTCGATCGCGCGCAGGCGAGCCACAAAGCCGCCCTTCTCCCACGTGCGGCCAGCCAGGAACGACCCGAGCCCCGGGGTCTGCGGATACTCGTCGATCTTGTAGAAGCAGTTGAAAATCGGATGCTGCGGCGGCAGATCGACAATGGTCCGATCCGGGAAGATCCGCTTCATCTGGCGCTCGAGGTTCGCCCATTCAATCGGCCCGTGGAAATCGTCGAAGGTCAGGGTGCCGCCGCGCAGCAGGAACTCGCGCAGAATGGCGACCTCGTTGTCCTTGGGAATCCAGGTGCCCGGTTCGACCAGATAGATCCACGGATACGTGAAGAGCGCCGGGTCGTCGAGCGCGACGACGACGGGCTCGTTGACCTGAATCGAGGTGACCGTCTTGACGCGTCTCGAGAGATTCTGCTCGGCTGCCGGGTAGTCGATCGTCCAGCATTCGTCGTAAGTGTCGCAGCCGGAGAGGCCCGGCAACTTGGAGCCGTCGTAGCGAATGCGCGCGAAAGTCCACTGCAGTCCGGCGAACTGCGCGTTCGGCCGCGTCGCGTCCTGGGCCGCGGCATCGCCTGGCGTGACCGCTCCCGCCGTCGCCCAGAGGAGCGCGGCGCCTGCCCCGAGCAGGACCGCCATTCGCCTCGAGACTCGGCCGACGCGTCGTCATCGCAACCCGGGCCTGACTTTGGCCGGCGGCGGCTGGCCACCGTCGATGGCCTTCAGCAGAAGCTCCTGCGCCCGCTCGAAGCTCGGCGCAATCTCGAGCGCCGCGAGCGCCTCACGCTTCGCGTCAGCGGCCCGGTTCGCGAGCAGGTAGCTTTCGGCGAGGTCGCAGTGGGCAGTGGCGCGATCGGGCGGACCGGTCGCGAGCGCCATCTTGAACTCGCGGATCGCCACGGTGGCGTCGCGCGATCGCATCGCCACGCTGGCCCAGTCCCGTGTGGCCGGGCGCGTCGAACGGATCGACCTCGACAATCCGATCGTAGGCAAAAGCGAGGTTGGGTTCGTCGTTGGCCGTCGCGGCGAGCTCGGCCAGCCGGCGCGCCGCGTCGATGGCGTTGTGATCGCTTGCGAGCAGGGCCCGGTACTCCTTGAGGGCACGCGCCTTGTCGCCCACCTGCTCGGCAAGGCGACCCATGATGGCGTGCGGGCTCTCGGCGCCGGTCGCCATCGGCACGAGCGCCGCTGCCTTCTCGAGCGGTTCGAAAGCGGCCTTGTCGCCCTGCTTGGCGAGCGCCGCGCCGAGCGTCAGCTGGGCGCGATAGCTGCCTGGCCGTTCCCCAGCCGCCGTCTTCAGGGCGGCAATGTCGCCGGTCTGCCGTTCGTCAGCAGGGCCGCCCGGTTTGGCCGGCTTCGCGACGTCGCGCAGCGCCGCCCGGACAGCGCTGAAGCGCGCGTCGAGCATCTTGTCGAACGTCGCCTGCAACTCGTCGAGCGAGATGCCAAGTCCCTTGCTGATCGCAGCGTCCCCCTCGGCACCCTCCCCATAGACGCGTACCAGCGTGTTGAGCGCCGCCTGTCCGCGCGTGGCGACGATGTGTTCGACGAGCAGCGACGCCTGGTAGTACGAGAGCGCGATGGTGTCCGGCTTGGTGAAGCCGGAATTCAGATCGCGGAGCTTGAGCACCTGATCGCGCTCGAGCGCCAGGGCGAATGGAACTTCCATCTCGCTGCCGCCACGAAGGCTTCTCGCGGCCCTCTTCGTAGACTGAAACACCTTCGGTCAGCCACCGCGGCACTCGCTGGTTCGACATCTGCAGCGTGATGACGTGGGCCAGTTCGTGCCAGAGCGTCGCCTGCCACGAGAACGTGCCGGGCGGCTTGGCTCTGGGCGAGTCCATGCTCACGACGCGGCCGAAGCAGGCGCCGAGCGCGCCGACAAGTCCAGGCAGACCGAGGTTGCGGACCGCGAAGTCATCGTGGATCGGGAAAATCTCGATGAGGATCGGCCCCTTCGGCGTGAACTGGTAGGTGGCCGACATTTTCTTCAGCGCTTCCTGAGCCAGCGGAACCGCGTACTCGCGCAACACTCTCGTTTCGTTTGGATCGAACTTGAGCACGAGATCGCCGTCGCGGACGACGTCGAACTTCTCCAGCTTATCGAGCAGATCGAGCAGGTTGACGGTGACGCGGTCGAACGGGAAGACCTTGAACACTCGGTCGAGCACACGGCGGGCGTCGGCCTCGTCGCCGGTCCTCATCAGGTGCAGCCCCAGATCGCTTTGCGCGGGGACATTCGACGGAGAGAGTTCGATGGCGCGCCGTGTCAGCGCGACGGCCTCGTCGAAACGGTAGAGGCGCGCCGCGAGATCGCCGGCGACGCGATACACCTCGCCGAAGTTTGGGTTGATGGCGAGCACGCGCGCCGTCTCGGCGTCGAACGTCGCCTTGTCGTCGCGGACGTAGGCGATCGCGCCCAGAAGCGCCCTCGCGTCGAGATGCGACGGATTGGTCTTGAGGACGCGCTCGATCCGTTCGCGCGCCGCGTCGTAGCGGGTGTTGTCGAGGTCCAGCCCGGCGAGGAAGAGGTGCGCGTCCGCAAGGTCCGGGTCGATCTTGAGGGCTTCTTCGGCCGCAGCCGCGGCCATCGGAGGATTCTCGCCGGCAATCGTTTTTGCGACGCCAAGATGCGCCGGGGCCCAGTCTGCGGCGGCCTTGATGACGATCTGAAATGACTTCAGCGCTTCGGGCAGATTGTCGGTCTCGAGGAACAACTCACCAAAGGCGGTCTCAGCCGCAGGATCACCGCTCCGCACGGCCGCCTTGTAGAGCGCCTCCGCGTCGCGAATCTGGTCGAGCGCCCGCGCCGCGCGGGCAGCACGAAAGAGCGATTCGGCGTCGCCGGTCTTCAGACCGCTCCCGAACACCCGGTTGAGATGCTCGGCCGCTGCGGTCTGGCGTCCGAAGTGGCTCTGCAGCAACAGTCCAAGCTCGAGCGCCGCCTCGCCCGTCGGGTTCGTCGTCGCACCGGCCTCGAGCAGCTTCAACGCCTCGTCGTAATTGCCGCGAGACGCCTCAAGACTCGCCAGCACAGCCGCGCGGTCGGGATCGCCGGCCGGCCGCGCTTTGGCCAGCGCCTCGGCCTCCGTTCGCCGGCCTCTGGCCGACAACCGCCGCGCCTGCTGGATGAACGTCTCTGGCGCCTGAATGGCCGCAAGAGACGTTTCTGCGCCAAAAACAGCGCCGAGCGATAACGATACGCTCTCCCGCACCGCGGGCACTGCCGCAAGTCCACAGACGAGCAGCACTGCCACCACCGACATCCGCCTCACACTTCGGAGGTGTCGCATCACACTGTTCGGATTATAGAACACGAGGCTTGATGGATCAGACGCGCTTCGCTCGACGATAGTCGGGCGGGCGAAACGGAGAGGACGGAGGTAACGGCACGATCTTCACCACGGAGCAACGGAGCTGAAATGAGCGGGAGACGCACGGAGGCTGTCACGCTGCATTCACGCTCAACCAGTTTTTCGCGCGAAGTCGCGTCGCTGAGAGGCAGTACATAGAGACTGCTTGGACCGCGCGAAGCGCGGTTGGGATGATGCGAGGGACCGGGATCGCAAGCACCCGTGGTGCTTCAGAGGGTGTTTGCGATCCCGGTCCCTCGCATCATCCCCACGCCGGCCAAAGGCCGGCGTCCAAGCGGTCTGCAGCTCGACAGCCTCCGTGCGTCTCCGTGCGCCCCGTGCCTCCGTGGTGAAAACCGTGAACTCCGTCCGCTTCGTCAGCAGCTATCGTCGCGAACGACAATCACTAGCGTCTCAACTCGTACAGCCGAACCGGCGCACCCTGCCATCGCCCTGAGGCGACGGCCCGAAATACCGGCAACGCGTCGACGGCCTTGAGAAGCTCGTCACACCCTCCTCGATAGAGCGCGCAGTTGATGCTCACGTGTGTTGCGCCGCGCGAGCGCAGCAGATCGACTGCTGACTGATCCGGAAAACTCTTCAGCGCGGTTTCGAACTCGACCTGCCCCGGCGGAGAGTGTCCACTGTAGCCGTTGAGCATCTGCCCCCAGTGCCAGAGCGAGAAGTACATGTAGGGCACGTTCGGCGTGAAACGGGTCGGGTTGCCGCCGAACGGAAACTCGGCGAGGACGACGTCGGGGGCGCCAGCGACGAGGCCGTAGATCGGCGGAGGCTCGAGCCACACGGGCTCGAGTCGAAGCAGCGGACGAAGGTCGAGCGCGATGACGACGATCAACGCCGCCAGGGCTCCGCGCTGCAGCCACGCCGATCGTCCCTGCAGAAGGCGACGGACGCCGAACCCCGCAAGCAGTGCCAACGAGAGCCCGACGAGAATGCTGGCTCGCGCCGGGACGCGCAGTCCACGAATGAACGGGAGAATCTCGTAGAGGTACGGATAGAGCAGGCCGTTGAACCCGCGCGACAGCTCGAACGCGACGAGGAGCGCGACGGCATAGGCTGCGCGGGTCACGCCGAGAGGCGGGACGAGCGCGACCGCCGCCAGCACGAGAATCATCACACCGGGAAAGAGTGCGCGCTCGGGCATCCGGCCAGGCAGCGTGCGCTCTCCCCACGTGGCGCTCCGCGGATGGGCACGAAGGTAGTCCGCGGCCGTCGCGCTGTAGTACGCGACGGTCGACGCGTCGCGATCGCCAAGCTTCGCGGAGCTGTAGGTGCGGACGAGCGGCAGCGCGAGCACGAGCGCGAGACAGCCGGCGAGCGCGGCCGGGCCGAGCATGCGCGCGAGCGGCGCTCGCATCAGGACGCAGAGGACCGCAAAAAGCGCGGCAACATAGATCGTAAAAAAGACCGCGTAATACATCGAGCAGTAGAGCTGCGCGGCGGCAAGTACGCCAAACAGCACCGCGTCCCTGGTCCGCGCGTTCGTGGCAAACCGGTGGAGCGCAAGTAGCGCCAGCGGCATGCAGTACGTCATCTGCAGCTCGAAGTGGCTGTAGTGCTCGAAGCGATACGGATAGAAGCCAAAGAGAAGCCCACCCACGAACGCGCCCGCGCGCGATCCGGTCAGTCGCTCGACCAGGAGATACATCGCGAAGGCGGAAGCGATGAAGCTCAGCACCATGACCAGGTTGTAGGCCGTCACCGGATGCATCCCGACGAGCAGAAAGGGAGCGGTCGTCAGCGCCGGCAGGAGCATGGAATCCGAGTAGGTCAGCGTCAGCTGGTGCGGATGGAAGATGTTGGGGCTGAAGAGCGGCCGCGGATCGCCGCCAAGCTTGTGATACACCCACCCGAATCGCCAGATGGAAAACAGCGGATCGCCGAGGTCCGGCACCGAGTCCATGTGGCGCAGCTGCGGCAACAGCAGGACGACGGCAAAGGCGCTGAAGCCGATGGCCGCGGCCAATCGGGGCCGCCATCGTGAACGTGACACGGGTGGCGTGACGTCGGCGGCGACGGCATCCCGAACCGGGTCGTAGACCCAGTCGCGGAGTTGGCGGTAGAGGCGCGGCGCGTTCGCAAGCGGCCGGGTCCGCCGATCGATCGCGACGCGGAGACGACGACGGCGAGCGCGGCGAGCGCGGCGCGGTCCGGGCTGCGCGCCGTCAGCCGGCTGCCGCCGACCGGACGGAGATGCCACCGGTCCAGGCGATCGCCACGGCCAGGATGACGAGCGCCAGCGTCAGCCAGTCGAGAGCGGTCGTCGCGCGGGATCGCTGCACTTTGATATGCGCTGGGATATGAGCTGGGATTAAGCCGGAATCAAAACAGGATTGAACCGACCGAGATTCTATCGTGATCGCAGACCGAGCGCCCGCTCCTCGACGCGCACGCGCGCGACGAGCAGCGCGCCAAACGCGGCGAGCGACAGCGCGCCAGCCACCGGCGCTCGCGCGAGCAGCGCAAACCCGACGAGCTCGCCAACGACGGCGACGTAGTTGGGATGCCGCAGGAGGCGGTAGGGCCCGCGCAGCGTCCGCGCCGATCCAGGCGGCACGAGCACGCGAAACGTCCACCGGTCGCCGAGCGTCCCGATCGCCCAGTACTTCAGCGCTTTGGCGCTGATGAAGACCAGACCGCCGGCGAGAGCCGTCCAGCCGAAGCCGCGCCACGCACCCAGCGCCTCCACCACCATCGCCAGAAAGCAGAGCGGATAGGCGACCTGCATGAGCGCATAGACGTCGTCGGCCGGCTCGACCGCACCAGCGGCGCGCAACGCGCGCTCATTGGCCGCCGAGCGGCGAGCCTCAAGGAGCATCGGGACAAACCCGACGGCCAACAGGACTGCGATCGAAATTGGTTCAGGGTTCATGGTTCAGGGTTCAGGGTTCAGGGTTCAAGCAGGTTCAAGGTTCAAGGTTCAGAGTTCACGGTCCAACGTTCTGAGAACCGCGACTCGGAACCTCCTGAACCCTGAACCTTGAACCTGAACCGTGAACCCTGAACCCTGAACCCTGAACCCCGTTAAGCATCCCCCGCATACCGTATCGTCCGCTCGACCCACGCCGGCGCCCAGTCGGCGCCGCGCGACGCGACTCGCATCGCGAGCGGCGACCCGGCGAGTGCCCGCAGCGCGCGGTTGAAACGCCACTTCGATCGGAACGCCTGGCGACGCATGCGTTCGAGCTGGACGTGCGCATCCGCCCGGCCGTCCTCGAGTGCTGAGAGCGCGGCGTGCGCGGCCAGCTCGCCGCCACGAAGCGCGAAGTGCAACCCGTCGCCGGTCATCGGATCGATGAAGCCTGCGGCGTCGCCGGCGAGGAGCAGTCCCGGCGCCGCCGGAAGCGGCGGCCTCGACGGCGAGCGGGCCGAGGCAGACTGGCCGCGTGATCATTCTGGCCCCAGCGAAACGCTCGGCCAGCTGAGGGTCGGCGCGAAGCGTCTCGCACAACAACCGGGCAGGTGCGCGGAGCGCCGCGCGATCGGCGGTGACGACGCAGGCGTTGGTCACTCCGCCCGGCAGCGGCGCGATGCCGATGTAGCGCCCGTCTCGCAGATGCATCTCGCCAAAGCGGCAGGCGCTCTCGACGAAGGCGACGTCGTGAAAGTACGCCCCGACGGCCCATCGTCGCGGACGCCGCGCGTGCCGCGCGAGGCGGCGGGCACGGGCGAGGCGGGAAGCGGCGCCGTCCGCGGCAATCACCAGAGACGCGCGCAGCACCGTGGGGCGCGCAGCTCCGACTGTCACTCCGGTCACGACTCCGCCCTCGACTGTGGGCGCCTGAACGAGGACGCCCTCGTCGACGGTGGCGCCCGCCGCGCGAGCGGAGGTCAAGAGCGTGTGATCGAGCGCGTGCCGCGAGATCATGCGACCTTGCCGGCCGCCGCCGTATCGACCCTCCAGGCGTGTCCCGGACTGGCTCGTCACGATCATTCCATCCACAGGCAGTCCGCCATCGACGGCGTCCGCGAGGCCCAGACGAGCCAACAGATCGAGCGCGCCCGGGTTCACGGAGTCGCCACAGAGCTTGAAACGCGGAAACCGCGCCCGATCGAGCACGCGCACTCGCGCCCCGGCGCGCGCCAGGACCAGCGCCGCAACAGCGCCGGCCGGACCGGCGCCAACGATGATGACATCGTGCTTGGACACTACTCGTGGCTCGCGGCTCGCTGCTAGGGAGCTCCTGTCAGCATTAATCAGTACTCGCGGGGCCCCACCCCCGCTCGCTCTCGCGCGGCGACTTCGCGCCGCGCTCAGACCGCAGGCGCTGCCGATAGCAATTCCGGAGACCATTCACCGCAATCTCGGCTCGCACACGCGTCTTCTGTCTTCTGTCTTCTGTCTTCTGTCTCCTGTCTTCTAGCTCCTAGCTCCTCAGCTCCTAGCTCCTAGCTCCTGACTCCCCCCAGCACGATCGCGCTGTTCTTTGATCCGAACCCGAGGCAGTTGCAAAGCGCGGCCGCCACGTCGCTCTTGCGGCCCACGTTGGGAATGACGTCGAGGTCACAGGCCGGGTCGGCCTCGGTCTGATTGATGGTCGGCGGCAGGTATCCGTGCCGCAAGGCGAGCGAGGCGGTCACGATCCCAGCCGCGCCGCTCGCACCCTGCGGGTGGCCGATCATCGACTTGGTCGACGAACCGGGTACGCGATCCGCGAGCGAGCCGAACACC
Source organism: uncultured Acidobacteriota bacterium (assembly GCA_963764925.1). Taxonomy (GTDB): domain Bacteria; phylum Acidobacteriota; class Vicinamibacteria; order Vicinamibacterales; family 2-12-FULL-66-21; genus DATBJJ01. The sequence continues at coordinate 488,409 of CAVXUR010000004.1, forward strand.
TGGCGCACGCAGCGCGACTCGACCGCGTCATTGAGGACGGTCGAGGTTCCGTGGTAGTTCACGTAGCCGATCTCTTCAAGCGGGCGGCCGGAACGCTCGATGGCGAGCCGCATGGCGCGGACGATCTGCGTACCGTCGGGATCCATCTGGACGCGGTGGTACGCATCGCAGGTGGAACCATAGCCGTCCACCGTCGCGTAGATCGAGGCGCCGCGCGCGCGGGCGCGGTCTTCGCGTTCCAGCACGATCATCCAGGCGCCCTCGCCAAGCACGAAGCCGTCACGCCCGGCGTCGAACGGGCGCGATGCGGCGGCCGGCATGTCGTTATACCGCGTCGACACGGCTCGCATCTTCGCAAACCCGAACATCATGCCGGGAGTGACGCACGCATCGGCACCGCCCGAGAGGATCACGTCGGCCTCGCCGCTGCGGATGACCGCCGCCGCGTACGAAATCGCATCTGTGGAGCTCGTGCAGCCGGTCGACAGCACGTGGCTCATGCCATGCAGTTCAAGCGCAATGGAGATTTCGCTCGACAGCATGCCGACGATCGACACGGGAATGGCGTAGGGGGTGACGCGTTTCCAGCCGTCGGTAAAGAACTCGTAGTATTGCCGCTCGGCCACGTCGATTCCGCCGGCGCCGCTTCCGACAATCACTCCCGCATCCGGCTCGCCGGCGCGCAGCCCGGCGTCCGCCCAGGCCTCGGTCGCAGCGATCACGCCGATGAGCGACGCGCGCGAATATCGCCGCGGATCCGGCCGGCCGTTCCGTTCGGCGCGAGGCCCCTGGAACGCCAGCGCATCGTCCATCGACACCGGGGGCACCGGCGCGGCAACGGTGCAGCCGTAGAGTGACCCGTCGAAGTCGGTGATCGTTCGCGTCGCGCTGCAGCCATTCCTGACGTGCTGCCAGAACCGCTCGCGGCCCACCCCGTAGGGTGAGACCACTCCGATGCCCGTGATCGCAACGGAAGGCGGTTTCATAATCGTGGCCGGCCCGGCCGTATTGGCCAGGCCCTCACTCCACTAGGCGTACGTGACATCTGGGTAGGTGTCATTCCTGTCCGTGTCATCCGTGTGATCCGTGGCTAGAGCCTGTCCATCGCACCGTGGCTAGGGTCCGTTCATCGCGCCGTGGCTAGAGTCTGTCCGTTGCACCAGTGATTTGACAAGGGATCCACGTACCAGAGCCTGTCAGCCCGGGTCGTGCACATCGTCTACACTCGGCTTTGCATCTGTCATGCCTACGACACGGCGCTCCGCTCTCATCGTCGCGTGGATCGGCGCGGGGCTCTTTGCATGGTCGCTCGGCTGGTTTTTGTATTGCTACCTGATCCGGTACGGGCAACCGTCGACGTCTGACGGCGTCCTCCTCCCACTCCTCGTCGACGTCTTTCTCTTTTCGGCGTTCGCCCTGCACCACAGCGTGCTGGCAAGAAACGGAATCAAACGGACGATTCGGCGCGCCGTCCCCGAGGGGCTCGAGCGATCGCTCTACACCTGGACCGCCAGCCTGCTCTTCCTGGGCGTCTGCACCTGGTGGCGACCGGTGCCTGGAATCATCTATCAGCTGGACGGTGCATGGCGAGCCGGCGCGTGGGCGATTCAGGCGCTGGCGGTCGTGCTGACGCTTCGGGCCTCGAGCGCACTCGATGTCCTTGACCTCGCCGGCGTGCGCGACGTCCAGCGCTCAGAGGGCAACCGGCCAGTCGAACGTGATATGCCCCAACTGACGACCCGCGGCCTCTACGGCATCGTCCGACATCCCCTCTATTTCGCCTGGTCACTCTTCGTGTTCGCGAGCCCCACGATGACCGGCACGCGCGCCGCTTTTGCCGTGATCAGCACCGCGTATCTGGTTATCGCGATCCCCTGGGAGGAGCGCGGCCTCATCGAAACGTTCGGACCCGAGTACCGAGTCGTACCGACGCCAGGTCCCGGCGCGAATGATTCCGTTTCTATACTGACTGACACGGTTCACGGTTCACGGTTCACGGTTCACGGTTCACGGTTCAGCGGTTCAAGAGTTCAGCTGAACCTGAACCATGAACCCTGAACCCTGAACCTCTGAACCTTGAACCTTGAACCCTGAACCCTGAACCAGGTAGTGTCCCTCTTTGCGCTACACTCTGGATGTTGGCTGAACCTCTCACACCTGCGCTCCCTTCCGAACTTCCCGTCGTGCCGCTGCGCGGCACAGTCGTGCTTCCGCTCAGCGTGTCGCCGCTCGGCGTCAGCCGTCCGATGTCGATCGAAGCCGTAAACCGCGCGCTGGCGGGCGACCGCATGGTCCTCACGCTGCTCCAGACAAGCGACACTGACGAACCGGGGGCCGACGATCTGCACAAGGTCGGAACGGTCTGCGTCATCCGCCAGATGGCCAAGGCGCCGACCGGTATGCGCGTCCTTGTCGAAGGCATCGCCCGCGCCCGCGCCGAATTCCTGCAAGTGGAACGTGGCGTGATGCAGGCGCTGCTGAAGCCGCTCAAGGAACCTGGTGATCGGACGGTCGCCGTCGATGCCCGCGTGCGTCATCTGCAGGAGCTCGTCGATCGCGCGCTCTCGCTCGCCACCGGACTCTCGCCAGAGATCAAGGCGCTCGTGACCGGCATGGACGATCCGCTGCGGATCGCCTACCTGCTGGCCAGCCTGCTCGACATGAAGCCGGAGGACAAACAGAAGCTGCTCGAGGAGAACGATCTCGAGGTCAAGCTCGACGCTGTCGCCATGGCGCTGTCGCGCGAAATCGAGGTCCTCGAGCTGAAGGGCCGGATCGAATCGCGCGCCGAGCAGGAGATGACCGACGCCCAGCGGCAATACGTGCTGCGCCAGCAATTGAAAGCGATCCAGTCCGAGCTCGGCGAGGGCGACAGCGAGACCCAGGCGATCCGCACTCGCATCGCCGAGGCCAAGCTGCCCGAAGGGGTCGAGGGTGCGGTGATGCGCGAAGTCGACCGGCTCGAGCGCATGACCCCGGCGTCACCCGAATACCAGATGCTCCGCACCTACATCGACTGGGTGCTCGATATCCCGTGGGACAAGCCGACCGAGGATCGACTGGATCCTGTCGAGGCGCGCCGCGTCCTTGACGAAGACCACTACGATCTCGACAAGGTCAAGGAACGGATCGTCGAATACCTCGCCGTTCAGAAGCTTCGGCAGCGCACCCAGGAGGCACGCCAGGGGGCCGCGGAGACGGGCGCGGCTCCGGCGGCGACAGCGGCGCGCATGAAAGGCCCCATCCTCTGTTTCGTCGGTCCTCCCGGAGTCGGCAAGACCTCGCTCGGCCAGTCGATCGCCCGGGCGATGAACCGCAAGTTCGTGAGGATCTCACTCGGCGGCGTGCGCGACGAGGCCGAGATTCGCGGACATCGCCGGACCTACATCGGATCGATGCCCGGACGCCTCGTTCAGGCCCTGAAGAATGCCGGCTCGTCGAACCCTGTATTAATGCTCGACGAGATCGACAAGATCTCGGTCGGCATCCAGGGCGACCCTGCAGCCGCTCTCCTCGAAGTGCTCGACCCCGCGCAGAACCACGCCTTCCGCGATCACTTCCTGGAGATCCCGATCGACCTCTCCCGTGTGCTCTTCATCGCCACCGCCAACCAGCTCGGCACGATCCATCCGGCGCTGCTGGATCGCATGGAGATGATCGCGCTCAGCGGCTACACGGAGGACGAGAAAGTTCATATCGCCAGGAAATACCTGGTGCCGCGTCAGCTCGAGGAGCACGGGCTGGGCCCGGCGCAGATCGAGATCACCGACGGAGCCCTGCGCGCGGTGATCAGGGAATACACTCGTGAGGCCGGCGTGCGCACGCTCGAGCGGCAGATCGGCGCGATCGCGCGGAAAGTCGCCGCGCGCGTCGCCGCCGACCCGGCGCACACCGCGCGCGTCGACGCGGAGCAGGTACAAGACTACCTCGGCCCGCCGAAGGTCCGCGGGGAAGCGCAGTTCCGCACCTCACGGCCGGGTGTCGCGACAGGCCTGGCGTGGACCGAAACCGGCGGAGACGTGCTTTACATTGAAGCGGCGCTCCTGCCGGGCGGCTCAGGCCAGGTCATCCTGACCGGACAGCTCGGCAGCGTGATGCAGGAATCGGCGCGCGCGGCGCTCTCCCACATCCGACAAAACGCGCGCGATCTCGGCATCTCGCCCGAGTTCCTCAGCAAGCAGGACATCCACATTCACGTGCCAGCTGGGGCGATCCCCAAGGACGGACCATCCGCGGGCGTCACGATGGCGACGGCCGTCGTCTCCGCGGCGCGAGGCGTGCCGGTGCGATCGGATGTGGCGATGACGGGCGAAATCACCTTGTCCGGACTCGTGCTCCCGGTCGGCGGCATCCGCGAGAAGACGCTCGCCGCGCGCCGCCTGGGTATCCGGACGATCATCCTGCCAGCGATGAACGAAATCGACCTGAGCGAGCTTCCCGAGGATGCCCGGAAGGATATGACCTTCCATCCCGTGGAGACTCTCGACGATGCGCTCGCGGTGGCCTTCCCGGTCGCAACACCGCACGTCTGATCGACCGAGCCGCGGTGCCTTCCGTCGCCTTTTACATTTCCGGCCACGGCTTCGGTCATGCTTCCAGGCAGATCGAGATCGTCAACGCGCTCGGTACCCGGCGGCCCGATCTCCGCATCGTCGTACGAACATCGGCACCTCGCTGGCTGTTCGATCGCACCGTGCGGGTGCCCATCACCTTCGTTGACGGCGCCGTCGACACGGGCGTCGTCCAGATCGACAGCCTGCGCCTAGACGAAGCCCAGACGGTCGAGCGAGCGGAGGCGTTCTATCGCAACCTCGACAGTCGCGCGCGCGACGAAGCCGCGCTTCTCGCGCAGCACGACGCTCGCCTGCTCGTCTCGGATGCGCCGCCGCTTGGATGCGCGGCCGCCGCGGCGGCCGGCATTCCGTCCATCGTCGTGACCAACTTCACCTGGGACTGGATCTACGAGGGCTATCGCGACCATCTCACAGGCGCACCCCACCTCCTGCCGGCGATTCGCGACGCGTATCGATGCGCCGAGGCAGCCTGGCGTCTGCCGATGCACGGCGGCTTCGCGACCTTCGAATCGATCATCGACGTACCATTCGTCGCGCGCCACGCGAATCGTCCGCGAGACGAGGTCCGGCAGGTGCTGGGCCTGCCACCCGATCGGCCGCTGGTCCTCTCGTCATTCGGAGGCTATGGCGTGAGCGGCCTCGACCTGGCGCGGCTCGACTGCCTCGCGGAATATGGCGTCGTGCTGACACACTCGGCCGGCGACCAGTCGCGCGCGGGCTTGCCGACGGGCGTCTGGCCGATCGGTGAAGCGACGCTGTACGACTCGGGGCTTCGCTACGAAGACCTCGTGGCCGCCTGCGACATCGTGGCGACCAAGCCCGGCTACGGCATCATCGCGGAGTGTGTCGCCAATGGCACCGCGCTCCTCTACACGTCACGCGGGAATTTCGTGGAGTACGAGGCGCTCGTCGCGTGTATCCCTCGCTTCGTTCGACATAGCTTCATCGATCATCAGGCGCTGTTCGCTGGTCGCTGGCGCTCGGCGCTCGACCGGATTATGGCGGCGCCCCCACCCCTCGAGCGGCCACCGACCAACGGCGCTGACGTCGTCGCGGAAATGATTCTGGCAAGGTTCTGACCGAAGACCGACGGCGTCCGGGCATTACTTGATTCCCCGCGGGTTCTTCGGTACTGTGCGTGCACCTCCGTGTCGCGGCGAATCGTCTACGGTCTCCTCCTCGCCAGTGTCTGCCTGGCAATGCTGGCCACCCGGGTTTCTCCAGGGTTCGATCGGACTCGCTTCCTGGTCGTAACCGCGCCGCGTCTCGCGCAACAGCCGGTGCTGACGGTCCCCCTCCCGGATCTGACTCGCCTTTCAGGCGCCCCGGCGGCAGTCGTCGTCCGGCTGCGCGGTTCGACTGACCCGGCCAGGGTCACGATCGCGCTCGACAACACGCACGTGAGGACGGTCACCGTCCCTCCCGGTCGCCAGATTCGAGTCGATGCCCCGACACTCGCCCCGGCCGGCGCGGGCCATCAGCTCATCCTGACTGGCGATCGCGCCGGATGGCAACTCGCCTACATGGAAATTGCCAACGTCTACGGCTTCTCACACGGCACGCTGAAATTCGTGATCGTGCCGCGGGAACGCGCGCGCGATCCCTCGCTGCCCTGGTGGGGCTTGCTGGTGTTCGCAATTGTCGCGGTCGCTGCGTATCCGGCCTTTGACTGGCCGCATAGACGGGGTCCCAGGTGGCTGCATCGGGCTGTCGTCGGCCTGGTCCTGATGCTTTTTGCTGTCTCGTTGTTCGCAGACAGGTTCACCGGCTATCGCGTGGTCTTTCTGCTCGAGACCTTTTTCCTGCTTGCCGCGTTGCTGTACCTGGAGCCGCTCGTCCGGTTGTGGGGAGTCATGCGGCCGTACGTGTACGCGGTCTTCCCGCGCGTGGCGCCATATTTTCCGCACGTTGCGGTGCTCGGCATCGTCCTCTCGGGTGTCGGCCAGTTTTATAAACCCGACACCGGCTTTACCTCTTTGATCATGTTCGGCGAGCAGTTCGAGAGCTCGGCGAGCGCGTACTTGCAACAAACGCCACACGCCGTCGATCGGGGATCCGGTTATGACGGTCAGTTCTACGCGCAAATCGCCCTCGATCCGCTGCTTCGCAACCACTCGACCTTGAACGCGCTCGACAGTGCTCCGTACCGCGGCCGGCGCATCCTGCTGCCGTGGGTATCTCACCTTGCAGGATTCGGACAGCCCTGGTTTGTGTTGCAGGCCTACGCGCTCGTCAATGTCGCGTGCTGGATCGGCCTCGCGCTGCTCCTGCTGCGCTGGCTCCCCGCAGGTCAGCTCCGAGCCGCGTGCGCCTGGATCGCGTGCATGTTGAGTGACGGGCTCATGAGCTCGATGCGCCAGTCACTCCCTGATGGCCCAAGCATGCTGCTGCTGGCGCTTGGCGTCGCGGCGGCCGAACAGCGGCGTCGAAACGCCGCCGCTGGCCTCCTGGGCCTGGCTGGTCTTGCCCGCGAAACCAACCTTCTCGGCGCCGTGATCCTCATTCCGGACCGGCTGACGATGGGAGAGGTGGCGCGATTCGCAGGACGACTGGTCATCGTCGCGGCGCCGCTCCTGCTGTGGGTCGGATACCTGTGGTACATGGGGATGCCACCCGACGATCGGGGGGCCCGCAACTTCGCCCCGATCTTCTCGGGGTTTACTGATAAGTGGGTCACCACGGTCGCCATCCTCCGCGCCGACGGATGGGACTCGTTCGCGCGCTTCAGCCTCGTCGCGCTCATCGGCCTGACGACCCAATTGGCAGTACTGCTGTGGCAACGCGACTGGCGTAACCTGTGGTGGCGCATCGGCATGGTCTACGCGGTATTGATGGTCGTGCTCGGACCCGCGGTCTGGGAAGGACAACCCGGAGCGGTGACTCGGGTCGCCGTGCCGATGGTCATCGCCTTCAACATCCTGGTGCTGAAGTCCCGGTGGTTCTGGCCACTCTGGCTTCTCGGCAATGCGGGTATCATCCACGGCGTCGACTTCATGCGGCTGCCGTGGTTGTCAGGCTGGTGATGGTCCGCGCGTTCTTTACCGTAGCGCTGGCCGCCGCGTCTCTGAGTGTCCTTGCGACGCGCGCGCCGCTCGACTTCGGGCGGATCCGTTTCCGCGTCGTCACGTCACCGATACCCGCCAAGAACAACTCGGTATCCGTGTCGCTGCCCGATCTGCGTGCCCTTGCCGGCACGCCCGCCGCCATCGTCATCCGCCTGCGAGGCGCAACCGAACCAACCGAGCTCGCTCTTACACTCGACGGCGCGTCGATTGGCGCCGTCTCGCTCGCGGCCGGGCAAGAGACGCGCGTCGACGCGTCCACTTCGTTACTCGCCGGCCCAGGGCACCGTCTGGTCGTCAACGGTAACCGTCCGCAGTGGCAGCTGTCGTATCTCGAGATCGCCAACGTTCATGGCTTTTCGAGGGGCATCATCGGCTTTGACATCGTTCCCCATGAGCGTCGCCAGTTTGAGACGCTCCCGTGGTGGTTGCTGGTGCCGATTGGCATCGGCTTGCTGGCCCTGCGACCGAGACCAGACTGGCCAGCTCGCATTGCGCATCAGCGGTTGTATCAGGCTGGCGTCGCAATCGTGCTCCTGCTCTTCCTCGTCGTGCTGACGGCCGACCGGTTCACGGCATTCAAGATTCTTCTGAACCTGAAGACGGCGATTTTCTGCCTGGCAGTCCTGTATGCGGAATGGGTCAGCAAAGCGTGGACTTGGGTCACACGCCTGGCGACGGCGATCGACGCGAGGCTTGACCCGTGGCGGGCGACGACATCATCGATGGTCCGCGCCGCGGCTCGACCGTGGATGCCGCCTGTTCTCGCCGGCGCGGTCGCGCTGTCGGTCGTTGTGCTGGCTCTGACCCGTGGCGCGACCTACGCCGGCGGCTCCGATTCCTACGGCTACATCGCCCAGTCGGAGTTGCTCGCCCGAGGACAACTGTATGTCGACCAGCCTCTCGTCGCCGACCTGCCGCCCGGCATCGGCGACTCGGTCATGACGCCGCTCGGATTCAGACCGCAACCACAATCGGGAGTGCCCGGACGCATTGTCCCGGTCTACTCACCAGGTCTTCCGATTCTGATGGCTGGCCTTCGCCTGCTGTTCGGGCCGACCGGCGTCTACCTCGTGGTACCGGCGCTGGCCGGATTGACCGTGTGGTTGACGTTCGTCCTCGGACGCGATTTCGCGGGCGCTGGCACGGGATTGTTTGCCGCGCTGTGGCTCGCTGCCAGCCCGGCGTTTGTGAACTCGTCGTTCACGCCGATGAGCGACGTGCCGGTCAGCGCCTGGTGGCTGGCGGCGCTCGTTCCGGCGCTTCGAACGGGGACCGTCTTCGCCGCTGTTGCCGGCATCGCGACCTCGCTCGCGGTGTTGACACGACCCAACCTCGCGCCGCTTGCCGTCATGGTCGCGCTCCCGTACGTCGTTCGTTGGATGAGGCATCGCAGCCTGGCGCACATTGTCGATCTCGGAATCTTCGCGCTCACCGCCGCGGTCGGACCTGCGATCGTCGCGTGGCTTTTCAACTACTGGTACGGTTCGCCGTTTCTGTCGGGCTACGGCCCCGGCGATTCACTCTTCTCGTGGTCGTTCGTGCCGCCAAACCTGGCGCGATACCCGCGCTGGTTCCTCGAATCACAGACGCCGGTGATTCTCGTCGGCCTTGCCGCGCCCTTCCTTTTGCGACGGGCGGAACAGGCCGGCGGGCGCCCTCCGCGCGTCGCACTGGCGTGGCTCATGCTGGCGATCGCGGCACTGGTGTGGGGATGCTATTTGAGCTATCTGGTGTTCGAAGACTGGTGGTACCTGCGCTTCCTGTTGCCATCGTACCCACTCATCATCGTGCTCGCCAGCGCGGCGCTGCTGCTCGTGCTACAACGAGCTCCGGCGCCTCGATCGTTCGCGGCCGCGCTGCTCGCCCTGCTCGTGGCTCACGGGATCTATTTCTGCGCGAACAAAGACGTGTTCAACCTCGCCGTCGGCGAGTCGCGCTACCAGCGGGTCGGCGAGTTTGCCGGTCGCGCGCTGCCCGACCGATCGGTGCTCCTCAGCATGCAGCACAGCGGCAGCTTGCGCTACTACTCGCACTTGCCGACGCTTCGCTACGATCTCCTGGCCCCTGAGCGGTTGGACGAAGTGATCGCGCACTTGCAGGCGCGCGGCCGGGACGTCTTCATCGTTGTCGACGAATGGGAGGAGCGCGAGTTCCGCGGCCGCTTCGCGCGGACCAGCGCGCTCGGAGGGCTGGACTGGGCGCCGTTCGCCGAGGCGCCTGGAGGGATGCCTGGGGCGATGCCTGTCGCAATCTACGATCCGCGCGATCGGATGTCGACGAGGAGAGTCGCGACGAGGACTATTCCGTAGCCGGTGTCAGTCCTTCACGCACGTCACGAGCGACCAGATCCGCGGCATGTTGACTTTCTCGATCGACACCGGCTCGAGCGCCGATTGCGCGAGGAAGGCCGGAAGATCGAGGTCGGCTTTGAAGCCGATGTGAATCGTGAACGGCGAGATCAGTCGTTCGACCCTCGAGACGAACAGGTTCGGGCTGAGGAAATGATTCAGGAAGATGATGCGGCCGCCCGGCCGGCACACGCGCCGCATCTCGCACGCGACCTTGACCGGATCCGGAACTACGCTGATCAGGTACGGCGCGTAGACGATGTCGAACGAACCGTCGGCAAACTTCAGGTCGGCGGCGTCCATCTGGAGGAGCCGCAGCTGACGAAGCCCACCCCACGTCGCGCGCTCTCGCGCTTTCTCCAGCATCGACGACGAGAAATCGATGCCTGTCATCTGGCAGGTGCGAGGGTAGAGCGATAGATTGATCCCCGTGCCAACGCCGACTTCGAGCACGCGCTCGCCTGGCTGGATGTTCATCCGCTCGACCGCGCGGATCCGGCCCGGCTGGAGTGCCGGGCCGAACGCCAGGTCGTAGACTGACGCGAGCTTCTCGTAGACGCCTGCGACAAAATCGTTTTCGACGGCCGCGACCGACAACTGCGCGGTGCCGCTGGCGGACGTCACCAACTCGTCGTCCGGCTCGGGCGTGTCGTCCTTGCCATGGCTGAACAGCGTGATCAAGGATGTCTCCCTATCTATGCTTGCGCCAGCGGAGCACCAGGGCCGGGGGCAGGTTCCCGAGCACGAGCGCGCGGTCGGGCCGAGACCCCATCTCCCGGGTCAGGGTCTGCCGGACGCTCGCTGCCGAACGGAACCCGTACGCGTGGACGTACTGAAACGTGGTGAAGCTGCCGCCCACTCGCAGCGACGAGACGATCGCCTCGACGATCGCGCGAGCACTCGCCGCATGCAAGCTTGCAAACGGGAGGCCGGAAACGATGTGATCGACGGGTAAGAGGTTCCGCTCGCGGGCAATCTCGACCAGCCGTTCGGCCCGGTCACAGACCGAGGCGATTCGAGGCCATCGCGCCCCTACTCGTGAACTGAAGACCGGATCCACGTCGATGGCCAGGCACGCCGCGGTCTCCGGCAGTCGACGCGCAATCTCTCCGGTCACCGCGCCGGTTCCCGGCCCCAGCTCGACGAGACGGACACCGGGCTCGAGTGACAAGCCGTCGAGCATGGCACGCGCGAGCCGCTGCGAGCTCGGCGCGATTGCTCCGACCGTCCGGGGACTCTTCCTGAAATGGGTCAGGAACAGCCAGTGGTCGTGCCATCGCTCGCGACTCACATTCGTGTAATCCATCAATGAGTTTCCGGACTATAACCCGTTACCACAGGCGCGGCAAGCATTTACGGACACCTCGGCCGCCACCACTCAGGCGTGGATCGCTTCGAGGACTCGTAGAGCGGCATCCACCGCGCCTGACGCGACGGTAATCTGCACGCCCTGCACGCGGCCGGCGAGCTCGCCGACGAGCTCGCGCGCGATCGTCAGCCCCTCCTCGCGCGCCTGCCCCGCCGCTTCTGCCCGTCGCATGCGATCGAGCACGGCTTCCGGCACGCTCACACCGGGAACTTCGTTGGCCATGAACTCGGCGTGCCGCACGCTTTCGAGCGGCGTGATCCCGACCAGCACGGGAATCCTCACACGCTCGATGCGCGCGAGAAAACCGAGCATCGACGCCGCGTCGAAGACGGGCTGCGTCACGGCGAACTCCGCCCCCGCTTCCACCTTGTATTCGAAGCGCCGGACTTCCTGGTCGAGATCGAATGCGCCAGGGTTGGCGGCAACACCGACGTGAAAGGTGGTCGCCTGGCCGATCGCCTGCCCGCCGATGTCGAGCCCGCGGTTCAGCTGCGCCGCCAGGTTCGTGAGCCCGATTGAATCGACTTCATACACGGCCGTCGCATCCGGATAATCCCCCACCCGCGGCGGATCGCCGGTCACGATCAACAGGTTCCTCAGATCCATCGCATGGGCCCCGAGCAGATCGGACTGCATCCCGATCATGTTGCGGTCCCGGCACGCGTAGTGAAGGATCGTCTCGACGCCTGCCTGTTGCTGCACCATGACGGCCGCGGCGAGCGCGCTCATGCGGCCCGTGGCGCGCGGGCCATCGGGAATGTTGACCAGATCGACCCCGTGAATCCGCAGGTGGCGCGCCTGTTCGACGAGCGCCTCGGCGCGATAGCCGCGCGGCGGCACCAGTTCGACGCTCACGACGAAGGTGCCGCGCGCGAGCGCGTTGCTCATCCGGGACTTCTCTGCTCGATCGATAACGGCCGGCGCCGGCTGACCAGCGATGCTCGTTGCCGCCGCGCTCTCGGCCGGACGCGCTCCGCCGACAGTCACCTGCGGTGCGAGCGCCCGGACGGCCTGCTTGATCTGACGGATGTGCTCCGGCGTCGTGCCGCAGCACCCGCCGACCAGTCGAACGCCGTTGGCGATGAAACGCCGGGCGTACGACGCCATGTATTCGGGCGAGCACAGATAGATATTTCGGCCCTCGATCTCGCGCGGTTGACCGGCATTCGGCTGGGCCGATAGCTTCACGGTGGCCACGCGCGCCAGCCGCTCGATCGTCTCGAGCATCGCCGCGGGACCGACACTGCAGTTGAGTCCGACGACATCCGCGCCCCAGCGCTCCAGTTCCGGAACGAAGGTTTCTGGCGCGGCGCCGTCGCGGGTATTCCCATCCTCTTCGGTCGTCATCTGCGCGACGATTGGCAGATCGCACACCGAGCGGACGCCGCGAATCGCGGCGCCGATCTCGTTCACGTCGCGAAACGTCTCGAGCACGAACAGGTCGACACCGCCCTCGACGAGCGCGCGCGCCTGCTCGGCGAAGTATTCCTGCGCTTCGTCGACGCCGGTCTTCCCCCACGGCTCGATGCGGACGCCGAGTGGACCGATCGCGCCGGCGACCCATGCCTGGTCGCGCGCCGCGTTGCGCGCGATGCGCGCGCCCTGGACGTTGACCGCGTGCACCTGGTCGGCCAGACCGAAGTGGCTCAGCTTGATGCGATTGGCGCCGAAAGTATTCGTCTCGATGACGTCGGCGCCGTGACGGACGTAGGTCTGGTGGACTTCGGCGACGAGATCCGGCTGCGTGAGGTTCAGCTCGTCGAAGGAGCGATTGAGGAAGATGCCCTTGGCGTAGAGCATCGTGCCCATGGCGCCGTCGCACACGAGCACGCGTCGATCGATCTCCGAGAGAAAGGATGGCTTGACCAAGACATCAGCCGCTAGGACTTGGCCACCGCCGTCGGCGCCGCTGTCGTCGCTGGAACGAGCATGTCTTTCTTGTCCCAGATGAAGTCCTTGTTGCTGTAGACCGCGAGCTCGTAATCCTTGCCCATGAAAATGGCGGACACCGGGCAGGCCTCTTCACAGTAGCCGCAGAAAATGCACCGGGTCTTGTGAATCTGGTACACCTTGGCGTAGCGGGGACCCGCCTGCACCGTTCCGTCGTTCTCAGCCGCTTCGAGGTAGATCGCATCCGCCGGGCAGGCCACGGCGCACAGCCCGCAGGCGACACATTTCTCGAGCCCGTTCTCGTCGCGCATCAACACCTGTTTCCCTCGGTATTTCGGAAAAACAGGGATCTTCTCGTCAGGGTAATTGACGGTGATCTTCTTCTTGAAGAAGTGTTTGAGGGTCGTCGCGAAGCCGATAATGAACGGACGAATCATGGAAGAGCATCATATCAGACGCCACCGTCAAAAGGGAGAGGCCAGGGCGTTCGACGTTCAACGCAACTAGCAGAAAATGCTATAGTTAGGTAGCTTCCTGCGTTTCAGGTCGCGCCGGTCATGCCGCACGAAACCAAGGTTCTCCTCCCCGAGCAGTTCCTGCTCGTCACCCTGATGGTGAAGCTCGCCGTCGTCGCGGTGCTCTCGACGATGCTGGTGCGGTTTCCGTGGTTCCGGCGCATCCTGCTGACCGAGAAGCGGGATTGGCCCGAGCGGCTCGTCTTCGCCGCGAGCCTCGGCGTGCCGCTCACGGCCGGTGTACTCGCGCGATTACTGCTGAACTATGAAGCCGCCGACCTGACGCTCTCGGGTTCGTTCCTCGTCGGACTCCTGGCCGGACCCTACTCCGGCGCCATCGTGGGAGCCATGGTCGGCATTCCGGCGATGGTCGCCGGCGAGTGGATCGCGTTGCCCTTCGCAATCGGCTGTGGCTTTGCCGGGGGCGGTTTGCGAGAGCTCTGTCCCAAGGAAGCCATCTGGCACTTCTCGCCCCTCTTCTTCACCGATCTTCACCGCTATGTCTGGCGGCTCGTCCGCCGGTTGCAGATCGACTGGGTGGTCTTGCTGCTCGCGGCGCCAATCAGCCTCGAGCTGTTCCGGCAGTACCTCGGCCGTCGCTTCGGCTACATCTTCTTCCACAATCCGCCCGCGCACTGGCTGCTGGCGCTGGTCGTGTTCGCGACGGTTCTTGGCGTGGCCATCCCGATCAAGATCTGGAACAGCGCCCGGATCGAGCACCGGCTCCAGGAACAGGAGAAGCTCCTGTTGGCCGCGCGGGTGGCGGCGCTTGCCAGTCAAATCAATCCGCATTTCCTCTTCAACACGCTGACATCGATCTCGTCGCTCATCCGCTCGCAACCCGAGACTGCCCGCACGCTCATCGTCAAGCTTTCGGGTCTGCTACGCAGGCTCCTGCGCAGCCAGGAGCACTTCGTCACGCTTCGCGAGGAGCTCGAGGCCATCGACGAGTACCTGGACATCGAAGCGGTTCGCTTCGGACCGAAGCTGACAATTGAGAAATCAATCGATCCCGGCAGCCTCGACGTGGTCCTCCCGAGCATGCTGCTGCAGCCGCTCGTCGAGAACTCGATCAAACACGGTTTGTCGCCGAAAATCGGCGAGGGCCGTATCCTGATCCGCACGTCGCGGCAGGATGGCCACTCGATCATCGACATCATTGACAACGGCGTGGGCATTCGCCACGCGGACAACGGCACCATCAGCACCGCGGAGGCTGGCCCGGACGTCACCAACGCCGCGAGCGCTGACGGCAGCACGCGCGTCCCGGTGACGCGCGAGCGGCTGATGCCGGGCAGCGGCATCGGCCTTAAGAACGTCAACGAACGGCTCCGAGTTATTTACGGCGCGAACTATCAGTTGCAGCTCGACAGCGTTCCTGGCGGTGGCACGTGCGCGCGAATCGTGATTCCCGAGCTTGTGGTCCCGGCAAGGATTCCGGCCTGACGTGAACGGCACCGACAAGCTGCGAACGGTCGTCGTAGATGACGAGGGGCTGGCGCGGGAGGAGCTGTGCTTCCTCCTCGGCCAGATTCCAGGCATCGAGGTCGTCGCCCAGGCGGGCGATGGTCCCGAGGCGCTCGAGGTGATCGCGGAGCAGCAGCCCGATCTGGTGATGCTCGACGTGCAGATGCCCGGTCTCACCGGATTCGAGGTCGCGCGGCGCCTCCTGCACAGCGGCACTGAGGCACATCTCGTGTTCGTCACGGCCTACGATCGGCACGCGATCGAGGCGTTCGAGGTCAACGCGGTCGACTATCTCCTCAAGCCGGTAGAGGCGGAACGCCTGGCCACGGCCGTCGACCGCGTCCGAAGGAGGCTGTCAGCCGAGCGCGGCAATGCGTCTCCCCCGGCTGCGGTCGAGCGCGTGCTGCAGCTTTTGGGCGACCGCCAGAACCGACCGGAGCAGTTAGCCGTCAAGGTCGGAGACAGGTTTCTCCTGCTCCAGACCGACGAGGTTGTACACGCTTCGGTCGAAGACGACGTAATCACGGTTGTAACGAACAGCTTGTCAGGAACGTCTAACTATCGGACACTGGATGAATTGCAGGCCCGGCTTGACCCTGGGGTATTCTGGAGAGTCCATCGGTCGCACCTGGTCAACATCAACAAGATACGGGAAATCGTCCCCTGGTTCAGTCGCAACTACATCCTGAAAATGAAGGATGCCAAGGGCAGCGAGATTCCGGTGAGCCGTTCGCAGACCAAGCGGCTCCGTGAGTATCTGAGGCTGTAGCGCATGTCTGATTCGCACGATCCGTATTCGCCGCCACCGCCGCCCGGGCCGCCGGATGTGTTTCGCGCGCCGGACGCCGATGTGTTCCGAGCGCCGGAGTCCGCCCCCTACACGCCGCCCGAAGTCGAGGCGTTTCCGGCCGAGCCGATCCTCGCGACCGAGTCGTTCCCGGCGCCGACCGCGGTGCTCGAAGGACCTGTGACGGCTCCCATCGCCGCGCCACTGCCCGAGACGATGTCCCTCGAACCCCCGACCGTGGCGGGCCGGATCGCTGAAGAGGTCGTGGCCTGGCTCAAGACGCTGGCCTCGGCTGCCGTGTACGCGACGCTCATCGTCACGTTCGGCTTCCAGGTTGCGCGCGTCGAAGGCCAGAGCATGGCGCCGACCCTCGCGGATCAGGATCGGTTAATCGTCAACAAGGCCGCCTACCGGTTCTTCGAAGAGCCGCAAATCGGCGACATCGTGATGCTGTACTACCCGCTCAATCCGGACAAGTCGTTCGTCAAGCGCGTCATCGCCAAGGAAGGCGACCAGGTGCGCATCGTCGACGGGCGCGTCTACCGCAACGACGTGCCGATCAACGACGACTACGTGCCGACCGATTTCCGCAGCCACGACGACTGGGGCCCGGAAGTCGTGCCCGAGGGACAGTACTTCGTCATGGGCGACCACCGGAACAACAGTTCCGACAGCCGGCACTGGAAGTGGGTGCCGAAGAAGTACATCATCGGCAAGGTGCAGCTTCGCTGGTGGCCGCTCCCTCACGCGCGTCTGTTCTAACGCGCGTTCTCGTCCGCGTCCTCGCGCTGAACATCGCCGTCGCGTTCGCCAAACTTGCGTTGGGCTACGCGACCGGCGCCCTGAGCATCATCTCCGACGGCTTCCACTCGCTCACTGACGGCGCCTCGAACGTCATGGGTATCGTGGCGATGCGGGCGGCGCGGAAGCCGCCCGACGACGACCATCCGTACGGCCATCGCAAGTACGAGACGCTCGCCGCCGCGGGGATCTTCGTCTTCCTGCTCCTCGTGGTCATCGAGGTCGTTCAAGGGGCACTCGGCCGCCTGCGCGGCGGTCACACGCCGGACGTGACGCCGGCCAGCTTCGTCGTGATGATCGTCACGCTCGGCGTCAATCTGCTGGTCGTGCGCTACGAGTCGGAGCGCGGGCGGGCGATGAAGAGCGAACTGCTCCTCGCGGATGCCGCGCATACGCGCAGCGATGTCATGACCTCCTGCGCCGTGCTCGTGTCGCTCGTCGGCGTGTGGCTGGGCTATCCCGCGCTCGACGCCATCGGCGCGGTCGTGATCGCCGTGTTCATCGCCCACACCGGGCTCCAGATCGGCCGCGAGGCCTCAGGCATCCTGTCCGATCGCGTCGTCATGAACGAGGACGACATCCGCCGGGTGGTGATGAACGTCCCCGAAGTCAAAGGCTGCCACCAGATCCGCACGCGCGGCTCGGCGGATCACACCTTTCTCGACCTGCACGTCTGGTTCCGCGGCGATACGACGCTCGTCGAAGCGCACCGCCTGTCCCACGTGGTCAAGGATCGGCTGATGCAGGAATATCCGCACATCCACGATGCCGTCATCCACATCGAGCCACCGCCGGGGGAGATGCGCACTTCGCAATTCTGAATGCTGAATGTCGAACGCTGAAGTGACTGCTGAATTTGTCACTTCGACATTCAATTCACGCTTCGACTTCAACATTCACTTCAGCATTCAGCACTCAGAATTCAGAATTGTAGAGCTTCTCTATCGCCTGCGCCCAACGCTCCTCGACGACCTTCCGTTTGACCTTCAGCGTCGGCGTGAGCTCGCCGGATTCGATCGAGAATTCGGTCGGGAGGAGCGCGATCTTCTTGATCCGCTCGAACTGCGAGAGATCGCGGTTGAGCGCGTCGATGATTTCCTGGTAGAGCGCGAGGACGTCCGCGCGCGCGACCAGCTCGGCTCGCGATCCGGGCGGTCGGCCGAGGTCCTTGAGCCGGCGCTCGAGCGCCGGGAAGCTCGGCACGATCAGCGCAGCGGCGAAGTTACGGCGATCGCCGAGAAGCACCGCTTCGGCCACCAGCGGATTGCGCTTGATGACGCCTTCGATCGGCTGAGGCGCGATTTTCTTGCCGCCGGACGTGACGAGCAGGTCCTTCTTGCGATCCGTAATCCGAAGGTACCCTTCCTCGTCAATCGTGCCGATGTCGCCGGTGTGGAACCAGCCGTCCTTGAGCGCCTCTGCGGTCGCGTCGGGCTTGTTGTAATAGCCCGACATGATGTTCGGGCCGCGTGCCAGGATCTCGCCGTCGTCACCAATCCGTAGCTCCACACCGGGCAGGGCGCGGCCGACCGTGCCGACACGTGGCGCATCGGGAGGATTGACCGTCAGGATTGGCGAGGTTTCGGTGAGACCGTAGCCCTCGATGATCGGCAGGCCGATCCCCTGGAAGAACTCGGCGATGCTCGCCGACAGCGGCGCGCTGCCGGAGACGAGGTAGCGGATGCGCCCGCCGAGACCGGCGCGAATCTTCGCGAAGACGAGGTGATCGGCGACCGCGGCCTGCAGGGACCCGAGCACGCCGACCGAACGTCCACGCAGTGCCGCTTCGCCGCGCGCGGTGCCCGCGCCCACCGCCCAGCTGAAAATCGCGCTCTTGAGCCCGGGTTCGGCCTTGCCCTTCTCCATGATCCGTGCGTGCAGCTTCTCGAAGACGCGCGGGACGCCGGTCAGAAGTGTCGGCCGCACCTGCGCGAGGTCGCGCGCGATGGTGTCGAACGACTCGGCAAAGACCACTCTTACGCCGGAGAGCAAGTAGATGTAGGAAACCGTCCGCTCGAACGAGTGACTCAACGGCAGGAACGAGAGGGCGACGTCCTGCTCAGTCAACTGCAGGACGTGCGCGCCAGCTTTGACGTTCGAGACGAGGTTCGCGTGCGAGAGCATCACCCCCTTGGGCTCGCCGGTCGTGCCCGAGGTATAGATGATCGTCGCCATCTGATCCGGCCGCACGGCGCGCGCCCGATCGCGGAACTCGCGGCCCGCGCCCCACTCCCCTGTCAATCGCGCATGGCCACGTTCCCGCACCGCCTCGAACGAGATGACCGACGGGCTGTCGCTCGACTGCCATCCGTCGATCAGGATGACGGCTTCGAGCGCGGGCAGCTTGTGGCGGACCTCTTGGATCTTGTCGAGCTGCAACCGTGTCGAGACGATGGCCGCCTTCGCGCCGGCATCGTTCAGGATGTAGCGCACCTGCGGCGAGGAGAGCGTCGGGTACACCGGCACGGTGACCGCCGCCGCCGCAGAGCGCCGCCAGATCGGCCATCAGCCACTCGGGCCGGCTCTCGGACACAATCGCGACCCGATCGCCCGCCGTCACGCCGAGCGCGCCGAGACCGAGCGAGAGGTCGCGGATGCGCTCGAAGAACTCCTTGCTCGACAGCGAGTCGATCCCGTCAGACCGGCAGCGGCCGATGAGCTCGGGGTTCTGAAACCTGCCCGACATGTGAAACGGGAGGTCGGCGACGGTATCGACGTCGACGTCGACGACGTGGTCCACATCGGACACGGGCGATGATGTCGTCACGGCGCGATTATAAGTGCGGCTCAAGGCTCAGGGCTCAAGGCTGCAGCGCAGAGAGCGTTGAGCACCAGATTGGTCGAAGATGCTCTGCTTGAGCCCTGAGCCTCGAGCCCTGAGCCTCGAACTAGTACCCAGCGTTTTTGTCCACCACGTTGACGAGCGGCTGCCCGATGACGAACCGTTCGAGGTTGTCGGCGAAGAGCGCGGTCGCCGCGTCCCAGTGATCGAGGCGGAAGCCGGACGTATGCGGCGTGATCAGGACATTTGGCAGCGTCCAGAAGGCGCTCTCCGGCGGCAGCGGCTCGTCGTCGAAGACGTCGAGCGCGGCGCCGCCGATCGCGCCGGCCGAAGCGCGTCGATGAGCGCCGGTTCGTCGACGAGCGCCCGCGGCTCACGTTCACGAGTACCGCTTCGCGAGACATCAACGCCAGCTCGCGACGGCCGATGACGCCGCGCGTTTCGCGAGTGTGCGGCGCCGACAATGACCACCACGTCCGCCGCCGGCAGTAGATCGTGCAGATGTCGGCTCGGAGCGGTCGTCCATTCGCCATCGCGTCACACGCTTCCGCCGTGCGCCGGAGACCGATCACGTCGCGCGCCCAGCAAGGTCATGCGATGCGCCACGGCAGTGCCGATCGCACCCAACCCAACGACCAGCACCTGCGCGCCGGCGATCAGGCGATTACCCTCGGCGCCGATCGCGTCCTGTGCCCACTCGCGCTCGGCCTGACACCGGAACGCGTGGGGCAGTCGCCGGAAGAACGCGAACGTGACCGCCAGGACGTGTTCGGCGATGGTGCTCGGCCGACATCCCGCGCGAGTTCGTGATGACGACCGGACTGGCCACCATTTCTGGAAACAACATGCCGCCGACCCCGGCCGCCGGGCTGTGCAGCCAGCGCAGGCGCGGCGCCGCGGCAAGCTGCTCCCGGGTAATCTGCCCGGCAAACAGGACGTCGACCTCCGGCAGGAGTGACAGGGCTTCGGCCTCGGTGCGCGCGTGGAGAAACGTCTGGTCAGCGAACCGGCGGCGAAGTCGCTCGACGTAAGCATCGGGAATCGTCCACATCTCGACCGGGCTGTGGATGGAGACGAGGACAGTCACGCGCGATACTCGCCGCTCCGGCCACCACGCTTTTCGACGAGCCTCGATCTCGCCGATCACCATCGCCCTGTCGACCGCCTTCACCATGTCGTAGATCGTCAGCGCCGCCACGGCGACGGCGGTCAGCGCCTCCATCTCGACGCCGGTGCGCTCGGTCGTGCGTACCCGCGCTCTCGACGATGTAGCCGTCGCGAACCGGCGTCAGCACGACGTCGACGTGCGAGAGGTTAGCGGGTGGCAAAGCGGAATCAGCGACGACGGTCTGCTTCGCGGCCATGATGCCGGCGAGCCGCGCCGTCTGCAGCGGATCGCCCTTCTTGATGGCCCCGGAGCGGATCAGCCGGAGCGCCGTCTTCGACATGCGTGACCTTCGCCGCGCGCGACCGCCTCTCGCGCAGTCACACTCTTGTCGGAGACGTCCACCATCCTGACGCGGCCATCAGGCCCGACGTGCGACAGCCGCGCTCGATCGCGCCGCTTACTCATGCTTACTCGTGTTTGTCGTGTTTGTCGTGTTTGTCGCGTTTAGCATGGCCTCTCCCTGCGCCAGGAAGAACGAGAGCGACTCGAGCGAGACGGTCAGGTCGACGCTCTTCAACTTGACGTCGGGCGGCACCTGCAGCGCGCCGGGCGAAAAGTTCAGCATCGCCTTGATCCCTGCCGCGACGACGGCCGAGACGACGGCCTGCGCGGCATCGGCCGGGACGGCCACGACGGCGATCGTGATCTGCGCCCGGCGCGACGACGCGTGCGAAGCTCGCGAATGTCGTAGATGGGCACGCCGCTTCGCGAGGACTTGCCAATCTTGTCGCGGGTGGCATCGAAGAGCGCGGCAATCTCAAACCCTCGTCGCGGAACCCCGGATAGTCTGCGAGCGCCAGGCCGAGGTTGCCGGCGCCCATGATCGCGACGCGAACGGCCTTCTCGATGCCGAGAATCTGCCGTAGGTGGCGCCGGAGTTCCTTGACATAGTAGCCGACGCCCCGAACGCCAAACTCGCCGAAATAGGCGAGATCCTTGCGAATTTGCGCCGCGTTGAGGTGAAACTGCTCGGCGAGCGCGCGTGACGAGACCGTCCGGACGCCGGCGGCGTCGAGCGTATCGAGACAACGCAGGTAGACCGACAACCGGTTGGTCGTCAGCTCGGAAATGGCGTCGGCAGCGGCCCGAGCCGCCGGGGCCGCGCCCTTGTTCCCTTTCTTCACAAGCTCAGGATCTTAACTCGGCTCAGGGCTCAGAGTCCAAAGGCTCAGCGTTCAAGCGTCAAGGCTCAGGCAGATCTTCAAGTCGTAGTCGAAGGTTTTGCTGAGCCCTCAGCAATTGAGACTTGTCTTGAACTCTGAGCCTTGAGCCGCCTGCGCTATGATCATCCCCATCCACGTCGAGCACTCGCGACCCTGGCCGCCGCGGTCGTCGTCTGCTCCACCCTGCCGGCGCCTGCCGCAACCTCCGGGCCGCGACGCCACGACAATCGGCCGCGCTGCGCGCTTCGCCCTGTCTTCTTCACGGCAAGCAGGTCGCGCTGCTTGGCATCGATCGATCGATTCGCGAGCGCTCTATCGCCTCGAGCCGACGGCCGGCCCGGCATTCCCGCGCCACGCCGATGGCGGCCAGCAAGCCGATCTACGTCTACTGGCGCGAACAGCCCGCAGCGCACCGATGGCGAGGTCCGCGGCGAGTTCTGGGATCTCGGCCGGCTCACCGAAGGCGACAGTCGGTTCATCGCGTCGACTTTCGGCCGCTCCTCGAGACGGTCAACGCAGGGACGCTGGCCGGGCCGCGATCAGGTCTTCGTCCTCTCGAACGCGAGGCTCGTCGAGGCGACCCTGCCCGAGGCGCCGACGCTGCGCGCCATGGCCCTGGCGCCGGAGCGTTACGAGAATCGCAGCGCAAGCGTCTCCGGCCGGTTCCGCGGCCGCAACCTTCTCGCCGACATCGCCACACCGCTTCCGACGCCGGGCAAGTGGGACTTCGTCGCTCCAGTCCGCCGACGCCGCGGTCTGGATCAGCGGCTTGCGGCCGCGCGGGCGTGGATTCGAGCTCGACCCTGGCGCCCGCGTCGATACCGGCCGGTGGCGTCCAGGTCACCGGAACGGTGCGGCGCGACGGCAGCCGCGTCTGGATCGAGGCGCGCGAGATCGAGCTGACCAGACCGCCGGAGGAAACGACGGTGGAAGTCGAGCTGCCGCCGACACCGGCGGAGCCGCCACCGACGGTGGTCTTCAGCACCCCGGTCCCGGCAGAAACCGACGTCGAGGCTGCGGACCGATCGTCCGGGTACAGTTCTCGCGCGACATGGATGCGCGGTCGTTCAAGGATCGCGTCCGCGTCAGCCTACGCAGCCGACGCCGCAGACGGCGGCCGACCGCCGCCGCCACCGCCGATCGTTCGCGTTCGCCTACAACGTCGGCGACCGCGGCATCGAGCTCAAGTTCTCGAAGCCGCTCGAGCGCTTCCAGACGGTCAAGGTCGAACTGCTGGAAGGGATCAAGGCGATCGGCGGCGACCCGCTGCAAGCCCTGGAGCCTGACATTTCACGACGGGACGCTGAGGGATGCAACGCGGCATGAACACGGACGAAGCAGGGCGGCTGGCGGCCTTGCGGCGGTATCGCATCCTCGATACCGATCCCGAGCACGCCTTCGACGACCTGACGCTCGCTCGCCTCGCACATCTGCGGCACGCCGATCGCGCTCATCAGCCTGATCGACGCCGACCGGCAGTGGTTCAAGTCGCGGGTCGGCATCTCGATCGCCGAAACGTCGCGCAGCGTCTCGTTCTGCACGCACGCGATTCAAGGACCGCGAGCTCTACGTCGTGCCGGACGCGCGCGACAATGCGACGTTCCGCGACAATCCGTTCGTCGTGGCGCGAGGATGGCATCCGCTTCTACGCCGGCGCGCCGCTCGTGACGCCGACAGGGCTACGCGCTCGGCACGCTGTGCGTCCTCGACCGCGTGCCGCGGACGCTGACGCCGGAGCAGCTCGAGGCGCTCGATGCGCTGCGCCGGCAGGCTGAGGCGCCAGCTCGAGCTGCGCGCCAATCTCGTCGAGCTCGAGCACGCGCTCACCGAGCGCGATCGCGCCGAAGCGCGCGCAGGAGCACGCTCATCGAGGAGCTGCGCGAGTCGCTCGACAACGTCAACAAGCTGAGCGGGCTCATCCCCTACTGCTCCGACGTGCCAGTTCAACATGACGATTCCGGCGGACCCGCGCGCGATCCCGACCGTCACCGACGGCGTCATGCAGGTGCTCGTCGACAAGAAGTGGTCCGAGGAGCGGATCATGGAGGTCGAGCTCGCGCTGCAGGAGGCGCTCGCCAACGCCATCCGCCACGGCTGCAAGGGCGACGCCGACCCGCCAGGTCCAGTGCGTCGTGAACTGCGACACCGACGGCGAGATGCTGATCGTCGTGCGCGACCCCGGCACCGGCTTCGACGCGACGATCGTGCCCGATCCGCTCGCCGGCGACAACGTGCTGAAGTCGAGCGGCCGCGGCATCTTCCTGATCAACCAGTTGATGGACGAAGTCGCCTTCAAGGACGGCGGCCGCGAGCTGCGGATGCGCAAGCGGAGCGGGCTAGTCTCGGGCAGCAAGCCGCAGCAACGTACCGCGGCCCGTTGCCCCACCGCCGCCTGAGCGCCGGACGATCCACGCCGCGCAGAGCGAGGATCACCACCACGCCGAAGGATCACGACAAGCGCTGCGGCGACGGGATACTTGAGCGCCAGCGCCGACAGGCCGATGACGAACACGTCCTCGGCGAGGCTCAGCGCCCAGTTCGAGAACGGTTCCGGGCTCGTGTTCGCGGCGGCGCGGGTCCCGGCCTTGGTCAGGTGCGTGCCGGTCGCCAGCGCGCCGCCGAGCAGCGCGATCAAGCCCCTTGATGGTCGGGCTGGCATCGCCGAGCGTCGCCACCGCGAGCACGGCACCGCCGATCGGCCGGACGACCGTGTGGACCGCGTCCCAGATCGAGTCGACCCACGGGATCTTGTCGGCGACGAACTCGATGACGTAGAGGACGAGTGGCGACGCCGATGACGACGTCGTTGTCGAAGACGCGGAACTGCTCGGGGAGGTCGACCCAGCCGAAGCGCTTCGCCAGGCCGAGGATCGCCACGGTCGCGTACAGGTTGATACCCGCCGCGAACGAGAAGCCCATGGTCCGGCCGAGCAACGCAAGGGTTTCAAGCATGGCTCTCCAGATATATACGTAATCCGGTCCTGGGGGTGCCGCTAGTGGGACACTAGCTGCTAACTGCCTCGTTCAGCATCGCTTCGCACCCGGCGCCGCACCTCGCCGATCAGCCGGTCGCGTCCGTCGAGCGGCACGCCCGCCGTCTCGACCGGTTCGCCGAACCGGACCCGGACCTCGACGGGATAGATGATCGGGCTGCCCTTGCGCATGGCGTTGCGCGCCCCGCTGATGGCGACCGGGACGATCGGCACCTGAGCCTTCAGCGCCATGATGAACCCGCCCTTCTTGAACGGCAAGAGGGCGCCGGTGCGACTGCGGGTGCCTTCGGGGAAGATCAGGAACGAGTTGCCGGCGCGCAGCGCTTCGGCGGCACCGTCGATTGCCGGCAGGCTCTGCTCGGGATTGCCGCGCTCGAGCGGGACGAAGCCCGCCAGATCGAACGCGCGCACGAGCACCGGCAGCTTGCGCAGTTCGGCCTTGTAGAGAATCCGCAGCCGCGGAAAGAGCTCGTGCAGGGCGTCGAAAAGGATCGGCGGCTCGACGTTGCTGGCGTGGTTCACCGCGTAGACGGCCGCGCGCTGCCGCTGGATATGCTCGCTCCCCTCGACGTGGTAGCGTGATGCCGCTCAGCAACAGGCCAATGCGAACACCCAGCCGTCCGACGTGGTAGAGGATCGCCGGGTTCCGGATCGCAATCGCAAAGAGCACGAACGGCGCGCCGATCGAGGAGGACGTAGAGCGAGACCGACGACGTACGCGGCGAGCGAGCGAATGGCTGGAACGATGGAGCGCACGGCTAATCAGACCATGGAGAGAGGGAAGGAGGGCGCGAAGCGCGCGGCAAAAGAAAAGGCCGGAAGCGCTTCGGACGCTCCCGGCCCGAAAGTACAATCGGTGTTCGCTTCGCGACGTCAGGACGCCTTGGCCGTCCGGCGCGCGGGGATGCGCGTCGTCGTGGTCGCCTTGGCAGCCTTGGCGCGGGCGATCGAGCGATTCTTCATGGTGAAGCAGCGCTCGAGCGCGCGATCGACCTTCTCCTCGACCGATGATCGTCACTTCGCGCGACACTTCGGAAATCTCTGAGACCACGAGGAACTTCGCGCGATCGAGCATGCGCTTCTCGCGAAACGACAGGTTCTTCGAACGCGCGAGGAACGTCAGGCTCTTGAGCACTTCGACGACGTCGTAGATCGAGCCCGTGCGCATCCGATCCGAATTGTCCTTGAAACGTCCTTTCCAGTTCTGGTGGTTGTCGATCTTGCCGTCGCCGAGCAGCGAGAACAGCCGCTCGATCTCCTGGTCCTCGATAGCGCGGCGGAGACCGACGCCATCGACGTTGTCGACGGGAACGAGCACGGTCGTCTCGTTCGCAACCATTCGGAGGTGATAAAAACCGCAGGTGGTGCCGAGGATTGTCTTCGTTTCGATGCCTTGCACGACGCCGAGTCCGTGATTTGGGTAAATGACCTTGTCACCAACCTGAAATGTCACATGTCCCCCACAGAGTAGGTTGAGTAGGTTAGGTGTGCGAGCGACGAGCAGTCCCTTGAGTATAGCGGATCACCAGCCGCTCGGCAACGGAAAACCGGCCAAAAACGGCCACTTTTTGCCGATTTTTGCGCTCTCGTGCACATCTGCCGGTTCGATGTCAGGGCGCGCCCGGATGCCCCGGCAAAAAGCCATATGCGGGAACGGTTTGCGGTCGGACACCCCACGGCTCGAGCGGCCACGGGCGTATGATCGGGCCCATGGCCCGCCCCTTCCCGCCGGCTCGGCACCGCGCCTTTCGGTTCTGCTGCCTCGGCATGTTCGCTGGCGCGGGATTCGCGCACCTCGGCGTCAGAGCCTGGCGCCGTATGTCCCGACGCCGGAGGACGTCGTCGAGCGCATGCTCGTCATCGCCGGGACGACCCGCGACGACGTGGTCTACGACCTCGGTAGCGGGGACGGCCGGATCCCGATTGCCGCCGCGAAGACCTACGGCGCCCGAGGCGTCGGCATCGATATCGATCCGCGGCGCATCGAGGAGTCTCGCGCCAACGCCAAGGCCGCCGGCGTCGAGCATCTCGTCGAATTTCGCCTCGGCGACGCGCTGACGGCCGACGTCTCCCCCGCGACGGTCGTCACCCTCTACATGCTAGGGTCTGGCAACGCGGCGCTGCGCCCGGTGCTGACCCGTCAGCTGCGACCCGGCGCGCGCATCGTGTCGCACGCCTTCAGCATGGGCCCGGCGTGGCCGGCCGACAAAGTCGACCACTTCACCAGCGTCAGGGGCGACGAGGTGACGCTCTATTTCTGGAAGGCTGACGGAAAGATTCAGCCCGTAGCGGCCGCCTAGCCGCCGTAGCGGGCCATGCGCGAGGTCCGTGATCTCACCGATGAGCTGGTTGTAGTTCCGCCCGGACTTTCGCGCCGCCATCGCGAACTCGGCCTTCGACGCCAGCCAGGGATTGGGATTGGCCTCGATGACCGCGACGCGCCCGTCGGGACGCAGCCGCATGTCGATACGCGCGTAGTCGCGCAGCTCCAGCGCCTGAAACACCGCGACGGCCGTCGTCTGCAGCAGCGTCGCCGTCTCTTCGGGCAGGTCCTCGGCGATCGCCGACTTGGTGTCCTTGTAGGCCGCCGTGCCCTTGCCCCACTTCACCTCGGCGCCGGCGATGCGCGGCGTGCCTTCGGGCAGCTTCGAAAGGTCGAGCTCGACGACTGGCAGGGCCACCGGGTTGTCGTTGCCGAGCACGCCGACATACATCTCACGGCCGTCGACGTACTCCTCGATCAGCACGGGCGAATCGAAGTTGGCGTGGAGCCAGTCGATTCGCTCCATCAGCTCGCGGATCGACGACACGACGGCGTTGAACTCGATGCCGATCGATCCATCCTCGCGCGCCGGTTTGACGATCACGGGGAACTCGAGGTCGTGCGAAAAGTCGAGCCGCCCGCGAAACGATCGCGCGAAGACCGGCGTGTGGAGACCGTGGAACTCGAGGATCTTCTTCGCGACCGCCTTGTCCTGCGCGTAGAGCAGTCCGTGCGAGCCGGCGCCGGTGATCTGCTTGTCGACCAGTTCGAGATACGCGGCGATGGCGTAGTCAGCGGTGTCGTTGCCGGCGAAGGACTCGGCGAGATTGAAGACGAGGTCGCACTCCATGCGCGCCAGCGCGTGCAGCCCTTTCGGCGAGCCATCGAGGACGTGGAGGGTCGCCTCGTGTCCCAGCTTGACGAGCGCCTCGGCGACTTCGTCCTCGACTTCTTTCTTGTCGAGCGTGCGCGTCAGCGGCGCTTTGTCGGAGGCGGTGGCGCCGTCTTCCGGCTCCTCCCAGCGGTCGTAGAGGACGACGACGTTCAGTGTGCCCACAGCGTGGCGAGATTATAAACGTGAATCGATGACCGCGCACAATTCGCTGATACGAACTGACAGGAGATCAGGAGGTCCAGGAATCGACTCGAGCCATGAATCTGCTCCTGACCTCCTGATCCCTGTTCCGTAGATCGTCGGTCCGCGTTCACGCCACGACGTCGTCACGCATCCGGCACGACGGTGCGACGATACGCGCGCAGCGCCGGCGTTCTCGCCGCGACCCACGCCGTCGCGATGAGGCAACCGATGCCGCCGGTGACGACGGCCACGGTCGGGCCCATGGCGTTGGCCACGAGGCCGGCTTCGAGCTCTCCGAGCTGCGGTCCGCCCATGAAGAACACCATGTTGACGCCGACCATCCGCCCGCGCAGCCGATCGGGCGTCTCGAGCTGACGAATCAGGTTGCGGAAGACCATGCTGACGGTGTCGGCGGCGCCGGTCGCCGCCAGGCAGGCGAACGTGAGCCAGAACGCGCGCGACAGGCCGAACGCGACCGTGGCGACGCCGTAGACCGGCGACGCTCGCCAGCAGCACCGAGCCGCGCCGCTCGATCCAATCGACGCCGCGGACCATGACGCGCGCTCGCGACGACGGCGCCGACGGCCGGCGCGGCGTACAGCCAGCCGTAGCCGCGCGCGCCAACGTGGAGGACGTCCTGCGCGAAGATCGGCAGCAGCGCCGTCGCCGACGAGAAGAACGTCGCGAAGAAATCCAGCAGCATCGTCGAGCGGATGAGCGGCGCGCGGAACACGAAACGCAGCCCTTCGAGCGCGGCGGCGACGCGTGAAGTTGCCGCGGATCTCCGCCGCCGCCGTGCCTCCCGCTGGCCGACCGCCGCTGCGGCATCCGCATCATCAGCAGCGCGGCGATGACCACCAGAAACGACGCGGCGTTGAACGCGTAGACCCAGGCGACGCCGCCGGTCGCGATCACGACGCCGCCGAGCGCCGGTCCGGCGACCGAGGCCACCTGCACCATGATCGTGTTGAGCGTGATCGCGTTCGGCAGATGTTCGCGCGGGACGAGGTTCGGCACGAGCGACTGGCGCGCGGAAGGTCGAAGGCACCGGCGGCGGAGCTGCACGCGGCGAGCACGTAGATCGGCCACAGACTCGACAGGCCGCGAAAGGTCAACGCGGCCAGGACGAGCGCCAGGCAGGCCATCATCGACTGCGTGACGAGCATCAGGCGGCGGCGGTCGAGCGCGTCGGCCGCCACGCCGCTCAGAAGCGAAAACGCAATGACCGGCACGACGCGGACGAGCCCGACGAGGCCGAGCGCGAGCGCGCGCCTGATCGTCGGGGGCGAGCAGCGAGACGTGCCACAGGATCGCGGCCGTCTGCATGAAGTTGCCGGAGAACGAGACGAGCAGGCCGAGCCAGAGCAGGCGGAAGTTTCGATGCTGCAGCGCGGGGAACACGGGGACCACTCTATTATGGCGCGTTCGAGCGCTCCGGAACCCGCGGCGATGCTTTTCGGCCGCCGCGGATGCGGATATAGTGTCGGCGAGGAGGACGGGGAGGAGGTCGGAGGAGAGCCCGGCCCACCATGCGCGAACTCAAACCGCTCTCTCGAGACGCCGTCGATGCCGCGCTCGCCAAGGCCGAGCGCTATCGGTTCCTCAACGAACCCGGTGAGGCCGAGAGCATCTGCCTCGACATCCTGGCGGTCGATCCCTCCAATCAGGCGGCGCTCATCATCCTGTTGCTCGCGCTGACCGATCAGTTCGGCGAGGCGCCAGACGCCCACGAACGGGCACGCGACACGCTCGCCTTACTCGAGAGCGAGTACGACAAGGCGTACTACGCCGGCATCATCGCGGAGCGACGCGCGAAAGCGCAGCTGGCACGCGCCGGCGCGGGATCGAGCGCCGGCGTGTACGATTGGATTGCCGAGGCGATGCGCTACTTCGAACGGGCAGAGTGGCTGCGCCCGTCGGGCAATGACGACGCCCGGCTGCGATGGAATGCCTGCGCCCGGTTCCTCGACCGTCATCCACAGCTGCGCCCCGCGGCCGAGGACGTTCGCGAAATCGAAATGCTCGAGTAGCAGTGGCAGCCATCTCATTAATGGCGCGAACGAGCGTAGCGAGTGAGCCACGCGATCGGAGCGCGCCGTCGCCAGCGGCGCGCGAGAGCGCGTGCCGGGGAGTCCGAGGGGCGAAGCCCCTCGGATAGGATCGGAGGAACACAATGCGCCGAGTGCTGCCGCTGACGATTGTCGTGCTGCTCGTGATCGGGACAGCCCCGTCCGCCCAGCGCACGGTCAAGCCGCCCCTCCACGGCCGGCACTGGGTGGCGATCACAGGCAAGCCGCTCGGCGCGACCGCCGGCGCGATGATTTTTCAGAAGGGCGGCAACGCCGTCGACGCCGCGTGCGCCATGCTCGGCGCGGTGGCCACGATGTGGGATTCGCTCGGCTGGGGCGGCGAGACGCAGGCCCTCATCTACAACCCGAAGACGAAGAAGGTCATCGGCATCAACGCGCTCGGCGTCGCGCCGACGGGCGCCACGCCGGAGTTCTTCCGGCAGAAAGGCATGCAGTACCCGCCCGAGTTCGGACCGCTCGCGGCCGTCACGCCGGGCACGCCTGGCGGGCTGCTGGTCATGCTCGCCGAGTTCGGCACGCTCAGCCTCGCTGACGTCCTCGCCCCTGCCATCGACATGGCCGACGGCTACCCGATCGAAGCGCAGGCCGCCGATGCCATCGAATCGCAGAAGGCCGAGATCAAGAAGTGGTCGTACTCGAAGGACGTCTTCCTCCCCCATGCCGGGCAGGATCGCGAGGCGCCGCATGCCGGCGAGATTTTCAAGCAGGCCGATCTCGCGGCCATGTTGCGCAAACTCGTCGACGCGGAGCGCCAGGCGCTCAAAGCCGGCAAGAGCCGCAAGGACGCGATCTACGCCGCCTACGACCGGTTCTACCGCGGCGACATCGCGCAGGAGTTCGTCCGCGGCTCACGCGAGCTCGGCGGGCTGCACACCGTCGAGGATCTCGGCAAGTGGAAAGTGCACGTCGAAGAGCCGGTGATGACCGACTACAAGGGCGTGCAGGTCTACAAGCTCAACGCGTGGACCCAAGGCCCGGCGCTCCTCCAATCGCTCAATATTCTCGAGAACGTCGACGTCAAGTCGATGGGCTACAACAGCGCCAAGTACATCCATGCCGTCTACCAGGCGATGAACCTCGCGTTCGCGGATCGCGATTTCTACTACGGCGACACCTACGTCGCGCCGGAGGAACCGGTCAAGGGGCTGCTGTCGAAGGACTATGCGAAGGCCCGCGCGAAAGAGATCAACTGGACGAAAAACGATCCCGGCGTGCGACCCGGCGATCCGTACCCCTTCCAGGGAGGCACCAACCCATTTCCGGCGCTGCTGCAGAAATGGGGCACGCCGGGCACCGACCAGCAGGCGCTCGCGCAGGAACCGCCGAACCGCGCGGGCACTCGTTCGTTTGTCGAGGGCTTTACCGCCGGCACGACGTCGATTCAAACCGCCGACAAGGAAGGCTGGGTCGTGTCCGTCACGCCAAGCGGCGGATGGATTCCGGCGGCGATCGCCGGGCGCACCGGCATCGGCATGAGCCAGCGCATGCAAAGCTTCGTGCTCGATCGCGCCGATGGCCCCTTCAACGTGCTCGAGCCCGGCAAGCGGCCGCGCGTCACGCTCACGCCAAGCCTCGCCCTCAAGGACGGGCGGCCGTTCCTCAGCTTCTCCGTTCAGGGCGGTGACGGCCAGGACCAGAACCTCCTGCAGTTCTTCCTCAACGTCGTCGAATTCGGCATGACGGTGCAGCAGGCCGTCGAAGCCGCCAACTTCAACAGCTACCAGATGCGCAGCTCGTTCGACGACCATCGCTCAGAGCCTGGCCGCATCACGCTCAACGAAGCGATGCCCGCGTGGGTGCGCGACGAGTTGCGCCGGATGGGTTACCGCCTGGATTTCAGCCGGCTGACCTCAGGACCGATCAACGCGATCTTCTTCGACTGGAAAAATGGCTCGATGTGGGGCGGCTCGAGCAATCACGGCGAAGACTACGGGATTGCCTGGTAGGAACCTTGAACCCTGAACCGTGAACCCTGAACCTGTGAAACTATGATCGATCGATGCATTCGATCGATCTCATCCTTACGCTGGCTGGCGGCCTGGGCACGGCGCTGCTGTTCGGCTTTGCCACACACCGCATCGGGCTCTCCCCCATCGTCGGGTATCTGATTGCCGGGCTCCTCGTGGGCCCATACACGCCCGGCTTCGTGGCGGATCGCCACATGGCCGAGCAGCTCGCCGAAGTCGGCATCATCCTGCTGATGTTCGGCGTCGGGCTGCAATTTCACATCGAGGAGCTGGTCGCGGTCTGGCGGGTCGCCGTTCCAGGAGCGATTGCGCAGAGCGTCGTCGCCACGGGCCTGGGGATGGCGGTCGCCTACGCATTCGGCTGGACGTCGACGGCGGGGCTGGTCTTCGGGATCGGCCTCTCGGTCGCCAGCACGGTTGTCCTCATCCGAGTCCTCTCCGACAATCGCGACCTGCACACGCGGGCCGGACACATCGCGGTCGGCTGGCTCGTCGTCGAAGATCTGCTGACCGTCCTCGTGCTCGTCATGATGCCGGCGGTTTACGGTGTGCGCACTGGGGACTCTGGCGTGGCAGCCAGCCTTGGGCTCGCGGCCCTCAAGGTCGCACTCCTGACCGCGCTCGTTCTCGTCGGCGGCAGGCGGACCGTGCCGTGGTTGCTGACGCGGATTGCGGCCACTCGCTCGCGCGAGCTCTTCACGCTCACCGTCCTCGCGCTCGCGCTGTGCATCTCGGTGGCGTCGGCGCAGTTTTTCGGCGTCTCGATGGCGCTCGGCGCGTTTCTCGCCGGTCTCGTCGTCGGCCGATCCGAGTTCAGCGTACGCGCGGCGTCCGAGGCGCTGCCGATGCGCGACGCGTTCGCGGTCCTGTTCTTCGTCTCGGTCGGCATGCTCCTCGAGCCTGGCTTTGTGATGAACGCGCCGCTCCTCATCCTCTCCGCCCTCGCCGTGGTGCTCATCGGCAAGCCGCTGGTGGCCCTGGGACTCGTGCTTCTGTGGGGCTACCCGGCGGGCGTGGCGCTCCGGATCGCCGTCGCCCTTGCGCAGATCGGAGAGTTCTCGTTCATCGTCGCGGCCGTGGGCGCGCAGCTGGGTTTAGTCACCGATGACGTACGGAACACGCTCATCGCGACGGCGATTATCTCGATCGCGGTCAATCCACTGCTCTACCGGGCGGTCAGGCCACTCGAGCGATGGGTTCCACAGCGACGAACCGCGGCCGACACGCCCGCCGAAGCGCCGGGGGATCGCCGCCCGGTTGACGACGACCCGCGTCATCGCGCGGTCGTGATCGGCTACGGCCCCGTCGGCAGGACCGTCGCACGGCTTCTGCGCCAGAACGACATCCTCCCGACCATCGTTGATCTCAACATCGAGACGGTGCGAGCGCTGCGCGACGAAGGCCTCCCGGCCATCTACGGGGACGCCGGGCATCGCGACACGCTCGTGGGCGCGGGCGTGCCGACCTCTGGAGCGATCATTCTGAGCGTCGCAGGCCTTCCCGAGGCCCGCGAAGTGATCCGCACGGCTCGAGAGCTGAACCCCTCAATCCTCATCCTGGCGCGGACGGCTTACATCCGCGAACTGGTGACGCTCAAGCAGGCCGGCGCCAACGTCGTCTTCTCGGGCGAAGGCGAGGTCGCGCTGGCGTTCACGGAGACGATTCTCGGCCGGTTGGGCGCGACACCTGAGCAGATCGATCGCGAGCGCGCCCGCGTGCACGAGGAAATTGTGGCCGTCTAGGTTTGAGGCGAGCGGAACCTCTTGAACCTCCTGAACCCTGAACCCTGAACCCTGAACCCTGAACTCTGAACCGTGAACCATGAACCCGCTGGCCTGCGTCATACCAATCAGGACCATGGGACA
>CAVXUR010000005.1:0-242161 GCA_963764925.1 uncultured Acidobacteriota bacterium
ATCTGGCGCTCCGGCGCAACGAGGTGCCTGCCGAGCTGCACATTTTCGAGAACGGCCCCCACGGTGTCGGGCTCGCCCTGGGCGATCCGGCGCTCAGCGAGTGGCCGGTGCTACTGACGAACTGGCTCCGCGGACGGGGTTTGACCAAGTAGCGAGAGGGCCGATGTGATCCATTGGCCACGGAGGACACGGTCTACACGGACGATACGGATCGACGCGCCGGTGGTGGCCGAGGCCGTTCGTGGAGAAGCTCTCATCTGGTCTGACCACTTGCCCTCCGGCGCCTGACTGCCGTTTTGCAGGCCGAAATATCCGCTGACGCGCTCGCGATCCGGGCCGGCAGCCGCTGGATCGGCCACGTCGGCCCGCTCGTCTCTGCACTTAGAGAATCCCCGCCGATCCGGCCGCCCCGGGCCGGGATTGCCGCCGGCGCCGCGTTCCTGTTTGCGAAACAGGCTGGCCAGCCCGAAACTCGCTTTTGAAGCGGTGGGGGGAGAGCGTATTCTGTGGCTTCCGCCTTCGCAAAAGCGGAGTTAGGTTTTGCTTCGGCGCGACGAGCCGCCGTCGCAAAAGCGGAGTTAGGTATTTGCTTCCGCGCGACAAGCCGCCTTCGCAGAATCGGCGGTGGCGTTAGCTTCTGACTGACGAGCCGTTCCGAGGACGTGGTCGGCCCAACGTAGAACCCACGATGGCCACAGGCGCTCATTTTCTGGCGTTCGATCTCGGAGCCGAGAGCGGCCGGGCTATGCTCGGCCGGCTGCGCGCCGGCGTCCTCGACGTCAGCGAGATCCACCGCTTCGTCAACGAGCCGGTCCGGCAGAACGGATCGCTCCATTGGGATGTCCTCCGAATCTGGCTCGAGATCAAGCAGGGGATGGAGCGCGCCGCCGGAACGCCGATCGAAAGCGTCGGCGTCGACGCCTGGGGCTGCGATTACGCGCTCGTCGGCGAGCAGGGTGTCCTTCTTCAGAATCCCTATCACTATCGCGACAGGCGTACCGACGGGATCATGGAGGCGGTGTTCGAACGCGTTCCCGCCGACGAGATTTACGCGGTCACCGGCATTCAGTTCCTGCCGTTCAACACGCTCTATCAGCTCTACGCCGCGTGCCGCGCGACGCCGCGGCTCATCGACGCGGCGACGTCGTTCGGGACGATTCCCGACCTGTTGAATTACTGGCTGACCGGCGAGATGACCGCCGAGTTCACCAACGCCACGACAACGCAGTTCATCGACGCGCGGACGCGATCGTGGGCGACCGACCTCCTGCAGGCGCTCGATGTCCCGACGCGGATTCTGCCCCAGGTCGTCGAGCCCGGTACCGTCGTCGGATCGATCGGCATCGACGCGCACCCCTCGCTCCACGGCACGCGTGTCGTGGCGCCCGCGTGCCACGATACCGGCTCGGCGGTTGCCGCCGTCTGCGCCGACGGCCACCGCGCGTTTCTGAGCTCCGGCACCTGGTCGCTGCTGGGGACCGAGCTTGATGCGCCGGTGATCACACCGCGGGCGCGCGAGTTGAACTTCACCAACGAAGGCGGCGTCTACGGGACGACGCGGCTGCTGAAGAACATCGCCGGCCTGTGGCTGCTGCAGGCATGCCGCCGCAACTGGGCCGAGCAGGGGTTCCATTTCGCGTACGAGGAGCTGCTCGCGCTCGCGGGCGAGATCGCGCACGGCCTTCCGCTCGCTCTTTGACCCAGACCACCCGAGCTTTCTTCATCCGCGCAGCATGGTCGCGGCCATCGCCGACTACTGTCGCGAGACGGGGCAGCCCGAGCCCGAGGGCCCGCCGGGATACGCGCGCGCGATCCTCGAGAGCCTCGCGTTCAAGTACCGCGTTGTCCTCGAATCGATGGAAGAGCTCACCGGCACTGCCATCACCGAGATTCGGATTGTCGGCGGCGGCTCGCGCAACCGGTTGCTGAATCAGTTCACCGCCGATGCGACTGGCCGTGCCGTCGTCGCCGGTCCTGTCGAGGCGAGCGCGCTCGGCAACATCGCCATGCAGATGGTGGCGACCAAAGCCGTGGCGTCGCTCTCCGAGGCGCGCCGAATCATCGAACATTCGTTCCCCGTCGAGCGCTTCGAGCCCGTCGCGCCTGAGGCCTGGGACGCGCACTATCGACGTTTTCACGAATACCTGGAGCCCACTTGTGTCTGAAACGCCCACGCTCGATACGACCTTCTTGAAGAATCTCTGGGACGCCCGCGAGGCGGCGGCGCTCGACGCCAAGCCTCTCGAGCTCCTTCGTTATCGTTCGAACCTGCTCGGCGCCGATCTTCGCATCACGAACTTCGGCGGCGGAAACACGAGCTCGAAGTTCGATTTGCCCGATCCGCTGACCGGCGAGCCGCGTCGCGTCATGGCGGTCAAGGGCAGCGGCGGCGACCTCGCCTCGATCGGCGCGTCGGGTTTCGCCGTGCTCTACATGGACAAATTGAACGATCTCGTCGGCCGCTATCGCGGCGAGGCGCATGAAGACGAGATGGTCGGCTACTATCCGCTCTGCGCGTTCGGCGAGAATCGTGTCGCCGCGTCGATCGACACGGCGCTCCACGCGTTTCTGCCGTTTCCACACGTCGATCATCTGCACCCGGACTGGGCGATTGCGCTCGCCGCGAGCGCCAACGGCCAGCAGAAGCTCGACGAATTCAACAAGAAGTATGGCCGGCGCATCGCCTGGGTGCCGTGGCAGCGCCCGGGATTCGAGCTGGCGCTGATGCTGAAGAAGGCGGTCGAGGCGACGCCGGGCTGCGACGGGATCGTGCTCGGCGGGCATGGACTGTTCACGTGGGGCGAGACGCAGCAGGAGGCGTATCTCAACAGCATCAAGACCATCGATCAGATGGGTGAGTTCGTGCAGGACCACGCGAAGCGCGCCGGACGGCCGCTCTTTGGTGGAGCGTCGGCGACGACCGCGGCCAGCCGCGAGGCGCTCGTCAATCGGGATCCTGCCGTTTCTGCGCGGCGCGGTCTCGTCGAACCGCCGTGTCATCGCGCACTACGACGGCGGGGAGGACGCGATCGCCTTCGCCAACGCGACGTGGGCCGAGTCGCTCTGTCAGATGGGCACGAGCTGCCCAGATCATTTCCTGCGCACGCGCATCTCGCCGCTCTATGTGCCCTTCGACGCGGCCAGCGACAGCGTCGCGGCGTTGAAGACGCGCATCGCCGAGCGGCTCGTGAAGTATCGGCAGGACTACGCGGCGTACTACAAGGCACACGCCCTGCCCGATTCGCCGGCGCTCCGCGACTCGAATCCGTCGGTCGTGGTCATCCCAGGGCTCGGGTTGTTCGGCTTCGGCAAGGACAAGCGCGAGGCCCGCATCACCTCGGAGTTCTTCGTCAACGCGATTCACGTGATGTCGGGCGCGAACGCGCTTGGTGCAGCAACTGGCGATCGAGCGCACCGGTGCCCCACCTCAGGCGCGGCATGCAGTCCAGGCCGGCGACTTCAAGAGCTTCGAGAACTACGTCGCGCTGCCGCGATCCGAAGCGTTCAAGATCGAGTATTGGGCGCTCGAGGAAGCCAAGCTGCAACGGATGCCGCCCGAGCGCGAGTTCAGCCGGAAGATCGTGGTGGTCGTCGGCGGCGCAAGCGGGATCGGCAGGGAAGTCGCGCTGCAGATTGCCAAGCGCGGCGGGCACGTCGTGGTCGCCGACATGAACGTCGCGAGCGCGGAGGAGGCCGCGAAAGAAGCGGCCGCCCTGTCGTCAAAGGAGATGGTGCTGGCGACCACGCTCGACCTGACGTCGCGCGAGAGCATCACGGCGGCGTTCCGCGCCACGGTTGACCGCTTCGGTGGCATCGACGCGATCGTCAACACCGCGGCGATCTACCCGACGCCGGCACCTGGCACGCCACCGGAGGACACCTGGGGCAAGGCGATGCACGTCAACGTGACGAGCAACTACGTGCTCGCCGATGAGGCGGTGAAGATTCTCAAGGATCAGGGACTGCCGGCGTCGATCGTTCTGACGAGCTCGGCCAACGCCGTTGTGCCCAAGTTCGGCAGCGAGCCCTACGACGTCAGCAAGGCCGCGATCAATCACCTGATCCGCGAGCTCGCGATGGGGCTTGGCCCGCTGGTGCGCGTCAACGGCATCGCGCCGGCGACAGTCGTCGCCGGATCAGCCATGTTCCCCAAGGACCGGGTCATGGTCTCGCTCAAGAAGTACGAGATCCCCTTCGACGAGTCCGAGTCGGTCGAGAGCCTCCGCTCGAAGCTCGCCGAGTTCTACGCGCGCCGGACGATCACCCGGCGGCCGATCCTGCCCGTGGATTGCGCCAACGCGATTTGCTGGCTCGCCGGCGATCAGAGCGCCAAGACGACGGGACATGTGATTCCCGTGGATGGTGGGTTGCCGGAGGCGTTCCTGAGGTAGACCCCATCGCCGTTCGCTTCTCAAGAGCCTTTCACCGCCGAGAACGCAGAGCGCGCAGAGACGACTAATTATCCTTAGTGGCTCTGCGTCCTCTGCGCCTCAGCGGTGAAAGGCTTTTTTAGACTGTGAACGTCGCTGGGTGTGGGCCCGACGCGACGCTACCGCGCCGCGACCTGCATGAGTCGATCGTTCGGGTAGATGTGATCGACCGTTTCCGGCGTGACGAGCTGGTGCTTGACGAAGACTGCCGGTGGCACGGGCCGCCGGTGAAGGATGTCGAGCGCGACGGCGACGATTTCCGTGCCGTACTTCTCGGGGAAGTAAGCGACTGAGCCGATCAGCCGCGTGCCCACTTCGCGCAGTTCCGCGCGTCCTTCGGGCGACGCATTCTGTCCCATCACCGCGCAGCTCTCGGCGCGTCCGGCCTCCTGAAACGCGCGCAGCGCACCGAGGGCGCTGGGGTCGTTGATCGCGCCAACCAGGAGGCGGCGGGACTTCGACGAGCGCAGATGCTTCCGCATCGCCTCGAAGCTCGGACCGAGGTTGCCGTCGCCCTCGAGATAGGTGACGCGGCAGTTCTCGAGCTGCGGGTAGACCTCTTTCATGCCGACGAGCATGCCCGTCAGGCGCATCTTGGGGAGGCTGCCGGCGCGCTGGAGCGCGATCATCGCGATCTCATCGACCTCGCCAGGCCAGTGCTGTTTCGACCAGCGGCCCAGGTAGCGTCCACCGATGAGGCCCGCCTCGTAGTTGTTGGCGCCGAAGTAGGTCGCGCCGGGATGCGGAATCTCGATCGCGATGAGCGGAATGTTCGCCTCGCGATACTTGGCCGCGACAATCGGCGCGACATGCTCGTCGGTCTGGAACTCGATGACCAGATCGACTTTCTCGCGCACCAGGACGTCGGCATTGCGCTGTGCAATCTTCGGGCTGTAGCGGTTGTCGACCGAGATGAGCTCGATGCCCTGGGCAGCGGCCGCGCGCTGGAGGCCGTCGGAGATTTCCTTCGAGAACTGGTAGTCAGTGCCCTGCGCGGCGTAACCGAGCCGATATGGCTTCTGACGGAACGGGCGTACATACGATCGATATAGGTTTTCGCCGACCTTCTCGATCATTCCGCAGCGCTCGAGCGTATAGAGGAGCCGGAACGCCATGCTCTTCGGAAGCCCGCTGCGAGCAACGACCTCGCGAAGCGGCAGCGCCTCTCCCGAGGACCGAAACGCCGCCAGCACTTCTGACGAGTGCATGACCGACTTCACGAGATAAGGATCGCGAGACGGCGGCTTCGACTTCATGAAACACTCCT
This sequence comes from uncultured Acidobacteriota bacterium, assembly GCA_963764925.1. GTDB lineage: Bacteria > Acidobacteriota > Vicinamibacteria > Vicinamibacterales > 2-12-FULL-66-21 > DATBJJ01. The sequence continues at coordinate 5,698 of CAVXUR010000005.1, forward strand.
GGCACGTTCCTCATTGCGAAACGTCTCGAAGCATAGCACGACCGGTCTGAGCGTTGCAAAGAAGCAAAATGGCTGTAAATTGTGGCGTTTACCCGTTACCTCGACGTTGTGAATGTTTTGTTCTGCGGGACAAGCAAGTTCGGTTCAGGGTTCACGGTTCAGGGTTCACGGTTCCGCTTCAGGCTTCGTGGCCCCTGCTCTGACCGTGAACCCTGAACCTTGAACCCTGAACCCTGAACCGTGAACCTTGAACTTATAGCCTCCCGATTCCGACCCCCCCGTCGACATTGATCACGCTGCCGGTCGCGTATGGCAGATCGCCGCGGACGAGGGCGGCGACCGCGCTGCCGACATCAGCCGGAGTGCCCCATCGACGTTCGGGGACGAGGCCGTCAGCGATCCGCTGGTCGTACGCGGCCTGCACGCCGGCGGTCATGTCCGTGCTGATGATTCCGGGTCGCACTTCGTAGACCGGGATGCCAACGGCTGCGAGCCGCACGGCGAAGAGCTTCGCCGCCATCGACAGCCCGGCCTTGCTGACGCAGTATTCGCCGCGGTTCGGCGACGCCATGTCGGCCGAGACCGACGTGACGAAGACGATCGACGCGCGGAAGGACGCGTCGGCCTCGCGGCGAGCCACCATGTCGCGCGACAGTTCCTGCGTGAGGAAGTACGGCCCCTGGAGATTCGTTCGCATCAGCTCTTCGAAGCTCTCTTCGCTGGCCTCGAGGAGATCGCTGCGCACGCGCGGTGCGCGGCCGGCGTTGTTGACGAGCGCGTTGAGCGCCCGGTGGCGCGCCCGAACCTGCTCGGCGAGCGCGGCGCGCGCGTCGCGGCTCGAGATGTCCGCGGCCACGTAGGTGACCCGGCTACCGCCCTCCTCCAGTTCGGCCACGACGGGTGCGATGTCTTCGGGCGGGCGGACACCGCTCAGGACGAGATCCCAGCCGTCGCGCGCGAGCGCGCGCGCGATGCCGAGCCCAATCCCGCGCGTACCGCCGGTCACGAGAGCGACGGGGCGCGAAACGCTGCTGTCACTGTCCAAAGGCATGTCCTCACGGCTCAAGTTAAGCTCTAGGCTCTGGGCTCTGGGCTTTAGAGGCTCAAGGCTCAGGCAAGACCTTCGAGTAATGGGGTTCAACGGTTTTGCTTGAGCCCTGAGCCTTGAGCCTGCTTTTCTCCGGCCCGTAAAACGCGAGATACGGTCCGTCCTGCGCCAGCCGCTTCACATACAACGCCGCCTCGCGCGCATGGTAGTCGCCCCACTGACTCGATTCGCCGCGCGGGGTTCGTGCGCCGTCCGGCACATGGTCCCATCCGTTTGGCCAGTGATACACCGAGTGCAGGATCAAACCTTGGTGCGCCGGGTCGCGGCTCAGGTAGGGGCCGGTTTCGTCGAACAGCGTGTCGAGCGCGCGCAGGCCAGCCTGCGTGTAGCGGTCGCCATCGTCACCGCGTCTTGCCAGCAGGTGGCCGAAGCGGAGCAGACCCTGGGCGCCGATGGCGGCGGCGGAGCTGTCGACCGGCTCGCGATCGTTGAACGGATCCGCCGCGCGGCTGCCCCAGTCGCCGAGCTGCGAGAGTCCGGGCGCGCCGGTGTCCCAATAGGGAATGCCGTCCGCGCAGGCGGCGACATCGATGTAGAAGTCGCACGTGGCGCGCGCCGCGTCGACAAACGCCGGCTCCAGATCGGCTGCGCCAGACGCCCGGGCGTCCTCTGCGGTCAGCGTCGCAAGGAACTCGAGCTGCTCGGCAAATCCGAGCATCGCCCACGCCAGTCCCCGCGTCCAGGTGCTGAACGGGGAATATCCCTGTTGCGTGCTCGGGCCTCGATACGTGCCGTTCGCGACGTTGAAGAGGCTTTCGTGCGCCACGCGCCCGCGGACGTCGAACGGGCCGCTCCCTTTCCCGTAGAACACGTTGTAGGTCGCGGTCGCGCGCGCATGCTGCAGGAGCCGCGTCAGGAGACTAATCTGGGCGTCCTGTTCTTCGACGAGGCGATGGCCGAGGACGTGCGAGAGCGCGAGCGCGCGCAGCGAGCGGATCGTGTCGACGAAGAGCGAGTGCGCGCCGTTGAAGGAATAGATGTAGCCGCCGTCGGGCAGCGACGTCCAGCGTCGCGCCTGCACTGCGCCGCTGACCTTGAGCGCGAGCGCATAGAAACGCCGCTCCCATTCGGACGCCTCGATGCGGCCTTCGAGGGCCAGCCGCCACAACGCGCCGTAGGTGCTGACGTTGTTGAAGCCGTGATCGTGGACGCCGACGTGCGTGAGGTGCGGCGCCATCCGCGTCAGCGTGCGCTCGCGACCGAGCTCGAGGAACACGCGCTCGTCGGTGGCGTCGAACTGCAGCAGCGACGAGCCGTACTGAAACCCCTCCGTCCACTCCGTCCAGCCCCGCGCGGTGTATCGGCCGTTGACGGTGAAGACCGGCGCGCCATCCGCCGGTCGCCACGAGTCGTTCGAGGCTGCGGATCTTGTCGGCCGAGAGCTCGAAGAGCCGGTCGACTTTCGCGAGCAGGTCCTTCGGAGTGCGTGTGCAATCGATGCGAATCATGATGCGTCGGTCGCAGTACGGGTGGCTGGGGCGAGCCCCGCGCCGCCGTCACGGCAGAGTTTCACCGCCCTATGTTATCCAATCGAGCCTCCGGGCGGCTTGCTTGCTGAAACACACGTCAACCCAGATCTGAGCGTTCAGCGCGAATTCCGGACTACCCGCGACAGATCGGAGTCGGTGCCGACGTGTTCAACGGTTTGATTTTGATAATGTGGTGTTCGGCGGAATTCAGAACAGCATCAACAACGCGACCTTCGGCCGGGTCAGCTCGCTCGCGAACACGCCGGGAGTGTCCGGTTCGATTTCTGAACATTTCTGAACGGGGAACGCGTATGCACCGGGCACCGCTCGTGAAGTGGGCGATGGTGGTCCTTGGGGCCGCCATCGCCGCGGCACATCAGCCGCCGAGTCAGCCACCAGGTCAGCCGCCGATCCAGCCGCCTCCTCTTTCCTCGACGCGTCCGCCAGAGAACAACGAGAAAGGGCTGCGCCCGCTGACGCCGGAAGAGATCCCACCGAACCTGAACTTCTACGCGATGGATCCGCTCTACAAAGCGGGCACGCCGCTCGGATGGGCGACCGAGCGCATTCGCGAGACGCTCGATCGCGGGCGTGGTCGCGATCGTGGCGCGCAAGGCGGCGGTCCATCTGAGCTGGCGGCTGCTCGACACCGATGCGCCCGGACGTCGGCTTCAACGTCTATCGCACGACCGCAGCCGCTGGCGAGACGAGAAGCTGACACGCGACGCCGATCGTGTCGACGACAGACTTCGTCGACGACGGCGCGGCGCGCTCGATCCGGCGACGGCTGGCGCGTCGCAGCGGTCGTGAACGGGCGCGAGCTCGCCGACGGTTCGCGGGCGACGCTGGACGGGCGCGCCGCTCGCCGGCTACAAGGCCATCAAGCTGCGCGACGACGTGCGGAGCGTCGATCGCGTCGGCGTCGGCGACCTCAACGGCGATGGCGCGTACGACTTCGTCGTCAAGCATCCCGCGGGATCCGTCGATCCTGGACGACAGGTGCCGAGCAAGGAGAGCGTACAAGATCGACGGCTACGACGGCAAGACCGGCGCGTTCCTGTGGCGCATCGATCTTGGCTGGAACGTCAACCACGGCATCTGGTTCTCGCCGATGGTCGTCCGCGATCTCGATGGCGACGGAAAGGCGGAGGTCTGCCTGAGGACCGCGCCCTACGCCGCGACGCGCGAGCAGGCGTTCGACGGCGGCAAAGGCTTCGTGCTCGAGGGGCCGGAGTATCTGTCGGTCTATGCGGGCGACACCGGCCGGGAGATTGCGAAGGTCGACTGGATCGAGCGGGGCCGGCCCGAGGACTGGGCCGATCACACCGGCAACCGCTCGAGCCGCCACATGCTGGGCGTCGCGTATCTCGACGGGAAGACGCCGAGCGTGCTCGTCGTTCGTGGCACGTACGGGCTGATGAAAGTCGACGCGTGGACGCTTCGCGGCGGCGCGCTGCAGAAGATCTGGCGCTGGACCAACGAGCGCCAGCCGTTCAAGTACCAGGGGCAGGGCCAGCACAGCATCAAGGTCGGGGACATCGACGGCGACGGGTTCGACGAGATCCTCAACGGGTCGATCGCGATCGACAACGACGGCCGGACGATGTGGGGCACCGGGATGGGACATGGCGATCGTTTCTATCTGTCGGACATCGATCCCGACGCGACCCGGCCTCGAGGTCTGGTACACGATCGAAGATCCCCATCCGCAGAACGGCGTGAGCCTCTGGGACGCGAAGAGCGGGACGCTGCTCTTCGGCACGAAGGAGCCGAATCGCGACAACCAGATCGCCGGCGGCCTGGCGGGCGACATCGATCCCGCGTTTCCCGGGCATGGAAGTGTGGGGCGACAAGTTCTTCTTCACGTCGAACGGCCAGATCATTCCCGGCGCCGGTCCCGCCGCAGAACGAGCTCGTCTGGTGGGATGGCGATCTGCTGCGCGAGCTGCACAGCCGAGGTGCGATCTCGAAGTGGAAGGGGGCGGAGCTGGGCCGGACCGAAGGCACCGTCCACCAGGTGGCCGATCTCTTCGGGGACTGGCGCGAGGAGATCGTGACGTTTGCGAGCGGGGAACTGCGAGTCTATTCGACGCGCGATTCGAGCCGTCGGACCGCCGCGTCACGCTGATGCAGGATGCGCTCTATCGCAACGACGTCACGCATCGGTCCATGGGTTACACGCACGTGCCCATGACGAGCTATTTCCTCGGGATGCAGCCGCCCGCCCGCTCGAAGCCGCCGGCAGGTAAACGGTCGCCCGATGCACCTCCGGCCAGGCGGCATATCATATATGATCCGTTGACATCGGCCGTTCTGCCGGCCAATACTCAGCCCGGGTCCTATGCCCCAGCCCGACACCCTCGCGCCCGTCGACCCGTCTTCGCGCTCCGAGCTCGGGCGAGGTCCGGCCGAACCGCCCGCTGCGGCGCGACGACCGGCGGCTCCGCGTCGACGCAGCGCCACGGCGGACTCGCCGGAGCCTCGGCGAAGGCGGCCGGCGGCCGAGCCGGCGCGATTTTCTGACAGGTCGTTCGGGGCGCCGCACCATCGGCGACGACTACTGGATCCGCGTCCACCGGCGCGCGATGGCGTGCCGGTTCGAGATCACGCTGGCGAGCCAGGACGCGGCCTGGGTGCCCGCCGCGCGCGCCGCGCTGAACGAAATCGATCGCCTCGAAGACCAGCTGAGCGTGTTTCGCGAGGGAAGCGCGATCAGCCGCCTCAATCGGTGTGCCGCCCTCCGGCGGCGAGCCATGAAGCCGGTCGAGATCGACGACGACGCTGTTTCGATTGCTCGATCGGTGCGGCGAGCTTCATCGCGCGACCGACGGCGCGTTCGACATCACGTCCACGCCGCTCAGCCGCTGCTGGGGATTCCTGCAGCGCGAGGGGCGCGTGCCGTCGAGCCGACGCCATCGAGGCGGCCCGCGCGTCGGTCGGGTTTGACGCGAGTCGACACTCGACCGCTGTGCGACGGACGGTGCGGTTCCGGCGGCCCGGGATCGAGCTGAATCTCGGCGCCATCGGCAAGGGATACGCGCTCGACTGCGTCGCGGTCGAGATGCGCCGGGCCGGCGTCACGGCATGCGCTCCTCTCGGCAGGACGCAGCAGCCTGCTCGCCATCGGCGGCCGGCGCTCGCGGTTGGGACGTCGAAGTCGTCTCCGCACGCGCGACCCAGGAAGGCGTGCCCCGGTCGCTCGCGCGTCTGGCTGCGCGACGCGGCGCTCGGCACGAGCGGCGCCGGCGAGCAGTTCGTCGTCGCCGACGGCACGCGCTACGGCCACGTGATCGATCCGCGCACCGGCTGGCCGGCGTCAGGCGTGTTGAGCGCGACCGTCGTCGCGTCGAGCGCCGCCGTCGCCGATGCGCTGTCGACGGCGTTTCTCGTCGGCGGCGTCGAGCTTGCGGAACGCTACTGCGCCGAGCACCCGGGCGTCCTGGCGCTCGTGACGCCGGACGACGGGTCGGAGGCGCCGCTCATTTTCGGCAAGTCCGCGGGGGCCTCTGTTCGAAGACAGCATGAGCGCCCAATTTTCGGATCGCCGGCCACGCTCCAGCAGACGCTGCTCGTCGTGCTTCGCACGCTGATTGGCTGGCACTTCCTGTACGAGGGGTACACGAAGCTGCTGCAGCCGGCGTGGGGCCGACTCGGCGCGCCGCTGGCCGCGTGGTCGTCGGCGGCATACCTCAAGGCCGCGACGGGCCCGCTCGCCGAGCATGTTTCACTCGCTCGGCAACGCGTCGTGGATTGGCACGCTCGACCTCGCTCGTCGCCGCGCTGCTCGTGGCCGTCGGCCTGAGCCTGATGCTCGGCCTCTTCACGCAGACCGGGTGTCGTCGGCGCGCTCGGCCTGCTCGCGATGTTCTACCTGTCGGCCATTCCGATGGGCCTGCCGGAGCCACGCTCCGAGGGCACCTACCTCATCGTCAACAAGAACCTGATTGAGGCCGCGGCGGTGCTCGTGCTGTTGTCGTTCCGCACCGGGCGCATCGCGGGGCTCGACCACTCTGGCGTGCGTCGCGTGTCCGATCGGATCGCGCACGCCTTCGCGCGCGCAGAAAGTCGAGATCTGAGCCCCGCACGAAAGAGATGTCGCTATGAACCTGACGCCCGAACAAGTCGAGCAGGGCCGGCGCAACTTCCTGAAGGTGCTGGCCGGCACGCCGGCGCTGGCCGCGCTCGGCGCCTCTGCCGCGCTGCAAGGGTCCCGTGCCTGGCGGCCCGGTCCGCGTCGGCTTCATCGGCGTCGGCAGCCAGGGCCGCTCGCTGCTCGGCAACGTCGATCCGGCGTACGCCGACGTGCGCGCGCTCTGCGACATCAACCCGAACAGCCTCAAGGCCGCCGACGAGGTGATGCGCGAAGAACTCCTGGCCAGCCGCGCGGCACTACGCCGACTGGCAGGAGATGCTCCAGAAGGAAGACCTCGAGGCCGTCATCATGGCGCCGCCGCTCTGGGCGCACGCCGACATCGCGGTCGGGCTGTCTCGACGCCGGCAAGCACGTGCTCTGCGAGAAGATGATGGCGTGGGACGTCGCCGAGCTGCGAGCGCATGCGCGACGCGGCGCGGAAGAACAACAAGGTGCTCGAGATCGCCTATCAGCGCCTGTCGAGCCCGATGTATCAGGCCGCCTACGACGGCATCCTCAAGACCGGCACGCTCGGCGACGTCTATCACGTCCGGCTGGCCTGGCATCGCAACGGCTCGTGGCGCCGCAAGGGCGAGCCGCCGGCTCCCGACTACAATCCCTCGAAGTGGGGCTATCCGGACTGGGATCATCTGCTCAACTGGCGGCTGTACTGGAAGTACTCGCAGGGGCTGATGGCCGAGCTCTGCAGCCACCAGATCAACGCCGCGAACTGGTTCCTCGGCGTCCGCGCCCGAGGCGGTCGTCGCCTCCGGCGGCGTCTATCGTTTTCCTGAAGGCAACCGCGAAGTCTTCGACCACGTCTACGCGACGTTCGACTATCCCGGCGGCCGCACCGCGATGTTCTCGTCGATCGAGTCGAACGCCTTCGACGACTACTACGAGATGTACATGGGGACCAAGGGCACGCTGATCATGAACCGCGAGCAGGACGCGCTGCTCTTCGAGGAGGGCAGCGCCGCGAGCCGCGGTCGAACGAAGCGGCGCTCGAGCGATCGACGGCCGCGGAACGCCCGCGGACGTCGGGCCCGGCCGCGCAGTCGTCCGAGACGCATGAGCGGCAACACGAACCAGGCGGCGGCGGCGCCGGCCGCAGACGGTCGCCGGGCAGTCGAACGTCCGCGCGCGCGGCTCTCGCATCATGATTCAACGCTTCTGCTCGGCCGTCCGCGTCGGCACGCCGCTCTCGTGCGGGCCCGACAAGGCGTTCGATTCCGCGCGGGCGTGCATCCGCGCCAACGAAGCGATCAAGCAGAAGACGCGGCTGACCATATGACCCCAAACGCGATCAAGCTGGCGGCATCGCTCGTCTCAAGCGCGCGGTCACCTGACCAAGCAGCAGTTCGTCTACACGACGCTGCGCGAGTCGATCATCCGGTGCGAGCTGCCGCCCGGGCACGCGGCTGGTCATCGACGATCTGGCGCGGCAGTTCAAGGTCAGCATCATCCCGGTGCGCGAGGCGCTCCGCCTGCTGCAGTCGGAGGGGCTCGTGCTCAGCGTCGCGCACGTCGGCGCCACCGTCGCGCCGATCTCGCGCGCGTCGGTCGTCGAGGTCTTCACGCTGCTCGAAGGGCTCGAGGTCGTCGCCGCGCGCGTCGCCGCCGAGCGCGCCGACGCGCGGCCGACTTCGAGACGCTCGCCGGCTTCGTCGCCGAGATGGATCGCGCGCTCGAGGCGGGCTCGCCGCTGCACTGGGCCGAGATCAACACCCGCTTCCACCTCGCCATCAGCCGAGCTCGCCGACATGCCGCATCCTGCACGACATGATGCAGCGGGCCGTCGACTACTGGGATCGCGTGCGCCGCTTCTACTTCCGCGACGTCCTCATCCACCGCACGCGGCTGGCGCAGGCCGAGCATCGCGCCATGCTCGTCCAGATGCGAGGCGCGCGACATCCCCGCGCTCGAGCAGACCATCCGCGAGCACAATCACGGCGCGCTCGCCGCCTACACGGCGCATCTCGAGGGCGTCGTCCGATCACGACAAGCGGGAGCGGCACGCATGAGCGAGGCGCGGTACGTCCGCGTCGCGGCGCTCAAGACCGCGGCCGTCCTTCGGCGTCACCTCGAGTCGTCCGGGATCGACCTCGGCTTCGACGACGACGCTCCTGCCGCCGGCGGAGTCGCCGTTCGGCGCAGCCGTTCGTCGACGGCGCCGTGCGCGTCGGCAACCGCTTCTGCATCCTGCCGATGGAAGGCTGGGACGGCACGACCGACGGCGAGCCGAGCGATCTGACGCGCCGGCGCTGGCAGCGCTTCGGCGCGAGCGGCGCCAAGTTGATCTGGGGCGGCGAAGCCGTCGCGGTGCGCCACGACGGCCGCGCCAATCCGAACCAGCTGCTGATGTCGGAGCGCAACGAGCCGGCGCTCGCGTCGCTCCGCGACGACGCTCGTCGCCGCGCACCGCGAGCGCTTCGGCGCGAACGCCGACAGCGACCTGTATCTCGGCCTGCAGCTCACGCACTCGGGCCGCTTCTCGCGCCCGAACGTCTGGAACCGCCCCGAGCCGCTCGCCGCGCACGCCAACCCGGTCCTCGACAAGCGCTTCCCCGGCGGCGTCACGCTGATGACCGACGAGGAGATCGATCGCCTGGTCGACGACTTCGTCGAGGCCGCGCGTCGCGCCTACGCGATCGGCTTCCAGTTCGTCGACATCAAGCACTGCCACGGCTACTTCGGCCACGAGCTGCTGAGCGCGCGCGACCGCGACCGGCCGGTACGGCGGCAGCTCTCGAGAACCGCACGCGCTTCCTGCGCGCGTCGTCGACGGCATTCGCGCCGCGGTGCCGCGGCCTCGGCATCGGCGTGCGGCTCTCGGTCGTCGACAGCGTGCCGTATCGCAAGACCGCCGACGGGCCGGCGAACCGGAAGTCGCCGCCGACGGCTATCGCTACGGCTTCGGCGTGCTCGGACGGACGGCCGGCGATCGACGCGCGCGCTCGACGACGGCCGCGCAGTTGCTCCGCGCTGCTGCAGGCGCGCGGCATCCGCTGGGTCTGCCTGACCGCCGGCAGCCCGTACTACTGCCCGCACGTCGTCCGGCCGGCGCTCTTCCCGCCGACCGACGGCTACGAGCCGCCCGAGGATCCGCTGCACGGCGTCGCGCGGCAGATCGCGCGTCACGGCGAGGCTCAAGGCGGAGTTTCCGGACATGGTCTTCGTCGGCTCGGCCTACACCTATCTTGCAGGAGTGGCTGCCGAACGTCGGCCAGTACACGCTCCGCCACGGGATGACCGACTTCGTCGGCCTCGGCCGCATGATGCTGTCGTATCCCGAGCTTGCCGGCGGACGTGCTCGCGGGCCGGCCGCTCGTGCGCAAGCTCGATCTGCCGGACGTTCAGCGATTGCACGACCGGTCCGCGGCTTGGGCTCGTCTCCGGCTGCTATCCGCTCGATCCGCTCTACGTCGCCCACCCGCACGCGCCGATTCTCAAAGAAGCGAAGGCGCCGGCCCGGACATGAACCGGCTGCCACCCGACGTGAACGACCGGTCCCGGCCAGATCGTCGCGGTCCTCACCGCGTTCCTCTCGCTCTTTGCCGTCGTCGGCTTCGCGCTCTACGGCCTGCCGCGCTTCTATCCGTACTTCGTGCAGGAGCTCGGCTGGACGCGGCAGCAGGTCACGTCGGGCAACGCCTACAGCAAGATCTTCGTCGCGCTGGCGTTCGGCTTTCTCGCCGGCCGGCTGGTCGATCGCTTCGGTCCGCGCCGGCTGCTGCTCGGCGGGATCGTCATGGCCGGCGGCGCGCTCGTCGGCCTCTCGTATGTGACGACGCCTCGGCGCGTTCTATTTCTTCTACACGTTCAACGCGCTCGGCTACGTGTTCGGCGGGCCGCTGCCGAACCAGGTGCTGCTCTCGCGATGGTTCGACAAGGCGCGCGGCAAGGCGATGGGCATCGCGTATCTCGGGCATCGGCGTCGGCGGCGCGCTCGTGCCGCTGCTCGCGTATACGCTGACGCAGGCGTATGGCTGGCGCGGCGCGCTGCGCATTCTCGGGCTGCTGATGATCGCGATCGCGCTGCCGATGGCGCTACTTCGTCCGCGAGCCTGCTGCGCGCCGGCCGCCGGCGCGGCAGCGCCGTCGCTGCCGTCGCTCAAGAGCATCCTGTCGCGGCCGGCGTTCTACTTCCTGATGCTCGGCAGCATGGCGTCGATCGGCGCCGTCGGCGGCACGATCCAGAATCTCGCGCTCTACCTGCAGCCTCGATCGCAAGCTGCCGCAGGTCGAGATCGATACGACGCTGTCGATCATCCTCGCCGGCAGCGTCATCGGCCGCCTGACGATGGGATGGCTGGCCGATCGGTGGCCGAAGAAGCACGTGATGTTCCTGATCTACGTGATCGTCGCGCTCTCGATCCCGCTGCTGTTCTACGCGCCGACGACCACGACGCTGAAGATCTGCGCGTTCCTCTTCGGCATCGGCCTCGGCGGCGACTACATGATCATCCCGCTGATGGCCGCCGAGCTCTACGGCGTGGCGATTCTCGGCCGCGTGATGGGCGATCGTGCTGACCGCCGACAGCGTCTCCGAGTCGCTCGTGCCGATGCTCGTCGCGTCGCATGCGCGACTCGACCGGCAGCTACACGACCGGCTTCCTCGTGCTCGTCATCCTCGCCGCGATTGGCGCCGCCGCCGTCGCGCTGCTGCCGCGATCGGGGCAGCAGTCTCTCGGGCGTTGATTGGGGAATTGGTCGATAGGCGAACTGCCAAGAGCCTCTCACCACTGAGCGCGCCGAGGCCGCAGAGAAATCAACTTGACTCTGGGTTCCCGGCGTCTCTCAGCGGTGAAGGGCTTTCCAGCACACTGAATTCTGTGAGCCGTTCGACAGATCCGTGTGTGGCTTGCGTTCACCCGATCTTGCTGAACGCGGGCGCGCAGTCTCCGCTCATTCACAACGTCCGCCTCGTCAACGCCGGCGGCAGTTTATCAAGGCAAGTCCGGACGGCGCTGGCGGCGGCGTCGACAACGGCATCGTCGAATACGGCCACGCCCGCCCAGCGGGTCCGTCCGACATCGGCGCCGACGAGTACTCGGGCGGAAGCACACCCACGGCTCCTAACGCTCCAGTCAACCGGCGGATTGTCAGGAACTAGGGCCACGGATCGCACGGATTACACGGACCAAACGGACGGCGAACCGATGCATGGTCTGGGTGAGTCATGCGGGATCGGCCACGGAAACACGGACGACAGGGATCCAAGCAAACAGTGTTATCCGTGTTGTCCGTGGCTCAACAAGACTGTTGAGCCGACGCACCTAGCTCTCGCGCTTGTGGTGCAGCAGCATCTCGAGGGCGTGCTCCATCGACCCCGCCGGCGTGATCGTGCCGGCGTTGATGAAGAAGATCTCGTCGGCATTCGCAATCGTGTTCAGACGATGCGCGATGATGACCTTGGTCGTCGACGCCGGCAGCTTCGCGAGAATCTGCTCGAGCAGCTGTTCGGTGACGGTGTCGATGTTGGCCGTGGCCTCGTCGAGGATCAGGATCTCGGGATCGCGCAGCACCGCGCGCATGAATGCGATCAGCTGCTTCTGGCCGAGGCTGATCGCCGTCGCCGCTCGCGGTCACCTTCGTGTCGAGCCCGTCCGCGAACCGCGAGAGCAGCTCGGCGAGGTTGTGCTCGGCCAGCGAGCTGCATCAGCTGCTCGTCCGATAGCCCGGCGTATTGGCTGTTGCCGTACAGGATGTTGTCGCGGATGGTGCCGGTGAACAGGAACGGCTCCTGAAGGATGAAGCCGATCCGGGCGTCCGTTCCTCCGGCGTGCAGGTGCGGATGTCGCGCCCGTCCAGCAGCACGCGCCCGCGCGTCGGGTCGTAGAGCCGCGCCATCAGCGAGGCGGTCGTCGTCTTGCCGCCGCCGGTCGGTCCGACCAGCGCGTAGGTCTTGCCGCGCTCGAGCGCGAACGAGGCGTCGTGCAGCACCTCGCTGGCCGCCCGGATAGCTGAAGCCGACGTGGTCGAAGGCCAGGAGCGCGCGCCCGCTCTCGACGGGCTCGCCGGGAGCACCGGCATGTTCGATTCGAGCGCCAGCACCGCCGAGATGCGATCGAGTCCCGCCAGCGCGAGCTGGAACGACGACCACACGGCCGCCAGCTGCCGCAGCGGCAGGTAGAAGCTGTTGACGTACAGCAGGAACCCGATCAGCAGGCCGACCGTGGCGCTGCCGATCGCGATCGAGATGAATGCCGTAGAGCAGCACGATGATCTGCGCCAGGTTGTAGGCCAGGCCGTAGATCGGCATGAAGATGTTGCTGGCCAGGCCCGACGCGACCGACGCGGAGTAGTTGCGCGCTGGTTGGCCTCGTCGAACTTCTGCCGGAAGTAGTCGCGGCGGTTGAACGCGACGATGACCTTGAAGTTGGCGAGGCTCTCCTGGATCTCGCCGCTCAGGCCGCCGAGCGACTGCAGGCTCTTGACGTTCTTCCGCTTGACCCACGGCGCCGGTGGCGCGTGTCAGATGCAGCACGCCGAGCGCCGGCACCAGCGCCGCGAGGCCGAGGCGGGGTTGAGCGCGACCAGGAAGATCGCGGCGCCGACCATCAGGAACAGGTTGGCCGCCAGCTGCACCAGCGCTCTGCGCGAAGAACTGGTTCAGCTTGTCGGTGTCGTTGTTGATCCGCGAGATGAGATCGCCGGCCTTGTTCTGGTTGAAGAAGTCGAGCGGCAGCTCCTGCAGCTTCGTGAAGAGCGCGTTGCGCAGCGCGAACAGCACGTCGCCGCCCGACGCTCGCCCATCGTCTGCGTCTGGATGTAGGTGGCGACGCAACGCCGACGACGTAGAGCACGACGAGCAGACCGGCCGAAACGCAGCACGCCGCGAAGTCGCCGGTGCGGATGTAGGTGTCGACGGTGCGGCCGATGATGAGCGGCGCGAGCAGCGCCGCGAGCGACGATGACGACGATCGCGGCACGAAGGCGATCGTGACGCTGCGGCGCTCGCCGGCCATGAGCGGCAGCGAGCCGCCGCAGCGAGCGCCACAATCGCCGGCGCCGTGCGCCGGCGCCGCGCGCTACTGAGCGTGTACGGATTCGTAGTGGCTGGTGCTGCGCTGCGAGTCATAGATCTGCACGTATTCGGGCGAGGTCTCGAGCAGCGTCGCGTGCGTGCCCGACGCCAGCACCTCGCCTTCCATCAGCAGGACGATCTGGTCGTAGTCCTCGACCGCCGCGATCTGCTGCGTCACCGACAGCAGCGTGATGCCCGGGTAGTTCCGCTGCACGTTCTCGAGGATCTTGCGCTCGGTCGTGGTATCGACGCGCGCCGTGAAGTCGTCGAGCAGCAGGACGCGCGGGTTGAGCGCCAGCGCGCGCGCCAGCATGATCCGCTGCTTCTGGCCGCCCGACAGGCTGCTGCCGCGCTCCGAGACGACGGTGTCGAGCCCTGCGGCAAGCGCGCGATGAAGTCGGTCAGCTCGGCGGTCGCGATCGCCTTTTCGAGATCGTCGTCGGTGACGTCCTGCTGAAGGCGATGTTCTCGCGCAGCGTCAGGTTGAAGATGATGCTGTCCTGGAAGACGAACCCGACCTGGTGGTGCAGCGTCTCCGGATCGTAGTCGTCGATGGCCGGCCGTCGTACTCGACGCTGCCGGACGTCGGCGCTCGATCAGCCCGGTGAGCAGGTAGAGCAGCTGCGTCTTGCCGGCGGCGGTCGGGCCGATGACCGCGGTTCGCGAGCCGGCGCGCGCCGCGAACGAGACGTCCTTCAGGACCGTCTTCTCGCCGAGCTCGACGACGACGTGCCGCAGCGCGATGTCGCCGCGAAGCGCCGCAGTGAGGGTCCGCCCGCCGGCGGTCGATCCGGCGCATCGAGCACCATCGCGATGCGCGCGTACGAGGCGCTCGCCTGCGCCATCACGTTGCTCATGAAGCCGATCATGATGACCGGGAAGATGAGGATGGCCAGGTAGCTGTTGAACGCGGTGAAGTCGCCGAGCGTCATCGTCCCGTGGATGACGAAGCGGCCGCCGAGCACCAGGATCATCAGCGTCGCGAGGTTGGTCGCGAACATGATCACCGGGATGAGGCTGGCGAACAGAGCCGCAGGATGCTGAGGCTGATGTCGCGCGCCTCGGTGTTGGCGGCGACGAACTTGTCGTACTCGACCTGCTGCGAGTTGAGCAGCCGGATCAGCGCCGCGCCGAGGATGCTCTCGTTGATGACCTTGTTCAGCCAGTCGATCGCCTCCTGCGCGTGCGTGAACAGCTTCCGCACCCGGCCGAGCACGACTGAGAAGGTGACGCCGATCACCGGCAGCATCGCCAGGACGGCGAGCGCCAGCCGCCAGTCGATGGCGAGCAGCAGCACGCTGGCGCCGATGATCAGGAAGACCGAGGAGATGAGCGACGCGATCGCCTGCGCGACGAACATCTTGATGGCGTCGACGTCGGACGTCAGGTGCGTCAGCAGCGTCGCCGGCGTCGACCTGCTGGATGTAGGCGTGGTCCTGCGCGGCGATCTCTCGCGACCAGCCGCGTCCGCAGATCGCGCGCGACCCGCTCGGCGGCGTAGGTCTGGACGATGCTCTGGAGGTAGCCAAAGATGAGGATGCCGGCCGCCGCCAGGAAGAGTCCAGGCGCGACCGTTCCCGGGACGAGCGTCCTCCGGCCGTAGCTGTCGATCGCGTCGGCGACGAGCTTGGGGATGAGCAGGTTCAGCGCGTTTCCGGCAATCGTCAGCGCCACGAGGGTGGCAATCGCGCCGCGGTAGGGGACGAGCAGCGCGCTCAGGCCCCGACGAGGCGACGACGGGCTGGCAACTGGCGTAAATTCGGATGTCCTGCGGGGTCCCTTTGTCCATACCCTCAAAGTGGTTAAGCCAATCGACGCTTCCGCAACGTGGCCCATCGGTCCTGGCGGCTTTCTACGCCGCAGATGAGACCGCGCGATAAATCAGGCGAATGTCCGGCCGATCTTGACTCGCCGGGACGATCAAGTGGTAATACCTCTTAGTCGTTCTTTCGTTCGCGCCCCGAACAAGGTAACGTGTGCCGCCGTTTTCGGGACGACTCCGAGTCTATACTCGGGCCAGTGTCGCGCGTTACCGGACGCCGTTTGGCACGCTGGCACCCTGGCACCTTAACACCTTGAGATCATGATGACCGGCTCCGTCCGAACCAGGTCCGGGAATGGCGAGGCCAGCCCACGCGGGTTGGCGTCCGGCGGCCCTCGGCGGGAGGGTGGCACCGGCCAGGTCGTCTCCCATGTTCGCGATCTCATCGAGCGCGGCGCGCTCAAGCCCGGCGATCGCCTGCCGGCCGAACGCGATCTCGCGACTCAGATTGGCGTCAGCCGGCCGACGATTCGCGCCGGGCTGCGCACGCTCGCGGCGATGGGCGTCGTCCGATCGCGCCACGGTTCGGGTACCTACATTCCCGAGGGACCGCCGGCGCTCAATACCGACGCGTTGAGCTTTCTCGCGGCGCTTCACGGCTTCACCCGCGACGAGATGTACGAGGCGCGCCGCATCCTCGAGGTCGGCGCGGCCGGGCTCGCCGCCGAGCGCGCCACCGCCGAGCAGGTCGCGACGCTCGCCGAGGAAGTCGCGAGCCTGTTTGCGTCGATGCAGGAGCCGCGCGTGTTCCTGGTCCACGACATCAATTTCCATCGCGGCGTCGCCGCCGCCTCGGGCAACCCGATCGTGGCCTCGCTCGTCGAGATGGTGTCGGCGCTCTACTACGAACGCCGGCGCGAGACGGCCGCCGGCGCGAGCGAGCGCGATCTCCGCGACGCGGCCGAGATGCACCGGCGGATCTACCAGGCGATCCGCGCCCGCGACGCCGACACCGCCAGGCGGGCGATGCACGATCACCTGCTCCAGGCGAGCCGGCACCAGGCGCAGGAGCCTGCGGCCGACGGACATCCGAGCGGCTGCACGGCCGCTGTCGACCCCAGCGCCGCGCGCGCGGCGCGCCGCCGGCCATCGTCAGTCTGACCATACTCATGAAGCTGTTTGATCTCACCGGCCGGACGGCCGTCGTCGTTGGTGGTACGAGCGGAATCGGCCGCACCCTGGCGCTCGGGCTGGCGGACGCGGGCGCCGACGTCGTCGCGACCGGCCGCCGCATCGAGCTCGTCAAGGACGTCGCCGCCGAGATCGAGCAGCGCGGTCGGCGGACGCTGTCGATCGCCGCCGACGTGTCCGAGATCGCGCTCGCTCGAGCGCCTGCGCGACGAGTGCCTCGAGGCGTTCGGCAAGGTCGACATCCTGCTCGCCGTCGCCGGGCATGACGAAGAAGAGCCCGACGCTCGAGATGGACGAGGCCGACTGGCAGCGCGTGATCGACACGAATCTGACCGGCACGCTGCGCGCCTGCCAGGTCTTCGGCCGGCCGATGATCGCGCAGAAGTACGGGCGGATCGTCACCATTGGCTCGCTGTCGTCGTTCGTCGGTCTTTTCGAGGTGGCGGCGTATGTCGCGAGCAAGGCCGGCGTCGTCGGGCTGACGCGGGCGCTCGCGGTCGAGTGGGCGCCGCACAACGTCACCGTGAATGCGCTCGTCCCCGGACTCTTCCGGACCGACCTCAACGCGGCGCTCCTCGACTCGCCGCGCGGTCAGGAGTTCCTGATGCGGACGCCGATGAAGCGCTTTGGGAAAATCGATGAGCTGGTCGGCGCCGCCGTGTTCCTGTCGTCTGACGCGGCGTCGTTCGTCACCGGGCACATGCTCGCCGTCGACGGCGGATTCCTGTCGAGCGGGGTCAACCAGTGAAGCCGGTCCTGGTCATCAGCGACCGCGACAACGTGGCGACGGCGCTTCAGGCGCTCGAGCCGGGCCGCGATCTCACGCTTGGCGCCGGAACCGTCTCGGTTCGTGACGCGGTGCCATCCGGACATAAGATTGCGTTGCGAGTGATCCACGCGGGCGAGGCAGTCATCAAGTATGGCAGCCCGATCGGGCTGGCGACGGTCGAGATTCCTGCCGGCGCGCACGTGCACACGCACAACCTGGCGAGCACGCGCGGTCGGGGTGATCTCGAAGCGCCGCGGCCCGAACCGCAACCACGCCTCGCCGAGCCTCCGGACGAACGCAACGGCGTCGACAGGAACGGCGCTGAGAAACGATGACTGAACGCTCAGGTTTTCACGGCTATCGTCGCCCCGACGGCCGGATCGGCACGCGGAACCACGTGCTGGTCGTGCCGACCGTGATCTGCTCGTCGGTCGTTGCCGAACGGGTCGCCGCTGCCACTGCAGCCGATCGGCACCGCCGTTCCTCATCTGGCGGGATGCGGACAGCTCGGGCCGGACATGCGCGTGACCCACGACACGCTCGCCGCGTACTGCGGCCATCCCAACGTCGGCGCCGTGGTCGTCATCGCGCTTGGGTGCGAGCAGGTGGTGGCCCAGACGCTCGCCGAGGCGGCGAGGCGCCACGGCAAGCCCGTGGAGATCGTGGCGATCCAGTCCGAGGGTGGCACCGTTCGCACGACCGAGAAAGCGATCGCCATCGCGCGCCGGTTCGCCGACGCCCTTGCCGCGCAGCCGCGCGAGTGGTGCGACGCATCGGAGCTCGTGCTGTCGCTCAAGTGCGGCGGCTCGGACTACACGTCCGGCCTGGCCTCGAATCCGACGCTCGGGCGCGTCACCGACCGCCTGGTCGCGCTCGGCGGGACGGCGGTGCTCGGAGAGATCGCCGAGATCATGGGCGCGGAGCACCTGCTGGCGTCGCGCGCGACGCGGCCCGCGACGGCGACCAAGCTGATTCAGATCATCACGCGCGTCGAGACCGAAGCGCGCGCGCTCGGGCTGGATATCCGCGGCACGCAACCGTCGCCGGGGAACATCCGCGGCGGGCTGACCACGATCGAAGAGAAATCGCTCGGCGCGACACACAAGGGTGGGGAGGTCGCGCCGCTCGAAGATGTCGTCGCGTATTCGGCGCCGATCACGCAGAAGGGCCTGACGGTCATGGATACGCCCGGTCTCGACGTCGAGTCGGTGACCGGCATGGTTGGCGGCGGCGCGCAGGTCGTGGTCTTTACGACCGGCCTCGGGACGCCGACCGGCAACCCGATCGCGCCGGTCATCAAGATCACCGGGAACGCGCGCACGGCGCGGCAGATGGCGGACAACATCGACATCGACGTCAGCGGGATCATGGACGACTCGGAAACGCTCGACGCGGCGGCGGAGCGACTCTTTGCCGAGGTGCTCGCCGTCGCCTCCGGCCAGCAGACTTCCGCCGAACGGCTCGGGCACCGTGAGTTCGCCATTCATCGTCGCAATCCAACCATCTGACTGAGGGTCCGACCACATGCCGAAGAGCTCCCTGGCCGCCGCCTCACCGAGCGTCGCCGCAACGATTGGACGCTATCGCTGGGTCATCTGCGCGCTGCTGTTTTTTGCGACGACGATCAACTACGTCGACCGGCAGGTCATCGGCATCCTGAAGACCACGCTGCAGAAGGAATTTGGCTGGAGCGAGATCGACTACGCCGACATCATCTTCGCGTTCCAGCTGGCCTACGCGCTCGCGTTTCTCTTCGCCGGCCGGATGATCGACTGGCTGGGCACCAAGAAGGGCTACATCGTCGCGCTGGTCATCTGGAGCCTGGCGGCGATGGCGCACGCCGAGGCGCCAGTGTTCGGTCCGATCGTCGCGTCGATTCTCGCGACCGTCGGGCTCACCTACAGCGCGTCGGTCGCGGGATTTATCTTCGCCCGGCTCTTGCTCGGGTTCGGCGAAGCCGGCAATTTCCCGGCGGCGATCAAAGTGACGGCCGAGTGGTTCCCGAAAAAAGAACGCGCGCTCGCGACCGGGATCTTTAATTCAGGCACCAATGTCGGGGCGGTCCTCACGCCGCTGGTCGTGCCCTCGATCACGCTGTACTGGGGATGGTACTGGGCGTTCATCATCACCGGCGCCCTCGGTTTCCTCTGGCTGTTCTTCTGGATTCCGATCTACCGCTCGCCTGAACACCACCCGAGCGTCGGCGCTGCGGAGCTTGCCCACATCCGAAGTGACCCGCCCGACCCGTCAGTCCAGATTCCGTGGCTGCAGCTGCTGAAGTACCGCCAGACCTGGGCCTTCGCGCTCGGAAAGTTTCTCACCGACCCGGTCTGGTGGCTCTACCTCTTCTGGATTCCCGATTTCCTTGGGAGGAGCTACGGCATCGATCTCAAGACCATCGGCCCGCCACTCATCGCCATCTACCTCATCGCCGATGTCGGCTCGATCGGTGGTGGTTGGTTGTCGTCGGGGCTGCTGAAGCGTGGCTGGAGCGTGAACGCCGGTCGCAAGACGGCGATGCTGGTGTGCGCGCTGGCTGTGTTGCCGATGGCGTTCGCGTCGAAGGCCACCGGCCTCTGGTCGGCGGTGGCGCTCGTGAGCCTGGCTGCGTCAGCCCATCAGGGTTGGTCCGCGAACCTCTTCACCCTGACCTCGGACATGTTTCCGCGTAAGGCGGTCGGCTCTGTCGTCGGCCTCGGCGGATTTGCAGGCGCCGTCGGCGGCATGCTGATCGCGAAAATCACCGGATACATCCTCGAGACGACGGGCAGCTACATCCCGATCTTCTTCATTGCGGCGTTTGCGTACCTTGCGGCGCTCGCGGTCATCCAGTTGCTGGTGCCGCGCATCGAGCCGGTGAAGCTCGACTGATAGCGCCTGCGGCCCGAGCGCGGCGCGAAGTCGCCGCGCGAGAGCGAGCGGGGGTGGGCCGCCTCCGCCAAGGCTACGGCGAGCTGCGCCGAAGCGTCGCGAAGGCGAGGCCCCGCGAGCGCTGAGAAATGCTGACAGAGCCGTGTCCTCGTGGTGACAGCGTGTGACCGGCTGAGGACGAGCGGACGGCGCGATCGCGATGAACGAGTGGTTTTTCCGCGAATTCGAGTGTGAGGCTGGTGGCACCGGCATTGCTCAGCCGGTCAACACCTGTTTACCCCGGAGGCCAACGGTGAATCGCCACAAACCCCTCGTTCTGAGCGTTCTCTTCCTTGCGACCCTCGCGGCGGTTTTGGCCTGGTCCACCGATGCTGCTGCCCAAGGGCGGGCGACGCGCCGCTCGTCAGGACAGACGACCGGCGTGGCCGTGCCGCGGTCCTCTCAACCCTACCCATCCAGGCCGTATTACGGCGGCGCGCGTTACTACCGCCCCTACTACCGCCCTTACTACTACAGGCCGTACTACTCGTCGTTCTATAGCCCCTTCTACTACCCCGGCTTCTACGGCGGTTTCTATGGCTCGTACGGTTGGGGCTTTGGGATCGGCTACGGGTTCGGCTATCCCTACGCCTACGGCTACCCCTACTACGGCCTTGGCTACGGCTATGGCTACGGTCAATACCCCTATCCGTACTACGGCCCGATCGTCTACGACTACGGCGGTTCGGCGCGGCTTCAGGTCACGCCTCGGAATACGCAGGTCTACATCGACGGCTACTTCGTCGGCGTCGTGGACAGTTTCGACGGCAACCTGCAGCGGCTCCATGTCGAGGCGGGAGAGCACGAGCTCCAGCTCTACCTCGAAGGGCACCGCACGTTCACGCAGAAGGTGTTGTTCCCGCGAGGGGGAACGCTCAGGGTCACCCATGTGATGCAGCCGCTCGGTCCCGGCGAGTCGGCGGGGCCGCCGCCCAAGCCGGATGAATCGATGCGCGCCACGCCATCGAACTCGGTGTCGGCCCAACGTCAGGGCCCACCCCCGCGCGCGAGCCAGCAATCCGAGTTCGGCTCCTTGCTGCTCCGCGTCCGACCCGCCGACGCCGACATCCTCGTCGACGGCGAGTTGTGGACCGCGCCGGAGGGTGAAGATCAGTTCGTCATCGAGCTGACGGAAGGCCCGCACCGAATCGAGGTGCGCAAGGATGGATTTCAGACCTACGCCACGACCGTGCGCGTGCGAAGGGGAGAAGCGATTCGCCTGAACGTCAGTCTGACGTCGGGGTCGGGGATCCTGTCGGTGGCACGCTGAGTTCCGGAATCGTGATCTCGAAAACGGCCCCGCCCTCCGGAGCATTCGAGGCCGCGATCCTTCCGCCGTGCCGTTCGACGATGGCCTGGACGATCGAGAGGCCGAGGCCGCTGCCAGACATCTTGGTGGCGCTGCGCGCCGCGTCGGCTTTGTAGAACCGCTCGAAGATATGCGGCAGGTGCTCGGGTGGAATGCCCGGGCCGGTGTCGCGCACGATCATGCGCGTGCCCTCGGTCGTTGCCTCCGCCGCAAGCGACAGCCGACCGCCCTCGGGCGTGTGGCGCAGCGCGTTGGCCGCGAGATTCTGCAGCGCCTGTTCGAGCCGCTGCCCATCGGCGCGCACCGTCAGTTCCGGCGGCTGCACCTGCACGTCGAGGGTGATGCGCCGGTCACGAATGGCCGGCCCGTGCCGATCGGCGATCCGGCTGAAGAGCTCCTTCACCGGCACGTCCTCGATCGTCATCGTGCCGCCGCCACCTTCGAGGCGGGCGAGATCCAGCAGATCACCAATCAACGACTCGAGCTTCTGCGTTTCGTCGCCGATGATGTCGAGATAGCGGCTGCGCGTCGGCGCGTCGAGGTTGAGCTCCGGCATCGACAGCGTTTCGGTGTAACCGCGGATGGCGGCGAGCGGCGTCATCAGCTCGTGCGAGACGTCGGCGAGCAGTTGGCGCCGCGCGCGGTCTGACGCCGCGAGCGCCGCGGCGCGCGCGCCGAGGTCGTCGGCCATCCGGTTGAACGCGGTGCGCAAGCGCGCTGACTTCGTCGCCGCCCCCTTCGACCGCGCGCACATCGGTCCGGCCTTCACCGAGCGCGCGGGCCGCATGTTCGAGCGTCCGCAGCCGCCGGTGCGCCGGACGGAAGATCAGGAGCGCCGCGCTCGCCGCGCCAATCGCGAGCAGCACCAACCCAACCCAGGTCAGCGTCGGCCCGAGCTCTCGAATCGCGACAAACACTGGCGGTGGGTTGATCGGGATGACCACGGATCCGATCTGAGCATCCGCGACGACGATCGGCGCGGCCGCCGATCCGCGTCGCGGCGGGCCCGGTCCACCGCTGGGGTCAGCTTGCGGCGGCGCGAACTGCGGTGAACCGGGGTCGCGTGGTCGGTCCCGCGGCTCGCGCCAGCCCTCGGGTTCGCCGGGGCCGCGGTCGCGCCCACCCCGGCCACCGCCGGGTCCGCGATCGCGCGGACCATCACCAGGGTCGATCGTCGTCAGCGAGTCGCCGCGCCGAACGCGCTGCTGAACCGCGCGGATGTAACCGGGCGGCAGACTGTTGGGCCGGTTCGACACGGCCCGTCCGTCGTGCATCGCCACGACGAAGGGTCGATAGATGTGCCGGAACTCGTCGCGGACATACGTGTCGATCGCGAGGCCTGGATCTCTGCGTGAGCGCCGCCGACAGATTGCTGACCGACCGACGACACAAGCTCCTCGGGCGACTGCGCAGACGTGCCGATGATGCGGTCGGTGAGCCACATGCCGACCAGGCCCTGCGCGAGGAGCAGCGCCGCCAGCATCGCGACGAATCCAAACGCGATGCGCCAGTAGAGGCTCTTGTACCAGACAGGATCAGGCATCGGAGAACTTGTAGCCCGTGCCCCACACGGTCAGGATCAGTTGCGGATCGTTGGGCTCGGTCTCGATTTTCCGCCGCAGGCGCTTGATGAGCGTGTCGACGCTCCTCTCGGTCACAAACGTGTCGTCGCCCCAGACGCGCTTCACGAGTGCCTCCCGGCTGAAGACGATGCCGGGGTGGCTCGCGAGAAGATAGAGCATGTCGAACTCGTGGCTGGTCAGCTCGATTTCGTTGCCGTCCACGCGCGCGTGCCGACGCGCAGGATCGACCGTCAGACCCTTGACGGCGATCGGCCGCGCGTCGTCGCCGATCCCCGCCACAAGCCGCGACGGGCGCGGACGGCGCAGGAGCGCGCGAACGCGCGCGACGAACTCGCGGACGCCGAACGGCTTGGTCAGATAGTCGTCTGCCCCGCTCTCGAGCCCGAGGACCTTGTCGGATTCTTCGCGCCGCGCCGTGAGCATCAGGATCGGGACATCGCCGTTCGTGGTGTCGCGCCTGATGGCGCGGCAGACGGTGACGCCATCGAGCCCGGGAAGCATCAGATCCAGGACGACGAGATCGAACGGCTCGGCGCGCGCCAGGCGAAGTCCCTCGTCGCCGTCACCGACTGCGACCGGTTTCAACCCCTCGAGCGAGAGGTGCAGCGCGATGAGGTCGCGGATATGCGGCTCGTCTTCGACCACCAGCACCCGCGCGCCCGACGCGTCGGAGCCACGCTCGTCCGAATCCATGCCATCAGTGTAGACCTCTGGGGCCGAGCCCGGCAGGCGTTCCAGCCCTGCCATCGTTTCTTCACAGCCCCGCCACGGCCCGGTCATGGATCGACCGTCTAAACCCACAGAGCACGAAGATGAAACGCCGACTCCCACTCGCCGTCGCCCTTGTTACCGTGACCGGCCTCAGCGCCGCAGCGATGTACGCGCGCCGCGACGCCGAGGCGCCACGGGTCGCGACCGACGTCGTGTCGCGCGGCTCGATTCTGGCGGTCGTGACGGCCAGCGGCACGATCGAGGCGGTTGACACCGTTCAAGTCGGCAGCCAGGTATCGGGAACGATCCAGTCGCTCGGAGCGGACTTCAATTCAATCGTCAGGAAGGGCCAGGTGCTCGCTCGTCTTGATCCGTCGCTCATCCAGGCGGAGATCGAGCGGGCGCGCGCGAACCTGCTGGGCGCCGAGGCCGACGTCGAGCGGCTGAACGTTCAGCTGACGGACGCTCAAACGAAGCTGGGTCGCGCGAACGAACTGGCCGCGCGCGCAGTTGATCTCGAAGAGCGATCTCGATGCCGCAGCGATCGCGCAGCGTACGGCCGAGGCACAGGTGAAGGCGTCGGCCGCGCAGGTGACGCAGGCGCGCGCCGCGCTCGCGCAGGCGCAGGTCAACCTGCAGAAGACCGTCATCACGTCGCCCATCGACGGCATCGTGATTTCGCGCTCGGTGGATGTGGGCCAGACCGTGGCCGCAAGCCTTCAGGCGCCGACGCTGTTCACGATTGCCGCGGATCTGCGGCATATGCAATTGAAGGCCAGCATCGACGAGTCGGATCTCGGCAGCATCAAGGATGGTCAGGCTGTGACGTTTCACGTCGATGCGTATCCTAACGACATCTTCCACGGAGAGGTGCGGCAGGTACGGCTGAACCCCGTCATCGAGTCGAACGTCGTGACGTATGCGGCGATTGTGTCAGCGCCGAACCTGCAGCTGAAGCTGAAGCCCGGAATGACCGCGACGCTTACGGTCGAAGTCGCGCGCCGGGACAATGTGCTGCGCGTGCCAAGCGCTGCGCTACGGTTCAAGCCGACCGCGAGCGTGCTCGCTGCGCTCAATCAGCCAGTCGAAACTTCGGATCGCCAATCGCCAGGCGTCAGGCCAGTGGCTACCGCCGGCACTGCGACGCCGCGAGGGAATCGCGGAACGATTTGGACCTACGACGGCGACCGCCTGCGGCAAGTGCAGGTGACGACCGGAGTAAGCGACGCAACCTATACCGAAGTAGTGG
Organism: uncultured Acidobacteriota bacterium; assembly: GCA_963764925.1. Classification (GTDB taxonomy): domain Bacteria; phylum Acidobacteriota; class Vicinamibacteria; order Vicinamibacterales; family 2-12-FULL-66-21; genus DATBJJ01. The sequence continues at coordinate 30,921 of CAVXUR010000005.1, forward strand.
ATGGCGATGTTCACGAGGGAACAACGCTGGCGACGCGTGTGACGCTGCCAGGCAACGCCGCCGGTGCGCCTGCGCCTCCGTCGAATTCGACCAACCCGCTTCTGGGACCGCAGGGTCCAAGGCGGTCGTGACGAAGCTATCAGCTATCAGCTATCAGCTGTCAGCCAGGGCGTCAGATTTTAGTCGCGCGGCTTTGCCGGCCCCCTCCTCCCGCCGGCAGAGGGCAGCCCGCTACGGGTGGTCTCCTCCCCACTCGTGGCGGGTTCATCCTCGTCCCGATTCCGGGCATTCCAGTCCCGTCCGCGATGGTCGCCCTCAGGGATGACTACTGAGAACGGGGACTGTCCCGGTTGAGTGTTTCCTGCTAGCGGCTGATACGCAGGGTCAGGCGTCGAATCGGCCTGTTCGTTTTTCGCAATTGCATCGTTTGTATGAGTGTCAGCCTCTCCTCCCAAGCCGAGCCGGGACGGTTCCCAACTCGCCGTTCCCGGCCGGCTTTCTTTTTGACGCCGCTTCCGGACCAGCCCAACGCTGAACTCAATCGTCTAAAGTGCAGGTGTAGACTGCCTTATGACCGATCTCAATGATCTCAAGCTCGACAAGTGGCAGGGATCGTTCGAGCCGGAGCCGAGCCGGCGCGGCTGGCTCGTTGGCGGCGGCCTGGTTGTTCTCCTCGCCATCGGCGCCGCCGTCTACTTCCTGGCCTGGCGTAAGACTCCCACGGCGCCGGCTGACGTGCGGGCCGCAACAGAGCAGGCTGTTGCTCCCGCTGCACCAACCCGCCCCCTTCCCGAAGCCGGCGAAACCATCGATCTTCCCCCGATCGACCAGACCGACGCGGTTGTCCGCGAGCTCGTGTCGAAGCTTTCCTCGCACCCGACGGTCGCGGCCTGGCTCACGACGGATCAGCTGATTCGCAACTTCACGGTGGTCGTCGACAACATCTCGACCGGGCGGACGCCCTCGGGACACCTCGGGAAGGTTCGACCGACCGGAAATTTTCAAGTTCGGGAAGATCGCAATGGCCTCTGGATCGACCCTCGCAGCTACGCGCGCTACGACAAGTATGCGGACGCGATTTCCGGGCTCGACGCACGCGGCGGCGCGCGGCTGTACGCGACGCTCAAGCCTCGAATTCAGGACGCCTACCGCGAACTCGGCCATCCTGACGGCAACGTCGATCCGGCGGTCGAGCGCGCGCTCGTCGAGCTTCTCAAGACACCGGTGATCGACGGCGACGTGGCGCTCGCGTCGCGGACGCGTGGCCTACGAGTTTGCCGACCCGCGGCTGCAGTCGCTGTCGTCGGCCCAGCGGCAGTTTCTCCGCATGGGCCCGCGGAACGTCCGCCTCGTGCAGGCGAAGCTCCGAGAGATCGCCCCGCTCATCGGGATTCCGGCCGAATCACTACCGAGATAACTCTGCCGGCGTCTTTGGGATGACCACTGGCCGGGAAGGTGGCTGGCACCTTTCCGGCAAGGGTGCCAGCCACCTTTGGTCGGATTGTTCGGATGTAAACTGCGGTTGACCGGAGGTTGTCTGGCCAGGACCACGTCGGACGTCGCTGTCGCCATCCTGAGCGTGCTGGGCATCGTGGGCATGCTCAGAGACGGTCGCGCGACTGTGCAGGCGCAAAAGGCGCCCGAACCGGTCCCGGCTGCGACCGCGGCCGCCTCTCCCGATCCCGGCTCCCGAACGATCCGCGTCGACGCGATCGTCACCGACAAACACGGCGCGCCGATCGCTCGAACTCCTCCCGCAAGACTTCACGGTTCTCGAGAACGGCGTCGCAGCAGAAGATCGATCGAGTCGAGTGGCGTACGAATACGCCACCGGCGGTCGGCCCGATCGCTCCGCCAAGCGAAATCCAGGACGATGCGGACGAACGCCGCGCCGCCAAGGAGCCCGGCACGCGGCTCGTCGCGCTCTATCTCGACGAGTACCACGTCAGCGCGGGACCGAGACACCGAACGCGTCCGCGTCGCGGTGTCGCGCTTCATCGACGAGCAAATCCGTCCCGGCGATCTGCTGGTCGTCATGAAGCCGCTCGACCACCTGACCGAGATTCGCTTCACACGAGATCGCGACGCGGCGCGACAGTCCGTCAGCAGCTTCACCGGGCGGCGCAACGACTACACGCCGCGCGAACACGTTCGAGGAGCAGTATCTCGGGAAGTCGCCAGCTGCGGCGCGTGCCGCGCGGGCGCAGATCGTGATGTCGGGGTTGAGGGCGCTCGCCACGAGGATGGGCGAACTGGACGGCGGCCTCGGCGGCATCGTGCTGATGAGCGAGGGGTTCACGACCGACGTGCCGCGCGGGCGCGAGCGGCGGCTGCCCGATCTGCCAGGGACTCGTGCGCGCCGCGAGCCGTTTTCGCGTGCTGCTCTACGCCTTCGATCCCGGGGACGCCGCCTCGTCTTTCCCCCGGCCGCGACTGACGACGATGCCAACGTCGAATCGTCAGCCGTGCTTCAGGGGCTGGCGCGCCAGACCGGAGGCGATGGTCTGCCCGCCGGTCAGGATCTGGGCCCCGCTTTTCAACGCGTGTCGCGGGACCTCGATTCGTACTATGTCCTGACGTTCACGTCGACGACCCCGACCGACGGCCGTTTTCACGGCCTGCAGATCACGTCGAACGCGGCGCGATGCGCAGGTTCGTGCGCGATCCGGCTACTGGGCGCCGCTTCCGAGCGAACTGCGCGCGGCGACGCGGCTGATGACGACACCGCTCCTTCCGACGCGAGCGCTCAAGACGCAGCCCGCTCATCGAGTCCTGGTTCGGCCTGACCGTCGAACCCGACGGACAACGTCGGGTGATATTCACGTGGATACCTGCGGCCAGTCGGCAGCCGGCGCGGAGCAAGCCAAACGCTCGGCCTGACGTCGTGGCACTCAAGGTCACGACGCCAGCAGGCGCCTTGCTGTTCGAAGGGGAAGTTGCGTCGGCCAGGTCGGGGACTGGCTCGAGCGTGCGGCCCTCGAGCGCAGTCTTCCAGACCACGCCAGGCCGTCTCCAGTTCGACCTGACCATACTGCAGGCCGATGGCACGAGGCTCGACGTCGGCGCGAGGACTTCGACGTTCCGGGCGTTCGCGGCGCGAATCCGGTGATTCTGCCGCCGCAGGTCTTTCGCGCCCAGTCGGCGCGCGAGTTCCGTGACCTCATCGCCGACGTCAACGCCGCACCGTCCCGGATCGCGAGTTCCGCCGCACCGAGCGCCTGCTCCTGCGGGTGCCTACGTTCGAGCCGGGGGGCAATGCCGTTCAGGTCTCCGCGAAGCTCGTCAATCGCGTCGGCACCCTCGTGCTCGATCTCGCGCCAATGCCAGAGGAAGCGGGCCAGCAAGCTGACCCAGTTCGACCTGCCGCTGGCGCGGTTCGCGCCCGGCGAGTATCTGATCGAGGTGGCGGCCCAGAGCGACGCCGGAACCGCCCGCGAGCTGATCCGCTTCCGGATCACAGGGTGATCCTGATTCTTGCAATGCTGAATGCTGAGTGCTGAATGCTGAAGTGAATTCTGAATTGTGAAGTTCTCATTCAGCATTCCCTTCAGCATTCAGAATTCAGCATTCAGCATTGCTTAATGTCCGTCCCCCTCGCCTGAAAGCGCCTTCACGACGTCGCCCAGGACCTGCTTGGCGTCGCCGAACGCCATCAGCGTGTGATCGAGGTAGTAGAGCTCGTTGTCGATGCCGGCAAAGCCGGGGTTCATCGAGCGCTTGATCGCGATGACGGTCTTGGCCTTGTCGACGTCGATGATCGGCATCCCGAAGATCGGGCTGGCCTTGTCGTGGCGCGCCGCCGGGTTGACGACGTCGTTGGCGCCGACGACGAGTGCGACGTCGGTCTGCGGCAGATCGGGATTGATGTCGTCCATCTCGATGAGCGCGTCGTAGGGAATCTCGGACTCGGCGAGCAGCACGTTCATGTGCCCGGGCATGCGGCCGGCGACCGGGTGGATCGCGAAGCGCACGTCGACGCCGCGCTTGGTGAGCTGGTCGTAGAGCTCGCGCACTTTGTGCTGCGCCTGCGCGACCGCCATCCCGTAGCCGGGAACGACGACGACGCGATCCGCGTTGGTGAGGAGCTCGGCCACATCCTGCGGCGTCGCGCTCTTGGCCGTCTTGGCTTCACCGGCCGCAGCCGCGGCCTGCACCTGCCCGAACGCTCCGAACAGCACGTTGGTGAACGAGCGGTTCATCGCGCGGCACATGATGATCGACAGGATCAGACCCGACGAGCCGTCGAGGGCTCCTGCCGTGATGAGCAGCTTGTTCTCGAGCACGAAGCCCATCGCGACGGCCGAGAGCCCGGCGTACGAGTTCAGGAGCGAGATCACCGTCGGCATGTCCGCGCCGCCGATCGGCAGGATCAGCAGCACGCCGAAGACGAGCGACAGCAGGACGATGAGCGCCGAACGCCCACGGCAAGTACGGGTCGATCGTCAGATAGACGCCAGCGCCGATCGCGATCGCCAGCAGACCGAGGTTGACGATGTTCTGGTTGGGATAGGTGATCGGGCGAGTCGGCACGATCTCCTGCAGCTTGCCAGCGGCCATCAGGCTGCCGGTGAACGTCAGGTAGCCCAGGATGATTTCGAGGACGATCGCACCGGTGCGGAACCTGCGTCAGCTCGCCGTGCTGAAACCAGATCATGTACTTCGCCGTGCCGACGAGCCCGGCCGCAAGGCCGCCGAACGCATGCGACAGCGCCGTCCGTTGCGGCACCGCGGTCAGCGGCACCCACGAGAGCGGAATGCCGATGCCGATCCCGACGAGCGCCGCGATCGCAATCCAGGTGAAGTTGACGATCTCGGGCGCGAGCAGCGTGCCGACGATCGCGAGCGCCATGCCGCCGACGCCGGCCGCGACGCCCCGGCGCGCGGTCTTCGGGTGGCTCAGCCATCGGAGCGAGAGGATGAAGAGCGCCGCCGCCGCGAGATAGGTGAGTTGGGTGAGGCCGTGAATCACGGCTTGCGCTCCCGCTCGCGGAACATCTTCAGCATGCGGTCGGTGATGAGGAATCCGCTGACGATGTTGGTCATCGAGGCCGCGACGGCGACCGCGCCGAGGATGGTCGTCGCGGTGGATTCCTCTTCACCGGCCACGAGGATCGCGCCGACGATCGCGATCGCCGAGATGGCGTTGGTCAGCGACATCAACGGCGTGTGCAGCAGCCGCGACACGTTCTGGATGACCTGGAATCCGACGAACGTCGCCAGCATGAACACGAACAGCATCGACCACAGGTCGAGTTCGGCCATATGGCGGGGGAGTGTACCACGACGATGGACCAGACCGGGGTCAGACCGGCGGTCAGACCAGTAGCGATTCACGATTCACGGCCTGACCCGAGGTATCAGACGTCCCGCAGACGTTCCGCGGCCTGTTCGCAGCGTCTCGTCGCGCTTCGCGAAGCAGAAGCGCAGGACCATCGGCGCCTGTCTGGCCGTGCAGGAACGGCGACGTGGGAATCGACGCGACGCCGTGCTCCTTCGTCAGCCGGATCGCGAAGTCCGCGTCGGGCTCGTCGGTGATCGCCGAGTAGTCCATGAGCTGGAAGTAGCTGCCGTGGCAGGCCAGCGGCCGAAAGCGCGAGCCCTCCATCAAGCGCAGGAAGAGATCGCGCTTGGCCTGGAAGAACGGTCCGAGCTCGTCGAGGCCGCGTCGCGTCTCGAGGAAGTCGGCGATCGCATGCTGGACGGGCGTGTTCGTCGAGAACGTGACGAACTGGTGGACCTTGCGGAACTCCGCGGTCAGCGCCGCCGGCGCGACCGTGTAGCCCACCTTCCACCCGGTGGTGTGATACGTCTTGCCGAACGAGCCGACGACGAACGCGCGCGCGGGCGAGCGCGTCGTGGCGCGCGCAGCTCTCGTGCCGCAGGCCGTCGAAGATGATGTGCTCGTAGACCTCGTCGCTCAGGATCAGGATGCGCGTGCCGTCGACCAAATCGATCAAGCGCTCGAATGTCCTCGGGCGTGAGCACGCTCCCCGCCGGATTGTGGGGCGAGTTGAGCATGATCATCCGCGTTCGCGGGGTGACGGCGCGCCGCACGGCGTCCCAGTCGATCGAGTAGTCTGGAAACTGCAGCGGCACGAAGACCGGCGTTCCGCCGCTCAGCTCGATCGCCGGCACGTACGAGTCGTAGCAGGGTTCGAGGACGATGACCTCGTCGCCTGGACGCAACGGACGCGGCGACGGCGTCGAAGATTCCCTCGGTGCCGCCGGACGTCACCGTCACCTCGGTCTCGGGGTCGTAGCGGCGGCCGCAGTACCATTCGTACTTCGCCGCGATCGCGCTTCGCGCAGCCGCAGGACGCCCTGCATCGGCGCGTACTGGTTCTGTCCGCTCCGCATGTGCTCGGCGACCGCGTCGACGAGCGCCGGATCGCAGTCGAAATCGGGGAAGCCCTGCGAGAGGTTGATCGCGCCGACATCGGCCGCGAGCCGCGACATCACGGTGAAGATCGTCGTGCCGACCGCCGGCAGCTTCGAGTCGAACGGGATCATGCGGTGGCCTCGAAGATGCCGCTCTCGCGGTTCTTGCGCACATCGTCCCACGCGAAATACTGCCCGTTCATCGCGATGTACACGCCAGGCGGCAGCACCTGCGCGAACGACAGCGCGCTGCCGAGGTTGAAGAGCCCATCGGAGCTGCCGAACGCGTAGGGGACCATCGCGCCGGTGAGCACGATCGTCCGATCGCGGAGGCCGGCCGCGGCGATGGCCCGCGCGGTCTCGACCATGGTGTCCGTGCCATGCGTGACGACCAACGCCAGTTCCTCCGACGCGCGGCACCGATCGACGATCGTCGCGCGGCCTGCGTTCGTCGAGGTCGAGGCTGTCCACCATCATGACCGTCTCGACCGTCACGTCGAGCCGGCAGCGGCCGCGGCCGAGCATCTCGGGCAACGTGCGTCTCACGAAAGAACAGCCGGCCGGTGAGCTCGTCGTACTGCTTGTCGAAGGTGCCGCCGGTCACCAGGATTCGGATTCGCATGTTCGTACTTGGCACTCTCGCACCTTCGCACTTCTGCACAGCGACGAAGCTGTTGCTCGGGCTCGCAGCAGCCACGGATCTGAAATCCTGGTATCCATTCTGTCCGAGCTCCTCGATGCCCGCGCGGAGCAATCGCCAGGGACATTCGACCCTCGTGTCTCTGTAAGGCCACCGAACTCAACGGCTTGCGTCGGCCGGCCATCCGGGCTCGCTGCTCCCGGCACCCCGCTTGCCTTCCTCAGACGCCTTGGAGGGTCACAACAATGTTGTTCGCAATATCAGCAGTTCTGATCGGCGTCATCGGCATCTTCTACGTTCGCCGTCGCAGCTCGCGCAAGAAGCAGAGCGCGTAAGCGCGGATAGCGTTTAACTCGACGAGACGCGGATTCACGCGGATCGCATCCCATCGACGGGACGCGGATTCCGCTGATCTTTTCGTCAACGCTCGACTCCGCTCGTTATCAACGCCCGCGTTCCGCTCGCGCGGAACAGGTCGTCCGACGACGAGAGGATGACGCGGCGGAGGCGATCCGGATAGTCCTGAGGCAGCTCCGCGAGGAATCGCGCGACCATTCGTGCGGCGGTCGCGGAGCTGTGCCCGCCAAGCGTCGCATCCATCCAACGCTTTGGGAAGAAGATGTCGCCAGTGCGCTGAATCTCGCGCAGCAGCGCGAGGCTCGCCGGGATGTACTTCTCCGAGGCCGCGCGCGCAGGGGATGGTGCAGGTAGCTCAGGCCTTCGAGCACCCACGGCCTCGCGCTGCCGGAACGCCGACTTCGTGCAGTCGCTCGAAGAAGGTATCTCTGCACCCCCTGGTCGGCTGACAGCGCGGGCCGCACGTACGCGAACCGCGCCTTGCGGTCCGGGTTCTCGATGCGCGCCAGCTGCTCGTCGAGGATGGCTTCCACTGCGCGGCTCCCGCACCGCCAGCTCCAGCGCGAGCGTGATGTAGTCCGGTTCGGCCAGCGTCAGGCCGGGCACGCTCTCCGTCTTTCTCCACACCCGCTCGAGCCAGCCGACCGTGCCTCGAGCTCTGCGCGACGTCGCGAAGCGCGGAGAACCACGCCGACTTCAGGCTTTGCGTCGGCGCCGCGGCCGAGGCCGGTCGCGCAGCACCTGCTCGAGCTGCGGCGCAGACTCGGCGGCGATCGGCCGCCGGCAGAGAAACGTCCAGTACGCCTGTCGCGCATAGCCGAGGATCCGCTGCACGTTCTGTTCGTCTGTCTCGCGCGGCAACGCGCGCAGCGCGAGATCGACGATCGCCGAGGCCGGCGCCCGTCGATCGAGCATCTGTTCCCAGAGCGTGATCCAGGCGGCCCCGCGCGTGAGCGGATCGTCGATCGTCGGGAAGATGCGTCAAGCAGGTAGTCGAGGCTGGCGGCATCGAGCTCGAATCCTGCGTAGCCGATGCCGCCGCCCGAGGGCAGGACGAATCGCGGCGCCGGCAGGCCGCGCGCGTCGGGAACCTCCACGCGCGTCGCGGCGATTCGCACCGGCAGCGTGCGCAGGCCGTCGGGCAGGCCGAGCGTGACCTGGAGCCGCTGATTCCAGACGAGGCCTGCGCCGCTCGAACGGGATCGCGCTGGACGAACGACAGGCTCGCGATGCGGCCGTTGTCGACGCGAAGATCGGTCGTGACGATCGGCCGTCCGGCTTCTTCGACCCAGGCGCGGCTCCAGGCCGCGAGATCTTCGGGCGTCCGCTCGTCGAGCAGCGCGATCAGGTCGGACCACGTGGCGTTGGCGAAGCGATGCGCGCGCAGGTATTGCTGGAGCCCGTCTCGAAGCGCCGTCTCCCCGAGGATGCCCTCGAGCTGTCGCATGACGATCGGCGCCTTCTGATAGATGATCGCGCCGTAGAGCGACCCGGCCTCGTTGAGGTTGTCGAGCGGCTGGCGGATCGCGTTCGTGCCCGGCGTGCGATCGATCTCGTACGCGGCCGGGTAGTGCGCGAGCAGGAAGCGCAGGTCGTGATTGATCTCCGGGAACGACGGGTTGACGATCTTCGCCGCCATGAAGTTCGCGAAGACCTCCTTCATCCACACGTCGTTGAACCAGCGCATCGTCACGAGATCGCCGAACCACATGTGCGCGGTTTCGTGCGCGATGAGGCTGGCGCGGCCGAGCTTCTGATTCTGGGTCGCCGACGGATCGAGCAGCAGGCTCGACGCGTTGTAGAAGATCGCGCCCGGCGTGCTCCATGCCGCCGAACTGAAACGACGGCACGAGCAGGAAGTCGAACTTGCCCCACGGATACGGGATGCCGGTGTAGCGCTCGAGCCAGGCGAGCGCCGACGCGTGCAGATCGAAGATCGCGTCGCGGTTGCGCGCGACCTTGGCGGCGTCGGTCTCGCGGTGGAACATGCGGAACGTGCGGCCGCCGCGCTCGGCGGTCTCGACCGAGAAGCGGCCGGCGGCAAACGCGAAGAGGTAGGTCGGACAGCGGCTCGGTTTCGGCGAACGCCAGGCGCACCCGGCCGTCGGCCTCGCTTCGCGCCGTCTCGGCGCCGTTGGCGATCGCCTGCCAGCCGGCGGGCACGTCCAGGCCGAGCGTCCAGCGCGCCTTCAGATCCGGCTGATCGAAGCAGGGGAACGTCAGGTGCGCCCGCGCCGGCACGAAGAGCGTGTAGAGGAACTCGGGTTGCGATTGAGCGCCGCGTCGCCGGCGACGAAGTCGATGGCGATCTCGTTGCGGCCCTCGTGCAGATGCTCCGCCGGAATCACGAGGTGATCGGGGACGATCGCTCGGCGCGATCGTCTTCGTGCCGACGCGCACGCTGCGCACGCCCTGTGTCGGCGCGAAGTCGAGCGCCAGCGGACGTCGCGGCATCCTTCAGGACGAACGTGATCGCCACTCGGCCGTGACCGTGCCGACCCTGCTTCGGCGGGAATCGAGAAGTGCAGGTCGTAGCGCAGGTCGCTGATGCGGCGCGCGCGTTCCTCGGCGAGGGTCAGAGGGATGCCCGGGTCCCGGGTGCTGGGATCGGCGCATGGTTGGACGGCCATGCCGGAGCGCGGCCGTCGCGAGCATCGCGACCATCGCCACTGCCGAGGCCACGGATCATGCCCGCATCATATCAGGCGATCTTTCGCAGGCGCAGCGTCGCCAGCGCCGCGATGACGACGAAGAAGCAGAGGCTGATGAACGACAGCCGCATGAACGTCGAGTACGCCGTCGCGGCCCATCAGGTCGAACAGGCTGAAGCCGATCGTCGCGACCGCCGACGATCGTGAGCGACCCGCAGCGGACGCGGCAGGAGGTCCTCGTAGTTCGCGAGATACACGATCGCCGGTGTCGCAATCAGGAAGACGTAGTCCCAGCCCTGCGGCGAGAGCAGCGGCATCAGCGTCAGGAGCAGTCGCGCCCTCGAGCCCTTCGGGAAACGGCACGCCGCGGCGGCCGAGGAAGACGAGCGCGGCGACGCCGAGCAGCAGCACGCGCGGTGCCATAGGCCAGCGCGCGCCGACAGGTCGCCCGGGACCGAACCAGCGGAAGAACATCGCCGCGAGCGACACGTTGTCGTAGACCGACAGGTTGGGCGCGGTGGTTTCGCGTCACGGTTCGCCACCACTCGCGGTGCAGCGCGACGTTGCCGTCCCACGCCGTAGAGCGCGGCCGGCAGGACGAGGACGACGGCGAGGCCCGCGCACGCCGCGGCGATCGACGGCAGGCGCCGCCGGGCGATCAGCCAGGGCAGGAAGAGCACGGCGTACGGCTTGATGACGATCGCGAGGGCGACGAGCGCGCCGGCCGGCACCTCGCGGCTTCGCTTTCATCGCCAGGAGCGCGCCGGTGGCGACGACCGCGAAGAGGATGTTGACCTGGCCGAGCACGAGCTCGTGCGCGTAGAACTTCCCGAACGCGACGACAGTGACGACGACGAGCCAGCGAACGGGCTTGCGCCGCTCGACCGGAAGCCGCGACGGCCAGTCGCGAGCGAGCGCGACCAGGAGGGCGACCGAGGTCGCGAACCAGACGATCTCGGCGGTCGCGAGCGGCAGCAGGCCGATCGGGATCGCCAGCACGGCGAAGGCCGGCAGGTACTTGAACTGAAAGTGCCCGTCGTCGGTGCGGTAGAGCGGTTCGGCGTGTGCCGCCCGCGCGGCCGCCTTCCAGTAGACCTCGAAGTCCGGCATCTTGGGCGCGGCCTTGTAGACGAACACCCAGATCGCGAGCGCGACCAGCAGGCCGGTGAGCGCCAGCCTGCCTCGCGTCACGCAGTCGCCCGCACGCGCAGACCTCACCCGAGTTCAGTTGCGTTCGAGGCCGACGAGCGACCAGCCGTCGCCGCTTCGGCGGAAGTAGACCATCAGCGGTCGTGACCACGCGGCATGATCGCCGTGGAAGGTGCGCACGAGCGCGGCGACGTACTCGGGGCGGGCCGACAGCAGCGCCGCGGGCGCCTGCGCGGCGGGCGACGTCACGCTCTGCTCGGCGCCCGACGTCCTTGTGCGTGTTCGACGCGTTGTCGAACGCCGACCACTGGATCGTGTAGCGCTCGGCGGCCGGCGCGACGCCGGCCTTCTGCGCGGCGTTCTCGAACGTCAGCTCGCCGGTCGGGCTGAGCGACAGGTTGACGACCGGGTTGGTCGCGTTCAGCCAGCTCTTGAGCACCTTGCTCTTGCGCGTCAGCGAGCGTCTCGGTCAGGTACTCCGTCGCCTTGCTGTCGGTGAACTGTCGCCGTTCCGACCACCGCGCGCACGCCGTCGTCGGAGAGGCCGGCGAGGATGCGCGCGGCCCAGAAGCGATCCTCGGGTCGCGCGTTGGTGAAGGCCGGGTTGGGGTATTCCGGCTTCCAGTCCTCGGGCGGAAGTACGCGGCCTCGATGCGGCCGAGCGCGGGGATCTCGGGTAGGGCACCTTGATCCACGGGCGGACGTAGAGGCCGAGCGTGAGCATCGTGATGAGCGTCGGCCGCGATTCCCAGAGGAACTCGTTGCCGGCGCGCGTGCTCTGCGCCTGCGTCGTGCCGCTGCCGAGCGTCGATCCGAAGTCGAGCAGGTGATGGCGGACGATCGTGCGGCCGCCGGCGCTGACGAGCGTGTCGAGGCTGTTGATGCTGCGCGAGTCGTCGTGGTTCAGCCAGGCGCAGAAGACGAGCAGCCCGCGCAGCTCGCGGCGATGCTCGTGCGGGAAGATGTCGTTCGGGTCGTCCGGCCGCGTGCCGTAGTAGCGGAACGGTCCCACGGGCTTGCCCTCGAGCGCCTTGCTGGCCAGGACCCGGTAGCTGCCGTCGGCGTTGCGCGCCGCCGCGCTTCAGCAGGCTCTCGAGATCCCGCGCTGTCCATCTGACGCCGGCGCCCGTTGTCGTCGTCGATGCGCGCGCCCTCGCCGATGACGAGCGCTTCGCGGCGGATCGTGGCGATGTAGTTCTCCGGCACGTGGTAGCCGAAGGCATGGAAGAACTTCGTCGAGATGACCTCGGCGCCGCTCGCCATCTCCGGATTCGACGGCGGGTCGAACTTGATGAAGTAGAGCTCGCCGGCGCCGTCGCGAATCGTGAATCCCGGCGCGACGCCTTCCATCTTGCCCGAGACGATCGTCCACGTGCCCGACGGGCCCGGTGCCGGTGTCCGGTCCCTTTGACCAGCCGGTCGACCGTCCACGGCTCTCGCGCCGAGGCGGTTGGTGAACCAGCTCGAGTCGGGCACCTCGTCGACCGTGTTGACGTTGGCGCGCGCGAATGTCCGCCTTCTCGCCCGCACCGAGAAACGAGTTCTCCGCGAAGTCGTACAGCTGGCTGAGCTCGGCCGCGCGCACACCACTGGCGTCCTCGGTCTCAGGATCGCGCGCGATCGGATCGTCGCGAAAGAACCTCGGCCCGTTCGCGAGCCCGGCCTCGACGACACGACCGCCGAAATCGCCACCGCCGCAAGAATCAGTCGCCTGCGCATGTCAGTCTGTAGGCTGCGGCTGGCGCTATCGCAGTGAAGTCCGATCCCGTGTGTGTCCGTGCGCTCAGAACGCCTTGCTGAACTTGAAGAAGGCCTGCACGCCTTCGCCGCCAAAGCCGATGTCGACGCGGAACCAGACGGACTTGTAGCGTGTTGAACCGGAACCCGATGCCGTACGCGTTCTCGAGCTCGGACATCTTGAGCTGACCGACGTTCGGCGCGACCGTGCCCCAGTCCGAGAAGAGCGCCATGTCGAGGCCCGAGAACGCCTCCCATCGGTATTCGGCATTCAGTAGACGACCGCATCATCGCGAAAGCGGAAGTCGTTGAAGCCGCGGTGGCTGGTGCTGCCGCCGAGCGTCGGCTTGAAGTAGAACGGGACGGTCTGTCCGGCGCCGTTGTCGGTCGCCGCGGACTGCAGGCGTCCCTGCACGGCGAAGACGCGCTTCTTGTCGAAGATGGGGACGAACTGCTGCAGCAGCAGGTCGACCGCGCGGAAGCTGTAGCGATCGAAGTCGAGGTCCGAGTATTCGCGCCAGGTGAGCGAGTAGAAGCCGCCGGCGCGCGCGTTGTCCTCCTGGTCGCGATAGTCCACCGCGCCGAACACCTCGGCGAAGCGAGAAGTCCGGCTGTTCGGCCAGTCCGGGCGCGGTCTGCGTCGGTGAAGCAGCTCCTCGATCGACGGAAAGCGCTTGTCGGTGCCGCGGCCGATCGATCCGTCGAGCCGGCCGAACCGCGTGCCGGCCTCGAGCCAGGGCACCGGCCGGACGATGGCGCGGCCCGTCGTAGTCGGTGTAGTCGACGAGATAGCTGACGCGGTTGTCCTTCGACGAGTCGGCGCCGAGTCCCCAGAAGTCTTCCTGAGGGTTGTGGCGATAGACGGCCTGCACACCGAGCTCGACGCGGTTCTGAGCGAGGTACGGCAGCGAGAAGTCCGCCTGGAGCATCTGATAGTTGCGCGTCGAGATGCCGGCGCCGAGCAGCACGCGCGCGTTGCGGTTGAAGAGGTCGTGGCGCCAGCCGCCGCCGAGACCGACGCCGCCGCCGACGGGCTTCCACCTGAACCCGTACTGCAGATAGAAGCCGTCGTGCGGCGCGATCTTGCGGAGCGGGTCGACGTCCTCGATCCAGAGCATCGTCCGCTCGAGCTTGCCGCCTTCGTAGGGCTTGAGCGACTTGGCTTTCTCGGCGCGCTGCTGCGCGAGCGTCGCCTCGCGCGTGTCCTGGGCGAGGAGCGACTCGGGGGCTGAGAGCGAGCGCAAGCGCGATGGCCAGGACAGCCGTCCGACGCGACATAGATCCCGAACGATATCGCAGGCAATGTCAGGAATCCAGGTTTCAGCTCTCAGCTTCCGGCTTCCAGCCGTCGGTTAAACCGTTCGAGATCGCAATCGCGACGGCTAGGCTCTGAATGCTCCAAGCTGAGAGCTCCAAGCTGAGAGCTGAAGGCTGAGAGCTGGACTTACTCCGTCCTGAGCGCCGTCAGCGGCAGGACGCGTGTCGCGCGCAGCGCGGGGATGTAGGAGGCGGCCATGGCTGAGGCGGCCAGGACGACCGGCGCGACCACGAAGACCGACGGGGTCGAGTGCGCTGACCTCGTACAGCATCCCGCTCGAGCGCCCGCGCCACGCCCCACGCGAGCAGCAGCCCCACGCCGACGCCAGACAGCGTCAGCGTGAGCCCTTCGCGCAGCACCAGCCACAGCACGTTCGACGGCGTCGCGCCGAGCGCCATGCGGATCCCGATCTCGCGTGTCCGCCGCGAGACCACGTACGACTTCACGCCGTAGACGCCGATGATCGCGAGCAGCAGCGCGACGCCGCCGAACACCGAGAAGAGTCGGGCGCCGGTGTTCACGGCCCAGAGCATGAGGTTGTCGTCACGCTGCTGGCGCAGCGTCCGCAGCTGCAGGACGGGCACTCGCTCGTCGGCGGCACGGATCGTCTGCCGCAGCGTGCCGAGCATGGCCGTCTCCACGGACTGACCCGTGCCGGCCAGACGCACGTGCATGTAGACGTTGCCCGCGGTAGTGCTGCCCGATCGGCAGGTACACGTGTGCGCACCGGCGTCCGATCGATCAAGTCGTGGCGCACGCCGTTCACGACGCCGACGATCGTGTAGCTGCGTCTTCCCGCGACGGCTTGTCGTTCGCAAACTGCACGGCCTGTCCGACCGGATCCTCGTCGCCGAACA
The DNA here is from genome assembly GCA_963764925.1 of uncultured Acidobacteriota bacterium. Classification (GTDB taxonomy): domain Bacteria; phylum Acidobacteriota; class Vicinamibacteria; order Vicinamibacterales; family 2-12-FULL-66-21; genus DATBJJ01. Next base: position 46,008 of record CAVXUR010000005.1, read on the forward strand.
GCTGGCGCGCAGCCGGTTCGTCGATGATGGCGACCCTGCGGGCCGTTCGGGGACTCCTCTTCGGATCGACGTGAACCCGCGCCCGCGCAGGATGGGCAGGCGCAATGTGTCGAAGTAGTCGGCGCCGACGATGGTCAGGACCGCATCCGATCCCTCGTCGCGCTGACCCGCGGCGGCCGGCGGCGTGCCGGCTTTCTGCACCAGGCGCGATTCGTTGAAATCGCCGAACGGCACGAGCGACGCGAAGCTGGCGGAGTGCACGCCAGGGGTGTTCCCGCACGCGCTGCAGGATGCCGCGCAGCGCGCTCGCGCCCGCTCGTCTCGTCGTAGCCGGCCATGCCCGCATCGATGTTGGCGATCACGCCGCCGTCGAGCGGGAAACCCGGATCCGTCGACGGCCGCCTTGACGGCGCCGCGCATGAAGAGGCCCGCCGCCGTCAGGAGCGCCAGCGACAACGCGATCTGTCCGACGACGAGCGCGTTGCGCATCGACAGGGTCCGTCCCCGTCCTTTCCTGCGCGGGCTGCTCCTTGAGATCGGGAAGGACGTCGGGCCGCGTCACGCGCCAGGCGGGTCCGAGGCCCGAGACGACGGTGCTCAGCACGCAGAACCCGACCGTGGCGGCGAGCACACGGACGTCGGGCGTCGTGTCGAGCATCACGACGAACGGCAGCGCGGACGCCAGCGAGGCGACGAGCAGGCTTGCGCCCCACGTGGCCAGCAGCAGTCCGGCGGCGCTGCCGACCGCGGCCAGGAGCAGGCTCTCGGTCAGGAGCTGACGGATGACGCGCGCGCGGCCGCTGCCGAGCGCGAGCCGCAGCGCGATCTCCTTCCGCCGCGCCGCTCCGCGCGCGAGCATCATGTTGGTGAGGTTGAGGCACGCGATGAGCAGCACGAGCGACGCCATGCCCATGAGCAGCGTCGAGAGCACGGTCAGCTCCGAGTCGCTTTGCGGCCGGGTGCTGATCCCGGTCCGAGCCAGCGGGTCGACGAGTGATCTCCTGGTCCTTGTTCTCGACCGGATCGCGTCCGACGAAGCTCTGCGAGAGACCGGCGATCATCGGCCGCGCCGCGTCGACGTCGAGACCCGGGCGGAGCCGCCCGACCAGCATCAGCGCGCGGTTCTTCGGGTCGCTCAACCGAGTCGAGCCGCCGTCGCGGATCATCTCGTCGGTCACCTTCGCGTAGACCCCGAGCGGCAGCCAGAACTCCGGGGCCACGAGCGCGATCGTGCCGGAGAAGCCCTCCGGTGCGACGCCGACGATCTCGTAGTCGCGCGCGTTCAGCCGCACGGTCCGCCCGAGCACGTCCTCCGGCGCGACGCCCGCCGCCCGCGCGAACCGGTGCCCCACGATGACGACACGCTGGTCGCTCTCGGGTCGCTCCTCGTCCGCCGTGAACTCACGTCCGACCGCGAGCCGCACGTTGAGCGTCGAGAAGTAGCTGGACGACACGATCGCCGAAAACGAGCGACGTGTCGTGTCTCCTTCCGACACCCCGAGCATGGTGACCGTGTAGGCCATGACCGTCGTCGAACGGTTCTCGATTCGACCGCACCTGTTCGTAGTCGCGCCAGGAGAAGCCGCGATAGCGGTCCGGTCGCGTGGTGTCGCGGCTGTAGATGCCGACGATGCCGGGACCTTCCGCGGCCATCGGCTCGAGCATCAGGGCGTTGACGAGGCTGAAGACGGCGGTGTTGGCGCCAATCCCGAGGGCCAGGACCAGCACGGCGACCGCTCGAGAATCCGGGGTTCTTCAGCAGGAGGCGGACGGCATGCCGAATGTCTTGAAGCACACGCACATGGACGGGTTCCGAGTGGGGGCTTGTTCCAGCTACAGCTCTCAGCTCAGCATCAGCTCGAGAGCTCAGTCGCCCGGCTAGGCTCTGAATGTCTGAGCTGAAAGCTGATAGCTGAGCGAGCTGAGCAAGCTAGTTCCACCCTCAGCGCTTCGACCGGATCCATCCGCGTCGCGCGCCGCGCGGGAATCAGGCACGCGGTCAGCATCACGACCGTCAGGAGCAGCCGTGATGCCGATGAATGTGACCGGATCGACCGCCGGGATCTGCGCGACGAGCGACTTGAGGACCTGGCTGACGCCGTAGGCGGCGGCGAGGCCGAGCGTCAGGCCGATACCCAGCTGCACCAGCCCGGTGCGGAGAATCAGCCACGCGATCTGCGACGCCTGCGCGCCGAGCGCGAGCCGCAGGCCGAGCTCCTGAGTGCGCTGCGTGACGGCGTAGGACGTAATCGCGTAGATGCCGACCGAGGACAAGCACCAGCGCGATGACGGCGAGGATGACGAAGATCGTATCCGAAGACCGCGTATGGCCAGCCGGTCTGCGCGATCGCCTCGTCGAGCGTGCGAACGTCGAAGAGCGGCTGATCCTGGTCGAGCATCTTCGCCGCCTCGCGGACGGCGCCGATCATCGACCGCGGGATCGCCCGCGGTGCGCACGATCATGGCCGTGCCGAGCGACGCCGCTCATGCGCGAAGGGTCGATAGAGCGACGGCCGCCGGCTCGAGCGCCTGCACCTCGCCCTGACGGATGGTCGGGCTGACGCCGACGATCGTCAGCCACGGGCCCGGCTGATCTTCTTTCGGGCCCTGCATGAGGCGGATGCGCCGGCCGAGCGGTTCCGTCGCGGCGAAGAACTCGGTCGCGAGCCGACTGGTTGATGACGATGACCTCCGCGCCGGCGGCGCCGTCGGCCTCGCGGAACGCGCGTCCACGCTGGATCGCCACGCCCAGGGTCTCGAAGTAGCCCAGGGCCCACATCGACGACCGACACCCGCGGCCGCGTGGTCTCGTTGCTGAACGGCTGTCCCTCGATCTCGAACTTGAATTCACCGGTACCGCCGAGCGGCAGCGTCGAGGCCATCGCCGCGTGCGTGACGCCCGGCAGCGCCCGGATGCGCTGCCTGCAAGCGCGTCGAAGAAGATCCGGCGCTGCTCGGGCTTCGGATACTTGCTCTCGACGAGCTGCGTGCGCAGCGTCAGCAGGTGGCCCGTCTCGAACCCGAGAGTCGAGCGAGTACAGCTTGAGGAAGCTGCGCGCCATCAGCCCGGCGCCGGTGAGCAGCGCGAGCGTCAGCGTCAGCTCGGCGACGACGAGCGCCGAGGTCAGCCAGCGCGCTCGTGCGCCGCCGGACTGGCCGCGGCCGCCCTCCTTCATCAGATCGTTGAGGTTCGTCTTCGAGACCTGCAGCGCTGGCGCGAGCCCGAAGACGATCCCGGTCGCGAGGCAGATCACGGCGAAGTAGCCAAACACCGGTCAGGTCGAGAGTGAATTCGATCCAGTACGGCTTCCCGACGTCGGCCACCGCGGCATCGAACAGCCGGATGCCGACCGAGGCGAGCGCCAGCCCGAGCAGGCCGCCGAGGCACGCCAGCATGACGCTCTCGATCAGGAGCTGCCGAACGATCCGTGCCGCGGCTCGCGCCGAGCGCGGTGCGAACGGCCATTTCACGCGCCCGGTACGCCGAGCGCGCCAGCAGCAGGTTCGCGACGTTCGCGCAGGCAATCAGCAGCACGAATCCGACCGCGCCGAGCAGCGACAGGAACACCAGCCGGATCGGCCCACCGTTGAAGCGCTCGTTGAACGTCATCAACCGCGCTTCGATGTTCTTGTTGGTGTCGGGATAGGTCGTCTGCAGTTGCACGGGAGATGCCGGCCATCTCGGCCGCGGCCTGATTCCAGGTCACGCCCGCGCGCGAGGCGGCCGAAGACGCTGATGAACCGGTTGCGTCGGGTCTCGCCAGTGAGGGGCGTGAGCGGCCGCCACAAATCGGAGTTGGTCGGAAATCGCATGCCCTCTGGCATGATGCCGATGATCGTGTGCGCGACTTCGTTGATCTTGAGCGCGCGGCCGATGACGGCGGTATCGCTGCCGTAGCGGTTCTTCCAGATGCTGTAGCCGATGATCACGACCGGCGCGGCGCCGGCCGACGTCATCACCCGGCGCGAAGTCGCGCCCGAGAAACGGCTGCTGCCCTCAGCACCGAAAACGTGTTGGCTGTGACGGCGACGCCGCTCGCCCGCTCGGCCGGGTGCTCCGGATCGCTGATGTTCATCTGCTGGAACCGGAACGCCGCCAGCGCCGGGAACGACCGCGCCTTGTCCCGCCAGTCTTCGAACTCCTGCCACGACGCCGCCGAGCTGTCGTCCTCGTCCCTCGGTCGTGTCGTGGGTCGCGAGATAGACAATCTCGTCCGCCCGCTCGAACGGCAGCCCGCGGATGAGCACGGCGTTCACGAAGGTAAAGACCGTCGTGTTGACGCCGATGCCGAGCCCCAGCGCCGTCGCGGCGACGACGGTGAACCATCGGTCCTTGAGGAGCATCCGGGCGGCGAATCTGAGGTCCTGGAGGAAGGTCATGATCGGATCGGACAGGTATACGAGGTTCTGATCGGTCGGGTTCAGGGTTCAACGTTCAGGTTCACGGTTCACGGTTCACGGTTCAGGCAAGAGCAATGATTACTTACTCGAAGGTTTTGCTTTAGCCTGAGCCCTGAGCCCTGAGCCCTGAGCCCTGAGCCTTGTGGTACAGTCGATTCCTTGTCCTGGCCGTTACTTCCACCTTCCTACGAGCGTCAGCACGGTCACGCCGAGCGCATCGAGCTGGCCGACGATCGGCGCATCCGGGACCGGAACAAGATCAGCTACCGGCTGGCGCACTGGCCTATCTGGATCTGGGTGTTTTTCATCGCCCCCGGTCCGCTCACATTCGATCTGTTCGCGCACGGTTTCGACACGCGGATGGCCCTCTGGCTGGCGGCGGTGCTCGTCGGCACCGGCATCGCGGGCCTGCCGCGGCTTGCTTCCGGGGGTCGAGCCGAAGCCGTACATCATCCGCTTCACCGAGGATCGTCCCAATCCGCTCTATCGTCGCGTCTGCTACACGCTGGCGTGGAGTGAGGTGATTGCCTTTGCCGTTCTGAACATCACCGGGCTGACGATGGCGATCGCCACTGGAACGTGGGGTCTCCGTCAGCTCTACGACGTCGCGTACTTTCCGATCGTCGGCGTCGTGTGGGTGCTCGGTGCGTTCGGTCTCCTCCCGCGCGTGAAGCGTTCGACCGAGGGTGAGGGCCACGAGCGGCGGTACTTCTACGGATCGGTCTGGGCGGTGGCGATCGCGCAACCGATCGCTCGGGGTGATCTGGAAGCTCCTGCCCCAGACGCGGACCTCCGATGTCATCAAGCTCATCGTCTTTGTCGGCATCCTTGCCTACGTCGGCAACCTCGCACGCCGCGGGCTCCTGCCGCGCACGCGGCCGATCGTTCCCGGCGAGCTCGCCGTCTCGGACTGACATCGGCACGCGCAGGCTATAGGATCGACCTATGGCGCAAATCGACGACCGGGGCATCATCGTCACGTGTCCCGCCTGCCAGCAGCGCAATCGAGTGCCCTTCGGACACGAGCGCGCGCAATCTGTAAAGTGCAAGAAATGCGGTGCGGAGCTGCCACCTACCGCCGAGCCGGTCGAGGTGCCGAACGCCGAGATCTTCGACGCCCTGGTCGCATCCTCATCGCTTCCCGTGGTGGTCGATTTCTGGGCCCCGTGGTGCGGTCCGTGCCGCATGGTCGCACCCGAGCTCGCCCGCGTCGCCGCGAGCAATGCCGGTCGCTACCTCATCGTCAAGGTGAACACCGACGCGGTGCCTGAGCTTGGCGATCGGTTTGCGATTCGATCGATCCCGACGATGGCCGTGTTCGACGGTGGGCGCGAGCGCTCGCGGACGTCGGGCGCGCGGCCGGCCGCCGACATCGAGCGTTCATCGCGCAGGCCGTGGCGCCAGTAGGCAGCTGATAGATTTCCGGTCATCCGGGCTCTAGAGCCTTTCACCGGGAGATCCTGTCAGAGCACGCAGAATCGCGAAGTCCGTTTCTGCGTCATCCGCAAAGCTCCGTGAAAGCTCTGGCAGTACGGCGGGCCTGTCGGCAACAGCCTGGTGTTAGCATTTCGCAGATGGCCGCGGGCCTCCTCGGTTCACCCCGCGACGGATCTCGCCCGGCGACTCGAAGCGTTTGTCGTCGAGCGTTTTCCGTTCGCCGTCGCTCCCGTGCGCGCGGCCTTCGACGCGTGCAAGAGCGCGGTCCGGCCCGACGAGGCGTCGCTCGACGCGCTTCGAGCCACCTTCGAAGCCGCACTCCGCACGCGCCTGCAGAACCTCGCGCCGACCGAGCGCGTCGAGACGACGCCTGGAGTCGACGCGCCCCAGCGCTTCCAGCGTCGCGATCGACGAGCTCGTCGAGGCCTGCGACGGATTCCTCCGCCGCGCCGCGCTCCGCGCCTCGCTGACGCCCGACGAGCGCCGCGAGATCCTGCGCGGCATGGTCCTGACGCGCGCCACCGACAACCGGCTGAAGACGCTCTTCACCGGCGGCGAAGTTCGCTACGGTGACACGGCGTTCCAGGGCAAGGGATTCCGATCGCTCGGTCAGGAGGCCATCTACGCCGCGGGCATCCGGCTCCGGCGCGGCGACGAGTTCCGCGACGGCGACACGTGGCGCGGCGACGTCATCGCGCCGATCATCCGCGATCTTGGCGCGACGCTGGCGATGCGGCCGACGGCCGAAACCGTCCGCATGGTCCTGTCGGCGCAGATGGGCAAAGCCGGGCCCGCCGATGCACGGCAAGGATCTGCACATCGGCGACATGACGTGCGGCATCCTGCCCGCGGCGGCGCCGCTGGCCATCGGCGCGCTGACGATTGCCGGCATGGCCTTCGCCTTCGCGCGCGACGGCAGCGGCCGCGTCGCCCTCTCCTTCATCGGCGAAGGCGGCTCGTCGCTCGGCGAATGGCACGAGGCGATCAACCTCTGCGCCGCACGCCGGCTCCCGATCGTCTTCGCGGTCGAGAACAATCAGACCGCGCTCTCGACGCCCGTGCGCGAGCAGTCGGCGGTGCGTGTCTTCGCCGACAAGGCGTCCGGCTACGGCATTCCAGGGATCACGATCGACGGCACCGACTCGCGACGAGATCGCCGCGGCGTTTGCCTGGGCCGTCGAGACGCGCGCGCGCCGGGCGCGGCCCGACGCTCATCGAGCTCGTGTCGATGCGCATGTGCGGACACGCGCACCACGACGACATGCTCTATCTCGGCAAGGATCCACAGCCGGGTTGGGAGTATCCGCCGCTCCACCCGTCCGGCTACGCCGATCCCGAACTGCTACGCGTTCTGGTCGGCGCGCGATCCCGATCCCGGCGTACGCCGCCCGGCTGCGACAGGAGGAGCTCATCGACGACGGGGAGCTCGGTCGCCTGAAAGCCGAGTGCGAGGCTCTGGTCGAGCTCGAGGCGCAAGAGGTGATTGCCGCCGAGTGGCCGTCGCCCGAGTCGGCGCGCGCCGGTGTTCAGGCGGGCGAGCCGCCACGACAGCGGGTCGAAGTTCTCGACCCGCAGGTGCGGCTTCGGCTAACCTCAGCTCGGCGCGGACGCCGATCTGCCAGCGCTCGAGGCCGGCGCGCCGTTCGATCGCACGGGCAGCACGCTGCTCGAAGCGGTGATGCTCGGCGTCGGCGACGCGCTGCGCGCCGACCCGTCGGTGTTCGTCTTCGGCGAAGACGTCGGCGGCGCGTACGGCAACGCGTTCCTGCTGCTCCGTCCGCTCCTCGAGGAGTTCGGCGATCGCATCATCAACTCGCCGCTCGCCGAGAGCTGCCGTGCTCGGCGCGTGTGTCGGCGCCGCGCTCGCGGGCCAGCGGCCGATCGGCGAGATGCAGTTCAACGACTTCGTCGCGACCGGCTTCAACCAGCTCGTGAACAATGCCGCCAAGATCCGCTATCGCTGGGGCGGATCGGTGCCGATGGTCGTGCGCATGCCGTGGGGCGGGCTGCGCCACGCGGGTCCGTATCACAGCCAGAACACCGAAGCGTGGTTCTACCGGACGCCCGGGCTGAAGATCGTCGTGCCCTCGACGCCGCCGACGCGCGCGCGCTGATGGCGAGCGCGGTCGCCGATCCCGATCCGGTCCTCTACTACGAGCACATCGCGCTCTACCGCGATCCGCGCATCAAGCAGGTCCTCGCCGCCGAAGCGCCCGCCGCCGATTCCGATCGGCCGCGCGGCGCTCCGGCGCGACGGCGGACGATCTCGCGATCATCTCGTACGGCGCCTACGTGCACGCCGCGCTGCGTGTCGCCGAGCGGCTCGCCGCCGACGGCATCCAGGCGAGCGTGCTCGACCTGCGATCGCTCGCGCCGCTCGATCGCGAGGCGGTGCTCGCCTGCGCGCGCCACTGCAGCCGCGTCCTCATCGTGCACGAGGACTCGCGCACCGGCGGCATCGGCGAGAGCCTCGCCGCGCATCATCCAGGAGGAAGCGTTCGAGTCGCTCGACGCGCCGGTCCGCATCCTCGCGGCGCTCGACACGCCGGTTCCTTACTCACCGCCGCTCGAGGCCGTGTTCCTGCCCTCCGACGACGAGATCGAGCGCGCGGCGCGGCTGCTCATGGCGTACTGAATTCCGCTCGACTCGATCCCTCTCCTTGTTCCGACTTGAAGTCGCACAGAAGATCGCCATCGTCCTGCAGACGCCGAAGGATCAGCAGTCGTCGGTCCTGCTGACCTATCAGGATCTCGCGGCCGAGCTCGCGCGTCGCGGCCACGCGGTGACGATCGTGACGCCCGAGGACTTTCCGTCGTCGCGTCGCGCGGCCGGGCGCTTCACGCCGCTCGTCTATCCGTTCGTCATTCGCCGCTGGATGCGCCAGCACGCGGTCGACTGCGACCTCGTGGTGTTCCACAGCTATTCGGGATGGCTCGCGGTCTTCGACAGCCGCGGCGCGGCGCCGTGCCGACGGTCGTCGCCTTCCACGGGCTCGAGCCGCTCTACCACGAGGCATTGCGCGAAGAGGCGGAGCAATCGGGCGGGCTGAGCTGGCGCTACCGATTGCTGCAGGAGCGCCTGATGCCGTTCATGTTGCGGACCGCCTGCCGGCACGCGACGCGCGTGACCTGCCTGAACTACGCTCGAGCAGGACTACCTGGTGACGCAGGGCTGGGTCGACGCCGATCGCGTCGACGTCGTGTTCCACGGCGTGCCGGCCGAGTTCTTTCTCCAGGAACGTCCGCCGCGCCAGGCGCGAAGGCTGCTCTTCGTGGGTCAGTGGCTGCCGATGAAGGGCGCCAGCTACCTTCGGGATGCGCTTCGTCGAGCTCGCCCATCGGCATCCGGACATCCGCTTGATCTGCGCCGGCACGCTCGCGCGCCGCCGAGACGGTGCTCGCCGATTTTCCTCCCGTCGTGCGTCCACGCGTGCAGGTCATCCCGCGCCTCGAACGGCTCGCGCTCGTCGACGTCTATCGCGAGGCCGACGTCATGATCGCGCCGAGCCTGTACGAGGGATTCGGCGTCGCGCTCGTCGAGGCCATGGCCGCCAGGCTGCCGATTGTGACGACGCGCGTGGGCGTGGCCGCCGATGCGCTGGCCGACGGCGAGAGCGCGCTCATCATCCCGACGCGTCACGCCCAGGCGATCGTCCGCGAGGTCGAGCGGCTGCTCGCCGACGCCGGCCTGCGCGAGCGGCTCGGCGAAGCCGCAGGCGACGCGGCGCTGCACTACCGCGAAGCGCGTCGCCATCACGGACCTGGCGGACCGGCTGATTCGCGTCGCGCGGACGCGCGATTCGTGACCGCGCCGTTTGCGTGTTCGCGGTCGCGGGTTGATACTACAGGCCCCCTGTGAAGGCCTGGCTCCAGCAGCTCGCCGAACTCCGGAAAATCCTCGCCTTCCTCCGCCCGTATCTCGTGCAGGCAGCCGCTCCTGCTGTCGGCCGTGCTCGCGAGCGCGCTCTTCGTGATGCTGTTCGAGGGGTTCGGCGTCGGGCTGCTCGTGCCGCTGCTGAACCTGCTCCTCGGCGGCGAGCGGGCCACGCCGATGCGCCCGCTGCAGTGGCTCGAGCGCACGCTTCCCGGGCATTCGCCGGCGTTCTACATCGGCGCGATTGCCGTCGCCATCGTGCTGTCGGTGGCCCTGAAGAACGTCGCCTTCTACACCTCGCTCGTGCTCGCGGCGCGGCTCAAGCGACGGATCGCGGTCAAGCTCCGCGACGATTTGTTCCGGCGGCTCCACCGCGCGGATCTGGATCTCTTCGATCGTCTGCCCGGCGGCGACCTCGCCAACGTCTTCCTCGTCGAGACCTATCGCACGACCGTCGCCATCGACGCGATGCTGGCGCTCATCCAGCGGACGAGCATCGCGTTCTTCTACGTCGCGGCGCTGTTCTTCCTGTCCTGGCCGCTGACGACGCTCGTCGTCGTGCTGGCGGTCGGCGCTCGGCAGCGCGCTGTCGTTCGTCTACGGGCGTCTGAAGACGGCCGGCGTGGAGCTGACCGATCTCAACCACCGCATGGCGGGCATGCTCGGGCAGTCGTTCTCCGGCGTCCGCATCGTGCGGGCGACGCACTCCCAGGATCGCGAGATCGAGCAGTTTCACGAGCTGAACGAGGCCCAGGCCGACGCCGAGGAGCGCAGCGCCGAGGCGCTCTCGCTGCTCTTTCCGATCACCGAGACGCTGGCCGTGGCCGGCGCGATGGTGATCGTCACCTGCGCCTACATCTTCCTCGTGCGCCCCGGCTACATGCTGAGCAGCTACCTGCTCGCGTACGGCTTCGTCCTGCTGCGGCTGCTCCCGCTGCTCAATCAGCTCTACGGACTGCACGGCCACCTCGCCTATCTCGCCGGGCGGCATCCACGAAGTGAAGACGTGGCTCGACACGCCGTATTTTCCCGACGCGCCCGTTCGGCACGGCCACGTTCACCGGCCTCGCAGAGTCGCTGGCGTTCGAGCACGTCACGCTACCGATATCCGAACGGCAAGGCCGCGCTCGACGACATCGACTTCGTCGTTCCGGTCGGGCCAGACGATCGCGATCGTCGGCCCTTCGGGCGCCGGCAAGTCGACGCTGGCGAACATCCTGCTCCGCCTTCGCGCGCCCTCGAGCGGACGCGTGATGGTCGATGGCCGCGACTGCTGGGAGTTCACCGCCGAGAGCTGGCATCGCGCGACCGCGCTCGTCGAGCAGGACGCCTTTCTCTTTCACGGCACGTCTCCGGGAGAACATCCTCTATCGGCTGTGAGGGCGTCGGCGAAGACGCGCTCGCCCGCGCGATCGCCGCCGCCCACCTGTCCGACGTCGTGAGCACCCTGCCCGATGGGCTGGATACGCTCGTCGGCGAGCGCGGCGCGATGGTCTCGGGCGGTCAGCGACAGCGCATCGCCATCGCCCGCGCGCTGTCATCCGCAACCCAAGCATCCTCATCCTCGACGAGGCCACGTCACACCTCGACGCCGTCTCCGAACGGCTCGTCCAGCAGGCGCTCCACAACGCGTCCCGCGGCCGCACGACCATCGTCATCGCCCACCGCCTCTCGACGATTCGGGAGGCCGACCGGCTCATCGTCCTCGAGCACGGCCGGATCGTCGAGCAGGGCACGTGGGACACGCTCGCGACCGCCGGCGGCGTCTTCGAGCGACTGATCCGCGGGTTGACGTGAGTTCCGGGATCAGGAATCCAGGCATCAAGGATCAGGGATCCAGCCAGCGGGGCACGCCCTGGTGTCACTGGCCAAGGCATTGACTGATCCCGGAGCCCTGGATCCCTGAGCCCTGAGCCCTGAGCGCGCTGAGCCCTGACCCCCGCTGTCTCACCCGCCGAAACTACAGGAATTGGGGTCCCGAGCGCCTGCTTCATCGGGACTGAGAGGGCGGAGCTGCAATTGCGCGCACTTACGTGCATCTGTGTTCTGACGATTCTGTGCCTCAGTACGACAGTTTCGTACGCGCAGACGACCGGTCGTTGTCGATCCGCTCGAGTCGATGCCATTCCGTTTCGGTCCGATCGGGCTCAACCCGACGCTCGCGATCACGAATTTCGGTATCGACGACAACATCTTCAACGCATCGACCGACCCCAAGCGCGACTTCACGATGACGGTGACGCCGCGGCTGCAGGCAGGACTTCGGAGCGGCAAGGTGCTGCTCTCGGGAACGGTCGCGACTGGGCTGGTCTATTACAAGGAATTCGACGACGAGCGCTCCGTCGACTACGCAACCGACGGCCGCGTCGATGTCGATCTCGGGTGGTTTCAGCCCTATGCGTTGGCCTCCTTGCTCGACACGCGCGAGCGGCTCAATGCCGAGCTGGATGTGCGCGCGCCACGGACGCAGACGCACGGTCGCCGCCGGGACGCGCATCGTGCTGTCACCCAAGACCGGGGTCGTGCTCGATTTTCGCAGGACCACGCTGGAGTTCGCCGACGGCACGTTCTTCGAGGGCGTGCCGCTCAACCAGACGCTCAACTCGAGACGAGGACCATCGAGGGCGGGCTCGAGCTCTACCTGACGCCGCTCACGACGTTTTCCGTCACGGCATCGCACCAGACCGATCGCTTCGACGAGTCTCCGGAGCGCGACTCCGACACGCTTCAGAATCCTGCCGTCGATTCGCATGGAGGCGCCCGCCATCGTTCAGGGCTCGCTGGCGGTCGGCTACCGGCGCTTCTCGGCGCTCGACCCTGCGACGCCCGACTACAGCGGATTCGTGGTCCAGGGCTCGCTGACGCACACCTTCGCCGAGCGGACGAAGGTGGATCTCACGCTCTCGCGCGACGTGCAATACTCGTTCGAGCCGACTGAGCCGTACTATCTGACGACCGGGTTCCGGGTCGTCGTGACGCAACAGCTGGCAGAGTCGCTCGACGTGCGGGCCATTGCGGGACGGGATCGTCTGGACTATCGCGAGGAAGTCCACCTCGGGCGTGCCCAACGACACGCGCATCGATCGCGCGAGGGTGTTCGGCGCCGGCGTCGGCTACCGCTTCCAGCCAAACCTGCGGACGGGGCTCGACGTCGAATTTGCCAAGCGGACCAGCGACGGTTCGATCGGCGGTACGATCGCACGCGCGTGTTCGCGTCGGTGACCTACGGATTCTGACCCATGGTGTCTGCTGATCTGCCTGCTGTCGCTCGGTCCCGCAAATGCCCCCCGCCGAGTACACGGTCGGGCCGCAGGATCGTCTCTCGATCGCGGTCGTCGACGAACCGACGCTGACCAAGGTCGTGACCGTCGGCAGCGATGGCACGTTCGACTATCCCTACATCGGCCTGGTCAAGGCCGGCGGCGTGTCGCTGCGCGCGATCCAGCAGGAGATCACCGCGCGGCTCAAGGAGAAGTACCTGCGCAACCCGCAGGTGTCGATCGAGGTCGAGACCTATCGCAGCCAGGTCGTCTACGTCTGGGGCCAGGTGAGATTGCCGGGCGCGGTGACGTTGACGGGCAACATCAATCTCACCGAGGCGCTGGCCAAGGCCGGATCGCCGACGCCGGACGCCGGGTCCTACATCGAGATCAACCGCAAGCCCCGGCAGGTTCCGGGATCGGACCCGGCGACCGTCGCCAAGCCCGTGCCCGAACGGGTCAGCATGGCCGATCTGCAGAGCGGTCGCGCGCAGAGCATCATCCTCTCCGACGGCGATACGGTCTTCGTGCCCAAGGCCGAGACGTTCTTCGTGACCGGCTACGTCAAGAACGGCGGGCCGTTTCTGCACGACGCGACGATGACGGTCTCGAAGGCGATCTCGATGGCCGGCGGCGTGACCGAGAAGGGCTCGCGCAACCGCATCCGCATCACGCGGCTCGTCAACGGCAAGCAGGTCGTCGTCAAGGACGTGAAGCTCGAAGACGCGGTGCTGCCCGGCGATTCGATCGAAGTCATGTCCCGCCTCTGGTAGCGCGGTTCGACGCCGCCGCCGCCAATCATCAACCTGCATCAATATCAATGCGCGTCGTGCACGTCGCGAGCGGCCGGCTCTTCGGCGGCATCGAGCAGATGCTCGTGACGATGGCGCGGGAGCGGGCGGTCACGCCGGAGGTGGCGGTGACGTTCGCCGTGGCCGCGCCGGGATCGGTCGTCTCGGCGACGGATCGTCTAAGACGAGCTCCGGCGCTGCGGCGCCGACGTGCTTGCGCTCGGCGACGTGCGCCTCAGCCGGCCCGCAATCGGTCCTCCAGGCGCGGTCCAGGCTTCGCGGCGCGCTCGCCGCCCTGCGCCCGGACGCGGTCGTCTTTCACGCGCCGTGGTCGTACGCGCTCTTCGCGCCCGTCGCGCGCCGCATGCGTCTGCCGCTGGTGTGCTGGCAGCACGATCGCGCGACAGGCCGCTCGCTCGTCGAACGCTGGGCGGCGCGCACGACGGCCGACCTCGTCATCTGCAACAGCGCGTGGACGTCTCGGAGCGCTGCCGCGCTGCAGCCGGGCGTGCCGCCGACGGTGATTCATCCGCCGGTGACGGTCCCGCCCTGCCCGGCCGGGACTCGCGAAACGCTTCGGCGGACGCTCGACACGATCCCGGCGATGTCGTCATCCTGAGCGCGAGCCGGCTCGAACCGTGGAAGGGACATTTCAATCTGGTGCGCGCGCTCGGCCGCCTGCGGACGACGATTGCGTGGACGCTGTGGATCGCCGGCGCCGCGCAGCGCCCGCACGAGCACCGGTATCTGGCGGATTTGCGGCAGGAGGTGACGAGCGCTCGGGCTCGAGCCGCGCGTGCGGTTTCTCGGCGAGCGGCGTGACGTGCCGCTGCTCATGCGGGCGGTCGATATCTGTTCTGTCAACCCAATGAAGGTCCCGAGCCGTTCGGCGTCGTCTTCGCTGAGGCGCTCCTGTCGGGCGTGCCGGTCGTGACGGCCGACACCGGCGGCGCGCGCGGAGATCGTCTCCGACGAGTGCGGTCGCCTCGTGCCGGCCGGCGACCTCGACGCGCTGACGCGGACGCTCGGCGAGCTCGTCGAGGACGCGGGGCTGCGCGCGCGGCTGGGCGACCGCGGGCCGGCCCACGCCGCGGCACGCTGCGCGCCCGAGGTCGTCCTGCCGCGAGTCGCTCGCGCGCTCGGCTTGGACGGGCAGACGACATGACCAGGCCGGCATGACGACGAGCGGTCGAGCGTGGACTGAACAGCCAGGGCGAGAGCGATGCCCCGATTTATCGCGCCGCCGCGGCACTCCTGCGCGCCCGGCGCGCGCGCGGTGTCCTCGTCGACGTCGGCTGCGGCATCGGCCGGTTCCTCGAGTATCACGAGCGACCTCGACGGCCGACTACATCGGCGTCGACGTCGTGCGCCATCCGGGCCTGTCGCCCGACGCGGCCTTCCATCGCGCCGATCTGGACCGCGACGCCATACCGTTGCCGACCGCGTCGGCCGACATCGTCGCGGCGCTCGAGACGATCGAGCATCTCGAGAGCCCGCGCGCGTTCTGCCGGGAGCTGACGCGCGTTCTCAAGCCCGGCGGCTGGCTGGTCGTGAGCACGCCGAATCAGCTCAGCGTGCTGAGCATCCTCTGCCTGATCGTCAAGGGACGATTCGTCGCGTTCCAGGACGGGTACTATCCGATCCACCGCACGGCGCTCTTGCCGATCGATCTCGTCCGCATCGCCGGCGACTGCGGGCTTGTCGGAGATCGAGCTCGGGTTCTCGTGCGCCGGCCGGATTCCGCTGACCGGCGCGCACTATCCGCGGACGCTGTCGCAGATGTTCCCCCAGGCGCTGTCCGACAACGTGGTGCTGGTCGCCCGCAAGGATGCGTGATCGGCCGCCGCTTCTGGGTGTCGGTCTCGGCGTCCGCGATCCGGACGTTGCCGTTCGGCCGGTATCAGCTGGCGAACGCGCTCGCCCGGTTCGCGGGCACGCCCTTCCTGGCCCGCCTGCCGCTCGGACCTCGGCGGCTCGAGCTTTGTCTGCGATCTCCACGACACGATCTCGCGCGAAGTGTGCTTCACCGGACGATACGAGCCGCAGGAAACGCAGCTCGCTCTCCGCCTCCTCGGCCCGGGCATGGTCGTCGCCGACGTCGGCGCCAACTGGGGCTATTTCACGCTCGTCTGTGCGCATCTCGTCGGCGGAACTGGCGCTGTGATCGCGCTCGAGCCTCACCCGCGTCTCGCCTCGATGCTCGCCGGAGAACGTCGCCAGCAACGCCCTCGTCGCAGGTCGAGGTCCATCGCGTGGCGGCGCGGCCGGCACCGGAGTCGAAGGGGTTTGTCGGCTTCGACGAGCAGGGCGGCAACTGGGGGGTGTCGCGCGCGCGCGCGTGGGGTCGGAAGTCCGGACTTCGAGTCACAGGCCGTGGCGCTCGATGCGCTTGCTCGACGACCGCCAGGCGGGTCGCATCGATCTCGTGAAGATCGACATCGAGGGCGCCGAGGCGGACGCGATCCGCGGGATGGCGGCAGGCCTCGAGCGGCACCGCTACCGCTACGTGCTCGTCGAATGTCACCCTGCCGAGCTCGCGACGGATGGGCGTGTCGGTCGAGCAGTGCCTTGCGCCGCTGCGCCGGGCCGGCTATCGCGGCTGGCAGATCGATCATTCGGCCGCGATGCACCGCCGCGCGGCACGCGGCATGGTTCCCACGGCGGAGCTGCTCGCGCCGATCGACGATCACGTGCTCGCGTCGGACCGCTGGCCACATCTTCTGTGGGCGGCGCCCGGTGAGGCCTTGCCGGTGTGAATGCGTATCGCGTACCTCAGCGTGTCGGATCAGCTGGGCGGCTCGGAGATCGTCCTGCTGGAGATGATCAAAGGCATCCGCCGGCTGCGTCCCGCCTGGACGCTGCAGGCGATTCTTCCCGGCCGCGGACCCTTGCTCGATCAGGCTGAAGCAGCCGGCGCGGACTGCGTCGTGCTCCCGATGCCGGCGTCGCTCGCCCGCCTGGGCGAGTTCGGCGCCGGTCCCGCCGCGCTCGCCGCCGCGACTGGTTCCGGTCGCGCTCGACGCTGCCTGCCTACCTGCATCGGCTGCGGAAGATCGTCACGGCCAGTCGTCCCGCCCTCCTCCACACCAACGGGTTCAAGGCGCACATCGTGGGAGCGCGCAGCGGGGGGACCTCGAAGATCGTCTGGCACATGCACGAATACATTGGCGCGCGACGCTTCACGCGATCGCTGCTCGCGAGGCATCAGCGCCACGTCGCCGCGATGCTCGCGAACTCGAGGAGCGTGGCGGCTGATCTGACGGCCGCGCTTCGACCGTCCGCGCCGGTGCACGTCGTCCACAACGCGGTGGACCTGCAGACGTTCGCGCCTGACGGACCGGCCGAGGATCTCGACCGCCGCGCGGGCCTCGCGCCGGCGCGTGGAGGCGTCGTACGCGTCGGCCTGGTGTCGACGTTCGCGCGTTGGAAGGGACACGATGTGTTTCTTCAGGCCCTGGCCGCGATTCCTGCCGACCTGCCGGTCCGCGGCTACATCGTCGGCGGTCCGGTGTACGACACCGCCGGCAGCCAGCACATCGCTGGAAGAGCTGCAGGCGCTCGCCGATCGATTGGGTCTCTCCGAACGTGTCGGCTTCACGGGGTTTCTGCCCGCGGCGCCGGCGATGCGCGCCCTCGATGTCGTCGTCCACGCCAGCACGCGTCCGGAGCCGTTCGGCCTGGTCATCGCGGAAGCGATGGCCTGCGGCCGCGCCGTGATCACGAGCGGCTCCGGCGGCGCCGCGGAGCTGATCGACGCCGGCGACGACGCGCTGACTCACGTTCCCGGAGATGTCGCGGACCTGTCGCGGTGCATCGTCCGGCTGGCCGGTGACCCCGAGTTGCGACGACAGCTCGGGAGTCGCGCGCGCGCGTCGGCGTGTCGACGTTTCGATTCGGAGCGGCTGGCTCGAGAAGTGGTGGCGGTGTATGAAGCGATCGCAGGCTAGCCCGTCGCTGTCCGCGGTGTCGCAGTGGGGCATCGCGGAGTTCTTCATCGTCAGCCAGACGGCGATTCCGGCGTTGCTCTTTCTGCCCGGGACGCAAGGCATCCGCTTCTACGTCCGCGTCGCGTCGTTCGCCATCTCGATGGCTCTCCTGGCGTGGTGGGCCTTCGGCAACGCCAAGAACAGCCGCGCGCATCCGGCGCAGACCTGGCTGGTCGTCTCGATCGTCTACACCGCGGCGATGGTGCTCCATCCGTTCACGAGCTCGACCCTCGCCGGTATCGCGCAGATCGTGCTCTACGTCTCGGTGATGGCGCCGCTTTTCTGGGCGCCGGCGGTCGTGCGCGGCCCGGACCATCTGGCACGTCTGATGACGCTGTTGCTCGTCTGCAACGGCATCAACGCGTTTGTCGGCGTGATGCAGGTCTACGATCCCGAATCGCTGGATGCCGCAGGAGATGTCGCGCCTGGTGACCGAGTCCGAGTTCGGACTCGGCGCGGTGTCGTATCAGGGACCGAACGGGCTCATCATTCGGCCGCCAGGGACTCTTCGACAACCCGGGCGCCGTCGCAGGTCCCGGCATGTACGCCGCGCTCCTCGGGCTCGTGTTCGTGACCAGCGCGTCGACGCTCTGGAAACGGGGCGCCGCGCTCGTGGCGTCGTTTGCCGGCGTGGCCGCGATCTACCTGAGCCAGGTCCGCGTATCGCTCGCGGTTCTGGCGATCATGCTCGCGACGTATGCGAGCCTGCTGATGTTCCAGCAGCGGAAGCAGCGCGCAGTCGTCTTCGGCGGTCTGGCCGGCGGCCTTGTCGTCGCGACGTTTACGTTTGCGATCGCTCTCGGCGGCGAGAGCATCGCCGAGCGCACGATCACGCTCTTCGCGCAGGATCCCATCAGCCTGTACTCGGCCTCCCGCGGAGACCAGCTCGTGTACGCGTTCGACGACCTGTTGAACATCTATCCGCTGGGCGCCGGTCTCGGCCGCTGGGGCATGATCAGCGGCTACTTCGGCGGCGGATCGCAGCCAGGCGCTCTGGGCCGAGATTCAGGTCGCAGGCTGGGCCATCGACGGCGGCATTCCGCTCGTCCTCATCAGCGTCGGCGCGCTGGTCGTGACGCTACTGGCCGAGCGGCGGCTCGCCTTCTCCGACCCCGACGCCGAAAGTACGCGCGTGCGCTGGAATCATCCTCGCGGTGAACCTCGGGACCGCGGCGCTCATCTTCAGCTTCACGCCGTTCGTGACCCAGATCGGCTTGCAGTTCTGGTTCCTCGCCGGCGCGGTGCAGGCGATCGCGACCGCGCGCAGCACGTCGCGATGAGCACCTGGCTGCTCGTCTCGGGCGATTTCACTCCCTACGGCGGGATGGACATGGCGAACTTCGCGCTCGCGAGCTATCTTGCCGGCGCGGAAGACACCTCCGTCCATCTCGTCAGCCATCGCGTCTCGCCGGAGCTCGCCGCACTCCGGGGTGTGCACGTGCACAACGTTCCGCGCCCGTTCGGGATCCACCGCCTCGGGCGAGCCGTTGCTTCGATCGGCGGCGCCGCGAGTCCGGCGCAGTCTGGCGAGCGAGCATCCTCGCACGGTCGCCAACGGCGGCAACGTCGATCTCGGCGATATCAACTGGGTGCACTACGTGCACGCCGCGTTCGAGCCGCCAGCCGTCGGTTTCGGCAATCGGCTGCGCGACGGGAGGAAGCACGAGCGCTACGTCGCCGAGGAGCGCCGGCGCTCGAGGGTGCGCGCCTGGTGATCTGCAACAGCAATCGGACCGCCGACGACGTGGTGAAGCTGACGGACGTCGCGCGAGATCGGACAAGGGTCGTGTACTACGGGATCGATCCCGTGAGGTTCGGCCGAGTCGAGCCAGCCGAGCGCGAGGCGTCGCGACGCTCGCTTGGACTTGCCGTCAGCCCGTCGCCTGGCATTGTTCGTCGGCGCGCTCGGCGATCGCCGGAAGGGCTTCGACACGCTGTTCGACGCGTGGCTGGGCCTGTGCGGTCGTGCGGATTGGGACGTCGATCTGGTCGTCGCCGGTACCGGCGCCGAGCTCGACGCGTGGAAAGCGCGCGCGGCGCGCGAGTTGCCAGACGGCCGCATGCACTTTCTGGGATTCAGGCGCGACATGCCCGCGGTCTTCGCCGCCTGCGACCTCTTGATTCACCCAGCGCGGTATGAGCCGTACGGCCTCGCCGTACACGAAGCGCTCTGCCGCGGCCTGCCTGCGCTCGTAACCGCCACTGCCGGCATCGCGGAGCGCTATCCCGCCGATTTCAGCCAGCTGCTGCTCCAGGATCCAGAGAGCGCCAGCGAGCTGACCACTCGGCTGCTCGCGTGGCGCGACGATGCGGGCGTCGAAAAACGCGTTGAGGAGTTCGCCTCGAGGCTCCGCTCGCGCACCTGGGATCACATGGCGCGCGAGATCGTGGCGCTGGGGGCCCCATGACCTCGCAACTCAGCTTCCGCGAAACGGGATCGTGCTGGGTATGTGGCGCCACTGCGTGACGCGGTTTCACGAGGCCGTCCTCGACTTCCTGGCGTGGCACGAACAGGATCCGGAGCTTGCTGCCTACACCGGCGAGAAGATCTGGCTCAGGCGCTGCGCGGCGTGCGGCTTCGCTCAGCCCGAGCGCATTCCGGCGCTACCGCGTTTCTTCGAGCGGATGTACGACCAGCGCTGGTCTCCAGAGTGGGTCGCGGAGGAGTTCGATTCCGGCTACCAGGATCTGATCTTCCGCGGCATTCTCGACACGCTCGGCCAGCACGTCCGGTCGACGCCTCGCACGCTGCTCGACGTCGGCTGCCATGCCGGCCGGTTCCTGCAGCTCGCGAGCGAGGCTGGTTGGCGCGCCGAAGGAACCGAGATCAACGAGCGCACCGCCACGCACGCCGCCGCCCGCACGGGTGTTCCGATCCATCGACTGAGCGCCGAGCGGTTGCCGGAGCTCGGCACGAAGTTTGACGCGGTCACGCTTACCGACGTGCTCGAGCACATTCCCGAACCGGTGGCACTGCTGTCGACCGTTCGGCGCATCGTCATCGACAACGGGTGGGTCGCCATCAAGGTGCCGTGCGGGCCGGCGCAGTTGCTGAAAGAGACCTGGCGCGCGCGCCTCAGCTCGACATATCGGGCCACGCTCGCCGACAATCTCGTGCACATCAACCACTTTTCACCAAAGGCCCTCCGGCGCGCCCTCGACCACGCGGGTTTCGACGACGTGACCGTGGAAATTGGCGCGCCCGAGTGTCCACCCGGCGCGCGTGGATCGACGCTCTTTCGCCTCGCCCTGTACAACATCGGTCGACGCGTGCCCGGGGCGGTGTACACACCCGCAGCGCTCCATCTGCAGGCGTTCGGGCGCGCCGCCACGCGCTCCGGACGCGCGGCCGGGCCGGCAAGCGCGTGATCACCCTCGTTCCGCGCCTGTCGGTCGTCATCCCGACCCTCAACAACGAGGCGGTCCTCCGTCGCTGCCTGACCAGTTGGCGGCAGCCGGCGTCCGCCTGCGACGTCGAGATCATCGTGATCGAAGATGGCTGTCGCGACGGCACACGCGCGTTTCTCGAAACCGAGAGTCAATCGTCGTGGGGTCGGCGGCATCTCCGATGGGTTCATCTGGACGATGCCCACGAGCTGCGGTGCACGAATGCGGGCCTGTCGGCTGCGCGCGCGCCGCTGATGATGGCCTGGCAGGACGACATGTTCGTCACCGCGGACTGGCTCGTTCCGGAACTCCTGGCCATCTTCAGGCGCACGAGGACATCGGGCTGATGAGTCTCAGCCGCGGCCTCGACCACTATCCGCTCGACGAGCCGATTGCACGATGGGAGGACCTGGTGGACTGGCGCCGTCTGCGCAGCACGATCGGGCCGCGTCCCGGCAATTGGTTTCGACTGCAGGAAGTCGACGCGGTCATCCGGCCCTGGATTGTTCGACGCGCCTGCCTCGAACGAGTCGGCAATCTGGACGAGGCGTTCGTGCCGACCGAGTGGGACGAGGCGGACCTCGCCTGTCGCATCCGCGAGGCCGGGTGGAAGGTTGCGACGTGCGGGTACGAGCGTCTTGGCGGCTACGAACATCTCGGCAGTAGCACGCTCGGGGAACTGAGCGACGCCTACAAAACTCGAGTGTTGAAGAACGGGTTGCTGTTTCACTAGCGTTGGTCGCGCGCGATCGCCCGCGACCATGCGAGGTCGAGGCGCACCTGGCTCCGACAGATGACTCCCCGCGGCTGGCTCGATACGCTGACGAAGGCGGGACGGGCAGTGATGCCGCGATCGTCGTGAATGCCGATGCTGAAGGCCGCGCGAAACGCCGCCGCTTCCGCCGCCGCCTGGACGCTCTATCATGCGCCGGCTCTGGAGCGACCCTATGCCCATGCCGCGCATGCCGCCCTCGGCGTGCCCGGCGTTCACACGGTGTTCAGGGAGACGACCGACCGGCTGGTCGCGCGACTGACGAGAGCGAACCGTGCGGCCAGGCGCGTACCCATCGGGTCGCTGTCGCCGGTGTTCGACGTCAGCAGCTTCACGGTCAAGGGCCGCTATTTCGCCGGCGTGCCCTACGAACCCGGCGCCACCAATGCGGTGCTGACGCTCGGCGAAGGCGACGTGTTCGTCGACATTGGTGCCAACAGCGGCTACTTCTCGGTGCTCGCGGCGCTCAAGGTGGGGGCGCGGGGACGGGTGTTCGCGTTCGAACCGAACCCGACCGTGCGGCGGCAGCTGGAGCGTCACATCGAGCTCAACGCGATCGCGGATCGCGTGACCATCTCGGAGCTGGCGCTGTCCGACGAAGATCGAGACGATGTCCGGCTGTTCGTGTCATGCTGGCCGGAGAACGACGGCATCGCGTCGCTCATGCCGGCGGCCGAGACGCTGGCTCGCGGCGGCCTTCGCGCGGATACCTCGATCGCGGTCCGCGTGAGGACGTTCGACAGCTGGATGCAGTCGGTCCAGCTATCGCGCATCGACCTGATGAAAATTGACGTCGAGGGTGTGGAATCGAGGGTCCTGGCCGGCATGTCGTCGACGCTCACGCGCCTCCGCCCGGCGCGGATCATCTGCGAGACGCCGATCGAAAGCGAGGCCGCGAAGATGCTGCGCGACCGCGACTATCGCGCGTCGGTCGTCGACGAGATCTCCGGCGGCATTCCGAACCTGCTGTTCGAGTAACCGGGAGAGTAACCGGGCGTGCTTCATTCGCGCGTGCGTTCGCTCCTCTCGGCGTCATACGGACGCCTCCTCGGCGCGTGCTACTCGAGGCGCGGCTTGCCCTGGAAGGTGCACGACGAGCTCGTCCGAATCGACCCGCACGTCCGCTACCTGGTGCCGCACGACGCCGAGCCCGCGCTTTTCGGGTTTCTCAAGCGCACGATTCGCCCGGGCGACGTCATCCTCGACGTTGGAGCGTTCGTTGGCATCTATGCCGTGCTCGCCGCGCGGTGGAGCGGGCCTCGCGGACGCGTCATCGCGTTCGAGCCGACGCCTTCGAGCGCTGCGGTGGCGCGCCAGCACTTCGCCTTCAACGGACTTGGACCCGAGCGCGTCCAGCTCGTCGAGGCCGCGGTGTCGGATCGCGCGACGCGGGCGACGCTTCATCAGTACGACGCGCACGCGATGCCGTACGTGAATAGCCTGGCCGAGGCGGTCGATACCGACGCGCCTCCAGCCACCATCGACGTCGCCGTCGTCACCATCGACGAGGTGTGCCGCGAGCTGAACGTCGTACCGACGGTGATCCGGATGGACGTGCAGGGCGCAGAAGTCCATGCCCTGCGAGGCGCGCGCGAGACGATTCGCTCGGCAGCGCGGCTGTCGCTCGTCGTCGAAATGCACCCGCAGTGCTGGCCGGCGTTCGGCGTCACCGAGCACGACGCCCGCGAGACGCTCGGCGATCTCGGGTTGATCGCGCGCCCGCTGGTCGAGGGCGAGGTGCTGTTCGGGCGCGACACGCACGCCGTCTTGAGTCCTGGCCTGTCGCGCGTCAAATCCAGTCGAGCGGCGGCACAATCATGAGCCACCCGAGTGGTGACAGCTTTCGCGTCAGAACGCTTTCGGAGCGGATCGTCGCGGCGCTGCCGGCCGGCGGACGGTTCGGCGCGCTGCGCCGGCGGCTCAAGCCACTCTTCGCGAAGTGGCTGTCGCCTGGCGGCGGGGGCCTTCGGTCGGTGCTTCCGGGCGGAGAGGTCGTGCTCGTGTCGCCGGCGTATCGGCACATCACGTGGAACCGCGACGAGTACAACGCCTTTCGCGCCGCGGTCCGAACCGGAGATGTCGTGCTCGAGGCGGGCGCCAACGTCGGCGCCTACACGATGCTGTTCGCCCAGTGGGCCGGGGCGTCGGGACGAGTGTTCGCGTTCGAACCCGATCCGATCGCCTATGCCGGACTTCAGAAGCACATCGCGCTCAACGCCATGATCGATCGCGTGACGCCGGTGGCTGCCGCCGTCGCCGACGGCAAAGCCGCGAACCTGCGATTCGCGATCGGCGATTCGTCCGGCGTCAGCCGCCTCGTGCGACCGGGCGAAGACGATGCGATGAATCCAACCCGAACGCGCGACGTCAGCGCCGTATCGATCGATCAGTTCTGCGCTGAGCATCGGCTAACGCCCAGCGTGATCAAAATCGACGTCGAAGGTGCCGAGCTCGCAGCCTTGCGCGGAGCGCGATCGACAATCGCCGGCGCCGGTCCTGGCCTGCAGTTGTTCGTCGAGATGCACCCGCACTTGTGGCCATGCCTCGGCATGTCGGTCGACGACGTGCGCGGCGAGTGCGAGGCACAGGGACTCGTCGCCGAAGCTGTGGACGGCCGTGGCGAGGACGTCTGGCAGACCGAAGGCATCTGCCTGCGGCTGCGCCCGCGACGCGCATGAGGATCGTCGTCGCACACGAGTCGGTCGAGACCGACGGAGGAGTCGAGACCTACCTCGTGTCGGTGATCCAGGGGCTGCGGGAGCGAGGTCATCAGATCGCGCTTTTGTACCACCGGCGGAGCGATGGCGAGAGCCCTCTTCTAATGAGGCGCACGTCGCGTTCGGCGTCGAAGATCGAGGGCTCGACGCTGTCTTTGCCGATCTCCGCCAGTGGCGGCCCGACATCTGCTTCTCCCACAACATGGGACCGCTCGAGGTCGACCGCCGGCTGCTCGCGCACTGGCCGGTCGTCAAGATGCTGCACGGATACTTCGGCACCTGCGTCAGCGGGCTGAAGATGCACGCCTTTCCATCCGCCCAGGTCTGCGAACGGACGTTTGGGCCGGCCTGTCTCGCGCTCTACTTTCCGCGGCGGTGCGGCCAGCTGTCCCCCGGCGCGATGATGGAGGGGTATCGATGGGCAAGCGAACAGCGGGCGCTGTTGTCTCGCTACACGGCCGCCGTCGTGGCCAGTCGTCACATGCGCGACGAGATGGCCCGCCACGGGGTGCCTGAACGTCGACTGCATGTCCTACCGCTGTTCTCGACGTTGAGGAACGATGCGATGGCTGGAGGCAGCGAGCCCGACACGGTGCTCTTCGCCGGGCGGATGACGCCGCTCAAGGGAGGCCACGTTCTCATCGCCGCCGCGGCGCGCGCGTCGCGCCTGCTCGGCCGGCCGGTTCATCTCGTCATGGCCGGCGACGGTCCTCAGAAGGAAGCGTGGCGCCGCCTCGCAGTGTCGCTCGGCGTGCCGCTCGAGCTCACGGGCTGGGTGAGCCTGCAGGATCGTGCTCGCGTCTACGGTCGGGGCCTGTTCGTCGCCGTGCCGAGCCTGTGGCCCGAGCCCTTCGGGTTGGTCGGTCTCGACGCGGCATCGCTCGGGCGGCCGGCGATCGCGTTCGACGTTGGCGGGATAAGCGACTGGCTGACCGACGGCGTGAATGGACGGCTCGTCGAGCCTGGCGCCGGTAGCGAGGGCCTCGCGCAGGCGATGGTCGCGCTGCTCAGCGACTCCGCCGCGCGGGAGCGAATGGGGCAGGGCGCGCTCGACGTCGCCCGGCGCATGTCCGTCGCGACGCACGTCGAGCGCCTCGAGTCCATTCTTCGCGATTCCACGTCAGCGCCAGCGGCGTCGGCGATCCAATGACGCACTGGACGATTCTTACGTGCGAGTATCCTCCGGGCTGCGGCGGCGTGGGCGACTACACAGCCCAGGTGGCCGCCGCGCTTGCGGGTGCCGGGGACACGGTGACTGTGTTCTGCCCGCCGCGGGCAGTGCCGGCACCTCACGAGCTTCGAGACTTCGTCGAGCCGCCGGCGTCGAGGTGGTGATGCTCGACGATGTATACGGGAGCATCGGCCGGCGCACCATCGATCAGAGGCTGGGCGATCCGAGGCTGGGCTGCGGTTCGTCGACGATTCTGGTCCAGTACGTTCCGACCGGTTTCGGCCTTCGCGGAGCGAACATTCCGTGGTGCCGTTGGCTGCTCGAGCGTCGCCGACGACACGGAGACGACGTGCGCGTGATGTTTCATGAACCCTACTTCGAGTTCACCTGGAGCCCCATTCGGCAAAATGCGCTTGCGGTCGCCGAGCGATTGATGGCGAGGATGCTGCTGCGCGCCGCCTCGCGCGTCTACCTCTCGACCGACGCATGGCGCCCCTATCTCGCGCCTCATGCACCTGGCGGCGGTCCGCGGGGCTTCGTTACGTTGCCGATCCCGTCGGCGATTCCGCGCTGCGATCGACCGGGCGACGTCGTCGAACGCCGCAAGCGGCTCCTCGGATCGTCGGCGCACCAGCTCGTCGGCCATTTCGGCACGTTCGGGTCCGAAGTGGCGCCGATGCTCACCGAGGCGCTGACGAGCCTGATGGAGCACGGAGCCGGGATCCGCGTGGTCTGCGTCGGTTCAGGGAGCGACGCCTTTGTTCGGTCGCTGGAGGATGCCGCCCCCACTCTTCGCGATCGGGTCATCGCCACAGGGCGAATGTCGGCTCGCGACGCGGCCCTGGTCCTCAGTTCGTGTGACCTGCTCCTGCAACCCTACCCGGACGGCGTCACGACAAGACGAACATCGATCATGGCAGGGCTCGTCAACGCTCGCGCGATCGTTACGACGACCGGTCATCTCACGGAGCCTGTATGGGCTGAGACCGGGGCCGTGGCTCTTGCCGCCGCGCGAGACTCAGGATCGTTTGTCGCATTGGCGCAGGCCCTTCTATCGGATGAGAAGAAGCGCGAGGCGCTCGCGGCGCGTGCCGAGCAGGTGTACCTGGAGCGCTTTGCGCTGGCGCACACGATCCGCACCCTTCGAGGCGCGCTCGAAGGCGCGGCCGCGTGAACGGCGTGCGACTGACAATCGGCATCACCACGCGCAACCGGCCCGACGCCCTGCGTCGCTGCCTGCGCTCGCTCGCCGCCGTCGCGCATCTGTCTCCAGAAATAGTCGTGTTCGACGACGCCTCGTCGACGCCGGTACTCGAGTGTCTGGCTGCGTGGGATCTGCCGCTGCCTGTCCGCGTGATTCGAGACGACGGCGCGCCCGGCAACATCGTCGGCCGCAACCGTCTGGTGCGCGAAGCCTCTGCGCCCTCCGTCCTGCTGATGGACGACGATGCGGCCCTTGTCAGCGCTGACCCGATCGAGCGCGCGCTGCGGCTATTGGCGACCGACGGGCACTTGGGCGCGATTGCGTTTGCGCAATGCGCCGCCGACGGCACGAGGTGGGACGCAGGGATGCAACCGGCCCGAAGCGACGTGTCGTGCATACTCCCGGCGTTCATCGGATTTGCGCACATGCTCCGCCGAGAAGTGTTCACGGCCATCGGCGGCTATCGGGAGTCGTTCGTGTACTACGGGGAGGAGAAGGAGCTCTGCCTGCGCCTGATCGAGGCCGGCTATCGCACACTGTATCTTCCCGACGCTCTCGTGATCCACGAACCAGACCCATCGGGCCGCAGCCGGCAACGGTACCTGCGCTACGTCACGCGCAACGACTGCCTCGCGGCGCTCTACAACGAGCCGCTCAGCAGGCTCGTCTGGCTGTTCCCGGTGCGGTTGGAGCGATATTTTCGTATGCGCCGCGCGTGGAATATCGTCGATCCGTGGGGCTGGGCGTGGATCCTCGGGGAGCTCTGGAAGACCCGCGGGTCCGTGTACCGCGATCGAAAGCCCGTGTCACGTCAGACGCTCCAGACCTGGAAGCGGCTGCGAACCGCTCCACAACCGTACGAATCACCGACGCTGAACCCTGAACCCTGAACCGTGAACCTGAACCCTGAACCTGAACCCTGAACCCTGAACCCTGAACCGTGAACCATCTTCTAACCATCTCCCACTCCTATGTCATTGCCGGCAATCGTCGCCTCGCGCACGAGATGGCGCTGCAGGGTCGTGGACGCTGGGAGGTGACGGCGCTGGCGCCGGCGCGTCTGTGCGGGGATCTGCGCAAGGTCGCACTCGAACCCATTTCTGATGAAGCGTGCACGACGCACGCGTTGCAGGTCAGGCTCGGCCGTAGTGCGCATCTCCGCCGATACGAGCGCCGACTCCGCACGTTGCTGGCTGGTCCGTGGGATGTCGTGCACATCTGGGAGGAACCCTACGTCGCCGCGTGCGCGCAGGTGGCGGCCGCTGCGCCGCTCCGTTCCCGCGTCGTCCCGGCGACCTTCCAGAACATCGTCAAGAAGTATCCGCCCCCGCTCAGTCTGTTCGAGCGTCGCGTGATGGGCCGGGCCGCCGGCTGGATCGCATTCGGCGAAACAGTGCGCGAGGCGCACGCCGCGAAGCCGGTCTACGCCGCGCGGCCGTCGCGGGTCATCTCTCCCGGTGTCGACGTGAATCGCTTCCGGCCTGACGCGGCCGTGCGCGCGGCAGTACGAATCCGGTTGGGTTGGACCGACGGCGTGCCGGTGGTCGGCTTTCTCGGCCGGTTCGTGCCGGAAAAGGGGCTCGACGTACTGATGCGCGCGCTTGAACACGCCCGTCGGCCATGGAGAGCGCTCTTTGTCGGCGGCGGCCCGATGGTTACCGATCTTTCGACATTCGCGGCCGCCCATCCCGGCCGCGCGACCGTGCTCACCGAGGTCGGACACGACGAAGTGCCTGAATATCTCAGCGTGATGGACCTGCTCTGCGCGCCGAGCCAGACGACCGGCCGCTGGCGCGAGCAATTTGGCCGGATGCTGATCGAGGCCATGGCGTGCGGCGTGCCCGTGATCGCAAGCCGCTCGGGCGAGATCCCCCACGTCGTCAGCGACACCGGGCTCCTCGTCGATGAGGGGGATGTCGCCCGGTGGACCGAGGCCATCGATCGATTGCTGGGAGATCCCGATTTGCGCCGTGATTTGGCGGCGCGCGGATTCGCGCGCGCACACGAGAAATACGCCTGGCCAGTCGTCGCGCGCGCGCACCTGGCGTTTTTCGAGGAGTTGTTGTGACCGCGTTGCGCGTCGCCATCATCGCTGACTATCTCGAAGAGGGGTGGCCGAGCATGGATCTCGTCGCCGATATGCTCTTCGACCGGCTGCAGCGCGAGCATTCGGCGACGGTGTCGTCGACTCTGATTCGGCCGGCGATGCGGCGGCGTGCCGCGAGGTTGCCGGGCGCCGCGCGCGCGGGGTGGGTGAGGGGCGCAGACCGAATCGCGGGACGTCTGTGGGACTATCCAAAGCTCGCCGCGGGCCTGGCCACCCGCTTCGATCTGTTTCACATCGTCGACCACAGCTACGCGCAACTCGTGCACCGCCTGCCGGCGGGGCGCACGATTGTGACGTGCCATGACCTCGACACGTTTCGCAGCGTGCTCGACCCAACGCTCGAGCGGCGGTCGTTCATGTTCCGCGCGATGACCCGGCACATTCTGGAAGGCCTTCGACTCGCCGGTCACATCGCCTGCGACAGCCACGCGACGCGCGACGCGCTCGTCGCCAAAGCCGGGATTCCCGCGGACCGCACGACCGTCGTGCCCAATGGTCCGCACCCCAGTTGTACTCCTGAAGCCGAGCCGTCAGCCGACATCGATGCCGCGCGCTTTCTCGGTCCACGCGGGCAGTTCGTCGATCTGCTGCACGTCGGAAGCACGATTGCGCGCAAGCGGATCGACGTCCTGCTGCGCGTCGTCGATTCGCTGCGCAGTGCCCACCGGCGCCTGCGGCTCGTGCGCGTCGGTGGACCGTTCACGGCGGCGCAGCAGGCGCTCGCGCGCGAGCTCGGTCTCGGTGAGGCGGTCGTCGTCTTGCCGGCCCTGGATCGAGCGACGCTGGCGGCAGTCTATCGGCGGAGCGCGCTCCTGCTGATGCCGTCAGAGCGCGAGGGCTTTGGTCTGCCGGTGCTCGAGGCTCTGGCGTGCGGGACACCAGTTGTGGCGAGCGATGTCGCTGCGCTTCGCGAGGTCGGCGGATATGCCGCAGTCTACTGTCCGTTGGACGACGTCGAGGCGTGGCATCGCACCGTGACGCGGCTACTCGACGAGCGATCTCAGCACCCCGCGCAGTGGACGTTGCGCCGGGAGGCGGGCATCCGGCGAGCGGCGGCGTTCAGCTGGTCACGCTATGCGAGCGACGTCGCCGCCATCTACGCGCGTGTCGCCGCGGCATCCATGCTCTCGTGAGGGTGCTGCCACGGTGGCCGACATTCATCCGGTGAGGGTCGCGCACGTCGGCAAGTTCTATCCGCCTGTTCGGGGCGGCATCGAGCGCGTCGTCGAGTCTCTCTGCGCGGTGACGAAAGGGCGTCTCGACAATCGGGTTCTGGCGTTCAGCACGGGCCGCCGGACGATCAGCGAAGCGATCGACGGCGTGCCGGTCACCCGGGTCGCGACGTGGGGCTCGGCAGGATCGGTGCCGGTCGCGCCGGCGTTTCCGGCGCACCTCGCCAGGATCGACGCTGACGTGATGATCCTGCACGAGCCGAATCCGTGGGCGCTGCTGTCGTACGCGGCGGTCAGGCCCCGGCTGCCACTGGCGATCTGGCTGCACAGCGACGTCGTGCGTCCGGCGCTTCAATACCAATTGTTCTATGCGCCGATCGCGCGCCCTGCCTATCGCGCTGCGGCGCGGTTTCTGGTTGCCTCACCGGCACTTGCCGATCACGCCGCGGCGCTTCAGCCATTTCGCGATCGGGTGACGGTCATCCCCTACGGCATCGACGCGGATCGCTGGTGCTCGAGCGAAGAGGTGCGCCGGCGCGCGGACGAAATCTGCCGCAGGGCCGGTCGCCCGATCGTGTTGTTTGCGGGCCGGCACGTTCCCTACAAAGGCGTGCCGGTGCTGATCGAAGCCGCCGCCCCTCTCGATGTCGAGGTCGTGATCGCCGGCGATGGCCCGATGCGCGCGAGCTGGCGCGGGCTTGCCGGAAGTCAGGCTGGCGTGGCGCGGTTCAGTTTTCCAGGCGAAGTCGATGACCAGGAACTGCGGGCGCTCTTCGTCGCGAGCAGGATGTTCGTCCTGCCGTCGGTGACACCCGCCGAAGCGTTCGGGTACGTGCAGCTCGAGGCGATGGCCTGCGGCACGGCCGTGATCAGTACGTCGGTGCCAACCGGCGTGCCGTGGGTGAACGAAACCGGCCTCGTCGTGCCGCCGAACGACGTCGAGGCGCTCCGCCACGCGATCGAACGGCTCGTCGGCGATCCGGAGCTGACGTCGCGGCTCGGGGCGCTCGGTGAAGCGCGCGCGCGCGCCGAATTCTCGATGCGCGCGATGGGCGATCGATTCGTCGCTGTGTGCCGGGAGCTGGCGCGCACGGGACGCCACGGATCATGAAGCGCGCGTTCGACGTCGCGCTCG
This sequence comes from uncultured Acidobacteriota bacterium, assembly GCA_963764925.1. Taxonomy (GTDB): domain Bacteria; phylum Acidobacteriota; class Vicinamibacteria; order Vicinamibacterales; family 2-12-FULL-66-21; genus DATBJJ01. The sequence continues at coordinate 77,422 of CAVXUR010000005.1, forward strand.
CCGGCGCAGGTTTGCTGATCGCGTTGCCGTTGTGGCTCGTGTTCGGGGCAGCGATCAAGCTGGAGGACGGCGGCCCGGTCTTCTACTCTCAGCCAAGGGTCGGCTTCCGCGGCCGCATCTTCGAGGCGTTGAAGTTTCGCTCGATGCGCGCCAACGCCGAGTCCGGTGTCGGCGCGGTACAGGCGATCGAGAATGACCCCCGTGTGACCCGCGTCGGCCGCTTCATGCGCCGAACAGCCATGGACGAGCTGCCTCAACTCTGGAACATCTTTCGCGGTGACATGAGTTTCGTCGGTCCCAGGGCGCTGCGGCCCGGCGAGGTCGACACCTCAGGCACCAACCTGATCCAGATCGATCAGATTCCTGGCTATGCGGCGCGGACCGCGGTACGTCCCGGGCTGACCGGAATCGCCCAGATCTACGCGCCCCGCGACGTGCCGCGCCGACAGAAGTTCAGGTACGATCGGATCTACGTGCGCCGTCAGTCGATGTGGCTCGATCTGCGTTTGATTCTGCTGTCGTTTTGGATTAGCTTCCTTGGCACATGGGAGTCCCGGGGCCGCAAGTATTGACGAGCGATCGCGGCCATCACTCACGACATCGCGATTGCGATGTGGTCGTGGTCGGAGGTGGGCCGGCGGGACTCATCGCGGCGCGAGAACTGGCCACCGCCGGTTTCGATGTTCGGGTCCTCGAAGAACACGACATCATCGGCGCGCCGGTGCACTGCACCGGGGTTCTCGGTCTCGATGCCTTCGATGAGCTCAACCTGTCCCGACGCGCGATTGTCGGCGCGGCGGATGCCGCGCGTTTCGTCGCCCCGAACGGCAGCATTGTCGACATCGGCGTCGAGCGGGTTCGAGCGGCGATTGTCGACCGCGCGATCTTCGATCGCGATCTTGCAGCATCGGCGGTCGCCTCCGGCGCGACGATTCGGACCGGCGCCCGCGTCGTGGGTATCGCGCGCGAGCAGCAGTCGGTCACCATCACCACGTCCGACGCCAGGGGCGTCACCGACACCGTCGCGCGCGCGGCGGTTCTCGCCTGCGGGGCGAGTTATCGCTTCAACCGCGCGCTCGGCCTCGGCGTCCCGAGCGTGCTCGTGCACAGCGCCCAGCTCGAGGTCGCGTTCCCACCGATCGATCGAGTGCAGGTGCATTTCGGTCGCAAGATTGCTCCCGGCGGCTTTGCCTGGGTCGTGCCGTTCGAACGCGAGGGCACGACGTTCGCGCGCGTGGGGCTGCTCTGCGACCGCGACGCGGGCGCCCGGTTTCAGGTTTTTGCCGAATCGATCCGGGCCGCCAACGACCTTCCCGATCCATGGCCCGCGCCGCGGCTGCGCGCGCTGCCGCTCGGTCCTGTGGCACGGACCTGGACCGATCGCATCCTCGCCGTCGGTGACGCCGCCGGCCTCGTCAAGCCGACGACCGGCGGCGGCATCTACTACGGCCTGCTGACTGGTCACCTCGCGGCAGGCGTAATGGCGGAGGCGCTGGCCGAAGATTGCCTGGGCGCGCGCCGCCTCAAGGAATACGAGCGCCGCTGGCGCGCGCGGCTCGGCCCCGAGATCCGCGCCGGCCTCGCGTTCCGGGCCGTCGTTGCCCGGCTGAACGATGGCGCCGTCGACCGCCTGATCGAACTTGCCCGCGTTGACGGCATCGTGCCGCTCCTCACGCAGACTGCCGATTTCAACTGGCACCACACCGCGGCGCGCGCCTTGCTCCGCCACGCCAAGTTCCGCCGCATCGTGCTCGAGTCGATGTGGAACTAAACTCGGTTCAAGGTTCAAGGTTCACGGTTCACGGTTCATGGTTCAGGGTTCAGGGTTCTCAGATCGCAACGAGCAACCCTGAACCGTGAACCCGTGAACCATGAACCATGAACCCTGAACCATGAACCCTGAACCGTGAACCCTGAACCTTGAACCAGATTGCCCCCGGCCACTATGCGCGGAAGCAGCTGCTGAGCTCGAGCGCGCTCGTGCGCTGGAGCCACGGGAGCCGCTTTAAGCTGGCGCGCGAGCTCGTCGCGCCGCTTGCGGGCCGTCGGCTTCTCGACTACGGATGTGGGGACGGCACGTTCCTGGCCCTGGTGCAGGATCTCTTCCCGCAGGCGCTCGGCGTCGACGTCGCGAACGACCAGCTGGCCGACTGTGCCGTGCGGTTTGCCGGCGCGCCGGGCATCACGTTTCTCCCAACGAACCGCCTGGGTGACCCTCGTTATCGCGAACGCTACGAAGTCGTCGTCTGCATGGAAGTGCTCGAGCACTGTCCAGACGATGTCCAGGTCACGGTGCTGGATCAGATCGCGGGAGTGACGGCGCCCGGCGGCACGGTGCTGATCAGCTCACCGATCGAGATCGGCCCGACGCTGGTTGCCAAGCAGGGCGCGCGAGCGCTCGTCGCCCTTGGCGGGCTCCGCGAATATGAGACGCGCGAGCGGTATCATGCGGGCGAGTTTCTGCGCATGGTCCTGGCCGGCCCGGAGACAGCGATTCGTCGCGACGAGTATGAGGGCGACGGCGGCTCGCGGTTTACCGGGCACAAAGGATTCAACTGGCGGCGGCTGCAAAGAACGATCGAGCGACGTTTCGAAGTAGAGCGCCGCCTGTTTTCGCCGCTCCCGCTCCTTGGCGCGTGGCTCAACAGCCAGGTGTGGTTCGTATGCCGGAAGCTGGCGATACCCTGAGCGAGACGCTGCTGGCATCCGCGTTGCGCGGGGAGAGGCTCCCGACGCCGCCGCGCGCCGAGTGGGCGGAGCTGCTCGCGTCGGCCGATGCGCACGGCGTGCTCCCGCTGCTCGCCGATGCGGCCGCCGCCGCGCGCTGGGATTCCGACTTCCTGCTGGCGACGCGGCCATTGGTGGCCGCAGAGATCGCCCTGTCGCTCGTTCGCGAACGCGAGCTCGGTCGAGTGCTCGCATCGCTCGCGGCGGCCGGCATCATGCCTCTGCTGCTCAAGGGTGCGCATCTCGCCTTCACGCTCTATCGCTCGCCCGATCGCCGTCCCCGGCTCGACACTGATCTGCTGATCAACGAGAAGGATCGAGACGGCCTGAAAACGTGTGTCGCATCGCTTGGCTACCGTCCGACCCCGCACGTGACTGGCGAGGTCGCGTTCACGCAGTTCCACTGCGAGCGCATCGATGAGAGCGGAGCGAGCCACGCCCTCGACATCCACTGGCGCATCGCGGTTCCGAAACTCTTCGCCGACCGGCTGACGTACGACGACTTGAGACGCGACGCTGTCGCCGTGCCACGGCTCGGTCCGCATGCGCTGGCACCGTCGCCTCCGCTCGCGCTCCTTGTCGCCTGCCTCCACCGCACCGCGCACCACGGCACCACGACGCGGCTCCTATGGCTCTACGACATTCATCTGCTGGCCACAACACTCTCGGATCGGGATTGGCACACCGTCGTCGATCGGGCCGAAAGGTGCGGCCTGACACCGGTGGTCGTCGCAGGACTCGACCACGCGGCCGAGCGGCTTGGCACAGTTGTGCCGGCTTCGGTGCTTGACCGGCTGCGCGCCGCCAACCCGGTCATCGAACCGGACATGCGCGCTTTTCTTCAGGGCAAGCCGTCTCAGATTCAGGTCGCCGCATCCGATTGGCGCCGCATCGCCGGCGCCCCGGCCAGACTTCAGTTCCTGCGTGAACACCTGTTTCCACCAGCGAGCTACATGCGACATCGCTACAGTTCGTCGTCGCGCGCTGCGCTGCCGTTCCTGTACGTGCACCGCGCGGTGACGGGCGCCGTTAAATGGTTGAAGGAAGGTGTGAGACAGAGTTGAGAGACGGAGAAGACGGAGGTCACAGTTTTTCACCACGGAGACACGTCGCCTCTCTTACTCGGGCAACGGCCTCTCTATTCTCGGATTGAGCGGCAACGTCTTCTCTGCCGTTGAGGTGAACCAGTCCATCAGCCGCAGCGGTTTTCCGATCCGGGTGGGCAGGATTTCCTGCAAGCGCGCCACCGCGGGCAGCGCCTCGGCGAGGCAGCCGACGACCGCGATGCCACGGTCGCCGGCATGTTTGGCGAGCTTCGGATCGGGACCGCGAAGCATCAGCATCGTCTTGGTCGGTCCGGCGCCGATGATCTCGGCGCAGTTGACGATCTGATCGTCGACGACGAGATCGAGGCGCAGCGAGTTAGCGAGTTCGCCGCGAGATCCGGGAACGGTCAGCACGGCTGGAAGGTAGTAGCCGTGCTGCTCGAGCCACCATTGGGTCTGGAACTGGACCGGATCCCCCGCGCTCGGCGGGCGTTTGGTCACGAAAAAGACTTCCCAGCGCGACGCGCGCGCCATCGCGTAGAGCCGCGCGATCTCGGCCGGCTCGTGGGGCGGCACCCGCATCCACCAGTTCGGCGTGCGCGCGATCTGGGCCCACACCTTGGCGACGTCCTGCTGCCCGAGCGGCACGGGCTTTCCGTCCTCACCCGCGTCGCTGACCGCCGCGCGCCCGAGACAGTCGCGCGCCGCGTCGCGAAAGGCGCTTCGGAAATCAGCCAGGACCCCGTCGACGTCGAACCCGAGCCGCAGCGACATCCCGGAGACAATACAGTACCGGGGGTTCAGGGTTCAGGGTTCAAGGTTCACGGTTCAAGGTTCACGGTTCAAGGTTCGCGGTTCAAGGTTCGCGGTTCAAGGTTCGCGGTTCAAGGTTCGCGGTTCTCACGATTCGTGGCGTGACCTGTCGTGGATGGCGATCGCGGCGAGCAGTGCCGCCAGCGTCGCGTTGGCGGGCATGACCAGGCCGGTCTCCCAGACGCTTTGCAGAGCGACGGCGCCCAGGCCGCACGTGGCGCCGGCTCTCATCCAGAACAGCCCCGAGCCATCGGTCGTCAGCCGCTCGCGCACGGCGCGCGCGAACGCAACGAGCGCGATCGTCACGACCTGCGACCAGCAACGCGCCGCCCTCAGCTGCCACCTGCAGATAGTGGTTGTGGGCCTGATTGAAATAGACGTCCCGCGTGGAGCGCTGATACACGAACATCGCGCGCTGATAGGTGCCGGGCCCGGTGCCGGTGAGCGGAAAATCGCGGACGATCGGGATCGTCTCACGCCAGATCGTCAAGCGATTCGCGACACCGGTCTGCGCGCCGGCCAGGCGCCCACGAAGTGCCGGGATGTCGGCCCAGGCGAGGCCACACACCACCACGACCGCCGCCATCGCCAGCACTCTCCGCCGGCGCTGGTGGGCCAGCCGACGGCGGCAGAGGAGGACCGTCACGCCGCCGGACAGGCCCAGCGCGAGCGCGCCCGATCGTGAGAGCGACAGCAGCAGCGCAACCGCCATCGTCGCGGCCGCCGCCATCAGCCAGGCCGTGCGCGGATCGATCGCATGCGCGAGCCGGCTTCTCGGGCTCGCGAATTCCGGACCTTCGGTCCTGGTGGCCGACCGAGCGGCAATGTAGCCGAGGCACAACGGCAGCGCCATGATGACCCAGCTGGCAAAATGATTGCGGTTGACGAACGGGCCGAAGGGAAGCGGACCTTCGAATTCGGTCCTGAACCGCCAGTAGATGTCCCTGCCGGCCGTTGCCGCCTGCGCAATCGCCAGGAGCGACAGGCCGAGGCCGATCGCCGAGACCATCCGCACCGCGATGCGCACGCCGCCTCGACGGAACTGCGTGCGCGCGCTCCAGAAGTACGCTGCCGCGCCAGCCATCACGATCCAGGCCCAGCCCGTGTCGGACGCGCTGAGGGTCAACGGCAACCAGCCGGCCGCACTACCGCCGTCGATCGTGAGGGCGCGTCGCGCCGCCGCCGCATGCGGAGAGACCAGCGCCACGATTGAGGCCGGCAGCGGAAAGAGCGGTAGGGCAACGACAATCAGAAGCGCGAGAAGCGATCGATCCAGACCCCGGTCGAGTCGCGGCCTGACGAGTGCCGCCAGAACCAGGCAGGCGACGCCGAAGGCAACCGCGGTCGCCGCCGATCGGCCGCCAAAGGCAGCGAGCGGCCACACGAGGAGCGCGACGAGGACGACGGCCAACGGCAGGCGTTCGCGCTGACCGCCCACCTCAGGCAGATTTCTTGCCGCTGGTTCCGTAGTAGTTCTGGTAGTGGTAGCCGTAGTAGCGCGAGTAGTAGTAGCGGTTGCGGTCGAAGTCGACGCGATTGAGGAGTGCGCCGATCGACGCGGGGTTGCCGCCCGTCAGCGTTTCAATCGCGCGCTCGGCGTGCACGCGCCGGGTCATCTCGGAGCCGATCACGAACACGACGCCAGAGACCGCCCGAGAGACAATCACGGCGTCGGTCACGGCCAGCACTGGTGGCGTGTCGATGATGACCCAGTCGAAGGGCCCCGTCCGCAGGTTCGAGAGCAGCGCGCGCATCCGCTCCGAGGAGAGGAGCTCGGACGGGTTGGGCGGAATGCGGCCCGCCGAGATGACAAAGAGGTTCGGCTCGCTCGTTTTCTGCACCGCATCGCGCACGCGCGCCTGCCCGACGAGCAAGTGCGACAGACCGATCTCGTTCTGCGCCCCAATCACGGTATGCAGGCCGGGCCGGCGCAGGTCGGCGTCGACGAGCAGCACCCGCGATCCGCCGAGGGCCAGCACCATGCCGAGGTTGCAGGCGGTCGTGGTCTTGCCTTCGAGGGGCTGGCTGCTGGTGACCGCGACCACTCGCGGCCCCTCCGATCCGCTCGTAAAAACGAGCGAGGTCCGCAACGAGCGGAAGGCCTCACCGAAATCGTGCGGGACCGCCTCTGAAAGCAGCGGGACCCGTTTGCCGCGCACCGACGGCACCAGACCGAGCAGCGGCAGCCGCAGCCGATCCGTCACATCGTCTGGTGTCTTGACCGTATCGTCGAGGTACTCGATGCCGAAGGCCAGGCCGAGCGCGACGAGCAGTCCCGCCATGAGCGCGGTGAACCAGTCGCGACGCGCGTTGGGGGAGAACGGCCCCCCGGGCGGTTCGGCGCGATCCAGCACGTGCACGTTGTTCGTGCGGCTGTTGCTGACGACGCGCAGCTCCTTCTGCTGCTGCAAAAGTGACTGGTAGACGAGGCGGTTGGTTTCGGCCTGCCGCTGCAACACCAGGTAGCCGCCGCTCTTGCGATCGAGGTCCATCGCCGCGCCCTTTTGCGACTCGAGCTGGCCGGCGTAGCTGCGTTCTTCGATGACCGCGGCTTCGTACTCGTTCTTGGCCGACTCGATGACGCGTGTGCGCTGCGCGACGAGCGCCGCCCGCGCGCTCTCGATCTGCCCTTCGACTTTGATGAGGTCCGGGTGTCCCGCCAGATACCGCGCCGACAACCGCGCTTTGTCGGCGTTGAGATCGTTGAGCCGCGACTTGGCTTCCATGACCCCCTGGTTGGTCGAAATCACGGGATAGGCGTCTGCCGCGTCGCTCTTCGGGTCGACCGACTTCACCTGGTTGTAGCTGGCTTCCTTCTGCAGCCGCGTCGTGCGCGCCCGCGTCGCCGTGTCGTTCAGCGTATTCAAGCGTGAGACGACGATGTTCTGGCGATCCTCGAGCGAGAGCGCGTTCTGCTGCTCGCGGTACCTCGACATCGCCGCCTCCGCTTCGGTGACCTTCGTCTCCTGCTTGGCGACCTCGTCGGTCAGCCACACGAGGTTCTTGTTGATCGTCTCGAGACGGACGTCGAGGTTCTGCTGAGCGTACTCCTCGGCGAGCGTCGTCGCGGCCAGCGCCGCAAATTCCGGACTGGGAGAGACGTAGGCGATTTCGACCAGCCGCGTCGACTTCTCGGGAATGACCTCGACGCCGCCGAGGAACTGGCTGATGAGCGAGCTCTCCACCGCGCTTTCATCAGGCGCGGGCTTTTCGGCGGGGACCTCTGGTGTTCCCCGTGAGATGACGTTGCGCACCGACGTGCCAATCGCGCGTCGCGCCTCGCGCACCGCACTGAGCGGCCCGCGGGCCTGCGGCGCGCTGCCGTTGAAGAGCGGATGTTTCTGCAACTGAAGCCGCTGCACGACACGCTTGGCCAGTCCCCGGCTCCGGAGAATGCTGTGCTGCGTGTTGTAGTACGGCTCCGGATCCTGGAAGTACATCGGGTCGTTCGAGTTGAGGTTGCCGACCGCCGTCGAACGTTCATCCTGTATTTCTACCCGGGCGCTGGCGCGATAGAGCGGAATCTTCGAGTAGGTCTGCAGCATCATCACGCTGACGACGATGACGAAGGCTGCGCCCGCGAGCCGGCGGTGGCGAAAGACCGCGGTCAGCCGATCCAGCAGGTGAACCTGCTGTCCACTCGACGACTGCCGCGGACTCGAGGAGGACTCGGTGGCCCCTGCGGTCTGCTGAAGATCCTGGACGTCGAACATGGGGTGCCCGGTTCAGGGCTACTGCGCACTCGCCGGAGTGCCGCTCGATCCAATAGCCGTGACGCCAATCGCTGACGCCGCGCTGATTGCCGACGCGGCAGCATTGCCGAAGAAGCCGGCGACCCACGGCGTTTTCGAGCTTAACCGCACGACCGTGTTCGCCTGCCCGCCAGCCGGCACGCCAAACAAGTCGCCCACCGCCAGGACCCTGTCGTCGCCCGACACCAGTTCGACGACGTATGCGCTCGGCTCGACGCGCTCGAACTGGAACCGGCCCTGGGCGTCGCCGATCGTGCGCGCGACCGTTCGTCCCGTCGCGATGTTCCTCAATCGGATCCGGGGCTGTGGATAAGGTTGTGTGTCGCCCTTCCACGCCGTGCCGATGACGACGCCGAGGCCCGTTGTCGTCGTTGTAGCAGCCGGGGAAGGTTGAGGGGATGGCGGAGCCTGCGCCGTCGCGACGGGGTTGTCCGTCACGGCGAGCAGCAGCCCGGCTACGGCGACCATCGCCCAAGATGTTCCGGCGCGGTACATTGAAGCTCCAGCCACAGCGAAGGGTCGGGTCCGACCCCGCTTCGCCGTTTGACCTATTGTGAACGGTATCAACTTCTTAATCTAGACCAGGTAGACGGCCGGGACAACCTGGAATCGAACTGCTGTAGCAAAGACGCGGCCGGTTTCCGGGACGATTCGAGTGCGCAATCGCTCACCGATCTGTTCCGAGACGGAGCAGTCGATCACGTTTCGCGTGGTAGAATCCTTCGCTCCTCGACGCCCGGCGTCGTCCCGATCGACGCTTGTGGGGTCGGCTAGTGCGCGGATTTTCACAATGAGTCGTGACCTCGATGCGCTGACCTCCTCGACGCTCAAGCATCTCCGCGAGCACTGGTGGGACGATGCCTTTACGGCGTTTCTCGAGGAGACGCTTCGTCCGCGGCCCGGGAAGCGGATTCTCGACGTCGGCTGCGGAACCGGTACCGCGGAAATCAGCCTGGCGCGCCTGCGGCTCTCGCAGATGCACCTCTTCGGCGTCGATCTCGTGATCGACCGGGTACGAGACGCGCATATCGCCACGCGCGGCATCAACGCGCGCGTCGGGTACGCGGCCGCAGATGCGTGCCGCCTGCCGTTTGCCGCCGATTCATTCGACTCGACCTATTGCGTCGCCGTGTTGCAGCACATCCGCGACCTTCCTGGCGCGCTCGGCGAGATCGCCCGGGTGACGCGCCCTGGCGGCCGCGTGCTGATCGTCGAACCTGACAATGCGGCGCGGTACTGGTTCAGCTCTGTGCAGAGCGGGATGGAGTCGTTCGAGTTGAGCCGGCGTTTCTTCGGAGGACTCAGCTCGGTGCGCGGTGAATCGCCAGCCGCGGCGGTCGGGCCGTTGGTGCCGGGCATGCTCGCTGCCGCGGGCGTCGAGCCCGTGTCGGTTCGCCTGTTTCCGGTGTCGGTTTCGCACCTCGCCGCGCCGCCACCCGCATTCTGGGAGTCGCGCCGCACTGCTGTTCGCGCGGCGATCGCCAAGGCTCCCGACGAATCGCTCCGGCGGCTCGGCGCGGACTTCCTGAAATCGATCGAGCAGTACGCGCGCGATGCTTCGGCGGCCGGCGCGGCGTTTGTCGAGATCCAGAACACGATGCTCTTCGCGACGGTCGGACAGCGCGCCGAGTGAAGCCGCCTTCGCCAAGGCTTCGGCGGGCTACGGCGCGGCAGGCTCCGTCCTCGCCAAGGCTACGGCGGGCTTCGCGCCGAGGGAGCATTTGAACTCGAGGGCATTGAAGCAGACACCAAGCGGCACAGACGGCTGGGACACGTACGCGCCGTTCTACGACTGGGAAAACGCGCAGACCGTCGCGCGCCGCGACATCGCGTTCTGGCAGCGCTTGGCGTTGGCCTGTGGCGGTGACGGGCCGGTGCTCGAGCTGGGCTGCGGGACCGGACGCGTTGCACTGCCCGTCGTCAAAGCCGGCGCCACACTCGTTGGCGTTGATTTCTCCGCGCCGATGCTCGCGCGGGCGCGGCGGCGGTTGAAGCGCGCCCGGCTCGCCGACCGCGCGCTCCTGGTTCGCGGCGACATCCGCCACCTGCCGTTCCGATCGCGAAACGGCTTCGGCCTGGTGATGGCGCCGTACGGCATCCTGCAGTCGCTCACCAGCGAGCCCGATCTCCAGTCGACGCTGGAATCGGTGGCCCGCGTGCTCAGGCCAGGCGGTTTCTTCGCGCTCGACCTCGTGCCCGATCTGCCGCGGTGGAGCGAGTATCGGCGGCGCATCAGCTTGAAGGGCCGGCGCGACGCGCGCACGACCATCACGCTCGTCGAGTCGGTTCGCCAGGATCGGCGGCGCAAACTCACGATCTTCGATCAAGAGTACGTCGAGCGCCGCGGCCGCAACCGGACCATCCATCGGTTCGCACTGACGTTCCGGACCCTGTCGGTGCCGCAAGTGGCCCGCCGCCTCGAGCGTGCCGGATTCGCCGTTCAGTCGATTCTCGGCGACTATCAGGGCGGGCCGTGGGATGCGCGCGCGGACGTCTGGGTGATCATTGCCAGGAAGAGGACGTCCTAGTGGGTTCAGGGTTCAGGGTTCAGGGTTCAGGGTTCAAGGTTCAAGGTTCAGGGTTCAAGGAAGATAGAGACAGGCAAGAACATGTGGAAGCTCAGCCCTGACGTCGTCTTTCGGGATCTCGAAGGCGAGGCCGTCATCCTCGACCTCGCGTCGGGGACCTATTTTGGCTTGAACGAGGTCGGGACGCGCGTGTGGCGGCTCATCGAGGAGGGCCGCGATGCGCCGCAACTCGTGGAGATCCTGGCCTCGGAGTATCAGGCCGATCGCGCGACGATCGCCCGGGACGTGGCCCGTCTCCTCGATGAGCTCCGCGCTCGTCGGCTGATCGTGTCGGTCGCCGGAGCCGAGTCGGCGTGAGCGCGGTCGCGGGCTGCTGCTGGTTCGACGGACGGCCCGCCTCGCTCGACGATCTCCGCCCCTCGACCGACGCGGCGCGCCATCGATCGAAGGAGCCGTTCCGTTTCCGGTGCGCCGGCTCGACCGCCCTTGCTTACGCGGCTGATTACCCTGATTCCTCCCAGCCGTTCCACGATCCCGCCACCCGCACCACGATCGTCGTCGACGGTCGCATCGACAACCTCGACGAGCTGGCGGATGCACTCGGCACTCGCGAACGCACCGCCGCTTCTGTCGTCCTCGCGGCGTGGCACCGTTGGGGCGTGGGCGCCGGCGCGCAGCTTCTTGGCGATTTCGTGCTCGTCGTGACGGACGAGCCATCGGGGCGCGTGGTCGTCATTCGCGATCCGATGGGGCAGCGCCCGCTCTTCTACGGTGTTGGCGCACGCGGTGTCGTGTTTGGCTCGGAGATCCAGCAACTCGTGCGGCACCCCGCGATCCGCGCCGACATCAATGACGCGATGATCGCCGAGTATCTGACCGGCAATCCTGAGACCGTCACGGAGACGCTCTGGAGTGGTGTCGAGCGTCTCCCGCCGGCGCACGCGCTCGAAATCACGTGTGGTGGCGCGCGCGCGCGCCGATATTGGGACTTCGATCCTGGCGCGAGCATCAGGTATGCGCGCCACGAGGAGTATGCGGAACACTTCCGCGAGATTTTCATGCGCGCGGTCGAATGCCGGGTGCGCGACGAGGATGCCGTCGGCGTGATGCTCAGCGGCGGTATCGATTCGTCCGCGATCGCGGGCGCCGCGCAGGCGATTGGCGCGGCACGAGGGCGCGAGCCGGTGCACGCGTTCACGATGGCTTTTCCCGGCTGTGCGTGCGACGAGACCATCTACAGCCGGGCCGTGATTGAGAAGTGGGGACTGAAGGGCACGTTTGTTGATGTAGTCGCGCAGACGCGTGGCGAGCTTCTGCGGCAGTCCCGGCGGTACGCCGACGTGCCTTCCTACCCGAACAGCAGCGCCGGCGATCTGCTCCGGACCGCCGCCGCGTCGGCCGGTGTGCAGGTGCTCCTGACCGGGTGTGGCGGCGACGATTTCTTTACCGGCGATTCTCCGGCCGTGGATCTCCTGCGCGAAGGCAAAGCGATCGCGTGGGGACGCGCGATAATCAGCCCGCTCCTCTCCGCGCGCGCGCGTGCGACACTTCGACCAGTCCTTGGCGCGCGTCCGGTCCGGCGGCCGTGGATTCAACCGGCGCTTGCCGCGCGAACCAACCTCGAAGATCGCCTGCGCCGGCGCGCCGATTTGCCATTTCCTACGCGTGAACAGCAGAACATCCGCCGTGGCGTTACCAGCCTCGTTCAGGTGCTCGGCGACGAGATGGAAGAGCGCGCTGGCCGTGCCGCCGGCGTCGATCAGCGGCATCCGTTTTACGACCGTCGCGTCGCGGAGTTCGGCCTCGCATTGCCGTCGTCGCAGCGATCCCGCGGCCACGCGATCAAGATCGTGATCAGGCGCGCGCTCGGCGACTACCTGCCGCCGCCCGTCGCGGCGCGGACGTCGTTCGCTGACAAGGCCGAGTTCTCTTCCACCTATGTCGAGGTGCTGAAGGCCATTGGCGGTCGGGACGCGTTCGCGCGGCTTCGGTCTGAGGAAGCCGGATGGGTCGACGGTCGCGTCGTCCGCCAGATGTACGACGACATGATTCGGCTTTACAGCCGCGGCGACGACGCGTACATTGCATTCACCGGCCCGCTGTGGGCGGTGGCGTCACTGGAGTTCTGGCTCGACGGAATGAGCTCTGTACGCTCAGTTGCTCCGATCGACGAACGGTCGCTGAAGCAGCAAGGAGCAGCCCTTGAGTGATCGGCACGACCAAGGTACGCATGACGTTCGCCGTCCGGAGCCGGACGTCGGCTCGCGCCGTCCCTACGCCGCCCCGGAACTCATCGATTACGGGACCGTGGCCAAGCTCACACAGACCGGGAGTGGGTCGGTCAACGACTTCACCGGCATGATGATGATGATGACGTGCCTGTGATGCGCGTTGCTGCACTCGGCGCTGCCGCTTGTGCGCTACTCGTCGCCAAGGCTTCCCTGGCCGTCGCGCCAGGGCGCACCGTGCGAATCGCGGCACGCGTCGGCAAGCCAGGCGATCCGCGTCCGATGTGGAATCCGCGCAATCCGCCTCCGGTGAACTCCGCCAAAATCCGGGATCTATGCAGGGCCATCACCGCCATCGGCGCGCGCTCATCGTTCGCCGCGAGCTGTCTCGAGCAAGGCGTCGCGCTTGTGATGCTTTTGTCGATTGCCCGCATTCCCGCGAACCTCGTCGTCGGCGTTACCCGCGATGACTCCGCGTTTCGCGCCCACGCATGGGTGGAGTGCGGCGGTGTCGTAGTCCTCGGCGGCTCACGGTCGCAGGTCTTCACGCCGTTGCTGCACCCGGCTCTCTCGTCACGCCCTCCTGCGGTTTCCGCCTCGTGTCCCGGGTAATCGACGAACATCGCCACTACCTGCGCGACCGCCCCCGCGTTTCGGCGTACGAGCGCGCCATCCGCGAGGTCGTCAAGTCCGGCGACGTCGTCGTCGATCTGGCCTCCGGTACGGGCATCCTCGGCCTGCTGGCATGTCGTACAGGCGCCGGCCGTGTCTACGCGATCGAGCAGGGCGGCATCGCCGGCCTGGCGCGACAGATCGCCAGAGCCAACCGGTTCGAGCACATCATCACCAGCGTCCGCGGCAACTCTCGATCGGTGACCATTCCGGAGCGGGGAGACGTCGTCGTCTGCGATCAGATCGGCGGTTTTGGACTCGAGGCGGGCATCCTCGAGCTGGCGAGCGAGGTGCGGCAGCGTTTCCTTCGGCCCGGCGGCACGTTCGTGCCACGCGCGCTCGGGCTCGTCGTCGCCGCCGTTGAACATTCCGGGCTACACGGCCGGCTGCGCTTCTGGAAAGGACACCCGGCGGACTTCGATTGCACGCCGGCCTTCGAAGTGGCCGCCAACACCGGCTACTCGGCGCGTTTGCGGCCGGAGCACGTCTTGTCTGCACCTGTGACCGCGACGACGCTCGACCTGATGGTCGACCATACCTTGCCGCTCAACTTCTCTGCGTCGCTTCGCGCGTCCCGGGCTGGCGTGCTTCACGGCATCGCTGGGTGGTTCGAGGCGCGCCTGTCCCCCAGTGTCACGATGACCAATTCGCCACTGTCGGCGGAACGCATGTTCCGTCGCCCGGTCTTCTTTCCGATTGCTGACGCCGTGCCGATCGATGCCGGCGCAGCCATCAATGTGACGATGCGGATTCTGCCGGCGGATACGATGTACGCGTGGGATGTGCGGGTCGAGCCGTCGAGCGGCCCGCCGGTGACATTCCGTCACTCGACGCTTCGCGGCATGTTGCTGGCGCGTGAAGACCTGGCCCGCACCAACCCGGCGCACCGCCCTGTTCTTACCCGCTCGGGGGTCGCGCGCCTGACCGTCCTTCGTCTCTGCGACGGCGACCGCACGCTTGCGGAGATCGAAGGTGCTGTCTACGACGAGTACCGCGACCTTTTTGCGTCACCCGTCGAAGCCGCGGTGTTTGTGGCGGAGGTCGTCACGAGGTACAGCAGATAGCAATGCTGAATGCTGAGTGCTGAATGCTGAAGTGAAGTCTGAAGTGTGTGAGTCGCGGCAAAAGCGGTGAAGTATCAACTCCACGGAGTGACCGTCGCGAGCGCGATCGCTCTGCCCGGCGTGCGGCGGTCGTCGAGCCAGGCCCCGCCACATGTTTCATTCGCGCTCGGCCCTCCGCCGGGCGGCGATCGTCTCGACACGTTTCACAGCTGGCGCGTGCCTGGCCGGCGTTCTCGACCGTGGCTCTCGATCGCGAGGTTCGCGGACGGTTACCGACTGCGGTTCCCGGACCTGGCGGACTTCGAGGTGTCGACGGCGGGCGACCGCATCACGTGTCGTCCGGTCGCGCGACTCGCGGTCTCGACGCTCCGGCACCTGTTGCTCGACCAGGTCCTGCCGCTCGCGCTCAGCCGATCCGGCCGCCTCGTGCTTCATGCCAGTGCCGTCCACATTCCGCGTCTGGGCTCGGTCGCTTTTGTCGGGCCGACCGGTTGCGGCAAGTCGACGCTCGCGGCGGCACTCGGGCTGCGCGGATGTCAGGTCGTCACGGACGACTGCCTCGTCGTTGATCCCGGCGAGAAGAGCGGGGAGACAGCGGAGAGCATCGCCGTGCCGGGCTATCCCGGGCTGCGGCTGTGGCGCGATTCCGCTGGCGGGTTGGGGCTCGAACGCGGCGCCGCAACGCGTGTCGCTCACTACACGGCCAAGCGACGGCTGACGTCAGCGGTGAGGTTCAGGACCTCGCCGAGCGCGATTCGCGCGCTCTTCGTGCTCGGGCGGCGGCGTCGGCCAACCGACCCGGCGCGGACGAAGCCCCTCGGATCACGCGACCGATTCATGTCGCTCGCGCCCTACACCTATGTGATGGACGTCAAGGACCGGCGTCAGTTGTCGCAGATGTTTCGAAGCCTCGCGACGCTGGCCGCCCACGTGCCGATTGTGCGGCTCAGCGTACCCGACAGCCGGCGTCGGGTGCTGGAGACCGCTGTAGAGGTGCTCGCCGTCGCCAGGGTCCTGACATCGAAGCCCAACGATAGCGTGCGATCTCGTTAATCCGTGTTTTCCGTGTTATCCGTGGCCGCTCTGTCCGTGCCCGGGGCGCCCGCGGTTCGTGATAGGATCGTGCGTCTTTTTCTGGCTGTTTCCGGGAGTTTCCGACCATGTCTGGCCATTCCAAGTGGCACACAATCAAGCACAAAAAGGGCGCCGCTGACGCGAAGCGCGGCAAGGTGTTCACGCGAATCATCAAGGAATTGAGCGTCGCCGCCAGGGGCGGCGGCGGCGATCCGGATACGAACCCGCGCCTGCGCACGATCATCGCCGAGGCGAAGTCGGTCAACATGCCGGCCGACAACATCAAGCGGGCGATTCAACGAGGCACCGGCGAGCTGCCGGGCGTCTCGTACGAAGAAGTCACCTACGAGGCCTACGGTCCCGGTGGTGCCGCGCTCATCATCGAAGTCCTGACCGACAACCGCAATCGCACGGTCGGCGAGTTGCGGCACACGCTGACGAAGTACGGCGGCAACCTTGGCGAGACCAACAGCGTTGCCTGGATGTTCCACAAGAAGGGCTACATCGTCGTCGAAAAGGCCAAGGCGAGCGAGGATGCGCTGATGGCGGCCGCGCTCGACGCCGGCGCCGACGATCTCCGCGACGATGGCGACAACTGGGAAGTGGTGTCGCCGCCCGAGGAGTTCCAGCAGGTGCTCGACGCGGTCAAGGCGCTCGGGATCGAGCCGGCCGCCGCCGAGATCGCGATGCTGCCGCAGAACTACGTGAAGCTCGAGGGCAAGCCTGCACAGCAGATGGTCAAGCTGATGGACATCCTCGAAGATCACGAGGACTCGAAGAAGGTCTGGTCGAACGCCGATATCGAGGAAAAGGAGATCGAGGCCTCGTTGGCGTGAGAATCTTCGGGATCGATCCAGGCTCTCAGCGCACCGGCTACGGCTGCGTCGAGCGGATCGGCAGCCGCCAGGCGCTCGTCGTGTGCGGTTCGCTCTCCGGGCCCCCGCGGGCGACATTCCCGGACAAGCTGAACGCGATTCACGACGGGCTGACGACGCTCCTGACCCGTCATCGGCCCGACTGCGTCGCCATCGAAGACATTTTTCACGCGCGGAACGTCCGCAGCGCGCTGAAGCTGGGCGAGGCGCGCGGCGTCGCCCTGCTCGCGGCGGCCGAAGCCGGCGTGCCGGTCGTGTCGTACGCCCCGGCGGCGATCAAGCGCGCCGTCGTCGGCTACGGCCGCGCCGAGAAGCATCAGGTGCAGCAGATGGTCAAGCTGCTGCTCGGCCTCGATCAGCCGCCGACGCCCCACGACGTCGCCGATGCGCTGGCGGTCGCGCTCTGCCATCTGCAGTCGTCGACGGGGGCCATCCCGGCCGAGATTCGCGCGGATGCCGTCAAGCCACAATCCGCGCTCCGGTCCTGGCGCCAGTACCGTCCGTGATCGCACTACTCCGCGGTTCGTTGATCGAAAAGCATCCGAGCCGCGTCGTCGTGGACGTCGGCGGCGTCGGCTACGACGTGCAGGTGCCGTTGTCGACGTTCTATGGGCTTGGCGAGCCGGGCGCGACGGTGGTGCTGCGGATCCACACGCACGTGCGCGAGGATCTGATCGCGCTCTACGGCTTCAGCACGCCGCTCGAGCAGGATCTGTTCGAGCGGCTGATCGCGATCAGCGGCATCGGTCCGAAGCTCGGCCTGGCGGTGTTGTCCGGCATCGAGCCGGCCGATTTGATCCGCGCCATCCGCTCGCAGGATGTCGCGCGATTGACGAAGATTCCCGGCGTCGGCAAGAAGACCGCCGAGCGGATTGGCCTGGAGCTGAAGGATCGGCTGCCGGCGCAGGCGACGCCAGCAGTCGGCTCGGTCCCGGCCAGCGGCCGGCCGGAAGACCAGCTGCGCGACGACCTGCTCTCGGCGCTGGTCAATCTCGGCTATCAGTCGACTGCCGCGGAAAAGGCCATCGACCGCGCCCTCAAGGCGTCGCCGGACGCGGGTTTCGAGCAGGCGCTCCGCGACGCGCTCAGATCGATGATGAAGGGACATGACCGACAACCGTCTCGTGACGGCGACGCGCGACGACGACGACGTCCAGTACGAGGCCGGCCTGCGGCCGCGCACGCTCGACGACTACATCGGGCAGGATCGCGTGCGCGAGAATCTGCAGGTGTCGATCGCGGCCGCCAAACAGCGCGGCGAAGCGCTCGACCACGTTCTGCTGTACGGTCCGCCGGGGCTCGGCAAGACGACGCTCGCTTACGTCATCGCCAACGAGCTCGGCGTCGCCATCCGGTCGACGGCCGGGCCGGTCATCGAAAAGGCCGGCGACCTCGCTGCGATCCTCACCAACCTCCAGGAGCGGGACGTGCTCTTCATCGACGAAGTGCACCGCATGCCGCCGACGATCGAAGAGACGCTCTATCCGGCGATGGAAGACTACGTGCTCGACATCATGATCGGCCAGGGGCCGGGCGCGCGGTCGGTGAAGATGCCGATCCAGCCGTACACGCTCGTCGGCGCGACGACCCGGACGGGCCTGCTGACGTCGCCGCTGCGCGCGCGATTCGGGATCGTCCACCGGCTCGACTACTACAGCGAGCGCGACATCGAGGAGATCGTGCGCCGTTCGGCGCGCATCCTCGGCGTGCCGATCGACGACGATGCGGCGGTGGAGATCGCGCGGCGATCGCGAGGGACGCCGCGCGTGGCCAACCGGCTGTTGCGGCGCGTGCGCGATTTCGCGCAGGTGCGCGCCGACGGCCACATCACCGGCGCGGTGGCCGACGACGCGCTGCAGCTGCTCGAAGTCGACGCGCGCGGCTTCGACGAGATCGACCGGCGGCTGCTGCGCACGATCATCGACAAGTTCGGCGGCGGTCCGGTCGGCGTCGGCACGCTCGCGGCGGCGATGAGCGAAGAGAAAGACACGATCGAAGAGATTTACGAACCATTCCTGATTCAGATCGGCTTTCTCGATCGGACGCCTCGCGGCCGCGTCGCCACGGCCCGCGCCTACGAGTACTTCGGTCTGAATGCTCCAGCAAAGGATCGCTTGTGGTAGAGACCTCACAGCCCGCAGCATCGGCGCGACACCGGCAGCCTGCGGCCGGTGAAGATCGCCGGCCTGTCGACCTACGTGCCGCCGCGTGTGCTGACCAACTACGATCTCGAGAAGCTCGTCGAGACGTCGAACGAATGGATTCTGCAGCGCACCGGCATCCGCGAGCGCCACATCGTCGATCCCGGCGTGGCGACGTCGGATCTCGCGAAGGAAGCCGCGCTCGGCGCGATGCAGCAGGCCGGCGTCTCGCCGACCGACATCGGCTTCATCGTCGTCGGCACGACGACGCCCGATACGATCTTTCCGAGCACGGCGTGCGTGCTGCAGCACAAGATCGGCGCGACCGGCGCCTGGGGCTTCGACCTCGGCGCGGCCTGTTCGGGCTTCACCTACGCGCTCACGACCGGCATGCAGATGGTCGCGAGCGGCGCGCACGACCACGCGCTCGTGGTCGGCGCCGACGTGATGTCGAGCATCATCGACTACACCGACCGCGCGACGTGCGTGCTCTTTGGCGACGGCGCCGGCGCGGTGGTGCTGTCGGTGGCCGCGCCGGGCGAGCCGTCGATCATCGGCTTCGCGCACGAGATCGACGGCAGCGGCGGACCGGCGCTGTGCATGCCCGCGGGTGGCAGCCGGCTGCCCGCGTCGCACGAGACCGTCGACCAGCGGCTGCACTACGTCAAGCAGGACGGGCAGGCGGTCTTCAAGTTCGCGGTGCGCAAGACCGAAGAGATCTGCGAGCGCGTGCTGCAGAAGTACGGCGTGGACCCATCGGAGATCGACTTGTTCGTGTCGCATCAGGCCAACCGCCGCATCATTCAGGCCGCCGCCGATCGCCTCGGCCTGCCGGACTGCAAGGTGGTGATCAACCTCGAGCGCTTCGGCAACACGACCGCGGCGACGATTCCGCTCGCGCTCGCCGACGCCGTCGCCGACGGACGCATCAAGAAGGGGAGTCTGGTGCTGCTGACATCGGTCGGCGCCGGGTTCACCGTCGGCGCCGTGCTGCTGCGGTGGGGACTGTAGGGGCAATGCTGAATTCTGAATGCTGAATGCTGAAGGGAATTCGACATTAACTTCAGCATTCAGCACTCAGCATTCAGCATTGCTAATCCCGTCGCTGCCTGGCTTCCTCGCGGACGTCGGCGTCCGGGTGGTCCCGCACGATGCGCTCGAGCTCCGTCACCGCGTCCGCTTCACGACGATCCCCGAGCGTCTCGACGGCTTCGCGTTGGATCCTCACATCCTTGTGCTCCCAGACGATGCGAACCAATGCGGCGACCGCGTCGGGCGACTCGACGTCGCCCAGCGTCTCGACCGCCTCCTGCTGTGCCGTCTGACTCGGATGCCCGGTCGCGGTCCGAACGAGCAGGGCCATGACGCGCGAGTCCGCGATCTCGCCCAGGGCTTCGATCGCCTCGACCAGCACTTCGTTCGTCGACGCTGGTCGCAATCAACCGCTTCGATCGCCGGCAGCGCGAGCGCGGGCGGCTGATCCGCGAACGCCTCGGCGGCTTCGCGGCGAACCGCCGGATCGGCCGAGTTGGTGGCCAGATCGGTCAGGGCAGGAATCGATTGTGGCGTCTGCACTTCGCCGATGGTCTCGGCCGCCTCGGCCCGTACTTCCGAGACCGTGTCGGTGCGCGCCACGCGCAGCAGGATCTCGACCGAGCGCGGATCGTGGTGGTGGTCGAAGCCCTCCGCGGCTTCGCGCCGTATCGCCACGGGGTTTGACGGATCGACCAGGCCGCGTCAGGAACGGCAGCACGAGATCGGTGGTCGGATGGAGCGACGCCAACTCGATCAGCAGCACCTGGATCTTCTCGTTTCGTGCCTGCCCGAACAGTTCCTGAACGCGTTCGAAGCTTTCGGACTCGGGTGCGAAGCCAAGCCAGAACACCGGCGTCCGTCCAAAGTCGAACCCGAGTCGCGTGCTGCGATAGCCGCCGCGATCGATCGCATCGGCTCGGGCGCCGCCGTAGTGAATCAGCACGGTGACGTTGCCGGCGTCCAGCTGGCGCGGCGTCGTCGAGCAGGTCGGCGAGCGGCGGTCCCTGCGTAATCAGCCGGCCGCTCGTGCTCACGAACGTGCCCTCGCGCGTGTCGCTCATCATGAGGTCCTGCGCGTGCGTCGGCGTGTCGAACCTGTAGACGATCCAGAAATCGCCGATTCCCTGGCGCCGGGCGTCGTCGAGCGCCCACCGCCAGCGCTCCGCCAGCGGATCGCTGGGACGAGGCGCCCGATGGACGCGAAGACGCGCGCGGGCCTGGGCGAGCTCGGTCGCGCTCCAGACTCGTTGCGATGACGGCTCGTCCTTTTGCTGTTGCTCGCCGGACAGTAGAGGTGTTCATCGCCATCTGCCAGCGGCGAGGACAGGTGAGCCGCATCCGCCGGGTGATGAGACAGCTGCGCCGCCGTGACGAGCGGGGCGGCCATCGCGACGACGGCCAGCGGGAGCGCCAGCCAGACGACCGCCGGGCGCCGCGCGGGCACGCGCAGGCTCGTTGAGGATTCGCGTCACGCGGCGAACGAGCGGAGAGTCGCTGCGAGCCATCGTGCTGGCTCCCGCCGCAAATCCTGTCGCTCGCCGGCGAAGCCCACGACGCGACGATCGAGAGACAGCGGGCGAGGGCCAGCGGCGAGCGCGTCTGCTGCACGGCCCACTGGTCGCACAGAAACTCGGCTGAGTCGCAGAGCTTCGCGCGGGCGACGCGGTTCAGCGGCTGGAAGAAGAATGCCCGCTCGAGCGTCCCGACCAGGATCCGCCATGCGGGATCGCGCCGGATCACATGCGCGATCTCGTGCGCCAGCGCGGCGCGCTGGTGCTCGGCGTCGAGTTGCTGCAGAAATCGCTCCGGCAGCACTATTCGCCGACCTGGCAAGGGCAAGAGGGACCGCACACGTCTCGCTCGTGGTGAGCCGTATCGGAGCTCGGTCGCGGCAGCGTCGCACAGCGCGACGACCATTTGGCGGAGATCATCGGCAGAGACGGCAGGCCCCGAGCCGAGGGCCCGATGCAGTCGGAGCACAGCGCGCGCCGAACCGGACCAGCATGACCGCGCCGATCGTCAGCCATGACAGAACGGCAACGAAGGGCCACATCGGTGCCACCTGACCCCACACGCCGGTGCTGATGGCAGGCGGCGACGCCGGCTGCACGCCGCGCTCGTCGCTGTGGAGTGCCGGTGACGACGGACGGACCGACGCACGCTCGGGCGGCGCCGCGGCCATGAGTGGCGCAGGCGGCACGGCCCGCGCGTCTGCTATAGGCGCCGGCATCGGCGCCGCGATGCCGATCGGCCATCGTCCTCCGAGCGGGATCACGCCGGAGCCGACCTGCACGCTGGCCGTCACGAGCGGGCCGAGAAGGGCGGTCTTCCAGACCAGGTCCAGCCACGCGTGCTCGTCGGCGAACCGGAGGCGATCGACCAGCGCGACGCCCAAGAGGATCGTGCTGTGAATGGCGTAGGTCAGCAGCCACGACAGAATGACGGCGCTGCGGCGTCCAGATCGACCAGGGTCATGAGCGCCTCCTCTTCTTCGAGTTCCTGCTCTTTGGCTTCGACGAGCGCCTTGACTCGAGCCAGGTCACCGGGTCGAAGCTCATGAGACGACAGCAACTGGCTCACCATCGTGGCGATGTCGCCCTCGAAGAGCCCCTGCGTCACTTCGACGAGCGCGTGCTCGTCTGGCGTCGCGTTCGTTGAGGACCGCGCGGTACACGTACTGCCGGCCCTCGATGCGGTAGGCAACGATCCCGCGCTTTTCGAGCCTCGAGAGTAAGGTGGCGATGGTCGTGGCGGCCAGCGGCCGCTCGGCGTGAAGCGCTCGCTGCATCTCGGCCACCGTGGCCTCGGAGCGCTCCCACAAGACCCTCAGCAGCGCCAGTTGCGGCGCGGTGAGCCGCGGCGAACGTTCTTCGCGGCGCCGTATAACGGGCTGAACCATGGGTCGGCCTCCATCTCGCGCCGGCCGGTGTCGCGCCGGCGCATCTTCTACAGGTGTAATACTACACATGTAGTATTCGCGTCAACGGGCCTTTTCGACAGCTTTGACGAGCTGCTGCCTGACTCTTGCGAGGCGCCTAAAGGGGGATCATTCCCAGCCGCAGCGCCCGCCGCGCGGCGTCAGTGCGATTGACGGCGCCGAGCTTCCCGCAGATCGACGCGACGTGGAACTTGACGGTCTGATCGCTGATACCAAGTCGACGGGCGATGGACTTGTTGGGCAGTCCTTGCGCGAGCAGTTCCAGGACCTCGAGCTCGCGGGCGGTCAGCGGCTCGCTGCCGTCGACGTCGGTATCGTCCTCGGGTTGCCGTGGCGACGAGCCAGGCGTCGGCCGCGAGCGCGAGGTTGCGCGCGTCGGCGAGCGTGCGCGCTTCGCCGACGACCTCGAGACCGTCGGGTAGGTGAGCCGACAGGCGCGCACGCGCGACTGGCGGCCCGACGATGACGACACGCATTGGGCAATGCTGAGTGCTGAATGCTGAATGCTGAAGTGAATGCTGAATGTTGGAATGTTTGAACGAAATGTCGAAGGTGGCAACCTCTTCAGAATTCGTTCAGCATTCAGCACTCAGCATTCAGCATTGCTACGTTCTTCGCTCCTGGATGGTCACCGTGAGGTCTCCGACAGCGCGCCGCCGCGCAGCACGCGCAGCGGAACAGCGCGGCCGACGCGGTCACTCGTCAGCAGGCTCAGTAAATCGTCGGCCGATCCGACCGGCTGCTGATCGAGGTCGAGAATCACGTCGCCGACGAGCACTCCGCTCTCGTCGGCGGGTCCATCCGGAGTGACGTCGATCACGAGCAGCCCTCGGTCTCGCCCACCTGTCGCCCCGCTGCCGCTCGGCCAGTCGGACTGGCTGGCCGGACACGCCGAGAAATCCGGTCCGCGGTCGACCGTGTTCGAGGAGGTGCGCGATGCTCTTCCACGCTATCGCCGCCGGAATGACGACGGCGAGGCCGCGGATGTGCGCCGCGGTGCCGATGCCGATCACGCGGCCCGACGCGTCGATCGACCGCACCGCCGGCGAATCCGTCGTGAAGCGGCGCGGTCACGCGGATGACCTGCTCGAGTTCACGCCCGCGCCCGGTCCGCAACGGTCCGCCGATGACGGCGACGATGCCCGCGCTCGCGGTCAGCGCATTGCTCCATGATCGCGCGACGGCCAGCGCGATGTGACCGACCCGCGCCGGAGACTCTGCGACGGCCGCCGGCGCGAGCGCGAGCCCTTCGGTCCGCAGAACGGCCAATCCGCTCGCCGGATCCCATCCGCCAAGTTCGGCGGTCGTCACCCGGCCATCCGGCGCTGTGACTTTCGACGCCATCCTCACGACCGAGCGCGCGCGCGCTGGTCACGACGATGTCGCTGGCATAGGCCACGCCGCTGATGGGTCGGCGCCGACCGTGAACCTGAACGACGGATGGCGCGATCGCCTCCACGGCGTTCGCCATCTGTTCCGAGAGTGCTGTCAACGTGTTCGTATCCATGCCTGCGATCTGTGAACTGGCAGACAGGTGCGGTGCATCACCCGGATGGGGAGGGCGCTTCAGGGTCAGGGATCAGGGATCAGGGATCAGGGATCAGGAAGAGCTGCTGATCGGTTATAGGCAAATTGATCGTGAGGATCAGAAGCCCTTCTGATCCCGGAATCCCTGATCCCTGATGCGACACAAGCCGGCGGGCGGCTAGAATAGCCGCAGACACCCGTGACACACCAGGACTTGCGCACATTGCTCGACTTCCACTACTGGGCGCGCGATCGCATGTTCGACGCGATCGAGGCGCTGACGTCTGAGCAGTTCACGCGCGATCTGGGGAACAGCTTTCCCTCCGTTCGCGACACAGTCGTCCACATCTACGCCGCAGAGTGGGTCTGGTACGAACGCTGGCAGGGGCACTCGCCGACGGCGCTGCTGCCGGCCGACCAGTTTCCAGACGTTGCGACATTACGGCGCGACTGGGCTGGAACACGAGCAGAAGGTCCGCGCGTTTGTCGACGGGATCGGCGACGCGGGTGTCGACCGCGTGATGCCGTACACGCTTTTGAGCGGCGTGTCCTCCGACGTCGCCCTTCTGGCAGATGCTCCAGCACGTCGTCAATCACGCCAGCTACCATCGCGGGCAGGTGACGACGATGCTGCGGCAGCTCGGAGCGGCGCCGGCGAAGAGCTGCGACCTGATCACGTTCTATCGGGAGCTGGCGAATACTGGCGGGCAGCAGCGCCGCGAACCATGACCTAGCGCAGCGAATTCCCCCGGGGGCCGAGTTACCATACCACGCATGAACCGTACAGCACGATTCATTGCGATCGCCGCGATTGCCCTGGTGGCGATAGTCGCGTCTAACGTCCCGCCGCCGGCGCTTTCGCAGGGTCAGCCCCGGCCCAACATCATCCTCATCCAGGCCGACGATCTCGGGTATGGCGATCTGAGCGCCTACGGCCAGGCCCAGTTCGCGACGCCCGGTATCGATCGCCTCGCGCGGGAGGGGATTCGCTTCACCAACTACTACTCGGGCAGCACCGTCTGCGCGCCCTCGCGGGCGGCACTCATGACGGGCATGCACACCGGCCACGGATGGATTCGCGGCAACGGCGAGATCCCGCTGCGACCGGAAGACGTCACGGTGGCGATGCTGTTGCGCGACGCAGGCTACCGCACCGCCGTCGTCGGCAAATGGGGCCTCGGCATGCCGGGCACGACCGGGCAGCCGGACAAGAAGGGGTTCGACTACTCGTTCGGCTTTCTCGATCACCGGCACGCGCATCGCCAGTACACCGATCATCTGTACCGCAACTCCGAGCGTGTGGCGATCGATCCCACGCGCGACTACGTCAACGACCTGTTCACGCGCGAAGCCGAGGCGTTCATCACGCGCGACGGACCCGAAGCCGTTCTTCCTGTATTTCAACTACACCGTGCCTCACGCCGAGCTGCGCGCGCCAGAGGATTCGCTGGCGCCGCTCAAAGGGAAGTATCTGCCGGAGACGCCGTTCGTCAACGCCGCCGCCGACGGCCGGCAAACCGGCGCGACTCCGGATGGCGCGTCGCTCGGCTACCGGTCGCAGCCGACGCCGCACGCGGCGTTCGTCGCGATGATCACCCGGATGGATCGCGACATCGGTCGGCTGACGGACCTCCTCGCCGCAGCGCAAGATCGATCAGCGGACGCTCATCCTGTTCATGAGCGACAACGGTCCTCACCGGGAAGGTGGAGCGCGACCCCGCCTTCTTCAGGAGCTCCGGCGGCCTGCGCGGGAATCAAGCGCGACCTCTACGACGGCGGCATCCGCGTGCCGATGATCGCGCGCTGGGTCGGGACGATTCCGGCCGGACGCGTCAGCTACCACGAGTGGGCGCATTGGGACATGCTGCCGACGCTGGCCGAGCTCGCCGGCGCGAAGACTCCCGCCGGCATCGACGGCATGTCGATGGCGCGCGCGCTCCGCGGCGAGCAGCAGCCGACGCACGAGTTCATGTACTGGGAGTTTCACGAGCGAGGATTCCAGCAGGCCGTGCGCATGGGCAACTGGAAGGCGGTCCGGCTGAAGAAGGACGCCCCGCTCGAGCTCTACGATCTGCCTGACGATCCGTACGAGCAGCGCAATGTTGCCAGCGACCAATTCGGAGGTCGTCGCGAAGATCGAGAAATACCTGACGACGGCGCGAACCGAGTCCGCGCGCTGGCCAGTAAAATAAGGTTCCAGGGGTTCGAACCCTGAACCGCCTGAACCCTATGAACCTCTTGAACCTCTGAAATGAACAGTATCGACTACGGCGCGATAACGGCGCGGCAGCAGGCCACGTGGGCGACCGGTAACTTCCACGAGCTGGCCCGGCAAATCATGCCGGTCAGCGAGTCGCTTGTCGCAGCGTGCGATCCTCGATCAGGCCAGCGCGTCCTCGACGTCGCGTGCGGAAGCGGCAACGCGGCTCTGGTGGCGGCGCGCCGATACTGCAACGTATCGGCGGTCGACTTCGTGCCGGCGCTCCTCGACCGCGCCAGGCAGCGGGCCGCCGCCGAAGCTACGCCGATTGACTTCCAAGAGGGCGACGCGCAGGCGCTGCCGTACCCGGACGCCCACTTCCACGCCGTGCTGTCGGTGTTCGGCGTGATGTTCGCGCCCGATCAGGATCGGGCCGCGAGCGAGCTGCTGCGGGTCTGCCGCCCGGGAGGGAAGATCGGCCTCTGTTGCTGGATTCCCAATGGCTTCGGCGGCGAGTTCTTTCGCATCGTCGCGCAGTACGTCCCGCCACCGCCGGGGCTCAAGCCGCCGACGAGGTGGGGCACCGAGACTGGCCTTCGCGAGCTCCTCGGCTCAGGGACGTCATCGATCGCCGCGGAGAGGCGCGCGACCAATCAATACTTCCAATCGATTCACCACGCGATGGAGGTCTACAGCACCTATCTCGGCCCGTTCAGTCGCGCGCTGCAGATGCTCGACGAGGACGACCAGACCAGCTTGCGCCGTAGCATCCGCGGGTTCCTCGAGACCTACAACCGTGCATTGGACGGCAGCGCGGTTATCGAGGGCCAGTATCTCCAGATCGTCGCGACGCGCGCGTGACGCCGAGCGCGTTGTGATTGGCTGATGGCACAGGGACTACACGCTTCGTCCTTCCGCGCTATCCTGATCGCCAGGTGATCTCCCAGATCTTTCTCTTGTCCCCGGCAAACTGCGGCGGCCGGCGCGCGGCGATGGTCATGTCGGAGCGGGCGACGTTCGAGCTCGCGGTCCAGCTGCGGACCTCGGAGGGGGCGCCGATCGGCGACGTGTTTGCGTTTCTGAGTGGCCTCTATTTCCGCGGCAAGCTCGCCTACGCGCGCGCGTTCGCGCGGCCTCCCGATCCCGACTCGCCGCTCTCGGGCGCCGGCTCCTTCGTCATCACCCCGAACGCCGGTCTCCGCTCGATCGATACGCCGGTCACGCTCGGCGCGCTCCGGAACTTCGCCCGGGTCGACATCGACTCGGCCAACGCGAAGTACCGCCGGCCCCTCGAGGACAGCGCCCGCGCGATCGCAGACGATGTCGGGCCCGAGTGCGGCGTCGTGCTGCTCGGCAGCATCGCGTCGCCCAAGTACGTGGACGTGCTGCAGGGCATCTTTGGCGCGCGCCTCTTGTTTCCCGCTGACTTCGTCGGCCGGGGCGACATGAGCCGCGGCGGCCTGATGCTGCGCTCGGTCTCGTCGGCCGAGGAGTTGCGTTATATCCCGGTCGCCGGCGCCGTGCGCCACGGTGTGCGGCCCCCGAAGCTGGTGCCGCTCAAATAGCAGCGCTGGAACTGCCGGGAGTCTAATCGGAGAGCGTCGGGCTCAACCGCGAGGAGCAGTTTCCTTTCTCGGTAAGCGAGCCCGCGCCAGCCGGGCGAACGAGCGTGGCCGCGCGCTGGCGGCCGTCGGACGTGCGCAAGAAGCGATCGCAGAGTACGAGTGCAGCGAAGGCCGTCCTCACGACAAGCATGAGCATCCGAATCCCGACGTCATCGGACAGCACCGCGTCGCTATCGCCGCGCGCGACTCGGCGCACGTCGAACAGCTCCTGGAGGACTGTTGGCCACGAAGCGGCGCCGCGCGCGTGGTCTCGATCGAAGTCGTGCTGGAGGCGGGAAAGGCCCGGACCTGACCATGGGCGCATACCGAGGCCGTCGCGAGTTCCGCGCCGGCCGGGCCATCATCATCGTGTCCGTCTTCGTGGCGCTGCTCTTCGCGACCGGTGCCGTGATGACCTACCGCCTTCGGGGCTGGAACTGGGTGTCGGTCGGGCTTGCATGTGCGACCGTTGCGGGCATCGGCGGCATCATCGAGAGCCTGGTGATCCGGGTCAGGCTCACGGATGATGCGTTGCTCGTCACCGATCTTCGGGGGCGCAGACGGTACACGTTGGCGGAGATCACGAGAGTGGAAGAGGCGAAGGGTTCACCAACGGCGATCCTTCTCTCGAACGGCCGCTGGGTGAGGCTGCCCGGCGTCGGCAGCAGTCTCGGGAATTCCATTCGAGCGTGGCTCAAGCACTCGTGAGCTTGCCCGTGCCGCTCCACAGGAGCTTCGATGCTCTACATGATCGTCGAACATTTCAAGGGTGACCCGGTCCCCGTATACCGGCGGTTCCGCGACCACGGACGACTGGCGCCCGAGGGACTCCGCTACGTCAGCAGCTGGGTCACGCAGGACTTGCAGCGCTGCTTCCAGGTCATGGAGTGTGACGATTTCCGCTTGTTGCAGGAGTGGATCGACCAATGGAAGGACCTCGTCGATTTCGAGGTCACGCCAGTCGTCACGTCAACGGAAGCCGCCGCTGCGGTTGCACCCAGGCTGTGACGTTGCTTACTTCGCACTTCGCACTTCGCACTTCAGACTTCACTTCAGCATTCAGCATTCAGCATTCAGCATTTCAGTACACTCCCATCGGTCCCCACTCGTCGCTCCGCTCCTGGCCTTCCAGCCGCAGGACCGCCATCGATCGGGGCTGGAGGTGGTAGCGCTCGGCGCCGCGCAGCGTCCGTGACGGCTGCCACGGATCCGCGGTGTCGAGAAGCGTCAGCCAGCGCTCGGTCGCCGTCGTTGTTGGCAGCACGAACGGCATCGCCTCGGGACCGGCGTTGAGCAGCATGGCGAGCGTCGCGCCGACGATCGGCTCGCCGCGCTCGTCGATTTCGTTGATCGCGTCGCCGTTCAGGCGCACGCCAAGGCAACGGACGCCGGGCGAGTTCCAGGTATCGTCGGCCATTTCGCGTCCCGAGGGGTCGAGCCAGGTGATGTCGAGGACACCCTTGCCGCGAATCCGCCGGCCCTGAAAAAACTTCCGCCGCCGCAGCACCGCGTGATCCTTGCGAATCCGGATCACGCGCCTGACGAAGTTCAGGAACTCGCGCCCACTCGCGGTCAGATCCCACTGGGTCCAGCTGAGCGGGTTGTCCTGGCAGTAGGCGTTGTTGTTGCCGCGCTGGCTCCGCCCGAGCTCGTCGCCGCCGCTGATCATCGGCACGCCGACCGACAGCATCAGCGTCGCCATCAGGTTGCGGCGCTGCCGATCGCGCAGATCGAGGATCCGGCGATCCTCGGTCGGGCCTTCGACGCCGCAGTTCCAGCTCAGGTTGTGATTCTCGCCGTCCTGGTTGTTCTCGCCATTGGCGTCGTTATGTTTGACGTTGTAGCTGACGAGGTCGGCCATCGTGAAGCCGTCGTGCGCGGTCACGAAGTTGATGCTCGCGTACGGGCGTCGTCCGCTCTGCTCGTAAAGATCGCTGCTTCCCGACAACCGTGTCGCCAGCTCCGACACGACCCCGTCGTCGCCGCGCCAGAAGCGGCGGACGGCGTCGCGGTACTTGCCGTTCCACTCAGTCCACTTGGTGGGGAAGTTGCCGACCTGGTAGCCGCCTTCGCCGAGATCCCACGGCTCGGCGATGAGCTTGACCTGCGACAGCACCGGGTCCTGGTGGATGATGTCGAAAAACGCGCCGAGCTTGTCGACGGCGTGCAGCTCGCGCGCGAGCGCGCTGGCGAGGTCGAAGCGGAAGCCGTCGACGTGCATCTCGAGCACCCAGTAGCGCAGGCTGTCCATGATGAGTTGCAGGACGCGCGGGCTGCGCATGTTGAGCGTATTGCCGGTGCCGGTGAAGTCCTGGTAGTAGCGCGGGTTGTTCGGCAGCAGCCGGTAGTAGGAGCTGTTGTCGATGCCTCTGAGCGACAGCGTCGGCCCGAGGTGGTTGCCTTCGGCGGTGTGATTGTAGACAACGTCGAGGATGACCTCGAGGTTGGCGGCATGGAGCGCGCGGACCATGACCTTGAACTCGCGCACGGCCTCGAGCG
Organism: uncultured Acidobacteriota bacterium; assembly: GCA_963764925.1. Taxonomy (GTDB): domain Bacteria; phylum Acidobacteriota; class Vicinamibacteria; order Vicinamibacterales; family 2-12-FULL-66-21; genus DATBJJ01. The sequence continues at coordinate 108,145 of CAVXUR010000005.1, forward strand.
GAAGCGGGGAGAGGGCAAAGCGCACATCTGGCGCGAAGTACGACAGCGTGTTGTAGCCCCAGTAATTGTTCAGGCCGCGCTGGACGAGATGCCACTCGTCGTTGTGATGGTGCACCGGCATCAGCTCGACGGCGGTGACGCCGAGCGAGGTGAGGTGACGGATGGCCGCCTCGGAGGCGAGGCCGAGATAGGTCCCGCGCAGCGCCTCCGGCACGTGCGGATGGAGTTGCGTGTAACCCTTGACGTGCAGCTCGTAGATCACCGTCTCGTGCCACGGCGTCCGCGGCGCGCTGTCGTTTCCCCACGTGAACGCATCGTCGACGACCGCCGCAAGCGGCGCGTAGGGCGCGCTGTCGCGATCGTCCGACGTCGGATCGTCGGGAGCACCCATGCGGAAGCCGAAGAGCGCGTCGTGCCAGCGCGTCGCGCGACCAATGACCTTCGCGTACGGATCCATGACCAGCTTGCGCGGGTTGAAGCGGTGGCCGTGCTGCGGCGCGTAGGGGCCGTGGACGCGAAAGCCGTAGAGCTGACCCGGGTGGACGTCGGGCAGGTAGCCGTGCCACACCATGTCGGTGTGTTCGGGGAGAGAAATCGTCAGCGATTCCACTTCCGCATCGACCGAATCGAACAGGCAGAGCTCGACGCGGGTTGCGTGCTCGGAAAAGATCGCGAAGTTGACGCCGACGCCGTCCCACGTCGCACCCAGCGGATGCGGTGAGCCCGGCCAGACACGGAGGCTGCTCTTAGGCACAAGTCACGATAGGTACCACGTTCGTGGCTGAGATGGCAATGGCCTCGCCCTTGCTCCGATCACTGAAATAGAAAGGAGTACAACCCTCAATGGACAATCAACAGGTGATTTCCGTACTCAACGGGCTGATTGAAACGTGTAAAGACGGCGAGCAAGGATTCAAGACCGCTGCGGAAGGGCTCGCGGACCCGCAGATCAGAACGCTCTTCCAGCAGTTCTCGCAGCAGCGCGGCGAGATGGCTCGTGAGTTACAGGGCGAGGTCCGCCGGCTCGGCGGCGATCCGGACAAGAGCGGCAGCATTGCCGGCGCTGCGCACCGCGGCTGGATCAACATCAAGTCGATCGTCACGGGCAAAGACGATGGCAGCATCGTCGCGGAAGCTGAACGGGGCGAGGACTCGGCGAAGAAGATGTATCAGGAGGCGTTGAACGAAGTCCTGCCGATTCAGACTGTGGCGCTGCTGCGCGAACAGTCGATGAAGGTGCTCGACGCGCACGATCGCGTTCGGTCCCTCGAGAGAGCGACGACACGAGGATGACACGACAATGAAGAGTCGCGGCTCGCAGCTCGCGGCTCGCAGCTCGGGAATGCCTGGACTGGCCGGGCAAGCCACGAGTAGCGGGCTGCGAGAGGTGAGCCGCGATACGATGTCCCCCGTGCGTCCTCCACGGTCCACGGGCCTCGACGAGCTCCGCCGGTGGGCGGTCCTGCTCGACAGCGCCTTCAGAGTCCCTGGCACAAACATCCGCTTCGGTCTGGACGCAATCATCGGGCTCGTCCCGGGGCTGGGCGATCTCGTCGCGCCGGTCTACACGCTGATCCTGCTTGGCACTGCGCTCAAGATGCGCGTCCCCGCTGTGGTCGTGGCGCGGATGGTGCTCAATGCCGGTCATCGACATGCTGCTCGGCCTCGTGCCGTTTGCCGGCGATGTCGCCGACGTGTTCTGGAAGGCCGATCTCCGCAACATCGCGCTGCTCGAGCGCCACGCCCGGCCCGGGTTGCCGCCGACACGCGGCGACTACTGGTTCGTGCTCGGCAGCATCGGCGTGGTCGCCGCGATTGGCATCGTTCCGATCGTGTTCCTCATCTGGCTGCTGACGCAGGTTCTCGCTGGTATGAGCAATCAGCAGGCTCAACAGCGATGGCGATGTTGTTGTACTACTTAAATATGATATAGTATCTGTATGGCAAGACGCGCTGTGTCGGTTACCCTTGACGAGGCCAACCTTCTCTGGCTGAAGGGTCAGGGATACGGCCACGGCAACCTCAGCGCGGCGGTGGACGACCTGATTACGGCCGCGCGGGCGGGCCGGTTCGGTGTGCCGGCAGCCGTGCGGAGCGTCGTCGGCACTATCGATCTTGCTGCCGACGACCCGCAGCTCGAGCGGGCGGATAGTGTCGTGCGCGATCTCTTCGCCGCGTCTCTGGCGCGGCCGCTCCACGTCTCTGAATCGCGGGCGCCATACAAGCCAGTTCGACGCATCACACGCTCACGCCGTCGTGGCTGATCTGCCCGCAGCCGTCGCCGACACCCACGCGCTTCTTTTCCACGCGTCCGCCAGTCGAGCCTTGGGGCGCCGGGCGGCGGCGCACTTCGAGGCCTGCGAGCGCCAGCAGGCGCTCGTGTTCGTGCCGATGGCCGTGATCTGGGAGGTGAGTCTCCTGGCGCGGGCCAGCCGGATCAACCTGCGACGCCCGGTTCGGGACTTTTTCGGGGATCTCTTCAGCAACCCGGCGTATCACACCGTCGACCTGACGCCCGAGCAGGTCTATCAGGCAGACGATCTGCGCTTCACGCGCGATCCGTTCGACGCGCTCGTCGTCGCGGCTGCCCGAACGCTGGCGCTGCCGCTGCTGACGCGCGATGCCGACATTCGCGCGTCCGGCGCCGTGCGCGTCATCTGGTAGCGGAGCGAACGCAGGGTCAACCGCGACCGATGGGGGTGACCCCGTCCCTATTCGCCAAGCAGTTCGCCAATCGGGCGCAGGTCTTCGACGTGATCGCAGATCGCTTTGAGCATCATCAGCATCGGAACCGCGAGCACGGTTCCCCAGACGCCCCAGACCCACGACCAGAAGAGCAGCCCGACGAAGATTGCGACCGGGTTCATCTGCGCCGCGCGTCCCATCAGCATCGGCGTGAGCAGGAAACCCTCGAGGCTCGTGATCACGAATGCGGCGCCGCTCACATACAGGCTTCGCGCCACGTCGTTGAACTGCATGAACGCGACGATGCCCAGTCCGCCCGTGACCAGGAGCGGTCCGAGGTAGGGAATCGAGTTGAAGAGGCCGGCGAGCAGGCCCCACATCGCGTAGTTCTCGAGGCCGAAGGCCCACAAGGTGAGGCCGGTCGCGACGGCGACGATCAGGCTGGTGATGAATTGAACTTTGATGAAGCTCTCGATTTGCTGGTTGATCTCGTCGAGGATCTGCACCGTCACGCGCTTTTTGGCGAGCGTCGGTCCGGCAATCTTCACGAGCTTTCGTTTGTACAGATCGCCGGTAACGAGAAGAAAGTAGACGAGGAACAGAATGACCGCGAACTGGCCGAGGAAGCCGAACAGGCCGACGCCGCCGATCCAGATGTAGTCAGAGGCTCGGAACGCGGGCTCGACGACCTCCACCTGCTGGAGCTGGTCGCGTCCGGTCCGTGAGGCTCGTGTGTCCTCCACGGGTTTGGTCGCCGCGTCAGCAGTTTTTTCGATCTCCTTGGCCGCGTCCTGCACCTGCTGGAGGATTGCCGTGCCGCGCTGGCTCCTCTGGGCCGCGACGCGCTGGCGGATGCGCTGGGCCGCTTCGGGCACCTTGGCGATGATCGCGCCGGCTTCGTCGCTGAGCGTGTAGACGCCGACGCCGATGCTGCCGACGAGCAGAGAGACCGCGAGCGCCGCGCCGAGCGCGCGCGGAACGTGGTAGCGGGCGAGCGACGTGACCATCGGGCTGAGCGCGTAGCTGAGGAGCACGCCGAGCACGATCGGGATGAGGACCGACTGCGCGTACTGAAGCGCGAGAATCCCGGCCAGGGCGGCGATAATCGAGAGCGAGACGCTCCGCACGTCGACCGGCATGCGGATGACGAGCGCGTCGCCGTTCACGACGTCGGCACCGTTCGCGTCTGGGCTGGACGCCGCTTTCTTTTCGCTGTCTGGGGTGTCAGGCTTCTCCATCTTTCGACCGCGAGACTGCTTCAGCACGAATCGTGCCTGCGACAGGGGCGCATGCTGGTAAACGACTTCGACTTCGCGCTGCCGGCGGATTTGATCGCCCAGACCGCGGCGCCTCGCGGTCAATCCCGCCTGCTGGCGCTCGATCGCGGCACCGGATCGTTCGAACATCGCGCGATTGTCGATCTCCCGGCGTTTTTGCGACCCGGCGATGTCCTCGTCGTGAACGACACGCGCGTCTTTGCCGCGCGGCTGCTGGGTCATCGGGTACCCAGCGGTGGGGCAGTCGAGTGCCTACTGCTGAGTCCGCAGCCCCGGACGGACCCCCTCAGCGCAAACCTCGACGCCGAGAGTGCCATCGATCCGGCCGTGTCGTCCGTGTTACCCGTGGCGAATGAGGTTGTTCAATCCGGAGAAGATGGCGCGGTGGTGTGGGATGCCCTGATGCATCCGGGCCAGAAACTCAAACCAGGAGCCGTGGTCAGGTTCGAAGGCGACGCCGGCGTGCTGATGGGGGAAGTGCTCGAGCGACGGTTCCAGGGACGCCGCACAATCCGTCTGTGGTCGGAATCGGGTGCGAGCGTCACGGCCCTTGTGGACGCGATCGGTCACGTGCCGCTGCCGTCCTACATCAGGCGTGAAGACACCGCAGCAGATGGCGAGCGCTATCAGACGGTGTATGCGCGCGTGCGCGGGTCGGTGGCCGCGCCGACCGCGGGACTGCACTTCACCGAGTCGCTCCTGGCGGAGTTGGGCGCTCGCGGTGTGGCATGCGTCTCGATCACGCTGCACGTCGGCTATGGCACGTTCAAGCCGGTCAAGGTCGACCGCGTCGAGGATCACGTCGTCGATCCAGAGATCTACGCGATCACTGAGAGTGCTGCCGACAGCATTGGCCGCGCGAGGGCCGATGGTCGCCGCGTGATAGCCGTCGGCACGACGACCACGCGCGCATTGGAAGACGCGGCCAGGCGTGGGAGCGGGGTCGTTCGTCCGGGTCCGGCGGCGGCCGACGTCTTCATTTACCCCGGCTTCGAGTTCCAGGTCGTCAACGCCATGTTGACGAACTTTCACCTGCCGAGGTCGTCGCTGCTGATGCTGGTGTCCGCCTTCGCCGGCCGCGAGCAAGTACTGAACGCGTATGTGGCCGCGGTCGCGGAGCGGTACCGGTTCTACAGCTACGGGGATGCGATGTTGATCACGTAAGGCTCATGGCTCAGGGCTCAAGGCTCAGGGCCGAACGCGCGGCTCAGGGCTTCAAGGCTCAGGCAAGATCTTGAGTTATGGGTCGAAGGGTTTTGCTTGAGCCCTGAGCCTGAGCCGACGAGCCCTGAGCAGCCTGAGCCCTGAGCCTTGAGCCTGATCTATAATCATTAGTTCCTGCCGGTGTAGCTCAGTTGGTTAGAGCACGCGGCTCATATCCGCGTTGTCCGGGGTTCAAGTCCCTGCACCGGCACCATTTTTTCCCTTGCTCGAACAAGGGCCTCCTTCTCGTCCAAGGTTCGTTGGTTTGGCGGACTCGATGGCACTTGCCGAGCGCGTCCTCGACACGATTCGTCGTCTTGCGCTCATGCGCCGGGGCGATCGTGTGCTCGTCGCGCTCTCGGGAGGCCCCGATTCGGTCGCGCTGACGCGGCTGCTCGGCGAGCTCGAGGGCGCGGGGGAGCTGTCGATTGCCGGCATCGCGCACCTCAATCACGGCCTGCGCGAGGCAGCCGGTGAGGACGAAGAGTTCTGCCGCGCGCTGGCGGCCGAGAGGGCGGTACCGTTTCGCTCGGATTTGGTCGACGTGCGGGCGCTGGCCACCCGGCTCGCCACGTCGCTCGAGGACGCCGGCCGTCGGGCGCGCTACGAGCTCTTTGAACGGATCGCGATCGAGCTCGACGCCGACGTCATCGCGACGGGGCACACCCGCGACGATCAGGCCGAGACGTTTCTGCTGCGGCTGCTCCGTGGCGCGGGGCCGCGGGGGCTGGGCGGCATCCATCCGAAAACGCGCCTGCCCGCCGAAGCGCCAGAGGCGCGAACTGTGGGCCTGCCCGCCGAAGCGCCAGAGGCGCGAACTGTGGGCCTGCCCGCCGAAGCGCCAGAGGCGCGGACTGTGGGCCTGCCCGCCGAAGCGCCGAAGGCGCGAACTGTGGGCCTGCCCGCCGAAGCGCCAGAGGCGCGGACGGTGGGCCTGCCCGCCGAAGCGCCAGAGGCGCGAAGGTGGAGCTTGCCCGCCGAAGCGCCAGAGGCGCGAAGGTGGGTCGTGCGGCCTCTGCTCGAGATTGGCCGCGACGAGCTCCGCGCGTATCTGGCGTCGGTCGGTCAGGGATTTCGAGACGACGAAAGCAATCGCGATCTGAACATTCCGCGCAACCGCGTCCGTCATGAGCTCCTGCCGCTTTTGTCGCGTGATTTCTCGCCTGGAATTACCGATGTGCTCGCCCGCGAAGCCACAATCGCAAGGCACGACGAAGACCGGCTGCAGCGGGAAGCAATCGATTTGCTCGATTTGATCGTCTTAAGAAATGAGACGGGTATTTCGGGTGAGGCTGCCGTCGAGCTTGATGCGCGGGCACTCAGTACGCTACATCCGGCGCTTGCGGTTCGCGTCGCGCGAATCGCGATGGAAACGGTAGCTCGCGGGCGGTTTGTGGGATTCGATCACGTCGAGCGCCTGCTCGCGCTCGCGCGGGACCCGCGCGGGGAAGGGGCGCTCAGCTTGCCAGGGCAGCACGCCGTACGCCGGGGCGAGACACTGGTACTCGACTCCCGGCGCGCCGACGCCCAGCCGTTTTCGAACTCTTTTCGAGTTTCGCTGTCTATTCCTGGAGAGGTCGTCCTCGCCCCACAGGGCTGGGCAGTTTCTGCCACCCAGTGTTCCGAGACGGACCGTCCCGGCCCAGGTGGCTGGCACCTTCCCGGGAAAGGTGCCAGCATGTTGGAGCAGACGGTGGCGGCCGACGGGATGACGCTGCCGCTCGCGGTCCGGTCCCGGAGGCCGGGCGATCGGTTGAGCCCGCTCGGGATGGGAGGGCGTCGAAAGAAAGTGCAGGACGTCCTGGTCGATCGAAAAGTGCCACGGGAGGGGCGGGATTCCCTGCCCCTCGTTGTAGATAGCGCCGATAGAATCGTGTGGGTTGTGGGCGAGTCGGTGGCCGAGGATTTTCGGGTCACAGAGGCCTCACAAGCCGTGATACTCTTGAAAGCAAGGCGGTTAGGAGGCCAAGGTTGAACTCGACCCTCAAGAGCTTGCTCTTCTGGATGGTCCTCGTCGTTGTCGCGGTCCTCATCTGGAATTTCTCCGCGAACTTCAACCGGGGTCCCCAGCAGATCCCGTTTACGACCTTCCTGAAGGAAGTCGCCGACGGAAAAGTCGCCGAAGTCGAAATCACTGGGAACGACATCAAGGGCAAGTACGTGACTGGTTCGGCCGCTGGCGCCGGCGCCGACTTCCGCACCTACGCCGTCGCCCAGTACGAAGGCCTCGGTAATCTGCTGACCGAAAAAGGCGTCATCATCAACGGTCGCGACGCCGCCGCGAGCCCATGGGCCAACGTGCTCTATTACTGGGCGCCCATCCTGCTGATGATCGGCTTCTGGATCTTCATCATGCGGCAGATGCAGAGCGGCGGGAACAAGGCCCTCTCCTTCGGCAAGAGCCGCGCGAAGCTCTCGTCGAGCTCCCAGAAGAAAGTCACGTTCAAGGACGTGTCGGGCGTCGACGAGGCCAAGGAGGAGCTCCAGGAAATCATCGAGTTCCTCAAGGAACCGCAGAAATTCCAGAAGCTCGGTGGCCGCATTCCGAAGGGCGTGCTCCTCATGGGCCCCCCGGGAACCGGCAAGACGCTGCTCGCCCGTGCGGTCGCCGGCGAGGCCAACGTCCCGTTCTTTTCGATCAGCGGCTCCGACTTCGTCGAGATGTTCGTCGGCGTCGGCGCCTCGCGCGTCCGCGACCTGTTCGAACAGGGCAAGAAGAACGCCCCCTGCATCGTCTTCATCGACGAGATCGACGCCGTCGGCCGGCACCGCGGCGCGGGCCTCGGCGGCGGCCACGACGAGCGCGAGCAGACGCTCAATCAGCTCCTCGTCGAGATGGACGGGTTCGAGTCGAACGAGGGCGTCATCCTCGTCGCCGCGACCAACCGGCCCGACGTCCTCGACCCGGCGCTCCTCCGTCCCGGCCGCTTCGATCGGCGCATCGTCGTCAATCGGCCTGACGTCAAGGGCCGCGAGGGCATCCTCGCCGTCCACACGAAGAAGATCCCGCTCTCCGACGACGTGAACATCAACGTCCTGGCGCGCGGCACGTCGGGCTTCTCTGGCGCGGACCTGGCCAACCTGGTGAACGAAGCGGCGCTCAACGCCGCGCGTTACAACCAGAAGGTCGTGCGGATGCTCGACTTCGAGTTCGCCAAGGACAAGGTGATGATGGGCTCGGAACGCCGGTCCATGATCATCAACGACGAGGAGAAGAAGGTGACGGCCGTCCACGAAGCCGGTCACGCGCTCCTCGCCGTGCTCCTGCCGAACGCCGATCCGGTCCACAAGGTCACCATCATCCCGCGCGGGATGGCGCTTGGCGTGACGATGCAGCTGCCGATCGAGGACAAGCACAACTACACGCGCGAGTACCTCAACGACTGGATTGCCATACTGCTCGGCGGCCGCCTCGCCGAGGAACTGACGTTCAACAGCATGACGACCGGAGCCGGCAACGACCTCGAACGGTCCACCGAGATGGCCCGCAAGATGGTCTGCGAGTACGGCATGAGCGAGACGATGGGGCCGCTGACCTTCGGCAAGAAGGAAGAGCAGATCTTCCTCGGCCGCGAGATCGCGCAGCATCAGGACTACAGCGAAGACACGGCGATCAACATCGACAAGGAAATCAGGCGGATCATCACCGACAACTACACCCGCGCGAAGTCGCTCATCGAGCAGCACAAGGATGCCCTCGGCCGGATCGCGGATGCGCTCCTCGTGCGCGAAGTGCTCGATGCCGACCAGGTGCGCCGGATGGTTGCGGGCGAGCCGCTCGAAGATCAGAAAGTCGCCGCCTCGTCCTCGACGCCGTCTCCGGATGATTCGAAGCGGCACAGCAAGGAGCGGCCGTCGATCGTGCAGCCGATTCCACCGCTGAATAAGCCGTTGACTCAGGAATAGACAGTCGGCAGTCGGGAGTCTTTAGTCGGTAGTCACAGTCCGGTAGTCCGAGTCGGCAGTTCCGAATCGACAGTCTGAATCAGCAAAGGCCACGACGCGGTCGTGGCCTTTGTTTTTTCTGAAAGCTACGTCACGACCCGATCCGTGTGATCCGTGTGATCCGTGTAAATCCGTGGCATGTGATCCGTGGCATGAGTCCCCGCAAACACTACTCAATCGCCTTGCCGGGCCGGGCGCCGCTCGATCTGGGCGGCCGCACGCTCGTGATGGGGATCATCAACGTCACGCCGGACTCGTTCGCCGACGGCGGACGGCGATTCGATCACGCGCTGGCGATCGCGGATGGCCTGACGATGATTGCCGACGGCGCCGACATTCTGGACGTTGGCGGAGAGTCGACGCGGCCCGGCGCCGGGCCCGTCGACGCCGGCGAGGAACTGCGACGTGTGCTGACAGTCGTCGACGCGCTGGCGCGTGATGGTCGCGTGCCGGTGTCGATCGACACCTATAAGGCCGCGGTCGCCAGGGAGGCCGTGGCCGCGGGCGCATCGATCGTCAACGACGTCAGTGGCCTGCAGTACGACGCCGACCTCGCGCGGGTCGTCGCGAGCGCCGGCGCCGCGCTCGTGCTGATGCACAACCGCGGCCGCTCCGCCGAGATGTATCGCGGTGCCGTTTACGAGGACGTCGCCGGCGAGATCCGGGGGGAGCTCGAGGCAGCCATCGACCGGGCGACGCGCGGCGGGATCCCTCGCGATCGGCTGATCCTCGACCCAGGATTTGGTTTCGCCAAGCGCGCCGAGCACACCTGGGAATCCCTGGCGAGATTGGACCGGCTGGCCGAGCTCGATCGTCCGATACTCGTCGGACCGTCGCGCAAGTCGTTTCTGACGGCGGCGACCGGCGAACGTGCGCCCGACGAGCGCGACTGGGCGACGGCCGCGGCAGTCACAGCCAGCGTCCTTGCCGGCGCCCACATCGTCCGCGTCCACGCCGTCCGCGAGATGGTCGACGTCGTGCGCGTCTCGGATCGCCTGCGGGCCGCGTCGATTCGGCATTAATCTACGCCACGGACACCACGGATTACACGGAACCAGTTTGTAAGATAGCCTTATCCTGCGATGAACGAGTATCTGTCGAGCCTCCTCCGCTACCGGCCCGCCGCCGGCTGGTGGGATTTGCTGGACATTGCGATCGTCTCGTTCCTGATCTACGAGTTCCTCAAGTTGATCAGGGGCACCCGCGCCGTCCAGATGGCGGCCGGGTCGCTGCTGATCGTCGCCCTCTTTTACGTGTCGCGTCTGGCGCCGCTCCAGACGCTCAACTGGTTGATTCGCAACGCGCTGCTCTACGTGGCGTTTGCGGCGATCGTGATCTTCCAGTCCGACATCCGGCGGGCCCTCGCGCACTTCGGCCGCGCGCCGTTTTTCCGCTATTTCAACCGCCAGGAGGCCACCAACGAGACGATCGAGGAAGTGATCGTGGCGGCGACAATGCTGGCGTCGCATCAGACCGGGGCGATCATCGCCATCGAGCGTGAAATAGGCCTGCGGAACTACATCGAGAGCGGGATTCCCCTCGACGCCGAGATGACCTACGACCTGCTCGTCACCATCTTTCAACCGACCTCGCCCCTACACGATGGCGCGGTGGTGCTGCAGGAGAATCGCATCGCGGCGGCGGCGTGCTTCCTGCCGCTCACCGTCAACCCGATCGTCAGTCGCGAACTTGGGACGCGCCACCGCGCTGCCATCGGCCTGACCGAGGAGAACGACGCCGTTGCGGTGGTCGTGTCGGAGGAGCGGGGGCAGATTGCGCTGGCGATCGACGGGCGGCTCGAACGCGATCTGACCGCCGATCAGTTGCGCGACCGGCTGCAATCGCTCATCTCGCCGCGGCGGTCCGGCACGCGCCGGCCAGCGGCCCCAGCCTACGAGCACTGATGGCGTACCATCCGTTCCGCCACCTGGGCCTGAAGGTGCTCGCGATTACCCTGGCGACCGTGCTGTGGTTCACCGTCGCCGGCGAGCACGTCGTCGAGCGGAGCCTCCGCGTGCCTTTGGCGGTGCGCAACCTGTCACCCGCGCTCGAGATTGTCGGCGACCTGCCAGACACCGTCGACGTGCGTATTCGCGGGTCCGCCGCGCAGCTGAGTCGGCTGGATCCCGGCGAGGTCGTGGCGATGCTCGATTTGACGACCGCGCGCACCGGCGCGCGATTGTTTCACCTGCGTACTGACGAGGTCCGTGCGCCGTACGGCATCGACGTCGCGCAGGTGATGCCGCCGTCGATCTCGCTATCGCTCGAGAAGTCAGTCCGGCGACGCGTGCCGATCGTCCCGGCGACCGACGGTGATCCCGCCCCCGGGTTCGTCGTGGGGCGGATTTCGGCCGAACCGTCGACCGTGGAGGTGATCGGACCCGAGAGCCACGTCAGGGAAGTGGCGTCGGCGACGACCGAACCCGTCGAGATCGATGGAAAGAACGAGCGCGTGCGCGATGTCGTGACCGTCGGCGTGAGCGACTCGTCGGTGCGGCTGGTCGAGCAGCCGCTGACCGCGACCGTCGTGATCGAGATTCTGCCGGCGCCGATCGAGCGCGATGTCGCGGGCGTGCCGGTCCGTTACCGCAACCTGGCGGCGGGTCTCGCCAGGATCACCCCGGCCGTCGTTCGTGTCGGCATCCGCGGCCAGCGCGAGGTGCTTGGCCGGATCAGCCCGGATACGATTGAGGCCTTCGTCGATCTGGCTGGGCTCGGGCCGGGCCAGTACAACCTTCGTGTCCAGGTCGACCCTTCGGAAGAAGTCGGCGTCGGCGCCGTGTCGCCGAGCGCTGTGACCGTGATCATCAAATGAGCGTGAAGAAGCTGTTTGGGACAGATGGCGTGCGCGGGAAGGCGGGAGACTATCCGCTCGATCGGGCGACCGTGGCGAGGCTCGGGGCGGCGCTCGTGCGCGCGATGCGCAGGGAGATTCCGCGACCGCTCCGGTTCGTTGTCGGGCGCGACACGCGCGAGTCGGGCGCCTGGATCGAGGAGGAGCTGGCGCGGGGCGCAGGCGCGGAGGGCGCGAGCGTGACGAGCGCGGGGGTGATTCCGACGCCGGCGATTGCCTACGTGACGCCGGCGATGGCCTTCGACGCGGGGATCGTCATCTCGGCGTCTCACAATCCGTTCGAGGACAACGGCATCAAAGTCTTTTCGGGAAAGGGCGAGAAGTTCACCGAGACGCTCGAGCGCGAAGTCGAAGCGATCGTCGCCCGAACCGATTGGGCGGTGCCGCCGTCAGCCGTGGCGCGCTTCGATCGCGCGAACGTCGTCGACGAGTACATGGCGCACACGCGGCTCGCGTTTCCGGACGCGAAGCGTCTTGCCGGAGCGAAGCTGGCCCTCGACACGGCCAACGGCGCGACGACGACCGTCGCGCCGCGATTGTTCAAGGAGCTGGGCTTCGAGCTGCTCGTGCTGAGCGCGTCGCCGGATGGCCGGAACATCAACCTCGGTTGTGGCTCGACGCATCCAGAGAGCCTCTCTCAGACGGTGAGGGAGCAGAAGTGCCGGATGGGCGTCGCCTTCGACGGCGACGGCGATCGAGCCATCTTCGCCGATGCCGACGGGCGCATCGTCGATGGCGATGCGGTGCTGCTGATGTGCGCGCGGCACCTCAAGGCGAACGGGCGCCTCAAAGGGAACGCGGTGGTCGCGACCGTGATGAGCAACATCGGCCTCGAGATCGCGTTCCGCGACAGCGGCATCGAGCTGGTGCGCTGCCCGGTCGGCGACAAGTACGTGATGGAAGAAATGGTGCGGCGCGACCTCTCGCTCGGCGGCGAGCAGTCGGGGCACATCATCTTTGCCGAGCATCTCTTCACCGGCGACGGCATCGCGACCGCGCTCAACGTGCTGCGCGTCATGGCCGAAACCGGCCGCGAGCTGGCCGATCTGGCGTCGGAGCTCGTCACGTATCCGCAGGTGCTCGTCAACGTGCGCGTGCGCGAGAAGAAAGATCTGCAGACGGTGCCGGAGATCGCCGCGGCGATGGCGCAGGTCGAGGCGCAGCTGGCCGGCCACGGCCGGCTCCTGGTGCGCTACTCCGGCACCGAGCCGCTGCTGCGCGTGATGCTCGAGGGACGCGACCAGCAGGAAATCCAGGCGTGGGCGTCCAAGATTGCTGGTCGAGTGAAAGACCATCTGGGATAAACCAGTGATGGCGTATGTAGATCAGCAGCGCGAGCGGGGGTGGCCGCCTCCGCCAAGGCTACGGCGAGCGTCGCCGAAGCCATGCGAAGGCGCGGGCCCCGCGAGCACGAGAAATGACCAAGCTCAGCGTCAACGTCAACAAAGTGGCGACGCTGCGCAATTCGCGCGGCGGGCACCTGCCGAGCGTGACCGACGCGGTCGCGGTGTGTGTGGGCGCCGGCGCTCCCGGCATCACGGTACATCCGAGAGCCGATGCTCGTCACATCACGTTTGACGACGTCCGCGCGGTCTCGTCGCAGCTGCGGTCGAAGTTCAAGGGCGTCGAGTTCAATATCGAGGGTGATCCGCGGCCCGATCTCCTGACGCTCGTGCATGAGGTCCGGCCCGATCAGTGCACGCTCGTGCCCGTGCGCCAGGGGGAGATTACGAGTCAGGCAGGGTGGCCGTCCAACACGCCAGTGTCGGCGCTGCAGACGACGATCCGTGACTTGCAGCGTGACGGGATCCGGGTGAGCGTGTTCATCGACCCGGATCTGGAGGCCGTGCGATGGGCGGCGTCACTCGACGCCGATCGCATCGAGTTGTACACCGAGCCCTACGCCCGCGCCTACGAGCGAGGCGGGCGGGAGCGGCAGGCAAGCTTCGAAAGTTACGCCGCCGCTGCGACCCTCGCGCACAGCCTCGGCGTTGGCGTCAACGCCGGGCACGACCTCGACCTCGACAACCTGACGCTCTTCAGGACGCTGCCGCACCTCGACGAGGTCTCGATCGGGCACGCGCTCGTCAGCCACGCGCTGTATGTCGGGCTCGACCGGGCGGTGAGGGACTATATGGCGGTTCTGGGTATCTAGCGCCTCGGGGACCATTCCAGGACGACGCTCGCTGCAAAAGCCTCCTACCGCAGAGACCGCAGAGAAAGCCAATCAAAGGGCTCTGCGTTCTCGGCGCTCTCGGCGGTGAGAGGCTTTAAGCAGTGAACAACGCTACTTCTCCATCTCCTTACAAATCGCCTCGGTGAACTCCGTCGTCGACGCCTGCCCGCCGAGATCGCGCGTCCGCACCTTGCCCGCGGCAAGGGTCCGGCCGAGGGCGGCGCGGATGTGGGCGCCCCGTTCTCGTTCGCCGATGTGGTCGAGCATCATCAGCGCCGACAGCAGCAGGGCGGTCGGATTCGCGAGGTTCTTGTCGGCGATGTCCGGCGCGCTGCCGTGGACAGCCTCGAAGACCGCGCAGGTCTCGCCGATGTTCGCTCCGGGAACGACACCGAGGCCGCCGACGAGGCCGGCGCCGAGGTCTGACACGATGTCGCCGTACAGGTTCGGCAGCACCAGCACGTCGAACTTTTCCGGCGTCATCACCAGCGACATGCACGCAGCGTCGATGATCTTCTCGTCGTAGCCGATGTCGGTGTATTCGCGCGCGACGTCCCTGATGCTGCGCAGGAACAGCCCGTCGCCGAGCTTGAGGATGTTGGCCTTGTGGATGGCCGTCACGCGCTTTCGCCCGTTGCCGCGCGCGTGCTCGAACGCGAATCTGGCGATGCGCGTCGAGGCCTTCTCGGTGATGATCTTGAGGCTTTCCACCACACCCGGAATGACTTCGTGCTCCAGCCCCGAATAGAGATCTTCGGTGTTCTCGCGGACGATCACCAGGTCGACACCCTGAAAGCGGCTCGCCACGCCCTCCAGGTTCTTCACCGGGCGAAGGTTCGCATAGAGATCGAGCGCTTTGCGCAGCCCGACGTTGACGCTGGTGAAGCCTTCTGCGATGGGAGTGGTGACCGGTCCCTTGAGCGCGACCTTGTTCTTGCGGATGGAATCCAGCAGTTCGACGGGCAGCGACTGGTTGAAGCGCTTGAAGGCGGTCACGCCGGCATCGTGCCGCTCCCATTCGATCCGGAGTCCCGCCACCGTGAAGATCCGGACGACCGCCTCGGTGACTTCCGGGCCGATGCCGTCGCCGGGAATGAGCGTAATCGTGTGCGCCATCAGCGGGCCTGCTTCACGCGCGGCTTGCGCAGCCGTGGCGCCAGTAGTGCGGCCACCTTCTCGAGTAGCACGCGGTCGCCCTCGCCAAACGCCGCGGGTCGATCGCTGTCGATGTCGATCTCGCCGAGCACATCACCCTTGGTCAGGATGGGCACGACGATCTCGGACCTGGTTTCGATGCTGCACGCGAGGTAGCGCGGGTCCGCATTCACATCGTCGACGATGATGGTCGCCTTTTCGGTGGCGGCGGCGCCGCAGATGCCGCGGCCGAGCGGGATCCGCGTGTGCGGCGACGGCTTCCCGACGAACGGCCCGAGCACGAGCTCGTCGCCGTCGAGCAGGTAGATGCCGACCCACGTATAGGCGGGCATCTCGGCCGCGAGCAGCCGCACGGTCTCCTCCATCGCCCGCGCCGGATCGCGTTCGATCGCCGTTTCGATCTTGAGCAGCACGCCTTCGTACTTCACTGTTGTCCTTATCTAAAGAACCATTTCAGCAAAACCGCCATGCCCAAAGCCTCTCACCGCAGAGAACGCTGAGGGCGCAGAGAAAACGTTTTTAGGGTTCCGCGGTCTCTGCGTCCTCGCGGTGTAAAGCTTTTGTGACCGCAGCCTTTCGGTGGATGGCCAGAGCTAATCCCTCAACTCGAACAACATCAACACCAGCCCACCCACGATTGGCACGAGCTGCACGAGCGTCGACTGTCCGTGCAGCCGGCCGAATGCGACCCGACGAGGATCGCCTGCGGGCAGACTCGAGGGCGCGATGCCGACGCCAATCTCCTGCTGCACCTGCGCGATGCGGCTCGACAGGACCATGCCGGAGTACAGCGCGCCGCCAAGCATCAGCAGGGTCAGGGCGAAGCGGGTCGAGAACCGGCGCGGGCGCGGTCCGAGGACGGCGCGAATCGACAGCGCGATGAGGATGATCGCGGCGCAACCATAGCTGACCAGGTGAAATCGCCGGAGCACCTCACCGAAGATGGCACCCGAGAGCAGCCGTGCGTCCGGCACCTGGCGGAGCGCGACGACGTCGAAAATTGCCGGCGCCGCGATCGCGCCGAGGACGAGCAGTCCGCCAATCCAGACGGCAATCGCCAGGACTGTGGCGAACCGAAGCACAAGCATTCCAGTCATTATAATTGACCGATAGATCGTGGACACCGTCCAATGGCTTTCCTGGGACTCCGCAGCGTTCGCGCGCGCGCGCGCGGAAGACCGGCCCGTGCTCCTGTCGATCGCGGCGCCCTGGTGCGAGTCGTGCCTCGACATGGACCGCACCACCTATGCCGATCCGCGCGTGGCGCAGATGGTCAACGGTCGCTTCGTGCCGATCCGCGTCAACGCCGACCGGCGTCCCGATATCAGCGATCGCTATAGCCTCGGCGGCTGGCCGACCACGGCGTTTCTGACGGCCGACGGCGAGGTCATCGGCGGCGGAACGTACGTCACCGTCGATCGCATGCCCTCGGTGCTCGAGCGTGTGACGGTGGCATTCGAGTCCCGGTCGGCGGAGTTCACGAACGCCGCGGCACCTACCGATTCGCGCCATTACGTCGAACCAGCGGACGCCGATGTCGCCGCGATGGTGTTCGAGACCTTCGACGCCGAACATGGTGGTTTCGGCACCGCGCCGAAGTTTCCGCTGATTGCCCCGCTCCAGCTGGCCCTCGATCTCTATCGCGAGACAGAAGACCAGACATTGGCACACCTCGTCGAGGTGTCGCTCGACGGGATGGGGTGGAGCGAACTGCACGACGACGTCGATGGTGGGTTTTTCCGGTGCGCGGCGACGCGCGACTGGAAAGAGCCGCGCCAGGAAAAACTGCTCGAGGTCAACGCCAGCCTGCTGAGGATTTACGTCGAGGCGAGCGAGACGCTCCGGATCGCGCGCTACCGCGAGCGGGCGGAGGATGTGCTGCGGTTCACGCAGACGTCGCTGGCCGACGCCGTCGACGGCGGCTGGTCTGGCTCGCTGCGGGCCGACCGCGCCTACTATGCCCGGACGCCGGACGAGCGCCGCGCGGGTGGCGCCCCCACGGTCGACGGCGCGCTCTATGCCGGGTGGAATGCGCAGATGGTGTCGGCAACGCTTCGTGCCGCCGAGGTCATGGACGACACGGCGCTCGGTGAGTTCGCGCTGAAGTCGCTCGAGCGGCTGGTCGTCGCCTGCTACCGTCCGGGCGCGGGGATCGCGCACTGCCTGGACGGAAGCGCGTCGGTTCGCGGGCTCCTCGAGGACCAGATTGCGATGGCCGCCGCGCACCTCGACGCGCATGCGGCGACCGGGAATGTCGTCTACGAGATGATGGCGCAGGAGCTCGCGCATTACGCGGTGCGCACGATGTGGGACGACGACCAGGGCGGCTTCTTCGATCGCTCGGTCCCCGAGGCTGCCGAGCGCGTCGGCCGGATGCGTGAGCGCCTGAAGCCCTTTGCAGGCAACTGCGACGCCGCACGCGTGCTCAAACGGCTCGCAGGTAGCAAAGGCGATCACCAATTTGGTGATCAGGCCCGGGCGACCCTCGCTGCCATGACCCCGCTCGTCCCCGAGCAAGGGCCCCTGGCCGCGCACTATCTTTTGGCCGTCCGGGAGCCAATCGGCTGACGTTGCGCAACTCCTGGATCGCGGCTCGCCGCTCGCTGCTCGCGGTTGCTAATCCGAGCGAAGGGTTGTCGCCCGGCTTGGCAACCGCTAGCGGCGAGCCGCGAGCCGCGAGTTCCGACCTGGGATAAACTTTACTGAACAAATGACTGCCTCCGCTGCTGCGCTGAAGAACCTCGCGACCGAGCTTCGCATCGATTCGATCCTGTCGACCACGGCGGCCGGAAGCGGCCACCCGACGTCGTGCATGTCTGCGGCAGAGATTGTCGCGACGCTCTTTTTCGGGGAGATGCGCTTCGATCCAAAAGATCCTCAGAATCCCGACAACGACCGCTTCGTGCTGTCGAAGGGGCACGCCGCGCCGATCCTCTACGCGGCCTGGGCGCACGCCGGGCTCGTTCCTCGCGCCGACCTGCTCAACCTGCGCCGCCTCGACTCGGACCTCGAAGGCCATCCCACGCCGCGGCTGCCGTTTGTCGACGTCGCGACGGGCTCGCTCGGCCAGGGCATCTGCGCGGCCGTCGGCACGGCGCTCAACGCGCGCCGGATCGGATCCGACTACCGGACCTACGTGCTCCTCGGCGATGGCGAGATGGCTGAAGGCTCGGTGTGGGAAGCAGCGGATGTCGCCCTCTATCACAAGCTCGACAATCTCTGCGGCATCGTCGATGTGAACGCGCTCGGCCAGAGCCGTCACACCCAGTTCGAACACCGGATGGACGAGATTGCCGCGCGGTGGAACGCCTTCGGCTGGCACACGCTGATCGTGGACGGCCATGACGTCGAGGCCCTGCTCCATGCATTTGCCGCAGCGCGCGCCGCGAAGAACAACCCGACGATGATTCTTGCCAGGACGATCAAGGGCAAGGGCGTCGCCGCCGTCGAAGGCAAGGACGGCTGGCACGGGAGGGCGTTCAAGAAAGGCGAGGAGGTCGACACGGCCATTGCCGGGCTCAAGGCGCAGCTCGTTTCTGGCGCGTCGAGCCCCTCGATTCCGCCGCCGGCCGTCAAGCAGCGCGCCACCGCTGCGCCGGACTATTCGAAGATTGCCGCGCCGTCGTACAAACCAGGTGAGCAGGTGGCGACACGCGAAGCGTGGGGAACGGCCCTCGCCGCTCTCGGCGCGATCGATCCGCGCGTTGTCGCGCTCGACGCCGACGTCAAGAACTCCACGTTCAGCGATCGGTTCGAAAAGGCGTTCCCGGATCGCTTCTACCAGAACTTCATCGCCGAACAGGTGATGGTCGGCGCCGCGATGGGGCTGGCCGCGCGCGGCGCGATTGCGTTTGCGACTACGTTTGCGTGTTTCCTGGCCCGCGCCTCTGACTTCATCCGGATGGCGGGTCTGTCGAATGCGCGACATCAGCTGAACGTCAAGCTGACGGGCTCGCACGCCGGCATCTCGATCGGCGAGGACGGCCCGTCGCAGATGGCGCTCGAAGATTTGGCGCTGATGCGTGCGGTGCCCGATTGCGCCGTGCTCTACCCGTGCGACGCCGTCAGCGCCGAACGGCTCGTCGCCGAGATGGCCGCATATCACGGGCTCGCCTACATGCGCACGTCCCGGCCCAAGACCGACATCGTCTACGGTCTGGACGAGCGGTTTCCAATCGGCGGCTCGAAGGTCATGTACCAGAGCGCGTCGGACGTCGCGACCGTCGTGGCGGCCGGCGTGACCGTGTTCGAAGCGCGCAAGGCGTACGCCCAGTTGAAGGGCGAAGGCATCCACATCCGGGTCATCGATGCCTACTCGGTTCAGCCGATCGATGCGGCGACGCTCGTCGCGTCGGCCAAGGCAACCAAGGGCGCGATCATCACCGTCGAGGATCACTACGCGACCGGCGGACTCGGCGACGCGGTTGCTGAAGCCGTCGCCCCGGCCGGCTTCGCCGTACATCGCCTTGCCGTCCGGGAGCTGCCGAGGAGCGGTCAGCCGGCCGAGCTCCTCGATCGCTACGGTATTTCGGCCAGGCACATCGTTGACGCGGTCCGACGGCTCGCCTGAGGCTCGGCAGTGCGCAGGACCGCGCTTGGCGCCGCTGCCTTCCTTGCTCTTGCGCTCGGCCTGAGCGCCCAGAACTCGCAGACCGCGCGGCGCGCGCGAGCCCGCCTGGGCGCCAGACGGCCGGCGCCTGGCATTCTCCTACCTCGATCGCATCTGGTGATCTGCCCCGGACGGCAAGGGCGGGAAGCCGCTCCGCCCCGAGACGACCGACATCGAACGTGACCCCTCCTGGTCGACCGACGGCCGTTCGATCGTCTTTGCCGCCGACACCGGTCAGGGCTTCAACCTCGTCGTCGTGCCCAGTGGCGGCGGCGAGGCTCGTGTGCTGACTACGCTCGAGGGTGACGAGCGCTGGCCGTCGTGGACGTCGGACGGGCGCGTCGTCTTTTCCTATCGTGCCGCCGGCCGATGGCAGCTCCACGTCGTCGACGCCGCCGGTGGCACGCCGAAGCCGCTCTTCGGCGATACGGCTGCCGACGACGAGCAGCAGGGCCGCGTGTCGCCCGATGGCAAGCGTGTCGCGTACTCGTCGGATCGCGACAGCGACGATGGCGATAGCGATTTGTGGGTGGCGGAGCTGGCGCCAGGTCCGCGCGATCGCGTGACGCGGTCGAGGCTGGTCCGCGTGCGCGGCGTCGAAGGATTTCCGGCGTGGTCGCCAGACAGCTCGCGTCTGGCGTTCTTCGCCGTGCGAGACGGAGCGAGCGGTGTCTGGGTTGTCGGCATCCCGGAGGTTTTGACGCCGCCGGGGACGCCGTTACCTCAGGGAGACGGTGGGCCTGCGGCACGCCCGGCGTCTGCCGCGGCGCCGTCGCTCGTCTCGCGCCACGGCGGGGCTCCCGCGTGGTCTCCGGACGGCAAGCGCCTCGCGATTGCCAATCTTCCGCTGCCGGATCCCAGCTACAACGGCAATCCAGAACGCAACAGCGACGAACCGCCGCCGCTCTTTGTGGGGGCCGAAGCGTTCCGCCTCTGGCTGGTCGACGCGCCGCTGCCGATCGACTCCGGCGAGCGCGAGATCCTCACCGCGACGCCGCGGGACGGCCAGCTGCTCGCCGCCTTCGATCGCGTGTGGGAGACGCTGAGGCGCCTCTACTATTCGACTGGTGCATCCTCGTCGCGCTGGGTCGAGTTGAAGGAGCAATATCGTCCCAGGGCGCAGGCCGCGCAGGACGAGGCTGCGCTCGAGTCGGCGATTGACGCGATGGTGGCTGAACAGCCGCTCATCAAGCCGCTGGTCGTATCGGATAGGGCCGTCGTCGTGTCGGGGAGCCCGCTCGCCTCGCGCGCCGGCGCCCTCGCACTCGAGCGGGGCGGCAACATCGTCGACGCCGCGATCGCGGTGTCGTTTGCGCTGGGCGTGGTCGAGCCGGACGCTTCGGGAATCGGCGGCGATGGGATGGCCGTTCTTTATCTCAAGGGCATGGCCGAGCCCGTCGCGATCGACTACAAGGATCAAGTTCCGATCCACGCGACCCGCGACAATCCGCTGCTCACCGCCGGCACCGGTGATGGCCCTGCGGCCGCCAACATCCCTGGCGTCGTCGCCGGCCTCGATCTCCTGTATCGAAACTACGCGAGCAAGCGCATTCCCTGGAGCGAGCTCATCGCGCCGGCGATCGACTACGCCGACAACGGGTACGATCTCGACACGGCGCTGCCGACTTCGATTGCCGAAGGGCGGAAGTTCTTCGAAAAGTACCGGGCGGCGGCCCGCATCTATCTGCCGGACGGCAAGGTGCCCAAGGCTGGCGATCGGTTCGTGAACAAGGACTACGCCGCGACTCTGCGGACGATCGCGAAGGACGGCGCCGACGCGTTCTACCGAGGATCACTCGCCAGGCGCATTGCCGACGACATGGCGAAAAACGGCGGTCTCATCACCGTCGACGATCTGGCGCAGTATCGCGCCATCGAGCGTCGTCCGCTCGCCGGGCGTTATCGTGATCATCAGATCTACTCGGCGCCGCCGCCGGTCTCGACTGGCGCCGCGCTGATCGAGACGCTGCAGATTCTCGAGAACTACCAGCTCCGGCCTGGCGCGACCTACGCCAGCGACGCCGACTATCTGCACTACGTGATCGAATCCTGGCGCGCGCGAGACCAGGCGCCGAGGATTGCCGATCCGGCATTGTTCGACGTCAACCTCGGATCGCATCTCGATCCGGCGCATGCGGCAACGCTCTTCAAGCGGATCGATCCGAAGAAGGCGTATCGGGATCGGCCGGTACCACCAGCAGACGCGCCGCCCGAGCGGATTGGCCGTGGTACGACGGCGTTTGCGGTGGCGGACGCGGCCGGCAACATGATTGCCGTCACGCAGACGTTGAGCACATGGGGCGGCACCTTCTACGTGTCCGACGGTCTGGGTTTCCTCTACAACAACCATCTCCGCTTCGGCGGCGGCGCGCCGGGCCGGTTCCTGCCGCTCGCGCGGTCGTCGTCTACGAGCGTGCCGACGCTCGTGTTCAAGGCGCAGGCAGCGTCCACCGCCCTCGGTTCGCCGCGCCTCGCGGTCGGCGCTGCCGGCAACAACTGGATTCCCGCGTCGGTCTACGACATCATCCTCAACGTGATCGACGGCGGCATGGATGCCCAGCGCGCGATCGAAGCGCCGAGGTTGCTCGTCGTCCGCGATCCGGCCGATCCCGCTGCCAGCCGGGTGCAGATCGAGGATCGCATTCCACGATCGATCCTGGTCGACCTGACCGCGCGCGGGCACCGGTTTCAGAAGATTGGCCGGAAGGGCGAAGTCCGGTACGGCTACGCCGCCGCGGCCGTCGTCGACGTCGACCGGCATCAGGTCCAGGGCGGCGCCGAGCCGAGACGGTCGCACGCCGCGGTAGGCGTCACGCCGGTTGCGACGGCGCCGGGGGAGAGAAGATAGGAGCTAGGAGTTAGGAGAGAGACAGAAGACAGAAGACAGGAGACAGAAGACAGGAGACAGAAGACAGGAGACAGTTCAACGTGAAGCGCATCGTCCTTGTCGTCGTTTTTCTTCTCGCCGCAATTGCCGTCATCGTTGCCGTGACGCAGCGCGACCTCCTGACCGCAGAGGGCCGCAACGCGAGATTCCTGAGGAGGCTGGAGCAATCCGACCTCGTCGTCCGCCGCAGCTGCTACTCGATGGAAGTCTTCGTCAAAGAGTCGAGCTGGAGCGGTTTGTCCGCGTCGGACCAGCAGCGTGCGGCCCAGGCGCTCGCGGCCTTCTGCGTCCAACAAGGCAGCGCGGGCCAGCTGACCGTCCTCGAGGCCGAGACGCGACGGAAGCTCGGGCACTGGGACGGCAACCGCCTTCAGCGGTAGCTCTCAGCTCTCAGCCATCAGCTGTCAGCTAAACCATCCTGAACGGAATCCCCGATTCGGATCTGAATGCTCTTAGCTGTCAGCTACCTTTTCACCCATTCCAACCACCGTTCGACATCAACTCGAAAGTCCGTACCGTCCTGACTAGTCTCGAGCGCGTTCGTGGCTGGCTCCATGCCACGCTCGACGAGATCCCGCCGGATCTCCGATTCCATCGCCCTGACTTCGAAGAGGTTCACGAACACGTCGACTAGAAAGGCGCGGTCCGCGATCGACGATCGGACGCGGGTCGGGGCACCGCCGGCCATTTCGATGCCGAACGTTTCGCCTGCCGATTCCGACAAGAGCATCAGGAACTGCCGGTCGGTTTCGTCGCCGGCGTTGCGTCCACCGGATGCCAGCACGCGTGTCTCCTCCGCGCCCGAGTCGCAGAAGAGCCGCAACTGCGATGGCAGCATGATGACCCACGCCTCCCACAGGCTGCCGTCGTCCCACTCGAGGTGCAGGAGCGTCCGCGCCCGGATGGATGAGGGGTCGAAGCTCCGGTGGTCGTCGCCGAGGGCCCGCTCGACGAGGTCGTCGAGGCGGATCGGCTCGCGCGGGATTCGGATCGGAAACAGTTCCTCGCGGGTCCTGAACTGCTTGGCCGCATCCTCGAGCGCCTCGAGCACACGGAGGCGCAACTGACGTTGGAAGTGCACGCTTCAGACAAGCACAGAAGGTCGCGTCAGCACAACCGGAGGTGACGACAGGTCGCTGGGTCTGTGACGTCTGCTGTTTGTGCCGCATCGGCGAAGCAGAACGGATGCCCGCAATCGCGACACACGTACTCGGCAAAGCCGCCGCGGCGGACCACGAATCGGATCCGGTGCGCGGTGAAGAAGCAGACCAGCGGATGCCTGACTTTCCGCGCCACTTGCCCGGTCTTGAGGAACGAGTGCCCGCAGAAGCACGTGTACTCGGTGAAGCCGTCGCGCTCGGTCACCTGATGGACGTGGTGGCCGAACAGGCCGCAACGATAGCGGACCTTCCTGGAGAATCGCCCGCGTTCGGCGAAGGGGTCCGCCGCGGCGGGGAACACCAGAGCCGGCAGCTGAGGTGACGAACGAGCTGGGAGTAGGTCATACCAGAAATGCGCAAGGCGCCTGCGCCTGGGCTCACGCAGGCCGGGTAATATCTTCTTCGTCCGAGAGCGCTATGAAAGCACTCGTCATCACCCGCCCGGGATCCATAGAGCTCAGGGAAGAGCCACGGCCTCAGGACGCCGGCGAATGCCTGATCCGCGTGCTCAAGGCCGGCATCTGCGGGACGGATCTCCAACTACTCGAAGGCTACGCCGAGTTCACAGGGATCCCGGGGCACGAGTTCGTTGGCATCGTCGAACACGCGCGTGGAGCGGATACCGCCTGGGTCGGCCGGCGCGTTGTTGGCGAAATCAACGTCGGGTGCCGGCAGTGCGATTGGTGCGCGCGCGGAATCAAGGAACACTGCGCCAACCGCAACGTCGTGGGCATCCGCCAGCACGACGGCGCGTTCGCCGAATACCTGTCGTTGCCGGCGGTCAACCTGCACGCGGTTCCGCAAACCATGGACGACGAGACGGCCGTGTTTGCCGAGCCGGTCGCGGCCGCCTGCCGAATCTTCGAGCAGATGACCGTCGATCCTCAGGCGCGTGTGGCCATCGTCGGCGACGGCCGGATGGGATTGCTGGTGGCGCAGGTGCTGCGCACGGTTGCGCCTGATGTGACGGTGCTCGGACGGCACGATCACAAGCTCGCGATTGCTCGCGCGCTTGACCTGTCCGCAGAGCGCTCGGACCGACCCGTGCCGTCGTCGGCTCGCTTCGACATCGTCGTCGATGTGACCGGCCGGCCCGTAGGTCTGCGCCGCGCCCTCGAACTGGTCAAACCCCGCGGGACCGTCGTGATGAAGTCGACTTTCCACGGCGAGGCCCCCGTGGCCACCTGGCCCGTCGTTGTCGACGAGGTCACCCTCGTCGGTTCTCGTTGCGGCCCCTTTCCTCCGGCGCTCGATCTTCTGGCTTCCGGCGCCGTGCAGGTGAAGCCCCTCATCTCTCGCGTCGCCAGGCTCGACGACTATGAATCCGCGTTTGCCGAAGCCAGACAGTCGCTCAAGATCCTCTTCGAACCGTGAACCTTGAACCCTGAACCCTGAACCATGAACCTGCTGTCCGTCTTTCTATCCGCGGTTTTGTCGCTGTGGCTCGCCCAGCCTCCTCCCTCTCCTGAGTTCGATCTGGTCGTCTACGGCGGAACCTCAGCCGGCGTGATCGCCGCCGTCCAGGCCCGCCGTCTGGGAAAGAGCGTCGTCATCGTGGGTCCGGACCGGCATCTCGGCGGCCTGTCGAGCGGAGGCCTTGGGTTCACCGACACCGGCAACAAGGCCGTCATCGGCGGCCTGTCGCGCGAGTTCTACCACCGGATCTGGCGGCACTACGAGCAGCCGGGCGCATGGAAATGGCAGAAGCGCGAAGAGTACGGCAACAAGGGGCAGGGAACACCGGCGATCGACGGCGCCGAACGTACGATGTGGATTTTCGAGCCGCACGTCGCGGAAAACGTGTTCGAGGATCTCGTCAGAGAGCATCAGATCCGCGTGGATCGCAACGAGTGGCTCGACCGCGCGAAGGGCGTGGCCAGAACGGGCGGACGTATCACGTCGGTGACCATGCTCAGCGGCAGGCGGTATAGCGGTCGGATGTTCATCGACGCCACCTACGAAGGCGACCTGATGGCTGCCGCAGGCGTCGAGTACCAGGTCGGCCGCGAGGCGCAGGCGACCTATGGCGAGAAGTGGAACGGCGTCCAGACCGGAGTCCTGCACCATCGGCACCACTTCGGCGTGCTCAAGCAGCCGATCAGCCCGTATGTCGTACCGGGCGATCCGGCGAGCGGCGTGCTGCCGCGAATCAGCACGACAAGTCCTGGCAAGTATGGCGAGGGCGACAAGAGGGTGCAGGCCTACTGCTACCGCTACTGCGTCACGGATCATCCCGACAACCGCATCCCGTTCGCGAGGCCCGATGGCTACGATCCGCGCCAGTACGAGTTGCTGGTGCGCATCTACGAGGCCGGCTGGCGCGAGACGTTCGACAAGTTCGATGCCATTCCTAACCGGAAGACCGACAGCAACAACCACGGCCCGTTCAGCACCGACAACATCGGCCTGAGCTACGACTACCCGGAAGCGTCGTACGAGCGTCGTCGGGAGATCCTCAAAGAGCACGAGACCTATCAGAAGGGCTGGCTCTACTTCATTGCCACCGATCCGCGTGTCCCGAAGGACGTGCAGGAGCGCATGCGCCAGTGGGGACTGCCGCAGGACGAATTCACCGACAACGGCGGCTGGCCGCATCAGATCTACGTGCGCGAGGCGCGCCGCATGGTGGGGGAGTTCGTGATGACCGAGAACGAGCTGATGAAGCGACGGCCGACACCGGCAGCGATCGGCATGGGCTCATACACGATCGACTCGCACAACGTGCAGCGCTACATCACGCCGGACGGCTACGTCCAGAACGAGGGCGACATCGGCGTTCCGCTCCCCGGACCGTACGAAATCGCCTACGGCGCGCTTGTGCCCAAGCGCGGACAGGTCGATAACCTGATCGTGCCCGTCTGTGTTTCGAGCTCGCACATCGCGTTCGGCTCGATCCGCATGGAGCCGGTCTTCATGGTGCTGGCGCACTCCGCCGCTACTGCTGCTGCGATTGCGATCGATCGAGGAGTTGCCGTGCAGGACGTCCCGTATGCCGAGTTGCGCGCGCGCCTGCTGAAGGATGGACAGGTGCTGGAGTACGGGCCGCCGAAGTAGCGAACTCCGAGCGACGAGCGGCCGGCGACGGACTATGGCTCAGCCGGCGCGCGGGAGCGCATAGCCGAGGTTAGGATGACGGTGTGTTCTGCCGCAGCGTCACGCTCGTGCCGTGCGTCCATTTCGAATAGCACCCTCCGCACAGCAGCGCGCCGAACGCGCTTTCGTCCGGAGCCTTGATCGAGAGGACACGGGAGCCCGTATCCTCGGCGGGCACGAACCCGGACTGGCACGCCGCGCACGGCTGACTCTTTGCTGAGGCGACGTGCTTCACCGAGATCGTCATAGCCTTCATCGCCGCTAGTCTACCTTGACAAGGTTGATACAGCCGGGCTGATCTTCAGCGAGTCGCGTGCACCGAGCACCGAATCCCGAGTCGCGTCAGCCCTCCTGCGCAATCACCGCGACCGTGTCCTTGCTCGCCCCGATCACCGCCTTGAGCGGAATCGCCTGATCGAACGTCGCCAGCCGGCCTCCCATTCTCTTTGCCAGGCCGAGCAGGTAAACATCCGTGAGCTGACGGTGACCGGAGATGTGCGAGAGATTGAAGAGCGTCGCATCCCTCAGCGAGATGGCGTCTGCCCAGAAGCGATGATGCCCGCTCGAGCAGAACGTCGCGACGCGATCGACCAGCGCCGCGGTCCGCTCGAATTCGCTCCAGTACTTCGGATTGGCGAGGATGCGGACGACGCCCTGCTCGGTGATGGGACAGGTGGCCCAGCCATCGCTATGGTTCTCTGCGAACCAGTCGTGCGCCGTGTCGTGATGGATGTGATCGGGATTGAAGAGGGCGACGAGAACGTTGACGTCGAGCAGCGCCGGGCGGCTCACGATTCGTCTCTGAGCTCGTTCACCAGCGCCATCGTCATCTTCGGTGTCCCCGCCGCCTGTCGTGGCATAAGAGGAACGCCGTTGCGCACCGCTGGTCGGCCCACTGGCTCGAGCGCCTTCCTGACAAGATCGGACACGACTTTGCCGGCGGTCAGCCCCTTGGCCGCGGCGATCTCCTTCGCCGCCTGTAGCACGTCGTCATCCAAATCAAGCGTCGTCCGCATGAGGCGATCATCTCGCATCACGCATCAGATGTCAATGCCCAAGCGCCTCTCGCTGCTCGCCGCTGGCTGTTTGCTGGGTCGTGGCGCGGGTTCGAAGTGGCGACAGCGAGCTGCCAGCCGCGAGCAGCCAAACGAGAGTCGGACCCGCAACGGCACAGACAGGTCGAGCAGGCCCAATTATTTCGCAGGCGGCATTGGCACGTTGCTATTCCAAATGTCGCGGTGCAGTTTCCACTGACCCTGTACGCGCTTCCACACAACAATGTACTTGCCGCGATCGATCTCTTTGCCCGCGCCGTCCTTCACCGAGTACGCGCCGACTTCGGTTGCCGTGTCGCCGTGGGCTTCGACTTCCTTTGCGGTGAGTATCACTTCCTTGACGCCGCTCGCGATCATCCCCTGAAAGGCTTTCTCGATGGCCGGACGTCCGGTGACCGCCTCGCTATTGGGAGGCATCGCGACCGCATCGTCGGTATAGAGTGCCGCGACACCTGCGGCGTTCCCGGCGGCGATTGCTGCCCCAAATGCCTTATTGGCGGCCTCGATGCCTTTCTTGGCGTCTCCAGCCTGGGCGAACGCCGAATGTGAACTCGCCAAGCCAATGGCACACGCGCACGCCAGAACGATTGCAGCCTTTAACCTCATCATGCTCACCATGCCTCCTTGATCTCCCGCGGCGTCGCGCGTCGGCGCGAACCTGGAGCGCGGGCATTATAGCGGTTGCAGCCTTGACAGCCGTGACAGGCCCGGACAGTATCTAGGGCTGCCGGGTCGAGTTCGCGGAACACCGAAACCCTGAACACCGCATAATCGCGCTGGCCATTCTGGTGCCGAGCGCCCGATTACTTGATTGCAGGACGGAGATGATGATGAGTGCTTCCCCGGACGCCATCATGCGGCAGTGGTTTCAGGAAGTCTGGAACGAACGTCGTGAAGACGCGATCGATCGCCTGATGGCGCCGGACGCCAAGGTGTACGGCCTCGCAGAGGCGCCGATCGACGGCCCGTCGGGATTCAAGCCGTTCTATCGGACGATGTGCTCGGCGTTTGGTGACTTCAAAGTCGACGTCGTGCAGACCGTCGTTGAAGGCGATCGCGTGGCGACTCTCTGCCACGTCACGGCCCGGCACGTGGGCGATGCGATGGGCGGGAAGGCGACGCACAAACCCGTCGACTTCTGGGGCATCACGATCGGCCGCGTTCGCGACGGGCGCATCGTCGAGGGCTGGAACACCTTTGATTTCCTGACGATGTATCAGCAGATTGGCTGGGTGAAGGCGCCGGTGGTCGGCTGATTCGATGCGGAGGATGTCCCCTCCGCCTCTGGTGCTAGACTTCGCTCATGACTGAGCAACCCGACCAGTCGAAGACCATTCCTCTCACACCAGTCGACTCACCCGGGGGCATCCCCCGCCGCGAGGCGCTCCAGGCGTTGCTGGGCGGTGTTGGCGCCGGACTCGCGCTGACGTCGATCGTCGAGGCGCAGCACCCGGTCCACGAGCATCTGGCCAGCCCGGCGAGCGTCGAGCACGCGCAGCAGAAAGCCGCGGTCGCGACGTACACCTCCGAGTTTCTCGACGCGCATCAGCTCAAAACGCTCGAGGTGCTCGCCGAGGCCATCGTCCCCGGGTCGACCGCGGCGCGGGTCGCGCCGTTTCTCGATCAGTTGCTCGCGGTCGAATCGGCGCAGAGCCAGCGCCGGTTTCTCGGCGCGCTCGGCGCGTTCGACATGGCCGCCATCGCGAAGCATGGCAAGGGCTGGAGCTCGATCGCGGCGTCTGAGCAGGGTGCGCTCCTGCGCGACGCTTCGACAGCAGACGCGAAGTCGGCGATACGCGACCATTTCCAGAACCTCAAAGGCTGGGTCGTCGGCGCCTACTATTCCTCGGAGCCCGGGATGCGCGAGCTGGGTTGGACCGGCAACATGTTCTTTCCGGAGCTCCCTGGATGCACACATCCGGGCGGCCATCAGGCGTAAGCCTGTCGCGCCGCAGCTGGCGAAGGTGGAAGGCGATTCAACATGCAAACGACGTTCGACGTGATCGTGGTGGGATCTGGTGCTTCGGGTGGCTGGGCGGCGAAACGGCTTTCCGAAGCCGGCATCAAGGTGGCCCTGCTCGAGGCGGGCAAGCCGCAAGGCGACAAGGATTTCACCGAACACGTGCCGGCCTACGACCTCAAGTATCGCGACCAGGCGAGCGACTTCATTCGTCGCACGCGGCCGAAGCAGCGGGATTGTTACGCCTGCCGCGAGTGGAACTACCAGTGGTTCGCCAACGATCTCGAGGAGCCCTACACCACCCCCGATGACAAGCCGTTCAGCTGGCAGGGCCGCACGCGAGTGGTTGGCGGACGCACGAACGTCTGGGGCCGCCAGTGCTACAGGCTGAGCGAACAGGACTTGAAGGGCAAGTCGTTCGACGGGTACGGCGAGGACTGGCCGATCAGCTACAAGGATCTGGTGCCGTACTACGAACTCGTCGAAGACTACGTCGGCATTTCAGGACAGGTCGAGAACGTGCCCGAGCTGCCTGACAGCCGCTTCCATCCGGCAATGCCCATGAGCTGCGCGGAGACGCAGCTGCGGACGCGCGTCAAGAGCAAGCTCGGTTGGACGGTTACCATCGGGCGTTCGGCGAACATCACGAAGGGGATCAACGGGCGCGGGCCGTGTCACTACTGCGGCCCCTGCGAGCAGGGCTGCGTGACGCATTCCTACTTCAACGCCGCGTTTACGACCGTCGCCGACGCGCTCCAGTCCGGCAACACCACCCTCATCACCAACGCCATGGTCTACAAGGTCCTGACCGACCGGTCGACGAACAAGGCCACCGGCGTGATGTATATCGACCGCGTGACGCGCGAGGTGAAGGAAGTCAGGGCGCGCGCGGTGCTGCTGTGCGCGCAGGCGCTCGAGTCGGCCCGTATCCTTCTCAACTCCGCCCAGGGCGGGCTGGCCAATTCGAGCGGTGTCCTCGGACACTACCTGATGGACCACACCTGGGTTGCCGGCGGCGCGAGCGGCGAGTTTCCGGATGCGCCGGCGCCCAAGCCGTCGCTCGGAGCGCCGAGGCGTCCCAACGGCATCTATGGGATCCGGATGAAGAACACCATGAACGGTCCGCGACAGAAGGATTACCTCCGCGGCTTCGGCTTCCAGGGCGGCGGCAGCACGACGTTCCGCATGAACGCTCCCGGTTATGGCCAGGCGTTCAAAAAGGCCGTCCTCGATCCGCTCACGTCGGTCAGTCTCGTCGGATTCGGCGAAGTGTTGCCGCGGTTCGACAATGTCGTGGCCATCGATCCCACCGTCGTCGACATGTTCGGCATCCCGGTGCTGCGGATCACGATGACGTGGGGCGAGAACGAGAAAAAGATGATCCCCGACATGGCGGTGACGGCGACGCAGATGATGGAAGCGGCGGGAGCGAAGAACATCCAGCCGTTCACGGTGCTCGACCGCATCCCCGGTTACGGCATTCACGAGATGGGCACCGCGCGGATGGGAAACGACCGCAAGACGTCGGTGCTGAATCAGTACCTGCAGACGCACGACATCAACAACTTGTATGTCATGGATGCCTCGTCGTTTGTCTCAGGCGGCTGCCAGAACCCGACGCTGACAATCATGGCGCTGGCCGTGCGCGGCTGCGACCACCTCATGGAAGAGATGAAGAAGGGGAATGTGTAGACCCCCAGCTCGCTTGAGTTGACGTGATCGCGGGTCCTGTCGCCCGGGTCGCCCGGCAGCCCCACCCGTCCTCGGCGCCCAAAGCCCGTGTCGACGGGAGTGGCGCCTGCGCGGCGGGCGGGGCGGCCCCGCCTGGCGCCACCCGCTCAGCGTGTCAACTGAATTGAGCTGTGAGTCTCTAGCGACGGTCAGGCTGAACGACCGTCAGACCATTGGCTCGCGCGGCATCGGCGAAGCGCTTGTCGTAGGTGATGACCTCCACCTGCAGATCCGCGAGTGAGAGGGCCGTCGCCAGGTGAATGGCGTCGAGCGATCGCAGGAGCGGCGGATCAACGACAGCGGCGCCATCCAGAATCGCCTGTGTGATATCGAGCAGGTAGACGGCGTCGAGCACGTCATCCACGGCCTGGAGCACGCGGCCG
The DNA here is from genome assembly GCA_963764925.1 of uncultured Acidobacteriota bacterium. GTDB lineage: Bacteria > Acidobacteriota > Vicinamibacteria > Vicinamibacterales > 2-12-FULL-66-21 > DATBJJ01. Next base: position 140,318 of record CAVXUR010000005.1, read on the forward strand.
CGCGACACGCGTCGAGCCGCGCGCCGGCATTCCAGAACCGCAAGCCGCGACGACACCAGTCCTTCACAACCAGCCACGTACAGTTTCGAGCGCAGCGGTCTCGGGCTCGCGAACCGCTAGCTTTATCACGGCGGACGAATCGATGTACGCCGGAGCCACTAGAAGCGCTCGTCGCGCATGTCGCCGAGGATCGCGCTCAGCGGCTTTTCGAGCCTGACGGCGAGCGGCCGCGGCAGATTGTCGACGGACCTTGTGGGGGCAGTGGCGCGCCCTTCGGCAACCAGGCGGGCCAGCACCGTCGGCGCAGCCGGGAGCGGACGAAGAATCGCGACTGCGGTTCCGTGCTCCGTCACCGTGAGTGCCTCACCCTTCTTGACGCGGTCGAGATACACGGACAGGTTCTGCCGGAGCTCGCGTACGCCGACCGTTTCAGCGTTCCGCTTTGCCATGTAGCACATTGTAGCACAACCTGCGCCGGGATGTGGACCCGAGCGCAGTCCTTGTAGAATCCTCCGGGTGGGCGAAACCCGCGTCGACCTCCAGCACCTGCTCGAAGATCTTCGCGACGCGTACACCGGCGCGCTCGAGGAAACGATCCTCACCGAAATCGTCGCCAACGCGCTCGACTCGGGCGCAACCCGCATCCGCCTTCAGTCAAATCCAGCGGACGCCACGCTGACGGTCGTCGACGATGGGCGCGGGATGCAGCGGCGGGACCTGGCGCGGTATCACGACGTCGCGGCGAGCACGAAGGCGCGCGGCGAGGGGATCGGCTTCGCGGGCGTCGGGATCAAGCTCGGGCTCCTCGTCTCGAGCGACGTCGTGACCGAGACCCGGCGCGGCGCCACGCACGTCGCGACGCGGTGGCACCTGGCGTCGCGGTATCGCGCGCCGTGGAAGTGGATCCCGCCGCCAGGTCTCGACAGGTCCGCGCGGGACGGCGGTGCGCCTCAGCCTGACGAATCCGCTGTCGCCGCTTCTCGACGCCGGCTACCTCGAAGAAGCACTCCGACGTCACTTCGAGCCGCTGCTCGATCCGGCGTTCGACGATCTGCTGCGCCGGCACTACCCGCGCGGGATCGCCTTCGACGTCGACGGCCAGGTACTGGCGCGCGGGCCGCAGGTGCGTCGCGGATCGCGTCACTATCCCGATTCGGCTCGGCCGCCGGCGCATCCCGTCGGCGATCGCGACGCTCGAACGGCGCGATGATTCGGTCAGCGCGGGAGTGGCCGAGCGCGAGGGCATCGCGATCAGCACGTTCGGCAAGGTCATCAAGCGCGGGTGGGACTGGCTCGGGCTCACGCCCGCGACGCCGTCGCGAGTCAGCGGACTCATCGAAGCGCCGGACCTGGCGGGTTGCCTCACGCTCAGCAAGAACGACTTCATCCGCACCGGTCCGCGCGGCGCCACCTATCTCGCGTACCGCAAGGCCATCCAGGAAGTGGTCTCGCGGCAACTCGCCGCGTGGGGCGACACGCGTGACGGCGAAGCGCGGCCGCGCACGGTCGCGCCTGGAGCGCGACCTCGAGCGTGTGCTCGAGGATCTGGCGGACGACTTTCCGCTGCTGCGATCGCTCGTCAACCAGCGCGCAGGCGGGCAGAAGCGATTGCCGCTGCCTGGGCGCGGACCAGAAGAGGTCCCAGGACCGCTCTTCGCCAACGTGCCTTCGGATCGGGCGTCGGATGGAGTTGATGGCCAGAGCGTTGCGCCTCCGGACGACCATCTGGGGCCAGGCGACGAGCATGCGGTGGGCCAGCCGCCGCCGCCATTCCCGCCTACAGCCGAGCCCGAGCCCTCGAATGAGCCCCCGCACCGCGAGCCGGATGCAGGCCCCGACTCACCAATCGTTGTGATTCCAGTCGGGACGTTGGCAACCGCGCCCGGGCGCCGGCGGCTCGGGCGCTACGGCCTGCTCCTGCAGTTCGAGTCGCGCCCGGACGATTCGGAGCTAGGCCGGCTGGTCGACAGCACGATCTGGATCAACGACGCGCACCCCGCGTACGCGCGCGCGACCGCATCACGGTCGGCCGGCTATCACATCGCGCTGACCGTCGCGCTGGCACTTGCACCGCTCGCGGTCGGCGCCCAAGACGAGCACGCGTTCATCACGCAGTTTCTCGCGCACTGGGGTGGGTCCGAGTCGAAGAAGCGGAGGCGGCGGCGTACTCGTGGATAAATCCCTTGACGCCCAGGCCGACGCCTTCGCCCGAACTGCTGGCGCTCTCGCCGAACGATATCGACGCGGCGTTTCGCAGCGCCGCCGCGCTCGCGCAGGGTCTCTTCCCGCATCAGATCGAGGGTGTCGCGTTCCTCCTCGGCCGGAAGCGCGCCATCCTCGCCGACGACATGGGCCTCGGCAAGACGCGCCAGGCGATCGTCGCGCTGCGGCACGTCGCGCCGAACGGACCCTACCTCGTCGTCTGTCCCGCGTCGGTCAAGCGCAACTGGGCGCGGGAGATCGGCATCGCCGCGCCTGAGCGCGTCCACGCACATCATCGAACGCGGCACGGAGCTGCCCGCGCAGCCCGAGTGGGTGATCGTCAACTACGACATCCTCTCGAAGCACATGGACGCACTCGGTCGCGTCGCAATGGGCTGGGCTCGTCTTCGACGAGGCACACTACCTGAAGAACCACACCAGCGCGCGAAGCCGGCTCGCGCGGCAGCTCGCCGATCGCGCACGAGTCGCAGAGCGAACCGTGCCCCGGCCGTCTATCTCCTGACCGGCACGCCGCTGACGAACCGGCCGCGCGACCTCTTCGTGCTGCTCCAGCTGGTCGGCCATTCGCTCGGGCGCAGCTTTCTGTCGCTTCGCGAAGCGCTACTGCGCGGCTGAAAAGAACGAGTACGGCTGGCAGACGCGCGGCGCGTCGAACATCGAGGAGCTGACCGTGCAGCTGCACGGCGTCATGCTGCGCCGCTCGAAGGATCAGGTGCTGGCGCTGCCTCCGAAGCTGCGCACCTGGCTGCCGGTGCGAGGTGCCGAAGGGCACCGGCGTGCGCGATATGCGGAAGGTCGTGGACCTGCTCGTCGGCGAGGCCGATCTCGCGCCCGCGTCGACCATCGAGCGTCGGCGTCTTCGCGGCCGCCTGCTCCACGCGGTGACGAGGGCCCGGCAAAAGCTGGCCGAGGTCAAGGTTGATGCGACGATCGAGTTCGTCACCGGCGCGGTCGAGCAGGGCGAGAAAGTGATCGTGTTCTCCTGTTTCGAGGAGCCGATGGAGCGGCTCGCGCGAGCGTTCGGCCCGTCCGCCGTCGTCCTGACGGGCAAGACGCCAGCGGACAGGCGGCAGGCGCTCGTCGATCGCTTTCAGAACGACGACACCGTCCGGGTCTTTCTGGCCAACATCATCGCCGGCGGGATTGGCACCAACCTGACGGCCGCGACGCAGGTCGTCTTCAACGATCTCGACTGGGTGCCTGCCAACCACTGGCAGGCGGAGGATCGCGCCTACCGCATCGGCCAGACGCGCACCGTCAACGTGACCTACATGGTGGCCGCCGACACGATCGACGACTTCGTCCAGAGCGTGCTCGACAAGAAGGCCGCGCTCGTCAGCGCCGTCGTCGACGGCAAAGCGATTGTCGGCCGATCTGTCAGGCGACGTGCTCGACGAGCTGCAGCGCGCGCTGCGCGCGGTCTCGTCGGGCTTGTCCGCGTCGCCCGAGGCCGGCGGCGACGGCGATCTCGTCGACAGGCTGCTCCGGCAGGCTCGCCGTGAGATTGAAGCGAACCGGCCGCTCGACGGCGGCACCGCGGCGCGCACACCTGAAGAAAAAGAGGCGCTCAGGCGCGCGCTTCGATACGCTCGCCAAAGCCCTCACCGCGCCACCCGTCGAGCGCTACCGATTCGCCAGCACGACCCAGCCCGGTGTCGAGTACGAGCTCACGATCGACGGCGCCGACGTGATTTGCAGCTGCCGCGGCTTCGAGTACCGCGGTCAGTGCCGTCACGCGCGCGACTTGAAGGCGGCCCTTGCGGAAGGGCAGCCCGTGCCGGACGCGTACCGGCCTGTCTCGGTCGAGTAGCTGCCGTACCGCCGGACGCCCTGGATGATCATAAGATCTGAACCGATCTCATACTCGTAGTGTCCGCCTTCAGGCGGACTGGCAGGAGACCGGCTGAAGCCGGACGCTACGGCTGGAAAGTCTGGAGACTGAGGTAACGAGACGATGAGTTTTTGCGTTCACTGCGAGGGTCAGCGTTTCGACCGCGCGCGCGTGCTGCGCGCGCTGCGGCACGTGCGAGAGGACCTGCGGGCCGGGAAGTGCAGCACGCCGGAAGGCGCTCTCGAGCTGGCGCTCGAAGCCGTCAAGTCGCTCGAGATTCCACACCTCGAGTGGGAGGACGAGGGCGGCCAGGTCGTGCATTGAGCGGCGCGGCTCTCTCCTACCAGTGCGTCAGCGATCCGTCCGGTCGCCGGAAAACGTTCTGGCGGCCCGGCTGCGTCACCTCGCCAATCTGCTTGACCTTCGTCATGTCCATCGTCACGCCCAGCCCCGGCCGTTGGTTGGTGTAGGCCTTGCCCTCCTTGAACTCCAGGCATTCGGGGAGGTAGTCGATCGGACGGCCGCCGAAGTTGTATCCATCATCAGCGGGCCTGAGAACGTCGAGAGGCAGTTGACGAGCGCGGCCGTCGCGATCGGACCGGTGAAGTGCGGAACGATCCCGACCGCGTGCGTTTCACAGATTGCCGCGATCTTCATCATCTCGGTGATGCCGCCGACATTGGGGAGCGTCGCGCGGATGTAGTCGATATCGTGGTTTTCCACGAGCTTGTTGAAGTCGTAGCGGTGGCCCCACTCCTCGCCGTGGGTCAGCGGCACCGTCGTCATCTGGCGGAGCTTCGGGAGATCCTGCAGCGCGTGCTCGTCGCGCACCGGGTCTTCGACGAAGTACGGCTGGAACTCTTCGATGCCGCGGCAGGCGCGCGCGCCGTCGTTCAAGTCGAATCGCTGGTGGAAGTCGATGCACCAGTCGCCGTTGGGCCCGACGCCGTCGCGGACTTCCCGGCACTGCGCGATCACCCGGTTGACGGCCTCGCGGGTGTTGTAGACGCTGCCGATCGGCAGGTCGGCGGCGCCCATGCGAAACGCGCGATAGCCCGCGTCCATCGCGGCCTTGGCGCGATCGCGCAGCGTCGGGGGCTTCGCGCCCGCCGCCGGCGGCGGCATGAACGTCGTGCCGTAGCACTCGCAGTAGTTGCGCACCGTGCCGCCGAGCAGTTCGTGCACCGGCAGCTTGAGTGCCTTACCTTTGATGTCCCAGAGCGCCAGATCCATCGCGCCCATGGCGTGGGTCTTCTCACGACCCGGCGGGTAGAACCACGCGATGAACATCTCCTGCCAGATCGCTTCGATCTTGAACGGATCCTTGCCGATGAGCGTGCCCGCGCACTGCTCGAGCGTGTCCTTCGATCCGCCCTCGCCAATCCCGGTGATCCCCATGTCGGTCTCGACCGTGCAGATCATGTTGCTCTGGTTGAAGAGAGGGTTGAGGTTCGGCGGCGTGTAGATTCTGACCCGCGTGATCTTGCCGCGTGGGAGCTGAGCGTGAGCGGGTTCGGGACGCCCGAGCAGCAGAGCGGGCGCCGCAGCCAGGGACTTGAAGAGAGTGCGTCGGTCCATGGGCGGGAGGATACGACAGTCGGCAGTCTTCAGTCGACAGTCGTCAGTCGGAGTCGTCAGTCGGAGTCGTCAGTCGGAGTCGTCAGTCGGATGTCGCCCACCTCTGGTGGGCCTGCCTACTTCTTCCACCCGCACTGCTTTGCCGCCGGCTCGATCAGGTCGGACAGGCCGTGGGTCTGAAACTGGGCGACGACGCGCGAGGCGTTGTGGGGTGTGTAGCTGATCTTGAACGTTTGCGAGGCGGCGAGACGTCGGGTGAAGGCGGCGGCGTCGGGAGCGAAGAGCGCGTCGTGCTCCGAGGAATCCGCCCACCGCTCGTCCGACTCGGGTTCACCGTCGAAGCTGAGCTTGACGGCGTGATTCTCGTCGATGGCCTCCATCTGGAGTGCCGACGCTGTATAGACGAACGTCTGCATGCGGCCGGCCTCGCAGCGCACGACCAGGATCGGCTGCGCGATGCTCTGCCAGATCGCCACTTTGTTCTCGGCGCGCAGCTCGAAGGCCACGCCTCTCTTCGCGTTCGCCACCCAGTCGCGGTTCGCCGCGTTCCACTTCGACGGCACGGCTGACACAGCAGGCGCCACTGGCGTGATCGGAGCCGGTGCTGGCGTCGTTGCGTGCGTCCGCGGGGGCAGGCGCGGGCGCGGCGGCGGCTGCACTCGTCGAGCTGGCCGCGGGTGCCGGCTTCGGTGCCGCTGGCTTCGGCGCGGCCGGTTTCTTCGTCGCCGCGGGAGCGGTCACCGGAACGGCCGGCGTCGAGGAACTCAGCATGGCGAACGTCAGCGACCCTCCCGCCACGACGAGCAGGGCAGCGAGGAGCATGCGTCGATTCGTGGCTCGCGGTGCTGCCGCGACGGCGGCTGGAACTGGTGTTGCCGGTGTCGGGGGCACTGCCGCGAGTGGCGCGGGCGCGGTCGTCGACGTCGCCGGAGCGGGCGCCGGAGCAGTGTGCTGCTGACCGGAGCAGGAGCTGCGGGCGGAACGATCGGGAGCCGTCGGCGATTGCGGGCCGTGCTGACGCGACTACGGGGCTTGACGGCGGGACAACAGGAACTGCCGGTGCCACCGGCGCGACGGGGGCCGCCTCGGGTGCCCTCACGGCAATCGGCGGCGCCGCGTCCTGTCTCACGGTCGGCATATCGACGGCACCGACGCCACCGCACACGCCGCACGTCGTTGCCGGCTCCAGAATCTCACGATCGCACTGCGTACACCGCGTCATACACACCTTTCCTGAATACACCGGGGTGCGTTCCCGAGGCGGCAAGGGGCGTACCGTGAGCCGAGCGGCCGAAGTCCCTTGCCAGCAACGCTCTGCGTGACGAGCCGCCTACAGTTGTGGCGCCGAACTGACAGATTTCGTGCCTTCCCTCCAAAAAGGTGGCTGGCACCTTTCCCGGGAAGGTGCCAGCCACCTTCTCAGCCGGATTGAGCAGATCGGATGGACTAAGTGGCCTGGTATCAGTCGGTTGGGCGTTCAGGTGGCGGGGCCGAGGCGTGGAAGTCGACGTAGAAGCGGTCGGTGTATCCGCGGAGGAGTTCGACGACCCGATTGCCGTCGCAGACGCGACGATGAGCCCGGCATGGTGGGATTTACGGATGCGGACCACGATTTCGGGATCGGTGTACGCCGACATGTCCGGCGCTTCCTGGCGGGCGAGCGACAGCACGATGCCGCCACATCGATCGCGGCGTGGCGGCGGCTCGTAAGTGCCGTCTTCGCCGGCGATCTCGATGCGCGCCCATTCGCGCCACAGGTTGACGCCTGTCGCGGCTTCGACGACGTCGACGATGAACGCGCCACCGACGCGTGACGAGGTCTCGAGGAAATGCCAGCCGCCGCCGTGCGCGCGGATGAACTCGGTGTGCGACACGCCGCGAACCAGTCCGAACGACTGAAGCACCCGAGCGTTCAATTGCACCAGCGCGACGGCATCCGGATCGGTCGTCGGCAGCGTCCGCGTCACGAAGATGCCAGCTTCGTGGGCGACGACGAAGGGCGGCGTCTCGTAGCGGCTCGCGCAGCGAACCGCACCTCCAGCCCAAAGACGGTCGAGTCGACGTGAAAGACGTCACCCGGGATGAACTGCTCGAGCAGGTAGTCGGCGCGGCCGTCGCCGAGCGTCTCGAGCGCGCTCCAGAGTTCCGGCGCGGACTGCAGGCGCCGGATGCCGAGCGCGGCCGCCTGGGCACGAGGCTTGAGGACCCACGGCGGCGAGATCTCGCGAGTCCAGCTCGTGATGTCCGCGTCGTTCAACGTGTGCACGAACGACGGACACGGCAGCCCCGCGCTGCGCGCACGCCGACGCATGGCGAGTTTGTCGCGGAACCGTCGCGCGGTGGTCTCGCCCATGCCGGGGACGAACAGGTACTCGCGCAGCATCGCCGCCAGCTCGACGTCGAAGTCGTCGAGGGCCACGATGCGATCGATTCGTTCGGTTCGCGCCAGGTGCGCGGCACCCTTGCGGACGTCATCGAGAGGCATGTCGCGACGGACGTAGTAGAACGCGTCGATGGCGTCCCGCGGCCAGTCGGCGTCCCTGAGCTTCTCCTCGGTCAGCAGCAACACCCGGCATCCCTGCCGCCGGCATTCGCGCAGGAATTCATCACCCTTCCGGTAGGTGGCGATGCAGAGGAGGGTGAGGGGCACGGGGGACAGTATATGTAGCAGGAGCTGGCAGGAGGCAGCTGCGACGGCTGTCGGAGACAGGAGCCAGGAGGACAGGCCAGAAGCACGGTCTCGAGGTCCGCCGGCCGGCCCGAATCCGACCCCCATCCCCTGACTGTGATACACTCTCCCCTGTCAGGTGGAACAAAGCCCTCTGCTGTAGCCCGCGTACAGAGCCGAATCCGAGCCTCTCAGTCTCGCTTCCCTCCGCAAACGTGTTCGCTTAGGCACTCTGCCAGGTCCATCCACGATCCATTCCGGATCGACACATCAGTGCCTTCGAACAAGGCGAAAGTGAGAACTGTACACATGGCTCGAAAACTCTACGTCGGCAACCTTCCCTACGAGGCGGTCGAACAGGACCTCCAGGAGCTCTTCGCGAGCGCCGGCTCGGTCGACAAGCGTGAACGTGATTCGCGACATGGCCACCGGCCGCGCCCGCGGGTTCGCGTTTGTTGAAATGGTCAGCGACGAGGACGCCCAGAACGCGATCAGCACGCTGAACAACTACGAGTACGGCGGCCGCAATCTGACCGTCAACGAAGCGCGCCCCAAGGCGCAGGGCTCGGGTGGCGGCGGTTACGGCGGCGGCAACGGCCGGCGCTCGGAGTCGCGCTGGTAAGCACCAGCTGACGTTTTTCGAAAGGGCGGCGACCACCGAGGTTGCCGCCTTTTTCTTTGTACGGCGCCCCAAAAGACATCGGGAAACGGCCCTCTAACCTGATACGCTGTCGAGATGGATACAGCCATCGACCAACTGCAGCGGCGGGCTATCGAGTTTGCGACCAGCGGCAATTTCGGTTCCGACTCGCTCGCGGCCAATCTCGAGCTGGCGCGCCTCGCGCCAGCCAACGAAGGCGCGTGGACCCGGCTTTCACGCTGCTACATGGAGGGCGGTCAGCTCGAGGAAGCGACGGGCGCGCTCGACTCGGTGCTCGCCATCAATCCGCGAAACAGCATCGCGCGCAGCTTGATGATCGAGGTCAACAAACGGCGCGCCAGCCTCCTGCCCGTTGAACCGAAGGTCAAGGCGACGCGCGCGCGCGCGCCAAGCGTGTTCGAGCCGAGGACGAGCGGGTCCGACGCGCACGCCTAGCGCGGCTCGATTTCGGGCGAGACCCGAGGTCACGTTTTGTCAGGATCGGCGCTGCGGCCCTTTTCGATTTTCTCGAGTCGACGGTCGTGGTCGTCGAGCCGGCGGTCGAACTGCACATTGGTCGGCGGGGTCACCGGCGTTCGATGCGATCAAGCCAACCAGTTGTTCGGCGGTTGCCATCGACCGGTCGAGCGCCAAGTTTCGCTCGCTCACTATCTTCTCGGCGACGACGTCAAAATGCCGGCGCGTGGCTTCGCCCTCGGACTTGATTAATAGCCGCAATTCCTGCAGCGTTCCGTCGACTTGCTCGAACGCTGTCACCGCTCGACCCTATCGACAGCCGTGAACCTGCTATCCATCTCGGTCTTGAGCTCGCTCACCTTCATCGCGCCTCCATCCTAGCATCGTCCTAATGCCAGAAGCAGGCCGTCGGAGTTTGTTAGACAATTGGCCGGGCAGCAGATGCACCTCGCGGTTCTTGAGTACTCGAGTCGCAGCGACTGCTGCGCTTTCTTCCATCTCCGCTGAGAGGACCACGAACCATGACCGCTGACTCGCTGTTCTCGTTGAAGGGAAAGACCGCGCTCGTGACGGGCGCGTCCTACGGGCTCGGCGTCACGTTCGCCGAAACCCTCGGCCGGCGCGGGCGCCAATCTCGTCCTCGCGGCGCGTTCGCTCGACAAACTCCAGGCGCTGGCCGCGCGCCTCTCGGCTGAAGGGCACAACGTGCTCGCCGTGAAGTGCGACGTCGGTAACCACGAAGACGTCGCGGCCACCGTCGCCGAGGGCTGGAAGCGATTCGGCCGTATCGACGTCCTCGTGAACAACGCGGGCGTGGTCGCCGAGGCCACGGTCGTTCCCGAAAAAATTCCGCACGAGCTCTTCGAGCAGACGATGCGCGTCAACGTGCTGGGGACGTGGTACTGCTGTCGCGAGGTGGCGGCGCGGCAACTGGCGGACGGCAAGGGCGGGTCGATCGTCAACATCGCGTCGGTCGCGGGGATGGCCGGCGTCGCCGATTTCCCGACCGCCTACCAGACGTCGAAGGCGGCGGTCATCAACCTCACGCGCAACCTGGCGTGCAGCTGGGCGGGACGCGGGATTCGCGTGAACGCGATTGCGCCAGGATGGTTCCCGAGCGAGATGACGGGACCGGTCTTCGGAATCGACGCCTTCCGTCGCTGGGTCACCGAAGCCGCGCCGCAGCGACGCGTCGGCAATCCGAACGAGCTCCGAGGTCCGCTGCTGCTCCTCTGTTCCGACGCGGGAAGTTTCATGACCGGTCACACGCTCGTCGTCGACGGCGGGCTCTCCGCGACCGGCGCCGGCGGGACGATGCCTCAGAGTGTCAGCGACCTCTTTGCGGCCAATGCGCCGAACGATCTCGGCAAGCGAATTGTTGCGGCGAAGTAGATCTTACCGATCCGTCGGCAGCAGCCGCCGCAGCTCGTCGAAGAAATTGAAGACGAACGCCACCTTGTCGTAGGTTGTGGCGCCGGTCGTGTCGGGGGTTGCGACGATGGCGCGCTTTCCGTCTGGATGGAGCTCGTACTTCCGCGTCGGGCCCGCGGTCGCGTAGCGGACGGTCGACCAGGGCCGCGGCGCGTCGTGGCTGAAGGCCTTGCCGTCGAAGCGGTACGGCACGGCCATGATCTGGTCGTCGACCGTGTAGAGGAGTTCGCTCTTGGTCTTCGACCAGGCCGGGTGCGCGCCGCCAGTCGTCGAGACCCGCCACGGGCCTCCCTCACCAGCGAAAGGTTTGACAAGAATCTGGAAGGCTCCCTGCTCGCTCGACATGTAGGCGATCAGTTTTCCGTCGGGCGAGAAGGCCCCTAGCGCTTCGAACTCCGAAGTGTTGACGAGCAGACGCGGCCTGCCGGCCCTCAACGTCTTGTCAGGGCCCTCGACGAGCGGCAGTATCCACAAATCACCAGGGTTCGAGCCTGACGTGTCGGCGAACATGACGACACGGCCGCCCGGGTGAACGGACGGATTGCTCTGCATGCTCTGGCTCGAGGTCAAGCGCTCGACCGGTCCAGATCCGTCCGCGCGCCGCCAGAACAGGTTGAAGGTTCCGGATTTGCCCTCGTCCGAGCTATAGATGATCCGGCGCCCGTCCGGCGTCCAGCACGGATACCGATGGTTGGCCGCATCAGACGTCAGCTGGGTCAGCCGATCCGACTCCCATTCGTAGACGGCGATCTGATCGTGGCTCCCGTACGTCACCTGCAGCGCGATCCTCTTCCCATCCGGTGAGAAGCGCGGATTGCCCCACGCACCGGGCGCACTCGTCAACGGCGTCGTCCGGCCATCGGGCTGCAACCAGTGCAGTCGGTTATCAAGGTTGGCCGCGCGTCCCGGGACATACGCAAGCGTGCCATTCGACCCGATTGAGTATTGCGCGCCTCCGGTTCCTGGAGTCGCCACCACGCTTTCGATCATCGGCGCGGGCGGCGATGTGACCTCGAGTCGGCCGAGGTCGAAGCGCACGCCGTAGAGCGTGCCAGCGTGAATGTAGAGGAGGTGTCCAGTGGGCACGTACCGGGCGTGGTAGCCGCCGCGCAGCACGACCTTCCCGGGCTTGCCGCGCTCGGTCTCGACTCGCACGGTGCCCTTGTCCCACTCGGAGACATCGCTGTTGCCACCGTAGAGGAGTTGACCGCCAGGAAGGAACTGCGGCCATCGGTGGGTGGCCTCATCCGGCGCGAGCGTCGTGCCTCCGTCGACGCGCGCCCCGGCCGCATTGATTCGAAGGAGCGGCGTTTTCGGGAAGAGGCTCGACTGGAAGACGATGTCGCCGTTCGCGGCCCACGCCGCTCCGCGTCCGGTCCCCGCATCGTTCATCGTCGCCGTGGCACCACCCGCCACAGGCATCGTCTTGAGGCCACCTGACGCGAAGAATCCAAGTTGGGTACCGTCAGGCGAGAAAAACGGATTGGTCGCGCCCTCGGTGCCTGGGAGCTCGGTCGGAACGAGCTGGTCCAGGTGGCGAACGTACAGACTTGGGGTCTTCTCCCTGCGGACGCGAATGACGATCGCGCGGCCATCAGGAGAGAGTACCTGCCGCCGGACCGGCGTCCACTACCAGCGAGCCGGGCACGCCGATGTGGCTCACGACTCGCGTGACGGGTGCAGGCAGCGGCGGCGCGGGCCGCGCCCATGGCCCAAACAGGGCCCCGAGCGCCACCGTAAGGGCGGCCACGGTGATGCCCAGCAGGATCCATGGCAGCAGCGTTCGCGTGGACCGCGACGCGATGGCGGGCGTGGTTCCGGCCGCAGAAGCGGAGGACGCGGCGCCTGACTCGATGCGCTCGAGGGCGATGCGCGCCTCGCCGATGTCCCGCAGGCGCTGGCGCGGATCGCGTTCGAGGCAGCGTTCGAGAAGCGTCCGGACGGCGATCGGCGTGCCGTGAGGGAGCGCGGCGAGGTCGATCGGCTGCCGCAGGACGGCCGCCATCGTGTCGGAGATGTCCTCGCCCTTGAACAGCCGGCAGCCGGACAGCATCTCGTAGCAGACGACGCCAAAGGCCCAGACGTCGGCTCGGCGATCGACGGCCTTGCCGCGCGCCTGCTCGGGCGACATGTAGGCGGCGGTCCCGAGGATCGTGCCAAGCTCGGTCGCACGCGCCGTGATCGTCGGCGAGTTGAGCGCGTTACCACTGACGCCAGCCGCGGTGTCGAATGCCTTGGCCAGCCCGAAGTCCAGCACCTTCACCGTGCAATCGTCGACATCGATCGGCGGGAGCCCACGATCAGAGCGGCCGTCATTCGCCCGCGGCGGCGCGTTCCCGCGCACCATCAGCTTGATGTTGGCCGGCTTCAGGTCGCGGTGGATGATGCCGAGGTCGTGTGCGGTCTCGAGCGCTTCGGCAAGCTGCCGGGCGATCCCGAGCGCGTCTGGAATCGCGAGCGGCCCTTGCGCGAGGCGCTCCTCGAGCGTGAAGCCTTCGACCAGCTCCATGACGATCGCGCGCCTGTCGCCGATCTGCTCGAACCCGTAGACGTGCGCGATGAGCGGATGATTGAGCGCCGCGAGCACCTTGGCTTCGCGTTCGAATCTTGCCAGCCGATCCGGATCGTCCACGACCGCGTCGGGAAGGACCTTGATCGCGACCTGACGGTCGAGCCGGGCATCGCGCGCGCGATACACTTCGCCCATCCCGCCCGCACCGAGCGTGCTGATGATTTCGTAGGCGCCGAAGCGCGTGCCGCCGGTGAGTGGCATGGCTCGCGATCAGCGCTCGGGTGGTCGGTTCACTTCACGGGCCCGAGGTAGGTGTCGTACCAGTCGAGCACGTTCTTGATGACTGCGAGCATGTCGTTCGGGACGTGCCCGCCATCGAGCATGACGAGCTTTTTCTTGTCCACAGGCGTGCCGAGAAGCTCGAGAAGGCGGGCCGGGGACGCGGGCGGGTTCTGGAAATCATTTTGGCCGTTGATGATCAGGACCGGGACCTTGACCCGCGGAGCGAAGTTGGCGGGTTGAATCTCCGGCGGATAGTTGTAGCGCATGCCCGCCGACGCAAACACGGCGACCTTGATCCGCGGCTCGAGCGAAACAGGGATCGCACCGAAGTACGCCCCCATGCTGAGACTGTAGTACCCGAGACGCGTCATGTCGATGTCCGGACGCGTCTCGAGGTAGTCGACGGCGCGGAAGAAGTCTTTCGCCCGCTGCACCTGCATATCGCGTCGCGCGTTCGGAAGGGCAGTGGCGGGCAGGCGCCGCTCGAATGTGCCCTGGTAAACGGGATAGAACACGGCGCGACCGCTCCGGATGATGAAGTCGAAGCGCTCGAGGTCGAGCCTGTTGCTCGAACCGGCGCCGACCGCGTACGCGCTCGGGAACAGCATGACCGTCTGATAGGGCGGCTTCGCATTCTTCGGCAGGAAGAGGCGAGCTGGCACGCGCTCACCGCCGTACGCCGCCGCGAAGCTGACGGTCTCCACTCGCCAGTAGGGAGGCGTCTCGTCGACGGCGTCGGTCTTCGCTGCCAGCGCCGAGCGATCGTAGGTGTAGAAGCGTCGGTACACCTCGAAGAGCGCGTCGGAGACCGGCACGACGCTCTTGGGATCCCCATAGACCTGCGCGATCGGTGCGGTCGTGTCATCGATGACGCCCGCTGGTCGCTCCTCGCGGTCCTTCATCAACCTGATGCCGAAGGTTGGCGCTCGCTCCCACGGACTCCGCGCGTCGGCCTCGGTGTACCTGTAGTTCGGCTCGTTCCAGCCGCCGCCGAGGATGTAGCGCATTGTCTCGTCGTTCTTGCCGGGGGCGCCGTTCGCGCACCACTCCTTGACGTTGCCCGCCATGTCGAGTGTGCCCCACGGACCGAGCCCGGCCCGTTCGCCAACTTTCACCGGTCCGCGGCTGTCGAAATTGCTGACGCGGAGGATGTCGGCAAACAGATCCTCGGGATTTGCGGCGCGATACCAGTGATAGATCGTCGGCAATCGCTTGCCGACAAACTGCGCGTAGGCCTGGGCCTCGAACCAGCTGATACCGCCGACCGGGAAGTCCGCCTGCCCTTCCGGAAAACTGCCAAGCTGCCACGAGGCCGGGCCCGGCCGGCCGGTCGCGTCGCGAAACCGTTCGACGGCCTCTTCGAAAGTGAGAACGCGCGCGCCGTCCCTGAGCGGCTCCTTCCAGTACTTGGCATCCCGATAGCCGCCGGCATCGACGAACTGTTTGAACTCGGCGTTGGTAACCTCGAACTTGTCGAGCCAATAGTCGGGGAGCGCGACCTGCTTCGCGACGCCAACGGCGTAGACGTGGCCAGGCGGCGTAATGAGCACCATCCGCGGCGGCGCCGCCGCCTCGGGCGTCAGTGTCATGTGACGGGGATTGGCCGCGGCCATGGTGATCTCGGCGGGCGCATAGCCAGCCTTGGACACGCGCACGTGAAAGAACCCGAAGGGCAGGAACTGCCCGGTCAGTGGCGTTTCGCCGAGTGGTTCCCACGTCCCGTTCGTGTCCATGTAGTTTCTGACCTCGACGCGTGCGCCCGTGGGTTCGGTCTCGAGATTGAACGGGTACCAGGACTGCTGCAGGCGACTGATGTCATCGGGCGCGTAGCGCGCCGCCTCGCGCGCCAGCCGCACCGCATTGAGCGTGACGTCGGTCATCTCCAGACGCTCGATCTCTGGAATCGCCACCTGCTGAGCCCATCGGAGGCGCCGAGCCTGGACGGTCTGCCAGATCCCGAACGCCGCGCCTGCGAGGAGCACGAGCGCGACGGGAATCAGCACCGCCGGCCTGCGCCAGGTCTGTTCGGTGGGCCGAGTCAACTTCGCATGGGCCGCGTCGAGGTCTTTCTTGAGCGTTCGCGCATCCGGGTAGCGGGCGTCAGGACTCTTGGCGAGGCACCGATCGACAATCGCCTGGACGTCGGGCGGCAGGTCCGGGCGCAGGCTGCGCAGTGCCGGCGGCTGGTCTCGGAGGATAGCCGTGATCAGCCCGAGATCCGAGTTGCCGGCGAACGGCCGGCGGCCCGAAAGCATTTCGTAGAGCACGGCGCCGAGCGAGAAGATGTCCGACCGTGCCGTCACCGGCTGGCCTTCGGCCTGCTCCGGAGACATGTAGGCCGCCGTGCCCATGATCAATCCCGGCCTGGTGTCGAGCCCGGTCATCGTTTCTTTGGCCTGATCGCGCTCCACCAACTTCGCAAGGCCGAAATCGAGTACTTTTGCGCGACCGTCGCGGGTGATCAGGATGTTCGCGGGCTTGATATCGCGGTGCACGATGCCGCCGCCGTGCGCGGCGTCGAGCGCCGAGGCGACCTGGGCCGCGTACTCGAACGCCGTCGCGACCGGCATCGGCCCCTGCGCAATCAGCCGGTCCAACCGCGTGCCGTCCACCAGCTCCATCGCGATGAACGTCGTCCCATCGTCCTCGTCGATGTCGTGGATGGTGACGATGTGCGGGTGGTTGAGCGCCGAAGCCGCACGGGCTTCCTGGATGAAGCGGCGTTGGCGATCGGGATCGGCCGTCGCTTCGGCCGGCAGCACCTTTATCGCGACCGCACGTCCGAGCCGGGTGTCGTGGGCGGAGTAAACGATGCCCATACCGCCGCGGCCGATTTCTGCGCCAATGCGGTAGTGAGAAACCTGTTTGTCGGACACCAGGGCTGGATTATAGCCGGTGCGCGAGAGCCGGGGTCAGGGATCAGGGGTCAGGGATCGGGGATCGTTCGACCGGCCGGGTTCACACAACGATTCGAGTAAGCGCACGAAGCTTTTCTGATCCCTGATCCCCGATCCCTGACGTGGTCCCGTCCGCTCACTCCTGTCTCAGCGCCACGATCGGGTCCACGCGCATCGCGCGGCGCGCCGGGACGTAGCAGGCGAGTGCCGCGACAGCCAGCAGCACCAGCGCCGTTGCCGAATAGCTCGCTGGATCGAAGGGTGTGACCTCGTACAGCATCGCGGCGACCAGTTGCGCGAGCGCGAGCGCGCACGCGATGCCGAGCGCGACACCGACGACGGCGAGCTTCATCCCGCCGCCGACGACCATCCGAAGCACGTCGCCGCGCTGCGCGCCGATCGCCATCCGCAGCCCGATCTCCTGCGTGCGCTGACTCACCGTGTACGCGACGACGCCATAGAGGCCGACGGCCGCGAGAAAGAGCGCGATGCCTGCGAACAGTCCGAGCAGCAGCATCGAGAACCGCCGCTCGGCGACCGAGTCGCTGACGACCGTCGCGAGCGGCGTCATGGCAAACGCCGGCAGCGCCGGATCGATGCTTCGGACGGTCTGGCGGACAGCCGCGGACAACGCCGTCGGGTCGCCGTCGGTGCGCGCGACGACCCACGCGGCGCTGAACGGATCCTGAGTGAACGGCACGTACATCGTCGGCGCTGGATTGGTGTCGAGGCTGGCCAGGCGGATGCTGCCGACCACGCCGACGATCTCGTAGAAGCCGTCGGTGCCGTTGCCGATGTCGATGCCCTGACCGATCGGATCGCGGTCGGGAAAGTGACGATCGACGAACTTCTGATCGACGATCGCGACCATCGGTGACTTGCTGCCATCGCGATCGGTGAACGCGCGGCCGCGCACCAGCGGGATGCCCAGCGTCTGGAAGTAGTTCGGGCTGGCGATCGCGATAGTTCGCTGACGGACCCTCGTTCGGCTTCGGCTGCGGGCTGTCCCTGAATCGCGAAGGACAGGATGTAGTCGCCGCGCATCGGCAGCGCCTGCGTCATGCCCGCCGAGGTGACCTCGGGGAGCGCCTCGAGCCCCTCGAGCAGCCGCGTGAAGAAGGCGACGCGTTGCTGATCTTCGGTATAGGCGGCAGTCGGCAGCGCGACGCGGAACGCGAGGACGTGCTCGGGCTTGAAGCCGGGATCGACGTTCGTCAGCCGCGCGAAGCTGCGCAGGAGCAGCGCCGCGCCGACGAGCAGCACGATCGACATCGCGACTTCGGCGACGAGCAGCGCGCTCCGCATCCATCGCCCGCTCGAGGACGTCGACGATCGGCCGCCCTCCTTGAGCACCGCGCCGATCGTGCTGCGCGACGCCTGCCAGGCCGGCGCCAGGCCGAAGAGCATCCCGGTCGCGAGCGACACCAGCGAGCGCGAACAGCAGCACCGAGCCGTCGATCGTGATGTCGGCCACCCGCGGGATGCTGCCGGCGCTCAGCGTCTGGATCGGGTCGATCGCCAGGTACGCCAGCAGCAGGCCCACGCGCGCCGCCGGCGACGGCGAGGACGAGGCTCTCGGACGAGCATCTGAAGCACGAGCCGCCCGCGGCCGGCGCCGAGCGCGGTCCGGATCGCGATTTCCTTCCCGCGCACCGAGGCGCGCACGAGCAGCAGGTTGGCGACGTTGGCGCAGGCGATCAGGATCGACGACCCCGACCGCGGCCAGCAGCGTCAGCAGCGCCGGCCGGATACCCGCGACGATGCTGTCGTGCAGGCCGAGGACCTCGGCCGACTCGTTCGCGCTGTGTCGGGATACTGCACGGCCAGCCGCTCGGAAATGGTCTTCATCTCGGCGCCCGCCTGTTCGGTCGGTCACGCCTGGCTTCAATCGGGCGATGACGCCGAGAAAGTGTCCGCCGCGCTGTCGGATTGGCGGGCAGCGCCAGCGGCCGCCAGAACTCCGCGTCGGCCATGAACGAGAATCCCGCCGGCATCACGCCGATGATCGTCACCGGCGTGCCGCTGAGCGTGATCGCTTTGGCCGAGGATGCCGCGGTCGCCGCCGAACCGCCGCTGCCACATGCCGTGGCTGAGGATGATGACGTCGTCTTTCCCCGGGCGCGTCTTCTTCGGCGCGGAATGACCGGCCGAGCGCCGGCGAGACCTGCAGCAGCTCGAACATGTCCCACGACACGAGGCCGCCGGCGATCCGCTCGGCGCCGGTCGCGGAGACGAGTGTCGCTCCGGTCGAATTCATGCGCGCCGATGCTGCTAGAACACCGTGTTCTGCTGACGCCAGTCGAGGAACGTCGCCGGCGCGACCGAGAATCGCCCGAACTTCGGCAGGATCTCGTGCACGCGCACGAGCGATCCGGATTGGGGTAGGCAGCGGCCGCAGCAGGACGCCGTTGACGACGCTGAAGATGGCGCTGCGTGGCGCCGATGCCGAGCGCCAGCGTGAGAATCGCGACGACGGTGAAGCCCGGCGCGCGCAGCAGCTGACGAATCGCGTAGCGGCGTGTCGCGCACGATGTTGGCAAACATCAACAGTCCTCCTCCGGTTGCGGTCGGTCGCGCCGGCGGCTGCGCTGAGGCGCTCGAGCCGCGGTTCGATGATCCGTTCGTAACTCGGCCTGGCGTTGCGGCGGTCCGCCATCCAGACGTCTCGCGCCATCCGATCCCAGTCGCGGATCTGCGCGGCAGGCGTGCGCGTCGGCGTCGGCCTCGCTCGAGCCGCCGGCGATGCGCTTCGCGATAGAAGTCCTCGAGCTGCGCGGCCAGCTCGCGGACGATGCGCGCCTCGCGCTCGGGCGCCAGGTCCGGGCAGCGTGAAGTGGCGAGCGGACGAACGCCTGCCAGTCACGCACGGTCGGTTCCCATGATCGTCGTTGACGGCGGCGACGTAGGCTCTCCAGTTGTCCTGCTGCTCGGCCAGCACGCGCCGCCCGTCGGGGGTCAGACGGTAGAAGCAGCGTTCTCGCTTGACCGGCCTTCTCGACCCAGCGGCCCTTGATCCAGCCGCGGTTCTCGAGCCGCAGGAGCGTCGGATAGAGCGTCGGCAGCGCGAACGTCAGCCGTCCGCCGGACCGCGACTCGATCAGCTTGCCGATTTCGTAGCCGTGTCGTGGCTGCGACTCGAGGAGCGAGAGGACGAGCATCTCGGTGCTGCCCTTCTTGAGCTCGGAACTGAACATGGACTACAGGCTCCCTATATGTAGGAAGCCTTAGTATACAGCTATCAGCTATCAGCTCCCAGCTCGCGGGCACTGGCGACCACCCATCGCCGGGTGGGACCGACGGTTACTTCGCCGGGACGAGGCGCTTCAGCTCTTCGGCCCAGTGCATCACGACGTGCATCATGGTGACCGGCCTGTCCGTCGATTCAACGGGTCGCAGCAGGAGGAATCGCTGGCCGTCGGCGCTGACATCCCAGCCGCGGACGGGCGTAGTGGATCCGTATTCACGGGGCCTTCGGCCTCGAACAGCAGGCGAGGCGTATCGGCCGGAAACGGAGACAGGGAGCGGATGGCCGCGGAGAAAAACGCCTGGCTCGACCGGTGCGGGCGCGGTAGAGGAGCTCGCGGCCGGTCGCGGTCCACACCGGCTCGATTCCCGCCGGCCGTCGAGATCCGAATCTTCTCGCCCGGACCAGGGTAGGCTTGCACGTAGACCTTCGGCCGCCCCGGACTCGTTGGACACGTACGCCATCCAACGCCCGTCAGGTGAGAACTCCGGATGCGTCAGGCTGAAACGAGATTCGAGGAAGAGCGTCGGCTTGCGCTCCAGACCCGATGGAAGAACCCAGATTCCAGTAGAACCGCCTTCCAGACCCGGTCGCTCCAGGAAGGCGATCATGTTCGGCGGACGACCATGACGATGGCGTCTGCAGCTGGTCGCTGGTTGTGAGCCGCTCGGGCTTGCCGCTGCCGTCCGCGTTGATCGCGTACAGATGGTTGGACGCCGCCGGTACTTGCCCCGTAGACGAGGCGCTTGCCGTCAGGAGACCAGACAGGGCGTCTGTTGATCCCCATCGAAGGTCAGCCGAGTCGGCGCACCGCGAACGACGTCGTACACCCACACGTCGGTGGTTCGGCTCGGCCCCGCGTCTGACGTGTACCGCGATTCTCTTTCCATTGGGCGAGAGACGCGGAGACATATACGGGCCGGCCGGCACGGCCGCCAGCGGCTGCGCGACGCCTGTTCTGTCGACCCACACCACGAGCTCTCGCGAATTGGACCGATGCCCCGGCGGCGTAGAGCAGGGTCCCGGAGGCGGACACCGCGAACTGTCCCGCGCCGGTTTCGTCGGCGCTGTTGGGTGCGTTCACGCCCTGCATGACGCCTTCGATCAGCGCCACCGGCGCGCCCGTTACCTGCCGCGATCGGACGTCGAACGGCACCGCCATCAACGTGCCGGTCTTCATGTAGACGAGGTGTCCCGTGCTGACGTAGCGCGCGTCGGCGCCTCCTGGAATGAGGACGCGCTGCTCGCCGCTGTCGAGCGACTGCAGCACGACGTTCGCCGTCTCCCAGTCGCCGGAGTTCACGGTCGTGAATAGGATCGCCGTCCGCCGGGCAGCGTGCGGCAGCAGATGACGCTCGCCCTTGGCAGCGTCCGGCGTCGTGACCGTGGCCGGCGTTCCCCCGGCCGCAGACACTTTGAAGATGCCCGCACTGCTCGCGAAAAAGATGGTGCCGTCCTCTCCCCAGCTCGCGCCCCAGCCGCCGCCTGCCGGCACGTCGCAGATGGTGGCGGGCGGTCCTCCCGCCGCCGGCACTTTCTTGATCGTGTTGTCGGCCCAGAATCCGATCCACGCGCCGTCGGGCGAAAAGAACGGCCCGCGCCGCCTTCGGTCCCCGGAGACCGGCGTCGCCTCGGCGCGATCGAGGCCTCGAACATACAATTGCGTGACCGTCCCTTGCGTGCCGCGAACACCACGAGCCGGCCGTCAGGCGACAGCGCGATGGCGGTGCGAGCAGGCCGGCCAGACAGCGTTTGAGCTCACGAGCTCGTCCGCCGGCAGCACGCTCATCTGCAGACGCGTCACGGGCGCCGCGACAGCCGGCCGCCGGGAAAGGATCCACCCGATCAGCGTGCCGCGATCACGACCAGCGATGACGCGCGGCCAGCCCACGCGCCAGCGTCGGGGTAGCGTGGCGCCGTCGGTCGCGACGTGCGCGGCGTGGCGTCGGCGATGGCCGCTGAGTGTCGCGT
This sequence comes from uncultured Acidobacteriota bacterium, assembly GCA_963764925.1. Classification (GTDB taxonomy): domain Bacteria; phylum Acidobacteriota; class Vicinamibacteria; order Vicinamibacterales; family 2-12-FULL-66-21; genus DATBJJ01. Next base: position 162,072 of record CAVXUR010000005.1, read on the forward strand.
GGTCCGCCAGCAGGAATCGTGCGACGGCGATGTCGCCGATGCGCGCGTTCCGATCCTTCTCGAGGCATCGCTGGATGAGGGTGACGACGTGGCGGCGGGACGTCGGCGGGAAGCGCCGTCCAGTTCGGCGTCGACTTCACGACCGCCGCGATCATCTCGGTGACGTCGTCGCCGTCGAACGCGCGCGTCGCCGGTCAGCATCTCGTAGAGCACGGCGCCAAAGGCCCAGACGTCGGTGCGCTTGTCCACGGCCCGCCCGCGCGCCTGCTCCGGCGACATGTAGGTCGCCGTGCCGAGGATGACGCCCATGCCCGGTCATCGCGGCGGGGCTCGTCAGGGTCGGCGATTGCGACAGATCGTCGCCGTCCGTCCCGCTCGCGTCCCGCGTCCGCGAGCTTCGCCAGCCCGAAGTCCAGCACCTTCACGGTGCCGTCCTCCCGCACTTTGATGTTGGCCGGCTTCAGATCGCGATGGATGATGCCATGCTCGTGCGCCGCTTCGAGCGCTTCGGCGATCTGTCTCGCGATCGGCAGCGCCTCGTCGATCGGGATCGGCCCCTGCGCGATGCGGTCCGCGAGCGTCGGGCCGTCGACGAGCTCCATCACGAGCGCCTTGACGCCGTGCCGGCCGTCGCGTCTTCGAGCCCGTAGATGGCCGCGATGTGCGGATGATTGAGCGAGGCGAGGACTTCGGCTTCGCGCTGAAAGCGCGCGAGCCGGTCGGGATCGGCCGCGAGCGCGCGGGCAGGATCTTGATGGCGACCTGGCGCTTCAGCCTCGTGTCCGTCGCGCGATACACCTCGCCCATGCCGCCCGCGCCGAGCGGCGCGACGATGTCGTAGGGACCGACGCGCGTGCCAGCGGACAGGGGCATGAGGCGAGGCTGATTTTACAGGTTCCCCCGGAACTCAGGGCCAGATCGCTTTCAGAAGAGCGGCCAGCCGGTAGCCTCCCTTGGCGAGCTGGATGCGGATCACCGCCCGCGACCGTTCGTCGTACCCGGCGGGTTGTTCGATTCGCCACCGATGCGGCACCCGGCCGGCGTCGTCTGGTCCGAGGTAGGTCGTGGGCCGGATGTCCTGGTGGGCTTCCTTCGCGTAGACGAGCGAGTCGTTCGTCCATCGCTCCGGCCACGTGTCGGGGTCGCCCGGAGATGTCCAGTCCGGGCGCGACCGGCACTTCCTTGACGAGCCGTGCCGCGTACGTCGCCACATCGTCTTGCTGCATCGCCAGGTTGACGATGTGCGTGTCCCAGTAGGAATGGAGGTTGAAGCGATCCTCGGGCCCGTAGACGAGCGCGTTGCCGCCGGTAGTGCTGCGCCAGCCGGTCGGGCCTTCCGGCAGTACGAAGCGGAGAGCGCCCGACGCGTTGATAAAGGAGTTGCCCGAGTGCAGCGGCTGGTGCACGTCGCCGACGAGGTGGGCGAGCATCCTGAGCGCTTCGCGCGGCGTGAACGCCCTCGACGTGCCGCGGAGACGCGCGTGCACTCGCGCATGATCTGGAGGATGTCGGTCGTGCGTGCGCCGGGGAGCGACAGGTCGTAGCGCGGCACCTGGAACGCGACGTTCGTGTAGTGATAGGTGTCATGGGCTGGATGCGCCAGCCGGAAGAGCGGCGTGTCGCCGTCCTCGTAGAGCGGGTTCTTGATCGTGTCGGGCCAGACGGTGGCATCTGCGAGCGTTTCCTGAGGACGCAGAACTTTGCGGACCTCCGCGAGCGCGCGGGAGTTCTGCAGGTGGATTTCGGCAACGCGTCCGACGACGCGGTGCCCGGAGTCACCGAAGGCGCCGAGCGCAGGGCTGATTGCCAGGATGGCGGTCAGCCCAAGGACTGGCCTGAGACTGGTGGTGCGCATGGGTGAGGACGTTAGCGTGGATACGGGTCGGGGCTCAAGGCTCAGGGCCCAAGACTCAGGCAAACCTTCGAGTAAGATCTCGATGCTTCGCTTGAGCCCTGAGCCTGAGCCCCATGTCCGGTAACTTTCTTGTAACGTGCCCTTATTGCGGCGAGGAAGTCGAAATCTTCGTCGAGCCGGACGTCCACGGCAGTTTCGTGCAGGACTGCGAAGTGTGCTGCAACCCGTGGCTCGTGCGGGTGGAGGAGGGTGAAGAAGACGCTGCGGGCGAGCGCCAGGTCTCGGTCGGCCGGGCCGACGGATCTCGATTAGCCTTTTGGAAGTTTCTGCAAACCTCAGGGCCGCTTTCTCCGTCTCATACCTGTGATGGGCGGCCTGTCGGCGCCCCGTATCCTCGGAGTTGTGGTCATCATGTCCATCTTGTCGAAGCTTTTTTCGAAGAAAACTGAGCCAAAACAGCGGATCCGCGTCTGTGTGGAATGCGGCATGCCCATCGCCGAGCACAAGCAGTGGTGCAGCATCCTGCGCGGCCAGCAGGAGATGGACCGTAAAGCTCAGGCGGCGGCCAAGTAGCGCTACCCCGGGGTCAGGTTCGATTTTCTCCTCGTGATCGGGAGAAATCGAGATCCACCCGGCTAGCCGGTGGCGGCCAGGCCAGGGGCCGCTCGCGCTTGAACATCCCGGCGAACATCTGTCGCAGCAGATCCGGGCGCTCGGCGAGCAGATCGAACAGGTCTTCGCGGTCGATCCTGAGCGCGACTCCGCCCGTGATCACTTTGGCCGAGCGTCCCAGGCTTCGGCCAGCCATCGTATCGATCGAGCCAATGATGTCGCCGCCGCGCGCGGTGACCGCGGGCTGCCCGGTCGAGCTCTCGAGCACCACTTCACCCGTCAACAGCAGCCAGAGCGCCGGCGGCGCGGACTCTGGAAAGAGGACGGACCCGGCGGCCATCTTCACTGGCGCCGCTACGGTTGCGAGATGCTGCATCTCGTCGGCCGAGACACGGCGGAAGAGCGGCACGTATTGAAGCGCGAACACACGATCGATGGCCGTCAGCCCGCCGCTCGCGAGCTGTTCGAGCTCGCCCGCGGCCTGCGTCGGGTGCACCGGACGATCGGATTGGTCGGACCGCTCGGCCAGCGTCGCGAAGAGACCACTCACGAGGTCGGTGTTGTCGGCGAGGAGCGTGCGCAGCTCGTCGACGGTCAGCGCCAGCGTGACCGCCGATCCGCTGGTGCGATTCGTTTCCGGCATTGCCAGTCCCGCCATCGCCTCTACGAAGCCGAGAGCCGACGGCGCGTCGACAACTGACGACGCCGCGTCCCGTCCCGCGACCGTGACCCGTCCGTCGAGCAGGATATGAATGCTCGAGGGGACCGAGCCTTCCTGCGCCAGCACGCTTCCCGTTTCGTGACGGACCTGCCGCGACGCGCTCGCCATCCGGAAGAGCTCGTCGACGCTGACGGATGCAAAAAGCGGGAGCCGCCGCAGACGCCCCGCGAGCTCGGCGGCCGGCAGCGGTTCGAGCCACAGTTCGCGGCGGCGCTCGGCCGGCATTCGACGTTCGGCGAGCGTCCACGACGCCGCCTCGAACACTTACCAGTCCTTCACGTCCCGGTGCGCCAGCACATGCTCGACGTCGTCGGCGAGGCTCCAGATCTTCTGTTCGCGGACGACGTCGATCGCCGCCGCCGCGGTGACGGGGTCGTCGTCGTTGATGAGTTGCAGAAGCGTTTCTTCGACGTCACGCGGACGCGTCTTGAGGAGCACGTTGCCGCGACGGACACGTTCCTCGCGCGGCATGTCCTCGAGCACCGGCAGCACCTGCTTGCGGAGAGCGCTCGAGAGGATGTTGTCGAGGTATTCCGACGCGCTCGAACGCGCGCGCGAGTCGCCGTTCTCGAGCGTCCACCGCGCCGCATCGATGTCGGCAGGCAAGTGGATGAGCGTCAACAGTTTGAAGATTCGGTTCTTGAGCCGCGTCATCTGCTCGAGCAGGCCCTGGGAGAGGAGCGAATCGGCCTTCAGCTTCTCCTTGCCGAAGAGGTTGTCGTGAAGCGACAGGAAATTGAAGTAGCGCCGCCCTTCCTGGATCGCGAGCGTCTCGACCGGCTCGTCTTTGAGGGTGAACTCGGAATGTTCGCGCCGCAGCCGCTCGAGCGCCGACACTACCTTGTAGCGGATGAAGCCATCGCGCTCGTCGAGCGCCGAGACGAGGACGTCGATCGTTTTCTGCCCTGGGATTTGCGCGAGTGTGCCGGGAATATGCCGGCGCACCCAGATGTCCTCTTCGGGATCCCTGAGGAAGAAGGCCAGCGAATCGACGACCGGCTCGCCGTAGCCGACGAGCGCCGCGCGCGCGCGGCCCTTGAGCCGGCGGTTTCTCAGGAGCGAGACCAGCGTGGGGACAAAAATGAAGTCGTCGACGCCCTGTACCTTCGACGCATGGACACTTTCCATCGCCTCGTCCGCGACGTCGGGCGCCGAATCGTAGAGAAGAGGAATGAGCAAACGCCGGAACCGCGGGTCGACGATCTGACGGATGGCAATCGCGACGTCTCTGCGGGCGGGTCTCGCCGAGTCGCTGGAGTCACTCGTGAGATCGAGCAGCGTCGATTCGGCCTGGTCGACATCCTCCGGGCGCGAACTGGCCGTCATCGCCACGGCCGCCGTCGCCCGGATTCGCCGATCGGGATCGGCCAGGAGCGGTCGCGCGAACGACGCGGCATCTTCCTGGCTGATCGACGACAACGCCCCAATCGCAGCGGCACGAACGCCCGCGTCGCCGTCGCCGAGCATGCGACGGATGTGCGGGATCCACTGCTGTGCGATGTCGCTGCGCACGTCGCCAAGCGCCGCCAGCGCGCGCCGACGGACCTTCGGCGACTCGTGGTAGAGGAGCAGAGGCGTCACGAGATTGCGCTTGTCGAGCGACTCGAGGACGTCAATGGCATAGATGACCCGCACCGGATCGGGGTGCGCCAGCTCCTGCACCAGTGTTTCGACCGTCGAGAGCTCCGATCCACTCAGTCGCATTTCGTCCGCCTTGACCACACCGGTGGCGATGCTGCGGCGGAACGAGGCCAGGTATTCGCGCTTGGCCCGGATCGACATGAATACCCACAGAATGGCCAGCGCGAGGCTGATGTAGCTCAGTTGATACCAGACGAGCGCCAGGCCCCACGGTTGAATCATCACGAGCATCATCAGCGCGCCCAGGCCGCGCGACAAGCGGTCGACGGTCACGTCGACAAACGGTTTGACGTCCTGCCGGAGCTCGGACGGCAGCGGCAGGAACAGCACCTCGCGCGTTGTCTTGTCGACCGAGTAGCGGCAGGAGCGATCGACGATGCTCGCCACGGCCGGCGCCCACAGGACCTTGTTGATGATGATGACGGCCGCGGTCATGGCCAGGCTCGTCGGCAGGATCAACAGGGCGAAGCCGATGCCGAGATACCGATGAATCCGCGGCGTCACCCAGACCTGAATCACGAACGCCGCGACCGACACATAGAAGCGTACCTGCGCGAGGAACGCGCCGATCGAATCTTCCTGCCCGGCGCCCTTGAACATCTCGGCCGCCATGTTGAGCTGTTGATCGATCAGCATCGCGCCGAGCGACCCGAAACTGATGACTGCGGCAATCAGCTGGATCTGCTTCGACCCGCGGAGAAGCGCAAGCGCGCGCCCGAAGCTGACGCCCTTCTCCTCGTCCCGCCGCCGAGACGCCGGCGGTCGCCTCGCGCTCTCTCCCAAGAATCACTGAGACGATCGCCGCGCAGACGAGCAGCGTAAACGCGCTCCACAGCAGCAGCGTGTTGGCGCCGACGGTTTCGATGATCGCCGCCGTCAGGCCCGCGCCCGTCATTCCGCCGAGCATCACGCCGCCGCCGACGAAACCGAACAGCCGCTTTGCCTGTCGTGGATCGTAGATGCCGTTGGCCAGCGTCCAGAATTGACTGATCAGCAGGATGCCGAGGAGGAGCCCCAGACGTAGAAAGCGACCGACACCCATTCGCCGCCGGTCTGAAACAGCCCCAGAAAAGCGAGCATCGCGACCGCCATGCCGGCCTGCGTGATTGGCAGCGCGTAGCGGCGCGGCAGGGGGCTGACGAGCCGCGTGTAGCGGAGCATCAGCACGCCGATGAGCAGGCCCGAGCCGAAGATGACCCACGGCACGTTGACCGCGCCGAGGCTCGCAGTTAGCTTCGACCGCGTCAGCGGCTGAATGATGTTGTAGGCCGTCATCGCCAGGAACGAATAGGCGAACATCAGGAGGATCGTCGCGGTTTCTTCGCGGCGGACGTCGACAATAGCCCGAGTACGCGCTGCAGGAGCGAATATGGGCACAGCCTATGCGATGCAGAAACTGAAGTAAACTGCCGGGGAACTCATGTTGCCCGGCTGCGCCGGTTCCTGGACGTCCGGCCTGGGGGCGAGGGGCTGTCGGTTCTTCTCACCTTCATTTACATCGCCGTCGTCGTCGCCTCGTTTGTGCTGGCGCAGCCGATTCGGAACGGCCTTTTCATCGAGGCCTACGGTCCGTACTAGCTGGTTTATGTCTTGCCGCGTGCCAATCGCGCTGTCGCTGTTCGTGCCGCTCTATACCGCGCCGTCGCCCGCGTCGGGGCCGCCGGGTGACCGTCGCCACGCTGCTCTTCTTCGGCGCCAACGTGCTGCTGTTCTGGCTGGCGTTCCGGGTCTACCCGTTCAAGATGCTGTCGGGGGTGTTCTTCGTCTGGGTCAACTGTTTCGGGATCATCGCGCCGGTGCAGGCATGGAGCTTTGCGAACTCGCTCTTCGACACGCGGCAGGCCAAACGGCTGTTCGGGCTGATTGGCGCCGGCGCGTCGTTTGGCGCGATCACCGGCGGCGTCTTTGCGCGCTACATCGTCGAACCGGTCGGCGGTGCGGTCAACATGCTGCTGGTGCTGGCGGCGCTGATCAGGCTCGCCGCGGTCATCGTGTCGATCGCCAACACGCGTCTCCCGCGCAAGCAGGTGGTGCGTTTCCCGCCGCAGAGCCGCGATCCGATCCGCGACGCGGTTCGCCAGATCGCGGCCAGCCCGTACCTCCGGCTGATGACCGCGCTGGTCTTTCTGGTGGCGATCGCGACCCAGTGGACCGCGTTTCAGTTGAGCCTCGTGGCCGACGAGCGGTTCGCCGGCGATGCGACCGGGCTGACGCGATTCTTCGGCACGTTCAATCTCACGTGGGTATTGTCAGCTTTCTGCTGCAGCTGCTCGTGACCGGGCCGGCGCTGCGCCGGTTCGGCATTGCGGTCACCGTCCTCGTCTTGCCAATCGCGCTCGGTTTCGGCACGTCACTCATCTGGCTGATCCCGGCGCATGTGGACGGTGCTGCTGACGAATGCCTTCGATCAGGGCTTCCGCTTCTCGGTCGACAAGGCGAGCTACGAGCTGTTGTATCTGCCGATCCCCCCGGCTCAGCGCGTCCCGCTCAAGAACGCGATCGACATCGTCGGCAACCGCGTGGCCGACGGATTCCAGGAGCGGTGCTGCTCGGGCTCGCGACCCAGGGCTTCTTCGGCTTCATTCCCGGGCTCGGCCTCGGGCTGCGCGGCACGGCGGCGATCAACGTGGTGTTCATCCTGATCTGGATCGGCGTGGCGTGGCGCTTGCGGACCGAGTACGTCCGGACGATTCACGAGAGCATCCACCGGCACCGCCTCGATACGGAGCGCGCGGCATCGACGACGATCGAAAAATCGGCGGCCGAGGCGCTGCGCGCGAAGCTCGCGGCCGGCGACGCGTCGGAGGTCCGCTATGCGCTCGGATTGCTCGAGGTGCAGCAGGCGCGCAGCTGGCAACCGGCCCTGCGCTCGCTCCTCCTGCATCCGGAGGCCGACATCCGGCGGCGGGCGCTGTCGCTGCTGCGCACGGCCGGCGATCGCGAGATCGGCTCGACGACGGTCGAGCTGCTCAAGGATCCCGATCTGGGGGTGCGGACCGAGGCGCTCCTCTATCTGACCCGGGAGATGCACGTCGATCCGTTGTCGCAGATTCAGAAGCTCGGCGACTTCGAGGATTTTTCAATTCGAGCGGGGATGGCGGCCTTCCTGGCCTCACCCGGACCGGCGCAGAACCTCGACGCGGCGCGCGCGCTGCTCCTGGCGATGGTACGGGCCCGGGGCCGGACGGCATCCGCGAGCGCGCCGAGGCGGCGCGACTCATGGCCCTCGTGCCAGACGCGTTTCTCGATCTGATGGCGACCCTCGTCCGCGACGAGAACGAACAGGTCGCGCGCGAGGCGATTCGTTCGGCGACGTCGATGGTCCGTGACGAGCTCGTCGAGCCGCTGATGATCGCGCTCGACCGGCCGGAGCTGGTCGACGATGCGGCCGGCGCGCTGGCACGCTATGGCAACCACATCATTCCTGTGATCGAGCGTCGCCTGCGCGACGAGGAGACGCCGCAGGACATCCGGCGCGAGCTCCCGGCGGTGCTCGTCCGCATCGGTACCGCCGACGCGGAGCAGTCGCTCATCGGCAGCCTGCTCCAGGCCGACGTGACGCTCCGCCATCGCGTGATCGCGTCGCTCAACAAGCTGCGGACGCTGCACCCCGAAGTCAACCTCGATCCTTCGACGATCAACCTGCTGCTGGCCGCCGAGATCGCCGGCCACTACCGCTCGTACCAGGTGCTCGGGCCGCTCAAGCAGCAGCTCAAAGACGACGACCCGGTGCTCCAGGCGATGCATCACGCGATGGACCAGGAGATCGATCGGATCTTCCGCCTGATGGGGTTGTTGCTGCCGCACGTCGGCCTGCACGACGCCTATATCGGCCTGCGATCGAGCGACGAGCTCGTCCGGGCGAACTCGCTCGAGCTGCTCGACAACGTGCTCGACCCGGAGCTGCGTCAGCTGCTCGTGCCGCTCCTTGATTCGCAGGTGTCCACCGATGAGCGGATCGCGATTGCCAACCGGCTCGTCGGCGCGCCGCTCGACACCGCCGAGCAGGCGGTCGAGACGCTTCTCTCGAGCGAGGATCCGTGGCTGCGCTCGAGCGCGATCTATGCGGTCGGGGCGCTGCAGCTGCACTCGCTCGCAGGCGAGTTGACCAGGTTCGACAACGAGTCCGATCCGGTGCTGAAGCAGAGCGTGCGCGCCGCCCGGCGCAGGCTCAAGGGAGAGGCCGTGGCCGCGCAGCCGCAGGAACCCACGCCAGCGGCGATGGGACTTGGGGTTGGGACGGGCTAGATCTCTACACGACCCCATTGTCCCGCCAAAAGCCTTGCACCGCGGAGTGCGCCGAGACGCAGAGCGATGTGGTCTTTCTCTGCGAGCTCGGCGCACTCCGCGGTGAGAAGCTTTGAACAGTTTTGAGATAGCCCGAACGAGCCTAGATGCGGTCTACGATTCCGGCGTCGGCGGCAGGCTTCGCTTGTGCTCGGCGGTGCGGATCATTCGCTCGACGCGCAGCGCGAGCGCTGGCGACACGCCCTCCGGGCCATCGGTGAGGTAGCGTTCGAGATCGGCGTAGCTGAAGCCCATCTCGGATTCGTCGGTCTGGCCGAGCCACAATCCCGCGCTCGGCGCCCTGTCGAGGATCGCCTGTGGCACGCCGAGCTCCTGCGCCAGCGTCCGCACCTGGCTCTTCAGCAAGTGCGCCGATTGGCAGGCAATCCACGCCGCCGTCGCCGTGCTTGGTGAAGTAGCCGATCGTCAGCTCGCTGCGGTTCCCCGTGCCAGCCACCAGATAGTTGAGCGAGTTCGCGACGTGGTACAGCGTCGCCATCCGCAGCCTGGGCCTGACATTGCCGAGCGCCAGCCGACCGGCCGACTCATCCACCTGCGGCCGCATCTCGCTCGGCAGCGTGTCGACCGCGCTTCGCGCCTGGGCCAGCAACGCGTCGTAGGCCGGCTCCAGATTCGATGCGGATCGCCGGAATGCTGAACGCGTCCGCGACCAGCCCCGCGTCAGCCTCGTCGCGCGGGTCGCTCCCGCACGGCATGATCACGCCGGCAACGTGTCGGGCGGCGAGTTGACACAGCCGCGCCACGACAGCCGAGTCGATGCCGCCGCTCAGCCCGACGACGAACCCTCGCGCAGTGGCCGCGGTGAGCCGCTGCCGGAGCCAGCTGACGATGTCGTGCATTGTTGGAATATAGCATCGGGGTGGTTCAGGGTTCAGGGTTCAGGGTTCAAGGTTTAGGGTTCAGAGGTTCAAGGTTCAAAGTTTCGCGAACCCTGAACCACGAACCGTGAACCTTGAACCCTGAACTTTGAACCCTGAACCGCCCTTTAGGCGTTCCCGATCGACTCAGCCGCCGGTGAGTCTGGCCACACGACGGGTGGCGCGGCCGTGTAGGCGGCGTGCGCGAGCTCGCCCTGGAAGTAGGCGATCTGCGACGCGTAGAAGAGCAGCTTCACGTAGTGGCGCAGCAGGATGTAGAACTGCCCGATGGCGAGCGCAATCCACATCGCCAGGCCTGACGGCGCCCCTGGCGACACGAGGGCGTAGAAGAGGGCGAGCAGGATGAAGGCCGTCGCGTTCAGCAGATACAACTTCAGCGTCGCTGGATGGCGTCGCACGAAACGCGCCCGGCGACGAGCGATCCGATCGCGCTGCGGCGGTCCTCGACGACGGTGCGGATGCGCGCGTAGTCGAAGACCAGGTTGCAGAGCAGCAAGAGCACGCCGAAAACCAGATAGAGGGCCGCGCGGACAGCGAACGCCGATCGCTCGGCGGTCAGGTCGCGCGTCAGCCACGGATAAAGATCATCAAAGAGCAACGGATGGACGAGCTGGAAGAGCGTCCAGTAGGCCAGCCAGGCCAACAGGCCAATCCTGAGGAAACGCCAGAAGTGGGTGCCGCAGGCGGCGAAGAACCCGGTCGCGCGGGTGGGCCGCATCCGGGCGTAGCGATCGAGCACGCCGCCGCTCAGGAACGACCACAGCACCATCCAGGCGGCGGTCGCGCCCGCGATTGTCGTCGCCATCGGGAGGTTGTCGAGGATCCCCTGGAGGTTGTCGAGGACGGCGCCGAATCCGATGATCGACGGCACGAACGTCGTGCCGAGTCCGCTCGCTTGAGCCGAGAACTCCTGCCACCAGTCGTAGTTCGTGCCCGACGCGGCCGCGTCGGCAAGCAGGCTGTCGCCGAGATGATTGGCGATGAGCCCGCGCAGCGCCAGCGACAGCGGAAGCGCGACGAGGAGCGTGAGCATGAACATGCCCAGCAGCACCATCGGCGCGCCGTTCACCCGGCGCGCCCCGTCACGCCACGCGGCTCCTGCGGTCATGCCGGGCTACGCCTGGAGCCAGGCCTGAATCTAAATAAAGAAGCCATAGGTCAACAAATGATCCTGCAGCCAGATGAGCCAGGCGAGCGACCACTTCCGCGCCGCGGCGTTCGTCTTCGGCGCGAGCGATCGTGAATTGTTCGTGTAGTTCGCGTCGAGCAGCAGCACGCGCTCGGGATCGACCTGGGCCGTGACCGCGCGCACCGGCCGATCGACCTCGAACATCTTCCAACGGTCGCGTCCATCCCACTGCCACCGGACTTCCTGGTTGTTCTCGAAGACGACGCGGACGGCGACTGGGAAAACGCCGTCTCCGACGCGCCGCGCGACGACCCTCGTGCGGTAGCCGTCGCCGGACCGCTCGTTGGCGGAGAACGTCCGCTTGTTCGAATCGCCGAAAATGCCGCGGTCGGAGACCTGCTCGCTGGTGAAGACGTCGAGCGCGTAATCGAAGTGGCTCGAGCTGCGATACACCTGGTCGAAGAACCAGGTCAGATCGGTTTTGCTCACTTCGTTGACGACCGCGAAGAAGTCCTTCGGCTCGGGGTGCTTGAACGAGTAGCGCTTGTAGTACGTCGACAGGATCTGCTGCAGCGTGTCCCAGCCGAGCATCCGTTCGAGCGTGTTGAGCCACAACGCGGTCTTGAAGTAGGTGATCGCGCCTGAAGTCTCTGGCCAGTAGCGCCACGACGGCGCTGACTGTGGATCGGCCTCGCCCGAGTCGCGGTAGCCGCTGAGGTAATTGCCGTCGGTCGCGCGGCTGCGTGGCACATCGTCGAAGACCCACGGCACGAAGCCGCCGAAGTACCGCTTCGAGTAGGTACTGCGGGCCGAAGAACTGGTCGAGCGTCCGCGCGGTGGAGAACGTATTCAGGCCTTCGTCCATCCACGCGTGCTCGAACTCGTTGGTCGCCACCACGCCGTACCAGAACTGATGCCCGGCCTCGTGCACGGTCACGTCTTCGGGGTCGGCGACCGCGCGGGGCGTCAGCCACCGCGTGCCCGCCGTGAAGAGCGTCGGGTACTCCATGCCACCCGCGCCACTCTGCCACGCCGGGTCGATGATCGTGATGTTCCCGTACGGGTACGGGCCGAACCACTCGCCGTAGTAGCGGAGGGCGGCGCGCGTGGCGTTGAAGTGACGCGCGGCCTGCCCGGCGTGCTCTGGCTGGAGCAGGAGACGCATCGATACGTCGGGCAGGCCTTCGTGCCCGAAGCGCTCGATCCGCTCGACGTAGTCCGGGCTCGTCGTCCAGGCGAAATCGTGCACGTCCTCCGCATAGTAATGATGCGTCGTCGTGCGGTCGCCCTCATCGCGGCGGCCACGTTCGATGCCGGTCGCGCCGACGATCCAGCCGCTCGGAACGACCAGCTTGACGTCGTAGATGCCGAAGTCCGAGAAAAACTCCGTTGCGGCATGGAACTGATGGCAGTTCCAGCCGGAGTCCTGGAGGACGCCGATCTTGGGAAACCACTGGCCGAGGAAGTAGTAGTTGCCGATCGCGCCGGTGCGGGCGAACGTCCGCGGCACGCGCGAGGACCAGGCGATCTGGATGTTGACCGTCTCCCCGGGCGCGACCGGAGCGGCGAGCGGGACCTCCGCCACCGTCCGATCGTCCACGTTCCCGTCGTCCGGTGCGATGAAGCGCATCGACGACGTCACGTCGACTGGCGCTCCACGCGTGCCGACGAGCTTCAGGCTGGTGACATCGATCCAGCCCCAGTCCGCCTCCGGACGCTCGGCCAGCTCCGGGAAGCCCGCGAGCGCGATCTCGCGCATCCACGTCGACCGCGTGTTCCGCCACGCGTTGTAATAGAGGTGGAATCGGAGGCTGGTGGCCGGAATGGAAGAGGTGTTGCGCCAGGTGAGGAGCTGCTCGCCGGTGAGCGTTCGGCTCGCCGGATCGAGGCGGGCCGTGATCGTATAGCTCGCGTTGCGCGGCGATCGCGCCTGATTCGTCGCTGGAGTGACGACCGTCGGACGGGTCGGGTCGCGCCGCCCTGGCTGCGGCGCCGCCGGCTGCCCGGAACCGCCGGCGAACGCCAGCGTCAGCACGACCAAGCAGCTTGCGACGCCCCTGACGGCGGCGGTTCGCCCGAGCACGACGGAATCCTACCACGGGCCTTACGGCTCAAGGCTTAGGGCTCAGGGCTCAGGCAAGAGCTCCAAGTACCTGGTCGAAGGTTTTGCCTGAGCCTTGAGCCATGAGCCATGAGCCCTGAGCCGTCAAAGGTATAATCACCGGTCGGACTCATACATTTCTCGAGGAGCATGCTCATGGCGTCACGGACGGGCCCGATCCGGGTCCTTCATTTCGGACTCGGGCCTATCGGCGCGGGGGTGGTCAAGCAGGTCGCGGCACGCAAGGGATTCAAGATCGTCGGCGCCGTCGACATCGATCCGGCGAAGGTCGGCAGGGATCTCGGGGAAGTCGCCGGCGTCGGCCGCGCGCTTCGTGTGCCGGTGTCTGGCGATGCGACCAAGACGATCAAGTCGACCAAGCCGGACGTGGTCGTGCTCTGCACGAGCTCGTCCATGAAGAAGGTCCTCCCGCAGATGGAGGCCATCCTGAAGCTGAAAGTCCCGATCGTCTCGACGACCGAGGAGCTCGCGTATCCGACCAGGGGCAACCTGCGCTACGCGAAGGCGATCCACGAGCTCGCGAAAAAAGCGAAGGTCGCCGTGCTCGGAACCGGCGTGAACCCGGGCTTCGTGATGGACGCGCTGCCGATCACGCTGACCGGCGTCTGCGAGCGGGTCGAGGCGCTGCGCGTCGACCGCATCCAGGACGCGCGCATTCGGCGTCTGCCGTTCCAGCAGAAAATCGGCGCCGGCCTCACCCGCGAGCAGTTCCAGAAGAAGGTGGACGACGGCAGCGTGCGGCACGTGGGGCTGGCCGAATCGGTATCGATGATTGCCGACGCGCTCGGGTGGAAGCTCGACAAGATCACCGACGAGATCAAGCCGCGGATCGCCGCCGAGACCGTTCAGAGCGAGTACCTCGCCGTCGACGCCGGGTATGTCTGCGGAATCGAGCAGGACGGTATCGGCTATCGCAACGGCACGCCGGTCATCACGCTGCACATGGAGGCGTACCTCGGCGCGCCGGAGTCGTTCGACGCGGTCGAGATCACCGGCTCGCCGGCGCTCAAGATGAAGATCGCCGGCGGCGTCCACGGCGACATCGCGACGACATCGATCGTCGTCAATTCGCTGCCGAAGATCCTCGAGGTCGCGCCAGGCCTCCACACGATGCGCGACATGCCGATTCCGTCGTTTTTTGGGGGGCGATAAAAAGCGGTTCAAGGTTCAGGGTTCATGGTTCAGGGTTCATGGTTAGAACCTAAAACCCTGAACCTTGGACCCCGAACCCTGAACCTTGAACCGTGAACTGTGAACCAGTGAAATGGATCCGCTAGCCGCCCACCGCGCCCGCATCGGTCATCTTCGCGAAGCGTTTGCCGAGGCGAACGAGCGCTTCGTCGCGCGCTTGCGCGGAGCCGACGATGACGCGGCGCGGCGCGTGCCGGAGGGCGGCGGATGGTCGATGGCGCAGATTGGGTGGCACGTGGCCAAGGTGAGCACGCGGTTTGCCGGCGTCATGTCGGGCGAGCTGCCAGGGGCGCAGCCGGTCGCGGCCGACTTTCGCGAGCGGCCATGGGGCGAGATCGCGGCCGCGATTGGCGATCGTCTGGAGACGCCGCCGAGCTTCCAGCCGCCGCCCGGCGTGACGCGGATGGAAGCGATCGCGGCGCTCGAAGCCTCGGGCATGAAGATGGCGCACGCCCTCGACGTCGTGACGCCCGAGCGCGGCGCCGGCCTGTGCATCAGCAGCCCGATCGTCGGCGGCCCGATCAACCTCTATCAAATCTGCGAGTGGGCGACCGCCCACGTCATCCGGCACAACAAGCAGGCGAAGCAGATCCTGGGGCCGTAGCGTCGAAGCGGCGCGTTCCGCGCCATGAGCTACGGAGCAACGATCACGGTGCTTCCAGTGTTCTTTCCGCGCCTTGGAGAGATGCCGGCATCATCGACGCAGTCGCGCGCAATGTTACCGAACCGAAATCTCCAACGCCGACCCCCGTACACCGCCGCTCAGGCTGACATACGCGGCACCCGATTGGTCGGCTTTGTATTCCAGAGGTTTGGTGACATTACTCTCGCCATACACTGTCCATCCACTCAGTTGCCCCCCATCCGGTCCATGTAGCGCAATGTTGACTGTCTTCGCGTCGACACCTCTTGTTCTGAAAACCACCCTCAGCGTTTGCCCACCGTTGACAACAACCTTGTAGTACTTCCGCGCTGCTTGCTCGACGTCGAATTGACCGCCGTACACGCACGGAACCAGCAGCGGTGCTGTTTCGAAGTTGTCGCCCCCCGAAGGCAGGTTCAGCTTCTCCCCGATGAGCCCTGCATTCGCTGGGCATGCTTGAGACGGTGTGGGTGGACCAGGCGTCGTCACCGACGCAAGCAGGCGATCCGCCTTGACCTTTTGGACGGCGTTGCCGGAGTCACGTGCCTCGGACACGGCCTCCTTGGCGAGCCGGATCGCCCCATCCCGGTTTCCCGCTTCCTGATAGAGGAGTGCGAGTGTTTCTCGCGCGGTGGCCGTCGGAACAGCTTTCAACGACGCTTCCAGCGACGCGATCGCCTCGCTCAGCTTGTCGTTCTGCGAAAGTTGCAGGGCCTTCTCGTACTCCGCCACCGCGCGCTTCGCTGCGGCGTCGGTGGCATCGCGGTGTGCGAGCTCTGTTTTCAGTTCCTCGAGCGACGCTGCCCTCGCCGACGTCTTGTAGGTCAGCCACTGTCCGAGAACGGCGATCCCGCACAACACCAGGAACACCGCGAACGAAAAGAGGAGCGTCCGATTCAGGAGCTGGTAGAAGCGGTCTCGACCGATCTTCTGGCCTAGAAGACGAAACAGCGACTCGGGCACAGTCTTAGTCTTGAAGGCGAGGAGAAGGACGACGGCGAAGAATGCGAGGAGCGTGAACGGATCTTTGATGCTGACGATGACCTTGATGAGCTCAGTCATCTCGACCTCCCTGCGGCCGTCACGCGCCGCCTCGGTCGACGACTGGAAAGCCAGTGCGACGCGTGAGACTGCCGTAGCCTACGTCGTTTCGGAGGTCGAGCGCCATGAGGTTGTTTGCGGTCCCAAGGGCATGAGCCTGGCCCCAGAGCCCGCCGGATCACGGTCGAGCTGGAGAGTCGCTCACGACCACGGTTCGTGACTCGTTCAGCGCGCTTCCCAATGCCACCACTGATCCGGTCTACTTCTTCCGGTTCGGACCCAGCAGCTTCAGGTACACGACGATGTCGTCGACGTCGTCGTCTGTCAGCATGATGAAACCACCGAGGGACCGCGAACCCACCGGGTCCTGCGACTCCGTGAAATTGAAGAACCGCTGATAGTGAGCGACAGCGTCGCGGAGCGTCTTCGCGCCGTTGTTGTGGAAGTAGGGCGCGGTGTCCGCGACGCCCCAGAGCGTCGGGATCTTGAACAGCTCCGCAAAGAAGGCGCGGGGGATCACGGACGGTGGTGGTTGGGCGGCCGGAGGGGTGGGGTTGAGGAGCAGCCCTAGATCGGGTGAGCGGACCGTCACCACCGGGTTGATCCCGTCATTGATGACCCATGTTCGGATCGGATTGTCGGGTTCATTGACGATCGTCACACCCGTGTTGATGAAGCGAACTCCCGGCGGAATGTTCCCGGAGAAGTTCGAATGCGCCTGGTTGACCATGTTCAGCATCGGACCGCCATGACAGAGCGCACATATGCCGTTCTTGGAGGGCGGGGTGAAGGGCGCATCGACAAGGAACATGCGTCCTCGCTGCTCGGCCGGGGTGCGCCCACGCGGCAGCTCGGGCGGCGGTCCACCGGCGGCGAACTTCCGGAGCGCAACCGAGGAGAAGAACTGCGGGTCGGTTCGCTGGAATTCCGCGATCGCATCGAGCTCGGCTGGCGTCGGTTCGACGGCGTTCTGGGTATGGTCGTGGATGGCGTCGAGTGCCTGCTGCTGCAGCGTGGGGGCGCGTCCGTCGTGCATCAGAACCGGGTCCAGCGCTGGCGTGTTCAGGGTCGACGGAATACCGCGAAATACGCTGACGTGCGTCGCGCCCGGGTCATCCGCCATCGAGACCCACGGCGGCAGCAGGATGGTGAGCCGGATGGTTCCGTGCTTCTGGACCCGCGTCGTGCTGACTCCGTCGTCGTCGAGCGCGTCGTGAATCAAGAAAGGATCGTCGGGATCCGACTTTTCGATGATCCGCTGCACATCGTCCAAAGTGAGCGTACCGGTGCGCTTGGTGTGGCAGGTGCCGCACGTACGGCCATTGCCGCCGAACGTCTCCCTTTCGAAAAGCCTCTTGCCATTGAGCCTCTTGAGATTGAGCTCCATGCCAAGCTCGGCCTGGCCAGGCTCATGTGAAAAGGATGGGTCGCTGGCTATCGCCAACGCGATCGTGACGCCCAACGCGACAAGCTGAGGATACAGGTTCGTGACATGGGGCCTCCTTGCGTTGATGAGGACGGCGAGGGCCTCGCTGGTCGCCTTGAGGGTGGACTCGTCGACCGAAACGAACACTGAGGCACGTCGTTGGGAGGCGCCAGATCTCTACGGTGTTCTACCTCCGGAAAAGGGCCTGATGATGTGTCTCCGCACACTGCTGTACACTCCCGTGCATTCGCACCGGGCGCCCGATGCCCTCCGAAACTTACGCAAGCGCCGAGGCGCGACGCCACCTGCCAGATGAGGTAGTCCGCGCTCAGCTGGAGAGAATCCTCGCCAGCGAGGTCTTTTCTCGATCCCTGCAGCTGCGGCGCTTCCTCTCGTTCATCGTTGAACAGCGCCTGAACGGGCAGGGACACGCGCTCAAGGAATCGGTCCTCGCCCACGAGCTGTACGGGAAGGGGACGGACTTCGACGGCGGTACCGATCCGGTGGTTCGGGTCGACGCGAGGCGGCTCCGCGACAAACTGCGCGAGTACTACCAGGGCCGATCCGATCCGGTCGTCATCTCGCTGCCGAAAGGCAGCTACGTGCCCGTCTTCGAAGGGAATTCCGACTCGCCGCCCGCGCACACGGCTCCTCCGGTTGTTCCCCCGGAGCCGAAGCAGACGCCGTCGATTCCCAGCCTCAGGCGGGAGAGGATCGCCGTTGGCGCTCTGGTGATCGTCGCTGCAGTGATCGCCGTCGCGTTCGCCCTGCGCGCCTTCCTCAGGCCGACGAGCACTCCAGCCCAGCTGTTCCCCTTGGCGTCGTACCCAGGTGTGGAGGGGCCGCCCGCGTTGTCCCCGGACGGCAACTTGGTCGCCTTCGCCTGGTCGGGCCACGCCGAGGCTGGTCCGACGGACATCTATGTGAAGGCCGTCGAGAGTGAAGCGCTTCGGCGACTGACACAAACTCCGGACTCGGAGAGCAGCCCGGCCTGGTCCCCTGACGGACACAGCATTGCCTTCGTTCGGAACGGAAACGGTGTATTCACGATGTCGCAACTCGGCGGCGCCGAACGCCAGGTATCTCCCACCGGCACTCACGTCGCGTGGGCGGGTGATTCGAAGTCGGTTCTCATCCGTGACGGCGAAGGGAACCACGGTCCTTTTGGCATCCACCAGGTGTTCCTCGGCACCCTGGAGCGTCGCCGTCTGACACAGGCCCCCGTCGGCGACGGAGACTACAGATTTGAAGTCTCACCGGACGGCGGCACCCTGGCGTTCATACGCTATGAGAAGAGGGGAATCGCCGACCTGTACGTCGTACCCATGGGAGGCGGCGAACCGCGGCGGCTCTCGAACTGGAGCGCCACGATCCACGGGTTATCCTGGACGCCCGATGGTCGGGAGATTGTCTACGACGTCGACCAGCCGCCAGCCGGCCGGTTGTGGCGCATCGACGCGAACGCCGCTACACCGGCTCGAGGATCGCCGATTGCCGACATCCCGGCGGCCGCAAGGTATCCGTCGATCTCGAGGCCAACGCGCGGGCACCCCGCGCGACTGGCGTTTCAAACGACCGCCATCGACGTCGACCTTCAGCTGATGGATCTCGGCGCGCGCCTGGTGAACGACACCATTGGAGTGCAGCCGTTCTGGAACTCGACGCGTATCGAAGGTTCCGCCCGATTCTCGCCGGACAGCAGCCGGATTGCGGTCGTGTCGTTGCGCTCAGGTGCCCCGGAAATTTGGGTCGCGGCGCGCGACGGGAGCGGACTTCAGCAGGTCACGACACTCGGCGCTTCCGGAGTGCTGGTTGGTGGATGGTCCCCGGATGGCTCACAGATTGGGTTCGAAGCGGCGATCGATGGCAACACCGACGTCTACGTAGTCGGGAGAGATGGTGGGCACCCGCATCGGCTTACCACTGAACCCTCCATAGACGGCGTTCCGTGGTGGTCGGCGGACGGACGATGGATCTATTTCGCCTCGACACGCGCAGGACCGATCGCGGACATCTGGCGGTTCTCTTCCGACGGAAGCCAGGCCATCCGACTGACACGCAACGGCGGCTTCGAGCCGCGGGAATCTCCGGACGGCCGGTACCTCTTTTATCTCGACCGCCCTCCGGCGGGCGTGGCGACCGGTGGGACAGCCAGGCTGATGCGGCTACCTCTCGGTGGCGGAGAGGAGGAACTGGTGCTCGAGCGGGTTCGGCCGTTTCTGTGGTCGGTCACCGACACAGGGATCGTATTCGTCACCCGCGAGCCGGACTTCGACGCGATCGATGTCTACCATTTCAGCGATCAGCAGGTTGCCCGCGTGGGCCGCCTCGGGTTTCGGCTACCGGGAATCTACACACACATGACCGTGTCGCGCGACGGGCGGTGGGCGTTGGCGACGAAGATGGCGCGGTTTGATTCTGACCTCATGCGGTTCGACAACTTTCGATGACCCGGCGTGAGTTCACGCCGTCATCAACCGCCCCCGCCACGTCTTGCGAACATCAGGGCCGCACCGTCACGCGTACCGTGCGTGGCGGGACGAAGCCGGCGCGCTCCGTACTCCACGCGAAAACCGCGAGGTCGTAGTTGCCGGGCGTGAGACCTTGCACGGCGAGCCCGAAACCCGACTCCGCGAACTGATCACCGTGGGCGGCCGCCACGTCAGGTCGTGGGCCGCCATAGTTTGTCGCGCCCAGGAACACCGGCGGTCCACCCGTCAGCGGATACGCCCAGGCGTGCAGCGTCGCGATCCCGGTGCCGCTCGCCGCATTGAGATCCGCCGCCCAGCCGCCAAGGTGGAACGGCTGCCCGACGTCTTGCTGTGACCGCGGCGCATCGATCACCACCTGCGGGCCGACCAGGTGGCTTCCCTTCGGGTCGAGGACGATCCGCACTTCGTGCCGCGCCACCGCTGTGGCACCGTTCCAGCGGACGAACACCAAATCGTAGGCCCCAACAAACCCGACACCCGGCGCCCACGTGAACACGCCGGTCGTCGCGTCCAAATGCGACCCGATCGGTAATGGACTGAGGCCTTCGCTCGTGCGGAGGTGACCGCTGTAGTGCTCGGCCGGTCCGAGCCGCAACTCGACCCGATTGACCTCCTCGCTCCGGACGACGACGCGCCCCGAGCCGCCTGCGGCAAACGCCTGATAGGGCGCGGCCAGGTCCCACCCGCGGCGACCGACGATGGCGCCGCTGTCCAGCGGCGCGTCGGCAATGGCCTCCAGGTTGGCGGCCCGGACCGCCGCATGCGCAGGCGCTTCGCCCGCTGCGGCCATCGTCCCCGCTGCGGTCATCCGCTCCCGCGCCGTTCGACACCGTGAAGAAACGGCTCCCGATCCCTTCAACCCTGCCCATGTTGTCGGTCGCGACCCATTGAATCGTGTGCAGGCCGTTTGTCAGCGACGCCGTGTTCAACCCGAATACGGCGAGCGCGGTGCTGATGCCTGGGAACCCAGGGAAGAGCCCCGTGAGATCGGGGCGCGCGGTCCAGCCGCCTGGGCTGCCCACCGTGACACCGTCGACCTGCACAATCACGCTGCCCCCGCCCGGAGGATCGGCGCGGTTCGTCCGGGACAGCACCCATCCGAAGACGTTATAGGCAGCGCCCGAGGCCACGCCGCCCTGCGTCGGCGTGTCGATCGCGCCGAAGGGCAGGATCGAACTCGCGTTCGCGCACGTCATTGTCCGCGTGCCGAGTACGATTGTGTGGCCGTCGCGGTCTTCTGCCCACATGTGGAAGACGAAGGTCCCGTTCCCCTGGCTGGGCAGCGTGTTGGTCAGCACCATGAAACCCCACCCCCCTCTGGTGTTCACTGGAAAGGCAGGGTAGGCGGCGGCGACGTCCGGCCGAGCGCCGTCGATGAAGACGGCAACGCCGACAAAGATCTGCGCGGTCCCGCCGCAATTGGGATCGACCGGCGCAACCTCGCTGCCAAAGGCCGAGCGGCACACGGTCACGCGCTGCACCTCGATGTCGTCGAGCGCCCAGCCGGTGAAGGGGACGGCACCCGTGATGCCCGTCAGGTTGTTCGCCGGCGTGTCGACGTTGCCGAACGGACTTGCCGTCGTCCCGTTCGCATACAGCGTCAACGCGACGTTGATCGGCCCCGCTGATCCGAAAGCGCCCGTGAACACCAGCGTGATCGCCCCGTTCACGGTCGTGCCTGGCGCCACCCCGCCAGCCGCGACGACACTGAGAGTCAGATTCGCCGAACCGGTGCCCGAGGCCGGACTCACCTGGAGCCACGGCTGGTTCGATGTCGCGGTCCAGGCCACCGTGCCAGCACCGCTCTGTGTCAACCGCACGACTTGCGCTGATGTTTGCGCCAGAAACGCCGCGCCGTTTGAGACTGCGGCGAACCGGAGTGACGTTTTGTCCAGCGTCATCGTCGGAAGGGTGCCATTGCCATTGCCAGGAATGTGCCGGACGAAGATGTCCCATGACCCATTGGTATCGGCGCTCACGAGATTCGTCGCAGACGACGGAAACGCGATGACGGCGCCGTTCTCGTTGATGGCTCCAGTACCGCTGAACGCGTTGCCTTGCCCGCCGTTGGTCGCGACACTTATGCGGGTGGTCGTGGATGTCTGCCGGTCGTGCAGATAGACGTCACCTTGACCGTTGGTGTCGTCGGGTACGAGAGCCGCCACGGTGCCGAAGATGACGAATCGGCCGTTCCCGCTGATCTTGGGCTCTGTCGGCTTTTGCGCTGGTGCGGACGCCGGCACCACGGCCACTGGGGAGGTCACACCGGTCTGGCGATCGTGGACGAAGGCGCCAATGCCACCACCCGGCTCTAGATTGGTAGCGAAAGACTCGAAGCTGACGAATCGGCCATCGCTGCTGAACGACCCGACCAGGCTCTCACCAGTTGCCTGCGTTCCGCCCGGACCAACACTCACCCGCGACGTGGTCGCGGTCTGGACGTCGTGGACGAATACATCGGTCACACCATTGCTATCGCCGGGAACAAGGTTGGCAGCTTCCGTGTAGAACCCGACGAATCGCCCGTCGCCGCTGATGAAGGGCCCGAAGCTGCCCTGGCCGACGGCCTGCGCACCTCCAGTCGCGACGCTGACGCGAATCGTCGTGCCAGTCTGGCGATCGTGGCGGAAGACGTCCGGCATGCCGTTCGTATCCCCGGCGACCAGATTCGTCGCGCTGGAGTAAAACGCCACGAATCGGCCATTCGCGCTGATGGCCGTGATGAAGTTGTTGCCGCCTGTCGCCTGTGTACCACCTGTCGCCACGCTGACTCGCGACGTGACGCCAGTCTGCCGGTCGTGGACGAAGCAGTCGAAGAGCACGTTCGTGTCGCCCGCGACCAGGTTCGTCGCCGCTGACTGAAACGCGACGAATCTCCCGTCTCCACTGATCGATTGACCCGCGCTAGCCCCGTTGGCCTGGGCGCCACCCGGCCCGACGCTCACGCGCGTGGTCGAGCCGGTTTGACGATCGTGGACGAAGATGTCTTGAAAGCCGTTCGAATCCCCTGCGACGAGATTCGTCGCGGCCGATGTAAACGCGACATAGCGGCCGTCGTCGCTCACATCGGCAAACAGGCTTGCGGCCGCCCCTCCTCCCGTCGCCTGCGCCCCTCCAGTCGCCACGCTGACTCGCGTCGTGGTGTCCTGCGCTTCCACCAGAGTCGCTGAGCACACAACAATGGCCAGCGGGGCCATCCCCCACGCGCCACACTTCGGCAGCCACATCGTCTTCATCGCCTCTCCCCTTGGCATGCCGCGCCGAGCTTGCTCATCAGTGGACTACTGACCGCCCGCGCGGAAGCCTCCGACCGCGCAGCTCATGCAAACAGAAAGCCTGATCTAGTGATGAGTCGGAGTTTCTAGTGATGAGTCGGAGTGCTCTAGTGATGAGCCGGACTCTGCCAACAGCGGTCACGTTCCGGCTGTCGCCGTCGCGGCCGAGCTGGAAGGCCGGGTTATCCACGAAGAACAGGTTGCTTCCCTTGACAATCGAAAGGAAGCCTGACTATCCTCCTTTCGGGAGTCGAAAGGAGAGCGTGGTGACGAGAACAACAGTGCTGGCGGTCGCCGTCTGTGCCGCGTTGATGGCGCCTGGCGCGGCGGCGCGCCAGGCAAAGACCCTTCCACTCGAAGCTGCCGCCGGGCTGCGGCTGGTCAACGTGTCCGCCGAGCCCGTCGTACACGAAGGCAAGAAGGGCCTGCGCGTCGCGGTTTCCGAGGAGGCGCTGCGTAAGGCGAAGACCATGACGCCCGAGGAGCAGGCCGCGTTCCAGACGCTTGCCGTGGTCGAGGGCGTCGAGTTCGGCAACGGCGTGATCGAGGCGGAGATTTCCGGCGCGCCGGCGCCCGACGCGGGCGAAGGCGCGCGCGGCTTCGTCGGGATCGTGTTCCGGATGCAGAGCGACATGAAAACGTTCGACACCTTCTACCTCCGGCCCACCAACGGCCGTGCCGACGATCAGGAGCGGCGGAATCACGCCGTGCAGTACGCCTCCGCTCCGGACTGGCCGTGGTTCCGGCTTCGCAAGGAAACGCCGTCGAAATACGAGGCGTACGCCGATCTGGTGACGGGCGCGTGGACGAAAATCAAGATCGAAGTCCGCGGCGATCGCGCGCGGCTCTACGTCCACGGGCAGGAGCAGCCGACGCTGATCGTCAACGACGTCAAGACCGGCGCGAACGCCAAGGGCGCGGTCGCGCTGTCGCCTGGCCCGGGGACGATCGCGCACTTCCGCAATCTCACCATCCAGCCGTAAGGCGGCGCTAGTAGAAGGGAACCTCGTGGCCAAGGAAAAGGGAGATCTCCTGCAGGGGACGCTCGACATGCTCGTGCTCAGGGCGCTGCAGCTCGAGCCGATGCACGGGTGGGGCATCACCGAGCGGATCGAGCAGTGGTCCGAGAGCGTGCTGCAGCTCGGGCAGGGAACGCTCTATCCAGCTCTCTACCGGCTCGAGCGCCAGGGCCTCGTTCAATCCGAGTGGGACGTCACCGCGAACAACCGCCGCGCGCGCTTCTACGCGCTGACGCGCGCCGGCCGGCGGCAGCTGACCGACGAGCTGGCGCAGTGGCGCCGCATGTCGCGCGCAGTCAACCTCGTCCTCGAAGCGACGCTGAACGGCTGAAAGCATCATGAGCTGGATCACAGAAAGCTGGAAGCGGATCCGATCGATCGGGACGCGCCGGGACGCGCTCGAGCGCGGCCTCGACGAGGAGATTCGGTTCCACCTCGATCATCAAACCGAGAAAAATCGCCGCACCGGGATGAGTCCTGACGAGGCGCGCCGCCAGGCGTTTGTCAGGTTCGGCGGTCTCGAGCGCACGAAGGAGAGCACGCGCGACGAGATCCGGCCGGCGCTCGTGGAGGACTCGATGCGCGATCTCCGCTACGGCTTCCGCGCGTTGTGGCGCGCCCCCGCCTTTACCGCCGCGGCCCTCGCCACGCTCGCCCTCGGCATCGGCGCCACCTCGGCCATCTTCAGCGTCGTCCGCGCGGTGATGCTGGAGCCGTTGCCTTACCAGGACCCCGCGCGAATCGTGACGGTGTGGGAAACCAACCGCGGCGGCGCGCAGAGAAACGTCATCTCCCTGGCCAACTTCGTCGCCTGGCGCGAGCGCACGCGAACGCTCGACAACCTCGGCATGATCGCCCCACGGTCTCTGCCCATGGTCGTCAATGGCCAGCCCGACATGGTGCCGGGCTTCGCGTTCTCCCTGGACGTCTTTCGCGCCCTCGGCGTTCAGCCCGTGCTCGGCCGGGTCTACACGGCTGAAGAGGATCTCGGCGCGAAGCCGGTCATCGTGCTCAGTCACGAGTTCTGGCAGCGTCGTCTCGGCGGCCGATCGGACGTGCTCGGCTTGACACTCAAGACCGGCGATGTGTCGCGGTCGGTCGTCGGTGTCATGCCCGCGGGCTTCACCGTCATTGGCCAGAAGACCGAGTTCCTGATTCCATTCGGCGTGACGATGGAGCAGATGCGTGCGGTGGTGGGGCGGGGGAATGCGCATGGGATCGCGCGGTTGAGGGAGGGCGTCTCTCTCGAGCAGGCGTTCGGCGAGATGCGCAGCATCTACGCCGATCTCGAACGGGAGTTTCCGCAGCGCAACGCCCGCCGAACGGTGATGATGTTCACGCTGCAGGACCAGATGGTCGGGGAGCTGCGTCCCGCGCTCTATACGCTGTCGTGCGCGGTGGCGCTCGTGCTGCTCATCGCGTGCGTGAACGTTGCGAACCTGCTGCTGGCGCGGAGTGCCGCGCGCGAGCGCGAGCTCAGCCTGCGGACCGCGCTGGGCGCCAAGCGCGGCAGGCTGGTGCGGCAGATGTTGACCGAGAGCCTGGCGCTCGCGGCAGCCGGAGGCGTCGCCGGGCTGGCCGTCGCCGCGCTCTGCCATCGCGGCCTCCTCGCGCTCGTCGGCGATCGCATCCCCGTGCCGCGGCTCGATCAGGTCGCGCTCGATCTGCCGGTGGTCGCGTTCACGATGATCACGGCGCTCGCGACCGGCATCCTCTTTGGCCTCGTGCCCGCGTTCGTCTCGACCAGCCACGCGACCGACGCGCTGCGCGAAGGCGGGCGTCACGGCGGCGGCCGACGTCTTCACCGCGTGCTGAGTACGCTCGTCGTCGCTGAAGTGGCGCTGTCGCTCGTGCTGCTCGCGGGCGCGGGCCTGCTGATGCGCAGCTTCGTCAAGCTGCAGGGCGTCGATCCAGGCTTCCGCGCCGACGGCGTGCTGACGGCCGGCGTGCCGCTTCCGCCCAGCCGCTACGACGCCACGAAGGCCGGCGGTTTGTTCCGCGACGCGCTGTCGCGGCTGTCGGCGCTGCCCGGCGTCGAGCAGGTGGCCGGGGCCTCTTGCCTGCCGATGCCGGGATCGTGCATCGGCACGAGCTTCTGGCGCGCCGATCTGGCCAAGCCGGCCGACGGGCAGCTGACGTCAGGCGATATCCGGCCGATCACTCCGGACTTCTTCAAGACGCTGGGGATTCCGCAGGTGGCCGGTCGTGATGTCTCCGCCGGCGACACCGTCGACTCGCTGCCCGTCGCGATCGTGAGCGAAGCGCTCGTCAAGGAACAGTTCGGTAACGACGATCCGCTCGGCCGCCGCCTGCGCGTCAACGTCGCCCATACCAACGGCAAGCTCGACGTGGAGTGGACGATCGTGGGGGTCGTCGGCAACATCAAGTCGACGCTCGACGCACCCGACCGCAAGACGATCTACCTCCCGTTCCCGCAGCTGAGCGGCACCGCCATGTGGATGTTCGTGCGCACGAGCCAGGATCCGCTGTCGCTCGGGCCGAGCGTCAGGGGCGTCGTGCAGGCACTGGAAACGGAAGTACCGGTCCAGGTCGGCACGCTCGGGGACGTCGTCGGCGGGACGATCGCGCGCCCGCGCGCGATCTCGGTGCTCGTCGGCGCGTTCGCGCTCGTCGCGCTCGTGCTCGCGGCGGTCGGCGTCTACGGGGTGATGGCCTACTCGGTGCGCGAACGGACGCAGGAGATCGGCGTCCGCATCGCCCTCGGCGCCACGGCAGGGTCGGTCTTCCGCCTCGTGATCGGGCAGGCGCTGCGCCTCGTCGGCGTCGGTGTCGCCGTCGGGCTCGTTGCGGCGGGCTTCCTGACGCAGCTGCTCACGCGCCTCCTCTTCGACGTCGAACCGCTCGACCCGTGGACGTTCGCGATCACGGCGATCGCACTGCTGCTCATCGCCACCCTCGCGTCGTACCTGCCCGCGCGCCGCGGCATGCGCCTGGCGCCGGTGGACGCGCTGCGGACGAACTAGCCACGGATCACACGGATCACACGGATCCGAACAAGGCGGTCCTGCGCGCGGCGCGGCGCTGAGATTTCACTTCCCGCCCGGCCCGCACGCTTTCAGCCGCGTGTCGAACGGCTTCATCCCGTCGCTTTCGACGAACCAGGCAACCGTCGCGACTGGCAGCGTGCCGAGGCTCGCGCAGAACATGTAGGTCTGCTGGTTGGTCAGGTAGACGCCGACGTTCGACGCGTAGAGCACGTGGATACGGTCCTTGTGCGCGCGGACGTAGTCGCCGACGCGGTACATCGCGCTCGGCCCGCCGAAGTCGCCGACCACGGGCACGATCAAGTTGTTCGTCTGCATCTCCTTCACGAACGCGAACCCGCCCTCGGTCGCGAGGAAGCTGCGGTAGCGCCCGGTCAGGTCCTTCATCGTCATCAGCTGCCGGTACGACGGACGGATCGCGTCGAGCGGGCGCGCGCCGTAATAGTCGATCTTCGGCCCGTCGTCGTAGAACGCCTTGAAGGCGCGGTCGATCCAGTCGAGATCGCCCTGTGGCAGCGGCAGCCCGCGCGTCGTGAGCAGGCGTTCGCGGACGAGCGCGCGGGTTCTGGCAAAGAGCTCCGGCGAGACGGCGACACTTTCGTACTGGCGGAAGATTTCCTCGACGTCCGCATTCGACTTCAAGCCCGGCGGGCGCGGGCGCGAGAACAGCCGCGAGACGAAGTCGGCGCGGTCGGTCGAGAGCTCGAAGAGCGCCTTGTAGAGGAGGAGGAGCGCGAGGTTCTCGCGGCGGATGTCGATGATGAAGGCGATCCGCGGCCGGAGCTTGGCGATGTAGCTGAAGTTCTGCTCCGGGCCGACGCCGATGTAGGCGCCGCCGCTGGCGCGCAGCCGCCTGACCGTGTCGGCGAAGTGCGGCTCGTTCGAGACGAAGTTTTCTGAAAGCGTGAAGGAACCGGCCGGCTCCGAGAGCGTCTCGACGAGGTTCCAGAAGTCCCGATCCGTCAGCGCGTCAGGAAGCGTGGAGCGCTGGCAGGCGCTGCCGGCGAGGGCGACAACCGAGAGGACGACGGCGATCGCGACGCCGCGTAGACGTAGAGGCTGGACGGGCACGGGACATTCTAACCAGCGGGCGCAGGGAGCGCACTGATTGTGACGTAGTATCCGTCCGGATCCCGGAGTGAGAACTCCCTTGTTCGAGTGTTCGGGTTCACGTGCGGCTCCTCTTCGAGCCGGGTGACGAGAGCGCGTGCTCTCTTCGAGTGCCATGTCGAAATCGTCGACGCGGAAGAACAAGAGGAGCCCGTTGCCAGGTGGCGCCTCGTCCGGGCTCATCAAGGAGGGATGCTCGTGCGCGCCCCACTGGTGGAGGCAGAGCAAGACGGTTCCATCCGTATCCAGGATCTGACCGAAGTGGTCATGGCTCGGAGGCGTCTCGGGCTGGCCAAAGAGCGCCTGGTACCATTTGAAGCTGCCCGGGACGTCGCTGACGCCAATGATCGTCCATGTGCGTTTCATCGCATGTCCGCTGTCGGCCTGACTTGCAACATACCCGAACCCCAAGGAAGTTGCACCTGGCTGACGGACCAGGGTCGGGCCTGTCCCGCAACCGTTTGAGCCGACGTCCTGTCTTACGGTCAGGAAGGGACGGACGCCATGATCGAGGGACACAGCATCGGAGACGGCATCATCGTCGCGGCACTGGCCGGGGCGTTTATCGCCTACCTTTACTTCAAGCACGCGGACCGGCAGCGGCGCCTGGAGATCATCCACGCGGAGCGCCTGGCGGCGATGGACAAGGGCATCCCGCTGCCGGAGCTGCCGCTCGACCCGGTGAAGCTCCCCCGGCCTCCGGATCCGCGAGCCCCGCTCGTGCACGGCGTCGTGTGGACGTCGCTCGGTATCGGCGCCATGATCGCGTCCTGGCTGTTCCCGAGGGGGACTGAGTCTGCGGCCCGGTGGTGGCCGCTTCCTCTGCCGCTCGTGCTGCTCGGCATCGGCCTGACGCTCTATTACTATTTCATCTCGCGGCGCGCCGACTGACGCGCCATCCAGTGGAAAGCGATGACACCCTGGTGGCCCGTAGCCGTGACGCTGGCGACGCCGATGCGTTCGCCGAGCTCGTGCGCCGCTACCGCGGTCCGGTGTTCCGCCTCGCGCTCTCGATCCTCGGCCAGGGCTTCGCGGCGGAGGCGGAGGAAGTGACTCAGGACGTCATGCTGCGCGTGCACCACGGGCTGAAATCGTTTCGCGGCGACGCGAAGTTCAGCTCGTGGATCTATCGGATCGGGTTCAACCAGGCCCTCAACCTGAAGGCGCGCGTGCGTTACCGCGCGCCGCACGTCAGCGACGATGCGCTGTCGGGAATGCCATCGGCGGAGACCGACCCGCTGCACGAGCTGGAGGCCGGGCGCCGCAAACGCGCCGTGCTCGAATGCGTCGCGGAGCTCCCCGAGGTCTATCAGTCCGCGTTGCGGCTGCACTACTGGATGGGCGCGAGCGTCGCCGAGGCGGCGGCGCTGCTCGACATGCCCGACAACACCGTGAAGTCCTACCTGCATCGCGCCCGGCGCCTGCTGCACGCGATGCTCGACGAGCGAGGTGTCAGGTGAGTGAGCAGGACCACGTCGATCGCTGGCTGCGCGAGGCAATGGCCGCCGACGAACCACGTTTGTCGTCGTCGTTCGAGGCCCGCCTGGCCAGGCGCCTCAAACCCGCCCGTCTGACCCCGACCGCCCGGCTGGTGCTGCTGGCCTACATCGTCGCCGCGGTCGCGGTGTCGGTCCTGGCGTTGCGGACGGTGGAGCTCGATTCGCGCATCGTCGTGGCGACGATGGTGGGGACGCTGGCGGCGACGGCGGCGTACGGCCGGCGGTTCGGCGCGATGGTGAGGTGAAGCGGGATTCCATTATCGGTACTGTGACGTGCACGATCTTCGGCGGCGCGAAGGCGCCGGTCACCTGGCTCCACGGGAACACGGCGAGATCGTAGGTGCCGGGCGTCAGGCCCTGGAGCGTGAGCGCGAAACCGGCGGTGCGGAACTGATCGCCGTGGATCGCGGCGACGTCGGGACGCACCCCCCCGAGCGTCGGCGTCCCGAGGAACACGGGCGCGCCCCCCGTCGCGGGATACGCCCAGACGTGTAGCGTGTCGATTCCCGAGCCTGCCGGGGCGTCGAGATCCGCCGCCCAGCCCGCGAGGAGGAACGGCTGCCCGACATCCTGCTGGGAGCGCGGCGTGTCGATCTCGACCTGCACGCCCACATGGCCGCTGCCCTTCGGCGCCAGGATGATCCGCATCTCGCGTCGTCGAACCGCCTGCATGCCCTCCCAGCGCACGAACACCAGGTCGTAGCGGCCGATGAAGCCGGCGCCCGGCGCCCATGTAAAGTGACCGGTCGCGGCGCCCAATTGCGAGCCGGCGGGCAGGGGCGCCAAGCCCTCGCTCGTGCGCAGGTATCCGGTGTACTGCGCGTGGGTGTCATCGCCGAGCGTGAGCTCGAAGCGGTCGAGCTCTTCGCCGCGGATCACGGCGCGTCCGGCGCCGCCGATCCCATACGCCTGCCAGGGCGCGTCGAGGTTCCAGCCGCGGCGCCCAAGCACCGGCGTCTCGTCCTGCGGCGCCGCGGCGATCGTCGCCGCGTCCGTCCCCCGCGCACGACTCGACGCCGCGCCTTCCACGGCCGCCGTCAGCGCCCCCGTCCCGTTCGAGACCGTGAAGAACCGGCTGCCGATGCCGTCAATCGCGCCGGCGTTGTCGGTCACCGTCCACGAGATCGTGTGCAGGCCATTGGTCAACGTCGTCGTGTCGATCGTGCGCAGCCCGATCGCGCCGTTCGTGCCGGCCGTGTTCTGATAGCCGGTGAAGAGCGACTCGATGTCCGGACGCTCGTGGTTGTAGTCGACCGTCCCGACGCCAACGCCGTCGATCAGCACGGTGATCGTCGAGCCATCGATCGGGATGAGTTTCGGCTGCGGGGTGAGCGCCCAGCCGAAGTTCACGAACGCCGCCGCCGGACGCGATGCCGCCCTGGTCGGGCGTGTCAATCGCGCCGAATGGTTTCGTTGCGCTGGCATTGGCGCAGGTCATCGTTCGCGTGCCGAGCAGCGTCGTGTGGCCGTCCCGATCCTGGGCGTGAATGTAGAACACATACGTGCCGTTCCCCTGCGCGGGCAGCATGTTGGTCAGGACCATGAAGCCCCAGCCCGCCTTCGTGTTTACCGGATACGTCGGAAATGCGACCGGGACGTCGGGCCGCGCGCCGTCGATGAAGACGGCGAAACCGACGAAGATCTGCGCCGCGCCGCCGCAATTGGGATCGACCGGCGCGACTTCGGCGCCGAACGCGGCGCGACAGATCATGACGCGAGTCAGCTCGATATCGTCGAGCGCCCAGCCGGTAAACGGAATCGCCCCCGTCACCCCCGTCGTGTTGTCCAACGGAGTATCCACGAAGCCGAACGGACTGGCCGAGGTTCCAATCGGGACGAGGTTCAGCGAGACCGCGATAGGCCCCGGCGTGTTCGACGCGCCCGTCGGCGTCAGCGTGATCGCCCCGGTGACCGTGCTGCCCACCGGCAACCCGCCGACCGACACGAGACTGATCGACAGATTGGCAGATCCACTCCCCGAGGCGGGGCTCGACCTGCAGCCAGGGCTGGTTCGACGTCGCGGTCCACGTCACCGTCCCGCTCCCGGTCTGCGTCAACCGCACGACCTGCGCCGCCGTCTGCAGCACGAACGCCGCCCCGTTGGTCACCGCTCCAAAGCGCAGCGACGTCTTGTCGAGCGTCAACAGAGGCGCCCCGGGCAATGGAACGAATGTCGCGACGCACGATATCTCCGCGGATGATCGTCACGACTCCGTCCGCACAGTCAGCGTTGCCGCCCCAGGTGCTGAAGGCCCACGACAGAGCCGGCGTCGATGTCAGCGTGATCACCGTCCCCACGGGGTACCGCTCCGAGCAATCCGAGCCGCAGTCGATGCCGATCGGACTCGACGTCACGGCGCCAGAGCCGACGCGACCGACCGTCAGCTTGTGAGACGACGGACAGCTTCCGACGAGGCACTGATACTCGACGTTGTAGGTCATCAGGCTGTCATTGTTGTCTTCAGTCACGCGAAGCGTGAAGACTCCCGTCTGATCGATCGTCGTGTCGATGATGGCGGACGTGTTGTTCGCGGCAGAGGCCGCCAGCGTTCCATCGGGGCGAAACAGTTCCAGGCTGATGGCGGGAATACCGCTGCCGCCTGCTTGATCAGTCGCGCGCAGGCTGACGACGTCCCCGTTCACGCCATTGAACACGAACAGATCGGCATCACCATCCGGGTCGATGCGTGCGCCGATGACGATGGCGCCCGGGTTGATCGAAGCGGCGGAAGTCGAAAACGGTGCCAGCCGATCAATCTCGAGGGCGTAGGTCATCAGGCTGTCATTGTTGTTCTCAGAGACGCGGGCGGTGAACAATCCCGAGGCGTCCAGCGTGGTGCGGATCTCGCACATCGTGTTGCTGGAGATCGACGTCACGAGCGTGCCCACCGGTCGGAGCAGTGCGAGGCTGCAGGCAGGAGTGAGGCTGCCGCCCAGCTGGTCGGTGACTCTCACCGAGACGACCTCACCCGCGACCCCCTGGAACCGGAACAGGTCTGAGTCGCCGTCTTGATCAATCGCACACGGACTGACGTGGTCTCCGTACGCCACGAGTTGATCGGTCGGTTCAGGGGCGCAGGGTTGGCCCTCAGGCTGCGCCTGTGCGCTCGCCGCACCGAGCAGCGCGACCCCGAAGGCGAGAGTGAGCGTCGGTAGATTCGCGTTCATTCGGGTCCCCTCTCTCGTGAAGCGTCACCAGGGGTACGATCCGTACGCGCCGCGCCAATGGCCCGCAATTGGACCTAAGACCTTTGCTGGGGCCGGCTCCGCCAGCGTTCTTGAACATCCACGCCGGAACAAGTTGTCGGTGTTGATTGAAGGGACCCGCGACGCCGCCGGTGGCCGAACGGTACCACTTCCGGACGCCGTCTTCAAGGCGGTCGATCCAGTCGAGATCGCCCTGCGGCAGCGGCAGCCCGCGCGTGGTGAGGAGGCGGTCGCGGACGAGCGCCGACGTGGCGCGACCCGAGCGGAATTCAGAAACTGCGAAGAATTCCGTTAGGAAGGGTAAGTCCTACTGAACTAGCCTATCGACCGTGGGAGGGAGAGTGCCGACCTTGATCGTAGGCTGCTGACGCGATGAACCGCCGCTGACAAATCACCACGACATCTCGAACCTAGCGCCGTGTGTTCAATGCGTGAGGACGAACGAAAACACGCAAGAAAGAGAGGAACCATGACAGGGCTCCGAAGACTCACAGGCCTCATCATTGGTGGTTGTCTGATGTGGGCAGCGCCGGCGGCTGCCGACCCAATCACCGAGTTGAACGTGATCGCGGCGGAGACGATCTTCGCCGGTGGACGTCCAGCCGGGGCGTCGCCGCTCCTCGACTTTGCCATGGTCCACGCGGCGATCCACGACGCCGTTCAAGCGTATGAGAAACGGTTCCAGCCATATGCCGTCAAGATTCGTGACGCCTCCGGCTCGCGGGTGGCCGCCGCTGCCGCGGCCGCGCGCGATGTCCTGGTGAATCGGTTCCCCGCGCAGAGTGACGCCATTCACGCGAAATACCTCCTCTTCCTCGAGAATCATGGGTTGACCGAGGCCGATCTGGGCAGGCTCGTCGGCGAGGACGCCGCGGCCGCGATCATTAAACGGCGGCTCCATGACGGAAGCTATCCGGATCCGCCTCCTCCGCCCGACCTCGGCGGCACGGGAGCCGGCCAGTGGAGGCCAACGTCGACGGCCTCGTTTTCGGCACCGTGGCTGGGCGCCGTCGATCCGTTCACGATGGACTTCAACGAACAGTTTCGCGCCCGTCGCCCACCGTCGCTGACCAGCCGCGAATACACCAGGGACTACAACGAGGTGAAGGCCTTCGGTGGTCCGGTTGGCTACCCTGGCGTGACCCGTACTCCCGAACAGACCCAGATCGGCTACTTCTATTCGGGTAACACCATTGCCCTCTTTGAAGGCATGCTCCGAGGACTGATCGAAGCGTGCGAAATGGGAACGGAACAGCGGTACTGTAAGAGCCTCAACAGGCTCGGCGACAGTGCCAGGCTGTTCGCTCTGGCCAACCTGGCGGGCGCCGACGCTGGCATCAGAGCCTGGAACAGCAAGAAGCACTACAACTTCTGGCGACCGATCACGGCGATTCAACAGATTCTACCGGCGGACAACGACGGAAACCCGGAGACGGAGGCCGATCCGACGTGGACGTCGCTGACTGCCACGCCGCCTTATCCTGACTTCACGTCGGGCGCCAACAACCTGTCCGGTTCCTTCACGACCATCGTCAAGCGTTTTTTCGACACCGACAGGGCGACGTTCAAAGTCACGACGACTGCCACGCTGGCCGTTCCGAATGAGCGAACGTACCATCGCTTCTCGGATTTGGCCGACGACGTGGTCGACGCTCGCGTCTATATGGGGATCCATTTCCGCTTCGCGGACACGGCGGCGCGGAAGGAAGGGACTCGCGTCGCGAGGCAAGCCTTTAATCACTTCCTGCGGCCGATTCGGGATCGCGGGCACGATCATGACAAGGAGTGCGGCGACCACGATGATGACGACGACGACTGGGATGATCGTCATGGGCGCGGCCGCGACTGGCGCAAGTAAGTCCGAATCCGAGCCGGTCGTCGCCCTCAGGCGACGGCCGGCTGCCGCCCGCACCGTGCCAACACCACCTCACCCGGTTCGCGCGGCTGCCGCCCCCGTATAATCCACACGTTTGGCTCTCACCCCCGGCACGCGCCTCGGCCCATATGACGTCAGCGACCAGATCGGTGTGGGCGGGATGGGGGAGGTGTACCGCGCTACCGACACCAACCTCGGTCGACAGGTCGCGATCAAGGTTCTGCCCGACACGTTCCTGCACGATCCCGAGCGGTTGGCACGGTTCGAGCGGGAAGCCAGGACGCTCGCGTCGTTGAACCACCCGAACATCGCGAGCATTTACGGCCTGGAAAAAGCGGGCGGCATCCGAGGGTTGGTGATGGAGCTCGTCGAGGGTCCGACACTCGCCGAGCGGATCGCGCAAGGACCGTTCGCGATCGAGGAGGCGCTGCCCATCGCCAAGCAGATCGCCGAAGCTCTGGAAGCCGCGCACGAGCAGGGGATCGTCCACCGCGATCTGAAGCCTGCCAACGTCAAGGTGCGTCCAGACGGAACGGTGAAGGTGCTCGATTTCGGTCTGGCGAAAGCGCTGGAGCCGGCGGGCGCCCCGTCACCAGGCATGACGCAATCGCCGACGATCACCTCGCCGGCGATGATGACCGGCATTGGCGTGCTGCTTGGGACGGCCGCGTACATGAGTCCCGAACAGGCACGCGGTAAAGCGGTGGACAAGCGCACGGACGTCTGGGCGTTCGGGGCCGTGCTCTACGAGATGCTGACCGGGAAGCGAGCCTTCCCGGGCGACGAAGTCTCGGATGTGCTCGCGTCGGTGCTGGCACGAGAGCCAGATTGGACGATGCTGCCTGCCGGACTCTCGCCCGCTCCTCGCCAGCTACCTCAAAAGGTGTCTCCACAAGGACCGGAAGCAGCGCGTTCGCGACATTGGCGATGTCGCTCTCGCGCTCGATGGCGCGTTCGAGGCAGGTGCGCCTCGCGTGGCACCGTCGGTGGCAGTCACACAGCCTGTGTGGCGGCGGGTGCTACCGATTGCAGGGACGGCCATCGTTGCGATTCTCCTCACTGGCCTTGCGGCGTGGAGCCGATGGCCAGCCGCTGAGCAGCGATCGGCGACCCGGTTCGACCATGTGCTCCCTGCTGGTCAGCAGCTTCTGGTGACACAGCGCCCGGTCGTGGCGATCTCTCCTGACGGACGTCACTTCGTCTACCAGACCACGGAGGGCCTGTATCTCCGCTCGATGGACGACCTCGAGGCCCGGCTCATCCCCGGGAGCGGCGGTTATCTGATGGGTCCCTTCTTCTCACCCGACGGCGAGTGGGTTGGCTACATTGCTGGGACCGCCAGGACGACGGACATGCTCGGTGTGAGCGGAGAGCTGAGGAAAATAGCCGTCACTGGCGGCGCACCAGTCAAGTTGTGTGACGTGACGAACCCATTCGGAGCGAGCTGGGCTCCGGACAACACGATCTTGTTCGGTCAGCGTGCCGGCATCATGCGCGTGTCGGCTGATAGCGGCACGCCACACCTCATCATCCCGGCCGTTGACGGCGAACAAATGTACGGCCCGCAACTGCTGCCGGACCGGACCTCGGTGTTGTTCAGCGTGACCCGAAACCTGGGCCCCTCCACTCGTTGGGACCAGGCGCAGGTGGTCGTGCAGTCGGTCTCCTCGGGGAAGCGAACCGTTCTCGTGGACGGCGGCAGCGATGCCCGCTATCTCCCGACCGGTCATCTCGTCTATGCGCTCCGGGACGAATTGATCGGCGTCGCGTTCGACGCGAATCGGCTGACGGTCGCTGGCGGACGCATTCCACTCGTTCAAGCGGTCCATCGGCCCGTGGGTGTGAATGCCGCCGGGGCGTTTTATAGCGTGTCCGATCGAGGAACCTTGGTGTATGTCACTGCGAGTACGTCCATGCGCGCTCTCGTCTGGGTGAATCGAAACGGGGCCGGTGCCGAAACCATCACGTCGATTCCGGCAGGGAATTACGACGACCCGCGCCTATCGCCCGACGGCAATCGCGTCCTGGTGACGCGCGACGGCGACATCTGGATTTACGACGTCGCCTCCGGGCGCAGCAGCCGTCTCACCAGGGACGGGACCAGTTTGATGGGCGTGTGGGACCCGTCAGGTTCGCGGGTCGCGTATTCGTCCGCGAAGAGCGGAAACCTGGAAGCGTGGGTCAAGCCCTCCGACGGCAGTGGCGAGCCGCGGCAGCTGACGCGCCTTGGCGGACAGGTGCACGTGGATACGTGGTCGCCAGATGGGCGGACGCTGACGATTCATCATCATGTTCCCGAAGAACCGACCCGGATTCTCATGCTTCCCATGGATGAAGCCCAGGCCGAGCCAACCCCTCAGGTGTTCAACGTGGGAGAGTCAGGGGCGGAGAGCGCAGATTTCTCGCGCGACGTCCGCTACGTCGCTTACCTGTCGGCCGAAACCGGCCAGCGCGAAATCTACATCCGTCCCTATCAGCACCGGGGCGGCCGCGTCCCGGTGTCTGTCGGCGGTGGCCGTGAGCCGGTCTGGGCGACGAACGGCGATCTGTTCTATCGAAACCTGACTGGCGATCGCATGTTTGCGGTGTCGGTGGTGACGACCGAGTCGACGCCGAAGGTCGCGGCGACGGTTGAGCTCTTTCAGGGACCCTATTACAGCTCCGCAGCCGGTTCGCCTCGGCCGCAGTACGACGTCACCGCCGACGGGCAGCGGTTTCTCATGCTCGCGCCGACGTCAGGCACCGATGCATCCATCTCTGGTCCTCGCATCGTCGTCGTTCAGAACTGGACAGAAGAGCTGAAGCGGCTCGTGCCGACGAAGTAAGGCGCGATCGCACACGCGACCTGTATGCCACGCGGGCCGACTTCAGAAACGGCGACCGTGTGATTCCGTTCCCCACGAGCGGCAATGCCGATCGGTTCTTGGAGTTCGTCGCCGGGAATTGATCCCGTGAACCGAGAAAACGTACCGAACATCCGAACTGCGTGTGCTCGCCGGCCATTCGGCCGGTGGGAAACAATCGGCAAACGCATGGGACAGCCTGGCCGAAGGGCTGGAAGGTCGCGGCGAAGTTGCCGAGGCGCTTGCAGCTTATCGAAAGGCAGTGGCTCTGGCGGAGGCACAACACCTCCCGACCGTGGAAGCATTTCGCAAGCATCTCTTACGCCTCGAGACCATCCACAAACAGAAGCCTCCCCAGTAGAGTGATCGGCCTCCCTAGCGACTAGCGACCAGCGACCTTCTCGAGTTCTCCTTCTATGGCCTTCATCTCCTTCTTCAGATCGTCGAACCGCTTCCGCGACTCGTTGCCGACTTTCTGATCGGCGCCGCCCTCGACAGCAGACGATGTTGTTGCAGCTGATCGAGCAGCATCCCCTGCTCGTAAATGCCGGGCGCAGTCACGAGCCGCGCCCACAGCCCCTGGAGCGGGTGCGCGTACTTCATCGCGCTCACCCACTCGCCGGGGCCCGGCGACGGCGGCGGCTGGACGTTCGCCTTCTGCATCGCCTGCTGCAGCTCGCGTGCGCAGCTGGCTGGCTTCGGCGATCGTGTCGCGCACCTGCAGCAGGAAGTTCTGCTGCTCGACGAGGTCGGCGACGGTGATGCCGTCCTTCAGCACGTCGGGATCGACCCTCACCTCGAAGCGTCTTCGTCAGAGCGCGGATCGCTCGACGGGCCGCCCGTGCCGATGATCAGGCGCGCGCGTGTACTTGCCCGGCGCCGCGAGCGGACCGCCGTTGTCCAGCGGTAGTCCCAGAGATAGCGGTTGTGGCCCGGCTTTCAGCGTCATGCGGCGCAGCGCCGCCGCGTCCACGTCCGCCGCCCGCCGCGCATGTCGGGATCGTCCGCCGGCGCCGCGCATCGCCGCGCCCTGTCCGCGACCGCCGCCCGGCCGCCGCCTGCACGGCTGCGGACGACGCGGCCCGTGCGTCCGTAATCTCGAGCGAGACCGGACCGGTGAAGCCGTCCGGCAGGATGTAGTCGATGGCCAGCGCCACCGGCGGGTACTGCGGAGCGTCGCCGCCGCGGCCGCCGCCGGCGCGGCGATAGCGGATCTGCGTGGACGGCTGGAACAGTAGCGGGCTTCGTGAGATCAATTGACGCAGGAGCGGCGTGAAGTCGGCGACTGGGACGCCGGGCTGAAGCCCGGCGCTACGGACGTCGCAGCCATGCGTTCGTGACGCCGCGAGCTAAAGCTCCGCGCTACACTGTTCGGCTCAGCTCGTCGTCCGCGACGCCGCCGCAAGCTGCCGCAGCGGCGACACGTCATCCATGATCCAGAACGACCGGCCCATCGTCGCGATGACCAGATCGCCGCGGTGCACGCGCAGGTCCGTGACCGGCGTCGCCGGCAGGTTCTGCTGCAGCGTCTGCCAGCTGCCGGCCGTTGTCGAACGACACGAAGAAGCCGAACTCGGTGCCGGCGTAGAGCAGGCCCTCGCGCTCGGGATCCTCGCGGACGACGCGCGTCGGGTGATCGTCGGGAATGCCGTTCGCGCCGTCGGTCAGCTTTGTCCACGTCGCGCCGTAGTCATCGGTCTTGTAGATGTACGGCTTCGAGATCGTGGTCGCGCAGGAAGCGGTACACGGCGATGTAGGCCGAGCCCTTGCGATGCGGCGACGGCTCGATGTTCTGGACGCGTCCGCCCGGCGGCAGGTCCTTCGGCGTGACGTTCTTCCACGTCTTGCCGTTGTCGCGAGACACGTGGACCGGACCGTCGTTGGCGCCGACCCACAGCACGCCGCGCTCGAGCTTCGACTCGCCCATCGAGTAGATCGACGAGTAGACTTCCTCGCCCGTGACGTCGCGCGTGATCGGGTTGCCCGGCACGATCTGGTACTCCTTCTCGTGCGCCGTCAGGTCCGGGCTGATCACCTCCCACGTCACGCCGTCGTCCATCGTCCGGTGAAGCACGTGCGACGCCTGGTAGACGACTTTCGGGTTGTGCGGCGACACCATGACGACGGTCTGCCGCGGGAAGCGGTACTTGATGTCGTCGGGATGGTGACCGTAGCGGTTCTGCGGATAGATCCACCGGCCCTGCGACTGGCCCGTCTCGACGTTGAAGCGCTCGACTTCTCCCTTGCACGCGCCCCAGATGACCTTGCCGTCGGGCGTCGGCCAGATGCCGCCGGTCTCGCAGCCCGACGCCTGCGTCCACGCCTGCGCCGGATGATCGAAGCCGAACGACACGGGCGGCACGCTCGGCACGACGAGCGTCGAGTTGTCCTGCTGCGGGCCGTAGAGCTTGTACGGATGCTGCTCGTCGACGCTGACCATGTAGATCTCGGCGGTCGGCTGGTTCAGGATGCTCGACCACGTGCGTCCGCCGTCCGTCGTGACGTTCGCGCCGCCGTCGTTGCACTGGATCGCGTAGAGCGGGTTGTCGGGATTGAACCAGATGCCGTGGTTGTCGCCGTGCGGCGTCGAGACGGTCGTGAACGACTGGCCGCCGTTCGTGGACTTGAACAGCCCGAGCGCGTTCACCCAGACTTCTTCGGGGTTTTTCGGGTTCACGTCGACGTAGTGGAAGTAGAACGGACGCGAGCGCAGGTTCGCTGCGCTGTTGACCAGCTTCCAGGTCGCGCCGGAATCGTTCGAGCGATACAGCCCGCCCTCCGCGCCGGGCGCCTCGACCATCGCGTAGACGGTCGACGGGCTGCTGCGCGCGACGTCGATGTCGATCTTGCCGATCAGCACGCCCGGCAGGCCCGCCGAGAGCTTCTTCCAGGTGTCGCCGCCGTCGGTCGACTTGTAGATGCCGCCCTCGGTCGCGGGACCGCCGCTGATGATGTCCCAGCCCTTGCGGAAGCCGCGATACATCCCGGCGTAGAGCTCGTTCGGGTTCGACGTAGTTGATCGCGAGCACGCGGCCGCCGGTCGCGTTGTTCACGAACAGCGTCTTCTTCCACGTCTTGCCGCCGTCGGTCGTCTTGAAGATGCCGCGCTCGTCGTTCGGCCCGAACGGCGAGCCGAGCGCCGCGAGCCACACGACGTCGGGATTGGTGGGGTGAATGATGATCGATGCCGATCTGCCCGGCGTCCTTCAGGCCCATGAACTGCCAGGTCTTCCCGGCGTCGGTGGACTTGTAGGCGCCGCGGCCGATGATCACGTTGCTGCGGATCGCCGCGCTGCCGGTCCCGACCCAGACGATGTTCGGGTTCGACTCGGAGACGTCGATCGATCCGATCGAGCCCGTGGACGATCTGGCCGTCGCAGATCGGCGTCCACTCGATCCCGCAGTTCGTCGGTCTTCCAGACGCCGCCGCCGGTGGCGACCCATGTAGAACGTGCACGGCTGGCTGCGCACGCCCGCGATCGCGGTCACGCGTCCGCCGCGCGTGGGCCCGACGTTCCGCCACCGCAGGTCCTGGTAGAGCTTGGGATCGAGTGTGTTGGATGAGGCGGACTGCGCGGTCGTCTCGCCTGTCGTGGCGCTCAGCGCGACGAGCGATGGCGCAACGGCGGCGGCAACGACGAGCGCCGCGCCGAGCAACAAGAGATTCGTGGATTGCAGTTGGAAAGCGCGGTCTGGCATGTCGCGGAGTATAACGCTCCCCGACGTACGGAGCGTCCGGCTCTAGAAGGACGTCACTGACGCCGAACTAAAGCTCGGCGCTCCGTACGTTACGAGTCAGTCACCGGCAGACAGTTACCGCTTCGCAACGATGACGCGTTGCACATCTGATCGGAGGTTGGCTTCGGCCTTCGAGACATGCTCGACCACGCCGTCAGGTAGAATCCGCACGCCAGTGGCGAAGACGCCGGACGCATGCGTCAGCAGGCTACCTGGCTTCCATGACGCCGAAGGCCGGACGCCCGCCCAGCGCCCCGAGAAAGCCATACGCCGCAAACGCAGCGATCGCCAGCAGGACGAGCAGTGACCGACCGAAGTACCAGGCGTCGCCGTCCAGCGTCAGCGGCAACCACGTGAGCGAATGCAGGACCATCTGCGCAGCCACGTGAGCAAGCAGGCCGATTCGAAACAGGACCGCCAGGCCTAAGACGGTAAAGATGATGCCGAAGATAATATCGACCGGCGAAAGGGCGGCGGCAAACACCGGCACGGTGAAGATCACCAGTAGCGTGGCCGCGATTGATGTCCGACCAACGATCAGTCGGAATGCTACCAGGAAAGCTAGTCCAATCAGCGGGGTGAGGAGACCGATACAAATCCCAAATATGAAGAGGCTTCCAAACGTCGTCGGCGAGGCCAGCGACTCGATCGCATAGAGTCTCAAGGTGGGCAGTGAGTGCTGCCCTGAAATCTTCAACTGAAGCAGCAGTAACGCCGCCGAGATTACGCCAATCACGACTCCCACGAGGACATCGCGACCCACCAGAGGATCGCGTCCGCGTCCTGCCAGAAGCCGTGCCCACGACACAAGCGCCTCAGGCCACCACCGCCGCACGTATGGCTCAGCGCTGATGTAGGCCAGCCAGCTAAAAAGGCCCCACACCATCGACCACCCGGCTATTCCGAGCAGCCACGCGACCTCGTCGACCACCGAGGGAACGTGATGAGCCCGCAGGCCCGCCGCCACGGCGCAGCTACAGCCGACGAACAGGCTCAGGCGCCACGCGCCCTTCCGGTCGCCCTCTCCGGCACGCAAGTTCCGCCGCGCGAGGATCGCGCAGGCGATGAGTCCGACGAGGACGAGAATCCAATAGAGCAGTTCACCCAGGCGCGGACGTCCCGTGTTCAAGACGTCTCGGACCGCCTCGGTCGCGGTGCTCTGTGTACCGTCAGCACTCAAGGTCACCATCACGGTTCCCGCCGAATCCGGCGGCGGGTCGTAAGCCGTGACCTCGCGAAACAGGTTTGCCGGGACGAGCAGCCGGGGACTCTCGCGATAGGTGAACTGGATGCGATTATCGCGTTCAGCAGCCCACCACCAGAACGCGCGATCGATGGCCGGGGGCGACGGTGTTCTCGCGGCGGCGATTTCTCGCGCACGCTCCGCCAATACCGCCGGCGGCTTCGGCAGTTCGGAAGGCGCGACGTTGATCAGGTGGGCTCGCGAGGCGATGGCGACCGATCCGCTCAGAGCGGCCCCGAGGAGCAGCCACGCCACCGAAGGTTTGATTGCGCCGGTCGTTGGTGCTGCGGCAATCATCGCTGGCGTCGGGATGCCGCCTTCTGAAAGCCGGAGCGCGTCCCCGGGGATCGCGGCCGCAATGGCGTTCGCCGAATCCGGCCTCTTCGCCGGATCGTGTGCCAGGCAGGCCCGAATCATCCTGGAAAGTTCTGCGTCGATATCCGCGGGAAGTAATTCGGTCAGCACCCGCCCAAGCGCATAGAGGTCCGATCGCATCGTGATTCGTTCACCGGCGCGTTGCTCCGGCGACATGTAGGCGGGCGTTCCCGCCACCTCCCGCACATCGTCAGCGGCAGCAACTGCCAGCCCGAAGTCGAGAATTCGGACCTGTCCGCGGCCGTCGATCATGATGTTCGTGGGTTTCAGATCCCGGTGCAGCACGCCACGCGCGTGCGCTGCACCCAGCCCGGCGGAGAGCTGCCGCGCCATCTCGAGTCCCTTTGCGCCCAGAGGTTGTCCGATGCGGCGAAGCAGCGACGCCAGCGTTTCGCCGTCGACGTACTCCATCGACAGGTAGTGCCATCCTTCCGCGTGGCCGATGTCATAGACGCGGCAGACATTTGGGTGCGCGATGCCACGGGCGAGGCGAACCTCATCAGTCAGACGTTGCAGGCCGTCGTGCCGGCGGGCAATGGCTTCCGACATCAACTTCAGCGCGACGGATTGGCCCAGCCGCAGGTCGTCAGCCCGATACACCTCGCCCATCGCGCCGCGCCCCAGCAAACTGACGATGCGGTATCGAGAGGCAAAGATGCGCCCTGGCGCAAACCGCGCATCGTCGAGCGGGTCGAGTCTGAGGCCGGCAGAAACGTCGGTTCGGGTGGGGGGCTCCATGCTACCGGCCCTTTGTGCGCTGGGCGGTGAGCATAGCAGAACGGGATGCGGGCGCAACTGACCCAATCAACCGCGGCGCGGTCGCCCGGTCGAGCATTCCAGCCGTCTCGCTGACGATCAGCACTCGGGCCGGCTCCGCCCCTCCCGCGCCGCGTCCATCACCGCTCGAATTGCCTTCACGACGAGCTCCGGTTCGCTGCCGACGACCGCATGATCGGACTGCGTGGCGATCATCTGGCCGACTGCCGGCGCGCCCGCGCCCATGCACCAGAGGTGCAGGCGATAGCCGCCGATGTCGACCAGTTGCCCAGGCGGCGGCGTCGCCGCCAGATCCCGGCGCGTGGAAAGCCACTGGTAGCTCGTCCCGAGCGCCGCGAGGAGCAGGAGAGCAACGACACCCGCGAGCGCGCGCTTGGTCCAGCGCCACATGATTGGTACGATTGCACGATACAACGAACGACTCGGCGATCGATTCCCGCCTGGAGTAACGTGTCTGGAGACGCGATAGCCTGGAGAGTCTCTATGGAACAAGCAATCCCGATCCTGCCGGCAGACGACCTGGCGGTGGCCAGGGCCTTCTACGTCGATGGCTTAGGCTTTCGCGTGCTGTTCGAAGCGTCCGAGGACGGGCGGAGTGGGCTGCTCGGCCTCGAGCGCGGCACGATCCGGCTGACGCTCGACAGCCCGATGGACGGCCACGGCCGGAATGCTTGCGTGTCGCTCGAAGTCGAGGATGCGGACGCCTACTATCGGGAATGGAGCGCGAAGGTCGCGGTCCTGCGCCCGCCCCGCGACGAAGACTGGGACGCGCGGACCTTCGATCTCCTGGACCCGTTCGGCAACACCATCTTCGTGATGGGGCCGGTCCGAGCCGCCGCCGGCCGCGAGTAGCGCGCCCGATCACCCGAGCATCTCGCGCACGCGGTTCTTACGCAGCCGTTCGGCCGGCGTGACGGCGGTCGATTCCGACCATCGCTGCAGCTGCTGAACGCTGAC
Organism: uncultured Acidobacteriota bacterium; assembly: GCA_963764925.1. Classification (GTDB taxonomy): domain Bacteria; phylum Acidobacteriota; class Vicinamibacteria; order Vicinamibacterales; family 2-12-FULL-66-21; genus DATBJJ01. The sequence continues at coordinate 207,055 of CAVXUR010000005.1, forward strand.
CTCGTGGGTCACGGTCGGCTGACCGATCTGGATCTCGAGCCGCGTCGCCGGCCCCGGCGGTTCGACCCACTCGTGCGCGCGGAGCAGGCTCAGCCCGAGCGCCGCCGCTTCGAACAGCGACTCTGCCGTCACTTCCACCGAATGCTTGACGCGGCGGGAATCGGAGAAGGAGACGACGCACGATCGGGGCGGCACGAGACAGGGTAGCAGCTTCGCCTTGTGTTCGCCACCGTGCGCGTGAAGAATTCCAACAGTCGGTCGAGGCCGACGCCGACGATCGCGCCCGATTCTTGCTGTAGGGTTGCCGCAACGGCCCAATGGTGGCGCTTATTTCAAGCGGCGCGGCCACCTCGACGTGGCGTCCGCCTTGCTAATAGAGGTGGGCTGCGAGCCGAGGAGGGTCAGTGGCAGAGCACAGGGACGGCAAACCTCCGGCGGAGGCCCTGAAGGAGTGCGAGAAGAAGGTTGAACTCTTGAAGGAGGAGAATGCCGTGCTTCGACATTCGTCGGAGGCGTTCGGCGATCTCGCCGAACGGCTGAACCAGAAGCACAAGGCTGTCGAGGCGAAGCGGCATCAGCCGCGGAAACGGAAACGTCTGTCTGGCAAAGGATGACGCGCCTTCGCTCCCCGGTCTCTCACGAGAAAGTTAGCGGACCCTGAGGGCAGCAACGCTCCAGGCGCGCAGATCGCGGCCGACGCCGGCGACGACCACACCCCTATCGCCCGCGAACACCAGCGTACCAGCGGGCTCGTTGCCGGTCTCGAGGCTGGCCACGACCGCGCGACTCGCGGCATCGACGACCTGGATGCCGCCCTTCGACAGCGTTTCGTCGTCGATATCACCCAACGCGATGAAGCGTCCATCCGGCGACCACGCCAGCGTGTCGACCATTCTGGGTGCCGTGAGCCGCAGATCGCCCATGGGCTTGAATGTGGTGGCATCGCGCAGCGTCAGCCGGCGGTCCACGCCACCCGACGCCAGCGTCCCGTCCCGGGGGCTGAACCCCAACGCAAAGAGTGACAGGTCGCCGTCGACAAGTCCGATCTCGCGTCCCCCTGCCGTATCCCAAATGCGGAGGTCCGCCTCGGCGCTCGCGCTGGCCACGATCGACGAGCCTGGCCGCACGGCCAGGGCCTGCAGCTCGGTACGATGGCCATTGAGCTTGCGCCGCAGCGCGCCGGATGCCGTGTCGAACACCCGGATCTCGCCAAACGCCCCTCCGGTCACGAGCATCGAGCCATCGGCCGAGAACGCGGCCGCCGTGGTCGACACCTCGAGGTCGATCCGGCGCGACGTGGGGCGGGCGCCGGACGCGATCCGGGTGCGGGAGAGCGAGCCGTCGGCGGCCACGCTCCACGCCTCGCCACCATCGACGCTCGAGGCGACGGCGAGCACGCGCGCCTCGTGTGCCTTCAGCATGATCGCGGGCGCCTTGTTGCGGCCAGTCCACACCGCCAGCTGGCCGTCGGCCAGGCCCGCGGCGACAGTCGATGACTGGTTGAGCGCCGTCACGCTCGTAATGTTGGCCGGCAGGGTGATCGTGGCGGCGACCGCGACGGAGCTGGCCGGCGCTTGTCCGTTCGCAGCCGCGACGACACATCCCGCGGCAATGCCGGCCGACATGAGCGCCGTCGTGCGGGTCATCGACCGCCCTTCTCGAGCACCAGTTCGGATTCCACCGACGCCAGCGGGGCGCCCGGTTGCCCGGTGAGGGTGACCGGCCGCACCAGCGTTCGCGACGTCACACGAGAACTGCACCCGTTGTCATTTGCACGTGTAAACGTAGCCGCGCGCGGACGCACGCTCGACCACGAGCGTGACGTCGGCCGGCCGGGCTTGCCTCCTGGGCCGGGACCTGGAGAAGGTTGTCAGTATCAACAGCATCAGCACGTCTCCTCCTGTGCGCCTGCGGCGACGGGCCACGGCGCCCGCCGTTCGATCATCATTGGCATCCCGAACCGCGGACGAAGCGTGATGAGCGCCCATGGTTCAACCGTCGTTCCCGGCACGAGTTGAAGTCGATAGCCTTGCACCAGTGTCGCCACGATGAGTTGCGCTTCGATGAGCGCGAACTGATTGCCGATGCACTGCCGCGGCCCCGCGCCGAACGGCAGGTAGGCGAATTTCGGCCGGTCCGCGCTGCGTTCGGGCAGGAAGCGCTCCGGATCGAACGCATCTGGATCGGGCCAGAATGCGGGAAGCCGATGCAGGACGTAGGGGATGACGAACGCGAGCCATCCGCGCGGCAGGTGGAACCCGCCGAGCTCGTCGTCGGACAGCGCCTGTCGCGAGAAGCCCCACGCCGGCGGATAGAGACGCATCGATTCGTCGATCACCATGCGCGTATACGGCAGATTCACCAGATCGGCGTACTCGGGCGGACGTCCGTCGAGCACGCTGTCGATCTCCTCCTCGAGGCGCCGTTGCGACTGTGGGTGCTGCGACAGCAGATACCAGGTCCACGTCAGTGCCAGCGACGTCGTCTCCTGGCCCGCCAGCAGAAACGTCGTCACCTCGACTCGCAGCTGCTCGTCGGTCATGGCCTCGCCGGTTTCCTCGTCGCGCGCCGACAGCAACATGGAAAGCAGATCGCCGTCGGCAGACGGACTGCTCCGGCGCTGGCTGATGACGTGATCGACGGCACCCCGGAGCACGGCCCGCGCGGCCTGGAACTGCCGGTGCTTCGCGGTTGGCAGCCAATCGGTCAAGCCGAGCGACCAGAAGCTCTCGCCGATCTGCTGATTGATGATGGTCCAGGCATGGTCGATGGTGGCCGAGAACGGACCGAGATCGGCGCCCAGAAGGGCACGGAGCACGACGGTACGCGTGAGCCGCATCATCTCTTCACCGACATCTGACGGCTCTCCGCGCGCCGCGATCGACTGCCACCGGGCCGCGGTATCTTGGGCCGCCTCAGCCATGACCCTGCCGAGCCCCGCAACACGCTGGCGATGAAAGGCGGGCTGCGCAATGCGCCGCTGGCGCAGCCAGAACTCGTCCTCACTGGTTAACAGGCCGTTGCCAAGTGTCATCCGCAGCTTGGAATAGAGCGGACTCTTGTGGTAGTTGCGCGCGTTGTCCTGCAGGACGTGACGAAGATCCGCGGGGTTCGTGATGAGGAAACCGCGACGCGAACCGATCTTGAGGTAGGCGACGTCGCCGAATTGACTCGCAGCTCGCGTGAATACGGCCGTTGGATCGCGCCTGAGCGCCGGCAGCACCCCGAGGATCGGAACCCCGCGCGGCCCCGGTGGAAGCGAACGTTCGGAGTGGGCGGCGTGTCCCATATCCTCAAACGACTATAGCCTTGACTCGACTCCGCCGGGAGTCCAGATCTCCATGGCTCAGCCGCTGAATTGCAATGTAGAAAAAGAAGGCCACTGATGAACTGATCTCTGAGTCTCGGTGTCTAACGCTGCATGCCGTGGCTCATCCCGCTGTGCCTCTGCCTGGCCCTGGTCGCGATCGTCAGTGGTGTATTCGTGGCATCGGTCAGGAACGCCCGAGCGCTGAGGCGGGACATGAAGGACCGTTTTGATGCCGTTCAGGCCCAGCTCGAGAAGCAGGCCAATGCGATTGCGGACGAACTCGTCGCGCGAACGAAAGATACAAAGGAATAACTGCTCGGATCATAATGCCGGATGCGGCCCGTTGATTGTGCGCGCTGGACGACGACGTTGACGGCGTCGTATCTGGCGATCACGGGCGCGTTGATTGCGATCCTGGGGAAAGCGGTTCCAGGCCGCGTCTGGCTGGTCGCGGTGCACCTGACGCTCTGTGGCGCGTTGCTGATCCTGAACCGCGCGAGGCCATCGGCGGGGATCCTTCGCGTCGTTCGGGACTGGCATCCATTGATGCTGTTTCCCTTCCTTTACAAGGAAGTCGAGGTGCTCGCACCGGTCATCGGCGACTGGCGGTTGACCGCGACGATCCCGGCCTGGGAGTCGGCGCTGTTTGCCGGGCAACCGAGCCTGTACCTGAGCGAACGGCTGGCGTTCGTGCCGCTGTCCGAGTACCTGCATTTCAGCTACCTGTCCTACGTGATCGTCATTCCATCGGTGGCCGCGTACTGGTACATCAGCGGACGGCGGGCGGCCTTCGGCGAGTTGCTGCTGATGCTCTCGACCGTGCTGCTGGGGAGCTACCTGTTCTTCATCCTGCTGCCGGTGGACAGCCCGTACTACCTGTCGCAGCGGCTGGGCCCGCCTCTCTCTGGCCACTTCTTTTTCGATCTCGTTCATCAGGTGTCGGCGCGGGGCGGCGCGCGCGGCGGCGCGTTTCCGAGCGCGCACGTGTCGGGTGCGGTCGTCGTGAGCCTGGTCGCGTGGCGGCACCAGCGTCGGCTCGCGTACGTGCTCGTCCCAATCACCGGGAGTGTGATGATCGCCACCGTGTACGGGCGGTTTCACTACGTGCTCGACACGCTCGCCGGCGCGGCCCTCGCGATCGGCGTCGTAGCGGGGTATCGATATCTTTTCGGGGTCAGGCCGGGTGAGAGTGGTTTTCTCCAAGACCTCGACGCGGACGCGCCTACCAACCGGTTGCAGCGGCCTGCGAGGGATAAAGTGTCAGGATCCAATAAACATCGTCCAGCCGCCGAACCGGGACGTTAGGCACCCATGATCGGCCGACTCCGCAAGGCACGCAGCGTAACGCCGAACCGGCTCGCCGGAAATGTGGGCCAAGTTCCACGTCGCAGGGCACTTGTTCACCTTGATCTCGCCGACGTGTCTCTGGGAGTAAACTCCGAGTACTGTGAACCGAATCGCGGTGCGCGGGTCTCAGTGCCTTGGCGTGCTCGTCCTCGCCGTTGTCGTGTTTCAGGCCTCCGCGCAACCCGCACCTAGCCTGCCGGATCAACGCGCTGCGGACCTTGCCGCACTCGACCGATTCGTTCGCGATTCGTATGCCTTCCTCCCCGCGAAGGCAACAGACTGGAATCGGGTCATCAGTGCGCTGATGCCTCGGGCGCGCGCCGCGCGCGACGACACCGCATGGCTGCACGTTCTCGAAGAGGCACTGGACGCGCTCTATGACGGCCATGCCCAGCTGAACACGAATGTGCCCGATTCGTGGCGGCCGGTGCCTTATGGTCTCTGGGTGCAGCCGAACAATGGACGCTACATCGTGACAGCAGTACAGCGGGGTGCGCTGCCGGAACGCACGGGCGTTCGGCCTGACGATGAACTTGTGGCGGTTGACGGAGTGTCGGTATCCCAGTTGTACGAGTCCCGCCGACCGCGTTTCCTGACGCGTACCGACCCGCTGGCCGACGAGTGGGCGCTCTCCAGCGCCGTCGCAGGCCGTCACAATTCTCGCTACGAGTTGCTCATCCGAAGAGCCGGCCGCGAATCGGTCCTGACGCCCAGCGGAACGACACCGGCACGGGATGACGTGGAATGGAAGCGCGTGGGAAGCGATATCGGATTGATCGCGATCTCGACCTTCGCGAATCGTGCTGTGGTGCCTGCCTTCGATCACGCGCTGGAGGCGCTTCGGAACACGCGGGGGCTGATCGTGGACGTGCGCTCGAATGCCGGCGGCGACACGGCGATTGCCCGCCCGATCATCGGGCGACTCATCACAGCGCGCAGGCAGTACGCGTGGATGACAAGCCGCGATGGCCCCGGTCTCGGCCCGCGTCATCCGGAGTTCGTCGACGCGCGCGGGCCGTGGACCTACTCGGCGCCCGTGGTGGTTGTCGTGGATCGGTTCTCGGTGAGCATGGCCGAGGGATTCGCGATGGCGCTCTCGGGACTCGGACGTGCGCGCATCGTGGGCACGCGCATGGCCAGGCTTGGCGCAGCGGTCGGCCGGATCGAGCTTCCGCATTCCAAGATCGCGGTCCAGATCTCCACCGAGCCGGTCTATGCCATTGATGGCACGCCACGGTGGGAGCTGGAACCCGACGTCGTCGTTAATCCGCGGGGTGGTGCCGACGGGAAGGACGCGTTTATCGCGGCGGCCATCGAAGAGCTCGAACGGAGTCGCCGCAACGCGCTGAACCAACCTGCCACAGCAACCGGCAGCGGTCCGAGAACTACTCCTCAGTAGTCGCCTGGTGCCGAGGAAGGTGGGTGGGCCAACATGACCAGTACCGTTCGAGCCTTGATTCTTGATTTTGGCGAAGTCCTGACCAGGCCTCAGCCACGGCACGTCATCGAGCGAATGGCCTCGATGACGAGGCTTCCTGTCGATCAATTCCTGTCGCGCTACTGGCGACACCGCAATGCGTACGATGGCGGTCTGACAGGTCAGGATTATTGGTCCTTGGTTCTCGAGCGGAACGAGGACGTCCCCGCGAGCCTCTTGTCGGAGCTCATCGAGATGGATGCGTTATCGTGGAACGACTACCGCGAGGCAGTGTGGGAGATAGCGGCGGAGTTTCGGGCACGGGGCAACCGGATCGCCATGCTCTCGAATGGCGTCGCGGAAATCATCAGTCACGTGCGGGCTGAGCGGCACCTGGAGGAGCTATTTGATGTCGTAATCGTGTCCTGTGAGGTCGGCCACTGCAAGCCCGAGTCGGATATCTATCGGATGTGCATTGATCGACTGGCCGTTCCGGCAGCTGTGACATTGTTCGTAGACGATCGGATCGAGAACCTTCGGGCTGCCGAGGACGTCGGGCTCCGGACGTTCCATTTCACCGGTGATGACAGCGTGGCGGCTCTCAGAACCACCCTCGACCTCTGAGACATTCCCGAAACGAGATCGGTGTTTATCGGGACTGCTTTCTCGTCCTTAGGCTGGTGAATCTGTTGCGCGAGCAGGTCTCCCGAAGTGCACCAACACGTGCCAGAGTTGTTTCAGGTGCTGAAGGACGTCCGATCGGCTGCCCCAGTCACGCCATGTCTCGGGATCCCGTTTGAACGAAGTCTCGGCAACTCCAATGACCGCGGCGTCCAAGACTCCGTCGGCGCTGGCGATGCGCCGCGCAAGTCTCGGCATCGCTGGTCCACGAAAGTGATCGGGGACTTCTTCGACTCGAAGTCGAAATCCACAGTGCCACCGGAGCGGGAACCGGTAGCGTTGCGAGATCTCCCTCAAGGTGGTTCCGGTGTCCGTCCCCGCGAACGCGGGGTCAACCACTAATAGCTCCACATCCTGCCGCAATTCGATAGGGCCGTGCACTTGGGCTTCGATCTGGGTGTCGAGCACACGGCCAGTTTCCAACTCGGCGGGGTCTCGCCTCGGCTGCGCGAGTAGTTTGAGAACCTCCAGTAGACGAGCGACGGTTAGGTTGGGCACGCCGAGCGTCGGCGCGCGAAATGGCGGCCACGGTGGGGCGGCCATGGCACCTCCCTCGATTTCCGCGAACAGGGCAGCCATCACGTTCTCCATCCGGTCAATCGTGCCGAGCTGCTCCGGGGCACGCGGGTCTTCGCTGCCGGCAAACGTGAAGGAGGTTCGGCTGGTCACGCTGGTCTGAAGCACGAGATAACAGGAGCCAAAGCGCGGAATCGGGCCATCGGAGTACCGAACCAGTTCGAGGGCTCCATACTTGGGACGTTCAGAATCCGTCACGCCTTCGGTGTGGTACGCGCCCCCGAATAGCGTGCGCTCCCACGTGTCTCGCGGACCACCGGGAAACGCGGAAAGGCCACCTGCCGAGATGCCGGTCTCAAATTGATTCCGGTAGATGCCCTCCTCGAGAAGAGCCTCTGCCACCGTCGTCGGCTTGTTCCCAATCCGATCCGGATGGAAATGAACGGCCACGCGAGCGTGACCACGGACACATTCAATCGCTTCACGGTAGGTTTCGAGCTTGCATCCTGCACGCCGCAGGACGTCTCTGACGCGCAGGCTTGTAGCGGGCTGCTGACGTCGAACCAAATCCTCAACATGAGACAGAGCCGCGCGGGGAGCAGCAGACAGGCGGATACAATCGAAATCGTCTGCTCTCGCCATGGACCACCAGATCTGAAAGCCTGAGTGTAACTTGAGCGCCTGTTGACTTTGCCCCGAGCAAGGTTCGAATCGTGGGTAACGAAAAGTCGTTCTAGTCGCCTTGTGGCGATCGATTTGCTGAACCGAATCGGTCAACCCTACGGCGTCCTCGGTGGACAGTTGAAAACCGGCAAGTTATGGACAGGGCAAAACTTCGTTCCTTCGTCGGTGCGCAAATCGTCTGCACTTTCGTCCGCCAGCTCGGAGGTCCGCACTTCAGCAGCGCCGCTGCGCCAGATCCCGTAAGGACCGTTTACTGCGACGCGGGCTTGCGGCTGATCGGCGGGACGATGCCGACGGCGCGGTAGTTGGAGACGAGCTTGCCGTAATGCTCGGCCTGGTCACGGATCCAGCCGATGAGCAGCGGCGTGGGCGACTTTTCCACGAGCGGATACGAGATCGCGATCGCGGCTTCCATCTCGCTGACCACCGAGGCGCGCGTCTTCGGCTTGTCGTCGTCGGCCTTCCGGCGCGCGCGGACCCCGACGCCGTCGAGCTTCTCGCCGCGCAGCTGTGCCGTGCTGAACTCGAGGCCCATCGTGACCTGGCGGAATTCGTCGAGCACCGATCGCGCATCGGGATGCGGCTTCCATCTCAGCTTGTCGTCGGGGAACACCGTGTCCTTAGCCATTTCGAGGATCCTGTTGTGGAGGTTCTTCCAGGTCATCGTGATGGCCAGCTCATAAGTGAGCGGCGGCGGCGCCGGCGCCGGCGTCTGGCCCTGGGCGGCCCCGGTGAGGACGTTGAGCGTGGCGATGGCGGCGACGAGCAGGACCAGCAGCGAACGGTGCGGCATGTCACTCCTCCTGACGCAAGACCCTAGCGACTCAGAGCTCGAACGCTCGGGTGATTCATTGCCCAGATTCGCTCCTGGCGGATCCTCCGACGCGCGGCACAAAGTGAGGACCGCACCCAGCGTGAAGCCCGGATGCCTTCCCAGAAGGCGCGCAGCGACGCGGAGGTCCTGCCAGAGTGTCATGAGCGAATAGCTCCCAATGGCACGAGTGGCAAAGCGGAGACCGCCGCGCCCGCACGCCACGAAAGCCCTTCTGCAGGGCAATTGTGTGGTTTCACAGCCTGGGCGTCCGCGCTATCCGTCCGCAGTTGGGACTCGCGATTCCCAGGATCGGCCACCCCATCGGTGGACCATCTTGGGGGACGCACATGGAGACGTGGCCGAGCAGCAACTGGATCTGATCCAGCTCGCCGCCCGCGAGGGACGGGCGCATGTGCGCCGCAGGTCGTGCGGGGCCAGCTTCTCGATTCCGGCGCGGGCTGCCGCCGCACGGACAACATCCCACAGCACCTTAGGCGACATGCCGTTTCCCCAGGCACGCCCCGCCTTGTTGATCGCGCGTGCGTGATGGCTGCGGTGGCCGTCCACGCGTCCACTTTCCCCTCAGAGCAGAGGACGATCGCAGCTAACGGCCAATGAATTGTAGCGATCGCGATCTTGACGTTGACGTATTGTTGACGTGTTTTCTCACTTCGCGGAATGGACCAATGGCCGCTTGACCCGCCAATGACGTCCGGTTACCCTCAGATCCAGCGTGTCCGAAGCCCTCCGGCGCCGTCGTCGGTTTTCGCAATCGCTGGCAGCAGTGCTGCTGTTGGCTTGGCTGTCGCCGCTCGTTGTTCCCCATGCGGCAGACGACGACCTGATTTGTGCCGCGTTTGGCTCGTCGCCAGACGCCCCGGCCCGCTGGTCGCCCGCGACCGGGGTTGATCGGCAACCGCATCACTGCGTCATTTGCCACTCGATCCGCTCGTTCCGCACTGCCCTCTCGGATTGCGGTCCCGCGGCCGTCAGCCTGTCGGCTGAACACGGTGTTGATGCGTCAGCCGAGACCTCCCACCGTGCCCCTGCGTTCGATCGGCTGCCCGCTCGCGCACCTCCCGCCTGATCACGTCCCGTTCGGCGTTTGCTCCTGGTTGCTGTTCGGAGTCGCTGGGCTCGATCCATTGAGCCAGTGGCACGCGCACTAGTGCCACGTGCATAGACGAATTCAGGTGTTCATCAGGAGGAAGTCATGGAAGTAAGTACGTCTCCACGTTCAATTGCGTCGCGCTCGGTCGTGCTGACGCTCGTCCTCGTGTTCGGCGCCGCAGCAATTGCGGCAGCACAAGGCGTTTCGGTCTCGGGTCGTCTTTATCATTCCGTTTCGTCGAAACCGATCGCCGGTGCGACCGTCGCCATCGAAGGGACGAGCCTCGAGGTTATGTCTGGTCCAGACGGTTCTTACTCGATTCCCAACGTGCCCGCCGGTCCTCACCATCTGATCGTGACTGCCAAGGGCTTTGTTCCTGCGCGGTCGGAGCTGACCGTCGCGCAGACTGCAGTGATCCTCGACGTTGCGGTCGATCCCGAGCTGCACTACAGCGAGGTCGTGTCGGTCGGCCCTGACGCGAGAAATCAGTTCGATTCCTATCAACCGACGACAGTGCTCGCCGGACAGGATCTGGCGAAGCAATTGGGAGGAACCATCGGTGCGACCCTGGCGACCCAGCCCGGCGTCGCCGAACGGTCCTTCGGGCCGGGACCGTCACGCCCGGTGATCCGTGGCCTCGACGGCGATCGCGTGCTCATCCTCGATGACGGGCAGCGGATAGGCGACCTGTCGAGTCAATCGGGAGACCACGGCGTGGTCGTGAACCCTACCGGCGCCGTCGAGGATCGAGGTGGTCCGCGGTCCGGCGACGCTGCTATATGGGTCGAACGCCATCGGCGGTCTCGTCAACGTGATTTCCGACACCATCCCAACAACACGCGTCAACGGCGTGCGTGGCGGGATGACGGCGGATCTCGGGACCGCGGCCTCCGAGGTGGGCGGCGCCGGAGACGTGCTGTATGGCAACAACACGTGGGCAGTGCACGCCTCGGGCAGCGGCCGCCGCTCGGGCGACGTCGACACGCCGGACGGCACGATCGAGAACAGTCAGTCACGCGGCGGGCTTCGGATCGGTCGGCGTCGCGTGGACCGGCGAGCATGGCTACTTCGGCGGGAGCTACGGCTACGACAACACGAAGTACGGCCTGCCGTACGTCGAAGAAGGACTGATCCAGCTGACGCCGCGCCGGCAGATGTTCGGTCTGCGCGCTGGAGCCGACAACCTCACTGGCGCCTTCACCTCGTTCCGAGCCTTGTTTGGCTACCGGCAGTACAAGCACGACGAGCTCGAGGGCGAGGAGGTCGGCACCCAATTCGAGAACGACACGACGGATCTCAACGTCCAGGCCAAGCACCGCAGTGGGGACGGCTGACGGGGACCATCGGCGGATCGTTCCTCGCGCGGGCCTTCACCGCCACCGGCGCAGAAGCGCTCTCACCGCCGGTCGATGAAAACGCCTTTGCGCTCTTCTTGTACGAGGAGCTGACCTGGCCGCACGTGACCGTGCAGTTCGGCGGCCGCGTCAACTGGGCGGGGTATACGCCAGAGGGCGGCTTGCCGGATCGCGACTTCACCGACGGCTCGGGATCGGTCGGCATCCTGTTTCGCCCGGCGGCGGCCAACGACAAGCTGACCTTGGCGTTCAACGTCGCGCGGGCCGCGCGCAACCCTGCGCTGGAAGAGCTGTACTTCTTCGGCATCCACCCTGGCAACTTCGCGTTCGAGATTGGCAATCCCGAAGCTCGATTCCGAGATCGCGCTCGGCCTCGATGCATCCGTGAGGTGGCGCCATCGCCGGTTCTCAGGCGAGTCTGACGTACTTCTATAACAGGATCAACAACTACATCTTCCGAGACCCGATGAGCGAAGGCGAGTTCGCCGAATCGTTTCCCGGATGTGGACCCGGAAGGATTTCCTATCGTCGCGGCCGTCGCGGCCGACAGTCTCTTCCAAGGCGTCGAAGCGCACGCGGATGTCGATCTAGGCGGCGGTCTCATCGCCGAGCTCGGGTTCGATCTGGTGCGCGCTGAGCTGCGCGAGACGAACGAGCCGCTGCCGCGCATCCCGCCCACACGCTTCCGCGGAGGCCTGCGCTATCAGCGCAACGCCTTCCAGGCAGGCGGCGAGATCATTGCCGTGTCGAAGCAGGACCGCGTGTTCGTCGAGGAGACGCCGACCGACGGCTACAACCTGCTGAAGCTCTTCGCGTCGTACTCATTTGGCGGAGGGAATGGAGTCAACACAATCACGGCGCGGCTCGACAATGCAACCAACGAGCTCTATCGCAACCATCTGTCCTTCGTGAAGGACTTCGTCCCCGAGATGGGCCGCAACTTTAAGGTGGTGTATTCGGTCCGGTTCTAGGCCAACTCGCGTCAGAATCAGGGATCGACACTCTGGAGGAACCCACACCAATCCCTGATCCCTGACAATATCGACGGAACAGGCTACGGCCCAGTGCTCGTCGCGTTGCTGGATTGACTCGAGCTGCAAGACCGACAACACGGCTCGACGCAATCCGCAGCCGATCAACATCGCGAGCACACACATCATTCGCATGGCCCAGGTTTACGCAGAGGACTTTGTATTGTAAAGTATACGCCGGGGTGCGATGCGGACTGGAGGAGCGAAGCGTATGAATGCCGGCCTGGTTTGCGGGCAGCAGGCTCAGGGGCGCCTGCAGGGTGAGGCCCGATGACGGGTGAGGCACCGGCGGCCTCGGGCCGCGGTTTCCTGAGCGCGGTTTCGTGGCTCGACTGGAAGCTGGGCGCGCGTATGCTGCTGAAGTATCCCGCGCTCACGTTCATAGGCGGCCTCTCGCTGGCGGCGGCGATTGCGATTGGTGTGGTCGGCATCGAAGTCGCCGGCGAACTGCTGTACAAACGGCTGCCGTTCGATCAAGGCAGCAGAGTCGTGCGCCTGGAGACGCAGGACGCGGCGGCGTCACGCGTGGAGCCGAGGGTGCTCCACGATTTCGCGATCTGGCGGCGGTCGCTGAAGACGGTGGCAGAACTCGGCGCCGCGCGCGTGAGCGAGCGCAACGTGCTCACCGGCGAAGGCCGCGTCGAAGCCCTGAGCGTGGCGGAGATCACCGCGTCGGCGTTTCCGCTCACCCGCGTGCCGCCGCTGCTCGGCAGGACGCTGCAGCCGACGGACGACAGTCAGGGTGCGGAGCCCGTCGTGGTACTCGGTTACGACGTGTGGCAGAGACAGTTCCTGCACGACCCGGCGATCATCGGCCGTGTCGTGACGGTGGGCCGCACGGCCCGCACCGTGGTGGGCGTGATGCCGCCGCGCTTCGGCTTCCCGCGCAATCAGCAGGTGTGGGTGCCATTGCTGGTCCAGGACGCGGCGCCGCGGGAAGGCCCGGCCGTGCAGGTGTTCGGCCGCCTGGCCGACGGCGCGAGCTGGCAGGACGCCGCGGCGGAGCTCGACGTCGTCTCGGCACGCTTTGCCGCCAACCAGCCGACCACCCACGCGCAGCTGCGCACGCGCGTTCGCGCCTTCGCCGGGCGCACGCCGGGTGATCCGCTACGGCTGGAAGATTTGGCGGTCCACGCCATCGTCCTGCTGCTGCTGGGGGCGGTGTCGGCGAACGTCGCGACGCTGATCTTCGCGCGCACGGCGATGCGCGAATCGGAGATGGTCGTCCGTCACGCGCTCGGGGCGACCCGTGCCCGCGTGGTCGCGCAAATCGTCACCGAATCGCTGGTGCTCGCCCTCGCCGCCGCCCTGCTTGGGCTCGTCGTGGCCCAGACGACAGTACGTTATGCCTGGGCCCAGGCGAGTCAGATCACGGGGGACAGCCTGCCGTTCTGGGTGGATCTGCAGTTCGAGCCTGTGACGATAGCGTATGCGCTGCTGCTCGCGCTCGTCGCCGCGGCACTGATCGGCCTGCTGCCGGCACTCAAGGCCACAGGCGGGTCCGTCCTGCGGGGACTGCAGGGGATCACGAGCACCGGCGGGACGATGAAGTTCGGCGGCATCTGGTCGTTCATCGTCGGCGCGCAGGTGGCGTGCACGCTGCTGTTCGTGCCCGCCGCGGTGGGGATCTTCACCAACTCCCTGCACAACGAGTCGAGGTGGCCAGCGTTTCCGACGGAGCGTTACCTCACCTTCCGCCTCAAGATGGACAACGAGGCGCTGGCCGGCGAGCGCGGTGTGCCTGACGATGGGCAGATCGGCGCGCGTCGCGCGCGTGCATACGAAGAGCTCGCGAGCCGGTTGCGTGAGGAGCCTGGGGTGACGCACGTGACGCACGGCGATCGCCTGCCGACGATGTCCCCGGAGTGGGTGGCGGTGGAAATGGAGCAGGACGGTGCACCTCCGGTTCGCCTGCACGGCAATTACGAGAGCGGATTCGCGATGGCGGCCGTCGGTGCCGGCTACCACGACGCGTTCGGCGCCAAGATCGTCGCCGGCCGCGGTTTGCACACCGCTGACGCTGGGACGCCGAACGGGCCCGTCGTGGTCAACGAGGCGTTCATGCGCGTGGTGGGCAGGAATCCCGTGGGCGCACGCGTTCGCACGCTCCAGCGAGGCGGCGAGCGCGAGCTGGGCCCCTGGCACGAGATCGTCGGCGTGGTCACCGATCTGGGGATGTTGTTCCCCGCCGATTGGAGTGGGGCCGCGTACATCTATCGCGCCGCCTCCGCGGCGGTGCTCGATCCTGTCGTGGTCGCTGTGCGCGTCGAGGGCGATGCAGCGCCGCTCGCGCCCCGCGTCGCCGCGCTTGCCCGGCAGGTCGATGCGGGTCTGCACCTCCGGGATATCGTCACCCTCGACGACATCGTCGCACAGGAGCACATACGGATGGTGGGCGGCAGCGTCGTCTTCGGCAGCGTTCTGCTCGTGGCGCTGGTCTTCTCGGCGGCCAGCCTGTACGCGCTCATGGCCGTCGCCGTGCAGCGTCGCACCCGCGAGATTGGGATCCGTATCGCACTCGGCGCCACCCCCCGGCACGTGCTCCGTAGCGTGTTCGCCCGCGCCGGTCGTCAGCTCGGCGGCGGCATCATCGCCGGTAACAGCCTCATCCTGCTCCTCGCGTGGCGCGCCGACAGCCTGACCGCGGATCTCCTCGTCTCGTCGGTGATCACGTCCGTCATCATGGCGGCCGTGGGGGTGCTGGCGTGCGCCGCACCGGCGCGCCGAGCGCTGCGTGTTCAACCGACCGAGGCGCTGCGGCAGGGTTGACGTGTGTCTTGGGACCTCCGAGATCGCGCGTCGTCCTCGGAAACCGGATGCGTAAGCCTGCGTGACGATCGGACCGATGACCCGCCAGGGAGAAGCGTCGACTGATCCTCTAGGCTAGAAGACATCTCATAAACCCGATCCGTGTTGTCCGTGTGATCCGTGGCACTAGTGCCCAGCGAGAGAGCGTCTCAGGTACGGTGGGCGGCTGGGTGTTCAAGGGCGCCGATCGCGTCTCCGTGCGCCATCTATAATCGCCGGTGTGCGCTGTTCAGCCTGTCATTCGGCGACTCCAGAGGGAAGCCGCTTCTGTCCGTTCTGCGGCCGACCTCTCCTCGACCTCGAGACGACACGTCTGTCGCCGGCCGACACCGGCCAAACGCTTGCCTCGATGGAATCGTTGGGCGCCACCCGATCGGCTTCGCCTGTCTCGCGAGTGAACGTCTCGCACCTCGGGCACACGGCATTGGCCAACGGCGCGGCGCTGGCGGGCCGCTATCGGATCATCCGGCAGCTCGGACGCGGCGGCATGGGTGTCGTCTATCAGGCCGAGGATTTGCGGCTCGGCCATCCGGTCGCGCTGAAGTTTCTCCCGCCCACACTCGCGGCCGATGCGCATCGCCTCGCCCAGTTTCACAATGAGGTAAGCGTCGCGCGGCAGGTGTCCCATCCCAACGTCTGCCGCGTTTACGATATCGGCGATGCCGACGGACATCTCTTCCTCTCGATGGAGTACGTCGACGGTTTGGATCTGGCGGCGCATGTTAGCACCCGCGGTGCATTTTCCGAGGAGGCCGCGGTCGACGTGATCCGCGGCATCTGCGCCGGGCTCGCCGCGGTGCACGCGCGCGGCGTTTTGCATCGCGATCTCAAGCCCGCCAACATCATGATCGCGACGAGCGGACAACCGAAGCTGATGGACTTTGGTATCGCCGCGGCCGGGGACAATCGGGGCGAGCGGCGCAGCGAGGGCACCCCGACGTACATGGCGCCCGAGCAGCTTGCCGGGGCGGATGCGACGACGAAGAGCGATATCTACGCGCTCGGCCTGGTCATGTTCGAGATGTTGACCGGAAGCCGAGGAGTCACTGCCGGCACGTTCGACGAGTTGGTCTGTGCGCAGCAGACCCTGGCCTCGGACATCTCCGAGCGCCTCCCGCGCGCGAGCCCGCGTCTGCGTCAGGCGATTGCGCAGTGTCTGGCACCCGATCCCGCCGCACGTCCCGCCTCGGCGCACGAGGTCTCGGCGTTGCTCCAGACGGTTGTGCTCGATGCGCGCGCGACCACTCGACGCTGGTTGCAGCTCGTGGCGCAAGCGATGGCCGCTCCCCTGCTGATTGTCGGGGGAGGCATGGTCCTTCGTGCAAACGGAGTCGACGCCATCATCGGCGCGCTGATGCTCTTGACGCTCGTCGTGCTGGTCGTGATCGAGCTTCGATATCCGCTCGGGTGGGAGGCTGTCTACAAGGGGCACGCGATCCGGTTCCGCAACCATCCAATCTTCGGCGAGCGGCTTTATGTCGATGATCAGCTGGTGGATCGGGGTCGGTTCGGCCGCAGCGTGACCCTGCGCGCCACGATCGAGCGAGGAGCAGGCGCCGGCGAGCGCATCACCGCGCACGTCCGATCGTCTGCCACCTTCTTGTCGTGCAGGATCGTCGCGGAATCGTTCGCATCTGTGACGTAGGCCGTTGTGTTGCTTACGACATGAAAGCGCGAACTTGCTGATTGAGAGTGGTGAGCCTGAATTTCGACAGTTGGAACCTCATCAGCGGCTGGCTGGCTCGACTCGATGGCCTGCGTCGTGCTGCGTAGCTGCGTGTAAGCGACTGAACTTGAAGCTATCCGTTTCTCAGCGCGGTTGCAGGCTCGACTCTGAGTTGCGCGACGCGCGGGAATGTAGCCCGCGGCAATCGCGACCAGAACGAGAATCAACGTGGCCGACGCGAATGTCATCGTGTCTCGCGGCTGGACGCCAAACAGCAGCTTCGCAGCCAGATTGCCGAACGGAAACTGCCGCCGCAAGCCCCAACATCAGACCGATACCCACCAGGAGCACCGCTTCTGTCATCACCATTCGCACGATGGTCAGCCGTCCGGCTCCCAATGCCATGCGAATGCCGAACTCTCTGGTTCTCCGGACGACGTTATACGCCAGGATTCCGTAGAGGCCGACTGACGTCAACAGGATCGCCACGATCCCGAATCCCATCGACAGCCAGCTCACCAGCCGCTCAGGCGCCAATGTCCGATTCACCGCGGCCGACAGGGGCTCGAGCGAGACGATCCGAATATCCGGATCGACCGCGCGGATCGCCGCCCGGAAATCCTGGACGAGCGTTGCAACCTGGCGCTCACCGTGCGTCTTCGCGCGAATCTGCACGAAGTTCGGGCCAGAGCCCTGCTGCAGGGCCGGAAGGTATACCAGCCGCGGGGAATCCTGCCGGAGGTTGTCGTACTTGGCATCCCTGACCACACCGACAATCTCGATGTCCTTGGGAGCGGTATGCCACCAGGCGAATCGTTTGCCCAGCGGGTCGGCGCCGCGGAAGTAATGGCGCGCCATCGTCTCATTGATGATCGCAACCCGGGGCGCTCCGTTCCTGTCTGTGTCCGCGAACGGACGGCCGGCGATGAGCGGGATGCTCAATGAGCGGAAGTACTCGGCGCTGACAGGCTGGATGCGAACGCTCTTGTCTTCATTCGCGTGAGGGACGTATCCCTCCAGGGAGATGCAGCAAATCCGGGAGGCGCCCCGACCGAAGCCGAACTGAGAGAAACTCGCCCGTTCCACGCCGGGAACGGTAGAAAGCCGTTCGAGCAGCGCGTGTCCCCAAGGCGACGCCGTTTCCGGAGACCAAGGACGTGTCGAGGTTCGCTTCCAGGACCTGTTCATCGAATCCAGGATCAATCGCCTTGAGATTCAGAAGAGTTCGGAGGAACAGACCTGAGGCAATGACCAGTACGAGCGAGAGGGCCGTCTGCGTGACGACGAGGAGGCGCGACGGACTGAACCGCGCCCCAGTGCCAGCAGCCCGTGATTCCGTCTTTCAGCGTCGGCCACGGATCGATGCGGTTGCATTGCAGCGCGGGTGCCAGTCCAAACGTCACCGCCGCCGCGGAAGATGTTGCGACCGTGAATGCGAGCACTGACAGGTTCAGGTGCACTTCCAGGCCTTGGACCGCCGAGACGGCGAGCAGCATTCGCACGATACCGTCGGCCAGCGCCAGGCCTGCGACGGATGCCATCGCCACCAACAGAAATGACTCCGTCAGGAGTTGTCGCACCACTCGGGCCCGTCCGGCACCGATCGCGAGCCTGACCGCGAATTCCCGCCGTCGCGCGGCCGACTGGGCCATCAGGAGGTTGGCGACATTGGCGCAGGCAATCAGCAGCACGATCGCCACCAGCACCATCAGCAGGCGTAACGGCTGTGCGTAATAGTCGCGCAGACTGGAGAGGCCGCCGCCTCCCGGCTCGATCGTAATCGCCCCGAGGTAATCATTCTGCGAGTCCACACGCAGATCGGCGCGTAGCGATTCGAGGAGAGGCTGCATACCCGTCTGTGCCTGTGCGGCTGTCACACCTGGGCGGAGACGGGCCATGACGTCAAGCCAGCTCACGTTCCGGGTGTGGAGGGTCGAGCCCCCGCCGGCGGAGAGGGCCGGCTGGGCGCCGAGCGGTATCCAGAAATCGGGAGGGCTGCCGGCGAACTCTCCTTCGAATCCCGGCGGCGCAACGCCGACGATTGTCAGCGAGGCTCCGTTCAGACGCAGATTCCCGCCAAGGGCATCGTCGCGTCCGGCAAACGAGCGTTGCCAGAATGCATGGCTGAGGACAGCGATCAGGCGGCCCTGGTGGTCGTCGTCGACGGTGATCATACGGCCCGCCGCCGGTTCCACGCCGAGGAGCGCGAAGTAGTTCCCTGAGACGAGTTCGGCTGTGACGCGCTCCTTGTGGTCGCCGGCGTCGAGGGTCATTTTCCACACGGCGGAAGCGGACATCGCGGAGAACGCCCGGTTGTGATCTCTCAGCCACTCATAGTCGGTGTGCGAGAACGAATCCCGAGCGCCCTGACGACTGAGCGCGCGTACGATGACCAGCGAATGCGGCTCGCGCACCGGCAACATGCGCAGCAGCACCGCTTCGACCAGGCTGAAGATGGCCGCATTGGCTCCGATGCCCACGGCAAGCGTGAAGACAATCGTTGCAGTGAGACCCGGGCTGCGCTTCAGCAAGCGCGCCCCGTACCGGACATCCTGCGACAATGTTTGCCAGAAATGAAGCGGGCGCGCCTCGGCGAGCTGCTGTCGGACGGCCAGGGCGTTCCCGAATGTCCTGAGGGCCGCCTGTCTCGCTTCGTGCGGAGACATCCCGCGATCGAGGTTCTCGCCGGATCTCCATTTCGAGATGTGCATCCAGCTCTTCGCGGTAGTCGCGATCCCCTCGGCCGAACCACTTCATGCCTGTTCCTCCTCGGGTCGTGCCTGTAAGACACCCTTGACTGCCCGCACGAGTTGCTCCCACTTGCCGGTCTCGGCCACCAGCTTCTTCCGCCCTGCCCGCGTGAGTTTGTAGAAGCGCGCGCGGCGGTTGTTGTCGGAGATACCCCACGCGGACGCGATCAGCCCCGCTCGTTCCAGCCGCTGGAGGGCGGGATACAGCGAACCATGGTCCACCAGCAGAAGCTCGTCCGATGTGCGCTGGATGGTTGTCGCAATCCCGTGGCCATGCCGGGAACCAAAGAGAAGGCTCTGGAGCACGAGCATCTCCAGCGTTCCAGGCAGGAGTGACAGCACGGTTGGCCTTTCGGCATCCTAGGAGACAGCCTACTAGTGTTTTAGTAGTCTGTCCACTAGAAGCGACTGTGTGCCCGGCCATCGCCGGGCCATGACAGTTCGCGCCGTCCTGCCCGACGGGTTCAGCGAACGGTTCCGGTCGGCTGCCAGGTCGCGCCCGCGTCGAGGCTGCGGTAGATACCCCGACCGTCGGTCGCAGCGAACAGGCGCTGCGGCTGCCGTGGATCGATCACAACGTTCGTGATCCGCGAGTTCGTGGGTAAACCGGTGCCTACTCGTGTCCACTGATCGCCGCGGGTGGTGCTCGAAACCAGAGCGTATCGTCCTGCACCGGTGGTGTCCATCGCTTGAACGAGCAGTGTGACCGGGTCCGTTGGCGTCACCGTGAGTGTCAGGGCGAGACCCGGATGTGACAGCTCGGTCCACGTGTCTCCACCGTCGATGGTTCGACGGATCAGGTCTCCGTCTCCACCGATGCCGACACCATGAAGAACCGCATAGACCGTCCGGGAGTCGCGTGGGTCTGCCAGCAGCCCGCAGCACCGCGCGACCGTGCGGTCGCCCGGTTCGTCCACGAGCTGCCAGGCGCCGCCTCCGTCCGTCGAACGCCAAATGCCGTTCTCCCCGAGCAGACCGCCAAGGCTTCCACCCGTGCTCGCGTAGAGGACATTGGCATCACCGGGCCGCTGCCGCATGCGGACCATCTGTGAGGAAAGCAACGACAGCGGTCGCCCGGCGTCAGGTGCGGCAAGGGGCAGCCAGGCAGTCTCGCCGGGTCTCAACTGGTAGGTCGTGTTGGGTGTACGAGCCAGGATCTCGGCACCTCTGCTCTCCACCGAGAGCACGATGTCTTCAGCAGCACCGGCTCCCAGACGCACGACCGTCCAGCTCGCGCCATCGTCCTGGCTGGCGACGAGATCGCGACCGTTGCTGGCAAATAGCGTCGGCGTCGCACCTTCGTGCAATGCCACCGAGGTTGTCGCCCTCGTGATGCCTCGATTACGCGTTGCCCAATGCGCGCCGCTGTCTGTCGTCACCATAACGCCCTTGCGCGTGCCGAGGTAGATGACGGACGGCGCGAGCGGATCGACGGCGAAGACCGGGCCGAGAATCGAGAGGTGTGGCGACGCCGTGAATACGACGTCCCATTCGCGTCCGCCATCGACGCTCCGCACGATGCTCGACCCCTGACGCGCGAAGCACAGGTCTCCCGAATCGCCAACGAACTGGAGTTGCTCGATGCTGCCATAACCGGGACCTGCGCCGAGGGCGATCCAGTTCGCGCCTCCGGTCGTGGTCTGGAAGATCCTGCCGTCATCGTCGCCAGCCAGGATCGTGTTGCGGCGCAACCGATCGATGGCGATGGCACTGATGTCATGCGACGGGTCGCGACGCTTGCCGGCTGGTCTCCACGACGCCCCGCCATCGCGACTGACGCTCACCCCCTGGTCGCCGCCGCAGAACAGCACGAACGGGTCGACGGGATCGATCGCGACCGCCGCGCAGTGCGACCGCGCCGCGGTCTTGACAAGTTCCCATCGACGACCGCCATCACGGCTGCGCACGGTTCCATGAATTGGCGGTTGATATACGACGCGGGGATCAGAGGGCGCGACGAGCGGCGGCAGAGCGTGGTCGAGATCGAGCTGATGCCACAACGTCCCGGCGTTCGTGGTCTTGAACAAGCCGTCTCCGCACGCCGCGAACAAGCTGTGCGGCGTCATCGGAACCGCGACGAGCTCGCACCCGTCATCCGCCGGCAGCCCGCGGTCGGCGGGCGTCCACGTTGCGCCGCGGTCGGACGATCTGAACACGCCGCCGTTCTCGAAGGCGGCAAAGACGATCGACGACGGCACGGCCGCGACGACCGCGAGGCTCGAGACAGCGCCACCATCGGGACCTCCTCCCGGAATGTGCTCGAGCACCGGCGTATCACCGCCGCGGGATGTCGTAGAAGGAGCCGGCGGAAGCCGGGCTCGAGTGGTCGCGCTGAGCCCGACGGCGCTGAGCACGATCATCAGCGTCAGGGTTCGCGCGGCGAAGGTGGCTTGACCCACCTGCTGCATGAATCGAGTGTACGGCCGAAGTACGAATATCGGCCGGTAACAAAATCGTCAGCGTATCAGCCGTTCCTCGTCGCAGGGCATTGTCGCGGCGGGCGCGTAGCGGACCAGCGCAACACACGGATTCCGGTGCCGCCGCCGGCTCCAATCGCTGTCAGCCGGCGACGCCGGTCGGTTCTCCGAATCGGATGCGATGCCCGTCCGGTGTGCGGATGCTGAACTCCCGCAGGCCCCAGGGTTCGGTCGCAGGTTGGGACAACACCTCTGCTCCTCGCTCGGCGACTTCCGCATGAAACTGATCGACGCCCTCGACGATCAGGTACGCCACGTAGGAGTGGTCTCCCAGCTCGCTTGCTGGCTTCTCGCCAGCACATTCGCCAAGCATGACCTTGAACGCATCCCGCGACAGAAAACTCCAGCCATCCGAACCGTCGCCGAAATCCCTGCGAAATCCGAGTACGTCGACATAAAACCGCGTGGATGCTTGCAAATCGCGCACGGCAAGAACGCAACGGGAATCCACGATGCGATGCATGGTGCCCTTCCTCGGTGGGACGGTGTCCGGCTAACGACTCTTGACGTCGACGCCGAGCGTCTTCTCCAGCCAACTGCGGCCCGCTCTGGCGCAATGTCCTCTGCGGCAACTCCAAGAGTGGCCGGATGATAGCATCGGGGCTGCGCAACACGAGCCGTCCCTTGGTTGCCTACGAGCGCCGTCGTTGGCGGCAGCCGGCCGCAGCCAGCGTGAGATTCCTCGTCCTGGCTCTAAACGGCAAGGCCGGCGTCGACCATCACCTCTCTGATCTCGCTCTCGCCGTACCCCATCTCGCGCAGCACTTCGCGGGTGTGCTCGCCCAGGAGCGGCGCGCGCCGGCCGGTCACGGGCGGCGTCGCCGACATCTTGATCGGCGACCCCAGCGTCCGCAGCGGACCGAGCGTCGGGTGTTCGACGTCGACGACCATCCCGCGTGCGCGCACCTGCGGATCGGCGAAGGTCTGCTGCGTAGTCGTTGATCGGCCCGCACGGCACGCTCGCGTCGTCGAAACGCGCGAGCCAGTGCGCGCGTGGCTGCTGCGTGGTCATCGCCTCGATGCGTTCGATGAGCGTCACTCGATTGCGGACCCGGAGCGTGTCGTTCGCGAAGGCCGGTTCGGCCGTCCACTCCGGGTGGCCGAGGACCGTACAGAGGCGCTCGAACAGGCGATCGGTACCGGCGGCCAGGGTGATGTAGCCGTCAGCACAGCGGATCGCCTGATACGGCGCGAGCATGCGATGCGCCGACCCGAGCGGCTCGGGCGGGATGCCAGGGCCGAAGTATTCGGTCGCCTCCCACACCGAGAGCGCGATGCCGGCCTCGACGAGTGACGTGTCGATGTGCTGGCCGAGGCCCGTGCGATGACGGTAGTGGAGGGCCGCCAGGATCGCCGCCAGGGCGAAGAGCGCCGCGCCGAGATCGGTCAGCGGCACGCCCACCTTGACCGGAGGCCTGCCCGGCTCGCCGGTCACCGACATCAATCCGGAGACGCCTTGCGCGATGAGATCGAAGCCGCCTTTCGGCGCGTCGGGCCCGGTCTGTCCGTAGCCCGAGATCGAGGCATAGATCAGCGCCGGATGATCCGGTGCCAGCGTCGCGTAGTCGAGGCCGAAGCGCCGCATGACTCCCGGGCGGTAGTTTTCGATGAGGATGTCGGTGGTGGCGACGAGACGCCGCATCGACCTCCTGGCCGCGAGGGGTGCCGAGATCCAGCACGATGCCGCGCTTGCCGCGATTGACGGCATTGAAGCCGGCGCTCTCGACTCCCGACGCGCCAGCCATCCGCCGCGTCGAATCGCCGCCGGGCGGCTCGACCTTGATCACGTCCGCGCCCATGTCGCATAGTTGCATCGCGCAGAAGGGGCCGGCCATCACCTGCGTGACGTCCAGCACGCGAATCCCTTCGAGCGCGGTCCGACCCGTACTCATTGCTCTCTCCCTGTGAGGTCCTTCGTGTCGATTCCCGAGGTGCAGTTCACATCGGAAGGCAGCGTCGCGTTCCTGACGTTCAACCGACCCGAGGCCCGGAACGCGATGACCTGGCCGATGTACGACGCGCTCGCCGATGCCTGCGACCAGGTCGACGCCGACGAACGCATCCGCGTGTTCGTGCTGCGCGGCGCCGGCGACGCCTTCGTGGCCGGCACCGACATCAGCCAGTTCACGTCGTTCGCGTCGGCCGACGACGGAATCGCCTACGAGCGACGGATGGAACGGGTCATCGAACGGCTCGAGCAGGTGTCCGTTCCAACCATCGCCCAGGTGCACGGCGTGGCGGCCGGCGGCGGCTGCCTGATTGCGCTGGCCTGCGATCTCCGCGTCTGCTCGCCCGCGGCCCGGTTCGGCGTCCCGATCGCCCGCACGCTGGGCAATTGTCTGTCAGCCGGGAACTGCGCGCGGCTCGTCGAAGCGATCGGCCCGGCGCGCACCAAGGAGCTGCTGTTCACCGGACGGCTCGCTCGACGCGACGGAGGCGGTCTCGCTCGGGCTCGCGACGCGGCTGACCGCCGTGGACGCGCTGGACGCCGCGGTGCGTGAACTGGCGCAGACGATTGCCGACAACGCGCCCCTGACCATCCGCGCCGCCAAGGAAGCCATCCGCCGCATCGCCCACCGTCGTCGTCTCGAGGACGACTTCGCCGACGACCTGACCGCCTTGTGTTATGGCAGTCAGGATTTCCGCGAAGGCGTGGCGGCGTTTCTCGAAAAGCGAAAGCCGCGATTCACCGGGCGCTGACGATAACACCCGACTTTCACGCTGGATTCTCGATCGGCTCGGCTTGGGGGTTGGTAGTCAGGAGTGGGGGGTTGACAGAGCCGCAGAGCGAAGCCAGCGCCGCGTCGATGCCCCCGCGACGAAACGGTACGCCGGCGATCTCCAGTCCCATCTCGACACCGCACAGCGTTCCCGCCAGCATCAGGTCGTTGAAGTCTCCCAGATGACCGATGCGGAACGCGCGTCCCTTGAAGCGGCCGAGCCCGGCGCCGAGCGACATGTTGAATCGTTCGAGGACGACCGCGCGAAACCGGTCGGCATCGTGGGATTCCGGCATCATCACGGTGGTGAGGACGGGGCTGTGCTCGTCTTCCCGCGCGCACGCGATGTCGAGCTGCCAGGCGGTCACCGCGGCACGCGCCGCGGCCGCGAGCCGCTGATGGCGCTCGAAGACGTTCGACAGGCCTTCCTCTTCGAGCATCGCGAGCGCTTCGCGGAGACCAAACAGCAGGTTCGTGGCCGGCGTATAGGGGAAGAATCCCGACGCGTTGGGCGTCAGCATCTGCTCCCACGAGAAATATGAACGCGGCAATCGCGCAGCCCGCGACGCGGCGAGGGCCTTCGCGCTGATCGCGTTGAAGCCAAGACCTGGCGGCAGCATCAAGCCCTTCTGAGATCCCGCCAGCGTGACGTCGATCCCCCATTCGTCGTGACGGAGATCAATGGAACCCGAGCGATGAGACGGCGTCGACCAGCAGCAACGCCGGATGGCCCGCCTGGTCGATCGCATCACGAATCTGCGGCAGGCGGCTGGTGACGCCGGTCGACGTCTCGTTGTGGACCACCAGCACCGCGCAGATGCGATGCTCGCGGTCTTCGGTCAATCGGGCCTCGAGCCGTTCGGGATCGACGCCGTGCCGCCAGTCGCCGTCCAGCAGATCCACGTCGAGTCCAAGCCGGCGCGCGACTTCCGCCCATCCTCTCGAGAACTCGCCGATGTCGAATGCGAGGACGCCATCCCCCGGCGACAGGGTGTTGACGAGCGACGCTTCCCACGCGCCGGTGCCGGACGAGGGGAACATCACGACCGGCTGTGCGGTTTGGAAGACTCGTTGCAGCCCCTGGAGCACGGCCCGGCCCAGCGCCGCGAACTCTGCGCTCCGGTGATCGATTGTCGGCTGCGCCATTGCGCGGAGCACGCGATCCGGCGTATTGGTGGGACCGGGAATCTGCAGGAAGTGGCGGCCGCTCCGATGCATGATGCACATCGTATCGGAGCTACGAGCTGGGAGCCAGTGCCCGCTGGAAACTCGGACGCTCGGAAGCGCCTGCCAGCGCCTATAATCGCCCGAGACCTGGAGAGATCGATGACACGCCGATCCGCGCGGCTCGTTCCGGTGTTGATCGTGACGGTCATGGGCGCATCGGTCGCGACCCGGCAGTTCCCGCCAGGCTTCGTCGATCCCGCGCCTGTGCTGGCCGCCGCCGCGAAGGCCATCGGCTCCGATAACCTGCGGTGCGTCACGATCGCTGGAACCGCCTACGCGGGGGCGGTTGGTCAACAGCGCGAATCAGCGCGCAACGTCGACTGGCCGAGAATCGAGGCGCTGGCGAACTACACGCGAACGATGGACTGGGAACACGCGACCATGACCGAAGCGTTCGATCGGAAGCCCGGATTGAATCCGGCCGCGTGGAAGTACGGCGTTCGGCTGGATCGACGGCCCGCTGCAGCGGCAGCCGCACCAGGTCTTCACGGTCAAGGAGGCCTTCGCCTGGCACATGGACGGAGCGAACGGCGCTCCCGTGGCGTCGACACCTGACCTCGCGGAGATCTACCAGCTCGATCTGTGGCTGAACCCGCACGGCTTTCTCAAGGCCGCGCGCCGGCCCGGCGCGAACCCGAAAGCGGCGTGGCGCTGGGAGCTCGGCGAAATGGGACGCGATGGCCCGGAAGTCAAGCCGGAGCGGGTCACGGTCGTCTCCATCACCGTCAACGGCAAGTTCCGCGTCGACGCCACCATCAACAAGGAAAACCTGCTCCAGCGGATTCATACGTGGGTGGCCGATCCGGTGCTCGGCGACATGAACTACGAGCACGAATTCACCAACGCCAGTTACGTCGATCTCGGGAACGGGATCAGGTTCCCCACCGAGTGGCACTCCCATCAGGGATGGGACGACAACTACGGCACGCAGGCGGCGAGCGCGGGGCACAACGCGTTTGGCGGCAGCCTGAAGGACATCAAGGCGAATCATTGCCCCGCGCCTGTGGAGGTGCCGGAGCCGGTTCGCCGTGCCACGTTCCCGGTTCGTGTCGACACCATCAAGCTGGCCGAAGGTGTCTACCTCCTCGGCGGCGGGACGCACAACAGCATGGTCGTCGAGTTCCGCGACTTCATCGCGGTGTTCGAAGCGCCGCTCGACGAAGCACGAAGCCTGGCCGTCATCGAGGAGATCGTCACGCTGATTCCCGGGAAGCCAATCCGCTGGCTGATCAACTCGCATCAGCACTTCGACCATGCGGGCGGCCTCCGCGCCTACATGCACATCGGCGCCACGATCGTGACGCACGTCAAGAACTTCGACTTCTACGTTCGCGATGTGCTCAACTACGCGCCGCGGACGATGAAACCCGACATGGTCTCACTCTGGCCACCGACCGAGCTGGCCGAGGGTTACTTCTACGAAGCGATCAGGGAGAACTTCGTCATCAGCGACGGCACGCGGAACCTGAACGTTCATTACGTCAATCCGCTCCAGCATGTCGACGGCATGCTGATCGCCTACCTCCCCCGCGAACGGCTGCTGTTCGAGGCCGATCTCATCGACACGGACCAGCCGCAGCCGGCGACGCCGACACCAGATCAGCGCAGCTTCTTCAACGCCGTCCGCAGGCTGGGCCTGACCCCATCGCAGGTCGTGCCCGTTCACGGGCGCCCTGCCCCCTGGCCGAACGTCCGGTGAACATCGACGCGCTCCGGCGCGATCTCGAGTCCGCGATCGACGGCGAAGTCCGATTCGACCCGATCTCGCGCGCGCTCTATTCGACCGACGCGAGCGTCTACCAGATCGAGCCGCTCGGCGTCGTGGTCGCGAAATCGCGCGACGACGTCGTGCGGACGGTGACGATCTGCGCGAAGCATCGCTGCCCGTTGACGATGAGGGGCGGCGGCACGTCGCAGGCCGGCCAGGCCATCGGCAGCGGCGTCATCGTCGACACGTCGAAGTACTTCAATCGCATTCTCGAAGTGAATCCGGCCGAGCGGTGGGCTCGGGTCGAGCCCGGTGTCGTGCTCGACGAGCTGAACGCGGCGCTGCGTCCGCACGAACCTCCGCTTCGCGCCGGACATCTCGACGGCGAGCCGCGCCACCATCGGCGGCATGATGGCGAACAATTCGGCCGGTGCGCGATCGGTGCTGTACGGGAAGACCATCGATCACGTCCTCGAGCAGCACGTCGTTTTGTCGGATGGATCGCTGGCGCACTTTCGACCGCTGGAACCGGACCAGGTCGACGAACTGTGCGCGCGCGACTCTCTGGAAGGCGCCTGTTATCGCGAGGTGCGGCGCATGGTGCGAGAGAACGTCGAAGAGATCGACCGCCGCTATCCGAAAGTGCTTCGCCGGGTTGGCGGCTACAACCTGGATGCGCTGGTCGCGGCGTGCGGCCCTGACGACGCCGCGCCGTTCAACATGGCCAAGCTGATGGTCGGGTCCGAGGGCACGCTCGGCGTCGTCCTCGAGGCGAAGCTGGCGCTGGTGCCGCTGCCGAAATTCAAGGCCGTCCTCGCGATTCAGTTCGCCGACCTGCTCGAGGCGCTCGAGGCGACGCCGGCGATTCTCGACCCATCGGCCGTCGGCGATCGAGGTGATGGACGGATTCATCCTCGGCCACACCAGGCAGAGCGCGGCGCTCGAGAAGATGAAGCGGACGTTCATCGACGGCGATCCCGCGGCGCTGCTCTGCGTCGAGCTGTACGCCGAGGCGAAAGAAGACCTGCCGCCGCGGCTCGACGCGATCGAGCGGGATCTCACGACGCGCCGCCTCGGCTACCGGTATCACCGCGCGCTCGACGCGGCGGCGCAGAGCGCCATCTGGTCCGTCCGCGAGGCGGCACTCGGGCTCTCGATGGCGATGAAGGGAGACGCCAAGTCGCTCTCGTTCGTCGAGGACACGGCGGTCGCGCCCGACAAGCTTCGCGACTACATCGACGAGTTCCTGCAGATGATCCGCCGGCACGGCACGACCGCCGGCGTGTATGCGCACGCGTCGGTCGGGTGCCTGCACGTGCAGGCCGGTCGTCAACATGAAGACCGAGGCGGGCGTCCGGCAGTTCGCGGCGATCGCCTCCGACAGCGCCGATCTGGTGCTGGAGTACGGCGGCGCGCTCTCGGGTGAACACGGCGACGGCCTCGTCCGCAGCTGCTTCATGGAACGGATGTTCGGGCCGGTGCTCTACGCAGGCGTTCCGGCACATCAAGCAGACGTTCGATCCCGGCGGCATTCTCAATCCCGGCAAGATCGTCGACGCGCCGCCGCTCACCGGCCAATCTGCGCTACGGTCCCGCGTATCGCGCCGTGCAGCCGCTGACGTTCTTCGACTATTCCGACCACGGCGGACTGGCTGGCGCGGTCGAGATGTGCAGCGGCCTCGGCGCCTGCCGCAAGGTGCTGGACGGGACGATGTGCCCGTCGTACATGGCGACGCGGGAAGAGTCCCATTCGACGCGGGGACGCGCGAACGTGCTGCGGCTGGCCATGTCGGGACGGCTTGGAGAAGCGGGCCTCGGCGACGAGGGTGTGCGTCAGGTGCTCGACCTGTGCCTGGAGTGCCGCGCCTGCAAGGCCGAGTGCCCCGTCGGCGTGGACGTGGCGCGGTTCAAGAGCGAGTTTCTCGCCGACTACTGGCGCCGACACGGCACGCCCATCCGTGCGCACATGCTCGGACACGTCCACGACGTGTCACGCTGGGGCAGCCGTTGTGCTCCCCTGTCGAATGCGATCGCGCGAAGCGGACCTGTGCGCTGGCTGAACGAGCGGCTGCTCGGCATGGATCGGCGTCGCGTACCGCCGGCCTGGACGGCCACGCCCTTCGAGAAGCGTTTTCAGCGACATCGGCGCCAACGACCGGCGGCGATGCGTCACGATTCGGTGTCAGGCACCGTTTCGTTCTTCAATGACACGTTCACCAACTATTACTCGCCGGGCATCGGATTGGCGGGAGTGCAGGTGCTCGAGCGCGCCGGATTCGACGTCGAGCTGGCGCCGCTCTCGTGCTGCGGGCGGCCGTTGATCTCGCAAGGCCTGCTCGCGGCGGCGCGGCGCCAGGCTGCGTCGAGCGTGGAGCGGCTGTATCCGCTGGCCGAGCGAGGCGTGCCGATCGTGTTCTTCGAGCCCAGCTGTCTCTCGGCGATCCGCGAGGACGTCCCGTCGCTGCTCCGCGGCGACGCACAGCGGCGGGCCCTGCGCGTGGCCGATCGCGCGGTGCTCTTCGAAGAATTCCTGGAGAACGAATGCCAGGCGGGACGCGTGCGGCTCGATCTGGGCCAGGGGCCGTCACAGATTCTCCTGCACGGGCACTGTCATCAGAAGGCCATGGGCCGCCTGGCGCCGGCAAAGGCGCTGCTCGGCCGGATACCCGGCGCAACGGTGGTCGATCTCGATGCCGGCTGTTGCGGCATGGCCGGATCCTTCGGCTATGCGCGCGAGCATTTCGAGGTGTCGCGCGCCATCGGAGAGCGGCGGTTGCTGCCGGCCGCGCGGAGCCTCCGCGATGGGGCAGTCCTGGTCGCTGGCGGGACCTCGTGCCGGCATCAGGTCGCCGACTTCACCGGTGTCCGAGCGTTGCATCCGGCGGAGCTGATTCGCTCGTTCCGAATGCGCCGAGCCTTGAGCTGGATAGCTTCGGCTGATCAGCTGCGTCGAGCTCAGCGTCTGCCGACAGCTGTAGCGCGCGGCGGATCAGGCCGCGTCCTGGTCAGGAGTGCCATTGGCGATCCTCTCGGTCTGTGCCCTCGCGCTCGCCGTGCTGGTGAGCTGCATCAGCCGGCTCAACGTCGGCGTGCTGGCTGTTGCGCTCGCCTGGATTGTCGGCGTCTACATCGGCGGGATGCCGGTCGCCACGATCATGAACGGGTTCCCGAGCCAGCTCTTCCTGACGCTGACCGGTGTCACGCTGCTGTTCGCGCTCGCCGAATCGAACGGCACGCTCGAGCGGATCGCCCACCACGCCGTGCGTGTCTGCCGCGGCAATCGCGGGACGATTCCGATCATGTTCTTCGGGCTCGGCGCCGCGCTGTCCTCGATGGGACCCGGCAACATCGCCACCGCGGCCCTGCTGGCGCCGCTCGCGATGGGGACCGCCGTGCGGACCGGCATTCCGCTGTTTCTCATGGCCATCATGGTCGGCAACGGCGCAAACTCCGGCGCGCTCTCGCCCTTCGCCCCGACCGGCATCATCGTCAACGGCATCATGGCCAAGAACGGCCTGCCGGGGCTCGAATTGCAGACGTATCTCTACAACCTGCTCGCGCACGCGCTGGTCGCGTTCGCCGGCTACGCGCTGTTCGGCGGCTTGAAGCTGTTTGGCGCCGAGCGGGCACCGGTCGTGGCCGCAGCCGACGTCAACGATGCGGCCGGCGCGCCGCAGCACGCTGACGCTCCGCATTCCTACAGCTTTCAGCGCCGTCACTGGATCACCGTGGCGACGATTGCCACGCTCGTGTTGAGCGTCGTCATCGCGAAGGTCAACGTCGGCATGGCCGCATTTGCCGGCGCCGTCGTGCTCGTGCTGTCCAGGTCGGCCGACGATGGCGAAGCGATCAAGCGGATGCCGTGGCGGGTCATCGTGATGGTCTGCGGCGTGACGGTGCTGATCTCGCTCGTGGAGCGGGCGCAGGGCATCGATCTGCTGGTCTCGCTCGTCGCGAAGACGGCATCGGCGAACACGGTGACCGGCATCGTCGCGCTGTTTACCGGGATCGTCTCGGTCTACAGCAGCACGTCTGGCGTCGTGCTCCCGGCGTTCCTGCCGATGGTGCCGGGTCTGGCCGCCGCCCTCCCGGGCACCAGTCCGATCGCCATCGCGACGTCGATGAACGTCGGCGGTCACCTCGTCGACGTGTCGCCGCTCTCGACGATCGGCGCGCTGTGCCTGGCCGGCGTGACGGGGGACGAGAGTCGCGCCCTCTTCAACAAGCTGCTCGCCTGGGGACTGTCGATGGCGGTCGTGGGCGCGCTCTTGTGTTACGTGATCTTCTGACGCAGAGTTCCCACAGCGCAGGCTGCGGCAGCGAAGAAACGGGGCGCTCAACGGCTCGTTGTGAGCCCGGTGACGAGCGGCGTGATCGCCGTCGGCACCCTCAGGCCATACCACATCTGGTGTAATTGGCTTCGCTGGCCGAGTGCGTCATATACCGAGCTTGTTACGCAAGTAGTCGCTGGTCAGGTGCTTGAGCACGTTCATCGGCTCGCACTTCTTGTCCCCGTCGCTGAAGTGGATCGGGCCGATTGCTTTTGCGAGCTTGATCGCAGCGGCGTTCAGCTTCTTGTTGCGCTTGCCGATGCTCATGAGCGCGCCGCCCATGCCGACGCGCACCCAGTTCTCCTCTTTCGCGATCGTATTGCCGATCTTCTCGACGCAGCCGAGAAAGAACTCGTCGGTGAGCCGCTTGTCCTTCTTGTCTTTGGCCAGCTCGTATACGAGTCCGTAGCCGCAACTGCGGCGGACGGGGTCTTTGCTCGCCATCCAGCCCTTCGCGATCTCGAACGCGATGGGGGACTTGGGGAGGGTCGCATCGCACGAGCTGAGCACGTGGCTGAGCATTCCTGGCCCCGCGCCGTCGACCTGCTTTTCGACTTGGTCGCGTGTGAGTTGTTTTGGGTCGTCGATGAGCAAACCGATGATCTTTGCGTCGTGGTTGCGTTCGTTCCAAAGTTTGAGCGCGAGGTCGTGGTCGCGCCCAACTTGTTTCGCAATCGCACGGAGCTTGGTGAGGCCGATGCCGAAACTGGTCAGCCCGCCTGTGCGGTCGCCCATCTCCTTCCAGTTCGCCTCCCCCCGCGCGTCGCGGTTCTCCTTGAGCAGGTCGAGGACCTCGGTCTTTGTCATGGGACGAGTTTACTGTCGACTGACCCTCGGCAGCGAGCGACGTGGCAAGGGTCGAGGACGATGGCCGGCGCGAAAGAACACTTCCCACGTTGGCAACCGTGGGTACTGTGTGCCCTGCGAAGATGTCGCCGCAGCTCGAGGCCGCGCTGTCGGTCTGGCGTCGTGCGTCGTGCGCTGGCTGAAGAAGGGCGAGCCGATGCCAGCGTGGATCTTCCCGTCGCCCGAAGGCACGGCGCTCGAGGAGCGAAACGTGCGGACGGTGTTCGCGCGTCTGTTGGCCAAAGCCGACATGCGTCAGATCTGCATCCACGACCTTCGGCACACGTACTCAACGCTGCTGTTGCAGGCCGGCGCGCCAATCACCTACGTCAGCCAGCAGCCTGGACGGCCTGTGCGATGCTCAGGCTGCGACTCGAACGCGCGGTCGCGCGACTCATCACGAGCGGCGATGCCGTGCTCGACATCGCCCTTGCGATGGGCTTCAACAGCCACGAGGTATTTACCCGGGCATTCCGTCGTCGATTCGGCTGCACACCGGCGGCCTATCGCGCGTCGTTTCGCCGAGTGCCGGAGCCGGTTCGCCGCGCACACGCCGCCGTGATTGAGACGGCTGGAGCGTGCATCGGCCTGTATCACATCGCCGTCAATTCATCCAGCCGGAGAGCGCAGATGCCCACTTTGTCGATCGAGCGTCGCGACCTGAGTCCTCAGCCGTTCCTGTTCGTCCGCGCGAAGGCCGGTCGCCACGAGATCGCCAAGGCCATCGCCGACGCGCTGGGGAAGGCGTTTCCGTACGCGATGCAGGCCGGGTTGGCCATTGCTGGCCGGCCGACCGCGCGTTATCTCAGCACCGGCCCTGGCCTTTTTGACATGCAGATCGGTGTGCCGCTGGCTGCGGCATCACCAGGTCACGGAGATGTGCAGGGCGGCGAGCTTCCCGGTGGCCCCTTTGCCGTCGGCGTCCACGCCGGCTCCTACGATTCGCTCAGCGAGACGTACGTCGCCATGGAACGATGGATGGAATCGAACGGATACCGTCCGGGCCGCGCACCGTGGGAATCTGTACGTGACGGATCCAGGTGAATTCCCTGATGTGAAAGACTGGCGCACTGAGATCTATTGGCCCCTGGCGCAGTGAAGACACTGCCAACTTGCTAGGGCCGGCCAGGCTCGACCAACCCGAATGACATGAGGGTTGGTGAGACGGATTTTCGTGAGTTGGAACCAGATGGCGAACTGGCTAAGCCAGATCCACAGGCTCCAAGGAGCCGCATAGTCAAGCGGGCAGGAGTTTACGAGTCACTTCCAGCTGAGTGGGGCACTAGGTCTTCGGCGCGGGCGAGCCGGTTGCTGAGCACTGCGGCGTTTAGCGGTTATGCGTGTTAGGCTTCCCTCCGTTAGGTGCGGCGATGTCAAAGGTGCGAAGACACACTCCGCGACCACACCATGGCGGCGAGGACAACATGACGACGAGTCGAATTAGTGCCGTGGCAATCGCGCTGAGTATTGCGTTCGGATTTGTTGGCGGCGCCGGCTCGACGCAGGGTTCAGCGAAAGACCAGAACCTGTCCGGCACGATCGCTTCTTCCAAACGGATGGCGGACGGTAAAGAGTGGACGACTGCCAATCTGAACGTCAACACGTCGTCATCCTATTGTTACGACGATGCGGAACCGAACTGCCGTCGATATGGCCGCTTGTATACGTGGGAATCGGCGCAGCGAGGATGTCAGTCGCTAGGAGATGGATGGCGGTTGCCGACCGACGACGAATGGCGTCAGATGGCGACGCACTATGGTGGACTTGGGAACGATTCGCCTGACAAGGGTAAAGCGGCGTACACGGCACTCCTGAGCGGAGGGACGTCAGGCTTCAATGCCGTGCTGGGTGGCAATCGCTCCATTGATGGACAGTACGACCGGCTGGAGGCACACGGAATCTACTGGACGGTATCCGAAAACGATCCGATCACCGCACCGCTCTATAACTTCGGCAAAGGCAGTCAAGCGCTCTATCGTGGGCCCCAGGGCCAGAAGCAGATGGCAGTTTCCGTGCGTTGCGTCAGGGA
The DNA here is from genome assembly GCA_963764925.1 of uncultured Acidobacteriota bacterium. Taxonomy (GTDB): domain Bacteria; phylum Acidobacteriota; class Vicinamibacteria; order Vicinamibacterales; family 2-12-FULL-66-21; genus DATBJJ01. Next base: position 241,883 of record CAVXUR010000005.1, read on the forward strand.
GTGACCGCTCAAAATTCGGGCCCGCGAGATCCAATCGTAGTGGAACGCATTCGACGGTGAGTCGCAATTACTCCTGCCTTGTCGCCAAGTGTTGATTGATGGGGTCACCGGGGCAAAGTCGCAGCACAGACGGAACAGGCTCAGAACGGGATCAGTCGGGCGTTTCGAGACCTCAGTCCGATAGCTGCGATTGAACCGCTCGATGTACGCGTTCTGATCCGGCCTACGGGCGATAATTGACACTGAGCCCCTTCACACACTCAATCGGCGCGCCGCTCG
>CAVXUR010000006.1:0-388241 GCA_963764925.1 uncultured Acidobacteriota bacterium
ACCCGATCAAGGCCGATCCCCCAGGTCCGCCCAGCGCGTCGAAAGCAGCGCGAATGTTTCGGCCGAGCTCGACCTGCGTCATCCCTTCGCGAAGCGTCGTCAATGCGGCGCGGAAGGCTTCGATGGTGATGTCGTTGGCGCGCTGCATCAGCGCGATCTCGGTCGGCGTCTTGAACATCCGGCAGCCGGCGGTGACCGGTGTCGCGAGGACGACCTTCGATGCCGGCGCCGCCTGGGCGATACCGTCGGCGATGAAAAACCGGACGCGCTCTTCGACGCCAATCTTCGCGGTCGATACGCCGCGATCTTTCAGAATGCCGAGAACAGCCGCGCCCCAGTCCTCATCTTCCTGCCAGACGCGGACGTCCTTGGTGAAGGTCGTGAGCTCTCTCGCACGCGCTTCCTCGAAGCCGGGGCAGACATACGCCAGCTCGCCCTTCTGAGGAATGACGAGGAGAAACGGCCGCTCGCTGAGCCCCCATCGCACGTTGGCGAAGTAGGTCATGCTCGTGCCCGTCTCGAGCACGATTGCGCCGATATCGTGTTCGGCCATCAGGCGCCGGGCCTTGTCGATGCGTGCCAGGCGTTCCTGATCCGAAATCGGAACGGCCTTTCCCGGGAAAGGCTTGAGCGCGCGAATGGCTTCGGGCACCGTCCCCGCGTCGCCCTTGCGCGCCACGCTGGGCGGCCCCCGGAACCGCGTAAGCGGCGGTGGCGGCCAGGCCCGATGTCTGAATGAAATGGCGTCTCGAGATTGGCATTATTGGTTCATGGTAGGTTCAATTCATGGTTCAAGGTTCAGGTTCATGGAGGTTCAAGGTTCAAGGTTCTTCAATCAGCGTCCGGTGCTCATGAAGCGATTGCAATCCTATCAACCAGTGTCGCATCTGAACCCCCTGAACCCATGAACCTCCTGAACCTCCTGAACCCTGAACCCTGAACCCTAGAAACGGATACAATCATTCGCGCATGGCAAACGATCTTTACACTCCCGTCGCTTCTGACAAGTTCACCTTCGGCCTCTGGACGATCGGCAACCGCGGCCGTGATCCGTTTGGCGAGTTCGTTCGCCCGCACGTCGACCCGGTGGTATCCGTCGAGCGGCTGAGCAAGCTCGGCGCGTGGGGCGTCAATTTTCACGACAACGATCTCGTGCCGATCGATGCGACGCTCGCCGAGCGAAACCGCATCGTCGGCGATTTCAAGAAGGCGCTCAAGGATTTCGGCATGTGCGTGCCGATGGCGACGACCAACCTCTTCACCGATCCGGTCTTCCGCGACGGCGCGTTCACCTCTCACGATCCGCGCGTTCGCGCCTACGCGTTGCAGAAGACGATGCAGGCGATGGACCTGGGCGCTGAAGTCGGCGCGACGACCTACGTATTCTGGGGCGGGCGCGAAGGCGCGGAGGTTGACGCCGCCAAGGATCCCGTCGAGGCGATTAAGCGCTTCCGTGAGGCGTTGAACTTCCTCTGCGAGTACTCGCGTGACCAGCGCTACAACTTCCGGTTCGCGCTCGAGGCCAAACCGAACGAGCCCCGCGGCGATTTGTATTTTCCGACGACGGCCGCGTATCTCGCCTTCATCCCGACGCTGCAGTATCCGGAGATGGTCGGGGTCAACCCGGAGGTTGCGCACGAGCACATGGTCGGGCTGAACTTCTACCACGCCATTGCGCAGGCGCTCGAGGCGGGCAAGCTCTTTCACATCGATCTCAACGATCAGAAGTTCAGCCGCTACGACCAGGATCTGCGGTTCGCGTCCGAATCGATCAAGGCCAATTTTTTCGTCGTCAAGCTGCTCGAAGACTCCGGCTACGACGGTCCGCGCCACTTCGACGCGCACGCCTATCGCAGCGAGGACCAGGAAGGTGTCTGGGATTTTGCCGCCGGCTGCATGCGGACTTACCTGATTCTGAAGGACAAGGCAAAGCGCTTCCGCGAGGACAAGGAGATTCAGGGGCTCCTCGCGAGCCTCCGGGAAACGCACGGCGAGGCGCCCGCGCCGAGCTACAGCCGGGCCGCGGCCGACGCGCTCAAGAAGCGGACCTTCGACCGCGCCGCGATCGCCGCCAAAGGCCTCGCCTACGAGCGCCTGGATCAGCTGCTGATCGATTTGCTGCTCGGGGTGCGCTAGGGTTCTGGCGTGCATCGTCCACAGTAAAAGCTTCTCACCGCAGAGCTCGCGGAGTCCGCAGAGAAATCTAGGATGCCTCTGCGTTGCTCAGCGACCTCTGCGGTGAAAGGCTTTCGTAGGCGAAGGATCGCTAATTCTTGCCAGGGTTACTGGCGCCGGCGAGTGCTTCCCGCTCCATTACGGCGTAGACGTCCATCAACCGCTTGTAGACCGCCACGTTCGCTGGCTGGGGCGTCAGGCGTGACTCCAGCCGCGGCACGACGAATCCCGCGATGACGTCCTCCCACGGGAGCGGCCGTCCGTCGGCGAGGCGATCGGCGTGGAACGCCCGCAGCGCCGCACCGAGCGCGGCGGAGTTGCCAGTTTCGAGCTGGAGCACCTCGGCATCGAAGACGTCGGACATGACTTGCAGCACGTCGCGGTTCGCTGACGCGCCCCCGGTCGCATAGATCGTCGAGATCTTCACGTCCATCCACCGGCTGTGAAGCGCGAGCGACATCATCTGCGCTTCGACGACGGCGCGGACGTTGGCGTCTCCATCGTTCGGATCGAGTGAGTGCCGGCGGACGCCAGGCTCGAGGACGAGCGGCGTGATTTCCGGATCGAACCAGGGCAGCATGATTCCACCGCGGTTGCCCGCGGGCGTTCGGGCGAGCGCCGCCGAGAACGCCGGCCAGTCCATGCCGTACGCATCCCTGACCCGTTCGCGCGCCAGCGAGCCATTCTTGAAGACCGTCATGCCCATGTAAGCGCCAGTCGGCGACGCGAACACGTGGCCGGTCCCGTCGTCGCTTGGGCGAGGCGAGGGCATGATGCCGAAAATCGTGTCGCTCGTGCCGAGCGAGATCGCGACGACACCTTCGCGGACGAGGCCGGTTCCGACCAGGCTGCACGGATTGTCGCCGGACCACGCCGCTACGCGCGCGGCCGGCAGACCGTACCTGCCTCTGCCAGTACGGCGACAGCGTGCCGAGGATCGTGCAGGACTCAGCGATGGGCGGCAGCTTTGCGGCGAGATTCGGCGCGGTCGCGGCGAGGGCGTCCGGAGACCACGCTTTCGCCGCCAGATCCATCAGGTTCATGCCCGAGCCGTCGCCTGGATCGATCGCCGTAGTCGCGCCCGTCAGCAGGGAGGCGAGCCACGAGCTGACGAGATGGACGCGATCGGTTGCGGCGTAGGCAGCAGGGTCGTCTTCGGAAAACTTCCGGATCTGCGGCCCGGTGAATCGCTCGAACGCGCGCGAGCCGGTGAGGCGCGCGAGCACGCGCGGCCCGCCAATCGCTCGTTCGATCGCCTGGCACTGGCTCGTCGTGCTCGAATCCATCCAGATCGGCGACGTGCGGCGTGAGAACACGTCGCCCAGCTGGTCCGCGAGTGGTCGGGCTGAATCGAGCGATCCCAGGCGCTGTCGCGCCTTGTCGTTCACGTACACGCTGCCGTGCTGCTGCGCGGAGCCCGATATCGCGCGCAGCCGGCTCCAGTCGATGCCGGCGTCACGCACCAGGTCGAAGATGATTCGGTCGAGCCCTTCCGACCACATCAGCGGCGGCGCATGCACGGTGCGCGGGTCCGCAGAACGCAGCACACCGTGTTCGGTCCCGTAGTCGGGGAAGCGTCTCGTCGTAGCGGAACGATCGCTCGAAGAGGATCGCGCGGCGGGACGGCTGATGGTCGTCGATTTCGATCGCGGTTGCCGTCACGCTCTGAGTGCTGGAGTCGAGGCCGAGATAAATAGACACGTTACTGCGGTTCCTCCCACCGGCCGCTCGCCGACGATCTGAAAATGGCATCGATGCACGCCATGTTCCTCACGGCGTCTTCGAGCGGACAGGGTACGTCGCTGCCGTCGAGAATCGCCTTCGAGAAAAGATCGCCCTGGATTGTGTACTGGTTGCAGGTGTCAACTTCGATGCTGGACTGGCCACCGCCAAAGAGATCGGCACCGGTGTCGACAATGATGCGGTTGGGCCGGTCGGGTGGGGCGTTGAAGGGAATCGGCAGCTCAATGCGGCCCGTCGTGCCAAACACTTGCAGGTGTTGATAGGGCACCATCTGCGTGCTGCACGTGCCAGCGGCGTGTCCCGTGCCAAAGTCGAGCAGGATTGATGTCAGCCGATCGGTGCGCATCTCGGGGTCGCGCTCGATGGCTCCGGTGACGCGCAGCGGCTCGCGGCCGAAGATGAAGCGCGACGTGTTGACGAGATAACAGCCGATGTCCATCAGGGCGCCGCCACCGAAATCTGGCCGATTTCTGATGTTGGTGGGGTCGCGATTCGTGTAGCTGAACGCTCCCAGCATGGATCGCAGCTCTCCAATCCGACCGCTGGAAACCAGGTCCTTGACCGCCAACCACTGAGGGTGCGTGCGGACCATGAATGCTTCCTGAATTTTCATGCCCGTGCGATTGCGCACCTCGAGGAGCGCTCGTGCCTCGTCCGCCGTGAGCGCAACGGGTTTTTCGCAGAGGACGTGCTTCTTGTGTTCGGCCGCCTTCACGCTCCATGGCACGTGCAGATGATTCGGCAGCGGATTGTAGATGGCGTCGATGTCCGGGTCGGCGAGGAGATCTTCGTACGAACCATAGGCTTTCGGTATTCCCAGCCGTTCCGCTGTGCCTCTGGCCTTCTCGGAATCCCTCGAGGCAATCGCCGTGACCTCAGACCACTGGCCGCGCTGCATCGCGGGGATGACCTTCTCGGTCGCGATTTTCGCGCAGCCGAGGACGCCCCATCTGATCCTGCTCATCGGGGGAGATTCTATGCCGAAGAAAGCGCCGCCGTCTCCGGAGGCGACAAAACCTCACCAGTTGGCCTATCGTAGGCACCCATGAGAGCACAGAGACCGGGCCGGAGACTTGGAGCGGTTGCCAGGAGAGCCACTGCGGGCACTATCGCCCTCGTGGTGTCCACGCTTGCCGTGACGGCTGTCCTCACGCAACCGTCAACGGTCGAACACGTGGTCGTCAACGTCGACGCCGACAAGCGAGTTGGCCCGATGAAACCAATCTGGGCCTGGTTCGGCTACGACGAGCCGAACTATACCTATATGAAAGACGGACAGAAGCTGCTGACCGAGCTGCAGAAGCTCAGCCCTGTGCCGGTGTTCGTGCGGACCCACAACCTGCTGACGTCGGGCGACGGTACGCCCGGCTTGAAATGGGGATCGACCAACGCGTACACCGAGGACGCGAACGGCAAGCCGATCTACGACTGGACGATCGTCGACCGCATCGTCGATACGTACCTGAAGCGAGGCATGAAGCCGATGATGCAGATCGGGTTCATGCCCGAGGCACTGTCGGTCAAGCCGCAGCCGTACCGTCACGACTGGCAGCCCGGCGCTCCCTACAATCGCATTTACACCGGCTGGGCGCACCCGCCCCGCGACTATGCGAAGTGGAGCGAACTCGTCTATCAGTGGGCCCGTCATTCACTGGAAAAGTACGGCAAAGCCGAGGTCGACAGCTGGGTGTGGGAAGTCTGGAACGAACCGGACATCGGCTATTGGCAGAGCACGCCCGAGGAGTTCTTCAAGCTCTACGACTACGCGGCCGACGGCCTCAGGCGCGCGTTGCCGACCGCGCGCATCGGCGGGCCGGAGGTCACTGGGCCCAACGGGGCGCGCACGCAGAAGTTCCTGCGCGACTTCATCGAGCATTGTCTTCGCGGCACCAACCACGCAACCGGAAAGATCGGGTCGCCGCTCGACTACGTGACGTTTCATGCGAAGGGCGCGCCGCGGGTCATCAAAGAAAACGACGCCGCCTGGGTACGGATGTCCGTCAGCAATCAGCTCCGCGCTATCGCGAATGGATTTGCGATCGTCGCCTCTTATCCCGAGCTCAAGGACATCCCGATTGTCATCGGCGAGTCCGATCCGGAGGGTTGCGCGGCGTGCCCGGTCAGGACCGATCCGCACAACGCGTATCGCAACGGCACGATGTATTCCAGTTATACCGCCGAGCAGATCGCGCGCACCTATGAGCTCGCGGACCTGCACAAGGTGAACCTCCTCGGCTCGGTGACATGGGCGTTCGAGTTCGAGGATCAGCCGTATTTCGACGGCTTCCGCGACCTCTCGACCAACGGCCTTCCGAAACCGGTGCTGAACGTCTTCAGGATGCTCGGGCAGATGGGCGGCGATCGCGTCGCTGTGGAAAGCACCGGTGCGGTGCCGCTGGAGACGGTGCGGGACACCGGCGTCCGCGAGCGCGCCGACATCACGGCGCTCGCCAGCCGCCAGGAGCGCGCGATTTCGGTACTCGTCTGGAACTATCACGACGACGACCTTGCCGCGCCACCGGCCATGGTGGCGCTGACAATCGCTGGTGTGCCGGCGGCTTCCGCGCGCGTCACGCACTACCGCGTCGATCGCGAGCACAGCAATACCTACGAGGCATGGAAAAAGATGGGATCGCCGCAGGCGCCCTCGCCGCAGCAGTTGGCTGCGCTCGAGAAGGCGGGAGCGCTGGACGAGCTCGAGCCGCCCCGATCGGTCGCTGCGACGCAGGGAAAGATCGCCGTAACGTTCTCCCTGCCACGTCAGGGCGTGTCTCTTGTTAAGCTAGCCTGGTAAAACGACCGGACTCGGTCGCATCGAGGGAGAGTGCCAGTGCCAGTTGCCGCGAGTGTGACGGAACGGATGTTTGGTTCGATGCCCGACGGCACGCCGGTCAGGCTCTTCACGCTGACCAACGCCCATGGGATTGAAGTCCAGGCGATCACCTACGGGCTGATCCTTGTATCAATCAGCGTTCCCGATCGGCAAGGGCGAGTCGGCGATGTTGTCATCGGTCACGACAACCTGGAAGACTATTTCACCAAGTCGCGATTCTTCGGGGCCGTGGTCGGACGCTACGGCAACCGCATCGCCGGCGGACACCTCTCGATCGACGGGCAGGCCTACCAGCTCACGCTGAACAACGGTCCCAACCATCTGCACGGCGGGCGAAGGGATTCGACAAGGTCGTCTGGGACGCCGAGGTGACAAATGACTCACGGGGACCGTCGGTCGTGTTTACTCACACCAGCCCCGACGGCCACGAGGGTTACCCGGGAACGCTCGCCGCGCGTGTGGCGTACACGCTGACGGACGGCAACGATCTCATCGTCGAGTACTCGGCGACGACCGACCGGCCGACGATCGTCAACATGACGCAGCACAGTTATTTCAATCTGGCGGGCGTCGGCTCCGGAGACATTCTGGGGCACCGGCTTACGCTGCACGCCGACCGCTACACGCCCGTCGACGCGACGCAGATTCCCACAGGAGAGCTGGCGCCAGTCGAAGGCACGCCGCTCGATTTTCGCCGCGAGACGGCGATTGGCGAGCGCATCGATTCGGACTATCCGCAACTCAAGATGAGCGGCGGCTACGACCACAACTTCGTGCTCTCACGAAATGGTGGCGGCCTCGCGCCCGCCGCGCGGGTCGTCGAGCCTGCGACCGGCCGGACGATGGAGGTGGCGACGACCGAGCCCGGGGTGCAGTTCTACTCGAGCAACAAGCTCGACGGGTCGATGTCCGGGAAGGGCGGCCGCGTGTATGGCGCGCGGAGCGGGTTCTGCCTCGAGACACAGCATTTCCCCGATTCACCCAACAAGCCACACTTTCCGTCGACTGTGCTTCGACCTGGCCAGGAGTACAAGTCGGCGACGGTCTTCACGTTCGGAGTGTCATAGGTCGTTGTCGGGCACGACTCGGTGCGAGCGGACCAAGTGCGTCGGACTTCACCGTGCTCGACGAGGGAGCATCAGGCCCACAGCCGCACCCTGGTTCTATTGAGCTTTAGCGTGATTCTGCCCTCGGTTGAGGCAACTGGGAGGTGGCGCGAGCGCCACAAGCGAAGCTAAACTGAGAGAGCCAGCCTCGTTCCGCAGCATCCGACCAGAGTAGGCCCTCATCCTGGTCGAGGCGCGGGAGGCGTTGAGGAGCTAACGCGATGTTCTTCGACCGTCACCGCCGTGTTCCTACCCGGTCAACGGCCCCGGGTTCTGCGCGAGGCTCAGCGAACAGCCGGTTGTCGTCGTGGTCGTTCCTTTCGTCGGTGAATCGTGTTTAGTCCTGGTCCCGCGGCCGCGCTCTTTTCTTCGAAGCCATCCTCGCCTTTGAATAGCCTGGCTTGATGACGTCATAAATGAGCGCGATGCGCCGCTTGTAGGGGATGAACGCGCTCTTCATCGAGTTGATCGTGATCTTTTCGAGGTCGTCCAGGGCGAGATCGAACGTCTGGTGAGCCAGCCTGAATTCCTTCGTCATCGTGGTGTCGCTCATCAGGCGGTCGTCCGTGTTCAGCGTGACGCGGAAATTGTATCGGTAGTAGATGCCGAACGGGTGCGTTTCGAGGCTTTTCGCCGCGCCGGTATCCACGTTGCTGCTCAAACAGATTTCCAGCGGAATGCGTTTATCCAGAATGTATTGCGCCAGATATCCCATCTTCACGATCTTCGTCGGATCGTGAGCATCGAGCCCGATGTCCTCAATCAGTCGGGTGGCGTGCCCGATGCGGTGCGCGCCGCACCATTGGATGGCCTGCCAGATGCTTTCTTTGCCGAACGCCTCTCCGGCATGGATGGTGATGTTGAAGTTCTCTCGTTGAATGTAGTGAAACGCCTCGATGTGCTTCTTCGGAGGAAACCCTCCCTCCTCGCCGGCCAGATCGAACCCGACAACCCCACGCTCTCGAAAATCCACAGCCAACTCCGCCATCTCTTGCGAGAGTCGCATGTTTCGCATGGCGCAGATGATCAGCCCGTACTCGACTCCGAAGTCCTTCTTGCCGCGCTCGAGGCCTTTGAGCACGGCGCTCACCACCTCGTCCCAATGGAGTTTCCTGGCCGTATGGAAGACCGGCGCGAAACGCGTCTCGACGTACACCACACCGTCTTCATGCATCTCCTCCATCATTTCGTAGGCGACGCGTTCGAGGCTCTCCTCCGTTTGCATCACACCACACGTGTGCGCGAACCCTTCCAGATACACCGGCAGACTGCCCCGCTGAGCGCCGCGGTGAAACCACTCGGCCAGCTCGCCTGCGTCTGTTGTCGGAAGCGCTTTGTAGTGCTGGTCTCTGGCCAGCTCGATCGCGGTTTGGGGTCTCAAGCCGCCATCGAGATGGTCGTGCAGGAGGACCTTCGGCAAAGAGCGGATGAACGTATCGGCTAGCTTCATATTGGTCCAGTGTCGGTCTGCGATCTCGCCGGCCAATGCGACTCCACTGCCAGCCGCTGCATTGTTCCACGTTGATGCGCATAGTGGATGCTCCGTCAACGCTGGGATGCGCCAGTGAGTGAGGTTCACCAACCTCTGTTGGCGGAGCAAGCCGACTGGCTGAACGGGTGAGACCAAATTCGTGCTGACAATCGACGACCGTCCGGGCGGGACCGCCGGCCTTGACCGCGCGCCAGGTGTTGCGTTTGGGTCTAGGGCATGCTGGCGGTTAAGCGTTGGGGCCAGTTCACAGTGCTGATCGGTTGAGCTCGGTTGCCTCTGCGACGGCCGTCTCACGGAACGCGTGGAGTTCAGCTTCGACGTCCGCGTGCGCCGTATGTTGCGCGTCTGTGACGTTGCCCCTCGGTCTGCGGCGGTCGGGTCGGTGACCGCCACGGGGCGCTGGAAGGAGCGGGGGAGGATGGGGAGGAGGTGAAAGCTTCTCCCGCTGTCGGGTCCGGCTTACCGCAGCACCCAGTGAACGCCGACGACCACCATTGCGGCGTTGACGCCGAGGTTCTCGCCGCGAGTGCCGGCGTTGGAGATGTGGTGGTTGCGGAACTCCAGCATCAGCCCCGGCCCGCGGCGAGTGATACGTTTGATACCCGCGCCCCACACCACCTGGAAATTCCAGATCCGGTCTACCTCCGGCACGTCGAGGGACGTCCAGGCCATCCCGCCGGCCAGAGTGTAGTACGGCGTCCACGGCCGGTCCCTCAGGAAGTAGTGCCGGCCGCCGATGCCGACAACCCCGCCGAGAATGGCGGCATGGGGGCGATAGTACACGTGCGCCGTCCCTTCGCCGTACAGTTCGAGCCAGTTCGTGACGAACCAGCCCATCTGCGGGTAGAAGCCGAAGTACTGGATGTCGCTGACCGTCTGGTCGTAGCCGGGCCACCCGTGCAACCACGAGTGCCCCCAGCCTCCGGCCAGCGTCCGCGTACGGTAGCCACGGGCCAGCGGGGCGGGCTCGGCAGTTGGGTCAACCTGTTGCGCAGTGGCCTTCGGGACCAGCAGCACGGGCAACAGCACAGCCAACCCCATCGCCCTCAGAACACTCGTCATCCCCTTACACTACGAGCACCCGGCGCGTGCCACAAGCCGTCTGTCGCAACTCGCGATTCGGGGATCGCGCGACCTTCAGAGCGGCTACAGCCAAGAGTAGACACTCCGCCTCAGACAAGCGCGAAGACTTACCACCGCGAGGGTCAGGCCCGCCGCCTCCAGCCAGCTGAAGACCTCCCGATGTCGCCTACTTGATGATCTCGTCTGTCGTCACGCGGAATTTCCTGAACCGCGAGTAGATGGCCGTCCCCTCGAGTTCGTAGCCGTTGCCCGTGTATTTCTCCCTGAGCTCCGCCGGCAGGCGGACGTCGAAGCTGTCGTGCGGCTCGAAACTGACGACGATCTCCGATCGAAACGACCGCAGCTTGGTCCGGATCATCGTCCGGAAAACGGCGCCGGTTGACGGATCGATCCAGAACGGTCCCGTCGCCGGAAGACTGGCGCCGCCGGTGGTGAGGATGAGCGTCGGAAGACCGACCTCCTCGAAGCGCCCTTCCCAGACCAGCCCGCCGTTGATGCGATCGACGCCGCCCTGGCGAAACACCGACTTGAGCTGGTTGACCGGCAGCAGGAACTGGAGCGCTTGGGTCGGCACGTTCACGGTCCGCTGCACAGGGCCGATGTTGTAGCGCGCCCCTTCCTCCGTGAGGCGCCAGGCGCGGTCGAAGGACGAGCCGGTCCCGTCCATCAGGAGCTTCGTCAGGCGTTCGTCACGGGCGCGCACCGGCTTGCCGTCCACCTCGAAGACATCGCGGAACGGGATCCACATATCCGTGTCGCGGGATCGCACCATCAGGAAATCTGACTTCAACTCCGTCCGCTGCGTTTCCTCGGGAGGGCGGGCGGCGCGGCGGCCCGGCGCCTGTGGCCGATATATGACGAGTCGCTGCCGGTAGTGTTCCTCCGCCACGATCGAGGGGATGACGCGGTCGAAGCGGACGACGTAGGACGCGGCGCGTGAAAGCACGTTCTTCGAGCGTCGGCGTCTGGGGCGCATCGGACTGGGCCCGGAGGATCACCGACGCGATGACGGAGGCGATCAGCACGACAGGGGCGGCGGTCATTGACGCGTGTCTTCGGGCAGACGAAGCGTAACAGTCAAGTGACGATAGTAAACTTTAGGGCCGTCAGGGAGTCAGCATAACGCTTGATCTCGGTCCCTGCTCAGCCCAAATCCGCGCGGGTGCCGCGAGGCTCGGTCCGCAAGCTGCTGTGAAAGAGTGTTGAGCGAGCGACGCGTTGAAAGGCTGGAGGTTTACCAGGAGCAAGGAGGCGCAGCGCACTATCTTCCAGCCGGCTCGAGGCGGATGTTGTCGACTCCCGCCCGCAACGGACCGCGATTGTCCACACTTGTGAGGCGGAGCCGCACGGTCTGCCCCTCCCACTTCGATAGATCGACCGTCACAGCAGCCGGCTCCCGGCGGTCTGCATCGCCGGGTGAGGTTCGAAAGACGTTCGTCAGCACATGAGCAGCAGTCAGAGAATCAACCGGCGCCGACGGCGCGACGATATCGATGCGATATTGCTGATTCTCACCGGAACTTTCGAAATCCACGGTGTCCGGGCTGCTGAGCGGACCGGCATTCACATAAAAGACAGTGAGCTGCAGTGTGTAGCGCCCATCCAGCTTGACATCGCGATAAAGAATGCGTCTTCCCGGACCGTTCATGTCGGTCACTGCGGCAAACTTGCCTTGAGGCGGGTCCGGGACCGCAAACGGGATGTTGGGATCGCTCTCAGACGGGTTCGGGGGAGTCTTGCCGTTCGTATAAACGAACCAGCCTCCAGCACCGCTGCGCTCGATCTTCCAGCTGGTCAGCGCGCCGGATTCGAAGTCGTCAATCACGATCGCCTTCTGCTGCTGAGTGCGCGTCGCAGAGACCTCGACCAACGGTGTCGCGAGGATCAACAACCCGCAAAGCCATGCACGTTTGCCGCGCGACAGCGTGGCGACTAGCAAGCGGTGCGCGTGGATGTCTGACATTGCACTCTCCTTCGACCTTGGACCGGTTTTCATTGGGGCGTGCCAGCTCGACCGATCCAGACACGAGCACCGAGCTCTGCCACTAAACGATAACGGACCAGGCGCGCGATCCGGTGATGCATCAGGTGGACACCATCGAGACGCACGTCAAGCTGGGACTATACCTCTGGGTAACGCCGTAGTGTCGACCGATCCCCGACCTCGCAGGGGGTCGCCACTAGGCGACGACTTCGAGGACTAACAGGCACCGGCGCTGTCGGTGCACGCACGGCCTAGAATGAGACGAAGACAGGACACATTGCCCGCTGAGAACCGCCGTCGCCAGCCTTCGCCTGGCTCGCGGGGCGACGTCCTCATCGGTGATGAGCGGCCGTCATCGCAATGCCGGCGCCGACAAGGAGACATGCATGCAGCCCCCCATCAAGCGAGACAGCCACCCAACGGCTTCGGAGGCGACGACGCAGCTCAAGGACATCCGCAAGACCCTACCGCTTCGGGTGCTATCGCAGGCCGACTGGCTTCACTGGACGACAAAAGGCTACGTCATCGTTCGACAGGCTGTTGCAGCAGCCACCGTCGAGCGACTCGTGGACGTGCTCTGGCAATTCGACGAGAAGGATCCCGACGATCCGTCGACCTGGTACGCGTCGCAGCGGCGCGACCACAAAATGACCGAGCTGAACAACACCGGAATGCTGGAGATCTACAACCACCAAGCGCTCTGGGACACTCGCATGGAGCCGCGGGTCTACGACGCGTTCGTCGACATCTGGGATCGCGAAGACCTGTGGGTAACAATCGACCGCGCCAATCTGAATCCGCCGAACAGAATGAACGATAATCCGAACGGGTTCATCCACTGGGACGTCGACACATCGGTGCGGCCGCTGCCGATCGGTGTGCAGGGCGTGCTCAGCCTGCTGAAACAGGATGCCGAGGTGGGAGGGTTTCAGTGCGTGCCCGAGCTCTTCTCCAACTTTGATGAGTGGGTCGAGACACAGCCTGTGGACCGGGACCCAATGCATCCGGACACGACCGGACTGACGATCGTCAGCGCCGATCTCGAGCCAGGCGATCTCCTCATCTTCAACTCGCTGCTCGCCCACGGCGTGCGCCCCAACCACTCAGACGCTCGCGTGCGCATGGCGCAGTACATCTCGATGCACCCAGCCGACTGGAACAACGCGCCGGAGCGCGCGGAGCGCATTCGTCTCTGGCGCGAACTGGATTCCCCGAAGCGCGACGCTTTCCCCGGCGACCCACGCCACTGGGAGCAGCAGCACGCCCGAACAGCCACGCTCACGCCACTCGGCGAGAGGCTGCTCGGCCTGATCAGCTGGTAGCATGCGCCCGCCCTTTCCAGGCCCTCGAAGAGCCTGTTAACAAAAGCCTGACCGGCACGAACCGCTGCAGTTCGTCGCCCACTCGAAACGCGCGATCGAGCGCGTCCCCGGCGGATAACTAAACACTAACGACTACTCCGGACCAATCCGTGACTATCGGCACGCTGTCGAGTCCGCAGTTGCCAATCGCGTTGTGAATTTCGGCATATCGCGGCAATTCAATGACGTGCTGCGTGATTGTGCCCGCGTCCCCGTCACGCTAGACTGCGGAGGCCGTTTCGGTATTGGGTTGGCGCGCTTCGCGTAATATTCCTTAGGCCGTGCCGGTGCAAATGATGAGAGCGGCGCCTTGCTGTCCTCTGTTCGTCTGCCATGCGAACTGCTGCCGGTCTGTTCTGGCTCGCTACCTCTATCGACATCTGTGTCGCAACGCTCCGGCCCTCTCGGCGGGGTTAGAGGCGGGAGAGCGGATCAATGATCGCGCGGAACGGATGCTCCGAGCGTGGGGGATTGACGCGAGCGCACACGCACCGTTGAAGCTCTCGCGCGACTTGTGTGCGGAAGCCGGTGCGATCTTCGTGATGGGGCCGTCGTACTTGCACCGGGTCATCTGGGAGTATGGCGAAGACCTTGCCGACAAGGCGTACCTGTTCGCCGATCCGTTCACCAGACCGGTGTCTTTCGATAGTGGGCGATACAAGGTTTCCGATCCTTCGTTCGACACCCGACCGACGAGTGAACTACTGAAGGAGTTCGGGTGGATGCGCGAGCGGGTGCTGCAAATCCGACTCGCTCTGCTCGGGGACGGCAGACGGCTTGTCCCGTTGAGCGAGTATCTCGAGCTATGTAAGACGGTCGATCGCGGAAGTCATTGAGCAGAGAGCAGGATGCGTCGGGAAGCCGGATCCGGGGCGTCATTCGAAGCTTCACAGGTTGATTGGGCATCGGAGCGATCGCGTTCCTTGGCCTGCCGTTGATCCAATGCTTGAAGGAGAAACACGCTGGACCGGAAGGACGCCAGACGATGAAACCGATCATGCTGCGGCTCGTCCTGGGATTGCTCGTGTCGTTCGGCTGTGGGACGATTCCTGGACAGGACGTTCGCTACGAGCCAACGCCGATGCCCGTCGTGCGCGCACTGCTGGAGCTGGCTGACGTGGGCCCGCAGGACCTCGTCTACGATCTCGGGTCCGGGGACGGGCGCATCCCGATCACCGCGGCAAATGAGTTTGGCGCGCGTGGCGTGGGGATTGAGATCGATCCCGCACTGGTGACTCAGGCGCAAGCGAACGCGCGTGAGGCAGGTGTCGAGGACAAAGTGGAGTTCAGGCTCGGCGACATGTATGCGGCGGACGTCCGGTCCGCTACCGTCGTGACTCTCTTCCTGCACCCGGGACCGAACCTGAAGCTACGGGAGAAGCTGCGCTCCGACCTGCAGGCGGGTTCGCGGGTCGTTTCTTACGTCTGGGACATGGGTGGTTGGACGCCGGCGGACGTTCGCCGGGTCAACGAGCATCGGATTTTCCTGTGGCGGATCCCGTCTCGTGCGGGCCTGATCACTGACCCAACTGTCGCAACGACTCCGACACGTTGAGGTTGAGCACGACGGCTCCTCGGGTGTGGGCTCCGGCGGGGCGAGCTGCTGGCCCTGCAACTCGCCCACGCCGCGGGGCAGCCGATCGCCCTTAGGGAGAAGCATGAGCGAAGATGCACACGCCCGACCGACACGCGACGCGCCGGAGCCGCTGTACGACGTAAATATTCCGACACCCACGCACGCGGAGCGCGCGCGAACATTGGTCGCCCAGATCTCGACCGGGACCCTGTGCACCCTGGCCCTGGAGCCGGAGGGCTATCCCTACGGCTCGTTCGTGACCGTCGCCTTCGACAACGGAAACCCAATCTTCCTTATCAGCGGACTCGCCGAGCACACCAAGAACTTGGAGCGGGATCCTCGCGCGTCGCTGCTGGTGTCCGAGGGAGGCTCTGCAGATCCGCTCGCCAACGGCCGCGTCACCATCCTCGGACCGTGCACGCGCGTCGAAGGGGATCGCGGCAGCGCGCGTGCCGCATTCTTCGCTGCTCATCCGAACTCAAGCTACTACGCCGACTTCCGCGATTTCGCGTTCTGGAAGCTGCAGGTAAATTATGTCCGCTACATTGGGGGTTATGGCCGGATGTCATGGATCAGCAAGGCTGACTGGCGGGCCGCCGAACCGGATCCCCTCGGTCCGTCGGCCGCCGGCATGATTGCTCATATGAACGCCGACCACGCCGACGCCATGGTGCTTTACTGCACGGCCTTTTCAAAAGCGACCGAGATCACCTCCGCGAGCATGACGGGCGTCGACAGGTACGGCTTCGATATGTCGGCGATGACCCCAAAGGGGCCACGACCCGTCCGTCTGGCGTTCCGCAAGCCGGTCAGCACGCCCGAGGAAGTGCGCGCCGCTCTGATCTCTATGGTGACGGACGCCAGGTCCAAGCTGGGCTGAGGGGGCACGGTAGGTGGTTCGGCGACGGAGGTTCTGATGCGTCCGCAACCTCTCATCGCGGTGACCGATGTCGAAGCGAGCAGCCGGTGGTACCAGCGTCTCCTCGGCTGTCAGAGCGCACACGGCGGGGCGGAATATGAGCGATTGGTCTCGAATGGTGCGCTGATCCTCCAGCTGCACCGTTTTGAGGTCGAACACCGCCACGGGCCGATCGGTAATCCTGATGACACGCCCTATGGCAACGGCGTGCTCCTGAGCAGCTCGAGGTCTCTTTGGCGACGACCTGCGTCAGGTGTCGACTATCGTCGAGCCACTCTGCGCAATCAGGAACCGCCGCGGATCTCAATCGTAGAGGCCGAGGGCCTGCCGAACGAAGACGACGTTTGAATAGCGCCGCTCGATTGCAAAGAAGATGCGAGGCATGATGACGGGGGCCTGATCCTCCAGTGCGTCCAGCATCCCTCGCGCGGCGTTGATTTGATCTACCGGCGGTGCGGCGCCGGGCGCGCGCGTCGCACGCATCTGCTCGAGTTCGCGAATCGCCGCCTTGTATTTCACTCCCGTGGCCCGATGCTGTGCCGAGCGAGCCGGCAGGTCCAGAAACGTCTGCAACGCCGCCAGGATCGCGGCGAGCACGCTGAACAAGCCCACCCACAGTGAGGGCACGCCACCCGAAGGAGAAGAAAGCGCTGAGAAGACCGACGTCCCGACGATCGTCGAGGCGATGAGCGTGGGAACCCCAAGCATGTACCGACCGCGTTCATAGACGCGCGCTGCGAGGTCGTGCCGATCGCGGCCTTTGTGCGCGTGCACGAGCCAGCCGAGGAGCAGTTCGGCCGGCGACTCCGGGTCGAAGAGCTTCTGAGGCTTGCTCATGTACATCGCTCCTTCCTGCCTCTTTGTGCCTCGAGCCACTGACACAGTACAACTGGCTGAGCGCGATATCCAGGACGTTCATGCCGGCGATCCTCGACCTGACCGATGGAGACGAACCTCTAATTCTCAGCCCGAGCGAGGGGCTGGATGTTCCGGATGGTCAAGAGAATCACGACGAACGCCGTCACGTGGCACATACCCATGATCGAGAAGACGGTTCCATAGCCCATCCCCAAGTCGAGCATCCGACCAGCCACCAGGTTGGACACGATGCCGCCCATGGCGCCGCCGAAGCCGACGAGGCCTGCCACCGACCCCACGCTCCGGCGCGGGAACAGATCGGTCGGCACGATCATCACGAGCGTCGACCATGACTGCTGCCCGAAGAACGCCACGCTGAAGAGCACAATCGCCAGTTCCACGGGGACGTGGGTGACGAAGATGATGACTGGCATCACCGCTGCGCTTGCGCCGAGGGCGATCTTGCGCGCGGCATCGATCGAGCGCCCGCTCGTGACGAGCCTGCTCGAGAACCACCCTCCGGTCAGGCTTCCGATACCCGCTGCGGCGTAGGGAATCCAGGCGTAGTAACCGACTTGTTTCACATCGAAGCCACGCGCGTCGTACAGAGTACTTCGGCAGCCAGAAAAGATAGAAATACCAGGCGCCGTCGGTCAGGAACTTCGCCAGAACGAGTCCCCATACCTCGCGAAACCGCAAGAGGCCGAGCCACGGTATCGGCGGCGGTTCTCCGGCGCCCGTGTCGGCGACGACGTCGCCGATGACCGCTCGTTCGGCGGCGGACAAGCGTCGGTGGTCTCCAGGCAGCTGATAGGACGCCCACCACCACGCGGTCCACAGCAGGCCGGCCGCGCCGCACGTGATGAAGGCCCACCGCCAGTCGGCGTACAACACGATGGCGGCGATGAGAGGCGGCGCGACGACAGCACCAACCGCCGTTCCGGCGTTGATGATGCCCATGGCCGTCGAGCGCTCACGCGCGGGGAACCACTCCGCCACCGCCTTGGTAGCGGCGGGAAAGCCTCCGCCTTCGCCGGCGCCCAGCAGAAACCGGCTGAGCGCGAGCGTTCGCAGTCCGGTGGCCAGGCCGTGCGCGGCGCACGCCAGCGACCACGCGATCATGATGACGAAAAAGCCGCGGCGTGTCCCCAGTCGATCGATGAGTGCGCCGCCGCCCGCGTACATCACGCCATATGCGGCGAGAAAGGCAATCTGGAGCCGTGAGAAATCCGTGTTGCTGAGCGGGATTTCTTTTTGGATCGCCGCAATCGCAATCGACAACGCCTGACGATCCAGGTAGCTGATCGCGATCGCCACACTGAGGATGAAGGCAATACGCCAGCGCACTGAAGTAATGATGTCCCTCCAGACCTGTGAGTGATCTGTTGAGAAACGGTACCGATGCTTGTATCGCTCTGTGTGATTCTGGCTCGACTTCTACAGATCACGCGGGAGAATTCGCGGCGCGCCGCGGAGACCCACCGCCCCGAAGTGCCGGAGATCGAAGGTCGCGATGGACTCCGCCTGCAGCCGTTCGGCCGTCGCCATGACCACGGCATCGACGAGTCCCATCTTGAGCGACCGATGGCGTCGCGAAATCTCGCGCGCACGGACCAGATCCCCGTCCAGGCCCCATTCGATCTGAAATGCGCCCGACGCGAGATCCTCCAGCCAGGCTTCTTCGGCTTGCGCGCCGACGTGCGCGGCCACCAGGTAGTCCACTTCCGCGAGAATCGCCCAGGGCAGGACCCAGTCGGGCTCCCGATCGAAGAGCGCCAGCATCGCCTTGTGATGCGCGTCCGATTTGTCGATGAGCGCGAGAATGGCGCCGGTGTCGGCAACGATCATCGGCGGGGGAGATCGGCGAGCAGCTCTTCTGCCCGCTCGCTGAGATCGCCGCGCTTGCTCGAAAACCTTCCAACACTCCGTGGCCGTCGTCGGACATCATGCCTGGCGACGTACTCGGCCACCGCTTCGCGCACGAGCTGCGCTGGCGCGACACCCTTTGCGCCGGCCAGGCTCTTCAGCCGCCGGTAATCAGCGGCGTCGAGATAGAGGGTGGTCTTCTGTTTCGACATATGGCTACCATATATGGTAGCACAAGTAAGAGCTAGAGGTTCAGAGGCCAAGGTGCCACGCTGCGCGGCCAGCCAGACTCCAACCGTGACGCGGTTGTGCTGAACCGTGAACCTTGAACCTTGAACCCTGAACCTTGAACCTTGAACCTTGAACCCTGAACCCCTTGAACCTATCCCGTCCCTCAGTACCCGAGCGGGATCGATCCGTGACGCGCGCAGCGCCGGAATCCAGCCGGCCAGCTGCGCCGATGGCGCCGAGCACGAGCGCCGCGAGCGTCAGCGTGACCGGGTCGCGCGGTTGGAGGCCGTAGAGCAGCGGCGTCACGAACGTCGCGGCCCAGAGGCTCGCGGCGAGCCCTCCGACGATGCCCAGGCCGACGAGCAGCGAGACGCGGCGGAGGACCATCGAGACGACGCCCGACGGCGCCGCACCGAGCGCCATGCGCAGCCCGATTTCCGCCCGGCGGCGGCTGACGGCGTACGCCGTGACGCCGTAGAGCCCGAGCGCCGCGAGCAGCAGCGCGAGCACGCCGAAGAACCCCGACAGCGTCGCCACGAGCCGCTCCTGCGTCAGCGCCGCGTCGATCTGATCCTCGATCGGCCGGAACGTGACGGCGACACCGCTGTTCACAGCGGTGAGCGCGGAGGCGAGGGTCCTCGTCAGGCCGAGCGGAGAACCAGTCGCCGATCGCACGCTGATCGAGGCAGACGACGGCGGCGTGTGATTCTGCTCGAACGGCAGGTACATCGTCGGCGGTACCGGGTCACGCAGCGAGCGATACGCGGCGTCGGCCACGTAGCCGACGATCTCGCGCTCGGGGTTCGGGGCGCCCGGTCGCGAGAGCTCGCGCACGGTGCGGCCGATCGGGTTTGCACTTCCGGTGAACCGTCGCGCGAACGCCTCGTTGACGATTGCAACGGTCACCGCTCCGGGCTTATCCGAGGACGTGAAATCGCGGCCTGCGATTAGTCTCGTACCGTAGGTCTTGAACCAGTCGCGCGACACGAGGTTGACGTAGACGCCTTTGTCGGCAACCTCGATGGGCTTGCCGTCGAGGAGTTCGAGCCGGTACTGCCACGTGCTGCCGCTCATCGGCGTGACTACCGAGATCGCCGCGTGCTGGACACCTGGCGTCGAGGCGGCTGCGTTTCGCAGCCTCGAGAGGAGGTCCCAACGGGCGTCCGGTTCGAGTTGCAAAGGCTGAAGGTTGACGGCAGCGACGAGGACGGGCCGCCGATCGAATCCGAGCGGGAGTGTCGCAAGCGAGCTGAACGTTCGCAGGAACAGGCCCGCGCCGACGATCAGCACCATCGACAGCGCGACCTGGACGATCACCAGCAGGTTGCCGAGCGCGAACCGGCCTTGTCCGGCGATTCCGCGCCCCTGCGCCTTCATGGCATCGTTCGGGTCGACTCGTGTCGCGCGCATTGACGGCACGGTGCCGAAGATCAGGGCAGTGGCGATGGCGACGGCCGCGGTGAACCCGAGCACTCGCCAGTCGAGCGTCAATTCGAGGTGGACGTTGTTGGTGGCTGTCGACAACTGCCGGACGAGGAGCCCGCTGAACCACTTCGCAAATACGAGACCCAGGGCGGCGCCGAGACCGGAGAGAACCAGGCTCTCGCCGAGCAGCTGACGGGCGAGCCGGCTGCGCGACGCGCCGAGCGCCAGACGGACACTGAGCTCGTGACGTCGCGCTGTCGCGCGCGCGAGCAGCAGGTTCGCGATATTGGCGCACGCGATCAGCAGAACGAGGCCGACGACCACCATCAGCGTCGTCAGTGGGCGCTGATAGCGCGTCCGCAGGCCGGAGCTGCCCGTTGCCGCCGGCTCGAGCGACAACGCCTGCCTTAAGTAATTCTGTTTGTCGTCCTCGCGCCAGTCCTGCGGCATCGTGGCTTCGCGGATTTGCGCGTGCGCGCCGCGCAGACCGGCCTGGGCCGCCTCGAGCGATTGTTCGGCCTTCAGCCGGCCGATGACGTTCAGCCACCAGTTCGATCGCCGATCGAGCGAGCTTTCCTTGCCGCGGATCAAAGGTTCGGTGCCGAGGGGAATCGCCACGTCGAACGTCCGGCCAACGTCGAGACCGAAGAAGCCGGGCGGCGTGACGCCGACAATCGTGAATGGCACCCGCTCAACGATCAGCGATCGACCAATCACGTCGTGCGCGCCGGCGAAGCGGCGCTGCCAGAAGGCGTAGCTGATCACCGCCACGGCGCCATCGGGGCCTCCGCCTCGACGGTCGTCCTCAACTGTCCAGGTCCGTCCAAGAATCGCCGAAACTCCGAGCACGTCGAAATAGCGTCCGCTCGTCCAGACGCCATCGACGAACTCCGTCGGTCCGCTCTGCGACAGGTTGAATCGCGTGCTGGACCACGCCAGCGCGCCGTCGAAGAGTTCCGTGCGGTCGCGGATGGCCTCCCAAATCGGGTTCGTCCAAGACGTTCCGGTGGGCCGCTGGCCGAGAAGTACCAGGCGCTGCGGGTCGCGGACCGGCAGCGACCGGAGCAGCAGGCTGTCGAGAATCGAGAACATCGCGGTGTTGGCCCCAATTCCGAGCGCCAGCGACAGGATGGCCACGGCGGAGACGATGGGCGCCGCCCTCATCGCGCGGAATGCCTGACGGATTTCGTGCATGTTCGTGTTTGACGGGAACTACCCATCATGAGTTGGCTGAGGCGCTGATATCCTTACGGAAAGGAGAATAGCTTGAAGCTCGAAGGCGTGTACTCAGTGCTCCCGACAGCGTTTACCTCGACTGGCGATCTCGACGATGCCAGCTTGCGCCGCGTGGTCGACCTTTTCATAGATGCCGGCGTGAACGGGGTGACCGTCCTTGGCGTGACCGGTGAAGTGGCCCGTCTGGACGACACGGAACGTCATCGGGTGCTCGAAGTCGTAACACGGCATGTCGCGGGGCGCATTGGCGTCGTCGCGGGCACGACTGCCGAAGGGACCAGGACCTGCATCGGGTATAGCCAGCATGCCAAGGCTGCCGGGGCCACAGCCGTGATGGTCAGTCCGCCGCGCATGCCGAAACTGAATTCTGACGCCGTACTGCGCCACTTTTCGACACTGGCGGAGGCGGTCGACATCGAGATCGTCGTCCAGGACTATCCGCCGATCTCGGGCTACGCGATGGAGCCCTGGCTCCTCGCGCGAATCGCCAAGGAGATTCCGGCCGCGCGGACGATCAAGCTGGAGGATCCGCCGACGCCGTTCAAGACCTCGCGCATCCTCAGTGAGGTCGAAAAGATCGGCGGCATCGCAGATGTCCGGATCTTTGGCGGGCTCGGCGGGGTTTTTCTGCTCGAGGAGCTGCTGGCAGGCGCGACGGGCGCGATGACCGGCTTTGCCTTCCCCGAGATTCTCGTGCGGATCGTCAGCCTCTTCAGGTCCGGCCGCGTGCAGGACGCGGCCGATGTCTTCTACCGGGCGGTGCCGCTCATGCGGTTCGAGTTCCAGGAAGGCATCGGCATGGCGATTCGCAAGGAAGTCCTCCACAGGCGTGGCGCGCTTGCCAGCCCGGCGACGAGAGCGCCGGGTGCGGCGCTCGACAAGACGACTCGCGAGGCGCTCGATCGCGTCATGGCGTGGGTCGAAGCCAACGAGGGCATGGCGCGCGACCGGAGCTGAATCAGGCGGCGGCCGCCGGGAAGACGCGAACACGATACAATTCAGGATTTGGAGTGACATGGATCTGGGGCTGAAGGGCAAGGTGGCGATGGTGGCGGGCGCGAGCCGCGGACTGGGCTTCGCGGTGGCGCAGGCGCTGGCGAGTCAGGGCGCGTTCGTGTCGATTGCGTCGCGCGACGAGGCCTCGATCAGGGCCGCTGCCTCGCGCCTTGGTTCCGATCAGGTTCTCGGCACCCCACTGGATGTGCGATCTGCCGACGGGATCATCCGATGGACTCGAGCCACTGAAGAGAAGTTCGGCGGCATCGATCTCCTGTTCGCCAACGGCGGCGGGCCGCCATCCGGCGCGGCGTTGTCCTTCGACGATGCGGCCTGGCAGGGAGCGGTCGATTTGCTGCTCTTCAGCGCGCTGCGGATGGTGCGGGCCGCCGTGCCGTCCATGACCGCCCGTGGCGGCGGTGCGATCCTGATGTCGACGTCGTCGTCGGTGAAAGAACCAATTCAGAATCTCGGACTCTCCACGGTCCTGCGCGCGTCGGTGTCGGCGCTCGCCAAGACGCTGGCGCTCGAGCTCGCCGCTTCGAAGATTCGCGTCAACCAGATTGTGCCCGGCCGGATTGACACCGACCGGCTGCGCGAGCTCGATGAGATCAACGCCAAGAAGCAGTCGTTGACCACCGAGCAGGCGAGGGCCAGATCGATGGCCTCGATTCCTATGGGCCGCTACGGGCAGCCGGATGAATTCGGCCGGGTGGCGGCGTTTCTTTTGTCGGATGCGGCCTCGTATATGACCGGCGCGACCGTGCAGGTTGACGGCGGCCTCATTCGCAGCGTGCTCTGAACACAAATCGCGGTCAGGACGCTACCTCATTAACGCGTAGTGTCCGCCTTTAGGCGGACGGTTGGCCGTCCGGCTGAAGCCGGACGCTACAGATTCAAGACTTGCCCAGGAATCTTTCTCAATGAGCGTGATGCGCAAGGCGCTGCTCGCAGCGTCAACCAACCCGTGGCTTCGCGACCACGTGACGAAGTGGGGGTTCGTCCAGCGGTCGGTCACTCGCTTCATGCCCGGCGAGCGTGCCGAGGACGCGCTCGCAGCTGCCCGGGCGCAGCAGACACTTGGCATCACCACCATCCTCACCAGGCTCGGCGAGAATCTGACGAAGGCGGAGGAATTCGAGGAGGTCACGCAGCACTATCTCGAAGTGCTCGACAAGGTGGCGGCCGCCGGGCTCGACGTACAGATCTCGATTAAGCCGACGCAGCTCGGTCTCGACCTCGATCGCGGACTATGCGAACGCAACATGGATCGCCTGGTCGAGCGCGCCGAGCTTCGCAACAACTTCGTCTGGATTGACATGGAAGGCTCGCCGTACGTCGAGCCAACCATCGAGATCTTCAAACGATCGCGCGCCAAGAGCGCGCGTGTGGGGATTGCCATCCAGGCGTATCTCTACCGTACGCCCAAAGACGTCGAGGCGTTGATTCCTCTAGGCCCGGCGATCCGCATCGTCAAAGGCGCATATCTCGAACCGCCGGACATCGCGTATCCGAAGAAGTCCGATGTCGACGAGGCGTTCTACACGCTCTGCACGCGGCTGATGGCCGCTGACGCGCAGCAGTCCGGGACGCTCCTGCATATCGCCACCCACGACATCCCGCTCGCCGACCGGCTCGTGGCGTACATCAGGCAGCATAAGGTGCCGAAATCGGCCTACGAATTTGCCATGCTCTACGGCATCCAGCGCCAACAACAGCTGCGGCTGGTCAAGGAAGGCCAACGGTTACGCGTCCTCATCAGCTACGGCGAGTACTGGTTTCCCTGGTACATGCGCCGGCTCGCCGAGCGGCCCGCCAACGTGTGGTTCGTGATTCGAACGATGTTTGGGTAATGGTTCAGGGTTCAGGGTTCAGGGTTCAAGGTTCAAGGTTCACGGTTCAGGGTTCATGGGTTCATCATGGACCGCGAGGCCCGTACCGGAATATTGAACCCTGAACCTTGAACCTGACCTTGAACCTTGGACCCTGAACCCTGAACCGCTCTAGAAACTGAACCCCGTACTGAATGCAAACCGCGTGTCGCCGTCTCTCAGTCCGTGGGCGACGTCGAAGTTGAGCTTCACGATTGTTGCGATCAGGAACACTCCGCCGCCAACACCCTGGTGCCAGGCGGCATCCTTCAGCGACTGTCCCACATTGAAAGCTTTTCCGGCATCCATGAAGGCTGTCAGGCCGAGCTTTGCGCCGCTCAGCACAGAGGTGATCGGCACGCGCAGCTCGGCGGAGGTGACCAGCATGCGATCACCGTCGAACGCGCCGGCGCGAAAGCCGCGCAGGTTCGAGGCGCCGCCGAGCAGCAGCCGTTCGTAGTCGGGAAGCGTGCGGTCGGCCGCGGAGTACTGCACTCGGGCGGCGAGCACGGCCTGACGGATGATGCCGACATAGCCGCGCGCATCGGTTGTGTACTGGTTGATGGGCTGGTCGAGGCTGCGCACGTGCAGGCCGGTCCACCCGGCGGCGAGCATGACTGCGTTGCGGGGAAACGCGGGATCGCCCCGGGTGTCGAGCGCGACGTTCGCGCCAATCGTCCAGAGACGGTCGTCGGTCTGGCCGAAGGATACCGTGCTTTGCGACGTGTCGACGCCAGCGCGCACGAGGCTGGCGAAGCTCCGTTCCGCGCGCGCCGTCCACTCGACCCGCTGATCGTCGATTTCAAAGTGCGGGTTCTCCTGCTGCCAGATCCCGAATGTGGATGTGACCCTCGTCAACGGTCCTGAGGAAAATGTTCGCTCGAACTCGACGGCGGCGCGGCGCGTGCCTCCCCATGTGAGGGGTACAGAGAGCCGCTCGCCCGCGCCGAGGAGGTCGATGGTGCTGACTCGTCCTCCATACGTAAAGCCATAGCCGTCGTCGTATCCAAGGATCGGTAGAAACATCAGACGGCTTTTGACTCGCGTCCAGCCCCACGTGGCGGGCCGTTCGTCGATCGTTTCCGACGTGAATCCCGGACGCTCGTGGACGAGCAGGACGAGAGCGACGTCGCTCGTGCTCTCGAGCGAGCGGTAGCGCTTGCGGATCTCGACGCTCTCGAAGTAGCCGCTGTCCTTCAGGCGCTGTTCGATCGTTTGCAGTCCGTCGGCTGGAAGCGGTTGCCCCACCGCAATTCCGGCAAGCTTGATGACCTCCTCATCACGAACGTAGGCGTTGCCGTGAATGCGGATTTCGGCGATGACCTCCGCTTGCGGTCCGCCGCGATGGCGGTCCGCATCGTGCTCGGAAACGAACGGCCCGGGTTCTCGCTCCGGTTGAAGTGGCTCCTCGGCTGGCGGCGGAGGAGGTTTCGGCGCTTTGGGAATCCTGATGAGCGTCTTGACGTCGGCCTGCTTGTAATCGGAGAAGCGCCGCGCGTATGCGGCTTCGAGCGAGCCCATCGCCATCGTGACGCCGGCATGAATGTTCATCTCGCGAGGCAGCCAGATCCCAGGGAACGGCTGTCCCATAGTCATCGACGCGCGAATGTCGTCGACTTTGACGAGCCAGCCCGCCGGAAGAAAGTCCATCCAGACGTTGTCGAAGGTGTACTTGACGATTTGATGTTCGGCGGGATCGACCCAGAGGGTCACGAGCGCGGTCTTGTTCATCTGCCGCTCTAATTCACGCTCGCGTTCACGCTCGCGGTCGTGTCGCTCGCGATTCCGCTCGCGGTCGTGTTGCGCGCGATTCCGCTCGCGATCTCGCGCACGATTTCGCTCGCGATCGCCTTCGCTTTTTCGCTCAGCTTCGGCGCCAGCCTTGTTCTTGTCGTCGTTCTTGTCGTCTTCGCTATCGTTGAACATGCGGGTCGGGTAGTACTCGATTCGCAGGACTTGCTTGCCTTCGAGTTGTTCCCGGCCGGCCAGGTAGTAATTGCCCGGCTCGAACTTGAAGTCCATGAAATAGGCTTCGGAGACGAACCGGGGCGTGGGAATGGGTGTCGCGCCGGATGGCGCGGCAGGGTCGTCCGACGTCGGCGGCTCGGGCGTTTCGGCTCCACCTTTCTCCTTGTCGGCGGCCTTCGCGTCCTTTCGCTCGAGCCGCTCGCGCTCTCGGCGAGTCCACGTCTCCTCGTACTCTTTTCGCGCTTCGTCGCCGACGGCGACGCCGTCGAAGCGGACGGGGCTACGGACGTGGAGACCATCGCGGACATACCACGTGTACTCCCGCTTTTGCCGATACACCGGCATTCGGGTCGGACCCAGCACTTCGAATTGCTCGCTTTCATCGAGCACGTACTGCTCGAGCGTCTGGCGGTTGACCTCGCGGCGCTTCAGGACTTTCTCCATGAACGCATCGAGCTCGTTGGTGATTGGTGGGGGAGGAGCCGGGGGAAGGAGGCGCTTGCTGCGCTGCTATGCCGGCGGGCAGCCCAAAAGTACAAACCAGCGCGAACGCGACAATCGCGGGGGATGGAGCACGGGTCACGGATGCCTCCGGAGGGCTGGCTGGCATCGAGTGTAGACGAATCCGGCCGGGATCGGGTTCCCGGTCATGTTGACCAAAAGGCGACTGAACAGGCACGATACACGCACAATTTTGCGCGAGATCCAGCGAGGCTCCGCCACGAACCGACTAGAGGCTCCGCCTCGCTGGGTGGCATTGCTTGATCACGGTCTTGACCCCGCGAAACTTGACTCACTTGTACAGGTTCTGAGGGTCAAGACCTCAGGCGCCTTCCGCGACGGGAGACCCCGATGAAAGTGTGGCGATTCCTGGCCGCCGCCGCCGCGGCGACGGCCGTGCTGCAGTGGCCGGCCGGTGCCCAGCAGCCCGTACCGCAATATCGTATCCAACCGCTCACCGATCTGACCGGCGCGCCGGCCCTGTCGCTGGCGCTGCGGAAGCTATCGACGATCGGTACGGTCGTCCACATGACCGCGCACCCCGACGACGAAAACAATTCGGCACTGGCGCTCTATGCGCGCCACGTCGGCGCACGGGTGGCCCTCGTCACCGCGACCCGCGGCGATGGCGGTCAGAACGAGATCGGTACCGAGCTCTTCGATGCGCTGGGTGTGCTTCGCACTGAGGAATTGCTGACCGCCCACCGATTCGACGGCGCGGAGCAGTACTTCACGCGAGCGGTCGACTTCGGATACTCGTTCAGCCAGCAGGAGACGCTCGAGAAGTGGGGTCGACAGGAAATCCTTGGAGATTTCGTGCGCCACATCCGGACGCTCCGACCAGACGTCATCGTCTCGATGAGTCCTGACGGCACCGGCGGTGGACAGCACCATCAGACCGCTGGAGTTCTCGCGACCGAGGCGTTCCGTGCCGCCGCGGACCCGTCGCAGTTCCCCGAACAGATGCGCGAAGGCCTGCGGCCGTGGCAAGCACTGAAGCTGTATCGTCCGGCAGGCGGGTTTGGCGGACGGATTGGACGCGGCGGCCCCCCGGGCCCTGGCGGCGGGCGCGGGGCAGGGCCCGGCCGTGGACAGCGCGGCGGCGGCCAACCGCCAGCTGTGCCCCAGGATGGAACCTTTGCCACTCTTGACACCAACATCTACGAGCCGTTGCTGGGCTGCACGATCGGCGAAGTGGGTGGTATCGCCTCAGGCATGCACATGTGCCAGGGTCGGGCACCTATGGTCGCCCCTCCCGGCCCGACGGCGGCCCGTTATCGCCTGTTCGAGACGGTCCTACCCAAATCGCAGCAGTCAGCGGAAACGTCGCTCTTCGAAGGCATCGATGTATCGCTCGCCGGGTTGGCGCGCTACGCCGGTGAGCGTCCACCGCCGGCGCTGACGGCTGCTCTTGCCACGATCGCAGCGCGTGTCGACGCGGCCTCTCGGGCGCTCGAGAGCCGAGGCCCCGCGGCGACGCTGCCGGATCTCGTCAGCGCCCTGACGGCGCTGCGCGATCTCCAGGCCCAAGCCGGAGGGATGGGATTGAGCGACAGCGGCAAGTACGAAATCGAGCCGCGACTGCGCCTGAAGGAACAACAGCTCCAGGATGCGATCGTGCTTGCTCAGGGTGTGAGGATCGACGCGACCGCCAGCGATGGGCTCGTCGTGCCCGGTCAGCGCCTGAACGTCACTATCGCTGTCGGGAATCGTGGAGCCGGCGAACTCGGAGTCGCCAGGCTGACGATGCTCGGGTTCGACGGGCCGGGCAATTGTGCTCCGGGAGTGGCGACGGGCAGCGCGCCGTACTACTGCGAAGCGGAGTTGACGGCGCCGAGCAACGCGCGTCTGACCGACGTGTATTGGCAGCGACCAGAAAACGCCGGCCGCGCGACGTTCGACGAGGACGCTCCGTTCGGGCTGCCGTTCCGGCCGACTCCATTCCGCGCGCGCCTCGAGCTGGATATCGCGGGCACGCGCATCGTTCGCGAGCTTCCTGTGCAGTATCGCTACGAAGGCGCCGGCCTGGTCGGCGAAAAGCGCATGGAGCTGAACGTTGTTCCGGCGTTCGCGGTGACCGTCTCTCCGCAGATCGTCGTCGTTCCGAGAAGGCGCGCGGCCGGCACCGGAGCGGCCCCGGCGCGCGAGCTTCGGGTCACTGTCATCAACGGCGCCCCAGGGCCCGCGTCGGCGACCGTGCACCTCAAAACGCCCGCCGGCTGGCGGGTGAGTCCGGAGGCCGCACCGATCAGCTTTACTCGCGAGGACG
This sequence comes from uncultured Acidobacteriota bacterium, assembly GCA_963764925.1. Lineage (GTDB taxonomy): Bacteria > Acidobacteriota > Vicinamibacteria > Vicinamibacterales > 2-12-FULL-66-21 > DATBJJ01. The sequence goes on from CAVXUR010000006.1 coordinate 29,494, forward strand.
AGTCCACGACCACCCGATTCACCGTCGTGCCGGCAACAGGCGGGACGGCCTCTGGAGAGCATCAGATTTCGGCAGAAGTCATGCCGACCACTGGCACTTCAGGCGAACAAGAATCCGTAAAGTCGGCTGGCACCTTTGTCGGAAAGGTATCAGGCACCTTTCGGGTGGGGTATCAGGTCATCGAGTATCCGCACATCCATCGGCGACACAAGATCGTTCCGGCGGTTGCCACGTTCGAGGTGATCGATGTGGCGATCCCGTCGGGGTTGACGGTCGGCTACATCATGGGGGTCGGCGACCAGGTGCCGGCCGCTCTTCAGCAACTCGGCGCCCGAGTGACGCTGATCGATAGCGACGAGATGGCGTGGGGCGATCTGTCCAGATACAACGCGATCGTCACCGGGGTCCGCGCGTACGAGAGACGCGCGGATCTCCGGGCGAACAATCACCGGCTGCTGAAATATGTCGAGAATGGCGGCACCGCTATCGTTCAGTACAACCGCACGGAATTCAATCAGGCGCAGTACGGTCCGTACCCCGCGCGAACGAGCTCCGAGCGGATCACCGACGAGAACGCGCCAGTCAGGCTGCTGGTGCCGGCGCACCCGGCGTTCACCGTGCCCAACAAGCTGAACGAACGCGACTGGCAAGGCTGGGTCCAGGAAAGGGGCACCTACTTCCTGGAGCAGCCACTCGATCCACGGTATGTCGATCTTGTCGAGATGGAAGATCCCTTCGAGTACAACAAGGGTCTTAAACGGGGTTCGCTCGTCGAGGCTCGCTTTGGTAAAGGACGCTGGTTGTACGTGGGCCTGGGTCTCTGGCGGCAGTTGCCGTCAGGCACCGAAGGAGCGTATCGGCTCTTCGCGAATCTGATCAGCCTCGGGAAAGTGCAGGCCAGACCTCAGCCAGCTGCCGTAGAGAAGTAGCGACATCATTCAGCCGGACCCGATCAGCGGACCGTGAAGCGCTCTTCGCGCAGCAGGGTTCCGTCACTGGCTCGAAGTTCAACCCTCCACTCGCCCGAGTCGTTGACGGTATGGCGGCTGAACGTTCGATAGCCGCTTCCCGGGTTGGCGCGAATAATGAGTTCCACCGCCTGGCGCAGGCGGTCGCCCTGATACCACCGGTGAAAAATCCTCGCATCCCTTGGCGACTTGATGCGCGTGTAGAAGACGAGCCGTCCCGGAGCGACAGGACGGCTCGGAGGTTCGCAGCGCCATTTGCCACTGGTCCTGAGATCTTTGCAAACGTTGGCGTCGACGACGATCAGCGCTGATTTCGACACACCTGCCGTGGCCCGCGCTGTCGTCGCGGGATCAGGCTGCCTTGCCACCGGAGTGTTGGGCGCTTCACTGGACTTCGGTTCGGCAGGACTCGTTTCGGCGGGCTTTGCGGCCTGTGTTTCGGGAGGCTTTGGCGACTCGGTTGTGGGCGGGCTCGCCGCCGGCGGCTGCGCGGCCGGCGGCGCTGACGACCCCGGCGCATCGTTCGATCGAAACCACGGGGCGGCCAGCAAGGTCACGAGCAGGCCCGCGCTGAGCAGGGCGCCGATCACGAGCGCGCGTGACGGCGTCTTTGCTTGAGCGGAGTGCGCCTTCTCGTGGATAGCTGGCTCCGGCCGAACCGTTGCACGCGGTTCGAGGTGTGGCTTCTTCTCGATAGTTTTCGCCGATGGGGGTGCCAGCACTGACGGTCGTGAAGGCACGGATGGCGGCACAGGTGCAGGGCGCGGTACCGGTACGGGTACGACGACATCCAATCCCCTGGCGGCGCAGAAATCCTCGAGGTTCTTCCGGCTCGTGGCGACGAACGGATGATCCGGATCGAGCGACGCCATGGCGATATCGTACGCGCGACGAAAATAGCGCTCGGCCTCTACAGGCTTCTCCGCCACCTCACAGACGACACCCAGATTGTTCAGCGTGTTCGCAAGATCAGGATGGAGCGGGCCGAGGCTGGCCTCTTGCAACCTGGCCGCCTCGCGGAGCAGTCGTTCGGCTGACGCGAAGTCGCCGCTCGCGGCAGCCTTCTCCGCCGATTCGAGGACGGAGCGAGTGTCGCGCTGATCCGGCATTGTGTCTCCGACGGCACGCCTGTCGCGACCGTGAGCCCATTGTACGCCGATCGCTCGTCGAGGGTTTCTCGTTGTTGCTGAGGCGCACGATCCCAGTCGTCGTCCGAACTCGTCAGAAGCATGGGTTCGAAGATCTCCGCGAGATTCGCGGCCCGTTCGGACGCGATCAGCGTTCTCGACGCGTGAACACGGGCGTCTCCATCAACATCCAGGTGCCGGGATCGAGGGTGACGTCGGCTGGCTCTGAGTCGACGGGGAACGCGAAGCGTCCTTTGCGATCGGTCAGTTCGAGGCGCTCCACGCTCGGCGCGCTAGCGCCCGGCATGGAAATGCCAACTTCGAGCGGCAGTCGATATGGCTCGCCCGATTGCGTCTGGGTGAGCTCCACGACGAGCTGCTTCGCCGCTCGGTCGAAATACCAGCTGCCCGCGAGCGCTGGCACGCCGCTGCGAGTCAACCACTGCGCGAAGAACCAGGACAGGTCTTTCCCGGAAGCCTGCTCCATCACGAGCCGAAGATCGTCAGTCGACGCGTTCTGGTTCTGATAGCGCCGGTAGTACTCGCGGATACCGTCCCAGAAGCGTTCCGTGCCCAGCTGATAGCGCAGCATGTGCAGCGTCCAGCCACCCTTCTGATAGACGAACTGATTGAGGACGCGCCGCATGTCGGACAGGTTCCGGTGGATGACGGGTGTGTCCGGCGTGTTCTGCTCGAGCTGAAGTATCCGCTCGCGGCTGCTTCTGAGACCGCGCACGAAGGCGTCGCGACCGTCGAAGTGCTCCGTATACAGCAGCGTGAAGTAGGTCGCGAAGCCTTCGCTCAGCCACACGTCATCCCAATCACGTTCCGTGACGGCGTTCCCCCACCATTGATGGGCGACCTCGTGCACGACTGGCGCGTTGCCGGCGGCGACGCCCTTCTCTCCATAGAAGATCACGGTCGCATGCTCGGTACCGCCGCCGAGACCGGCGGCCTGCACGTGGGCGAGCTTCTCGTACGCGTAGACGCCGATCTGCTCGCTGAAAAAGTCGAAGGCGCGGCGCCCGGTGAGATCGAACACGCGTTCGCCGGCGGCGGCGTCCTGCGGAAAGACCCAGACTTGCTGCGCCACACCCTTCGACGTTGCGTAGTGCCGCGCGCTGAAGCGCGCCATGCCCAGCGCATACAGCCAGGACGCGATCGGCACCGACTGCTTCCAGTGTGTCCGCCGCAGTCCATCCGCGAGGTCGGTCTCTTCAACGAGGAGACCGTTGGCGACGACCTGATACTGCGCGGGGGCCGTCACGATGAACTCGCCGGTCGCCTTGTCATACGGGTGGTCGATCATCGGCAGCCAGTGTCGAGCGTTGTCGGGCCAGTTCTCGCTGAAGGCAGTGCGCTCGCCGTGGATGTTGTTCATGATCCGCAGCCCACCAGCGGGGATGCCACGGTATGTCGTCGTGCACGAGACCTCGCCGCCGGCCGTCGCCGGCTGGGTGAGAGTGATCCTGAGGCGATTGCCGTCGTGGGCAAATGGCGCCGGCTCTCCGCCGCACGTCACCGCGGACACCGTCATGCCGGTGGCGCCGCTCGACTTGACGAGGTCGAGCGCGAGTTCGCTCGGTTTGCTCGTGACGAATCGCAACCGAGCTGTACTCTTTCCCGCGATCTCGTCGTTTAGGTCAGAGATGAACAGTTGGAACGTGTAGTGAACCGCGTCGACGTCGGGCTGTCTGGGATAAGTATCTGCCGTCACGTGGTGTGCGGCTGAGACACACAGGATCAAGCTCAAGCAGAGGCGCGTCGTTGAGCACGAGGGCTGGTTCATTACTGCTGAGTATACGAGTCAACGTTGGCCCCATCAATTTCGAGCGGAACAGCAACTGCGCAATTGACAAGACCTGAGCCTTTCCCTAAGCTCGAAATCGCCGGGGAGTAGGAGGAGTGTTTATGCGATCCCGGACCTCGCTCGTCCATTCGACAACACCCATATCAGCGGAGGAGCGATGCACGTCATTTCCGCATGCCAAACGGCTTGGCATAATGACACTCGTGTCATCAGCCGCGCTGCTGTGTGTGGCGACGCCGGTGCGCGCCCAGGATGACCAGCAGCTTGCCAGTCTTCTACTGGACCTGCTCACGCGATCGTCTATCAACGCGCCCGATACGAGGAACAATGTCGAGCATCAGCCGCACTTTATCCCCGGAATAGCGCTCAAGCTTGCACCGCGAGAGCTGAATAAGGCGATTGCATTGCAGCTCACAACCTTCCCGTTGCCATCCTCGTCCGGGGGGTTTGCATACGCGACGGATCCGGCGACCGGTGAAATCCGCCTCGCGGCAGCCACGTTCGGCCCGATCTTCGCGGAACGCGCGCTGACGATCGGGAAGCGACGCTTCGACTTCGGCCTGTCGTTTCAGCCCACGAGCTTCGATTCCTTCGAGACCGCCGAGTTGACGGACGGCAGTATCAAGTTCGTTCTGGAGCACAACAACTGCTGCCCACCCGGCGCTGCCGGCGTAGTAAACGAGCCGACCGTGCCGACTGGTGAAGGACCGGTTCCCTTCACCCCCGACTTCGAGCGCGACCTGCTGGAGTCGCAGATTTCCCTCGACATCGAGACGAATACCGCTGTGTTTTTTGCGAATTATGGCATCTCAGATCGTTTCGATGTCGGCGCCGCGATTCCCCTCGTCACGGTGCAGCTCGCCGGAAGCATTACGTCGACAATCCTGCGCACCGCCACGGCTAACAGCCCGACGATCCACAGCTTCGACGGGGACGGGCTCGTCGCGGCGCTGACGGCCGCCGAAACCCGTTCGGCCACCGGCCTGGGCGACATACTGCTGCGCGCGAAGTACAACTTCGTACGACAGAACGCCAATGCGCTGGCCGCTGCGATCGACCTTCGGCTGCCGACCGGCGACAAGGACAATCTGCTGGGAACCGGCGCGACGCAGACCAAGCTGATGTTCATTGCCTCTGGCGAGTATGGCCTTTTCGCTCCTCACGCGAGCTTTGGTTACACGTTCTCCAATGGCAACGTCAGCGATCTCACGTCAGAGGTCGAGATCGATCCTGGCCTTCCCAACTCAGGCTCGGTGATCCGTCTCGAGCCACCGCCATTCGACGCGAGCGTGCCGGACGAAATCAACTACAACTTCGGGTTCAGTGCGGCGCCGCATCCGCGGCTAACGCTCGGATTCGACTTTATTGGGCGAACGATTCGCGACGTCTTTCGTTTCGATATCGGCGACCGGTCGTTTCCGAATCGTGAGGCCGGCGCCCTACCGACAGAGGCGCACCCGTCGGACGACGAGTTCCTCGTCAGGGGCGACCCGGAGACCGGCACTCCCGAGAATCTCAACCTGCTCCTGGGGGTCATCGGCGGCAAAGTCAATATCGGGCGCGGGTTGCTCGTCAATGCGGGGGTGCTGTTCCCGCTCAGCAATAGCGGGCTGCAGCCAAAAGTGACGCCGTTTATCGGTTTCGATTACGTCTTTTAGCGCTGCATAGGGGAGCCGGCCTCTGGCAGGCTCCCCCTCGCCTACTCGACGAGGATCCAGACGTCGCCTTTTCGTTGGGCCCGCCACGTGAACCTCGACGCGCCGGGGGATTGCGCACCTGGCATCGCGCCCTTCTTATAGGTGTATCTATACTGAGCGGTTAAGGTCACGCTGGCGGTCTGCCGATCGGAACTCAGCACGATGCGGGTGTCCGAAATAGTCAGCTGCGTTGAGCTCAGATCCCTGGGGAAATCTTTGAAGGACGGCTTGAGGCGCCGCACGCGTCGGACGTCCATCGTGTTGTAGGCCTCCACGTAGTCCGCCAGCAGTTTGCTGATAGCGAACTCATCGAGCGCGCGGGGATCCGTCTTGACTTTCGCGGCCGCAGTCCTGTACAGCTCTGCGGCCGCGCCGAATTCAATAACAATTGCCTCCGCGTTCTGCGGTCCAGCGGTACGAGTCGAGTTGCGTGCTGTATTAAGGCGCGCGTTGCCATCGGTGTACTCGGGCCGGTCTTTCGCTCCCGCAGCATCCGCCGCATTTCTCGCGGTAGTAGCTTCGGCTTCGGCGGTGCGGTAGAGCTGCACAATCGTTCCAGTGAGTTCGGAATTCTTCGGATTGTCTTTGAGGCCCTCGACAAGGGCGCGTGCGGCGCCAGTGAGATTGCCCTGCGCGATGAGGTCCTTAGCGTTGTTCACGATAGGCCCGACGCCGACAGGAGGGGAAGGTGGGGGCGGCGCGACAACAACGGCGTCCCTGTACATTTTCTCAGCCGTTGAATATTCGCGAACGGCTGCCTCAGCATCCGCGGGGCGACCTGAGCGTCTGTAGCCGACCGCCGACCCCAGGTGTGAGGTGGCGTCGATGTACTTGGATCGGTCCGAAGCGCCGGCTGAATCCGCGGACCGTTTCGCCGCCTCCGCTGCGTCTTCGGCGGTTTCAAGAATCACTTGCAGGGTCCTCAGGAAGTCTGCGTTGCCAGGAGTTTCTTCGAGACCCACGGCGATCGCACGGACCGCTCCGAGGAAATTGTCCTGTCGCATCACTGCCAGCGCATTCCCGGTCACGGCGGTCTCGTATCGGTCTGCCGCAGCCAGGTATTCGCGAATGGCCGACTGAGCGTCCTCGGCCCTGCCCGAACGAGGAACGCTGGCTGCAGAACTCAGGCGCGCTGCGGCGTCGCTGTACTCGGGCCGGCTCGAAGCGCCCGACCTGTCCGCCGCCCGTTTCGTGGCGTTCGCGGCGGCTTCAGCTCCGCTGAGAACCTCCTGAAGAGTCTTGACAAGGTTCGCGTTGCCGGGCGCCGCTGCCAGTCCGGCAATGACGGCGCGTGCCGCTGCGACCAGATTGCCTTGCTTGAACATCGCCAGGGCGTATGAGTTCACCGAGTCGATGTACTTTTGCGCGGCAGTTCCGTAGTGTTCGACAGCTGACGCTTTGTCCTCGGCTCGATCCGAGGCTCCAGCGCTGACTGCAGACTTGAACAGCGCGTTGGCGTCGGCGTACTCGCGCTGGGTGGAGGCGCCCGAGGAAAACGCGACGCGCTTCGCTTCGTCGGCGAAATCTCTGGCAGCAACGAGAGCCTGTTGAAGAGTTCCCAGGAGGTCGGTGTTTCCTGGAGCGCGTTTGAGCGCCTCTACGATCACCCGCGCGGCTTGAAGATAACTGCGCTGTTTGATCAGCGCTGTCGCATTGTCCACAACTGGAGCGGCATCAAACGTGGCCGGAAGCGCCTTCGTGTACAACTCGGCTGCGCTCGCGTACTCGCGAACGGCCGGCTCGACGTCTTCGGAACGGCCCGAACGTCTCGCGGTGGTTGCCGACTGAAGGTGCTTGGTGGCGTCGCTGTATTCGCGCTGACTCTGAGCGCCAGAAGAATCGGCAGTCGTCTTGGCGGCATTCGCCCGGTTTTCGGCGGCGCCGAGAATATCCTCACGAGTCTTGAGGACGTCGGAGTTCTGCGGCGCGGCGGTCAGGGCCGGGACGATAGCGCGTGCGGCTGCGACGAGATCACCTTTGCCGAGATGCCGCCTGGCGTCGACCACCATCGGAGCGACGTCAACACCTTTCGTCGGTGGCGTGATTGGCGCTGGGCTAACCGTCGGAGACGGATTGCCCGTCGGCGCGGGTGCTGCGTCTGGAGTCGATTCAACACTCTGTGGAGGGTCGGCGGGGCTCCTCCACAGGCCGACCGCCACTGCGGCCGCCAGCACGAGGACGCTAGTGATTCTGAACGTGTTCGAGTAGATCGCCTTCGTCCGGAGCCAGACCGTGGCCGAGGAAAGCGTGGGCCACAGCGAGAATCCCTCGACGGGGTGCTTCGCTTCTTCCACGACTGCGTGCTGAACCTCGGCGCGAAGCGACAGCGCCGCGGGATACTGACTGTCGCGCGCCAGGACTTCGTCGACGAGTCCGAGAGCGGTCGTGTAGTCGCGCCGGCGTAGCCGCTTGGCGGCTCGAGCCAGCGTCTTGTCCATTTCCTGACGCGCGATTTCGGCCTGTCGACGCGCCTCTTCCGCGGCGCGCTGCGCTTTGAGCCCGTCCGTGGCGGTCCTCGCGAGTTGCTCCAAGCCAGCCACGTCAGGCGCGAGCGCCCGTAGTTGCTCGACCGCTTCCAATGCCTCTTGGAACCGCTGCTGATTGACGGCCGCCTGCGCCGCGGCTATCAAGCGGGCGACTCGCTCTTCGCGGGCCGCGCGTTCCGCTTCGATCCTCGCTCGCGCTTCCTGTTCCTCTCGGACGCGCCGGATTTCCTCGGCCTGTGCCTTCAGCGCCCGAATGGCTGCCGATACCCTGTCGTGAGCGGGCTTGAACTTACTCAGATCCGCGATGGCGCGCTGATGGTTGCCGCGCGCGAAATCTTCCTGAGCCTGCTCGACGGCCGCGCGCGCCAGTCGATCGAGTTCTTCCTTCCGACGCACGCCTTGCAGCCGCTCGCGCAGCGCGTGGAACTCTGCCGTCGACTGGAAGCGACCTTCGGCCGCATCGAGCTCGGTGCCCGCGAGGTCGAGCTCGTTGCGCGTCAAGTGCTCTTCGATCGTCTGCTGCGCCGCCGCGATCTCGTTGCGCCGTTGCTCGGCCTTGAGCGCGTCGAGATCCGCCTGCCGCTTGTCCAGCAAACGTCCCGCTTTGGCGTTGCCGGGATCCCGCCTGAGGACGTCGTTGAGGATTTCGATCGCGGTGTCGTGGGTCGGCGCGGCCTCGGCGGTGGCGATCATGTCTTCGATCTGCCGTTGCCGTTCCCGTTCCTGGGCCGCCTTCCGCTCGGCTTCCTTCTGCCCCTCGATCGCCTTCTGGATCTGCTCATGCAGGAGCTTGGCCGCCGGGTGATTGGGATCCAGCCCGAGAAGGACGTCGGTAATGACGATCGCCTTGGTCAGGTGACCTTTCGTCAGGTGCCGAGACGCCTCGTTCAGGTGGGTCTCGATGTCCTGCTGCTTCCTGGCCTCGGCTTCGACCGCCGCCTTGCCGGCTTCGGCGCGTGAAACGAGCTCCGATAGGCCAGCGGCGTTGGGGTCGAGGGCGGATGCCTGACGAAGCGTCTCGAGCGCGTCGTCGAATCGCTGCTGGCCGATGGCCTTGCGCGCCGATCCGAGATGCTGCGCGATCTCGTCTGCCCGCGCCCGCTTCTCGGCCTCGGCCTTGAGGCGGATCGCCTCCTCCGCGTCTCGGCGGCGCTTGTCGTGGAGTTCCGCAAGACGCTGGCGGAGCGGCGCAAAGAGTGTCGGCTGGCGCGCCCAGGGCATCCGCGCTGACGAGCGCATGTTCGGCTTCCTCGAGGTCGCCACGTTCGAGGTGTCGGGCGATCCGTTCTTGAACCGTGGCGATGCTGCGTGCACGTCGCTCTGTGGCTTCAGCCTCGGCGCGCAGCCGGTGCCGTTCCTCGAGCAGTTCCTTGACTTCGGCGTGCTCCGGATCGAGCCCGAGCGCCTCATCGAGCAGCTTGATTGCCTCGGCGTCAGAATCGGTGGCGTTGGCGCGCGCGATGAGCGTTCCGATCTTCTGACGAAGTTCGCGGATCCGCTGCTCTGCTTCTGCGAGTCGAGTTCGTTCCTCTAGCCGCTGCTGCAGAGTCTGCTGCAGTTTGAGGGCGCCCGCGTGCTGCGGTTCAATCTCGAGCGCCTTGGTGAGGCGTTCCCTTGCAGCGTCCAACGCGCCGCGGCCCAGTGCTGACTCGGCCGCGACCAGCTGCTCCGCGACTGCCGCCACTCGCGCGAGGCGCTCCGCCTCTGCACTCGCCGCCTCAAGTCGCGCTGCTTCGGCACGCTCCGCTTCGACGCGCGCCGCGTCGACACGTGCCGCCTCGACGCGCGCCGCTTCGACGCGCGCCGCCTCGAGTCGCTCTGTCTCTAGTCGCGCTGCCTCGACCCGCTCTGCCTCGAGTCGCGCTGCCTCGATCCGCTCCGCCTCGACGCGCGCCGCTTCGAGCGCCGCTTTGACCTGCGCCGCCTCGACACGCGACGTTTCTCCGCGTTCGATCTCTTTCTTCTTTTCGATCTCGATTTCGCGAGCGATCGCTTCGGGCTGCACCGGCCTTCCGCCGAGATCGAAGGCCTTCAGCATCTCAACCGCTGCCGCCGCCACTCGGCGGCTGTCGTCCTCCGCCAGCCGCTTCAGCACCTCGCGGGCCGCGTTCGAGCGTCCCGCATGCCGGCCGCGAAGGATAATGTCGAGCTCGCGGACCGCCTCCAGGCGGACGCTCGGCAGCGTGCTGCGCACCGCCTCTTCGATTTCCGGCGGGAGCTTTGTCCGGCTCGCGGCGGCGTTTTGCGCGATGACGATCTCGCCCTGCTGTCCGAACGCCCACTTGCCAGGTGTCTGCTTCGGCGTTTCGTTGAGCACGTGTTCGTACACGTAGTCGTAGAGCTCGTCGATCGTGATCAGCCCGTCTTCGTCGCGATCGGCGGCGCCGGTGCGGAGCCCTTCGATCATGTAGTGCGTAAACAACGAGTTCTCGACTTCCCCGAGAACCTGATCGCCTTCCCACGCGTACTGGGTCGAATCTGTCGCGGTGAGGACGACGCGCCCGCGTCCGGTACCTTCGAAGGCCGTGGCCGTGCCGACGGTTGCGCCCTGTGCCGCTTTGGCGCCATAGCCGAACGCGCCACTGTGACAGCAGTCGAGTACGAGCACCAGGCGCTTCGATGCACTGCGGTCCATCCGCGTCGTTACATACGAGGCCTCGATGGCCGTGCCTGCGAGAATCGCGCGTTCCGTGTCCCGGACTGCCAGATACAAGTGGCCCTGCTCGTCACGTACGCCGTGGCCGGAGAAATAGAGCAGCAGGAGATCGTCGCGATGCTTGGCATCGAAGAATCGCGCGATCGCCCTGCGGACGGTCGCGAGGCCTTCGTTCAGGAGGGGAACGACTTCGTCGAAGGCGCCGATGCCGGGGGTGCTGAGGACTTCCGCCAGCGCGCGGACGTCGACGTCCGGCGCGGCAAGCCGGGCGAGGCCCGCGTCGTCGTACTGACTGTTCCCGATGATGAGCGCGAGCTTGCGCGCCATGACGCCCCAGGGTTATTGCGGACGCGGGTTGGCTGACGGTGGTGTGAGCGTGTCGGTCATCTTCTGGATGAGCTCCTGCACCGCCTCTTCAGACGCGCCTTCCGGATACTCGATGTCGACCGACCGATCGCCGACGCTGGCCTTGATCTTCACGGTGCGGTCCTTGCCGCGGAGCGACCAGGCCTGAAGGAATTCGATGAGTTTTGGCAGCAGCTGCGGGACGACGGCGACCGCAAGCGCGCCGATCGTCATCGCTTCCATAGACTTGCTGCCCGCAGGCGCGTTGCCGGCCGTCTGGAGTGTGACGGCCTCGACGCCGAAGTCCTGGATCTCGGTGCGCAGCTGTCGTGTCAGCGCGTCGACGTCTTCGGCGAGCGCATCCTTGCCAGCATCGACGAGAATCGTGAAGCTCGTGGCGCGTGGATCGCCGGGCATCGAGGTCTCCTTGCTTCAGATTAGACGCAACGTAGACGCAGCCGACGTGCGCGAAATCTAACGATTTTTCGCCGATATTAACACGCCCAACAAATCAGATATGGCTGAGTCGGCCGGATTAATTTCCCCGCTTGCAGGCAGAACGAGCGTTCCGCGCCGCGCACCGGCCGTCTGAATGATCAACGGATCGGTCGAGAGAATCGAACAGCGTGTGTGCGGGTCGTGTGCGGGGGAGTGCGAGTCTGGAAAGTACAGGGAAGTTCCGAGAAGAGCGGAGAAAGGCTCCGGAAGCTGCTCACTTCTCGATGAGAATCTTGTCGCTCAGGAGCGCATCGAGCGTCGTGTTCAGCTCGCCGGCATTTGCCGCCGACAGCACCAGACCGCCGGCGTCTCGGACGCGGCTGAAACGATTTGCCTCGATGTCGAACGCAACGAAGTAGATCGATGGGCGTTCGGCGTCGGGCCGTTTGCCGATCGCGACGGCGACCCGATCGGGCGCTACGCCGTCAGTATTCTCGCCATCGGTGACGACCAGGAGATGGCGGCGAGTGAGGCCCGTCTCGTCGAGCGCGCGCTTGGCGGTGATCATGGCCTGCCCGATCGGCGTGCCGCCGTCGGCATCGAGTCGAGCGATGGCCGCGGCGGCGCGTTCGCGATCCGGTGGGCCCATCGCGACGACGGGCCGGCAGTCGGGCTCGCCACGGCGTCGGCTGAACTCGTACACGCCGAGGAGGACAGGCTCGTCCTGGTGACCGCGCGCGTAGCTGACGAATTGATCGACGAGATCGAGCGCCGCGCGGCGCGCGATGTCAATCTTCGCCTCCTTCTGTCCATCGCGTCCCGCGACCTTCTCATCCATGCTGCCCGACACGTCGATCGCGATGGCTGCGGCGAGACCGTCTTTGGGCTCGACCGTCTTGCCCGGCCTGAGCGCCTCATCGAGCTCGAGCGCGGCCCGCGCCGCGCGTTCGTCCGATCGCGGCTGCTGTTGGGGATCGCGCTGTGCCGCCTTGAAGACGACGACGAGCGCAATCAGGCCGAGGATGAGCCAGGTGTTGCCGCGGCTCACGCAGGGGTACCCTTGACGACGCCGTCTTTGACGGCGATCCGGCGCGCCACAGCCGCGCCCGAGTTGAGCGCGCCTTCCATGTAGCCCATGAAGGCGTAGCTCGTGTACTCACCGGCAAAGTGCAGGCGGCCGAGCCCTTGCCTGAACGTCGGCCCCTGTGTCGTGACCTGACCGGGAGCGGGGAAGGAATACGACGCTTTGACCCACGGGTCGGACGGCCAGTCCATGAAGCGCGCGCGCACGAAGCTCGGACGAATACCTTTGTAGACCTTCTGCAGTTCAGCTAGATAGTTCTCCGTGCGCGCGGTGGGCGTCCACTCGCGGCAGGTGTCGGCAGCCGTTCCGCCAGAGAAGCCGACCAGCGCCTCGCCAGCGCCGCGCTGCCCGTCGGTGCCGTGCCAGGTTGCCGAGATCGGACCGTCGGTCATCATCTCGGGGCCGAGCTCAGCGCGCCGCCAGAAAGGTCCGTTGACCGCCATCAGGAATTTGACGTTGGTGCCCATCTGCGGCACCAGGCCTGTCGGCAGCGCAGGATCGATGGCGATGCGATTCCAGACTGGCGGCGGCGCCGTCAGCACGACATGGTCGCCTTCGAGCACCTTCCCATTGGCGAGCGTGACTCGAACACCGCTATCGGTGACGGCGATGGAGCGAACGATCGTACGCGTCAGCACTTTCGCGGGGCCGATCGCGTCGACGAACTTGCGCGCGAGCTGCTGGTTGCCGCCCTGGCAGCGGTAGACCTCCGATTCGGTCCAGTACTTGTCGAGGCCGCCGCCCTTGACCATCGCGAGGTTGGCAAGATAGCTCTGCCACTGGGTGACCATGCCGTTGTCGGCCATCATCATCGTGTGCAGGCCGCTCTTGCAGAGAGGCGACGCGCCGAGATCGTTGATCCACGACGCCAGCGTGCGCTTGTCGAGCGCTTCGGCATTGGCGCGCTTTCCATGGCTCGTCGGCATCGACCTTGGCGGCGTCGGTGACGATCGTGTTGAACGCCTTCTCCATTTCCTCCCAGAGCGCGTCGGATTCGTCCGAAGTCAGACGCTTCCCGCCGAGCACGATCGGCGCCTCGAGATCTTCTTCGCTGACATCGAGGAACTTGAGCCCGAACTGTTTCGCGTAGCCGACCCACGCGGGATGATTCGAACCAATCAGCTCGCCGCCGCCCTCGACGTTCTTGCCCGCCACGAGATCGGAGAAGCTGATGACGCGCCCGCCGACGCGGTTGCGGGCCTCGGCGACGGTCACGTCATACCCGGCCTTCGACAACTCGTACGCCGCGGCCAGGCCGCTGAACCCGCCGCCAATGACGACAACCCGGCCAGCCGCCGCGCGCGGCAGCGCCATGAGGCCATCGCTCAGTAGCAACGCCGCCGCAGCGCCGAGCGACCGCTGGAGCATTTCGCGCCGCGTGATGCCGTCGGGCTGACCGTGTCGTCGATAGAGCTGGGTGTAGAGAGTGGGCATGTCTTGGTCTCGTTGTCTCAGGGGTCAGGGATCAGGGATCCAGGGATCGGGGATCAAACACGCTTACAGCCTAATCGTTCGACTAGAGATCGGAATGCTCTTCTGATCCCTGATCCCTGATCCCTGATCCCCGAATCACGTCACTCGATCGTGAACCACTGCACCTCAACCCGGCGATTCTGATCCGAGCTGGGTCCGGCCGGCTCTTCCCAGCCGCGGCCGACGGTCTCGATCCGCTTGACGTCGATGGTGTACTTCTCGACCAGCAGCTTTCGTATTTCGCCGGCCCGGTCCTTGCTGAGCGACATGGCGCGCAGCGCCATCGAACGGACGTAGGCCTCGCCGCCCTTTTTTCGGAACTCGTCGACCATAGCGTTGTCGACATGGCCGCGCAGCAGCAGGGTCGAGCCGGGGCTCACCTGCAGCAGCTTTTTGATCGCCTCGAGGTTCTTGACGTTCTCCTGGTTCGACATGTCGAGCGCCGCCGAGTTCGCTTCGAACAGGAACCGGATGTCCTTGCTGAGGAGCGGATCGGCCTCGAGCGAGGCGCCGCCGCCGGAGCGGATGGGCGCGATCGCCACTTTCTGATCCTTGAAGATGCCGCTCTTTTCGATCGTTTGCAGGGCCGCCAGGCTGGCGAACCGGCTCGCGTCGGGCGGATCCTTGATGAGATCGCTGCCATAGGCGAGCACTGCCGACTGGTAGATGCTCTCGAAGCTGCCGGCTGCGTCGATCGCGCCAGAGAAGAACGCGGCGTTCTCCGGCAGGTTCGACAGGTGGACGTTCGCGAGCTCACCCTTGGTATCGTCGCGGCTCCACTTGAACGACCGGCCGATCACGTCCAGGTACTGGTCGGGCCGATCGCGCACCATCCGGTTACCCTCGAGCAGGCCCTGCACCAGCCCCTCGACGATTTTCGGCTGCTCCTGCGCGAAGCCGCGGTGCACGATCAGCACGTCGGCGATGATGAGCAGGTTACGGTTGGTGACGAGCACGTGCGCCTGGCCGCCACTTCCGTCGACCACCTCCGAGACTTTCGGCTCCCACGTGACGCACCCGGCGAGCCGGTTCTTCCCCGACTTGATCTCTTTGAGAAAGAGATCGCCAGCGCCGAATCCGTCTTCCGTGTAGACGATATTCAGTCGGTCGGGATGCGGGGTCGCGTCGAGGCTCCCGAGCGTGTTGATGGGCAGCCCCGCTTCCTGCGCGAGGTAGCGGATGAAGAAATCGACCTCGGTGAACTGCGCCGTCGCGATCGTCTTGCCTTTCAGCTGGTTGATTCGCTTGATGTCGCTCCGGACCACGATCCCGTCGGCGCCGCGCGAGAACCCAATCTGCGCCGGCACGACGGCGTGCAGCTGCTTGCCGTAGGCGGCGAGCACGTCGACGGTCGTCACCGAAGCAGCCATCTTGCCTTCGTTGAATTCCGACCACGACTCGTCCTCACTGATCGTCAATCGGACCTTGAAACCGTGGTTTTTGAAGAACAGCGAGTTTTCCGTCGGTTCCAGCCCGCCGTTGGCCGCGATCAGTCCGGCATACCCAGCGTATTCGCTGATCTCGATCGGGACGATGTTGTCCTTGAACTGAAAGGCGGCCGGAGGCGAGAGTCGCGGGACTTCGACCTTGGCCTCCGACACTTCAGTCGAGCTCGTCCCCTCGGCGGTCTCCGCCGGGGCGCCCGGCGTGCCGCCCGATCGGCCGCGGATCATGTAGACCCCGAGGCCGATCAGGCCCAGGACGAGCACCATCGAGATCAACTTGCCGAGGATCGTGAAGCGGGGCTGGCCGTTCATCGCTCTGGTCCGATCTCCTTCGTTGTCGCCGGTTGTTCGGCTGCCGGCGTCGCTTGAATGCCCTGCGAGGCAAGGAACTCCGCGAGGGCGACCTGCTCGAGCGCCTTACGTTCGTTCTCCTTCTCGGTCACGGCCTCGAGGTCGACCATGTCTTTGGCGAGACGGGCCTTTCCGGCCGAGACCTCATAGCGTTTCTGGAGCACCTCTTCCACGGTCTTCATCGTGTCGCCCAAGTCGCCGACCTTGAAGGCGACGCTCGAGAGCGCCGAGGCGGCTTCGGCCTGTGCTTCCTTGATCTTGACCTGCGAGAGCTGCTTCTCGAGGCCGCGAACCTTGTCCTCGAACTCCCGCTGCGCGAGCTTCGCCTGCCGGAGGTTGGCCTGGTAGGCCTCCTCGGTTTCCTTGAGCTCGCTGGAGTCGACGCCGAGGTCCGCCTTGAGCTCCTGCAACTCGCGCGCGAGCGAGCCGGCGAGCTCCATGTTGCCCGCGCGGTGGTTGGCCAGGATCCGCCGCTCCAGATCCTGCGCCTTGACCGCCTTGCCGTTCACCTGGGCCTTCAGCCGCTCAGCGACGCCAGCCATCTTGGCGAGGGCCAGGTTGTACTGCGTCATCTTGGTCCGGAACTCCTGCCGCGCCGCCTCCATCAGGGCTTCCGGGTTGGCCTCTTCGATGCCGCTGATGAACAGTCCGAAGAACCCGCGAAACAGCCGTCCGATGCGAGCAAACATCGTGTGTGTCTCCTTGTGGGGGCCATTGTAGGCCGAATGGCTCAGGGCACAGGCTCTTGGCTCCAGGCTCTAGGCTTTGGCAAAACCTTCGAGTACGTCTTCGACGAACTTGCTAAAGCCTAGAGCCTGAAGCCTCGAGCCGCCCGACCTACACGAACCGCCTCAATTCATCGATTCGCTCTTCCAGCTCCTCTGGCGTCAGGTCACGAAACCGCTGCGGAAGAAAGCGCACGTCCGTACACTCCTTCACCGCCACGAGGTCCATGTACTCCAGTTTCCTCGTATGCGGGTTCGGCCGCACCTCACGCAGGAGCTCCGCCAGCACGTCCTTGACGGGGCGCTTGGGCTCGGGACTTAATTCATGGGTTCGTAATGCTCTGACGAGGACACCCTCCAGCTCGTTCCCCCCGAGGCGGAGGTCATCGGCAAACGGTGGTAGATCCCCGGCAGCCAGCGGAAACTTCAGCTTTCTGGCAATCGCGAGGAGCAGCGCTTCGCGCTCGGCGGGCGTTTCCGGCGGAAAGAGGGGAATGTGCACGTCCAGGCGCCCCTGCCGTTTGAGGTCGACCTCGAGCAAGTCCGGCCGTGACGTCGCAAAGACCCAGATGATCCGGCCGCGGTTACGGGTGTCTGACATCTCCTTGGCGAGCATGGAGTAGACGCGGCCCGACAGCCCGCTGTCGCCGTCGCCGCCTTCGCGTTTGCCGGCCGCCTGGTCAGCTTCGTCGACAAACACCACGACCTGTCCGAGCGCTCGCAGGATCGCGAAAATCTTCTCCAGATTCGACTCGGTCGCACCGACCCATCGATCGCGGAAGTTTTTGAAGACGACGCAGGGAATCCCGAGCTCGCCTGCCCAGCACTGAACGAGAAAGGTCTTGCCCGTGCCGATCCGCCCGCAGATCAAATAGCCCATCGGCAGCGCCCGCAGCGCTCCCCTCTTCAGCAGCTCCGTGTCTTCGCGCAGCCACGCCTTGACGGGCTCCATGCCGGCGACGTGATCCATCGTGAACGGGGATTCCACGAAGTCGAGGAGCCCCTGACATTCGCGTTCGATGAGCTCCTTCTTGATCTGGCCGAGCCAGGCGGAGGTAATCCGCTTGTCGTTCCCCAGCGCCAGCGCGATCGCCGTCCGCGCGCCGACGCGGCTGAGCCCGGTCAACCGCGCTGCCAGCGTCTCGATCGGCACGTCGCACTTCGCTACCAGATCAGGAAACTGCGTCGTCGAAAGCGCGGTCAGGTACGCCAGCATGTCGGTTTCGTTGGGCAGCGGTAGATGCAGCGCCGCTGCATGCGGATTCTCGACGACGAGCGCATTGAGATCGTGCAGCCCCTCACTGAGGAGGACGGTGACGATGTTCGACTGGACGACGGCGGGGTCGTTGGCCCAGCCGAGGACCTTGACCGTGTTGGCGGCAAACGGGCCGCCGAGTTGCAGCGCGTCGCCTCGAGGCACGACAAATTCGGCGAACTCGATGATGATCGCAATCCGTTTCGGTTTGCCGGCAGCACCGCCGGGAAGCGCCTGCAGGTTGAGGGTGCGCAGGAGATATCGATCGATGAGCTCGAGCGCCGAACCCGGTTCGCGCATCAGCGTCTGGGTTGCGGCTTCGCGGCCGAGCGCGTTCTGAAGCCAGTCGCCCCAGTCCTCGCCGCCACGCGTGGCGCGCACGCCGCGGCTGCGGTCGTAGCGCAGCACGACGTCGTAGCTCGCGAACATGACCTGCTCGAGAAAGGCCGGGACCGAGAGCAGCTTGCCACCGTGCGGCACGACGTCGAAGACGCTGCCGTGCAGCAGGAATTGCGCGGCCGACCCCGAGCGGAAGAGGTCGCGCATTTCGTCGGCCCAGGCTGGGAGGTTGTTAGATTCGGCCATTTGTCTCCAGTATTCGAGCGCTTGTCATCTCACGACCGCCATTCACTGAACAAAGCCCTTCACCGCTGAGCGCGCAGAGCACGCAGAGAAACCAATAAACACTCTGCGTTTTGGCGTCCTCGGCGGTGAAAAGCTCTTGGCAGTGTGGACCCGAGGGCTTGGCGATCGGTGCTGGACTCGGACGCTCACTGACTCTCCCTCGCGCGGGCGTCTGGCGCGAGCGGCGGTGGATCGGTGAGCAGATCTTCCATCGCGCCGTAGACCTGCTGCTGATCGCGTATCCACTGGCCGGTCGTGCCGAGCGTCGCGGTGATCTCGTCGATGCGCTGCGAGAGGAGTTCCGGGTCGGTCGAGAGCGCGGCCTGTTCGCGGATCAACTCGACCTGCTGCTGGATTCGTTCGAGCTCGGCGTCGATGTAGGTCAGCTTTCGTTCCGCATCGGTGCGCTGGAGAAGCCGTTGCTTGAGAATATCGAGCTGACCACCGAGGCTCCGGCGCAGCTCCTCGGTCAGCGACGCGTCCGCCTGCTGGCGCTCGAGCGCCGAGACGCGCTTGCGAAGGTCCGTACCGTCCCCCGATTCACCAATGACCTGCTGGATGGTGCGCCGCGCTACGAGCAGACGCAGGAACATCCAGGACAAGCGTCCAAGCCCGTCGGCTTGAGATTCGAGACCACCGGGTACGGTGGCCGGGCTGGCGCCATGCAGCTGCAGGTCGATGATCGAGCGGCACCGCTGCGACAAAAGATCGTAGATCCGGCGATCGCCCGTATCGAGTCGTCCGACGAGTGCCTGGATGCGCTTGTTCCAATCGGCGGTGGCCTCGACGAGGGGAACGGCGGCGACGAGCCGCTGGAAGCGCTCGTTGGTCGCGAGCGCGAGCAGGTATCCGAGCTCCAGTCCGGCCCCAAGCACCCAGAAACCGGGCTCCATCATGCCAAGGAGTCCGAACGCGCCGAGGCCTATCCAGTTGGGCGCGACGAACATGCCGAGCGGCCGCGCGCTGAACGCCGCCTTGATGTAGTCGAAGAAGCCGGGCTTGGCGGCCATCGATGTCGGTATTTTATGCTACGTTTTTTGACCGGGGGGCTTTGCCCCCGCGGACCCCCCTGCACGCTCTCTCGCTCGCTGCTTCGCCACGCTCGCTTCCGCCTTCGCTGAAGCTACGGCGGACCCGCCGAAGCCTTGGCGCAGGCGGGCCGTTCGCGTGGCTCGCTCGCTTTGCTCGCTCGCGTTCCACTGATTCCGTGGTCTCCCGCCTCTCGGACGCCGGCCGCGCTGAGCGGGTAGCGCCGCCCCTCAACGGGCCGCCAGGCCGCGGATGAGGGTGAGCAGCATGTCGATAGCGACGGTATTGTGCCCGCCCTGCGGAACGATGATGTCCGCATATCGCTTGCTCGGCTCGACGAAGTCCAGGTGCATCGGTTTGACCGTACCCGGAGTACTGATCGATCACGGACTGGACGGTGCGACCCCGTTCGGCGATGTCGCGCTGCAGCCTGCGGATGAAGCGCGTGTCGGCATCCGTGTCCACGAATACTTTGACGTCCATCAGCCGCCGCAGTTCAGCGTCGGTGAAGATGAGGATGCCCTCGACGATGATGGCGCGCCGCGGATCGGCTTTCTCGCGGGCCGACTTACGGGCAAAGCGCGCGAAGTCGTAGACCGGGAGCTCGACCGGCCGGCTGGCCCGGAGCTCGTGCAGGTCGTGGACGAGGAGGTCCGTCTCGAGCGAATCCGGATGATCGTAATTGAGCGCGGCACGCTCCTCGAGCCGCAGATCGTTGCGGTCACGGTAGTACCGATCGTGCTCGAGGACGATGACCTGCTCTGGACCGAGACTGTCGACGATGTGCCGCACGACGGTCGTCTTGCCGGAGCCGGATCCGCCCGCCACGCCGATGACGATCGGTTCTGACTGGTCCGGCGGTGTGGCCGTCCAATCGGCGCCTGGCATGCTCACAACCTGACACTCTTTTTCACGGTTTTTCACCGGCCGGCTAGCCGCCTGCGGCGTCCGATGAGTGAGAGCTTACCAGCGACGGTGGCTCCGTGTAAGATGAGTGAACCCCAGCTACAAGTAAATCGGTGCCCGGCGGAGCTCCGCCGGCACGAGGACGAGGAACAGTGGAGATTCTTTTCTTCGCGCTGATCCCGCTCGTTATTCCATTCGTTCTGCCGATTGCAGCTTGGGTGTCGGCGCGCAAGACGGCGCGACGGCTGGATACCCTCCTGCGCGTGGTCGAGTCGCAGGAGAAGGAGATCGACGAGCTTCGTTCGCGCGTGACCCAACTGTCGCGCGAGGCGGCGCCATCTCCGGCGCCCGCGCCGCCGCCTGCTGCGGCCGCTCGGCCTGAGCCAACCCGGCCCGTAGCGCCAGCCGTGCCGCCACGAGTCGTGCCGCCAGCGCCGGTGCCGCCCGCGGCCGACAGAACGGTTCCGCCGCCGGCGCCACCGTCCGTTCCAGAACCGCGCGTCGCGGAACGTCCGCTCCCCACGGCGCCACCGCCCGTGTCGCCGCCGCCACGGCCCGTCCAGGCTCCACCGGCGGCCGGCGCGACGCCGTCCGGTACGCCGGCGGCGCGGCCACCGTCGCCTCCACTGGTGCCTCGGACTCCCGCTCCGCCGCCTCCACCTCCGGCTCCACCCAGGCCGCCGGCCGCGCCGGCGTTCGACTGGGAGAGTCTCATCGGCGTGAAGTTGTTCGCGGCGATCGCGGGCATCGCGCTGGTCGTGGCGGCTGTGTTCTTCCTGAAGTACTCGATCGAGGCCGGGTGGCTGCAGCCGCCGGTCCGCGTCGCGATCGGCATTCTGGTCGCCGTCGCGCTGCTCGTCGTCTGCGAGATGAAGGCGGCGCGCCGCTATCCGGCGACCGCGAACGCGATGGACGCGGCGGCTATCGCGATTCTCTTCGCGACCTTCTTCGCTGCGCACGCGCTCTGGAACCTGATTCCCTCGCTCGTCACCTTCGGGCTGCTCGCCATGGTCACTTTGATCGCGGTGCTGCTGTCGATCAGGCGCGAATCCCTTTTCATCGCGGTGCTGGGCCTGCTCGGCGGCTTCGCGACGCCCGCACTCCTCTCGACCGGCGAGAACCGCCCGATCCCGCTCTTCGCGTATCTGCTCCTGTTGAACGTCGGGCTCGCGCAGGTGGCCCGCGTGAAGCGCTGGCCGGTGCTGACGGTCCTGACGCTCATCCTGACAACGATCTATCAGTGGGGATGGGTCCTGAAGTTCCTCGACCGCAGCAGCGTGCCGCTCGCGATGGGCGTCTTCCTCCTGTTCCCGCTGGCGGCGATTGCGGGGCTCATGTTTGCGGGCGGTGCGCGCGGCGCCGCCGTCGACACGAACGGTCAGAGCTTCGAGAAAACGGCATTGGTCTCAGCAGCGATGCCGCTGCTGTTTGCCCTCTACCTCGCCGCCGTCCCCGCGTACGGTGCGCGTCCGACGCTCTTGTTCGGATTCCTGATTCTCATCGACGTCGGGCTGCTGGCGATCGCGATCGCCAGGCGTCAGGGACTGCTGCATGCGGTCAGCGCCCTTGCCACGATGCTCGTCATGGCGACGTGGATGTCGATGTGGATCGGGACCTGGATTCTGGCCACGGACGGGGGATCCACTCAGGGTCTCGTCGCGGTCGGTTTCACCGCGCTCTTCTCTGTCTTCTACGTCGTCGCGCCGCTGGTCGCGGGATGGTTTGCGCGGCCCCTTGCGGGCGCGGCCGCCCGGGCGCATTATGCCGGGCCGCTGCTCCTGGCCACATTCCCGGTGCTTGCGGCGGTTGAGCCCTCGTTTGTAGCGCCGTGGCCGCTCATGGGGGCGCTGCTGGCGCTCGTCGTCTTGATCGCCTGGCGAGCCGTGGCGAGTGGCAGCGGGTCGCTGTACTACATCGCGGCGTTCTTCGCCATTGCCACGCAGGCCGTCTGGTCGGCTGTGCACCTGACGCTCGAGCGCCTGGATACGGCAGTGGCCATCTACGTCGCGTTCGGCCTCGTCTCGCTCGGTGTTCCGGTCGTCGCCCGCCGGATGTCGCGACCGCTCCAGCCGGCGTGGGGCGGCGGTGTGGTGCTCCTTTTCGGGCTGAGCCTGCTGTTCTTTCTCTCGCTCGGGTCGGTGGCGCCCGCCGCGCTCTGGGCGCTGGCGCTGCTCCTCGCCATCACCAGTGCCGCACTCTTTATCGAGAGCGCCGCTGGACGCCTGCCGATCGTGTCCCAGGTGGGCAGTGTCCTGTCGTGGCTCCTGATGATGACCTGGTGGTCGCAAGCGGCCGGCAGCGTCGGCGTCCTGCCATCGCTCCTCGTCGTCGTCGGGCTGACGCTCGTCACGCTCGCCGGCCACGCGTGGTCGGTGCGCAGCGTGGACGCCGATGGCGCGACGGCACAGGCGCCGTTCGCCCGCGGGCTCTACCTCGGACTCATCGGCCACCTCTTCCTGTTGCTGCTCGCGACGGATCGCACGTGGTCGCTGCCGCCATGGCCCGTGTTCGCGGCCCTGGCCGCGATGACGCTCGCGACCAGCGCCGCGGCGCTTTGGAGCCGCCTCGCAACCATGCACACGGCCGGCACGATCGCGGCCGCGGCCGTCGTGACGGCATGGAGCGCGGGCGCTGGCGCACCCGAGTGGGGACTGACGGCAGTGCTGGCGGCGGCGGCCGTCAGCGGTTACGCGCTCCTGTGGCAGCCGCTGGCCAGCCGTTTCCGCGGCAGTCAGCAAATCGCATGGGCGGCCGGCGCCGCGATCTTTGTCGGCGAGCTCTCGCTCATCGCTGCTGTCGACGCTGGGACGATGCCTGCCTTCCCGGTTCTGCTTTCGGCGCACGTCGTCAATCTCTGCGTGCTGCTCGCGCTCACCGCGGGACACCGGTGGCCGTTCGTCGCGGTTGGCGCGGTGGTGCCCGCGTGGGTTGCGGTTCTCCAATGGCAGGCGAGGGGCGACCTGCCGATCGCCTGGCCGAGGCTTCTGGCGTTGTCCGCCACACTCTACGCGGTCTTTGCCGCGTATCCGTTCGTCGTCGGCCGTCGCGTGCGAGAGAGCCGGGATCCGTACCTCGCGGCGGTGCTGGCGAGCGCGATGGCCTTCTTCGGCGCCCGCGCGGCATTCGTGGCGGGCGAGCTCGATTGGATGATCGGCGCCATCCCGGTGATCGAGGGAGCGGTGCTCGCGCTCATGCTTCGCTCGCTGCTGAGTCTCGAGCCGCAAGGCCAGCGCGATCTGGGGCGCCTGGCGCTTGTAGCGGGCGCCGCGCTCGCGTTTGTCACCGTCGCCATTCCGCTCCAGCTGAAACAGCAGTGGATCACGATCGGCTGGGCCCTCGAGGGAGCGGCGCTGGCGTGGGTCTACAAGCGCATTCCCCATCGCGGGCTCTTCTACTCGGGCGTCGCGCTCCTTGGTGCGGTGTTCGTCCGACTGGCGCTCAACCCTGAGGTGCTTGTGTACGAGCCACGCGGCTCGCTGCGGATTTTCAACTGGTATCTCTACGCCTACGTCCTCTGCGCGGCAGCCATGTTCGTCGCCGGCTGGTTCCTGTCGAAGACAAACGATCGGCTGGCCGGAAGCCTGCGCGTCTCGTCGCTCCTTCCGGGTGCCGGCGTCGTCCTGTTGTTCCTGCTGCTCAATATCGAAATCGCCGATTTCTACGCCACTGGACCGACGATCATGTTCAGGTTCGGCGCCACCGTCGCGCAGGATCTCACATACACCATCGGCTGGCTGGTATTCGGCATGGGACTGCTGGCTGCCGGGATCACACTCGGCAATCGAGCGGCTCGCGTAGCGGCCGTGACGCTCATCGCGGTGACAACCTTCAAGTGCTTCCTCTACGATCTGAGCTCGCTCGAAGGGCTGGCGCGTGTGGGGTCGTTCGTCGGCCTCGCCATCGCGCTTACGCTGGTGTCAGTCGCGCTGCAGAAGTTCGTCCTCAAGACGAGGCACGCGACGTGAAGCGCGCGCCGCTGGTTGGGGCGATCGCGCTGTCGATCCTTCCGCTGGTCGCCCTCGCGCAAAAGGCGTCGGAACCGACCTACGAGCGTCCCGTCGTGACAACTGGCCCTGGCCTTTACCGGTTAGCCATCGACGCCGGACTCCTCACGGCCGGCGCACCGTTTCGCGTGCTCCAGCGGGGCGACAGGTACTTTGCGGAAGACGGGTTGACGGACCTGCGGCTCGTCAGCGAGGGCGGACGTCCGGTTCCGTACCTGCTGATTCACGCGCAGTCGCCCGAGCGCGAGTGGATCCGCGGGAATGTCCTGAGCGTCGCCGCCACGAAAAAGAGCAGCGGCTTCGAGGTCGACCTTGGAGCCGCGAATCCAGTCGACATGATTCGGGTCCAAGGGTTGCCAGCGCCGCACTTGAAGCGGCTGACGCTCGAAGGCAGCGGGGATCGCGAACGCTGGACGATGCTCGTAGCCGAAGGGACGCTGTTCGATTTGCCGGACGAGCAGCTTCGGCAGAACACGCTCAGCTTTGCGCCCGGACCGTATCGATACTTTCGCGTCACATGGAACGATGCGAACAGCGGCCGCGTGCCGAATCCCAGCGCCGTTGCCGCGCGGCGCGACTCGATCGCGCCGCCGCCGGTTGCGGCCACGCTGAACGCGTCGATCGAGCGGCGTCCGAGCGAACCGGGAACGAGCCGATATCGGGTCCGACTGCCCGGCGCCAAGCTCCCAATCGTGGCGGTTGACCTCGATGTCGGGCTCGGTGTCGCCGGCGGGCACGTGTATCGCCGGGCGGTCGTGAGCGAGTCCCGCTTCGCGGGGCTCGAAGCCGCACCCGTCGAGCTCGGACGGGCAATGCTGTCGCGGGTTGTCCGAGATGGTCTGACCGCCTCGGCGCTCCGCGTGCCGATTGCCGTGCCGACGGAGACCGAGCTCGAGTTGACCATCGACGATGGCGCCAACGAGCCGCTGGATTTGCGCGCCGTCTCTGTTGTGCTCGCCGAGCTGCCGTGGAT
The DNA here is from genome assembly GCA_963764925.1 of uncultured Acidobacteriota bacterium. Classification (GTDB taxonomy): domain Bacteria; phylum Acidobacteriota; class Vicinamibacteria; order Vicinamibacterales; family 2-12-FULL-66-21; genus DATBJJ01. The sequence goes on from CAVXUR010000006.1 coordinate 54,890, forward strand.
CTATTTCGAAGCGCCTGCAGGTGCGCTGAAAGCTCTCTCTGGGGACCTGACGCTGCCGAGGCCTCAATACGATCTCGAGGCCGTCCGCAGCTCAGTCGATCTGACGAAGGTGGCTGAGGCGAAGTGGGGTGACGATGGGACGACGCGCACCAGCCGAGTGGCCAACCCCCCGTCTGGGCTTGCGCCAAGCGCGGGAGCCGTTCTCGATCCGGACGTGTTCCGGTACAGCCGGACCCTCCAGTCTTCTTCCGAAGCCGGAGACAACACTATTGGTCTTTTCGCGCTGCCGCTCGACGCGCACGCGCTCGCGCACAGCCGCGGCTCGGGCCGGCGGTTCGCCGACGTGAGATTGTTGAACGGCTCCAATCAGCAGATTCCTTACGTGCTCGAGCGTCGAAACGAGCCGCTGTCCATCGACTTGCCCGTCCGGCCAGCCTCCAACGTGCAGGCTCAGGAATTGATGTCGCAGCCAGGCAGCCGTCAGCGTTCGGTCTACGTCGTCACTTTGCCGTATCCGAACCTGCCGACCTCGACGCTCGTCGTCGAAACCTCGGCGCGCGTGTTTCAGCGCACCGTCCGGATCGGCATCGATCGGCCACCGGATCGGAACCGTCGCGAGCCGTACTTCGACGTGAGATCGGGCGAGACCTGGCGCCACGCTGACGAGCACAGGCCGGCCCGGCCGCTACCGCTGCGCGTGGAGACCATGCCAGAGACCGAGATTCTCGTCGTAGTCGACGAAGGGGACAACGCGCCGTTGCCGCTGACGAAGGCGCGCCTGCTCCTGCCGTCGTACCGGCTGAGGTTCTTTCACGCCGGTCAGTCGTTGCCGCGGCTGACGTACGGTCGAGACGACCTTCAGCCACCGCAGTACGATCTCGCGCTGCTTGCGCCGCGCGTCATGGGCGCCGTGGCAACGGAGATCAGTGCAGCGCCGGCAGCGAATGCCACACCATCGTCGGCCGAGTCTTTCGCGTCCCCGAGGACATTCTGGGTCGTGCTGACCGGAGCCGTCCTCGTCCTCCTGGCGCTCATCGTGAAGTTGATTCGGGGGCAGGGGGATCAGGCGGGGGGCTGAGGTTCAAGGTTCAAGGTTCAAGGTTCAAGGTTCAGGGTTCAAGGTTCAGGGTTCAGGGTTCAGGGTTCAGGGTTCAGGGTTCAGGAAGAGCCTGCAGATATCAGTCGAGCGCCTAAGATCTGATTTGCGATCTCTGGTCCGCGAACCGTGAACCAGACCGTGAACCGTGAACCGTGAACCTTACTTCTGCAGCTTTACCGCCACCTGACGGACCTGCTCCATGACTCGCATCAGGTTGCCGCTCCAGATCTTGGCGATCTGATCTTCGGTGTAGCCGCGACGGACGAGCTCGAGCGTGACGTTGAACGTTTCGCTCGCGTCGTTCCAGCCGTCGATCCCGCCACCGCCGTCGAAGTCCGAGGAGATGCCGACGTGGTCGATGCCAATCTTCTTGGTGATGTAGTCGATGTGATCGACGAAGTCCTTGACGTTCGCGCGCGGCGGCGGGGGGAACTGCTTGTCGATCTCGGCCAGGCGCTGTTCGGCTTCGACCCGCTTGTCGTCGGGAAGCTGCGCCAGCGCGCCGCCGCGGCCCCGGCCTCGGCCCGCGCCACCGGTCGCGGCGCCGGTCGTAGCGCCCCGACCACGGCCCCCACGTCCGCCGCGTCCGAGGCTTCCGGCCGGCAGGCCGAAGTCGGTTTCGAGCTTTGACAGGGCGGCCTGACGCTCGGCGGTCGGCGGTGGCGGCGTCTTGACGTAGCTCGCGAACGCCACCGTCTGGACGACCCCGCCGTTTTTCTTGATCGCAAGCAGCTGCTCATCGTCGAGATCGCGGCTGTGATCGCAGAGCGCGCGGGCGGACGAGTGTGACGCGATCACCGGCGCCTTCGAGAGCGCGATCGCCTGCAGGTTGGCCTGCTTGGAGGGATGCGAGAGGTCGACCATGATGCCGACACGGTTCAGTTCGGCGATGACCTGCTTGCCGAGATCGCTCAGGCCGTTGTGCAGCCACTCGCCAGTCGCCTCGCCGGTATTCGAGTCGGCGAGCTGGCTGTGACCGTTATGCGCGAGCGAGAGATACCGCGCGCCGCGCGCATGGAACTCCTGCACGCGCTTGATGGCGGTGGACGCGTCCCCGAGGGGGTAGCCGTTTTCCACGCCGATGAGCGCAACCTTCTTGCCGGCCTTGCTGATCCGCCGGACGTCGGCGGCGGTGAACGCCAGCTCGATCTTGTCGGGCGCGATTTTCTCGGTGAGACGATGGATCGCGTCGAATTTCGCGATTGCCTGCTGGTACGCGCCGTCGTAGCCCTCGGCGGTGAGCGGACCCTGCCCGACGTAGACGATGAAGAACGACGCGTCGAGGCCGCCGGCAGTCATCTTCGGCAGGTTGACCTGATTGCCGAGATCCTGCGTGTAGTTGCGCTCCGGCGTGAAGTCGGCGACGTTGATGTCGTCGTGCGTGTCGAGCGCGATGACCTGTTCGTGAATCGCGCGCGCCTTCTTGACGAGCGCATCGTCAGGGGGCGTCGAGGTTTGTGCAGTCGGGGCGGCCAGCGCCGCGGCGAAGGCGAGCGCCGCCGCGCCGCCCGAGACGTAGGGGCGTGTCATCCAGATCCTCCGCCGAGGATCATAGCCCTTACTCGCCTCTGAGCGCGACGGTCGGATCGATGTCGAGGCGGCACGCCGTGCAGGGAAGGTAGCCAGCGAGGAGCGCCGACACGATCAGGATAACGGCGAGACTGCCGGTGATGCGCGCGTCGTTCGACGCGAGGCCGAAGAGCCCCGCCGTGATCAGTCGGCTGAGGAGGAACGAGCCGACGATGCCAAGCCCGACTCCGAGTGCCGTCAGCCGACCTGTCTGGCCGACCGTGAGCAGGAGCACGTCGCGGCGAGTGGCGCCAAGCGCCATCCGGACGCCGATCTCGTGCGTGCGCTGCGTGACCATGTAGGCCATCACGCCGTAGACGCCAACGACCGCCAGCAGCAGGGCCAGGCCGCCGAAGACCAGCATGATTGCGCCCACATACTGCAACCCGATAGTTCGCTCCAGCAGCGTCTTGCGCATCGATTGCAGCTCGAAGACCGGCTGGTACTGATCGACCGCGCGCACCGCAGCCCGCGCGCCGTCCGCGACGTCGCGGGTCGGAAGAGGTCCTGACGATGAGTCCCATCCCGCTCGTCGGCGCTTGCCGCAGCGGGCGATAGAGCGTCGGATAGTTTCGGCGTCCGAACCAGTTGTGGATGTGATTCCCGGACACGCCGACCACCGTCAGCCACGGGCCGGTCCCGATCCTGAGCCGTTTCCCGAGCGGATCCGCGTTGGGCCAATGCCGATTCGCCAACGATTCGCTGACGATGGCCACCGGCTGGGTGTCCTCTCGGTCCTGGTCGGTGAAACTGCGTCCCGAACGGATCGGGATCTCGAGGGCGGCAAAGATCCGGCGTCCCGGTACGGAAGTCCACTGACGGCGGATTGGAGGGATCGGCATTCGGGACGCCGTCGATTTCGATCGAGCCGTCCCGAGTTGCCGCCGACACCCGGCATGATGTTCACCGCGGCCGCGCTTGTGGCGCCAGGCGTCTCGCGCAACCGGTCGACGACATCGGCGGCAAACCGCGCGCGAGCGTCATCGGTCGGATACCGGGCGTCTGGAAGCTCCAGCCGCATCGTCAGCAGACCGTTCGGGTTGAAACCCTGCGGTCCGTTCAGGAAGCGATGGACCGTGAGCACGCTGAGCGCTGCCGCCACGAGGAGCGGCAGCGCCAGGCCCATTTCCGCGACCACGAGTCCGCGGCGCAACCGCAGACGTGCCACTCCCGTCGTCGAGCTGCGTCCGCCTTCCTTCAGGGTTTCGGAAAGACGCGGCCGGGAGGCTTGAATGGCTGGCATCAGTCCAAAGATGAGCGCGGTCGCGAGTGCCAATCCCGCCGTGAAGGCAATCAACCGCAGGTCGACGTCCATCTGATACCAGCCGGCGACGAACCGCGCGATCTTGGCCGGCATGAAAGCGACGATGAGTTTCAAGCCGAGCCAGGCCACCGCGAGCGCGGCGGGAACGGCCGCGAGCGCGAGGAGTCCGCTTTCGATGAGCAGCTCGCGCACGACACGCGCCCGGCTGGCGCCAATCGCCAGGCGCACGGCCATCTCGCGCTGCCGCTCCGCGCCGCGCGCCAGCAGCAGGTTGGCGACGTTCGCGCACGCGATGAGCAGCACGAAGACGCGGCCGAGCCTGCCACAGCGAGAGGATCGGCGCCGAGGCCGATGTCGATCATGCCGTCGCGCGAGCGTGTAGACGCGCGACGCGCGGCCGCGATTGGTCTCCGGATGCTCGCGCTGCAGCCGTTCGCCGATGACGGCCATCTGCGCCTGCGCGTCTTCGAGCGTGCGCCCGGGCGCGAGCCGCCCGATCACGGTGAGGTAGCGGCGACCGGCGGTTCGCCGCCCCCTCGGCGTCGAACGCCAGCGGCGCCCAGAGCTCCGCGCCCATCGGGAAGTCGAACGCCGGCGGCGCGATGCCGACGACCTCGTACTGCGCGCCGTCGACGTCGATCGAACGGCCGACGATCGCCGGATCGGAGGCGAACCGGCGCTGCCACAGTCCATGGCCGAGCACGACGCGGCGATGTCGGCCGTGCGTTTCCTCGTCGGCGAGGAAGCTGCGGCCGAGCGCGGGCTGCACGCCGAGCACCGGGAAGAAGTCCGCCGAGACAAAGAAGCCCTGCACGTTCTCTGGTTCGTCTCGGCCGACGAGGTTGGCGTTCCACCATGCGAAGGCCGCGAGCCGCTCGAACACGTCCGCCTGCTGTCTTCCAGTCGAGGAAGTCGGCGGGCGACACCGGCTCGCGCCGGATAGAGTCTCGCGCGCGGCTGTACGACGAGCAGGCGTGATGCGGTCGACGTCGGGCATCGTGAAGGGGCGGAGGACGAGCGCGTCGATCATCGCGAAGACGGCGGCGTTCGCGCCGAGCCCCAGGGCGAGCGTGACGACGACGATCGCGCTCATCGCCGGGCGCTTCAGGATGCTGCGGCAGGCATGCCGCACTTCGAGTGCCGAGCGTTCGCATGAGAGAGTCTCCAGCCGGCCGAGATGGTAGTGAAGGAAGATCGCGTCTGACGCGCGACGGCCAGTTGCGACGGACACGGGCCGCGAGCCCATGGTCCCGAGGCGCAACACCTGCCGCCAGTACCAGCAAGCGGCGCGAGGCTTCGAAGAACAGCACGCGCGTGCTGTCTCCTCGTGCAGATCGCCGAGAATCATCTCGCTCCACGCGCCGTCGCCGAGCGCTTTCCCAACAGTCGTTCGGCAAATCTGGGCGGGGTGGCGGAACGAGGTCATGATTCGAGCCTGCCTTCGAGCCCCTGCCAGAGCCGCAACAAGTTACGGCGGGAAGACCGGATTGCCGGCGAGACCCGCCGGCGTCACGGTGAAGTAGCGCCGCGAGCGGCCGCCGCGCTCGGGCAGAGGTTCACTCATTCGCGATCGAAGGCATCGCTTGGTTTCCAGCCGCTCGAGCGCGGTGTAGAGCGCGCCGCGCGCGACGGCACCGCCCCGTCCGCTCCTCGATCTCCTCGCGGATCGGGATCGCGTAGGCATCGTCGCCAACCCGCAGGATGGCCAGCAGCACGATGTGTTCGAACTCGCCTAGGTTCATCGGCCTGCATTGTAGGCCAAATACGGATATCAGGTTCAAGAGGTTCAACGGGTTCAGGAGGTTCAGGAGGTTCAGGGTTCACGGTTCAGGGTTCACGGTTCTTGGTTCAGGGGTTCCTAGCGGGGATACTTCTGGGCGGAGGGGCATCCTATCGCTTCGGCTGACTGGGTGGACGGTGTGACGGCGCTCGTGACAGCGTTCGGTGGGGTCCAGAACGCGATTCGCCGCGACTTGGACGCGATGGCTGATACCGAGCGGGAGTTTGCCAAGACGGCCACGGTCAAAGGCTGGCGCGACGCGTTCCTCGAGTTCTTTGCCGACGATGCGATTACGTTTACGCCGGAAGTGATGAAGGCCAAGGATGGGCTTCGAAAGCAGCCGTCGACGCCGTTCTCGGAACTCGAGCTCGTCTGGGAACCGCGGACCGGCGACGTCGCCGCGAGCGGGGATCTCGGCTGGCTCACCGGCCCCAGCACATCCATCAATCACCGACGCAGGGCGACAAGCCTCGACATGGCTGCTACTTGTCGATCTGGCGCAGGCAACCCGACGGCCAGTGGCGAGTGTTCATCGACGTCGGCGCCGGCGCGCCCGAGCCCGTCCCGTTCGCGCCCGGCTTCACACACATCCCGTTTGGCGCACGGTATGCGGGCAAAGAAGGCAAGGAGGCGGCGACGGCGAGCCTTGCTGCAGCGGATCGCGATTTCAATGCGCGGATCGCGTCGAAGGAACCGGTCGCGCGTTCGCGCAATCGCGTGACGACCCGTCGTCACGGCTCCACAGACCAGGGTTCGCTCCGATCGTCGGCGCCGACGCGATCGCGAGGTGGCTCGACGGGCATTCCGCGGCGCTACGGCGAAGGACGCGGCCGCCGAAACCTCGGTCGCCGGGGACTTCGGCTACAGCTACGGGACGTTCGAGATCACAACGCCGACGGCGTGGTGGGCGTCTACGTCCGACTGTGGAACCGCGACGCGTCGGGCCGGTGGTGGCTGATGGTCGACGTCGCGCAGCCGCCAGGCCGTGATCAGTCTCCGGCTGAAGAGGTCGATGGAATCCTGCCGCGGATTCTCGCATCGCGGCTGCAGAGGCGATCCGATCGCGCGCTGCAGCCGGCCGGTGCGTCGAGCAGCCTCGATCGCCGCCGCGAGTCGCTCAAAGCCCGCGTCGAACAGTTCCGGACGAACGGCCGCGAATCCGAGCACGAGCCCGTTGGCCGCTGGCGCGCGCGCGGTCGAAGCAGTAGGCCGAGAGCGGCATCACCTCGACGCCGCGCGCCATCGCCTCGTCGAACACGAGTCTCGTCGTCGGCCTCGTCCAGATCGGCGATGGCGTGCAGCCCGGTCGCGACCGGCCGGAGCCGCAGCACGCCGCGGCAGTGCCGCGCGGCGGCGTCGGTGAGGGCGTCCGCCGCGCGCGGTACTCCGTTCGCATTCGACGCAAGTGCCGCTCGAAGTGTCCGCCGGCCATGAAATCGGCCAGGACGGCCTGATCCATCGTCGCGCGGTGGATGTCGGCCGCGCGTCGCGCCGCGAGGACCACGTCGCGAAGGTCCGGCGGCACGATGAGGAAGCCGAGGCGCAGCGCGGGAAACAGCGTCTTGCTGAAGCTGCCGACGTAGATCACGCGGCCGTCGACGTCGAGGCCGTGCAGGCAGGGAATGGGCCGCGTGCCGAAGCGGAACTCGCTGTCGTAGTCGTCCTCGATGATCCACGCGCGCGCGGCGCGGGCCCATGCCAGCAGCGCCAGCCGCCGCGGCAGGCTCATCGGCACGCCGAGGGGAAACTGATGGGACGGCGTGACGTAGGCGAGCACGCGCCTCGCCCGCCCGTCGCGCGCCGACCTCGACGTTCAGCCCCTGCGCGTCGACCGGGATCGGCCGGATGCGCGCCCCGGCCGCGACGAGCGCGCCGCGCGCGCCCGGATAGCCGGGCTCCTCCATCCACGCGACGTCGCCCGGATCGAGGAGCAGGCGGCAGATGAGCTCCAGCCCGTGCTGCGCGCCGGCGACGACGATCACCTGATCGGCGACACAGGACGTGCCGCGCGCGCTGCGGACGTGGTCGGCAATCGCCTCACGCAGCGGAAGCAGGCCGGCCGCGTCGCCGTAGTCGAGCTGTGCGAGAGTGACGGATCTCAGGCGGCGGCTGGCGAGCCGCGTCCACACTGGATCGGGAAGCGATCGAGCGCGGGCGTGCCGATGCGGAACGCGCGCGGAGGGCCGGCGATCTTGAGCGCCGACGGCGGCGTCGCGGCGAGCGCAGCGCCGCGACGCGAGATCGGCGGGTGCTGCCAGGCCGCGCCCGTGCGGCGACACTCGGACGCGGCCGGTCGTCCGGCAGCTCTCGCGTGACGAAGGTGCCCGAGCCCGACCTCGCCGTGAGATAGCCCTCGGCCGCCAATTGATCGAAGGCGAGCACCGTCGTCGTGCGCGAGATCCCGAGATCGGCGGCGAGCGCGCGAGACGAAGGCAGCCGGGCGCCCGGCTGGACGACGCCGTCGAGGATCGCCCGCCGGATGCTCGCGTAGATCTGGGTCTGCAGCGGCTCGCGGGCCCGAGGATCGATCCGTACGAACAGGTGCCCGGCGACGGACTCGTTCATGGATGGTGCGGCCGATCGTGCGCTCACGCGCTCTCGCCAGCATACCACACCTACGGGCTGTTCGGGAACGACGTCGACGCGCGATCCGTCGTCTTCACCGACGCCTGCGTGCCCGAGGCCTTGTCCTCGCGCGTGTCGGCCCGCAAGTGGCATCAGCCGATGGAAAGGAAGTGGACCTATGTGCGGCCGATCTCGGGTTCTAGAATGCCGGTCTGGTCACGCCAGGAGGCGACTCGATGAAACATTCATGCGACGGGTGGGCGGATTCGCCTGCTGTTACCGGCGGTCTCATCTTCTCCGCGGCGCGCAGATGCGACCAGCCGATTCCGGCCGCCCGGGCATCATTCCGACAGGATTCGGTGAGGCGGTCGATCGCGATGTCGCGCGCGTCCGTGCCGCGACCGCGCATTCAAGACGGTGGAGAACGCGATCGCCGCCGGCTACCCTCGAACCACCGACTGCGTGCAGAACCCAGCCGCACGGCGCGATGGGCTTTCATTTCCAGAACAACGCCCTGCTCGACGCGACGCTCGACGTCGAGAGGCCGGAGGTGCTGGTATACGAGAGGATGCCGGACGGCACGTTCAAGCTGAACGGCGTCGAGTACCTCGTGCCGATTCCCGCATGGACGCGCGACGAGCCGCCGACCATCATGGGACAGAAACTGAAGCGCGCGGAGAAGCTGGGGATCTGGTACTTCCACGTCTGGATCTGGGAGCCGAGCCCGTCAGGCATCTTCGCGGACTGGAATCCACGAGTGAAGTGCTCCGGACAGGCCCCGCCTGAGACCGGCTCAGTTCGTCGGCTCAGTTGATCCGCAACGACCGCATCGGATCGACGCGCGCCGCGCGGCGGGCGGGGAGCCAGTTGGCGGCGACGGCCAGCGCGAACAGCAGCGCTGTCGGCGCCGGCCAGAATCGCGCGGATCGTTCGGCGATACCCCGAAGAGCAGATCGGCGAGCAGACCGCGACGACGGCGAACGACGCCGCGACGCCGACGGCGACGCCGGCCGCCAACGGTGACGAGGCCCTCGCCGCAGGACCGCCCGCACGATGTCCGCGCTGCGCGCGCCGAGCGCGACGCGAATGCCGATCTCGCGCGTGCGCTGCGAGACCAGATACGACGTCACCCCGTACGAGCCGCCGAGCGCCAGGACGAGCGCCATGCCCGCGAAGATCCCGAGCAGCCACGAGTACGTCGCGCGCTGCGCCATCGACCGCCGCAGCGCTTCCTCCATCGTTCGCACCCGGAACATCGGGCAGCTCCGGGTCGAGCTCGCGCAGCGACGCCCGCGGCCGTGGCGGTAAACGCGCCCGGGTCGGCCGCGGTCCGAATCGCGACGGTCATCGTGTTGAACCGGCCGACGGTCATCGGGAAGTAGATTCCGGGCCGCATCGGCCGTTCGAGCCCGTAGTGCTTCACGTCGCCGGCAAGGCCGACGACCGTGATCCACGGTGCCTTCGGATTGCCGGCACCCTTGAAACGCTTGCCGACCGGGTCGGCGACGCCCGGCCAGAAGGTCTTCGCGAACGTTTCGTTGACGACCGCGACATGCCGGTCGCCGGTCCGGCATCCTGCTCTTCCAGGAACCGTCCTTTCATCAAGCCGAACTCCCATCGCCTTGAAGTAGCCCGGCGGAGGCGGGCCGCTGCAGGACCACCGGATTGGCTTCGCCTGGCCTTGAGCGGCGCGCGCCCCTCGGGCTCGAAGAAGTTGCCCCAGTGGCAGCCGAGCGGCGGACAGCTCACGAGCGCCGACGGCTTCGACGCCGGGAAGCGTCGCGAAGCGCGCCGTCAGACCGATCCCAGAACGCGTTGACCTTCTTGCCCGCCGGCCGCTCGTCGTCGCCGCCGTAGCTGGCCTCCGGCAGCGCGACCATGAACGTCAGGACGTGATCGGGCCGGAAGCCGGCATCGACGTGCTTCACGCGCTCGTAGGCGCGGAAGAGGAGGCCGCTCGCGACGAGCAGCAACGCCGCCATCGCAAACTCGGCGGCGACGAGCCACGACAGCGTGCGGCGCCCGCCCGGCGCGGCGGTCGTGCCGGTGCCGGCCTCGTGCATCGCGCCTTGAGGTTGCCGCGGATTGCGTGCAGCGCCGGCGCCCAGCCGAAGAGCACGGTCGTCGCGGCGGTCACGACGAGCGCGAACGCGCCGACGCGCAGCGTCGAAATCGAAGTTCGCCCAGGACGGCGACTGATCGCCGGCGGTCGTGATCAGGACGTGCGGAGCGCCCAGTGACCCGAGCGCCAGGCCGGCCGCGCCGCCCGAGCGCGGCGAGGACGACGTTCTCGACGAACAGCTGCCGGGCCAGGCGCGTGCGGCTGGCGCCGACGGCCAGCCGGATGCCCATCTCCCGCCGCCGCGCGAGCGCGCGCGCGAGCATGACGCTCGCCACGTTGGCGCAGGCGACGACGAGGAGGATCGCGACGGCGCCGAGCAGCGTCCTCGCCTGGGTGCGAAAGTCGCGAGCGAGATCCTCGCGCAGCGGCCGCGCGAACGGCGACACGCGTGTGATCCTTGTCGCGCGCGTCCCAGATCGGCTGATGCGCGCGCAGCAGGTCCTTCTCGCCGTCCTCGACCGAGACGCCCGCCTTCAGCCGGCCGATGCCGCTTGCGCCGTAGCTCTGATATGCCTGCGCCGGATCGCCGGCGATCGGCACCCACAGCCGGACGTTGCCGGGGAACCGGATGGCCTGCGGGCATGACGCCGACGATCGTGTGAGCGACGCCGTTCAGCTTGAGCGTGCGGCCGAGGACGTCCGGCGGGCGGCCGAAGCGGTCGCGCCACAGGCTCTCGTTGATGACGACGACGCGCTCGGCCTTCGGGCGATCCTCTTCGGGCGTGAACGTGCGGCCGAGGAGCGGCCGGACGCCGAGCACGGCGGCGAAGTCGTGGGTGACCAGGGCGCCCTCGATGCGCTCGGCGCCGCTGCCGTCCGAGAGGTTGAAGCTCTCGCCGTCGTAGAGCGCGATGCTGTCGAACAGCTTGCTGCCCTGCCGCCACTGCACGAAGTCGGGAAAGTTGATGCCGACGACCTCGAGGTTCCATCGCGGCGCGGTCTCGTTGATGTAGACGAGTCGATCGGGGTCCGGAAAGGGAAACGGCCGCAGGAACAGGCCGTTGACGAGACCGAAGACGACGACGTTGGCGGCGATTCCCGAGCGCCAGCATGCCGACGACGAGGGCGGTCGAGAGCTTCTGCCGCGCGAGCGATCGACCCGTGTACTTGGAGATCGGTTCCGAGCATGAGGACGAGGCCTTTCGACAGGAGTTGTCTGGAATGTGAGGGCGGGCGTCTGAACGGTCGAGTGACTGATGCCCGGAGCAGGTCGCAGGTGGCGAGGCACCAGACGCGCGCCGCGGCGGCGCGGCTGCGCGCGCGTGCGTCGACGAGCGCGTCGAGGAAGAGATCTTCCATCTCGCTCGCCGTGGCGCGTGCGCAGGGTGCGCGGGCCGAGGCGCAGGAGCCGTCGGTACAGCGCCGGGCCGGGGCCAGGTCGCCTGTTCGTCACGTCGTCGGCCGTCATGACGTTTCCCCGGTGCGCGGCTTCACCCGGGCGCGAGCGAGCGCGGACGAGACTGGCCAGCCGATTGGTTTCGGCAGCGGCCGCGGCCCGCCCGGCGCGCGTGATCCGGTAGTAGCGCTTCCGTTCGCTGTCGTCGGGCCGTCGCCGCGCGTCGGTGACCTCCTCGATCCAGCCGCGGTCGCTCAGGTCTTCGAGCGCGCCGTAGAGCATCGCCGGCCAGAGCCGGACCTGCCCCTCGCTGAGCGACAGGACCTCGCGCGCCACGGCGAGGCCGTGGCGGTCGGCGGACGCCAGCGACAGCAGGATGTAGTACCAGGGCGTCTTGAGGCTCTTGCCGGCCATGGGAGCGCATTATATCGATCGATATAATATCGATCAATATCCATGTCGAATCCGGGCCAGCCTGTGTCCGTGGCGTGTCGCCTGGCGCATAATGTCGCGGATCCTGATGAAGGCTGTCCGCGGTCACGGTCACCAACGGGAGGCGCATGTTGACGTTCACGACGTTTGCGACGATCGCCCGGGATGTCCGTGCCGCTGCTTCGGTACGCGACGCGACGGCCCCTCTACACCGCCGCGGTCGTCGGCACGTTGACCCTCGGGATTTCCGCGGCGACGGTCGCCCACGGACTCGCCACCGCCGTTCTCTGGAGGGCCCTGCCGTTTCGGCGATGCGGATCGGCTCGTCTTTGTCTGGGAGGCCTCGATTATGACGGTCGTCGCGAGGTGTTTCGCGTCACGAGCGGGCGCTTTGCTGAGTGGCGACAGCAATCACGCGCCTTCGCGTCGATGGCCCTCTTCGGCTCCGCCGGGTTCTCGCTGGAAGGCGTCGATGGCGTGACATCGGTGCGCGGCGGCCGAGTCTCGGCGGCGTTCTTCGAGACGCTCGGCGTGGCGCCGGTTCTTGGGCGCGCGTTCACAAGCGCCGATGAGATCCCTGGACAGCATCAGGTGCTGGTGCTGTCGCATGCGTTCTGGCAGCAACGCCTTGGCGGCCGCGCCGACGTGCTCGGCCAGTCGGTTCGACTGAACGGCCTGGTGTACACCGTTATTGGCGTCATGCCGCCAGTTGTGTTCCCGGGCTGGCCGTCCAACCCCGCCTCAGTGTCGATCGACGCGTCACTGCGAGAATGCTGGATTCCGATCGCCCGCACTCCAGCGCTCGATTCGAACACGAGGAGTCACGTGTTCGGCGTCGTGGCTCGGCTGGCTCCTGGCATCTCAATGCAGCACGCGACCGACGAGCTGATGAGGATTGCCGCTCCGGCCGCTGCCGATCCGCACGGCGGTGCCGTGACGCCGATCAGGGAGCAATTCGTTCGCGACGCGCGACTGCCGTTGCTGGCGCTGACCGGCGCCGCGGTCGCCTTCCTGCTGGTCGCCTGCGCCAATCTTGCCGCGCTACAGATTTCGGCGTTTGAAAGTCGCCGTGCCGAAATAGCCGTCCGGGCCGCGCTCGGCGCCACGGCGGGGCAGCTGGCAGGCCAGCTGGCCGTCGAGGCCATGGTCCTGGCACTCGTCGCCGGCGTGACTGGAATGCTGGTCGCGGATTACGTCCTTGCGGCACTTCCCGAACGGCTTCCACCGAACCTGCCGTTTCTCACCTCAGCCGTCCTCGATTTCCGCGTCGCAATAGTCGCAGTGCTGACCGCGATCGGTTCGGGTTTGCTGATTGCGGCGTGGCCTGTGGGGCACGTGCTGCAATCGGGTCCAACTCCACGCGGAGTCGCGCCAGGCGCCCGAGGCTCGGTGTTTCGCGTGCTCGTCGCCGGCCAGGTGGCGGTGTCAATCACCCTGGTCGTCTCAGCCGCTCTCTCGATGCAATCGCTCTGGTGCGTGCCATCCACCGATCCCGGCTTCGTTCTCGACGGCGTCGTGACTGCCGAAATCGGCCTGCCGGCCGCTCGCGATACGCCGGCGAAAATCGCCGCGTTCGAGACCGCAGTTCGACAATCGTTCGAGAATCGACCGGAGGTTCGCGCCGCGGCACTCGCATCCAACCATCCGCTGAGGCGAACTGGATGGACACCGTGCGGCTCGATGGCGCCGACGCCGGCGCCGACAGCGAAATCCGAGGCCAGGCGCAGCTGCGCATCGTGAGCGCCAGCTACTTCGACGCGCTCGACGTCGAAGTCCTGTCGCGGTCGGACCTTCAGCGATGGAGGATGCGTCTCGGCCGGCCAGGCGTCGCAGTGGTCAACGAGGCCTTCGCGCGCGAGCATCGGCGCGACCGCTGTGGGGGGCGTCGCTTGCGGAGCTTCGGCCCCGCAGGGGGACTTGGGGGGGTCACCGCCCCTGGAGGAGTTCGAGATCGTCGGCGTGGTCGAGCAACGAGCGGGTTCCGTGGCCTCGAGCTCGTCCAGCGAGGCCGCTGTCCTATCTCAGCACGCGACAGTTCCCCCAGACCGGCTTCACGCTGCTGCTCCGCATGAACCAGACACCAAACGCGGCGCGTGAGATTCGCGCCGTCGCGCGGGACCTGCGCGCACGCGTCCGGGTCGTCGAACCAGCCGCAACCGTCAGCACGGCGCGGCTCTTGACTGACATCCTCGACGATCAGCTCGTCGCGCGCAGCGTCACGGCCAACGTGATCAGCGGTTTCTCTGGTGCGGCGCTGGCGCTCGCGGCACTCGGGGTATACGGCGTGCTCTCGCTGCTCGTCGCCAGCCGGACCCGGGAGATTGGCATACGGCTCGCGCTGGGCGCATCGCCAACCCTCATCGCCGGCCGAATCGTCCGCGAAAGCCTGAGGAATGCGGCGCCAGGACTTGCGCTGGGGATTGCGCTGGCGTTTATCGCGGGTCGCCTTCTCGAAGGGGTTCTGGTCGGTGTGACGGCCGGAGATCCGGTCACGCTGGTCGTGGTGACGGTGACGATGCTCGGCACGGCAGTGCTCGCGGCGCTGATTCCCGCCGTGCGCGCCGCGCGTGTCGATCCAGCGGTCGCGCTGCGCAGCCAATGAGCATGCGTCAACGGGTCCGCCATCGTGACGACGTTTCTTCAGATCGTATCGGCCCTGGGCATCATCGCCGGCCTGCTGGCGGTGGTGGCGGTGGTGTGGTTCTCCTTTTGTTGGATCGTGCTGCTCCTGGTGCGCCTGGTGCCGGTGATCGGCAGGCGGCATCGGCACACGCGGTGGGACGAGCTTACGAAACGATCGGGGCGGGGGTCGTAACGGCGGAATGTCGATCTGATAAGAGGACCATAGAATAGCGGCGATGGATGTCACCGTCCGAGCCGTCACGTCGGCCGACGAACTGGCGCTGTTTGAGCTCACGCGTCAGTTCCCGACCCCGACACCGTCCACGCTGGACGGGTTTCGCGCGATCCTGCAATCGAAGCTGGCTGATTCCCGCTCGGCCATCTTCGTCGCCGAGCTGGACAGCCGGTTGGTGGGGTACGTATCGGGGTCGTCTCGGGATGCGTTCTATGCCGCCGGCGCGACCGCCTGGGTGGATGAAATCCTTGTGGTCCCGGACGCGCGCGGCGCAGGCCTCGGTGCCAGGCTCATGAACGAGTTCGAGGCATGGGCGGTGCGCCGGCAGTGCACCCACGTCGCGCTCGCGACGAGGAGCGCTGGACCCTTCTACGAGCGTCTTGGCTACGCGTCCAGAGCCGAATACTTCAAGAAATATCTGGAGTAGACGTGTCGGACAGGCGGCCCGCGGTTCGAACCGAGCGCCGCCGGAAGCCCCTCGCGAATATCTGGTATCGTTACCGATTGACGCGTCGCGTCATGCCTGCGCGCGCTCTTCCGAATTCACTCTAAGGAGCACTACGTGAGTCGCTATCAGCCTGGAGCGGTTGCCCGCGCAGGAACCGCGCTGTCGTTCGGTCTCGTCGGCGTCGCCCTGTTCCATGTCGCGACGAGCGCCCAGGATCGCCTGAAGACGATGCCGGGGTACGCGCAGTATCAGAAGGTCAGCACGCAGCTGAACGGCGCCGTGCGTTCGGGCGCCGTCAGCGGAACCTGGAGTGCCGACAGCGCCAGTGTCGAATACGTGCTCGACGGCAAGCGGTATCGCTTCGACGTGGCCACGCGCAGCGCAACCGAGCTTGGCGCCGCGACGGACGCTGGCGGCCGCGGCGGGCGCGGTGGTGGACGCGGTGGCACGGGCATCGAACGCGGCCGGCAGGCCGCCACGGCCGACGCCCCCGACGGCAAGAAAGCGTTCTATCGCGATCGCAATTTGTGGGTGAGCGACGCCGATGGGGCCAACGAGTCGGCGATCACGACTGACGGCAACGACAAGGATCGCATCAAGTACGGTACGGCGAGCTGGGTCTACGGCGAAGAGCTCAGCCAGACGAGCGCCATCTGGTGGTCGCCCGACAGCCGCAAGGTCGCGTACTACCGCTTCGACGAAAAACAGGTCGTCGATTACAACCTTCAGCTCGATCAAACCAAGATTCAGAGCACCAACGACGTCGAAGCCTACCCCAAGGCCGGCGCGGCCAACCCAATCGTCGATCTCTTCGTCTACGACGTCGCCACGAAGAAGAGCACGAGGGTCGACGTTCGCAGCGGCAAGCCCTTCGACAACGACGTCGTCGGGCACTACGTCTATCGCGTTTCGTGGTCGCCTGACGGGCGTGAGCTGCTCTTCAATCGCACGAACCGCCGCCAGAACGTGCTCGAGCTGATTGCGGCCAATCCCGACTCGGGCGCCGCCCGCGTCATCATCCACGAAGAGTGGCCGACCGGCTGGATCGACAACCGGCCGCTGATGCAGTTTCTCAAGCAACCGGGCGACGGCCGGCGATTCATCTGGGAGTCGGAGCGTAACGGCTTTACCAATCTCTACCTCTATGACCTCAACGGATCGCTCATCACGCCGCTGACGAACCACACGTCGTTCGAGGTCACCGGCCTCGTCAAGGTCGACGAGTCCGCAGGGGTCGTCTTCTACACCGCACGCGATGGCGACAACCATCTGAAGCTGCAGCTCCACCGGGTCGGTCTCGATGGGAAGGGCGATGTCCGCCTGACCGATCCCGCGTTCCATCACACGGTAGGCTCCTGCGTCGCTGCTGCGCCGGCGGGAGGCGGAGGGCGTGGGGCCTTTGGCGGGGCTGCGAGCTGCGGCATTTCGCCTGACAACACATACTTCCTCGACACCTATCAGACGCACGACGTCCCGCCCGCGACCCGGATCGTCGACGGGTCGGGGAAGGTCGTCGCCGAGATCGCCAAGAGCGATTTGACGAAGTTCAACGAACTCGGCCTGAGGAGAGCCGAGATGTTCACCTACAAGGCGGCCGATGGCAAAACGGTGCTGCGAGGGCTGATTCAGTTTCCATCGAACTTCGATCCGGCGAGAAAGTATCCGGTGCTCGTGCCCGTCTACGGCGGTCCCGCGTCGGCCAGCAACACGGCCCGCGAGACGTTCGTCACCCCGAGCGCTGTGGCCGAGTACGGGTTTCTCATCGTCAACCTCGAGTCGCGCGCGGCGTCGGGGATGGGCAAACGGACGCTCGATTCGATTTACCTCAAGCTCGGGCAGATCGAGATCGATGACATGGCCGAAGGGGTGAAGGCGCTGGGCAACCGCCCGTACGTCGACCGGGCGCGCATCGGCATCTACGGCACGTCCTATGGCGGCTACGCTTCGGTCCTGTCGATCCTGCGTTACCCCGATGTGTATGCAGCGGCGTCAGCCTCGTCGCCGGTCACGGCCTGGAACCACTACGACTCGATTTACACCGAGCGCTACATGTGGATACCGCAGGAGAACAAGGCCGGCTATGAAGCGGGAAGCGCGATGACGTATGCGAACCAGCTGAAGGGCCGCCTGATGCTCTACTACGGGACCGCCGACAACAACGTGCACCCGTCGAATATGATGCAGCTCATCGCGGCGCTGCAGCAGTCGGGGAAGAGCTTCGAGGTGCAGGTTGGCCCGGACCGCGGCCACAGCGGCATCAATACCGATCGGATGATGGAGTTCTTCATCGAGAACCTGGTCATCAAGCCGACGGCGCAGACGACCCCGTCGCAGTAGCTGCCGCGCGAGAGCTTGCGCCGCTGAGAGCACTCGAGGACGTGACTTAGCGCCCCGGCGGTGAAGCCCATTTGAGCCTGGCGGTCGTGACAGAATTCTCAGTTCCCGCATGCTGAAGACGCGCATCGTCGTCATCATTCTGCTCGTGATCGGCTTCGTGGGTTTCCACCTGGTCGAGCGGGCCTGGCACGGCGGACAGGCGCCGTCGTTCCTCGAAGAGCTTCTGTTCATCGGCGGCCTGGTGTTCGGGGTCTCGCTGCTCGTTGCCGGTGTGTTCCGGCTTCGGTTGATCCGGCGAGTCAACCAGGTGAGTTCGCGCGCGCTCGAAATCCTGCACGCCGACAACCGGACGGCCCGGCTCGAAGAAGGCAGCGCCGGCGGCGATCTGGCTGAGCTCAGCGGCGCCGTGAACCGCCTCCTCGACGCCGCGGATGAGTCCCAGCAGGAGCTTCGCAACAGCGAACGGCGGTTGGCCGCGCAAAGTCACGCGCTGACCGAGCTGACCTCGCGGCAGACCGGCGTGACGGTGACGGTCAGCGATCGGCTGCGGCTCATCCTCGAGACCTGCTCGCGCACCCTCGAGGTGGCTCGCGTGAGCACCTGGCGATTCGAGGAGAACGGCTCGACGTTGCGGTGCGACGATCTCTTTCAGACCCATACCGGCCAGCACTCGTCGGGCGAGCGGTTGTACGCACGCGACGTGCCGGCCTACTTCAGTGCCATTGGCCACGACCGCGTCGTGGCCGCCGCCGATGCGCACACCGATCCTCGGACCTGCGAGTTTAGCGCGTCGTACCTCACGCCGAACGGTATCGGGGCGATGCTCGACGTGCCGCTGCGGCAGGAAGACCGCGGCCTCGGCGTGATGTGCATCGAGCACGTCGGCGGGCCACGAACGTGGAAGTTCGACGAGCAGAACTTTGCCTTGTCGCTGGCCAATCTCGTCGTGGTGGCGCTCGCCGATGCCGATCGCCGCCAGGCCGTGCAGAATCTCGCCGAGAGCGAAGCGCGCGCGCGCCTCATGCTCGATTCGGCGCACGACTGCTTCATCGGGATGGACTCCGACGGACGGATCGTGTCGTGGAACGCGCAGGCCGGCGCCACCTTCGGATGGCCGCGTGACGAGGTCATCGGGCGGCAGCTGTCCGACACGATCATCCCGGCTGGATTTCGCTCGGCACATATCGAGGGCCTGAAGCGATTTCACGTCACCGGCGAAGCCCCGATCGTCAACCGGCGACTCGAACTGCGCGGCTTGCACCGCGACGGTCGCGAGTTTCCAATTGAGATTACCGTGACCACGCCGGTCCGCGCCGGCCGCGGCTACTTCTTCGGCGCCTTCGTGCGCGACATCTCCGAGCGGTTGCGGCACGAAGACGAGCTGCGCCTGGCCAAGGAGTCCGCGGAAGCCGCGAATCGCGCCAAGGGCGAATTCCTTGCGAACATGAGCCACGAGCTCAGGACGCCGCTCAACGGCGTCATTGGCTACGCCCAGCTCCTACAGCGCGATCGGACGCTCGGCCCGAACCAGCGCGACGCGCTCGATGCGATCAGCGCCTGCGGCTCGCATCTCCTCGATCTCATCAACGACGTGCTCGACCTCTCGAAGATCGAGGCCGGCCGCATGGACATCGAGGCGGCGCCCTGCGATGTTCGCCAGGTCGCCGTCGATCTCCGCTACGTCATCGAAGAGCGGGCGCAGCGCAAGGGGCTGCAGTTTGTGACCGAGGTCGACCCTGGTCTGCCCGCCCGAGTCACGCTCGACGGCCGTCACCTGCGCCAGGTCCTGCTCAACCTGCTCGGGAACGCCGTCAAGTTCACCGCGCAAGGCCAGGTAGCGCTCCGCATCGCGCCAGGCACTGCCGGCCGTCTGCGCTTCGACGTCGTCGATACCGGCATCGGGATCGAAGCCGAAAACCTGAGCGCGGTCTTTCAGGCGTTTCGGCAGACGCGCTCGGGCGCCGAGCTCGGTGGCACTGGCCTTGGGCTGACCATCAGCCACCGCCTGGTGCGTGGTATGGGTGGCGAGCTGAAAGTGGAGAGCACGCCGGGGAAAGGCAGCCGTTTCTATTTCGAGCTGCCGCTCGTCGAGGCCGAGGACGTGGCGCCTGCGGTACCCGTCGACGGCGATGGCGAGGCGCTCTCCTCGGACGCGCGGCTCGCGCCGGGGGAACAGCTGACGGCGCTCGTCGCCGACGACAGTTCCGTGAACCGCAGGATCCTCGCCAGCCTGCTCGAGAGCGCCGGCGTGCGGGTGATCACCGCGGCTGGCGGACTCGAGGCCGTCGAGCTCGGCCGCACCCACCGGCCCGATGTCGTCCTCATGGATCTGCGCATGGCCGACCTGAACGGATTCGAGGCGACGCGACAGCTCGGCGCCGACGAGGCGACCGCGGCGATTCCAGTCATTGCCGTGTCAGCCAGCGCGTGGGACGAAGTACGGCAGGCCGCGCGCGAGGCCGGCTGCGTCGACTTTCTTCCAAAGCCGGTGAGGGCCGACGTGCTCTTCGCCAAGCTGCAGCGCTACACCGGCGCCAGGTTCGTGAGCCCGTCGGGAGAGGAGGACGCGGCGATTCCACCAATTGGAAGCGATGTCAGCGTTCGTGGACTCGCCGCGAAGATTCGCGAGGCGGCCGCCATCGGCAGCGTGGCCGACCTCGACGCGATTGCCGAGCAACTGTCGGCGGAAGGGGAGACGCCCGGCACTCTAGGTCGCCGGATCGCGGCGTTAACCGCCGCGTTCGACTATGATGCCCTGCTCCGGCTCGCCGCGTCGCTTGAGCAACAGCCATGAGCCAGCCCGCATGTCCAGCGTGACGCCAGTTCCGCCCGCAGGTCCGGCAGAAGCCGCGGTTGGCGCGACCATTCTGGTGGTCGACGACAGCCCGGTGAACCTCCGGCTGGTAGTGCGTACCCTCGAAGGTCGGGGCTATCGTCTGCTCGCCGCGAAGAATGGCCGGGCCGCGCTCGACATCGCGCGCCGCGTGCACCCCGATCTGATCCTTCTCGACGTGATGATGCCCGAACTCGACGGCTTCGAGGTCTGTCGCGCGCTCAAAAGCGATCCGTCCACGCGCGACGCGATCGTCGTGTTCCTCTCAGCTCTGGGAGAAGTCACCGACAAGGTCACGGGGCTCGAGCTCGGGGCGTCCGACTACATCACCAAGCCGATTCAACCCGAGGAAGTCATCGCGCGCGTCGCCAACCACGTCGCGCGCCAGCAGCTGGAGCGCGAGGTTCGTCGCAGCCGCGATCGCCTGGAGCGGGAACTCGCGAGCGCCGGCGCGATGCAGCGCCGCATCCTTCCCGCCGCGCTGCCGTCAGGGATGGGCGCGATGTTTGCCGCCTACTACCGGACCAGCTTGTATGCCGGCGGCGACTATTACGACGTGTTCGCGCTCCCCGACGGCCAGTTTGGCGTCATCGTCGCCGACGTGTCCGGCCACGGCGCGCCCTCGGCCATCGTGATGGCGATGATTCGTGCCGCGGTCCACGCGTTTCCCGGGTTCGCCTGCGATCCGGCCGAGATGCTGCGCTATCTCAACCGGCATTTCGAGTTCCTGTGGGAATCGCCGATGTTTGCGACCGCGCTGTCGGCGCTGATCGATCCGCGGGATTGCAGTGTGACGATCGCGTGCGCTGGTCACCCTCCGCCGCTACTCTTGCGTGGCCGGCAGGTGAGTGTTCTACCAGTCGATGCGACGATGCCGGTGCTGATGATGGATTTGCCGAAGGTGCCTGATGTGAGGCACGCGCTGCAGGGCGGCGACCGGCTCCTGTTCTACACCGACGGCGTGACCGAGCGGTCGAATCCCGCCGACGACATGTACGATCTCCCACGCCTCGTCGCTGCGTTCGAGCGCACGGCCGACCGCGCGCCGGCCGATCAGGTGCTCGCCCTCGTCGAAGATCTCGACACGTTTGCCGCCGAGCGCGAGCCCGACGACGACCAGACGCTGTTGCTGATTGCGATAGAGGAGCAGGGGAAACGGTGAAGTCAGCCTTCACACGATCATCTATTTCACGGTCCCGGCGTTCTCGACGGTGATCCTGACATCCCGGACCGCGCCGGCGGCGCCGGGGGAACCGGGGTCGCGGCCGTTGATGGTCCATGTCACTGCGCCGGCGTCGCCAAAGCGAAGGGCGA
Organism: uncultured Acidobacteriota bacterium; assembly: GCA_963764925.1. Taxonomy (GTDB): domain Bacteria; phylum Acidobacteriota; class Vicinamibacteria; order Vicinamibacterales; family 2-12-FULL-66-21; genus DATBJJ01. The sequence goes on from CAVXUR010000006.1 coordinate 76,846, forward strand.
TGGCGCGCTCGGCGGCGAGGGTTTCGCGCTCGCCTGGCTGGAGGATGCGATAGATCGTGCGTCGCCCGTCCACCGTGGCCGAGACCCAGCACGGACGGTTCATCGACAGAACGATCGATATCGCGGCAGACGTCGCCGCTGGAGTTGGAACCACGTCTGTTGGCTGGGCTGTCGGCTGAGGCGTGACGTCAGGCACGCGGGCTGGTGCCGGCGAGACCGGCGCGTTGCCGGTTGTGCCGACGGTGCCGGGTTCGACGTGGCTTTCGCCGCGCCGTCCGAGCACGACCGCGGCTGTGACAACGACCAACAGTATCGCCACAGAGGTCGCCATGCCCAGCCATCGCGAGGGCGGCTGCCACGACGGGTCTGCTATTTGCCGCGTGACGAGGAGCGGACCGGTCGGGGCTTCAGCCGGGAACTGCTTAAAAAACTCGCGAACCACGCGCTCGTGATCCAGATCGAGTTCGTCTGCGTAAGTTCTGACGAACCCCCGGGCAAAAGGTTGAGGCGGGAGAGCCGATCGATCGTTGCGTTCAATGGCAGACAGCGTTCGTGCGGGCACACGCGTGCGCTCGGCCAACGCGCCGACAGAGAGTCCTTTGGTTTCGCGAGCGGCTCGAAGTTCTGCCCCGATGTCCATGATCCGTTCCTTGCTGGCATCTCGTGCTTTGAGCATAGCACCAGTCGGGGTCGGTCGCCCGGCGGAGTCTGAGGGACTGGCTCAGGCCGGACACCTACAACTGAAAGTCAGACCAAAGCCGGACTTCTTACGGCGGTCGGTGGATCGTGCCGGCGGCGGAGCTGGGACTACGATAGAGCCAGACACATGGACGAAACCGCGCCAGGGGTGACCGAATTGGCTCCGACGGCGGATACCGACGCGACTCCGCCCGTTGCCGAGCTGCCAGCGTCCACGGCGGAGCCTGGCGATCGTCAGCTCGACCCTCAGTACATTCCCTTTCAGCGCGTGGTTGGCTGGATCGTGACCGCGTCGACGGCCGCGTGCACGCTCGCGGCTGTCGCCGTCTACTGGCTGGCCGCTGATCTGCCGGCGTGGGCAGGGGCGCTGCTCCTTCTCGGATGGGTCATGCTCACGGTTGGCACCGGTTGGCTGTCGTACGCCTGGCCGCCGATTCACTACCGGCACACCTCCTACAGGCTCGACGACGAAGGCATTGAAATTCGCAGTGGCGTCTGGTGGCGCGAGATTGTGAGTGTCCCGCGCTCCCGCGTGCAGCACATCGATGTGTCGCAGGGGCCGATGGAGCGATCGGTACGGGCTCGGCCGCCTCGTGCTCTATACCGCGGGGACCGACTACTCGCGCGTCGAGCTGCCAGGGCTGAACTACGACGTCGCGTTCTCGCTCAGGCTCCGCCTGCTTCCCCGAAATAGCGACGATGCCGTCTGAACGCCGGCTCCACCCGCTCTCGTTCGCCTTCGACATCGCCGGCCACGTCCGGCAGCTCGTCGTCCCCGGTCTGGTCGTTCTCGTCGGCGCGGGATCGGCCGGGCTCGATTGGCAAGTCTGGTTGGTGTTCCTCATCATTCCGTACGCGGCTATCGCGGTTGTCCGGTCGTTCACGTTCCGCTATCGATTCGATCCTGCCGAGCTCGTGATCACGACCGGGTTGATTTTTCGCAACGAGCGTCACGTTCCGTACGGACGGATCCAGAACATCGATGCCGTCCAGAACCTCCTGCACCGCCTGCTGCGAGTCGTCGAGGTGCGGGTCGAGACCGGCGCCGGTGATGAACCAGAAGCGAGGATGCGCGTCCTGCCGCTCGCGGCGCTCGAGGAGATGCGAGAGCGCGTCTTTGTCGGGCGGATCGCGCCCGCAGAGGGCTCGTCGGCGATCGCGGCGGCACCGCCGTTCGCGCCGCCGGCTCGCCGGTCGCTGCTGACGCTCGGTCCGCGCGAGCTGCTGCTTGCCGGGTTGGTCGACAGCCGGGGGCTCATCATCGTTTTCGCGGCCTTCGGGCTCCTGTGGGAAGTCGGGTTGTTCGACCCGACGATCGACTTCGTGTTTGGCGAGAACGTTTCGGGCCGCGGCGTCATCCAGCAGGTGCTCCGCGCGCTCGGCGGCCGCGGCGCTCCATCATTCGGCTGGCTCGCCATCCTCGCGCTCGCGTTTGCCGCCTTCGTCTTCGCGATCCGCGTCCTGTCGATGTGCTGGTCGGTCATCCGGTTGTGGGGGTTTCGCCTGGACCGAGCCGGTGACGATCTGCGCGCCGAGTTTGGGTTCTTCACGCGAGTGATGGCCACGATTCCCATCCGCCGCGTTCAAACGGTCACGATCCGCGAGAGCCCGCTTCATCGGCTGTTCAAGACGGCGTCGGTTCGCGTGGAGTCGGCAGGCAGCGACGGAGGAGCGGCCGGCGCGACACGCGAGTCGCTCGCCCCGATCGTCAAGCGTGCCGATCTGACGAATCTGCTTGCCGAGGTGTTGCCCGGCGTCGACATCGAGGGCGTCGCGTGGTCCCCGGTCGACCCTCGCGGCTTCCGGCGCGCGCTGAAGGCGTCGCTCGTCTTCGCCGCTTTTCTCACCGCTCCATTCATCGCGATGCTGAAGTGGTGGACCCTCGCCTGGATGGCTCTGCTGTTTGTGTGGGCATGGAGCCACGCGCGGCTGTACGTCCGGCACCTCGGATGGGCCGCTGGCGAGGGGGCGGTCTTCTTCCGCAGCGGCTGGTTATGGCGCGAGCTGACCGTCGCCCGCTTCAACAAGATGCAGGCCGTGTCGCTCGGCGAATCCCCCTTCGATCGGAGAGCGCGGATGGCGAGCATCCGCGTGGACACGGCTGGTGCGGGGAACACATCCCACCGCGTGAACATTCCGTACCTGGCTCGGGCCACCGCCGACGAGCTCTATGACCGGCTCTGTGGGGAGGCGGCCCGCACGGCGTTCCGCTGGTGAACGCGGATCTATGCCTAACGGGACGCGGATCACGGCTCCTTTCTCTACGGGACCCGGATCACGCGGATTTCGAATGACGGACGGAGATAACTGGATCGCAGCGCACGAAACTGCTTGCACCGCGCGTAGCGCGGTTGGGGTGAGGCGAGGGGCGGGAATCACAAGCACCGTTGGAATATTGAGTGCTTGTGATCCCCATCCCTCGCCTCACCCCACGCCGGCCCTCCGGCCGGCGTGCAAGCAGGGAAGCGTGAGCGCCATTCGGCATCGCGCGCGGTATCAGTGGGTTCTGTGTTTCCGTGGGAGATCCGCGTGATCCGCGCCCCGTCAGACCGCGTGATCCGCGTCCCGTCAGACCGTGGGATCCGCGTTCCGTCAGACTGCGGGATCCGTGATCCGCGTCCCGTGCGTGCAAGATCGCGTTCCGGCGTCCGTGGCTATACTTGTGCGAATGTGAGCAGTGGTTGAAGGAGTGCAACGATGCTGGTACGAGGAAACCTCTCGAAGTGCTTGTTGGTGGTGCCGCTCGCGATCGTGATGGCGGCGTCGGCTTCCGTGATCCCTGGTGCGGCCCGCCAGGCCGCGCCAAAGCAGGGGCTCCAAGTCCCAGTCGAGTACTTCAAGCTGAAGAACGGGCTCAAGGTCGTTCTGTCGCATGACGCGACGACGCCGACGGCGGTCGTGGCCGTGTACTACAACATCGGCTTCCGCAACGAGCCGAAGGACCGGACCGGCTTCTCGCATCTCTTCGAGCACATGATGTTCCAGGGCTCGCAGAATCTCGGGAAGATGGAGTTCATCCGGCTGGTGGAATCAAACGGGGGCCTGCTGAACGGCTCCACGAGATTCGACTTCACGAACTACTTTCAGGTGGTCCCGTCGCACGTGCTGGAAACGATTCTCTGGGCCGAAGCCGATCGGATGCGGGGCCTCAACATCGACGCCGACAACCTCAAGAACCAGCAGGAAGTGGTCAAGAACGAGGTCAAGGTCAATGTCCTCAATCAGCCCTATGGCGGTTTCCCGTGGATCGACCTGCCGATGGCGGCGAACCAGAACTGGTACAACGCCCACAACTTCTACGGCGACCTCGCGCACCTCGATGCGGCGACCCTCGATGACGTGCGATCGTTTTTCCGGACGTTCTACGCGCCGAACAACGCCGTCCTGGTCGTGACCGGCGACTTTGCCGCCGATCGAGCCAAGGCATGGATCGAGAAGTATTTTGCCGACATCCCGGCGGGCAAGCTGCCGCCGCCGGTCGATCTGCGCGAGCCGCGACAGGAGAAGGAAAAGCGCACGGGCCGAACCGACCCGCTCGCCAACCGTCCGGCGCTCGGCATCGCGTATCACCTGCCCGACAGGTTCACACCCGAGTGGTTCGCGTTCGGACTCATCGACCGCGCGCTCGCGCAGGGCAGCGACTCGCTGCTCTTCGACGAGGTCGTGCGCAAGGCCGGCTTGACCGGCGGCGTCGACGCGGGGATCAACTGGGGGCTCGGCAGCATGTTCGACTACAGCGGCCCGATGCTGTGGATCGCACAGTTCTTTCACGACGCGAAGACGCCGACGGACAAATTGCTGGCGGCAATTGATACCGTCATCGAACAAGTCAGAAAAGACGGGCTCGATCCGGCGACGCTCGAGCGCGCGCGCGTCAAGATGCGGTCGGGGCTCTATGCCGAGACCGAGCAGTTCGTCGGTTTCGGCCGCGCCAACCTGCTGGCATCGTTCGCGCTCTTCGACGACGACCCGTCTCGAATCAACCGGCTCGAAGAAGGGTTCGCCAAAGTCACGCCGGCGCTCATCCAGAAAACGGCCAATGAGTATCTCCGGCCCGGCAATCGCACCGTCTATGTGATCACGCCGGGGAAGACCGGCGCGGAGCCGGAGAGCCGATTCCAAAACGACGCGGGGAAAGGGAACGCGCGATGACGAACAGAGTTCTGATCCCACGATTGGTGCGCCGCCACATGCTTGTGGCGCTGATCCTCGTGGCCACCGTCGCGGCCGGCGCCGCGCAGAAACAGGCGCCGCCGGCGCCCGGCCCGGCCAAGGACTTCGTCATTCCCAGTCCGAAGCGATTCACGCTGTCGAACGGCCTTCCGGTCACGATGGTGCCGTTTGGCCTCGTGCCCAAGGTCACGATCCGCCTCGTCATCCAAGCCGGCAACGTCTACGAAGCCAAAGATCAAGTGTGGCTGGCCGACCTCGCCGGCAACATGCTGCGCGAGGGCACCACGGCGCTGACCGGCGAGGCGCTGGCACGCGAGTTTGCCGCGATGGGCGGGCAGCTCGGCGTCGGTGTCGGGCCGGATATGGCGACGATCTCCACTGACGTGCTGTCGGAAAACGGCGCCAAGGCCGTCGAGCTCATTGCCGACGTCGCCGAGCGACCTCGCCTGCCCGAGTCGGAGCTCGCGCGGGTCAAGGCGAACATGGCGCGAGACCTGGCGATTCAAAAGAGCACGCCGCAGTCCGTGGCTGCCGAGAAGTTTGCCGAGTTGATCTACGGCGACCACCCGTACGGCCGGTTGTTTCCGACCGAGGCGATGCTCTCGGGCTACACGCTGGAGCAGGTCCGCGCCTTCCACAAGGGTCATTTCACCGCCGGCCGCGCCCGGATCTACATCGCCGGTGTGTTCGACGCGGCGGCGATGGAAGCGAGCGTGCGGAAGGCATTCGACGCCTGGCCTCGCGGCGAGACGATGGCACCGCCGGCGAAACCGGCTGCCCGATCCGGCGGCTTCGCGCTGCTGGATCGCGCGGGCGCGCCGCAATCGACAGTCATGGTGGGACTCAAGGTGGCCGATCCGTCGCATGCCGACTGGGTCGCACTCGAAGTGACCGATTCACTTCTCGGCGGATCGTTCGCGTCGCGGATCACGGCGAACATCCGCGAGCAGAAGGGCTACACGTATTCGCCGAATAGCACGATCACTTCGCATCCGGGCGATGCGCAGTGGGTCGAAACCGCCGACGTCACGACCAACGTGACCGGTCCGTCACTCAAGGAGATCTTTTTCGAGATCGATCGGTTGCGGAAGGAGGCCCCGACCGCGGCCGAACTGCAGGGCATCAAGAACAATCTGGCTGGCATCTTCGTCGTGCAGAACGCCTCGCGCGGCGGTGTTCTCAGCCAGATTGCTTTTGTGGACCGGCACGGACTCGGCGAGCAGTATCTGGCGACCTACGTGAAACGAGTGATGGCGGTCACGCCGGACGAGGTGCGGCGGATCGCGAACCAGTACCTCACGCCGGACAAGATGACGCTCGTGATCGTCGGGGACACGAAGACGGTGCAGGAACAAGTGGCCCCTTGGAGCAAGCGATGAGGAGCAAACGATGATCGGTTGGCGCGCCGGGATGTGCCGCCTGGCAATCCTGGCCGCCCCACTCCTCGCGTTGACGGCGTCGCTTCCGGCCCAACAGACCAGCGGGGTCAGCCCTCAGCTTTTTGACGAGCTGCGCTGGCGGAACGTCGGCCCCCACCGCGCGAGCCGAACCCGCGCGGCGGCCGGCCACGCCAGCCATCCGTACACCTTCTATATGGCGGCGGTCAACGGCGGCGTCTGGAAAACGACTGACGCCGGCCGCGTCTGGAAACCGATCTTCGACGACCAACCGACGGGGTCCATCGGTACGATCGCCATCGCTCCCTCCGACGCCAGCACGATTTACGTCGGCAGCGGCGAAGGCCTTCACCGTCCGGATCTCTCGACGGGCGACGGCGTCTACAAGTCGACCGACGCTGGCCGGACGTGGACGCACCTCGGACTGCGCGACGCCCAGCAAATTCCCGCCATCGTCGTCGACCCGAAGAACCCCAACCGGCTCTTTGTGGCCGCGCTCGGGCATCCCTACGGTCCCAACGACGAGCGCGGCATCTATCGCTCGACCGATGGCGGCAAGACCTTCGAGAAGGTGCTCTCGAAGGATGAGAACACGGGCGGCAACGACGTCGACATCGATCCGTCGAACCCCGAGACCGTGTACGCCACGATGTGGGAGGAACGCCAGGGCCCGTGGGAGAACTCGGTGTGGGCCGGTACCAACGGCGGCATGTTCAAGTCGGTCGATGGTGGCACGACCTGGAAGCCGCTCACGACCGGGCTGCCGGTCGTCGTCCAAGCGAATCTCGCGATTTCGCCGGCAAATCCCAAGCGGTTGTACGCGGCCGTAGCCGGCTACGAAAAGCCCGGTGCGTCGAGCGATCGCGGCGCGGTCGGCCTGTACCGCAGCGATGATGCCGGCGAAACGTGGGCGCGTATCACGACCGATCCGCGGCCGGCTGGCCGGATCGGTGGCGGCGACCTGCCGATGCCGATCGCGCATCCGAAGAATCCCGACATCGTGATTATGGCGAGCACCGTGTCGTGGAAGTCGACCGACGGCGGGAAGACCTGGGCGTCGTTCAAGGGCGCTCCGGGCGGGGAGGACTATCAGAACGGCTGGATCAACCCGGACAACCCCGGCATCATCCTGCTCGCCGCCGACCAGGGCGCGGTCGTGACGCTCAACGGCGGCGAGACCTGGAGTTCCTGGTACAACCAGCCGACCGGGCAGTTCTATCACGTCTCGGCGGATAACGCGTTTCCGTATCGGATTTGCAGCGGGCAGCAGGAGAACGGCTCGGTCTGTGTGTCGAGCCGCGGCAACTACGGCGCGATTTCCGACCGCGATTGGCTTCCGGTCAACGTCGACGAGTACGGCTTCGTTGCGCCCGATCCGCTCGATCCAGACATCGTCTACGGAGGTCGGACGGTGACCCGCTTCGATCGACGAACCGGACAGGTGTCGGTGGTCGGTCCGCTCGGCGGGCGCGGTGGCATCGGTGGCGTGACGGGCAACTTCCGTCAGGTTCGCACGATGCCGGTAATCTTCTCTGAGGTCGACAAACGCGCCCTGTTCTTCGCCAACAACCATCTTTGGAAGACGGTCGATGGCGGAACGCATTGGAAGCAGATCAGCCCGGACCTGACGCGAAAAACGTGGACCGTGCCGGCGAGCGTCGGCAAGTACTCCGGCGACTCTTCGGCGCAGCCTGCCGAACGCGGCGTCATCTACACTGTCGCCCCGTCCTATCAGGACATCAATCGCATCTGGGTCGGAACTGACGACGGATTGATTCACGTTACTGCCGACAGTGGCGCCACCTGGAAGGATGTGACGCCGCCGGGCGTCGGTCCGTGGGCGAAAGTGTCGGTCATGGATGCCGGCCGCTTCGCTCCGCTGACAGCGTACGCCGCGGTCAATACGCTTCGCCTCGATGATCTCCGTCCGCACATCTTCCGCACCCACGACGGCGGCAAGACGTGGACCGAGATCGTCAACGGCATCCCGAATGGCGAGACCGTCAACGCGGTTCGCGAGGATCGCAGGCGAAAGGGATTGCTCTTCGCTGGCACCGAGCGCGCGGTCTACGTGTCGTTCGACGATGGCGCCAACTGGCAATCACTGAGGCTGAACATGGCGGTGTCGTCGGTCCGCGACCTGATTGTCAAAGACGACGATCTGGTTGCGGCCACACACGGGCGGGGATTCTGGATTCTTGACGACATCACGCCGTTGCGCCAGATCGACGCCGCGTCCGCGAGTCAGGACGTGATCCTTTTCAAGCCGACGACGGCGTGGCGCGTGCGCTGGAATACGAGCGTCGATATGCCTTGGCCCAAAGAGGAGCCAACGGGACCCAATCCCCCTGAAGGCGCCATCGTCAACTACTACCTGAAGTCGGCTTCGGCCGGACCGGTCACCCTGGAGATCCTGCAGGAGGACGGCCGTCGGATCCGGCGCTACTCGAGTGCCGATCAGATCGCACCGATTCCCGAACCGCCAGCGGCGCCGGCGCCAGTCTACTGGTATCGCCCGCCGCAGAGGGCTCGCAACGGCGTCGGGCATGCACCGGTTCGTGTGGGATGTGCGCTACCAGCCGCTCGCGGGGTTGGTTCCAGGTGAAGGCGCGCCTGGGCGCCGTGCCGACGCAACTCCCGATTCAGGCGATTCCATACAACACCGTTCCGGCGCCGACGACGCCGTGGGTCAATCCAGGGACCTACACCGTCAAGTTGACGGTCGATGGCAAGAGCTACACGCAGTCGATCGTCGTCAAGCAGGATCCGCGCGTGAAGACACCGCCACTTGCGATGCAGCAGGTCTATACACTGACCAGGGCGATGTATTACGGCGCTGCCGATGCGCGGATCGCGGCAGCGAAGCTCGGTCTCATGCGGCAGCAGGTTGCCAAGCTGCAGGCGCAGGGCACCGTTGCCGATTCGCTCGCCGCCTTCGCACAGAAGGCCGCGGCGCTCGAAGGCACACCTCCCGCCGGAGGTGGCGGGCGGGGAGGCCCGGGCGGCGGCCGTGGCGGACCTCCGCCTGCGGCGCCAGCCGACACATTGTGGGCGTTGAGCACGTCGCTCGGCGCGCTGATGAACTCCATGCAAGCTGCCGACGTGGCCCCGACGGCGAATACGCTGGCTGCGGTCACAGCCGCGCAGCAGAATGCGGCGCGCGTGATGGCGCGCTGGACCACACTCCGAACGGTCGACCTGCCCGCACTGAACGCGCAACTCAAGCGGGCCGGGCTGGCTGTCCTGTCGGTCGATTGAACGAGAGGATCCGAAAGATGAAATGGCGCGCCGTAGCGCTGGCAATTCTCGCCCCTGCTGCGGCTCTCTCCGCTCAGTCGACGAGGCTGGACCTCGTGCCGATTGTCGGGCACTGGGAACAGCAGGCAAGTGGTCCCGACACCATCGTCACGGTCGACGCGACGAAGTGGGACCGGAAGCCGGTTGCCGACCCGGCGGCGCTGGCGCGCCGGCTCTTTGCGCGGCCCGAATCCCAGTTTGCCGCTAACGTCACTTCAGCCGGGGCGTTTCCGCTGGCGGCTGTGCGTAACATCGAGAATTTCGCGCGGGGCACGGCGCGAGTGCAGTTCAAGTTGATTGCCGGCGCTTCCGACCAGCTGGCGGGCCTCGCCTTCAACCTGCGGCCGAACGGCGAGTATCTCGCCGTTCGCTACAACACGAAGGACGGCAACGTCGCGCTCTGGAAATACGCCGACGGAGCAAGAGCGCGAGTCGCAGAGGGCGTCGATCACGCCCAGCTGGCGCTCGACGCCTGGCACACACTCGAGCTGAATGTGGCTGCCGGCAAAATTACCGGCACGGTGAATGGCACACTTCGCGTCGAGCACCTGCGCGATGAGCCGGTCGGCGGTCGTGTCGGTTTCTGGGCCAAGCCCGACAGCGTATCGGCGTTCAAGGGACTGCGCCTTCAGGAGTAGGGCTTTCGCCCGTGTGCCCGCAAACCGTTCGAATCTGCGGGCTTAGTACTACGACTGCTGGTAGTAGGCCAATCGGTACGGTTGAATCGACGCCCAGATGACGTTCAATGTCCTCAATCGAAAGGTCCACTACTGGGCGAGCGCAATTGCCGCGATCCCGCTCCTGGTGATGATCTGCAGCGGCTTGCTGCTGCAGGCCAAGAAGCAGTCATCGTGGGTGCAGCCGCCGGAGCGACGCGGTACGGGGAAGGCGCCTGAGTTGTCGTTCGATGACGTGCTCGAGCGCGTCAAGCAAGTTCCCGAGATGCACGTGCTGAGTTGGGATGACGTCAATCGGATGGACGTGCGGCCCGGGCGCGGCATGGTGAAGGTCTGGCTGCACAACGGCTACGAGGTTCAGGTCGATCTCGGGACGGGACAGATTCTGCAGGTCGCGTATCGGCGGTCGGATCTGATCGAGTCGATTCACGACGGGTCGTTTTTCGCAGGCGACTGGACCAAGCTCGGCTTGTTCCTGCCGACCGGCGTGACGCTGCTGCTGTTGTGGTGCGGGGGCGTCTGGATGTTCTGGGTGCCGTTCTGGGCGAAACGCAAGCGCGCAATCGCTCAGAAGCTGGCCAAACCCAGTGACGGACGCGCCGCGGCCGCATCCTGAACCCTTTTGAACCTCCTGAACCCCTTGAACCCATGAATCTGATTCTTTGGCTCGTTCAGGTGCTGCTGGCGGCGGCATTTGGCATGGCCGGCTTCATGAAATCGACCCAGCCGGTCGACGTGCTCGTGCAGAATGGCGTTCAATGGGCGTCGCAGGTGCCGATTGCGATGGTCCGGTTTATCGGCATTTCCGAGCTCCTCGGGGCGATCGGCCTGATTCTCCCCGCTGCAACCAGGATCAAGCCTTCGCTGACCCCGCTCGCGGCCCTTGGACTCTTGACGATCATGATCCTCGCGATGGCGTTCCATCTCTCGCGTAGCGAGGTGCAGGCGACGCCTGTCAATATCGTGCTGGGTGGCCTGGCGGCGTTCGTGGCGTGGGGACGGACGAAGAAAGCGCCGATCAAGTGAATCTGACAGCTAAAAAGAAAATTCTCTCGCTGCTCGCTTCTAGCTGCCAGCCGCGAGCCGCGAGGCGCGACTGTCCTCTATCCCATCACCACCCTCACCTGGTGCACCGCGCCATCGTCGACAATCGGCACGTCGCGACCGGTCGCGTCGGCGCCATCGATTTCAAGCCGCGCGATGCCGCGATTCACACCGCTCGGGTTCTCGACGACGATCCGGTATTCCGTTCGCCCGGTCTTGAAGACCATCTCGTAGCGCGGCCACGTTTTCGGGATGCAGGGGTCGATGTGCAGCGCGCCGCCACGGCGCGTCAATCCCAGGATCGCCTCGATCCCGACGCGATACATCCAGCCGGCCGACCCCGTATACCAGGTCCATCCACCGCGACCGGCATGAGGCGGCTGCGAGTAGAGGTCCGCGGCAACGACGTACGGCTCTGCGCGATATGTGCGAATCCCGGCGGCGTCACGGGTGTGCGTCAGCGGGTTCAGCATCGAGAAGAGCTCGGTCGCCCGATCGCCGTCGCCCAGCTGCGCGAATGCCATGACCGTCCAGAGAGCGGCGTGCGTATATTGCCCGCCGTTCTCGCGGACGCCTGGTACATAACCCTGGATGTATCCGGGGCTGGGAGTCATCTTGTCGAATGGGGGCGTCAGCAGCAGGATCATTCGATCGTCGGTTCGTACCAGGTGGCGCTCGACTGCCTCCATCGCCTGCCGCGCGCGTGCGCGGTCGGCCCCGCCGGCAAGGACGGACCATGACTGCGCGATCGCGTCGATGCGGCACTCGGTGTTCTCCTTCGAGCCGAGCGGCGTGCCGTCATCGAAGTAGGCGCGACGGTACCAGTCGCCGTCCCAGGCCTGCTCGAGCGCGGCTTCGAGCGACGTCGCATGGCGTCGGTAGGTATCGGCGCGATCGCTCTCGCCGCGAGCTGCGGCCAGGTCCGCAAACGGTCGCAGGATCGAGACGAGGAACCAGCCGAGCCAGACACTCTCGCCCTTGCCGTCGGCGCCGACGAGGTTCATGCCATCGTTCCAGTCGCCGGTTCCCATGAGCGGCAGTCCATGCGCCCCGGTTGAAAGATTGAGGGCGATCGCGCGGACGCAGTGCTCGTAGAGTGTCGCCCGCTCGCTCGACGTCGTGGGCCGTTCATAGGCCTCGTGCTCGTCGGGACCGAGCACGCCGGCCCTCGAGGAACGGCACGCTCTCGTCGAGGACGCCCGTATCGCCGTTGCCGTGACGTATTGCAGCGTGGCGTAGGCCAGCCACAGCCGGTCGTCGGAGAACTTCGTTCGTACGCCCTGGCCGCCAGGTTCGTGCCACCAGTGCTGGACGTCGCCTTCGACGAACTGCCGCGACGCGCGCATGGAGGATGTGATTGCGCGCAAGGTGTGGCGCGGCGAGAAGAAACGCGAGCACGTCCTGCAGCTGATCGCGAAAACCGAACGCGCCGCTCGACTGGTAGAAGGCGGAGCGCCCCCAGATGCGGCACGCCAGCGTCTGGTAGAGGAGCCAATGGTTGAGGATCAGGTCCATCGAGCGGTCAGGCGTGCTGACCTGGACCGAGCCGAGCAGCGAGTCGCCAGAAGGTCTGCACATCGTCGAAGGCGGCGGTAATTCCCTGAGGCGCGCGGCAGCGGCGCACCAGGGAGGACACGCTCGCGTCGTCGGCCGCCTCGCCGAGGAGTCCGATGACGGTCAGTTCCTGGGACGGTTCGAGGGTCAGACGCACTTGCACCGCGCCGCACGGATCGATTCCCGCCCCGGTTCGGTCCGACAACGCGTCGCGATCGAGCGCCACCGGGGCGCTGCAGCGAACCGTTGCGGCCGATGAATTCGGTCCGGTCGCCGGTCACAGTGCCGGCGGTCGCCGCCGAACAGGTCCAGAAACGCCACGCGATCAGCAAACGCGTCGCGAAACGCGTTGCACGCGATCAACGCCCCAGTCGTCGGTTCACGGCGCGTGACGATGTGGAGCGCGGTGCGGTCGCGGTTCTCGCCGAGGACCCATTCCGCGTAGATCGTCACCGTCAGCTGCCGACGGCGGCTCGACGCATTGCGCAGTGCGATCTGGAATACCTTGACGCGGCTCGGCGGCGGCGACGTAGACGCGGAGGCCGAGACTCGATCCCATCGCGCGACGTGTTCGTAGACGCTGTAGCCCTGCCCATGACGAACGGTGTACGGCTGTCCGCCTCCGGCTGGCAGAGGCGTCGCCGACCACACGCTGCCGCTCTCGTCGTCGCGAAAATAGATCGCCTCGCCCTGAGGATCGATCACGGGATCGTTGCGCCAGGGTGTGAGCCGGTTGTCGTGGCTGTTCTCCGACCAGGTGAAGCCGGTGCCGAGGTCTGATCCGGCAAACCCGAACGTCGGGTGCGCGACAACGTTCACCCATGGGGAGGGCGGAATCTGGCCCGCGCCCGGGTGGAGTCGGATGACGTACTCGCGGCCGGCGTCGGCGAAGCCGCCAAGCCCATTGAACGACTCGAGCTCGGGCACGGGCGTCGGGCAGCCTGACGGCCGGAGGTTCGGACTTCTGGGGCCGCGTCCGGCTCGGTTCTGGCAGCGCGAGTCGAGCTGGCAGCCGGACGGACGAGCTGCTGATTCGAGATCGCCCTCCGCGCCGTCCATGACCGCGCGCGCCGCCGCGCGAAGCAGCAGTCTGATCCTCGGCTGGCATCAGGTCGGCGCGGCGCAGGAACACGCCGCCGGGACGATCGATCCACGCCTGTTCCGGGCCGCTTTCGACGATCTGCTGCGCCGAGTCCTGGAGATCCATCCGGTAGCGTCGTCCCGTGCGCGTTCAGCACGACGAGATCGAACAACATCCCCTTGCCACGCAGGTACTCGTGCGCCTTGAGCAGAGTCGCGTGAGGAGATCGAGATGGCTGCTGTCCGAGATGGTTGCCAGCACGATCGGGAGGTCGCCCGAGATGCCGTACTTCCAGAGCTCCGGCTGACCACGGCGGTTTTTGGCGACCGCGTCGATCGAGCGCAGCCGCGGGTCGCCGTACAGCAGCCGGCCGGCGAGGCGCTGGAAGCGCATCGTGTCTTCGACGGTCAGCCCGAGGTGGCGCAGCTCGATCTGCGCGTGAGTGCTGGCCAGCGCGATCGCCCGGGCGACCGCGCGGCGGTCGTGGTACTTCTCGATGAGGCGCCTCGCGCCGGATTCGCTGTCGGCGAACCCGGTGGTGAACGACAGCCGCGCCGTTCCTCCCGGCGGAAGGCGTATCGCCTGGCGGAGGCTGACGATCGGATCGAGCACGGCGCCAGTCGTCTTCGACAGCGGCCCGGCGGCGCTCAACGCGACCGGGTTGGCGAGCGTGCGCCCGCGTCCGATGAATCGAGCGCGGTCGGTCTCGTACTCGGTGGCAGCGCCAATCCGGCCGCGGCCGCTGAGCACGTGGACGAGGTAGGCGCGATCGGTGCCCGATCGCGGCCGGCGCGTGCAGAGCAGGGCATCCCACTCCGGCACCGCCGTCGTCTCGATGAAGAGATTGCTGAAGGCCGGATGGGCGAGGTCGGCTCCCGGCGGCGCCAGGACGACCTCGGCGTAGCTGGTGAGATCGAGGCTGCGGACGCGGTGACTGTTGTTGGTGATCGAGACGCGTCGCAGCTCGGCATCATCTTCGGGCGAAACGACAATCTCCGTGCGGGTCTCGAGCCCGGCGTCGACCCGTCGCCAGACGGCACGGTCGAGCGAAAACGTCGCCTCGTACTCTTCGGCGTCACGCCCGGTTGGCTGGTGCGTCGTCGACCACGCGTCGCCGCTGTCGAGATCGCGCACGAACACGAAGCTGCCCCAGGCGTCGCTCGTGATGTCTTCGCGCCAGCGAGTCATCGCCAGTTGCTGACGACGGCTGTAGCCGCTGCCGGCGTTGGTCAGCATGACCGTGTAAGAACCATTCGAGAGAAGGTGCGCGCGGGGGCTGAGCGTGTGAGGTGTCGTGTAGCGACGCACGGGCGGAGCGATCGCGCGGCGGACGAATGGAACATGGGCGGCGCTTTCGCTCGGCGCGTTCTTCAGCGGGACGAGCTGCGGCACTCGCTCCTGCAGGAGCAGATCGGCGGCCTGGATACGCGGATCGGCGTGAAACCGCTGCTGCATCGGCGATCCGTTGAGCAGGTTGTCGAGCGCCAGCAGGCTCATGCCCTGGTGATGCGCCATCCAGGTCGGGAGCACGACGCCGCCCTTGTCATCCGGCGGTACGCGCTCCGGCGTGTAGTCGATCGCTTCGCAGTAGCCGAACCGCCCGTTCATGCCCTCGTGCTGCAGGCGCGCCAGGTTCGCCAGCACTTCGTGGGGGGCGAGGGAGGCAGCGAGGACCGACGCGTACGGCGCGACCACGAGATCCTCGGCGAGGCCGCGCTTGAGGCCCAGCCCGGGAACGCCGAACGCACGATACTGGTAATTCTTGTCGAGGTCCTGAGCGAAGTACGCCGACTCCGAGATGCCCCAGGGAACGCCGCGCTGCGTGCCGTACTCGATCTGTCGCTGGACGACGGCGTTGTAGGTCTCATCGAGAAGCGTGCCCGGATACGGGCGCATGACGATCAGCGGCATCAGGTATTCGAACATCGAGCCGCTCCACGAGAGCAGGGCGCGAGAGCTGCCGGCCGGCGTCAGCGAGCGTCCGAGCTTGAACCAGTGCTCGTGCGACACGGTGCCCATGGCAATCGCCATAAAGCTGGCGAGCCGCGCCTCGGAGGCGAGCGTGTCGTAGTAGGAGTTGTCGAGACGGCCATCGGTCACGCTGAAGCCAATCGAGAACAACTGGCGCTCGGCGTTGAACAGAAAGCCGAATTCGGTCTCCTCGACGAGATCGTCGGCAAGCGCACTGAGGCGTTCGCCGCGCTCGATGAGCTCCTCTGTCAGCCTGCGGGCACGGTCGATGGCCTGTAGCGCATCGCTCGATATGGGCTCGGTGACCGCCTGGTCGCAGAGAGTGACGAGGGCAGTCAGGCTGGGCACCTCGGCGGGAACATGGCGAATCCCGGCCGCTTGCAGCCGCGTCATCCAGCCGGTCAGCTGCTCGAGCTCGAGCTGACGCGTCGAGACGACGGCGGCGGCGCGGTCGAGCCAGCCGGACGCCTCGCTGAGGGCAGTCGGAATTGTCGTGCCGGGCACGGTGCCCGGAGCATCGAGCTCCTGAACGAGCAGTGGTTCCTCGAGATCGTGGAAGAGAATGCTGACCGCCTGGAGCCGTTCTTCGAGTTGCGTGAGGAGCCGGCGCCACTCGAGCAGCGTCGCCGGGCGGCGCGCGAGGTGGGTCCGCAGGCTCCCCAGCTCGCGTTTCAGCGCGCTCGTGGCGCGGCCACGGTTGAGCGCATCGACTTCAGCCTCGAAAAGGTTGACGGCGTCTTCCACGCCCTCGAGGACACAGCCGTCGATGATCGGCGCATGCTCGGCAAGCGCGGCGAGCCCGGACCGTAACGTCAGCAGATAGCCGGCGAGATTGCCGCTGTCGACCGTCGAGATATACGCCGGCACGAGCGGCGCGAGCGTTCGAGTGTCGTACCAATTGTAGAAGTGTCCACGATACCGCTGCATTCGCAGCAGCGTGTCGAATGTCGGTTCGAGGCGATCGAGCACGCCGGCGTAGCTGAGATAACCGAAGTCGAACGCGGCGAGGGTCGACAGGACCTGCAGCCCGATGTTGGTGGGCGAGGTCCGGTGAGCGATGACGTCCTGGCGATCCAGCTGGTAGTTGTCGGGGATCAGCCAGTGATCCGCGGGACCGACCAGTTCTTCGAAGAATCGCCACGTGCGGCGGGCGACTCTCCGCAAGGTTGCGCGTTCGCTCTCTGCCGACGGACGTGATCCTGTGCAGCAGGGGCAGTCCGGCAGCATAGACGAGCGCCGGCGAGATGAACCAGAGGACGAGGATGGGGCTGGCGAGCAGCAGTCGCTCCGGGGCGACAACCGCCACGACCGTCGTGATCGCGAGCGCCACGGCCGGCGCCGTCCACATCCGCCGCGCCACCAGCCACACCGACGCATGCCGGTTGTCGGCCCGATCCGCTGTGACCCATTCGAGCAAATGCCGCCGCGTCACGAATAGCCGAACCAGCGCTCGCGCGATCGCGTCGAGCATCACCACGCTCTGGTGCGCGAGGATGACGATCGAGAACACCGCCTGACGCAGGCTCATGACGGTCGTGTCCCGTTCGGCGCGCAGGTGCTCCCGCAGAGGGACTCCAGGTATGTGGCTGCCGATCGACCGCGCCAGCTGAATGTAGGCGGGGAACGCGAGCACCAGCACCCCGAGCGCGGTCCACATGGCGGGCGATCCGGGCAGGAAGGTCCAACCGGCCGCAAACAGCAGCACCAGGGCGGGCGGAATCAGGCTTCGCCGCAGGTTGTCGAGGATCTTCCAGCGCGAGATGACCGGCAGCGTGTTGACGACTGTTTCACCGCTGGCACCGGGAACCTTCCTCGCCAGCCAACGCGCGATCTGCCAGTCGCCCCGCACCCATCGGTGCTGCCGCGCCGAAAAAGCGAGGTAGCTTCCTGGATAGTCGTCGACGATGTCGATATCGGTGACGAGCCCGGCGCGCGCGTAAAAGCCCTCGAAGAGGTCGTGACTGAGCAGCGTGTTCTCGGGCACTCGCCCGGCGAGCGCGGAATCGAACGCGTCCACGTCGTAAATGCCTTTGCCGACGTAGCTGCCCTCGTGAAACATGTCCTGATAGAGGTCAGACACGGCCGTCGTGTACGGATCCACACCGACGTGCCCGGAGAACACCCTCGAGAACATCGTCCGGTTGGCGCTCACGACACTGACGCTGACGCGCGGTTGCAACACGCCGTAGCCTTCGGTCACGCGCTGAAGCCGCGCATCGAATCGGGGCCGGTTCAGCGGATGTGACAGCGTGCCGACCAGCCGGCGTCCCGCTTCCATCGGCAGCTGCGTGTCGGAGTCGAGCGTGATGACGTAGCGGATCGTCGGCAGGATCGACGTCTCGCCGTGCTGCACGATGTAGCTGGTGTCGGTCGCGCCGCGCAGCAGCCGGTTGAACTCGGCCAGCTTGCCACGCTTGCGTTCGGCGCCCATCCAGCGGTTCTCGCCCTCGTTCCACTGACGCGCGCGATGAAACAGGAAGAAACGATCGGAGCCGTGCCTGGCGTTCAGCTCGTCGATTCGCCGCCGCGCGGCCTCGATGAGCACCGCGTCATAGGGCTGGGTGCGCTCGTCAGCGTCCGCAAAGTCCGAGAGCAGGGCGAAATGCAGATGCGTGTCGCGATTCGCAAAGAACCGAACCTCGAGGTCGTCGAGGAGCGAGACCAGACGCGCCTCCGAATCGATGATCGCGGGAACCGCCACGATCGTGCGATCGGCCGCGGGGATGCCAGTCCGCATGTCGAGCTTCGGCAGCTGACGCGGCGTGACCTGAGATGTGACGACGAGGTTGATCAGGCTGATCGCGAGCTCGCTGAGGGGCAGCAGAACCACGATGGCCGTCAGCCAGAGGTCGCTCGTGACGCCGCCGTGGCGATGTGCATAGGAGACGAAACTCGCGACCGCGAGCGCCGTGACGGTGGCGATCGTCCCCAGGTAGCCGAGGACCGGATGACCGTAGAAAAAACGGGCGAATCGCTGCCTGAGCGTGGGTGGACAACCGACGTCACGCTCGAGGCGGAAGCGTCCGCGCGAGATCAGGTAGTAGCCGACGTGATGCGAGCGGTCCTGATCGGGCGCTAAGCGTTGCGCCTCGGCCGCCAGTTCGACGGCGCGCCGCGCGACGTCGCTGCTCGTCGGAGTTCGCCCCCTTCGCGAGCTCTTCGACCGAGTGCCGGTAGCGGTCGCGGGTCGGGAAGTCCATCCTCGCATACGCTCCGGCCGGGTCTTCGCGCAGGATCTGTTCGACCAGGCTGACCCGCTCGAAGAAGAGCGGCCAGTCGATCGACGACAGCAGCCGCATCGTCGTGATGATGTTGCCGATGGCGAGTTGCCCGGCCGCCTCGCGCTGGTGTTCCACGCCGGAGCATCTCTTCGGGCGAGTCGCCCTGAGCTTCGAGCGCGCGCTGCAGCGCCAGCCATGCCGGCGCGGCAGACGAGGGCTGATCGCGGAGCCAGTGAAGGAGCTCGACGACGAACGCTGCGGAGAGTCGGCCGCTGCTCTCGGTTTCGTCGCGCAGCATCTCGCCGATGATGCGCTCCGGCTCTCGCGCGCCGGTGCTCAGCTGCACGCCCCAGGCGCGCGCGCGATCGCGGGCGCGCCGCGCCGCGACGACATCGGCGGCGAGCCGGCGCAGCTCCTCGACGAGCGCCAGCCGCAGCATGATCGGAATGGCCCAGATTTCGCCGATCGTCAGCGGCGCGGCGCGCTGATACGCGGTCGCGAAATCGACGAGCGTCTGCAGGTCGAGCCGGCCGGCCGTGTGCGTGATGAGCTCGCTCGCAAAGGCGTAGACGCGCGGATAGCCGGCAAACGGGCCATCGGCGAGCTTGGGTAGCTGCAGATAGTAGCGGCGTGGCAGGTCTTGCCGGATCTCGCGGACCTGATCCTGAACGACATGATGGTTGTCGCGCAGCCAGTCTTCAGACCCGACGGCCGGCGCGTCCTTCGTGACGGCCACCGACAGGAACCGGTAGGCGTTGTCGAGCTCCTCCGCGCTCGCATCGAGCCGCGGCAGCAGCGGCCGGCCATGCACCGGATCGGGCGCCAGCCTGTACAGCTCGGCGAGCATGACCGCGTGACGTTCCAGCTGGTCCTGACCGAAGAGCTCGGGCGATGGCGGATGTGGGTTCGTGGACGAGAGGATCGGGCGGGAGAGTCAGCGACGATGGCATTCCGCAATCATTATAAGAAGCAGATCAGAACCAGCCGGAGACGAATCTGTCCCGATCGAGACGATTCTGATCGCCACCTCAGCCGTGTGCGGGTGCTGCGCGCAGCCGCGCGCGACAGATTGCTCAGCGTTTCGCGCGATGTGCGGCGGTACGGACGTTGATAGGCAGGCTTGGCATGCAAGCGCAAGTCTGGAAAGAACGTCTCGTCTCGGGCCTCGCCATCGGCGCGGTCCTCGTTACCATCGGCGGCTGCAGCAGCGAGCAAAACCGTGAAGCGACTGCCGTCAATGAGTTCCATCAGCGTCTCGCGCAGGGACGCGTGGATCTCATTTACTCGAGCGCCAGCGAATCGCTGCGAGCGCAGTTGAGCGAAGCGCAGTTTCGGCAGTCTCTGTCCGAGGCGACCAGTCTCGGCAAGCTGCAAGAGTCCGAGCGTGCCCACGTCAATCGAACGACGCTGCCCGGCGGGTCGGAAGTCGTGCTGGCGTTCTACAACTCGCGGTACGCGAAGGCGGCGTGCCTCGAATCGTTCACGTGGCACATCGAGAAGGGCGGCCTGAAGCTCGCGACCTACAGCTGCGCGCGCAACATGCAGGTCAGTTGCCCCGGTGGCGTGGCCGGAGCGGCGTGCGAGACGAGCCCGGCGCCAGCGCCAGCAGATACGCTGGGCCTGGCGAGTCTGCCGTAGCGGTTGCTCCCGGCAGCTTTCACCGGGAAAGCATTTCACCGCGGAGAACGCCGAGAGCGCAGAGAAGCCAAGGGTATGGCTCTGCGTCCTCGGCGCTCTCCGCGGTGAAGAGCTCTTGGCCTCTTCTCGTCCCTTCTTACTCCAGTACCGCGATCAGCGACAACGGATCGACTCTGGCGCTTCCGAGCCTCATCGTCCAATGAAGATGCGGGCCGGTGACGCGCCCCGTCGCGCCTGACAGCGCGATTCGCTGGCCACGCTCGACGACTGCTCCTTCGGCCACGGTGAACTCGGAAAGGTGCGCGAGGTAGGAATACACGCCGAGCCCGTGGTCGATGATGATCGTCCGGCCAGGAAAGTACTGGTCGGCCGCGAGCGCGACCCGGCCGCGATTTGGCGCCACGACGGGCGTGCCCGTTGCCGCCTGAAAATCGGTTCCGGTGTGCTGGCCTCGTGTCTGTCCATTGAGGATGGTGCGGCGCCCGAAACTGCTCGTGGCCGCGCCTGGAACCGGCGCGATGAAGGGCTGGCTCCAGAATCGCTCGGGGGTCTGGCTCGCGAAGATTGCCTCGACGGCCTTCCGTTCGGCTTCGATCCGCGGCAGCTCGTCGGCGGGAGGGTCGGCGAATTTCGGAGCGACCGTGATCCGCCGCGCCGGAAAGGTCCGCGCCGCAATGGTGATCGCGTACGGCGTCTCGAGCGTGCGGCCGGCGGTAAGCCTGGCGACGAGGTTGAGCGTCTTCGTTCCTGGGGCCGCGCCAACGTCGATAGGAGCGAGGCCCTGCCACCATCGGGGCTCTACCTGGTAGAAACGAATGCCCTGACTCAGCCATTGCGCCCGTACGTTGTCCAGCGGCTCCGCCGCCCGGACGTCGACGACGACCACCTCCCCCGGCGCCACCGCTCGCGCCCGATGCGTGATTTGAAGCGATGGGTCGGCGCTTCCCGTCGGTTTCTGTGAGCGAGAGGCTCCCAAGACCGGCAGGACGACCGAGACCGCAATCGCAGCGGCTATAAGTCTGCTCATCACTCGCTGAGTCTGCATCGCCTGCGCCACCGGCGCAATGTTCGTTTCACCGCCCATGCGCGTTAATCTGATCGGCGCATGTTTCGGCTCTAGGCTCAAGGCTCAAGGGCTCAGGCAAGATCTTCGACCATTTGCTCGAAGCTGTTGCTTGAGCCGTGAGCCGTGAGCCTTCGAGCCGCTGAAGCCGCGAGCTACAGGAGGACCGCATGGCGAAGAAGAGTAAGAGGTCTCGACGTTCGAAGCTCCACCGCACGTGTGGAGCGATGGCCGCTCACATGATGCTGCTCGAGCGCTATCCGTCGTACCGCGTCAATCAGATGCGCCTCGAAGACGCGACGAACCGTCGGCGCGAACGGCCATCGAATCTGCGGCAGGCGAAGATCATCACCATCAAGACGGTCGTCAACATCGTTTACAAGACGGCCGAGCAGAACGTGTCGACGGCACAGATCAACAGCCAGATCAGCGCGCTCAACAAGGATTTTCGCGCGACGAACCCCGACAAGAGCCAGACGCCCGCGGCCTGGAAGGGTCTCGTGACCGACTCGCGGATCAAGTTCAAGCTCGTGAAAGTGACTCGCACCAAGACGACCGAGAACGACTTCACGCACGACGACGGCGTGAAGAGCGCCGCGACCGGCGGACTCGCGCCCTTCAATCCCAAGACCCATCTCAACATGTGGGTCTGTCCCCTCAGGGACAGCCTGCTCGGCTATGCACAGTTCCCCGGCGGCCCGCAGAGTACCGACGGCGTCGTTATCAACTATCTCGCCTTCGGCACGTCTGGCACGGCCCAGTCCCCCTTCCACAAGGGCCGCACCGCGACGCACGAGATCGGCCACTACTTGAACCTCCGCCACATCTGGGGAGACACTCCGGATTGCAGCGGATCGGACATGGTGCCGGACACGCCGAATTGCGCTGGCCCGAACACGGGCATGCCACCGTTTCCGACCATCACGTGCAACAACGGACCGAATGGCGACATGTTCGTCAACTACATGGACTACACCGACGACGCCGGCATGTTCATGTTCACGACGCAGCAGGTGCTGCGAATGCGCACTACGCTCGACACGGAACGCAGCGGGCTGGTGTAAAGGCGGGGTTGGGACTCGGGATTCGGGGCTCGGGGTTCGGGACTCGGGGTTTACTGCTAGGGCCGTTGCGCCTAAGGGGTGACAATCTCTCCCCGAACCCCGAACCCCGAGCCCCGAGCCCAGAGCCCCGAGCCCCGAAAGAGTGCTCCCATGACCGATAATCGGCTGTTCGCGACGGCGTGGGTGCACGCCTTCGAGGAGGACACGGCCGAAGGTGCCGTGTATCGCCCCCGAGGCAGCAAGCTACCGCTGTCGCGACGGCCGAGGGAACGGATCGAGCTCGAGGCGGACGGCACGGCGCGAATCTTCGTCCAGGGCCCTGACGACCGCTACGTCGAGCAGCCTGCCAGCTGGCACGATGAAGATGGCGCGATTGTGATCCGCGCCCGAGAGGGCAGTACTGAATTACGCATTGTCGATCGGTCACCCGAACGGTTGGTCGTTCGGATCCGGCGAAAGGGATAGGCGCATCGCCAATGGCCAAGAGGGCCAAAAGGGCCAAGAGGGCAACGACGAGCGGAAAGCCGCGGGCTGGCAAGACGGCGCAGGGAAAGCCAAAGGCGGCAGCCCCGGCCGTGCAGCTGTTCGACGTCAGCGACCGCGTGCGTTTTCAGGCGGCGGTGCGTCCTTACCAGCGGGACCCGCGAGCGCCGCTCGTTCGTCCGCTCCGCATCTACACGCTCGATCCGTCGGTATCCGACCGCATGGGCGGCGTGGCGACGGCGGCCGTCCCCTACGAGAAGCTGGAGCCTGGCCCTATCGGTTCGCTCTTCGCCGTGAACAGTCTCGGTGCTCCCGACGAGCTGCGCGCCGAGGCGCTCGACCTCGACGACCCGCACCTGCTCCTTTCGAGCGGCCTGTCGCCGACGCCGACCAACGGTCGCTTCCACCTGCAGATGGTCTACGCGGTCTGCAGCCTGACCTACGCCGCATTCAGGCGCGCGCTCGGGCGGGACATCGCCTGGGCGACCACCGCCCCCGCTGATGGCCCCCTGCGATTGATTGTCCGGCCGTTCGGCTTTGCCGGCAGCAACGCCGGCTATAGCCGCGAGG
The DNA here is from genome assembly GCA_963764925.1 of uncultured Acidobacteriota bacterium. Taxonomy (GTDB): domain Bacteria; phylum Acidobacteriota; class Vicinamibacteria; order Vicinamibacterales; family 2-12-FULL-66-21; genus DATBJJ01. The sequence goes on from CAVXUR010000006.1 coordinate 100,778, forward strand.
CCGGCGATCTCTCGTTTGGTTACTTCCGCGCCGGCGACAAGGCGGCGGGCTTCACGCTCAAGGACGGCTTGATCAGCACCGCGCTCAGTCACGACATCATCGCGCACGAGACGACGCACGCCCTGCTCGATGGCCTACGATCGTCGTTTCTCGACCCGACCAACATCGATGTCCCCGCGTTCCACGAGGGCTTCTCGGATCTCGTCGCGCTCTTCCTGCACTTCACGTATTCCGATGTCGTCGAGCAGGCGATCCGCGAGTCGGGCGGCTCGATCAGTCACGGATCGCTTTTAACCGACATCGCCCGCGAGTTTGGTTACGCCCGTTCGCGATCGGGAGAGGCCGAGGCGCTCCGGTCTGGTGTCGACGTGGCCGGCCTGGCGGCGTTCGATTCGGATGTGCTCCCTGGCAAGGAGGGCGGGCCGAAGGTCTACGATCCGACGCTCGAGCCGCACGCGCTCGGTTCCGTGCTCGTCTCCGCAGTCTTCGAGGCGTTCACGACCATCGTTCGACGGAAAACAGAACGCTACTACCGGATTGCCGGCGTCAACCGGGACGCCCTCGAGCACGTGCCCCTCAGCGATGCGCTCATCAAAGCCATCGCGCAGGAAGCGTGCGACGTGGCCGGCCAGTTCCTCAACATCTGCATCCGCGCCATCGACTATTGCCCGCCGGCGGACATGGAGCTCGGCGAGTATCTCCGCGCGATCATCACGGCCGACGGCGATATCGAGCGCACCGATAAGTGGGGTTTCCGCGAGGCGCTGATGCGGTCGTTCCGGCGCCGGAAGATCTTTCCGGATCACGTGCTCTTCATGACCGAAGACGCCGTGCGCTGGCAGCCGGCCGACGACTCGCTCCAGATTAAGGGTCTGGCGTTTCGCGACCTGAAGTTCGAAGGCGATCCGGGGCAGCCGGCGAGCGCCGACGAACTGGTGCGGCAGGCGCGCGCGCTCGGCAGCTTCGTGACCAACCCGAAACACGCAGCCTGCTTCCGGCTGGTGTCCCCAGCCGAGCGTTTGCCGAAGGGGATCGTCCAGGCGTCGCCACCGCTGGTCCAGTCGATCCGGGTGACGCGCCGCGCCGCGCCGGACGGCCGGGTGCTCTTCGACCTCGTCGGCGAAGTCACGCAGTCGTGCACCGTCGAGCGCAAGGGCGAGCTCTTCGACGTCGCCGGCGGCTGTACCGTGGTCATCGATCCCGAGGGAAAGGTCCGCTATTCGATCTTCAAGCGGCTCGACAGCGAGGACCGGCACGCTCGCCAGCTGGCGGCGATGCGCGGACCGCTCAAGCGCTTCTGGAGAAAGACCGGCCGGAAATTCCAGCTTCAGCCGCACGTCCTGCGCCGGCTGCACGCGGGGAAATAGGCTTTAGGCTTCAGGCTTCAGGCTTTAGGCTTTAGGCTCTAGGCTCTAGCAACACCTTCGACCACTTACTCGAAGATCTTGCCTAGAGCCAAGAGCCAAGAGCCAAGAGCCGCAATTCAATCATTTGAACCGTCGCACGCGCGCTCGAAGTCCATTCCAGAGATGGCATTCACGTCAGCGTTCGTCCCTCCGCCGTCACTCATCATCGTCATCGTTACTTCGTCAGTGGTGAACGACAGAACGGCGTGATTGTTTGCGCCGGGGTCATCGATCGCGTCGCGCGAGCGCGCCAGGCCAGTCCAATCCGTTGAAGGTCCGTTTCCGGACATGTGGGATTCGCTGACGATTAGCTGACTTGATCGCGTTGTGCAGTGGCATGGCGGCTGCTCAACAAATGACGGCGCCCGGACCTCCCGGGTCCCTTCATCGAAGGAGCAGAAAACCATGGGACGCATGGCACGAGCAATTCGATTCGGCCTGCTGCCAGTGTTCCTCGTCGTCTTCGCATTCCACGCGATTGTGGCGACGGCAGGAGCGCAAGTGCAGAGCGGCACGATTACCGGACTCGTCCAGGATCAGCAGGGCGCAGTGCTGCCGGGCGTGACGGTGACGCTCACGGGGCCCGACCGCACGGCGACGTTCGTCACCGGCTCTGACGGGCGCTATCGATTTCTCAACGTCGCGCCCGGTACGTACAAGGTGACCGCCGAGCTGTCCGGCTTCGCAACCCTGCTGCGTGAGGCGGTGGTGGTTGTCGGCGCCAACGTCGAGCTTCCGTTCGCGATGCGCGTCGGCGGCATCCAGGAGACGGTCACCGTCGAGGGCGGTTCGCCGATCGTCGACACCAAGGCCACCGGCACCGCCACCAACTTCACGCAGGACGAGCTCAGCAAGATCCCGACGTCGCGCGATCCGTGGGCGCTGCTGCGGACCGTGCCCGGCGTGCAGATGGACCGCGTGAACATCGCCGGCAACGAGACCGGTCAGCAGTCGAATTTCGCTTCGAAGGGAAGCAGCCGCTACGACACCGTCTGGACGATGGACGGCGTCGTCATTACCGACATGTCGGCAACCGGAGGATCGCCAACGTATTTCGATTTCGACGCCTTCCAGGAGATTCAGATCTCCACGTCCGGGCAGGACATCAAGCAGCAGACGGCGGGCGCCGGGCTCAACTTCGTCGTCAAGCGTGGGACGAATCAGTTCCGCGGCACCGTCCGCGGGTACTTCACTGGTGACGGCCTCGAGGCGTCGAACGTTCCCGACGAACTCGTGCAGCGAGGGGTCACGCCGGAGACCGCCGATCATAACGATCAGATCTCGGATTACGGCTTCGATCTCGGCGGCCCGATCGTGAGAGATCGCGCCTGGGTGTGGGGATCGTGGACCAAGCAGGACATCCGTCTGATTCGGTCGGCCGGCGCCATCCTCGACCGCACCATCCTCAAGACCTACAACATCAAGGGCAACTGGCAGGCGTCCAAGAACGACATGATCAGCGTGCTCTGGTTCAACGGCGAGAAACAGAAGTTCGGGCGCGCGACGGGCGACGCGCAGGTGCTCGCGCCGACCGCGACATGGAATCAGGGCAACCGGTATCCGGAAAACCGCCCGCACGGGTTGCTGAAGTTCGAGAACAATCACGCGTTCTCGCCCAGCCTGTTTCTCTCGACGAAGTACGCGTACTACGGCACCGGATTCAGCCTCGAGCCGGCTGGCGGCCTCACCGATCTCGCCTCGGTCAGCACGCGCCTCGGTCAGGCGTTCGGGACGACGCGCGCGCAGCGGTTCCTGCGGCCGCAGAACATCCTCAACTTCGATGCCAACCACTTCCGCACTGCGCTTGGCGGCAGCCATGACATCAAGTTCGGTATGGGCTGGCGCCGTCACGACGCCACGAGCCAGACACTGTGGCCAGGCAACATGATCCAGGCGCGCGACAATTCGGATACCGACAAAGTGGCGCGCGTCTACCGCGAGGGTCTGGGGACCAACCGTACCGAGTATCTGAGCTTCTATGCTGGCGACACGTTCAGCCGCGGACGGCTGACAATCGACGCCGGCCTGCGTTTCGATCGGCAGACGGGGTCCGCATTGCCGAGCACGACGCTCTCTAACCCGGCGTTCCCGAGCCTCGTGCCCGGGATCGAGTTTGGCGGCTACGACGCGCCGTTCAGCTGGAACACGGTGCACCCGAGGCTCGGCGCGACCTGGGCCCTCGATTCGACCGGGAAGACGATCCTGCGCGGGAACTTCAGCCGCTTCGCCGGCCAGCTCGACGCCAGCATCACCGGCTTCAGCAATCCAAGCTCCAACCCCGGCTACGTCGACTATCGCTGGAACGACCTCAACGCCGACAACTTCGCGCAAGCCGAGGAAGTGCGGCTCGATCTCGGGTTCATCGCGCCCGGCAACGGCTTCAACCCCGCGAACCCGACCTCGGTCGTCTCGGCCGACACCATCGATCCCGATCTCAAAGCCCCAGTGACGACTGGAGTCGTGATCGGCCTCGAGCGCGAGCTGATGCCGAACCTGGCGCTGCAGGCCAACTACACCTACAGCAAGTCCAGCGACTACGTCGGCCTGACTGGCGCCGCCGACGTCTTTGGCTTGACGTTCATCCCGTGGCGCGGGTTGACGGTGGCCGACTACACGCAGAACGGGACACTGACCGGTACGCTCCAGGACGGGACTCCGTACAGCGTGCCGACCTACGCGCCCAACGCGAGCGTCGTCGCGGCCAACGGCAACGGACGTGAGCTGCGCAATTTTGAAGGCTACAGCACCAGCTACAACGGCATCGAGGTTTCTCTCATCAAGCGGATGTCAGAATCGCTGGATGATGCGCGCTGGATTTGGCTGGAACAATCCGCGCGAGCACTACGACGGGCCGGCGCGGAACGTGCTCGGCAATCCGACGCGGTACGAGAGCAGCTCACTTGTCGACGGTGGCGTGCTCGCGCCGCGAAGCGCCGGCAGCGGCTCCGGCGACGTCTTCGTCAACGGGCAGTGGCAGATCAACGTCAACGGCGTGTATCAACTGCCGTGGGACGTGGAGGTGGCCGGAAATCTGTTCGGCCGACAGGGCAACCCGTATCCAATCTTCCAGTCCGCCGCGCTCGGCCTCGATGGGAGCCTGCGCGTGCTCGTGTCCCCGGAGCTCGATACGTTCCGGTTCGACGACCTCTGGGACCTTGACCTGCGCGGTTCGAAGACGTTCCGAGTTGATCGGCTCAGCCTGCAGCTCGTGGCCGATCTCTTCAACGTGATGAACGCCAACACGGAGCTGAACCGGCAGCGAAATATTTCGTCGGTCAGCTTCGGTCAGCTCACGCAGAACCTCAGCCCGCGCATCCTGCGGTTCGGGATGCGGCTCACCTTCTAGTCGGTGGCAATGCTGAAGGCTCAATGCTGAATGCTGAACTGAATTTCGAAGTTCAGCATTCCGTTCAGCATTCAGCACTCAGCATTCAGCATTTCTGCAACTTTTCCCCTCCTTCCGACATTACAGTGTCAGCCAGCGCCGAGGGCCGCCATCCGGTGGCCACCCGGCAGTGTCCAAGACTCCTGTGACGACCGACGAAGTGTTGATACGCGACGTGCAGCGTGGCGTCCGCGGGGCGTTCGAACAGTTGTTCGACCGCTATCGCGGCCCGGTGTGGCGGTTTTTCCGGCGCCGGGTGTCGAGTGCGGCCAGAGCCGAGGAGCTCGCGCAGGATACGTTCGTCGCCGTCCTCCAGGGCGCGGCGCGCTACGAGCCTCGGGCGCTCTTCCGGTCGTATCTGTTCGGGATTGCTTACAACATTCTTCTTGCCGACCAGCGCAAGGCGTCGCATCGGCTGGTCGAACCGCTCACTGGTGAGCCCGCCGCGGTGGACTCAGGCGACCCCGAAGTGGCGATCTGGGTGCGTGACGCGCTCGCGGCCCTCGACGCCGACGACCGCGACATCCTGATGCTGCGCGAGTACGACCAACTCAGCTACGCCGAGATCGCCGAGCTCAAGGAGCTGCCGCTCAACACCGTTCGCTCGCGGCTGTTTCGCGCGCGGATGGCACTCAAGGCAATGCTCGAGCGCCCGGCGGACGATCGCGTAAGGGTGACCCCATGACGGCCATTGAACATCCGCTCAGTCCAGACGAACTGATGGAGTATCTCGACGGAGAGTTGACGGTCGAGCAGGCCGCCGCAGTTCAGGCGCACGTCGCCACGTGCGTTGGCTGCCAGCGTCTGAGCGCCGAGCTGCGCGCGGTGTCGCGAGACTTGGCGCGGTGGCAGGTTGAGGGTCCGCCGGCGACGTTCGAGGCCCCGAAGGCTGCCCAGGCGCCGACAGATGGCATCGTGGTCGCGATTTGGCTGGCTTCGCTTCAGGCCCTCACACGCCTCTGCGTCGTTGCAGTGCCGCGCGATCGTCGGGGTTGTTGCCATCGCGATTAACTTCGTTTCCAGGAATAGCAATGTCGCCGCGCAGATGATTCCGGTTTCCAGCCGGTCATTGCTGGAGCGGACGAGCCTCAGGCTAGCACGACGCGCCCTGCGGCGGCTGCTGCTGAGCCTAAGACGGAGCGTCCGGCGACGACGGAGCCGCGCACGTCCGGCAACGGACCGGCGGTCTCAGGCGGACGGAGTCGGTACGGCACACAGTCGGCAGCGACGGCCCACCCTCGCCCTTCGATCGCGCGCACCGCGCGACTGCGGATCCGGGCGACCGACTTCGATGCGGCCCGTCCCGTCGTCGATCGGGTCGTTGCCAGCACGGGCGGCCTCGTCGGCAGGGTCGACGTGTCCGGAAGCCGCGGCGACGCGCGCACGCTCACGGCGACGCTGCATATTCCCGCGAGTCCAGCTCGATGCGGCGATGGCCACGCTGAAATCGATCGGTCGCGTCGTCGACGAGGCGCAGAGCGGGGAGGATGTGACCGAGCAGGTCGTGGACGTGACGGCCCGGCTGGCCAATGCGCGGAATACCGAGAAGCGCCTGACCGACTTGCTGCAGAAACGTACGGGTGACCTTGCCGACGTGCTGGCCGCCGAGCGCGAGATTGCGCGTGTGCGCGAAGAGATCGAGCGGCTCGATGCCCAGCGGCAGGCTCTCGGTCGCCGCGTCACCTACGCCACGCTGAATCTGGAGATCGTGGAGGAACCGCGAGCCACGCTCAACCTCGGGCCGCGCCCAGTGCCAGGAAGATTTCGTGAGGCGTTGGTGACCGGTGTGACCGCTGCCACCGACACCGCCCTCGGACTGATGCTCCTCGTTATCCGGATCCTTCCCAGCCTGCTGCTCTGGGGCGCCGTACTCTACTGGCCCGTTCGCGTCGCCCTACGCAGGGCCCACCGCTCCCGCACTGAACCGTGAACCTTTGAACCCTGAACCGTGAACCCTGAACCCTGAACCTCCTGAACCCTGAACCCTGAACCATCAGTGTCCACTCCCTTCCTCCGTGATCCATTGCGCCAGGAAGAAGAGCACCGCCATCCCGGCGTAACCGATGACGAACGGCCAGGCCGGCGCCAACTTCAACGCCGTGTCGGCAAATGTCCACTCGTAGGAGTGCATCAGGCCGGTCGCTGACAGCACCGCGGCGCACGCGCACCAGGCCGCGGCGACGTTCCATCGGCGTTCGATGACGCCGACGACGGCGGCCGAGAGGATCATGGCGGTGAACAGAAAGCCCTGCTCGATCGAAAGCGCGCCGTGAATCCAGGTATCGCTCTTCTGAAATTCTCCGACAAGCGATTCGTTGAAAGGACCGGCCGATCCACCCAGGCCGGCGGCGCGCAAACCGTTCTTCGCCATCAGCGCGCCCCACGCTCCGATGCCTGGCAGCAGCCCGACGACGACGGCCGGCGCGTGTTCGCGCGGAGTCGCCTGGAACGCCTGGGCGACGATCATCATCCCGATCCAGAGCGACGATCGCCATTCCCGCGTCGATTGGAATCGCCCAGGCAATCCACGCGAGCGTGCCGGTCAGGCAGATGAGCGTCACGAACGCGCCATTGAGCATCGAGTAACCGGCGCGCGCGCCGAGCGCCTTCCACCCCGGATGCCCGATGTAGATCGTCGTCGGAAACGTCGATCCGAAGAGCGCCGCCGCGAGGCTCCCGACGCCATTGATCGTCAGGGACGTCCGAGTATCGTAGGCGTCGCCGGCCGCCTCGGCCGACTCGATGTTCTGAAGCGACCCGAGGACGTTGAAGAGGCTCATCGCGATGATGACGGAGAGATACGGGACGAGATGTCCGCCCGCCGAGTGAGGCAAAGAGGTCGCCGAAGACCGGAACGGGCAGGTGGAACGTGGCGGCTTCTGGCTTCGCGCCGACCGGCGCCAGGCCGGTCATCCACGCGATGAGCGTGCCGACGCCGACGGCCACGACGCCACCAGGCAGGTGGCCCTTGAAGCGCACCCGGCCGAAGTAGGTCAGCATCACGATCGCCAGCGTCGTCAGGCCGATGACGGGATGCGCGAAGGTGCGGAACAGGAAGCCGAGCGAGATGAAGCTGAGCGCGATGCCGGCAAGGGTCGAGAGGAGCGCTGCGCGTGGCGTGGCCTTCCGCACCCGCTCGGCGACAAATGCCGCGGCCAGTTCGATCAGGCCGGAGACGAAGGTCGCGAGCAGGCCCGCCTGCCACGCGACGAGCGCCGGGTTGGCCGCACCGGTCCGCTCCGCGAGCGCCTTTGCGGGCAGCATGATCAGAAACACGTGGGCGAAGAGCGACACCGTGTTGATGCCGTAGGGCAGCGCGCAGACGTCGTCTCGGCCCGTTCGTTCGGCGAGCCGCCGCGCCTGAATCGCGTAGGCGACGTTCCCCACCATGATGGAAATCGCCGCCGCTGGCAGCACGCGGCCGTAGACGAGCTCGGGAGGGAAGCCGAGCACGCCTCGGCAGAGCGTGTCGATCAGCAGGAGTTGAACCAGATTGTCGAGCGCGAGGCCGAAGAAACCGTCGACGTCGCCGCGAACGATCCATCGCACGCGTGAGAGCATAGCTTAGAGTTAGGAGACAGGAGACAGAAGACAGGAGACAGATGGTCCGACAAGACTCACACCCAACCACCGTTCGAGCCGTGACTCCTGCGGATGCAGGGGCCGTGGCCACCATCTACAACCATTACGTGCTGCAAACCGTCGTGACCTTCGAGGAAGAACCGGTCACGGCCGACGAGATGTCGCGGCGCGTCGATGAAGTGAAGGCCGCGTCGCTCCCATGGTTCGTTGCCGAACGCGCCGGCGCGATTGCGGGATACGCCTATGCGTCGCGATGGCGGGCGCGGTCCGCCTATCGGTTCTCGTCTGAGGTCACGGTCTATCTTGCTCCGGAGCAGGGGAGGCGAGGCATCGGCTCGGCGCTCTACGTCGAGCTCCTTTCCGCGCTCCGAGGATGTGGCCTGCACGCCGCGATCGGAGGCATCGCCCTTCCCAACGACGCCAGCGTCGGCCTTCATGAAAAATTCGGGTTCAAGAAAGTCGCACACTTCGAACAGACGGGTTTCAAGTTCAATCGCTGGATTGACGTCGGGTACTGGCAGCTGATTCTGTAGCGAGCCGAGCCTCAACTTTCGCGAGTCAATCACAGTTCTGGCGCGGGCTTCGCCCAAAGCAGCCGCAGGCCTCGCCGGAAGGTGAGAAATGCTGACGGATTGCGGGTCGTCAGCGGGCACACCTCTTGCGCTGGCTCCGATCATGCCCGGCATGCCTACCATGGCGATCCCCCACGCCACCAAGGTCGTCGTCGCCGCCGCCTTTCTCGTGGCCATCCCGGCGCTGTTCATTGCCGCGCGCGGTCCGCGGCTGTCCGGGCGTGAAATGGTCGCGCCCGAGGCGTGGTCGGCCCTGGAAGGCCGCGACGCGGAGCGGGCGGCGACCCTCTTCCGCGACGCTCTGAAGGAGCGCCCGGTCGATCCCGTCCTGCATTTTGGTGCCGGCTCTGCAGCGTTTGCGCTCGGGCGAACAAGCCAGGCGCTCGCATCGCTTCGCCGGGCTGTCGAGCTCGACCCGCAATTCCCCGAAGCGTTGGCCGCGCTCGGCCAGGTGGCGTACGCGCGCGGAGACACCAGGCTGGCGATTCAGTCGATGGAGAAAGCCTCGGTCCTTCGTCCTCGTGACCGCGACTTCACGGAAACGCTCGATCGCTGGCGCCGCGAATCGTCGGTACACAGTGGGTATGTCGAACGGACGGCGGCGCACTTCAAGATCCTGTACGAGGGCGGCACGAAACAAAGTATCGGTGACCAGGTCGCGCGTGTTCTCGAACGGGAGTACTCGCGGATTGGCAAGACGCTCAACAGTTTCCCGGCCGAAACGCTGACGGTGATTCTCTACACGAACCGCGAGTTTCACGACATCACGCGATCTCCTGCGTGGGCGACTGGAAACTACGATGGCCGGATCCGTATTGCCGTGGGCGGAGAGCTCCCCGCCCACGAACTGGATCGCGTCGTGACCCACGAGCTCGCGCACGCCGTCGTCGCCAGCGCCGCGCCGCGGCGGCTCCCGACGTGGCTCAACGAAGGGCTGGCTACTTACCTTGAATCAGCCGATCGTGCCTGGGTTCGCGAAGTCCTCCGCAACGCGACCACGATCGTGACGCTCGAGACGCTCGCCCACGGATTCAGTGGACTCGACGAGCAGGGCGCGCTCGTCGCCTATGCCGAAAGCGCTGTGGCTGCTGAGATCCTCTGCGCGCAGCTGGGTTCGAACATTGGTGCCTTCCTCCAGGTCGTCGGTAACGGACGCACGGTCGACGAGGCGCTCCTCGAGTTCCAGGTCCAACCGAACGCGTTTCATTCCGAGTGGCGCCGGCGGGTCGGGTTGCAATAGCGGCGTCTACGCCCGATCGCGTCAACGGTTCCGCAAGGAACTCGCTTCGATGCGAGAGAATAGGGCCACGGATCACACGGAGAACACGGATCCGGGTTTGTGAGATAGCTTCTTGGGCGTGTTCCAAGACCCCTCACATGAGTATCGGTCGCGTCTCGAGGCGCGGCGCGCGAGCCGCGACGCTCTGAGCGAAGCTGACGAGCGCCTGAGTTACGCGCGTCTGGCCACCTTTGTTGCCGCTGTATTCCTGGCAGTCCTCGGTTGGCGCGCGGGTCTCAGCTTCTGGTGGCTGGCGATTCCGGTAACGATCTTCCCGTGGCTGGTGCGGCGCCACGACCGCGTCGTGCGCGAGCGCGCCGCCGCGATGAGGGGCATGGCCTTCTATGAGCGCGGCCTGGCAAGGCTCGAAGACAGGTGGGTAGGCACGGGTGAGCCCGGCGATCGGTTTCGTGACGATCACCACGTGTATGCGAACGACCTGGATCTCTTCGGCCGCGGGTCGCTCTTCGAGTTGCTGTCGCTCGCTCGCACGCGGACCGGTGAAGAAACGCTCGCCAGGTGGTTGACCTCGCCTGCCGACGCCTCGGAGATTCGAGTGCGGCAAGAGGCGGTCGCCGAGCTCAGCGCCGCGCTGGACCTTCGAGAACGCCTGGCCTTGTCGGGCGCCGACGTGCGCGCCGCCGTGCACACCGATCGTCTGCTCGAATGGGCCCGGGCGCCGATGCCCAGACGACGTGAGCTGCAAGCGGTCACCGCGCTGTTCACGGCTGTCGCCGTTGCGGCGATCCTCTATTTTGCCGTGACCGGCACGTGGTGGCCGCTCGGCGGTCTCGTCCTGCTGCAAGCCGCAGTGTTCAGCCGCCTCCGTGAGCAGATGGACGCTATCGTATCGGGGGTCGATCACGCCGGCGACGCCGATTTTGTCGGCGATGCCCTGACGCACCGCGCGCTGGATCTCGCTGTCGTTGCCGACTTGCTGAGGAACCTGGAAGGTCAGCAGTTCCAGTCGAGTCGGCTTGCGCTGCTGGCGAGCAGGTTGAAGGCAGATGGCCTGCCGGTGTCGCAGATCATTCGCCGTCTGCAGCGACTATCCGAGATTCGTGATTCGGCCAAGAACCTGGTGCTCTTTCCCCTGATTCTCTTCTTGGGGGGGTACTTCGAGCCCGCTCTGATCGTCGGCTCGCTCGTGCAACTGATCACGCCACACATCGCTCTCGCCGTCGATCGCTGGCGCCGTCGGCACGGTGCGCAGGTTCGGGTGTGGCTCGAAACGGTCGCCGAGTTCGAAGCCCTGAGCTCGCTGTCCTCGTATCGGTACGAGCAGGTCGGCGATCCGTTCCCTGAGATTGTCTCGCTGGACGGGCCGACGGCTTCAGGCGCCTTGTTCGAGGCTACGCAGCTGGGCCATCCGCTGCTGCCAGCAGCCACCATGGTGCGCAACGATGTCGATCTGTCCTCGGACACGCAGCTTCTGGTCATCAGCGGTTCGAACATGTCCGGCAAGAGCACGTTCCTCAGGACAGTGGGCGTCAACGCCGTGCTGGCGCTGGCCGGTGCTCCGGTCCGGGCTCAATCGCTTCGCATCACACCGGTTGCGATCGGTGCCACCCTTCGCATCCAGGATTCGCTGCAGGAAGGACGGTCGCGTTTCTACGCCGAGATCACGCGGATACGTGAGCTCGCCGATCTCGCGGGCGGTCCGCTACCGCTGCTCTTTCTGCTCGACGAGTTGTTTCACGGCACCAACTCGCACGACCGGCTCGTCGGTGCGGCCGGAGTGTTGCGAAGTTTCCTGGATCGCGGCGCGATCGGGCTGATTACGACCCACGACTTGGCGCTGACCGCCGTCGCCGACCAGTTGGCGCCGCGCGCGGTTAACGTGCATTTCGAGGACTGGCTCGAAGGCAACGACATCAGGTTCGACTACCGCATGAAGCCTGGGCCGGTAACGCGCAGCAACGCGATTGCCTTGATGCGAGCGGTTGGTCTGGACGTGCCGAGTTAGGGCCGATAGGTGTTGCACGCTGGCCCGGCGAAGGGCAATGCAACCAGCGCTGCAGCAAGTCGGTCGCATAAGTTGCTGACCGCAGCACGCCGTTGAGCGTGCAATCGAAGAGATAGTCGCCGACGAGAAAGAGGCCCCCGTGATGTGACGGTTCAGGCTGATGGGCTGAGCGCAGGTCACGCATCGGGAATCCGCCCGGCTGAGCACTGACCGCTCCGGCCCATCGGTGCACCTTGCCTTCGAGGAAGCGCTGGCGCGCTTCGCCGTAGAGGTCATCTGGCAGCGACTCGAGTGCGCGCCTGACGAGCGTCTCATCGTCGGCGTTACAGAGCGCCAGCGCGTCGGCGCCCGCCAGCGAGCCAGCCGAGCACACCGTATCCGCCGGCATCGTGCCGGGTGCCTTCGTCGTAGACGCAGCAGCCGCCGAAGGCATCGAGCATGAACCACGAACCGGAGACACGGCGGCGCCAGAACGGCTGGTCGAAGAGGACCGAGATCCGCAGATAGTGGCCCGGCCGGTTGTAGTGAGCCACGTGCTCGGCCATCGCGCGTCGCAGCCGCATGCCGGCCCATTCGATCGCGTGCAGCCACGTATGCGGCAACGCGACGACCACTGCATCGAAGTAGTGCCGCACGACGTTTCGGACCTGCCGGACCGAAACGACGTAGCCATCGCGTGGTGCTTTTCGGCGGCGGCTCCGGTTGCGCTCGTTCGTGGCCCGAGACCCGCACGACTGGCGCGTTGAGGACGACGTCGGTGCTGGTGAGATGCTCGGCCAGCCGTCGCGGCAGCATCTCCATTCCGCCATCGATTGAATACTGAGCGCCGTAGCCAGGCACGGAACCCGAGGAGCTTCCTGAGCCCGTTGAGGCCGTTGGTCAGATTCGGTTCGGTGGCCAGGTCGCTGTGGACCGCTGACCTTCAGGTACGCTTTCGCTACCGGATCGGCCACTTCGTTCAGCATCTCCTCGAACGTTCGCCGAGCCCACGGGTGTCCGTTGTCCCCTTGCTCGAGACCTTGGTACCACTTCGACACCGGAAGGATCGTCGACGCCAGCTGACGGAAATCTTCAATCGCCCTCAAGGTTCGATCCCCGCAGCGCTGGCCGATCTCGATATCGTCGAGCATGAGCGCGCCATCCAGAACGATCGCGTTGCTGCCGGTCGGGGTGGCGTCGCAACCCGAGCTCTCTGATCAGATTCCGCAGCGGATCGTCGCCAATGGCTTCGTAGTCGTAGCACTCGGCCACACCCGCCTCGTACTTCACCGGTGCGGAATCAAAGCGGCAGGTTCGGACCTTGCCCCCGAGACGGTCGCTCGCCTCGAATAGCGTCGTTCGACACGAACATTTCTGTTCCAGGAGGTGCGCGGTCATGAGGCCCCCTGGTCCGCCGCCGATGATCGCGACTCGGTCATACGATCGCCTCCGCGGTTTGCTGAACCGCGAGGCGGTGCGCCAAATCCTGGTACCCGAACAGGTCTGTAGTCCGAGCTTTCCGGCAGGTGGTCGGTACTGACCCTGGTAGTCGTTCCGCACGATCCGCTCCAGCATCTCGACGAGGACATCGACGTCGTCGGAGGAGTTGTAGGCGCCGAGACTGATGCGCACCATGCCCGGCCGTCTGGATCGTGTCGCCGACGCAGCTGCGCGCGTGCCCAGCGGCCAGGTCGGATTCGGAGCGCCCCAGCAGGTGCGCGACGTAGGACTGCGCACAAAAGCAGCCGCTGCGCACGCCGATGCCGCCCTCGTAGCCGAGGATGGCTGCGACCAGGGCGTGGGCATTCCTCCAAGGTTGAAGGAATGACGCCGACGCGGTCGGCGCGTCCGACGCTCGGTCCGTCGCGCCGTAGATCGTGATGCCGGGCAGCGACTGCAGCCGCTCGAGCGCGTACGTCGTCAGCGCGGTTTCGTGCCGTTCGAGGCTCTCCATGCCGGCAGTCCATCAACACGCGCGCGGCAGCCGCCATCGCAACCGCCCCGACGACGTTGGGACTGCCCGGCTTCCTCGCGATCCGGCAGCCCGGCCCAGTGCACTTCGGTGGGCGTCACGACTGTCCACGGTGCCGCCGCCTTGGTACTCAGGAGCACCCTCCAGGAAGATGTCTCGTCGGCCAACGAGCGCACCGGTGCCGAACGGGGCGTACATCTTGTGAGCCGAGAACGCCACGAAGTCGAGATGCTCGGGATCGCTGATCCGGCTTGACGTCGATTCGACGATGCGGCGCCAACTGGGCGGCGTCGACGAGGATTCTCGCGCCGACGGCGTGAGCCTTGCGCGCGAGACGATGGATTGGCTGGACGAAGCCGGTGACGTTCGACGCGCCGCTCACGGTCAGCAGGGCGATGCGATCGCCGAATGCGCGAGCAGCCGGTCGACGTCGTCTTCGTCGAGGCGTCCGTCGCGCGGTGACCTGCGCCCGCACGACCTGGGCTCGCCCGCGCCAGGGCAGGTCGTTCGAGTGATGCTCCATCGCGGTCGAGAGCACGATGTTCCGCCGGCCGAGCGGGTAGCGGATAGGCGAGCTTGTTGATGGCTTCGGTCGTGTTCTTCCCGAAGATGACCGTATTGGTGCTCAGGTCGGCGCCGACGAACCGGGCGATCGTCTCGTGCGCCTGATCGTAGGCGGCGGTGCTGACCCGCGACTTGAATCCGGCGCCGCGGTGAACGCTCGAGTAGTACGGCAGAAACTCGTAGATCGCGTCGAGCACCTCTTGGAGCGGAGGTGTGGTGGCGGCGTTGTCGAGGTTGATATAGGGGGCGAGCCGGCCGTCGGCGAGCGGCACCTGCTGCTCGAGCCCGACGATTCGCTCTCTCCAGCCGATCGAGCTATCCGAGGCTTGGGGCGTTCATGCGTGCCGATCGCAGATCGCGCCGGCGCGCCCAGGCACAGTGGATCATCGCTCTCGTGCTCCACTGATCGAGCTCCGCGTCAGCTCGACTCGGAAGCTGGACATTGCCAGCGCGCGAGGCGCTATGATTCTGCGCCTGAGGCTCCGGCGTATGATTCGCTTGAGACCCGGGGGTTCACCGCCCATGACGTCCGATGGTCAGGTCACCGAATGGCTCGCGCGCTGGCGCGCGGGCGATCGGGAGGCGCTCGAGCGACTCGTGCCGCTCGTCTACGACGAGCTGCGTCAGGTCGCGCGGCGGCAGCTCCGACGCGAATCGGCGGTCACACGCTCTCCGCCACGGCGCTCGTCCACGAGGTCTACCTCAGGCTGCTGCAGCAGCGGCAGCTCGCCGCCACGGATCGCGACAACTTCCTGGCGATCGCCGCGCAGACGATGCGGCGCATCCTGGTCGATCACGCGAGGGCGCGATCGCGTCTGAAGCGTGGCGGTGACGATCGCCCTCTCCAGCTCGAGGACGGAGACGATGAGCCGCTCCTCAGCGACACCGAGGTCGAAGAGGTGCTGGCGATCGATGTGGCCCTCGAGCGGCTCGCGCAGATTGACGAGCGCGCCCATCGCGTGGTCGAGTGCCGGATCTTCGCCGGCCTCACGCTCGACGAAACCGCACAGGCGCTAGGCATTTCGAGCAAGTCCGTGCAGCGCACGTGGACGACCGCGCGCGCGTGGCTTCGCAAGGAGATTGGGCGGCGATCTGGCCGCCGGTTAGACCACGGTACTCGGCAGCACGGATAGCTGTGAGGTAGCTTCAGGCGGACGTTGTCCGGCCGACGGCTGTTTGACGCGATCACTCGAGGGCCAGAAGACCTGAGCATCATGGATTCGCTGGACTGGCAGCGGATCGAGGAGCTGTTCGAGCTGGCGCAGCGCCCAACCCGTTGAGGCGCGGCGGCAGTTCCTGGCCGCAGGCGTGCGGCCAGGACATCGCGACTACGCGACGAGCTCGAAGCCATGCTGGCGCCGCGAGGCGACGACCGTGCCCTCGCGGTCGAACGGTTCATCGTCGATCGGCAGACGGACGCGGCGGGCGCCGATCCGCTGCTCGGCACCTGTCTCGGCCCGTGGCGTCTTCGTCAGCGCGCTCGGGCGCGGCGGCATGGGCACCGTCTACCGGGCCGAGCGCGCCGACGGCCAGTATCGGCAGGAAGTGGCGGTCAAGCTCGTGCGTTCGGGTCCGCGCGACCCGTACGCGATCGAGCGTTTTCGCACCGAGCGACAGGTGCTGGCCCGTCTGATCCATCCCAACATCGCGGGCCTCGCTCGACGGCGGGTTCGCACCCGACGGCACACCCTATCTCGTCATGGAGCTCGTGGACGGCATCCCGATCACCGAATGGTGCGACTCCGAGCGTCTGTCGCTCGAGGCACGGCTGCGTCTCTTTCGCGTGGTGTGCGATGCCGTGCAGCACGCGCATCGCGCGCTGGTCGTCCACCGCGACCTCAAGCCGTCGAACATCTTCGTGTCGCGATCCGGGCAGTGTGAAGCTGCTCGATTTCGGCATCGCCAAGCTCCTCGACCCGGACGCGTGGGACGTCGGAGTCGACGGCCACGCGGGCCGAGATGCGCCTCATCACGCCGGAATACGGGGCGCCCGAACAGCGGCAGGATGGTCCCATCACGACCGCGACCGATGTGTACGCCCTCGGCGTCGTGCTCTACGAGCTGCTGACGGGCGCCAGGCCCGCGCGTTCTCGACGATCGGCGCAGTCGCCGCTCGCACGATGGCGATGTCCTCGCCGATCACGCCGCCGAGCGAGGCAGTGCGCCGACTCTCGTGCCCGCGCGCGACAAGCGAGCGGGCCGACGAACCAGGTGCCGGATTTGCGAGGTCACAGGTCACCGATCGCCGCAAGCTCGCCCGACGGATTCGCGGCGACCTCGACCGGATAGTGCTGACGGCGTTACGCGATGAACCCGAACGCCGCTATGCGTCGGCGGGCCAGCTCGGCGGAGGAGATCGAACGGTTCCTCGACGGGCGCGCCGTGCTCGCCCAGCCCGACACGCTTCGCTATCGTGCGCGCAAGTTCGTGGGCCGGAACCGCCTCGCGGTCACCGCGGCGGCGGTGTTCGGCCTCGTGCATCACCGCGTTCGGCATCGTCGCGGCGCTGCAGGCACGTGCGCTGGCCGAGCAGGGGCGTGTCGCGCGGATGGAGCAGGACAAGGCCGAACAGGTCGTGCGGGTGCTCGTCGACCTGTTCGAGACGACCAATCCGGCGGATTCGCCCGGATGGCGATCGGATGCCGATTCGCGAGTTTCTCGCCGGCGCCGAGAGTCGTGCGCTCGCGCAATTGAGCGGTACGCCGGTCGTCAAGGCGAAGCTGCAGCAGGTGTTCGGCCTCATCCACTCCCAGCGCGGCGCAATACACACCGGCTCGCGAGACGCTCGAGGCGGCGTTCGCGGAGCAGCGCCGCCTGGTGGGTCCCGATCATCCTGACGCGCTCGAGTCATTGCATGCGCTCGGGCGGGTGTTCTATGGCTCTGGCGACGGCGAGAGGGCTCGCACTCTTCTCCAGGAGTCTCTCGACCGGCATCGCCGCGTCTACGGCGACGAGCACGAGAAGACTGCGCGGGCGCTATTCGCTATGGCGCCGCTTGCCCCGAATCTCGACGCTGCCGGGGCGATGTTCTCACAGGCGCTCGAGGTTCGACAGCGAGTGTTGCCCCGCAACCATCCAGACGTGGCCATGAGCCTCGGCGCGCTGGCCCAATACCACAATCGGAAAGCCGACCGGGAGCGGTCGCGGTCGCTCTACCTGCAGGCTCTGGCGATCTTCGAGGGTCCCGGCGCGCGCGCATCCCAAGGCCATCGGGCTGATGAGCGACTATGCATCCCTGCTTTCTGACATGAACTTGGAGGCGGAGGCGGAAACCATTCAGAGGGAAGCAATCAAACTGGGCCGTCAAGTGCTGGGTGACGGCACATTGACCGTCGCGAACCTGACGAACAATCTCGGGACAACACTGACATCAGCTCGGCCGGCTTGCCGAGGCCGAACACGCGTTTCGCGACGCCTACGCGCAGCACGTAACGCTGCTCGGTGAGGGCCATTGGCGGACGAGTAACCTGGCGCGTAACGTCGGCCGCATCCTCGCGTTGCAGCAACAGTACGAGGAGGGCCTGCCCTGGATGGATCGGGCAATTGCAGCCCGCGCCCGTGGTGACGACGCAGGTCGTGAAGGCATCCGCGCGCAACGGGCGTGGATGCTGTTTCGTTTGGGACGGCGCGCCGAGGCGCTCGAGCAGGCTACGGCAGCCGTGTCCGCGCTGGAGCGCAAGCCGGAAGAGAACGGGCAGGTCTTGGCGATCTCACGCCCGCTGCTGGCCCGGATACTGAACGAAATCGGACGATCGAAGGATGCCGAGCCACCGGCACGCGCCGCCGTCGCGTGGCTCGACCGCTGGGGCCCCAGCCATCCCAGGCACGCCGAGGCGGCGTGCGAGATGGGCCGGGCGCAACTGCTTCAGGGCATGACGGTCGAGGGACGGGCGACGCTCGAGCAATGCCTGCCCGTGTATCGCGCGTGGGGCCAGGCCGACCGCGAAGTCGTCGCGACACTCGAGCGACTGCTCGCGGATTCTGCGCGGCGATCTCGATGAGGCGGTAACGGGTCATCCGGATCACGGTCGTGCGCGATCGACTCCGTGCGGTCTTCCCGGGTACGCGAGCGTCTGAACCACCGTGTTGCCGGCGCGGTGATCGATGACGGCGACACCAGGATTCGCCCCTCCTTCGAACGCCGCGAACGTGTATCGTCCGTTCCGCGACGTCCACTGATGGCCGGCGATCGTCGTCGTCTCGCCGGGCGCGCTGAGATTGACCAGCTCGTACGTAAACGTTCGCGTATTGACGACAGCCAACTGTGCCGGTGCCGTGCGCAGGCCGACGGTCAACTGTTTCTCGTTGGCCGACAGCCGTAACGTATCCGGAAGTCCAAGGGCGAGCACGTCCTCGAAGGTCTGGTTTTCGAGATCGATGACGGCCAGCATGTTTGCGGTCCGCCGGCTGACGTAAGCTCGCTTACCGTCGTGAGTGACGACGAGTTCGTGCGCGCCGGGCACGCTCATACGCCAGAACACGTATCCGTTGCGTGGATCGATCGCGATGACCTCGTTCGTGGCGTCGCTCGCGAGGTAAAGGATGTGCCCGTCGTGCGAGAAGACCGCCGCGTGCACTCGGCCATTGGTCGTTGCCGGGTTGCTGTCCCACGGGCCGAGCAATAGATCGCTGTGCGTGTCAACGACCGCGACCTGGTCCGTCCCAAACAGACCGACGGCGATGAGATCGCCGTTGGCGCTCGAATGGACGTGGTGCGGGCGAGCGCCCGCCGCGAAAACGATGCGCTGACGGACCACGCCCGCGTCGGGGTCGACAATAGCGATTGCTGGAGGGGTGCCGAATTCCTCGGCCACGTAGAGCTTCCGTTTTGCGTACGCGAGGTCGCCTGGCTGCGAATTCGGAGCCATGGCCACGGTTCCGACGACAGCGCCCGTGCGGGAATCGAAACCCTGGATTGTGTGAGCGCCGCGGTTCGCAACCCAAATCGTGCCGTTGAGAGATCGATGAGGCTTGTGACCGGCCACGCCGAGTGAGCCCGCACAGGCGAGACCCGCGAGGAACATGCTGGCGATTCGTCGTTGGTTGCTCATGGATCCTCCTGGGTCGTGCCTCTCCGACATCACTACTGCGTCACTGACTTGAGTGCGGTCGTAAACGGTCCGGCAAAATAACTGACGTTGTGGAACGCTTCGCGCGCCAGTGCTTCGGCGACGTACCGGGCCGCGGCGCCATCGGCCCCGATGACCAGAATGCGTGTGTTGTGGTCCTCCATGGGAAGCCGCCCATCGTCTTTGGCGCGCTTCACCTCGCCGACATCCTTCCCATCCAGCACCAGGCTTCTGGGAATATTGCGCGCGCCTCGCAACGTCCCCTTCTGGAAATCGGCTGACTCGCGGGCATCGACGACGACAGCTGTTCCGTCGTTGGCGACGATGTGCCGTATGCCTTCGAGCTCGACTTCGCAAACACCTCCGGCGGCGCGCCAAGTCGGAATCCCTAACTGGTAGCGCCGGACGTCCGAATACCCCGCGTCGAGAAGTTCGGCGGCGAGGCGTTTGCTCTTACCGCAGTGCGGGCCGTTGCAATAGAGGACGAGGGGAGCAGACTTGTTGCCGTGCAGCAACCGACCAATCTCGGCGACGTCCGAGACATAGCTCGACATTGGCACGCCTGGCTTCGGGGCGACATTTACCGCGCCAGGGATGTGGCTGATAGCGAACTCCAATGAGGGCCTCGCATCGAGGACCGTGGCGCTGCGGTTCGCGAGGATTGTTTGCAGGTCTTCAGTCGAGACCTCGCGCGTCTTATCAGCCTGGGCAGTCGACGCGGGACCTTGAGCCACAGCATGAAGAGAAAACACCAGGCTGAGCAGCACAGCGCCTGACACCCCCCTGTCGGGCATTTTGCGGGTCATTTGAGTCTCCTTCCGATCGAGCGTGCCTACGTTTACGCGATCAGGCCGATCGAAAGCGATACCCCGCGTATGAACCGCGGGTGAACTTGAGGTGAACTGATAGTTTTTGCTCCTGCGGAGCCGTTCTGACATCGCCAGGGGACATTGACCGTCGCTGTTGAGGCAGCTACACTGCCGGCAAGTTCGGCTATCATGCACACCCGCTCCGGTCCCTCGCGCGTGCAGTTCGGGCGTTTCGAGCTCGATCGAGCGGCCGGTGAGCTGTACCACGACGGGACACCGGTCCGCCTCCAAGAGCATCCACGACAGGTCCTCATCGCGCTGCTCGAGCGACCTGGCGAAGTTGTCACGCGCGAGGATTTGCGCGAGCGGCTGTGGAAGTCCGACACATTCGTCGATTTCGAACACGGCTTGAACACGGCCGTCAAGAAAGCGCGTCAGGCGCTTGGCGATTCCGCCGAGACGCCGCAGTTCATTGAAACACTCGCACGTCGGGGTTACCGGTTCATCGGGCCAATCGAGCCGGTCGAGCGCCCACCCGAACGCGTCGCCGGTTCGCCCGCCGGCGCCGTTGCTCCATCCGTTGCGGACCACGGTCCGCGCCGGATCCGTCGCTGGGCTCTCTGGGCTGCCGCCACCGTTCTGGTCGTCGGCGGCGTCATGTCTATTTGGCTCGCGCGCCGCCACGCCGACACACCAGCAGCTCGATAGCGGCGGGGCCACCTGCGGCGGCACAGTTGGCAGTGATGCCTCTCAGCGTACTGACGGAATCTGCGAAAGATTCGGCGTACCTGGGAATCGGGATCGCCGACGCGATTACTACGCGTCTTGCCAATACGCGACAGATCGGCGTGCGGCCGACGTGGGCTGTCCTGCCCTTCAAGGACGCACAGTCCGATCCCGGGAAAGTCGCGTCGTCGCTCGGTGTGCAGCATCTTCTGCTCGGGAGTGTCCAGCTCCTGGAGCACGGTTATCGGATCAGCGTGCAGCTCGTGGGCGCGGATGGCGTGGCGGTGTGGGGCCGGACCTTTGACGAACCGCTTACCGGATTAGCTCAGGTTCAGGACCACATTGCCGAGCAGGTCGTCGCGGCGTTGCACGTCCAGCTCTCGCCGCCCGAGCGCGCGCGTTTGCACGTCAGGTATACGGACAATCCCGCCGCTTACGACATGTACCTGCGCGGGCGCAGCCTGCTGGTCAACTACACCGAAGCGAACATGCGGCAGGCGATTTGGTACTTTGAACAGGCGCTCGACATGGATGAAGACTATGCGCTTGCCCGAGCTGGCATTGCTACGGCAAGCGCCTGGTTCAGCATCCGCTACGCGCACGAACCCGAGGCGATGGCCTGGGGAAAGCGTGCCGACGAGGAGGCGCGGCACGCACTCGAACAGGACGGCTCACTGGCGGACGCACACTACGCCATCGCCAGTGCCGCCGGCACCGTGCACGGAGGATTCGACTGGAACATCGTGCTGGATCGGACGGCCACCGCGCTTGCTCTCGACCCCTCGCTCGATCTCGCGCACCTCGCACGGATGCGGGCCTATTACCACCTCGGCCTGTTCGATGAAGCGCGCCGGGAAGGGCGACTCGCACAGGCGTTGAATCCAAGCCCCAATCACGAGTTCGCTCGCCTTGAAATCGCTGCGCAACTCTTTACCGGGCATTTTGCCGCCGCGGTCAAGGAGGCGACGGCGCTGCTGGCCCACACCGATGTACCTGCGGTACCCCACTACCTCGGACTCGCACGCTACTACGTCGGCGATGGGATCGGCGCGCGCGAGATGCTCGCGTCCGTGACCCGTCGTGGTCGCCCGGACATTCGCGCCCAGGCGTCGCTCGCCTCGATCGAAGCTGGTCTTGGCATGCGGCAGGAGGCACGTGCACGCATCTCAGACGTGCTGCGCAGCCTGGACATGGATCATCACGTGGCTTACAGTCTCGGCGCGGCACTCGCGCAGCTCGGTGACACCGATGAGAGCCTCAAGTGGCTCGTGCAGGCAGCCGACACTGGGTTCCCCTGCTATCCGTGGTTCGAACGAGATACGCTTCTGGACCCGATGCGGCGTCACCCGGGTTTCGTGGGCCTGCTGACGCGTCTCAGGGCTGCGCATCAGCAAGCGGGTCGACGGGCGCAATGAGGACAGCGAGCGCGACATCACTCGATGCCGCCCGTCCGAATCTGACGCCAACCCGCTTGCCAAGTGCTCCCGTGGGCTGAAATGATAGCGGCATGCCCACAGCGTTCAACAATCTGATCGACGGCCGCGCAGTCGATTCCACCGAACGAACTCCCGACATCAACCCCTCGAACGTTCACGACATCGTGGGCGAGTTTGCGCGCGGGACCGCGGCTGACGTCGAGCAGGCCGTTGCCTCAGCGAAGCAGGCGTTCGCCAAGTGGTCGGTGTCGAATCCACAAGAGCGATTCGACATCCTCGATCGCGCCGGCACCGAGATTCTGGCGCGCAAGGAGGAACTTGGACGTCAACTGGCCCGCGAGATGGGAAAACCGCTTGCCGATGCGATGGGCGAAGCCGGCCGTGCTGGCGCCATCTTCAAATACTTCGCCGGCGAGGCGGTGCGGATCCGCGGCGACAAGCTCGACTCGGTGCGGCCAGGCGTCGAAGTCGACGTGACTCGCGAGCCGGTTGGCGTAGTCGGCTTGATCACGCCCTGGAATTTTCCGCTCGCTATCCCGGCGTGGAAAATTGCCCCGGCGCTCGCATTTGCCAACTGCGTGGTCTTCAAGCCAGCGGAGCTGGCGCCCGCCTCGCCGTGGACCCTCGTCGACATCCTGCAGCGCGCCGGGCTACCGGCCGGCGTCCTCAATCTGGTAATGGGGCCTGGTTCGAAAATCGGTCCCGCGATCACCTCGTCGCCGGACGTCGATGCGGTGAGCTTTACGGGATCGCAGGAGATCGGCGTTGGCATCGGCGTCGCTGCGGTCAAGAACGGCACGCGCGTGCAGCTCGAGATGGGCGGCAAGAATCCGCTGATCGTGCTGGACGATGCCGACCTGGCGACGGCAGTATCGGTCGCGGTCAACGGCGCGTACTTCCAGACCGGGCAGCGCTGCACAGCCTCGAGCCGCCTGATCGTCACGGAGGGAATTCACGATCGTTTCATCGCCGCGACGATCGAGCGCATGAAGAAGCTGGTCGTCGACGATGCGTTGAAGCCGGGGACTGAAGTCGGTCCTGTCGTCGACGAAAAGCAGCTGGGCAAGAACCTCGAGTACGTCGAAATCGGAAAAAAGGAAGGCGCAAGGCTCGCCTATGGCGGAGAGCGCCTGACCCGGGAGACCGAAGGCTATTACATGGCGCCAGCGATCTTCACGGAGACTGCGGCATCGATGCGGATCAATCGCGAAGAGATCTTCGGACCGGTCGCGTCGGTGATCAGGGTTCGTAACTATGAAGAGGCGCTGGCGGTCGCCAACGAAACGCCGTACGGGCTGTCGGCGGGAATCGTGACCACATCCCTCAAAATATGCGAGCCACTTCAAGCGGCACTCGCAGAGCGGGCTCGTGATGGTTAATCTGCCGACCGCTGGACTCGACTACCATGTCCCGTTCGGCGGGCGGAAGAAGTCGAGTTACGGTCCGCGCGAGCAGGGCGCCTACGCGAAGGAGTTCTATACGATTGTGAAGACCTCGTACGTCGCGCCATGAACCGGAGACGCTGACCTTCCGGCTCAGCCATAACCCACATTGAACCTTCGGCCCGGCGGCTCGTAGCATCCGGTAGTTGGGCACTCTGAACGGTGCCTTTGCTTCAAAGGACCGGGGCCATGCAAGCAGCGCGTGGTTGGCTGCCGACGGCGATCGGGATGCTCCTGCTGGTTCCGCCCTGGAGCGGACTTCTGGTTCACGCGGTTGCGCAAACGCGACCTACTCCGAACACTTCGCGCCCCACCCAAACGCCGACCGCCCAGCGCCCATCCGCCTCCGCCGAGGCTACGGCGCGACCTCGCCAAAGCTCGACGAGCGACGGCGGGCCTGCTAAAGCCGTTGAACCGCCCAACCGGACTCCTCAACGGCCGTCGCCTGCTCCAGAGGCATCCCAGCACATCCCGATCTGCATCGTCCCGGACCTCACCGACGCTGCGAGCGCCAGGCGTGACCTGACAGGGAAGCGCCTGACGCTCGGAAGCGTCGAGAAGGTCGAGACGGATCGGCATCGAAGCGGGACGATCGTCAAACAGTCTCCGGCTCCGGGAGCAAGAATCCGATGCGGGGCCGACGTTGACGTTTGGGTCGCTGTCGCTGTGCCGCCGAAAGTCGATCAACAGCCCGAGAGTGACGTTCACCTGTGTCGTGTGCCAGACCTGCTCGAAGATCTGAGTGGGGAAGTCCCTCCGCAACTCAAGGGAGCGAAGTTGCGCCTCGGCACGGTCGGGCGGCAGGAGTCGACGCACCGCGAGGGCACTGTCGTCAGGCAGGTCCCTTCTCGAGGAGCAGAGGTCAAATGCGGATCGGCAGTTGACGTTTGGATCGCTGTGCCTCCGCCACCGCCACCCACTCCGCCAATCGTCGAGTGCCGTGTGCCGGACCTGCTCGAGGATGTGGAGACGGCGATCGAACCGCAACTCGCGCGAGCCAAGCTTCGGCTTCGAAACAACACTGATCAGGAATCCAACCGGCGTCCCGGCACGGTGCTGCGTCAGGTGCCGCCTCCTGGAGTGATGGTCAAATGCGGGTCTGGCGTCGACGTCTGGATAGCTGTTCCACCGGCTCCACTACCGGAGCCGCCGAGGCCCGACCCGCCGAAGCCGGAGCCGGCGAGGCCCGACCCGCCGAAACCGGAGCCGCCCAAGCCTGAACCGCCGAAGCCTGAACCGCCGAAGCCTGTGAGTGTTCCCTCGCTCGAAGGGCGCGATCAGATGACGGCAACTCGAATGCTCGAGGCGGCCGGCTTGCACCTGGGACAGGTCGGTCGTCGGCCGTCCGACGGTCCACGCGATCTGGTCGTGGCGCAATCGCCCCGCGCGGGCACGCAAGTGCAGCCTGAGACGCCCGTGCAGGTCTGGCTTGCCGAGCCGATGATGGTTGTGGTTCCAGAACTTCGCGGGCGAAATCAACGAAGCGCTGCCGAGGCGCTCGCGAACGTCGGCCTTGTCGTTGGCGACGTTCGCGAGCGCGAGGACTCGTCGGCGCGCGGCACCGTGCTGGATCAGCTGCCCGCACCACAGTCGCAGGTTGTGGCTGGGACATCGGTGGCGTTGTCGATCGCGGTGCCGAGAGTTCCTGTTGCGCCGCCCGCCGTGCAACCGCTGCCGCCCGCGCAACCGCTGCCGCCCGTGCAACCGCTGCCCGTGGAACCGACGCCCTCCGTGCAACCCCCGCCCTCCGTGCAACTACCGACTCCGGTGCAACCGCCGCCTCTGGTGCAGCCGCAAACTCCTGTAAGGCCGGAGACTCCGATGCAGCGAGAGATTCCCGTGCAACCGCAGGCTCAAGCGCCGTCGGTGCCAGCCACATCCACGCCGATCACGGTCACCCCAGTGCAGGTGCCGCCGGTCGTAGGTCTGTCGCTGAACCAGGCGTTTCTGCGGCTCGAGGGCGCGGGGCTGCGGCCGGGTCGGGTGAGTGAGCTCCGTGAGGCGACGACGGCCGGAAACGTGACGGCTCAGTTCCCCGCGGCGGGCAGCGCCGCGACGCCGGGCGCGCAGGTGGATCTCGTCGTGGCGGCATCGACGGGTTTCGCTGAGTGGATCTCGTCGTCTCCATGGATCCTCGCGGCGCTGGCAGTCGGCCTGCTGATGGCGATCGCCGGTTCGCTTGCGAAAGCCCAACCCAAGGTTGAACCCGAGGCGCTAGCGACGGTTTCCTTTGCGCCGCGCGCCGACCCTGGCGTGCAGTCAGCCTACGCGGAAGACGGCGTGCTGGCGCGATCGGAGTTTCGCCTCGACAGCCGCCCGGACGCTGGCATCCAGACGCTGCACTTTTCCGATCGTCGGATCACCGGTGAAGCTTAGGAAGCGAGGTTCGTCATGGTTACCCTGAGTCAGTTCTTTCTGCCGGCGCCGGACCTCGCGAGGCGAATGGCGGATGCGCTCGCCGACGAGGGCGTCGTCGTGCAGGCCGGCGGCGTGAAGGCGCCGCAGGTTCCTGGCTGGCGCATGCTCTCGAGCGCGGCCGTTCAGCACGTGGCGGGTCTTCTGGATATCAGCTTCGTGAATGTCCTCGTTGGCGCGTGGAACAAGTCGTTTGCCGTTGGTCAGCAGATCGAAAAGAGCCTGAAGTCGCCGGGCAAGGATCTGTTCCTGCAGTTGGCGGAACACAAAATCACGTCGAAGCACGAACCGCACCTCGCGCTGCTGAAGGACGGTCAGGAGATCGGCCGGCTGCCGTTCTCTGTGTCGCTCGAGCTCGTGCTCCAGGGGGCCGTCCTGCGCATCCGCGACGGCGAGATCAAGGAAATCGAAACCAGCCGGATCAAAGGCAAGGGCAGCCTCAAATGCGCCGGTGCGACGCTCATCGACAAGGAACTGCAGCCGATCTCGCTCCCGGGAACGCTGGCAGTGGGGCTGAAGGTCGCGACGCCGTCGCCCGCGCCCGATCGCCTATCCAGAGCGTCGTAGCGGACTGAGTACTGCAGGTTCAAGGTTCAGGGTTCAAGGTTCAGGGTTCAAGGTTCAGGGTTCCGCTCATTCGTGTGGGCGAATATGGACTCCCTCGCTGACGATCCGCGTAAGCGGGGTTACGCAAAATCGACCGAAGGGACGCGATCGCCTTTCCACGAGCCGCGACCCGAGTCCCGAACACCGAGCCGCTTGCCATCACGCCGCAAACCGTCGTCAGGCATCCCTCTTGCTGCTAAGATGAGACGTTCCATTCGCGTGAGTCGAGCGTCTCAAAGAAGGAGCCAGCTTATGTTTCGCGAGACTGATCACCTGGGCGACAGGGCGCGTCACGTGATTAAGACCGCCGTCGTGCTCGGGGCCCTCGTCGGCGTTTATCAGGTCGTCGCGGTCGCCAACGGCACGTCCATGCCGTCCTCGCCGTCCCCGTCCGCTTCTGCGCCGTCATCACGCCCCATGACGCCTGAGGAGATGGCGGTCGCATCCTACAACAGCGGGCTTTCGCATCGTGACAAAGCGACGAAAGCCGAAGTCCAGGTGACAAAGGACAAGAAGGACTCCGATAAGGTCAAGAACACCAAGAAGGCGCGCGAGGAGCACGAGAAGGCGCTCAAGGATTTCACGAAGGCGGCCGAGCTCAACCCGTCGCTGCCGCAAGCCTGGAACGGCATGGGCTATTCCTATCGCAAGCTCGGCGACTACGCGAAAGCGCTCGAGAACTACGATAAGGCGTTGCAGCTGGCCCCGAATTTTCCCGACGCAATCGAATATCGCGGCGAGGCCTACCTCGCCTTGAACCGCTTGGACGATGCGAAGCAGGCGTACCTGACCCTCTTTGGAATGGACCGCAAGCAGGCCGACAGCCTGATGGCGGCGATGAAGGACTACGTCGCCAGCAAGAAGGCCGATCCCACCGGCGTCGATGCCGCCGCGTTGACGGCGTTCGAGAGCTGGATGACCGAACGGGCCGGCGTGGCCGAGCAGACCAAGCAGATGGCGTTCAACGCGCATCACGGATCCTGGCGGTAGATAGACGGGACGCGAATCGCACGGCTCGACGACAACGGGTCGCGGATCGCGCGGATCCACATGTTCAAGGTCGTGGTTTCCGTGGCCTTGGCTGTTCTGGCGGTTCAAGGCTGTTCCCGGAACGCCGCAATCCCACCGCCAGAGCTCATTGGCGCCGTTCACCTGGCAGTTGCCGCCGGGCCTGCCGGTGCCAAGAGTTCCCGCAGACAATCCGATGACGGCGGCCAAGATCGACCTCGGCCGCCGCCTCTTCTACGACACCCGTCTCTCGGGCAACGGCACTTTTGCGTGCGCCACGTGCCACCAGCAGGCGCTCGCCTTCACCGACGGGCGCGCTCGCGCGATTGGATCCACCGGAGGCGTGCACGCGCGGAGCGCCATGTCGCTCGCAAACGTCGCCTACAACGCCTCGTTCGGATGGGCCGATCCGACGTTGCGGTCACTCGAGGCGCAGATGGCTGTGCCGATGTTCAATGAACATCCCGTCGAGCTCGGCTTGAAAGGACGAGAGAGCGACGTTACCGCGAGGTTCGCCTCTCAGGCGGAGGATCGGACCGCCTTTCACGCGGCATTTCCCGGCGAGCCGGCGCCCATCACACTCCCGAACATCGTCAAGGCGATCGCGTCTTTCGAGCGAACGCTGGTGTCCGGGGACTCGCCGCTGGATCGCTATCTCTATCGGGACGACAAAAGCGGGATGTCCGCGGCAGCGCTGCGAGGGATGACGGCGTTTTTTTCAAACCGGCTGCGCTGCGGAGAATGCCACGGCTCGTTCAACCTCTCGGGGCCGGTGGATTTCGACAGCGCGCCAAAAGCCGGAGAGCTCGTCTTTCACAACACCGGGCTCTACGACGTCGACGGCCACGGCGCGTATCCATCGATCGATCGCGGGCTGTTCGACATCACCGCGCGGAAGAGCGACATGGGGCGCTTCCGGGCGCCGACACTTCGCAACGTTGCCGTGACCGCGCCCTACATGCACGACGGCAGCGTCGCGACGCTCGAAGACGCCGTCCTTCATTACGCGACGGGAGGAAAGCCGAGCCCGTTCCGCAGCGATCGAGTGCGAGGGTTCCTGCTCACGGCTGACGAGAGGGCCGACGTGGTCGTATTCCTCGCAAAGTCTGACGGATCAGCGGTTTCTGTCGAATCCTGCGTTTGCGGCGCCCGGCAGCGTGCCCAAGGCTCAGGCCAAATCCGCTAGTGAACGTCCTAACCAGCATGGCGGATCAGGCACGTCCCAATAGCCAGCCAGAAAAGCCCGGCGATCCCCCGATCATTCTCGACCCCGGTTATCGATTCCTCGCGGCAACGGGCGAGATTCATGTGTCATCGAGGGATAGTGGCGCGGGGAGCCTTGCCATCTCACTCGTTGCCCACGCAGCGGCTCTTGTCGTCGCGATTGTCGTCGCCGGCCGCGCGCCGGTTTCTCCATCGCCGGAAGCAAGACCGCCGGCAGCGATGCCGCTCGTGTGGACGCCGACGCTCGAGGCCGGTGGCGGCGATCCTGGTGGTGGCGGGAAGGAGGACGAGCGCACGCCGGCGACGCCGGCGCAACTCGTTGGCCGTGATGCCCTGACCGTCCCCGTTTCTCCGCCGGTCCAACTCAGTCCGCCGAAGCCGCAGGTTGCCGACCCGGCTCCGCGGCTGGATATTCCGGTGATGCCAGTTCAGTCAGGCCTGCAGGAAGTCGTTGGCGCGGTAGCGGAGCTCCGCCCAATCGAATTGCCTTCGAGAGGTCCGGGCGCAGGACCAGGGGCCGACGGCGGGCGGGGCCGAGGGATCGACGGTGGCGACGGCGATCGACTCGGCGATACCGATGGTCCGGGTACCGGCGAAGGCGGCGGGTGGAGGCCCGGCAACGGCGTGACCTGGCCGCGGCTGGTGCGCGAGGTCAAGCCCAATTACACGCCGGACGCCATGCGTGCACAGGTCGAAGGCATGGTCGAACTCGACATTCTCGTCCTCGCCGACGGCTCGGTTGGGCGCGTCAACATCGTCCGATCGCTCGACGCGCGATTCGGCCTGGATCAGGAAGCCATCAACGCCGTTCGGCGATGGCGCTTCGATCCCGGCCGGCGCCTGGGGAAGGCCGTTGCCACGCGCGTCGCCGTCGAGCTCTCGTTCAATCTGCGTTGACCGCTGCGAACTTCGTGAACTGCCGAACCTCCGAACCGCCTGAACCCCGAACCCCGAACCCCGAACCCGACCCTGATGCTACGCTAAGCGCGTGAGCGTCGCCCTCGTAGACGACCCTGCGGACCTCAGCGCGATCGATCGCCTGTTGCCTGCATCGGTCACCGTCACCCGAACGTCCGAAGAGGACTTCAAGTCGCGGCAGCTGATTGTCTGGATCGACGGCGAGCGCGTCGCCGACCTGTTGTGGGGCGACTCGATCACGCGCGATCTGGAGGCGGGTCCCCACCGCATCCGGGTCAGCAACACGCTCGTCTGGAAGACGGTGCAGTTCGACGTTCGCCCCGGTCAGCAGGTGTTCTTCGAGGCGATCAACCGGCCCGGTTGGGGATCGCTGCCGATGCTGGTCGTCCTCGGCGTCGGACCGCTCTTCGTGACGCTGCGGCGGATGGACACTTGATCGTCCGTCATTCTCATCGCCCGGACGGGCTATGATCTCGCGCGTGACCGTTCTCCGTCGTATTGCAGCGTCAGTTCTGCTGGCGTTCGGTCCTCGCGGCCTGCACCCGTCTCCCACCTCCGGCGTCGGGTCCCGTGCCGCGTGCCCAGGCTTCGAGCGTTCTCTTGATCTCGCTCGATGGTTTTCGCGCCGACTATCTGGATCGTGGCCTCACGCCGCGCTTGTCGCGGCGTGGTCCGCGAAGGGCGTACGCGCCGAGTGGATGACGCCGACCTATCCCTCCCTCACATTTCCGAACCACTACACCGTCGTCACCGGTCTCCATCCGGACCACCACGGCATCGTGCACAACACGATGCGCGATGCGAAGCTCGGCGCGTTCAGCCTGGGCAACCGCGAGGCGGTTGGCAACGGCGCCTGGTGGGGCGGCGAGCCGATCTGGGTACGCGCCGAGCACGCCGGACTGCCGACCGCGACCTACTTCTGGCCTGGCAGCGAGGCGGCAATTCAGGGCGTGCGTCCGACGCGCTGGAAATTGTACGACGACACCGTGACGGTCAACGCCCGCATCGACACCGTGCTCGAATGGCTCGAGCGAGGACGCCTCCACACGGCCGCGGCTCGTCACGCTCTATGCGGAGACGCTCGACGATGTCGGGCACAGCCATGGGCCCGATTCGATCGAGATGCGCGCCGGCTTGCGCGAAGTCGATGCGGCGATCGGCCGTCTGATGGACGGTCTTGCCGCGCGAGCGCTGCTCGGACACAGTCGACGTGGTCCTGACCTCCGACCACGGAATGGCGACGGTGCTTCCGGGCAACACCGTGGCGATCGAAGAGATGGTCGACGCGCGGACGCTGCCGTGGTGACGACCGGGCAGAGCCTTGGCTTCACGCCCCTGCCGGGCCGCGAGCAGCAGGCCTACGCGCGCTTGATCGGCGCGCCACGATCGCTACGATTGCTGGCGCAAGGAGGATCTCGCGCCGCGGTGGCACTACGGCAGCCATCCGCGCGTGCCGCCGATCGTTTGCCAGATGCACGAGGGCTGGGACGCGGCGTCGCGCGCCTCGCTCGCGAAGCGGCCGGCAGACGTGACCCGCGGATCGCACGGGTTCGATCCGGCGCTCGCCGTCGATGCGGGCGATCTTCATCGCCAGGGGGCCGTCGTTCCGGCGCGGGCTGGTCGTGCCGGCGATCAATAGCGTCGACGTCTACCCGCTGCTCGCGACGCTCCTCGGCCTCGAGCCAGGCACCCACGACGGCAATCCGCAGGCGCTTGCGTCAACACTTGCGCGTTGAGCGACAAGATTCGGTTAGGTCTGTTTCGGCGGCTCGGGGCTCGGGGCTCGGGGCTCGGGGCTCGGGGCTCGGGACTCGGACGGACTCGCGCTCGTAGTGTCCGGCTTTAGCCGGACCAGCTGTTCAGCTTTAGCCGAACCAGCCTCATGTTGTCAGGGGCGAACGCGCTTCACGGGTCGTCGGTGCGGCCGGCGACCGCGTGCAGCGGGCTCCGTGCCGAGCTCGTCGAGCAAACCCGCCCGACGGCCGGGTGGCGTGACGGCGAGCCGTGCCTCCCATTGGTCGACGACACGGCCGAAGTGGTCGCGAAGCGCCGACAGCTCTGCGATTCGCTGGTCGAGCTCGGCGAGTCGCGTTCGAGCGATGCGGAAGACCTCGCGGCACGGCGCGCCGCCCGCGTCGCGCTGTTTGAGGACGCGGGACAGGTCCTCGACCGTGAAGCCCGCGTCGAGCGCCTGCTGCACGACGCGCACGCGCATCACAGCGGCCTGCGGATAGCGACGATATCCGTTGGCATCGCGCGGCGGCTGCGGAAGGAGCCCCCGGCGCTCGTAGTAGCGCAGGGTGTCCGTGCTGACCCCGGCGAGGCTGGCGAGCGCGCCCGACCGCAGCGTCGATTGGTCGTCCTTCATTTGGAAGTCAAGGGGTCGCCCGTCTGATGCTCGCGAATCTGGAAGCGCAGAAAGTCATGCAGCGCGTCGCGGGCGGCAGTGTCCGGCGTATCCGGGGTGTTAATGACGATCTTGCCGCCGGCGCCGATGTCCTCATAGCGAAACGTCATCTCCGCGCGGCGCGCCTTCATCACGGTGACGCCCGGCAGTTTTGCAGGTTCGGTGTCGTGGACGAACATCGGCAGGCTGAAATCTCCCTGCGCGAACGCCGACGCGATGTGTCGAAGATGGCCGCGGATCTGATCGATCGAGACCTGTGTCCGAGGCGTCCCTGGCTGTGACCTCGATCGTGCCACCTCTTGTCTGAATCAGGAAGTGGTGCGTGGTCTTCTGCTGGTCGAAGCCCATGCCCTGTTGCGCGCGGTCCTGCGGGTGCGCGTGCTGGTGCTGTCCGGCCGCCGGGGCGGCCAGAGCGATGGTCGCGAGAAGAAGTAGGTGGGTCATGGACTCGATGCTAAACCCTCGAATCGTTCCAGGGTCAAGCGCTGATGCCTATAAGCGCCGGCGGCGGCGAAACCCGTCCCGTCACCACGCTCCTTGTCCCTGCTACGGACGTGTTCGACCCATTGGTCTGCCGGACGTGCCCGCCTCGCTGTAGCCTCGACATCACGCTGCTCTTCAGGAGGTACACGAGATGCGTTGCACATGGTTTGACGGAGCCCGCGTCGTCTTTGCCCTGCTCGTGGTCTGCGCCGTCAGCGCGCCCGCGGGCGCGCAGACCGCCGCCGCGGCGGGAAAGATCCCGATCACGTCGTCGTCCGAAGAAGCACGAGCTTTGTACTTGAAGGGCCGCGACCTCGCCGAGAAGCTTCGCGCCACGGATGCGCGCCGCTTCTACGAGCAGGCCGCGGCGAAGGACACCGGCTTCGCGCTCGCCTACGTCGGGCTCGCCAACACGTCTGGCACGAATCGCGAGTTCGTCGAGGCCGTGACCAAGGCGGTCGGCCCTCGCGCCGAAGGTGAGCGAAGGCGAACGGCACATGGTGCTCGCGCTCGACGCCGGGCTCAAGAACGACCCCGCCGGCGTGCTGCGCCACTACACGGAGCTCGTGGCGCTCTTTCCGAAGGACGAGCGCGCGCAGACGCTGCTCGCGAACACCTACTTCGGGCGGCAGGAGTACCAGCGCGCCATCGACCACTTCGTGAAGGCCACCGAGATCAACGCCGAGCTTCTCGCAGCCGTACAACCAGATGGGATACGCCTACCGGTTCCTGGGGCAGAACGGCCAGGCCGAGACCGCGTTCAAGAAGTACATCGAGCTCATCCCCGACGACCCGAACCCGTACGACTCGTATGCCGAACTGCTCATGAAGCTGGGACGCTTCGACGAGTCGATTGCCATGTACAACAAGGCACTCGCGATCGATGCGAACTTCGTGGCGTCGTACATCGGCATCGGCAACGACCAGCTGTTCAAGGGTCAGCCTGCTGCCGCGCGCGAGACGTTCGCGAAGATTGCCAAGGTCGCGCGGAACACGGGCGAGAAGCGCACCGCCCACTTCTGGACTGCGGCCTCCTACGTCTACGAGGGCGCCACCGACAAGGCGCTCGCCGAGATCGAGGCCAACTTCGCGCTGTCAGGGGCGGAACAGGATGGCGGGACGCAGTCGGGCGATCTCAACCTGATGGGCGACATCCTGCGCGAGGCGGGACGCGATCGACGACGCGCTGGTGAGGTACGGGAAGGCGGTGGACGTCAGCGAGGCGGCGAGCGTGCCAGCCGAGGCCAAGGCCACGACGCGGCGCAACTATCTCTTCGAGCAGGCGCGCGCGGCAGTGGCGAAACACGATCTCGCCACCGCGAAAGCAAAGGCGGCGGCCTACGGCACCGAGGTCGCGGCGCGAAAGGTGCCGTTCGAGCTGCGCCAGCAGCAGGAAGTCGAAGGGCTGATCGCGCTCGAGGAGAAGCGCTACGCGGCGGCGGCGCAGGCGTTCGCCAAGGCCAACCAGCAGGACCCGCGCATTCTGCTTCTACACGGCGGTGGCGCTGAAAGGCGCCGGCGACACCGCGCGCGCGGCGGAGATGGCCACCAAGGCGGCGACGTTCAATCAGCTCAGCTTCAACTACGGCTACGTCCGAGCCAAGGCTCTGAAGATGCAGGGCACCTCCCACTGACGTGACCGTCGCGTCGTCCGAGTCCGGTGGCCTGTGCGGAGGTCATCGAGACTCGGCCACGTGCTATACTTTCAAGTTCCGGCCAGTCGTTATTCACCCTTCGTGCGGAAGTGGCGGAACTGGCAGACGCGCAAGCCTCAGGAGCTTGTTCTCGCAAGAGAGTGGAGGTTCAAATCCTCTCTTCCGCACCAGCCTTCGCTCGCGAGAGCAGTGAGCGAGCTTCGGCTG
Organism: uncultured Acidobacteriota bacterium; assembly: GCA_963764925.1. Classification (GTDB taxonomy): domain Bacteria; phylum Acidobacteriota; class Vicinamibacteria; order Vicinamibacterales; family 2-12-FULL-66-21; genus DATBJJ01. The sequence continues at coordinate 135,888 of CAVXUR010000006.1, forward strand.
GCAAGCCAACCAGCTTTCGCAGATAGGCCCAGTTTTTACTGGGCTTTTTCGTTGTACGCTCCTGAAAAGCTAACAGATGGCAGCGCCTTCCGAGCCGCTCTCGGCGTTCCAAAGAACAGGACGCGAGCCCATTCACAGCTATTTGGACATCACCGCAACTGTGACGGCCATCACAACGCCCAGCGCAACAACTGCTACGCGTCGCACTCGTCGCGGGCCGCGTTGCCAGGGCTCGTCAGGCCCGAAAAACACTCACCGGCTGGCTCCATCGGTATTAAGAGTAGGCCGCCGACGAATAGGCCCGCCGCCCATAAAACCCCAGGACCCTGTGGATCGTGTAAACCGGAGTCCGTCGAAGAGGTCCTGCATTAGCGCATACGCCATGACGGCAAGAACAAGGGCGCGCGACGCCACTAGCTGTGACAAGTTTTCGCACCGGAGCCTGCCTTGTCAGCCCGCGTTCGGCGGGAGTTCGCCAAGATTCGCGACGGTCCCATCCTCGGCCCAGTGCTCGCGAAGCTGAACCGGCAGCCACTGCTGCTCCACATTGAGACACTCGACTGGCGAGCGGCAGCGACAATTCATCGTGCGAAGAATATCCAGAGAAAACCGTAAGAATAACCGCGCGCAGGCTTCGTAACATCCGATAGGAATCGGCACTGCGAAAGGTGCGGGCCATGCGTGCAGCGAGTAGGTGGCTGCTCTCGGTCGTCGGAACGGTACTCGTAGTTCTCGCGGTCGGTGACCCGCCGGTGCGAGCGACGCAGCAGCCGCGCACCTCGCCAGAGCCGTCGCGGCCCACGACAAGGCAAGCGCCCGCCAGACCCGCTCCGCCTCCCATCCAACTCGAACGACGCGTTCCGCAGCGTCCGCCACAGCCAGGCCCGCAGCGGCCGGACGCCGGCGGTGTTGCGCAGGATCCGCGGACGACGCGGCCGCGCCCGGACGACCAGCTGCCGAATCCGGGCCGCGTGCAACCGTCGCCGGGCGGCACCTCCGATGGCCCTTCGACGGGACAGACACGGCGCGGCGGCTCGACGACCGATCCGGGACGCGGACGAGGGCCCCGAACCGAGGCGGCGACGACGTCCGGTGCAAGGTCCCGCGACCGCGAGGGACGAGCGGTCGCGTTGAAGGAAGGGCCTCCCGCGAATCCGCGAGGAGAGCGAGGCAACGTCCGCGTTGACAGGGACGGGCCTCGTGCCTCGGACACGCGTGAGCCGCGTCGACATCGGCTCGATATCCGACTGGACGCGTGATCTCGCGAGTGTCGCCGAGGCCGCAGAGAACGAGCTGCGGTCGGGCGCCTGCAACGAGTCGACGCGCGTGGGAACATCACGGTCGCCGATTGCGGAGGGTCGGTGCAAGCCTGCGATCTCGGGTCGCCAGCGGGCCCGCCCTGCAGGACTCGCGTGCCAGACGTCTGTCGACCATGTGTTCGCCGAGGCAACGCAGCAGATTGCAGGAGCGCGGCTGCGCGTCGGGCGCGCGGTTCGGACCGACTCGACGACTCGGCGCGAAGGAACGATCCTTCGCCAGCATCCGGATCGCGGAACGGTGGTCGACTGTGGTGTGGGCGTCGACGTCTGGGTTGCCGTGCCGCCACCTCCGTCAACACCGCCGCCGCCCGAGACCGAACAGTGCAGGACTCGCGTGCCGAACCTGCTGGACGCCTGGCACGAAGACGTTGCAGTGCAGACAGAGCGCGCGCGGCTGCGACTGGGCCGGGCCACCCGCGCGGAGTCGACCGCCCGTCCCGGAACCGTCGTTCGCCAGTGGCCCAATGCCGGAACGGTGGTCGAGTGCAATACGCCGGTTGAAGTCTCTATCGCGGTTCCACCGCCGCCACCACCCGAGCCGCCGAGACCGGAGCCGCCGCGTTGCCCGACCATCGCGGTGCCGCCGCTCGCCGGGCAGAACCCCAAGGCGGCGGTCGCGCTGCTCGAAGGCCGCGGCCTGAACGCCGGCAGCGTGTTGAACCGCGAGTCGACGGGCGCCGCCGGGCTCGTCATCGACCAGTCGCCGGTTGGCGGCTCGATGGTGCCGTGCAATACGAATGTCAACCTCTGGGTGTCGGTGCCGCCTCCGCCGCCGCAGCTCGTGCGCGTACCGGCGCTCGAGGGCATCGACCAGGCGGCCGCGGAGCAGCGCCTCAAGGACGCGGGCCTGCGCCTCGGAAACGTCGGCCGCAGGCCCTCGGAAGCCGCCGAGCACTCCGTGGTCGGTCAATCTCCAGCGGCGGGCTCGCTCGTGCCGCCGTCCTCGCCCGTGCAGATCTGGCTGGCGTCGGCCCCTCCCCCGACGGTGCCGGATCTGCGCGGCCTGGACCGCGCCGGCGCTGCGAGCGCGCTCGCCACTGCGCGGCTGCGGCTCGGGCTGGTCACCGATCGCCAGTCCGAAGAAGCGGCCGGCACCGTCGTCGCGCAGGCGCCGGCCGCGGGAACGGTTGCACGCGCCGGAATGGCGGTGGACGTGTCGCTCGCCGTGCCGGTGCAGGTGGAGGTTCCAGGCGTGCTCGGGCGCCGCGAGTTCGAGGCGTCGAGCGTCCTCAGGGAACACCGTCTGCGCCCCGGCGAGATCAGGTTCCGCGAGTCCGCCGAGCCGCGCGGCACCGTTCTCGAGCAGGTTCCGGAGGCCGGCCGGCAGGTTACCGTCAATACGGCGGTGGCCCTGTGGCTCGCGACGCCGCGGCGGGTTCTCGTGCCCGACCTGCGCGGCAGGAGCCAGCGCGACGCGACCGAGCGACTCCGCGCCGTCGGCCTCGTTGTCGGACGCACGAGCGAGCAGATGGCGCGCGCGCCGCGCGGCACAGTGCTCGCGCAGCAGCCGGCCGCGAACGAGCAGGTGGACGTCGGAACGGCGGTGTCGCTGTCGCTCGCCGTGTCCCCTCCGGTCGTCGCCACGCCGCCGGCCGGGCAGCCGCCGCCACCGTCGACGCCCCGCGCACCGCCTCCGGTCGCACCGCCTCCGGTCACCGTTCGCGTGCCGCTCGTTGTCGGCACCAGCATGGCGCAGGCGTTTGCCGCGCTGCAGGCCGCAGGGCTGCGTCCCGGCAGCCTCAGCGAGATTCGCGCGTTCGCATCGGCGGGAACGATCACGGCGCAGTTTCCCGCGGCGGGCACGGAAGTCCAACCGGGAGCGCCAGTCGATCTCGTCCTGACGGCCCCCTTCGGGTTGCCGCCATGGGCTCTCGCCGGCATCGGGATTGGGCTGGCGCTCGCCGCCGCCCGATCGCTTGCGCGAAGGATCAGAAACCGCCGGCCGTCGGTTCCGCCGGTGTTCTCGTTTGCGCCGCAGGCCGACCCCGGAGAGCAGTCGGTGAGCGCCGAGAGCGGACGGCTGACCGATTCCGCGTTCACCATCGAAGCGCACGTCGATCGCGGCGTGCAGACGTTCGACATGTCCGGCCGCCTGGCGGCCTAGCAGAAGACGAGGAAGCGAGGACGATCATGATGACGCTCAGCCAGCTGCTGCTCCCGGCCCCCGGCGATCTCAGCGCGCGCGTGGCAGAAGCGCTCGCGGACGAGAACGTCGTACTGCAGGGGGGTGGCATCGCACTCCCGGCAGGCGGCTGGCGCCTGCTGCCGGCCGCCGTCGGCCGTCACCTGGCGGGGCTGCTCGACCTGGGCATCCTGGACATTCTCGTCGGCGGCTGGAACAAGTCCCACGAGCTCGGGGTGCAACTCGAGAAGAGCCGATCGTCGCCGGACAAGGACTTCTTCCTGCCCCTCGCAGAGCACAAGATCGCGTCGAAGCACCATCCCTACCTCGCGCTGCACAAGGACGGGCAGGAGATCGGGCGGCTGCCGTTCACCGTCTCGCTCGAGCTCGTCCTGCAGGGCGCCGTGCTCCGCATCCGCAACGGCACCATTCACGATGCCGAGACCGGGCAGATCAAGGGCAAAGGCAGCATCAGGTGCGGCGGCGCGATCATCGTCGAGAAGGATCTGAAGGCGATCTCCCTCCCCGGCACGATGCCAGTCAGTTTGGGCGGCGGCGCTAATACGCGGGCACGGCTGGCGCGCGCATCATAGCGGGCGTCTCCGGCGGCTGCAGCTGTGATTTTGTGTCGAAGCGTCTCGCGACAGAAATAATCTAGCTCTACTACTTCCTCTTCGTCGTCCTCGTCTTCCGTCGTCACCTTGATCATCGCGCGCATCCACGAGTGGATGCAGCACTGGAAGCGGTGGTTGCCGGGCTCAAGGTCTGTCAGCTCGATGCTTGCGCCCGGAGGTATATCGGTCGACGTCGGGCACTCCGGCGCGGTAATGAGGCCCTTGGACCGCGGTCGCAGGAGGGCGGACCCTTCCAGCGCCGAAGTTTGCGACCTCGGTGAAGGTGTGGACGCGGCCGGCCTCGTTCTCGACCCTCACCGACTTACCGACCTCGATCTTGAGGTACGAGGGATCGTTGTACCAGGCTTGATGTCCAATCACGGACGTCGGCGCAAGCGGAGATTCCGCCTCGAGGAAGAACTCCGCCCGCGTGACGTCCCCTTCCTTGAGCAAGCATCCACCGGTCCCCAGTCGGCGTCTGGCCTGCAGTCATCCCGGATCGCGATCTTGCGGTTGTTGCCCTTCAATGCGCCGCTGAGGTTTAAGAAGCGATATTCAGGCCCTTCCTCGGAACGTGCCGAAGTTCTTCGAACGAGCTCGCAACCGTTTGGGCTCTCGCACCGCTCGACGCCAGGAGTGCGTTAGCGCTTCGGTGAGGCAATCAGATACAACTGTCCGCCTTCAACCTGCTCACCAGGAATCAGATAGTGTGCTTGCACGTCCGCAAGGAAATAACGCCGACCCTCTTCGTACCAATTCGCCGAGCGGACGATGTCGGTGACCTCGATGATGCCCGAGCTCTCTTCGTCCACGGTGAACGGCGGGAGCGGGGGAGCGGCGAACCGATCGGGGTCCGACTGGAGAATTCCGCTCGTCGTTCCAGTGGTCGGATTGACGAGCCAGGTTTTTGCAAGATAGGCGACGTTCCCGGGATCTTCCTGCACGAGCACCGAGCCATCGCCGGCGACGGTCATGTTGTCGAACTGCTGAAACAGACGGTTGACCGGGCGTGAGCGACGCGCGGTCGACGACAAGCTGGATCGTGCCGCCGGTCGGGTTCACCAGACTGTCGAACGTGAGCTTGTACAGGCGTGCCGACTGTCCCTGGCCGTCAATGCTGGCGCCGGTCACGACAAAGTAAAAGCTACGCGAGTCCTGCGTATCCCAGGCGCCGTCCTCAGGCTTCGCGAATTCCGTGATGCCGCGGACCACGCTTGCCGCCTGTAGCACGGCCTCTGAACTCGTGGCAGCGTCGGAGACGTTCTGCAGCCCGAACGTGCCAGTTATTGGGCCGTTGTTTTCCCGGGTCACCGGACCATTGAGGTAGTTCGAGCCGCCGTTCGTCACCCGGATTCCATAGAGCGCGCCGCCGACAAGACCCGCGCGCTCGGCCGGATTGCCCGTCGTCCTCTTGTCGCCAACATACACGTACACCTGCCCGGGTATGCTGTCGTCAATGCCGATGACGATCGTCCGGTCGCCTGCGTTCGGGTGAGCGAGGCTGTTTTCCCATTGGAAGCGCCCGAGGTGCGCCAGTTGGTAGGACGTTCCCTTTGCGTCGCCTGTGATCACGTGCGCAAAGCTTCGACCCTCGGGAACCTCTTCGCCGTTCATGAAGAGTCGGCCGTCAAACCCTTTCCCTGTGTTCGGGTTGTAGAACGCCGTGAATGAAGGGAGGTCGGCCGAGCAGAAGCGGCTCGAACTGCACCGCGGGCGTGAAGACATGCTGATTGAGGGCAGCGTCCCAGGTGTAAACGTCCTGAATGAGATCCTCGCCCCACTTGACTTGCAGCGTATTGAGGTGAATCGTCCATTGGGAGACAAACGCGCCATTCTGGCCGTGCGCGCGAACGACGCCCAGACCCGCGGCAATCTCGTGGTTCATGAGTACCGTCATGTAGGCGTGGTTGGCGACGTACCGACCCGCTTGAAACTTCCCGGCAATGCGCGCCCAGTCCATCCGGAATCCCCACCATCACGTAGCCATTCTCTTCCGCGCCATCGCCGACGGAAATGAGCGCGATCGTCTCCCATCCCGGTGCGGTAGGAACGACGTAGGGTGTGTGCGAGCTGGTGGGTCCGATGAACGTACCAGGCGCGGGACCGGGGACGAATCTGCGTTACCCCGCGGGCGCGGGGGCCGCCGCCACGGCCGCAACGAGACAGGAGGCCAATGCTGCAGTTCTATAACCCATGACGTCCTCCTCATAACCTCGACTACGCAAGGCGCCGTCGCGTGATGCTCTCTAGAGAGCGAGGCTGCGCTTCAGATAAAGGGATCCTTGATGTACACACGAACCAGGAGGTCTTGCCGGAGACGCCTCCCCGCGGGTGGAGCCCGCCGTTCGGCAGCGCGGTTGACGATGACGGTTGCTGGCGCGCCGCGACGGCGCTGCCCCGCTCAGGGGCCAACCACGGCTGCACAGCCAGACTGAAGGCACTGAGCAGCATCACGCCTGTTCGCTGAAGCCGGGTACCTGCACCTGAGAAAGATGCAGCGGCGGTTCGAGAAATTCTTGAAATCCTGCCTGAATTCCCGCTGAAAAACTCCGACCTCGCCGCGGCGGCGCCAGGTCGTATAATCCGTCTCGTCGACGGGAACCGAGTCCTGGGTGATGCACGACTTCCACGCGGACGAATGGCTCGTTCAACCGGCGTTGTGCCGGTTGTCGAAGGATGGCCGAACGGTCCAGGTGCGTGCCAAGGTCATGGACGTGCTGGAGTATCTGGCCGCTCGTCCCGGAGAAGTCGTCTCGAAAGAAACCCTGCTCGATGGAGTCTGGGGCGCCCGGGAGATTAGCGAGTCCGCATTGACGCGGACCGTGACGGAATTGCGCCAGGCTCTCGGCGACGAGGTTGCGAAGCCCAGGTTTCTCGAAACAATTCCAAAGCGCGGCTACCGGTTCATCGCACCGGTCACCCCAGTTGCAGAGGGGCGCCCCCATCCCGCGACTCAGATAGCGCACGACGCACTCGAGCCTGAACCCCTCAAAAAAGAGCTCTCAAGACACAGGCTGGGGGCTGCGCTCGCCGCGGGCGCCTTGGTGCTAGTCGTGGTCGGCGGCTGGTGGATGCTGCCTCAACAGTGGTTCGCGGCGCATGACACTCCAGCCTTGGCGGTCCTTCCATTCAGTACCGATTGGCGGCGGCGACGGGTACTTTGCCGATGGCATTACGGAGGCGGTCACTACGGAACTTGGGAGAGTCGGAGGGCTGCGGGTAATAGCGCCGAGCACCGCTTTCAGATATCGGGACAAGACCGCCTTCCGTGAAATAGCGCGCGAGCTCGGAGTCGGGCTCGTCGTCAGAGGTTCTGTGCAGCGCGCTGGCGAGACGGTGCGGATTGACGTGAGCCTCATCGACACGCGGGATGAGACGGCGCTGTGGAGCGAACGCTACAGCAGGGAGCTGACCAACGTGCTGGCGGTGCAGGATGAGATCTCCCGGCAGATTGCCACCACGCTCGCCAAGACGTTCAGCGTCGGACCAAAGGCGACATCGCCATCCCTCGCCACGACAGACCCCGACGCGTATGACGCCTATCTGCGCGGGATCTGGCACCTCAAGGGTCGCTCATCCGTCACACCGAACATGGCGGATTGGAGCGACGAGCGAGTGGCGGCGATCGAGGAGCTCGAACGGGCGGTGGCCCGGGATGGCAATTTTGCGCTGGCGCGCGCCGCCCTGGCGAGCGCCTACACGCAGCGGTTTTTCTACGAGTCCGCTGACCCCGTGCTTGAACAAAAGGCGTACCTCGAGATCCAGCGGGCCCTTGCGATCAACCCAAATCAAGCCGAGGCGTACCTCGCGCGTGCGCAGCTCACCTGGAACCTGCGAAACCGCTTTCCCCACGAGCGAGCCATTGCCGACCTTCGGCGCGTCCTGTCGATCAATCCCAACCTGGCCGAAGCGTACATAGAACTGGGAAAGGTGTACCAACACATAGGACTCACGGACAAGGCGGTGGACGCGAACGAGCAGGCGCAACGGCTGGACCCCGGGGCGGCGGCGCCGCTGAACCGAAGGGTCGGCGCGCTCATTGATGCCGGCCGCCTTAAGGAGGTGCGCCACGAGCTGGATCGCAATGGCACCCGTCTCACGCCGCTCTATCACGCCGACGCGCTGCTCGCGATCGGGCGACCGACGGAGGCTTTGCAGGCGCTCTCGCCCTCGACGCCGCCGAAGAGTAGCCACTTGGAATCCGCCAACAACGCCACTGCCTTGCTCGCGGTCGTGTATGCCAGACTCGGCCGGCGGGAGGACGCCGAACGCATGATCGCTGCAGCCATCCCCGCGGCGGACAACCAGACAGGGCTCTCGCATATCCATCACGGTCAGTTTTGGATTGGAAGTGCGCTTGCCATTCTTGGCCGCTACGATGAGGCAGTGCGCTGGCTCACGAGGGCCGCCGACGAGGGCTACCCGTCCTATCCACGTTTTTCGACCGATCAGAGCCTCGCGCCTTTGAAAGGTCACCCGGGTTTCGAAGCGCTGCTTGCGCGATTGCGGCAGGACCGGGATCGCTGGCAGAGCAAGTTGTGACGATCAGCGCACTGAACTCCGTTCCCCGATGCCAGCCTGCAACGGCAGCCCGAGAGAGTCGGCTCCACTTGTTGATGCGCGCCCGCAACCTCAATAGTTCCAAGAGCGCGATGTCGCGATAATCGGACGAGGAGCAAGTCGCGCTATCTCGACTGTAGACGCGGCTCCTCCCGTCAGGCCGAAGCGAGTCTCAGGAAGGTGCGCACATGGAACATCAGCGATTTGGACTCGAATGGGATCACCCCTCACTGCCCGACGCGGCGACGCACGTCAGCCTGTTCGACGGCGGTAAGGCCCCGATGAACATCGTTGCCTCTGGACACGGTGCGGGCGAGGCGCCCGCGCTCAGCGATTTGCTCGCCACGTTGAGAGAGAGACGCGAGTCTCCCGAAGCGATCGCCTTCGTGTCAGAGGAGTACCACGCGCGGATGGAGCAGATGCCGGTGCGCCGGCAAGGATGAGCACGTCACTGCTTCTCGTAGACCGCCTTCGTCGGCTCCTTCACCGCCACAGGGTTGGCATCGTCGGTCAATGTCTTGCCGTCCGCCGAGAGCGTCAGGACCTCGACATAGAACGGCTTGCCATTCAGCTTGGTCGTCATCTTGATCGAGTTGGCCCCAGTCTTTTCAAATGCCAGGGTTTGTTTGAGGGTGGCGCCAGCTCCTGTCAGTGGGTGATCCTTGCCGTCGAAGCTCCCTTTGCAGGCGATTTGAAACTCCGGATACTTCACGGTGATCCCGTTAGCGCCATCGAGCGCGATCTCCATCGTCAACGGCGCGCCCTTCACCTCGGTTGATTTGAACTTGCCCAAGAAGCCGGGACCGCCGGAGACTCGCGCCCACGAGGAGCTCTGTTCGACCGCCCCGCCCTCCGGCTTGGTGGCTTTCATCACGACGTTGACCGTATCTCCATTCAAGGTCACTCGGATGGTGGCGATCACCTTTCCATTGATCTTGTTCGTGCCCTCCCAGGTTGTCGGGTTGACCTCCCGCCACGACGTGGTCCCGCCGTCAGGAGTCGGGAATTCCTTGCCGCTCAAATCGAAGTCGTACGCGAAGCCCTGGCTGTCGAAATGCAGCAAACCGGACGCCGTTTTTTCGACCGAGAGGGTTTGACCCGTAAGCTGGCTCTTTGCCAGATTCAGCTTCCAGGTGCCTGCAAACGACGGCTGCGCCGCCGCTTGGGTGGAAGTGCTCACCAGAGCCACGACGAGCGCGAAGGCGACGCCCAATCTCTCCATTCGCAACCTCCTTGTTACTTTTCGCGAGGGCAAACGTTAGCACGCAATTTGGCTAAACTTGGGTAAATCTCACTGTTGCCAGCCGTGCGCGGAGAGCGAGGATCTTTATGTCCAGAGGAACGCCTGAGCAGGTTCTGAAATCCATCGTTGATGGAATCAACACCCGGGATCTCGACGCGCTCATGTCTCTGTATGAGCCAGAAGCCGCCTTTGCGTCTCAGCCCGGGAGTCTCGCTCACGGCTCAAAGGGTGTTCGTGAATCACTGGCGGCCTTCATCGCAATGAAGGGCACGCTCGATCTCAAAGTGACACGCGTCCTCGAGGCCGGTGGCCTGGCTTTCGTCGCCGGTGTGTGGTCATTCACCGGAACAGGGCCGGACGGCAAACCCGTGACGCTGACAGGGCGCAACGGGGATGTTCTGCGTCGTCAGGACGATGGCTCCTGGCGCTTTGTGATCGATAACCCCTGGGGCACGGACTGAGTGCCTGACGAGCAGTCAGACCCCTCTGTCTACTCGCAGCAGCTCTCGCAATCGCCCCTCGAGGTCTTCGCCGGTCGCCTCCCGGATCGAGCCGTCAGCCTTGTTCAACCGATCGAGCGACTGGGTGTAGTCCACACCAGCCTTCTGCATCACGATCGCGGCCTTGACGTTCCAGTGGGCACGCCGCAGCAAGTCGCCTGCCTCGTTGTCGTCCAAGCCGGTCACAATTCCCAGAATCCGGCGAGCACGGCCCTTCAGCTTCCTAGACCGTGCTTGAAGGTCGACCATCAGGTTTCCGTAAGTTTTTCCCAACCTCACCATCGAAACAGTGGTGAGCAAGTTGAGCACCATTTTCGTCGCCGAGGCGGCTTTCAGGCGGGTGGATCCGGCGATGATCTCTGGGCCCACCGTCGGAGCGATCGTGAGGTCAACAGACGTTTCGAGCTCGGATCCCGGCCAGCATGTGATGAGAATTGTCCGGGCGCCCTCCTGGCTGCCACGAGCGAGCGCACCACGGACAAAGGGAGTTTTCCCGCTTGCCGAGACGCCAATGACGACGTCCTTCTTCGAGACTCGTATCCGCGCGAGGCTACGAGCTCCCGCCTCATAACGATCTTCGGACTCGCTGGCCCCTTTGGCGCGGAAGACCGCCCCGTGCCCGCCGGCCATGATGGCTTGGACGAGCCGAGGCGAAGTTCCGAAGGTCGGCGGCATTTCGGTCGCTTCGAGCACACCCAATCGGCCGCTTGAGCCCGCGCCGACGAAAATCAGCCGGCCGCGTTGGTGTAACGCCTGGATGATGATCTCGATCCCCTGCGCGATCCGTTGCTTCTCCCGATACACCGCCGTGGCGACCTTCCGCTCTTCGTTGACCATCATCTCGATGATTTCAGACACCGGGGCTTTGTCGAGAGTCAAGCTGATTGGGTTGATGGCTTCAGTGGGAAGAACGGGCCGGACGGAAGGGACGCCCGATCTGATCGCGATCGACGGCTTGCCCCTACGGCCGTGCGTCGCTGCTGGCTTCAGCGACGTCTGCTTTTTCATCGACTGCAGGCCACGACGCACACGCTTGAGATCGGCAAGCAGGTCGGCGGCGGTCTGGTAGCGAAGCGCGCGATCCTTTTCGAGTGCCCTGCCGAGAAGGCGGTCAAGATCCGATGGGATCTCCGAATTGATCGATGACGGCGCTATCGGGGTTCGGTTGAGGATTGCGTCCAAAACGGTGGCCGTCGTCGGCCCGCTGAAAGGCAGCGTGCCGGTGGCGGTCTCATAGATGGTCACACCCAGAGAGAAGATGTCGCTCCGCACGTCCTGGTCTTCGCCGAGGCTCTGCTCCGGCGACATGTACGCGACAGTACCGATCAGTAACGCTGGTCCCGTTGGCGTATCGGTTCGATGTGCATCGATCTCCTGGGCCACGGTCGCCGCATTCATCGCCGCCAGCTTCGCCACGCCGAAATCGAGCAGCTTCGGTTCGTTGCGTTCGGTCACGAAGATGTTCGCGGGTTTGATGTCGCAGTGCAGAATCCCACGAGCGTGTGCAGCGACGAGTGCGTCGGCGATCTGAATCGCGTACTCGACGATGTCGTCGACTTTCAGTCGGCGGGCGTTGAGGCGATCCTTCAGCGACTGGCCGTGCAACAGCGGCATGACGATGAACGGCTGGCCGTTGTCTTCCCCCACATCGTGCACCGCGCAGATATTGGGGTGATCGAGCGACGAGGCGATACGCGCCTCACGCCGGAAGCGGTCGAGCGCGGCGCCATCCTGCGCATACGCCTTCGAGAGGAATTTCACGGCGACTTCGCGGCCGAGTCGCGTGTCGACCGCCCGGTAGACGGCTCCCATACCACCGCTGCCGAGTTGATCGAGGATGCGGTAGCGCGATACGGGCTGGTCGATCATTGACTGTCTCCCGAGCGCCCGAAGTGTAGACGTGCCCCCGGATGGAAGCAAGGGCAGAGCTCCGCGCCTCGTGAAGGACCTCCATCTCAAAGTGACTCGCGTCCTCGTGTCCTGTGTTCCGTACCTCGTGCGGCGTCATGAGCGCCAGCCCGGCCGTAGCCGCCAGCCCTTCCGCACGCACCAACATCGACGATAAATGCCACCAACAATCGCTAGAATGGGCCGTGTGAGCCTGGTTGATTCCTTCGCGCGCCAGAACAGGAGGCTACGCAATGCGACATCGCATATCGCTTCTGGTCGTCGTCGCGTTCCTCGGCGCGTCGTGCGGTGGCACAGACGCTGCCCTGAATCCGACACAACCGTCACCGTCCGCTAGCCCGTTGTCGGTCGTCGTCAGTACCACGTCACCGATCGCCGTCGCGGAGAGGGTGAGGAATCCTTTCTGCCCCTCCGTCACGCCATTCAATGTGCCGCTCGTCGTCGTGGTCGAGCCGCCCGGCGGGGTTAGCGTTATCGTCACCGCAATCCGCGTGCAGTTTGTCGACACATCGGGCTTTGCCGCGCCTCAAGTGACGTTGCCTGCGCCTGTGCCGACTACGCAGTTCGGCTCCGCGCTGGACGTCTCCCGTTCCGGGCAGGCCTTTCCCGTGTCGATCGGGATCGGCTGCGGTACCGGGACAGACGGGAACGATGCGCATCGTCGTCGAGACCCGCGACTCGCAAGGACGAACCGGAATGGGTCAGGCGACCGTCGGTGTGCGGTAGTTGACCGAACTCTTCAGCCTCGTCCTCGGCGCGATTCGCGTGGGCCGCGCACTTCACCCTGTGGCAGGCCCCGGCGCGTTCCCCGGACGTCGCCTTCGCCCCGACCGCGCCTGTTGTCGTCGACGCGATGCTCGCGCTGGCGCGAGTGAACGCGAATGACGTCGTCTACGATCTCGGGTCCGGCGATGGGCGGATCGTCATCATGGCCGCGAAGAAGTATGGCGCGCGTGCTGTTGGTGTCGAGCTCGATCCGAAGCTCGTAAAGATATCGCGGCAGGCGGCACTGGAGAATGGTGTCGCCGACAAGGTCACGTTCATCGAAGGCGATCTATTCGCCCAGGACATCTCGCCCGCGACGGTCGTCACTTTGTACTTGTGGCCGAGCGTGAACAAGCGGCTCGAGATGAAACTCCGGCGCGAACTGCGGCTCGGCGCGAGAATCGTGTCGAGCGCCTTTGGGATCGGGAATTGGCGGCCGGACGAGACGAGTCATGCCCCGGATGGATCGACGCTGTTGCTCTGGACGGTGCCGCGGCCGCCGGCACGCGAGCCCGACGTGGACTTCGTGCCGACGCCGGAGGCCGTGGCGTACGAGATGCTGCAGCTGGCGGGGACAAGCGCTCGTGACGTGGTCTACGACCTCGGGTCCGGCGACGGACGGATTCCGATTCTGGCAGCGCAGAAGTACGGGGCGCGAGGCGTCGGCATCGAGCTGGATCCCCGGTTGGTCGACATGTCCCTGCAGGTTGCCCGCGACGTCCAGCTCACCGATAAAGTGACGTTCATCGAAGCCGATTTGTTTGACGCCGACATTTCGAGCGCAACTGTCGTGACGCTGTACTTGTCGGTAAGCGTCAACGCCAAACTCGAATCGAAGCTGAGGCGCGAGCTCCCGCCCGGGACGCGAATCGTGTCCCATCGGTTCCCGCTCGGCACGTGGCCTCCAGACGAAGTCGTTCGTGCCAGCAACGGCACCGATCTCTTTCTGTGGACGGTGCCCCCGCGATAGGCCCAGCGGCTGCGACGACACACCTCATTTCAGCCTTTCCTCAGCCCTCGCTCACGACTTTCCTTGCGCGGACGAGCGAATCTGTGTGTGTTCACGAGCCGCGTCGCTCGCCGAGCGGCAGGAATCACATTCGGAGGACCCGTCATGACTCGAACGCTACCGGCGGTCTTTGCCCTCGCGATCCTCGTTTCGCCGTCCATCGTCGTCGCGCAAACCACCGGCACGCGCCTCGCCGACGTTGTGGCCACGGGCATGAACGTGTCGGTTGTAGACGACGATGGCCGGAGAATCGAAGGGCGGGTGCTCGATCACTCGGGCGAATCACTTCGGCTGTCAATGGATGGCTCCAGCCAGGAAATCCCGATCGATCGGATCGTGCGCATCGACAAGCCGGACACTCTCAGGAATGGCGCCCTCGTGGGACTTGGCATTGGGCTGGCCGTCGGCACCTTTGGCGCCGTCCTTTCGTCAAGCGCAAACATCGAATCGGAGTGGATGCTCGCGGGCATTGCGTACCAAACTGTCGCCTGGACGCTGTTAGGCACCGGCATCGACGCCATGTTCAACAACCGTCGAACGCTCTACGAGCGAGGGAGACGTCTCGAGGCCCGCGTCTCGCCCGTCGTCGGGCGCGGCGTCCGCGGCGCGGCGGTCTCGGTGTCCTGGTAGAAGTGGAGCGCCGGCGGGTAAGCCCCAGTCACCCGTGTTGTCCGCGTGATCCGTGGCCAAGAACAGGGGTCCGTGCGATCCGCGGCCTAGAAGAGCTGCCCGGCCTCCCCGAGCATCGCCTTCCGGATGAGCGGCAACGGCAGCGGTCCGAGGGCGATGAACGTGTCGTGGAACTTCTGCAGCGAATACTGCGCGCCCATCTTTGCCTTGTAGTCCTCGCGCAGCTTGAGAATCATCAGCTTCCCCATCGTGTAGTAGCCGTAGGTCGGGTCCGAGGTGCCGCGCTTGCTCTCGGACACTGCCACTGGCCTCGGCTGATAACCCTCGGTCACGAAGAAGTCCTCCGCCTGCGCGACGGTCATGCCCTTCGTGTGCAGGCGGATCCCGACGATGAAGCGCGCGTTGCGAAGCAGGGCGTCCTGGATCTGCGCGAGGCGGTAGCGCGGATCGTCGGCGTGGAATCCCTCGTCGATGACCATCTGCTCGCAGTAGTGCGCCCACCCTTCGCTGTTGGTCGCCGCGCCGAACACCTTGCGGATGTCGGAAGGAAACTGCTTCGCGTAGAGGAACTGCAGATAGTGGCCCGGCCAGACCTCGTGCACCGAGACGTTCGAGATCGCCGCGTAGTACCACTGCTTCATGAACTCGCGCGTCGCCTTCGCGGATGCCTTCGGATCCGGCAGCGTCATGTTGTAGTACGCCTCGGTCGCGACCGTCTCGAATGGACCAGGAATGTCCATCGACGCGCTCGTCGTCGCGCGCAGGAACGGCGGCGTTTCCTGGACCGTGGCCGGCGCGGCCTTCGGGATCGTGATGAGCTTGTGGTCCGACATGAAGCGCCCGAGCGCGTCCAGCTCGCTCTGCGTCACAGACAGCAGCTTCGCAGCCGGCGGGTAATTGGCCTGAACGGACTCGAGGACCTGCGCCGGCGTTCGCTTTGGATCGAGGAGGCGGGCGGTGTCGGCGAACGCTGCCTGGTTGTTCCGCAGATCTTTTTCCGCGATCGCCAGGAGCTCATCGAGCGGCAACGCGAGCATCTCGTCGGCGGCGAGCTTCTTCCGGAAAGTGTCCTCGCCGATGGCAAAGTCGCCGTTCGACCGTTTCAGCAGGTCGCCCTGCAGCCACTTCTTGTAGTCGTCGAGCGCGGCGATGACGGCGTCGTTGGCCTGCTTGAATTCGGCGAGGAGCGCCTTGTCGGTCACGGTGGGAAAGGCCGACGCGACCGCCGTCCGGAAGAAGTCACGGTTGCCGTCGATCTGCTCGATTGCGATCTCGGTGTAGATCCGCGGCGGATTGTCGAGGTTCTTGCGCGCCTCGGCGAGCGTGGCGGGCATGGCCTTCTCCCGCGCGACCAGCTGACGCAGGCGCTCGTCCGGCGGCGCGAACGCCCGCTTGATCATGATGTAGGCGGTGTTGGTCAAACCGCTGCTGTAGCTGTCCGGATCACGCGCCCATGGCCGGACGGTCTCGAGCGTCAGCACGCGCGAGTCGATCGCCAGAAGCAGCTGCTCGCGGTCGAGCTGATTCGCCGGCGACAGCGTCGTGGCATCGATGGCTGCAACACGATCCCGAAACTGGCGTGCCGCGGCCACCTCGTCGAGCACCGCCTGCCGGGACGGATCGCGCAGTAATTCGTTGTACTTGTGAATACCCAGGAACGTCGCAAACGTCGGCTGGCGCCGATACGTGTCGTCGAGGTAGCCACGGGCGACTTCGATAAATGCCGCATCGCCTGACGGGGCTGGGGCCGATGGAGGGGCCGACGGAGAACAGGCGATCGCCGCCGCGAGTCCAGCGGAGGTGAAAACCAGAGATAAGGGCCGGTAGGATGATGTCCTCAGCATCAGTAGAGGCTATCTCACAAATCCTTGGTGTGCTCTACACTTGAACGCGCTCGTGTCCCAGACCTCAAATCAACCACGGATCGTCGTCGTCGGCGCCGGCGCGTTCGGCGGGTGGACCGCGCTCCAGCTCCGGCGGCGCGGCGCGCGGGTGACGCTCATCGACGCCTGGGGGCCCGGCCACCCGCGCTCCAGCTCCGGCGGCGAGACGCGCATCATCCGCGCCACCTACGGGACACGCGCGATCTACACGAGGATGGCGCTTCGCGCCCTCGAGTTGTGGCGGGCCCACGACCCGGACCGTCGGCTTCTGCATGAGACAGGCGTCCTGTGGATGTTCGGCGACGACGACAGTTTCGGGCACGCCTCGGCTGATGTGTTGCGCGACTGCGGCGCCCGGCTCGACCAGCTCACCGTCGCCGATGCGTCACGGCAATATCCTCAAATCAGCTCTGAGGGCATCGGGTCCTTTTTCTTCGAACCCGAAGCGGGGTATCTCTTGGCGCGCCGTGCGTGTTCGGATGTCGTGAACCGTCTGGTGGCAGAGGGCGGGGAATACCGGCTAGGAGCCTGCATCGATCCGGTGGCCGTCAAAGGCGCTTCGCTCGACGCAATCCGGCTGCGCGATCAAACGGTTCTCGAAGGCGATGCCTTCGTGTTCGCGTGCGGCCCGTGGCTTCCACATCTTTTTCCCGACGCCGTCGGCGCCAACGTCTCCGCAACGCGGCAGGAGGTGTATTACTTCGGCACCCCGTCAGGTGACGCGCGGTTCACCGAGCCCCACCTGCCCGTATGGATGGACTTTGCCGCGGGCTCCCGCGCTGGTCAGATCTATGGGATTCCAGCCTCGGGATCGGCTGGATTCAAGGTTGCGGATGACGCAACCGGGCCGCCGATCGACCCGACCAGCGGGGATCGGACAGCGGGCCCCGATGGCATCGCTCGGGCCCGGGCGTTTCTCTCGGTGCGGTTCCCGGATCTCGCGAACGCGCCGCTCGTTGGGTCAGAAGTCTGCCAGTACGAGAACACGCCTGACGCGCACCTGATCATCGACCGCCATCCGCAGGCGGCCAACGCCTGGATAGTTGGCGGCGGTTCCGGCCATGGCTTTAAGATGGGCCCGGCCGTGGGAGAGATGGTCGCCTCGCTCGTCCTCGACGATGCGCCGGTCGACCCTCATTTCGGCCTGGCGCGGTTTGCCGCGCTGCCGCGCGGTGGGAGATGGACGTAGACACCAGGAGCCGTCTCATAGATGCTGTCACGAGGCCACGTTACAACACGATGCGCACGATGACACGATGTTCGCGATGAGATCGCTGAGAGGTTTCCTTCGTGTTCATCGAGTCATCGTGTTCATCGTCACCATAGCCGTCGGCGCGTTCAGCCTGTTCCTGGTTCAAGAGATAGGTTCTAGTCTAGAGAAGAAGCCAATGATCGAACTGCTCCTGCTCGTCGTCGCACAGATCATGAGCCGTCCGCTGGATATCGCCTTCAGGGTGCACATGGTCGATCCCGGCTTCAGCGAATCGGTGGCGGTCGCGGACTTCAACAAAGACGGCCGGTTCGACATTCTTTCCGCGGAGTATTGGTACGAGGCGCCGAACTGGACCAAGCACAAAGTCCGCGACATCCCATTCAACGGCAGCTACATCGACAACTTCAGCGACCTCCCAGTCGATGTCGACGGCGACGGTTACACGGATGTCGTACAGATCGCGTACTTTGCGCGAAAGATCGTCTGGCTGAAGAATCCCGGCAAGGCAGGCGGGCCGTGGATCGAAACGGAAATCGATGCGGTCGGTCCGACGGAGTTCGCGTTTCTCGTCGATCTCAACAACGACGGCAAGGCCCTCGAAGTGCTGCCGCAGTTCACCGGCGCCGGGAACGCGCCGCTCTCGTGGTACGAACTGCAGAAGGGCAAGTGGGTGAAGCACGTCGTCAGCTCACAAAGCCACGGGCATGGCATCGGCGCGGGCGACGTCAACGGAGACAAGCGGAACGACATCATCACGCCGCAAGGCTGGTTCGAAGCGCCGGCAGACATCCGGGCACCGGGCAACTGGACGCTCCATGCGACCGACTGGTCGCAGTTGCCGGCCGGTCCTCCAGCGGCACCTGCTGCGCCAGTGGCCCCGTCGGCGGCTGCGCCAGCTGTGCCTCAGCCGGTCGCGCGGCCAGCCGAGTACGCCTTCATGTACGTGGTCGACGTCAACAACGACGGCCGCAACGACGTGGTGACGACGATGGCGCACAGCTATGGCGTGTGGTGGTTCGAGCAGACATCTGATGGCCAGTGGACCCGCAGGATGATCGACAACACCTGGGCGAACGCCCACTCGTCGGCGATGGCCGACGTCAATGGCGACGGCCAGCCGGATCTCGTCGCCGCGAAGCGCTACTTCGGCCGCACCGGAAACGATCCGGCGGAGCGCGAGCCGATGGGCATCTACTGGTACCAGTTCCGGCCCGGGCCAAAAGGCGTCGAATGGATCCGCCACATCGTCGACTATGGCGGCCGCGCCGGCGGCGGACTGCAGATGGTCGTCGAAGACATGGATGGCGACGGCGATCGTGATGTGGTGACGGCCGGGAAGACCGGGTTGTTCCTGTCCGAGAACCTGACCAGATCCCCGAAGGCGGAACGGGCTCAATAAGCTCCGATGACTGCCATGACTGATTCGATTCGGTTCTACGATCGCGCGATCCAGCGCCTGACTCGGCGCGAGCTGCTCAACATCGCCTGGAAGCTCGGCGCTCGCGGCCGTTGCGCAGCCGTTGTTGTCTACGACGCGCCTTCGCGCAACCGCTGTTCAGGAACTATCCGTTTACGCTCGGCGTCGCGTCCGGCGAGCCGTGGCCGGACAGCGTGGTCTTGTGGACGCGGCTCGCGCCGGAGCCGCTGGCGGGCGGCGGCATGCCGATGGCCAACGTCGAAGTCGGCTGGGAGATTGCGCAGGGATCGCGCGTTCGCGACGATGGCGTCGAAGGGGACGGCCGTTGCCCGGCCCGAGCTCGGGCACAGCGTCCGCGTCGAGGCGAACGGTCTCGAGCCGGGCCGCGAGTACTTCTATCGCTTTCCGCGTCGGCCGTGAAGTCAGCCAGATCGGCCGCACCAAGACGGCGCCGCCCGCCGGCGCGCGCGTCGACCGGCTGCGCTTCGCGGTGTGCGGCTGCAGCCACTTCGAGACCGGATACTTCACCGCCTTCCGCCGGCTTGCGGCCGAGCAGTTCGACTTCGTCTTCCACACCGGCGATTACATCTACGAAGGGCGAGACGATGGCGGGCGCAACCCGGCGCTCGTGCGGCAGCATCAGGGTGACGAGATCTACACGCTCGTCGACTATCGCAATCGCTACGCGCAGTACAAGATGGATCCCGACCTGCGGGCCGCGCACGCGTCGGCGCCGTTCATCGTGACGTGGGACGATCACGAGGTCGACAACGACTACGCCGGCGATCGCGACGAGAACGACACGCCGCCCGAGGTGTTTCTGCTGCGCCGCGCCGCCGGCTATCAGGCGTTCTTCGAGTCGATGCCGCTCGGGCGTCGGCGATTCCGAGCGGCCCGAACATGCAGCTGTATCGCCGGCTGCAGTTCGGCACGCTGCTCGATCTGAACGTGCTCGACACGCGGCAGTACCGTTCGAAGCAGGCCTGTGGAATGACGAGCGCCACCGGATGCGCCGCGGCGCTCGACCCGTCCGCGCACGATTCTCGGATCGACGCAGGAGCGTTGGCTGTTCGAGCAGCTCGGCGCGGCGAAGGCGACGTGGACCGTGCTCGGCCAGCAGGTGCCGACGTTTGCCCGCGACAACCAGCGAGCCGCGCCGAAGGCGCGCTACTCGATGGACAAATGGGACGGCTACGTCGCGTCACGGCAGCGGCTGTACGCGCGGCTCAAGGAGACGAAGGCGCCGAATCCGATCGTGCTGTCCGGCGACGTGCACGTCCACTACGGCGCTGATCTGAAGCTCGATTTCGAGAATCCGAAATCGGAAACCGTTGGCGTCGAGTTCACGAACACGTCGGTCACCTCCGGCGCGGACGGGGCTGACGTGAGCGCGACCTGGGAGCAGATGCGCGGCGACAACCCGCACATCAAGTATCACAGCGCGCGCCGCGGCTACGTCGCGTGCACGGCGACGCCAACGACGATGCGCGCCGACTTCAAGGTCCTGGACCGCGTGACCGTGCCGACGGCACCGAACGCACCGGCGGGTCCCTCGTCGTCGAAGCGGGGCGTCCCGGGGCGTCGACGGGGTAGCCGGAGAGTCGCCACCGGTGGTTCCAACCCTTGGACGTTCCCCGGTCAAAAGCTTCTCACCGCCGAGGGCGCAGAGGCCGCAGAGCTAAACCTTAGTTTTCTCTGCGAACTCTGCGCACTCTGCGGTGGAAGGCTTTTGACACCGAACGATGTAGACTTTCCTCACCAACCGGTGCGCATTACTACCTCTGGAGCGACGACATGAAGAGAACGCGCGTGGGCCGGCGTGAGTTCGTCCGCGGCATTGCCGGATCGGCGGCGGCGATTGCCGCCTTGCCGTCTCCCGGATTCGCCACACCGCGTGCCAGGCAGTCGACCCCCAAAATCAAGTTTGCCGTCATCGGCCTCAACCATGGCCACATCAACGGGCAGACCGAAGCGGTCATTCGCGGCGGCGGCGAGCTCGTCTCGATGTTTGCGAAAGAACCGGATCTGAGCGCGGCGTTCGTCAAGCGTTTTCCGCAGGCGAAGGTCGCTCGCAGCGAGGCCGAGATTCTCGAGGACAAGTCGATTCAGCTCGTGGTCAGCGCCTCCATCCCGGACGAGCGGGCGCCGCTCGGCGTCCGCGTCATGAAACACGGCAAGGACTTCATGGTCGACAAGCCGGGCATTACGACGCTCGAGCAGTTGGCCGAGGTTCGAAAGGTCCAGGCCGAGACGCGGCGCATCTACTCGATCATGTACAGCGAGCGGCTCGAGAATCGCGCGACGGTCAGAGCAGGGGAGCTGGTGCGCGCCGGCGCCATCGGTCAGGTCGTGCAGACGATCGGACTCGGGCCGCATCGGATGAACATCAAGACGCGTCCGGCCTGGTTCTTCGAACGTCCGCGCTATGGCGGCATCCTCTGCGACATCGCGTCACACCAGGCGGACCAGTTCCTGTTCTTCACCGGATCGACGCAGGCCCAGGTGCTGTCGTCGCAGGTCGGCAACGTGCACTATCCGCAGTATCCCGGGTTCGAGGATTTCGGCGACATGACCGTCCGTGGCGATCGCGGTGCCGGCTATATCCGCGTGGACTGGTTCACGCCTGATGGCCTGGCGACGTGGGGCGACGGACGGCTGACGATCCTCGGCACCGACGGCTTCATCGAGATCCGCAAGAACATCGACATCGGCGGACGGCCAGGCGGCAGCCATCTGTTCCTCGTCGATCAAAAAGAGACGAGATACATCGACTGCCAGCAGGTCGATCTCCCGTACGGTGGAGCAGCTCGTGCAGGATGTGCTCAACCGGACCGAGACCGCGATGCCGCAGGCGCACTGCTTCCTGGCAACCGAGCTGGTGCTCAAGGCCCAGCACCAGGCGCAGCGCGTCACGTTCAAGTCGTAGGGGTCAGACCGGGTCAGACCAGGGTCAGACCAGGGTCAGAACCCCAACACAAGGGGAAAGCAGGATGGCAGAGACACGCAGCAAGACGACACGGCGCGGGTTCCTCGCGGCGACCGGTCAGGGCGTCGTCGCCTCGTCGGTCATCGCCGGGTTTCCGGCCATCGTGCCGTCGACGGTCTTCGGCGCGGCTGCGCCGAGCAACCGCATCAACGTGGGGGCGATCGGCACCGGCCGCATCTCACGCGGCCACGACCTGCCGGGCATCTGGAAGCACGACATCGCCCGCATCATGGCGGTGTGCGATCTCGACAGCAAGCGCGTCGAGGAGGCCAAGACGCTCATCAACGGTCAGTACAGCAAGGCGACCGGCAAGCCGTACGACGGCGTGACTGGCTACGGCAACTATCGAGAGCTGCTGGCCAACCGCGACGTCGACGCGGTCGTGATCAGCACACCCGATCATCAGCACGCGCTCATCGCCATCGATGCCGTCCAGGCCGGCAAAGACGTCTATCTCCAGAAGCCCGCGTCGCTGACGATTGCGGAAGGGCGCGCGCTGAGCGATGCGGTCCACCGCTCCGGGCGGATCTTCCAGATCGGCAGCCAGCAGCGGTCGTGGCCGCAGGGCCAGTTCCGCCGCGCCTGCGAGCTCGTGCGCAACGGCCGCGTCGGCGAGTTGAAATCGGTCGAGGTCGGGCTGCCCGGCGACCCGTCGGGTCCCGATGAGCCGGAGATGCCCGTTCCGAAGAATCTCAACTACGACGCGTGGCTTGGATCGACGCCGGTCGTCTACTACACGGAGAACCGCGTGCACCCGCAGAACGGTTATGGCCGGCCGGGTTGGCTGCGCTGCGAGCAGTTCGGCGCCGGGATGATCACGGGCTGGGGCGCACATCACATCGACACGGCGCACTGGGGCATGAACACCGAATACACGGGGCCGATCGAGGTGTGGGGCTCCGCCGAGTTCCCGACGAGCGGCCTGTGGGACGTGCACGGGAACTTCAAGACCGAGGCGATCTACGCCAATGGCGTCAGGATGACCGTCAGCGGCGCCTTTCCGAACGGCATCAAGTTCATCGGGACTGAAGGCTGGCTGTTCGTGTCGCGCGGCAACGAGGCGGTGACGTCGAGCGACCCGGCTGCCAAGACATTCGTGCAGCCGCTTGCGGCGAGCAATCCGAAGATCCTCGATTCGGTGATCGGCCCGAACGAGATTCACCTGCCCGAAAGCTTCGATCATCATGGCAACTGGCTCGCGGGTGTGAAAGCGCGGCAGCAGCCGATCGCGCCGGTTGAAGTCGGCCACCGCGCGTGCACCGCCTGTCTGATTCACCACATCGCCATGCGCGCGAAGCGCAAGCTCTACTGGGATCCAGTCAGGGAACGGTTCAAGAACGACGATGCCGCGAATGCGCAGTTGTCGCGTCCGCAGCGTCCACCGTACGCGGTGACCTAACTGCAGGGGCCAGGGATCGGTGGGATCAGGAGATCCTTGGAGCCAGGTCTCGACGCTCTTCTGATCCCTGATCCCTTACCTCGATCAACAGGAGCCCCTGAAATGCTGACTCGTCGAGATATCGTCGTCGCTTTGATCGCCGTGACCAGTACACTGGCCGTCGTCGGCGCGCAACAACCCGCCGCGGCCATCCTCAAGTCGCAAGTGTTCGACTGGGGGTCGGTCACTCCTCGGGAAGTCGCCTACGGCTCCGTGAGGCAGTTTTTTCGCGCCCCGACAGTGACTCTCGCTGAGCTGGAGATGCACGTCACGACGCTCAACACCGGTCAGACCTCGCACGCGCCGCACCAGCACGCCAACGAGGAACTCATCATCCTCAAGGAAGGCACACTCGAAACGCTGTCGCTCGGAGAGTGGAAGCGCGTCGGGCCAGGCTCGATCATCTTTAACGCCTCGAACGATCTGCACGGTGTCCGAAACGTTGGCACCGGGCCAGCGACCTACCACGTCGTCAACTGGAAGCAGAAATAGGGGCGAGCAGGTCTGACCCCGGTCTGACCCCGGTCTGACCCCGGTCTGACCCAACCGGGTTCTCCGGCGAATCCAGCCTTGGCCGCCGTAGCCTTGGCGAAGACGGCTATACTCGATCGCAGGAGGCCCTTGTGGCTGTAAGACGCGGCGTCGTCGTCATTCTCGTCCTTATTCTCGTCGCCGTCGCGCTTTCGGCGGTGGGGCTGCTGTTCATGGGGATCGCGGTGGGCCGTCCGCCGACGATCTCGTCCAACTCGACGCTGTTGCTCGACGTCGGTGGCGACCTCCAGGAGACCGAACCGAGCGGGGTCCTCGGCCAGTTCATCGAGGCGCCGCCTACGGTGCGTGCGCTCGTCGAGGCACTGCGCAAGGCGAGCGTGGATCGTCGCGTCTCGAGCGTCATCATTCGGCCGACCAGCAACGCCGCCCTCTGGGGCAAGGTTCAAGAAGTCCGTGACGCCATCATCGCGTTCAAGGCGTCGAAGAAGCCGATTGTCGCCTACCTCGAGTACGGCGGCGATCAGTCCTACTATCTGGCGAGCGCGTGCGACAAGGTCTTCCTGATGCCGACCGCGTCGCTCGATCTCACCGGCATGGCGAACTACGAGCTTTTCCTGCGCGGCGCTCTCGACAAGATCGGCGCGTTTCCGGACGCCCTCCACGTCGGCGACTACAAGACGGCGTCGAATACGTTCACCGAGCATTCGTTCACGCCCTCCCACCGCGAGATGGCTGAATCGCTCAACAACGATCTCTACGAGCAGCTGATCGCGGGTCTCGCGGAGGGCCGTCACCGGACGCCGGCGGAGATGCGCGCGCTCGTCGACCATGGTCCCTACCTGCCGGAGGACGCGGTCCGCGCGGGGCTTGTCGACGACCTCGCCTACGAGGACGAGATCGACGACAAAGTGGCGCTCGGGCGCGGACGGACCACGACGATTCGCCAGCACGAGTACCGCAGCGTCGGCTCCGGTTCTCTCGGGCTGAATCGCGGTCCGAAGATCGCCGTGCTCCACGCCTCGGGAGTCATCACCTCAGGCGCCAGCAACTTCGATTCGCCGTCGGGCCAGGTCATCGGGTCCGACACGATGGTCGAGTGGCTGCGCAAGGCTCGCGCCGACAACTCGATCCGCGCCATCGTGCTGCGGATCGATAGTCCCGGCGGGTCTGCCGTCGCCTCGGACATCATCTGGCGCGAGATCATGCTGACGCGCGAGCGGAAGCCCGTGATCGCCTCGATGTCCGACGTCGCCGCTTCTGGCGGCTACTACATCGCGATGCCAGCCCACGCGATCGTCGCCCAGCCGGCCACGCTCACCGGTTCGATCGGGGTCGTGCTCGTGCGGTTCGTGATCGATGGCACGCTCGACAAGCTTGGCGTCAACATCGAGACGGTCAAGCAGGGCCGGTACGCGGATTTGTTTTCGCCGGTCAGACCGTTCACGCCCGACGAGCGAAAGAAAGTCCTGGAGCTGATGCAGGCCACCTACGATGCGTTCGTGGAGAAGGTGGCCGCGGGTCGCAACACGACGCCCGAGCGCATCGACGCGATCGCCCAGGGTCGGGTCTGGACGGGGAAGCAGGCGAAGGAGCTGGGACTCGTCGACGAGCTGGGCGGACTCGATCGCGCGCTCGTGATTGCCAAAGAGCGCGCGAAGATTCCCGCCGGATCCGAGGTCGAGCTGGTCGTCTTTCCGCCGAAGAAGACGCTGTTCGAAGTGGTGAGCGATCCGTGGGGGCGCGCGGACCGCAGCGCCTCGCTCGCGGTGCTGCTCGGCGCCCGCAACGCCCGCGCCGTCGAAGCCGTGACCGCGCCGCTCCGCCTGTTCCGCCGCGGCGAGCCGCTGACACTGATGCCGAATGTGTTTGTCAGATAGACCGGCTCAAGGCTCAAGGCTCAGGCTCAAGGCTCAGGCAAGAGCATTGAGTTGTAGTCTCGAAGGTTTTGCTTGAGCCCTGAGCCCTGAGCCCTGAGCCTACCCAATCACTTGCGCTATTACCTGCGGGTTGGACTTGATCGTCATGCGCTCGCGGGCCTTGGTCATGTAGGACCCATAGAACCGCTGCTTCTGCTGGTTGAGCAGCTCGTTCTTCACGGCGTCACGGCCGGCGGTCAGCTCCTCGGCGGTCGGGCTCTTTTTCTCCACGACCTTCACGATCACCGCGCCGGTCTCCGTGACGATCGGGTCGCTGACGCTGCCTTGTGCCAGAGAGAACGCGGCGGCTTCGACAGCAGGGCTGACGCCGACATCAGGAAGCGCGGCGCCGCGGACGACGAGGTCCGTGGTCTTGGCCTCGAAGCCGGCGGCCTTGGCGGCGGCCGTGAAATCGCCGGCCGACTTGAGCTGCGCGGCGAGCCCCGCGGCCCTCTGCTTCGGCGGCTTCGACCGCTTTGCTCGTCTGCACGTCACCGCGCACCCGAGCCTTGACTTCGTCGAGCGTAGGCAGCCGTGAGACCTCCGTGCCCGTCACCGTGATGAACGCGAAGCCGTTCTGAGAACGGATCGCCTCGCTGACTTCGCCGGATTGCAGCTCGAAGGCCCGGTTGCCAATCGCCGGCGCCATGCCCAGGCCCGGGATCGGCTCGTCGCGCGCGAACGATGGCGTCTCGGCGACCGTCAGGCCGCGGCCTTTCGCCACGGTGTCCAAATCGGCCGGCTTCGTCAGCTTGCCCGCGAGCTCCGTCGAAATCCGTTCGGCTTCTTTCTGCGCGCGCTCGGATTTGAGGATTTCCTCAATCTGGACCTTTGATTCGTCGAGCGAGCGCGTCGAGGCCGGCTTTTTCTCCATCACCCGGATGATGTGATAGCCGAACTGGGTCTTGACGACGTCGCTCGTCTCGCCCGGCTTGAGCGTGAACGCCACGTCGTCGAACTCCTTGACCATCGTGCCGCGGCCGAAGAAATCGAGATCGCCGCCCTTGGCGGCGCTCACCTCGTCCTCCGAAAGCTTGGTCGCCAGCGCGGCGAAGTCGGCGCCCCCCTTTACCTTGGCCAGCAGGTCGTCGGCCTGCTTCCTGACCACGGCGTCGTCTTTGCCTTCGGTCTTGAGCAGGATGTGGCTCGCGCGCACCTGCTCGGGAGTCGCGTATTGCTGCTGGTTGTCGTCGTAATAGCGCTGGACATCCTGCGCGCTCACGTTGGTCCGCTGCCGAATCGCCTGCAGGTCGATGAGCGCGTACTTGATCTTCCGCTTCTCGGGGATCCGGTACTTGTCCTTGTTCGACTCGAAATGCGATGCGACCTCGGCATCGCTGACCACGACGCCTTCCTTGAGCTTGTCGGCCGCCACCGAGACCACGGCGAGCTTGACTTTCTCGTTGCGGCGGTTGAACTCGGCCGTGACGTCGGCGTCCGACACCGTGATCCAGTCCGTGAGCGCGCCCTGCAGTTTTTCGAGGATCACGCTGCGCCGGACCTCCTGCTCGAACTCGCTCGGCCGGATCGGCGGATTCTGCATCTCCAGCAGCTGCCGATAGCGATCGTTGCCGATGAACTGACCGTTCTCCTGGAACGCGGGCAAGGCCAGAATCCGAGCGCGCACTTCGGTGTCGGTCGCCGTAATCCCCTGGCGGCCCGCCTCGGCGAGCGCGGCCTCTTCTTCGATCAGTTGCTGAACAATGCGCTGATCGATGCCGAGCTGGCGGAGCAGGCGATCGTCCATGTTGCCGCCATAGGCGTTCCGGTAGGCCTGCATCTGCTGCTGATAGACGCGGCGAAACCGCCCGACAGTGATGTCGCGGCCCTCGACGGTCGCGACCACGCCGTAGTTACTGGCGCCGTCGAGCGATTCGTTCTGCATGAAGCTGGGGATGTAAAGGGCAACGAACGCGACGACAACAATCGCAAGGCTCCACTTGAGCCAGTTCTTGTGTCGGCGCATCCGGTCGAGCATCGTCATAGGTAGCGGGCCTCGTCTGGAGAGCTGGAAAACTCTGATTATGCCAGAGGGGGGATGCTCCTGTCAGGAGGACCCCGGGATCAGGGATCCGGGATCCAGGCGACGGGGTGCTCGCCATCCCCCGGGCAACCCCGGTCCCTGGATCCCCCGATCCCTGATCCCTGATCCCTGGGTCTGCCCCTGCCCTGACCCTGATCCCTGATCCTTCAAACTCCAGATCCCCGCCCCTGACCCCCGAACTGCGATCGTCCGATACCTACAGAAGCCCTCCGGACTGTCCGGATGTGGTATATTTGTTCTGTACAGAACGACTTAGAAGGATTCGCCATTCCACATGGGACGCAGAGTCGAGTGACCGGGAGAGCTCGGCAGGCTGGCGCCCGTCGTCGCCCGGGCAAGGCCAGCGTGCCGGTGTTCCGCACGGACTTTGCCGACAGGCTCCGTCCGCTGCAGCCGGCGCTCCGGCGCAAGCTGGGTCGGGCCGACGTGCTCGCCGAGATGACTCGGGCCGTGAATTCCAGCCTCGATCCGGAGCGGGTAGCTGACACGCTTGTGCAACGGGTCGCGGAGTGGCTGCCCGCGCCATGCTGGCTCGTACTGGCGGTGGACGACGCCGGACGCGTGCGAGCACTCGCGGCACGCGCCTTGAGCTCGACGCTGACCGATCCAGCGCAGGCAGTGGGCGAGTGGGTCTTGCAGAAAGGCGAGATCTTCGCGGCCGCGAATCTGGCCGACGACCGCCGGATGTCGCAGGACTCGGCCAGGGCGCGTGCGGCCGTGATTGGGTTCCCGCTCGAATGCCGTGGGCAGACTGTCGGGGCGCTGGTCGCGCTCGATAAGGCGCCCGCAACACGGCAGCCGAAGTTCACCGCCGGAACCCTCTCTCGTCTGCTCGCGGCGCTCGAGCCTGGGGCGATCGCTCTGGACAACGCCCTGCGGGTGCAGCGGGCCGAGGCGCTGTCGGTCACCGATGACCTGACGCAGCTCTACAACTGGCGCTACATGCAGCAGGTGCTGCGCCGTGAAACGAAACGGGCGCTGCGCGGCAACCGCCCGTTGTCGCTGCTCTTCGTGGACCTTGACGGGTTCAAGTCGATCAACGACTCACACGGGCACCTGTTCGGCAGCCGCGCCCTCGTCGAGGCTGCGAGCGTGATTCGCGCCAGCGCGCGCGAAACTGACATCGTCGCGAGATTCGGCGGCGACGAGTTCGCGCTCGTCCTTCCCGACACGGCCAGCGACGGCGCTGTCTCGGTCGGCGAACGCATCCGCGATCGGCTCGCCGCGCACCGGTTTCTCGAGGGCGACGGCCTCAGTATCGCGTTGACCGCCTCGGTCGGCGTCGCGACGCTGCCCGACGTGGCGGCCACGGCCGAGGAGCTGATTCAGGCCGCCGACGAGGCGATGTACTGGGTCAAGTCGCACGGCAAGAACGGCATCCACGTGGCTGGAGCCTAGGGAATTCTGAGTGCTGAATGCTGAATGCTGAAGTGAATGATGAATGAGTGTTACCGTGTAATGTTGAATTCAATTTCGAATTGGACATTTGAGAATGCGTTCAGCATTCACTTCAGCATTCAGCAGTCAGCAGTCAGAATTGCAAAGGATCAAGTTTGAGTCTTCGTTCTCTGTTCTCTCTCTTTTCCAGCGATCTCGCGATCGATCTCGGTACGGCCAACACCTGCGTCTACGCGCGCGGTAAGGGCATCGTCGTCAACGAGCCGTCGATCGTGGCGATCAACAAGGTCAACGGCCGCATCGAGGCGGTCGGCAAGGACGCGAAGGACATGCTCGGGCGGACGCCGGGCAACATCGTCGCCATCAAGCCGATGAAGGACGGAGTCATTGCCGACTTCGAGGTCACCGAGAAGATGCTGACCTACTTCATCAAGAAGGCGCACAACCGCAACGTCTGGGTGCGGCCGCGGATCGTGATTGGCGTTCCCTCTGAAATCACGCAGGTCGAGAAGCGCGCCGTCAAGGACAGCGCCTATCGCGCCAAGGCGAGTGAGGTGCATCTCGTCGAGGAAGCGATGGCGGCGGCGATCGGGGCGGGGATGCCGATTACCGAGCCGTCCGGCAACATGATCGTCGACATCGGCGGCGGCACGACCGACATCGCCGTCATCTCGCTCGCCGGCATCGTCTACAGCAAGGCGGTGCGCGTCGCCGGCAACGAGATGGACGAGGCGATCATCCAGTACATCAAGAAGACCTACAACCTCCTCATCGGCGAGCGCACGGCCGAAGCCATCAAGATGGAAGTGGGATCGGCCTACCCGCTCGAAGAGCGGATGACGATGGAGATCAAGGGCCGGCATCTCATCGAGGGCGTCCCCAAGACCATCACGATCACTGACGAGGAGATTCGCGAGGCCCTCGCCGAGACGGTCAACGTCATCGTCGACGCCGTTCGCGTGGCGCTCGAGCGCACGCCACCGGAGCTGTCCGCCGACATCGTCGACCGCGGGATCGTGCTGACTGGCGGCGGGTCGCTCCTGAAGAATCTCGACAAGCGCCTGCGCGAAGAAACCGGACTCCCGCTGGCGATGGCCGAAGACCCCCTGTCGTCGGTGGTGCTCGGCGCAGGAAAGATGCTTTCGGACTTCAACTTGTTGCGCAAGATTTCGATTGATTAGGTTAGGCAATGCTGAATGCTGAGTGCTGAATGCTGAAGTTAACGATGAACTCAGCATTCACTTCAGCATTCACCATTCAGCATTCAGAATTGCAGTGATCGACCTCACCCCCCGCACGCCATACCGCCAGCGTACCGGCATTCTGTTCGGCGCGGTGATGATCGGCCACCTCATCCTCATCTCGGCGCAAGTCCAGTCGAAGGCTGGCGTCCCTGTGCTCGAAGGGATCACGTTTGGCGTCTTCTCTCGGATTCAGGGTGGCGCTGCGGGCTTCATTCGCGGTATCGGGAACATCTGGAGCAGTTACGTGGGCCTGCGCGGAGTCCAGGCCGAGAACCTTGCGCTCAAGCAGCAGGTGGCCGAACTCGAAGTCCGGCTGCAGGAACAGCGAGCGCTTGCGTCGAGCGCCGACCGCCTGCAGGCCGTCTTGAACCTGCGGGAGAGCACGACGCTGCCCACCCTGGCGGCGGAGGTCATCGCCGGCAATTCCAATCCCGGGTTGATGACCGTGACCGTCAATCGCGGCAGCGCCGACGGCGTTCAGGCTGACATGGCTGTGATCGCACCGAAAGGCGTGGTTGGACGCATCGTCGGTCCGGTCGCTGGCCACGCGGCACGCGTCCAGCTGATGATCGACCGGAACGCCGCTGCCGGCGCCGTCACCGAACGCACGAGAGCGGGCGGTATGGCGGTCGGCGTCGATGGCGATCCTCCGCTCGGCATGGATCTCGTCTCGAACCTGGCCGACGTGGCTCCTGGCGATGTGGTCGTCGCCTCGGGGGTTGACGGGATCTATCCCAAGGGGTTCGTGATCGGAACGGTGGAGAAATCCGAGCGAGGGCCGAGTCTCCATCGCCTGATCGCCGTCCGGCCGGCGGTTGACTTCTCCTCGGTCGAGCAGGTCCTCATCGTCCTCGTCCCGGCCCGCGGCGCGATCCTCGAGAAGGGTGATGAGAAGGGCGACGAGAAAGGCAAGGACAAGAAGTGAGGCTCGTCGGTGTCATCGTCGCCCTCGCAGGCGCCTTGGCGCTCCAGACGACGCTCGCCGGGCTGACGATTGGCGGCGCCACTGCCGTCAATCTAGTCCTGGTGGCCGTGATTTACGTCGCGCTCGCGTTCGGGCCGGTCGCCGGTCTGCTGGCAGGGTCGGTGGGCGGACTGGTGCAGGACGCGCTGGCTGGAGGCATTGTCGGGGTTGGCGGGTTCTCGAAGACGCTCGTCGGGTTCCTCGTCGGCCTGCTCGGTGCGCAGTTCATCGTGGCCCAGTCGCTGCCCCGCCTGTTCATGTTCGTCAGCGGCACGCTCGTCCACGAGCTCTGCTATCAGGCCCTCTACGCGCTCGTCGAGAGCCGCGCGTTCCGCATGCAGTGGTCGGCGGCGTTGACGCAGGCGGTCGTCAACGGGCTCATCGGCATCCTGGCGTTCCAGATTGTCGAGGCCGGACCGGGTCTCCTGCAGCGCCGGCGCTCGCGTGGCGCTACACTTAGTAGACGGCACTATTAGGCATTCCTGACATGACGTCCAGCACCAACCTTCCGGTCGACGATCGCCGCAACCTGAGCCTCAGGCTGACGGCGCTCCAGGTCGTCGTGACGACGGTATTTGCGGCGCTCGCGGTGGCCTTCTGGGTGTTTCAGGTCGCCCAGCATCAGAAGTTCGATGAGATGGCCGAGAACAACCACCGACGTCGGCTACCGCTACCGGCGCCCCGCGGCGTCCTGTTCGATCGTCACGGCAAGGTACTCGTCGAGAACCAGAACACCTTCAACATCGCGCTCGACCGGGAGCAGTCGGGGGACATCGACGACACGCTGCGGCTGCTGGCCGCCGCGACCGGGGCCGACGAAGCCAAGATGCGCGAGACCGTCAATCGCCGCCGGCGCGAGCCCAGTTATCGGCCGATCGTGCTGGTCGAGAACGCGACGTTCGAGCAAGTGGTCGCGTTTCGCGCCCGCCGGCTCGAGCTGGCTGGCATCATCGAGCAGCAGGTGCCGGCCCGCCAGTATCCCCGCAGCGAGCTGGGGGCGCATCTTTTCGGCTAC
The DNA here is from genome assembly GCA_963764925.1 of uncultured Acidobacteriota bacterium. Classification (GTDB taxonomy): domain Bacteria; phylum Acidobacteriota; class Vicinamibacteria; order Vicinamibacterales; family 2-12-FULL-66-21; genus DATBJJ01. The sequence goes on from CAVXUR010000006.1 coordinate 168,568, forward strand.
GTCGACCGAAGCGAGCGAGGCGGATCTGACGAAACCGGAGTATGCCGGCGCCGAACCCGGGTCGATGGTGGGGAAGGCCGGCGTCGAGCAGTCGTACAACAAGCTGCTGATGGGTAAGGACGGCGATCGCCTCGTCGTCGTCAACAGCCGCGGCCGCGAGATGGGGGAGGCCAGCAAGCAGCTGCCGGTCGAGGGACGACGGGTGCAGCTGACGATCGACGCCGACGTCCAGCGCGCCACCGAAGAAGGTTTCGCCCATTTCGGCTACAACGGCGCCGCCGTCATCCTGGATCCGCGATCGGGAGAGGTTCTCTCGTTTTCGAGCTTGCCCGCCTACAATCCCAACGAGTTCGCAGGAGGCATCGACCTTGCGGACTGGAATTCGCTCCTGACCAACGACCTGAAACCGCTCCAGAACCGCGCACTGCAGGGCCGATACTCGCCAGGGTCGACCTTCAAGGTCGCGGTCGCGACCGCGGCGCTCGAAGAAGGCGTGGCGACGCCTGATTTTCGCGTGTTCTGCCCTGGCGGCGCGACCTTCTACGGCCGCTACTATCAGTGCCACCTCAAGGGCGGCCACGGGTCGGTGGACATGCGGCACGCGATCGAGAAGTCGTGCAACGTCTACTTCTACACGCTCGGCAAGATGCTCGAGGTCGACCGCATCCATAAATGGTCGGCGCTGCTCGGGCTGGGCGAGCGAAGCGGCATCGACTTGCCGAACGAAATCAAGGGTCTGGTGCCGTCGACGGCGTGGAAGAAGACGACGCGCGAGCCGAAGTGGTATCCGGGCGAGACGATTTCCGTCGCGATCGGCCAGGGGCAAGTCAGCGTGACTCCGATTTCGCTGGCGGTCATGATGATGACGATCGCTAACGGCGGCACGAGATATACCCCTCACGTCATCAAGGCCGTCGATGAAGATGATGGAGAGGGCTGGCAACCAGTCCCGCCGCCGCCGCCGCAGTCGACGGTGAAGATGAAGCAGTCGACGATCGATGCGCTGCACGAGGGGCTCTGGATGGTCGTGAATGCCGCAGGCACCGGAGGCCGTGCGCGTATCCAGGGGTATAACGTCGCGGGGAAGACCGGAACCGCGCAGGTCATCTCGCTCGAAGGCGCCAAGGTCGCGAAGGGCAAGATGGACGTCCGCGATCACGGCTGGTTCGTGTTTTTCGCGCCGCACGACAAGCCGGAGATCGCCGGGGTCATCTTTGCCGAGCACGCCGAGCACGGCTACCTCGGTGCGCCGATTGCCAAGTACGCGATGGAAACGTATTTCGCCAAGAAGGAAGGCCGGCCGCTGCCGACGCTGCAGCCCAAGCCTGCGCCGACTCCGATCGTGGCGACAAATCAGGCGACAGCGACTGAGGGGCGCGGAACTTCAGTTCCGCGTCAGTAGTTCCGGATGTTCGAACGACGACTCTTCTTTCACGTCGACTGGCTGCTGCTGGCCGCGATTCTCGTCCTCACCGGGATCGGCGTGGCGATGATCTACAGCACCACCTACGTGCACCTGCCCGATCCAGGCAGGCCGGGTCCGCAGTTCTATACGCAGATTTATGCGATCGGCCTGGGCTTCATCGCGCTCCTGGTGTGCCTGGCGATCGACTACCGGAAGCTCGCCGAGAACTCGCTCGTCCTCTACGCCGGCCTGACGGCGCTGCTCATCTACGTGCTGTTCCAGGGGTCGACGCAGTACAACGCGACGCGATGGATCGACATGGGGCCATTCAACCTGCAGCCCTCGGAGTTCGGCCGTGTCACGGTCGCGCTGATGCTCGCGATGTTCTTCGGTGAGAACCGCCGCGGCGCGCGCAACCCGAGCGACCTGGCGATGGCTGGAGCGTTTGCAGCGGTGCCTTTCGTCCTGATCGCCAGGCAACCCGATCTCGGCACGGCCGTGACGCTGATTCCGGTCTGCTTTGGCATCGCGTATCTTGCCGGCCTCCGCCTAAAGCTCATCGCCATTCTCGCCATCGCTGCGATCCTTCTGGCGCCAGTCGCCTGGAGCTTCGCGCTCAAGGACTATCAGAAAACGCGTATCACGACGTTCATCAATCCGGATCTCGACCCGCAGGGCGACGGCTACCAGCAGCGTCAGGCGCGGATCACGGTCGGATCCGGGGGGCTGGTCGGCAAGGGGTTCATGAAGGGCACGCAGGGGCAGTACAAGTTCCTGCCCGTCGCCCACAACGATTTCATCTTCTCGGTGCTCGCCGAGGAGAAGGGGTTTCTCGGCGTGCTCGTGGCGCTGGGGTTGTATCTGTTCGTGATTCTGAGATCCGTCGAGGCGGCCCGGCTCGCCAAGGACCGCATTGGCGCGTATCTCGTGGGAGGGATCATTTCGGGATTCGCGTTCCAGGTGATCTACAACATTACGATGTCGGCCGGCCTCGCGCCGGTCAAAGGTTTGACGTTGCCCCTGATGAGTTACGGGGGATCGTCGATGATAGCGACGCTTGCAGGATTCGGGCTCATCCTGAATGTCAGGATGAGACGGTTTACCAACTAGGATTTCGCAACAGCGGCACGCGGATCACGCGGATCGATAACGGGACGCGGATCACGCCGATTCCAGAATGTTTTGGTTTTGCTCATGATCGGACCCTTGTGGTTAACGTTGACCGTCTGGCTGGTGGCCGCGTGTGCGGCGGGCCTGCTCGACGCGCGCGCCCGCCGGGTGGTTCGATCGGCAGCACATCGGAGTTTCCATGAACAAGGAGATGATCATCTCCGCGGGCGATCACGAGACGAGGGTCGCCATCCTCGAGGACGACCAGGTCGTCGAAGTTTTCATCGAGCGCGAGAAGCAACGCGGCGTCGTTGGCAACGTCTACAAGGGCCGGGTCAACAAAGTGTTGCCCGGCATGCAGTCCTCGTTTATTGACATCGGTCTCGAGCGCGACGCCTTCCTGTATGTGTCGGAGGTCGTCAACACCGTCGAGGAGTTCGAGCGCCTAGCCGGGGACGACGAGGACGAAGCCGTCGTGGCGCTCGGGACGCCGCCAGCCGATGTGGTGCTGGCTGCCGAGTCCGTCGATGCGGCCGAGACCGGCGAGACCGTCGCCGTAGCTGCCGAGCCTCCCGCTGCGTCCCCCGCCCCACCCAACGGCCGGCATGAACGCCGTGGCCGCGAACGCACGGGCTCGGCGGGCGGGCCAGCCGCCCGAAGCGACGACCGTCCCGATGCCAAAATCGAAGACCTGCTGAAAGAGGGGCAGGACATCCTCGTGCAGGTCGTCAAGGAGCCACTCGGCACCAAGGGCGCGCGCCTGACCTCGCACGTCACCATGCCCGGCCGGTTTCTCGTGTTCATGCCAACGGTGGATCACGTCGGCGTGTCGCGGAAGATCGACTCACGAGAAGAGCGCGGCCGGCTGCGCGGCATCGTCCGTGAGTTCCGCGAGCAGCACGGCTTCACCGGCGGCGTCATCATCCGGACCGCTGCCGGCGGCCGATCCAAGGAAGACATCGTCAGCGACCTCTCGTATTTCCACCAGATCTGGACCGAGATCCGTCAGAAGATGGAGGCGCGGCGCGCGCCTGCCGTGCTCTTCCAGGAGCAGAGCCTCGTCACCAAGCTCCTGCGCGACCTCCTGACCGACGACTACAGCGCGATTCGTCTCGACGACCCGCAGGAGCACCGCCGCGTTGTCGCCCTCGTCGAGCGGATCATGCCGAACCTGCTGCCGCGGGTGAAGCTCTACACCAAGGACTATCCGATTCTCGAGGAGTACGGCGTCCAGGCCGAGATCGACAAGGCGCTGCGCAGCAAGGTGTGGCTCAAGTCAGGCGGATATCTCGTCATCAACCAGACCGAAGCGCTCGTCGCGATCGACGTCAACACCGGCCGCTACGTCGGCAAGCGCACCGGACGGCTCGAGGACACGATCGTCAAGACGAACCTCGAGGCGGTGAAGGAGATCGTCCGTCAGCTCCGCCTCCGCGATCTTGGCGGCATCGTCGTGCTCGATCTGATTGACATGGAAGAGAAGAAGAACCGGCAACGCGTCTTCCAGGAAGTCGAGAAGGAGCTCCGGAAGGACCGGTCTCCATCAAAGGCGATTCAAGTCTCGGATTTCGGGCTGGTGATTGTCACCCGCAAGCGCGTGAAGCAGAGCCTGGAACGGCAGCTGACCGAGCCCTGTCCCTATTGCTCGGGATCAGGGTCGATCAAATCCAGCTCGACGATCTGCTACGAGATCATGACCGAATTGAAGAAGATTGGGTCGGAACTCGACGGGCACGGCGTGATCGTCCGCGTCAATCCAGACATCGCGCGCGCGCTCAAAGAGGAGGAGCCGGCGCTCCTGCGCGACCTTCAGCAGTCGCTTGGCAAGGCAGTCACCATCACGCCCGACGTCCACCTGCACCACGAGCAGTTCGACGTCATGGCGACTTGAGAGCGGTTCAGGGTTCAGAGTTCAGGGTTCAGGGTTCTGAACCTTGAACCTTGAACCCTGAACCTTGAACCAGCTGTTCTACAGTCCGGAAGCGCCGCCCGCGGAAGGCAGGTAGATCAGGAAGTGGTTGCCCGCCTTGTTGAACCACACCCGCACGTAGTCGTTCCCCTTGAGCGTCTGAACCTTGGAGCCTCCGGATGCCGGGGGCGGGTCCTTGACGACCATCTTCACTTCCGCCTGCGGAACGATGCTGACGACCTCGCGCCCCTTGACGGTGCCGCCCTGGACGAACTCGACCCAGCGCTCCAGCTTTTCGCTCACGCCTACTGCTGCGGGACCGGCCTCCTGGGCTGTCAGGCGGACAGTGTAGGTGCCGGCAGCGAGCGGCTTGCCGTCAGCTGACAGGCCCTTGGGCAGCCGAACCGAGCCGAGGGCCAGGTCGCCCGCGGGGGCCGCGGCTTCCGCTGCCTGCGGTGGCTGCGTATTCGGCGCCTTGTGCTGTGCTAATGCCTCACTGACGCACAGCGACCCCGCCAGCGTCACGCTCGCAACGCTCACCAGAACGCACTGCTTCTTCATAGCGATACTCTCCTGCGACCGGCCTTCAGTCGCGGCCTCGGCTAGCGCGGGGAGGACCCGCACGACCTGAGCAATTATATCGACATTCCACGACCCAGACTTCAGAACTGGAGCAAGCCGAGTGCCAGAGCTGGCTAGCTGCTCAGCTAGGGTTTTCATTGAGAATCTGAGCGATTCCGCGGGAAGGGTAGCACCCGGGCTACATAACTGTTGTGAAAACCAACAGCTGAATGTCGTGGTCGCCCACGAAGCGAGCGATCGCGGAAGACTCACCGCTTGGTGATGAGGATCGTCCCGGAGAAGGTGGTGAGCTCGAGAATCGCTCCGCCACCGCTGCCGGCCGTCCCGCGCAGCGCGCGATTTCGCCGGCCGCTCTGTCCGCCCGACGTGCCTGCCATCGTGACCGGGATGTCCGTGTTGATCGACCCGCTGAACGAGCTGGCTTCGACCTGGAACCCCGCTCCCGAGGGGACCGCGAGACGGATGTTCCCGGAGTGGGACGTGAATTCGTAACGCCCATTCGGCTGGAGGTCACCGGCGAAGGTGATGTTGCCGCTAATCGCCTGAGCGTCCATCCGCTCGGCCGACACGTCCTCGATCTGGACGTCGCCACTGACCGAATTGAGCGCCACGCTCTTGGCGGTCAACTTCCGCAGTCGCACCGTGCCGCTGATGGTGCCCGCTTCGAGCGCACCGTCGATGGTCGTGTCGGTCAGCTCGATGTCGCCGGAAATCGACCGGCCATTCACGACCCGGCCGGCGTTGGCGATACGGACGGTGCCGCTGATCGACTCGAGCGTCAGGCCGCCGCGGATGTCGCGCGCGCTGATGTTGCCAGAGATCGATTTGGCGATGATCCGCGTGCCCTCTGGCGCGGCAACGGTGTAGCTGACCGACACGTTGATGTTCCGCCGATTGTTGCGCCGTGCCTCGCTACTGTCAGGATAACGGGTGCGCGCCTCCGCGCGCGTGCCGCGTTCCGTGATCTCGACCTGCACGAGTGCAAGCATGGCTCGCGCTTCGTCGGCCGAGGGGCCGTGCGCCGTCTTGACCACTTCGATCGACGCGGTGGTCCCGCCGCCGCGCGTGATGAGGATGTCGCCCGAGATGTTCGACAGCTCGATTTCGCCGTTCGCGCCGATGTTGACGGTACGGGTGAGTCGCTCGGTCTGCGCTTCACGCTCTTCGGTACGACGCTGGCGCGACTGTTCCGCTCCCTCCGTCGCGGAGACGTGCCGGATAACAGAGCGATGCCGGACGACCCGCTCCTGCGCGACGGCCGTCGCTGTCGGCGTAACCGCGGCGACGAGCGTGACGATAATCAGACTGCGCATCATGACTTGTTCGCACCCTCAACGACTTGGGCGACGCCAGCGGCGTTGCCCTTCCGCATTTCGTTCATCAACGTAATCGTGTCCTGCAGCAGCGAGATTTTGCGCTGCAATGCTTCGAAGAGACTGTTGCGGGCGGCGACGTTCTGCGGCTCTTTCTGCAACGCGTCGCTGCTTTCCGTGATCGCCTGATCCAGGATCTGCAGGTTCCGGTCGAGCGTGCCGGCCATGTCGGTCGGCAACGCCTGGTTCTCCGAGCCAAGGCCCTCTTTCAGCTTGGCCACGCCGCTCTGCAGCAGCCGCTCGGCCTTCCTCAGGTCCTCTACGCCACTTTGGACGGCATCGGCGCCGGCGGCGTTGCCCTGCTCGGTCGCGCCGGGGCCCGTCGTTGAACCAGTGAACTGCGGCAACAGCAGCAGCAACGACGCGCCGACGGCCAGGACGAGTGCGGCGGCGATGCCGAGCCACAGTACTTGGCGGGGTTGGCGAAGCCGCCGCTGCCCGGTCGCGACCGGCGCCAACCGGTCGTGGACGCGGCCTTCCTGGCGCAGGCGTCCGGCAATCTGCAGCCAGACGTGATCGGGCGGCACCGGCTCGTCGAGCGTGTCGGCGAGATCGCGGATGCGCCGGAGATCATTCGCGAGTGCGCGGCAGGCGTCGCACTGGTCGAGATGCTGTTCGAGCTCGGCGACGCGGATCGGTCCCAGCGTGCCGTCAATCAGCGCCTGGATGTCGCCGTGAGATCTCGTGCAGTTCATCCTCGTGAGCCCGCGCGGGACAAGAGGGCCCGCAGCCGCATTCGCGCCTTGTGGACCTGAGACTTCGACGTGCCTTCCGCGATCCCCATGATCTCGCCGACTTCCTGATGTTCGAGGCCTTGCACATCGTGAAGCACGAACGCCGTACGACAGCCTTCCGGGAGCTGAGCGATCGCGCGTTCGAGATCCATCTTCGTCACGGCTCGTTCCGCGAGTCCATGGCTGCTGGCATCGGCCAGCACCGGGTCATCGCCAAGGGCGTCGGTCATGTGAATCGCGCGTCCCGTCCGGCTCCGAAGGTAGTCGAGGCAGAGGTTGACGGCCAGCCGATACAACCACGTGCCGAGCGCCGACTCCCCACGGAAGCTGTCCAGCTTCCGATGCGCCGAGAGGAAGATCTCCTGGAGCATGTCTTCCGCGTCGGCGGGGTTTCCCAGCATTCGAACCGCGAGGCCGTACAGCTTCCTCGAGTGCGCCCGGTAGACCTCGTCGAATGCCCCAAGGTCGCCCTGCCGGCAACGCTCGACGAGCGCCAGATCGTCCTGCCGAGACGGGCCCCCGGTGAATCTTGTCACGTTAGACGACACAGGCACCTGACGGCGTTGCCGTCACTTTCTCCGTTTTTGGCTTATTTCTGCCACCGCCGGGCCCGAAACTCGCGAATCCGGTTCCCCGCGACCAGGATCCCCTCGGCTCGGAGCAGGGCCCGTTTCATCTCGAGGCGTCCGCCGTAGCCGCCGAGCTGACCACCGGCGGCAATGACCCTGTGGCAAGGGACGTCCCGGGCCGTGCACTCGCGCATGATGTTGCCGACTGCCCGGGCCGCCCGAGGCCGTCCGGCTGCCGCCGCCACGTCGCCGTAGGTAGCCACGCGACCGGCTGGGATGCGGCGGACGACGGACAGGACGCGGCGGATGAAGTCGCTCATCGCAATTCTGAATGCTGAGTGCTGAATGCTGAAGTGAATTCTGAAGTTGACGTTCGAGATTCACTTCAGCACTCAGCATTCAGCATTGCCTCAGAACATCAGCCGGATCCCTGCCGCCCGCATAGATCCCGCCGGCGTCCACCGAGATGGTGCGGCCGGCCGGCGCGTCGAGATCGACCGACGTCGCGCGAGAAGCGCACCAGCCCGCCGACGCCGAAGCGTGCGGTTCAGCATCCACATCACGTCGGCGCCGACGTTGAAGGCGGGCGCCGAGCCTTTCTCGCGGCTCTTCCGCGCCGACGCGAACGTCGCCGTGTCGTACGGGAACGTCTCGGTGATCGTGACCTCGGTCACGAGATCCTGCTCGACGGTGAAGAACGACGGCCCGCCCGACAGCACGACGCGCAGGCGGCGCCGGCCGCCTGGATCGACGAGTACATCGCCTGGACGTGCACCGCGGTTTCCGATGCGCTTCACGCCGGTCGCGTCGCCCGTGACTTCTCGCGGCTGGTTGAAAAAGAACGGGTGCGGGACGCTCGACGTCGTGCTCGCCGCCGTCGTCTCGCGTGAAGTACGAGACGGCGACGCCCGACGGCGAGGTTCTTCCAGAGGCGGTAGCCGGCGCCGGCGTCGAAGATGAACCCGCCCTGCACGGGATAGTCGACCTCGGTCGAACCGGTCTCGAGGTAGCGCTCGAACTCGAAGCGGTCGCTGAAGTCGTTGGTCGTGGTCTGGAAGGCCCCGTTGACGCTGATGTGCACGCGCTCGGACCAGGGTCTGGGCCGGCGGCGGACAGCGGCGACCGCGAGCGTGAGCGCGACTGAAAGGACGCGCGTCCTCAATTGACACCTACCGCAGTCCAGGCTTGCGTGACCGCGCGTTCGGCGTCGCTGTTGGCGCCGAACAGGTCCCGCGCGGCCTGGATGGTCGCCGCACGCGCGACGGCGAACGTCGCGTTCGCCGGCAGCATCTGCGTGAACGCGCGATAGAACACGCGCTCGATCTGCTCGCGGTTCGCCGCGCCCGACGCCCTGCACCGACAGCCCCGACGTGCGGTTGGTGCCGCCTTCGATCGCCAGGTAGAACGCCTGGTTGGCGATGCCGGAGTTGATGTGGACGCCGCCGTTGTCGGCCGTGCCGGTGAAGCGTCGCGAGTAGTGATCGGGATCGCCGTAGGCTTGCGGATCGGCCATCGAGCGGATCCCGCCCGGCCGGACGACGTCTTCGCCGATCAGGTAGTCGGCGCGCAGGTTGCCGCTGCCCGGCTGCTGGAAGTAGAACTCGACCGACGTGCCCATGATGTCCGAGAACGATTCGTTGAGCGCGCCCGACTCGTTCTGGTAGATCAGGCCAGACGAGTAGTCGGTCACGCCGTGCGTCAGCTCGTGCGCGACGATGTCGAGCGCGCCCGACAGAAATCGAGGTCTGTCCACCGAGAGTGAAGCCTGCCGGCAGTCCCACGCCGATAGACCATCGATGCCGTCGCCGACGTAGAAGGCGTTCGTGATAGAAATCGGGAACTGCTCGAAGAGCTGAAGACGTCCAGCCGTCTCGCCGGATGGACGATGACTGACGATGGACGATCGTCGTTGTCGAGCCCACGGCGGTTGAACCGCTTGAAGTAGTAGTCGTAGGTCCAGCCCGCATAGACGTGCGCGTCGACCGTCGCGCTGTCGGTCCAGTTGTTGTCGGCGTCTGACGCCGAGATCGTTGGCCGTCAGCTGGATGACGCCGTTCAGGTAGTGGAGCGTGCGCATGTAGTCGCCGCGCATGTCGTAGGTGTTGATCGCCGGCGGCCGCAGCCGGTCGGTGGTCACGAACTGTCCGCCGCTCGGCGACACGCTGATCTTCTTCGTGTCGCCGAGCACGCCCTGCCCGCGCCCGACGGCGCTCTGCGTCTTGCAGATCGCTGAACTCGAACGCGATGCTGCCGTCGCGCGCGTCGACGAAGTACTCGCGGACGTCGCCGCTGGCGGCGGCGCGCACGCGCCACGTGAGCGTGTAGCTCGCTCGCCCGCGGCAGGATGACGAGCTCCGGCGTGCGCCCAATCTCGCACGCCGGCGCGAGCCTCGATGATCTCGCGGGCGCGGTCCGCATCGATGGCCGGCGAGGTGTCGACGTCGATGCCCTCGTAGACGTTGCCGAAGACGGACACGACCTGCCCGCCGCGCAGCTGTTCGGCGACGTCGGCGCCGAAGACGCGGACGCCGCGGTGATACTGGTCGTAGCGCTCGTGCGTCCGCCCGGCGACGAGCGGGTCGTCGCGCGCGTGTGCGCAGCCGCAGCTCGCCCGATCGGCGCATGCCGTCGACGCGCGGCGCCCAGTCGCGGAGGTCCCCGGCCGACGAGGCCGGCGATCGTCACGTGTCCTCGCGCCGGCTGCTGCGCGGCCGTCGGCATCAGCCAGAGCGAACGCGCCACGACCGCGGCGGCCGCCGCGGCCGCAGGGCGCCACGCAGTCCTCCACGAAGTCCTCGACGCGGGGACCCGACGCAAACCGTACATGAAACCTCCTTGGGGGAACCGTTTGGCTGGCGGGGCAAGCCATTCTAGTTCACTCGGTCGGCCGCGCTCAACACGTTCGCTATTGCAGGGCTGCTTCAGGACCCGTCCATCGGTCTTGGCGATCTTGACCTTGGCGACGGCGGCGAGCGTCGGCATCAAATCGGCTGGTGTGGCGGCCTCGGTGTACCGTCCCGCGCGGATCGACGCCCCGAAGAAGATGCACCGGCACGCGCTGATCGTAGGCGTACTGCGTTCCGTGCGTCGTGACGGCCGTGGACATCAGCCAGTGCTCTTCAGGAGCGATGATGATGTCGCCGCTCCGGCCGAGGTTGTGGCTGAGCGCTGCCGCGCGAAACACGCGGTCGCTCGACGGCGCGCGCCGACTTCGTCGCGAGATCGGGGCCCCAGAAGGCGAACTTGATGCCCTGCACGGACCGCAGCGCCGCCATCGCCGCTTCGCGCAGCGTCTTGTCCTTCGCGAGCCGCTTACGCGCCACTTCGTCGAGATAGATGTTCGTGTACGCCGACGAGAGGACGTGCGTCCCCGGCCCGAGCGCTGGCTCGAGGACCTCTCCAGCGCCGCGGCGACGGCCTTGCTCGCGACGCGGCCGCCGCCGACCTGCTCGGGGATTTCGGCGACGCCGTGATCGGCGCTCAACCCGAGCACGTAGTTGCCGCGTCCGACGGCGGCGTCGAGGTGCTCGAGGAGCCTGCCGATCGTGCGGTCGAGCCGGACGAGGACGTCCTGGACCTCGTGGCTGCGCGGACCATAGACGTGTCCGACGCCGTCGACGGCCGAAAAACTCACGCCGAGAAAGTCGGTGGTCGTGCCCTGCCGAGCTTCAGCGCATCGATCGGACGCCGCGGCCATGCGCCCGAGGTATTCGTCGGCGTACGGCGACTTCTGCCAGCGGGAGTAGAAATCCGAATCGGCCTTTCCGCCGGCCACGGCCAGCGGATGCGGGAAGGACGTCGGTCCAGCCGGTCACCTTGCCTTCGCCTTTCATCTCGTCCTCGCCCTGATACGCCGACGAGCGGCAGCGAGCGCTCCCAGACTTGTCGTAGTCAGCGTTCATGGGATTGGCGTCGATGAACGCCTGCAGGAACGGGTACGGGCTCCTTGCGTGAACGCCGTCGACGTCGTCCAGCCGCCGCGATCGTCGAACCAGACGACGGCCGTGGCCTTGTGGCCGGTGAGCGTCACGGCCGATCGCGGCTTGAGCGAGAGCGCCACGCTGCGGCCGCCACGATTCATGATCTGCTCGCCGATGCGCCGGCACGAGCATGAGCTTGCCGCTGTCGCCCTGCACCGGCGACAGGTGGTTGTAGCTGATCTCGGTGACCGTCGGGTCGTCGGTGCAATACGGAGACTTGCCGGTCTTCGGATCGAACCAGTTGTTGAGGATCATCCCGTGCCGGTAGGGGAACGACCCCGTGCCGATCGTCGAGTGCCCGGCGCAGGTAATGGTGTTCAGGTAGGGGTAGGCCGCCTCGGTGAACCACGCGCCCTCGCGCATCAGCCGCGAGAAGCCGGCCGAGTAGTTCGCCGCGTACCACTGCAGGTAGTCGACGCGCATCTGATCGACGACCAGGATCACGATCAGTTTCGGCGGCGCCTTGGCTGCGCCGATACGCGCCGCGCGGGAGATCCGAGCGCCACGGCAGCGCGCAGGTCGTCGCGAGCGTCAGTCGGACGGATCGCGCGGCGGAGTCCGGTTCGGTCTTCGAGGAACGAGAGGTCAGCGGGTTCGCGTCTGAATCGGTCATCGTCGCAGGATCGGCAGATAGCAGAGGGCACCAATGAACACATCGTAGGTCGCGCAGCCGATCAGATACCAGCGCGGCGCGATTGCATCCGGCAGCCAGCCGGGACGATGGGCGACGTCGAGGACGGCGTGGGCGGCAAAGGCGAGGGCCAGGACCGTGAGCGCGTGCCGGGGATCGCGGACGAGCGTCGAGGCGGCGACGATGAGAAACCCGACGGCAAAGGCGACGTCGAAGCCCACGCCCTGCTGCGCCTCGTGGCCGACGGCAAACCCGATGTAGACGCCGGCGGTCAGCGTGAGCAGCAGCGCCGCGAACTGCCCGAGCCGGAGTTCCGACACGAGCCGGTCCGGCGACGCCGGCGGGATCAGCGACGTGCGGATGGCGTGCCACGCGAAACCGATCGCCAGCCCGCACGCCGCCACGGCGACCGTCCGCAGGGCTTCAGTCACGAAGGGAAGTATAGCTGGTGCGTCCCGTCGAGCCCTACGCGCGGGCGACATCGAGGAAATCGAGCGGGTCGACGCCGTAGAGCGTGGCGTCGAGCGGCGAGAGGACGCTGTCGAGCGGCGAGCCGTCGGGCGCCCGCTCCCAGAGGTTTCGCTCGATCGGCGTGTCGTAGCGCGCGCCGTCCGGACCGAAGAGCACCTTGACCCGCGGCCGATACGGATCGGGCGCGTGCACTCGCGTGACGACCGCGACCGACTCCGACGCCAGCTTGACCAGCGTGCCCGGCGGATAGATGCCGAGCAGCTGCACGAAACGGCGGACGAGCTGCGCCTCGAAGTGTGCGCCGTCGTCTTTCTTGAGCACCGCGAGGACTCGATCGGTCGGGAACGCCTGCTGGTAGGCGCGCTGCGACCGCATCGCGTCGTAGACGTCGGCAATGCTGCAGATCATCGTGCCGAGGTTGAGCGCGCTGCGCTTCGCGCCTTCCGGATAGCCGGTGCCGTCCATCCGCAGGTGGTGCTCGAAGGCGACGACCGGCGCGAGGATCGGCATCTCGGGCGTGCGCCGGAGGATCTCGGCGCCTTCGACCGGGTGCCGGCGCATGATGACGAACTCCTGCTCGGTGAGCCGCTCGGGCTTCTGCAGGATTTCCTTCGGCGTGCGGACCTTGCCGATGTCGTGCATGAGGGCCGAGAGGCCGAATTCGCGCAGGAGGCGCCCCTCGATGCCGAGCGCGCGCGCCTGGCCCATCGTCAGGATCGACACGTTCACCATGTGCGTGAAGGTGTAGTTGTCGTAGTTGCGCATCGCCGTGAGCGCGACGAGCGCCGTCCGGTTCTGCGTGACGGCGTCGGCCAGCCCCTCGACCGCGTGCAGCGCCGCCGGGACGTCCGGCTTGCCCTCGACGGCGGCGCTCTCCCACGCGGTTTCCGCGGCGGTGACGGCGCTCGCGTAGAGCTGGCGGATCGCGGCCATGTCGCTCGCGATGCCGTCGCGCCCCGGCTCCTCCGACGGTGATTCGTCCCAGCGCGAATGTGCGGAAAGCGCCAGCTCGGTCCGGCGCGCCGCCCTTGGTCGGCGAGCTTGGCGACGCCGAGCATCAGGCCGATGACTTCTTCCGCCGTCACGCCGCGCTCGAACGAGATCCGCTCGATCTTGTTCGCGAGCAGACGGTCGATCAGGTCCTTCATGCCGGCGCTGGCTTTCGGCAGCGGCGTGTCGGCCACGACGAACTCGTTGTCGACGATGCCGACGGTGATCGACGGTTGTTGCTGCTGGAGCGTCTTGAGCGCGCCGAGCAGGCCGTCGACGTTGCGGCCGAGCAGCGGGTGATCGGCGGCGTAGAGCTGCGCCGCGCGGGTGCCGGAGGCGAACCGCCGGAGCAGTTCGTCGTAGAGCGCCAGGCGGCCGGCGGGGTCAGTGGCCATGTGGTTATCCCGCTCCCGCGAGTTCGGCGCGGGCAGCGGCCCGTGCGCCGGGCGCGCCGCTCGCCGCCGCCTCGCGCAGCGCGTCCAGCGCGCCGACCGTGCCGATGCGGCGCAGCGCGTGGGCGGCGGCGCGGCCGTATTTCCGGTTCGCGAAGATCGTCCACCAATGTCCCGTGTGCATCGGCACCTTGAGGGCTTCGATCGCGTCGACACCGCCAAACGAGCCGAGGGCCTCGATGGCCGTGAGGTAGAGCTGCGGGAATCGCCCGCGATTCATCTGCCGGACGAGGTAACTGTAGAGCGGCGCCGCGCGATGGTCCCGCATCTTCAGGACTTCGCTGAGCAGCGTCGCGCGGGCGGCTCCCTTGGCATTCGTCAAGGCCGTCGAGCAGGATGACGGCAGCCTCCTTCGAACCGTTCAACATCAGACCCTGCACGGCTTCGCGCTGCACGAGCGGTTCGGCGTCGGCGAGGAGCGGGACGAGTTCCTTGAGACCCTCGGCGCCCGCCGAACTCGCGCAACAGGAAGCGCCGCCGTGCGGCGCATCTCCCAGCTCTTCGCGTTCAGCAGCGGCCGGACGGCTTCCGCGCCGCGCGGGCCGAAGCCGACGAGCACGTCGCGCAGGCGCTTCCGCGCCCGTCCGTCCTGCTCCGACGCCAGGACCTCGGCGAGCGGCGCGATGATCGACGGGCCGATCGCGTGGCAGATCTTCTTGAACCGTTCGTAGTTGTCGTCGTCGGCGGTCCGCAGGTGCGGCGCGACGTGTTTCATCAGCGAGCCGCGCCCGAATCGCTCGAGCGCGGCCGTCGCGTGCGGCCGGCGGAACGGGCTCGGGTTGCCCTGCTCGATGACGGTGTCGATCAAGCTCCACGCCTGGTCGAAGTGGCCGACGCGCACGAGGTCGTCGGCATGTGTCACGACCGTGTCGGCGACGTCGCGCCAGCGCGACGGGTCGGTCTCGATGCGCAGCAGGTCGGTCAGGAGTGACTGATCGAGGCTGCGCAGCGCCGCATCGCTGACCGTCGACAGCCACGCCGCGATCCGCTCAGGGGGATCGTCGCTGACCCTTTCGACGTCGACCGGCAGCGTGCGGGCGTGGGAGAGCTCGCGCGCGTACTCGTCCGAGACGTAGCGCGCGTCGGTATACGACGTCAGCATCTGCTCGACGCCATTCCAGAGGCCTTTGAACTCCTCCTGGTCCTGTTCGCGCGCCAGCTCGGATGCCGCGACCTCCTCCCGCGCCAGCGCGAGCAGCTGACGCTGGCGGTCGAATTCCGGCACGAGGGCCCGGAAGGCGTGCGCGAGCCGTTCGGACGCGCCACGCTCGGCGACCACCGAATCGGCGACAAACCCCGCCACCGACGCGTCGCTCATGCTTTCGATGAGCGCGCTTACGACGTTAACGCTGCCGGACATGGCTTCGGGCCGCTGCCGCTCGGCGAGGAGCGAGATCATCGCCTCCACCGAGAGGTGCCTGGCGCCTCGTCCGAACTGCTCGAAGATGGTGTTCAGTTGCTGTGGGTCGGTGCGGCCGACGTAGTCGACGAGGCCCCGCACGATGTTGAGGAGCGCCGCCGTCTGAAGCTCGACGCCCTGAGGGCTCTTGGCGGCGGTTTCCGCCAGCCGCTGCATCAGCTGTTCGAGCTTGGACGGGTCCTGAATGATGTCGATGACCGCGCGGATCGCCGCATCGTCGACGGTCAGCGTCGGTCCGGACATCGCGGCCTCGATAATCGAGTCGATCGTGGCGGCGAGCCCTTGTTTTTCGCGCAGGACCTCGGCGTAGTCGATTTCGCCGATTTCGAGGCTGGGGCCGCCGCCGGTTGCCCAGAGCCTGGCGATGCCGCCATCCGCGCGCACTTCTTCGGGGCTGCGCGCGAGCAACAGGAGCAGCGTGCGCCACGAATCGACGCTGGCGCCGGCGTTGAGGGTCAGGCGACCGATCAGGTGTCGGTGGAGGAGCGCGGCGAGCTCCGAGACCGCCGGGTCGGGCTTGGCCATCTTCGCGCCCTCGATCAAGAGGCCTTCGGAAAGCACCTGGACTTTGTATGGGCCGGCATCGGTCAGCCGGGCGCTCGCCTGTTCGAGCCGTGACAGGGACACCGCGATGGCCGGGTGACCACCTGGGTAGAGCGAAACCGCGCGTGCCGCTGCCTTGCAGACGCGCGCGAACTCGGCCAGACGACCGGCGGCGTCCGGCGCGAGGAAGGGAATGACAGGGGACTCGGACATCAACGACTGGCCGGAATTCTAGCAAATTCCAATATAGTAGAGGCCGCTTTCGGCGGTCCTGGCACTTCACCATGCGCGCGGTCGATTTGATACGGCAGAAACGGGATGGCGGCGTGCTCGATCGCGCCGCCATCGACTTCTTCATTGCCGGTGTGACGCGCGGGACTCTTCCCGATTACCAGACCTCGGCGCTGCTGATGGCGATCCTCCTGCGCGGGATGACGCCGGACGAAACAGCTGGCCTCACCGACGCGATGGTGCGATCGGGCGTGCGAGTCAGCTATCCAGGCCTGCCGGGCACTCCGGTCGACAAACACAGCACTGGTGGCGTGGGGGACAAGACGTCGCTCGTGCTCGCGCCGCTCGCGGCGGCGTGCGGCGCCTACGTGCCGATGATGTCCGGCCGTGGTCTCGGTCACACCGGCGGCACGCTCGACAAACTCGAAGCGATTCCCGGTTTTCGCACGGGGTTGTCGCTCGATGAACTGAAGGCGGCGGTCGCGTCGGTCGGCTGCGCGCTCATTGGACAGACGTCGGAGATCGCGCCGGCCGATCGCAAGCTGTATGCGCTCAGGGACGTGACCTCCACGGTCGAGAGCATTCCGCTCATCTGCGCGTCGATCATGAGCAAGAAGATCGCGGAGGGCATCGGCGGACTCGTGCTCGACGTCAAGACGGGCACCGGTGCGTTCATGAAGACGATCGAGGCCTCGCGCGCGCTGGCCGAAGCGCTCGTCGGGATCGGCCAGGCGGCTGGGGTGCGGACCGAGGCGCTCATCACGCGCATGGACGCGCCACTCGGTCGCGAGGTCGGGAACGCCAGCGAGGTCATCGAGTCGATTGAAACGCTCAAAGGGTCGGGCCCCGCCGAGCTCGAGCAGTTGTCGGTGCTGCTCGCCGCGCGGATGCTCGTCGTTGCCGGCGTCGCGAGCGATGACGCCGACGCGGAGACCCGCGTGCGCGCCGCGATCGCGTCGGGGACCGGGGTCGAGAAGCTCCGGCAGATCATCGAGCATCAGGGCGGCGATCCGCGGGTTGTCGACGACTACGCGCGGTTGCCGTCAGCGCCCGACGTCGAGGTCGTGACGGCGCCGCGGAGCGGATTCGTGACCGGGCTCGAAGCCGAAAGCGTGGGCCGCGCCGCCGTCGCGCTTGGCGCCGGCCGCGAACGGCTCGAGGACGTCATCGACCATGGCGTCGGGATCACGGTGGTTGCGGCGCCGGGCAGCGAGGTGCGATCCGGGGACGCGGTCTTGCAGATTCGCCACCGTGGCGGCCGTGGTCTCGAGGTGGCACGAACACTCCTGAGGCAGGCCGTCCAGATTGGGGAGGTCGCGCCCGCCACGCAGCCGATCGTCGTCGATCGCGTGTGAGGGCGTTGGCCGCAACGCCCGGACTCTGAACCTTGAACCTTGAACCTTGAACCCTGAACCTTGAACCTTGAACTCTGAACCCTGAAAAGTGAACCGTGAACCGGGATCGAAGTCACCAAAAATGTCTGACGCACACAGTCCGGCCGATCGCGCCCCGTTGAAGCGCGTCCCCTACGATTCGAGAGACCTGACCGTCCTCGGGGCCGCTGCCGCCGGCGCCACGGTCTGCGCGCTCATCGCCCAGTTTGGCGGTGTGCCGCGGCTGCAGCCGCTCGTCGGCCTGATCGTCATCATGGCGGTGGCTTACGCCATGTCGACGAACCGGCGGGCCATCGATCGGCGAACCGTCGCCTGGGGCCTTTCCCTCCAGGTAGTCTTTGCGCTGCTCGTGCTGAAGACCGCGATCGGCCAGGAGATCTTCCAGCGGCTCGGCGCAGCCATCAATCGGCTGCTGGATTTTGCGTTCGTCGGTTCGAGCTTCGTGTTCGGGCCGCTCGGTGACAAGGAGGTCTGGCCGCGCATCATGACGACGGTGCTCGGGGCCGAGGGCGCCCGCTACGGGGTCGTGTTCGCCTTTCAGGTGCTGCCGACGATCATCTTCATTGCCGCGCTTTTTGCCATCCTCTATTACTTCGGCGTGATGCAAGTGATCGTGCGATTGTTCGCCGTGATGATGCGGCGGGTGATGAAGGCCTCGGGCGCCGAATCGCTGAACGTCGCGGCGAGCATCTTCATGGGGCAGACCGAGGCGCCGCTGACCATCCGTCCGTTTCTGCCGCGGATGACCGAGTCCGAGCTGATGACGGTCATGACTTCGGGCATGGCGCACATCTCCGGCGGCATCATGGCCGCCTACATCCTCTTCGGGATCGAAGCGAAGCACTTGCTGACCGCCGTCATCATGACCGCGCCCGGCACGCTGATGATGGCCAAGATCTTCGTGCCCGAGACCGAGCAGCCCGACACGATGGGGACGGTGAAACTGCAGATCGAGCGGACTGACGTCAACGTCATCGACGCCGCCGGGCGGGGCACGAGCGAGGGCTTGTCGCTCGCGCTGAACGTTGGCGCGATGCTGATCTCGTTTCTCGCGCTGGTCGCGCTGGTCAACGCGATGCTCGGGCTCGCCGGGTTGAGTCTGCAACAGATTTTTGGCTGGGTGTTTTCGCCGATCGCCTGGAGTATGGGAGTGCCATGGCAGGACGCGCCGACGATCGGCAACCTGCTCGGGACGCGGATGGCGCTCAACGAATTCGTCGCCTACTCGCAACTGGGGCCACTCAAAGCATCGCTCGACCCGAGGTCCTTTACGATCGCGACGTTTGCGTTGTGCGGCTTCGCCAATTTCAGCTCGATCGGCATTCAGATCGGCGGCATCGGCGCCCTCGCGCCGACCCGTCGTCACGATTTGGCCCGGCTGGGCCTGCGCGCCATGCTCGCCGGCACCCTGGCCAATTTCGTGACCGCCACCATCGCCGGCTTCTTGCTGTGAAACAAGCCACCGCCGATCGAACCTGAAACTGAACGAGGTGGCCAGCCACCTTCTGAAAAGTGTGCTGAATGGGGACAGAGGACGAGGATTTTGCGTACTGAGAGCGACGGCTACTTTGACTCGGTAGAGACCGCGACGGCGTGGATCAGGGCGCGGACGGATCACGCGCCGGACGTCGCCATCGTGCTCGGGTCGGGCCTCGGCGGCTTCACCTCGACGATCGGCGCGGCGACGACATTTGATTACGCCGACATCCCGCACTGGCCGGCGTCGGCGGTCGTCGGCCACGCAGGACGACTGGTCATCGGCACCGTCGCCGGCAAGCGCGTCGCGGCGCTGTCGGGCCGCGCGCATTTCTACGAAGGCCACACCCTGCGGACGGTGACGTTTGCGACGCGCGTCATCGGCAGCCTTGGCGTGCCGACGCTCATCCTGACCAACGCCGCTGGTGGCATCAACCTGACGTTCACGCCCGGAACGCTGATGCTGATGGACGACCACATCAACCTGATGGGGAGCAACCCGCTCGTCGGCCCGAATGAGGATCGCTTCGGCCCGAGATTTCCCGACATGTCGGAGGTCTACTCCAAACGGCTGCGGCTGCTCGCGGGTGACGCCGCCCGAGCGCAGGGGCTGGCGCTTGCGCACGGCGTCTACGTCGGGCTGCACGGACCGAGCTACGAGACGCCGGCCGAGATCCGCTACCTCCGGACGATCGGCGCCGACGCCGTGGGGATGTCGACCGTCCCCGAAGCGATCGTGGCGCGTCACATGGGCGTCGACGTGCTCGGCATCTCCTGTATCACCAACATGGCAGCCGGCGTCCTCCCGCAGCCGCTCGTCCACGACGAGGTCATGGAGGTAGCCCGGCGCGTTCGCAGCCGAATTCTGTGCGCTCCTGGAGGGTATCGTTGAACGACTCTGACAACCGATCGCCGAAGCCGACGTGGCCGAAAGTCGAACGGCGGAGCCACCTCGAGCGCCGCGTCGAGCGGAGCGGCCACCCTCCACGGCGAACCGCACAAGGGCCCAGGCACGACGATCTCGAGGTGCGAACGCCGCGATCGATGAGGCGCGACGAGCGTCGGTCAGGACACGACCGTCGCGACGACACGGCCTGGCGGTCCGTTCCACTCGAGATAACGATCGCCACGGAGACCGATCTTGCAGAGGCGCTCGTCGCCGCCGCGACGCTCGCGCGCACGCGCGCCCAGGCCCGTTACTCAGGATTCAAGGTCGGTGCCGCGCTCGAAACGAGCGACGGCGACGTCGTCACGGGCTGCAACGTCGAGAACGCGACCTACGGCCTGACGCTCTGCGCCGAGCGAGTCGCGCTCGTCAAAGCGCTGTCGGAAGGCTTCGCCGTCTTCACGCGCATCGTCGTCGTCGCCGACACGGAAAGTCCGACGCCGCCGTGCGGGTCCTGCCGCCAGCTCCTGTGGGAGTACTGTGGCGACATCGACGTGATTCTCGCCAATCTGGAAGGGATTACGTCGACGCTGCGGCTGTCGACGCTGCTGCCGATGCCCTTCGATGCGAGGCTGCTAGAATAGTGATCCACGAACCCTGAACCTTGAACCCTGAACCCTGAACCTTGAACCCTGAACTGAACCTGAACCGAAATGTTACCAACCATCGACTGGCAGGGCGACACCATCGTCATGGTCGATCAGCGCAAGTTGCCTGGTCAGGAAATCTATGTGCGGTGCCGGACGGCGCAGGAAGTCGCGCGCGCGATTCGAACGATGATCATCCGTGGCGCGCCGGCGATCGGCGTCTCGGCGGCGATGGGCATTGCGCTTGGCATGCAGCGCAGCACGGCGAAGGGCACGAAGCAGTTCGCCGTCGAGTTCCAGAAGACGTGCGACATGATGGCGGCGACCCGGCCGACGGCGGTCAACCTCTTCTGGGCGATCGACCGTATGAAGCGGGTCTTTGCCGAGGCTGCGCAGGCCGGGCAGTCGACCGAGGAGATCGCCAATCGGCTCGAGCGCGAAGCGCGCCTGATCCACGATGAAGACGTCGCGAGTTGCCGGACGATGGGTGGCTTCGGCGCCGAGGTCGTGCCCGATGGCGCTCGCGTGCTGACGCACTGCAACGCCGGAGCCCTGGCGACGGCCGGCTACGGCTCGGCGCTCGGCGTGATTCGCGCCGCCGTCGAAAAGGGCAAGCGCGTCGCGGTGTTCGCCGACGAGACTCGACCGTTTCTGCAGGGCGCGCGGTTGACCGCGTGGGAGCTGGTGCGTGACGGCATCGACACGACGGTGATTACCGAGAGCATGGCCGGACCGCTGATGCGCGCCGGCGAGATCGACATCGTTGTCGTCGGCGCGGATCGCATCGCCGCCAACGGCGACACTGCGAACAAGATCGGGACCTACACCGTCGCGGTGCTCGCGCGCGAGCACAAGGTGCCGTTCTACGTGGCCGCGCCGCTCTCCACCGTGGATCTGGCGACGCCCGATGGCGATCAGATTCCGATCGAAGAGCGTGATCGCCGTGAAGTGACGCACCTCGGGTCGTCGCGGCTGACGCCGGAAGGCGCCCACATCCGCAATCCCGCGTTCGACGTCACGCCGCACCGCTACATTACCGGCATCATCACGGAGAAGGGCATCTTCGGGCCGCCCTACTCCGAGACGCTCAAAGGGGCCTTCGAGCTGGCTCGTCCAATCCCGCCGTCTCCGTGAACCTGCTCGCCATCGAGACCTCGTGCGACGAAACCGCCGCGGCGCTCGTCGCCGAGACGGGTGATGCCGCTCGGCCCTGGCGAGTGCGATCGTCGATCGTCGCGTCGCAGACCGCGATCCACCGCGAGTGGGGGGGTGTGGTCCCCGAACTGGCTTCACGTCAGCACGTCCGCGACATCTGCGGCGTCGTCGAGGCGGCACTCTCTGAGGCCGGCGCCCGAACGTCCGACATTGGCGCCGTCGCCGTGACTCAGGGACCAGGCCTCGTCGGCTCGCTGCTTGTCGGCGTCGCGTTCGCCAAAGCTTTTGCGTGGGCCAACAACATCCCGATCATCCCGGTTCATCATCTCGCTGGCCACATCGAGTCGCTCACGCTGGCGCACGGCGAACTGCCGCTCCCTGCGGCGGTGCTGGTTGTCTCCGGCGGCCACACCAGCCTGTATCTCGTGCCCGAACCTGGCGTCTACCGGCTGGTCGGACGGACGCGAGACGACGCGGCTGGAGAGGCGTACGACAAGGTCGCGAAATTGCTCGGCCTCGGATATCCGGGCGGACCGGTGATCGATCGGCTCGCGAGGCATGGCCGGGAGGATCGCTTCAGCTTTCCGGTGACGCGGATGACCCACGCCGATCGGAACGCGCCTCGGGCCACCGGCGCCGATTTGCTGCCCGCGGCCGTGGCCCGACGCACCGACTTCAGTTTCTCAGGCCTCAAGACGGCCGTTCTGCGGCTGGTCCAAGAGCGGAGCGCCAATCTTGACCGCAGCGCCAATCTGGAGCGCTGACCGCAGCGCGAATCTTGCGCCGGGGACGGCGCTTCCACAAGAGGACGTGGCCGACATCTGTGCGAGCTTTCAACGTGTCGTCGTCGAGGCGCTTCTGGAGCGCACGTTCGACGCGGCAAAGTGGCTCGGGGCCCGGAGCGTAGGAATCGCTGGCGGCGTGTCGGCGAACAGCCGGCTTCGCGCAGAAGCCGCGGCGCGCGGCGCGCGTTACGGCCTACCCGTCTTCGTGCCGCCGATCGCGCTCTCGACCGACAACGCGGCGATGATCGGGGCGGCCGGTCTCAGGCGCTACCGCGCCGGCGTGACCGGTTCCTGGGAGTTCAACGCCGAAGCATCGCTGCCGCTATCCGTATGAAGACCTTCACCGAGTACCTCTGGTTCACGACCAGGAAACGGCAGGAGTTCGTCCGCATCACTGACGAGGTGTCCGCGATCGTCAAGAAGAGCGGGGTCGACGATGGGATGGTCCTGGTGTCGGCGAGCCACATCACGGCTGGTGTTTACGTGAACGATTGGGAAGATGGTTTGATCGCCGATTTTCAGGCCTGGCTCGAGAAGCTGGCGCCCGCAGGACTCCCGTACAAGCATCACCAGACCGGCGAGGACAACGCCGACGCCCACCTGAAGCGAACGATCATGGGCCATCAGGTGATGGTGCCGATCACCAAGGGCGCGCTCGATCTCGGTCCCTGGGAGCAGATTTTCTACGCGGAGTTCGACGGTCAACGGCGCAAGCGCGTCGTGGTGAAAGTGATGGGGATGGAGTAGGAGACAGAAGACAGAAGACAGAAGACAGGAGACAGGAGACAGGAGACAGGATAGGCAGCAGCCCTGCGTTGATAAATGCAGACCGAATGGTCGTCATGAGAAGGTGTTCTCCAGTTCACCAATGTCGGATCATCGCGAATACCCCAGTCGCCCTATCGTTGGCGTCGGCGCCGTGATTCTCGTTTCGCCGGAGGATGCGCCGCGACTCGGTTGGGCGACGCCTCTGTCGGAACCGGGTGTCGTGCTCGTGAAACGGCGGTTCGAGCCGCTGGCGGGGCAGTGGAGCCTGCCCGGAGGCGCGATCGAAGTCGGGGAAACGCTCGAGGCCGGCCTGGCCAGGGAGATCCGTGAGGAAACCGGGCTGACGGTCGACGTGGGCTCGATCGTCGAGGTGTTCGATCGCATCTTTCGCGACGAGGCCTCGCGGGTGAAATATCACTTCGTGCTGATCGACTACGTGTGTCGCGCGACGGGTGGACCGTTCCGCGCCGGATCAGATGTCGGCGAAGTCGCCATCGCCGATCCGGATCGGCTGACGCCATTCGAGCTGACCGACAAGACAGTGGAGGTGATTGGGAAGGCGGTGTCGACGTTTCGCGACGAGTCCGGCTAAAGCCGGACCTCCATGGGCCTGAGAAGGGGACGGACGAACATGCTGTCGCGTGAAGATGCCTGGGCGCTGATGACGGAGTACACCGAGAGCGAGAGCCTGCGCAAGCACATGCTGGCGGTCGAGGCCGCCGTGCGCGGCTACGCCCGTCTCTGGGGTGAGAACGAGCAGGAGTGGGGCGTTGTGGCGCTTCTCCACGATTTCGACTACGAACGGTGGCCCGATCAGGCGAACCATCCGTTCCGCGGCGTCGAGATCCTCAAGGAGAGGGGCTATCCGGAATGGGTGACCCGCGCGATCCTGTCGCACGCGGAATACTCCGGCGTCCCGCGTGAATCGCGGCTCGAGCACACGCTCTTTGCGTGCGACGAGATGTCGGGCATCGTGACCGCCGCTGCACTCGTCCGGCCGTCGAAGAGCATTCTCGATCTCGAAGCGGGCTCCGTGCTCAAGCGAATGAAGGACAAGGCCTTCGCCCGCGCCGTCAATCGTGACGACTTGCGGCGCGGCGCCGAGGAGATTGGTCTCCCGCTCGACGAGCACATCACCAACGTCATCGCTTTCATGAGGGTCGAGGCCGACGCGCTCGGTCTCAAAGGGGCGTAGCCCGAAACCCTCGGAACCCCTTTCGCGTATAAGCTAACCACTTGGATTCGAATCTTCAGTCCCCGACGACCAGCCCTGCCAGCGACGACATGAGCGGGGCCGTGTCGCGCCGTCCGCCCACCGACGGCAACGGCCAGCCCGCCGTGCACCTCGAGGGCGTGACGGTCATCTACGGCAAGAATCAGGCGCTCAAGAACGTCAGCGCGCGGTTTGAACGGGGCGCGGTCGGGCTGCTCGGGCCAAACGGCGCCGGCAAGAGCACGATGCTCAAGGCGCTGCTCGGCTTCGTCACGCCGAACCAGGGCCGCATGCAGGTGCTCGGCCTCGACGTCGCCGAACGGCCGATGGAGATTCGGGCGCGGCTTGGCTACATGCCGGAAACCGATGGCCACATTCCCGGCATGAACGCCGTTTCGTTTGTCGCGTATTGCGGCCAGCTCGCCGGACTCCCAGCCGTCGACGCCATGCAGCGCGCGCATGAAGTGCTCTACTACGTCGGCCTCGGCGAGGCCCGTTATCGCAACCTCGAAACTTACTCGACCGGGATGAAGCAGCGCATCAAGCTCGCGCAGGCAATCGTCCACGATCCCGATCTGCTCTTCCTCGACGAGCCGACCAACGGTATGGATCCGAAGGGCCGCGACGAGATGCTCGAGCTCATCCGCGACCTTGGCCATAACAAGGGCGTCAGCCTGATTCTCTCGTCGCACCTGTTGCCGGACGTCGAGTTCACGTGCGATCACGTGGTCGTCATGGACAAAGGCCAGATCGCGGCCCAGGGGCCGATCGAAGAGTTGAAGGGACCCGCTGGCCGCGTCTTCGAGTTGCGCGTCAAGGTTGTCTCCGGCGGCCTGCCAGGCTTCATCGACGTCCTGCAGAAGGCGGGAATGGACTGTCACTCGACCGATGAGGACGTGATGCGCGTCTTTGTCCCGGCCGCGATGAGCGGCGCCGAATCTCGCGACCAGCAGCGGATCTTCTCGCTGGCGGCGAAGGAAGGCGTGCAGGTGCGGCACCTGCGGCCGAGCGTGCCGACGCTCGAGGACGTGTTCGCGAAAGCGGTCGGGGAGGAATGAGCTAACAGCCCATGCCTATCCACGACCAGAGCTACCGGCATTTCGAGGGCGCCAAAGCTCCGCCCGGACGGGCGTGGCTCGTCATCGCCAAGGCCGGGATCATGACCATGATCCGCAAGCGGTTGTTCCTTGGCCTGCTCGCGATGTCGTGGTTTCAGTTCATCGGCCGCGCCGCGCAGATCTACTTCACCGTCAACTTCCCGCAGGTGGCGATGTTTGCGCCCACCGCGCAGACGTTCAGGGATTTTCTGGCGCAGCAGGACCTGTTCGTCTTCATCATGACGATCTATGTCGGCGCCGGGCTCATCGCCAACGACCGGCGGGCCAATGCGCTGCAGATTTACTTGTCGAAGCCGCTCGCGCGCGCCGAGTACATCGCCGGCAAGGCCGCCGTGCTCTTTTTCTTCCTGATGCTCATCACCTGGGTGCCTGGCATCCTGCTGCTCCTCGTCCAGGTCATGTTTGCCGGCAGCTTTCAGTTTCTGCGCGCCAACCTCTTTCTGTTTCCGGCCATCACCGTCGCCTCGCTGCTGCAGGTGCTGCTCGCGACCTTCACCATGCTGGCCCTGTCATCCCTGTCGAAGAGCAGCCGCTACGTGTCGATTCTCTACGCTGGCGTGCTGTTCTTTACCGCCGCGATCTATCAGGTGCTCAATCTGATTACCGGGAGCTCCAGCTTCTCGTGGATTTCGCCGGTGACGAGCCTTGCGCAGGTCGTCGACGTGATCTTTCGCATCCCGCCACGCTACATGACGCCCTGGCAGGTGTCCCTCATCGTGATCGTCGGGCTGATCGTCGTCTCGATGTCAATCCTCGAGCGGCGGGTGCGTGGCGTCGAGGTGGTGACGTGAGCGCGCCCGGCAGTACCACCCATCGTGACCGCCGCGCACGTCTCCAAGTGGTACGGGCAGGTCATCGGCCTCAACGACGTCAGCGTGAACGTCCCGCCCGGCGTGACGGGACTGCTCGGCCCGAACGGCGCCGGCAAGTCGACGTTCATGAAGCTCATCACCGGCCAGCTCAGGCCGAGCAAGGGTGTCGTCACTGTGCTCGGCGAGCCGATCTGGAGCAATCCGAAGCTCTACTTCCAGATCGGGTTCTGTCCGGAACAGGACGCGTTCTACGAGCGGATGACCGGCCTCGAGTGGGTGACGGCGCTCGTGCGCCTCAACGGGCTCGACGAGAAGGCCGCCGACGAGGCCGCGCGCCGCGCGTTGACGATGGTCGATTTGATGGACGCGGCGGGCAAGAAAATCGGGGCGTATAGCAAGGGCATGCGCCAGCGCGTCAAGCTCGCGCAGGCGATCGTGCACGACCCGGCGCTGCTTATCCTCGACGAGCCGCTGTCGGGCATGGATCCACTGGCGCGCCGGCGGACGATCCGCCTGATTCGCGAATGGGCCCGCGCCGGCAAGTCGATCATCGTCTCGAGCCACATCCTGCACGAGATCGAGTCGATGACCGCCAACATCCTGCTGATCAACAACGGCCGCATCCTCGCGGAAGGCGACGTCCACCACATTCGCGATCTCATCGACGAGCATCCGCATACGGTCTACGTCCGCGCCGCCGACCCGCGCCGGCTCGCGCGCGAGTTCCTTGCGCACGATGATGTGCGGAGCCTGAAGTTCGAGCAGGATGCGGTGGTCGTCGAGACCGGGCAGCCGGATCGCTTTTACGCGCGGCTGACGGACATGGCTGCGACCGGCGAGTTCGGCGCGATCGACGAGATCACTTCGCCCGACGACAACCTGCAGGCGGTCTTCCAGTACCTGGTCAGATGAGAGACTGGTCAAATGAGAGTCTCTGGTCAAACGAGAGTGCCTGGTCAATGACGAACGACACGCCCACCGCTCAGCCGCGTCCGCCGGGTTTCGTGACGTCGAGCCTGCGGATCTTCGACCTGTCGATCGGCGAGATGCTGTGGTCGCGGCGAACGATCTTCATGGCGGTACTGGTCGCGGCCCCGGTGCTCATCGCGCTCATCGTCCGGTTGCTCGTTGGCCTTGGGGCGCCGATCTTCGAGGAACCGAGAGGCGGCGGGTCGTCCATTCGGATGACCGGGCCCGCTATGTTCGGCCTCTTGATCTGGGTCGTGTACCTGCGCATCATCGTGCCGCTGCTGGGGGTCTTTTACGGCACCTCGTTGATGGCCGACGAGATCGAAGACAAGACGATTACGTATTTGTTCACGCGGCCGATTCCGCGCGGGGCGGTGCTGATCGGGAAGTACCTCGCGTATCTCGGCTGCACGGTCTTCGTGGTGCTGCCGTCGGTCGTCCTGGTATACCTGCTCATCGTGCCCCTGAAAGGCAGCCTCGGGGCGGCGTTCCCCGACCTTTTGAAGGATTTGCTGCTGCTCGGGCTCGGGCTGGCGGTCTATGGGGCCGTTTTTGCGTTTGTTGGCGCAAAGTTCAATCGGCCGCTCCTTATTGGGCTGATTTTCATCTTTGGCTGGGAACAGGCGACCCTGGCGTTCCCCGGCTACCTGAAGCAGTTCACGGTGATGTTCTACCTCCAGGCGATCGTCCCGCACGCGATGCCGAATGACGGAATCGTCAGCATGATTCAGGGCCTGTTCAGGGAGACGCCCGGCCTGGGGGCCAGTCTCTTTTGGCTGGCGGTCATCTGGGTCGTCTCGCTCGGCTGGGGTTCCAGGATTGTGGCGCGGAAGGAGTATGTGCTGGAGCAGTAGGCTAGGGCTCAAGGCTCAAGGCTCAAGGCTCAGGCAAGGCTCAAGCAAGAGCTTCGAGAGGAAATTCGAAGGTTTTGCCTGAGCCTTGAGACCTGAGCCCTGAGCCCTGAGAGCCCTGTTCATCCCACTTAACTGCAAGCGAACGTAGCCTTTGCGGAACTTTTTACCCGCTGTCTCTGTATAATCCACTGAGAGGGTCACACGCATGACGAGGAAAACCCGGATTTTCATGACAGGTTCTGCGGCAGTGCTGGCTGGCGGGCTCTGCACGGGGCTGGTCGCCTACTACGGTGGCGGATTCCAGGCCCTGGTGGCGTCGACGGGTCCGACTGAACTGTCCTACGTGCCGGCCGACGCGTCGGTCGTCGCATACGCTGACGTGAAGAGCATCATGAATTCCGAGCTCCGGCAGCGGTTCAAGCAGTCCGTGCCGATGCCGATGGGCGAGGAAGGCCAGCGGGAGTTCTTCGAGAAGACCGGCATCGACATCGAAAAGGATGTCGACTACATTGTCGCCGCCGCCACCCGGTTGCCGGGCCATGGAGATGACCATCCCAGTGGCGTGATGGTGGCCCGAGGACGCTTCGACATCGTCAGGCTCGAAGGTCTCGCACTCCAGCACGGCGCCCAGACCCAGGAGTACAAGGGCAAGAGGCTGCTGACCCTCCAGCACGACCGATCGACCGTCGAGATGCCTGCGTCCGGGACGCCGACCGTGCAGACGACCAGCAAGACCGGAGTCCTCGCGTTCCTCGAGCCGGGTCTCGTCGCGCTCGGCGACCTCGCCAGCGTGCAGCGCGCGATCGACGCGCAGTTGAGCGCTCAGAGCATCACCAGCAACAACGAAATGATGGAGCTCGTGCGCGACATCGAGCAGACCGACAACGCGTGGGCGGTCGGACGTTTTGACCTCATAACCAGCCAGGCGAAGCTCCCCGATGAAATTGCGTCGAAGATTCCACCCGTCAAGTGGCTCGCAGTCTCCGGCCACGTCAACGGCGGCGTCTCCGCTCAGCTTCGCGCCGAGGCCAACGACGAGCAGTCCGCCGAAAACCTGCGCGGCGTCATCAACGGCGTCATCTCCCTCGCGCGGCTCCAGGGTCAGAACGATCCGAAGCTCACCTCTCTCATCAATTCTCTCCAGCTGACCGGCAGCGGGAAGACTGTGCGCCTCTCGTTCGCGGTGCCTGCGGAGCTCTTCGAGCTGATGCACCAGCACAAGGCGCAGATGATGCATTAAGAGCGGTTCAGGGTTCAGGGTTCAGGGTTCAGGGTTCAGGGTTCAAAGTTCAGGGTTCAACGTTCAACGTTCTACGGAGCGGCCGGCTGAAATCAGCCGGCCGTTTCTGTTTTGCCGACCCCGCGAGCCGCGAGCCGCGAGCCGCGAACCGCGAACCGCGAGTTGCGGCATTTCCATCCTCCGTGTACCCTTCTCCGGCGCGTCCACGGTGGCTGACCTCGTTTTCTTCTACGGCACTCTGATGGCCGGCTTCGATCGCCGGCGGCGCGCCGGCATCGACGACAAGCTGACCTACGTCGGGCGCGGCGCGATTCAGGCGGCGCTCTTCGACGTCGGCCTCTATCCCGCCGCAGTTCCGGCGCTCGAGGGACTCGTCTGGGGGGAGGTCTACGCGATGCGCGAGCGCGCGACGGTGCTCGCTGCGCTCGATGAGATCGAAGGGTTTCGAGCCGACGATCCCGATCGCAGCCTCTACGTCCGCCAGGAAACCGAAGTGCGGCTTCCGGACGGGGCCTTCGCGCAGGCACAGGTGTACTTTTACAACGCGCCCCTCGGCAGGGCGCCGCGTATCACTTCGGGCGACTACCTCGAGTACGTGCGGGGACGATGAACGGCCTGTCTGAACTCTGAACCCTGAACCCTGAACCGTGAACCAATGATCGACGAAACCGACAAGCGCGAAAAGGAGCGGGTCGCCCCGACCGGGCAGCTGGAAGGCGCCGTGATGGTCTTCCAGCCGATGACCATCGTCGAGATCAGCCACAACGGCGCCCAGATCGAGACGCCGTTTCCGCTGCAGCTCGACTCGCTTCACGAGTTCCGTTTATCGCTCGGCGAGCGCTCGGTTGTGGTCAAAGGCCGCATCGTCCACTGCTACGTCGGGGAGTTGCACAACGACATCACTGTCTATCGATCCGGGATCGAATTTGTCGAGCCCTCCGAGCCTGTCCGGAACGCCATCGCTGCGTTTGTCGACGCGCTCAGCGCCGCGCGCCGCATCCCGGTGATCATCGACGCCGAAGTTGCGGACGACGGGCTCTAAAAGGCGGTTCAGGGTTCAGGGTTCACGGTTCATGGTTCTGAACCCTGAACCCTGAACTCTGAACCTTGAACCCGCGAGACCGTGCTACAGTTCGGCGATTCCTCCACTATGCCCCTGGGAAAACGGGTTGGGTACCCTTTGGTCGGGCTGGCGGTCCTCCTGGCCTACGGCGTCGCCGGCTGGGCGCTTCGGGGGCGGCCGCTGGCGCTGTCGATTTTCGGCAACGTCAGCCTGATCGCCTCGGCTACGCTCGTCCTCGGTGTCGTCTTGCGGCGACGCAGCGAGTGGGCCGGCTGCCAGCGACTCTTCTGGGACGTCATCGGTGTCGCGATGGCGCTCTGGATTGTCGGACATGTCGGCTGGGCCTACGACCAGCTGGTCTTCAAAGAGACGTCCTGGCTCAAGTGGCACACCCTCTTCAGCATCTCCGCCGGCATCGGGCCGCTGATTGCCCTGCTGGCGAGGCCGCATCGTGGCGCGCGCAGTCCGTTCGTGTCGTCGACGGCGATGACGATCGGCGCCTACTGGCTGCTCGCGGTATTTCTGTACTCGTATTTCGTGCTGGTGCCCAGCTTGATGCCGGAGGCGCGAGACGCGGCGCAAGAGCGGCTGCTGTACTTCGTCCAGTCCAACCGGCTGCTGCTGCTCGCCGGGATGGCGGCGGCAGTCTGGTACGCGCGCGGGACCGACTGGCGCTCGACCTACCTTCGACTCGCTGTCGGCGTCGGCATCGGATTCGTGGTGCGCCTGGCCACCAATCAGGCGATCGCGCGTAACGAGTATCAGGTCGGCAGCCTCCACGACCTCGCGTGGATTGCGCCGTGGCTCTGCTACGCCTGGGCGGCGGCCGAGGCGCCAGCCTCGCCGCTGCGGGCACCGGCTACTGACGATCACCATGAGGCGTTGTCAGTGGGCCTGCTCGTCCTGCCCGCGCTCCTGATTCCGCTGATCGGTTACAGCGTCCTCAACCTCGAGTCGGGGGGCGACACGGTCGATTCCATCAGGCTGTTCCTGACCAGCGTGACGACCGTCATCGGTCTCGGCATCGTGACGCTGCGGCTGGCCGGACAGGGCACTGAACTGCAGCGGGCGGACGCCCGGCTGCAGTTGCTGGCCGCGGCGACCGAGCACACCGGCGACTTGATCCTGATCACGCGGCCCGACGGGACCTTCGAGCACGCGAACGCGGCCTTCCTGCGCGCGTTCGGCTACACGCGCGAGCAGCTGGCGGCGCGGAATTTCGCCGATCTCATCGAGCCTGGCATGGATCACGTGCGCCGGGACATTCCCGCCGAGGTGATGGCGAAAGGCGTCTGGCGCGGCACGCTCAAGGGCCGCCGCAAGGATGGCTCGACGTTCCCCGCGGCGTGCACGATTACGGCGCTCCGAGACCAGACCGGCCGGATTACGCACTTCGTCGGCGTCGAGCGGGACATGACCGACGATCTCGCGCTGCGCGATCAGCTCGTCCACAGCGAGCGGTTGTCGGCGATCGGCGAGCTCATCGCCGGCGTGGCGCACGAAATCAACAATCCCCTCCAGACGATCATCGGCTGCACGGAGCTGATGCTCGACGAGCCCGACAGCTCGAATCGACAGGACCTCGAACTCGTTCGCAAGGAGGCGATGCGCGCTGGCCAGATCGTGCGCAACCTGCTGGCGTTCGCGCGCCGCGGCGTCTCCGATCGCGCGCCGATCGACCTCAACGACCTCGTCCGCGCAACCGCCGAATTGCGCAACTACCACCTGCAGCAAATCAACATCGAGCTCGTCCTGCGCACGGCACCGCACCCGCTGCCCGTGGCGGTCAACCGCGAAGAAATCCGCCAGGTGATTCTCAACCTGCTGCTCAACGCCGAGCACGCGATCACCTCTTCGACTGGCAGCGGAACGATTACCGTTGAAACCTCAGGCGACGCGTCGATGCAGACGGTCGAAGTGTCGGACAGCGGCCCGGGAATCCGTCCGGAGCTGCGCGGCCGGATCTTCGAACCGTTCTTCACGACCCGCGAAGTCGGGGAAGGCACCGGGCTTGGGCTCTCGATCTCGCTCGGGATTACGTCGGCCCATGGCGGCGAGCTCGCGCTCGTCGACTCCCGATCGGGCGCGCGGTTCAGGTTGACGCTGCCGGCCTACGTGGAGACAGGGACCTCCGCGCAGGGTCCTGCCGGCGTTGGTGTCCGGGCGCTCGTCGTCGACGATGACGCGCCGATTCGGAAGCTGATCGTGCGGCTGCTGGAGAAGAGAGGGTACGAAGTATCGGAAGCCGAGACTGGGGAGTCGGCGATGGCGCTCGCCCTCGATCGACGGCCCGGTATTGTCATCTGCGACACTGGTGTTCCCGGTATGACCGGTTTCGACCTGTATCGTCAGCTCGCGGCCCGAGACGCCGCTGGCGCGCCGCGGTTTCTCTTCATCAGCGGCGAGAAAACGTCGGCGCTGCCCGCCGACGCTGACGTGGCCGGAGTTCCAGTCCTCTCCAAGCCGTTCACCGCGACCGATCTCGAGACGGCGCTCCTCGAGGCTGGGATCGGCGCGCCGCGAGGCTGATGTCGCCGGATTCTCGCCTGGTCTGAATCAGAATCGCTTACAACGATGCAATTGGGTGGAATGAATGAAGCCGAGTCACTTGGCCTGCTCACGAGCCTTCTTTGACTTCAGCTCCTCCTTGAACGCCGGGCTGACGCGGAAACCAGCCTTTTCGGCCAGCTGAATCTCCCGCTCGGCTTCGTCGTAGCGTCCGGTGACCATGCAGACGACGGCGAGATTGTTGTGGATCTCGCCGATGGTGGGCTCCACGGCGACAGCCAGCCGCCACTCCCGCTCGGCGTCGGCAAACGCCCCGGTCCGGAAGTACGCGCTCCCGAGCGCCGTGAGGATGAAGGCTGGTATCTCCGGGGTCGACTCCCGACTCCGCCGCCGCAGTCGTTCGAGCTGGCCAAGTTCGCTGCGTACCCGATTGGCGCTGCTGGCAGTATTGGTCGTGCGGGCGCGTCCGGTTTCGAGCGCGCGAAGCTCATCGCGCTTGCTCTGAATTTGATCGTCGAGGCGACGCTCGTAGGTGACCTGGCCATCCTGATCGGCAGCCACGTTGACCTGGAAGAGATTGCGGCAGCTTACGAACGCGTCGACGGCGCGCTCGTACCTCCTCGTGGCCATCAACACCTGGCCGAGTCCATAGTGAGCGAGCTCGAGACGCGGATTCAGCCGGATGGCCTCGCGAAACTCGCGCTCTGCGACTTCGAAGCGTTCTCGTGCCATGGCTTCCTGCCCGGCTTGGAGGTGCGTGAGCGCCTCCTGTCGATCCACTTCGTCCGTCTGCCGCTGTTGTGGGGGCACGAAAGAACCGATGAGGGTCAACCCGATGGTCAACAGAAGTGCGTAGAGCATCGTTGGATCCGTTTGAGGTTCGACGACTCCGAGTTACCGTCCTTCCAGCTTTTTCAGATAGACGCGGACCGCAGGCTGCGACGGATCAAGCTCGAGCGACCGGAGGAGCGCCGTCCGAGCCGCAGCGGGCTCGCCGGCACACAGGCGTGCCAGACCGAGCGTCGCGTGAACGGCCGGATTGCGCGAATCGAGCCGCGCGGCTTTCTCGATATCGGAGGCCCCACCGGCACAATCGCCCTTCTCCACACGATAGCGCCCGCTGAAGAGCCACACTTCGGCTTCCTCGGGTCTGAGCCGGAGCGCGTTCTCGAGCAGCTTCAGGCTGCGATCGATGCGACCCGAGCGCTGGTAGCCGATGGCCCGGCCGATCAGGAATTTTCTGCCTTCGGGGAGGCCGGAGGCGAAGGCACGTACGAGAAGCGCGTCGGACCGATCCAGATCGGCGTCTCCATCGAACAGAAGATCGCTCAGGTTCCACATCGCGGAAGCGAGGTTCGGGTCCACAATCAGCGCATTCTCGAAGGCCTTGACGGCCTCGGCCTTCTTTTTCTGCGCCTGCAGAATGAGGCCCTCGTTGTTGTACGACCCGGCGGTTCGCGTGCCATCGAGGCGCCGTCCCGCCGACGACTCGGCGGCGCCGATGTAGCCGAGCGCGCGCAATCGTGCGAGCGCGTCCTCATCCACCAGGCGCGTTGCCGCGACGCCCGCTGCGGGCTTCGGGCGGACATATTGAGCGGCGTAGTCCACCGACGGAAGTGACGCCGCCGACGCACCCTGGAGCGGCGCCACGTCGATATCCTTGCCAGGCGGGAGGCCCGCGAGTGCCATCAGCGTCGGAGCAACCTGACGCACCGTCCTCGCTTCTGCGCGAAGGTCCTGCGCCGGAACACCGGCCCCCCAGAGCAAGTAGATGCCGTCCTTGCGGTGCCACTTGGCCGCCGTCGCTTGCGCGTTGCTCGACACCTGGGTTGGGCGATCGTCGATCCACGAGAAGCCATGATCGGAGGCGAGCATCAGGACACCGCCGTGCCGCGCGGCTATCGAGCGATACCGTCCTATCAGCTCGTCGATCGCCGCGAAATACCGCCGCGGCATATCGCCATAGCGCCGGTAATCGTCAGCCGAGATCGACGGCTGGTGCGGAGGAGCGTACGCGCCAAACGTATGGCCGATGCTGTCGGTGCCTTGAATGTAAAGGATTGTCAGGTCCGTGGCTTGTTTCTCCAGCCAGGACGTCGCCAGATTGTCATAGACACGCGTCTCGACCAGTGTTCGGCGAAGTGCGCCAACAGGATCCTGGTACGGATTTTCAGCCTTGAGCGCGCGCTCGTACTCTGCCGGCGTCAACCAGGGGAGGAAACCCTTCAGCACACCGTAGTCGGTCGCCGTCTCGGCCTGTTGGACGATTGCGCGCGCCCACGCCTCATGCTCGCGCGGTGTGACCACACCCTCGGGCGGCTCCGCTTCCTTGAACAGAAACGTGAACAGGCGATCCGAGACCATCAGGCCGTTGACGGGTTCGGCGGGATACGTCGCCCACATCCCGAACACAGCCACCGACCGCCCTCCCCAGCCCGCCATGTTCCAAATCGCCGGCACGCGCCGCTCGTCGCTGGTGATGGGTTCCTTGGTCTGGGTGCCGGGCTTGTAGCGCGTGAAATCCAGGATCCCGTGTGCCAGCGGATCGACGCCGGTCATCATGCTGGTCCAGATGAGCGGCGACAGCGCCGGGTGCAGCGTCTCGAGTGTGCCCGACGTTCCTTCGGCCACGAGCCTCCCCAAGTTGGGCATGTTCCCATCTCGTATGTAGCTGTCGAGGAGCTGCCAGTCGGCGCCGTCGAGCCCCAGGAAGATCACAGGCGGAGTTTTGCGGCTGCTCTCTGCGATCGATGGGATCGTTCCGACCGGTGAAGTCGGAGCTGGGGCGCTGTTTTGGACGATCGGCTCGCGGCGGCACGCCGACGCGGCGGCCACGACGAGGGCCGCCGCAAGAACCGTGCTGTTGACCCCGACTCGGGCGCGCATATGGATGGCGTTTCGCACTGCAGGCAACAAAAAGAAAGGGGCCAGCCCAAAGGCTGACCCCTCAAGTTTACCCCGCGAACGTTCTTACCACATGAATCGGACGCCGAGCCGGATGCTCCGCGGCGCCGTGAATGCGACGCCCTTTTCGAGATAGTCGGGATTGGTCGCCGTCGCGCGCGGATCGTTGATCGTGAAGACAGGCGTGAGCGTCCCCGGATTCGTCACGATGCCGTTGTCGTGGTTGCATGCCGACTCCGGAATGCCGGCACACTGGCTATCTTCGATCAGATTGTACCGTTCATCGAATTGAATGGTGTTCTGCCGATTGAACAGGTTGAAGAT
The DNA here is from genome assembly GCA_963764925.1 of uncultured Acidobacteriota bacterium. Taxonomy (GTDB): domain Bacteria; phylum Acidobacteriota; class Vicinamibacteria; order Vicinamibacterales; family 2-12-FULL-66-21; genus DATBJJ01. The sequence continues at coordinate 205,084 of CAVXUR010000006.1, forward strand.
ATCCATGAACAGGTTCATTCGCTTGGTTCCGCCGAGCCGGACAGGATAGCTGACCTGCATATCGGCTTCCCATTCAGACGGTCCGCGACCCGCGGTGCCGCGCGGCACGAGGTAGTACTCCCAGTTGGCATACAGGAACGAGTGCCCGTAGGCGTTCAGGGGGTAGCCGGAGAACCACCTGGTGGACAGCCCGAGATTCAGCCCCGACAAGGCTCCCCTCGACACCTCGTAGCTTCCGTCGAACTTCCACTGATGGACGCGCTCGTTGCTCAAGCTGCCGTCGGCATTGACGAGGAAGTCCGCGTAGTCGAATGCCGAATTGATGTTCGGATCGAGCTGTCCGGTGGAGTTCTGGAACGTGCCGTCGTAGTTGCCTTCCAGGCGCGACCACACGTAGCTCGCCAGCATCTGCCAGTTGTTGCTGAACCTCTTGCGCGCACTGAGCTCGAAGCTGGTATTGGTCCGCTTGGCTTCGGGGGCCGCCACGGTCGAGTAGTCGTAGAAGGTCATCGTCGCGCCAACGCGCTTCCCGGGATTCGCGATGAAGTACCCGCCAGAGTCGATGATCAGGAAGTCCTCGATGACACGACCGAGATCCCGGTGCGTGAACTTGGCGCCGAGGCTGAAGTTCGGCCGGATCTCGTACTCCCCGCCGAGCAGGACTTCGTCGATGAACTGACCCTGCAGGCCCTCGTCAACCGGCGTGACCGGCAAGCCCAGGCGTGAAGTGCGAACGGGACTTGCCGCATCCGGCAGAATGTTGTTCGGGCTCGGATCGAAGTTGTTGCAGAAGCAGGACGACTCGCCGCCGAACGAGCGGATATTGATGTCGAGCGGAATACTCTCGAAGAAGCGGCCATAGCTGCCGAAGATCTTGCTGCGGCCGTTCCCGGCTGGATCCCAGACGACCCCGAGTCTCGGTGCCCAGGCGTCATCGATGTCGATGCTGGTTTCGCCGAGGCGATCCTTGATCTGCTGCCGTTCCCACCGGATGCCGGCGTTGATCGTCAGATTGGCCCCCACTCTCCAACCGTCCTGCACATAGAAGGACGTGTTCAGTGTGCTCGGCGAGACCGTCAACGGCACGGCGGGGACGAAGGTCGCCGGGTTGTTCGGATCGTAGCCCGCGACCGTGTCGTCGATGAAGAACCGGTGTCGATAGTAGATCTGGCTGCCAGTCGCGGCAGAAGACCGGAGTCTGCTGATTCGTTGACCGGCGCCGCCTTCATAACGATTGACTTCGCTGTCGACGTCCTCCCAGTCGACGCCCCCCTTGAGCTCGTGGCGGCCCCAGAACTTCGAGACGTCAACCTTGTACACGTTTCTCTGGAAGTTGCCGTCCTGGTGGGCGTTGAACCCGCCCGAGACCGCATTAGGCGTCACCGTGCTATCGGTGAAACGGGCGATCGTCTTCCCCGGTCCAGCGAACGAGTTGCTCTCGCGGTGCTGGCCATAGACGCCCTTGATAAGCCAGTTGCCACCGAACACGCCGTCGTACCGAAGCACGCCACCGGTGTCACCGAACTCTTGTTCGCCGTCCCACGTCGAGGCCGGTCCGGCGATGACGAAGACGTTGCCCTCGCGCCGGCCGGGATCTCCATTGATCGACCCCGTCAGCGTCTGGCTGTTCGACAGCCGGTACGTGAGCTTTCCGGCAAACAGGTCGCGATTGACATCGGCGAAGATCTCCTGGCCCACCCCTGGACTCCCAGGCGAGAGGAGCGTGCGGATGACTTCGGTCCGGTCCCTCTGGAACGTATGGTTGTACGCTCCAAAGAACCACAGACGGTCGCGAACGATAAAGCCGCCGGCTTCGACGCCGAAGTCCCATCGGCTGTCGATGTCGGTGACCGTCGTCGTCGTGGCCGGTCGAAGGTTCGCGGTGTTGTCGTTGGACTGGAGACCACCGCCCTCGGAGAACCCAAACAACGAGCCTCGGAAGGTGTTGCCGCCGGACTTGGTGATGACATTGATCACACCACCGGTGGCACGCCCGTATTCGGCGGGAAGGCCACCAGTTTTGACTTCGATCTCCTCGACGAAGTCAAAGTTGAGCTGCTTTCCTTTTTCTGCGCGCTCGACTCCTGTCGTGTTCAAGCCTTCGACGATGTACTGATTCTCGGCACCGGTCGAACCAAGCACTGCTGGTCCGACACCATCGTCGGTCGCGCCCGGCGCGAGCCGCGCAATCGAATAGATGTCGCGCTGAACCGGCAGTCGGTTGAAGGTTTCGGCCGTGGCGTTGATACCGATGGTTGTGCTCTGGGTATCGATGACCGGCGAGCTGGCCTCGACATTTACCGTCGCGGCAACGCCTGCCAGTTGCATGGTGATCGGCAGCGTCACGGTGCGGTCCAGACCGACTTCGACGTTGGCCTGCTCGACCGTCTGGAAGCTGGCGAGTTCGACCTTAGCTGAATAAGTACCCGGAGGCAGGGCCAGGAATCGGAACCGTCCCTCCGCATCCGTGACCTGCGTCTGCGCGCCCTGGAGCGCGGGGCTCGTCACGGTGACCGTCGCACCGGGGACTGTCGCCCCCTGAGAATCCAGAACCTGCCCCTGGATTCGTCCTGTTGTCTGCGCCCGGAGCGGCATGCTCCACGCCAGCAGCAGTAGGACTGAAAGCATCCCCGCGTAGCGACTACTTTTGCTCATGTTTTGGACCCCTCCTGAGGTAGTCCCGACATCCTGACCCGACAATAACTTGACTGGCTTTTCGGATAAACAAATGCGAAAGGCTCGTCCCAGTAAGCACAGAACATGCCTGTGCTGGAAACTTGTCATGGCCGCGTTATAAGGCTTTTCATCATCACTGCCATGCAATTCGTCACAGTAATACGATTTTATGGATTTAGATAGAGCGCTGGCTGGATTCGTTCATCTCGTTTTAAAGGCATTTCGTCCCTGCGTGAATCAGAGTCGCGAAGCCGCGTTCCTCGGAAGGAAGCGCCGAAGATTGGTCCCGGCCGCGAGGCCGGAGACCGACCTGCACGCTATGATCGGCATTGGTGGCTGGGGGCGGTGATCGTCCGCCGCCTCGGCGAGACGCTCTCACGACCAAAACACAGATGCGCATAGCGGTCATCCCCGGCGACGGGATTGGCAAGGACGTCACGGCTGAGTCAGTGAAGGTCCTGACGGCGGTAGGCGAGCGATTTGGCCGCCGTTTCGATGTCGAGCGGCTGCCTTGGGGCGCGGACCATTACCTCGAAACCAGGGTGACCCTGCCGTCGAATGGCTACGACTACCTGCGCGAATTTGACGCCGTGTTCGTTGGCGCGCTCGGCGATCCGCGCGTACCAGACAACCGTCACGCGCGCGACATCCTGCTCGGCACGCGCTTCGAGCTCGACCTTTACGTCAACTACCGCCCCGTGCGCCTGCTTGACGAACGCCTGTGTCCGCTCAAGGGCCGCGGCCCCTCGGACATCAACTTCGTCGTGTTCCGCGAGAACACCGAGGGGCTCTATGTCGGCGTCGGTGGGCGCTTCAAAGCCGGCACTGAAGACGAGGTCGCGATTCAGGAAGAACTGAACACCTACAAGGGCGTCCACCGCATCATCCGCCACGCGTTCGAGTTCGCGAAAGCCCGCGGCTTGGCCAAGGTCTGCATGGCCGACAAGAGCAACGCGATGACCGATGGCCACGCGTTGTGGCAGCGCGTCTTTCGTGAGCTGTCCGCGCAGTATCCCGACATCAACGCGACGCACTACTACATCGACGCGCTGGCCATGTACATGGTGCTCGACCCGGGCCAGTTCCAGGTCATCGTGACGAACAATCTTTTCGGCGACATCATCACCGACCTTGGCGCGACTTTTCAGGGTGGGCTCGGCATGGCCGCGTCCGGGAACCTGCACCCGGGGAAGACGTCGATGTTCGAGCCCGTCCACGGTTCGGCGCCGAAATTCGCCGGCAAGAACATCGCAAACCCGATCGGCGCGATTGCCTCCGTCGCGCTGATGCTTGAAACCAGCGGCCTCGCGGATGAGGCGGCGGCGATTGACGCGGCGATACTGAAAGCCGTGCGCGAGCGTCAAATCACGCAGGACGTCGGCGGGACGCTCGGGACGAGAGAAGCGGGGGACTTCATCGCGTCGGCCGTGCGATCAGCGAAATGAACCCGCGCGCAGCCAAAAAGCCTTCACCGCGGAGGACGCGAGGGCGCAGAGCCAATAACGTTGTCTTCTCAGTGAATTCCGCACACAGCGGCGAAGGGCTTTTGGTAGCCGTTCAAAAGCCTCTCACCGCCGAGGGCGCCGAGGACGCAGAGCCAATAAGTTGTTTTCTCTGCGAGCTCTGCGCACTCCGCGGTGAAAGGCTTTTTGTCATCACGAATGCAGTGCGACAGTGAGGACTATTGAATGAGTGAGCAGATCTACATCGTCGGCGGCGCACGGACGCCGATGGCTGAATACACCGGCAAGCTCAAAGACATCTCGGCGCTCGATCTTGGCGCGCTGGCATCGCGCGCGGCGCTTGCCCGCACGGGAGTCGCGCCGGCGCAGGTCGATCACGTCGTCTTCGGCAACGTGCTGCAGACGAGCTCGGATGCGGTGTTCGGCGCGCGCCACATCGGGCTGAAGGCGGGCGTCCCGATCGAGGTGCCGGCGCTGACCGTGAATCGGCTCTGCGGTTCCGGCATCCAGGCGGCCATCAGCGGCGGGCAGATGATTCAGCTCGGCGAAGCCGATGTCGTCCTGGCCGGCGGCACGGAGAACATGAGCCAGGCGCCGCACGTCATCCGCGGTCTTCGCAACGGCTTGCGGCTCGGCCAGGGACAGCTCGAAGACTACTTGTGGACATCGCTTCTCGACACGAACTGCGGCTGCACGATGGCCGCCACGGCCGAGAACTGCGCTGCGAAGTACGGCATTTCGCGCGAAGAACAGGATTGCTACGCCATTCGCAGTCAGCGACTCGCCGCCGCCGCGTGGAAAGCCGGCCGCTTCGCCGACGAGATCGTGCCGGTCGAGATCAAGAGCCGCAAAGGCGTCGAGCTCTTCGCCGCCGACGATCACATGCGGCCGGATTCGACGATGGAAGGGCTGGCGAAGCTGCCGGCGGCCTTCAGCAAGAACGGCTGCGTGACCGCGGGAAATGCCTCGGGCATCGTCGACGGCGCGGCCGCCATCCTGCTGGCCTCGGAACGCAGTGTAAAGGCGAACGGCCTGGCGCCGATTGGGCGCCTGACGCACTGGGCCACGGTCGGCGTGGAGCCGTCGCTGATGGGGATGGGCCCGGCGCCGGCCACACGCGCCGTGCTCGAGAAGGCTGGGCTCACGCTCGACGATCTCGATCTCATCGAGGTCAACGAAGCGTTCGCCGCGCAGTACCTGGCCGTTGAAAAAGAGCTGGGGCTGGATCGCGAGAAGGTCAACGTGAACGGCGGCGCGATCGCGCTCGGCCATCCGCTCGGGATGACCGGCACGCGCCTGTTGTTGACGCTGCTGCTCGAACTGCGCCGACGCGGTTTGAAGCGAGGGCTGGCGACCGCCTGCATCGGTGGCGGCCAGGGGATTGCGGCGATCGTCGAGGCTGTTTAGCCCTATTTGAGCGTCGCCGACAGTTTTTGGGCCTTCTCTTTGAATTCACGATCTTCGGGCGCCCACTCTGGATCAACCGGGCCGTCGATCACTTTCTGGAGCTCGGCGCGCGCGTCGGCGGTGCGGCCCATGTCGATCAGCGTTTCCGCGAGGAAGAAGTGCGAGGAGCTGCTGTTCGGGTTGTAGGTGAGTGACTTGCGCAGGTGTTCCTCGGACTTCTTGTTCGACCCGCCGAAAAGTCCGGGCACCTTGAAATACCAGCGGCCGAGCGCGCGATCGGCCGACCCGTGCTGGTACGCCGGGTCGAGCTTGAGGACGATGAGCAGTTCGTTCTTGATGTCGCCGCGATATTTCAGTCCCTGACGCATGCCGAACGACTCGGCGAGCGCGCCCATATTTGCGGCGATCCAGAAATGCCCCTCAGGGCGGTTCGGCTCGAGCGCCACGGCTGCGCGGCCCGCGCTGATGCCGGCTTCGAGTACCGCCTTCCGCTCGGCCTCGGGCGCTCGACCACCTATCCAGTAGCGTGCCCGCGCCAGCTTCCACGCCGACTCGAAATCCTTTGAGTTCTTCTCGAGCCGCTCGGCCCAAACGGCTGCGGCGCGCCGCGCTTTCGCGAGATCCTCGCGGCCCGCATAGAGGGCATCGGGATCCTCAGCCCCGGTGGATTGCAGCCACTCACCGCGTGCAGCGACACCGGCCCAGGCGACGCTCGGCGCTCCAGCTGGATGCAGGACCAGGAGGTAGAATACGAGCATGCAGGACATCATTCGGCAGCTCCTGACCGAGCTCGGAGAGGATCCTTCACGCGAGGGGCTGCTCGACACGCCAAAGCGAGTGGAGAAATCGCTTCGCTTTCTGACTCAGGGTTATGCGGCCGACGTCGACGCCGTCCTCAACAACGCGCTCTTCAGCGTCGATTATAACGAGATGGTGATCGTCAAGGACATCGACTTCTATAGCCTCTGCGAGCATCACCTGCTGCCGTTTTTCGGAAAATGTCACGTCGCCTACATACCGCAAGGCCGCGTCGTCGGGCTCAGCAAAATCCCGCGCCTGGTCGAGATTTTTGCGCGCCGGCTGCAAGTGCAGGAACGACTGACCAGTCAGATCGCCGAGACGCTGCGCGACAAAATCCGGCCGCTCGGCGTCGGCATCGTCATGGAGGCGTCGCACCTGTGCATGTCGATGCGCGGCGTCGAGAAACAAAACTCGGTCGCGGTCACGAGCGCGATGCTCGGCGTCTTCCAGCACGACGCGCGCACCCGGATGGAGTTCCTCGAGCTCATCAAACGCGCCGACATCGGCGATCGATCCTTCAAGACGGCGATACCGGGAACGGCGTGCGTGGCTGACTAAGAACGCGGATTGCGTCCACGGGACGCGGATCACGCGGATCTTACTTAGGGTTAACGGGACGCGGATCACGCGGATCTTACTTAGGGTTAACGGGACGCGGATCACGCGGATCTTACTTAGGGTTAACGGGACGCGGATCACGCGGATCTTACTTAGGGTTAACGGGACGCGGATCACGCGGATCTCACTTAGGGTTAACGGAACGCGGATCACGCGGATCTCACCCAACATCACGGGACGCCGTTGCTGCATTGTCAGGTGGATTGAAGCGCGGTCCTTTTCGGTCGCGTTCGCAGACTACGCGGTCGAATTCGGGGCGACGGCCGAAGTTCACGAGCAGGCCGACCTCCAGGTCGGTGGCCTTCAAGTAGTGAAGCACTTGTGCCTTGTTGAATGGATCGATTTCAGGCCTGGCTTTGACCTCGACGATCACGCACGACTGAACAATCAGGTCAGCCCTGAACTTGACGATCTGGTGGCCCCGAAACCACACCGGTAGCTGTTTTTCCTCCTCTACCGCCAGTCCCCGCTCTCGAATAGCGATGGCCATCGCACGGCGCAACACGAACTCGGGAAAGCCTGCCAGTTCGTTGTAAGTGTCAAAGAAGGCTCCTATCACCTTGTCGGTGACGTCGCCATGTAGAAGCGCTTGTCGTGAATCCATGTCGTCACGACAAGCAACGGCCTCGCCGGGAGCGATCGTCAAGAAAAGCCCGACATAGTCTCAAATGGTTGCAGGTGCTGCACGCTCACGTCACGCGGCAAGTGTCAGATTCTGACTGGTCATGCTGCAGTGCTGATGCCGCCGAGCCGCGAAGGGCTGCGAAGACCGCGAATCCGCGTCTCGTGGCAAACCTGAGTCCGCGAAATCCGCGTCCCGTGGAGCCGCCTGTGAATATCCGCGAAATCCGCGTCCCGTGGAGTCCCCGTGAATATCCGCGAAATCCGCGTCCCGTGGAGTCCCGTGAATATCTGCGAAATCCGCGTCCCGTGGAGTCCCGTGAATATCTGCGAAATCCGCGTCCCGTGAGAAGAAGCATCAGCGCTAACATCCGCGTGCCGCTCGCCCGATGCACTCGTGCAGCCGTGTCACGCCTTCCGTGAGCGCCGCCGGCCCGGGTTGCAGGATGTAGGTCGACTTGATCTCGTAGATGTGATCGGCGCGCACGGCACTGATGCGATCCCAGCCGGGCCGATCCACGATGGTTCGCTTCTTCATCGCCTTGCCGCACCACGACGCGATGATGACCTCGGGGTCACGCGCCGCGACCTCATCTGGTGAGACGATCCTGTTCTTCGCCAGGCTCTCTTTTCTGAGCGCCGGAAACAGCGGCTCTCCACCCGCGATCTCGACGAGCTCGTCCACCCAGCAGATGCCAGAAATGAGTGGGGCGTCCCATTCCTCGAAGAACACTCGCGGGCGTCGTCCGAACGCCGCGGCTGTCGTACGAATTCTTTCCAGGCCGTGCTCGAGCGAATCGGCCAGGGCGACCGCGCGATCGGCGCACCCCACGATTGCGCCCACCATGCGGATCATTTGAAGAATCTCGGCGATGCTGCGCTGGTTGAACGTAACGACGGAGTAGCCGCGCCGGATCAGCTCGGCGGCAATATCTGCCTGCAGATCGGAGAAGGCCAGGATCAGATCGGGCTTGAGCGCCTCAATCTTGTCGAATCGAGCGTTGATGAACGCCGAGACTTTCGGCTTGTGACGCGCTTCCGGCGGCCGCACCGTGTATCCGGAGATGCCGACGATGCGATCGCCTTCACCGAGAAGGTAGAGCGTTTCGGTCGTCTCTTCCGTCAGGCAAACGATTCGCGAGGGGTATCGCGTGCTCATGCTGTCGTAATTATTTCCTGAGCCCAGGGGCCGTTCGTGTAGTTGTTGCGCGTGTAGTGTCCTGTTGAGGTCGAATGAGGAGCCGAGCTCAACTGGATCGAACCTCGGAAAATATTGAACGTTTCGCGCATCTGTACAGATGGCAGCGCTCTTGCCAGCGGGAGTCTGCCTAAGAGCTGACAAATAAGAGTTGTGGAGTGTGGAAGGCGATACGTCTGTTCGGCCAGCACTGACGTGACGCGCGCTGTGTGCACCAGCGCGCGACAAATTAACCGGGAGAGGCATTTTGACGACAAGACAGATTCGAGGCGGAGCTCTGTCCGCCGTGGGGTTCGTGTGCGCGCTGGCCGTCAGCGCCAGTGTGGTGCGCGCGCAATCCGCGCTGCCGACAGGTTGGGCGAGCCGGGACGTCGGTAGCACGGGAATAACGGGGGGCGTTGCCGTCTCGTCGGGCACGTGGACGGTCGCCGGCAGCGGAGCCAACATCTGGGGCACTTCCGACGAATTTCGATTTGCCTACCAGCAGATCACCGGCGACGTCGACTTCAGCGTCAGGCTCGATAGCCTCGAGGACGCTCAGAACTGGTCGAAGGCCGGACTAATGATCAGGGAGACCCTCTCCGGCAACTCGCGCAACGCCTTCCTGACGCTCATCCCAGACAGCGGCGTGTTCATGCAGTCACGATCGACCCAGGGAGGAGGAACAGCACGACTGACGGGTCGGGCTGGCGATGCTCCTGTCTGGTTGCGTCTGATCCGGAGGGGCAACCAATTCACAGGCTATCTTTCGTCGAACGGGACCTCCTGGACGACGGCCGGTACGGTCACGAACAACATGGCAGACGCTGCGTATGTGGGACTGGCGGTAACGAGCCGCGCCGACTCGGTAGTCACGACCGCGAGATTCACTAATCTTCGGTTCACTTCGGGATCGGGCTCGGGATCGGGCACGACCACGCTCCCCGCGCCCTGGGCCGGCCGCGACGTCGGCAGCCCAACCCTTGCCGGCTCATCGTCGGCGGCTGGGGGCACCTTCACCGTAGCCGCGGGCGGCGAGAACATCTGGGGAACGTCAGACCAGTTTCATTTCGTCTATCAACCTTTGCAAGGGGACGTCGAGGTCATCGCGCGAGTGGCGTCGCTTCAGCGCGCAGATCCGTGGTCGAAGGCAGGCGTCATGATCCGTGAGTCGCTGACGGACGATTCACGGAACGCGTTCATGATGGCGTCCGGCACCGAAGGATGGAGATTCCAGCGCCGGATTGCGGCCGGCGACGATACCTATCGCGATGATGGGCCAAGTGGCGACGCTCCAGGGTGGGCGCGTCTCGTCCGCGAAGGCAACCTCTTCACTGCCTACTATTCGAGAGACGGACAGACCTGGTCGCTGGTCGGCAGCGACACGATCTCGATGGCGTCTAGGGTCTACGTCGGTGTGGCCGTGTCGAGTCACAGGACCACGGCGCGGGCCACAGCCACGTTCACGAACCTGACCGCGCGAACCCCGACCACGGGTACGAATCAGCCGCCGACCGTGTCGATCACCGAGCCCGGCCTCTGGCGCCACGTTTACTGCGCCCGCGACCATCACTGTGACGGCTACAGCGAGCGATACGGATGGCACGATTACCAGGGTTGATTTCTACCGGGGGACTGCAGCCCATCGGCTCGGACACCACGAACTCGTACAGCGTAAGGGTGACCGACGTGGCCGCAGGCACGTACGAGTTGACGGCCGTGGCTACCGACAGCGATGGTGTAAGGCGTAGGTCATCGCCGGTCAGCGTGACGGTCCGCGGGGTCGACCAATCAGCCGCCCACGGTGTCGCTCACCCGTCCGGCGGCGAGCTCGACCTTCACTGCCCCCGCGAACATCACCCTCGCCGCGACCGCCAGCGACGCGGACGGCACCGTCACCCGCGTCGATTTCTATCGTGGCTCGACGCTGATCGGGTCGGATACGAGCAGTCCATACAGCTATAACTGGACGAACGTCGGCTCCGGCTCCTATCAGCTGACGGCGGTCGCGCGGGACGACGATGGGGCGACGCGTACGTCGGCCGACGCCAGCATCAGGGTCTCGACGACGCCCAACCAGCTGCCGACGGTGTCGATCACGAATCCAATTAACGGGCGGTCGTTTACCGCGCCGGCTTCGCTGACGATCACGGCCGCAGCGAGCGACAGCGACGGCACGATTGCCAGGGTCGATTTCTACGCCGGCACGCGGCTGGTCGCCAGCGACACGACCAACCCGTATCAGGCGGCGTGGAGCAATGTGGCCGCTGGCAACTACTCGTTGACGGCCGTCGCCCGCGACAACTTGGGCGGCACGCGGACGTCGAGCGCCGTAGCGGTCTCGATCACGGCGGGTGCACCCAGGCCGACGAGGGTCGCCTTTACTGCCTCAGCCAATCATGCGACCAGCGTCGACAGGTATATCGTCACGATCTATCGAGGCCAGGATCCGGTCACGGCGAGCCCGGTCGCCACGCGCGACCTCGGCAAACCGGCTCCGGTCGCCGGCGACATCTCGGTCGACATCTCCACGCTCGTCAATCCGCTGCCGGCCGGGACCTACAAGGCCGTCGTGCGCGCGTCGGGTCCAGGAGGCACGGCCGCGAGCACGCCGTCGGGAACGTTCACGAAATAGGGCTCACGGCTCAGGGCTCAGGGCTCAGGCAAGACCTTCGACCTCTTACTCGAAGGTTTGCTTGAGCCCTAAGCCTTAAGCCGCTCCCCGCGGTTATACTGCTGGCCATGCGTCGTGGTGGATTCGTCCTGTCCATCCTGTGCCTTGAACCCTGAACCGTGAACCCTGAACCGGTGCGTCGCTGACTAAGAGCGGGGATCGGCTTCTAGGGGACGCAGATCTAATGTGGTCCACGGGACGCGGATCTCGCGGATCTCACACGGGCTCACGGACGCGGCCGCTGCAACCTCACGTGGTTCAAAGCGCGGGTCTTTCTTTTCGGCTGCGTTCGCAGACCACACGCTCGAATTCGGGGCGGCGTCCGAAGTTCACGAGCAGGCCGACTTCCAGGTCGGTGGCCTTCAAGTAGTGAAGCACTTGCGCCTTGTTAAAGAGATCGATTTCAGGCCTGCCTTTGACCTCGACGATCACGCACGATTGAACAATCAGGCCGGCCCTGAACTTTACGATTTGGTGACCCGGAACCAGGCTGGCAGCTGTTTTCCTCCTCCACCGCCAGTCCCCGTTCTCGAATCGCGAATGGCCATCGCTCGGCAACACGAACTCGGGAAAGCCAGCCAGTTCGTTGTAAGTGTCAAAGAAGGCGCCTGTCACCTTGTCGGTGACGTCTCCATGTTGAAGCGCATCTCGTGAATCCATATCGTCACGACAAGCAACGGTCCCGCCGCGAGATCGTCAAGAAAAAAGCCCACGTCTACGCAAACGGTTGCAGTTGCGGCGAGCGTGCCCTCGGCTTGTAACGTGCCTCGGGCGGGCCGCACCGTGTTGCCCGATATGCCGACGATGCGATCGCCCTCGCCAAGGAGATAGAGCGTCTCAGTCGTTTCTCCGGTGAGGCACACGATTCGCGATGGGTATCGGCTTCTATGCTGCAGTAGTTATTTCCTGAGCCAAAGTCAACTCGTGTAGTTGTTGCACGTGTCCTGACCTTTCGAGGTCGATTCTTGCCCCGAGCTCAACTGAAGCAAACCTCGATGAATGTTGACATTTTTCGCGAATGGCATGAGTGGCAGCCGTCTTGCCAGGAAAGTCTGCCTGCGAGCGGATTAGGCGAACACGTCCCGTTTTCGGCCAGCAATGACGTGAGCCGCGCTTTGTTCTAGAGGCGCGACAACTTACCGGGAGAAATTGTGAGGATAAGGCTGATTCGGGGCGGAGCTTTGTCCGCCGTGGCAGTCGTGTGCGTGCTGGCGATCAGCGCAGGCCTGGTGCGGGCGCAATCGGGCTTGCCAACTGGCTGGTCGAGCCGGGACATCGGCAACACTAGGGTGTCCGGCAGCGCCGAAGTTTCGTCCGGCATTTGGACGATCGAGGGCAGCGGGGCCAACATCTCTGGGTCCTCCGACGAGTTCCATTTTGCGTATCAGCAGATTGCCGGTGACGTCGACATCCGCGTCAGGGTCGCCAGCTTCGAGGACGTTCACGACTGGTCGAAGACCGGCGTCATGATCCGGGAAACGTTGGATGGCAACGCGCGCAACGCGTTCATGATGGTGACGCCGCAGCGCGGCCGCTTCCTGCAATTTCGAGCGACTCAGGGCGGCACGACGACGCAGCGAACCGGGGTCTCTGGCGCGGCACCCGTGTGGCTGCGGCTGGTCCGCCAAGGCAGCCAGTTCACTGGCTACTTTTCAGCGGATGGTGCGTCGTGGACGACGGCCGGCACTGCGACAATCAACATGGCCGCCGCAGCGTATGTCGGGCTGGCCGTGTCGAGCCGTGTCGACTCGAAGCTGGCGACGGCGACGTTCAGCAATCTCCAGAGCGCGGCCGGGCCAGCGACCGCCACGCTCCCGACGCCGTGGGCCGGTCGCGACCTCGGTAGCCCCGCCCTCGCCGGCTCCGCGTCGGCGGCGGGTGGCACCTTTAGCGTAGCCGCGGGCGGCATCGACATCTGGGGTACGTCGGATCAGTTTCATTTCGTCTATCAACCGTTGCAGGGAGACGTCGAGGTCATCGCGCGCGTGGCCTCGCTGCAACAGGCCGACGTCTGGTCGAAAGCGGGCGTCATGATTCGTGAGTCACTCACGGCCGGCTCGCGCCACGCCTTCATGATGGTTTCCGGCTTACAGGGGTGGGGGTTTCAGCGCCGGATCGCGACCGACGATTCGAGCTATTACCAGGCCGGGCCAAGTGGCACCGCTCCAGGGTGGGTGCGGCTCGTTCGCGAGGGCGACCTTTTCAGCGCCTATCGCTCGACAGACGGCACTAGCTGGTCCCTCGTCGGCAGTGACACAATCTCGATGGCCTCGACGGTTTACGTCGGCGTCGCGCTGACGAGTCATAACACGGCAGCGAGGGCGACAGCCACGTTCACGAACGTCACCGCGCGAACCCCGACGACCGGGACGAATCAGCCGCCGACCGTCTCGATCACCAGTCCCGCGACTGGCGCCACGTTCACCGAGCCTGCGACCATCAACGTGACGGCGACGGCGAGCGACACGGATGGTTCGATTACCAAGGTTGATTTCTACCGGGGGACGCAACTGATCGGGTCGGACACCACGAACTCGTATAGCGCGAGCCTGACCGGCATGGGCGCGGGAACCTATCAACTGATTGCCGTGGCTACGGACAGCGATGGCGTCACGAGCACTTCAGCGCCGGTCAGCGTAACGGTCAACTCGCCGACCAATCAGGCGCCCACGGTGTCGCTCACGAGCCCGGCGGCGGGCTCGACCTTCACTGCGCCGGCGAGCGTCACGGTCGCCGCGACGGCCAGCGACGCGGACGGCACTGTGATCCGCGTCGATTTCTATCAAGGTTCGACACAAATCGGGTCGGATACGAGCAGCCCCTACGGCTATACCTGGACGAACGTCGCGGCGGGCTCCTATCAGGTGACTGCCGTCGCGCGGGACGACGATGGGGCGACCCGAACGTCGGCCGCCGCCAATGTCACGGTCACGACGGTGCCTAACCAGCTGCCGACGGTGTCGATCACGAGTCCGATTTCCGGACAATCCTTCGCCGCACCGGCCTCGCTGACAATCGATGCCGCGGCCAGCGATAGCGATGGCACGATTGCCAGAGTCGACTTCTACGCCGGTGCGCAGTTGGTCGGGACAGACACGACCAGCCCGTATCAAGCGCCGTGGAGCAACGTCGTCGCTGGCAGCTACTCGTTGACAGCCGTTGCTCGCGACAACGCGGGCGGCACGCGGACGTCGACTGCTGTGGCAGTCACGATCACGGCGGCTGCACCGACGCCGACGAGGGTCGTCTTCACTGCCTCCGCCGATCATACGACCAGTGTGACCTCGTATACCGTCGCGATCTATCGAGGCCCGGATCCGGTCACGGCGAGCCCGGTCGCCACACGCGACCTCGGCAAACCGGCTCCGGTCGCCGGCGACATCACGGTCGACATCTCCACGCTCGTCAATCCGCTGCCGGCCGGGACCTACAAGGCCGTCGTGCGCGCGTCCGGTCCAGGAGGCACGACCGCGAGCACGCCGTCGGGGACGTTCACGAAATAGGGCTCACGGCTCAGGGCTCAGGCAAGACCTTCGACCTCTTACTCGAAGTTTTGCTTGAGCCCTGAGCCTTGAGCCCTGAGCCGCTCCCCGCGGTTATACTGCTGACCATGCGCCGCGGCGGATCTGTTCTTCTTATCCTGTGCCTGCTCTCGCTTTGCCAGCTGGACGCACAGGGAACCCGAACGACAGCCAAGAAGCCCGCGCCCAAGAAGCCCGCGCCGGCGGTCAAGCCGGTGCCGAAGACAGAGCCGGCCAACGTCACGTGCCCCGAACAGCTGGGCACCGGCGTGAAGACCAAGGCCGAGTTCTGCTTCGTGCTGGCAGGACGCGAGCCGGCTGACGGCGTGCTCGTGTCGATTCCCCCGCACGCTCAGGCAACCCTGACGTTCGATCTCCACAACCGGCACAGCTATTCGGAGGAGGAGATTCGCGCGGGCCGCGGCTTCGCGAAGTACACCGCCGTGATTGGTGTGCTGTCGATGACCGGCGACCTCCTCGGCCGGGGCGCGGTGCAGACGGAGTTTCGGAGCGCCAAGGATCTGTACGACCGCATCACCGGCGGCGCGGGACCTGGCGGGACCAAGGCCGTCGCGCCCCTGGGGCGTGAAGCAGTCAGCGTCAGTATCCCGGCCGGCGTCGACCGGGTGAGTCTGCTCGGCGAAGTGCTCGAAGCCACGACCGCCGCTGGACGCGAGATCGCCACGCCCGGCCGGCCAGTCGCGATCGTCAGCAACCTGCAGGTCACCTACACGCCCGCTCCGCCGCCGCGCAAACGCTGATCCCTGAACCTTGAACCCTGAACCATGAACCCTGAACCATGAACCCTGAACCATGAACTCTGAACCCTGAACCGTTATGATCGTGTCATGGTCTTTCGTGACGTAGTCGTCGTCGGGGCAGGTCCAGCCGGACTTGCGACTGCCATCGCCGCCGCCAAGAGCGGTCTCTCCTGTCAGATCATCGAAAAGGGCGCGCTGGTCAATTCGCTGCTGCACTATCCGACCGAGATGGTGTTTTTCACGACGCCAGAGCTGATGGAGATCGGCGGGATGCCGTTTGTCAGCCCTTACGACAAGCCGACCAGGCTCGAGGCGCTCCGCTACTACCGGCGCGTCTCTGACGCCTACGAGCTCGACGTCGTTTTTGATGAGGCCGTTGTCGCCATCACTCGCGATACGGCGGTTCCCGACGCGGAGGGAGCGCTCGTCGTCGATACCCGCTCGACTCGGGGCGTGCGCCGCTCCGTCCACGGCCGCACGGTCGTCGTCGCCACCGGCGCATACGATTTCCCGAATCGGCTCGGCGTGCCAGGCGAGGATCTACCGCACGTTTCGCACTACTACACGCAGCCCCACCCGTTCTTCAGGAAGAAGGTCGTCATTGTCGGCGGGAAGAACTCGGCTGCAGAGGCGGCGCTGGATCTCTACCGCGCCGGCGCGAAGGTGACGATCGTCCACCGCGGCGCGGCGATGGGGGACTCGATCAAATACTGGGTCAAGCCCGATATCGATAACCGGATCAAAGAAGGGGCGATTCCGGCCCGCTTCGGCACCCGTGTGGTCGAGATTCGTCCAACGACCGTGGTCGTTGACCGCGACGGCGCCACCGACGAAATCGAGGCCGACGCGGTATTTCTGCTGACCGGATATGGCGCGGACACGAGCCTGCTTCGAGCCGTGGGCATCGAGCTCGACGCCGCAACGTGCGGCCCCGTCTTCAACGCTGAGACCTTTGAAACCAATGTCCCAGGCGTCTACACGGTGGGTGCGATGGTGGCCGGAGTGCAGAGCGGCCGGATCTTCATCGAGAACGGCCGGTTCCACGGCCAGAAGGTCATCGAAGCAATCGCGTCACGCCTGCGGAGCTAGGCGGCTCAGGGCTCAGGGCTCAGGGCTCAGAGGCTCAGGCAAAACTCTCGATTACTTACTCGAAGAACTTGCTTGAGCCTTGAGCCCTGAGCCTTGAGCCGCGCATCTATCAGTGTTCCCCCCCCCACTTGTTTTGAGCGACGATCACCTTCATCTCGAGCAACTCGATAAGCGACCGGCAGCGGGCCAGGAGGCTGTCGCGCTCGAGAAGCGCCTGTTTCTCGACCGGCTCGAGCTCGAGGTATTGCGCGAGCGCGTTGACGAGGTCCTCGTCGGCCATCGAGGCCGGCACTTTGGTGTCGCTGCCCCGGCCCTTGGGCTGCGGGACGAGCAACGCCTCGAGGCGCCGACGGGCAAGGCGCATTTCGTCCTTGTCGTCGCCGTTGGCCGGTTGCTCGTTGACGCTGTCGACCCGCGCGAGGCGGTAGGCGCGGCTGTCGTCCTCGTCGAGCACCTTAAACTTCTCCATCCCCTGCAGCACGATGTTGAAGCGGCCGTCCGGCAACCGTTCGGCGTGTGTAATGAGCCCGGCGCAGCCGACTGGATAAATGGCGGGCCGGCCGTCGTAGTCGCTCTCCCAGCCGGGTCGGAGCAGCACCATCCCGATTATCCGGTCCGCGGCGAGCGCGTCGGTCACCATGTCCCGGTAGCGCGCCTCGAAGATGTGCAGCGGCAGGAACACGTTGGGAAAGAGCACCACATTCGGCAAGGGGAAGAGCGGAATGGTCGGTGGCAGCACGTTCTGATTCGCTCTCGTCCGCGCCTAGTGTCGCGTCTCCGACGTTCGAGGTGCATCGAGAGCCGGCATTAGAAGGTATCTCACAAAGACTATCCGTGTTGTCCGTGTAATCCGTGGCCCTAGTGGATGGTCCTCGTCTTCTTGTCCATGTAGTCCATCAGCACGTATTTGCCGAGCGTGCGCG
This sequence comes from uncultured Acidobacteriota bacterium, assembly GCA_963764925.1. GTDB lineage: Bacteria > Acidobacteriota > Vicinamibacteria > Vicinamibacterales > 2-12-FULL-66-21 > DATBJJ01. Next base: position 222,815 of record CAVXUR010000006.1, read on the forward strand.
GCGTCGTGAAGTAGGCCTTGCCGTGGCAGATTTCGGCGACTTTCCGCACGAAGCTGACGAGATCGTGGTCGCGCGCGAGCATGAAGGTGTTGATGAGGATACCAGCCTTGCGGCAGGCGGCGACTTCGGCGAAGGTCTCGGACACGATGAAGGGATCGAGACCGAACGCGTTTCTGTAGATCCGGCCGTCGGGACGAGTGAGTGCGGAGGGTTTGCCGTCGGTGATCATGACGATCTGGCGCATGTCCTTGCGCTGCCGCTCGAGCAGGCGTCGCGCCAGCCGGAGCCCCTCGCGGGTGTTGGTGTAATAGGGCCCGACCCGCACGCGCGCGAGTTGGCTGAGCGGGATCTCTTCCGCTGAATCGTGAAAGAGCACGACCTGGAGCGCGTCGCCCGGGTATTGCAGGCGGATCAGGTTGGCGAGCGCCAGCGCGACCCGTTTCGCGGGCGTGAACCGGTCTTCGCCGTAGAGGATCATGCTGTGGCTGCAGTCGAGCATCAGGACCGTCGCGCACGAGCTCTGATACTCGCCCTGGACCACCATCAGATCCTGATAGTCGACTTCGATTGCCGGCCGGCCGACGTTCTCCTGACGCCTGACGGCGTTGAGGATCGTGCTGCTGGCGTCGATGTTCATCGTGTCGCCGAATTCGTACGGCTTTGGCGCGCCGCTCGCTTCGATCCCGGTGGCCATCTCGCGCGTATCGTGGCGGCCGATGCTGCTCTTGCCAATTGATCCGAGGAGGTCTCGCAACGCGCGGTAGCCGAGGAAATCGAGGCTCTTGTCGGTGATCTCGAAGCGAACGTTGCCATCGTGACCGCCGGCGCCGCCGCCCTCGCCCTGCCGGCCGTTCCGGGCCGGATTCTCTCCTTCAGGCTGGCCGGTCAGGTAACCCTGGTGCTGCAGCTTTTCGATGATCCGCTGAATGAGCTCATCCAGGCGCGCCTCGGCGTCCTCCGCCTGCTGCCAGTCCTTGCCGAGCATCTTCTCGAGGGTCTCGTCCGAGAGCGCGCCGCCGTTGAGAATCGCCTCCATGATGGCATCGTGGAGCGCTTGCATCGAATGCCCCGGTTCGTCATCGTCGTACGGCAGTCCGTACGGGCTCTCGAAGCCGCTCGAGAGCAGCATGTCCGAGAGCCGCGACAGCAGATCCTCGAGGTCGAGCCCGTCGAGGTCCTCACCGGTGAACTTGGAGTAGCGATACTTCATTCAGCTTCCAGCTTCCACTTTCAGTTTCATCTTCCGGCTTAGCAGCAGCTGGCAGCTAGCGGCTAGCGGCTCACAGCTAGCCGCCGGCAGCCGGAAGCTTTCTAGTTGTAATACTTCTTCTTATTGCCCGGCGCCTGCCCCGGCATCTGGATATCGCGCTCGATCATCTGTTCGGGCGTGACGCCGCGAGGGGCGCGGCGCGACGGCTCGGCCCCTTGGTACTGGAACTCGTCCGATCGGCTGATTTTCTTTTGCGCGTAGAGCCCTTCGAGGATGAAGTCGACGGCCGAGGCCAGCAGTGGCGCCGGGGCATGTCTGTCGACGCCGGCGTGCGACGCCAGCTCGCGCACGCCCTGCACCTGGGCGACGCGCGACAGGAGCTCGGCTGAGGGCAGCGTGTCGTCGATCTGCAGGCTCCCGCCGAGGTCGAACCAGTCGGTGACCTGCTTGAGGTCGACGTTGGCGAAGTAGCCGCCAAAGACGTTGCCGACCGCCGCGCGGATGATGTCGCGCGCGACGTTGTCGGCACCGCGCAGCTCTCCCTCGTACTCGAGCTCGAACTTGCCGGTCATGGCCGGCAGTGCTGCGTAGATGTCGGTGATGCGGGGCACGATGGCCGACTCGGCGGCCAGGATCGCGCGGCGCTCGGCGCTCGAGACCACGTTCTCGAGAAGAGAAATCGGCAGGCGTTGACTGACGCCCGACCGCTTGTCGATCTTCTGGTCCTGTCGCGCCTGGAACGCGATCTCTTCGACGACTTCGCGCACGAACGCCGGCACGACGAGCTCGCAGCCGCCGCGGTCGACCCAGGCCTCCTGCTCGGTGATGGCCATCGCGTGCGAGCGGGTCGCGGGATAGTGGGTGCGAATCTCCGAGCCGATGCGATCCTTGAGCGGCGTGATGATCTTGCCGCGCGCCGTGTAGTCCTCAGGATTGGCGCTGAAGACGATCATGACGTCGAGCGGCAGGCGCACCGGGTAGCCTTTGATCTGGACGTCGCCTTCCTGGAGGATGTTGAACAGGCCGACCTGCACCTTGCCGGCGAGATCGGGCAGCTCGTTAATCGCAAAGACGCCGCGATTCGCCCGCGGCAGCAGCCCGTAGTGCATGGTCAACTCGTCGGAGAGCTGCAGGCCGGCGCGCGCCGCCTTAATCGGATCGAGATCGCCGATCAGGTCGGCGATGGTGACATCTGGCGTGGCCAGCTTTTCGACGTAGCGGGCCTCGCGGTCCAGCCAGCCGATGGCCAGGTCGTCGCCGGCCTCGCGGATCCGCGCCCGGCAGGCCGCGCAGAGTGGCGCCAGCGGATCGTCGTGAATCTCGCAGCCGGGCACGACGGGAATCGACTCGTCGAGCAGGTCGGCGAGCGCCCGGAGAATCCGGCTCTTGGCCTGCCCGCGCAGGCCGAGCAGGATGAAATTGTGACGGGAGAGAATCGCGTTGACGATCTGCGGCACGACCGTGTCGTCGAAGCCGATGATTCCGGGGAAGAGCGGCGCCCGCGAGCGGAGCCGGTCGATGAGGTTGCCGCGAATCTCGTCCTTGACGCTGCGGCGCGCAAGCCGCCGGCTGGCAATCTCGATGCGGAGTTGGCCGAGCGTGCCCGGCCGTGAGGCCGAAGACGAAGACGATGTGCGTGAGACCGGGGGCGGCATATCTGAATCTTACATCGGAGGCCCTGCTAAGATGAGGGCCTTGCCTGAGTTTTCTCGCCTCGGAACGTCCCGGCCGCTCGTCTTTGCCCATCGAGGTGGTGCGGCGCTTCGACCGGAGAACACCATCGCGGCGTTCGATCACGGCCTGGCACTCGGCGCCGATGGTCTCGAGCTCGACGTCCATCTGTCTCGCGACGGCGTGGTCGTCGTGCATCATGACGACACACTCGACCGCACGACCAGCGCGCACGGTCCGGTGTCGGGGCGCACGGCGGATGAGCTCGCGCAGGTGGATGCCGGCTATCGATTCACGCCCGATTCGCGCGCCTCGACGCCGCTCTATCCCTTCCGCGGACAGGAGATCGGCGTTCCCCGGTTGCGCACGGTGCTCGAACGGTACCCGACCGCTCGCGTCATCATCGAGCTCAAGACGCCGGATCCGGAGCTGGCGCACCGGACGATTGACGATGTCCGCGCGGCGCGCGCGCTCGATCGCGTCATCCTCGGCTCGTTTCATTGGCGCGCGCTCAACGCGGCGCGTCGGTATGAGCCCGGCATTCCGACCGGAGCAGCCAGCGAGGAGACGCGGTGGGCATTGTACCGCTCGCGGGTGCGATGGCCGCTCGGTCGCACGAAATACCGCGAGTTTCAGGTGCCCGAGCGATCGGGGGCGACCTTGATAGTCACGCCGCAGTTCATCGCGCATGCGCATCGGGCCGGCTTGCCAGTGCGGATCTGGACCGTCGACGATCGCGACGACATGACGCGCCTGCTCGGCTGGGGCGCCGACAGCGTCATCAGCGATCGTCCTGATATCGCCGTGCCGGTCGTGCGGGAGTGGGTCGTGGGGTCAGACCGGGGTCAGACCGGGGTCAGACCAGCGTCTGACCCCGGTCTGACCCCGGTCTGACCCCCTACCGAAGCGTCGCCGCGGTGGTGAACTTTGGTTCGATGTCCACAGGCACTGCCGTCAGGCGGTCGAGCACCTGCTGCACCGGCGGACGCACGACTCCGAGCGTGTCGATGAGTGCCTTCGCCTTCTGATAGCTGCCTTCCGCCTGCAGCGTCATGATGTCGCGCGTCAGCGAGGTCACCGCCGCAGTCATCTTGGCTTCGTCGACGGTAAATCGCCCGTCGCCGGCCACCACGAATGCGCCCTGATCGAGGAAGTAATTGAGCTGAATGGCGATGCCGCGGCCATGCGCCTCGTTGACCCCGAAGCGGATCGATCGGAACGACGAGGCAAGAAACGTCGTGTACATCGATTGCGCGATCGCCTTGTCGACCTTCCCTTGATCGGCGAGCTGCTTGAGCGCCCAGAGGCCGGACACGTCTGCCTTCGCTTCTTCGATGGCGCTGTAGGTCTCCTTGAGTTCCTGCCGGACCGTCGTCTGACGCCCGCCGACGCTGATGTTGTGCGGCCCGAGCCCATGCATCAATTCGTGCATCAGGATGTGCGTGAAGAACGCGTCGAACGAGACGTTCTTCTGCTGCGCCTCGGGCAGCGCGACTTTCGCGATTGGCTCGAGCGCCATCTTGAACTTGGCTTCCTGCACGTTCTTCAGCATCACTCGCTTCGAGCCCATTTTCTTGACGACATCTTCATCGTTCGGGAGGTTGAAGGCCGCGGTCTGGACGCCGCGGTTGGCGTCGCCGGCGGTAAAGACGACGTTGACGACGCGGATTGGCGCAAGCGTGCCGAGCGTGGGATTCCGGAGCGCAGGATCGATCGGCAGCGCATTCTCGAGCCCCTGGAGCTCGGCGCCAAAGACCTGCAGCTTCTTCGACTCGACCTCGTCGCGAACCGTGATGAAGGCCTCGAAGGCGGCCTTGAAGTTGAACCACTCGTCCTCGTAGACCTCGTAGGGCCCGATCGTCGGCTCGATCGACGCGTCGAGCTCCATCCACGCGACGTCGCTCGCGTAGTAATGGTTCGAAATGAAGGCGTCGGCGCGCGCGTTCAGGAACGCCTTGAGCGTGGGTTGCGCGGTGAGGCCCGCCGCTTCCCGGAGCAGTGACGCGGCAAGCGCCAGTTCGCCCTGATATTCGACCGAGTACGGCACGGCGATGAAACGGCCGTCAGGCCCACGTCGGATGGTCGTGAAGAAACCGGACGCGGCCCTCCTGGCGTCGTTTGGCAACGAGGTCAGCCATTTTTCTATTTCGTCCTTCGTCGCGCCCGCAGGGTAGAAATTTGCGCCCTCGGGCTTGGTCGGGACGCCGGGGACGAAAGGCTTGTTGTGATCGAGCCGCGACCAGGGTCCCTTGTTGATTAGAAAATAGTGGAGCGTGTCGGCGGCCTCACCGGCGACGGCTTGTCGCGCCAGCGACTCCAGGAGCGCCTCGTTGCCCGACCAGACCTGCCGCAGGAAGATCGCGTCCATGATGCGCGCGGCCTCGACAAGTCGCGCCAGCGTCTGCCGTTCGTTGTCCGGGAGCGCGCTCAGATCGGCGCCAATGTCCGCCGGCGCGAATCGCGCGATCATGCCGCGAAGCGGCGCGGCCGCTGAGGCCGGTGAAGGTGGAGCCGTCGCAGGGGGTGGAGCAGCCGACTGTGTCACAGGAGTGTCTCCGCTACAGGCCGCGTTCGCGACCGAAAGCGCGATCGCGACCAAAAAAAGGATGACGAAAGTAACCGGGTGTTTGTAGCGCATGTGCTGGTTCCGGTATCTGTTCTGAAGTGGTGGCATCTGGAGATTCGATACGATCCCTGCGTTTTCGGCATGCTCGTCTGCGCAGCCGCGCGCCAAAAAACCCGTCCATCCAGAGTTACAATAGGAGGATTGTAATCCCGAAGTTTTGAGAGAGAAGGCTTGGCCCCCCATGAAAAACGTCGCGCCGCGTGATGCCTCCGAGATCGAGGCGATTGAACAACGGGAATGGCTCGAATCGCTCGACTATGTGGTCCAGCAGGGCGACCGGGGACGCGTCCAGCGATTGCTGGCCTCGCTCCGGCATCGCGCCCGGACGGCTGGCGTGGCGCTGCCATTCACCGCGGTCACCGCTTACGTCAATACCCTGCGTCCGGCCGATGAGACGCCCCTCCCGGGCAGCCAGGAGATCGAGCGGCGGATCAAGAGCCTCGTGCGCTGGAATGCGATGGCCATGGTCGTGCGCGCCAACCGGCTGTCGGAAGGCATCGGCGGGCACATCTCAACCTATGCTTCGGCGGCAACGCTCTACGAGGTCGGGTTCAATCACTTCTTTCGCGCCCGCACGCAGGACAGCGAGGGCGACCTCGTGTATTTCCAGGGGCACGCCTCGCCGGGCATCTATGCGCGCGCATTTCTCGAAGGACGACTGTCGGTCGAGAAGCTTCACAACTTCCGCCAGGAGTTAGCCGAGGGCGGTGGCCTGTCGTCGTACCCGCATCCGTGGCTGATGCCCGACTTCTGGCAGTTTCCGACGGTCTCGATGGGCCTCGGCCCGATCATGTCGATCTACCAGGCGCGCTTCAACCGCTACCTGGAGGATCGCGGGCTCAAGAAGGCCTCGAACGCGAAGGTCTGGACATTCCTCGGCGACGGCGAGACTGACGAACCTGAGTCGCTCGGCGCGATCAGTCTCGCCGCGCGCGAGAAGCTGGACAACCTGATCTTCGTCATCAACTGCAACCTGCAGCGGCTTGACGGCCCGGTGCGGGGCAACGGGCAAATCGTTCAGGAACTCGAAGCCATTTTCCGCGGCGCCGGCTGGAACGTCATCAAGGTGCTCTGGGGAAGCGACTGGGATCCGCTCCTGGCGGCGGACCACGATGGGCTCCTCGCCAAGCGGATGGGTGAAATCGTCGACGGTCAATATCAGAAATACACCGTCGAGTCTGGCGCATACCTGCGCGAGCACTTCTTTGGCACCGACCCCCGGCTGCTCGAGATGGTCAAGCACCTGTCCGACGACCAGCTGAAGAAGCTGCGGCTCGGTGGTCACGATCCGGTGAAGGTCTACAACGGCTACAAGGCGGCGGTCGAGCACAAGGGGCAGCCGACGGTTGTGCTCGTGCGGACCATCAAAGGCTACGGCCTCGGCGAAGCCGGCGAGGGCAAGAACGTCACGCACCAGCAGAAAAAGTTGAACGAGGCCGACCTGCGTACGTTCCGGGCGCGCTTCGGCATTCCTATCTCAGACGACGCCATCGCGGACGCACCGTTCTATCGCCCGTCGGACGACAGCTTGGAGCTGCAGTACCTGCGCGAACGCCGGAAAGCGCTCGGCGGATTCATGCCGTCCCGCGCCGTGCGCGCCGAGCCGCTCCACGCGCCGATTGATCCGCTCTTCGACGAGTTCGCCCAGGGCACTGAAGGGCGCAAGGCCTCGACGACGATGGTGTTCGTGCGGATCCTGTCGAAGCTGCTGCGCGACAAAGAGATTGGCGATCTGATCGTACCAATTGTTCCCGACGAAGCGCGCACCTTCGGCATGGAGGCGCTCTTCCGGCAAGTCGGCATCTACTCCCACGTCGGCCAGAAGTACGAGCCGGTCGACATGGATACGCTCCTCTATTACAAGGAAGCGCAGGACGGGCAGATTCTCGAGGAAGGCATCACCGAAGCCGGGTCGATGTCGTCGCTCATCGCCGCCGGGACGGCCTACGCGACTCACGGCATCAACACCATCCCCTTCTTCATCTTCTATTCGATGTTCGGTTTCCAGCGTGTCTGCGATCTCATCTGGGCGGGCGCCGACTCGCGGACCCGCGGCTTCGTGCTCGGAGCGACCGCCGGCCGCACGACCCTGGCCGGCGAAGGCCTGCAGCATCAGGACGGCCACAGCCACGTCTTCTCACTGGCGGTGCCCAACTGCATCTCCTACGATCCGGCCTTCGCCTACGAGCTTGCGGTCATCATCCAGGACGGCATCCGGAGGATGTACAAGAATCAGGAGAGCATCTTCTACTACCTGACCGTGATGAACGAGCAGTACCAGATGCCGCCGATGCCGGAGGGCAGCAAAGAGGGCATCCTCAAGGGCCTCTACCGGTTCAATACTGCGGCCAACAGCAAAGCCAAGCTCAAGGCCCAGCTCCTCGGCAGCGGCGCGATCCTCAACGAGGTCATCGCGGCGCAGAAACTGCTGGAGAAGTACGGGGTGGCAGCCGACGTCTGGAGCGTCACCAGCTACCAGGAGCTCTATCGCGACGCCCATGCGTGCGAGCGCTGGAACATGCTGAATCCGACCGAGACACCGCGCGTGCCGTACGTTTCGCAGTGCTTCAAAGACACGCAGGGCGTGATCGTCGCGGCCTCGGACTATCTCAAGGTGCTGCCGGGATCGCTCGACCGCTGGATGCCGCGCCGCGTGCGCCAGCTCGGCACCGACGGGTTCGGCCGCAGTGAGGATCGGACCGATCTGCGGAACTTCTTCGAGGTCGACGCCCGCTTCGTCACGCTCGCGACGCTCGCCGAGCTTGCCCAGGACGGCCAGATCGATCGCGCGGTGGTCGCCCAGGCGATCAAGGATCTCGGCATCGACCGAGCGAAGCCGAACCCGGCGACGACGTAGAAGAAATGCTGAATGCTGAGTGCTGAATGCTGAAGTAAATGCTGAAGGCAGAAGGTCGGCATTCCGCAACGGAATGACGAACTTGGCAATGAAAGTATTACGGCTGCAGACTGAAGCTCCGTGCGAGCTGATAGCTGACAGCTGAAAGCTGAGAGCTAATGCCCACGGACTTTACACTTCCTGAACTTGGCGAGAATATCGCCGGCGGCGATGTCGTGCGCGTGCTGGTGTCGGCCGGCGACAGCGTGACAAAAGATCAGCCGGTGCTCGAGCTCGAGACCGACAAGGCCACCATCGAGGTGCCTTCGTCGGTGAGTGGCACGGTCAAAGAAGTGCGGATCAAGCAAGGCGAGCGGGTCAAGGTCGGCCAGGTAGTGCTGACGCTCGACAACGGGGCCGCGGCCGCGACAGAAAGCGCGAAGGGCGCGGCCGGCGATCAGCCAAAGCCCCAGCCGGTCGGCGCCGCAGAAGAAGGTGGGCTCAGCCAGCAAATGCCCGCCGCCGCCACCGCCCCGCCAACAGCGGCTCCCGAAGCGAAGCCTAAGCGTGGCGAGGTTGTGGACATCCGGGAAGGCGCGCGCACCGCTGCACCCGTCCAGCCGCTCAGGGACGCAAAGGACAAGGATGTCGAGGCGGAGCCCCAGGGACCGGCGGCGCCTGCCGCGCCTTCGGTGCGGCGTCTCGCGCGCGAACTTGGCGTCGATATCCGGCGCGTCCCGGGCAGCGGCCCGGCCGGCCGCATCAGCACCGACGACGTGCAGGCGTTTGTCCGCGAGGCGATGGCGGGAGGCGGACCGGCGAGCGCGCCCTCAGCGCTGCCCGATTTCACCAAGTGGGGTGAGGTCGAGCGCAAGCCGATGAGCAACATCAGGCGCAAGACGGCCGAGCACCTGTCGCATGCCTGGAACGTCATCCCGCACGTCACGCAGCACGACAAGGCGGACATCACGGCGCTCGAGGCGCTGCGCAAGCAGGTACAGCCCGTAGCCGAGAAGGCCGGCGGGAAGCTGACGATGACGGCGATCGCGCTCAAGATCGTCGCCGCCGCGCTCCGGAAGTTCCCGCAGTTCAACTCGTCGATCGACGTCGCCCGCAACGAGATCGTCTACAAGAAATCGATTCACGTCGGCGTCGCGGCCGACACCGAACGCGGCCTGCTGGTGCCGGTGATTCGTGACGTCGACCGCAAGGGCGTCATCCAGCTGGCCGCCGAGCTGGGCGCCGCGTCCGACAAGGCCCGTGCCGGCAAGCTGTCGCTCGACGACATGCAGGGCGCTGGCTTCACCATCACCAACCTCGGCGGCATCGGCGGCACGTCGTTCACGCCGATTGTGAACTGGCCCGAGGTCGCCATCCTCGGCATCTCGCGCGGCGCGCGCGAACCAGTCTTCGTCGGCGATCGGTTCGAGCCCCGGCTGATGTTGCCCCTGTCGCTGTCCTACGATCATCGCGTGATCGATGGCGCCGACGCCGCGCGGTTCCTCCGCTGGGTGGCAGAGGCGTTCGAACAGCCCTTCATGATGTCGCTTTGATGTCTGCTTCCACGCAACTCGTCGTCATCGGCGCGGGTCCCGGCGGATACGCGGCGGCCTTCTACGCGGCGGATCGGGGCATGAAGGTGACGCTCGTCGATCCCTCGCCGAACCCCGGCGGCGTCTGTCTCTACCGAGGCTGCATCCCGTCGAAGGCGCTGCTGCACGTCGCCGAGATCGTCAACGAGGCAAAGCACGCGGCGGCCATGGGGGTGACCTTCAGCGCGCCGACCATCGAGATCGACAAGGTTCGCGCCTTCAAGGACAAGGTCGTGACCCAGCTGACCGGCGGCGTCGGGCAGGTCGCCAAGCTGCGAAAGATCGAGTATCTGCAGGGGACGGCGACCTTCCGCGACGGCCGCTCCATCGACGTCGCAAAAGTTGACGGCACGACCACGACCCTCGCCTTCGAGCACGCGGTGATCGCCACCGGCTCGAGACCCGCGACGGTGCCGGGGCTCTCCATCGACAATCCGCGCGTGATGGATTCCACGGCTGCGCTCGATCTGCCAGACATCCCCAAGTCGCTGCTCGTCGTCGGGGGCGGCTACATTGGCCTCGAGCTCGGCACCGTCTACGCGGCCCTCGGCTCGAAAGTCACCGTCGTCGAGATGACCGACGGGCTCCTGCCTGGCGCGGACCGCGACCTCGTCAACATCCTCGCCAAGCGCGTCGCGTCGATCTGCGAGGCCGTCCTGCTGAACACGAAGGTGGCCTCGGTCAAGCCAGCCAAGGATGGCGTCACTGTGACCTTCGAGGGCCAGTTACCGGAAGGCATGGCCAACGAACGCACGTTCGATCGCGTTCTCGTCTCGGTCGGCCGTCGTCCGAACTCCGCCGTGCCTGGCCTGGATAAAACGCGCGTCAAGGTCGAATCAGAAGGGCTTCATCGAAGTCAACGCGTCGCGGGCGACGGCCGAGCCGACGATCTACGCGATTGGCGATGTCGTCGGCGAGCCGATGCTCGCGCACAAGGCGTCGCACGAGGCGCGTGTCGCTATCGATTCAATCCTCGGTGAGCGCGTGGCGTTCGAGCCCGAGGCGATTCCTGCCGTCGTGTTCACGGATCCCGAAGTGGCCTGGTGTGGCCTGACCGAGAACGAGGCGGCGAAGCAGAAGCGCGAGGTCACCGTCACGAGGTTCCCATGGGGCGCGTCCGGGCGCGCGATTACCCTCGACCGGACCGATGGCATGACCAAGCTCGTCATCGATCCGAAGTCCGAGCGCGTCCTCGGCGTCGGCATCGTCGGACCCGGCGCCGGCGAGCTCATCGCCGAGGCCGTCCTCGCCGTCGAGATGGGCGCGACCGCGGCAGATCTCAAGTTGACGATCCACGCGCACCCGACGCTGTCCGAAACGGTCATGGAAGCGGCCGAGGTGTTCTTCGGGGAGTCGACGCACGTCTATAAGCCGAAGAAGAAATAGGCTCAAGGCTCAGGGCTCAAGGCTCAGGCAAGATCTTCGAGTGAGTGTTCGAAGGTTCTGCTTGAGCCCTGAGCCTTGAGCCCTGAGCCAATCCATCAATCGCCCGTCTTGCCCTCGCAAACACCTCATCCATCATCGGCGGCGTCAGCTTGCCGGTGTTCGTATTCTGCCGGCTCGGATGATACGAGCCGATGACGCTGTAGCCCGCTGTTTCGTAGACCACGCCGTGGCCGAAGGGCGGACGCGGTTTGACGACGATGCCACGGTCCGCGAGCAGGCGCCAGGCGGCGTCAAAGCCGATGCGGCCGAGCCCGACGATGACCGAGATGCGCGGCAGCGCCGCCGCTTCGGCGACCAGGTGCGGGTGACAGGCGGCGATCTCGGCCGGCGTCGGCTTGTTGTCGGGCGGAGCACAGCGCACGGCGGCGGCGATGAACGCGTCGCTCAGGATCAGCCCATCGTCGGCGCGTTCGGACGGTTGGAATGCTGGCGAAGCCGTGCGCGTGCATGGCTCGCATCAGGAAGTCGCCCGAGCCGAGCGGACCGTCGCCGGTGAAGACGCGTCCCGTGCGGTTGGCGCCGTGCGCCGCGGGCGCGAGCCCGATGACGAGCACGCGGGCCTGACGGTCGCCGAAGCCAGGCACCGGGCGGCCCCAGTAGACCTCTTCTTCGGTAGGCGGCCTTCTTCTCGGTTGCGATGCGCTGGCAGTAGGTGCGCAGCCGCGTGCAGCGCGTAGCAGTCGACGATCCGTTGTCTGACCTCCGACAGCGGGTCGCGAAGCTTGGCAATCGGGCGAGGCGCCACGGCCGTTCAGCGCGCGGCTGATTCGTAGGCCTGGGTCTGCTCGTGCGCATGGTACGAGCTGCGGACGAGCGGTCCGGATTCACAGTGGCCGAATCCCATCTCGAGCGCGAGACGCTTGAGCTCGGCGAACTCGGCAGGCGCGTAGTAGCGCACCATCGGCAGGTTGGCGAGCGACGGGCGCAGGTACTGGCCGATCGTGACGATCTGGCAGCCGACCGACCGCAGGTCGCGCAGCGTCGCGACGACTTCATCCCACTCTTCGCCGAGGCCGACCATGAGCCCGGACTTGGTCGGAATCGACGGCGCGTAGGTGCGCGACCGATCGAGCAGCTGCAGCGCGCGATCGTAGCGGCCCCCGGGCCGCGCCGTGCGATACAGCCGCGGCACGGTTTCGATGTTGTGATTGAGGACGTCAGGGCGCGCGTCGAGCACGATGCGCAGCGCCGATTCGTCGCCCTTGAAGTCGGGGATCAGCACTTCGAGCCGGCACGACGGAATCCGCGCCCGCGTCTCCGCGATCGTCCGCGCGAAATGCGACGCGCCGCAGTCCGGCAAGATCGTCGCGGTCGACCGAGGTGATGACGACGTAGTCGAGCGCGAGCGTGGCGATGGCGCTCCCGACCTTGACCGGCTCGACGGCGTCAGGCGGCTTCGGCGCCCCGTGCGTGACGTTGCAGTAGCCGCACGACCGCGTGCAGGTATCGCCGAGGATCATGAACGTCGCCGTGCCGTGGTGCCAGCACTCGCCGATGTTCGGGCAGTTGGCTTCCTCGCAGACCGTGTGCAGGCCGAGCGAACGCATCAGCCCCTTGAGGCGGTGGTAGTTCTCGGACCCCGGCGCGCGGACCTTCAGCCACTCGGGCTTGGGCAGCTGCGGCGGCAGCTCGGTCGACTCGCGCTTCTTGCGCCCGCGGATGAAGTTGCAGGGAGGCAGGTTGTGCAAGTGCTGAATGCTGAAGTGTTGAATGCTGAAGTGAAGGGAACGAACTGAACGAGAACAACGTGTATCAACTTGATTATACTGCCCCCATGACTTCACTCGCGATTACGTGGCTCGGCCACTCCACCTTCATCATCACCACGCCCGGCGGCAAGCGGATCGTCACCGACCCGTGGCTCGAGGGCAATCCCGATGTGCCCGCCGGGTGCACGAAGATCGACAAGGCAGACGTGATCCTCCTGTCGCACGGCCACTCCGATCACTCGGCCGACGTCGTCAGCGTGGCGCGCGCGACCGGCGCGCCGGTCGTCGCCATCCACGAGCTGTCGTTGTGGCTCGGCGCAGAAGGGCCTGCAGAACGTGAAGGGCATGGGGATTGGCGGCACGATCACTGTTGCCGGGCTCGAGATCTCGATGACGCCGGCGGTCCACAGCAGCAGCGTCGTCGAGAACGACGACATCGTCTATCTGGGCGAGCCGGCCGGGCTTCGTCGTGCGCATGGAGGATCGGCGCGCGTTCTATTTCGCCGGCGACACGGCGCTCTTCGGCGACATGCGGCTGATTGCCGACGCGTACGCGCCGCGAGATCGCGTTTCTGCCGATCGGCGATCACTACACGATGGGTCCGGAGGCGGCAGCCCGCGCCTGCCAGCTGCTGCTCATTCGTCAGGTGGTGCCGATGCACTACGGAACGTTTCCGATCCTGACGGGGACGCCCGAGCGGCTGAAGGCGCTCGTCGAGCCGATGGGCGTCGACGTGCTCGTGCTGAAGCCGGGGGAGACGGCGCGAGTAATGCTGAGTCAGCTGAAGCTGTCATGCTGCAGTAACGTGCGGAAGTAAAGCGGCTCGGCGGACGGTGCAGTCCTGAATAGCCAACGGCGAGCCGCCAGCCGCGACCAGCAGATTTGACCGCCGCCGCAAGATTCGGTACAGTCACGCGCAATGTCACGCCGTCACCGCGCGTCGGCTTCATTTTTACCGGCACGACCGGCCTGGTCAGGCCGGAGGCTCGCTGCGGGTAGATCCGGACGGTCAGAACGAGATGTTCACCACGGCCACTACCCGACAGGGAGTGGCCGTTTTGTTTTTGCGGCATCGAGCCAGGAACCACGACCGCGAGCAGCCAACGGCTGCCGGCCAGGAACGGAGCAGCGATGAAGATCGCATTTCAGGGAGCGGCCGGCGCCTACAGCGAAACGGCGGCGCAGCGCGCGTGGCCGGGTGCGGAGACGGTCGCGTTCGATCGGTTCGAGGACGTGTTCGAGGCGGTCGCGTCCGGGCGGACGTCGCACGGCATCCTGCCGGTCGAGAACTCGATCGGCGGCAGCATCCATCGCAACTACGACCTGCTGCTCGAGCACGATCTGCCGATCGTCGCGGAGACCGAGCTGCCGGTCGTCCACAACCTGCTGGCGCTGCCGGGCACGACGCTGCCGGCGGTGCGGCGCGTCTTCTCGCACCCGCAGGCGCTGGCGCAGTGCGAGATGTTTCTGCACACGCTGCCGGGAATCGAGATCGTCGCCACCTACGACACGGCGGGAAGCGCGCGGATGATTCGGGACGGCAACCTCACCGACACGGCGGCGATCGCGTCGTTGCGCGCCGGCGAGATCTTCGGGCTCGAGCGTGCTCCAGGCGGGCATCCAGGACTACGAGGACAACATCACGCGGTTCCTCCTCATCGGCCGCGACGGCAAGGCGCTCGGCCAGCCCGACAAGACGACGCTGGCGTTTGCGCTGCACAACGGCCCGGGCGCGCTGTTCAAGGCGCTGAGCGTGTTCGCGCTGCGCGACATCGACATGACCAAGCTCGAGTCGCGTCCGGCGCGCGGGCGGCCCTGGGAGTACGTGTTCTACGCCGACCTGTCGGCGGGCCGCGATGAGCTGCGCTGCGGGCGCGCGATCGTGCACCTGGCCGAGTTCGCGCGATGGGTGAAGACGCTCGGCTCGTACCCCCACGCGCAGCCGCCCGCGGCCGCCGCCGAGTAATAAGTAATTTTTATGTAAAATGTAAGATTATAATCTTGACTGATTTGGCGGCCCTGTCCTACGGTAGAAGGTATGTCCAGGGCCGCTACGCCCGACCCGCAGCCCGGCCGCTCGCGCCCGCCGGCGCGATCACCTCAGCGGCAGCCACCGCGCCCCCGCCCGGGCCATGCTCAAGGCCGTCGGCTTCACCGACGACGACCTGCGGAAGCCGCTCGTCGGGATCGCCAACACCTGGATCGAGATCGGTCCCTGCAACCTGCACCTGCGCCGTCTCGCGGCCGCGGTGAAGGACGGCGTGCGCGCCGCCGGGGCGACGCCGATGGAGTTCAACACCGTCTCGGTGTCCGACGGCATCACGATGGGCACCGAGGGCATGCGGATGTCGCTCGTCAGCCGCGAGGTCATCGCGGACTCGATCGAGCTCGTGGCGCGCGCCAATCAGTTCGACGCGCTCGTCATTCTCGTCGGCTGCGACAAGACGATCCCGGGCGCGGCGATGGCGCTCGCGCGGCTCGATGTTCCCGGGCTCGTGCTCTATGGCGGCTCGATCGCGCCCGGGCCGCTGGCAGGGCAAGGACGTCACCATCCAGGACGTCTTCGAAGCCGTCGGCGCGTTCGACTGCGGGAAGCTCGGCGCGGCGGAGTTTGCGGCGCTCGAGAACGCCGCGTGTCCGGGCGCCGGCGCGTGCGGCGGGCAGTTCACGGCGAACACGATGGCCACGGCGTGCGAGTTCCTCGGGCTCTCGCCGTTCGGCAGCGCCGCGGTGCCGGCGATGGACGCCGGCAAAGACGACGTGTCGCGACAGGCGGGCGCGCTCGTCGTCGACCTGCTGGGCGCGGACCTCCGGCCGCGGCAGATTCTGACGCCGGCCGCGTTCGAGAACGCCATCGCCGCGGTCGCCGCCACCGGCGGCTCGACCAACGCCGTCCTGCATCTCATGGCGATTGCCAAGGAGGCCGGCGTGCCGCTGAGTCTCGAAGACATCGATCGCGTCAGCGCCTCGGTGCCGCTCCTGGCCGACCTCAAGCCCGGCGGCCGGTTCGTCGCCACGGACTTCTACGCCGCCGGCGGCACGCCGTCATCGCGCAGCGGCTGGTCGAGGCGGGCCGGCTGCACCGGCGAGCCGATCACCGTCACCGGCCGAACCATCGGCGAGGAAGCGGCGCAGGCCGTCGAAGCGCCCGGGCAGGAGGTCGTGCGGCCGCTCGATTCGCCGCTGCAGGCCGCGGGCGGCCTCGCCATCCTCCGCGGCAACCTCGCGCCGGCCGGCTGCGTCGTCAAGGCCACCAAGACGACGCCGCGGCATCACCGCGGGCCGGCGCGGGTCTTCGACAGCGAGGAAGAAACCGCCGCAGCGCTGACGGCGGGGAAGATCCATGCAGGCGACGTTGTCGTCATCCGATATGAAGGACCAAAGGGCGGACCAGGGATGCGCGAGATGCTGGCGGTCACGGCCGCGATCATGGGCGCCGGGCTCGGGGAGTCGGTCGCGCTCATCACCGACGGCCGATTCTCCGGTGCCACGCGCGGCCTGATGGCCGGCCACGTCGCGCCGGAAGCCGCCGCCGGCGGCCCGATCGCCGCCGTCCGCGAAGGGCGACGTCATCACGATCGACGTCGAAGGCCGGAAGCTGCACGTGGACGTGTCGGACGAGGAGTTGCGGGCGCGCCTGGCGACGTGGACGGTGCCGCCGCCGCGCTATGCGTCGGGCGTCATGGCGAAGTACGCGCAGCTCGTGTCGTGCGCGTCGGTCGGGGCGGTAACGGGGTAGGGCTTAGGTCGACTGGGTCTTCGGAGCTGTGCGCAGCGCTCGGCGAGCCACGCGAGCCAGAGCGAGGCGCTGAAGCGCCGGAGCGAGCTGAAGCCAGAGCCCTGGAGCCGAAAGCGACTGACAATGAAACGAACTGGATCGCAGATTCTCTGGGAATGTCTGGTGCGCGAGGGCGTCACCGACGTCTTCGGCTACCCGGGCGGCGCCATCCTGCCGGCGTACGACGCGATGCTCGACTTCCCGATCCGCCACATCCTCGTGCGGCACGAGCAGGGCGCGACGCACATGGCCGACGGCTACGCGCGCGCGAGCGGCCGCGTCGGCGTCGCCATCGCGACCTCCGGGCCCGGCGCGACCAACATGGTCACCGGCATCGCGACGGCGATGATGGACTCGTCGCCGATTGTCTGCATCACCGGCCAGGTCGGCAGCCGGCTGATCGGGTCGGACGCCTTCCAGGAAACCGACATCACCGGCATCACGCTGCCGATCACCAAGCACAACTACCTCGTGACGCGCGCCGAGGACGTCGCCAGGACCGTGCGCGAGGCGTTCGCCGTCGCCGCGTCCGGGCGGCCGGGACCCGTGCTCATCGACATCACCAAGGACGCGCAGCAGGCGTCGTGCGAGTTCGAATGGGAGAAGAGCGCGGCGCCGAACGCCCGTCACGTCGGTGTGCCCCGCGCGACGATCGCCGACGCGGATCGCCGCGCGGCGCTCGAGCTGATTCACAGCGCGCGCCGCCCGGTGATCCTCGCCGGTCACGGCATCCTGCTCTCCGGCGCGATGCCGTTCGTCCGCGAGCTCGCCGAGCGCGCCGGCATTCCGGTGGCGATGACGCTGCTCGGCATCGGCGCCTTCCCGGCGTCGCACCCGCTCAACCTCGGCATGATGGGCATGCACGGCGAAGCGTGGGTCAACACCGCGATTCAGGAAGCCGACCTCCTGATCGCGCTCGGGATGCGCTTCGACGATCGCGTCACCGGCAACGTCCGCACCTACGCGCGGCAGGCCAAGAAGATTCACATCGACGTCGACGCCGCCGAGATCGGCAAGATCGTCCCGGTCGACGTCGGCATCGTCGGCGATCTCTGCGACGTCCTCGGCTCGCTCGTGCCGGGCGTCGAGGCCGGGCAGCGCGAGGAGTGGATCGCGCGCATCGACTCGCTCAAGGGCGACTCCGCGGTTCGCGACATTCAGAACCTGGCAGACGACGGGCATCTCTACGCGGCGCACGTCATGAGCGACCTCTGGCGTGCGACCAACGGCCGCGCGGTCGTCGTCGACCGACGTCGGCCAGCACCAGATGTGGGAAGCGCAGTACTACCATCACGACTCTCCGCGCACGCTCATCACGTCGGGCGGCCTCGGCACGATGGGCTTTGCGCTGCCGGCGGCGATTGGCGCCAAGGTCTCGCGGCCCGACGCCGAGGTCTGGACCATCGCCGGCGACGGCGGCTTCCAGATGACGATGCCGGAGCTGGCGACGATCAAGCAGGAAGGGCTCGACGTCAAGATTGCCGTCATCAACAACGGCTTCCTCGGGCATGGTCCGGCAGTGGCAGGAGTTCTTCTACGAGCGGCGCTACGCGGCGACGCCTCTGCTCAGCCCGGACTTCGCGAAGATTGCCGAGGCGTACGGCCTGCAGGGCGTTCACCGTCAAGACGCGCGGCGAAGTCGTGCCGGCGATCGAGGCGGCGCGTGCGCACCAGGGAACGGTGCTCATCGATTTCCAGGTCGAGCAGGAGGACACCGTCTATCCGATGGTGCCGGCCGGCGCCGACCTGCACGCGATGATTCGCCGGCCGTCGGCGCTCGTCGAGACCGCGATGGACGAGGGGTAGAAGGTGACACCCGTAGCGCGCAACTTGCCGCTCCGACGTCGAACTGAGCCGCGAGCAGATTGCAATGAGGAGGCTCACGTGACGTCCGCTGCTGGTTCACATGTATTCGTCGTCGACGTCGAGGACGAGCCGGGTGTTCTGACGCGCGTGTCGTCGCTCTTCCGCCGCCGCGCGCTTCAACATCGTCTCGCTGACGGTCGGCGTGACCGAGCGCCCCGGCGATTTCGCGCATGACGATCGTCGTCGATGCGCCGGAAGTCGCGGCGCGGCGGATCGAGGCGCACCTGTGGAAGCTCGTCAACGTGATTCGGGTCGAAGACGTGACCCGCGCGGCCGCCGTCCGCCGCGAGCTGGTCATGGTCAAGGTGGCCGCCGACGCCGAGGCGCGGACGCACGTGATGAAGCTGGCGGAGGTCTTTCGCGCCCGCGTCATCGACGTGGCGCCCGAGTCGCTCATCCTCGAATCGACCGGGACGAGCGACAAGATTGCGGGGCTGCTCGACGTGCTGCGTCCGTTCGGCCTGCTCGAGGTCGCGCGGAGCGGGCATGTCGCGATGGTCCGCGGCATCCAGAGCCAGGCCAGCGAGGTCCGATGCCGAGGTCGCTGACGACAACGTGACGTATTCGGTGTAGACGGATCAGCGAGGCTCGACTGAAGTCAGGCCGAACGGTTCAGCGAGGGTCCAGACGCTCGAGCCTCGACTTAGCGGACAGACTCAACTGCAACAGGAGCACACAGCAATGGCCATGATGTTTTATGACCGCGACGCCGACCTCAACTTGATCAAGAGCCGCAAGGTGGCGGTGATCGGGTACGGATCGCAGGGGCACGCGCACGCGCTCAACCTGAAGGACAGCGGAGTCGACGTGCGCGTCGGCCTGCACGAGGGCAGCAAGTCGCGCGCGGCGGCGGAAGCGGCCGGGCTGACGGTCGGCGACGCCGGCGGCGGTGAGCGAGTGGGCCGACGTGATCATGGTGCTCGTGCCGGACACGAGCCAGTCGCAGCTCTACACCGAGTCAATCGCGCCGCACCTGAAGGCGGGCAAGACGCTGATGTTCGCGCACGGGTTCAACATCCGCTTCGGCTGGGTGGTGCCGCCGAAGGACGTCGACGTCACGATGATCGCGCCGAAGTCGCCCAGGCCATCGCGTGCGCGAGCTCTTCGTCGAGGGCGCCGGCACGCCGGCGCTGCTCGCCGTCCATCAGGACGCCAGCGGGCAGGCCCGCGCGCTCGCGCTGTCCTACGGCAAGGGCATCGGCGTCACGCGCGCGGGCGTCATCCAGACGACGTTTGCCGAGGAAACCGAGACCGATCTCTTCGGCGAGCAGGCCGTCCTCTGCGGCGGCGTCAGCGCGCTCGTCAAGGCCGGGTTCGAGACGCTCGTCGAGGCCGGCTATCAGCCGGAGATCGCCTACTTCGAGTGCCTGCACGAGCTGAAGCTGATCGTCGATCTCATCTACCGCGGCGGGCTGAACTACATGCGCTACTCGGTCAGCGACACGGCCGAGCACGGCGACTACACCGGCGGGCCGCGCGTCGTCACCGAGCAGACCAGGCAGGAACTGCGCAAGATGCTGGCCGAGGTGCAGGACGGCACCTACGCGAAGGCGTGGATGGCCGAGCACGCGGCCGGACGCCCGTGGTTCGACGCGACGCGCAAGGCCGAGCGCTCGCACCAGATCGAACAGGTCGGCGCCAAGCTGCGCGACATGATGCCGTTCCTCGATCCGGTCAAGGATCCGCTGCGCAAGACGGAGAAGGAAGGCGTCGGGCGCGTAGCTGCTAGCTGCGGCCAGCTCAGACCCGCCTCAGCCCGGCGATCTCCTCGACGATCCGATCGACGGGACGGCCGGAGGTGTCGACGGTGTGAGCCGCCGAGGCGTAGAGCGGCTCGCGCGCGGCCAGGAGCGATCGCAGGTCCGACATCGCCTGCGGGTGGTCTGTCATCGGCCGGCGATCGCCCTGCCTCAGCACACGGTTCCAGTGATCTTCCGGCGTCGCGCGCAGCCAGATCGTCAGGGCCGAGCGCCGAAGCAGCGCAAACGTGTCCGCGGCAGTGACGAGCCCGCCGCCGGTCGCCAGCACGATCGGCCGGCGGTCGTCGAGGACGGTCTGCAGGACGTCGCGTTCGAGGCGGCGGTAGTAGTCCTCGCCGTGCAGCGAGAAGAGCTCGGCGAGGCTGAGGTTGGCCGCCTGCTCGATGCGACGGTCGAGCTCGACGAACGGGCACGCGCAGGCGGCGCGCCAGTCGCCGGCCGACCGTCGTCTTGCCGGCGCCGCGCAACCCGAGGAGCGCGACGACCGGTTCGGCGTCCTCGGACGGGAGCGCGATGAGCGCCGCCGGCGTGACCTCGAGCGCGCGGGCGACGTCGGCGAGCCGGCGCACCGAGATGTTGCCGCGGCCCGCCTCGAGCTGGACGAGGAAGCGCGGCGAGACGCCGGAACGCTCCGCAACTTCACGCAGCGTCCAGCCGCGCTCGAGCCGCCGGGCGCGCGCACGCTGGCCGAGCGATCGCAGCAGGTCTGGGGCCATCGCCGCCACTATATTACGCGCCGGCCGCGCACTGTGCGCGCATGCGCGCGCCTGCATGACTCGCATGACTCATCCGCGCGATGGAACGCTCATGCGCCATGCGCATTGATTCCATGTGAAAGTTCTGCGCGACACACTACCTGGCGCGGGACCTATCATTCAATTCTATGAACCTCACGGAGGCTGGCGCCGTCTCGACACGCACGCTGACCATCGTTCTGCCGGAGTCCGAATGGCAGGCGCTGCGGACTGCAGAGCCCGACGCCATCGGCTGGCTTCAGGCGCAGATTCGCCGGCGTCTCGACGACGAGCACGTCGACAGCGGCAGTCGTCAGTCGCGTAGTCAGAGTCGACAGTCGACAGTCGACAGTCTGAGTCGACGGTTCCAGTCGACTGACAGACTTCGACTGAAGACTGTGACTGCGACTGACGGTCGACTGATGACTGTCGACTGCCGACAGGTAATATAATGCACTGACGATGAGGCAAACCCGCAGTATCTTGCCTTGACACTCTTCCGGGCCGCGGGTACGCTGAGCTTCGAGATGGCAGTCGGCACCAACGCACTCCAGCCTCGGGTGTCTTTCGACACCTCCCCTGAACGCTACAAACACTGGAAGCTCTCCTTCGACGGGCCGGTCGCGACGCTGTCGATGGACGTACAGGAAGATGCCGGGCTCTCGCCCGACTATCGCCTCAAGCTCAATTCCTACGATCTCGGCGTCGACATCGAGCTCGCCGACGCGATCGAGCGCATCCGCTTCGAGCACCCGGAAGTCCACGCCGTCATCATCACCAGCCTGAAGGAACGCGTCTTCTGCGCCGGCGCCAACATCTTCATGCTGCGCGGCGTCGAGTCATGCGTGGAAGGTGAACTTCTGCAAGTTCACCAACGAAACACGCCTGGCCATGGAAGACGCGAGCGCCCACTCGGGACTGAAGTTCCTGGCCGCGCTCAACGGCATCTGCGCCGGCGGAGGTTACGAGCTGGCGCTCGCCTGCGACGAGATCTTCCTGGTCGACGACGGGAATTCGGCCGTGAGCTTGCCGGAGACACCGCTGCTGGCTGTGCTTCCTGGCACCGGCGGCCTGACACGGGTCGTCGACAAGCGGAAGGTCCGTCGCGACCTCGCGGACGTGTTCGGCACGGTCGCCGAAGGTGTCAAGGGGCGGCGCGCGGTCGAGTGGCGGCTCGTCGACGCGGTTTATCCGACGAGCCAGTTCAAAGATCGGGTCGCGCGGCGCGCCGCGGAGCTTGCTGCTCTCCTCCGATCGGCCGGCTCATGGACCGGGGATCACGCTCGGACGGCTCGAGCCGACCGTCGCGGCCGACGACCTGGAGTATTCGCGGGTGTCGCTCAGTATCGATCGGGTCAGCCGTGTCGGCGACGTTGATTGTCAGAGCCCCGGAGGCCGCGCAACCGACGACGCCCGAGCAGATCCTCGAGGCCGGAGACCAGTACTGGCCGCTGCGCGCATTTCGCGAGCTCGATGCGGCGCTCCTCCATCTCCGACTCAACGAACCGCTCGTCGGCACGATCGTCATCCGTACCGAGGGCGACCCGGCTCTCGTCCTGGCCGTCGATGAAACGCTATCCGCTCACGGGGATCACTGGCTCGTTCGCGAGATCGTGCACCTCATGAAGCGGACGCTGAAGCGGATGGATTTGACCGCCCGCAGTTTCTTTGCGCTCATCGAGCCGGGCAGCTGCTTTGCGGGCTCGCTCTTCGAGCTGGCGCTCGCGGCCGATCGGTCCTACATGCTCGACGACCCGGAGCGGCCGAACACGATTGCGCTCTCAGTCATGAATGGCGGGCCGCTCAAGATGAGCAACGGCCTCACGCGTCTGGAGACGCGGTTCCTGGGTCTGCCGGAGCGCGTTCCGGAGCTCCTCGACGAACGAGCGCCGTTCGATCCACCCGCGGCGCTCGACGCCGGTCTCGTGTCGTTCGCGCCAGACGAGCTCGATTGGGACGACGAGGTACGACTGGCGATCGAGGCTCGTGCGGCGCTCTCTCCGGACGCGCTGACGGGCATGGAAGCCAACCTTCGCTTCGCGGGTCCCGAGACGATGGAGACGAAGATCTTCGGCCGGCTGACGGCATGGCAGAACTGGATTTTCCAGCGGCCGAACGCCGTCGGCGACAAAGGCGCGCTGACTGCCTACGGCTCGCAGGCGCGGCCGGAGTTTGATTTTAACAGGACTTAGGCTCTGGGCTCTGGGCTCTGGGCTTTGGCAGAATCTCCGAGCGAGTATTCGATGGTCTTGCCTGAGCCTAAAGCCTAGAGCCTAGAGCCTAGAGCCTAGAGCCTAGCAGCCGAACAGGAACTTCACAATGATCTCCGCCGAACGCATCCCCAACAACGTCGGGCTGTCTGGCAACAAGCGGCTGCAGCGCGCTCTGGAGCATTGGCAGCCGGCTTATATTCAGTGGTGGCGCGACATGGGGCCGCAGGGGTTCCAGGATCTCCACCACGTCTACGTGCGGACGGCAGTGAGCGTCGATCCGTCCGGCTGGGCGCACTTCGAGTACGTCAAGCTACCGGAATACCGATGGGGCATCTTCCTGGCCGATCCCGTCCACGATCGCCGAATCGGCTTCGGTGACTTCTACGGGAAAGAAGTGTGGCAGGAAGTACCGGGGGAGTTCCGAAACCAGCTGCGCCGGCTTATCGTGACGCAGGGCGACACCGAACCGGCCAGCGTCGAACAGCAGCGTTGGCTCGGTCAGCGGTGTCCGAGCCTCTACGATCTGCGGAATCTCTTTCAGGTCAACGTCGAAGAGGGCCGTCATCTCTGGGCGATGGTCTACCTGTTGCACTCGCACTTCGGCCGGGACGGACGCGACGAAGCCGAGGAGCTCCTCGAGCGGCAGAGCGGTAATCGCGACAAGCCGCGCATCCTCGACGCCTTCAACGAACCGATCGACAACTGGCTCGACTTCTTCATGTTCACGATGTTCACCGATCGTGACGGCAAGTCGCAGCTGCTCTCGCTCTCGGAAAGCTCGCTCGATCCGCTGTCGCGGACGACGCGGTTCATGCTGACCGAAGAGGCGCATCACATGTTCGTCGGCGAGACCGGCGTGGCGCGGATCATCGAGCGCGCCTGCCAGCTGATGAGGGAAGCCGGTTTCTCCGGGGACGTTCGCAAGCTCGGCGGCATCGATCTGCCGACGATTCAGCGATTCATCAACCTCTGGTTCAGCCTCAGCCTGGACCTGCACGGGAACGAGATTTCGACCAACGCCGCGTCGTACTTCGCAAACGGCTTGAAGGGCCGGGCCCAGGAAGACAAGTGGGACGACCATCTCGTTACTGAACAGTTCTACGAGCTCGACGTCCCGGCAGCCGGCGCTGCGGGCCGCCTCGAGCGCAAGGCGATCCCGATGCGGACCGCGATGAACGAGGTGCTGCGCGACTGGTACTGCGGCGATTGCGAAGCCGGGGTCCAGCGTTGGAACCGCATCCTCGAGCGCCACGGCCTGTCGGACCGCCTGCGGCTCCCGGATCGCAAGTTCAATCGTGGCATCGGCATGTTCTCGTCGATCCACTTCGATCCAAGCGGGTCGCCGCTGTCCGATGCCGACTGGGAGCGCCGGAAGCACGAGTGGTTGCCAAGCGCGATGGATCGGGAGTATCTCCTCAGCATCATGGCCGAGCCCGTCTACGAGCCGGGGAAGTTTGCCAACTACATCGCGCCGCCGCTTCGCGGCATCAACCGGATGCCGATTGACTTCGAGTACGTGCGGACGGAGGCATGAAGCATGAAGTCTTTGAACAGGAGATCAGGAGTTCAGGAGGCAAGAGTTGTGGAAGTACGAGTCCTAGGTTCATCTAGACCTTCGTGGCTCCTGGTCTCCTGATCTCCTGTTCACGAGACACGGAAATCTTCGTTTTAACAGGTCTCACACATGCCAGCCACCGTCGAGTTCGACAAGCAACTCCTCATCAACAACGAATGGCGTCCCTCGTCGTCGGGCAAGACGATGGAGGTCGTGAATCCGGCGACTGAAGAGGTCATCGCGTCGGTCGCGTCGGCTGGTGCGCCGGATGTGGACGCGGCGGTGGCCGCGGCGCGCGCAGCCCTCGACGGTCCGTGGGGGAAGATGTCGGCGCGCGAGCGCGGCCGGCTCGTGAGCCGGCTGGCCGATCGCTTGATGGAGAAGGCCGACGAAGTCGCGCGGCTGGAGACCATCCACAACGGGAAGCCGATCACCGAGTCGCGCCAGATCGAGATTCCGGCTGCGGCTGAATGCTTCGAGTACTACGCGGGCTGGGCCGACAAAGTGATGGGAGAGACGATTCCTGTGAAAGGGAATTACCTCACCTATACGTTGCGCGAGCCCATCGGCGTTGTGGCCGCGATTGTCCCGTGGAACTTCCCGTTGCTGCTGGCGGCCTGGAAGATCGCGCCGGCGCTGGCCTGCGGCAACACCGTCATCCTCAAGCCGGCCAGCCAGACACCGCTGACGGCACTTGCGCTGGGCGAGATTGCCATCGACGTCGGGCTGCCCGCCGGTGTGCTGAACGTCATTACTGGCGCAGGAGCGACCGTCGGACAGGCGCTCGTCGAGCATCCCGGAATCGACAAGGTGGCGTTCACCGGCGACACGACGACCGGCAAGGCCATCATGCGGAGCGCCGCCGACACGCTCAAGACGATTACGCTCGAACTCGGCGGCAAGTCCCCAAACATCGTGCTCGCCGACGCCGACCTGGATGCAGCCTTGCGGGGCGTCGCCGTTGGCATCTTCTATGGAAAGGGCGAGGTGTGCGCGGCCGGGTCGCGGCTCCTCGTCGATCGTTCGATCAAGAACGAGTTCATCGACAAGCTGGCGGCGCGGACGAAAAAGATGGTGCCCGGCGACCCACTGGATCCCGAAGACCCGGTTCGGATCGGTGTCGTCGAAGAAGCAGCTCGAGACCGTGCTTCGCTACATCGACTCTGGACGAAAGGAAGGGGCGACGCTCGTCGCCGGCGGTGAGCGCGCCGACATCGGGACGGGAAAGGGCTACTTCGTCCAGCCGACCGTCTTCGCCGACGTCACGCCCGCGATGACGATCGCGCGCGAAGAGATCTTCGGCCCCGTGCTCGCCGCGATCGAGTTCGCGGATCTCGACGAAGCGATCGCCAGGGCTAACGACACGCCCTACGGTCTGGCGGCCGGTGTCTGGACGAGGGACATCAAGAAAGCCCACTACGTCGCGCGAAAACTCCAGGCGGGCACGGTCTGGGTCAACACCTACAACGTCTATGACACCGCCGCGCCGTTTGGCGGCTACAAGCAGAGCGGTTTCGGCCGCGAGATGAGCGCGCACGCGCTCCAGCACTACACGCAGGTCAAGAGTGTCTGGGTGGATCTGAATATGTGACAGTGGCGGCAGTCTTCAGTCGGCAGTCACAGTCGACAGTCACAGTCGACAGTCCGAGTCGGTAGTCGCTCAGCGTCCCGTGAACTTCGGCTTTCGCTTCTCCAGAAACGCCGTCGTCCCTTCCTGTTTGTCGTCCGAGTCGTAGCAGATCGCCTGCGCCAGCGTTTCGATCAGCAGGCCGGACTCCAGATCGACACGCGCCGATGCGTTGAGCGCCAGCTTGGCCAGGCGCGCGGCCAGAGGGCCTTGGCGCAGGATTTTCTTGGCCAGCTCGCGGGCTCGCACCTGCAGCTGGCCGGCCGGTGTCAGGGTCGTGACAAGACCGATGGCGAGCGCCTGCTTCGCGTCGATGATCTCGCCGGTCAGAATCAGATGCTTCGCCCAGCCGAGGCCGACAACGCGCGGCAAGCGCTGAGTGCCGCCGGCGGCGGGGATGATCCCAAGGCCGAGCTCAGGCTGCCCGAATTTGGCGGTCTCCGAGGCGATGCGGATGTCGCACGCCAGCGCCAGTTCGCACCCGCCGCCGAGGGCGTAGCCGTTGATCGCCGCGATCGTCGGCCGGGGAAATCGCTCGACCGCGGCGCAGAGCGACGAAGCGATGCCCGCCAGCCCGTCGTTGCGCGTTCGGGTCCGGATGTCGCCGATGTCGGACCCCGAGACAAACGATGATTCGCCTGCGCCGGTAATGATCAGCACGCCCGCCTCGTCGCCTGCGGCCAGCGACGAGAGGGCAGCCACGCACTCGTTGACCGTCTCACGGTTCAACGCATTCTTGACTTCGGGCCGATCGATGGTCAGCGTCGCGATCGATTCGGTGACGTCGACGTGGATGTTGGAATGGGAGGTGGACATATTTGCATCACTGGCACGCCACGTATCACGCGGCCGGGACACTAGCGCGCCCCGACGGCGATCACATCGTCGAGCACCTTCATCGCGTCGTCGATGTCATCGTCGCTGTTGTAGAAGTGCGGGGAGATTCGAATGCCGGCATCCGGTCGATAGTCGATAATGATGTTGCGGCGGAGAAGATCCTTCGACACCGCTTCGCCGTTCGGCACGTCGAGGATCACGGCACCGCCCCGCTCGGCGTCGTCGAGCGGCGTGTTGATGCCATAGCCCGCCTGCGTGGCGTGATCGATAATCCGTCGAGTCAGGCGCAGCGACTTTTCGCGAATCGCTGCCACGCCAATCTCGGCGACGATCTCATAGCCGGCGCGGGCAGCGTAGAGCGCGGGCACATTGGGGGTGCCGCTCTGAAAGCGCGCGGCGCCATCGGCATAGACGATCGGCCCGGTCGCAAAGGCAAAGGGCTCGGCATGGGCGGCCCAGCCGATCGAGCCCAGGCTCGAGCGTTCGCGCCAGGTCTGGCCGCACGTAGAGATAGCCGGCGCCTGGCCCACCGCACAGCCACTTGACCGAGCCGCCGACGGCGAAGTCGGCTCCGAGGGCCTCGATCTCGAGCGGCACGGTGCCCGCGGCCTGGTAGACGTCGAGGATGACGTGGGCCCCGACTGCGTGTGCCTTGTCGATCACCGCGCGCGCGTCCTGGATGCAGGAGCTCCTGAACAGCACCAGCGACAGCGGCACGAGGACCGTGCGCTCGTCGATCGCGTCGAGCAGCTGACCGAGATCGTTTCTGATCGTGTCGGCAGAGTCGACGTAGACGATCTCGGCGCCATAGCGCGCGAATCCCTCGAACAGGTACATGTTGGTTGGGAACTCGAGCTCGGTCAGGACAATCTTGCGGCGCCGGCCGTCGTAGCGGAAACACGACGCGATGATTCCCATCGCCACCGACACGTTCTGGTGCATCGAGATCGAGCCTGGCGTCACGCCGAGAATCGGCGCGAGGAGATCGCCGGTCGTCTGGCCGATCTCCCACCACCCCTCGTGCCAGGCTCTTACGCCGCGGCTGGTCCAGGTCTCGCCGTATTCGCGCAAGTTCACTACAGTCCGGCGCGGCATTGCCCCGAGCGAATGACTGACGAGATAGGTGCAGTTCTCGACGGTCGGGAATTCACCGCGCCACGCCGCGAGCGGGTCACCGGACAACGATCCGGCCTCTCAGGTTGCTGTTGTCAGGATCCTCATGATCGTGGAAGCCGCAGGCACGCACGACGTTGAGGTTGCCGGTCTCGCGGTTCTGGCCCGAGGTCAGCAGGCCCACCTGGTTGATCGACGGGCACTCGAGATGATCGGGATGCTCGTCGGACGTCATGTCGTGGCGGCGGCCGTCGTTGTTGACGAAGAGGACACGCGTCCCGGGTGCGACGGTGAGCTCTTTCGGTGAGGCAATCCCGCCAGACGAGATCGTGATGACGTTCGGGTTCGTCGGTGTCGGTGAAGGCGCCGGCGTCGAGCCCCCGCCTCCACCGCAGGCAGTGACGCTCAGGCACAATCCCGCCATGACTGCGATGGCCCTCATAGCTGGCAGTCATTATCGCAGGTTTGCGGCGCCTGCCGTCGCGCCGCGCCCACGTCGCGTGTGTTCCTCAGCCTCTATTGGACGATGATGCTTCCCTTGAGGCTGTTGTTCGTGTCCTCGAGATGATCGTGGACCCCACAGGTTCGTGTCGTCGACAAGGCGTTGGTCGCCCGGCTTTGGCCGATGCCGAGTGTGGCCAGGGCGTTGATCGCCGGACAGTCGGTGTGGTTCGGATGCGGATCCGACGACATCTGATGGTCACGGTTGTGGTTGTTGACAAACATCACACTCTCGCCCGAGCGGATCGTGACCGTCGCCGGGCTGAGCACGCCGTTCGCGCCGATCGTGATAGTGGCGCCGATCGTTCCAGTGCTTCCGCCGCCGGTACTCGGCGGCGGTGACGGCGACGTGCTCGAGCCGCCGCAATTGACTGCCAGCGCAAGCCCTGATGCCAGTGCCAGCCATTTCACAGTTCTGCTGTTCATGACGTTCTCCCGAATGGGTTGGTCCTTAGAAAAACTTCCGCGAGATGTTGAATCCGAGATACCAGTCATCGCTATCGAAGCCGCCGCGCGCCATCTGGGCCATCGTGGTGCCGAAGCCGTCCGAGAAGTTGATCTGAAACGAATGCCCGCCGGCCCGCATCTCGATGCCGAAACTTCCGTACGCGATACCTGGGTCGTACCCGAAACGCGGCGCCGTTTCGGCAACGAGGTACAGCTTCGAGCGAATCCGTACCCGGGCGCCGAGACCGATGATGAACGTGTCGTTGTCGTCGACGACTTCGCTCGGCAGCACGTTGGTGTTGTTGACCCAGATCGGCTCGACGTAAATCGCGCCGTGGCGTCCGAGCTTTCTCGAGACGACCGCGCCGATCGAGGGGGAGTAGCTCTCCTGGAAGTTGTTCTTGCCTTCGATGGTGAAGACCGCGTCGAGGCCGATCGGCACCTTGTCGCTTTGCCGGAGCAGCTGATGTTGCCCGAGGAACTGAATCGTCTTGTCGCTCGTGCGATTGACGGCCACCTGCGTCGCACTCAGGAGCCCGAAGCGATACTCGAGCCCAATCTGCGCGCCGCCGTCAGTACCGAAGGCGTCCGCGAGCAGGTCGCCGAAGTTGCCCTGCGCGAGCGATCGCGTGAAGCGATGGGTCACGCGAAACGCGCTCGCGTACTTGGGCATTCGCAGGGTGGTCGGCAATCCGATGAGCGTGAAGTCGGGTTCGCTCAGGTCGACCGCGCGATCGCTCGGCGCGGCCGGCGTCTGTTCGGCGGGCGGAGGCGGAGGCTGAGGTGGAGCTGGACGCTGGCCCTCCGTTTGTCCGGCGGTTGCGTGCGCCGCCACGGTCAGCAGCAGCGTCGCTGCGATCACGATCCTCATGAGTCCTGTGTGCTGCATATCCCCTCAGTTGTTGGGAGCGCCGTTTTCAATCCAGCGGCGAATCACGGTGATTTGGCCCTGGGTGAGGTAGGGAGGTCCGTTGCGCGGCATGCGCAGCATGACGATGTCGCTCCGTCCCTCGAGCTTGTGGATCAGGTAACTCGCATCAGGATCGCCAGGAACGACCAGGATCGCGCCGGGCTTCTGTCGGCTTGCGACGCCAACCAGCGCGCCGTACGGATCGTCCACCAGGTTCATCGGCGTACCGCCCTGGGGTCGATGACAGGTCACGCACGCGGTTCGGCCCGCCAGATCGGTCGATTGAAGAATGTCAGCGCGGATACTCGAGAACGTCGGCGCCAGGTTTGGTGTGGGTCCGACGAGGTCGCTGAGCTTCTCATCGCACCCCGACGTGCCGATGAGCGTGGTCAGCATGACGCAGGCGAGCCCAGCTCGCACACCCCTAGGTAGTCGCATCGTGCAGGTGTCCTCCCAAGCGTGACTGGTGTCGCAAACGCGGTGCCGCCCGCGCGTCAGCGCATCGCACAGGCTTCCAACCGCTTCAGGCGTCGCGTGTACTTACGATTGACGAACCGAATTACGCGTCTCGTAAGGACACCCGAGCGCACCAGGGGCCAGAACCTATCTCTTAAATCGCCAGGGCGGTCTCAGCAGTGCGAGCGAGCGCTGCGAGCGAGCCACGCGATCGGAGCGCGCCGACGAAGCGGCGCGCGAGAGAGCGTGTCGGGGAGTCCGAGGGGCAAAGCCCCTCGGAAGACTAGTTCAATCGGTGCTTCGCAAGGTAATAGCTGAGCGCTCGCTGGGTCAGGCCCATCGCCTCGGCGGCGTCTTTTTTCACGCCATCCGAGCTCTCGAGCGCCCGCCGTACAGTCTCGCGTTCGGTCCAGTCGAGATTCTGGCGGAGGTTGAGTGACGGGAGGCCGACCGGCGGCGTGCTGTTGACGCTCAGGATGCGCACGGCGTCGGGTCCGATGATCGCGGTCTGCGACAGCACGACCGCGCGTTCCATGGTGTTCTCGAGTTCGCGGACGTTGCCCGGCCAGTCCGAGGCCTGAAGCGCCTGCATCACGCCAGGCGCGATCCCTTCGATGCGCTTGCCGGCGCGCTGGGCGTGCTTCTGCATGAAGTGTTCGACGAGTACCGGGATGTCCTCGCGCCGTTCGCGCAACGGTGGAATATGAATCGGGATGACATGGAGACGGTAGTAGAGATCTTCCTGGAAGCGGCCGTCGGCGACCATTTGCTGCAGGTCGCGGTTGGTGGCCGCGATCACGCGGACGTCGACTTTCTGGGTCCGTTCCGAGCCGAGCGACTCGAACTCACGCTCCTGAATGACGCGCAGCAGCTTCGACTGCAGCGTCGGGCTCATCGTTCCGATTTCATCCAGGAAGATCGTTCCGCCGTCGGCGAGCGCGAACTTGCCGCGCTTGCTCGTCGTTGCGCCGGTGAACGCGCCGCGGACGTGGCCGAACAGCTCCGACTCGAGCAGCGTTTCCGGGATCGCCGCGCAGTTCACCTTGATGAGCGGCATCTCGCGCTGGGCGCTGTGATAGTGAATGGCGCGCGCGACCATTTCCTTGCCGGTGCCCGTCTCGCCCATGATGAGCACCGTGCTCCGCGATTTGGCGACCACTTCCGCGGTCCGAATCACTTCTTCCATCCGGCGGCTGCGGCCGACGAGCCCGTAGTGATTGAACTCGGCGTCCCGCTCGCTGATGAGATACCGATGCTCGGTGCGTAGACGCTGGTGATCCAAGGCGCGGCTGGCGACGACAAGAAGCTCGTCGACTTCGAACGGTTTCTGCAGGTAGTCGAACGCGCCCAGCTTCATGGCCTCGATCGCGCTCTCGACCGTCGCGTGGGCCGTCATCATCACGATCTGCGGCCGGTCGGCGGCGCCCGACGCGTGCAGTTCGCGAATCAGGTCCAGTCCGGTGAGCTCCGGCATCAGATTGTCGACAACGAGCAGATCGAACATGCGCTGCGAGAGCAGCCGCTGCGCCTCACGGGCGCTCGACGTCGCCACGACCTCGTGGCGGTCCTCACGCAGCGCCTGCGCCAGCGCGTTGAGAATCTTGGTTTCGTCGTCAACGAGCAGAATCGAAGCTGTAGACATGGCAATGCTGAATGCTGAGTGCTGAATGCTGAAGTGAATGCTGAATTCGGCCCTTACTTCAGCATTCAGCGTTCAGCATTCAGAATTATCCTGACCTCCGTGCCCTCCCCCGGGCGGCTCGAGACGCCGATCGTACCGCCAAGGCCCTCGACGATGTTCTTGGAGATCGCGAGCCCGAGTCCGGTGCCGGTACGCCTGGTGGTGAAGTACGGATCGAAGACGCGACTGAGGTCTTCACTTGCAATGCCCGTGCCCTGATCGCGAATCTCAATCACCACCTGGCCCGGAGGCTTGCGTCGGGTCTTCAGCCGGACCGGTTCCGACCGGCCATCGGCCATCGGCCGTCCGGCGACGGCGTTTCGGGCGTTGGTCAGGATGTTGACCAGCGCCACGCGGAGCCGCTCTGCGTCGGTGGCGACCATCGGCAGCGAGCGGTCCAGGTCGAGCGTGATCGGAATCGGCGGGGCGTCGGAGTCGGCGGCGCGGGCGGCGGCTTCGCAGAGCGCGTTCAGATCGGTCGGTCCCAGCTCGAACTTGATCGGCTTGGCAAAGTCGAGCACTTCAGACACCAGGCGGTTGAGGCGCGCGGTTTCCTCGTCGATGTCGGCGACGGCCGCCCGGAGCTCGTCGGGCTTGACGTTCGCGCCGCGGAGCGCCCGAAGCGCGGTCTTGATGATCATCAAGGGGTTGCGGATTTCGTGCGCGACGACAGTCGAGAGCCGCCCGAGCGACGAAAGCCGCTCGCGTTGCGCCGCCTCGCGCTGGAAACGCGCGATCGAGTCGGTCATCGTGTTGAACGTGCTCGCGAGGAGCCGGGCGTCCTCGTCTTCCCACGCGGCGCCGCCGGGCGGTGCGGCAATGCGCCGGGTCAGGTCGCCGGTTGCGGCCATCTCGCGCATGGTCGCGGTAATGGCGCCGAGCGGCCGCGTGACGGTGCGCGCGATTGCATAGCTCAGGAGCGTCGCCGCCAGCACGGCGACAACGGCGATGATGCCCAGCCGGCCGTGCAAAGGATTCAGAAAACCCAGGCGCTCGGTTCGCGACCGCAGGATGATGACGCTCGCGCCGGGATCCGTCCCGTTCCCATCAGCCGATGCCGATGCAAGGGCGCGCGTTTTGGCGATGTAGTCCTCGCTGCCAACCGGCACGCTTGGCCACAGGCTCGACGTGCCGAGGAGCGGCGTCAGAGCCGGCCAGAGCGGCTGCGGGAGCGTCGACGAACGAATCATGCCACCCATGCCGAACGCGATATCGCTGTTGGTCAGTTCGTGAAAGCGGCTGGCCATGGCGTTGTCGAGGCTGACGCCGACGCTCAGCGTGCCCAGGATTTCGGGTTGCCGCGGATCGATCCAGATCGGCACGGTGACGATCTGCAGGATGCCGGCGGCGTGGGGCCAGAAGGAGCTCGATTCGCGGCCCTTCTGCGCCAGGCTGACGCCGGGCAGCGAGGCGTACGATCCGGTCGAGGCCTTGGCCGACGCGATTTCTGCGAGCGCTTGTCCCTGCCGGCCGGTGACGAGCAGGAGGTCGGCGGACAACTGCCGCCGGTACTCCACCGCGATCGGCTGCACCGTCGTCGGATCGTTGGTGTCGACGGCGGCTTTCAGGCGAGGCAGATCCGCGATGAGCCGTGCCTCGCGCGTGAAATGCTCGACGAGCTCGCCGCGAAACTCGTCGATGATCGTGCCCGCTTCGTCGAGGCCACGACGCAGCTCCTGTTCGGCCTGCCGCGTCACCGCGACGTTGACGTTGTAGATCGCGATCGCGATCGAGGCGACCGCCAGCAGGGCGCTGCCGAAGAAGATCCGGTTGGTGAGCGAGCTGAACAGGCTCATCTAGTTCTTATCCGAGGGGCTTCGCCCCTCGGACTCCCCGACACGCGCTCTCGCGCGCCGCTTCGCCGGCGCGCTTCCACCTCCGCTAAAGCTACGGTGGACCCTCCGTAGCGCTGCGGCGCGGAGGAGGGCCGATCGCGTGGCTCGCTCGCTCCGCTCGTTCGCACTGATCACACTGCCCTGGCGCTGATGAGATAGGTTCTACTCATCGCCGCCCCAACGCGAAGTTGGCTTCGACGTCGCCACCCGATTCTGGCACCACGATGCGCCGCGACTCGGTCGGCGCCGACTCGTTCCACGCCATCACCGTGTAGCTGCCAGGCGGCACGTTCTCGAGCCGATACCGGCCGTCGTCGTCGGTGACCGCGAAATGGCGGTGCGCGAAGACCAGGATGAAGGCGCTCATGTGCGAATGAATGTCGCAGAAGACACGGACGATGCCGGGGCGATCGAATCTTACGGACTTCGACCGTCCGACGGCGTAGCGTCCGAGATCGAACGAGCGCGTCGACGAGAGCGAGAACACGTTGTGATAGGTCGTGTCGTTGTTGGGGAAGTCGACGGTGGTCCCGGCGACGATCGCCAGAACGTGCGGCACGAACGCCTCGTTGCGCTGATCGAGCTTGGCGCGCGGCTCGTCACGGTGGTCGAAGGCCGCCCGTGGCGCGATCTCGAGATAGACGACGCTGCGTCGGCGGTCGGTCGGATCGGGCCGCTTCGGCATCGACACGTCGCCGACCTGCGGGCGCGGCGCGAGGTCGGGCGGAGACGGCCGCAGCTCGACACGGCCGCGGATGGTGCCGTTGGCCGGATCACGGTTCGTCGCCAGCGGCGCGCCGGCGGCGACGGCCGACAGGGCCAACGCGCCCACGACGAATCGAAGGGATGAAATCACGGGAGCCATCAGAACCAGTATGCGACCTGCGCCGGAAAAGTACGTGCGCTGGCGGACGCGGCCGCCATCTCGCTCGTTGTGCTGCACCGCGAACCGCGCGACGAGGTTGCGCTGGATGTAGTAGCCGCCGTCGGCCTCGAGGCGCGCAGACGTTCGCGTCCCAGGTCGGCGCCAGGCTCGGACCGACCATCGAGGCGCGAAAACCCGAGCCGGTCGGCGCGGCCGGACACGACAATCCGCGGCGTGACGCGATAGCGCGCTTCGACCCAGGCACCCAGCGCGTCGACATTTTCGGAGGCCGCCGGCGTCGCAAACGGAACGTTCCAGCGGCTCCACACGAGCTCGCTGCGCACCAGCCAGTAGCCTCGCGAGTACTCGACGTCGGCGCCCAGCGCCGACTGCGCGTGCGAGCCGCCGGAGTTGGACAGCGCCGGTCGTGACGTCGCGATCGAAGAACTCGCCACGCGCGGCCGATCCCCCGAGGATGAGCCCGGTCGTCGGCCGATAGGCGACGCGGCTCGACACCTGTTTGCCGCTGTTGTTGTCTTCGAAACGCGGATCGGCGAGCGTGCCGATCGTCACGCTTCCGGTGACATCGACCACGCGGCCTTCCCAGTGTGCCTGGAATCCGGTGTCCCACCGGAACGCCGAGATGAGCGGCACGCCAGGCGCCGGCGTCCTGTCGAGCCGATCGGATAGGTCGTCGCCAGCCCCGGCCGCGCATGACGAGCAGGTCGGCGACTGTCGCCGGCGCGGCATCGGGACGAAGCGAGGTCAGGTACTGATAGGCGAGCGGGTAGCCGATGAGCGGATTGTCGCCGCCCTGATAGCCGCGGCGGCCGAAGGCGCCAAACGACGGCGGTATGCGACCGACCTGCACGTCGAACGCGTGGTTGATCCAGGGACGGACGCGGACGTAGGCCGCGTAGGGCCGAACCAGATTGAGGTCTTCCGACCGGACTTCGCCGACGACGGCCACGCGGCTGACTGGGCGCCAGGACGGCCGACAGCGCCACCCGGAACATCCGCAGCGTGTTGTGCTCGTAGTCGGTGTAGTTGAAAAACGCGTCGTCGTCCTTTTCCCCGAAGGTCGCGACGACCTCGACGCCGACCGCCAGCCGGCCGTCGAACGCGCTCACGGGGCCAGCCGGCAGCGGCTGCGCCGAGCGCAGTCAATGGGACGACCAGGACCCACGCGGCCAACGTCACGACGAGCGCGAACAGGCGGACTGCGACGGTCTACATGCTGGGTTACACTCGGGGTCACACCCGGAGGGAACGGCAATTATAATCGTGTGGATCGCCTCGATGCCGGAGGCCGTGGGCTAGTCATGACCGAATCGCAAACGACGACCGGCCAATTTTCTCGCTGGACGAGGCTCGTGCGCTGCTGCCGCGGGTGAAGCTCATGACCGCCGACGCGGTCCGTCGGTCGGAGACGCTTTCGGCACAGCTGCACGGCATCGCGGAAGACGATCCGGAGCACGCCAGCGCTCTCGGCGGCGCTGCGCGAGGTCGTCAACGGCTGGGCCGACGAGCTGCAGACGCTCGGCGCCGAGCCGAAGGGGCTCTGGCTCGTCGATTTCGACAATGGCGTCGGTTACTACTGCTGGTGCTACCCGGAACCCGGCATCACGCACTATCACGGCTACTCGGACGGGTTTGCCGGACGGGTCACGATTCAATAACGCGTTCCGCCTCCGCGCGGCAGCCACCTGCGCGCGGACGCTGGCGACCGAGGCGACATCTGGAGGGATAGTTGGCGTACATCATTTGCGAACCCTGCATCGGCACGAAGGACTCGGCCTGCGTGGACGTGTGCCCGGTCGACTGCATTCATCCCCGGAAAGATGAGCCCGAGTTCGAAACGGCCGAGATGCTCTACATCCATCCCGACGAGTGCATCGACTGCGGCGCGTGCGTCCCGGCGTGCCCTGTCGAAGCGATCTTCGCGCTCGACGAAACGCCGGAGAAGTGGAAGAACTTCATCCCGGTGAACGCGCAGTACTACCAGAAATAGACAGTCGACAGTCGACAGTCGTCAGTCGGCAGTCACAGTCGGCAGTCACAGTCGGCAGTCCGAGTCGGCAGTCCAGTCGGCAGTCCGGTGCAGTCCCAGTCGGGCGGGGAGGTTATGAGACGATTCCTGCTGATCGTCGGCGCGATTCTCCTCGCGGCGCAGTCGCGCTGCGGGCGCAGGCGTCGTCTGACGTCCGGCCGACGTGCAGGTGCAGCTCGGCGATCTATTCCTCGCCGACGGGCGGTACGTGGACGCGCAGGATGCGTATCGCCGGGCGCTCGGGGCGGACGACGCGGCGCTGTCGGTTCGGGCCGGTGCCGGACTCGTGCTCGCCCTGCTCCGGACTGGCGACTTTCAGGAGGCCTTCGACGTCTCGTCCGAGCCTCGGCCGACGGCACCCTGCCGACCCGACGCATCATCGGCCGTGCGCGGCGACGCCCTCTGGTCGATCGGGCGTTTCGAGGAAGCCGAAGCGTCGTACGACAGCGCGCGCTGGCCGTCGATGCCCAGCAGCCCCGCGCCCGGCACGGCCGCGCCCGGTCGCTCGCGGCGCGCAACCGGCTCGCCGACGCGCTGACCGACGCGCGAGCGAAGCGCTCGAGCTGAATCCGCGCGAGACGCGGAGTTCCATCACACGCTCGCCGCGATTCACGAGCGCCTGCGCCAGTTCGACGAGGCGGCGCGGGCGCTCGCGAGCTACATCGATCTCCTCCCCGACAAGGACCGCAGCGAGAAAGCCGGCTGGGCCCGCGCCGAGATCAGGTTCCTCGAGTCCTTCAAGGGCCGCGTGCCGTTCGACATCGACGCGCCGCCGCCGAGCGGCGTCTGGACGATGCCGATCCGGATTCGGGGCGACAAGGTCATCGTCACGGGCAAGGTCAACGGCGGGCGGCAGGAGTTCCTGCTCGACACCGGGCGCCGAGCGCACCGTGATCTCGCTCGACGTCGCCCGCCGGCGCGGCGTCCGGCCGATCGCCTCCATGCAGACGGCCGGCGTCGGCGGCGTCGGACTGCGCGGACTCGAGGTCGGACGCATCGACACGCTCGAGATCGGCGGCCTGAAGGTTCAGGAACGTGCCGTGCCTGATCAAGAACCCGCCGCTCGGCGGGTTGCCGACGCGCGAGCCCGAGAGCTTCTCGCCGCTGGCGCTCGGCCTGTCGATGCGGCATCGACTACGAGCGCCGCCAGCTGACGATCGGGCGCTCGCTCGAGCCCGCCGACTACACCAACGAGCTTCCGCTCCGCATGTATCGCCTGGCGTTCGTCCGCGGCACGGTCAACGGCTCGCTGCCGGCGACGTTCGTCGTCGACACCGGCGGCGAGCTGATCTCGATCAGCGATGCGACCGCCGGTCAGATTCAGCCGGCCGTCGCCGTTTCGGCGGATTCCGCTGCGCGTCTACGGCACGTCAGGCTGGGACAAGGACGCGTTCCTCATGCCGGACGTCGATCTCGAGTTCAGCACGATCCGGTTCACCCGCATTCCCGTCGTCGTCCTGAACCTGCGCGCGCCGAGCGCGCTCCTCGGCTTTCAGCTCGGCGGCATCGTCGGCCACCGCTTCCTCAGCAAGTATCGCGTGACGATCGACATGGACCGCAGCGTCGTCGGGCTGGAGGCCAACTAAAGCCACGGAGAACACGGATCGCACGGATCTCACGAGTCGGGATCGCGGGTGCGCCGGGAGCGCTCAGCGGCGAACCTCGAGCTCCCGAGCCGACGACCCGACCCCGATCGCGAGTATCATCACCCCTGATGCTTCCTCCCAAACGCGCCTCTGAGAGCGCCACCGAGATGGTGCAGGTCGTCCTGCCGAACGATGCGAACCCGCTCGGGTACATCCTCGGCGGAACGGTCATGCACCTCATCGACATTGCCGGCGCGATCGCGTGCGCACCGGCACACGCGCTGCCTGCTCGTGACGGCCGCGGTCGACGGCCTGCAGTTCCTGCATCCGATCAAAGTCGGCGACCTGATCATCCTGAAGGCGCTCGTCACCGCGGTCTGGAGCACGTCGCTCGAAGTCGAAGTCGAGGTGTTCTCCGAGGAGACGCTGACCGGCGTGCGCCGGATGACCAGCCGGGCGTTCCTGACGTTCGTGGCGACCGATCGCGACGGCCATCGCCTGCCGATTCCTGGACTGACTCTCGAGACCGCGGAAGAGCGGCAGCGCGCCGCAGACTGCCGACCGTCCGCCGCGCCGAGCGCCTCAAGGCGCAGAGAAAGACCTGCGAGCGCGTCCGGCTCTAGAAGCATGGCGAACGCCTCCGCCGATCCGAACGTGCTGTCCGTGATCGCCGCGTGATCGTGTGAGATCCGCGGCGCCGTGGTCAGTTACAGCAGCGCTTGTCGACGAACGCCTTCAGCTTGCAGCGGAGCTCTTTCGGCAGGTCTTCGTCGCGGATCGAGCGGAGCAGCGACAGCGTCGACTCGTAGGTCTTGAGCTGCGCCACGCAGCGCGGGCACTCGGCCAGGTGCTGCTCGAGCTCCTGGTGCATCTCGGCGGGGAGCTGATGCTCGACGTAGTCGGCCAGGAGGCCGACGAGGTCGAGCGCACTTGGGGACTCATCGCAATGCTGAATGCTGAATGCTGAATGCTGAAGTGAATGCTGAAGGAGATTTTTCCTTTACTTCAGCATTCAGCATTCAGCACTCAGCATTGTCTTAAAAGTCGTAGCCGATCCAGACGCTGAACTTCACCTTGCGGAACCAGGTGCTGCCGGCGTTCGGGCCGAACTCGCCGTCGACGGCCGCCGGATAGGCGAACAGCGACGTCTTCGTAGTCCTTGTTGAACAGCGTGCGCCACGACCAGTCGAAGTGAATCGGGAACCCGAGCGCGAACGTTTCGAGGCCGACGCCGTACGACGCGCGGCTGTCGATGAGCCGGAAGCCCGACACTGGCCGCGGTGCGCCGTAGACGGGCACGAACCTGGCTCGGCGACGTCGGATCGAACGCGTAGTCGATGAGCGGCGTCTCGATCGTCGTGTCGTCGCGCCACACCTTCGTCGGCATCCCTTCGTAGCCCGCCGCGCCGAAGTTGAAGAAGAACACGCCGCGAAGGCCGCCGACCACGCCGATTGGCGTCAGCGCCGCTTCGATGATCGGGAAGCGAAGCTCGGCATCGGTGAAGAACCCCTTGTTGCCGAGGAACGACAGGTAGTCGTAGCCGCGCATTTCCGAGTTGCCGCCGAAGTACAGGTAGCCCGGGTACTCGCCCCAGCTCTTGTAGCCGCGGGCGCGAAGCGCGAGCACGCCGTTGGTGGCGATGCGCAGGTAGTAGCGCGCATCGCCGTCGAGCGTCTGTCTGCGACAGCAGGCTGCCCGCGCTCGGGGCGTACTCGTAGCCGAGCTGACAGCGTGTGTCCCGCGAGCGGACCGTACTCACGGAAGATCGTCGTCTCGCGCACGAGGTTCAGCCCGAACGGCATGAACTGGCCGTCGACGAACAGCACGCGGCCGTACATGATCCTGCTGATAGTCGTCGGCGATGTCCTGAAGGCCTGGCTCGTTGTATTCCTGGCCGAACTGCAGGAAGCCGGCGCTCATCTCGAGCCGGGTGTAGCGGTTGAGCGGATAGATGCCCGAAATCGTCGCGCCGCGCGCCGTCTGCGTCGCGATCGCCTGATCGCGATCGATGTACCCGTAGTCGATCGGATAGTACGCGCCGTACGGATCGTAGGCGTAGTAAGAACTGTTGCTGTGAATACGCCTGAATCGCGTACTGCAGGCGCCGCGACAGGTTGATGTACGAGAACGACAACGTGCGGTACTGCGACACCGACGCGGCGAAGATGTTGAACTGCTTGTCGCCGAGGACGTCGGTGAACGTCACCTGCGTGCCGCCGAAGATGTCGCCGCCGCTCGTCACGCCGAGCGCCACCGGCGGCCGGCCTTCGAGGAACAGCTTCTCGAACGCGCCCTTCTTGCGCTTGTTGCCCGGCACGATGTCGTGCGTCATCGGCGGCTGGAACGGGATCGGCGGCCCGAGGGTCGCGTCGCCGAAGTCGCTCGAGGCGACGGTGTGCAGCGGTTCCTCGCGCGAGAGCACGTGGATGCCGTACTCGCCCTTGTAGTAGGTGACAAAGCCGATCCGCGCCGGCTTGGTGTCGCTCAGGACCACCGGCGACGTGTTGCCGGTGAGGGTGTCGGTGAACTGGCGCAGTTCCTTGGTCTTCAGGTTGAGCGTCCAGATGTTGTAGATGTTCCCGTTGCGCGCGACCTCGGCCTCGACTGGCTGGTTCGGATCGATGGCGGTCGAGGGAAAGACGAGCGTGTCGTCGTCGATGAACTGCGCGCCGCCGTCGTCGTGGGTGCCGAACGTCAGCTGGGTTTTCTGCCCGGTCGCGACATTGAGCATGAACAGCTTGTCGTTGCCGCTGGCCCGCGCGAGGTAGACGATCGACTTCCCATCGGGCGACCAGGTCGGCGCGAAGTCTCCGAAGTTGTCCTTGGTCAGGTTGCGGACTTCGCGACTCTCCAGATTGACCACGAAGATGTCGCCAGTGGCGCCGACGAGACCTGAAAAAGCGACTTCCTTGCCGTCCGGGCTGATGTCTGGCGACTCCGGCATGTCGACGGTCTTCAGCTCGATCCGTTGATTGACCTTGCCGGTGACGACGTTCTGCATGATGAGCGTCTTCATCTTCTCGGTGCGGGCGAAGTACGCGATGGTGTCGCCGACCGGAGACCACGACATCCAGGGCACGGCGTTGTTGCGGAAGCCGCCGGGCGTGGCGATGTACTCGAAGCCGCGATCCTTGTTGAAGCCGCTCGTCAGGTTGTGGATGACCTTGCTGTCCTTGGTCGACAGGATGATGATGTCGAGCTCCTGCTCCTTGCGGTTGCCGGCCGCGACCGCCAGCAGGTCTCCCGACGGTGAAGGCTCGATCGAGACGACGCTGACATACGGCGTCCGGTCGCGTTTCGGCGCGAGGTCCCGACCGTAG
Organism: uncultured Acidobacteriota bacterium; assembly: GCA_963764925.1. GTDB lineage: Bacteria > Acidobacteriota > Vicinamibacteria > Vicinamibacterales > 2-12-FULL-66-21 > DATBJJ01. The sequence continues at coordinate 265,041 of CAVXUR010000006.1, forward strand.
TCGGCGGGACGTTCCTTGTCGCGGAACGGCTTGAAGCGATCCTTCAGGTACTTGTCGAACTGCTCGTCGAACTCGTCCGCCTTGAGCCGGAACGCTTCCTCATACGCGCTCTCGCCGCCGCCGATGACGTTCTTACGCAGCGCGAACAGGAATTGACGCAACCCTTCCTTGCCCCACCTCGACTCGATGAACTCGAACGCCGCATGCCCCAGGTTGTAGGGGAGACGGCCATCCACGAAGGCGGCGCCCTCGAAGTCGCTCATCGCCGGCACGGTGTCGGCAATTGCCGCGTCCCGCACCGTCATCAAATCGAACGAGTTCCAATAGCTCGTCATGTAGTCGGCGAGGCCCTCGTCGACCCACAGGGGCAGGCCACGGCGCAAGAGCGATCGCGGGATGATGTCGAACTCGAAGATGTGGGTGAGCTCGTGCGTAATCAACCGATAGAGGGCATCGTCGACTTCGTCGATCGGGAGAACCATCCGGTCGCGATAAGGTTCGGCAAACGCCAGCACGCCCTCTGGGAGCTCCGACGGCTCGACGTTCTGCTGCTGGAACTCGCTCTGCGTCTTGTAGAGCATGAGCGGGACCTTGAACGCCAGGTCGTGCTTGAGGTCAGAGCTGACCAGCTGATAGGCGCTCTCCGCGTAGCTGACGATCCGGCCGAGATGCTGCTCGATTTCGGGGTAGTAGTAGACCTCGAAGTGATCCGTCGTGTAGATGTGCCACTTGAAGTTGTTGTACCGGATCTTGTTTTTGCCGTAGTACGGGATATAGCCCGTCTGCGCGGACGCCTCGTGCGCAATCCCAGCGCTGAAGACCAGGGTCAGAAGAGCAGTCCCCACCAACGCGACGGGGCCGCGCAGGTTGCGCGTGCACATGGTTCACCTCGGAAGTGGCAGCGGAGGCCGACTGCCGCCGATGTTACTGTAGCTAGGACGGTTGCCGCAACGGTTGGGTCCCCAGAGGCCTTCGGCAGGCGGGCCGATACCTTGCCGCGCCGAGTGAGCTTGGGGGCTGCCGCCGGCCGAGCAATCGGGATGCCGCGCGTAAATAGGCCATTTGCCAGTCGAAAGTCGCTCTCGCCTGGCATGTGTCCTCAACTGCGAACGGCGGCCGTCCGTCATTGAGTACAATCGCAGGAATAAACACGGGTCCCAACGGTGTTCTGAGTTGCGGGGCCAACGTGTTGAGCACCCCATGGTCTTTGGCCGCCGGTCGAAACAGACAGACCCCGCGTCGCCGGGAGCCGGCGGGTCCGGCGAGGATCGCGCGTTCGCCGACGAAGCGCTGTCGTACATTGATGCGCTGTACGGGACCGCGCTTCGGTTGACGCGCCGGCCGCAGGATGCGGAGGACCTGGTTCAGGAGACGTATCTCAAGGCGTTTCGCGCGTCGGCGCAGTTTCAACGCGGCACCAATCTCAAGGCGTGGCTGTTCACGATCCTTCACAACACGTTTCGGAACATGCGCCGGCACGACGTCCGGAATCCCGTCGACGTGAACAGCGAGACGGTGGAGCTGGCCGCAGACCAGCGTGGCGACGAGCAGACGCCTGAGCAGCTGCTGTCGCGAGCGACGCTCGACAGCGATTTGCAGGAAGCCCTCGACGGGCTGCCGGAAGCGTTTCGCCAGGCCGTGTGGCTCCGGGACGTGGAAGAGTTTTCATACGCCGAGATCGCGCGGATCGTCGACGTGCCGATCGGCACGGTGATGTCACGGATCTCGAGGGGCCGCCGGATGCTGTTCGAGCGGCTGGCCCCGAAACGCGGGACCGCGGCGCCGCGGGCCGCATCGGGCTGAGAATCATGGCTGAGTGTCGGGACCTCGAATCGTTGTTCGCGTCGTATGTCGACGGCGAAGCCGCGCCGCGCGATTGTGCGGCGCTCGATGCGCATTTTCGCAGCTGTCCCGTGTGCCGCGACCGCGTTGCCGCCGAGCGGGTAGTGCGTGAGGCCGTAGCGGCCCGGCGCGGGACCCTGCGCGAGTGCGCATCGGCGGAGTTGCGTCGCCGCTGCGAAGCGCACTGTCAGCGAAGCGCGGATCGGGAGGGTGCGCGCGTCCGTTCCGGCGGCTTCTCCGGCTTCACTCGTGGTTTCTCTAAGAAGACCTGGGTGCCGCTCTCGATGGTCGCGACGCTCGTGCTGGCCATCGCGGGGGTGTTTCTCTACGGTTTGAGCGGTAGCGTGGAGGCGCTGGGTACCCAGCTCTCGGCCGACCACGTCAAGTGTTTCGAGTTCGCATCCTTGCCGACCATCCTCCCCGACGCCAAAGTGCTCGGCCGCGAGTGGGCCCAAAGCCGTGGCTGGGAAGTCACAGTTCCTGAGAGCGCGTCGGTCGAGCAGCTCGAGTTGATGGGCATTCGCCGCTGCATCTCGTCCGAAGGCCAGACCGCCCACGTCATGTACAAGTGGCGCGGTCGGCCCTTTTCCGTGTATGTGCTCAACAGCGAGCACCCTCGGGTTGGCTCGGTTCCGCGCCTGGTCGAGCGGCTGGGTCAGGAAGCGATGATCTGGTCGAAGGGTGGCCGCACCTACGCCGTCGTCACGCGGGGAAGCCCGTCGGAGATTGAGCGCGTCGCTCAGTACGTGCAGCGATCGGCACGATAGGGTTCACAGGGTTCAAGACAATCAAAGGGTTCAAGGGGTTCAGCATCATGATGACCACTCGCTGGATGATTGCGGCGGCCGGCGCCCTTGGCGTCGGCGTGCTCACCGCCTCGGCGATGCTTGGGCCGAGCACGCACGTGGAGGTCGAGAGCGCGGACGCCGCCAATCCGGCACGTGCCGACGTCGCCTGCAAGTCGGACAAGAAGGCGAATCTCGATTTCACCGTCAAGGACATGCACGGCGCCAGTGTTCGCCTTGCCGCGTACAAGGGCAACGTCCTCCTGATCAACTTCTGGGCGACATGGTGCCCGCCCTGCAAAGTGGAGTTGCCGGGGCTCATCGCCTTGCAGGACGCCTACAAGGATAAGGGTCTGATGATCCTCGGCATTTCGGAAGACGACTCGCCGGAGACGTTGCGCAGCTTCGCCGCTGAATGGAAAATCAACTATCCGATGCTCATCGGCCTCGGCGAAGACGAGCTCTTCGACGCTTTTGGGCCGCTCTACGGGCTCCCGACCTCGGTCATCGTCGGGCGCGATGGGTCGATGTGTGGCAGGCACGTGGGCCCGGCGACGAAGGAGGAGTTCGAGAGCGAGATCAAGGCGCTCCTGTAGTATGATCTTCTAACGATGTTGAAGGGGTTCACGCACGCGCGCTTGGCCTGTGGCTGCCGCATCAGCTTCAGAGACGGCGTCGAAGGCAGCCCGGTGACCGTCGTCATCGACCAGAAGGGCGCCACGTGCGCTCTCGCGCTGCACGTCCGCGATCTGCCCGTGTTCGACTACCGGGAAGCCCTTCGACCATCCACCCGCCTCGTGCCCCGCAACGAAGAAGAGTACGAAGAGTCCTAAAGGTTAGACGGCGGCGACTCCCTCAGTCCGGTTTGTCCGTCGGGCGGTCGGCGTTTTCTCTCCCCGCGTCCTTCAGCGCACGTCTCAACAGGAACTCGATCTGGCCGTTCAGGCTGCGCAGGTCGTCGTCTGCCCAGCGCTGAACGGCCAGGAGCACGTCGCGGTCGATCCGAAGCAGAAACGGCTTCCGGTCAGCCACGGGCGTTACTGATAGATCGTGCCTGTGTTGATGACGGGCTGGGTCGAACGCTCACCGCAGAGCACGACCAGCAGGTTGCTGACCATGGCGGCCTTACGCTCGTTGTCCAACTCGAGGATGTCGCGCTGCGACAGCATGTCGAGCGCCATCTGCACCATGCCGACGGCGCCTTCGACGATGCGCTGCCGTGCCGCGATGATCGCGCCGGCCTGCTGGCGCTGAAGCATCGCCTGGGCAATCTCGGGCGCGTAGGCGAGGTGGCTGATCCGCGCCTCGAGCACTTCGACGCCGGCCTTCGCCAACCGGTCCTGGATCTCCTTTTTCATGTGATCCGCGACCGCCGTCGTGTTGCCCCGCAGCGACATCTGGTCTTCTTCGTGCGCGTCGTACTTGTAGCTCGTTGCGAGATTGCGTACGGCGGCCTCGCTTTGCACCTTCACGAAGTTCTGATAGTCGTCGACTTCGAAAACGGCTTCGGCGGTGTCGACGACCCGCCACACGACTACCGCGGCGATCTCGATGGGGTTGCCTTCGAGGTCGTTGACCTTCAGTTTGGTGCTCTCGAAGTTGCGCACCCGCAGCGAGATTCGCTTCTTGGTGTAGAACGGGTTCGCCCAGCGCAGCCCGGCTGTCGTCGCCGTGCCCACGTAGTCGCCGAACAGCTGTAAGACGCGACCTTCGTTTGGATTGACCACGAACAAGCCGAGGAGGAGAAAGGTGCAGATGACCATGAGCCCCGCCTCGGTGAGGATGATCGTCACCGAGCCACCGAACGGCTGAGCAATGACCGCGTAGAGCAGGAACCCGATGGCAAAGAGCCCCACGACCAGGACCGGCAAACCGGGGAGGGTAGCGGCCGCGCGTTCGCGAATCATGTGACTGACCTCCTGAAAGACGATGTCAAAGTGATATCATTTTGAAAGCACATCTGTCAATACGGTCGAGACTGCGGCCAGGTTCCTGAGGGGTCAGACGAGGGTCAGACCCCGTTTAATTCTTGACGGTGGTTTGACCCTGGTCTGACCCTGGTCTGACCCTGGTCTGACCCCGGTCTGACCCTATTGGTCAAAGCCCACGCGGAGGCTATTGGTCAAAGCCCACGCGGAGGTTGGCGACGAGGGGCAGGTGATCGGAGGCCATCAGCGCGAGGCGCGTGCGTGGCAGCTCGACGCTTCGGACCTCGACGTGCCCTTCGTAATAGATATGGTCGAGATGGAGGACGGGGAAGAGCCCTGGATACGTTCGTCGCCGCTGCAGGTGCTCCCGGATATCGATGCTGTTGAAGAGCGCACTCAACGTCTTCGTGGCGAGGCCGCGCATCCATTCGTTGAAGTCGCCAAGGATGATCTTTGGCCCGGTCACTCGATGGTCGTGGACGAAGGCGGCCAGACGCGGCGCCTGATATCGGCGCTCCAGCACTGCCGTTCCGAGGTGGACGTTGTAGATGTGCACCAACCGGCCGTCGCCCAGGTCGAGGTCGGCACGCTGGCAGGCGCGCTCCTCGCACGTGCGCCAGGACAAATCGTACTGCGCATGGTGACGCACCGGAAAGCGGCTCATGATCACGTTGCCGAAGAGATGCCTCCGCAGATGCCGGACCGGCGCCATTACCCAGCCCATCCCGAGCGCCGCGCCGATCTCCTCGGCCTGACCGGACCCCGACGGCCCCGCGCCGACCACCTCCTGGAGCGCCACGACATCGGCGTCGATGTCGCGCAGCACTTCCGCAATCCGCGACGGCGAGACGCGGCGGTCCATGCCCCGCGATCGGTGGATGTTGTAGGTCGCGATCCGCAGATCGACCTGCCGGCGGCCGCTGCGGGCCTCGCTCATCGCGGCGCTCACTGCTGCCGCTCCAGGATCCAGATGAACGGCCCGAGAAGCTTTTCCCAGAGCGGTCGCGCCGTCCAGGCGGGCAGCGTGATCTCGTCGCTCTCATCGACGTCGCGCCGATAGTCGTCGAGCAGACGCGCGGCAACGTCAGTGTCGCGCATCGCCAGGTTCACTTCGTCGTTGTGCTCGAACGATCGATTGTCCATGTTGGTCGTGCCGAGCACGGCCCACTCGCCGTCGACGATCAGCACCTTCGCATGCATCATCGCGCCCCGGTATTCGTGGATTCTGATTCCCGCCTCGAGCAGCCGGCCCCACAGCCGCCGACTTGCGTAACGGACCCACCGCTGATCGGTGGCCGGTCCCGGCACGATAATCGACACCTCAACCCCTCTCTGCGCCAAGTCGATCAGCGCGCGCTGCAGCGCGCGATCGGGCAGAAAATACGGCGTGTTGATCCGCACGTCGCGATCGGCGCCTTCCATCAGCAGCTGAAAGGACACCCGCGACGCCGTCGCCCGATCGGCCGGTGAACTCCGCACGACGAACGCCGTCGTGTTGCCGACTTCGTCGAGATTTGGGAAATACTCCGGCCCGGTCAGGATTTCACCGCAGCACTCCAGCCAGTTCTCGGCCGCAACGCCCAGGAGCGCCGCGACGACCGGACCCTCAACCCGGGCCATCGTGTCGCGCCACGGCCGGCGCTTGTTCCGCCGCGCCACCGTCCACCAATCCGCAATGCCGGCCCCTCCGACGAAGGCGATCCGGCCGTCGACAATCAGCAGCTCACGGTGGGTGCGGTTGTTGACGCGGGCGAGCGAGTGCCATTGAAAACGCTGATACGACTCGATCCGGCACCCGGCTTTTCGCAGCCGACGGACCGGGCGTCCCCAGAGACTGAAGCTGCCAATCGCGTCGACGACGATCGTGACGTTGACGCCGTGCCGCGCCCGTTCCGAGAGCGCGGAAATGAATTGATCGGCGACCGTACCGGGCTGAAAGATGTAGAGCTCCATGTTGATGGAGCGCTTCGCGCCGCGGATGGCGTCGAGCATGGCGGGGTAGAACGACGGCCCGTCAGTGAGAATCTCGACGTGGTTGCCGTAATGGAGCGCCGCCTGGCAGGTGGACTGAATCGTATAAGGAAAACCGGGGTCGTGCACCGACGTCCGCTGGCTCAATCGGTAGCTGATGCCCGGCGTGAACAGGACGACGAGGATGAACCAGATGAGGAAGACCGCGCCGGCGATCGACAGCCAGATCATCGACGGCTGGAATGCAAATGTGCGTCCACCGTCAGGTCCTGGCCCATGGGGGATATCATAGTCCGATGACGCGCTGCTCGAAGGCCGGGCGCGGCCTGCTTTTCGCCGGGTTGATGAGCGTGCTCGCGTCGGCCGCCTGCGACGCGCCGCGCGACTCGATCATCGTCGACGAAGGGATGGTCACGGTCGAGAATCAGACCGAGCGCGAGTGGCGGAAGGTCAGAGTGACCGTCAACGATCATTTCAGCGGCGGTATCGACGTGCTGCTGCCAGGCGGCCGCCTGAACGCGCCGCTCAGCCAGTTTCAGACCGGCCTCGGGCAGAAGTTCGACCGCGGCCGGCAGAGCGTTTTCAAAGTGGAAGTCACGGCAACCGAACCTGACGGGACGCCGGTAACCGTGAAGTGGAATCCGATACGGCGATAGCGTCAACAAGACGCGCGAGACACCGATATGACTCTGAAGTCCGAATTCGAAACGGCGTGCCCATGCTGTCAGTCGACGCTCGTGATCGACACGAACCTGAAGCGAGTCGTGCGTCATGTCGAGCCGGTGCGCGGAGATCGGCCGGAGCTCTCGGACGCTCGGCGGATTCTTGCCGACGAAGCCGCGCGGCGCGAGGCACTCTTTCAGCAGTCGGTGAACGCCGAAAAGAACCGCGGCGACGCCTTGTCGAAGCGGTTCGAGGAAGCGCTCAAGCAGGCCAACCAGGAGCCGATCACGAAGCCGACCAGGGACTTCGATCTCGATTAGCGCAATGCTGAGTGCTGAATGCTGAATGCTGAAGTGAATGCTGAATTCGTCCTTTACTTCAGCATTCAGCATTCAGCATTGCGTCCTTGGCAGCTCAGTCCACCGATCCATCCGGCGGTAGTACACCGGCTTCTGTCCGAACCGTCTCCGGTACGCGACGTAGCGCCGCCGCAGGCGGTCGATGCGTTCATCGGAGCTCGCAATCGCCCGGTGCGGATAGTCGAGTAGCATGCGCTCGACTTTCCACACGTTGCGATCGGAGAGCCGCCAGTCGTAGTCGCCGAGCTGGCGCAGATCGACCAGCGCATAACCTGTCACCCGGCCCGTGAAGTCGACGTACGGGTCGACATAGCTCAGCGCCAGCGCTCGGGGCGTCGCGAAGACGGGCTTTCGCCCATGCAGGCCTGGATCGCGAGATCGTGCGACCGATCCCCATCGGCCTTTCCGTCGATAGACGAAGATCACGTGGTCCAGCTGATCGATTGACTCGAAGCTCAGCACGAGGGGCGGGAATCCGTGCTGCTCGAGGATGACCGCGGCCGCAAGAGCCGCCTCCAGACAGTGGGCCGCCTGGTGGCGCACGACGCCACGAAAGCTCCGGAGCGTCGCCCGACCGGGCGGCGGCTCCATGTTGTAGGCGAGCGCGTTCAGAAACCGCTGAACGGCCAGCGGCGTGGGCAACCGCTCGATGAGACGCCGTTCGCGCGTGGTGAAGGCCGTGAGTGGCGGTGCGTCACCGGCGGCCAACGGCGGTCCTCAAATCGCTGACGAGTTCGGGGGCTTCCCACCGGATGCCGTTGATCGTTTTGACGAGCCGTCCGCGTCCGTCGACCACCGCCGTTCTGAGGTTGTGCACGACGCTGGCCGGGTCGGAACCCTCACGCATGACCGACACGCCCAAGGCGCCGGCGAGCGACTCAACATCGGCCTCGTCGCCGGTCAGGAAACTCCAGATCGATGGATCCGCGCCGACCTTCTTCATGTGCGTCGCCAGGACAGCCGGCGTGTCGTACGACGGATCGAAACTAATCGACAGCAGCTGCACCTGACCGCGCAGCGTCGCATCGTCCATGACCAGTTGCTGCACGTCGGCGAAGTGCCGATCCATCAGGGGGCAGAAGTCAGGAAGCGGACAGCGCGTATAGATGAACGTCAGCGCGAGTGCTCGGCCCCGCCACTCGCTCAGCCGCCGCGTTGCGCCGGTCTCGTCGACGAGCGCGACGTCAGGCACTTCGTCTCCAGGGTTGAGCGCGTCGACACGCGGCCGAATCGGGCGGTCGGTGATCGGCGCGTAGCCGGTGCGCTCGATGGCTGTCAGGACCCCTTGGGTCTCGTTGACTACAAGCGTCGCGCGAACCAGATCACCGGGCGCGCGTCCCTCCAAAAGCGCCGCAGAACTCACTTTGAAGGGCATCGTCATGCCCGGCATGAAGCCTTTGATGTCCTCGTGCTTGATTGTGATCTCCTGCCGGGCAGAGTCGACGGCGAGGATCTGCCCGCGGAGCTCGTACTCACGGCCACGGGCACATGACGCGGCGAACAGCAGCATGAGCAGCGTCGCCCACGGCCGTGCCCATCGGGACGAAGTGGTTTTCCGTTGCCTGAAATGACACATTCGTTTCACTGTAGCTGGCTGCTGCGACAAGGGTAAAGCACCATGGCTGAGGTGTAGTTTCTAGAACGATATCGCGTGTGATTCGGCCGCGCGCCAGGGCTCGGCTCGCGCCCGGAACCCGGCATGCATTCTGCTATACTCGCCTAGCAATGTGGGAGCCCGCTCCTTGCCTGCGCAGGTTCGACGATCCTACCGCACAGCATCCGCGACGGCTTTCCACACTGACGCACCGCATCCAGAACGCGCGGGCGTTGCGCTAGTACCACCAATTGCGCGTCAATTCTGGCAGGGGTAGGTGACAGGATGGGCAGGAGACTCTACGTCGGCAATCTTCCGTATTCAGCGACGGAGGAGCAGCTCACCGAGCTGTTCAGCCGTGCGGGGAAGGTCGACAACGTGCGCGTGATGCGAGACATGGCCACGGGCCGTGCGCGCGGCTTCGCCTTCGTGGAGATGGGCTCGGACGAAGACGCGCAGAAGGCGATCAGTGAGTTCCACGAGCAGCAGATGGAAGGGCGCGCGCTGGTGGTCAACGAGGCGAGACCCAAGCCGGAAGGCGGGTTTGGCGGCGGTGGTGGCGGCGGGCGTGGCCGCGGTGGCGGCGGCGGACGCAGCTACGACGACGGCGATTTTTCCGGCGGGCGTCGCAAAGAACCGCGCTGGTAAACGCACAAAGGGCCGGTCGTTTTACAAGACGACCGGCCCTTTCTGCGTACTTGCAATGCTGAGTGCTGAATTCTGAATGCTGAAGTTAGGCTTGACCAATTCAGCATTCAGCATTGCGCCTACTCATCAACGACCCAGCCGTCCCTGCAGCTGGATGATGCGGCTTCCATACGAGGCGTTGGTTTCCGAGTGCGTGACCTGAATGATGGTCGTGCCTGTCTCGTTCAGTTTCCTGAACAGCTCCATGATCTCCCTGCCCTGACTGGTGTGCAGGTTGCCGGTCGGCTCGTCGGCAAGGATCACCTTCGGATTCGAAATCACGGCGCGCGCGACGGCGACGAGCTGCTGCTGTCCGCCTGACAGCTGATTGGGATAGAGATCCTTCTTGCCGACGATCGCGAACTTGTCGAGGATGTCGCACACCATGCTCTCGCGCTCCGACTTCCGGATGTCGCGATAGGAGAGCGGGATGTCGAGGTTCTCGTAGACCGTGAGGTGATCGAGCAGGTGATAGCTCTGAAAGACGAAGCCGATGTTCTGCTTGTGCAGCCGCGCCCGATCCTTGGCGCCGAGCTTGTGCACGGGCTGATCGAGGAAGTAGTACTCGCCGGTCCAGGCGCTGTCGTGCATGCCGATGATATGGAGCAGCGTCGACTTGCCGGCGCCCGACGGTCCCATGATCGAGATGAACTCGCCCTCTTTCACGTCGAGGTTGATGCGCCGCAGCACGTAGGTGCGGCTGGTGCCGTGCGCGTAGGATTTCTCGATGTTGCGCAGGCCGATGAGCGCATTAGGCGCGAGCGCCACATCAGGCGGGAGCGCGTCGACTTGCGGCGCTGGTTGGCTCGATCGGGAGAAAAACGCCATGGGCAGTGACCTCGTCTCTTGACTCGCGGGCTTGACCGCCGATCGTCCCGACTCCTCGCGATTGCCTAAGGGCTCACGCAGTTAGACGGGACCACATCCGTAACGGTTTCTACGATTATAGCGCCTCGGCCCGCCATTCCTTTCTCACTCGCTACGTAATGCCACGATGGGGTCGACCCGGGACGCCCGCTGCGCCGGCAGCAGGCAGGCCACGGCCGCCGCGATGACGAGCATGGCGGTCGTGGCGCCAAACGTTGCCACATCGAGCGGCGCGACGCCAAAGAGCAGCGACTCGAGGCTGGCACTCACTGCCGCTGCGGCTGCCACGCCAATCAGCACGCCAAACACCGTCAGCCTGAGACCATCGCCGACGACCAGCGCGAAAACGTCGCGGCGATCGGCGCCGAGCGCCATCCGCACGCCGATCTCGTTTGTCCGTTGCGCGACCGCGTATGCGACGACGCCGTAGATGCCGATCGCAGCCAGCGCGAGCGCGAGGGCGGCAAACACTCCGACGAGGATCGCCAGGAAGCGCGGATCGTCGATCGATTCGGAGACCAGGCGCGTCATCGCCGTCACGTTGCTCACCGGAATGTCGGGATCGACTTCGCGAACCGCCTGGGCGAGGGCTGGCGCCAACCGCTCGGGCGGACCTGCGGCAGCACTCGAGAGCTTGAGGACGATGTTGGTGCCGAGCTCGGGAAACTGCCAGTACGGCAGGTAGACCTCGCTCCGGCTCTCTCCCCGCGCGCCGCGCACACGGACGTCGCCTGCGACCCCGATGACCGTGAACCACGGAGCGCTGGCGTCTTCGCTGAACCGCATGCGTCGTCCGATTGGCTCTTCTCCGTTCCAGAAACGGCGCGCCGTCGTCGCGCTGACGACGACCGATGGTGCCGCCTCGCGCGGCTGGAAGCCGCGACCGCGTTCGATCGGAATGGTCATGGCTGAAAAGTAAGTGGGGCTCACCAGCCGGTACCACACGGCAGTCGTCTCGGCGTCGGTTTGGGGCGCTGGCCTGCCTTCGACGAGCACGCTCATGTCGCTGTCACCGCCGAGGGGAAGGACCGATGAGAGCGCTGCCGTGTCGATCTCAGGCACGACCGAGATGCGTTCGAGCAACCGATCGTAGAAACGCCACCTGCTGCTCCGCGGTCGAGTAGCTGACCCGAGGCGGTAGCACGGTGGCGACGAGCACGCGATCTGGTGTGAATCCAAGGTCGAACCGCTGGAGCGAGTCAAGCGTTCTCAGCAGCAATCCGCTGCCGACGAGCAAGACCAGCGCGATCGCGACCTCGAAAACGACCAGTGCGCGGCGAGTGCGATTGCCGACGGCGCCGCTGCTGCCGCGTCCGCCCTCCTTGAGCGCTGGCGCCAGGTTCGGCTTCGACGCGTGCAACGCCGGGACGATACCGAACACCAGGCCGGTGAGGAGAATCAGCGCGGCGGCAAACGTCAGCGCAGTCCCGTCGAGACCGATCTCCGCAATCTCACTGAGGCGAGGCGCGCCCTGCGGCGCTATGGCGAGGAGCGCCTCCACTCCCCAGAAGGCGAGCAGCACGCCGGCGACTCCGCCGACGGCGGCGAGCAGCAAGCTCTCGGTGAGGAGCTGGCGGATGAGCCGTCGCCGGCCCGCACCGAGGGCCAGCCGAACGGCGATTTCGCGAGCTCGGCCCGACGCGCGAACGAGCAGGAGGTTTGCGATGTTCGCGCACGCGATGAGCAGCACGAAACTCACGGCCGCAAGCAGCACGAGCAGCCCCTGGCGAATGTCGCCAACCACCTGCCGATGCAAGGGGACCAGGTTGATCCGCGTCTTCGTGTTCCACTCTGGATTGGCGGTTTCGAGCTGCGCCGAGAGGAGATCGGCTGAGACCGCGGCCTGCGACATCGACACGCCAGGTGCCAGGCGCGCGACCACTCTCAGCACCACTGCGCCACGGGCCGGGCTCGACAGGTTCAGTCGGCGTGGGCGCCACACGTCGGCGGCGGTCGCAATCACCGGACGAAAATACGCCGGCATTATCCCGACGACTTCGTGCGGTTCACCGCCAAGGTTCAATGCCCGGCCGATGATGCGCGGGTCGGCCCCGAAGCGCCGGAGCCAGAACCGGTGGCTGAGGATGACGACGCGCGGGGCGTTTGGAATGTCCTCGTCCGCGCGGAACCCCCGTCCGAGTGCCGGCGAAATGCCGAGCACGTCGAAGTAGCCGGCGGTCACTTGCTCACCCGTGAGCGACTCAGGCGCACCAGACCCGGTCAGGCTCGGTTGCCACCCCTGGAGTGCCGCCATCGCCTCAAAGAGCGACGGGGCTTTTTGCCAGTCCGCGAAGTTGCCCGGCGTCGCCCACTCCTGAGCCGGTCCGCCGCGCGCCCGCATGTCCTGCCAGACCATGACCAGCCGGTCGGCCTGCGCGTAGGGCAGGGGCCGCAGGAGCAATGCGTTCACGACGCTGAAAATCGCCGTATTCGCACCGATGCCGAGCGCGAGCGTCGCAATCGCGACCAGAGCGAAGCCGGGTGACCGGGTCAGCAGCCGGACGGCATATCGGAGGTCCTGAAGGAGTGTGGTCATGGCAATGGTCTGGAGGTTGCCCGAGCGAGACCCATGCCGTCGCGCGGGGTTAGATAATGTCCGTCAAATGAGAGAGTTACGTTTTAATGGTACGCTGGTGGCTGTTCAGTAGCGAACAGCGCGCGTCCCACGGGTGAACGACAGCCTAGGTGATTCAGAGCCGATAGCTACTACAGGGGGTAGTGGTGCACGTTCGGTTTGCTGACTGTGACCTCGATACGAGCGCCCGGCGGCTGGCGAGTGGCGGCCAGGAGGTCCATCTATCGCCGAAGGCCTTCGAGCTCTTGAAGGTCCTGGTCGAGAATCGCCCGCGCGCGCTCTCGAAGCAGGAGCTGCTCGAGAGGATCTGGCCTGGCGTGTTCGTATCGGATGCGAGTCTGGCCCGCGCGGTGAGTGAGATCCGCGACGCGATTGGCGATCACTCGCGGAGCGACGGATTCCTTCAGACCGTGCACGCGTACGGCTATCGATTTGCGATCGCGGGAGTCACCGAGCTTCCCGACGCTCCGGGTCTCGCTGATCCCGTTGACCCGCCGATCTGTTGGTTTGTCGGCCGCGATCTCGAGTTCCGTCTCCCTGATGGGGAGCACATCGTCGGCCGAGAGCCCGGCGTGTCGATGCGGCTGGATTCTCCCAAGGTCTCGAGACATCACGCTCGCGTCACCGTCAAAGGCCGGGAAGTGTCGGTAGAAGATCTGTCGAGCAAGAACGGCACCTTCGTCGGCGGCAGCCGCATCGACGGTTTGACCCGGCTCAAGCCTGGCGACGAGATTCAAATCGGACCGATCAAATTGATTTTCCGGCTCATCGAGGGACTGGGCGCCACCGAGACGGAAGTGTGGACTCACGACTCGCGATAGCTCACCTTCGGCCCATCGATTCGTCTGTGCTCGTCGAGCTGTGCCTCTGCGCTCGTCGAGCTTGCACCGCTCGGGCGTTGTACACTGGGGAAGGACTCGGGCTCGGCGCCTTGGACGCCAGTTCGGGTTGGCACCTCTGGCACATCAGGCCTCTGGCACTCGCGCTTTTAACTAAAGCCAGCCCGGTCCCACGGTCGTCTTAACGAGCAACCGCATGAGTTCTGCCACTGTCCTCCTGTTCCTGCTGCTCCAGGTCACGCCTGCTCGGCAGAGCAATGGGACGCCGGGGTCGGATCCGTCGACCAAACCCCCGCCCACGGCCGGTGCGAGCGAGACACAGCCGGGCCAGCTCGAAGAGTTGCCGGTGTCGCTGACGCGGATCCAGCGCGCGCTCTCCAACCCAACCGCCCTGAAGGTCTACGAACCCGTGATGCGAGACGGCCGGCCCGTCTACCGCGTTGACATCGAAGGCGCGAAAATCGACATGCAGACGCTGCTCGGGCAGGAGTCGCTTCGCGGCGCCGTCCCTTACGGTGGGATGACGCACCAGGAGTTCCTCGACATGGTGACGCCCGACGACGTCCGCGGCTACGCGGCGTTTTCGAATGCCGAGGGGATCACCGTCGCGGCCACGTCGATCGCGCTGCAGTGGGCGGTCCTCAAAGCGATCGACGTCCTCAAGAAAGCGCAGGACGCGCGCGAGCAGGAGGCGGCGAGAAAGGAAGTCGAAGAGGCCCTCGAAGCGCTGCGCAAGGCGCGGCGCGCCGCCGGGCTACCAGAGAAGTAGTCGTCGCGCGGCTACTTTTTCCCCGACAGAAACCGCTCGATCTCGTCGATCGTTCGTGGCACACCGCTCGAGAGCCGCTCCAGTCCCGATTCAGTCAACAGGAACGAGTCTTCAATCCGCACGCCGATGTTGCGGTACTTCTGCACGATCGGCCGCACCTTTTCGATGAAGGCGAGGTTTTCAGGCGTCTTGGGAAGGTTCTCGAGCGCGGCCTCTCGGATGTAAATGCCGGGTTCGATGACGAACGTCATGCCAGCGCCGAGTGGCTTCGGCACGGCGACATCGTGCACTTCCATGCCGATCCAGTGTGAGACGCCGTGGGTCGACCAGATCTTGAATTGTTGTCCAGTGGCCTCGGTGACGAGTCCCAGCCGTCTCAGTCCGGCCCGCAGCACGTCGTCGCACGCGGCCTGGATATCTGAAAACCGGTTGCCCGCCTTGGCGGCGGCGATCCCCGCCTCCTGCGCCGCCAGCACGATCTCGTAGATCTCGCGCTGGGGTTGCGTGAACGTGCCACTTACGGGATACGTGCGCGTGATATCGCCGGTGTAGCCTTCGTAGTTGGCCGCGGCGTCGACCAGGAGGAGATCGCCTCGCTCCATGCGCCGGTTGGATTTGTTGTAGTGCAGGATGGTCGCGTTCGGCCCGCTGCCGACGATCGACGGGTAGCCCCAGCTCATCGCGCCGCTGCGCAGGTAGACATGCTCGATCGCGGCTTCGACCTCGTATTCGAACTTACCCGGGGCGGCCTCGCGCATCCCGGCTTTGTGCGCCTCGCTCGAGATGGCGACGCTCTTCCGCATGACGCCCTGCTCGTACGGCGTCTTGACCTGACGAAGTTCCCAAAGGAGAGGCGTCGCGTCCAGCACGGCGAATCCGAAGAAGCGTTCCTTCAGACTGGCGCCAAACTGCCGAGTGGGTCCGGGCGCCGCCGTCACGCTGACCTGCGGTTCGAGCAGCATCGACAACCGGGCGCGCCCGTCGGCGAGCGCAGCAAAGAACCGTTCGTACTCGCCGGTCGCGTCGCCCATGGCTCGTCTCGAGAACATTGCGGCCACGAAGGAGTCGAACCGATCGGCCGTCATCACGGTCTGAATGCCGCTTTGCGCCGTGGCTTCCGCCGGGGTGAGGCTGTGGCCTTCCCAGTGCTCGCGCCGCGCGTCGGCCTCGCGGATGAACAGGATTTCCCGCCGGCTGGTATTTCCCGGCATCAGCACCAGAATCGTCTCCGGCTGATCGATGCCCGTCAGGTACAGGAGGTTGCTCTCCTGACGGTACTCGTAGTCGACGTCGCCTGAGTAGACGCGCGTGGGAGCACTCCAGAAGATGGCGAGCGTGTCGGGGCCAAGCCGCTCCATCAGCTTTCCGCGGCGTGCCGCCAGGTCTTCCTGCAGCGGTCCCGTGGCGCCCGCGAGGGGCGTACTCAGGGTGAGCGCGAGGACGACAGTGAGATGTTTCATGCGCATGGCGAGCGAAAATCCTACCAGATATCCGCCGTTTACCGGCCAATCGGCGGCTTTCGCCGGAAACGCCAGCCCCTCAAGGCCGGAGCCGGCGTATCGTCAGGCATGGACATCGCGCCTGCCACGGGAGACAGCGGCCGGCCACACGGGAGTCAGGAGCGGACCACCATCCGTCGCGAACCTCATCATGGTTGAACCTCAGACAGTACCCGCTCCTGGCGGTTTCAAAGTCACGCCTCAGCTGATCGTCGGGCTGCTCATCATCTTCGTCGGAGTCGTGTTCACGCTCGACGAACTCGGGTTCTCGCCGGCCCTCGACTATCTGCGCTACTGGCCGACCGCGATCATCGTCATTGGTGTCGTGAAGATGCTTCAGGCGCGCGAAGGCGGTGGCGCCTTCGTCGGGTTGTTGTGCACGCTCGTTGGCGCATGGCTTCAAGCCGAAGAGCTCGACATCATCAACATCCGGCTCTGGCAGATCTGGCCGCTGGCGCTGGTGTTGTTCGGCGGCTACCTCGTCTGGCAGGGACTGCTGGGCCGTGAGCCACTCCGCCTACCGCCCAGCCTTCCGCCAGGCGATCGAGTCGCGACGCCGCCTTCGGAGTGGGTCGGTCCGCCCGCGCGCGGCAGCGAGCCAAACGCGAAGCTGAGTCTGTTGGCCATTCTCGGGGGCGTCACGCGGGGCAACAACTCCCGTTCGTTCCGCGGCGCCGACCTGCTGGCGATGATGGGCGGTATCCAGCTCGATCTGCGGCAGGCCGCGATCCACGGCGAGGCAGTCATCGACGTGTTCGTGATGTGGGGCGGGATTGAGATCCGCGTCCCCGAAGACTGGACCGTCGTCAGCAAGATCGTCCCGTTGATGGCCGGCGTCGAAGACAAGACCCGACCGCCGCAGGGCGCGACGACCCACTACCTGACCCTCCGGGGGTTTGCGCTGATGGGGGGCGTCGAGATCAAGAACTGATGGTTCGCAGTTCGACAGCCTCCGTGCGTCTTCCGCAGTGTTCGGCTCTGTGCCTCCGCGGTGAATCCGTTATCTCCGGCTCTTCTCCGCAACGCGCGCATCTACTACACCTCGGCGGGTCGGAACGGCTACAGTAAATAGCAAGTGCCACGGCGAAACGAGTCCGGCGCTGCTCGGAGGTCCTAGTTGATATTGCGACGGTTTGGGCTGTACAGGCTGGAAAGCGTGATTCGATCTGTGTCCGTTCGAGTGATAGTCGTGTTGGTCTTCGCCGCTGCGGCCGGTGCCGCTGCGGCAACGGTTCTTTTCCTCAACCCGTCGATGGAGACCGCCAGCGCGGCCCAGCAGTCGCCCGCGGCCGACACGACCATGCGGTTCGTCCCCGCCGATCTCCGGGATACACCGTGGCTCGAGCGGTTCCGGAACGCGCAAGTCAAGGCGGCTGCCGCTGTCAGTGCGTTTCACGACTTTCAGTTCACAGACGAGCTGTCGAGGAGCGGCATCTCGTTCAGGCACCGCATCGTCGACGACGCCGGCAAGACCTACAAAGCGGCTCACTACGATCATGGCAATGGCGTGGCGATCGCGGATGTCGATGGAGATGGTCTGTCGGACATCTACTTTGTCAGCCAGGTTGGCGGCAACGAGCTTTGGAAGAACGTCGGCGGCGGTCGATTCCAGAACATCACGGCAGCCGCCGGCGTCGCGGTGGCAGGCAAGGTCGGCGTCTCTGCCGCGTTTGCCGACATCGACAACGATGGTGACGCGGATCTCTACGTCACCACCGTCCGCGCCGGCAATCAGCTCTTTGAAAACGACGGCACCGGCCGATTCCGCGACATCTCGGCGACGGCTGGCGTTGGCTACGTGGGTCATTCGTCGGCCGCCGTCTTCTTCGACTACAACCGCGACGGCCGGCTCGACCTGTTCCTGGTCAACGTCGGGCGGTATACGACGAACACGATCGCCGGTGATGGCTACAAGTACTACGTGGCGTTCGAGGATGCCTTCGCCGGCCACTTGAAGCCGGAGCGGGCCGAACGGAGCATCCTTTACCGCAACGAAGGAGGAAACCGCTTTGTCGACGTGTCGAAGCGCGCAGGCCTCGTCGACGTCGCCTGGACGGGCGACGCGAGCGCGGTTGATGTCAACGACGATGGCTGGCTCGATCTGTATCTGGTGAACATGCAGGGCGACGACCAGTATTACGAGAACGTCGGCGGCACCGGCTTTGTCAGGAAGAGCCGTCAGGTGTTCCCGCGAACGTCATGGGGCTCGATGGGCATCAAGGTGTTCGACTTCAACAACGACGGCCGGCTGGACATCTTCGTCACCGACATGCACTCGGACATGAGCGAGCCGACCGGGCCCGAGCTCGACAAGGTCAAGTCCACGATGAAGTGGCCCGAGTCGTTTCGCGGCACGGGCAAGACGAGCATCTGGGGCAACTCGTTCTTTCTCAAGGAAGGTTCCAGCAAGTTTCGCGAAGCGTCCGATGCGCTCGGTCTGGAGAACTACTGTCCGTGGGGGCCGAGCGTCGGCGATCTCAACGCCGATGGCTACGACGACGCGTTCATCGCGGCCGGCATGAACTATCCGGAACGCTACATGATCAATTCGGTGAAGCTCAACGACGGCGGCAAGCGGTTCGTCGACGCCGAGTTCGTGCTCCGGGTCGAGCCGCGAAGCGGCGGAGTGGCGACACCATTCTTCGAGCTCGACGCGTCAGGCAAGGACAAGGGCCACGCCGATGCGGCCGGGGCAACCGGCCGGGTGACGGTATGGGGCGCTCGCGGAACGCGCTCAGCCGTGATCTTCGATCTCGACGGCGACGGCGATCTCGATCTCGTCACCAACGAGTTCAACGCGCCGCCGATGGTGCTCGTCAGCAACCTGTCGGAGAAGACGCGGCTGCGCTATCTCGAAATCACGCTCACTGGAACCACGTCGAATCGCAACGGGCTCGGCGCGGTCGTCAAAGTAACCGCCGGCGGAACCACCCAGACGAAGGTTCTGGACGGCAACTCAGGCTATCTGTCGCACAGCCTGTACCCGCTGTACTTCGGTCTCGGTTCCGCCGACGTAGTCGACAGCATCGAGGTTCAGTGGCCATCGGGCAAGAAGCAGGTCGTCCAGCCGCCGTTCAAGCTCAATTCGCGCATTGACGTGCGCGAGGAATAAGGAAGGCTGCTGCGCGTCGGCGTAGACACATTTTTCCTGATCGACCGACAACTTTAGTACGCGCTGCCCACGAGGTTGTTCTGAAGTCATTGACATGACCACAGTCTCCCGGCGGCACGATCCTTGCGCCCCCCAAAGCCGATCATGGCCTGGTTCAAGATTGCTGACGGGCGCCTCCGCTTTCGCGGACGGATTACACACGAACCGGTCGTTGAATGGCTGACCTCAGAGGACGGCGTTGCTGCGGTCCAGGCAGCGGCGAGTCAGATCAGATTCGCCCTGTTCGGACGGACACGCGCGGCGCGGCGGCGGATGCGTCGGCAGCTGTGGAGCGTGGTCGACTCACCCGCCGTGCGCGCGCGCATAGCCGCGGAATGCGACCACTACCTTGCCGCCTGGGCAGAGCTCGCGTACGCACCATCGCTGCCGCGCGCCACCATCGCCCTGCATCGTCTCGTCGTCGTGCCGCGCACGATGATTCTGGCGCGCACGATGTCCCGCGTCATCACCAGGCTCGCTGCGTGTCCGGGGATCGCCGATCTCCCCGATTCGTTCAAGGTGTGTTTCGCCCGGCGGATTCTCTGCGAGATGGATGACGCGATCCGGCGCGCGGCGCCCTCTCCTCGACGTCCTGTCTGCACTCAGGAGTCGTGGGCCTGCGTCGCCATCGACACCGACTTCATATGGATCGACCCGATGTGGTCCGGGCCAGACTGGCGTGGCCACGTCATGATGTTCGAAATGCCGCCGACACGTCTTCAGCGGCGCGAGCGGCTCGAGGTGGAAGCGGCGATCGAACGATGGAAACAGACCCTGCCGAGCCTGTCGCGGCAGCAGCGCGACGGCACGGTGCAGGTGGCGATGGACGGAATGAAGCTTCTCAGGGTCTGAGGCGGCTGGTCACTGCGCTTCTGCGTACGCCGCCCGCGCGGCGGCGGCCAGGCCGTTTGCCCGAGGCCACTCCGGGTGCTGAGCCTGAAACTCCTTTTGCACCGTTGCGGCGGTCTCGTCGGCCGTGCGGCCCTCGGTTTTGAGCGCCCGCGCGCGAGCCTGAATGCCCTGCATGAGCGTGCGGTTGGCTTCGATGATCGAGCCTGGACCGACGGCCCCATGCGCTGGCACGACGGTCTTCGGCTTGAGGGCGTCGAGCGTGTCGAACGCTGCCAGCCAGGCCTTCATGCTCGAGACGGCCGATGCCGCCAGGAACGAGTTGTTCATGACCACGTCGCCGGCGAAGAGGACGTTGTCGCCTTCGACGAAGAAGGTCGTGTCGCCGCGCGTATGCGTTGGGCCCACGACGATGAAGCGCACGCGAACGCCGCCGAGGTCGAGCTCGTAGGTGCGATCGAAGGTGATCGCCGCCGGACGCCGTGCCGCGTCTTTGAGGATCTCCGCGGTGGCCGGCGAGCGGCCGGAGAACATCTGGACCATCTGCATGCCGCCTTGTTCGAACTCAGCCTCCTGGACGGTGGAGTTGACGTATTTCGCCTCCGGCGGAAAAGCGATGTAGCCGGTCGTGTGCTCGGCGTGGAAATGCGTCGAGGCGATGTAGATCTCGGCATTCTTACTGACCTTCGCGACTTCACGCAGCACCGTGTCGCCGTTCCGGCGGCCGAGCCCCGGATCGATGACGAGCGTCGCCCGCGAGCCGACGACGATGCCGACGTTTGGCACCAGGCCGACGTTGTCATCGGGAATGACGTAAGTGTGCGGCGCAAGCATGACAGTCCGATTTTCTTTGACCAGCGGGTCAGGTGCCGGGCCACGTTGAGCGAGAAGAGCAGAGGACGCGACGGCGACAGCGGCGATCGGCAGGAGCGGCAGTGACACACGGCGCATCGGGTGAACTCCTTCGAGACGGCAACGCGTTCGCGTTGCTATGGATGTTTGCTTTTTTCTGCGCTCGGATACTTCACCGGCCGATAGCCCACGCCGGCGTACTCGGGCGCCTGTGGAGAGAATTGCGCGTCGAAGCGCGGATCGGGAGGATCGAAGGTGTTCGCCTCACGGTTGATCCTTCCCCTGAGATCGTTGATCGCGCCGTGAATGAACGATCCTCGCACTCCGGCCGCGTCGGTGATATCCAGCTCGTAGCGTGAGCCCGCCGAGATGCCGCCGGCGAGCGTGTTCTTCCAGAAGATCGTCTCGACGTAGGTGCTGCCCTTGCCGTCGTCGTCGACGCCGGACCAGTTGCCTGTAAACGTGCTCCGGCTAACGGTGGCTCGCGACCCGGCGAACACGGTCAAGGCCGCCGAGCCATGTTCGGGAAGATACTCGCCGCCGGTCAGCAGCCCGACGATGTCGACGCCCATGTTGGCCACGTTGCCGACGAAGAGGCAATTGTCGATGGTGGCGCAACTCTCGTGCAGCAGATCGATCGCGGAACCGGTCGTCTGCGTGCCGTTCCCGCGGAAGATGCAGTGGCGGAAGAGCGGGGAGTCCTGCATCTGCCCAAGGTGTTCGACCGAGACGCCGCCGCCGCAGGGACTGGCGTAGTTCTCGTAGACCTCGACGTGCTCGATCGTGGGATAGGATCGCGCGTAGATCTTGATGCCGCCGCCGTCGGTATAGAAGAACGCGGTCTTGCGCAGATCATCGGATTCAATCGGCGATTTGTCGCCAGAGCCGGTCGTGAAGTTCTTGGCGCCGGTGATTTTGAAGCCTCGAAGGGCGGTCTTTCGCGACAGGCCGTCGCCGAAATAGACGACATGGTTCACAACGGCGGGATAGCTTGGTGCGCGGCTGTCGGCGATCTCCGGATTGGCCGCGGTGAGCGTGACGTCTCCGATCGCCTCGAGGGTGATGCCGTCGTGGCGGGCGTTGAACCAGATGAGCGCCTGCCCGCGGGCGGCTGGGCGATAGGTGCCGGCGTGCACGTAGACGGTCTTGTTGACGGGATCCCGGGCCGCCGCCTCGAGCGCGTCCTGGATCCGGCCCAGCGGATGGACGTGATAACTGGACGTTCGGGCGTCGAGGCTGACGCCGTTTCCGACCGGCGGCTTGGCCTGGCGAGCCAAACCGCGGAGCGGCAGCGCGCACGCGGCAAGCACAAGCTGGAGGAAGGCGCGACGGTCGTCCGGCCGAGTGGTCATCGAGACTTGTTGATCCTAGCGTGTGAGGTCACGACAATCAAAGTGTCCGCGACCCCGATCAGGCCTGGACGGTAGGCGCAGCTTCGGCAGGCTTATACACCAGAAACAGCGAACGAGCGGAAGCGAGTGAGCCACGCGAACGGAGCGCGCCGACGAAGCGGCGCGCGAGAGAGCGTGTAGGGGAGTCGAGGGGCGAAGCCCCTCGGTTAAGACTAGATGCATCCGATTCTGGCGCGTGGCAGCCGCCTCGCGCTCTACCTGGGGCTGTGGGGCCTCGTCGCGGCCCTCCTCGCGCAGCTCATCGCGGGCCGCACGGGACTGACGTGGTCGCAGGCCGCCTCGGTGGCGCTGCCGGCCGCGATGGTCTACGCCTTCGTCTGCCTGTCGGCGTGGTATGTGGCGCGGAGCCTGCCGATCAAGACGACCGGCACTGCGCGGATCCTCTTCACCGGTCTCGTCTCCTCGACGCTGTCGAGCGCGGTCTGGCTGGCGGTCGCGGGGTACTGGCTGTCGGTCCTGGTGGCGCGCGGCTGGCTGCCGGAGTCGGCGCGCGGCGGCGGCTACCAGAGCCTCTTCTTCGGCTTTGGCGTGTTGCTCTATCTTCTCGCGCTCGCCGTTGGCTACCTGCTGGTGCTCTTCGAGGAGAGCCGGGCCACCGACCGGCGAACGCTCGAGGTGCAGGTGCTGGCCCGGGAGGCCGAGCTGCGCTCGCTTCGTTCACAGCTCGATCCGCATTTCCTGTTCAACTGCCTGCACTCGATCAGTGCGCTGACGACAGCCGATCCACCGGCTGCGCGACGGATGTGTCTGCTGCTCGCCGAGTTCCTGCGCGAGACGCTCGCGCTCGGCAGCGAGAGCCGGATTACGGTGGCGCGCGAGTTGAAGCTGGTCGACCGCTTCCTGGCGGTCGAGCGGATCCGCTTCGGCGATCGGCTGGACGTCGACCTGGCGGCTGACGCCGCCGCCGCCACTTGCCTGGTGCCGCCGCTGCTCCTGCAGCCGCTCGTCGAGAATGCCGTGACGCACGGGATTGCCCATCTTCTCGACCGTGGCACGATCAGGATTGCCGCCTCTCGCACGCCGGCCCGGCTCTCGATCGTCGTCGAGAACCCGTGCGATCCCGATCGGCCGCGCGGCACCGGCGCCGGTGTCGGCGTTTCGAACGTGCGCGCCCGACTGGGGGCGCTCTACGGCGCAGAGGCGATCGTCAACAGCAGCGAACAGGGAGGCGTCTGGCGCATGGAGCTTTCGTTTCCTGCCACAACGGAGCCGGCATGACCGACACCGAATCGCTTCGCGTCGTCATCGTGGACGACGAGCCGCTGGCGCGCGCCGTGGTACGCGAGTATCTGGGTGCGCATCCCGGCGTCGCAATTGTCGCCGAGTGCGGCAACGGGTTCGATGCCGTGAAAGCGGTGACCGAACTGGCGCCGGATCTCGTCTTTCTCGACGTGCAGATGCCGAAGCTCGACGGGTTCGAGGTGCTCGAGCTCCTCGGTCGGGCGGTGCCCGTCATCTTCACGACCGCCTACGACAAATACGCGCTGCGCGCCTTCGACGTGCACGCCGTGGACTACCTCCTCAAGCCCTTCAGCGAGGAACGGCTGGCCGAAGCGCTGACGCGAGCGCGCGGACGGATCGCGAACCGGGACGGAGAGGAGACAGGAGCCCCCGGCCAGGGACTCGACGTCGACGCGCTCGTGGCTGCGGCCCGGCCTCGACAAGGGCCGCTCGAGCGCGTCCTGATTCGCGACGGCGCGCAGGTACACGTCATTCCCGTCGACCGTATCGATTTTGTCGAGGCCCAGGACGACTACGTCAGTTTCGTCGCCGACGGGCGGTCGTTTCTCAAGGACCAGACGATGGCGGCGGTCGAGGCGTCGCTCGATCCGGCGCGGTTCGTGCGGATTCACCGGTCGTACTTGCTCAACATCGAGCGCATTGCCCGGGTCGAGCTTTATGCGAAAGACAGCCGGATCGCGATCCTCCGCGACGGCCGCAAGCTGCCGGTGAGCCGGGCCGGCTATCAGCGCCTCGCCAAGCTGCTCTAGTCTTTCCCGAGGGGCTTCGCCCCTCGGACTCCCCGACACGCGCTCTCGCGCGCCGCTTCGCCGGCGCGCTCCGATCGCGTGGCTCGCTCGCAACGCTCGCTCGCACTACTGAGACCGCCCTGGCGATTCATGAGAAATGTTCTAGCTTGAATCTCGCGGCTCCGGAAGCCTTGACAGCCGTTCGAAAGCCTGTTAAATAACTATTCAGTGAAATTAACTGACCAGTTAGTCAGTCGTCGGAAACGGCGAGCGGCCCGGCCAGCCAGGCGTCGCGGGCCAGCGGCATCCGCCGACCCGTCCCGCGACCGGGTGTTTGCCGCCGCCGCCATCGCCTTTGCCGCGCATGGCTTTGCCGGCACGAGCGTCGATCGCATCGCCGACGCGGCCCGGCTCAACAAGGCGATGATCTACTACCACTTCCGCAACAAGGCCGAGCTCTACCGCGAGATTCTTCGCGACATGTTCAGCGCCGTCGGCGCCCGCGTCCGCGACGTCGCGGCCTCCGATCGATCGCCAGACGCAAAGGTGCGCGCCTTCATCGAGACGTTTGCGACCGAAGCCGAGGCGCGGCCGCACTTCCCGCCGATCTGGTTCCGCGAAGTCGCTGAAGGCGGTCCACACCTCGACGACGCGACGCTCGCTGACATGGCCGGAGTGCTCAAGGCGCTCGGGGCCATTGTCGCGGAAGGTGTGCGTGCCGGCGCGTTCCGGCCGATCAGCCCGCTGCTCGTCCACGCCGGCATCGTCGCCCCGGTGCTCCTGTTTTTTGCGTCCGCCGGCATCCGCCGCCGCGTCGAGCGCGCAGGTGTGCCAGGCGTAGCGACGATCACACGAGACGAAGTCGTGGCGCACGTGCAGCGCGTGACGCTCGGCTTGCTCGAGGGGCGGATGTAGCGCTGAATGCGGCGGCATGGTCCGGCTGAAGCCGGACACTACGAGTGCGTGACAGTCGTGGTGCGTGAGGGTCGTAGTGCGTGAGGGTCGTAGTGTCCGGCTTCCGCCTTCGCGCGAAGCGCGTCGACGGACCGCCGTAGCCTTGGCGGAGGCTGGTTAGCCGGACCTTTGTTGAGCGGACAGGATGCGATGAGCACCGGACTTCGAAGACCTGCGGCGATCCTTCTGGCCACCCTTTGCGCGACAGCAGCAACGCTGGCATGTCGCAACGGCGGCGCGCAATCGCCGCCGCGGGCCTCGGGCTACGTTGAAGCGACTGAAGTTCGTGTGTCGCCGGAAGTCGGCGGCCGGGTTGTCGAGCTGAGAGTCGCCGAGGGTGATCGGATCGAGGTCGGGGGGCTCGTGGCCCGACTGAGCACGACCGATGCCGAGCTGAACGTCCGCCGGGCGGAAGCCGAACGCGATCAGGCGATTGCGCAGCTCCGGCTGGTCGAGGCCGGCGCCAGACCCGAGGAGGTGCGCCAGGCGCAGGCGCAGCTCGATACCGCCGAGGCGGACGCGCGCGCGGCGGCGGCCGAGCTCCAGTCGGCAGAAGCCGACGTTCAGCGCTTCGAAGCGCTGCTCACGGCGAACGCCGGATCCCGGAAGCAGCGCGACGATGCGGTCACGCGGCGCGATGTGGCGATCGCGCGGGTGGCGGCGGCGCGCGACCGCGCCCGCGCGGCCGCCGAGGCGCTCGTCAGAGTGAAGTCCGGCGCGCGGAAAGAGGAGATTGCGGCGGCGCGGGCCCGGGTGGCCGTTGTCGAGGCGCAGATCGCATCGCTGCAAAAAGGCGTGGCCGACGCGGTGCTGACGTCGCCGGTCGCCGGAATCGTGACCTCAAAGCTCGTCGATGCCGGCGAAATCGTCGCGCCGCGGACACCGCTCGTCGTCGTCACCGACCTCGACCATGCCTGGGCCAATGTCTATGTCGACGAGCCGGTGGTGCCACGGTTGCGCCTGGGACAGAAAGTGTTTCTGGTCACCGACGCGGGTCAGCGGCTCGAAGGCACGATTACGTTCATCTCGCCGAAGGCCGAATTCACGCCGCGCAACGTCCAGACTGCCGAAGAGCGTTCGCGGCTCGTCTATCGCATCAAGGTGACGGCCGACAATCGTGAGGGAGTGTTGAAGACCGGGATGCCGGTCGAAGCGGAGCTCCCGCAACAGCCATGACCGCGATTGCATTCGAGAACGTCACAAAAAAATACGGCGCGGTGACGGCGCTCGACGCGGTCTCGCTCGACGTGGCGCGCGGCGAAATGTTTGGACTGATTGGCCCGGACGGCGCCGGGAAGACCACCGCCATCCGCGTCGCGTGTGGTTTGCTGGCGGTCGATCGCGGTCGCGTCGCCGTGCTCGGCCGCGATCCTCTCAAGGAGCACCGTGCCGTGACTCGCGCGGTCGGCTATCTCTCTCAGCGTTTCAGCCTCTATGGCGATCTGACGATCGACGAGAACATCGCGTTCTTCGCCGAGATTCACGGCGTCGCCCGCTATCACTCGGCGCGCGATCGCCTGCTCGAGATGACCCAGCTCACCGCGTTTCGCGCGCGCCGGGCCGACCGGCTGTCAGGCGGCATGAAGCAGAAGCTCGCGCTCGCGTGCACCCTCGTTCACGAACCGGAAGTACTGCTGCTCGACGAGCCGACGACCGGCGTCGATCCGGTGTCGCGACGCGAGTTCTGGAAGCTCTTGTCCGAGTTCCTCACCGAGGGCCTCACGATCGTCATGACGACACCGTACCTCGATGAAGCCGAGCGGTGCGCGCGCGTCGCCCTGCTGCACGAAGGCCGGTTGCTGGCCATCGATCGACCCATCGCATTGCAGGCCGCGCTCGAAGGGCGTCTGCTCGAGGTGATTACCGACGCGGTGAGGCCACCTATAGAGATCCTTGCGGCGCTCCCCGGAGTAGAGGACGTGCAGTCATTCGGGGAGCGCGCTCACGTCCGCGTGGCCGAGGGCACGCAGGCGCAGGGCGTGACGACAGTGACCAACGCGCTCAAAGCTCGCGGCATCGACGTGCTGACCGCCCGCCCCGTGCCGGCCACGCTCGAAGACGTGTTCATCGCCCTGATTACCGCCGAATCGTCCTCCGGCGCGACCAACCATTCTGAGAGACCGTCATGATATCGACGCGCGTTGTTTCCTCCTTCGCCGCCGTTCTGTTGGCCATGACGGCCGATGCAGAGGCCGGGCAGTCTCCAGCCACGCTCACCCTGGATGAGGCAATTGCGCAGGGGCTGGCGAACAGCTTCCGTCTAGCGGAGCTCGAGGCGCGTCAGGAATCGGCGGAAGCAGTAGAGCAGGGGCGCGCCGCCGCGCGCCGGCCGAGCCTCGCCGCCCTCGCCGGCTATACCCGCACGAACCACGTCGAGGAGTTCGTGATCGTGCAGCCCGGACAACTGCGTCAGGTGGTGTATCCGGATGTGCCGGATAATTTTCGGACCAGGCTGGATCTGCAATGGTTGTTCTACTCGGGCGGCCGTCTCGACGCGCTCGAGCGCGCGTCGCGCGCCGAGCGTCAGGCGACGGGCGAAGATCTCACGGCCGCTCGCGCGGACCTGCGTCTCGAGATTACCCGGGCGTTCTGGGCGCTCGTGACGGCGCAGGAGGCCGAGCAGGTGCTCGCGCGGTCGCTCGACAGCATCGGCGCCTACGTGCGCGATCTGCGCGCGCGACTGGATCAGGGGCTGATTCCGCCGAACGAACTGCTCTCGGCCGAAGCGCAGCAGTCCCGCGAACGATTGGTCTCGATCGAGGCGGCCAACGCGCGCGCGATCGCTGACGCCGATCTGCGTCGATTGCTCGGGACGCAAGGTTCCAGTCCGATTCGACCGGCAGCGCGGTTGGAAGGCGTCGTCGCTGACGCTGGCGACGTCGATCGACTGATTGCCGAAGCGATTGCGCGTCGGCCCGAGCGGCGCGCGCTCGCGGACCGAGTTGAGGCTGCGCGCTCGCGAACGGAAGCGGCCAAGGCGGGCTTGCGTCCTCAGGTCGGGATCGACGGTGGCTTCGACTACGCCAGCCCGAATCCGCGGCATTTTCCGCGGAGCGACCAATGGGACGACTCCTGGGACATCTCGATCAACGCCTCCTGGACGCTATGGGATGGCGGCCGGACGCGTGCCGAACGGGCGGATGCGGCCGCGCTGGCGCGGCTCGCCGAGGCCCGGCTGTCGGACTTCGACCGGCAGGTCACCTTCGAGGTCCGGCAGCGCCAACTCGAGCTCGAGTCGAGCCGCGCCGCCATCGCGACGGCGCTCGACGGCGTACGCGCCGCCGCTGAAGCGCTGCGCGTCGTGGGCGAACGTTTCACGGCCGGCGTCGTCACCAATACGGAGGTGCTCGACGCGCAGACGGCGCTTCTGCAGGCCGAACTGGAGCGGACCCGGGCGCTGGCGAGCGCGCGATTGGCCGAAGCCCGCCTCGCACGCGCGGTCGGCCGCTGACGCCCGTGATGCATCCATCGGTTGACCAAAACGCCGCCATCGAGGTCAGAGACCTGACGCGGCGCTTCGGCGCCTTCGTTGCCGTCGACCGGTTGACGTTCGAGGTTCGGCGCGGCGAGATCTTCGGCTTTCTCGGCAGCAACGGCGCCGGAAAGTCCACGACCATCCGCATGTTGTGCGGCCTCCTGCGGCCGACATCCGGCACGGCCCTCGTGGGCGGCATCGACGTCTCTACCGATCCCGAAGGCGTGAAGCAGCGGATCGGCTATATGTCGCAGCGCTTTTCGCTCTACGAACTCCTGACCGTCGATCAGAACATCCAGTTCTTCGGCGGCGTGTACGGTCTGAGCCCGGAGCGCCTGGCGGCTCGGCGGCGCTTCGTGGTCGAGATGGCCGGTCTGACCGGCCGTGAGGACACCCTCGCGCGCGACCTCGCGGGCGGCTGGCGCCAGCGCCTGGCGCTCGGCTGCGCGATTCTTCACGAGCCGGCGATTCTCTTTCTCGATGAGCCGACGGGCGGCGTCGATCCGCTGTCGCGCCGCCAGTTCTGGCGCCTGATCGATGTGCTGTCACAAGGCGGCGTGACGGTCCTCGTCACCACGCACTACCTCGACGAAGCCGAGCGCTGCCATCGCGTCGCGCTCATTCACGCCGGCCGTCTCGCCGCGCTGGGCACGACGATCGAAGTGAAGCAGATCTTCAAAGGCCGGCCGATCCTGGAAGTACGGACGCCCCAGGCGGTGGCCGTCATGCGCGCGCTCGACGACATGCCGGAGGTCGAGAAAACCAGTCTTTTCGGCACCGCCGTTCACGCGGTGTTGAAAAGCGAGGCGGCGACGCCCGCCCAGATCGGTGCCAGGCTCGCGGCGAAAAGCCTTGGCGTCGACGCCATCACCGAGGTGCTGCCGTCGCTCGAAGACGTGTTCCTCGATGTGGTCGAAAAAGCCGGAGGGGCCAGCGCATGAGAAAGGCGCTGGCCGTCTATCGCAAGGAGCTGCGCCAGATCCTGCGCGATCGCCGGACGCTGCTCATTCTGGTCTTCATCCCGGCGCTCTTCCTTCTGCTTTACGGCTACGCGCTCAACTTCGACATTCGCCACATTGCGCTCGCAGTCGACGATCGCGACGGGTCGGCCCAGAGCCGGTCGGTCATCTCCGCGTTCGTCAACTCGGGCTATTTCGATCTGGTGGCGACCGTGCATTCGCCCGACGAGATCGAGCGCCTCGTCAACTTGAACCGGGCGCGCGCCGTGCTCGTCATTCCGGAAGGTTTCGCCCGGGAGATGTCATCGGGCCGAGCGGGAGAGGTGCAGGTCATCATCGATGGCGACAACGCCAACACGGCCACGACGGTGCTGGGCTATGCGACCAACATCCTGCGCGCCGTCGGCGCCGATCTGTCCCCGTCGACTGTTGTCCGACCGGCGCCGCTCGCCGTCGAGCCGCGTATCTGGTACAACCCCGAGCTCCGCAGCACCCTCTTCCTGGTTCCCGGGCTCATCGCCTACATCGGCATGATCACGGCGGTGGCCTCGACCGCGCTCTCGATCGTTCGCGAAAAGGAGTCCGGAACCATGGAACAGGTCCGGATGGCGCCGATCGACACCGTGTCGTTCATCGTCGGAAAGACACTGCCGTATTTCCTGATTTCGCTGGCCTCCGCGGCACTGATCATCGTCGCGTCGATGGCGCTCTTCGGCCTGCCGATGCGCGGCAACTGGCTCGCGTTGCTGCTCGCGATGTCACTGTTCCTCGTCGGCGCGCTGGGCACCGGTCTTCTGATTTCGACGGTCGCAGAGTCGCAGCAGGTCGCGTTCCAGATGGCCTTGCTGATCTCATTGCTGCCGACGATCATGCTGTCGGGCTTCATCTTTCCGATTTCAGGAATGCCGGCATTCCTCCGCGGCGTCACCTACGTCGTGCCGGCACGGTATTTCCTGGTCGCGCTGCGCGGCATCGTCCTCAAGGGCTCGGAGCTCTCGCACCTGACGGTGCCGCTCCTGGCGCTGACCGCATACGCCGTCGCCATGCTCGGCCTGGCGTCGTTGCGCTTGTCGCGGGAGAGGGCCTGATGCAGCGCCTGCGATGTCTCGTGCGCAAGGAGTTCCTCGAGCTGCGGATGAATCCGCGGCTGTTCGGGCTCGTCATCATCGCGCCAATCCTCCAGCTGACGATGCTGGGGTATGCGGCGACGACTGACGTCAAGGACGTCCCGCTGCTGGTGGCGGACGGCGATCGTTCGGCCGCGAGTCGCGAGCTCATCGCGCGATTCGACGCGTCGCCGAACTTTACCGTCGTCGATCTGGTGACCACCGTCAGCGAGATCGAGCCATACCTCGAGCGCGGCACCGCGTCGCTCGCGTTGTCGATTCCGGCCGGATACGGCACGAGCATCCGCGACGGTCGACCGGTGAAGGTGCAGGTGGTTGCTGACGGCACCGACTCGAACTCGACGACAGTCGCTCTGGGTTACGCGACCAGCCTGATTGGCGGCTACGCTCAGGACCTCGTGGCCGAGTCCGCGGCCGAAGCCGCGGTTGTGCCGACTGCCGGTTCGAGCGGCAACGTCCCGCCGGGGATCGATGCTCGCATCCGCGTCTGGTTCAATCCCCAGCTCGAGAGCCGCTATTTCATGATTCCCGGCGTGCTCGCGCTGGTGCTGTTGATCGTCACGGCCAACCTGGCGGCGATGGCGATTGTGCGCGAAAAGGAGCTGGGCACGCTCGAGCAGCTCAACGTCACTCCGCTCCGGCGGTGGGAGCTGATCGTCGGCAAGCTGCTGCCGTACGGTCTGATCGGACTCGTCGATGTCGTGCTCGTCGTGGCGGTCGCGGTGTTGTGGTTCGAGGTCCCGCTGCGCGGCAGCTTCGCGCTGCTCTTTGGTATGAGCCTGCTCTATGTGCTGTGCACGCTCGCGCTCGGCCTGTTCATCTCGACCATCTCCGACACGCAGCAGCAGGCGATGATGACCGCGACGTTCTTCTTTCTGACCCCGATGATCTACCTGTCGGGGTTCATTTTCCCGATCGAGAACATGCCGGCGGTGATCCAGCCGATCACCTACCTGATTCCGCTGCGCTACTTTCTCGTCATGGTGCGAGGGATTTTCCTGAAAGGCATTGGCCTCGACCTGTTGTGGCCGCAGGCGGCGGCGCTGGCCGCCTGGGGGACGATCACGCTCTCGCTCGCCGTGGCGCGCAGCCGCAAGCGCGCGGCGTGACGAACCCACTGGGCCCTCACTTCTAGAGTCGAGATCCGAACCGATTCGGTGCAACGGTCGGTGGCGCCGGAAAATTGTAAACTCAACGCCCGCACGAACGAGGGCCCTCGGAGATTGGGGTGATCCTGGGCTGGCGTGCGCTGCTCAGATGAGGGGCGGCCCGGCTACCGCGTCGCGGTAAACTGAGGGCGTGAGCGAGACTCATGCTTCTCGTGTCGTTGTCGGGACGTCCGGCTACAACTACCCGGAGTGGCGCGGCACGTTCTATCCCGAGAAGTTCAGCACCGACAAGATGCTCCCGTACTATGCCGAGCGTTTCCCGACGGTCGAGATCAACTACACCTTCTACCGACTGCCGACGGAGAAACTGCTGGCCGGCTGGGCGGCCGGGACGCCAGACCATTTCACCTTCACGCTGAAGGCGCCGCGGCGAATCACGCACGACGCCAAGCTCCGGCACTGCGAAGACATCACGCAGACCTTCTGCAGGACAGCGCAGACACTCGGATCGAAGCTCGCGGTGCTCCTGTTTCAGCTGCCGCCCACTTCGAAAAAGGATGCCGAGGTGTTGCGCGACTTCAGTGAGGTGCTGCCGGAAGGCACGCGAGCCGCGTTCGAATTTCGTCACCCGTCGTGGTTCGACGCCGAGATCTTCGACATTCTGCGGGCGCGGAACCTGGCGCTGTGCGTGGCCGACAGTGAAAAGCTGCGCGCGCCGGTCGAGATTACCGCCGACTACGCGTACTTCAGACTCCGCGACGAGGGCTACCAGCAGGCGGACATCGAACGCTGGGCCGGCGTCATCCGCGGCTTGAGCGCTGAGCGTGCATATGTCTACTTCAAGCACGAAGAACAGGGGCTTGGGCCGGAGTTCGCGAAGCGCCTGATGTCGCTGCTTTAGGGTCTGTTTCGCCAGGCCGTCGGGTGTGATCCGCGTGGTCCGTGGGACCCGTGGCTCTCATTTCTGTATGCGCCGTGGCGAACGCGAGGATCTCGTGTTCCGCCCAGTAGCCGTCGCTGCCGTTGCGCGCGTCAGCAATGAACGCGCAGTGGCCGCCGTGCGCCGTGATGGTGACGTCGAGGTTCGGGTTCGAACGGACGGTCACATCGCGGAAGGGGGCTGTCGGCACGAACGGGTCGTCCTCAGCGGTGATGATGCGCGCCGGCACGCGCACGCGATCGATGACGCGCATCGCGCTCGCGCGGTGGTAGTAGTCGGACGCGTTCTTGAATCCGAAGTGTGGCGCGGTGTAGACCTCGTCGAATTCGCGCACCGTGCTGATGGCGTCGAGGCGTTCGAGCGCGAATCGTCCGGGAAAGCACAGGGACTTGCGGCGCATGCGGTTCTTCAGCCCGCGAACGAAATTCCACTGATAGAAGACGTTCTGCCGGCGTTCGAGCGCCCGAACGCAGGCCTCGAGCTCCATCACCGGCGAAATCGCGCAGACGGCGCGCAGTTGTGGGGGTGGCGCATCGGCGTAGTCGCCCGCCAGCTTCAGCGCAAGATTGCCGCCGAGCGAGTAGCCCGCGACGACGACCTGCTGAACGTCGTCCGTCGTCGCGAGTTCACGAATCACGTAGTCGGCGTCCGCCGTCAGCCCTGAGTGATACAAGCCGGCGGCCAGCCGCTCGGTCCCGCCGCAGTTGCGCTGGTTCAGCAGGATCACGTTGAAGCCGGCGGCATAAGCCTTGTCCGCCAGTCCGCGCATGTAATGCGCCTGACTCGACCCTTCCAGACCGTGGAGCGCCAGGAGCGCCGGATGCCGCGCGCGCTCGGCCTGCCAGTGACAGTGGGCCAGGACTCTGGTCTCCGGCGCGACGTCGAAGAATCGCTCGACAGGCGGCGGCAAGCGCGGAAACTGCCGGGGTTTGCCCCAGGCGTAAATCGTCATCAGGTGGCCATTCGAGAGGCCACGTCTCGGTGAGTACTGCAATGCTGAGTTCTGAATGCTGAATGTTGAAGTAAATGCTGAACTACTCCTACTTTACTTCAGCATTCAGCACTCAGCATTCAGCATTGCAGAAGTCCCCCGCCCCGACCGATAGGCTGGAGAGAACGAGAGGGCAGCGGAGGCACGACGACGATGTGCACGGAATTACATAGACGACTGAGGCTGGCGCGCGAACGGCGGGGATTATCGCTCGCCACGATCGCGCGCCAGTGGGGTGTCCGCGAATACAACCTCGAGCTCATCGAGAGCGACCGGTTCGAAGATCTTCCCACCGGCCTTTACGGACGGACCGCCGTGCGCTCGTACGCGGTGGCGGTCGGCGTTCCCGCTGACGAGGCGCTGGCTGAGGTGAGCGACCGGCTTCGCACGCCAGAGGATCCGCTCGACGGCCTGGCCCGTGTCCGCGGCCTGACGCGTCAGCCCGAGCGGACGATCAAAGACATCCTCCACGTGCAGGGTCGCGAGATGACGCTGAGCATGACGGCGCGCGCGCACGTCGCGAACGTCCTCGACGCGCTGGTCTTGCTCGGGCTCGACTTTCTGCTCCTCGAACTGACCGCCATCGTCGCCGGCGTCCGCGCAGCCGAAGTGCTGCGCGTCGCGGCGCCGTCGATGATCGCCTTGTTCGTCCTGATCGCCGCGCTCTACTTCGTGCTGCTCGGAGGCCTCGCGCGCGCGACGATCGGATCGCGATTCGCGCATACCTCGGTTGATCCGGCGATGGTCGAGGGCGTGGTGCGCATGCTCCGGCTGCGCCGCGTATAAACAAGCTATCTCAAAACCGTTTTCAAAAGCTTCTCACCGCTGAGGGCGCCGAGCACGCAGAGAAAGAACCAACAAAACCTCTGCGTTGCTCAGCGTCCTCTGCGGTGAAAGGCTTTTTTGCGTTGCAACGGGTCGTGTATGGCCGGACTAGCGATCCGCCCTCAGCCGGTACACTCTGATTGCGCCGGAGCTGAACGCCAGCGGCAAGTCGAGGCGCCCCTCGGTCACCAGGTAGTCGAGGTCGTACTGACGCGCGATGCAGTCGCGCGTGTTCGGGCGTGAGCGTCATGAAGTCCCCCAGGGCCTCGACGCGGTCGCGCGTCCGAATCGCGACCGCGCGGTCGTACATGCCGACCGCCCCGTCCTTGATCGCTTCGACGTAGACGTCGCGTTCGGCGGCGACGCGGACGCTCGTGCCGTAGCGCGCAGCGTGGTCAGGGTTGGCCAGCCACCCGCTCCCGGGCTCGGAGGCGCGGGCCCACGCCATCGCTCGGCCCCAGTCATCGTCCGCGAGGGTGATCTGCGCGACGCGCCGATCCGGAAACTCCACCAGCATGATGTACGCGCCCCGTGCCGCCGACACGAGCGCAATCAGCAACGCCACCAGTCGGGCCCGGCGCGCGAAGCGCGCCGAAGACGGCTCGTGCGCGTCTGTGAGGACACCGCGCGTCGAGGGCGCGAAGCGCCCCTCGGCCGCGACCCACACGACGTAGACCACCGCCAGAAGGTCGAGCATCCAGAAGATACGGGCGGGCTGCAACTGGATGGCGAGCGCGACGCGCATCGCGTTGAAGGGCAGCGTCGCGGCAAAGACGAGTACCAGCGACAGGCATCCAACGACGATGGCGGTCTCGCGAGGCACGAGCAGGCCGTCCGCGCGGCGGCGGCGGTAGATCCAGACGATGAGCGGTACGTATCCGAGGTTGACGAGCCACGCCGCCGCTGGCCATCGCAATGGAAAGAGGTAGTCCTTCGAGGCCAGCGTCTCGAGCCACACCGGATCCATGACCACGAGCCGCCCCGCGAGAGGGCCGGCGTAGAAACCCCACGCTCCGGCCAGCGCGGCAATCGCGACGCCGGCGATCATCGGCAGACGAAGCCGCGGCTCTCCGACGATGGTCGCGACACCAAGCCAGATCGCGAACCACAGCGCGGTCGTCGGATGGAGCGCGCCCGCAAGCGCGACCAGCAGCCACGTGATGGCCGGACGGCCGCGCAGGAAGCTGACGATGGCGAGCGCGCCGATCGCGAACGCCAGCTGGCGCGGGTGAAAGTACCCTTCGAGCGTGTTGGTGCCCGACTTGCTGATGGCGTGGCGAAGCGTCAGCGCCGCCAGCAACGCGACGGCTGACCATTGCTGTCGGTACAGAACTGCGGGCGATCGACAGCGCGGCCGATGCCAGCAGCGCCAGCGACAGGATCTGCAGCACAACAAAGACGGCCGGCAGCCCGACGCCGGTGGCGCGCGCCACAGGGCCGATGACGTCGTCGACCAGCGTCAGCCTGGCCTGCGAGCGAATCAGCTCGGAATCGCGCGGGTAGAGTGACGGGTCAGCGCGTTCGAGGATGGCCGGCGCGTAGAACGCCTGGTCCGACGCGCCGTATCGGTATCCGGCCGAGTTGAGCGTCGCCAGCAGGACAAAGGCCCCGAAAGAAACGAAGAGGAGAATTCTGGTCAGAACTGTTCATCCGCCGTCGGTCCGTAGATCGGCGGGATCGGCACGTCGTTCAGTCGCAGGTAGACGCTGAGCTGTCCGCGATGGTGAATCGAATGATTCATCACGAAGCTGCGGATCGCGGCAATCCGCGGCATCGTGAAGAACTCCTGATCGCCCTTCTTCAGCGTCCACGGCGCGACGAGTTCGGGATCGGTCGTCCGCGCCAGACGGGCGCGAGCCGCCGCCACCTTCTTGTCGAACTCGTCGAGGAGCGCCGCGCGCGACGTCGGCAGGCGCTGGTCGCGGCGGAAGCGTATCGAGGTCGACGAACGCCGCATCGAGCGTCGCCGAGCACCAGTAGGGAATGTTCGCGAGGTGCCCGGCGAGCTGGCCGAGCGTCATCGACCGGTCGTGCGGCTTCCAGGCGAACCGCTCCTCCGGGCACGCGATCGAGCAGGCGACGCGTGGTCGCCATCTCGTGATCGAATTCCGGAAGCAGCGCGTCGGTGATGGCCATGCCCGAGGATACCTGAAAGCCGCGCCACCCGCCTACCGGATGTCGTCGGCCTCGACCTGCACGGTCGTCATCAGTTCCTTTCCGCCGACCGCGAGCTTGACGACGTAGGTGCCGGGGTCGACGGCGTTCGGCGTGACGAACGGCACACCGCGGCCGCCGCGCCCGCCTCGTCCGCCCGCGAACGCCGCGCCACGACCGCCGAGGACCGGCGTCGGTCCCAGGTTCCACTGGACGCGGTTGAGCCCGGCGTCCTTCGTGCCGTCCATCTCCCGCACGACCCGGCCGGTGGCGTCGCTGATCGTGATCTTGACGTCGCCAGTCGCCGCGGCCTTGAGGTAGTAGCTGATCGCCGTGCCGCCCTGCGGGTTCTGACCGCGGAAATGCTTGTCGGCGTTGAGGCCGTTGGCCTTGGTGATGTCGGTCGCCCACGCGGTCGCCTTCCGTACCTCGAACAGGTGCGCGTCGGCCGCCGTGACCGCGTCGGTCATCTGCTGCAGCGGCGTGATGTCGTCGATGATCCAGATGCTGCGGCCGTGCGTGCCGACGATGAGGTCGTTGTCGCGCGGATGGACGAGGATGTCGTCGATCCGCACCGTCGGCAGCCCGGTCATGAACCGCTTCCAGTCCTTGCCGCCGGTCATCGAGATGTAGAAGGCGTACTCGGTCCCAAGGTAGAGGAGATTGCGATTCTTCGGGTCTTCCTTGATGACGTTGACGTTGCCTTCAGGCAGGTTCGCGGCAATCGACGTCCAGGTCTGACCGAAGTCACGCGTCACGAACACGTAGGGTTTGTGATCGTCGGTGCGGTGGCCGTCGAACGAGACGTAGCAGGTTCCTGCGTCGAAGGCTGACGGTTCGACACGCGAGACGTGGGTTTCGGCCGGCACGCCCTTGATGTTGTCGACGACGTTCTTCCAGGTCGCGCCGCCGTCACGGCTCACCTGCACGTTGCCGTCGTTGGTGCCGACCCAGATGATGCCTGGCACGAGCGGCGACTCCCCGATCGTGACGATGTTGCTGTAGGACGCGGCGCCGTCGTGCTTCGAGGCCATCGGCGCCGTGCCGGCGACGCCCATGATCGGCCGATCGTTTCTCCCGATGTTCTTCGTCAGATCCGGCGACGCCGTCCACGAGTCGCCGCGCGTCGTCGACTTGAACAGCCGGTCGCCTCCGAGATAGACCGTGCTCGGATCGTGGTGCGAGAGCATGAACGGCGTGCTCCAGAAGAAGCGGTAGTTCGTGCCGGGCGGCGGGGGAGGCACGATGTTGCCGGCGCCGCCGCGGCCGCCACGCCCGCCGCCCTTGACCGGCCGCGGCTTGCGGCGCCGGCGGCGGTCGCAGTCCCACCGGCCGCCTCGACCTTGCGGCGGCGGGATCTTCGGTCGGAGCTGGAGGTGGCGGTGCGAGCGGTGGCGTCGGCCGGATCGATCGCGTCGCTCCGGTGCGCAGGTCGTAGCGATTCGTGTTGCCGTCCTGCGACTCGGAATACCCGATCGTCCAGTCGCGCGGGTCGTTGGCGGTGTAGAAGCCGTCGCCGCCGCCGATGCGATACCAGTCGCTGTTCATGATGCCGGTCGGTTGCTGCGCACGGCGCTCGGTCCGCACCACGAGCCGTTGTCCTGGAGGCCGCCGCAGACGTAGTACGGCTTCCGCATGTCGACGCTGATCGCGTAGAACTGGCCGAGCGCCGAGAGGCTGATCTCCTCCCACGTCGCGCCCTGGTCGTAGCTGATGTCGAGGCCGCCGTCGTTGCCGATGACGAGATGCTGGTTGTTGCGCGGGTCGATCCAGAGCGCATGATGATCGCTGTGGCTCACTGCCGTCCATCGTGCTGAACGTCTTCCCGCCGTCGATCGACTTGTACGCGCTTGCGCCGGTCGTGTAGACGATGTCGGGGTTGGTCGGGTCGACGCGGATCTTGCTGTAGTACATCGGGCGGTTGTTGTTGTTGCTCATGAACTTCCACGACTTGCCGCCGTCGTCCGATCGCCAGACGCCGCTCTTGGTGGGATCTGGCGGCGGGGGAGGCTGACCGCCGCGGCCGCCTCCGCCACCGCCACCGCGGCCCTGCCCGGGCTGGACGAGCGTGCCATCTTCGTTGACGCCCGCCCCGGTGCCTCCGCTCGGACCAACTTCGAGCTGCGCGTAGATCACGGTCGGCTTCGACCGGCTGTAGTTCAGTCCGATGCGGCCGAGGAGCGGGTTGGCTGGCAGGCCGTTGCCGGTGACGCGTGTCCACGTCTTGCCGCCGTCGTCGGTCCGCCAGATGCCGCTGCCCGGCCCGCCGCCGTTGAAGCCCCAGGGCTGCCGGCGCCGCTGATACGACGCCGCGAACAGCGTGTTCGGGTTGGTCGGGTGCATCACGAGATCGATGAAGCCGGTGTCGTTGTCGATGAACTTCGTGTTCGTCCAGGTCTTGCCGCCGTCGGTCGTCTTGTAGACGCCACGCTCCGGATTCGGCCCGAAGAGGTGGCCGGCGGCCGCGACGTAGACGATGTTCGGATCCTTGGGGTGCGCGACGACTTTGGCGATCGTCTGCGTCTCCTTCAGTCCCATGTACTCGAACGTGCGTCCGGCGTCGGTCGACTTGTAGATGCCGGCGCCAAACGACGAGCTCTGGCGGTTGTTCGGTTCGCCGGTGCCGACGTAGATGATGTTGGGATTCGACGGCGCCAGCTCGATGTCGCCGATCGAAGAGACGGGATATTCGTCGAAGATCGGCGTCCACGTCGTGCCGTTGTTGACGGTCTTCCAGATGCCGCCGGTCGCGTAGCCGACGTAGATGATCGACGGGTTGCTCTCGTCGACGGCGATGTCGTCGATCCGTCCGCCCATGACGGCCGGGCCGATCGAACGCCAGGTGAATCGCTTGAGGAGCGGGTCGGCCGACTCGTTAATCGGCCGCGGCGCCGCTGGCTCCTGGGCCTGCTGCTGTACCGCCAGCGTGCCGCCTCCGCCAATCGCCAGCCAGCCAAGCCCGACCCACACGAGTAGCCGAGTACGCACCTGTCCACGCATGTCGCCGCTCTCCTTATTGCCTGCGTAGTGTCCGCCTTTAGGCGGACCCTTCAAGTCCGGCGTGAAGCCGAGACGCTACGCATTGAACCGGCAATCTACTACACCGCGTAGTCGATCGCTTACCGCTTGAAGTCGACCTTCGGAACTTTCTGCGCGTCGGGCGGCGCTTCGAAGTACTTGTATTCCTGGAAGCCGAAGATCTTGCCGGTGACGTTGGACGGGAAGCTGCGTCGCAGCGTGTTGTACTGTCGCGCGGCGTCGTTGTAGCGCTGCCTGGCCACGGCGATTCGGTTCTCGGTGCCGGCCAGTTCGTCCATCAGCCGCTGAAAGTTCGCGTCGGACTTCAGCTGCGGATAGTTCTCGACGACGGCGAGCAGCCGCGCGAGCGCGCTCGTCTGCGCGTTGGCGGCTTCAATCTGCTCGTCCGGGGTCTTGGCGTTCATCATCCGCGAACGCGACTCGGCGATGGCGGTGAAGATGTCGCGCTCCTGGCTGGCGTAGCCTTTGACCGTCTCGACGAGGTTCGGGATGAGATCGTTGCTGCCGCTGCAGCTGGTTCTGCACCTCCGCGAGCGCCGTCTTGAGCTGCTCTTCCTGCCCCGTGAACCGGTTGTAGGAGCAACCCGACAGCGCGAGGCCCAGCGCACAAACGATCGCGAGATTGAACGCGTTTCTGAACGTCAGTCATGGTTACCATCCTCCAGAGGCGCCACCGCCGCCGCTGCGGCCGCCGCCAAACCCGCCGAATCCTCCTCCGCCGCCGCCCCCGCCGAAGCCGCCGAAGCCTCCACCGAAGCCGCCATGCCCGGCGCCGAAGGGACCGACGCCACTGTTCCAGCCGCTCCAGGGGCCGACGCCCCAGTGGCGCCGGCGCCGCCGCGATCTTCGGCTCAGGAGAAAGAGGATGAACAGGATGAACAGGAACACCCGGATCGCGTTCGGGAAGTCCCCTCGGCGTGGGGCTCTGCTCGGCACCACTACCGCTGGCGGCACGTCCTGCAGCTGCACGCCGCGACCCTCGGCGATGCGGCTGATGACGCGTGTCGTCCCGGCAAGGAGGCCCCGGCCGTACTGTCCCTGTCGGAATTGCGGCAGGATCGCTTCTCGAATCGTCTGCCCGGCGAAGCCGTCGGTGACGAAGCCTTCAAGGCCGTACCCGACCTCGATCCCGACTTTGCGATCCTCGACCGCGACGACGATCAGGAGCCCGTTGTCCTTGCCGCGCTCGCCGATGCCCCGTCCCTGGTTCTCGAACATCTTGACGGCGTATTCGTGGATGTCGGCGTAGGGCTGAAACGTCGGGACGGTGGCGACCACGACGACGTCGCCGCTGGCGCGGTGCAGCGCCTGGATGCGCCGATCGAGCTCTCGCTCGCTCGCATCGTCGATGACCCGGGCGAAGTCGTTGACGGTCCCGGTCAGCACCGGCGGCGGCCGGCTGCGCACGCGCGTCGGGGGCGACCAGCGCCAGGAAGACCAGCGCGCCCGCAGCCAGGCGGATCATTCGCGCCACCCGTCGACGTAACGCCAGATGCGTTCGCTCGCGTCGATGTAACGCGCCAGAAGCGCCGTCGGGTCGGCGATCGTGCTCATACCGGTTGAGGCAAGGATCTCGGCGATGAGCGGCCGCTGGAACGCCGATGATCCGTTCGATCGTCGAGGCCAGCGCCGTCGTGTCGAGTTCCCGATCGGACTGGTCACCGATTTCGAGACGCGCGAGGTTCGTGAGCAGCGTGCGGAACGCCGGAGCGGATGCCGCGATCAGTCGAACGACATGCTTGGGGTCGCCCTGCGTTTCCAGAAACCCTTCACGCAGGTGGATCAGGTGACTCTTGGCCTGAAGTTCGCAGCCGCGACGCCGATCGGCATCGGCGACGCGCACCGTCGCAAACGGATCGTCGCCGGCGATGACGACGTGATTGGCGATGATGATTTCCGTACTCGAGCGGGAAGACGTCCAGCGTTCGCTCGAATTCATGCCTGGAGAGCAGTAGTGGCACGGCCAGGCCGCGACGCAGCCACTCGGCCGCGAGCGGGACCGCGCGCGCGAGGTCGTCAAACGTCACGCGCTCGACCAGGCCGAGCGTCCGCACGTAGCTCTCGTCGACGTTAGTCGAAGCGAGACCGTAGGCGACGAGCGCGTGGAGCCGCGCGCCGAAGATCGTCCGGAGGTCCCGGAGCAGCGTCTCGAGTGCCGCGCGCTGGCGGTCGGTCAGCGCCTGCTCCGGTGACGAGGCCATTGAGGCCATTATACTGACCACGCTTCATGAAGCTTCGAACCTTGAACGTCGGCTGCTTCGGCGGCGGCACCGGTCTGCCGAGCCTGCTCGGCGGGCTCAAGACCAATCCCTGGCTCATCGTGCACGCCATCGTGACGATGTTCGACAGCGGCGGCAGTTCCGGCCAGCTGCGCGATGAGCTCGGCGTGCTTCCGCCGGGCGACGTCCTGCGGTGTGCCCTGGCGCTCGCGCGCAATGAACGCGAGGCGCGAAACGTGCTGCTCGCGCGGCTGTCGATGCCGGAACATGCGCGGCTGCGCGGACACACCGGTGGCAACCTGCTGCTGTCGATGATGGAGCGTTACAGCGGCGACTTTCTCGCCGCGGTCGATGGCCTGCGCGCGCTGCTCGGCTGCGAGGGGCACGTGTGGCCGGTCACGACTGAGCCGGCGAGTATCTGCGCCGAGTATGGCGATGGTTCCTCGACTCGCGGCGAGGTCGAAGTCGATGCCGGCCAGAGCGCGGGACATGCGATCACGCGGCTCTGGCT
Organism: uncultured Acidobacteriota bacterium; assembly: GCA_963764925.1. GTDB lineage: Bacteria > Acidobacteriota > Vicinamibacteria > Vicinamibacterales > 2-12-FULL-66-21 > DATBJJ01. The sequence goes on from CAVXUR010000006.1 coordinate 307,956, forward strand.
CGAGCCCGACGTCCACCTTCACGCCGCGGCTGCATCCGCGATCGGGGCGCTCGACGCGGTCGTGATCGGTCCGGGCAGCTTTTACACGAGCCTGATGCCAATCCTGCTCGTCCGCGGCGCGGCGGAAGCCGTGCGCGAGGTGCGTGGCCCCGTCGTGCTGGTCACGAATCTGCTGACGGAAGGGCGGGGGATGTGGGGATTCACCGCCGGTGAGGCTGTACGCCGCATCGGGGACGTGCTCGGACGGCCGGTCGATGTCGCCATCGTCGACAATTCTTCGCCGTCGTCGGCCACTCTGGCGCGGTATCTCGAAGAGCACAAGCGGCCGCTCGAACGGGGCGACCTCCCCGCGTCGTGCGAAGTCGTCGAGGGTGAATTCTGGTCGGCCGAAATCGCTCGTCACGATCGCCGCCGGCTGGCGCAGGCGGTCTGGGCGGTGCTGGCGAAACGCCTGCTCTAGGCAATGCGGAATGCTGAGTGCTGAATGCTGAAGTAAATTGGGAATTCAGCCTTCACTTCAGCATTCAGCATTCAGCACTCAGCATTGCGTTATGATGACTGGCAACCCATGTGATCGGAGGCCCCCTGTCCGGATCGATGTCTTCGTCATCGCTGGCGCGAGGCGGAGACGAGGCGCACTCGTCGCTCGAGTTGCTGATCCGCGCGCAGGACGGCGACGAGGCCGCTCGAAACGAGCTCTGCGCGCGCTATCTGCCGCGGCTGCGGCGCTGGGCGCATGGGCGCCTCCCGCCCTGGGCTCGTGAGCATCTCGACACCGAAGATCTCGTGCAGGACACGCTCTTCCGATCCGTGCGCCGGCTCGATGCCTTTTCGCCGAACCACGAGCGCGCGTTCTGCGCATATGTCTGTGAAGCGCTTCGCAACCGGCTTCGGGACGCGTTGCGACGCGCGAACCGACGCCCCGCGACGACGGCGCTCCCCGACGACGAACCGACCGGCGATCCGTCGCCGCTCGAGGTGGCGGTGGGCAGGCAGACCCTGGGTCACTATGAAGTGGCGTTGCAGCGGTTGCGCGAGTCGGACCGCGAGCTGATTGTCGCCCGCGTCGAGCTCGGCCTGGACTACGCCGAGATCGCGGGGCTCCTTGGCCGGCCGTCCCCCGGCGCCGTCCGGGTCGCGATCAGCCGCGCCCTCATCCGTCTCGCTACGGAGATGAGCCTTGAGCGATCAGCCTGACGATGCGTGGTTGATTGCGCTCGGAACCGAGGTGTCCGACGGCGCCTCGGTCGACTGGGATCTCGCCGCCGGTCGCGCCCCCAACGACGAGGCCCGGACTCTCGTCAACAATCTCAAGCGCCTCGAGTCGGTCATCCAGGGACACCGCTCAGCCGGGAGTGAGCCGGCGTCGGAGCCGCCGGACCCGGGCGCCTCGTCAACTCGGCACTGGCGGCACTTCGTCCTGTTCGAGTCCGTAGGCGCCGGCGCGTTTGGCACGGTGTACCGCGCCTGGGACACGAAAGTCGATCGCGAGGTGGCGCTCAAGCTGCTGTCGGCTGGTGGCGCCACCAGCCGCTCACCATTGAGCGAAGCGCGCCATCTCGCCAGAATCCGCCACCCGAACATCGTGACGGTCTACGGCGCCGAACAGGACCAGGAGGTCGTCGGCATCTGGATGGAATTCATCCAGGGTGAGACGCTCGCCGCCATGATCCGAGATCGCGGGCCGATGAGCGCTCGCGAGGTTGTCGGTATCGGGGTCGACCTCTGTCGTGCGCTCTCCGCGCTCCAAGGGGCGTCGCTCCTTCACCGCGACATCAAGGCCCACAACGTGATGCGTGAAGTGGGTGGGCGCATCGTGTTGATGGATTTCAGCGGTGCCTGGACGTCTGAGCCCGAACGGGCGCCCGAGAACGTGTCCGGCACGCCGATTTACATGGCGCCGGAGCTCTTTGCCGACCGGCCGGCGAGTGCGGCGAGCGACATCTACAGTCTTGGCGTGTTGCTGTTCTACCTGCTTTCCGGCCGGATGCCAGTCGAGGGTGCCACGGCCAACGAGATCAAGGCCGCCCACGCCCGCGGTGCACGGACGCGGCTCCGTGATCTCCGGCCGGAGCTCCCCGAGTCGGTCGTACAGGTCGTCGAATGCGCCGCAGCACACGACGCGCACGACCGCTATCAGACGGCCGGCGAGCTCGAGCACGCGCTCGTCGGCACGATGGGCGCGCACGCGCTGCAATCGTACACGGACGATGCGGCGGCCTCGGCGGCGGTGACGAATGCCAGCCGGCGTGATCTGAAGACGCCGGTGATGTGGGCAGCACTCGCGGTTGCTTCCGTGGCGTTGAGCGCGCTGCTCCTCACGGCCCTGCGATCGGCGCCGGTCGAGGCGATGATGTTCCGGTTCACGATCGGTCCGCCCGACAATACGTTCAGTTGGCCTCGTGTTTCCCCGGATGGGCGGTTCGTCGTCTACGGGACCACCGTTGAAGGGCTCGACGTGCTGTGGGTCAAGCCACTCGACTCGGTTGACGGTCGACCCATTCCGAATACGACGGCCGAAGAGACACCGTTCTGGTCTCCCGATTCGCGCTTCCTCGCGTTTTTCGACAAGGGGAAGCTGAAGAAGATGGACGTGAGTGGCAAGGGCCAACCGCAGACTCTTGCCGATGCGATCCAGGCGAGGGGTGGAGACTGGAACCGCGATGACATGCTGATCTTTGCCACGGAAACAGGCCTGTCCCGCGTCCGCGCGGACGGCAGCCAATTGACGACGGTCACGACGCTCGACAAGGAACGCGGCGAATTCACGCATGGCTGGCCCGAATTCCTTCCGGATGGTCAGCGGTTTTTCTATGTGGTGCGGAGCACGCAGCCGGAACACGCCGGGATCTATCTCGGATCGCTCACGGCGAAGCCGCCCAAGCGGATCCTGCCGGCCTTTTCGCGCGTCGCCTACGCGGCCGGATACCTGCTGTTTGCGCGCGACGGCGCCCTGATGGCGCAGCGCTTCGACGAACGCGCAGAGACGCTGTCAGGTGACGCCGAGACCGTCGCGTTGAGGGTCAAGCAGCATTCGGGCAGCGACGCGGCATTCGACGTCTCGGCCAACGGTGTCCTGATCTATCGCTGCGAGGAAGGGAATCCGCTGACCCGGCTGATTCTGTTCGACCGCAACGGTGAGGAGACCAGAATCGTCGCCTCGAACGGAACCTACCGTGGTCCTCGCTTCTCACCAGATGGCCGGCGCATCGTCGCCGAGCGCCTGGAGCCGGATACCCTGAACGCCGATCTCTGGATGTTCGAGCACGCGCGCGGAATGGCGGCGCGGTTCACGACCAGCGACGGTCCCGACGTTGCCCCGACCTGGTCTCCCGACGGGCGCGAGGTCGCGTTCTCGTCCAAGCGTGGCAGCCGCTACGACGTCTATACCAAGACCGTCGACGTGATCACCGAGGAGAAGCGGCAGCCCGGACCCGACGGAGACAACATCGTCGAGGACTGGTCCCCGGACGGCAAATCGATCCTGAGGACCGTGATTCGCAACGGGCTCTGGCACACGCCGTTCGACAGCCAGATCAAGCCGTCGTTGATTCGTCCGACGTCGCTCCTCGACCGTTGGCTGGCCGAGTTTTCACCCGACGGTCGCTGGATGGCGTACACGTCCTACGCTTCAGGTGATGCGGAAGTCTACGTAGAGCCGGCCGACCGTTCCGGAGCGCAGTTCCAGGTGTCCACGCGGGGTGGCGCCGAACCGCACTGGGCAAACGAAGGGCGGGAACTTTTCTATCTGACGCTGGACAAAACGATTGTGTCGGTAGACGTCGCGGCGTCGGGAACGTGGCGCGCCGGCAAGCCGCGCGAGCTCTTCCGCGTGTCGACGCCCGAGCCTGCGGGAAGCTCCAACTATCACGTCACCGCCGACGGCCAGACCTTCGTTGTCAACACGATCCTGTTGTACTTGCCGCTGCCACCCATCCAAGTCGTCGTCAACTGGACCGACTTGCTCAAGCAGTAGCGGGTCGTTCGTGTCTGACGGCTACTGGATGATGGCGCCGGTCGCCTTCAATTGATAGGACTGCGACGCTTTCGGGTCATGCTTGGCATGTTCCTGCGCGGCGTCTCTTGAATCTCCGGCTCCGCCGACCGCCTCGAACACGCCCTCTGCCGACACCTTGCGGCCCTTCGCGCTCACGGGGAACACGATGACGCCATCGTCGACCTTGAGCCTGATCGTCGGCTTCTGGTCGTTTCCCCCTGGGCCTCCGGAGGCCCCGGAGCCCTCGTTCCCAACGGGGCCTTCGGCCGCGACCGCCATCCAGCATCCCATGTGCGCGCAGACGGCCGTCGCGACGCCATCGATGCGAATGGTCTTGCCGACATAAGTGGCAGGCTGCTCGACTATCGACTTGATAGGGGTCGAGTCCTTCAGGGTGACGCCCGTGCCAAGCCTGGTTTCGCCTCCGGCGAGTGGCGCCACGAGCGCGACCATTCCGATAGCCAGCAGAGTCTTCATCCACGTCCTCCTTTACCATTATGGCCTGACTCACGATATTCTGAACCCTCAGCCCTTCGCCCTTCAGCATTCACTTCAGCATTCAGCACTCAGCATTCAGCATTCAGCATTGCCCCTTCTCACCCTGGACCGCGTTTCGCTTTCATTTGGCCACCTGCCCCTCTTCGAGGACGCGAGCCTCCGGGTCGAGGCGGGTGAGCGAATCTGTCTCATCGGTCGCAACGGAACGGGCAAGTCGAGCCTCCTCAAGGTGATCTCGGGCGACGTACCGCCGGACGGCGGATCGATCTGGCGAGCCCCGGGGCTCCGGGTGTCGCGCCTCGATCAAGATGTCCCGGGCGCCGCGGATCGAACGGTGTTCGAAGAAGTGGCCGCGGGGCTGGGGGAGCTCGGCGCGCTCGTTGCGCAGTACCACCAGGCGGCGATGCAGGTGGCGGAAACGGATCAGGGGCTTGCTCGGCTTGGCGAGCTCCAGCACGAGCTCGAGGAACGCGACGGGTGGCGGCTCGAGCAGCGTGTCGAGACCGTCGTGTCGCGCCTGTCGCTGCCAGCCGACCGTTCGCTCGGTGAGCTGTCGGGCGGTTGGCGCCGCCGCACGCTGCTCGGCAAGGCGCTCGTCTCCGAACCCGATCTGCTCCTCCTCGACGAGCCGACGAACCATCTCGACATCGACGCGATCCGATGGCTGGAAGACTCCCTGCGGGAGTTCTCCGGCGCGCTGCTGTTCGTGACGCACGACCGCGCCTTCCTCGCGAGCGCTCGCCACGCGCATCATCGATCTCGATCGCGGGACGCTGACCTCGTGGCCAGGGTCGTACACCAGCTATCTGGAAAAGAAGGCGGCGGCTGACGAGGCGGACGCGCGAGCGCTGGAGCGGCTCGACAAGAAACTCGAGAAGGAGGAGGCGTGGCTGCGGCAGGGCGTGAAGGCCCGTCGCACGCGGAACGAGGGTCGTGTCCGAGCGCTCCTGGCGCTGCGCGCCGAGCGGGCCGCTGAACGCGCGTCCTCGGGAAACGTGCGGCTGACCGTCGATGCGACCAACGCCTCGGGGCGCCTCGTCTTTGCGGCGGAGCACGTGTCCAAGTCCTTCGGTCCGATTCCGGTCGTGCGCGACTACACGCAGCGCATCCTGCGCGGCGATCGAATCGGCCTCGTCGGTCCCAATGGCTCCGGGCAAGACAACGCTGCTCAAGTTGCTGGTGGGCGAGCTCGAACCCGACGCGGGCACGATTGCGCGCGGTGCGCGGGTGCAGATCGCCTACTTCGACCAGCAGCGAGACGAGCTCGATCCGGACCAGTCGGTCGCCGACAGCGTCAGCGACGGAAACGATACTGGTCGAGATCAACGGCCAGCCACGCCACATCATCGGCTACCTTGCCGACTTTCTCTTTCCCCGCGAGCGGGCGGTCTCACCAGTCAAGTCGCTGTCGGGCGGGGAGCGGAACCGGCTGATGCTGGCGCGGCTCTTCGCGCGTCCAGCCAACGTCCTGGTGATGGACGAGCCGACCAATGATCTCGACATCGAGACGCTCGAGCTCCTCGAGGAGCTGATTGCCGACTTTCCCGGCACAGTGCTTCTGGTCAGCCACGACCGCGCCTTCCTCGACAACATCGTGACGAGCACGCTGGCCTTCGAAGGGGAGGGGCGAGTCGTCGAGTCGGTGGGCGGCTGGGCCGACTATCTCAGGCACAGACAGCAGCGCCTGCGGCCCGAGCGAGGCGCGAAGTCGCCGAGCGACGAGCGACACAGCTCGCGCCATCGCCGAGCGCTGATCAGGGCGCGACAGGCGCGCAGCCGTAGAAGTGCGGCCCGCGCTCCAGCAGAGTCGCGCGCTCCGCCGCTCCCCGCAAACTCTCCTTCAACGAGCAGCGGGAGTTCGACTCTCTTCCCGCGCGCATCGAGGCGCTCGAGGAAGAGCAGCGTCGCCTCAGGGCGGAAGTCAGAGTCCGGCGAGTTCTACAAGGCCGGGGCCGATCACATCCGCGCCGTCCTGGCCCGCCTCGAGCAAAACGCCGCGGAGCATGAGGCCGCGCTGGCGCGTTGGCTCGAGCTCGAAGAGCGCTCGGGCCGCTAAGAAGTCATCTCATCGAAGGAGCCGGAACTGCCGTCCCTTGGATCGTCTGAGGTTGACAGTCTACGCATCTCGTGGCCGAGGCCGTGACGGCCTGAGCGACTCGTGCCTCCCGCTTCGCGCCGTGGAAAAATGCTGTCTCCGCGGAGGCCTTCCGATCTCGACGGCGCCTGCCGTACGTCCGGATGGCAGCCGGCATCGGTTGGGCGTCGGGGTACGTCCGTACGCCTGCGGCGAATCAGCGGCGCCGTCGCTCGTGGCGCTCCGGCAGCATTTTTCGGAGCTGTGAATCACGGCGCTCAAGGTCGGCCCGACTCGCCCAGGCCACCACGGCCCCGGATTGAGAGACGCGGCGTTCCTCCGCGATGATGCGTGATAGGCGGCGAATCGGGGGGCAGCCGCGGTTCGTCGGCTCCTGCCGACCTTGAGCGGCGCGTGCAGGAAGGCCGCAAAACGTCCCGCAGCGGTCACCGTAGCGGCGGCGCAACTTTCGTCGCGAGTACCCGTACGAGCTGTCCGGCGGCCCAACCGATGCCGGCTGTCGCCCGGATCGTCTTAGCCGCCGCCGGGGACGTCAGGACAGGCCCGCGGAGGGACGTTTTGCCGCGTCGCGAAGCGGGAGGCGGGAGCTCGCACGAGCCGCACGGCTACGCCCAAGCGTCGTACGTGTCGAGAGACATCGTGATCGACGAGCAGCCTTGGCGAGCCGTGGCGCATCAGGCGTCAGCGACGGCGCGCTAGCCCTATCGCTCGAATGAGGCGGTGAACAGCGCTTCGATCGCGCGGCGACTGTTTTCCTGCAGCTGCCGCGTGCCGGTTCCGGTGAAGTGCGGGTGCGTGATGACGGGCGTCTCGGCCCCGCGCGCCTTCCAGTCCGAACCGGTCCACTCGAACCAGCCGTCCTTCTCCTGATCGAAGACGAACAGCGGCTTGTTGCACAGCTTGGCGAACTCCGCGCCCCAGCCGGTTCCGCCGCGCACGGTGCCGTCGTCGAGGATCGCGCCGACGACGTAGATTTCCTGGCCGTTGTTCACCTGATACCAGAGCGTCTGCAGGACTTTTCTGATCGTCGGGCTGTCGGTGTAGCGGCGGTGCATCAGCCTCGACACGTACTCGAGGCTGACGTCGCCGGCCTGCAGCTCCTCGTGATTGAGCACGCGGATGCCGCGACTGCGGACGTCCTTGTGACCGTCGAAGGTGAAGTTCACCTCCTCGATCCCGTGGCGTTCCGCGCAGGCGCCGAACTCGGCCTCGGCGCCGGCCGCGGCGCCGCTGAACAGAATGAAGTCTGTTTTGTTCATGATGGATGTCAGGAGACGGAACGGGGTTTCCGAGCGCGGTTCTTGGTCTTCGGGATGCGCTCGGCGCAGCCGCTTCTTCTTCTTTTCCGGCGCTCGCCCGCGCGGGCTCGCGGCGCGGGCAGTCACTGGCGTGCCGGACGGGACTTCGGCCTTGCGCCACGCTTCGACTTGAGCGCCGCGGCCTTCTTGATGATCGCGCGAGCATGCGCGCCGGTCTCGCCGCCCTTCGCCGGCCGGTTGCGAGACCCAGACGTCGGGCTTGTCCGCGGCCAGGATGTCCTCGAAGTCGCCGTCGCTCTTGACGCTGCGCGGCGCGAACTCCGCGATGTCGAGGTCGCCGGCCCAGTCGTCGCGGTGCTTGATGAGCAGCCAGCTCCGGGCCGCGTCCGGCGCCGCCGTAGCGGCCGCCGGTCCGCACCAGCACCCACGATCCCTTGAGCTTGTAGCCGTCGAGCGTGAACTTCAGGTCGCCCTTCTTCAGCGCCGCGTCGACGTCGTCGCTCTGCGGCGTCCACGTGCCCTGATCCCAGAGCATGACGATGCCCGCGCCGTAGCCCTCGGGGATGACGCCCTCGAACGTGCCGTACTCGAACGGATGATCCTCGACGTGCATGGCGAGGCGCTTGATCTTCGGATCGAGCGATGGCCCCTTGGGCACCGCCCACGAGAGCAGGACGCCCTTGTGCTCGAGCCGGAAGTCGTAGTGGAGGTGGCTGGCGAGGTGCTTCTGCACGCAGAAGAACAGCCCCTTCGCCTGCCTTCTTCGCCCGCTCGGCGACGACGCGTCGGATCGCCCGCCGGCTCGGGCGTGCTCTTGAAATTGCGCTTCTGCCGGTACTTCTCGAGGGCCATGGAACCAAGCTATCTCAAACACGCGGATGTGACAGCCGAGCAGGCTCTCCTCGCCCATCAGCCGCCGGATCGGCTTGACCACGAGCGAACATGATCAGGGCCGCGGCCGCGAGCATGCCCGCGACGACGCCGAAGAGCGATCTCGAGCGGCATCGTGCTGATGAAGCCTGCGGCCCAGCCGGCGAGCTTGTTGCCGAACGCGTTCGAGAGGAACCAGACGCCCATCATCAGTCCGAGAATGCGCACCGGTGCGAGCTTGGTCACGGCGCTGAGGCCGACCGGGCTCAGGCAGAGCTCGCCAAGTTCAGAGACGGCGTAGGCGACAACGAGCCACATCGGGCTGACGCGCACGCCCGTCCCTGCCTGTGCCATCGCACCGGCGGGCACGAGCACCGAAACGACGCGGACATGAAGACGCAGCGCCAGCGCGAACTTGGTGGGAACCGACGGCTCCCGAGGCCCGAGCCGCATCCAGAGCCACGCGAAGACCGGCGCGAGCAGAATCACGCAGATGGGCTGCACGGTCTGAAACCACGATGACGGGAACGAGAAGCCCATGATCTCGAGTCGGGTATAACGATCCGCGAAGAGCGTCAGCGTTGAGCCGGCTTGTTCGTACGCCGCCCCAGAAGAGCGTGGCGACGACGAAGAGGATGACGATGGCGCCGATCCGTTTCCACTCGGACGGTCGAGAAGCCGAGGAGGCCGCCCTGTGACTCGGACGCCGGCGGAGCGGTAGTGTCGGCGCGACGGTCGCTCTCGGCTGCGACGCCAGCCGCTCGACCGCCGGCTGGAGGCGCTTCCGGCCAAGGATGTACTGCGTCACGCCGAAGGCCATGCCGATGCCGGCCGACGGCGAACCCGATGTGCCAGTCGACGCGCTGCGCAAGGTAGCCGGCGATCAGCGGCCCGAGGAAGGCGCCGAGGTTGATGCCCATGTAGAAGATCGAGAACCCGGCGTCGCGCCGCTGTCGCCGGGCGCGTAGAGCGATCCGACGACCGTGCTCACGTTCGGCTTGAGCAGTCCCGTGCCGACGACGATCAAGCGCCAGACCGGTGTAGAAGAACGGCAGCGCCTTGAACGCGAGCGTGAAGTGTCCGAGGGCGATGATGATGCCGCCGATGAGCACGCTGCGGTACTGACCGAGGAAGCGATCCGCGACGATGCCGCCGAGGATCGCCGCGCCCCACACGCTGCCGGTGTACGTGCCGTAGATCGACGCGGCGTCAGGGTCCGAGAAGCCGAGACCGCCGTCGGCCACCGGCGTCACCATGTAGAGAATGAGGAACGCCCGCATGCCGTAGTAGCTGAACCGCTCCCACATCTCGGTGAAGAACAGCGTCGAGAGTCCGCTCGGATGGCCGAAGAAGCCGCGGTCCTGGGCGACGGGAGCGCTCATGGCGTAAAGCATATGACAGTCGGCTGTTGCGGGCGAGTGAGCGCCCTCGGAAAACTCCGCGCGGTGACGCAAGGAATCGGTTTCGATACTGAGCAAGAAGACGATCGGAGACGCGCGGAGAAGTCGGTCCGTGCCACAATGCAGTGTGGTCCTGCTCATCTCCACCTACGACCTCGGACGTCAGCCATTCGGGCTTGCGTCGGCAGCGGCGGCGCTTCGGGCGGCGGGGATCGAGGTGGTCTGCGCGGATCTGGCGAAGGAGCGGCTCAGTGAAGAGTCGGTGCGGCGCGCTGCCGTGATCGCGTTCTTCCTGCCGATGCACACTGCGACGCGACTGGCGATGCCGGTCATCGACCGCGTGCGCGCGCTCAATCCTGACGCCCGACTGGTGGCGTATGGCCTGTACGCGCCGCTCAACGCGCCGATGCTGCGCGAGCACGGCGTGTCGGCGATCATCGGTGGGGAGTTCGAGGACGCGCTGGTCGGGCCGTCGCATCGTCGCATCAATGCTCGAGTCGGACGGCGCCGAGCGGATTCAGAGCTCGGCACGCCAGCCTCGGGGCCCGGCGTCCCTCGCGTGCATTTCCTCGTGCCCGATCGCGCCGGGCTGCCGGCGCTCACGAAGTACGCGACGCTGCAGTGGGGCAGCGAACGCAGGACGGCCGGCTACACCGAGGCCAGCCGCGGCTGCAAGCACCGGTGCCGCCACTGTCCGATCGTGCCCGTGTACGACGGGCGGTTCCGCGTCGTCCCGGTCGACATCGTCATGGCCGACGTTCGCGCGCAGGTTGCTGCCGGCGCGCAGCACATCACGTTCGGCGACCCGGACTTCTTCAACGGCATCGGACACGCGACGGCAGTCGTCGAACGGTTCGCCGCGGAGTTCCCCGGCCTGTCGTACGACGTCACGATCAAGGTCGAGCATCTGCTCGAGCACGCCGACGCGCTGCCGCGTCTGCGCGATACGGGCTGTGCGTTCGTCACGACCGCCGTCGAGTCGGTCGACGATCATGTTCTCGCGCTTCTCGAGAAGGGACACACGCGCGCCGACTTCGAGCGCGTCGTCGAGAACGCGCGAGTTGCCCCTCACGCTCGCGCCGACGTTCGTGGCCTTCACTCCGTGGACGACGCTCGAGGGCTACTGCGATCTGCTGCGAGACGATCGATCGACTGGGTCTCGCCGATCACGTGTCGCCGGTCCAGCTGGCGATTCGCCTGCTCGTGACGGACAGCTCGCGGCTGCTCGAGTTGCCCGACGTGCGCGCGGTGATCGGGACGTTCAATCCGCGCTCGTTGACCTATCCCTGGGCGCACCCGGATCCGCGCGTCGACGATCTGCAGAAGCAGCTCGAGGCGTTTGTCGGGGAGAACTTGAGCGCGCCGCGGCGGGAGATGTTCGACCGCATCTGGGCGCTCGCGCACGACGCGGCCGGCCTCCGTGCGGAACGGCACGACTCGCCATGTGCCTGCGCAGCGCCATCCCGTTCCTGAGCGAGCCTTGGTACTGTTGCGCGGAGCCCACGTCGGAGCAGGTGGCGCTCATTTGAACGGCTGAACGCACGATACACGAACACTCCGAAGATGCAGGTCATCCGGGAGCGCTGCTCCTGAGGACCTCGAGACACGTGACCAGAGTCCTTCTTCTTTCCACGACGACCGGCTATCAGCTGCGGTCGTTCAACGAGGCGGCCGAGCAGCTGGGAATCGAGCTCGTGTTCGCCACGGATCGGTGTCATCAGCTCGACGACCCGTGGCGCGATCGGGCAATCGCCGTCCGCTTTCACGAGGAAGCGCGGTCGCTCGAGGAGATCGTCGACAGGCGCGCCGGTCGCCCTTTCACGGCGTGCTCGCGGTCGGCGACCGTCCGGCGATTCTCGCGGCCCGCGCCGCCGAGCGGCTCGGACTTCCCGGCAATCCGCCGGACGCGGCGGCGGCGAGCGGCAACAAGCTCGAGGCTCGACGACGGCTGGCGGCGGCCGGGCTGGCCGTTCCGTCGTACTTCACCCTGCCCAGCCGGCGTGGACGGCCGCCTCGCCGCGGCCGACGATCCGCGCGTCGAGTTTCCCTGCGTCCTCAAGCCGCTGGGGCTCTCGGGCAGCCGCGGCGTCATCCGCGCCGACTCGCCGACAGGAGTTCGCGGCCGCGTTCGACCGCATCGGCGCGCTGCTCGCGCGCGTGGACGTCCGCGCCGCCCGGACCGGGCTCGAGAACGTCGTGCTCGTCGAGCGCTTCATTCCGGGACGCGAGTTCGCCGTCGAGGGCGTGCTGACGGCCGGAGGCTGCAGGTCTTCGCCATCTTCGACAAGCCGGATCCGCTCGACGGTCCGTTCTTCGAGGAGACGATCTACGTGACGCCCATCGTCGCTCGAGCGCGCGAGCCAGATCGACCTGGCGTCGACGATTCAGCAGGCGACCGATGCGCTCGGGCTCTGGCATGGACCTGTCCACGCCGAATGCCGGATAGGTCCTGACGGGATCTTCGTGCTCGAAGTGGCGGCCCGACCGATCGGCGGTCTGTGTTCGAAGGCGCTCCGGTTCGCCGATGGGTCGTCGCTCGAGCACGTGCTGCTGCGGCACGCCATCGGCCACGACGTGTCGGCGTCGACGCGCGAGACCGCGGCGTCGGCGGTCATGATGATTCCGATCCCGAAGCGGGCGATGCTGAAGCGCGTCGACGGCGAGGCGGCGGCGCGGACGGTTCCTCACGTCGAGGACGTGCACGTGACGGCGAAGATCGGTCAGGTGCTGGAGCCGCTGCCGGAGGCTGGCAGCTACCTGGGGTTCATCTTCGCGCGAGGCGACTCGACCGCGGACGTGGACGCAGCGGTGCGCGCGGCGCACGCGCGGCTGTCGTTCACGATCGATTCGGCGATTGAGGTCGTGAGAGCTGAGAGCTGACAGCTATCAGAGCTGAGAGCTGAGAGCTGAGAGCTGAGAGCTGAAAGCTGAGAGCTGAGAGCTGAGAGCTACTTCGCCTGCTGCGGCACGAATCCGGGCGGGAGACGCAGCGCCCTCGCCGAAGAAGAAGTCTTCCATCTGCTTGGTCACGATCTGCTGTGCCTCTTTCTGCCACGGCATCAGCCGGTACTCGTTGAGAATCATCTTCATCCGCTCTTCCCAGAGCTTCCAGGCTTCGGCCGAGATGTTCTCGTAGACACGCTGGCCCGAGCTCGCCCGGCCAGGGCTGGACGTCGAGCCCGGGCATCTCCTTCTGGAACTTCTGGCAGAACACCATCCGGCCCGTCCGATTGCCGGCCGGCGGCTCAGGGGATGTCGGGACCTCCGCAAACACTCATGCGGAAATCATAGCAGGAAGCGGTTGAGAGGTTCACCGATGAACCGTCTCCTAGAAGCGTCTCCTGAACCCTGAGACCCTGAACCGTTGAACCTGAACCTGGAACCCTGAACCCCACGTCATGTGTAGTTTCTCGTGTAGGGAAACGCTCCAAGTCCGACTCTCATGTGTGGCGCCGGAGTGCTACTTCAAGGGGCGGGATTACTCAAGAAGAGGCTCGACCAGAGGGCCTGGCCGGCCTGCAGGGCCTGGCACACGGTTTGATTGCTTGCTCGGCGGGCGACTCGACAGAACGCCAAAAGAGCAGCGATTGACCGAATGCAGCCGAACTGAGCCACGAATTCGTGCCACGAGGCCACGAAATGCCGGACGACGCGCCCGAGACGCCGCCCGATCGAGACCAGACCCAACACCCGTTCAAGATCCCCCGGCGGAGCCAATTCAGGTTCCGTACGTCGTCCGGGGGACGGGCAACCTCAGCGAGGGCCACCATGAATAATGTTGACGACGGACGAATCGACAGCGCGGACTCGCAAGGAACGGCGCGGATTTGCGTCGATGTCCCCCGAAAAGCAGCGCGAGATCGCCAGCAAGGGCGGCCGGGCCGCGCACGAGAAGGGGACCGCCCACGAGTGGACGTCGGAAGAGGCTCGGTCGGCCGGACGCAAGGGTGGGCAGATCAGCCGCGGCGGCCGGGGTCGCCTGACCGACGACTTCCGGCTGAGCCGGACGCACCGACCGACGAAGCAGCCCATTGAGGCCTACTAGGCCTGGGCACTACGGGACGGGTGTCAAATTGGCGCGGATTTGCACAGACCCGCATCGGGACGGCGATGAAGAGTGGACTGTTAGCGGACAGTAGTATCGTTTAGAGTGCGTGAGCGACGTAGTCACGGAGGCGTGTGCGTATGTTAAAGCGGGTTGCGATGGCGATGGTGGTGGCGCTGGCGGTCGGCGCGGCAGCCTCAGCCCAAACGAGCGGGTCTTCTTCAGCGGGGCTCTGCCCAGCCGTCTGCGCAATCTCAGACGTCGTCGGCTCCGGCGGCCCAGCCGCCGGTCAAGCCCGATCCTGACTATGGCGATCTACGGCCTGCGACGACGACCCACATGGGCGACACAGGGCTGTGGTTCGTACCGACGGCCGAGATTCTCCCGGCCAAGCGCTGGTCGGCCAGTGCCTACCGGGTCAACTTCGACTACCAGCAGGGCTTCACCGACGTGTCGAACTGGCCGGTGACGTTCGGGTACGGCATCAAGGACCGCGTCGAGCTGTTCGGCGCCTGGACAGCTCGTCCGCCGCATCGACCGCGACGTGCGGCCGATCTTCCGGCCGACCAATTCGCACCTCGGCGGCCTCGTCAACGAGTATCCCTTCGTCGGGCAGGGCTGGTCGGACAACCAGCTCGGCGACTTGTGGCTCGGCGGCAAGGTCAACCTGGTGTCGGAGTGGAAGCAGAAGCCGATGGCGCTTCGCCGCTGCGCGGCATGGTGAAGCTCCCGACGGCCAAGGACGACGAGGAGGGCGTCGGCACCGGCAAGGCCGACTTCGTCTTCGACGCCATCGCGAGCAAGGAGATCAACCAGCGCGTCGAGCTCTCGGGCTTCGGCGGGTTCATCTTCCGCGGCGACCCGAACGACGTCGATCTGTCGGACGGCTTCCGGTGGGGCTTCGGCGCCGGGTTCCCGACACGCCGCAGCCTGCGGCTGACGGCCGAGCTCCACGGCGAATCGCAGCTCGACGATGTCATCTACACCGGCGTCGGGACGCTGGTGGGCGAGGACGGATCGATTCCGCCGCTCGGTCTCGGACTCGGATACGGCGACGCACTTCTCGCTCGGGCTGACGTGGATCAGCAAGAAGGGCTTCTTCGCCGGCGCCGGCGCGAACTGGCGCTTCGGGATGGACGGGCGCAGCGCGCCGAGTCGAGCTTCGAGCGACCGCTCGGGCGACTCGTTCGGCTTCCAGGCGCGCATCGGCTATCACCCCGGCGTCCGCGTCTACACGCCGCCGCCGCCGCCGACACCGCCACCGCCGCCACCGGCGCCAACGCCCAAGCCGGATCATGTGCTCGGCGTGAAGGCGTCCTGCAACCCGTGCACGGTTGAAGTGGGCCGGCAGTCGACGGTCTCCGCCGTTGCCACGAGCTCGATCGGCTGCACGGTGACCTACAGCTGGTCGGCTCCGACGCGGCACGCTTGACGAACCGCGACGGCGCAGAACACGCCCTGGACGGCGCCGAACACCGAGGGAACCGTGCCGGTGACGGTCACGGTGACCTGCCCGCAGGACGGCAAGACCGCCAGCGATACGGTCAACATCAACGTCATACGACCGGTGGTGAAGCAGATCGTGTTCGAGGACGTGCACTTCGACTTCGACCGCTACTCGCTGCGGCCGGAAGCGACGCGCGCGCTCGACGAAGCGATCACCGCGATGCAGCAGAACGCGTCGCTGCGGATCCAGATCGAGGGCCACACCTGCAACATCGGCACGGCCGAGTACAATCTCGCGCTCGGCGACCGCCGCGCGAACTCGGTGCGCGATTACCTGACGAGCCGCGGCATCGCCGCGAGCCGCCTGGGCACGGTCAGCTACGGTGAGGAGCGGCCGAAGCACGACAACGCGCGCGAAGAAACGCGTCGGCTCAATCGTCGCGCGGCGCTCGTCGTGAATCTGCAGCAGCAGCCGTAAGCGTCCGCCTCACCGGACGGCCTCAGCGTGGAGAGTGCTGGGGCCGTCCGATTTCCCTCCATCCTTCCTTCCGAGAGGCGAGCATGCGATTCGTCAATATCTACCTCGTCGGATATGTCGTCCTCATCATCGGCGCCCTTCTGGCGTTGTGGAAGGGGGGCGTCCTTCGTCACCTGTCGCCGGTGTGGGTGCTCATCGGTCTCGTCATCGCCGTCGGCCTCGGGATCATGCTCTCTGTCTCCGCGGGTAAGCCAGACATCACCCGCGAGTGACCCTCGCGAAGCGACAGTGAGCCGGAGACCGTTTCCTGGGAAGACGATCTCCGGCGGTTTCATCCAGCCGCTGCAGTCATGGTGTCCTGCGCGCGACTCGCATCGCGCTTCGTCCGCTCCTGCCGCTGATCATCGTCTCGCTCGGCTGACCTCGGTCGCCTGCAAAGAGGAGCAGGCAGGCGTCCAGGTCAAGGATCTGTCGTTCACCGGAAACAACGCGGTCTCCACCGACCAGCTCGGTCGGTGATCTCGACCGACCGAGAGCCCGAAGGTGCCGTGGGGACCGCGGGAGTACTTCAGCCGCGAGGAGTTCGAGGCCGACCTCAAGCGGGTCGTCGCCTTCTATCGCGACCGCGGCTATCCGGACGCCCGGGTGCGATCCGTTCGACGCGCGCCTCAGCGACGACCAGAAGTCGGTCCGTCTGAGGATCGACATCGAGGAAGGCGAACCGATCCGCGTCGAGCGGGTCGTGCTCGACCGGCCTCGACCCGATTCCGGAAGATCATCGCCGCGATCTCGAAGCCCGGCTGCCGCTCAAGGCGGGTGCAGCCGCTCGATCGCGCGCTCCTGCAGGCGAGCCGCGAGGCGGCGCTCGACGAGCTCAAGGACCACGGCTACCCGAATCCGGAGGTGAAGGTCGCGGAGAGCCCGGGGTCGTCCGATCGGCTGCGACGTCGTCACCTACAGCGCCGATGCCCGGGCGGCTCGCCTATGTCGGACGGATTGAGATCGCGGGCACGTCGAGCGTCAACGACCGCATCGTGCGCCGCCAGCTCACGTTCAGGCCCGGGCAGCTGTTCCAGCAGAGCAAGCTGCGCGAGAGCCAGCGCCGGCTCTATTCGATGGAGCTCTTCAACTTCGTCAACGTCGAGGCCGTTAGACGTCGCTGCGACCGCCAGCGACTGGCGGAGAATGCGGAGGCCGATCGGATCCCGACCCGGGTGACCGTGACCGAAGGCAAAGCATCGCAAGGTCAACTTCGGCGTCGGCTACGGGACCGAGGAGAAGGTGCGCGGCGAGGTCGACTGGCGCCACGTCAACTTCTTCGGCGGCGCGCGCACGGCCGGGATCTTCGCGCGCTATTCGGCGCTCGATCGCGGCGTTCGTCTCAACTTCCGCCAGCCCTACTTCTTCAGCCCGCGGTATTCGTTCGGGATGAGCGGGCAGTCGTGGTTCAGCGACGAGCCGGCGTACGAGCTCACGACGGTCGGCGGCCGCGTCACGATCGCGCGCGAGTTCACTCGCGCACGGTCGGTCCTCGCCCCGCGGCAGTCGACCGACGCTGGCGCTGACCTATGTGAACGAGTGGGAGGACTACACGATCTCCGAGGAAGCGCTCGACGATCCGACGTTCCGCGACGAGCTGATCGCGCTCGGCCTCGATCCCGAAACCGGAACCGGGCACGGGCCAGCTGTCGGCGCTGCTGTTCGATGCCGGCCGCAACACGACCGATAACCTGCTCGACGCCAAGAAGGGCTACGTCGCGAGCATCCACCTCGAGACCGCCGGGCAGTGGCTCGGCGGGGACTTCGACTACCACGAGGTCTCGGCAGAGGGCCGCTACTACCAGGCGATCGGCGGCCGCGCGGTGGTCGCGCTACGGGCCCGTGCGGGCTCGATTGACTCGTCTGGACCCGAAGACGAGCTCGTGCCGTTCTTCAAGCGCTACTTCCTCGGCGGCGCGACGAACCTCCGCGGCTGGGGTCGCTACGAGGTCTCGCCGCTGAGCGGCGAAGGCAATCCGATCGGCGGGCTCACCTTCATCAACTTCTCGACCGAGGTCCGCTTTCCAGTGTTCGGCAACTTCGGCGGCGGTGCTGTTTCTCGACGGGGGCAACGTCTGGACCAACCCGTGGGACTTCAACCTGAACGACCTGCGCTACGACGTCGGGACCGGCATCCGCTACAACACGCCGATCGGTCCCGTCCGGCTCGACGTCGGCTGGCAGCTCAACCCGATTCCTGGCCTGCTGGTCAACGGCGAGCCGCAGAAGCGGGCGCTGCGCGTCCACTTCAGCATCGGCCAGGCTTTCTCGATCACACGGATGGCACCGACGCGCATTTGTGTGGCTGCTACCGATGGTCCTGATTCGCCGCTCCGTCCACGTCGTCGCCTGGATCGGAACGCTGGCGGTTGCGCTGCTGTCGCTGGCGCTCATCGTGTCGCAGACGCCGTGGTTCCGCGACTGGATTCGCCGCACCATCATTCGCGAAGCCAGGCAGTACCTGAACGGCGAGCTGACGATCGGCGCGGTGACGGGCAACCTGTTCTTCGATTTCGGCCTCTCTGACGTCGCCGTCGATCTTTCGGGTGAGCGCGTCGTCGCCGTCAAGGCGCTCAGCCGTCGACTACAGCATCTTCGACGCTGGTCTCCCGCGGCATCGTTCTCGATCACATCACGCTGACCGAGCCGCGCGTGCACCTTGCCCGCGACGAGGACGGCTGGAACATCCGCAGGCTGGTCAAGGAGCGCGCGAGCGAGGCCGATCGCCGCGGACCCAACCGGACGATCTCTCTCCCGTCGATTGCGATCGTCGATGGCGCGATCGCGATCGACGATGCCGCCGGCTCGACCAACTACCGGCTGCCGCGCGCGGATCGACGATCTCGACGTGCAGGCCTCGTTCGAGTACGAGCCGGTGCATTTCACCGTGGGATTGACGCAACTCAGCTTTCGTGGTGCCGAACCGGATTTCGTCGTTCAGCAGATTGACGGCGGCGATCGCGGTCCGCGACGACAATCTGTATCTCGAGCGAATGGTCGTGAAAACCGGCGAAGGTGCGTTCAACCTTGGCGGCACGATCGAAAGCTACCTGCCGGACGCCGGTCATCAAGCTCGTGCTCGACGGCAACCTGTCGCTGCCGGAGATCGGCCGGATCGTGCCGGCTCTCTCCGGTTATCAATTGCACCCGGCGCTCGTCGTCAACGCCAACGGCACGACCGATCGTCTGTCGATGGATCTGGACATGAAGTCGGAAGCCGGTCTCGTCCGCGGCCAGCTCGTGACCGACTTGCGAGCTCCCGACTTTGCGTTCGCAGGTCCGCTCCATGTCGAGCGATTGAACCTCGCGCCGATTCTGAAGGATCCCACGCAGCCGAGCGACATCACCGGCGACGTGCGGGTCGACGTGAGGTTCACTTCCGGTCCGGAGGGCGCGCCGGCTCTGGATCGGCTCGGCGGCACGTTCACGTTCCGGGGACCGCGAGTGACGGCGCTTCGGGTACGCGGCAAGTGACGTGCGCGCCAACGGATCGTTCAAGGGACCGCGGGTCGTGTTATCGGCGGCCAACGTCCGCGCGTATCACGCCGCGGCGACGGCCACGTGGCGTGATCGTCCTGCCTGATCGCGGCCGGCCGATCGCTTACGACCTCCGCGGTTCCGCCACCAATGTCGATTTGCGTCGGCTGCCAAAGTCGGTCAGAGCGCCGCAACTCGACACGCTGCTGTCGCTCGCCGACTACCACGTCAAGGGGAGCGGCGGAGCGCTCAGCGGCTCGGCCACGTTCAATCAGTCTCAGGTCGAAGGCGCGACGATTGCTGCGGGCACGGTCGTCGAAGTCGACACGGTCGCGCAGCCGTTGTCGTACGCGGCCAGGGGAACGGTACACGGGATGGATGTCAGGCGCCTCGGCAAGGCACTCGACATCGGCGCGCTGGACGACGATCGCTACGACGGGCAGGTGAACGGAGCCTTCGACCTGCGCGCATCCGGGACGTCGCTCGACGAGCTGACGCTGTCTGCGAGCGGCACGCTCACCGACTCGTCGATGTGGGGCACTCACGTGCCGGAGATGACGTTCAAGACCGACATCGCCGGCGGAGCGCTGACTGTCGCGGCGAAGGGCGCGTTCGACCAGCTCAACCCGGCCGTCATCACGGACCGTGACTCTCTCGTCGGCAACGTCAATGGCACCGTCGACGCGACGCTGCATCTCGCCGATCTGCAGGCGCCTGTCACGCCGGCAACGATCGAGGTTGATGGGCGGGTCACGCTGGCGCCGTCGCTCGTCGGCAGCGTGCAGATCGCGGCGGCAGATGTCGAAGGGCGGTATGCCGGCGAGATCGCCGACATCACCAGGTTGCACGTCGATGGCCCCGACGTGAAGCTCGATGCGTCCGGGCGGCTGGCACTCGGGCGCACCGCGACCTCAGACCTCAAGTACCACATCAACGCGCCTGATATCACCGAGGTCGGCCGAATCGCCGGTCAGGAGGGCCTCGAAGGCGCGGTCGATCTCGACGGCACTGTCACCGGCAACGCCGCGTCGCTTCAGACGAGCGGGACGCTGAGCGGCAACGGTTTGGCCTACGGCAACAACAAGATCCTCGATCGTCGACGGCAAATACGACGTCTCGGTCGCCGATCTGGACTTCGCGAATGCCCGGGTTCAGGCGACGAGCCACGGCGATCGTTCGTCGAGCTCGGCGGCACGCAAATCAACCAGCTCACCGCCACCACGACCTACGCGCAGAAACGGCTCGAGTTCGAGACCCGCGCCCAGGAGCGTGGCCGGGCGCTCGCGGCAACCGGCAGCGTGATGTTTCACCCCGATCATCACGAAATTCATCTGCCCCGGCTCGCCCTGACGGCCCAGGGCATCGAGTGGCGGAACGTCGAAGGCAGCGAAGCCGCGATCCAGTACGGGCAGAACCAGCTGACGATCAAGGATCTCCGGCTGACGAGCGGCGATCAGGCGCTCGATGTCGAGGGCACGCTGTCACCGGCCGGCGCGAAGACCGCGGGAGTGCTCGAGGTTCACGCCCGCAACGTGGATCTGGCGCAGGTCGAAGCATTGCTGCTGCAGAACCGAGGGTTGAGCGGGCGTCTCACTACCGATGCGACGATCTCTGGAAGCTTCGACCGCCCGAGTATCGACGGCAAGGTCGAGGTCACCGGCGGCGGTTTTCAGTCCTACACGTATCAATCACTCGTCGCGGACGTGGACTACGCTGGCGATCGCATCACCCTCGACGCCACGTTGCAGCAAGCGCCCGGAGTGGCGATTACTGCTCGCGGCACGCTGCCGACAAGCGCTTTTCAGAAAGGGGCGGACGAGCACGTCGCCGGGACACCCGAGGACGCGATCGACCTCCGGCTGCAGACGGCGGCGCTCAACCTCGGCGTCATTCAAGGCTTCACGACGGCCGTGTCCGCGGTTGGTGGCACGCTCCACGCCGACGTCCGCGTCACGGGCTCCGGTCGGGATCCCCATCTCGAGGGGTTCGTCGAGATCCGGGACGGCGCGTTCGCCGTGCCGCGCTTCGGGACGTCGTACTCCGGACTCGACACCCGCATCGACCTGGAGCCGGACGTCGTGCGGGTCCGCCGCTTCGAAATCCTCGACGAGAACGGCGAACAGCTCGCCGTCGCCGGCGAGCTTGCCGTGCACGCGCGCCAGATCGGGGCCGTCAACTTCACGCTCGATTCGGAGAACTTCGAAGTCATCGACAACGACCTCGGCGACGTCGGCGTCGGGACGAGGCTGAAGATTACCGGGAGAGCTCACGCGGCCCAAACTCGAAGGCGACATCCGGGTGACGGCCGGCCGGCTCGAGGTCAACCGCATCCTGCAGTTGTTCTATGACCCGTATCGGGTCGAAGCGCTGCCCGAGGTCGTTTCTGCTGAACGTGCCGCGGACAGCGCCGGCAGCGCCGAAGCGGCGACCAGGCAAGCGCTCGCCCGCGCCAGCCAGGGCGCCACGCCGGCAGAGGCCACGCCGGCGCCAGCCGCCGCGGCGCCAGCGCCTCCGTCGAGCGCGTTCGACAGAGTCGCCCTGGACCTGCGCGTGCGGATTCCCGACAATCTACTCGTGCGCGGCCGGAAGCTGCGGCCGGGAGGGCCGACCGGCACATCGCTCGGCGACATCAACATCACGCTCGGCGGCGATCTCAACGTTCGCAAGAATGCGGGCGGCCCCGTGACGATCGCCGGGACGGTCAACACGGTGCGTGGGACCTACCAGTTCCAGGGCCGCCAGTTCGAGCTCGCGCGCAACGGCACGCTCCGCTTCACTGGAGACGCGGAGTTGAATCCCATCATTGACGTCACCGCGACCCGGAAGATCCCCGACACCGGTGTCGAGGCGCGCGTTCGGCTCACCGGCAGTCTGAAAACTCCCGAGCTCGCGCTCTCGAGTACGCCGCCGCTCGACGAGGCCGACATCCTCGCCCTCATCGTTTTCAATCGACCGATCAACGAGTTGGGCACCGGCGAGCGCGCGTCACTCGCGGCTACGGCCGGCGGCATCGCGACCGGCTTCATCGCCAATCCGCTCGGAGAGTCCATCGGCCGGGCGCTCGATCTCGACCTCTTCGAGATCGCGACGACCACCGAGGGGGATACGCTCGGCGCCAACATCACCGTCGGACAGCAGGTCGGCAATCGCACGTTCTTGAAGCTCCGCCAGAGCTTCGGCGAGCGGACCTACAGCGAATTCCTGCTCGAGTATCAGATCTCGGACTTCCTGCGCCTGGCCGGTTCGGCCGCGCCCGAGTCTTCAGGCGCTGCCAATCGTATCGGCCAGCGCCGGATCGAGCTGGCGGGCATCGATTTGATTTTCTTTTTCAGCTATTAGAGCTACGGATTACACGGATCGGGTGTTTGAGATAGCCCGTCGGAACCCAAAAGCTCTTCACCGCCGAGCGCGCAGAAAGCCTTTTTGTTCTCTGCGGCCTCGGCGTTCTCGGCGGTGAAAGGCTTTCCCAGTGACACTTGCTGATTGCGCTGGCGACCTTGTGGTGTGAGGTGCTGTGTCTGAGGGATGCGTTGGCAGACTCCTCAGTGCCGCCCCAGCAGCGCGACCTGGACCCGTGCGTCGTTGAAGCAGGCGCCGGCGCCGAGGTCGGTCAGCGTATCTGGCGCGAGCGCATTCGCCGTAGAGCCGTTGTAGGTGCTCTTCCGCCACAATCCCTTCGAAAGGCTGACAGTTCCCGGGCCGCACGTTCGGTGTGACGGCGACAGGGCACTGCACTTCGCCGCGCTCGTTGAAGACGCGCACCGGGTCATCAGTTGCGAGTCCCCGCGCTTTGGCGTCCGAGGGGTGCATCTGCAGCATGCCCGGGCGCTGGCGCAGCTCGCCGAGCATCGACGACACCGTCTTCTCGCTGGCTGGAGAAATGAGCGCGAGCGGATACTGCTCCGTTGCAGGGTCGGGCTGGAACGCGTACAGCCCGGATGGCGCCTCGCGATCGAGCGCCTCGGGAAACAGGTGGATCTTTCCATCGGGCGTCAGCGGAAACACGTCGACGAACTGAACCGGCCGGCCGTTGAACGGCGGAGTGGCGGCGCCACGCTCCATCAGTTCCGCGCCAACGCCTGCCGGCAGGCGCTGCGCGATTTTTAGAAGCGTCTCGATCTCTTCCTCTGCGTTTCCAAGGCCGAGGCGATTGGCGAGGTCGGCGAAGACCGTCGGATTCGAGCGTGTTTCGCCAGCCGGTTCGATGACTGGCCGCACGAGCTGCAGGCTGATTGGCCCGTAGCCCTTGGCGATGTCGTAGTTCTCGACAAACGTCGTGGCTGGCAGCAGCACATCGGCGAATCGAGCCGTGTCGGTGACCACCTGGTCGAACACCACCGTGAACAGGTCACTCCGACGAAGGCCCTCGAGCACCCGATTCTGATGCGGCATCGTCGCCAGCGGGTTGCAGTTGTAGACGAAGAGCATCTCGACGCGCGGATCGGTGTAGTCGACGAGCGCGTCGCCCAGCTTGTTCATGTTCACGATGCGCGTATTCGGCTCAGGCGTATCGTTCATCCATGTGGCGGCCTTGATGCCAAGCGCCGTGGAGTTGCTCATCGTGAAGCCGCCGCCCCGGACACCGAACTTGCCCGCCACGGCGGGCAGTGCGAGCACGGCGGCGACGGCGCTGCCACCGTTGCGGTTGCGCTCGAGTCCCCACCCGCAGCGCACCACTGCAGGAGAGCTGCTCGCGTAGAGTTCGGCGAACCGCTCGAGGTCGGCGAGATCGAGTTCCGCGACTTCGGCGGCGCGGGCCATCGGCCACGCCTCGGCGCGCGCACGCAGTTCGTCGACGCCGCGCGCATGCTCGGCCAGGAATGCCTCGGCCGCGTATCCGTTATCGAAGAGATACTTGTGCAACGCCAGCGCCACGGCGACGTCCGTGCCAGGACGCACCGGGATATGCAGGTCGGCCTGTCTCGCCAGTGCGGTGGCCCGAGGGTCGACGACCACGAGCTTCGCACCGGCCTGGCGCGCTTCCTTGATGAAGGGAATCAGGTGAATGCCAGAGGCCGACGGATTCACGCCCCAGAGCACGATCAACCGCGCGTGCACGTAGTCCTCGTAGGTCACGCCCGGCATCTTGCCGTAGAGACCCATGTTGGCCGCACCGGTGGCCGCCGCGCAAACGGTTCGCGCGAGCCGCGAGGTGCCGAACCCGCGCCATAACGCCGCATCGTTGGTGTCCTGCGTGAGGAGCCCATTCGATCCGCCGTAGCAGAACGGCAGGATGGCTTCGGCGCCCGAGCGATCGCGAATCGCCGTCATCCGCTCGGCGATGTGATCCAGCGCTTCATCCCAGCTGACGCGGGTGAAGACGCCGTCGCCCTTGGTGCCCTTGCGAACCGCCGGGTAGAGGAGGCGGTCTTCGCCGTACACGCGTTCGGCAAAGCGCCGCACCTTGCTGCAGATATAGCCACGAGTACTCGGGTTCTCGTGGCCGCCATCGATTTCGACGATGCGGCCCTTCTCGACCGTGATCTGGAGCGTGCAGCAATCAGGGCAGTCGAGCGGGCAAGCGGTCTGGACCGTCGAGTGTCCCCAGCTTTCGGACTCTGCGGGGTGAGCCATATGCGCCGATTATCTCACGGTCGTCGCGCCGGAGGTGGGGGCCATCCGCGCAGTGGACTGCGCTACACTGAGCGCGCCGGGGCTATCTCTTGAAGCGTGCAAGAATGCCCGGCGATGGAGGCTTAGATGACTTTTGGAGATCGGGTTGTCGGCGCGATGAAGTTGGAACCGAATGCGTTCGAGGATGTCGAGCGCGACCCTACTGCGATCGGTCAATCGGTCGGCGTCATCGCTCTCGCCGCCGTCTCCGCCGGGATCGGCAACATCTATTATGGCGGGCTGACCGGGATCGTCAGCGGAGCCTTCATGTCGGTGATCAGTTTTCTCATCTGGTCGCTCATCATCTGGCTCGTCGGCACCAAGGTCATGCCCGAGCCGGCGACGAAAGCCGATTATCCGGAAACGTTCCGTGTCCTCGGCTTTGCCGCGGCGCCAGGCCTCGCCAGCGTCATCACCATTATTCCGCTCCTTGGGTATCTCCTGATGTTCGTGATCTGGCTCTGGCAGATCGCCGCGATGGTCGTCGCGGTGCGTCAGGTGCTGGATTTCTCGACGACCGGCAAGGCCATCGTCGTCGTCCTCATAGGCTTTGTCATCAACATCGTCCTCACGCTGCTGATCTTCGCTCCACTCCTCGGGATGCGCGCGCTCTTCGGCTGAGGAGGGAACTGGGGCGGGGAACCGGTGTCTATACTGAGTGACAGCGGCCGCAAGAACAATGCTGAATGCTGAGTGCTGAGTGCTGAAGTAAATTGGGAATTGCTGAATTCGAAATTCAATTCTGAATTTCCCAATTCTGAATTCACTTCAGCATTCAGCCCTCAGCATTCAGAATTCCGAAAGGGGTTTCCCGATGCCTCAGGAATTCTTGCGTGACGTACTCCGTTCTGGCGATGCTGCAGGTCGTAGACAGCGCCACTGGTCTGTATTGCCTCTTTCGATTGCCGGCCACGGGGCAATAGTCATGGCCCTGCTGTTCAGTCCGTGGGCGACTGGCGTCGAGTTGCCCGTGGTCGCCTCGCCGCTGGAGCATTTCATCGCGACGGTTGCGTCAACGCCGCCGCCTCCGCCGAGCCCTCCGACCAGCGTGCCACGCAGAGACGTCGGCGCGCCCACAACGGCGCCTGACACGATCGCTCGCGAGGCCGACGTGTCCGACCGTGAGCCGGTAGTGGGCGGCATTCCCGACGGTCCCGGCGTCGACAGTTCGCACCCGCCCGTGACCGATCTCGGCACGACCGGGCCAGCGACGGTGGCGCCGCCGCCTCCGCCCGTGCCGGTTCCGAAGATCGTGCGCGTCGGCGGCGTGGTTCGCGAACCTCGGAAGCTCGTGCACGTGGCGCCCGTGTATCCCGAAATCGCCAGGGTGTCGCGCGTGCAGGGTATTGTCAGTATGGAGGCCGTTCTCGACGCGACCGGCAAGGTCGAGAGTGTCCGCGTGCTCAGTTCGCAACCGCTGCTCGAAGAGGCGGCCGTCCGCGCCGTGCGCCAATGGCGGTATACGCCGACCGAGCTCAATGGAGTACCTGTGCCCGTCCTGATGACGATCACCGTCCGCTTCTCGCTCGACCGATGACGTCGGCGGCGTCGCTGAGCGTCATCCTTTCTCTGGCGGTGCTGCTGACGGCCCCCTATGGCCGTCAGGGCACCGACGATCCCCGGCTGCGCGCGGCGGTTGAACGTTTCTTTGCGACGCAGCAGTCCGAGGATGTCGCCGGCTATCTCTCGCTCTGGAGCGCGAAGGCCGAGCGGCCGACGGCGGCGCAACTCACGTATGTCTTCGAGAGTGGCGACGACACGTTCTCGGAGATCACTGTTATCGGCGCCTCTCCCGCCGGCGATCGGGTCCGCGTTCGAGTATCCGCGACTCGCGATCGTGTGACGCCGGCCCGCATGCCGGGTCGCCCGCCGTTCACCTCGCACTCGACGATGACGTGGGTTCTCCTCTACGTCAGCGAGGGCGACGACTGGAAGCTCGTTCGCGAAGGCTCGGCGGCCGATGACCTCGCCGACAGGATTGCCGAGGCGCCAACATCGGAGGCGCGTGAAGAGCTGCTGCTGGCAGAGCCGGCGCTCGTGAACGACGCGCTCATCATGGCGTTGTCGCGACGCGCCGGCCAGGCAGCGCAGGAAAAGAACTACCCTGCGGCGCAGGCTGGTTTCGAGCGGATGCTCGAGGTGGCGCGTCGCGTCGGCAACAAGAGGCTCGAGGGCGAGGCGCTCCAGAACCTCGCGAACGCGAAATACTTTCAACGCAATCTCCAGGGGGCGCTCGAAGCGTACGAAGCGCGCCTGCCGCTCGAGCGCGAGCGGCAAGATCAGTCGGGAACCGCGGCGGCGCTTCTCGGGATCGCGACGATTCGCTACTCGTTCTCGGAATATGCCACGGCACTCAGCACCTACCGCGAAGCCCTCGTAATTCAAGAACGGCTCGACGACACCGGAGCGATGGCGACAACGCTCATCAGCACCGGCAACGTTTTGTACTTGCAGGGTGACTATTCGGCCGCAATCGCCGACTACACGCGCAGCCGCGATCTCAACCGGGCCTTGCCAAACGCCGCCGGCGAAGCCGATGCGCTCGAAGGTCTCGGCCGCGTGTTTATGGCGCAGGGGAACTATCGCGCCGCGCTCGACGCCCTGAACGGCGTCCTCGCCGAAGGCCGGGCGCGAAACGATCGCAACGATCAGGGGGCGGCGCTCCTCAGCATCGGCGACGTGCTCTTCCGTCTGGGCAATCTGGACGGGGCGCGTTCGGCGCTCGTCGAGAGCCGGACGCATTTCGAGGCGGTGAAGCATCTCTCGCACGCCGGACGGGCCTGGCAGGGGCTGGCCCTCGTCGATCTGGTGGCGAGCCGGTTCACGATGGCCGAAGACGAGTACCGAAAGAGCGCCGACAGTTGTGGGATCGCCGGCGACCAGGAGTGCGTCGCCGCCGCCGTCGCGGGACTTGCCTTCGCCCAGACCGCGCAAGACAAGTTCACAGAGGGCATCGCCTCGTACAAGAAAGCCATCGAGGCGTTCACGAGTCTGAAGCGGCCCGAGCCTGCCGCGCGGGCCGAGATTGGACTATCCCGGGCACTCGCCCGGAGCGGCGCGTACGCCGCCGCGCTCGATGCGGCGAGCCACGCCCGCGGCGTGGCCGCGGCGCTTCCCAATGACGATGTTCTTTGGCGCGCGCAGGTCGCCGAGGCCGAGGCGTTGAGGCACCTCCGCGACCGTCCGAAAGCAATCGGCGCGGCGACTGAAGCTGTCGCCGCGGTCGATCGACTGCTCGAGATTGCGAAGATCCGTCCCTCGGCGCCAGTCGCGCGCGACACGTCGTCGGCATTCGCCACGCTCGCGCTGCTGCAGGCTGAGGATGGCGACGCCACCGCCGCCTTCGAATCGGCCGAGCGAATGCGCGCCCACGATCTCCGGGTGCTGCTCGCGCCCGGCGAGCGCGACATTTCCCGCGGCATGACGGACGCCGAGCGAGAGACCGAGCGTGCGCTCGTCGGTGAGCTGGTCTCGCTGCACGCGCAGCTCACGCGCGAGCGCGGACTGCCAAAGCCCGACAGCGTCCGCATCGCGCGTCTCGAGAAGACCATCGCCGAGGTCACGACCAGGAGAGCGGCACAGCAGCAGGCGCTCTTCGAGCGATTACCGGCGCTTCGCACATGGCGGGGCCTGGCGCCCGCCGCGACGCGGGCCGACGTCGAGGCGCTGCTGCCAGACACGCGCACTCTTCTGATGCAGTTCGTCGTCGGTGAGGAAACGCTGCTGGTCATTCTGGCGCGACGAGCGGAGGATGGTGGGGTCCGGTTCTCGACCCAGTTCGAGGCCGCCGCACGCAGGGCGATCGCGGAACGTGTGGCCAAGCTGACGGAGCGCGACACGCTGCGCGACGCCGATGCCTGGCGAAAGGCGGCACTCGAGCTCGTGCCGGGGCTGCCGGCGACGTTCGGCACGGCGACGCGAGCGATCGTCATCCCCCACGAGGTGCTCTGGCGCGTGCCCTTCGAGGCACTTCCAGGAGAGACTGGATTTGTTGGCGCCACGACCTCCATGATTTATGCGCCCTCGGTCACGGCGCTCGTGCGGATGCCGCCGGTTGCCGAGCGCACACCATCGCCCGGCCGTCTCGTCGCGGTCTCGGCGCCGGAGCTCGGGCCGACGGTCGCCGACGAGATTGCGCGAACGGCGCCGGAATGGGTGATCCGCAACGCCGCGACGGCCGCGGAGGAAATGCAGACGATCGCCGCGGGAGCCGAGGTTGATCGCGTGCAGTTACTGTCGGGCGCCGCGGCGACGGAGGCGTCGCTCGACGAGCATCTCCCGCACGCGGACGTCATACACCTTGGCGCGCCGTTTCGCGTCAACGGCGCCAGCCCGTTGTTTTCGTCAATGCTGCTGGCCCCGGATCCCGCCAACGACGGTGCGCTCGAAGCCCGTGAAATCATGAACCTCGATCTGCATGCCACCATCGCGGTACTCTCCGACGGCGCATCGATGACGATGCGGGAGGCCGCCGATGAGGTCGGCGCCGTCGCGTGGGCGTGGCGAGCCGGAGGCGTGCCGTCGCTCGTGCTGCCGCGCTGGGCCGCTGACGACGTGGTCTCGACCGAGCTGCTGGTCGCGTTCCACGCGCGCCTGCGCGTCGGCGATACACCAGACGTAGCCCTTCAAGCCGCGAGAGCGACCATCCGTGCACGCCCGAAAACCTCCGCACCGTTCTACTGGGCGAATTGGATGGTGGTGGGACAGTAAGAACGGCTTGAGCCCTGAGCCTGCTCTTCTCTGAACCCTGAACCTTGAACCCTGAACCTTGAACCCTGAACCTTGAACCAACTGTTACCATTCAGGCATTGACACATGTCGTCATCATCGGCGGCGGATTCGGCGGGTTGTATGCGGCCCGCGCGCTTGCGTCGCGCCCGCGTCCGCGTCACGATCGTCGACCGCCGCAACCATCATGTCTTCCAGCCGCTGCTCTATCAGGTGGCGATGGCGGCGCTGTCGCCCGGGGACATCGCGTCGCCGATCCGCTGGATTCTGCGGCGCCAGCCGAACGTCGAGGTGCTGCTCGCGGAGGTGCGCGCCATCGACCAGGCCCGCCAGCAACTGATCCTGGCCGACGGTGAGCTCTCGTACGACTATCTGATCGTGGCGAGTGGCGCGACGCACGCCTACTTCGGGCACGACGAGTGGCGCGCGATCGCGCCCGGCCTCAAGACGCTCGAGGACGCGCTCGATATCCGCCGTCGCGTGCTGCTCGCGTTCGAGCACGCCGAGCGCGAGACCGACCCGGGTCGCCGCGAGCGGCTGCTCACGTTCGTCGTGATTGGCGGCGGGCCGACGGGCGTCGAGATGGCCGGTGCGCTCGCCGAGATCTCGCGGCAGTCGCTCGCGCGGGACTTCCGGCACTTCGATCCCAGCTCGGCCCGCATCATCCTGCTCGAGGCGGGTCCGACACGTGCTGAGCACGTTTCCCGAGTCGCTGCGCGAGGCGGCGCGCGCCGATCTCGTGCGTCTCGGCGTCGAGCGTGCGGACCGGGGCGGCAGTGACCCACGTTGCCGAGCGGACGCGTCGAGATCGGCACCGACGTCATTCACGCCGCGACCAGTCATCTGGGCGGCGGGGTCGCGGCGTCGCCGCTCGGCGCCACGCTCGGCGTGCCACTCGACCGGGCCGGGCGCGTCCTCGTCGAGCCCGACCTGACCGTCCCGGGCTCGCGCAACGGTCTTCGTGATCGGCGATCTGGCCTCGCTCGCGGGCGCCGACGGCAAGCCGCTGCCCGGCGTGGCGCAGGTCGCGATTCAGATGGGGAAGCACGCGGCGCGCAACGTCATGCGGGCGATCGAGCGGACAGCCCTACCGGCCTTTCGTCTACAAGGATCTCGGCAACATGGCGACGATCGGCCGCGCGTCGGCCGTCGGCGATCTCGGGTGGCTGCGGCTGAAGGGATACATCGGCTGGCTGGCGTGGCTGTTCGTCCACATCCTCAACCTGATCGGTTTCCGCAACCGGCTCGTCGTGCTGGTGCAGTGGGCGTGGTCGTACTTCAGCTACCAGCGCGCGATCCGGCTCATCACGGGTCCGCTGCCTGATGCGGACTAGGTGTTCCGCCTGACCAGTCTCCGCTAAAGCTGCGGCGGTCCGCCGAAGCTTCGGCGAAGCCGGAAGGCGCGAAGCGGTGAGATTCCTTCGCGTCACCCTCGTCATGACGGCGCTCGCCGCTGCGGTCGTCCCGCTGCCGCCGCGGCTGGTTGAAGCGTGGTACTCCCGACCGTTTCTATCCCGCGATTCAGGGTGTCGTCACGCCGCTCAGTAACGCCGTTCCGGTCGCCCTGCTGGATGTCGCGGCGCTCGCGCTGCTCGTGGTGCTCGCTGATCGGGTTCTGGCGGCGGCTGCGCACGGGCGGGCTTCGCGAACGCTCGTCTCGAGCGTGCTGAGATCCTGTCACGCTCACGGCGGCGCTGTTCCTGTTGTTCCTCGCGATCTGGGGACTCAACTACCGGCGTCTGCCGCTCGATGAGAAGACTCGAGTACGACCGCAACCGCGTCACGCGCGAGGCGGCGACGAAGCTCGGCGACTACGCCGTGCGGGAAGTCAACGCACTGCACGCCGCGGCGCACGAGTCAGGGAGAGGCCACCGTTCGGCACGCCGTCGCCAACCCTCGAGATGGCTTTCGCTTCGGCGCAGCGGATGCTCGGCAGCGAGCGGCCTGCCGTGCCCGGTGTGCCGAAGCGTTCGCTGCTCGAGCGATATTTCCGCGTTGCGGCGATTGATGGCATGACCGATCCGTTCTTTCTCGAGGTCATCCTGAACCCGGACACGCTGCCGTTCGAACGCCCATTCGTGCTGACGCACGAATGGGCGCACCTGGCTGGCTACGCCAACGAAGCTGAAGCGAACTTCGTCGCCTGGCTGGCCTGCACGCAGGGGGATGCGATGGCGCGGTACAGCGGGTGGCTCGCGATCTTCGAGCACGTGGTGGCGTCGGTGCCGAAGGCGGATCGGCCGAGGCTGACGGCACAACTGGCGGCTGGACCACGGCGCGATCTGCAGGAGGCCGCTGCCCGCTACGCGAAAGCGTCGCCTATGGTCCGAACCGCGGCACGCGATGTCTACGACACGTACCTGCGCGCCAACCGTGTCAACGAGGGTGTTGCCAGCTACACGGCGGTCGTCCGTCTGATGCTCGGCGCCGGACTGGAAGAGGGCAGCAGCCCGAAACTCCGTCGACAACTATCGCCGTGACGGCATCGAATCGAGCTCGTCGAGATCGTTTGGCTTGACTGGAGTCGTGTCGTGCGCGGTTCGTAGATCGTCGGGACGGGTGTCGATCCGCGTGCCCGAAAGGATCTCCACTTCCATCCATCGTCGACGACCGCAGTGATGGCAGCGGTGCGGCTGACGTCCGGTCAGGGCTTCGCGGACGCGCTCGTAGATATTTCGCAGGCGGGAAGGGTAGACGCGTGGCGAGCCGCAGGAGGCGCACGTCATCGGCAGGAGATCCTAGCACGCAGGCGCGCGGGACTCCGTTGCCCTGGCGGGGCTAACGCGCCGTGATGTGGATGCCGCCGTTCGTGCCTTCGAGCCGAATCGGCGCCCCGCCGCCGTTCAGGCGTCCTTCAAGCCGGCGCCGGGACGACTCGGTCTTTTCGATCGACAGTCCCTCGGCGTTGATCCCGCCATTCGTGACCGAGGCCGAGATTGAGGCTTTCGACTCCGCCGGTAGCCGGAGGCGGATGCCGCCATTCGTGCACTCGAGCTTCGCACCGCCCTCGGCCAGGCGCGCGAGCTCCACGTCAACGCCGCCGTTTGTGGTGCTCGCCTCGATCGGGCCAGAAATATTGCGGGCGCTGACGCCACCGTTGGTCGTTTCGGCGATCACGCGCCCGGAGAGGCCGGAAACCTCGACGCCGCCGTTGACCGTCGAGAACTTGGCCTCGACTCCGACCGGGACACGCACGGTGTATTGCACCTGCGTGTGGCCGCCCATCTGGAACCAGCCACCGCCCCGCGGCAGCTTCGTTTCGATACTAATGCTCGACGGCGAGACGTCCTCGAGGATTTCGATGCGCTCGATCGCTTCCTTCGCGGCCGCCGGGTTGGCGCCTTTGGCGCTCTTGCGGGCGACGACCTCGACGCTCGTCCCCGTCGATGGCTCGACTTCGATCTTGCCGTTGACGTTGCTGATCTGTACGCGTCCGCCTGGCGCCAGTTCGTAGGTCTTGCGCCATTCAGCAGTTTCACTGTGCCGGAGCTCGGCGGTGACGACGTCGCAGCCCTGGAGTGCGACTATGCTGCCGAGTATGAGCGGCAGCGCGATTGCCGCAGGAACACGCGTTCGGATGGCAATTGTAGTCATCGGACTGGTTAGACGGGTCGATGGCTGCGGAGGTTCAGGGTTCAGGGTTCACGGTTCAGGGTTCGGTTCACGGTTCACGGTTCAGAGTTCAAGAGGTTCACGTTTCAAAGGATTCCTTAGTCTTCAGAAGGTTCTCAGAACCCTGCACCCTGAACCTTGAACCTAGAACCTCTGAACCTTGAACCTTGAACCGTTGAACCCTGAACCGTGACCTCCTGAACTATAATCCTCTCCAGAGAAAAGCATGTCCGACCGGAAGTACCGGCAGCGAGGCTATCAGGACGACCCGCGCGAGCCGCGCCGCGACCAGAAGCCCGCCGAAAAGAAGGAGTATGCTCCGCGCGGGCAGCCGCCTCTCGCCCCCAAGACCTTCAACATGCCAGGGTTCCGGGAGGTCGTGCGCTGCGCCCGCTGTGGCCACGAGCTGACGGTGGCTGTCGTCTGGAGTCCCGACGCCACCTGCGCCCGCTGCGGCGCGGAACTTCATGCCTGCGCCCAGTGCGCGCACTTCGACACGAGTGCGCCGTTCGAGTGCCAGCAGCCCATCCCCACACGCGTGTCGCCGAAGGACGCGCGCAACTCCTGTACATTTTTCGAGCCCAGGACGACGGTCGAGCGCGAGACGAAGTCGACCGCGCCCGACCAGCGCCAGGAAGGCGTTCGACGACCTGTTCAAGTGAAGCTATCAGCTTCGCTCTCAGCTGCTCGCCGCTCGCTTCGAGCTACAGATCCAGCTCGCTGAGCTGAGGCAGCTGCGAGCCGCGAGCTGGCGAGCTGATAGCTGAGACCTGCGTCAGCCGCCACACTACCGCCAGCGCGAGGGTGACGAATACGAAGAGGATGAGGGCGCCGCGGTCGGGCGGAGCCTCAGCTGGGGTGACCGCGGTGCGACCGACAGCGACGAGCAGGACGACGAGCACCAGGCCGTCGCGCGTCAGCAGCCACGCAAC
Organism: uncultured Acidobacteriota bacterium; assembly: GCA_963764925.1. Classification (GTDB taxonomy): domain Bacteria; phylum Acidobacteriota; class Vicinamibacteria; order Vicinamibacterales; family 2-12-FULL-66-21; genus DATBJJ01. Next base: position 342,445 of record CAVXUR010000006.1, read on the forward strand.
GGCCAGCGCCGCGGTGGCGATCCAGCGGTGCGGTCGCGTCAACGAGGCGAAGCCGCGGCTGCCGTCCAGCTGCCAGACCGGCGCCAGATTCAGGAGGTTGAGCCACGCGCCAGTGTGAGCGATCGCCAGAGCCAGTGGGCTGCCCGCGATTTGACCAGCGAGCGCGGTGGCAACTGAGGCGCCAAGGCCCCACAACGGGCCGGCAAGGCCGATGCGCGCGTTCTCGCGGGGCGTCACTGGGGCCTGTTTCAATCGAACCAGGGCCCCGAACCCCGGGATGAACATCGGCGCTGTCGCCGCGATGCCGTATCGGCGGATCGCCGCGATGTGTCCCATCTCGTGAACGTAGATGCTCAACACCAGTCCCAGCGCGAACCAGAGTCCCCACTGCGTCCAGTAGAGGCCCACCGACGCAAACATCGACGCAAGCGTGCCGGCCTTCGTCAGGCCGAGCAGCAGGAGCTTGCCCTTGGTCAGGAGCGCGACGACCAGGAACTTGAACTTCCAGATGAGGAGGCCTGCCGGGCCGAGAGCGGCCAACCATTTCCACCGGCCCGATGTGGGAACGTCAACCGGCGTGCTTGCGGCGGCGTCGACGGTATTCCCCAGCGACCGCGATCCTCTGAGCGACGGTTGCAGACTGTCGAGAATCCGGGGGCAGGAGGTCTAGCGAGGAGCGCCACGCGGAAAGCGCGGCCTGCGCATCGCCGCTGGCCGCCGCGGCCTCGGCACGCTCTGCGAGATCCTTGAGCGCCGACGCATGGACGAGGCGCCGGCACAGCGGACAGGAAAGGAGTGCCGGGCCCAGTTCGGTGCCGCAACCCGAGCAGACCTGTGCTGTGGCTTCGGCCGGCAGGTTCATGCGCCAGTCGTTCCCACCGAGGAGTGGGCGATCGCGTGCGGGCCGGTAATGGTGACCGTCGTGCGCCGGTTCAGCTTCCAGGCCTCGTACAACCCGATGCCGATAATCACGATGCCGATGATGTTCTCGAAGCCAGCGAGGAATGGCGCCGCGCAGGCAATCGCCAGAATCAGGACGACCGCGACGAAAGTCGGTACTTCGCCCGTTGGCTCTCCCTCGGCTGTGTCAGCAGTCTCGGACGGCGCCGCTGCGGCGGCCGGGACAGCTGACGGAGCCCCGTCGGCCGCAACCGCCGGCTCCACGGCTGCGGTCTCGGCTGCCCCTTCCCTGAATCCCTGAACGATCGGCGGGATGTAGGTGGCGACGATGGCCAGGTAGGTGAGCGCCATTGCCAGCGCTTGATACCGCTTGCCGCCGCGGCCGTTAGACCCCCAACGGACAGCGGTGCCGACGCCAAATCCGACCACGATGGCAATGAGCCCGAATTCGTAGCCGCTAATCGCCGTAATCGCGTAGTACAGGGCGGCACCGAGCGTCGCCGCGACCAGCCCGGCTCCGGTGGCGCGGACAAACCGTCCGGCTCCGGACCCTTCGGTCATCCTCGATTCGATCGTGTATTTACAGGCTTCGCAGACGGTCTGCCCGTCGACCTCGTAGTACGAGCCGATCAAGGCACGATGACACTGCGCGCATTGGGCCTGCGCCGGAGCACTCTCGAACTCCGCCCTCTCGAACTGAAGCCCTTCTCCCTCGGACATGGGTCACCTCGGCTGCGCCGCGACGCCCCTGGGCGCGCGAGCAAAGCGAAAGAGCCAACTTTCAGGGGAGCACTGATGAGTTTAGCACGGGCCCAAGACGCTGCCCGTAACTGCAAGCGGCGGCACGCTGTTGCGCATTGAGTTGCGCTGTTTGTTCGCCAATCGTAACAGGCGCTCAAGGCAAAAACCTTGCGTCGTCCAGCCCGGTATGCTAGGGTCCATTTTCGTACGACTAACTCAAACAGGTTAGCCCGCAAAAGGCGAAATCGGCCACCGTCGTCGTAGCTGTTCGGCACATTCCACAAGGGTCTGGACCCGGTACGTTTCAGAGGGAGGGGATTGTGAGCGAAGCCCGTCGGTCAAGGTTGTTGGACGTCCGTCTCATCGGTGCAATCTGCACCATCCTCGGTTTATGCCTGTCGGTCACACCTGCGATCTCGCAGGTGCTGTACGGCAGCATCGTCGGCGTCGTCAAGGACGCGCAGGGCGCGACGGTCCCCGGCGCGACCGTCACCATCGTCAACAAGGAAACCAACCTCACGCGAGACACGGTCACCAACTCGGAGGGTGCGTACAGCCTCATCAACGTCCCGGCGGGGACGTATGACGTCAAGATTTCGCTGCAGGGATTCCGTGAGGGCGTTCGGTCCAACGTGCCCGGTCACGATCGGCCAGATCTCCCGCGTCGACATGGCGCTCGAGGTCGGCACCGTTGACCGAAACGGTGACGGTCGCCTCGGAGGCGCAGCTGCTGCAGACCGACAAGGCGGACGTGTGCAACCGAGCTGAAGTCGGCCGAAATCACGGCAATGCCGCTCAACCGCTTCCGCAACTACCAGGCGCTCATCAACCTGGTGCCCGGCACGACGCCGATGGCATTCGGCAACGCGGAAACGGACACGCCGGCGCGGTCGCTGGCCACCAACGTCAACGGTCAGGCGAACACGAACAACTCGACCCGGACCGACGGCGCCACGAACATGAACATCTGGCTGCCGAACCACAACATGTACATCTCGCCGGCCGAGACGATCGATACGGTGCAACGTCTCGACGAGCAGTTTCGACGCGGAGCAGGGCATGGCCGGTGGCGCGCGCGGTTACCGTCATCACCAAGTCCGGGACCAATCAGTTCAGGGGCTCCGCGTTCGAGTTCTTCAACAGCGACAAGCTGAATGCGAATTCGTTCTATTTCGGCCGCGATCGCAAGCCGGACAAGCTGCCGCTCGAGGCAAACACGTTCGGCGGCACGTTTGGTGGACCGATCGCCAGGAACAAGCTGTTCTTCTTCGGGTCGTTCGAGGGCTACAAGCGGACGAGCAGCCTGCACGACGTTCTTCAACGTGCCGGACGAAGCGCTCCGCAGCGGCGACTTCAGCAGAGCGACGAATAACGCCGGCACGCAGCAGACTATCTACAACCCGTTCACGGGCAACGCGAACGGAACTGGCCGGACGCCATTCGACAACAACCAGATTCCCTCCGGAATGATCAATCAGACTGCGCTGAAGGTGATGCAGCTCTACCCACTGCCGAACACCACTCGGGACAGGTCTGGGCGGGTTGACGAGAAACTACCAGCGCGACGAAACGCGTACCACGGATCGCGACAACTACGACGTCAAGATCAACTGGAACCGCACTACCGCGAACCAGATCTGGGGCAAGTTCGCTTACATGGACGCGGTCGTCGATGACCTGACGAACTACCTCGGTCCGGATCCGAATGCCTCCGGCGACGGCGGTTTCACGAAAGTGTGGTCGTTCACGGCGGGTCAGACATGGACGATCACGCCGACGCTGCTCATGGACATGACGTTCGGGTTTGCCCGGCAGAAGCAGGATGTGCTCGGACCGGACTTCGACGCCGGCAACTACGGGCTCGACGTCCTGGGCATTCCGGGCACGAACGACCAGGGGATTGGCGATCAGCGGTACGCGGGCTATCCCCAGTTCAAATCAGCGGTTTCAGCGCAGGTCGGCAACCGCGACGGCTGGAATCCGATCTTCCGCGACGAGCGCACGTACTCGCTGGCGACGAACATCTCGAAGCTGAAGGGCCGTCACGATTTCCGCGGCGGATACTTCGTGAACTTCATGTACCTGGACCACTGGCAGCCGGAAACGGACAACCCGCGCGGGGCATTCACGTTCAATGCCGGCACCACGGCGCTGAGCGGCGGCCAGACCGGCAACTTCTACAATCACGTACGCGGCGTTCATGCTCGGTGCTGTCGGCGAGCGTCGAACAAGAGCGTGCAGAACGAGCTGATGACCGCGCGCGAGTGGCAGCACGCGCTGTTCTTCCGCGATCGGTGGAGCGTGAACCGAGAAGCTGACGCTCGATCTCGGGTTGCGGTGGGAGTACTACCCGATCATGACCCGCGCGGACGGGCGCGGCCTCGATCGGCTCGATCTCCCGTCGCTCGATGTCCTCGTCGCCGGCAGGGGCGGCAATCCGCAGACCAACGGGATGTCAGCCGAGCCTGGACAACTTCGCGCCGCGCGTGGGTGGCATCTATCGCTTCAACGAAAAGACGGTCCTCCGCAGCGGCTACGGTCTCACGTACAACGCGCAGCCGTGGGCGCGGCGGTGCGTGGGGACAACGACTATCCGGTCACGATCTGCGTCGACGCTTCCCATCCGCAGACTCATTCGGGTATTACAACACGCTCGCACCAGGGGATTCCCCTGATTGTCGGCCCTGACATCAGCTCGGGCCGAGTGCCGCTGGATCGCGCGGCCGGCGAGTACACGCCCGAAATCGACAACATCGACCGCGGCATGGTTCACACCTGGAACGTCGCCTTCGAACGGCGTCTGCCGTACGACATGTCGGTGGATGTCGCGTACGTCGGGGCCAAGGGGACCGGCGGATACGCCGCATTGGACATCAATGCCCCACAGACGCTTGGTGTGGGTAATAGCGGCCGGCCGTACGCGTCGCAAGGGCGTCTCATCCGCCATCGATTCGTGGGGACAGCGTTTGGACAGCCGCTACAACTCTCTGCAGGTCGCGCTCAACAAGCCGTTCACCCACGGATTCCTGTTCAAGGGCGCGTACACCCTGAGCAAGGCGATGAATGAGGGCGACTGATGCCGACGGCAGAGCCACTCTGACCTGGAACACGCCCAGCGAGCTGGACCGCAATTGGGCTCCCGCTGGGTTCGACCGCAGGCACAACTTCCAGATGGGCTTTGCGTACTCGCTGCCGTGGCAGAGCGGCGGCAGCTACGACGACATCCTGAGCGCGATCGTCCAGGACTGGCAGATCAATGGCTCGTTCGGTGCGTTCAGCGGAACGCCCGTTTACGGTGACCGCCAACGGCATGCCGTGAACACTCCCAGCAACCAGCAGACGGCCGATCTCGTCGGCGAGGTGACGACGCTCGGAGGCGTCGGAGCGAGTCCAGCACTATTTCGATCCGACGGCCTGGGCGCAGCCAACCGGCGTCCGGTTTGGAAACACCGGTCGGAACCAGTTCTACGGACCTGGCGGCTGGATCGTTGGACATGTCGATGTTCCGTTCCATCGCGCTGGGCGGGACCAAGCGGCTCGAGTTCCGGGTCGAAGGCGGGAACATCCTGAACCACCCGGTGTTCGGGAATCCCGAGGGCAACGTGACCAGCGCCACGTTCATGCAGATCTCGAATATTCCTGGCGGCGCAGCCGGCAACGTTGGCCTGAGCAACGCGGTCTACATGGAACGGCAGATCCGGCTGGGCGTGCGGTTCCAGTTCTAAACGCGAATGACACATCAGCCCCGCTGCGGATCGTCCGCGGCGGGGCTGACGCTTTCTGCGCGGTTCGCAGGTCCCCGGTGCAGTCGCCTCGTCAGGCTGCATTCCTTCATTCCTCTCGCCATCCTCGTTGTTGCTACGGCCGCCCGCGCCTCCGCCCAGTCGCCGCTTCCGGCATTGCCCGGCCTGGCGCTCGACACGTATCCGCCCATGGCGCGGGATGGCATCTCGAAGGCCTACAAGGATGCGATCGGCCCGACCGTCCGACGTCGCAGCGATCGCCACGCTGGCCCGTCTGCTGCACGCCTGGGATCACTGGGAGCCGGCACACGAGAGTTACACGCGATGCCAGAGCCTCGCTCCCGCGAACCTCGGATGCCAGTATCTCGACGCGCTCGTCCTGCAACGGCTGGCGCGGCACGCGGACGCGGCGGGACGTTTCGAGCAGGCGTTGGCCGCGAACCCCGGCTATCTGCCTGCGCGAGTCGGTCTCGCCGAGGCGTTGCTCGAGGCCAGATGACTACGGAGAAAGCCGGCCGATGTTCGAGTCATTGATCGCCGAGCCACGCAGCCGCCCCGGCTGCGGAACTCGGCCTCGGACGGATCGATGCCGCCGCGAGGTCGCGCACGACCGGGCGGTCGAGCATTTTCAGCGGGCCATCGCGCTCTTTCCAGAGTTCGGTGCCGCCTACTACGCGCTCGCGCTCTCGTATCGAGCGCCTGGGACGCGTCGACGACGCGAGGAGCGCGCTGGCCAAGCATGCGCAGTACGGCGCCCGGTGGCCCGCGCTCGACGATCCGGTGCGCGACACCGTCACCGCGCTTCGCGACGATGCCGCGGCGACGCTGCGGCGCGGTGTCCGGCTTGCCGAGACTGGCGACATCACGCAGGCCATCGCCGCACACGAAGCCGCGCTCGCGAGAGATCCGTCGCTCGCGCAGGCGCATGCGAATCTCATCAAGCTCTATGGTCAGCGCCGGACTGGGCAAAAGCCGAGGAGCACTACCGGGCCGCGGTCGCGCTTGGCGGCGATCTCAGCGAAGCGCACTACGACTACGGCGTCCTGCTCGGCCTGCAGGAGAAATGGGATCTCGCCGCGGACGCCTACCGGAAGGCCCTCGCGCTCAATCCCGCGCACGCGCAGGCCCACAACAACCTCGGACAGATTCTCGAGCGCCGCCAGGAGTTCCGCGCGGCAAGCGACGAGTACCGGCAGGCGCTCGACGCGCAGCCGACTTTCCGGCTCGCGCGGTTCAATCTCGGACGAATGCTGCTGGCTCTCGGAGAGAACGACGAGGCCATCGCCGAGCTGACGAAGCTGTCGCAGCCGCGCGACGCCGAGACGCCCCGCTACCTGTTTGCGTTGTCGGCGGCCTACGTGCGCGCCGGGAACAAGGATGAAGCGATCAAGTGGGCGACTCGAGGCGAGACGCCTGGCGATTGAGTACGGACAGAATGACCTTGCCGCGATCATCGACCGCGATTTGGCGAAACTGAAATGAGAAAGCTATCAGCTATCAGCTGTCAGCTCTCAGTTCTGAGATGGCGTTGTCCGTTCACGTGCGTCGCCTCCATCATGCTGGCCTCATTTGTCGCGTTAGCATCGGCACAGGCGCCAGCCTCCGCGCCCCTCTTCGTCGAGTCGGCGGCCGCCGTCGGGCTCGCCTTCACGCACGTCAGCGGCGCGACTGGTCAGTACCTACATGGCCGAGCAGATGGGGGCTGGATCGGCACTCTTCGACTACGACGGCGACGGCGATCTCGATGTCTTTCTCGTGCAGAGCGGCAGCCTGGCCGGCGGCGGCAAACCGGCGGGTGCCGAGACGCCGACCAGCCGTCTGTTTCGCAACGATTTGTCCGCGGGCGAAGCTTCACTTTACCGACGTGACCGACCGCGCCGGCGTCGGTCTGCCGCGCCTACGGCATGGGCGCGGCAACCGCGGACTACGACAACGACGGCGATCTCGATCTGTTCGTCACGTCGTTTGGACCGGAGACGCTCTTCAGGAACAACGGGAATGGCACGTTCACCGACGTGACCAAGGAGTCGCGCGTCGGTGACGCGCTCTGGAGCGCCAGCGCGGCGTTTGCGGACTACGACCGCGACGGCGACCTCGATCTGTTCGTTGCCAACTACCTCGACTTCACGCTGGCCGCCAACAAGGTCTGCAACGACTCGCTCGGCGCACGCGACTACTGTAGCCCGCGCGCCTACAAGCCGGTCCCCGACCGGCTGTATCGCAACGATGGCGGCGGCCGGTTCACTGACGTCTCCGAGCCGGCCGGCATCACAAAAGCCGACGGCGCCGGATTGGGTGTCTCGAGCGGCGACTACAACGGCGACGGCTGGCTGGATTTCTACGTCGCCAACGACGCGACGCCGAATCAGCTGTGGATCAACCAGAAGAACGGCACCTTCAAAGACGATGGACTGTTGTCGGGGACGGCGCTGAACGCCGCTGGCAACCCCGAGGGCAGCATGGGAATTGCGTCAGGCGACTTCGACCTCGACGGCGACGAGGATCTCTTCGTCACCAACATCGTCGGGGAGACGTTCGTGCTCTACGTCAACGACGGACGCGGCGCGTTTGACGATGCCCGCGCGAAGGCGGGACTCGCGGCGCGGACGGCCGCGTTTACGGGCTTCGGCACCGACTGGTTCGACTACGACAACGACGGCTGGCTCGATCTCTTCATCGCCAACGGCGCGGTCAACATCGTCGAGGCGCAGCGCGGCGAGAAGTTCCCGTTTCGGATGAGGAATCAGTTGTTCCGTAACACCGGCGCCGGGAGGTTCGAGGAAACCAGCAAGGCCGGAGGGCCAGCGTTCGATCGCGCCGAGATCGGTCGCGGGGCCGCGTTTGGAGACATCGACAACGACGGCGACGTCGATGTCCTGGCGACGAACAACAACGGGCCGGTGCGGCTGTTCCTCAATCAGGGTCGAACGAAGAACCACTGGCTGCAAGTACGCGCTGCAGCAGGCCGCAGGGGAACCGATTCGGGCTCGGCGCCTGGATCGGCGTGGAACGCACTGGGCAGGCAACTATCTGGCGTCGGGTTCGTACCGACGGCAGCTATCTGTCCGCCAGCGACAGCCGTGTTCACGTCGGCCTCGGCAACTACAACACAGGTGACCGGAGTGACCGTTCAGTGGCCCGACGGCGCGCGTGAACGCTGGACGACGACGGCCGTCGACCGTCTCGTGACGCTTCAACGCGGGACCGGGAAATAGAGGTTCATCAGGTTCAAGGGGTTCAAGAGGTTCAAGGGGTTCAAGGGCTTCACTACTGAGGGAACATGCGCTTCAGCTCTTCGAGTGAGGCCTGTCGTCCGTATTGTCCGAGCTGAAACGCTTCCGCGTACTGGATCTTCTTCCCACGCTCCGCTCCGTAAAGCGTGACAAGACGCTCCCGATACTGATCGGCCACGGCGATGTTGCGCTTTTTCACGATGTCGAGCAGGTAGGCCGCGCGCTCGCGATCGCCTTTCGGCACGTTCTGAAGGGTTCGTCCCTGCCAGGAATCCGCGTCGCCGAATTGCGACGGCATCGCTGACACACAGGCCCATTTCTTGTCGGCCACCGTCGTCGATTCCAACCACCATGCGTTGGCGTGAACGGCTTCGGATCCTGAAAGCCGTCGGAGTAGTACATGAAGACGGGATTGCGCGGCGTAGGCGGCGTGTCCGGCACGAAGAAGGGCGCGACCACGACGACCGCCGAGTCGTCCATCAAGACGCCGGTGTAGCGGTGATCGGGGTGGTAGTCGTAGGGGCGGTGGCCCATGACGATATCGGCCTGCCATTCGCGGATGAGCCTCGCCATGGCTTTGCGGTTGTCGAGCGACGGCGTCAGCTCGCCGTCGTGAATGTCCATCACGTCGGTCTCGATGCCGAGGATGCGCGCGCATTCGGTGACTTCCGCCTTGCGCCGGCGCGCCAGCGGTCCGCCGGCGGACTCGAAATGGCCGACGTCGCCGTTGGTCATCGCCACGAACTTGACCTTGGCGCCGGCCGCCGCCCACAGCGCCGCCACGCCGCTCGCTTTGAGCTCCGCATCGTCGGGGTGGGCGCCAAAGGCGATGACGCGCAGCGGTTGCGCCTGGGTGGCCGTCACCGTTTGGTCGGAAGCGGCGATAACCGAGTACGCAATTGAAATGGCGAGCAGGCAATAGAGCCGTTTCATAGCAGTCCTCGCAGTAGGGAGTGTCAGTGCCGCTCGATTCTACAGGGATTCGGGATGGGAGGAGAGTTCGTGGCAGTTGTGGAGGAGACGGAGGTAACGGCTTTCACCGCGGAGTAACGGAGCCGGAAACCTGTGGGAGACGCGCGGAGGACCGGTCGCGCCGCGCGAAGCGCGGGCGGCATCGAAAGAGTGGCGCAACTCAAGGCACCCCAGAACACGGCGGGTGCTTTGAGTTACGCCACTCTCTCGATGCCACTCGCCGGCCGTTCCGGCCGGCGACACGACCGGTCTCTGGTCGACACAGTTCGACTGCCTCCGTGCGTCTCCCGCAAGTGTCTGCTCCGTTCCTCCGCGGTGAACCCCGTGCCCTCCGTCAACTCCGTAGCTCTACCTGCGTCGTCCGCGTCGCGTGAGAGAACATCCGCAATTCGCGGTAGACTGCCGTGCCATGAAGACATCCAATCGTGCCGCCGAGCTGACTGCGTTTCTCGTCTGCGTCGGCGCTGTGACTGGCGCCGCATTCTCGATTCCTGCTGCCATCGGTGAACAGCAGCCGGCCACGCCGCCTGCCGCGTTCCAGTTTCGCGGCGAGCAGATCGCGAGTGACTTTGGTATCGGCTACGCCGTGACCACCGGCGACGTCAACGGCGATGGCCGGACCGACGTCGTCGCGATCAACGCGACCGACCTCGTCTGGTTCGAGGCTCCAACGTGGCAGAAGCGCGTCATCCTGACCGGAGCGACGCCTCGCGACAACGTCTGCCTGGCGGTCCACGACATCGATCGCGACGGCCGGCTCGACGTGGCGCTCGGCGCCAGCTGGCAACCGACCAATACATCGAGCGGCGGCACGCTCCATTGGGTAAAGCAGGGCGCTCCCGGCGCAGACTGGGAACTTCACGCGATCGCCGAAGAGCCGACGCTCCACCGTATTCGGTGGGCCGATGTCGATGGTGATGGCAACCGCGAGCTCGTCGTCGCGCCGCTGCACGGCCGGGGCACCAAAGGACCGGACTGGCAGGGCCAGGGCGCGCGGTTGCTCGTGTTTACGCCGCCGGCCAACCCGGCACGCGACCCGTGGCCGGTGGAGGTCGCCGACGACACGCTCCACATCGTCCACAACTTCCTGCCGACGAATCTGGACACGGATAAGGCGGACGAGATTCTGACGGCGAGCCGGGAGGGGGTGAACATCCTGAAGCGGCGCCCGCAGAAAGCCCCGCAGCCAACCCCGCAGTCAACCCCGCAGCCAACAATGAAGAGCGAGGTCAAGGCGGAAGGCGCAAGCGACGCGTGGTCGCGCACGCTCATCGGCGAGGGGGCGCCTGGCGAGATCAAGCTCGGACGCGTCGCCGGACGCCGGATGATCGCGACCGTCGAGCCGTGGCATGGCAAGTCGGTCGTCATCTACGCGGAGCAGCCCGGCGTGTGGGCGCGCACGGTCATCGAGTCCGAGCTGACCGGTGGCCACGCGCTCGGCTGGGCCGATTTCGACGGCGATGGCAACGACGAGCTCGCCGTTGGATGGCGCGACCAGAAACCGGGCGTCGCCGTGTACGTGGTCGATCGCGAGGGCGCTCTCAAGTCGAAGCTGATGGTCGACGAGGGCGGGATGGCGACCGAGGATCTGGTGGTCGCGGATCTCAACGGCGACAAGCGGCCGGATATCATCGCCTCGGGACGCGCCACTCGTAATGTGAAGATTTACTGGAACGACACCCAGGCGCGGGGTCGCTGACGCTCGCCAGCTCGCAGCGTCATCGAAGCATCGCCAGCCACTCCCTTTCGACGTCGTCCATCGACACGCCGAAGGCGGTCTGGAATCGCTCCTTGATCACCGTGACGCTGTCGGTTCGGCTGCTGATGCGAAAGAACTCGAGGACGCGCTCGATCCCGTAGCGATCGATCGTGAAGCGCATGAAAGAACCGGCTTCGCGGTAGCTGAGGACGCTGTCGGTGACGGCTCGGAAAGCGGTCGTCGTCATGACGCGCTCGAGCGGAACCACGAGCGTCCCGAACTGGAGATACTGGCGGCAGGCGCTGTGGACCTGCTGGCCGTTGAACACCGACTCGAAGGCTCCGGCGGCAGGGTTGGTCTGGAACGCGACCGCAATCCCTTCATTGAAGAAGTCGGACGGCCGCCCGGCGAGTGCCGTGTAGACGTGCACGACCTCGTGATTGTCGGTTGGCCATAGCGTGTGAATCTCGAACCGCGACGGCTCGGCAAAACCATTCGTTTCATAGGTGCCGGTCCGGTCTCCCATCGCCTGGCGATTCTGGTATTTGAAGTACTCGATTTTCTGCGGCAGGCGAACGCCCAGCCGCGCCACGGCCCATTGGTGATAGGTCTCTTGCCAGGCGGCATCGACGGTGTCGCCGGCCGCGTAGTGGTAACGGAAACTGGCGCTCTCGCTCGCTACAGGCAACGGCGGTTGCGAGGGCGTCGTCGGGCCGCCCGATCCGCCGCAGCTGGCCGCCAGTGCGGTCACGGCGAGGAGACCGGACGACCTCAGCGCGACCCGATCGAGCCTGTGGTAGTCTGCGCGCATGAGCGTTTCTTCGGTGAGCGCGTCGCCCGCCCCTTTATCATATCGGCGATATCGACGATCCAGAGCGCTGACTGCGTCGCTGCTGTTAGCGGCGCTGGCCGCGGCAGTTCCCCTCGCGGCGCCGAGGCCACCGCAAGCGGCAACCGCGCGCGCGCAACCCGCGCAGACGGCCCTCGATCGATACGTCGCAGCACCGGACCCGAACTTCTCGTGGAAGGTCGTGCGCGATCTCCAAGCCGAAGGCGTGACGGCGACGCTCCTCGAGATGACGTCGCAGAAATGGCTGACGGAGAAGGAGGTCGAGCGGCCGCTCTGGACGCATTGGATCACGGTCGTTCGTCCGCCCGCTTCATCGCCCGCGGCTCTGGCGCTGCCTCGCAGAAGCCGTCTGGCGGCGAAGGCGGGAGCGACATCGGCTTGCTGTTCATCAGCGGCGGAGCCAACGATCGGCCGGCTCCGGCACGTCCGCCGGCATGGCTCGTCGAAATCGCGCGCGAGACCGGCACCGTGACCGCCGAACTTCGACTGGTGCCGAACCAGCCGGTGGTCTTCACGGACGATCCGGCGCGGAAACCACGGACCGAGGACGATTTCATCGCCTACACCTGGGACAAGTTTCTGCGCACGGGTGACGAGAAGTGGCCGGCACGCCTGCCGATGACGAAGAGCGCGGTTCGCGCCATGGACGCGGTGACCGCGTTCACCGCGTCGGCCGAAGGCGGGGGCAGCGGGGTCACGCGGTTCGTCGTGTCGGGCGCATCGAAGCGCGGATGGACGACCTGGACGACCGCCGTCACCGATCTCCGAGTCGTGGCGATCGCCCCGGCGGTCATCGACATGCTGAACGTCGAGCCGTCCTTCGTGCACCATTGGCGCGTGTACGGCGCGTGGTCGGATGCCGTCAACGACTACGTCGAGCACGGGATCATGGACTGGATGGGCACGCCGCAGTTCCGCGCGCTGATGCGGATCGAAGAGCCATACGAATACCGCGAGCGGCTGACGATGCCCAAGTTCATGCTGAACGCATCAGGCGATCAGTTCTTTCTGCCAGACTCTTCACGTTTCTATTTCGACGAGTTGCGCGGGGAGAAGCTCCTCCGTTACGTGCCGAATGCCTCCCACTCGCTCGACAAGACCGACGCGCTCGAGAGCCTGCACGCGTTTTACTCCATGATCGTCAAGGGCACGGCACGTCCGGAGTTCTCGTGGACATTCGAGGGGGACGGCTCAATCAAGGTCGTCACGAAAGATCGTCCGTCAGAGGTGCGTCGTCTGGCAGGCCGTCAACCCGACGGCGAGGAATTTCCGCCACGACGTCATCGGCTCGGCGTACCAGAGCACGCCGTTGACGCTCTCGGGCCCCAACACCTATATTGCCCGCGTCACGCCACCCGCCACCGGATGGACGGCGTTTTTCGTCGAGCTGAAATTCCCAAGCGGCGGAAAGTACCCGCTGAAAGTCACGTCCGGGGTTCGCGTGTTGCCGGATACGCTGCCGTTTCCGGCACCGACACCGCGAAAGCCAGGCGGGTCTCGCAGGTCGGGAAAGAGGTTGAATGAAAGTCTGGAACGGGCTCGCTACCGTCCTCCTGGCAGGCCTCACCGTCGTCGCGGCTCACGCCGGCTCGCAGGCGCCCACCCAGCCTCCCGCGCCGACTGCCCCTCCGCCCCTGCAGGTGGCAGGAAGACAGGGACGAGGCGCAGTATTCCCTGCCGCAGCAGCGGCCGCCAGGCGATCCCGGCGGTGATCGAGCGCGGCAGGACGATCTACTCGGTGACGTGCAGCGCCTGTCACGGCGTGGATGCCAGGGGCGGACAGCTGGGCGGGCCGAACCTTCTTCGATCGCAGCTCGTGCTGGCCGACCAGGACGGCGAGGCGATCATTCCGGTCATTCAGAAGGGACGTCCCGACAAGGGCATGCCGCCGATGCCTATCAACGACGCGGATGCCAAGGCGGTCGCGACGTTTCTGCACACTTGCTCGCGTCAGCCGGGAGGCAGGGCTCGCCGCCGCCGGTCGACACACCGCCGCCGAATGTGCTCGTCGGTGATGCCACCGCCGGTCAGACGTTACTTTGCGGCGAAGTGCACCGACCTGCCACTCGGCCACTGGCGATCTGCAGGGCATCGCCACGCGCGTGCCCGACGCCAAGACGCTCCAGAACCTCTGGGTGTCCGGCGGTGTCGCCGCCGGCCGGGGAGGACGTGGAGGACGAGGGCCGCGGCTCGAGCGCGGCTGCCGCTCACGGTCACGGTGACGCTCCCCTCGGGTGAGAAGGTCGACGGTCAGCTCCGCCGCATCGACGATTTCATCGTGACGCTGGTGCAGGCCGACGGCACCGAACGCAGTTTCCGACGCGAGGGCGACCGTCCGAAGGTCGAAGTCCGCGATCCGCTGCAGGGCCACAGAGATTTGCTGGCGGTCTTACACCGACAAGGACATGCACGACGTCACGGCCTATCTGGTGACCTTGAAATGACGCTCAGAAAACTGTTGCTAATCGCGCCGGTCGTTCTCCTGCCTATCGTTCTTACTGCCGGGCTCAGTGGACAGGGGAAGGGCGTTGCACCCGCCGATCTCCTCAAGCCGCTCACGGACACGTGGCCCACCTACTCCGGCGACTACTCGGGGAAGCGTTACAGCACGCTCAAGCAGATCAACAAGACGACAGTGAAGAACCTGACGCTGGCGTGGGTGGCTCGATTGGCCGACGGCCCGAGGCGGACCGGGTGGGCGGCCCGTGATTGTCGGCGGCGAGGGCAGCCGGCGAGTTCGTCGGCAGCGGCGGGGACACGATCAAGGGCATCCGCGCTCGTCGTGGACGGCACGATCTACATCACGACGCCCGACAATGCCTGGGCGCTCGATGCGCGCGATGGGCACGAACTGTGGCACTACTACTGGAAGACGCGAGGCGGAACGCACGTCGCCAATCGCGGCCTCGGGATGTGGAACGACTATCTCTACATGGAGACGCCCGACAACTATCTGGTGTCGCTCGAGGCAAAGACCGGCAAGGAGCGCTGGCACAAGGTCATCGCCGACTTCAGCCTGCAGTATTTTTCGACCACGGCGCCCGTCATCGTCGACAACCACGTGCTCGTCGGCACGGGCAACGACCTCGATTCGCCGGGATTCCTGCAATCGTTCGATGCCGAGACCGGCGAGCTGCGGTGGAAGTTCTATACCGTGCCGATGAATCCCGGCGACCCGGGGCTCGACACGTGGCCGAGCCTGGATGCGGCGCGGCATGGCGGTGCACAGCCGTGGCTCCCTGGTGCCTACGATCCGGAAACCCGGCTCTACATCATCGGGACCGGCAACCCGACACCGGCCTATACGCCGGGCCGAGGAGAAGGGGACAACCTCTTCACGTGTTCGCTCGTGGCCGTGAACGTCGACACCGGCAAGATGGCCTGGTACTTCCAGACCTCGCCGCACGACATGCACGACTGGGACTCCGCGCAGACACCGATCCTGATCGACGGCGTGATCAACGGGAAGAAGCGGAAGCTCGTCTCGACGGCAGCGCGCAACGGCTACTTCTTCACGCTCGATCGCGTCACCGGCGAGCACATCGTCACGAGCAAATACGGGATGGCGACCAACTGGGTCAAGGAGGTCGCCAAGAACGGATCGCTCCGGCGCAATCCGGACAAGGACCCGACAGTCGGCGGCGCGCTCGTCTCGCCGACGGCGGGCGGTACGATCAATTGGGAGCCCCCCGCGTTCAATCCCGACACGGGCCTCTTCTACGTGTCCGAGCGCAACGGCTACACGCTTTTCTATCTGACCGAGACGGATCCCCGGGGCTCGATGGGCCTCGGGGGAGTAGAGCAGGTGGGCGTCGGCTCCGCGGGGAGCTACCTGACCGCGATCGACTACAAGACCGGCAAGATCGCGTGGAGGCGTTCGTATCCCGGCTCGGGCAACGGTGGTGGCGGCGGGCTGCTGACGACTGCCGGCGGGTTGGTGTTTGCCGGCGACGCCGGTGGCAACATCGTGGCCTACGACGCGACGAGCGGGTCACCGCTCTGGCACTCGCACATCGGGAGCGTTACAGCGCCGCCGCAGACCTACGTCCTCGACGGGCGTCAGTATCTGCTCGTTGCGATCGGCGACACCTACTACGCCTTCACGCTGTACTGACCGCCAGATCGACGCCCGCGATCGCCGCGAAAGCCCGCGCGCGGCTCGCTGACGGCGGAGCGATCAGCGCCGCGCCGCGGACTTCGTGGCGACGACGATGGGGTGATCTTCCATGGCGTGTCTGAAGATGCGGAGGAGCTCCATGCCGACCGCGTCCTGAAAGAGCGGTCCCTGCTTGCCGAGTCCGGCCATCTCGAGCAGGCTCAGCCACAGTTTGCGCGCCGCGCGGAGCGGCCTCGGCGTATCGGCCACTCGCTGCCACTCGGTCCAGCGAGCGAGATCAGCTTCGAAATAGGGTACGACGTACGCGACTGGCTTCAATCGGACCCGATCGAAGCCGGCCTCGTGGCACGCCTTCAGGAATGGCGCCACGAGGACGTCCTGTTCGGTGACTCCGAACGACTCGGTGGCGTGACGGGACGTGTCGGCGTCCGCGTGGCCGCGCCCGGGTTCGGAGAAGAGCACGCGGCCGCCAGGCTTGAGCACGCGATGAATCTCCACCAGTCCGAGCCGCATGTCCGGTACATGGTGGAAGGCGTTGAGGCACACCGCCGCGTCGACGCTCGCCGAACGGAATGGGAGGTGTTCGAGGTCGCCAGCGACCAGTCGTCCCGGACGGGGCAGCCGCTCGCGCGCGACGCGGAGCATGTCGGTCGCCAGGTCGACAGCCACGGCATCGACGTTGAGGCGCTGCAGCCACTCTGAACACCAGCCGCTGCCGGCGCCGAGGTCGAGAATGGTCTCGCCGGGCCTTGGCGCGAGGCAAGCGAGCATGACGGCGAAGTCGCGAATCAGCGCGGCGCTCTCGCCGACCATGTCGTGACCGGTTGGCGCAAACGGCTTCGTGCGCTCCCATGGCAGGCTGCCGGCCAGGCGCGCGTAATCCTTCTCGGCCTGCTTCGCGCGGTCCGTGGACGACACGGCGTCATGCTAGCACGGGCGGATCGACTCTCAGCCGTCTCTTGAATGCTGTCACGAGGCCACGTGATAACACGATGCGCACGATGACACGATGTTCACGATGGATCCCGAGAGGTTCCTTCGTGTTCATCGGGTCATCGTGTTCATCGTGAACCCTAGCCGTCGGCGCGTTCAGTCTGGTGTTGGTTCATGGGACAGGGTCTAGTGCCACGGATCACACGGACAACACGGATCGGGTTTATGAGTCCCTAGCGGGATTCTGAACGACGGGCTGCGACCGGTCGCGACTTGGCAAGTTCGGTCCGCAGGCTGACGAGTGTCTTCTGCAGGGACTCTCTGGCGATTCGTTCGACGGTGCCGGTCACGAACGGACGCAGGAGAACCGGGACGTCGCGGCTGAGGCTCACCGATTCGCACTCGATGAGGACGCCTCCGTTGACCTGCTCGTAGCGCCAATAGGCATTGAGCCGCCAGAGAAAGCCGTGGTCGTTGCCGACCGGCTTCTCGCGCTCCTGCGGCGTGCCCGCGCCTTCGAGCTCGGCGATCTTGGTCGCGACGCTTCGGCTCGACGCTCGCGTGTCGTTGATCCGGCGGTACAGCACGTCGTGCTCGGTGTTGTAGGTGACGGTAATCACGCTCTCCCGGCGCAGCTTCATATAGACGCGCAGCCGATCGCCGTCGCGCGAGATCAGACGCGAGCTCAACACGTCGTCGAACGCGTCAGACTCGCGGCCGGCGCGTTGGTTCAGGTACTTGAGCACGTGGTCGAGCGTCACGCCGGGGATGAAGACGGCTCCGGCCCAGTGGTGCATGCGGCCATCAGGAACCGACGGCTCCGGTGCGCCCGGCGCGAACGATGCGATCCGGACCATCGACACTTGTCCGTTGATGACCTGTGCGCGCCACCCGGGAGCCAGCTTGAACGCGTCGTGCACGAAGAACGGGTCGCCCGCTGTCGCTCGCCCGTATCGGTCGTCGACCTGACGCGAGTACTGCTCCCACGCCGCGATCGCCGCCGCGGTCAGCTCGGCGGTGGCCATCTCGGCCGCATTCGCCGTCGAAGGGGCGAGGGGGCCGACCATGCCAGACATGACGAGCATGCCCGCGACCGTCACGGTCGTTGACTTGAACACGAGCACCTCGCTTGCCACGAAGTTGAGCATCGAGCAGACGCCGATGGCGACGACGTTAGCGGCGACTGGATCGATGCGGAGCATGCCGCAGAGGACCGTCATGATCGCGAGGTTCCCGAAGAGCGACACCGTGCCGTTCAACAGGTGGAACCGAGCGAGCCGGCGCGCGACCGCCACGGCGGATGGGCTGGGTCGATCGCGCCAGGTCCAGTGCTGATGCCAGATGAAATTGTGCAGTACCGGTGATCTCCACCGCAATCGCCGTCGCCACGAGATAGTGCAGGCCACCCCCGTGAACCAGAAGCGTCAGCAGGCCAAGCTGGACCCCGACACCCAACACGCCGACCCCGTTGAACGCCAGCCACCGCCGCCCGAGACCCTTTCCCGCCATGCCCTGTAAGGCGTAAAGGGCGCAGATAAGAGCTCAGCAGGAGACAGGAGACAGGAGACAGGAGACAGGAGACAGCGAGACAGGAGACAGGAGACAGGAGCTAGGAGCTAGGAGCTAGGAGCTAGGAGCTAGCTGAAGCTAGAAGCTAGAAGCTGATAGCTGAAAGCTGATAGCTTTCCGTTGTGCCCGAGCTTCCCGACATTGCGCTCTATCTCGAAGCGCTCGCTGCGCGCATCGTCGGACAGCCGATCGAGCGGTTGCGGCTGGGCAATCCGTTCGTCGTCCGCACCATCGATCCCGCGCCCTCCGATTTGTCGGGCCGGCAGGTGAGCGGCCTGCGACGGATGGGGAAGCGCATCGTCGTCGTACTTGAAGGCGATCTCTTCATCGTCGTGCATCTGATGATTGCCGGACGGTTGCGCTGGCGCGATCGCGGGGCGGCGATTCCCGGGAAGGTTGGCCTGGCGGCGTTCGATTTTCCCAACGGCTCGATCATTTTCACGGAGGCGGGCTCGAAGCGGCAGGCATCCATTCACTTGATTCGGGGAGAGGCTGCCCTCACCGCGCTGGACCCCCAGGGGCTGGAGGTCCTCGACGCCGACCTGCCGACGTTTGCGAGCCGGTTGACGCGCGAGAATCACACCTTGAAGCGGGCGTTGACCGACCCGCACATCTTCAGCGGCATCGGAAACGCCTACTCTGATGAAATCCTGCACGCGGCGAGGCTCTCGCCGATGAAGACGGTCGCGTCGCTCTCGGAGGAGGAGGTTGCGCGACTGTTCGAGTCGACGCGGCGCACGCTCGAGGCGTGGATTGCGCGCCTCCGCGACGACGCCGCCGGCGAATTTCCCGAGAAGGTCACCGCGTTTCGTGCGGGCATGGCGGTGCACGGCCGCTACGGTCAGCCCTGTCCTGATTGCGGCTCGCCCGTGCAACGGATCGTCTACGCACGCAACGAAGCCAACTACTGCAGCCGCTGCCAGACCGGCGGCCGGCTGCTCTCGGACCGCGCCCTGTCCCGGCTCCTCAGGGACGACTGGCCGAAAACGCTCGAGGACCTCGAAGCGCGCAAGAGCCGCCAGCGCCACCAGTGACCGCGTGAGGCATTCTTCCGGTGTTGTCCGTGTCGTCCGTGTTGTCCAACGTTTGTCTCGAGTTTGACAAAGACAAATATTTGACGAACGCCCCGATCCGACCGTAGAGTCGATGACGTGCCGCGCAAGCCGTCGGGCCCGTCTCCCCGCTATCCGATCCGCGCGGTAGCGCGCCTCACCGGACTGAGCCTCGACACGCTGCGCGCGTGGGAGCGCCGTTACCGCGCAGTGACGCCGGTCCGCGACGAGCGCGGCCGGCTCTACTCCGGCGCCGATATCAAACGCCTGCAACTGCTGGCGGCGGCGGTTGCGCTCGGTCACGCTATCGGCCGGCTGGCAGAGCTCACCGACGCCGAGCTCGAGGCGATGATTGCCGTGCCGGCGGCTGCGCGTGCCGGTGATGTACCGGGCCGACGCGGCGAGGCGGCAGACGTCAGCACCCTGCTCGATGCCCTGCACGCGTTCGATGCGGCCGGGGTGGAACGGGAGCTCGACCGGCTCTCGCTCGCGCTCAAGCCGCGCGACCTCGTCCACCGCGTCATCTTCCCCTTCCTCAAGGAGGTCGGCGACGAGGTCCACGCCGAACGTCTCAATATCGCGCAGGAGCACCTGCTGTCAGGCGCTGTCCGCAGCCTCCTCGGAGCGATGGTGCGAATGTACTCGAAGAACGAGGTGTCCCGACGGCTGCTGTTTGCGACGCCATCCGGCGAGCGCCACGAGTTCGGAGTCCTTGCGGCGGCGATGCTCGCGGCGGCAGGGGGTCTTGGCGTCGTCTACCTCGGAGCCGACGTGCCGGCGCGACTGATCGTCGACTCGGCGGCGCGAAGCGGTGTCGATGTCGTCGTGCTCGGCATCATCTACTCGGGCTCGACGCGCGAGCTGCGCAGGCAGGTCGACTACATCGTCGACCACTTGCCGGGCCGGCTGGAACTGTGGGTTGGCGGCACGCTCACGCCCGCCCTCGATCGCCCGCTGGCCGGCCAGCAGATTGTCCGGCTCCAGGATTTCGAGGCGCTGGAGCGTCAGCTCGTGCGGATTGGGGCGCGGTTCTAGTCTCATCCGGGGGACTGTCCCCGACCCCTTCACGCTCCGCCTCCGCCAAGGCTACGGCGAGACCGCGCCGAAGCGCTTCGGCGCGAGGCGGGCGCTCGCAGGGACCCCGACGCCCCGCTCCGCTCGCGTGGCTCACTCGCTTCCGCTCGTTCGCGCTGTTTATGAGACAGCTTTGAGCTCCGCGTGCTCGGCGGTCTCAGCGGTGAAAGGCTTTTGCCGTGAGGAAACGTCGACTGTGGAACTAGCCCGCTGGCTTGGCCCTCAACACCCCCACCTGAACCAGGAGTCCGGTGAAATCCAGGATCCGCCGTTCGTGTACGATCTTGCCCTTCTCGAGCCGATAGATGAAGGCGCCGGCCACCTCGATTCGCCGGCCGGTCGGTGGCATCCCGAAGAACTCGCCGGCATGACTGCCAGTGATCCGGCAGAGCAGGCAGACGCGGTTGTCGTCGACGAGCAGATCTTCGGTCGCGAACACGAGATCGGGAAACGCCGTAAACCAGACGCGGTAAATTCGCTCGATCTCGACGATCCCTTCGAGGACGCCGCCCGTCGGGCTGACCACGACGCCATCGGTCGCGTGATCGGCGGTGAGCGTGGAAGCATCACGCGCCTCCCACGCCGCCTCGCGCCGGTTGAACAAGGCGAAGATTTCGTCGCGCGTCATGACCTCGTTTCCCCGGTTCCAGACCGCTGGCCCGGGGATTGACGCTACTATAGGCCTCTGCAGGGTAATGAACAAGGTACGGGGGGAAGCGCGATGAACATCCTTCTCTTCTCGATGCCCGACTCTTTCGAGCACACGGCGACGGTGACGATGCGGATGCCAAACGGCGCGCTCGCGTCGCTGGCTGGCAACGTGGATGGGCACCACCGGGTCGCGATTGCCGACCTGATTCTGGTGCCACGACATGTGCGTGAGACGGTCGAGCGGCTCATGCGCGAGTTCGACCCCGAGGTGGTCGGTCTGTCCGTGATGACGTTCCAGCGTGGAACCGCCCGGAAGATCGTCTCGCTCGTACGGGCCCTCAAGCCCACCGTCACCATTGTCGTCGGCGGCTACGACCCGAGCCTGGCTTCCGACGTCTACGAAGATCCCGCTTGGGACGTCGACGTCATCGTGCGCGGCGAGGGCGATCTGACGTTTCGCGATCTCGTGCGTGCCCTCGAGGCAGGCCGCGACCTGCGCGGAATCGCCGGATTGTCCTACCGTCACGGCGCAGCCTTCGTCCGCAACCCGGACCGCCCGGTCAGCAGCTTGTCGGGACAGGACGTCGCGCTGCCGAACCGCGCCGCTCGAGTGCTCACGGGCTATACCTTCATCGGCCGGCCGATCGACGTCGTCGAAACCTCGCGAGGCTGCACGTACGACTGCAGTTTCTGCTCGATCATCGAGATGCGCGGCCGGAACTTCCACACCTGGTCGGTCGACCGGGTCCTCGCCGACATCGCTGACGCGCGCGCCCGAGGCGCGCGTGCCATCTTCATCGTCGACGACAACATCACGCTGAATGCCGCCCGGTTCGAGACGCTCTGCCGGGCCATTGTCGCTGCGGGCTTTCACGACATCGACTACCTGGTCCAGGCGATGACCTCCTCGATCGCGTCGCATGGCGAAACGCTCGCGCCGCTGATGCGCGCCGCGGGGTTTCGTTATGTCTTCCTGGGAATCGAGAACATTCTCGACGAGGATCTCGCGTTCCTCAAGGCCAGCGCGAAGAACGCGCGCCGTCAGGGCGGCCGCACGGTCGGCAACGCGACGACGACGGCGATCGAGCAGCTGCATCGGCACGGCATGTATGTCGTCGGCGGGCTGATCGTCGGGAATCCCGGCGACACCCGCGAGTCGATCGAGACCAACCTTGCGTTCGCGCGTGATTATGTCGACTGGCCCTACATCCAGCATCCCACGCCTTACCCTGGAACCCCGATGACCCGCGACTTCCGCGAACGCGATCTGATCGTCAGCGACGATGTCGATGAGTACGATGGCACGACCGCGGTCGTGCGAAGCGAGCATCTCGACGCGTCAGAAATTGAATTCATGCGCTGGCGGGCGGAGCGTTGGATGAAGGTGAAGCATCTGTGGCCTGTGCTGGTGCACAGCCCCTGGTTCGTGCTCCGTCACGGGCATGAGATGCTCGCCCACACGTTTCGCGGCGTGTCATGGCGGTCGCTGCTGGGACTCGAGAACGAGCACGACGTCTTTGTGCGATACAAGGACATCAGGCGGATGGAAAGGCGTTATCTCTGAACCATCACGGTAGTGTCCGGCTTTAGCCGGACTTGAGCGTGTCCGCCCTAAAGGCGGACACCACGAAAGAGCCAGCAGGATGCGAAAGAAAATTATCACTCTGACTGCGGTGCAGGTGCTTTGCCTCGCCGCTCGCGTCGTGTATGCCCAGGCGCCGCACCACCAGCACTACGAGCGAACCGCTGCGGCGCACCAGGCGGGACCTGGGGGTGTGCTCGCGCCGCGGTTGCAGAAACTCGGCACGCATACCTTCAAGGTCACGACGAAATCGGCGCGCGCGCAGTTATTCGTCAATCAGGGCCTCAACCTGGCGTATGGCTTCAATCATGCCGAAGCGGGCCGCGCATTTGCGGAAGCGGCGCGTCTTGACCCGGCGTGCGCGATGGCGTACTGGGGGCAAGCGCTGGTGCTCGGCCCGAACATCAACGCCGCGATGGCCCCGGATGACGAACCAAAAGCGCTCGCGCTCGTCCAGAAGGCGCAGTCGCTCGCACGCGGCGTGACGGCCCGCGAGCGTGCCTACATCGACGCGCTCGCGACACGCTACACCGGGAAGGCCGACGGCCGGCAAGCCGCGGATCGCGCGTTTGCCGATGCGATGCGCGCGCTCACGAAGAACTACCCGCGCGACCTCGACGCGGCGACGCTGTTTGCCGAGTCGCTGATGGACCTGCGGCCGTGGAACTACTGGACGCGGGACGGGGAGCCGCAGGAGGGGACCGAGGAGGTCGTGACGGCGCTCGAGCGCGTGATCGCATCGAATCCGAAACATCCCGGCGCGCTTCACTACTGGATTCACCTGTGGGAGCCGACCAAAAACCCTGAGCGCGCCGAGAAGGAAGCCGATCGCCTGCTGCCGTTGATGCCTGGCGCCGGCCATATTGTCCACATGCCCGCGCACATCTACTTGCGGGTCGGACGCTACGCCGATGTCGTGAGCTCGAATCAGCTGGCCGAGGCTGCCGATGAGGACTACATCGCGCAGTGCCGGGCGCAGGGCCTGTACCCGCTCGTCTACTATCCGCACAATATTCACTTCGTGTGGCTCGGCGCGACAATGTCCGGTCAGCGCCGCCTGGCGGTCGAGGCGGCGCGGAAGGCCGCGACGTCGGTAGCGCCCGCGACTCCCGAGCAGCTCCCGTTCGTTCAAGGATTCCTGGTCGTGCCGTACTACGCGCTCGTGCGATTCGGCCGGTGGGACGAGATCCTCGCCGAACCGAAGCCTTCCTACGACTCGCTCTTCACCCGCGCGGTCTGGCACTTCGCGCGCGGGTCGGCTTTTGCCGCGACCGGTCAGGCCGACCAGGCCGTGCAGGAGCGCCAGGCGCTCCAGGCGATCGCGGCGGACCCGGCACTGGCGAAACTGCCGCCGTTTTCGCTCAACCCGCCTGACAGGATTGTCGCGATCGCTCTCGAAGTGCTGAACGGAGATATTGCTGCCCGCCAGAAGCAGTACGACACGGCCATCGCGCATTTCGATCGCGCCGCGCGGCTCGAGGACGGCCTGATCTACACCGAACCGCCCGACTGGCACGCGCCGGTGCGGCACTGGCTGGGCGCGACCCTCCTCGACGCCGGCCGCCCTGCGGAGGCCGAAGTCGAGTACTGGGAGGATCTCAAGAAGAATCCCGACAACGGCTGGGCCCTCGCCGGGCTGCACCAGGCGCTCGTCGCCCAGGGCAGAAAGGAAGATGCGGCGTCGGTCGAACAGCGGCTCAAGAAAGCGTGGTCGCGCGCCGACGTGACGCTGACGTCATCGCGATTCTGACGTGAGGCGCGACTCGATGACCCGATTTCGTCGTGGCCTCAAGAGGCGGACGCGGTGGCCGGCGGTCCTCGCTGTCGCCGCACTGGCAAGCGCGGCGTGGGCTGGACTCCGGGCCGCGCAGGTCGCGCCATACGATCTCGTGCTTCGCAATGCGCGGATCGTGGACGGCACCGGCAGCCCCTGGTTCCGCGCCGACATCGGGATCCGCGGCGACACGATCGCCCGTATCGCGCCGTCGATTGATGGACCGGCGTCACGAACGATTGACGTCGGCCAGGAGGTCGTGGCGCCCGGATTCATCGACATCCATTCGCACGCGGCCCGCGGCATCTTCGAGATCCCTACGGCCGATAACTATGTCAGGCAGGGAGTGACGACGCTCCTGGCAGGACCCGACGGCTCTTCCCCGGTGCCGGTCGCTCCGTTCCTGGCGAAGCTCCAGGCGCTGCAGACGTCCGTCAACGTCGGGACGTTCATCGGCCAGGGCTCGATTCGGTCCGAGGTGATCGGCGAAGTCAACCGCACTGCGAAAGACGACGAGCTGCAGAAGATGCGCGGGCTCGTCGAGCAGGGAATGAAGGACGGAGCGTTCGGACTCAGCACCGGCCTCTTTTACGTGCCTGGCACGTTTACGCCGACCGACGAGGTCGTCGAGCTGGCGAAGGTCGCCGGTCGGTTCGGCGGCATCCACGTGTCCCACATGCGCGACGAAACTGCCGGAGTACTCGACAGCGTCAACGAGACGATCGCTATCGGCGAACGAGGAGGTCTACCGACGCAGGTCACGCACCACAAGATCATCGGCCGTCCAAACTGGGGGAAGAGCGTCGAGACACTGCAGGCCGTGGATCGCGCGCGCGCGCGCGGCATCGACGTCACTATCGACGCGTATCCGTACACGGCCTCGAGCACGAGCATCCAGGGCGCGCTCCTGCCAGCATGGGCGCAGGAGGGCGGTCGCAAGCAGATGCTGGCCCGTCTCGGAGACGCCGGAACCCGCGCGAAGGTCAAGGCGGAGATCGTCCGCATCATTCAGAATGAGCGTGGCGGTGGCGATCCCCGGAACATCGTCATCGCCGCCTGCGACTGGGATGCATCGCTGGCGGGCAAGAACCTCAGCGAGATCGCGCGCAGCGGCGGCCTCGCCGGCCGACGGCCGGCGTCAGATGAAGTACCGACCGTCGACCACGCCGCGGACGCAGCGCTGTGGATTGTCGAACGCGGCGGCTGTCAGGCCGTGTTTCACGCGATTGGCGAGGAAGATCTCGAACGGATCCTTCGCCACCCCGCAACCATGATTGCGTCGGACGGCGAGATCCCAACCTTCGGCGTCGCCAGTCCCCATCCGCGCAGCTACGGTACCTTCGCTCGCGTGCTGGCGGTGTACGCGCGCGACCGCCAGGTTGTGACGCTAGAGGACGCGATTCGGAAGATGACCGCGTTTCCGGCCGCGCGGCTCGGACTCGCCGACCGGGGAATCGTACGGCCGGGGTTGAAAGCCGATCTCGCCGTGTTCAACCCGGCGAAGGTCATGGATCGCGCGACATTTGAGCGGCCGCACCAATATGCGGAAGGATTCTCGTACGTCATTACGAATGGCCAGGTCGTGTTCGAGAACGGCACGATGACCGCGGCGCGGCCCGGAACATTGCTGTACGGGAGTGGGCGCGGAAACGCGCGATGACGACTGGCACGCTCCAGAAAGAGCTGGCGCTGGTCGGCGCCTCCGGTTATCAACTTGTCGGCATGACAGTTGGCAAGACCGCCCTAGGCGGCAACGAGCTCGTCGCCATCACGCGCCGCGTCAGGGAGCAATGACCGGGTACAATGACTGAACACACCATGCAGATCGCCATCACGTATTGCGGCCGATGAAACTACCTGCCACGTGCCTCCAGTCTGGGGGCCAGGTTGTTGCGTGAGCTGGGCATCGAGCCGGCTCTGATCAAGGGCGATCGCGGTGTGTTCGACGTCACCGTCGACGGCGCGCTCGTATTCTCGAAACACAAGGCCGGTCGCTTTCCTGACGAAGCGGCGCTCGTCGAGAGTATCCGTGGCCTCGGGCGAGAGTGAGCGTTACAAATCTGAGAGCCAATGCATTGGACTGAAATCGCCGAGCGGCGCGCCGGCGCCGGCACCGGTGATGTGGCGATCTTTGACCTGCACGGACAGATGACGCTCTCGGGCGAGGAAGAACCCCGGCTGCTGCTCGCGATCCGCGCCGCCGTTCAGAATGGCGCCAGGCACGTCCTTCTCAACCTGACGCACGTGTCGTATGTGGATAGCACCGGCATCGGGGAGATCGTCGGCGCCTATACACGCGTCGCGCGCCACGGCGGCAGCCTGAAACTCGTCGGCGTCTCGTCGAGGATTCAAGAGCTGCTCGACACGACCAATATCGACACGGTCATCCCGTCGTTTCCCGACGAAGCGTCCGCGCTGAGAGCGTTTGATGCCGGCGCCTGATTGGCAAACCGCTTTTGGGATGGGCGCGAAGTCTCGTACAGAGACGTGCGAACGACCATGATTTCTTTCATCGTGCCGGCGTACAACGAAGAGAACCTTATTGGCCGCGCGCTGTCCGGCATTCATTCGGCGGCCAGTGAACTCACCCATCCCTACGAAATCATCGTTGTCGACGATGGCTCGACGGACCGGACGGCGACGCTCGCAGACGAGTGTGGCGCGCGGGTTCTCAACGTGCATCACCGCCAGATCGCTCGGGTGCGTAACGCCGGCGCGCGCGTGGCGGTCGGCGACATCCTGGTGTTTGTCGACGCCGATACTGTGATTACGGCCTCGACGCTCCGCGCGACGTTGGACGCGCTCGGTAAGGGTGCGGTGGGCGGCGGCGCGAGCCTGCGGTTGGATGGGTCGATTCCCTGGCATGGCTGGCTGCTCCTCGGGCTGGTCCAGGCGGGCATGCGGCTGGGGCGGCTGGCGGCGGGGTGTTACGTGTTCTGCACCCGTGAGTCGTTCGCCGCGGTGGGCGGGTTCGACGAGCGGCTGTTCGCCACCGAAGAGATTGCCTTCAGCCGGGCGCTCGCGCGGCAGGGACGCGTCGTCATCCTGCGCGAGACCGTCGAAAGCTCGGGGCGCAAGCTGCGTACGTTCTCGGGCTGGGAGATGCTGCGGCTGCTCTCGGCCGTCGCGTTTCAGGGTTCGGGCGCCTTGCGTCGCCGCGACGGGCTCGAGCTGTGGTACGGACAGCGCCGGATCGATCCCGAGCCGGAGGGGCCACGCCGCGGGTTCGACGGATCAGACCAACAACAGGTCGATTGATCATGGCAGGTATCGACGACTGGCTGTCAGTGGCCCGCGCGGACGATCCCGACGACGTTCGCGAGCGCATTCTGACCGGCTATCGAGACGGCAAGCCGTTCACACCCTACGTTCCGACGCTTGCCATGCCGGCGTCCGTGACGACTGTGCTCGACTTCGGATGCGGTCTCGGCCGCAACTTTCCCTACTTGACGTCGATCGCGCGTGAGGTCGTCGGCTTCGATCTGCCGCCGATGATCGAGCGATGCCGGACGCTCGCCACCCGTCCAGTCGGGTGCTTGACGAGCGACTGGCCGACGGTTCTGACGCGCCGCTTCGATCTGATTGTCGCCACGCTCGTCCTGCAGCACGTCGAGACCGCGGCGTGCCGCGCGTATCTGGAGGACTTCGCGCGGCTGGCGCCGGTGAGTTACGTTCTGACGCGCGTCCGCAGCGACTTCGACGCCAACGTCCTGCAGCTCGTCTCGGACACGGGCCTCTTCGACGCCGGCGAGTGCGTGGAAGTCGAGCACGATCCCGCCACGCACCAGCTGCGCGTGCTGGGCCGCGAGGCGTTCGACACGCTTCGCACCGCTGAAGATGGCGGGCACTATGAAGTGCTGCTGCGGTCACGCGTGGTCGAGTGACGGAGCCTACGGAGTACACGGTTTTCACCGCGGAGGAACGGAGCCGACATGAGTGGGAGACGCGCGGAGGCCGTCACACTGCGGACTGCTTGCACGCCGGCCGTAGGCCGGCGTCGGGGGTGATGCGGGCGACGGGAATCACAAGCACTGGTCGAATTCTGTGGGTGCTTGCGATTCCCGTCGCCCGCATCACCCCCCACCGCGCTACGCGCGGTGCGAGCAGTCTCGTCTGCTGCGAGCTGGCTCGTTCTCTCCGTGCGTCCCCGTGCACTCCGTGCCTCCGTGGTGAAGCTCGTTCCGTTATCTCCGTCCCCTCTTTCTTCCACCAGCGTTCTTCCGCGGCTTTCGCTTGCTGCCTCCCGCGCGATACGGCGCCAGCAACGTCTCCAGATCTGCCCGCACCCAGGCCTCGGCCGTGCCCTCGCGAAAGATCGCCCAGCTGATGAGCGACCCGCCGGCCATCGCGCTGATCGCGCGGGCCAGGCCGCGTGTGTCGCAGGGGACGATCTCCTTCTTCTTGACGGCCTCGTCGAGCAGCGCCTTGTAGCCATCCTCGGTGCGGCGTGACAGCACGAGCATGTGCTGGTGAAATTCGGGATCGCTCACGTCAATCTGCAGGAACGCCAGATGGTTGGCCATCTCCTCGGCGCTCTTCGTGTCCTGCGACATCATCGTCGCGCCGGCGAGAACCGCGACGAGCGGTGAAGGGCAGTCGAGGCGGAGCATCTCGAAGCAGGCATCGACGCCGTCGACGGCGCTCGCCCAGAGCGCGAGCATCAGCCCGCGCTTCGAGCCGAACCGTTGCACGAGCGTCGCCGGCGAGAGGCCCGCCTCCTTGGCGACTTCGGCCAGCGTGAGCCGGGCGGGACCGAGGCGCGACATGGCGCTCTGGGCGGCGGTCAGGATCTGCTCGTCGGGGACGGTGCGAGGGCGCGGACTCATGCTTGACAGATAAGTAAATGACGGTTTAGTTTAAGCGACAAGTAAATGAACGGCCGTTTATTAACTCCAACGCCGGGAGAACTTCCATGCCTGCGAAACCGCCACTGTCCGGACAGGTCGCACTCGTTGCCGGCGCCACGCGGGGGGCCGGCCGCGGCATCGCGCGGGGCCTCGGCGAGGCCGGCGCCACCGTCTATTGCACCGGGCGAAGCGTTGAGGGTCACCGCTCGCCCTACAACCGGCCCGAAACCATCGACGAGACCGCTCGGATGGTCACGGCGGCCGGCGGCACTGGCATCGCCGTACGCGTCGACCATACGGTCGAGCTCGAGGTCGAGGCGGTGTTCGCCCGCGTCGCCCGTGACCACGGCCGGCTCGACGTGCTCGTCAACAGCATCGCCGGCGAGGACCCTCTGCTCGGCGGATGGGGAAACTTCTGGCAGACCGATTTCACCCACGGCGCCGATGCCCTGCGCCAGTCGATCCTCTCGCATCTCATCACCGCGAAGCATGCCGCGCCCTACATGCGCAAACGCCGCCGCGGCCTCATCGTCGAGGTCACCGAGGGCGACACGGTGTTTGGCGGCGGCGGTAACGCGCTCGCCGACGTCGTGAAAAGCTCGCTCAAGGGTTTCGCCGCGCGAATGGCTGGCGAACTGCGCACGCATCGCGTCGCCGCCGTGTCCATTACGCCCGGATTCCTGCGATCGGAGTCGATGCTGGAGCACTTCGGCGTCACGGAGGCCAACTGGCGCGACGCCGGCAAGAAGGACCCGAACTTCCTCGAATCCGAGTCGCCGCTGTTTGTCGGCCGGGCAGTGGCTGCGCTCGCCGCCGACCCGAAGATCCTCGAGCGCTCAGGGGATATCCTGAGCTCTTGGGAACTGGCGCGCGACTACGGCTTCACGGATTACGATGGGCGCCACCCGGACTGGGGTGTGCTGTTCGGCAAGATCGCGCCGGCGATCGGTTTCCTGGAGCCATTCCGGCGGCACCGTGCCTTCCTCGATCGCATGATCCGTCGAATGGACAGGACCCTCGAAGTTGCTGAAGCGACGGTCGCGGCCACGCCACCGAAGGCGGGGAAGGCCCGTCGCAAAGATTCGCCGTAACCATTCCGTGTATTCCGTGGCTAGGATTCCGTGGCTGGATTCCGTGGCACTAGTCCGCGGCCACGATCGGCGTTCGAGTGTCCGTATAGATAGCCGTGATGCGCCCGTTCTGCAGTTCGAGCGCGGAGGCTCGGCCATTCTTGAAGAATGTCGTGAGCATCCCGGTGTCGATCAGGATCAGCCGGTTGGAGAATCGCGACACGATCCGCCCCGTGCTCGACGGCGTGTGTCCGGTCACGAAGCGCTCCACTCCGTATTTCGTCAGGACCGGGGTCAGCTGCGTGTCGATGGTTTCCTGGTTCTCGGGCCAGAGCGCGAACCCGCGGAACCAGAGCGGCCCCTCCGGCTCGAAGAGCGATGATTTACCGACAGCGAGCAGTGCCTGCAATTTCTCGACGAACTCGCGGGTAACGTGATCGCCGGGCTGCACGTTGGGGTTGGCCTGCAGCGCGGCCGCGATGCGTTGCAACTCCGCCACGGCGGCTTCCACAGCTTCCGGGAGCGTGCAGAACGCCGGCACGATCTGCGCTTTCACCATCAGCGCCTTGGTGTCGTCCCAGGCCGCGATCTCGCGCGTCGGCCGTCCGGTTGATGTCGTCGAAGGTCGCCGCCATGTCGGCGCGGACCCCCGCGTGCATGAACGCCGTGCCGCCTTCAGTGGTGACGACCTTGTGCGACCGCAGCCAGCGTCCGTACTTGCCGCGCGGGCCGAGCGCTTCGACGTACTCGAGAAAGCCCGGCGGGTGGCTGGCCAGCCAGGCGTCCTTCGATGGGGCTTCGCCGGGTGTCGCGCGCTGCTTCACGAGCTTGGCGTAGTCGTCGAACGCGCGTTGACGACGAGATTCCGACCGGCCATCGGCGAACGCGGCGTAGCTCGCTGGCGAGACATCCCTGAACTCGTGGAGGAGGTTCATGACCTCGTGGTTGCCGAGGAGGGCTTCAACCCGGCCGCCCGCGCGCCGCGCCTCTTCTTCGAGCCGCATCAGCAGGTCGAGCGCTTCACGGACCTTGGGCCCGCGGTCGAAGACGTCTCCGGTTTGCACCAGGACGGTCGTGCCTCCAATCCACTGACGCTTGGCGTCGACGAGGCCCGCGGTCTGCAGGATTTCGACGAACTGATCGAAGGCGCCATGCACGTCGCCGATGGCGACCACGCGCGGCCCTGCCGGCTTGGCTGCCTGAGGCACGGGGGCATGAAAGGCGGCCGGCGCCAGCCCGAGCGGTGGCCCGAGCAGCGAGACAAAGAGTGCTCCAGCCAGG
The DNA here is from genome assembly GCA_963764925.1 of uncultured Acidobacteriota bacterium. Classification (GTDB taxonomy): domain Bacteria; phylum Acidobacteriota; class Vicinamibacteria; order Vicinamibacterales; family 2-12-FULL-66-21; genus DATBJJ01. Next base: position 374,533 of record CAVXUR010000006.1, read on the forward strand.
GCGATCGCAACGCGGCAAAGGACCATGCCGGAATCATACCGCCTGCGTGAAGCGTGATAGCATCACGCTTTGCCCGGGCAGGCGATGGGCGGGCAGGCGAGAGCCCGCACAGAGAGTGTCGACCGCCTCCAGCCCGAGCCACACACGACATCATCCGACAGGTGCTTCGAATGACCCCGCGACGCTATATGCCCGCGCTGCTGCTGCTCTTTGTCGCCAGCGGCTGCGCCGCCCTCATTTACGAAATCGTCTGGTTCCAGCTCCTTCAGCTCGTGATTGGCTCGTCGGCGGTGTCGCTGGCCGTCCTCCTCGGCACGTTCATGGGCGGTATGTGTCTCGGCAGCTTCCTGCTGCCTCGATACATTTCGGCGCGCGAGCACCCGCTGCGGGTGTATGCGTACTTCGAGATCGCCATCGGCGTGCTCGGCCTGCTGATCCTCTTCGGTGTGCCGCTGTTCGCGAACGTCTACACGGCCTGGGGCGGATCCGGCCCGGTGGGTCTCGTCTTTCGCGCCATCGCGGCCAGCATCTGCCTCCTCCCGCCGACGATTCTGATGGGTGCGACGCTGCCGGCGATGTCGCGCTGGGTCGAGACCAGCCCGCAAGGCGTCGCCTGGCTCGGCTACTTCTACGGGGGCAACACTGGCGGCGCGGTGATCGGGAGCCTGCTCGCCGGCTTCTATCTGCTCCGCGTCTTCGACATGGCGACGGCGACCTTCGTCGCCGTGGCGCTCAACCTTCTCGTCGGAGGACTGGCGCTCCTCATCGCTGGCGCGACGCCGTACGAGGCCGGCGCCGGCGTGCGCGACAAGGTCAAGCCGGCGGCAGGTTCGTGGGCTGTCTACGTCACGATCGCGCTCTCCGGTATGACCGCGCTCGCCTCGCAGGTCATCTGGACGCGGACGCTGTCGCTGCTCTTCGGCGCCACCGTTTACACGTTCTCGCTCATCCTCGCCGTGTTTCTCTTCGGGATCGGCATCGGCAGCAGCCTCGGTTCGGTGATGGCCCGCGGCCTGGAGCGCCCGCGGCTGGCACTCGGCTGGGTGCAGATGCTCCTCTGCGGCGCGATCGCCTGGGCCGCATACACGTTGGCGCTCTCCCTGCCGTTCTGGCCGATCGATCCGTCGATTGCGACGAGCCCGTGGTACAACTTTCCGCTCGATCTCGCCCGCGCCTTCTGGGTCGTGCTGCCGGCGTCCATTCTCTGGGGCGCGAGCTTCCCGCTCGCGCTGGCCTCGGTCGCCACCAAAGGGCAGGATCCCGGCCGGCTGGTCGGCGGCGTCTACGCGGCCAACACCGTCGGCGCGATCGTCGGCGCCATCGGTGGCAGCCTGCTGATGGTGACGTGGCTCGGCACGCAGCATTCGCAGCAAGCGCTCATCATCCTCTCCGGCCTCGCGGCGCTTCTCGTGCTCGAGCCGCTCCAGTCGACTGCGGAAACGAGTGGCGCGCGCTCGTCGTGGGCCGGGATGATTCCGATTGTGCTCGGCGCGGTCGTCGCGGCGCTCCTGGCGCGCAACGTCCCGCCGATTCCCAAGCTGCTTGTCGCCTACGGCCGCTACGCCGCCACCCGCGCTCAGCAGAATATCGACGTCATCTACATGGGCGAAGGCTGGAATGCCTCGGTCGCGGTCACGCGCCTCCCCGGCGGCGTCCTCAACTACCACAACGCCGGCAAGGTCCAGGCCTCGAGCGAGCCGCAGGACATGCGCCTGCAGCGCATGCTCGGCCACATGACGACGCTCATCCCGAAGAGTCCGAAAAAGGTCCTCGTGATCGGCTGCGGCGCTGGAGTGACCGCCGGTGCGGTCTCGATCGACCCCTACCTCGAACACGAGACGATCGCCGAGATCGAACCGCTGGTGCCAAGAGTCGTCTCGACGTACTTCTCCGAGCACAACTTCAGCGTCATCACCAATCCGAAGGTGCGCGTCCAGCTCGACGACGCGCGCCATTACCTGATGACGACCAACGAGAAGTTCGACGCGATTACCTCCGACCCGCTGGATCCCTGGGTCAAGGGCGCGGCGATGCTGTACACCAGGGAGTTTTTCGAAATCGTCAAGTCGCATCTGAATCCCGGCGGCGTCGTGACGCTCTTCGTGCAGCTCTACGAGAGCAACACCGCGGCAGTGAAGAGCGAGATTGCGACCTTCATGGAAGCGTTTCCGAACGGCGTCATCTGGGGCAACACCCAGGATGGCCGTGGCTACGACCTCGTCCTGATGGGAACGGTCGAACCGCTGCAGATCAACGTCGATGAGATTCAGGCGAAACTGAGCCGTCCGGAGTACGCGCCGGTCGCCAAGTCGCTCAGCGAAGTCGGGATCTATTCCGCGCTCGACCTGTTTGCCAACTATGCCGGACGGGGCAGCGACATGGGCGCCTGGACGGCCGATGCGCAAATCAATCGCGATCGCAATCTCAAGCTGCAATACCTCGCGGGCCTGGGACTCAACCTCTATCAGAGCGATCGGATCTATTCCGACATGCTCGTCCACGCAAAGTATCCCGAAGGCCTCTTCACCGGCAGCGCCGCCACGCTCACGGCGCTTCGCCACGCCATCGCTCGCGCCCAGGGCCGAGGGATGGCCCCGTAACGCGAGCGGGTATGGGTTGTGTGGTGTGACCGCCGATTCGGCCGCGACCTGCGTCGAAGTCCGGCGTCGCAGAAGCCGCGAGCGCGACGTGCGAAGGCAGTGAGAACCGCGTCGAAGCGACGCTCTTAGACCGTGTCTGTCCGTGGCGAGTCCTTCGGGCACTACACCACCGGCGCGTCGACAATCCGCCCGTCGAACAGATAGACATGACGCTCGGCGCGCGCGATGTAGTCGGGGTTGTGGGTCGCGAGGCAGACCGTGGCACCGTCGGCATGGAGCTCGTCGAGCATCTTCATCACCGCGGCGCCACTCTTCGAGTCGAGGTTGCCGGTCGGTTCGTCGGCGAGCAGAATCGGCGGGCGGCCCGCGAACGCTCGCGCGATGGCGACGAGCTGCTGGTGTCCGCCGGAGAGCGCGCCGGGCCGCTGTTTCGCGCGCGCCGTCAGCCCGACACGGTCGAGCGCAGCCTCGACGCGTTGGCGCCGTTCGCTCGCCGAGGCGCCACGCACCGTGAGGGGATACTCGACGTTCTCGTAGATGCTCATATCCCCAATCAGGTTGAAACTCTGGAAAATCAGCCCAACGTCGATGTTGCGCGTCCGCGCGCGCTCCGATGGCGAGAGTTCGCTGGTCGCGCGTCCATTCAGCCAGTAGCGGCCTGAGGTCGGCGAGTCGAGGAGCGCGAGAATCGCCAGGAAGGTCGACTTGCCGCAGCCCGAGGGCCCGGAGACGGTGACGTACTCTCCGCGGCCGATGTCGACGGTCAGATCGGACAGCGCCCACGTCTCTTCGTCAGCGTCCCCTTTGAAGACCTTGCTGAGGTTTTGGAGCCTGATCAACGGGAAGTCGGCGCTGCCGGCGGTGCCGACATCACCGGCCGTCTGCGTCTCGATTTTGCTGCGGCGAAACCACGCCATGTTGTTGATGCCTCAGAAGTGCCAGGCCGCGCAGTCGGCCGGCCTCGTTGTTCGTGCTCTCCCGCGGGTAGCCTAGCATCGGGTGCAGCCCGAGCCTAGATGAATGGGACGAGTGAAACCGCGCGGCGTTCCATCGGATTTCCATGAATTCCACCGATTCCGTGTAATCCGTGTATTCCGTGGCTAGTATTGGGCTATGCCCTTGTTCCGGTTCATGCCTGTCGCTATTGCAGCCCTCCTGTTCGCGTCGGTTCCGCGCGGCCAATCGGCTCCAACCCTGTCGACCGACGAACAGGCCGTCGTCACCTACGTGGACGCGCACAATGCCGAGGCGTTGTCGCTGCTCGAGCGCGCCGTGAACATCAACAGTGGGACCGGGAACCACGCAGGCGTGCGCGAAGTCGGAAAGCTGTTCGCGGGCGAGTTCGAAGCGCTGGGGTTCACGACCCGGTGGGTGGACGGCACTCCATTCAAGCGCGCGGGACATCTCGTGGCGGAGCGCGCGCGGCCGGGCCGCCGGGTGCTGCTGATCGGCCATCTCGACACGGTGTTCGAGGCCGACAGTCCGTTCCAGAAGTTCGAGACGGCGAGCGATCGGCAGGCGCGCGGGCCAGGCATCATCGACATGAAAGGCGGCGACGTCATCATCGTCCAGGCGCTCAAGGCGCTCCGCGCGACCGGCGCGCTCGACCGGATGCACGTCACGGTTGTGATGACGGGTGACGAGGAATCGGCCGGCGAGCCGCAGGACATGGCGCGCGCGGCGCTAATCGCCGCGGCGAAGGGCGCCGAGGTCGCCATCGGGTTCGAGGACGGCGCCGGCGATCCCAGAACCGCGGTCATCGGCCGCCGCGGGACGACATCGTGGACGCTGACGGTGACCGGCAAGCCTGCGCACTCGTCGCAAATCTTTCGTTCAGACATCGGCTACGGCGCGATCTTCGAGGCTGCCCGCATTCTCAACGCGTTTCGCGAGACGCTGGCCGGCGAGCCGCACCTCACGTTCAATCCGGCGCTCGTCGTCGGGGGCACGACCGCTGAGCTCGACGTGACCACCGCGCGTGGATCGGCGTTCGGCAAGGACAACGTCATTCCCGAACGTGCGGTCGTGTCTGGAGATCTGCGCGCGCTGTCGGCCGAACAGTTCGCGCAGGCACGCAAGCGGATGGAAGCCATCGTCGCGTCCAGGCCGCTGGCTCAGACGAAGGCGACGATTGCGTTCGACGAAGGCTACCCGCCGCTCGCGCCAACCGACGGCAATCGAAAGCTCCTCGCGCTCTACGACCAGGCGAGCCGTGACGTCGGGGCAGGCCCGGTGACGGCGGTCGACCCCGACCGCGCTGGCGCAGCCGACGTCTCGTTCATCGCCGGTCACGTGCCGATGATCCTCGACGGTGTCGGCCTGATGGGCGACGGCGGCCACACCGTCAACGAGACCGCCGACCTGACGACGCTGCCATCGCAAACCAAGCGAGCGGCGCTGCTCCTGTACCGGTTGTCGCGCTAGTCCGGCCATATACGACGGCGTTGCAGCGCCAAAAAGCCTTTCACCGCGGAGTGCGCCGAGGACGCAGAGCGTTGTGGTTTTCTCTGCGAGCTCCGCGCACTCTGCGGTGTGAGGCTTTGAACAGGTCCCGGACACTACGACTTCGCCGACAGGTGGCGTGATCATTCAGGCACGCGCTGTGCCCAACAGAGGACTGCGACGTAGGTCACGGCCAGGGAGCCGCCGTGCGATTCGATGGCGTCACCGATGCCGGTGAGGACCGCCTCGAGCCGTTCCCGGTCAAGCAACCGGTGATCCGAGTGCGTCTGCAGGAGATCCAGGTAGTCGGCGGTCCGGTACTCCGTGCGCCACTCGTACTCGCGGCTCTGCGCTGGTTGGAAATCTTTCGACGCGGCAAACATGTCGAGAAAGTAGTCTCGCGTATTGTGCGCATGCCACCGCGCATCGATCTCCGGCGCGTGCGCCGCGTACACCTGCTGGATCCTGAGGTCTAGCGGCGTCGCGCCGCGGACGGTCCGATTAGCAAAGACCGCCAGGGTTCCGTTGCGCTTCAGCGCTTGAGCCGTCTTCGAGAATCGCAGAACCGGATCGATCCAATGAAACGACTGGGCGGCGAACGCCAGATCGAATGCCTCCGGCTCAACCGGCCACTCCTCGAACGTCGACTGGACGACCTGCGCGTTCGCGTCATCGGCCAGACGGCGCCTGGCGACTTCCGCGAGGTGTCGACCCGGCTCGAGGCAGAGGAGGCGAAACCCTCGCCCGGAAAACAGAACGCTCGCGTTGCCCGGACCTGAACCGATTTCAAGGATCCGGCTACCGGGCGAGAGCCGCGCCGACTGAATTACGTCATCAATCAGTGTGGATGGATACGTCGGCCGCACGCGAGCGTACAGCTCGGCGACTTCATCAAAGACGAAGCGCTGTTCCCGGTCCCTGTACATCTTGACCTTGGTTCCCAGCTCGTTGATCAACCCCGCTTGTCCTTTCAGAATCTTCTGCTTCGCGACCTCCAGATCGAACCAGGCGGCCCTGTCGACTTCGGGAAACTGCCGCTGCCGGCCGGATTTTGGCGGCCATTCAATGGAGAACGTGTTGCTTCTGAGCGTGGCCGGGTCGAAATCCGCTCGGACGGCCCAGGCGAGCACGTGCTTGCCGCCGGCCTGCTTGATCGGTTCAAGCGGGAGGAACTCGCCGTCGATCGGGCGGCCCATCTCCTCCTCGAACTCTCTCCTCGCCGCGGCGAGTGGTTCCTCACCGTCGGACAACTCGCCCTTTGGAATCGACCACGCCCCGTCGTCTTTTTTGGCCCAGAACGGGCCGCCCGGATGGACGAGCAGTACTTCGACGCCCGCTGGCCTTACTCGGAAGAGAAGCAGTCCGGCGCTCTGTTTCGGCAAGGCAGTTCGGCTCGGGCACTAATCATCGTCTGTCGAGCCCTCGCTCCGCAGCAGGGGCTTTCTCGCATATTCCGTCGGCACCGACACGACGTGTTCGCCCAGTTGCGCGTCGGGTCGGCGGCGGCCGACGATGCGAGCGTAGCCCAGGTAACGTCCGCCATCGGCTTCAAGCGTCTGGATTTCGGATTCGTTGTCGGCGGCAACGGCTCGGATGCCAGTCTCGCCAGAACTGCCAACCGTCGGGCAGAGAGTCGGCCAGTTCGATGTCGACAAGGCCCGTCCGTTCCCAGTGGCGGCGCCACCACGCGGCCGAATGGAGGCACCAGACGTCCTGGGTCCACCAGGCGCGAAGATGATCGGGAACCGGGCCGTCGATCTCCTGCGTGAGTCCGGCGCCCGCGATGGCGATGTGGCCTCCTGGCTTCACAAACCTGGCCAGGTAATTGAGGTAGAGGTCGTCGGTCCCGTAGTAGAAGAACGAGTCGATGCTGATGATGGCGTCGAAAAAACCAACGGCGAACGGCAGCGACCGGGCGTCCGCATGGATCGGAAAGACGCCGTCGTCGATGCCGGCGTCGCGGATGCGCTCCATTCTCTCCGAGGGATCAAACCAGAGATCGGTGGCCCACACCTGTACGCCGAACTCGCGGCGGAGAAAGATCGACGAGGCCCCTCTGCCACAACCCAGGTCGAGCACGCGCATCCCTGGACGCAGGTCCAGCGCGGTCGTCAGCCATTCGGTCAGCCACAGTGAATTCGCGCCTCCGCTGACGCTGGACATGATCCAGTCGGCGTGGTACTTCGATGAGCGCGGAAAGCGATCGGAGACGAGGCGTCGATCTGCAGTCACGAGAGTGTCGGTCCAGCCAAATTGACGTGCGTGAGGCCAAAGGCACATCTCACAAAACCCGGTCCGTGTTGTCCGTGTGATCCGTGGCTCTAGTTCCAGCTGCTCGCGCCTCGCTGCTCGCCGCTGCTCGAAATTCAGCTCCTGGCAGCGAATTGCAACCGCGAGCCGCGAGCCGCCCACGTCCTTTCACACTAGAAGCTATCTCGCACACTGGATCCGTGTTGTCCGTGTGATCCGTGGCTCTAGTCGCTCTGCGGCTTGGCCACGCCGACATAGCCGTTGCGTGCCCGCACCTTGTAGCCAGGCCGCGCAACGCGGACGCGGATGCTGTGGTATTTCCCGTCGGTGGCGTGGGGCGAAGCGTAGGCCATCACGTACTGGCTGTTGAGTTCGTCGGCAATGCGCGCGGTCGCAGCGCGCAGCCCGTCCATGTCCTGGACGACCTCCGTGCGGCCGCCGCTCTGGGAAGTGATCTCGCCGAGCGCCGCCGGGTTCACCCGCGTGTTGATCGCCTGCCGGGTCGGCGAGTCGATGGCGATGGCATAGACGAAAGCGTCGCTCCGCAGCAACGACGTCCTGACGTCGATGACGGTCGCGTCGCTCGCGGTGTCGGCGCCGTCTGAAATCACGACCAGCGCGGCCCGCTCGCGCGAGCGCCGGCCAATCATCGGCAGCGCGCCAATGACGGCATCGTAAATCGCGGTGCCGCCTGACGGTTTGACCTCCTGCAGCGCGGTCCGAACGTCGTCGGGCGTGCTCGTCCAGCGCGTGATGATGTGCGGGTAGTGATTGAACGCCAGCACGAAGAACTCATCGGCCGGGTTCAGGAGCTCGAACAGGAATCGCTCGACCGCCGTCCGCGCGTCGACAATTCGCCGGCCGAACATGCTGTCGCTCGTATCGAGCAGCATCCCGAGCCCGATCGGTACGCGTTCGTTCGTGAACTGGGTGATCGTCTGCGGCTCGCCGTCCTCGAACACTTCGAACGCTTCGCGCGGGAGGCCCGTGGCGAGGCGACCCTCGGCGTCGAAGACCGTCACCGTGACGGCCACTACGTCGACGCCGGAACGTAACACGCGGTCGCTTCGGTAGATCTGCTGAGGGGCGGCTAGGAGGAAGAGGGGCGCGATCGCGACGGCGATGAGGCTGAGGATCGCAACGAGCCGCGAAGGACGCACGCCCTGTATCGTAATCCCTCCGAACCAGTTTCGCGCAGTCGACCGGCCGGCAGCCTTTCGGATCTGTAAGCCGGTCGGCAAATCGGTAATGATCGGGATAGCTAACCCATTCTTATACAGAGTGTTGCGAGCTGCATGCGGCTTGCACCAGGGTCACCATGCGTCGACTCGCCTTGTCCATGTTCATCGTCTTCTCGCTCGTCCGCTGCGGCGGCGGCAGTTCGCCAACTGAACCGTCATCGCCCGGCGCTCCGAGCACAACGCTGCTCCAGGGTCAGACCCTCAACGCCATCGACGGGGCGGTGGCGCCGAACCTCTCCGTTCGCATCGGCACGCGCTTTCCGATCACGAGTGATAGCAGTGGTTTCTTCCAGACGGACCTCAGCAATCAATCGCCCACGACGGTCGTCGTCAGTGGCGGATCGGTCGTGGAGCGCGAGACGCGAATGGGTCCCAGCGCTTCGCGCACCCGCGTCGCGATGATTCCGTCGAGCTTCGATCTCGCGGCGTTCGACGAGATGTTCCGGGGCTCCAACGCACAGCTCCAGCGCTGGACCTCGCGGCCGTCGCTCGTGATCCTGGGAGCGGTGATGGACTACCGTAACGGCTCGGATCAGACTTACTCCGCTACCGGCGACCAGCTGACCGATGACGAAGTCGAGCAGCTGAAGGCGCACTTGACCGAGGGACTGGCGCTGCTCACGGGCAATACCTACACGACGTTTGCTTCTATCGAGATCGAGCGTCCGTCGGGTGGCGCTCGCGTGAACACGCTGCGCGCGGGTCAAATCGTGGTTGGCCGCTACAACGGGATCGTCAGCCTGGCCAAGACGATTGGCTACGGCCTCTGGTCGGAACGGCCCGACGGCAGCATCGGCGGCGGAGCCATGTATCTCGATCGCGGTTTCGATCGTGACGACAACCGGCGCCGGCTGCTGCGGATTCACGAGCTCGGCCACGCACTCGGCTACCAGCACGTCGAGTCGCGAACGTCGATCATGAATCCTTCGATCGGGCCGGAGCCGACCGAGTTCGATCGCGCCGGCGCGATCATCGCCTTCGCGCGCCCGGTCGGGAACAAGAGCCCGGACATCGATCCTGCGTCGACGGCCTTGTCGGCATCGACAGGCGCGGGCCGATGGGTGGCGCCCACGACCGCGTGCGCGTTACCGTCCCGCTGAGGGTTCTCGTTCGTCTCTCTCGGCGTGTCCTTGAACAGGAGATCAAGAGATCAGGAGTAAGCCGCGTTCTTAAGGCATGCTCCTGGTCTCCTGATCTCCTGTTCAAGCTTTTTGCGCACGGGATCTGCCCGTGGGATCTATCACCGCAGTGTCCAGCTCCTGGCTGAACAGGTGGGTGAAGCCGTCCTAGACGGTTCGCAGCGCCGTCATCGGATCGATCGAGGCCGCCCGCAAGGCAGGCAGCAGGCACGCCAGGCCCGGCGACGGCGAGGAGCACCAGCGACACGGCAAGGTAGGTGACGGCGTCGATCGGGCCCACGCCGAAGAGCACCGTTGACAGCAGCGCGCCGAGAATCACCGCGCCAATCAATCCGATCGCGAGACCCGCGATCGCCAGGCGAACCCCTTCGCCGACTACCATCGAAACCACGTCCGACCGTTTGGCGCCGAGCGCGACGCGCACGCCGAACTCCTGCGTCCGCTGGCTGACAGAGAAAGCGATGACGCCTGCGATCCCGGCGGCCGTGATGAAGAGCGCCAGAGCCGCGAAAAGTCCGAGCAGCGTGGTCGTCAGGCGGGGCGGCGCGAGCGATGCGGCACGGACGTCGTCGAGCGTGCGGAGCCGATGGATCGGCTGGTCGCGGTCCGTGTCCCGCACGGCCTCACGCACGAGTGAATCGAGGACCACAGGATCGACCGTCGAGCGGATGACCCAGTTGGTCGTAACGTAGGGCATCTGGCGCATTGGTGCATAGATTTCGTCGACCGGCTCGAGCGCCAGCTGCTGTCGGACGTCGGCGACGATGCCGACGATCGTAAACCAGGTGCGGCCGCCGTTGGACGAGACGCGTTGGCCGACGGGATCTTCTTCAGGCCAATTCCTCGCGGCAAACGTCCGGTTGACGAGCACGACGCCCGGCGAGCCGAGGCTGTCGGACGGGGCGAAGAAACGGCCTTTGATGAGCGGAATGTCCATCGCGCGGAAGTAGTCGTCGCTGGCAATCATCAGGGAGGCGCGTGGGCCGCTCGCGATGTCCTCGGACTCTCGCCCAGCCCGGCCGGAGATGACGAGCGAGTTGAGCGCGCCCCCGGCTTCCTCGAGGAAAGGGATCGTGCCGCTGGCGCCGACCGTTGGCACGCCGGGAATCTGCTGCAGCCGGAGGAGCAGACGGTCGAGGTACGCGGAACGCTCGGCGAGAGTGCGGTACTTCGTGAAGTTCATGTCGATCTGCATCGTCAGGACATGGTCGCTGCTGAAACCGGGGTCGACGCCGGTCAGTTTCAGCAGGCTGCGCACCATGAGCCCCGCGCCGATGAGCAGCACGAACGACGCCGCAACCTGGGCGACGATGAGCGCGCGCCGCAGATCGCTGCGGTGAACCAGCCTGCGGGGGCCGGCCGAAATCGCCGCCCGCCGCGGCCCGAGTCGCCGCGACACGGCTGGAAGGATGGCCGCGATGATGCCGGTCAGTAGCGATACGCCCAGGGTGAAGAGCAGCACCGCCGTGTCGATTCGGACCTCGGTCGCGCGTGGCGTGAAACGCCCAGCGTACTGCACGAGCAGATCCATCCCGACGAACGCGAGCAGGAGGCCGCACGCGCCGCCGACGAGAGCGAGGATCAGGCTTTCGGTGGCGAGCTGCCGCAGCAGCCGCCCCTGACTTGCGCCGAGCGCCGTGCGCAGCGCGAGCTCGCGATCGCGTCGCATGGTTCGCGCAACCGCCAGGTTCGCGACGCTGGCACACACGATCAGGAGGACGAACCCTGCGGTGCTCACCAGAATGAGGAGCGTTGACTCAAAGTTCCGCGTGAACTCGCGACGCAGCGGCGTCGCCGTCAACTGGTAGCCACGCTCGGCCGGATACAACTTCGGGTGAGCCTGTTGCAGACGCTGCCCGACCGCTGCCAGGTCCGACTGCGCGTCCTCGAGTGCCCGACCGGGGCGACGGCGGCCGAGCGCGGACGCCATCCCGCTGCCACGCCGTTCGCGTTCGCCGGCGCTCATCCGAAACGGGCACGCCGAGCGCGGCATGTAGACATCGTTCGGCTGCGGATACATCGGCACATCCGGAAGGACGCCGACAATCGTATGCGGCCGATCGTTCATCTCGACGACGCGGCCGACGACATTCCGATCGCCGCGAAACGCGCGCTGCCAGTACTCGTGACTGAGCACCAGCATCGCCTCGGTGTCGTGCTTATCGTCGTCATGGCCGTCGTCGTCGGCGCGGAACATCCGGCCGAGGAGCGGCGCGACCCCGAGCGTTTGAAAGTAGTCCCACGAGACGACGCCAGCAGCGACTCGCTCGGGCTCCTCGCCGCCGAGCAAGATGAAGTACATATTGTGATACTCGACGACGGCGTCGAGCGAACCGGAGAGGGCTTTGATGTCGTCGATGTCGGCGAGCGAGAACCCTGTGTTGGCGACGTTGGTTCGCGCCTGGTTCAGGAGCAGCAGGTCTTCGCCGCGATCGTAAGGCAGCGGCCGCAGGACGACGGCGTTCACGACGCTGAAAATGGCGGTGTTGGCGCCGATCCCGAGCGCCATCGTCACGATGACGGCCAGCGCGTAGCCGGCCTGCCGGCGCAGGCCGCGCAGCGCCGTAGCGGACGTCCTGTCCGATCGTCTCGACGAGACGCGTCAGCCAGGCGTCGCGGACGTCGTCTTTGACGCTCTCGACGCCACCGAACGTCTGGCGCGCGGAGCGGCGGGCGGCGTCCGGCGGTATGCCCCGCCGCACGTATTCGGCCGCGAGCATGTCGAGGTGAAACTGCAGCTCGATGTCGAGCTCGCGTTCCATCGAGCCGCGGCGGAAGATCGTGCGGACGCGCTTCAGCCAGGAAGGCATGGAGGGTGCCGTGGTCAGGGCTCGTGTGTCTGCAGGATCCGGGTCACGGCGTCGGTCATCCGCGCCCAGTTTTCGCGCTCTTCGGTCAATTGCCGGCGGCCGGTGCGCGTCAGCCGATAGTACTTGGCCTGCCGGTTATTCTCTGATGCGTCCCACTCGGCGTCGATCCATCCTTGCTGTTCCAGACGATGGAGCGCAGGGTAGAGCGAGCCCTGATTGACCTGCAGGACGTCTCGCGAGATCTGCTGAATGCGCTGCGAGATTCCCCAGCCGTGCATCGGCTCGAGCGCCAGCGTCTGCAGGATGAGCATGTCGAGCGTGCCTTGGAGGAGATCCTGTTTCTGACGGGGCATGTGGCCAATTGTGGGACCGCGACTTGTCGAATGTCAAGAGGAGCGGGCTTTTGTTGACAATCGACAAGAGCCGCCGTATGCTCGAACGCGTCTTGTCGATTGGCGACAGTGAAGGGGGGGCGGCTCTAGGCTTTAGGCTCTGGGCTTTAGGCTCTGGTCTTGCTAGAGCCTGGAGCCTAGAGCCAAGAGCCGAAAGGAACTCATGGAAACCTTGGTTCAGGACGTGCGCGCGGCGCTGCGAGGATTCGCGAGGAACCGCGGCTTCGCGCTGGCCGTCGTGCTGACCATGGCGCTCGGGATCGGCGCCAATTCGGCAATTTTCAGCGTCGTCCACGGCGTCCTGCTCCGGCCGCTGCCGTACACCAGCGGCGACGACATCCTGATTCTGCGGCAGCAACGGCCACTCGCCGGAATCCAGACCCAGGGCTTCTCGCCGCTCGAGATGGCCGACTACCGCCAGCAGTCGAAGACGCTCGAGTCGATCGTCGAGTATCACAACATGTGGTTCGTCCTGCTCGGCCGCGGCGAGCCGGAGCGGCTCGCGACGGGCGTCGTCTCGTGGAACTACTTCGACCTGTTCGGGGTCAAGCCGGTGGCCGGCCGGACCTTCCGCGAGGGCGACGACGCGCACGGCGCGGATGCGGTGTTGGTGCTGAGCAACGCCTACTGGAAAAGCCGGTTTGGCGGCGACCCACGAGTCGTCGGGCAGGTGTTCGAGATGAACGATCGCCCGCACACCGTCATTGGCGTGCTCCCGCCGATTCCGCAGTTTCCTGACGAGAACGACGTCTATATGCCGGTGTCGGCCTGTCCGTTCCGATCGTCGGAAGGCGTCCGCACGAGTCGCAACGCGCGGATGGTGCAGGCGTTCGGG
>CAVXUR010000007.1:0-197750 GCA_963764925.1 uncultured Acidobacteriota bacterium
CCTGCTCGACGCCGAGCTCGGCCTGCTCCAGATCGCCGTGTCGACCCCCCGGCGCCAACGAACGGCCGGTCGCTCGCGTGACGCTGGACGACTCGGTGCGGGCGGCGCTGCGAGAGCCTCGAGGCGGCGCTGCCGCCGACCGAGTTCACGCCGGAACTGCTCGACGCAGCTGCGCCACGCGTACCCGCCGCGGCGTCGGCATGGCCGACGCCTTCGGCCGGTGGCTCGAATCGGTGCTCGGCGCCGACGGGTCTGGTCGTGTTCGACGCCGCCGATCCCGCGGCCAAGCCGATCGTGGCGGCGCTCTTCGCGCGCGAGATCGAGCACGCCGGCGAGACGTCGCGTCTGGCGCGCGCGAGGCGGGCGCGGCGCTCGCGGCGCGCGGGTACCACGCGCAGGTCACGCCGCACGAAGGGCAGCGTGGCGCTCTTTCATCTCGAACGGCGGACGCGAGCCGATCCGGCAGCACGGACGGCGCGTTCACGATCGGCGAGCGAGACGCGACTCGCCGGCGGCGCTGCTCGAGCGCGTCGCGCAGGTCGCCGCAGGAGTTCAGCCCGAACGTGCTGCTGCGGCCGCTCGTGCAGGACACGCTGTTCCCGACGGTCTGTTACGTCGGCCGGCCCGAGCGAGCTGGCCTATCTCGGCCAGCTGCGCGGCGTCTACGCCGCGTTCGGCGTCCCGATGCCGCTGATGCAGCAGCGCGCGCACGGCCACGATTCTCGACTCCAACGCGATGCGATTCCTGACGCGGCACGATTTCCCGCTCGAATCGCTGCGCGCCGCAGGACGAGGCGGCGCTGAACCAGCTGCTCGAGGCGCAGCTGCCGCCGTCGGTCGAAGCGTCGCTCGAGGACGCTGCCGCGCGCGCTCGAGGAGCGCATGGAAGCCGTCTGGCGACGGCGGTGCACTCAGATCGATCCGACGCTCGAAGGCGCGACGCGATCGACGCTCGGCCGCATGCAGGACGATCTGAAGAAGCTGCACGGCAAGATCATCCAGGCGGCCAAGCGCAAGGACGAGACGCTGCGGCGGCAGTTCAAGCACGCGCAGGCGCAGGCGTTTCCCGGCGGGCAGCCGCAGGAGCGCGAGATCGGCTTCGTCTACTTCCTGAACAAGTACGGCCCGGCGCTCGTCGATCGGCTGAGCGAGGAGCTGCCGCTCGAGATGGGCACCCACTGGGTGGTGACGATCTGAGACGCGTGTCGCGACGATGAGCGACCGGGCGTCCGAACGGACAGCGTCGGCACGACGCGCAACCGATCCGCAGGCGTCAGCGCATCCTGCGGTCAGCGCCGCTGGGTCCGCTATCTCCTGTCGCGTGCGGTGCGATCGCGCTCGTGACCGGCGTCGTCACGCTCACGTACTACTACCTCTCGTTCTCCGCGCCTCATCGACGCACGGCTGCACGGCGAGCGCGAGCGCACGCTGCCGCGCGTCTACGCCCGGCCGGTCGAGCTCCGGCGCGGCCAGGCGCTCACCGAGCAGGAGCTGATCGCCCGGCTCAACGACCTCGGCTACGCGCAGCGGCGCGACGGCCGAGCAGCCCGGCGAGTTCGCGGTCGCGCGCAACGCGATCGCGATCACGCCGCGCGGCGGCGACCTCGCCGGCAAGACGTCCGCGTCGACGTTCATCCGGCGGCGCCAGTCGCGCGGCGGACGCCGACCGCGCCGGCGCCGGCGCCGGCATCCGAGCGCATCGAGGTCGTCGGCAAGGGCGCACGGCCGACGCCGTGCAGCTCGACGCGCCGCTGCTGACCGCGCTGATGACGAGCGGCGGCCGCGAGAAGCGGCGGCAGCGTGCCGCTGGCGACGATCCCGACGCACATGCAGCAGGCGGTGCTCGCGATCGAGGATCAGGGCTTCTACTCGCATCCCGGCATCAATCCCGTTCCGGACGATCGCGCGCTGTCGTCACCAACGTCTTCGGCGACAACCCGAACCTGCGTCGGCTACAGCACGATCACGCAGCAGCTGGCGCGGATGTTCTTCCTCGCCGACGAGTTCAACGCCGAGCTGCAGACGCGGCGAGCGCGTCGTCACCGTGCGCGCAAGGTGCGCGAGATGATCATGTCGCTCGTCCTCGAGCGGCGGGCGTCGAAGGACGAGATCCTCGAGCTGTATCTCAACGACGTCTACCTCGGGCAGCGCGGCTCGTTTGCCATTCACGGCGTCGCCGAGGCGTCGCGCCTCTTCTTCGGCAAGGACGTCGCCAATCTGAGCCTGAGCGAGGCGGCGCTGATCGCCGGCGTCATCCAGAGCCCGGCCAGCCGCTCGCCGTTTGCCAATCCCAAGCGCGCGATCGAGCGGCGCAACGTCGTGCTGCGCGCGATGGCCGACGAGGAGTTCATCACCGACCGACGCGGCCGAGCGCGCGATCGCGCGAGCCGCTGCAGGTCGTCGCGCGCGCCGTGGACAACGAGGCGCCGTACTTCGTCGACATGGTCGGCGAGCAGGTCGGCGAGCGACGTTCCCCGGCGTCACCGCGCAGACCCGGACGCGTCGACGTCTACACCACGCTCGACCTCAACCTGCAGCGCGCCGCGCTCGACGCCGTGCGCAACGGCCTCGCGCAACGTCGACAAGCTGCTCGCCGGCGACGCGGAAGCGCCGCAGCGGCGCAGGCCGCGCTCATCGCCGTCGATCCGCGCACCGGCGAGATTCTCGCGATGGTCGGCGGCCGCTCGTACAACCAGTCGCAGTACAACCGCGCCATCGTCGCGCGGCGCCAGCCGGGCTCGGTGTTCAAGCCGTTCGTCTTCCTCGCCGCGTTCGAGCGGGCCGCCGAGGAAGGGCGCGACCGATCTCACGCCGGCCTCGCTGACGCTCGACGAGCCGGCGACGTTCACCTTCGACGACCAGGTGTGGGAGCCGCGGAACTACGACGACTACGACGGCGAGATCACCTGGCGGCGCGCGCTGGCGATGTCGCGCAACCTCGGCACGATTCACGTCGGCGAGGCGGTCGGCTTCGACCGGTCGCGGCGCTCTGGCGGCAGGTCGGCGTCGGCACGCCGCCGCGGGCGTATCCCGTCGATCACGCTCGGCGTCTTCGAGCTGACGCCGCTCGAGGTGGCGCAGGCGTACACGCTCTTCACCAACGGCGGCCGCGTGCGGCCGCTCGCGCGCCATCGACCGCATCGAGACCGCGCGAGCGAGGACCTGCGGCCGAAGCGCGCCGAAGCTGCAAGCGCGTCGCACGTCCCGACACCACGTACCTCGTCACGCAACATGATGCGCAGCGTGATCAACGAAGGCACCGGCGCCAGCGCGCGCGGCAACGGGTTCACGCTCGACGCCGCCGGCAAGAGCGGCACGACGAACGACCTGCGCGACGCGTGGTTCGTCGGCTTCACGCCGGAGCTGCTGACCGTCGTCTGGGTCGGCTTCGACGACAATCAGCCGGTCGGGCTGAGCGGCACGCAGGCGGCGCTGCCGATCTGGACCGAGTTCATGAAGACGGCGCTCGCCGGCCACACGAGCCTGCCGTTCGAGGCGCCCGACGGCATCACGTTCGCCGAGATCGATCGCGACACCGGCAAGCTCGCGCTCCCCGGCTGCCCGCGGGTGCTACAACGAATCGTTCCTCACCGGGACCGAACCGCTCGAAGATCTGCGAGCTGCACCGCTGGTAAAGACTCGCGCTATCGCGGTCGGTGCAATCGCACTGACGCTGCCGGTGCGATCTCACGTGCGGTCGGTGCGATCTCATTCACGCGGTCGGTGCCGGCATCGGTGCTGTCGGTGCAACTTCGCCGTCGGTGCAATTCCGCGTTGCCACCCCAGAATCGCGCGCCTACGTAAAGTGCGGTTCGATACCGCACGGCCCTGGGCTAGAACTCGTGTATGAAAAAGGCTTCGTCCTCAGGCGACTGGGCGCTCCGCACGACTCTTGATCTGTTTCAGACCGGACTCGACCTGATGCGCCAAACCTCCGGCGTGCTTATCCGAAAGCAACCCAGGACGGTATCGACGCCCGCCTCGCGCGATGGCTGCGAGAGCGTTCCGGCAGGTCAGCCCATGGTGCTCCAGTCCTCCGGATCCACAGGATGCCAATGGCACGGCACGGTTTCGCTCCACGGGGTGACCCCGACCGTCTGCGCGCACCGGGCGCGGCGGCAGACATGTTCTGTCGCCTGAGGATGACGCTGGCCGGCCATCGAATCCAAAAGGCCAGCAGAACCGCGCGGCGTGTGTCTTGCTGATGCCTGCGCGTGCTTCGCATCGCCACCCTCATCGCATGCGTGCTGACCGTCGCCGCTGGTATCCCGCTCGGGGCTTTCCAGGCGGGACCTGCAGCGCTCGACCAGCGTCTCGGGCTGTTCGCCCGGTATCTCGATGGACTTCGCGTGCAGGCGGGCATCCCGGGGCTGTCGGCGGCAGTCGTCGTGGATCGCCGCATTGTGTGGGAGCAGGGGTTCGGGTACCAGGATGCTGAGGCCCGCATTGCTGCCACTCCGGGCACGCCCTATCCCGTCGCGTCGCTGACCAAGACGTTTGCGTCGACGCTGCTGCTGCAGTGCGTGGAAGCCGGGCGGCTCGATCTGGACGCGCCCATGCGTCAGTACACATCCGCCGTCCCTGACGCCTCGGCCACCGTCCGTCAGGTCCTCAGCATGACGTCCGACGCGCCGGCAGGCTCCGTGTATCGCTATGACGGCGACCGCTACGCGGCGTTGACGACCGTCGTCGAGGCCTGCACGGGACAGCCGTTTCGCGTGGCGCTGGCCTCACAGATTCTCGATCGGCTGGGCATGTCCGATTCGGTGCCAGGCCACGATCTCGCCGATCCGCCGCCCGCGCTCGCATCCCTGTTCGACTCGACGACGCTCGAGCGCTATCGTCAGGCGCTGACGCGCCTCGCGAAGCCGTATCGCTCGCTCGACCGGCGTTACGAGCCCGCAGATTACCCGCCGCGCGGGATCAACGCCGCGGCCGGCCTCGTCTCCACGGTGCGTGACCTGGCGCGATATGACGCAGCGCTGGACGACCACGTCCTTCTCGAGGACCAGACACAGCAGTTTGCGTGGACGCCTTTTTCGCTGCGTGACGGCCGGCGCGGCCCGTACGGGCTCGGATGGTTTACGCAGTCGATCGGGGGCGAGTCGATAGTGTGGCATTACGGACTATGGCCGTCGTTTTCGTCGCTCGTCGTGAAGCGTCCGGACCGAGGCGCGACGCTGATCCTGCTGGCCAACGCCGACGGCCTGAACGCGCGATTCCCGATGGCGGACGGGGACGTGCGGGTGTCACCGTTTGCCCGTGCGTTTCTCAGCCTCCTGGACTGACCCGATGCGACACGCGATTCGCACACTCACGCTGCTGATCGCAAGCGTCCTTCCGGCGCCCGCCCAGGCGCAGTTCACGCTGACGCCGTTCGCCGGCGTGAGCGTCGCGGGGCAAACCAGCTTTGTGGACCTGGAACAGACGGCCGGTGACTGGAGGCGGTCTACGGGGCCGTAGTCGGCTGGCGCATGACCCGGCGGTGGACGATCGGATTCGAGGGAGCCCTGATCGCCGCAGTTCCTCAAGGGTGATGGGGAGCTCCTGGAACGAGGGCGCCTGACGTCGCTGCTGGCGAGCGTCGATTACGCGTTCTGGCCCCGCTCATCCTCCACGGGGCTGCAGCTATTCCTCACCGGCGGCGCCGGCGCGGTGCGTGTCGAGATCGACGATGTGCTCGGCGCTTTCACCGGGTCCAGCACCCTACCGGCCGGCCACGTGGGGGCTGGCGTCCTGTTCCCACTGCGCAAGTCGCATGCGCGTCCGGAGCGACGTTCGCTACGTTCGCAGCACGTTCGAGCCAGGCGGGCGCGCAGCGTTCGGCGAAGAGCACGTCTCGTTCTGGCGCGTCACATCGGGTGTCGCGATCGAGTTCTAGGGCACGAGCGTGCGGATCCAGCCGTCCTGGCGCGAGATGATGAACAGCTTGCCGTCGATGCGGCGTCGCGACTTGCCGCGCTGTGATCTCGGATGCGGCGTCCAGGAAGCTTGATCTCAAAATTGACATCGTTGGTGGAGGGCATCAGAATCGGGGCCCTCGAGCCACCACATGTGGTCAGCCTTCAAGCGCCTTGCGCTCGGCATCACTCTGATCACTCCTGACGTCCGCCGTCCTGCTTTTTTCTGACCTCGGCCGCCGGACCTCGGCCCGCCGGGTCGGTCGTCAAGATCGCCATCCTGCAGCACGCTTCCAGTCCCGTCCTCGATGACGGAATCACAGGCATGATCCAGGGACTGGCCGAGCACGGGTTCGCGGACGGTACCGCGGCGTCGATACAGCGGTTCAACGCCGAGGCAGACATGGCGGTCGGCAACGCCATTGCCAGTCAGATCGTGAACGGCGAGTACGACCTCGTGCTCACGTCGAGCACGCCGTCGATGCAGGCCGTCGCCAACGCCAACCGGGAAGGGCGCGTGCGTCACGTCTTCGGCATCGTGGCGGATCCCTTCGTCGCCGGGATCGGCCTCGACCGCGCCGATCCCGATGAAGCACCCGAAGCACATGGTGGGCCAGAGCACGTTCCTGCCAGTCAACGACGTGTTCCGGCTCGTCAAGGAGTCTCTGCCCGGCCTCAGGTTCGTGGGCACGGCATGGAATCCGGCGGAGGCGAACTCGCGCGCGTTCGTGATGGCGGCGCGCGAGACGTGTCGCACGTTGGGAATTACGCTGCTCGAGGCGAACGTCGACAGCACGTCCGCAGTGGTCGAGGCCGTCAATTCGGTCATCGCCCGAGGGGCGCAGGCGTTCTGGATTCCCGGCGACAACGTAATGATGTCCACCGTCCCCACCACGGTGGAGACGGCGCGGCGCGCCGGCATCCCGGTGTTCACCATCACGCCAGGGAAGCCCGATCGCGGTACGTTCCTCGATATGGGACTCGATTTCGTCGAGGTCGGACGTCTGGCCGGGGCCCTCGCGGCGAGCGTGTTGCGCGGGACCGATCCGGCCACGATTCCAATTCGAGACGTCCTGGACGAAGTGCCCAGGCGGATCATTATCAATACGCTCGCGTTGAAAGGACTGAAAGAGCCGTGGCGCGTGCCGGAGGAAGCCCGCAACATGGCGACGATCCTTGTCGACGAGACGGGGATCCACGACAGATCAGCGAACAAGCCGGACCGCAAGGCGGCCGGCCGGTCCGCGCCGCCGCCCAGCCGGCCGACGGTTTGGTACGCGGACCGGCGAAATAGAGACCCAGAAACGACACCGGCGACTCCGACATGGAAATCACCCGAATCCAGACTTCCGGCACCCTCGAGCTGCGGATCCGCGGAAGGCTCGATGGGTATTGGGCGGATCACCTGCAGGACAGCCTCGCGGAGACGATGCGCGAGGGGCACGATCGCATTCGACTGGAGCTCTCGGAGGTCGACTTCATGAGCTCGGCCGGCATTGCCGTTCTGATGAGGTGTTACAAGCAGCTCCAGCGCATCGACGGTTCGCTTGCCATCATCCGCCCGTCACCGCAGGTGAGGACGGTGCTGGAGATGACGGGTCTGGCCAACATGCTCATCGACGCGGGCGAGGGGACGCCGTGCTCGAAGCCGGTCCGGTCGACGGCACCCGTTTCGAGCGCGCGGGGGCTGTCTTCCATGTCTTCGACCTCGCGCCCGGCGCCGAAGTGCGTTGCCGCGTCATCGGCACCGACGCACCGCTCGCAGCGAGCGCCTTTCGCGAAGAGCATTGCTCGAGCGTTCCGCTGCGAGACTCGGGGTTCGCATTCGGGATCGGCGCCATCGGTGACGGCTTTTCCGATTGCCGCGACCGCTTCGGGGAATTCGTCGCCGTCGGTCACGCCGCCGCGTATCAGCCGGCCGACGGGACCAACGTTCCGGACTACCTGGTCGGATCGGGCGATCACGCGTCGAAGCTGCAAGTCCTGTATTGCCTGGCCGGCGACGGATCCTTCGCCCGACTGGTCCGCTTCGACGCCGGTGCGTCGCGCGCCATCACGCTCGGCGATCTCGCCGCGAGCTGCCTCGAGATGTCGGGGGCGGACACGGCGGCCGTCGTGATCGTCGGTGAAGCGGCGGCTCTGGTGGGGGCCGCGCTGCGGCAATCGCCCGCGCACCCGGGCGAGGCGGATCTCTTCGCGTTTCCTGCGGTCAGATCGCGATTGACCTTCACGACCGAGCGCGCTTTCGCACGGAGCCTCACGCTCGCCGTCGGCATCGTTTCGCGGAGCCAGCAGCCGCAACTGCGGCCGCTCGGCAAATCGCCCGATCTCTTCGGACATTTTCATGCAGCGGCGTTCTCCTTCGGTCCGCTGAAGCGTGGCCGCATCGATCTCAAGGAAACCGTGGTGAACCTCTTCGAGACGGAGAGCCTGCTCGGCGTCCTGCACCTCCTCAACGACACCAGAGAGGTGGTGGGGATCGGGCAGAGCGAATTCATCCGGGGAGCGTGCTGGGCCGGTCCGGCCGGCGTTGGGAGATGAGCTGACATGTCCCTGTTGATCGGCGCGTTCACGATCGGAGTGATCCTGTCGCTGCTCGCGCTCGGCGTGTTCGTCAGCTTCCGGGTCTTCGAGTTCCCCGACATCACCGCGGACGGCTCGATCACGCTCGGCGCCGCGGTGGCCGCCATGCTCCTGGTCGCACAGGTGCACCCCGTGCTCGCGACGGCGATCGCCTGCGCAGCCGGGGCGGTCGCCGGCGCCACGACCGGGAGTGATCCACACGCGGTTCAACATCAACCGGCTGCTCTCGGGCATCCTGGTGATGACGGCGCTCTACTCGATCAACCTGCACGTCATGGGCAAGAGCAACGTGCCGCTGCTCTCGGAGCGGACGCTCGCGACGATGGCGGAACGTGCGGGGACGGCTGTCCTTGGCGCCGAGCGCTTCAACCTGGCTGGCTGGGAGGTCAGCACGCGCGACGTCGTCGGTGCTGGTCCTCGCGCTGCTTGCTGCCACGCTGGCCGCGGCGATCCTCTTCGTCTTCTTCCGCACGCATCTCGGCACGGCGATGCAGGCGGCCGGCGACAACGCGCAGATGATCCGCGCGCTCGGCGTCAACGTGAACACGATGATCGTGCTCGGCCTGGCGCTGTCGAACGGCCTGGTGGCGCTCGCCGGCGCGCTGCTCGCGCAGTATCAGGGCTTCGCCGACGTGCAGATGGGCATCGGCATGGTGGTGTGGGGACTCGCCAGCGTCATCATCGGCGAGGCGCTGGTCGGGACGCGGCAGCTCGGCTTCGTCATCACCGGCGCGGTGATGGGCTCGGTGCTCTTCCGGCTGCTCGTCGCGATCGCGCTGCGCGGCGGTCTCAACCCGAACGACCTCAAGCTGATCACCGCGGTCTTCGTGTTCGTCGCGCTCGTCCTGCCCGACGCTGGTGTCGAGTCGCGGGTGCGCGGCGTGGAAAGCCATCAGGCGCACGGGGCCGTGACTCCGGGACCATGCTCGACATCCGACAGATTTTCAAGACGTTCAACGCCGGGACGCCGAACGAGGTGCGCGCGCTGCAGGGCGTCGACCTTCACGATCGACGAGGGCTCGTTCGTCATCGTCATCGGCACGAACGGCTCCGGCAAGTCGACGCTGCTCAACGCGGTCGCCGGGACGTTCCTCGTCGATGCGGGCGACGATCCGGCTCGACGGCGTCGACGTCACGGCGTGGCCCGAGCACCGCCGCGCGAGCCTCATCGGCCGCGTGTTCCAGAACCCGTTCAGCGGCACCGCGCCGTCGATGTCGATCGCCGAGAACCTCGTGCTGGCGACGCGGCGCGGTCAGGCGCGCGGCCTCGGCTGGGCGCTGACAGGCCGGATGCGCGGCGAGCTGCGCGATCGCGTCCGCCGGCTCAACATGGGTCTCGAGGATCGGCTCGACAATCCGATCGGCAGCCTGTCGGGCGGCCAGCGTCAGGCGCTGACGCTGCTGATGGCGTCATGGGTGAAACCGAAGCTGCTGCTGCTCGACGAGCACACGGCCGCGCTCGATCCGAAGAGCGCCGATCAGGTGATTCGCCTGAGCGAGGAGATCGTCTCGCGCGACAAGCTGACGACGCTTGATGGTGACCCACTCGATGACGCAGGCGACGCACCTCGGCGACCGGCGTCGTGATGATGCACCGCGGCCGGGTGCTACACGACTTCCGCGGCGCCGAGAAGCGACGGCTGCGCGTCGACGATCTGCTCGCGCGCTTCGAAGAGGTCCGCCGCGCGGAGCAGCTCGACGAGACGGCGGCCGAGATGCTCCGGCAAATGTACGCATAGAGCATGAACCGACTGACGCGTCTTGCGCTCCTCGCTCTCGTCCTGGCCCTGGGCGCGCTCGCGCTCACATGGGTTCGGCGGGGAGCAGCCCGCGATCCGATTCGTGTGGGCGTGCTCCACTCGCTCACGGGCACGATGGCGATAAGCGAACGGGCCGTGGTGGACGCCACGCTGGTCGCTATCGAGGAAGTGAACCGGTCGGGCGGTGTCCTGGGCCGACCCGTGGAGGCGGTCGTCCGCGACGGAGGCTCGAACTGGTCGACGTTCGCCAGCGAGGCCGAGCGTCTGATCCTTCAGGATCGCGTCGCCGCCACGTTCGGGTGCTGGACGTCGGCGAGCCGGAAGCACGTGAAGCCGATCGTCGAGCGGCAGCGGCACCTGCTCTTCTATCCACTGCAGTACGAAGGCCTCGAGCAGTCCCCTTACATCGTCTACACCGGCGCGGCGCCGAACCAGCAGATCATTCCGGCCGTCAGATGGGCGGCCGACAACCTGGGCCGCCGCTTCTACCTGGTGGGGTCCGACTATGTGTTTCCCCGCACCGCGAACGCGATCATCCGGCACGTCGTCGAGATCCTCGGGGGCGCGGTCGTCGGTGAGGACTACCTGCTGCTCGGCAGCCGCGACAGCCGCCCGATCGTCGAGAGGATTCAGGGGGTCCAGCCGGACGTCATCCTGAACACGATCAACGGCGACAGCAACATCGCCTTCTTCGAGGATCTCCACCGTGCGGGCATCACGCCGGACAAGCTGCCGGTGATGTCGTTCAGCATCGCTGAGACGGAACTGAGCACCATGAACCGCGCATACGTGGCAGGCCACTACGCGGCGTGGAACTATTTTCAGAGCATCAACCGCGAGGAGAACCGTGCGTTCCTGTCACGCCTGCACGAAGCGTACGGCACATCGCGCGTCGCCGCCGACCCGATGGAAGCGGCCTACGTCGGCGTGCACCTGTGGGCCCTCGCGGTAAAGGACGCGCATTCCATCGAAACGGAAGCGGTGCGCAGGGCGCTCGGCGATCAGAGCTTTCCGGCCCCGCAGGGCGTGGTGTATGTCGATCCCGAGACACAGCACACGTGGAAGATGGTGCGTGTCGGCCGCATCAGATCGGACGGCCAATTCGACATCGTCTGGGAATCCGGAAAACCGGTGCGACCGGCACCGTATCCGCCGTACCGATCGCGCGCCGAGTGGGACGCGTTCCTGCAGCTCCTGTACGGACGCTGGCGCGGCTGGGCCAACCCCGGAGCCGACGCCATCGCGCACGAATTGATGATGCGGCGACTCTCCCATCAGCTTCTGCTCTGGTTCATCATGATTGCGCTGGTGCCGTTTGCAATCGTGTCGTACCTGGCCTATGCAGGCTCGGAGCGCGCCTTGCGGGCCGAGGTGACCAACGGCCTGTTCGCGATCGCCCGCAGACAGGTGGACGCAATCGGCGCGGTGGTGCGTGCCCACGAGCGAAACGTAACGGCGCTCTCGCGCTTGCCAGCTGCAGCCGACGCGGTTCGGTCGCTGGAGCGGGCGTTGCGCGAGGCCGGTCCGGAGTCTGCTGCCTACGCTGACGTCGATCGGCGGTACCGGCCGTTTCTGACGTCCTACGTGGAAGCGTTCAACTACGTGGACCTCGCACTGATCGCATCCTCAGGAGATGTGGTCTTTTCCATCAGGCGGGGGAACGAGTTCGGGACGAATCTGAAAACCGGATCGTATCGTGCCACTGGTCTGGGCCAGGCCTTCGAGCGTGCAAACACGCTGCTGGTCACGGAGTTCTCCGACTACACCGTCTATCCGGACACGGGAGAGATCGCGGCGTTCGCGGCCGCCCCCGTGCTGCAGGAGAACCGGCAGGTCGGCGTCGTTGCGATCCACTTGAATAACGACGAGTTGTTGCGCGTGATCCACGACTACACGGGACTGGGGGAGACCGGCGAGACGGTGCTAACGCGGAGCGACGGCGAAGATGTGATGTTCATCACGCCGCTGCGGCACGACCCCCACGCGGCGTTTCGCCTCAAGGTGCCCGTCGGCGGGTCGCAGGCGGCCCCGTCTCAACGTTCCGCTCGCGGCTATCGCGGTGAGGGACTCGCAGTGGATTACCGCGGCGAGCCTGTCCTGGCTGTGTGGCGCTATGTGCCGACCGTCGGCGCCGGCCTGGTCGTCAAGATCGACACTCGGGAAGCGTTCCACCCCATTGCGCGTCTGAAGATGCTGACCTTCGGCCTGGCCGGTGCGACGCTCCTCGTCGTGGTGCTGGCGGCGCTGTCGGTCGCGCGCGCGATCGCCGGACCGGTCGTGAAGCTCACGGCGGCGACTGCCCGGATCGCCGATGGAGACCTCAGCCGGCGAGTCGACGTCGAAGCCAGCAACGAGATCGGCCGCCTGGCCGCCTCCTTCAACCGCATGGCGGGCCAGCTCGCCGAATCGATCGAGCGGCTCACGTCCACGACTGCTGCAAAGGAACGGATCGAGAGTGAGCTGCGTGTGGCGCACGAGATCCAGATGAGCATCCTGCCGAAGATCTTCCCGCCGTTTCCGGAACGGCCCGAGTTCGACCTGCACGCCCTGATCCATCCGGCGCGAGAGGTTGGGGGAGACTTCTACGACTTCTTCTTGTTCGGCGAAGACGAGCTGTACTTCGTGATTGGCGACGTGGCCGGCAAGGGCGTACCGGCGTCATTGTTCATGGCGGTCACGCTGACGCTCTTCCGATCGTCGCTCGTCTGGGGGCTCGATCCGGCGGCGCTGCTCCGCAAGCTCAATCAGCACCTGTCCGCTGATAATGACTCATGCCTCTTTGTCACGATGTTCTGTGGCAAGCTGCACGTCCCCTCGGGTGAGGTCATCTACAGCAACGGCGGCCATAATCCTCCATACGTGCTCCGCTGCCACGGCAGCCTCGAGCCGTTGCCCAGCGTCGGCGGGCCGGCGCTCGGTCTGTCCGACGCGGCGACGTACCGGCTGGGCCGCCTGACCCTGCAGCCGCAGGATGCCTTGGTCCTCTACACCGATGGCGTGACGGAGGCCACGAGTCCTGACGAAGAGTTCTTCCTGGAGTCGCGGCTCGAGGCCTGCGTGCGCACGGCGCCGGGCGAAACGGCGCGGCAGCTCGTGGAACGTGTGTCGCGCGCGGTGGAGGAGTTCACGGCCGGCGCCCCCCCCAGCCGACGACATCACCCTCGTGGCGCTGCGCTACTGCGGCTCGGCGGATGGCAGCCGAGAGGATGCGCCATGACGCCCTCGATCTCAGTCACGCTCGTCAACCAGCTATCTGAGGTGGAGAGGCTCAGCCGGCTCGTCGAGGCGTTCGGCGAGGCGGAGGGGCTCGGGCCGGAGGCTGTCTTCAGCATAAACCTCGCACTCGACGAGGTCGTCACGAACGTCATTCGATATGCGCACGACGACGATGGCCGGCAGCATCCGATCGTCGTGCGGCTGGCGCTCGAACAGGACGTGCTGACGGCGCAAGTGGAAGATGACGGCCGCGCCTTCAATCCGCTGGAGGCGCCAGCCCCCGACATTGGCGCGAGCATCGACGAGCGGCCGATCGGCGGACTCGGCATCCACCTGGTGCGATCGGTGATGAACTCGGTCGAATACCGGCGGGAGGACGGACGGAACGTCTTGACCATGAAGAAAAAAC
Organism: uncultured Acidobacteriota bacterium; assembly: GCA_963764925.1. Lineage (GTDB taxonomy): Bacteria > Acidobacteriota > Vicinamibacteria > Vicinamibacterales > 2-12-FULL-66-21 > DATBJJ01. The sequence goes on from CAVXUR010000007.1 coordinate 13,869, forward strand.
TGTAGGCTGGAGGCAGGAGGCAGCGTGGAAGTCACGACGGTGTCACACGGCCTTGCCATCGTGCTCGCGGTCACCGGGCGGCTGGACGCAGAGACGGTCACTCCATTCGGAGCACGACTCTTCGACCTGATCGCCGAGGGACACCGGCGCATCATCGTCAATCTGGCCGGGCTCGGCTACATCAACAGCGCCGGTCTGCGGGTGCTGCTCGTTGCTGCCAAGCGCCTGAACGCCGACGGTGGCCGACTGCTCCTGGCAGCTCCGGGCGATCTGGTCGGCCGGGTACTCGACGTATCCGGTTTCTCAGGGATGCTCGAAACGTGCGCGACAACCGAGGAAGCGCTCGCCCGTATAGAGAGGTGAGTTCGAACGACAGGCGTTCACCGGGATAACTCCAACCTCTTGATCGCCTCGCAGAGCAGGGCTGCACTGTAGGCCGCGTACTTCTTTTGCCAGTCCGAGATCTGCACGTAGATGACCACCGGCAGGGTCCATTCGAGAAGGGCGAGCCAATACGGCACGATATATCGGTCTCGAAGATCGTGCCCTCTTTGACAACGGTGGTCAACGTGTCATGGCGGCCCTCAAGCGGGGATTCAATTCTGGCGAAGCCGTCACGTTTTCAGTTGCAGACTCGCCGGAAAAGAGCGGGCAGCCTCACAACAGCGGCGGACGATTTTCTTGAGAATTTGTGGTGAGCCGCCTCGGAATCGAACCGAGAACCCGCAGATTAAGAGTCGTATCGGAGCCGTTTTCGGGATCACGCGAGTTCCTTCGGGAACTCGCGCGATCTCGTTGTCTGACCGCTGCTTAGCGCCGCTTCGCTAGCCCTGCAATCGACCGCAAAGAACCGCACAAAACCGCAACGAACGGGATCAGATCGGGATCAGTTTGGGCAACGCCTCACTGGACGACCCCGTCCAACATGACCGAGAGGACTCCGACTTAACGTCTGAGGTCACCATGCGCATAGGTCGTCATGTCGAGGCATTGGTTCAGGACGTGCGCTTCAGCGTCCGCGTGTTGCTGCGGGAGCGAGCGTTCACGGCTACCGTTCTCGTCACGCTCGCGATAAGCATCGGCTTGACGTCCGCGGTCTTCACGCTGGTCGACGTCCTGCTGCTTCGGCCTCTGCCGGTCAGATCCCCGGAAAATCTCTTCAACGTCTCCGCTCCAGGAAGAAACGTCGACCTCAATCCCTCGGTACTACTCACACGAGTTCTACGAGCGGCTGCGGACCTCGGGTCCTCTGTTCCGCAACCTTCTGGCATCCTCGACCACTGTTTCATCCGGCGTCAACCTGTCCGACGGTGCCGTCACGGATCGCGTTCGGTGCGAACTCGTATCGGGGAACTACTTCGACGTCCTCGGCGTTGGCGCGGCGGCTGGGCGGATCCTGAGTTCAGAGGACGATCAGACGCCCGGGGCGCGTCCCGTGCTCGTCTTGAGCTACGCGTTCTGGCAGCGTCGCTTTGCTGGAGCGCCGAATGTGGTCGGGCGCGCGGTATCCGTCAATGGCACTCCTTTTACTGTGGTGGGTGTGGCAAGACAGGGCTTCTTCGGAACCAGACCAGGCTTTGGGCCGGACGTCTGGGCGCCGCTGATGATGGTGCAACCGGTCAGCGGCGGTGGCATCAGCACCTTGGGACGCACCCAAAACTATCTGGAGATGATCGTCCGTCTCGAACCTTACGTCGACGTGCGACAAGCCGAGGTCATGGCGACGACCGTCTATACGAACTGGAGCAGTGAGGGCGCATCGTCATCGCTGCAAGGCGCTCAGGCGCCGGCGCTGCACCTGATGCCGGCCCGTGAGGGGCATTCGCTGCTGCGCGCGCAGTACCGCCAGCCCCTCGAACTGCTGACCGCGGCGGTGCTGCTCCTGCTGTTGATCGCCTGCGCGAACATCGCGACGCTGCTCATGTCGCGGGGAACGGCGAGGGCGCGAGAGTTTGCTGTCCGTACCGCCATCGGCGCCACGCGACATCGTCTCGTTCGTCAGCTCATGACCGAGAGCGTGGTCATCGGGCTGATCGGTGGTGCGTGCGGCTGGCTCGTCTGCGTGTACCTCGGGCGAGTTATGCTGTCGTTTCTTCCAGCGACGGCCGAGGCGTGGCAGTTTTCACCAGATCGCCGAATCTTCGCGTCCACGTTCCTGGTCGCGTTCGGATGCGGGCTTGTGTGTGGTCTCGCACCGGTCGTCCAGCTCGGTCGTCATCAAGCGGCCACGTTGAGGAGCCGCGGACGCGCGCATACAACCCGGCGCTGGCTCGACTCGCGCGAGGCGCTTACCATCATCCAGATCGCGTTGACGATCTTGTTGGTCACGGGTGCCGGACTATTCGCGCGAACGCTGCAGAACCTTCGTGATGGGGATATGGGTTTCGACCGCGACCACATTCTGCTGGCTTCGATTGATCCGGCCAAAAGTGGCTACACGAGACCGCGGACGACGGTCTTCTTCGCGGAGCTGCTCCAGCGCCTGCGATCCCAGGAGGCTATCCAGGCAGTAGGGCTGGCGAGTCACGGCACCTTGAGCGGCGTGCTTCCGGCGGGTACGCGTTTCATGAGCACTCAGATGCACGCCGATCGCGCAAACGAGCCGGCACCCAGGGATCTCACCGTCTATCAGAACGTCGTCAGCCCGGGATTTTTCGAAGCGTCCGGCATCTCGCTCGTGCACGGCAGGGATTTCGGCGACGTCGCTCGTCCAGCGGGTGTCGAGGTCGCCATCGTCAATGAGGCCGCCGCCCGGCTGTTGTTCGGCAACGACGACCCCATCGGCAAGCGGATCGGCCCGGGGCGCCAGGGTCCCACCAACATCGAAGTCGCCGGCGTGGTGGAGAACGCGAAGTACCTGAGCGTGCGAGAAGCGCCGCTACCGACCGTGTACTTGCCGTTCCGGGACGGCAGCCCGATGACGTTGCACATCAAGGCGCGTGGGGACGCACGTTCGGCGTTGGGGGTGGTCGAGCAGGAACTGCGGGCACTGGACCCGACGTTGCCGCTTTTTCACGTGCAGACCATTGATGCCCGCGTAGACGATGCGCTTCGTCAGGAACGGCTGGTGGCAACATTGGCGACCACCTTGAGCGTGTCGGCCATGCTCATTGCCGCCGTCGGCCTTTACGGCCTGATCGCTTTTTCGGTCGCTCAACGAACGCGTGAGATCGGAATACGAATCGCGGTCGGAGCAGCGCCACGTCAGATACTGTCGATGATCCTCGGGCGAGCCTGTGTGCTCGTGGCAGGGGGAATCGCTCTCGGCCTCCCGGTGGCGCTGGCCTCCCTTCGCGCCGTCGCCAGCTTTCTCTACGGCGTGACTCCCTCGCAACCGACGATCCTGGCGGGCGTGCTCGCAATCGTCACCGTCGTCGCCCTCTCGGCCGCTCTCATTCCGGCGAGCCGTGCGGCGCGAACTGACGCGTGGAACGCGTTGCGCTCCGAATAAGCCGCTGGAGGTTCTAGCGGATTCCGGCGTCGCGTTACTAACGCCTGAATTAAGCCGAGCCGCGAAGCGTCGGCTGCAGCGGCTGGTTAGCCAGTTGAGGGTCATCCGCGATCCGTTTCGAAAAAGAACCACCGATGGCCTTCGAGATCTTCCGCCCGGTATCGTCGCCCCGGGGACCCCTCTTCGATCTCAGAGAGAATCATCGCACCTGCGGCCTTTGCTCGTTTGAAATGTTGATCCAGGTCGTCCACGTAGACGAGCACGCCATCGATAATCCAGGGCACCGTAGACCACTTGCGTGCCTGTTCGCAAACCTCCCGATGATGTTTCGGACTGCGGTACTCCGGTGTCGGCGACGCCAGCATGATCAATCCCTTACCCGCTTCCATCTCGCCGTGTGAAAGCTTCCCATCCGGCGTAGTGAGACGCGCCGTCTCACGAAACCCAAACGCCTTGCGAAGCCATTCCAAAGCCGCGATGCCATCCTCGTAGGAGATCATGGGGACGACGGACGGGGTGCTGGGAACTGGTGCAGTGTTTCTCACCGACGTTCGACGCTTGCGCGTGATCGCCGCCTTCTTGCCCGCGGCCCGACGTTTCCGCGTGGTCGCCGCTTTCCTGGCCGCCGTTCGACGCTTCCGAGTGGCCGCAGCTTTCCGAGCTGCTGACGTCGCCATCGGTCAACTCCTTCGGATTGATGAATCCTTGATCTGGCTAACCGTGAGATGCGGCTCAGACGCTCGCGTGCGGCCACTCGGATGACATCAGATACCGCCTGAGACTCGGATGCCGAGCTCATGATGCGGCTACAGCAATGGCGAGCGCCAAAGCCGACGGAACGAATCGTCAATTCGTAGCATGCTTGATTGTTCTCGCGAACACCACGTGCAGCCTAACTTGTTGTGGACCTGCGAGGCCGTGTCCTTCGCGGCCAACGAGGGCAATCAATACGATTGTCGGCGCCCACAAGTCCCGAACACGACGCATCTTACACCTGCGGATGCGCGGCGGAACGACGCGTGTATGGACGCGCCAGGATGGATGGCCGCAACAAACGGGCAGCCAATGCCCCGCACGTGGGCCGAGAAGGAGCAGCGTAAGGCCCTCTGGATGAAGGCGGTGTGGCGATTGGCTGATGGACAAGGTCGCCGGGCGCGATGATGCGCCGCACGTGAAGCAGTCCAGAGACTTCATTGCACGCCACCCGACGCGAGGATCTGCTTCAGCTCGTCCGTCCAGTTGATGACGACGCGCAGCTTGCCGCCGTTCGCACCGCGCCGAATCATGATGAACCGGCCGTCGGCCGTGACGTCGTAGTTCGCGACGCTGGTGCCCGCGACCGAAGTCGTAGTCGTCCGCGAAGAGAGCCACGGGTTTGCCGAACACCGGCTCGGCGCCCGAGGCGTCGAGGGTCACCGCGACGATGCGCTGGCCGCTGCGGTAGTAGATCTCCCGGCTGTTGCGGCTCCACCGCGGCTGGATGCCGCCGCCGTCCGACACCTGCCACTGCCGATCCAGGCCCGGATAGCGCCGCACGTAGATCTCCGGCCGACCCGACGCATCCGACTGGTAGAGCAGCCAGCGTCCGTCCGGAGACAACTGCGCGCCGCCCTCGTAGGCCGGTGTGACGATCAAGTGGCTTGGGCTCGAAGGCACCGCTGATCGACATCAGGAAGACATCCCCCGACGTCTCCGGCCTGATGCGGAGGGCGACGATGGAGTCCGGATCGGGCCCCGGTGACGATGGGAAAGTCGCTCACGGTCCCTCCGGGCACGGAGCCGGTGACGCCGCTGCCGTCGCCGGCGACCCAGAAGGGCGAGTCGAACCGCCGGAATACGACGCGGTTCCCGTCGGCGCTCCACGTGGAGAAGACCGTGCTCAGCGCCGCCGCCGTGAGCCGTGCCCGCGTGCCCCGCGCCAGGTCGAGCGCTTCGATGACGTTGCCACCGCTTTCGACGAGCAGCCGGCGCCCGTCGGGCGAAATCCGAGGATTCGCATAGCGGCCCGATGGCAGGTCGAGGGCCAGAGCCGCGCCGTCACGGCCCACCGAGACCACGCGCGTGTCTGTGAAGCCGGCCGGCGCGGACAGCAGTGTCCCTGTGGACGACAGGCTGAGTGCCAGTTGACCGGAGGCGAGCGCCTCAATCGCGCCGGCAGGCATGATCGGCATCGCTGCGCCGCGCGGCATCCCCGTGCGCGGGTCGAAGGCCACCGCCAGCACCGCGCCGTCCCTCGCGAAAAGCAGATGGCCAGTGGGCGACCATACGGGGCTCCTCGCCCGCTCGACTACCACCGACCGCGGTCCACCGTCGATCGACACGGATTCGATGCGCTCGGCGCCTGGCTCAGTGGTCTGACTCGCAAACAACACGAGGCGCCCGCCGGGCAGTACCACCGCGCCGGTCGTGCGCCACTTCGTGGCGGGCGGCATCGAGTACCGTGAGCGCGCGCGGTGCGCCGCCCTCCGGCGAGACGATCCACAGCGCGCCCCCGCGGCCGAAGATGATGCCGGCCTGGCTCCACGCGAGCGAGCTGTTGGTGTCTGCCCCGGACGTCAGGACCTTCCGTTGCTGGTCCGCCAGGGAGATGCGTGTGATGAGCCCCGAGCTGAAGACGACCGCCACGCTCCCGCCGTCGGGCGAGAACACCGCGCCATTGGCGCCAACGGTGTCTGGTAATTCAGTCGCCTCCGCGCGATCGAGTCGGCGAACGAAGACACGGCGCACGCCGTCTCTCACGCCGATCATCGCCACGGTCCGGCCGTCGGGAGAGATGGCAGGCGCGAAACTGCGTGGCTAGGACAGGGTTCCACGTCGCGTGGGAACCCGATCTCGAGGTGCGTCACCGAGGGGTGGTCGTGGCGGGGCCTGTCCGGCTCCAGAGCGCCCATCCGGCAACGAGCGCCACGGCCGCGGCGACGCCCCACGGCACCGCAACGCCAGAGCGCGGGCACCGGGGCTGGCTGGACAGCATCTGGTGTGTCGTGCGCATCGTCCAGTGCCAGCCGCGCCTCGCCGATGTCGCGCAGCCGCTGGCGGGGATCCTTGACGAGACACCGCGCGATCAGCGTGCGGACGCGTGCGGGTGTCGCGGGCGGCAACGTCGCCAGATCGGGCTCGCGCGAGAAGATCAGCCCCAGCGTTTCAGGGACCGAGCCCGCCGCGAAGAGGCGCCGTGCCCGTCAGCATCTCGTAGAGCACGCACCCGAACGCCCAGATGTCCGCGCGCTTGTCCACCGTCTTTCCACGCGCCTGCTCCGGACTCATGTACGCGGCAGTCCCAGGATCATCCCCGCCTGCGTCATCGCGGGCGCGGTGATCGTCGGCGACATCGACATGCCCGGTGACGAACCGGCCGCTGGGCTGCATCGCTTTCGCGAGGCCGAAGTCGAGCACCTTCACCGTGCCGTCGGCGCGGACCTTGATGTTCGCGGGCTTCAGATCGCGATGGATGATCCCCTGCTCGTGCGCGGCTTCGAGCGCCTCGGCGATCTGCTTCGCGATGGGCAGCGCTTCGTCGAGTGGAATCGCGCCACGCGCGATGCGCTGCGACAGATCGTCGCCCTCGACGAGTTCCATCACGAGGGCGGAGCACGCCGTCCGCTTCTTCGAGCCCGTGGATGGCGGCGATGTTCGGATGATTCAGCGACGCGAGGACTTCGCTTCGCGTTGAAAGCGCGCCAGTCGGTCGGCATCAGCAGCAAACGCGGGCGGCAGGATCTTGATCGCGACCTGACGTTTCAGCTTCGTGTCGCGTCGCCCGATACACCTGACCCATACCGCCTTCGCCGATCGGCGCGGTGATGTCGTAGACGCCGAGACGCGTGCCGGGGGGCAGGGCCAACTGTGCGGTGAGTATATCCGCTGGGGGCGGATGGGGATGCCGTCGTGTTTATCGAAGGAATCCGGCGATGGATTTCGTTCCGAGCCAACCAACGCCGCACCGCTGTGCGCCGTCGCCTCCTTCGCAGCGAAGCGTCGCCGCGGATCAGCAACCATAGTGCGGCGGACCGAGAGTCAGATCGTCAAGCCGGCACAGAGCGTCAGGACGCCCGCCACGCCGGCGTACCCATCGTCGACGGCCGTAGGGTGCTGGCCGGTTGCCCGTCACCACGCCATCAGCGCCCGTGGCACGGACTGAGAAACAGCGATCAGCCGGGCCTCGCCGTCCGCCCCCAGGATAGCAGCGCCGCTGGCATTAAGGTTTCGGAGACCCTGGCCGAGTTCGCCGACATCGGGCGAAGTATCGAATCAGGCGCCCAGCGAGACGGAGGTACTCGCGTTCTGTGGCAACCCTGCCAGCTGAGATCATGAGGATAAAAATTGAGGCGCTCGCGCTCGGAGTCAAGCTCAGCGAGTTCCGCAGCTAGACGGTTCCCTTGTTCAACCAACGAGATGCGCTTGGGCATAGAAAATCCTCCACCGCTGAATCCGTCGATGGGGCGAGCGCGTCTCGCGCGCTCATGGTCCGTCTTCCCGCGGAGCGGTTTCGCCAGCCGCCACGCCCTGTTGGTCACCGACGGTCGGAGCCGTCGACTGGTTGCCCGGCGCGCCCCTCGCGGCCTCAGCAATACCTTCAGAAGCGGCTGAGACACGCCTACCGGCATCGGGGTCTTGAGCGCGTTGCCGCGGTGCCGATTGAGCGGACCGTCCCGGTCGTCGACGCGATCGACGTCGTCGCCGGTGCACGTCGAGTGTGACGCGTCGGTGGTCTCGCCCTCGTCCACCGATGCGCCAGTAGGGGCCAGGACGTCAGGCGTCCGGGCGTTCGCGCTCGCCATTGCCATCAGCCTGTCGACGAGCCTTTGCGACTCGCCCGCGAGTTCCCGCATCTGCTCGATGCTCAAGCTGCTGAACAGCTCCCGCTCCTTGTCAAGCCGTCTCTTAGCATCCACGCTCAGCGAGCCGCTGATTTCGGTCCTCGTGGCGGTGGGCTCATCGAGGCCGAGCAACCGGGAGCGGCGTTCAGAGACGCCCAAGTCCGTGAGGAGTCGCCGCACAATCAATATGCCGCAGGTCGTCGTCGCCGCCTTGAAGGCGCACAAGACGAACCAGCTCAAGGAGCGGCTTGCCGCCGGGGCCGCGTGGGACGACAGGAACCTGGTGTTCACGACGCCGCTGGGCACGCCGCTGGAGGCGCGCAACGTCGGCCGCGTGTTCGACGCCATGCTCAAGGACGCGGGCGTGCCGGACGTTCGGTTCCACGATCTGCGCCACACCGCGGCTACGCTCCTATTGGTTCAGGCTGTCGACCCGAGGACCATCATGGAGACGCTGGGCCACTCACAGATCAGCCTGACGTTGAACACCTACTCGCACGTCTTGCCGAGGCTGAAGGGGGCAGCAGCGGCGAAGATCGACGAGATCCTCGCCGGTTAGTGTGTCAGTTAGTGTGTCGCGCGTGTGATCGCCGCGACGAGGCTTCAGGATTTGTAAGGAAAAGTGGTGAGCCGCCTCGGAATCGAACCGAGAACCCGCAGATTAAGAGTCTGCTGCTCTGCCAATTGAGCTAGCGGCCCACTGAGTTGCGCGGCGTCGGCATGGCTGCTCCGACGCGGTAGGGACAATTGCCGATTATAGCATCTCTCTCCCGGGAGGGGCCGCTCGGCAAGACGAGCCACGAATCAAGGAATCCACGCATCCTGTCCGCGTCCCGCCGAAATCCGCGCAGTCCGCGTCCAGAATCCGTGCGTCAGAAGGTCTTCAGCCCGTTCACGTGCAGCCGCACGCCATACAGAGACGTCGTCGCGCAAATGTAGAGGTAGTTGCGCTTTGGCCCGCCGAAGACGACGTTCGAGCAGATCTCGGGGATGAGAATCTTGCCGATCAACACTCCGTCCGGCGCGATGCAGTGCACGCCGTCGTCGGTCGCCGCCCACAGCCGGCCCGCATTGTCGACCCGCATACCGTCGAAACGCCCTGACGCGCAGTCGACGAAAACTTTGCCGCCGGAGAGCGTGCCGTCTGGTCCGACATCGAACACGCGAATGTGCTTCGGGAGGGCGCCGCCGGCCGAGTCGACGATGAAGATCTGGCGTTCGTCGGCGGACAAGGCCAGGCCGTTTGGCCGGACGAAGTCGTCAACGACGGCGCGGATCTCGCCACTCGCGCCGTCGACGCGGAACACGTAGTTCTTTCCGAGCTCGCTGTCGGCCTTGTGACCCTCGTAATCCGAGAGGATGCCGTACGGCGGATCGGTAAACCAGATCGTCCCGTCCGATCCGACGACGGCGTCGTTGGGGCTGTTCAGCCGCTTGCCCTTGTAGCTGTCGGCGATGACGGTCAGGCCGCCGTCGTGCTCGGTCCGGACGACGCGCCGACCGCCGTGTTCGCACGTGACGAGCCGGCCCTGCCGATCGACGGTGTTGCCGTTGGCGTAGTCGGACGGCTGGCGAAACACGCTGACCGAGCCGTCGCACTCGTCGTATCGCAACATCCGGTTGTTGGGAATGTCCGAGAAGACGAGGTGACGCGCGGCGGGGAAGTACGCCGGGCCCTCCGTCCATCGCGCGCCGGTCCAGAGGCGCTCGACGTGCGCGGTACGATTGAAGCAGTCGAGGAATCGCGGATCGAGGATTTCGTAATCTAAAGAAGACATTTCAGTCGGCAGTCTTCAGTCGTTGGTCGGCAGTCGCAGTCGTCAGTCGGAGTCGGCAGTCGGAGTCGGCAGTCGTAGTCGTCAGGCGGAGTCGGCAGTCACAGTCGTCAGTCGGAGTCAGTAGTCGTCAGACAAAATCGTCAGTCAAAAATGCAAGTCACGAGTGACGAGTCGGACCGGTGTTCGTCGGAACGCATTGAACTGCCGACGTAGGCTGTCGACTCGGACTACCGACCTATTCTGTCGACTCGGACTGTCGACTTGGACTGTCGACTGTGACTGACGATTGCCGACTCCCGACGATCGACTGTTTTGGTGCGCCCGGCCCGCCTTCGCGCGAAACGCGCTACGGCGCGCTCGGGCCCGAACCTTCGCATGGCTTGCCAACCGTAGCTCACGCTCCAGTTGGCAGCGTGAGCGAAGGTTGGTGCGCCCGGCAGGGCTCGAACCTGCAACCTTCGGCTCCGGAGGCCGACGCTCTATCCAATTGAGCTACGGGCGCGACAGTCGAAGTCGACAGGCGCAGTCCATCGTCGAGTCGACCACCCTTGCCGACGCGAACAGCAATCGTAGCATACGTACCCGCCGTTAGTCGTCAGCTGCCATCCTTCAGTCCAATGCGGGCAGTCGCTAACGACGGACTGACGGTCACTCCTGACGACTGTCGACTGAAGACTGCGACTGACGACTCAGACTGTCGACTGTGACTGACGACTGCCGACTGAAGACTGTCGACTGTCTTCATCTTTCAGCCCTCAGCGCCTGGATCGGATCGATCCGCGTCGCGGCCCGCGCCGGAATCCAGCTGGCGACGAGCGCGATCGCGATGAGGACCGCCGCGGCAACCGCGAACGTCAGCGGATCGCGGGCGGTGACGCCGAAGAGGAGCGTGCCGAGCGCGCGTGTGGCGGCGAGCGCGCCGGCCAGCCCGACGAGCGACGCCGACGAGCGCGAGCGCCGCGCCTTCGCGGACGACGAGCGCGCGCACGGCGCTGGTCTGAGCGCCGAGCGCCAGGCGGATGCCCATCTCGCGCTGGCGGCGGCTCACCGAGTAGCTCAGCACTCCGTAGAGCCCGACTGCCGCGAGCGTCAGCGCCAGCATCGGCGTAGGCAGCGACGACGAGCAGCGCGAAGCGTTCCTGGGCGATGCCGCGGCCGATGACGTCGGTCGAGCATGCGCGGCTGATAGAGCACGAGCGCGGGATCGATGGCGTGGAGCTCGCGACGGATGTCGTCGAGCGAGCGCCGCCGCTGGCACGTCGGACGCCACGACTTCGGTGAGCGCCCAGTTGCGATTGGCCGCGAACTGGCGGTGCAGGTGATAGACGATCGCCGGCGTCGCCGCGCGCGCGCCGACCGCGACATCGGCGACGACGCCGATGATCTCGGCCTCGCCGCCGGAGACGCGAAGGCGGCGGCCGATCGGGTCTTCGTTCGGATAGAGCGTTCGCGCGAGCCGATCGTTGATGACGACCTGCCGCGGCGTCGCGCCGTCCTGCGGCGCTGAACGTTCGTCCGCGCAGCGACGCGGATGCCAAGCGCTTCGAAGAAGCGGCCCTCGACGACGCGCTGATCGGCCGAGACGTTGGCGTTCTGGCGGCCTGTCGGTTCGTCCGGCGGTCCAGGTGTGATACGTGCCAGTGACCGGCAGTCGCGACACGGCGCCCGCCGCGTTCACGCCGGGGATGGCGGCCAGCCGATCCTGGAACGCGACATGGAACGCGGCGCGACGTTCCGGCTCCGCGTACCGGCCGGCGGGCAGGTTCACCTGGAACGTCAGCACGTTCGTCGGCGCGCAGGCCGAGATTCGACGGTCGACAGCCGCTCGAAGCTGCGCAAGCAGCAGTCCGGCGCCGGTCAGCAGCACGAGCGCGAGCGCGATCTGGCAGACGACGAGCACCTGCCGGAAGCGCGCCTGGCGGCGGCCGCCGCTCGTGCCGCGTCCCGACTCGCGCAGCACGCCTTCGAGATTCGGGCGCGCGTGCTGCAGCGCCGGCGCGAGGCCGAACGCGAGCCCGGCGACGAGCGCGACGACGAAGCCGAACGCGAAGACGACGGCGCTCGCCGCTCGCGCCGGCGGCGACGCGCGCGACCGACTCGGGCGCGGCGGCGAGCAGCAGGCGCGTGACGACCTGTGCGCTGACGAGGCCGACGATGCCGCCGGCGAGCGAGAGCAGCACGCTTTCGATGATGAGCTGCCGCGCCAGCCGCCAGCGCGAGCAGCCGAGCGCGGCACGAACGGCGAGCTCCTGCTCGCGCGCCGCGCCGCGCGCCAGGACCAGCCCGGCGACGTTGACGCAGGCAATCGTCAGCAGCAGCGCCGACCGCGCCGAGGAGCATCCACAGCAGGCTTCCGGCCGTCCCGACGGTGTCGACCTGCAGCGGCGTGACGCGCGCCCAGCGCCGAACGTCTGACTCTTGCCGTAGTTGGATTCGATCTGCGCGCGCGATCGTCTTGAGCTCCGCCTGCGCCTGCTCGAGCGTGGCCCCCGGCCGCAGACGGCCGATGACGCTCAGGTAGTGGTTGTACCACTGCGTCGCGGTTCCGACTCTGGAAGTCGAGCGGCGTCCAGATCTCGACGCCGGGCACGAGCGGATCCTCGAAGGCGTCGGGCAGCTACCGCGACGACCTGCTGACGGACGCCGTTGATCGACAGCGATCTGTCCGACCGCGTCGGCGCGGGCGCCGAGATACTCGCGCCAGATCCGCTCGCTGATGACGACGACGTCCGGCATCTGGCGCGCTCGTCGTCGCGAGTCGAACGGTTGGCCGGCCAGCGGCCGCACGCCGATCACGCGGAAGTAGTCGGATCCGACCGGCAGGACGCTGACGCGCTCGGGCTGCGCGCGATCGGTGAGGTCCGCGCCTTCACTGTTGTAGGTGTAGACCGGCGCCAGATCGAGCGTCGTGCTGTCGTCCCGGAACGCGCGGAACGCCGGCTGCGGGCATGTAATTGTCGGTCTCGCCCGCGACGTGATACACGCGGACGAGCCGGTCCGGATCGTCATACGGCAGCGGCCGCAGCACGACCGCGTGCAGCACGCTGAAGACCGCCGTGTTCGCCCCCAGCCCGAGCGCGAGCGTAAGGATGACGATCGCGGAGAACTTCTTCGCGGACGCGAGCGATCGCACCGCGTAGACGAGGTCTCGTTTCCAGCTTTCCACGGGCTTCTCCTCTCGGGCGTACGCCGGTCGGCTTGATTAGACGGATTCTGGCGGAATGGGGTTGGAAGCGGCCCGCGGGCTGGACGCCATCCCACGAACCCGATCCGTGTCCGTGTTGACCGTGTTATCCGTGTGATCCGTGGCTATGTTGTCCGTGTTGGCCGTGTGATCCGTGTGATCCGCGGCTCTAGTCGAGCACCTTCCCGACGAGCCACAGATGGCCGAACGGGTCGACGACCGCGCCCTGGAGCATCCGGCCGATCGGACGCGGCCCGGTTACGTTATGGGTGTGTTCTCTCACCGGACTGTGGTCGATGGCTCCGGCGGCAAGCGCCTGCTTGTGCACCGCAACCGGGTCGTTGACGAACAACTCGATCCTGACAGTGGTGAAGCCAGCCGACGCCGGACTGCGAGTGCCGTGCGGGGGTGACTCGTGGGCGAGAAAGAACGGCGCGCCATCGATCTCGAGCCCGGCGACGATGTGCCCGCCGCCGTCGAGGTGCCACAACACAGTCGCGCCAAACGCCGCTTTGTAGAATTCAATCGCGGCGTTGCCGTCACTGACGGCCAGCATCGGGGAGATCTGAGTTTTCATTCGACTCAAACTTCTCAGATTCAAGCTCTTCACCGCTGAGGACGCTGAGACGCGGAGCCTAAGGGTATTTCTCAGCGAACTCTGCGCTCTCAGCGGTGAGATGCTTTTACTGCGAGAGCTGACCGGCGGATTGTAGCATCGGGGTTCTCGAGCGGCGTCGCTGGCCGCCTCGCTTCGGGAGGCCGCCCGTCGGCCCGCGGTGTTGGCAGGGGATAGAGCTGGTCGATGATGCCGGCGGAGACCGCGTCGATGCGCTCGGTCGGAATGACGTTGCCTGGAAAGGGCGCTCGCGTCTGCGGATCGCAGACGACGCGGTGAGAGTTCTCGAAGTTGCCTGCCGCATCTCAGCGCTCGGTACCGGTCGAGACGAGCGTCAGGTCTTGCTTGATGCGCCAGCCCTGGTAGTCGCCGAAAAAGAAGGTTCGGTTCCTCGACGAGCGGCCCGCCAAGCGTTGCGCCAAACTGCTGTTGGCTGAAGTCCGGCTTCGGCCGTCCGGCGCGGTTATTGAACCAGTCGTTGGCGTCGAGCGCATCATCGCGCGCGAACGCGAAGGCACCGTCAGCTACCGGAGCTGATGACGAGCGGATGGTCGCGCCGCCGCGCGAAACGTGCGCGGATTCGTCGGCAGGCCATCGGCGAGCGCGTGGGCATCGCAGCGGTCATCTTCGCACCGGCGGCCGAAAGCGATCCGCGAAAGCGATCCAGATGCTTCGGGTTGATGGCAAAGACCGCACATTCGAGCTCGATCGAGCGTGTCACCAGGGCGATGCGCGGGGTATAGATGGCGACTGCGAGGGCCGCAGCCGGGACACGGTCTCGCTGTCAGTCGCTGCACGGCCGTCGAGGACCGCCGGAACGGTATGCGCGTCCGTCGATGTCGCGCAGACTGGCCGTCGGCCGAGATCAGACACGCCTGATGCGCGGCGCAGCGCGATCGATCCTGGCATACCAGCTCGACGTTCTCGCCGCGTACTCCTCCTGACGCTTACGCCTGGCGAGCGTGATACGCGTCAACTTGTCACTGGCGATCGCTGCGCAACGTTCACTGGATGCAGCGTCACTGCCATCTCGGCGAGGCGCAAGTCGCAGCGAGGCGCTCACGGCACTGGTCGCAGACGGAACTGTCGACGATGCGGACGAGCATGAGTACGCGGGCGCTGGAAGCTGACGGAGCCGCGAACGCACCACTGCGCCCAATCGCTCAGGTTGGAAGTCGCACGCGAACGCGTTTTCAACAGCTCGACACGAGCGACGATTCACGCGTTGACCGTACTCGGACTCGAAGCCTGCTGCCTCCGCTCGCACGGTGTAGTCGCCGGTTGCCAGAAGCGGCGCGGTGTACACCCGTCTTGGTCGGTGGCCACGATCGCGAGAGGCCAGTCGACGTTTCGGTGAGCGCGACGCTCGTTCCGGCGATCGCCCCACCCGTCGCGTCACGGACCGTTCCGAAGATCGTGCCCGTCACAGATTGTGCGGCTGCGGCGGTGGGCGACAGTAGACCGACGATGAGCAGAGCGGACGTCAATCGCCTGGGGACACCATCGCGGCAGCAACGGGCATGCATACGAATGTCCCCCGATCCTCCGTGGATTCTAATACTCTCTGCATTGCCGCAACGGCTGGACGCAATTTCACTTTTCGCCAGGCAGCGTTCCCCTAACCCGGAGGGCTTCCTGCCGACCAGCGAACGAGCGGAAGCGAGTGAGCCACGCGAACGGAGCGGGGCGTAGGGGCCCCCGCGAGTGAGCGTGTAGGGGAGTCCGAGGGGCGAAGCCCCTCGGTTGAGTTTGGCGCGCCCGGAGGGATTCGAACCCCCGACCTACGGCTTCGAAGGCCGGCGCTCTATCCAACTGAGCTACGGGCGCGCATGCGAAGTGGTCGATGGGATCCCGATCATACTGGGCCGGCAGAGCCAGGCGCAAGCAAGCCCTGTGGGAACCGACGCCAATACGAGTGGAATGCCCGCCCGCGGGTGGCTGCGAACGGGGCGCCCCAGTGGGCGCGCAGAGCCGTCACCCGTTACATAGCTTGTCGGCTCGAGCACCCACTGGGGCTGTTCGCAGCCAGGAGCCGCGCCGCCGGGCCTCAGAACGCTCTAGCGGTGCGGAGTCGGCAGCGGGTTTCTCGCGAAGCACAAGTCCTCGACGATGCGCCCGCCGATCAGGTGCTCCTGGATGATGCGCTCCGCGTTATCGGGCGTGACGTTGCGGTACCACGCGCCTTCGGGATAGACGAGCGCGATCGGTCCCTTGTCGCAGATGCGCAGACACCCCACCTTCGTCCGGTAGCATGGACCGCTCTCGCCGGCGATGTTCAACTCCTTCATCCGCTTCTTCACATAGCCCCACGTCTCTTCGCCGTCGTCTTTGTCGGTGCAGTCCGGTCCGAGGCACACGAAGAGATGACGGGTGAGCTTGCCGACGCCGAACGACTCGGCGGTCTCCGCCGGCGACAGCCGATCCTTTTTTCCCATGCCACGGCGATCATATCCGCTGCGCGACCTAGATGTGGGCCCGCGCGTGCGGATGAGTCCGGATGAGCCCATATAGGGGACGCACGCCTCAGAGGCCCCAACTCATTGCCCCTGTTTGCAATAACTTGAAGCGACACGGTGTTGGCGTCGACCTTGCACAAAGTGGGGCATGGCTGAACGACTGACCCGGCGAACTCATACAGTAGGTAAGTCGAGTAAACAGCTGCTCACGGCAACGATCCTCGTTGCGTTGACGCTGTCGGCTGGTGCGCAGACGCGCATCGAGCCCCATTCGAACGGGTTCTCACCACAGCAAGACGTCGAGCTCGGCCAGCAGGCGGCGGCGGAAGTGCGTCAGCAGCTGCCGATGGTCAACGATCGTCGCACCGAGGACTTCGTCGAAAGTATCGGTGAACGGCTGATCGCCGAGATCCCTGACTACCTGCGACAGCCGGCATTCCGCTACAGCTTCGACGTCGTCAATTTGAAGGACATCAACGCGTTCGCCCTTCCAGGCGGGCCGATGTTTCTTCATCGCGGCATGATCGAAGCGGCGAAAACGGACGGCGAAGTCGCTGGCGTGATGGCCCACGAATTGAGCCACGTGATTCTCCGTCACGGGACGGCGCAGGCGACCAAAGGACAGAAGTTTCAGATCGGCGCGATCGCCGGTCAGATCCTGGGTGGCATCGTCGGCGGCCGGACCGGCAGCGTCATCGCGCAGGGATCGCAGCTCGGCCTCGGCGTGTACTTCCTGAAGTACGGGCGTGAGTACGAACGCGAGGCGGACCTGCTCGGCGCGCAGATCATGGCGGAAGCCGGATACGACCCGCGGCAGATGGCCAACATGTTCCGGACGATCGAGCAGCAGCGGCGGAGTTCGGCGCCGGAGTGGTTGAGCGATCACCCGAACCCTGGGAACCGCTACGAGGCGATTCTTCGCGAGGCCGAGACGTTGAAAGTCGACGGCCCCGCGCCGCAGAACCGCATCGCGGACGTCCACGCGCAGCTCTCTCGGCTTCCACCCGCGCCGACGTCCGCACAGGTGGCGCAGCGGCAACAGCAGCGCCGGCAACCCGGGCCGGTCGGGCCAGTCGGAACGTCCGGCAGTGTCGGCGCCGTGCAGCCGCCCTCCGGCCAGTGGCAGACGGTCCAGCCGGCGGACTTTCTGCGGTTGAGCGTTCCGGCGAACTGGCGTCAGGTGGGTAATGGTGGCGGGTCGGTCATGTATGTCCCGGACGGAGGTTACGTCCAGGCGCAGGACGGACAGTCGGCATTCACGCACGGTCTGGAGTTGGGAGTGCTGCGAACTGATGGCGGCTCGCTACAGCAGAACACCGACCGGCTGCTGCAGGCGTTCGCGCGGACGAATCCCGAACTCCGGCGCCAGCGCGGCTACGCGCGCACCAACATCGGTGGCCGCAACGGTCTTGTGACGACGTTGACCAACGTCTCTGAAGTCAGTGGCGAGCGCGAAGTCGTCAGCCTGTCGACGACCACGTTGAGTGATGGCAGCTTGTTCTATCTGTTCGGAGTGGCGCCTTCTGACGACGCGTCAGTCTATGTCGATACCTTCGGCCGGGTCCGTCAGTCAGTGCAGCTGATGGATGGAGCCCGGTAGGGGAGGCCAAAGTGCAGACCCAAGTGAAGACAACGTTGAAATCTCTGACAGTGGTCGCGCTGTTGTCGGTTGGAGCGGACGCAGCGGCTCAGTCAAGAGGAGTCGTGACCGGCATTCGCGTTTCTGATGCCGAGGTAGTGGCTGGAACGCCGATCACCATGACGATCGCCGGCTCGAACCCGTGTGGCGCGGTGTTCATCGATCAGCGTGACGGCACGGCCGTGACCTACCCGATCGAGCGAGTGCCAACTACGCAGAGCTATACCTACACGAGGCCCGGTAACTACCGGATCATCGCGCGCGGCACCGGGAACTGCGATGGGGAAGTGGTGACCGACGTCACCGTCCTGCCCCGCGGCGCTGGTCGAACCGATGCGTCAGTCGGGCGATTCAGGAACATGGACACCGATCGAGATGGAGTGGTGACGCGCGCGGAATGGCGCGGCAGCGCGCAGGCATTTCGCAACAACGACCGCAACGGCGACGGTGTGTTGTCCGGCGAAGAAGTACGAAATCCCGACGAGGGAGGCGAGACGATTGCGAGGCCAGCGCCCGGCCAGTTCGCGGAGCTCGACGTCAACCAGGATCGTCGCATCTCACGTGAGGAGTGGCGCGGATCGCGCGAAGCTTCAACGCACTTGACGCCAACGGGGACGGAGTCCTTACACGGCGCGAATGGGCGGGCAATGCGACACAGCCCGTCGGCACGTCTGGACAAGCCGTTGTCGTCAACCCCGTGCAGCGCTGGACCGACACGGGGTTGATGGTGCGTGACGGCGACATCCTCTCGCTCGACGCCAACGGGCGAGTGCAGCTGAGCAACGATGCGAACGACATCGCCGGCCCGGCCGGCGCGTCGAGCAACCGCCGCGCGGCGGAGGCGCCGCTGCCTCAGGAACCCGCCGGGGCCCTGATCGCGCGGATCGGCAACTCGCAGCCGCTTTATCTCGGCGGCCGTTCGTCGATCGTCGTTCGCTCCTCAGGCCGGCTGTTCCTGGGTGTGAACGACGATCACCTGGCGGACAACACGGGCGAGTACCGCGTCAGGGTCGGCATCGACCGCGAGTAGGTGCGTCGCTGACAAAAGTTTTTCACCGCGGAGGGCGCTGAGGATCGCAGAGCCTTTTGGTTTCTCTGCGGGCTCGGCGCTCTCTGCGGTGAGAGGCTTTTAGACACGTGTAAGTCGGCGTTCCTAGACGTTCCCCGAGTACTTCCCGAAGACCCGTTCGAGTCGAGCGGGCTTTGACGTTCGCAGTCGCGCCCACAGATCGCCGACCTCGCGGAACCGTGACGGTGCGGTGACGATCGTGAAGTCCCTCGGATCGAGATCTGAATCGATTTCCTCCCACGCGAGCGGCGTCGACACGCCCGCAAACTCGCTGGCCCTCGCGCTGTAGGCCGTCGCGAGCGTCTTTCCGAGGATGTTCTGGAGAAAGTCGACGTAAACCGTGCCATGCCGACGCTTCTTCACCATGCGCTCCACGGTGGCGACCTTCGGGTGCTTGCTGGCGACAACCGTCGCCACTATCTGACAGAACAGCTGACCCGATTCGTACGACGTGCCGGCCGGTAACGGAATGTAGATGTGCAGGCCACGCGACCCCGAGGTCTTGGGGAACCCTGGGACCTTCAGCGCCTCGAGCTCATCACGGACCCAGCAGGCGACGTCGCGCACCTGCGCGAAGGTAGCGCCGTCGCCGGGATCGAGATCGATCGCGACGTAGTCGGCGTCCATCGGCGACTGCACGCGCGAAAACCACGGATCCTGCGAGATCGCGGCGAGCTGGGTCATGTAGAGGAGCGTAATGAGCGATCCGCCGATGAATCGCTCGGTGCCGGGCTCGTCGATGGGATCGATGTCAGGGGGCAGCACTTCGATGCGCACGCCAGCGGGCGGTCGTTCCTTCTGCTTCCGCTGCTGGTAGAACGCGACCGGATCGTCGACGCCGTTCGGAAATCGCTTCATCACGAGCGGGCGATCGGCGACGACGGGGAGGATGAACGGCGCGACAGTCGCGTAATACCGCAGCAGGTCGCCTTTGGTGAGCTTGAGCTTCGGCCAGAAGTGCTTTGCCAGGTTGGTAACGCTGATGCGGCTGCCGTCGGGCAGCGAGATTGCGCCGTCCCGGCGCGCGTCCTCCAGAGCCTGCAGTTGATCGACGACCGGCTGCATCTGTGAGAGGGCGTTCCGGAGTGCCACTGGGATGGATTGCGATTTCTTGTCCGCTTTGTTTAGTGCTCGCGGGGAGCCCACCCGCCTTCGCCCTTCGGGCTTCGGCGCGGCAGGCCCCGTATTCCCGCGCTTCGGCGCGGCAGGCCCCGTATTCCCGCGCTTCGGCGCGGCAGGCCCCGGTAGTCCAGGCGTCGGCGCGGCAGGGGCTTCTCTGACAACGCTCCTCGCGTCCTTGTCATCCCTCAGCCCCAGGTACACCGGGTGCCGCAACTTCCCGTCATCGGTCCACTCCGTGAAGCGGACCTGCGCGACGAGATCAGGAGTGACCCAGTGCGCGGTCTCGTTGCTCTTGATCGGGTTGGCAAAGGGAGAGCGCGCAATCGCGCGCGCCTTGAGCAGCTTCGACACGCGCTGGAGCTCGCGCTCATCGAACCCCGTGCCTGTGTGGCCCACGTAAATCAATTTGCGCGCTGCCCTGACCCTTTCCCTGAGCCCTGAGCCTTGATCCCTGAGCCGTGCGTCTCGTATACCCCCAGCAACAACGCTCCGAAATGCTGCCGCGTGTTGCGCGGTTCAGTCCAGCCGCCGACGACGAATTCCTGCTCGTGATGGAGCTTCAGCTTTCGCCACGACGGGCTGCGCCGCCCCGACTGGTAGGGCGACGTCGCGTCCTTTACGATCAGGCCTTCCCATCCCTCCTGCTGCGCGCGCGCGTGAAGCGCGCGGCCGTCGCGGGCGGCCTGCTCGCTGATTCGGATCGTCTTCGATTGCGATCGCGCCAGCAGCCGCTCGAGCCGCGCCCGACGCTCGACGAGCGGCAACCCGCGCAGATCGTCCTTGCCTTCGCGCAGCAGATCGAACGCGATGAACGCCACCGGCTGTTCGCGGTCGATCCGCGCGACGTCGCTGGCGTCGCTCAGGTGAATCCGGCCCTGCAGCCGCTGAAATCCCATTGGCCGCCCGTCGCGATCGAGGGCGACGATCTCGCCATCGATGACGAGCGGTTCGCGCGCGGCGGCGCCAAACGACGCGAGCGCTTCGACGATGGACGGAAACTGAGACGACTTGTCGTTGCCGAGCCGTGACCAGACGCGCACCGTGGCGGACTTGCGCGTGGCCGCGGGTTCAATCTCGACCAGCGCACGAATGCCGTCGTACTTGGGTTCGAAGACGAGCGAGGCGCCGGTCAGCGGCGGATCGGCGAGCGTCGCGAGCATCGGTCGCGCACTGCCGGGTTTTTCGCGCCAGTTCACAAAAAGGGAGAAAGAAAAGAAAGGAGGGACAGTCGATTACCGAGTATTCGGAGACTGACGACCCAGGTCGGGGCGGGAGGAGGATGCCCCAAGTCCGAATCTGCTCAATCTCCGAATACTCTGTAATCGACTGCCAACATCTTCAACCAATTGGCGTCATTAATCAACAACCTTCCGCGCCTCAGCATTGTAAGCTCAGCGTCAAGTGGGCGGCGCGCCAATCGGCAATATTTTCAAGCAGATACAGTCCTTGAGGGGCTCGGAGGGTAACGGGACGAGGTCGGCGCCGAGGCACGAATGCCGGTCAGTGGTGCAAAATTGTGCACTCAGTGCCGAAACGGCCGTACGGGGCCGATAATCAATGCTGTTTGCGGATCTCCAAAACGGCATACTGAACGCGGTGGGCCCTACGGCCATGGGCCCAGCCGATCAATAAAGGAGCGCATAGATGGCGGCTCGCCCAACGTGGAAGGGTTTCATGAAGATCAGCCTGGTGACGATCCCGGTGCGGGTCTTCCCGGCAACAGACGCGGCGGCCACGATCAGCTTCAACCAGCTGCACGCCGAGTGTCAGAACAGAATTCAGCAGAAGCGCTGGTGCCCGTACCACGAGCGCGAGGTGCCGATCTCGGAAATCGTCAAAGGTTACGAGTTCGAAAAGGGCCGCTACGTCGTCTTGACCGAAGACGACATGTCGAAGGTCCGGCCCGAGTCGACGCGCGTCATCGATCTCGTGCAGTTCACCGAGGCGTCATCGATCGATCCGGTCTACGTCGAACGGCCCTACTACCTGGCGCCGGACGGTCCGATGGCGCGCGAAGCATTCGCGGTCATGCGCGAGGGGATGAAAGGGAAGGCGGGCATCGGTAAGCTGGCGCTCTACGGGCGCGAGTATCTCGTGGCCGTGCTGCCGCGCGACAAGGGCCTGGTGATGTACACCATGCGTCACGCCAAAGAGGTGCGCGGCATGGAGCAGATCGAAGAGCTCGAGTCGGTGCCCGCCAAGGTCAAGCCCGAGGAGATCAAGCTCGCCAAGCAGGTGATTGAGAATTTCGAAGGCGCCCTGAACCTCGCAGACTACAGCGACAAGTATCAGGAAGAGCTGCAGCGGATCATCGACGCCAAAGTCGCGGGCGAGGAAGTTGTTGCGACCGAGGAGGAGGCGCCGCCGAAGGTGGTCAACCTGATGGATGCGCTGCGCCAGAGTCTCGATCGGGTCAGCACGGGCAAGAAAAAAGCCGCCAAGGCGGTGATCGAGAAGCCGGTCCGGGCGGCGGCGAAACGCCGCGCGCGCTGACGGGTCCTGGCGTAAGCTTGGGATGAATGAGTCTGCGGCTCCGCCTGATCGTCGCGTTCTTCTTCCTGTCGGTCGTGCCGCTGGCGGCCGTCACGCTGATTACCTACGCCAGTAACGCGCGGGCGATGCGCGAGGCGGCGGGGCGTGAGTCGGAGCTCCTCGCCGGCGAGCTCAGTCAGCGCATGCAGGTCGTCACCGCGCAGCTGAGCGAGCGGGTCGAGCGGCTGATGGACGTCGCGGCTGCACGCGCGGCTGCGACAGCGGCGACGGAGGCGTTGGCTACCACCGGCACGGTCGAACCAGTCGTCGCTCCCACTAGCGAGGAAACGCAGGTCGCGCAGGCGCTCGGCGAGATGGCGATGCTGCTCGAGAACGTCGAGCTGCGCGGCCTTCGCGGCCCTCGTCCGCCTGGCTCAGGGCCGGGCGGTGGGCCTGGCGGCGGCCGCGGGCGTTTTGGGGATGGCAATCGGGGCGCGCCCCCGCCGCCAGCGTCGCCGGTCGCGCCGACTCCGCCCACGCCGCCCGTAGCAGGCGTCCAGCCAGCCCCCTTGCCAGGCGCCACGCCCCCGCGCCCGCCGACAGCGCCGCGCCGCCACCGCCTTCTCCACCGTTTCCCGATCGCCGACCACCACCACCGCCAGGCGCCGACGGTGCGCCAAGTCCAGACGGGACGCCGCGCGACCGGATGATGATCGACATCGGGCCGATGCGGCGCGACATCGTCCGGCAGTTCGTCCCGGAAGGGCAGTGGGAAAAGCTGACCGACGAAGAACGCCGCCGGATCATGGCCGAGGTCAATCAACGGATGCTCGGCATCGCGCAGGGGATTCAGCTCGGCACCGCGGAAGCGCAGAAGCGGGTGGCCGAAGCGCAGCGCGCCGCGGACGCGAAAGCGCAGGCGGCAGCCGCCGCCGCCTTGGAGAAAGTATCGAAGGCGGCCAAGGCGACGACGCGACGTCCTCCGGCGAAGGCCGCGTCTCCCACGCTGTTAACGCGGGCGACGCCCACGGCGTCAGTGCGCACGACTCCAGCGCGCAAGAAGACGGCGCTCTCGGGGACGCGGCTCGACGTCACGTTCGAACGCGACGGCGAGGTCGTGCGCGCCGCCAACGCCGAGGTGAACCTGCCGAATCTGCTCGCCACCGTGCTGACGACGACGCGGCGGGACCGTGGCGAGATTCCGTTCGCCGTCGGAAAAGGCGGTCGGCTCTACACGCAGACCGTCGACGACAAGACGAAGATCGAGGCGATCGGGGGTGACGTCACGAAGGCCGACGCGCCGGCCGGCACGAACCGCGTGGGCGACTGGATCGTTGTGTCGACCACCGATCCGACTGGCTCCGGACTGCGGTTCGGCATTGCCCGTCCAGTTGGCGACTCCCTGCAGGCCCTCCGGCGGACGAGCGCGCGCAATGCCGGCCTCGGCCTGGCGTTCATTGGCCTCGCCCTCATCGGGATCGTCCCGCTCTCGTCGCGCCTGACGCGCAATCTGTCAACGCTCAGCGACGGCGTGCACCGCATCGCGGCCGGCGACTACAGCGCCCGCGTCAAGGTGCAGTCGAAGGACGAGATCGGCAGGCTCGCCACGGCGTTCAATCAGATGGCCGAGGACGTCGAGCTGCACCAGCGGTCGGCCGTCGAGCAGGAACGGATCAAGCGCGAGCTCGAGCTTGGCCGGCAGATCCAGAACGACATGCTGCCGCAGAGCCCTCTGCGCTTCGGCCTGACCGAAATCAAGGGCGTGTCGGTGCCGGCCAAGGAAGTCGGCGGCGATTTTTTCAACTACTTCTCGCTCCATGACGGACGGATCGCGCTCCTCGTCGGCGACGTCTCGGGGAAGGGCGTCGGCGCTGCGCTCTTGATGGCGAACATTCAGGCCTCTCTGCGGACACGCCTCGCGCTTGGCCAGGACCTCGACGCGATCGCACGGGAGATCGACGTCGACATCGAGGGGAATACGCCGGGGCCGATCTACGCGACGCTCTTCGTGGGTATCCTCAACCCCGCGACGCGCGAGCTGCGCTACGTAAACGCCGGGCACAATCCGCAGTACATCTTGCGCAGAGCGAAAGGGCTCGAACGCATGTCCTCGTCGGGGCTGCCGGTTGGCCTCCTCGCCGGCCGCGGCTACGCCGAAGCCCGCGTCCAGCTCGAAGCGGGCGATTTGCTGTTCTTTTACACGGACGGCTGCGTTGAAGCCGAGAACGAGGCGGGGGAGATGTTCGGCGCGGAGAGTCTCGAGAGTCTTCTCGTCTCGGCAATCGGCGCCGAGGATCTCCTGGCGCGCGTCGAAACCGTGCTCACCGAGTATCGCGGCAAGCGCGAGCCCTTCGATGACGCGACGATGATGGTGGTGAAAGTCGGGTAAGTCGCGGCGCGCTGCTCGCGGTTCGCGTTTTCAGATTACCAGCGGCTGGACGAACGACGAGCAGCGAGCCGCGAGAAGCGAGCCGCGGCCCTGGTGCGGCTCCCCGCCACTCATCCCGGCCCCAGGCGAACTTCAACCGTGGTGCGGTACCTCACGGGCACGCCGTCCTTCGTCGCCGGCTTGAACTTCCAGCTCTTCGCCATCACGAGGAGCTCCGGATCGTAACCCGGGTGAACGCTCTTTCCCAGCACCGCCGCGACCACATCGCCCTGCTCATCGACCATCAGCTCGAGGATGCCGCGGAACAGCTGGCGCCTCTCGACGTCGCTGCGTGGGCGCCAGGAAGGCGTGGTTTTCGACACCAAAACCGGCGGCACGACGCCATCATCGCCGGCGCTGTAGGTCACCGGTGCTCGAGGCACCGGCGCAGGAGCGGGTGGTGTCGGCTGAAGATCCGGAACGTTCGACACGGCTGGCGGCGGCGGAGTCGCAGCCGCCTTGCTGAGATCTCGGAATCCCGTCGCCAGGCGCCGCAGATCCTCCATGTTCGGCAGGCCCGAGAGCCCCGGTTCGTCAAGAAGCGCGAGCACGCGGTCGAATTCCCGGACGGCAACGTCGGGCTCCTTCCGATCGTACGCGGCCTTGGCCTGATCGTAGGTCTGCTGCACGATCGTCGGCAGCAGCTCGCGCCTGATCTCGTCGAACACGGCGCGAGTCCGCGGTGACGAACTCGATTCCGACAATCGATGGAGAGGATCCGACTTGACGAGCGCCACGATTGCCTGGCGGGCGTCGAGCGTGCGGCCGAGGGCAAGGAGACAGAAGGCCTGGTAACCGGCGATTTCCGTCGAATCGGTGCTCGATGCCGTCTGGCGGAGTCGATTGAGCACCAGCAGGGCTTCGTCGTAGGCGGCAGTGTTGTAAAGGTCCTTGGCCCGGTCGAGCGTATCCTGCGCGACCAGACCGGGTGAGGCGGCGAGCCAGGCTACGACGGCGATCGCCACGACGGCGCGCGCGCCAGAGGGAGTCACGAAGTGACGGTCAGCGCCCGAAGTTTGCAGTAACACGCGTGATAACGTCGGACCGAACGAGGGCGGTCCGGCGGATTTCTCCAAGCTGCGGATGACGCAGGACGATCTCGTGCTCTCCCAGGGGAATCGACAAGTTGCCGATCGGAGTTTCACCGACGGACTTGCCATCGATCAGTACTTCAGCCCAGGGTACCGCATTGATGTTGATGCGGCCGTTCGGTGGGGTGATGGTGAGGGGTACGACCTGCCCGCCCTTGATATCCACCACCTGGCGCGATCGAAACCCGAGCAAACTGTTCACGAGGTCGAGTTCGTGCCGTCCCGCTGCCGCCGACACGATCCCGGTGGCGCTCGAACCGAGCCGGGTGTCGCCTTCGAATACCTCGAGATCGATCGGCGACGACAATCTGATGCCGCCGAGGGGCTGAGGCGTTGCCGCGATGCTGGCCGAGCGCGGGCTCACCGCCGTGCGCGGGCTCACCGCCGTGCCGCGCCCATTCTCGATCGGCCGCGGCTGCTGTCCCATGCTGCCCACGGCGCTATCCTGTTTCGGAAGCGGCGGCAGCACGCTTGCGACACTGATCGATTTCGTATCGGGACCAATCTTCAATTGCAGCGGCGTCACCCCTGCCGACTGGCCGTTGATGAGAACGGCGGCCCCTGGATCCGGAGTATCGAGGTTGACCTCCGTAAGCGTCACCGGCGGTGGCACTGCCGCCCGAGTCCGGAGAAGCATCGCGATCGCAATGGCCTCGCCAACGGCAACCAGGGCGAGGAGGGCGACCGCCCACTGGAGGTAGGTCGCGGGCTTGACGGCCACAGCCGGCTTGACGAACACAGGCGGCACTGAGCTCGGCATTGAGTTCGGCACTGAGCCCTTCCGGAACTGGTCGGGTTCGAATGACGTATCCGGAGCCGCAGGAATGCGTTCGAGATCGTCACCCGTCTCACCTGGAGTCCCCTTATCAATGTCCACGGGTTCAGGCATGCGTTCGGCAGCGGCAGGTGTCTCGAGTGGAGGTGCTGGCGCCTCCTGTTTCGTCGCCGGCATGAACTCGAGCAGGGGATTGGAGCGGTCCTGGCGAGCCTCGAGCAGCGCTCGCCACGGCTGCGCCGGGTCGAGGGCCGGATCCCCGACGTCGCGGATCGCGTCGGTCGCATCCTTTGACGACGGGAAGGCTCGTCCGTTGACTTGCAGCGACCGCTCGATCCAGTTTCGCAGCCCGCGCCACTCGTCTCCCGATTCCAGGTTGGCGTCGGAGAACGCCCGGTTACACACCGCGTCGAGATTCTCCCTGGACTCGCCAGGCGTGAGGGGCCGGCCCAGCAGTAGCGAAAGAGCGACCAGGGCGAGTTGAAAGTAGTCCGTGCGCGCATCGATGTGCGGCCGGGCCGCCGCTCCGGCGGGTACTGGTAGCCCAAGGGCCTCGTGCATTCGTCCGGCCGTCAGTTGCAGCCGCTCCAACGCGGAACCCAACGCATGCTCGATGATGACCAGCTGTCCACTTGGAGTGACAACGATGCGACTGGCAGTCAGGGCCCCGTGGCCAATGCCATCGCCGTACTGGTGAAAGGCGGCCAGCGCGGGGGTGAGCTGGCGGATCAAGGCGGCGGCAAACACGCCGCCTCTGGCGCTGTCGAGGAGGTCGGACAACCGGCGTCCGACCGTATAGGTTGAGAGCAGTGCGAGACCCCGATCCTCGCCCAGGTACTCGACGGCCGGGGTCGTGGCAAACGAAGGGTGCTTGAACTGGCGCAGTCGCTCGAGCCGGCGCCGCAGCGAGACTTCAAACCCTGGAATGATGGTCAGCGTCCGATGGAACCGCAGAAGCTCGAGCGATGGCGAGCCCCGCTCGTCGAGGATTACGACTCGATCGCCGAGCTCGTCGGACCGGCCCGGCACGTGCCGGTTCGTTAGCAGGTTATCTGCCTGGGCCCACACAGAGGTTCCATCGCTGTCGCGGCTGTGACCGGATATTCATCGGAGGGAGACGCCGGTTGTTCGAATGCCGTCGTGCGCTCGCCTGGCGGACGGGGCAGACTCGACGCCGGACCGACAGTTTGCTCGTCTGTCGGGATCGAAACTGACAGGTCAAACGATGCGAGCGTTCTCCCAATCAATTTACGAATTCATTTTCCACAAAAGGACTCAGCAGTCAAGACAATGTGCGCAACCGCGCGCACTGAGCACGAGTCAGCGATCGACTCGACTGACGATTCGACCTCAACAGTAATCGTGTCGATCGGTCGGGCAGGCGCGTCCGTTCTGATGAATGACATTACTCATTCCTGTGACTACGATTTTTGCATCCAACTGTGGTATGGGAAATCCGTTTCTCACTCGCGAAGAGCTGCAGGCCATCTTTGCGCGTGCCTCGGTCAGGCGCACCGAACGCCGGGCTTTCGTCGAGACGATGCGCAAAATCATCTCCCTCAGGGCGAGGTTGGAACCTTTACTCGTGCTGAGGCCCGAGCGTCGCCTGGTGCCTCGCGGAAGCGTTGTTCTGCCCTGAACTGCCCACGGAGCTTGTCACGAGGGCAGGGCACGGTCCAGCTCCGCCACAGAGTTACGGCCGGGTGGTGCCAAAGACGAATCCGATCGAGCGCTGAATCGGATTGTAGAACCGGCCGTAGTCGGGCGACGTGATGTTGTTCTGCACGTCGCGCTCGTTGCCGGTGTCGAAGGCGTTGTAGATCTTGAGGCCGGCCGTGAAGCGATACTTCCGGAAGCGCCACGGCCGCGCGAGCGTGAAGTCGAGCGTCGAGACGGTCGGCAGCCGGCCCGCCCGGTTGCGCTCGCCGACGAAGTCCTGGAATTCGTTCACCGCCGACCACGGGAAACCCGGTCCGCCACTCGTAGAGCGGCGAGAAGACCCACTTGCCCGGGCAGCCCGATCGTGCCGCGCACGATCAGCCGGTTGGGCACGTCGGTCGGGCTGAGCGAGTTCTCGTTGCGACCGGATGATCGGGTTCCGGAAGTTGCCGAAGAACTGGTCGTAGTCGTTGAGATCGCGCGGTGCCGTGCGAGCGCACGTACGAGACGCTCAGGTCGCGGTGCTCGCTGGCGAGAAACCGGCCAGTGGTCTCGACCTCCCAGTACTTCGACTCGCCGGTGGACGCCAGCGTGAGCACACCGCGGGTCGGATCCGGATCGACGATGTAGGCGTGCGAGCCGTCGCGATGCAGGTAGGCGGCCTTGAAGAAGAAGCGCCGGCCGAAGCGCTGATCCCAGGCGACCGTCTGGACGATGCTCTCCGGCGTCTTGAGCGCGCCGTCGACGACGTGGCGCGAAGGTCACCGGGGCGCCGAGCGGCGTGCCGTCGGCGGCGAACCGGCTGACCGTCTGCGCGTCGTACTGCGTGAAGGCGCCGACCGTCAGCGGCGTGCGCTCGGCGAACTTGCCGAAGCCCGCCGCGCAGGATGCCGCGGCCCTCGGGGAGCACGCTGACCGACATCCCGACGCGCGGCGAGTAGTTGACGCGCTCGACGATGTCGTCGCGATCCAGCGCGGATGCCCAGCTCGAGGTTCAGCCGATCGTTGACGCGCCAGCGATCCTGCGCGAACATCGCGAACTCGGTGCCGCTGACCTCGGGTTGATCGACGCGGCGGCGCATAGCGTCGTCCGCTCGGCGAGCGAGCCGTCGAGGCGGACGACGTCGACCTGCTGGCTGTAGTTGGTCGCCGTCGAAGCGCGAGTGCTGCAGGTCGAGGCCGACCTTGAAGACGTGCTGGCCGACCCACTCGTCCTTCGAGATCGTCAGCGCCTCGACGAGCTGCAGGCTGCGGACGTTGCGCTCCTGACGGTTGAAGAAGTTGCCGCTCTGCCCCTGCGGGGCGTAGACCATCGGCAGCGTCGCCCTGCGTGTTCTGATCGACCTCGAAGGTGCGCACGGCGAACGTCGATTCGAGCACGGCGTGCGCCGAGAGAATCAGCCGATCGACCAGCGCCGGCCGCAGAAGCCCTCCTGCGTGAACTTCGGCGTCGTCTCCGGCGGGCGGAACGTCGACAGCGTCGCGTTCGTGATCTTGCGCGGGAAGTAGATGACGCCGCCGGTCAGCGCATGACGCGACGACAGCACCGCGTCGAGCCGCGTGAACGAGTCGAAGCTGTCGAGGCCCGAGCTGCGGCTCGCCGGGCAGGCTCTTCACCGGCGTGCGCGCGAAGCGGTACTGGAGGTACTGGCCGAGCAGCAGTTGGTCGCGCTTGAGCGGGCCCGAGATCGAGAGCCGCGGCTCGAACTTGTTGACGAAGGCGAAGCCCTTGCCGAAGCCCGGGCATGAGGTTGTCCGGCTTGAAGATCCACTCGTTGGTGCCGCGCTTGGTGCGGACCTGCGTCACGCTCGTCGAGAAGCGGCCGTACTCGGCCGCGAAGGGATTCGACAGGACTTCGACCGACTCGACGGCGCCGCTCGGCAGCTCGAGATCGAAGTCGCCGGTGGACGGGTCGTTGAGGCTGGCGCTGCTCATCTGCAGCGCGCCGGTGGTCGGCGCGCCACCCTTGACGCGCAGCCGGCCCTCGGGCCCGCGGATGACGCTCGGCAGCACGGTCAGGAGCGACTGAAAGTCGTCGCCCGCGAGCGGCTGGATGTCCATCTTCGCGCCGGTCAGCACGTCGCTGACCGCCACCGGCTGCAGGCTCTCGGTCGGCGAGTTGGCCGGCACGACGACCTCGACGCTCTCGCGGACGAACGTCAGTCGCATCTCGACGAGCACCTGTCGTGTCTCGCCGCCCTGCACCATGAACGGCGTCGACTCGCTGTCGGCGAACCCCTCGCGGGCCGCCTTGACGACGATAGCGGCCGGCCGGCACGTCGGGAAACGTCACCTGGCCGATCGCGTCGCTGATCGTCTGCGCGATCGACGACGTTGCCGTCGACGTCACGCAACTCGACGTTCACGGCCGGAATGCGAAGCCCCTCGACGAGAATCGTGACGACGACGCGTCCGGTGGTAGCGGCGGCGGCCTGCGTGGTTGGCGTCTGCCCGGTCGTACTCGACGCGGACGGGATGAGGGCGTTAGAGGAACGACGTGCGGGATGTGCTGCCGCCACGCCGGGTCCGCACAGGCAAAGCAGGAACAGACCAATCGCGCGTGGCGTGCTCAACGCGATCGGCGCGTGAAGGAACGGAAAGATGCCCGGCATTGCACGATGTCGATGACGCATTCAATCACCTGGCCTCGCTCGAGAAGTGAGGCTTGCTGCTGGCATCGTACAGTATCGATTCGTTTGATGAACCGAGGATGACGTGAGTCATCGGAGCCTATCGGCTAGTGAGAGTACTGCTGGTCGAGGATGAACCGGCCGCCAGGCCCGCGCGGCATTGAACGGCTCTTATCGGGGCTCGTGCGGGGTTTTGGGGTGGATGACGGGGTTCGAACCCGCGACTTCCGGAGCCACAGTCCGGCGCTCTACCACTGAGCTACACCCACCACGAGGAAATGCTGAATACTGAGTGTTGAATGCCGACGTCAGCTCGATCGCACTGAGTCTGACGGGCATGCGACACTATCGAGTAACTCTGCATTCTAGCACCCGCGCTCTCGGCCGGGCAAATCAGCGGCGGTTCTCGAGTCCGACGGGACCGGCGCCGCGCCGCGGCGGCGATGTCGACGAGCACGCCGTTCTCGACCGCGACCGCCGTCGCGTGCACGCGCCCCGACCGGCGGCTCTTCGCTTCGTACATCAGCGTGTCCGCTCGCTGAATCAGGTCGGCCGCGAGCTGTCGCGCCACGCTACGGCGCTCCGCGACGGGTCCCATCCGCAGGCAGACGACGCCCACGTCGACGCTGACAGGATTGTCAGCGAGGCGCTCGTCCTCGGTTCCCCAGTCGTACGCCGATACCGCTTGCCGGAACCGCTCGGCAATCTCGGTCGCCTCGACGCAGCCGGGAAGCTGCGGGATGAGGAAACAGAATTCGTCGCCGCCGAACCGCGCGTGCAGGTCGCCGGCCTCGGCGCCGCGTTCGAGCGGCGAGGAAGTCGTCGGAACGAATCTGATCCGAGAGGATACGCGCGACGCGCTCGATGATCAGATCGCCGACGGCGTGGCCGAACGTGTCGTTGTAGCGCTTGAAGCTGGTGATGTCCACGACGCCGACGCTGCACCAGCGAACGCGTTGCTCGACAGCGAGATACGACTCGACGCGCTCCATGAACCAGTTGAAGTTCAGGAGCTTCGTCTTCGGGTCGCGGTGCGACTTGTCGGTCAGGTCCGCGACGACGTCCTCGAAGTAGCGCGCGACGTTGCTGACGGTGACGTCCTTCTCGGAGAGCTGCGTCTGGAGGCGGGCCAGTTTGGCGGTGAAACCCTCGGTCAGCGCCTGAATCGCGTCGTGCTTCGACTCCTCGACCATCTGCCGCTGACGGGCCATCACCTGCTCGATCGCTTCGAACAACTGCGTCTCGGCCAGCAGATCTAGTTTCAGGTTCTGCCTGACCCAGTCGCGAAGATCGTCGAGTGTACGCGGCATGGACAGTTTGGCAAGGGGACTGTCATTTCCTCGGGCATTTGTGGCTAGAAACTGGCCTCCCGGTTCTCGCTATCAACTCCCGTGCCGCTTCTAGCCAGCCCATCCGTTCCGAGTTTCCCATGTATTTCATCGTCCGAACACGAAACGCACCAGGAGGCCGACCAGAAACCCTACAGCCCAGGCGACGAGCGCCGCCCCGCCGAGGACGAGGCCAATTCGTTTGCCACGGTATCCGCTGAGTGGTTGATCCGGCTTCATTGCCGATGAGAGCGGTAGACCATACCCGGCGAGGACGGATACGGACATTCACGGTTCACGGCCTGACCCCAATTCACGATTCACGGCCTGACCCCGTTTGGAACGCGGCTTGCGCCGCTTCGGTGCGAACCTTGGCCGCCGCGAGCGCGTCGGCGGTTTCGCGCACGCGCCGCGCCGCCGCATCCTTCTTGCGCGTCGCGACGTCGGCGTCGCGCTCGGCGGTCTCGACTGCCTCCTGGGCGGCTCTCGAGTGCCTCGCGCGCCTTGGCGAGCGCGGTCGCCGCACGCTCCGCTTCTCGCGCTGCACGCGCGGCCTCGAACTCCTCGCGGCGCGCTTTCTCGTCGGCGGTCCGCTCCGCGCGAACGGCGGCGGCGACGGCTTCCTTCGCCTTGGCCAGCGCCTTCGTCTGCGCGGCGTTCTTGGTTGTCGGAGCCGGCGCGCATTGGCCGACGTCTTCGATGCGCGCGCCGACCGCGGCCGGTGTCACGCCCGCGAGCCAGCGGAAAGTCCGGCGAGCAGTTCGAACCCGGTCGGTTGCAGGACTTGCGTGAGGCGGCCGGGCGGGTCCGTCGAGGCGGGCAGCGCGCGCAGCGTCGTTGGCGATCGCCTGTTTGGTCGCGTCGGTCGCCGGCTGCCCGGCGTCGCGAAGGATGGCAAGCGCCGCTTTCGCGACGGCTTCGAGCGCCTCTTCGTGCGCTTTGCCGGCGGCGCGCAGGTCGGCGCGCTTTCCCGACACGACGGCCGCGTGCGCCGCCCGCAAGCGCGGCGGCGGATGCGTTGAAGGCGTGGAACGCCGGCCGCCCTCGCCAGTACACCTGATTGATCGCCCAGGCGGCCAGCGGCGGCTTCTGCAGCGCGCGAATCTCGGCGCCCGGCGGCTCCCGCCTCCTTCGCCAGCGCGTTCCGCGCGGCGGTGAACTCGTCGAGCGGAAGTTGATAGAGACGGTCGATCTGGCCGTCGAGCTGAGCATCGGGAGGCCGCGGCGCCATGCTCGAAGAGCATACAAGCTTCGCCGACTCGGCCAAAGTCCGCGCGACCGGCTGCCGTGTTATCCGTGTGATCCGTGGCCGGCTTCCTGATAGGCGCGCTTCAGCCAGCCGATCAGCTCCCCGTCGACCTGATCGACGTCTCGACGCGAACCCGATGCGTGACCATCGCGTTGAAGCTCCCGGACGCCTCGAGCCGGCACGGTCGGGACGACGCCCTTCAGGACGATCCCGACGTCGAGACGAGTGACGGTCGAGGGCTGGAGCAGCGCGAACTGCTTACTGCGACGCACGCTCACGTAGCCCTTCTTCGGCGCCAGCTCGACGTCGCTTCCGAATGCCCTCAGCTCGGTGACCAGGCGATCGTAGATTGGCCTGAGATCGGCTTTTGCGCCCGAGAACTGCGTCGCCACGAGCGTGTCCGGATTGGCCGAGCCGGCGTCAGACTCGAGCGCCTTGTGCGCCACGAGATTGGCGTATCCATGGGTCAGGTCGTGGGTCGTCTTCAGATGGTCGACGAGTCCTTTGTGCTTCGTCTCCCCACGGCTCCTGGCGATTGCCAGCCACTCGTCGAACGTCTTGCCGGTCTTTTTCTCCAGGCTCTGAATCATGCTGCGAGTCGCCTGGTCCACGTCTGCCATGCTGCTCTCCTTGATGCGGGCGACGTCGCGCCGAAGCGCCTAGCGCGAAGCCCGCGCGAAGGCGGACGAAGTCGCGCCGAAGCGCCTAGCGCGAAGGCGGATATGATAGCCCCGAGCTCACCATCCCCTTTACGCGACCGCATGAGAACCTGTACGCCGTGGCGACACGGTACAGTCAGCGCCGGAGGCGGGTAATGGAACCGGATGACGTGCGCACCAAAGGCGGCTTTCCGGCGACCCGACACTCGGCGATCGAACGCATCCGCGACGCCGATCCCGATACGCGGCGCGACGCGTTCGGCGACCTCGTCGAGGGCTACTGGAAACCAGTCTACAAACACCTGCGCCTGACCTGGCGCCTCGACACCGAGGACGCGCGCGATCTCACGCAGGGCTTCTTCGCCGACGCGTTTCAGAAGTCGTGGCTCGAGCGCTACGAGCCGGGCAAGGCCCGCTTCCGCACCTTTGTCCGCGTCTGCGCCGACCGCTTCGTCATGAACATGCGGCAGTCGTCGTCGCGATTGAAGCGCGGCGGTGGCGTCCAGACGCTGCCGCTCGACTTCGACGGCGCGGAGCGTGAGGTCGCGTCGCGCGGGCTCGTCGTCGATGCCCGAACCCGACGAGCTCTTTCACCAGGAGTTCGTGCGGGCGCTCTTCGACAAGGCGGTGCAGGATCTCCGCGCCGAGTACGAGGACAAGGGACGGTCCGATCCCGTTTGCTCTCTTCGAGCGCTACGATCTCGCGCCAGCCGAGGGCGTGAGCTACGCGCAGCTGGCCGCACGAGTTTCACTTGACGCAGACGCAGGTGACCAACAACCTGGCGCAGGTCCGCCGCCGCTTTCGCGAGCGCGCGCTCGACACGCTGCGCGGGCTGTGCGGCAGCGATCAGGAGTTCCGCCGCGAGGCGCGCGATCTCTTCGGTCTGGAGATCGAATGAGCCGTCTCGCGAGCGGGCTCTCGGACGCGGCGGTGACCCGCCTGCGAGCGCTCGGGCGCTGGCCAGAGTTCGAGTCCGGCCGCTACTCGGTCGTCGAGGAGATCGGCCGCGGCGGCATGGGCACGGTCTACCTTGCCGTCGACGAAGAGCTCGGGCGCGAGGTCGCGATCAAGATTCCCAACGCGCTCGCGAGCGCCAGCCTCGAACGCCGGCTTCGCAAGCGAGGCGCGCGTCCTCGCCAGGCTCGAACACCCGGGCATCGTCCCGATCCACGACGCCGGCCGGCTGGCCGACGGCCGGCTGTTCTACGTGATGAAGCGCGTTCGGGCCGGACGCTCGGAGAACACCTTCGCGACAATGCCCGACCTGAACGAACGGTTGCGGCTCTTCGAACGCATCTGCGAGCCGGTCGCGTTCGCGCACGCCGCAAGGGTTCATCCATCGCGACCTCACGCCGGAGAATGTCATGGTCGGGGCGTTCGGCGAAGTGATGGTGATGGATTGGGGGGTGGCGAAGACAGTCGGCAGTCGGCAGTCGGCAGTCGTCAGTCACAGTCGGCAGTCTGAGTCGGCAGTCCCAGTCGACAGTCGAGTCGGCAGTCCCAGTCCCAGTCGACAGTCGTCAGGAGTCGGCAGTCCCAGTCGACAGTCCGTCGAACTTGGCGCCGAGACCGATGCTGGCACGGTCGTTGGCACCGCAGGTTTCATGGCGCCGGAACAGGCGCGTGGGGACGTTGGGGAGACTGGACGCGCGGGCGGACGTGTACGGGCTGGGGGCCATTCTGTTCCTTCTGCTCACCGAACCGCGTCCCCGAGGGCGATCCGGCGGCGATGCTGCGAGACGCGGGCGTTCCTCGGCCGCTCGCGGCCATCTGCGCGCGCGCGCTTGCTGCCGAGCCTTCGCAGCGCTATCAGAGCGTGACGGCGCTCGCCGACGATGTGGCGCGGTTCAGGGACAATCGGAAGGTCGACGCCTACGCGGAGACCGTCGCTCGACCGGATCGGCAGATTCGGCCGGACCTATCGGACGGCGATCCTGCTCGTGCTGGCCTACATCGTCATGCGCGCAGCGGTGGCGTTCTTCGCGGGCCGGTAACGCGGATTGCTGATCAAATCAGCGGGACGCGGATCACGCGGATAGCAATAAACGGGACGGACACGCGGACGTGGATCACGCGCGATCATCAAGAGGCGCGTTTGTAACGAATGCTGACCGCGTGTTTTCAGAATCGGTCGGAAATTCGCGAGATCCGCGTCCCGTGAAAGTAGGATCCGCGCGATCCGCGTCCCGTCTATCGATCCGCGAGATCCGCGTCCCGTACAATGAATCCGAGCTGCGCGTAAGAGGACAGGTTGGAGGACATGGCATGAACAAACCTGTGTTGGGGCTGTTGCTCGGCGGCGTGCTCGGGATCTTCGACGGGCTGAGCGCGCTCATCTCGGCGCCCGAAGTCGGCTCCGGACATCGTCGGGATCGTCATCGGGTCGACCGTCAAGGGCATCGTCGCCGGCGCGATCATCGGATACATCGCCACGCGCGTGCAGTCACAGCAGGCGCTGCTGATCGCTGGCCTCGCCGTCGGCGCCTTCTTCGCGTTTCTCATCGCCGCGATCCCGCAGCCCGACGGCACGCACTACTGGTGGCAGATCATGCTGCCGGGTAGCGTCCTGGGGCTGATTGTCGGATACGCGACGCAGCGGTACGGCAAATCAGCCCGGGCCGCGTCCTGATGTGCTCGCGATCCTTGCGCTCGTGATTGCCGGCGCGGCGATGCTGTCGCACACCGCGCCGGCGCCATTTCTGTTCGAAGCCTTTCGACCACGAAAGTCGATCTGGCGGATGCCCCCGCACGCCGGCACGCCGCCCACCATCTACCTGACGTTCGACGATGGGCCGAATCCGGTGTGGACGCCGTCGCTGCTCGACGCGCTTGATCGTGAGGGCGTGCGCGGCGACATTTTTTCTGATCGACGAGCACATCACGCCCGAGACCGCGCCGATCGTCCGGCGGATTGCCGAAGATGGGCACGCGATCGGCCTGCACAGCGGCACGCGACGCCCGATGCTCATGGAGCCTGAGGCACTCGCGGCACAATTGACGGGCGCGGCCAATCGAATTACGTCCATCACTGGGTACGCGCCGTGCCGGTTGTTCCGTCCACATGCGGGCTGGCGCAGCGCCTCCATGTACCAGGGGCTTGAACTGGCGGGCTATCAGCTTGCCGGCTGGAGCTGGGGGATGTGGGACTGGAGCTGGTGGCAGACGCCGGAGGCCGAGCGCACGACGCGTCGGCTCGTCAAGAAAGCGTCGCCGGGCGACATCATCGTGATCCACGACGGTCACCACTCGAATCCCCGTGCCGACCGTCGTCACACGCCAGAGACCATCCGCCTCATGGTGCCGGCACTCAAGGCGAAAGGCTTTTCTTTCGGCCGCCTTTGCGATATGCACGGGGCATGACACTTCTCGGTGACGTCGCTTCGAAGCCTCCGGCGTTCCAAGGCCCTCAGCGTTGCGGCCATCTCGTGCATCGCGCTTGGCAGCGTGGCGACGACGGGGATCGCGACGCTGGCTGACGCGACGCTGCTTCGGCCGCTCCCGTTTCCGGACGCGGACCGGTTGATGCGCGTGTGGGTGGACGAGCCGGGCGTGGACAGCCGCATCTGGCTGTCCATTCCCGAGGCGAAAGACCTCCTCGCGGCGGGCATGTTCGAGACCATGCTTGTGACCGCGCGTGTACGCGTCGTCGGCAGGGTTGGCGACTCCTCCGAGAGGCTGCGGGGAGAAGCGGTGAATGCCGGCTACTTCGAGACCCTTGGGCTCCGTGCGGCGCACGGCAGGCTGCTCGAAAGCTCGGACCATGTGGCGGGCGCCGCGCCGGCCATGGTGATCAGCCATGGCCTGTGGCTTCGTGGATTCGGGGGCGATCCAGCCATCGTCGGCCGGCCGTTCACGACCGAGCGCGCTGCCTACACGATCGTGGGTGTCGCGCCGCGCCGCTTTGCTGGCACCGTCGAGGACGATCTGGTCGAATTCTGGATTCCGCTCGATCTTTACGAGCCGGTTGCCGTCCAGCGCAATCGAGACGTGCCGGTGGCCTGGACGATCGCTCGTCTGAGGAGCGGCACCACCGATGCGTCGGCGCGGGCAGAGCTCGACACCATCACCCGGTCCTGGCGCGCCGCTTATCCAGACAAGTACCGTCAACGGGTGCTCCGGATGGAGCCGTTCGGCGAAAGCTGGCGCGGACGCTATCGCAGCGGCGTCGTCGTGCTGGTGGCTGCAGCCGTGGCGCTTCTGGCGATTGCCGCCATCAACGTGGGCGGGCTCCTGTTTGCGCGCGTCCTCGACCGCCGACGGGAGCTGGCCGTCCGGGCCGCGCTCGGTGCTGACTCCCGCCGCCTTGCCGCGATGCTGCTGATCGAAGCCACGCTCATCGTCATCGCTGGCGGTCTCGTGGGCGCGGTCGTGGGTCCGCGCGTGCTCGACGCGTTTCTCGCGCTGTCTCCGGTTGCGCTGCCGGCCTACCTCGAGCTCGAGCCGCGGGCCTGGACGTTTGCCGTGGCGTTCGGGGCGCTCGCTGTATCGTCTCTTCTCGCCGGGGTTGTTCCGGTTCTCGCCGGGCGGCGCGTGAGGCCTGGCGAAGTGATGAAGGAAGGCGGTCGCGGAACTGTTGGCCGCGCGACGGAGCGACGGGTTGGCGGGGCACTGGTCGCCGCAGAAGTGGCGCTCACGCTGACGCTCCTCGTCACTGGCGGACTGCTGCTGCGCGCGTACGAACGCCTATCGACGATCGACGTCGGGTATAAGCGTGAGGGTCTCGTGCGCCTGGCAGTGACGTTCAGCCGCGCCGATGCCGGCGCGCCCGCGGCGCGCCACGAGCTCTTCGACCGCCTGCGCGACGCCGTGTCGTCGTATCCCGGCGTTGCTGACGCGGGCCTGGTCTTTCCGACCCTGCCGCCCTGGGATTCTGAACGCGCCAGAATCCGCTACGACGGACTCGATCCCGTCGAGAGCCCTGACGGCATTACCGTGAGCGTTCATCAGATCGATCAAGGTTTCCTGCCGACGCTCGGCGTTCCGATAGTGGAGGGTCGCAACGTCTCGCCGGGTGACGGGCCGGGCGCTGCGCCGGTCGCGGTGATCAGCCGATCGCTCGCCGAGCGCATGGGCGGACCGGAGCGCGCGATCGGTCGTCACCTGGTGTTCCCGGAAACGGCCTCGACCATGCAGCCTTCGGGCTCGTTCCGCATCGTGGGTGTTGCCTCCGACATTGCCTACGACGGGTTGGTGGAGACGGAAACCCGGCGCTACATCAGCCTCGGCCAGAGCTCGAGTTCGCGGCCGGCGCGGCATGACGTGTACGTTCCGCTCGCGCGGTTCCCCGTGACGTTCGTGTCGATCGCGGCGTCTACGTCCACCGATGCCAGGGCGCTCGTCGAGCCGCTTCGGCGACGAGTGGCCCAGGTGGTCCCGACGTCTGCGCAACATTGGACGGGCACGATGGTGGACGAGGTGGGGCTGGAGTACGCGCCATCGCGCTTCTACGCGATCCTCGTCGCGGCATTTTCGTTCGGTGCGCTCACGGTGACGAGCGTCGGCCTGTTTGCGTTGCTGTCGCATGCCGCGGCGCGGCGGTCTGGCGAAATGGGGGTCCGCCTCGCGCTTGGGGCGACGCCGATGCAGACCTCGATGCTGCTGCTGAGGAGCGGGTTGGGCCCGCTTGCCGTCGGGGCGTTCGCCGGGCTGGTTGGCGCAGCCTGGGCGGGAGCCGCCCTGCGCGGTTTTCTCTATGACGTGGCGCTGTTCGACCTGTGGGCATTTGCCGGCGCGCTCATCGTCCTGGTTGCCGTGACGCTCGTCGCCGGTATTATCCCGGCGCGGCGAGTGGCCTCGGTCGATCCGCTTAGCGTGTTGAGGGCGGAGCCAATGTGAGACGATGGCTCGGGAGTGAAGAAACCGAAGCCGCTTGTGATCTTCGCCGCCGCGGCCCTGGTGGCTGTGGCCGGGCTCGCGCTGGCGGTGCGCGTCCTTCTCGGGGGCGATCGCATCAAGGCCGCGGTCGAGGCGCAGGCGTCGGCGGCGCTCGGCCGCCCGGTCACGATCCGGGCCGCGGTGCCACGACTGCTGCCGCGCGTTGGTCTCGAGCTGACTGGTATCACCATCGGCGAAGGACGTGAAGTCACGATCGATCAGGCACGGTTGACGACCGGGCTCCGCGCGCTCTTCGGAGGCCGAGTCGAAGATGCCGAGGTCGTGGTTGAGCGGAGCCGAATCGACGTGCGGTGGGCGCTCGCCCTGCTCGGCGCGCTCGCGGATTCCAGCGGCACCGCGAGCACGGCACCGTCGGCTTTCAAGATCGAATCGATCGGAAACCTGGCCTTCCGTGACGTGACGCTGGTCGCGGGATCCCGCACGCTACTCGCCAATCTGGATTCGTCGCTCACCGGCGGCGATCGCCTGGTGGTCTCGCGCCTTCATGGCCGATCCGACGACTCGGAGCTCCAGGCATCGGGCGAGCTGTCGAGTGTTGCGCGGCGCACTGGGACCTTCACCGTTGACGCGCCCAGCCTCGACCTCGATGGGTTGATGGCGTTTCTTGCGGCCGCGACACCCGCGGGCGCGCGCCACAGTCCGGCTCCAGAGGGGACGCGGGCGCCGCCGGTCGCTGGTGTGCCGCTTCACCTCGACATCGCGCTCCGCGCGCGCAAGGGTCGGGCGCTCGGCATCGCGTTCACCAATCTTGAAACGACCGGCCGCATGCGGGGCGGAGCCGTCACCCTCGACGGTCTGAAAATGGAGGCGCTTGGCGGCGGCTTCGCTGGATCTGCCGGCTTCGATGGATCCCAGCGCGAGCCTAGCTACAACTGGCGCGGCAAGTTCGAGAACCTCGATGTGCCCACCCTCGTGGCATTTGCCGGTTCTCCAGGATCGATGACCGGGCGCCTGGCCGGCACGGTCGCGCTCGTCGCCACAGGCGTCGAGCCGCTCGAGGCCGTGAAGCGCGCGCGGGGCACGGCGCGGGTGACGATCACGGACGGACGCATCCCCGGCCTCGACATCGTCCGGACCGTCGTGCTCGCATTCGGCAGGCCGTCGAGCGAGCGTCCCGCCGGGTCCGGCGAAGCATTCACGCGCATCGCCGCGTCGCTCGACGTTGCCCAACAGGTGATGTCTACCCGCGATTTGACATTTGAGTCCCGCGATTTCGACATGACGGGCGAGGGTACGCTCTCGCTGGCCTCGCAAGCGGTCAACCTTCGCACCGACGTGATGCTGTCGCGCGAGTTGAGCGCGCAGGCGGGCCGAGATCTCTACCGGCTCGCGCGGGAGGGCGAACGGATTGTGCTTCCCGCGCGAATCGGCGGTACCGTCGCGTCACCCACGGTGTTCATCGACGTCCAGGCCGCGTTGACGCGCGCGCTTCGCAATCGGGCCAAGGACGAAGTGAAGTCGCTCTTCGAGCGCCTGATGAAGAAGCGTTGAGCAGACCAGAGGCCGTCATCAATCCTGTTACGGCGCCACGGTTCCAACACGATGCCCACGATGAGACGATGTTCACGATGGACCCTGGAGTTCCCTTCGTGTTCATCGGGTCATCGTGCTCATCGTGAACCATGGCCGTCGGCGCGTTCTGCTTGGTTCAGGTTTACGAGATAGGTTGCAGTGGGTCCGCGACGTCACGCCGCCGGCGTGAGCTTCGGCAGGGCAGACTCGATGCGACTGCGTGCCGACTCGAGCCACGGCGGCAGCACGAGCGTCTCTCCGAGGTGCTCGCGATCCTCGTCGACGGCAAAGCCAGGACCGTCGGTGGCCAGCTCGAAGAGGACGCCTCCGGGTTCCTGAAAGTACACCGACTTGAACCAGAATCGATCGATGACCGGCGTCGGCTGACGCCCGGAGGACTCCACCTGCTTGCGCACGGCCAGCTGATGCGCCTCGTCGTCCACGCGCCAGGCGAGATGATGGATACTCCCGACGCCCCAGGCTCCGCGCCGCGTGTCTGAGGCATCACGGATGTCGACGACACCGGTGGCGTTGTCGAAGCCATAGCGGGTCCAGCCGTTTTCTTCGGCGATTTTCTTGAATCCCATCACCGTGGTGAGAAAGGCGGACGTGGGCGCAAGATCGCGCTCCCACAGTTGCGCGCTGTAGAGACCGCGCACCTGATGCTCGGGCTTGACGGAGCTGTGATCCCAGGGCGCGAACGACCGGCTGGTCGAGCTGGCAGGCTCGACGAGCGCGACACGCAGCCCGTGAGGATCGACGAGCGACAGCGTCCGCTCGCCAAACCGGATGTCGAGAGCGTTCACCTTTGCGCCGTACGTCTCCAGGCGCGCGCCCCAGAACTCCAGGCTGTCCTTTGGCACTTCGAGCCCGACCTCGACCGCAAGCCCATGCCCGAGACGCGGCGGCGCCAGGTGCGACCAGGGAAAGAACGTGAGATCCGTGCCGGGATGTCCGTCAGCGTCCGCATAGAAGAGGTGGTATGTGCCCGGGTCGTCCTGATTGACGCTCTTCTTGACCAGTCGCATGCCGAGCACGCCGCTGTAGAAGTCGAGGTTCTCCTGCGCCGGCCCGGAGATGGCGGTGATGTGGTGCAGTCCGTTGACGGGTTCCATTTGGTGATTCTAGATCAAGGCTCAAGGCTCAAGGCTCAGGGCTCAAGCAAAACCTTCGAGTAAGTGTTCGAAGGTTTGCCTAGGGCCGAGAGCCTAGAGCCGAGAGCCCTGACCCCTGACCCGGACTACAGTATCTCGTGCGTCGCGGTCCCGCTTTTCTCCTGATCATCGCCATCGGTCTTTCTATCTGGGCGCTTCATTCGTACTGGACCGCCGGTTTTGTCTACGTTCTCTTCACCGGCACACCCGATCAGGGGCCATGGCTGGATCGGGTGCGGGAGGTCGTGGCCAGCTGGGGTCCGCTTGCGCCGGTCGTCTACACGCTGGCTGTGGTCGTCGAGGTGATCGTCGCCCCGATCCCTGGGACGCTGCTCTACGCGCCCGCTGGCGCGATCTTCGGCGGGTTCGTCGGCGGGTCGTTGTCGCTCGTCGGCAACGTAGCCGGAGCCGCAGTCTGCGCCGTCATCGGCCGGATGATTGGCGAGCGCGTCCTGGCCCGGCGTGTCGACGGATCGCAGCTCGGGCGCTACCGCACGCTGCTCGAGCAGCGAGGGATGTGGCTGGTCCTGCTGCTTCGCCTCAACCCCCTCACGACGTCAGACCTGGTGTCGTACGCGGCGGGTGTCGCCGGCGTGCCGGCGTGGAAAGTCGCTTTGGGCACGCTCTTCGGCCTGGCCCCCTGGTGCTACGCGCAAGCCTACTTTGCCGAACGCGTGTTCGAGATCGTCCCCGGCGCCTATCTGGTTCTGGGTGGTGTGGCTCTCATCATCATCGCGATCGGCGTTCTTCTCACTCAACGGGGACACTCAACTGGGACAGTCCCCGGGGACAGTCAACCTTGAGTGTCCCTGTTCAGTCCGCCTTCAACGCCACAACGGGATCGACGGCGGCGGCGCGTCGTGCCGGCAGCAGGCCCGCGAGCGTCGCGACAGCCACCATGAGCGCGGCCGCTCCGCCCAGCGACAAGAGGTCAGTAGTCCTGACATCGATGAGCAGGGTTCCGACGTAACGTCCAAGCGCCAGTGCGCTCCCGGCTCCGATGGCGATGCCGATCATCGAGATGACGAGGCAGTTCCTCAACACCATCCAGACGACCGAACTGCGTTCTGCGCCAAGGGCCAGCCTCAGACCGATCTCCTTGGCACGTCGCGACACCGCGTACGCCAGGAGTCCGTAGAGACCGGAGCACGCCAGGACGAGCGCCGAGACGCCAAGACCCGACGCGAGGAGGGCCATGACCCTCTCCTTGACGAGCGACTCGCGGATGCGATCGGTCACCGTCTCGATCCTCACCGGCACGCCAGCATCGAGCGCCCGCACCTCGCCAGCGACGCGCTCGGCGATCGATGACGAGCGACCGGCCGCGCGGACGACTGCGAACAGGTTTTCGTTCTCCGAGTGCTGCGCGAGAGGAAGATAGGCGATGCGCCGAGCCGGTTCCTGGAGCAGTTGGTACTTCGCATTTTCGACGAGGCCGACGAT
Source organism: uncultured Acidobacteriota bacterium (assembly GCA_963764925.1). Lineage (GTDB taxonomy): Bacteria > Acidobacteriota > Vicinamibacteria > Vicinamibacterales > 2-12-FULL-66-21 > DATBJJ01. The sequence goes on from CAVXUR010000007.1 coordinate 58,301, forward strand.
TTCCAGGTCGCGACGCCGCTCGCTCCGGCCGATGGTGATTCGTCGTCCGATTGGGTTCTGATTTGGGAAGAACCGCTGCGCCAGCACCTGGTTGACGATGACGACGCGGGTATTCGCCGGTGAATCGGCAATGTTGAAGTCGCGTCCCTGCAGGAAGCGCATGCCAAGCGTCTCGAAGTACCGCGGCGAGACCGCATTGAAGTAGACGTAGCGGGTCGATTCTTCCTCGATCGGCCCGCCATCGACGGCAATGCTCTGCGTCCAGTTGCCATCGTCGTTGCTGATCGGCGGCATCATCGTGAGGCCGGCGGATTCGACGCCGGGGATTCCGGAGAGCCTGTCCGTCAGCTGCGTGTAGTAGCTGCTGCGCCTCTCGTCGGTCAGGCCGCCGACCCTCGTGTCAGTCGCAACGACGACGACTCTTTCACGGTCGAAGCCGGCATTCTTGGCGAGGACGGTGCTCAGGCTGCGGACGAAGAGCGCCGCCCCCACGAGCAGCACCATCGTCACCGTCACTTGAGAAACGACGAGCATCGTGCCGAGCGACCAGCGTCGAATGATCCCGGAGGCTGGCCCGGTTTCCTTGAGCGTTGATCCGGGCGCCACGCGCGTCGCACTGAGGGCAGGGAGCACCGAGCAGAGGACGACGGTGCAGACCGTCAGGGCGAGCGCGAACAGGGTCACGCGCCAGTTCAGGGTGACGTCGAGGACGATCGGCTCCTCCCGCGACGCCATCATCGCGACGAGGCCGCTCGCGGCCCAGATCGCGAGTAGCACGCCGAGGCCGGCGGCGATCGCCGCCGACACGAGCGATTCCGTGAACAGCTGCCGCACGAGCCTCGCGCGGCTCGCACCCGTAGCGAGCCTGATCGCGATCTCCCGCTGGCGGGCGACGCCGCGCGACAAGAGCAGGTTCGCGGCGCTGGCGCAGGCGACGACGAAGAGCAGCACGACGAGCGCGAACAGGATTCGCAGGGGCTCGCCGAACTGGTTGCGGACGCGCGAAAAGCCGCTCGATCCCGGTTCGAGCGACGTCTGCCGGCCCAGGAACTTCGCTCGCCGGTCGGCTGGGGCGTCAGGGTTGGTCGTCGCTTCGAGCACCGCTGGCCAGATGCGCTGGAGCGCGACATTCGCCTGCTCGCGGGTCAGCCCGTCGCGCATGCGGCCCATGAGGTGGAGCCACGAGCTCGACGGTTGGGCGAGGGACCCGGCATTCTGCACGGTCGTCAGAGGGATCGTGACTTCCGGCGCCAGCCCCGGTGCGACGCCGAAGAATCCCGGCGGTGCGACGCCCACGATCGTGAACGGGTGACGTTCGATGCGCACGGTCCGGCCGATGATCGACGGATTGCCGCCAAAGCGGCGTTGCCAGCAGGCGTAGCTGACGACCGCGACCATCCCGTGCGGGCCTCCCCCGATCCGATCGTCTTCGGCGGTGAACGTGCGGCCGAGGGTGGCCTGAATGCCGAGCGTCGAGTAGAAGTCCCCGGTCGCCATCAGCACTTCGGTCTGCTCGAGCTGACCGGCCCAATCGACGTTGACCGTCTCGAGGTTCCAGCCGAAGAAACTCGAGAAGATCTCGGGGCTTCGGTCGCGCACTTCTGAAAAAATTCGGTAGGAGAACGCGGGGCTCTTGAAATAGACGAGGCGTTCGGGATCCCGCACTGGCAGCGGCTTCAGCAGCAGGCCATCGACGAGGCCGAACACACTGGTCGTGGCGCCGATGCCAAGCGACGTGACGAGGATCACCGAGGCCGAGAAACCAGGATTCCTGGCGAGCGAGCGAACGGCGTAGGCGATGTCCTGCCGCACGCTGTCGAGCCAGGGCCAAATCCAGACGGACCGCGCGTCCTCGCGCGCCAAGGTGACGTTCCCGAGCGTGCGCTGGCTGGCGTACCGCGCTTCATTTCCCGAGAGCCCTGATTGTTCGAGGCGTTCCCGCTTGAACGCCAGGTGCGTCTCGAGTTCCTCGGCGAGGTCGGCTTCGACCTGACGGTGCCGGAGCCAGTAGCGAAGTCGTCGAAGGAAGGTGCTCATTGTTGTCACTTTTCCCGAACCGCGAGCCCCGAGCTGCGAACGATCCAGGGCCGATACGGCGCCCTTATCCCGTCTGCAACACTCTCTGAATCGCGAGCACCAGCCGTTCGAATTCATCGCGTTCCGCGCCGAGGCGCTTCCGGCCGGCCGCGGTCAGCGTGTAGTAGCGCGCGCGCCGGTTGTTATCCGACGCGCCCCATTCGGCTTTGACCCATCCGTTCAGCAGCAGGCGCTGGAGCGCCGGGTACAGCGAACTTTCGCCGACCTGCAGCACGTCCTCGGACACCTGGCGCAGCCGCTCGGCGATGCCGTAGCCGTGCTTCGGGCCGGTCGAAAGCGTTCGGAGAATCAGGAGGTCGAGCGTGCCCGGCAGCAGATCCGGCGGCGTGTTGGTCCGTCCCATTCACCTTCTCCCATCGTTAGACGATGGGAAGCATGGATCGGTTGGCGGGAGGCTGTCAAGCCCCATCGACAGGCGATGGGAATGGGGCTCACGACAAGGTTCAGGGTTCAGGGTTCAGGGTTCACGGTTCACGGTTCACGGTTCAGGGTTCAGGGTTCAAGAGGTTCGTAGCTGAGAGCTGAGAGCTGAGAGCTGAGAGCTGACAGTCTAGAACGTGATCTTCGCCGCGAGCTGCATGATCCGTTCGCCGCTGCTCGAGAGCGGGCGTCCGAACGTCGTCGAACTGGTCAGCGTCGTGCCCGCGACGCTGTAGTAGGTCGTATCGACGCCGTTGATGTTGTCGCGGTTGAAGAGGTTGAACGCCTCCCAGATGAGCTGCAGCACGCGCCGGGCCGATCGGGATTTCACGCGCGATGCGCGGATCGAAGGTGACGAGCGACGACAGCCGGAACTGGTTGCGCACGGTGCCCGGCGCGATGTCGTTGCGCGTGTTGCCATCGCCGTTCAGGTCGACGGCGCCAACCCTCGCGGTGTACGGCTGGCCCGACTGCGCGGTGAAAATCACGCTGAACGACCAGTTCCTCACCAGCGTGCCCATGAATCCCTGCAGCCGATCGACGCCGATCGTGTCGTAGATGCCGCTCAGCACGAGCCGGTGACGCTGATCGTTATTGCCTGCCGTCCGGTCGGCGTCGAAGTTGACCGGGTTCGACGCGTACTTCACATCGTCGCCGGCGTTGCCGGGAACGACCGCGGTCGCGTCGGGCACGGTGTCCTCGACCTTGCCGAGCGTGTAGGCGGCGCGATACTGCAGGTGATTCGACATGCGCCGGTTGAGCTCGAACGTGATGCCGTGATACCGGGATTCGGCGCTCGCTTCGAAGCCGATGACGCGCGTGAAATTGGTGAACGGTCGATCCGCCCCGAAGAAGTGATACGGGTAGGTCGCGCCCGAGCCGGCGACCGTGAACGTGCGCACCGACGACGAGCCGAGGTTGCGATCGATCGATCGGGGCAGATCCGCGCCGTCGACGAAGAGGTAGGTCGCCGTCAGGCTCGTGTTGCGATGGACTTCCCATTCGAACGCCAGGTTGGCCTGCATCAGCGCGCGAGTTCGCGAAGTCGTTGTCGACATAGAAGATGTTCGGGCGCGCGGCCGTGCCGAGGTTGGGAATCTCGCCGAAGCTGGCGGGATAGACCGGCACCGTGTCGCCGGTGAAGGTCAGCGACACGATATTGATGCCGTTGTTCGAGTGGGCTGTGCCGAGCATGATCGACGGCGTCCGGCCGTAGAACAGCCCCCAGCCTCCGCGAGCGACGTACTTGCCGGAATTGCCTGGGTTCCACGCGACACCGAGACGCGGGCCCCAGTTGTTGGTGTCGGCATCCAACCGGCTCGTGTCGATATCCGCGGCGGCGAGCTGAGCGTCGGGATTGCGCACCGGCGGTGGAGCAGTCTTCATCAGGTCGTAGCGCAGCCCCATGTTGATGCGTCAGCTCGCTGCGCGGCCGCCATTCGTCCTGCACGAAGAACGAGTACTCGTGGATGTTCGGGTGCGTTTCGGGACCCGTCGTGCCGGCCCCACCGAAATTCTGCTGGTAGAACTCGTTGGCGCCGTTCGGCCGGCCGCCGGCAAACGACGCGAGCGTGCGGAACGTGTATGACCCGCTGAAGAACCCTGGAAAGTTGTTCAGGATGTCGTCGAACTGAAAGTCGAACCCGCCCTTGAATTTGTGTTGCCCTCTGAGCCAGGTCACGGTATCGGCGACCTGCCAGCGGCTGATCGTCGTTTCGCGCGGGCTGAAGTTGTTGCGTCCGATCGTCAGCACGGTCGTGCCAGATTGCTGGACGACGGCTTCGGGGTTGGCGCTGTTGGCGAGCCCCGGTTCCTTGTCGCGAGCCCACTGAAACCTGAGCTCGTTGAAGACAGTCGTGCCAAAAATGCTGGTCCAGCTGCCGTTGAACGTGTTGGTTTTGACGAGCGACGCGCCGGTGTGCTGACTCGAGTTCTGCGGGCCGCCGTTTTCAAAGCCCTCGCCGGTGAAGTTCTGCTGGTTGTAACGGAAGGACAGGCGATTGGTGTCGGTCAGCTCGTGGTCGGTCTTGATCAGGAAGACATCTTGATTGAGCGCGCGATTCCAACTGTCGGCGAGCGGTTCGAGCTGCGCGATTCCTGCCTGGGTCGCGGCATCGGTCGGCGTGTTCGCGGGCAGGTTCAGGAAAACGAGGTTCGGCTGCGTGTTGCGCTGACCGTCGTAGTTGAAGAAGAAGAAGTCGCGATTCGGCCGGATCGGCCCGCCGAGCGTGCCGCCGAACTGATTGTAGTGGTAGGGCGATTTCGGCCGGTTGTTCAACACGTTGATGGCGTTGTTCGCGTTGAGCGCCTGGTCGCGGTAGAACTCGAAGACCGATCCGCGCAGGTCGTTGGTGCCGGACTTGGTGACGACGTTGATCACGGCGCCGCCGGCGCGGCCGTACTCGGCCGAGAACGAGTTCGAGTTGACCTGGAATTCCTTGACGGCGTCCTGGCTGAACTGGTACGGCGCACGGCCCGAGCCGGTGCGGCCCGACGGTCTGGCCGAAGAACGTGTTGTTGTTGTCGGCCCCGTCGACGACCAGGCTGTTGAGCGTGCCGCGCTGACCGGCGAAGCTGATGTCGCCGGTGCGGACGTCGCGGGTGACGCCGGGCGTGAGCAGCGCGAAGTCGATGAAGTTGCGGCCGTTGACGGGCAGGTTCTGCACCGACGATTCGGTGATCGTCGAGCTGACCTCCGAGCGGCTGGTCTCGAGGATCGGCGTGCCGCCCGACACGTTGACGGTTTCAGCGACGCCCGAGACGGCCATCTGGATCCGCAGCGTGACGGTCTGCCCGACCGTCAGCATCAGTTCGGGAAGCTTTCGCGAGGAGAAGCCGGAGAGATCGGCCGTGACGTCATAGACGCCGACTGGCAGCAACGGGATGCGGAACAGCCCGTTGTCGTCCGAAACCGCCGTGCGCGTCACACCGGTCGCCGTCTGGATGATCGTGACCGTGACGCCAGGCATGGCGGCTCCGGTCTGATCGACGATCGAGCCTTCAATCGAGCCAGTGGCGCTCTGTGCGAGTGCAGGCGTGACGGGCGTCGCGATGATCAGCGCGGCCAGGGCGCAGGTGATCAGCCAATGGAAGGCCGGCGAGCGGCGGAACATGAACGAACCTCCTCCCGAAGAGTCGAGTATTTCGACTGTATGTCGATGAGCTGGAGGGAGTCAACGAGATGGTGACCAGATCCCGGATCGGTAGAGGCGGCCCTTGAGGCCGCCCCAGCACATTCCCGAAAAGAGTCGTCCGGCCCGCAACATCGAGAGCGGTTCGGTGCGGAGCTCGACGCGCCGCGCGCGAATCGCGTCGCAGATGGCATCGGCACTTGGTTCCGCGTCGACGAGCGAGTAGGTCGTGCCCATCTGATCGAGCAAATGGAGATCGGTGTTGCCAACGAGCGGCTTGTCGTGCGCGCGCGCCCACTTGATCGCCCGCCGATTGAAATCGACGAGGCGGGTGTACATCGCGTTGACCTCGACCGCGTCGAAGAGTGCCACGTGCCGGTCGAGCGACCGGCCGAGCGCGCTCGGGATCGGGTAGAACGGATGCGGAGCGACGACCAGGCCGCGCGAACTGCTGCTTCAGCCTCGCGATGTCATCGAAGCTGCGTACATCCTTGCAGGCGGGCGGGAAGTTGATGAGCAGGATATGCGCCCGGCCGATCGTCCGTTCGATGCCCGGAAGGAGGACGATCCCGCGTTCCCGCGCGTACGCCGCGTGGGGCGCCGGGTCGAAGTAGCGATCGTGCAGCGTCACGGCGAGCGCGCCGTAGCCGAGCGGAGACCGCGCGGTCGACGAGCGCTCGCGTCGAGTGCGCGATGCGATCGGCCGGGTCGTCGTCTGTGTGCGTGTGAAGTTCGAGCTTGATCAACTCGTCCAGTGTATCGGCACGCGCTTTAAGGGTCCGTTAAAGGTGGCTGGCACGTTCCCCGGAAAGGTGCCAGCCACCTTTCTTCTTTTGGGGCGTCTGACCCTGGTCGCGGGTGCGGGGTCTGACCGACCTGAGTCTGACGCCTGGGTCTGACCCCGGTCTGACCCCGCGGGTGGTATTATCGTGGCATGCGAACAACCATTGACAAGGCAGGCCGGGTGGTCATTCCGGCGGCAGTTCGCGAACGCGCCGGGTTCTCGCCGGGCACGGCACTAGAGGTCACGGTCGACGAGCTCGGCATTCGCCTCGAGCGAGTCGCCGCCGGCCCGCGTCTGGTCAAAGGTCGGTCGCCGCCTTGTCGCGCGGCCGACCGTCGGCGGCCGACGTGCGCCCGTCGATCGACGTCGCAGCGCTCGTCGAAGAGGAGCGGAATCGATGGCCGTAGACGTGTTTCTCGACACGAGCGTGCTCCTGGCCGGCCTCGTCGACTTCGGTCCGCAGAGCGGACCTGCGCAGTCGGTCATGCACGCGGTGGCCGAGAAGACGGCGCCCGCGTCAGCGACGGCGTGGCACTGTTGCCTCGAATTCTTTTCTGTCGCCACACGACTCCCCGCTGAATACAGGCTTGCCCCGGCCGACGCCGCCCACCTCGTCCAGGAGGAGATCTTCGAACGGATGACCGTGCACGATATCCCGCCGGGCGATCGGATGGCGTTTCTCCGGACTGCCGCCCAGGATGGCGCAACCGGTGGCCGTATCTACGATGCGCACATCGCCGAAGTCGCGCGTGCCGCCGGCGCCAAGGTCGTCGTGACCGACAACCGCCGGCACTTTCTGGCGGCATTGCGCTACGGCATTCGGGTTGAGACCCCGACAGAGTTTCTCGCCGCCCTCAAGTCGCGACGTGGGTAGGTCGCAGGTACACTGGAAGCCAGATCCTTGGTGACGAGTCCACGCAACCCAGTCACGATGGGCACGATGGCACGATGAACACGAAGCCAACTCCTTCAATTCATCGTCTCCGTCGTGTCCATCGCTGTCATCGTGATTGGTTGTCGTGATCCCAATGTGCGGCAGCCCGTCGTCATGAGTCAGGCCGGCGATTCGCACTCGAGCGGCCGCGCGCTCCTCTTCACAGGGTTTGTCGTCACCGGATTCGTCACGACCGTCCTCGGTCCCGTGCTGCCGTGGCTGACCGCGCGCTGGTCGCTGACGGATGCGGCTGCGGGCGCGCTCTTCACCATCCAGTTCACGGGCAGCGTCGTCGCCGGCGCATTGTCCGGGCTGATCGTGGCGCGCATCGGCAGCAGTCGCACGCTGGCGACGGGCTACGCACTGATGGCCACCGGCCTGGCCGGCCTGGCGCTCGGCGAGCGCGAGGTCGGCACTTTGGCGATTGGGGTCGCGGGAGTGGGCCTCGGATTCGTCGTTCCGACCACCAACCTGCTCGTTGCGAGGCTCACCCCGGAGCATGCCGCATCGGCGCTCGGCGCCGTCAACTTCTGTTGGGGCATCGGTGCTGCGACGTGGCCGGTGGTGGTTGCGCGGTTCAATCCAGCGCCCGGCGTGCCGATCGCGCTCCTCTTCGTGTCGACCTTGTTATTGCTCGTGGCCGCGCGAATGGCGGCGGCGCGATTTCCAGCGCACGCGCTTCACGAGACTGCGGGCCCGCCAGCGCAGCCGTCGTCGTGGGGACGGGTGACGATCTTTGGCCTCTGCATCGCGCTCTACTCGGGCGTGGAATCGGCGTTTGGCGGGTGGATCGCCGAGTACACGCGCCGGCTGACGGCCGACGTCTCGACGAACACCCAATGGGAGACGGCAGCGTCCGCTTTCTGGGGTGGACTGGCCGCGGGACGTGGGCTGGTCGCAACAGGATTGGCTCGGCGATTCGAGAATGCGGCGCTCTTCTCGGGGCTGGTGCTGGTCGGTGCCGCGATCGCGACGCTCCTCGTGGTATCCGGGCTGGTGTCCGGGTTGTCGCCGGTCGTTGCTGTCGCGGTGACTTGCGGCCTCGGCCTGGCGCCGTCGTTCCCGGTGACGATGGCCGCGCTTTCCCGCGAGATGCCGCCGCGCGTCGCGCAACCGATGGTGGCGCTTGGTTCGCTCGGCGCAGCGGCGGTGCCGTGGCTCGTCGGCGCGATCTCCAGCCGCACCGGATCGCTCTCGAGTGGACTGAGCGCGCTCCTGGTCCTCCTCGCCGTGCTCGTCGTCTTGCACGCGCTGCGGGTCCGGAGGATCGCGTAGACTGGCCCGTGCTCAAGACCGTCTTTCTCGACGCCGGCGGCGTGCTTCTCTTCCCGAATTGGACGCGAATCGTCGAGGCGCTGGCCCGACAGGGCGTGCCAGTGACGGCCGGCGAACTGGCGCGTGCCGAGCCGCGGGCCCGCAAGCAGCTCGACGACCGTCGCACCATCGGCACGACGACAGATGCGAGCCGGGGCTGGCTGTTCTTCGACCTGATTCTGGAACGCGCCGGAATCCCTCGATCGCCGCAGACGTCGGCGGCCCTGACCGAGCTTCACGCCTACCATCAGGCGAACAATCTCTGGGAGCTCGTGCCGGACGGCGTCAGGCCGGCGCTGACCGCTCTTCGCGACCATGGGCTCACGCTCGTCGTCGTGTCGAACGCCAACGGCACGCTGCGGGCCCACATGGACCGGCTCGGCCTCGCCACGTTCGTGGACATCGTCATCGACTCGGCGGATGAGGGGGTGGAGAAACCGGACCCGCGCCTGTTCGAGATTGCGCTGTCGCGGGCGAGCGCGCAGCCGGACTCGACGATCCACGTCGGGGACATCTACCAGGTCGACGTTGTGGGTGCGCGTGCGGCCGGCATTCGCCCGGTGCTGCTCGACGAATCCGATCTGCATCCCGGCGTCGACTGCGACCGCGTCGCGTCGCTCGACGAGCTCGTCGGCCGCATCAAGGGCGGAGATTTCTGATCTGGAAGCACGCCCCGGTCGCATTCACAGGTGACATTTAACAGGAGATCAGGAGATCAGGAGATTGGGTTTGAAACCCATTAGATCTCCTGACCTCCTGATCTCCTGTTCAAAAGAGGACCGCTAGGGTTTCGTCGCGACGAGCGCGCTCCGGCCGACTGCGCTCGGCACTTCTCGAGGCGTCGAAAACCCTGTCTCGACGAGCCACGCCGACATCTCCTCGACGGAATAGCAGCGCCCCTGCGTGACGTGCATCAGGAGAATCGAGTAGCCCGCGATCTGTAACGGTCCGGACTTGTCCGCATTGAGAAACGCGTCATGGACGATGATCTCGCCCCCTGTCGGGAGCGCCCGAGCCGACGCGTGCAGCAGCTGCTTCACGATGGGCACGTCCCAGTCGTGCAACACGTTCGACCACAGGTGCACGTCGTAGCCTTCGGGCAGCGGGTCAGTGAGCATGTCACCGGCGACGACGCTCACACGCTCGCTGTAGCCGCGCGCCTCGATCGAGCGCGCGGCGATCCGATCGACGGGTGGCTTTTCGAAGACCGAAGCGCGGAGCCCGGGAAAACGAGCGGCCAGCCCGCACGCGTAGATGCCGGAGCCGCCTGCCACGTCCAACACGCGATGTCGGTTCTCTAGCGAGAGGCGGGTCGCAAGCGCCTGCGCGAGCAGGCGGCCGCGGCAATCCATCGCGGCGGTGAACTCCTCGGCGACTTCTGGAATCTCCATCGCCTTGTGCCAGTCGGCGACGTCCTTCCGGCTGGCAAAATTCGCCGGTCGGTCGGTGCGCAGGATCTCCAGCAGGTCGACGGCGATCGGCCGATCCGTGAGCTTCGGAAAATACGGCCCGAGAAACCACTTGGACGACGCGACGAGATGCTCGCGGGCTTCTGGCGTAAGCCGAAGTGTTCCCCCCGCGCGTTCGAGCAGTCCTCGCGCAACGAAGAGCGTCGTCATCACGTCCACGGGACGGGGATGAAAGCCAAAGTGCTGTGCGATCTCGTCGACCGTCGACGGATGCGTGTCGAGCCAGGTGAAGAAGTCACATCCCTGGAGCGCCGCGATCAACATGTCGGTGGCGTACAGTTCGTCCCGACTCCGGTAAAGAGCGGAGGGATCAGCATTGGGAGCGGCAGTGAGGTCACGCATATCTGCAGGCAGGGCTAACTCAATCGGCGAGGCTCATGGGCGGCGACCGATGCCGAACTGATCGCCAGTAGTTATCGGCTTGCCGTTCGACACTACGACTTCGACCATCTTCTCGCTCGAAAGTGGCAGCCCGGCTTCATCCGAGAGCGTCGTGACGATCTGCTTCGTGGCTGCGTCGATGACTTCGCCGGTCGAGGGATAGGCGTACCTGCCGTCGAGACTGAACGTGATCCAGCCTGGCTGGTCGCGAACGCCGATCGTCGCGATTTGTTTCGGCGGCATGGCCGTCACATCGAAGATATGGACCTTGCTGTTGGCGCCGTCGGCGAGCCAGATCTCCTTTTCGTCAGGCGTCAACCCGATGCCGTGGCTCGGACAGCCATGGCGCTTGACCGGGCCCTTCTCGTAGCCTGTCACTTTGACCTGGTGCAGCACCTTGCCGGTCTTGATGTCACCGATTTCGAAGCCGAGAAGATCGTTGACGTTGACGAAGCACAGCGTCTGCTTCGCGTTGATGGTGAACGGCCGGACGGAAGCGCTGAATGGCCCGACGCCGCCCACGACCGTGTGGGTACGGGGATCGACGATCGAGAGCGTTGGTGAACGGAGGCCCGCGAGGTAGACGTGGCGGCCGTCTGGCCCGTACAGCGTATTGTGGGCGCCGGAGTTGAGCACCAGCTTCTTGAGCACGTCGCCGGTCATCGCATCGAGGGCGTGCCAGTGCGGGCCCTCGAACGACGGCAGGTAGAGGATCTTGCCGTCGGGGGAGAGGGCGATGCGATCGGCGCCGCCTTCGTAATCGCGCACCCAGATTCGGTTGCCCGTCGACAGATCGAACGCGCCGAGGCGCCTATGTGTGGAGATGTAGACGCGGCCGGTGCCAGCGTTCGCCGCGATACCCTTTACGTTCTCAGGATCCAGCCCGGGCGCGACGTCGAACGTCGGAGTCCGCCTGACGAAGCGGTGGCCCTTGTCCATGTCGTAGACGACCAGCCCGATCCCGCCGTATTCGATGTAGTTGCGGATACCCGGCGTGGCGACATAAAGAAGGTGCTGATCGCTCCTTCCGGAAATCGCGGCAGGCGGTCCGGCCAGTGCGACGATCGCCGCAGCGCCGCACCATGTGATGACAGTGAATTGTCGCCTCGTCACAGCTTCCCCCGACTGCGGCTCGCCGCACTCATTGAACGGTCATGACAAAGATGCCGTAGCCCACTCCGGCGGCGTCCTTGCTGCGCGCCGACTGGAATGCGATTCGGCGTCCGTCACCGCTGACCACCGGGTTCGAGGCCTTGTAGCCCGCGTACTCGCCCCAGCGGGTCACGCGCGTGAAGTCCTGGCTGTTCGGTTCCAGCTTCAGCTTCCAGATGTCGATGTAGTTCGAATTCTGCTCGAGCTGATCGCGGCTCGACTCGACCAGCGTGTACTCGCCATCCGGAAAGATTCCCTCAACTTCGTTGTACTCGCCGCTGACTTTCCTGTAGACCGTGACCTTTCCGCTGGCGAGGTCGATGCCGAAGACGTCCGCAAACGGCGATCGGTAGCAGGTGTAGACGAGCTCGGTGTCGTTCCTGCGAAAGTCCTGCGCCTCGAGCGTGCATTCTGGCGCCTTCGCGCGAATGACTTCCTTCCGGTTGACCAGCCGCGGCTGAGCCCCGTCGTAGACGATGTCGGCGGTAAAGATGACCGACTCACCCTGCGCCAGAAGCTCGGGATATTGGCCGCGCGTGTTCGACCAGGCGATCTTCATCGATCGCTTCGAAATGGCGACGCCTTCGGAGATCTTGTGATCGAGCGCGAGCGGGCGATCACCGGGCTTGGCAGAACCCTTGAGAACCCACATTTCCTGGTCACGCGACCGGGTGGTCTGGATGTCGGCAAACGTGCGCGCGCCAATCAGAAAGTAGTCGCCGTTTGGCAGGAACTGGACGCGCAGAAAGCCGGCGTGCGGATAATGCGTGAGGAGCCGGATCGTCCTGGTGGCGACGTCGACTTCGTAGGCGTCGCCGAAGCTCTTCTCCATGAAGGCGATGCGTGTATCGTCCGGAGACCAGGAGGCGCGCTCGCCAAAGTGGGTCAGGCGCGTGATATTGGCCGGAAGCTGCTCCTCGGGGCTGCCTTGCCGCGTCCCCTGGCCGACGAGAAAGGCCAGCGAGACAATCGCGAGCGCTCGCATGGCGCCAAGAGTGGAGCATTACCGTGCGGCTGTCAAACACCCGGCCGCGTGTGTTCTCGTGCTTGCCCTCGGGAATGAGATCCATGATGATGCTGACGACAGCGGTACGCGATGAGGCAGCCGCGTCCATTGAAAGGACCAGATAGCCATGGCAAGTACACGATCCGCCGGAATGGTGCTGTGCGGAGTGTTGTCGGTCGCGGGACTCGTTGCCGCCGGCGTGGGCGCTCATTCCGCGAGCCCGGTCGTGTCCGCGCAGTCGAAGCCTGCTCCTCCCGAGCCGTTGGCGATCGGGTCGGCCGCGCCGGACTTCAGCCTGCCCGGCGTCGACGGCAAGACCTACTCCCTGGCGAGCTTCAAGGCCAGCAAGGTGCTGGCGGTGATTTTTACCGCGGTTCACTGTCCGACCGCCGAGGTCTACGAGCAGCGACTGAAGACGCTCGTCGCCGACTACGAGAAGCGCGGCGTCGCGTTTGTGGCGATCCAGCCCAATAACGCGCTGGCTGTCCGGCTCGACGAGATGGGCTACACCGATCTCGGAGATTCGCTGGAGGACATGAAGATTCGCGCCGAGCATCGCCAGTTCAACTTCCCGTTCCTGTACGACGGCGAAACGCAGGCGGTGTCGAAGTTGTACGGTCCGGTCGCGACGCCCCACATCTTCGTCTTCGACGAGCAGCGCAAGCTGCGCTATCACGGCCGGATCGACAGCAATCCGCGCGAGGCGCTCGCGAAGGTCCCCGACGCCAGAAACGCCATCGACGCGGTGCTCGCCGGGACGACGGTCGCGGTCGAGAAGACGCCGGCGATCGGCTGCTCGGTCAAGTGGCTCGACAAGAAGGCCTCGCGAGACGCCGAGCTTGCCGGGTTCGCGAAGGAGCCGGTGCCGCTCGAAAAGATCACCGTCGCCGAGATGAAGGCGCTCGCCGCGAATACCACCGGCAAAACGCTGCTCGTCAATTTCTGGGCGACGTGGTGCGCGCCGTGCGTCGAAGAGTTTCCCGAGCTGATGGACACCTGGCGCATGTATCGTCGCCGGCCGTTCCAGCTCGTCACCGTCAGCATCAACTACCCGGACGAAGAGAAGGCCGTCCGCGCGTTTCTGGAGGCGCAGAAGGCCTCGGCGCGCAACCTGATGCCGGCGATCACGGAACCCTCGGAGATCGTCGAAGCGCTCGACAAGGAATGGAACGGCGGCGTTCCCTACACGATAGTGATCGCGCCGGGAGGCAAGGTGTTGTTCCGGAGCGGTGGCCGCGTCGACATCCTCAAGACGCGGCGCATCATCCTCGGCAGTTTTCCAGACGACGACTACGTCGGGCAGAACGCGTACTGGAATTCCAAGTAGGTTCACCTCTTGAACCCTTTGAACCTCTTGAACCTACAGTCCGGCCTTCTTGACGGCGTAAGCGATAGACTCGGCCGGTGCCGGATAGGACCCCATCGCTGAATTGCCGCGATAGTCGATGTCCTTGATGCCAATCGGGCTGGTGTAGAACGCGTCGACGGTCATGCGCCGGACGAGCGTGAAGAACTCGATCCCCGGCGACAGCTCGGGCGATGCGTTGCGCCGGTAGGCGATCTGGTCGAGTAGTGCGGTCTGCTGTTCGGGCGTAGCGGAGATGAAGTCGGCGGCGCCGCGTGCCTTCATCGTCTCGTCCAGCCAGGCAAAGCCCTTGGCGTAGCTCGCCTTGAGCTCGTCGTTCTCGCTCGAGATCATATCGATCCAGGCCGGCGCGCCTGCGGCAAGCGCGCCGGGCGACCCATTCTCGACCGGGATAATGAGGTCGACCAGGCGCTCGAGCGCGCGATACTGCGCAGCCGTGAACGTCTTGGGTGTGTAGGTCCCGCCGGCGGCGGCCGCTTCCTGAGACGTCAACAGGTGGACTTCCGCGGCCGCCATCCGGTCGACGAGGCCGGTCGCTGTCAGTGCCATCGCCAGTCGGCGCACGGCGTCGCGTCGGGTGATGTCAGACATTGGCCTTCCTCAATTCCTCGGCGAGGTACTCGGCTGTGCGCCACGCCAGCGCAATGATGGTGTGCGTCGGGTTCTTGTCGGGATTGCTGACAAACGGCGCGCCATCGGCCACAAACAGGTTCTTCACGTCGTGAGCCTGGCAGTACTTGTTGAGCGGGCTCGTCTTCGGATCGTCTCCCATTCGTACCGTGCCGACCTCGTGAATGATCGCGCCGCCGCGCGAGATCGGCGGGCGGTTGGGATCCGGCGCCGGACCGCCGCGGCCGCCGCCGCGACCGCCCCCGCTCGCGACCTGTCCGCCCAGCCCCTCGAGGATGGCGCGGAAGGTGGTCTGCATGTGGCGAACTTGGTTCAGCTCGTGATCGCTCCACGCCCAGTGGAAGCGGAGCACCGGGATGCCCCAGCGGTCTTTCACGTCGGGATCGATCTCGCAGAAGGACTGCTCGTTGGGGATCATCTCGCCGCGGCCTGACAAACCGATCGTGGTCCCGTACTCGTCGCGAATGGCCTGCTTCATCTTCACGCCGTAGCCTTCGGTCCGGTTGACGATGCCCGTGAACGAGCCGATCGCCCGGCATGCCGTACCCGCCGCCGACTTCGATGTGGTAGCCGCGCGGGAATCCGAGCTTCTGATGATTGTCCCAGCCCCACCATGGCACGTAGAGATGCGAGCCGTAGCCGTCGGAGTTGTAGTGCGGCATGCCCGACAGCGCGGGCACCGACGCCGACATGCTCGAGCCGACGGTGTCCATCAGATATCGGCCGACCGTGCCGGACGAGTTCGCGAGCCCCTGCGGATGTCGCGACGACTTCGAGTTGAGGAGCAGCCGCGACGATTCACACGCGCTCGCCGACAGGACGACCGTGCGGCACCGCACCTGCTTCTCGGTCCCGTCCGCCTTGTCGATGTACGAGACCGCCGTGACTTTGCCGGTCGCATCGGTGATGAGCTCGCGCGCCATGGCGTTGGCGAGGACCTGCACGCGGCCCGTCTTCATCGCCGGGAAGATCTGCACGTAGCTCGACGCGTAGTTGGACGCCGTCATGCAGCCGCGGCCGCACTGGCCGCAGTAGTGACAGCCGGGCCGGCCGTTTCTCGGCGACGTCGTCACGGCCTGCCGCGCCGGCGACGGCGCGGATATTGAGCTTCGCGCACGAGCGCTGCACGAGCGTGTCGTGCGCGCGGAGCGCCGCCGGCTTGTCGAAGATCCCGTCGGGCGCGCTGCGGATGTTTTCGACGGTGCCGACGACGCCGATGAATTGTTCCGCCTTGTCGTAGTACGGGGCGAGGTCCTCGTAGCTGATCGGCCAGTCGAAGCCAAGCCCGTCGCGCGATCGTGGCTTGAAGTCGTAGTCGGCGAAGCGCAGCGTGACGCGGCCGTAGTGGTTCGTGCGGCCGCCGAGAATCCGCGACCGGAACCAGGAGAAGTCGCTGCCCGGCGCGACGGTGTAGGGCTCGCCCGCCAGCTGCGCGCCGCCGTACGTGGCGCTGTAGGTGAAGCCGGTCGGACGACCCGAGTAGGCTTCGCCCTTCGGACCCGCGCCGCGATGCGGCACGTTGTACGGCCACATGTGCTCCTTGAGGTCGGCCATGTTCAACATCGGCCCGGCCTCCATGAGCAGCACCGAGACGCCGAGATCGGCGAGAACTTTGGTGACCGTGCCGCCGCCAGCCCCGGACCCCACCACGACGACGTCGTGGACTGTCGAGGCGGATGTGATTTGCGCCATGCGATCCTCGTGATCCTTGAAACCGGTCAGAACACTAGCGGAATCCTCTCCACAGCACAAGCAGCCACGGATCACAACCGCCACAGATAACACGGATAACACGGATCGGATCGAGATTCCCGTGAACCCTCCTGAACCTCCTGAACCCGGAACCCTGAACCATGAACCGTGAACCCTGAACCGTGAACCCTGAACCCTGAACCGTGAACCCTGAACCATGAACCGTGAACCACTGAACCGTGAACCGTGAACCCTGAACCGTGAACCGTGAACCCTGAACCGTGAACCTCCTGAACCCATTGAGATGCGGTATCCTCTGCCCATGTCACGCGATCTGAGTCGACGGGCGTTTCTCGAACGGACGGCCTGCGCCGGCGCGCTGCTGGCGCTGTCACGGCCGATCTGCCGCGGCCGACGGCATGTACGTGTCGCTCAACGGTTCGCTCACGCGTCAGATGCCGTGGCCCGATTTCGTCCGCCTGGCCGGAAAGGTTGGCTACGGCGGCGTCGACGTCAACCTGAACGCGGCGAAGACGGACGGCGTCGACGCAACGCTCGCGCTGCTTCAAGGAGGCGAACGTCAAGCCGGCGGTGGCGAACCTCCCGCTGCAGTTCGCGACGCCGGACGAGGCGGCGTTTCAGACCGGACTCAAGCGCGCTCCCGGAGAACGCGCAGTTCGCCGCCGCGATCGGCCTGCAGCGGATGATGGCCGTGTTGTCGCCGGCGAGCCCGGTGCCGAAGGACGAGCGGCGCAAGTTCGTCAAGGATCGCGTCGACGGCGATTGCCGAGGTGCTGCA
The DNA here is from genome assembly GCA_963764925.1 of uncultured Acidobacteriota bacterium. Classification (GTDB taxonomy): domain Bacteria; phylum Acidobacteriota; class Vicinamibacteria; order Vicinamibacterales; family 2-12-FULL-66-21; genus DATBJJ01. Next base: position 75,476 of record CAVXUR010000007.1, read on the forward strand.
GCGGTCGAAGATCAGGCTCGGCCTCGAGTTCCTGGGCCCGATGTATTTCCGCTCGAACGAGAAGAACCCGCACACGTTCATGTACACGCTGCCCGAGACCGTCGCGCTCGCCGAGGAGTGCGGCCCGAACATCGGCGTCGTGCTCGACGCCTGGCACTGGCATCATCTCGGGGGGTACGACAGCCGAGATCCTCGCCGCCGGCAAGTCGCGCATCGTCCATGTCCACGTGTCGGACGCCAAGCCCGCGCCGCCGGAAGAGGTGCGCGACAACCAGCGCCACATGCCGGGCGAAGGCGTGATCGATCTCGTCGGATTTTTCCAGGCGCTGAAGAAGATCGGCTACGTGGACGGCGTCAGCCCCGAGCCGCTCGGCCGCGTGCCAGCCGACATGTCCCCCGAAGAGGGCGCGCGGCTGGGCCTGGAGACGACGCTGGCGGTGATGAAGAAGGCGGGGATTTAGACAGGTTCAGGGCTCAGGGCTCAGGGCTCATGGCAAAACCTTCGAACGTTTCTCGAAGCTCTTCTGAACCTTGAACCTTGAACCCTGAACGCCCTGAGCCAGCACGCGCGCTAGCCGCGAAGCTTCTTGTAGTTATCCAGGCACCGTTTGACCATCGCGATCTCGCCGTCGGCGCCGGCGTGCTCCTGCTCGATGAGGTAGTACTCGACGCCGCCGATCGCTTCGGCCGCGGCGAGGAGCGGCTTCCACTGCACGTCGCCTTCGCCGAACGCCACGGCGTAGCCGCGGCCTTCGCCCTTGCCCCAGTCCTTCAGGTGGATGCTCTTGATGCGCCCGGGGTTGGCCTTGATCCACGCGACGGGATCGACGCCGACCTCGACGGCGGTGCCGGCAGTCGAGCTGCAGCACGAAGTCCTTCGGCGTGCCGGCGGCGAGGATGTCCATCGGCCGCGTGTCGCCAACCGGGCGCCATTCGATCTGGTGGTTGTGGAAGCCGGTCGACCATCCCGAGCGGCCGCAGTTTCTCGGCTGCGGCGGTCGAACGTCGCCGCGAAGGCCTTCCAGCCGTCGACGTCGACGATCTTGCCGCGCGCTGGCGACGATGATCGCCTTGCTGCCGATGATCTGGTTGAGCTCGATCGGTCTTCGACAGGTTCGTCGGCGCTGACCGCCTGCGCGCCGTTGTGCGTCGACAGGCACTTGATGCCGAGATCGTCGAGCAGCTTGCGGTACGTCCTTGGCCGCGTCGGCTGTCCAGTTGAGGTACGGCGAGTAGAACTCGACGACCTCGTAGCCCATCTTGGCGACGGCGGTCACGGTGCCCTTCAGGTCCTTCGTCGAGCTCGCCGCGGACCGAGTAGAGCTCGATGCCGACGGGGACTTTCTTGGTCTGCGCCAGGAGGGACGCCGCAAACGGCATCGCACCGGCCATGGCGAGAAACGTGCGTCGGGAAAGATCGTGGTTTTTCATGCCGGGGAAAGTAACACAAATCCGGTCGGCTGCGACGGGCTGGTACTGACACGGCGCTCGCGGTCTAGCACTGCGGCCACGAGGTAGAGATGACACGACGGTCCTTGATCGCAGCGTGTCTGGCGCCGTCGGCCGTTCTGGATCCGCTCGAGCGCCCGGCAGGCGCCGTATCGCACGCACAACGATCGGTTTCCGCCGCCGCGTCTGACGACGCTCGACGCGTGGAAGACGCGCGCCGACTACGTGCGCGGCGCACGTGCTGGCGTCGGCCGGCTTGCTCCCGCTGCCCGAGAAGACCCCGCTCCGGCCCGTCGGTCTTCGGCGAGGTCGACGCGCGCCGACTACCGCGTCTCGAAGGTGTACTTCGAGAGCCTGCCCGGGCTTCTTCGTGACCGGCAATCTGTACCGCCCGATTGGCGACGGTCCGTTTCCGGCGGTCCTGTCGCCGCACGGGCACTGGACCTACGGCCGACTCGAGAATACGCCGCTCACCTCCGGCCCAGGCCGCGCGATCGGCCTCGCGCGTCAGGGCTTCGTCGTCTTCAGCTACGACATGGTCGGCTACAACGACAGCCAGCAGCTGCCGCACACCTTCGGCGGCCGCACGCGAGAACCTGTGGGGACTGAGCCTCGCCGGGCCTGCAGTTGTGGAACGGCATCCGCGCGCTCGATTTCCTCGAGACGCTGCCCGACGTGCGGCGCGACGCGATCGCCGTGACCGGCGAGTCCGGTGGCGGTATCGCAGACATTCCTGCTCGCGGCGGTCGATCCGCGCGTCAAGGTGGCGGTGCCGGTCAACATGATCTCGCTGCACATGCAGGGCGGCTGCCTGTGCGAGAACCCGCCCGGTCTCCGGCTCGATCTGACCAACGTCGAGATCGCGGCGACGATCGCGCCGCGGCCGATGCTGATGGTCTCGGCCACCGGTGACTGGACGAAGGAGACGATGGAGGTCGAGTACCCGGCGGTGCGAGCCGTCTACGACCTCTTCGGCGCCGGCGACCAGGTGCAGGCCGTGCGGATGACCGCCGAGCACAACTACAACAAGGACAGCCGGGAAGCGATGTACGCGTGGATGGCGCGCTGGCTGCAGCAGGCGCCTGCCAGACGTCAAGCTTCCGGAGCGTTCGTTCAGCGTCGAGCCGCTTCAGGATCTGCTCGTGTTCCACCGGCGCGCGCTGCCCGCGGAGGCCGTGACGCCGGCGCAGCTGACCGACGCATGGATTGCGGCGGCGAAGCGACAGCTTGGGGGCCTCGCCATCCGCCGACGCCGTGTCCGCGCTGCGCCACGCGCTTGGACGATGGCGCGGCGTCCGACAACCGCCGGCACGGCGTCACCGCGTTCAACGAGACCGTCGCTGGTCGCGCACTCCGATCCAGCGGTGGGCAAGGCGCTGTCGAGCGCCGGCTTCACCGTCCGGCCTCTGTCGTTCACGCCGTTCGACGCAGGCGGCGGCCGCGAAGGTGGCGCACTTCGATACCTACAACCGGACAGCCGCCGGTCAGCGGGTCGCCGACATCGTCGCTGCCGCGCGCGCGAATCCTGGCGCGGCCATCGTCGCCGACGGCGACGCGGCGCTGGCCGCGCATCCTCGCGTCGGCGCGATCGTGCCGGTGCCGATCGCCGTCCTCGACGTCGGCCGCTTCGATACGTCGAGCGACGCCGCGCTATCTGGAGCGGTTGTACATTCCAGGCCTGCGCCGCGCGGGCGACCTGCGAACGGCGCCTCGCTCGCGCGCGGCAGGCTCGTCGTTCACAATGCCGGCGATCGGTTCACGATTGGTGTCGAGAGTCAGGCCCGCCAGCTGACGCCGGCAGAGATCGCGGCGACGCTGCGGAAGGTCGCGCCGGCGCGCTGAGGTTACGGATCGTTGCGGAACGCGGATACGACGGTCGTATATATAGTAATATCTATATATATGACCACGCCCCTGCAGGTGCTCAAGAGCGAGTTCTTCCGTGCGCTCGCGCATCCGACCCGCATCAGCATCCTCGAGCGGCTCGTGCAGGGCGAGCGGACCGTCCAGGATCTGCAGAGCGCGCTGACCCTCGACCAGCCTGTCGTGTCCCAGCACCTCGCGGCGTTGCGGGCCAGAAACGTCGTGACCGTACGGCGCGAGGGCACGCAGGCCTATTACGCTCTGCGCAGCCCACTCGTCGCCGATCTGCTGCGCGTCGCGCGTGAGTTCCTGAACCATCACCTGTCCGAGAGCCAATCCCAGAGTCAATCGATGCTGCGCGAGCTCAAACGCGAGGACCGGAAGGCGTGATGGAGCACCGCTGGACTCCGTGGCTGCCGAAGTCGATCCTCGCGCTGCGCGACTACGATCGCGTCACTTTTCGTCACGATCTCATCGCCGGTGTCACGGTCGGTCTCGTCGCGCTGCCGCTGGCGATGGCTTTTGCGATCGCGTCCGGCCTGACGCCTCAGGCCGGCATCTACTGCGCGATCGTCACCGGGTTTCTCATCTCCGCGCTCGGGGGATCCCGAGTGCAGATCGGCGGCCCGACGGGCGCCTTCGTCGTGGTCGTGTCGGGGATCGTCGCCGAGCACGGCATCTCGGGGCTCTTCATGTGCACGATGATGGCGGGCGTTCTGCTCGTCATCCTTGGACTCACTGGCACCGGGTCGGTCGTTCGCTTCATTCCACGTCCGGTCGTCATCGGGTTCACGAACGGCATCGCGGTGCTGATCGCCAGCACGCAGATACGGGACTTTCTCGGTCTCAGGATGACGGAGAACCCGGGCGAGTTCGTCGCGCGGCTGGCTGCGATTGGCCGCCACCTCGACACGACGCGTCCGGCGGCCGTGGGCCTTGCGGTGCTGACGCTCGTGCTCGTCGTCGCGACCAACCGTTTCGTGAAAGGCATTCCCGGGACGGTGGTCGGCCTGGTTGTGGGCACCGCGGTGGCCTGGCTGGCCGGGCTGCCGGTCGACACCGTGGCGTCACGCTTCGGCGCTGTGCCCTCGGGTCTACCGGACTTCCACTTGCCCGACGTTCCGCCCATCGCTCATCCTGACGCTGCTCTCGCCGGCGATCACCGTCGGGCTGCTCGGCGCGATTGAATCGCTGATGTCGGCGGTCGTTGCCGATCGCATGAGCGGCGATCGCCACAATCCGAACGTCGAGCTCGTGGCGCAGGGCGTCGCCAACATCGTGTCGCCGATGTTCGGCGGGTCTGCCGGCGACTGGTGCGATCGCGCGGACCGCCACCAACGTGCGATCGGGCGCGCGGACGCCGGTTGCCGGAATGATCCACGCGCGTGACGCTGCTGGCGGTGCTGCGTTTTCGGCGCCGGCCTCGCCGGCCATGTGCCGATGGCCGTGCTCGCCGCCATCCTCTTCGTCGTCGCGGCGAACATGGGCGAGTGGCACGAGATTCCCGTGCTGCTGCGTCAGACCAAGACCGACATCGCCGTCTGGGTGACGACGTTTGCGCTGACGGTGTTCGCCGATCTCACTGTCGCCGTCGAAGTCGGGATCATTCTCGCGGCGCTCCTCTATGTCCGCCGCGTCGCGGCGACGACGACCGTCGATCAGGTCACCGAGCAGTACCTCGAAGAAGGCCGCGTCCATATCCTGCAGGGCAAGGAGATTCCCGACTACGTCACGATCCTGCGAATCCACGGGCCGTTCCTGTTCGGCGTCGACCGACAAGCTGCAGGGCGTCATCGATCGCGTCGACGATCTGACGCCGATCGTCGTCGTCCGACTGCGCAACATGACGGCGATCGACGCGACCGGGTCTCCGCGCGCTCGAGGATCTGACGTTGCGGCTGCGCGCGTCAGGTCGGACGGCGATCTTCTGTGGCGCGCGGGAACAGCCGCGGGCGGTGATGGAGCAGGCCGGGTTCAGTGAGATCGCGGGCGCCGAGAATCTCTGTCCGAATGTCGACGCCGCGCTGGTGAGGGCCAGAGCGATCCACGACCGGCTGCCGAGGGCAAGTTAAGCGCAGCGCGTCTTCACTCCTGCCGCAGGGCAACGACCGGATCGATGCGCGACGCTCTCCAGGCCGGGAGATATGCCGCCGCGGCCGCGATCGACAACAGCAGGAGCGTGGCGGCGACGAACGCGAGCGGATCGGTCGGCTCGAGCGCGTAGAGCTGGCTGCGCACGAACCGGACGAGCAGCCACGCGGCCCCGAGACCGACGGTCGCTCCGGCGACGACCGTCAGGACGCTGTCTTTGAGGACGAGCCGTCGAATCGCCGACGGCCGTGAACCGAGCGCCAGGCGCAGTCCGAGCTCCGGCGTCCGCTGGACGACGCTATACGCCATCAGGCCGTAGAGGCCGATGCAGGCGAGCAACAGCGCAAATCCCCCGACATACGTGCTGAGCATCGCGAGCAGCCGCTCGCGCGCGAGCGAGTCGCGGGTGCGCGCCTCGAGCGTCGAAGCCTGAAACATGGTGAGTCCCGGATCCACGCGTGCCACCGCAGTACGAACCAGGCGCAGCATCTCGGCCGCGGATCCCGCGTAGCGAATCTCGAAGGTCGGTGGAGAGCCGATGTTCGCGGATTGAAAGATGGGGTAGTAGGCGACCTCGCGCGGCACGTCTCGCACGTTCGCGTATCGATTGTCTTTGGCCACACCGATCACTTCGGCCTCGCCGTCGCTCGTGCCGAGGAGCTGGCCGATCGGGTTTCCTGTGAACCTGCCGGCGAGCTTCTCGCTGACGATGGCAACTTTCGGCGAGCCGGCGACGTCGCGAGAGTCGAAGTCGCGGCCCGACAGCAGCGGGATGCGCAGCGTCTCGAAATAACCAGGCGCGGTGCTATTGAACGCGATACGCAGACGTTGGCCGTCGGGGAATTCCGTCGCGCCCGCCCGCTCCACGCTCGAGACGAAGTAGAAATTCGTGCTGACAGGCGCCACCGCCGAGGCGCTGGCCGATGTTGCTCCAGGCAGCGCGCGGAGGGACTCGAGCAGTGACAGGTAGGTGTTCGCGCGGTCGGGCCCTCGTTTGCCCGCGAGGCCGGCGTCGACCGAGAACATGAGGACGTTCGTTCGGTCGTACCCGGGATCCTGTGTCCAGAGATTCTGCAGGCTCCGCACGAAGAGCGCGGCAAACACGAGCAGTACGAGCGACAAGGCCGTCTGCGTGGCCACCAGCGTTCGCTCCAGCCATCTCCGCCGCGGCGCTCCTGTCTCGCGCCCCGCCGAACGGCGCAGGCCGCCGGTCGCGCGCAGCGCCGGCAACAGGCCAAACATCACCGACGTCAGGACACTGACGATCGCGGTGAACGCAAACGCCCGCGCGTCCGGAGTGAGATCGAACGGCAGCGCGCCGTCCGAGACGAGCGCCACCCGCAGCAGATACTGGCTGATCCACCACGACAGGACCAGACCGAGCGCGCCGCTGAGGCCGGCGATCACCAGCGACTCGGTCATGAGCTGTCGCACGATGCGCCAGCGCTCGGCGCCGATCGCCAGCCGCGTGGCGATCTCGACCCGTCGCGCCTCGGACCGCGACAGAAGCAGCGTGGCGACATTGAGGCTGGCGAGCAGCACCACGGCCGCGAGCATCATCAGCAGCAGTTGAAGCCAGCGCTCGTAGCCCGCGCGAAGGCGGCTGTAGGCCTCCCCGGGCTCCGGGCGTGACGATCAGGTGGGCTTCGCGCGAGACGCGGGCGGCAAACGCGTTGCGCGGGTGCGGCCTGCGCGACCGACGCGTTGACCTGCGCGAAGATCAGCTTCAAGTCTTCCGTCGCGCGCTCGATCGTGACGTCCGCGCGCACCCGTCCCATAATCTCGATCCAGGTCGCGAAGGCGTCGTTCCAGATGCCGCTGCCGCCACCGAAACGCTCGCGGGCGCGCAGCGGGATGATGACGTCCGACGACAAGCCGACATTCACGCCGGCAAACCCCTTGGGCTCGACGCCGACGATGGTGAAGGGCACTTGATTCACAGAGATGCTGGCGCCGACGACCGGGCTGCCGCCAAAACGCCGCTGCCAGTAGCCGTGGCTGAGGACCGCCGCAGCCGACCCCGCGTGGTCGTCGTCGCGAGTGAGCAGGCGCCCGAGCGCCGGCTTTAGCGCCAGCGTCGAGTAGTACTCGCCGCTGACGTGAAGGCTCGACGCGACGTCTTCGACGGCCCTGGAAACCGACGCTCGTTCGAGGCACGCGCGTCCACGCAAACAGTCCGTCGAGCGTCTGATTCTCGTCCCGCATCCGCGCAAAGTGCGGGTAGGTCATGGAGTTATTGGGCCGATTCGACGACATCGCGAACGAGAGCGTCACCAGCCGGCCGGGCTCGCGGACGGGCAGCTCTCTGAGGACGATCGCATCGAACAGCGAAAAGATCGCGGTCGTCGCGCCGATGCCGAGCGCGAGCGAGGCGATGGCGAACAGGGCGAAGACGCGATTGCGGCGCAGCAGGCGGAGCGCGAATCGCAGATCCTGCACAACCGACTCGAGCGCGGTCAGGCCGCGCATCGAGCGGGTGATCTCCATGACACGTGGCACGTTGCCGAAATCACGACGAGCGGACGCGCGGGCCTCGTCGGCGCGCATCCCGGCCTCCACGCGCAGCCGTTCTTCCTCGGCGAGGTGAAAGGCGACCTCGTCGGCCAGGTCGCGGTCGTCCTCGGGGCGGCGCCAGACACGCAGCTGCAGCCGTTTCCACGCGCGTTTCGGGTTGAAGGGCATCGTTCCCTCCTCACGCGGGTTTCATGACCCGTCCAATGACTTCGACGATCCGGTTCCAGCGGGACTGCTCGGCGGCCAGCTGCTTCTTTCCCGCGGCGGTCAACCGGTAGAACTTGGCGCGCTGCCGGTTGTCGCTCAGCTTCCAGTCCGCATCGATCCATCCCTGTTTTTCGAGACGGTGCAGCGCGGGATAGAGCGACCCGTGATCGACCTGCAGCGCCTCCCCAGAGCTGGTCCGGATGGCGACGCCGATGCCGTGGCCATGCTGCGGCCCCCACTGGAGCGTTCGCAGGATCAGCATGTCGAGGGTCCCCTGGACGAGCTCGATGCGATTCTCGTAACGTGACGGCTTCTTCATGTAGGAGTCACTCTACCACCATGGTAGTCGTGCGTCTACCACCATGGAGCTGACGCGTCAGCCCAGGCACCGTGGCCATCGGCGGTCGGGTCCGTCGAGAATGCGTGTGCAGCTGCGAATCGATCGGCGATGTCTTGGTCCCGAGCGATGGTGATATCGTCTGTGCCCATGCACAGGTCTCCATCCGTCGACACCCTGCCGGCCAGTCACGGCGAGCTCCCGCGCTGGGATGTTGCCGATCTGCCGGCGCCGCCGCCTTTTGGCGCGCGCAACCTCTTCAAGATCATCGGGCCAGGCGCGATCATGGCCGCGACATCGATCGGCGGCGGCGAATGGCTCGTCGGTCCGGCCGCTGCGGTCAAGTATTCGTCGGCGATCTTCCTGATCGCGACGATCGCCATCCTGCTGCAGGTCCTCTTCAACCTCGAGGCGATTCGCTACACCCTCTACACCGGCGAGCCGATCTACGGCGGCATCATGCGGCTCAAGCCGGGGCCCAAGTTCTGGGCGGCCTTTTACACCCTGATCGGGATTCTTTCAGCTCGGATGGCCGGCGCTCGCTGGCAGCGCGGCGGCGACGCTGCTCGGCGCCTGGATGGGGCGCATGCCGGGCGCGCCCGACCAGGCGGCGCAGGCCTGGGTCGCGACCGGCCTGATTCTCTTCGTCGTGCTCATCCTCTCGTTTGGCGGCACCATCGAGCGCATGCTCGAGTACTTCGCGTGGACGATGCTCGGCGTTGTCTTCCTGTTTCTGCTCGCCATCAACATTGCGTTCGTGCCGATGTCGCACTGGTTGCAGACGTTCCTGGGATTCTTCAGCTTCACCGGCTTACCGCAGCCGATCGATTGGGGGCTGATTGGCGCGCTCGCGGCAACGGCCGGGTCGGGCGGTATCGGCAACCTGACGGTGACCAACTGGATTCGCGACAAGGGCTTCGGGATGGGCGCCAAGGTTGGCGCGATCCCGAGCGCCGTTGGCGGACACGCGATTCAGCTCACTCACGTCGGCACGGTGTTTCCGGCGACGCCAGACAACCTGGTCCGCTGGCGCGAGTGGATGAAATACGTGCACGCGGATCAGCTGTGGGTGTGGGGCCTTTTCTGTTTCCTTGGGATGTTTCTCAACGTCAACCTGGCGACCGCGATCATCCCGCACGGCACCGACTTGCAGGGGTTGGCGGCGGGCGCGTATCAAGCCGAGTACCTCAGCAAGATCTGGCCAGGGTTCTGGTTCCTGACGCTCTTCAACGGCTTCTGGATCTTGTTCAAGACGCAGCTCGGCAACACGGACATCCTGGTGCGGACGATCACCGACGCCGTCTGGATGTCGAGCAAGCGCGCGCGCGAGTGGCAGATGGGGATTCGCGCGATCTACTACGGCATCCTGGTTGTCTTCTCGGTCTGGGGCGTCATCGTGATCCGTTCGGCGTCGCCGTTCCAGCTGTTCAAGATCCTCGCGAACATGGCCGGCATCGTGTTGCTCATCGCCGGCATCCAGATCTTCCTCGTCAACCGGCGATTCTTGCCCAAGGCCGTCCGCGCCCCGCTATGGCGCGAGATCGGGCTGCTCGCGTGCTCGGCCTTCTATGCGTTTTTTGCCTACTTCGTGGTGAGGGATTTGCTGCGGTCGATGTTCTGAGAGTGGTTCGGAGTTGACGGAGATCGCCGGATTTCACCACGGAGACACGGAGTACACGGAGACGCACGGAGGCTGTCACGCTGCGGACTGCTTGCGCGCCGGCCAGAGGCCGGCGCTGGAGTGGGGTCGAGCGACGAGGATCGCAAACACGCCAGAGATGAACTCGTGCTTGCGATCCTCGTCGCTCGACCCGCACTCCGCCGCGCTACGCGCGGCGCCAGCAGTCCGAACCACGCGCTTCTATCCAGCCATACGGTGCACCGCTCGGGAGACAGTGCCGCGCGACGCCGTCCACAGCGTGACAGCCTCCGTGCGTCTCCGTGCGCTCCGCGTCTCCGTGGTGAGAACCGTGAACTCCGTCCGCTCCCGTTGCTGTGGCGCGTCCCGCGCGCTACTTACCCTGTCGCGGCTCGCCGAAGATGAAGTCGTCCATCATCACGACATCACGTCGCTTCTCATCGTCGGGACCAGGCGCGACGTCTCCGGCGACGATCTTGATCTCGGCGATCCTCGGGTCATCGAACACGATCCCAAAGAACGAGAAGCTGGCATCGCCAGGTGACGGCGGCACGACGCTCGAGTAGATCAGGTCGCCGTACGCATCGTAGAAGCGGAGGTATGGTACTGGCCTCGTTATTACCGCGACGGCGGGGGCGACCGTCGGGCTGATCGACGTCGCTGAAGATGGCGCCAAAACCAGTGCTTACGGCGGCGATGTCGCCGCCTCCGGGCACGAAGAACTGCACTTTGGTGACGTTGCTATGAGTCGGACTGAAGAGTCTGACCGGGCTGAAGGCCTGGAAGATCGTCGCGTAGTCAGGGTTGCTGAAGGTCAGGGCCAGGCCATCCACTGGCGCCTGCACGAAGCCGCTGCCGGGCGTCGTGAAGAGAGCGCCTCGATTGACGAGAAAACCGGTGAACGGCGTCGGGACGAGCGACGTGTCCGTCGAGCCGCCTCCGTCCCAGTTGATCTCGCGGCGGCCGCTGTCGAGCGGCCCGGCGACGTTACCATTGTTGACCCCGCCAAGGGCCGCGCGGAACTGATCGACAGTCGACTGAATCGACGCCGCCGTCGGACCGGCCGCCTGAAAGACGGTCGGAACGTCGATGTCCTTCGGCGGCTTCGGAAACGGATGCCAGGATTTGTTGTCGTGCGCGCCTACTGATGAGAAGGCGAGCGTCATCGCTCCAGCGACTACCGAGTACACAACTTGATGCTTCACGTTCTTGACTCCTGTGTTACGACGAGTGGTCAACCCAATCGACCAACGGACTGTAGCAACCGTCGCGAGGTCGATTCATGTGCAAGGAGTAAGGAAGCGGTGAAGCTGTGATGACCCGCAAGGGCGATCATGTCGACTACTACCACGGCGTTGCGGTGCCCGATCCATATCGCTGGCTCGAAGACGACACCTCAGCCGAGACTGCGGCCTGGGTCGAGGCGCAGAACAACGTCACGCTGCCGTACCTCGAGCGTATTCCGTTCCGCGCCGCGCTTCATGCACGCGTGCTGCAGTTGAATGACTACGAGAAGTACTCGGCGCCCTTGCGCAAAGGGCCCTACCTCTTCTTCACGAGGAACGCCGGGCTGCAGAATCAGAGCGTGTTGTTCATTCAGGTGGGCCGCGCTGGCGCGCCCGAGGTGCTCATCGATCCCAATACCTGGTCGGCCGACGGAACGGTCAGCCTGAGCGTCTTCGCACCGTCGAAGGACGCGACCTACGCGGTCTACGGCGTTTCTCAGAGCGGATCTGACTGGCACGTCTACAAGGTCATGGACCTGGCGAGTCGGAAGACGCTCGACGACACGATCGAGTGGGTCAAGGTCTCGGGTGTGGCGTGGTGTGGCGACGGATTCTTCTACAGCCGATATCCGGCGCCGCCGGCTGGCCACGAGAAAGCTTCAATCAACGAGAACCACCAGGTGTGCTTTCACCGGATTGGCACGCCGCAGTCACAGGATCGGCTGATCTACGAGGATGCCGCCAACCCGCAACGGTTTCACACGGTGCAGACCACCGAGGACGAGCGCTTCGCGATCTTGTCCATCTCCGAGCGCGGCAAGGGCGCCGATGGCAATGCGCTGCACGTCTGCGATCTGTCGAAGAGCGCGATCGAAGCCGTCCTGTTCACGCCGCTCGTCGCAACCATTTCCGACGATTCGTTTGTCGCCGTCGACAATGTCGGCGACCGACTGCTGGTGCAAACCAACCGAAACGCGCCGAACTGGCGCGTCGTGCTGATCGATCCGGCGCGTCCGGACGAGACCGGCTGGATCGACGTGCTGCCAGAACGTTCGGGCCCGCTTCAAACCGCGTCAGCCGCCGGGGGCAAGCTCTTTGTGACGTATCTCGAGGACGTCGCGACACGCGCCTACGTTCACGGCCTGGACGGCAGCTTCGAGAACGAAGTGTCCCTGCCGGGGCCAGGCGCGGCCGCCGGCTTCGGCGGCTCCCGCGACGACACGTCAGTCTTCTATACGTTCAACTCGCTGAGCGTTCCGCCGGCCATCTACGAATACGGCATCGCGACAGGCACGAGCGCCGTGTTCCGGCGCTCGGAGGTTCCTGGCTACGATCCCGAGCGGTTCGAAACGACGCAGGTGTTCTATACGAGCCGCGACGGCACCCGCGTGCCGATGTTCCTGGTCCACCGCAAGGGCCTGACGCTCGACGGCAACAACCCGACCCTGCTCTACGGCTACGGCGGCTTCAACGTCGTGGTCGCTCCGACGTTCAGCGCCGCCCGGCTCGCGATTCTCGAACGAGGGGTCGTCTTCGCCTCGGCAAACCTGCGCGGCGGCGGCGAATACGGCGAGTCCTGGCATCAGCAGGGCACCAGGCGCCGCAAGCAGAATGTCTTCGACGACTTCATCGCTGGCGCGGAGTGGCTCATCGCCAACAACTACACGTCGCCGGCTCGACTGGCGATCCAGGGCGGATCGAACGGCGGGTTGCTCGTCGGTGCGGTCATCAATCAGCGGCCGGAGTTGTTTCGGGTCGCGATTGCGCAAGTCGGCGTGATGGACATGCTGCGCTTTCACAAGTTCACCATCGGCTGGAACTGGGTCGCCGACTACGGATCGAGCGACGACCCGGAGGAGTTCAAGACGCTGTTCGCGTATTCACCACTGCACAACATCCGGACCGGCGCGACCTATCCGGCGACGCTCGTTACGACCGCCGATCACGATGACCGCGTCGTGCCCGCGCATTCGTTCAAGTACGCCGCAACGCTCCAGGCCCTGGCGAGCGCTGATATCCCGGTGCTGATCAGAATCGAGGCCAGATCGGGCCACGGGCCGAGCAATCTCACCAAACAGCTCGAAACGATCGCAGACGTCTACGCGTTCATGCTCTACAATCTGGGCGTGTCGTAGCGGTGGACGCGCCCTTCACGGAGACTAGAAGACATCTCATAAACCCGATCCGTGTTGTCCGTGTGATCCGTGGCACTAGAAGCTATCTCACAAGCGGCGCGAACGAGCGAGAGCGAGTGAGCCTGGCGAGCGGCCCGCCTCCGCCAAGGCTTCGGCGAGGTCCGCCGTAGCTTCAGCGAAGGCGGAAGTGGGGCGAAGGGGCCCCGCGAGCGCCCGCCTTCGCGCCGAAGGCGCTCCGGCGAGGTCTCGCCGCAGCGTTGCGGAGGCGGAAGCCAGTAGGGGAGTCCGAGGGGCGAAGCCCCTCGGTGAAAGATTCGACGTATGACGACCGCACGTGCGTGTGTGCTTTCAGCGATCCTCGGCGTTGGCGCATGGGCGGGCTGGGCCACGCTCGTCGCGGACTCTGCCGCCGCGCAAGCGCCGCAGCCGGCGGCGGGCGGCGCGCGCCAGCCCGGCACCTATCCGCTCGGCCCGGATTCCCTCCCGCAAGACGGCGTGCCGAAGGGGAAGCTCGACGGACCGTTCGTGTTCAAGAGTCAGATTATCGCTGGCACAGTGCGCCGCTACTGGATCTACGTGCCGGCGCAATACACGAGCGCGACGCCCGCCAACGTGCTCGTCTTTCAGGACGGGCAGCGGGCCACCAACCCGACCGGGTCGCTGCGAGTGCCGCAGGTGCTCGAGAATCTGATTCACAAGAAAGACATTCCCGTCACGATCGGCATCTTCATCACGCCCGGCCAACGCGGCGACACATACCCGGAGGATCTCGGCACCGGAAACCCAAACAATCGTGCTGCCGAGTACGACTCGCTCACCGACACCTACGCCCGCTTCATCGTCGAGGAAATGCTGCCGGAGGTTGGCAAGACCTACAACCTGACGAAGGATCCGGCAGGACGGGCGATTGGCGGCACGAGCAGCGGAGCCATCTGCGCCTTCACCGTCGCCTGGCACCGGCCGGACCAGTTCAGGAACGTCATCAGCATGATCGGCAGCTACACGTCGATCGCCTACCGGCCGGCGCAGGACGGACAGCCGATGGTGCCTGGCGGCGACCTGTATCCGACGCTGATCCGCAAGAATCCGATCAAGCCGATCAAGATCTTTCTGCAGGACGGCTCGGCGGATCTCGACAACCAGCATGGCAGCTGGTTCCTCGCGAACCAGCAGATGCTGGCCGCCTTGAACTATGCCAACACCACGGCCGACACGAAGAAACTGCCGGGTCCGCGCTACGAAGTGAAACACGAGTGGGGCGATGGCGCGCACTCTGATGCGCATGGCGGATCGCTGCTGCCGGACATTCTTCGTTGGATATATAAATAGTCGGCAGTCGTTAGTCGACAGTCGTCAGTCCAGTCGTGAGTCATCAGTCCGATCGTCAGTCGTCAGTCCGGTCGTCAGTCGTCAGTCCGGTCGTCAGTCGTCAGTCCGGTCGTCAGTCGTCAGTCCCGGTCGTCAGTCGGCGCCTAGGATTCGACGCGCGCGGCCAACACAACCGCTGGTTTCTTCGTGTGATACGAACATGGCTGACGATCTGAAAGCCGCCTTCCGTTCGTTCAAGTCCTCCAAGACATTCACGGTCGTCGCCCTACTCGTGCTGATGCTCGGCATCGGCGCCAGCACGGCGATCTTCTCCGTCGTCGACGCCGTGGTTCTTCGCGGGCTGCCGTTCGACGAGCACGATCGCCTGGTCGCGGTCGGGCAGCGCCACCAGCCGGGGGGAGGTTCGGCCTCGCGAATACCGGTCGATCCGAACCGCGATCCGCTCCAACTCTCGAGCGCCGCACCTCAGAACTACATGGACTGGGCGGCCCAGCAGCAGGTCTTCGAGTCGATTGCGGCCATCGCGGGCGGCGCGGTCACGCTTCGGGAGCCTGGCGCCGAGCCCGAAGATCTACGCTCGCAGCGGGTCACTTCGGACTTCTTCAAGGTGCTTCGCGTGCAGCCCGCGCTCGGACGCGGGCCTGCAGCCGACGAGGAAGTCGACGGCCGTCACCGCGTCGCGGTGTTGAGCGACGCTCTCTGGCGCCGGCGCTTCGGCGCGGATCCCGCGATCGTCGGACGCACGATTCCTCTCGAAGGCGGGATCGTACGAGGTCATCGGGCGTCATGCCGGCGGATTTCACCTATCCGGTCGGCGCGACACGTCCGACCGATCTCTGGGTGCCATACGTCGTCCCAGCCGACGAACGAATTCGGAATCCGCAGAGCGTGAGCATCTATCTTCAGACGATCGCGCGGCTGAAGCCGGGCGTCTCGGCGCAGCAGGCACAGGCGCAGATGGACCAGATCGCCGCAGCACTCGAGACAGGCGCATCCGGTGTGGAACAAGGACTCACGGATCGGCGTTCGTCCGCTTCGCGATCACATCGTCGGCGCGCAACACGAAGTCCTGGATGCTGATGCTTCTCGGCGCCGTCGGCGATCGTGCTGTTGATCGCGTGCGCGAACGTCGCGAACCTGCTGCTCGCGCGCGCCAGCGCGCGCGAGCGCGAGGTGGGCGTGCGCGCCGCGCTCGGCGCCGGTCGATGGCGCCTCGTTCGTCAGCTCATGGTGGAGAGCCTCGTGCTGTCGATTGCCGGAACCGTGCTCGCCACGGTCCTCGCGTGGTGGGCGGTGCAGGTCCTCAAGAGCTCGATGCCCGAGGGCGTGCCGCGAATCAGCCGAGATCTCGCATCGACTTGCGCGTGCTCGGCGCCGCCGCCGGCCTCGCGCTCGTGACCGGCATCCTGTTCGGCATCGTTCCGGCGCTGCAACTGTCGAAGCCGGACTTGTCGAACGCGCTGAAGGAGGGCGCGCGCGGCAGCGTCGGCAGCCAGCGTCAGCGGCTGCGCAGCGCGCTCGTCGTGTGGAAGTGGCGCTAGCGGTCGTGCTGCTCGTTGGCGCCTCGCTCTTCATCGGCAGCTTCATCACGCTGATGCGCATCGACCCTGGCTTCAACCCGGAGAACGTGCTGACGGTGCAGGTCTCGCCTCGGTTCGAACCGGGCAAGCCGCCTGGCGATTCGTCGCCGGCCTTCATCGACATCGTGGAGCGCATCAGCCAGGCTCCTGGCGTGATCCACGCGTCGATGATCTCCGGCGGCATGCCGCTCGGCGGCAGCATGAGCGTCACGACCATCACGGTGCCTGGGAGGAAGCTCGAGAACGATGAGCGGATCAGCATTCGGGGCGTGACGCCGGACGTATCACAAGGCACTGAGGATTCCGCTCAAGAGCGGCCGGTTGTTCGAGGCAACCGACCGCAAGGATGGCGCGAACGTCGTGATCCTCAACGAGTCAGCGGCGAAGAAGTACTTCCCGGGCGAGAACCCGGTTGGCCGATCGGTCAGCCTGTACGTGAAGACCGCACGGTCGTGGGCATCGTCGGGGACGTGCATCAGAGCAGCCTCGAGACCGAGCCGCGCACCGAGGCCTACGTGCCGATCGCTCAGCAGGCAGCTCCGTTCGGCGAGCTCGTGATCCGAACGAGCGGCGATCCGTATCAGGTGCTGCCCGCGGTCAAGGCCGCCGTGCTCGCCGTGCTTCCCGACGTGCCGCTTCGCAACGTGCGGACGATGGAAGAGGTATTGGCGAGGCGGGTGGCGCAGCGTCGCCTCAACATGCTGCTGCTGGGCCTCTTCGGCGTGCTCGGCCTGGTGATCTCTGCGGTCGGCATCTATGGCGTGATGGCCTACGTCGTCGCGCAGCGGACGCGGGAGATCGGCGTGCGCATGGCGCTCGGCGCGACGCGATCGAACGTCGTCGGGATGGTGCTGCGGAACGCGTGCGTGCTCGTCGCGCTGGGGCTGGTCATTGGCGGTGTTGGCGCCTGGTATCTGAGCGCGGCGGCGAAGTCGTTCCTGTTCCGGCTGGAGTCCGAACGATCCGCGAGCGTTCGTCGCGGCCGTCGTGCTCGCTGTCGCTCGCGGCGCTCGTCGCCAGCACGATTCCGGCGCGGCGCGCCGCCAGCGTCGATCCGATGGTCGCGTTGCGAGCCGAGTAGCAGCCGGTGGTGTCGGACAAAAAGAATGGCCGGCGTTTCCGCCGGCCATTCGTCTTCCGTGGGAGTGTCTACTGACTACTCCCGGTGGTGTTTTGCATGTGAGCACCTCCCGGCCGCGACCGTATGGTGTTGCCCCGTATGCGGGACATGATCGCTCAGCCTTTGTTTAAGCGCCGTCTCAATGCGCGGCGCTTCCGACCCCTCCAAGATAGCACGCTTAGAGCGGTTTTCATTTGACCGTAGTGTCCGCCTTTCCGCCTTCGCGAAACGCTTCGGCGGACGCGCCGTAGCCTTGGCGAAGGCGGTAGTCGGACCCGCTGAAGTCCGGCTAACCACCTCCGCTAAAGCTACGGCGGTCCGCCGAGGCCTTGGCGAAGGCGTAAGCCGGACACTACGTGCTACCAAGGTGGTGACAATCGCTCTAGCGCTTCCTCGCGGAGACGATGTCATACCCGAACTTCCGCCGGTTGGCACCGAGGAGCGAGCACATCAACGATCCGCGCAGGTTGTTTCTCGTGTGCTCGCTGAGCTTCTGCCGGCGCAGCAACCGCTTCAGCACGAACGACGTCACGACATACGGCGCATACATCACCGACGGCGCGACCCGCCACGAAATGTCCTCGACGGTGACATCCTCGAAGCCGCACGCGTCGAGCGCGGCGGCAAAGCTTTCGATCTGTGGCAGCTGCGGCAGCACGAAGCTGCGGTTGAGAAGCGCGTTGAGCCGCGCCGAGATCGGACCGAGCGGCCGGTCGGGGTTCTTGAGAAACGCGTCGGCGACGACAAGACGTGCGCCACGCCTGAGCAGGCGCGCGGCTTCCTGCACGAACGGCACCTTGTCGGGCCCTTCGGCGTGGCAGGCGCTTTCGATCGCCACCGCGCCGTCAGCTGACGATGCCGGGAGGCCGCTGGACGTGTAGTCGCCGAGTTCGAGCCGCGCCCGCGGGAACAGCCCGAGCCGGCGGTTCCAGGCATTGCCGGTCTCCACCTGCCAGGGCACGATCGTGATGCCGAGAATGCGTGTTGCCGGAAACTGCGACGCAGCCGTACGGACCGTGGCGCCGACTCCACACCCGAGATCGAGCACAAGGCCCTGGCTATTCCGGTCGAGCGCGAGTCGCGCCAGAACCTGCCGGTTCATCTCGTCGAGCATCGATTCGCGGCGGAACGGATTCAGCCCCGGCCGGTAATAGCCGAAATGCATGTTGAAGCCGGAGCTCCACGCGCCGTAGTCGGGGCCGGCATTCTCGTAATACGCGATCAGACGCTCGTACTGGTGTCCGCTCGCGGGAGGAGGTGCGACCGGCGTCACAGGCTGGTCGTCCTCGGTCGGTCGAACATCCGTGAATGCCTCTCAATCAACAACTGACGGCTTGGTCAGCAGCGCCTCGAACGCCGGCGCCGCATCGTCCAGCACCCGCAATTCCCAGTGGAATACACCAGGGCAAACGCCGCGATCGCCGTGGCGGCGGCAGCGAGCGGAGTCAGACGCGCTGCGAGTGTTGGCTCCACTCAGCGCTCCCGCCGCACCGTGACTTTCACCCCGCGGATCTTCGTCGCCCGCAGCGCATCGATGACGTCGTCGGCCACCGTTTCGGGCACTTCGACGAGCGAGAACCCGTCGTTGATCTCGATTGCACCGATCAATCGCGATTGAATCCCGACCTCGCCGGTGATGGCGCCGACGAGATCGCCGGGGCGTATGCCAGCCCGCCGGCCAGCGCCGACAAAGAGGCGCGTGAGATCTCCCTCGATCGGGGGCCTGGATCGATCGCCGGGTAGCCGGCCGCGAGCCGCCTTCAACGGGCGCTGGGCGCGTCCTTCGCTGGAAACCGGTGGGTGCCGCGCCGCCGGGATCTCCCGATCGTCGCCGTCGCCTCCAGCCGCCGAGTGCGCCAGCTGGACGGCTGCCGCCGCGATGTCCATGATGTCGAACTCGTTCGCCAGCGATTCGACGACGACACGTGTGTGGTCGAGGTTGCCGGCGAGCAGCCGCTCGCGCAGCGACGCGCGCGTGATCTCGAGTCGACGTGCGCGGAGGTCGGCGACCGTTGGGATCGGCGCGACCTCGATCTTCTGTTTCGTCGCGGCTTCCATCGCCCGGAGCAGGCGGTGCTCGCGCGGCTCGGCGAGCGTAATGGCGGTTCCGCCGCGGCCGGCGCGGCCGGTGCGGCCGATGCGGTGCACGTAGGTCTCGGCCGACGCCGGCACGTCGTAGTTGATGACGTGCGACAGCCGTTCGATGTCGAGGCCACGCGCGGCAACGTCGGTCGCGACCAGGAGCTCGGCCGTGCCGTCGCGAAAGCGACCCATCACGCGGTCGCGCTGGCGCTGTTCCATGCCGCCGTGGAGCGCTTCCGCGCGATGGCCGTGCGCGTTGAGCATTTCCACGAGCGTGTCGACCTCGAGCCGCGTGCGGCAGAACACGAGCGCCGAGTCCGGATTCTCGGTTTCGAGGACGCGCTCGAGCGATGCCGGCTTGTGCGCCCTCGCCACGACGTAGGCAATCTGACGGACGCGCGGCAGCTTGCCGGCGGCCGGCGTTTCCCGCGCGATCGCGAGCCGCGTGGGATTTCTCAGATGCCGTTCCGCAATCGACAGAATCCGCGCCGGCATCGTCGCGGAGAAGAGCGCCGTCTGCCGTTCAGGCGGCGTGGCTTCGAGGATCGCGTCCAGATCTTCGGCGAAGCCCATGTCGAGCATCTCGTCGGCTTCGTCCAGAATCAGCACGTCGAGCCGATCCAGCTTCAGCGTGCCGCGCCGGATGTGGTCGAGCGCGCGGCCGGGCGTGGCCACGACGATGTTGGCCCCGCGCTCGAGCGCTCGCATCTGCTGAAGCATCGGCGCACCGCCGTAGAGAGGAAGCACGCTCAGCCGGCCGCCGCGCGCGTACTTGTGCACCGCTTCGGCGACCTGCATGGCCAGCTCGCGCGTCGGCACGAGCACGAGCCCGTTGGTGCGCCGGCGATCGTCGGCGCCGAGGTTGGCGATGCGGTGCAGCATCGGCAGCGCGAACGCCGCCGTCTTGCCCGTGCCGGTGGCCGCCTGCGCGAGCAGATCGCGGCCTTCGAGCAGCAGCGGAATCGTCTCGCGCTGGACGGGCGTCGGCTCTTCGTAGCCGAGCGCCGTCACCGACGCGACGATCGCATCGTCCAGCCCGAGGGCGGCGAATCCGGTCGAGGCGGCCTTCGATTTGGACGGAGTACGGTCGGGCATGCCTCCGGGCATTGTACCGTTGTAACTGCGCGGGTCGCTACGACTGAACCACTGCCTCCCACCGCCAATCACTTCACGGGCAGCCGGATCGTCGCCGCGACCGGAAAGTGATCCGACGGATACCGATCGTTCCGGCTCGTGCGAATGATCTCGGCGCTGATCACCTCCGCGCCCGGCTGCACCAGCACGTAGTCGATCTTCTCGCCGGCCGTGTTGCCGATCTTGAAGCCGGTGAACGTGCCGACGACCGTTTCGTCGGGGTGCAGGACGCGATACGTGTCGACGAATGGCGAGGCCGGGTTCCCTTTCGAGACGAGCGCCGCCAGCGCGGGGTTGCGCTCGCCCACGTTGAAGTCGCCGGTCACGACGACCGGATCGGTCGGAAACGCGCGCGCGTCGATGCGCTGCCGGAGGAGGGCCGTGCTGCGCTCTCGCGACGGCTGCGACTCGTGATCGAGGTGCAGGTTGAAATGATAGAAGCCGCGGCCGTCGCGATCGATGAGCCGCGCCCACGTGCAGATGCGGGTGATGTTGTTGCCCCAGGATTTCGACGCCGGCACCTCGGGCGTGTCCGAGAACCAGAACGTGCCGGCGTCGGCGACGCGAAACCGCTCCTTCTTGAAGAGAATCGCCGAGAACTCCCCGGCCCTGCCGGCATCGTCCCGGCCGACGCCGACGACCGCATAGCCCGGCACCGCGGCCTCGATCTCGTCGATCTGAAACGCCAGCGCTTCCTGGAGCCCGACGAGATCGGCGTCGCGCTCGCGGATCACGTCGAACAGCATCTCGCGGCGCGCCGACCAGTGGTTGTCGCCGTCCTTCGCGGTGCCGTAGCGGATGTTGAAGGACATGACCTGGAGCGGCTCGCGCGGGACCGGCTGCGCGCCGGCCAAGCCGTCGACGAGCAGCAATGCCAGGACAGAAAGGATCGCACGCAGCCGCGGGCGCCGAATGCACGCAACGTTCGGTTCGGTGCGTGGTTAGTCGGTCCGGGCAGCACAGCTGCCCAGCCGGCATAACGGTGCAGATCCTGGAGACGCCGCTCAGCTCTCTGGCGAGTGCTTGGCTGCCGTGCGGAGCGTGTGGTTCAGCCGATGGTACTGCCGGCGCAGCTGGCGCAGCAGCTCGTGATCGCCGCCTTCCACCGCCTTGGCCTTCTCGGCGTTGATTTCGCGCATCTTCGCCTTGACGGCCGCCTTCTCGGCGAGCGCCGCCGCGTGGTGGGCGTGCGTATCGATTCCGAGCGCCTTGCAGACGGCCGGTAGCAGGTGTTCCTTGTTCAGCTGCGTGTAGCCTTGGACGGCCTCGTGCTCGATCTCTTTGGCGATCTCTCGCAGCTCGGCGATGGTTTTCTTCTTGAGCTCTTCGTAGGTATGCGTCATTGCCATCTCCTGGACTGGTTTTGACGGGACGATCCTTGACCTGCTAACCGCAAAGGCAGATCCTACGACTAAAGATACAAGAGTCGCCAGTCTGCAGTCGGTAGTCGGTAGTCGCAGTCCTCAGTCACGACTGGGACTGACGACTGGACTGACTGACGACTGTAGACCGCCGACTGTCGACTGATATATTTTTATGTCCCACCTCTTTCGCGACCTTCTCTACAGCCTTCGCAGCCTCGCGAGGACGCCCGCGCTGGCGGCGACGATCATCCTCACAGTCGGTGTTGGTCTCGGCGCGACAACCGCCATGGTGAGCGTCGTGCGCGCCGTCTTGGTGAACCCGCTGCCTTACGCCGCGCCCGACGAAATCGTCTGGATCTACACCGACAATCCGCCGTATCGCTTCCGCTTCTCGGTGGTCGACTATCGCGCGCTCGAGGCCGATCATCCGGCGTTCAGCGCGGTTGCCGCGTATCAGACGAGCAGCGTCACGGTGACAAACGGCGGCGTGGCGGAACGCGTGACGGCAAAGTCGGTGACAGGCTCGTACTTTCCCCTTCTGCGGCAGACGGCTCTTCTCGGCCGGGTCTTCGATCCCGCCGACGACGCCCGCGGCGACAACGTGGCGGTCTTGACGGCCGCCTATTGGACCAGCCGCTTCGGGGGCGATCCAGCGATTCTCGGCCGGCCGATCACGATCGATGGCGCGACTTACACGGTCGTAGGGGTGTTGCAGAAGGTGACGGGCCCGCTCGAGCAGAACGTCGCGATGTTCACCGCGGCCCGGTGGCCGGTCCCCAAGCGCAAGGGACCGTTCTTCACGATGGCGATCGGGCGTCTGCGTCCGGATGTCTCCCGCGCCGCCGCGCTCGACACGTTGCGCGCCACGAACGCCCGCCTCTTTCCCATCTGGCAGTCGTCGTACCAGGACGAGAAGGCGACGTGGGGTCTCCAGGATCTGAAGGCGCGCGTCGTCGGCGAGGCCGGCTCGACGCTCATCATCGTCCTGGCGGCGGTCGCTTGCGTGCTGCTGATTGCCTGCGCCAACGCCATGAACCTGTTGATCGCGCGCGCGCTCAACCGAGGCCGTGAGATCGCCATTCGCAGCGCGCTCGGCGCGTCGCGCGGCCGGCTGTTGCAATACCTGATGGTCGAGAGCGGCGTGCTGACAGCCAGTGCGGCTATCGTTGGCCTCGGAGTAGCGGGCCTGGCGGTGAGATTGGTGACGGTCTTCGGTGTTGGCTATGTCCCGCGCGTCGAAGAGGTCACGCTGTCCGGGGCCAGCCTTGGATGGCTCGCGGCGCTCGCCATCGCGAGTGGCCTTCTGATTCTCGTCGGCGGGCTCGTCCCGTCGATGCATGGCGTGTGGCGGCGGATGGACAGCGCGCTGAGGTCCGGAGGCCGTTCGGCGACCGACGGGCCGGCAGCGCGACGGTTGCGCCGCGCGCTCGTGTCAGCCGAGTTCGCGCTGGCCACGCCGCTCATCGTCGCGGCTGTGCTCGTGATGCTCAGCCTCGATCGTCTGAGCCAGGTGAGCGTCGGCATCGATACGGAGCGCGTGCTGACCGGCGGCGTGTCACTCTCCGGCCCGGCCTACGCGAGAGACGCCGATCGACAGGCCTTCTGGGAGCGCGCGATCGTTCGGCTGGCGGCGCTGCCCGGCGTCGAGTCCGTCGCGCTGGCCGACAGCCGTCCGCCAGCAGACAGCGGCAACCGCAACAACTTCGATCTCGAAGATCGACCAACCCCGGCTGGACAGAACCAGCCTGTCTGCACGTGGGTCGCCGTGTCGCCGCAGTTTTTCCAGACGGTCGGGTTGGCGCTCGACCGCGGCAGGCTGCTCGACGAGTTCTCGCTGCGCGACGACGTCGTCGTCGTCGACCGGGCGTGGGCCAACCGGTTCTTCCCCGGCGAGGAAGCCCTCGGACGCCGGTTCCGGAGCGGCGGATGCACCACGTGCCCCTGGACGACCGTCGTCGGCGTCGTTGGCAACGTGAAATGGACGGGTCTCGACGCAACCGAGGACGGCACGGTCTATTGGCCGCACGTGGATCGTCCCAACGCCTACGTCGTGCTGCGGACGGCGGGTGATCCGTCGCTGCTGACCACGGCGTTGCGAGGCGCCGTGCGCGAGCTCGACCCCAGCCTCGCGCTGTCGAACGTCGCGACCGGTGACGCCCTCGTCGCGGGATCGCTCACTGCGCCCCGGTATCTCAGCGTGCTCGTCGGGATGTTCGCGTTGGCGGCGCTCGTGCTCTCGGTTGTCGGCGTTTACGGCGTGATGGCCTATTTCGTCGAGCAGCATACCCGCGACATCGGCATCCGGCTGGCGCTCGGCGGCGAGCCGTCGGACGTCCGGCGCATGGTCGTCCTGCAGGGTTTACGGCTGGTGGCCGTCGGAGTCGCGCTCGGCGTGGGCGCCTCGTTCCTCACGGCGCGCTTGCTTGCGACGGTGCTATTCGACGTCAGCGCCACCGATGTGCCGACGATGGCCGCTGTTCCCGTTGCGCTCGTGACGATGGCGGCGATCGCCTGCCTCGTGCCGGGCCGTCGAGCGGCGAGGCTCGATCCGGCCGAGATCCTCGAGAGTGCTGAATGCTGAATGCCGAAGGAAATGCTGAATGCTTTCGCATTCACCATTCACTTCAGCATTCAGCACTCGGCATTCAGAATTGTCGTTTTCAGCTCTACAGCTTCCGATAGAGCACGTTGCGGTACTCAATCTTGAAGGGCGGCCCGGTGTGCATCTGGAAACCGAGGACGCCTTCCGGAACGGCGTGCGCCGAGTCCTCGTCGATCGCGACGCTCATCAGCTGACTGTTGAGGAACTGGAGGATCACCGGCCCGCGCGCGATGATGTGATACCGGTTCCAGCCGTTGACGTTCATGACGCCGCGCAGGAGCGTGGGGTCGCCGATTTTCCCGAGCACCTTGTATTTCGGTCCGTCGACGATGCGGGTCGACCTGGCCGCGCGGGGACAGGATCACGTGGCCCTCACCGCTCGGTGAGCGGCCGCGCTCGTCGTGGATGTTGCCGACGAATCCTTCCGTGAAATCCAAATCGGCCTGGTAGCCCTTCAGTACCCATTTGCCGATCGCCGGCAGCTCGACGCTCCGGTACTGGATGCCGCTGTTGGTGCCGCTCAGGCGGAATTCGACCTTGAGCTCGAAGTCCTTCACCTTTCCGCCGCGCCAGATGAGAAAGTTGTTGACCTTGACGACTTTCTCGGCCGTCGTCTCGCCGACGATGGCGCCGTTCTCGGCGCGCCAGAACGTCAGGTCTCCCTCCCAGCCTTCCAGCGTCTTGCCATCGAAAATCGGCACGAACCCGGCCGCATCGTCCGGCTCGGTCTCCGGGAAGAGACCGCCACCACGGCCCTGACCGGCCGGGGCCGGTGGTGCCGGCTGCTGACCAGCGACCGGCCACTGCAACACCGCCAAGCACACGATTGCCGTCGCACATGTCAGCCTTTTCACGCGATCCTCCTTCGTGGACGTTCATCACCACGCCAGCTGCGATCGAATGGTCCAGCCGGCGCCGACGCAGAATGCTACTCCTGGTCCGAATCGGTGTCGACCGCGTGTTCCCCTTGCACTTCGACACCACGAGTTGCTATGCTGATGTCGAAGTAGAAGGGGAGTGACCGTTGCCTGACGTGCCGTTGACCCTCCCGCAAGGGACCCTCGATCTCCTCATCCTCAAGGCGCTCGCCCTCGAGCCTCTCCATGGATGGGCGATCTCCGAGCGCCTGCAGCAGTTGTCGTCCGATGCTCTGCAAGTCGGCCAGGGCTCGCTCTATCCGTCGCTGCACCGCCTCGAGCGGCGGGGTCTGCTCAAGCCGCGCTGGCGAACGACCGACGCCAACCGCCGCGCGAAGTACTACGAACTGACCGCGTCAGGCCGCCGGCAACTGGCCGCCGCCACCGAGGATTGGCGCAAACTGACCGCCGTCGTGGGCGGCGTGCTCGATATGACCTAGTGCCACGGATCACACGGATAACACGGTTTATGAGATCGCTTCTGGGAAAACCGCCGTGCTGAGCGATCTGTGGTTTCGGATCCGCTCGCTCGTCTTCTCGAAACGGGCCGATGCCGATCTCGACGACGAGCTGCAGTATCACCTCGACTGCGAGCGAGCCAAGCTCGCGAGCGCAGGACTCGATGATGCGGAGGCCCGCCGCCGATCGGCCGTGGCCTTCGGCGGAGTGTCGAGCGTCGCCGATGCCTGTCGCGACGCACGCGGTGTCAGCCTGGTCGCCGATCTCTCGCGGGATCTGCGCTACGCCGTGCGCAGCCTGCGTCACACGCCGCTCTACGCGCTCACGATCGTCGGGTCGCTCGTGCTCGGCATCGGCGCCAACGTCACCGTATTCACGCTCATGCATGCCGCGCTCTGGCGCGCCATCCCAGTCAGCCATCCGGAAGAAATCGTACATGTGCGCCGTGCCAATCCCGCGCGGTCCGACGGACGGGAATCGAGCGTGTCGTACACCTGTACCGAGAGCTGCGTGACGCCGCCGGGTCCTCGGCACACATCGTCGCGAAAGGCACGCCGCGACGGCGCGCGTTCGGTATCGATCCCGACTCGAAGGAGCGGGTGACGGTCGAGCCGGTCACCGACGATTTCTTCGGCATGCTCGGCATCGCGCCCGCGGCAGGTCGTCTCTTCGTCCCGGGCGACGATGGTCCATCGGGTGGCCGCCGCGTCGCGGTCCTCAGCCACCGCTTCTGGACGACGCGGTTCAGCGAAGACACGTCGGTCGTCGGGCATACCATCTACATCGACGAGAGCGCGTTCACCGTTGTCGGCGTCGCGCCGCGGACCTTCGACGGCGTTGATGCTGAGCGCCGCGTGCAGGTATGGCTGCCGGTGACGGCGGACGTCATGATCACGCCCGCCTGGTTGCAGTCGCACAGCTATTACTGGCTCACGCTGATGGCGCGGCTAACGCCCGGTGGAAACACGCGCGTGCTCGAGGGCGGGCTCGACGCGCGCTTCCGCGCGCACCTCGAGAACGTGCTGCTGCCGGATATGCCGGCGCGCGTGCAGGCGATGGTGCGTGACGAGCACCTGCAGCTCCGCCCCGCCGCCGCGGGATTGGCGACGACCGGGCGGCGCTACGAATCGCAGCTCTGGGTGCTCGCGGGGATCGCCGCGTGCGTCTTGCTCATCGCCGGTGCCAACATCGGCAACCTCGTACGGGCGCGCAATGCTCGACGCCAGGACGAATTTGCGTTGCGCCGGGCGCTCGGCGCAAGCGGGCCGCGAATCTTCAGACAGCTGTTCGTCGAGGGCCTGCTGCTCGCCGTGGCCGGCACGGCCGGCAGTCTCCTCGCTGCGCCATGGATCGGTGGCGGCATCCTCGCGCTCCTTCCTGCGACCGAGCCGCTAACGTTCGATCTCGCGCCCGACTGGACGGTGTTCGCCGTCGCAGCGCTCCTCGGCATCGCTGCCGCCCTTGTCGCGATCACGATTCCCGCCTGGCGACCCGCCACGATCGTCGCGTCCCACGCGGTTGGGGCGCGTGTCACGCGGCGGCCTGTGACGAGCCGCGTAGCCGTCGCACTCCAGCTCGCGACGGTCCTCGTCCTGCTCGTCGTTGCCGGCCTCTGCCTGGCGATGCTTCAGGACCTCCGTCGTGTCGATCTCGGCTTCGACGCCGACTCGGTGGCGACCGTCGAGCTCTCCTTTCCCAAGCGCGTGCCGCCCGCGGGCGTCGCGTCAACCCTCGAGCGCATCCGACAGCGTCTCGCGGAGACCGACGGGATCGAGTCGACGAGCTACGCCTTCCCGTCGGTCTACGACCTCGGCGGTACGTCGATGGGCATCGCGCCGGTTGGCTATTCACCCCGCGCCCGGCGAAGACATCGGTGCCGGGACGATTGTCGTGGGGCCGGGCTTTTTTGCGACGCTCGGGATCGCGCTGCGCGAAGGCAGGGACTTCGAGCAACCCGACATACGCGATGGGGAGTCCGTGGTGGTCGTGAACGAGACGTTTGCTCGGAGGTACTTCAAGAGCCGGAGCGCGCTCCGCGAGTCAGTGCGCCTGCCCGCGATGCCCACGCCGAAAGTCAGCAGGATCGTCGGCGTGGTGGCCGATGTCCGCCACTACGGTGTGCGCAGCCAACCGTGGCCGATGGTCTATCAGCCGGGAGGCACGTCTGGCGCACATCTGCTCGTGCGCGGCCGCGACCAGGCCGCGACCGGCGCTGCCATCCGGTCAGCCGCGGAATCCGTCGGAACTCCCGCACAAATAGAGTCGATTCGCCCGCTTACCGATGTCGTTGCCGCGATGGTCAGCCGCGAGCGGCTCCTCGCTGTGCTCTCCTCCGGCGTGGCGATCGTCGCGCTGTCGCTTGCGGTGCTCGGTCTGTACGGCGTCGTCGCGTATGGCGTCGCGTGCCGGCGTTCGGAAATCGCCATCCGGCTCGCGCTCGGCGCCAGGCGCCTGGACGTACAACGGCTGGTGATGCGCGACACGCTGGCGATCGTGGCCATCGGGGTGGCCTGCGGCCTTGCCGCTGCGGTCGCGGCCGCTGGAGTCCTCGCCCGTCTGGTGCCGACCTCGCCTGAGCTCAGCGGACCACTCCTGGCGCGCGCCGCGCTCGGGCTTGCCGTGATCGCGCTCGTCGCGAGCTGGCTTCCCTCGTGGCGGGCGTCGCACGCGGATCCCGCGGCGACACTACGCAGCGAGTAGGGCTCGTTGTATGCTTCTTCCGTTCGCGGGCGCCCAGGTCGTGCCCGCCGGAGGGAAGCGGACAATGAAAGCATTCATCGGCGCCGCTGTTCTCGCAGCCGTCGCTCTCGCGGTTCCGTCGACGCTGCCGATCGGCGCGCAATCTGGCTCGAGTGCAGCAAAGCCTGCCGCGCCGTCGACGGAGTGGCCGACCTACGGGCACGATCCGGGTGGGATGCGGTTCTCTCCCCTCAAGCAGATCACTCCGGCCAATGTCGATCAGTTACAGGTGGCATGGACCTACCACATGCGGCCCGCCACACCGGCGACGCCGCCGGCGCCGGACGCCGACGCGCCAGCTGCGCCGGCGGGACGTGGTCGAGGACGCGGCCGCGGTGGATCCGGCTTCGCTGCGAGCGAAACCACGCCGATCGTCGTCAACGGCATCATGTACATCAGTACGCCGTACAACCGCGTCGTGGCGCTCGATCCGACCACCGGCAAAGAGGTCTGGGTATTTCAGCTTCCCGCGGGCAATCCCTCGACGCGCGGTGTCGAGTATTGGGCCGGCGACGCGCAGACGCCGCCGCAGATTGTCTTCGGCTCGAGCAACGCGCGGCTCCATTCGCTCGACGCCAAGACGGGCATACCCAACGAAAAGTTCGGCGACCGCGGCAGCATTGATCTGAATACACCCGAGATCCTTCAGGGCTTGCCCGGCAGTAACTCCTTGAGCTCGCCGCCGCTGATGTACAGGAACCTGATCATCACTGGCGGCCGCACGCAGGAGAACCCGCCGCAGGGACCCGCGGGCGACGTGCGCGCGTGGGACATCCACACCGGCAAACTCGTCTGGACGTTCCGCTCGGTTCCGCGCGCCGGCGAAAAATTCAACGACACCTGGGCGGGCGACAGCTGGAAGAATCGCTCGGGCGTCAACGTCTGGGGATTCTTCACCGTCGACGTCCAGCGCGGCATCGTCTACATGCCGTTCGGTGCGCCGTCAGTCGATCAGTACGGCGGTGACCGCCCCGGCGACAACCTCTTCGGCTCGAGCATCGTGGCCGCGGATGCGAACACCGGCAAGTACCTGTGGCACTTTCAAATCGTGCATCACGACATCTGGGACGCCGACCTGTCAGCTGCGCCGGCCCTCATCGACGTAAAGCAGGGAGGCAAGACCATTCCGGCGGTCGCGGTGATCAACAAGCCGGGCTTGCTGTTCCTATTCGACCGCGTGACCGGGAAGCCAATCTACGGGGTCGAGGAACGGCCGGTGCCGCCGAGCGAGGTGCCGCTCGAGCGAGCCGCGAAGACCCAACCCTTCCCGCTCAAACCTCCGCCGCTCTCGCGCATGACGATGACGCCTGCGGATGTCGCAACCGTGACGCCCGAGCTCGAGGCGGCGTGCCGGAAGCTGATGGAGGGTCTGCAACTGGGCGGTCCTTATCTCCCGCAGGGATACAAACGTCTCCGCGTGCAATTTCCTGGCAATCACGGCGGCGTCAACTGGGGCGGCACGACATTCAATCCCGAGCTGGGTTATCTCTTCGTCAACACGAACGAGCTCGGGCAGCTGGCTGGCGTCACGGATCGCGATTCAGCTGCGACCGGTTCGGCGCAGGGCGCCGGTCAAGGCAACCGCGTTCATCCAGACGGTCCGTATGTGGGGATTCCCGGCGGCGGACGCTTCAAGGATGAGGCGTCGAACATGATGTGTCAGCAGCCGCCATGGGGTCAGTTGACGGCGGTCAACGTTCACACCGGCGAGTTCGCCTGGCAAGTGCCGCTCGGCATCACCGAGAGCCTGCCGCCAGAGAAGCAGAAGACCGGCCGGCCGGGAAACGGCGGGCCGATCGCGACCGCCGGAGGGCTCGTGTTCGTCGCGGCGACCGATGACGCGCGGTTCCGCGCCTTCGACGCGAAGACCGGCAAAGAGCTGTGGACGGTCAAGCTTGGCGGCGCCGCCAATGCGACTCCGAGTACCTATCTCGGCAAGGATGGCAAGCAGTACGTCGTCATCACCTCGGCCGGCGGCGGGTTTTTCGGCGCGCCGCTGACCGACGACAGCATCATGGCCTTTGCCGTCCCTGGCGCGAAATGATATAAGGCCCGCGAGAAACGTGAACGCGAGCAACGCGCTAGTTTACGAAATCGACCGGCGGCTGTCACCGCAATGTTACGACGGCCTTTCACACTCGCCCCGTGCGGTACACCGGGAGCCCACCCCCCCGCACGGCGGAATCGTCCCTCCTCTAGCTGCTTATGAGAGCCTTGCCATGTCCAAACATTTAGTCCTCGTTCTGACACTGACGATTGCGTGCGGGTTGCGGCCGTCGGCTGCGCTCGCTCAACAGGAAACGGCAACCATCGCCGGCACCGTCAGGGACGCGACGGGCGCGGTCGTGCCTGGCGCCGCGGTCACCGTCACGAACATTCGGACGAACATCGCCACGCGCACGCAGTCCGGCGACGATGGCGGCTACGTGATTCCCAGCTTGCGGCCGGGCGAATACTCCATCACCGTCGAGAACGCCGGTTTCCAGAAGACGGTGCGGACAGGCATCACGCTGCAGGTCGCTCAGGTCGCGCGCGTCGACATCGCGCTGCAGGCCGGCCAGATTACCGAAGCCGTGGAAGTGGTCGGCGGGACCCCGCTGCTCGATACGATGACGTCGTCGCGCGGCTCGGTCATCGACCAGAAGCAGATCGTCGAGCTGCCGCTGAACGGACGCGACTACAACCAGCTCGCGCTGCTCTCGCCAGGCGTCCTGCCGGGCACGCCGCGGCTGGCCAGCGTGAACTTCAAAGGCGTGCTCAACGTGAACGGCAACCGCACCTTCAACAACGTCTTCCTGCTCGACGGCGTGGACAACATTTCGTACTCGAACTCGTTTCGCGGCGAGAACGTCCAGCTGGTGCAGCCCTCGATCGAGGCGCTGCAGGAGTTCAAGATTCAGACCAATGCCTACTCGGCCGAATTCGGCCGCAGCTCCGGCGCGGTCGTCAACGCGACGATCAAGTCCGGCACCAATACGATCCGGGGCAGCGTCTACGAGTTTCTTCGCAACGACCGTCTCGACGCGAACAATTTCTTCTCGAATGCGCTCGGCGCACCGAAGCCGAAGCGCGAGCGCAATCAGTTCGGCGCGCGCTGCCGGCGGACCGCTGGTGAGGAACCGAACGTTCTGGTTCGCGGACTACGAAGGCCTGCGCGATCACGAAGGCGTTCCGCGCGTCCGCCAGGTGCCGACGGCGGCGGAGAAGGCCGGGCTCTTCGCTACCGCGGTCGTCGATCCGTTTGCGGCCGGGCGTCCGGAGTTCAGTCGCAACGCGCTGGGACAGTGGGTGATTCCGCGCGACCGGTGGGATCCGGTCGGCGCGGCGATCGTCGGCGTTGATTCCCGATCCGAACGTCGCGGGCTCGACCATCTACGCCTCGACGCCGGTCACCGACACGCGGCAGGACCAGTTCGATGTCCGCATCGACCATCAGATCGCGCAGGCGCTCACGCTCTTCGGGCGCTACAGCTTCGTCGATACGCTGACGTTCCGGCCGTCGCCGCTGCCAGGGCTCGGCGAAGGCTCGTTCAACGATGCCTTCGGCTCGAACGACAATCGCTCGCAGGGTCTGGCGCTCGGCTTGACGTGGATCGCTTCGCCGACGCTGGTCGGCGACTTTCGCTTCGGTTACGCGCAGGGAGACTACTACACCAATCCGCCAAATTTCGGCGTCGATGGCGCCGGCCGAGATCGGCTTGCGCAGCGTGCCGAGCGATCCGGCGATCGTCGGCGGCGTGCCCAAGGTGAACATCCAGGGGTTCGACGCGGTCGGACGGCACACCTCGACGCCGCAGTTCCAGACACCGCGATCGTGGAATCCGCGCGCGACGTTCAGCCTGACCCGCGGCGCGCACTTCATCAAGTTCGGCGGCGAGTTTCTGCACGTCCAGACGCGCATCAACGATTTGAACGCCACGATCGGGCGGATGAACTTCGAGAACCGGTTCACCAACAGGGCGGTCGGGCGATCTGCTGCTCGGTCTGCCGTCACAGCTCGCGCTCACCAGCTACACCGTCATGGACCAGGGGCAGGACATGCAGTTCTACTTCGTCCAGGACGACTACCGAGTCACGTCCAAGCTGACCGCCAACCTCGGCCTCCGCTACGAGTACGCCGACGCCGCCGATCGAGAGAGACAACCAGTTTGCCAACTTCGATCCCGCAGACTGGGACCATGGTGTTTGCCACGGATGGCGGCGTTTACGAGCGGGCGCTGATCCATCCCGATCGGAACAACTTTGCGCCCCGCATCGGCTTCGCCTACACGCCCGGTCGAGCGCTGGGTCGTTCGCGCGGGCTACGGCGTGTTCTACACGCACACGGTGCGTCAGGGCCGCGAAGGCCTGCTCGGTTTCAATCCGCCCTATCTCGTCGACAATCTCCTGCAGACGGGCGTGACCGGCGCCGCCGCCGTCGCCTCCGCAGCGCCGTTTCGGCTGGTCAACGGATACCCGTCCGGCCTGCTCGATCCCAACACGCTCGTCGCCGACGGTCGGACGCCGAGGGCAGGATCCCAACCAGCGGACGCCGTACATCCAGCAGTACAACGTCGGCGTGCAGTACGAGCTGATGCAGGACCTCGTGCTCGACGTGGCCTATGTCGGCAACAAGGGCACCAAGCTGAACGGATTCCGCAACCTCAATCAGCGCGCGGTGATCACCAACCCCGACGGCTCGCAGTCCGCCGGCGCGCGTCCGTATCCGGCGTTCGGCGACATCCAGTGGATGGAGAACCGTGTCAACTCGACTTACAACTCGCTGCAGATGCGCTCGAGAAGCGCTTTACGGACGGACTCACTGCAACCGTGAGCTACACGCTCGGCGAGGCGCTGAGCGGCGCGCCCGATCACATCTCGACGAGCGGCGGCGGCGCCGGCATCGACACCGGCGTCTTCCGCGAGCCGCAGGATGGCAACAACCTCCGCGCCGAGATCGGACCGTCCGAGTTCGATGTGAGGCATCGCTTCGTGGCCAGCTACGTCTGGGAATTGCCGTTCGGCCGACGGCCGCCGTTTCGGCAGTGACTGGAACCGGGCGGTGGACCTGACGTTTGGCGGCTGGCAGGTGATCGGGGATCCACGTG
This sequence comes from uncultured Acidobacteriota bacterium, assembly GCA_963764925.1. GTDB lineage: Bacteria > Acidobacteriota > Vicinamibacteria > Vicinamibacterales > 2-12-FULL-66-21 > DATBJJ01. Next base: position 109,350 of record CAVXUR010000007.1, read on the forward strand.
CTTCAGAGCGGCCTGGCGCTGACGGCGACGCTCGGCGGATCGACCGTGCTCAATCTAGGCGGCGAGCGCCGCGCCCGTCCCAATCTGGTCGGCGATCCGGAGCTCCCCGAGTCGGAGCGCACGCTGGCCCGCTGGTTCAATACCGACGCATTCGCAGCGTTCAGTCCGTCGCCGCAGGCGTTCGGCAACGCCGGCGTCGGTATCATGCGTGGACCAGGGGTGGTGAACTTCGATTTCACCTTTGCCAAGAACTTCCACGTGACGGACCGGCGCTACGTCCAGTTTCGGACCGAGCTCTTCAACGCCTTCAATCACCCCAACTTCGGACCGCCGAACATCGCCAGGGACTCGAGCGGTTTCGGCCAGATCCTTACGGCGTCGAGCGCGCGAATCATCCAGTTCGGTTTGAAGTTCTATTTCTGACGGCTGCTGTCGCGATCATGACGTGGACGCCATCGTTCGCCACCTCCAGCGCGATCGCCGTGATGTGCGTGGCCGTGGCGGTCGTACCGACGCGGCAGGAGCGCGATCCGGCCGGGCAACGCGCCAAAGCTGGTGCAGACGCGTCGCCGGCCGCGTTAGCGCCCGCTCGCTCGACGACTTCCGGCTGCCCCCGAAATCGGTGTTCGATGCCTCGATGCCGCGCTACCCGAACGTCTGGTTCTATGTCGACGCGTCGCTGGCGTCGTCGCACGAAACGGCCGTCAAGCTGGTCACCGATCGTCTGCGGGCGGCGATGCGGCTCCGCGAATCGTTTCCGCCCTTCGGCAATCCCGAGGGGTGCGACTTCGAGGCAAGGCTCGAGCACTTGCAGCCGTGGCTGGACAGGGCAGCGCCCCGTCTCCAGCACGCGCATGCGTTTCACATGCGCTACTACTACTCCGCGCTCGCACGACACAAGACCGAGCGAGGTCGAGCTCAAGACGGCGTCTGGCAACCGAGTGTTCTATCGCTTTGCCGCGAGCGCGCACTACGAAGTCGAGCACTACAACCCGAATCACGCCGACGTCGAAAGCTGTCCAATCTGCGGGCGCACAGGCGCCTATCGCGACCTGACGGGGAACCTGGTCGAGCTGGTGCACGATCCGCTCGGCCTGGAGCTGGTGACGACGGGAACGATTCGCGGCGAGGTCGTGCGCTTCGACGATCAGGCGCAGGATCCGGTCGGCTCAGTGACGGGACTCGAAAAACTGACGGTTGAGTCACACATCTTTGACGGTCTGACCGCCGATCGCAACACCCTCAAGATCGGCGTGGTGGTCATCACCGCTGCGGCGAGGTGACTGCCTCGGCGATCCGCCGCGCTACTCGGCTTTCAGCGCGACGACAGGGTCCACGGCCGCGGCCCGGCGCGCCGGCAGGTAGCTGGCGACGACCGTCGCCGCGACGAGCAGGCATGGGACCACGACGTAGGTCATCGGGTCGAGCGCGTTGATGCCGAAGAGCAGCGACGACATCAGGCGCGTCAGCCCTGCGGCACCCACCGCGCCGATCGCCATGCCACCGACAGTCAGCTTCAGCGCGTTTCGCACGAACATCCGCTTCATCTCGCCACCCTGCGCTCCAAGCGCGAGTCGAATGCCGATCTCGCGGGTTCGTTGCGAGACGGCATACGCGATGACCCCGTAGATGCCGATGACGCCGAGCGCAAGCGCCATCGTTCCGGCAATCGCCAGCATCACGAGCGTGAACGACGTTCGCGCCATCGACTGGTCGTAGGTGTCCTGCAGCGTGCGTTCCGACGCCAGCGACAGGCTGCCATGGGCGGACCACACCGCCTGCCGCACCCGGCTCATCAGTCGCTCGCTGCCGGCCTGCGGGCTACGAATCGCAAATGTGACGATGCGGTCGACGGTGATCCGGCCGAAGGAGTTCTGCTTGAGCGTCGGCCAGTAAACTGTCGTCGGCGCTGCCGCGCTGACGCCGTTGTCGAAGACGTCCTCGACAACGCCGATCACCTCGCGCCAGGGCGAGACGTCAATCGTGCGGATCCGCGAGCCGATGGCAGCATCCGCCGAGCCCCAAAGCTCGCGAGCGAGATTCTCCGAGACCATCACGACCGGGCGATGCTCGTAGAGGTCGGTCCAGGTGAAGTCGCGGCCCGACACCAGTCGAGTGCCTGACGTTTCGAAAAAGCGAGGAGAGACCGACTTGAAGAACCGCACGGGAGGAACCGCGTCCTTCGAGGACGTCCTGCCCTCGACATGGACGGCGTCCCAGTCGGGCGTGCGAGTGTCCATCGGCATGACGGTCGCGAAGGCTACCGACGTGACGCCAGGAATGGCTGCGATCCTCTCGACGATGTCGTTCTGCAGGCGCGCAACCCTGTCGGGCTCGGGAACGAGTGATGCCGGGACGGGGATCTCGACCGTCTGAACCTGGTCGGGGTGCGTGAAACCGGGTTCGACCGCGCGAAGCGCCTGGAACGTCCGTATCATCAGCCCCGATCCAATGAGCAGCATGAGAGCCAAGGCGACCTGGGCGACGACCAGGAGGTTGCGCGCCCGGTGACGGTGCCGGCTGTCGGTCGAGGTTCGGCTGTGCTCGCGAAGGACCAGAGAGATGCGCGAACCCGCGTACTTCCACGCCGGCATCAGGCCAAAGAGCAATCCTGAAAGGAGCGACACCGCTAGCGTGAACCCCAGCGCGCGCATGTCGATGGCGATTTCGTTCAGACGCGGCAAGGTGACCGGACCCGCCGACACGAGGAAGTGCAGCCCGATGCGGGCCAGCCCCAGACCGATGAGTCCGCCGCTGACACCTAGGAGCGCGCTCTCGACGAGCAGGGCGCGGACGATTCGCGCCCGTCCCGCGCCGAGCGCTGCTCGAACCGCCAGTTCCTGCTGCCGGCCTTCGGTCCTGACGAGAAGCAAACTGGCGATATTCGCGCAGGCGATCAGCATCACGATGCCAATCGTTCCCATCAGCACCCACAGCGATTTCGTGACGCTGCCGACGACGTCCTGCTTGAGCGGGCGGAGAGCCGGCGTGATGCGCCAGCTCTCGTAGACGCGCGGATTCACGCTCGGAGCGGCCGGCCACGAGGTCATCCAGATCGGCACCATCCGCGCGACATCGGCGCTCGCGTCAGCCATCGTCACGCCCGGCTTGAGCCGTGCCAGCGCCTGCAGTCCGAAACCCGGCAGGGTCAGCCGGCTGCGTTCGAAGCCAAATGGCACGATCAAGTCGGGATCCACGTTGACGACGCGGAAACCCTCGGCCATGACGCCCACGACCTCCGAGGCGCGAGATTCGACCGTGATCGACCGCCCGACGACCGATCGATCGCCTCCGAACCGGCGCCGCCAGTAGCCATAGCCAAGCATCACCGTTCGCGGCGCGTCGGGCGCGTGATCGGCCTGCGAGAGTGCACGCCCCAGCAGCGGTTGCACGCCCAACGCCTGAAGCGTGCCGTCGGAGACAACCAGCCGGCGGACCTGCTCCGGCTCCGCGATGCCGGTGACGGTGGCCGACCCCGCGAACCAGACGCCGATGTGCTCGAACGTCCGATTGTGCTCCGCGTACATGAAGTACCATCGAAGGAGACAGGCGAAGATCTCCAGAGAGATTGGACATACCTGACGCGCCTGGCGCAGTGTGCCAGAGCGCCACCAGATTCTCCGCTTCAGGATAGGCCAGCGGTTTGAGCAGCACGCTGTTGACGACGGTGAAGATCGCGGTGTTCGCGCCGATGCCGATCGCAAGCGTGAGGAGCACGACTGACGTGAAGCCGGGACTGCGCCTGAGCGCCCGCGCGGCGTAGCGCAGATCGCGGCTCATACCCTCGATCCAGGGCAGGCCGCGTTGGTCGCGCAGCGCATCCATGGCTGGCGTGATCGCTCCGTGCCGGATCACTGCCGCGCGTTCGGCGTGATCGACGGCGTCCGTGCGCCGTTCGGCATCATCGGCGGCCATCTCGAGATGAGTGCGCAACTCCGCCTCGAGATCGTCGTCATGCCGGGCGTGGCGGAGCTGACCCCAGACGCGGACGATCCCCTCGCGCAAGGTCCTCGCCGGGTTTCTGTCCTGTGGCATTCCCGAGCTCATCCCTCTTCATTCAGGAGGGTGTGCATGATGTTCGTCATACGATCCCACTCGGCCCTGCCGGTTGCGAGTTGCCGTCGGCCCGCAGCCGTGATTGCGTAGAAGCGCGCCTTGCGGTTGGTGTCGGTCACGCCCCAGGCCGCCCTCAGGTAGCCCCGCTGCTCGAGGCGCATCAATCCCGGATAGAGGGTGCCCATGTTGAGCTGCAGAGCGCCCTTCGAGACCTGCTCGAGGCGCGCGGCAATCGCGTACCCGTGCAGCGGACCGAGGGCCGCGACCGTCTGCAACACCATCAAGTCGAGCGTGCCCTGAAGGACTTCGGCCTTCGGCTGTTCTTTGTTAGACATACTAATGGAGTATCGGATTTGTTCCATTCGGTTGTCAAATACTGGACTAGAACTCTCGTCGGTATCTGCGGCGCCTTCATCCTCGCTCGCGGGCTTCAGCCTGCTGTACGGGTCGGCGCCGCCGACCCCGCGCGTCAGCGGGACAGCCCACGAAGCGGTTCCGTGTCGTCCGTGTGATCCGTGGCTCATTCGTCTAATCGAAGCCCGCCGCGGCACATGTGAGCCGGTCAGCTTGGAGGTAGGATGAGGCATGACCCGTCTCATCGCCGGTCTGATGCTTGCCACGGTTGCCGCCGTCGGGGATGCAGGGGTGCGGAGGGATTCGGAAACGCAGCCTGCGGGGCAGCTCCACATCAGCGCGGTCGCGTTTGACCGCGAGGGCCGGCCGGTAGGCGACCTCAAGGCCGCGGATCTCGAAGTCTGGATCGGCGGGTATCGCGTCCCAATCAGGACCCTGACGGTCGTCACCTCCAGCGATGCCCCGGCCGCGCGTTCGATCGTGCTACTTCTCGATGACCGGACCATTGCCCCCGACCTGATCCCTCGGGCCAGGGAGATCGCGCGCCTGTTCGTCAACCGGATGGCGCCCGGCGATCAGATCGCGATCGTGCCGCTGCACGGCGAGCGCACGGAGTTTTCTGGCGAGCGGGCGCGCCTGCTCAGAAGCATCGAAGACGCCAACCTGTTTCAATCGGCTGGCGTTGAGCGGCTGGAAGACATCGGGGCACATGTGTTCGAGATGATCGCCGCGTTGTCGCGGCAGCTCGTGGAACGCCAGGGCGGCCGCAAAATTATCGTCGGCATCGGCGCAGGGCGGCTCTTCGACACGCCGATCCCTCCCCCGACAGTGGCGAGAAATCTCCGGGCAGAATGGACCGACGCCATGCGCGCGACGGCGTCGGCCGGCGCGCACGTGTATATCATCGATCCAGCCGGGCTCGGCGCGGCGCCGCTTCTCAACGGCGCGACCGGCTTTGCGCGCGAGACCGGCGGCCACGCGTTCCTGAACACGAATGATTTCAACGCCGCCGTCGAGCGCATCATGAATGAGGCGTCGAACTACTACGTCATCTCGGTAGACGATCCGCCAGTCCGGCGATCGGCGGATCTGAGAGAGCTCGACGTTCGAGTGAAGCGGGATGGCATAACCGTCCGGGCGCGTCGCGCCATTCCGGGCCGGCCGTAACTGCCGGCACCTGGCCGTCTAGCTCAGAAGAGCCAGACCTTGCCGCCACGCGGCAACGCGACGCCGTTCTGAGGTGTCAGCTGTTCGACGCCGAACAACCATTGACGCTCAGGACGCGCGAGGTAGAGCTCCAACCCCTCGATCCATGTCCCGTCGCCCCGCGAGCTCGTGTTCAACAGGGGTGCTTGCGGTCCCGGTTCTTCGACTCACCCCTACGCCGGCCCGTTGGCCGGCGTGCAAGCAGTCTGCAGCGCGACAGCCTCCGTGCGTCTCCGTTGCCCTCCGTGTCTCCGCGTTGAACTCTGTTATCTTCGTTCCCTCCGTCTCAACGACAGATCACGGCTCAATCAATGCCTTGAGGTTGGCGACGATTTCCCTCGCCCGGTTCCGGTTCATCTGTTCCAGCACGCCAGCGGCGGCAAACCGCGCGAGCTGGTTCTGCGGGAGGTCGTAGTCGACGGTCAGCGTCAACCGGGTCCCGCTGCCTGCCTGATCGAACCGATAGGTCCAGGTACTCGGGTTGCCGGTCACGGTCTTGAACTCATAGACCGACGGCTTCTGGTACTGCGTGCACCGGCTGCTGCCCGATACCACGAGGCCGAACCAGTTGAACTCGAACTCCCACGCCTGCCCGACGCCGGCGGCCGGCGGTGAGACATTGCTGATCCGGTTCAGCCCAGGGATGAAGGTCGTGGCGCGCTCGGGCTGATCCGCGACGAACTGGAAGACCGCGCTTGGCGCTGCGGTAACGTCTACGCTTTCTCGGACACTCGGCATCATGCGCTCCTCGTGCGAACAGATTGAACCTCGGTCGCGGTGCTGCGATAGCGCGCGGCTTTGAGTAACGCGGCCGCGAGCAGCGCCGCCTTCTTTGGAGAGCACTCCGGCAGCTCCAGGCGGATTGTCGTCCAGAATGGTCCCTTCGTCCAGCGCACGCTGCCGCCGTCGAAACGGAGCGCGCCCTCGACTGCTTCCGTCGTGAAGCCCAGCAGCGCGAGCGCGGGACCGAAGATGTCGGCCCACGCGATTGGCCGGACGTGCAGCGCGCGCCAGGTGCGCACTCGACGGCTCGCGGCGCCCATCCGCAGCACGACGCGACCGTCGCGATGGAACAGCCGGACGCTCATCGCTCGGCCACGAGAATCGCCTGGATGCCGAACGAATCGACGCTCGTCCGCACGCGGGTGAAGGGCAGTTGCCGAGCAAGCCGCTCCAGGTCCGAGGCGGTCCGGTACTGAATCCTGATTTCAGCGAGCCGGAGCAAATAGTCCGGAAGGGCGCGTCGGCGCATTCCGCTCGTGACGAGAACACCGCCAGGCGTGAGGCGCTCGAAAAACATGCTGTACAGCTCGGCCAGTCGCTCATCGTCGAGGAACTCGGCGAGCCCGGTGCACGTGATGAAGTCGACGCGCTCCGGATAGCTGCCTCGGGCGAACACGTCACCGTGGTGAGCGACGAACGGTTCGACGCCAGCAGCCCGCGCGAACCGCGTGGCCTCGTCGAGCACAGCCGCGTCCAGATCGAGCCCGTGAAAGGTCACGTTCGCGATCGACGATCCACCAGACTCGAGGAACGTCCGCCGGCCGTCGGCGAGCTCCCGGGGAATGCCACACGGCGCGCTGAGCACGTGAAGCGGCCCCGCCGTGCCGGCGCGGGCGCGGAGAAACGCCGCCAGCTCGTCGCGGGCCGCGTGGAACCGGCTGCGAAACGAGCGAACGGCCGGGAGCGCAAGCAGGCGTCCGTCGAGCCACGTGCCGAACCAGCCCCGGCCCGACGGCTCGCCTCGATAGATGTGATCGGCAAAACGGTGGCTCCCGGAGTGATCGAAGCCTTCGCGCGCGAGGTCGCTCGAACGGAGCGCTGCGTACAGCGGGAGCGCGAGCACTCGTCCCTTTCGCAGCAGCGCCCACGATAAGGACGCGGACTGCCGCGTCCGGTTGTAGTACTGCGGAGCGTCGGGCGCGCTCATAGCCTGAGGTGCGCCGCGACGACTTCCTTCATCACCTCCGGCGTCCCGGCCGCGATGGTGAGGGCGCGCGCGTCGCGATAGAAGCGGCTCGTCCAGTGGTCGGCGAGGAAGCCGGCGCCGCCGTGCAGCTGCAGGCAGCGTTCGATGACGCGCTGCGCGGCCTGGTAGCTGAAGACCTTGATCATCGCGATCTCTTTCGAGACCTCTCGCCCGGCGATCCAGTGGCCGAGCGTCGCGTAGTTGAGTTGCCGGGCCGCTTCGAGCGCGATGGCGGCGTCGGCAATCTGGTGACGGATCGCCTGGAGGCTGGTGAGCGGCCGGCCGAATGCGCGGCGCCGCTTGGCCCAGCTGATCCCTCGTTCGAGGGCGTACTCGGCCCACGCCACGGCGGCGAGCGCGCCGAACAGACGCTCGCGATTGAGGGCCTGTTGCACGTAGCCAAAGCCGCCGCCCGGTCGACCGATCATGTGGCTGGCCGGAACGCGGCAGCCGTCGAGCGTGATGCGGCCCATGGCTGACGTGGTCAGGCCGAGCGTTTTCAGAGCTTCGATCCGCAACCCGCGCGTCACCCGTGGCACCAGCACGAGGCTCAGCCCGGCTAAACCATCGCCTTCCGTGCGGGCCGCCACGATCAGCACGTCGGCGGCGGCGGCGTTGGTGATGTAGGTCTTGGTGCCATCGAGAACCAGGCTGGTCCCGCGGCGGCGCCCGGTCGTCTGCATGGCGGCCACATCGGAGCCGGCGTCTGGTTCGGTGACGGCCAGAGCGCCGAGCGCGCGCCCTTTCAGCAACGGCGCCAGCCAGTCGCGCTTCTGCGCCGGCGATCCCAGTTCACCGAGCATCGGCGCGATCAGGTTCGACTGCACGAAAACGCTGAGCGCGAGGCCCAGTGAGTCGCAGCGCGGCAGCTCCTCGGCCAGAACCGCCTGACCCCACGGATCGAGCGAGAACCATCCGCGCGCGCCGCAGGCGGCGACCGCGCGCCGCGGCAAGCGGCCCCGCCGCTCCCAGATATCGGCGTTCGGCCTGAGCTCGGTGCCGACGAAGCGGCGCACTTCGTCGCGCAGTTGATCGTGGGCGGCCGTGAACGGGCCGGGCAGGTGTGTCATGAAGGTGGACGTCGCGCCGCTTGCTCGCGCGCGCGCGCAACCGCCTCGACGAGATCGTTGACCGTGCGGCTTTGCCACAGCTCCTGCGGGTCGAGCTCGACGTGAAAGGCTTCCTCAACCGCCAGCACGCACTCGATCTGTTCGAGGGAGCCGATCGCGATCGACGCAAGCGGAGTCTCGGGCCGCACGCGGTCCTCCGGTACCAGCGCGGCCCGGCTGACGATGCGGATGACGCGGCGTTCGATGGATTCGCTCATGAATGTCGGGACCCTGCGCCGAACCGTTCGTCCAGGCTGCGCTCGATCCGCGCCGCCACCACGCGATCGATTTCCTGCCATTTCCGCCGCGCCGCGTCGACTTGCGCCCGATCCAGCCTGGCGAGCGCCTGGTCGATCCATCCGGCATGCTCGGCGCCGTGCTTCGCTTCCATTTCTGCCACGATCGCGCCGAGCGTTTCGCGGATGGCCGGATGCGGCGATTCCTCCGCCAGGTGGCGGTGATACCCATCGCGCACACGCTTCTCGAGCGTCTCGGAGAGAACCAGGATCTCGACGAGCGCCGCGGGGACGCCGCCCTCGGCGGAGTACGCCTCCTGAATCGTCGGGATGTCGGGATCGAGGCGCGCGCCAGCGGCATTGATCGCCCGCGACAGCATCGCCGCGTGACGCGCTTCGGTTGCGCAGTGCGCCGTCATCTCGACGAGCAGCGTATCGTCGGAGACCGTCCGCGCGAGTCGGCCCATCAACAGCGCGCCGTGGAGCTCGCTGTTGCGGTACAAGTTGACCAACCAGCGCTCACGCTCAGTCAGTGCCATTGTGCTGCCTCAGTAGTGAGTGCGTCATACGGAGCTGATGGAGTTCACGGGGTTCAACACGGAGAAACGAAGAAAACGGAGACGCACGAAGAAGATTCTAATGCTGGGCGCACGCCGGCCTCGGGGCCGGCGTGAGATAGCGAGAGGTCGACGGATCACAAGCACGCGCACGATCCACATCGTGCTTGTGATCGGCCGACCTCTCGCTATCCAACCGCGCAAAGCGCGGTGCGGCCAGCTCAGATGCCGTCGAGCAAGCTTGTTCTCTCCGTGCGTCTCCCACTCGTCTCGGCTCCGTTCCTCCGCGGTGGATTCCGTGATCTCCGTCTGCTCCGAAACAAGCTATTGTTGTCCACTCCTCGCAAAATCGACCAGGCTGATGCCACACAGCCGGCGGATGCGCCGGTTCAGGGTGAGGATCGCCGGCAAGTCATTCTTCTCGGACACCGGCACCGTCGACACCACGTCGGCGCCAACGTGGCGGAACGCACGGCCGGCCTGAAGAATCCGATCGCGGCAGCCCGGCTCCCGCTTGAGGCGCGCGTCGAGCAGATCGAAGGCGAACTGTGTGTGCCGAAACTCGTCTTTCGCGATGTAGCGCGTCAGCTCGGCAAGCACGGGCTCGCGCGCCTGCTGCGAGACGCGCAGAAAGAAGTACGCCGCGAAGTGTTCGCTCACCATGTATCGCGTCAGCTCGGCCACGGGATCGTCAACGCGACCGTCGATGTTACGACGGCGGATGTCAATGAGCTCCTCGTCGGTGAGCGGACGGTAGCCAACGACGTCGAGATAGCGATTGAGCGCATAGAAGTGCTTGTACGACTCGTACAGCTGGATGGAAAACACCGACGTCGCGTCGATGTCATCCCAGAGCGCGCGGACGAGCCGGGTCGTGTAGACCGGAAAGTACAGACTCGATCAACGCCGAATCCCGAATCTGGTCCAGCAGCTCAGGCTGCGCCAGCGCCTTCTCCACGTCGATGCGGCTCCACGAAACGTCCGCGTCGAGGATCCAGCGCTGCAGCTCGGACTGGGTCAGATACTCGTCATAGATCATGCGCTCGAACCTATCCTGCCAAGAACTTGAACAGGAGAATAGGAGACCAGGAGGAATCTTTGGAAAACAAATGATCTCCTGATCTCCTGACCTCCTGTTCAGCCCTTTATTCGGTCCTCATGAGCTCTGCCGTACGCTCAGCGCCCAGTTGCGCCAGGCAGGCGAGCGTCCAGCGTTCAACACCGAATGCCGCGCAGCCCGTAGCCGCCATGCTTCCGTCTTCGAGGCGGATGTCGAAGCGCCTGGCAAAAAACGATTCGTGAAGATTGAACGACGCGGCCGCGACAATTCCCGCTGGCCCGGCATCGGTCCGCAGCTCGAACTTGAGCGCCTTGAGCTTCTGGATGAGTTGCTGGCCGCGTCCGGCGGTGCCGAAGAATACATCCGTTGCCGGCTCGAGCGTCGAAGCGAGGCCGATCGAGGTCGCGAACGCGTGACCACGGGCCATCCAGGCGTCGCGCTCGGCGGCGACCCACGCCGGCGGGCCGAGGAACACGACCTCCCGCATCCGGAACCGGCGGAGCCGTCCGGGATTCTCCGGAGATGTCGCTTCGTTCCGGCCGCAGCCGCACGCGAGGGTGAGTCGCTCGGACGTCCTCAGCCGCCCGCCCGCGAACAACGGATACGCGTGGTAGCACACGGCCGGCGGAATCCATCGCGTGTTGACGACGTCTCCGGCGTCTCCGGCGCCAGCCGGAATGCCGACGCCGGGGAACGATTCGAAGTAGCCCGAGCGTTGCAGCGTGCCGCCCTCGATTGCCTCAGGCGCAGGCTGCGGCCGGGCGCCGGCTTCAAGCGCAAGCCGCTCGAGCGAGGAGTCCAGCCACACGAAAAGATCGTGCGCGGCGCCGCGGAATCGCAGGTGGCCGTCGCGATCCCACTCGATCTGGCTGCGTCCAAACACGCTCTCGACCGTATCACGCGTCATGAACTGCCGTGAAAGTACCGGGCGATGGTTCGGATGGTCCGGAAGTGCTCCATCACGATCTCATTATCAGGGATCGAGCGTCCACACTGTTGCTCGACAAACGCGATCAGCGGAATGATGGCCAGCGAGTCGACGACGCCGTCCTCGAAGAGATAAGTATCCGGATCGATCGATACGTCCCGGCCCGCGAGGAGGTCTTCGCGAACGAATCGCAGCAGCGCATCGGTGAACGTCGTCACACGGCGGCTCCGCTCCGCGTGCGCGTGCCCGGGTCGTGCCCCCAGTTATGATCGAGGAGGTACTTCACCACGTTGATCAGGGTCTCACGCACCGGCGGGCGGCAGATGCCCGCCTCTGCCAGGACCGCGCGGCAGCCCTCATCGTCAAACGCCTTCGGAAAGGCCAGTTGCGGCGCGAAGTGGCTGAGGATGCCGACCGATGCCGCCAGCGCCGAATCCGCTACCGCCTCGACCGAGCGCCTGAACAGCTCATAGGTCTCGAGATCGACGATGACCGGTTTTTCGATCGCGCGGCGGCGCCAGGCGGGACGGTGGCGGATGAACGTCTCGACGGTCAGGTCGATCAGTTCGTCCTCGCGCGGCGCATCGCTGCCGGCGCAGACGTGAAAAGTGCCGCCGGCGGTGAAGCCTCGTCCCGACAGGTGGCCGATTGCCGCGACCGCATAGTCGGTGGGGACCACGTCGACGGGGCTCTCGGGTGCTCCGGGAATCATCGGCAGGAGGCTGTGGTGAAGGAAGCGGATCGCCTGATGAATGGCCGCCGGTCGCCCGACATGTCCGCTCGCTGAATCGCCGATCGTCGTGCTCAGCCGACAGACGGCAATTGGCAGACGTGTCATCCAGTCGCGCAGCAACCGTTCGGCCTCGTACTTGGATTGCTCGTAGCGGTTGACGAACCCGCAGCCGTGTTCGAGCTCGTGCTCGAGCACCGGTCCGATTCGACGGCCGGCGACGTAAACGGTGCTGAGCGCCAACAGCCGCTGCAGACGAGGGCAGGTGGCAGCAAACGCCAGCAGGTGAGCCGTGCCCTCCACATTGGTCTGACGCGCCGCATCGAGTGGCGCGTCGAAGCGGGTCAGGGCGGCGGCGTGAACGATCGTCGTGACTCGTGCCCGTATCTCGGCGGCGGTGTTCTCGTCCAGTCCGAGGCTGTGACCCTGGCGGATGTCTCCAGACAGGACGTGCACGCCTGGTGGAACGACGTGATGCGGGCCGCGGGCGAGTGAGACGACGGTCTCGCGTCCGACCGCCAGCGACTCGAGGAGCGGTGCGCCGATGGTTCCGGTGCCCCCGGTGACGAGTGTCAGGCCGTCCGACGACGGTTGGCCGGCCAACGACATCAATGTTCCAGCAGCAGGCACGACCAGCTGGCTCCAAACCCGAAGTTGAAGAGCAGCAGGCGGTCGCCGGAGTGCAGGCGGCCCTCTGACGCCGCATCCTTCAGGTTGATGAAGTTGTCGCCGCTGATCACGTGCCCTTTGGTCGCGATGTTCTCCGCGTAGAGCTTGTCGAAGGAAAGGCTGGTCAAGCGGAGCAGAATCTCCCAACTTCGTCGCGACACGTTGTGAGGAATGATGCAGGCCACCTGGTCCGGCGTGAGGCCTGCCTCCGACAGCGCCTCCTGGATGATGTAGCGCGCGGTCGGAAAATATGCGGCGACGATCTCGTTCCTGCGTGCCTCGCAGTCCCAATAGTAGCCCTTGGTCACCTGCCGCTCCGAGATGACGCGGTTCGGCCCATCGCCGCTCGCGACGAGCACCGCACACGCGCCATCCGAGATGACGTTGTACAGAATCTCGCGCGAGCTGCCGGCCGGAAGCCGATCGACGCCAACGCAAATCACCTGGCGGATCGACGACGGGTGGGCGATGAGCATGGCGCGCGCGATGCTGACCGCCGTCATGAGGCCGAGGCACCCAGTCTGACTCACGCCGATGGTTCTGGCGCCGGCGAGCTGAGCGTCGTACTGCAGTTTGGCGACCGGGTAGCTGAAGTCGCCGAGTCCCCCGTCACCGGTCGCGTGGCTCGCGGGGGTCGCGCCCGCATAGACCAGGAGGTCCACTGACGCTGGGTCCAGGTTGGCACGATCGATGAGGGTGGCAACCGCGCGTGCCGCCAGTCCGTCGCCGTCGGCTCCCGCGATCCAGGCGCGATCGAAGCCGAAGCTGCGCAGCGTTTCAGGATCGCTCGAGAGCCGGCCGTCGCGGGCCAGCTCGTCGAGCGTCATCGATTGGCGTGGGGAGCGCGTACTCGATGGCCGCGATGTGAACATTCACGTCTCAGAAGGCCCACTCCACACCCAGCAGCGGCGCGATGCGGTCGCTCAAGCCGGTCTGCCCGATGCTGAAGCGCAGGTTGAAGTTCACCAGCACGCGCGTCGCGACGTTCGCCTTGAACCCGATCGCGCCGTCGGTGACCCAGTACGAGTCGGTCGCGAAGCGAATGTCCGGCAAGGCGACCGTCCCGGCGACGCCCGTGGCCTGGAACTCGTAGGTCGAGAGTCGCGCTGCGTTCATCAGCCGCTGGCCGAGCACGTCGAAGACGATGCTGAAGCGACTGTTGACCTGGAGGTCAGTGCCGATCGCGTACTGGAACTGGTCAGGCAGGTCGGCTTCGATCTGGTTCTCGACGTCGCCGGCCAGCAGGCTCCGGCCGTTCCACTGATACGCGAGGTTGGCGTGCGGGTCGAACCGGCCGACTGTAGTGGAGAACGCCGCAAACGGCCGAACCCCGGCGGCGCCGGAGCCGAGCAGGTTCAGTTCGTCGCCGGTCGGCAGCCGCAGGTCCAGCCCGGCCGCAAAGGCCCGCGTGTTCTCCTTCATCAGCGTCGCTTTGGTCCGCAGCAGCAGATCGCCGAGGCCCGACGCCGATCCTTCGACGAAGTACTGATTGGACGATCCATATCCGTTGATCGCGAGGTCGTCGCGGAAGTAGTGCACCTGCAGGCTGGTGCCGGTGCCGATGCGGTTGATTGTCGCGTTCGACAGCAGCGAGAGCCGGGTCCGCACCATCGGCACAGCCAGCGACACGTCGACGCGATCAGTGATGCCGTAGGTGAGCGCCCCGGTGAACTGGCTCACGGTCGCCTCGACCGTATTCATCGTCGACACCACGTCGGAGCGCCCGCCACCGGTTTCGAAGTTGTCGTGGCGGAACACGGCGGGAATGGCCGTCAGTGACACGCCGTCGAGATGATCGAACGAGAAAAACTGCTGCGTGAATCCGAAGGCCACGCGGCCCCGGCCGATCGTTTCGGCGCGATCCGCCAGGATCGGCCCGAAGCTGGTGGTCGACCTGACGAACGTTCCGGTGGCGGCGTCGAACTTGTACGTGAAGCCAGAGGCTGGCGACGGCAGCGGGACTGCCGTGAGCTGGCTCGTCAGGGCGATGTTCACGAGCCGAAAATCCGACTGAAACGCGCTGTTGAAGTGCGCCGAGTGGTTCGAGCCATCCAGCTGGACGTCGTCGCTGTTCAACACCAGGCCATTCGGACCGTAGACATCCTGAAAGAGTGTCGCGAGCGTCGCGGGATGTTGGGCGGCCGCCTGGCCGGATGACAGCAACCAGCAGAAGCACAGCGTCGCGGCAATTCTTGGCATGAGTCAGTCCTTTGGCGGAAAAATAAACTCGCTGGCTACCGTGCCGAATTGAAACGGATTCGCTCGATCAGCCAGTCACCCCCATTGCGACGAATGTCCATCGTCGTCCGCGACTCGACGCGCGGGGGCCGTAGTCCCTCGACCGTCACTACTTCGTAGCGGCGGATGAAGGTCACCGTTCCTGTGGCACCTGACAAAGAGATCTGCGGCTCGATGATATCGACGGTGATCTGGCGCGCCTGGCGGAACTCGTTCCGGATGGCTTCCTGGGGCAGGCTGGGCCACACACGCTTCAACGCGTCCAGGCTGCGGGCCTCGAGGGCCGCCTTGTATTGCGCCAGCAACTCGCGCACAGCCACCTCGGGAGCCGGCGCGGCTGGTGGTGTCTCGGCGCGCCCGGCTGGAGGAGGCGCTGGCGTCGGCGCTGGTGGCTTCGGCGCGGGTGGCGGCGGCAAGACGACCACTGGCGGGGCCGTGGGCACTCCTGGGATCTGGGTTGGATTCGGTCTTGTCGGCCGGGACGGTCGCCGGCGGTGGCGTCGCGGCGGGAGCCGGACGCGCCGGTTCCGTCACGGCCGGCCGCTCGGGCTTCTCGCGTGCTGCGCGCTCCCGCACCTCGCGCGCTGCGACCTCGTTCTGGGCGGCAATCTCGGCGCTGCGGAAGAGGCCGCTGGCTTCATAGAACTTGACGGTCGCGTCGCCCGGGCGGCCGCCGTCCAAGAGGCGCTGCGCGTCGCGTTCGGCAGCCAGGGCGTCGCTGTACGACGATGAGGCGTGCTGATGTGCGCCTGCCGATCGCGCCGACGCCTTCGCGCGCGCCATCTGGCCGCGGGCCTCCTCTGCGCCTCGGCCCCTCGAGCGTGCGGCGCCATCCGCCATGATCGCCGCCGCTTCGCGGTTGCCAGGCGCGACGCTGAGTACTTCGCCGGCCGCCCGCGAGGCTTCCTCGAACCGCCCTGCTGCGACGAGCTTCCGGGCTTTCTCGAGACCGCCAGCCACTGCCGCTTTGGATGCGCGCGCACGATCGCGAAGGCTTCGCGCCGCCTCGTTGCCCGGATCACGGGCGAGCACGGACTCTGCCTGGCGCTCAGCGCTTTCGTAATCTTCGCCCTCGAACGCCGTCAGCGCCTTCTGCAGGACGTCACTCGTCGAGGGCTCGGCCGGAGCGGGCACCGTTGCAGTAGTCGGTGGAGGCAGTGGCTGTGTACTGCGACTCGTCATCCAGATGGCGAGGATCGCGACGCCCAGTGCCAGAACCGCAACGACGATGAGGCCGGTCGGGAGGGCACGTTCACCGGGCGTAGACGCCGGCGCCGAGACGGGTGCGGGTAGAGGCGTTGGCGTGTAAACGGCCGGCACAGGGACCGCGGGCGTGACGGCTGGCGGCACGTCGGATGGCGGGCGCAGCTCCGATGGCGCCGAGCGTCCGCCCGCCGGGGAGTCGAGCACGGTCAATTGCTGCCGGTACTCCAGCAGCTCGCGGAGCATGTCGCTCGTGTGCTGGTAGCGATCGTCGCGAGGCTTGGCGAGCGCGCGCTCGACGATCTGAATCAGCTCGATCGGCAGCGTCGGGTCGAGTTCCCGCAGCGACGTCGGCGACTCCTGAAGAATCTTGTAGAGGGTCGAGGCAAACGAGTCGCCTTCGAACGCCCGCTTTCCGCCGAACAGCTCGTAGAGCACGACACCCGCCGAGAAGATGTCGACGCGATGATCGACGCGCTCGCCGCGGATCTGCTCCGGCGCCATGTAGTTGAGCGTCCCCATCATCATGTTGCTGCGGGTCAGCTCGGAGGTGACCAGGCGGGCAAGACCGAAATCGAGGATCTTGACCATGCCGCCATCGGTCACGAAGACGTTGGCGGGCTTGATGTCGCGATGGATGACACCGTGGACGTGCGCGTAGTCGAGCCCCTCGCAGATATCGATCGCGATGTCCAGCTTGCGGCGCACGCTCAGCTTCTGCGGGCTGACCATGCGCTCCTGGAGATCTTGCCCCTCGAGGAACTCCATCGCAAGGTAGGGCTGCCCCTCGTGCTCGCCGAGGTCGTGGATGGTGATGATGTTCCGGTGCGACAGCTGACCTGCGGATCTGGCCTCGCGGAAGAACCGTTCGCGCAGGTCGGCATTCTGGTCGATCGGCGCGGAGATCACCTTGACCGCCACCGTGCGCTCCAGCAGCGTGTCGTGCGCGCGGTATACGACACCCATCCCGCCCTGTCCCAGTCTCTCGAGGAGCTGATAGCGGCCTATGGTGTGCATGAAGTGCAGAGTCCCAACCCGTCACCGCAGCTGACAGGGTCGAGACAGGCGTGAAAATGCGAATGATAACAGCGCAAAGCTCAGGTCACAAGCACGGCACGGTACCTGCACAGATCCTCACAGGGACGGCTACCGAAGTCCCGTCACTAGGTACAACGTGCTAAGCATCCGCGCCGAACCATATATGTAGGTTTGCGCGTCCCCGCTGAGGTAGAGCGCCGGCACCGTCAGCAGGCCGGCAGGGTCATCCACGGTGATGTCCCGGATGGCGGTGCGGCGGCCGGTCGCCGACGTCCAGGGCGTCGATGCGCGCCGTCGGTCCGTTCCACGTCGCGACGCTGGATCCGTGCGGGATCTGCCGACCAGCCGACGAACACCTCATGCGGTCCGAGCGTCGCCAGTTCGCGGGCGGGACCGCCACCCGGCAGCGGCCACGCCAATACCTTTCCATCGTCGGTCATGATCGCCAGGAGCGAACCGTCGGGCGACGACATGCGTGCGGAGATATCGACGCCCGCTGAATTCGCGCGGCCCGAAGCTCCGCGAGCTCGAACGTTCTACGCTTGCCTGACGCGATGTCCACGATGACGGCCGACGGAGAGCCGTTGCGCGCGCCGACGACGGCGACGGTTCTGGCCTGGTCGGCACGAAGACGCCAGCGTTCGGGACGAGATCGCCGACGTCGATCTGACGCGGTTCGCCGGGTCCCGTGGGAAGCAGGAGCACCCGGTTCGGTGCGGATGGCGTGATGGAGAGCGCCCACTTTCCGTCGGGCGACAAGTCCTGCGCGCGCCCACGGCCGATCTTTACCGGCGCCGAACCGTCCGTTCGACGGATGAGCACGCTGTAGTCGGGGTCGGTCCCGTCCTGGCACGAGACGAGCAGCGTGCGACCGTCGCGCGAGACGCGGCCTGGCACGGTCCATCCCGTCATGTCGATGTCGTCGATCGCGTGAATCGACGGTTGTCGACCCCACCGTGAGCGCCGATGGCCTCGTTGCCGGTCAGCAGGACCCGCCCGCTTGCGTCGATGTCGAGCAGGAGCAGATTGGTTGGCACGTACCACACCGTCCGGCCGTCGCGCGGCTCACGCACGTCCGGGTCGATCGCCTTGATCGGCCAGTTCGACTCGGCGGTGGCGCCGCCGTACCAGATTTCGCGACCATCGGCGGACCACGCCAGCGCTTCGGTGCCGCTGTATTCCGGCGTGAGGCGGCGCACGCTCTTGCCGTCGAAAACGGCCACGTAGCCGCGGTTGTCGCCAAAGAGCGGGTGTTCCAGGAATCCGACACGTTGCCCGTCGGGCGAAACGCGCACGTGGCTGAGGTAGCCTGGCGTTTCGAAGACGACCGTGCCCTGAGGGACCTCGAGCCGGTCCCGTCCGTCAACGCGCCGGATGATCGCGAGGCGATCGCCTGGCAGGAAGTCGGCGTCGCGGACGTGTTCGAGCAGTTCTCGAGCGCTCGACCCGAACAGGCGCGCGCGGGCGAGCGTGCCTTCGGATGTCCACGACGTGAGATACCGCCGTCCGAGCGAGAGGAGCATGTCGCCGGTCTTCGAGACCGCGAGGAGGTCGCCGCTCGGAAGATCGAGCGGCTTCGACTCGGCCGTGTCGGCCCGCGCGACGAACAGCTTCGACGGATCGCCGCCCCAGCGCGCGCCGTAGACAATGGTTCCCGAGTCGGGCGCGAAACGCGCCGTGCGAATGACACCGCGTTCGAACGTCAGCCGGGTGATCGTCGGCGTCTGACTCGTGCCGCCCGGGGCCAGCGCGCGACCGAGGACGAATGCCGCGACGAGGGCGGTGGCCAGGGCGGCGGCGACGCCGGCGCCCCGCCACGGCCGTGGCGGAGCAGTGGCCGTCTGTCCGCTCGTCGGGCCAGTCGCGCCAAGCGACAGCGCGTCGAGCGCGAACGCCAGATCGCGCGCCGACTGGAACCGCTCGGCCGGATCCTTCTCGAGGCAGCGCTGCACGACGCGTTCGAGCGCGGGTGGCACCGTGAGGTTCAGACTCGAGAGCGGCGCCGGGTCCTCTTTCGAGAATCGCCGACGAACGTGTCGGCGGCGCTGCCGCGGTCGAAGGCACGCCGGCCGGCGATGAGCTCGTAGATCACGCACCCGAACGCGAACACGTCGGCGCGGTGGTCGACTGGCAGCCCGCGTGCCTGCTCGGGCGCCATGTAGCCCACCGTCCCCATCACCAGCCCCGGCGAGGTATTCGCGGTCGTCGCGGCATCGTTGGCGGCCGCCGTGGTGCGGGCCAGTCCGAAATCGAGCACCTTGACGTGCCCGTCGCTCGTCACGACGACGTTTGCCGGCTTCAGGTCGCGATGGACGATGCCGCGGTCGTGCGCGGCGGCGAGTCCCCGGGCGATCTGCGCGCCGTACTCGATCGCCTTGCGAATCGGCACCGGTCCGCGCGCGACGATCTCCGCCAGCGTGTCGCCTTCGAGGAGCTCGGTCACGGCGTACGCGGTTTGGCCTTCGCGGCCGACGTCGTAGATGGCGACGATGTGGGGATGCGAGAGGGCGGCGAGCGTTTTCATCTCGCGCTCGAACCGCGCGAGCGCCTCGGGATCGCTCGCGAAGGCTGCCGGCAGGACTTTGATCGCGACCTCGCGTCCGAGCCGCGCGTCCCGCGCTCGATAGACCTCGCCCATGCCGCCGGCGCCAATGGGGGCGACGATCTCGTAGGCGCCGAGAGTGGTTCCCGGGCTGAGCGGCATTACTCTCGATGATAAGCGCAGCGGGTGCAGGAAAAAAGGAGCGGGGGAAGGATCCCCCGCTTCCGTAATCCGCGTGATCCGCGTCCCGTGGCCGACGACGATTGGCGGCCCTAGTCCGCGAGATCGGCCTGCGCCGCTTCCCGCGCGCGCGCCACTTCGGCCTTCGCGTCGAGATCGGGCTTGGCCTCGTGGATGGCGTCAGACAGCGTGCGTCCTTCCTGGAGGACGCGATGCTTGAGCACCATGAACGGCACGCTCGTATTTCGCGCCGCGTGCGCGACCGTCACGAACTCTTCAGCAGTCCTGAAGTCTTCCGCCGCAAGTTCCAGCTTCGTGCCTGGATTGAGAACCGACTTGACGCGGTCCCGAAGCTCGGGTTCCCACACCGCGACGACGACACTCTTGACAGATCCTGGTGGTCCGGGCGCCACCAACGGTTCAGACGCGTTCGCGCGTCGTTCCCGGGCTGGGGTTGGGGCAGCGGCGACGGCACGCTTGCTGAGGCGGGCTGCCGGCGCTGGTGTAGTTGGCGCTGGTGCGCTTTCGGTCACGACGGTGTCTCGCGCTGACGTCTTCGACAATCTATCGTGCACCGTAGGACCGATCGCCACTCCAAGCGCGAACGCTCCGACGAAACCGGCTGCGAGAGCTGAGGCTTTGCCAACCGTCATGAACAACCTCCTGGTTAAGCGCAGCGGTTCCATACCGCCGGGCTCGGTAGAGCGATTCACGATTCGCTCACTAGCTCCCATGAAGTGCAAGCGGCTCGCCATTTTCGCTATTTTCTTCGCCGAGTCCGGCGCGAGTCCTTGAGGTGCAACGATTTAGAGACGACGAGGACTGAGCGGGAAGGAGCACGGTCGAGCCGGCTGTGGGTAAGGTGGGTCCCAATGTCGATTGGCCACGCTCTGCAGAGGAGACCAGCCACTAAAGCTGTCCCATAAAAGCTGTTGCGACGTCATCGTGTTCTTCGTGAACCAAGCCGTCGACGGTTCAGCTTCTAGTGATGAGTTTGCGACGAACGACCGTATGATGTTCGACGTGGCAGCCGTCATCGACCAACCATTGTTCTCGACACGAATCAACTCAGTCGTGGTTGCATTGGCGCTCTGCGTGTTGGCGCAGTTGGCGGGTGCGCCTGCGGCGGACGCGTGCACCTGCCTCTCGAGCGGCCCGGCCTGCCAGGCGTTTTGGACGACTGATGTGGCCTTCGATGGGACCGTCGTCAAAATCGACCCGACCTCACGGGACGAGACCTTCTCAGACCGGACATTCCAGGTCACCGAGTTCGTCGTCACGCTCCAGGTTCGACAGAGCTGGAAGGGCGTCGAGGGAGAGACGGTTCAGGTCACCACGAGCGGTTCAGGCGCCAGCTGTGGGTTCAACTTCAAGATGGGTGGCCGATACCTGGTGTTCGCGAGTCGCGGTGGCAGTGACTCGCGGCCTCGCGTGTCGCTCTGCAGCTTCACCCGCGCCTACGACGGCACCGGAGAGACCGCGGCGTTCTTCACATCTCTAGATGCACCTGAAGCGGGCGCGCGGGTCTTCGGATCGACGCAACTGATGCAACGGTCGTTCACCTCCGGCTCGTCGCACGACCGCTCGCCGATGGATCTCGAAGTGCGCCTGACGGGCAACGGCCGCACGCTCACCACGACGGCGAAAGCCGGGCGCTATGAGTTCTCAGGTCTGGCAGCGGGTCACTACGGGTTGAGCGTGATCGTTCCGGAGGGCTACTCCACCTGGATGCCGACGCGACCGGTGGAGATCCCGAATCAGCGGGCGTGCTTCGAATCGGATTTCAGCCTCGCGCCGAGTGGGCGCATCAGCGGGTGGCTGGTCGACGCCGGCGGACGTGGCGTGCCGAATGTCGTAGTGGAAGCGACCGGCGCTGAGATCGCGCTGGATCGACAAAAGTACTTGGAGGTCGTCTCGGCACGCAGCGACGACAGTGGCTTCTTCGAACTGCGCGACTTGCCGCCGGGCCGGTATATCGCGGGGATTAACCTCCAGGACCTTCCCAGCCAGTTTCGGCCGTACGCCCGCACCACCTTTCCTGGCGGCAACGAGCCACCGATGACGCTGGAGGTCGCGCTCGGTCAGAGCGTGGATCTTGGGCGCTGGGTGCTTCCACCTCCGCTGGCGGTGATCAAGTTGACCGGAGCGATTACCTGGAAGGACGGCACGCCGGCCGCGGGCGTGTATGTCGGCTTGTCGGACATCGGTCAGAACGCGGCGTCGCCCGCGCGCGGTGCCGGCGGAGCAATGTCAGGAACGGACGGACGCTTCGTCGTCGACGCACGGGAGGGTCGCGCCTATCGGTTCATAGCCCGCCTGGCTGGAACCGGACCACTCCTGAGGATCTCTGCGCCGCAGATCGATGCCCGTGCGGGCGTCGGTCCGATCGCAATCGTGATCCACCAAGATCCGCCGCGGTAACTGAATACGCCACGGACAACACGGAGCACACTGTTTCTTTTGCCACGGATGACACGGATACCACGGTTCTGAGCCACGGATGACACGGATACCACGGTTCTCTTGACGGACGACACGGATACACGGTTCTTGAGCCACGGACAACACGGATAGCACAGTCTTTGTGGATCCGTGTCGTCCGTGTATTCCGTGGCCGATCCGGCACTACAAGCCATCTCATAAACCGATCCGTGTTCTCCGTGTGATCCGTGGCCCTATAATCGACGGGTCCAGACATGAGAGCACTGGCGGTGGTGCTGATCGTCGGCCTGACGAGCGGAGTGGACGCGTGGTTCGGCGCGGCGCCCCTCCTCGGTCGGGCGATCGCCTCGCAGTCTGCCCAGCCTCTCCGCTCAGGTGTTGACCTGGTCGATGTCGCCGCTCTCGTGCGTGATCGGGACGGCCGACTGCTATCGGATCTTGCCGCGTCAGATTTTCAGATCCTCGAAAACGGCACTCCGCAGACGATCGCGGCGTTCCAACGGGTGTCGATGCCCGCCCGAAGCGCCGCTCCGGCTGCCGCTGCCTCCGCTGTTCTCGGAAACGATGTGGCCTCGAATGAACGCGCGAGCGACGCCCGCGTCTTTATTACTACCCTTGATGTCGACGTGCCGTCGTTCGAACCCGACAATCTGACGATGAGCGGCGTCACGTTGACATCGCTTCCGTCTGTCTTGATGTTCACGCGGGGTGACGAGTGGCTCCAGCCCGCGCTCGGCACGCCGCCATCGGCCGCGCGAAGCTTCATTTCCGGCGATCAGATTACGGCGGCGGTCGAAGTCTATGTGCCCGCACAGAGGCCGGCCGACGTCGCCGTCTCGGCGCAGGTCGAACGTCCCGATGGCTCGCGAGTGGTGGCTGGGCGCCGGACGCTGGCGCGCGGAAATGGCAGGTCGCGCGCCGAGGCGATCGCGTTTCCAGTCAACACCGCGCAGCTTCAGCCCGGACGGTACGTGCTCCATGTCGTCCTGGATCCTCAGGGCGGCGCGACAATCGTCGAGCGCCGTGTTCGGTTCGATGTGCTTCAAAAGGACTGACCCAGCGTTCGCGCGTTCTTCATGTGACCGTCGTGATCGGGCTCAACTCGCCTGAGTCGTTGCCGCCAGGATTGACGGATCAGTCGAATCAGGGCCGGTCTCGGCCTCGCCGGTACGCTGTGGAATGACAAGCACGGTCACGAACGCCAGCGCCGTGTAAACGGTCATCAGCAGGAAGAGCGGGCGATAGCCGTTGTAGATATCGAAGATTCGGCCGTTCAGCGGATCGCCGATGGCGCCGCCGAGCGCCATCGACAGCAGGTAGAGCGCGGAGAGGATGCCGCGGCGCTGCGGCGGCACGGGCTCGACGAACAGCGGGTACGCGTTGACCATCGGGAACGTCCAACACGCCGATGCGAGCGCGAGCAGCGGCGCGGCGGCGCTGACCGATGTCACCCAATCGAGCGCCAGCAGGCACAGGGCCATCATCGCAAAGCCAAGCAGCATGGCGTTTCGCCGGCCGATCCGCACGCCAATCGCGCCGGCAGGGAGAGCGCCGATAACGCCGCCGAGCGCCCAGGCGATGAAGCCGATCGTCGCGTCTTCTGGCCGTATTCCGAAGCGCTCGATGCTGTAGAGCGCAAACCACGTGGTGAACGTCTGAAAAGTCAACTGCACGAGGAAGGTTGCGGCGAAGACGGCGCGAATACCCGGTACTGCGCCGCGCGTGGCGTCCCACACGGCAGCGGCGAGCGATCGAAACGTCGCCTCGGCGGACGGCTCCTTCGAGCCGGGTTCGCGAAGTCCGACGACGAAGGCCGCGGCGATGACGATGATCGTCGCCGCGGCGATGAGAAACGCCGGCCGCATGCCGAGCATCCGGCCGAGCATCAGAAACACGATCGCGCCGACGCACATCTGGAACATCACCGAACCGGTCGCGAGCGAACGGTAGCGAGACGGCACGAGGTCGGCAATCAATGCTTGAAAGGGCGCTCGCAGGATGTTGATGCCGGAGTAGAGCAGGACGATCGCGCCGACGAGGCCGGTAATCCCGAACATCACCGACCACGGGAAGAGGGCCATCCCTGCCGAGGCGAGCGCGAGCCCGGAGAGGACGAGGGCGAGACGGCCCCGGCCGCGCGCGACGGCGCGGTCCGAGACCGCGCCGGCCCACGGCACGAGCAGGAGCAGGAGCACGTTGTCGATGGCCATGACCGCCCCGATGGCGGTGCGGTGGTCGCCGAGCGCGTCGCGCACGAGCAGAGGGATGAAGGCGCTGAGGAGGGGGCCAGCGACGCCGAAGAACAGTCCGCCGAGGCCGACGATCAACAGGGCGCCGTACGGCGGTCGGGGCGGCTGCGGCGGTGCGGCGATCACGAAGCGGGAATGCTAGGGTGTCGTCCGGACCGGGTCAATAGCCCGAATACGCTACGGTCACACTACGTGCAGTACTCGGCTTGGCGATCGTTTGTTCCGTGCGAGCTGCGTCAAGATGTCACCGACATCACGCAGGGGCCGCCGCGAACCGTCGGCTCCTGCCTCCCGCTTCTCACCCCACCGCGCCAAAGACGCGCGGCGGGGACCCCATTCGCGACGCGGCAAAACGTCCCTCCACGGCTGCGCTGACGTTGTCGGCGGCGGGTTTTTCGCCTCGACGGTCGCGCCAGGGAGCACCGCGCCCTGAGCGTCCTTCACGACTCCTTGAATGGAGCCGGACTGTTCCTGCGCTGAGGCTGGCGACCACGCAAACGTCACTAACAGCAGCGCGCTGAGCATAATAGAGCGCCTGACCCATCCACCTTTCCCCACAAAAAAGGACCCGGGACGCGCACACGTCCCCGCTCACCGACGACCCGGCTCGACTGGTAAGTTCGGCGGATTTATCCTGCGGCTAGATAGTGGTCAATCGACCAAAAACAGTGATGAACTGCCTGAAAATCGGTGATAAATCGCGTCGACAGGTCGATACGGGTTTCCCCCAATAGCATCCGGACCCGCACATCCGGGACACTTCCGCGTCGGCTGAGGCGGGGAAAACGAGTGCGGAATGAATACACATCAACCGAGTCAGATCCGTCACTGGACGCGCGACCTGGAGTTGATTCGTCGTCGTGTCGGCCGCATCAACGTTCGCGAAGACGACGCGTTGGCGAGCCGGATGATGAAGGAGTGCCTGAGCAAATGCGAAATCCTGCTCGAGGAGCTCGCCCGGGGTGAGGAGGAATCGGATCGCCTGCGACAGTTGGCGACTGCCGAGCGCGAGAACTGGCAGCGCTTGTTCGATGTCATGCCGCTCGCCTGCGTGCTCACCGACGCGCAGGGAATCGTGCGTGGCGTCAATCGGGCCGGCGCCCTTCTGCTCAACGTCAGCTCCAGCCGCTTACAGGGCCAGATGTTCCTGCATTTCGTGATCGATCGGCAGCGTTTGTTTGACGCGCTCGACGAGCACGGCGACGGCACGAGCCTGATGCGCGTCCAGGTTCGCGTACGCCCGCGAGAGAAGGCGCTGATTGAAGTCGAGGTCGGCGTCATTGCCGACGCCGCCAACACTGGCGACCGGTTGTGGTTCCTGATGCCAACAACCGCCACTCAATACGCTCAGGCTGGACGGCGATCGCTCGAGTCTTCGCCGCCCCCAATCGCCTGCTCGAGTCCAGTCGACGAGAATCTGAAGGTTTAAGTCCCTCAACGGTTTCTCTTTCTGTCGGTTCTGTTCAGCTCCTGGCTGATTGGCACTTCATGTGCTTCCTCATCGTCTTGAGGCAGAGACTCGGGTACTAACCGACCGTACAAGACCCCGAAGGAGAACACCATGGCTGAGGCCGGAACATTACACGACGCGTTCATCGACGAACTGCGCGATACCTACGACGCCGAAAAACAACTGACGAAGGCGCTGCCGAAGCTCGCGAAAGCGGCGACGTCGCGCGAGCTGAGAACCGCATTCGAATCGCACCTCGAGGAAACCCGCGGCCACGTCGAGCGTCTCGAACAGGTTTTCGAGAGCCTCGACGAGAAGGTCCGCGGGAAGCACTGCGACGGCATGGCCGGCATCATCGAAGAAGGCAAGTCAATCATCGAAGAAGAGTTCGACGAGGCGACGATGGATGCGTGCCTGATTGCCGCCGGGCAGCGGGCCGAGCATTATGAGATGGCGGCCTACGGCACGCTGGTCGCCTGGGCCCGCGGGATGGGGCATGAGCGGGCGGCGAGCCTCCTGCAGGAAACGCTTGACGAAGAGAAGGCGGCTGACGAAAAGCTGACCTCGATTGCCGAAGCTGGCATCAACCAGGACGCTGCCGACGCCGCCCATCCTGAGAAGAGCGATGGCGACGACGAGGAGGAAGAAGACGAGCCGGCGATGCGCGGCGGCGGTGGACGAGGAGTAGCCGCGGCCGTAGCGAAACGTCCGGGTCGTCGATAGCTGCGGGTCGCGTAAAAAGGGGCAGTGGCGCGAGGGCGGAACCTACGCCCTCGCGTACCGTCCTTCGAGCGAGCGCCGCAACCGACCGTCCCTGACGAGATCCTCGAGCACGATCTGGCACGTGCGGGATCGCAGCCCGAACAGCCGAGCGGCCTGTTCGAGCGTGAGGTTGAGCCCAGGCATCTCGCGGTAGGCGCCGATGATGTTCGAGGTCAGCTGCGCGCGAGGCGGCTCCCCCTGGACGAAATTGCGTGGCAAGTGACGTCGTTCGGCCGTTGGCATCTCATACTCCCTCGACGGCGGCCGGCTTGCCGGGAAGAGACTGGTGCTCGCGCAACACTTCCTCGATGCTGAGCGCCAGCACTTCCGGAAGGCATGGCTTGGTCAGGAATCGATCGCACCCAGCCCTGTTCGCCTCTTCGCGGTCTTGTTCGAATGCGCAGCCGGTCAGAATCACAACTGGCAGAGCCAGGGTGGATTGGTCCTGTTTCAATGTCTCGGTGAGCTCGAGCCCATCCATCGACCCAGGCAGCTTGATGTCGGTGACGACAATGTCCGGGGCGAGCTCGAACGCGAGGCGAAGGCCGTCGGAAGCCGTGGCCGCCTGCAACGTGCAGTACCCCTTCCGGCGGAACCACTCTGCGTACATTTCCCGTTCGTCCCGAGAATCGCTGACGAGCAGGACACGAACGTCGCGGCCCACATCCTGAGCTTGGCACGAGGCAAAAACTGCGCACAATTGGGTAAAACCCTTACGGTTTGGTCGAGCTATTACCTTGTAGACGTAGTGTCCGGCTTCCGCCTTCGCCAAGGCTTCGGCGCAGACATCTGGAAACCGGCCTACGGCGCATTGTTTGACCGAGCCTCCGGCTCTTTGAGCCAGCCGTGCAGAATGGCAAAGCGCACGACGTCGATGCGTCCGCGCAGGCCGAGTTTGCGCATGGCGTTCGCCTTGTGCACTTCGACCGTCTTGATGCTGATATTGAGATCCGCGGCAATCCCTTTGTTGCTGTGGCCAACCGCCATCATCCGCAGCACTTCTTTCTCGCGGTCGCTGATCGTTGCCGGACGCGGGCTGTATTTGGCCTCTTCGTCTTCGCTGGCACGCCGCGTCAGCAAGGCATCGAGATACTGACCACCGGCGGCGACGGCGCGCACGGCGTTGAGGAGTTCCGTCGAGCGGCTCTGTTTGAGCACGTAACCGGACGCGCCGGCGGCCATCAACTCCTGCACGAACGCCTCGTCGTCGTGCCGGGTCAGCGCGACGATTGCTGTTTTCGGCAGAACGCGCCGGATCGCTTTGGCGGCGGCCAGGCCATTCATTTCCGGCATCGAGATATCGAGGATCACGACCTGTGGCTGCGTCGTCTGACAGTGCTGGACGGCGTCCAGCCCATTGGCTGCTTCGGCGATGACCTCGATGTCTGCCTGTGATTCGAGCAGCAGGCGCAGACCCTGCCTGACGGTTTCGTGGTCTTCGGCGAGCAGCACTCGAATAGGCGTCATGGCTCGCGCTCGTCGATGTCGGCCGCCGGCGCGTAGCGCACGAAGATTGAGGTGCCCTCACCCGAACTGGATTCGAGCTCGAACTGCGCGCCAATCAGTCCGGCGCGCTCTCGCATGCCCAGCAGTCCGATGCCGCGTTCGCGCGTCGCCGCATGTTCCTGGTCAAAGCCGACGCCGTCATCCTCGACGACCAGGACGAGGTACCCGTCGCGGCTCTCGAGGAAGACGTCGACACGGCTCGCATGGGCATGCTTGGCGACGTTGGTCAGGGCCTCCTGGGCGATCCGGTAGAGCGCGATTTCCGCTTCGCGCGAGATTCCGTCAGAGGGGAAACCGTCCCCTCCGTATTTCGCCTCGATGCCGTAATGTTCCGACCATTCGCGCACGTAACGCGGCAGGGCCACCGCGAGGCCCAGATGATCGAGGACGGCGGGGCGCAACTCCCAGGCGAGAAAGCCCACCTCGGAGTCGATTGTTTGCACGAGCGCCAGCGTCCGGCTCAGCTCGTCGTCGGCGTCGGCCGGCAGTCCGATACGCGCCTGGGCGCGTTCGAGGGACAAGCGCAGCTCCGTCAGCCGCTGGCCGAGTTGATCGTGCAGGTTCCGGGCGATTCGGCCGCGTTCCTCCTCCTGGGCGGTGACGACCTTCCGCAGCAGATTGACGATGTGCAACTGCGCAGTGTGATGGGACTTCACCTCGGCGGCCAGCGCGCGGGTGCGTTCGTCGACACGAACTTCGAACGCTCCACTCGCGTCGCGCAGCGCCTGCGCCGCCTGCTGCTGCCCGGTCAGGTCGCGAGCGATCTTGGCAAACCCGAGCGAGCCGTCGCCGAGACGGGTCGTGACGCCGCTCGCGTAGAACAGGCTGCCGTCGCGCCGGACGTGATAGCGCTCGTCGAGCGCGCGCCCCTCGCGCCGCGCGATGGCGATTTCCGCGTCGGGGATTCCGTTGGCGCGATCCCCGGCCGTGAACAGCACCTCGAAGCTGCGGCCGATGATCTGGTCGGATCGATAGCCGAACATCCGTTCGGCGCCGGTGTTCCAGGAATCGATCTGGCCGGTATCGGTCATCGTGAAGATCGCATAGTCGGTGGCGCTGTCGATGAGAATCCGCAGACGTTCTTCGCTTCGCTCGACACTCAATTCGGCGCTGCGGCGTGGCGTGATGTCCTGGAACATCAGGACCAACCCGTCGATGCGATCGTCGGTCGTGCGATACGGCCGAATCCGCGCCAGATACCAGCGGCCTTCGAGCGATTCGACTTCGCGGTCGATGCCTTGCAGCACGTCGAGGACCTGGTGCAGGTCCCGCTCGAGCTGGTCGTAGCGCAATCGACTCGTGATATCCATCAGCGATCGGCCGCTATCGGACGGCAACAGGTTGAACACATCGCGCGCCCGCAGCGTCGTGAACTTCAGGCGCAGGCCCCGATCCAGAAAGATCGTCGCGATGTCGGTCGAATTGATCAGATTCTGGAAGTCGTTGTTGCTGAGGCGCAGCTCCTCGATCTTGATTTTCAGTTCCTGGTTGACCGTGGTCAGTTCCTCGTTGACCGACTGCAACTCCTCCTTGCTGGTCTCGAGCTCTTCTGCCGACGAGCGGAGTTCCTCGTTGGTGGCCTGCTGCTCTTCGGCAGAGGCCTGTGCCTCCTCGACCTGGGCTTCGTACTGTTCCACCGTCATCCGGAGCTGCGCTTTGATGCGGGTCAGCTCTTCCTCGAGCTGTCGAGCGATTGGAAGCGAGCTCGACTCGAGCGGCCGCAGGTCGCGACGCGGATCCTCGGCCGCCGCGTGATCGGTGAAGAGCACGAGGAAGAAACCGCGCGCCGGGTCATCGTCGCCCAGCACCGGCCGAACCACCAGATCGACCTGACGCGCGCTGCCGTCGAGCGTCACCGGGACGTTCGTGACTTCGACACCTGTCCGTTGGCTCGCGCTCTGATAGAGGGCGGTGCGGAGATCGGTGCGCAGCTCCGGGAGGACCAGCCGGCCCAGGTCCCGTGTTGGCTCGCCGGCGGTGATCTGAAGGTAGCGGCCCACCCGCGGCGACATGTGCACGACGGTGTGATCCTCGGTCACGACCAGAGATGGCGCGCCATACTCCTCGAGGAGCCGGTGGTGTGCGTCGAGCGGCGCGAACCGGTTCGCGGCCCGCGGTTCGATCGCTCGCGGTCTGCGCGGTGTCGCGCCGGACGGCTCGGGTGAGGTCACACGGCTCGAGACCATCCGGCTCTGGTAGAAGTGGCTCGAGCGGTCGACTGCGACGAACAGATTGCTCGAGCCATCTGGCGACTCGGACGGACCGAGCATGAGATAACCACCGGGCCGCAGCGCGAAGTGAAAGGTTTCGATGACGCGGTCCTGGGCGGAGTGATTCAAGTAAATCAGGAGGTTCCGGCACGACACGAGATCGAGGTGCGAGAAGGGTGGATCCTTGACCAGATTGTGGTGGGCGAACAGGATGAGCTCGCGCAACTCGCGTTTGACCCGGTAGCCGGAGGCCTCGCGGTGGAAGAAGCGGGCCAGGCGCGCTTCCGGGATGTCACTCACCTCGTTGTCACTGTAGACTCCGTCGCGCGCCGTCGCGATCGCGTCCTCGTCGAGATCAGTGGCAAAAACCTGTACGAGCGGCTGGTCGAGCCGAGAGGAGGCATGTTCCGCAAGGAGCATGGCGATCGAATACGCCTCCTCGCCCGTGGCGCAGCCCGGGACCCAGACCCGCACGTGATCCTCAGGCGTCTTCGATTCGAACAGTTGCGGAACAAGCTGCTGTTCGAGCTGCGCGAAGGCCTCGGGGTCCCTGAAGAAATGTGTCACGCTGATGAGCAGCTCTTTCATCAGCGTGAGCGCCTCGTCGGGCTGCTCCCGCATCCACAGCGCGTAGCTCGACAGGGTCGTCATACCGACGACGGTCATCCGCCGGTGAATCCGGCGAAACAGCGTCGCCGGCTTGTAGGACGAGAAATCGTGGCCGGTCCGGACCTTGAGCAGCATCAGGATGTCGCGCAGCGCGCTCGCGTCGTCGAGGTCATCGGGCGGCTTCGCACGATCCATTTCCCCCAACCGGGCGAGATACGCGCCGATCCTCGCCGGCATCTCCTGCACCGGCAGCACGACATCAACAAGGCCGGTGGCGATGGCGTGGCCAGGCATATCGCTGTATTCGGCCTGGCTCGGATCCTGCGCGATCGCGAAGCCACCATGTTCCTTGATGCGCTTGAGGCCAGCCGAACCGTTGGTACCGGTACCGGACAGAATCACGCTGATCGCCCTCGAACCGTACGCCTCGGCAAGCGCACGAAAAAAGATGTCCACTGGCGATCGACGTTGTTCCGCGCGAGTGAATTCGGCGACGGTCACCTGCCCGTCGAGGATTGCCAGGCTTCGGTTCGGCGGGATGACGTAGACGTGATCCGCTTCGAGAGGAGCCGTCGCCGTGACCTGCGTCACCGGAAACGGGAGTGTCACTTGCAGGACTTCAGCCAGCTTGCTGTCGTGGTCGGGCGACAAGTGCAGAATGACCACGTAGGCCACGGACCCGTTTGCCGACACATGAGAAAAGAACTGCCGCAGGGCCGGGATGCCACCCGCGGACGCACCCACGCCGACGACCACGAGCCCGTCACTGTGCGACGACCTGGTCGCCGACCCACCTGTGCTGGACATCAATGCCTCGCTCGGACGCTGATGGGAGATCCGCACGACCTTGCGGCGTCGCGCGGGGGCCGCTCGTGACCCATGGCGGCTAGCCGAGTCATCGTCATCGGGACCTCGGCCGGTGGCATCGAGGCGCTTTGTGAACTCGCCCGGGATTTGCCACCCGGTTTTCCTGCTCCAATCTGCATTGTGCTGCATGTCGCGCCCCAATCGCCAGGCCTCGTTCCCGAGATCCTGTCGAGAGTGGCCAGGATGCCAGTCATTCATCCACGCGACCGGCAGCGCCTCGAGGCCGGAACCATCTACGTCGCGCCGCCCGACCGGCATCTGATCGTCGAACCGGGCTGCCTCCGGGTGACCAGGGGGCCACGAGAGAATTGCTTTCGTCCAGCAATCGACCCGTTGTTCCGGTCTGCGGCCCAGATCTATGGACCTGCAGCCATCGGGGTCATCCTGACAGGCAATCTCGGAGATGGGACGGCAGGGCTTCGTGCATTGAAACAGCTTGGTGGAATCGCCATCGTCCAGGATGAGAACGACGCGCGCTTCCCAGCGATGCCAGCCGATGCCGCGCGCCACGTCCCGATCGACTACTGCGTACCGCTCAGGGAGCTGGCAGGACTGCTCGGCAGACTGACGTCCTGCCGAGCAGCGCAGGAGGGGGAGCGCACGCCGGCTGAGTGACACTCCCGGTCGTCGTCCGCGTCGACTCGCCGCGGGCGCGCCTGCAATGGACGTTCCTCGAGCGATTGGCGATGAAGGTGACGGCCACACTTCCATCGCCCGCGCTGTGCTGTCCATATCTCGTACGCGCGCTGCGGGAATCGATACGGCTCTGCTCGAATGAGGTCAGCGGAACGAGGTGCCAGCGGCTCGGGCCAGGGCCTATCCGACAGCTGAGGTTAGCTCGGCGATCCGGCCGCGAAGGCCGCTGAGGTTCGTCCGGTGCCCCTCCCACCTGGTGCGCTCGCCGCGGACGAACCGCGCGTACGGGCCAATGGCGTCGGCAAAGCGCTGGGCGCTGCGCTCCTGCGCCTTCCGGAACTCGCCGCCGAGCGCACTGCCAAGCTCGGCGATCAGGGTCGACACCCGTTCGCGGATCGCGGTCCGCGCCTTGCGCCGCCGCGCTGGAATGATCAGGAATCCGACGACTGCCATCACGCTCGCCATCAGCAGGCCCGTGACGTCTGCGGCGGCGGTGGTCGCGGCCAAGGAGACAAGGGCGCCGAGCCCAACCGCGCCGGCGCCGACTGCGGCGGTCGCCGCGACTGCCGTGCGCGCGCTGTCGGCAATCTGCTGCGACTCGTGGCGTCGATCGTAGCCGTCGACGACCCGCTGCGCTTCGCGTCCCACCGACTGCAGTAGTCGCGTCCGGTCCTGGTTGAAGCTGCCGACCTCGGGATGCGTGAGGATGCGGTCACCATGCTCGCGTTGCCGGTCGGCAAGGCGGCTCGAGACGGCCTGCCACTGCCGGTAGTCCTGATCGACCAGCCAGTCGATGAGCTCGGAGACACGCCGTTCGATCTCCTGCGGAGCGTCGGCGACCACCTTCTCTTCGAACTCGCGCTGGACGCGGGCGCGATTCACAAGGTCGAACACGCGGCCGAGGCGCAACGTGTCGTCGAAATACTGATGCCCGCGCGATTCCATCCGCACCAGGACCTGCTCGACCGCGCGCATGCGCAGCTCGAATCCGCTCGCCAGGTCGGCGCGGTACTCGGCAAGCTGCCGCTCGATGTCGTCGAGGGCGCTGACGTCACTCGCAAGTACGCCGAGACGCTCGTCGGTCACCGACAGGTAGCGCCGCGCCAGCACATCGCCGACGCCGAGCGGGCTCGTCAACTTCAGCCGGAAGCGGCCCCGCTCGTCGAGCGAGTCATGGAGATAGCGTTCGAGCGCCGCGAACCCGCTGGCCTCCCACAGTGACGGCTCGCCGTGCTTCGCGCGATCGGCCAGCCGCGCGCTGACGGCGAAAATCGGCGGGCGCACCGACAACGACCGCTGCGCGGCGTCGCCGACAAACGCCATAACTGTTTCCAGATCGTCTGGCCGCTCGAAGATGTCGACCTTGTTGATGACGATGACGATCTTCTTGCCCCACTCGCGGATCGCATCGATGAACGCCCGTTCGGTCTCTGTGTAGGGTCGATCCGCCGAGGTCACGAACAGGACGAAATCGGCCCGCGGCACGAACTCCGACGTCAGCCGCTCGTGCTCGCGCAGGATCGCGTTGGTCCCCGGAGTGTCGACGATGAGGATGTCTTTGAGAAGCTCGACCGGAGCGGTCACCGTCCGCAGGCCGGACGCCGACACGTCGGTTCTGGACATTTCGCCATAGCGCACGACGTGTATCTGCGCCGTCGTCGGGGTAACGCCTTCCTCGAGGATACGCTGCCCGACGAGCGCGTTGATGAACGCGCTCTTGCCGGCATTGAATTCTCCGACGACGACAAGAAGGAAGAGCTCGTCGAGCTGGACGAGGGCAGTGCCGAGCGTGGCCGCGTCCTCTGGCGTCGCCGGGAGTGCCGCGAGTTCGGCTCTGAGATCGGAGAGCAGGTGGCGCGCGGCCTGTAGTTGGCCGTCCGCCGTCTGGTCGAGGACCCGTGCGGCCAACGTCAGCCCCGGCTCATCAGAAAGCCGGCGCCTTCGTCGTGATCGTGAAGTGGCGTTGCGGATCGAGATCGGATTTCTGCACCCGGGTTTCGCCAGGCTGCTGGGTCAGCACTTCGCCGGTCCGCAATTCGACCTCGAGCTTGTAGGTCCCTTCCGGCACCTTGATCGTATAGCCGCCATTGACCCCAGTGATGGCCTCAAAGCGTTCGCCGGTCGCGGCATTGGTGGCCGTGACCTTGCGGCCTGGCTCTGGGGCCTTGCCGACGCTGGACACGATACCTGCGATGGTGCCGCCGACATTGCTCTTGCCAACGGGAAGGACCGGCCCGGGATGGCACGCGGACGCGAGCACGCCGACGATGCTGACGATGAAGAACGTGTGGGAGAGCCTCGTCATCTCTGTAGGGTAGCACCGGCCATCGGCGCTCGATACAGAAGTATTACAGTCGCCGGCCCGGGACGCCTGCTATCGTCCTCACTCATACGGCTCGATTCCGCCGTCCTTGTTCGTGGAGGCCGCCCTGTCGTTGATGTACGGACGGAAGTATCAGAAAGGCCTGAACGTCCTGACCACGGTCGCGATGCTCGGGTTTCATGTCGGCGCGGCGCTTGCGTTCTTTTTCATCGACGCCGGCGCGATCCTCGCCGGGTTCGTCCTGTACTGCGTCGCCGGCATGCTGGGCATCGGCATGGGGTATCACCGCCTGCTGACCCATCGCGGATACAAGACCTATAGGCCAGTGGAGTACTTCCTCACGTGGTGCGGAACGCTGGCGCTCGAAGGCGGTCCAATTTTCTGGGTCGCGACCCATCGAGTCCACCACCAGCATTCGGATCGAGAGGGCGATCCGCACACGCCGCGCGAGGGCACGTGGTGGGCACACGCCGGATGGATCCTGAGCGGCCAGGGTCTCCATCACGATGCGTCGGTCCTGGCGCGCTACGTTCCCGATCTGGTGCGCGATCCAGTGCAGGTCTGGCTGTCGAAATGGCATTGGACGTCGAACGTGATCGTCGGCCTCGGTCTTCTGGCGTTCGGCGGCGTTCCTTACGTGCTTTGGGGCACGTTTCTGCGGGTCACGCTCGGGTTGCACGCGACGTGGCTGGTCAACTCCGCGACCCACAAGTGGGGCTCGCGCCGATTCGCGACGCGCGACGACTCGACCAACAACTGGTGGGTGGCACTCGTCACGTTTGGCGAGGGCTGGCACAACAACCATCACGCGCATCCCACCAGCGCGCGCCACGGGCTCGCCTGGTACGAGGTCGACTTCAACTGGATTGGCATCCGCACGCTCGAGTGGCTCGGCCTCGTCTGGGACATCAAGCGGGCGCGCCTGAAGGGGGCCATGCAGTAATCACTTGCGCTCAGCCAGCCGGCGCTATTGTTTCAGGCGCCATTCTCATAGAGCGTCACGAGGCCACGAGACAACACGATGTCCACGATGACACGATGTTCACGATGGGTCCACAGAGGTTTCCTTCGTGCCCGTCGCGTCATCGTGTTCATCGTGATCCATAGCCGTCGGCGTGTTCGGCCTGATCGTTTTGTGAGATAGTGTCCACAAAGGATGGCGCGATGGTGACATTTACTGTGAACGGGTCGAGCCGTACGTTCGACGGCGAGCCCGACATGCCGCTGCTCTGGTATCTCCGTGACGAACTCGGCCTGACCGGCACCAAGTTCGGCTGTGGCGCCGGGCTCTGCGGCGCCTGCACGGTCCACGTCGATGGCAAGGCGGTCCGCTCGTGCCAGACGCCGATGTCGGCCGTTGCCGACCGTTCGATCGTCAGCATCGAGGGCCTGAGCCCCAATCAGAGCCACCCGGTGCAGCGCGCCTGGATCGCCGGTAACGTCGCGCAATGCGGCTACTGCCAGGTCGGACAGATTATGCAGGCCTCGGCGCTCCTCGCCGAAAAGCCTCGTCCGACCGATGCCGAGATCGATGCGGCCATGGCCGGCAACATCTGCCGCTGTGGAACCTATCAACGCATCCGCGCGGCTATCAAGAGCGTGGCGGAGGGACGGCCATGACTCCCACGACAGTTCCAACGACGATCGCGACGGCGAACCTCAGCCGCCGGCACTTTCTGGAAGGCATTTTCGCGACCGGCGCCCTGGTGGTCGTCGCGCGCCTCGTGCCGGGGTCGCTCCACGCGCAGGCCGTGGCAGCGTTCCGTACGCAGGCCGACGCCGCGGCGCTCCATCCAAGCGTCTACCTCGGTATCGATCCGGACGGCACCGTCCACATCGTGACGCACCGCTCCGAGATGGGCACCGGCATCCGGACGTCGCTGCCGATGGTCGCCGCCGACGAGCTCGACGCCGACTGGGCGCGGGTCAAGATCGAACAGGGGATTGGCGATCCGCGTTACGGCGATCAGAACACCGACGGCTCGAAATCGATTCGAGACTTCTTCGACGCGTTCCGCCAGGCCGGCGCGTCGGCGCGCGTGATGCTCGTGCAGGCGGCGGCGGCCCAATGGCAGGTGCCCGTCGGCGAGTGTCAGACCGAGCCTCACGAGGTCGTCCACCGGGCGACCGGACGGCGCGCGACTTATGCGTCGCTCGTCCCGGCCGCCGCGAAGCTGCCCGTGCCGGCGCGCGAGACGTTGCAGTTCAAGCCGCGCAGCGCGTGGCGCTACATTGGCAAAGATCAGCCCACCTACGATCTCCCCGACATCGTCAGCGGCAAGGCCGTGTTCGGGATGGATGCCAAGGTCGACGGCATGGTGTACGCGTCGATCGAGCACCCGCCGGTGCTGGGGGCGACGCTCAAGTCGGTCGACGACAAGGCCGCCCTCGCGGTGAAGGGCGTTCGTCAGGTCGTGAGACTCGATCCGTGGAAGCCGCCGATCGTGTTTCAGCCGCTCGGCGGCGTCGCGGTGATTGCCGACAATACCTGGGCGGCGTTCCAGGGACGCAAGCAGCTGAAGCTCGAGTGGGATCTCGGCCCCAACGCCTCCTACGACTCGGCCGCCTATAAGAAGGAGCTGCTGGCGGCCGTGCAGAAGCCCGGCAAAGTAGCTCGGAATCGTGGCGACGTCGACGCGGTCTTCGCCAAGGGCGGGAAGGTCGTCGAGGCGAGTTACTACGTGCCCCATCACGCGCACGCGACGATGGAGCCGCCGGTGGCCGTGGCGGATTTCCGAGACGGCAAGGTGACCGCGTGGGCGCCCGTCCAGAATCCGCAGGCCGCGCAGGAAACCGTGGCCGCGGCACTCGGCATCGACAAGAGCAACGTCGTCTGTCACGTCACGCTTCTCGGCGGAGGATTCGGCCGCAAGTCAAAGCCGGACTTCGTTGCCGAGGCGGCGCTCTTGTCGAAGAGCGTCGGCAAGCCCGTCAAAGTCGTGTGGAGCCGCGAGGACGACCTGCAATTCGACTTCTATCACGCCGTCGCCGCGGTCTCTCACAAGGCGACGGTCGACGGGCGCGGCCGTCCGACGGCGTGGCTCGCGCGGTCCTCGTTCCCGCCGATCGCGTCGACGTTTACGGCCGGCGAGCGCTATGGCATGGACATCGAGCTCGGCATGGGCCTGACCGATCTGCCATTCGACGTGCCGGCCTACCGCGCTGAAAACTGCCCGGCCGCGGCGCACGTGCGGATTGGCTGGTTCCGCTCGGTGGCGAACATCTATCAGGTATTCGCGGCGTCGAGCTTCGTCGACGAGCTCGCCCATGCCGCCGGCCGCGATCCAGTCGAGTACCAGCTGGATCTCATCGGTCCCGGCGGCGTGCTCGATTTCAAGGCCGACGGCGTCAAGGACTACTGGAATTACGGCGTCCCTGGCGACAAGTACCCGTTCGACACGAGGCGGCTGCGCCGCGTGCTCGAGATCGCAGCCGAGCGCGCGGGTTGGAGCAAGCGCGCCCGGACCAAGGGCCGCGGGATGGGGATCGTTGCCGCGCGCAGCTTCACCAGCTACATCGCGTCGGTCGTCGAAGTCGAGGTGGACGGGCAGGGCCGCGTGCGCATCCCGCGCGTGATTCAGGTCGTCGATGCCGGCACGGTCATCAACCCAGACCGCGTGCGCTCGCAGTTCGAGGGAGCCGCGGTCATGGGCATCGGTCTCGCGATGACCGGCGAGATCTCAGCGGCGGCCGGCCGCATCACGCAGACCAACTTCCACACCTTCCAGGTGCCACGCATCACCGACGCGCCCGTGCAGGTCGACGTCCACATCGTCGAAAGCGACGCGCTGCCGGGCGGCGTCGGCGAGCCTGGGCTGCCGCCGATCGTCCCGGCGCTGACCAACGCTATCTTTGCGGCGACGGGCAAGCGGGTGAGGGAGTTGCCGATTTCGAAGACGAAGCTGGTCTGAGCTTCAATGTCCGGCGGGCGCTCCTGACGAGCGCCTGCTTTCTCGCGCGCGACCATTGCTTCAGCTCGTACTCTCGCTTCAACGCCTCGGACAGCGTGTCGAAGGCTTCCGAGTACACCAGCCGTACTGGGCGACGGCCAGAGGTGTAGCGCGCGCCACGCCCGGCGTTGTGCGCGACGGTTCGCGCACGCGGATCGCGGGCATAGCCGGTGTAGAGCGATCCGTCCGTGCAGCGAACGATGTAGACGAAGTGCATGGGACGAGGTCTTTTCTGACGTAGTGTCCGGCTTTCCACTTCGCGCGAAGCGGGCAGCCGGACCAAAATTATGCGACAACCGCACGCGCTCGTCGATAAGCCCTTCTAGGCGATCGGCAACAGCCGCCGGTCAGTTGGCGTGCGAGGCGGCGCATCGTGTTAGTCTGTCCCACCATGCATCGCCGTCGTTTCCTGCAGTCCGCCGGTCTGGCTGTAGCCGGCGCCGCCGCACCGCTGGTCCTGCCTTCGCGTCTCTTCGGA
Organism: uncultured Acidobacteriota bacterium; assembly: GCA_963764925.1. Lineage (GTDB taxonomy): Bacteria > Acidobacteriota > Vicinamibacteria > Vicinamibacterales > 2-12-FULL-66-21 > DATBJJ01. The sequence goes on from CAVXUR010000007.1 coordinate 148,907, forward strand.
GCACAGGCCCCGAGCAATCGCATCACGCTCGGCTTCATCGGCACGGGCCGACAGGCTCAGTCCCTCAACCTGCCGGAATTCATGGCCGTGCCTGGCGTGGAGGTCGTGGCAGTGTGCGACGTCGACAGTTGGCGCGTCGATCAGGCCCGGACGTTGGTCGAGGGCACTTACGCGAAGGAGCGCGGCGTGGGCGGCTACCGCGGCTGTCAGACCTACCGCGACTTCCGCGAGCTGCTGGCGCGGCGCGACATCGACGCGGTGATGATCTCGACGCCCGACCATTGGCACGTGCCGATGGCGCTCGCGGCCCTGAACGCCGGCAAGGACGTCTCGCTGGAGAAGCCGATCACGCGTTACATCAGCGAAGGCCGCCGCCTCGTCGAGGTCGTGGCGAAGCGGCAGCGCGTTTTCCGGGTCGACAGCGAGTTCCGTTCGCTCGAGCGATTCCATCGCGCCGCGGAACTGGTGCGCAACGGACAGATCGGCACACTGCGAACGATTCGAGTGTCGTCGCCAAAGGAACTCTTTCCCGACGAGGCGGCAGTCGTGGCGCCTGCACCCGCTGAGCTCGACTACGACCTCTGGCTCGGGCCCGCAGAGGCGGTTCCCTACATGGAGAAGCGCGTGCATGCGCCACGCGACTTGAAGAGCCGGCCGGGCTGGTTTCGCAGCCGCCTGTTCGCCGACGGCATGCTGACCAATTGGGGCGCGCATCTGGTCGACATCGCTCAGTGGGCCAACAACACCGAGCGCACCGGTCCGATTGAGGTGCAGGCGACCGGCACGTTCCACGATGACCCGGTGTGGAACGTGCTCGAGACCTTCAATGCGAAGTATCGGTTCGCCAACGGCGTCGAGATGGTCTACACCATGGACCTGCCGCAGATCCGTTTCGAAGGCGACAAGGGCTGGCTGCAGGTGAACTACGCCGCGTCCGCGAATCATCCTGAGCTGCTCGAGGCCAGCCGTCCCGACATCCTGCTCGCGCAACTCGGTCCGCGAGATGTCCGGTTTCCACTGCGCAGCGAGCGTGTCGATTTCATCGATGCCGTCAAGGGCCGCGGTCAGACGATGGAAGACGCCGAGGTCGGCCAGCGCACGATTTCAATCTGTCACCTGGCGCTCATCGGCATCCTTCGTCAGGGCGCGGCGCTGAAATGGGATCCCGTCGCGGAGCGTTTCCCCGAGGATCCCGCAGCCAATGCGCTCTTGAGGGGCCCGGCGCTCCGCGCGCCGTGGAATACGACCGAACAATGATTCGCCTCGTCCTCGCGCTGTCGGTTCCTGTGCTGGTGACCGTCGGCGGTCTGCAGCCATCGGGCTCGTCCACGCTCCAGAATTCATTGACGGCGCAAGAGCAGACCACCGGCTGGACGCTCCTCTTCGACGGCCGGACCACCAATGGCTGGCGCGGATTCGGCAGGAAGGCGTTTCCCGCCACGGGTTGGGTGGTCGAGGACGGGACGCTGAAATCGCTCGGCCAAAAAGGCGGGGACATCGTCACGACCAGCATCTATGGCGACTTCGAGTTCGCCTGGGAGTGGCGGTTGTCGCCGCAAGGCAACAGCGGCGTCAAGTACTTCGTCGACGAGACGCGGGGTGACTCGGGCGGCGCGATCGGTCACGAGTATCAGACCATCGACGATGACAACTACACGGCGATGGCGCTGAGTGTCCGGCAGAAGACCGGAGCGTGGTACGACGTCCTGCCGCCGACCAAGGCCGCCGCCAGGCCGGTCGGCGAGTGGAACCGATCGCGGCTCGTCGTCAACGGCCAGATCGTCGAGCACTGGCTCAACGACACGCTCGTACTGCGGTATGACATCACGAGTTCAGAAGCCGCCGCCGGCGTGGCAACGAGCAAGTTCAAGAACGTGGCGGGCTACGCCGACAAGATCCGCACGCCGATCCTGCTCCAGGACCACAACACCGTGGTCTGGTTTCGCAATCTGAAGATTCGCCCGCTCCCTCAGGAGCTGAGTGCGGGCGTCGGCTCAGCTCAGGCTCAAGGCTCTAGGCTCTAGGCTTTAGGCTTTAGGCTCTAGCCTCTGCAAGAGCGTTGGACCACGTACTCGAAGATCTTGCCAGAGCCCAGAGCCCAGAGCCAGAGCCGCCAGAGCCCAGAGCCTAGAGCCATCTTCAGAACTCATCCGCCGCGATGTCCTGCGGCGCCACGCCGAATTCGTGCAGCAGCATGTCGCGCGTGGCTTTGACCATGACCGGCGGGCCACAGACGTAGTACTCGGCGGCCTTCGGATTGGCGTGCTGTAACAGCTGTTCGCGGCGGAGCACGTCGTGAATGAACCCGGTCTGGCCAGTCCACTCGTCGTCTGGCAGTGGCGCCGAGAGCGCGATGTGGAAGCGGAAGTTCGGAAATCTGGCTTCCAGATCGCGGAACTCGCCTTCGTAGAAAACCTCCTGCCGCGACCGCGCGCCGTACCAGTACGCAGACCTTGCGGGTGGTCCGCGCGGTCTCGAACAGATAGAGAAGATGCGAGCGGAGCGGCGCCATGCCGGCGCCGCCGCCGACGTAGACCATCTCGCGGTCGCCGTCGCGTATCAGGAAGTCGCCGAACGGACCGCTGGCGGTGACCAGGTCGCCTGGCTTCAGGCGGTAGACATACGACGAGCCGGCGCCGGCACCGCAGTCCTGCCCGTGCGGCGGCGTAGCGATACGCACGTTGAAGCGCAGCTCGCGCGCGCTCGAGGCCGGGTTGGTTGCGAGCGAGTAGTTCCGCCGGAGCACCAGCGCGTTGCTGGCGGCCAGGTCGTAGAGATGATTGGCCTGCCACACTGACGCGTATGGCTCGACGACGTCGAAGTCGCGGAACGAGATGTGGCCGTAGGCCGGAATCTGCAGCTGCAGGTACTGTCCGGCGCGGAACGCTGGCCAGTCGCCGTCCGTGACTGGCGCGAGCACCAGTTCCTTGATGAACGTCGCGACGTTCTGATTCGACACTACTCGTAACGAAAGAGTCTGTCCGGGAGCGACGCGCGCCTTCGATGACGCGACGTTGAGCCAGACGCGGCCGTCATTTTCCCGCACGACGTATGTGCGCAAGGCGATGCACGCCGGGAGGCGGCGAGGCTCGCCAGTGATGACGTCGAAGCGTCCGTTGTGCTTGGAACACTCGACCACCGTTCCGGCGACCATGCCGTCGGCCAGGTGCGTGTTGCCGTGCGTGCACATGCCATCGGTGGCGTGAACGTCGCCCTCGCGCGGTGCGATAGATCGCGTAGGTGTGACGCGTCGTGATCGAAGCGCAGCACGTCATCGGTCGTCAGCGCCTCGCTGGCGCAGACGTTGACCCAGCCGTCCACGTCCGGTCCGGCCGCGGTGAATGCGACCGCGGTCGGTCTCGTGCCCACCGGCCGTGCGGTTGACGGCAACTTGCGGCGAACGTAGTAGCCGGGGTCCCTGATCTGACGAAGCACCGTTGGCACGATCTCCCGATAGGCGGCGGTCAGGCTCCGGTACGGCGCAGGACAATCGTCTCTCACGATCGTGTGCAGGCGCGGCAGCTGGTGGTACGGCACCAGCGGGAACATGTGATGTTCCAGGTGGTAGTTCATGTTCCAGTACAGGAACCGATGAATGCGGGTTCATCGTGATGGTGCGGCAGTTGAGGCGGTGATCGAGCACGTTCTCGGCCAGCCCCGCATGCTGCGTCCACGCCGTAGATCGCCATCAGCCACGCGCCGTAGAGGTTCGGCCCGAGCACGAACACAAACGGCAGCCAGGTGCGGTAGTACACGCACGACGCCGAGCATCACGAGGTAGATCGCGGCATAGATGCGGGCGCGCACGAAGACCTTCGGGTACTCCGACGGCGGGATGAACGTGGCTTCCTCGCGTGTCACCCGACCGGCGCAGTGCCTCGTGACGTTGGTCACCAGGCGCTCGAAGGCACGCGAGTTGAAGCATTTCAGGAGCATCGCGACCAGATTCGGCGGCCGCGGCACGGCGATCTCCGGGTCGCGCCCGACGATGATGGTGTCGCTGTGGTGGCGGGTGTGGCTCCAGCGCCAGGGCACTGATTCGCGCAGCACCATGAATGACGCGACTTCGTAGAGGGCGTTGTTCAGCCAGTCGGTCTTGAAGGCGGTGCCGTGACCGGCTTCGTGCCATCTGGCATCGGAGGCCGAGGCGTACAGGACGCCGTAGATCATCATCGGCGCGAGTGCCCACCACGTCCCCCAGAACGCGTAGGTCGCGTAGCCACTGGCGAAGATCAAGCCGAAGTACAGAAGCGGTATCACGCAACGCGGGCCCGTCCCGGCGTTCGTGCAGTTCCCGCAGAACATCTTTCGGGACCGGCGAGGTGTACCAATCCGCTTCCGCCAGCCCGCGTTCAACGGCCAGGGCAGTGTCGCGGCCGATCAGGCTGTAGTCCTTGAGGCGGGCGGCGTCGATGTGGGAAGTGGCAGTCAGCATGCCGGACCGCTTTCAGGGTAGCGCGAGCAGTGCCTCGAGCGCCTCAAAAATTCCGCTGATTGGCCGGGCGTATACTGGCCATATGCGCTCGGTTGCCGACAGTTTGCGTGACGATACGAGGCGTCGCGACCTCGCCAAGACGCCGGCCGAGCGTGTCGACCAGGCACTCCGCCTGGGGCACGCCGACTGCCAGCTCGCCGCGGCCTTCCGCGCTGTCGCTGATCGAGGCGAGACGACTACTCGCCCGCGGCCGGCAACACGGTAGGACGCGGTCCGCCTGTCACGAGAGCCTGCTGGCGTGACGTTGCTCGCGTACGTCACGAGTCAGCTCCGCCGCGAACAGATCGAGTTTGCGATGATCGGCGCGGCGGCTCGCGGCTCACGGCATCCGCCGTTCAATCGTCGACATCGACCTGCTCGTCGTTGATCCGCGGTTCCTGAGCCTGACCTCAACGGAGCCGAACGTCAGCGTGGACGTCCGCCGCGGCGCTGCCGACGATCCGCTGGCAGGAGTCGTTCGCTTCTCGCAGCCAAACGAGCGCGATGTCGATATCGTGGTCGGACGATCGCGATGGCAGCAAGGCATTATTCGTCGTGCGCGAACGATCGACGTGGGAGGACTGACGGTCCCCGTCGTCGACGTCACCGGTTTGATTCTGCTGAAGTTATACGCCGGTGGGAGCCAGGACGCGTCGGACATAGAGCAATTGCTTGCCGTTGCCGATCAAGCGGAGGTCGTCGCCGCAGTGGATGCGCTCGTCTACGAGCTTTCTCATGCCGCCCGCACGCTCTGGGAGCGGCTTCGCATGTCGACCTAGAGAGAGAGCAGTGGCTTTGATTTTCACGGGACGCGGATGACGCAGATCAAGCGAACCGCTGAGGAGTCCCGTGCGCGACCGGCCGCGCGACGCGCGGGTGAGAAGACCAAGACGGTAGGGATCAGAAGGCCTGCATGACACGGGCCTTCTAATCCCTACCGTCTTGGTCTTCTCACCAGCCTGGCTCCGCCAGGCTGCCGGTCGCCCAGTCCGAATGGGGGACCTCAATTTGATCCTGTTTCGGTGATCCGCGCGATCCGTGTGATCCGCGTCCCGTTGATCGGAGATCGGCTCTCTAGCTGACGGGGCGGTTTTCAGCACCCTGCGCGACAACCACAGGTCCAGCGGCATGAAACACACGGCGGATCGGCTGCAGCCCTTCAATTGACAGGCGTCTTGGCCGCAGACACCGGCGCGAGCACGCGTTGCTCGATCAAATCGAACAGCCGCCGGCGATGGCCGCGCCGCTCTTCGCTGACCGCCGTCGACGATGTGGCGACGACGACGAGGTTGAGGTCGCGAAAAACGAAGATGTATTGGCCGCCGTATCCCCACGCGAAGCAGGCAGTGTGTCGGCCGAACGCCTGGATCCACCATCCATACCCATAATGCCGGTCGCCATCCCACACTGAGGTGGTCCGCGGCACACAGGACGTATCGACCCAGGCCGACGGAACGATCTGGCGGCCCTTGAAGAGTCCTCGATTCAAGTACAGCTCGCCGATCGCCGCCATCTGCTTCGGCGCGAGCAGCATCTCGTTGCCCCCGAAGTAGATTCCCTGCGGATCGCGCGGCCAGCTCGCGAGCCGGAAACCGAGCGGCGTGGCCAACGTCTCCTGCGCAAACTGGAGCGTGCTCTTGCGGCTCACCTTCGTCAGGATGGCCGACAACAGGTGCGAGCTCCCGGTGCTGTATTCCATGGCCGTGCCGGGTTCGCTCACGATCGGCTGCCGCAGCGCGAAGCGCACCCAGTTTGCGCTCTTGACCCAACCGCCATAGTTCGCGCCGCTCGTCGATTCCAGTCCCGAGCGCATCGTCAAGAGGTCCTCGATGGTGATCGAGCGCTTGCGATGGTCGGGATCCTTGGCGAGCTCGGGAAAGTAGGTCGCGATCGGTTGGTCGACCGTCGGAATCAGGCGTCGCTCGATGGCGATGCCGACCAGGGTCGAGATGATGCTCTTCGACACCGACTTGACATTGGCGAGGGAGCCCGGACGAATGCCGGCGCGGTCGTACTCGCCGATTGCCTGGCCGCGCCAGACAACGAGCAGGCTCCGCAGTTCCGGCAGTTCTGCCGCGGCCGCGCGAAGATCGTCGAGCGCGATGCCTTGCGCAGTGAAGACGGGTGGGTGTGCAACAGCGAGGAGGCTCGCGAGGACGACAACCGGCAAGATTCGAGACGCGACGGTCACAGCCACACGATAGCAGGTCCGTCGATGCGACCTCGGGCGGGGTCAGGCCGTGAAACGTGAATTGTTCACGCGTTGCACGGCCTGCCCCCCGATTTTTAGCCGACGAGGCTACTCGTCGTCGACGGCCTCGTCCTCGAGTTCCCGCCGACGGCGATCCTCGTCTTCCTCGGTATCGCCGAGGCTCGTCGTCTCACCGCCGCGCTCGATGCCGAGGACGTCGCCCGGCTGCGCGCGCTCCGTGTCGGGATCCGGCCAGTCTGCACTGGGGTTCGTCGGATTTGCCATACGTCGTCTCCTGTGGTTGATTCCGCGTCAACCTTGTTGTCGGATTGTTCCACATCCACGCATCCATACGACGGGCCTCGCAACAAATCCCGGCGGGGCGTGAGGGATGAGCTGGCCGCCCCGCGGGATCAAAGCACGCTAGCGGCACTCGAACGACACTGCGTCGTTGTGCGAGCGCTTGTCGTGGCGTTCGAGCTTGTCGATTACTTCGCGAGTCACGCGAAGGTGAAAGGCACGGACGCGTCCGAGCGCCCGGTGGCTCTGGGCAGGAATGCGCAGCAGGTAATCTTCTCCACGCGTGTTCACAGTCCAGTCGTTGCCGGGGAAAGCTGCGCCTCCCTGGAAGAGCGACGGGATGCCGTTCACAATCGGTGTGTACTCGAGCCGAAGAGCCTCGCGGCCTCAGTATATCCAGCGATGAACTGTTCATCCGGTACGAAGGATTGCAGCGAGAGATAGGCACGGCCGAACTGCGTGTAGCCGCTCGAGTCGGTGGCGAAGAGCTCACGGTCGATTCGGCCGACCGCCCTGAAGAACGCCGCCGACTTCGCGATCGGTGGCGGTTTCGGAAAATTTACGACGACGTAGTTCGCCGGGAAGTCCAGGCTTGCCGGATTGTCGGAGTCGAGTAGAAAGGCGCTGCCCTGCGACATGACGTAGCCCAGGCTGTCGGTCAGTATCTTGACGTCGTCAAGGCTCGCGGCGTTCGGGCCGGCATCGATCACCGTGTAGACGAACGAAGGATTCGTCTCGCCGAAAAAGCCGCCGGCGCCCACCGTGAAGCGCGTGTTCAGGTCATTGATTGTCGTGATCGCGCCGGTCGACGTCAGCACGTCCACGACCCGGCTTACGATGCCGCATTGGAGGAGCCGCGTCGCAAATTCCTCCCGGACTCGCAACGGCTGATCCCTGAGGGGCGTGGTGTCGATCACAGCCGGATTGGCGATCGGCTCGACCGACCCGAAGGTTTGTGCTCGCAGCGTGCAGGGCAGCGAGATGCTGAGGACGGCAATGGCAAGGGTGGCGCTGGCTTTCATTTCCATGACCTCCGTCGGCTGAATGTGAAGGCGCAAAGTGTAGCGCAATCTGCCATGAGACTCGCACGCCACACTGCCAATGAGTGTCCGTGTGATCCGTGTGATCCGTGGCTAAACTCATCCGTGTGTGACGGACGAGTTCGCGACCGACGGGCAGCGCTTCTATTTCACCGTGGCGCGCGACGAAAGCGACGTCTGGGCGATGGAGCTTCTGAAGAAGTAGAGCGCGAACCCGATGAGGTTCGTGATGACGATCAGGCCCGTGATCTTGAGCGCGAAGACCGTCCGGCTTCCGACCGGAATGATCGGCAGCACGGACAGGCTCACGTAGAGCGCGGTCATCAGGAATCCCGACAAGGCGCAGAGTTTCACCCACCACGGCGGCCTCGATCGGCGCGCGCCTGAGCCCGACGAGTGGCACCGCGAACATCGCGAGGTACGTCAGCGCGTAGAAGATGCCGGCGGAGTTCCAGAGCAGCTGAAATGCCTCCTGCTTCCCGACGCCGATCAAGCCGAGCGTGCTCAGCACGAACGTCGCGGCGCCCACGAAGAGGATCGAGTTCACCGGCGTCCTGTACTTGTCGTTCAGCCGCGTGAACCAGGCCGGCAGCAGGTTGTCCCAGCCCGCGACCATCGGCAGCCGCGTGCTGCCGGCGAAGTTGACGCTCGCCTGCGCGAACCGGATCGCGATCATGCCGCTCAGCGTGATCGGCACGATCGCGGCGACGCCGCCGAGCGGGCCGAACCCGACGCTCAGCAGCTGCGGGATCGGCGCGATGAGATCGATCTCGTCGATGGGAATCATGCCGAGCACGGAGCTCGTGCCGAGGATGAACATCACGACGATGATCGGCGCGGCAATCACCGTGGCCCTCGTGATGCTCCTCACCGGATCCCGGCACTCACCGGCGTGAATGGCGACGTACTCGAACCCGCCGAAGGCGCCAAACCCCATCTTGCCGAGCAGGTTCAGGCTGAGCAACGAGATCACGGGCGTGGCGGTCTGGAACGGATGATACTCCGCGAGCGTTCCGTTCGCGACGTTCAGCCACGGCAGCGCGATGATCATCGCGAAGGTCGCCAGCATCAGGACGCCGCCGACGGTGTGCACCCACTTGCCGACGCGGAGCCCGACGACCGTGATCCACACCAGCGCGCCGATCACGATCGCCGTCGTCGTCGAGATCACCCAGTTCTGCGCCATGAGAGCGCGCGACGCCGCGGCCCGAAGATGTAACCGATGTACTGCGTGAACTGCAGGCCGACGTTCGTCATGTTCAGGATGGCGAACAGCCAGAGGTTCCAGGCGACGATGAAGCCCATCAACTCGTTGAAGCCGAGCTTGGCCCACTGATAGAGCCCGCCTTCGAGCGGCATCGCGCGGTTGAGCCACACCGCGACCGTCGCCGACGGCAGGTAGAAGAGGGCGATGGCGATGAGCCAGAAGATGACGTGCGCCGGGCCCTGCTTGGCGGCGACGCCGACCCACTGCAGACCGACGATGAAGAGGATCTGCGCGAAGGCGAGGTCGCAGATCGAGAGTTCCTTGCGGAGCTCGGCGCTCCGCGCCTGTACGGCGGCCTCTTCTCGCCCGAGCGTCACGGGTTCCTCGCGTTCGGCCATCGCATGCGCGGCGCGGCGGACTCTACCACGACTGCACGGTCGCGCGCCGATCGATCAAGGTGGTGGCAGAATGGTCCCATGCCTCGCCGCGAGCCGCGCCAGCCGGACTCCGGGACGAGCGCGCGACGTCAGAAGCCGTCGTCGCCCCGCTCGCGCCCCCGCCACGTGGCGGCGACCGCGCCTGACGGCTTCGATCTCGTCAGGAAATTCGGACTCACCCTGCCGGACGTGGAGGAGTCGACCACGTTCGGGAAGCCCACTTTGAAGGTTCGCGGGAAGATGTTTGCCTGCATCGCCAGCCACAAGTCAGCGGAGCCGAACACGCTGGTTGTTCGGATGGACTTCGATCAGCGCGACGAGCTCATCGCCACCGATCCATCCACGTACTATCTGAAGGACCACTACGTCGGCTACGCGTGTGTGCTCGTCAGGCTGTCGCGCGTCCATCCAGACGCGCTGCGCGATCTGCTCCTGACGGCGTGGCGCTTCGTGTCCGCGAGCGACCGCCGGCGCGCCCGACCGCGAGCGCGCGGAACTCTTTAGAAGCTGTCCAATAAACCGCCGCTCGTTGCCAACTGCGAGGGAGCGTGTAGGGGAGTCCGAGGGGCGAAGCCCCTCGGATAACGCTGACGAGCGCTCAGTCCCGCCGCGGTTCGATCGTCGATACGCGCGACCCCGAGAGCGTGAGGCGCATCAGATCGGAACCCCACACCACTCGTCCCTCGAAGACCTGCTGGATTTCGTGAACGATTTGCTCGCGGATCCCCGGCTGATCGATCTGCGCGAGGACGTGCGTCAACACGAGCGTCTTGACGCCCGCCCGCTTGGCGACGATCGCGTTGTCGCGGTGGTTGCCGCAGGCCGCCCGGTAGGCCGGGCTGGGTTCGGTTCCGCTGAAGTAGTGGTTCATGTGAATGAGGATGTCGCAGCCCTTGGCGAGATCCACGATCGCATCGCTCGAACCACTGTCGCCCGTGTAGCACACCGACCCTTCCTTCGTATCGATGCGGAACGCGAGGCACTCGAGATACGGCTGCACGTGCTGCGCGTGCCCGACGGTGATCTTCCAGCCGCTGCCCTCGATGACCGAGCCCGCGTGGATCTCCGTCACCCGCGGCGCCGGGCGCTTGCGCGGTGGCGTGCCGCCGCGTGCCTCGAACACATCGAGGCTGCTTCGATGCTCGACACGCGCACGGATATCAGGACCGTAGACACCGTCGACGCCAAACAATTGATCGGTCATGCGCGCAATCGGTGGCGGCCCGTAGACCTGCAGATCGGGGATCCGATCGGCGCCCTGGTCCCATCGCTGAAGCACCAGGCGGCCGTAGTCCATGCAGTGGTCGTAATGAAGATGCGTGAAGAATGCGTGGGTGACGTCGATGGTGCGATGCCCGCTCTCGATCAACCGGTGATGCGCGCCCGGTCCGTGATCCCAGACGATCAGGTCAACGCCAGCTTCGAGGAGGTAGCCCGAGCTTTGCCGCTCCATCGACGGCGCCGGCGTTCCCGTTCCAAGCAGGGTGACAGTCAGCGGCTTGGCGGCCGGCGCGGCCCCGGGCGGCCGCTCCTGGCCGATTGCCGTCGTCGACGTCGCGGAGGACGCGGCGAGAGCCGCGATGAAGTCTCTTCGTCTCACACCGGCACCTCGGCAGCGAGACGATACGGTCTGGGGCGGCGGATTTCAAGTTGATTCTGTCCCTGAAGCCTACTCGCAGGGATCGGGGATCGGGGATCGGGGATCAGGGATCAGGGATCAGGGATCTAGGGATCCGGGCAACTCGGGCGCTGCACTTATCCCGGTTGCCTGATCCCTGATCCCCGATGCCTTAGTGCCGCGCCACGCGCGCCTGACCCTCGGACGTGCGCTACACTACCGTCGACAGGACAGTCATTGACCTGTGACCCTGCCGCCATCGCAATCGCTGGGCCCGTACCGCATCCTGGCTCCTCTCGGTCGAGGTGGTATGGGGGAGGTGTTTCGTGCCCGCGATACGCGGCTCGGCCGCGAGGTCGCGGTGAAGCTGCTTCCGCAGGAATTCTGGACCGATCCTGATCGCCTCCGTCGGTTCGAGCAGGAAGCACGGGCGGCGGCCTCACTCAACCATCCGAACATTCTGTCGGTGCACGACATCGGCACGGCCGACGGCGTGCCGTATTTCGTATGCGAGCTCCTATCGGGGGAGACGCTGCAGGCCCGTCTCGAGCGGGGGCCGTTGGGCGTCGATCAGGTGGCTGATTATGGCGCCCAGGTTGCGCGCGGTCTCGCCGCCGCGCACGACCGGGGCATCGTGCACCGCGATCTGAAGCCCGACAACCTGTTCATCACGACCGACGGCCACGTAAAGATTTTGGACTTCGGCGTTGCCAAGGCGAGCACCGTCGGGGGTGAGCCCGCGCAGGAAACCGTGACGGGTGCGGTCAGGACCGAGCCGGGGCTCATCGTCGGCACGGTGCCCTACATGTCACCCGAGCAAGTCCGTGGCGCGCCAGTTGACGGCCGGTCGGACATCTTCTCGCTCGGTGCCGTACTGTTCGAGATGCTGACAGGCCACCGGGCGTTCGAGGCGCCGAGCGCTGCCGAGACTATGAGCGCGATTTTGACGCGCGATCCGTTGAGCCAGGCCGACGCCGCGAACGTGGGGTCGAGTGTGCCGCCGCCGCTCATCCACATCGTCAGGCACTGCCTTGAAAAAGACCCGACGCAGCGGTTTCAATCCGCGCGAGACATTGCCTTTGGCCTCGAGGTGTTGTCCGGTGTTTTGCCCGCCGCAAGGACTACAGCCGTTCAGCCACCGAACCGGCGTCGCCTCTTCATGATTGGTGTGGCTGCCATCGTGGTTGTCGCCCTCGCCTTGGGACTCTGGCGCCTGCGGACTGGGTCTGGCCGCCAAGCGACGAACGAGGGTATTCCGGCTCTCGCCGCGCTGCCACTCACAAATCTTAGCGGCAACCCGGAGGACGAGTACTTCACCGATGGGATGACCGACTCGCTCATCACCGATCTTGCGAGGACCGAGCGTCTCGCCGTCATTGCGCGTACAGGCCGTCTTTCGCTTCAAGGACCAGGCGATCGATCCACAAAAGGCGGGACAGGAGCTGGGCGCGCGGTATCTGCTCCACGGCAGCGTCCAGCGATCCGGCGACAGGGTGCGCGTCAACGTCCGGCTGGTCGACGTTGCCACAGGCTATAACGTCTGGGCCGAGGCGTTCGACGAGAGCCTGAAAGACGTGTTCGTGCTCCAGAACAAGATTTCGGGTCGAATCGTCGAGGCGCTCGAGTTGAAGCTGTCGCCTGCCGACGTCCCGCGCCGCACCGAACGCCCGACCACTAACGAGCAGGCGTACGACGCCTACCTGCAGGGACTGTTCTATTCGCACAAGCCCGACGAGGGCTCCCGCGAGCGTGCGGTGACATTCTTCGAGCAGGCCGTACAAGCGGACCCCCAGTTCGCGTTGGCCCATGCGGCGCTCGGTAGCGCCTACACCCAGCACTTCTTCTACAAAGACGCCGACCGGCGCTGGGAACAGAAGGCATTTCTCGCGATCGAAAAGGCATTGGCTCTGGACGCGGGCCTTGCCGAGGGCTATCTTGCGCGCGCGCAGCTCGCCTGGAGCTTGCCGAATGGCTTTCCACACGAGCGTGCCGTTCGTGATCTCCAGCGAGCGATTGCGATCAAACCTAGCCTCGCCGATGCCCACATCGAGCTCGGGAAGATCTACGTGCACATCGGTCTGCTGGACAAGGCGATCGCAGAGAACACACAGGCGCTTCGTCTCGATCCCGGGAGTCTCGCGGCGCGCGGTCGTTTGACGATGTCGCACGTGTACCTGCGTGACTGCCAGTCCGCGCTCGAACTCACGCGAGGAGTCCCACTTCCCCGGACTCAGGTGGCGACCCTAGCATGTCTGGGCCGAATTGACGAAGCGCTGCAGCTGTCCGACAATTTCGGCACGAGCGCTGACGATCTGAGCCTACGGGCCCTCCTCCTCGCTTTGAAGGGAGACCGCAAGGCCGCCCGGGAGGCGATCGCGCGCGTTCAGCTCACCGCGGACAACGTCGCGGGGCTCTCCGATCTCCATCATGCGCAGTACAACATCGGCGCGACCTACGCGTTGCTGGGTGACACCCGCCAGGCCGTCTCATGGCTGAAGAAGGCCAGCCGCGAAGGTCTGCCGTGCTATCCGCTGTTCGAGCGCGATCCCAATCTGGACAGCCTGCGGCAAGATCCGGAGTTTGTCGCGTTTATGCAGCAGCTCAAGTCCCAAGCGGAGCAGTTCAGGTCGACGTTGTAGTCTCAGCGAAGAAGAACCACGCGCCCTTCCGTGTAATCCGTGTAATCCGTGGCTCTTGTCGGGCGGTGTTGTCGCGTGCAATCGGTGGCTCTAGTGGCCCGTCCTCGCTGAAGGAGGACCACCTCGCGGGCGGGGCATCCCGGCTGGCGGCGTTGCTCCTCCCTCAAATACTCCCGGTATTCTCGGTCGTCGCGCCTAGCCATCCGGGCGCCGCGCGCCGCGATCTGGTCCTCCTTCAGCGAGGACGGGCCACTAGTGGCGCGCCACGAGCGCCTCGAAATCCTCGTAGCGCATCGCGATTCGTTGCTCGAAGGCGCTGGCAAATGGCGCGCCTCGCGCCAGATCTTTCAAGAGCGCGACGACGGCAGACGCGCCACGCTGATCAATCAAGCGCCGCACGGCCAGAGCCGCCGATGCGTAGGCGATTTCGGCGTCGCGCCTCGAGAAACCAGCGAAGCTCCGGTGCAGAGTTGATAACGCCGGCCGCGCGTCGGTTTGGGCGAGCGTGGCTTCCGCGTCGGCAACGCCCGCTGGTTCGAGCACGGTGGCAAGACCCTCGTTCACCCAGGCGGGCACGGTGCGGCCGCCGAGCATGGCGACGATGGCATGCACGAATTCGTGTGACAGCACGCGATCGAGTTCATCGAGGTCGTCGAGTGCGGTACGGAGCGGCACTCGAATGCGCCCGTCGTACGCCGCCACGGACCATGGAGCCAGCCTCGTGATGTCACCGAATTGTTCGCGCGTATACAGGACGACGACAATCGGCTGCGTTGGGTACACCCCGAGCGTGTCGCCGATGTGCCGGTACGACGCCTCGAGCCGCTCAACAACCCGACGCGCGAGCGGTTCGTCCGTGGAGACCTCGAAGAGCGCCGTGAAGTGCTCGGTGCGTAGCTCGTGGAAGCGGCTGTGCAGCTCCAGCTCCTTCCGCCATTGAGCGAGAGGCTTCTGAAGCTCGCGTGCATCTGGTGAGCGCTGCCGCGCGGTTTCGTAGGTTGCGATCGCCTCGTGGAGACGGCCGGCCCGATAGTGCAGGTCTCCCAGCCAGACCGCCGCTGGCAGATACGCGGGATTCAGGGCCAGAGCGCACTCGAAGCGGGCTTGCGCGACGTCATTCTGGCCGAGCATGAACGCGGCGATGCCGGCGCCGAAACACAGGCTCGCGTCGCGTGGCTGCATCGCCGAGGCCTTTGTGAAGGCCTCCAGCGCGTCGCCGAAGCGTTGCTTCTCGATGGCGGCCGTGCCGCTGCGGGCGAGGGCGATCGGGTCGTCCTCCGTGCGAGGGCCAGCGGCGGCGACGGAGGCCGCGAGCATCAGCACAGCGGGAGCGATCAGAAGGCGGGTTGCCAGGGTACGGCGAGGTTGTGCAAGAAGGACACCCTGGAGAGACCCGGCGACTTACTGGTGTTCCCGATCCGATGCTGCCCGCATGTGTATCAGCGGGTCTACAAAAGTCGCCCCTACGGATGTCGCCGGAACTGTAACTTCCTCAGCTCGCCTTGAGCTGCTGGTGACGACGCCAGCTCCACAGAAACAGCACGCCTGCCGTTAGCAGCGGACCTGAGATCGGCAGGGTCCAGTCGAGGCGAAAATTGACGGTCGGCCCGTACGCCGCGCCGAGCAGGACGAACGCTACTCCGCCAATCCACGGCCTGCGCCACGACAGGGCGACGATCGCCAGAACCACGGCAGCCGGCACGAGGTGAATCGCGAAATCTGTCAGCACCGAGCGCGACTGGTTTCCCTCGTTCGAACGCGTCCAACGCGAACAGGCTCAGGAAGACGCTCATGGCAATCCCCAGAATTCGCGGACTCCACAAGAGCAGAAGGTCTTTTCGGGTCATGGCAGAGTCAGAATACGCCCGCATGCACGGCCACGTCGTGAGCGCGAGCTGAACGAATCGTGAAATGACGGTGAATGTTGCGCATTGCCGATATGATCGGAGTTTCCCATTCAGCACGGAGAACCAACATGGCCGAAGTAGCTCAGCAGACCACGCCGTCAACACAGAAACCACCAACGTTCGACGCCAGGGCGTACGCCGCCAACAGCCCCACGTCCGGGATGTCGCCGTTTACTCTCAAACGCCGGTCTCCTGGTCCCCAGGACGTCCAGATCGACATACTCTTCTGCGGCGTCTGCCACTCAGACCTTCATCAGGTGCGCAACGAGTGGCATGAGGTCATGCCGACGGTCTATCCCTGCGTTCCCGGGCACGAAATCGTCGGCCGCGTCGTCGCGGTCGGTAGCGCCGTCAAGAAATTCAAGGAGGGAGACATCGCTGCCGTCGGGTGTCTGGTCGACTCCTGCCGTGTCTGCCCCAGCTGCCGCGCCGGTGAAGAGCAGTACTGCGAAACTGGTTTCACCCTGACCTACAACTTCGAAGACAAGATACTCGGCGGGGTCACCTACGGCGGCTATTCGGACAGCATCGTGGTCGACCAGGCGTACGTCGTACGGGTGCCGGACGGTCTGGACCCTGCCGGCGCGGCGCCACTGCTTTGCGCTGGCATCACGACCTATTCCCCGATGCGCCATTGGAAGGTCGGCAAGGGCCAGAAGGTCGGCGTCGTCGGTCTCGGCGGATTGGGCCACATGGCCGTGAAGTTTGCCCATGCGTTCGGCGCACGCACCGTGCTCTTCACCACGTCGCCGGGCAAGGCCGCCGATGCTCGTCGGCTTGGCGCTGATGAAGTCGTCGTCTCCAAGGACCAGGCCGAGATGGCGAAGCACGTCGGCAGCTTCGACTTCATCCTCGACGCGGTCTCCGCAGAACACGACCTGAACGCGTACCTCCAGTTGTTGAAGCGCGATGGCACGATGACCCTGGTCGGCGCGCCTTCCAAGCCGGCACCGATCGCCGCCTTCAACCTGTTGTTTGGGCGCCGGAGCCTGGCGGGCTCGGCCATCGGTGGTCTCCGCGAAACCCAGGAGATGCTGGATTTCTGCGGCGAGCAAGGCATCGTGTCGGAGATCGAGAAGATCCCGATCCAGCAGATCGACCAGGCCTACGATCGCCTCCTCAAGGGCGACGTGAAGTACCGCTTCGTGATCGACATGGCCTCATTGAAGGGGTAGGCGGACAGCTGAAAGCTCTGAGCGATCAGCTATCAGCTATCAGTTCGTGCGTTCCGACACACAAAGTCTCCCTAAGCTCCAGAATGCCCTGGCTGATTGCTGAGAGCTGAGAGCTGAGGGAGAGGCGTAAAGACCGCCTCTCCCTTGTTCGTGCGCAATTCGGCGAGCGACTACCAGCCCAGACGCACGCCGAACCGAATCTGGCGCTCGCTGCCGTCCTGCGTGCCGGTGATCACGGCGTAGCCGTTCAGATTGGCGACGGTGCCGTCCGGATTCAGCCGCAGGTTGGACACGTTCGCCCCGGGATTGGCGAACCGCGGCCGGTTCGTGACGTTGAACGCCTCCATGCGGATCTGCAGGTTCATCTCGCGCGGCAGGTCGAACTGCCGGAAGACGCCGAGGTCCCACGACGCGACGCCCGGTCCGCGCAGCACGTTGAATGGGGCCGTGCCGAAGCGCGCCTCGGTCACGGGCGCGAACGCCAGCGGATCGAAGTAGGCGCTCGTCGGGCCGATGCCGCCGAGGATCGCCACGTCGGACTTGACCTGGTCGGCGCGCTGGTCGTTTTCCGGCGCGTTGAGCGACGTTCCAGACGCGGTCACGCTGAAGGGCGTGCCGCTGTAGAAGCTGACGATGTTGTTCACCTGCCAGCCGCCGACGATGTGCGAGACCACGCCCCCATCGTTCAGCCAGCGCCGATTCGGCCCGAATGGCAGCTCGACGATGCTGGTGATGTTCAGGTTGTGGGTGCGGTCGAAGTCGCTGAGGCTCTCGTTCAGAGTCGTAGTACTCGGGGATGTTGATCCGAAGCGCGCCGTCGCTGTTCGCGTTCCCGGCGATGCCCGTCGACTTCGACAGCGTGTAGCTGACGCCGAGCTGGAATCCGTTTTGCGAAGCGCCGGTCGAGCCGCGCCTGCAGCGCGTCGTACTGGCTGTCGCCGATCGGCGCGATGAGGCGCGTCTGGCCGGTGCGGCCGAACTGCTGGTTCAACTGGCGGCCCGCCTGTCCGCCGCCGATCGGCGACCAGTTCAGCTCCTTGAACCCGAGCTGATCGATCTGACGCGTGCCGACGTAGGCCGCCTCGCCGACGAAGCCCCACCGCAGCTCCTTCTGGAACGCGACGTTCCACGAGCGGATGTGGCCGCGCTTGAATTCGTCGGGCAGCGTGAAGACGGTGATCGGGCTCGGCACCGGGATGATCCCGTTGCCGAGATCGGGATCGGGAATCAGCGGAATGCCATCGCTGGTGCGGCTGACGAATGCCAGCGAGTTCGGCGCGTCGAGCAGCAGGTTCAGCACCGCCGGGTGATTCGTTCGCAGCGGTCGCGCGAGCGCGTAGGGATCGTTGGTGATGCCGAAGCCGGCGCGCAGCACCATGTCCTCCCGTTGGGCGGAACGTCACGCCGAGGCGCGGCGCGAACATCGTCTTGCTGACCTTGACGCCCAGATCCTTCGGCACGGATCCGACGCCGCCGATCATCATCTGGTTCGTGTTCGACGTTGTAGCGCTCGAGGCCGCGGGTGGCGCGCGTCGGCACCGGGAAGTACTCCCAGCGCGTGCCGTACGACACCGTGATCTTCGACGACGCCTGCCACTGGTCGCGGATGTAGAGGCTGTACTGCCAGTTGCGCGTGGTGTACGGCTCGACCAGCTTCAGCCGGCCGATCCGGTTCGGCACGCCGAGCAGGAACGACGGCGAACGCGTTGTACAGATTGCCGCCGGGTCCTCCCTGGATCTGCGTCGGACCGGACTGGAAGCGGAATCCGCCGCGCGCGCCGAAGCTGTCGCCGCCGCTGATCTCGGGCTGCGTGTGGTTGAGCGCCTGGTAGTAGATGTCGGTGCCGAACCGGACGTTGTGCCGGCCCTTGATCCAGTTGACGTTCACCACGGTCTGATACTGATCGTCGCTGCGGTAGTACGGCATGAACGTGTCGGTCGTGCCGAGGTCCGCATACGTGTCGAGATCGAACAGCGGCGTGCCGCCCTCATAGGCGTTCGGGCCGTTGGTGCCGGGCAGGCCGAGGAGGTCCAGCCCCTTGTTCTCGCCGATGTCCGACTGCTCGACGCCGCTGTTCATGCGGACGAAGCCGACGTGCGCGTCCATCAGGAGCGTTGGCGTGATCGTGTAGGTCGCGCCAGCCGAGACGTTGTAGGTGTTGCCCTTGCCGGTGCCGGGGTTGCTGCTGCCGAGCGGCTGTCCCTGCAGCTCCTTGCCGAAGTTGGTGCCGTTCTCGGTGAAGAAGTCGAGCACGCTGAACCGGCCGAACACGTTCAGCCTCTCGCTGGCGGTCCAGTTCGACCTTGCGTGTCGAGCGTCCAGCGGTTCAGCACGAACGGCGCCTGCACGAAGTAGTTGTTCGTTTCGGCCGTGCCGTCGGGCGAGGTTGGGCAGCGGCAGGAGCGCGAGCAGCTGCCGCGCCGTCGGGTCGATGCGCTCGGCCGGGATGATGTTGTCCGCAAACGGGGTGCGGCCCGAGCCGTTCGGGTTGCCGGTGAACGGATCGTAGATCGGCGTCGGTCGAGGCGCGACAGGTCGCCGCGGCGCAGCGCCGCGGTCGGCACCGAGAGCGTGCGCGTCAGCGTCTGCTGGTCGCGCGTGCCCTCGTAGCTGCCGAAGTAGAAGAGCTTGTTGCGGACGATCGGGCCGCCCATCGTGCCGCCGTACTGGTTGTACTGCCAGTCTCCCTTCGGCGTGCCGGGTGGCGCGAAGTAGTTCTGCGTCCGCAGCTGTTCGTTCGTGTGGTACTCGAACGCCGATCCGTGGAGGTTGTTCGTGCCGCTCTTGATCTGCACGTTGATGGCCGATCCGCCCGCCAGCCCCTGCTCGGCGTCGAAGCTGCTGGTGACGACGTTGACGGTTTCGAGCGATTCGAGCGCAGGCACGTAGGCCGCGACGTGCGGCAGCCAGATGTTGGTCGTGCTGACGCCGTCGATGCGGATGTTGTTGGAGCTGCGGCTCGCGCCGTTGACGTTGAAGACGAGCGCGCGCGACGGATTCGACGGCACCGAGTGCGCCTCGGCCGGCGGCGTGAAGCCCGGCAGCACGCGGAACAGGTACTGGTAGTTGCGGTTGAGCGACACCGGCAGGTTCACGAGCTCGCTCGACTTCAGCTCGGATCGCACCTCGGCGCGATCGGTCTGCAGCAGCGGGCGTTCCGCCGACACCGTCACCGTCTCGCTGAGCTGGCCCACCTGCAGCGGCACGTCGACGCGCGCGACGTTGTTCAGCGTGACGGCGACGTCCTGCCGTGTGAACGTCCGGAAGCCCTCGAGCTTCACCGTCACCGTGTAGGTGCCCGGCTGCACGGCCGTGAAGCGGTACGCGCCCGTCGAATCGGTGACCGTCTCGCGCGACTGCGCCGCTCTCGTTGTGGATGATGGTGACCGTCGCGCCCGGAAGCGCCCCGCGGGTCTCGTCGACGACGTTGCCGACGATCGAGCCATACAGCACTTGACCGACCGCCGGCGATGCAAGTGCGCAGAGTGAAATGAGCAACAGGGTCCAGGTGACCAAAGGTGCACGCTGAGGCCGTTGGCGGCTCATCGTGCGTGTCGCGCTTGTCTGGCTTGTCGTATTCCTCGTGCTCGGCGTGCTCAGCATGGCGGGCGCTCCTCCTCAACAACAGAGTCGATTGATCGACCAAAAACGCGCGAGGGAGAAGAAAAACGAGCGTGGGTCCGGCAGCGCCGAAGGCGGGAACTCGCCAGAGAGAGCAAGTCGCACACCACTTGGAGGCGCTGCACCGCGAGATGCGAGCTAAGGTAAGGAAAACAGCTTGCCGTGTCAAGGCGGTGTCGATGCGACACCAGCAGGCTCGCTGGATGCTCAGCCGAGCTATCCTCTCGGCATCCGCACTTCGCGCGGGTTCAGGCTCTTCTTGCCGTGACGAATGACGACTCGCGCATTTTGCCCAATCGGAAGCTTGCGAAGGACCGGTTCCACGCGCGTGAACATGTCTTCGGCGTCTGAACCATAGAAGAACATCCCGGTCTCTTCATTGCCTTGCGAGAAGCCGTGGTAACTCGCTGGCCCCGCAGCCGCTCCTATCTCGCTGACCACGGCGTCGAAATCGAGCGTCTCATACACTTCATCGGGCAAGCTGGTTCCATCGAGGTAGATGGCCAGGCACTCGTGCGTGCCAAACGTCCGCAAGACTCGAGAGTCTTCCAGGTGAACTAACTCGGAACCCTGCGGCGCCCCGAACTTCTCGAGCGCCTCACTGACGATTCCCAACGCATCGTCGAGATTCGCAAGTTCGATTTCAATATCCGCGTAGTCGATGACGCCAAGCTCGTTCAACTGCGACCCCCCGCCCGTGACTCGGCCGAGCTTGGCCTCATCGAGGACCGCCTGAAGTGGGTCTTCGTATCTCTCGCCCCGATCGATCGGCTCGATGTGCTCGTACAGGCGCGCTAACACGACGTGAGGAAAATCCATGGTGTCCTTGAGTGAAATGGCGGATTGAAGCGTGCGATGCAGTTTCGGCGGTTTATGATGGCATGTGCCACCGTTGGCTGCAAAGCCGTTTACTGACGCAGGCGCTACGTCAATCAGTCGTCATTGCGGCAGCACGCCGCCTGCTCGCAGTGCTTGCTGGAAGTCTTCGTGCTCGTGCTGAAAGACGATCTTGGGCCCACCCTCATCGATGTAATCCTCGATCGATTGCGGCCCTTCGCGACGCGAGTACGGGGCGAAAGCCGATGCAGCCGTCGTGCGCGTCAGGCGCAATGCCGTACCGCCAGAACACTCGGCAATGCAGATCCCAGTTGTGATGGCATCCACCACGCAACCGGCGCTCGGTCCCCGGGCCGAGGTATGGGCTGCCGTCTGTCGGCACCGCGGCGACGTCGACGCAGACATCCTCACACCATTCCCAGACGTTGCCGGACATGTCATACAGGCCGAGCTGGTTCGGCGCCTTGCCCGCCACCGGATGCGTGCATGTCCGGAGTCGTCTGGGGGGACCCAGCAGGTGCGCGAGCCGCCAGGCGGCGCGCCACCCAAGCAGCTGCACTGAGAGCTGGTGACGGCGCGTCCAGCGCGGGCCGTACCACGCCACTCGGTTCGGGTCGTCGCTGCCGCTGAACGCGAATCCTTCCCGCCAGTGTGGTCCGCCTCGAGCGGCATACTCCCATTCCGTTTCGGACGGCAGCCGAAAGTGAAGGTCGGGTTCACCTCCGGCCACCGACGGAAGGATCTCACTCGCATTGATCCGGTCGAGGAACCCTCCGCGATCCGTCACGTGATCCCACGAGACGTTCTCTATGGGGCAACGGAGGTCGGGGCGTGCAGCCGGGTTCGATCCCATCACGTGCTGCCAGAGCGCTTGGGTAACCGGCGTCGTCGCAATGAAAAAACTCGGCACCTCGACGGGCCGTCGATCCGTCCCGTGACCGAAGTCGTACGGTTCGCCGCTGGTGCCAGGCACGAACGCCAGCGTCAGCTCGTGATCATCCGATCCGTGGCGCCAACAGTAGCGGCGTCCCCCGAGGCTTTCTTCCACCCTGATGCCCCCGTGGCGGGCGGATGTTAGCACGGATGATCCGCCAGTCGGCGCCATTGAACAGGTGTAGTCTGTGGTACGTCAACCATGGGCGAGCTTCGTCGAGTTCGGCCGAAATCTCGCAAGGCGTGGCGGGACTGGCTCGCGAAGAATCATGCTTCCGTCTCAGGGGGTGTGGCTCGTCTATGCGAAGAAGCACACTGGACTCCCGTCGCTGACCTACAACGACGCCGTCGAGGAGGCGCTCTGCTTCGGATGGATCGACAGCAAGATCAATCCGATTGACGATGCCTTCTACATGCAGGTGTTCACCCCACGGAAGCGGGAGAGCGCCTGGTCCGCGTTGAACAAAGCCCGTGTCGAACGACTGCTGGCTGCTCGGCTGATGACCCCTGCCGGCCTTGCGATGGTCAAGGCGGCGAAGGATTCGGGCACTTGGAACGCGTGGAAACACGTCGAGGAACTGACCATCCCGCCCGATCTCGAGCAAGCAATCAAGGCGAATCCCGACGCCAGCCGCAACTGGGTGTCTTACAGCGCAAGCCGGCGGAAAGGCGTGCTCTACCGCCTGGCCGGCGCCAAGCGGCCCGAGACCCGAGCCAGGTACCTTCAGGACATCATTGAGAATATGGCCCGCAATCTGTCCCACGCGGAACGCATGGAGAGGGCCGGATTCAGACCGAAGCCGAAGTCCTCACGACGGGCCAAATGACGTTTCGTCGATCGACTGTGGCTTCGCCTCCCCGTCGTCGGGCGCGCGGTTCTCATCGGCGTGGCTGCCGCCGCCGCGGGCACCCTGCCGTGGGCCGCTTTGGTGTCGGCGAACACCAGGTATCAATCAGGCGCTGCCGTGGGCCGTCCCGCTCATGGCGATGTACCTGTGGTTGTATTGGCGTTACTTCGTGCGGGGAACGGGATGGCCGCGGTCGACGGCCGATGCGCGCCGGATGAATGCCCGTGCCAACGCACTGCCGCCCGAAGCCTGGGGGCCGGCCCTGTTGGCGGGGCTGCTCGGCCTCGCAAGCGTACTGCTCCTCCAAGGAGTATTGAGCCGACTCGTCGCGCTCCCGCAGCAACGAGACCTCGACGTGTCGCGGTACCCAGCCTGTCACGGTTCTGATGTGGGTCGTGATGAGTGCCATCGTCGCAGGCGTGGTGGAGGAGACATCTTTCCGTGGCTACCTGCAGAGGCCGATTGAGCGCCGGCACGGGCCGGTGATCGCGATCCTGATCACCGGAAGCCTGTTTGGGTTTGCGCATTTTACGCACCCGGAGGTCGGCGTCGTGCTGCTGCCGTTCTACATCGCCGTGGCCGCGGTTTACGGCGCCCTCGCTTACTTCACGGATTCCACATTGCCCGGCATGGTCCTCCATGCCGGCGGCAACATGTTCAGCGCGTTCGACCTCGTTACGCGCGGTCGGTCCGAGTGGCAGCTGTCGGCCGAAGTCCAGCCTCTCATCTGGGAAACAGGGGGCCCGATGCGGCGTTCTGGGGCAATGTGGCGGCTCTCTTGATCGTCGCCGCTTTGACGGTGTGGGCGTACTCTGCGCTTGCGCGCGTCATGCGCAACGCTCGGGCATCGAGTGCGGCCTAGAGGGGCCGCTGTGACGCACCCATGACGCCACCTGACACAGCGTCGCTGCACCGATTGCGCTTCGGCGCCTTGCTGTGGCTCGCCGGCATGCTTGGCGCGGCCGCCGTCACCGCTACTGTCCTGCCACAGTTGTCGGCCCAGGCGCCGCTCCCCGCGCCTCTGTGGTTGATTTCGGTCGCGAGTCTCCTCCAGAGCGCGGTTCTCGTAGCGCTCGCCGTCTGGGCGGGTGTTGCGCTCGCGCCGGCGCTCGGGCTTCGTGCGCCAGCCTTTGAGGCTGCGGCGACGCTGCGTCCTATTACGCCCGCGCTCACGCCACAGCTGCTGCCAGGGTTCGTTGCGGGCACAGTGGGCGGGTTCCTGCTGTTCGCCATTGGCCGTTTTTCACCAGTTGCCCTTGCGGAACTGGAGGACCGGTTTAATCCACCACTCTTCGCCCGGATGCTGTATGGCGGCATCACCGAGGAATTGCTTCTGCGGTGGGGCGTCATGACGGCGGTGGCATGGCTGGCAAGGCGGTTTCTACAGGGGCGCCAGGGTTCGGTGCGGGGCGGTTTCGTCTGGCTCGCCATCGTCATGAGCGCACTCATTTTCGGTCTGGGCCATCTTCCGGTGGCGTCCGCCGTGATGGGGACACTGAATGCGAACGTCGTGCTGTTCGTGACCGGCGCGAACACGATGTTTGGCGTGCTTTTCGGCTGGCTGTTTTGGCGGTCGGGCCTGGAATCCGCGATGATCGCCCACGCGATGACACACGCGGTCAACCACTTGGTCACCCTGTTCTGGGTCACCGCCTGAGCGGCTTGACACGCGTGAACCGGACGCGGATCGAACGGGTCAAAGACAAATTCAGGAATGGCGGCGAAACCGCCATCCATGCCACCATCTCGACCACGCAAAAGATCCGCGTGATCCGCGTCCCGTCAATCCGTGATCCGCGTCCCGTGAATCGGCGACCCGCGTGGCGCTGCAGCGACTTTTACTGGCTGGAGCGTCTGTTAGAGGTCTGGCGGATCAACGGTCCGCCCGAGTGCAGCGTCGGGCCGAGCCGCAGCGAGAAAAATCGGCGCTTTCGGGGCGTCGCGCTCTGTCCACCGCCGGTTGCTCTCGAGCCACCACCGAGACACGATGTCCAGCGCAGGAGCAGAGAAGATCGACAGGTTCTCGAGCGTGCAGTCCGAATTGGCCTCCGGTGACAACGCGTGGTGCGAGCGCGGCGCTGGGGCCACCGGTATTGCTTTGCTGAGCCATGTTGCTTCTTCTCCAAGGCGGACGAGAGCATCCGCAGGCAGACGTCGACTGTCCATCCGCCGTTTTCCGCGTGTATCTGATTGGGAATTCCGACGACCGTGGCCCGTTACAATGACCGTACCAGGACAGACAGAATTGCGAGATGGCGCCGATCACGCTTCCCAATGCGCCGCTAGCGCTGCAGGGGAGCTCCGGAGTACGACAGAATCGTTGCCGACTTACAATTCTGCATTCCTGAACCAGTCAGTCGACGATTGTCTACTCACACCCTACCGAAAAAGGGCCGCGAGTCTTCACAAGACTCACGACCCTTCAGGCCCAGCGGCACGAGCCGCTCCGCTGATGCGCGCTACGGCCCGGAAGGCGGGTTCTTGCCCTTGCTCGCAACA
The DNA here is from genome assembly GCA_963764925.1 of uncultured Acidobacteriota bacterium. Taxonomy (GTDB): domain Bacteria; phylum Acidobacteriota; class Vicinamibacteria; order Vicinamibacterales; family 2-12-FULL-66-21; genus DATBJJ01. The sequence goes on from CAVXUR010000007.1 coordinate 174,634, forward strand.
AAGCTCACGCAGTCGCCCTGGTTCTTGAACACGCCAAAGGTCTTCCAGCCGCCGTTCTTGCACTGGTCCGTTGACGTGGGTAGCGTCGCGATCTTGGCAACAAACGCGTCGGCATCGCCGGCGTGGGTCGTCTGGGCGCGCCCCAGCGGTCGTCGGGAAATTGGTCGAGGCCGTGTGGCCCGTCACGTAGGCGCTGCCCGCGCCGTCCACGGCGATGCCGTCGCCGCCGTCATCGTCGCTGCCGCCCAGGTAGGTGGAGTAGACCAGCGCGGATCCGGTCGCGTCCAGCTTCGTCACAAAGGCGTCGGCGACGCCGCCGGCGTGGGTCGTCTGGAGCGCGCCCCAGCGGTCGTCGGGAAATCGGTCGAGAGCGTGTCGCCCGTCACGTAGGCGTTGCCCGCGCCGTCCACGGCGATGCCGTCGCCGATAGTCATCGGTCGCTGCCGCCCAGGTAGGTCGAGTAGACCAGCCCGGAGCCGGTCGCGTTCAGCTTGGTCACAAAGGCGTCGAGATCGCCGCCGGCATGGGTCGTCTGGACGGCCCCAGCGGTCGTCGGGAAGTCGGTCGAGCAGCGTGTCGCCCGTCACGTAGGCGTTGCCCGCGCCGTCCACGGCGATGCCGTAGGCCGACGTCGTCGCTCGCTGCCGCCCAGGTAGGTGGAGTAGACCAGCCCGGAGCCGGTCGCGTTCAGCTTGGTCACGAAGGCGTCGAAGTCGCCGCCGGCGTAGGTCGTCTGGGCGGCCCCGGCGGTCGTCGGGAAGTCGGCCGAGTCCGTGTCGCCCGTCACGTAGGCGCTGCCCGCGCCGTCCACGGCGATGCCGCAGCCGACGTCAGTCGCCGCTGCCGCCCAGGTAGGTCGAGTAGACCAGCCCGGAGCCGGTCGCGTTCAGCTTGGTCACGAAGGCGTCGGCAGCCGCCGGCGAAGGTCGTCTGGAAGGCCCCTGCGGTCGTCGGGAAGTCGGTCGAGTCCGTGTCGCCCGTCACGTAGGCGCTGCCCGCGGCGTCCACGGCGATGCCGTCGCCGGTCGTCACCGCCGCTGCCGCCCAGGTAGGTGGAGTAGACCAGCGCCGGAGCCGGTCGCGTTCAGCTTGGTCACGAAGGCGTCGACGATCGCCGCCGTAGAGGTCGTCTGGACGGCCCCCGCGGTCGTCGGGAAGTCGGTCGAGTGCGTGTCGCCCGTCACGTAGGCGTTGCCCGCGGCGTCCACGGCGATGCCGTAGCCGCAGATCGTCGCCGCTGCCGCCCAGGTAGGTCGAGTAGACCAGCCCGGATCCGGTCGGCGTTCAGCTTGGTCACGAAGGCGTCGACGCTGCCGCCGGCGTAGGTCGTCTGGGCGGCCCCGGCGGTCGTCGGGAAATCGGTCGAGACCGTGTAGCCCGTCACGTAGGCGCTGCCCGCGCCGTCCACGGCGATGCTCGAAGCCGCCAGTCATCGCCGCTGCCGCCCAGGTAGGTCGAGTAGACCAGCACGGGATCGATGATCAGGGGCCGGCTCGGATCGTAGGCGGCCACGCCGAAAGCCCACCTGACGCTTCCCCTTCATCACATAGCGGCCTGCCACCTCCTGTTTGACGCCCGCCACTTCCTGGTAGACCACGGGTTTGTGCTGCCGTACCTCGCCACCCTCGACGCCCAGCACCAACTCGCCGCGCGCGTCGATGTGGACGTCTCGCGCCCCTTCAAACGCGAGCGTGACGAGGCGCGGATCGGCGCCAGGCGCCACGACAAAGTCATACTCGAGCTGACCTTGATTGCCGTAGTAGACGAGGTCCACTCCCGGGTACACACCCTCATACTTGACCTTGGCATAGGTGGGAATGTTCGTGCGCCACTTCGCGGGATCGTTGCCGATGAAGTAGTTGCTCTTGCCGGGCAGTTCATCGTGCCCTGCCGCCTGCGACTGAGGATTGGCATTCACCAACGTCATCCGAACAACAGCGCTCTTGCGATGCCTGGCCCGGACAGCCGCGCGCGCCACGCGAGAGGCTTTCCGACTCTCGTCCGCTTCGGATTGGCTCAACACGAGGACGGCTTCATTGGACGTCAGAAAGAGGCTGTACCCGCTCCCGCGGGAGAGGAACTTGACCGTCGAATCACTTTGACCGTGATTGGCCTCAAAGCTGAGAGGCAGATTGCCGTAGCGTTCTCTCACCTGCGCGTGGGCGGCGAGATCGGGAGTGACGGCTTGATCCGCCGTCGAGACGCCTCGCTCGTGGGACGCGGCCGCGGCCTTGTGCGCGCGCGCAGTCACACCGGCGCCGCCGGCACACAACGCCGTGATCGCTGCTCCAAGGACGACGATGGTGCGGAATGGAAGTCGGCTGGACGGGCTGATGATGCTCATGGACTTCTGCTCCGTCGCGCAAAGGGAACGCAGCTGAGGTTAAAGCGCGGAGTGAGGGATTGAGGAGGTAGGCACGCTAGCCCAAAGCATCACGTAACGCAACGTCAGCAGTTCTTCCTCTTGACCCTCCCGTCGCGTTAGGCTGCACACTCTTGTTGTGACTCGATCGCGCACGTATCAGGTCAAAGAGGTGGCTCGACTCGCGGGCGTCTCCGTCCGAACGCTGCATCACTACGATTCCATCGGGCTTCTCCCGCCCGGGACCAGGACGGCGGCCGGTTACCGCCTTTACACCGACGCTGACCTGCTTCGGCTGCAGCAGATTCTCATCGGCCGAGAGCTCGGTCTGACGCTCGAAGAAATCCGCCGGTCGCTCGACGACCCTCGTTTCGACCGGAAGGCCGCCTTGCTCGACCAAAGGGAACGCCTGAAGGATCGCGCGCGGCAGGCCGAGGCCATGATCCGCGCCATCGATGTGGCGTTGGCTGCCCTTGACGGCAGTCGCAAGAAAGGAGAGATGAAAATGGAGGATCTGTTCGAGGGTTTCGACCCTTCTCGGTACGATGAGGAAGCGCGGCGTCGGTGGGGCACGTCGGACGCGTTCATCGAATCGGAAAAACGAACCAAGCGCTATACGCCCGATGACTGGAAGGCCATCAAGGCCGAACAGGCTGCGGTTTACGACGATGCGTACGCGGCCCTGAAGGCCGGCAAGACGCCCTTCCGATCCAGCCGTGATGGACATCGCTGAGCGACATCGACTGTCCATCGACCGTTGGTTCTACCCGTGCAGCCACGGGATGCATCGTGGGCTCGCCTCGATGTACGAAAGCGATGATCGGTTCAGGCAGAGCATCGACAAGCATGGAGAAGGTCTGACCTCGTTTCTCGCCGAGGCGATTCGCAGAAATGCAATGCGACCTCAGGACTGAGGTGTGACGTGAACGTCATCGACACACTGTGGAAGGACGTCGTCTTTACGACGCGGCTTCTGCGCAAGTCACCGATCTTCACGGCTACCGTGATACTGACGATCGGCCTTGGAGTCGGTGTCAATACGGCCGTGTTCAGTGTCGTGAACGCGATCATCCTGCGGCCGCTGCCTGTCAGAAACAGCGACCGGCTCGCCGTCATCGCCAGTCAAAACACATCGAACCGTACACTCCGCGGGATGTCGTTCCCGGACGTCCAGGATTATCGGGCTGCCGCCCGTGACCTGTTCGAGGACATTGCCGGCTACAGCGTAGGCTTCCTGGGCCTCGCACGTCAGGGAGGCCGGCCCGAACGGGTGCTCGTTACGTGGATCACCGGCAACTACTTCCCGCTGCTCGATGTCCCGCCGGTCCTCGGCCGCGTAGTCCGACCAGACGAAGGTGGACCCGGCCGCACCGATGCTGTGGTCGTGCTCGGATACTCGACATGGCAACGCAGATTCGGCGGTGATCCGTCAGTGGTGGGAGAAATCGTGAAAGTGAACGGTCAGCCCTGCACGATTGTCGGCGTGGTGCCGCCAGAGTTTGTCGGCACGTTCGCATTCTCTGAATCGGAGTTGTACCTGCCGTTGAATTGGTCGGGAGCGGGCGACTTCGACAACCGGCACGCTCGCGGGCTTCACGTGCTCGCGCGGCTCCGTCCAGAGCGTCACAATCGAGAGGGCGCAAGCGGCGATGAGTGTCGTGGCGGAGCGGCTCGCGCGTCAGCATCCAGACTCGAACGCGGATGTGGCGGTCAGAGTTCTGCCGGAGCGTTTTGCCCGGCCTGAAGAGGACCAGTTTCGATCGAATGCGCTGGTTGCAGCGATCATGCTTGCCTTGGTGGCGCTCGTCATGATCGTCGCCGCCGTGAATGTGACCAACCTGCTGCTGGCGCGCGCTACCGGCCGTCGCCAGGAGTTCGCCATCCGTGCCGCGCTGGGCGCCGGGCGTGGCCGCCTCGTGCAACAGATGGTGACTGAAAGCCTGATGCTTGCGGCGCTCGGTGGGGGAGCGGGTCTGCTTTTCGGGGCAGGGGCGGCCCGTCTTCTGGCAACGATGCGCCTGCCGGGCGACCTCCCGGTCCGCTTCGACTTCTGCCTTGGACGGCCGCGTCCTGGCGTACGCGCTGGCGGTCGCGCTGGTCACTGGACTGCTCGTTGGATTCGTTCCGGCCGTGCGGATATCAGGCGACAGATCTGGAGCGCACGCTGCGCCAATCACGAGCACGGTTCACCAGGCAGACCTGGTCATCGGATCCGCGGCTTCCCCGTGGCGGCCCAGATCGCTGTCTGCTTTGTTCTTCTTGCCGCAGCCGGGTTGTTCGTGCGGAGCCTGGTCGAAGCCGAGCGTGCGGATCTGGGTTTTCGACCCGACGGTGTCCTCAACGTTCACATGGATGTTGGGCAGCTCGGATACACGGAAGCGCAGGGGCGAGCCTTCTTCGAAGAAGTGGACCGAAGAGTACGGGCCATCCCTGGCGTCGAGACCATCAGCTTCGCGTTCACGATTCCGATGGGTTACATCAGAGTGGGCGACACAGTCGAGGCCGAGGGGCAGCCCGTCGACAGCACCACGCGTTTGCCCGCCGGGAAGAACATCGTCAGCTCAGAATATTTCCAGACGATGGGCATGCAGGTCATCCGCGGGCGCAGCTTCAGCGATGGCGACAGCGAGCAGTCGCGCCCAGTAGCGCTCGTGAACCAGCATCTCGCCGATATGCTGTGGCCGGGCCAAGACCCGATCGGTCGACGTTTCAGGTCCGGCGGGCCCGAGGCGTCGTGGGTCGAGGTCGTGGGCGTGACGCACACCGGCAAGTACCGATTCCTGTTCGAGGATCCGCAACCGTACTTCTACGTGCCCATCGCCCAGGAGTACACCGGGCTGCGTGTACTGCAGATACGGACGTCGATGCCACCCGAGTCGCTGGCGCCAGCCGTACAGCGAGCGATTCAAGTGCTCGAGCCGGACCTGCCGCTCTACGACGTGCAAAGCATGAGTCACGCGCTTGGAAGTGGCCTTGGATTCTTCCCCGTGCGCGTAGGTGCAGTCAGCGCCGCGTCGCTCGGCCTGCTCGCATTCGTGCTCGCCATTGTTGGCCTGTACGGGGTGATTTCGTATCTGACGAGCCAGCGTACTCGCGAGATCGGGGTGCGTATGGCGATCGGCGCCACTCGGAGTGATATAGTTCGGCTCGTCTTGCGAGAAGGCTCGAAGCTTGTGCTCTCCGGCCTCGCCGCCGGGCTTCTGGTTACCTTGGCGTGTTCCCGAATCGTTGAGAGCTTCCTGTTCGGCATTTCCGCGCGCGATCCACTAACGCTCGTGATTGTGGCGCCGATCCTTGGCTGTGTGGCCTTGATTGCGTGCGCCATCCCCGCGTGGCGTGCCGCTGGCGTCAATCCGGCGGTTGCGCTGCGTTCCGAGTAGCGCGGTCAACGACAACCCTTCAAGGGCCCTTCAAGCTAACGGGCCGAACAGACGTTGGGCGTGACAAAGCGGGAGGCGATGATGCGTCGACTAGTCGCGGCGATCCTTTTGGCTCTTTTGCCCTCCAGTTTATCGGCGCGGTCCGCTCAGGGACCAGCCGATACGGATACTGTGTGGCTTGCTACGAAGGCAGTCGCAGCACTGACGAAGACTTTTCGTGCCGTTGGACTCGACGCCACCGACCAAGGGACGACCGTCTCGGTTTCCGGCAGAACTGTCAGTGTCACCGCTCGCATCAACAACAGACTCCAGCAGAACAGTCGGCACATCCTTGCAGCAGAGTTCGACATTTCCGTCGGTGGGATTCAGATTCCGACGCTGCTTGCTGGTGCGATTGGCGTGGCCGACACTCCCGACCATGCACGCGACACGGCCGCAGCCGAGTGGGCGGCTCAATACGGAGCGCCGATCGGATTGGCCCTGGCGTCGCGGTTCGGCGCCAGCGCTCTCCCCTCATACGCCAAGCTCGAGGTGGATGGACAGGTGCTGTTCCACGGCCCACCAGGGCTGCGTGGCGAAGCCAAGGTGGCAGCCGCAGTGTCCTCCGATGAATTTCTGCGTAGAGTAGCCACGCTCGTCGTTGCCAGCCTGCGACGAAAACCACCCATCAGCGAATATCGGTCCGCACTCGTCCAAATCGTCGTCACGGGAACAGCCGTAACTGCTGGCGAATGCCGCGTTGACGGCCTCATCTCAACAGAATTGCTCGAGACGCTCTCCAAGCTAGCCTGGCCCGAAGGGTCACCGCAGTACATGTTTAAGCTGTTCTTTGTCGGTTAAGCGATGCGGAGCTAATGGAGGCCCCGCGAGCGAGCGTGTAGGGAGGCAGGAGTAGTTCCGACGTCGCAGCCGAACGTGTTCCCGGTCACCCCCTGACACACCGGACGGAGATAGCCATCAGCTTCTCGCCCTGGGGCTGACGATGGAGAGCTTGCCCGTTTTTGCCGAAGTTGTAATACGGGGCGCTGCCTGCATCGTTATCTGAAGCCGTCCAGTAAAACCCGTGTGCGTCTAACCGAGCGTACCGTCCATCGGAGCGGTTGCCACCGAGCACAGCATTGAAGCCTGACGTGCCTTCGCTCAGGAGGGCCGTGAACGCCGCCTTACCTTTGTCAGCCGAATCGTCGCTGACGCCGCCATACCGCTTCGCCATCTGCCGCCATTCGTCATCGGTCGGCAAGCGCCAACCGTCTCCGAGCGACTGGCACACCCGCTGCGCCGACTCCCACGGATACATTCGGCCGTATCGACGGCAATTCGGTTCGGCATCGTCGTAACAATAAGAAGGCGAGACGTTGACATTCAGATTGGCAGTCGTCCACTCTTTACCGTCCGCCATCCGTTCGGAAGAAATGATCGTGGCGGGCACGTTCTGGCCGGTCGCCGAACGGGGCGTCGAGCCGGCGCCAACCGATCCGAAGGCAATACTCAGCGCCATTGCCACGACACGGATTCGAGTCGTCGCCATATCGTCCTCGCCTCCATGGTGAAATTCTGCAGCGTGTCTCCGCACGTTTGACATCGCCGCACCTCACGGAGGGAGATTAGCATGCGTTAACTTCCGCTAAACGCCTCTCGCGAGGGCAGCCACTCACCGAGCAGTCTCGCTCCGTGCAGCGGGAGGGTCCGCCCTGGGCTCAGGCGCGCACGGGCATCGGGTGGCGGGCGAGGAACGGCGCCATAGCCTCGGCGATGCCGCGAGGGTCCCTCTCCTGTAGCGCGTGGTTCGCGCCCGCGAGCACGAACGGCTCGGTCTGCGGCAGCCACTCACGCAGCCGCTCCTGAACCTCGTTCCAGCCGGGCCAGATCGAGGCGCTCTCGGCCCCGAGGACGCCGAGGACGGGCTGGGTGATCCGCCGGGCGTCCTCCCGCGTGAAGCGCCACTCCTGCAGGGACGGCAGCTCGACGCCGATGACGGCGTCGGCGTCGGCAACCAACTGCTCGTACGCGCCCGGGATCAGTCGATCGAGCCAAGCTCGGTAGTCTGGCCCGATCGCCCAGCGAAGGAAGCTGTCGGCCGCGCCCTCCTTGTCGCCGGCACCGTACCGCTCCAGAGCCGGTCCGAACGCCTCGGCGAGCAGGGCTCCGCTCGGGACGTCGAGCAGCGCCGGCTCGAGCAGGACGAGGGAGTGGACGACCTCCGGCGCGTCGAGCGCCAGCCGCAGGGCGATGACCCCGCCGGAGGAGTGGCCGACGACGTGTGCGCGCTCGATGCCGAGGTGCCGCAGCAGGGCGCGGCAATCGGCGGCCTGCTGGGCGAGACTGAACGGCGCCGGCCGGGCTGCTGCCGGCGTAGCCGCGCCGGTGGTAGCGCACCAGGCGGTAGCGGCTGTTCAGCGACCGACTCGGCGCAGAGCGGCGCGTAGGCCTCGGCGATCAAGGCACCGTGGATCAGCAGGACCGGCTCGCCGGCGCCCGTGACCTCGAACTCGAGCTCCGCCTCCGTCGACGCGCGCCCGCTGCATGGGTCTGCTAGTTCATTTGATGCGTCCTTTCTGGGTATCAAACATGGTGCTCGCCGTGGCGGGAGGCTCCAACTGACAACCGGTGTGCCCTGTGGCCGCAAGCGCCGCAGCTGCCGCAAGCTTGTGTTTGGCCTGCCAAGGCGGCCCGATCGATCGGCCCATCGCGTACAGGAAGGCGTCGACGTCCTCGCGGCCGAGCGCCGCCGCCGCGTCGCGAAACACGCGCTCGCGGTCGTACCAATGCACGGACCAGCCGCGCGCCTCGGCTGCGGTCGCGAGGGCCTCGCGATACATGACGGAGTCGGCGACGGTCTGCGCGCGATTGTCGGCGATCCGCTCCTCGGTCGTCGGCGGAAGCTTGGGGCACGCGCGGATCGCGATGCTCGCAATCGGCACGGGCACCGCCGCGGCCAGCGCCTCGAGGCTCTCGCGCGCGCCGCGCGCGGCGGACGCGCGCACGCGCTCGACGAGCGCCACGGCGTCGGCGAGCGAAAGCGCCCGCGCTCCCGGGGTGTTCAGGTAACGGCCCACCGCCCACGACCCTTCGTGGTGATGCGGGTGCGTCGGCAGACCGCGATCGGTGAGGTCGATGCGCCGGCGATCGAGGAGCTCGCCGCCGGGCGCGACAGTGACGAGCACCGCCGAGTTACCGTGCTCGGCGACGCCGACGGTCGCGGCTCGCTGCGTTCGTCCTCTCGCCACGTCTTCCTCCTTCGGGGGCGCGCCCCTGCGGCTGACGCCGTTGCTCACGCTCGTCCGGATAAGGCCATGCCGCTCAGCCGCCGCCCAACGCCGTCGGCTGCAGCGGCTTCTCTAACCAGCTTCCTCATTCGTCTCCCACGCGTCAAGCTCCGTGACCGGGTCCGGGAGCCGACCCTGAAGCCACCGTGCACAGTCCAGTTCTAGCCACCGTCCACACCTACCTCGATCGAGTTAGTTCCGCCTTCGGACGCTCGTGTTACCGGAAGGCGCCTCGATCGCGTGATGCGGCACGGTGGCGGCGCGCGCTATCTTGCCCACCAAGAACAGGAGGGGTCATGATCCACTATCAAGACCGGTGGGCTGTCGTGACTGGAGCGTCGTCCGGGTTGGGCCGCGGGCTCGCCGCCCGACTCGCGGACCGGGGCATGTCGCTGGTGCTGACCGGCCGCAACGAGGCCCGGTTGGACGAGACGGCGCACCAGATCCGCCGCGCTGCTCCCCGGGTGAAGGTCGAGACGGTCGCCGCAGACCTCTCGACCCGGTCAGGTGTGTCCGCGCTGCTCGATCACGTCGGCGACCGCCCGATCGAGGTGCTGGTCAACAACGCCGGGTTTGGCAGCTACGGCCCATTTGCCGAGGCCGACCCGGACCGCGAGGCCGACGAGGTGGCCGTCGACGTCAGTGCCGTGATCACCCTGGCTCGCGCGTTCCTGCCCGGAATGCTCGCCCGACGCAGCGGCGGGATTCTCAACGTCGCGTCCACGATCGCGTTCCAGCCCGCGCCTTACCAGGCGGTGTACGGGGCGAGCAAGGCATTCGTGCTGTCGTTCAGCCAGGCCCTGTGGGCCGAGGCGCGCGCGGCCGGCGTGGCGGTCACCGCACTGTGTCCGGGTCCCACCCGCACAGGTTTCGTCGACGCGCTCGGGCGCCGATGTCGGCCACACGGCGATCTACCGCCGGCTCGCCGAGCCCGAGCCCGTCATCGAGGCCGGGCTGCGGGCGCTGGACAAGGGCCGGGCCGTGGTCATCCCCGGCGTGCGGAACAAGGTGATCGCCGCCAGCGGCCGGTTCATGCCGCGCGAGTGGCTCACCCGGGTCTCCGCCCGGCTGCTCCGCCCGGTCAGCACGGCCTCGCGGCCACCGATCGAAGTTCGCAACGAGATCGTGATTCCTGCCTCGGCCGAACGCGTGTGGGATCTGTTGACCGACGTCGAACGCTGGCCGTCGTGGTATCGGGCCTGCCGGTGGGTTCGAGTCGAGCCAACTGGCAGTGCGGCATCACCGGTGCGGCCCGACCGGTGTCCTTCCGGTGGAAGGCACACCCGGTCGAACTGCGCAGCACCGTGGTGGCCGCCGATCGACCGCATTCTTTCGCCTTCGTCGCGGACGCCCGGGGGCTGCACGCCGAGCGCACGTTCACGCTCCGCCCCACGCCCGACGGCCTGAGCACCGTCGTCGTCAGCCATGAAACCCAGGTCGGACTGCTCCCGCGGCTGGGCCGGCTGTTCCTGGCGCCGCGGCTGCGTGCGGCCAACCAGGCGATGTTCGACGATCTGGCCCGAGCCGTCGGCCACGGCTGCGGCGACGCCGGCGACACCGCGCAGCGGAGTGACTTCGCTCGTGCGAACGTGAGCGACACGACCGAGGTGTCGGCTAGCGAACCATTGGGGCGTGGCGCTACGGGTCGACCGGAGAGGCCAACATCGATATCAACAGTTTGATCGTGCCCTGGTGCACCGCCGCACTGGACCTGCTGGTACGCGGAGTGAGCGACTTCCAGAGCATCGATCGAACCTGGATGATCACCCTGCAGAGCGGCGTGGGCCCGTGCGGCATGATGGATCGCATGGGCCTCGGTGTCGTCTACCACGTCGCGAAGTTGATCGGCGAAACCAACCCAAACACTCAGGCGTTCGAGTACGCCCGCTACCTCGACGAGCACTTCATCCAGAAGGGCCGCCTTGGGGTCTCGAGCGGCCGGGGCTTCTACAGCTACCCGAATCCGGCGTTCGCCGAGCCTGGATTCATCTAACCAGCAGGCCGCGAAGGGGCTAAGCGGATTGAGCTTGAGGTTGTCGCGGATGCAGGTACGCTGTGGGGTGTCCGACGTCGGGTCGATCTATGCATCTGCCTTCTCGAACACGATGGGCTCCTGTTCTGCTCGGTGTCGCCTGCCTCATGTTCACCATGGCGGGCGGTTGCCGCGCGCTGCCGGAGAGGGTCGAGCCGTCAATCGAGTTCACCGACAGTTCCGGAAGCGGCCGCCGGCGGGTCGGAGAGACGGGCCCTGATCAGCGGGCGCGTCAAGGGCGCTCGCGCGGGTCAGCAGATCGTGCTCTTCACGAAGAGCGGTGTCTGGTGGGTTCAACCCCTCACCGTGCAGCCCTTCACGCCCATCGAAACGGACTCGACCTGGAAGAACTCCATCCATCTCGGCACCGAGTACGCGGCAGTGCTCGTCGAACCTGGCTATCGGCCGCCCGCGACGACGGAGGCGCTTCCCCAACCGGGCGGCGCGGTCAAAGCGATCGCCACGGTCAAGGGCACGGGTGACTTTGCCTCGCGCCCTCCGAAGCTGCTGACGTTCAGCGGCTACGAATGGGAGGTGCGCCAGAGCACCGAGCGATCGCGGAGGTGCAAATGACTACGACCCCGCGAACGCATGGACAGACGCCGAAGGGGCCCTGCATCTGAGGCTGGCGCAACGGGACGGCCGCTGGACGAGCGCGGAAGTGATCCTCACTCGTGCGCTTGGGTACGGCACGTACACCTTCACGGTGCGCGAGACCGCTCATCTCGACCCGGCCGCCGCGCTCGGCATGCTCACATGGGATGATGAAGGTGCGGATCAGAATCATCGTGAGCTGGACATCGAAATCAGCCAATGGGGCGACCGCAGCATTCCCAATGGACAGTACGTGCTTCAGCCCTACTACGTCCCGGCGAATGTCGCGCGATTCTCGGCGCCACGCGGCCAGCTCACCCATTCGTTTCGATGGGAACCCGGCCGGGCCTCGTTCCAGACGGTGCGTGGCAGTGGTGCGACGCGCGGCGTCGTCGTCGCGCAGCACGAGTTCACGTCCGGCGTGCCGACCCCCGGTACCGAACGGGTTCGGATGAACCTCTATTTCTTCCGATTCTCGCCGGTGCCTCCAGAGAAGGACGTTGAGGTCGTCATTGAGCGGTTTCAGTACCTTCCGTAGCGCCGGCCGGAGTGCGTATCGGCCGCTGACAAGCGCATGGGCGATCGCGCTGATGATGATCTGCGTCAGTGCCAGGACTGAAGCCGTCGATCCCGAACGTGCGATGTCGCAGTACATCCGCGATCGAGTGGGGCAACGATCGAGGCTTTCCTGGAGGTCGCGGTGTATGCCGTCACGCAGACCAGTGACGGCTACCTGTGGATTGGCGCGGAAAAAGGCCTGGTTCGTTTCGACGGCGTGACGTTCCGACTGTTCGAGCCGAAGGGTTCAACCGCCAGCGCGGGGCCGACGGTCCTCGGTGTCGCGGCTGCCCCCGATGGCAGCGTGTGGGCACGACTTCGCGGCGTCGCTCTCGTCCGTTACCACAACGGCGCGTTCGAGAACATTCTCGCCAACGTGGGGCCGCCGGAGTCGGTGGTCTCGGCGATGTTACGCGGACGCGGCGACCGGATGCTCCTGGCCACGCTCAGCCGCGGAGCTGTCGCCTACGCGAGCGGGCGGTTTGCCACGATTGCCTCGGCGAAGGCGATGCCGAGCTCGTCGTTCGTGATTTCGATCGCCGAGAGCAGCGACGGCGATTTCTGGCTCGGGACGCGCGATGCCGGTCTCATCCGGGTGCAGGGAAGTCGAGTCACACGACTGACCGACGGACTGCCGGACCTCAAGATCAACTGCCTGCTCGCCGGGGAGAACGGCGACCTGTGGATTGGGACGGACAAGGGGATGGCGCGATGGACCGGAACGGAGGTCACGCGTTCGGGCGTCCCGGCGGCACTGCATGCCGTGCCGGCGCTGACGATGATCCGGGACAGCGAATCCAACATCTGGATTGCCGCTGGGGCCCGCGGGCTGCTGCGGGTGAATCGTCACGGCATCACCGAGTCGGCCGACCGACGCGACTGGTCGCCGCAGACACGTCGCGGCCGTGTTCGAAGATCGAGACGGGAATCTCTGGGTGGGAACCGACCGCGGGCTCGAGCGTTGGCGCGACCCGGTGTTTACGACGTATTCAACGGCGCAGGGGCTGCCTTCCGAGAGCGTGGGCCCGATCTACGTGGATGCGTCCGAGCGGACGTGGTTTGCGCCGACCGAGCGGCGGCCTCTACTCGATGCACGCCGGCGCGATCACGCGCATCACCGAAGCCGGACTCGATCGGCGATGTCATCTATTCGATCGACGGCGGCGGTGGAGAGGTCTGGGTCGGTCGACAACGGGGTGGTCTGACGCGCCTCGCATGCACGCGCGGCCGGATTCGCGGCCGAACGGTTCACGCGCGCGGATGGACTGGCTCAGGACAGCGTCTACGCCGTTCATCGGTCGCGCGACGGCGCCGTGTGGGCCGGGACACTGAGCGGTGGCGCCAGCCGATTCAAGAATGGAGCGTTCACGACCTACGATACGACGAACGGGCTGCCATCGAATACCGTGGCCTCGATCCTCGATACCGCCGACGGAACCATCTGGTTCGCGACGCCAAACGGGCTGAGCGCATTGTCGCGCGGTGGGTGGCGAACCTACACCGCCAGGGATGGCTTGCCGTCCAACGATGTCAACACGCTCTACGAGGATTCTGCCGGCAATCTCTGGATTGGAACCGCGAGCGGGCCCGCGGTTCTTCAAGCCGGTCAGCTTCGTGCCATGCGCGACGCTCCTTCGGTTCTGCGCGCCGCCATCCTGGGATTTGCCGAGGACCGTGTCGGTTCCCTGTGGGTCAATACTGCCGATCGCGTGCTGCGAGTCAATCGCGAGGCGTTGCTGCATGGGGCACTCGGCGATGCTCACGTTCGCGAGTACGGCGTCGCCGACGGACTGCCGGGGCTGGATTCCGCCAAGCGGCATCGAACCGTCGTCGCGGATTCGCGCGGGCGTATCTGGTTTGCGTTGATCCGCGGCCTGTCGATGGCCGACCCCGGCCGCGCCGATGGACGTGCGCTGCCGGCCCTGACACACGTCGAGGAGCTCTCGGCGGATGGCACGCCGCTCGATCTGCGCGAGCGGCTCAGGCTTCCATCCAGCCGCCGCCGCATTGCCATTGGTTATGCGGGTCTCAGTCTCGCCGTGCCTGAGCGGGTGAGGTATCGCTATCGGCTCGACGGCTTCGATTCCGACTGGAACGCACCGGTGACCGAACGTCAGGCCGTCTACACGAACCTGAGCCCTGGCGAGTATCGGTTTCGCGTGATGGCGTCGAACGGCGATGGGCTCTGGAATGGCGCTGAAGCGACGCTGCCGTTCGAGATCCGGCCCACCTTCTGGCAGACGGCGTGGTTTCAACTGTCCGCGATCCTGCTGTGTGGCGTGGCGGGGTGGGGCCTCTACCGCCTGCGCGTTCTTCAAGTGGCGCGACAGCTCAACGGGCGTTTCGAGGAGCGCCTCGCGGAACGGACCCGCATTGCGCAGGAACTGCACGATACGCTGCTGCAAGGCTTTGTCAGCGCGTCCATGCAGCTGCACGTGGCGGTCGATCGACTGCCGGAGGACTCTCCGGCCAGGTCATCTCTCAGCAGGGTCACCGACCTGATGGGACGGGTCATCGAGGAGGGCCGCAACGCCGTTCGCGGGCTTCGCTCCTCCGGCAGTGCGCCGCACGATCTGGAACAGGCCTTCTCAGGGATTCGGCAGGAGTTCGCGGTTGAACAAGCCGTCGCGTATCGCGTTATCGTCGAAGGCAGGCGCAGGCCGCTGAAGCCGATCATCCGTGACGAGGTGTATCGGATTGGTCGCGAAGGCGCTGGTCAACGCCTTCCGCCACTCCGGTGCGACGAGCATCGAAGTCGAGCTCGAGTACGGACCGCGTGAACTACGCCTGTTCGTTCGCGACGATGGCCGCGGCGTGGATCCACGGGTGCTGCAGGCGGGGACGGACGGGCACTGGGGAATCACGGGGATGCGGGAGCGTGCTGAACGGATTGGCGGGACCCTCAAGATGCGGAGCCGCGCGGCCGCCGGCACCGAGGTCGAGTTGAGAGTGCCCGGCCATGTCGCCTTTGAACGTGAAGCAGCCGATCGCTCGAGGTCACTGGTGGCGAAGTTCCTCAGGCAGAAGTCCGCTGCGGACGACGGGGCACGAACGGAGAAACATCTGTGAGCAATCAGACCAAGATTCGCGTGTTCAGCGCGGACGATCATCCTCTCCTGCGCGAAGGGATCGCCGCCATCATCAACAACCAGGACGACATGGTGATGGTCGCTCAGGCCTCGACGGGCCGCGAAGCGATTCAACAGTTTCGGGAACATCGACCGGATGTCACGCTCATGGATCTGCGCATGCCGGACATCACGCGGGATCGACGCCTTGATCGCCATTCGCCACGAGTTCCCTGAGGCCCGGATCGTGATGCTGACGACGTTCGAGGGCGACGTCGAGATCCAGCGCGCGCTCGCCGCCGGAGCGCGTGGTTATGTATTGAAGAACATGCCTCCGAAGGACCTGGTCGACGTCGTTCGGCAGGTGCACGCTGGCAAGAAGCGGATTCCGCAGGAGATCGCCGCGCAGCTGGCCGATCATATCGCCGATGAATCGCTGACCGGGCGTGAGATCGACGTGCTTCAGCACGTCGCCGGCGGCAACCGCAACCGGGACATTGCCGAGCGTCTCTTCATTTCCGAGGAGACCGTCAAGGTCCATGTCAAGCACATCATGGAGAAGTTGGGCGCGAGCGACCGCACGGCTGCCGTCGCGATCGCCGTTCGGCGAGGCATCATCCAGCTCTGAAGCGTCGATGGTCCGTAAACGCGGTACCACGATAGTGTTACGAGAACATTCCAACCTCTAGGGATTCGCCGCGAGGACGCCAGTCGCTACTCTGTCGTGGGGCCGTTCGACCGTCGAACGCCACCTTCAAAGGAGCGACGGACTGCAGCGGTTCTTCTCCACATTTCCCGGTAGCTGGCCAGGCGTCGGCCTGCTCGTGCTCCGGGCTGCCGCTGGAAGCGCCGCGGCCACACAGGGCGTGTCGTACCTGGCGAATGTCGTCGACCCGACGGTCGCCAGCTGGACGATCGGACTGGTCACCGTGACGAGCGGAATCTCCCTGCTCGTTGGATTCCTGACGCCCGGCGCCGGCGCGGTGGCCGGCGTCACGACCATCCTCATCGCGATGAGTTGGGTCCCGTTGCCGGCGTCGGAACTCCTCATCGACAAGGTCGCGGCGCTGTTCGTGATGGCCAACGCGGCCGCACTCGTATTGCTCGGTCCGGGGGCGCATTCGATGGATGCGTATCTCTTCGGACGTCGCGAGATCATCATTCCTCAGGGCTCACACTCCAGCTGATCTGCGGCATTTCGCCGTCCCCGCACTCACCCGATACGCGCGCGCGATTACCTCGATCGTGGTAGTCGGACACTTGCTGCGGGTGGTAGCGCACAAGACCACTGTCGGGTGATGCGCGCTCGGCATCGGGAAGGTATCGTCGGACCAACAAGAATCAGATCAATGCCGATCTGCTGGCACTTCATCAAGCATAGCCCCTGAAGGTCACAAGGAGATTCTCATGGCGCAGGTGATCGCTCGCACGGTCGGGGAAGAACGGATCAAGGGAGGCGCGGGACTCGACATCTTCGTCCGGTCCTGGGTGCCGGACGGGCCGGCACGCGGCGTGGTCGCCATCGTCCACGGCGTCAAGTCTCACAGCGGGTACTACCTGTGGGCGGCGGAACAGTTCGTCGCGCAGGGCCTCGCCGTCTACGCACTCGACCTGCACGGTCGCGGCAAGTCCGACGGGGAGCGCTTTTACCTCGAGAAGATCGAGGACTACCTCGATGACGTCAACGCGCTGGTCGCGCTCGCGAAGTCGCGGCAGCGATCGCTGCCGCTCTTCCTGCTGGGCCATAGTGCCGGGGGAGTCATTTCGTCGGTCTACACGCTGGAGCACCAGGCGGAGCTCGCGGGCCTGATTTGCGAAAGCTTCGCGTTCCAGGTGTTCGCGCCAGACTTCGCGCTCGCCGTCGTGAAGGGCCTGAGCCATGTCGCCCCGCACTTCCACGTGCTGAATCTCAAGACGGAGGACTTCTCCCGCGATCCCAAGGCCGTGCAGGCCATGAAGGACGACCCGCTGATTGAGGGCGAGGTCCAACCCACGCGGACGGTGGCGGAACTCGTGCGCGCCGACGAGCGGCTCGACCGGGAGTTTCCGCTGATCACGTTGCCGGTGCTGATTCTCCATGGAACCGCCGACAAGGTGACGAGGCCGGGCGGCAGCCAGCGCTTTTACGACACCGCCGGTTCCAGGGACAAGACGTTGAAGCTCTACGACGGACACGCACACGACCTGCTCAACGACGTCGACAAGGAAAGGTCATGGCCGACATCGTGGCCTGGATCAACGCGCGCCTGCCGGTCGCGTAGGGCCGACTGACGATGAAGCCGACGTGGAGGCGATGAGAACCGTGCCGGCAGGGAACACAGGTCTGCTCACGCGGATCCGACTCTGGACGCGCTGCTGTGCTCAGCTACGCCGGAGCGTTGGGCCGCGACTTCGATGCCTACAGAAACCATGCCTACCGGGTCGCGAATCTGTGCGCGGCGCAGTCGTCCGGCGACTGTCGAGCACCTCGAGAAGATCGCGATCGCCGCGGCGTTCCATGACCTGGGCATCTGGACGCGATGGCACGTTCGACTATCTGCAGCCGTCGGTGCAGCTCGCCAGTGCTCTACCTGGCGGATTCCGGAAGAAGCGACTGGACGCCCGAGATCACCGAGATGATTCTTCAGCATCACAAGGTGTCGCGCTACCGCGGCAACCCGCAGTGGCTTGTCGAGCCGTTCCGCCGCGCCGATGGGCGGATGTATCGATGGGCCTCATCACGTTCGGCTTGCCACGAACGCTCGTACGGGAGGTCCAGTCGATGTGGCCGAGCGAGGGCTTTCACAAGCGGCTCATCCAGTTGGAGCTGCGACAGCTGCGAACGCATCCGTGGCACCCGCTCCCGATGGTGAAGCTCTGAAATCAGGCGTGTCGCAGTAGCCCGGAGTCGATTTTGGAACGCGGCGAGACTGATAGAGGAGGTTCAAATGATGGATGCACGCACAGCCGCGGGCGTCAGAGCGGTCGTTCTCGTTCATGGGGGGTTTGTGGACGGATCCGGCTGGCAGGGAGTCTACAAGTCGCTCGTGAAGAAAGGCTACACGGTAGACGTCGTTCAGAATCCGACGGACTCGCTGGCCGACGACGTGGCGGTCACGAGACGGACCCTTGACCGTCAGAAGGGTCCGGTGGTGTTGGTCGGCCATTCGTACGGCGGGGTGGTGGTCACGGAAGCCGGCAACCACCCGAACGTCGCGGCGCTGGTCTACATCGCGGCCTTCGCTCCTGATAAGGGGGAGTCGGTGGCCACGCTGATTGCGAATCCGGCTCCTGGCGCGCCGGTGCCGCCGATTCTGCCACCTCAGGACGGATACCTCTTTCTCGACCAGGCGAAGTTCGCCGAGTCGTTTGCAGCGGACGTCGATCCAGACACGGCCTCGTTCATGGCCGACTCTCAGGTGCCGTGGGGAGTGGACGCTCTCGGCGGCGCCATCAGCGAGCCAGCGTGGAGGACAAAGCCGAGCTGGTACCTGGTCGCAACCGAGGACCACATGATTCCGCCCACTGCTCAACGCGCGATGGCGACGCGCGCCGGTTCGACCGTCGTCGAGGTCAACGGCAGCCATGCCGTGTACGTTTCTCAGCCTCAGGCGGTGGCGTCCGTCATCGAGAACGCCGCGACAGGTGTGGCGCTGGCAGCGAGATGAAGTGTGCCGGCGCCATCCCCAGCCTGAGCGCGACCGTGCCCTGACTTGCTTCCAAATGATCCTGGAACGATCCGGCGTCGATCTTCCGCACCGCGGTCAGGCCAGGATTTCTTTGATCAGCTTGCCGTGCACGTCGGTCAGCCGCATGTCGCGGCCGTTGAAGCGGTAGGTGAGCTTCTCGTAGTCGAGGCCGAGCAGGTGCAGGATCGTGGCGTGCAGCTCGTAGACCGACTTCGGGTTCTCGACCGCGCGCGTAGCCGTACTGGTCGGTGGCGCCGACGATCGGTGCCGCCCTTGACGCCGCCGCCGGCGAGCCAGACGCTGAAGCCCTTGTTGTTGTGATCGCGGCCGTCCATGCGCTCGGAGATCGGCAGCCGCCCGAACTCGCCGTGCCAGACGATCAGCGTCGAGTCGAACAGGCCGCGGCTCTTCAGGTCCTTGATCGAGCCCGGCGATCGGCTTGTCGGTCTCGGCGCAGTGCAGGCCGTGGTTCGTCCTTCAGGTCCCAGTGCGCGTCCCAGCTCGGCTCGAAGTTGCCGCCGCCGAGAAGATCTGCACGTAGCGGACGCCGCGCTCGACCAGCCGCCGCGCCATCAGCACCTGCCGGCCGAAGTAGTCGGTCGGCTTCTCGCCGACGCCGTAGAGCTTCTTGCGTCGCGTCGGTTTCCTTGCTGATGTCGATCGCGTCCGGCGCGTGCGTCTGCATCCGGAACGCGAGCTCGTACGAGTGGACGCGCGCCGACAGCTCGGTGTCGAGCGGGTTCTGTCGACGCGTGCTTCTCGTTCAGCTCGTGCAGCAGCCGCAGCCACTCGCGCTGCTCGGTCCGGCGTGCGCTCGGCCGGCGGCTTCAGATCGACGATCGGGTCGCCCGTGTCGCGGAACTGCGTGCCCTGGTACGCCGCCGGCAGATAGCCGTTGCTCCAGTTCGGCGGACCGTTGATCGGCCCGCCGCGATAGTCGGTGAAGACGATGAAGCCGGGCAGGTTCTCGTTCTCGCTGCCGAGCCCGTAGGTGACCCAGCTGCCGACGCTCGGATGGCCGGCGAGGATGCTGCCGGTGTTCATCTGGAACAGCGCCGGTCCGTGCGCCGGACTGAGCGCGTGCATCGATCGAATGAACGCGATGTCGTCGACGTGCTGCGCGATGTGCGGGAAGAGCTCGGAGACGTCCATGCCCGACTGGCCGTACTTCTTGAACGTCCACGGCGACGGCATCAGGCCGCCGGGGTTGCCCATGATCGTCCGCACCTCGCCGACGCCCTGCATCGTCTCGCCCTGGCACTTCAGCGAGGTCGGGCTTGGGATCGAACGTGTCGATCTGGCTGACGCCGCCGTAGCAGAAGATCGAGATGACGGCCTTCGCCTTGGCCGGGAAGTGCTGCGGCTTGGGCGCGAGCGGATCCGCGGGCTCCTGGCTCGCTGCGCGGCGGCGAGCAGGCCCTGCTGGCCGAGCAGATCGGCGAACGCGAGGCCGGCGATGCCGCCGCCGAGCCGCGTCGAGCAGCTCGCGCCGCGAGTACGAGCAGCTTCTCGCAGGTGGCCGCAGCGGTCGTGGGACATGGCTCGGTCGCTCGTCGGTGGTCCGCGTTCGGTGTCGGCGTTCGGCATCCGACTCAGGGCCGGTACACGAACTCGTTCAGATTGAACAGCGCGTGGCAGAACTCGGCCAGCCCGTCGCGGCCGGCGCGTGACGAACGCCGACCGACGTCGCTGCGCTCGACGGCGTCGGCGGTCGCGCCGAGCGCCAGCCGGAACGCGCGCTCGACCTGCGCCGCCGACGTCGGCGCCGGCTTCCTTCGTCAGCCGCTCGGCGAACTTCTTCGCCTGCATCAGCACCATCGCCGTTGTTCATCAGGATCAGCGCCTGCGGCGCGATCGTCGTGCGGTTGCGGCGATCGATCGAGTTGACCAGGTTCGGCTGATCGAACGTCTCGAACATCGGATAGCGGATGCTGCGCTTCGAGAAACACGTACAGGCTGCGCCGCCACGTCGACGGATCGTCGTCCGGCTTGCCCGGCCAGTCGCGCCGCGAGCTCTCCTCGAAGAGATCGGGATCGATGTACGGGAAGATCGACGGGCCGCCGAGCGTGCGATCGAGCGTGCCGGCGACGGCCAGGATCTCGTCGCGGATGATCTCCGCCTCGAGCCGCACGCCGCGGCATGCGCCAGAACATGCGGTTCTCCGGATCGATCGCGACGTTGGCGGCGATGTCGACGCTCGCCATCTGGTAGGCCTGCGACGTCAGCATCAGCCGGTGCATCGCCTTCATGCTCCAGCCGCGGTCGACGAACTCGAGCGCCAGCCAGTCGAGCAGCTCCGGATGCGACGGCCGCTCGCCCATCTTGCCGAAGTTGCTCGGCGTGCGGACGATGCCTTCGCCGAAGTGGTGCTGCCAGATGCGGTTGACCATCACGCGCGCGGTGAGCGGGTTGTCCGGCGCGACGCAGCCACTCGGCGAAGCCGCGCCGGCGCCAGCTCGACTTCGCGTCCGGCGGCGGCGTCGGGGAACGTCCACTCGCTCTCGCTGACGACCGACAGCACGCCCGGCGTCATCTGCGATCCCTGGCGCGTCGGGGCTGCCGCGATGCAGGAAGAACGACGGCTGCGGCGTCGCGGCCGCGCTCGCCGATCGCGCAGCGCCGTCGGGAACGGCTGCGGCTTCTGCTTGTCGAGCGCCGCGATCTGCGCCTTCGAGCGCCGCGTGCTTCGCCTTCACGTCGGCCGGCATCAGCGCGACGATGTCGCTTCTCGGTGATCTTGCGCGCGCAGCGTGTCGTTCTGCAGCGTCTTCTCGATCTGCGTCGACGTTCAGCCTCTGACCCTCGGTGCGCTTGTCGGGCGGCGTCTTCCACGCGACCTGCATGTACTCGGGCAGCTTCGCGATCTCGCGATCGACGATCTGCTGCAGGTACGGCGCTTCGATCTGCCGTCTTCGCCTCGCGCAGCGGCCGCTGCAGCGCCGTCGATGCGCTGCGGTCTCCGCGCGGTTGCGCGCTCGACCTCGTGCGACGGGCACGAGCGGATGCTCGACGCCGCGCGTCGAGAAGAACACCGACTGAATGCGGTAGTAGTCCTTCTGCGGAATCGGATCGAACTTGTGGTTGTGGCAGCGCGCGCAGCCGACCGTCAGGCCCATGAACGTCAGCGACGTCGTCGCCGACCAGATCGTCGAGCGCGTCCTGGCGACCGCGCTCGCCGCCGCCGCGCTTCGGGCCCGAGCCGCAGGAAGCCGGTCGCGATCATCGCCTCGTCGGACGTCCGGCGCGATACTCGTCGCCGGCGAGCTGTTCGCGGACGAACTGGTCGTACGGCTTGTCCTTGTTGAACGCCTCGACCACGTAGTCGCGGTAGCGCCACGCCTGCGGGCCGATCGACGTCGAACTCGAAGCCGCCGGAGTCGGCGTAGCGCACGAGATCCATCCAGTGCCGCGCCCAGCGCTCGCCGTAGTGCGGCGAGGCGAGCAGCGAGTCGACGAGCTTCGGCCAGGCGTCCGGCGACGCGTCGTTGACGAACGCGTCGACCTCTTCCGGCGTCGGCGGCAGGCCCGAGCACGTCGAGATAGGCGCGGCGGATGAGCGTGCGCCGATCGGCCGTCGGCGACGGCGTCAGCTTCTTGCTCTCATCGCGACAGCAGGAACGCGTCGATCGGATTGCGTCTGCCACGCCGGGCGAGTCGACGCGCGGCACCAGGGCCCGGACCGGCCGCTGGAACTGCCACT
This sequence comes from uncultured Acidobacteriota bacterium, assembly GCA_963764925.1. Taxonomy (GTDB): domain Bacteria; phylum Acidobacteriota; class Vicinamibacteria; order Vicinamibacterales; family 2-12-FULL-66-21; genus DATBJJ01. The sequence goes on from CAVXUR010000007.1 coordinate 197,263, forward strand.
GCCGCCGCTCCTCGTCCGTGATCGGCCGCTCTTCGGCTTTCAGCTTCGCGTCGGCGCTGGTGGCGTTGTCCGCGACGGCTTCTTCGACGCTCTTCGAGCGAGGCGCCGTCCTCGATCCATTTGCGGATCAGCTCGAGGTCCGCATCCGCCAGCTTCGGCTTCTTGCGCGGCATCGGCGGATCTTCTTTGTGCGTGACAAGGTTGTAGAGAATGCTCTTGTCAGGCTGGTGCGGCACGACGACGTCGCCGCTCTGCGCCGCCCTTCAGCAGGGAGGCGTGCGTGCGCAGGTCGAGCTCGCCCTTGGCGTCCGCGCCGTGGCACTCGAGGCAGATGTCCTTGAAGATCTGGTAGACCTGTCGCGCCCGTTCCTGTTCGTCCTGCGCCGCGACGGGAGTGGCGGCTGCGAGGGCGATGAGAGCAGATCCAAGGACGGGTATGACGCCACGCGTCGAACGCCAGTGCATGCGCCGATGGTCGCCGAGAACGC
>CAVXUR010000008.1:0-360766 GCA_963764925.1 uncultured Acidobacteriota bacterium
GGCAGCCTCAGCTTCAGCGAGCGCACGTACACGCTTGGCGGGTCGGCCGACACGTGGGGGCGGACGTGGACAGCGAGCGAGCTGTCTAACGCGAACTTCCGAGTGCGCATCGTGAACGTCTCAACATCGTCCTCACGTGACTTCTATCTCGATTGGGTGCCGGTACGGGTGCATTACCGCTAAGGGCTCGACTAAGGGAGTGAAACCAGGAGCGCCGGCCGGACAGTCGGCGCTCTTTCGTAACCGAGTGAGCGCCAGCACACTTCCCGATACACTTTCTCGCTATGACCACGACACACGTCGACACCGTCGCGGCCGAGGCGCGCGCGGCGCTCGCCGCCGCCGCCGATGAGCGCGCGCTCGAGGCGTGGCGGACCGCGATGCTCGGACGCAGCGGCGTCGCTGACCGGGGTGCTGCGCAGCCTTGGCGGGCTGCCTGCCGAGGACCAGCGCCGCGCCGTCGGCGCAGCGGCGAACGCCTCAAGGACGAGCTCGAGGCCGCGCTCGAGGCGCGGCGCGAGGAGCTGCGCGCGGCGGCGCTGGCGAGCTGACGTGACCACGGGCGCGCTCGATGTCACGCTGCCCGGCCGGCCGCAACCGCGCGGCGGCTACCACCCGGTCACGCTGACGCTGCGCGAGATCCTCGCGACCTTCGACGCGCATGGGCTTCGCCACGATCGAGGGCCCCGAGGTCGAGCTCGACGAGCTACAACTTCGAGGCGCTGCGCATCCCGGCCGACCACCCGGCGCGCGACATGTGGGACACGTTCTGGCTCGAGTCGACCGCGACGGGCGAGTGCGGAAGGGGGCGGGTCGATCCTGCTGCTGCGCACGCACACCAGCGCCGATGCAGTCGCGCTACATGGAGACGCACGAGCCGCCGATCCGCATCGCGGTGCCGGGGCGCTGCTACCGCTACGAGGCGACCGACGCCACGCACGAGTGGATGCTGCAGCAGGTGGAGCTGCTGGCGGTCGACGAGGGCGTCTCGATGGCGGACCTGAAGGGGACGCTGCAGGAGTTCGCGCGGCGCTGTTTGGGCCGGAGCGGCGCGTGATGCTGCGCAACTCGTACTTCCCGTTCGTCGAGCCGGGCGTGGAGATCGCGGTGGACTGCTTCGCCTGCGGCGGCGACGAACCCCTCGTGCCCGGTCTGTCGAGGGTCGGGCTGGCTGGAGATCATGGGCGCGGGGATGGTGCACCCGGAGATCCTCGAGGCGGCATGGGCTACGACCGCGAGCGCTACACGGGCTTCGCGGCGGGCATGGGCGTCGAGCGCATCGCGATGCTGAAGTACGGCGTCGAGGACATTCGCCACTTCTACCAGAACGACCTGCGCTTCTTGAGCCAGTTCTAGGCCCGAGTCAGGGTGGCGTCCGTAAGCCCGACCGCTCGACGCGCGCGCGACCGCTCCGGCGAAGTGCTGAGCAAGCGCGCGTTGAACCGTGCGCTGCTGGCGCGACAGCACCTCCTCGAGCGTGTCTCGATGTCGTCAGTTGACATGGTCGAGCACCTGGTAGGAATGCAGGCGCAGGAGCCACAAGACCCCTACGTCGGCCTCTGGACGCGCATCGAGGAGTTCGACCCTGCAGAGTTGTCGACGCTGATCGAGCAGCGACGTGCAGTACGCATCGCGACGCTGCGCGGGACCATCCACCTCCATACTGCGCGCGACGCGCTGCAGTTACGCCCGCTGATGGATCCCGTGCTCGACCGGCAGATCCGAGGCACCGCGTTCTGGCGCGCGGTCGCGGGGATGGACCTCGAGGCGCTGCTGGCGGCGGGACGCGAGGCGCTCGAGGCGCAGCCGCGCACGAATGCGCAGTTGGGACGCGTGCTGCAGGAGCGCTGGCCGGATCGCGACGGCAGCTCGATGGCCAACGTGATCCGCAACTACGTGCCACTGGCGCAGGTGCCGCCGCGCGGGCTCTGGCGCAAGAGCGGCGCTGCAACCGTCACGACGCTCGAGGCGTGGGTGGGCAAGCCGCTCGCGACGAGGCCGTCGGCCAGCAAACTGGTGCTGCGCTACCTCGCGGCGTTCGGCCCAGGGGAGCGTGCGCGACGCGCAGGCGTGGTGCGGCCTCACGCGGCTCGGCGAGGTCTTCGAGCGCCTGGGCCGTCCCCCAGGTCTGCGTGTTTCGCGACGAGCACGGCGTCGAACTCTTCGACTTGCCCAACGCGCCGCGGCCTGGTGAGGACGTGCCCGCGCCGGTGCGCTTCCTGCCGAACTACGACAACGTGGTGCTCGGCCACGCCGACCGGACGCGCATCGTCGATGACGCGCTGCGCGCACGCGAGGTCTGTGTTCCACGTTCGGTTCGGTGCTCATCGACGGCTTCGTGGGCGGCTCTGTGGAAGTTCGCTCGCGATCGCAGCAGCGCGACCTTGCGGGTCGAGGCGGTCGGACAGTTAGGCAATGTGGACGCGAACGCCGTCGCCGAAGAGGGTGAGCGTCTCCTCGCGTTTGCGGCGCCGGATGCGAAGTCGCGTGACCTGCGCTTCGAAACCGTCAGCCGCTAGACGCGGCGCATCAGCCGTTGTCGACGGCGATCGCCGACCATGACAAGCGCTGGCTGAAGCTCCCCGCGCGATCGGCGAGGCCGAGCTCCGCGAGGAGTTCGGCGGGGTCGGCTGCGCCGATCTTCGGCGTGGAGCGCCCGGGGCGTACCGGGGTGCGGGAGAGCCGAGGGGCCGGCCCAGTGTGCGTCATCGCGCCGACGCCATCGTGATCGCGGCTGATGCTCAGGCCGTGCTCGCGCGACCACTGGTCGTCCATGACCTCGCGAATGTCGTGCACGTAGCGGTGTACGGCGATGCCGGCGGTTGTGAGCCGCTCGACCCACGCGGCGACCGGGGCGGTACGGAAGCGCTCGAACAGAGCACTGGCGAGGTCGTCCTCCAGGGTCGCCCTTGAATCCCTTGCAAGCCGTCGACGGATGCCAATGCAGCGAATTGCGGAGCGGTGGGCACCGAGGAAGAACCAGCCGTCGTCTTGCCCGTAGAAGCGATGCAGCGGGCCATCGCCGATCGCGTCATAGCCGCGCGGCTCGTCAGCTTCACGCCGTCGTAGTCGACCATGAACGACGTCTGCGGCAGCGTCGCGGTGTGCACGAGCCCGGTGGAGACGTGCTGGCCCTTTGCCGGTGCGGCGGCGGTGTAGCAGCGCGAGCGCGGCGCCGTAGGCGCCAATGTAGCCGGTGCCGTATCGGTGACCGCGAGCCGCTGCAGTTGCGGTGAGCCGCTGCCGCCGTAGCGCTCCATGCACGCCGGTGACGGCCTGCGCGACCTGCTCCTAGCCGGGCCCGCGATCCAGCGGCCCGTCCCGCCCGTACATGTTCACCGACGCATAGACGATGTCCGGCTTGCGCGCCCTCACCTGCTCGTAGCCGATGCCGAGACGGTCCGCGGTGCCGGGCGGAAGTTCTGCAGCACGATGTCGGCGTCCTCGACCAGCTTCCAGAACACCTGCGGCCCTCGGGCCGCTTCGAGGTCGAGCAGGATGCTGCGCTTGCCGCGGTTGAGGTGGACCGCCGTGCTCGGCGGACGAGTGGGCGCATGATCTTGATCACATCGGCGCCGTACTCCGCCAGCGTGCGGCCGCACGTCGGTCCGGCGAGCACGACGCAGAGGTCGAGCACGCGCACGCCGTCGAGCGCCGCGCGCAGCGCGGCCTCGTTCGCGCGCGCAGGCGGAGCCGTGCGCGACCCGAGGTCGGTCAGCACGGCCTCGCGGTCAGCATCGAGCGGCGCGCGCGGGCGTACGACGCCGAGAGTTGCGGACATCGTGACCGCCAGCCCTGGCTGACGCGTCTTGCCGAGCACCGGATCGTGGACCTCGGCGATGATCCGGGCTTCGAGCGCGCCGGGATGGCGCAGCCACTCGCTGGCTTCGCGACAGACCGCGCACTCGCCGCCCGCGTCCGAGATGATCGCTTCCCACTCTTCGGCGGGACGCGTCGTGAACAACTCGCGGATCTGGCTCTGCAGCTCCTTCGTGCGGTCTGGATCCGCAGCGACGCGCTCGCGATCCATAAGAAACGCAGCGTCCTCTGGATCGACGCCGATGGCGGCAAGCACCTCGGACGTGTTGCCATTCCCAGTCCCGAAGTAGACCCATCGGCCGTCCGCACATCGCAGCGCACCGCCCGGTACGCCACCCGCGCCTGTCGGGCCCGTACGCTCGGGCGGGCTGTGAATGCGCATGCCCTGGTAGCCGATGGCGGCGAACATCGCGTCGTAGAGCGGCACGACGATGCGCTGTCCGACGTCGCCCCCGCTCCCCACATCGAGCGCGAAGATGATCGCCGAGGCGGGTGGCCTGGATCGCGGCGAAGGTCGAAGGGATGGGCAGCGGCGTGTACACCGGCGGCCCGGGAGGCTCGCCGTCGCGGTTGCGTCGGTAGGTGCCGGTGGCGGCTTTGAGGACGCCCTCCCACGCCGGCATCGCTTCGCGGGTCATCTTCGGCGAAGCCGGGGAGCGAGCAGTAGATGAGCGCGGGGTTCGCCTCGGTCACTGCTGGTTCTCCGAGGCCGAGGCGGTCCATGGCGCCGGGCCGGAAGTTTTCGATGACGACATCAGCGGTCTCGACGAGGCGTCGCGCTACCTCGCCGTCGCCCTCTTGCTTTAGATCCAGCACAAGCGAGCGCTTGCCACGGTTCCAGAAGCCGTTAGCGGGGGTCTGCCAGGCCGGCCCGCCTGGCGGGTGATGTGTACGACGTCGGCGCCCTGGTCGGCGAGAAGCTGGGCCGCGAGCGGTCCGGCAATGTACTGGCGACAAAGTCGATCACCCGGATGCCCGCGAGTGCCTTCCTCGCCATGGTCGGCTCCTCCGTTGGTGGCTCGGCGGGAATGTAGTGGCCGCCGCGGGGCATTGCCAGCGCGCCGCCCGCTCGGTACCTGGTGTTCCCGGGCGGCGAGCCAGGTTCAAAAGCTTTGCGCCAAGCGCACCCGTCCGCTTGTTAACGCCGCGTTAAAATGCGCCCGAAATCGGGGGTGCACCGTGACGATCGACCAGGCGCGCATCGCGCGCATGCTCAACCCGCGCAGCGTCGTCGTCGTCGGGGCCAAAGGCCCAACCTTCAAGTGGATCGAGAACAAGAAGGAGTTCACCGGCGACCTCTACTCCGTGCAGGTCGACCCAGCCGAGATCACGGGCATCGAGGCGCTCGGCTTCAAGAACTTCACGAGCTCGAGGACGTGCCAGGGGAGATCGACCTCGTGATCTGCGTCGTGCCACGACAGGTCGCGCCACACATCGCGGCCGACGCGGACGCGCGTAACGCGGGCGGGATGGTGATCTTCACCGCCGGCTTCGCGGAGACGAGGGAGCCGCTGGGAATCCAGCTCCAGGAGCGCATCGTGCGATCGCGACGGAGTCAGGCCTGCCGATCGTCGGGCCGAACGGCATGGGTGTGCACAACGGCCGCCTGGGCGTGCGCTTCAGGGCGGACCAGCGTCGAAGCCGGAGGCAACGTGTCGTACATCACGCAGAGCGGTTCACGTCACGGGCGAGACTCTCCACGGAGTCGCAGGCGATCGGCATCAAGTGTCACGCGTACCGTCTCGATCGGCAACGCGGTGGTCGTGAACGAGGCGGACTACCTCGAGTTCCTCGGCAACGACCCGGACACGCAGTACATCGGCATGTACCTCGAGGGTGTGAAGGACGGGCGGCGCTTCTTCGCCACCTGCGCGAGATCGTGAAGAAGAAGCCGGTCGATCATCTGGAAGGGCGGCTCAGAACGAGGTCGGCCGCTCGCGACGCGGTCGCACACTGGCTCGCTCGCGACGCCGCCCGCCGTGTGGGACGGCATGCTGCGTCAGGTCGGCGCGATCTCCGTCGCGAACCTCGACGAGATGGTCGACACGATGACGGCGCTGGTGCGTCTACCCCCGCCGCGCCGGCGCCGCGTGGCGCTAATCGCGCCCACCGGCGGCCCGTCGGTCGGCCTCGCGGACGCCGCCGGCCGCGCAGGTCTCCAAGCTCCGGCGCTCTCGCCGCGCTCCTACGAACAGCTCGGCGAGTTCTGGAACATGATCGGCGGCTCGTATCGCAACCCGCTCGATATGGGCAGCACCACTGGCCAGGCCGAAGCCAACTTCGGCCGCATCCTCGAGATCATCGCGGCCGACGACAACGTCGACGGCATGATTTATGACCTCGGCCCCGGCGGCCTGAACCGCCGCGACCCCGACCGCCTCGAGCGCACGCTCACCACACTCGATGCCTTCCGCGACTCATGGGGCAAGCCGGTCGTGCTCGCATCGCTGCTAACCGCGAATCCTGAGAACTGGGTGGCGGCGCGCAACGAGTTGGCTGCGCGCGGCTACGCCGTGTATCCGTCGGTGGACCGGGCTGCGCAGGCGTACGCGCGGGTAGAGGGGTACTGGGCGACCCGGCGCGAGCGAGAGACCTGATGACGAGATCGTGCTTACAGCTCGTCTCGAACGTCTGACCGTTGTTTCGATCCAGTCACCAGCTTCGGCTAGAAACGCCTTGGTGGCGCGCTTCGTCCATCCCTCGATGAGTGATTCGGCCGCTACCGTCACCGCCGGGTGAATATCGTCAAGTCTGACATATAGGGGATCCGTTCGTTGCCGGTTCGCGTCGATCACGATGAACGTTTGGGGATCGGAGACATCGATGGCCCGGCCGATGGTCGGAGTCATCTCGACGCGGATCTCGATGTCCCGACCGCTCAGATGTACCTTGCTCATTCCGCCGTACGTCAGAGAACGATACGGACGGTCCCAGAAAGAGCAGTCGACGTGATTCCGTATTTCCTCGACGTAGTAGGAGATGTCCGGCGGCAACGCGAGTTCAGTAAGTTTCTGCTGGACTTGTTCCCGTACAAGTTGCTCCAGGCGATGCCCTACGGCCTGAACCTCGGCCTGGGTCAAACCTTCAGGAACTCTGAACAGGTCGCGGATACGAGATGCCTCCGCCTCGACGGGACGCCTCGCCTCGCGCAACAAGTCGGTCACCATCGCCATGGTGTCCAATGCGCGCGCTTCCACAAACCTCACGAATGGCTCGCTTCTGCCGGCATCTGCTGACGCCAGGGCGGCCCAGTAGCGCGTTTGCTGATCTGAAAACACAACGAACGGGATCCCTGTGCCGCGGTACAAGAATATCGACGCTAGTGCCCTCGCAGTCCTGCCATTCCCATCGGCAAACGGATGGACGGCGGTGAAGGCGTGGTGGACGTATGCCGCCTGCAAGACTGGATGAGCCGACTCGAAATCCGGCTCCTTGATTTCCTCGATCAAGCGATGCATTTCCGACGACACATCTTCGCTCGAACTGATCGAGCGCGTCGTTTGTTCGTCCCAGCGCGACGTACAGGTAGCCGAGGTCCCGGGCATGGACCCGCACCGTGCCGTCTTTTCCGGCCTTCTCGAGAGCGGCAGCGGCGGCGCGCGCCTCGTCGCGATGGCCGGCCAGCGCCTGTAGCCGAATGATGACGAGTCGCAGATTCAGGCCCGCATCTCCGGCCAGTTTCGCCGTCTCGGTCGCAGTTGTGAGCGCCTCGTCGTACCGCCCCTGGGCCTCGAGGACCCTCGCCAAAAGAAGCAGAGCGGACTCGTCACCAGGCTGCATGCTCAGCGCTCGTCGACTCGCCTGTTCGGCCGCGGCATAGTCCCGCTTGTAGTACAGCAACATGCCGTGATTGACGAGCGCGTCAAGCGACTGAGGATCCATCCGCAGGCTCTCATCAGACAGGACGAGCATCTCGTCAAATCGCTTCTCGGCCGCCAGGAGCTGCGCATAGACGTTGCGCGCGTACATGAAGCTCGGATTCAAGTCGATGCTTTTCTTCAACTCAGTTTCGGCGCCGACCCAGTCCCAGTCATACAGGAACCTGATATCCGCCTCGGCCGCGTGCGCTTCAGCGATGTCGTCGCCGTTCTCGAACGCTTTTCGGATCTCGGCGCGGGCCAGCATCCGCGCCTCACCGTGCGAGATGCCGCCAAAACTCGCCAGCTTGACATAGGCGAAGGCTGCCGACGCGTGAGCGGCAGCGTGCCCCGGATCCGCCTCAATGGCTCGCTGGAATGACTTGAGCGCGCGGTTTGCCGCCTCCTTTCCATAGCCAGCGAGGTGCAGCCGACCCTGGAGGTACGCCTCCTCGGCGGCAGGCGTTGTTCCCTTTACCTGACCCAGACGCAAGGCCTCGTCTTCGGTCACTGGCGCGCGCACGGCCCGAGTCACCGAGCGCGCCACGTCCGAAAGCATCGAGGCCGAATCACCGCGTTGCCGTATCGCGAATCCCGACCACAACCGCGCACCGGTGCCTGCTTCAATCAGCGTGGCATCCAACCTGACACTTCCCCGTCGGTCGGACGAACTTTCAGTCACGGTTATCACTCCATCGAGCACCGCGTCGACGCCGAGCTGCCTGGCGATCTCGGTGCGGGGCAGGTCGCTGCCCTTGAACCTCATCGTCGAAGACATCGAGGTCGTGTTCAGTGAGTCGACCTGGCCGATGGTAGCGATCAGCTGCTCGGTCAGCGCGTCCGACAACTCAGACGAGCCAGAAGTGGACTTGTCGACGAGAGGCAGAACGGCGAGGCTCTCGATTGACGCGGCCCTGGCGCCGGACTTGCCAGCCGTCCAGACGATGAGACCGGTGATCACGGCCACGAGAGTCGCCGCGGCCAGACTCAACGCAAGGCCAAAGCGGGGACGGCGCACTGCGGCAGGCGCCTGAACAGCGGCGCGCCCCGCGGGGACCCCGAGTGAGTCGCGCAACGCGGACTCGAAGTCGCCGACGCTGTGATACCGGCGGGTCGGGTCGCTGTCGAGCGCGCGCTCGACGGTCGCGACAAAGGCTTCCGGGAGGTCTGGCCGCAGGTCGCGCAGCGACTGCCGCTGGCGATGCGCGTGCGCGCGGGCCAGCTCCTCCATCGACGCGGCGACCACAGGAAACTTGCCAGTGACCAGGTAGAAGAGCAGAACGCCGAGACTGTCGAGATCGCTCTGGACCGAGGCCCGCTGGCCACGGAAGATCTCCGGCGCCAGGTACAACGGCGTCCCGACCAGGCGGTTGGTTCCGGACAGCTCCTCGCCCGTGCCGAAATCCATGAGCACCAGGCGGCCACCGCTCTCGCGCATGACGTTCTGGGCTTTGATGTCGCGATGCAGGAGGCCGGCGCCGTGCACCGCCGCCAGCGCCGCGCAGAGATCCAGGCCGATGAGCGCCGCTTCCCGAGCCCCGAAAGGCCCGCGGGCCTGAAGCACTTCCTCGAGCGACTGGCCGCGCACCAGTTCCATCCAGAGTCCGACGCGGTTGTCGTGCTGCTCCGCGCCGTAGACCTGGACGACGTGCGCGTGCCGGATACGCGCGAGGCGCCGCGCCTCCTCGAGGATGCGTCCGTGCGCCTCGGCATGATCCCCTTCGTCGTGGAGCAGCTTCAGCGCCACTTCACGCTGGAGCGCCGTGTCCCAGGCGCGGTAGACCTCGCATGAGGTGCCATGACCGATGCGGTCGAGCAGCGACAGCCGGCCCCACTCTCCGACGGCCGGGCCGGGGGCGCGGGATCGGTCGGCGACGGTCGCCGATGGGATCTGGCTGTCGTCGGCTTCTATCGGGGGAATGCTGCGGTGGAGGCTGGCGATGCTCTCGACGAGCCGGAGGTGGCGGACGAGAGGGCGGCTGTCCGCGTCGGCACGCGATTCGGCGCTGACCCAATCGACCGGCGCGCCATCGGCCACCGACGCCGCGGCGTCCACGAGTGCGCGATCGTCAGCTCTCAACGTCCATCTCCTCAGCCAGCCGGACGAGCGCCCGCGTCACGGCCATCCGGGCCGCGTCGGCACTCGCCCTTCCATGCGCCGCGGCAATCTGCGCGTAGCTTTGCTGCAGCTCCACCCGCGCGATGATCACTTCGCGCTCTTCGGGCCGCAGCCGTTGAAGCGCCGCCTCATATCGCTCCACGGCCTCGCGGCCGATCGCTTCATCGAGCGGGGACGCCGACGCGTCCGCATGCTCCGCGTCGTCCTCTATTCCTGCCGGCGTTGGATACCGCGTCACCCTCCGGACCTCGTCACGGACCCGGTTGATAAGCGCCTGGCGCAAGTAGGCCTGGAGCGCGCCGTCGTGCCGCGGCTCGAAGTCCTTGATGTGCCGCAGCGTTTGAGTCAGCGTCTCCTGGACCAGATCTTCAGTGTCCCGGAGATCACGGGTCCATCGCGGCAAACGTCCCCTCGCCCAGCGCCGCAGCGGGCCCTGATGCCGCCGAATCAGGTCGTCGAGCGCCTGGGCGTCGCCCCCACGCGCCAGACGCAACAGGTCGGCTGTCGAAGCCAAATCGGCAGACTTCTGCCTCGGCTCATCCATGCGAGCCGGCGCCATTCGGCATGAAAACCGCTGCCGTCATGGCCCAGATGATAATCCGAACGGTCGTGCCGAATTGGCCTTCAGATAGACACAACGACGCCAGATCGGGAACCGAACAATTACTGCTCAGGTCTAGTCTTAACCGAGGGGCTTCGCCCCTCGGACTCCTCTACTGGCTTCCGCCTCCGCCAAGCTACGGCGCGACCTCGCCGAAGCGCCTTCGGCGCGAAGGCAGGCGCTCGCGGGGACCCCGACGCCCCGCTCCGCTCGCCAGGCTCACTCGCTGCCGCTCGCTCGCAATTGTTTTGAGATAGCTTCTAGACTCTCAGGGGTAGGGAATGGGGGCTTGCGGCTGGCTGCTGGCTCAGACTGGTGGATTTGCCACGAACCGATCCGTGTTGTCCGTGTATTCCGTGGCTCTAGTCGAGCGCGTCCGTGTAGTCCGTGGCTCTAGTCGAGCGCGACCTTCCTCAGCAGCGCCAAATCCGTCAGCATGCGGCCGGCGCCAAGGACAACCGACGTGAGCGGGTTCTCGGCCACCAGAACCGGGAGCCCGGTCTCGTCGCGAAGCCGCTTGTCGAGGTTACGGAGCAGCGCGCCGCCACCGGTCAGCACTACGCCGCGGTCGAAGATGTCAGCAGAGAGTTCCGGTGGCACCCGCTCGAGCGCGTCACGCACGGCCTGCACAATCAGCCGGATCGGCTCGGACAACGCTTCACGGATATCACCGTCAGAAATTTTGAGCGTCCGCGGAACGCCTTCGACCAGGTGCCGGCCCTTCACTTCCATCGTCAGTGGGGAATCGAGGACGGCCGCGGATCCCAGCTCGAACTTAATCTGCTCGGCCGTGCGCTCTCCGATGAGCAGGTTGTGCGCCTTCCGCATGTAGGAAATGATCGCCTCGTCGAGCGCATTGCCGGCCACGCGGAGCGATCGGCCGTAGACGGTGCCGGCGAGTGAGATCACCGCGATGTCGGTCGTGCCGCCGCCAATGTCGATAATCATGTTGCCGGCCGCTTCGGTGACTGGCAGGCCCGATCCAATCGCCGCGGCCATCGGCTCGTCCACCAGGTGGACTTCGCTGGCCTTGACGCGATACCCGCTGTCTTTCACGGCCCGGCGCTCGACCTGCGTGATTTCCGGCGGCACGCCAATCACGAGTCGCGGACGGCGCATCGGGTTCTTGCCCTGCACCTTCCGCACGAAGTACATCAGCATCTTCTCCGCGGCATCGAAATCGGCGATGACGCCGTCCTTCATCGGACGAACCGGCTTGATGTTGGTTGGCGTCCGGCCCAGCATCTCGTGCGCCTCGGTCCCGACCGCCTCGATTGACCCCTTGGCGACGTTGAACGCCACGATGGAGGGTTCGTTGAGGACGATGCCGCGCCCGCGCGCGAAGATACAAGTATTTGCGGTACCGAGGTCGATGGCGACATCGGTCGCGAAGGCCGAAAACAGGCTCATGTCCGAAGGCTCCGGGGTCGAACGAGACGGCAGGGCGGTGCTTTCGCAGCCGCCCTGCCCTCGTCTGGAGGAGAGGTGCCGTTGCTGCATCCTCCCCACGCATATCTCGTTCCGCACACGCGCGACGCCGGGACCGCGCATTGGCGTAAAGAATTGCGAAATCGGCGCGAGGATCGTGGCCAAGCCCCGGAAGTGGGCTTACAAAGATGAAAGGGAATTACGGTTGTGGCAGTTGAGCTACTTTAGCGCGAGCTTTTTGACCTCGAGCTGCCCGTCAACCTGGGCGCCAGCCGGGCTGAGGTAGTACACCGCACCGCCTGAGAGCGTGGCGGACGTAGGTCCAGCCACCGCGACGTTGGCATCGAGGACGTCGACGCTCCTCACCCGCCGCCCAAGGTCGTCCAGTCTCAGGCGGACCAAGCGAAACGGCCCCTCCGGGGCGCCCTGAATCGCAACGAGCGACCCCCTGTACCAGCGAATCCACCTGATGCCTACCAAGGCCCAGGTCGGTCGTGGTCGACGCCGGTTCGACGACCGTCGTGGCCCGAGTGGTCAGGTCGAGTCGAAGAATGCCGCGGTCGTAAGCGGCGTATGCAGCCCCGTCGGCTGCGGGCGCAAGGCTCGTGCACTCGGGCGCGGCCAGTCGCGCAACCAGTTCGAGCGTCCGGCCCTTCTTGGCGACGCGGTAGACGCGCCGTCCTTCCCCATCAAGGGCGAGGATACTTTGAGGTGTTACGGCAACGTCGGTGAAGCGCGCCGGGCCTTCATCGGGTGAAAGGGGAATCGACGCCAGGACGCGGCCCGAGATCAGTTGAAGCTTGTGTACTGTCGACGATCGCGACCGGCTGGACGCGCTGACGACCCACAGGTCGCCCTCGGTCGCGTCAATCTCGAACGCCGAAACATCGTCAAAGCCCGCGTCGACGCCGGCGAGGCTCGCCATGTGACCGGACCGCTCCCCGATCACCAGCAGCCGCCGGTCATTCTTGTCCGCGACGATGAATCGTCCTGAGACGGCGTCGTACGCGAGCCCAACTGCGGTGAGACCTGAAGCGGCAAAAATCAAGCGCCCTGGAGTGCGTGCCGGCCGTGCGTCGACCCTGGCTGGTTCGGCAGCCGCCGCCGACTCCTTTTTGGTGGGTTCGGGCTTGCGAACATCACCTGCCGTCGACTCGGGTTTCACGGTCGGCGCCGGGTCGGAGGGAACGCTCGCAGGTTTCGTCTCGACAGTTCGAGTCGGCGCGGGATTTCCGCTGACTTTGGCCTCGAACTCGGCCCAGGCTGGCAGCGCACGCACGCGTTCGAAGTCGTTGCTGGTCGCCGCGTCTGTGGCGACACCCATGGACGCCAGCCGCTGCAGCATTACGAGCGCGTCGTGTGGCCTCCCGCTGAGGCTCTGGGCGCGCGCGAGGAGGAGCATCAGGGACGGGTCGTTCTTAGGGCCGAGCGACATCGTGCGCCAGGCCAAGTCGTGGAAGGCGTTATAGTCCTCGCGCTTCGCGGCGTCGAGGGCCAGCTGACGGCATTCCTGCCACTCGCGACAGTCCTGCGTGAACGATGGCACCTCCGTCCACGCGATAGTCGACACGGCGAGAACCAGCAGAGAGAAGAAGGTCATCATCAGGGGATTTGCTCGATGGCCGCGGCTGACCATCCTGATAGAGCTATCGGATGGTCCGCGTCGCCGGACTAGCGCCACGGATCACACGGAAACCACGGATCGGGCTCATTGAGAAGCGTATCTCACAAACGGCCGTGTCATCCGTGGCTCTAGAAGAGCCGTGTTGTCGGTGTGATCCGTGGCTCTAGAAGAGCCTGCCGATAATTGTCAGCAGGTCGACCGCGTCGACACTCGACCCGCCAACTCCGTCACCGACGACGCGACCACCTGTCAGGGGGTTTCCGAGAGCCTCGCCGGCAACGGGTCGTGGCATTTCACGGCTGCCACGGTCCTTTCCAGGGGCATCGACGATCTGCCTGAGCTCGCCGAAGTCGAGCCACACGTGCGCGCAGGTCTCACAGCTGTCGATCACGACGTTGCCCGGGCCGAAGTAGGGGTGCGTGACCATCGCGCCCTTACACACCGGGCAGCGGAGCTTGCGCTCGAGCTCCTGACGATTGAGGGGAACGGGCAAAGCCGGCGTGCCGGTAGCCCAGGCGCGGCGCTTCTCGACGACGGCCGCAAAGCCCGTGCGCGCGATCAGCACACCTCGACAATTCCGGCAGTATCGAATCGGATGTGTCTCGTCGGCCAGTGCCGACGCCAGGACCTTTTGGCAGACGGCGCACTCCAACGCTTCGGGAGCCTCTCCGACAATACGAATCCCTTCGTCGGCCTTCGTCTCGGGAAAGTGAAACGAGCCGCAGTAGCGGCAGAAGAAGTAGCCGCGGGAGGCAAAGAGCTCCATCGCGCCGCCGCAGTTATTGCAATTCATCGCGGAAGATTCTGCAGCGATTCTATAACGGCGCTCGCGCGACATCGAGCGGCATCTTGCTATGATGGCAGCATCTCGCACTCTGAGTTGACCGATGCTTCAATCTCGTGCGCTGCTACTCGTTCTGATTGCGGCCGTCACCACCGCCGCCTGCGGCTTTCAGATGTCCTCCTGTAGCTGGGGTGTTGAACGCGATTCACCCACTGCGTCGCTCCCTGCTCCACCTGACGTCGCGGCGCCGCCCGCGGGGTCGCTCAAAACGACCTCTGGGCTGTCGACGCTGGTGCTGCAGCCTGGCACTGGCACCCGTCACCCGCGACCCACGGAACGCGTCACCGTGCACTATTCCGGCTGGACGACGGACGGAAAGACTGTTCGACAGTTCCGTCGCGAACGGCCAGCCCGCATCGTTCGCCCTCAACGAGGTGATCGCCGGCTGGACCGAAGGGTTGCAGATGATGGTCGAGGGCGAGAAGCGCCGGTTCTGGATCCCGGAGTCGCTCGCTTATAAGGGACAGTCCGGGTCGCCGCAGGGGATGCTGGTCTTCGACGTCGAACTGATCAAGATCCAGTGAAGCGCGGTTCAGGTTCAAGGTTCAGAGTTCAAGGTTCAGCAGGTTCAGGGTTCACGGTTCAGGGTTCAGGTCCGGCGTTCAGAGTCGGCCGGCGCGTCACGCGTCGCGCAACGCGACCATCGGATCGACGCGCGTCGCGCGGCGGGCGGGGATGTAACACGCCGCCGCGGCCACGGCGAAGAGCGCGAGCGTGACGCCGGCAAAAATGGCGGGGTCGTGTCTAGCCACGCCAAACAGCATCGTCTGCATGAATCGCGATGCGAGCGCCGAGCCGACGAGGCCGATGACGATTCCGACGCCGGCGGTCAGCAGGCCTTGCTTGAGCACGAGCGTCAGGATTGACTTCCGGTCCGCGCCGAGCGCCTGACGAATCCCGAACTCACGACCGCGCTGCGCCACGCTGAACGCGAGCACGCCGTAGATCCCGATCGCCGACAGGACGAGCGCGACCGATCCAAATAGTGCGAGCAGCACGGCCGGGGCACGCCGCAGTTCGAGCGATCGTGACACCCATTGATCCATGGTGCGGACGTCCGCCAGCGGTTGTTCGGGATCGATCGCTCTGACGGCCGCCCTCACCTGGCTGACCAGCGTCTGCGGATCGAGACCGGTCTTGAGGACCAGCGCCATCGCTCCCGGAGCCTGCTGCGTGGCCGGGCGATAGACGCGCTCCTTGGTGACTGGCTGCCCGAGGTCGATGCTGTTGATGGTGCCGGCGACGCCGACAATCGTCATCGGCGGGCTGTCGGGGCCGCCGCGCCTGATCTGCTGGCCGAGCGCGCTGCGCTTCGCAAAGTACTTGTTGGCGAGGAACTGATCGACGACGACGACCGGCGGGCTGTCGGCCGTGTCGCCATCGTTGAAGAATCGACCCTCGATCAAGGGGATCCGCATCGCCGCGAAATAGTCGGCGCCGACCACTTCCTGGCGGCCGTGCGGCGCGGCCTCCGACGGTCCGGGCGTGTAGCCGACGATCGAATAGGACCCCGACGACACGTTGCCGTTGAACGGAACGTTGGTGGTCAATCCAGCGGCCGTGACACCCGGCAATCCGCGCGCCGCCTCGGTCAACCGGATCCAGAAGGCACGGCGCGCAGCCGCATCGGGATAGCGCGCCATGGGCAGCGAGATCTGCGCGGTCAGGACGTTGTCGGTGCCGAAACCCGGGTCGACGTTCTGCAACCGCAGGAAACTCTTGAGCAGCAGTCCAGCGGCGACGAGCAGCACGAGCGCGAACGCCGTTTGCGCTACGACCAGCAGAGAACGCGTGAGGCCCGTGCTCCGTCCGGCCGAGCCGCGAGTGCTGTCGTCCTTGAGGAGCGACCACGTGTTGCCGCGAAACACGACGAGCGCGGGCACGAGTCCGAAGACGAGGCCGGTGACGATGGCCAGCGCCATCGTGAAGACCAGCACCGCCGGCTGAAGCGAGACCGTCGTCATTCCTGGCACCTGCTGTGACCCGAGCGCGACGAGCGCGCGGACACCGGCAAGGCCGAGCAATAGGCCGCCAAGCCCGCCGAAGATCGCGAGCACGAGACCTTCAGTCAGCATCTGCCGGATCAACCGCCGCTGCCCCGCCCCGAGCGTCGTCCGGATGGCGAGCTCGCGGTAACGGCCAGTCGCCCGCATCAAGAGGAGGTTCGCCACATTCGCGCAGGCGATGAGCAGCACGAGCAGAACGAAGATCTGTAGAAAGTACAGGGGTGTGCGGAGGTCGCCGACAAGCTGATCCCGGATCGGCACGGCGTAGCCACCGAACCCGCTCGCTCGCGCGAACGCCTGTCGCTGCGGCAGGCGATCGAGCACTCGATCGACGATCGTCTTCATCTGCGCGTTGGCTTGCTCGATCGTCGCGCCCGGCGCGAGCCGCGCGATCATCTGGCTGAACTCGTTGCCGCGACCCTGATCGGACATCTGCTGCGGCGTGAACGAGAACGGGACGAGCACGCGAAATATCACGCGACGGCAGCTCGAAGTCCGACGGCAGCACGCCGACGACCTGGTAAGCTTCGCCGCCCAACCGGATTGAACGCCCGACGATCGCGCGGTCGGCGGCAAACCGCGAATTCCAGATGTTGTAGGTCAGGATGGCGAACTTGTCGGCGCCGGGTTGCGCTTCTCCTTCCGCGAACCCTCGACCGAGGAACGGCTGGCGCCGCAGCGTGCTGAAAAACGAGGGCGTGACCGCCAGGCCGCGCACCTGAACGGGCTCGCCCTCGGCTGCCATGCTCAGGCCGCGCATCGTGAACAAGGTGGCGTCCTCGATGGCAGACGCCTGGGTCTTGCGATCGATGTAGTCGGGAATCGAGACGCTTGCCTGGGGCAGGCCCATCAGCGGGTAAGTGTTCCAGATGAACACGAGGCGCTCGGCCTCGGGGTACGGCAACGGCCTCAATAAATACTGATAGAGCAGGCTGAAAATCGCGGTGTTGGCCCCGATGCCGAGCGTCAGCGTGGCCACGGCAACGAGCGCGAAGATCGGCTGCTTCCGGAACGATCGTAGAGCGTAGCGGATGTCCTGCATGGCTGGTTTGACGGTTTGCGGCGGTGAATGGTTTCTCCGTCCCTTCTCTCTTTCCCCGGAGGCCCGTTCGAAAGAATACTTGAACCTATGGGAAGGTTGCTGCTCATCGGCCGGGAGCCGGTACTCGCCGGGGCGCTCGGCGCCAGTCATCACCTCAAAGGCCACGACGTCGAGACGTGCGCCGGACCGTTCGAGGCGACCCGTCTCCTCCGCCGGCGCGCGTTCGACCTCGTCATCACCGATCCCTCAAGCGACGCCTCCGAAGACCTGGCGCTCCTCAACGAGCTCCGTGAGCTGAGGCCGGGAATCAGGACGATCGTGCTCGCCCCGGCGCTCTCGAGCGCCGACGTCATCAAGGCGCTTCGACAGCACGTCTACGCGTGCTTCACCCGGCCGATTGACTATGAGGAAGTGGCGGACATGTCGCGCGCCGCGATCGAGGATGTGAACTGGCGCGACGGCATCGAAGTCACGTCTGGGCTGCCCTACTGGATCACGCTGAAGGTGTCGTGCCGGCTCATGACCGCCGACCGGCTGACGCGCTTCATGACCGAATACAGCGCGGGCGTTCCCTCAGTCGACCACGACCTGCTGATGACGGCGTTCCGCGAGATGCTTCTCAACGCGATGGAGCATGGCGCCGGCTTCGACCCTGAGAAAGTGATCGAGGTCACTGCGGCCCAGACCGCGCGCGCCATCGTGTTTCACTTCCGCGATCCGGGCAACGGCTTCGATCGCGACGACCTCAAGCACGCGGCCGCATCGCCGAACCCTGACGACGTCATCAAGACCGCCGTCGAGCGCGCCGAAGACGGCGTACGCCCCGGCGGCTTCGGGATGCTGATCGTGCGGCAAATCGTCGACGAGCTGGTCTACAACGAGCGGGGCAACGAGGTGTTGCTGATCAAGCACCTGAAGTAGCCGGCTGGCTGTTCGCGGCTCGCGGCTGGCTGCTCGCCTCTAGCTACAACAGCTGAGCCGCTAGCCGCCGACCAGCCGTCAGCTCTACCGTGGCCCCAGCCGCAGCACTGCCTGGTCGGTCGCTACGTAGAGGGTGCCATCGCCCGTGACCGACACTGCACGGATGGGACTGTCCAGATCCTGTAACAGTCGCTCGCTCGACACGATCCTCGTGGGATCGCGCGGATCGAGCCGCAGGCGGAGCAGATGGCGGCCTTCTTCGGCAGCGACGAAGAGGTCCCCCTCGAATGCCGGCAGGAGCGTGCCGCGATAGAAGGCGAGCGCGGCCGCGCCGGTCCCACCGGGGAGCGGTATCCGTCGCGACGAAGCGCTCGAAGCGGCATCCACGACGCGCAGTTCCTCGAGGTCACGCCGCTTGACGTCTGCGACCCAGAGCGCGCCGGTCGACGGATGCCAGTCCAATCCACGCGGCGATTGGAAGTCTGTCGCGAACACGGGACCCGTGCGCTGATCCTCAGGTGTCGTGCCGTCGGTGTTGAGACGCAGCACCTTGCCGTTGTACGACGCCAGCGCCGCCGTGCGCCCGGTGCGGGTCGAAGCGTCGAACGCGACATACAGGCGACCATCAGGACCTGTACCGAGCGCCGCCGACGGGCGCGGCCCGGCGGGGATTCCGTCGAGGAGGACGACGCGCTCGCCGAGCCGATCGCCGACCTCACGGAAGCGGACCAGGCGAAACTGTCGTGATCCCTCGCGCGCAAGGACGGTATAGACGGCATAGAGCAGCCGCGTGCGTTCGAATTGCGCGTCGAGCGCGAGCGCCAGCAGCCCGCCTTCGGACGTGTCGGTAACGACCACTTCCTCGATAACGACCGCGGGCTCCGGATCGAGTGCCTCACCGCGCAGGATGCGGATGCGGCCACCGCGTTCGGAAACGAAGACGCGCCCGTCTGGCGCGCTCGCGAACGCGGTCGGCGCCTGCGGTTGCTCCGGCAGCACGCTCAGCCGGAGCTCGGCGCCGTCGGTCGTGGTCAGCAGCCTGGTCGAGGTGGCGTTGGCCATCGGCGGCGGCGCATCGGCGGTTGCCCCGGTCACGGTCACGAGGAGCGCAGCCGACCGGCCGCTTTCAATCACTACACCGTTGTCGACCACAAATGACACGAGCTCGATCGAGTG
Organism: uncultured Acidobacteriota bacterium; assembly: GCA_963764925.1. Classification (GTDB taxonomy): domain Bacteria; phylum Acidobacteriota; class Vicinamibacteria; order Vicinamibacterales; family 2-12-FULL-66-21; genus DATBJJ01. The sequence continues at coordinate 19,438 of CAVXUR010000008.1, forward strand.
GGCCCCGGCATTCATCGGCGGCATCGGGCTGCTGCAGGAAAACGCGCCGCCCGATCCGCCGCACGTCGCGGTGAGCTCGACTCGATTGCTGTCAACGTATGCCGCGTAGCGAAAGCTCGCCAGCTCCGTGGCATCGCCGGCGGACTGAGTCCAGCCGAGCCGTTCCCGTCCGGTGATGCGTTCGCCGCCGCCCGCCGGGGGGTCGGAGGTCGAGGGCGGCGGCGTGCTGCCGCCACAGGCAGGGATCGCCGCCAGAGCCGCCACGACGGCCGCCGCAGTCCAGCTAGGCCGTTTCATGCAGTCCTCATACGGGGGATCCACATGATAAGCCACTTGGGCGGCGTCGCCTACAATGCCTCCGGATGACCTATCGCAACGCCGTCTTCGGCGCGTGTGCGCTCGGCGTGTGCGCGCTCGCGATCATGACGATCTGGGCGCAGAGCCGACTGCGCGTGCGCGTCTACGCCTCCGGCTTTGCGTCACCGGTTGCGTTCGTGCAGGACCCGCTCGCGCGCGATGTGCAATTCGTCGTCGAACAAGCAGGACGGATTCGCGTGGTGCGCGGCGGCACCGTGCTGGCCACCGACTTCCTGGATCTCCGCGCGGCCGTTCTCGCCGGTGGCGAACGCGGTCTGCTCGGACTGGCGTTCGCGCCCGACGCGGCGAGCGGACGGTTCTTCGTCAACTTCACCAACCGATCCGGCGATACGGTCGTCGCCCGATTCGAACGATCGTCGGATCCACTCGTCGCGAACCCCGCATCGCGATTCGATCTGCGGTTTGGTGGACCGGGCGGCGCCGGCGGCGATCGCGCAGCCGTTTGCGAATCACAACGGCGGGCACCTGGCGTTCGGACCGGACGGCTACCTGTACATCGGGCTCGGCGACGGCGGATCCGGCGATGATCCGGAACATCGCGCGCAGAATCCGCAGGAACTGCTCGGCAAGATGCTTCGCATCGACGTCAACGTGCCCGACACGCACGCGACCGGCTATCAGGTGCCGCCCACTAATCCGTTTGTCGGTGGCCGGCCGATTGCGGCGCGGCCGGAAATCTGGGCGTTCGGCCTGCGCAATCCATGGCGCTACAGCTTCGATGATCCCGCGCGCGGCGGCACTGGCGCGCTCATCATCGGCGACGTCGGCCAGAACGCGTTCGAAGAGATCGACTACGAGCCGGCCAATCGTGGCGGCCGCAACTACGGCTGGCGGAATCGCGAGGGCGCCCACGACAACGTCACGTCGCGCCCGCCGGCCTTTCTCCCGCTCGTCGATCCAATCCACGAGTACGGCCGCGCGCTGGGGCAATCCGTGACCGGCGGGTACGTCTACCGCGGCCGGGCGCTCGGTTCGGCCTACGCCGGGCGTTACTTTTTTGCCGACTACGTGCAGGGCCGCGTCTGGTCGCTGGCGCTGGCGATCGACGGCCAGGGAGAAGCGCGCGTCTCGGGTGTGATGGAGCACACGGCGGAACTCGGCGGACAGAGTGAGCTGGGAAACGTCAGCTCGTTCGGCGTGGACGCCGACGGCGAGCTGTATATCGTCAGCCTCTCGCGCGGGGCCGTGATGAGCGTCGCCGGCCTCGGACCTCCAACGCCGACCGACCTGCGCGTCATTCGTTAGTCGCCTCTCATCGCTGTCAAAAAGCCTCTCATCGCTGAGTGCGCAGAGCACGCGGAGGCAAGCCTGGATATCTTTGCGCGTTCGGCGTTCTCCGTGGTGAAAGGCTCTTAGAGCAATCCCATGTAGAATCGCGGCTCACGATCGGCCCCCGGACACAGGACGGCACCAAGGAGCACTCCGTGAAGCGCCCAGCTTTCTGGATTTTGCTTGCCCTGATCTCGCTCGCCGCCACCGCGGCGGCGTATCACTACTTCCCGCGGGCGTTCTCGATCGTGGCGCTCGACATCACGATGACGCGCGAGCGCGCGCTGACCGATGCGGCCGCGATTGCCGCGCGCGACCGTTTGGGCCCGTCGGACTATCGGCAGGCGGCCTCGTTCGCGCTCGACAGCGAGGCGCAAACCTTCGTCGAGCTCGAGGGCGGAGGCAAGACCGCCTTCACCAACATGCTCCGCGAGCGGTTGTACAGCGCTTACACCTGGCGAGTACGGCACTTCAGAGAGGGAGAAACCAACGAAACTCTCATTCGTTTCACCCCCGACGGCCGGCCCGACGGATTCGTCGAAAAGCTCGACGAGAACGCGCCCGGGGCCGCGCTCGAGGCTGCCGACGCGCGCCGACGTGCCGAAGCCGACGCACAAGCGCGCTGGAACGTGGACCTCGCGCCGTTCAGTCTCGCGGAGCAGGGACAGGAGCGACGGCCTGGCGGACGCGTCGATCACACGCTGACCTACGAGCGATCGTCGCCAGTCCTCGGCGAGGGCCGGTATCGTCTCCGGCTGGTGCTGTCCGGCGACCGGCTGACGGAAGTCACGCGCTTCGTGCAGATCCCCGAGGCGTTCACGCGCCGATACGAGAGCATGCGCTCGGCCAACGGCGCGATCGGGATTGGCTCGGCCGTCGGGATGGTCCTCCTCTACGTGGTCGGCGGCATCGGCGTCGGTCTCTTCTTCATGCTGCGCGCCCGCTACGTCTTGTGGCGGCACGCCGCCGTCTGGGGCCTCATCGTCGGGGGCATGCAGGCACTGGCGACGCTCAACGAATGGCCGCTGATGTGGATGACCTACGACACCGCGGTGCCTCGCTCGACGTTTGTCGCCGGACAGGTAGCGACGCTCGCCGCGACCCTCGTCGGCTTCTCGGCGTTCATGGCGCTGTCGTTCATCGCGGCCGAAACGCTCGGCCGGAAGGCATTCGGCCACCACCCGCAATTCTGGCGTGTCTGGTCGAAGGGCCCTGGGAGCTCAGGCGACATCCTGGGACGCACAGTCGCCGGTTACCTCCTTGTGTCGGTGTTCTTCGCCTACGACGTCGGACTGTATCTGGTCGCCACGCGCCTGTTCGGATGGTGGACGCCGTCCGAAGCGCTGCTCCACCCCGACGTGCTGGCCACCTACGTGCCATGGCTCTCGGCGATCGCGAATTCGCTCCAGGCCGGGTTCTGGGAAGAATGCCTGTTTCGCGCTGTGCCGCTCGCGGGAGCAGCGCTCATCGGCGACCGATTTGGAAAGCGCGGGTTGTTTCTTGCGATCGCGTTCGTCGTCCAAGCCGCAATCTTCGGTGCAGGACACGCGCCGTATCCCACCCAACCGTCATACGCGCGGCCCGTCGAGCTCATCCTTCCATCGATCGGGTTCGGCTTGCTCTACATCTATTTCGGCCTCTTGCCCGGGATCGTTCTGCACTTCGCATTCGACGTCGTCTGGTTCGCGCTGCCGATTTTCCTGTCCGAGGCGCCGGGCATCTGGGTCCAGAAACTGACGGTCGTTGTGATGACGTTCGTCCCGCTCGGGATCGTCCTGTGGCGGCGAAGGCAGTCCGGCGCGTGGACCACGCTGTCGCCGGGCGACCGCAACCAAGCCTGGACGCCGCCGGCGGCACCGGAACCAGAACCTGCCGCGCCGACGATCGTGCAGTCCGGTCTGAGCCCACGGATGCGGAGCGCATGGCTTGTGATCGGCGCGCTCAGCATCGTGGCGTGCATCTGGGGCGCGCTTGGACGAGAACGGACCGACATGTTCGTGCTCAGTCGAACCGCCGCGGCAGACATCGCGCGCTCCGCGCTCGCCGCCCGCGGCGTGACGCTCGGGCCGCAGTGGCGCGTGCTGCCGGTGCCCGACGACGGAAGGGGCGGCCCACACGAGTTCGTATCCGAGACGGCTGGCGAAGTGAGACGGCGTCAGTTGCTCGGCCGATACTTGCCGGAACCGCGATGGAGTGTCCGGATCGCGACATTCGAGGGCGACGTGGCCGAACGCGCCGAAGAGTGGCGGGTCTTCGTAACGAAGGCCGGCCAGATCCTTCGGACCGAGCACACGCTCCCAGAAGCCCGGCCTGGCGTAACGCTCGACGAGAACGCCGCTCGCGAGCGCGCCATCGCGATCGTGACGCGGGACTTCGGCCTCGACATTGCGGGCGGGACGTTGCGAGAGGTGTCAGCGCGTCCAGCCAAACGCAAGGCGCGAACCGACTGGACGTTCACCTTCGTCGATGCCTCTCTGCCACCGTTGCCGCAAGGCGAGCCCAGAATCGCTGTGGAGATTGCCGGCGACGAGGTGACCGCCGTGCGCCGGTTCGTCTTCGTTCCCGAGCACTGGGAACGTCAGCAGCGCGCGACAAGTACCCGCAACCTGATCGTTCGGATCGTCGTCGGCGTTGTCTTTGGCGGGCTACTGGTCTCGGCGGCCGTCGCAGGAGTCGTGGCCTGGAGCCGCCGGCGCTACACGCCAAGGCTGTTCCTGGCGGCGACCGGAATCATGTTTGCCGTGACGCTCGCCGCGGCGGCCAATAACTGGCCATCGTCCCAGGCGCTTTTCGTCACCGAGATCCCGCTGCCGATTCAGCTCCTCGGCGCCATCGGCATCGGGCTGGTCGCACTCATCATCAACTCGGCGCTGGCAGGATTGGCGCTCGGCGCTCAACCGGCGCGACTGGAAGGGAACGGGACGCTTCCGCCACGAGACGCGTTGCTGCTGGGGTGCGCGGTCGGCGCATTCGCCGCAGCGCTCCTGGCGCTCGCTGGATCGCTGCGGACGCCGGCGTGGGCTGTTGCCGCCAGCATCGCCCCCCTCGGCACATTCGTCCCCGCGATGGCGGTGGCGCTCGAACCGCTCGCCGGCTTCCTGACGCGTGTCGCGGTGATGCTCAGCCTCCTCACGGGCATACATCACGTGACGCTCGGCTGGACGCGGCGACGCGCGCTCTCCGGGGCCGTCGTCGTCTTGGTGGGGTTTCTCGGCGCTGGCGCGCCGGCCGGATCGCAGCTCGCCGGCTGGATTGCAGCCGGAGCCGTGCTCGGCCTCGGCCTGCTCGTCGCCTATGCGACGGTCCTTCGCGCTGATCTCACGATGGTGCCGATGGCGCTCGGCGTCATGATGGCGATTGGCGCACTCGGCCGAGGGTTGCAGCGGCCGTTTCCCGGAGCGCTGCCAGGAGCGCTCGTCGCCGCCGTGCTCACCGCTCTTCTCGCGTGGTGGTGTTTTCTGGCGCTCCGCCGCTGGCGTCAACGCTTCGAGGTTAGCCAACCGGCCTAGTGCGCGGCCTGGCGCTCCTTCGGATCGATCGCCATCAACTCGGGGTGCGCCTCGACGTGGGTCTGGACGAGAGCTACGGCTTTGGCTACGGCGTCGGGATCGCCGCCCCGATAGACGTCGTTGGCGGTGACGAGCTGCTGTTGACTCGACGGCGTCGAGTCGATGCTGTCGTAAATCGCCGCCACCGGACACGCTGGCACGCACGCGCCGCAGTCGATGCACTCGTCGGGGTGAATGAAGAGCATCGGCGCCGTCGCAAACTCGGGCTCGTCCTTGCGCGGATGAATGCAGTCGACCGGGCAGACATCAACGCAGGCTGTGTCCTTGGTGTCGATACACGGGTCGGTAATCACGAACGGCATGATGGCCAGTCTAGCACTCTCAGCGCCGGCCGTCCTCGCCGTCGATGGCCTCGGCGTCGGCGGGTTGAGTAGAATGGCCTCTTGCGGCCGTCAACCAGCGTCATTTCCGCGATCACTCCGATGACACATTCCACTCGACGTGTTTTTGTTCTCAGCGATTGTCGCGTTCCTGGCGGTGTTGACGACGGGCTCGCGCGCGCAAGTGGCGACCGCGCCTGTACCCCCGTCCGATGCGGTCGTTGTCGAGCGCGTCGACGAGTACATGCGGGCCGAGATGCGTGTCAATGGCTTCAGCGGCACAATCCTGCTGTCGCGCAAGGGCAAGCCGATCGTTGCCAGGGGCTACGGCGCCGCGAACGCCGAATGGAATATCCCCAATACCCCTCGCACGAAGTTCCGTCTCGGATCGATCACGAAGCAGTTCACGTCGATGGCGGTCCTGCAGCTGCAGGAGCAGGGCAAGCTGAAGGTGCAGGATCCGATCTGTCAGTACTTGACGCCGTGTCCCGACGCGTGGAAGCCCGTCACCATCCATCACTTGCTGACACATACGTCGGGGATTCCGAGTTATACGAATTCGCCGTCGTATATGGCCACGATGATGGTCCCCAAGACCGTCGATCAGATGGTCGCGGGATTCCGCGATCTCCCGCTCGAATTCGAGGCGGGCGCTCAGTACAAGTACAACAACTCGGGCTATTTTCTGCTCGGCATGCTGCTCGAGAAAGTCACCGGGCAGTCATACGAACGGGTACTGGGCGACCAGATCTTCACGCCCCTCGGCATGCAGGACTCAGGCTACGACCGTCCCACGCGGATCCTGGCGGGCCGCGCCTCCGGTTATTCGCGCCAGGGCTCGGAATTGACCAACGCGCCCTACCTCGACATGGTGCAGCCGTTCGCCGCCGGCGCGCTGTACTCCACTGTTGAAGACTTGCTGAAGTGGGACCAGGCGCTCTATACCGATCGACTCCTGCCGGCCGCGGCTCGAAGCGCGATGTTCACGGCGTTCAAGGGCGGCTACGCCTACGGTTGGGCGGCGCCGGAGCCCTCGCCACAGACATTCGGCCGCCGGCAGGTCGGCCACGGTGGCGGCATCAATGGCTTCTCCACCATGATCATTCGTTTGATCGACGACAACATCACGTCGATCGTGCTGTCGAACGTCCAGCAGGCAGCAACGGGGCGCATCGCTCGAGATCTTCTGGCGATCCTCCTCGGCGAGCCCTACCAGGCCGCGGTCGTGCGCACGGTCGCGAAAGTGGATCCGAAGATCTACGAGGGCTACGTGGGCCAGTACCAGCTCACGCCGGCGTTCATCCTGACCGTCACGCGGGACGGCGACCGCCTGATGGCGCACGCGACGGGTCAGCTGAAGCTGGAGGTCTTTCCAGAATCTGACACGAAGTTCTTTTACAAAGCCGTCGACGCGCAGATTACGTTCGTCAGGGACGACAGCGGGACCGTGACACACCTGATCCTTCATCAGGGTGGCAAGGATCAGAAAGCGATCAGAACGCCGTAGCGTCAGGTCGCGGCCTTGTCGAGCCGCGCCGCGAGCCGCACGAACTCCGGCGTCGGCCCTCGCCACTCGAGCTCGTCAACCGACTCGAAGAGCGCGATGTCTGACCGGAGCGTCGCCAGGTCGCGAAACAGCATCGCCTGCTCGCGATCGCGGACCAGCGTAGCCGCAAGCGTAGCGGCGTTCGCGGCATTCACCTTCCACGTCCGCCAATCGTCGGGAATCGCCTCGAGGTGACCGAACTTGGACGAGGACGGCTGCCGACGACTTCGGCCCCCAGCCCTTCAGTCCTGGATAGCCGTCGGCCGCGTCGCCGACGAGCGCGAGGTAGTCGGGGATCGATGCCGGCGCCACGCCGAACTTGCTGACGACTCCGGCTTCGTCGCGCGTCAGATTCCGCCGGCGATCGAGTTGAACGACGCGTGTCCCCCTGACCGACTGCCCCAGATCCTTGTCGGGAGTGCAGATGACCACGCGCTCGACGCGAGCGTCGCGTTCCGCCAGCGCGGCGCCCGAGGCCAGGGCGTCATCCGCCTCGAACTCGACCATCGGCCAGACGACGACGCCGAGCGAGCGGAGGGCGTCCTCGAGGGGATGAAACTGCGCGAGGAGCTCCGGCTCGATACCCGCGCTCGTCTTGTAGCCTCGCCAGAGCCGATTGCGAAATGATTCGATGACGTGGTCGGTGGCCACCGCAAGATGGGTCACACCGCTGTTGATCAGGCCGAGCACAGAGCCGACGACGCCGCGGAGGGCCGCGACTTCCACGCCGCCCTCGCGCACGGACGGCAGCGCATAGTAGTAACGGAACAGCTCGTACGTGCCGTCTATCAGGTAAACCTTCATATCCCCGCCGACAATGCAAGAGCCTATCGCAGAACCGCCGTTTCAGGGGACTTGGTGGCTCGACGCGCGCCTGTTAGGATTGCGGAAGCGACTCAGGAGGTGAGATGGCGGAGAGTGATTTCCTGGACGACCGCAGGCGCGCTTCGGAAGAAGACTACTTCCGCAAGAAGGATCGCGAGCTCGTCGAGAAGATGCGGAAGGCGGCGGCCGCCGATCGCGCCCACGGCGAGCTGAGCGCGAAGACCGGTCTCCACGACCCCGCGATGATTGCGGAACTCGAGGCGCTCGGCTTTACACCCGAGACGATCAGCGTTCTCCCGCTCGTCCCGATCGTCCAGATGGCGTGGGCCGAAGGCGGCATCACGCCGGCCGAGCGCACGCTGCTCGTCAAGCTCGCGCGCGAGCGGGGGATCGCGGAGGGAAGCGCCGCGGATCGGCAGCTCTCCGACTGGATGGCGCGTCAGCCGTCGGCCGATGTGTTCGCTCGTGCCACTCGCCTCATTCGAGCGATGCTCGACACGGGCTCTGGGGAGGCCGGCACGATGAGCGCCGACGATCTCATCAAGTACAGCGAGAGCATCGCTGCCGCCTCGGGCGGCATCCTCGGAATCGGCAAAGTCTCGTCTGAGGAACGCGAAACGCTCGCCAAGATCGTGGCGGCACTCAAAGCTCGATAAAGAAGGGTGCTAGGGTGCAACCGGCACCCTAAGCACTTCCGGCACTCTGGCTTTCTCGCACCCTGGCCTACCTTGCTTTAGCCCGCGCGACGTATTCGCGCGCCGCCGCGCGGTCCGCGTCGATCGCGGGCGCGCCCCACACGCCGCGCCCCGACCCTGCCGGAGCGTCCGTACTCAGAACGAGTCGCCACGCCTGCCGCTCCGGACGGTAGAATAGGCTCCACTGCCAGCCAGCATACGCGGACAGACTCGTACGAAGATCCGTCCAGCCGGTGTGAATACCGGGTGTCAACAGGACTTCGGCGAGCTGCTCGTAGATCCGATCGTCGCTGACCCCGACGCGGAACCGCAACGGCTGTGGAGATATCCCGTTCATCCCGCGATCGATCGCCACGCGAGCGGTGAACGTGCTGCGGCGCGGCACGGGGAGCACGAACACGAGCCGGCTCGGCGCGATTGTCCGGATAGCGGGCTCCGACCGTCCAGCGATCGAGACGTCGGCAACCTCGAACGCCGCAGGCGACGGCCGGGCCTCGGCGTCGCGGAGATCGCGGACCAGATTGACAATGCGAATCGGCGAGGGATCGGCCGGTGCGCACGCCCCGACGATGCAACCGAGGGTGGCCGTTGCGGCCGCGATCGATCGACGGACACGTCCGGCGAGGCTCCGCCTCAGACCGACAAGTGGTTCCGCCTCGCTGGGTGGCATTGCTTGATCACGGTCTTGACCACGCGAAACTTGAGTCATTTGTACAAGGCTGAGGGGTCAAGACCTCTAGCGGAATCAGCAGCGTGATGGAAACCGAGATGAGCCGGCGCCGATGACGGCCACGCGTGCTCGCAGCCAGCGAGTCTGCACCGCCGTCGCGCTCGCAGCCGTCGTGCTCCTGCTGGCATCCGTCGCGCGATTGTACCATCCGCCCTACGGCTTCACGGAGATGATCGGGTTTGCGAGCCCAGGCACGGGCGAGCTTCCAGTCCTGCAGGCGCTCCCCCATTACCGGCATCCGCCGTGGGGCAGCTACGACGGGCAGTTCTATGCGCAGCTGGCGCTCGAGCCGCTGCTGCGCGATCCGGCGATCGATCACGCGCTCGATCTGCCGCCGTATCGGGCGCGCCGGATCCTCTTCAGCTGGACCGCGTGGGCGATCGGCCTGGGACGTCCGCAGTGGATTCTGCAGGCGTATGCGCTCCAGAACGTTTTCTTCTGGCTCGTGCTGGCAGTCGTCATGACGCGATGGCTGCGACCCGACACGCCGCGTGGACTGGCGTTGTGGATCGCCTGCCTCTTCTCGCACGGACTGCTGACGTCAGTGCGCTCGGCTCTGCTCGATGGTCCGAGCATGCTGCTCGTCGCGCTCGCCATCGCCGCATCCGAGCGCGGGCGGCTCTTGACGTCGGCGGCGATTGCCGGCGTCGCCGGGCTCGGGCGCGAGACCAATCTTCTCTCGGTCGCCGGCCTCCCGCGGCCCGGCCACCCATGGCGATGGCTCAAGCTTGGATTCGCGCTGGTGCTCGCCGCGTTGCCGCTCCTCCTCTGGCAGGATTACCTGCGCTCGATCTATCGATCGACGAGTGTGGTCGGACACGACCAGCTCGACCGCCCCGTGATGGTTTACATCCAAGTCCTGCAGCAGACGCTCGACAGAGCCCTCGGCGCCGACGCGTCGCTGCTCGCGGTGCTCAAGCTTGGAGTGATCCTCTGCCTGACCGTGCAGACGGCATACCTCCTCTACCGCCGGGAGTACACATCGGCGTGGTGGCGCGTCGCTCTGGCGTACGCGCTGCTGATGTTCACCGTGCACAAAGTCGTCTGGGACGGATTCCCGGGCGCGGTGACGCGCGTGACGCTGCCGCTCGCCTTTGGCTTCAACGTCCTCCTGGCGCGGGAGATCGGATGGCGTTTCTGGCCCTGGTTCGTCCTCGGCAACCTGCACTTGCTCCCGGCGGCGATGTTGATGCCGTTAAGGGTGAAGCGTGCTAGCATCACGCTCGACCGGGATCGACTGCAAAGGAGCATGAAGATGGCGCAATACAACATCACGCCCGACACGACGTTCAGCACTCCGTACGCCGCCGACGAGCGGGTCACCATGTTCCTGCGCAGCGTGTACGGCTGGATGTGCGCCGGGCTCGGCGTCACCGCGCTCGTCGCGTTCTACGTCGCCCAATCGCCGTCGCTTATCCGGACCATTGCTGGTAACCCGGTCTTCTATTGGGGACTGATGATTGCCCAGCTTGGCCTGGTGTTTTTCCTGTCTGCCCGCGTCGACAAGATCGCCGCCGGCACGCGCCTCGCTCCTTTTCGTGCTCTACTCCGCGCTGACCGGGGTCACGTTCGCGTTCATCCTGCTCGCGTTTACCGGCGCGTCGATCGCGACGACATTCATGATCTCGGCCGGAATGTTCGGCGCGCTGGCGCTCTACGGAACGACGACGAGCCGGAGCCTGGCTGGATGGGGGCAGTTCCTCTTCATGGGCCTCATCGGCGTCGTGCTGGCGTCGTTTGTGGGAATCTTCTGGCAGAACAGCGGCTTCCAGTTCGTGCTCGGATTCATCGGCGTCATCGTGTTCACGGGGCTCACCGCCTACGATGCGCAGCGCCTGAAGGAGATGGCGCTCGCGCTGCCCTCCGGCCAGCTCGGTTCCTACGCCATCGTCGGCGCGCTGACCCTGTATCTGGATTTCATCAACCTGTTCCTGATGTTGTTGCGATTCACCGGAAGCCGCCGGGAGTAATGTCCCTCGACAAGCTCAACGCGGCTCTGGTCGCTGACGTCGCCGCGCTCTCGGCAGAAGGCCGGGCGAAAGCGCCCGAACGCGTCATCGTCGGCTACGTTCCGCCCTCAGGGATTCGAGGTCCGCGCTACCGGCTGCACGGCAGCGACCGCGACTTCCTTCGGATGAACAGCAACAGCTACCTGTCGCTGTCGAATCATCCGGACGTCCTGGCCGCAGCCGACGCGGCGTCGCATGCGTTTGGCGCGGGTCCTGGCGCGGTGCGGTTCATCGACGGCACATTTTCGGCGCACGCTCAGCTCGAAGCCAGAATCGCGCGCTTCGTCGGCCGGCCGGCCGCGCGCATTTTCAACTCGGCCTATACCACCGTCCTCGGCCTGGCGATCACTCTTGCCGGGCCCGAGACGTTCTGGATCGGCGACGCGCTCAACCACAATTGCATCATCCGGGCGATGCGGATCGCGAACGTGCCGTCGGCACAACGCGCGATCTACAAGCACAACGATCTGGCGGATCTCGCGGCCCACCTCGAACGCGTCCCGGACGGGACGGGCCGAGTGGTCGTCATCTTTGACGGCATCTTCAGCATGCGCGGCGACAACGCGCCCGTCGATGCGATCGCGTCGCTCGTCGCCAGGCACGAGCATCGCTTCCGTGATGGCGTCATCACGATCATGGACGACTCACACGGCGTCGCCGCCTACGGCGCGACCGGGCGGGGCACCGAAGAGCATTGCGCTGCGCGCGTCGACATCTTCGTCGGGACGTTCGGCAAGGCGTTCGGCGTGAATGGCGGGTTCGTTGCGGGAAGCGTCGAACTCGTCGAGGCCGTGCGGCAGAGGGCCGACACATATATCTACACCAACCCGCTCGGCGCGGCGGACGCGGCAGCCGCCGTGGCGGCCGTCGAGGTCGCTGACGGCAGCGAAGGCCGAACGCGCCTGGCGAACCTGCGGGCGCGCACCGCGCAGTTCCGCGGCGGGCTCGAATTACTCGGGTTCGAGTCCATCCCCGGCCCGCATCCAGTCGTGCCATTGGTCGTGCGCGACACGGCCCGGGTGCGGTCGATGGTCGCAGGGCTCTTCGACCGCGGGATCCTCGCCGTCGGCCTGACGTTTCCGGTCGTCCCCAGGGGCGATGAAACGATCCGCTTTCAAATCAACGCCGCGCACACCGAAGGTGACATCAGCGACTTATTGAGCGCATTGAAAGAGTTGAAGGGATAGCATGCGTACTAGTCGAATCGCTACGCTTTGTGCGGCGCTCGTCGCAACGGTTTCAGGGAATGGGATTACCGCCGGCGCTCCCCCTGCGCAGGACCCACGCGCCTGGATTGCGGTGAGCAATCGTCACGCGCAGGTGCTCCTCGACGTTCTCGCGCGCTTCGCGCCCGAGAGCGCGGGCCAGTTCGGCGTCACGGGTCTCGACGAGGCGGTCTCGAGCCTGAGCATCGAGAACCGCGACAAGGCCCGCGCTGCCACGGCGGCGGCGCTGGCCACGCTGCAGGCCGCGCGCACAACGGAACAGGATCCGCTCGTTCGCCAGGACCTCGACATCCTCATCAAGTCGGCCCAGACCAATCTCCGCGGCGGGCAACTCTTTCAGGAGCGGATGCTGCCGTACACCGACGTGACGGCGTTGGTGTTCGGCGGGCTCCGGTCGCTGCTCGACGCACAAGTCGCAGCCGAACGCCGGCCGGCGGCAGTCGTCAGGCTTCGCAGGTACGCGGGGCTCGTCGATGGCTATGAGCCTGTGACCGCGCAAGCCATGCGGGTGACGCGCGAGCGGATGGCGGACGCAAAATTGCTCCCGCCGGCGAAGTCACAGGTGGAGCGTGACCTGGCAAACGGCCCGGTCATCCTGCAGGGCCTCGAAAAGCTTTTCGAGCTCTACAAGCTCGAAGGCTGGCGCGAGCCGTACGCGACCCTGAAGCAGCAGCTGACGGGCTATCAGGACTTCGTGCGGACCGAGATCCTCCCAAAGGCGCGGACGGATTTCCGCCTGCCCGCCGATCTCTACGCGTTTTCGCTCGAACAAGTGGGCGTCGGAGTGCAGGGCGAACCACTTGCGAAGATGGCCCGGCAGGCATTTGCCGAAATTCAGGGCGAGATGCAGCGGCTGGCGCCGACGATTGCGAAAGCGCGCGGTCTGCAGACGGCCGATTACCGCGACGTCATCCGCGCTCTGAAGAAGGAGCAACTCGTCGGCGACGCGATCCTTCCCCACTACCGCAAGCGCCTCGAGGAGCTCGAGTCGATCATCAGGCGCGAACAGCTCGTCACGCTCCCGGAACGCGAGGCCCGGATTCGTATCGCCACCGACGCCGAAGCCGCGCAGAACCCGGCCCCCAACATGCGTCCACCCCGGCTCCTCGGCAACACCGGGGAAATGGGAGAGTTCATCCTGCCGCTGAACATTCCGGCGGCACCCGGGAGCAAGGCGCCACTGACCTACGATGACTTCACGTTCCAGGCAGCATCCTGGACCCTGACGGCTCATGAGGCACGGCCCGGGCACGAGATGCAGTTTGCGAAGATGATCGAGGCCGGCGTCTCGACGGCGCGCGCGCTCTTCGCCTTCAACAGCGTCAACGTCGAAGGCTGGGGACTCTATGCCGAATGGATGATGCTGCCCTACATGCCGCCCGAAGGTCAGCTGATTTCGCTGCAGTTCCGGCTGATGCGGGCGGCGCGCGCATTTCTCGATCCGGAGCTGCACATGGGCCGCGTGACGCCGGATGAAGCGCGGCGCGTCCTCCTCGACGACGTGGTGCTCTCGCAGGCGATGACCGAGCAGGAAGTCGAACGCTACATGTTCCGCGCGCCGGGGCAGGCCACCTCGTATTTCTACGGCTACACCCGGCTTCGCGAGCTCAGGCCGGAGGTCGAGCACGCGATGGGCAGCAAGTTCAGCGCGCGCGAGTTCCACGACTTCATCCTCGCGCAGGGACTGCTGCCGCCGGAACTGTTGAAGGAAGCCGTGCTGGCGCGCTTCGTCAAGCGCTAGATCCGCAATCGGGGTTTCGCGCGTAGCGGCTAGCTCCGGTACAGACTCGACCACACCGGCAGGAGATCCGAGAACGTACTGTCGATCCAGGTCAGCAGCTTGCGGCCGTCGGCAAGAATCTCCGCGTCCTGGGACCGGTCGAGGAAGAGCCAGCGGCCGAAGAAAACCCAGCCGACCGTCGCGGGGTGCTGGCAGCCGATGAGCCACGCGAGGGCGTCAGCCGGCAGGAGGTCGGACGCGGGCGGGGAATCGCCGTACTGGATGAACCCGGCGTGCATCGACATCCACTGAGTGAGAAACCCGCGCCACGCGCCGGACAGAAGCTGCTGAAACTGCGCAAAGTTTGCTAACGCGCGCTCCTGATCGGACTCGGAACCCTCTGGCGCCAACCTGAATCCGATGCCAGCGCACAATGCGTCCCGCCCCCACGGCGTCGAAGACAGAAGTCCTATCGTCAGTTGCGGCTCCCAGCGCACTCCCTGGTGAAATACGCGAAGGTATCCGGGGCCGCCCGTGTGCACGGTGTGCCGCCTGAACAACCGCGCCCCACTCTGACCGGCACGATTGCGGGCCTGGACGGCCTTGGCCGCAAACGTCCGCTCGTTGAGCGCGATCAGCCATGGCTCGATCCGCGATCCGAGCGACTCGACCACTGCCTCCCGCGACAGTTGGCCGAGCGCGGCGAATTCGGCGCGGCCGATCCCGGGGATCGCCGCCCCAGTGGACCTGGTGCCGCGCGAGGCCGAGCGTGCAGCAGGTGCCGTCGCGCGCGTGCGAGGCGTCTTGACGACGGGCGTCGAGGCCA
The DNA here is from genome assembly GCA_963764925.1 of uncultured Acidobacteriota bacterium. Classification (GTDB taxonomy): domain Bacteria; phylum Acidobacteriota; class Vicinamibacteria; order Vicinamibacterales; family 2-12-FULL-66-21; genus DATBJJ01. The sequence continues at coordinate 34,551 of CAVXUR010000008.1, forward strand.
CGCGACGTTTGGTGACTTCGAGCTGCAGACTGCGCGCGATGGTGTTCTGCGGATTCAGCTGGAGCGCCGCGTCGAGCGTCGCCGTCGCCTCGTCGAGCTGGCCGCCTTCCATGTAGCACCGCGACAAGCGGGTCAACGCGCCTTCGTTGGTCGGCGCGATCTTCGCCAGCTCGAGATTGGTCGACAGCGCCTGCGCGCCGAAATCGCCGGATTTGGCGTACTCGATCGCCCGCTGCTGCAACTCCTGAATGGACGGCATGCGTAGAGCGTATCAGGTCGATCTCGTAAACCAAACCCAGCCGAACCCGCCGCGTTACAGCGCCAAAAGCCTTCACCGCGGAGTGCGCCAGGCGCAGAGCCACTGGTCTTTCTCTCGAGCTCTGCGCACTCAGCGGGAGAAGCTCTTGAACAGTTTCTTGAGCTGGCTGCCACTACGGCCGATCGAACCAATGAATCACCAGGCTGACGGCGGCAAACGCCATCAGAAGCGAGACGACGAGCGCCACCAACGTCCACGTCAGGACCCGGCGCAAGCCAGTGTCGCCGACGACCTTCGGTGGCTCGGGGCCGTCGATCACTCTCGACCCGGGGCAGCGGTCGGCGCCGACGAGGGCAGCAGGTACTTTTCGAGCCAGGCGCGCACTTCACGATAGAAGACACGGCTGTTCTCGCCCTTGAGGATCCAGTGGTTCTCGTCGGGCCAGATGAGCAGCCGCGTCGGCACGTTCATCCGCTGCAGCGCCGAGTACATCGTCAACGTGTTGCCCTCGGGGACGCGGAAGTCGTTCAAGCCGACGGAAAGGAGCGTTGGCGTCTTGAAGCTGCCGGCCTTCGCGAGCGGACTCTGCGCAATCCATTTCGACGGGTTCTCCCAATAGGGCCCGCCCATCATCAGCTCGCGGTGATAGATGCCGTCGCTGATGCCCCACTGCATCTCGAGCGTGGCGAGACCCGCGTGGCTGACGAGACAGCGGTAACGCGTCGTCGTGCCGGCCAGCCAGTTGGTCAGGTGGCCACCGTAGCTGGCGCCGCCCGCGGCCTGACGGCTGCCGTCGATGAACGCGATACTGCTTGATCGCTTCATCGGCTGCGTCGTTGATGTCGTCGGCAGGGCCGGCCAGCGGATCGCCCTGGATGTCGAGCGTGAACTTCTCGCCATAGCCGGTCGATCCGCGGTAGTCGGTCAAGAGCACGACGAAGCCGGGCTGAGAGAGGAGGTGATAGTTCCAGCGGTAGGTGATCGAGTCGCGCCACATGTTGGCGTGGCCACCGTGGATCAAAACGAAGAGCGGATACTTCTTCGACTCGTCGAAATTCGGCGGCAGGGCGACAAAGCTGTGGATGCGGCGACCGTCACGGCCCGTGAACCAGAACTCGCGCAACGGCTGCCAATCGATCGACTCCGCTGACTTGGTCGTGAACGAAGTCAGGAAGGTGCGGTTGCCGGTCGTCGGATCGAGGCGGACGATCTCGGCCGGACGAATCGCGCTTTCCCAGTTCGCGAACGCGACCGCCGACGACCCGCGCACGGGGGTCTGCAGATTGGTGTACACGCCTTGCGGAGCGTCCACGGCCACCTTCGCCGCGCCGCCCGCCGCCGGGACCGCGTAGACGCGCTCGTGGCCCGAATCTTCGGCAGTGAAGTAGACCGTCTGGCTGTCGGCGGCAAACGACCAGCTCCCGAGTGACCGGTCGAACCCTTTGGTGACAATCGACACCGCCGCCGGCGACGACCCGCTCAGAGGCCAGGCGGAACATCCCAACCGGTTGAGCTGGTAGATCACCGGTTTGGCTTCGGACACTGAATAGCAGAGCGCCTTGCCATCGGGACGAAACGCAGGCGCGCCGAAGTCCCAACCGTCCGGCGTCAGCCGCTTCGGCTCTCCCCCACTTGCTGGCACTTGCCAGAGATGGGTCACGACCGCGGCTCTCGCTGCCACGCCTTCATCCTCGGCCGCCATGAAGACGACCGACTGGCCGTCGGGCGACCAGACTCCACCAAGCGCGGTGCCGCCAAAGCCCGGCCGAGCCGCGGCCTTCGACGCACCGAAGAGGCTGCGCGCTTTGCGGTCGCCGGCGACGTCGACGACCCACAGCTGGCTCTTCGACTCCTCGATCCAGTGATCGAAGTCCCGGATTGGAAACGAATCGTAGATACGAACCTTCGACTTGATGTTCTTCCGTTCCTGAACCACCTTCCGGTTCGACTCCTCGTCGGTGGCGCCCGGCCACAGCGCCGCCTGAAAAAGAATCTTCTGGCCGTCGGGACTCCATCGCGCCACGCTCGCCGCTGTCGGCGCCGCCGTCACGCGCTGAGCTTCACCGCCCCGGACGACGTCGAGCACGTAGATTTGATTGACCTCATCATCATCACGCTTCGCGGCAAACGCGATGCGCGTGCTGTCGGGGCTCCATGCCGGTCCACTCTCGGTCCCCTTGGTCGACGTCAGGCGGCGCGGCCCCGCGCTGCCGTCCGCGGGAACGATCCAGAGATCCGACACGTCCTTCAGAGGATCGTACGACGGCTCCGAAACGCTGAAGACGACCCACTTGCCATCGGCGGACGGCACGGGCGCTCCGACGCGCTGGAACGACCAGAGGAGCTCGTGAGAAAGGGTAGTCGGCGCCTGACGGGCTTGCGCGGAGACGGTCGCCGCGGCGAGCAGGCACAACACCCAGAACGAGGCGATTCGGTTGCGCTTCATGGGGACCGATTCTAGATGAAATCGCGTCGGCAATGCCGTCTCCCTACTCAACGTTTCGTCGTCCAGAAATTATGGTTCACGCATGCGCCTTTTCCAATCGCGACATGCCTGGGCGGCACGGGCGTGTAGTCGCGCGGAAGTTCCACGGTCAATGTGTAGTCACCCGGGGGCACCACCCCGAAGCGATACGTGCCCGTCAGGTCAGTCCGCGTCGTGAGTTCACGGTTCGAGCCGCGAAGCACCATGCGAACGTTGGAAATGGCAGGTCCCGATTTCACGCCCGTGCCGGGATCGATATCGACAAAGGCAAAGCCCGACAGCGTCCCCTCACCAGGCTGCGCCAGGGCGGCGCGGATGTATTTGAGCGGCCCTTCGGACTGATCCAGCAGGTCGGTGCCGCCGCAAAGCGATACCTTCCACGCGCCGCTCGCATCCTTTGTCGCGTGCACGAGATATCGACTGCCCTGCTTGAAACCGAACTCGCACGAGCCGCCGACTCCGTACGAGGACGTTGTCAATTCACCCTGGACCCGCTCGCCGCGCAGCCATTCCTCGACGACAAGACGAGTGACCTGGTTTCCGCGAGTCTTCTCGACGACGCTCTGCGCGCGTCCGATGAAGACCGTGTCAGCCATCCAGAACGTCTGACACGGACTCAGTGGAGCGCACGAGCACGCGCCGGCAGGGTCGGGAACGAGCAATATCGCCAGGAGGCCCAGGACCACGCGTTTGACCATTGCCGCACCTCACGGGACTGTTGGGTTAGTTTGCCACGGATAACATGGGCCGGTCGGCACACGGGTCAGATCAGTGCGATCCGTGTAGTCGTGGCATCCACGTGAAACTGACCAATCGTTGAGAAAAACCGCTGGAAACATGATTGAAACAGCGCTCGTCATATGATCAAGCGGTCAGGCTCAGGTGCAGGCTTCCGCATCCACGCGTCAGGCTGGCACCCGAGCGAAGACCACACGAGGATGATCATGCGAGCCCTGATTGCCTCTCTCATCGCCGTCCTGGCCCTGTCGATCGTTCCCGAGGCGGCGGCCAAGACCTACACCGCCGAGCGCTTCGACTCCAGAATCCGAATCCTTCCGAACGGCGCAATCGAAGTCGTCGAGACCGTGGTGTTTCGTTTCGAGGGTGAATTCAAGTACGTCTACCGCGAACTCTCGCGGCGACGTACCGACGACATCGAGATCGTGAGCGCCGAAATGGACGGCCGGACGCTTTCCTTCGGCAACGAATCGGGGCAGGTCGAGGTGCGGCGACGTTCAAAGGTCCGCGTCGAGTGGAAGTTTGCGCCGCGCGCCGACTCGAGCCACACGTTCGTCCTCACCTACATCGTGCGCGGAGTCGTTCAGCGCGACGGCGGAAGGGATGTCCTCGAGTGGGTCGCGCTCCCGACCGAGCATGATTACCGCATCGGCGAAAGCCAGGTCAGCCTCGAGCTACCGGTCGCACCGTTGTCGCGGCCAATCGTCGACTCGAAGCGCGTGGCCGAACTGACGTTCGAGCCTGGCGGTCAGCAGCTGCAGGTGTTCGCGCGTGGAATCGGCAAGAACGGCTGGGTCAAGACGCGCCTCGAGTTCGGCGAAGGCGCGATCATCGCCGCCGCGCCCGCGTGGCAGCAGCGTCAGCTCGCCGCACGCGCGCTCGCGCCTCGCTGGCTGACGGGCGCAGGCATCATCCTCGTCGCCGGCCTGTTGTTCATGTTCGCGCTGCGCCAAAGTTACGACAGCCCCTGGGGCACCGCCCACGCCGGACCGGTCGACGCGCCGCCAGACACGCTGCGGCCCGCGATGGCCGGCGCCGTCGCTGCGAACGGCGGGACCACGCTTCAGCACGCGATGGCCACGATCTTCGCGCTCGCCGATCGCGGCGTCGTCACCATCACCGAGGAGCCACGCAAGTGGGGCCAGCGGCACTTCACGCTGCACCGGCGCCGTGCCACTCACCCGCTGGCGCCTGAAGAAGACGCAGCCTTGAACCTCGCGTTCCGACATAAGGGCGCTGAGGAGGACGCCGTCGCGTTGACGAAAGCCAGGACGCGCCTGGCGGGGCGGCTCGGCGACTTCAAGCGCGCGGTCAAACAAGAGCTCCGCGGGCTCGGCCTCGTCGATGACGAGCGCATGCGTTTGCGCGCGCGCTACCTCGGATTCTCGATCGCGTTGCTGATTCTGGCCGGTCTGCTCGTCGTGCCGGCGGCGTTTCTCGTCTCTCGATACGAGGGCTGGCCGTTTCTGATTGCGGGCGCGGTCGGACTGGTGTCGGTGATCGGTTTCATCTTCTACGGTTCGCTGACGCCACTGTCGAACGAAGGCGTGCGACGAGCCGAACGCTGGCGGGCGTACCAGAAGCACCTCAAGGATGTCGCGCGAGAGCGCGTGCACCTGACGACAGACTCGCCGTCCCGGCTGCTGCCATTCGCGGTCGCGCTCGGCCTCGCCGAGCGCGTGGTCGAAGTACATGAAGAATCATCCAACCGGCATTCCACCCTGGTTCCGCGCGCTCGCGGTCTCCGGAGACGACAGCGGTTTCTGTGCGTTTGTCGCGGCGGGCGGAGCCGGTGCGGACGGCGGAGCCGGAGGCGCTGGAGCGGGTGGCGCCGCAGGCGGCGGCGGGTCGGGAGCGGGGTAACTCTCAGCTCTCAGCTCTCATCCTGAGGGCGTAGCGAACGTCGCGAAGCAGATCAGACAACATGTGCGATCTCCGGCTGAGTGTGGGAGGCGGCAAGGGAACCCTGCGGGGCCGGCTGGGGATGCCGCTGCCAAGGCGTGCCCCGGCGGGCAGCGCAGCGGTCGCGCGTGCCCAGGCGCGCTCGTGGTCGAGCCCAGACGCGCGCGCCTCTTGATAGAGGTCACCCAGGTGCTGCGCGAGCTCGTCGATCAGGTCTGGGTCGACATCTCGATCGCCTGCCCCGCCGGGAGGATCCGCCGCCAGACGCCGACGAACGTAGTCGTGCAGGTCCATGTCCTATCCGAGCGGGCGGTCTATCCGAGCGGGTCGAGACCGGCGACGCGATGCAGCGCCGTGAGGAGGGCGTGCCAATCGGTTCGCTGCGATGCGAGGACCTTCCGCCCGTCAGCCGTCAAGCGGTAGTAGCGGCGGCGGCGCTGCCCGGCTTTCTCGACCCAGGCGCCGTCGATCCAGCCGCGCTTCTCCATCCGGTACAGCATCGGATACAACGACGCGACGTGGAACCGGAGCACGCCGTTCGATCGGTCGTCGATCACGCGCGCGATTTCATACCCGTGCCGGGCGCGCTCTTCGATTGCCGCCAGGACCATCAGCTCGGCGCTGCCGCGCTTCAGCTCGGTGTGTGCGGCCATATATTGGCTCGCAATATATGGCGGGGTCGGTCCCGTCGTCAACTCCAATCGGCAGTCGGCAATCGGGCTACGCGCGGCGGGCGCTCCGGGCCAGGTGCTCCAGCATCTGCCGGCGGTGCGCCATCTCCCGCGAGGTCAGCTCAGGCGCCGGCGCGGCCTCGAACGGCAGCGATCGCTGCGCCCAGGCCTCGCGGCGCGCCCGCGTCCGCTCGACGCCCGCACGGAAACACTGGAAACAGATGGCGTGTCGCGCGCAGATGTGGTCGGTCGTTCTCGTTCGCATGGTGAGCATGATGATTGTCCTCGACGTCGGGCACGGTGTGGCTATGGCAGATCCAGGAGCCGCCTGGCTTTCATTTGTGCCTGACGCCGGCGGTGCTCGAGCACCTTGTATTTGTCCGGACCCCGCAACGCGCCGGGCCGACCGGCGAGCTTCAGCGACACCTTGAGCGGCCGCGCCGGCGGAAAGGCCGGAGGAAACGTGGAGGTCGTGATTTCGCTGAAATCGAGCTGCCGGGCCTCGGATCCACTAAAACGGCGCATCGTCTTATCTCCTTGATCACTGCGCTTGGGCCACACCCCCAAGCGCTATGCAGGCGCTCGCTTCGACTCCTGCATTGAAACCAAGTCTAAAAGGAGGGTGTGACAGGGTAGGTCACGGCCACGGGGCCTCTTTGTTATAGTCCTCAGCCGATGCTCCCCGATCGCCGTCACGAGGTTTCGCGGCTCGAGGCGTTCAGCGACGCGGCGTTCGCGTTTGCGTTGACGCTGCTCGTGGTCTCGCTCGACGTCCCGCAAAGCTACGACCAGCTGATGCAGGTCATGAGGGGCTTTCCGTCCTTCGCCTGCTGCTTTGCGCTGCTCGTCTGGATCTGGTACGAGCACAACCTTTTCTTCCGCCGCTACGGCCTCCACGATCCCTGGACTGTGTTCGTCAACGGGATGCTGCTGTTCGTGACGCTCTTTTATGTCTATCCGTTGAAGTTCATGTTCGATTCGATGTTTGCGCAGTTCATGCCCGCGGCGTACCCGCACCTGCAGCGGATGACCCTGGTGGAGCTCTCGCGGGCGTCGGCGATCTATGGATTGGGATTCCTGGTCCTTTTCAGCCTGTTTGCCCTGCTCTACCGGCACGCGTACAAGCGGCGCGTGGAACTCGGCCTCACGCCGCTCGAGGTGTTCGACGTCAAGATCTATGCGGGCCATCACGTAGTGAGCGCCACCGTCGGATTGGTGGCGCTGTTGGTCGCCGTTGCCGGCCCGCTGGCTCTGGCACCGATCTCGCCAACGTGTTTTGCACTCATGGGGCCCAGTCACTGGTGGTTCGGCTCTCGGGCGGACAAGCGCCGACGCGCGCTACTGGCCGCCGACTGACTGACGACCGACTCGACTGGCGACTGACGACTGACGACTGTCGACTGTGCTATGCCAAGGAACGCTGAAGTCATCCGGCAGTGGACGATCCTGCGAGACCTCGAATCGTCCCGGCGCTTGACGATCGACGACTTGGCAGGACGCACAGGCGTCACGACCAGGACCATCCGTCGCGACCTCGAGGCGCTCCAGGAGGCCGGGTTTCCTCTCTTCGACGAAGTACACGACGGCAAGCGCTACTGGACGCTCGAGCAACGCGCCTTTCGGCGGCTCGACGAGACGGGCTTCAACCTCGCCGAGTTGAGCGCGCTGTACTTCACGCGAACGCTTGCCGAATGCCTCGCGGCGACGCCGTTCCAGCAGGATGTTCGCAACGCGTTCGACAAGCTGGCGGCGGCGCTCACGCCAGGCATGCGGCAGTTCCTCGACCGACTGCCGCTCGCGATTCAGGCCAAGGCCGATCCGGGCGTCCGCGAAGCGCGACGTCCCGAGGATCGGGCGAGTTCGAAGCCCGATCCGCGCGTGGCACAACTGCTCGACGCGACGCTCCACCATCGTCGCGTCGAGATGCGCTACCACTCGTTCTCGAGCAACCGCGAGAAGGCGTACGCGGTCGAGCCGCAGCGACTGGTCTTCGCGCAGGGCGCTCTTTACCTCCTCGCGTTCGTTCCCGAGTACGGCGAACTGCGCACGTTCTCGGTCGATCGCATTCTCGGCACTGTCGCTGACCGAGGATCGCTTCGAGCCGCAAGGATCTCGCCGAGGACGCGTTCGCGCATTCGCTCGGCGTGCACCAGGGCACACCTGAAGCGATCGAGATCGCATTCGAGCCACAGATGAGCCGCTACATCCGGGGCCGGATCTGGCATCCCTCCCAACAGATCGAGGAGCGTCCGGATGGCGGGCTGCTGCTTCGCCTCGACCGTCTCGAACGACTGGGCGCTCCGGAGCTGGATCCTGGGGTTTGGCGCGCTCGCGCGCGTGGTCGCTCCGGCTCAGCTCGCCGCGCAGATTCTCGAAGAGGTCGAGCGCACTCGAGTCAGGTATCGCCCGCACGCCTGAATCGAGCGCGCACCGCGACAGCGGCTTGTTACGAACGGTGGGACGAGGCGCAGGCCGGATCCGCAATCAATCCTGCGGTCGCCGTGTTCCGTTTCAGGTCAGTCCGACTTCCCGCCGCACGCACGCACACGCCGTTTCCCACGCGTATCTGGTGAATGCGGACGCGGCCCCGGTCTTGCCCCAGATCGTCGCGGAGACGGCGCCGCCTCCAAGACCTCAGGAGAAACACGGTGATCTGGTTCTACGCCAAACAGGGACGCCACCTTCGGTGCGAGGTTCGACAGCTGGTCGACGGTGACCGGTTCGATCTCGTCATCACGGATGCCGACGGAACCGAACGCGTCGAGCACTTCGACGACTCGGCCTCGGTGACTCGCCGCTCGCTGCAGCTCGAAGCCGAATGGCTCAACGAAGGGTGGGATGGACCGTTTGGGAGGGAGTACTAATTGGTTCGGGTTCAGGGTTCAGTCGGTTCACGGTCATCAACGCGCGAACCCTGAACCGTGAACCGCTGAACCGCTCTTAGATCGCTCCGAGCAGCGTGAGTGCAAATCCGGCCTCTCGGTCGACCCACTGGTCACGCGCAGCGAACCCTGCTTCCGCCCCCATCTCCACGATACCGTCCGGCTCGTACTTGTATGAGCTCTCGGTCCAGATGCGCTCGCCGCATGCGAATGTGACGGTCGTGCCGGTGGCGGCGATGCGAACGCGCTGGTTGGCGCGGCTGACGAGGTGCATCTCGATCCGGCGCTCGTCGCCGTTCCACACCGCCTGATGATCGAACGCTCGCGAGGTCGAACTCGCCGCCGAGCTCGTGGTTGATCCGCTCGAGGAGGTTCTTGTTGAAGGCGGCGGTCACGCCGAGCGGATCGTCGTAGGCGAGCAGCAGGTCGCGCTCCGGCTTGACGAGGTCGGCGCCGAGCAGCAGAAGGTCGCCCTGGGCGAGCGTTGCGCGAATGCGATCGAGGAACTGCGCGGCCGCCGGCGGATCGAAGTTGCCGATGTTCGAGCCGAGCAGCAGGACCAGGATCGTGCTGTCGGGGTGGCGTGCGGCAACGGCCGTCCGCAATCCCTCCTCGTAGGTCGACCAGTGCCCTACCACCGAGACGTGTCGCAGTCGGTTCAGCCGCTGTTCACTTTGCTCGAGCGCTTGCGAAGAAATGTCGATCAGGTGGACGTGCGCGCTGGCGCCGCGGCGCTCGAGCGCTTCGGCGAGGAGCACGATCTTCTCGCCGCTGCCGCATCCGAGCTCGACGATCGTGCCATCGCCATCGCCGAGCGCCGCCACGACCGACCCGGCGTGCCGTGCGAGCAGATCGGTCTCGGCTCGCGTGATCCGGTACCACGGCAGGCGGCAAATCGCCTCGAACAGGCTCGACCCGAGCGCGTCGTACAGATACTTCGACTGCAGCTGCTTGGGCGCGAGCGCGAGATCACGCGCGACATCGGCAGCGAATTCGGCGACGAATGAACGACGGGTAGTTGTGGGCATGAGGTGAAGCTCTCGGCTATCAGCTATCAGCTCTCAGTTGACAGTTATTGCTGACAGCTGAGAGCTGACAGCTGTTAGCTGTTTGTTAGCTGATGGCTGTTCTGAACTTGGCGTAGACGAATGGATAGTTCGGCCTGAACCAGTTGCGAAAGCTGCGGCGGACAAGCTCACGCGCCGTCGCTGGCGACGCGCCCTTGATGACGTAGTGCTGACCGTCGAAAAAGTCGGCGGAGTACTCGGGGTAGGAGGCCATCGGCTCGAATCCGGAAAAGGGCCCGAAGACCGACGACGTCCACTCCCACCCGTTGCCGACCAGGTCCTGCACACCCCAGGCGCTGGCGCCCAGCGGGCGCGATCCCACCGGGACAGGTTCCCACGAGGCGAAGTCGAAGTTGCCGCGCGTCGCGTCGGCGGCCGCGTCACCCCACGGGAAATCGCGCTCGACTCTCACCGGACGGCGTCCCGAACGCGGCGCGGTGATACTCAGGCTCGGTCGGCAGTCTTCGTTCGCGCCAGCGGGCGAAGGCCGCCGCCTCCTCGCCGCTCACATACACGGGCCACTCCGACGGCAGCGCGATGTTTTCGAACATCCCGCGCCAGTCCCACCGGCTGCCGTCGCGCACCCAGAAGGCGGGATGCGTGACCCCTTCATGCTCGCGCCACTGCCACCCTGGGTCGGACCAGAGCTCGCGTTTTCGATACCCGCCGTCGTCCATGAACTCCAGGAACTCCGCGTTGGTGACGCTGTGCGCGTCAATCTCGAACGCGCCCACCTCGACGCGATGCTCGTCGAACTCGTTGTCCCAGCCGAACGGGATCCCGGCACGCGCACCAAGCGTCGCGACACCTGACGCGATCCTGACGGTGGAGCGCGTCGTCGGCTCGACCGCACGTTCGTAATGGAGGGAGGCCGGCGCGCGCTTCTGCTCGTGCGGCAGACGATGCCACATGTAGAGCAGCGTTTCCTGATGCATCGCCTCGTGCTCGAGCGCGGTGAAGATAGCCTCGCCGCGGCGCATCGCGCGATGTTCGCGCGCCGTTCAGATCGAACACAGCCTGGCCGAGGGCCTCGACGATGGCGTCGTCTGCGCGCCGGCCAAACGCCAGCACCTCATCACGGGACGGCCAGGCGGTCTCCGCTCCCGTGCGCGGCACCGCCAGCTCGACGCTGTCGGGATCGATGCCACGCTCGAACAACCGCTCCATCCGGGCGTCGACGCCTGGCAGACCGAGCCCGCGCTTCAGCAAGGCAATCACGCTGAAGGCCGGCAGGTGGCCCTCGTAAAAGACGATGGGATTGCGCAGCGCGATCGGCCGAGAAAAATAGGCCGCCGGATCGATGAGATCGAAGAGGAGGCGCGAGCGTTCCCGATTGCGTTGATACCAGTCGATGAGCAACTGGCGATCGACTCGGGGTGGGTTCTGGACGGCCGGGGCACTGGAGGACACTGCTTCCCCTTTCACGCTCTGGTGCTTCCTGACCTTCGACGCCCTGACGGGCGGCGCGGGTTCAAAGCTGCTCCGAACGGAAGAACCCCTGCGGCGGTTACCTCAGCAGACTATCGCCAGACCCACACAAAAAGCCAGCCCGACGCGGTGTCGGGCTGGGCAGAGATGCAACAAAGTGCGATCGGGTGGCTACTGAGCCTGGCAGGTCGCCGCGATCATCTTGATGTTGCTGACGTTCAGCGAGGGCGCGGAGGACGCTGGACGCGCCGCGGGATCCGCCGGCTTGTCGGCCTTGGCGGCGATCGTGCCGGTCACTTCCACCGTGTGACCAACGTGGTCGCTGAGCTTCGAGCCAACCAGCTTCAGGGAGGTTGCCGACACCGGCGGCGCGGCCGGCGCCGCACTACCCGCGGTGCCTACGGCCTTGTCGTCTTTCCACTTCAGATCGGACAGCATGAACGAATCGGGCGTGTCGCCCGCCTTCAAGCAGCCGGTGACGGTGGCCGTCTTCGGGGCGTCCTTCGCGTCCTGCGCCGGCGGCTGGCCCGCTGCTGGCGTCTGAGCCGACACGGCGACAGCAAACAGCGCGGCCGCGAATGTTCCAGTAATGACCTTCTTCATCGTTAAAGCCTCCTTGGCGATCTCATACGTGAGCCTTACTCGTCCATTGGCACATCGCCAACGGAGCCCGCTCCCACGTTCGTATTGAGATCGTGCAGGAGGCGAGCCAGCCGAAGGGCGCACCTCGCGATCGCTCGCAAGCGCCGTGATTACAGGGCCTGCTCCTGCCGAGCTTAGTTGAAAGCACCGGGGCGCGGCCGAGTTCTGTTTGAATACAAAAGTGGAAGGTTTACGCACTGGGGCGGCCCGACGGGGATTCCGAGATGGGCTACAATCGAGGTCCAGCGCGAAAGTGGCGGAACTGGCAGACGCGCCGGACTTAGGATCCGGTAGCCGAAAGGCTTTGGGGGTTCGACTCCCCCCTTTCGCATATTCGGCGGCTCGCGAAGCGAGCGACCGGATATGCGTCCGCCGTAGCCGGCGCGCGCCGTGACCAGGCGGCAGCGAAGGCGGACCTCAGTACATCCGCGACCAGATAATGAAAACAGAGTTCATTGACGTCTCCGATACCCGCAAGAACCTCGTCGTCGAAATCCCGAGCACCGTGGTCGACGCAGAAATCGACAAGGTGGCGCGCGATTACAGCCGCGCCGCGAGGATTCCCGGGTTCCGGCCGGGCAAGGTCCCGCCAAAAGTCGTGCGCCAGCGGTTCCGCGACCAGATTCTGCACGACGTGGCACACGGACTGATTCCCCGCGCGGTGGACGAGGCGTTGCGCGAGCGCGGCGTCGAACCAGTGAACACTCCCGACATTCGCGACGTGGTCGTCGAGGAAGGTCAGCCGTTGAAGTTCACGGCAAGCTTCGAGACGGTGCCAGCCATCGATCCGGGTGACTACTCCAGCCTGACGCTGCGTCGCAAGGAAGCCGTCGTCGACGAGGCGGCCGTCGATCAGGCGCTCGCGCGCCTCCAGGAACGGGCCGCCCGGTACGAGCCGGTCGAGGGCCGCGGCATTCTCCTCGGCGACTCGGTTGTCCTCGACCTCAAGCGCACCGCGGCGGCGGCAGAGGACACTGACACGGCGGCGGCTGGCGAAACGCATACGGATCGCCACGAGAACGTGACGGTCGACATCGGCGCCACCGCCAATCCGCCTGGCTTCGACGAGGCGCTCACCGGCCTCGAGGCCGGGAGCTCGAAGACGTTCGACGTCCAGTACCCGGCCGACTACGCGGTCCGGGAGCTCGCCGGCACGACCGTCACCTACGACGTGACGGTCAAGGCGTTGCGCACGCGCGTCGTGCCGGCGCTCGACGACGAGATGGCGAAGGACCTCGGGGCGTTCGACTCGCTCGACGCGCTCCGCGAGCAGGTTCGGGCTGACCTCGAGCATGAAGCCAGGCACGATGTCGAGCGCGAGACTCGCGCCGACTTGCTGCGGCAGCTCGCCGCGCGCGTCACGTTCGACGTGCCGAGCTCGCTCGTCGATCGCGAGATCGACCGCCGGGTCGAAGAGTTCGTGCGCCGGCTCGTCGAACAGCAGATCGATCCGACCCGCGCCAACATCAATTGGGAAGAATTTCGCGAGCGGCAGCGCGAGGCGGCCGAAGAAGCGGTTCGCAGCGCGCTCGTGCTCGACGAAATCGCCAGGCGCGATGGACTCTCCGCGACCGAGGCCGAGCTCGAGGCCGAAATCGAGCGCTACGCCGAACGAGCCGGCCGCGCGCTCGAAGCGGTCCGGGCCCGGCTCGAGAAGGAGGGCGGGCTTTCCCGCCTCTATACAGGACTGCGTCGCGAAAAGACGATGGAGTTCCTGTTGTCAAAGGCGACGGTGCTCAACGCGTGAGCGAACGCTCGCAAGAGCGTGCAGATCAGCTGGCGATGTGCTCGAATTCGCTGGAGATCCTCGAGAATTGGCTAGAGACTCTCTTGTATTGTCTAGAGAAATGAAACCGATCGCCCGATATAGTAGTTCGGGCCAGGGCATGGTAGAATCGATCCGAAGCACAAGCACGAAACCTGCCTGGCCGAGCACGACTTCCCCAGCACAATCCGCACTCTTGGTGGTCTACTTCTAAATGGCCGAACGCATGCAACTGATTCCGATGGTGGTCGAACAGACCAACCGCGGCGAACGCGCCTACGACATTTTTTCGCGACTGCTCAAGGACAGCATCATTTTCATCGGCACACCGATCGACGACGGCGTCGCGAATCTGGTGATCGCCCAGATGCTGTTTCTCGAGGCCGAGGACCCCGACCGCGACATCATCCTCTATATCAACAGCCCCGGTGGCGTCGTTACGGCCGGGATGGCCATTTACGACACGATGCAGTTCGTCAAGCCGGACGTAGCGACGACCTGCATCGGCCAGGCGGCGTCAGTGGCGGCGGTCCTGCTGGCAGCGGGCGCGAAGGGAAAGCGGTACTCGCTCCCCAACTCCCGTATTCTGATCCATCAGCCTTGGGTCCAGGGCCTTGGCGGGCAAACGACCGATATCGATATCCATGCCCGGGAACTGCTCCGCACGCGCGAGCGGCTCAACCAGATCCTGGCCGACCATACCGGACAGTCCCTGAAGCGCATCCAGGATGACACGGAGCGGGATTACATCATGGACCCCGACCAGGGGAAGGAATACGGTATTATTGATGATGTCATCCGGAAGAGGGCCTGACGGGCCCGGATGGCGGCTTGGCGCTGAGAGCTGGCGGCTGACAGCTGAGAGCTAAACCCAACCCATGGTAAAAAAAGCCGGTGACGGCGAAATCCTCCGCTGCTCGTTTTGCAACAAGGACCAGAACGACGTCCGCAAGCTGATTGCGGGCCCGACGGTCTTCATCTGCGACGAATGCGTCGAGGTCTGTAACGACATCATCGCCGACGACAACCGGTTCGAGGCGCGCGGCGGTGCGCGCACGTCCCTGCCGGTCCCGCAGGAGATCAAGAAATTCCTCGACGAGTACGTCATCGGCCAGGAACAGACCAAGAAGAAGCTCGCGGTCGCCGTCTACAACCACTACAAGCGAATCGAGATTCAGAAGCAGGCGCGCAGCCGGAACGAGATCGAGCTCACCAAGTCGAACATCCTGCTGATCGGTCCGACCGGCACGGGCAAGACGCTGCTCGCTCAGACGCTCGCCAAGCTCCTCTCCGTGCCGTTCACGATCGTCGACGCGACGACCCTGACCGAAGCGGGCTACGTCGGCGAGGACGTCGAGAACATCATTCTCAAGCTGCTGCAGGCGGCGGGCGGCGACATCGAGAAGTGCCAGCAGGGGATTATCTACATCGACGAGGTCGACAAGATCTGCCGCAAGGACGAGAATCCGTCGATCACCCGCGACGTCTCGGGCGAAGGCGTACAGCAGGCGTTGTTGAAGATTCTCGAAGGCACGGTCGCCAACGTGCCGCCGCAAGGCGGCCGCAAGCATCCCCACCAGGAGTTTTTCCAGGTCGACACGACCAACATCCTGTTCATCTGCGGCGGGGCGTTTGTCGGCCTCGACAAGCAGATCGAGCGGCGCACCGGCAAGAAAACGCTCGGCTTCAAGGCCGACGTCAAGTCGGCGACGAACCGCGACATCGGCACGACGCTCGAGATGGTCGAGCCCGAGGACATGATCAAGTACGGACTCATCCCTGAGTTCGTCGGCCGCCTCCCCGTGCTCGGCACCCTGCACGAGCTCGACAAGGCGGCGCTCGTTCAGATCCTCACGCAGCCGCGCAACGCGATTACCCGTCAGTACCAGAAGCTGTTCGAGTACGAGAACGTCAAGCTCCGTTTCACTGACGATTCGCTCGAGGCGATCGCGGAAAACGCCCTGCAGCGAAAGATCGGCGCACGCGGCCTCAGGATGATCATCGAAGACATGATGATGGACCTGATGTACACGCTCCCCGGCCAGAAGAAGGTCCGCGAATGCGTCATCACGCGGGAAGTCGTGCAGAGCAAGGAAAAGCCGATTACACTGATCGAAAAGGCCGGATGATAATTCTGAATGCTGAATGCTGAGTGCTGAAGTAAAGTCAGAATTGTGAACTTCGAACGAAAGGTCGAAGTTGGCAATTGTGAAGAGGCCTCGCCATTCAGTTCTTCAGCATTCACTTCAGCATTCAGCACTCAGCATTCAGAATTTCTTCCATGGAACTCTACGAAACTCTTCCCATCGTGCCGCTCCGCGACGTCGTCGTGTTTCCGCACATGATGATGCCGTTCGTCATCGGACGGCCGTCGTCGACGCGCGCGCTCGAACATGCCCTGGTCAAGGACAAGCGGATCTTCCTGGCCGCGCAGCACGACGCCGCGGTCGATGACCCGCAGCCAGCCGACATCTTCACGATGGGCTGCGTCGCCAACATCGTCCAGAGCCTGAAGCTGCCCGACGGCAACATCAAAGTGCTCGTCGAAGGGATCGAGCGCGCTCGCGCGGTCGAATGGAAGGAAGACAAAGGGTTCTACCGCGTCGTCGTCAAGGTGATCCCCAAACACAAGGAAACCGGCAACGACGCCGAGACGACGATGAGCCGGGTTGTGTCGTTGTTCGAGCAGTATGTGAAGCTCTCGAACAACCTGCACTACGACGCGATGATTGCCGCCGTCCGCGTCGACGATCCGGGCAAGCTGGCCGACACGATCGCCGCGCACCTGCTCGTCGGCGTCGATGAAAAGCAGAACCTGCTCGAAATCATCTCCCCGGTTGAGCGCCTCAACCGCATCGCCGGCATCCTCGAAGCCGAGGTGGACAAGCTCCAGGTCGATCGCCGCATCCAGTCTCGCGTCAAGAAGCAGATGGAGAAGGCGCAGAAGGAGTACTACCTCAACGAAAAGATGAAGGCGATCCAGAAGGAGCTCGGCCGCAAGGACGAGAAGGGCAACGAGATCGACGAGCTCAAGAAGAAGATCGAACAGGCCAAGATGCCTGAAGAGGTCGCCGAGAAGGCCGTGCAGGAATTGAAGCGGCTGGAAGCGATGCCGCCGATGTCGGCCGAAGCGACCGTCTCGCGCAATTACCTCGACTGGCTGATCGCGGTCCCGTGGCACAAGAAGACCAAGGAGAGCCGCGATCTCAAGCGCGCCGAAGCGATCCTCAACGAGGACCACTATGGGCTCGAAAAAATCAAGGATCGGATCCTCGAGTTCCTCGCGGTCCGCGCCCTGATCAAGAAGCCGAAGGCGACGATTCTGACGTTCTCCGGGCCTCCCGGAGTCGGCAAGACGTCGCTCGCCAAGTCGATCGCGCGCGCGATGAACCGCAAGTTCGTGCGATTGTCGCTCGGCGGCGTGCGCGACGAGGCCGAGATTCGCGGCCACCGGCGCACCTACATCGGCGCCTTCCCCGGCCAGATCATCCAGATGATGAAGAAGGCCGGCTCGCAGAACCCGGTGTTCCTGCTCGACGAAGTCGACAAGATGTCGATGGACTTCCGCGGCGACCCGTCGGCGGCGCTGCTCGAGGTGCTCGATCCGGAACAGAACAACACCTTCCTCGACCACTACCTCGACGTCGAGTACGACCTGTCGAACGTGATGTTCATCTGCACGGCCAACGTGCTCCACACGATTCCGCAGGCGCTGCGCGACCGTATGGAAGTGCTGCAGCTCGCCGGCTACACCGAGCAGGAGAAGGTCGAGATCGCGCGCGTGTTCCTGTCGCACAAGGCGATCGAGGGCGCGGGCCTGACGGCCGCCAACCTGACGTTCCTGAACGAGGCGTTCCAGACGATTATCCAGCGCTACACGCGTGAAGCCGGCGTGCGGAGCCTCGAACGTGAAATCTCGTCGATTTGCCGCAAGGTGGCGCGCAAGGTCGTCGTCGAAGGCAAGTCGTTCTGCGAGGAAATCAGCGCCGCCAAAGTGACCGAATACCTGGGCGTGCCGCGCTTCCGGCCGACGCTGATGGAGGAGCACAACGAGATTGGCGTCGCCACGGGCCTCGCCTGGACCGAGGTCGGCGGCGAGATTCTCGTGACCGAAGCGACGCTGATGCCCGGCAAGGGCCACCTGCGGCTGACCGGCAAACTCGGCGACGTCATGCAGGAGTCGGCGCACGCGGCGATGAGCTACGTGCGGTCGAAGTCGGAGGAGTTCGGCATCCCGAAGGACTTCAACCGCAAAACCGACGTGCACGTGCACGTGCCTGAAGGGGCCATACCGAAGGACGGTCCGTCGGCGGGAATCACGCTCGCGACGGCGCTGGTCTCGGCGATCGCCAGGGTCCCGACGCGCAAGGAATTCGCCATGACCGGCGAGATCACGCTGCGCGGCAAGGTCCTGCCGATCGGCGGCGTGAAGGAGAAAGTGCTGGCCGCCCACCGCGCGGGCCTCAAGAACATCATTCTTCCGAAGGACAACGAGAAGGATCTCGCGGACATCCCGAAGAACGTTCTCGACGCGCTCGACATCTACATGGTGGAGACGATGGACGAAGTGCTCAAGCTCGCGCTCGAGTCACCGCTCCCCGTCATCGCCGCCACCACGCCAGCCGCCGCGGAAGTCGAGCCCGCCATTTCGGACGACACGATTACGCACTGATGGCCGGCTCAGGTCTCAAGGCTCAAGGCTCAGGCGCGAGCGTGAGAGCCACCCGTGGTCCAGGGGTCAGAAAGCTTGAGCCCTGAGCCATGAGCCCTGAGCCTTCGTGAAAGTTCTCAACGCCGATTTCGTTACCAGTGCGGCCAGAGCGGACGGGATTCCGCGGGACGAGGTCGCGCGCGTAGCGCTCGCGGGCCGTTCCAACGTCGGTAAGTCGAGCCTGATCAACGCGCTGTGCCGGGAGAAGATCGCCCGGACGAGCGCCGCGCCGGGCAAGACCCGCCTGGTGAACTTCTATCGCATCACGATGGAGGGCGGGCCGGGTGGACCAGGACGGTGGCCGGTCTATCTCGTGGATCTGCCAGGCTATGGATACGCGCGCGGCGGCGAGGACTCGGCACGGGAACTGGCTGAGATCGCGGAAAGCTACTTCAGCGAGCGCCCGCGGTCCGAGCGAGGCGCGAGGTCGCCGGGCGTTGAAAACAGCCCGCAGAGGGAGCCGCGCACCGCGCTGCTGCTCATCGACTCCAGGCATCCCGGCCTGCGCGCCGATCTCGACGCCGCCGCGTGGTTGAACCGCCTGGGCGTCACGTATCACGTCGTCGCGACGAAAATCGACAAGCTGGCGCGCAGCGAGCGCGCGAAGAACCTGAAGACACTCGAAACAACGTTTGCAACAGCCGTCGTGCCGGTTTCGGCAACGAGCGGCGAAGGATTGGATGAATTGTGGAGAACGATAGCAAGACTCGCCAGGAGCGCAGAGTGACGGAAACTGCCAGCGAACCCCGGACCCCGGCCGCCACGGCGCCAGAGCCGAAGGCCGCCGCGACAGCGACCGCCGAAGCGCCGGTCGTCGAACTCGGCACGCTGAAGGACATGGGCGTCACCGAGCTGACCAAGATTGCCAAGCAGCTCGACGTGCCCGGCGCCGGCGGCATGCGCAAGCAGGAACTGATCTTCGAAATCCTGCGCTCGCGCGCCGAGAAGAGCGGCCTGCTCTTCTCCGAAGGTGTGCTCGAGACCCTGCCCGACGGATTCGGCTTCCTGCGCGCCCCCGACTACAACTATCTGCCCGGCCCCGACGACATCTACGTCTCCCCGTCGCAGATACGCAAGTTCGATCTGCATACCGGCGACACGGTCTCCGGGCAGATTCGGCCGCCGAAGGACGGCGAGCGATATTTCGCGCTGATCAAGGTCGAAGCGATCAACTTCGAGCCGCCCGACCGGGTCCGCGAAAAAATCTTCTTCGAGAACCTGACACCGCTCTACCCGCAGGAACGCATCCGTCTCGAGGCGGCGTCGGACAATCTCTCGGCGCGGGTGATGGACCTGATGGTGCCGATCGGCAAAGGCCAGCGCGGCTTGATTGTCGCGCCGCCGCGAACCGGCAAAACCATGCTGCTGCAGAACATCGCCAACAGCATCACGACCAACCACCCCGAGGTCTATCTCATCGTGCTGCTCATCGACGAGCGGCCCGAAGAGGTGACCGACATGCAGCGGTCGGTGAAGGGGGAGGTCATCTCCTCGACCTTCGACGAGCCGGCGACCCGGCACGTGCAGGTCGCCGAGATGGTCATCGAGAAGGCCAAGCGCCTCGTCGAACACAAGAAGGACGTCGTCATCCTCCTCGATTCGGTCACGCGACTCGCGCGCGCCTACAACACGATCGTGCCGGCATCGGGTAAGGTGCTCTCGGGCGGCGTGGACAGTAATGCTTTGCAGCGCCCGAAGCGGTTCTTCGGCGCGGCGCGTAACATCGAATCCGGCGGCTCGCTCACGATCATCGCCACCGCGCTCATCGACACGGGATCGCGGATGGACGAAGTCATCTTCGAGGAGTTCAAGGGCACAGGTAACCTGGAGATCCACCTCGATCGCAAGCTCACCGATCGCCGTGTTTTCCCCTCCATCGACATTCAGAAGAGCGGCACGCGGAAGGAAGAGCTGCTCATCCCGAAGGAAGACCTCAATCGGGTGTGGGTCCTTCGCAAGGTGCTGACGCCGCTTTCGCCGACCGAGGCGATGGAACTGCTCCTGTCGAAGATGGCCAAGACCAAGTCGAACGCCGAATTCCTCGGGGCGATGGCCAACGGCAAGTAAACCCGCCGCGGTCAGGGGCGGGGGATCTCGACCTGGGTGACCAACCGGTCGCCCGGCTGGATTTTTCCCGACGTCACCTCCGTCCAGCGTTCGTCCGCCACGCCGGTCACCACGGCGATCGCCACGAACTTCCCTGCCTCGTACTTCCAGACGTAGCCGCGGCCGGCGTCATCGGGCGCGCGATCCGGTTCTGGCACGTCGCGTGGCGACTGCCCGCTCGCTTTCAGCACATCGGCATTGGGCCGGAACGTCAGCGCGGCGTTGGGCACGCGCAGCACATCGGCACGGCGGCCGGTCGGCAGAATGACGATGGCGGTACTGCCCGGCACGATCTCTCCGTCTGAGTTGTCGACGTCGACGACGGCCGTGTAAGAAACGACGGCCCCCGCCGGCACGGTAACATTAGTGTTCGCCGCCGCTCCAGGCTGCGTTCCTGTTCCCGCTCCAGGCTGCGCCGCCGTCACCGCTCCAGGCTGCGTCGCCGTCGCCGTGCCGGCCGATCCCGTTGAAGTGTTGCCTTGTGAGGCGGTGCCGCTCGTCGCGGCCGTTCCTCGGCCGGCTGCCGTCGTGCCGGACGTCGCGGTTGCGCCCGCAGTGCCCGTCGCACCGCTGCTGCTGCTCGCCTGCGTGACCACCGGACTCAACCGGACTTCAGAGATGGCGGCCCTGAACTCGCGCGGCCCGATCGATTCGATCTTGAACGTCACCGGCGCGCCGCGTCGTACTTCGCCAGCCTCGGACTCTCCTACTTCCGCGAGTAACTGCATCTTCCGCAGATCGGCGATCCGGAACAACACCGGCGAGTTGAAGGACGCGGCAATCGTCTGTCCGATCTCGACGTTGCGGCTGACGACAATGCCGTCGATTGGCGCTCGAATCGTCGTGCGCGAGCGGTTGACCTCGGCTTCGGCGACACCGGCCTTCGCTGCGCGGGTCGCCGCGACAGCGGCTTTGAGCTCCGCCTCCACCTGGCGCACGGCGAACTGCGCTGCGTCGAGCTGCGCCTGTGTAACCAGCCCCTGCGTTCCGAGCTCGACCGCCCGGCCAGCCTTCGTCCGGAGGTCTTCGAGTTCGACGCGGCGGCGCTCGGATTCGGCCTCGGATCGAATCAATTCCGCACGCGCCTCCGCGAGCCGTGTGTCGTACGGCGCTGGATCGATCTGCGCGACGATCTGTCCGGTCTTGACGTGATCGTTGAAATCGGCACTCAACGACTGGATTGTGCCGGAAACCTGTGAGCCGACATTCACGGCGGCTTTCGGCTCCAGCACACCGCTCGAGAGCACTTCCCGCGAGATCGGCCCGCGCGTCACGTCGGTGACAGAGACGCTCAGCAGCGGGCGCCGCGTCGCGTAGCCGCCGATGACGGCGATTGTCAGCGTGCCGACGAGTGCCAGCCCGACCACCAAGGTTCGGCGGCTCATGCTGGATGGCGATTCACGATGGGTGCCAAGATGATCCGCTACGCCGGAAAAGTCGCACGCCAGGAGTTACGGGACAACGTGCACTGGATGCTCAAGAGCTCGCGCAGGGACAAGTATTTGAGGCGGGGATCCTTCAGAAGAACAGCGGTGCAAGGGCAATGGCCGCTGAAATTCAACCCTGTCGGTCGACGTAAAGGCGCAGAAGCTCATCCATCTGGCACTTGACGGCACTGCCGGGAACGCAATCTGATAGTGCATGCGCTGCGCAGCTTTCGGTGTCGTTTGTCTTGCGATGGTGGCGCTGGGGGGCAGTCGTCCAGAGGGCCAGGCCGCCCCAGCCCGTCAACCAGCCACCGCCCGGGTGACCATCACTGTGCTCGTCACCAGCATGGATGGGCAGCCGCTTCCGGAGGTCGGGGTCAGGGCATCCGGCCCTGTCAACCGCGAAGGAGCGACGGATCCGAGCGGCACGGTGACGTTCTCGAACGTTACGGCAGGCGTCTATCGGCTGCGATTCGAGCACGACAGCTTCGTGACCCTCGAGCGCGATGTCGTCGTCGTGCCTGGGAAGCCACTGAAGTCCACGGTCGCGTTGAATACGGCTCCACCGCCGCCGCCCCCACCGAAGGTCGAGACGCCACCCCCGGCCCAGGCGCCAACGGCCGCTCCGAACGGTTCGTATCCGCCGATGTCGGTGGATATCACGGATTTCTTCGAGAAGAACTTCATCGGCAACGCGCCGATCAAGCGCTCGCCGCTCGGCTGTACGAACAGCTCGACGTCGTCTCTGGTGCAGATCCGTGACCCGTTGGCGGATCATGCTCATGCGGACGCCGACGAGTTGATTTACGTCGTCGCCGGAGAAGGCACCCACAAAGTCGCAGGTCAGGAACGACAACTGGCGAGTGGCGTCTTTGTGATCGTGCCCCGCGGCAACTCGCACAGCATCGTCCGGCGCGGCCGTCAGCCGCTCGTGATGATTTCAACGCTGAGCGGACCACCGTGTC
The DNA here is from genome assembly GCA_963764925.1 of uncultured Acidobacteriota bacterium. GTDB lineage: Bacteria > Acidobacteriota > Vicinamibacteria > Vicinamibacterales > 2-12-FULL-66-21 > DATBJJ01. Next base: position 57,599 of record CAVXUR010000008.1, read on the forward strand.
AGAAAGAACAATAACTTCCGGTTCAGGGTTCAAGGTTCAAGGTTCATGGTTCAGGGCTCAGGGCTCAGAGCAGAACCGTGAATCATGAACGCTGAACCATGAACCTTGAACCCTGAACCCTGAACCCTGAACCCTGAACCCTGAACCAAGGAAGTATCATCCCCAGATGCGCTATCGGACGTTTGGCAGGACGGGCTGGCAGGTCTCCGAAGTCGGCTACGGCATGTGGGGGATGGCGGGGTGGACCGGCAGCGACGACGAGCAGTCGTTCGAGTCGCTCGACCGGGCGATCGAGCTCGGCTGCAACTTCTTCGACACCGCCTGGGCGTACGGCGATGGCCACAGCGAACGGTTGCTTGGCGCGACCCTCAAACGCCATCCCGGCAAGCGCCTCTACATCGCCACCAAAATACCGCCGAAGAATCGGAAGTGGCCGGCGAAACCGTCGTACACGCTCGACGAGGTCTTCCCTCCCGACTACATCCGCGAGTACACCGAGAAGAGTCTTGCGAACATTGGCGTCTCGACGCTCGATCTGCAGCAGCTGCACGTGTGGACCGACGAATGGGCGACCGACGAGCGCTGGCAGCGCGCGCTGCGCGCGCTCAAAGACGAGGGTCTCGTGCGCTCGCTCGGGATCAGCGTGAACCGCTTTCAACCGGCGAACGTGCTGCGCGCGCTCGACACTGGGCTCATCGATGCGGTCCAGGTCGTTTACAACGTCTTCGACCAGAACCCCGAGGACGCACTGTTCCCGTACTGCCAGAAACACCAAATCGCCATCATCGCCCGGGTGCCGTTCGACGAAGGCAGTCTCACCGACTCCCTGGCGGCGGACTCGACGTGGCCCGCCGGCGACTTCCGGAATCTGTATTTCAACCCCGATAACCTGCAGGCGACGCTGCCGCGCGTGGCCCGGCTCCGCGAGGTCATCCCTTCGGGCATGACGATGCCTCAGTTGGCGTTACGGCACATCCTGACGCACCCCGCTGTCTCGACCGTGATTCCCGGAATGCGTCAGGTGAGGAACGTCGAGCAGAACCTCGGAGTCAGCGACGGACAGCCGCTGGCCGCACCGCTTATGGCCGAGCTCAGGAGGCATCGGTGGGAGCGCAACGTCGACTTTGAGTAGCAGTAAGTCATTGACAAAAAACGGCTTATCAAAATACTAGCGACTGCCATGGGGCGGGTTTGGTATAATGTCTTTTTCCCGGAGCCCCGAAGGAGCCAGCAGTGAAGGAAGGGATTCACCCGAAGTATCACGAGGTCGTCGCCCGCTGCGCGTGCGGTGCGACTTGGAGCACCCGCTCGACCAAGCAGGAACTCCACCTGGAGATCTGCAACAACTGCCACCCGTTCTTTACCGGACGGCAGAAGCTAATCGACACCGAAGGACGGGTCGAGCGCTTCACCAAGCGGTTCGGCGCCCAGACCTCCGAGAGCCGTAAAGCGGCCGCGAAGGCCAAGAAGCAGCCGGCGACCGCCAAGGCGTAGTTCGGTCCAACGCTCAGCTCCACAGGAGCTGGGCGTTTGCTTTTTCGAGCTTTCGCACTTCTTTTGCGAGCGTCCGCTCTTCCTTTTCGAGCTTCCGCACTTCTTCTCTCTCGAGCTTACGCTCTTCTTTTTCGAGCTTCCGCTCTAGGCGAGCCAGCCGGTGCCTGTAGCCTTCGGCGCGGCGGTCGTTTCTCCCCTCTTCAGTGCGTTCTTTCAGGGCGAACATCGCTAGGTCTCGCGCCGTCTCGAGGTCTCGATCGCGATGTTCGAGATGAATGGCGAGCGCCTCGACGGCGTACTGCCTGAGTGCGGCCACGGTCGGATGGCGACGCGCCGATCGAGGCTCGGTCAGCGCGACGAGCTCCTGCCAGATCGCGACGGCTTCGGTGAACCGTCGTTCGCGCCGGCAGCGTAGCCCGAGCCGATAGAGGCTCTCGCTTCTCACCTCCAAGTTCTCGGTCGCTGCCGCTCGCGTCTCGGTCGCTGCCGCTCGCCGATAGCAGGCTTCGGCGCGGTCGAAGAGCCCGGCTCGCTCGTAGATGCGGCCGACGGCCAACGCCTGCGACCCATCCGGGCATCCGTCCGCACCCTCGGCGACCAGTCGCACCGCCCGGGCCGTGACTGCTGCCAGCGACACGAGATCCAGCCGGTTATGCTCGAGGACCGGCTCGAGCGGGCGCGGATCGCCGCTCCTCATGAAGTGGAAGAAGCGGGACGGGATCTCGAATCCTGGCACGTCGCCGACACGACGAACGTCGAACAGCGTCCGTTCGAGCGTCGACAACCGGCAGCCGCCCTCCATGGGATCGACGGCCCGTGGCTTCCATAATCGGCGAGCCGTGTGCAACGCATCGAAATGCGGCACGCCCTCGAGCGGCATCTCCATGCGATGGAACAGCCAGCGCGTCTCCATCACCGGCAGATCGAACGTCTTTCCGTTGTAACTGACGATTAGATCGGCGTCGTCGAAGAACTCGGCCACGGCGGTGAGGAGCGCGCGCTCGGCCGAGTAGCTGGTCAGCAGGAACTGACGAACCTGGAAGGCGCCAAGGTCAAAGAACCCGCAGCCGACCAGAAACGCGACCGTGCCCGCGCCGCCGCTCAGACCCGTCGTTTCGAGATCGACGAACACCGTGCGCCGCGCGCTGCGGGCGCCGGCCAGCTGCGGATCCAGCAGTCCCAGGCTGCCTGCATCACCAATCTCGCATTCCGCAATTCGCACATCGCCATGCCAGCGATCGGATTCGTACCGGCGATCGATGATCAGGCACTCGCCAAAAGCGTTCCTGGCCGCGCGTCCACCGAGCACCTCACCGACACGGTCGATCGTCGTGCCTGCTTCGTAGCCACCGACGTCGGGCTCGTAGGTCAGCTCGCCGCCTTCGCCCCGACTCCGCCCTTCGGGCTCCGTCGAGGTCTCGCCGAAGCGCTCCGCGCGGAGGCGGACAAGGCTACGGCGAGCCAGGTCTGAGGTACGGCCCGGCTGAACGATCGCGCGAAGGCGTGATTTGAGGTCCACGTCAGGCGCCGTCCTCAATCGCGTGGTTGGTTTCCGGCAGCGCGAGCAGCAAGCCGTCGAGAATCCGCGACGCCACTGCCTTCGCGTGGGGTCCGGTATTGCCCTCGGGACCAACGCAGGACGGACAGCCCGACTCGCACGGACAGCCCACAATCAACTCCCGCGTGCGCTCGAGCAGCGCAAGATGCATGTCGTACAGCGGCCGACTGAATCCGATCCCGCCCGGGTAGTTGTCGTAAATGAAGATGTTCGGCTCGGCGGCGAGCGCAGCCGGCACGCCGCCCGTACCTCCGGTTCGCGTCGATCGCTCGAGCGTCCCGCCGTCAACCGACAGCCCGATATCGTGTCGATCGCACATCAGCAGGAGCTGCGCGATGTTCCTCATCGCAAACGCCAGGCCAACGACTCCGTCGCGACGGTCGTCGCCACCAAACGGCAAGCCGGCCACGATGACTGATGGAATCGTCAGCCAGTACGACGACGTGTGCATCTGCTGCTCGGGGAGATCCAGCTCGCCCGAGCCGACATTCTCGTTCGTGTAGAACTTGATCTTCTTGAAACCGACCACGCGCGAGACCACGTGAACCTCGCCGTGGGACCGCCCAGAAACAGGAGCATCAGAGGCGAAGGTCTCCAGAATCGTGACCTTCGTATAGGTGATGGCGTCGGTGTAGTAGTCGCACTCGACCGCGCGGACGAAGGCCTTGCGGCCGTCGAAATCCAGACGCTCGACCTGATAGAGCTGGCCTTCGACGATGTAGATGGCCTTCTCGTGAAGCGTGGCAGGCCCGCTCGTGAAGTCGGTTTCGCCGATGACGCGTTCGCCATCCGTGGCATCGATGACGACGAAGTTGTCGGACGACATCGATCGGAGGCTGACGGCGTCGGCCGGATAGGACTCGCTCGTCCAGTTCCACTGCTCGTCGGCGTGGTGAACGAACCCCTCCTCGGCAAGCACGGCGAGGATCTCCTGGACGTTCTCGTTCCCGAAACCTTCCTCGTCCCCAAATGGCAGCTCGAAAGCAGCGCACTTGACGTGATCGAGCAGGATGTGGAGGTTGTCGGGGTTGATCAGGGCATGCTCGGGCGTGGCATCGAAGAAGTACGACGGATTGCGGATGATGAACTGATCGAGCGGCGCGCTCGAAGCAACAAACACGGCCGCCGACCGTGTCGTGCGGCGGCCGGCGCGACCAGCGCGCTGCCACGTGGCGGCAATCGTCCCCGGGTAGCCGGCCATCACCGAGACGTCGAGCGCGCCGATGTCGATGCCGAGCTCGAGCGCATTGGTCGAGACAACGGCGCGGACCTGACCTTCGCGCAGGCCCCGCTCGATCTCGCGGCGGCGATTGGGGAGATAGCCGCCCCGATAGCCGCGGATCACGTCGGCGGCGCCAGGCGGACCATGAAAGGCATCCTTGAGATACGTCGTCAGCAGCTCGACCGACAAGCGGCTCTGCGCGAACACGATCAGCTGGAGCTGGTACTTCAGGAACTCGAGCGCCACACGCCGCGTTTCCGCCAGATACGATCGTCGAATGCCGAGCTCGGCGTTGACGACCGGCGGGTTCACGAACAGGAAGAACTTCTCGCCGCGCGGCGCGCCGCTCTCGTCGATGAGCTCGAACGGCTTGCCGGTCAGCCCTTCGGCAAGTTCGCGCGGGTTCGCGATCGTGGCCGACGAGCAGATGAAGACGGGGTCCGATCCGTAGTGGCGGCACACGCGCTGCAGACGACGCAGGATGTTCGACAGGTGACTGCCGAATACGCCGCGATACGCATGCAGCTCGTCGATGACGACGAAGCGCAGGTTCTCGAAGAGCTTCGCCCAGCGCGGATGGTGCGGCAGAATCCCCGCGTGGAGCATGTCGGGGTTGCTGAGGACGACGTGCGCCTTGCCGCGAATCGCGCGGCGCGCGTCCGACGGCGTGTCGCCGTCGTAGGTGAAGACGCCGATCTCGAGATCCGAGTCACGGCCCGACCAATTCGGACAACGCGTGCAGCTCGGCGAGTTGATCCTGCGCGAGGGCCTTGGTCGGAAAGAGGTACAGCGCGCGCGTCGACTGATCCTGGAGGATGGCATTGAGGACGGGCGCGTTGTAGCAGAGCGTCTTGCCAGACGCGGTCGGCGTGATCGTGACGACGTTGCGCCCGCCGAGCACATGGGCGAACGCCTGGGCCTGATGCGTATACAGCTGGCTGATGCCACGGGCGGCGAGCGAACCCAGGAGTCGGTCGTCAGTGCCCTCAGGATAGGGCGCAAACGACGCGGGCGTGGCAGGCAGCCGCCGCACCGCCGTCACGATCGGGTCCGCCTCTGCTCCTCCGGGTCTGGGGGAATAGGTCAGCCGGCTGACCGCTTCCTGCAGCGAGCGGTCCTTGTCGCCGGAAATGACCGGCAGAGTTTGTGAAGCCATAGCGGAAAGTGAGTGCAACCAAAGGAATTGCGGGTCCGATGGTAGCAGTCAATCGCCTGGCGATCAAGAAGCGAAAGGGGCGGGACGCTCCTAGCTCCTAGCTCCTAGCTCCTGCTTCGCAATCCTCGCCACGATCCCGCTCAATCCGATGACTCCGATCAGGTTCGGGAACACCTGCAGCACGTTCATCAGATCGCCCCACGCCCACACGAGTTCGACCCGCGAGATCGCGCCGAACGGAATCAGCAGGCAGAAAATCCAGCGGTAGGGCATCGCCACCTTGCGGCCGAGGATGTACTCGAAGAACTGCTCGCCGTAGTAGGCCCAGCCGATGAGCGTCGTGTAGCCGAAGAGAAACGTGCAGAACGCGACGATCCACCCACCGACGACGGGCATGACGGAGTTGAAGCCGGCGGCGACGGCGGCAGTGCTGGTCAGGCCGATCTGCCAGACACCGGTCAGGAGGATCGTCATCGCCGAGATGCTCGACGTCACGAACGAGACGATGAAGGTTTCCATGACGGCATTCAGCCCTTGCTGCGCGGGCTGGGTGCTTTGCGCGGTGCCGTAGGCCACCGCCGCCGTGCCGTAGCCGGCCTCGTTCGCGTAGATGCCGCGAGCGATGCCGTAGCGCATCGCAATGAACATCCCGAACCCGAACGCCGATTGCATCGTCAGCGCTTCGCGCACGACCATGCGACAGCACGCCAGGGATCCGCCCGGCATTCATCACGATCACGATGAGGCCGCCGACGAGGTAGAGCCCGACCTTGAGTGGCGACAGCTTCTCAGCGGTCCTGCCGATCGACTTGATGCCGCCGATGATGACGAGCCACGTCAGCACGGCGATGGCGATGCCCGAGACGATTCGCGGAATCCCCAGCACCGAGTCCAGCACGAGCGCCATCGAGTTGGGTTGCGTGAAGGGCGTCGTCGTCAGCGCCGCGACGGCGGCGACGAACGCGAAGAGCCAGGCGAGGAACGGCGACCGCAGGCCGTCTCTGAGGTAGTACATCGGCCCCGACAAAACCTGATCGCCGCGCGCCTCACGAAAGGTCATGCCGAGCACGGCCTCGGCAAACTTGATTGCCGTCGCCACGAAACCGTAGACCCAGATCCAGAAGAGCGCGCCGGGACCGCCGGATACGATCGCGGTCGCGACGCCGGCGATGTTGCCCGTGCCAATCGATGCACCAAGCGCCGTCATGAACGCTTGAAACGGCGTCAGCGCGCCGTCGCGCCCACTGCCCCGCCGCACGAACGCGACGCGGCAGGCCTCGCCGAACCGCCGCACCTGCACGAAACCCGTCCGGACCGTCAGGAACAATCCCGCACCAAGCAGCAGGATCACGACCCACGGCATGAACAGGGCGTCGGCCGCGGATTGAATCAGGGTGGCGAGCGCTCGGACATGAGCGTGTTTATATCACGCGGGTCTCAGGCGTTTGCCAGCTCGACAGCCTAGTCGCAGGACTCGTCGATCATCAGAGATTGACAGGAGACCGAGAGATCAGGATGCGTCTTAGTCTGAAAGCTGCTCCTGAACTCTGATCTCCTGTTCAGAGCCATGACGAGCTGTCTAGATGTTCGATCTGCCCTGACACCCATCGACCGGGATGCAAGCGCCGCTGATCCAGCTGCTGCGCGGTGAGGCGAGAAACGCGACGGCCGCTCCGACTTCGTCGGGACGCCCAAAGCGACCAAAGGGAAGTTCGCGTCGCATGAACTCGGCGATCCCGTCAGGATCGGCCTGCTGACGACGGTGCCACGAGCCACCGGGGAAGAGGATCGAGCCAGGCGCGACGCTGTTGACGCGGATGTTGAACGGCGCGAGCTGTTGCGCAAGCGACTTGGCGAGGCTGATTTCGGCGGCCTTCACGGCGTTGTACGTCATCCGGCCGCCGGCCTCCCGGCCGTAGATCGAGGCAATCATGACGATCGCGCCGCCGCCGCGCTGCCGCATGTGCGGCACGGCGAGACGCGACGCGCGGATCGCCGGAAAGAGCGTCTCGTCGAACGCCGCCTGCCACTCGGCGTCGGACGTGTCCAGGATGTCCGATCCGCCGGCGCGGCCGACGTTGTTGACGAGCACGTCGAGCCCGCCGAAAGCGTCGACGGCCCTCTCGATCACGCGCTCGACGCCGTCCGTTGGTCGACACGTCGGCCTGAACGGTCGTGACCAGGTTCGGGCCGCTTGGCCGCGGCCTCGACCTCGAGCGCGGCCTCCGCCAGACGCTCCTCGCCGCGCGCGCACAGACACACGCGGCAGCCTTCGGCCACGAGCGCTCTGGCGCTCGCGAGCCCGAGCCCGCGACTCGAGCCGGTGACAATCGCAACTTTGTCGGTGAGTCCGAAATCCATGTGTTGGTAGGCGACGTGAGAAAACGGAGCTATTTCACCACAGAGCTCGGTGGAGTTAACTAGGGCTTGGCTCTAGGCTCTAGGCTCTAGCAAAACCTTGAGATCACTCTCGAAGATCTTGCCTAGAGCCTAAAGCCTAGAGCCTAAAGCCTGAGCCCTCTTACTCAATCCGCCCGCCGGTCAGATCGTTCAGCCGCCAGTCGAAGGCCTGGAACGCGACCTTGAACCGGTTCTCGTCGACGAACTCTCGCTCGAGCGGCAGGAGGTGTGGGCGTGATGAACGCGATGAGTGCCCGTTCGATCGGCGATCGCGTCGCAAAGCGTTCGCCCGCCTTCTCGCCATACGCCGCGACGAACTCCGCCTCGTGCCAGCTCACGATCGGCGTCGTCGACACCAGCCCCGCGGGCCGATCGACCTTGAGCAGGCGCTGCCTGGTGACGAACTCCGCCTGAATCGACTCGAGCTGCTCGGGCAGCCGCGCCGCCGTGTAGGCTTCGCTGCGCAGACGGCCGCTGCCGACGGCGCCGCGGCCGAGGGCGAGCGACAGCCGCGGCTCCTTGAACTCCGCGAGGATGGTCTTCTCGATCTCGTCGAGCGTCACGCTCCGTCCGGCCGCGCGAAACTTCATCTGATCGAACGCGCCGGGAATCTGGCGGATGCTCGAGGCCGGATAGGCGCTGCTCGTGCCGCGAATCGGATAGCGGCTGACGACGGTCTGGAGCACGAAGGCGTTGTAGGCATTCACCCAGAACGCCATCTTCGCTTCTCGCGACCACGCGTCGTAGGTCGCCGTCGAGACGTTGAGCGACGCGACATAGCGATCGAGCGCGCCGCGCGTCGACTGCAGCGCCCGATAGTAGACCAGCCCGTCGCGGACGTTGACGTCGAGGATCTGATCGAGCGCCCGGTGAAACGGATCGCTGCCGGGAGGCAGCGGGGGCTGCTGCGCGCTCCGCGCCGGCGCGAAGCCGAGGCACAAAGCCAGCACGACAGTGGAGACAAGAGCACGACGCATCTTTCGTAATCGTATGCCACGCAGGCAGACATCTCTATATCAAAAGGCGCGCGACAGGAACCTCGTCAGCGCGCTCGAAAAGCCTTCCGGCGCCTCGAGGTTCGAGAGGTGGCCGACGCGCGGCAGCACGACCAGCTCCGCCCTGGGAATCGAGTCGCGCGAGGAGCTCGGCGTCGGCGGCGGGGTCACCGCATCCTCCTGGCCCACGATGACGAGCGCGGGACAGCTGATGCGCCGGAGGTCCGGGGTCGAGTCCGGACGGGTCATGAGCGCGTGCAGCGCGGCGTCAATCGCGTCCGGTTGATTCGCCTCCATGAGACGACGAGCGTCAGGCGAGGACCTGCGGACGCTCCCGGTGCGTGGTTTCGCCGAGCAGCTTCGGGAGCAGCTCGTCCACGACGGCGCTCACGCCGCTGACGCGCGAAGCTTCGCCGACATCGCGCGCCGGCCGGCCTGCCCCTCGGCGTATCCGCCTGCGCCTTCGTGTCGGCCAGGACCACGCCTTCGAAACGCGCGGGCGCCTGCCGAAAGAGGGCGAAGGTGACGTAGCCGCCCATCGACAGACCTCCGATCACCGCGGTCTCGATCCCCAGCGCGTCCATGAGTGCGACGACGTCGCCGGCGTAGTCGTCGATCGTCAGCGACGATCCGCGTCTTCGGCGCGGGCGGCCCGGCGCCGAATCCGCGCAGGTCAGGCGCGATGAATCGCCAGCCGTCCGGCACGTGGTCGATCTGCAGACCGCCACATGTCCGCGCTCAACGGAAATGCGTGGAGGAGGATGAGCGGCCTGCCCCTTCCCGGCTTCGAGGTACCGCGTCGCCCGGCCATTCACTGTCGCGTGCCGTTCCAGAACCATGATGGAATGATAATCACCGAGGGGCTTCGCCTCGGACTCACCACGGCTCGCTCGCGGGGGCCCCAACGCCCCGCTACGCTCGCAGGCTCACTGCTTCCGCTCGTTCGCGCTGTCTGAGACAGCCTGCAGTGTCAAACGCTGGGACGAAGCGCAACGTCGCGTGGTCGACTTCGACGATAATATCGGTCACTGTGAGAGAATCCAATGCGACCTGCGCACATGCGCCCGCCTGATGGCCTGCCGCGATCCTCGCGCTCGCGCTGGCGCCGTCGTCTGTCGACGGCCCAGACGGTCGACGACATCGTCAGCCCGTCACATCGCCGCGCGGGGCGGCCGGGACAAGCTCACGTCGATCCAGACGGTGAAGATGACGCGAACGGTGGCGAGCGGCATCGGCACCACGCTCAAAGTCATCGTCTTCAAGAAGCGGCCGAACCTCATGCGCGTCGAGCAGGGACCGGCGGCAGCCCGGGGCGACGATGACGCCTCGAGGCATCAACGCGGACGCGGTCTGGGACATGGTGCAGGGCAAGGCCGTGCCTCGCCAGCCGCAGCTGGCCGCGGAGTCACGGGAAGTCGATGGGGACTTCGACGGGCTGCTCGTCGACTGGCGGGAGAAGGGCCACACCGTCGCGCTCGCGGGACGCGAGACGCTGCCCGGCGGCGAGACCTACAAGCTCACGGTGACGCTCAAGAGCGGTCTGGTGCGAACCATCTACCTCGACGCCACGCACATACCTCGACCGTCGTCACACGGGAGTGCTCAACCTGCCGAACGGCCGCCGGTTCGATATCACGATCGACTTCGACAACTGGCGCGACGTCGAGGGCGTGAAGTTTCCCTTCGACATCATGGAAGAGCGGACCGGCAAGGAGCCGGTCGTCACGCTCGTCACCTACACGGAGAAGATCGAGGTCAACGTGCCGATGGAGGACGCGCTCTTCGCCGCGCCGGTCGAAGTGAGCGCCACCGCGTCACGTACCGGCGCTGACGCGTTCGAGCGCCTGGAGGATCGACGCGGCCGAGCGGTCGATGTCGTCTTCGCTCGTGCGCCAGTTCGAGACCGAGATGCGCATCGCGGGCGCGCCTGCCCACATCGTGCCGCCGCACCAGCACACGCCCGCGGCCTGGACGGCCGCCATGACCTGATTCGTGATGTTCTCGCCCGACAGCGACGAGAACCGCACGAGGACCTGATTGAGCACCACCTCGTTGAGGACCTGCACGCCTGGCTGATTCGAGAGACGATCGGCCATGCGGACCGCCAGTCGGCAGCAGCGATCGACGAGATCGGCGAGACCCGATCGGCCGAGCATCCGCAGCACGGCGTAGATCGGCACCGCGCGGGCGCGGCGCGAGGCTTCGGGCACCCAGTCGGTCCCATCGCGCTCAGTCGCCCTCGCCGGGCGTGAGGTAGGCGGCGGTCTGACTCATCGCCGCGCGGTGGGCGGCCGGATGACGCACGATGACGATGCCGCTGTCGTACGGAACGTTGAGCCACTTGTGCCCGTCGGTCGTCCACGAATCGGCATCCGCGAGGCCGGAGACGAGCCGGCGATAGCTGGGCGAGGCGGCGGCCCACAGGCCGAAGGCTCCATCGACGTGCAGCCATGCACCGTGCTCGCGCGTGAGCTCGCCGATCTCGACCAGCGGATCGCACGCGCCGGTGTTCACGTTCCCGACCTGCGCACAGACAATCGTCGGACCTGACGTCGCCGACAGCGCCCACTCGAGCGCATCGGGCCGCATGCGTCCCTGCTCGTCGGTGGCCACGCGCATGATCGTCCGGCTGCCGACGCCGATCATCCGGCACGCGGCGTCGATGGAGGAGTGCGCCTCCTGCGCTCGCGACGACGGTCAGCGGTGGCGCTCCCTGCAGGCCGAGCGATTCGACGTCCCACCTGGCGCGGCGCAGCACTTCGTGGCGGGCGGCCGCGAGCGCGGTGATGTTGGCCGTGTGGGCGCCGGTCACGAACCCGACGCTCGCCTGTTCGGGCAGGCCCAGCAGGTCCAGAATCCACCGCGCCGTGCAGGCCTCGAGCGCCGACATCGCGGGCGACATGATGTGCAGCGCGACGTTCTGGTCCCACGTCGACACGAGCCAGTCGGCGGCCACGGCGACGGGATAGCTGCCACCGGTCACGAAGCCGAAGTAGCGCGGCCCGGCGGTCGCGGTGATGCCGGGCTCGAGGCGTGCGCTCAGGTCGCAGAAGGATGCCGAGCTCGTCCTGGGGCTCGCGGGAGCGGACCACCGAGGGCGGCCACGAGCTCGTCGAACGATGCCCTGGCGGCCACGGGCCGATCGGGCAGGGAGTTGAGGAAGGCCATGGCCCGCTCGTGGGCGTGCGCCAGCAGGTCGTAGGGCTCGGCCATGGATACCTGCGACGAGCTTATCGGCCTCATCGGCTGTGGGGTCAGCCGGGTCGACGGGGTCAGACCAGGGTCGACGGGTCAGACGGGTCAGACCAGGTCGGACCTGGGTCGAACGCGGGCGGGAATATGCGACCGACACATTGACATATTTCAGTGTCTTGACAAAATAATTTGTCGGATCTATTGTTCCGCGAATGCTGCGCCAAACCGCCGGGGTCGAGGTCATCCAGAGACCCGAAACCGCTGCCACAGCCCTCCGAGGCACTCGACGGACGCTCCTCGCCGCTCTCGCCGAGCCCGACTCCGCCGCCGGGCTCGCCCGCAGCCCTTGGCCTCCCCCGCCAGCGGCTCAACTACCACCTGAAGGCGCTCGAGCAGTGCGGGCTGCTCGAGTGCGTCGAGGAGCGCCGCAAGGGGAACTGCACCGAGCGCATTCTCCGCGCCACTGCCCGACGCTTCGTGATCAGCCCCGACGCACTCGGAACGCTCGGCGCGACGCCAGAAGCGGCGCAGCGATCGCTTCAGCGCGTCGTACGTCGTCGCGGTCGCGGCTCGCACGATCAGCGAAGTCTCGTCGCTCGACGTCCGCGCGCGCGCCGAGGACAGGCGCATCTCGACGCTCACCATCGACTCCGAGATCCGTTTCGCGTCTCCCGAGTCCCGGGCGGCCTTTGCCGCCGAACTGACCAATCGCCTCACCGAGCTCGTCGCGAAATATCACGACGACGAGTCGCCCCGCGGCCGCAGGTTTCGTCTGGTGACGATCGGACATCCGCACCCTGACCTTCCCGCGACAGATGGTGCGGCCTCTACCCTCCCCCTTCCGACGTCTCGTCACCCGAGTAAGGAGTCACGCATGGCTACACCACCCGCGACGACGGACAAAAAGCGCCGCAGTTTTTCGATGTCGATCGACATCGACGCGACACCGGAGGACGTCTGGCGCGCGCTCACCGACGCTGGTGAGCTGATGCGATGGTTTCCCCTGCAGGCGCGCGTGACGCCCGGGAAGGGCGGCTCCGTGTTCTGGGGATGGGACGAGCACTTTGCGTGGGAATCGCAGATTGAGGCGTGGGAGCCAGAGCGTCGTCTGAGGCTCGTCGAGAACCGGCCGGCCTTCGATGTGAACGGCGAACCGCTTGCGGGCCCGCCGCAGCAGCTGGCGATGGAATTCACGCTCGAGACTCACGCCGGGAAAACGACCCTCCGCATCGTCCACTCCGGATTCGGCGAGGGGGGCAACTGGGACGACGAGCTCGAATCGGTGAGCGCGGGCTGGCAGTTCGAGCTGCGCGGGCTCAGGCACTATCTCGAGCACCACAAAGGCCGTGACCGTCACCATGCGGCGACTCACGCCGTCACCGCACTCAGCATCGACGAGGTGTGGAAGCGACTGCTCAGCCCAGCCGCCTTCGCCGTAACAGATGGCGCGCTCGTCGAGGGCGGACGCGTTGTCATCCGCGCGGCGACTGGCGATCAACTGGCGGGAACCATCGCGTGGCACAGCCCCGGCCACGATCTCTTCGTTACGGTCGATGACTTCGATAACGGCGTCTTCCGCCTCAGCACCTGGCGCGCCAGCGGTCAGACCGGGGTCCAGATCTGGCTCGTCAGCTACGCGCCGAAAGATGCGGCGCGAGTGCGCGACTTCGGCGTCAGGACGAAGGCGCTCGTCGAGCGCCTCTTCCCTTGAACTCGTTCACGCCTTGAACTCGTTCACGCGGGATCAGCGAGCATCCGGAATCTCGTCGAGCGTTCGAAACACGGGAAGGCCGCGCGTCCGAAACGTCGCAACCTCCTCGTCCGCGCCGGTTGAGGCGCCGCCAATCCGCAGGATCGCATCGCATCGCTCCGTCAGGCTCAACGACAACGCCGACATGATCGATCCGTAGGACTCCTGGCCGGCGCTCTCGATGACCGGCAGCGCCAGGTTGACGCCGATGATCGGGACGTGTCCCTTCTGCAGCACTGCATGGGCTGACGTGGTTGAGAGCCTGAAGGTTTCTCGCCCAGACTTCCGGGTCGGAGGAACCGGACCGATACGGACCCGCCACCATGATCCATAGCCGCTTCCGATCGGCCGGGTTCAGCGTCGACGTCACGGCACTTCTATTGGACGACCGTCTGAACGACCGTCTGAACGACCGTGGGGTACGTCCGTGGTGATACAAGTGCGCCTGCCGCGCAGCCTCGAGTGCACCTGACTTCGGAAACACGTTGCCGGTCAACTCCTTGTACACCTGTTGCACCTGTGAGCTGAATCCGTCGACGGATTTCGCCTTCGCATCGATATAGGTCGAGTGCTGCTTGAGGAGGGTATCGCGAATCGCAGAGACGTCGCCCTGTACCTGTGCGGGCGTCAGTGCCTTCCTCTTCGACACTTCGGCTCGGAGCGCGACGAAGTAGAGTCGCTGTGCCTCGAGCACGCCGCCATCGCCTGCTGGCCCGTGCCCTGGCGCGATGACAGTTGCGCCAAGCTTCTGGGCGTTTCCGAGTGTCTCGATCCACGCGCCGCTATCGCCGTCACCCATATAGTTGAACGGACCGTTCACGGCGGCGTCGCCGGTGAAAAGGATCCGCTCCTTGGGGAGCCACGCGAAGCCATCGCCCTGTGTATGCCCAACGCCGAAGTAGCGCAACTCGACGCGGTGCGTGCCGTCATCGAAGATCATTACGTCGCGGTATAGCAGCGTCGGCGGCTTCAGGCGGCTCGACCGCAAATCCTCGCGCTTCTTCGCCTCTTCTTCCCATCGCCCAGGGGCGCCGCCGAAGAACCCGGTCTCGTACTTCCGCATCTCGGCGATGACGTTCTCGTGGGCGACCGGCACCGCGCCGTTATCGACCCAGACCTGGTTGCCATACGCGTGGTCGCCGTGGTGGTGCGTGTCGAAGGCGAACCGGATCGGCTTGGTCGTCTGCGCGCGAATCTTGGGGATGATCTCCTGAGCACCCGAAGGGAAGTTGGCGTCGAGCACAAGCACGTAGTCGTCGAAGATCACCCAGCCGTTGTTGCAGTGACCCTTCCCGCTCAGATCTCCTTCGTGGAAGTACACACCTGGCGCGAGCTCCTTGACGGTGCCGACTTGACCGGCGACCTCGCGCTGCTGCAGGAGGCCGATCAACACGCAGGTCGACAGGACATACACGGCCAGGCGCTTCATGTCGTTTCTCCAGAGTTCAAGACGAGGGGTTCCGCGCCCCGTTTATATCAGCGATTCGGCCCGCGATCAAAGCGCGGAGAAGAGACACTTCGAGGCTCGGGGCCCGCACTATCCGGCGCGCGTCCCGTCTGGAACCGGCCGCTCAGGCACCGCCAGCACGGGCACAAGCTGGTCGGCGTGTCCCAGGTCGAACAGCATCGCCTCCGATACCCGGCCGGCCATCCGGCGCGACGGCAGATTGACGACGAATAGCGCCTGGCGGCCTACGACTTCCTGCGGATCCGCGCGCTCCTGCTTCATCCCGACCAAGACCTGGCGCGTGTGGTCGCCGAAGCTCACGCGCAGTTCGACCAGCTTGTCCGAGCCAGGCACATCCGTCAGCGCCTCAATCGTCCCAACCCGGATGTCCAGTCGTCCGACCTCTTCGATCGACACCTGCGGCTTGATCGGCGCGGGGGCGCTAGGCTGCATATCGGTTACCTCGCCGCGTACTTGTCAGCGCCGAGAAAATGAAGAGAGACGTAGGGCTCGACGCCGACGACCCAGCTGTCGTGCGGCTCCGGCGGAATGTAGAACACGTCGCCGGGCCGGAGTTCGACGACGCGGCCGTTGTCGAACGCTGCCGTGGCCACACCAGAAACGACGAGTCCAAGGTGCTCAACGAGGCAGCGCGAGGCTCCTACCTGTGGGCCGACGTGCGCCGACCACCTCCACCCCGGTTGATATGTGGCCCGGCCGATCGTCATCCCTCCGAGGTGGATCACCTCAAAGCGGCCGAGCGTCATTTCGCGAATCTCGTCGGGAGATTCGAACCGCTTGAAGATCACAGCGACGTCCATGCTCGTTCCTTCCTGTTCCGACGACTGACTCACACGTGTCCCAGACTCCGGAGCAAAGCGCTTGCTCATGGGCACGAACTCGATCGCGGTCCCTCCGGGCAATCGGTGCTGGATGGCGCGCTCCGCGACATATCCGCAGCGCCTGTAGAGGCGCTCGCCCGGCAAAGTGGCCATGAGCTCAGCCGATCTGAAGCCGTTCGCCCTTGCTTCATCCTCACAGAGTTCGAGCAACCTCCGACCCAATCCCTGACGCGCCCAGTCAGGGTGAACGAAAAACGCGCGAATGCGCGCCCCATCTCGGGCGGGATCCAACAACTCCGGCTGGCGATCGACCCTGCCATCCGATCCAAAGAGCGTCTTCCTCGAACTCCACCCTCCGCAGGCCACAAGACTGCTGCCCGCCTCCGCAACAAAGTAAGTTCCATCCCGGACCAACTGCGAGTCCACCCCCAGGGCGGTTCCGAGCGCCGCCTCGATCTGATCTTCTGAATAGTCGTCTTTGCTGAGCTCGCGGGTTGCGAGCTCGATGAGCCGCTCGATCTGAGGAACGTCGTCGAGCAACGCGCGCCGAAAGCGAGCGATGACTTCTCGGCCCGTGGAAGCATGAAGCGTGAACTGCGCGATCGATCTCCCGAGCATGTCTTGACCTGTGTCGCGCCGCTCGTCAGGCGACCTCGTTGAACTCCTCTCGATACCTGGCCACTCCCGATACTCCGGTCATCGCGTGCACATCCAGAATCAGGACCATGAACGCCGCATCAGGTATGCCTTCCCACTGGCTGACGAGGCCACGCGCTGACGCCGGCTCGAACCCGAACCGCGGGTAGTACTCCGGATGTCCCACGACGACAACGAAAGGACAGCCGCGCTGGCGGAGCATGTCCAGTCCGCGCTGCACGAGTTGGGAGCCTATGCCCTGACGCTGGTGATCTGGAGCAACCGCCATCGGCGCCAATCCCATCCCGGACACTCGGCTCGCCCCGCTCTCGGCCACGACCGGAGTGAAGAGGATGTGACCAACAACGCCATCGTCGACAGCGACCAGCGACAAAGCGTCTGCGCACGCGTCGCGCAGCTTGTCAACGAGATTGGCTTCCGCGGGCTGCTCGAACGCCAGCTCGTTGACACGTCGAACCTCGGCAAAATCTTCAGGCCCTTCCTGGCGAATTGTGACCACTGTGCCTCTTCTACCGGCCCGTTGTAGTCGCGAATCTCCACCGGGTTACGGCTTGCTCCGATCGACCATGAAACAGAAGCCCAGCATCCCACCCACCACAATAATCACGCCCATCCAAAACGCGATTGGCGACCACGTCCGGATGAAGTGGTGTCCTTCGGTGGCATCGGCGCGGCTCTCGTAGGATGGCGCGGCGCCGCGGCGCTCGTCAGCATGCGCGCGCTGATCGGCGGGCCAGCGATGGCCGGTGCGGGAGATATACGACGGCGTGTCGAGGACCGGCGCGTAGTACTTCTCGAGGATGAGGTTCTCCGACCATGCCGCCGACATGTCACTCGCTTCCCAGCGCCGATTCCGTTCCTGCACGTGCAGGAGCCCCTCGCTCATGTATTGATCTTCCCGGCTCCGGCTGCGCGGCCGCTCAATCGGCGGGTGGTCCTTCCAGAGCGCGAGCCGCTCCTGGCCGATGCTGAGCAGTGTCGGCGCATCGTAGCGTGAGCGGAACCTTCCTGCCTCCGGGTCGCTCGTTTCGACGCCGAGGTGCACTGAGTGGACGAAGAGCGCGAAGAGCACGGCGACCACGCTCGCGACCACGCCGATCCGGCGCAGCGACCCTGGGCGGAGCTCGAACGCAGCCGCGTCGGGAGGGTCGACGCCGACGCTGAACAGCAGTCCGCAGACAATCGCGGTCACGTTGAGGAACACGTCCCGCATGTCGCCGACCCGGCCTGGTATGAACCACTGTAGCCACTCTTCGAGCGTGCCGACGGCGATGCCCGCCAAGAGCGGCAACACGAACATCGACGCGTCTCCGCGGGGGCGCCAGACGCGATAAAAGAGCAGCGTGATGAGTCCGTACTCGACGAAGTGAACGCGCTCGACGGCGTCGACTTCCGGAATCCCCTGCGCGTTCCACAGCGAGTAGGCCGTGCCGAGGGCCAGGGCGGCGACAATCGCGCCGTAGCGCAGCATGCGGCGATCGCGGATCCTCACGACCGCGACGACGAGGGCCGCGCCAATCGTCAGCGCCACCGCCGTCGCAACGACCGTGGCGTACCGGCCAGGGAACGTGGCCCGGATCCAGTCCCGGATGTCCCGGATGAACGGCGACGAGAGGATCACGCCGATGGAGACGACGACGGCCAGAATGAGCCGAAGGGCGGGCACGGGGAGGTTTTACCACAGCTGAGTCGACGGCTCAGGCTCAAGGCTCAAGGCTCAGGGCTCAGGGCTCAGGGCTCAGGCAAGAACTTTGAGCGAGTGGTCGAACGATTTTGCTGAGCCTAGAGCCTAGAGCCGAGAGCCTAGAGCCGTAGAGCCCTAGAGCCGAATTTAGACGAACCGGGTGAGCGTCACGTCCAACACGCGCGCCTGGCGATTGCCGCGGTGCCACTGGACGAGGATAGGACTCTGGTAGGTGCCTTCGACGATCGTCCCGCGATCGCCCTGGCGGTCCGAGACAAACAGGCTGACCGATCGTTTCATGCGCAGGAAACGGGAGGCTGGCATCGCGATCGCCCGCGCGAGCACGCTTTCGACCATCGATTCGTGCAGGCCGACGGCGTCGAGCAGCTGGTTGAAAACCCGGACCAGGTCGTACTTGGCGTAATCGAGCGTCTTGGCTGGAATCGCCCTGGGATTGCCCAGCATGTGGCCAGCCTTCTCGACCATGAACCGCAGCGGATCGCGCAGCACTTCCGAAAGGTCGTGGCGCATCAGCAGCGTTTCATACTCGTTGACGGTCAGGCCCGCATTTCGCTCGCCGGGGGCGAGCGAGAGGCGGATCCGTCCCTTCGACACGCCATGGTCGGCAACAAGCTGCCGGCACTGCTCGTAGATGCCCAGCCGCGGGTTTTTCAGGTTGACCGAATCGACGGCGTGGCGTGAGACCGGTACGACAATCCGCGCCTGGGCCACGGGCTCTTCGTGCGAATAGCCAAGGACGCTCGTCCGGCGGGTTCGCGGCCGCCCTTCATGGACACCGTCGAGGTCGATGAAGCAGACCGGCTCGTCAGGCCGATTCCGATACGTGACGCAGGTCCGCAGCGCTCCAGCCATGAACGCCAGGTGCGAGTCGGCGTTCCGGGGTTCTTCGGGCTTCTGCGCCTCGCTCAGCTCGGTCCGCCGGTCGATCTTGTCGTGCTCGTACCCAGCCCCCTCCGGGAACATCGTCCGGAACACGTTGATGTACGACATGACCCCGCCACGGCTGTGGCTCAGCCGTGTGGCGAGCCCCTGGTCCAGATACCCGGCGGTGGTATGGAGAGAGCAGCAGAGCGCCTTGGGATAGGCGTCGAGGCCATTCCCGTAGCGTTGGGACACTAAGCGGCGAACGTCGATGACGTCCACCCGCGCGCGGGGAATGAGCTCGAGGTCGAACTCTACAGGCGCTAAGGACATTCAGGAACGGATAACTGCCTTATAATATAACATGTTTGGACTTTGCATTGCAAAGCAAATGACGCCCGCGGTCACTTTTTCTTGGCCGTCCAGGTCCCCTCCCCCAGATCGCCAAAGGCGACGGTCCCCTTCATAGTGTCCTTATCGACCGTTCCCGAGTACGTCACCTTCACGGCGTTGCCGTCAAACGACGCCTGAAAGGCAAACGTGATCGCGTTGCCCTTAACCGTACCAGTAACTTGCTGTTCTCCAACCACTTGCGAGGAGTAAGTGCCGGTGATTGTTTCGCCATCCTGTTTGAAGGTCACCGATGGCGTTCCAGTGTTGCCGCCGATCTCGATCTGAATCGCCCAGGCGCCGTTGACGTCGGCAGGCTTGTCGGTTTGCGCCGTCGCACCGGCAGCCGCAGGCGCCGTCGCGGTAGGCGCGCCCACACGGCGCTTTCCGTTCCACTCCGCCTGCCCCTGACCGTTGAAATCGATCATCCCGGCAATGGCCTCGCCGTCCTGGTTTCCGTTCATGACGATGGCGAATGGTCCGTTGGGAGTCTGGACCGAGAAGTTGACGACAACGGCTTTTTCCTTCTGAGTGCCCTGCACAGCGACCTCGCCCTGGGGCCCGGCAATCGAGCCCGACAGCTTCTCGCCGTCTTTCTTGAGCGTCAAAGCCGCCGTCATCGGCCCGTTCGGCGTGGTGAGGTTCAGGTCCCACGTGCCGGAGGCGTCCTGAGCGTACGCGGAACTGGCGAGCAGGAGCGCGCCGATAAAGAGAGTAAGTACGTTTTTCATAGCCGGTGATTATAGGTCCACTTCCGGGGTCAGATCTCGATTTTCTCACGGGCGAATCTCACATCTCGACACGCGAGAAAATCGAGATCTGACACCAGCTAGCAGAGCACTCGAATCACGTCCGAACGGGTGATGATGTAGGTCTTGTCGGTCTTGAAATCACGTACCAGCACCGCCGGGTTGGCTGGCGTGATCATCGTCGAAAGAAGTTCGAGTGGCGTCGAGATGTCGACGAATGGAAATGCCGGCTGCATGATCGTCTCGACCGGCTGCGACTTGACCTCCGGCGATCGAACCAGCGTGTCGTAGAGGTGCGCTTCGTTGAGCGAGCCGACGAGCCGCTTGTCCCGCGTAATCGAGATCTGGGAGAAGTCGTGCTCGCCCATCAGCTTCACGGCGACCTCGACGGCTTCGGTCCCCTCGATCGCCAGGAGCTCGCCTGAGACTCCCGAGGCGACAAGATCTCGCGCGGTGAGCCCGCTCTTGTCGAAGAAACCCTTTTCGCGCATCCAGTCGTCGTTGAACATCTTTCCGAGATACCGCGATCCGTGATCGTGAAAGATGACGACAACCAGATCGTCTGCCGCGAAGCGATCCCGGAGCTGAAGCACGCCGGCCATCGCCGAGCCGGCCGAATTGCCCGCGAAGATGCCCTCTTCCCGCGCGATTCGTCGCGTCATCAGCGCCGCGTCCTTGTCGGTCACCTTTTCGAAATGATCGATGACGCTGAAATCCACGTTCCGGGGCAGGAAGTCTTCGCCGATGCCTTCGGTGACGTACGGGTAGATCTCGTTCTTGTCGAAGATGCCGGTCTCTTTGTACTTCTTGAAGACTGACCCGTAAGTGTCGATTCCCCACACTTTGATCTTCGGGTTGCGCTCCTTGAGATACCGCCCGACACCGCTGATCGTGCCGCCGGTGCCAACGCCCACGACGAGGTGGGTCACGCGTCCGTCGGTCTGCTCCCAGATCTCCGGCCCCGTTTCCTCGTAATGCGCGGCGCTATTCGACAGATTGTCGTACTGATTCGCTTTCCAGGAGTTCGGAATCTCCTGCTCGAGGCGCGACGACACCGAGTAGTAGGAACGCGGATCCTCGGGATCGACGTTGGTCGGGCAGACGATGACTTCGGCGCCGAATGCCCTGAGCGCGTCGATCTTCTCCTTCGACTGCTTGTCGGTGGTCGTAAACACGCAGCGGTAGCCCTTGACGACCGCTGCAATCGCGAGGCCCATCCCGGTATTCCCCGACGTGCCTTCGACAATCGTTCCACCAGGCTTGAGCAGACCCTTCCGCTCGGCGTCCTCGATCATCCGCACGGCCATCCGGTCCTTGATCGAATTGCCGGGATTGACGGTCTCGATCTTGGCGAGGACCGTTGCCTTGACCTGGCCCTCCGTGATCCGGTTGATCCGGATCATCGGCGTGTCGCCGATCGCTTCGAGGACGTTGTTGAAGACCTTCTTCTTCGCGGTGATTGTGCTCATGGAATTCCGCTCGCTCGGGTTTAGAGAACAAGCCTGGAAAGAAGAAAGAACATCGTCGACACGAGCGCCAGCCCGAGGCATCCCTCGAGAAAGAGCCCGTTTGATCCGCTCTGGTACCCGCCAAGCGTCACGAGCTTGAGAACGATGAAACCCAGCAACCGCACGAAATCTCCAACGTCGCTGTCGTTCACGCTACGATCGTAGCATGTCGCTACCGGAGAGCCCTGTGACGCGGCGGATCAAGCGGTACCCGATGCGAACGGGGTTACTCATCACCTCACTGCTGCTGGCAGGAGCCGTGAGTTTCAGGGCCTCTCCCGCCCAGACCAGCAAACTCCAGTCGAGCGAAGCCCGGGCCACGACCTATCTGGCGCGCGAGGTACCGGCGTGGCGCCGGGAGCATCCCTGCTATTCGTGTCACAACAATGGCGATGCGGCGAGGGCGCTCATCGCCGCGCTTGGCAGCGCCCCCGAGGTTCGCGTGGCGTTGAAAGACACGTTGACGTGGCTGGCCGATCCCGGGCGATGGGAGAGCAACGGCGGCGGCGAGGGCGGCGCGGACGACAAGCAACTCGCGCGGATCCAGTTCGCCCAGGCGACGACGGCGGCGTTCGCGGCCGCGCTCGTGCCCAAAACGGCAGTCGACTCCGCCGCGGCTATCGTGGCGGCTGATCAGCAGCCTGACGGATCGTGGCGGCTCGATTCTTCCGATAGCCTCGGCTCGCCCGCTACGTATGGAACGGCCCTCGCGACCGCGTTCGCGCGCCGTACGCTCGCCGCTTCCCGACTGCCGGCGTTCGACGAACGGATCGCGCGTGCCGAGCGGTGGCTCGGGCGCGCCGAGGTCAGCAACGTCCCCGACGCGGCGGCCATTCTTATCGCATTTGCCGACTCTGCCGTCACTCGCGTACCGGACAACTGGCGCCCGGCGCTGGATCTGTTGAAGAAGGGCCAGGGACGCGACGGCGGCTGGGGGCCGTACCTCACTTCGCCGGCCGAGCCATTCGACACCGCCATCGCGACGCTCGCGCTGCATGGATTGACGCGCCGGGCGTCCCGGGCGGAGCCGACGTTCACACGGACGTCGCTGACCGACGCGATCGCGAATGGCCGGGCGTACCTGATCCGACAGCAGTTGGCAGATGGAACCTGGAACGAGACGACGAGACCGCCAGGACAGACGAGCTACGCGCAGAGAGTCTCGACGACCGCGTGGGTGCTGTTGGCGCTGCTCGAGACGCGAGGTTCGCTGTGAGCGATGAGCGGCGCGATCGACAACAGCCGGTCGTGAATCAAGTACCGATCTTGAACGTCAGGGTCCGCCGCTCGGGTTCGGTACTGATATCGGTGCGCTCGAAGTTGTCGACCTCGAACGCGCGGCCGACGCGGTTGCCAGCCAGATCTTCGAGGAACGCGAACGCCACCAAATCGTAGTCTCCCGCCAGCCACGGGTCGCGTGGCGTGAAGCGCCACCGCGTTTCGCTGTCGTCGATGACGACCCCACCCTCGAGCGTGCCACGCGCGCCGCTCCTCGCGATGCCGAGCGCGCGCCGAAGCAGACCATGATCGAGCGGCGCCGGGAACGTCACCATCACCGGCTCTCGCGTCCCCGCCGCCGGCCGTGTGACCTTCCATGCCGCCATGTCGAGCGGCCGCTCGATGGCGGGAGTGGCCTGAAACTCGTGTCTGAATTCCTCCTTGAGCGGCAGCCCGTGCCCGTCCCGCCAGTCCCGTTTGACGACCAGCGTGTACCGTTTCCCGGCTTCGAGCGCCCTGCCCATCTGCCTGTTCGGCAGAATGCCGCGCTTGACGCGGCCCGGATCGAAGAACACCGTGTAGCGGGTGCGATCGTCGTTCCAGAAGTCCGCGTCGAGTGGAAGGAACGCGTCAGACACTTCCTGCCCGCGATCGTCGAGCAGCGTGACGTGGTCGTAGCCACTCCGCCAGTCCATAGGCGCCGAGAAATGCAGGTACATGCGGAGTTGATTGGCCGGAACTGCGGCGCCGCTCGGATAGAGGTGCGTGACGACTGTCGTCGGCTCGCGGGCAACGGCCGGTCTGCCGACGACCGCGGTCAGCGTTTGCGTCCGCCACGGGATGGTGTCCGCGACCGCCGGCAGGCGTCCGGCATCGAGGACCACATCGTACTGGCGGCCCTCATCGAACGGGAACATCGGTGTGAATCGAATCGCGCCGTCAGCGATCGAGTATTTCCCTGCGACCGCTGGCGTCGCAGCCGAACCGCCCTTGACGGAAACGCGGAGCAGCGCCTGCCAGTCGCTGTCGGTCCAATTGCCGCTTGTTGAAAGCGCGGTGAGAGTTCCGGCGCTGAGGCCGGTGACGTCGATCGTGTTCGATTGGGTATTGAGCTGTATGGCCGGGGGGGTGGTCGACGAGGCGGAACTTCCACAGGCGACGACGACACCTGACAGGGTCATCACGTAGCAGAGACGGAGGACCCGAAGAGCACTGGTACTCAACACCGCCCCCGTCCCTGCCATGAACCGTGAACCTTCAGAACCTTGAACCTTGAACCTTGAACCTTGCCTGAACCTTGAACCTTGAACCCTGAACTGTGAACTATGAACCTGGTTCAATCTTGTTCCCTAGGGCAGCGCCACGGCGAGCAGCGAGAGCGCGCCGCCCTCAGCTCGCGTCAACACGATCGCGCGCTGGTCGTCGAGCAAGTCGAGCTGCTCGACGCCCTTCAGTGTGGCAACCGGTTCGAAGCCGACGCCACCGGTTTCAGTGTTGACCTTCGCCGTGATCCCCGGCGCACCTGCAAACCCGTCGGTCGGGACCTTCATCACGCCACGGCTGGTGTTGGCAATGAGCAGATAGTCCTTGCCGCCTTTCTTGTAGACGATCATGTCGGTCGGCCGATTGCGGTTGCCGAGCTCGGCGATCGTCGTGCCCATGACCTTCGCGCCAGGCGTGAGGCTCGCGACCGGGAATTTCACCAGCGGCGTGCAGGTGTAGCCGGCAATCAGATTGGCCGTGTTGTCGATCTTGTACGGGACAAAGGAGATGACCGGCGACCGGGTCTCGAACTGCCCGTGATTCCCGTGGTAGATCTCAACGCTCGTGCCAGCCTCGACGGCGGCGAATGGATAGGGGACGGTGCGAAGCTTAGAAGCGAACTCTTCGTTCGAGAGGCCCGAGACGACCAGCTTGCCATCGACATACGCCATGTCTGTGATCGACTCCATCCGCGGGTTGCGCTGACCAGCAACGGCGGCGGGGGCGTTCGGCAGCGTCGCCTTGGTCATCTTGAGGCCGTCGAGCGCGACGACTTCGATTTTGCCCGCGCCATCCACCCGGACGAGGGCCGGCTTCGCATCCGCTCCGGTTCCGCGCATCACCGAGATGAATGCGTTGCGCGTTTTCGGATGCACGGCGAGGTCGGTAATCTGGACCTCCTTGGGATCGGTCCCGAGGATCGACGCAATCTGCGCGTCGACGCCCGTCACGTCCTTCGCCCCGGCTGCTCCGCCGGTGGCCTTTGCGCCGAGATCGATCGCGTAGATCGTCGCCGCCTGACGATCGGCGGCGAAAAGGACGCCGTCGGGAGCAAACGCCAACGGTCCGATCGACTGAAGCGCCTGGGCCGCGGGGGCCTGGGGCTCAGCGGTTACGACAGTCCGCGTGGCCGTCACGGCCACGGCGAGACTCGCGGCTGCCAACGTCAACGCCCATGTTTTAAAAGATATACGGCGCATTCTCGGATCCTCCTGACGAGTAACGGACCTCCAGATCAGGTCTATCTACGACGTTCGGTCCGGGGACGTTTCGGGCTCAAGGCTCAAGGCTCCAGGCTCAAGCAAATCCCTCGATTACTTACTCGAAGATCTTGCCTGAGCCTTGAGCCCTGAGCCTTGAGCCATCCTCCACGCCAGCCGCGAGACGCGACCCGGTCAGTACGTCACCCGCACCCGATACTTCAGCACCGTCACGCCGTCTTGCGCAACCGGCACGTTGAACTGCGCCGCCCAGGCAGCCGTCTTCGTCGAGGCATGCGTCGAGCGAACCATCCGCCAGGTGCCGCCGATCGGCTCGTTGACCTCGACCGTGATCGGAATGGCTTTGTGATTCCTGAGGGTAATCTCGTATTCGAATTCGTAGACGTTGCTGGCGACCTTCTGGAAGTCGATCTGATTGCGCTCGCAGACAACGTCGAAGGCATTTCCGATCTTCAGCTTCAGGGTTTCGTCCTTCGGCGTGTGCGCGATCCGATCCTCGCCGGCCAGATGGATGCCGCCCTTCGAGTCGGCCTGATACACGCGCACGGTGCCCGCCGGCATCGGCATCCCGAGCCCGGACTTCTCCTCGTTCTTGAACTGGTAGTACACCTGCACCACATCCTTGATGGGCGCGCCCGGGTGCTGCTGATTGTGATAGTAGAACTCCTGCCCGTCGACGATGAACCGCTTCTGGACCGGAACACCGGTGCCGCCGAGCATGCTCACTTGCTTGGTCTCGGCGTTGTTGATCGTGGTCTTGCGGCCGAGCGTGTAGAGGTGGTACTCGGAGAAGGCCTCCTGCGCCATCGGCGCCGCGGCGGCCATCTCCATGCTTCGGCGGGCCTGATCGAATCGCTTCTCGGCAACCGCCTGCCGTACCCGATTCAGATCGCCGGCGACCAGCTGGAGCTTCGCATTCCTGAACGACGTGCCGCTGCCGTTTTGCAGCGTGACCCAACCGTCAAGGTCCGCGCTCTTGTCGTCGCGTGACACCGTCAGCACGTAGTCGGCGTTCCACGCGAGCTTCCCCGCGAGGTACGACGCCTCGACACGATGCGCCTGCGCGCCGCCGTTCTGCAGCGTCCAGATGAGCGTCGGGCGGCTGAACAGGTTGTCCGGCAGCTCGGGGAAGCGGATATGGTCGGCGTGCATGCCGGTCACGATCTCCTTGCCGATGCGCCAGACTGGCGCGTTGTTGTAGCTGAGGAGCTCGGCCTTGACCTCTTCCTGGCGGGTCGTTCCGTCCTGCTGCACCGTGCGCACGAGCGTGACCTCGCGGCCGACATACTTGCGCAGGAGCTTGTCGGGCTCGAGCAGATCGTACTCGTAGTTCTGCTCGAGGACGTTCAACCGTGAAGGCTCGGTCAGCGAGCGGAAGTGCACGGTGGCCGGATTGACGGTCGCGGCAATGTCCATGAACTTCAGATCGAAGTCGCCAGACGGCAACGTGAGGCGACGCACATCGCGCACGAGCGCGATGTCCGAGTTGTAGACGGTCAGTGACAGTTCCACCTGGTCGTCGAGGGTCGTCATGTCCTGCCCGGCGCTGTGGGTCGGCGCGGCGTCGGGCGTCGAGCCAGACCAACAGAGGGCAATCGCGGCCGCCAGAGGGGCCACCAGCAGATATCGGGAACGCATCGGAACAGCTCCTTGTAATTGGGGCGCTGTCCTTAGAACGGTGTCGAGGGAGTTTCTTGCGGGGGGGGCGGCTGACCGCGCTGACGGCCATGGCTCACGATGAGCACGATGACTCGATGAACACGAAGAATCCCAGGATCGATCGTAAACATCGTGTCATCGTGCCCATCGTGTTGCGACGTAGCGTCGTGACAGCGTAGTGAATGGTTTCTACCGTCGCGTCCAGGTCGTCCCGCCGTCCGTCGTCGCGAACTGCCGGCCGTCGGCAGCTGTAACGGTGGCGGTCCGCGCATCTCCGGCGACGACGGCCGTGAAGTCCAGAGGTTCGGGAAACCGCACACGCTGCCAGGCGCGTCCGTCGATCGTGCGAACGATGGCGCCGGCACGGCCGACGAGCCAACACGCGGTCGTCGACGGCGCCACGCCGGCCGTCAGAGTCACGCCCTCGTCGGCCCGGTACTGATCGACCCAGGTCGCTCCTGCGTCGAGGGACCGTTGCGCGAGACGGCCATCGACGACGCGCCAGCGAACGGCCGGATCCGGCGTTCGAATCTCGAGCGCGGCGGCAACGCGGCGAAAACCAGCGGACTCTGCCGGCGCAGCGGCGTCCCTCCTCGCGGCCACGCGAGATCCTGGCGAGTCGGCGACCACGACGCGCTCCTCGACTGCCTGCTGTCGCGGCGGCGGCGGGCTCTGAGCCTGGTTCGCTTGCGGCGCCTGACTGTTCTGGGCTTGATTGTTCTGCGCTTGACTGCCTTGCACCGGGGGACTTTGCACCTGAACGCTCTGAGACTGGTTGGGAGACTGCGAGCTCGCAGCGCCAGCGATGTTCCCTCGCGCGTCTTTTGCACGATCCAGTGCCGCGGGCGCTGGCGCCGCCGCTGGCGGTGGCGGTGGAGGTGGAGGTGCCAGAGCCCCGAAGGGTGCGGCCGAGGGAGTCGTCACCGCAGGCCTCTCCGCCTCGATCAAAGCCGGAACGGATTTCGCCGATTCCACCTTCTTCTCGTTGGACGGCGCCCGCAGTTGATCGGCGCCGACACGCTCGTCCCGCTGCCGCGCACTCGTCTGGCCCTCCCGTGCAGCAGCGTCGAGAGAATCTTGGAGCTTGGAGGAGCGATCCTTGTCCGCGGGCGCGGGCGACGCTGCCGGTGCGGGCGCAGGCACCGTTGCGGGAGCGGACTCCGCGCGCTCCTTGCTCAGTTCGCCGAGGACCGACGGTGTGCTTCTCTCGCTGGGATCGACGGCGAACCACAGCGCGACGGCGGCAGCTGCGGCCAGCGCCGGTCCGAGCAACGTGAGCCACTTGCGGATCGGCGAAGCTGTGCCCGACGCCGGCACTGGGGTCGTCCGGGCCATGACCGCAAGCATCGCCTGGCAGCGCGCGCACGTCGATGCGTGCGATTCGGCGGAGGATCGGTCCGCGCCTTCGAGCAGACCTTCGGACCACGCCGCGAGCGTATCCGCGTCCAGGCAGTTGTCGGTTCGGCGTGGCGCCCGCCGGCAGCCTGCGGAGCCACCCCTCTACCGACTGGTCTCGATCTCGATCAGACATTTCGGGACTTCTACTCACCTTTTACTGAGAACGCCCAGGTTCCGAATCCTTGCGCGCGCCGGCGAAGCTGAAGAGCTCGCCGACGTCGAGCGTCCCCGGATCGTCGATCGGTACACTCGAAGCATCGCGCGATTTCGGCGTCGGTCAGACCGCGTTCCGCGCGCAGGTGCCGTTCGACCTCCGCGCGGATGACCTTGCGCGAACGCGCCAGCTGGCGCGACACCGTGGCTTCGTGTTCTCCGAGCAGCCGGCCGGTTTGGGCGAGCGTCAGGTCCTCGCGGTAGTAGCAGCCGAGCCTGAGCCGATCGCGGTCCGGCAGGAGCGCCAGGCGCCCGTCCAGCGCGTGCCTGATGAGGGCTACGAACCGTCCAGTGTCCGGATCAGCGCGCCGGCGCGCTCACGAGCGCCGGCGGCGGACGTCCTCTTGGCGGCCGAATCGAGCGGCGTCAGCCGACGAGTCGATCGAACGCGATCGACCAGGCGCTGCGCGAGCACGGCACGCAGCCAGGTCGCGAGGCTGCTTCTGCCGTGAAAATATCGGAAGAGCGATCGGCGTTCGCCGTCGCGCTCCTGCAGGCCGAAGAGGTCCGCGTAGATCGAGTCGGCCAGCTCGCGCGCGCCGCCGCCCGGATCGATGGCGTCGGCCGACCGGTAGAGCACGGGACGGTACTCGCGCACGAAATGATCCCAGGCCGCCTCGTGGCCCTCGGCACAGGCAGCACGCGAGCGCCAGATCCTCGAGGTGCAGCGAGGTCAGGTATCGCTCGAGGCGCTGGCGATCCTGCGGCCGTCGGGCAGCGCCTTGGCGGCGCTGCGCTCGAGCGCCGCCGTGAACGCCCGTTCCGACACACCCCACCGCGAGGCCTGGGCCTGTCGATAGAGGCGCGCGACGAGGGTCGCGTCTATCCGAACGGCGGTCGGCGACTGTCTGGACACGATCCTGGCCGCAGTAACGGCCATCTTGTACTGCGCGCCGACCGTCACATGACAGATGGCTCGATGTCACGATGCGCTCACAAACTCGATCGATCGTGCCACAGGATCGAGCGGGAGATCAGCGAGCAGGTGCCTGAGGACCTGAGCAGCACGTCAATTGTAGCTGCGCTGTTCGACGCGCCCAAGAATCGCCTCGCAATTGTGTAGAGTCTTGGCTGCATGCCCGCCGACCCGTCTCGACCGCGCCCGAGCAGCGCAGCCGCGCGCGGCTGACCCGGTTCGTCGTGCTGATGGCGGTCGTGCACGGCGGTGCGGCTGGCGGCCCTGCCGCTGCGCGGGACCGAGGACGTGCTCACCTGGAAGATCTGGATGATCGCGGCCTCGAAAAACGTCACGACCGTCTACGGCGTCGGCGGCCACCCGCCCGTCCGCGGCGAGCTCCACTGGCTGCACCACACGACGACGGTCGACTACCCGCCGGTGGCGCTCTACGAGCTCGGCGCCGCCGGACTGGTCTATCGGCTGTTCGACGCCGGAGTTCGCCGACCGGCCAATGCTCACCGCTGCGGTGAAGATCCCCGGACTGCTCTTCGGCATCGCGCTGACGGTGTCTCCTGTGGTGGACCGTCCTCCGATTCACCGGCGACCGCGACCGGGCCGACTGGGTCGCGCTCGCGTACTGGGCCAACCCGGCGACGATTCTCAACGGCGAAGTGCTCGGCTATCTGGATCCGCTGATGATGCTGCCGGCGATCGCCTCGCTGGTGCTGCTGCACCGCGGCGCGCCCGAGTGGGCAGGCGCAAGCCTGGCGATCGCGATGCTGACCAAACCGCAGGCGCTGCTCCTCGCGCCGATCCTCGCGCTCGGGGCCTGGCGCACCGGCGGAGTACGCGCGCTCGTGGCCGCCGCCGTCGGCGGCGCGATCACCGCCGGCGTCATCGTCCTGCCGTACGCGCTCGTCGGCGCCCTGCCCAACATGTGGCTGGCGTTCGGATCGTTCTACGCGCGCCGAGACATCCTCTCGGGATACGCGGCGAACATCTGGTGGATTGCCAACTACGTGCTGCGCGCGTGGAACCAGATTCCGCGGCTGGGCGTGACGGGCGCGTATCTGGCGCCCGTCCGGCGCATCATGGCCATCAGCACGTTCCAGGACTACGGCCTCCCGAACCCCCGGCCGTTCGGCACGCTGCTGGTCCTCGTTGGCGAGCGGCTGGGGCCTGTGGCGGATCCGGCACGCGCGCGACCTGCCGCTCCACGCGCTCGGCGCCGCGTTCATCGTCCACGCGTTCTTCGTGCTGTCGGTCGGCGTGCACGAGCATCACATGATGCTGGCGGTTCCGCTCCTCGCGCTCGCCGCGGCGCTTCGGCCGGCGCTCAGGCCGCTCTTCTGGGCCATCAGCCTGATCGTCGCGCTCAACATGAACCTTTTCTACGGCATCGGCCTGGGACTCGGATGGTCGCCGCCGCGCGGACTGCTGCTGATCGATCTCAGCGTCCTGCTGTCGCTGGCCAACATCGCGGCGCTCGTGTGGCACGGCCGCGTGCTCGTGCGCGAGGCGGCCGACGGCTCACTTCAGGCCGAGCGAGGACTCGAGCGCCGCGCGATCCCACCTGCCGAGATCCGCCGCGGCGACGTAAGTCGACTGCAGGAACTCGAGCAGCGTCCGGTCGGGGTCGGCCGACGTCCGCACGACGTCGTACGGCAGGATGAACTCGTGGAGGTCCGGTGCTGTAGAACGCCTGGCTCGGCCCGACCTCGGCGCTCGCGAACCCGGCCGGCTCCGGGATACGCGTAGGCGTAGTAGGCCGGATACGCGATCGCGCCCGCCGCCCGCCCAGAACCCGCCGCTGCTGACTTCGTGCGAGTACGCCTCGCGCGTGACGCGATCGGGCAGGTTGGGAATGCCGCCGGGATGCTCGCGGCGCCCGGCGGCCAGAGAAACGCGTGACGGCGAGATCGAGCGCGCCCCAGAAGAGGTGCACCGGGCTGCACTTGCCGATGAAGCCCGAGCGAAACTGCTTGAACACGCGGTCGCTCTGCACGAGCACGCGCCAGAACCGGTTGACCGCTGCGCGCGTCGTAGGCGCGGTGCACTTCGTCGCGATCGAACGGAATCGGATCGGGCACCTCGTTCGGCCTGGCGTAGATGCGGACGTCGATGTCCAGCCCGCGCAGCGCGTCCATCACGCGCCGATAGAACGACGCGACGGTCTGCGGCTCGAGCGGCACGCGGGCGCGTTCGTCCGTCGCTGACCTCGATGACGAGCGCGTGATCGATGAAATCGAAGTCGATCTGGAAGATGCGCAGGCCGTGCGGAATCGGCGACGTCGTCAGCCCGCGCGCGGTGACGTAGAGCGTGCTGTGCCACCCATGGTTGATCGGCGCGCTCTCCCGGAGTCGGATCTTGCCGACGATCTGCGTCCACATGTGCAGCGTCGCGCACGACGTCGGCCCAGGCGTCGAGTGGCAGCGCCGGCCAGGCCTGCTCGCGCGATAGCTGTTCTCCAGAACGTCCAGAATCACGCTAGAACCTATCTCATAAACCTGACGCTCGTTCCAGGTGCGAGCGAGCATCGCGAGCGAGCCACGCGACCGGAGCGCGCCGGCGAAGCGGCGCTCGAGAGAGCGTGCAGGGAGTCCGAGGGGCAGAGCCCCTCGGACAAGACTAGTCGCGGCGGCCTTCATCCAGCCAGTATAGCCCCGGGGAAGCGCGGGCACCGCCGGCATTGGTGTACTATCCGCGCAGTTCATCTGGGAGGATGTAGTATGGTTCGAAGAGCCTCGGTCGCCGTCTGCCTCACCGCCGTACTCGCGCTGGCGTTTGGCACTGCGTTCCCAACGGCCGCTCCCGTCCGGCTGGCCCGCCATCCCGACTACCACGGCGGCAAGGTCGTCTTCAGCTATCTCGGCGACATCTGGATGGCGAACGAGGACGGCTCGAACGTCCATCGCCTCACCGACAACCTCGCGCGCGAGGTGTATCCGCGATTCTCGCCCGACGGACGCTCGATCGCCTTCTCGTCGAATCGCTACGGCAACAACGACGTCTACGTCGATCGCCGTCGACCGGCGGCACGCCGAGGCGGCTGACCTACCACACGGGCGGCGACGACGTCGTCGGCTGGACGCGCGATTCCGCAGAGCGTGATCTTCCGCGCCGCCCGCGGCGATGGCGCGTTCCCCATCGGTGGCGACGCTCTATCAAATCGCGGCGACGGGCGGCCAGGAGCAGTCGCTGAACCTCGACTGGGGCTACTGGGGCAGCTTACTCGCCCGACGGCAAGTCGCTCGTCTTCAACCGCCATCCGGCGACGTGGTCGCGCCGCCACTATCGCGGCAGCTACGCCGCCGACCTCTGGATCGCCGACCTCGGCGGCGAAGAGCTACACGAAGCTGCTCGGCGACGAGCAGTACAACCGCTACTGGCCGATGTGGGGCGCCGACGGCTCGATCTACTTCGTCGGCGATCCGCTGCCGAACGAAAAGAGCGTGAGCCCGGGCAGCCTGGACGTGCGCAAGAGCGTCAACAACATCTACAAGATTCCGGCGAAGGGCGGACAGCCCGACGCAGGTGACCCGGCATACCGACGGCAGCCTGTTCTGGCCGTCGATGTCGAGCGACGGCAAGGTGATCGTCTACGAGGACAACTTCGGCATCTGGAAGCTGGACGTCGCGTCCGGCAAGACCAGCGAGATCAAGCTGGACATCGCCTCGGACGAGAAGGAGAACGAGATCGAGTTCGAGACGATCACCAACGACGTCGACGCGTTCGACCTCTCGCCGTCGGGCCGGCGCGCGGTCATCTCCGCGCGCGGGCAGATCTTCACGATTGCGACCGAGCGCGGCGACATCACGCGCGTCGCGCCCGACAAGATGGCGTCGCGCAACTCAGCGCCGAAGTGGTCAGCCGACGGCAAGTTCCTCGCCTTCGTCTCGGATCGCTCCGGCCGCGACGAGATCTGGATCAGCGATCCGGAAGGCCGGGCGCCGAAGAAGATCACCGATCTCGACAACGAGAAGGGCGCGCTCGTGTGGACGCCAGACTCGAGCCGCGCTGCTCTACACGGCCGCCGACAAGAAGCTCTACAGCTACAACGTCGCCGACGGCAAGACCGCGGTCGTCGCGTCGAGCGACGTCGGCCGCATCGGCTCGGTCGACGTGTCTCCCGACAGCAAGTGGATCGCGTTCTCCAAGCAGGATCGCACGCTGCGGCTCGCACGTCTACATCGTCGCCGATCGCTGGCGGCGAGGAACGCCACATCTCCGACGACAGCCTGCTCTATTCCGAAACCAACGCCGTCTGGACCGCCGACGGCCGCTATCTCGTCTTCACGTCCTCGGAGGGCGACGAGCAGCGGCATCGCGTCGCAGGGCGGCATCAGCACGACGATGGAGTTGTGGGCGCTGTCGCTGCGCGATCAGGATCGCGATCCGACGAACCGCGACATCGACAACGAGGCGCAGGGGCTCGCCGCCGAGGCGGCCGCGCGCCAGAACACGGGTCGCGGCGGCTCAGGCCGCGGCAGCGCGCAGGTACCCGAGGTGCGCATCGACTGGAACGGGCTGGCGCGCCGCGCGCGGCAGCTCTCGGTGCCGGGCACGGCGATCGGCGGGCTGACGCCGGCGCCCGAAGGCCACTCGGTCGCGCTGACGGCGTCGAACGCCGGCTTGGCGGCGGCCGCGGCGGCGCGCCGGACGCCACCGCAGGCATGTACATCATCAACGTCGAAAGCGGCCAGCTGACGCGCGTGCCGCCGGCCCCGGAAAACGCCGGCGCAGGTGCGGGCCGCGGCGGACGCGGCGGCGGCGGCGGCGGACTTGGCGGCGGCGGCAGCAACATGGCGTTCGCTCGCGACGGCCGCACGCTCTACTTCCGCTCGGGCAGCGGGCTCTTCGCCGCTCCGATCAACCTCACCGCGACCGGCGCCGGCGGCTGCGCAGGCGCGCGGCGGGGGTCGCGGCGGCGGACGTGGCGGTCGCGGCGGCGGCGCGCCGACCGTGACCGAACCGGCGGCCAATGCGACGGCGCGGCAGGTCACCTACACCGTCAACATCGAGGTCGATCGCAAGGCGCTGCGCGCCCAGGTCTTCAACGAGGGCTGGCGGATCATGAAGAACCGCTTCTACGACCCGAAGATGCACGGCGCCGACTGGAACGCCGCCGAAGACCGCCTACGAGCCGCTCCTCGACTACCTCGTGGACGACGAGGAGCTGAACACCGTCATGATGATGATGATCGGCCAGCTCAACGCGTCGCATACCGGCGTGAGCGGCGGCGGACCGGCGAACGACAATCGGCCGGCGCTGCAGACGCGCCACCCGGGATTCGATCTGGCGGCCGACCCGTCCGGCTTCTACAAGATCACTCACATCTACAAGGACGGCCCCGCCGATCACGACTACCTGAAGATCAAGAAGGGCGACTACCTCATCTCGGTCGACGACCGCGACGTGAAGACAACCGAGAACTACTGGCAGTACTTCACGCTCGCCGCCGGCAGCAAGTTCCACTTCATGGTGAACGACAAGCCGGCCAAGGAGGGCGCCTGGGCGGTGACGATCGCTCCGGTGGCCGGCGGCGGCTTTACCGATCTGCAGTACGCCAGGTGGGTCACCGATCGCCGCGAGATGGTCACGAAGCTGAGCAACGGCGAGATCGGCTACCTCCACATCCGCGCGATGGACGCGCCATCGCTCCGACAGTTCCAGCTCGACCTCGCGGCGCAGCGCACGAAGAAGGCGCTCGTCATCGACCAGCGCTTCAATGGCGGCGGCGGCATCGATCAGGAGCTGCTCGGCATCCTGGCCGGACGCCAGTATCAGTACACGATCGGACGCGATGCCGGCTTCCAGCAGCCGCGGCCGCAGAACTTCTACGGCCCGATGGTCGTGATGCAGAACGAACGCTCGGCCTCGGACGCCGAGATGTTCCCGGCCGGGTTCAAGGCGCTCGGCCTCGGCAAGGTCGTCGGCGTGCCGACGATGGGCGCGGTGATCGGCACCGGCTCTTACACGCTGCTGAACGGCGCGGCGATCCGGACGCCGGGCAGCGGCGTCTGGACCGTGACCGGCCAGAACATGGAGAACTACGGCGTGCCGCCGGACGTGCACATCGACAACACGCCCGGCGATTTCATCAAGGGCCGCGACGCACAGATCGAGAAGGCGGTCGAGGTGCTGAAAGCCGAGATGGGCAGGAAGACGTCGACGTCGCAGCAGCACTAAGCACCGCCGGCAAGCATGTAGTGTCCGCGTCTCGCGGGCACTACATGTTCCGGCGTCGTCGCTTACGCCCGGACCAGGCGCGAGTCATAGCCGGCCGCGACCAACGCCTCGAACGCCGCCCACACATCGCCGGGAATCTCCTGCGGAATCTGAAAGCCAGACTCGGCGTAGACCTTCACGCGCTGCAGGTCTCCAACCATGATGCTGACGACGTCGTCAGCCGACAGCGTGTCGTTCGAGTACTTGTTCAGGTAGTCGTCG
Organism: uncultured Acidobacteriota bacterium; assembly: GCA_963764925.1. Lineage (GTDB taxonomy): Bacteria > Acidobacteriota > Vicinamibacteria > Vicinamibacterales > 2-12-FULL-66-21 > DATBJJ01. The sequence continues at coordinate 93,850 of CAVXUR010000008.1, forward strand.
AAGGAGACCTGCGGCGAGGTCACAATGACCCGCTTCTCGGGCCAGACTTTCCTGAAGGTCGCGAAACTCCGACGCTCCATGTACGGCTTCTGCACGAGGATGAACGACTCTGGATCGAGTCCGTGCTCTGCCAGAAGCTGCCTCGTCAAGCGAACGTTCTCGCCCGTGTTCGTCGACCGGTTCTCGATCAGGATGTTCGTTCTCGGCACACCCATCCGTTCGGCAATGGCGGCGAATTGATCCGCCTCGGGCTCGGTCCACAGGTGTCGGGTAATGGTGCCAAGGCCCCCGGAGAACACCAGCAGCGGCGCCCAACCGCCGAGAAAGAGCTCCGCGCCCCGCTCGGCGACGCCCCTGTCGTGGCTACAGAGGACCAGGATCACGTCGGCTTTTGACAGCGGGTGACGGAGCTGGTGGTAATTCCAGAGCTTCTCGGCGAGCTCTCTGATGTGCGGCGTCATGCCATCACTTCGCCGCATCGACTACTCTCAGGAGCGCGAGGCCATCGTAGCCTTTGATCCCAACCGTCTGAATCGCAGTCGCTTCCACCCGCGGCTCCGATCGCACCAGCTCGAAGAACTGACGCATCCCCTGCACGCCCTGATCGGTGCTCGATGCATCGGCGACGGCACCGTCCCTGACGACGTTGTCGACCACGATGAGGCTGCCTGGTCGCGACAGCGTCAGCGCCCACGTGAAATACGACGGAGTATTCACTTTGTCCGCATCGATGAAGATCAAGTCGAACGGACCGCGGCCCTCGGCGACGAGCTGTGGCAGCGTGTCGAGCGCCGCGCCGACACGAACCTGGACGATCCGTCCCAAGCCAGCGTTCCCGAGGTTGGCGCGGGCAACGTCGGCATGCCGCGGATCGTTCTCGAGCGTGATGAGATGGCCACCGGGAGCGAGCGCCCGGGCCAGCCAGATCGTGCTGTAGCCCCCGAGCGTGCCGATCTCGAGAATTCTCCTCGCGCCCTGAATCCTCGCAAGAAGGTGCAGCAGTTTGCCGTGATTCGGCGACACGGCAATCTCTGGAAGCCCCGCGGTCGCGCTCGTCGCCAGCGCCGCATCGAGTGCCGCGTCCGGTGGCACGAGGTGAGCGGTGAGGTAACGATCGACGTCAGTCCAGAGTTCCTTGGTCATGGGGCCAGCTCGAGAGCCATTGAGAGGCAGGACCGCGATCTTAACAGAAGCTCACTCGCCCTTTCCGACCACCCACGTCGTCATACACCGTTGGTCCTGAACGATCGTCGTCTTCAGCGGATCCAGGAGTCGGCCGCCGAGGTCGCGGGTCAGGTCGAGGAGCATCGCTTCGTCGACGAGATAACGCTCGGATCCGTCGGGCAACACAAATCGCCTGCCGTCGATCCGCTGCACTCGCGTCTCCATGCCGATGTCTGAGGCCAATCGACAAAAGAGCAATCCTCCCGGCTTCAGCACGCGCCACATCTCGCGCAACATCGCCGAGAACTGCCGATCGTCGCGAGCGAAATGGAGAACGGCGCTTCCGAGCACCACGTCCGCAAACGCATCCGGAAACGTCATCTGCTCGACGGGCTCGACCCTGAAGTTCGATTCGGGCAGTGTCGGCGCGAGCTGCCTGGCGATGCTGCGGACGGAGGCAATCGCGCGCGGATCGCCGTCCACGCCGAAGATCTCGAATCCGTTCTTGAAGAAGTAAACGAGATTTCGCCCGCCGCCACACCCTGCGTCGACGATGCGCAGGCCAGGCGCGATCCGGCCGCGAAGGATCTGATCGAAAAGATAGATGTCGATCTGGCCGAACTCGGCAACGGGATCAATCATTGTGCAGTGAGCATACGGCGAATCTGAGCGTGTGATCCGCCCCACACTTTTGTGTACGGGCCTGTGCGGCCCGCGGTCCTGGCCCCGGCGTCCGAACGCGTAGGAACGACCAATCGGGCCGTTGTGCCTCGGCATGAATCGTGCGTAGTGGCTCAGGATCAAATGCCCGGAAGCGCTCGTTCCCGCTGTCCTTGCGTTTCTTCTCAGGCCCACGCGCGCGTGGGCGTTGCGCCAGTGGGCCTGACGGCAATCCTATGCGTGTTGTTCCTGCACACCCCGTTCGCGCACGCGCAGAATCCGCCAGTCACGATCTCCGTCGACGCGAACGCCAACCGTCGCCCGATCGATCCGAACATCTACGGCGTCGCACACGCGAGTACTGCCGAGTTGAACGACCTCAACAGCCCACTCAATCGTAACGGCGGGAACAACACGACTCGCTACAACTGGCAGCTGAATGCCGACAACCGCGGCAACGATTGGTACTACGAGAGCATCGCCGAGAGCAGCGCGACTGCGGGTGAGCGCGGTGACACGTTCATCGCCAACGCGCGGGCGGCCAATGCGAAGGCGATGCTGACGGTGCCGACCATCGAGTGGGTGGCGAAGATCGGCCCGAATCGCGGCAAGCTTGCCAGCTTTTCGGTCGCCAAGTATGGCGCGCAGACTGGAACCGACTGGCAGTGGTTCCCCGACGCGGGCAATGGCGTCCGCACCAACGGTCAGTTCGTGACCGGCAACGATCCCCACGACGCCAACGTCCCGTCGACATCGCTCTTCCAGCAGGAATGGGTTCAGCACCTGGTCAATCGATGGGGCACCAACGCCAACGGCGGATTGCGCTACTACATTCTCGACAACGAGCCGAGTATCTGGCATTCGACGCATCGCGACGTCAGGCCGACGTCACCGACGATGAACGAGATCCGCGACAAGACGGTCGACTTCGCGCAAAAGATTAAGGCCGTCGATGCGACGGCGCTGGTCGTCGGACCCGAAGAGTGGGGCTGGAGCGGTTACTTCTACAGCGGCTACGACCAGCAGTATGGCAGCCTGCACGGCTGGGGCGCACTACCCGATCGCGCGAACCACGGCGGTGCCGACTATTTGCCGTGGTTCCTCGACCAGATGCGGCAACGGCAGACGACGTCTGGCCAGCGTCTGCTCGATGTCTTCACCGTTCATTACTATCCGCAGGGCGGCGAGTTCGGCGACGACGTCTCGACGACCATGCAACTGCGTCGAAACCGCTCGACCCGTTCGCTGTGGGATCCTGCCTACGTCGACGAGACCTGGATCAACGACCGGGTTCAGCTCGTGCCACGGCTGAAGAGCTGGGTCAACAGCTACTATCCTGGCACGGCCGTCGGGATCACAGAATACAACTGGGGCGCCGAGAACCACATCAACGGCGCGACGGCGCAGGCCGACATCTATGGAATCTTCGGTCGCGAGGGGCTCGACGTGGGCGCGCGCTGGGCCACGCCGGCGTCGAGCACACCGACCTACAAAGCGATGAAGATGTATCGCAACTACGACGGCAACCGATCGACGTTCGGGGACGTGAGCGTGGCAGCGAGCGTGCCGAATCCTGACAACGTCGCGGCCTTTGCCGCCGCGCGCTCGGCCGATGGCGCGCTGACCGTGATGGTGATCAGCAAATACTTGTCGTCGACGACCCAGGTGACGATCAGCCTCGCGAACGTGAACCATCGCGGGATAGCGCAAGCCTGGCAGCTGACGTCGGCAAATGCTATCACGCGCCTCTCCGACCTCACGCTCAGCGGCAACAGCATCGTCGCCACTCTGCCGGCGCAGAGCATCACGCTCTTCGTCGTGCCCGCCAACGGGACGGCCACGCCGCCGCAAGCGCCAACCAACGTCAGAATTGTGAGAGAGCAGTAAGGGCTAGAGCGATTTCCACTAGTGCCACGGATCACACGGACAACACGGATCGGGTTTATGAGATGTCTTCTAGCCTAGTCGAACCGAGAGTCGTGCTCCGTCGGCTTCGAATCGTCCGGCGCCGAGGTCTGATTGCGGCGCAACTCCGCAATCACCACAATGCCCACGCCCAGCATGATCGCGACGTCGGCGACGTTGAAAATCCCCGTCCGCAACGGCCCATAGCCGATGTTGATGAAATCGATGACGCTCCCGTGAACCACGCGATCGACCCAGTTCGACGCGCCGCCTGCGACAAAGAGGCTCAGGCCAACCAGCGGCCATCCGGTCCAGCGGAACATGATCGCGCCGACAACGGCCGCGACGAGTGCGACGCCCGTCCCCACGGTGAAGAAACCCGTGCGGACCGCCGGCGGCAGATCCGCGCCCAGACTGAGAAAGCCGCCGGCATTCTCCACGTACTCGAGCCGCACGGTGTCCGCCAGAAAAGACCGGCCCGAGGCTCCCGCGAGCGTGGTCGCCGCCAGGTGCTTCGTCGCGCGATCGCAACTGATCGTCAAGGCGATCGCGACCGCCAGCACCAGTCGTGCGCCGATCTGCGTCAACATCGAGTCGTCTCCATGAACCGCGTAAACATCGGCGAAGACCCTATCGCGGCGTGGGTGGTGCGGAAACCGGGATCCAACCGGTCAGCACACCTACGCCGATGAACAGAAACGCCACACCCAGCAGAGCAAATAGCAGCGATGGTCCCCAGAGCGCGGCTAACGAGCTGACTTCTGCCACGTCCGGTCGATCCCGCTGATAGCGGACGGATGTGCTATCTCCTATTCTCCATGATTCCTTGCCGCAACCGGTACCGGAGGTAAACGTCACCTCACGTCCCGTCGCGGTCTTGAACCGCACTGTCGGGAAGTAGCTCGCCTCGTCTTGATCACGTCTTTCGGCGAGCGCCACAACGACTCCGGTCGTGACGGCAGATGCCCGAAGGAACGCCCATCGGTCGCGCAAGTGGCGAATCGCCAGGAGTGACAGTCCCAGCCCAGCCGCGACGAAGATTCCGCCTATTACGGTGAATATGTTCGTAGTGGGCTCCCCCGCTAACTGATTCGCTCCGGAATCCGACCAACCGTCGTCTCGCGCTGACCTCCGAGATCGACCGTGATCCGATGGTCACCGGCTGGCAGCGTTGGGCCGCCACCGCCGCGACCGGCCGTGGGCAAAGGGCCGGACCTCATGTTCGCGCTCACCTGGACCAGGCTCCACAGGCGTCGAGCCCCCTCCACCATATCCGCCAGGAAAAAGATGCCGAAGACACATACGACCGCATCGAACTGCTCACGGGCCGGATCGAGCTCCAGCAGGTCCTGCGAGCGGACGTCAATCTGTCGGAGCCCTCGTGCGTCCGCCTTGCGCTTCAAGAGCGCGAGCAGCGCGTCGGCGATGTCCACTGCGACGACGCGGCCCTGCGAACCCACGGCTTCCGCGGCCGGAATCGCCGACGCTCCAGTGCCGGAGCAGACATCGAGGACGTGCATGCCGGGGCTGAGATCGAGACGCGAGATCGTGCTGCGCCCGAAGCGCTCCCAGAACGTATTGGCGGACGCGTCATACGAATCAGCCGCGGAATTGTAGGTGGCGGCTGCCTTGGCGCGGAGCTCGGCGTGCGAGCTCATGGATCGACGTGCTCGCGCGGTTTCCTGGCCGCTGGTATGCAACACCTCATTTCCCGCCGTCGAAGATGGTCGAGTAGCACAATACGTCGGCAACAGCGGGCGGCGTCAGGTTCGGAAACCGCTCGTGACGCCGCAGGATCCCCTCGCGCTCGAATCCGCATTTCTCGAGGACACGCGCGGAGGCGCGATGCTCGACATGACAGATGGCATAAAGCCGCTGCACGCCAACGTTGGCGGCAGCGCCGACCATCGCCCGCAGCGCCTCGGTCGCGACGCCGCGTCCCCACGCGTCCCGCGCGAGAACGTAACCTGTCGATGCCCGACTGGCCGTTTCGAACCCAAGACCAGTGCCGCCAAGCAGCTTTCCATCAGCTCGCGACAGGATGAGATAGGGACCAGCGGGCCAACGATTCCATTCGGCATCGCAGAAGGCGAGGAATCCTTTGGTGTCATCGACCGCCGTGTGCGTCGGCCATCCGACAAACTTCGTGACCTCCGGATCACCGGCGTAACGCGAGAAGATCGACTCGGCATCGCCGGGCCGCGGCCGCCGGATGAGCAATCGCTCGGTTTCGATGGTAACTGGCGCTTTCATGTCAGTTCCCGCGACGTCCCCCAAGGAGCGGAATGAGGAGCGACATAACTTGGCCTGACCATGCGACAGCCGCTGCCGGGATGACGAGCGGCGCAGTCCCGACGATGAGCCGGTGTGGTGGATTGTAAGGGAGCGAGGAGCTTCGGAGCTAGCGGCGAGCCGCGGCCCAGTCACCGAGCTAGGGGCCGGGGAAACACCGGCACGACGCGGGCGCGCCTTCCTGCACTGGCGTCCCTGTCGGCACAAGGCTGGCTCTGCCGAAGATGATCGAACGGGCGCCTCGATACACTGGTCTCCAGTCGGAGGACGTCGTCAGGCCGCCGGCGAGAGGCAGTTCTTTTGGTACCCACACGTAGTCCGCCTGCAAGCCGTCCAGATATGCGAGGCCATCCTGCTTGCCCAAGTACCATGTCGAGGTGCAAGTCGACGCTACGCTCGGAGTAGACCGTCTCCCTCCGGCCGTCCATCGACACGCGGAGGTCATCCGGCTTGTGCCAGATCGCGTACTGACCCCAATCGAAGAACGTCACCATCCGTCCTCCGAGCCGATGGCTCCTGACGAATTCCATTGCCTCCGGCTCGGGAATCGTCGAGGACGCGTGGACGTCTATGCACAGAAGATTGCTCTTCAGTAGCGGGACGGTGACGACAAGCGTGACAACGGCGAGGACGCCCATGACCGCCTGCATCCGTGGCGATGACCGCGCCGGTTTTTCCGCGCGCGGCCGGTTGAACACGCGACTGAGCTCCGGCGCGAGCAGTCCGATGGTCGATAGCGCAAAGAACGCGTCCAGCCGGCTGACCTTGAATGCGACGATTCCCCAGAACACGGGGACGATTGTGGCGTGCAGTGGCGGTAATCGGCCGGCCCGCTTGATCGCCACGACGACCAGGAGCGCAAAGAACGACCAGACAGCAAGCGTTGTCAGGCTGCCCGTGACTGAGCCCCATTCGGAAATGAACCGTCGCGACAGGCCGACGGTCTCGGCAAGAAACGTCCACAGGCCGGGGCCGTACGGATTGATCAGGGTCGCCGCAACGGCCCCGACACAAGCGCTCCAGAGGGTAGCTAGCGATCGAACCGACGCCTGGGCCTCGGTTCTGAGAGTCCACGTTCGCGCAGAGCACCAGAGCGCGACGGTCCCGCATCCAACCAACCATCCTCCGTGCAGGTTCGCCCAGACAGCAAAAAGCGGAGGCGCAAACCAGAGCGCGGCCGGTCGTTTCTCAGCGCGCCGCAATATGACCATCAACAGCGCGAAACACAGTACCGAGAAGAGCTGAGGTCGCACTTGCTGCACCCTCGGCAGGATGCCGGCAAGCGCAAGCGTTATGAGAATCGCCGCTGGGCGGATCCCGGTAGCTTCGGCCCTGACAATTCGCCACATACAGCCGAGCGACAACGCGACGATCGTCAGCTTCAGGAGGACGAGGCCGGCTGCCCCCGCCGTCCGGTAGGCCGCGGCCATGAGGATCTCCGCCAGCCACTCGTGATTGGTCCACGGCTTGTCCGCCGTAAAGGAGTAGGTGTCCGGCAGACGGATCGCCGCGCTATCGATGATGTCTCCACCGAATCGGACGTGGCCCCACAGATCCGGATCGGCCCTGGTGAGCGTAACGAAGCAGAGGACGATGAGCAGGGCACAGCCTGGCAGGAGGGCGCGTTGGAATTGCACAGAGCTTCGGGCGATTACAAGAAACGCGCCCGGTCGAGAGAAGGCGATCGGTCAGGTCTATCAACGAGTTACGGGGAACACCGGGGCCCGGATGGTAATCGCGATTACGGAATTGAAACTCGTGGCCCACTACCGCGTGTTCCTGAACAGGAGGTCAGGAGATCAGGAGTTCTTGTCTCCAGAATCTCCTGTTCTCCTGGTCTCCTGTTCACAGATCGATTTGATCGTCGTTCGGGGTTTCGTCGTCTGGCTCCGGCAGCGCCACGCCGGAATCACGGAGGCCTGGCCTGGGCTTCAGCGGCGCACTGACTATAGAGTCACCGGCGTCGTCATCGCGACCGACGATGTGACAGGGCTCGTAACGGTAGAAACGGGTTTTGAACCAACCGCGTCCGAACGTACGCATTCGCAAATCACTCGCGTAGCCGAAGAGCCCGGCGAGCGGCACGCGCGCGTGAATTACGACCGTCCCGTCGCGGTCGTCTCGTGAATCGATCCGTCCGTGACGTTTGATGAGGTCATCCCCTACCTCGTCGGCGTGGTCTTCGGGAACCGTGACTTCCACTAGCATTACGGGTTCGAGGACGACCGGGGCGGCGTTCCGAGCGGCATCCAGTGCGGCATGAAGACCCGCGATCCGAAAGGCCTCCTGCGACGAATCCCGAGCGTGATACGAGCCGTCCCACAGCCGAACCCGAACACCCTCTACTGGATGGCCGGCGACGACGCCGCCGGCAAGCGCTTCCCTGACACCCTCGTCGACCGATGCGATGAACTCTGGTGGAATCGACCCGCCGGTGATGTCGTTCTGGAAGACGTAACTGGATCCTGTGTCCGCTGGATAGAGATCGAGTTTTACATGCGCGTAGTGGCTGCGGCCATCGATGCCCGCCGCGTATTTCATCTCCCCAGACGCGGGCTGGGTCACCGCCTCCCTGTAGGCGACTTGCGGGCGTCCCAAGCTGGCCTCGACGTTGAATTCGCACTGCAGGCGGTCGATGACGACTTCGAGATGCAGCTCGCCCGAGCATCCCAGGAAGACTGCGCGCGCCTGCTGATCGAGACGAACCTGGATGGTAGGGTCCTCGGCAGTCAACCGCTCGAGCGCCTGAGTAAGCTTCCGACCGTCCTCAGGGGTTTTCGGCACGATTGAAAGCGTCAAGAGGCCGGTGCCGTAGGTTTCGCTCATTCAGGTTCACCCAACTAGCGTTCACCAAACCCGTCAGCCGTGTTCCCCGCTACGACGCCTGGCGCGGCGGTGCTGGTCGCGGCTCGACCAGTCGTAGCGTCCGATGGTCGCGTAGATAGATCGCCAGGAGCAGCTCGATCGGCACCCAGGTGAGAAGCGCAAGAAACGCGATGAGCAACCCTGGCCTCACCATGCCCAGGTCAATTGCCGCCTCGTGACCGACGAGCGCTGCCACGGCAACGATGGCGAACGGGAGCACGACAATTCGAACGGCCCCATCGTATTGAAGCCTTGCCCGGCAGTGTGGACAACGGATGCGGCTCGGCCCGCCGGCGGCGAAGATCGCCCACACACCGATGTCCTTGCCGCAGGCCGGGCAGACTTTGCCGTTCGCCATTTTCACGCTCCACGGATCACGACCTGTCTAGACGGGGCGTAGCTGAGCCCTCATCGGTCTGTTCAGTGCCGTGACAACGACCCCGATTATCACCACAGGAGGACCTTCAAGAACAGTCCACCACATCGGCAGGCCCGCATGGAGGTCGATGCCGAGAACGATGACTCCAAACAGGACGTTCATGATTCCGATGTAAGAAACAATGCTGCGATACCTGACCGGATCTCCAGAGACGATGAGCATGAGCACGCCATGGAAGCCATAGAGCGCCGCGACCGATCTGGCCAAATAATCCACGACTGGCGCCCGCGGAAACTCACCCATCCCAAGGGCGCGATGTGTCGAGGCCATCCACTCCACTGGGAGAAATATGGCCAGGAATGCAGTGATGAGAACGCAGCCGGTGAATCGGAGCAGCAGCACCAGCAGTCGGCTTCGCGAGTCGGCGGTCAACATGTCTGCCGCGACTACTTGGTACTGCGGAACCGTGGGTGGGATGCTCTTATCCACGCGCGGGCGGTCTGGCGCATCTGCAAGCATCCAGGCGCACGCGAGCACTGTCCGAGTGATCGCTTCCATCTTCTTCGGATCCAGGAACTTTGCTTCATCCGACGGCGCGTGATACCTGGCATGAATGCCAGTCGTGAAGCCGATCGTCAGGATCCCTCGCTCGAGGAACGGACCCGCATCCGTGCGGGGATAGAAAAACTCACTATCCACCCGATCGTGGTCACGATTGAATCGCAGATTCAGATATGAACGGTTGACGGCCTCGACGAGCGTGTCGGCCTGGGCACTCAGCACGCCTGGTCCGATGAGGTAGACCTCGTTTGGTCCGGTGGTGCCCTCGGCGGCTGCGTCTGGCGAGCCTGGAGCACGGTTGGCGCCGATCATGTCGACGTTGAAGTGCGCGACGATCCTCTCGAGCGGAACCGGTGGCCGATGCACGAAGTAGCGTGTTCCCCACAAGCCGCGTTCCTCGCCGCTGTCCCAGATGAAGATGATCGACCGCTTGGGCCGAGGCGCGGTCATGAGCACCTCGGCGATCGCCAGGTTGGCCGCGCTGCCGGATGCGTTGTCGTCGGCGGAATTGTAGATGCCGTCGCCGTCGACCGTGCGCGTGCCGACGGCGCCGTCGAGGTGCGACTCGATCGTGATGTATTCGTTACGGAGCACCGGATCGCTGCCCTCGAGCAGCGCGACGACGTTGTAGGGGCGGTGATCGATCGTCGAGGCGGTGCACGTGCACAACGACCTGCTTGCTCAGCTGGAACGACGCGGGATAGTCGGCGCTGTCGCCAAGCCCGATCAACGTGGGGCCGTCGACACGTTCGCCGGCGAGAAGCGCTTCGGTTGCCGACCGTGACAACAGCACCGAGGAAACGCCTGTCGACGCGTACGCGGACGGGACGTTCGGGTCGAGCTCGCGGCGTATCGTGTTCTGGCCGCGCATCTGGTCCCACTCCGACAGCGCGCGCGTCTGCGGGATGAAGATGATGACCGGCGGCGCCGCGACGCTCGGCTTCCGTCAACGGTGAATTGGCCCCGACGCTGATCCTGCCAATCTGCTGGATGTCGACGCCCTTCGGCAGCGCGCGCGGTCCGTGCGCCAGCACGATCTTGCCCTGCACGTCGAGGCCTGCATACGGATCGATGCCGCGACTGGGCACCGTCCACCCGTGACCAACGTAGACGATCGGAAACGAGCCCGCCAACGGACTCGCAAACGACCTGACGACAAAGTCGTCACCAAAACGGAATCGCCGGCCGTTGACCTCGAGGTACGCGGCCGCCGTATCGACCCGCGACTCGCGCATGGTGTAGGCCTGAAAGAACGTGCCGTTGTCGCCGAGGGGTTTCAGGCCCGCGGTCTTGAGCCGGCCGGCAATGAACTGTGCGGCCTTGTCGAATCCCGGCGAAGGGGTATTGCGGCCCTCCAGCGGATCCGACGCGAGGTAATTCAGATCCCTGGCCAGCGCCTCGGAGGTGATCGTGTCGGCGGCGACGCGCACGGCGGCTGGTAGCGTGGCCTGCTGCGCCCGCGGCGCAGCGCCAGCCAGCAAAAGTAGTACAAGACAGAGCAGCATCGGCATAGTTGTAGGAATGATACAGGGGGTCACCCCAACTCGCCCGTCGGGTATCGGCCACTCTGATAGAGCCGGCGATCGGCGAAACGCATCGCCGTCAGGACCCCATGCGAAATCGTGTCGATTCCAACCGTCCGACCGACAATTCTCGGCATCGGCCAGCCATCCGCCGCGAGATCGACATTGTTGCGGCGACCGTAGACGACGACCTCGGTGCCGGCGTAGGCGTCCCGGAACTCGCGCACGCCCCAGACGAGGCTGTCGCGCGGGTGAAACTGTGGATCGGTCGAGGGAAACAACGGATGAACACCGGCATGCACGCAGATGGAAGATTGGGGCAGCTGACCCCTCATCGGCCCGCCGCCCAGCGGATCGCGGCCGTGATCTGGCGTTGGAACTGCGGATCGTTCCAGGTCGAATCAAAATGCCCGAGCGCATTGTAGTACACGCGTCCCCTGCCGTAGGACTGCACCCAGGCGAGCGGATAGTCGCCGGTCGCGCCAACCGACGCGGTATCGAGCCGCAGCAAGACCTGGACGCGAGGACGCGGGTTCTCGCGAAACGCGTAGAACTCCTCATGGATGGCGAAGCGGTCGCCCAGACCCGCTGTTGCGGGATGCGCGCGATCCTCGACGACGATGGAAGCGAGCTGGGTCCACGGGTGCTCCCTGAAATACGCACCGACGAGCGCGCCGTACTCGGGCCACTCATAGAGCGTATCGGTCGCGCTGTGCGCGCCCAGGAACCCGCCACCGTTTGAGACAAACGCCAGAATCGATGCCTTCTGAGCGGCGGTGAAGGCAAGCTCGCCGCTCGTCAGCGCGAAGAACAGGACATCGTAGCTGGCAAGGGTGGAGGCATCGATCGAGGACACATCCTCAGTTGCCGTGATCGTAAACTGCCCGCTCGACGTGCCAAGGCTCGTCAACACCTGACGGGCCGTGGCGATGGAATCGTGGCGAAAGCCGGCCGTCGCGGTCAGCATCAGCACGCGCACGGCCGCGCCGGCGGGCCCCGATGGAGTCATCGGCGTGGACGTCGTCGGCGACTGCGAGGAGCAGCAGAGGCCGCCAAGCAGCAGACCGGCGACGAGGACTGAAGCGCGCGTCAAAGCACGCATGGTCGAATTGTACGCGCTACGGCGTCGCCGGCAGCCATCAACGCCGGCGGACCAGGGCGCGGAACCCACGCGTAGTGTTACTCTGCGTGCATGAATTCCGTAATACTCGACCTCCTCCAACGGCAGGTGCGTGACGGGTTCCCGGATCTGGGTGGCAGCGAAGTCGTGGCCACGATTCCGGTCTCCGAGCGACTCGTCAACGAGGTCGTGGCGACGCTGCTGCCAGCGGGCGGCAAAGTCCGCGAGGTCGAGATTCGCCCCGAGGCGGACAACCGTCTTACGGTGCGCGTGCGCCTGTCGGCCTCGCCCCTGGTCCCCGCCATTCCTGTGACACTCGCGATCGAGGAACAGCCGCGACTGCCCGAACAACCCGTTCTCTCCTTGAAACTCGCCCAGGCATCAGGGTTCGTTGCCCTGGCGGCCTCGACGCTCCCGTCGATGCTGACGCTCCCGCCAGGCATCCGCCTCGAGGGCGAGCACATTCGCCTGGATCTCCGTCGGCTGCTGGCCGAGCGCAAGCTGGAGAGCTGGCTCGAATACGTCAAGGACCTGCGTATCTCGACGCGCGCCGGGGCGATCGTCCTGCACCTGCGGGTGGCGATCGGCTAGAGCCACGGATTACACGGACAGCACGGATAGGGTTGATGAGATAGGTTCGGCCTAGGCCGAACTTACCGGCGGACAAACTCCATCGTGCTCTCGCGACGCCGCAGCGTGCGAAAGCCACGCACGTACTTGCGCGACCCCGGCGTCGGATACTTCTGCGCGTAGGCGCGCTCGACGGCGTCGCGGATTCGATCGCTTCTGACTCGCACGGCCTTGATCCGCACGTGCCGTTCACCCACCTGAATAGTCCCGAGCGGATCCTCGAGAAAAGTCCGATACCAGCCGGCAGGCTTCAACGTCCACGAACGGACGAAGACGCGGCCGTCAATCACGACCGGCCATACGCCGATGAAGCGGTGATCGGACCGGGCGCCGGCCCGGATTCCCAGGATCTTGCTCTGGTCGATCGCAGTCACGAGCGCCCGCGGCAGGCCGCGGGCTGCTCGCCTAGTTCGAACGGACTTTCGAGTCTGCACGGCCTCCTCCGATTGCTCCCGGCGAGTTCAGTCCTCGCCATCCTCGACCGGGCTGCCGCCGGCGCGAACGACGTCTTCCTGGCGCACCTTCTCGACGTTGAACTTGGCCGCGCTCTTCTGCATCCGACCAAGCACCTCGTCGAAGTCGAACTCGGTGGACGTCGAGAAACGGATCGGATTGATGCGCGCGACGACAAACGGTCGAAGGTAGGGGCTGGTAAACCCGCGGGCCTTCAACTTGCCGACGATTGCGGTGACGTGATCGTCAATCGCGAGGACGAGCCCGGCGCGTCGTGTCCGCTCCTTCAACGCGCGCGGCAGCGGCTCGTCCAGGAAGTCGTCGATGCGGCGCAACACGGAATTGTAGGCGCCGCCGCTCAGGCGCGGCCGTTGCTCGTAGGCGGCGCCAAGCGTCAGAAACGGTGGCTGGTCGAACTCGAACGCATGCTCGCGCTCCGTGCTGTCGCGACGCTCGTCGGCGAGCGCCCGGAGCATCCGAATCGTCTCGAGCGACTTTTCCTTGAGGTTGTGCGCTTTTTCCGTATTCAGCGCGAGAATTTTGAAGGCGACCTCCGGATCCGGCACGACCAGCGCGATGACGGACTTCGCGCCGAGCTTGCGCATCGCCTGCAGCCGATGATTGCCGTTCGGTGTCCAATATGGCGGGGCCCCCTGCACCCCGCCTGGCGGCCTCCGCTCCGCCGGCGCTTCGTCGCCGGCTCCGTTCCGGCCGCGACCGTCCTCGCGCCTGACGCAGATAATCGGATCCAGAAAACGTCCCAGCTTTTCGATGACGGTCATGAGCCGCTTGACATGGGGCTGGGACGGATCGCGCTGATACGGCGTCGGCTCGACACGGTCGATCGGCAGCGCCGCCAGCACCGCGGGCGTGCCGCCGAACGGCTCCTGGTAGACGGCCAGAGCGGCCCCTCCGTCCTCGACAATCTGAGCCGCCAGCGCGCGAGCCTCGGCATCCTGCGCGTTCGCCGTCTCGGGCGCGCTCAGGCCAACAGACTTGGCGCTGACCCGCTTGCGGCGAACGACCTTCTTCTTCTTCGCCATGTCACCGGCATTCTACCTTGGGGTAAACGGCCATACACGACACCGTTGCAGCGCCAAAAAGCCTTACACGGCGGAGTGCGCCCAAGGACGCAGAGCCATGTGGTCTTTCTCTGCGAGCTCCGCTTCTGCGGTGAGAAGCCTTATGAACGGTGTCTTTGAGATGGCTTCTAAATTGAATCGTCTGTCGAGCTTGCCTTCTCGCCCCTGCGCCAGGCCCGAAGCCGTTCGATCGCGCGCTCAGTCAACGTGCGCCGGCGAGGTGAGAACTGAACGACGGCGGCCCTCAGGTACGGACTGAACTGCCGCCGGGCGTACTCCACGTAGCCGATCGTCTGAATCTCGGAGAGCGTTTGTCGATAGTGGTCGAGGAGGGCAGCGGCCATGAATCGCCCCGTACTCGTGACGCCGACACGGGTTGTTGACGAGAGCCACCGCATCCCATCCGGGATGGCTCGCGCAGCCGACACGGCCATCATCGACGACGTTTCAAAGATCGATCGCTGTTGGCGTTCAGACTCAGACTTGATCTGTCTCCACAGAGCGACGACCGTGTCGCGCGATGGCAGATGGTCGGGCTGCAGCGCGCGCGCTTCTTCCCGGACGCTCGTCCACTCCCGGCGAAGTCCGGCCACGTCGAGCGGCGGCGCGTTGATGGTTGCCGCCAGACGCGACGAGGTGCGCTCCAACCCGTCCAGGAGCCCGTCAACTGTCGTGAACTCGGTGTCCGGCTCGAGCAATCCTTCCGCCCTCAGCGATTCCGCGATCTCCGGAATCAGCTGGCGGCCCATGCCGCACAGATCTGCCAGCGCGGCAAGGACCCAGACGGGCGACGCGCGAAACGCGACAACACCCAGGACTTCGACGACGTTGCCTGCAGTCCGCCTGGCGAGAAAGTCCTCGGGGAGGGTTCCGTCGGACCGATACACGCCTTCAACCCCGCCGACCTGTTCGATGACGAAGCGCAGCGTCGTGTCGACGAGATTCTGATAGAGCTGGCTCCGCCGTACGCCGTCGGGAAGGGCGAGCTCGCCCACTTCGCGGACAACGCCGGCGCTCAATCCGAGCGTCGACCGGGCGACGCGCTCAGGCAGGGTGACGAGGTATCCCTTGACGCTCATGGAGTGCCCGTCTGTCTTCGGCCGGTCAGGCCACGTGCGGCTGTTCGGCCGGCGCCTGAGGTTGACGGCGCATCGGCTGGATCTCGACGTAGGTCAGCGAGCGCCACAGCCATTCGAGTGGTCCGAACCGGAAATGGCGGAGCCAGATTGGGCTCGCGATCAGCTGCACCACCCATACACCTAGTACTACGTAGTAGAGCTGATAACGTTGAAGCCTGCCGAAGAGCCCGAAGCCATAGCCGTAGAAGATGGTCGTGCAGATGAGGCTCTGCATGATGTAGCAGCTGAAAGCCATCTGGCCGACGGCAGCCAGGCGCGACGTCAGCCAGCGGAGCGCTCCAGCCTTCCAGATGAGCATCACCACGGCAACATGCCCCAGCGCTATTGGTACTCGCGCCAAGGCCAGCCCCACGGTGCTGAGCGCCGTGGTCGCCGGATTGAACCCGCTGACGAGATCGTTCCGAACCGAGACGGCGGCCAGCGGCAGGCCGATGCCGAAGCCCAACGTCGCGAGCATCCAGTAGTCGCGGACGGAACGACTCGCTGAGAAGACCCCCAGCTTCAACAACCCGATCCCCAGCAGCATCATTCCGCCAATGTCGAAGATGAAAAAGTGATACAGGGCGGTTGGCTGCTCCCTTGCGAGAAAGCCCGCTCGCTGCCGAAATGCGTCCAGATAGCTGCCGCGATAGGCGGCTGTTTCTTTACGGATCTCCTCCTCGGGCGGCTTCGAGCGCTTCACTCGCTCTTCCCAAGCCGCCTGCGCGGCCTTCTGTTCTTCACTGAGCGTGGCTCCCGAGGCGGCCGCCGCATTGGCCGCGAGCGCCGCAGTACGGACGCCTCGGACGTCGAGGGCGGCCAGGAGGTTGCGCCCCGCTCCGATGAGCAGCAGGCACAGACCGGCGGCGACCAGTGTCGGGCCGGCAAGCCGGCGCAGCGGAAACAGAAACAAGCCGAGCACGCCGTAGAAGAACAGGATGTCTCCCCACCAGACGAAGTAGGCATGCGCGAGACCAAACGCCACCAGCCAGAGCAGGCGCCGGTAGTAGATATCGGCTGACTCTGCCGCCGCGCCGCGCTGCTCGAGCCGCGACGTCAGCACCAGCATCCCGGCGCCGAAGAGCATGGAGAAGATCGCGCGCATCTTGCCTTCGAAGAGGACGGTATTGATCGCCCAGATCCATCGATTCGCGCCGGTAATGCCGCCGGCCACGGTGGGATCGAAGCTGGCTACGAAGGGCAGCGCAAAGCCGAGGATGTTCATCAACAGGATGCCGAGGACGGCGACGCCACGGAGTACATCCATCGAACCGATACGCTCGTCAGCGAGGACGGGCCCCGCAACGGGCACCGTCGGCAGGGTGTCTCGAACTGTCTCCATCTCCACTCGCCTCCCGTCGCGAAGATCGGTCCGCGGGTCTATCACCTGCGTACTCGGAGGGCCTGCTCAGGTCACGAATCTACCACCTCCCCATCGTCGATGAACCCGTCGGCGGGCGGGTCCGGACCGAGCTCGCATGCCCCATAGAGCAGTACCTCGCCCGTCCCTGAAATCTGTCGGCCGATGTCAAAAACACGCCAGAAATGTCGGATCTCCTAGAAATTCGTCCCAACTTGTGTGTTGACCGTCCCTCGTCCCACCGCATAGACTCCTGCACGGATTAGCAAGCACTGGCGAGTCGGCAACATTACTGCCTTAGGGAGGGCATCCGCTTCGGGTGCCTGGGGGAGGGAGAGTATGTCGCGTTCGGCTTGGTGCGCGAGAATCGCGCTCACCGTCGTCCTGTTCATCATGTCGGTCCCAATCGTGGCCGACGCACAATCCGCCGCATCAATTTCAGGCGTAGTCAAGGACACCGACGGAGCGGTGATGCCCGGTGTGTCCGTCGTCATCAAGAACGACGCGTCCGGCGTGTCACAGGAAGTAACGACGGACGCCGAGGGGCGATATCAGGTCACTGCGCTTGGAGCCGGGTCGTACACCGTCTCGGCGACGCTCTCGGGCTTCAAGGTCGCCACCTCGAAGAACATCCGCCTCGCGCCTGGTCAGCCGGTCTCTATCCCGCTGACGCTCGAGATTGGCCAGCTCGAAGAGACGGTCGTGGTCACGAGCAGCTCGGAGCTCATCAACACGGAGAACGGGACCGTCGCCGCGACGCTGAACTCCGATCAGCTCACACGCATGCCGACGGCGACCCGCAACGCGCTGAACGCGGTCGCATTCCTGCCCGGAGTCAACACGACCGGGACCAACCGCGACTCGACGATCAACGGCCTGCCTGAGAACTTTCTGAGCATCACGCTCGACGGCGTCAGCAATAACGACAACTTCCTGCGCAACACCGATGGCTTCTTCGCCTCCGTCACGCCTCGGCAGGATGCCGTCGAAGCCGTGTCGGTGACGCTGTCGGCGGCCGGTGCGCAGGTGGGCGGCGGCGCCGGTGCCGTCACGATGGCCTTCCAGACACGCTCGGGCGGCAACCGATTCACTGGCAGCGCCTACGAGTACTACCGGAACCCTGATTTCAACACGAACTACGTCTTCAACGAGATCAACCATCAGCCAAAGAACGACGTCAAGCTGAACCAGTTCGGCGCACGCGCCGGCGGTCCGATCATGATTCCCGGCTTGTACGACGGCCGCAACAAGGCGTTTTTCTTCGTGCATTACGAACAGATCCGCTTCCCGAACAGCTTCACGCGCACGCGCACGGTCTTCAATCCGCGCGTCTACGACGGCTGGTTCCGCTACCAGTTCGGCACCGAAGTGCGCGAAGTCAACCTGCTTCAACTGGCGGCGCGCAATGGTCAGATCTCCGCGATGGATCCGCTCAGCATGAGCCTGCAAGCGAAGATCGACGCCGCGACGAAGACGACGGGCACGCGCGCCGCCCAGAGCGATCCGCTGTACGACAACTACGTCTGGCAGAGCCCATCGGAGCTCTTCGAGCACCAGCCGACGGTGCGCCTCGATTACAACCTCACCGACAACCACCGGCTGAACGGCTCGTGGTCGACGATCACTGCGAAGCGGACCCCAGACTACCTGAACAATGCTGATCCGCGGTTTCCGGGTGCACCAAACCAGCGCGACTTCGTCTCCACACGGCCGCTCCTCGCCACCGCCCTGCGGTCGGTGATCGGTAAGACCATGGTCAACGAACTGCGCGGCGGGTTGACCGCATACGCGAGCGGCTCGAATTTCGGGTACGCATCGAGCATCACCTCGCGCAACGATCCCAGCACGTTCGCGGACTCCGGTGGCTTCGCGATCACCACACCGACCAACACAATCGATTGGTTCACCTCGAACACCCCGAGCTGGCGCAAAGCGCCGACCTATAGCATCGAAGACACGCTGACCTGGAACAAAGGCGCGCACACGATCCTGACCGGCGGCAACGTATTCATCTCGAACGCGTCGTCCTCCGGACAGACCATGGTCCGCGGAATCGGGCTAGGCTTCAACCAGGACTTCGATCCGGCGGTGGGCCTGTTCAACACGACGAATTTCCCTGGCGCATCCAGCGACCAGCTGACCGCGGCGCGTAATACCTACGCCGTGCTCACCGGCCGCGTCACCAGCGTGACCAGTACGGCCGTCCTTCAGAGCACGGGCCAGTACGAGGAGCTTGCACCGAGCACGCTCGAAGGCGGCTACAACGTCTTCGGCGCGTTCGCGCAGGATACGTGGAGGCTGAAACCGAACCTCACCGTCACGGGCGGCATCCGGTACGACATCCAGACACCGTTCACCCCGTTTACGAGCGTCATGTCGGCCGTGACGATGGACAGCGTCTGCGGACGGTCGGGCCTCGGTGATGGCGGCCTCTACAGCAAGTGCAACTTCCTGGACCCTGGTTCCCTGGGCGGCGTCGCGCCGAATTACATCCTCCTCGAGAAAGGTTCCGAGGGCTACAAGACGGACCTGAACAACTTCGCGCCATCGGCGAGCATCGCCTGGCAGCCAAACGTGGAGTCCGGGTTCCTGCAGAAGATCCTCGGCGATCCCGCGCAGGCGACGATCCGCGCCGGATACTCCATGGCCTACGCCCGTGAGGGGCTCACCCGCTTCACGACCCTTTATGGGGACAACCGCGGCGCGTCGATCTCGCTGACCCGGAACGCCAGCACCGGACTCGTACCGGCAGGCGAATCGTGGCCGGTTCTGCTCTCACAAACCAGCCGGCTCTACCCGCTGCCGTTCAATCCGGATCCAACCTATCCGATCGCCGTCGGCGTGAACCGGGCCGACAACCTCAACGCCTTTACGCCGGACATCCAGATCGCGCGCGTGCAAACCTGGACCGTCGGCTTCGCGCGGTCGATTTCCAACTCGATGGCCTTCGAGATCCGCTACATCGGCAACCGCGGCGACAACGAATGGTCGTCGATCAACTACAACTGCGGCACCACCAACGGTAACAACTGCACCGGGATCCGCGGAGAAAACCTGGTCGCCAACGGCTTTATGAACGAGTTCAAGCAGGCGATGGCGAACCTGCAGGCCAACAACGCCTCGGGCGTCGCGAACCGTGCCGGCTCGTTTGCGTATTTCGGTCAAGGCTCTGGCACGAGCCCGCTGCCGATCTATCTGGCGTACCTCAACGGCCGGACGGATGCCGGCAACCCGGCCGCCTACGGCCTGGGGGCGAACGGGCAAGCCGTCAATCCCTCGACCACCTACGCGAACTCGGCGATCGCCGGCCGGCTCGCCGGGCCGAACCCGAACCCCAACGGTGCCGCGTCGGATCTTGATTACAATCTGACGCGCCGGAACCAGGCCCAAGCGGCTGGATACCCTGCCAACTTCTTCGTCGTCAACCCCGACGTGAACTTCGCCAACGTGACCGACAGCGGCGCGTTCAGCAAGTACAACGCGCTGCAGCTCGAGCTCAGGCGCCGCCTGTCGAAGGGCTTCTCCGCGAACCTGAACTATCAATACGCGTTCGAGGGCGGATCGCAGTTCGACGGCTTCAGCTACGGCCGCGCGTGGACCGACGTGCCGGTGACCGGCAACCCCACGGTACGCCACGCGCTCAAGTTCCAGGCGGACTGGATGCTGCCGTTCGGCCGCGGCGAGCGGTTCGGCACCGACCTGAACCCGGTCCTCAACGTCTTGGCGAGTGGCTGGAGCATCACGAGCGTCGGCCGATTCCAGACAACGGTTACGGACCTCGGCAACGTCCGGCTGGTCGGAATGTCGGTGGACGACCTGCAGGGCATGTACAAGTTCTATCGCAAGGAGAACGCGTCTACCGGCATCGACGAGGTCTGGATGCTACCTGACGATATCATCCTCAACACGCGACGGGCATTCAGCACGAGCAACGCGACGATCAGCGGCTTCTCGACCGGCCTCGGCGCGCCCGAAGGACGGTACATCGCGCCGGCCAACTCGGCCGACTGCATCCAGGTGATTGCCGGCGACTGCGCGCCGCGCAGCGTGCTCCTGCTCACGCCCTGGTTCAAGCGAGTCGACCTCGGCGTGATGAAGAAGATCGGCGTCGGCGGCACAAAGAACGTCGAGGTGCGGTTCGACCTGCTGAACGTGTTCGACAACCCGAACTACAACCCTGTTGGTGCGGTGGGGACGAACACAGCTGCTGGAACGTCCGCGACGATCTTCCGCACGACGGCCGCCTACACCGACGCGAGCAACACCTACGATCCGGGCGGCCGGATCGGACAGCTGATGCTCAGATTCAACTGGTAGTTAGCTGTCAGCTATCAGCTATCAGCTTTCGGCTCCACGCTCACTGTCCTCGAGCTGAGAGCTGACGGCTGATAGCTGATAGCTACTCGAATCGTCTGATGCACTCGCCTCACCGCGCTTCGGTCGTCGTTGCGCTGGTCGTCTCGCTTGGGGCTGCCCTCATCGACTCGCCACATAGCGTCTCGGCGCGCCAGTCGCAAATCGCGAGCGAGAGTGCGGCTGGGCCAACGATCGACTTCATCGCCCTGAACGCCGACGGCTCTCCGCTCGCCGACCTGCAATCCTCCGAAGTCGAGGTCCGGATCGCCGAACGAGTCCGGGCCGTCCGAACGCTGCGACGCGTCTCGGCCGCGCCGTCGCCGATTGCCGCTGGCGTGCCGCGCGTGCCGCCGCCCTACGGCACGAACGACGACGTGGCGGCCGGCCGCCGCTTCGTGCTCGTCATCGATCAGGAGTCCTTCGTCGCGGGACGGGAACAACTCTTCCGGAACGCCATCGAGGGCTTGCTCGCGCAGCTCACGCCGGCCGATCGGGCAATGGTGGCCGCACTCCCGTTTGGCGGGGTGCTGGTGCCCTTCACGTCGGACATCGCGCGCATTCGCCTGGCGGCGGGCCGCGTGACGGGTCAGGGGTCGCGCGTTGAAACCGGGTCCGACCTGGCGTGCCGCACGCGCCGATTTCTCGAATCGCTCGAAGGGCTGCTGCGGACCCAAGCGACGCAGGCCTCTCCGCAGACCCTGATTGTCTTCACCGCAGGCCTCGCCGCCCCGCGGCGCGACGCGCCGATGGGCATCCTGCCGGGCATGTGCGAGCTCGTCGTCGATCTGTTTCGGCATGTCGGCACCGTAGCCAGCGCCGCGCGCGCGAATGTCTACGTCATGCAGCCGGCCGACATCGGGATCGGCGCGTCGCTGCCGCGCCCGACCGCCGGCGGCGTCGGCGACATCGGCTCCGACAACCCGCTCGAGGGTATCGAGCACCTCGCCGGCGTCACCGGCGGGGCCCGCCTGCCGCTCGACGCGACCGGAACGGCGTCGCTGCTCCGGGTCGCGAGGGAAAGCTCCGGCTATTACATCGCTGAGCTCGAACCGGTGCGCGCCGAAGTCTTCGGGCGCAGCCGCGCACTTGGAGTCCGAGTGGCGCGCCGCGGCGTGGTCGTCCGCGCGCGCCCGGAGATCACGCTCACAGACACGGCGCCGGCCCGAACGACGCGTCTCGTCGTGACTGATATCCTCGCCTCGACTGAGGCCGCCACTGATCTCCGCTTGCGCGTCGGAGGCTTCACGGTCCGGGATGCGGACGGCAAACTCCGAGTGGGAGTCCTGGTGGAACCGGCAGACAGCTCGGTTAGGCTCGCGTCGGTCGGCGCCATCCTGATCGAGGGCAATGGCCGCGTGGCTGCGCACTGGAACGCCAGGGATGCGACCGAACGTCCGCTCCTCGGCGCGATGACCGTCCCAGGCGGCTCTTACCGCGTGCGCGCCGCCGCCATCGATACCACCGGGCGCGCGGGCGCAGCGGAAGCGGAGATCGAGGTCGGCCTCACCGAGGTCGGCGGGCTCTCGCTCGGTTCGCTGCTGCTCGGCATCTCGCGCGGCGGGACCACGCTCCTCCAGCTGGAGTTCGGATCCGAGCCGACTGCGAGGGCCTCATTCGACATCTACGGAGGGACTGCCGGTCAGCGGCTGTCGGCGACGCTCGAACTGGCGCGCGATCTCAATGGCCCCGCGATCACCGCCGTGCCTCTCGTCTTGACCCGCGCCGACGACACCCGCGTCGTCGCGACGGGAACGGTGCCGCTCGGAGCGCTGCCGCCGGGCGACCACGTGGTGCGCGGCATCATCCGACTCGAGGACGGAACTACCGGACGCGTGGAGAGAACGCTGAGGAAAGTGGTGAGGTAGGAATGCGCGGGCAGGCGACGTCCCGTCGTCAGTGACACTGGAGAATCAACCACGTATTCTCGAAGCGGCCGGCCAGGGCCGCAGGCGCCTCGACCCAGTAGTAAACGACGCCTGCATCGCCCCACATGACACCCAGGTCATCGTCGGTGTCAAACTGAAGCAGCAGCCTCCAGTTGGCGGCACCGGCCATGAGCGCGCCGACACGCGGATCGGCGTAGCCCTTCCCGTCACCGCAATAGAGGCCATTGCTGACCGACTGGCACTCGAGCTCCATTCCGTCGCCTTGCACTGGGCTTGGAAAGCCGGCGACCTGATGCTGCGGCGCTCCCTGAAAGGCATTGTTCGCGAGATCGATATAGAGATCGGACTCTTTGTCGGAGAGCTCCAACGCACTGGCGGCGTCCCGTTCGAGTGAAGGTATCGTGTCGATCCGCCGGAACGCGGCATTCCGATGCGGCAACGTGGACTCGTGTCCCTTCGTTCGGGCGTCCGGTTGGGCCACCGGCTCAGGCAGATCGGGCACCCGGAGCACGACCGCGCTTCCGCGATCCTTCGGATCGAATCCCCATGGTTGCTGGTCCAAATCGTAGAAGAACAGCAGCGCGCCGTCGTGAGGCAACCAGTCGATCGGGTGCGCGCGGCGCATCTCCGAGAGCGACAAACGCGCAAGGAATCCCAGCCTGGCTCCCTGGCGTTCCGGCCAGTCGACCCCAGCCGGAAGATCCGGCACACCACCGAGGTGCGAGCGGGACGGCACGTCGGTCTTCACGATGTGAACGGCTGGTGCCGCGAGCGGCGCCGCGAGCGCGGCCACGTCGCGGACAGGCTCGTCATCGTCTCTTTGTCCGAACCAGCGGCTGAAAATGTTCGTCATCGCGATTCTCCGATCCCGACTCGCGAACCGCTCGCCGACGCTCAGGCTGTACGAGACGGCTCGCGTCCGGTCGTGAGGGTTACGGCAGGCTGCCGCCGTCCCATTCGTGCCTAGGGTCGGGCACAAACGCCAGGCCGTGGGCGCCGCCGATGTGGAACTGGGAGACGACCAGCCACCCGCCGGGCACCTTCGCCCGCTCGG
This sequence comes from uncultured Acidobacteriota bacterium, assembly GCA_963764925.1. Classification (GTDB taxonomy): domain Bacteria; phylum Acidobacteriota; class Vicinamibacteria; order Vicinamibacterales; family 2-12-FULL-66-21; genus DATBJJ01. Next base: position 118,258 of record CAVXUR010000008.1, read on the forward strand.
TCACGTACTTCGAGTCCAGCAAGCCGTCCTCTTCGCGGGTCGTCAGCACCGTCTCCCACCTGAGCACCGGTCCATCGCTTCTGCCGTCGGCCATGCGCTGACTCCTCTCTTTGAATTGAAAGGCCGCTGCTTAGCGCTCCCACCTCATGCCCGCGATCCGGGGATCACGCGAAAATGCCGCTCGGTCGAACTCCATCCGCTGTTCCGGAGAGTTGCACAGCGCGCGCACACCGTGCGCGGCGAACTGCAGGCGCCACGTCTGGCGGGTCTCTGGTTGCCGGGACGAGAACGCGCGGCACGTGAGCACGGCCTGATTGCGGCCGCTCTCGATCCGAGCCGATGTATACCTCAGGATCTCGACGCCCGCCTCCCTGGCGCGTTCGGCCAACGCCTGGCAGCCGTCGTAGTCGGTCGGGTGCGTCCAACGCTCAGCGTCAGCGCTGAGCGGCGGCACGGTCAAGTCGAGTCCGCTCATCGTGCGAACCTTTACCGAGAAGACCGTGTATTCGCCTGCGGTGCGCGGCCATGGTGTCGCCGGCGAGTCGGCGAAGAACAGCAACCGGTGAAACGCGAGCTCCGCAACCGCCGTCGCCGGGACGCTGGAAGCGTAGAAGACACCGGGGGTGAAGCCCGGACGACGGAACCTCGATCCTGCGGGATACGGTGCGCCATAGCGGAACGGCGTCGCCAGCAGATAGTGGAGATGGCGGCACTCAGGCGGCAGCGGTGGCTTGGCGCGTTCGAGGACTTCCTCGAGCAGGCCCTGCTCTGCCAGCGTCTCGACGACTTTCATCGTCGAGACGTGATGCTGCGCCTCGACCGCTCGCCAGCACGCTCCCGCGAGCCGACTGCGCTCAGACGAGAGCGCGGCGGGCGTCCAGGTAGCCAACGACATGCACGAGACCGGACACAGACTGCGCGAGCGCCAGTGGCTTGCCTCCGAGCGCTGTATTCTCGTTGCGCAGCCACGCGTGCGCCACTGACTCGTCGCCGTCGGTCATGGCGTCGAGCGCCCGGAAAAGGCGGACGAACATCACCCCGAGATCGAAGGCCTTGTCGCCCGGCGCCAAGGCGTACGCCCCGGAACCCATTCGAGACACGGTGGCTTCAGACAGCCCGATGATGGCCGCGAGTACCTTGTTGGAAACGCCAAGGCGGCCGGCGGCCGCCAGGACGGCCTTGGTCAGCACGACGCCTTCCGACAGGCGCTCAGGACGACCACCAGGATGAGGTTTCTGCGTCATGTCTCGTGAAATATTTTAGCACATCTGTTTCTACAGAAACAACCCATGGTTGTTTGCCCGGCCAAGAGAAAGGGCGATGGTCCGTGAACCATCGCCCTTGAAGTGCCGTCACCGATTCGTCTGGCTCAAGCCCGCTCGCGGCTCGCGGCTCGCGGCTCGGAATTCGATCGTAGGAGCCGCGAGAAAACGTTACTCGATCTCGTCCCGCGTAAACGCCTCTTCCGGCTCCACGAAGTACTCCATCTCGCGCTCGAGTTCGAGCTCCTCCGGGGTCGGTGGCGGTGGCGGCGGCGGTTCGTCCGGCGGAATGTGCACGTGACGGTAGTACTCGAACCCGGTCCCGGCCGGAATCAGGCGGCCCATCGTCACGTTCTCCTTCAGGCCGCGAAGGTGATCCACTTTGCCTGAAATCGACGCCTCGGTGAGGACGCGCGTGGTTTCCTGGAACGAGGCCGCCGAGATGAACGAGTCGGTCGACAGCGACGCCTTGGTGATCCCGAGCAGCAACGGCCGGCCCGTTGCCGGACGTCCGCCGTTGGCGATCACGCGCTCGTTCTCTTCCATGAACCGGAAGCGATCGACCTGCTCCTCGATCAGGAACTCGGTATCGCCGACCTCTTCGATCTTCACCCATCGCATCATCTGCCGAACGATGACCTCGATGTGCTTGTCGTTGATGTTGACGCCCTGGAGCCGGTAGACCTCCTGGATCTCGTTGACGAGGTAGGCGTGGAGCGCCTTCTCGCCGAGGACCGACAGGATGTCGTGCGGGTTGCTCGGCCCGTCCATCAGCGGCTCGCCGGCGCGGACGCGGTCGCCTTCCTGCACGTTGACGTGCACGCCGCGCGGCAGCGAGTACTCTCTCGGCTCGCCCCCGTCCTCGGGAACGATGAGGATCTTCCGCTGCCCCTTGACGACGCCGCCGTGACGGACGAGACCGTCGATTTCGGAGATGACCGCCGTCTCGCGCGGCTTCCGCGCCTCGAAGAGCTCGACGACGCGCGGCAGACCGCCGGTGATGTCCTTGGTCTTGGTCGTTTCGCGCGGGATCTTCGCGAGCACTTGACCCGCGAACACCGCCTCGTTGTCCTCGACCATCAGGTGGGCGTGCGACGGCATGTGGTACTTGCGCGTCACCTTCCCGTTCTTGTCGCGGACCTCGATCATCGGCTGCTTCTTCTCGTCCGGGCTGTCGACGACGATCTTCCGCGACAGGCCCGTCACCTCATCCACTTCCTCGTGGTAGGTCACGTCGGTGATCAGGTCCTTGAACTTCACCGTGCCCGCATCCTCGGTGAGGATCGAGAAGGTGTAGGGATCCCACTCGACGAGGATCTGTCCCGGCTCGACCGGTCCGCCATCGCGCACCTTGAGGCGCGCGCCGTAGACAATCGGGTAGCGCTCGCGATCGCGCCCCTTCGAGTCCTGCACGACGAGCGACCCGGTCCGATTCATGACGACCAGCTCGCCCCTGGCCTGTTCCGAGCCAGCGCCCTTGGTCTCGACGACCTGCACGCCCTGGTAGCGGACCGTGCCGGCGTGCTTCGCGTCGAGCGTCGACTGCTCGGAGACTCGCGACGCCGTGCCGCCGATGTGGAACGTCCGCATCGTCAACTGCGTGCCCGGCTCGCCAATCGACTGCGCCGCGATGACGCCCACCGCCAGCCCGAGCTCGACCAGCCGGCCGGTCGAGAGGTCGCGGCCGTAGCACTTCGCACAGACGCCGCGTCGGCTCGCGCAGGTCAGCACCGAACGGATCCTGACCTTCTCGATGCCGCCCTCCTGGATGTCCGACGCCTTCTCTTCGTCCATCTCCTCGTTGACGTCGACGATGACGTTGCCGCTGAGCGGATCGACGATCTTCTCGAGCGTGACGCGGCCCATGATCCGGTCGCGCAGCGGTTCGATGATCTCGCCGCTCTCGACGATCGCCCGCGCCTCGATGCCGTCCATCGTGCCGCAGTCGATCTCGTGAATGATCACGTCCTGGGCGACGTCGACGAGACGCCGCGTCAGGTAACCAGAGTCGGCCGTCTTGAGCGCCGTATCGGCCAGACCCTTGCGGGCGCCGTGCGTGGAGATGAAGTACTCCATGACGGCCAGGCCTTCACGGAAGTTGGCGGTGATCGGCGTCTCGATGATCTCGCCGGAGGGCTTGGCCATCAGGCCGCGCATGCCGGCGAGCTGGCGGATCTGCTGCTTCGATCCGCGCGCGCCCGAGTCGGCCATGATGTAGACCGGGTTGAAGTTCCGCCCGGACTGGTCGAGATCCTCCATTTCCGAGAACATCTCGTCGGCGATCTTCTCGGTGACGTCCGACCACACGGCGATGACCTTGTTGTAGCGCTCGCCGTTGGTGATCGCGCCTTCGAGGTACTGGCCCTCGACTTTGATGACCTCGTCGCGGGCCCGCGCCACCAGCGCCGGCTTCTCCGAGGGAATGACCAGGTCGTCGATGCCGATCGACAGGCCCGACCGGGTGGCGTAGGTGAACCCGACATGTTTCAGGCTGTCGAGCATCTCGACCGTCCGCTCGAGGCCGAAGTGCAGATGGCAGAACTGCACGACCTGCTGCAGGCCCTTCTTCTTCAGCAGCCCGTTGACGAACGGCATGATCGACGGCAGCGACGTGTTGAAGATGACGCGGCCGACGGTCGTGTTGATGATCTTGTTGGTGACTTCCTGGATCTCGGCCTGCAGCACCGCCTGATCGTCGCGGGCGACGGTCATGTCGAGCAGCTTGCCGCTGATCCGCAGTCGAATCGGCGTCAGCGTCTCGACTTCGCCGGCCTCGAGCGCGAGCAGGACGTCGTCTTCGTTGCCGAAGACACGGCCTTCGCCCTTTGCGCCGGCGCGAGCCTTGGTCAGGTAGTAGCAGCCGAGCACGATGTCCTGCGACGGCACCGCAATCGGCGCGCCGCTGGCCGGCGACAGGATGTTGTTCGAGGACATCATCAACACCGATGCCTCGATCTGCGCTTCCGGCGCCAGCGGAATGTGCACGGCCATCTGGTCGCCGTCGAAGTCGGCGTTGAATGCCGTGCAGACGAGCGGGTGGATCCGGATTGCCTTGCCTTCGACCAGCACCGGCTCGAACGCCTGGATGCCGAGCCGATGCAGCGTCGGCGCGCGGTTGAGCAGGACCGGGTGCTCGCGGATGACCTCTTCGAGCACGTCCCACACTTCCGGACGCTGCTGCTCGACCATCTCCTTGGCCTGCTTGATGGTTGCCACGAGACCGCGCTCTTCGAGCTTGTTGTAGATGAATGGCTTGAAGAGCTCGAGCGCCATCTTCTTCGGCAGCCCGCACTGGTGCAGCTTCAGCTCCGGCCCGACGACGATGACCGAACGGCCCGAGTAGTCAACGCGCTTGCCGAGCAGATTCTGGCGGAAGCGGCCCTGCTTGCCCTTGAGCGTGTCCGACAGCGACTTGAGCGGACGGTTGTTGGCGCCGCGCAGGACTCGGCCGCGACGCCCGTTGTCGAACAGTGCGTCCACCGCCTCCTGCAGCATCCGCTTTTCGTTGCGGATGATGACGTCGGGCGCCTTGAGCTCGATCAGCTTCTTCAACCGGTTGTTGCGGTTGATGACGCGGCGATAGAGATCGTTGAGGTCCGACGTCGCGAACCGGCCGCCGTCGAGCGGCACGAGCGGACGGAGTTCCGGCGGGATGACCGGAATCACGTCGAGGATCATCCACTCGGGCTTGTTGGTCGACTTCCGGAACGAATCGACGACCTTCAACCGCTTGGCGTACTTGAGCTTCTTCTGCGCCGAGTTCTCCGCGCGCATCTTCTCGCGCATTTCGCCGGCGAGCTTCTCGACGTTGACGCGCTTGAGGAGCTCCTTGATCGCTTCCGCGCCCATGTGCGCGCGGAACTTGACGCCGTAATCCTCACGCGCCTTGCGGAACTGCTCCTCGTTGAGCAGCTGGTTCTGCTTGAGGTCGGTATCGCCGGGCTCGATGACGACGTAGGCCTCGAAATAGAGGACTCGTTCGAGATCGCGCAGCGAGATGTCGAGCAGATGCCCGATCCGGCTCGGCAGCCCTTTGAAGAACCAGACGTGGCTGACCGGCGTGGCCAGCGTGATATGGCCCAGCCGCTCGCGCCGGACCTTCGCCTGGGTGACCTCGACACCGCACTTGTCGCAGATCACGCCGCGGTGCTTCATGCGCTTGTACTTGCCGCAGAGGCACTCCCAGTCGGTGACCGGGCCGAAGATCTTGGCGCAGAACAAGCCGTCGCGTTCCGGCTTGAACGTCCGGTAGTTGATGGTCTCCGGCTTGGTGACCTCGCCGTGCGACCACGAGAGGATCTTCTCTGGCGACGCCAGGCTGATTCGGATGGCGTCGAAGTCGGATGTCAATGACCCGCGTGTTTCGAAACTTGGTCTCATGGGTGGCTTGTCTCAGTCTTAGTTCTGCGTGACTTACTGCCGGGATTCGGGATTCGGGTCTCGGGGCTCGAAGAACCCCGAGAGCAGCCGAACTCCGAGACCCGAGCCCCGAGTCCCGGCACGACCATTACCCCTCGGCCAGCACCGGTTCGCCTTCACCGGCTTCGATCGCTTCGAGCACCGGCTTCTTCTTCGTCTTCATCAGTTCGACGTCGAGGCACAGGGCCTGCAACTCGCGGATGAGGACGTTGAACGACTCCGGCAGCCCGGGCTGGAAGGACGCGTCGCCCTTGACGATCGCCTCGTAGATCTTCGCGCGACCGGTGACGTCGTCGGATTTCGCCGTCAGCAGTTCCTGGAGGATGTGCGCCGCGCCATAGGCTTCGAGCGCCCACACTTCCATTTCTCCGAACCGCTGGCCGCCGAACTGCGCCTTGCCGCCGAGCGGCTGCTGCGTGATGAGCGAGTACGGTCCGATCGAGCGGGCGTGGATCTTGTCGTCGACCAGGTGCGACAGCTTCAGCATGTAGATGTAGCCGACCGTCACGTCCTGCTCGAACTCCTGCCCGGTCATACCGTCGTAGAGCTTGGTCTTGCCGCTCTTGGGCAAGCCCGCCTGCTCGAGCCAGTTCTTGATCTCCTGCTCGGTCGCGCCGTCGAAGACCGGCGTCGCGAAGTAGAGGCCCAGCGCGTGCGCCGCCCACCCGAGATGGGTCTCGAGAATCTGACCGACGTTCATACGCGATGGAACGCCGAGCGGGTTGAGCACGATCTCGACCGGCGTGCCGTCTGGCAGATACGGCATGTCCTCTTCCGGCAGGATCCGCGCGATGACGCCCTTGTTGCCGTGGCGGCCGGCCATCTTGTCGCCGACCGACAGCTTGCGCTTCATCGCCACGTAGACCTTGACCAGCTTGATGACGCCCGGAGGCAGCTCGTCGCCGCGACGGACCTTCTCCTTCTTCTCCTCGAACTGGTTGCGGATGACCTCGACCTGCCGCTCGGTGCGCTCCTCGAGCTCGCGGAGATCCTCTTCCAGGCGCGGATCATCGGTCGCAATCTTCAGCCGCACGATCGCCTCGTACGGGAGCGACTGCAGCACTTCCGGCGTCAGCGCGGTGCCCTTGCGAAGCAGCCGCTCGCGGCCGTTCTCGTCGTAGAGGTCGGCGCGCAGCTCCTGGTTCTGCAACATGCCGACGACCCGCTTCTTCACCTCATCGTGGAGGATGCGGATCTCGTCCTGCAGGTTCTTCTCCATCATGTCGAGCTCTTCCTGCTCGATCGCCTTCGCGCGGTCATCCTTTTCGATGCCCTTGCGGGAGAAGATCTTCACGCCGACGATGATGCCTTCGATCCCCGGCGGGCAGATGAGCGAGGCGTCGCGAACGTCGCCGGCCTTCTCGCCGAAGATCGCGCGGAGCAGCTTCTCTTCCGGCGTCAGCTGGGTCTCGCCCTTCGGCGTGACCTTGCCGACCAGGATGTCGCCCGGCTTGACGGCCGCGCCAATGCGGATGATGCCGCTCTCGTCGAGGTCGCGCAGATAGCCTTCACCGACGTTCGGGATGTCGCGGGTGATTTCTTCCGGCCCGAGCTTGGTGTCGCGCGCCTCGATCTCGAACTCTTCGATGTGGATGGACGTGTAGTAGTCGTCCTTGACCATCCGCTCGGAGACGAGAATCGCGTCCTCGAAGTTGTAGCCCCGCCACGGCATGAACGCGACGAGCACGTTCCGTCCGAGCGCCAGCTCGCCGAGCTCCGTGCACGGACCGTCGCCGAGCACCTGGCCCTTGTGGACCTTCTGGCCGACGCGGACGATCGGCTTCTGGTTGATGCACGTGTTCTGGTTCGACCGCTTGAACTTTGTCATCGGGTAGATGTCGGCGCCCATCTCTCGCGAGGTCGCCTCGGTCTCCCCTTCCACGCGCACGACGATGCGCTGGCTATCGACAAAGTCCACGGTGCCCGATCGGCGCGCCACGACGACGGCGCCCGAGTCACGCGCGGTGATGTATTCCATGCCGGTGCCGACAAACGGCGCCCGCGCGCGGAGGAGCGGCACCGCCTGCCGCTGCATGTTCGATCCCATCAGCGCGCGGTTCGCGTCGTCGTTCTCGAGGAACGGCACCAGCGAGGCAGCGACCGAGACGAGCTGCTTCGGCGACACGTCGATGAAGTCGACCTTGTCGCGCGGCGTCAGGATGAAATTGCCGGCCTGGCGGGCGTTGACACGGTCGGTCGTGAAGCGGCCCTTCTCGTCGACCGCGGCGTTGGCCTGCGCGATCACGTACTGATCCTCTTCCCACGCCGAGAGATAGTAGGAGTAGGGCTCGTACTCGAGACCGCGACGGCGACGGCCGCCCTTATTGTCGACGTCCTTCGGATCGGCGCCAACGTCGTTGGCCTCGACGATGTCGCCGACCTTGTATTTCGTGTTGCCGCCGGCGTTGACGATCATCACGTAGTCGATGACGCGACCGTCCTTGACCTTGCGGTACGGGGGATTCGATGAACCCGAACTCGTTGATGCGCGCGTAGCACGACAGCGACGAGATCAGGCCGATGTTCGGACCTTCCGGCGTCTCAATCGGGCAGATGCGGCCGTAGTGGGTCGGGTGGACGTCGCGCACCTCGAAGCCGGCGCGTTCACGCGACAGACCGCCGGGCCCGAGCGCCGAGAGACGACGCTTGTGCGTCACCTCGGAGAGCGGGTTGGTCTGATCCATGAACTGCGACAGCTGCGACGACCCGAAGAACTCGCGAATCGCCGCCATCACCGGCTTCGCGTTGATCAGGTCGTGCGGCATGGCGGTCGCCATTTCCTGGTAGACCGACATCTTTTCCTTGATCGCGCGCTCCATCCGGACGAGGCCGATGCGGAACTGGTTCTCGAGCAGCTCGCCGACCGAGCGCACGCGCCGGTTGCCGAGGTGATCGATGTCGTCGACATTGGCCGGGTTGCGCCGCAGCTTCAACTGGTACTTGATGACCTCGTAAAAGTCCTGCGGGTGCAGGATCTTCTCGTCGAGCGGCGTGTTCAGCTTGAGCTTGGTGTTCAGCTTCAGCCGGCCGACGCGCGAGAAGTCGTACTTCTGCGGGTTGAAGAACATGTTCTCGAACAGCGACCGCGAGCTGTCGAGCGTCGGCGGATCACCCGGACGCAGACGGCGGTAGATCTCGATCAGCGCCTCTTCGTGCGTGTGGATCGGATCCTTCTTGAGCGTCGCCGAGAGCACCGGGCCGATCTCGTCACGCTCGGGGAAGAAGATCTCGAGCCGGTCGACGTTCTTCTCCTGGGCCATCGACACGACGCGCGGCGTCAGCTCTTCGTTGGCCTCGAGGATGACCTCGCCGGTCGACGGATCGACGACGTCGGCGGCCGCAAACGCGCCTTCGAGCTCGGCGTCGGCGATCTCGACCCACTCGACGTTCGCCTTCTTGAGCGCCGCCAGTCCGTTCGAGGTGATCTTCTTGCCGGCATGCACCAGCACGTCATTGTTTGCGGGGCCCGACGTCACGTCCTTGGCGACGCGCAGCCCCTGCAGACTGTCGTTGACCGCCCAGTGGATCGTCCCGCCCTTGAGATGCAGGCGATCGACCGAGTAGAACGTGCGGATGATCTCGTCGGCGCCGCGCAGCCCGAGCGCGCGCAGGAACACCGTCGCCAGGAACTTCCGCTTGCGGTCGATGCGGACGTAGAGCAGGTTCTTGGTGTCGTACTCGAACTCGACCCACGAGCCGCGGTAGGGAATGATCTGCGCGATGTAGAGCGTCTTGTCTTCGGAGTGGAAGAATGCGCCCGGCGAACGGTGGAGCTGCGACACGATGACGCGCTCGGTGCCGTTGATGATGAACGTCCCGTTGTCGGTCATCAGCGGGATGTCGCCGAAGTAGACTTCCTGCTCCTTGATGTCGCGGATGGTCTTGACGCCGGTCTCGGGGTCCTTGTTCCAGACGACCAGCCGGATCGTGACCTTGAGCGGCACGGCGTAGGTCATGCCGCGCTCCTGACACTCGTCGACGTCGTACTTGAGCTTCAACCCGACGGTGTTGCCGCAGATGTCGCAGACGTCGCCGCGGGCGTCGTTCGGCTTGCCGCAGCGCGGGCACAGCACCTCGTGCTCGCCGTAGGGATCGGCGACCAGCGTGTGGCCGCAGTTCACGCACGGTTTGCGCAGGTGGTGCAGGCCGGCCAGCCGGCCGCACTTGCACTCCCAGTTGCCGATCGAGTATTCGATGAACTCGAGCGACGAGTTCTCTCGGAAGTCGGAGATCGGAAAGACCGACTTGAACACGGACTGCAGCCCGGCATCCTCGCGCTCGGAGGGCAACCGATTCATCTGCAGGAACCGCTCGTACGACTTCTTCTGGATCTCGATCAGGTTCGGGATCGGAATGGTCGTCTTGATCTTCGAAAAGTCGATGCGCTCGCGGTAGATGTTCTTGGGAAGGCTGTACATGCTATGAAAACCCTCTGAAGCGGGTCTCGGGACTCGGGGCTCGGGACTCGGAAGATCCGGAGCCCAGGCGTGGCTACGAGGTTCCTGCGAACCCCGAGCCCCGAATCCCGAGCCCCGGCAGCGGGGCGGCGCAACACGCCGCCCGTGTTACTTGATCTCGACCTTCGCGCCGACGTCCTCGAACTTCTTCTTGATCGCCGCGGCCTCGTCCTTGGGAATGCCTTCCTTGATCGGCTTGGGCGCACCCTCGACGAGATCCTTGGCTTCCTTCAGTCCGAGGCTGGTGACCTCGCGAACCACCTTGATCACGTTGATCTTGTTGCTGCCGACTTCGGTCAGCACGGCCGTGAACTCGGTCTTCTCCTCGGCCGGCGCTGCCGCGCCCGCCGCCGCACCGCCGCCGCCGGCCACCGCCATCGGCATCGCCGCGGCCGCCGAGACGCCGAGCTCCTTCTCCAGCTCCTTGACGAGCTGCGAGAGCTCGAGCACCGAAATGCCCTTGATGTATTCGACTACGTCCGTCTGCGTCAGTGCCATGTTCTGCTCCTAATAACCCGGTTGATGATGTCGGAAAGCCTATACGGTCAAACAGTCTGCATTTCTCGTGCGCGCGGCGACTACGCGCCTGGCTCGGTCTCAAGGCTGCTCTTTTTCTTTTCCGCCTGCACCAGCACGCTCATCAGATCCCGTGGCGCGGCGTTCAGCACGCTCACGAGCTGGACCATCGGGGCCTGCAGCAGGAAGAGCAGCTTCGCGTAGAGCTCCGGCTTGCCCGGAAGCGACGCCAGATCCGTGACCTCGCCCGCCTTGATGGCGCGGCCCTGGACCACGGCGGCCTTGATCTGGAGCGCCGGCGCGGTCTTGGCGAACGTCGTCAGGACCTTGGCGAGCGCGACGGGATCCTCACCGCTATACGCAACAGCGGTCGTCCCACTGAAAAACTCGGTCAGCGATTCGAATGTGGTGCCCTTGAGCGCGCGCCTGGCCAGCGTGTTCTTGACGACCTTGTACTGCCCCTTCGCGCCGCGCACCTGACGCCGCAGCTCGGTGACCTCAGGAACCTTCAGCCCCTTGTAGTCGACAACGATCGCGCTGTCGGTTCGCGTGAACGACTGTTCGAGCTGCTGGAGCTCTTCGACCTTGGATGCTCGAGTGACTGCCATTAGTGTTTCACCACGTCGGTCACGTGCGCGGTATCGATCGTGATCCCCGGGCCCATCGTCGAGGACAGCGTCACGTTGCGGAGATATTTGCCCTTGGCGGCCGACGGCTTGGCCTTGACGACGCTGTCAACGAGCGCGTGGGCGTTGTCGATGAGCTTCTGCGTCTCGAACGAGATCTTGCCGATCGGCGCGTGCACGATGCCGGTCTTGTCCACGCGAAACTCGACCTTACCGGCCTTGATTTCCTTGACCGCCTTCGCGATGTCGAGCGTCACGGTCCCGGTTTTCGGGTTGGGCATCAGCCCCCGCGGCCCGAGCACCTTCCCGAGCTTGCCGACCGCGCGCATCATGTCGGGGGTGGCGACGACAGCATCGAAGTCCGTCCAGCCACCCTGAATCTTGTCGACCAGCTCCTCGCCGCCGATGAAATCCGCGCCCGCATCCTGTGCTTCCTTCTGCTTGTCGCTCCCGGCAATCGCCAGCACGCGCTTGCTCTTGCCGAGGCCGTGCGGCAGCACGACCGTGCCGCGGACCATCTGGTCGGCGTGCTTGGGATCGACGCCCAGGCGAAGCGAGAGCTCGACAGTCTCGTCGAACTTCGCGTATTTCACCTTTTGCATCAGGGGAACCGCATCCTCGATCGTGTGCGGACGCGCCGGAACCTGCTGCCGCGCGGCAGCGAATTTCTTGCCTGTCTTACGCATGGTCTACCTCGGTGGTGCTAGCGGCCGACGAGCGGCCTCCCACTCAGTAAGTCTGAATGCTGAATGCTGAGTGCTGAATGGAATGTCGAATCTGCAGTACTTGCGAACTTCGAACTTAAGCTCAACGTTGGCAAGCGAAAGGACTTCAACATTCACTTCAGCCTTCAGCACTCAGCATTCAGCGTTTCACTATCCAACTACATCAATGCCCATCGAGCGGGCCGTGCCGGCAACCGTCTTGAACGCCGCCTCGAGCGACTCGGCGTTCAGGTCCGGCATCTTCAGCTTCGCGATGTCCTCGACCTGCTTCTTCGTCACGGTGCCGACCTTGTTCTTGTTCGGTTCGGCGGATCCCTTGGCGAGGTTCGCGGCGCGCTTCAGGAGGATCGACGCCGGCGGCGTCTTCGTGATGAACGAATACGATCGGTCCGCGTAGACGGTCACGACGACCGGGATGATCAGCCCTTCGTCCTTGCTGGTCTTCGCGTTGAAGTTCTTGCAGAAGTCCATGATGTTGAGGCCGTGCGGGCCGAGCGCGGTCCCGACCGGCGGCGCGGGGGTCGCTTTCCCCGCCGCAATCTGGAGCTTCACCATTGCCTGTACTTTTTTAGCCATGTCTTTAGCCGGGTCTCGGGACTCGGGGCTCGGGGCTCGACGTCTATCAGTCCAACCACCCGAATCCCGAGTCCCGAACCCCGAATCCCGTCAGCTTTTACAGCTTCTCCACCTGCAAAAAGTCCAATTCGACCGGCGTCGACCGGCCGAAGATCGTCACCATCACCTTGAGCGTGTTCCGGTCCAGGTTGACCTCGTCGACGATGCCGTTGAAGCTCGTGAACGGGCCCTCGTTGATGCGGACCTGATCGCCCTTCTCGAACGTGTACTTCGGTTTCGGCTTTTCGGCCGCCTCGGTGACCTGATTGAGGATTTGGTCTACCTCTTCCCGCGACAACGGCGTCGGCTTGGCACCGGCGCCGACAAAGCCGGTCACCTTCGGCGTGTTCTTGACCACGTGCCACGCGTTGTCGGACATGTGCATCTCGACAAGGATGTAGCCGGGGAAGAACCGCTTCGAGCTGACCACCTTCTTGCCGCCACGCATCTCGGCGACCTGTTCGGTCGGGATCAGGATCTCGCCGATCTCGGCCTGCAGGCCGTACGCCTGCACGCGCTGCTCGAGCGACTCCTTTACCTTGTTCTCGAAGCCGGAGTACGTGTGCACGATGTACCACTGCTTCGTCTGATCGTCGGTCATGCTCGCCATGCTCGTCACGCCACACCGAACGTTGCGTAGACCCACCGAATGAGCCGATCCAGGAGCAGGTCGACCACCCCCAGATACAGCCCGAAGAAGATCGACGTGAGGATTACGACGAGCGTCGTCGCATAGACTTCGCGTCGGGTGGGCCAGGTCACCCGGGCCATTTCGTTGCGGACTTCGGCGAGAAACCGCCGCGCCCGGCCCCACCAGCCCGCGACGCCATCCCGGGCACGACCTCCGATTGAGTCTTCGTGCTCCGCCATTGCCGTCTTCATTTTCTCTTGATCCTTGTCGGCTCGGGACTCAGGGCTAAAGGCTCAAGGCTGACATGCCCGAGCGCTCGCGCTGCTGAACCGCTGCTCCGACCTCTTCACGCTTGAGCCCTGAGCCGTGAGCCCTGAGCCCGTCACTGGCAGGACAGGAGGGAATCGAACCCCCAACCCCCGGTTTTGGAGACCGGTGCTCTGCCAATTGAGCTACTGTCCTAACGCTGCATTCGTCGCAATTCTGAATGCTGACTGCTGAGTGCTGAACGGAATTCTGAATTCACTTCAGCATTCAGCAGTCGGCATTCACTTCGTTTCTTTGTGCGGCGTGTGCTTCCGACAGAAGCGGCAAAACTTGCTGAACTCCAGCCGCTCGCTGGTTTTCTTCTTGTTCTTCGTCGTGCTGTAGTTGCGGCGCTTACACTCTCCGCACGCCAGCGAAATGATGTCTCTCATTGCTCAATCCTGTCGGGGGTGAATCCTGCCGGGATTCGGGATTCGGGCGTCGGGACTCGCGGGTTGCCGAACCCCGAGTCCCGAGCCCCGAGACCCGACACTATTCGATGATCTCCGAGATCGTGCCCGAGCCGACGGTGCGGCCGCCTTCGCGGATCGCGAAGCGCGCGCCCTTTTCGAGCGCGACCGGCACGTGCAACTCGGCGGTGATGCTGGTGTTGTCGCCGGGCATCACCATTTCGACACCCTCCGGCAGCTTCAGCGATCCGGTGACGTCAGTCGTCCGGATGTAGAACTGCGGACGGTAGCCGTTGAAGAACGGCGTGTGGCGGCCGCCTTCGTCCTTGGACAGGATGTAGACCTCGCCCTTGAACTTGGTGTGCGGCTTGATCGAGCCGGGCTTGGCCAAAACCTGGCCGCGCTCGACGTCGTCTTTTTCCACGCCGCGGAGCAGCACGCCGACGTTGTCGCCGGCCACGCCCTCGTCGAGCAGCTTGCGGAACATCTCGACGCCCGTGACGATCTTCTTCTCGGTAGGCTTGAAGCCGACGATCTCGACCTCCTCGCTGACCTTGACGCGCCCGCGCTCGATCCTGCCAGTGACGACCGTGCCACGACCCGAGATCGAGAAGACGTCTTCGATCGGCATCAGGAACGGCTTGTCGATTTCGCGCTGCGGCAGCGGGATGGCGGTATCGAGTGCATCCATGAGCTTGGTGACGCCGGCCACGCCCTCGGGGTCGCCCTGCAGCGCCTTGAGAGCCGAGATGCGCACGACGGGGAGGTCGTCGCCGGGGAAGTCGTAGCTCTTCAGAAGCTCGCGCACCTCGAGCTCGACGAGGTCCACCAGCTCCGGATCGTCGACCGCGTCGACCTTGTTGAGCGCGACGACGAGGTGCGGCACGTTGACCTGACGGGCGAGCAGCACGTGCTCGCGCGTCTGCGGCATCGGGCCGTCGACCGCGCTGACGACGAGAATGCCGCCGTCCATCTGCGCCGCGCCCGTGATCATGTTCTTGATGTAGTCGGCGTGACCCGGGCAGTCGACGTGCGCGTAGTGACGGTTCGGCGTGCTGTACTCGACGTGGCTGGTCGCGATCGTCAGAATCTTGGTCGCGTCGCGGCGGCCCTGCGACTCGGAGGCCTTGGCCACCTCGTCGTACGGCACGAACTTCGCCCAGCCCTTGTCGGCTGCCACCTTGGTCAGTGCAGCAGTCAGCGTGGTCTTGCCATGGTCGATGTGGCCAATGGTGCCGACGTTGACGTGCGGTTTGGATCGGTCGAATTTCTCTTTTGCCATGTCGTTGTCCGTTCCTCGATTGCGTCTCTACCGACGTTGTGCCGTCCGCTGTCGCGGGCCGCTATCTGAATCCAATTCGCATCTGACCTGGTCCGCCTTCGCTCCTTCGGAGCTTCGCCGGGCAACCTCCGCTAGAGCGCTCGCCGGCTTGCCAACCGCAGCTCGCGTGCGAGCGAAGGTTGGAGCCGATGACCGGGATTGAACCGGTGACCTCGTCCTTACCAAGGACGCGCTCTGCCAACTGAGCTACATCGGCCTTCGCCCTCTCGGGCTCCGGCCCGACAGGTCGGCCCGCCTTCGCGCGTTCGCGGCCACAGCGCGCCAGGCCTGTCGCGCAGCAGCTCACCCTTCCTCTACGACCCCCAGACCACCTTGCGACGGATGGCGTTGTCCGCCTTCGCGCTTCGCGCTTCGGCGCGACAGCCTTCGCGCAACACTTGCTCGCTGGCTTGCCGAGCCGAAGCTCGCCCGGAGGGCGAGCGAAGGCTGGAGCGGGAGACGGGGATCGAACCCGCGACCAACAGCTTGGAAGGCTGTGACTCTACCACTGAGTTACTCCCGCCTTCGCGGCTCGCACGCTTCGCTGTTGCCGCTGCGGCGGGCAAGCCCGCCTCTGCGTTCCAGCCTCGTTCACGTGCCCTGCCGCGTGTTCCCGATTGTTCATGACCTACTTCACTCGCCGGTCGCCGACCCTCGCCGTACCTGCCGCTATCAGCTGGCTTGCCAACCGTAGCTCGCGCAGCGAGCGAAGGTTGGTGGCGAGGGAAGGATTCGAACCTTCGAAGCCGCTGGGGCGACAGATTTACAGTCTGTTGCGTTTGACCGCTTCGCTACCTCGCCGATATCCACCGGCGGACGCGCCGGGGCTAACGTGCTCTCGTTCTTAGTCTGTTGTCAGGGATTAGTGCCGTCCTGCTCTCGCGTTTCTGCCTCGCGTAGTTGCTCGTGTCGGGTCTCTCTTTCGGCAGGAAACGTGGAGCTGGCGAAGGGATTTGAACCCCCGACCGGCTGATTACAAATCAGCTGCTCTACCGGACTGAGCTACGCCAGCCCAGACAAAACGATATTTGTAGCACACTGCGTGCCACGGGCGCAAGCTCATGGACTTGTAGAGGGTTAGCGGCAAGGGGAATCCAAAGATTATACACCATGATTCCGCGCTCGCTGCCGCGCCGCCTCGAACAGCATAACCCCAGCCGCTACAGACACATTCAGGCTGTCGACATGGCCGCGCATCGGAATCGAGGCCAGCCGGTCGCAGCGCTCGCGGACCAGGCGCCGGAGCCCGCTCCCCTCGGCGCCAAGCACAATCGCCGTCGGCAGCGTCAGGTCGATCGCGTCGTAGCTGTCCGGCGCGTCGGCGGCGAGCCCCACCGTCCAGACGCCGGCCTCCTTCAGCTCGTCAATCGCCCGCGCAATGTTCACGACCGTGGCAATCCGGGTCGTGGCGACCGCGCCTGCCGACGCCTTGGCGACCACGCCGTCAAGTGCCGCGGCGTGGCGGGCCTGACGGACGGCACCGTGGCCGCCGCACGCATCGAGGCTGCGCAGAATGGCGCCGACGTTGTACGGGTCCTCGACGCCGTCGAGGACCACGAGCAACGGCGCCTCGGGCGCGGCGGCGGCAACGATTCCTCAATCCCGTACTCCACCGGCGCCTCGACATCGGCCGCCAGCCCTTGATGCACGCCGCCCCGAGCGGCGCGGTCGAGCGATGCGGTGTCGACCCGCTCGACCGACACGCCGCGCGCGCGGGCCAGCGCGATCGCCTCCTCGATTCGTCGGTCCGAACGCGGCCCGACACGCAGCCGGCGCGCGCGTCCGGCGCGCAGTGCCTCCAGCACCGGATTCACGCCGTAGACAATCACCCGCGCACCACGCGCGCGAACATATCGGCGCGCTCCCGGCAGCCGAGAATCAGGGCGACGCCCGCCGAGCGTGGCAACTCCGCGCCCCGGTCGATCGCCGGCACCGCCAAATCGAGCTCGGGGCCGCCCGCCTCCCCGGTCAACGCGACGCGAATCGGATGGAACAGCGCGCGCCCCTTCTGGCCGGTCCGCTGCTTGACGCGCGTGGCCGCCGCACGAAACGCCTCACGATCGAGCCGCCCGATGGTGCGCAATTCATCGGCGAGAGCCACGATCACGTCACGCGCGCCGGCCGTTTCGATCACTTCGCCGACCTCGCGCGTGGCCAGAGCGACGGCCGGATCGAAGTCGAAGAGGAACCTGAGGCGATCGGGAATCTCTTCCAGCCGGTCGACCGAGGCGACCGCCATCGGCAGGATGAGCGAGACGAACTCCATCGCCTCGTCGCTGCGCCGCGTGATGAATCCGCGGGCTGTGAAGTAGCGCAGCGATTCGGCGGCGAGGCGCGCCGGCGCCGCTGCCTTCATGTAGTGGCGGTTCATCCACGCGAGCTTCTCGATATCGAAGACGCCGGCGCTGTGCCCGACGTCCTCGATCGCAAACCGCCGGGCCATTTCGTCGACGGGCAGCAGCTCGACATCGTTCTCACCGCTCCCGCCATCGGTGCGTGGCGACCAGCCGATGAGCGCCAGATAATTCACCAGCGCCTCGGGCAAATAACCGCGGGCGCGAAATTCGGCGACCGAGGTCGCTCCGTGCCGCTTCGACAGCGGCGTGTGGTCCGGCCCGAGCACCATCGAAAGATGAGCGAACTCCGGCGGCGTGAAGCCGAGCGCCTGATACAACAGAATCTGTCGCGGCGTATTCGAGATGTGATCTTCGCCGCGAATGACGTGCGTCACCTCCATCAACGCATCGTCGACGACGACCGCGAAGTTGTACTGAGGGCGGCTGTCCGAGCGGACGATCACCGGATCGCCGATGACGCTCGTCGTGAAGACGACCTCGCCACGCACCAAATCCTGAAACCTGACCTCTTCGGACTCCGGCACTCGAAAGCGGATGACTGGCCGCTCGCCGGCCTCGATCCGTGACTCGGCCTCTTCGCGCGATAGGGAACGGCAGGTGCCGTGGTACTTCGGCGGTTGGCCGGCCGCGAGATCGGCCTGGCGATCGGCGTCGAGCTTGTCCGGCAGGCAAAAGCAGTAGTACGCGTGATTGCCCGCGAGGAGCTCGTTGGCGTACGACGCGTAGAGATGCAGCCGCTCGGACTGACGATAGGGGCCATGGGGACCGCCGACGTCCGGGCCCTCATCCCATTCGAGCCCAAGCCAGCGAAGATCTTCGAGGATGCTCTGCTCTGATTCACGCGTGGAGCGCTCGGCGTCGGTGTCTTCGACACGGAGCAGGAACGTTCCATCCTTGCCGTGCGCCAGCAGCCAGTTGAAGAGAGCAGTACGGGCGTTCCCAACATGCAGCTGGCCGGTCGGACTGGGGGCGAATCGGACGCGCATACGTCAGTCGGCAGTCAGCAGTCGGCAGTCGGTAGTCACAGTCATCAGTCGAGGTCGGCAGTCACAGTCATCAGTCGAGGTCGGCAGTCGCACTCATCAGTCGAGGTCGGCAGTCACAGTCATCGACCATCAGACGCTGGTCAGAAGAGCCACGGCGTGGGCGGCGACGGCCTCGCCTCGGCCAACAGCGTCCACGCCCTCGTTCGTCTTCCCTTTCACGCTCACGCGGCTGACGTCGATGCCGATCGCGCCGGCGAGGCGCGACTCGATCTCGGCGCGGTAGGGACTAATCTTCGGCCGCTCCAGAATGACGACCACGTCGACGTTCGCCACCGCAAAGCCGAGGCCGCGGACGAGACCGGCGACTTCCTCGAGGATCGCGATGCTCGAGGCACCTTTCCAGCGCGGATCGGTATCCGGATAGTGCTGCCCGATGTCGCCGGCCCTGGCGGCGCCGAGAATCGCGTCCGTGACCGCATGACAGATCACGTCGGCATCGGAATGCCCGAGTGCGCCGCGCTCGGCAGGCACCGTCACGCCCCCGAGGACGAGCGGGCGTCCCTCGATCAGACGGTGCAGGTCGTAGCCCACACCAACGCGTCCGCCAGCCGGTTCGACACGGGCGCGCGCGCCTGCGAGGTCGGCGGCCGTGGTGACCTTGCCGTTTCCCGGATCGCCGATGACGACGTGCACGCGGTACCCGGCGCGCTCGGCCAGCATCGCCTCGTCAGTGCCCTCCGTCGATCGTCCTGCGGCGATCGCCGACTGCAGCACGTCGCGTCTGAACGCCTGCGGCGTCTGCGCCAGGAAAATCTCTTCCCGTGGCAGCGTCTCGACGATCACGCTGCCGCCAGCCTTCGTCTCGTCGAACACGACGCGCTTCACGGTGTCGCTGACCGGCAGCGCCGCAATCGCGGCGCCGTGCGCAACCGCGCCTTCGATCACGCGCGAGATGACATCGGTCGTGACAAACGGCCGCGCCGCATCGTGAACGAGGACGATGTCGACCGTCTCGGATACTGCCGCGAACGCATTGGCGACCGAATCCTGACGGCGTTCTCCGCCAGCGACCAGACGGACGTCACGCGCGCCATCGATCCATGCGAGACATGCCGGCGGCGCGGCGAGCATGTCCGCCGGAACGGCGACGATCACCTCATCGACCGCTGGATGCGAACGAAAGGCGTCGATACTGCGCTCGAGGAGAGTCCGGCCGCCGACGTCCAGCAACTGCTTCGGGACCGACGCGCCGAGCCTTCGTCCGCTTCCGCCCGCGGCGATGATCGCGGTCACATGCATGGGCGATGGGGTTGCCGGAGGGTCAAACGGTAATTATATCCCGGTCACCGGCACTAGACGCTATTCTCACAAGTCGCTGATCAGTCCGATCCGTGTTGCTCGCGACTCTAGGCGACGTCCCGGATGACGACCGCACGGACGCGCTCGGCAAGATCCCGCGCCCCTTGACGGCCGACGCCTGCCGTCAGGATGGGCTCGTGGACGGTGAGCGTCACGCGGCCAGGGCAGGTCATCAACCGGCCCTTGAGCATCACGTGGCGGCTGCCGGCAATGCTCACCGGCACCACCGGCAGCCCGGCGTCGATCGCGACCAGGAACATGCCGGCCTTGAAGCGCGCGACTGTGCCATCGACGCTGCGCGTCCCCTCGGGAAACACGATGAGCGATTTCGCGCCGCTGACCAGCCGGGCCATCTTCTTGACGACCCCGGCGCCAGGATTCTTGCGGTCGACCAGCAGATGGCCGGTTCTCCGCAGGTGCCACCCGAGAAACGGAAAATTACCGAGCGACGCCTTGGCGACGATTCGCAGCTGGAGCGGCAGCGCCGTGAAGACGATCGGAATGTCGTAGATGCTCTGGTGGTTCGACGCGAACACGTAGCTGCGGCGCGGGTCCAGCTGCTCGGTGCCGCGCACCGAGACGTGGACGCCCGTCGTCTTGAGCACCAGCCACGCCCAGGCGCGCGCGCACCAGTGACCGAAGTCGCCGCTCGAATCGACGAACGACGACAGCACCGAGATCGTGCCGAGGACGATCGTGAATACGGCGATCGACGGGATCAGGAAGAAAACCGTTCGCCACCAGTGATACGGCGGGATCACTTCGCGTTGGGCTGGGCGCGGCCAGCCCCGGTCGACGACACGACGCCCGGCGCGGGAGTGCCCGTCGGAACCGCGACCGGCGCAATCGACGGCTGAGCGCCAGGGCCTTCGATGTAGCGTCCGAAGATCATCTTGCCGGCCGTCGTCTGCAGAACGCTCGTGACGACAATATCGATGTTCCGGCTGATCATCCGCCGCGCGTTGTCGACGACGACCATCGTCCCATCGTCGAGGTAGGCAACCCCCTGGTTGTACTCCTTCCCTTCCTTGAGGATGAAGACCTTCATGAACTCGCCCGGCAGCACGACCGGCTTGAGCGCATTGGCAAGCTCGTTGATGTTGAGCACCTGAACGCCGCGGAGCTGCGCCACCTTGTTGAGATTGAAGTCGTTGGTGACGATCTTGCCCTGCAGCGTTCGCGCCAGCTCGATCAGCTTGAGGTCGACTTCGCGGACGTCGGGAAAATCGATATCCGAAATCATGACGTCGAGTCCGGACATCTTCTGCACTTTCTGGAGGATGTCGAGTCCGCGGCGGCCGCGGTTGCGCTTGAGCGAGTCCGGGGAGTCGGCAACCAGCTGCAATTCCTTCAGCACGAACTGGGGGATGACCAGGGTCCCGTCGAGGAAACCGGTCTCGCAGACGTCAGCGATCCGGCCGTCGATGATGACGCTCGTGTCGAGCAGTCGATAGCGTTTCTGCGGACCCGCGTCGCGGAAGAGCGACACGAGCCGGGCCGGCTGCAGCCACTCGCCTTTCCGTGCGCCCATCACGATGCCGAGGTAGGGAAAGACCAGCAGCGTGAAGCTGTGCAGGAATGCGACCCGCGCATCGCTCGCGTCCGCCCAGAAGAGCGCCGCGCCGATCGTTTTGGCGAGCCCGAGCCCAATCGCCCCGCCGATCAACGCGCCAAGAAGGTCGGTCACCTCGGCTTCGCGCAACCGGGCTTCGACGCCGATGATGACCAGCCCAAGCAGCGCGCCGACGATGGCGTTGGTCCACAGGTCCGCGGTAAACGGGCGAACCAGCACTGCCGCGTAGGTGACCGCGAGCACGAACAAAACACGGACGATCAGGTGCCAGGGCATGAGCCAACTCCGCGATCTATGAATGTCGGATATGAAGACTTCACCCTATGATACCGACGCCGGCTACCAATCGATCAATTGATCGAGCGCCTCGGAAACGGTCTTGACCGCAACCAAGTCGCACCCCGAGGGGACCTCGGCAGGCGAGACGTTGCCCTCCGCGGCCACGCAGCGCGTGAAGCCCATCTGCGCAGCTTCGCGCACCCGGAGCGAGGATTGGCTCGTGCCGCGGATTTCCCCGCCCAGGCCGACCTCGCCAAACACGGCCGTCGATGCGTGTATCGGACGATTGCGCACGCTCGACGCGACGGCCGCGATGATCGCGAGGTCCGCCGCAGGCTCGTCCACGCTCAATCCCCCGGCGACGTTGACAAACACGTCCTCGGCCACGAGATTGAGGCCGGCGCGCTTCTCGAGCACAGCCAGCAGTAATGAGAGCCGATTCTGGTCGAGGCCGCTGGCCATCCGCCGCGCGTTGCCGTACGAGCTGGTGCTGACGAGCGCCTGGACCTCGACGAGGAGCGGACGCGATCCTTCGACGCAACACAGCACCGCCGATCCTGGCGCGCTGACCGCTCGTTCGGCGAGGAAGAGCTGCGAGGGATTCGGCACTGGCTTGAGGCCGCTCCCGGTCATCTCGAAGACCCCCAGCTCGCTGACGGCGCCGAACCGGTTCTTCACCGCGCGTACGACACGGTGGGCGTGGTGCTTCTCGCCCTCGAAGTAGAGCACCGTATCGACGATGTGCTCGAGCGCCTTCGGGCCGGCGAGGTTGCCGTCTTTCGTGACGTGGCCGACGAGAAAGGTCGGGATGTTCTGGCCCTTGGCGGCGAAAAGCAGCTGCGTTGCCGATTCCCGCACCTGGCCGATGCTTCCCGGGGCCGACTGAAACTTCAGCGAGAACACCGTCTGGATGGAGTCGACGATGACGAAGGCTGGTTTGAGCCGGGCAATCTCCTCGAGGATTCGCTCCAGGCAGGTCTCGGCGAGGATGTAGAGCGGCGCGCGCTCGACGCCGAGCCGCTCGCCCCGCGACTTGATCTGATGCTCGGATTCTTCGCCTGAACAGTAGAGCACCGGACCGACTGCCCGGGCAAAATGCGCAGCGGCCTGGAGGAGCAGCGTCGACTTGCCGATGCCGGGCTCTCCACCGATGAGGACGAGCGAGCCTGGCACGACGCCGCCGCCCAGCACGCGATCGAATTCGCCGATCCCGGTCGAGAGTCGTTCGGCAACGACCGTATCGATGTCGGCGTAGAGTTGCGGCCCCGCCGACACCGCCAGCGCGTAGCGCTTGTCCGCAGAGCCAGCCGCGACAACCGCGGGTACCGGCCGCTCCTCGATCATCGAGTTCCAGGCGCCGCACTCGGGACAGCGGCCGAGCCACTTGGCCGACTGCGCGCCGCACTCCTGACAAGCGAACACGGTCTTAGGCTTCATCGTGAGCTTTCGCTCTCAGCTATCAGCTGTCAGCTCTCAGCTAAAACCTCGAGATCACAATCGCACGGTTAGGATCTGGATGTTTTGACTGAAAGCTGAGAGCTGAGAGCTGAAAGCTGACGTCTAACCCATCATAGCCGACTGGCTCAGCCGAAATGCCGCGAACCGGTACGCTAGAGTGAGTCCAATGAGGTTATCCACACGACTCTGGCTCGTCGCGCCCGCCGCGGTCCTGGCGACCGCCGCTGCCTGCTCGAACGCGTCGCAGGCGGTTGACCCGCCGGCCAGTGCGGTTGAAGCACCCGCGACCGGCCTCCGCGCGTTCACGGGCGCGGCCACCAAAGTGGTTTGGGTGCAGAGCGACGGGACCGATCCCTTCGCCGCCGGCGACCAGCTGATCCTGATGGGCTTGTCGACCGAGGACGCCAAGGGTGAGCGCGTGATTCTCGGCAAGCGACAGAGCTACGTCAAGCCACTGCTGACGCCGCGCGGCGATCGCATCGTGTTCTCGACGCGGCCGCAGGACGGGGGCCCCGAGGTGTTCGTCGTCGACTGGGACGGCTCCGGGCTCACCCGTCTCGGGCCGAGGCTTCGCGCTCGCGGTCTGGGAGAATCCGGCCGACGGCCAGAGTGGGTCTATGTCGGCACCGGCAACAAGGACAAGAGCTACGACTTCGCCGACGGTGTCGCGCTTCCCGATCGACGATCCGTCGAAGAGCCGAGCTCGTCTGGAACAAGACCCTCGTGAGCGGCGACACGTTTCAGGTGTCGGCGGACGGCCGGTTCGCCGCCGGCCTCTTTCCGTGGCCGAACGCCGGCATCGCCGAGCTGCCGAACAAGTCGTGGGAACGCGATCGGCGAAGGCTGCTGGACGGCGCATGACGACGGCGCGCGGACCGCTCGCGCTGGTACTTCGACGGCGCACATCGAAACGTGACGCTCGTCGACATGCGAACCGAAGAAGCGCTGGATCGTGCCGCTCAATCAGGCCCCCGGCTTCGAGAACCCCGAGGTCTATCATCCGCGCTGGACCAATCACCCGCGCTTCATCGCGTTGAGCGGCCCCTACAACCAGGGCGGCGCCAACCAGGTGCGAAGCGGCGGCACGCAGATCGAGGTCTGGCTCGGCCGATTCAGCGACGACTTCTCCCGCGATCGAAGCCTGGGCCGAGGTCGACGAACAACGGCGGCGGCGATTCCTATCCCGACGTCTGGATCGATCGCGAGCAAGAGCCCGATTCCCGCTCGACCGGCCGGCGCCATCGGGCCCGGCCGCGACCGCCCCGGCCAAGCGCGCGACCCGAACCGGCCGCGCCGGCGCGAGCCGCGTCGTCGTCGACGTCCGGCTGCGCACGCCGGCCCGATCCCGACGCCGCAGTCCATCCTGCCGTACCGACACGCGCTCGTGGTCAACGAATACGACGTCGTCACGGTCGTCGAGGGGCAGTACCGCGCAGAAGAAGATTCAGGTCGCGCAGTGGGCGATTCGTGACGGCAAGGTCCTGCCCGACGCGACGAAGAGCGCGCGGCGCCACGCCCGGCTGACGGTCGAGCGCTACGACGCGCATCCCGAGCTCGAAGGCGAACGCCTGATCACCGACCTCGGCGCATCCGACCTGCCGCTGTACTACGAGATCAAGCGTAGCGCGCAGCACGCGGATGGTCTTCAGCTCGTACCTCTTCCTCTTCTACCTGCTTCCGCTCGCGCTCGCTCGCGTACTACGTCGCTCCGATGCGGCGGCGGAATCTCGTCCTCACGCTCGTTCAGCTACCTCTTCTACGGCTGGGCGAACCCGCTGTTTCTCCTCCTGCTCCTCGGCTCGACGCTCCTCGACTACACGGCGGGCTTGCTGATCGCCAAGTCCGACGGCGTGCTGGTCGGCAACGAGTACGTCGTCGATCCCGAACACGCCGCGCTCGCGCAGCGCCAAGATCATCCTGACGATCTCGGTGGTCACGCAACCTGTCGCTGCTCGGCTTCTTCAAGTACTTCAACTTCGGCGTCGACAACTACGACGCGCTGGTCGAGTGGATCGGCCTGCCGGAGCTGCAGCTCGACACCGCGCTGCGGGTGACGCTGCCGCTCGGCATCAGCTTCTACACGTTCGAGTCGATGAGCTACGTCATCGACGTCTACCGCGGCCAGGCGCGCGCGATCCGGAACATCGTCGACTTCGCCGCGTTCGTGTCGATGTTCCCGCAGCTCGTCGCCGGGCCGATCATCCGCTTCTCCGAGATCGCGGATCAGATTCGCTCGCGGACGCACACCGTGACGAAGTTCGCGCGCGGCGTCGCGTTCTTCAGCCTCGGCATGACGAAGAAGGTGCTGCTCGCCAACCCGTGCGGAAAGATCGCGGATCTCGCGTTCGAGTCGGGCAGCCTGAGCGTGCGTCGACGCCTGGTACGGCGTCACCGCCTACGCCTTCCAGATCTACTTCGACTTCAGCGGCTACTCGGACATGGCGATCGGCCTCGGCCTGATGATGGGCTTCGTGTTCGCCAAGAACTTCGACTCACCGTACAAGTCGCAGTCGATCACCGAATTCTGGCGGCGCTGGCACATCTCGCTCTCGACCTGGCTGCGCGACTACCTCTACGTGCCGCTCGGCGGCAACCGCAAGGGCCCGGCGCGCACCTACGTCAACCTGCTCGTCGTCATGCTGCTCGGCGGACTGTGGCACGGCGCCTCGTGGAACTTCCTGGTGTGGGGCGGGCTGCACGGCGCGCTGCTGGCGTTCGAGCGGATGCGCGGCAAGGCCGCGACCTACAGCCGCGTTGCCTGCGCCGCTCCGCGTCGCGTTCACGTTCGTTCTGGTGCTGGTCAGCTGGGTTTTCTTTCGCGCCGCCGATCTGCCGACCGCAATGCGCTATCTCGGCGACATGGCCGGTCAGGGCGCCACCGCACCCGGGCGCGATGCTGCTCGACGGCATCGTCTATCAGCCGTACTACCTGGGCACGTTCGCTGTTGCCGGCGTCGTCACCTGGGGCTGCCCGCAGACGTGGGACTGGACGCGCACGCTGACGGCGGCGAAAGCGTTCGCGATTGCGGCGCTCTTCGTGCTCGCGGCCGTCGCCCTGACGACGCAGGCCTACAACCCGTTCATCTACTTCATCTTCTGATGCCTGATACTCACGTTCTGCCCGTCGGGCGGACCCAGCCGCGAGGAGATCGCGAAGATCGAGATCGGCCACACGACTGTGAGCCCGGCGTCGCTCGCGCGCATCACGGCGTTCTTCCTCATCTGCATCGTTGCCGTGCCGGCTGTCGAGATTGTCGGGCCGCTGGGCGACCGGGAATCGAGCACCGACGGTCTGGTCGAAACTGACGGATATCCCGGACCAGATTTCCGCTGCTGATCATGCGAGCGGCTCGAGCACGGCTATGGACGCGCGCACTGTCGGCGAACCGCGCCGCCATGGCCGGGCTGTCGGCGTTCGAGAATGCGCTCGAGGACGAGTCGGTGCTCGGACGAACGCTGCGCCCGCCGGCACAGCGGGTCCTGAGCGGCTGGCTCGGCGCCGGGAACGAGCGGGTCTATCTCGGGCGCGATGGCTGGTTGTTCTACCGACCGGATGTCGAGTACCTGACGGGCCGCGGCTTTCTCGATCCCGACGTGATTCGTCGGCGGCATCGCCGCAGCCTCGCGAGTGGACTGCGCTTCCGCAGCCCGATCCGCGTCCGGCGATTCTGGCGTTCCACCGCCAGCTCGCGGCGCGCGGCATCATCGCTCGTCGTCATGCCGACGCCGGTCAAGCCCGGCGTCCATCCCGAACGACTCGTCGCCAGCGCTTCGGGCCAACCGAGCGTCCTGCAGAATCCGTCGTACGCCGATCTCGCCGCGTGGCTCCGCAGCCAGGGCGTCCTGCTGTTCGATCCTGCAGCCGATCCTGGCGCAGCGTTCGGCAATCGGCGCCGCAGTACCTCGCGACCGACACTCACTGGCGTCCCGAAGCGATGGAGCTCGTGGCCGAGCGCCTGGCGGCGTTCGTGAGTCAGCACGTGGCGCTGCCACCGGCGCCGTCACCCGGCCTGCGCGATCGAGGAACGGGAGGTCACCAACGCCGGCGACACCGCGGTCATGCTCGATCTTGCCGCCGGTGCAGACGCCTCTACCCTCCCGAACGCGTGGTCATCAGCCGCGTGCGTCGCCGCAGATGGCAGTCGCGTGGCGGTCCGACCGAGGCGGCCGACGTGCTTCGTGCTCGGCGACAGCTTCACCAACATCTACTCGCTGGCGTCGATGGGATGGGGCGACTCCGCGGGCCTGGTCGAGCACTGTCAGCTACGCGCTCGGTCGTCCGGTCGATCGCATCGTTCAGAACGACGACGGCGCGTTCGCGACGCGCGCGTTGCTGCAGCGCGCCGGCGCCGATCGGCTCGCCGGCAAGCGCGTCGTCGTCTGGCAGTTCGCCGCGCGCGAGCTGGCGGCGGGGGACTGGAAGGTGATTGAGTAGCTAACAGCTCTCAGCTCAGCTCTCAGCTATCAGCTGTGCATGAAGATCCCGGACGCCCGACTCAGATCTTGAAGGTTTAGCTGACAGCTGACAGCTGAGAGCTGATGGCTGACAGCTAGAGATACACCCGCTGAATCCGGCTGCCCACCCTGCACAGCAGCTCATACGGAATGGTCCCGATCGAGGCCGCGATCTCCCGCACGCCAATCGACTCATCGCCCTGGTGTCCGACAATGACGACCTCGTCGCCGGGCGCGACGTCGGTGCCAGTGACGTCGATCATCGTCATGTCCATGCAGACGGACCCGACGATCGGTGCCCGCCGGCCGCGGACGAGCATGAATCCGCGGCCCGCCAGGCGCAGATCGAGCCCATCGGCATATCCAGCCGGCACGACGGCGAAGCGTCCGCGGTTCGGTGACCGTTGCCTGGAGACCGTAGCCTGCGCCTTCGCCTGGGCGAATGCCCTTCACGGCGACGATCCGGCTGTGCAGGGAAAGCGCCGGTCGCAGGGAGATCGTCGTCGCCAGCGGGGGCGGCACGACTCCGTAGAGCAGGAGCCCTGGGCGGACCATGTCGTACCAGACGCGCTCGTCGCGCAAGAGCGCGGCGCTGTTGGCGGCGTGACGGACGCGACCGTCGATGCCCATTCGCCGGCAGCTGCGCGAGCACGGCGTCGAAGCGCGTCCGCTGCTCGGCGAAGAGCGCGTGATCGGGATCGTCGGCGGTCGCAAAGTGCGTATAGACCGCATCGACTTTGAGGTTCGGGCTAGCGGCCACTTCGGGCAGCGTTTGATCGATGTTGTCGTGCCGGAACCCGAGCCGGTTCATCCCGGTGTCGATCTTGAGATGACAGCGCAAGGTGACGCCACGGGCCGCGGCCGCCGCCTGGAGCGCTCGCGCCGCGCCAGGCGTGGAGATCGTTGGCGTCAGGTCGTGGTCGAACACGCCGTCGAGGTTGCTGACACTGAGCGCGCCAAACACCAGGATCGGCGCCCGGACCCCCGCCTGCCGCAACACGACCGCCTCCTCGATGTCCGCGCAGGCAAGCATGGCGGCGCCGGCATCCTCCAGCGCGCGCGCGACTTGAGGCGCGCCGTGGCCGTAGGCATTGGCCTTGACGACGGCGACGAGGCCGGGCGCCGGACGGCCGGCGGACGCGAGATACGCGGAAATCGCTCGGCAGTTGCTACGGATCGCGTCGAGATCGACGCGGGCGACGGTCGGCCGGATCATGGCGATCCGTGGGCAAGGTTCTCGAACCGCGTGAACTCTTTGATGAACGCCAGCTTGGCGGTGCCGGTCGGTCCGTTGCGCTGCTTGCCGATGATGATCTCGGCCACGCCCTGCGCTTCCTGGTTGGGCTGGCCATCGTCGTCTCGGTATTGGTCGGAGCGGTAGATGAACATCACGACGTCCGCGTCCTGCTCGAGCGCGCCCGACTCGCGCAGGTCCGAGAGCTGCGGCCGGTGATCAGAACGCGTCTCGGGTGCCCGCGACAGCTGCGACAGCGCAACGATCGGCACGTTCAGCTCCTTCGCGAGCCCCTTGAGGGAGCGCGAAATCGACGCGAGCTCGGCCTGGCGGCTCTCGAATCGGCCGCGCCCCTGCATGAGCTGAATGTAGTCGATGATCAGCAGGTGGAGACCGTGCTCGGCCTTGAGCCGCCGCGCCTTCGCGCGCATCTCGAGAACGCCGATTGACGCGGTGTCGTCGATGAAGACGCGCGCCTCGGCCAGCGTTCCGAGCGCGTGAGACAGGCGGCCGTAATCCTTCTCGCTCAGGAACCCACTCCTGAACCGGTGCGCGTCGATGCGAGCCTCGGAGGTGAGCATGCGCATGAATAGCTGCTCTTTCGACATCTCGAGGCTGAACAGGCCGACCGTCATGTCGGTCGACGTGCCGACGTGGAGTCCGACGTTGAGCACGAAGCTCGTCTTCCCCATCGACGGCCGCGCCGCGACCAGCACGAGATCGGACGGCTGGAGACCGGAGGTCATTTCATCGAGGTCGACAAAACCGGTCGGGACCCCCGTGACCAGGCCCTTGTGCTGTTGCAGCTTCTCGATGGTTGCGAAGCTGCTCTGCACGAGATCGCGCAACGGGACGAAGCCGGCGCGGATGCGATCTTCGGCAATGGCAAAGATCGCGCGCTCGGCCTCGTCGAGCAGCAGGTCGGGTTCCTGTTCTGCTTCGTAGGCCTCGGTGAGAATCTTGTTGGCCGAGTGAATCAGGCTTCTGAGCGTCGACTTCTCTTTGACGATCCGCGCGTAGTACTCGACGTTGGTCGAGCGCGGCACGCCGTCGGCCAATGACGCGATGTACGCCGGGCCGCCGACCTCGTCGAGCTGGCCGGTACGGGACAGCTCTTCTCGCAACGTGACGAAATCGATTGGGTCGTTGCGCTCGCTGAGCGCCACCATGCTGTTGAAGATGCGGCGGTGGGCGTCGCGAAAGAAATCACGCGCGTCGATGAGCTCGGCGGCGTGGTTGAAGGCTTCGTTGTGGATCAGGACCGCGCCGAGCACCGACTTCTCGGCATCAAGACTGTGGGGAAGCGTGCGCTCGGCGGCAACGTCTGGCATCTGAGGGGTCGGCGCAAGAATACCAGATCCGTCGCGCCGGGTGATCGACCAACCACTCGGTCGATCACCCGATTCGATTCGTTCGAGTTGGAAGCGCGTCAGCGCTGCGCGGCGACGATGGTCACCTTCACCTGCGAGGTCACCTCGCGATGCACCTTCACCGGTACCGTGACCTCACCCAGAGCCTTCAGCGGCTCCGGCAGATGAATCTTGCGCTTCTCGACCTCGAAACCTTTCGCGGCGAGCGCCTGCGCGATATCGGCCGAAGTGACCGAGCCATAGAGCGTGTTGTTCTCGCCGACGCGCCGGGCGATCTCGACTTCGGTCTGCGACAGGCGCTGCCCGAAGGCCTCGGCCTGGGACTTCTCCTCGAGCTCGCGCGCTTCGGCCGCCGCTCGTTCGCGTTCGATCTGCTTCTTGTTCGCCTCGTTGACGACGAGCGCTATTTTTCGCGGCAGCAGATAGTTGCGCGCGTAGCCGTTCGCGACCTTCACGACCTCGCCGCGCCGGCCGAGGTTATCGACGTGTTCTCTGAGAATGACTTCCATTGTGCGTCCTCTGTGCAGCTCTCAGCTATCAGCTCTCAGCTATCAGCTCAGAGCATTCAGAGCCTAGCCGCTCGGCTGCGTGGTGAGAGGTTTAGCTGACAGCTGAAAGCTGTCAGCTGATTGTCAATCTGTCACATACGGTACGAGCGCCAGCTGCCGCGCGCGCTTGATCGCGGTCTGGAGCTTGCGCTGGTGCAGGGCGCACGTTCCGGAAATCCGGCGCGGCTGAATCTTGCCTCGTTCAGGCAGGAACGGCGCCAGCAGCCGGACGTCCTTGTAGTTGATGTAGTCGATCTTCTCCGCGCAGAACTTGCACACCCGCCGGCGCCGGAAGAATCCGCCGCCACGGCGCGGGCCGTCCTTGTTCTTGTCCTTGTCGCCGCCTTTGCCGCCGCGACCGCGTCCGCCTCCGCCACGTTCTTCGCTCATCGCTGGACCTCCATGCCGTCGCGATCGTCATCCATGTCCTGGTCGCCGCGCTTCTCACCCGGTGCCGGCTCCGGCGGCAGCCCGCGCGCAACCCGGCGCCGCGCCTGGTTGGCCTTGCGCGCGTCGCGCGTCCGATCGGCCACGCGAATCTCCTCGTCGACGCGGACGACCAGATGCCGGATGACCTGGTCGGTCACGCGCAGCCGGCGATCGATCTCCTTCATCACGTCGCCTGACGTGCTGCTGATCGTCTCGACGACGTAGGTGGCTTCACGGTGATGCCCGATCTCGTAGGCAAGCTTCCGCCGGCCCCAGTTCTCGGTCTTGTCGAGGACGGCATTGGTGCTGCCAAACCGCTGGACGATCTGCTCGATCTGCGTGTGCAGATCGGCGACCTCCTGGTCCGACGCATCGGGTGTGATGAGGTAGACGAGCTCGTACTGTCTGCTTGCGCTCATTGACTCTCCTTGTGGACTGATGGCTACCTTCGTAGCTATCAGCTCTCAGCGATCAGCTCTCAGCGGTTGCTGAAAGCTGACAGCTGAAAGCTGACGCTTCGGTAGCAAGGAGAAAACGAATGGTCTTCGTAGCTTCTAGCTTCTGTCTTCTTCCTTCTGACTTCTGTCTTCTTCCCTGTCTTCCCGCCGATTGAACCGATTCATCATCGGTTCGATGCCCTCGCTGACGAACACTTCGGCGGCATCAGCCGCCCGCGAAATCGCCTCGGACACGACCGCCTGCTCGTCGCGGTCGAACGTCGCGAGCACGTGATCGGCCAGGTCCCGTCGCCCGTCACCCCGGCCGACGCCGAACCGCAGCCGCGGGAACTGGTCGGTCCCCAGCTGCTCGATAAGCGACCTCAGCCCGTTGTGCCCCCCAGCCGACCCACTGCCTCGGGTCCGGAGGCGTCCCAACTCGAGCTGCACTTCGTCGACGATCACCAGCAGGTCGGCGATCTCGACCTTGAAGTACCGGAGCAGGTCGCCGACCGCAAAGCCGCTGAGGTTCATGAACGTCAGCGGCTTGACCACGAGCGTGCCAGCGCTTCGCCACTTGGCCATCAGCGCCTCGGCCGGTGCCGATTCCCACTGCAGCCCGTGCCGCTCGGCCAGAACATCGACAACGTCGAATCCGACGTTGTGCCGGGTGCCCGCGTACTTCCGACCCGGGTTCCCCAGTCCAACGACGAGCTTCATCGTTGCTATTCCGCGTCCTTCTCCTTGTCCGCCTTGCCCTTCTTGATGACTTCGGGCTCGGCGGGCGCCGCACCTGGGGCCGCCGCAACCGCGTCGGCCGCCGGCGCCTCTTCCTCGACCTTCAGCGTCACGACGTGCACGATCATCATGTCGGCGTCGCTGACCGCGGTCCACTTCACGCCTTCGGTGGGAAGGTCCCTGACCCGCACGCCCTGATTGAGCATCAGCTCGCTGACGTCGACGGTGATGTTCTCGGGAATGTCGCCCGGCAGCACTTCGATCTCGACCTCGCGATTCACGAAGTCGACGATGCCACCCTGCTGCTTGACGCCCTTGGCCTCGCCCTTGAGGACGACCGGAACCGTGACGGTCAGCATCTTGTCCATCGCGACCTGATAGAAGTCGGCATGGAGCAGCTTGTGGTCGATCGGGTCGAGCTGATACTCCTTGACCAGCACCCGCGTGTCGCGGCCGGCGTCGGATAACCCCTCGAGACCGATGAGCGTGTTGACGCCCGATTCCGAGTGCAGGATCTTCAGCAGCGCCTTCGGATCGACAGCGATCTCGAACGCCTTCCCTTTCTCGGCGCCGTAGAGCACGGCCGGGATGCGTCCGCTCGCGCGCAGGCGGCGCGCCTCGTTCTTGCCTCGGGTCTCACGCTTCTCGAACTTCAGTGTTGCAGCGGCCATAAACCAGCTCTCAGCTTTCAGCTATCAGCTTTCAGCTCTCAACGAGCCCAAAGCCTACGTTGTTTCAGAACCCGCCATCCTGCCCGTGCGCTTCAGGCTGACAGCTGAGAGCTGACAGCTGAGAGCTTCTGTTACACGAACAGCGAAGAAACCGACGTCTCCTCGTTGATACTCCGAATCGCCTGCCCCAGCAGGCGCGCCACCGACAGCTGGCGGATCTTCGAGCAGCTGCGCGCGCGATCCGAATGCAGCGGGATCGTGTTCGTGATCACCACCTGCTCGATCGGCGCCGACTCCAGCCGCTCGACGGCCGGCCCGGAGAGCACGCCGTGCACGGCGCACGCGATCACCCGCTCGGCGCCATTCGCCTTGAGCGCGTTCGCCGCCTTGACGATCGTCCCCGCAGTGTCGATGATGTCGTCCTGGATGATGCAGGTCCGACCGGCCACATCACCGATCACGTTCATCACTTCTGCCGTCCCATCGTCGCTACGGCGCTTGTCGATGATGGCGAGTTCCGCATCAAGACGCTTCGCGTAGGCACGGGCGCGCTCGGCGCCCCCGGCATCCGGCGAGACGATCGTGAGGTCGGGCATCCCGAGCCTCGCGCAGTACTCGATGATCACCGGCGCGGCAAAGAGGTGATCGACCGGAATATCGAAAAAGCCCTGGATCTGCGCCTTGTGCAGATCCATCGTCAGCACGCGGTTCGCGCCGGCGGCGCTCAGCAGATTCGCGACCAGCTTGGCCGAAATCGGCACCCGCGGCTTGTCCTTCCGATCCTGACGCGCGTAGCCGTAATACGGGATGACTGCCGTGATCCGCGACGCCGACGAGCGCCGGAACGCGTCCATCATCACGCACAATTCGACCAGGTGCTCGTCAACCGGCGCACAGGTCGGCTGCACGACGAAGACATCGGTGCCTCGAATGTTCTCGTCGATCTGGAACGAGACTTCCGTGTCCGGAAAACGCAGCAGCCTGGCCTGCCCCAGCTGGACGCCGAGGAACTCGCCAATCTCGGCGGCGAGCGCCCGGTGCGCGCTGCCCGAAAACAGTTTCAGCTGCCCGCGACTCATACCGTCGGCCTCGCGTGACTCAGGACTGGTTGGGGCGGGAGGATTCGAACCTCCGAATACGGGATCCAAAGTCCCGCGCCTTACCGCTTGGCCACGCCCCATCGGCCGGACGTCCACGGGAACTCCACAGTTGCTTTGCTTGCGACGGGCGCCGCCGAAGGCGCTCGCGTGCTTCAGCCTGGGCCTTGGGCGGGCGCTCGTGACACGCCGCTCCTCAGGCGCGTCCCGCAGCCTGTCCGCAAAGGGCTAAGTTTATACTGAACGCGATTTAGTGGCAACCGGACGAGCCCGGCGCTCGTGCTCGGCGTGGCTCAGCGTGCGGGTCAACCGCGCTCTGGCCCCGGAACGCGACACGGGCTTGAGCGCTCGGGACGCCGCGGCCTGCGTGCGAAACAGCCCAAAGACGGCCGAGCCGCTACCCGACATCGCAGCGGCCACGGCGCCAGCTTCTCTCAGCACCGTTTTGAGCGCGCCAATCTCGGGGTGCCGCCGGACGACCGGCGGTTCGAGGTCGTTGATCATCTGAGCCGCTCGAGTCGGCCACGGCACTGGCAACATCTGCGGCTCGCGCGGCTCGCGCAGGCCCGCGGCCCGGTCCTCGTCGTACCACGCGTACACCTCGGCGGTGGAAATGCCGTAGCGCGGCTGCACAATCACAATCCAGTGGGTCGGCAAGTCGACGAGGGGATAGATTTCCTCACCACGCCCCAGCCCGAGCGCCGTGCCACCCGACAGAAAGTACGGCACGTCCGCACCGATGGTGCCGGCGACGTCGCGGAGGAGCGGCAGCGGCACCCCACCCCAGACACGCGACAGGCCCAGCAGTGCTGCCGCGGCATCCGCGCTGCCGCCGCCGAGCCCGGCTTGCATCGGTATCTCTTTCCGGAGAGAGATCGAAAGATCCGTTGGCGTGCCGGCACGGCCAATAGCGGTCCACAATGCAGACGCGGCCCGCCAGACGAGGTTCGATTCGTCGAGCGGAACGCCCGACTTCCGGCACTTCAGCGCGAAGGGCCCGGGTCTCGCGATACAGAGCAATGTGTCGTGCAGCGCGATCGACTGAAAGACCGTGCGCAGCTCGTGATAGCCGTCGGCCCTGGTTCCAAGCACCCGAAGATCGAGGTTGACCTTGGCGTGCGCCCGAGCGAGCACGCGCATGCGTTTGAAGGAGGCGTTACCGGCCAAGAGGCCCCGCGCGTCGCAGCTCGTCGAGCGTGATGGGAACCGCATCCGCCGGGATGTCGACGGCGAACGCCGCAGGATCGATCGGCTGATTGACCTCCACCTGCGACAGTCGAATCGTCAGATCGGTGTTTGCCTGAGCCTGCCCGCCGCGAGTGACGTCGGCGAGCGCACGCAGGCGGATCGTTGCCGGACGGCCAGCGACAAAATCGCTGTATCGCACCTCGAGCGGACCTGCCGCACTCGTCGTGGTAGCGCGCGTGGCCACTGTCAGGCGCCATTCACCTTCGATTTGCTGCAACCACATCGTGCCACGATCGGCATAGATCGCCGCCCAGCCACCTGAGAACATCCGCGCGCGTGTGACCGTCCCCATCGTCAAACCGCAGCCGGCGACGATGGTCCGCAAGTCATCCGGACCGACGGACACGCCGGCGAGCGCTTCGAGCGTCTCGGCGGGTGGCGCATCCCTCAGGACTCGCCCGTCGCGCGGCAGAAGGAGCGTGGCTGCCGTGCCGTTAGCCACGAGCGTGAAGAACGGTTTGCCCGGCGCGGGAAGCTCGAGACGAACGCGCGAGGGCGCCTCGAAGCCGGCGTCGAGCTTGGCCCGCAGACGCTGACGGAAGGCGTTGCCGGAAATCGACAGGATCGCCACAAGGCTGCGCACCGACGAGCAGGCAGCAGTCGCGCCCTCGTAGGCGGGCGCGTAATCGGGAAACTCCGTGCCGTCCCCGGACGGGAGCGCGACGATTCGTGGCGCGCAGGAAGCCCCGGAAGAAACAATGACGAGGCTGAGGACTGCAGGGAGCAGGCGGATGCCGCGACTCACATCCGGCCTCGGGCCTCGCGAATCTTGCCCTCGATTTTTGCGCGATCGATTGACTGACCGTCCCCGACGAGCGCCCGCTCCCAGGCCGCGGCGGCGTCGGCAAACCGGCGCTGCTTGAATCGCAGGTCGCCCAGGTGGTCCTG
Organism: uncultured Acidobacteriota bacterium; assembly: GCA_963764925.1. Taxonomy (GTDB): domain Bacteria; phylum Acidobacteriota; class Vicinamibacteria; order Vicinamibacterales; family 2-12-FULL-66-21; genus DATBJJ01. The sequence goes on from CAVXUR010000008.1 coordinate 154,673, forward strand.
CACGACTGAACTGTCTTTCAGTTTGTCGGCCGCTTCTGTCAGCGCCGGGTCGGCCAGATCGATCTGGCCCTGCTGGAAATAGGCCCAACCCAGGCTGTCGAGATACGAGGGGTTGCCCGGCTCGATCTTGAGGGCGCGCTGCACGAGCGTGATCGCTTCATCGAGACGCTCGCCACGCTCAGCAAACATGTAACCGAGCGAATTGAGCGCGTTGGCATCGAGAGGATCGCGGGCGATCAGGTCCCTGAGCGTCTTCTCGGCGCCCTTGACGTCGCCCTTGTCCTGAAGGATGAGCGACAGCACATGAAGCCCGCGAACGTCCTCGGGGTCGGCCGCGATGAGCTTTTCAGCCGTGGCCTTCGCCGCATCGAGATCCTTGGTCACTCGCTGACTCTCGGCGAGCAGGTACAGCAGAATCGGGTCCTTGCTGTCGGCCCGGCCCGAGGTAATCGTCGCCAGCAGGAGGTCGCGCGACTCCGCCGCTCGTCCGGCAGACAAGAGCGCAACCGCTCGGCGCCTGGCGACCATCGGCGCGCGAGGATTCAACTCCTGCGCCCGGGCAAGCGCGTTGGCCGCTTCGTTCCACTGCTCGTCCTGCTCGTAGACTTCGGCCAGGCGCATCTGGGCCCTGAACGACTCGGGATTCTCCTGAAGCGCGCGCTCCAGCGTCTCGACGGCCTGCGCTGACTGACCCGCTCCTTGCTGAGCCGTCGCCAGCAGGATGGCGGCGTCGACGAGCGCGGGCTGACGCTCGACGACCCGGGCGAGGACCGGCACAGCCTTGTCGAAGGCTCCCGTTTGCAGAGTACAAGCGGCCGAGGACGAGGTCGAGTCCGATATCGAATCCGTCGCCCCTGGCTTTCTCGAGGGCGGCAATCGCGCGGGCCGGATACGTGGCCGGATCCTCACCCTTGCGCATCGCGAGGCGACGCTCGGCATAAGCGGCGTAGACGGTCCCGAGAATCCGGTTCGCCTCTTGATTAGCCGGATCACGCGCGAGTGCGGCCTCGGCATTCGCGACCGCCTCGAGGGCATTGTCCTGCCGGGCGTACAGCCCGGCGAGCTCGGCGCGAAGTTCGGCCGACCCCGAGTCGAGGGCGATCGCTCGCTCGTAGGCCTTGATCGCCTCGTCGACGCGCCCGATACTCTCGAGGTGCCTGGCCAGCAGGAACTGATAACCGGCGCTGTCGCGCTCGGCGGGGGTCTGGCCGGACTGCGCCGCACGCGCGGGAGCGACTGTCGACACGAGCAACGCCCAGAACAGAACCAAGAGCACTAAAGGCCGCATCTACATGACTATAATGACGTCAGCCGGCCCGGTGACGCAAACGGCTTCTGGTATAGTGCAACCGCGACGACGCACGGCGAAAGCGCGGGCCCGCGAGCACGCGAGCAATTGAGAGAGGTTTATGCCCGTCGATCCCGAACTGCTCGAAATACTGGCCTGCCCCAACTGCAAGACGAAGGTAGAACTCGTCAAGAACGGCACCGCGCTCAAGTGCGGCGAGTGCAAGCGCGTCTACCCGATCAAGGACGATATTCCGGTCATGCTGCTGGACGAAGCGACCGTCGAACCCTGACCCGAGCCGACGCCAGGCGCGCGGCAGACCCGTGAAGATACTGTTCATCCGCCTGCGGCTCATCGGCGACGTGGTCTTCACGACGCCGCTCGTCGGCGCCCTCAAGCGGACGTTCCCGGAAGTTCGCCTGACGTACCTCGTCGAACGCGATGCGGCGCCAGTCGTGACCGGCAACCCGCATCTCGCGGACGTCATTGTCGTGCCACGCACGCGGGGGTGGAGACGGCTGCGCGACGACCTGCGACTGGCTCGCCGGCTTCGCGCCGAACGGTTCGACATCGTGATCGATCTCCACGGCGGACCTCGGAGCTCGTGGCTGACGTGGACGACCGGCGCGTCCGAGCGAATCGGCTACGACATCGAGGGACGGAGCTGGCAATACACGCGAACCGTGCACCGGCCTCGGGAGCTGCAGCCACGGCACTCGGTCATGAATCAATGGGCGCTGCTGACGGCGCTCGCCGGATGGCCTGGCACCGAACCCGACCCGTCGCTCCATCCGGCAGAGATGGTGCTCGACGGCTGAGACCGATGCGCGGATTGCCGCGCGTCTGCGCGCAGCGGGTGTGGAGACTCGGCACGAGATCATCGTGATTCACGTGAGCGCCGGCAACCCGTTTCGGCGATGGCCCGAGGCGGCATTCGCCGCGCTCGTCAGGGCGCTGGCGCTCAATGACGGACGCCGGCGAATCATCCTCAGTTCGGGCCCCTCGGATCGGGCCGCGGCCGATCGAATCGGCGGCGCCGCGCGGCGCGAGTTGGGGCCAGGGCGAGGCGACCAGGTGCTCGAATTCGGCGACGTCGATCTCGTGGAGTTGCGCGCGTTGATCGAGCGGAGCGCGCTCTTCATCGGCGGTGACAGCGGCCCCCTGCACATTGCCTCGACGACGAGCGACACCGGTTGTGGGCATTTACGGGCCGACGCTCTCGGCGCGATCCGCGCCATGGCGGAGTCCTGACGTCCCGACCGAATCGGTGGAGATTGACGCGCTGCCCTGCCGCCCGTGCGATCAGCGGACCTGCGCGCCAGGTGACTTTCGCTGCCTCACGCGAATCGAACCGCAGGCGGTCATCGCCGCCGCGGAGCGCGCGATCGCTCGGGCCCACTTCGAGGTGAGGACGCACGCATGAACTTCGCCGCACGACTTCCGGCTGAATTTCCGCCCGACCGCATGTCGGGCCTGGAACGGGCCGCCTATGTATCGATGCTGGGATTTGCCGCGGCGCCGCAATTCTCGATCGCCGCCTCGGGAATCCTGCTCGGCCTATCAGCCCTTCTGTGGCTCGCCGTCGTCATCGTCAACCGCGAGCGCATCGAGGTGCCGCGGATGTTCTGGCCGCTCGCGGCCTACGCCGGTGTGACGCTCGTCGCGTCGCTCTTCTCGACCAACCGGGCAGTCAGCTTCGCGGACTGCAAGCAACTCCTCCTCTTTGCCATCGTCCCGATCACTTATCGGCTGTTTCGGGGAGAGCGCAGCCTGACCGTCGTCGACGTCGTGATCACCGTCGGCGCGCTCAATGCCGTGTACGGGATCGTGCAGTACGGAATCCTGGACTACGACAACGTCGCGAGGCGCGTCCAGGGCAACCTCGGGCACTACATGACCTACTCAGGAGTCATCATGCTCGTGGCGTGCATCGCCGTCGCGCGCGTCATGTTCCGGCGCCGGGAGCGGATCTGGGCGGCGCTCGTCCTCCCGGCGGTCCTCGTCGCCCTCGGTACTGACCCTCAGCCGGAACGCCTGGGTCGGCGCGTGCGCCGGTATCGGCACGCTGTTTCTTCTCAGGGATCTCCGATCCGTGTTCCGGATGGCCGCGTTGCTGCTGGTCGTGATGGGCTTGCTCATCGCCTTCGCACCTGCGTCAGTCTCCGATCGGTTCTCTTCGATGCTGTCGCTCAAGGACATGTACGGCGATAGCGCAACGAACACGTCGACGGTGCAGTCGAACCGCGACCGGCTGGCAATGATCAAGAGCGGGTTCAGGATCATCAGGGACTATCCTCTCACCGGCGTCGGTCCTGACATGGTGATTCAGGTCTATCCGGGGTACCTGGAACCCACGGCCGTCAGTCAACGCAACTCGCATCTCCACAACGTGCCCTTGCAGATCGCCGCGGAGCGGGGGCTTCCGGCGCTGGCCATCTGGTGCTGGTTCGTTGCCACTTTGCTCGCCGACTTCTTCCGCCTGCGCCGGACGTCGCCGCTGCCATCTCTCGCAGCGGGCGGCATTGCCTGCGTCGTCGCCATGCTGGCTGCGGGCATGTTCGAATACAATTTCGGCGACTCCGAGTTCCTGATGCTGTTTCTGGTGATTGTGACGCTGCCATACGCCGCCGAACGCGTTCCGGCGCCCGTCGCCGAACGGAGGGCAGCCTAATCACGATGCCGACGTTTCCCACCCTCGACAAGTTACTCGACCGCATCGGGGGACGTTCGATCCTCGTGATCGGCGACCTGATGGTCGATCAATTCGTCATTGGCACCGTCGATCGCATATCGCCTGAGGCGCCGGTCCCGATTGTTCGGTTCGACCACGAGACCTGGCGACTCGGTGGCGCGGCCAATGTGGCCCACAACGTGGTGGCTCTCGGCGGACGCGTGGACGCCATCGGCGTTGTCGGCAGCGATCCCGACGGTGCGCGGCTGCTCGCCGATCTCGCCGGACGTTCGATCGGCACTGCGGGCATCATCAGCGATGCCTCACGATGCACGACCCGCAAGCTGCGAGTCGTGACGACCCGGAACCAGCAGGTGGCGCGAATCGATTACGAGGGCGACAGCGACATCGATGCCTCGATCGAGGCGACCGTCGTGAGACGCATTGGCGAGCTGGCGGCTTCGGCGCAGGCAATCGTCATCTCCGATTACCTGAAGGGAGTCGTGACCTTGCAGGTCGCGTCGGCCGCTGCCGACGCGGCGCGGGCCCACCGAATTCCACTGCTCGTCGATCCCAAGGTTCCGCATATCGATCGATATGCGGGCGCCACCGTGATTACGCCCAATCACCACGAGGCCGAGTCGGTGACGCACATGCGGATCCGGTCGGCGGCCGATGCGCGGGAGGCGGCGCGCCGGTTTCGGGAACGCGCGAACAGCGCCGCTGTGCTGATTACCCGCGGCGAGCACGGGATGTGGTTGCTCGGACCGGATGGCAAGAATGGTCCGGACGTCGAAATCGAGCTGCCGGCCGAAGCCCGGGAGGTCGCCGACGTGACCGGCGCCGGAGACACGGTCATCAGCGCCCTGGCGCTCGCAGCCGCCGCCGGGGCCTCGCTCGCCGACGCCGCACGGCTCGCCAACCGCGCCGCCGGGATCGTCGTCGGCAAGTTCGGGCCGGCGACCGTAACGGCGGACGAACTCAGACAGACTTGACCCAGGGATCAGGGATCGGGGATCGGGGGCATTAGCCTCGTCCTAACTCCCTGATCGTCAGACCTTGCCCCGGGCCCCTGATCCCCGCCCCCTGATCCCTGGGTCGGTCTCACGGCCCGCACTTGTTCGTCAGCAGCAGGATCTCCGGCAGCCGCTGGCGCGACAGCACGTTTCTCAGCTTCACGTCGAAGGTCGGTTGCGAGCGCACGCGGCAGAGCGGCGCCGATTCGGCTGGCTTGATCGCGCGCTCGTAGTCGTCTCTGGAAGCCATCAGGTACAGGGGGCGGCCGGTGCGCAGCAGCTCGATGACCGGGCCGTGATCGTAGAACACGTCGATGTGTCGACGGAGGTAGTAGACGAGGCTCGGCAGCGCGACGTTGTAGGTGACGATGATGTCGTCGGGCGTCGCGCGCTCCTTGAGGAGCGCGGCAAGCCCTGGCGCCGGCTTGTATGCTTCGAAGCTTGGCAGCACTTTCAGCACGAAAATCCAGTTGACCGCGATGAGCGCGCACGCGACGGTGACGAGTGCGGCGCCGATGCGCTGTCGAAGCGCAAGCACGATCGCAGCAGACCCGCCAGCGATCGCGATCGCTCCGACGAACAGGGAGCCAGCCAGCACATACACGGCGAGCTCGCTGTTGAACAGGATCAGGAACCCTGCTCCGGCCACGATCAGCACGCCGCCGACGACGGCGGTGACGAGCTTGGTTCGCGCGTCAGCGGACCGTGATGCCGCGGCGCCCGCAATCACTACCGCTGCGAGCGCCACAATCGCCGGGGCGATTGGGTAGATGTACAGGTCCTGTTTACCAGCCGAGAGCGAGAAGAATCCGACGATCCCCAGAATCCAGAGCCACAGCAGCGTCCGGATTCGACTCGCACCGTCAGTTGCCGTCGTCGCCTGGCGTCGTTCGCGGATCCAGAGCGCTGCCGCGGGAAAGAGAAAGAACGACCATGGGAACGAGTCGCTGAAGACGACCGGGAGGTACCACCAGACCGGCCGGTCGGCGTTGACGCCAACGCCGTCCACATAGCGAGCGAAATTCTCACCGAAGACGAAGGACTTGATCGGGCCCCACCCCCACTGCTGATAGAGGGCGGCATACCACGGCACGACGATCGCCAGCACGATGACCGTTCCGAGCGGCACCAGCATGTCGCGGGCACGCCCCAGCTCGCGGTGGACCATCAGGTAGATCGCAAACACCAGGCCCGGAAGCAAGGCGGCAATCGGGCCCTTCGTCAGGACACCGAGCCCGACGCAGACGTACATCAGGATCAGATACAGACGGCGTCTTGCGGGATACCGCTCCGCGAGCGCGAAAAACAGCAGCGTCAGCGCCATGAACATCGTAATGTAGATGTCGATGAAGATGCGACGGGCGAACATCAGCAAACGCGGCGACACCGCAAGCCCGATCGCGGACCACCATGCCGCGGCCGCCTCTCGCCCCGCTGGCGCCGCCGCTCGAGCGAGAAAGAACGCCGTGACGATCAACACCATCCCGCCAAGCGCGATCGGGACGCGCTGCACGCCAACCGACACGCCAAACAGGTGATAGAAGCCAGCAACGATCCAGTAGCTCAACACGGGCTTGTTGACGCGCGGCTCGTAGTTGAACATCGGATTGACGTAGTCGCCGCGCTCCATCATTTCGCGCGGCGTCTCGACATAGAACGCCTCGTTCGCGTCCCAGATGGACGAACCGCCGAGATCGATGAAATACGGACAGACGGCGAGAAGAAGCAGCAGGCAATGCTGAATGCTGAGTGCTGAATGCTGAAGTGAAGGGCGAAGTGGCGTCACTAATTCGCCATTGCCTCATTCGTCATTTCAATTCCCGATTCACCATTCTTCATTCACTTCAGCATTCAGCATTCAGCATTCAGAATTGAGAAGTGCAGGCCTTAGTGCCTGAAGTGTCGCCTTCCTGTAAAGACCATCGTCAGGCCGCGCTCGTCCGCGGCTGCGATGACTTCGGCGTCGCGGACCGATCCGCCGGGCTGCACGATGGCGGTCGCGCCGGCCTCGGCCACCGCGTCGAGACCGTCGCGGAATGGAAAGAACGCGTCGGAAGCAGCGACTGAGCCCGAGAGCGCCCCGGCGGCAGCTTTCATGACTGCGACCTTGACCGCGTCGACGCGGCTCATCTGTCCCGCGCCGACGGCCAGCGTTCTGTCAGTGCTGGTAAAAATCACGGCGTTCGACTTGACGTGACCGCAGACGCGCCACGCGAAGCGAAGCGCCATCCACTCTTCGGGAGTCGGCGCGCGGTTGGTCACGACCTTCGGGAAATCATCGTGCGGCCACGCCGTACGCGCCTCCGTCACGACATCGCGGTCCTGCATCAGCATGCCGCCAAGGAAGCTCCGCGCATCCCGGGCGAACTCGTTGTCGAGTGCGGCCAGCTTGGCGAAATCTACGGTCGCCACGCGGAGATTCGCTTTCGTCGCCAGGATCGGCTTGGCGTCCTCGTCCACGGCGGGCGCGATCACGGCCTCGATGAACGTGGACGTCAACGCACGCGCGGTCTCGCCGTCGAGCGTGCGGTTGAGGCCGACGATGCCGCCAAACGCCGACAGGGGATCGGCCTCGCGCGCTCGCACGTACGCCTCGGCAATCGTCGCCCCCAGGGCCACGCCGCACGGGTTGGTGTGCTTGATGACGACACCGACCGGCTCGGGAAATTCGAGCGCAATCCGGAGCGCGGCGTCGAGATCGAGCAGGTTGGTATACGACAGCTCCTTGCCTTGATGAATCTCCCAGCCTGGCAGCGACGGCCCCACAGTATTGGCGGGGGGCACCCATTGCGCCTTCTGATGCGGATTCTCGCCGTATCGCAAATCCTTCGGCGCCGGATGCGACGTCGGAAGCGCGGACCGCGTCATCGCTCCCCCGGCAAAGTCGACGCTGTGTAGCGTGACCGCGATCATCCCGTCGTACATGCCGGTGTGGTCGAACGCCTTCTGCATCAGCTTGAATCGAAACGCCGGCTCCGGTCCGCCGGCCTGCGCCAACTGCTCGAGCACTTGCGAATAGTCCGCACGGATCGACGACGACGAGCACGTCGCGGAAATTCTTGGCCGCTGCCCGCACCAGGCTCGGGCCGCCGATGTCGATCTCTTCAACGAGCGCATCGAATGGCGTGTCGGGGTTCTGAGCGGCCTTGGCAAAGGGGTATAGGTTCACCACAACGAGGTCGACCGGAGTAATCCCGTGGCGGCCGATCGCCTCGAGGTCGTCCGGGCGGGATCGGCGCGCCAGGATGCCGGCGTGGATGGCCGGGTGCAGGGTCTTGACTCGCCCGTCCATCATCTCGGGAAAGCCAGTCACGTCGGAGACGCCAACGACCGGGAGACCGGCCGCCGCGAGGGCCGTCGCGGTGCCACCGGTCGAGACGAGTTCGACCCCGAGGGCAGCCAGGCCCCGGCCAAGCTCAGCCAGTCCGGTCTTGTCCGAAACACTCAAAATTGCTCGCATATTTGTCGATTTACTTGACATTTACAGGCAAATCCCCTTACCATATCGGCTGGCTGGGAGGCCAGCTATCGTAAGTCGAGGCCGCGCACTCGCGGTCTTTTTTTGTGTCCACGGCCACTGCTATGTCAAACATGCGCAGTGGCCGGGGATGGGTATGCGGCGCCATGCGCCGCGGCTTCGCAAGGCAGGAAATGGACGATGCGTATCACAGGTAAGGTCAAGTGGTTCAACAACGCGAAGGGTTACGGTTTCATTGAACGCGAAGGCGGGGCGGACGTGTTCGTCCACTTCTCGGCCGTCCAGGGCAATGGCTTCCGGACGCTCGAGGAAGGACAGGCGGTCGAGTTCGAGATCGTCGATGGCCCCAAGGGCCAGCAGGCTGGCAACGTAACGAAGCCCAGCTAAATTCCCGCACGAGACCGGAATGCCGCAAGGCGTTCCGGTCTCCAGTTCCCCCGCCATCACTCCTTCGACTCTTTCGAATCTTTCGCTTCCTTCGTTTCTTTCCTGGGTCGCACAGTAAACGCGACCTTACCGTCCTTGACCGCGACGCGGAACGCGACCTCCGGTGTCCCCTGGTCGCGCAGCTTCGATACCTGATTCTTCACGAGCGCCGCGAACTTGTGAAACGGCACGACGTCCTCGCCGTGCTGCCGCCGCGCATCCATCAGCGAATCGTAGAGCGAGTGCAGCTTGTCCATCTCGCGCACCGGATCGGTAAAAGCGGTGACGCTGACGACCTTGCCCCCAGCCGGCTTGGCCGCTTTCGGCACGGCCTTCGGCAGCGGCTGCGCGAAGGGGCCGGCACGCCCTTCTTCGCGCGAACGGATCCCGCGATCCCACAGCTCGACGAGTGACTGGAAACGCGACTGCAGCATCTCGAAGCGGAAGCGATCGCCGGTGCCCATGCTCACGCCGCGATCGTAGCGCTTGACCATCGCTTCGACCCGGCCGCGCGTCTCCCATGGCGGACGCGGCAGCCGGCCCGAAAAAAACATGTTGTACTCGCCTTCGAGGCGCTTCAGATCGGCGGCCAGGAGCTGAAGGTCCTTCTGGATGTCTGTCTGTTCGGCCATGCGGATGCTATCGAGGATCGACCATTGGCGTCAGGAGATCAGGAACCACATCAGCGGCAGCCAGAGTTCTCTGGCGTACGGCAGCGGCCGATCGTCGATGAGGACGTCGCAGGCGTCCAGGCGTCCGACGATCTCGAACAGGGTTCTCAGGCGCAGCGCATCGGACGGATAGAAGCGCGCGCGATGACGGCGAGCAGCGCCTTCGCCGATCTCTCGGTACTCGGCTGACCCTCGCGCCAGTTCGAGCGCGCGCGCATAGTCGGGCCCTTCGAACACCGGAAACTGGAGCGTCACGGAGAACGGCCGCCGCGGCGTTCCGAAGAGCGCTTCCGACAGCGCCGGATCCAGATTCGCCAGCTCCTCGTCGGTCGGCTGTTCAGGCAGATCGAGATACGGCCAGAACCGTTCGATCGGCCGGTAGTCCGGCACCTCCACCGACGGAGGGGCGCTGTCGTTCGCGGGCGTGCCGGATTCGGCCGGTTTCATGAGCGCCTCTATTCTACAAGGCTTCGATCCAACCTTCGCTCTCGATTCGCGCGAAGGCTTGCCCTCCGCAGCTCGCGAAGCGAGCGAAGGAGGGCTTATCCGGATTCTGCCGAGAGCTTCGGCTGGCAAGCCAACGCTTCTCGCGTTTGCCGGTTCGTGATTCAATCATCGCGATGTCCCGCCGGAGCATTCCTTCGATCGAGCAGCTGCGCCAGCGCCAGGCGATGCGGGAGCTGGAAGCGATCTACGGACGCGACGCGGTCGTCGACGCGCTTCGCGCCGAGGCGTCGGTCATCCGCACGCGGCTGGCCGATTCGGACGGCCTCGATCTGGTGATGGAGACCATGGAGGCGGCGGTCCGCGCCCGGCTCGACGCCGACCACGCGCCCTCGCTCGTGGCCGTCATCAACGCAACGGGCGTCATCGTCCACACGAATCTCGGCCGGGCGCCGCTCGCCGCGGTCGCCACGGCGCGGGTCGCTGCCCTCGCGTCCGGCTACACGAACCTTGAATACGACCTGGCCAAGGGCGGCCGTGGGCGGCGTGACACGCACGCCGAGCGCCTGATCTGCCGGCTGTCCGGCGCCGAGGCAGCGATAATCGTCAACAACAATGCGGCGGCGACGCTCGTCTCGCTGGCCGCCCTCGGTGTCGGACGCGAGGTGATCATTTCCCGCGGCGAGCTCGTCGAGATCGGCGGTGGGTTCCGAGTGCCCGACGTCATGAGGCAGTCCGGCGCGATCTTGCGTGAGGTCGGCACGACCAATCGGACGCGCGTCGCCGACTACGCGGCGGCGATCTCCAATCGAACGGCGCTGCTGCTCCGCGTGCACCCCTCCAACTTCACCATCGAAGGATTCACGGAGCGTCCGTCTCTCGCCGAGCTGACCGCCCTCGCGAAGCGCTTCAACCTCCCCGTGGTCGAGGATCTCGGCAGTGGATTCCTGGGCGTCCCGACCGGGCTCGAGGCCCTCAGGAATGAGCCCTCGGTCGCCGACAGCGTCGCCGCCGGCGTGAGCCTCGTGATGTTCAGCGGCGACAAACTTCTCGGTGGACCACAGGCGGGAGTGATTGCGGGCACCGAGGAGGCCGTGGGCCTCGTCCGTCGCCACCCGCTGATGCGAGCAGTCAGGGCGGACAAGATGACCTACGCCGCGCTCGAGGCGACCCTCGAGGAGTACGTGAGCGGCCGCGCAGCTCACACGGTCCCAGTTGCGCGGATGATGTCGATGGCGCTCGACGAGATTGAGCGACGTGCCACGGCGCTCGCCGCGGCCCTCTCGAGCGCGGGCCTGCAGACGGAAATCATCGACGGCTTCTCGACGATCGGCGGCGGCAGCGCCCCCGGCTCCCAGCTACCGACGCGGCTGGTGGCCTTGACGCTGCCGGCTGGACGGCTCGACGCGGCGCTACGCACCGCCCGACCGCCAGTCATCGCGCGCATCGAGGACGGTCGCGTCGTGGTCGATCTGCGGACGGTCGCACCTGAAGACGATGAGCGGCTCCCGGGGTTGATCGCAGGCACCGCGGCGATGCTCTTTCCGTAAGAACTTCTACGCGCTGGCCCAGCCCTCACAACCCGACACTGTCCAAAAGCTTCTCACCGCCGAGGGCGCTGAGCCCGCCGAGAAAGACTAGCGAATATCTCATGACTCGTAGTGTTCACCCTTCGGCGGACCCCTAACAGGTCCGGCTGAAGCCGGACACTACGCCTGAGAGACTGCAAAACTCTCTGCGTTCTCGGCGATCCGCGGTGAAAGGCTTTTGCCGCAGGAGGGCTTCCGGAGGGAGGCGCAGATCAGAAGATCGTCGAGATCGAATCGAGCGCCAGCGCGATGATTCTCGCTGGCAGCACGCCAAGGTAAATCACTGCCAGAGTGGCGAGTGCCAGGCCGGCGGCCGCCGGGAGCGGCACTCGAGGACGCACGATATCGCTGCCGTCGGTCATGTACATCATGACGACGATACGCAGGTAGAAGAAGACCGACACGACGCTCGTCAGGACACCGATGATCGCCAGCCAGTAGTGGCCGCGTTCGACCGCAGCGCTGAAGATGTACCACTTGCCGATGAAGCCGGCCATCGGCGGGAAACCTCCCAGCGACAGCAGGAACACCGTCATCAGGGCGGCGAGCCCCGGCCGCGATTTGGACAACCCGGCGAAGTCTCTGAGCTCGTCGTGCTCGTGCTGGGCAGTGCCGAGCAACGCGACGATTCCCAGCGCGCCGAGATTCGACACGGCATAGGCCAGCAGGTAGAAGAGCACCGCCGCCTTGCCCGTGCTCGTCGTCGAAATCAAGCCGAGGAGCAGGTAGCCGGCGTGCGCAATGCTCGAATAAGCCAGCATCCGCTTGATGTTGCTCTGCACGACGCCGACGACAGTCCCGAGAATCATGGTCGCGGCGGCAATGACCACCAGAACCGGAATCCACTGATCCTGCATTGGCTCGAGCGGCGACAGGAACACGCGGACAAAGGCGGCAAACGCCGCCGCTTTCACTCCAGTGGACATGAACGCCGTCACGATCGTCGGCGCCCCTTCGTACGCGTCGGGCGTCCACATGTGGAACGGCACCGCAGAAACCTTGAAGGCGAAGCCGACGACGAGAAGGCCTACCGCCAACAGGGACATGATCGACGGCTGCGCGGCGCCCTGCGAGGAGAGGACGGCGCCGAGCTCGTCGAGTCGAGTCGAGCCCGACAACGCAAAGGCGAAGGCGACGCCGTAGAGAAAGAACGCGCTCGAGAACGCCCCGAGCAGAAAGTACCTTGAAAGCGGCTTCCGCGCCCGCCGCGCTCGATCGACGGATGCCGGTCAAGACGTAGACCGAGAGCGACAGGATCTCGAGTGCCAGAAAAATCACCAGCAAGTCGGTCGCCGCCGCCATCAGCATCATGCCGCTGATAGAAAAGAGCGTCAGCGCGTAGTACTCGCCAGGGGGCAGCCGCTCGCGCTCGACAATCTCGTCCGAGAAGAGCATCGTCAACACACCGACGACACAGAGGACGAGGTTGATGAAGAGAGCGAAGTTGTCGGATCGGACGACGCCGAAGCTCTGGGCGTCGCTGCCCCAGAGGACCACCGACGCGACCGCTGCGCCGACCAGCCCGATGAGGCCGAATCCGGCAATCGGCATCCGCTCGCCGCGCTGTCGGAACGCCTCGGCAATCATGGCGGCGCAGCCCGCCAGGACAACGATGACGATCGGGATGATGGCAGCGTAGTCGCTCATGGTCTCTGTTCGGCCTGCCGCGCCGGAGCGCGGCTGTTCTCTGCGCGCGAAGGTGCGCTCGCGGTTCGCGGCTCGCGGTTCGCAATGGGCGGTTCAACGGTCTGAGCTCGCGGTTCGACCTGCCGCGCCGTAGCGCGGTTGGTCTCTCCGCGCGAAGGCGGGGCCTGCCGCGCCATAGCGCGGTTGCTCTCCGCGCGAAGGCGGGGCCTGCCGCGCCGTAGCGCGGTTGGTCTCTCCGCGCGAAGGCGGGGCCTGCCGCGCCGTAGCGCGGTTGGTCTCTCCGCGCGAAGGCGGGGCCTGCCGCGCCGTAGCGCGGTTGGTCTCTCCGCGCGAAGGCGGGGCCTGCCGCGCCGTAGCGCGGTTGATCTCTCCGCGCGAAGGCGGGGCCTGCCGCGCCGTAGCGCGGTTGGTCTCTCCGCGCGAAGGCGGGCGATCGTCGATGCGTACGCGAACCGGCTGATTGGCTGTGACCCGCTCGATCAGCCGCGTCACCGACGGTTCCATCGGTCGAAGGAAAATGCCAGGGACAACACCCATCAGGATCGCCATCGCGATCGTCGGCACGACGAGCGCCCATTCGCGCGGCGTCAGGTCTGGCAAGGTGCGGTTCTTCTCGTTGGTGATCGGCCCGTAGTTCACGCGCTGGAACATCCACAGCATGTAAACGGCCGAGAGGATGACGCCGGTCGCGGCCAGCGCGGCGAGGGTCGGACTCCAGCGGAACGCGCCGACGAGAATCAGGAATTCGCCGACGAACCCATTCAGCCCCGGCAGCGCGATCGAGGACAGGGTCACGATGAGGAAGGCGGCGACGAGCCGAGGCGTCACCGATTTGAGACCGCCGAACTCGGAGATGAGCCTCGTGTGCCGCCGGTCCGAGAGCATACCGACGATCATGAACAGCCCGCCGGTGCTGACGCCGTGGTTCAGCATCTGGTAGAGCGAACCCTGGACACCCTGCAAGTTCATCGCGCAGAGCCCGAGGACGACGAAGCCGAGGTGGCTGACGCTCGAGTACGCCACCAGCTTCTTCATATCGGGCTGCACCATGGCCACCAGAGCGCCATAGATGATACCGATCACGGCAAGCAACGCGATGATCGGGGCCATGGCCAGGGCTGCGCCCGGAAAGAGCGGAAACGCAAAGCGCAGCAGGCCGTAGGTGCCCATCTTCAGCAGCACGCCGGCAAGGATGACCGACCCGGCCGTGGGCGCCTCGACGTGCGCGTCCGGCAGCCAGGTGTGAAACGGAAAGAGCGGCACTTTGATGGCAAAGGCGACGGCGAACGCCAGGAAGAACCAGCTTTCCATCCGGTCCGAGAGCGCCAGGCCGTAGAGATCGAGCAGGTTGAAACTCGGCGTCCCGGTGCCGCTGGCCTCGGCGTGCGCCCAGGCGAGGCCGATGATCGCGATGAGCATCAGCACGCTGCCGGCCATGGTGTAGAGGATGAACTTGATCGCCGCGTAGATGCGCCGCTCGTATCCCCAGATCCCGATCAGGAAGTACATCGGGATGAGCATCGCGTCCCAGAAGATGTAGAAGAGAAAGAGATCGATCGAAACGAAGACGCCGAGCATCGCCGTCTCGAGCGCGAGCACGAAGAACGAAAACAGCTTCACGCTCTTGTGCACCGACTCCCACGAGGAGAGCAGCGCCAGCGGCGTCAGGAAGCCGGTCAGCACGAGCAGAAACAGGCTGATCCCGTCGACACCGATCAGATATTGAATCCCGAACATCGGCATCCAGGCGTGCGTCTCGACGAACTGGTAGTCGGCGCTGGTCGGGTCGAAGCGCCACCACAGGACGAGCGTCGCGGCAAACGTCAGGAGCGACGTCGCCAGCGCGATGTTGCGCACCAGCGGTTCGCGCTCGGGTCGGTCGCCGCGGCCGCCGGCCAGAAGCGCCACAATCGCGCCCACGAGAGGAAGAAAGACGATTAGCGAGAGCATGTCTGTTGTCGTGAACCGAACACGGGGCGCGCTGACAGTCCGCGCTGGGGAAGAAGGCGCGCGGCGACGCCGAACGTCAGTTCCACAGGTACCACCCCAGAATCAGCACGGCGCCGCCGAAGAGCGACGCGGCGTAAGTCCGCACCGAACCGGTCTGCAGGCGGCGAAGTGACGTGCTGAAGCTCTCGACGCCGGTGCCGACGCCGTTGACCGTGCCGTCGATCAACCCGGCATCCACACCTTTCCAGAGCGCGCCGGCCGACAGCTGCTTGATCGGCTGGACGATGACGGCGTTGTAGATTTCGTCGAGGTAGTACTTGTTCAGGAGCAGCCGATGGACGCCGCTGAACTGCCGCTCGAGCGCCGCCGCGGCGTCAGGCCTCCGCAGCCAGAAGAACATCGCGATGCCGATACCGGCTACGGCGATGCCGGTCGAAATCGCCATCAACATCCGCTCGGTTGCGACGTCACCTGGAACGCTGGCCTCGTGTGCCGCCTCGCCCTGACCTGTGAGCGCCACGGCCTCGGCTTCAGCGCCCACTACAGCGGCCGGGGTCTCTGCCGCGCCGACCGTCTGATGCGCCTCGAAGGCGGGTTCCAGAAACCCCTCGATCAGGTTGTGCCCTCCGAGAGCGTGAGGAACGCCTACATACCCTGCCAGCACCGACCCGATCGCCAGGACGACGAGCGGCATCGCCATCGATGTCGGCGCGTCGTGGGGCGCGCCATGACCATGGCCGGCGTGCGCAGCGTGGCCGTGCCCGTGGTGCGCGTCGTGTCCCGCGGCGGCGGTCCGGCGCTCACCATGGAAAGTCAGGAACACGAGCCGGAACATGTAGATCGCCGTCAGGAGCGAGGTCACCGCGCCAATCGCCCAGAGCAGCGCGCTGCCGTGGTGGTACTGCGTCCCGACAAATGTCTTGTAGAGGATTTCGTCCTTCGAGAAGAACCCCGAGAGGAGAGGGACGCCGGCGATCGCCAGCGCGCCGATCAGGAACGTCCAATACGTGATCGGCAGGTACTTCTTCAGGCCGCCCATGTTCCGCAAATCCTGCTCGCCGGCCAGCGCGTGGATGACCGCGCCGGATCCAAGAAACAGCAGCGCCTTGAAGAACGCGTGCGTGTAGAGGTGGAAGATACCGGCGGCGTAGGCCCCCATACCCATCGCCAGGAACATGTAGCCGAGCTGCGACACCGTCGAGTAGGCCAGCACGCGCTTGATGTCGTTCTGGACGAGGCCGATCGTTCCGGCCATGAGCGCGGTCGCGACGCCGATCCCGGCGACGATCTCGAGCGTCATCGGCGCGTGCGAGAAGATGACGGCGTTGCGGCCAATCATGTACACGCCCGCGGTGACCATCGTCGCCGCATGGATCAGTGCGGACACCGGCGTTGGCCCCTCCATGGCGTCCGGGAGCCACACATGCAACGGCAGCTGCGCCGACTTGCCAGTGGCGCCGACGAACAGGAGGAGCGTCGCGATCGTCATCACGCCCATGCCGAGCGTCTCGGGCGCCCGCAGCGCCGCCGCCGCGGCCACGGCCTGGAAGTCCAGGCTGTCGAAGGTCACGAAAATCAGGAGCATCCCGAGGATGAACCCGAAATCGCCGATGCGGTTGACGACAAACGCCTTCTTCCCGGCGTCCGACGCCGACTGCTTCGTGTGGTAGAAGCCGATGAGCAGGTACGAGCAGAGGCCGACGCCCTCCCACCCGACGAACATGACCGGGAAGTTGGCGCCGAGTACGAGCACGAGCATGAACGACGCGAACAGGTTCAGGTACGAGAAATAGCGCGCGTACTCGCTGTCGGTCTCCTCGTGCATGTAGCCAGTCGAGTAGATGTGGATGAGCGACCCGATGCCGGTGACGACGAGGATCATCAGCGCCGAGAGCTGATCGAGCCTGAGCGCGAACGGCACCTGCAGCGTCCCCGACGAGAGCCAGGTGAACACGACCTGCTCGACGGGGTGGCCGCCATGCCCGAGGAGCGGCCACGCCGACGCCACCGAGACGAGGAAGGCCGCGATCATCACCAGGCAGGCAATGCCGCCGGAAACGGACTTCGAGAGCCGCCGCCCCAGGAAGGCGTTCACGACGAAGCCCATGAAGGGCAGGAGCGGAATCAGCAGCAGCATGTCACCACTTGAGCGACGTAAAGGCGTCCGGGCTGAGGGTCTCGCGATGGCGGAAGAGCGCGATCACGATTGCCAGACCCACCGCAGCCTCGGCCGCCGCGACGGTCATCACGAAAAAGGTAATGATCTGGCCGTCGACAGTCCCTTGCGCGCGTCCCACCGCTACGAACATCAGGTTCACGGCATTGAGCATGATTTCGATCGACAGGAGGACCGTAATCAGGTTGCGGCGCAAAAATACGCCGGCCGTGCCGATCGAGAAGAGGATGCCGGACAGAAGAAGGTAGTGGCTCAGCGGCACCATCGCTCAGTGCTCCTTCCGCGCCAGAACGACTGCGCCGACCATCGCGACCAGAATCAGCACCGACGTGACCTCGAAGGCGAACGCATGGTCAGTGAAGAGCGCGCGGCCGATATTGGCCACCGAGCTCACCGCTTCGGCGTCGGCCGGATTGAAATCGTTCGACAGGACATCGCCCGGGCCGCCAAACGCGATGCGCGAGATCGCCCACGCCACTTCGGCGCCGAGCAGGATCGATAACACGGCCCCGAACCGCATGCCTGCCGGACCGATCATGCCGACAACTGCGGTCGGGAGCGGCTCTTCGCGCGGCACGTTGAGCAGCATCACGACGAACAGGAACAGCACCATGATCGCGCCGGCGTAGATGATGATCTGCGTAACGGCCGTGAACGGCGCGTCAAGCAGCACGTAGAGGCCCGCCAGCGCGCCGAACGACGTGATCAGCAGCATCACGCTGTACATCGGGTTGCGCTGTGCGACAACCAGCAGCGACGCCAGGACGGCGATGACGGCGAAGGCGTAAAAAGCAGCGGTCTCCATGTCCCTATTCCAACCAGAGAATCATCGCGGCCGTTGCCAGGAGGTTGAGCACTGCCGCGGGCAAGAGCCACTTCCACCCGAACTCCATCAGCTGGTCGTACCGGTAGCGGGGCAACGTCCACCGCATCCAGACATAAAAGAAGAGCAGCAGGAAGACCTTGACGAGGAACCAGATCCATCCGAGCCAGTCGGGCAGGAACGGACCGAGCCAGCCGCCGAGATACAGGCTGGTCGCGACTGCCGACACCGTCACCATGTTCACGTACTCGGCGAGGAAGAACAGCGCGAAGCTCATCGAGCTGTACTCGGTGTGGTAGCCGGCGACGAGCTCCTGTTCCGCCTCCGGAAAGTCGAACGGCGCGCGGTTGGTCTCGGCCACGCC
Organism: uncultured Acidobacteriota bacterium; assembly: GCA_963764925.1. Taxonomy (GTDB): domain Bacteria; phylum Acidobacteriota; class Vicinamibacteria; order Vicinamibacterales; family 2-12-FULL-66-21; genus DATBJJ01. The sequence goes on from CAVXUR010000008.1 coordinate 173,216, forward strand.
CGCGCACATGTAGATGAAGAACCCGAACGGCTGGAGGAAGAGGTACCACTTGGGAATGAAACCCCACCAGTAGCCCGACTGCCCCAGCACGATCTCGCGCAGCGATAGCGACCCGGCCAGCATGATGACCGCGGCCAGCGCCAGCGCGTAGGACAGCTCGTAACTGATCATCTGCGCCGACGAGCGCAGGCCGCCAAGGAGCGAGTATTTGCTGTTCGAGCTCCAGCCGGCGAGCACGAGGCCGTAGACGCCCATCGAGGTGATGGCGAAGAGCACCAGCACGCCGACATTGACGTCGGTCACCTGCAGCGGAACCGGCTCGGGAAGAAAGCCCCACAACGTTGTTTCCGTGCCAAAGGGGACGACCGAGAACGCCGCGAAGGCCGTCGCCGCGGAGAGGACCGGGGCGATCGAGAACAAGATCGCGTCGGCGGCTTTGGGACGGAGCTCTTCCTTCGTGATGAGCTTGATGACGTCGGCAAATGGCTGCAGCCAGCCGGCGTAGCCAACGCGATTCGGCCCGAGGCGGTCCTGGATGTAGGCGCAGACCTTCCGTTCCATCCAGACCATGAAGGCTGCCGACAGGACCAGCATCTGGAAGATGACGAAAATCAGAGCGAGGTGCACGCTCAGGGGCGTGACCCAGCTCAGGAGCCAAGCCATCAGTGCGCACCCACCGGTGTCTTCGAGGCACGCCAGGCCGACGGCACCGTGCAGCGGCCTTCGCGGACGTGGGCCTCGAACTCGGCGCGGAAATGCTTCACTGTCGTCAACGCCGGTGTCGCCGCCGCGTCGCCGAACGCGCAGAGCGTCTTGCCGACGATGTTGTTCCCGATGCTGACGAGCAGGTCGATGTCACGCATCTCGCCCTCGCCGTTGTCGATGCGCGTCAGGATCTTGTAGAGCCAGTCGCCGCCCTCGCGGCACGGCGTGCACTTGCCGCACGATTCGTGCTTGTAGAAATAGAGCAGGTTCTTCGCCGCCCAGACCATGCAGGTCGTGTCGTCCATCACGATGATCCCGGCCGAGCCAAGCATCGATCCGGCCTTGGCGACATCGTCGAAGCTCGCCGGGATGTCGAGCTGATCGTCGAGGAGGATCGGGACCGACGATCCTCCCGGGATGACCGCCTTGATCTTCCGGCCATCGAACGGCCCGCCAGCGTAGTCATAGATCAGCTCGCGCAGTGTCGTCTTCATCGACGTTTCGAAGACACCAGGCTTCTTGACGTGGCCGCTGACGCAGAACAACTTCGGACCGCCGTTCTTTTCCGGCCCGAGCGAGACAAACCACTCGGCACCGTTCAGGAGAATCGGCGGCAGGTTGCAGAGCGTTTCGACGTTGTTGACGGCAGTCGGGCAATTGTAGAGTCCCGAGGCCGCAGGGAACGGCGGCTTGATCCGAGGCTGTGCGCGCTTCCCTTCGAGCGACTCGATGAGCGCGGTTTCCTCGCCAGCCTCGTAGGCGCCGGCGCCGCGGTGAATCACGATGTCGCAATCGAAACCCGTGCCCAGGATGTTCTTTCCGACGTAGCCCTGCGCGTAGGCCTTGGCGAGCTCGGCCTCGAGCACCCGCTGGACGTGATAGAACTCGCCGCGAATGTAGATGTAGGCGACCTTGGCGCCGATGGCCCAGCACCCGATCAGGCAGCCCTCGAAGAGCGAGTGCGGGTTGCGCTCCATCAGGACGTGGTCCTTGAAGGTCCCGGGCTCGCTTTCGTCGGCGTTACAGCAGATGTACTTCGGGAGTGGCGTGTCCTTCGTGACGAACTGCCACTTGAGGCCGGTCGGAAAGCCTGCGCCGCCCCGGCCGCGCAGCCCTGACGCTTTGACCAGGTCGATGACCTCGGCCGGCTTCATCGCGAGCGCCTTGCGCAGGCCCTCGTACGCCTGGTGCTTCAGCGAGAACTCGAGCGTGTAGCTGTTTGGCTCGCGAACGTATGTGGTGAGGATCGGATCCATTGTTTACACAATCACGCTGCATCCGTGATCACGACGCTCGTCACGAAGAGCACGATCGCACGATGAGCACGAAGAAACCGAGTTAGGCATCGTGTCCTTCGTGTCATCGAGGCCTTCGTGATCAAGCCGTGTCACCGTTCGACGTCCAGATGACATCCGCTGAACACCTTGTCGCCCTTCGCGCGGATCTCGTCAACCAGCGTCGCCGCGTCCTCGGGCCGCACCTTCTCGTGCCAGTGCTCGTTGTTCACCATCACGATCGGCGCGCGATCGCAGGCGCCGAGGCACTCGAATTCCATGAGCGTAAAGAGCCCCGACGCGTCCGTCTCGCCGACCTTGATCCCGAGCTTGTCGGAAAGCGCTTCGGTCACGCGTTCGGCGCCCATCAGCGCGCACGACAGCGTCCGGCACACCTGGAGCACGTACTTGCCGACTGGCTCCCGGTAGAACATCACGTAGTAGGTCGCGACGTCCTCGACTTCGGCGGGTGTCATGTCGAGGATGCCGGCCACGTGGCGCATGCCGTTGGCCGTGAGGTAGCCCTGCTGTTCCTGGACCAGATACAACGCGCCGAGAATCGCCGAGCGCTTCTGGTCGGACGGATACTTCGTCAGCATCTCGTCGAGCGCCGCGCGGCGCTCGGGTGTGAAGGTGAACGCCGGACCCTCGTCGACGACCTTGCGCTCCGACTTCTGAAAGCGCTGGTCGTAGACCATCAGCGGATGAAAGCTCATCGATCCACGTCTCCCATGACGACGTCGGTCGAGCCGATGACGGCGATGACGTCGGCGATCATGCCGCCGACCAGCATCTTCGGCAGCCCCTGACAGGCATAGAACGAGGGCGCGCGCAGCTTGATGCGATAGGGCCGGTTCGTGCCGTCAGAAACGATGCTGAATCCGTGCTCGCCGCGGGGGCCCTCAATCGGCACGTACGCTTCGCCGGCGGGCACGTTGAATCCTTGCGAATAGATCAGGAAGTGCTGAATCAGCCCTTCCATCTCGCTGTAGACCTTGTCCTTGGGCGGCGGCACGATCTTGTAGTCCTGGATATCGAACACGCCGCGCGGCGTGATCCGGGCGAGGGCCTGCTGCGCGATCTTCGTGCTCTCCCGCATCTCGTCGATCCGAACCTGGTAGCGCGCGAACACGTCGCCGGCGGTCCGGGTGGGCACCGAAAAGTCGTAGGTTTCGTAACCGTGATATGGAAACGCCTTGCGCACGTCGTAGGCCACACCCGTGGCCCGCGCCATCGGCCCGACCAGCCCGTAGGTCATCGCGTCGTCTTTGGTGATGACGCCGACGTTCTGCGTGCGCTTCAGCCAGATCTGGTTCTTGGTGAGCAAGTCCTCGTACTCGCTCAAGTGGCCGGGGAAGGCATCGAGCCATTTCTTGACGGCCTGATGGAATCCCATCGGCAGGTCCTCGCGTAGGCCGCCGACCCGGATGTAGCTCGGAAACATCCGGAAGCCGGCCAGCATCTCGTTGACGTTGAGCAGCTGCTCCCGCTCGCGGAAGCAATACATCATGACCGAGACGGCACCGATTTCGAGCGCGTGGGTGGCCAGCCACACGAGATGGCTCGCCAGCCGCTGCAGCTCGGCGATGAGCACGCGGATGTTCTGGACGCGCTCGGGCATTGTGACGTCGAGCAGCCGCTCGACCGACATGCAGAACGCGAGGCTGTTTGACTGCGCGCCGAGATAGTCCATCCGCTCGACGAGCGGGATGACCTGCTGCCACTTCTTCTGCTCGGCAGTCTTCTCGATGCCGGTGTGCAGGTAGCCGACCGTCGTGTCCGCCGAGACAACCGTCTCGCCGGACAACTCCAGCACCAGCCGCAGCACGCCGTGCGTGCTGGGATGCTGGGGTCCCATGTTGACGGTCATCGTTTCGGTGCGAAGTTCAGTGGGCACTCGTCACACCATCTCTACAATTTCGCAAATCGCATGAATCAGCGTGATGTGGACTTCCTGCACGCGCGCCGTGCAGTCGTCCGGCACGTTGATGTGGACCTCGGCCAGGCGCCCGGCTTCCCCGCCGTCACGACCGGTCAACGCGATGGTCCGCAGCCCGCGCGCCCGTGCCGCTTCAAGCGCGGCAAGCACGTTCGGCGACGCGCCGCTCGTCGAAATTGCAAATGCGACGTCGCCGGCCACACCGAGCGCATTCACCTGACGCGCGAATACCTGCTCGAAGCCGTAGTCGTTGGCCACGCTGGTCAGCAGGCTCGTGTCCGCCGTCAGCGCCACTGCCGCCAACCCCGGCCGCTCCTTCTGAAAACGTCCGACGAGCTCGGCGACGAGATGCTGCGCATCCCCGGCGCTTCCTCCGTTGCCGAACGCCAGCAGCTTGCGACCGGAGCGAAGCGCGCTGGTGATGGTCGAGGCCGCCGTGGCCACTGCCGTCAGATCGAGGCCTCGCACGCGACGGTGCGCATCGATGGCTGCGTCGAGCGTGCGCCCCACAATCGAAACCGCGCCGCCGATATCGCTCGACGGCATCAGTCCGGCCGTGCCCGCCGCCGCGCCGCCTCCATGTTGGCGACGAACTCGTCCTCCGAGACCTGCAGCGGTTCGTAGGTCTTCACCCGCTGATTGATCTGCACCGGGTAGTCTTTCCGCATCGGGAAGCCTTCCCAGTCCTCGGGCATCAGGATGCGGCGCATGTCCGGATGTCCCTCGAAATGCAGGCCAAAGAAGTCGTAGACCTCGCGCTCGCCCCAGTTCGCTGCCTGCCAGACGCTCGACGACCGACGGCACGCTTGCCGCCTCGGCGACTCGCACTTTCAGCCGCAACCGCTTGGGAGTCTCGCCGTAACCCGCGACGCCCGGACACGCCAGAATGTACAGGACCTCGTACCGCGGGTCGCGCGGATGATAGTCGACCGCCGTCACATCCGCGAGGAAGACGAAGCGCAGCTCGGGCGCGTCGCGCAGAACCCGACAGGCGTCGATCAGCAGGTCGAGCGGGGCATAAAACGTCGGCATGCCGTCGCGCGATTCCACGACTTCGAACCTCGTGGCATCCGCCGGCAGGGCGCGTGACAGGACCTCGATGATGGCCGTCGCTTGCATGGAACGTAGTGTTATCCCTGGCTAGCCGTATTCGTAGTGTCCGGCTTCAGCCGGACTCGCGATGGTCCGCCTAAAGGCGGACACTACGGAGTTGATGAGATAGCCTCTAAACGAACGACCTCTGCTTGTCGATTTTCCGCTGGAGTTGGACGATGCCGTAGATGAGCGCCTCGGGACGGGGCGGGCAGCCGGGCACGAAGACGTCGACGGGCACGACCTGATCGACACCCTGCACAATCGCGTAGTTGTCGAAGACTCCGCCAACCGACGCACACGCTCCCATCGAGATGACGTATTTCGGCTCGGGCATCTGATCGTAGATGCGGCGCAGCACCGGGGCCATCTTGCGCGACAGACGTCCGGCCACAATCATCAGGTCGGACTGGCGCGGGGATCCGCGGAAGACCTCGGCGCCGAAGCGCGCGATGTCGTAGCGGCCGGCGCTCATCGCCATCATCTCGATCGCGCAGCATGCGAGGCCGAAGGTGACCGGCCAGACCGACGAACGCCGCGCCCACTGGACGATTTTCTCGACGCTCGTGGTCAGGAAGGGCAGATCGTTGGGAATTTCGATGTCGTCGCTCATAAAGTATTCGAAAAACTACGCGCGCTCGTGTCCCCAATCGAGCACGCCCTTGCGCCAGACGTACACGTTACCCCGTCAGCAGGATCGCGAAGAACACCAGAATCTGCACGAATCCGGTCCAGCCGAGCGACCGCAGCGCCATGGCGAACGGATAGAGGAACGCTACCTCGATGTCGAAGAGCAGAAAAATCATCGCCACGAGGTAGAACTTGACCGGATGCCGTTCGCGGGCATCGCCGACCGGTGGCATGCCACATTCGTAAGGGGCGAGCTTTTCTGGGGTCGGCTTGCTGGGACCGATGAGATGCGAGGCGAGGATGTTGAACGCCCCGAACCCGGCCCCGAGCCCGATCATGATGAGGATAGGTACCCAGCCGTGCATGTTTTTAGGTCAATCAGCAGCGGCTTGTGAATGTTTTCTCAAGCCGGTCGCAAAAAAAGCGCGTCGCCACCCGACGCGTCTCCAAGGCCCAGGCGCCTCCGTCCGCGCCATTCTGAGCACCGAAATGCTATCACAGCGGACGCGGGTTCAGGGTTCAAGGTTCAGGGTTCAGGGTTCAGAATTCACGGTCGAAGGCCCGGGTTTGAACCTTGAACCATGAACCCTGAACCATGAACCCTGAACCCTGAACCATTTAGAATGCAGTGATGAACCGTCTAGCTTGGTTCAGCCCGATGCCTCCGGTGCCGACGGGCGTCGCGGCGTGCAGCGCCGACCTCGTGGCGGCCCTCTCGACCGATCACCAGATCGACGTCTTCGTCGACGAGGCGGTGGCGCGCGTCGCGCCGGGGACGCGCTCGGCGCACGATTTCGTGTGGCGGCATCGGCAAGAGCCGTACGACCTTACGGTCTTTCAGGTCGGTAACTCGTCGCACCATGACTACCTGTGGCCTTACCTCTTCAGGTACCCGGGCCTGACCGTCCTGCACGACGCGCATCTGCATCATGCGCGGGCGGCAGCTCTGCTCCGGACGCTACGCGCCGACGATTACCGCGCTGAGTTTGCCTCGAACCACCCGGAAGCGAACGCGGACATCGCTGAGCTGGCGGTGGCGGGATTCGATACTCACCTGCTCTACGACTGGCCGATGACGCGCCTCGTCGCGCGCGCTTCGAGGCTCGTCGCGGTCCATAGCCCCGTGCTCGCCGATCAGATGATCGCCTCCATTCCCGACGCCCGGGTGACGGCGATTCACCTTGGTCATGGGGTCCCGTTGTCGACCGCAGAGGTACGCGCCGCCGGCCTCCGCGCGCGCGAACGTCACGGCCTCTCGGCTGATACGGTCGTCTTCGGCTGCTACGGAGGGCTCTCCCCCGACAAGCGGCTTCCCCAGATTCTCGCCGCGTTCGCGGCCACGCGCCCCTACGTTCCAGCCGCCCACCTGCTCCTGGCCGGCACGGTACCGGAACACTATGACCTTCGCGACGACATCCAGCGCCACGGTCTCGACGGTGCCGTCACGCTCACCGGCTATCTCCCCACCGACGAGGCCTTCACCGAGAACGTCGCCGCCTGCGACGTCGCGCTCAACCTCCGCTGGCCGACTGCACGTGAAATGTCAGGGCCGTGGTTGCGCTGCCTTGCCGCCGGCAAGCCCACGGTGATCGTCGACCTGGCGCATCTGACGAATGTGCCGACGCTCGACCCCCGGACGTGGCAGCCGAACGCAGGCTCGGCGTCGTCGGCTGCGCCGTGTGCGGTCGCGATCGACATTCTCGATGAGGACCACTCCCTTCGGCTGGCGATGCGACGCCTTGGCACCGATCCGCTCCTTCGGGCAACGCTCGGCCGGACGGCCGTCTCGTATTGGCAGCGCGAGCACTCCGTCGACAGAATGGTGGCCGATTACCGTCACCTGATAGAGGACGCCGTTCGACGCCCGGTTCCGCACGTCTCGTTGCCACCTCATCTGCTCGATGAGGGCCGCGCCACGCTCGATCGGTTGATGGCGCCGTTCGGCCGGCTGTCCCCCTTCGCCGGAGGCGACGGACGCGGCCGAGTCATTCCCCCATATGATCAATGAGGTATCCTGTGACGATTCGAGTGAACGGTGAACCTCTCGAGATCGCCGGCCCTGTCACCATCGGCGGCCTGCTCGCTGACCTGACGATCGACTCCCGGCTCGTGGCGGTCGAACACAACCTCATCGTCGTCAAGCGCGACAAGTACGAAGCCGTCGTGGTGAAGGATGGCGATGAGATCGAGATCGTGAATTTCGTCGGCGGCGGTTAGCAAGCGGAGTCTCGCGCCAAAAGCCTTTCACCGCTGAGGCCGCAGGGACCGCAGAGCAAGATGAATGGCGTTCTCTGCGCACTCAGCGCTCTCCGCGGTAAAAGCTTTGGACGGCCGCCTGGGCGGGCATCTGACTGAATAGCAAAGCACGGACAAATGAGCACAGACCTTCTCACCATCGCCGACAAGACCTTCCGCTCGCGATTGATCGTCGGCACGGGCAAGTATCCGTCCCATCCAGTGATGGCTGACGCGCACCGGGCGTCGGGCGCCGAGATGGTGACGGTCGCGGTGAGGCGCGTCAACCTGTCGGACCGGAGCGCCGAATCGCTGCTCGGCTACATCGATCAGAGCAAGATCTTCATCCTGCCCAACACGGCCGGCTGCTATACGGCAGAAGACGCGATTCGAACGGCGCGGCTCGCGCGGGAAGTCGGCCTGTCGAACTGGGTGAAGCTCGAGGTCATCGGCGACGAGCGCACGCTCTTTCCGGACAACGTCGCCCTGCTCGAAGCCACGCGTGTCCTGGTGCGCGAAGGCTTCGTGGTCCTGCCTTACACGAGCGACGATCCAGTCATCTGCCGGAAGCTCGAGGAAGCTGGCGCCGCGGCGGTGATGCCGCTCGGTGCTCCGATCGGGTCGGGCCTGGGCATCCAGAATCCGAACAACATCCTGATCATCCGCGAGCAGTCCCGGGTGCCGGTCATCGTCGATGCCGGCGTCGGGACGGCGTCGGACGCCGCCATCGCGATGGAACTCGGCGCGGACGGCGTGTTGATGAACACGGCGATCGCGCTCGCGGGGGATCCGGTCGCGATGGCGGCCGCCATGAAACTCGCGGTCGAAGCCGGTCGCCTCGCGTTCGGTGCCGGCCGCATCGCCCGCCGCATCCCACGCCGCGGCCAGTAGTCCGACCGACGGCAAGATCGCGGCGCTCGCCGGAACCGCTCGCGGCGTCTGAGTCGCGGAATCGATGGAATCGCTCGAACAGACGCTCCGACGCCTCGACCGTGAACGCGAGGAGGCCGATCGGCGCTACAACGACGCGTTGACGGCGCTCGATCGCGCCCTGCCTCGGCCAGCCGAATGGCCGTCACCCGGCCGACCGTCGACGACTCCCAGCTTCCGTCGATTAACGACGCCTGGAACATCGCTGCCGCGGCGCCGCCGCCCAGCCGGGCTGGCGTGGGCGCCTCTGCCGGTTTCATCTGGCGCACGGTGGCACCGTATCTGCAGCAGCAGGCCACCTTCAACGCCGCGACTCGTCGATCACCTGAATCGCAATGCGGCTGCCGCCAGCGAGAGCGCATCGCGCGCGCCGAGGAACACGACCGCGCGCCTTCGCGATGAGTTCGCGCAGGCTGGCGGAATTCCACGCCCGGACTGATCGAGTATCTGCAGCAGATGACCGCCTACGTCGATACTCGCGACCGGCGGGCGGCCGGCGGGGCCTTAGTCCTGAATGCGTCGCTCAGCGCGCTGGCCGAGAATGTCGACAAGCGATGGGAATCGCTGAGCGTGCGCGACGAGCGCGCCGACGCGCGCGCGCGCGCGCTCACTGCCGGTCAGGACGAGCTCGCGCGACACTCGGTGTCGTCAGCAGCATCGCTGCGCTGAAGCGGGAGGTCGAACATCGTCGTTCAGGCGGCGAGGTTCGAGCGGCTGCGGCCCGAGCGCGGCGAAGGCGTCGCCAGCGCGAGAGCGAGCGGGGGTGGGGCCCCGCGAGCGCTGAGAAAAGCAGACAGGACGCTCAGGCCGACGCGCGGCGTATTTCGATCGCTCGACAGCTACAAGTACGTCGGCTTCGAAGATCAGTTTCGCGGCTCGCGCGACGCGATCCGGGCGCGGCTCGAGAGCTACCTGCCGTTCTTTGCCGGCGCGGCGGACGTGCTCGACATCGGCTGCGGGCGCGGCGAGTTTCTCGAGCTCCTTGCCGGCGCCGGCGTCAAGGCGAGAGGCATCGACTTGAACCATGAGATGGCCGAGCTCTGCCGCAGCCGCGGCCTCGACGTCACGGAAGCCGATGCCGTCGGCTACCTGTCGACGCTGCCCGATGCGTCGCTCGGCGGCATCTTCGCCGCGCAAGTCGTCGAGCACCTGCAACCTGACTACCTCCTGCAGTTCCTCGAGCTCGCCTGTCACAAGGTCCGTCCCGGCGGCCGGATCGTCCTCGAGACGCTGAACCCCGCGTGCTGGGTCGCGTTCTTCGACAGCTACATCCGCGACATCACGCACGTGTGGCCGCTGCATCCCGAGACGCTGAAGTACCTGGTACTGGCGAGCGGTTTCACGCGCGCCGATCTCGAGTTCCGATCGCCGGTCGCTGCTCACGATCGTCTGCAGGCGAGTGGCGCTTCCAGACGGCGCAGACACGTCGCTCGCCGACCTGATCGAGGCGTTCAACGCCAACGTCGAAAAGCTCAATTCGCGCCTGTTCACGCACCTCGACTACGCCGTGATCGGGGCACGCTGATCGCTCGTTCGATGACGTCGTTGCGCGATTGGGGGGCAAGAGGCTGTGCGGCGTTGGCGGCCGCCGTCTTTGTCACGCTCCTCCTCTCCCTTCTTCGCGTCGAGCCCATCCCGCGAGCCATCCTCGTCGCGATCGCGGCGGTCGTTCCGCTCTCCGCGCTGGCTCCTCGCTCCGGGCTGCTGGTCCTGATCGCGCTGGCACCCTTCGCGGCGTGGGTGGGACGTCACTGGAACGGTGCGGTCTCCTGGCCCGAGGCGCTCGTCGTCGCCTTCTGCGCCGGCTACTGCGTGCGGCGCGTGGTGCGGGTGCCTGGCCCGCGCGACGCCCTCGACGCCCCATGGCTGCTGGCCTTGTCAGTGGTTGTCGCGTCGCTCGCGGTGCATTTCGCCATCGAATCGTGGCGTTTCGGTGGCCCGCCGACGCGAGCGGAGCTGTGGCGGCTCGTCGCCTACGGATACTTCATCTCTGATACGAGTTCAGATCCGGTCAACGCCGCGATGCGGCTGATTGAGTCGCTGCTGCTCTTCCGGGCGGCTGCCACGGCGACTCGAGAAGCGCCGGCGTTCGCCTCGCGACTCGCCTCGTGGGCAGTCTGCGGAGCATCGGTGGCCGCAGGCCTCAACCTGCTGCGCTTGTGGGAGAGTGCCGAGCGTTTCGGCAGCCCGGCCGGCGCTTTCGTGCGGCTGTTTCTGACCGAGCGCGTGAACGTGCATTACGGCGACCTCAACGCCGCTGGCTCGTACTTCGTCATGGCCCTGTTCGTTGCCATCGGCCTGACGATCCGGCCGAAGGGCCTGCCGTGGCTGATCTCAGTGTTGCTGATCGGGTGCTCGGTCTGGGTGGCCGGATCGCGGATGGCGGTCATGGCGGGCACGCTCGCAATGGTGTTGCCCGCCGGGGCGCGGACGTGGCGCATGCGCCGTGGCAGCGTGCGCCGGACGACGCTGGCGGCCGCCGCGCTCTTGCTGGCGCTTCTCGCCGCGGTTGCCGCGTACGCGATCCCCGAACGCGGCAACCAGCAGTCTGCAGCGACGGCGGCGCAGGTTCGCTGGGAGCTCGCCAGGACCAGCGTGCGAATGACCGCGGCCAACCCGGCCTTTGGTATCGGAATTGGCCGCTTCTATTCGAGGTCCGGCGAATTCAGCTCGCCCGAGCTGCTCGCAACCTTCCCCCCGGCCGTCCACGAAAACGCGCACAACAACTTCCTGCAGATCCTCGCCGAACTGGGCATCGTCGGATTCGGCGTCCTGATGTGGCTGCTATGGTCTGCCGCTCGCTACGGCCGCTGGCTGCTGGCGGCCGACCTGCACGATTCGTTGCGGTGGGGTCTCATGACGGGACTCCTGGCCTTCGTGCTCTCGTGGCTGGGTGGGCATCCGCTGCTCCTCGACGAGCCCGCGGTCACGTTTTGGCTCCTCCTCGGCGCCGCTGCCGGCTGGGGCTCCTCGCTCGAGCCGGCCGAGCGCCCGCGGTTGCGGCCGTGGGTCGTCACGACAGCGGTAATCGCAATCGCCGTTTCGATACCGGTCCGGGTTGATCGTCAGAAAGCCGACTTCAACCTCGAGCACCGCGGCGTCGGTCTCTCCGCCTGGCACGACGCCGTCGACGGCGTCCGCTACCGCACGTCTGGGCCTTTTGGTAGCGTCTTTCTGCCCGCCGACGCGCAGATGGTTGTCGTTCCACTTCGCGCCGCTGGCCCGGCGACAGATATCAGACTCGAGCTCGGTCTCGATGGCCGCCCCGCCGATATCCTCACGGTGCCCGCGGATCGATGGCACTTCCTGCGCCTGGCGCTGCCGCAGGACAGAAATGGCCCGCGATTCCGGCGCCTCGACCTAAGAGTGGCCAACGCCCCTCCCGGCGCGGCTGCTCTCGTCATGATTGGAAAGGTTGAACCCAAGTAAGGCGATGCTGAATGCTGAAGTAAAGACGGCAGTCAACGGGCGTGGCGCGAACGGGCTTTCTCGGAAAGCTTGAGGGCGATCCACCTGCGTGCCAGGTGCGCCTCGATTGAAACGACGTCGACGCGGCGCGTGCGCTGCACGTCCCGCCGCTTTCTCATCAGACGCGGCAGACCAACGAGCGCCGCGACCTTGCCTCGGAGTGCCGCGACGCCACGGCCGCGTCCGAGGTAGTGCGCCACGCCGGCAAGCGAATACGCCAGGTGAGCCGGCAGCGTCCGCAGCAGAAGTCCCGTGGGCGTGTTCTTGATCCACGTCCATTCCAGGTTTCGCTGACCGTAGTACACGGCGCCGGCGCTCACCCGACCGAGCGTGGCGCTCCCGGCATGCCGAACGATCGCGTCGGCTGCATACCAGCAGCGATACCCGGCGAGACGCGCGCGATATGACAGATCGACATCTTCATAAACCATGAAGAAGTCTTCATCGAAGCCCCCCAGGCTGATCAAACAGACTCCGGTCGATCGCGAAGGCGGCCCCGCACGCGCCAAAGACCTCGCGGGATGTCACAAAATCCGGCGCGGCGGCGCCGTGTCCGTGCTTGAAGGCGCCGCCGGCGCGGAGGTATCCGTCGCCGGCGCTGTCGATAATGTCTGGCCGATCGATCAGCACGATCCTGGAGGTGACAAGCCGTCGTTCCGAGCTGTCTTTAGTGGCCGCATCCAGTCGCGACAGCCAGTCAGGCGCAGGAATCGTGTCGTTGTTCAGGAACGCCAGCAGCTCGCCCGCTGCCGCTCGCGCGCCGGCGTTGTTGCCGCCGGCGAAGCCAAGGTTGCAGCCGTTGTCGACGATTCGAACGGACGGAAATCGTGCAGCGGCAAAGCCGATCGATCCGTCAGTCGACCCGTTGTCGACGAGCAGGACTTCAAATGACGGGGCACCGGATTGCGTCGTGAGCGCGCCGAGGCACGGCTCGAGCCATGCCCGGCCGTTGTAGTTCAAGACGATGACCGAGAAGCGCGGCGTCACGTCGCGCGATCGACGAGATCGCGGTAGACGCGAGCCGTCTCCTCCGCCGTGCGCTGCCAGGAGAACTCCGCCGCGCGTCTGAGCCCCTGATCGCGCAACCGGCCACGGTGAGGCGGATCCTCGAGCACGCGTTCGATCGCGCCAATCCAGCCGGCCTCGTCGTCGGGATCGATGAGCACACCAGCATCGCCGACAACTTCCGGGATGGACGAAGTTCGAGCGGCGATGACCGGCGTGCCACACGCCATCGCTTCGAGCAGCGGCAGCCCGAAACCCTCATAACGCGACGGGTACACGAGCGCCGTAGCTGCCCGGTAGAGGGCGAGGAGCTGCGCCTCTGCGGTCGCGCCGGCGAAAGTGACGAGCGGCGTGCTGCCAGGGCTTCCGTCGCTCAGCGCCTGGAGCTCGGCCCCCATTCCGCGATCGACACCGGCCATCACGAGACCAAGGTTCGCCCACGACGGACGCCTCGACCGCACTGCTGTCACGGCTCGAGTCACCATCGGAAGATTCCTGCGTGCGTGCAGGTCGCCAACGTGTAACATGAATTGTCGTGGCCACGCAGATGGCAGCGGGAGGAGTGGCCCCGGCGAAAAGGTGCGAGACGCCGCCAGTGGGACGACCTGAATCGACTCGGGGTGAAGTGAATATACCTCGACGATCTCCTGTTTCGAGAACTCCGAATCGGTGATGACCCGGTCAGCGGTCCGGGCGCTGTAGCGATAAAACGCCCTGCGCAACGGGTCGCGCTTGTACGGATACCACTCCGGATTTCGTTCATAGCTAACATCGTGGATGGTCAGGACAAGGGGCCGAGGCCCGCCGATCGGGGCGGTGTACGACGGGGCGTGCAAGAGATCAACGCGGGCCCGTCGCGCGGCTCTGGGCAACCCGGTAAGCATCCATCCCAGGTTGGTTGGCAGCGACGGCGCTCCGCCAGCGAGTTCGATGCCAGCAGGAACCGTCAGTCCGGCCGGAACGCCGACAGCCACGATAGAAAGCAACGGATCCAGCTGGGCCAGCGCGCCAAAGAGCTCGTTTGTATAGCGGCGCATGCCGGCCGCCGGCGACGCGAGGGCGCGGCCGTCGAACCCGATGCGGATCACGGCGCTATGGTAGCAGCGGCCGGCAAGCTCGACCATGTGATCACCATGGCCGTGGCCAAAAATCTGCGTGGCTCTGCAGTTCTCACCCAGATTGACCGAAAGATGTATCGAATGCCTCTGCCTGCGGTCTAAAACTCATGCATTTTGTGAGAGCGTCGAAATGTGCGGTTTCCGCACTCGGTCTGTTTCTGCTTCTCGCGTCTCCCGCCAACGCGCAGTTTCGCGGCCAGGTCTACGTCTCTGGCCTGACACGCCCGGTGGCGTTCGTGCAGGATCCGTCGAACGCCAGCGTCCAATTCGTCGTCGAGTTGGGGGGGACGATCCGGGTCATTCAGGGCGGCACGCTCCTGTCCGCCCCGTTTCTCGACCTGAGTGGCGCAGTTGGCAGCGGCGGCGAACGCGGGATGCTGTCGCTCGCGTTTCCGCCCGGGGCGGCCGAGTCGGGCCGTTTCTTCGTCACTTTCGTGAACCCTGCCGGCAATACCGTCGTCGCGCGGTTCTATCGCTCGGCGAATCCGCTCGTCGCTGACGCGTCGACCCGTTTCGACCTCCAGTGGTCGACCGGCGAGCGATTCATCGCGCACCCCGAGACCCTGCACTACGGCGGCAACCTCGTGTTCGGCGCCGAGGGCTACCTTTACATTGGCACGGGCGACGGTGGCGAGCCCGACGACGCCTCACATCAGGCCCAGAGCCTCTCGAAGCTGCACGGCAAGCTCCTGCGGATCAACGTCAATGTCGGTGATGGCGATCCCGAAGGCCTCGACATTCCGCCGGACAATCCGTTCGCCGGTGGACCCGTGCCTGAAATCTGGTCGATCGGGCTGCGCAACCCCTGGCGGTTCACCCTCGACGATCCTCTGCGCGGCGGCTCCGGCGCGCTCCTCATCGCCGACGTGGGCGAAAACGCGGTGGAAGAGATCAACTACGAACCGGCCGGTCGCGGCGGGCGCAACTACGGCTGGCGAAATCGGGAAGGCGCCAACCTGCACAACAACTCGGTGCCGCCGGCCTTCGGCCCCCTCACCGACCCGATCTACGAGTACGGACATAGCGTCGGACGCTCGGTCACGGGTGGGTACGTCTACCGCGGGTCCGCCATCCCATCGATGATCGGTCGGTACGTGTTTGGCGACTTCATCCGGGGACAGGTCTGGTCGATCGCCTTGACGCGCGACCCGAACACTGGCGAGGCGACCGCCTCAGACCTCCGCGACCACACGGCGGCGATCAATGCAGGCGCCGAAGTGCGGCAGATTAGCTCCTTCGGTGTGGACTCGGCGGGAGAGCTCTACGCCGTGAACTTCGGCAGCGGCACCATCGTCGCGCTCAGGGCCGGCGCGGCCGGACCGGCTCCGGTCGTTCGGATCGAGGGGCCGGGCGCGGGGGCCACAGTTCGTCAGCCGTTCGTGCTCTCGGGATGGTCGCTCGATGCGACCGCGACGAACAATGGGATTGCGACCCTGCATGTCTGGGCATTCCCCGCGACTGGTGCAGCCCCGCAGTTCCTGGGTGTCGCCAACTACGGGTCGAACCGTCCCGATGTCGCCGCCATCTACGGTTCCCAGTTCGGACCAACCGGCTATCACCTCGACGTCAAAGGTCTGGCCCCAGGCAGCTGGCTGATCGCTGTGTATGGGTGGGTCTACGCTTCGCAAGGCTTCAGCGTTGTTGCGACGGTGCCGGTGGTCATTCAACCGGCAGGCCTTGTCGCGATCGACATCCCCGGGAACTTCTCGACCGTCAACACACCGTTCGTAATCAGCGGGTGGGCAATCGATCCCGCGGCACCTTCGGGCACAGGGATCAACACGATCCACATCTGGGCGTTTTCCGCCGACGGCTCAGCGCCAGTCTTTCTGGGAGTGCCGGCGTTTGGGGATCGACCTGACGTAACGGCAGCCTTCGGATCTCAATTCGCCGGAGCCGGTTACGGACTGGCCGTGACCAACCTGGCACGGGGCTCGTGGTATCTCGTGGTGTATGCCCAGAGCAGCGTCAGTGGGCAGTTTGACGCGGTCGGCGTTGTGTTTGTGACGATACCATAGGCGACTGCCGGACGATCCTATCGCACGGTAACGCGCACCATCTTTGGCGGAGCGAAGGCGCCGCTGACCGCGCTCCAGGGAAACACGGCGACATCGTAGTTGCCGTGTGGCAACCCCTGGACGACGAACCCGAACCCCGTGTCGCGGAACTGGTCGCCGAGCACCGCCGCGACATCCGGCCGGACGCCGCCGTAAGCAGGCACGCCAAGAAAGACCGGCGGTCCGCCGGCGAGCGGGTACGCCCACGCGTGGAGCGTATCGATACCAGTCCCCGCGGCCGCATCAAGGTCGGCAGCCCATCCGACGACGTTGAATGGCTGCGCAACGTCCTGTTGGGCGCGTGGGCTGTCGATCTCCACCTGCGTGCCGACGTAGCCGAACGACTTCGGTCGAAGGATGACGCGAACGCTCTGCTGGCTCACGGCACGGTCGCCGGACCAGCGGACGAACACCAGATCGTAGGTGCCGACGAAGCCCAGCCCCGGCGACCATGTGAACGCACCGCTCGTCGAATCGAGCTTCGAGCCGACAGGCAGTGCGGTCAGCATGCTTCCGAAGCGCAAGCTTCCGGTGTAGCGTACGCCTTCAGCGGAGCCGAGCTGAAGTTCGAAGCGATCGAGCTCCTCACCCCTGACAACGGCCCGTCCCGAAGGGCCAACCGGATACGCACGCCACGGTGCATCGGGATCCCAGCCACGTCTGCCGACAATCGGCGCCGCATCGAACGCGGCGGTCATGACGGCGTCCGACACCAGGCTCTCTTCGGTGAGGATGACCGGTGCCGTCGTTCCGTTCGACACTCGGAAGTAGCGGCTGCCAAGGCCCGCAGTGGCGCCGCCGCTGTCGGTGACCGTCCATACGATCGTGTGCAGGCCATTCGAAAGCGTCGTCGTGTCGATGATGCGGAACCCGAGCGGGTCCGTCGGTATTCGCGAGCCCCGGGAAGTAGCCCGCAATGTCAGATCGATAGTAGTTGTAGGAGGCCGGTCCGACGGGTGCGCCGTCGACGAACACCGTGATAGTGGAACCGTTGAACGGGATGACTTTCCCTGCCTGCGTCAGCGCCCACGCATAGTTGACGTACGACTGCCCCCGAGACGGTTTCACCCTGCGCCGGCGTATCGATGGTGCCAAACGGCGTCGACGCAAAGCTGTTGTTACAGGTGATATTCCTCGAGCCCAACGACAGCGAGTGGCCCTCACGATCGACTGCGTGCGCGGAGATGGTGAAGGGGCCGTTGCCCTGATTCGGCAACATGTTGGTCAGGACCATGAATCCCCAACCGCCACGATAGTTGCGCGGGAGGGTCGGATACGCCGCCTGGACGTCCGGCCGCGCGTCCTCGATGAACACGGCCTCTCCCAGGAATATCTGCGGCAGACCACCGCATCGTCCATTCGCCGGAGCGCTCTCTCCCGTCACAGGCGCCCGGCACAAATACAGGTTCGCGACGTCGACGTCGTCAAGAGCCCAGCCCGTCACGGGAATCGCGCCGGTCACGCCGGTCGTGTTGTTCACCGGAGTATCGATCACGCCGACAGGATTGGCTGAAGTGCCGGTGGGCCTCGTGACCAGCGTCACGTTGATTGGTCCGACCGTGTTGCCTGCGCCTCCGAGCGAGACGGTTATGGCACCAGTCGACGTCGCCGACATGGCCAGGCCGGTCGGGTTGACCGTGATCGTCAGCTCGCGTCCGCCGCTACCAGAACCCGGGCTCACCTGGAGCCATGGTTGATTGGACGTCGCCGTCCACGTCACCGCCGGTCCGCTGCTTTGGGTCAGGCGAACGGTCTGGGCGCTGGTCTGAGCGGTGACGAGCGCACCGCTGAGCGTTTGCGCCATAGCGAAGCGACGTCCGGTCGAGGTTCACGGTCGGGCCGGTCCCGAACTGATTGACCGTTAAGGTCCGTCCGGCGATCGTCAGCGTCCCGGAGCGCGCCGACACGCCGTTGGCGTTGACGTTGTATGTGACCGTTGCGCTACCATTTCCGCTGACCGGCGACGTGATGCCGATAAAGCCGGCATTGCTCGAGGCCACCCACGCGCAGCCTGTCGTCGCGGTCAGGGCAACCGACGCGCTTCCGCCAGCTGGCAGGTGCACTCGCGCTCACCGGGCGAGATCGAGTAGCTGCACGCGGCGGCTGCCTGGTTCACGGTGAAGGTCTGACCGGCGATGGTGAGCGCTCCCGATCGTGGCGAGGCAGCGGGGTTGGCAGCGATCGTGTAACCGACGCTTCCCGACCCGGTCCCCGCACTGCCAGAACTGATGCCCAGGAACGCCGCGCCGCTCGACGCGTTCCAACTGCAGCCCGCCTGCGTCGACACGGTGACCGTCCCGCTGCCGCTGCCGCCTGCCACGGAGGCGCTGGTCGGGTTGATCGAATAGGTGCAGGTTGAAGACGACGGGTAGACGAAGTTCAGACCCGCGAGATCGTCAGGCCCGATCGCCGGCGGGAGGGGCGTCGCACCACCGCAGCACGAGGGATACATGATGTTCGACGTCGCGTTGGCGATGCTCCCGTCAGTCTGCGTGTGTCCGAGCCCAATCGCGTGGCCAATCTCGTGAATCAGCACGCGCGTGAAGTTGGGCGGCGTTCTGAAACTCGAACTCAGGTTCGCGGCGTTTTGAAAGATGACATAGCCGCGTGAGAAGGCATAGAACGTCGTGCCGTTGACGGTTCCGCCAGATCCGCCGGCCCATCCTCCGCCGATCGCCAGGACCGATCCGCTGAGTTCGTCGTTCGGATCTTCGAAGGTGATGACACCACTGGCGCCGGCCAGTCCGCTGAACGGTCCGTCGGCATCGGACTGAAACGTCGTGCCCCCATACTGAAGAATGATCGACGCACGTCGCCGGGGCAGTCCAGGCCGAGAGCGCGATCTGAAGCTCGGTGGCAGCATCACTACTCGTGAGCGGCGACGCCGCGCTGGTGTTGATGTACCACATGACCGGCGTGCCCGAGTCGGCCTGCACCCATCGGAACGGGTCGCCCCGCCGAGCAAGCGTGAACGGTTGCTCGACCGACTGGAGCTCGTCGCCCGCGCGCGCCGAGCGGCTCGGGCGGGACGGACGGCCCGTGGCGCGCGTCGCGAGCGCTCGAAACTCCGAAAGGAAGGGCGTGCGGGTGACTAGACCGCCGACAACGTTGGTCTCGCGCAGGTTCCGGCGCAGGCTGCGTTCGCCATTGACCGCGGGCAGCACGTCGAACTTCGAGAACCCCATCGCGACGGTGCGAAGGCCCTGGGGTCCGCGCTCGAGACACACCAGCACTTCCTCGCCCAGTCGGAATTCGACCGCTCCGCCGACGTGCATGTACTCGCCGTCGACTGCGCCGCCGAGCTCCCACACCTCCACGGTGTCGCCGTCGACACCGGTCAGGTCCTCGATGATCTGGAGCGTCGTGACGGTGTAAATCCTGAGACCCTGCGGACCGCCGCGAGTTGTTCGCTTCGCGACCACGCGTCCGTGGACGACGCGCTCAGAGAGTGCGACGAGCTGTGCATCCGTGCGGAAGATGACCGTCGACGCCACGGCAGGCCGGGGCATCCAACAGAAACAGGCCAAAAACAGCCACGCCGACAGCTGACGCGAAAAGCCCATAGAGGGCTTTGACAGAGCAAGCGCGACGCCACATGTTAGTTTCGGCCGGTAAAGCCCTTTCGGGCGCACCCCGGGAGGTTCCGTCATTCGCACCGCGACCCGATTCTGGACTCTGGATTACAGAATTGAAATGGCTGTCTCGATCTGCGGAGTCCGGCCACGCCCCCGCAGAGTAAACCACGAATCCTAGCGGATCGTCAGGCGAACGACGGTCGGCGCGACGAAACCGCCAGTGACGTTGCTCCAGGGGAATGCCGCCAGATCGTAGTTGCCGTGCGGGAGCCCCTGCACGACCAGGCTGAAGCCGGAAGCGATGAACCGGTCGCCGTGCGACGCGCCGATATCCGGCCGCGCGCCACCGTAGATCGGCGTCCCAAGGAATACCGGCGGTCCACCGGTCAGAGGATACGCCCAGACGTGAATCGTATCGATGCCGGGCCCCGCGTCCGAGTCCAGATCTGCCGCCCAGCCCGTCACAGCGAACGGCTGCGCGACGTCCTGCTGTAAACGAGGTGCGTCGATGACGAGGTGAGGTCCCGCGAGCGCCGTACTTTTTGGTTGAAGGACGATCCGTACTTCCCGGCGGCCGGTCGCCGTCCCGTTGGCCCAGCTCACGAACACGAGATCGTAGGTCCCGACAAACCCGGCGCCCGGAGCCCAGGTGAACTCACCGGTGACTTCGTCGAGACCCGACCCGCTCGGCAGGGGCGCGAGTTCTGCGCCCGCGCGCAGATAGCCCGTGTAGCGCTCGGTACCAGATTCGCCCAACGAGAGCTCGACGCGATCGACTTCCTCGGCGCGGACCACGAACCGCCCCGCGCGATTCGGCTCGTACGACTTCCGCGTACCCTGGAGGTTCCATCCGCGACGTCCTCGGATCGCTGTCGGATCGAGTGGCACAGCCGCAATCGCCTCAGCCGAAGGACGCGCCTCAATCGATGCTTCGGTTGCGGCAGTTACCGCACTGGCGCCATTCGACACCCTGAAGAATCGACTGCCGATTCCTTCGGTGACACCTCGATCGTCGACCACGACCCAGGAGATGGTGTGCAGCCCGTTCGACAGTGTCGTCGTGTCGATCGTGCGGAACCCAATCGCGCCGTTGGTGCCAGCGGTGTTGCGAAAACCTGGAAACAGGGACTCGATATCCGGCCGTTCGTGGTTGTAGTCCACTGTGCCGCGGGTCACGCCGTCCACGAGGACCGTGATCGTCGATCCGTCGATCGGGATGATCTTTCCCGGGAGCGTGGACCCGAGCGGCGTCAACGCCCATCCGAAGTTCACGTAGTTGGCGCCCGAGACGACGCCACCCTGTTCGGGCGTATCGATCGTGCCGAACGGCTTGGTCGCGTGCGCGTTGTCGCACGTGAGCGTTCGGGTGCCGAGCAGCGTGAAACGCGCCTCGCGGTCCTGCGCATACATTGAGAACTGGTACGTCCCGTTGCCCTGATTCGGCAACATGTTGGTGAGGACCATGAAGCCCCAACCGGCACGGTTGTTCAGGGGATATCCGGGGTAAGCCACTTGAACGTCTGGGCGTGCGCCGTCGATGAAAATCGCCGATCCCACATAGATCTGTGGGATCCCGGGACAGAATTCGTTCGGCGGGGCAGACTCCCCGCTGACGGGGGCGCGGCAGATGTTGACGCGCCTCGCCTCGATGTCGTCGAGCGCCCAACCGGTGAACGGCACCGCCCCAGTCACGCCGGTGGTGTTGTCGAGGGGCGTATCCACTGTGCCGATCGGCGCAGCCGACAGGCCAAGCAGACTGAGAGTCAGACGCACTGAGACGGGGCCCGGAGCGTTCGATGCTCCGTTGAAGGTAAAGATGATCGCGCCGTCTACGACGCCGGCCGAGGGCGCCGTCGCGATTTGGTATCACCGACACTGACAGCTCGGCCGGTCCCGTACCTGACGCGGGCGTGACGACCAGCCATGGCCGGGTCGAGGTCGCCGTCCACGTCACCGACCCCATGCCGCTCTGCGTGAGGCGGACCATTTGCGTGGACGTCCGATAGGTGAAGCTCGCGCCTGAGGTGACTGCGCCAAACCGCAGCGACGTCTTGTCGAGTGTCATGGTCGGGCCGCTGGTCGGGGCAGCCGGATAGACGACATTGAGGCCGACGAGGTCGTCTGGACCGAGCGCTGGAGGGATCGGCGTGTTTCCGAAGCAACAGGTGTAATACATCAGGTTCGACGTCGGGTTGGGAACGGCACCATCGGTCTGCGTGTGACCAAACCCGATCGTGTGGCCGATTTCATGCGTCAGGACACGGGTGAAGTCGAGCGACTGCCTGAACGATGGCGGTAGGTCCGCCGTCTTCTGAAACACCACGAACGCAGAATCAAAACCGTCGTAGACCGTTCCGCCAACTGTCCCCCCAGTGCCGACGCTCACTCCACCGCCGCCGAATGCGAGCACGGACATGGGAATGTCCTCGTTCGGATCTTCGAACGTGATCAGCGCGCTTCTGGGAGGAATCGTGCTCCACATGCCCTCGACGTTCGACTCGAGCGCGGTTCCGCCGTACTGAAGGATGATCGAAGCCGACGATGGACTCGTCCAGGCGGCGAGCGCGGTGTTGATTTCAGCGACCGCATCTCCCGAGAGTAGCGGCGGCTGCGCGCTCGTGTTCTTGAAGTAGACCACCGGCACGCCGAGATCGGCCTCCCGCCAGCGCCATCCCGGCTCTCCGACAATCTTGGTGAAAGGCTGCGCGACACTCGTAGGCCGCTGGCTCGCTGATTCAACGACGCGGGAAGGCCGCCCGAGCACCTCCGCCGCGAGCCGCCGGAACTCCGAGAGCGATCGTTCGCGCGCTGGTGGCGCGCCGCCGACAATCATCGTGTCGCGGACGTTTCGGACGAGCGCGGCGTCGCCGCCGACGGTTCTCGCCACGTCGAACTTCGAAAAACCCATCGCGACGCTGCGCAGTCCTTGACGTCCGCGCTCGAGACAGACCAGCACTTCCTCGCCGATGCGATACTCGACGCGACCACCGATGTACAGTGACTCGCCATCGAGCGTGCCTCCGAGCTCCCACACTTCGATGACGCTACCCTCGCGATCGGTGAAATCCTCAAGCACCGACAACGTCGTCACGGTGTAGATTCTTCGGTCTGGTGTGGCCGCGCGGGTTGATCGCTGCGCGATGACCCGCGCATGCACGACGCGCTCGGACAACGCGACCAGCTCGGCGTCGGTGCGAAAGACGATGGTAGACGCCACAGCGGGATGTGGCATTCCTGCCAAACACGCCAGGAGCACGAGAATTGTCAAACTGCGAAAGCATGAGTACGGGGACACCACGCAGGCGGTCACAGCAAAATGAGGGCCACTCAAAGACTGGCGAGAAAACACGCAGTCCCGGCTTGGGATGACGGCCGCGGGACGCGCGGCGGGTAATCTCTTACCTACCGAACGGTGACATGCACGATCTGCGGTGGAGCGAACGCGCCGGTAACGTTGCTCCACGGGAACACCGCCAGATCGTAGATCCCGGCGTCAGCCCCTGAACGGGCAGCGTGAAGCCGGCCGCGCGGAACTGGTCCCCGTGAATGGCCGCGACATCCGGACGCGCGCCCCCGAGGATCGGCGTGCCCAGAAACACCGGCGCGCCGCCCGCCAGTGGATACGCCCACACGTGCAGCGTGTCGATTCCCGTTCCCGTCGCGGCGTCCAGATCGGCCGCCCACCCGGCCAGCACGAACGGCTGCCCGACGTCTTGTTGCGAGCGCGGGGTGTCGATCGCCACCTGCACGCCGACGTGCCCGCGGCCCTTCGGCGCGAGAATGATCCGCACCTCGTGCCGCGCCACCGGCCGCATCCCGGACCAGCGCACGAACACCAGGTCGTACGGTCCCACGAACCCCACGCCTGGCGCCCAGGTGAACCAGCCTGTCGCCGCGTCCAGCTGTGAGCCGACCGGCAGCGGCACGAAGCCGTCGCCCACGCGCAGGTGCCCCGTGTAGTGCGCCTCCGGCTGCGCCCCCAGCCACACTTCGAAGCGATCGATCTCTTCGCCGCGAATCACCGCGCGCCCACTGCTCCCGACTCCGTACCACCGCCACGGCGCCTCGAGATCCCAGCCGCGCCGGCCCAGCACCGGCGTTTCGGCGCGCGCGGCCGTCGCGACGTCGGTCGCGACGCGTGGTCGTCACGGGCGCCGCCGTGATCGCAGAGGCGCCGTTCGACACGGTGAAGAACCGGCTGCCGATCCCCTCGATCGCGCCTTGATTGTCAACAACCGTCCACGAGATCGTGTGCGCCCCGTTTGTCAACGTGGTCGTGTCGATCACCCGAAACCCGATCGCCCCGTTCGTATTATTGAGCCCGGGGAACAACCCCTGAATGTCCGGCCGGGGGTGGTTGTAGTCAACGGTCCCGATCGATGCCCCGTCCACAACGACCGTGATCGTCGAGCCGTTGGTCGGAATCGTCTTCGGCAAGCGGCGTGAGCGCCCACCCAAAATTGACGAAGGTTCGAGCCCGAGGCGATCCCGCCCTGCGTCGGCGTATCGATCGCGCCAAACGGCTTCGTCGCGTGCGCGTTGTCGCAGGTAATCGTACGCGTACCCAAGAGCTGCCGGTTCCCTTCTCGGTCCTGCAGCCCAGATGTAGAAGACGAACGTCCCGTTGCCCTGACTCGGTAGCATGTTCGTCAGCACCATGAACCCCCAGCCCGCGCGGGTGTTCAAAGGGATCTCGGGATAGGCAGCGGCGACATCCGGCCGCGCGAGGTCAATGAACACCGGGAACCCGACAAAGATCTGTGCTTGACCCGCGCAGTTCGGATCGACGGGCGCGACCTCTGCGCCGACCGCGCCTCGACAGATCATCACGCGCGTCAATTCCACATCGTCGATCGCCCAACCGGTGAAGGGCACGGCGCCGGTGATCCCGGTGGCACGATCAATGGGGGTGTCGACGAATCCGATGGGTGCTGTCGTCCCACTGAGCATGTTCAGCTTGATCGCGATCGGTCCCGGGCTGTTGGCGGCGCCACTGAACGTCAACGACACGGCCGCATTGAGCGACCCGGAAGACGGCAGCCCGCTCGTGAACGTCAGCCCGATCGACAGCGTCGCCGATCCAGTGCCCGAGGCTGGTGTGACCTGCAGCCACGGCTGATTCGACGTGGCCGTCCAGGTGACGTTGCCGTTCCCGGTCTGCGTCAGCCGCACGGCTTGCGCCGAGGTTTTGAACAGAAACGTCGTGCCCGATGTGACGGCGCCAAAGACCAAGGCCGTCTTGTCGAGCGCCATCGTCGGGGCGATCGTGAATGGCAGCGCGTTGGACGTCCCAGTGCCAGGTGCCGGATTGACGACGGTTACGCTGGCGATCCCGGTGGTCGCGATGTCGCTGGCGGGAATGACGGCTTGGAGCTGTCCTTGATTGACAAAGGTCGTCGGGCGAGCCGCTCCATTCCAGCGAATCTGGGAGCCGTTCACGAAGTGGCTGCCAGTGACCGTGAGGGTGAAGCCCGCGCCACCTACCGCAGCGCTGGATGGCGATAGGCTGGTCAGTACCGGCACCGGGTTAGCGCGGTACACGCCCCAACGACCGTCGGCAAGCTGCGCCCAGAAGGCAATCTGCCCATAGTTGTTGAGTGACTCCTCCCACAGATACCCGGTCTGGAAGGTCGAGCCGTCGAGCGGGTCGCCAAAACCAATGACTCGTTTGTCGATCGATCCGGGTTGGCCGACGTACAGGCCCTCGCCCGCTGCGCTACCTCCCGACGTGTTCTTCCGATACGCGATCGCGCCCGAGTCGTTGATGGCAAGTCGGTCAATTGGATTCGTACCGACGAGGGTGACTGACACACCGTCCGACGTGGTGTAGGCGTGCGCTCCGATCCCACCAACACTTCCGACAAACGCGACTGTCCCTGAATTGTTGATGACGGGCCGAACGAGAGAAATTCCAACCGTTCCACCTGCAACCACGCTCCCGGTCTCGATCAGAGGCACGGCCGATCCGCGGTAGATGCCAGACGTTCCGGCGGCCAGCGCGAGAAAGGCGACTGTCAGGCTGTCATTCATGCTGACCGGGGAAATGAGCGTCAACGGAGGATCGGTGGATGGGTTGTAGACGATTGGACCCGCAGGTCCGCACTGCAATGCCGTTTCCTTGGGCCGTCATGAACACTGCGCTGCCGCTGTTACTGAGGGAAGGCAGATGGGTCGTGGGGCCATACAGGAACGGTGTCACGTCCGAACGTGCCAGTGTTGTCAGCGTTCCCACCGCTGTTCTTCACGAGCCTCACACACTGGACCCGGGGCTCAGCGGGGTGAGATAGGCAGTCTCGTCAGAATCATTGATCGAGGCGCACAGTGCTGGCGAGGCTCGTCTCGACCTGAGTGAACGACTGACCGTTCCCGCGCCAGAGTTGGTAGAAACTTGATCCGGCGGGGGCAAAGACCACGATTACAGTGCCCAGACCGCTGATGCCGACGCAATGCACGCCGCCCAGGCCCGCATCGTTGTGCAGGGTGTCCGCGATCCTGGTGAACGAGTACGGGATCCCTTGAGCGCGCGCGCCGGTCGGCACCACTACGACGAGCGACAAAGCGACCAGTAATTTGGCGCCGAGCCGCGCGATAGTGCCAGCCCAATTCGATGTGTCACGCACGCGACGCCTCCCGAGATGGGCCGACTACTCACGGCGCGACGCAAAGTGGTGGCGCAGGCCGTGCTGCCACACGCGGCAGTCGCCCGTTAGAACACGTCCGAACCCGATGATGAAACTGGACGACGGAAGGAAAGAGGCGGCAACAATAACACCGACCGCGTGCGAAAATCGGCCGGTCGATCGAAAGAATAATTTACGGGCCGAGATCGGATCGCGAGGAAAGTCTCCGCATGCTGAACTTCTCGAGGCCAGCGTGCAGCGAAGTTCACAGCGACGAAGACTTTCTGGCTGATTCAACCCTTCCTGGTGTGAGCCGTTACGGCCGGATCGTCACGTGCACGATCTTCGGTGGAGCGAAGGCGCCCGTGACATTGCTCCACGGGAACACCGCCAGATCGTAGATCCCTGGCGTCAGCCCCTGCACCGCGAGCGTGAACCCCGTGGCGCGGAACTGGTCCCCATGAATGGCGGCGACATCCGGACGCGCGCCGCCGAGCGTCGGCGTCCCCAGAAACACCGGCGCGCCGCCCGCCAACGGATACGCCCACGACGTGCAGCGTGTCGATTCCCGTGCCCGTCGCCGCGTCCAGATCCGCCGCCCACCCGGCCAGCACGAACGGCTGCCCGACATCCTGTTGCGATCGCGGCGTGTCGATCGCCACCTGCGCGCCCGACGTGCCCACGCCCCTTCGGCGCGAGGATCGCGCGCACCTCGTGCCGTGACACCGCGCCGCGCCCCGGCCCACCGCACGAACACCAGGTCGTAGCGTCCGACGAAGCCGACGCCTGGCGCCCACGTGAACCACCCCGTCGCCGCATCGAGCTGTGAGCCGACTGGCAACGGCGCGAATCCGTCGCCCACGCGCAGGTGCCCCGTGTAGTGCGCCTCCGGCTGCGCGCCCAGCCACACTTCGAAGCGATCGATCTCTTCGCCACGAATCACGGCCCGCCCGCTGCCGCCAACCCCGTACCACCGCCACGGCGCCTCGAGATCCCAGCCGCGTCGGCCCAGCACCGGCGTTTCGGCGCGCGCGGCCGTCGCGATCTCGGTCGCACGCGTGGTCGTCACTGGCGCAGCCGTCAGCGCGCCCGCGCCGTTCGACACGGTGAAGTACCGGCTGCCGATCCCGTCGATCGCCCCCTGATTGTCGACGACTGTCCACGAGATCGTGTGCAGCCCGTTCGTCAGCGCCGTCGTATCGATAACCCGGAACCCAACGGCGCCGTTCGTTCCGGCGGTATTCTGGAACCCTGGGAACAGCGTCTCGATGTCCGGGCGTTCGTGGTTGTAGTTCACGGTCCCGATCGACGCCCCATCCACCAGCACGCTGATCGTCGACCCGTTAATCGGAATCAGCTTCGGCTGCGGCGTCAGTGCCCACCCGAAGTTCACAAAACTCGAGCCGGAGGCGACGCCGCCCTGCGTCGGCGTGTCGATCGCGCCGAACGGTTTCGTCGCGCTCGCATTTGCGCACGTCATCGTCCGAGTCCCGAGCAACCGGGTGTGCCCATCCCGGTCCTGCGCATACATGAAGAACAAATACGTCCCGTTGCCTTGCGCGGGCAGCATATTGGTCAGGACCATGAATCCCCACCCGGCCCTGGTGTTCACAGGCATCATGGGATAGGCCGCCTGGACGTCGGGCCGCGCGCCGTCGATGAACACGGCGAAGCCCACGAACATCTGCGCGGCCCCTGCGCAGTTCGGATCCACCGGCGCCACTTCCGTCCCGAAGGCCGCCCGGCAGATCATCACCCGCGATACCTCGATGTCATCGAGCGCCCACCCGGTGAACGGCACGGCGCCAGTCACACCGGTCGCGTTCTCCAATGGCGTGTCTACGACGCCTTCCGGTGGCGCCGAGGTCCCGTTGAAAAAGAGCGAGAGGGTCACGTTGATCGGGCCTGGCGAGTTGGACGCGCCGACGAGCGTCAGAGTGATCGTCCCCGCCATGACCCCGCCCGTCGGCAGCCCGCCGACCGATACCACACTGAGCGACAGGTTGGCGGGCCCGCTCCCTGACGAGGGCGTCACCTGGAGCCAGGGGTCACTCGAGGTGGCCGTCCATGTCACTGTGCCTGCTCCGGCCCTGGTCAGGCGGACAATCTGCGGCGCCGTCTGCGAGAGAAACGCGGCCCCGTTGGTCACCGCCCCGAATCGAATCGACGTCTTATCGAGCGACATCATCGGGCCCGAGGGGTTCGACGGGTAGATGAAGCCGAGGCCCTCGAGGTCGTCGGGCCCGATCGCCGGTGGGACTGGGCTCTGCGGGGCGCAGCACGACGAGTTCATGATGTTCGCTTCGGGATCGGGTTCCGGCGGGACTGAATCGTCAGTGTGATCCAACCCGATCGCGTGCCCGATCTCGTGCGCCAGCACACGCGTGAAGTTTGGCGGCGTCCTGAAGTCAGGGTCCAGCGTCGCCGCGTTGTCGAAGATCACATACCCGCGAGTGAAGTTGGTGAAGACGGTGCTGTTGACCGTCGAGTTGGTGCACCCCGGTCACACGCGCCGCCCCCAATCGCCAGGACGGGGTCGTTGATCTCGTTGTTGGGATCTTCGAAGGTGATGACGCCACCGGTGAAGCCATTCCTGGGATCTGGCTGCGTCGTCGTCCCGGCGAACTGCAGGATAAGCGACGCGCTCGGCGGGTTGGTCCACGCGGCGAGAGCGACGCCGATCTCGGTGTCGATGTCGCCGGACGTCAGCGGCGAGGTCGCCGTGAGGTTACGCCGCCACGCTACCGGCGTCGCAGTGTCGGCCTCCGCCCACCTGAAGTTACTTAGCAACGTGAACGGGGCTTCCACGCTCTGAGGGCGGTCGCCGGCCTCTCGCTGCACTCGGCGCGAGCGGCGCCCCGTGACTTGCTCGGCGAGCCGGCGGAACTCCGCCAGGCTCCGGTTGGTATTCTGTGCCGGCGCGCCAACGACGAGCGTCTCGCGCAGGTTGCGCACCAGCGACTCCTCGCCCGCGCTCGTCCGACGCACATCAAACTTCGAGAACCTCATGGCGACGCTGCGCAGGCCCTGGGTACCTCGTCCGAGGCAGACGATGACCTCACGACCGATCTCGTAGGTGACCTGGCCACCTACGTACTCCGCGCTGTCACCGATGACGCCGCCCATTTCCCACACCTCGACACGATCCCCCGCCCGTCCGGTCAGATCCTCCAGGACCTCGAGCGTCGTCACCGTATAGATGCGGTCGAGATTAGGGCCTCCCCACACCGTTCGTTGCGCGATCACTCGGGCATGCACAACCCGTTCGGACAGAGCGATGAGCTCCGCGTCGGTGCGATAACGAATGGTAGATGCCAGCAGGGGTTGCGCGACGAGCGCGAATGCCAACGCGAGGACGAGCGTGCAGATCCTGCGTAAGGGCAGATTACTCACCTCACCGCCTTCGGTGCACATGTCTATCTCGGCTCGAGGATCACGCGAAGTGGAATCCGTTCCTCGCGACCGAGGCAGGATTTGCGGACGAAGGCAAACTGGTACGCTCCCGAAAACTCGATCGGCGGCAGCCAGCGGAACAAACTCTCCTCGCCGTCGAGAGACGCCCCGGGCGGAAGCGGTCCGGCGACGTCACCGGTCATGAGATACGCGGCGTAAGGTCCGCATCCTTCGGACCACCACCAGGTATCGAGCGCAACCTCCACACGCTCGCCGCGTGCCTGACGGATTTCGTGCGTCTCGCCGCCAGCAAATCGAAGCGACCACGAGCCCTCATCCAGCCCATGGCGCTGCCAGAGGAGCGCGGTCGACTGCGGAATCCTCTGCACCGTCGCGGCGCTGCGCGCCTCGGCCGCCAAAGGCGCTGTGACCTGGCTTGCGGCGCCGTTGTTCACGCGGATGTAGCGGCTGCCAATCCCCTGGACGACGTTCTGATCGTCGCGCACAACCCAGACAATCGTCCGCATGCCATCGGCAAACTGCGTCGTATCGAGCGTGAACTGCGCCGCGGGCCCGTTGGCGTTCGGGTAGGTCGGAAACGGAAAGAGCGCCGCGACGTCGGGCCGCGCGAAACCGTAGCCGGCCAGGTTCGAACGTTCCGCGCCGTCGATGAAAAGACGAATCGTCGAGCCATCGAATGGAATCGATCGACCCGGCTGGGCGAGCACCCAGCCCTGGTTGTTCAGCATGCCGGACACGGTCGCGCCCTGACCCGGGACGTCAATCGTGCCGAATGGATAGGGCGAGCCGGTGTTGTCGAACGTAACCGTGGTCTGTCCAAGCCGTTGGCGGCCACCCTCGATATCTTCCGCGTAGGCCGACAGAACAAACGTTCCATTGCCCCCGTTTGGCAGCACGTTGGACAAGACCATCAGTCCCCACCCCGCACTTGTCACGCCAGGGTTGAACGCCACGCCAAGGATGTCCGGTCGGGCGCCACGTACCCGGGTGCCTTCCCCGAGTAACACTTCTCCCTGCGGTTCTCCGGCCACCGAGTTGCGATAGATCAGCACTCTGGCAATCCCGACATCGTCGATCGCCCAGCCACTCACTGCCACGGCTCCGCTCAATGCCGTCGCGCCTGGACGCGGGATGTCCAGAACGCCGAGCGGCGCAGTCGTCGTCGACGTGGCGTCGGTGATGCGCAGCTGGACGCGGATCGACATCGGCGTGCTGGGCGCCGCGGACGATGTGATGTTGATCGTGCCTTCGTATGTCCCCCTGGACAGGACGCCGGCACCAGCGGGGTCGATCGATATCGTCGCCGTTGACGGACTGGTCCCGGCGGCCGGGGACAGCATCAGCCATGGCTCGGACGCGCTGGCCGTCCACGTGGCCGCAGGGTTTTCGGTGTTGGTGATGCGGATCGGTTCGGGCGGCGACATGTGGGCAGCTCCCGAACCTGGGCGATGGATGGCGAACAAATGGCCGTTGAAAGGCGCGTCGGTCGCAACGGGAGACCCGTTCTGGGTGATTGCGACTCCTGGAGCAAAGGAGAAGGTCACGAAACTCGAAACGTAGATGTTCCGCCCCACTGGCTGCTGCGTCGTATTCGGAACAACGGAGAAGGTCACCGTCGCCGGGAAGGTGCTGCCACTTCCTCCCGAGGTGACGGTCACGCCGTCGGTCGGAAGCACGTTATAGGAGCAAGGCGAGCCGGTCGTCGAGACTGTAAAGCTCCCCGTGCCGCCGTTGGCAGGGATGAGGGCTGGAGAGACGGCAGAGAGCGTCAGCGGGCACGGGTTCGGAGCCTGCGACACCGCCAAGGGTTGACCACCGAACCTGAGTATGAAATTTCGAGGTGCGCTCGCATTGTTCTCGAAAAAAGTCAGCGAAACCGTTACTGGACCTGTGCCGCTCAACGGCGACGGAAGGCCGATCCAAGGCGGAACTTGAGGAATCGGCGCCATGTTGGAGAAGAAGATCCCCTCAAACGTCCACTGGCAATTGCTCGACGAGGTAAGCACGTTGATCGTGACTGGATTACCGGGAGGTGCACCCGCGGCCGGAATACTCAGTGTCGCCGGGCTGAACCCTGTGACGCAGCCCGGTTGCGCGATCGCGACGTCACTCGTGAGCGACACCAGCCAGAACGCAGCGACGCCGGTGAGCGGTATGGCCCGAAGCACTGCGCGCATAACGAGGCTCCTTGACACCATCAACGCCCGGCGAACGGGCAGGGCCAAACCGACGGCAATTACTTCGATCCTATAACGAGGCGCAGTGGAATTCGTTCTTCCCGGCCGCTGCAGGCCTGCCTGACGAACACAAATTCGTAAGTACCTGAAAACTCCAGCGGCGGCAGCCATCGGAAGAGGCCGTGCTCGGCGTCGAGAGACGCCCCGGCTGGCAGTGGGGCCGCGACGTCACCAGTCATCAGATAACCGCCGTACGGTCCACAGCCCTCGGACCACCACGCCGTATCGAGCGCGACCTCCACCCTCTCGCCGCGCGCCGTCCGGATCTCATGCACCACGCCCTCTGCAAACCGAAGCGACCACGGTCCCTCGTCGAGGCCCAGACGCTCCCAAACGAGCGCTCGCGCTGGTCGGATCGCCCTGACGTCAGCGGCGCTCCGCGCTTCGAGCGTGACCGATTGAAGGCCCTGGCTGGCGCTGCCGTTCTGGATGTCGATGTATCGGCTGCCGATGCCCTGGAGAACTCCCAGATCATCGCGGACGGCCCACACGATCGTGTGCAGACCGTCGGTCCACTGCGCGGTGTCGAAGGTGAACTGCGCCGCAGGCCCGTTCGCGTTCGCATATGTCGGCAGCGGAAAGAGCGCCAAGACATCCGGCCTCGCGAATCCGTACGCGGCCGCGTTCGGTTGTTCGACGCCGTCGATGAACAGTCGAATCGTCGAACCGTTGAACGGGATGGAGCGCCCGGGCTGCGCAAGAACCCAGCCCTGGTTGTTGTAGGTCCCGGCTACCGTAGCGCCTTGACCCGGCAGGTCGATCGTCCCGAACGGAAACGGCGATCCTGTGTTGTCGAAGGTCACGGTCTTTCGGCCGAGCAGCGAACGACGGCCCTCGACGTCGTCGGCATAGGCCGACAAGGTGAAGGTACCGTTCCCGCCGTTCGGCAGCATGTTGGAGAGGACCATCAGGCCCCAACCCGCCGACGTTGCGCCTGGTGTGAAGCCGAAGAACTGCGACGCTACGACGTCGGGTCTGGCGCCGCGCACACGCGTGCCGTCCCCGAGATAGATTTCGCCGGCGGGCTCGCCCGCCACGGCGTTGCGATAAATCTGCACGCGGGAAATCCCGACGTCGTCGACTGCCCACCCGCTGACTGGCACCGCACCGCTGAGACCGGTCGCTCCGTTCACCGGAATGTCGACCACTCCGAACGGCGGAGTCGTCACCGACGTCTCGTCGGTCACGTTCAGCGACAGGCGCAGTGTGAGCGGACTGCTCGGAGCCACCGGGGAGCTGAGGCTGATGGTTGCGGCATAGGTGCCCCGTGCCAGGCCAGCCACAACGGACGGATTCACCGAGATCACAGCCGTCGAGGGGCTCGTTCCAGTAGCAGGCGTGACGTCCAGCCATGGGTCCGAGGCCGTTGCGGTCCAGGTCGCGGTGGGATTCTCCGCATTCGTGATCCGTATCGGCTCGGGTGATGAGACGAACGCCGGCCCTGTGGCGGGCCGATGCACCGCAAGCAGGGAACCCAGCCTAGGCGCATCGGTCGCGACTGGAGGACCGTTCTGCAGAATGCTGACGCCGGGAAACATGACGGGCGTCGGCGAGGGAGAAACCGTGACCGCACGAGTCAGCGGGCCACCACTGGTGTTTGGCGCGACGGAGAATCCAACGGCGGCTGGAAACGTGCTGCCGGTAGCGCCCGTTGTGATGGTCACGCCATCGCCCGGGAACGCGTAGTACGAACAGCCGGAGCCAGCGGTGTTCACGGTGAAAGTGCCGGTGCCTCCGTTGGCCGGAATGCGCGCTGGCGAGGGGCCTGAGAACGTGAACTGACAGAGATTCACCGGCTGCGTCAGCGTGATCGTCTGGCCTCCGTAGATGAACGTCACATCGCGAGGCGCGGTTCCGGTGTTTGGTGTCACGAACCCGATTGACACCGTTCCCGATCCCGTCCCGGAA
Source organism: uncultured Acidobacteriota bacterium (assembly GCA_963764925.1). Classification (GTDB taxonomy): domain Bacteria; phylum Acidobacteriota; class Vicinamibacteria; order Vicinamibacterales; family 2-12-FULL-66-21; genus DATBJJ01. Next base: position 207,423 of record CAVXUR010000008.1, read on the forward strand.
AGTGGCTGAGGGTAGGACATCCAGGGTGGGGGCAGTGGAAACGGGCCGTTCGGTGTTGCGACGCCTTCAAAATTCCACGTGCACGTGTCCGATGACGTGAGGACAGTGAACGTGAGGGGAGTCGCGGTACCCGCCGGCGGCATGATGATGGAGGTCGGATTGAAGCCAGTTACGCAACCTTGACGCCCGTACGCGACATCGCTGGTGAGCCACACGACGCTCAGCGCCATCATCGCAGCGATCGCCGCCCTCCGAACTGCCGTCCACATTGCTAACGTCCTCCCTGCGTCGAGACTCGACCGGACAGACCCGCCGGTATCCTTAACGGCTATACCGTAGTTTCGGCACATTCGTACGTGACTCGCTCGGTCAGGAAGTCACGAGAAGCGGCACCCAACTTGCACGGAGCCGCTCGACCGAGCACACACGGCAGGCTAATACTTCTAATACTTAAGGTTGGAGCTCAGGAGAATGTCAAATCTGCCAGGCCGTTGGCTAACCGCAGCGTTCTCTATGGCGGTCATGCTGACCGCGTCACCGACGCACGCGCAACTCACGTCGACGATTTACGTGTCTGGTCTTTCCAATCCGGTCGCGTTCGTCCAGGATCCGTCGAACGCCGCCGTTCAGTACGTCGTGCAGCAGCGCGGCCTGATCCGGGTCGTGCAGAACGGCACCCTCCTGCCGACGGCCTTCTTGAACCTCACCAGCTCACTCGCCCAGGCCAGCGAACAGGGGCTGCTCGGCCTGGCGTTTCCACCCAATTACGGATCGAGTGGACGCTTCTACGTCTGCTTCACGAACACCGCTGGACATATTGTCGTCGCGAGATTCAACCGATCGAATAGCAACCCGCTCGTTGCCAACACTGCCTCCAGGCTCGACTTCCAATGGCCGAACGGTGATCGATTCATCTTTCATCCCTTCTCGAATCACAACGGCGGCAACCTCGCGTTCGGACCCGATGGCCTCCTCTACGTCGGTATGGGAGACGGCGGCGACAGCAACGATCCCGGTCATCTGGCGCAGACGCCGGGCAGCCTTCTTGGCAAGATGCTGCGACTCGACGTCTCGGTCCCGGACGGCGACCCCAGGGGCTACGCCGTGCCGCCATCGAACCCATTCGTCGGGCAGCCGGGCTACCTCGGAGAAATCTGGAGCTTCGGTCTGCGCAACCCCTGGCGCTGGAGTTTTGACGACCCCGCGCTCGGCGGGAACGGCGCGATGCTCATCGGGGACGTCGGGCAGAGCGCGCGCGAGGAAATCGATTACGAGCCGGCCGGGCGCGGTGGGCGGAACTATGGGTGGCGGAACCGTGAAGGCACGCTGCCCAATATCATCGACCCGGCACCGGCGTTTGGACCGCTGATAGATCCCATCTTCGAGTACGGTCGCGGCGACGGCACGGTCGTCACCGGCGGGATCGTCTATCGCGGAAGCGCGCTTGGCGCCGCCTACCGCGGGCGCTACTTCTTCGCAGATTTCGGTTCACGCCGCATCTGGTCGCTGGCGTTGACTATCAATCCCGCGACCGGTGAGGCAACGGCCGCAGGACTCGTCGAGCACACCGCGGAGTTGGGTGGGACCGCGGCCCTGGGAAATATCTCGTCGTTCGGCGTCGATCGGTCGGGGGAACTGTATCTCTGCAGCTTCAACGGCGTCATTCACCGCATCGGCCCTGGCGCCCGCGGGCCCAGCCCGCTGATGAACATCGATCTCCCCGCCCAGGGTGCAGTCGTGGCGCAGCCCTTCGTGCTTGCGGGATGGGCCTTCGACGCCAGCGCACCTAGCGGCACCGGCATCAGCACGATCCACGTCTGGGCGTTTCAAAGTCAACCGTGGGACTACTACCTGGCAGTGCCAGCGTTCGTCGGCGTACCAAACTTCGGCAGCCGTCCTGATGTCGGCGCGGCATTCGGCACACAATTCACGCCATCGGGTTTCGGGCTAGTCGTTTCAGGCCTGCCGCCAGGCGCCTATCAGCTCGCGTTGTTCGGGTGGGTCGATGCGATCGGTGGGTTCGGCATCGTTCGGACCGTCGACGTCACGATTGTCTCGAGCACGCAGCTCGCAATCGACCTTCCGCCGAATTTCTCGACGGTCAATCAGCCGTTCCACGTTGCGGGATGGTCGATCGACACCGCCGCGGCCAGCGGAACAGGCATCGATACGATTCATGTCTGGGCCCATCCAACGACTGGTGGACCTCCAGTATTCGTCGGTGTACCCGCGCTCGGTGGGATTCGGCCTGATGTCGCCGCAGTCTTCGGAAACGCGCGCTACGGGCCGAGCGGTTACAACATGGCAGCCTCGGGCCTGGCGCCTGGAACCTATGACCTGGTCGTCTACACACACAGCACCGTGACCAACGACTTCTCCGCGGCACAGTCCGTTCGCGTGACGGTCCGGTGAGCCTATCGACTCCGGATCGTGACGATCACAGGAAGGCGCTCCTCCTGCCCGCTGCAATCGGTGCGGACAAAGAGCAACGGAAAGCGCCCGGCGAAGCCGGGTCCGGGCTGCCAGTAGAACGTGCCTGAGGGATCGAGCGACGCGCCCACGGGGAGGTCGCTCAGTACCTCATCTCTGACCAGGTATCCGGCCCAGGTGCCGCCGCACCTCTTGGATGGTGTCTCGAGCGCGAGCTCGAGCCGCTCGAGCGGTGCCATCGTCACCGCGCGCGGCAGGTCGCGGGCGGCGCGGAGCACCCGCCGCGCACCGATGTCCCGCTGCACCGTGACGTCGTCCTCGCTCACGGGAACCGTGTCGAGACTTGCCGCGCGCCGCTGGCTGTGCGGCGCAGCCGCCACCCCTACGGGCGTCGCCGCGGGCTCCGCCGCCACTGCCACGTCGCTGGACGCGTGCTCGTTCGATATATTCCCGTGTCCCGGCGGCTGGGCGTCGGCGGAATTGGCCACAGAGAAGTAACGGCTCCCGATTCCCGACGTGGCGAGACGCGTGTCGGTCACGGTCCAGGAGATTGTGTGCAACCCTTCGGCGAGCCCCGTCGTGTCGATGGCCCGATAGCCGACCGGCCCATTCGTATTCGCCAAACCAGGAAACGCACCAGACACGTCGGGCCTGAACAGGTTGTAAGTAGGATTGCCTATGGGTGCACCGTCGACAACGACCTGGATGGTCGAGCCATCAGTGGGAATCATCGCCGGCTGGGGCGTGAACGCCCAGCCCCAGTTCAGATAGTTCGGCCCGGCGATCGTCTCGCCCTGCGCCGGCGCATCAATCGTCCCGAACGGCTGCGTGGCTGTCGCGTTGAGCCCGAACAGCGTCCGCGACCCCAGCAACGTCTGGCGTCCCTCGACATCCTCCGCGACGACATGAATCCGGAATCCGCCCGTCCCTTGGTTCGGGAGCATGTTCGTCAGAATCATGAACCCAAACCCGGCTCGGTGATTGAGTGGTGTCGTCGGATACGCCTGCTGAACGTCAGGGCGCGCCCCCGGCACGAACACCGCGGTACCCAGAAAGACGACCCCGGCCGGCTCGGTGCCCTGCGCATCGCGGTAGATCTGCACGCGCGCGACCTCCAGATCGTCGAGCGCCCACCCCCCCACCGCGATCGCGCCGCTGACCTGCGCGCCATTCAACGGCAGGTCCAAGGCACCAAACGGTGGCACAGACCCTAGGCCCGCTTGACGTACCGTGAATACGCGGCGGCCGATCGTGAGAGTTGCCGTCCGAGACGCGAATCCGGAATTCGTATTCACGAGCAGCGCGATCTGGCCGGGCGTGTTCGACTGGACGTTGACAAACGAGGTGTCGCCCGTGACCGCCTGTGAGCCGCAGGCATCGGCGATCGAGACGACGACGGTGCCACCTGAAGCGGGGACGGTCGCGCTCGACGGCGAGAGCGTGAACGCGCACTCCTGGACGTCCAGGGTATACGTCCGCGAGGTGGCGCACGCGTTGGCGTCTCTGGCAGCGACCGTGAAGAGATGTCGGCCTGACACATCCAGTGTCCCGGAGAGCACGCCGCTCGCAGCGTCTAGCGTCAGCCCCGACGGCAAGACGCCGGTAGTCACCTGGAACGCAAACGGCCCCGAACCACCACTCGTCGACAGCACCTGCCGATAGGAACGCCCGGTAACGCCTGTTGCGAGCAGCGCCGGTGACATCGTCATGGCCGTGCACGACGCCAGCGTGAAGTTGACACCGGCTGTGATCGCGCCATTTGTAATGGCGATCGGCGTGCCTGATGCCGGATCGCACGCACCGCTCGTGCATGGCAGGTCGCTGAACAACTCCCCAACGTGGATCGGGCTGGCCTCCGCGCGCGCCCGATAGCTTCCCCCGGCAAGGTGATGCGGAACTGCCCGTCGGAGCTGGAGGTCGCCCTGCCCGAGAGCGCACCCGTTGCGGTGTAGAGCGAGACCGGCACATCACCAAGCGCCACACCGGTATCGTCCATCGCCTTGCCCGATAACACTCCGCCGCCGGAAAGCGCGATATCGATGCCGACAACATCCGATCCGGACGCGACGGTAATCGGCGTACCGTTCCGCACGTCGCACGACGCGCATTCGACGCCTGAATGCAGTCTGTCCACGAAGCCGCGATCGTTGACAGTGCGCAGGAAGTAGGTGCCGGACACAACAGACGGGATCGAGTAGTTGCCGAACAGGTCGGTGACGGCACTCCCCACCACCCGCCCGGCATCCGTGTAGAGCTCGACTCCGATTGTGCTGAGAGGAGTGTTCCCGACGACGTTACGGATCGTCCCGGAAACACGCTGACTCGGTGGTACAGGAAGCGGCATGTTGAGGGATGCCGTGCCAGGCGGAATCAGGATCGGGGTTCCGGACGTTGGAGGACAATCGGGGCACACAATCCCAAACTGGAGGGTGTCTCGTATCTTCACGAAATACGTGCCCGCCGGCAGCCCCACGAACTGCATGAGGGGGAAACCAATGTTCTGCCGTACGACGGAGACAAGCGCGACGCCCCGGGCATCAAAAATCGACAGCGGGGGGGTGGGGAACACGTCGATTGAGGCACCTCTGACCAGCGCAAAATCGACACCCGAGGTTGTTGATCCGGCTGTGACGGCGACGGGGGTGCCACGCCTCACATCACAGTCCGCTGTCACGCAGACGACGTCGTTATACAGTTCGTCGATCAAGTCACCGCCCTCGGGCAGCATGATATTGACTGGATCTTGCGGCACATCGCGCGCGAGCAGAAAGTACTGACCGGTGGGCAGACCTTCGATGAGATAGTCGCTCGATGAGCAGCCGAGAGCATCGGTCTGAACCTGAATCGTCCGGACTAGCAGGCCGGAGGCAGAGTACGCGTGAATTTGGGGACCGGCGACACGTGTGGAACCGGGCGCGCACGTGACGCGACCCGAAATCGCGCCGCCAGTCGCCAGTGAAAAGTTGATGCCGGTAACAGGAGCTCCCGACCCGACCGCAACACCGGCTGGCACGCCGGGGCAACCCACGCAAACGTCGCTGTACCACTCGTTGACATAGTTGTTCGGCGGAGAAGGCCCCGACATCGTCCGCACACGATAGGTCCCCGGCGGCAATCCACGGATTGTGTACCGGCCAGCGCCATCGGTGCCGATCGTGCCAAAGCCTGCTGCGTCGGCGACCTGCACCGTGCCTGCGACCGCAGCGACCGGCACATTGGCGAGCGGGGCGAGTGTGCCATCGCTCACAACCGTGCCCGAGATGGTGGCTCCCGCGTCCAGCGAGAAATCGATTCCGGACGTCGTGGCTCCCTCGTTCACGACGATAGGTGCGCCGGATGCAATCCGGCAGTCAGTAACCGGCACGTGGCGCGGACATACCAGACCGCCATAGAGCTCCGGAATGAAGTCAATACCCCCCATTGGTGACGAGGATCCGATCGACACGCGCGCGAAGTAGATCCCGGGCGAAAGACCGCCCACCGAATAGGTGCCGTCGAGTCCCGTAGTCACAGAAGAAAGGCTGGTCCCGGTGTTCACGAGGCTGGTGCTCACGTTGTAGACGTGCACGTGGAGGCCGCCGATACCGGAGCCGTCGGACGCGCGGCGCACGGTGCCAGTGAAAATTCCCTCTCTCGCCAACGCAAAGTCCACAGTGGCCGACGAACCGGAGGCGAGCACCACTGGCGTGCCAGAGGTCACAGGGCAATCCGCGGCGATGCACGCGATGTTGGCGTGCAGCTCTGGGACGTAGCCTGGCGCCTGGCTGACCTTCACGAAGTAGGAGCCTGGTGTTGGTGGTTGAATCTGGTAGTGACCTGACGCGTCTGGCGAAGCCGATTGAACAACCTGACCCGCCGAGTCGTAGGCAGCCACAACAAATCCGGATCCACCGAGCGGGGCGCTCGTCCCTGCGTCGGTGAGGGTGCCTTCCAGAGTGACGGCCAACTGCGCGTGGACGAGTAGTCCGGGAGAAAGAAGCAGCGTCAATCGACAAACGATCAACACGTGCCGCATGGCGGGATCGCCGGGAGGTTAACACAGAAACGCGGTGCAGTTCGCCAAGCTTGGGGTCCGCACTCTCCGAGGCGTCGCCCGCGCGTTCAGCGTCGGACAGTCACCGCATGCGGGGCTGAATCGTGACGGTCACAGGAAGGCGCTCCTCCTGCCCGCTGCAATCGGTGCGGACAAAGAGCAACGGAAAGCGCCCGGCGAAGCCGGGTCCGGGCTGCCAGTAGAACGTGCCTGAGGGATCGAGCGACGCGCCCACGGGGAGGTCGCTCAGTACTCTCATCTCTGACCAGGTATCCGGCCCAGGTGCCGCCGCACCTCTTGGATGGTGTCTCGAGCGCGAGCTCGACGCGCTCGAGCGGCGCGATCGTCAACTCACGCGGTTGGTCGCGATCGGCTCGGAGCCTGTATCGCCCCCCAATCTCCCGCTGCATCGAGACGTCGGCATCGCTCACTGAAAGTGGATCGAAACTCGCCGCTCGTCGACGGCTATGAGGTGCAGGCGGTAAGCCAAGCGGCGTCACAGCGGCCTCGGCCGCAGCCGACTCCACTGCGCGCGCACTCGAGTCGACTGATGCGTGCGCGACACTCCCCTGCCCGGGCGGCGGCTGCGCATCCGCAGCATTGGCGACCGTGAAATAGCGGCTTCCGAGTCCCGACGTCGCGCCGAGACTGTCGCTAACCGTCCACGACACGGTGTGAAGCCCTTCGGCAAGGGCCGTCGTGTCGAGGGCGCGATAGCCCACCGGCCCGGATGTATTGGCCAGCCCGGGAAAGAGGCCGGACACATCAGGCCGGAAAAGGTTGTATGTGGGATTCCCCACCGGCGCGCCGTCGACGATGACCTGAATCGACGAGCCATCGGTGGGAATCATGGCCGGCTGCGGCGTGAGTGCCCAACCCCAATTCAGGTAGTTCTGCCCGGCGATCGTCTCGCCCTGTGCTGGCGCGTCGATTGTGCCAAACGGCTGTGTGGCCGAGGCGTTGACGCCGAAGATCGTCCGTGACCCGAGCAGGGTCTCGCGACCTTCGACATCCTGCGCCACCACATGAATGCGGAATTCACCGTTGCCCTGGTTCGGCAGCATGTTCGTCAGAATCATGAACCCGAACCCGCCGCGGTCGTTTCGCGGCATCGTCGGATAGGCGCGCTCGACGTCCGGCCGTGCCCCCGGCACAAACACTGCCGTCCCGAGAAAGACGAGGCTCGCAGGCTCCCCCGTAACGGCGTTCCGATAAATCAGCACGCGAGCGACTTCCAGGTCGTCGAGCGCCCAGCCACCGATGGCGACAGCGCCGCTGACTTGCGCGCGATCGAGCGGCAGGTCCAGGGAGCCAAATGGCGGCATCGAACCAACGCCGGCCTGGCGAAGCGCAAAGACCCGTCGTCCGATCGCAATCGATGCCCCCCGGGGCGCCGCGCCGGTATTGGGATCGACCGTGAGAGAGACCTGTCCTGGGGGACTCGGCTGAACGTGCACGAATTGGATGGGCGTGGCCATGATCTCGTCGTTCACGACCACCACCTGCTCGGACCCGCAGGCATCACCGATCGTCACAACCACGTTGCCGCCGGCCGCCGGCACGGTCGCGCTCGATGGCGACAGTGTGAACGCGCACGCCTGCACGTCAAGGGTATAGGCGTTCTCTGTCGAACAACCGTTCGCGCTGAGCGCCGCCACGCGAAAATTGTGTCGCCCGAACACGGTCGGCACGCCTGAGAGCACGCCGCTCGCGCGGTCCAGCCTCACGCCGAGCGGCAGCGCGCCCTCGATCACTTCGAACACGAACGGCGCTACTCCTCCGCTCGCGCCGAGCACGTGACGGTATGAACGGCCGACCACACCTGTCGCGAGGAGCATCGGCGACAGCGTCATGGTGGAGCACGATGCGAGAGTGAAGTTAACACCCCTCGTGATTCCGGCCGCCGGCAGCGTTATAGCTGTTCCTGTCGCCACGTCGCAGGCCGTGCTCGTGCACAGCATCTCGGAGTACAGTTCGGAGCCATGCGTCTTCGTTGCTTCCGCGCGAGCGCGATATGTGCCGGCAGGGAGGGTGATCCGAAACTGTCCGGCCGCACTCGAGGTCGTCCGGCCGGCCAGGGCGCCACCGCCGCTGAACAGCGACACCGGGATGCTCGCGAGCGGAAGGCCATCGGTATCCGCCACCGCGCCTGAGATGATGCCGCCAGCTGCCAGCGCGAAATCGATCCCGGCCACATCCGATCCTGCGCCGACGGTCACCGGCGACCCTGTGCGCGGGTCGCAGGTCGCGCACAACTGGTTGTCGTACACCTCGTCAACATATCCGCGATCGTTCGACGTCCGCACATAGTAGGTTCCAGGCGCCAGAGGGCCGACCGAGTAGCGGCCGAACATGTCGGTGACCGCCCGCGCGACTACCTGCCCCGCGCCCGTGACCACCTCCACGGCGACCGTGCTGAGCGGCGCCGCGCCAACCGCGTCGGCGATGGCTCCGCCGATGTGACGTACAGGCGGGGTTCCGAAGTTCAAGCCGGGACCCATACTGGTCACAGGAAACGACAGATCACCGGGCCGTATGATGATCGGCGTACCGGATGTGGGCGGGCAGTCGTGACACGTGATGCCGCTGTGCAACTGGCTGCCGGACTTTATGAAGTAGGTTCCGGGAGGGAGGCCGACAACCTGCTGAAGTGAAAGAAACGACGAGCGAACCACGCCTGTCAACTCGACGCCGCGATCATCAAAGATGCTGACCTTCCCGGAACCGAACTCTCCAACGGATGAGGATGCTCCCTTGGTCATACCGAAATCGATGCCGGTGGTCGTGCCTCCGGCTGTGACGGTCACGGGAGCACCCCGCCGGACGTCGCAGTCCACGGCGGCGCAGGGGATCTCGCCGTACAGCTTGTCGATGAGTATTCCTCCGCTGGGTCGAATACCGAACGCGACGAATGGGGTGTCGCGCGCCAGCAGGTAGTACTGCCCGGCGGCCAGGCCGCTGATCAGGTAATCCGCTCCCGTGGGTGTACAGACACCGAATGGCGACTCCCCACGCCGAACCAGCACGCCTGCGCTGTTGAACACACTGATCCCCGGAGGCACGGTAAAATCCGCCGTCGTAGTCGCACACGCAATCCGCCCGGAGATCGCGCCGCCTGGCGCAAGCGAGAAACCGAGCCCACTGATCGCGGCTCCCGGACCAACCACGACAGCCGGCGATGTGCCGGCACACCCGACACATCGGCCATCCTGCCACTCGTCGACGAAATTTGCCGGCGCGACGTCGGTCCGAACCCGGTAGGCCCCTGGCGGCACCATCACTGTGTACTGTCCGAGTGCGTTGGTGGTCCCGCTTGCAACCGGAAGATCCCCGGCGTACGCCCGCACTGGCACTCCGCCGAGCGGCGTCAACGATCCGTCTTGCACCACCGTGCCAGAGAGGGCCGCGGATAACGGCGCGGCGTCGAACGAGAAATCAATTCCGCTAGTCGTCGCGCCGGCGCTCACGGTGATCGGAGTCCCCGACGCGATGCGGCAATCGCTTGTTGGGCAAGGCAGGCCGGCATAAAGCTTCGTAGCCGCACGCGCCAAGTACGTCCCCGCCGGCAGCCCACCTGCGATATAGGTGCCATCGGACCCAGTGGTGACGGATTTCACGAAACTGGTGCTGGCGTTGTAGACGTCGACCTGCACCTCGGGAACGACCGAGCCGTCAGCGCTCCGCACGGTCCCGGTGAACCGGCCTTCCGTCGCCAGCGGAAAGTCCACCGTCACAGCGTGCCCCGGCGCCGTCAGGACGACCGGCGTGCCTGACGTCACCAGGCAGTCGATTGCGACGCACGCGATGTTATTGTGTAGTTCGGGGACATAACCGGGCGCGCTCGTCACCTTCAGGAAATACGTTCCAGGATCCAGGTAGTGGATGTAGCGGCCTGTCGCATCGAGGTTGACGCCGCCAAGACCAACTCCCTCGATGTTGAAGAAGACGACCAGGAACGAACCCTCCGGCCCGGTCAGGGGAGCCAGAGTGCCCGCATCGCGCAGAGTACCGCTGACTGATGCAAACGGCTCGAGGGCGGCGTTGGCAATTGTCGTAGTGCCCGCTGCAATAGTCAGATAAGTGACGCTGCAGCTGGTACGACATTCAAACCCATCGTAGTTTTCAGGGACGTACCCGAGTTTCAACAGTTCTATCCAATACTGGCCCGCCGGCAGATCGGAGACCTCGTAAACGCCGCTCGCGTTTGTTGTCGTGACGACTACGCTGTCGGATCGGTTGACCCTGACGGTCGCGAATTCAATCGGCGCACCGGTGCGTTCATCAGTAACAACGCCTCTGATGATGCCACCGGGTTGCGCCGACGCTGGCGACGCAAAGTGGGCCGCCGACAGGAGAAGCCCACCGAAAAGAAGTGCAACACGAGGACGCATCATGACGAGAGATCGTCATGGAATGACAAACGCCTGTCAATCAGAAGGAGGACGCTTCGGCGCGCGTTGCTGCGCTCAGCGAAGAAACTCGATGCTGCTCCACGGATCGCGAGCCGACGCGAGGCGCGTCACCACGCGGGACTCGAGCGTGACCCGCACTGGAATCCGTTCACGGCTGCCGTTGGCGAGGGTGCGAACGAACACGAAATCGTAATCGCCGATGTAGCCGAGGCCGGGCTGCCAATAGAAGACGCCGCGATCGGGGTCGAATGACGACCCCTTCGGCAGCTCGCGAAGCCGTCCGTCGACCAGGAGGTAGCCAGAATACTCGGCGTCGCGCCCGCCGACCTCCGACCGTGGCAGCCGAATCTCGACGCGGTCCCGCTCGGTCGCGCGCACGTACCGGCGTCCGGCAAGGCCGGCCGCGACCGACTCGGTGGGCCTTGTCAGGTTGAACCCGGCGCGCATCAGGATGGGGTCACTGCTCGCTCTCTCGCTCAAGTCGCTGAGCCGTCGGCCGAGATCAGGCCCAATCGGTCGCATCGCCGCCTCGGTCAGCGCTCCACCCGTATTGAAAATCGAAAAATACCGGCTCCCCACACCGGCGGCGACACCGGCGTTGTCGGTGACGACCCAGACGATAGTGTGGAGTCCGTTGGCGTAAGCCAGCGTGTTGAGACCGTAGACCCCGAGCGCGGTGTTGATGCCGGGGTAATTCGGGAAGGACGCGGACAGATCGGCGCGCCGGTTCCAGCCACCCGGGCTGCCAACAGCCACGCCATCCACATACACCGTGACCATGCCACCGCCCGGGGGGTCAGCCCGTCGAACACGCGACAGCACCCAGCCGAAGTTCGCGTAGTTGCCGCTGACGGTTTCGCCTTGCGCGGGCGTATCGATGGCGCCGAAGGGCTCCGTCAGCAGATCGTTGCGCGCGGTGACGTTCCGTGAGCCAAGCGCGGCAAAGCGTCCATCGAGGTCGAAGGCGTTCGCGTGGAAGGTGAACGCGCCGACTCCCTGGTTCGGCAGCATGTTGGTGAGGACCATGAAGCCCCACCCCGCCCGATAGTTGAGCGGGATCGTCGCGCTGATCCCCTCGACGTCAGGCCGCGCGTCGTCGATCATCACCGCGTCGCCAAGGTAGATCTGGTTGGGGCCGCACGCCGGATGCCCGCCCTGCTCCCCGGTGATCGGGCTGCGGCAGACTGTGACTCGCGCAACACCCACGTCGTCGATGGCCCAGCCCGTCACCGGGACCGACCCGGTCACGGTGGCGCCGTTGGCGGGCGTATCGATGGTGCCAGTCGGCGGAGTCGTCGACGCCAGGACGCGGACGACCGTCTGCACGTACTGCGGCGAGTTGATGGCGCCGCTCGAGCTCACCCGAATGTAGCCGGAGTAGTCGGCCCGCCCCATGGTACGACTGGTTGACCAGGCTCACCGTCAGCGTTGCCGCGCCACAGCCGGACGAGGGACTCACGGTCAGGAAGCTCAAATCGGAGGTCGCCGTCCAGCACGGCTGACCCGCCGGCGCGTTGAGCGTCGACAGCCGCAGCACCTGCTGCGGCGTCTTGATCGTCGCGGCGGTGATCCCGAAGTTCAGCATCGAGCGATTGAGCACCAGCCTCGCGGTACTCGAGCCCGAGTGGTCGATACGAACCGGCCATTTGCCGTAGACACCGTTGACGTTCGTGCCGTCGTCGAACTCCACGTAGACGTAGATACGCGGCATTTTGCGGCAGGCCGCTGGTATTCCAGTTGAGGCTGCCGTTCGGCGCAGATGCGCTCGTCGAGCCGATGAGCGTCTTCGAGGACGGGTTCTTGTCCGTGTCGTAGTAGACCCGCACGGTGCCACCGGTCTTGCTCGCGGTCCATCGCACGGTGTAGCTCGTGTGCGCCGTTTCGAATGCCGCGAGCTTGACGCTCTTGATGTAGAACGACGTCGGATTGGCGAACTCGTGCGGATCGATCCTGAAGCTCGAGATCCCCGGGAAGGAGCTGGTGCCCGGGACCCATCCACTCTGCGACGGGCTCCCTGGATCGATCGGGATCGCGGCCATGTCGAAATTCAGCTTGTTGACCACGTTGGCGCCGCCGCGGCTGTTCAGCGTGATGCCCCAGCTGTAGCTTTCGCTGGGCTCGCCAGCGACGTTCCAGACAACCCGGACAATCGAGCCCCCGCAGAGGTCGCGCGGCTTGTTGGGTAACCCGATTTCGGCGGTGAAGATGCGGTAGCGATTCGGATCGATGCGATGCAGCGCGCCGCGGACGTTCCTGTGCAGCGGATAGACGACCGGCTTGGCGAACTGGGCACACGGGGCCGGATTCGAAAAGTCTCCAAGGGCGCTCGTGCCGAAGAGCGTCGTGATATTGCCGAGCGGCGTGCCCGATTCGGTTTCAGCGCCCGGAATCGTCGCGATGCTCGCAGCCGACAGGTTGATCGAGTGATCGATGTCGTCCGAGCCCGTCATGTCCCACGGATTGTTCAGGTGCGTCGTCGCGAAGTCGTCGGCGCTGCCTTCGTCGGACGGAGAGGTCACGGTCAGCGTCGCCGGAGCGTTGACCTGGTAGAAGCCCGTCGAATAATCGAAAGCCCCACCGCCAGCGGGTTGAATCGCAACGTAGTAGTTCCCCGGAGCCAGCGCGCCGACATTCAGCGAGTAGCTGTTGCCGGACGCGCCGAGCGCAACAGCGCCCAGCGTCCCGTTTCCAGAGTTCTGATCATTGTCGAGATGAATGTTGACCGCGCCCGAGCCGGTCCAGGTCACCGTCCTGAAGAGCGCCGGCTGATTGTCGACGAGCCGCACCCAATCGATCTCGATTTGCCCGCCAGCCGCGGCGTGGTCCTGGGCGGGATCGAGCCTGAGCGAGCGTTTGGTTCCATTCCACGCCTCGCTCCCGCTCAAGAGGCCAAGCGTCGCCAGGTCGACAAAGTAGATGCGCCACCCGGGCGTCGTCGTGACGACGTTCGAGACTTGCAGGCCCGGCGGGTCGTGCATCGTGTTGGTGGTCCAGTAAAACAGCATGTACTGCCCGTCGGCGGGGGTCCGCATCCGGATCGCCACGACGCGGTAGACGTCGGCGTTGATGGGAAACGCCGCGCCGTTCTTGCCGATCGGTGGGAGGTTCGGGAAGTTGGTTTCGAGCAGCCACACGTTCGGATCCGCCCCGATCGTGCCGCTGAACAGCCCGCCGCTGAAGGTGAAGCTGGAAAAACCGTGCTGCGGAAAGTCGACGCTATTGAGGAACCAGCCCAGGTCGCTCCGCTGGTTCATGTCCCATGGGTCCTGAAACACCTGGGTCGCGAAATCGTTGGCCGACGCTACAGCGTTGGCGCCGCCGGAGGGTGCCGTCACGTTGATCTGCGCCGACGCACGCGTGGCGCCAAGCGCAATCACGAGGCAACACACACACACTACCCGGCTCATGAGGACCTCAGCGCCGCCTGGTGCAAGATGGCGGCCACGCGACACGGCTAGGGGGCGCTACGAAACGGGTGAGCGAGGTCGTCACCCCACGCATTCCCGCGGGAAAACGCGCCCGAAACCGTAAGTGACTGTGCGATCACGCTGTTCAGGAACGGAGCAATCGCGGAGCGAATTGTAAGCGGCGGGTCGCGCCGGGCAGAAACCGCCACGCTCGTGCAAGTGTTGCACAGCTTCTGCGGGGAGCTGTGGGCAGGCCGGTCACCCGCGGGCGGGTGCCACGACGTCAGTTTACGAACGCCCGAATGGTTCCGTGAGGCGTGTCGAACTTGCCATCGACGCTGCGAAGGGCGAAGGTCGAGACCCGTTCGACGCGTGCAAAGCCAGCCGCGAGCGCCATCTGCTCGAGACACGTCATCGTCGGAAACCAGAACGCCTGGCCCGTCGCCGTTCCGAGAAACAGCGCGCGCGACTGGTTCATGACGTGGAGATGCGTGTCGATGCCGGTGCAGATGATGGCTTCGTCGCGGCACACGCGCCGCAGGCCGTACATGGCGCGCAGCGGATCGGTCAGATGCAGGAGCACGCTGGCGCAGAACACGAGATCGTACGTACCGACACGCTCAGGGGTCAGATCGTAGACGTTGCAGAAATGCCGTTCGATGCGCGAGCCGCGTGCCTGGATCGCAAAGCCCAGGGCGCCGCGGTGATAGTCGTCGGCTGACGCCGGCACCTGCTCGAACACGTGCTGCAGGACCGGGCTCGCATCGTGCTCGGCCCAGCTCGGCAACTCCGAGGTCGCGACCTTGGCGCCGCGCCGCTCGAACTCGAACGAAAAGAATCCGTGAGCCGGCCCGACGTCGAGCACCGTCTTTCCTTCGAGCGTCTCGGGCAGGCCGTAGTGGCCGAGGATCGGCGCCAGATCGTACTGGCCGGGCGTGACGATCCCGTGGCCGAGATCGATCACGTGATACCACTCGTAGTCCGAGACCCGGCGGCGGATCTCCTCGGGCGAAAGCGCGGCGTTGTCGATCGTCATGTCGTGCTGAAAGCTGTCTCGCGAACGTTCGTGGAATCGTCAGTGGTCCTAGTATAGCGGCCGCGGCGACCATCCGGCGGCCTTTTTGGCTGGGTTTCACGTGACCTTTGGTGTATTCTCGTCGTGACTGTCCGCGATCGGAACGCTGCGGCATTCGTCGAACGTCCGGCGACCGCCGTATCTCGTGAACGCCACACCCACCCTGTTCACCTTTCTCGGAAGCTTCGCGCTTTCGGTCGCGCTGACTCCGCTCGTGCGGCAACTGGCGCGCCGGGGCGGCTTCCTGGCGCAGCCGCATCGCGACCGGTGGCATCCCGACCCGATGCCGGTCCTCGGCGGCTACGCGATTGCCGGCGCCTTTTTTGGCGTCACGCTCCTCGCCACCCCGCTCCAGCCCCTGCTGCCGCTGCTCGTCGGCGCCGGGCTCATGTTCGCTCTCGGCGCGGTCGACGACGTGCTCCACTTCCGCGCGACGACCAAGCTCGTCGTCCAGACCATCGATCGCGGCGGTCGTCGTGTTCCTGCATGCCGGCCGGCGCACATCACCGGGTTTGCGCCGCTCGACGCGCTGCTGTCGGTCGTCTGGATCGTCGGCATCACCAACGCGTTCAACCTGCTCGACAACATCGACGGCCTGTCGGCCGGCATTGCGGCCATCGCCGGGACGTTTTTCCTTGCGGCACTCGCGCCCGGCGGCGCGACGCCGCTGACGACTCGCGGTCGCGGCCTTCGTCGGCGCTTCGCCTCGGATTTCTCCTCTACAACGTGCGGCCGGCCTCGATCTTCATGGGCGACAGCGGAGCCTGTTTCTCGGATCGTTCCTCGGCGGCGCGGCGCTGCTCGCGGCGCCGGGCCTCAAGGCTGGCGTCGCCCCGGTGGCGGCGATTCCGCTGTTCATCCTGCTCATCCCGATCTTCGACACGGCGTTCGTCAGCGTGACGCGGCGGCTGGCCGGCCGCAGTCCGATGCACGGCGGCCGCGATCATCTGTCGCATCGGCTCGTCGCGCTCGGCATCGACGAGCGGCGCGCCGTGCTCGGCCTCTACGTGCTCGCCGCGCTCGGGGGCCTCATCGCGCTCAGCCTCCAGCACGCGCGACGTCGGCTACGCGGCGCATCCTGATCGCGCTCTATCTGATCCTGCTGGCGGGCATCGGCATCGTGCTCGGCCACGTCGAGGCGCACGCGCTCGACGCCGCAGAGCCGCGACGCCGCCGCTCGTCTCGGACGTGGCCTATCGAAATCGCGTGTACGAGGTGCTGCTCGACGTCGCGCTGATCTCGCTCGCCTACTACGCCGCGTTCCGCTTCCGTTTCCCGGGCCCGGAGTTCGCGCAGTTCCTGCCGTACTTCGCCGCCTCGTTTCCGCTGGTCCTCGCCTGCCAGATCGCCGGGCTGGCGCTGGCCGGCAAGTACCGCCAGGTGTGGCGCACTTCGGCGCAGCGGAGCTGATCGGCATCCTCAAGGGCATCGCGATCGGCGTCGCGGCGCTCGGCGCTGCTGATCCTCGACCTCTATCGCTTCATCGGCTTCTCGCGGCTGGTGTTCGCGATCGACGCGGCGCTGCTCGCGTTCCTGCTGGTCGGCAGCGCGGCTCGCGATCACGTCGGTCGACGAGTACCTGCGCACGCAGCGCGGCGGCGGGCGCCGCGGTCCTGATCTACGGGGCCGGCACCGGCGGCGCGCTGCTCGTCCGCGCCCTGCTCGAGGATCGGACGTTCGTGCTCCTCGCCGGTCGGCTTCATCGACGACGACCCGGCCAAGCGGCGGCTGCGACTCGAAGGCGTGCCGGTCCTCGGGACGCTCGACGACCTGCCGCCAGCTCCTCGCAGCACGCACGAGGTCGCCGAAGTGCTCGTCAGCATCAAGCGCTCGACCGGACGCGCCTCGCCGAGGTCGCCGCCATCTGCCGCGAGCGCGGCGTCGCCATCCGGATCGATGCGGTTCGCGCTCGAGGAGATCGGCCCGGTCCCTCCGTCCGCCATGTTCAGAGTCGGTGACGCCGACTCGCGACGCGCCATGGTGAATCGCGCGGCGGAGGCGCCATCGATCCGGCGGATCGCTGCTCGGCCTGCGCCATTACCGCCACCTGCTGCGCAACCTGGTCCTCAAGGACCTGAAGCTGAAGTACCGCGGCTCGGTCATCGGCTTCGTCTGGTCGCTGGCCAATCCGCTGGTGATGGTCGTCGTCTACACCGTCGCGTTCACGAACATCCTGACGCTCGGCTCGGAGGGGTTCGTGTTCTACCTGATGCTCGGGCTGCTGGCGTGGACCTTCTTCGCCAGCTCGGCGGCGATGTCGACCGGCGCGATCGCCGACAACGGCGGGCTGGTCAAGAGCGTCTGGTTTCCGCGCGCGATCCTGCCGATCGCGACGGTGCTCTTCAACCTCGCGCAGTACACTGCTGACGGTGCTGGTGTTCCTGCCGCTGATGCTCATCTACTATCAGCGTGCCGCCGGCGGCGCCGATGCTGCTCTTCCCGGTCTTCGTCGCGCTGCAGGCGATCTTCACGATCGGCGTCGCGCTCATCCTGGCGACCGGCACGGCGTTCTTCCGCGACGTCCGCCACCTCGTCGAGGTCGCGCTCGCGGTGCTGTTCTGGACGACGCCGATCGTCTACGAGCTCAACCGGCTTCGCGGCGGCCTGCGGCAGCTGATTCTCGCTCAGCCCGATGTCGCCGTACGTCAACGCGTACCACGACATCTTCTACTACCGCCAGTGGCCGGACGCGGCAGATCTGGGCGACCACGGTCGGCTACGCCGCGCGTCGCGCTCGCTCTCGGGCTGTGGCTGATCGTCCGGTACGAAGACAGCTTCGCGGAGCGGGTCTGAGTGGCCGCTCGTCGCTCGAATGCGCGGGAGCCTCTCCAAGCGGTTCCTCCTCCGGCACAACCCGGCGGGCGAGCTCAAGGTCCGGCTGCTCGGCCTGTTCGACCGGATCGCGGCGTCAGCGCGTCGAGGAGTTCTGGGCGCTCAAGTCCGTCTCGCTGACGATTCGGCCAGGGCGAAGCGGTCGGGCTCGTCGGCCGCAACGGCTCGGGCAAGAGCACGTTCCTCAAGCTCATCGCCGGGCATCCACCGTCCGACCGGCGGCGAGCTGCTGGTCGCCCGCGGCACGCGCATCGGCAGCATGATCGAGCTCGGCACCGGATTCCATCCCGAGCTGACCGGCCAGGAGAACGTGCTGCTGAACACCTCGATTCACGGACTGTCGCGCGCGCGAGTCGCTCGACATCTACGACGCGGTCGTGGATTATTCCGGCCTGCGCACTTCATGGACGTGCCGCTCAAGAACTACTCGTCCGGCATGCACATGCGGCTCGGGCTTCGCGATCGCCGCCAACGCTCGATCCCGACGTGCTGCTGCTCGACGAGATCTTCGCGGTCGGCGACGAGGACTTCCAGAAGCAGTGCATGGCGACGATGAAGTCGTTCCAGAAGCGCGCGGCAAGACGATCCTCTTCGTCTCGCACTCGTCGACGGCGGTCCAGGCGATCTGCCGACCGCGCGTGCGTGCTCGATCGCGGCCATCTCCTCTACGACGGCCCGGTCGACGGCGGCGCTGACCGAGTACCGGCGGCTGACCGCGGCGTCGCCGTACGAGGCGATCGGGCCGGCCGACGCGCCGGCGCCGGCGGATGCACGCGCGAACCCGTCGACAGACCCCGATCTGGCGTGGCATCGCCTGGCGACCGGCGGGCGCTGGGACGAGGAGGGCGCGTGGGTGTTCGACTTCCTGCGCCGCCAGGGGCTGCGGCCGGATCACTACGTGCTCGACGTCGGCTGCGGCAGCCTGTCAGCGGCCCGAGCTGCTGCTGCCGTACATGCAGCCGCAGCCACTACTGGGGATTCGAGAAGAACATCGAGCTGTTCATCGCCGGCGCGCAGATCGAGCTGCCGCGTGCTGGCGTGCCGGCCGAGCTCGGACATTTCATCGTCAACGACGACTTCGACCTGTCCGACGCGCCGCACCCGTTCGACCTCGCGATCGCCAGCTCGCTGTTTCGGCGGCTGTCGCTGAACAGCATCGCCGCGCTGCTCGCCGGCGTGGTTCGAGGCGCTGGCGCCCGATGGGCGGTTCTACGCGACCTGGCTCGACAATCCGGATCCGCTGCGGTTCGAGCCGATCGTGCGGCCCGACGGCGTCCACGACCTACAGCGACCGCGAGCCGTTTCACTACAGCTTCGGGATGCTGTCGGCGATCGCGGAGGCGGTCGGCGGTCGCGCCGAGCGTCTCGACGAGCGACTCGCACCCGCGCGGCGAGTCGATCATGGTGATCACGCGCCGGACGAACTGGCATGAGAAGACGAGACCAGCCGCGAGAACGTCGATCCACCGCGCTCCACCGCGAACTCGCGGCGGCACGCGCCGAGGCCGAGACGCTCGCCGGCGAGCTGAACGCCATCTGCGCCGAGTCTGCGGCCGCGCTCGACGACTCACGCCGGCTCATGATCCGCTATCAGGAGGTGCAGCAGGACTCGGCCGCGACGCAGTCGCGCATCGCGGCGATCCGCGCCAGCAACAGCTGGCGCGCCATCAGGCGCTGCGCCGGACGCGCGCGAGGCTCGGCGCTCGGCGCGAAGCTTCCGGGCATCATCGTCCGCGTCAGGCGACGCGCGAGGTGCCGCGGTTCGTCCGAAGACCGCGCCGCTCGGCGTCAACGTCGCCGGCTATCTCGACACCGAAAGCGGCATGGGCGAGGCGGCCCGCGCCAGCATCCGATCGCATCGAGGCCGCCGGGATTCCGTTCGCGCTGAACAACGTCGAGTCGCGCCTGCGCAAAGCGCGATCAGTCCTACGCCGCGGCATTCGTGCGACGACAACCCGCATCCGTTCAACCTCGTGCACCTGAACGCGGACAACATGGGATGGTTCGCCTCCGGCGCAGGGCCGCAACTACTTCCGCCATCGCTACACGATCGGCTATCTGGTTCTGGGAGTTGGCCGAGTTTCGCGACGAGTGGATCCCTTTCTTCGGATACGTCGACGAGGTGTGGGCGGCGAGCGAGTTCATGCGAGCAGTCGTTTGCGGCCCGCTCACCGGTCCCGGTCGTGCGCATGCCCTTGCCCATCGTGGTGCCTCCCCTTCCGGCTCTCGGGCGTTCGCATTTCGGATTCCAGCGACGGGCACGGTCTTTCTCTACATGTTCGACGTGTCGAGCCAGGCCGAGCGGAAAAACCCGTTTGGCGCGATTGACGCCTTCCGCCGCGCCCGGTTCGCCCGGACGAGGCGGTACTCGTGCTCAAATTCACCAACGCGGAGTACGATCGAGACGCCGTCCGCCGTCTCCACGAGGAGTCGGCCGGTCTCAACGTGGTACTGCTCGACGGGTATATGGATCGCGCCGAGATCTGGGCGCTCATCAACGCGGCCGACGGATATCTGTCGCCGCATCGCTCGGAAGGCTTCGGCCTCACCATCCTCGAGTCGATGCGACTCGGAAAGCCCGTGATCGCCACGGCCTACTCTGGCAACATGGACTTCATGACTCCGGAAAACAGCTTCCCGCTCAGCTATCGCCTGGTGACGCTGGAACGGGACTATGGACCTTACATGCGCGGCGCGTCCTGGGCCGATCCCGACCTCGATGAAGCCGCGCGCCTCCTCAGGGTTATCGTCGACCACCCGGAGGCTGCGCGCGCTCGCGGCGAGCGGGCGCAACAACAGGTGAGTCAGGAGCGGCACCCCGCGGTGACCGGCGCCGTCCTGCGCGAACGACTCATTGAGATTCGAAACGCCGTGAAATTCGAAACGCCAGTGAGATCCGAAACCCCCGTGGATGATCCCAAGGATCCGCATCCGGTCGAGGACCCGCCCGCGCCGCCGAGTCCGCCGCTGGATGATCCGAGCGATCCGCCTCCCGTGGCTCGACCCACCTGATCCGCGAGATCCGCGTCCCGTGAACGATCCACCTGATCCGCGAGATCCGCGTCCCGTGGATAATCCGCGTGCACGTTCCGACGCCCTGCGGCAGCGCCTGCGCGAAGTCCTCGAAGACGCGCAGGCTGCGCTGACGGCCGCAGAGGAAACGAATCGGCGCCTTCATCACGAACTGAGTCAGATGACCTCGTCGGGCGCACGCCGATGGCTCGTCGGAATCAGGCACACGGGAACCCGCGCAGCCAGGGTCGTGCGTCACCCGGTCTGGACGACTGGCACGGTGGTGCGTGGTCTGCTCGCCGGCAGGGCACCGGCCACAGCCCGGCGCGCGGTCAACCACCTTCGCCAGCGGTCGCTGCCGTTGCGGTTGTCGTCTCCTTTCAGACGATGGTTCGAGCATGGCGAGGAGTCGCTGGCAATTCGCTGGATCGGCCCGATCAACCTTCGTCATCGATCGTTCGAAGCACTTCTGTGCCACGCGCCGGCGGGTGTCGAGTATCGGGTGACGGTCCCCGACGGCTCTCGCTTCCTCTGCGCCTGCGCGATCTCGCCCCAGGTCTGGCAGGAGCATCCGCCGCGCGTCGAGTTCACGATCGGCGTCGAGGTGCCGGCCGCCCCAGGTTCGCCGTGGCGACGGGACGTGACCGTCTCGATCGACCCTGGCAAGAAGTGGACGGATCGGCGATGGCACCCTGTGTCGATCGATCTGCCAGCCAACAACGGCACGCCGCTCGACGTCGTCGTCACGCTCTCGACCCGGGTCGCGTCGGGTCCCGGCGTCGACAACGCCTGGGCGATCTTCGGCGAACCGCGCTTCGAGTGGCCGCGGAGCACGGCCGAAGTGCGACGCTCGATCTCCACCTTTGCCAGCCATCTCCGGACCAACGGACTTCGCTCCTCGTTTCAACTGCTCAACGCCGCTGGAATCACGACCGCGGACGCCGAGGCCTACCCGCGCTGGGTGGCGAAGCAACACGCGCACCGACGCGGAGCTGGCCGTCCTGGCGCAGGAGCTCTCGGCGCTTTCCTACCAACCGCTCATCAGCGTGATCGTTCCCGTCTACAACACCGACCCGCGGTGGCTGCGAGCCTGCATCGAATCGGTCCGACGCCAGGTGTACCACGAACTGGGAGCTGTGCCTGTGCGACGATGCGTCGACGACGCCTGCGACCGTGCAGGTCCTGCGCGAGTACGAATCCGACAAACGGATTCAGATTCGCTACTCGTCGGCCAATGGCGGGATCTCCGATCGCGTCGAACCTCGCCGCTCGAAACCGGCGCGGGGGGAGTTCGTCGCCCTGCTCGACCACGACGACGAGCTCGCGCCAGACGCCCTGGCAGAGATCGTCCTGCACCTCAACACGCATCCGGACGCCGACGTCATCTACTCTGACGAGGACAAGCTGGATCTGCAGCGGCGCGACGGTGCGATCCGTACTTCAAGCCCGACTGGTCGCCGGAGCACTTCCTCACGTGCATGTACACGTGCCACCTGATGGTCGTCCGGCGGCAGCGTGCTGAACGAGGTCGGGGGCTTCCGAACCGGCTACGAAGGCGCGCAGGACTACGACCTGCTGCTGCGGCTGATGGAACGGACCGCGCGAATCCATCACATCCCGCGGGTGCTCTATCACTGGCGCAAGCTGCCGCAGTCGACGGCAAGCGCGGGACACGCCAAGCCCTGGGCGCTCGATGCGGGACGCTCGGCGCTCGAGGACTACGTTCGCCGCCGCGGCGTCGAGGCCGACGTGCTGCCGGGCGGAGCGCCGGGCCTCTACCGCGTGCGGCGGCACATCCGAGCACGGCCGCTCGTGTCGATCGTGATTCCGACCGCCGGCCGGCTGCGCGACAGCGGACGGCACCGCGGTCGACCTGCTCGCCCACGCAATCGCCAGCGTCGATCGAGAAGACCTCGTACGACGCGCTACGAGTTCATCATCGTCGCCGACGCACGCCGGCGTGCCGCCGACGACCGACGCGCGCCCTCGAGGGCACGCGCCACATGGTGCTGCCGTTCTCGAGGCTCGGTCCGTTCAATTTCTCCGCCAAGATCAACGCCGGCGTGTCGGCGTCGTCGGGCGAGCACCTGCGTGCTGTTCAACGACGACCTCGAAGTCATCTCGCCGGACTGGCTGACGGCGATGCTCGAGTATTCGCAGGAGCCGGAGATCGGGGCCGTCGGCGCCAAGCTGTTCTACCCCGACGGCCGGCTGCAGCATATCGGCATGGTGCTCGGCGTCGCAGGCGTCGCCGCGCACGCGTTTCATCAGCACCCGGGACGTCTCGGCCGGCTACGCCGGCAGCGCCATCATCGCCCGCAACTACTCGGCGGTCACCGGGGCGTGCCTGATGACGCGGCGGCGCGGTCTTCGACGAGGTGGGCGGCTTCGACGAACGCTTCCCGATCGACTTCAACGACGTCGACTACTGCCTGCGGCTCCGGCGGGCCGACTACCGCGTCGTCTTCACGCCGTGGGCGCAGCTCTATCATCACGAATCGGCCAGCTTTGGCGTGCGGCGTCAGGACCTCGCGGGCGCTCGCCGAGATGCGTCGACGCTGGGCAGACGTCATCGATCGGGATCCGTACTACAATCCGAACCTGACCCGAGACTTCCCGGACTTCCGCATCGATGCGTGATCCCGCGACCGATCTTCCACGCCAACAGAGCGGGTCGACCCGGCGGATCGGCATCGTGCTGTTCGCTCCTGTTCGGGGGCCTGATCGTCGTGCCCCTGGTGACCGTGGCGGTGGCGAGCACCTGGCTGTTCCAGCCTGGCGGACGCGTGCTCGAAGTCGAGCTCCAAGCCAAGGGGGGGCGCTGGGCGCAGATCTTCTGGAGCGCGGACTTCGCGATGAGTCCCAACGATTCCAGCCTGGCGATGCTGCACCAGCGTCCCGGAACCTTCGATACGTTGCGCTTCCCCCTGCCGCAGAAACCGCTCGAAGTCCTGCGCCTCGATCCGCTTGACGGCGAAGGCGAGGTCGTCATTCGCCAGATGCGCGTTCTGGACGACCAGGGAAAGACGGTTCGGACGATCGATCCGATGGTGATGCTGCCCCTGAATCAGATCGCCATCATGAGGCCGGAGGCCGATGGCGTCCGAATCGTGACGACGGCCGGTGCCAACGACCCCATGCTGGTCACCAAGAGCAGTTGGCTCGTCTCCACGCCGCGATGGTACAGCCTGCAGTTCGTGACGCCCTTGTCGCTCGCGTGGATTGCCACGGCGGTCTTCGTTTTGATCGCTACCGGGATCGGCTTCATCCTTCGCGAGATCGTCACCGGACCGGCCTGGAAGCGCGACGCACTCTGGTTGACCGCACTGTTCCTCGGCGTGGTGTGGGCCAAGCTGGCCCTCGTGCAGCAATATCCCGTGCCGGTGCCGTTCTGGGATCAGTGGGATGGCGAGGGGTTGACCCTCTACATCCCATGGGCCGACCACGGCGTGACGTGGCGTCAGATGTTCACGTTTCACAACGAGCATCGCATCTTCTTCAGCCGCCTGCTGTCGCTCACCGCTGCTCGTCTTGAACGGGCAATGGGATCCGCACCTGCAGATCGTCGTGAACGCGATCCTCCACTCGTTGGCGGCGCTGGTGTTCGTGGCGCTGCTCTCTCGCGCGATGGGGCGATGGAGTCTCCCTGGCGTCGTGCTCGCGGTCGGCCTGACCTTCGCCCCGCCGTTCGCAATCGAGAACTCGCTCGCCGGATTTCAATCGGCGTTCTACTTTCTTGTGCTGTTCTCCGGCATGGCACTGTGGCTGATGGGCGCCTCGCGTCCTGGCACGGCGCCGTGGTGGCTCGGCTGCCTCTTTGCCCTGTGCTGCCCATTCACCGTCGCCGGTGGCATCCTCATCCTGCCGGCGATTGGGGGCGTCATCGTGCTTCGCGCCATCGCCGATCGGTGGGGCTGGCGCGCATTCGCCGCGAGCGCCGTCGCGCTGGTGGTCGTCGCGGCTGTCGGGTATGGTGCGCTGCCGCCGCCGATCTCCTACCACGAAGCTCTCAAGGCCAGCTCGTTCCGCTTTTTCAGCATCGCCTTCGCGCGGAGCCTGGCCTTCCCGTGGATCGACTACCCGCGCGCGACGGTGATCATGTGGCTGCCGCTCGCAGCGGTGGGGCTGACGGTCGTGTGGCGCCGGCTGCGCGCAACCGCAATCGAGCAGGTCACCCTGGCCATGGGCGCCTGGGTGGTTCTCCAGTGCGCCGCGATGGCCTATTCCCGCGGCGCGATGGGCGCCGCTCCCGCGTCGCGCTACCTCGACATGGTGGCGCTCGGTTACCTCGCCAACACCGCGGCGATCCTCTCGTGGCTACACCCGCGGAACGGTCGCCGCGTGGTACTCGCGTGTGCCATCGGATTCGCGGCCTGGATTTCGGTGACAGGCATTGGCATCAAGAAGGTGAGCAACGAGATGGTCGCGACGCATGGTCCGCAGCGGCGCCAGTGGACTCGCGAACACGTGAGAAACGTGCGGCACTTCGTCATGACCGACGATGTGCCGCAATTCATCGAAAAGAAGGGCCCTCAGGAGATTCCCTATTACAGTGCCGCCATGCTCGCCAGCTGGCTCGAACACCCCTATATCCGGCGAATCCTGCCGACGGCCGTTCGACGGCCGCTCGACGTCAAGCCGGCGGGCGCGTCGGCCGGGGCCGCTCTGCTTGACACGGCCCACGCGGGAGGCGCTCCCCAACCCCTGTTCGATTCGTACGCAAGCGGCAAATCCGCGGGCGAGGCACGTTTCGAGAGCCAGCCGGTCTCGTGCCGCGATTTTCGGCATGCGCAGTTCGAGATTGCCAGTTCGGCGAACTGGTCGGGTCTTCAGCTGGCTCTGCAGAGCGTCGAGTCGGGCCAGGAAACACGCGTCCGCCCGCCGTGGTTCGACGCCAGAGGGTGGACGAGCGTGGCCGTCCGTTGTCCGGAGGGGCCTTTCCGCGTCGTCGCCGCAGACTCGTCGCCAACGTCCTGGTTCGCGTTCAGGCAACCCGCTGAAGTCGCGTTGGGCTCAGCGTTGGCCGGATCGCTCATTCAGCAGTCGA
This sequence comes from uncultured Acidobacteriota bacterium, assembly GCA_963764925.1. GTDB lineage: Bacteria > Acidobacteriota > Vicinamibacteria > Vicinamibacterales > 2-12-FULL-66-21 > DATBJJ01. The sequence continues at coordinate 233,671 of CAVXUR010000008.1, forward strand.
GGTTTATCGGGTTCACAGCGATCGTCCTCGTGGTCGTGGCCTTGGCATCGACGATTCGAGACTGGCGGTTGCGACCCAGAATGCTCGAAACGGCGCCAGTGACACCGAGCGCCGGCGTCAGATGATGGCTGCAGACTCTCAGCTGCATGCCGACGGTGTTTCGGTCGCCTGCGCGATCTGTGGCGCTACCTCGACTGATCAACTGGTGGTGAAGTTCGGCTACGCCATCGGTCGATGCACACGCTGTGCGCTGATCTACGCGAACCCGCGCGCCCCGCTGGAGAAGATTCTCAGCCGCTACAGCGCGGACTATTTCTGGAAGGAGTACCTGCCGTCGCTCGGCGTCGTCGACGGGTCGTTCGACCTGGCGTATTTCGACGCGCGGCATGCTGCCGTCCTGCAGATGATCGCGGCCGAGGCGCCAGGACGACGCCTGCTCGAGGTCGGGTGCGGCGCGGGTTTCTTTTTGAAGGCCGCCGAGCGCGCGGGCTGGCGTGTTGAAGGCATCGAGCTGTCGGGCGAGGCTTCGCGCTTTGCCATTGAGCGTCTGGAGTTGCGAATCCGCCGGGAACGCGCCGAGGACGCGCCGATCGAGCCCGCGTCGTTTCATGCCGCGGTGATGTTCGACGTGATCGAACACCTGTTCGACCCGCGCGCCGTACTTGGCGCGATTGCCAGGGCGCTGGCGCCTGGTGGCACGCTCGCCATCAGCACGCCGAACATCGATGCTGCGAGCTGGTACTTGCTCGGGACTGACTGGGCGGTCCTCAGCCCGCTCGAGCACGTGCTACTACTTCAGCGAGGACAGCCTCCGGCGTCTGCTCGAAGCGACCGGCTTTTCCGACGTGCGTTTCGTGCGGGAACACGCGATGTGGGGACCTCAGGAGACGATCAATTTCCGCTACACGCATGCCCCGGGCGGGCTCCGCGCCACGCTCACGGAATGGCTCGTGCGCGCCGGAGGCGTGAAGCTGGCACGGGCGCTCCAGCGGGCCGGGCGGCAGGACGCCCTGCTCTGTTTCGCGCGAAAGCGCTAGGAACGTCTTCTCATCTCTCGCTTCGCCTCCACCAGCTCGCGCGTCAGGTCGCGAACACGGTTATCGAGCGACTCATGGAGCGCCTGCTGCCGTCGCAGGGCGAGCGCCGTCTGGCGGAGCGCGGTAATCAGCTGCATCTGAAGCTGATGCTGCTGGAACGCATAGGGTCTCAGCAGCCTGAACAGCAGACGCTGGGCGCCGCGGCGCAGTCCGGCCAATGGTCCTTCCGCGCTCTGCTGCAGCATCGCCATGGCCTCGAGATGAGGAAGCATCGACTCGAGGGGACCGATGGCCGACTGGTCCGGTGCCTGGTCGACCTGAGCTGACGTTTCTTCGAGCACGGCGCGAGGCCGCGCGCCTTCGCCTAGAGGAAGTAGTTCCATGGGGGTCTTCTCTCGAAGATCGCTGTCGCGCCAGATCCACTCAGCAAACCTCCCGGCGTCCGCACCGCCGACGTCCGGGAACTGGATCTGCAGGTCGAGCCGGTCCTGATAAATGGAATAGAGATAACGGGAGGGCTGGCCCGGCGCGCCGCCCTGGGGAGCATTCAACCAGGTCAGAAACGCTTGGGGGTTCGTGTGGTCGAACGGATCCGGCGGTTCGGGCCCGAGGCCTCGTTCGGCCTCAACGAGAGCCGACCGATAGAGCCGACGCATCCGTGTCGTCATCTGAAGGCCGCATGCGATTCGGCTCCATCCGTACGGTTGACGCTCGCGCCCGTCGAGACCCGCACGTTCGAGGCTCGCAGCGTACTCCTGACACAGTCGGGCGAGCACCGGCCGATCGCTCAGCAGGATTCGTGGCCGGTCGCCCTGGTGAGAGCTGAGTAAGGTTGGCCTGGCAACATCGAAACCGCTGAAATGAAAAAACCGAAGCGGAACGCCGTCGACGAGGTAACGGTCACCGTCGAGCGTCAGCTCTCGGCCGTGCAGGTTCCAATAGGCCACGTTGCAGCCCGGATCCTTGAGAATCAGGTGATCGAAGAGGCTCGGGACGAAGTCGACCCAGCGCTGGTCGGTGAACATGTTGCGCGACACGTCCGACAGGGCGTCCCGCCTGGTCACCTGCCACCACCAGTCGAGGAACGGACGAGCCGACGGCGCAACCGCGACGAACCCCAGGTTGTAGACGCCAGCCGACAACACGAAGAACCCGTCGACTTGCCGATCGTCTTGCGGATACGGCCGCATCGTATGGGGCGTCAGCACGATGCCGTGCTCGGACGCCAGCCGCGCCACTTCATCGAGCGAGTCGAAGACTCGGATGTCCGGATCGAGGTAGGTGATGCTCTGGCGCCCCTCGTCGAGCAGCTGTTTCAAAAGAAGCGGCTTGACTGCCGTCGCCAGCTCGGTGACGTCGTAGATACTCGCGAGCCGCCGAATCTCCTCGCGATCGAGCCCGATGTCGCTCAGCCGGCGACAATCGATCCGCCGATCTCCTGGATCGACCGTCCGATTCTCGTCGTCGATCAGGAGGACGACAAACGATCCATCCGGATGGTGGGCAAACAACGAGTCGGCAAGCACACGAGCATACGGGAGATAGTTGCAGGCGACGATAGTGCAGGCGTTCAGCATTGAGCGCAAAACCACTCGTAGGTCGAGCGGAGGCCCTCGTCCAGATCCGTGCGGTGGACCCAGCCCAGGGCATGCAGCCGCGTCACGTCGAGGAGCTTTCGAGGGGTGCCGTCCGGCTTCGAGGTATCGAACCTGATGTCGACGCCCGGCGCAACGAGATCGCGCACGCGCGCCGCGAGCTCTCCGATTGACAGGTCTTCTCCCGTGCCGACGTTGATGTGCTCGTCGCTGTCGTAGCGTTCCATCAGAAACAGGCACGCGTCAGCCAGATCGTCGACGTGGAGGAACTCACGCCGAGGACGTCCCGTGCCCCAGACGACGGCGGAGTGCGCGCCCGCCAGCTTCGCGTCGTGAAACTTCCGCATCAGCGCCGGAACGACGTGCGAGCTGTCGAGATCGAAGTTGTCTCCCGGGCCGTAGAGGTTAGTGGGCATCGCCGAGATGAAGTCGCAGCCGTACTGACGGCGATACGCCTGGCAGAGCCGGATCCCAGAGATCTTGGCGATCGCGTAGGGTTCGTTCGTCGGCTCGAGGGGACCCGTCAGGAGCGCCTCCTCGACCATCGGCTGCGCCGCGTCACGCGGGTAGATGCACGAGCTCCCCAGATACAGAAGCCGCTTCACTCCATGGACGTGGCTGGCATGGGTGATCGTGGCGTGAATCATCAGGTTGTCGTAGATGAACTCGGCCGGATGCGTCGAATTCGCGAGAATGCCTCCAACCGTTCCGGCAACCAGGAAGACATACTCCGGACGGTTCGCCTTGAACCAGTAGTTCACGGCCGCCTGATCGCGCAGGTCGAGTTGATCTCTGGTGGCGCCGAGAAGGTTGGTAAACCCGGCGCTCGTCAGGCGGCGCCTGAGCGCGGAACCGACGAGGCCGCGATGGCCGGCGACGTAGATCGCCGCGTCGCGCGGAATCGCGTGTGCCGGCACTTCAGCCTCTCGACGGCACTGCCGCGCCACTCTTTCTGGCGACCAGGAAGGTCTGCTTCCCCAGCAGCCACCAGACCGGCCGAACGGCAAGATACAGACGGACCAGCCACGGGGACTGCGGAATGGCGCTGCGCGTCGTGTACGGCAGGAACCGCGGAATGACTTCGACGATCTCGAAGCCGAGACTTTGACAGGCCTCGACGAGCGAACGATCGGTGATCGGAAGATGGTGATCGACGAAATCCCAGTAGGCGCCGCCGACCAGCCGGATGTTCGGCTGCAGCGCCATCAACCGTCCACCTGGCCGCAGCACCGTCTGAATCTCTTTCAGCGTTGCGAGAAACGTGGCGGTGTCCGGCAGATGCTCGAAGAAATTGCTGCAGAACACGAGGTCGACCGAATTGGCGGGGACGTGCTCGGACAGTCGATGGCTGGGCGTGAAGACCTCTTCGGTACCGGGTGGAAGCGTCCGCCCGGACAACCGCTCGATGTCCACGGCAATCCGGCGCCGACAGCGAATGTGCCGCAGGAACTCTCCGAATCCCGCACCGATGTCGAGGACCACGTCGTCTCGGCCGACGTAACGCTGGAAAAAATGCGGACACAGCACCTGCCAGATCGCGTCCTTTGCGCCGCGATCGGCTTCCGGAAAACGCGTCGCGTAGAGCGGATCGAGCGTCAAGGGCCCGGTTCTCTGTTCCTCCATCGTCGGATATCATAGCGTCCCTGACCTCTGGCATGCGAATCCTGATCACGGGCGGAGCCGGCTTCGTCGGATCCAGCCTCGCTCTCCTGCTCAAGCGCGATCGTCCCGACGACGTCATTCGCGTGTTCGATAACTTGCGTCGCCGTGGCAGCGAGCTGTCGCTGGGCCGGCTCACGCGCGCCGGCGTGGAGTTCGTTCATGGAGACGTGCGCATCGCGGACGATCTTGCCGAGGCCGGACCGTTCGATCTGCTGATCGAATGTTCAGCGGAACCATCGGTGCACGCGGGCTACGGTGGCAGTCCGTCGTACGTCCTTCAGACGAACCTGAGTGGGACCATGCAGTGCCTGGAAGCAGCTCGGCAATACAAGGCCGACGTCGTCCTGCTCTCCACGAGCCGCGTGTATCCGATCGAGCCGCTGCGAGCGCTGCCCCTCGAACGCCGTGGCGCGCGCCTCGACATCCCGGAGCGGGCATCGGGCGCCGGCTGGTCGACACAGGGCATCTCCACCGACTTCGCGCTTCGAGGCTTTCGGTCGATGTACGGCGCCACCAAGCTCGCCTCTGAGCTCCTCATCGAGGAGTACCCGGGCGATGTATGGGCTTCGCACAGTCGTGAACCGCTGCGGCGTGATATCCGGGCCCTGGCAAATGGGAAAAGTCGATCAGGGGTTCGTCGTCCTGTGGGCGTCGCGGCATCTGTACGGCGGTCGCCTCTCGTACATCGGTTTCGGCGGCGACGGCCTGCAAGTCAGGGACGTGCTGCACGTCGCCGATTTGTATGACTTGATTCGGATCCAAATCGCCGACCTGACGCGCTTCTCGGGAAGCGTGTTCAACGTGGGTGGCGGCCGCGCCAATAGTGTGTCGCTGGCCGAACTGACCGACCTCTGCCGCACACGCGCGGACGCGTCGATCACGATCGACTCCGAGCCACGCACCAGTGATGCGGACGTGCCGTATTATGTAACCGACAACGCGGCCGTAACGGCCGCCTGCGGCTGGACGCCCGTGCGTCCTTTCGCGACCCTTCTCGACGAAGTGTTCGCCTGGCTGCGTGAGCATCGAGCGGTTCTGGAACCGGTGCTGAACAGCCCGGCCTCGCCAGTGACACCCGTGGCTTCGACTGCCGGCTGAGCCCGCTGAACAATGTCCATCGTTCTCATCACCGGCGCGTCCGGCCTGATTGGCTCCGAAGCCACACGGTTCTTCGCTGACCAGGGCTTTGACGTCGTCGGCGTCGACAACGACTTGCGCCGGTATTTCTTCGGCGAAGACGGCAGCACGGCGTGGCGGCGCAAGATGCTGGAAAGCACCGTGCGCGGTTATCGCCATGTGGATGCCGACATCAGGGATCAGGCCGCCATGGAGCGCGTCTTTGCCTCCTACGCGGGAGCGATCGCGCTGGTGATCCATGCCGCGGCCCAGCCCTCGCATGACTGGGCCGCGCGCGAGCCGGTCACCGACTTCACGGTGAACGCCAACGGCACGCTCGTTGTGCTCGAAACGGTGCGGCGGCACTGCCCCGACGCGCCCTTCATCTTCACCAGCACCAACAAGGTCTACGGGGATACGCCAAATCGGCTGCCGCTCGTCGAGCTCGAGACACGCTGGTCCGTCGACGAAGGTCATCCTTTCAGCCGCCACGGGATCGACGAAACGATGAGCATCGACGCGAGCATGCACAGCGTGTTCGGTGCGTCGAAAGTCGCGGCTGACGTGATGGTGCAGGAGTACGGACGCTACTTCGGGTTGAAGACGGCTTGTTTCCGCGGCGGCTGCCTGACGGGACCTGGTCACTCGGGCGCCGAGCTCCACGGCTTCCTGCCTACCTCGTGAAATGCGCGGTCACCGGACGTCCCTATACCGTGTTCGGCTACAAGGGCAAGCAGGTGCGGGACAACATTCACTCGCTACGATCTCGTCAACGCGTTCTGGCACTTCTTCCGCGCGCCGCGAAGCGGCGAGGTCTACAACATCGGCGGCGGGCCGGCATCGAACTGTTCGATGCTCGAGGCGATCGCGATTGTCGAGGGCCTGACCGGCCGCCCCCTGCACTGGAGCTACATGCGACGACCAACCGCGCTGGCGACCACATCTGGTGGGTCAGCGACATTCGACGGTTTGCCGCGCACTATCCGGAATGGGCGCTGTCGTACTCGCTCGAGCGAACCATCGAGGAGATCCACGGCGACATGACCGAGCGAGCGTCGGTTTCCCGGAACCCCTGATGCCGCTCGAAGTCCGGTCCCTCGCGGAGTGGGAAGCCGACGGCGTGCCGGGGCTGCTTTCGGTCGTGATTCCCGCGCATGACGAGGAGGGACGGATCGCCGCCACCGTCCGCGATCTCTACCGCGCGCTGGCAGCCGCCACCATTCCCCACGAAATCCTCGTTGTCAACGACAACAGCCGCGATCGGACCGAGCAGGTGCTCGACGAATTACGCCGGGAAGTACCGACGCTGCGTTACATCAACAACACGCCACCGAACGGCTTCGGTTTCGCGGTACGCGCCGGGCTCGCGGCCTTCAAGGGCGAAGCCATCGTCATCGTCATGGCGGATGCCTCGGATTCTCCCGACGATGTCGTCGCCTATTATCGGGCGATGCAGGAAGGGTACGACTGCGTCTTCGGATCCCGATTCGTGAAGGGCGCGCAGGTCGTCGACTACCCCTGGCCGAAGCTAGTGATGAACCGGATGGCCAATTTTTTCATCCGCGTGCTGTTCTGGATGTCCTACAACGACGTGACGAACGCCTTCAAGTTGTACCGGCGCTCCGTCGTTGCTGGTGTTCAGCCGCTGCTTGCCTATCACTTCAACCTGACGGTCGAGCTGCCGTTGAAATCGATCGTCCGCGGGTACCGCTACACCGTCCTTCCCACGTCCTGGTACAACCGGACCTCTGGAGTGTCCAAGTTCAGGATTCGGGAGATGGGGTCGCGCTATCTGTTCATCGTTCTGTATTGCTACCTGGAGAAGTACCTGTCTCGAGAGGACTATCGCAAGCGAACGGATCTTCGCGACAAGCAGCTGCAAGTGTGGTCGCGGTAGGTTCGCCTCACCGCTCCGGTTCGACACGCAGGGACGCGTCGCCAACGTGGAGCCAATAGCGGGAATCCGGCGTGTCGTAGCCATCTCGACAGAAGTGAAGAAACAACGATGGATGCTGAGGCGGCATGAGGACGCTTCCATCCGACTCGTTTATCAGCTCGCTGCCTGGGCGCACGGTGATACCTAGGACGTAGACTCCCGCGCCCGTCTCCCACCAACCAGGCGGACTCGAACGCTCCAGGCGCAAATACAACCGACCGAGGTCGCGCGGACGCCAGCCGATGGCTGCCAGGGGAGGAGAGACCTGCGTGGTGCGGACCGCGAGTTCGATCAACCCATCCGGCTTGCCATCCCTCCGGAGTCCGAGCGGAGCACACGAGACCTCATCGACCATGGATTGGTCAGCCACTCGAGCTGACGTCACCACCGACATCGTCCCCTCGAGCAACCAGGCGGCTGCGACGAGGGACACGACCGCGCACGCTGCCGGCGCCCAACGAAGCGCTCGCGACTGCGAGTCCGCAAGCGATCGGACGACGAGTGCCGCCGCCACCAATCCGAACGACGCGGGAAGCGCGACAATGCGCACGACAAAGAGGACGTGGATGAACGTGTGCTGACGGAACAGGCGATACCAGGCCAGCGCGCCGGCGGCGGCCAGCACGATGACCGACAGGTCGGCCAGGAGAACGAGTGGCGCCCGATCACGGCGCCAGCTGGCGATCGGGAGCAGACAGATCGTGAAGATCCACGCCGTCAACGACACAACCAGCATCCATGTCGAGGGAGTGACGCCACCGGGCATCAATTGAAACCGCGTCTGCCATAGCTTTTCAATGACGTCATCGGGGTTGATGACGACGCCGGACACCTCACGACCCAGTCGCGATCCGAGTGCGACACCGTACCGATGCCAGCTTCCGTTTCCGTCGGCGAGCGGTACCAGCAGCAACAGGCGACCGGCGGTCAGCGTCCCGTAGGCCACAACAAAGCAGACGCAGATAACCGCAGCCTCTCCAAGCGCAACCAGCCAATAGCCGCCCGGCGACAGAGTAGAGTCGGTGCGAAGGGCCGGCGCCACGTAGAACAGGTGATTGAGCACGATTGCCAGCGACAAAACGACCGGAATTGAGCCGTGCATTAGATCGAAAGAGGCGATGACGACTCCCAGGAAGCCAAAGAACATCACCCTTGCCGCGGAGTTCCGGAAACGGTCGGGCCCGGCGAGAAACACACCGAGAGCCGTGAAGCCCAAGACGAACCCGGGGGCGTGCGCCAGGTTGTGCCCGAACCGATGCATGGAGAACCCGAACAGGAGGAAGAAGCCGATCGGCAGAACGGTCAGCGCCGTGGACGGCGAATTACGGAACGCGCCGGCGATGAGGATCAGGATCTACCTGTACGACAAGAATCCGTACAGCGATTTGGCGGAGCGCAAGTCGAGCACACTGAGCACGAGCGCTTCCAGGAAACGGCTTCCCAACGGATAGTTCACGTATGCGCCGACGAGCGGAACCGATCCGTCGGCCATACTCCCGGTCGTGATCAGCGACTCAAGATTCTGACACGGATGGCGCGCCCCCTCCGCGTAGCGTGTCTCGATGACATTGCGGAAAAGGCCGGAAGCCCGCATGTACTGCATCGTCAGGAGGCTGCATTCGGTGAAATAGTCCTCTTCGCGGTGCGCGTCGAACGCCAACTCGCCGGATGTCAGCGCGTCCATGGCCACCTGGATGACGCGGGCGCGAGGGAACGTCAAGCCCGAGACCAGCGCCAGCGCCAGGACGACGAGCAGTCCTGACAGGATGCCCAGGCCCAGGCTTCCGGAAGACGACAGGATTGCTCGTAGGCTCGACGCTTTCACGGTGCCTGACTTGGGATCGAGTGCCATCGTTGATCCCTGGGTCATGAGCGGTGGATGCGGCGCGGTTCAGATCTTCCTAGAGAACCACGATCGACGAGTGCAGCCGCAGCGCAGCGCCTCGCTGCTCCCCCGCCAGGGGTAGGATGGCATCCAGCGTGTACGCGCCCGGGTCGAGCGCGGCGATATTCAGGTAGGCGCGATACCCGCTGAAGAGCGCGCAGTCAGCCCCCAGCCGTCGATAGGCACGCTGCCCCGCCAGATGGGCCACGACATCGTCGCGTCTCATCCGCGCGAGCAGGCGGGTGACGTAACGGTTGCCGGTTTCCAGGTTCGTCAGCTGCAGGATGAGCGGAGAAGTCGCGTCTGCAGTGACGAGCCGGCTGGCGATCCACCCTTGGAGCAGCACGTCGTAGTTTCGGTTGAACGTCACCCCACGCTGATAGTTCGGCGTGTTCAAGCTGTCGACAAAACCGACGGCGGCGTCGGAGACGATCGTCGACGGCAACGTAAACCCCGCGCTCTCGATGGCGTGGAACGTGACGGACACGCCGTCTCGTGTCGGACGCTTGGCCGCCGTGTCGCGTGCCTCGATCAGCGCGACCGTCCGTTCGTTGACTTTGACGACCTGCTCGAGTTCGTCGAGCAGGCGCTGCACCTCGTCGTTGCCGTCGGTAATCTGGCGAAGCGTAGCGAAGAGCGCCGAGCGGTCTGGCGGGCCGAAGACAGCCCGGACCGTCGCCTCCAGATAGCCATGTCGATGCGTTGCATCAGGCTCCAGGTACGCTCCCTCGGCCCACTCGTTCCAGGCGTTGACAAAGATGAGCCGATGATCGCCCTCGTGGTGACGGCGCGTATACGCGAGCAGGCGTTTGAGCCAGACTTCATACTGCTCGGGCGTGGAGTCATAGTAGATATGGCTCGCCCGTCCACGGCGCGCTGTGTTGTCCCAGCCGGTCATGACGCCGCGGTATATCGGCAGGCGGATGCACGACTCCAGCGCGGTGGAGTACCGGACGACATCTGCGTAGGAAAAGATCTTCCCCGAGAAGTCCGAAGCGACCTCCGGCACTGTCCGCGTGATCTCACCTACCGGGATGCTGTGGGGAGGAAACTCGACCATCGCATCGAATCCGTCCTCGAGGCCAGATGTGTAGTCGTTACTTTGTACGGCGCACACGTGCAGGTCTGTCAAACCGACGTCTGCGGCCGTCGCTCGCCAGGTGCGCAGCATCTCGCGAACGTCGGGAATTACCGCGGGACGATAGACGAGCAGGATCGGCAAGCCGTCCACGGTGATGTAGCGCGAGTCGCGCAGAATATGCGCAACATCGCGGATAAACCTGGGAGGATCGTCTGGCTGGTATTCCTGCTCGATCAGGATGTCGCGCTCCGAACCGTCCCACCGGCGCGACCAGCTCTCGTTCGCCCAGCAGAGACAGAACGGAAAATCTAGTGCGCGATCTGCCAGCATCAGATCGAGCGGCTGCTCCAGTAGCCTGCGCCCGGAGAACCAGTAGTAGTAGTAGCAGAACCCGTGGATGCCGTACTTGCGTGCCAGTTCCGCCTGCCGGTGCCGGACCTCCTTGACGCGCAAGTCGTAGTAGCCCAGCTCCGTCGGCCGCCGTGGCTGGTCGTGGCCGCGGTACACAGGCTGCGCGCGCGTGACGTTCGTCCACTCGGTAAAGCCAGCTCCCCACCACAGGTCGTTCTCGGGAATGGGGTGAAACTGCGGCAGATAAAACGCGATGACGCGGACCTCGCGCGACATTGCTAGATCTTCCTAGTCACGAATACGTCCATGAATTCAGCGATGGTCCCGGTGGTCTCTTCGCGGATGTCGTAGATTGTCGTCGGACAGCCCGTTTCCTTCCAGATGATGTCGCAGATGTCGTCGCCGTAATGCACGGTCACGAGCGACCCCGAGCTATCAATCGGGTTGCCGTGATACTCGGGGTCGGCCAGATGCACGACCTGCCCATTCGACCGCACCGCTCGATCCACGCTTTTGCGGAGCTGCTTATACTTGGGGGTCGTGAAGACGTGCGCGCCCCCAGACCGCACTGTGCGCATGACCTCGCGAAAGGCGCGGCGATAGTCGAAGACGTGCTCGAACACCTCCTGCGTCACCACTAGATCGAAGCAGCGGTCGGGAAAAGTCAATCGCTCCAGGTCTTCGCAGCGAAAGCCTTCGTGCAACGTCCCCGGCACCACGCCGGGATAGCAATAGCTCGGCACGATATTTCGAACAGTCGCGAGCCAGGCGATCCGACGCAGGTCCAGATGGCGACGCTTCGTAAATCTCCGCGTCGCGCCAGTTCGGGAATTGAGCCTCGAGCACGAGGATGAGCGCGCGCTGACGTGGAAGCGAGCCACACTTCTCACAGAAGTAATGATCGCGAAACCACTCCTGCCTCGCCGTAAACCGCGTCGGCAAGGCGCAGATCGGGCAGTAGCCGTAGTACTCGTAGAAGAAATCCGACACAACGTCCGTTCGCGACTCCTTGTGAGCTTCTAGAATAGTCTAGGACAATGTTCGGGACGACCGCTACGGTGTTGACGCTCCGAGTTGTTTTTGAGGCGCGTGATAGGATCCTCGCCAGATCTCATGCACGCATTCGTCACAGGCGGAGCTGGTTTCATCGGGAGTACTCTGGTCGATCGTCTCCTTGCCGACGGCCATACCGTCGTCGCCTTCGATAACTTCTCGACTGGTCAGGAGCGGTTTCTCGAAAACGCGTTAACACATTCGACCTTCACGCTGGCCCGCGGCGATACGCTCGATCTGCCGGCGCTGACAGCCGCGATGCGGGGCGCGGACATCGTCTTCCACCTCGCCGCCAACGCCGACGTCCGGTTCGGCACCGAGCATCCACGGAAGGACCTCGAGCAGAATACGATCGCGACATTCAACGTGCTCGAAGCGATGCGCGCGGCGGACGTGCGGCGGATCGCGTTTGCCTCGACTGGATCGATCTACGGCGAGGCCGCGGTGATTCCTACTCCGGAGGCGGCACCGTTCCCGGTCCAGACTTCGCTCTACGGCGCGTCGAAACTGGCCGGCGAGGGTCTCATCCAGGCGTACTGCGAAGGGTTTGGCATCCAGGCCTGGATCTTCAGGTTCGTCTCGATCCTGGGCGAACGGTATACGCACGGCCACGTCTTCGATTTCTACCGTATGCTGGCGACGGATCCCGTCGCGGTTGCCGGTGCTCGGCAACGGCCGCCAGCGCAAATCGTACCTCTACGTCCAAGACTGCGTCGACGCGATCTTCGTGGCGCTCGAGCGCGCCACGGACAAAGTGAATATCTTCAACCTCGGCACCAACGAGTACCTGCGAGTTGAACGATTCGATCCGGTGGATCACCGAGCACCTCGGGGTGACGCCGGCGCTCGAGTATTCGGGCGGTGACCGGGGCTGGATCGGAGACAACCCGTTCATCTTTCTCGACACGGCCAGAATTCGTGCACTCGGCTGGACGCCGAAACTGACCATTCGAGAGTCGGTGATGCGGACCGTCGACTTCCTTGCGAAGAGCGAGTGGGTGCTAGCCCGTCGGTGAGCCCTTCGCTGAAGCATCTGACCTGCCCGATCTGCCGAGGCGGGCGACTCGAATCGGCCGGTTCTGCCTTCGGACAGTTCGCCAAACGGGGCTTCGGCCTTGCCCACTGCCCGGACTGCCGCTTCTCTTTCGTCACCGATCCGTGGACCGACTACGAGGCTATTTACTCGGAAGCCTACTATCATGGGCGGGGTGCCGACCCCCACGTCGACTACGTCTTCGAGCTCGAACACCCGGAGACCACCGTACGCTCCTACGAGTGGCGCGGCCTGCTCCGCGCCGTGGAGTCGCTGGCGCCAATCGGGCCGCATACCCGCTGGCTCGACTTCGGCTGCGGCAACGGCGGCCTCGTGCGCTGGGCTCGCGCGCACGGCGTGGACAATGTCGTGGGGCACGAGACGGGTTGGATTGCCTCGCGTGCACAGGCCCAGGGCATTCCGATGATCGACGCGACTGCGCTCACGCACGAGCGCAACACGTTCGACGTGATCACCGCGATTGAAGTGCTGGAGCACGTGGTCGATCCCGTCGACGTTCTCCGCCAGATCGCGCGACTGCTGAAGCCCGGCGGCGTGCTTTTCCTCACGACCGGCAACGCCAAGCCATTTCGAAACCGCCTGTCGCAGTGGCGCTACGTCATTCCGGAGATCCACGTCAGCTTTTTCGAGCCCCAGACGCTCGGCCTGGCGATGCAGACGGCGGGACTTGCCCCTGTGTATCCAGGTTTCGTCGACGGTTTCGATCAAATCATCCGGTTCAAGATCCTCAAGGCGCTCGGCGTCCGGCAGCGCGCATTGTGGGAGCGTGCCGTCCCCTGGAACATCCTGTCGCGCCTTGTAGACTCGCGGTTGGCGCTCTCCGCTCATCCGGCCGGACGTCGCGCGGCTGGAGGGACAGCATGACCACTGCCCCGCTCGCGGGCCGCTCGGCGTTCATCACCGGCGGATCGCGCGGTCTGGGGCTCGCGATTGCCTGCCGGTTCGCGGCCGCGGGATCGCACGTGGCCATTGTCGGTCGGCACCAGGCGACCCTCGACATCGCGCGGGCGACCATCGAGGCATCCCGTGCCTCCGTCTCGCAGGTCGTTCGCGGATTCGTGAGCGACGTCCTGGACGAGGCTGGAATGGCGACAGCCATCTCTGCCTTCGGGTCCGAGGCCGGCGCACTGACGACGCTCGTGAACAATGCCGCCATCCAGGGTCCGATCGGCGAGCTCGATCGGATCGATTGGCAGCAGTGGCAAGAGACGATCCGGACCGATCTGCTCGCACCCATCAATCTGTGCCGCCTGGTGCTGCCCGCCATGCGCCTCCAGAACTACGGCAAGATCGTCAACATTTCCGGGGGCGGGGCGACCGCACCGCGTCCGCGCTTCTCTGCATACGCGACGGCAAAGAGCGGGCTCGTGCGGTTCACGGAAACGCTCGCCGCGGAGCAGCGCGGCTTGGGCATCGACGTCAATGCCCTCGCCCCGGGCGCAATGAACACGCAGATGCTCGACGAGGTTCTCGCTGCGGGTCCGGATGCCGCTGGCGCCGAGTATCGGGACGCAGAGCGCCGCCAGCTCGAGGGCGGAACACCACCTGAACGAGCCGCCGACCTGGCGGTGTTCCTGGCCTCGGCCGCAAGCGACGGGATTACTGGACGACTCCTGAGCGCTGTCTGGGATCCCTGGGAAGACCTGCCCGGCCATCGCCGCGACCTCGAACAGAGCGACGTCTATACCCTGCGGCGAATCGTGCCGAAGGATCGAGGCTTTACGTGGGGGGACCGCTGAATCCGCCTCCGCGCGTCGCCATCGTCGGCTGCGGCCTCATTGGGCGCAAGCGTGCCGCGGCCCTCGGCGGCGCATCACTCACTGTCTGCGCTGATACCGTGCCGGAGCGCGCGCAGGAGTTGGCGCGGTCCTCTGGGGCGAGCGCCGTTGGTCACTGGCAAGACGCCGTCGGCGCCGCCGATGTCGATATCGTGATTGTCGCGACAACCAACGACGCCCTGACGCCGATCGCGTTCGCGGCGGTCGAGGCTGGCAAGCATGTGCTCGTCGAAAAGCCGGCGGCGCGAACGGTCGAGGAGCTCGACCGGCTGCTCGTCGCAGCGCGCGCGCAGAACCGCCTCGTCAGGGTCGGCTTCAACCATCGCTACCACCCGGCCCTGCTCGCCGCGCGGGCGGCAGTAGATGCCGGAACACTCGGCCCGCTGATGTTCATCCGGGGACGCTACGGACACGGCGGGCGCGTCGGCTACGAGCGCGAGTGGAGGGCCGACCCCAGGAAATCCGGCGGCGGCGAACTGATCGATCAGGGCGTCCATCTGATCGACCTGGCAGCCTGGTTCCTGGGACCCTTCCGCGAAGTCCGTGGTGCCGCGACCACGTTTTTCTGGGATATGCCCGTCGATGACAACGCATTCATGTTGCTCGAGGCCGCAGGAGGGCAGGTCGCCTTCCTGCACGTGAGCTGCACGGAGTGGAAGAACCTGTTCTCGCTCGAGATTTATGGCCGCGACGGCAAGATTGCCATCGATGGCCTGGGAGGGAGCTACGGCGTCGAACGCTTCACGCTCTACAAGATGCTGCCGGAAATGGGGCCGCCGGAGACGACCGCCGCCGAGTACCCGCGCGGCGACCGCTCGTGGGCGCTCGAGTTCAGCGAGTTCCTCGAAGATATCCGGCTCGGTCGAGAGCCCGCGGCTGGTCTCGACGCGGCGCGCGAGGCGCTGTCCGTCGTGGAACGAATTTATCAGCAGTCGGGCTATGATGCCGGGCATCGCCCTCGGCGTGACCAGTAGATGATCATCACGCGCAGTCCCCTTCGAATCACCCTGGGCGGCGGTGGCACCGACTTGCCGTCGTACTACCGCGAGCACGGAGGATTCCTCATCGCCGCGGCGATCGACAAGTACGTCTACGTGACGGTGATGCGGCCGTTTACGCCTGGCATCTACCTGAAGTACTCGAAGCTCGAGCACGTCGAGACCGCGCAAGAGGTGCACCATCCCATCATTCGCGAAGCGATCAAGCTCGTCGGGTTCAAAACCCCCCAGATAGAGGTTACGACGCTCGCCGACATACCGGCGGGCACAGGCCTGGGGTCCTCGGGAAGCTTCACGACGGCATTGCTCAAGGCGCTCTACGCGCACCGGCGCAGGTTGTTGCACCCGAGCGAGCTCGCCGAGCTGGCGTGCGAGATCGAGATCGCGAAGCTCAACGAGCCGATTGGCAAGCAGGACCAGTACATCGCCGCGTACGGCGGCGTGACCTGCTTCACGTTCCACAAAGAAGGCGTGGTCGAAGCCGAGCCGCTCAAGCTCCCGATCGACGCGATGTTCAACCTCGAAGACAATTTGCTGCTCTTCTTCACGGGATTCTCGCGAACGGCGGGAAGCATTCTCGCGGATCAGCAGCAGCGAACCGGCGAGCACGATGCCGAGATGCTGAACAACCTCCACTACGTCAAGGACCTTGGCCACCGCAGCCGGCTGGCGCTCGAGAAGGCCGACACGGCCGCCTTTGGCGAGCTGATGCACGAGCACTGGGAACACAAGAAGCGACGTTCGAAGGGAATGTCGAACCCCCAAATCGACGAATGGTACGAGCTCGGGCGGCGCAACGGTGCGCTCGGCGGGAAACTGGTCGGCGCCGGCGGCGGCGGTTTTCTGATGTTCTATGCCGAGGATCACCGGCGCGTCAGGACCGCGATGGCGGCGGCGGGCCTCGAGGAGGTACGGTTCCGGTTCGATTTCGAAGGCACCAAGGTCTTGTTCGCGTGAGCCTGCCTGTTGCGATTCTAGCCGGAGGCCTCGCCACCCGCCTCCACCCGGTCACGACGACGGTGCCAAAAGCGCTGGTCGATGTCGGCGGCCGTCCGTTCGCGGAGCACCAGCTGGGCTGGTTGACGAGTCAAGGCGTCGAACGCGTGGTCTTCTGCGTGGCTCATCTTGGCGAGATGATCCGCGACGCGCTCGGCAACGGTTCGCGGTGGAACGTTCACATCGAATACGTGTTCGATGGCGGAACGCTGCTCGGAACCGCGGGCGCACTCAAGCGCGCGTTGCCAGTGCTCGGGGACGCCTTTTTTGTTCTCTACGGTGATTCCCTGCTCACGTGCGACCTGCCGGCCATCGAACGCGCTTTTCGTGCCAGCGGGCGCGCCGGCCTCATGACGGTGTTCCGCAACGACGATAAATGGGACCACAGCAACGTGCTTTTCACGGAGGGCCGGCTTCTTCGCTACGACAAGGTGAACCGAACGCCCGACATGAAACACATCGACTACGGCCTGGGCGTGCTCACCGATCGGGCCCTGGCACCGTATTCCGCCCGACCGCCCGTCCGATCTCGCGGCGGTCTACCAGCGGCTGCTGGCCGACGACAATCTGGCCGGAGTTGAGGTCACCGATCGCTTCTACGAAATCGGGTCTCCTGAAGGGCTCGAAGAGACGCGTGCGTTCCTGGCGCAAAAGGAAGCACGCAGGTTGAGGTCATGAGCTACGCACGCCAGCACTTGAAGGAAGCGGCTGAGATCATCGACAGCCTCGACGCCGATGCGATCGAGCGCATGGTGGAGACACTGGCTACGGTCCGCAGCCGCGGCGGACGCCTGTTTTTCCTTGGCGTTGGTGGAAGTGCCGGCAACTGCTCGCATGCCGTCAACGACTTCCGCAAGCTCGCGGGCTTCGAGGCCTACGCTCCGACCGACAATGTCTCGGAGTTGACTGCGCGCACGAATGACGAGGGCTGGGACACAGTCTTCTCCGCTTGGCTCGCCGGCAGCCGCCTGCGCCCGGAGGACGGAGTGTTCGTGCTATCGGTGGGTGGCGGCAGCGTGGAAAAGAACGTCAGCGCCAACCTGGTGCGCGCGCTGGATCATGCCAGAACGGTCGGGGCGGCGATTGTCGGGATCGTCGGCCGCGATGGCGGCTACACGGCACGCGTTGCTGATGTGTGCGTCATCGTACCCACGGTCAACCCCGAGACGATCACACCGCACAGCGAGGCGTTTCAAGCCGTGGTCTGGCATCTGTTGGTCTCGCATCCTCGCCTCAAAACGGCCCCGACGAAGTGGGAGTCGACGCGGTGACACTCGGGCCCGCGGTGTTTCTCGACCGCGACGGCGTCATCAATCGGGCTGTCGTGCGCGACGGGAAGCCGTACCCGCCCGCGTCAATCGACGAGCTCGAAGTGCTCCCTGGTGTCCCCGAGGCGCTCGCGCGGCTCAAGGCCGCCGGCTTCGCGCTGGTCGTCATCACCAACCAGCCCGACGTCGCTCGCGGACGTCAGACGGCGGAGGTCGTCAACGCCATGCACGACCGACTGGCCGCGATCCTTCCGATTGTGGAGTTTCGCGTGTGCTGGCACGACGACAAGGACGCGTGCGAGTGCCGCAAGCCGAAGCCCGGCCTGATCACCAGGCCACCAGCCTACGACGTGGGCCGCAGCGTCGTTGTCGGCGACCGCTGGCGCGATGTGGAAGCGGGCCGCAGAGCCGGATGCCGAGCGGCAATCCTCATTGATTACGGCTATGATGAAGGTCCGCCGGTGACGCCGGATGTACGGGTCCGCTCGCTCGCGGAAGCCGCTGACTGGATTCTCTCGAACATGGTAAACACATGACCCTGACCAACCTGCGCACGAAGATCTTCGGGGATGGCGCGGAACTGGAAGGAATGCTCGCGCTCTACCGCGAGCCGTATATCAAGGGGTTCACGACGAATCCGACCTTGATGCGGAAGGCAGGCATCACCGACTATCGCCTCTTCGCCCAGCAGGTCCTTGCGGCCATTCCTGATCGGCCGATCTCGTTCGAGGTCTTCTCCGACGAATTCGACGAGATGGAGCGCCAGGCGCGCGAAATCGCGTCATGGGGCCAGCACGTTTACGTGAAGATCCCCGTGACCAACACCAGGCGCACGCCCGCGTACGATCTCATCCACCGCCTCTCGCACGCCGGCGTCAAAGTGAATGTCACGGCGATCATGACGCTCGAGCAGGTGCGGCACGTGGCGACCGCTGTCACGGGCGGTGCTCCCTCGAACGTCTCCGTCTTCGCCGGCCGCATCGCTGATACCGGCTGCGATCCGGTCCCGCTCATGACCGAAGCCGTCGACATCCTCCGCATCGAGCCCAACGCCGAGCTCATCTGGGCGAGCCCGCGCGAGCTGCTGAATATCTTCCAGGCAGACGCCATCGGCTGCCACATCATCACCGTCACGCACGACATCCTCAAGAAGCTGTCACTCGTCGGCAAGAGCCTCGACGACTACTCGCTCGAAACCGTGAAGATGTTCCACGACGATGCGTGCGTCGCCGGGTTTTCACTAGAGGCGAGCCCAGCGCGGTAACGAGCGCCAGTCAGGACTCCGTCCTATAATCGTATTCCACGCTCACGCGCCGCGTGTGGCGGTGCCCGCGCCGTGGACAACCCATGACTACCGCAGACGATCGGCGCCCAACGCTCGAATGGACGGGCGAACGCTACGTTCCTCAGGTGTCGGGAAATATCCGGCTCGAGCATCTCCATCGCTATCTCCTCGCTCGGGAACTGTCGAACGGCCAGCGCGTCCTTGACATCGCCTGTGGCGAAGGCTACGGCTCGGACCTGCTCGCCGAGGTTGCCGAGTACGTCGTCGGCGTGGATATCGTCACCCGACGTCGTGCGCCACGCACGGGTCCGCTACCGTCGACCGAACCTGGCCTTTGCAGCGGGAGATTGCGTCGCCATCCCGCTTGCCGGCCAGTCGATCGATGTCGTGGTTTCATTCGAGACCCTCGAACATCACGACCGAGCATGCCGACATGATGCAGGAGGTCAAGCGCGTCCTGCGGCCGGGCGGACTGCTGATCATCTCCAGTCCCGATCGGCACGAGTATTCCGAAGTCCCTGGCTACCAGAATCCGTACCACGCGCACGAGCTGGACCGGAGCGAGTTCGTTCGATTGCTCGAGTCTTGTTTTTCGCAGGTCCGGCTAGTCGGTCAACGGGTCCGCGCCGGTTCGATCGTCGGACCGCTGTCTTCGGATGAACGCAGCGCGTTCATCTCGTTTCGCGGAGGCCGACGGCGACCTAAGCCGCGTTGACGGTATGCAGGAACCTCTCTACTTTATCGGTCTCGCCAGCGACGGCAAGGTGCCGCAGATCCCGACTGGCATTCTCGATGGAGGCGAGTTCCTCTGGTCGACCGACCACGTAGCGGCCGTCGCCGCCGCGGCCGCCGCACATGAGAAACAGACCGAAGACGTCAGGATTGTTCTCCAGGATGAGATCGCGCGGCGGGGCCAGTACATCGATGAGATCGAGCGCTCCCGGCGCGAGCTTCAAACACTCAGCAACGAGGCACATGTGTCGCTGGAGGACTGCGCGCCGGCAGCTCGCCGCGTCGGAGAACCTGCTCGGCACCACGCGCTCGCAGCTCAGCGAGGCGCACGCGCAACTCGAGGGCCTGACAAGCCGCCTGGGTCAGCGAAACGCCGACGTGAAGATGCTCGACGGACAGCTCGCAGAATTGCGCACGCATTTAGCGGCCGCGTCGGCGGCACTCGCAGATCTGGAGGGTCTGCGGGACGCGTTGAATGCTCAGGTCGCCATGATGGAAGGCAGCCACTCGTGGAGGGTCACGGCCCCGCTCCGTGCGTCCCGGCGGCTCGCCGGTCGGGGTCGCAGCTCGCGCGAGGAAGCTGATTTCGGATACCGCGCGGGCGGCCTATCGCGGGTTTCCGCTGACAGCCAGTGCGAAGCGCGGCATCAAGGCGACTATCTTCCGCACGGCGCCGTGGCTCGTGCGGCATACGGAGGCCTACAGGGCGTGGCAACGGCAATCAACCGCGATCGCCCCACTACCGCAGCCGACTGGGAACGCCGAGGCGGCTCTCGCCGGAGTTGGGCAGATCGCGGTGCCCCTTCCGGTAACTCCGTTGAGAAGCTTCGACGGCGAGGTCGTCGAATACGTCCCGCAGATGACTGCACAGGCCGTCGACACCAGAATCAAGGCGATCGCGTTCTACCTGCCGCAGTTCCACCCGATTCCCGAGAACGATCGGTGGTGGGGCAAGGGGTTCACCGAGTGGCACAACGTCGCCCGTGGCGAGAGCGCAGTTCCCGGGACACTATCAGCCGCACCTGCCAGGCGAGCTGGGCTTCTACGACCTTCGTCTGGTCGACGTGCAGCGTCGCCAAATCGAGCTGGCCAAGGCGTACGGGCTTCACGGATTCTGTTATCACCACTATTGGTTCGGCGGCCAGCGATTGCTCCGGCGCCCGCTCGATCAGCTGCTGGCCAATCCCGACCTCGACTTTCCCTTCTGCCTGTGCTGGGCGAACGAGAACTGGACGCGGCGCTGGGATGGCCTGGACAGCGGAGATGCTCATCGCCCAGCAGCACTCACCGGAAGACGATCTCGCCTTCATCAGGACATCGAGACGCGCGCTCCGGGACGACCGCTACATCCGCGTCGACGGACGTCCCCTGCTTGATCGTCTACCGCCCCGGTCTGCTGCCCGACGCGCGCGCAGACCGCCGAGCGCTGGCGCACGTATTGCCGGAGCGTCGGGCCTCCCTGACCTCTTCCTTGTATCGGCGCAGGCGTTCGATCGCATCGAACCCGCGTGATTTCGGTTTCGACGCGGCGGTGGAGTTCGCGCCGAACAACATGGGCACCCCGCAGTATTACTGCCGAGGTGGCCGACGTCGACGCCGATTTCTCAGGCACGATCTACGACTACTCGCTACCTGGTCCAGCGCAGTCGTCACTACGAGTCGCCGTCCGACTACCTCCTCTTCCGCAGCGTGACTCCGATGTGGGACAACGAGGCGCGGCGGCCCGGCCGCGGGTCCGTGTTCGCAGGTTCGACGCCGCTCTCTATCGAGAGTGGCTCGAGAACGCCTGCCGCTATACGGACGCGTGGCTCGGTCCCGAGAAGCCGTTCGTCTTCATCAACGCGTGGAACGAGTGGGCGGAGGGTGCGCATCTCGAACCGGACCGGGCTCATGGCTACGCCTATCTGCAGGCGACTGCCGACGCCCTTCGGCAGTTTCCAGTCAATCGGCCCTCGATCGTGGTCGTCTCGCACGACGCGTATTTCCACGGCGCCCAGCGGTTGGCGCTCGCGCTGACGACGACGCTCGCGCAATCGCTGGGGTACGAGGTGGAGGTATTGCTCTGCGGCGACGGGCCGCTGACAAGCGAGTTCGCGAAGGTCGGGCGCGTGCACGAGTTCTCCGCGGCAGCGGCCACGCTCGAAGCCCGGCAGCGAATCGCGAGCGATCTCTTCAATCGAGGCGCCCGCCTCGCGCTCTGCAACACGAGCGTCGTCGGGGACACAGTCGAGCTGCTGAAGCGAGCCGGATTCAAAGTCGTGTCGATGATTCACGAGCTGCCGGGCCTCATTAGCCAGTACGGTCTCGAGGCGTCCATCGCCTCGATCGCGCGCCATGCCGATCGAGTTGTGTTTCCCGCCCGCATCGTCCGCGATCCTTTCATCGACCTGACGGGGATGCCGCTGAGAAGGCGGTCGTCCGACCACAGGGTCTGCTGGCTCCGAACCGCTTCGCCGACGAACGCGAAACGGCGAGGCACGAGGTCCGGACGCTGCTCGGACTGTCTGAGGATGCCACGATCGTCCTCGCTGTCGGCTTTGCTGACCGGCGCAAGGGGATCGATCTCTTCGTCGAGGTCGGCCTCGATCTCCTCGAGCGGCGGCCCGACATCTTCGTTCGTGTGGGTCGGCCACCACGACGCCGATGCCTTCTCGCGCCGCGCTGGCACGTGTCGCCGAGTCGGGCCACCAGGAGCGGTTCTTCTTCCCGGGCCTGGTCGAGAATCCCGACGTGTTTTTTGCCGGCGCGGACATCTACCTGATGACGTCGCGGGAGGATCCGTTCCCGTTGGTGGTGCTCGACGCGCTCGACGCACAAGTCCCCGTCGTCGGGTTCGACGGCGGCGGCGGCTTCGTCGAGCTCCTGGAGCGGGGTTGCGGCGTGCTGGTCCCCTATCTCGACACCAGGGCGATGGCAGACGCTCTCTACCACCTCCTCGAGAATCCCTCCGAGGCGAATCGTCTGAGCGCGGCGGGCAAGGCAATCATCTCCCGGGAGTACTCATTCATCGACTACGCGCGCGACCTCGTGCATCTTGCGCAAGGCCCGCGAGTGTCGGTGATCGTGCCGAACTTCAACTACGCGCACTACCTGAAGAGTCGCCTGCGTTCGATCGTGACCCAGACGTACCGGCCGCACGAGATCATCTTTCTCGACGACTGTTCGTCTGACGGCAGCGTCGATGTCGCCGCCAAAATACTGGACGCGGCGACGATTCCGTTTCGCATCATCCGAAACGAGACGAACCAGGGTGTCTATCGCCAGTGGCTGCGAGGGTTCCGGGAGGCAGCGGGCGATCTCGTCTGGATTGCCGAAGCCGACGACGACTGCTCGCCTGCGCTGCTCGAGACGCTCGTCCCGGCCTTCGCGGCCAGGAGGTCGTGCTTGCCTATTGCCAGTCCAAGCAAATCGATGCGATGGGCCGTGAGATCGGATCCGACTACCTCGCCTGGACCGGGGACGTCGACGCGACGAAATGGCTTCAGGCCTATGTCAGGCGCGGCATCGACGAAGTTCGCGACAGCCTGGCAGTCAAGAACACCATTCCAAACGTCAGCGCGGTGCTGATGAGGAAGCCGGATCTCTCCGAGATCGACTCTGAGCTCTTCACTCTCCGCAATGCTGGCGACTGGCTGGTCTACGTGCACCTCCTCGAGCGCGGCGACCTCGCCTACTTTCCGCAACCACTGAATTACCACCGCCGCCACGGCGGCAGCGTGACCATCGGCAACGGCGGGGTGAACCTGATGCGCGAGACGCTTCTCGTGCAGCGGCACATCCTTGACCGGCATCCGCTCCCGCCCGACATCGAACGAAAGCGGGAGGCACATCTTCAGTCAACCTACGAGTATCTGGGACTCCACGTGGACGGCCCGGCGTCCTACAAGGAGCACGAATCGCTGCGAACGCTGACCGTTCTCGGTGGATAACGAGCAGCGACGACACCGCATGTCTGACCTCCCGCATCGGCCGCGCTGTCTCGTGCTCGGGGGCGGCGGCTTTCTCGGCGGGCACATCGTCGAAGCGCTCCAGGACGAAGGGTTCCTGGTGCGCGTCTTCGATCGCGTGCCCAGACGGGCAACGGCTGCTCGCATCGACGCCACAACTGACTGGTGCGAGGGCGACTTCGGCAACCGAGGCGATGTCGCTGCCGCGTTAAAGGACTGCGACGTGGCCTTCCATCTCGTGGCGACGACCTTGCCGAGAAGCTCGAACGAAGATCCGATCCACGACCTGGAGTCGAATCTCGTTCCGACCGTGCGCTTCATCGCCGCGGCCGTCGAGTCCGGGGTCAAGAAGGTTGTCTTCGCCTCTTCCGGCGGCACCGTGTATGGCATCCCAAAGACTGTGCCCATCGCCGAGAATCATCCGACGCAGCCTCTCTGCTCGTATGGCATCCACAAGCTCGCCATCGAGCAGTACCTGCACTTGTACCACTCGTTGCACGGACTCAGCTATTGCGTCCTCCGACTTGCCAACCCGTTCGGCGAACGACAAAGGGGCGATGCGTCTCAGGGGGCGGTGGCGGTTTTTCTCGATCAGGCACTGCGCGGCGAGGAGATCACGGTCTGGGGAGACGGCTGTGCCGTACGCGACTACGTGTACGTCGGTGACGTGGCGAGGGCCTTCTGCCTTGCGGCGACGCATGAGTCGGCGACCGGCGTTTTCAATGTCGGATCAGGCAAAGGCCACAGCGTGAACGATCTCCTCGCGGCGATCGAAAGCCTGCTAGGGAGGGCAGTCCGGCGCCGATACTCGCTCGGCAGAGCGTTCGACGTGCCCGTGAACGTACTCGATATCGGTCTGGCGGGTCTGGCGTTGGGGTGGCAACCCCTCGTGACGTTCCAAACCGGGCTGGAGCGCACTCTGCGGTGGCTTCAGGCGTCGAAACAGCCTCGTTAGGTTTTCACGACTGGCTGTCGCACGACGATGACGTTCTGCT
The DNA here is from genome assembly GCA_963764925.1 of uncultured Acidobacteriota bacterium. Taxonomy (GTDB): domain Bacteria; phylum Acidobacteriota; class Vicinamibacteria; order Vicinamibacterales; family 2-12-FULL-66-21; genus DATBJJ01. The sequence goes on from CAVXUR010000008.1 coordinate 258,440, forward strand.
GGCAGAGGGTTCGGTCATCGATGTAGTCGACAAGGTCGAAGTAACGGGTCCAGTTTTGCTCGACGTATTGCCGCGGAATACAGGTCTCACCGAAGAAGGACTTGTCGAGGACATCTCCACCGCCGATCGGCTCGTACATGAACTCGCCCCGGTCGTAGCGCTCGAGAGCCCCTGCCGTATCCGGAAAGGCGAGCACCGTGCCCTGCGCCCAGGAGCGATCTTCATGACGGCGGCGGGCCTCAGCGCATGCCAGGATGAACTCTCGCGGGCGGGTCGTCGCGACGAGCAGACCGCCGGGCCGAAGGATGCGAGTGAACTCGCCCAGCCATCGCTCGTGGGCGTCCTCAGAGAGGTGCGAGAAGACCGAGTACGCGTATACCAGATCGAATGTTTGCTGGCCGATTGGACTCGGCGGAAGCGGCTCCACCAACTGGAATCTGCAATAGGGATTCGTGCTCTGGCAAATCTCGATCGCTGCGGGCATACAGTCGATGCCCCACAAATTCTGCGGCTCGACGTCGCGGAGAAACAAGCGGATCATCCGACCCCATCCGCAGCCGAACTCGAGAATAGCCGTCACAGGCTGTCGGCGATGCTGGCGCGCGATACGCCTGACGAGACTGTAGAATCCGAAGGCTTCGCGCATGGTATCGTCCCCTGAGGCGCCCGTGAACCGGCACTGGACGTCCTGCGAGGGAAACGCAGGGAGGATTTCCACGAGGCGGTGATCACGCCGATACCCCTCGGTAAATGCCCAGAACCAGAAGTCATCACTCACGTCGCCGAATAAAGTTGCGGGCGTGGCGTGAGGCGACGACGTTCCTAAGAGGCGATCGAGCGTGGCGATGTGGGATTCGCTACTGAGACCGAGCATCACGAGATCCTAGGGCAGACTGCAAGTATCAACTCCGTTCCGAACCGGTCGCACTTCTCTCACAATATCAGCAAGAGAGCGTGAAGAAAAGCCGGCCGGTTGGTGACCCGGACTCGAAAGGAATCAGTTGGAACCGATCACTTACAGCGAAACGGTGTCGCCGAACGATCATATGTGGAATACCGGTCAGCCCTGGTATTTCGCGGTGGGTTTGTCGGCTCTTGAATGCATCCAGCACGGGCTCAGATTAGCTAACTGCGTGCCGAAGACCATCCTGGACCTGCCGTGTGGTCATGGTCGGGTCTGCCGCATGCTTCGGGCGGGTTTTCCTGACGCTGAGATCGTCGCCTGCGATCTCGATCCCGATGGCGTCGACTTCTGCGCCGCGCAGTTCAACGCACAACCGGTCTACTCGAAAGAAGACATCAGTCGGGTCGACATGCCCGGTACTTTTGACCTCATCTGGTGCGGATCACTCTTCACTCATCTTGCCCGGGACCGGTGGCCGCACTTTCTGAAGTTCTTCGCCGACCACTTGAACCCCGACGGGATCTTGGTGTTCACCACTCACGGCCGGCAGCCCATCCAATGGATGATCGACGGGTTTTTCGACTACGGTCTTATGCCGGACGAGCAACGATCGCTGATGCGGGGTTACGCATCGGACGGATTCGGGTTCGTATCGCCCAGTAACCAAGCGTTTGGCATTTCGTTATCGTCGACCGCATTCGTGTGCACGGAAGTAGAGCGGCAGTCGTCGTTGAAGCTCATTGGCTTGCACGAGGCGGGTTGGGCTGGTCACCAGGACGTCGTGTCGTGTCAGCGGCTACGGAACCCGTACCCGCGGCTCGACGGGGCAACGGTTCCCAACGGCGCAATCTGACAGGGCAAGCAACCGATGACTGCGGGCTCGGTACGATCAACCGGCAGGATATCAATCGGTCAGGCTGTCGACGAACCCCCTTCCGACCGGGTCTTGGATGCGGGTGCGACCGGTCGTCGCATCTGCGAAACAAAGAGGAAGCCAGCCGCTGCAACAAGTCCGAGCCATGCGAGCGTCCACCCGAGTATCCACCGTCGAGGACGATACACAAAACCCACTTCCCAATCCCCCGCCGATGGAACCACTACCCCCTTGAACACGTGATTCACTCGAAAGTACTCCACTGCGCGTCCGTTCAATGTTGCGCGGAAGTCGTCAGGTAAATATGTCTCCGCGAGTACAACGACTCCAGCGCCAGGGGCGCGGACCTTGAATGTTGTGGAATTTATCGACAGCTTGTATCCGTGGGCTGGAATGGCGTCCCCCGAAGGGCTGGTGAGCTCGCGAGTGGCGTGCGTGGCTACATCATCACTGAGTTGCACGGCGGCAAACGGTCTCTGGTGCTCCGCGACCTTGCGAAGCAGATCAGATGCATCGACATATCGGGTTGTGCCGGCCACGAAAAATGCCCGCGGCCAGGCAGTCTCACGCCGTGCAATCCTCAGGCGGTCCGAACCGGACACCTCGACCTCCGTGAAGCCGGCTGGCAGAGTGGCCGGCACACCAAGAAAGAACTCCACATTGAGCAGGTCCAGTAACGGTGACAGGCGCGCGACATCGCCGGTCCCTACTCTTGTGAGCCAGTTCGACCGCCAAATGCCGGCAGCATCGACCAGCTCCTCGTACTTGGCAATCACGAGCGCGTCGGGACCTCCCAGGCCTTCCAATTCATAGAGTGCCTGACTACCGGAGACAAGCACCCACTCGAGGCCAACTGTTCGGGTAGCGTCGGTGGTCGTGTAATGAATGGAGTCGACCGCCGGCGAGTTTGCGTCGAGGGACACACGGAGCCTGGGCTGGACGAGCAACGCGTCGAGCGGCGCGATGCCCGAACGCCCGTGCAGCCCACCCGGCAGGACCAGGACCAGCACCGTGGTTGCCACCGCCACTGCCGGCAAAACCCTCTGCTGCCTGAGTCGGCTCAGGCACCCTGGCAGCATAGCAGCGAGGATTAAGACAAAAAGGGCGGCCCATGGCTCGAACCCGTTTCGCGGGGCCAACTCGGCGACCCGTCTCACGAGCCACCACGCGCCGATGAGAGTAAGTACGGTCACCAACGCCGTGCGCCTCACACCCGCTGACAGCAACACGACCGCTCCCGCCGCCGTCAGAATCAGGACAAGCGGCACTGCGGCCGTAATGAAGACATCATGCAGATGCCCGATGTTGGCAATGAACGGAATCCTGAAAAGCCAACGATCGGGGACCACACCAAACGCAACCGCGACCAATGCGCCCGTCACGAGCGCGCATGCCAAGACCTCCCGCGTCGCCAGGACCCACCGGGGAGCGGTCAGCACGGCCAGCACCATCACGAGCCCGAGCGCGTGAAGGCCTGGAAAGACCGGGCTGCCCGTAAGCGGGCCCAGAAAAAACGCCACGGCATGCGGCAGTCCGGCGATCTCAGCGTATGGCTTGTCGTATGCGGTTCTGGATAGCCGAAGAGTATCGAGGAACATTAGCCAGTGCGGCGCAGTGACAAGCACGACCGTCACGCCTGCCGCAACAGCTGCCCGTAGTTTCGAGAGGGAGTCTCGCCAACTGCTCGATAGCAGGACGGTCAGTGTTCCAGCGCCGCAGGTCGCAAGGAGTGCAGCGACTGCTTCTTTGGGGGGAGACGCGACGAGGATCAGCACCGCTGCCGCACCCAGCAGGATTGCCGCGCGAGTTCGACCGACGCCGTCGCGTGCGCGCGCCAGCAGAAACCAGCCGAGCAACGCCCACGCCGCGTAAGTCAACGAGAACACGGCGGGATGATTGACCCGGTAGGCATACACACCAACGAAAGGCGCAGCAACCGCCGCAATCGCCCCAGGCACCCAGGCACCGGTGACGACAAACGCCGCCAGGCCAATCCCTGCGGCGAACACGAATCGGTGTGCGACGAATTTCAGATCCCACCCGAGCGCCGGATCAGGCGTGATGAGCGTCAGCCAGTGCAGCGGATCCAGGAAAAACGTCTGACCTTGACCCCAAAGCGGTCGGCCGGTCGCGTTATAACGATTCCAGAGTGGCCATTCCCGCGTCGCGAGCGCATCCCGCTGCACCTTCGTGTAAGGCACAAACGCGTAAAGCGCCGCCGACACGTCGCTCGCGCGCGTATCCTCGATCACCAAGTCGGCCGACGCGGGTACACCGGGCAACCAATCGTTTAAAAGCCTGAGACCGCCGTTGTTGGGCGACACCAGGCTACGCCCAAGGAAGAGCACGGGATAAGTGGCCACGCCAGTCGCAATCAGGGACACGACAAGAATTGCATGGCACGGATGCGACGTCGCGGCGACCCAGAGTCGGCGAAGCCCGCGGTCGGCGCCGGGCGCGATCCGCAAAAGTAGGCGCTCCCCGATCACGACTGCTACCAGGGCAACGAGCCAAGCCAGAGCGAGCCGGCGAATCGTTCCCCTGGGAATGCGTTGCTCGGGCGCGAGCTCGAGCGGAGTGACCGGCGCGTACAACAGTTGAGGATCAGTTCCGTCGTGGGGCGCCTCTACCACGAGCTTTGCTGGGGTGCGCTCGAGCGTGGCTAGTTGATGTAGCGGAGTCAGGTCCGCGGCCGGAATGACGACGCGCGTGGAGCCATTCGGTGCCAGAATAATGGCCCCGCGAATGTCATAACGTCCTGGGCCTGTCCCTGGATCAACCCGAATGTGCCGATACTGTCCGTACGGGAGCGCGAGACGGGTACTCGAGAGGCTCGGGGGACGCGTAGACAGGAGTAGTGGCAGACTGAGCTTCGGAGAACCCCTTCCCGGTATCGAAGAACACCTGGACAAAGCCGGGGGCGGCCGCCGCCATCGTCAGGGCGAGAGTGTAACCCCCGCTGGCGCTCGCGGTCAGGCTCACGAAGATCGGTAATGCGAGGACGTACGCGAGGACAGCTCGCGAGAGCACGGCGGATTCTACTGTAACGACCGCGGTTTCGGATAGATCGGCGTGCGCAGCTACTCGAGCGTTGAAGCTGACCAGGATTACCGCGCGTCGACGATGACCCGCACTGTACCGAGGTCGCTCGTGGCACCATCCGTATCGATCGCTTCGACGTGAACGGCATGGGGCCCCGGTAATGCACTGTCGACGATCGTCTCCCATCCGTGGCGATCGTTCCCGTGACGAAAGTGTGGGTACACGTTGGTCACATCCGGACGATCCCAGGTAAACGCCGCCACTGCAGCCAGGTCCCCATCGATGAAGACGCGCAGCCCCCGGATCCCTCTGTCGTCGCCCGCCCATCCTCGAACGCGAAACGAGGACTGAACGGTCGCACCGTCGCGTGGTTCGTCAATCACGCCGCGCGGCGACTGATTCGGTCCGTTGGTGATCCTGAGCGAATCGGAGGGATCGATGCACGCCGTGCACGACAGCGCAAAAGCCGTAAACAGCAGTTCCAGAAGATTGGCGTGAGATAAACTCTTCGCTCGCACGAGGCTCTCATTCTCGCATGATCCATACAACACCCAAGCGCGACACGCCTGAGGAATCTGAGCCGTCTTTCGGAGCCGGCCCGATCGACACGCTGCTGTGGATGCTCGTGGGGGTCCCCGCCCTCTTCGCGGCCTGGCTGGTTTTCAGGTATGGCTTGGACGTCCCGTTCTGGGATGAAGTCACCATCGCGGGTTTCCTTGAGGAACTCCACGGCGGCAGGCTAACGCTCGCAGCGTTGTTCGGGCAGCACAATGAACATCGAATGCTGGTGCCGCGAGCCCTGCAACTTGCGGTAGCGCGAACCGTTGGATGGGATACGCGCTTCCTGATGTGGTTCACGCAAGGCATCCTGCTCATCATGCTAAGTGGCTGCATCGTGCTGTGGCGGCGAACGATCGTCAGCCGCACGCCCTGGGCGCTGCTCTCGCTGGTTCTGGTGTCAGCGGTGTTGTTCTCGCCGGCCCAACATCAAAACCTGCTCTGGGGATTCCAAATCTGCTTCTACGTCGCCCCTGCGTGTCTGCTGGTCAGCACGATCCTGACATCGTCGCCGAAGATCACGCTCGGTCCCGCGCTCGCCACCGCAGCCGCGCTGTCGACGACGGCGTCGTTTTCCATTCTCCCCGGTCTGCTCACGTGGCCCGCCGCTGCCATGGCGATAGTGATGCGCCACGGCCTCCCGTCCCGCCGCACGGCGTCTGGATGGGGCCTCTGGGGAACATGCGCGATGGCCGCGAGCGGACTCTATTTCTTCCGCTACGAAGCACCTTCTCAGAGTCCGTCCATACTCGAAGCCTTTCAGCAGCCGTTCACGGTGCTGGCAGGCGTTGTCGTATGTGTCGGCAACCCCGTGAGTTTTGGTCCGCAGCCGGTCGCGTCTGCTCTGGTCGCGGGTACAGCAGCAATCGGCACGTTCATGTGGTTGTTGCTGTGCCTCTGGCGTCGCCGGGACGATGCCGAACTCGCCGAGCGGGCTGGCCCATGGGTGGCGCTCGGGGCCTTTGGATTTCTAGCAGCCGTGGCAATTGCCGTCGGGCGCGTCGGGTACGGCCTCATCGCTCTTCTGGAGCCACGCTATGCCTCGCTGACGGGATGGGTCCTGATGAGCGATGTCATGCTCGCGGCTTTGCTCCGCGATCGCTCCCGCACGGCGAGGGCGAAACAAACCTGGGTCGTCGTTTGCACCGCGATCGCCCTTCTCTACGGTCTCAGCTTTCCGCATCACCTGGCGTCGATTCACCTCAAGCATCACGAACGCCTTCAGAGCCAAGCGGTCTACATGTTTGCTTACGCTGCGCAGACAGGTTGGCCGATGGTGCCGCCGTGGCTCGACTGGCCGTCCATCAGACGACAGATGGGCTACGTCGAAACGGAGGGTTGGCGAAGAAAACGGCCGACGGCGCCAACTTGGATCGACGACAGCTTCCTAGGGTCCAGCTGTGATTTCGGGGCTGTTGAGTTCGCGATGACAATTGGCCCGCGGTTGATGGCAGGGGGCTGGGCCTTCCTACCAACCGAAAACCGGGCCGCTGACGCCGTCGTCATCACGAGTGGACCCTCGCGACAGATCGTGGCGCTGCAGCCGCCACTGGTCGGCCGCGGCGATATCGGCCAACGCTTTCAGACCGAGGATGCACTCGTGAGCGGCTGGGTCGTCGATGTTCGATCTGCGGCTGGCCGCGAGCCGCTGGAGTTTTGGGCACTCAACGTGGCAACCGTGCGGGCGTACCGACTTTGCCGGTCGGATTAGGTCTTGCGCCGCTACGCATCGGGCGATCGTTTGCCGCGTCCTACTTTCTGGCGATAAGCGCGAGTCCTGACGGATACCGAAAAGTCTTGAACTGGCAACTAGAAAAGCCCGCCGTAAGAACTACCGCCCACACGTTCGCACCAAACTCCGTATGGACGAGAAAGTCTGTTTCACGACAGTCCGCATGTCCGTGGTAGCTCGGAGGCAATCCGGCACGACTGCGAGTCAGACGATCGACGATGACAGGAACCGTGAAGACGCAGGCGCCACCTGGTACAAGGTACGCGCAGACACTCACGCAGCGCCAGCTCCGGATCGCGCACGTGCTCGAGCGTATCCGAATGCACGACGAGGTCGAAAGCGTCACCTGGAAACGGAAGGTTTGTCATGTCATATTCCGGGTAGCACGCGAGCTCGTGCTTGGGCAGACGCGAGAGCCATGGCGTCAACGTTCCAGCCTCGTTAATCTCGAGCATTCGGAGCCCTTTGGCGCTCGAGGTCTCGACACAGCCGACCAGCGGGCCTATTCCACCCATCAAGTCGATCAAAGCCCGTGCCAGGGCCTGTGATCGCACGTTCGCGCCACACCGGGCGCATCGAGTCCCCTGCTGGACATTGATATACGCAACCTCAACAGGTTCGAGTTCCCAGGCGTCGACGAGATCCGGCCACAACACGTCGTCGTGCAGAAATGTAGTATGCGCGCAGACTTGGCAAACCCCGTCCTGCAGTGCTGACTCAGTCACGGCAACCATCCAACGACACGAATCAGTTTAGGTCGGCACGCTCATATCGACCTCGACAGCGCCGACACTACGAGGTCCAGCCGGCCAGACTCCGCCGACAGCGAGCCCGGCAACAATCATCAGGCCGACGCCCGCGAGAACCAGGGCGAACATCCAGCGGCGGGGTCGGTGCGACAACTCAATCGTCCACTCGCCGGCTGACGGAATCGCGACAGCCTTGAACGCGTGGTTGACGCGAAAATACGGCACTGATCGCCCATTCAAGGTCGCCCGAAACTCCCCCGGCAGAAACGTCTCGCCAAGTACCGCGATTCCAGCTCGAGGCGCGACGATTGTGAAGCGAGACGTATTGACGCTCAGCCGGTAGTCACGAGCCGGAATCGCGACGCCGGACGGCGCCGGCAGAAAGGCTGTGGCCTCGACCGCTTCCCGATCTGAAGACTGCACGGCGGCAAGCGGCCGGCCGGCGGTGCCGGCCTGCCTCAGAAAATCCTGAACGTCGCTATACGGAGTGGCGCCGTCCGCAAAAAACGCCCTGGGCCAGGCGCTGGTCCGGCGCCCTATTCGCGCCCGGTCCGGTGGCGAGATAAGCACGTCGTCGAAGCCGGGCGGCGCCTCTTTCGCGCCGGCGACCAGAAATCCTACGTTGAGCACGTCGAGTAGCGGCGCTACTCGATCCACGTCCTTGATCGGAATGTTTGTCAGCCAGAGCCAGTATCGTGTAACGCCACCGGCATTGACGAGCTCCTCGTATGTCGCTACTTCGAGCGCATCCGGACCGCCAATCCCCTCGAGGTCGTACAAGCCCTGACTGCCGGAGAACAGCCACCAGTCAACGCCGACGATCCTTCGTGGCTCGGTTGATGCCGCGCGCAGCGCCGTGACAGCGCGCGGCGGGAGGTCCACGGGTGTTCGCGGACGTGGCTGGATGAGCAGCGGTTCGAGGAGCGGAAGCCAGGAGTTGAGATGAAGCCCCACTGGAAGCAGGAGCACGGCGACAGTCGCGATCACGGCCGCCTGCAGTGCCCGGTCCGGTCGAGCCGCACGGCCCGCCCGGAGGAGCCACGGAAAGAGGACGGCCGGCGCGAGGATCAGAGCCACGGCGAAGGGTTCGAAGCCGCCAGGCTTCGTGAGGGAGCCGACTTGTCTGAGAAGCCACACACCAACAATGGCGGTCGCCACGCTGACCAACGTCCTGCGGACGTAACCGTACGCGATGAGGACCGAGGCTCCCCATGACGCGGCGGCAAGCAGCAGCGGAACAGACGCGGTAATGAAGACGTCGTCGATGTGCCCGATGTTGGCGAGAAACGGGATCCGAAGGAGCCAGCCGGAAGGCACAGCACCGAACGCGACGGCGACGAGGGCGAACCCCACCAGGCCGCAGGCGAACACCGATGGGGCGCGCAGCAACCGCCAGGGGGACATGGCAGCGGCAATCAACAGGATCAGCAGGAGAACGTTGAGGCCGGGGCGCACCAGGCCTGGCGCGAGCGGCGTCAGAAAGAAGCCGAGTGCGTGCTCACGGCCAGCAAGAACTGCGTACGGGCTGTCGTACGAGGTCATCGACAAGCGCAACGTGTCGAGAAAGATGAGCCAGTGCGGCGCAGTCAGCAGCGCGAACGCGACGCCTCCCACCAGGGCGCACCCGATTCGCCTGCGACGATCCACCCAGGCTCCTGGCGCGCATAGCACAGCAACGGTGCCGGCCGCCGCGAGGCCAATGAGCATCACGGCAGCTTCCTTCGGCGGCGACGAAAGCAGCACGAGAGACATACTCACCACGATGAGCGCCGTCGCACGGCTCAACTCCTGCAGACGGGATGCACGAGCGAGCAGAAACCAGCCGGCGAGAGCCCACGGCGCGTAGGATAGCGTGAACGCCGCCGGGTGATTCAGGCGAAACAGGTACACGCCGACAAACGGCGCCGCCGCCGTGACGATGACCGCCGGCACACTGGCGCCTGTTGCCAGAAGCGCCGCCACGCCGACTCCCAGCGCGAAGACGAACCGGTGCGCGATGAACTTCAGATCCCATCCGAGCGTGAGATCCGGCGTCACGATCGTGAGCCAGTGCAGCGGATCGAGAAGAAACGTCTGCCCCTGTCCCCAGAGGGGTCGGCCGGCCGCGTTATAGCGATTCCACAGCGGCATCTCACCCTGCAACAGCGCTTCGCGCTGAAGACGGGAGTAGGGCATGAACGCGTACACCGTGGCCGCGATGTCGCTGCCGCGCGTCTCTTCTATCCGCTCGTCGTCAGAACCCGGCGTAAAGGGCACGCTGTCATAGAAGAGGCGCAGGTAGCCGTTCGTTGGCGCGACGAAGCTGCGGCCGAGGAGCACCGGATAGGTCGACACCATCGTTGCCGCCACGGCGGCAGCCGCAACGGCGGCAGTCGGACGCGCCGCCCAGAACGATCCCAATTTGATCAGAATGCGATCGCCGCCCGATCCCAGGCGAGCAATCGCCCGGGCGCCAAGCCACGCCAGCGCAACCGCCCCGAACCACGCCAGGCCCACCATGGCTGCCGTCCGCAGACTCCGAGTCGTGAGTAGAAGACTGGGGATCACGACAGGTGCGGCGGGTGAATACAGCAACTGCGGATCGCTCGTGCCCGGCGGTGTCGTGACGACGAGGCGGCGCTCGATCTGCTCGACAACGGTGATCTGGTAGGCGGGTTCCAGCGCCGAGAGTGGGATCTCGGCATGAAGCGATCCGTCCGGAGCGAGGATGCGGACGCGCTCGATTGCGTAGCGGCCGGGAAGCGTGCCGGGATCGAGGCGGAACCTTCGGTATCTGCCGGCCGGAAGCCTGAGGCGATACTCGTGCGCGCCGGGCGCGGTCTCGAACCAGGCGTTGCTCGACGCGACCTCACTGAAACCAACGCCGGAGTCGAAGAACACTTGCACGTGCCCAGGCACGCTCGACTCCATCGTCACCGCAATTGTGTAGGTACGGGAATCGCCGACTGCGCCCGCGAGCAACCCGACGATGAGTGGAAGCGCGACCGCGTAGCCGAGCACGAGCCGGGCGAGCACGCGCAATTCTACTGTACACTCTTGGCGATGTCGTTCGGTGGTCCAGCGCTGGCACAGTGCCCAATCTGCGAAGGTGAGCGTCTCGATTATCAGTTCACGCACTCGACGACGCCGATCGTGCGCTGCGGTCGATGCGGAATCGTGATGCGCAATCCCCAGCCGTCAGACAGCGAGCTGGCGGCGATCTATACGGAACAGTACTTTCTCGTTCCCGGCGCAGAAGCGGATCGCCTGAAACGGGGGACTGCCGCCGGCTACCTCGACGAGATTGAAGCGACGCTCGGCCGGAACCATTCAGGGAGTGGACCGCGCCCGAAGTTGCTCGAAGTCGGCTCGGGATTGGGCAATCTGCTGCTCGAAGCGCGCGATCGCGGCTACGACGTCAGCGGCGTCGAATACTCGGAGAGCTCTGTGCGCGCCGCGAACGAGCGGCTGGGAACCGACTGCGTACGGCAGGGAACGATCGGCACTGTCGATCTGCCTGAGAACTCCTTCGACGTAGCCGTGCTGGCTGACGTCATCGAGCATACACGCCACCCGTTGTCGGACCTCGCGCACCTGTGGCGCCTCCTCCGTCCCGGCGGCGCACTCTTCATTGCGCTGCCGAGCCTTGACAGCTGGTCGGCGCGGTTGATGCGCGAACGATGGATGGAGTTCAAACTCGAGCACCTGTTCTACTTCGATAGCCAGACCGTGCAGACCGCGCTCCTGAGGAGCGGATTCGAAGACATCGAGGTCGACAACGGGCTGGAAGACGCTCAGCCCCGAGGTACATCATCCAGCATTTCCGGAGATTCCCGGTCCCGGTGCTGACGCGGCTCACGCAACTCATGGGGGCCCTGCTTCCCGGGCCGTTACGCCGGCGCCACGTCCGGGTCGTCGCAAGCGGAATCAATGTCCTCGCCCGCCGTTCGACCGAACTGCCGTTGTCCGAACGACGGCATCGGCTGACCGTGATCATGCCGGTGTTCAACGAGCGTTCCTCGTTTCCAGTCGTCATGGCCGAACTGCTCGCCAAGTCGATTCCGAACGTAGATATCGACGTCGTGGTGGTCGAAAGCAACTCCACCGACGGCACCCGCGACGAAGTCCGCAAGTTCGACGGACAGCCGCGAGTCAGGATTGAATACGAGCAGTCGTCCGCGGGGGAAGGGCCACGCGGTTCGCGCGGGCTTGAGACATGCGACAGGCGACTACATCCTCATTCAGGATGCCGACCTCGAGTACGACTTGAACGACTACGAGCCGCTGCTGCAGCCGCTGATGACCGGCGCCTCAGCCTTCGTGCTCGGCTCGCGCCACGACAGCGACGGCCGTAATTGGAAGATCCGCCATTTCACCGACCAGGCCGGCGTGAGCCAGGTGATGAACCTGGGGCACGTCTTCTTCACGGCCCTGTTCAACGTCGTCTATGGCACACGCCTCCTCGATCCATTTACGATGTTCAAGGTGTTTCGGCGGGATTGCCTGTACGGACTGACCTTCGAATCGAATCGATTCGATTTCGACTGGGAACTCGTGGGCAAGCTGGTGAGAGCCGGGTATCGACCGCTGGAAATCCCAGTCAACTACCGGTCGCGCTCGTTCGCGGAGGGCAAGAAGGTTTCGTTTTTCCGCGACCCGTTGACCTGGATTCACGCCTGCTTCAAGTACCGCTTCGTCAGGCTCGGAAAAAAATCGCGCTGACGTCAGGCCTTCTGTATCACGACGAGTGCCTGGGGCATCATGGCTGGGTCGTCGGCGAACGCGTCAAACCGTTCGTGTGGCTCACGCGAACGCTTGAGAGGTTGAACACCGGCGGGCTCGGGGACTAGCGGTGCCCGGCCCGGGCCGGCGTCCCGCTGGCCACCGTCAGCCGGGCCAGATCGGCGTCGACCATCATCGTCACCAGCCGTGAGAAATCTACATCCGGCGTCCAGCCGAGCGTCGCGCGCGCCTTCGACGCATCCCCGATCAGGTGATCGACCTCCGCGGGCCGCAGGAACTTCGGGTCGAGACGCACGTACTTCTGCCAATCGAGGCCGACGTGCCCGAAGGCGACTGCGACCAGTTCCCGGACTGAATGGCTTTCGCCAGTCGCGATGACGTAGTCGTCGGCGCGATCCTGCTGCAACATCATCCACATCGCGCGAACGTAGTCGCCGGCAAAACCCCAGTCGCGCTTGGCGTCGAGGTTGCCGAGGCTCAGCGATTCGGCGAGCCCGAGCTTGATGCGCGCAACGCCGTCGGTGACCTTGCGGGTGACGAACTCCAGCCCACGGCGCGGCGATTCGTGATTGAAGAGGATCCCCGAGACCGCGAACAGGTCGTAGCTCTCGCGGTAGTTCACGGTGATGTAGTGCGCGTAGACCTTCGAGACGCCGTACGGACTGCGCGGATAGAACGGCGTCAACTCGGTCTGCGGGCACCTCGCGAACCTTGCCGTACATCTCGCTCGACGACGCCTGGTACAGGCGAATCCGCGGGTTGACGTGTCGAACCGCCTCGAGCACCCGGGTGACGCCCTGGGCGTTGAACTCCCCGGTCAGCATCGGCTGATCCCACGACGCCGGCACGAACGACATCGCCGCCAGGTTGTAGATTTCGTCGGGCTTGACGTCCTCGATCACGCGAATGAGCGAGAGCTGATCGAGCAGGTCTGCCGGCTTGAGGGTGATGCGATCGAGCAGGTGCTCGATCCGCCAGTAGTTGGTCGTACTGGCGCGGCGCACGCCGCCAACAACCTGGTAGCCCTTGTCGAGGAGCAGTTCTGCCAGGTACGAGCCATCCTGGCCGGTGATCCCGGTGATGAATGCGGTCTTGGCCATATCAGTTGGTGCGAATCAACCCCGAAGTATATCGCGGTGCGGTCGGGGTCAGATCTCGATTTTCTCGAGAGCCTGACCACCCCATCAGGCAGCGCGTCGGAACGCAGCGTACGCCGCGACGTAACAGAGCCATCCCACCCAGAACGCAGTCGAGATCGACCAGGTCAGCGCAATGCAGACACTCAGCACCGACGCCATGACCGATGCCGCACCGTTCAGACCCCAGAACCACGCCGTCAGATCCGAGGCGCGCCCGGCGGCGAGCTTCATGCCGAGCGGAAACGCCATCCCCATCATCAGCCCGGCGGGAAACAAGAGCGCGACGGCAGCCAGAATGCGAACGCTCGTCGTCATGGGCTCGATCCATCGCACGACCGTGGGCGTGATCAGTCCAAAGACCGCGAGCACGGCAACCGCCGCGAGCAAACGGCCCCGACCAAGCCGCGCCGCCGCTGGCTCCGTGATTCCCGCCGTCAGGTAACTGCCGATGCCGCTCGACAGGAGCAGCGCGAACAGGACCACCGACAGACCGTAGGTAGGATGGCCGAGCGCGATGATCAGCCGCTGCATCTGCGACGTTTCGATCAGCATGAAACCCAGGCCGATCGAAATGAAGTACAAGAGCAGCGCGCCGGCGCCGGAGAGTTTGACACGATCCCTCGTCAACCAGAGCGGCAGGAGAATGCAGACCGCGGTCAGAAACGAGACCGTGACGAGCAGCAGGGCAAGCGTCGCGACGGCCTTCATGTTGAGGCTCAGCTTGCCGAAGTCGAGGAGCTCGGGCCTCAAGACATCACGCAGACGAAGCATGTTGAAAAAGAATGGGCTGTCGTCGGTCGGGGCCGTCACATTCACCGGGTAGGCACGCAGGAACTCGGCACGTCCCTCAGGCGTCGTCAGCCGAACGTAGGTCTCATCCGTCGCTCGCCGGGGGCTGAAGGGCACATCGAACTGCAGGCGGGCCGACTCGCGGTCGAGCGTATCCAGCGCGGCGTCGGTGAGCGGCCGCCGGCTGACGAGAATCGTGCCGACACCATCAGGCGTGTCCGCCGGCCGGTTGGCCAGCTGCATGTTGCGGATCACGACGATGTGCCGGCGCGGGTCGGTCACACCCACCGCGCGAAGCGCCTCGACCGCCAGCGTCGTCGTTCGATACATCTCCGCGGGACGGTCCTGGAAGTACCAGCGCGAGACACTCAGAATGCCATCGTCGGTCAGATGCTGGAGAAACGTCGTCCAGGCCTCGACGGTGTAGAGCGAGTTCTCGCTCAGAACGAAGGCGCCGGCGGCCGTGGCCGCCCACGTGTCGATGAGCGAGATCTGGATCGTGTCGAATCGCTCCTTCGATCTGGCGACATAACTCCGGGCCTCGTCGTTGACGAAGCGCACTCGGGGATCGCGGTCGAGATGGCCGGTGAAGTCGCCGAAGCGGCCGTTCACCGTTCGGATGATGTCCTTGTTGATCTCGACAGCGGTCACCGACTTCGCGCCGAATACCAGCGCCGACAGGATGTCGCGTCCGCCGCCAGCGCCGATCACGAGCACGGATGGGTCATGCTGGATGTAGTAGCCGATGTTCGTGACGTTGTACTTCAGGTGCTGGACCGCCTGCAGATCGCCGGAAAACCCGGTCAGCACCGTCCCCGCCCCGACATCGATGTCCATCTGCATCTGCCGGACGCGCGACGATTCGGGAAGCACGGGGCTCAACCCCCAGCCCTGGGGTGGCTCCTCAGCCGTCTGGCTGCCCCTGACCCGCACGCGCGAGTACGAGTTCCACTTTTCGTAAAGTGGACGCGCCTCGAACGACCCCTTCATATAGAGGATTCGAAAGACTGGAAACTCCCGCCAGACCAGGATGTTGTGTCCCACCGCAGCCATCAGCAGCATGAGGGTCGAGACGGTCGCGGCGCGGCGAAGTGCTCGCGAGGGCGTGTCGGAGGCGAACATCATCGCGCCGATCGACGCGAGCACAGACACCCACAACACGGCGGTGGGACCGTCGGAATAGCCGATCACCACGATGAGGAGCATGCAGCCGAGCGCCGCGCCGGCCAGGTCGGCTGCGTAAAGGCGACTGACTCTTCTGGGAAAGCCGGTGAGGGCCAGGCACACGACGACACCGCTGACGACAAACGGCACGGCAATCACGGCATACGTGAAGGCGATCGCGTAGATTGCTACGATCGACGGGTGCACCCTGAACGGGATGCTGAGCTGCGTCAGGAAGCTCAGCACGATCGCCGTCGGGAAACACACCGCGGCGAGCGCCAGCTGCCAGCGCAGGCGCGCGGGCGTGAACACTCGAGGTGCGAGATAGACGATGAGCGCCCCGGCGGTCATGCCGAACATCGCGAGCGACAGCGCGACGAATGCGAAGTGATAGAGCATCGTCACGCTGAAGATTCGGGTCAGCAGGATCTCGTACATCAACGTCGCCAACGCGACGAAGAAAAGGCCAAGATAGGTATAAGGACGCGGCTCGTTGCTCGCGACCAGCGGCCCGCGGCTCGCAGCATGCGGCTCGCGGTTCGATGGCCTCGGCGCTGGATCGATGGTCTGCGATTCGATGCTCAAGGGGTTTCATAGTATATCTGGCCAGCCGGCCGCACGAGCGTGGCGACCGTCTTACGACCGGGGACACTCATCCATGACTTCACGATCACGATTCATCGCTATCACGGCAATCCTGGTTTCAGCGCTGCTCGTGCCGCTCCTCGCACAGGGGCCGACCGTTCCGGCTGCGGCGAAGGGCGCGCAGGAGTTGGCCAAGGCCTGGTCCGCGCTGGCCGGCGGACGCGCGGCAGAGGCCGAGCGCGCGAGCGATGCGCTCTTGAAAACCGCGCCGCGCAATCATGAAGCGGTAGCGCTCAAGGTCCGCGCGCGTCTGGCAGGCCCTGGGGTGTCTGCAGCGCTCGATACCTACGAAGGTTGGCTGCCAAACGTGCGGCAACGCGAGGATGTGTCTCTGCTCGAGACGATTGTGACGAACCTGGTGGAGTCCTTCGCGGCCGCGCCAGACGGATCGGACGTTGCGGTCCGCGCGCGCGCCCTCGAAATCCTCGCGTTACTTGGCGATCGCAACGCCACCGCGCGCCTGAGCGCGATGGTTGCATCCGGCGGGACCGCGCAGAGCGACGCCGCGCTCGCCCGTCTCGGCGACGCGGCCGCGGTCAGCCGCCTCGCCGGGCGCGTGAAGAATGGCGCCTCCCGCGACGTCAGCGATGCCATCGATACACTGAGTGATGGCGGCGTGAAAACCGCAGCCGGCGTCATCGCGGGAGCGCTCGATCCGGCCCGGCCGCTGCCGACGAAGATGGCAGCCGCCCGGGCGCTCGGCAAGCTTGGTGATCCGGCCTTCGTGCCGCAACTGAAGCTGGCCCTCAAGGATCCCGACCCGCCGGTCCGCGTCATGGCCGCGGCCGCACTCGCACAGCTTGGCGACGCCTCGGCCGCAGACCTCATGCGTACCTACGCGAACAGTCCGGTCGGCGACCTGCGGCTGATGGCCGTCGAAGCGGGGGCTTCAGCCAATCCTTCTGGTCAGTGGGTTGGCGTCGCCACCGGCGTGCTGCAGGACGCCGACCCGCTCGTCAGGCTTCGGGCGGCGGAGCTCCTTCTTCAGTACGCTGCAGAGCCCGGGGCCGCGGGCGACGTCTTCGCTCAGGCGCTCGGAGACACCAACCCGGCGATGCGGCATGCGGCGGCACAGCGTCTGGACCGCCTGCCGGCTGGCGCTCTCGAGCGAGATCTCCCAACTCTTCGCAAGCTGCTGCGCGACCCCTCCCCGTTGGTGCAACTCGAGGCTGCGGGGGGAATTCTCCGCGTCGCGGGGGCCATCAGATAGTCGACGCTCTTCGACTGCGCACTCAGAAAGTCTCACGCCCATGCCCGGCTGTCGGGCTGGTTTTTCTTTACACTATTTCTCTCATCGTTTACCCTATTGTCCGCTCCCCGATCGACCGAAAGCTTCACAGAAGAACACTCGATTTCCTAGTCAACCCGAGGACTGCCCTGCGAACTGCCTCAAAGGACCAACGATGAAGATCTCCCGCACTTGGATTGCGCTGGCTGCCCTCCTGGCCGCGGCGGCAATGCCAAACCCCGCCGCTGCGCAGGCGGCGCGAACTGGTCCAACCTTCAGGATTGGCGGCACGACCAGCCCAATCATTCTTCCTGACGTCGCGTACGACTCGCTGCACGACCGCTATCTGGTCGTGTCAGGAAACGGCTTCATCGAGGGGCACCTCCTCGACGCGCATGGCAACCGCCTCAACGCGTTTCCCGTCGCGATGGGCTTCCTCGCCGGCGGTCATTCGCAGACGCCTCGCGTCGCGTTCAGTCCCGACATGAACGGTGGCAACGGCGGCTACCTTGTGACGTGGCACGAGAGCGTGGGCTCGATCGCTCAGGTCCGTGGCAAGCTGCTGTCGCACGACGGCGGTGCCCTTACTGGCGACATCGTGATCGCGCTCGAAGCCGGCCCGCCTGGCACCGGCTCGAACTGGACGATGGGTGCGGCCGTGGCTTACTCGAACTGCCAGCCGAGAATTCCTCGTGACCTGGATGGGCGGCTACTTCACCTCTCAGGATATCCGCTTCACCAGGGTCAATACGGCCGGCACGGTGCTGCAGACTCCCGTCGCGATAACCGGGGGACCGGACTGGGAGCGTGACCCATCGGTCGCCTACAACCCGCATCAGAACGAGTTCTACATCGTTTACGCGGGCTATTTCGACGCTGGCGCATTCGGATACGTGAACGGTCAGCGTATTCAGGCTGGCACCGGGAATCTGGTCGGAGGTCCGACCACCTTCCTTCGGTCGGCGGCCACTCTGATTCCGCATGTCGAGTACAACACGGCTAACGGGCAATACGTGGTCGCGTGGTGGAACAATTCGGGCGGCGGGGCAGGGTTCTACGGGGTTACCGTGAACGGTGCGAGCGGCGCGCCCGTTGGCGGTGTTCGCGTCGTCTCGACGCGCTACTTCGCGTACGACGCGCTCGACTTCTCCTATAACGCAGGCTCGGGCGATTTCCTGTTGGTCACCCATGGCGCCGGCCTGCAGGACTACGAAGATGCCGCAATCCCAATAAACGCTGACGGCTCGCCTTACGACAACGGGTTCATTCTTACGCAAACCGGTCGAGTCAATGGCAACTACAACCCTCGTGTTGTCGCGAGTCCGGCCACCGCTCGGTATCTGACCGTCACATCTACCAACTTCGCGGCGATTCAAGGTCAGTTTGCGACGAGCTCCGCCGCTGGAGGCGGTGGCCAACCTCCTCCGACGCCGACTCCGACGAATGTCCCGAACCCGAAGATGTTTCTCGACGTCCCCGGAAACGGATCGCTCGTGCAGACGTCGTTCGGCGTCTCAGGTTGGGCTCTTGATCTTGGGGCCTCTTCCGGTACCGGCGTAGCGACTGTCCACGTCTGGGCCTTCCCAACGACGGGAGCCGCGCCGACTTTTCTCGGCGCGGCGAACATGGGCGTGCAGCGGCCGGACATTGCCGCGTACTTCGGCAATCCGGCGCTCGCGTCAGCGGGGTTCGGGCTCTCGGCGTTTCTCCCGCCCGGGACCTACGACATCACCGCATATGCGTTCAGCACCGTGGCAAACGGGTTCAATCATCAGCATAGTTCGCGCGTCACCGTCGTCCAGCCGATCTCGGTTCCCCGGATGTACATTGACGCGCCGGCGCCGAATCAGGTGGTCACGCAGACGTTCACGATCGGTGGCTGGGCCGTCGATGTCGGGGCACCATCGGGCAGCGGCGTTGCTGTCGTTCATGCATGGGCGTATCCCCTCAGCGGTGCCGCGCCGATCTTCGTCGGCGCCGCCAATGTGGGAGGCTCCCGGTCGGACGTCGGCGCCATCTTCGGCCACGATCGATTTGCCTCGTCCGCGTATATTTTGCAGGGCTCCTTACCCCCCGGCGAGTACAACCTTGTAGTTTTTGCCTTCAGCACACTGACGGGCACCTTCAATCAGGCGGCACTCGTCCGCATTAGGGTCGTCTGATCAGGGGCAGATTTTTCCGCGGCCGGTGCCTGCCGGCCGCGGAATCGCGCAATACGGCCCAGTTTTTCATCCAGCCATGAAATCGAGCACGCAATTCTGTAACTCAGCGGTCCAGGCCGGTACACTCAATCATTAGAAAACTGGCGCAAAAAGCCGCGGCACGTCCTTTGCCATGGGCCGGGCATGTCTCGACAGTTTCGCTTTCTTGGATTGTGGTGCCTTATCTTTGCGGCGCTTGCGGGGCGCGCGGAGGCGCAAGCGGCGGTCACGTTGGCGTGGGATCCGAACTCCGAAACCGATCTCGCGCGATATTACGTGGGATATCGCACCTCCCCCTCAGGAAGCGAAACGCTCGTCAACGTCGGTCTCGTGACGCAGTGGACGTTCACGAACGCCACGGCAGGCGGCACCTACTATTTCAGGGTCTACGCCGAAAACAACGCGGGCTTGCGGAGCGCGCCGTCTGCTGAAGTGTCGACCACGATCTCGACGATACCGCCACCGCCGAGCGGCGGTGGGGTGGCGCTCGAGCGTGGCGCACTCAATTTCGGCTCGGTCAACTCCAGCGGCTCGGCGCTCGGACCGAAGACGCCAGCGCAGCGGATGATGGTCACGCAGACGGCAAGTGGCGCTCCCCTGGCGTGGACCGCAGCAAGCGTCGGTACCGGCAGCAACCGCATCACAGTCTCGCCCGCGAGCGGCAGCGGAACCGCACCACTGACTGTTACGCTGGCCTCGACCTCGCTGGCGCCCGGCACCTACACGAACACCGTCAGGATCACGCGTGGTTCCACGCAGCTCAACGTCCCGGTCACCACGCGGGTCTACGCGGCTGGCGGCAGCACCGGACCGGTCGGCTACTTCGACACGCCGGCTAACGGCACTTCGAACGTCGCCGGGGCCATTCCGGTGACCGGCTGGGCGATCGACGACGTAGGGATCTCGAGGATCGATATCTATCGCGATCCTGTGCCTGGCGAAGCCGGCATCGTGCTGCTCGGTAGCGCCTCGATCATTGCTGGTTCCCGGCCGGACGTCGAGAACCTGTATCCCAATCTGCCGTTGAACTATCGAGCCGGCTGGGGCTTCATGGTGCTCACCAACATGCTCCCGGATCGAAACAACGGACGCCCCGTTGGAGGCAACGGTGCCTTCAGGCTGCACGCATACGCGATCGATGCAGAGGCTCGGGCGGTTTACCTCGGCGCAAAGAACATCTCGATCAACAACACCGCGTCGGTGAGGCCGTTCGGGACAATCGATACCCCAGCCCAAGGCGCCACCATTTCCGGATCCGCGTACACGGTGTTCGGATGGGCGCTGTCCCCAAGGGGCACCATCCCGACCAACGGTTCCACGATCACGGTGTACGTCGATGGCGTCGCGAGAGGGAATCCGACCTACAACAACAATCGCTCGGACATCGCGACGCTCTTCCCCGGGTACGCCAATTCGAATGGCGCAATCGGCTACTACGTGTTGAACACGACGCAGCTGTCGAACGGCACGCACACGATCGCGTGGACCGTGCGCGACAACCTGGGTAACACCGAAGGCATCGGCAGCCGATTCTTCACCGTGCAGAACGGTTCCAGCGCCCTGACGGCCGCAGCCGTGGAAGGGGCCACCGTGGCTGCCGCGTCAAGCTCCGCGATGGGCGAGACCGTCGAAGCGGTCGACGAGGTGGCGCCCGATTACTCAGCCGTGCAGGTCAGGCGAGCGGCGTCAGACGATAGGTCGAGCGAGCTCGTCTTCCCGGAGTGGAGCGGCGAGATTCGCGTCCGAGCGCACGAGACCGAGCAGGTCGAGGTGCAGCTCGGCAACCAGTTCGATGGCAGCCAGGCGACCTACGAAGGCTACGTGGCGATGAACGGCCGGATGCGGCCGCTCCCGGTGGGTTCAACGCTGAACCCGACGACGGGCGTCTTCACCTGGCAGCCGGGTCCGGGCTTCCTGGGTCGCTACCGCTTCGTCTTCCTCCGCATCACGCCGGATGGATTCAAGACCCGCATCCCCGTTGATGTGCGAATCTCGCCGAAGAAGCAGGACGGCGAGGAAGGGCGGTAAGACAGGGTTCAGGGGCTCAGGGCTCAAGGCTTAGGCCTTGAGCCCTGAGCCTTTGCTATGATCCTGAAGTGAGCATCCGGCGGGAGGCGGCCCGCGTCGCGGTCGTCATCGTCAACTACCAGAGTTACGAAGAACTCAACGGGTGCCTGGAGTCGATCGATGGGTCCTGCGGCAGCGTTTCGGTCGTCGTCGTTGATCACGAGAGTAAGAGCGACGCCGCCGCCCTTCTGAGCCAGCGGTTTCCAGACGTCCAGCTCCGGCGCGTCGCCGGCAACGATGGCTTCGCGGTGGGCGTCAACCACGGTGCCCGCGCGACTTCATCGCAATTCATTCTCCTGCTCAATCCTGACTGCGCGCTCGAGCCTGATGCGTGTTGCCAGCTCGCGAACTGGCTCGACAGCCACCCGGACGTCGCGGTCGCCGGCCCGCGGATCCGGAACGCCGATGGGACCGTCCAGCCATCGGCGCGGCGCTTTCCAGACTTCACGACCGCCTTCGCCGGCCGAAGTTCCTGGCTGACGCGCGTGCTGCCGCGGAACCCGATGTCACGGCACAATCTTCCCGCGCGCGATCCTGCCGACACGACACCGGTCGAAGTCGATTGGGTGTCTGGCGCCTGCATGTGCGTCCGCCGTGAGGCGTTCGACGCGGTCGGTGGGCTCGACGAGGGATTCTTCCTCTATTGGGAAGATGCGGACTTCTGTCGTCGGCTCAAGCACGCGGGTTGGCGAACCATGTACGTGCCGTCTGCCGGGGCCGTGCACGTCGGCGGGCGCAGCAGCCGGCATGCGGCCGACGCGTCGCTCGAAGCGTTCCACGACAGCGCTTTTCGGCTCTATTGCAAGCACGCCGGACCCGCGGCCCGGCTCCTGGCGCCGCTCGTCTATGCCGGCCTGCGGATCCGGCTGGCGTTCATGAAGCGTCTCGTGCGCCGGCGGAGGTCCTGATTCGTGCCAAGCTCGGAAGTCGATACTGTCGTCATCGGCGCAGGGGTCGTCGGCCTCGCATGCGCCGCGGAGATAGCCGCGTCGGGCCGTTCCGTGTGCGTACTCGAACGACACGCCAAACCGGGACTCGACACGAGCACACACAACAGCGGCGTCATCCACGCCGGCCTCTACTATCCACCGGGGTCGCTCAAAGCAAGGCTTTGCGTCGAAGGCAAGCGACTGATGTACGAGTTCTGCGCGCGACATGGAGTGCCCCACTCGCGAACCGGGAAGCTGATCGTCGCGCCATCTTCGACGGGAGACACCACGGAGCTGGCGGCGCTGCACGCGCGCGGGCTCGCCAACAGCGTCGAGGAGCTGGAGCTTGTCGATGCGGATTTCGTTCGCGCGCGGGAGCCGTACGTGCGGCCGACGGCCGCGCTCTGGTCAGGGTCGTCTGGCATCGTCGAACCAGAAGCGCTCGTCCGAGCGCTGAAGCACCTCTGCGACAGCCGCGACGTCATGCTCGTGGTCGGCAGTGCCGCAATCGGCGGCGAGCGGAACGGCGATCGACTGGTCGTCCACACGCCGCACGAAACGGTCACCGCCGCAACCGTCGTCAACTGCGCCGGCCTGTACGCTGACGATGTGTCGGCGATGTTCGGCGGCGAAGTGTTCCGGATCTATCCCTGCCGCGGAGAGTACGCCGAGCTCACGCCCGCAAAGCGGTACATGGTCAACGGCCCCGTCTATCCACTACCGCACGCGTCAGGACACGGCCTCGGCGTCCACGCCACCAAAACGACATGGGGATCGGTGCTGTTGGGGCCGACGATTCGTTTTCAGGAGCGCAAGGATGACTACGAGAGCGATCGTCTGGCCCTCGAAGACTTTCTGGAACCGACTCGCGAGCTGCTGCCGAGCGTCGAGCTCGCCGACCTTCGGCTGGCCGGCAGTGGCATCCGCGCGAAATTCCACCCGCCGGAGGAGTCGTTCGCCGACTTCATGATCCGGCGGGACGGCCGCGTCCCGGCTCTGGTCCAGGTCGCGGGCATCGACTCGCCCGGACTGACGTCATCGCTGGCGATTGGCAGGTATGTGGGGGGACTGGTGGCTGACGCTGACAGTCGGTAGTCTTCAGTCGACAGTCACGTGTCTAGTCCAAATATCTCGCCAGCGCCTCCTGCCAGGTCGGCATCACTATGCCGGCTTCCTTCAGCTTCTGGTTGGACAGCGCGCAGTAGACCGGGCGGCGGGCCTTGAGCTTGAACTCAGTCGACTTGACCGGAATGAGCTCGGCATCTCGACCGAGGAGCGCAGCAATTTCTTTCGCGATGCCGTCCCACGTGGTCGCCCCACTGTTGACGCAGTGGTAGACGCCGGGACCAGGGCGTTCGTTCATGACCCTTTCGGTCGCCAGCGCGACGTCATCCACGAAGCTTGGCGTCACGGTTCGGTCGGAAAACACGCGGACGGGTTGGCCTGCGCGGATCGTGGACAGAATCTTGTCGATGCTGCTCTTGGCCGGATGCCCGCCGAAGAGGCTTTCGACTCGCAGCACATACGCGCCAGGTGCCTCGAGCGCGAACCATTCGCCAAGAAGCTTCGACATGCCGTAGGTGCTGATAGGCCGGCAGGCGTCGGTCTCGAGATAGGGCCGGTCGGCGGTGCCGTCGAAGACGAAGTCGGTGCTGTAGTGGATCAGGGTGGCTTCGGTTGCGGTCGCGGCTCGCGCCAACGCCTGAACCGCGAGGGCATTGCCAGTCAGCGCTGCTGCGGCGGCATCCTCTGCGGCCTCGACATCGTTGTAGGCTGCGCAGTTGATGACGACATCCGGATTGCAGCTCGCCGTTTTCTCCAGAACTGCAGCCGCATCGGCGAGATCGAGATCTTTTCGCGTGCAGGCAATGACGTCGCACGTCTTCGACAACCTGGAGACGATGACCGAGCCGAGCTGGCCGGCCGCGCCGGTCACCATCACCCGCGTCATTTACCGGACCACGTCGGTGGCGAGCGCCTCGCCGAGTGCCTGCACGACGAACTGCTGCTGAGCGGCGGTCAGCTCACCGTAAATAGGAAGGGCCAGTGTCGATTCGGAGGCGGCTTCCGCGGCAGGAAAATCGCCACGCCGGTAGCCGAGCGTCGCAAAACACTCCTGCAGGTGGAACGGAACGGGGTAATAGACTTCGGTCCCGACGCCACCCTCGGTCAGAAGCGCGCGCACTCGATCGCGGTTCGGGACGCGGACGACGAACTGGTTGTAAATGTGAAATCTGCCGTCGGGCTCGACCGGCAGCACGACGGCCGGGTCGGTCAGGGCCTCGCCGAAGAGGCGGCGGTACCGCGCGGCGTTCTCGCGCCGCATCGCCGTCCACCGGAGCAGGTGCGGCAGCTTCACGCGGAGGATCGCGGCCTGCAGCGCATCCAGCCGGAAGTTGCCCCCGACCTTCTGGTGGTAGGTACTTCGTCTCCGAACCGTGATTCCTGAGCCGCCTCACCTCGCGGGCGAGCGAACCGTCCCCCGTCGTCACCAACCCGCCATCGCCGAATGCGCCGAGATTCTTGCTCGGAAAAAACGAAAAGCAGCCAACCGTCCCCATCGATCCGGCCTGCCGCCCGTGATACGTCGCGCCGATGGCCTGACATGCGTCCTCGATGACAGGCACACCCGCCTCGGCGGCGATCGTCAACAGCGGATCCATGTCGGCACAGAGACCGTAGAGATGGACCGGGATAATCGCTTTGGTGCGGGACGAGATCGCCGATCGGACAGCCGCCGGCGACAGATTGTAAGTCGCGGGATCGATGTCGACCAGGCGCGGGACGGCGCCCAGGCGCGCGATGCACCCTGCGGTGGCAAAGAACGAGTACGTGCTGGTGATGACCTCGTCACCCTCGCCAACGCCGAGCGCCATCATCGCGACGAGGAGGGCGTCGGTTCCCGACGAGACACCAATCGCCTCCGCCACGCCGAGGGCCGCCGCCAACTCGCGCTCGAGCGCTTCGACTTCAGGCCCCTGAATGAAACGCTGGCTGTCGCAGACGCGGATCACAGCCGCCAGCACGTCGTCTCGGATCGGGCGGTACTGGGCCTCCAGATCGAGGAGCGGAACCATGGCTCGTCCCGCCATCGTCAATGGGGTGGACGAAGCACGAGCTTCCAGAAGCCGCTGGCGCGGCTAACGCACGACAATTTCCGGCGCCCCCCAGACGGCAAGGTCGTTACGCACGTCGCCTCCCTTCCCCGGCGAGCTCGCGTAGGTGTTGAGCATCACATCGACCTCTTCGCCGGCATACGCGGACAGATCGACCATGATGGGGATCCACTTGCGGTCGGATTGATTGAGAAACGGGTTGACGTCCTGGACGAAGAGCTCGTCCGAGGCACGGCCGTCGGAGACGAGCGCCATGAACCGCACGCCGTCGCCCTCCTGTGTCCAGGCTTCCGGTTTCAGGCCGACGGACACCCGCAGCCACCCGTCGTCGGGGACACGGAGTTTGAACGTGAGGCGAGTACCGATCTGCGGCGTGACGGCGATCGACTTCTTGGTTTCGTTGTTGATCGTGACGTCCTCCAGGGCAAAGACGCCCGGAGCGGCCGGCCGCTTGTCGGCCGCCGTGAAGCGGTCGATGAGCTCAACCGCACCTGACCCGCCGCCGCTGCGAAAAAGCCACCAGCCCAGAATCAGAATCGCCACGACGCCGACTGCAATAAAGAGCGAACGATTGCCTTTCATCAGGCCAATTCCTCCAAAGAAACATATCAATCTACCACAGAGCCCGGAGGGGAGGGTGCGGGGTTAGCGCCCCCAAACTTGCAGCACCATTCTCCCGTGACTGGCGGTCCGCTCGAGCCGGAGTGGAAGCAGGCCGACCGCCGGCTCCGGATTGCGCGACACGAGAAGCGCGCCGGTCCGATGCTCGGCCAGGAGAGCACCGAGCCGATTCCCTGATTCGACCGTGTCGGCGAGCAATACGATCTTTCGATCGTAGAGCGGAAACAACAGCTGTGCGGTAAACATGTCGTCGGCTACGACGACGCGCTCGGATGACGACGCCGCAGCGCGGATCGCAGACGCATCTTCGGCATTGCGCTGCCTGTAGGCCGGGATGGTTCCACCGACGTGGATCACTACCGCTGTCGCAACCAGCGCCACGCCCGTCCACCCGACGGCGCGATCGACGGCGCCCGGCGAGTCGAGATACGAAGCCATGGTCACGATGGCCGAGACAGACAAGAGCGGCAACAGTGGGAGCAAGAGCCGCGGACCGAGTGACTTGCCTCCACTGGTATCCACACCTGCGAACGCAATCACCAGATACATGAGCGCCGTCATGCCTAAGGCGAGTGGCAGCCAGCGTTCCTCGCTGGTCGCTCCAGGCTCCTTCAGCGTTCGGCCGGCCGCAAACGGAAGGACCGCGAAGACCACGAACGGCGAAACGCGAACGAGGCCCGCGAGCCATTTCGGGAGCGTCACGACCTCCCACAGATCGCCCGCCGCGGTGACGCTGAACGCGAGCAAACAGATTAGGATTCCAATCGAGGATCGCCACTTCCACCGGACGAGGAGTGCGACGACCAGCGCGGTCACAAAGCCAGCGACCTGGGCGTCGGTGCCCCGGCCGAACGTCCAGTAGGTGACGACCGTGTCGTACCGCTCGCGGAGCGACATCGGGCGCAGCACTGGTAGTTCCGGGTTCGGCTCGTTGGTGACGTGTAGCGCCGCCTGCACGAGGTGCACCGCATGGCGCAGGTGCGCGGCAGCCGGGCGCTCGAACCACCAGACCTCGATCGCGGCGGCGATCACGAGCGGTGCAAGCAACCCGACCACCGCGGCACCCATCCGCCGCCACCCGCGCTCCCGAAACCAGAGCGTCAGAAGCAGCCCTGGTGCGAGGAGCATCACTTCGTCGCGCAGCGCGGCGCCGGCGCCCACCATCGCTCCCGCGATCCACGGCGCGGACCGCGATCCTGCTGGAGACCTGAGCACCCAAGCAAAGGCGGCTGTTCCCAATGCCACTGCCGGCGCGTGCTCCCACCCGCTGACTGCATAGAACCACAACGGCCCGCCTAGCCCGACCGCGATCACAATCGCCAACGCGTACTTGGGGGGCGCCAGCATCGTGGACGCGATCAACACCACTGCAGCAGAGACGAGCGAAAGCGCGATAAGGCCACGGAACCCGCCGGCCGCAACCGCAACGGCTTGCACCACGGCGGACGCGGGGGGAAAGATGGCTTGCGTCGTGCCGCCGGTGATGATCACAAAGGGGGGCCGAAGAGGAATGAACTCCCGCGCGGGATCCAAGAATTCCCCCGGATAGGGCATATCAAGGCTCGTGAAGCGCTGGTCGGCAAGCGCGCGCGCCTGCACGTACTTCACGCCGATGTCGCCGGAGTAGACCGATTCCGGTGAAAGGATGACGAGGCCAAGCACCGCATAGAACACGATGACCGCTGCCGCGGCGATCCTCGCGATCATTCGCGCCCGACCAATCGACTCCACAGGTTTCAGGGCGCGCATCGGGGTCAGGCGACAGGCCTACCGGCTGCGGCGCTCCTTGACCGCGGCCCGCGTTTCTCGCTCCGTCTCGCGTCGTTTGATCGTCTCGCGCTTGTCGTGGGCTTTCTTGCCCTTGGCGAGGCTGATTGCGACCTTGACATGGCCGTTCTTGAAATACATTCGTGTCGGGACGAGCGTCATCCCTTTCTCGACTGTCTTACCAATCAGCTTCCGAATCTCCTGTCGGTGCAGCAGAAGCTTGCGGCGCCGTGTCGGCTCGTGATCCGAATAGCCGCGGTGACTGTAGGGGCTGATGTGAACGTTGTAAATCCAGACCTCCCCCGCTTCGACGCGCGCGAAACTGTCGCGCAAGTTCACGTTGCCCTCGCGGATCGACTTGACCTCTGTCCCAAGCAGCGCCACTCCGGCCTCGAACGTCTCGACGATGTGATAGTCGTGGAACGCTTTTCGGTTCTCGGCGATGTTCTGCTGGGCCAGCTCACGTTCTGTTTTCATGCTCGTTGAGTATGTGTCAGCAGGGAGCCGACGGAGTCAACGGGGTTCACCGCGGAGAAACGGAGCCGCAAACAGTGAGAGACGCGCGGAGGCTGCCACGCTGAATTCACGTTCACACTGTTCGTCTTGAAGGGCAGTCGATTTGAGACTGCTTGGACCGCGCTACGCGCGGTGGCGTTGATGCGAGGGACCGGAATCGCAAGCACCCGTCTAGTTCGTGGGGTGTTTGCGATTCCGGTCCTTCGCATCAACGCCTACGCCGGCCTGCGGCCGGCGTCCAAGCAGTCCGCAGTTCGACAGCCTCCGCGCGTCTCCCGCTCGTTTCGGCTCCGTTTCTCCGCGGTGAACTCCGCAATCTCCGTCCACTCCCACTCTAGCCACCCCCACCGCGCCCTCCCGCCAGCCGGGCCGCGAGCAACACGGCGTGGACGAGGCTCGAGGGATCCGCCACTCCCCGCCCGGCAATATCGAACGCCGTGCCGTGGTCGACCGAGGTCCGGACGATGGGTAGGCCCAAAGTGACGTTGACCGCGTGACCGAAGGCGACCAGCTTCACGGGAATCAAACCCTGATCGTGGTAGCACGCAATCACGGCGTCGAACTCGCCGCGCATCGCTCGTACAAAGACGGTATCGGCTGGGAGTGGCCCGTCGATCGCAATCCCGCGCGTCCGAGCGGCCGCGACGGCTGGCGCCAGCACGGCGTCGTCTTCGAGCCCCATCAGCCCGTGCTCACCAGCGTGGGGATTGAGCCCGGCGAGAGCCAGCCGCGGCGTCGGCCATCCAAAACCTGGCATCTCTGACGCCGTCAACGCGATGGTCTCGTCGAGTCGCTCCCGGGTCAACGTGTGAGAGACGTCGACAAGCGGGATATGCACGGTCGCCAGCACGACGCGCAGGATGTCCGAGTAGAACATCATCGCGACGCGGT
Organism: uncultured Acidobacteriota bacterium; assembly: GCA_963764925.1. Classification (GTDB taxonomy): domain Bacteria; phylum Acidobacteriota; class Vicinamibacteria; order Vicinamibacterales; family 2-12-FULL-66-21; genus DATBJJ01. Next base: position 288,094 of record CAVXUR010000008.1, read on the forward strand.
CGCTGTGCGGTCAGGTGCGCCAGCAGCTCCGTGTGCCCGCGCCAAGGGACACCGGCTGCAGCAAAAGCTTCCTTGTTAATCGGCGCGGTTGCGATCGCGGCGATGCGACCACGCTGGGCATCCCCGACGGCGGCGACGATCGCTTCGTACGCGGCCTGACCGGCTTTGGCGGACACCTGTCCGACGGCGAACGACTCGTCCCCTCGGGGCCCGTAGAGCACGGGCGCGCAAACCTCAAGGACGCGGGGGTCAGCCGCCGCTTTGCTCGCTATCTCGGGACCGATTCCGGCGGGGTCTCCGACGGTGATGCCGATTGCCGGCTTTGACCGGGTGGCCATCAGCGTCCGACGCCAGTCCGCAGGATCGACGGCAACGCCATCAGTGCCCGCAACTACCGCATCCGCCGCTTCCGCAGGAGCCGCACCCGCCTGCGGCTCCGGTCGGGTTCGAGCAACTGCCACAGCCGCCCTCGTCGGCACAGCCGCCGTGCTTCACGCCCTTGCCGTTCGGCAGTTCATAGCGAAGGCAGCACTTGAGGCGGCCGCACATGCCCGACAGCTTCGACGGGTTGAGGCTCAGCTTCTGCTGCTTGGCCATCTTGATCGAGACGGGCTCGAACGATTGCAGCCACGTCGTGCAGCAGAGCGGCCGGCCGCACGACCCGTACCCGCCGAGCATCTTCGCTTCGTCGCGGACGCCAATTTGCCGCATCTCGATCCGCGCCCGAAAATGCGCCGCCAGGTCCCGTACGAGCTCGCGAAAGTCGACGCGTCCTTCAGCTGTGTAATAGAAGATGAGCCGTGAGCCATCGAAGATCTGCTCGACTCGCGCCAGCTTCATGGCCAGGCCGCGCTCACGGATCTTCATCAGGCAGATGCGCTGAGCGTCCTGTTCGCGCTGCCGGTGTTTCAGTCGGGTGACGATGTCCTCGCGCGTGGCTCTCCGGACCACGCCGTCGGGCGACTCGTCTGCCGGCCGCTTACGGGCCGCGATGCTCGGGATTGCGCGTACCACGGTTCCGACTGCCGGCCCCTCCGCAGTCTTGACTACTATCGGCGTCGCCGGGGGCAAACGCGGGCGCTGGCGGCGATCCTTCTGCCCGAAGTTCGGCATCGAGATCGAGGTCCGGCAGGAGAAACGTGTAGGTGCGGCCGACCGGTGTGAACTTGACGCTGACGAACGGACGTTCCCGGCCTTCGTTCATAAGGCCTCTCTATATAAACGAGCGCGGCCACGGCCCGCTCGACTGTGAAACCCACCGCCCGTAGAAGCTATCTCAAACACGGGTCCGTGTGATCCGTGCCATCCGCGTGATCCGCGTTCTACAGCTGAAACGCCAGCCAGTCCGCCACAATCTTCGGGCTGGCGTTCTTGTCGATCGCTTCGAGCGCGCGGTCGATCGCTGCAAACGCCCGTGACACGCGCTCTCGATCGAAGGATCCCGCCAGGCGTCGCAGCGGCTCGCGGAGGTCGGCATTTGCCAGACACCGCGCATCTATGGCGGGAGCCTGCGCGCCAAGCACGCCGAGGTCACGCACCATCGAGGCGAGCGCCCGAAGGCGCCGCCGCAGCTCATCGCGATCGCCGCCGCCCACCAGGACCCTTGCGCTGTCGAGCCGCCGCCGCGCGTCGGTCGTCGTCGCGACCTGCTGCAACACTTCGCTCGCCGCGTCCCGCGCCTCGGAGAAATCCTCCGATCCGCTCTCGAGCGCCTGGCCCAGGCTGCCGTCGGCCGCAGACGCCGCCGCCCGCGCGTCCGAGGGCGAGTAACCGTGTGACTCCATCAGCAGGCCGGCGATGTCATCGGGCGTCAGTCTCCCGAACCGCAGCCGTTGGCAACGCGAGCGAACCGTCGGCAGCAGCTCGTCGGAACGTGAGGTCACGAGCACGAACATCGAAGCCGATGGTGGCTCTTCGAGCGTCTTGAGCAGCGCGTTCTGCGCCTCCGTCAGCATCGCGTCCGCCTCGTCGACAATCACCACGCGGCGCCGTCCCTCGAAGGGCCGATACGCCGTGCGCTCGACGACGTCCCGAACCTGATCAACCTTGATGACGCCAGTGTCGCCGGGTTCGACGAGGTGGACGTCGGCGTGGACGAGTCGTGCGATGCGAGTGCAGGGCGGACACGTACCGCAAGCATCCGGGCTGCGATCGGGACCACTGCCGGGCGAGAAAACGGGCGCATGGCAGTTCACCAGCTGCGCCAGCGCGACCGCCGCCGCGCGCTTGCCAACGCCATCGGGACCGGCAAATATCAGGCTCGGCGGCAGCGACCCTCGCGCCGCCGCGACGGCCACCAGATCGAGGAGATGCCGATGGCCGACGAGATCACGAAACGGCAACGTTAACCACCTTTAGCTCGCCGCTCTTCTGCCTTCTTGCGCGCTTCCTCTTTCTTCCGATCCTCTTCCTTCTTCTTGTCTTCCCTCTTCTCTTCGTCGCTTCGCCCGAAGACGCGGGACCAGAAGCCGCGCTTCTTCTTGGGCTCCTCCATCTGGGGCGCCGTCGAGGCATCGGCAGAGGTGGCCGTCGGTGTGGCAGGCGCACCCGAGGTGGCGGCGGCCGGCGGCAACCCGGCATCTGCGGCCGAGACAGGAACGCCCACGTCCTTGCCGAAAATGCCGGCCAGGCGATCCGTGAACGACGGACTGTGGAGCGGACAGATCTCGGCAGGCTGCGTGCCCCGGACGAAGTACTCGGTGTAGACCATCGAGCGCTTCTCGACCAGGCCGTCGCGGTTGACGACCGAGACATGGTCGCAGCCGCCGGTCGGAAGCTTGCCCGACATCCGGCAGACATTGAGCCCAACGACGTTCGCGGGGCGCTCGAACCAATCGGGCTTGTCGCCGCGCGTGGCGCGCTTCATGAACGCGGCCCAGATCGGCACCGCGAGCTCGCCGGCATAGCCGCCCGACGCAATCGACTTCGGCTGATCGAAGCCAACCCACACGCCGGTCACCAGGTGCGGCGTGAAGCCGACGAACCACGCGTCGTTGTAGTCGTTGGTCGTGCCGGTCTTGCCGGCCGCGGGCAGGACGAATCCACTCTGGCGCGCGCGGTACGCCGTGCCGGCGTTGATGACGTCGGCGAGCATGCTCGCCATGAGGTACGCCGTCGCTTCGCTCACCGCGCGGTGCGATTTCTCTTCTTCCTTGTAGAGCACGACCCCATCGCTGTCTTCCACGCGCCGGATCAGGATCGGCGTCCGGACAATGCCGCCATCGGCGAAGGCACCGTAGGCAGCCGTCAGCGCGTCGAGCGTGACGTCGCTCGCGCCGAGCGCCAGCGACGGCACGCTCGGCGGCTTGCCGACGTTGAGCTTCTCGGCGTAGTCGACCGCCTTGGGAATCCCGACCGACGCCAGCATCTGCACCGCCGCGCGGTTGCTCGACGTGCGCAGCGCCGACCGCATCGTCATCTCGTCGCCGGTCGAGTGATCGTCCTCAGGAAGCCAGGCGCCCTTGACGGTCAGAATCGGATCGTTGAGACCGGTGATGAGCGAGGCCGGCGAGTATCCTGCCTCGAGCGCCGCCGCATAGACGAACGGCTTGAACGCGGATCCGGACTGGCGCTTCGCCTGCATCGCGCGGTTGAAGTGGCTGTCGCCGAAGTTCCGTCCGCCGATCAGCACGCTGACGTGGCCGTTCGATGGATCCATCGCCATCAGCGCGCCCTGGAGATACGCGGGCGGCTCGGAGCCAGCGGGCGCAGCTGCGCAGTCGACGAACGCACGCTTCGCGTGCTTGAAGCCCCCCGGCGCTCGATCTCCTGCAGGCCTTCCTCGAGCATCGCCTCTGCGGCTTTCTGAAGATCGGTGTCGATCGTCGTGTAGACGCGCAGGCCGCCTTGATAGACGCGCTGCCAGCCAAAGCGCTCGACCAGTTCGCGCCGCACCTGCTCCTTGAAGTAGAGGCCGAAGGTCTCCTTGATCTCGAGCGCGTTGTTGATCGTGACCGGCGCGGACTTCGCGCGCTCGGCCGTCGCCGCATCGATCGCGCCAGAGCTGACCATCGTCTGAAGCACGACGTTCCTGCGTGCGATGGCGCGGTCGAGATTGACCGTCGGCGCGTAGCTCGACGGCGACTGGATGAGCCCGGCGAGGAGCGCCGCCTCGTCGACGTCGAGATCGGACGACGGGCTTCCCGAAATAGCCGCGGGCGGCGGCTTCGACGCCGTGCAGCCCGTCGCCGAAATAGACCTTGTTGAGATACATCTCGAGGATCTCCTGCTTCGAATACAGGTTCTCGAGATATGCCGCGACGATGATTTCCTTGAGCCTTGCGCCGGTAGGTCTTGCCCGCGGTTCAGGAACATCAGCCGCGCGAGCTGCTGGGTGATGGTGCTGCCGCCTTCGGAGCGCCGGCCCGACTGCAGGTTCTTCACGATCGCGCCGCCGATGCGCACGGCATCGATGCCGCTGTGATCGAAGAACCGCTGATCCTCGACCGAGATGACGGCATTGATCAGGTTCTGCGAGACCTTCTCGAGGGAGACTTCGATCCGCTGCTCTTTGAAGATCGTGAAGGCCGGCCGGTCGCTCGCGTCGAAAATCGTCGTCGACTGGACCATGTCCCCCATGTCGCGCAGCGCCTGGCGATTGGGCAGTCCCGTCGTCAGGTCGTACGCGAACCAGGCGACCCCGCCGCCCGAGGACGAGCACGGCGATCGCGAGCACCGCATTGGTGGCGACGAGCGCCCGGGGCCGCCCCGTGAACGTGCGCGCGGACAAGCGTCGCCACGCGCTCCTGGAACCTGAGGAATGCCTGTTGGACCGGAATTAGACGGCGATGCATGACGACTTGAACCGCAACGACGAGAAAGTTGCCCGGATCGACTGGTCGCGGGTGGCGACCGAACCTCTTGATTATCCGTCGCTTGCGGCCGGGGGGCAAGAAAAGCGTCACGGCTCAAGGCTCTAGGCTCAGGGCTCAGGGCTCAGGGCTCAAGGCTCAAGCAAGATCTTCGAGTAAGTGGTCGAAGGTTTTTGCCTAGGCCCTGAGCCTTGAGCCTTGAGCCCGAACTGACCATGTCTGGACCGCAGTCGCCCCAGCCGCGCTAGTATGCCGGCGCTGTGCGTTACGGTCGGTTGGGGAGAATCGCGCTCGCACTCATCGGCAGCCTCGCATCCGGTCAGTGGGCCTCCGCGCAGACGCCTGCGCCGGCGTCCTTGCCCACCCTCACGACGATCAAGGCCATCCGCGCGCTGTCGCAGGACGAGGGCGCACAGGGGCTACCGCGTCCGCGTGCGCGGCATCGTCACCCACTTCGACGAGCAGGCCGACACCGGGCTGATCATTCACGATGGGAAGTTCGGGCAGTTCGTCTATCCGCCCGCACGGCCGCGACCGTGCCAGCCTGGCGCGATCTCCGGCGCGGCGATCGTCGTCGAACTCGAGGGACGCACCGTCCGCGGCGGCTTCGCGCCGAACGTCATGCCCGACCGCAGTCCGGCGCCTGGGCGAGAGCGACTGCCGCGTCCCAAGCGAATCCCGTTCGCGTCGATGCTCACCGGCCGGCACGACTGCGACTACGTCGAGGTCGTCGGCGTCGTGCTGCGGACGTGGCTGTCCGCCGATCCGCAGATGCGGACGCTCTTTGCCGACGTCGCGTTCGAGGAGGGTGTCGCTGCGCGCGACCTTCTGGGACTACACGCCCGCAGATCTGGAGCGCTTCATCGACGCGCGCGTGCGGCTGCGCGGCAATGTCGGGACGCTCTTCGGCCGCACCGAGCAGCTGCGCGGCGTGTCGCTCTTCGTCGGCCGCACGAGCGACGTCGAAGTGCTCGAGTCGCCGCCCGATCCGTTCTCGCTGCCCGCCCGAACGATCGAGAGCATCTACAACTACTCGCCCGCGGGCGAGGTCAACCGCCGCATCCGCGTCCGCGGCGTCGTGACCGGCTACATCCCGGGCCACCCGGTCGAGTTGAGCGACTTCACGAGCACCGCGCGGTTCCGGTTCGTCCGCCACGTGCTCTATGTGGACGATGGCACCGGCGGCGCGCGGGTCGAGACCGAACAGCCGCAGCGCGTCGCTCCGGGAACCGTCGTCGAGGTCGTCGGGTTTCCCGGCCGTCACGCCGGGCAAGCCGATTCTGACGAACGCGATCTTTCGAGTCGGCGGGCAGGCGGCCGCAGCCGAGCCGCGATCGCCGTCGACGGCGACAACGTCCTGACGCCCGAGAACGACGCCACGCTGGTGCGCATGGAAGGCCACCTCCTGAGCATGCTGCGGAGCCCGCGCGAGCGGATCCTCGTCCTCGAAGGTCGGCGAGACCGTGTTCGACGCCAGCCTCGAGGCCAGCGCCGACGGCACGCGAGCGCTCGAGCGGATCCGGCCCGGGAGCATGGTCGCGGTCACCGGCGTGTATTCCTATCAATGGGGACCGCCGCCGATCGTTCCGTCTCTTCCTCCGCTCGGCCGACGACGTGTCGCGTCGTCGCCGCCGCCCCGTGGTGGACGCTGCAGCACACGGCGGTGATGGTCGTGATGCTGGCGCTCGTCGCCGGCGGGCGCCGGCGTCTGGGTGCGGACGACCGCGCAAGCGCAAGCGGCAGCAGTATCAGGCGGTGCTCAACGAGCGCAGCCGCGTCGGACGCGAGCTGCACGACACGCTCGAGCAGGGCCTCGCCGGCATCGCGCTTCAGCTCGAGGCGGTCGCCGGCAGCCTGGAGACGTCGCCGGAGACGGCGCGGCAATCGCTCGATGTCGCGACGGCAGATGCTGCGCTACAGCCAGGAAGAGGCGCGCCGCTCGGTGATGGACCTCCGCTCGCAGGCGCTCGAGAGCGGCGACCTCGCCGGCGGCGCTGACGGACCTGGCGCGGCAGATGACGCAGCGGCACGCGCGCGCTGGCCGACGTGCGGGTCGAGGGCTCGCCGCAGCGGCTGGACGCGTCGGAGGAGCACCACCTGCTGCGGATCGGTCTCGAGGCGCTGACCAACGCGATCAAGCATTCGGGCGCCCGACGCATCGACATCACGCTGCGCTTCGCGGCCGACGCCACCGATCTGATCGTCGAGGACGACGGCTGCGGCCTCGGGCACGGCGCGCAGGACACGCCCGGCAGCCATTTCGGCCTGCAGGGCATCCGGGAGCGCGTCGACAAGCTCGGCGGCGTGCTGCAGATCGACAGCGAGCCGGGGCGCGGGCACGCGGCTGTCGGTGACGATTCCGACCGGGCCACCGCGTGCCGGCGATTCGACGTGCCGCCAGACTGGATGAATCATGGCGGACAAGCTGAGAATCATGCTCGTCGACGACCACTACCTGGTCCGCATGGGCCTGGCGAGCATCATCGCGCTCGAGCCCGACATGATCGTCTGCGCCGAGGCGTCGACCGGCGAACAGGCGCAGGCGCTCTTCCGCACCCACCGCCCCGACGTCACGCTCGATGGATCTGCGGCTGCCGGGTATGAGCGGGACGGAAACCATTCAGGCCATCCGCGAGGAATTCCCCGACGCCCGGATCGTCATGATTTCGACCTACGTCTGCGACGAGGAGATTTACGGCGCGCTCCAGGCTGGGCGCCATGGCCTACCTGGTGAAGTCGGTGCAGCGCGAGGAGCTGATGCGCGCGATCCGAAAGGCGGCCGCCGGCCAGCGGCACATCCCGCCGGAAGTGGCGGCGCGCCTCGCCGACCGGGTGTCCGGATCGCAGCTGTCGGCTCGCGAGGTCGAAGTGCTGCGCCTTCTCGTCAGCGGCCGCCGAAACCGCGAGATCGCCACCGCCCTCGATATCGCCGAGGGCACCGTCAAGCTGCACGTCAGCAGCATCCTCGGCAAGCTCGGGGCGGTCGATCGGACCGAGGCCGTCACCCGGGCCCTTCAGCGGGGAATTGTCCAGCTGGAGATGTAACAGCAATATGTCTTTCGACATATCCTGCGCCCCCCCTTCAGCTAGTTGACGAAAGTTCGCAACTCGACCCTACTCTTCCGCAGGCCCGGACGTGTAATGGTTTTCAGTTAGTCGACCGCTCGCCGCGCCTTGGCGGCCGTCAAGGCGGGACGAACTCCGGGGTGAGGAGAATCATGGTGCGAGTCACGTTCGAATCAGGCAGCCCAGTCGTCGCATTCTTGCGGCACGCTGTTGCGCGCTGTTGCTGACGACGGCCCACGCGTGGGCGCAGGGCTCCACGACAGGAACCATCCGAGGCACCGTTCAGGATTCGAGCGGCGGCGTCCTGCCCGGTGCAACCGTCACCGCTGACCAACACCGGCACGAAGGCGATGCAGACGGCGGTCAGCGACGGCCGCGGCCAATACATCCTCGCCGGCATCTTCCCCGGCACCTACGACCTGAAGGTCGAGCTCTCCGGGTTCAAGACCTACGAGCAGAAGGCTATCGCCATCAGCCCGACCGACAATCGCGGCATCGACGTCCAGCTCGAGGTCGGTCAGCAGAGCGAAACCGTCACCGTCACGTCGCAGGCCGAGATCATCCAGACCGAGACGGGCGCGCGCGAAGGCCTCATCACCGCCAAGCAGATCGAGAACCTGTCGGTCATCGGCCGCAGCGCGCTCGAGCTGATGCGCATCCTGCCCGGGCGTCGTCACCGAGTTCAACCAGGGCGAGTCGGTGAGCTTCGGCGGCGGCGGCAACAACACGCAGGGCTACACGGTCAACGGCATCCGCGCCTCGTGCAACACGGTCTCGCTCGACGGCTCGAGCCTGATCGACATCGGCAGCAACAACGGCGTCATCGTCTCGCTGAACAACGACATGGTTCAGGAGGTCAAGGTCCAGAGCTCGAACTTCGCCGCCGAGTACGGCACCGGCGGCATGAACGTCAGCGGCGTCACCAAGTCCGGCACGTCGAAGTTCCACGGCTCGCTCTACGACTACTGGCGCGACCACCGGTTCGCGGCCAACGACCGCTCGAACAGCATCGCGGGCACGGCGAAGCCGAAGAGCACCTATCAGTATCCGGGCGGCAACATCGGCGGCCCGATCACGTTCGGCGACAGCTACACGAAGAACAAGGATCGCCTGTTCTTCTTCGTCGCGTTCGAGGCGCAGCGGCAGCAGGTCGACTCGGGCTCGCACTTCACGCGCACCTACAGCCGAGGCGATGCAAGAACGGCGACTTCAGCGAGCTGCTCGCCAATCGCGGCTCGAACCTGAACAGCATCCCGCAGCTGCGCATCCCGCAGGGCTTCCCGAACGCGGGCGAGCCGGCGCCGAACAACGACATGCGGCCGTACATGTCGGCGCACCGGCCGCTACTTCGCGAGCCTCTATCCGCAGCCGAACTACATCGATCCGGCCAACCTCTACAACTACGTCTACAGCCAGCTCGAACCGACCAACCGCCACGACTTCAAGGCGCGCTTCGACTGGACCATCAGCAACAGCACCCGCGCCTACGTCCGCATCGCCAACGAGGGTGAGACGGTCGAGAGCGCGCGCGGCGTGTGGTGGGCGCCGGCGGACGTCGTCGCGCTGCCGACGCCGAACGTCGGCGAGAACAAGGGCCGGTCCTACGCCGGCAACATCGTCTCGGTGCTGAGCCCGACGATGACGAACGAGGTGCTGGTGAGCTACAGCCGGCTGACGCTCGACAACCACTTCAAGGATCCGAACCTCCTCATGCAGGGCGCCGGCGGCATCACGTTCCGCGGGATCTTCCCGCCGCGGTGTCGAGCCCGTATCTGCCGACGGACCTGCTCCACGGCTGGGGCGGCAGCGGCCAGGTCGGCCAACCTGTGGGCCAAGGCGAACGACATGTTCGCGCACAACGACGCGCTGCAGTTCAGCAACAAGCTGACGAAGCTCGCCGGCGCGCACGGCCTGAAGTTCGGCGTCTCCGTCGAGCGCGGCCAGAAGCAGCAGAACTTCCAGAACCTCGAAGCCGGCCAGCTCTGGTTCGGCACCGACAACGACACCGGCACCGGCAACTCCGGCGCGGACATGCTCGTCGGCCGCGTCGGCCAGTTCAACGCAGGGCACCGCGCGCAACGGCAACCCGGCGCCTGGCCAGCCCGCCGGCAAGTGGCGCTACTGGAACTTCGACGCCTTCGCGCAGGACAGCTGGAAGCTGCGCTCGAACCTGACGCTCGAGTACGGCGTCCGCTTCGGCATACTGGACGAACAACCAGGAGCTGAACGGCCTCGGCGGCTACTTCACGCCGGACCTCTACGACCCGAACGCGGGCTCGTTCCTCGATCCCGGGACCTACCAGCGTCTGAACGGCGTCTGCTACGTCTACACGGGCTGCGCGCCCGACGGCATCCTCGACGATCGCGGGCCGTTCGCGCTGCCGCGCGTCAACGTCGCGTGGAACATCGACGGCGAGGGCAACAACGTCGCTCCGCGGCGGCTACGGCATGTTCTACAACCGGAACATGGGCAACGTCGAGTACGACAACACGCTGCGCCTGCCGCCGAACGCGTATCAGGTCGCGACGGACTTCTGGGCCGGCGGCGGCTACGGCAACGGCGCTCGGTCTGACCTACGACACGATCAGCGAGGCGACGCTCGCCAGCCGCATCGGCAGCATCGGCATCAACTCGCTGACGCCGGATTCGTTCACCTGGCCGAAGACACACAGCTACAGCATGTCGTACGCGCGGCGCATCCCGTGGAACCAGGTCGTCGAGGCCAGCTACGTCGGCACGCCGGCAACGCGACCTCGTCAGCCGCAGCAACGGCAACGTCATGCCGTATGGCGTCGATGAGCTCCGGCACGTTCAACGGCGTCGACCTGAGCGTGCCGGTCAACCGCGTCGCCGTCGCGAGCGTGGAACGACAACCTCGCGTCGTTCCGGCCCTACAACGCGCTGAGCGGCATCACGCTCTACAACTTCCGCGGCGAGTCGAACTACGACTCGCTGCAGGTGACCCTGAGCCGGCAGACCGAGCCGCAACCTCCAGTACTTCGTCGCCTACACCTACGGCAAGACGCGCGGCACGCTTGGCGACGAATACTCGACCATCGACCCGTACGATGCCGACTCGCACCTATGGCGTCCTCGGCGCAGGATCGCACGCACGTCCTGAACGTCTCGTGGAACGCGTTCCTGCCCGACGGCGCGCGCGGCAAGATGGACAACGCGATCGGCCGCGGGCTGCTGAACGGCTGGCAGCTCTCCGGGCATCTCGTCGCTCGCGAGCGGCATTCCCGTATCGGCTCGAGCTTCAGCGGCGCGGCTGCGAGCGGATTCGGTTGCCGCCGCCTACTTCGGCACGGCCGACGTCGTCGGTCCGGCGCTCAGCGGCGGCAACGGCCTCGCGCCGGTCTACACGTGCGATCCGACGCTCGGCGGCAAGGATGTCGGCGAGAAGATTCTCGACATCGACTGCATCGGCGTCCCGGCGTTCGGCGAGAACGGCGACCTCGTGCCGCCGTACAACCTGCGTCAGCCGACGCGGTCGAACCACGACCTGACGCTGTTCAAGAACTTCGCGATCCGGGGCGAACAGAAGATTCAGTTCCGCGTCGGCTTCTTCAACCTGTTCAACCAGGCGTTCGCGACGACGGCCGTCGATGCGCAACGACATCAACCTGGTGCTCGACACGACCTGCAACGTCGGCGGGAACGGCGTGTCCGACGGCACCGGCGGCACCGCGCGACGACGTCTGCGATCCGACCGGCGGCTTCTCGTTCACGCCGCAGACCATCTCGAACTTCGGCAAGATCAACCTCAAGCGCGGCCACCGCGTGATCGAGTTCGTGCTGAAGTATTACTTCTAGAGCCGCGGATTACGACGGATCACACGGATCCGCGGCGTGCGCCCGATCGGTCGATCTGCACGAACTCAACGGGGGCGAGAGCCGGAGGCTCTCCCCTCGTTCGTGCTATCAGGCGGTATACTTGCAGGGGATCCTCGCGGCATTGCCAATGGCCCGCACATGCGACGCTTCCCGCTTCGCGGTCCTGCTTCGCAGCTCGCGCTCCTGACCGCGTCTGGCCGGCGGCGGGACAGGCGCACAGGCGCCGCCGACGCCGAGCAGCTCCTCGCGCGCGCGATCGAGCTGCACCAGGCCGGCGACATCCTCGGCGCCATCGACTCCTACAAGGCCGTGCTCGCGCATCGCCCCCGATCGCGCCGATGCGCTGTCGAACCTCGGCGCGGCGTACGTCCGGCTGGGGCAGTTCGACGATGCGATCGCGCAGTACGCGCTGGCGCTCAAGGCCGACCCCGCCAACACGTCCATTCGTCTGAACCTGGCGCTCGCCTACTACAAGTCGGCACGGCCCACAGCTCGCCATCCCCGAGCTCCGGCGCGTCGTCGCGTCCGAGCCCGAGACGCGGAACGCGTATCTGTGCTGGCCGAGTGCTACCTCCAGACCGGGCAGGACAGCGAGGTCGTCGCGTTGCTGAAGCCGCGCGAGCAGATGTTCGGAAACGGAACGACTCGGCCTATGCCTACCTGCTCGGCACGGCGCTGCTCCACATGAACGACGTCATCGAAGGCCAGAAGTACGTCGAATCGTCGTCTTCGGCGCCGGCGAATCGGCCGAAGCGCATCTCCTCATGGGCATGGCGTATCTCAGCCAGCAGGATTTTCGCGGCGCCAAAGTCCGAGCTCGAGCAGGCGGTCAAGCTGAACCCGCAGCTGCCGACGGTGCAGTCGCTCTACGGACGCTCGCTGCTCGCGCTCGGCGAGCCGGAAGCCGCAGAGCGCGCGTTCCGGCGCGAGCTCGAGCTGAACGTCAACGATTTCGAGGCCAACCTGCAGATGGGCCACATCCGCCGCAACGCGCAGCGCCTGGACGACGCGTCGGTGTATCTCGAGCGCGCGATCACGATCCGGCCGGGCGACCTGACGGCGCGCCAGCTGCTCGCGAGCCTGCGGCTGCAGACCGGCAAGACCGACGAAGCCGTCGTCATGCTCGAAGTCGATCGTCAAGGACGCGCCCGAGCTCATCGAAGCGCACGTCCAGCTCGCGACCGGCGTACAGCCGGCTGAAGCGCACCGATGACGCGCAGCGCGAGCGCGAGATCATCGATCGCCTGACCGCCGAAGCGCAGGCCAAGCAGCCCGGCGCCAAGCCGGCGGGCAAGGGCGGAGAGGTTCGGTGATGAACGCAACGTGCTCGAATCTCTCTCGCAGCTCTGTGCTTCTCGCCTCGCTCGCGCCATGCTTCGCGCAGTCAGCCGACAAAGCTCCCGCCAGGCCAAACGGCGCCCAAGCCGACGCCGGCACCGGCTGCCAAGGCGGCGCCCGAAGCCGGATCGCGCCGAGTTCGACAAGCTCGTGAAGGCCGCGACCGACGCGCGACATGGCCGAGCGCTGGGACGACGCGATCGCGCTTTACGCGCAAGGCGGTGCAAGCTGAAGCCCGATTACGTCGAGGGCTTCTGGTATCAGGGCACGGCCTACTACACGCTCGACAATCACACGCAGTGCCGCGACGCGTTCCGGAAGGTGCTGCGGCTCGCGCCGAAGAACGGCGCCGCCTATGCGTTCCTCGGCCTGTGCGAATTCGGACTGAAGGAGTACGACCGGTCGCTGCAGCACCTGCTCCAGTCGCGCATCCTCGGCGTCGGCGATACGCCCGAGCTCGGCGGCACGGCCCGCTATCACGCGGCCATCCTGATGACGCGCGCGGAGCAGTTCGAGCAGGCGCTCGAGACGCTCGGCGAGTTCGCCGCCGAGGGCAACGACAACCCGCGCGTGATCGAGGCGATGGGCCTCGCGACGCTGCGCATGCCGCTCCTGCCGACCGAGGCGCCGCCCGAGCGGCGCGAGATGGTGCTGATGGCCGGCCGCGCCAGCTACATGATGGCGACGCGCAATACGGCGGCTGCCGAGAAGGCGTTCCAGGCCCTGGTGGCTCGCTATCCGGAAACGCCGAACGTTCACTACGCCTACGCCGTCTTCCTTCTTGCAGGAGCAGCCGGACAAGGCGATCGAGGAGTTCAAGCGCGAGCTCGAGCTGCAGCCCGAGCACGCCTGGTCGCTGATGCAGATCGCCTACGAGTACGTGAACCGCGGCGACGCGCAGACGGCGCTGCCGTGGGCGAAGCAGCGCCGTCGCCGCGGCGCCGAACTCGTTCGCCGCGCGCAAGGCGCTCGGCCAGGCGCTGCTCGACACCGGCGACGTCGAGGGCGCGATCAGCGAGCTGCGAGCTCGGCATCAAGCTCGCGCCGGAGAGCCCCGGCCTGCACTTCACGCTGGCGCGCGCGTATCAGCGCGCCGGGACGCCTGGACGACGCGGCGCGCGCGCGCGCGGAGTTCACGAGGCTCGATCGGCTGGCGCGCACGCAGCGGAGCGGCGCGCAGTCTGTGGGGGGAAAATGACCGCATGCGAGTGCCGTTCGGCGTCGCCGTGTCTGCTGGCGATGGTCGTGCACGGCGGCGCCAGCGGCACCAGCAACAGCAGACGCCGCCACGACGCCGGAACGGTCAGTCGAGGGCGTCCGCGCGGTGCTCGTCGACGTGGTCGTCCGCGACCGCAGGGGCCAGCCGGTCCGCGACTTGGCGCAGGCCGACTTCGAGATCCTCGAGGACGGCGTGCCGCAGAAGCTCGGGTCGTTCACGCCGTTCTTCGAGAACGCGCCGGCTCCAGCTGGCCGCGCCGCCTGCCAGCAGGCCGCCCGCACGGCGCGCAGCCGGCGCAGCACCGCAGGACGCAGCCGGCGCGTCCGACAACGGACCTGATCGTCACTGCGCTCGTCTTCGATCGGCTGAGCCCCGAAGCGCAGCGTCTGGCCGTGCAGGCCGCGCAGGGTTATCTCGGCAACAAGGAAGAGACGCCGATCTACATCGGCATCTTCGGCGTCGACCTGGCGCTCACGCCCTACGCGCCGTTCACGCGCAACGCCAGCATGCTGCGCCAGGCGCTGACCAAGATGTGCGGCCGGGCGGCAGCTCGTCGGCTTCGGCAGCCCGAGCGGCACCAGCCGAGGGCCAGCGCCGGATCAGCGCCGCGTCCGCGGCGGCGCAAGACCGCGGCGAGTGCCGCGGCCGGCCGGCGGGCCCGGCGCCGGCGCGGCCATGGGACAGCTCCGGCGCTACGGCGCAGCTCGCGCAGATGGAGTCGCAGATGATCGCGCGACTTCGACGCCATGGAGCGCGACCAGCAGGGCTACTCGACGACGAACGGACTCTTCGCCGTCATCGGCGCGCTCGGCAGGCTCCCCGGCCGCAAGAGCCTCGTGCTCTTTTCCGAGGGCGCTTTCGATTCCGGCGGCGGTCCAGCGCCTGTTCCTCGGCGTCATCGACGCCGCCAACCGCGCCAACGTCAGCATCTACACGATGGACTCCGCCGGGCTGCGCGCCGAGAGCGAGCAGGCGAGGACTCGCGACAAGGTCAATCAGGCCGCCGGATTCGGCATCAACACCGCCTACAGCGACCGACGGCGGCGGCGACCCGCTGACGAAGGGCCTCGAGAGCGAACGAGGACGTGCTGCGCCAGAATGCCCACAGCGGCCTCGGACAGCTCGCGCAGGAGACCGGCGGCCTGCTCTTCGAGAACACGAACAACCTGCGCCAGGGCTTCGAGCGCATCGAAGACGACCTTCGCAACTACTACCTGCTCGGGTACTCGCCGAGCCAACGACGTCTACGACGGGCGCTTCCGCAAGATCGAGGTCAAGGTGAAGCGGTCCGGCGTCACCGTGGCCGCACGCAAGGGCTACTTCGCGCTCCGCGATCCCGGAGGCGCGCCCGGTCAACGCGTGGGAGGCGCCGGCGCTCGGCGCCACTCGAGCAGAATCCGCTGCCGAACGCCTTCCCGGTGCGCGCCGGCGCGCTGCGGTTTCCCGAGCGCGATCGCCCCGGCCTCGTGCCGGTCGTCGTCGAGTTCAAGACCGCCGGCGTCACCTTCCAGCCGGCGGCGGACGGCAAGACCTACACGTCGGATTTCGCGGTCATCGTGCGCTTCCTCGACAAGGACAATCAGGTCGCGCGCAAGGTCAGCCAGCACTACGAGGTCAACGGGCCCCTTGCCGACCCTCGGAAGCGCGAAGCAGGGCGAGGTGATTTTCTATCGCGAGCCGGAGCTTGCCGGCCGGCGTCTACACGATGGAGACCGTCGTCCACGACGCGCCGTCCGGGAAGTCGAGCGTGCGGCTGTCGACGGTCGAAGTCAGTGCGAGAGGATCCGGCGAAGCTCCGGATGAGCAGCCTCGTCCTCGTCAAGCGCGGCGAGAAGGTCCCCGAGAAGGAGCGCCGCGCCGACAACCCGCTGCTCGTCAAGGACGTCGTGGTCTCTCCGAACCTCGGCGATCCGGTCAGCAAGACGGCGAAGGAAGTCGGATTCTATTTCGCCGCCTACCCCGTCGCAGGGCGGGCCCGCGCCAGAGTCCGTGATCGAGCTGCTGCAGAACGGCAAGCCGTCGCGCGGATTCCGATGCCGCTGCCTGCGCGCCGACGCGACCGGACGTATCCAGCAGGTCGGGCGCCTGCCGATTGGCGATCTCCCAGCCGGCACGTACGAGCTGCGCGCGATCGTCGACGCAGGGAACCGATCAGATTGTCGCGGTCGAGCATGCTGCGGATTGTGGAGTAGCTCCAGCTGCAGCTGCAGCTCGCGCAGCGTCCGAGCGTGCCGGAGGAAGCCGGAAGCTGAAAGCTGGAAGCTGTGAGCTGAATGAAGCCCATCCTGCCTGTTTCGGTGGCGATTGCACTGGCGCTGACCAGCGACGCCGGCCTCTCCGGCCAGATCCGATCGGCCGCGCGCGATCGCAGTCGTTCACCTCGACCACGACCGCGATCCTCGTCGACGTCGTCGTGCGCGACAGGAACGGACGGCCGGTCGTCGATCTCTCGGCCGACGATTTCGCCGTCGCCGAGGACGGCGTCGCGCAGCAGGTCGATTCGTTCACGCGCGTCACGCGTGGCGGTGGCATCGGCGTCAACGTGGCGTGGCGCACGCCCGACCAGACGATTGCCGTGTCTCCGACGGTGAACGCCGCGACCGCGGCACCGACCGCCGCGGCCGACGAAGAGTCGACGACGGCGCTCGTCTTCGGTCACCTGTCGTCGGAATCGCTCGGACTGGCGCAGCGCGCGACGCTCGACTACATCCCGCCAGCGGCGAGTCGAGCGCGCGCGTCGCGCGTGTTCGCGGCCGATCCGGGCATCCGCGCGGTGCAGGGCGTATACGACCGACCGCAGGCTGGTGCGGCAGGCCGTCGCTCGCGTCATCCCGTCGGAGACGGCGAGCGAGGAACGGACCGCCGACCGCACCGACGAGCTCGTGCGCCCGGCGCCGCACGCTCGCGGCGAGAGGCGGCCATATCCGGCGGCAGCAGCTGCGACCGGCGGCGGCGGCGCGCCCTGGCGCGTACGGCATGCGAGAGATCGGCGCACGCGAGACGCGAGCTGCACATGGTCCAGCAGGAGCTGAACATGATCCGCTCGTTCGGGCAGATCGATCGCGACTACAAGGGCTACGACATCGTCGCAGGGCCTGCAGACGGTCGTCGACTCGCCTGGCACCTATCCCGGCCGCAAGACGATCGTCTTCTTTTCAGAGGGCCTTCCGGTATCGCCGGCGCTGTCGGCGCGGCTCGACTACGCTGATCGAGGCAGCCAACCGCGCCAACGTCACCGCATACGCCGTCGATGCCAACGGCCTGCGGGCGAAGAGCACGACCAACAATATCCGCAAGGAGATCGACGTCTTCGCCGAGGAGCGGCTGCTCCAGAACGCCACCGGCGTCGATTCGCACCGAGCAGCCACTGACGATGTCGTTGGAGCGCGTCGAGGACATGCTGCAGCTGGATTCGCGCGCCGGCCTCGCGCGGCTGTCGGCGGACACCGGCGGCTTCCTCGTCGAGGGCTCGAACAACCTGGGCGCGGCGTTCAGGCGGATCGACGAAGACAACCAGTTCCACTACCTGCTGACCTACTCGCCGAAGAAGGCGGCCTTCGACGGCAAGTTCCGCGCGATTCAGGTGACGGTCCGCCGCCCCGGCGTGCAGGTCTTCGCGCGAAAGGGATACCGCGCCGTGCACTCGCCGCGTCTGACCGACACGATCGAACTACGACCGCGCCGGCGCTGGCGCTGCTCGATCGCACGCCCTCTCCCGAACGCGTTCCCGATCTACGCCTGCCGGTTTCAGCTTTCCCGATGCCGCGCGCCCGGGACTGACACCCGTACTGGTGCACGTCGAGCACCGATGCGCTCCGCTTCGACGTCGACGCGCGGCGAGCCACGTATTCGGCTCAGGCGGCCATCGTCGTCCGCATCCGCGACGGGCAGGGCCGCGAGGTGCAGAGGGTCAGCCAGCAGTACCTGCTCACCGGCGACGTGAAGGATCTCGAGGCCGCCAGGCGTGGCGAGATTCTGTTCTACCGCGAGCCGGACCTTGCTCCCGGCGTCTACACGATGGAATCGATCGTGCTTCGACGTCGTCGCGAACCAGGCCAGCGCGCGCGTCGCGACGCTGACGATTCCAGGTCCTCGCCGACCGACGCTTGGCATGAGCAGCCTGGTGCTGGTGAGCCGGATCGAAGATCTCGGCGACGACGTCCGCGCCGTCCTCGAGCGTGCGTCGCACCGCTCTACGTCGGCCGCACGCTCATCTACCCGAACCTCGGCGAACCGATCACGAGGTCGCGCCTCGAGCGAGCTGCCGTTCTACTTCACGCTCTACGGCACGCTCGACGGCGTCAAGGCCAATGCGCAGCTGCTGCGGAACGGCCAGTCGCTGGCCGAGGCACCGATCGAGCTACCGCCGCCAACGCGGTCACGCGTCCAGCACGTCGGCCGGTTCCCGATTGGCGCCCTTCCCGGGGGCACGTATCAGTTGCGGATCCGCGTGAGCAACGACCGGCAGGAGATCTCGAGGACTGCCTTCTTCACGATTCGAGACTGAAGGCGCCGACCATCATGAGGCTGACCACTACCGCTCGTCGCACTAGTGCTGGCCCTGATACCCGCAGCCGCACAAGTGTGCTCTCAGCCGCAGATCGTGAGCGGCGTGACCGTTGGCGTGCTGATCGACGTAACGGTTCTCGATCGGAGCGGCCGGCCGGTGCTCGATCTCGGCGTAGACGATTTCGAGCTGACCGAGGATGGCGCGCGCCAGCACATTCTGACCGGAACGCTGGTCCAGCAAGGCATTCCGCGGGCTCACACCGAAAGCGGCGCCAGCGCTAGCTCCAAGCAGCCGGACACCCTGCCGTCAGTGCAGACACAGTCGTCTGTGTCTGTTCCGCCCGGCAACGAACTGCCTATCGTCACCGCAGTACTCTTCGATCGACTCTCCGCACAATCCAGGTCCGCCGCACGCACCGCGGCCCTTGCCTACGTTTCTACTCTCGTTTCTGCTCGTGACGTCGCCGGCGTCTTCCTGGCTGACCTGGACCTCAAAACGATCCAACCATTCACGAACAACGCCGCTGACCTGCGGGCCGCGGTCGACTACGTAGCCGCAGTTCAGCCAGCAAACACCAAGAACGCCGAACGCCTCAGAGGGCGCCACGCGCCTGGGCTCGATCCCAACGCGCCGGTGACCGCGGGCGCCGAGTCCGGGAGCACCGGTTTCGTCAACGCCGCCGACCGAGAGAAGCGACTGAAGGATCTCGGTCCTGTAGAGCGGCAGCTCGCAGAGATGGAGCTGCGGATGGAAGAGGGCTATCGGCAGCTCACAGCGGAGTACAGCGGCGAGGCGTCGCTATCAGGACTCATAGCAGTCGTCGACGCGCTCGGCGCGCTCGGCGGCCGCAAGAGCATCCTCTATTTTGCCGAAACACTCGACATCACCTCGCGACTGAAACCGCGGTTCGAGTCGCTCATCGGCATGGCGAACCGAAGCAACGTCACGCTCTACACTGTCGATGCAGCCGGCTTGCGCGTTCACAGCAATGATGCCGAGGTCGCGCGCAACGTAATGGTGGCGGGTGCTCAGGGTACCGGCGATGCGACCCGAGGCGATGGTCCGTGGACGAAGGAGCTCGAACGGCAAGAGCAGCTGGTCTCGTCCGGGGCCAGAGCCGCTCTCGGCCGACTCGCGAAGGAGACCGGGGGATTCCTGCTCGAAAGCACAAACAATCTCTCGGCGGGAATCCCGCGCATCCAGCAGGAACGCACTAATTACTACCTGCTCGGCTATCAATCGACAAAAGCGTTGGATGGCAAGTTCCATCGTGTCAGCGTCAAGGTCAAGCGTTCCGGGGTCACAATCAAGGCGCGGTCAGGATATCTGGCAGTGCCTTCACGGAATCCCTGACCGGATCAACGGCTGCCAATTCCCGCGGCCGGCTTCTTCAGCTGATTCGTCCAGACATCGACCGACTCGGCCGACCGCTTGTCGGTAAGAAAGAAGTTGCCGACGACGATGTCGGTGTCGCCGTCGCCGTCGATGTCGCCGACGTCGAGCGTCGCGTGACGCGGGAATCCCATCTCGATCGTGTGCCGGACGAACGTGCCCCGCGTCGTCTGCTCCAGCCAGACGAGCGCCGGGAGGTGCGTCTCGTCGACATCGGAACCGCCGGCCAGCAGCGCCGCCGCGACGACGTCGAGATCGCCGTCGCCGTCGAGGTCGGCGGCCTGGGCGCGATGGACACCCGGCATCTGCGCCAGCGTGTGCTCGACGAACGGATAGCTGCCCGTGTTCTCGAGCCACTGGATTCCGTGGTACGGCTTCACGATCCCGTCGTCGAACGTGTCGCCGTGGGTCAGGAGCACGTCGAGATCGCCGTCGTTGTCGAGGTCGACGAGCTGGATGCCCGATGAGCCCCAGTTGGGATGGGGCGCGGCGTAGATCACCTTCTGGTCGAACGAGAAATCGCCACTGCCTCTGTTGATGTAGGCCAGGACCGTCTCGTGCTCCTGGGCGAGCAGGACGACGAAGTCCATCTTCGCGTCGCCGTTCAGGTCTGCCGGAATCATGTGAATGGCGCCAGGACGCTTGTCGATGGTGTGGTTCTGAAATGACGGTTGCGACGGCGCTCGTCGAGCGGTTCTCGACGATCGTCGACGTGCCCCGTCGTGCGCCAGCCGAACGCGGCGACGGCCAGATCGTTCTTGCCGTCGCCGTTGAAGTCGGCCGTCTCGACGTCGGCGACGCGCGGCCAGTCGTCGAGCCAGAACGCAGCGCTGAACTTTCCCTTGCCCAGCCCGCGCAGCCAGATCACGGCCCCCTTCTTGTGGTCGGCGGGAAAGAACGCTCCCATGTCGCCGACGAGCAGGTCCGTGACGCCGTCGCGGTCGACGTCGACGAAGGTCGCGTGCGACGGATACGGGATGCTGGCGACGACCGCCACGTCGCTCCCGCCGTGGGCGGGCCGCTGAAGACGACGCCCTGCCGCATGTCGGTGCCGAGCACGTCGAGGCGACCGTCGCCGTCGAAGTCCACGAGGGAGACGTGCGAGACCGCTGGCAGTCCAGGCATGTCGCGTCATCGCGAGGCTGTGCCGCGCGAATCGGATCGGCGACTCGCCGGGATCCGGCCAGGGGTCCGGCGCCGGCAACCGCTCGGGCGCGCGGGCCTCGTAGTAGGACAAGCACCTGGGTCATGTCTGGCGGGAGCTGCACCGACTTGTAGACCGTCTCCGGGGCGCCTATCGGCGGCAGCCGGTTCTCGCGGATGAACGTCATCCGGACGAACTCGTCACGCCAGCGGTCGCGGGGAAGGATGTCCGGCGGCGGAAAGGCGTGGCACCCGCTGCACGTCGCGCGCGCCAGCTTTTCGTCCGCCTCGCCGGCCGGCTGCACCTGGCGCTCGAGCGCGAGGAGGCTCATCCCGCAGAGCGCGACAGCAGATCGATGCAACGGTCTGGCTCGGACGCCAGGTCCTGGGATCGAACATGGACTGCGATCGTATCGTGCGCGACGCTCTCAGCGCTCGGCGGTCGAAATGCTTGCCAGTGACAGTCGCTGAGTCGGACGCGGTTCAGGCCGGGCACGACTGACTGACTCAAGCCCGTGCTAACATCGCGGCTGCACCGCGTCCCATGCCCTACCCGTTCACCCCATCCAGATACGGACAGCCACGCCGGGAGTTCCTGCGGCTGCTGTCGCTCGCCGGCGCGTCGACCATCAGCGGGCTGCCGTGGCTCAGGACGCGGCGCAGCCGCGGCAGGGCCACTCTTCGAGGAGATCCCAGCGAGCGCGAGCGGCATCACGTGGGTTCACGACAACGCGATGTCGGCGGACCGGCACCTGCCCGAGACGATGGGGCCCGGCGTTGCGTTCTTCGACTACGACAACGACGGCTGGGTCGACATCTTCATGGTCAACAGCGGCGCGAGCGACTTCTACCAGCCGAAGGCGCCGCTGAAGAACGCGCTCTACAAGAACAACCGCGACGGCACGTTCACCGACGTCACCGACAAGGCCGGCGTCGCCGGCGGCCGCGAGTTCGGCATGGGCTGCGCCATTGCCGACTACGACAACGACGGCTACCCAGACATCCTGGTCACCGCGTACGGGCGCTGCACGCTGTACCACAACAACGGCAACGGCACCTTCACCGACGTCACCGACAAAGCCGGCGTCGCCGCGCCCGGCTGGACGACGAGCGCGGTCTGGTTCGACTACGACAACGACGGCCGGCTCGATCTGATGCTCTGCAGCTTCGTCCAGTTCTCGCTCGCGAACAACGTGTTCTGCGGCGACAACAAGCTCGGCAAGCGCTTCTACTGCATCCCGCGCGTGTTCAAGCCGACGCCCAGCCTGCTCTATCACAACAACGGCGACGGCACGTTCACCGAGGTCAGCGCCGGCACCGACATCCAGCGCGCCCTCGGCAAAGCGCTCGGCGTCGTCGCCACCGACATCAACGGCGACGGATTGATGGATCTGTTCGTCGCCAACGACACGGTGCAGAACTTCCTGTTCGCGAACCGCGGCAAGGGCAAGTGGGAGGAGATCGGGCTCGTCGTCGGAAGTCGGGTTCAGCGTCAACGGCAGGCCGCGGTCCGGGATGGGCGTCGACGCGGCCGACGTCAACGGCGACGGCCGGCAGGATCTGTTCGTCGCCAACGTCGACCAGGAGATGTTCTCGCTCTACCAGAACGAGGGCAACGAGTCCTTCTCCGACGTCGCGGCATTTCACGGCGTCGCGCAGGCGACGCGGCTCCTGAGCGGCTGGGGCCTCAAGTTCTTCGACTACGACAACGACGGCCTCGTCGATCTGTTCCTCGCCAACGGCCACCCCGACGACATGATCGAGAGCTACTCGCAGCAGGTCCGCTACAAGGAGCCGCTGGTGCTCTTCCGCCACGACGGGAAGAAACTTCAGAACGTCAGCGCCCAGGCGGGGCCGGTGTTCACGAAGATGTTTCCGGCGCGCGGCCTCGCCATCGGCGATTTCAACAACGACGGGCGCATCGACGTCCTCATCGGCAACAACGGCGAGGCGCCGGTGCTGTTGAAGAACAACGCCGGGGACGGCAACCACTGGCTTGGCGTGAAGCTGCAGGGCACGACCTGCAATCGCGACGGCGTCGGCGCGACGATCACGTGGTCGGCCAGCGGCACGACGCGCAGCCGCTACAAGTCCAATGGCGGGAGCTATCTGTCCTCGCACGACATGCGTGAAGTCCTCGGCCTCGGCACCGGCGACAAAGCTCGACTGGATCGAAATCAAGTGGCCGCTGCCGAGCGGCCGCGTCGAGCGCATCACCGATCTTCCGATCGACCGCTACGTGACGATTGTCGAGGGCAAGGGAAAGATCGAGGGCTGAGACTAATGCCCTTACGTCACCAACTCCGATCCGTGTTCTCCGTGTTATCCGTGGTTCTACAGCGTCTTCAGATACTCGATCAGGGCCTTCTTCTGCGCCGGCGTCAGCTCGACGCCGTAGAGATGACCCGCGTTGCTGTTGCCGGGCAGGCTCGTGTCGTACAGCGTCCCTGCGCGCTTGACGCCGTCGCCTTCCGACACGAAGCCGACGCGAACGGGATCGTAGACGTTGTAGCCGCGATAGAAGGTCGATCGCCGCGCCGACACCGGCTCGAAGAGCTCCTGCAGCGAGGGCACGGATCCGTTGTGCAGATACGGCGCGCGGAGCCAGACGCCGTCGAGCGGCATCGTCACGTAACCGTTGGTCTTGCGAAACCCGGTGAAGTCGTAGGCGTAGCCGTTGGTGTAGTTGTTGTAGGCCACCGGTGCGGCCGGTGTCCACATGTCGAGGCGATGCCGATCGGTCCCGACCTCTTCGACCGGCACGACGGTCCCGGTGCGCGTCCCGCCGGGCGCGTGGCACTGCGCGCACTGCTGATCGTAGACCGCGCGCCCCTCGCCCGGCGAGCGCCTTGTCGACGTCGTACGGATAGGCTGGCGGCTGCACCTGCAGCAACCACTCCTCGATCCGGGCGAGGGCCGGCAACTGGATCGACTTGCGGCTCGCGCCGTCGCCGAGCGCGCTGCTGAGCACGACCTCGCGCAGCGACGCGCTCAGACCGTCCCAGTGCAGCGACATGCCCTGCCGCGCCTTCATATTCCAGATCGGGACCATGTCCGAGTT
Source organism: uncultured Acidobacteriota bacterium (assembly GCA_963764925.1). Lineage (GTDB taxonomy): Bacteria > Acidobacteriota > Vicinamibacteria > Vicinamibacterales > 2-12-FULL-66-21 > DATBJJ01. Next base: position 312,472 of record CAVXUR010000008.1, read on the forward strand.
GCCGATGGTCTGATCCACAGGCAGCTTCAAGATGCCGAACTTGACCGGGTTGAAGGGATCGATGCGGCCCGGCCCCCACACGGGATTGCGGTACATCCAGTCGTAGTCCTGCGGCGCTGCCTCTTGCAACGCCTTCTTCGCGGCGGGAATCAGTATGTAGCGATACTGCATGCGCTGCCGCCACGAGAGCGACGTCAGGCCGCCGATAGCGTCCAGCAGCTCGCCCGAATCGAAGCGAGGATCCTCGGCCACCGCCTGGAGGAACTTCACGTAGGCCTGCGGGTTGATCTGGTTCCCGGGGCCGGCGGCGATGAGCCTGGGAGCCTCGAGCTCGCTCGTACGGACAGACGCCGTGTGACAGAACGCGCAGTTGATCGCGACGCGCGGACCGCCGTAGAGGTCCACCTTGGAAAACCCGACGGGCAGTTCCTTTCCAGGCTCCCACTGGAACCCGAACGCCGCGTAGCCACCGGGTCGCGGCAGCTTGTCGGCGAACACGCGCGGCAAGACCTGCCAGATCCAGTACGGGAGACCCTCTTCGGACTCGATGCCGACCGAGCCGTACTTGAACTGCTCCTCGACGCTGTCGAACTTCGGCAGCGACTCCGGCCGCATGCCACGGCTCGCGCACGCCAGCAGGAGCCCGCACCAGCAGGCAACAACGACGCGAAGGATGGCCCGTCCGGTCATAAAGTCTTCAGGTATTCGAGAAGCAACTCGCGATCCTGACGTGAGAGCGTGGCGCCGTAGACATGTCCGGCGTTGCTGTTGCCTCTGAGCGATGTGTCGAAGCGGATGCCCCCGGCCTCGGCTTCCGGACCACTCGAGACGAACCCGACGTTGGTCCAGTCGTAGACGTCGTAGCCGCGATAGAAACTCGCCGGCCGCTCATCGGGAAAGAGCAGCGCGCGCAACGTCGGCACCGAGCCGTTGTGGAGGTAGGGGGCGCGCAGCCATAGCCCGTCGAGCGGCATGTTGGCGTAGCCGTTCGTCTTGCGGAAGTGCCTGAAGTGCCACGGCTTCCCTTCGCCGATCGTGTTCATTCCCTTGGCCAGCTCCGGGGTGAACGAATTGAGCCGCTCGGCATCGGTCCCGACGTTGTCGATACTCGTTACCTGACCGATCATCGGACTCTCGACCGAATGGCAGCTGGCGCAGGCCTGTTCCCACACCTTCCGGCCCTCATCCGCACGCGCCTTGTCGATTCGGGCGGCAGGATACGGCGGCGGTTTCAGATCCAGGATCCAGTTCTCGATGCGCGCCATCGACTCGAGATCCAGCGAATCAGGCGTCGCACCTGCGCCGATGGCCGCGCTCTTGTTCCGTTCTTCCACTGAATCGTTGTTGCCATCCCAGTGCAGCCACATCCTCGCCCGCATGCGCTGGTTCCAGAGCGATGGCAGATCGACGGTCCCGACGACGTCGTCTATCGGAAGCCTGAGGATGACTTTGTAGGGATTGAAGGTGTCGACGCGGCCCGGACCGAAGGGCGGGCGACTGTCGAACCAGACGTTCTCTCGAGCGCGTTCGAGGATGCCTCGCTTCGTGGCACCGATCACGAACAACTTGTAGATCAGACGATCGAACCACCCGATGTTCGGGTTCTCCTTGCGGATGGCGGCCATCAGCGTCGAGTAGTCGAACCGCGGATCGTTGGCGCAGGCGGTCAGGAAATTCGCATACCCCTGCAGGTCCATCTGGTTGGCGGGCATGCCCGACACGATTTGCCGCGGACTCGATGCATTTTCCCGAACGGTGCCGACATGGCAGGTCGCGCAGTTGAGCCCGACCCTGGCGATTCGGTCGTCTTTGTAGGACGTGCCAATAGGGCGCGCATGGCGCTTGTCGTCCTGAAGAAATCCGATTCGCTCCCAGCCGACGCCGGGACGCTTGGGGAGCTTGTCCTCGAAGACGGTCGGCAGCACCTTCCAGATCCAGTACGGCAGGCCAACGCGCTCCTCGGTGCCAATCGAGCCGTACTTGAAGTGATCGTCGGCGTCAGGAAACGTGTCCGAATCGGGTGTGGTCTGCGCCCTCAGGGCGATCGTCCAGAGCAGCATGACGAGCGCGCCCGCGAACATCACCTTGATCAAGAGAGACGGCAGCCGCAGTCGACGCATCAGCTATGCCCCTCCTCTGAACGGCGGCGGATCGAAGACCGACATGATCTGCTTCACCATCTCGTCACGCGACGCGTACCGCGACTCTTCGTAGCAGCCGAGGGGATTTTCGACGGCGTTGACCAGGCACTTGTTGCAGTAGGTGCAGGGCTTCTCGGCGCGCGCGGCGCCGCCGGCAAACATCTTGACCAGATCGTTGTTGGCGATGAGCGGGCGGGCGATGGTCACGCCGTCGCACAGTTGGTCGGTGAGGGCCTGTTCGATGACGGTCGCGGTCTGGAATCCACCCGTGCACAACACCGGAATCTTGACCGCCTGCTTGATCCGGTGCGCATCGGCGAGGTTCATGCCCTCGATGCTCGCGAAGTCGCCACGGGCCCGCTCCCAGCGGCGCTTGAAGAAGTCGCTCGTCAGGCGGCCCTTGAATAACAGGTAATTGCGCCCGGTCAGGAGCCCGCTCGAGATGAGCGTGTCGTAGGTCTTGCGCAATTCCTCGATCGGCAGAGTCCCTGCCGGGTTGCGGGGGTGCGGGAAAAAGCTTCCGCTCGAGACGTGGATCGCGTCGACGCCTTCGGCCTCGAGCAACTTGCAGACCTCGACCGAATCTTCGAGCGTGTTGCCTTTGGGCTCATCGTCGAGCAGCGCGTCGTTGTATTCGATGGCGCTGATCTTCATCTGCAGGTGGAAATCGCGACCGACCTCGGCCCGAATCGCGCGGACGACCTCGAGGACGAATCGCGCCCGGTTCTTCAACTCGCCGCCGTAGTCGTCGTTGCGATCGTTGATCCCCGAGCTCAGGAACTGCGTGATGAGATAGCCGTTCGCGCCGTGCAGCTCGACGCCGTCGGCGCCCGCTTCGCGGGCGCGCCGCGCGCCCTGACCGAATGCCTTGACGACGTCCTGGATCTGCTCGACCGTCATCCGCTCGCACTCGAAGCCGTGCAGCGGGTCATCCTTGTCGGTCGAGCTCAGGCCCTTGGCGTATTCGATGCCGGGTACGTCCCGCTGCCGGCCGCCGTGGCTGAGCTGCAGGATGTACTTGCAGTCGCTCTCGCCGTGGACTTGTTCGACCAGCTTCTTCCAGAACGGCACGGTGGCGTCGCGGTCGATCGTCGCGTAGTTGGGCATGATCCGGCCGCGCATGGCCACCGGCACGAACGACGAAATGACCGCGCCAACCCCGCCGCGCGCGAACTTGACCTCCCAGTTGATCCGGGCCTGGTTACCCGAACCGTCGTAGTTGTCGAACCGCCCGGCGATGTTCGATCGGAACACGCGGTTCTTCACGGTCAGGTTTCTGAACTTGAGCGGCGAGAAGAGGTGCGGATAAAGCGCGAGCCCAGGGCCAGCCTGCGTGGCTGTCTGCGCGGGCGTCTGAGCCGCCGTCTCGGACCGAGCTGCTGACCACGGCCGCGCGGCGGCGAGCGCCGCCGCCATCGTCTCGAGCACGCGTCTACGGGAAATCATGGTGACCTTCCATTCCGGGGAAACTCAACCTTGAGTGTCCTCGCGACGACTGCGGCTACATTGTCTTCACCGTGTCGTCCGTGTGATCCGTGGCTTAAAACGTCTTCAAGAACTCGATCAGCGCCCGCTTGTCTTCGTCAGAAAGCTCGGTGCCAAACATGTGACCGCGGTCGAGCACGAAGTCGGGCGCCTGATTGCGCTCGATGAAGCCGTTGAACAGCTGGCGGTCCGAGAGCAGGTTGAGCACCAGGCGATTCTGGGCGAGGCGCGGCACCTCGCGCGGATCGACACGGGCGATGAGGTCGACCGGTGTTCCCGCGGGGATGCGCACTGGTTGATCGCGGTCCGGGATTCGCAGCTCGGTATCGATCGATGTCACGATGATCGATTGCACGCCGAGGCGGCGCTCCGGCCAGAGCAGCTTTTCTGTCGAGTCGTAGAACGACAGCATCCGGCCGCGAACCGACGGATCCTTGACGTACATCCCGAGCGCGTTGTTGTGCAGATACGGAGCCGTGGCCCACATCGAGATGAGCGTCGGCGTCCGGTAGTAGCCGCGGCCCCCGCCCTGGAGATCCCAATTGAGCGGCTCATCGGGATCGAGCGGGTTGTAGAGGCCCCAGATTTTACCTATGGCAGGCAGTTGCTTGTACGACTCGGACGAGAACTCGGCCCACACCTGCCCGGCCATCGCGTTGGTACCGGCGGCACGCGCGATGTTGGTGCCAAGCTGATACACCGGATACCGGCGATCGTCGGAGAGGAAGTTCTTGTCGAGGAAGTCCGCGCTCAGCACCGATTCGCGATACCAGGCCTCGACTTTGACCCGGTCAGTCGCGATCGCGGCTGGCGGCTGCTTGCTCGAGTGGCACCGCGCGCACTTGTCGGCAAACGCGATCTTGCCGCGGCGCAGCGTGTCGTCGCTGGCCGTCTGGAATGACGGGCCGTCTGGCGCGTCCTTGAGATGCATCGGACCGATGGTCTTGAGAAAAGCCTCGGCGTTCTCCATCCGCGCTTCGGTGTTCCGCCAGTCCGCGCAGTTCTTTCTCGCCTCCTCGATCTGGAACGGCTGCTGAGGCTTGCGACCGTTCACCGGATCGTGCAGCGTGAGCCACTGATCCGAGCACATCCCGATGTTGATGTAGACGCGCAACGACGCGCCCGCGACGCCGATCGAATCGGCCCCATCCTTGAGGATGTGATGCACTTGACGGGTCGTCCCGTCGGCCATCCGCTCCTCGACGGTCGGCCGGTAGGCCAGGTTGAAGACGGCGTTGATATTGTTGGGATTGTTGATGTGATCCGTCGCAAATCGCGACGTGTCCGACGTGCCCGGTGGTTGACGGTTGCCGACGTGCCACCGGAAATCGGTCGACGGCATCCGGAGGTTGAACAACCGCCCTTCTTCCCAATACTGGTTTCCGATGGCGCCAGCAAGGTTGGACCATTTCGGCGCTTCGGGATTCTGCGGCGGGTTGAGCGGATTGAAGCCAACGTGACAGAACCCGCAGGCCATGCCGATGAGGTAAGGCGGCTCGGTTTTGCCAGGGTGTTTGAAGTACTCCTCAGCGTTCCAGTTGGCCTTGTCGAACTTGGGGTTGGCAAACCGACGAAGACCGACAATACCCGAGGGAGCGCCGGGCACGCCGGGCACCTCGGGCTGTTCGCATTTGTCCATCCACAGCCCGTACTCATCTGGACCTGTCGCGGCCTGGCAGCCCGGCTGAGTGATCGCGCCGAGCGTGGCGAAACGCCGGCCGTGCAAACGCGAATCGACATACGCGAGCAGGTTGACGTTACCCTCGGTCAGCTCGGCCATCTTGACCCAGAATTTTTCGTTGCCCCCGGTCCAGAAGTACCAGGTGTCGCGTCCCGCGCGCTGCGCGTCGTTCAGATAGCGCGGACCGTACCCATAGTCCGCTTCTGTCCTGACCGGTTGCCGGCGTCTGTGCTCGCCCGCGGTCGTCAACGCCGCCGTTGAGCACGACGACCGAGATAACGACCATCAGCCAGACCGTGCCACTCGCCGCGATAGCCGCTACGCCTTGGCTGTTCGCGGACAGGACCCGCCACAAGCACTTTACGACTCGCTGATACGCGCTATTGGTCATGTCGAGCATGGTTGATCTCCAGGGATTCACTTTGGCCCTCCACGCCTTCGCGTTGACTTGGAGCGTGCACGGGACGTCCTGCCCGGTCGACGCGATGCTCCGGCGCCTGCTGCCCCAGCGACCTGAAGGCTAGAGTCGACTGCGCCTGCCGCCACGCTCGACGCGGCGGCTACTGCCGCGGCGCGCATGCGTTCGCTCGGTACCGTGCCCTTCAGGGCGATTCGCCCCTTCGACACCTTCACCGTGATGCGAGACGCATCGAGGTAGGGATCGAGCAGCAGCCGTTCGCACACCTGCTCCTTCACGTGCACGTCCGAGCGTTGATAGCCTTTCGGACCCACACCTCGGAACGCAGCCGGCGCCCCGGCGGCGGGAGCCGCCGCCGCTGCGGGACCTGGTGTCGCAGGCCAGCCGCCGAGCACGGTCGGCGCGGCAACCGGCACGCGCAGCCCCGCGCCGGTCACGACGAAGCCAGCCTGGCTGCGGCCGGCGTCATCCCACGGATCAGTCATGATGTCCTCCACCACTCACCGGGCATCTCACGAAGTCCACTGCGTTCCCGGGCGTCAATCGATCACATCCAGGTCCAGCGCGCGAACGTACGCGCCGGCCGCGTAGTTCACGGCCGCATCGAAGGTGCCGGGCGACACACACGCGATCTGCAGCAGCTTCGATTTGTCGTACGGGCTTGGGTTGGTCAGACCTCGTGCCTTCAGCGCGGCTGTGAAGAACGCGTCGTTGGCAGCGAACAGCTCCGCATCGTAGTCGAGGAGCTCCTGGCGGGTGAACGACCGGCCCGGGTGAAATCGGACGAACGTCTCGACGATGACGTCACGATGGTAGTTTCCGGTCCACATCAAACGCCTCCTACCGATCGCCGACGGCAAAGTTGACGCCGAAGCCAATGAGCCAGAAATCGTCCTGGTTTCGCAGCTGTCCGTGCGGGTTCACGCCGTAGTAGTACCGCAGGTAGATCTCTTTGATCGCGAACCGGAAGTTGCCGGGCTGCGAGCGGATCCCACCAAGCAGGTTGACCGACCACTGCGTGTCCTCCTTGATGTCCGCGCTCTCCTTCTCGAAATTGAGCACGATCCGCTGCCTGAGGTCCATCGACACGAAGGGCGCCCAGCGCGCCGGGCGCTCGAACGCGCCGGCACCGCTCTGGAGTGCTGGCCCTGGCACAGTGCCGGCGCCAGGCGTGCCGAACGGATCGACCGCGTTCTTGGTGCGATGTGGCGCGAAGAACTGGTACTGAATGTAAGGTTCAAAGTTGCGCTTGGACTTGGCGACGTCGCGCTGCAGTGGATACTCGAGTGTGTGATCAGAGTAGTAGCCGTTCGACGGATTGACGAGGCCGGTGGTGCCGCCGCGAATCGAATGCTTCAGGCCATCGCCCCGCTCCCAGTTGAACGCTCCGGTGATGTCGTAGAACTCGAAGCTGACGTTCTGCCGCTCGAACTCTCCGGGATGTGCGCCCTGACCGTTGATGACGAACTCGTCGCCGAGGTGCGTGCTTTCGTGATGATAGAGGTCGGCGCGGAACGCCAGCGACTTCCACCGCCGGACGGGATTGGGCCCGGTGGTCGGTGGCGAGACCGAGATGACGCGGTAATACTTCAGCTTCGCCAGGCTGAAGCGATAGTCAGTATTGATGATCGGATTCGACGGGTCCTTGCCCATGTCTTCGAGCATGTGGAAGCTGACGTCGACCCAGACCCCGAAACCCTGCGATCCCTTGAGCCCGCGCGTGGCATCGTCGAAGTTGGCGCGCGTGAAGATCGGAATCTCGCGGCCGAGGCTGACTTCCCAGGCAAGCCGGTTCCCTGGCTCGACCGAGAACTCCAGTTCGGGAATCCACGCCGGAAAGGTGAAGGCAATCTGCGGGGCGCGCGGTTCGGCAATCAGCGGATCGAAGTAGTCGCGATCGCGAAACCAGTCGTTGCGCCACTGGCGGGTGACCGGTGCGGGCTGCACGATCCCGGTCGCCGCGCCGACCGCAGACCGCGCGATCGGCTGAAGGGATCGACTGCGCCCGCGCGGGAATTGGCTACAAGCAGCAGCGCGCACGCCAACACGACGGTCGTGCAAAACACGCGAACCGCGAAGCAGACCTGAGGCAAAGAGACCTCCCACGAGAGAGTCGGGAGACCCGCGCGAGGGGCTGGTCACACCTCGCACGGTGTCACTGAGGATAACGCCGAGGCGGCGGAAACCGAACGCAACTTGCGCAAAAATGCCTAACGTTTTTGCGGCTGAGGTAGGACGGTCGGCGGTCGGGAGTCTTCAGTCGCAGTCTTCAGTCGCAGTCTTCAGTCGCAGTCGTCAGTCCCAATCTGCAGTCTGAGTCGACAGCGCCGTCCAGGATCCGCAACTCCAGTGTTATCCGTGTTATCCGTGGCTCGTTTTGTTCCTGTTGTCCGTGTTGTCCGTGGCTCGTATTGTCCGTGCCGTGTCATCTGCGGTCGAGGCCGGCAAGATCGAACAGCACGGTCGCGAGCGCCGAATAGTCGGTATCGGCGTGACCGGCCGCCACGAGTGCCGTCACGAGCTGCTGGACGACGGCCGCGACCGGCGCGGGCGTTTGATATTCCGCGAGCGTAACCGCCGCGATCCCAAGATCCTTCGCGAAGAGTCGAGTGCGAAATCCCGGAACGTAGTTCGAGTTGAGAATCCGCTCGCCGTGCGCGTCGAGCACACGGCTGCTGGCGAAGCCGCCGAGCAGAACCGTCCGGACGCGTGCCGGATCGACGCCCGCTTTGCGCGCGAGCGCGAACGCTTCGCTGACCGCGGCGAGTGTGCCGCCGATCACCATCTGATTGCAGACCTTGCAGAGCTGGCCCGATCCCGAAGGACCAATGTGCACGATGCGTTCTTTGTTGCCCATCGCCTCGAGCACCGGGCGCGCGCGTTCGACCGCCGGCCCGTCGCCCCCGATCATGATCGAGAGCGATGCGCTCTTGGCGCCAACCTCGCCGCCGCTGACCGGCGCGTCGATCATCGCCGACCCGAGTTCAGCCGCGCGCGCCGCCAGACGGCGAGCCACCGCCGGCGCGATGGTGCTGCAGTCGACAATCAGGCTTCCCGGCGCAAGCGCAGAGAACACTCCGTCGGTACCCTCCAGCACTGCTTCCACATCCGGCGAGTCGGGCACCATCGTCACGACTATGGTCGACTGTCTGGCGACGTCGGCAGGCGTCGTTGCGGCCTTCGCTCCGGCCGCGACCAGCTCGTCGACCGGGCCGCGGCTCCGGCTGTGCACCACGACACTGAAGCCGCGCGCGAGAAGATTCTGCGCCATGGGCTTCCCCATTACTCCAAGTCCGATGAACCCGATCCGTTCACTCACGAGACCTCCTGGGCCTTCTCGGTACGAAGCCGTCTCATAAATGCTGTCACGACGCCACGTTACAACACGATGCGCACGATGGCACGATGTCCACGATGGATCTGTTGAGATTCCTTCGTGTTCATCGGATCATCGTGTTCATCGTGAATCATGGCCGTCGGCGCGTTCAGGCTGGTCGTGGTCTATGAGATAGGTTCGATTGTCGGCCACAGCGTACAGCAAAAGAAAACGCCCGACATCCTGGTGGATGCCGGGCGTTGCGCGAGTTGCTCCGGGGGAGGAGCGCAGAAGCTGGCGGGGAGGGCAAGCTCCCCGTCAGGAATCTTATCGACCTGGCGCGAGCGGATGATCCGGGGGCACGCAGCCGCCGCTGACCGCTGCGACAAACCCTGGAGGACAGCTCGTCGGCGCCGGGCTCGATCCACTGCCCGTTCCAGCCGACGACGTGGTATCAGGAGGATTCACGAGATAGACCGGCTGCGGAACTTGCGAGGAGCCGCCGGCACGGAAGAACCGGCGCGCGATGACGCGGTTGTCCTCGCAGAGGTACCACAGCATCACCGTCTCTTCATAGGTCGACGGCGTGATCGTGCGGATGGGCGTCGCGCCGCAAGGCGAGTCGCCGGGGACCACGTGATCGACGTATGCGCCGAACAGTGGAAAGAAGTAATCCTGGGCGGCAACCGTTCCCGCCGCGAGGGTCAGTGCGGCAGCAACAACGCCGGCAATCACGAGATTCTTTTTCCTGCTTTCCATGGGTTCGTCTGCTCCTTGTCGTCGCTATCAAATGGCAACTTCAAGGCCAGCCAACCCCGCCAATCCCCCGCCTCAAGAGGAACGAGGCGATTACTGCAGAGGGGCTGCCGCTAAGTGTGTGAACTGGCAGCATCTGGGCGGCGGCAGACTTCCGGGCCCAGAGGCCGGAATGTCGGCAACTCATTGCGGGAATAACACTTCCGTTGGCGACTTTGCAAGTCGAAGTCATCTGAAAGGCAGCCTTTTGTCTTCAGGATTAAGGTCAAGGGTCTGCCATTCTTTACCATGTGTGGATCGTCGGCTACCGACTCCCACCAATCGCCCGTGCCGGCAGACGGATGACTGCACCCAGGAATTCGAACACGCCATCGACCACGATGCCGACGAGGCGGAACGGGAGCAAGAGAAGCCAGACTATGGGATAGGCGATGAGCGCCAGCAGTGCCAGCGGCCAGCACACGACGAGCAGAATCAGCCAGATCAGAAACTTCACCATATTCACCTATACGATGGTCCAAGGCTTCGAGTGCCCGGCCCATGAAGACTCGAAATGCGGGGACGTTTGTTCCGCGAGACGCGCCTTACCGAATCTGGGGCGACAACCTCGACTCGACCGCCGTCGATCAACTGAAGAACGCGTGCAGACTTCCCGTCGCGGTCGCGGCCGCGCTCATGCCGGACGCACACGTCGGCTACGGGCTGCCCATCGGCGGGGTACTGGCGACGCGAGATGCGGTCATCCCGTACGCCGTCGGCGTCGACATCGCTTGCAGGATGAAGCTGACGGTGATCGACCTACCCGTCCGTACGCTGGCGACCGACCAGAGCCGCCTCGCCCAGGCCATCGAGCGTGAGACACGTTTCGGAATCGGTGCGTCCTTCCGAAAGCGCCGACAGCACGACGTCATGGACGCCGACTGGCGTGTCTCGAGCGTTACGACACGGATGAAGGACCGCGCCTGGGAGCAGCTCGGCACCAGCGGAAGCGGTAACCACTTCGTCGAGTTCGGCGAGCTCACCGTGCTCGACGCGGCGTCGGGCCTCGCGCCCGGCACATATCTCGCCCTTCTGAGCCACTCCGGCAGCCGCGGCACCGGCGCGCAGGTCGCCGACCACTACAGCCGGCTCGCGCGCGGGCGGCACCCGGAACTGCCGAAAGCACTCTCACATCTGGCCTGGCTGGAATTGTCGTCAGAAGCGGGTCAGGAGTACTGGGCTGCGATGGAGCTGATGGGGCGATATGCAGCGGCGAATCACGCGCTCATCCACGCGCACATCGCGCGCGAGCTCGGCGTCGAGGTGCTGCTCGACATCGAAAATCACCATAACTTCGCGTGGCGCGAACGGCACCGGCTGCAAGATGGGGCGGACGCCGACGTGGTCGTACATCGAAAAGGGGCGACGCCCGCCGGCGCAGGGGTGCTCGGCATCATCCCCGGATCGATGGGTACGCCGGGCTACGTCGTTCGCGGAAAAGGCGTTGCGGCGTCCCTCAATTCGGCATCACACGGCGCCGGACGAAGGATGAGCCGAACCAGGGCGAAGGAGATGTTCACGTGGGACGTCGCGCAGCGCTTCCTGCGCGCTCGCGGTGTCACGCTGCTGTCGGCGGGACTCGACGAAGTCCCGATGGCGTACAAGGACATCGACGAGGTCATGGCGGCGCAGATCGATCTCGTCGAGCCGCTGGCGCGTTTCGAGCCGCTGCTCGTCAAGATGGCCCCGAGTGGTGAACCACCAGAGGATTAGTCCTGGCCATACACGACGGCGTTGCTGCGCAAAAAGCCTTTCACCGCGGAGTGCGCTGAGGGACGCAGAGCAATCTGGTCTTTCTCCGCGGACTCAGCGAGTCTGCGGTGAGAAGCTCTTGGACAGGTCTTTTGAGATAGCGCCGCGGCGCTACTCGTCGCGGAGCGCGACGACCGGGTCCACCAGCGTGGCGCGACGCGCGGGAAGATAGCTGGCGAGTAGCGCGATCGTGGCCAGGATGACTGGCACAGCCGAGAACGTCACGACGTCGGTGGCGCTGACGCCAAAGAGCAAGGTGGACATGACGCGGGTCAGCAGCGCCGCGCCGACGAGCCCCGCCACAATGCCGGCACCCGTCAGTTCCATGGCCTGACGCACGACCATCCACACGATGCTGCCGCGCTGGGCGCCAAGCGCCATCCGCACGCCGATGTCATGCGTCCCTTGACTGACGAGATACGACATCACGCCGTAGACACCAACCGCGGCGAGAATCACCGCGAACAGCGCGAACGCTCCCAGCATGATGGCCGCGAACCGCTGCCGGGCCATCGAGTCGCTCATGCGGTCGGTCATCGTTCGAACGTCGAAGACCGGTATCGTCGGATCGAGCGCGTGAATCTCCCGGACGATGGCCGCGGCCGCGGCCGCCGGATCGGAGGACGTCCTGGCGACCTGGTACGACAGCAGATTGAGCGCAGGCCGATACACGACGATCCGTCCGTCGACGTCGAGTCCGTACTGCTTCACCGTGCCGACGACGCCGACGATTGCCAGTCTGCGCTTGGGATCGTTCCAGACGTGCTTGCCGATCGGATCCTCGTTCGGCCAGAACCGCTGCGCGAACTTCTCGTCGACGATCGCCACCGGCTGCGCGTTGGGCATCCCGTCGAAGTCCGCAAAAAAGCGGCCCCGCACCAGCGGAATCTCCATCGTCCGGAAGTAGTCCGGCGTCGCCGCGCGCTGATCGACCTGCAGTTCCTGGCCTGGTTGAGGCGTCCAGCCTTCGACGTTGATCGACCCCCAGCCAACCGACGACGTGAACGGCAGCGCCGAGACGCCGCCGCGCGCCTTGACGCCGGGCAGTCCGGCAATCCTGTCTCCGACCTGCCGGAAATACTCGATCGCGGCTTCGCGGTTCGGAAACTGGCGGCCGCTCGCGCCAAGCCGCATCGAGATGACGTTATCGGGGGTGAATCCCGGCGACACGCCCTGGAGCTTGACGAAACTCTTGATCAGCAATCCGGCGCCGGTGAGGAGCATCAGCGAGAATGCCACTTCGGAGACGACCAGCAGACTGCGCAGCCGTCGGCGCGAACTGCCAAGACCGCCCTCGCCTTGAGTATTTCTTCCCCCAGCCTTGAGCCCGGTATGGAGATCGGCCCTCGCCGCGCGAATTGCTGGCGCCAGGCCAAATACGATACCGGTGAGGATCGATACGGCGAACGTGAACGCGAGAACCGATCGGTCGATGCCAAGCACGTCGAGTCGCGGGATGTTGCCGGGATTGACCGTCCGGACGACATAGAGGCCCGTCAGCGCGATCAACAGGCCGACCGCGCCGCCCATCAGGCCGAGCAGCACGCTCTCGAGGAGCAGCTGTCGCACCAGGCGTTGCCAGGCTGCGCCGAGCGCGGTGCGGATTGCCACTTCCTTCTGACGGCTGGTGGCACGCGTCAGCAGCAGGTTGGCGACATTCGCGCAGGCGATCAGCAGCACGAGCGTGACCGATCCGAAGAGCACGAGCACCGCGCGCCGCACGTTGCCGACGACCTGCTCGAGGAGCGGAACGACGCTGATGGTAAACGTCCGGTCGCGCTTGTCCTTGTCGCGAATTCTGGCGGCAATCACGCTCACATCGGTTTGCGCGTCGGCCATCGTCACGCCTGGCTTGAGACGCGCCATGATGTTGTAGTTCTCGTCTCCCCTCCGGTTCACGGCATCGGCGCCGAGCGGCAGCGGAAGGAAGATGTCCATCCGCCTGATGCTCGCGACCGTCGGCATGATCTCGTCGTTCAGCATAAAGTCCGGATCGAGCACGCCGGCGATCGTGAACTGGTTCTTACTCTCTCCCGATCCCTCGACGACCCCGTTCATCGTGATGCTGCGACCGATGACGTTCGGATCGGAGTTGAACACGCGCCTCCAGAAGCCGTGACTGAGAATCACGACCGGCGGCTTACCCGGCGTGTCCTCCTCGGGCAGGAGCAGCCGGCCGTGGAGCGGCCTCGCACCCAGCAGGTGGAACAGGCTCGACGACGTCCGGAGCGCTTCGACACGCTCCGGCTGATCGAATCCGAGTAACGTCCCGCTCCGGCCCTGCGAGATCGACATCTCCTCGAACGACCGGTTCTCGGTCTGCAGGTCGATGTACTGGCCGGGCGAGGGCCAATCCTGCGGAATGTTGATCCCGGGGGAACGTAGCCAGAGGATCGCCAGACGATCCGGGTCCGGATACGGAAGGGGCTTCAGTAGCAGCGCGTTGACCACCGTGAAAATCGCCGTGTTGGCGCCGATACCGATGGCGAGCGAGGCCACGATGACCAGCGTTGAAGCCGGGCTTCTCCTCAACGTGCGGATGGCGTAGCGGAGATCCTGCAGGAACGCGTTCATTCTTCCCTCCGTGGGTCACGCCGGCCGTGAACCTGTGAATGTTATACCGGCCATTCGGCACCAAGCGTCGGCCTTCCAGTTAGACGTGTGCGGAGACGATTTCGGGCCTCGAATATTCGTCAGCCTGATAGGATGTCGCGGTGATTTTCCGCTCTCCGGAGCCGGACGTCGTCATTCCAGAGGTGGCACTGACGCCGTTCCTCCTGGAACGCGCGGCGGCACGAGGCGACAAGCCGGCCTTCATCGACGGACCGACGGGCCGGACGCTCACATACGCCGGATTGGTCGAGGCCGTCCATGGGACGGCAGCGGGGCTAGCGGCGCGAGGCTTTCGCAAGGGGAACGTCTTCGCGATTTACAGCCCCAACCTGCCGGAGTACGCAGTCGCGTTCCACGCCGTGTCATTGCTTGGCGGGATTGTCACCACCATCAATCCGTCCTACACGCCGGCCGAGCTCAGCCTGCAGCTCTCAGACGCCGGCGCGCGGGCGCTCGTAACGGTCCCTGCGTGTCTCGACAAGGCCAGCCACGCGGCTCGCGCCGCCGGAGTACGTGAGGTATTCGTGTTCGCCGAGGAAAACGGTGCCGGAAACGGCGCCACGCCCTTTGCCTCGCTGCTCATTCGGGGCGGTGCCCCGCCGCCAGTCGCGATCGATCCTCGGACTCACGTCGTCGCGCTGCCGTACTCGAGCGGAACGACGGGCCTGCCCAAGGGCGTGATGCTGACCCACCACAACCTCGTGGCCAACATCCTCCAGTCGGCGTGCGGGCTGAACGTCGACGAACACGACACCATGCTGGGCGTGCTGCCCTTCTTTCACATCTACGGCATGGTGGTCATCATGAACCTGGGCCTGCACATGGGCGCGACGATCGTGACGATGCCGCGATTCGACATGGAGCAATGCCTGCAGATCATGCAGCAGTACCGGGTGACGTTCGCCAATGTGGTTCCGCCAATCGTCTTGGGCTTCGCTAAGCACCCGCTCGTCGACAAGTACGACCTGCGTCAGTTGCACACGCTCGTCTCGGGCGCTGCCCCGCTCTCCGAGCACGTGGCTGGAGCGGCGAGCGCTCGGCTCGGCTGCCGGGTCGTCCAGGGCTACGGACTCACCGAGACATCGCCAGTCACCCACGCTACGCGCTTCGACCGAACGGCCGTACCGGGCACGGAGCGCATCAAGACGGCCGGCATCGGTCCGCCAATCGCGAACACCGAAGCCAAAGTGGTCGACGTGACTACCGGAGCGGAACTGGGACCGAAGCAGGAAGGCGAGATCTGCGTGCGCGGTCCGCAGGTGATGAAGGGTTACTTGAATCGGCCCGATGCGACGGCGGCCATGGTCGATCCGGACGGCTGGCTCCACACCGGCGACATCGGCTTTGCCGACGACGACGGCTGTTTCTTCATCGTCGACCGGCTGAAGGAGCTGATCAAATACAAGGGCATGCAGGTTGCCCCGGCAGAGCTCGAGGCGGTGTTGCTCTCGCATCCGTCGATCGCCGACGCGGCGGTCATCCCGATCGCCGACGAAGAGTGCGGTGAAGTACCCAAGGCGTTCGTCGTCCTGAAGGCCAGCGTAACGCCGGAAGAAATCGCGAACTTCGTCGCTGAACGAGTCGCGCCGTACAAAAAGCTCCGCGCCGTCGAGACGATCGATCAGATTCCGAAGTCGCCATCAGGAAAGATCCTGCGTCGAGTGCTCATCGAGCGCGAGAAGGCGCGAGGCTAGGAAAGAAAGAACCCCGGCCTCACCGACTGACGGGCGCCTGGAAGAGCCGCAGGCGCTCGATCGCCCACATCGGACCATTCTCGACTGCTGCGGTTTGGGTGATACGTACGACGCTCGCTCGCACCGGCGCAAACGCGATCGCCGTCGTTCGGCCGCTGCCTTGACCCTCGGCGACCGGCCCGCTCCATGACGTCCCGTCAGTGGATACCTCGACACGGTAGGCCCGTGGGAATGTTTGCGTCGGCTGGGCTCCTCTCCCGCCGCCGATCGGCGGAGAATCGAACTCAATCTCGGTCAGCATCACCGGCGCAGGCAGGGCGATCTGAATCCACATGCCGGGCTGTTGCGGCGCGTCGCTCGTCCAACGCGTGTAGTCGAGCGCGCCGGCCGCGCGCGCGGAATTATGGCTCGCCGTCGTCGACCACGTCGCGTCAGGAATCAACAACCGGGGCAGGGACAGTTCCAGTTCGGCGAGCGTCCACGGGCTCGTTCGGCCGCTCGTCGAGGCTCGAACCCGGGCCACGTCGCTGGCGGTCACCCAGGTCGAGACGTTTCCAAAACTGTTGCGGACGAAGCTCGCGATGTCGGCGATCCACTGGTCGCGGTTCGAACCGAGCGGCGCCATGACCTGAGGATAGGTCCGGCCCTCGATCGGCCCGGACATCCCATGCAGCAGCGGCTTGATCACAAAGTCGGGATGTCCCGTGACGCGGGTCGAGCCTGAGAGCGATGGCGCCATGACGCTGCCAGCGCGTGCTCCTGGAACAGGCGTCCCGCGCCCGTCGTCTCCGTGACACGAAAAGCACAGCTCCGCGTAGATGGCACCCCCTCGCGCCATGGTGCTCTGCTGCTCGGCAGTGAGCGGAACGCTGCGACCAACGGATGCCGCGCTGGAGGGCGGGTTCACAATGCGATCGCCGACAAACTGAACACCGCGCGCTTTGTGGCTCGCCATGGCGGACGTGACCGTCTTCGAGACGTCGGCCACCTCTTGCCCGCCGTAGCCTTGGCGAAGGCGGGTCATCAGGTTCAGGGTCAGCATCGCCTGGATGACGACGTCTGTGTCGGTATCGCGGCAAAGCGCGCGCCAGTCGTCGGCAAACGACCTGTCGCCAGCCTTGTAGAGCGACTCGCTGGCGCGAATCGCCTGGATCCGCATCCTTGGGTCTTGGTCCCGCAGCGCAGCGCGGATCAGTTCTGCGTCGAGGGCGCCCAACCCTTCGAGCGTCCAGAGGGCATGGAAGCGGGTCAGCAGCCGATCGTGCGCGCGAGCCATCCGTTGCAGCGCCGGGACGACCGAACGATCCTGTTTAAGCACTAGCAACTGCTGCGCCGTGTCGCGCCACCAGCCGTTGGGATGTGCGAGGTGGGCGACCAGCTGCGCCGCGGTCTCGTGGAGCATCCGCGGCTTCGTCTGATCGCGCGCGATGCCGTCGTAGGTCAGGCGCCAGACGCGGCCGCGGCCGAGGATTTTGTCCAGTTGGTACTGCTCGATCTTCTGCCGCAGGTACGTGCCCTTCATCGCCCACGGCGCGCCTTCGATGACGCCGCGGTACATATCCGCGATGTAGAGCACGCCGTCTGGCGCGGCGGCAATGTCGACCGGCCTGAAGAGCGGATCGAGCGACCGAATGAATTCGGAACGTGGGTAGACGTTCTGCAGGGTCGTGAGCCCCTCGGTCTTGACGGGTCGCAGCCGTCGAACGATGCGAGCCACGGTTTCGCCATAGAGGTAGTCGCCGAGCAGATCCTTGGGCAGTCGATCGCCTCGATAGATCTCGTTGCCGGCCGACGCCGTCGCGTAAATCAGCGAGCCGTCGGGCATCCGCGTCCCGGGCAGCCCTGCCTGAATGTCGCCGATGAGGATAGGCGCGCCCCACGTGATGTTGAGGTTCGGCTCGAACTGCTCGGACGCCGGCGGCGCGAAGTTGCCATAGTGAACCGGAAACTGGAAGTAGGCCGGCATGCCGCTCGCGCCATGCTGGAACCACGCCTTGCCGTCGTCATCCTGAGTAACGCTCCACTGTGCCCCGTTCGGCCCCGTGGCCTCACGGAGAACACCAGTCGGCGTCCAGCGAATGCGAAACGCGTTGACGGTGCTGTACATCCAGTTGTCCATCGCCCAGAACAACCCCGCCTGCTGCGACTCGAGATGGCCGCCTCGACCAAAGTTCGTCGTAAACAGTTCCTTTGTGTCCGCAACGCCATCGCCGTCGGTATCCGTGTACTTCCACACTTCGTCCGCATTGGTCTCCATGGTCAGGACGGCGTTGGCGCCGAACGGCATCGCAAAGCGTGGAAACAACAACTTGTCGACGAAGACCGTGTGGTGCTCGAAGGTGCCATCGTTGTTCCGATCCTCGTGCGTCGAAATCCTCCCGACCGGGGCAATGGCGTCGATGCCGTCCAGGGTCTGCTCGTATCCCCGCAGTTCGACGACGAACATGCGCCCGTTACCGTCGAACGTGATCTGGGCGGGTGAATCGATGATCGGGTCAGCGAGGACGGGCTCCAGCCGATAGCCCGGCGGTAACCAAAAACGCGTGGCTTGTTCGGCTGGCGACAGCGGCAGGACCGGAGGCTTCGGCGACAGGTCGGCGTCAGCGTTGGCCGGATTCCCGGCATCGGGCGCCGCCCCAGGGCCTTGACCGCCTGAAGCGGTCTGGATGGCGCCGCGTCCAGAACCCTGTGCTGGCGCGACTTGTGCCCCGGCCGTCTGCGGCGCGTTCTGTGCCTCCACGACGAGCAGAAAGCAGATCGAGATGATCGGAGCTACTCGAGCAATGCCTGCCATACCTTTGTTTCTCTGCGCCCTCGGCGCTCTCAGCGGTGAAATGCTTTCCCAGTGAGGGGTTGCTGGGGTGAGCTCCTCCTCAGCGACCCTTTGCCGCAAGGGACGCCAATTCATCGTTCGTCCACGGCCGAGTCCGGCTCGAGGTCAATGCGCGCACGGATCTGATCGTTTCAGGATCGACGGCTGTGCCGGTCTGACCCCACTCCCGACGGACATAGGTGAGGACGCTCGCGAGCTCGTCGTCGGTCAGCGTCGAGCCAATTGGTGGCATCAGCCCGACTGCGCCCTCCTTGCCGTTGAGGAGAATGCGCGCGGTGATATCCGGCGCCGCCAGCGCCATCGGCGAATCGATCAGGCTGGGTGCGAGCTTGTCCTGACCCCGGCCATCGGGCTGATGGCAGGCCTGGCAAATGTTCCTGTAGATCTCGCGGCCGGCGTCGTAACGCTGCTGTTCCTCCACCGTCAGCGGCACAATCGGTGAGGCGGCGCCAGGCTTACCGGGCCAGTTCGCTCGATCGAGCAACGCCGCAACCCGCGGACCAAGCGCTTCTCCTCCAGCGGCCATCGCCAAAAGCTCGGTCGGTTCGCGGGTCAGCTGCAATGAACGCGCGCCGCCGCGGCCTCCCGCGCGCCCTGAAGCAACAACGAAGTCCTCAGGCGTCGAGTACGCGTACGCGCCGCCTGGACCAGCGCGCCCGCCCGGACACGTCGGACAGGGCAATGAGGCAGACGGCGGCGCTCCCCGTCGTCCGCCCGGAGTGCCTGGTATGGGAGCGCCGAGCCACGCGACCTCGGCCCCACGGAGGAGCGCCGCGCGTTGCCAGGTCGCCCGGCGAGCGTCGGCGATCCACTCGATCAGGGCCTGCACCGGAGCGTCCTGCGCGCTTCGCGCGATCGTGGCGGCGAGCATCGTCACGACCGTTTCTCGATCGGGCGTTGGTGGCCGCGAATCGCCCCGAATCAGCCGCTCGAGGACGACCGCTTCGCTCCCCCGCAACCCGCTCAGCACTGCATCGACTGCAATCGGATCGCCCGCGTGCCGTTCGAGCATGGCCACTGCAGCGCCGTCGCGCACGCCTGGAGGTATGGCGCCGAGCGACGCGGCCAGTTGGTACCGCACCATCCAATCGCCGTCGTCCAGGCGTTTCAACACCGCCGTTTGAACAGGATGGTTCTCCTCGGCAAGCCATCGCTCGGCGATGCGGATTGCCGCGGCGCGCACATCCCGCGATGGATCGTCCAGCGCGCGGATGACGGTGGACGCTTCGATCGCATCGAGCCCGTCGAGCGTCCACAGCGCGCGGACGCGCGTGCGCGGCAGCTCTGCCCCCTGCGCCAGCTTCAACGAGCAACGGATGCGACAGTCGCGTCGGCAGTGGCGCCCCGCTCGACGAGCAGGCGCTGCGCGGTGTCGCGCCACCAGCCGTTTGGATGCGAGAGGGTCTCGACCAGCTGCGCGTTCGATGACTTCGACTCCACGATGCGAAACCGTATCGCGCCGGGTCGTCTCGTGCACGACGCGGTAGATGCGGCCAAACCCGGTCGGCTGGTCGAGCTTTCGTCCGAGGATGTAGTCGCGCAGATAGACCGTCAGAGACAACCGGTGCTCGATGATCCCGCGATACATGTCGACGACGTAGAGCGTGCCGTCGGGAGCATTCGTCAGGAAGACCGGCCGGAAACGCTCGTCACTCGATGCGAGGAATTCGCCGCGTTCGTACGCCTTGCGCGCGCGCATCGTCGCGCCGTCATCGGACACGATGATACGGCTGACGAGGTTGGCGGCAGGCTCGGCGACGAAGACGTTCCCGTAAAGATCGGGCGGCAGCCGATCGCCACGATAGACGAGCGGCGCGCAGACGGCCGTGAACCTCTCGAGCGAGCCGTCGGCGCGATCGATGCCGGTCTGATAGGCGCGATTGGTTCCGGGATTCGGTCGCACCGGCCAGATGACGTTCAGCGCATCGCCGTCGGCGCTGTCGGCTTCGGCGCGCAGCCGTTCGTAGCTGCCGCGCGTGCGCAGGAGATTCGGGTTGCGCGCGAAGTAGGCGGTCGGGACGAGATCGACGTGCAGCGCCGACTCGTTCGTGTTGCGATAGATGTGCGCCCGCATCGTCTTGCGGTGACGCCCCATTCGCCGCGTTGCAGCGTCCGACGCACCTCGAAAGCGCCGTTCTTCAGACGGAGCTGCACGTCTGACTGACCGGCGGTGTACATCCGGTTGTCGAGCGCCCAGTGGAAGCCGTTCGCGTTGTTCTGCGGATCGCCATCGCGCGCGCCCGTACTGGTTGGTGACGAGCTCCTTGGTGTCCATGCGCAGGTCGCCGTCGGTGTCGCGCATCAGCCAGACGTTCGGCGGCTCGGCGACCAGGACGCCGCGATCGAGAATCTTGATCGACCGTGCCAGCACCAGACCGTCCGCGAACACCGTGCGCTTGTCCATCCGGCCGTCGCCGTCTGTGTCTTCGAGGACGACGACGCGGCCGATCGGATCGTGCTCGTTCGACCCGGTGATGTTGGCCATGAAGCCGGGCATCTCGACCGCCCAGAGCCGGCCGTCGACGTCCCAGTCGATCGCGACCGGCTCCTGAATCAACGGTTCGCTCGCGACGAGCTCGAGCCGGTAGCCAGGAGGCATGTAGAAGGTTTTCAGCGCGTCCTGCGGTGACAGCGGTTTCGAGTCACCGGACGGCTTCTGGAGGTCGGGCGGCCACGTACGATTCGGGGACGAACTTTGTTGATAGCCGTGGCCGGTGACGGCCATGGTCACCATCAGGAGGGCGACGCTGAACTTGGCTCGCAACATGTACGAGGACGAGGCTGCTGATCGTGCAGAATACCTACCGTGCCGCCAATGCCGCCAATGCCGCCAATGAACGAGGCGCTCATTCTATCCCGTCGCGAGGTTCTCGCCGGCTTGATCGGATTGGCCGCGACCGGCCGACGACCGGCGCGTGCTGCCGCCAAGGACCAGATCGCGCCGGTGGCCGCTGAGCCCGATGCGATCATCGACATCCATCAGCACCTCGGCTACAGCGGCCGCCCCAATGACGTCCTGCTGACCCATCAGCGCGCCCTGGGCGTCACGACAACCGTTGCTTCTTCCGGCCGGCCGGGCTGTGAATCGCGCCTCCACTCACGCCGGAGTGGCAAACGGGCTGCAGGCGCAGGCCCTCGGTAACGATGCCTGCCATCGCTTCGCGCGAGCGCATGCGAAAGCATTCCGCTTCGGCGCCAACGAGGTCCCGGATATCGACGGCTCGATTCGAGAGATCGAACGCTATCTGAAGCGTGGCGCCGTCGTCATCGCCGAACAGAAGTTCGGGGTGGAATGCGACGCCCCGGAGATGCAGCGTATCTACGAGGTAGCGCGCGCCCACGACGTTCCGGTGCTGATGCACTGGCAATTCGAGATGTACAACTACGGGTTCGAGCGGTTCCATCGAATGCTCGACAAGTTCCCGAAAGTGAACTTCCTCGGCCACGCGCAGACCTGGTGGGCGAACATCGACAAAAACCACGGCGACCAGTCGGTGCTCTATCCAAAAGGTCCAGTCACGCCAGGCGGCCTGACCGATCGCTACCTGAGCGACTACGCGAACATGTACGGCGATCTCTCTGCCGGCTCAGGGCTGAATGCGCTGAGCCGGGACGAGGCGTTCACGCGCGATTTCCTGACCCGCCATCAGGACAAGCTGCTCTATCGGCAGCGACTGCAGCGACCATGAGGGCGCCGGACCGACGTGCCAGGGGGCGCAGACGATCGCTGCCATTCGACGGCTGTCAGCTGACCGGGCCATTGAGCGGAAGCTTCTGTATGGGAACGCGAAGATGTTGTTTCGTCTCTAGCCGCGGATAACACGGAACACACTAGCCACGGATTACACGGAATACACGGAAACGCTAAGAAGCCTCATCAACTCGATCCGTGTTATCCGTGTAATCCGTGGCTCCAGACCATCAGTCCACATAATCCGCGGCCAGTCGCCGCGCAGGAGTGCGTCGGAGATTCGTCAGCGGATCGTGGTATCCCCGCCAGCAGGCCGCTCGCCGTAATTCACCCACCGGACCAGGTCGTCGAACGCGGTCAGAACTTCCTGTTGATTGATGTCGCAGTGGCCGAAGCTGTTGACGGTGCGCTGCACCAGCCAGCGCCTCGGCGCCAGCGTCGCATAGTCGGTCTTCGTGGAACAGCGGCACGACCGGATCGCGCGTGCTGTGCAGCGTCATCACCGGAAACGAGATGTCTCCGGATGGCGAGTAGAAGCGATCGAGGTAGTGCAGGCCGCGGCGATCCGCAGTGAAACGCCCGACGATCGCGTCGACCGCGGGCGGGTAGATCGTGTCGAGGTTGTCGTAGAAGGATGTCCCTGCGTGCGTGCGAGCAGATCACCCGTAAAGCGGAGATTGAAACCGATGGCGTTCATCGCGCCGGCGATGAGTCTCCTGCACCGAGATGAATGGCAGCTTCGCGGCGGACGCAAACGCGAGCGTCCGCGCGTCGGGCGTGAAGAGCCCCTGCTGCAGGGCATTCAGCACGGCCATGAACAGCGGGTCACCCGGCTGAAACGGCGCTGGCGGAGTTGGAACCGTGAGCACGTCTCCCGGCAGCACGCCGGGGAAGTACGCGTCGAACAGCACCCGAACGTCGCCAAGGTACTGAACCTCCGGTCCTCCCCCGCTGACGAAGCCGCACATCGCCAGCGCGCCGTCGTACCTGGCCGGAAACTGCTCGGCCAGCATCTGGACGGCAACGGCGCCGAGCGAGTGGCCCATCAGGTAGACGCGCCCGGGGCCGGCGATTGACGCGCGCCTCGAACAGCGCCGGAAGCTCGTGCAGCCGATGGAATGCGTCCTTCAGCGCGTAGCCGTTCTCCGAGTAGCTGGAGTACGCCACAGCGAACCCGCGCTCGAGCAGCGCCTCCTTGAGAACGGTGAATCCGTCCTGCGTCGTCGGCAGGGCCATCGGCGCCGCCGGATCGACGATGCCGTGACCGTAGATGATGAGATCGCCGTTCCAGTCGTCGGGAACGGCAAAGGCGTACAACGCACCCGTAGGTGTGGTGCCCTGGACGAGCTGCTGGGCATCCGCCCGCAGGGCCAACAGGGCGGCGAAGAACAGCGCAAGACTGATTCGGAACATCGACCGTGCCATATGCGACCTCCTGGTTGCGGCTCGGTGATGTATGAAGCAGCAGGGCTGCGAACGTTACAGCGAGTCAGCGTACCCGAGGCAGTGCCGGGGCCCGGCACTCGAAGTTCGCCGCGTCGTTGGTGTCACCCTCTCCCTTGTAGACCGCGACCTGCGGATACGGACACAGGGGTCGCAGCCGGTCGATCACGCCGTTGACGCCGCGCGTTGCCACGATTCGCTCCGGCGCGACGCCACGCTCCACCCATTGCTCGAGCGCCGCCTGCATGTCGAACGTGTTCGGGCCCGCCCCGCCGCCGCAATGCGCCATGCCCGGAGCCATGAACAACCGGTAGAAGGTCTGCACGTCACTCAGCGTTTTCTCTCGCTCTTGACCATTGCCAAAGAACGAAAGCACGCTCTCGTAGTAGTTGATGCTGTTGAGCGGCGTGATCAGCTGGTCGTTCCAGCCGTGATACTGCAGCAGCTTGCCGCCGCGCTGCCGGAACGCTTTGAGGTTTGGATCAGTCGCGTTGAGGATCGGCGCAAACTTCGCTTCGGCCTTCTGGTGCGCCTGATAGTCGGCAGGGTCGCTGAAGTCGAACGACGTCCAGTCCCAATTCGGATCGGCAAACACGAGCCACTTGTAGTGCGCGATCGGTATCGGAGAATGGATTCGCGATATCGCGATTCGGCCAGAACTGCTCGCTGCCGGGCACGAGACCCGGATAGAGTTGCGTGCCGGTCGTCGGATCCTTGAGACCTCCATATACACGCCTGGCGGCGTCGACCTGGGCAGCCGAGAGGCAGGTGTCCGCCGACTGGCCAGGCTTGCAGGATAAACTCGCCGGATCGAACGCGCATTGACGCGGATCATCGAGCACGCCGTCGACGACACCGTCTTTGCTGTCGCAGGCGGCTAGTGCGCCCCGATGCAGGAGTCCCAGCGCTGTCGTCGGAAGGTTGTTGACGCCGCCCTTGAAGACGGCCAGCGTGGCGTCGAAGTCTCCGGCCATCAGCCGTGTCCAGTTGTTCGCCGGCATGCCGGCGACAATGCCGTCGTAGTCGTCCGGAAACCGCTGCGCCTCCATCAGCCCTTCGTAGCCACCCGACGAACAACCGATGAAGTAGGAGCGTTCTGGAGCCTTCGCATAGAACGCCTCCGTGATGGCCTTCGCCTTGAGCACTGTTTCGTGATGGGAGCGATACGCGAAGTCGATCAACCGCTCGGGTTTCTCGAACGCGAACCGGGCCGCATTCGTCCCGCCCGCGGCTTCATGGCCCGTGTTGGTCGAGGCGGCTGCATAACCCCGCCTCAGCTGGTCCGCAAGCTGGGGGAACGAGATGGCTCCGGCCCACCCGCCGTTGCCGACGCCGGCGAATTTGCCGTTCCACTTCTCGAGCGGCAGCCAGACCTCGAAGAGAATCTGCGAGTCGCTCGTCGGCGCAATGACGCCCGCGACGCGGCAGAACGGCGGCAGGTTCGCGATCGGGTTGGTTGAGCCGGTCGGCGTGAACGTGCCGGACGTCACAGACTGAGCTGAGGTAATCGTCGTATCGGGCAGCTTCTGTTCGGCCAGACTGGCGCACGCGGCGCTCGACGCAGCCTGCGCCGATGCGCGTGTGTTGAAGGAGCAAAAGGCCATGGCCAGCAGCAGGGCCAGGCGGGCCGGCGAGTTCATCATTCAACCTCCGTGGGCGTCGGGAGCGTCTGTGCGGGCGGATCCCGAGCGCACGGTATCAAAACACGGAAGGGCGCGCCAAGTTGCATCCACGGTGCGCCCTGGACGCTGGCAATAGCCTACAACGGCGTTTCCTTGCGATCCTGCAGGGTCTGTTCTCGCGGGGCGGCGTGAGAGGCAGTTCGAACGAGCGGCTCTTGTTACGGTTGGCGGGTGCTGGGAGGCTCGGTGATGCGGGAACGCTGAATCGTTACGTCCTGGTCAGCGCCACCCCGGCCGGACGTGCGCGTAACCGCTGGCCTCGCGACGCCGTCCGGCATTCCAGACTTCCCCGCAGCCGCCGCAACGCCAGTAGCTCTCCGCGCTGACCACCTTGCTCGCAGTGGTGACCTCGCGCGAGCGGCACTTGGGACAATGAGCGGGGACGATGATGGCAGGTGGCGCGGATGTCTCATTCATGGCGGTCCTCCGTGATCGTCTCTGACGCTGGTCGCGAGACGTCGATGCGCGGCACGACGTGGGCGGCGGTGCGCAGCGGTTGGTCCTTCCAAAGAACGAGCATCGCGGCCGGACAGGTGAGCCCCACCAGCAGCAGGAACACGCTCATGGCAACCGACGGCGGGGACCACAGCAGTCCTACCAACCCGACGGTGACGAACCAGGCAGTAGAGAGGACGATCCGGTCGAATGCAATGAACATGGTGCTCACCACGGTTTGGCCTAAGGAGAGCGACCAGATGACCTGACTTAGTTCAGGGGTCTGAAGACTGAGGGGAAGCTTGCCGACAATCTGTCATCCACTATGGGTGACAAACTCCGTCCTGTCAAGCGATTAGACAGCGCTGCCAATTGAGCGCGGCGACGGACGGAGTATACTGGAGGTCCTTTCCTGAGCCTCCCGGCCCGCGACAGCCGCCAGCCTCATCAAAGTGCGTTGGACCGGGGAATCTGCCACGGTCCACTCTTGTATTTCGCGAAATGCTGCCAGACCTGGAAGGTTCGCCTGCGCGACTTGCTGCTGCTCGCTGCCGTCATCGTGTCCATTCCGTTCGTCATCATGGCGTTGGGGATGCCCATCGTGCTGGCGCTGCGGCTCGTGCTCTGGATCGGCAGCCTCTTCTAGCGGGTGCCGCACAAGGACAGCCATAGCAATGACTGATGTCCAGATCACGACCGAGATCGGTCACGAGCGGCTCATCGAGCAGCTGCGGGAGCTCGTCGCCGCGCTTGATAGCCGCGTCCCGCACCTCGAACGTGAGGGCGAAATCCGAATCGCGGACGAGGCGGCTGCGCTCAGGCAGAAGGCGATCGACCGGCTCGGGCAACTCCAGAAGTAATTTGGCAGGATCACGTCGCGGCGCCAGCCCGATCGGTGGGATTCTGTCAGATCACGGCTCGGCGCCGTGGCGTAGCCACGGCGCCGAGATGGACGGCAAGGTGTGAGATCTAGTTGTGGATGAACTTCACGCAGAGGAATGTCTCCAGTCGATGCGCGCTCCGGATACGCTTCGCGGCTTTCGCTTCGCCCTCTGGGGTGATGACTACTTGTTCGAGCGTGACAGCACGAGCCTGGTCTCAGGCGGAGTTGCCCTCGACCAGCCTGAAGTCAACCGCCCTGAACGCGAATCGCCAGTTCGCCGGGCATCAGGAACTTCAGCTTTCCAAAGACCGGAACCAGCCCTCGTTCGCGACCACGATGTTCACGTCCCGCGGCTTTTCGCGATCGGTGAGATCCTTGCAATTTTCAGCTCAACCCGGACGAACTTCACGGCCGCTCCTCACTGCGTCGTGCACACGTCGACCGCATCTCGCGTCCTCGAAACACTTCGACCGTATCGGCCTTCTTGCTCCACTTGTGTTTCCTCTCCGAGTCTCGGTCCTCGAGCTTCGAGTTGACGACGTTGAGATCGACCGACCCGTCTCGGACGATCATGATCCCGTCTTCAGCTGCACCCAACGTCCCGACGAATCCGACGACCGCGAGCCCCAGGGTCCCTACCATCACGCGAGTACGGATCGACATGACCATCACTCCTGATTTGACTGACGTTACCCGTGTGGCATCGCGCACAATCGCACAACCATCACAGTCTCACGTCGGGTCTCGACTCGTAGTCCGCAACGCGGCCGAATCGAACTGCGCAACGAAGCGGGCGCGCTGCTCGTCCGCCAGCGCCTGCCAGCGCGCCGCGACGGCGGTTGACCGAGCGCCGGTCGCTGCCTGCGCCGCCAGCCGCGCGGCCATCCACGCGGATTCGTGCCGCTCGGCGTCGGCGAACTTCTCGGCCAGTGGGCCTGCTGTCCGACAGGGTCTCCTCGTAGCGCCGAAGACGGAACAGCACTTCACTTCTCGCGAGCGCCGTTCGGCGACATTGGAACTGGATAGGTCGATTCACGGCCGGCGGCCTTCGCAACGTCGAGGCTGCGACAGGGCCTCGGCCGCGCGGCCACTTCGAGCGAGCGCGAGAGTCAGCACCCGCTGGAGTGCCGGCACGCGTCACGCCTGGCACGTCAGTCGGCTTTCGCGAGCGCACTGTCGGGCAACGGCGGCCGCGCGCGTTGTTCTCGTTCCGCGCCAGCAACACTCGCGCACGGCGCAATGCACGGGCCTGCTCGTCCGCCGGCGTCGGCTTGCTCATGCCGGAGTTCGGCCTGAACATCGCATCCAGCTCTCGGTCAGCATCGTCCAGCCGGCCCAGCCGCCACAGGATGTCAGCACGCAGAAGACGCTACGTTCATCACGTCGTAAGGGTGCCTTGAGCGTTCTGAAGCGCGGTCAGGCTCTCGTCCGAGTGCTGCAACGCTGCGACGTACTGCTCGCGCTGAAGCAGCACGGTGCTGAGGTAGTCATGCTGGTCGGCGATCTGACTCTGATTACCGCCGTCGACTGCTGTCTTTGAGCAGCGCTTCGTAGCTCGCCTCCGCCCCTGCCAGATCGCCCGTGCGCTCTTGGCCTTGTGCGATCACTGTCAGTGCCCGCGATCGTTGCGCGAGAAAGCCCGTCTGGTTGTAGTAGTCGAATGCCGCCTTGGCCTGGGCTATGGCCTCCGTGACCGAGCCGACTCGCACCAAGACGGCGCCCAGCGCGAGCCTGGCGCGCGCTTCCGACCGGCTGGCTCCGGCGCGAACAGAGATGTCGACGAGCTTGCCGGAAATGTTGCTCGGCCGTTTTGAGTTGCTTTCGATAGAGGAACGCATTGCCAAGATCGACGAGTCCGAACGATTTCAGCCCATCGAACTCTTCACCGAGGCGGAGCGCCTCGCGCGCGTGGTGCTCCGCCTCGTCAATGCGGCCCTCGTAGCCGGCCACGCTGCTCAATTTGAACAGCACTGCCGCACGTAGGTAATTGCTGTCGACAGACGTGGCGAGTTGTAGCGCGCGCTGCAGCGCGACAACGGCTTCGTCAGAGCGGTCGAGCGCGATCGAGCATCACGCCTCGCTCCAGGGAGACCGTCGCAACGCCTTCGACGCGGCCGCGCGCCAAATAGAGCTCCTCGGCACGCTTGAAGGCGGCTTCCGACGCGGCCGCGTCACCCGATCGACCATAGAGGATTCCCATCCGCAGAAACGGCGCGGGATTCTCGGCATCGAGCTGTCCCGCCTGTCGGTAGCTCTCGAGCGCCTTGGGCACCGCGCCCATCGCTTCGTGCACGCGCCCAAGATCGACCAGGATCGGCGCGGACTTCTGGTTTCTGTTCGCGAGCGTCGAGTACGCGCGCAGCGCGGCTGGGTTGTCGCGTCGCGCCATGCCCATGGCCGCTTCCAGGAAAAGCCGCTGATCGTCGGGAAGGCGCGACCGGTCTGGCACGAGCGACGAGGCGTGGAGAACCGACTGCTGCGCGCGGCGTTCTTGATCGAGCTCGAGCTGGGCTTCGCCCAGCCGCGCCCAGGACATCGCGTACCGCGGATCGATCTGGAGTCGCCCGTTCAAGGGCCCGTGAAGCCTGCAGGTAGGCGCCCTCCTGAAGCGCGCTGACGCCGTCGTCGTACCATTGCTTGGCCCTCGGATCGATGATCAGAGGATCCTTCGCCCAGCCCAAACGCCAAGCGGCTCCTCCAAGTCCAACGACGGCGAGAAGTGCGACCGCCGCGCCAACCAGGGCACGACGGCTGGGGCGAGGTGGCTGTGGCGGTGCCGTAACCGGGACAGGCGTCGGTTCGACCTCGTTGAGCACTGCGCCCAGCGCCTGCTGGAACTCGCCCGCATCCTGAAAGCGCGCCGCGGGGTCCCACTGAAGCAGGCGGGTGATCACCTCGCGCAGGGCGGCCGGCGCGTTCGGACCCAGCCGGGAATAGTCCGGTGTGTTTCCCAGCAGCGCGTAAACGGCATCGAACCATCGGGGACCTCCGCCTGCGTCGAACGCGCGCTTGCCCGCCAGCATCTCGAAGAGGACGACCCCGAGCGAGAAGAGATCGCTGCGCTGATCCAGCGTCCGGCCGAGCGCCTGCTCCGGCGACATGTAGCCTGGCGTGCCGGCAACACCGCCCTGTGCCTCGGTCGTTTGCGACGGCCGCGCCGCAAAGCGCCGCGCGATCCCAAAATCCAGGATCTTGACGCCACCCGAGGGCAGCAGCTGAATGTTCGCCGGCTTGATGTCGCAGTGCACGACGCCAGCGGCGTGCGCGTGCCCGAGCGCGTCGGCAACGGTCATGCAGATTCGGATCGATTCGGTCACCCCGCAGGGACCTTGCTCAAGGCGATCGCGAAGCGACATGCCCTCGACGTACTCCATGACGATCACAAGGGCGCCGCTGTCGTCGATGACGTCGTACACCTGCGCGATGCCCGGGTGGGTCAGGCTACCCGCGGCGCGAGCCTCGCGAAGGACGCGCGCGCGCGCGACCGGGTCGGCCGCGACGCCGCGCACGACTCGCTTCAGCGCGACGACCCGCTCGAGGCGGGCATCGCGGGCCAGGTAGACCTGCCCCATCCCGCCGGCGCCGAGCAGTCGAATGATCTCGTAGGGCCCGATGCGAGTGCCGGCGGCCAGGAGTGAAACTTCGGGGGGCCGTTCGGCGGTATCGCCAGCGCGGACAATCGTCGCCAGAGTCGGCGCCATCGGCACTTCGAAAAGGCGGCGGAGAGCGCCGCCGGGAGGAAGCAGACCGTTGAGCGTCGATCGCAGCTCCGGATCGTCAGAGCAGGCGGTATCGAGGACGGCGACCCGATCGGCGGGTGCGACGTCGAGCACGTTGGCGATGACGTGTTGCACGTGAAGCCAACGGTCTGGTTGCATTGGTCCCTCGACGCTCAATCAACGCGGGGAACGGCAAAGCCCGGGAGCTCAGCCATTCTACTCCTCGGCCGTACGTACTGCGTCACAATCCCTAACGTGCGGCTGGGGCTCTTCCGTACACTATCGGTGAAACTCAGTCCGGGAATCGAGCGGACTTTGACAGGCAGGGCCGTCAGCGGCGGTCTGGCCCGCCGGCTGACAAGGCTAAAACAAAGACGCGGCGCAGCCAGATCACTGACCGGCGACGGGGCCGGATATGACACCAGACGACTGGAGAAACTCCACAATCCCGTTGAAAAAGAGCCCCATCCCCATGGCCGACACGAAGAAACCGGTGATCCGCGTCGCTGCGTCGATCCCTTTCGGCCCCATTTTTTTCAATATGGGCTCGGCGGAGGCCAGGGACAGATAAAACCAGCCATCAAACGGTTGGAACGCGCAGACCCATTCGCGCCACGCATTGCTCGAATCGCGGATCGTCCCGCAGGCTGTCCCACTGCGGGCCGACCGCTAGTTCCATGAGTATAGGATCCCGGTCGAGAATGGCCCGATCGAGCTGGACAAATGCCGTATCGAGCTCGCCGGCCATTCCTGCAAACAGCGCCACCACCGCCGCAGGCACATTCAGGTTACCCGACAGTTGTTGGAGGCGGTGAAATGCCCCGACCTGTCCGCCGGCAGCATAGGCCTCCAGCAGCGGCTCGAGAGACTCTGGGGCGACACCGGCACACGCGGCGTGCTCGGTCATCTCCGCCAAGTATCGAGGGATGTCGTCCTTCTTCAGATAGGCGCCCGCCAGAAACTCCCGGGCGAGCAGGTGCTTCGGATCGAGCGCCAGGGCCTTGTTCGCCCATTCGATGGCATCGTCATAGCGGCGTTGATTCCAGTAGCACAACGCCACCTGCACGTGCACGAGCGGCGACAGCGGATCGCATTCGAACGCGCGGAGTTTCATCTCGAGCGCTTCCTTCGACCGTCCGAGCGCATCGAGCAGCCGACCATAAATCAATTGACCCTGAAGGTGATTCGGGTTGATCTCGAGCGCACGTCGCAGACACCGCTCACCGCCCGGCCAGTCCCACTCGGCAAAGATCAGGACGTTGCCGAGAGCCACCTGGGCGTCGGCCGATCGGTCGTCCACGGCCAGCGCGCGCAGCGCGGCAGTCCGCGCGTCGCGATACGCCTCGAGAAGGGGCGCCACGCGCATCACCGCTCGAGCGCAATGCGCGAGCGCCAATCCCGCATGGGCGGGAGGATAAGACGGATCCAATGCGACCGCGGCTTGAAATGCCTCGACCGCCTTGGGCACCTCGAACATCGACGCGGACAGCAGGTGTGCCCGGCCGCGGCCGCACAGCTCGTACACGTCGGGACGCGTCCGCGACACGCCGGACGAGACGACGCCCCTGGCAGAAACGCTGGCGACCGCGTCATGAGGGGTCGCTCCCAGGTGCGACGCCAATGCGTCAGCGGCTGCGGTCGCCGCGGCACTGCCACCCGAGTCCGCAAATTCTCCCTGCCACAGCGCTGCGCCATCTTCCGAGCGAACAAGCCGCGCCGACAGCCGGACGCCATCCGGCAGCCGCTCGAACGACGAGTCCACGACCACATCGCTCTGCAGCGTTCGACCGACTGCAGCGGGATCGTCGGCACCGTTCCTGTAGGTGTGCACCGCCCCTGTCGGCCGCACGACGATCGGATCGAACCGTCCGAGGCGATCGATGAGCGAGTCAGTGATCGCCAGTCCCAGAAGCGGCGCGCCTTCCCCACTGCCTGCAGGCGCTCGAGACGGCAGCACCGCGATCGACCAGCGGCCTGGAATCACGCGACGGTCCGTCGCGTGCTCGGTCACCGGGGCAATGAAACGATAGCCGGATCGAGCCACCGTCTCGATGTAGCGCGGTGGACGGTTCGTATCACCGAGCGCCTTCCGCAACGCCGATACATGGACGGTGAGAATGCCCTCCTCCACGAAGGACTCCGGCCAGACGCTGTCGAGGAGTTCCTGCTTGCTGATGAGCCGACCGGCTCGCCGGACGAGCGCCGCGAGCAGGTCGAGTGCCTTCGGCGCAAGAGCAACGTGCTCGCCGTCATGAGACAGACGACGCTCCCCGATCTCGAGGATGAACGCGCCGAATACGTAGGTCTCGTGGGTCGCCACCGACTTTAGCCGAATCTTAGCAAAACCTTCGGGACCGAGCGGCGCGCAGGCGCGTATACCTGATCGCGGAGGTCATACCATGAAATCGACAGCGCACGATCCACTCGTCGGAACCTGGGTGCTCAACCCGTCGCGATCGCAATTCGACGCGAATCATCGCCCGCAGGCGGGAACCCTGGTCATCGAGCGCGACGATCAGGGACGTTATCTCGTCACCGCGGAAGGAATTGGCGAGAAGGGCCAGAAGGTGACGGAGAAACCGCAGACGCTCGTCCCCGACGGTCAACCGCGCCCGCTCCCTGACTTTCCAGGCCTCGCGGTCACGTCGACGCGTCCGGACGAGCGCACGCTTCACACCGACTGCCGGCGTGAAGATGGCTCGATCGCCGGACAGGGAACTTACGCGGTGTCCGAGGATGGTCAGTCGCTCATGGCGACGACCGCCGGGTTCGATTCACAGCTTCGCCGGTTCGAGCAACGCACGAGCTGGGACAAGCAGGTGGTAGCCGAATCATCTCCTGCGGTTTAGCTGTGACAGATGGAGAGAAAGCGAAAGTTTCAGAGATGAATCTGAAGGTGTACGATCCCGGCAACCTGTTCAGGAAGAACAAACAACCTCCCACGGTGCCCGAGGCTGAACGCGCGTGGAGGATCGGAGTCGTCGAATGTTCCTGCGCCACGCGCTCCCCGTCTTGCTCGCTGGATTGATGGCTCAGACCACATCATGGCCATCCGGCTTCACAGGCAAGCCGTCAGAAGCGAAGGACTGGAAAGAACATACGGTCGACGCCGGCTCGGCCCGTTTGCGCGTGTTCCTGCCACCGCAATGGACGCTCTCACTCGTCCCGCGGTCCGGACGACGCGATCTTTTTCGGCCACCGATCTGTCGCAGGCGTTTCTCTTGGGCATCGACGAGGTCAGTCCCTCTCCCGTCGTCCTAGATAAGCCTCTTCCAAATGAAACCATCCAGGAATCGATTGCGGCGATGCAGGAAGGCATCGGGCCGCGCGGGGAACCAAAGTGGTCGGAGGCGGTCAAACCCGCGCCGGGGCACAGTTCTGGGTGTGGCACGAGGCGAGGATGACATCGCTCGGAGTCTTCACCAACTTTGGACCGATCGGAGGCGGCCGCACCTGGTTGTTCACGTCCACGCCGAGCGGGCAACGGCTAACGCTTCGATATACGATCTGGTATCCGCGTGGCGCCAGTGACACGGACGTGGGAGCGAAGACGCGTCAGGGCGGCAGCGTCTTCGCCTCGATCCTCGAACGGCTCACGGTGGAACGGAAGTAGGACCAGTCAAATATCTGGAGTCGGCCCGACAGCACCAATGGCCTGTGACGCAGGGTTCGCCTAAACGATTGGAATGGAGTGTTCTAATCGCTAGGCGTCTGAGTCCCCCTGCGCGCAGCAGGCCGAGGGCGGACTAGCTTCGTATGGGGATGCCATCCGAAGCTCGCTGCAGAGCGAGCGAAGGATGGCGGGGTCGACGGGACTCGAACCCGCGGCCTCCGGCGTGACAGGCCGGCGTTCTAACCAACTGAACTACGACCCCATTGACCGATCGTAGAGCGCGCGAACGAGGCTTGGCTCGCCAGCCGAAGCTCGCTTATTGCATCTGATGCCCGGGATGGCCTGCCTACGCAACCGTCGCGCGACGAGCGAGCGGAGGTTGGTGGGCGGTGAGCGGTTTCGAACCCGCGACAGCCGGCGAGCGAAGCCGGTGGCTTGCCAGCCCGTAGCTCGCCTTCGCGAGGGACTCGAACCCGCGGCCTCCGGCGTGACAGGCCGGCGTTCTAACCAACTGAACTACGACCCCATTTGAACGATACGTGCTTGCGACGCGAACTGACTGGCTTGCCAGCCGTAGCTCGCTTACTGCAGCTGCGGCCCGCCGTCGCGCTTCGCGCTATGGCGGGCAGCCTTCGCGTGACACGCGAGCGAAGGCTGGTGGGCGGTGAGGGTTTCGAACCCCCGACAGCCGGCGTGTAAAGCCGGTGCTCTACCACTGAGCTAACCGCCCGCCTTCGCGGTCTGCCTTCTTATCCGCTTCGGCGCGGCAGGCCCCTTTTCGCGCTCCGCGCTTCGGCGGCGCTCGATCAGTGGCAGAGCCGCCTGCCCACCCAAACATTGGATTATAGAACCTTCCACACGAGCAGCGCAAGCACGAGGAGCAGCCCGGCGATTGCGCGATACTCGCGATTCCTGACCACCCGCCGCAGGCTGAAGCGACGATCGGCGCCAGTCGCGCGGCCTTGCCTGTACTCCGGATACGCGACACCGAACTTCTCAGTCAGGTGACTTTCCTCGCTGCGGATGGCCGCGCCATACGTCAGGGCCAGGTACAGGACGACCAGGACCGCGACCGCAAGGCGCGCGGACGCAATTGCAAACCCAAGCGCGATGAGCGCCGAGCCGACATACAGCGGGTGACGCGTCAGCCGGTACGGTCCCGACGCGGTGACCTCGCTTCCCTTTTCGAGGTGCCCGGCGGCCCAGATCCGCAGCCCTTCGCCGACGACCGCGACTGCCCCGCCCACCGCCAAGCTCCGCGCCGTCGGGCGAGCAAGCCAGAATGCGAGCGCCGCGGCGACGAAGCCGAGTCGAACGCGATACCGCGCCAGCCGCCGCGACAGATCAGACATCACGATCCGGACCGATCTCCGTCAGCGCCGGCGCCACGACCGAGACGCTGCTGGATCGCCGCCGTCACTTCCGCCACGCTGATGCTCTCGAGGCACCACAGGCTCTCGTGACACTTGCGCTCGTAGTGGCACGCGCAGCCGTCGAATCTCGACACGGTCACATCGGCGGGCGCCCATGGGCCGTTGCGACGCGGATTGGTCGGGCCGAAGAGCGCCACCACGGGCGTGCCGACTGCCGCGGCGATGTGCAATGGGCCGGTATCGCCAGAAACGATCAACGCAGCGTTGCGGCTGAGGGCAACCAGGTCGGGGATTTCGGTCGGGGGCGCCAGTCGAGCCGCGCCATTCGATGCGGCGACCACCGCCTGCGCGACCGCCTGCTCGCCAGGGCCCCACAACACGATCGACGGCAGCCCGCGGACCTCGCTGAGAAACGCCGCCACTTCCCCGAACCGCGAAGGCGGCCATCGCTTGTTCGGCCACGCGGCGCCGGGATTGACGAGCGCGAACGCGCCAGGACCAATGTCGCGCCTGACCTCGTCGAGCGCGCGTGAAGTAACCGGGGCGAGCGGAAACTCGATGCGCGGGGTCTGCACGCCGACCAGCTGCAGCAGGTGCAGGTTCTTCTGGATGACGTGCTCTGCCTCGTTGTCGCCCGTGTCGTCGGTTTCCGAGTAAAAGGGCCGCGCGGTTTTCTCGCGCAAGTGCCAGATCGAGAATCCCGCGACGCGCGACGCGCCGGACGCCCTCGCCAGCACCGCCGACTTCATCAACCCCTGAAAGTCGAACGCCACGTCATAACGAGCCTGACGCGCGCGGCGGACGGCATCGCTCCAGGCGCGCAGCGTCCGTCCTTCCAGCGCGACGACGCGATCGAGAACCGTCACCAAATCCAGGATGGACCGATGCTTGGCCTCGACCAGCCAGTCGATGCGGGCGCCCGGCAGCGCAGCGCGAAGCGCCGCGGCGGCTGGAATGGCGTGAACGATGTCGCCGAGCGCGCCCAGGCGCACGATCAGGATATTCATTGTCCGGCGGCTGCACGGCGCGCGGCGCCGAGAAAGCGTGGGCGCGTCATTCTGTGTGATCGGCGGCGATGCGGGCGAGGAGATCGCGGGTTGAATGGTTCTTCGGATCGCCGACGATCGCGATTCGCCCGCCGTAGGCGCGAACAGCATCTCTTTCGGGCACCGTGTCGACCGTGTAGTCGGTGCCCTTGCAGTGGACGTCGGGCTCGACGAGCGCCAGGAGTGGCGTCACGGTTGGCTCAGGGAAGATCACCACATAGTCGACGCCGCGGAGGGCCGCGACGACCGCGGCGCGATCGACGGCTTTCATGATCGGACGCCCCGGCCCCTTCGTCGCCGCCACGCCATCGTCGTTGACCGCGACGATTAGCCGATCGGCCTCGGCCGCCGACGCCTGCAGGTAGCGGATGTGCCCCACGTGCAGCAAATCGAAGCAGCCGTTGGCGAAGGCAATGGTCCGCCCGGCGCGCCGATCCGCGCGGACGTAGTCAACGAGTTGTTCGCGCGTGACGATCATCTAAGTGTCTGAGAGTATTGCCTGACGGAGTTCATCGGCGGACACGGTCGCGGTCCCGCGTTTCATGACCACGATGCCGCCGGCGTAGTTGGCGAGGCGCGCCGCCTCCAGGAATGTCGCGCCCGCCGCGAGCGCGAGCGTCATCGTCGCGATCACCGTATCCCCGGCACCGGTGACGTCCGCGATTTGATCCGACCCAAAAATCGGGATGTGGACCGTCGGCCGGTCACGCTCGAACAGCGCCATCCCGCGGCTGCCCCGCGTCACGAGCACCGCGCGGCCGCGCGTCCGCGCCAGGATTTCGCGGCCGGCCTTCTCGAGAACCTTGAGGTTGTCGGCAATCCGGATCCCGAGCAGCTGTTCGACCTCGGATTCATTTGGCGTGCAGGCGGTCATCCCCCGGAAGCCGACGAGCGCGTAACGCGAATCGACGAGCACCGGCGGGCGGCCGGCGCCGTTGGACGCGCCGGGAGAGCTCGCGGCTGGCGCGGGTGACCGCGGCGGGCGTCACGAGGCCAGTGCCGTAGTCTGAGACGAGCAGCGCGTCAGCGCGCGCGCAGACCTGCCCGAGACGTGCCTCTATGGCGCGCCGGTCCGCGTCCGAAAACGATGGACGCGTGCCGCGATCGATGCGGACGACCTGCTGTTTGGCGGAGTGCACGCCGCCGGCAAGGATCCGCGTCTTGGTGGGCGTCCGGTAACCGGCGGGCCGTGCCACTGCCGCGACGTTGACCCGCCGGCGCATCGCGTCGAGCAGCCGCCGGCCCGTCTCGTCACGGCCGGCAACACCGACGGCGGCTGGCGACCCGCCGAGCGCGGCAACATTGGTCGCGGCGTTTCCCGCCCCGCCCGGAACAATCTCCGTCGAGTCGTAGTCGAGAATCAGGACCGGCGCCTCGCGCGACACGCGCGAGAGCTCGCCGTAGATGAACTCGTCGACGATGAGATCGCCGAAGACGGCAACGCGCGTGCGGGCAAAGCTGTCTACAAGGGCCAGAAGGCGGCCGGGATCCACGAGTTCGTCAGGGTAGCGGCGTGGCTGATGTCGTGTGGTCACGGTTGTCGCAGAATCCAGGAAACGGCGCTCATGAGGTTGTCGGTGACCGCTGCAGCGCCATGTTTTGAACTTTCAACTCGATCGCCGTAGCCAGTGCGGACGAGCACGCCACTGGCGCCGACCGCCGTCACCCGCGGCGATGTCGTGCGCGCGGTCCCCGACGACAAACGATCGACTCAGGTCGAGTTGATGATCTGCGGCCGCGCGCCGGAGCAAGCCCGGCTGCGGCTTCCGGCAGTCGCAGGGTTGTCGGTAGACCCCGACGCCCGCCTCCGGATGATGCGGACAGAAGTAGAAGCCATCGATTCGGGCGCCGCCCGCGGCGAGGGTCTCCGACAACGATCGATGGGTCGACTCGACAAACTGCTCATCGAAAAAGCCGCGGGCAATTCCCGCCTGGTTCGTCGCCAGGACGACGACGAAACCCGCGCGATTGAGCAGCCGGACGGCATCGATGCTGTACGGAAAGAATCGGATGCGATCGAGCCGATCGAGATAGCCTACTTCCTCAATCAGCGTGCCGTCGCGATCCAGAAACACACCACGCTTCACGTCCGGACCTCATCCCGAGGCCTTCCCTGAATTGCCGGTGCCAGCCGCCGCGTCAGAGCGCCCACAACAGTGTCAACAGAGATGCCTGTCATGCAGCGATGATCGATCGGACAGTCGCGCAGCATGCACGGCCGGCAGAAGACGGAATGGGTCAACACGTCGGGCATCACCACGTTGCTCATCACCTTACCGCTGGCGAGAGGCGACGTGACGCGCTCGTCGGTTGGCCCGAAGATGGCGACGACCGGCACCCCGAGCGCGGCTGCCAGGTGCATGGCGCCAGAATCGTTCGACACGAACGCCGCGCATCGGCTGATGACGCCCGCGAGCAGGCGTAGATCGGTTCGCCCGATCAGGTTCACCGCGCGGACGTCGGGCGGCAGCGACGATTCTATCTCACGGCCGGAGTCGCGGTCGCCCCCCGCGCCAAACATCACACACGCGACGTTCGACTCGCGCGACAACCTGACGATCGTTTCGGCCACCATGCGCGGTGGCCATCGCTTGGCGTGGCCGTAAGCGGCCCCCGGCGCGAAGCCGATGCAACGGCTGCCGCCTTCCGCCGCGCGTCCGAGGCCGTGGGCCGCCAACAGTGCGTCTGCCCGCGCGAGCGTCGCCGGGCGAACGGCAACACGAGGGCGCGCGTCGACCGGCGGGACGTCCAGGCCCTTCACCAAATCAAGGTAATAGGCGGACTGATGCTGCCGGCCGCGCGGCCGGGAGATCGCTCGCGTCAAGAGCCATCGCCGAAGCCCCGCCGCGTAGCCCCATCGCTCCGGAATCGACGCTCGACGCGCCGACCATGCCGATCGAAATGAGTTGGGCAGGAGCAGGATCGCGTCGAAGCTGCCCGCGCGAAGCGCCAGCGCTTCGGCGGCAGGATCGGGGAGCGCGATCAGACTGTCTGGCCCGGCGCTGGTTTCTTCCGCGAAGAGCGGCGCGATCGACGGAATCGCGGCCACCGCGATGTGCGCGTCGCCGAAGGCTTGCCGCACCGCCTCCATCGCTGGCAGCGCCATCACCGCATCCCCGAGCCAGTTCGGGGCACGGATGACGAGGCGGCGGACTCCGCTCTCGGCCACACCACGAACGCGAGCCGTGTCGTCCAGTGTCGTGATCCGTGTTATCCGTGGTTGCCCTCCTCGCTCGACGCGGCGGGAAACATTCCACCAATCCGGTCGTCCTTCGCTTCGAGGTCGCGCCAGCGGCGGTGCATCCACAGCCACAGTTCCGGGTAGCGCCGCACGTACATCTCGAGGACGTCGGTGCAGCGCTGGGTGAACTCACGAACCGCGTCGGGATCGTCGGCAGCCGGCGGATCGACGGCGTGCTCGTAGACCATGCGAAACCGGCCGCCCGGCAGCGGCAGCGCAAACACCGGCACGACCGGCGCGCCGGTGCGCAACGCCAGCGCGGCGAGCGCCGACGTGGTTGCGGCAGGCCGGTTGAAAAAGTCGACGTAGACGGCGTCAGCGGTATGAATGTGCTGATCGATCAGCACCGCGACGGCCTCGTTCGATTCGAGCGCGCGCAGCACGCGCCGAATCGCGCCGCGCCGGTAGATCACGGCGTTGCCGGTCTTCCGCCGCGTCGATTCGAGCAACTGATGGAGCAGCGGGTTGTCGAGCGGGCGCGCGAGCACCGACATCGGCTTGAGCGCGACCGCGTGCACGAGCGCGTTGATCTCCCAGAAGCCGAAATGCCCGGTGAAGAGCAGCGCGCCCTTCCCCTGGGCGTGCGCGGCGCGGACGCGCTCCTCGCCTTCGAACGAGACGCGCGCGAGCATCTGCTGCGGCGTCATCGTGCTGAACTTCAGGAAGACGGTGAGCAGCCGGCCGAAGTGCGAGAACATCCCTCGAGCGATCGCCCGGCACTCGGATCGGCTGCGGAGAGGAAAAGCGGCGTGCAGGTTCCGCATCGCGCGCCGCCGGTGCGGCCGGTCGAACCAATAGAACGCCCGGCCGATGAGCCACCCCACGGCCAGGACGACCGGCATCGGCATCAGGCGAACGCCGGCAACCACAGTGATGACCGCCAGATATTCGAGCCGATGCCGGAGAGACGGAGGCTTTTCAGTCAACGGGCTGTGGCCAGAGGTCGCGGGCGCCGGCGAGCGCTACAGTCAGCCAGCGGCGGAACTCTGGCAGGGGTTCCGGTTCCATTGTAAGGGGCACCCACAGCACGGGTATCGGGAACGGGCGGAACGGCAGCAGGCGGACGTAATCCTTTTCGGTCGTCAGCACCTGGCCGGCACCCGCCGCGCGCGCGTCCCGGAACATCCGTTCGACGTCGGCCCGCGAATAGCGGTGATGGTCGCGAAACACCAACGTTCGGCTCAGTTCGTGCCCCGCCGCCCGCAGCCCCTCGAAGAACTGTTCCG
This sequence comes from uncultured Acidobacteriota bacterium, assembly GCA_963764925.1. Classification (GTDB taxonomy): domain Bacteria; phylum Acidobacteriota; class Vicinamibacteria; order Vicinamibacterales; family 2-12-FULL-66-21; genus DATBJJ01. The sequence continues at coordinate 353,552 of CAVXUR010000008.1, forward strand.
GGCGCGCAATACCGGCCATCGCCAGGGACCTGACGGCTACCTCCTGCCCGCCGGCGTCTACCCCGGACGTGGGTGCCCCCATCGCGCGCCGCATGCGAAAGACCTCGAACGGCGCGTGGCGCGGGGTCGGGCCAAGCGAGAGCACCCTGTCGTCAGCCGCGAGTACGGCGTCGGCGGCGAGCAAGGTGTCGGGCGGTTCGCGCAGGCGGCCACCCGGCAGCGTCCGCGCGCCTGCCTCCAGGTCATCGCCGCTGACGATCACCAAATCAATGTCCCGATCGAGCTGCAGGTGCTGAAACCCGTCGTCGAGGATGTGCACCGTCGTGCCGAGGTGATGTTCGGCCAGACGGCCAGCCAGATATCGATCGCTCGACGAAAGGATCGAGACACCGTGCAGCTGCCGCGCCAGCATCAGCGGTTCGTCGCCGGAGCGATCGAGGTCGGCGCGGATGCCGCCGGGGTCACGGACGACGACCACGCCGTCATCGGCCCGCCGGCGCGCATAGCCGCGGCTGAGGATCGCGGGGCGCTCACCGAGTGTGAGCAGCGACCGCGCAATCGACGCCACTGTCGGCGTCTTGCCGCGGCCGCCCACCGCGATGTTGCCGACGCTGATCACCGGGCGACGCAGCCGCCGGCGGAGATCCGGCCGCGCGGCATAGAACTCGCGGCGGCGGCGCGCGATCGCTGCGTAGAGCGTGCTCAGCACGACAACCCGTTCAGGAGCGGCCGACCGATGGCCGTCACGGGGCAGACGGCGTCCGCACGATGAACACGATGGCACGACGGACACGATGACCCTGTGTTGAGCACATTCTTCGTGCCCATCGTGTCATCGCGCCCATCGTGAAAAGGCCGCAGGCCCGTATCACTCACACAAAGCTCAGTGCACAATGCGGAACGGCCTGACGTTGCTGGCCGTCTCGGGCGGCAGGAGCTCGGCGATGACCGCGAGGCTCTTCGCACGCGCGCCCCGATTGGCCTCGACGAGCGCCCTCGCCGCCGCGCCCAGGCTCGCGCGGCGGACCGGGTCGCCGAGCAGCGCGAGCAGCGTAGACTCCAGCTCCCGCCCGGACTGCACCTGGACGGCAGCCCCATTGTCCAGGAACGTCCGCGCGATCTCCGCGAAGTTGTCCATGTACGGACCAAACACGATTGGCTTCCCGAACACCGCCGGTTCCAGGATATTGTGGCCGCCAGCGTCGACGAGGCTACCGCCGACGAACACGACCGTCGCGACTTGGAAGACCTGGGCGAGCTCGCCCATCGTGTCGAGAATGACGACGTCGTTGCGCGGTTCCGCGTCGACACGCAGCTCCGTCCGTCGCGCCACGTTCCATCCCGCGCGCCGGACCAGACGCTCGACCTCGTCGAACCGCTCGGGCTTGCGCGGCGCCACGATCAGCAGCGTGTTGGTCATCGTCGCGCGAATTCGCTGAAAGGCTTCGAGCACGTGCTCCTCCTCGCCCTTGAGCGTGCTGGCGGCGATGACGACCGGACGCGCCGGGTTGATGCGGAAATAGCGCAGGACTCGGGTCCTGCCCCGCTGGTGGACGTCATGCACGGACGGCGCGGGCATGAACGACGGCGCGTGCGACGGGCGCGAACCGCCGTCGGTGGCGGAGGGCACCTCGAGCGAATCGAACTTGAGCGAGCCGGTGACGCTGACGCGCTCGCGTGGGGCGCCCATCTCGACGACGCGGCGCGCGGACTCCTCGCTCTGCATGCAGAAGCGATCGACGTCGTCGAGCACGTGCCGGAAGAAGAATCGCGCGAGCCGGTAGCGCGGAAACGACCGCGTCGAGATGCGACCGTTGACGAGCGCCGTCTTGACGCCGTCACGGCGGCACGCGCGCAGGAGGTTCGGCCAGATTTCGGTTTCCATCATGACGAACAGCCGCGGCCGCACCAGCCGCAGCGTCCGGTTCACGATGAAACCCAGATCGAAGGGAAAGTAGAACACCGCGTCGACAAACGGCAGATTGCTCCTCGCGACCTGCTGCCCGGCCATGGTGGTCGTCGAGACGAAGAGGCGCAGGCGAGGGTAGCGTTCCCGGAGCTGCGGAAGGAGCGCGCGAATCGTCAGAACCTCTCCGACCGACACCGCGTGAATCCAGATCGATTCGTCACCGTCGAGGTTGAACGACACGGGGAGATACCCCATCCGCTGGGGCAGGCTGACGATGTATTTCCGGTATCGAATCGCCTGGTACAGCAGGTACGGAGACACGACGAGGAAGAACGCCACGATGAGGACGCTATAGGCCGCGTACATGCTTGGGACCGACATAAATGTAACATGGACGATTGACCGTAGTGCTTCCGGTTCACTAGAATCAACGGTTTACATCTTGCGTGTGCCGGGCTAAGTAGGTCATGAATCGCGGCGGCGCGCGCGAACGAGCGACAGCGAGTGAGCCTGGCGAGCGGAGCGGGGCGTCGGGGCCCCCGCGAGCGAGCCAGTCGGGGAGTCCGAGGGGCGAAGCCCCTCGGGTAAGAACTAGGAGAGATTTGAGAATGGCCGTCAAAGTAGGGATCAACGGGTTCGGCCGGATTGGCCGGAACATCATGCGCGCGGCGATGGATGACGACTCGATCGATATCGTCGCCGTCAACGATCTGACCAACGCGGAAACGCTCGCCCACCTGCTCAAGTACGACTCGATCCTCGGCAACCTCAAGGCCGCCATCTCGGCCAAGGGCGATCGGATCACCGTCGATGGCGATGAGTTCCAGGTGCTCTCGGTGAAGGATCCGGCACAGCTGCCGTGGAAGGCGCTCGGCGTCGACGTCGTGTTCGAGTCGACCGGCATCTTCACCAACCGCGAAGCGGCCGCCAAGCACCTCGAGGCGGGAGCGAAGAAGGTCGTCATCACCGCGCCGGCGAAGAGCCCAGATCTGACGCTCGTGCTCGGCGTCAACGAGGACAAGTACGACCCCAAGACGCATAACATCATCTCGAATGCGTCCTGCACGACGAACTGCCTGGCGCCGTTCGCCAAAGTGCTGCACGAGTCGTTCGGCATCAAGAAGGGCTGGATGACGACCATCCACTCCTACACGAACGACCAGCAGCTGCTCGACCTGCCGCACAAGGATCTGCGTCGCGCTCGCGCGGCGGCGTTGTCGATGATCCCGACGACGACGGGTGCCGCGTCTGCTGTCGGCGAGGTCCTGCCGCAGCTTAAAGGCAAGCTCGACGGCATCGCCATGCGCGTGCCGACGGCGAACGTTTCAGTTGTCGACCTTGCGGCGATCCTGGAAAAGAAGACGACGAAGGAAGAAGTGAATGCCGCCTTCAAGGCAGCGGCCAACGGGCCGCTCAAGGGCATCCTGCAAGTCGAGGAGGCGCCGCTCGTCTCGATCGACTTCCGCGGCAATCCGCATTCGTCGATCGTCGACGCGGCCTACACCAGCGTGATGGACGGCGACTTCGTCAAGGTTCTGTCGTGGTACGACAACGAGTGGGGCTACTCGAGCCGCTGCGTCGACCTGCTGCGCTTCATGGTGAAGAAGGGACTGTAAGTGGCCGCTCGCAGCGTCAAGGACCTGAGCCTCTCGGGCAAGAAAGTTTTCATCAGGGTCGACTTCAACGTCCCGATCAAGGACGGGAAGATTTCCGACGACACGCGCATTCGCGCGTCGCTGCCGACGATCCAATACGCGGTCGATCAGGGGGCGACGGTCATCCTGGCGTCGCACCTCGGAAGACCGAAGGGGAAACCGAGCCCGGAATACTCGCTTCGGCCGGTCGCGGCACGGTTGGCCGAGCTCCTCGGCCGTCCGGTCACGTTCGCCGAGGATTCGATCGGTCGAGGCGGCCGCGAGCGCAATCGCGAAGGCCGGGCCAGGCGGCGTGGTCCTGCTCGAGAACTTGCGCTTTCACGCGGAAGAAGAGAAGAACGACGCCGTCTTCGCGCAGCAGCTCGCCGCGCTCGCCGACGTCTACGTCAACGATGCGTTCGGCTCGGCTCACCGCGCGCACGCGTCCACCGAGGGCATCGTCCATCACATCGGCGAATCTGCGGCCGGGTTGCTGATGGCGAAGGAGGTCGAGTACCTCGGCCGCGTGCTCGAGCATCCCGACCGGCCGTTTGTCGCCATTCTCGGCGGCGCCAAGGTGTCGGACAAGCTCGAGGTGATCGAGAACCTGATTCCACGCGTCGACGCGTTGCTGATTGGCGGCGCGATGGCCTACACCTTCTTCAAGGCTCGCGGCGTACCGGTCGGCAAGTCGCTCGTCGAGGCCGATCTCCTCGACACGGCGCGCGACGTCGAACGGCGCGCAAAAGAGCGCGGCCTGCGGCTCGAGTTACCGACGGATCACGTCGGTCGCGCCCAAGCTCGAAGCGGGCGCCCCGGCGGAAACGCTTGCGGTCGGCGATCCGGCCATCGGCGAGCGCATGGGACTCGACATCGGCCCGCGGACGGTGCAGAGTTACCGGGAGGTGATCGCCGGCGCGAAGACGGTCATCTGGAACGGCCCGATGGGCGTGTTCGAGATCGACGCGTTCGCCAACGGCACGCTGGAGGTCGCAAAGGCCGTCGCCGCGGTCAAGGGGACGACGGTGATTGGCGGCGGCGACTCGATCGCGGCCGTGGCCAAGGCGGGGGTCACCGACCGCATCACCCACATCTCCACCGGCGGAGGCGCGTCGCTGGAGTTCCTGGGTGGGCGCAAACTGCCGGGGGTGAGGCGCTGAAGTAGGCTCCAGCCCCAGCTTCAGCTCCAGCTCGAGTTTGAGCGAGCCGAAGGCGAAGCTGATAGCTGAAGCTGACAGCTGAAGCTCTATGCGTATCCCTTTCATCGCCGCGAATTGGAAGATGCACAAGACCGTGCACGAGTCGGTCGTGTTCGTCAAAGAGTTCCGCAGCATGGTGAAGGACATCGACGATGTCGAGATCGTCGTGGCGCCGCCGTTCACGGCGGTGCATGCCGTCGCCGAAGCGGCGCGCAACTCGAACGTCGGCGTCGCCGCGCAGAACCTGCACTGGGAGCGCCAGGGCGCGTTCACCGGCGAGGTCAGCGCCGAGATGGTGCGTGAGTCGGGGGCCGAGTACGTGATCATCGGCCACTCGGAACGCCGCCGGTTGTTCGGCGACACAGACGAGCTCGTCAACCGCCGGCTCGTCGCCGCGCTCGGCGCCAAGCTGACGCCGATCGTCTGCATCGGGGAGACGCTCGAGGAGCGCGACGGGAACCTCACGATGAGCGTGCTCGATCGGCAGCTCAAGGTCGGGCTCGACCAGATGACCGGCGAGCAGATCGCGGGCCTCGTTCTCGCCTACGAGCCCGTCTGGGCGATCGGCACCGGGCGCAACGCCACGCCCGAGCAGGCCGGTGAGGCGCACGCGCATATCCGTCAGCGGGTGCGGCAGTGGTTCGGCGGCAACGCCGCGGATCACTGCCATGTGATCTACGGCGGAAGCGTCAAGCCCGACAACATCCGCGAGCTCGTGGCGCTGCCCGACGTCGACGGCGCGCTCATCGGCGGGGCAAGCCTCGAGGTCAAGCCGTTCTTCGATATGGTGGCCAAAAGCCGCGGAACAGCCGTGTAGTGGCAGTCCAGCCAAGGGCGCGGTATAATCGGACGTTATGCAACAGTACGTCTATTACTTTCTTGGCGACCCTGTACGTCCTGAGCTGCCTGCTGCTGCTGCTCGTCGTGCTCCTGCAGCAGGGCAAGGGCGGCGACATGGCCAGCGCGTTCGGCGGCGGCGGAAGCCAGACCGCCTTCGGTGCGCGCGCAGGGGCGACCGTCCTGACCAGGGCGACGAGCGTCCTCGGCGTGCTGTTCATGCTCGGCGCGATCGTGCTCGGAATCTATCGGCCGGCAGGGCCCCGGCTCGATCATGCGCGGCGTTGCCGGGCCGGCGCCGGTGACCGCACCCGCCGCCACGCCTGCGCCGGCGTCGTCAGCGCCGACGGGTCAACCGCCAGCGGCGCCGACCGTGGGCGGACAGCCGCCGGCCGCGCCGACAACGACCGGACAGCCGGAGAAGAAGTAGGGCCACGGATTACACGGATTACGCGGATTAGGACAGCCACGGATTACACGGAATACACGGATAAAAGACGGCCAAGGATTACACGGAATACACGGATAAAGACGGCCACGGATCACACGGAATACACGGACTTGGTAAGGCCGGCCGATGCGGCGCCCACCTCCTCGCGAAAGTGGCGGAACTGGCAGACGCACCAGCTTGAGGGGCTGGCGCTCGCAAGAGCGTGGGGGTTCGAATCCCCCCTTTCGCACCAACAATAAAGCCCACGGCTACAGTTGCCGAATTACGCGAGGCGGAAGTTCATCGCAGGCACTCCTGCAGGGACTGGCAGCGCTTCGCGGAACGCATGCGGTCGGGCACTTCTCCATACACCCGCACCGTCTCTGCCAGAAGCTGTGCGGTCTCAGGGATGTCGGTATGTCGAAGCACTCCAAGATAGTGAGGTCCGTGAATGTGGGACGCAGGTGGCGAGTGCAGAATCACGCGCGACACCTTACCGTCGAGGAGCGCCGCGTACATCCCATTCACACCGTCGTCGCCCCTGCCGAGAACCGTGACGGTGGCCGGGTTGACGGTCGAGAGCGATCGAAGGAGCTCCAACAATCGTAGGATTTCGTACACCTGCATCGATTCAATCGTGGTGCCGACGACCATTGCCTGGCGCTTCATGTGATGAACCAGGTCATTGTCGCTGAAGCTGCGCAGATTCTGCTCGAGGGCCCTGCTGCCGCGATCCAGCGTCTCCACGATCAGCACCGCTCGGTTTCCCCACTGATTTCGCTCCAGAGGTTGCTCATTGCCCCAGACTGGAATGCCCTTCCGGTGGTCGACAAGCAGAACGGCGGGCAACGTGTCGGTGGATGCCGCGCCAGCCGGAAGCGAATAGATTGCTTTGACACGAAGCCCTTCGAATGACGTGAAGCTGACTTTCCGGATCCTTCGGCCTTGCACAACGGTTTCCCCACTCCATTCAGGTTTGAGCGGTGCTGGCTGGTCGGGGTAATACCGGAACACTTCGCCACGGAGCGCGACTCTCAATGCATCGATCTCGCCCCGACGTGCCTGCGCGGGCACTGCTGATCGAGACGCTGCCCGCGTCGGACTCAGCACTTCGTCGATTCGCGTCAGCCGCTCGTCAATCGGCAGACCGTTTCTGAAACAGATCAACCCTTCCGGGAGCGGTTCCTCGACCAGAAGCGATACGGC
>CAVXUR010000009.1:0-342860 GCA_963764925.1 uncultured Acidobacteriota bacterium
CGTTCGTGTCATCGCACGAGGCATCGGCGCCGGCATCTCGCGAATGCCCAGCCCGGTCGCCACCGCCGTGGCGAGCTGAGCGGCTACGTTCATCAGGCCCGAGACCATGCGCTCGCGCACGGCGGGCGTCTGCACCCGGGAGAGTTCGAACCGGAAGGCGCCGATGATGTGCTGCTTCTCGATTCCGGTCTCGCTGTTCCAGAACAGCGTCGCCTGCGTGTAGTGGTCCGCGAACCGCTCGGCCTTGCCGCGCACCTTGTGCTCGCTCTCGAGACGCGGTTCCGGGAAAGACATGAAACCTGCCTTCCCGGCTTGAAATGGACAGCCACCGGCGAGCGAGTTCGGCTCGTAGGAGACACGCCCGCGGTGAATCGCCTGGCGGTGCATGCCATCGCGCTGGTTGTTGTGGACCTGGGCGACCGGCGCGTTGATCGGGATCTCGTGAAAGTTCGGACCACCCAGCCGCGAGATCTGGGTATCGACGTAGGAGTGAATGCGACCGGCCAGCAGCGGATCGTTCGAGAAGTCGATGCCTGGAACCACGTGCGCGACGCAGAACGCCACTTGCTCGGTCTCGGCGAAGAAGTTGTCAGGATTGCGGTTGAGGACGAGCCTGCCGACCGGGACGACGGGCACCAGCTCCTCGGGCACGATCTTGGTCGCGTCGAGCACGTCGAACGTGAAGCCCTCGGCCTGTTCCTCGGTGAAGATCTGCAGACCCAGCTCGTATTCGGGATAGGCACCGGCCTCGATGGCCTCCCAGAGATCCCGGCGGTGAAAGTCCGGATCCGCGCCCGAAATCTTGACCGCTTCATCCCAGACCAGCGAGTGCGTCCCGGCCTTCGGGCTCCAGTGGAACTTGACGAATTGCGACTCGCCCCCGTCGTTGACGAGTCGATAGGTGTGGACGCCAAACCCCTGCATGGTCCGGTAGCTGCGCGGAATCGCCCGGTCGGACATCGCCCACATCAGCATGTGGGTGATTTCCGGCATCAACGAGGCGAAGTCCCAGAACGTATCGTGGGCGGAGGCCGCCTGCGGCATGGCGAAGTGCGGCTCCGGCTTCGCCGCATGCACGAGGTCGGGGAACTTCATCGCGTCCTGGATGAAGAACACCGGAATGTTGTTGCCGACCAGGTCCCAGTTGCCCTCGTCGGTGTAGAACTTGACCGCGAAGCCGCGGACGTCTCGCGCCGTATCAGTCGACCCGCGTTCTCCCAGCACCGTGGAGAAGCGCACGAAGACGGGGGTCTGCTTCCCGGCCTCTGCAAAGAGCGACGCCCGCGTGAACTGTTGCAGCGATTCGTAGCACTCGAAGAAGCCGTGCGCTGCTGAACCGCGCGCGTGCACGATCCGCTCGGGGATGCGCTCGTGATCGAAGTGGGTGATCTTTTCGCGGAGGATGAAGTCTTCGAGCAGCGTCGGGCCGCGAAGCCCGGCTTTGAGCGAGTGCTGGTTGTCGGCGACCGGCACCCCCTGGTTGGTGGTCAACGCTCGCTTCGACGAATCAACCCGGACCCGGTCGAGCGGTGCAATCGTCTTGTTGACGCCGATCACGGCGCCACCGCTGCCAAGCTTCTCCGAGCCGTTCCGTTCGGTCACCGTGCTGGCGCCGACGATCGGATCGCGCGGCGCGACCGAAGGTCCTGCTTCGGGACCCTCGAGCACCTGCGGTTCGTACTCGGACGCCTTGAGCGGGTTGAACGGCAGGCTTACCGACAACTCGTCAGTGCCGACCAGCTTGCCCGCCAGCGCATCGACGGCCGCCGCGGCCGAGCCAGCTTCGGCGGGTCCACTGACGGTCGTTCGACTATTGCGAGCGGCAGGCTGGCTGGACTCTTCGCGACGGGGACGTCTGGACTTCGCCATGAATCGAGGGTCTCCTGTGGCGCACGTAATGTGCTGGCCACTCGAGGACCCACGATGTCACGAGGCTGGAACTGTGGATATTGGGTTCAACGGCAATGATCCGTTGGGGATCACCCCAATGGGCCGCCGACACCAGGAATGTCATGCTGATGCGAGTCGTCAAGCCAGCCCTGCAGGACAGCGAACTGCAGCAATTCGATTCGGCCGGCGAGGCGAAGCTTCCGCATCCCGTTGGCTTTATGCACCTCCACCGTTTTGACGACCACGTCGAGCCGCTGCGCGATCTCCTTGTTGCTGTACCCTTGCGCGCTGAGGCGGAGGACGCTCAACTCCCGTTCGGTCACCCTTGGCGCGCCGGTGTCACGCTTACGAAACCCCGAGTCGAGAAACGGCGCGGCGACGTGCCGCGTGAGGGCTGAATCGATATGCTGCCTTCCTTCAGCGGCGGCGCGGATCGCGTGCAACAGCTCGCTGTGCGGGCTTTGTTTCAGCACGTAGGCGCGGACGCCGGCGCGAAGGAGTTCGTGCAGGTAGGTCTGATCGGCATGACGAGTGAGCACCACGACTTTCAACTCCGGCCGGCGGTCTCGAAGGGCGCGGGCCGCGAGCAACCCGCTCGACCCGGGCATCGACAAATCCATGATCACGAGATCGACGTCCTCGCGCTGACCCGCGCGCACCGCCTCGTCCCCGGTACTCGCCACTGCGACCACCGTCATGTCCGGCTGATGGTCGATCAACAGGCGCAGACCCTCGCGGACTGTTTCGTGATCCTCGACCAGCATGATCCGCAGCGCGCCGTTCACCGGGGAAGCCATCAGCACGTCCAGTGTCGGCCGTCTGCGGGAGAAGATCAACTGTGGATCCCGTGAGCAAACGGCTGAGATCGCCAATGGCCGAGACGGTCCGCGTGCAAGACGTTCGCGGCGACGCCGGGGCTGTTGTCGTGTTCACCACGGACGCTGATGGGCGCGTCCAGTCGTGGAGCCGCGAGGCGCAGGAACTGTTCGGCTACAACGCCGCAGACATCGCTGGTCGTCCCTGGGTGCTGCTCGCGGCGGCGGATGGCGATCCCGTCGCCGGTCAGGAACCTTCTCCGGATGCCACCGTCGGGCACTTTCGACGGCAGGACGGAACCGAGTTTGTCGCTCGTCATGCAACTGTCGAGCTGACGTCGTCGGCCGGTATCGTCACGCGCGCGCAGCTGGTGATCCGGATCGACGCTGTCGAGCACATGCCGGCAGTGACGGAGGACGCGCAGCAGCGCGCCGAGGGCGTCGCTTCGCCTCGAATCGAAAGCGCGGAACTTCGCTATTCGGAAGAGGCGCGAGTCCGTTTGCTGCGGCGCCTGGTCATTGCGCAGGAAGAGGAGCGGCGCCGCATCGCCAGGGACCTCCACGATCATCTTGGGCAGCAGTTGACGTCACTCCGATTGAAGCTCGAGGCGGTTCGTACCGTCACGCCCGGCTTGCCCAACGTGCAGTCGACGCTGACGCAGGCTGAAGCGCTCCTGACCCGCATCGACGGCGATATCGACTTTCTGTCGTGGGAACTGCGCCCCGCAGCACTCGACGAGCTCGGCTTGAAAGCGGTGCTCGAGAACTACGTCGGTGAATGGTCGCGGCACGCGAATGTGCAGGCGCGGTTTCACGTCGAAGGGTTCGGAGATGAGCGGGTCGCCCCGGAAATCGAGGCGACGGTGTATCGCATCGCGCAGGAAGCACTGAACAACGTCGCCAGACATGCGCGTGCACAGTCCGTCGGCGTCGTCCTGGAGCGGCGTGGCCGCACCCTGTCGCTGGCGATCGAAGACGACGGCGTCGGCTTCGATACCGCGACAATCTCGAACACGATGATCGGCCTGGTCGGGATGCGGGAACGGGCCGCCGTCGTCGGCGGCACGTTCGACATCGAGCCCACGGCCGGCGGCGGCACGACGGTGCTCGCCCGCGTGCCCCTCTATCTGACCGAGCCCAATTCGTTGGGCGATGACCCGGCATCGGGCGAGGCTGCGCTTCCCCGCGGCGGCGACCCATTTCTCGATCTGTCGGCGGCCGGTGACTCTGGCCGGAACGTGCAGCTCCAGCGTGCGGTCGCGGCGCGGGACGAATTCATCGCGACCGTGGCGCACGAACTGCGAAATCCGATTGCGCCGCTGGTGTTTCAGATTCGACTCTCGATCGACAAGGCTGAACAAATGGAGCGCTCCGGCGAGGCGATTCCGGCGGAGTGGACGCGCGGACAACTCCGGCGGATCGAACATCGTTTGCACCGGCTGCTCGAAACCCTGGATCGCCTCCTCGACGTGTCGCGGCTCTCGAGTGGACGGATCGAGCTGGAATTCGAAACCGTCGACCTCGCCGAGGTCGTCCGTGACGTCGTCGCCTCCTTCGAGGCGGAACTTGCCGTCGCGAGGTGTGAGCTGCGGGTGACGACGCCGGTGGCGGTGACGGGCTGGTGGGACCGTCTGCGTCTGGACCAGATTTGTCGAAACCTGGTGTCGAACGCCATCCGGTTCGGGGCCGGCCATCCGATTCACGTCACCGTCGAGGCAGACGACGCCGACGCGACGCTGATCGTGCGAGACTACGGCGTCGGCATTCCGCGACAGAAGCAGGACGTCATCTTCGAACGCTTCGAACGTGGCCCGGAGAACAGCCGGAGTGGCGGGTTTGGCATCGGTCTCTGGGTGGTGCGGAACGTGTGCTCCGCCATGGGCGGTTCGGTCAGTGTGAAGAGCGCCGCCGGTGCCGGTTCGACATTTGCCGTCTCGCTCCCTCGACGTCCGGACAGGGATCAGCGGCGTGAGGAGGGCGAGTGAGCGATCAGACCGTGCCGCCCGGTCGGCATCGGACCGGAATTCCCGGCCTCGATTTCATTCTTGATGGCGGCCTGCTCGAGGCTGGGGTCTACATCGTTCAGGGTCCCCCGGGCGCGGGGAAAACCATCCTCGCGAACCAGGCCTGCTTCCATCATGCATCCGAGGGCGGCCGGTCGGTCTACATCACCCTGCTCGCGGAATCGCATTCGCGCATGTTCGGCCATCTGCGGCGAATGGCATTTTTCGACGAATCGAAGATTCCGGAATTCGTTTACTACGTCGGTGGCTTCAGCACGCTCGAGTCCGAGGGACTGGCTGGCCTGCTGACGCTGGTCCGCGGCATCGTCACCAAGAAGTCGGCAGGGCTGGCCATCATCGACGGCCTGGTGTCCGCACACGAGAGCGCGCCGTCGGACCGGGAGTTCAAGAAATTCCTCCATGAGCTCCAGGTGCTCGCGGATCTGACGCGATGCACCATCGTTCTCTTGACGAATGCCGAGCGGCAGAGCGGGTTCTTTCCCGAGCACACCATGGTCGACGGGGTGCTGCATCTCACCGACGAACTCTCCGAATTGCGGCCGCTGCGCCATATTCGCGTCCTGAAGCTGCGTGGCAGTGGTCCTGTGCGCGGGCTGCACTCCGTCCGCATCTCCGATCGCGGCTTTGAAGTCCGGCCGCGGCTCGAGTCGAGGCTCAGTCCGACGCCTGTGAGCGAGGCCGCGGTCGCCGATGGCGCGAAGATGGGATTCGGCATACCGGAGCTCGACACGATGCTCCGCGGCGGTGTTCGTCGTGGATCGATCACGATGCTGCTCGGGTCATCCGGGAGCGGCAAGACCGTGTTCGGCATGCAGTTCCTGGCCGAAGGATTGAAACGTGGCGAGCGAGGGCTCTTCTTCGGGTTCTTCGAGCAGCCCGACGCCATCGTCGCCAAGTGTCAACGGATCGGGATCAATGGCATCAAGGACGGGATCGACCGTGGCCTGGCCCGGGTGATGTGGCATCGACCGGTCGAGGGTGTGATCGACGAGATCGGCGACAGCCTGTTCGACGCGGTCCGCACTCTGAACCCTGCCCGCGTCGTCATCGACGGCATGCAAGGGTTCGAGCGCGCCGCCGACCTGCCGGAACGCCTGTCGGACGTGTACAGCGCCATCGCCCAGGAGCTCGAGCGCCGGCGGGTCACGACGCTGTACACCACCGAGACGCGCGGATTGTTCGAAAGCGACATCAATGTCCCGATTAATGGCCTGTCGGCGGCGACGCAGAACATCATCCTGCTCCGCCACGTCGAGCACAAGGCGGCGATTCTAAGAGCGCTGGCGATTCTCAAGGTGCGAGACGACGACTACGACCCGAAGATGCGTGAGATCAGGATCTCGGACCACGGCATCAGCCTGCTCGATACCTTCGACGACTCGTCCAACCTGATGTCCGGGGGCGGCACTGCACGGCAGACGCCGCGAGGGGACTAGATTCATGCCCGGCACGTCGATCCTGATCGTCGAGGACGAATACGGTCTTGCGGAACTGCTGCGAGACATGCTGACCGAACTCGGCTACGAGGTCAGTCTCGCGATCAACGGTCGTCTGGCCCTCGAGGTGTTGCGGGAGCGGGAGATTCACCTCGTCCTGACCGACGCGATGATGCCGGTGATGGATGGGCCCGAACTGGCGCGGGCGCTGCGGGCCGACGACCGGCATCGGCGCATTCCGATCGTCATGATGACCTCGCTCGCCGCCGCCGTGCCGTCCACCCCGGGCCTCTATGAGGCGGTCCTGGGGAAGCCATTCACGCCGGCGGCGCTGCTCAAGGTTCTTGAAGACTGCGTCGCTCGCGGTTCCTCCTGATTCCGCGCTGCGCCGACCCAACGCGACCGCGGTCCGGCTCGGCGCGGCCTACTCTCGCCCCACCATGTTGTTCGGTCCGGGTTTCGAGCTTTCTGACTGGTGCATAGGTTGCAGTACTTTGGTTGTTTCCAAGCGTGACGGTGCGGTCTGCCTGGAACTAACGACGGAGTACGGTGGCTATGCGAATTGCCCAGGTTGCTCCCCTCGTCGAGAGCGTTCCTCCCAAACTCTACGGCGGAACTGAACGAGTCGTCTCATTCCTCACGGAAGAACTCGTGCGCCTCGGACATCAAGTCACGCTCTTTGCCAGCGCCGACTCTCGCACGACGGCTAACGCTTGTGCCCGATGTGCCCCGAAGCACTACGGCTGCGCGGCTCGTGCGTCGACCAGGTGGCGCTGCATGTCATGATGCTCGAACGTGTGGTGGCGCGAGCGCACGAGTTCGACGTCATCCATTTTCACACTCACAACTTCACTATCCGGTGATGCGTCGGCTACCGCACGTTCGGCATGTGACAACGCTGCACGGGCGCCTCGACTTGAAGGATCTCCTGCCGCTCTACGACGAGTTCTCCGATGTCCCAGTCGTGTCCATTTCCGATGCGCAGCGAAACCCGTTGCCCGAACGCGGGATGGGTTGCGACCGTGCATCACGGTCTGCCACCGGGTCTGTTCAGCATGTGCCCGACTTCGGGCACATATCTCGCGTTTCTCGGGCGCATCTCGCCCGAGAAGCGCGTCGACCGCGCGATTGCGATCGCCACGGCGTCGGGGCTGCCACTCAAAATCGCCGCGAAAGTCGACCCCGCAGACCAAACCTACTTCGAACGCACCATCGCTCCGCTGTTGGACAATCCGCTCGTCGAATTCATCGGCGAGATTTCCGAAAGGAACAAGAACGCTTTTCTCGGCCAGGCGAAAGCCCTGCTCTTCCCGATTGACTGGCCTGAGCCGTTCGGGCTGGTCATGATCGAAGCCATGGCCTGCGGCCTGCCCGTCATTGCATTTCCCGGCGGGTCTGTTCGCGAGATCATCGATGATGGCGTCACGGGGTTCATCGTCGATACCATCGAGGATGCTGTCGACGCCGTCAGGCGCCTCGACACGATCGACCGCCGCAGGTGCCGCCAGACGTTCGAGCGTCGGTTCACGGCCAGACGAATGGCGTCGCAATACGTTGACGTTTTCCGCAAACTGATTGCGACGAGGTCGGGGTTGGTGGCATAACAGACCGCATCATGTCCGACGTCGTCAGCCTGGAAGAACATTTCGCGATCGTCGCCGACAGCGATCGCGCCGGGGCGCCTCGACGTGTGCTGAAGCACGGCGACACATTTGGTGTTTTCGACTTGCTCGGGAACGTCCTCGCCCTCGAGAACGGCGAGCACGGCCTCTACCACGCAGGCACGCGGTTCCTGTCCCGCTTCGAGCTGCTGCTCGGCCGGAGGCGGCCGCTGCTCCTGAGCTCCACCATCAGCGAGGACAACACGATCCTCGCCGTGGATCTCACCAATCCCGACGTCGTCCGTGACGACCACCTGCTGGTACCGCGGGGATCACTGCACGTCTTCCGCGCCCGCACGCTGTGGAACGGCCACAGCGTCGAGCGGATACGGCTCTCGAACCACTCGCGTCACCCGATCCAGACGCCGGTGGCGCTGCACTTCGATGCCGATTTCGCGGATCTTTTCGAGGTGCGAGGCACGCACCGCGAACGCCGCGGCACGCGCATGGTCGATCGATGCGGTCGCCGATCACGTGGTGCTGCGCTACCAGGGGCTTGATCGCGTCGAGCGACGCACGATCATTCGCTGGGACCGCGAGCCAGACCGCAACGAGAGCGGCGTTGTCGTGTTCTCCGTGACGCTGCAGCCTCAGCAGGCGACCGAACTGGAAATCGCGGTGACGTGCGAGGTCGGCGAGGTCTCGCTCGATAGCGTTCGCTACGCTGACGTCGTCGACAAAGCCAGGCACAGCACCGCTCAACGCGAGGTCTGCGAGTGTCGCGTGGTGAGCTCGAACGAAAGCCTCAATCGCTGGATCAGCCGATCCGCCGCGGATTTGCGGATGATGCTGACCGACACGGCGTACGGGGTATATCCGTACGCAGGCATCCCGTGGTTCAGCACGCCGTTCGGCAGAGACGGAATCATCACCGCGCTCGAAACGTTGTGGGCGTCGCCGGACATCGCGCGGGGCGTGCTCAGCTTCCTCGCCGCGACCCAGGCGACGGAACACAACGAGGCGCAGGACGCCGAGCCCGGCAAGATCCTGCACGAGATGCGCAGCGGCGAGATGGCCGTCCTCGGCGAAATTCCGTTCGGACAGTATTACGGCAGCGCTGATGCGACGCCGTTGTTCGTCATGCTCGCGGCAGCCTACTTCGAGAGAACGGCCGACCGCGAGTTCATCGATCAGCTGTGGCCGCACCTGCTCGCCGCGCTCGAATGGATGCAAAGATTCGGCGATGCCGATGGGGACGGTTTCATCGAGTACGCCCGGCGCAGCCACACGGGGTTGATCCAGCAAGGCTGGAAAGATTCGCACGATTCGGTGTTCCACGCCGACGGGTCGCTCGCCCAGGCGCCGATCGCGCTCTGTGAGATTCAGGGATACGCGTATCAGGCCTGGCACGGTGCGGCGACGCTGGCCAGGGCTCGCGGCGATTTGCCACAGAGCCGTGACTGGCGCGCCCGCGCCATGCGGCTTCGCTCCCGTTTCGACGAGGCATTCTGGTGCGATGACATCGGTACGTTCGCGCTGGCGCTCGACGGCAGCAAGCAACCCTGCCGGGTGCGCACGTCGAACCCCGGGCACTGCCTGTTCAGTGGGATTGCAACGTCGAGGCGCGCGCGGAAAGTCGCCGATCAACTGATGGACGAAGGCATGTTCGCCGGCTGGGGCATCCGCACGGTGGCCTCGGGCGAGTCGCGCTACAACCCGATGTCGTATCACAACGGATCGATCTGGCCGCATGACAACGCGATCGTTGCCGCTGGCCTGAGCCGGTGCGGCTTCACCGATCGTGCCGCCCGCATCATGAGCGGCATGCTCGAACTCAGTCAGTCGGTCGACGGCCATCGGTTGCCGGAACTAATCTGTGGCTTTCATCGCCGCGGCGGCGAGTCTCCCACGCTCTATCCGGTCGCGTGTGCGCCTCAGGCATGGGCGGCAGGCGCCGCATTCATGCTGCTCGGCGCCTGCCTGGGTGTCGAGATTGATGCCGCGGCGCGTCGCGTCTGGTTCCGCCGGGCGATGCTGCCGGACGGTGTCGATTGGATTCGGTTCACGAACATCTCGGTCGTCGACGCGAGATTGGACCTGCTGCTCACGCGACATGCGTACGACGTCAGCATCCAGGTCCTGCGGCGTGAAGGAGACGTTCAGATTCTCACGGTGAAGTAATTCGCGCTGGTCGATCGTTCGATCCGAACGGACATAATCTCAAGCCACGCCCTTCTCAGCCGGCCGACGATCTGACCGTGGACGTGAGGCCCTCGAGCGCGCCGCCAGTGGGTGTCTCGATGAGCCGCCGCACTCTTCGGTCGAAAGCAAAACATCACTGTAAGGTCGCCGAGGCACGTCGAACTAGGGCAGTGGTGCGGATCGCGACGCGCTGCGCCTCTGCCCCAGAGACCCGGACGCGAACCATCCAACGAATACGCCAAGCAGCCAATCCGAAGAGTTTCGCGCTTTTCATATTGCCTCCTGAGACCATCTGACGACTGGAACTGACCTGGCGCCGCTATCGTCATGCGAATGCGCATACGCGTGGGTGGTTGCGCGCAGGAATCAGCGAGGGATGTGGGCTCAGCTTTATGCTGACCCCGCGGCGGAATGTGCCTTGCACGCTGCAAAGGCCATCGCACGAGTACGCTCAACATCATGGAGACTCACATGAAACGGAGCATCATGTTCGGGGTCCTGTTCTTGACGGCGCTAGCAGTCGCAGCCAGTGCACAGTCGACGGGCGGGCAGACGCCATCACAGTCGGGTTCCTCTGATCAGGTGACCGTCACAGGCTGTCTTCGACGTGGTGATGCCGGTTCTACCGGCGCGGGCGCCACAGGAGCAGCTGGAAGTGGAGGGTCGCGCGGCGGTTTCGTTCTAACGAACGCGAAGATGGGCAGTGGCTCTACCTCCCGCTGGCACCAGCGCATCCAGCACCCGGTACGGCTGGCAGCCCGACCGGGTCATCTTCCTTGGGCATCGCCGCCGGCACGACCCGGTTCAAGCTCGAGGGCAGCCAGGCCGATCTGCAGAACTATGCGAACAGTCAGGTCGAGGTCAGCGGCAAGCTCGATAAGACCATGGATACTGTCTCGAGCGCGACCAGCTCGGCGACAACGGGCGCTACGGGTGCAGCTGGGCCAACGGGCTCGGGTGCGGCCGCCACGGGCAATGCGCCGGGCCAGGACATGCCGACGCTTCGCGTGAGCAGTGTGCGTCAGGTTTCGCCGACCTGCTCAGGCAGCTAGCGCGAATTATGGGACGGCAGCTGTCCATGCCGAGCTTCCTAACCTCGCTGAGCCGTGAGCCCGGAGCCCTTGCGCATGTCCTTTACGTCGCGCTTCGCATGCCCAGAGTTCCACGCCTCCTGTTGCAGGTGAATGAGGGCGGCCGTATTCGTTTTCACTGCCACACCGGCCATGCCTATTCACCGGCGAGCCTCCTCGCAAAATCGATCAGGGGCATTCGTTCGGCAGATGGAAAGCAAAGCCAAACTCCTTAACCATCCGATCCATCGGATGCTGATCGTCCTGCCGTGAGGACTCTTTATCGCGGTAGTCGTTTTCAGGCCGTGTACCTGAGTCACGGTTCGCCGGCATTCGCCACGACGGCGGTACTGAAACATTGTTGCGGCATCGTGGGTGGTCTGCTTGCAGCGGTATTCGGTGCGATTGATTCGGTTCGCGATCCCCGCCGGCACACGAGCGAAGCGCATCGGGTCGCTCACCGGCCACGCGCGGCGCGAGG
The DNA here is from genome assembly GCA_963764925.1 of uncultured Acidobacteriota bacterium. GTDB lineage: Bacteria > Acidobacteriota > Vicinamibacteria > Vicinamibacterales > 2-12-FULL-66-21 > DATBJJ01. The sequence goes on from CAVXUR010000009.1 coordinate 11,520, forward strand.
GCAAGGAATTCGAACCGCTTAAGACAAAGCCTTAGCTGACGGGAAGGCGGCGGGCACGCAGGAAAAGCCGAGCTAGAACGAAAACCACGGCTGGCGGCTCTGGCCAACGAGCGGCGAATCCCCTACGATCATCGCAGGCAACCGATCATCTGCAAGGGAGTACAGATGGGCATGGCCGTCAGACTTCTTCTGTCCTCTGGTGATCGCCGGACCATTGACGGCGCCAATTATTCAGACGTCTTCTGTCCTCTGGTGATCGCCGGACCATTGACGGCGCCGATTCAGCGCGCTTCGATGGACCTTTCTTTCTGGTCAGACGATCGTATCCCGACCTCAATAGCACAGAGACTGTCCTCACGTTGCGGTCTGACCACGTCATTGCCGCCGAGGTCCTAAAGGACGGACTCCGAATTGACTACATTGCGGGGCGAGGGCCAACCAAGGTTGGTAAAGATGTTTCAGCCATGGACGAGCCGCCTCGCTTCGTTCCGGACCGGGAACGTTCCCCAGGGACGCTCGGCGCGGTCCTGTATGCGAGCCCGTCTAAGGCGTTTGTATCTGAAGCCGAGTGGGTCGCCCTCGTCAGATCTATCGCGGAGGGGGATCAAAGCGCACTGCACGCCGTATACGAACGGGCCCATCGCGCGGTCTTCACGTTCGTCATGAAGATCACCGCCAACGGGGAATCCGCAGAGGAAGTGACGCTGGACGTCTTTCACCGTGTCTGGCGGCACGCATCGCGCTACCAGGAGGCGGACGGGACCGTTCTTGCCTGGATCATGAACCAGGCGCACTCCTGCGCCATAGACCGGCGCCGGTTCGACCACCGCCAGAAGCGCGTAGAGTCTGAAGGTGGGGATCCCGTCCCGGCAACTGGCGTGGGCCATCCCGACGACCTCATCGCATTCAAGCGGCAGAGCCAAGCGCTTGGCAGCACACTGGTCGTCCTCACGCCCCACGAGAGAAATGCGATCGAGGCGGCATTCTTCTCAGAATTGACGTGCGCCGAGGTCGCGGCGCGGTTGAACGAGCCGCTCGGAACGATAAAGACTCGAATCCACTCTGGTTTGCACAAGCTTCGCGGGGCGTTGGCCGGCGAGCCCAGAGCGTGACCTCGACCCTGCACGGCGACCCATGCGACCAGCTGGAGCACCTATCCGCATACATGATGCAGGCGCTTCCTCCAGATGAAGGCGTCGCCGTCGAGGTGCACATTGCGTCCTGCTCGCATTGTCGGCATGAATTGGAGACGTTGCGGCCGGTCGTCGAGAGTTCGTCATCTGGCCTACTAACGTCCTGCGGCCGTCGGCCTCTCTGCAAGTGCGCATCGCGCGCCGGATCTCGGCTGAGACAGGCGAGAGCCCTGTGGCGCCGCCCGGTCGGCGATGGCGAGAACCGCCATGGGAGGAAGTGGCGCCCGGAATCTTCTGCAAGCTGATGGCGACTGATACCGAGAGGCATCGCGTGAGCATGCTCGTTCGACTCTTGCCTGGGGTCGACTACCCAGCGCACACCCATGCCGGGCTCGAGGAATTGTTTCTGCTCGATGGCGAGCTGTGGATCGACGACCGCAAGCTCTTTCCCGGGGACTACAACCGGGCAGAGGCCGGCTCCGGCGACAAGCGAGTGTGGAGCGAGACCGGCTGCACGTGCGTTCTTGTTACCAGCACGCACGACAGGCTCGGATCCTGAGGCATACGCGTACTTCGCGAGTCGGAGAACCGACTGTTGTCGCTACCGGCAAGCCCAATCGCAAGCCTCGACGTGGTCTATACTCGGCCCGAGCCGGCCCTTCTGCGCCGGGTAGTCACTCTAATCGTGAAAAGATGGATGGATTCCCGACGAGGCGTTGAGTGCCAGATGAGCTGACGGAACGCGAGTCGAGGACGCTCCGTTTCAGACGCGAGGTCGCGGATCGTTTCGGCGTCCTCCCAAATTTCTTCTGTTCTGCCGATGCGGCGCCTGGACTCGTCGAAGAACTCTGGAAGTTTGCGAAATCGGCCTATCTAGACAGTCCGCTTCCTTCGCTGTTCAAGGAGCGTCTCTTCGTCCATCTTTCGCGATTCTGCGAAATCCGCTACTGCATTGTCCGGCACGTCGGGTTTCTCATCGGTCAAGGCCGGCCGTCCGGAGACGCCGATGCGGAACCCGAGACGATCGAGGACGTGGTCGAACTATTGCGGCGCCCGCTGCCCGAGGGACCGGCGCTCGCGACAATCCTCGAGCGCCTTGGGCGTGTGTCGCTCGGCGGTCGGTTGCCGGAGCCTCGCACGCAGTCCGAGACCGATCTCTTCGACGCGCTGACGATCATGTTTTTGTCGCCGCGCGGCGCTGCCCGCGCCCGCGCGGCCGTTCGCGCGGCGGTTGGCGACGCGACGTTTGAACTCCTGGTCGCCTATCTCGCCTTCATTCGTACGGCTCACTACTGGACAGAGATGCACCCGGAGCTGACGTATGAACCAGACATGGCCGAAATCCTGCGCGGCTACAAGCGATCTCGCGGACTTGCTGCTCGACACGTCCGAAGCGGAACTCGTCCAAGGTGGCGTGCGCCTTCGCGAAACCCTGAATCAACTCAAGCGCGTGGAGGTGGCGCTCCAGGAGCGCGAATCACGGCAGACGTTTCTTCTCCGGCTTGGCGATGCCTTGAGGCTGCTCGTCGATCCGGTGGCGATACAGGGAGAGGCCAGCCGGCTTCTCGGTGAGCGGCTGCTGACCGACCGTGCGTACTACGCTGACATTGACGAAGCGCAGGGCTACATCCTGGTCCAACGGGACTTTGTTCGGACCGGGGTCTCGAGCACGGTCGGGCGATATTCGCTCTCTGATTTCAATTGGGTTGGTCCGGCATTTCGAACAGGCGACGCGGTCGTCGTGGCCGACACCGGAAACATCGCCGTTGATTCCCGAAGCGGATCGTCCCGCCGTCGCCGCGATCGACGTGGGTGCCTTCGTTGCCGCGCCGTTGATCAGGGACGGCCGGCTGGTCGCGGCGCTCTGTGTGAGCGACGTCTCACCGCGCGCCTGGACGTCAGAGGAGGTTGAACTCATCAAAGAGACCGCGGACCGGACCTGGGAGGCCATCGAACGCGCCCGCGCCGAGGAGCAGCTGCGGGACGCCAGTGTTCGGAAAGACGAGTTCCTGGCGCTGTTGGCGCACGAGCTGAGCAATCCGCTTGCGCCGATCCTGGTCTCGATTGAGATCATGCGTCGCGCCAAGCGGATCGAAACGTCCGATCAGGAACGCCTCGACCTGATGCCCTCGTGTCGACCACGCGTTGGACGTGCTCCAGCGACAGGTCGGCCAGATGGTCCGCTTGGTCGACGACCTGCTCGATGCGGGTCGTATCGGCAGCGGCAAGATCGACCTGCGCCGCGAGCGGGTGGAGTTGTCATCAGTCGTGCACCACGTCGTCGATGCGGTTCGCCCGCTCACCGAACCGCGCAGTCAGGAGCTGACGGTCACACTCCCGACGGGTCCCGTCTATCTGAGCGCAGACCCGACGCGGCTGGCGCAGATCGTGGGCAATCTGTTGAACAATGCCAGCAAGTTCACCGATCGTGGCGGTCACATCTGGCTGACGGTGGAGCGATCAGACGAGCCCAGTCTCGTCGATGGGGAAACCGCACCGGGGATTGTCATTCGTGTGCGTGACAACGGTACTGGCATACCCGCCGATCGGCTCGAACGCATCTTCGACATGTTCACGCAGATCGACGTGACATTGGAGCGCTCGGTGACGGGACTCGGCATCGGCCTGACACTCGTCAAGACTCTGGCGGAGATGCACGGCGGTACCGTGGAGGCGACCAGCCCAGGCGTCGGTCACGGAAGTGAGTTCATCGTGCGGCTCCCGATTGTCATCGACGCGGCGTTGCCGGCACCGCCGCCGACGACGATCGAGATCACGGTGAGGCCTCTGCGGATTCTCATTGTTGATGACAATCGAGACTCGGCGGACATGCTTGCCACACTCCTTACGTTCAGCGGACACGAGACACACACTGAGCACGACGGTTTGGCGGCTGTGGAAGCGGTACACAGGCTGGATCCCGATGTGGTCGTGCTCGACATCGGTCTACCTGTTCTGAACGGCTATGACGCGGCTCGCCGAATCCGCAAACAGAACGGCGGCAGCGGCCGCCCGTTCTTGATCGCCCTCACGGGGTGGGGCCAAGACGAGGATCGCTGCCGGTCCAAGGAAGCCGGTTTCGATGCTCATCTCGTCAAGCCGGTGGACGAGCGTGCCCTCACGACGCTGTTGGCCGAACTCGGTCCTAACAACCAGGAGGAAGTGGAGCGCTAGGGCGATCAGCCAAGTCCCCGAATCAGCGAATGTCGTGAAAGGTGAAGCATTTGCGAGGGAAAACGAAGACCGCCAAGAGGCTGATCGACGTTCAGCAAACCGCGCTACGCGGCTCTCTGGGCGTCTTCGATTTAACGCATCCAGCTGGTCAGTGGGCTCCATCCGGGACAAATCTGGGGCCACCATCCTCAGCAATAATTCTGTGCTGCCTCTCAGGTCTGTCCTGTCGATCAGGTAGCCGTAGATCGACGCTTGCGACTTCAGGCGAGTAACAGCGAAGCATAATGGGCCGGGGCGCCCAGAGATGTCGTCGCTGACAACCGCGCCGTGCCGCAAGCACCCGGTTGTGGCAGTCTCGTTTCCGAAGAGTTCTGCGCCCTGGCGTACGCTTCCTGGTCCGTGAATGACCGAAGGCAGACTGCTCCACCGCATGAGCGGTCATGCCAAAACCGAAATTCAGCGAGGCGTAGAACGTCACGGTTCTCAAGGATGCAAGCAGCGACGACGGCGGACCAGCTACGGCAGCACGAGATCAGCAGGGTCACGTTCTTCAAGTGGCACAGCGAGGACGGCGGCGCACTGTCAAGAACGTGCCGGTCGACGGCTTCTGGTCGATCAGCGTCTACTACGCCGAATGCTTCTTCGTGAAGAACGCGTTCGATGCCTTCACGCTCAACAACATCACCGCCGCGAAGGATCGCGACGGGTCGCTCACCATCAACTTCGGCGGCTGCGACGGCAAGACGCCGAACTGTCTGCCGATCACGAAAGACTGGAACTACTTGGTGCGGCTGTATCGTCCGCGGCCGGAGATCGTGGAGGGCACGTGGACATTTCCCGAAGCAGAGGTTCTTGAGTAGCGGCCGGAACCGAGACGGGAAACTGGGTGGAAACCGTGTAAGGTCGGCGGCGCATATGTGCCGCCCGAGGAGCGATACGATTCTCCAATGACAATCGACGTCGCCCAAGAACCGATGACGTCCCTCGGCGCCTACGCCCGTGTACCGATGATGGTGACAGTCGACCGGGTGTTGGACGTCGCGAATCGCAGCGATGGTCCGGAGCGATTCGCACTGTCGGAGCGCCGCCTCCAAGTTACTTATGAAAAGGATTACGACGCCATCGCGGGCGAAGGACCGATGCAGTGGGCCCGTCAGTTCGATCTGTCGAAATGGGCGCTCTTCACAGCACGCTTCCCGACCGGGATCGTAGGCGGGGCGACGGTTGCATTCGACACGCCGCGGCTGACGATCCTGGAGGACCGGCGCGACCTGGCGGCCCTGTGGGACATCCGGGTTGCCCCAGAGGCCCGACGCCAAGGCGTTGGTTCTGCGCTGTTCACACGGGTCGAAGCATGGGCCCGGCAGCACGGTTGTCGGCAGTTGAAGATCGAAACTCAGAATACCAACGTGCCGGCTTGCCGGTTCTATGAACGGCAAGGATGCCGGCTGGAAGCAGTCCACCGCGCCGCATACCCTCAGCTTCCAGAGGAGATCCAACTACTCTGGTACAAAGACCTGCTGTCTTGACTCAGTCGACCAGCACCACGGTCTGAATGACCAGCGCCCTCAGCGCGGCCGCGATTTTGCTGCTCAGGCTCTGGCACGAGCCCCAAACCCGAACAGCCAAGAAAGTGGCCGCGAGGTCACAACCCATCGCGCTCCGCCTCAAACATGTCGGGTGGATCGGGGATCGATCGATGTTCTAGTGGAGGAGCGCGGGGACATCTACATCGATGCGGCGGACTCGACGGCCACGAATGCGTGGCTTGATCCGGTCAAGGCGCAGGGATGGGTGTTGATGCAACTGAAGGCGCAAGGATCGTGATGAGGGCGGTATAGCGCCGCCCTTCACTTCCGCCCACGCGATTTCAACCGAGTCTGGTCGTGCAACTGTTGGAGCAGCATGGCAACGCCATTACACTGCGAGTGCGTAACCCAGGGAGGAGAACCAAGATCGCGAAGCCTTTCTAAAGCCGCCGGAGGTTCTATGAAGCACACCTCGAAATTGTGGATTTTGGGAGCAGTGTTAGTCGCGGTTTTCACGCTCCGGCCATCCGTCGCGAGCCAGACCGTCTCGTCCAATCCGGACACGCTCACGGCGCTCATGGTGGAGGTGCGCGGGCTGCGAGCCGCCCTGGAGCAGATGGCGTCCGTGGGTCCGAGTATTCAGCTCGCAATGGGTCGGCTCCAGCTTCAGGAGCAGCGTATCAATACGCTCGTCCGACGAGCGGACAGTCTGCATGACGCACTCGTCGCGGCGCACAAGCGGGCCGGCGAGATGCAAGTCCGTGTGCGGGATCTTCAGCGAGCGTTGGAAGGCAGCATTGAACCGTCACACCGGACATCGATCGAGGCCGAGTTACCGATCGTCAAGCACCAGTGGGGGCTTGCGACGGCGGAAGTCCAGCGGCTTCAGACAGAGGAGTCACAGGCGGCGTCGCAGGTCGCCAGCGAGCAGGCGCGCTGGGCGGAAATCAATCAGCGGCTGGAGGAGCTGGACCGTACGCTGGCCCGCGTCCCGGTCGGGCGCGGTCGATGATCGGCGCATTGAAAGGAGCCACTGCAAGTCGTCGCAGCGGGGCCGCAAGGGCTCTTGGACAGGTAGGGTCTGCAGCCGAGAGTGCGCTCGGGTCACTCAGCCAACTAGCCAAGACGGATCCAGCGGAGACCGTCCGCAACGCAGCAGTGGAGGCAGCCAAGCAAATCAAGCCGCGGAAGTGGTTCTGGTTTCTGCGTGTCACAGAAAAAGCTTCCCGTTCTTGATCCGTGCCCGTTCGAGCGTGGCGGCATCGCGGATGCGCAGTCCGGAATATCGCAACAACAAAATCATGGCCTTGAACCGGATTCTGTTGCCTTCCCGGTGAATGCCCTTGATCGAGTAGCTATCGCAGCCAGCGAGAATGTTCTCGAAATCCTCCGGTTCAAATGGCAGGGTAGGTGATTGCGTTGTCTTGGGCGGCCTGACAGCCTTTGCAGGATTCTTAGGGATCCATCCTGCATCCAAGCAGAAGCCAAAGAAGTTGCGCAGGCGCTCTAGGTTCCTCGATGCAGTGATCGGAGAGTCTGGCCAAGTTGCGCGAAATCGACGGAGGGCATCTACGTCCAGCCGCTTTAGCAGACGAATGCCTTCCTTGCTGCACCAAGACAGCAGCCGCTTCTCGAGAACGTTCTTCTGCTTAGAGATCGTCGACTTTGAGAGTTGTCGCGCGGTGGCATCCGCGAAGAACTTGGTGACGGCTTCGGCAACGGTCGGCAAGTCCGGCTTGACGACACCGATCGTCCCCGAGGCTTCCCAGCTTCGGACCAGCTCCGAGGCTGCTTCCCACGAGCGTAGGTTTAGAGCTTTACGGATGTACTCGCCGCGGAGCGAACCCTGAACCCAGATGGGGCAGGCGGCCTTGCAGCCCTTCGCCCCTCGCGCCGCGCGCGGCTTGCCGGAAAATGGGCAATCCGGGGTGTGCCGTCGATAGAGCTGAAGCACAGCCAAAGTCTATCCCAGGGACATTTCAGGGACAGTCTAGAGTGCGCTCACTGTAAGTCTTTTAGTTTCAGTCAGTTAAAATGGTGGAGGCGCCGGGATTCGCACCCGGGTCCGAAAATACATCCTCGCAGGAATCTACGATGCGTATCCGCGTCTGAAATCTCGCTCCCGACGTGAAGCCGCGGCCAGAACCGCCGGAAGCCAGCCCCAGAGAAGTCTCGCCGCTACCGTCCGGGGCAACCGGTAGCCGCCAGCCTGCTTAAATGACATCCGTTTCCGGCCCGCAGGCTGACCGGAAGGGACGCTCACAGGGTTTAGGCTGCGAGAGCGAGCTGCGTGTCCGCAGTTAGGTTTGTTTTCCATCTGATTTACGAGGGTGATGGTCCTCGGCACGCATCCTGCGAAACCATATCTCCGTCGAATCTAGGTCGCCCCCTTCGAGAGACAGACCTTCTATTGTAGCTGCCTGCTCACACTTGGTCAAACCGTTGTGGTGCTTGGGTTTGCACGCTCGGCTGAGGCTTGACTTGCCTACGGGCCGTCCCGATAATGCATAATGCCTGAAATGCCCGATCACGATCTTCGTACGACCATCGACGCACTCTGTGCCCGGCTGCAGTCGGACCTTCAGGCGCAGGTCGCTCAGGTCGCCGATCGGCTCACAGAAGAACGAGAAACGGCCAGGCGCGAGGCGGAGGCGAAAACCGCCGAGGTCTGGTCAGCAAGGTCGAGGCGGTCCGCCAGGAATGGCAACGGAAGGCTCCAGGCCGGACTTGCCGATGCGGCGGCCGAAGCCGAGCGACGCTTTGCGGCCGAGTCGGAGCGGGCACGGCTCGAGATCGAGAACCTCATGAAAGCCGCGGCCGAAGCCGAGGAGCGTCACCGCAAAGGTATCGAGGCCGTCCGCGACGAGTGGCAGGGCCGGCTTCAGGCTGGTCTGGCCGATGCGACGGCCGATGCCGATCGCCGCGTCATCGCGGAGACCGATCGCATTCGTCGCGAGGTCGAGCACGCGGCCGCGCAATCGACCGAGCGCGTGCGGCGAGAAGTCGAGCAGGGCGCGACCACGTCCATCGCCCAACTCCGCGCCGAACTGGAGCAGGCGGCCACAGATTCCACGACGAGCCTGCGCGCCGAGTTGGAACAGGCCGCAGCGCACGCGACGACGCGGTTGCGAGAAGAGATGAACCACGCGGTTGCGGTCGAACGGGAGCGTGCGTCCGAGCTCGACCGCGAGCGGGCACGTCTGGAAGCGCTCCTCGTCGAGGAGCGTGCGCGGGCCACGACCGAGGCGCGCGCGGTCGTCGAGGCGCGCGCCACCGAGCGTCAGGCCCAGCTGGCCGTCGTTGAACGGTTGCTTCACGCGGTGCGCACGATCGATGCGGCCCGATCGCTCAGCGATACGCTGACCGCCTTGACTGAGGCTGCTGGATCGCTGGCGCCCTCGCGCCGCGCTCTTCATCGTCGACCACGCCGGGAACCGTCAGGATCTGCAACCGTGGAAAGCGGCGGGTTTTGGCGACGGTGCCCCGCCGACCGCAACGGGGAAGGGACGGCTCACTCGCGGTGTTCTCGATGTCGCCGTCGACGGACGGCCGTACTGTGTCAACGGCGGCCGGGCCCGCCCCGGCATTCGCCAAGCTGCCGGCGGATCGTGCCGGGCTCGCAGTGCCGATAACGGTCGGCGGCCAGTGCGTCGCAGTCTGTATGTCGACGACGGGTCGGCGGAGGAGCCGGAGGCGCCGGCGTCCTGGCCCGAAGCGGTTCAGGTGCTCGCAGCTCACGCATCATCGCGTGCTTGACCGCAGATGACCGCGGGCTCAGGACGCAAGCCATGCAGCAGATGTCCGGCGCGGCTGGAGCCCGACCGTGGCGGGAGCCGGCGCCGAGGACGACAGCAGCGCCCGCCGATACGCGCGGCTGCTGGTATCGGAGATCAAGCTCTACAACGAGGCGGCGGTGCGCACCGGCCGCGAAAAGAGAGACCTCCTCAATCGGCTGGCGCCAGAGATCGAGCGCGCGCAGACGACTTTACGAAGAGCGCGTGTCGCCGTCGGTCGGCGCGCGGGCGACGTACTTTCAGCAGGAACTCGTGCACACGCTCGCGGACGGCGACTCGGCGCTCCTCGGCGGCAGCGCTATGAGCACACGTCACGGACGCGCGACGTCTCGAGGGCTGCGACGATCTGCCTGCGGCCTCCTGGTGCGCTCCTCGCGGCGTTCGTGAGCGCGAGCGCTCCGAGTTCCGGTCAACTTGTGGCAACGGCGCATCCGCCGTTGCCGGCGACCGCGAGCGACATGTGGCTCGTGCCGTCGGAGACGCCGCGACTCGCGCGCGCCGCGACGCTGTATCGAGCCGCTCGCCGATGCCGCCACAGAGCTCGCTGCGGGTCGACTACGACAGCGCGCTGTCTCTTGCGAGCCGATCCGCCCTCGCCGGCAGCGCGCTTGCCGACTACGCCGCGCTATTACAAGGGCCTCGCCCAGCTTCGACTCGACCGCGCGGCGGACGCGCGCGCCACGTTCGATGCGCTGCAGGAGCGCAAGCCCACAGGGTATCTGGCGATCGCGACGTCGCTTGGCGAGGCTGAGGCGGCCGCCGCGCTCGGCGATCACGCCGACGCGCTCGCCATTTACGAGACGGCTGACGTCGGACAAGACCGTGGTCAACGAGCAGATTCTCGCGCAGGCAGGCGGAGGCGGCACGAGTCCTCGGCGATCGCCGCAAGACCGCAGAGAGCCTGCTGCGGATCTACTACGAGTTTCCGCTCACCGACGCGGCGGTCGCCGCCGCCGCCGAGCTCGAGCCGCTGCGCGACATCACCGTTCGGCAGGGCTACAAGCTCGATCTCGGCCGGGCGATCCAGCTGTACGGGGCGCGCCGCTATTCGGATGCGCGCGCCGCCTTTGCCGCCTTGCAGGGCGAGGTCAGCGGCGACGATCGCGAGCTCGTCGATCTCCGCGTCGCGGAGTGCGACTACTTCCTGCAGCGGCTACGCAGGCCGCGCTCGACGGCTACAACCGTGGCTCGATCGCGGCGTCGCGGCAGGCCGAGGCACGTTTCTTCCAGGCTCAGCGCGCTCCGCGGTCTCGGTCGCGACGAGGCGTTTCTCGCGCAGACGCAGCGCTCTCGTTCGCGACTTTCCCGTCGAGCTCGTGGTCCGAAGAGGCGCTCAACAACCTCGGGCACCTACTACATCCTCAAGAACGACGACGCGCATGGCGGCGCAGGCGTTCGACCGAGCTCTATCGAGAAGTTCCCCGGGGGCCAGCGCGCCGAGCGGGCGGCGTGGAAGTCGGGATGGTGGGCCTACAAGAACGCCGAGTACGCCGAGAAACGGTCCGCGTGTTCGAGAAGGCCGCGGCCGCTCGTTCCCGCGGTCGGACTATCGGCCGTGTTCCTGTACTGGTCGGCGCGTTCGCACGCGCAAACTCGGCGCCGGCGGAGACGCGCAGTCCCGACTGCGCCTCGTCGTGACCGACTACGGCAACTCGTACGACGGACGCCTGGCGGGCCGCCATCTCTCACGGAGCGCCCAGACCACGCTCGTCGCCGACGCCGTTCCGGCGGCCCGTCAAGTCTCCCGCCGAAGGCCCGCCGATCCGGCCAACGCCGGCCGTCATCCGGCTGCTTCTCGCCAGCGAGCTCTACGACGACGCGTTGAACGAGCTGCGCTTCGCGCAGCGAAGCAGTCGGGTCGTCGCCGGTCATCGACGCGACGATTGCATGGGCGTATTACCGGAAGGGAGAGCTGCGCCGGGCCATCACGTTGATGCGCCGCGCGTATCCTCAGCACCTGACCGCCGATCAGTCCCTGCCGCAGGAAATCCTTCAGGTCGATCTTTCCGCTGACCTACTGGGATCTGATCCGAAAGCACGCCGCCGGCTCGGAATCTCGATCCGTATCTCGTCGCCGCGCTGATCGGGCAGGAATCGACCTTCGATCCCGAGATTCGCTCGAGCGCGAACGCCTGGGGTCTGATGCAGATCGTTCCGTCAACCGGCCGTCAGCTCGCGCGATCGCTGGGCATCCGGCGCTTCACGACGAAGATGTTGACCAATCCGGAAATCAACGTGCGGATGGGCACCCTGTACTTCTCGAGGCTGGTCCAACAGTTCGGCGGGACCTACTACGCGCTCGCGAGCTACAACGCCGGCGAGAATCGTGTCGTGCGTTGGAAGGCGGAACGCCCGGGCCTCGATGAGGACGAGTTCATCGACGACATTCCGTTTCCGGAAACACAGAACTACGTCAAACGCATTCTGGGGACGGCCGAGGATTATCGTCAGCTGTACGGCAAGGGCGGCGGACGTCCCCTGCCGGTTCCATCCGATGCCTCGAAGCGGGCAGTGGGGAGTAGCCCACGAACCAAGAGCTTCAGCTGTCAGAGGTCAGCAGACTGCTCGAAGACCAGACTCCTGAGCTCGGCTCGTCTGCTGGTAGCTCAGATGGCGTCACTTCGGCCAGCTGACAATCTCGTAAATCACCAGCTCACCGTCATCGGCGACGACCTTGAGGTGCGGCAGATACGGCTGCAGCCGCCGCTCGATGTCCGGCCACGCCCCTCCGCCGTAGCCTTGGCGGCCGCGGTTGAGCGTCACGTAGCGCACCCGACGCTCCTTCAACGCGTTGAAGCTGTCCTGTGAGGGAAACGTCGCCAGCACCGGCGCCAGCTCTCGAAAGTCGGCGGGGATGTGATCGCTGTAGCCGTTCAGCAGCGGCTGCCAATGCGCGGTCGAATTGAGCATGTACCGCGTGTGGATGTGAAAATCGATTCGGCGATCGAAGAAGGGGAACTCGGCCACCGGTCCGCGCGGCATTGCGGCCAGCACACGATAGGCCGATCGAACGCTGTCGCTGCGCCAGTCAAACGGCAGATCGTTCAGCTCGAGGATCGCGGCCGCGCACGCGATGATGGCGATGGCGCGCCGGCGGGCCGGAAAGCGCCGGCAGAGCTCGCGGATGGCAAACGCCGCGAGAACGGCCAGGCACAGCATGACGACAATGCCCATGCGCTCGGGCGCGCGCAGAAACGAAAAGATCGGAATCGTGGCGTAGAAGAGGCTGTACAAACCGGCTCGCGGACCGAGCGACGCCCAGAACGTCAAGATCGCGATTGAGCCGTAGAGCATCGCTGTTTCGCGGTCGCGGGAAAGCCGCAGCGTCGCGGCGGGGACGCTCGGCTCGCGAAGCGCGATCGCGGCGCCGGCGAGTCCGAGGCCGATCGAGAGGAAGCCGGGAAAGAGCACGGCCGCGTTCCATTCGCGGATGAGCGGCAGCAGCCAGGCGTGCGCGTGCGATCCCGACGCCAGGTACGACCGCACGTACGCCGACCACTGCCGCGCATCGTCGAGCGAGCGCGCGAAGCCGGTCTCTTCCTGGATCGCCAGGAACGGCAGGAAGAACGGCACCACGATGACGAGCGACGACACCGCGGCGATGGCGATCGCGATCCAGTAGCGTTTCGTCGTCCAGAGGCGCCGCGACCACGCGTAGAAAAGCGTCGCATACCCGACGGTCAGGCCGACCGAGACGCCGTAATACGCGCACGACATCGCCTGCGCCGCGAGCGCGAGACCGAGCGCCACGCCGCGCCGCGGAGACGGCGCATCGACCAGGCGATGAAAGGCGAGCAGGCTGAGCGGAATGCCCGCGACCATCAGCAGCTGGATGTGGGCGGTGTGGGCGAAGACGTACGGGCAGAACGCGAACAGGATCGCCGCGGTGGCGGCGCCGCCGCCGTCTCCAGTCAAACGACGCACGAGGAGCCAGGTGAAGATGACCGACGCGGAAAACGCCATCAGAACAACTGCGTTGTGCGCCGCGAAAGGATTGTGGGTGGCTGCCCAGATCGGCACGGCGAGCGTGCCCGCGCCGATATTGGCCTCGGAGAAAGCGAGCGCGCGTCGATGCGGATAGAAGATGTTGGCGTCGAAGAGATCCGCCGGGCTGGTGGTGAGCGCATGCGCGACCCACGCGACGTTCCACACCGCGAATCGTCCGTCGCCAGAGTTCTGCGTTCGCCCGAGGTGGCCCATGCCCGACGCCAGCGGCCACGTCATCAGCACGCTGACCGCCAGCGCGGCGGCGACGAGCACGATCGCGTTACGGCCGCGCGCGGTCAGTGGTGGTCCAGTCGTCTGCAGATTCCCTCGATTGTGGTTCGAGCTCTCTTCAAGTTTGTTGGTAATCTCTTCAGGTTTGTTTGTAGCTCTCTTTTGGTTTCTTTGTAGCTCTCTTTTGGTTTCTTTGTAGCTCTCTTTTGGTTTCTTTGTAGCTCTCTTTTGGTTTCTTTGTAGAATGACCAGCATTCTACATGACCCGTTCTGGTTTGGCCGGGGCCGCGCTCCTGACGACCGCGGCCGCGTGGCTGTCGCAGGGCACGCTCGCCGTCTCGAGTCTTGACGGCTCACGCATTGGACTCCTTCCGGTTTCGCCGTTCGCGTGGGTCACCGCGCTCGCCGCTGGCGCCGCGGTCGCCGGCCTCGCGCGCGCTGGTGGCTCGCTCGCACCGACCTGGCTGCTGGCGTTCATCGTCTTTCCGTGGTTGCCGTTGCCCGTGCCGGCGGCGTTTCTCGTCTGGAGCGGCCCTATCCGCTGGCTGATCTGGACGGCGGTCGCCATCGCGATGCTCGTCACGGTCGTCGCGGACGGCGACCGTCGCCGGCGGCTGGCGCAACGGTTTCCCGTCCTTGTCGCGTCGGTGCGCGACCGGCCACGCTCTATCGCCGGCACGCTCGCCTTTGCGATCTTCGCATTCGCCGCGTGGCAAGTGTCGCCCTCCGTGCCCGGCGGCGACGAGCCGCACTACCTCGTCATCACCCAGAGCCTGCTGCTCGATGGCGACCTGAAGATCGAGAACAATCACACGCGCGGCGATTACCGGGTCTACTACGCAGGACGACTGGCGCCCCACTACATCCGGCGTGGCGCAAACGGCGAGATCTATTCCATTCACGCCCCTGGTGTGTCCGCGCTCGTCGCCCCGGCGTTTGCGATCGCGGGATACCGCGGCGGCTGTGCTGTTCCTACTCGCGATCGCGGCGTGCGGCAGCGCGCTCGCCTGGCACGTTGCCTGGCTGGCGTCGGGGCGGCCGTCGGCGGCCTGGTTCGGATGGGCGGCAGTCACGCTGTCGGCGACGACGATCTTTCATAGTTTCGCCGTTTATCCTGATGCCGTCGGCGGGGTGATCGCGCTGACCGGCGTGTGGGCGCTTCTGCGCGCGGACGGCGAGCGTCGAACCGGCGAGGCCAGGGTATGGCCCTGGTTCCTGCATGGAGCGGCGCTGGCGCTCCTTCCCTGGCTTCATAGCCGCTTCGCATTGCTCGCGGGCAGCCTCGGAGCGCTCGTTCTCCTGCGCCTGTCGTCGACGAAGAATCCCGCGGGGAAGGCGGTGGCGTTTCTGTCGATTCCGGCTGTCGGCGCCATCGGCTGGATGGGCTTCTTCGTCGCGATCTATGGCGTCGCGGATCCTTCGGCGCCATACGGCACTGGCCGCGACTTCTCGATCGCGTTCATTCCAGGCGGGCTCACCGGGTTGCTCTTCGACCAGAGGTTCGGCCTGCTCGCCAATGCGCCCGTCCTCGCCGTTGGCGTTGCCGGGCTGGTGATGATGCTTCGCATGCCAAAGGCGTCGGCGCCGCTGCTATCACCGGGACGCGCCGATCGTCGCCTGGCGATCGAACTGCTCTTCGTCATGGTTCCGTACCTGTTGACGGCGACCAGTTACGCGATGTGGTGGGCCGGGTCGAGCGCGCCGGCGCGGTTTGCCAGCCCCGCGGTTCTCATCCTCGCGATTCCCTGCGCGGTGGCGTGGCAGTTGATCCGGAACCGCGGGACGCGGGTCATCGCCGCCGGATCGCTGGCGCTGACGGGTTTTCTGTCGTCGGTGCTGGTGGTCGTCGGCGGCGGGCGACTGGCCTACAACTCGCGCGAGTCGACGGCGCAGTGGTTGGAGTGGGCGTCGAGACTGACCTCGCTCGGCGAGGGGATGCCGGTGTGGTACAGGGACCGAGAGGCCGGGTTCGCCGTCGACGTCGTCGTGTGGGTCGCCGCCCTTGCGCTGGCGTGCTGGTGCGCGCGACGAATCGCGGCCGTCGAGAGATTCCGTCATCGCGGCCGCCTGTTGACCGCCGTCGCGGCTGTTCACCTGACGGCCGCGATGCTCGCCATGACAACGGTCTGGCGGATTCACGGAGTCGACGGGGTGTTGGCGGCCCCCGCCGAACTCGACATGCTTCGCGTCGTGGCCGCCGAACCGCGCGCGATTGCGTTTCAGATATCGCCACCTCGCCGGCTTGCCGCCGCCCGCCTGCTCGAGATGCTGACCCTTGAATCGACAGTGCGATCGCAGCCGCGAACCGTGAGATCGAATGATCCGACGATCTCGGTCTTTCCGTCGATGCCGGCGGGCCGCTATCGCGTGCGGCTTGAAGGGGGTGGTTCGGCGGGGTGGCTGATGCTCGGGATCGGGCAGGATCAGTTCGCGCTTCGGAGCGAGGCGCTCGTCTGGCCGCACCCTCCGATCGATATCGAGTTTCCGGTGGCGGTTCGTGCGCTCATCGTCCGGGGAGACGAAGACGCGCGCCGGACAATCCGCAAGGTGATTGTCGAACCCCTGTCGATCGTGCCATCGAGCGCCCGCCTGACGGATCTCGTTGCCCGTCGAGCGGTCAAGTACGAAGGCGCCGCCGTGTTCTTTCTCGACGATCGCAGCTTCGCCGAACCCGAGGCGTTCTGGATCGGCGGAAGCCGACAGTCGACGTTTGTCGTGCAATCCGACCGGCCGGGACCGTCAATCGATCTGGTGCTGCGCAACGCGCCCGTCGACAATCGCCTGACGCTCGAAGCCGGTCAGTGGCGGGAAGAGCTGACGCTGGCGCCAGGCGAGGAGCGGCGAATCCAGGTGCCGGTTGTGCCCGGCCAGCGAGCCGCGCTGGTCACCGCGACGGCCACATCAGGATTTCGTCCGTCAGAGTCGACGCCAGGCAGTAAGGATGATCGGTTTCTGGGAGTCTGGGTAAAGCCCTGAATCCTGATGGTTCAAGAGGTTCAAAGAGGTTCAAGTTGAACCTCTTGAACCTTTAGAATCGAACAACCCCTCCGAAGTACGGCCCTCGAACCTGCATGTCGCCCGTGTCCTGTTCGACCTTGTAGAACACGTCGAAAGACCGGTAGCCGCCCTGCACGCCAACATAGTCGTTGAAGTTGAGCGTGCCGTAGATGTCGAAGTCGAAGTAGCTGCCGCCGTAGTCTTCGTCGATGTCCGGCACCTTGAAGAACGAGAACTCGCTCGTGATCGAGATGTTCGGCGCGACGTAGCCGCGTCCGATGATGCCGACCGCCGGAATCGGCGCGCGCGCGTGCACGAACTCGGTGTCGAAGAGGTTGGTCAGGGTCGCGCTGACATCGGTGTACTTCGCTTCGAGAATCAGGCCGACGAACCCGCGGTCTTTGTAGACGAAGTCCCACTCGTAGGTGAAGCGGTAGGCCCGCCAGATTACTTCGCTGTCGATCGGTATCGAGATCGGGAAGGCGATGCCGTTGAAGATGATGGTGCGGTTCAACACCGTTTCGGCTTGGTACTTGATCGGCGTGTACTCGAAGCGGAACTTGTGTTTCTCCGCTGGCCGCCCCACCACTCGCAGCTGCGTGAACCAGCTCTTCTCGATCCCGAGGTCCTCGACGAAGTCGATGCGGCTGCCGAGGATGCCTTCGATCGACTCGCTGCTGATGAAGATCGAGGGCGTCGGATCCCAGAGCGACCCGGAGATCTCGACATGGTAGTTCTCGCCGGTCGCGCGGTTGGACGTCAGAGGGGCGCTCGATTGAGCTGATGCGGGGATAGCGACCCCGAGGATCACCAGCGCTGCGCACACACACACTACGGCTTTACGTGTTGGCATGAACCCAAATCTCGCCCCGGATGGACTGTTCGGCTTGAACCGGGCTGGGAACCCGAGCCTTCTGGGAAAGGCGGGGTAAGGATACCACGGGCAAGAGGTTGCGAGGCCTGGAATCGGTTGTATACTGACAGGACTCAAGTCGTATACCAATGAGCGCTCAACCCATTTCCTCGTCGTCGGACGCCTCTCAGGTCGAACGCGCCTATCGCGAAATCAAGGCCGGCATTGTCGACGGCCGCTACCGGCCTGGCGCGCCGCTGTCGGAAGTCATGCTGGCGCGCGCGCATCGCATGAGCCGTACGCCGGTGCGCGAAGGGTTGACCCGGCTGTGGCAGGAACAGTACCTCGACCGCGTTGCCGGCCACGGCTACTTCGTCGCGCGCGTCACCGTCCAGTTGATCCACGAAACCTTCGACGTGCGACGGGTGCTCGAGGGCGCGGCCGCCGCGTGGGCGGCAGAGCGCGCCACCGACGAGGAGATCGCGCAGCTGCGTCATCTCGCCTCGCTCCCGCAGACGATTCCCGCCGATGCGCGTCACCGCCGGAGTGACGCGCCGGCCGAGTATCGCGACGCGGAGGCGGCCAACGTTCGTTTCCATCTCGCCATCGCCGCGGCCGCGCGCAATACGCTGGCGATGGAACTCATCGATCGCTGTCTCGCGAAAGTCGATCGCTTCATGTCGCTCGGGGTGCACTTCGGTCCGTTCCAGCAGGGCGCGACGGAAGCGCACCTCGCGATCGTTCACGCCATCGAGCGCCGCGATCCCGTCGCGGCGCGCACACGCATGGAAGAGCACCTCGACTGCGGTAGCCGGTTGATGAAGGAAGCGCTCCTGCGCGGCCAGCTGACCCACGTCGGCGTCGTCTAGCGTTCTCGACCTCGGATCCCCTCGTTCGCGCCTTCGCCGGCACGCTCGTCGCAGACACGTTCGCGACGCAGCTCGCACTGAACAATCGCGATCAGGATTCGGTAGTCTGGCGGCGGAGCTGGGCGTCGTACCGCGAGCGGCCATCGGTCTGGGGGCGAACGCCTGCGGGCAGTCGCATTCGTTGCTCATCGGTAGTCGGTCGACGCTGGTGCGGCGAGCATCGGCTGAAGTTCGGCGTGTTTTCGCGACTGCCTACCGAGGGATTCAAGATCCGGAAATGCTCATACGAGTTTCCGGAGCGCTCGACGGAGATGGGATGAGTGGTGGGACGAATGCGGCGGCGAGGCCGCGCCGGAGAGCCAGTTCGCCGCAATCGCGCGGCGGCCAGTGCTCGGGAGGAGACGTCATCATGAAAGTACGTGTGTGTGGCAGCCTGATCGTCGGCCTGCTGATGTGTGCGGCGAGCGTGTTCGCACAACAGGGAACGAGCGAAATCCGCGGGCGTCTGGTCGACGCGCAGGGAGGCGCGTTGCCGGGTGTCTCGATCATCGTCCGCAATCAAGATACCGGCATGTTCCGCGAAACCATCAGTAACCCCGACGGCACGTATTTCGTGAGCGGCATCGTGCCGGGCGTGTATGAGACTCACGGCCGAACTGCAGTCGTTCAGAAAATACCAGCGCAAGGACGTGCGCCTCGAGGTCGGCAAGACGACGACGATCGATATCGAACTTGCCGTCGGCTCGATCGAGGAGGTCGTCGCGGTCACCTCCGAGTCGCCGATCGTCGACATCACGTCGAAAGAAGTCGGCGGCACCGTGACGGCCCGCGAACTGGTCGAGCTGCCATCGGTCAACCGAAACTTCGTCGGCTTCGTCGGCCTGCTGCCCGGCATCATTCCGTCGATCAGCACCGAGTCGTTCGGCAGCGATTCGATCACCGTCAACGGGCAGGATCCGCGCAACAACAATTACATGCTCGACGGCGCCAACAACAACGACGATGTGATCGGGCAGCGGGCGGGCACGCAGGCGCGGACGCCAATCGAGGCGGTCGCCGAGTTCCAGGTCATCACGAACCAGTTCGACGCCGAGTTCGGGCGGACGGCCGGCGCGATCATCAACGCCGTCACCAAGCAGGGATCGAACGTCGTTCCGCGGCAGCGGCTTCGTGTTCGGGCAGGATGCGAGCCTGACGGCCAAGGACTATTTCGCCAAGAAGAACAACAACGCCAAGCCCGACACTTCGCAGTGGCAGTGGGGCGGCACGCTCGGCGGTCCGATCGTGAAGGACAAGGCGCAATTTCTTCGGCAGCCTCGAGCGGGTGACCATCGATGCAGGCATCACGATCAACATTCCGGCGCGCCCGGAATTCAACACGACGACCGATCGACCGAGACCCGGGTGTGGAACACCATCGCGCGGTTCGATCACCAGGTGAACGCCAACCACACCTGGGGCGTCCGCTGGCTGCGCGAGGATTCGCCGCAGTACAACCAGATCATCAATCCGTCCAACGTCAACGCTCGCCACGCTGGCGGCCTCGCGCGAGGAGAACGACGTCGATCAGACGGTCGTGACGTCGCTCAATTCGGTGCTCGGCAACACCCGGGTCAACACGCTGCGGGTCGGCTGGACGCAGGAAGACGTCTCGTTCGGCAACCCGTGCTTCAACGGCAACGGACGCGACCAGGGTGCATGTCCGCCGACGCTGGTCTACGGGACGTTACACGGACCAGCAGAATGGAACCGCGCAGGCGCGCGTCAACGACGCCGTCCAGATCGAGGACACGCTGTCGTGGTTCCTGCCAGGCAAGAGGGCGACCATGACCTCAAGGTCGGCGTGCAGTGGCAATACGCGCAGTCGCGCAACGACACCCAGGACGGTTGAACGGCACGTTCAGCTTCGGCCTGAGCGACATCGCCCTTCAATACGGCCAATCCGCGGACGTATCCCGAGCGCTTCACGATTCGCGTCCCGGGCAAAGGCGGCAGCTTCAACAAGTCGAATTACTTCGCCGCGTTTGCGCAGGACAAGTGGAAGCTGAATAACCGGCTGACGCTCAGCCTCGGCCTGCGTTACGACCTCGAGGTCATTGCGATCAACGAGATCGACAACCCGCTCTTCGAGAGCCCCAGCGACTATCCTGTCGACAAGAACAACTTCCAGCCGCGCGTCGGCCTGGCCTACGACGTCGACGGTACGCAGCGTCATTCGCGGTGGCTATGGCCGGTTCTTCGACAAGACGCACTTCGAGCTGATCGGAGGCATCTACACCGGGACCGTGTTCGCGACGTCGTTCAACCGCAATTTCCCGTTGAACAACTTCGATCCGGGACCACGCAACGGGAAGTTCCCGACCGATCCCTTCCTGGTCAACGGCCCGGTCATTACCGATCAGATGCGCGCGGCGCTGACGGCGCAGTTTCCTCCAGGCCAGACGGTGCGCAACACCGGTGCGACGTGGGACAATCCCGATCGCGTCATGCCGTACACCGATCAGATCACTGCCGGGTACGAGCGTCAGTTCGGCGGCAACATGTCGTTCAGCGCCGACTACGTCCACTCGTTCTCGCGAGACCTGCTGATGTCGAAGGAGCTGAACCCGACGCTGCGCGCCACGCCGGTCGTCGCCACATCTCCGCTCGTGCGGCAGGGGAGCGACACGCTGCGGCAGGCGACGGCGGAGCTCCAGGCGACCTACCCCGGCTTCGTGCCGTTCACGACCGGCGTGACGATTCCCGTGAACCTCGGTCGCACCGACTACGATGCAGTGCTCCTGGCGCTCGAGAAGCGATACAGCGACAACTACAGCGTACGCGTGTCTTACACCTGGGCGCGCTCGACTGGCAACACGAGCGGCGCAGCCGTGCCGACGAGCGGCTTCCAGGTGCTCGACGACATGAACCTGGACCTCAACGAAGGCGTGACCGCGCAGGACATCCCGAACAACCTCGTGGTCAGCGGCATGGCCCGCGTGCCGCGCACCGGCGGGCTGACGGTCAGCTGGGTCGCGCGCGCCTTGAGCGGCTCGCCCTTCAGCCTGACCAACGGTACGCTCGACCCAGATTTGAACGGCTCGCTCTCGGAGCCACTCGCGGCCGGAACATATTCGGGCACCGGCGCCGATGCCTATACGGTCGACGGCTATCGGAGCGAGCGCAACGGGGCACGGGGTCCGGGCTTCTTCAAGCTCGACATGCGGATTGGCTACAGCATCAACCTGACGGGTCGGCGGCTCGAGATCTTCGGCGAGATCTTCAACGTTACCAATCGGGTGAACTTCGCGAACCCCGCCGGGAATCAGGCCAACACCAACTTTCTGCTGCTGACCGGATACTCGACGAGCACCACGCCGCGGACGGCGCAGTTTGGGGCGCGCTTCGTCTTCTAAACGCCGCAGGTCATCTGGCCGAACTCGACCGGTCTCTCAGCCGGTCGGGTTCGGCATCCCGCTTGCTCTCTATGGATGCGCGTGCGCGGTTTCGGAACGCGAATGCACCGAAACGCGCACGAATCTTAGGGGCGACCCGGTCGAATCCAAGATTCTGAAACCTGGCGATACGGATTTTCGGACTATTTAACCGGCGCGGCGAACTGCGCAGCCCAACCGGTCAGTCAGTTCGGGTTTCTCGAGTGGGAGGAGGAGGGGGTCCCGGCCGAAAGGTCGGGCCCCCTTTTCTTTTTCAGTGGTCGTGGGTCCTACCCCCCACGGGCTCTCGCTCGGCGCTCGCCTACGCGCATCGCCTTTCGCCAAAAGCTCAGGGCGACCCTGAGCGTGTCGAAGGGTCGCGCGGGCCGCAGCCGCTGTCCGAGGCAAGCCCAGCTCGTCGCGGCTCCGACATCGCGCTGGCCTTTATACTCAAAGAGGATGTCTCTGGCCTTCGCACGCCTCTTCCCGTTTCTTTTCCGTTACAAGCGCGCCTTTCTTCTCGGTCTGGCCTGCGTTGTCACCACGACTGCGATCCAGCTGCTGTCGCCCTGGGTGCTGAAGCTTGCCATCGACGATCTCAACGCCGGCGTCACGCGCGGGAAGCTCGCCGCCTACGCGGCGCTGCTGCTCGCCATTGCCGTCGTCGGCGGAGCGTTCCGGTTCCTGATGCGGCGCATCCTGATTGGCGCCTCGAGAGACATCGAGTACGACCTGCGCAACGCCTTCTTCGCGCGGCTGCAGCAGATGCCGCTCGGCTACTATCAAACGCGGCGGACCGGCGATCTGATGTCGCGCGCGACCAACGATCTGAATGCGGTCCGCACGATGATCGGGCCGGCGGTCATGTACACGGCAAACACCGTCATCGTGTTCGTCGTGGCGATCATCCTGATGGCGTCAATCGATCTGAAACTGACGCTCATCGCCCTCCTGCCGCTGCCACTCGTGTCGATCAGCGTGAAGTATTTCGGCAGCGCGATTCATACCCGGTTCGAGGCGATCCAGGCGCAGCTCGCCGACCTCAGCGCGGTCGTGCAGGAGGCCCTCTCCGGCGTGCGGGTCGTCCGCGCCTACAACCAGGAACCACATGAAATCGCACGGTTCCGGGCAGCAAACCAGGAGTACGTCCGGCGTAACCGCGGGTTGATCCGGCTCCAGGGTCTGTTTTTTCCGAGCATGACCCTGTTTCTCGGATTCGGATCCCTGCTGGTGCTCTGGTTGGGGAGCCGCGCCGCCATTCAGGGCCGAATTTCGGTCGGCGAGTTCGTCGCGTTCAACGCCTATCTCGTGATGTTGAGTTGGCCGATGATTGCGTTCGGCTGGGTCACCAATATCCTGCAGCGCGGGATGGCATCGTGGAAGCGGATGCTCGAAGTGCTCGATGCGGTGCCCGACATCGACGACGGCGCGGTCACGGCCGCCGGTCGCGCGGCGGTTATCAAGGGAGCGATCGAGCTCCGCAACTTGACCTTCACCTATCCGGGCGCGAGCCACCCAGCCCTTGACCGAGTCTCGTTTCGTATCGAAGCTGGCGAGACCGCGGCGTTTGTCGGTGCCACTGGTTCGGGCAAGTCCACGCTGATCAACCTGCTGCCCAGACTCCACGAGCCGCCGCCGGGCACCGTGTTCCTCGACGGTGTCGACGTGCGCGAGATTCCGCTGGCAACACTCCGCGGCGCGATCGGCTTCGTGCCGCAGGAGCCGTTCCTCTTTTCCGACACCATCGGCGAGAACATCGCCTTCGGAGTCCAACCGCCGGGCACGGATGCGGACCGAGGTCGGCCGAATGAGGCAGTTCAAGCGTTCGACGTGCGGATTCGCGCTGCCGCCGCGATCGCGCGGTTGGACAAGGACGTCGAGACGTTCCCCCGCGGCTACGAAACGCTGGTTGGAGAACGCGGCATCACGTTGTCGGGCGGGCAGAAGCAGCGGACGGCGCTCGCCCGTGCCCTGATGGTCGACCCGCGGTTGTTGATCCTCGACGATGCCCTGTCGGCCGTGGATACCTACACCGAGGAAGAAATTCTGACGGGGTTGCGCGGCGTCATGCGCCAGCGGACCTCGCTGATCGTCTCGCACCGCGTGTCGACTGTCCGGGACGCGGATCGCATCTTCGTTCTCGCTCGGGGCCGGATCGTTGAAGCCGGCCGGCACGAGGAGCTGGTCGCGCTCGGCGGCCTCTACGCGACGCTACATCGCCGCCAGTTGCTGGAAGAGGAGCTGGCGGCGAGCTGAACGTAGGCTCAAGGCTCAGGGCTCAGGCAGAACCTTGGACCGCTTGCTCGAAGATTTTGCTTGAGCCTTGAGCCCTAAGCCCTGAGCCAAATAACACGATGTCCATCCACGACGAAGAAGTCCTGGGCAAGGCCTACGACGCGGTGCTGATGCGCCGGCTGCTTCGCTATCTGTGGCCGTACCGGTTGCAGGTGGCGGTGGCGCTGGCGTCGATCATCTGCGCGTCCGTTCTTCAGCTGGCCCAGCCCTACCTGATGAAGGTCGCGATCGATCGGCACATCGCGACGGGTGATCTGCGCGGCCTCGATACCATCGCGGTCGGCTTCCTGGCGATTCTGCTGGCCTCGTTCGCGCTCGAGTACCTCCAGACCTGGGTGCTCCAGATGACCGGGCAGCGGATCATGTTCGATATGCGGACCGAGATCTACGAGCATCTGCAGCGGCTCGATTTGCAGTTCTACGATCGCAATCCCGTCGGCCGTCTGATGACTCGCGTGACGACCGACGTCGACGTTCTGAACGATCTCTTTACCGCCGGCGTCGTCTCGATCTTCGGCGACATCTTCACGCTCGTTGGCATCATGATCGTGCTGGTCGTGATGGACTGGCGGCTCGCGCTGCTCGCCTTCTCGGTGCTGCCGCTGATCGTGCTCGTGACCCAATGGTTCCGGACGCACGTGCGCGAGTCCTATCGGACCGTCCGGCTCTGGATCGCTCGCATCAACGCGTTCCTGCAGGAACACATCACTGGCATGGCGACGGTGCAGCTCTTCCGGCGCGAAGGCCTGAGCTACGCGCGCTTCGACGACATCAATCGCCGCCACCGCGACGCCAACGTGGAATCGATCTTCTACTACGCGGTGTTCTACCCGGCAATCGAAGTCATCGGCGCGCTCGCGGCGGCGCTCCTCATCTGGTTCGGAGGCGGCTGGACGATGCAGGGGACGCTGACGCTCGGGTCCCTGGTCGCATTCCTGCTCTACTCCCAGCGGTTCTTCCGGCCGATCAGTGACATGTCGGAGAAGTTCAACGTGCTCCAGGCGGCCATGGCGTCGTCCGAGCGTATTTTCAAGCTGCTTGACACGAGCGTATCGATCACTTCAGGGATCAGGGATCAGGGATCAGCGGACTCGGGCGCCTCCACCTTTCATCTTGATCCCGGCGTTCATCCTGCCCCTGAAGTCTGATCCCCGATCCCTGGTCCCTGATCCTAGAAGAACAGGCCACATCATCTTCGACCACGTCTGGTTCGCGTACAACGGGAGCGACTACGTTCTGAGGGATGTTTCGTTCGAGGTGCACCCGGGCGAGCGCGTCGCGGTGGTCGGCGCAACCGGGGCGGGGAAGTCGACGATCATCAATCTGCTGTTGCGTTTCTACGACGTCACGCGCGGCAGGATCCTGGTCGATGGCGTCGACATCCGCGAGCTGCCTCTCGATGCGCTCCGGCGCCTCTTCAGTCTGGTGTTGCAGGATGTGTATCTGTTCTCGGGCACCATCGCAGAGAATATCCGGCTCGGCAATGCCGGGATTACTGACGCCGACGTGCGGCGGGCCGCGGCGACCGTGCATGCCGACCGCTTCATCGAGCCGATGTCTCTGGGGTACGACAGCCCGGTGGCGGAACGGGGCGCGACGCTGTCGGTGGGGCAAAAACAGCTCCTGTCGTTCGCCAGGGCGCTCGCGTTCGACCCCAAGGTCCTCGTGCTCGACGAAGCCACGTCCAGCGTCGACACTGAAACAGAGGTCCTCATCCGAGATGCGCTGCACCTGCTGATGGCGGGACGCACGACCATCGCCATTGCCCACCGGTTGTCGACGATTCAGGATATGGACAAGATCCTCGTCCTCCACCGCGGCGAGCTGCGCGAGTCCGGGTCGCACCAGGAGCTGCTGGCCGCCCGCGGGCTCTACTTCAAGCTGTATCAGCTGCAATACAAGGATCAGGACGAGAGTCTGGAGACCGTGGAGGTCCCCCGAGCCTAGCGCGATGCCACTGTCCCTCTCGTACGTAGTGTCCGGCTTTAGCCGGACCTCAGTCAGTCCGCCTAAAGGCGGACACTACGGCCGTGGAATGCGCTCTCCGGCTACTTTGGGGTCTGATCGGCCGCGGGTGCCGCCGGAGGCGGAGTCGGGGCGATTTGCGCCTGCTCCCGCTGCCGGAAGAGCCTGTCGACGAGGCGCGGAGTGCTGGCGCGAGGGTTCCAGCCCATACGCAGGACGACGATCTGCATCGTGCGCCGGCCCAGTTCGAGCGCTTCGTGGCAGCTCCACATGTAGATGTCGATGTGGCGGCCCTGGACCTTGGGGCCGGTATCCATGATCGTGTAGATACCGTTGTACTTCTCGCCGAGCCGGTCGACCTGGATGACTGAGCCGACCGGCAGGATGTCCGGGTCGGCGGCGGCAATGCCAGTTCGGACGTTCACCCCGGAGGCGGTCGTCGTGCCCTTACAGTAGGCGGTGGCCGTAAACCTCAACCTGGCGCCGGGGGACGGAGTGGCCGTCGACTCGCGGACCTCGGCCTGCCGGGCCGCGTAGCGGGAATCCAGCGTAGTCACCTCATAGAGAAGGGCGAAGGTGACGGCGGCCGTGGTGGTGGCCACGATCTTTCGGCCGGTCGATCGCGACAGAAGCATTGGTTCGATCTGGCGCTGGGGGGCGTGTCCACTATACCCACCGGGGCCCTCCAGGTCAAAGGGTTCCGGCTCAATACTGGTGGGGGGTGTCCAGGCGAAACTAACGAGAATCAGCCAATTTCACCGCTTCGCTGGGAGATCCGCTTGCGGTGGGCGAGAATCATGACGAGCGAGACCCGGTAGGCCAGGGCTGCGAGTACCACCGCGCCGATCGTCGACCCGAGGACGAAGGCCCAAATGAGGGGCGCCAGGCTCCGGGCGAGCGTCGAGTACCGACGCCAGGGCGTAGACGAAATAGCCCGGATGCCCTCCTCGAGCGCCCTCGGCTGGACGTCGACGCCGAGAATCGCCGCGCCGGCGATGGTTGACAAGGTGTAGTAGGCGGGGAGCACCCAGGGCAGGTTGGAGTACACCCCCAGAATCACGGCGACCCGG
Source organism: uncultured Acidobacteriota bacterium (assembly GCA_963764925.1). GTDB lineage: Bacteria > Acidobacteriota > Vicinamibacteria > Vicinamibacterales > 2-12-FULL-66-21 > DATBJJ01. The sequence continues at coordinate 38,830 of CAVXUR010000009.1, forward strand.
TTCAGCCGGAAAACGAACGCCAGGGCAAGCCCGAGCAATGCGTGGAACCCGAGCATCGGCGAGAACGCCAGAAAGACGCCGAGCGCGAATGCCGAGGCGGTGCGATGAGGGGTGTCGTGCGTGTGGAGAAGCTGCTCGAGCCACGACCGAAGACGGGGAAAACCAGGCATCGAGTGCAGACTAGAAGTGGACGAAGCCGGCGGGCAGGGGTTCGATGGCACCGCCGCGTTCGACGACCAGTCCCCGCTCCCGTGTGAGCTCGCCGATTCGGGTCAGCCGCAGACCCCTGGCCTGGCGTTCCACGAGACGGAGCCGGCCGCGCGCGCGGCTCGAGAGCGCGAACAACAATTCGTAGTCGTCGCCCCCCGAGAGGCTGGCCACCACGGGATCGACGCCCTCGGCGCGAAACCAGGTCGCGGCGCCGGGATGGATGGGCAGCTCACCGGCGGAAAGTCTGGCGCCGACACCACTCGATTCGGCAATTTGACGGACGGCGTCCGCCAGACCGTCGCTCAAATCCATGCAGGCGCTCGCCGTCCTGGTTCGGCCCAGAAGCGCGCCGAGGCGCGCGCGCGGCTCGGGTCGGCGGTGCCGGGCCACGCAGTCTGCGAGGGCATGATCCTGGGGCAGTTCTGTGCCCGACACTCCGTGTCGTCTCAGCCAGCCGAGCCCCGCAGACGCGGCGCCGATCGTTCCGCTGACAAATAGTGCGTCGCCTGGGCGTCCTCCGCTCCGCGTCAGAATCCGGCGGGGCCTCACCGACCCGACGACTGTCACGTCCAAGACAAGCGGCCCAGGCGATCGCGTGATATTGCCTCCCGCCAGGGTGACGCCGGTTCCGGCCGCGGCGTCCAGCACTCCGTCCAACAGACCATCGACGTCGGTCATCAGGAGCGTGGGTGGAAGGATGAGGGACAACAGCGCGAGCCGCGGCGCGCCGCCCATCGCCGCGATGTCGCTGACGTTCACGGCGACCGCCTTGTAGCCGATGTCGGCGGTCGTCGAGAAACGACGGTCGAAGTGCACGCCCTCGACGAGGGCGTCGGTGGTGAGCACCTGCATCGCTCCGCGGTCGACGATTGCGACCGCGGCGTCGTCGCCGACGCCGACGATGAGCGAGGCTGGCGGCGCCGGAAGCCGGTGGCGGATGTGATCGATGAGCCTGCGTTCGCCGACGTTCACGACATCGTCGGAACGGGCAGGGGATTCGTGGCTACCGGGCGTAGTCAACGGCCCGGGTCTCGCGGATGACGGTCACCTTGATCTGACCGGGGTATTCGAGCTCGTTCTCGATGCGGCGGGCGATGTCCTTGGACAGCCAAACGGTTTCCTCGTCCGAGACGTGATCGCTCTCGACCATGATCCGGATTTCCCGGCCGGCCTGCAGCGCGAACGCCTTGGACACGCCCTGGAACGAATCGGCGATGCCTTCAAGCTTCTCGAGCCGCTTGACGTAGGACTCGAGGATGTCGCGACGGGCGCCCGGACGCGCCGCCGAGATGGCGTCGGCCGCCTGAACGATCATCGCTTCCAGCGACGGCCAGTCGATGTCCATGTGGTGGGCGGCGACGGCCTGGAGCACGGGCTCGCTCTCGCCGTGCTTGCGAAGGAAATCGAGGCCGAGCTCGAGATGCGTTCCCTGCAGGTCGCGATCGATCGCCTTGCCGATGTCGTGGACGAAGGCCGCGCGGGCGGCGACGTGCCCGTTCAGCCCGAGCTCCTTCGCCATGATCCCGGCGAGGAACGCGACTTCCTTCGAGTGGTTGAGCACGTTCTGCCCGTAACTGGTCCTGAACTTCAAGCGCCCCATCAACCGGAGAATCTCAGGATGGAGATCGAACAATCCGAGCTCGAACGCGGCCGCCTCGCCCTCCTTGCGGACCGAGTCCTCCATCTCGACTTTGACCTTCTCGACGACCTCCTCGATTCGGGCCGGGTGGATCCGGCCGTCGGCGATCAGCCGCTCGATCGCCTGGCGCGCCACCTCGCGCCGGAAGGGGTCGAAGCTCGAGAGGATGATCGCGCCCGGTGTGTCGTCGACGATGAGCTCGACGCCTGTGGCGGTCTCGAGCGCGCGGATGTTGCGGCCTTCGCGGCCGATGATTCGTCCCTTGAGGTCGTCGCTCGGCAGGTCGACGACCGACACCGTCGTTTCGATGGCGTGATCGGCGGCGCTCCGCTGGATCGCGTCCGCAATGATCTGCTGCGCGCGGACGGCGGCGGTCTCGCGCGCTTCTGTCTCGAGGCGCTTGACCAGGTTGGCGGCATCACGCCGCGCGTCGGTTTCGATTTGCTTCAGCAGCAGGTCGCGTGCCTCGTCGGCGGTGAGGCCGGCGACCCGTTGCAGCTCGCGGTGCCGTTCGGCGACCAGCTGATCGGCGCGTGCCCGAGCCGCAGCGGCGGCGGCCTCATGCTGGGCGATTGTCTGCGCTTTCGCGCGCAACTCCTGCTCGACGCGATCGCAGGTGGCGAGCCGATCGGTCAGCGCGCGAGTCTTGTCCGAGAGGGTCTGTTCGAGGCTCAGGATTTCGTCGCGCCGCTGGCGGACCTGCCGGTCCGACTCGGCGGCAGCTTCGTGCGCTTTCTCGCGGGCTTCGAGCGCCGCCTCCTTGCGCAGCGTTTCGGCATCCCGTTCGGCCTGCCGGAGCAGGCGGTCGGCCTCGGCTCGGGCGCGGTCAACCGTTTCGGCGGCAGCAATCCGGCGGCGGCTGGCCAGCCACCAGAACACTATGCTGACGGCTGCAACGAGGGCAAAGAGGATGGAGAGAAACGGAACGACTGAGAAAACGGCCGGTAGACCCATGCGTGTCACCGCCCTGTATATGAAGCCCTGCGTTGGACTCAGGGCGGCGGTGCCACGAGGTCCTTCGGCGAGGGCGATCGAAAAGGAATGGCCCCCGCTTTGCCGTGTGGGGAGGTCGGATGAACCTGCTAGAGCAGGTGGAACCGCTGCACAAGCCGCGCTTTAGGCTTCCTCTCGCAGAGGCATGCACACCACGCAGCGTCGCGATTCACTTGTTGTTAGAACATCGGCTCAAACGAGCCTCCGAACCATCACGCGCAAAGCAGGGAACTTGAACTCCTGACCAGTATTGTACTGCACCGGCGCAGGACAGGTCGAGATCTCAGATTCGGCGCCGTCAGCCCGCGGCCAGCCGCTCGTGCCCGGAGGCCAGCGCCAGGTCGAGCATCCGTTCGAGCTCGCGCGCGCGATGCGCGAAGCCGGCCTGGCGATCCTGAACGTCGTCGCCGGCGCGGAAATACTCGTCGGCAATGTTGAGCGCCGCGAGCACCGCGACCTTCAAGGTGTCGCCGGACGGGCATTCCTTGATCGCCAACCGCATCTTCTCATCTACGTAGGCGGCGAGCTCGGCGACGTACGCCGCGTCAAGTGAGCTCTTGATCGGATAACGCTGGCCGTGGATGTCGACGGTGATGATGCGACTGGTCTGTTCCATTGAGGACGCCACCCTTTCTGCGCGTCTGCGAGCGAGCGCGCGAGCGAGCCACGCGATCGGAGCGCGCCGGCGAAGCGGCGCGCGAGAGCGCGTGTTGGGGAGTTCCGCCTTCGCCAAGGCTACGGCGGACATCGCCGAAGCTCTAGCGGAGGCGTGCCGAGGGGCGAAGCCCCTCGGTTTAGAGATTGAGCGCTTCGATCTGCGCGAGCATGCCTTCGACGCGCGACTTGATGACTTCCCGCTCTTCGCGGAGCGCGGTGATCTCGGCGCCCGAGCCTTCGGCGGCCGTCAGACGCGCCAGCGCCGTGTCGAGCTCGCGCACCAGGCGAGCGTTCTCGTCCGACAGGCGTCCTTCACCGGCCCGCAGCCGCTCGACCAGACTGATGAGCAGCTTGATCTTCTCCTCGAGCCGGTCGATGGATTCCAGATCGATCGACCGCGTTGCAACCGCTTTTGCCACTGATGACTCCTTGACGCTGAAGGGCTCAGGGCTCATGGCTCAGGGCTCTGGCAAAACCTTCGACCGCACACGCGACCATCTTGCTGGAGCCTAGAGCCAAAAGCCTAGAGCCGAAGTCTATCTCTGCTCCGCGCCGTGCGCCATGCGCAGCGCGTCGACGATTCTCTCCGTCGCCATCTGCACTTCGTCGTCGGTCATCGTCCGATCCGGCGCCCGGAACGTGAGCCGCAGCGACAGGCTGACGCGACCATCGGGGACGCCTTTGCCCTGATAGCGATCGAACTCGGCAATTGCCACCAGCGTCGAAGGTGCCGCCGAACGGATAGTGCCACGAACAGTGGCAGCAGGCAAGGTGTCGTCGACGAGCATCGAGATGTCGCGCACGATCGACGGGTAGCGCGGCAGCGCGTCGACCAGTCGATCGGACGCGCCACTCGCGATCGTCAGCGCGCGAAGATCGATCTCGGCGGCGAAGACGCTTTCCGCGGCGGGGAAGCCGCGTGCTTCGACAATCGCCGGAACCAGTTTGCCGACGACACCGAGCGCGGTTGGTGTGCCGGGCATTCGCAGCTCGGCGGCCTGGCCGGGCACGAGGAATCCGACCGGCGCCGGCGCGAACTCGGGGGCGATCCCGACCGCATCGCAGATGCCTTCGACGACGCCTTTAGCGTCGAAAAAGTCGACGTTTCGTGATGGCGCCGACCAGTGCGGCGCATCCGCCGCCCCGGACCAGACAAACGCCACTGCCCGTCCCTCGCCGTCGCTCGTAAAACGGCTGCCCGCTTCGAACAGCCGGATGTCCTTCCGCTCGCGCCGGCGGTTGTGGGCGCAGGCGTCGACCAGCCCGGGCAGGAGCGATGGCCTGAGCACGGCAAACTTCTCCGACAACGGATTGGCGATGGCTGCGGCCTCGGTGTGCGGTTCGAGAAAAGGCGTGCTCGCATCTTTTTCGAGAAACGCGAACGTCGCCGATTCCGAAAAACCGGCCGCCGTCAGTACCTGGCGGACGAGGCGGTCCCGGCCGAGTTGGGCCGGCGGGGGCGATTGCGGCGCCGTCAGCGCGGGGAAGGTGATCGGCAGCCGGTCGAACCCGAAATGACGACCGACCTCTTCGATGAGATCGGCCTCGCGCGCGACATCCACGCGGAACGTCGGGACCGTGACCTGCCAGCTCGTGTCCTCGGCCGCGGGGTCCCGCTCGATTGTGAAGCCGAGCGCGCCGAGAATCCGCTCGACGTCGGCGCCGGGGACGTCCTGGCCGAGCAGTCGAACGATCCGTGCGGCCCGGAGCCGGACGCGTCCGCGCGGACGTGGCGCGGGGTAGACGTCGATGAGTGTTCCCAGCGGTCGACCAGCCCCGATCGCCTGAAAGATTGCCGCCGCGCGAGCGATACCGAGCGGTGCCGCGCCGATGTCGCCGCCGCGTTCGAAGCGAACCGACGCTTCGGTTTTGAGCCCGAGCTTCTTGCTGGTCCGTCGGATCGACGGCGGGTGGAGGTACGCGCTCTCGAGCACGATGCGGCGCGTCGACGAGCCGATTTCCGAGTCGTGGCCGCCCATGACGCCACCGACGGCGCTGGCTCGTTCGCCGTCGGCAATCACGAGCATGTCCGGCTCGAGCGCGCGGTCGACGCCGTCGAGCGTCCGTAGCCGCTCGCTCGCGCGTGCCCGCCGCACCACGATCTGCCGCCCGGCGAGCCGGTCGTAGTCGAAGGCGTGCATCGGCTGACCAAGCTCGAGCAGCACGTAGTTAGTGACGTCGACGATATTGCTGATCGGGCGGACGCCGGCGGCCGTCAGCCGGTCGGCGAGCCACTGCGGCGAGGGCCCGACCCGCACCTCGAACACCTGCGCGCAGTAGCGGGGGCAGAGATCGGGGTCCGCAATCGTGACCTCGAGCGGCTCGGCAGGACCGGCCTCCGGCGCCGTCATATCCGGCATGTGTAGTGGAAGGTTCCAGATCGCCGACGCCTCACGAGCGATCCCGATGTGGCTCATGCAGTCGGGCCGGTTCGCCGTGATCTCGAAGTCGATGACTGGATTCTCGCCTGGCTCGACCGACGCGACCTCGAAACCACGCAGGCTGATTTCGTGGGCAGCACTCTCGGGACTGCCAGGCACGCGCACGAGATCGCAGAGCCAGGGGTAGATGATCCTCACAGCGGGAACTGCTCCAGGAAGCGCAGGTCGTTCTCGTAGAACAATCGAATATCCTCGACTCCCCACTTGAGCAGGGCGACGCGCTCGATTCCCATGCCAAACGCAAAACCGGTGTACCGCTCCGGGTCGTAGCCCACCGCCTCGAAGACCGCCGGGTGCACCATGCCGCTGCCAAGGATCTCGAGCCAGCCGGAGCGCTTGCACATCCCGCACCCGCCGTCGCCCGTTTGGCTGACCACGGGCTTCGGCGCGGCAAGGCCTGTTCCGTTGCACGCGCCGCAGCTGATGTCCAGCTCCGCGCTCGGTTCGGTGTAGGGGAAGAAGCTCGGCCTGAAGCGCACGCGGCGTTCGGGTCCGAAGAGCTCGTGCACGAATGCCGTGAGCGTGCCTTTGAGGTCTGCCAGCGACACGTCTTCGCCGACCACCAGGCCTTCGACCTGCGTGAACATCGGCGTGTGCGACAGATCGAAGTTGTCGCGGCGGTAGACGCGGCCGGGCGCGATCAAGCGGACCGGCGGCGGATGCGTCTCCATGTAGCGAATCTGCATTCCCGACGTGTGCGTTCGGAGCAGCGTGGCCGGCGTGCCCGACCCCGACCGTACCGGCGCGGCCAGGTAGAGCGTGTCCTGCATGTCGCGAGCCGGATGCTCGGGCGGCATGTTGAGCGCTTCGAAGTTGTGGTAGTCGTCTTCGAGCTCGGCCCCTTCGATGATCAGGAACCCGAAGCGCGTGAAGATCGCTTCGATGCGCTCACGCAGGATGGTCAGGGGATGACGGTGTCCGATCGGGGGCACGCGGCCCGGCAGCGTGACGTCGACGGCTCCGGCCGGCGGGCGCGCGGCGCTCGCGGAGGCCAGGCGGTCAGCCAGCCGGGTTTCGATCTCGGTTTTCAGGTGGTTGGCGAGCTGACCGAGGCGCGGCCGATCGGCCGGCGGGGCCTGGCCGAGCGCCTTGAGCAGCCCCGACACGAGCCCGCCCTTGCGGGCGAGGTAGCGGTCGCGAACGCCGCGCACCTCCGTCTCGCTTCGCGCGTCCGCGAGATCGCGATCGAATCGAGCCCGGAGGGCGTCAACCTCGAGGCTGGGATCGGCAGACACCGCACTCAGGCGCGCGCAGCGGGCTTGGCAGCGGCGGCGGCTTTGGCCAGCACGGCGAACGCCGTTGGGCTCGTCACCGCGAGATCCGCCAGTGCCTTGCGATCGATCGGGTTGCCCGCCGCCTTCAGGCCGGCAATCAGCTGACCGTAGGTCAAGCCGTTTTCGCGCGCCGCGGCGTTGATTCGGACGACCCACAGCCGCCGGAAATCACGCTTCTTGCGACGGCGGCCGACGAAGGCGTACTTGAGCGCCGTGTCGACCGATTCCTTCGCGGAGCGATACAGCTTGCTCTTGGTCTGGTAAAAACCCTTGGCGCGCGACAGGAGCTTCTTGCGCTTGGCGCGCCGGACGTTTCCTCGTTTTACTCTAGGCATGACTTTGTAATCTTCTCTTAATGCTCGCGGGGCCCCACCCCCGCTCGCTCTCGCTCGGCGACTTCGGCCTCGCCCGGGCCGCAGGCGCTGCCGATAGAGCGCCTTCCTATTTCGCCGGCAGTCCGGCTCCGCCATCCGGCTCGCTTCCGCCTTCGCTAAAGCTTCAGCGGACCGCCGTAGCCTTGGCGGAGGCTGGTCGCTCGCCTACTTGCGCGGCAACATCCGATCGAGCTTCTTGTAATCCCCGTCGGACACTTCGACCGTGCCGCGCAGCTTGCGCTTGCGGCTGCGCGTCTTGCTCGTCAGGATGTGCTGCTTGAACGCCTTGCTGCGGACGATCTTCCCGGTTCCCGTTCGCTTGAACCGCTTCGCCGCGCCTCGATGTGTTTTCAGTTTCGGCATAGGTACTAACGCTTCCGTGTCATCCGTGTGATCCGTGGCGCTACTCTGGTGCTTTCTCTGATTCCCGCTTCGGCGCCGGACGCTTCGCCCCCGCGCGCTGCGCGAGGATCGTGTGCATCTGGTTGCCCTCCTGCCGCGGGGCGTTTTCGGCCACGGCCACTTCGCCGAGGTCGTCAATCAGCCGCTCGAGGATGCGCCGCCCGATTTCGGGATGCGCCATTTCACGACCGCGGAAGAAAATCGTCGCTTTGACCTTGTCGCCATCGGCGAGGAAGCGCTCGATGTGCTTCTTCTTGAACTGATAGTCGTGCTCGTCGACCTTGGGCCGAAACTTGATCTCCTTGACCTCGATGATCTTCTGGTGCTTCTTGGCCTGCCGGGCGCGCTTCTGCTCCTGATACTGATAGCGTCCGAAGTCCATGATCCGGCAGACAGGGGGCACCGCGGTGGCGGCAATCTCGACCAGGTCGAGGCCTTTCTGTCGTGCGATAGTCAGCGCCTGCTGCGGCGCCATGATGCCGAGCTGCGCGCCCGTGTCGTCGATGACGCGGACCTCGCGAACTCTGATCCGTTCGTTTACCCGCGTGCGGTCGTCCCGGCGCGGACCTCGTTCGAAAGCGATAGCGTGCCTCCTAGCCTTGCTTCCTCTTCACCTCGCCGATCGCGTCCTCTATGAACGCGTCGAGGGGCTTCGCGCCCAGATCGCCCCCCAATCGGCTTCGGACCGCGACCGTCGACTCCGCCGCCTCGCGGTCGCCGGTCACCAGCATGTATGGGATCTTCTGCAACTGGGCTTCGCGGATCTTATATCCAATCTTCTCGAACCGCTCGTCGAGCTCGACCCGGAGCCCGGCCGCCGCCAGGCGGTCCCGCACGGACCGCGCGTACTCATTGTGCCGATCGGCAATGGGGAGCACCGCCACCTGGACAGGCGCCAGCCAGAGGGGGAACGCCCCGCCGTACAACTCGATCAAATAGGCCACCATCCGTTCCATCGTGCTGATGATGGCGCGATGGATCATGACCGGTCGATGGAACGCCCCGTCAGCGCCGACGTACTTCAGCCCGAACTGGCTCGGCAGGTGAAAATCCACCTGAATCGTGGAGTAGGTCTCCTCGTGGCCCATCACATCCGCGAGCTGAATGTCGACTTTTGGTCCGTAGAACGCCGCATCGCCAAATCCGACCCGGTACGGGAGGCCCAGCCCGTCCATGGCTTCCCGCAGGACACGCTCACCGAGCTCCCACATCTCGTCGTTCTGGACGTATTTGTCCTTATTGGACGGATCCCGCAACGAGAGCCGGTACGAGTAGTCTTTGATGCCAAGGTCGCCGTACGACTGCTCGACCAGGCGCATGACATTGGAGAACTCCTCTTTGATCTGGTCGGGCGTGCAGAAGATATGGGCGTCGTTGAGCGTCATGCACCGGACGCGGCTCAATCCACTGAGGACCCCCGACCGCTCGTAGCGATACATCGTGCCGAGCTCCGCCAGCTTCACCGGAAGCTCGCGGTAGCTCCGCTGAGTCGATTCGTAGATAAGGATATGGTGCGGGCAGTTCATCGGCCGAAGCACGAGCTGCTCGGTCTCGAGCTCCATCGGCGGGAACATGTCCTCATGGTAGTGATCCCAGTGGCCCGAGCGCTTGTACAGATCGACTTTCGCAAGATCCGGCGTGTAGACGTGCTCGTAGCCGGCCGCTCGTTCCTTCTCGACGATGTAGTCCTCCAACAGTCGACGGATCGTCGCCCCTTTGGGCAGCCAGAGCGGCAGTCCAGCGCCGACCGCTTCGTTGACCATGAAGAGCCCGAGTTCCTTGCCGACTTTCCGGTGGTCGCGCTTCTTGGCTTCTTCGACGCGCTGCAAGTGCGCCTTCAGCTCCGACTCGCTCAGGAACGCGGTTCCCGAGACTCGCTGCATCGGCTGATTCCGCGCGTCGCCCTTCCAATAGGCGTTCGACGTGGTCAGCAGCTTGAACGCCTTGAGGCGGCCGGTCGAAGGGACGTGCGGGCCGACGCAGAAGTCGACGAACGTCTCGCGGTCCTTGATGGTGTAAACGGACACCTCCGACTCGCCTTCGGTCTTCTCCTCGATCAACTGCACCTTGAGCGGCTCCCCCTTCGCGGCGAAGAACTGGAGCGCTTCGTCACGCGGCCACATCTGGCGCTCGTAGACCAGGTCCTGGCCGGCGAGCTCCTTCATCTTCTGCTCGATGGCCACGAGATCTTCCGGAACGAACGGGCGATCGACGATGAAGTCGTAGAAGAACCCTTCATCGGTGGGCGGACCGATACCGCATTGCGCGCCCGGAAAGAGCGCGGTGACGGCCGCGGCGAGCAAGTGCGCCGTGCTGTGCCGGTGGAGCGGCAACGCCTCCGGATTCCGGTCGGTGACGATCGTCAGGCACCCGTCGGCGTTCAGCGGATAGGTCAGATCGACGAGCCGGCCATCAACCGTCGCCGCCAGCGCTGCTTTCGCGAGCCCCGGCGACACGAGTGCCGCCACGTCGCGGGCAGTAGTGCCCGCGCGCACGCGACGGCTGGATCCGTCGGGTAACGTGACGGTGATCTCGGACATCAATTAATGCAGGTAAGGGATCGTGCGACTTGGTGTGCTTCCGCAACCTTCGCGTGGCTTGCCAATCCTCCTTCGCGCTGCGCGCTACGGAGGACAAGCCGAACTTGGCTTGCCAATCCACCTTCGCGCTGTCGCGCTACGGCGGACAAGCCGACTTGGCTTGCCAACCGTAGCTCACGCTCGGGTTTGCAGGCGTGAGCGAAGGTTGGTAGGCACGGGCAGACTCGAACTGCCGACCTCCTGCGTGTCAAGCAGGCGCTCTAACCAACTGAGCTACGCGCCTATGTCTTGAAAACACTGGCCTTACCGGAACAGCTAGTTTACCAAGATCAGGGGAAACGGGACAAGGGGTAAGGCAAGCGGTGGTGGGAAAGGCTTCTCCCTTGTCCCTTAGGCGCCGTGGCGGCTAGTTGACGGCCGTCTTGAGCGCTTTGCCGGCCGTGAAGCGAACCACGCGGCGCTTCGGAATCTTGATCGCGGCGCCGGTCTGCGGATTGCGCGCCGTTCGCGCTTTGCGCTGCGCCGTCTTGAACGTGCCGAAACCGACGAAGGTGATCGGCTGCCCCTTCTTGAGCGACCTGGTCACGCCAGCGATGAACGACTCGACCGCCGCCGACGCAGTGGTCTTCGTGAGACCGGTGTCTTCAGCGATTCTGGAAATGAGTTCCTGCTTGTTCATGAACGCCTCCGGTGAGGAAGAAAAATCGCGGGAACCCGTGCTGCCCAAGCGCGGCCAGGGTTCGCGAGCGGTGTGGAGCGGTTATACGCCGCTGAGTACTGACTGTCAATACTTACGCGGCGACTTTCACCTTCATGCGTTCGAGTGCCGCGTCGAGGATGGCATCTTTTTCCGGCGCTGGCGCGCCGAACTCGACGTCGGGCTCGTCGACGGCGACGTCGGGCTCGAGTCCGCGTCCCTGAATCGGATTGCCCTTCGGCGTGAGATACCGTGCGTAAGTGAGCCACAGGCCGCGGCCTTCGGGGAGCTTGACGAGTTTCTGAATGCCGGCGCGACCGAGCGTCCGCTCGCCAATCAGCTCCGCGCGGTCATTGTCGTTCATCGCCGCCACGAAAAGTTCTCCAGGACCGGATGTGCCGGTCGTGACGAGAACGGTGGCGGGCAATTCGACGGCGCCGTCGCCAGCTTTCGCGGCGACTGGCTCACGCGGCTCGGGCTTGCCACGCCCCGCCTTGATCGCGAGTGTTCCTGACTTGATGAAGACGCGCGCGGCCGCGATGCCGTTGTCGAGCGGGCCCTCGGCCGTTCGGCGGACGTCGACGATGAGGTTCTTGGCGCCGCCCTTAGTGAGATCCGCCGCGTGCTTGCCCAACTCTTCGACGACGCCGGTCCTGAACGACGCGATACGGAGGTAGCCGGTGGTACCGATCAGCCGGCTCGTGACGATCGGCCCGGCGACTTTTTCCCTGACCAGCACGACTTCGTGCGGATCGGCCGCGTTACCGCGGATGATCGTCAGCGTGACCTTGGTGCCCGCTTTGCCGCGCAACACGCGAGTCCCTTCGAACACGGACATGTCCCGGGTTGGCTTGCCATCGATCGCCCTGATCGTGTCGGCGGTGCGCAGCCCCGCCTTCTGGGCCGCTGAGCCATCGCGGGCGGCAATGATGTAGAGGTAGTAGCGGCGCGTCAGCTCGATCCCGACGTCGCCGTCGGGCGCGGCTTCGCCCGATTCAACCGCCTTCACCTGGCCGGCGTTCAGAAACGCGCTGTCAGGGTCGAGCCCATCGGCGAGGCCCCGCATCGCGCCATCCATGACTTTGTCGACAGGCACGTCGCCGACGTAGTTGTTCATCACGAGGTCGACCACGTCGTCGAACATCCGCAGGTGCTGATAAGTCTGTTGTCCGGAGCTCTGCGCGTTCTTTCCCGCGCCCATGAGCCCGCCGACCAGAACGAAGGCGAGAACCGGCGTCGACAGCACCAGCACGGACATGCGGGTCTTGAAGGTCATGGAATCCCTTTCAGCTGTAGCCATTGTAAGGGATCGACCGGCTTGCCGTCGACGCGGAGCTCGAAGTAGAGCGCGGCCGTGCCGTTGGGGTTGAGGCCCGACCGCCCGATTGGCGCTTGAGCAGGCAGGTGCTCGCCCTGCGCGACCTGGATCGAGCTCAAGTGGCCATAGAGCGAGAATGCGCGCTCGCCGTGCTCGACGATGACCAGGTTACCGTAGCCCGTGAACTGGCCCGCGAATGCGACGACCCCCTCGTGCACGGCTCTGACGACCTGTCCTTCGGGGCAACTCACTTCAACGCCGTTTCGGACGATTGATGTACCGAACCGGCTGCTCGGCTGACGGCCGAACCGGGAGCTGACCGCGCCCCGAACCGGCCATGGCAAGGCGCCTTGAAATGGCCGGAGCGGAAGCGTGGCATTGCCGTCGAGCGCTGAGACCGATGTTTGCAGCCGCTGCTGCGCGGCTTCGAGCTCGCTCGTCCACTGCGCGTTGAGGTCGCGACGCGCGTCGATCGACGCGACGAGCGAGGTCCGACTCTGCACCGCCCGGTCGAGCGCCGCGCGGGCTCGAGTCGCCTGCTCCTCGAGCGTAGCCAGCTGGAGCGATCGCGCCTGCAACCTGCTTCGCTCCTCCGCGAGCGCGTCCAGTGTCCGCTTGTGCGACTGAATGCGCTCGCGATCGAGGTGAGTCATCGCCGCCGCCGTCCGGTAGACGCGTCCGAGCGACCGCAGGTCGTCGACATCGAGCAGAAGACGCCAGTAACCGGCCCGGCCCAGCCGGTAAAGATGGACCAGACGGGCCTCGATGTCGGGTCGATCTGCGTCGGCGACCTTTTTCAGCGTGTCGGCACGCGCCGCCGAGTCGTTCAACTGGCGCGACGTGTCTTGCTGCTGCCGGTCGATCGAGGCAAGTTCCTCGACTTTGATCTGCCGGTCGAGTTCGAGCTTTCGCAGCTCCACCAGCAGCTGGCTCTCCTTCGCGACGAGCGTCTCGGCCTCGCGCTGTAACGTCCGGATCCGTTCGGTAGCGCGTTGGGCCGGCGTCTGGCCGCGTCGGGCGGGAGCATCCTGAGCGAAGACGCTCAGGCCGAGCGCAGAGGCGACACCCAGGCAACACGCGTAGACCGCCATGCGGTGGGCGCCGAGCGTCGAGCGCCGAGCGCCGTCGCTAGAAGAGCGGTTTGCCATCGAGGGACCCAGGAATCTGCACTCCAAAGAACTTCAATACGGTCGGCGCGATGTCCATGATCGACGGAGTTTCGGATACGAGCCGTTTGTTCGAGATCAACACCCCGGCCGTCGTGGCGAAATCATACCCTCCATGATCGCCGCTCCACTTCTTCATGTTCGCGTAGACGATGCCGGGCGGCGATCCGCCGAGCGTGGTCTGCCAGGAGACACGGTAGCCGTCTTCCATGCCGACCTGCAGCTCGGACGCGTTGTGCAGAAACTCACCCGAATAGACATCGTCGCGCTGGTAGACGGACCTGACGATTCGAGCCCCATCGTCGGGATCCGTCATCGTCAGGAGGCGCGCGCTCAGTTCTTCGGAGAGCTGCTTGGCTTCAGCGCCAGGGCTGACGATCCCGCGGGCTTCACGCCCGCGCAGGTTGAAATAGATCTGGCCGAGTCCCATCGCGTAGGCGCGGGTACGCGACCAGTCGACGTTTTCCCAGAACTCGCCGCCGCCGAAGAGGTCGTCGAGCTTCTTCTCGCCCGGCGCCTGGCCGCCCTGCGAGTTGAGCACGAGGTAGCCCTGTTGCACGAGCCAGGTGTTGAGGTTGACGGACTTGCGCCAGGAATGGAAGCCGTGGTCGGACACGACCAGCACCGTGGTGCCGGGATCGATCCGCTCGAGGGCTTCGCCGACGAGCTGATCGGCGCGCCGATAGACGCGCAGAATCGAGTCGCCGAATTTTTCGGCAAGCTTCGCGTCGTACATCGGATGCTTCGGGTCGTGGAGCCGCCACATCATGTGCTGGACGCGATCAGTCGACTCGACGACGCCAACCAGCAGGTCCCAGTTGCCGGCATTGATTCGGCTGAGAATCACCCGCGCGCGATCGTCGAAGGCCTGATACAGGTCTTCCATGAAGGTCCGCTCGTCCATCCGCCCTTCGTTGAGCGGCCAGGTGGCTTCGGCCCAGCCGAGCGTTCGGTAGTTATCGAGGCGATGGGCGAGGTCGCCGGCAAACGACGCCGGCGAAGAGATGGGTAAAGGCGGCGCGTCCGGCTTCCAGTTGACCGGTGAGATGTAGAGCTGAAGCTCAGTGTCGCTTTTCATCAGGAGCAGCTGCGCCATTCCGTGAAGGCGGACCAGGAAGTTCACGCGGAACTCGAGGTCGATCCACCGGCTCATCTTTCCCGGTTCGAGCAGCAGCGACTGATCCTGGATTTCGACGGTCGCGGTCCCCGCGGCGCGGTTCCAGCGAATCGTGAGCGGTACGCGGACGTCTTCCTTCGTCTGGAGCGCGGCGACAGCCGCGCGGTCGGCGTCGCTGAGCGTCGGGGCTTTGGCGCGAATCGCCTGGATTTCGGAGCGCACGATCGGGTTCGGGGGTCCGATGAGCTCCGTCCGCGCGACGTCGTTTTCCATCACGAGCCGCTTGAGAATCCCGCCGAACTCGGTGTTTCCCTCTTCGTAACGACTCAGGTCGGTTGCGAAGTAGTAGAACGTCCCCATGGTTCCGCGGATGTCGGGAAGGGGGAGTCCCGAGAGGAGCTCGCCGTTTGGGACTTCTTCCGGAGGAAACGTGACGGGTACTGTCAGGATGCTCGACCGAACCCCGGCCTGTCCGGCGGTGACCCAGAACGACGTGCCACCGCGGATGGAGTGGAGCTTCGGCTTGGCGATGGGAACGTAGCCCAGAAAAAATCGCGCCGGCTCGCGGCGCACCATGCCGAGATCGGGCAGGTAGGTGGCGGTGTCGCGCACCAGGAAGTCGTAGATGTTGTGCTTTCCTGGATTGACGCCGGTTGCGAAAGACGCCCAGGCCGTGGGCGACTCTGGCGAATGCGTCGTCGCGAGCGGACGGACGGCGCCGGTGGAGGCCAGCCGCGAGAGGTTGGGAAGCTGGCCCGCCTTCATCCACCGATCCACCAGGCTCGGATCCATGCCGTCGAAGCCGAGAATCAGCAGCTTGGGACGAACGACATTACCCGGCGGTCCGGGACGGCAGGCCGTCGTGACCACGCCGGCCGACAGCGCGAGCGCACACAGCAGCACACGCGCAAGATTCTGGAACATCGATGAGGGGATTATACGGGTACGGTACTCTTCTTAGATGTGTCCGTCCGCGCCCGCGTCCGTCCGCTTCCTTGGCATCGACTACGGCCGGCGCCGGATTGGCCTGGCGCTTTCGGATCCGTCGGCGCTGTTGTCGCGGCCGTGGAAGACGATTGCCTGCCGCGGCAACCGCGCGGCAGTGGCCGCCACGCTTGCCGCTGAAGTAAACGGGCTCGTCTCCGAGGACGACGGGCTGGCGGGTGTGGTGCTCGGGTATCCACGAGCGCTTGGCGGCGAGGCCACCGATCAGACGGCCGCCGTCATGGCGTTGGCAGAGACTCTACGGGCCCAAATCACCGTGCCGCTGGTGCTTCAGGACGAGCGGCTGAGCAGTCGAGAGGCCGAAAGCCTGCTCGCGCGCCGACATAAGAACTGGAGAGATCGCAAGCCATTGCTCGACGCCGCTTCGGCCGCCGTGATCCTGCAGGACTTCCTCGACACCCGACGCGGGTCATCCCTGGCTTCCGGTGACGCCCTGCTCGAGGACGATTTCTCTTGAAGCGAGTGCTGGCCGGGTCGCTCATCCTGATTCTGCTGGGCGGCATCGCCACGGCGGCGTGGGGATATCTCCTGGTCGAGCGTCCATACAAGGGCTACCAGGATGGTGAGGTGTTTGTCGAGATTCCACCGGGCAGCAACCCACAGACCATGGGCCGAGCGCTCGTCGACGCTGGCGTCGTCGCGAGTCCTATCGCATTTCGGATTGCTGTCTGGGTCGAGGGTGCCGGGCGGCGGTTGCAGGCGGGCGAGTACCGCTTCGACACCCCGCTGTCTCCGAGGGCGGTTGTCGACAAGATCGTGCGAGGCGATGTATTCCTTCGGCCGGTCACGTTTCGTGAAGGTCTCACAATCCGTCAGATGGCGGCCATCTTCGAGGAACGGGGATTCGGGCCGCAGAGTGCATTCGTGAAGGCTGCCGGGAAATCAGAGCTGATTAGAGAGCTCGACCCGTTGGCGCAAGATCTCGAGGGTTACCTCTTTCCCGACACCTATACACTGCCACGCCGTACGACCGCCGATGACCTCGTCGAGCGGATGGTGTCTGGCTTCGAGAAGACGCTCACTCCCGAAATCAGGCAACAGGCGGCGTCGAGGGGATTGAGCGTCAGGCAGCTCGTCACGCTCGCGTCGCTGGTCGAGAAGGAAACCGCCAGCGCGGAAGAGCGGCCACTCGTCGCGGCGGTCTATGCCAATCGCCTCAAGGCTGGCATCGGCATGCAGTGCGATCCCACCGTTATCTACGCGCTCGAGCGAGCGGGACGCTACACGGGTAACTTGACCCGCGCGGACCTGCAATTCGACTCGCCGTACAACACCTACCGCTATGCCGGCCTGCCGCCGGGCCCGATCGCCGCGCCGGGCCAGGCCTCTCTCGAGGCCGCCGCGAATCCGGCTGACGTCCCCTATCTCTATTTCGTGAGCCGCAACGACGGGACACATGCGTTTGCCACGACGCTCGACGAGCACAATCGCAATGTCTTCCAGTACCAGATTCAGTACTTCCGGGATCGCAGGCGCAACGGGAGGTAGGAGACAGGAGACAGAAGACAGGAGACAGGACGAGCAGGAGACAGGAGACAGAAGACAGCGAGCGAGCGTAGCGAGTGAGCCACGCGAGCGGAGCGGGGCGTCGGGGTCGGCGCGCGAGCGCGCGTGTCAGGGGGTCCGAGGGACGAAGGCCCTCGGTTAAGACTAGAACTGCACGGCGAGCGTGATGCTTGCTGACCGTCCGGCCGCCCAGACCCAACGCGGATCAGGGCTGGCGTAGTAGGCGTCGTCGAGCAGATTGCGGGCCAGGCCACGCAGTTCGAGGTTGTGCGTGAAGCGCCAGCCGCCGGCAAGATCCAGGATGGTTGCGCCGGGCGCAGCGATTTCGCTCGGTCCAGGGCGGTCGTCGTCGGCCAGGAACGCCAGGCGGACCTGGCCGAACGCCCGCTGTCCGAAGTCCTTCCGCAGCAGCGTCAGGAAGGCATCGGATGAGATGTCGTCCAGGTTCGACCCATCGTCTCGAAGTTCCCCTCGTCCGATCTGCGCGCCGAGCTCGAGCGAATAGCCTCGGCCGAGATCGGTGCGCGTCTCGATTTCGAAGCCTTTGATGTGGCCTTCGCCGCGGTTCCTGAAGAAAAAGAAATCGGTCTGGGTTGAATAGCGCTCGATCAGGTCGTCGATGCGATAGTCGTAGTAGAAGACGCCAAACTGTGTTCGCGCGGCACTATAGCGGGCCGAGAGATCGAATTGCAGGCTGGTTTCGGGCTCGAGGTCAGGATTGCCGGTGATGAATCCACGACCAGATGGTCCGCGGAAGTAGCGATCCGAGAGGGTCGGGTCGCGAAAACCACGCGCCACCTGGGCAGTGACGCTCAGGCCGGAGAACGGTCCGACCGTCCCGGCGGCAAACCCTGAGAACGCGCCATTCGATGTCGAACGGTCACCAAAATACCCGCCACTATTCCTGGTCGTGACATTGTCGCCACGGATGCCAGCTGACAGGCGCAGCACCGGCAGGACGAGGGCGTCTGCCTGCAGGAACGCGCCGACGTCGGTGCGGCGAGCGTCGTCAATCGAGACGTTGACAGTGTCGCGCGTGAGGTTGCCGGCGAGGTCGTAGGCCTGAATGATATCGAGCGCCGAGAGGTCGTAGCGGCCGTTGATGTCGAGGCCGAATTCGAGACGCGCACGCCCGAAGCCTTTTTGGGCGACTCCCTTGACGTGATAGTCATTGGCCGAGACGTCGGCGCGTTCGATTGAGCGGCCCGCGGTCGCAGTCGCGTAGCGATCTTGATCGGTGCGCTGGTCGAACGCACCGATGAATCCGGTGAACACGATCTGGTCGACGCCCCCTTGTTTCTCGAGCGCGTACTCAGTCGTGAAACGATGGGAGTTCTCGTACGGATAGTAGAAGCGGACAGTCTGCGAGTTGTTCCGCGGCCGCTCGATGTCCCGGCCGTAGTCGCTCTGCCAGCCAGCCGTCAGTACGCCGGGCCCGACCTGGTGATTGCCGCGGATAAGGAAGCCGCCGTCCTGCCACCCTGAATTGAAAATGTCGGTGTCATCTTGCGGGCTGCTCCAGTCGTCAGCGCCGCGCGCATGGCCCTCGACCAGGATGCCGCCTTTGGCAAAGCCTTTCGACACTTCGACCGCGCCGCGCCGATCCGGTGTTCCCGCCCCGAAGAGCACGTTGCCACGCGCCTGCAAGGGAGTGTTCGGCTCGGCGTTGCGGGTCCGCATCGAGATCACGCCGCCCAGCGCGTCGGACCCGTACGCGACCGACCCCGGCCCACGCGCCACATCCACGCCCTCGAGGACTGCCGGATCGAGGAACGTGGCGCTCGGCCCGACCCTGCGCTCCGACGTGACGCGCGCGCCGTCGATGAGGAGTAGAACGCGTCCGCGCGCCATGCCGCGGATCGCGGGGACGGCAGCGTGACCTTCTGATACTTGATTGATGCCCGGGACCGTCTCGAGCACTTGCATGAGATTCTCAGGTGCACGCCCGGTAATTTGCAGATTTGACAGCAGCGTCGTCGCTGCCCCTGGAGCCGCATCGACGCTCGGCGCGGCGCCGACGACGGTCACGGACTCATCGGCGAGAGCGTTGACCTTGATTGTCGCCTCGGCATCGATCGCGGTGATCAGCAC
Source organism: uncultured Acidobacteriota bacterium (assembly GCA_963764925.1). Lineage (GTDB taxonomy): Bacteria > Acidobacteriota > Vicinamibacteria > Vicinamibacterales > 2-12-FULL-66-21 > DATBJJ01. Next base: position 58,260 of record CAVXUR010000009.1, read on the forward strand.
GGGTCTCGCCACCTGCCCGGCGGCCAGGACGACGACGACCTGAAATGGGGGAGTCGGACTGGGCTCGAAGGTAAACTTGCCGTCCTTGTCGGTCCTGACTGAGCCAGAGATGCCGCCGATGGTCACGGTGGCTCCGGCGATCGGCGCCGAGTTCCGTTCGTCGATCACCCGGCCCGAGAACGGTGGTGGCGCCTGGCGCGCGATCGCAGGCGCGATCAGCGCCAGGCTCGCACAGAATGCGAACACACAGGTCCGCGCAGCAGGCACACCTGAATCGTTAAACACTGGCTCCTCCCGGGCGAGACCCAGTTCACACGATCCACTTCAGTACTACCAGCGGTAGTTAAGGGTTCATTGGGTTCACGGCCCTGAACCTCTTGAACCTTCTGAACCTTCTGAACCCTGAACTCTGAACCTCCTAACGGGCGCCCCACTTCAGTTTCTGTCGAAGCACGTCGAAGTAGGTCCGCTGCGGGGCGCGCACGAGCCGTAACGGGCTCGCGCCCCGGGTGATCTCGATCACGTCGTCTGGCTGGAGCGGATGACCGGACTGCCCGTCGAACGTCACGTAGACTTCTTCCGCGCCATTCATAATCGGCTCGACCCGCACTTCCGACGATCCCGGCAGAACAACCGGTCGGTTCGTCAACATGTGCGGAGCGATCGGCGTCAGGAGCATAGCGTCGACTGAGGGATGGACGATCGGCCCGCCAGCCGCGAGGTTATACGCCGACGAGCCGGTCGGTGTGGCGACGATGAGGCCGTCGGCGCGCACCTGCATGACCAGTTCGGCGCCGATCGAAACCGACAAGTCGATGATCCGCGAGAGCGCCGCCCTCGTTATCACGACGTCGTTGACCACCAGACGATCCGCGAACGCGGTTCCGTTCCGCATCGTCCGCGCGCGAAGCATCATGCGTTCGTCGATGCCCGCCTCGCCGTCGAGCACAGACTCGAGCGACTCGTAGAGTTCCGCCAACTGGATTTCGGTGAGGAACCCGAGGCTGCCGAAGTTCACGCCGAGAATCGGCACGTTCGCGCCGGCCTGGGCAATGCGACCGGCCATCCCGATGAGTGTCCCGTCGCCGCCGAGAACGACGACGAGGTCGCAGGCGGTCGGCAGGTTGTCGGGCGTGCTCGTGGGCCGCCCCGGCGGCAGACCGACGAGTGCCGCGGTGTGCGTTTCGAAGACCGGTTCGACCGCCCGTGCCTCGAGCCAGCCCGCCAGCTCGGCAAGCACGCCGGCGGCGGCGTCGAGATTGTGTTTCGCGACGAGCCCGACCCGGCGAATCGGGCTGTTCATGCGTCCGGTCTTGTCAGGTGCAGCAGGAATTCGCGATTCCCTTCCATGCCGGTGATAGGTGACTCGGACAGCCCGGCGCGCGTCAATCCTAGCGCAAGTGCGTGCTGAACGATCTCTTCCACGACCCGCGCGCGCACGCCGTCGTCCCGGACGATGCCGCCCTTGCCGACCTCGCCGCGGCCGGCTTCGAACTGGGGCTTGACGAGCGCAACGATGTCGCCCCCCGGCGCGACGAGCGGAGGGACGACCGGAAGAATCTGACGAAGAGAGATGAATGAGACGTCGATGGTGACGATGTCGAAACGCCGCGCGTCGGCGGGCAGCATCTCGGGCGTCAAGGCTCGGGCGTTCGTTTTCTCGAGGACGATCACTCGTGGATCGGAGCGCAGCCGCCAGTCGAGTTGCCCATGACCGACGTCGAGCGCGACGACGCGGGCCGCCCCATGGCGGAGCATCACATCGGTGAATCCGCCGGTCGAGGCGCCGATGTCGAGTGCCAGGCGGCCTTCGACGGCGATGCCGAAGGCGCGAAGCGCGTGTTCGAGTTTGAGCCCGCCCCGGCCGACATACGGATGATCGGGTTCGACGAGCGTGACCGCCGCGTCGACGCCGACCGGCGTGCCTGCCTTGCCGGCGGGCTGACCGTCGACGCGCACCTGGCCCGCGAGGATCAGTGCGCGCGCGCGCTCGCGCGATGCCGCGAGTCCGCGCTCGACGAGCAGCGTATCGAGGCGAAGGGTCTTCTTCAACTGGTACGGGCGATGACCCAGCCGACGATGGCTGGCAGTTGCCCGCCGAGCGCGACGCTGCTCAGGGCGCTGCGGGCGCGGTCCGCGCACTCCGCGGCCAGTCGGCGCGACTCGTCCAGGCCGAAGAGCGCCGGGTAGGTCGGCTTTCCGGCTGCGGCATCCTTCCCCGCAGTCTTTCCAAGGTCGGTAGACGCGCCCTCGACGTCGAGTATGTCGTCGACGATTTGAAAAGCCAGCCCGAGCGCCTCGCCGTAGGCGTCAATCGCGGCCTCGTCGGCCGGAGACGCGCCCGCAAGCACCGCCCCAGCCACCGACGAACCGCGGATGAGCGCGCCCGTTTTTCGCGCATGCATGCGGGTCAACGCTTCGGCATCGAGCGGTGTTCCGCCGGGCGTTGCGGCCTGGAGATCGAGCGCCTGACCGCCCACCATTCCGGATGCGCCAGCGGCATCGGCGATGATGGCGAGCGCCCGAAGCTTCCGCCGCCCGAGTTCGGCCGGATGGACGAGCGGAGATTCGGCCGGCTCCCGCGCCATCAGCGCAAACGCCTCCGTCAGCAGTCCATCACCCGAGAGAATCGCCATGCCGTCCCCGTAGACCACGTGCGCGGTCGGACGTCCGCGCCGTAACGTGTCGTTGTCCATGGCCGGCAGGTCGTCATGGACGAGCGAATAGGTGTGAATCATCTCGACGGCACAGGCCGCCGGCAGTGCCAGTTCCGCCAGCGCGGGAGACCCGGCGCGTTCGGCCACGGCCTCCGCGGCGGCCAGAACCAGGAGCGGCCGCAGCCGCTTGCCACCGGCCATGACGCTGTAGCGCATGGCATCGGAGACGACGAGCGGCGCCAGCGGCGGCGAGGGCAGCCACCGATCGAGCCCGGCGTCGACGTCGCGCCGGCGCGCGTCGAGCCAGGTGCGCAAGTCCGGGGATCGCGCGACGCTCACTTTGTTCCGGTCGGGTCGCCGCCGAGTCCGAGCCCGGCCGGGGCGGGCTTGATCTCGCCGCGCTCGTTCAGCATTTCGATGCGGCGCTCGGCGCCTTCCAGCTTCGAGTGGCAAAAGCGCGCGAGCTGCACCCCGCGCTCGTAGAGCTCGAGCGACTTTTCGAGCGCGAGGTCGCCCTCTTCGAGCGTCTTGACGATGCCATCGAGCTCGGCGACGGCAGATTCGAAGTCCTTGATCGTTGGATCCATGGTCGTAATCACTCGGCCGGCATTCATTCGCCGTCCGTCTTCTCCACTAAACACGTCAGGTCGCCGTCGTGCAGCGTGACGTGGACGCGATCGCCGGGCGCGACGGCCGACGCGGCACGGATGATCGCGGTACGCCGCTTCGTTCCAGCAGACCGCGTAACCGCGGCCGAGGACGGCCAGCGGGCTCAGCGATTCGAGCCGCCCGACAGACGCGCCGAGCCGGGCCGCGGCGCGATCGTGTCGCCGGGCGACGCCGGCCCGCAAACGACCGGTCGCGTTTTCGAGCCTGCCGCGGACCGCCGCCAGCCGTCGCCGGAGATCGCGCGCCTCGAGGCGCAGCCGCAAGGTCCGAAAATCACGTTCGCGACGGGTCAGCAGATCGAGCATACCGCTGCGGAGCTGGTGCGTGAGCTCGGCGGTATGCCGTCCCCGCATCGCGAGTCGCGCCGGAAATCCCGCGAGTCCACGGCGGCTGCCAAGCAGATGAAGTCGCGTTCGCCGACGGTCGAGGCCGGCGGCAACCGCGGCCCTGAGGCGACGGGTCTGCCGGTCGAGCCGCGCGCTGAACTCTTCCTTGGCGGCAATCACCATTTCTGCGGCGGCCGACGGAGTGGGCGCGCGCATGTCCGCCACGAAATCGGCAATCGTCACGTCCACTTCGTGCCCGATTGCCGTCACCACGGGGACGGGGCAGCCGGCAATGGCTCGCGCGACCGGCTCCTGGTTGAACGGCCAGAGATCTTCGGCCGAACCGCCGCCGCGTCCGACGATGACGACGTGGACGCCAGCGACGCGGCCAATCGCCCGGACGGCATCGGCGATCTCGGCCGCGGCGCCCTCGCCCTGGACTCGCGTCGGGCGAATGATCAGGTGGATGTTGGGATGGCGTCTCGTCAGGACCTTGATGATGTCGCGTAGCGCGGCGCCGTCAAGCGATGTCACGAGGCCGATCTTCGCGGGGAGCGCCGGCAACGGCCGCTTCCGTGAGGATTCGAACAGGCCCTCCGCCAGGAGCTTCTTCTTCAATTGGTCGAAGGCCAGCTGCTGCGCGCCCATGCCGTGCGGCTGGAGATGATCGCAGAGAAGCTGGTATTCGCCTTTGGGCTCATAGACGCCGAGGCGCCCTCGCGCGACGACCCGCAGTCCGTCCTCGGCCTTGAACTTCAGATACCGCGCGGCCGAGCGATACATCACCGCCTTGATCTGTGCGCCGCCGTCCTTGAGCGTGAAGTAGAGATGGCCCGTATTCCACAGCCGGCAGTTGGAGATTTCTCCTTCGACCCAGAGATCGCCGAAGCCGGACTCGAGCAGCCCGCGAATCGACGCGGTCAGTTCCGACACCGTGACGACGCGGCGCTCGAGCGGCGCCGGAGCGCCAGGTTCGTCCTCGAAGGGCTGCGAGAAGAGATCGGACATCGGCTGAAGAAAAACCTCTCCGCGATCGTCAGCCGTGCGACGTAGCTGGCGTCGCCGCTGCGAGCGTCTCGACCTCGGCCGCTGACAGGTTGAGACGCTCGATGCCGATGGCGCGGCCGGTCTTGGGATCGGCCGTGACGATGACCGCGTTCAGCCGGCCGGCGCCGTTGGCGGCCTCGAACTTGGCGGGCATGGCGTTGACGAATCGTCCCAGCGCGGCGTCGATCGGAGACGCCGATGATCGAATCGTGTGGCCCGGTCATGCCGGCGTCGGTCAGGCACGCCGTACCCTTGGGCAGGATCCGTTCGTCGGCGGTCTGAACGTGGGTGTGCGTGCCGACGACGGCCGTCACCCGGCCGTCGAGGTGCCAGCCCATCGCGATCTTCTCCGAGGTCGCCTCGGCGTGGAAATCCACGAAGATGACCTTCGTCTTGGCCCGAAGCGCTTCGACTTCGCGGAGCGCGAGCGCAAACGGATCGTCGAGTGGCGTCATGAAGACGCGCCCCATCAGATTCAGTACACCGACCGGCTCGCCGGTGCGGGTGCGCCAGATGATGCTGCCGCGTCCAGGCACGCCGGCAGGGAAGTTCGCGGGCCTCAAGAGGCGAGGCTCGCGCGGCAGATACTCCAACACCTCTTTCTTGTCCCAGATGTGGTTGCCCGACGTCATGACGTCGACGCCGTAGCCGAGGATCGTATCCGCCACGTCGCCGGTGACGCCGAAACCCGCCGCCGAGTTCTCGACGTTGGCGATGACGAAGTCCAGCCCGCGTTGCTCGACGAGCGCCGGAATCGCGCGCCGGGCGATTTCGCGGCCGGGTTTTCCAAAGATGTCGCCGATGAAGAGGATCTGCATCAGGGGCCGAGAGAAGGAATGTCCGGCTCGATGGTGATCGGGATCTCGCGTCCCCGGCGCTCGCTGAGGCGCGGCAGGACGACGCGCAGTTCGCCCGCGTGCAAGGTGGCACGCGCCCGCCCGGCATCGACCGCGACCTCACATCGGACCACGCACGCGAACTGTCCGAAGGCGCGCTCGGCGAGGTGAAACGCGGCCTGGCTGTCCGCGCAGAGGGGCGCGCGCTTGTGTCCGCTGACGACGAGCGTTCCGTCGGTGCACGTGATGCGGATGGAGTTTGCCGGCACACCCGGGACGTCGACGACGACCTCGATGGCTGCCGCGGTTTCGATCACGTCGACCGGCGGGCGGTTTTCGGACGGCTCGTCCTGGGCGAACGCGCCGAGGGTCTCGACATCGCGCCGATCGATGATGATTCGCCGCACGATGGCGTCCATTCTAATCCTGACGCCGCTCGGGACGAAGTCCCATCTGGACAGAGCGTTAGGAGGACGAGCCTCGCCGAGCAATATATGAGTCCTGATCAATCAAGTAATATGCTTGATATTTACTAATGTATGTGCTACATTACCTCTCGAACGTAAACAGGGGGGCGAGTCGCCCCGTGAAATCTAGGAGGTTGGTTCATGGCTCTTGTTCGCTGGAATCCCATCGGAACGCTGGCGGGAATGGAAGTCGATCGACTGAATCGGATGTTCTCTGCGCTCGAGCACGAGGCTTTCAATCAGGCCTGGGTGCCGGCCGTTGACATCTACGAGACCGACACGCACGAGGTCGTAATCAAGGCGGAGCTGCCGGATGTGAAGAAGGAAGACATCGGTGTCTCGGTCGAGAACAACGTCCTCACGCTGACCGGCGAGCGCAAGCCGGAGCAGAGCAAGCCTGAGCAGTTTCAGCGCGTGGAGCGTCGCTTCGGGAGCTTCAGCCGCTCCTTCACGCTGCCGACGTCGGTCGATGCCGGTCAGATCGCCGCGTCCTACAAGGACGGTGTCCTGACGATTCGGCTGCCGCGCCGCGAAGAGACGAAGCCTCGGCAGATCGCCGTCAACGTGGAATAACCGCGGCCCCCGCGGCCAAGGAAGCTGGCGAGAGTAGCCAAGATCCGATCTTTTCGGCTACTCTTGCCAGCATGCCGCAGAATGCTAGCCTGCCGGATTCCGCCGTCGGCGACGACGCGGAGGCGCAGGCCGTCATCCCAATCACCAGCCGCTTTCTCTTTGTCGACGTAGCGGCCCAGCGCGCCAAGCAGCTTCGGCGAGGCGCGTTGCCGCGGCTCGACCGCCACGCCCTCGGACACACCACGCCGCACAAGCTCGAACGCGTGGCGATGGAGGAGGTCCGTGAGGGCCTCATCAATTACACGCTCCCGACGCGCGCAGAAATCCTCGGCAAGGTGTGACCCTTCGCACCAGCCTTACTCTGGAACTTCTCGAACCCGGCCGCGTAGTTTCCCGGTAGGCACGCTCTCCAGGCGTCCGAGGAGTTGCTGCGATGTTGGGCCTCTTGGCGTTACTGGCCGTCGTTGCGGCGGTCGGATTCGCGGGTATCCTTGCCGTGACGTTCCTCGTCAAGGCCGTGCTGTGGGCGGTCTTGCTGCCGATCCGGATCGTCTTCTGGATCGTCCTGTTTCCTCTGCTCCTCGCCTTCAAGCTGGTCGTCGGTCTCGTCCTGCTCCTTGTGGCCGGGCCGGTCATGCTCATCGCGATGCTCGTCGGCCTCATCGCCACGATCGCCGCGCTCGCCGTGCCACTGCTCCCGCTCCTGTTCCTTGGCTTCGTTATCTGGCTGCTCGTGCGTTCGAGTCGCCCGGCGGTTGCATAGCCGCCCTTAACCGCCGGGACGCTCGCGCGCGAACGGCGTGCCGCGCTCGAAGACGTCGGCGACGCGCAGCACGGTCCCTTCGTCCATCGCGCGGCCGGTCAGCTGGAGGCCGCAGGGCAGTTGCGATCGTGTGAAGCCGCACGGCAGCGAAATCGAGGGAAGTCCTGCGAGATTGGCCGAGACGGTGAAAACGTCCGCGAGGTACATCTGCAGCGGATCGTCCATGCGTTCGCCGAGCGCAAACGCGGGTGTCGGGCTGGTCGGCATCGCAATCAGGCTCACGCTCTGGAGCGCCATCTCGTAGTCGCGCCGGATCAGCGTGCGTACCTGCTGGGCCTTCAAGTAGTACGCGTCGTAGTATCCCGCGCTCAGCACATAGGTCCCCAGAAGGATCCGGCGCTTCACTTCGGGCCCGAACCCCATGTCTCGCGTGCGATCGTACATGTCCCCGAGTGCCGCGGCGTCCGGCGCACGATAGCCGTAGCGCACGCCGTCGTAGCGAGCGAGGTTGGAGCTCGCTTCGGCAGTCGCGACGAGGTAGTACCACAGGAATCGCCTGCGCGCTATACGGCAGCGTCACGTCGACGATCTCTGCGCCGTGCTCCGCGAGCGTTGCGAGGGCCTTGTCGAAGGCGACTCGAACCTCTGCGTCGACGCCGGCTTCTTCCGAGACGAGGGCGCGCGGCACGCCGATACGCACCCCGTCGATCTGACCGGTCAGCGCTCCCAGATAGTCGTCTGCCGCCGTCGGCGCGCACGTCGCGTCCTGTGAATCGGCGCCGGCGATCACTTGCAGGGCGAGCGCAGCGTCGGCTACCGAGGTGCTGAACGGCCCGATCTGATCGAGCGAGGAGGCAAACGCCAGCAGGCCGTAGCGGGAGACGCGTCCGTAGGTCGGCTTGAGGCCGATGACGCCGCAGAGCGCCGCGGGCTGCCGGATCGATCCGCCGGTGTCGGAGCCGAGCGCCAGCGGCACCATGCGCGCCGCCACGGCTGCCGCCGATCCGCCGCTCGATCCGCCAGGCGTCCGGCCAGGCGACCACGGATTGCGAGTCGGACCAAAGGCGGAGTTCTCGGTCGACGATCCCATCGCAAACTCGTCGCAGTTGGTCTTCCCGACGATCACGGCGCCGGCCGCGACCAATCGTTCGACGGCCGTCGCGCTGTACGGAGGGGCATAACGCTCGAGGATCCGGGAGCCGGCGGTGGTCCTCAGACCTCGCGTGCACAGGTTGTCTTTGAGCGCGATCGGAACTCCGAGCAGGGGCAAGCGCGCCCATTCCTCGCGCCGGTCGTCGAGCGCGGCCGCCTGCGCGAGCGCACGATCGTCGAGGATCGTCAGAAACGCGTTGAGCGCCGGGTTACCGGCGTTGATGCGGCTCAGCGCAGCCCGACAGATCTCAACGGCCGAGGTTTTGCCAGACCGCACCGCGTCAGCGATGGCTCGCGCGCTTTCGATCGGCAGCGTCACGCGAGTACCTCGTCGTACCTTGAAGAGTCCGCGCTCGGCGTCCGCTTCAGGCGCCTGGGACACGGCCTCGGCACGGTCCAGCGAGGGCCGTGCAACATCGTCGCGCCACGCGCCCGGCGCGGCGAGCGGATGCGACGTCGGCGGCACGCCGGCGGTCGCGACCTGCTGCACCTGCTCGGCGAACGCCAGGAAGTTCGAGAGCTGTGGCGTGAGGAGGTCCTTCTCGTGTTCGGTCAACTCGAGTCTCGCGAGCCGCGCGATTCGTTCGACGTCCTCGCGCGTGAAATCAGCCGGCATGCGCGCGATCGTAGCATGCGCGGGTGGGTGAAAGGTTCACGGGGTTCAAGGGGTTCAGGAGGTTCAGAAGGTTCGCGAGGTTCACGGTGATGATTCGTCCTGCTGCCGTCGCAGGCACCTGGTATCCGGCCAACCCGCACGCGCTGGCCAACGAGGTCGATGGCTATGTCGCTGCCGCGGGCGACGGGCCAGAGGGCGCGATCGCGGCCCTCATCGTCCCACACGCCGGCCTCATGTTTTCGGGGCCGGTCGCCGCGTTTGCCTACAGGGCCGCCGCTCGCCGGGAGTACGACGTCGCAGTGCTGGTCGGCCCGTCGCATTTCATGGCCTATGAAGGTGTGGCGCTCTTTCCTGAAGGCGCCTTCGCCAGCCCGTTTGGTCCGATCGCCATCGACGAGGCCGCCTCGGCCGCGATCGGTGCTGCCGAGATCGTCCACCCGTTCACCGATCCTCATGCGCGCGAGCATTCTCTCGAGATGCAACTGCCGTTTGTGGGCCACCTCCTGCCTGGGATTCCAATTGTGCCGCTGTTGATGGGGCACCAACGTTCGAGCACAATCGAACAACTGGCGCACGCGCTTGCTGACGGCCTCGGCTCGCGCCGCGCGCTGCTCGTCGCCAGCACCGATCTATCGCACTACTTCGACGCCTCGACGGCCGTGACGCTCGACGGCGAAGTGTGCCGATGCGTCGAGGACTTCAGTCCCGAACGCCTGCAGGATCTGTTCGAGCGCTATCCCGCTGGAGAACGCGGACGTCACGTCGGCTGTGGAATCGGACCGGCGATTGCCGTGATGCTGGCTGCGCGAGCGCGTGGCGCCCGCGAAGCCCGTGTGCTGCGCTACGCGCATTCAGGAGAGGTCTCGGGGGACTTCGATGGCGTGGTTGGATACCTCGCCGCAGTGATGGGAACGTTCGATGCGGCTCGTGTTGAACGCGATGTTAACTCCTCATGCTGAACCCCCGTGCTGAACCCCCGTGCTGAACCCCCATGCTGAACGATGACCAACGCCGGCGGCTCCTCGCGACGGCCCGCGAGTCAGTCGTGGCACGAGTGTCGGGGAGCCAGGAGGGTTCGGCGGCCGGGTTCGACTGCCCAACGGCATCCGGCGTGTTCGTCACATTGAAGATCGGCGGACAGCTCCGCGGATGCCTTGGCACTCTCGAGTGGGTCGATGAACTCGCCGCCGAGGTCGCGCGCTGCGCCGCCGACGCGGCGAGCGAAGATTCACGTTTTCTGCCGGTGACACCGCCCGAGCTCCAGGACTTGTCGGTGGAGGTCTCCGTGCTCGGACCGCTCGAGCGCATCGAGCCCTGCCAGGACGGCGTGGGGCGATCGATCACGATCGGCCTCCACGGGCTGGTCGTCGAACAGGGACGCCGCCGCGGCTTGTTGCTGCCGCAGGTCGCCACCGAACGGGAGTGGACCGACGAGCAGTTCCTCCGTCAAACCTGCGTCAAGGCGGGCCTGGCCCCGGAGGCCTGGCAACACGGCGCAACCGTCTATCGCTTCGTCGCGGAAGTCTTCGGCGACGTGTCGAGTTTGTAAGCCCGAATTCATATTCGTCGGGTCTCTCGCACGCGACGACCGCTCCGCGCGTCTCTCGCACGCTGGCGCACTCGTTGCAGCCCACCGAACGATCACCGGGTCAGCGGAGGCGCATGAGCACTATTCAGAGACGTACGGCAGGCGTATATCTGGCGTGGGCAGTGTTCACGGGGTTCGCCCTTTCCTGCGGTGGGGGGTCGACACCTGCGGCACCTACCTCTCAGCCACCACCACCATCTGCCGCCGCGCCAACCGTAACGGCTGTCACGCCAGCGCTCGGGCCACCAGCAGGCGGGCAGGGTGTCACGATTTCCGGCTCGGGGTTCATTGCTGGCGCGACGGTTACGATCGGTGGGAGTGCGGCTGCCGGAGTTGCGATCGTCAGCCCCACATCGATTACGGCGACGACGCCGGCTCATGCGGCTGGAGCCGTCGACGTCGTGGTCGCAAATCCGGATGGTCAGAGCGGCCGGCTGGCGGGGGGGTTCACCTACGACGTTCCAGTCCTTGCTCCGCCGGCCGTCACGGCGGTGGCGCCGGCATCGGGGCCGACCGGTGGCGGGACGATGGTTACTATCTCGGGGACGGGCTTCGCGTCCGGAGCGACGGTGACTGTTGGCGGTGCGGCGGCAGGCTCCGTGACCGTCGCGAGCGCCAGCTCGATCACGGCCGCAGTGCCAGCGCGGAGCGCCGGCAGCGTCGACCTTGTCGTGACCAACCCGGACGGGCAGAGCGGCCGACTCGACGGGTCCTTCACGTACACCGGGGCGGCCCCGACGCCATCTCCGTCGCCGTCACCGTCTCCCGCGCCGGTTGCGCCGACGGTCACGGGGATTGCACCAGCCTCGGGCTCGACGGCCGGCGGAACGGCCGTGACGCTGACCGGAACAGGCTTCGCGTCTGGCGCAACCGTCTCGTTTGACGGCAGTGCAGCGTCCAGCGTCGCGGTGGCCAGCGCGACGTCGATCACCGCCACGACCCCCGCGCATGCGGCTGGTGCCGTCGATGTGGTCGTCACCAACACGGGCGGCCTATCCGGCCGGCTCGCAGCGGGATTCACGTTCGTCGCGCCGGCGCCGACTCCGCCTCCGACGCCGACCGTCGTCGTCGTGACGATTACGCCAAGCGGGACGAGCCCATCGGATATCTCGATCACGTCAGGCACTCGCGTCCGGTTCGTCAACAACGACTTTCTCCCGCACACGATCACGTCCGATCCACATCCCGACCACACGGCATGCCCGCCGATCAATTCGGTCGGGCTGCTCTTGCCGGGCCAGGCCAGAGAGACCGACGCGCTCGTGACCATCCGCACGTGCGGCTATCACGACCACAACGACCCCGACGACCCGAGGTGGACCGGCACGATTCGCATCCGGTGATCGGTCGCGGCAGGCGCGGTATCCTAAGTGTTCAACTGTGGAGCCGCCAATGCGCAGAGTGATCGCCGGGTTGTTCGCGCTCATCGTCGTTGCCGCCCCCGCGCCCGCGGACGCATGGGGTTTCGAAGCGCACAAGTGCACATCCTCGACCGGGCCATCGACCTGCTTCCGCCGGAGATTCGGCCGTACTTCGTCAAGTACCGCGCCTCGATCGTCGAACACGCCATCGACCCGGACCTCTGGCGGAACGTGGGGTTCGACGCCGACGAATCGCCGCGGCACTTCCTCGACATGGACGCCTACGGCCCGTCGCCATTCACGGAGTTGCCGCGAGACTTCGATGCGGCCGTCAAGCGCTACGGACGCGAGTTTGTCGTCAAGAACGGGCTGTTGCCCTGGCGGACGCAGGAAATCCACGCCAAGCTGGTCGAGGCCTTTACGCAGAAGGCGACCTACTCGCGCGACAACATCAAGTACTTCTCGGCCTTTCTCGCGCACTACTTGTCCGACGCGCAGGTGCCCTTCCACGCGGCGCTCAACCATGACGGGCAACTCACCGGCCAATGGGGGATTCATTCGCGATTTGAAACCGAGACCTTCGAGCGGTATCGAGGATCGCTCGACGTCAGGCCGAAGCCGATCGTGGCGGTGAAGAGCGCGCGCGATTTTGCGTTCGACTCGCTCGTCGCGAGCTTCTCGCAAGTGCAGGCTGTCCTCGACGCCGACAAGGCCGCCGTGGCCAATCGCGAGCTCTACGACGACGAGTATTTCGCTGCGTTCTTTGGAAAGGTGAAGCCGATTCTCGAACAGCGGTTGGCCGACTCGATCACCGCTGTTGCCTCCGCCCTCGCGGCTGCGTGGGAGGATGCGGGCCGGCCGGCCCTGCCCCTCGAGGTGCCGAGGCTGCCGCGCAAAGTCAGGCGGTAGGAATCACGGCGTGACCCAGAGACGTGTCCGGTCGAGCGGCACCTCCACATTGGCGTGCCAGCTGGACTTGCCCGACGCCCGCATCAGCAGATCGTAGGAGCCCGCCCGCAGAACAAAGAGCAGATAGGTCGACGACTGGAGCGGCGCCGCCGCCGGCTTGTCACGTTTTCCCGCCTCGTAGATAGCGACATCCGGACGGCCGCCGGCAGGCGCGCGAATCTGCAGCGCCCCGAAGCCGTTCTTGAAATTGATGACCTCGAGGTGGTGGCCCGCCTCGTCGGGATAGGCCATGAGGACGAGGCGGTTGGCCCAGCGAATATTGAGGACGCGGCCATCACGTTCGTGAATCGCCTGTACGTCGTAGATGCCGGCGGGCAGCGGCCGCTCGATCCGGCCGTTTGCGGGATTCGCGTGTGTCAGCGGCTCGCCCCGGTCTCCCGCGCGATGGACGGTTGCGCGGGTCTGTGCGGTGACTTCTTCCGTCCCGTTGAATGTCCGGAGCTCGAGCGTGAGGGGTTTTTCCTGACCCGGCGATGGATCCTGCACCGCAAACGCGGTGACGAGCGCGAGCGCTAGACGGCACCGCATCGGGGGCATCTTAGCACCGCGTGCTATCGTATTTTCAGTAATGGATGTCTACTTGGTTCCCGTCGGGACGGACCGCTACGAGCTCTATTGCGAGGTGCCGGACGAGCCCGTCACCGAGGATGGAGAGGCGGCGGAAGATGCGGGCGAGCATCAGCCGCGTGGCGTTTTCCGTCGGGTCGTCGCGTGGCCGGGCGGCTTCTTCCGGCGGTTGCGGGCGCGGTTCCGCGAGATGCTCGCCGAGGCTGAGCGCGAACGCCGGCTCGGCCGCGCCAGCAGCCCCCAAGAAGACGGGTGGCTCGCACGCTTCCAAGGGCGTGTGATGCGGTGGGTGGCCGAGAGCATCGCCGAGCAGCGCCTGCTCTGGCACCTGCGCAGCCAGACCTTCGCGTGTTTGCACTATCCCGACGACATCGACGAGGCACGCGCGATCTCGCTGCTTCAGGCGCAGCTTCGTCGCGACTTCGAGAAGCATCGCTTCTGGCTGGCCATCAACGCCGTTCTTTTCGTCCTCTCCGGGCTGCTGTTCTTTGTCCCGGGACCGAACGCCGTGGCCTACTACTTCGCGTTTCGCCTCGTTGGCCACTACCTGTCGATGCGCGGCGCACGTCAGGGTCAGTCGGGCGTCGAGTGGCGCGCCGAGCGCAGCGCCCCGCTCGCCGAACTCCGTCGAGCGATGGCGCTCGAGCCGACGGCCCGCGAACGCCAAGTACAAGACGTGGCGCTCCGCCTCCGGCTCGAGCATCTGGCGAGTTTCTTCGCGCGGACCGCCGTGCCGTTGTCTTAAGGGTCTCGGGATTCGGGGCTCGAGGCTCGGGGCTCGGGGACGCAGGGATCGGGGATCAGGGATCCAGGGATCGGGAGACGGCAGAACGCCGGAGCAGCTATTCACACTGATCCGATCGATCCCTGATGCCGAACCGCGAGCCCCGAGCCCCGAAGCGCCTGTGAGATACTCACCTACGCTTTGAAATTGAAGGACATCGCGGCGCGCCTGGAGTGCCGCCTCGACGGCGACCCGGAGCTCGAGATTCGCGGCATCGCGGCTCTCGACGACGCGCTTCCCGGCGAGCTGACCTTTTTCACGAATCCAAAGTACGCCGCGTCCCTGCGAACGACCCGCGCCTCGGCGGTCATTCTCGGCGAGACCGCTGAGCCGGCTCCATGCGCGATGCTGAGGGCGCGTCACCCCTACCTGGCCTTTGCTCGCGCGGTTGAGATCTTTGCGGATCCCTGGCAGCCGCCGCCCGGCGTTCACGCCACCGCAGCACGTCGGCGTCGACGTCAGCCTCGGTGCCGATGTGTCGATCGGCCCCTTCGCTGTGATCGGCGACGGCACGCGGATCGGTGCCCGTTCCATCGTTTACGCGCATGTCGTCATCGGGCGCGAGGTCGAGATCGGTGAGGACTGCCTCCTGCACGCGCGCGTCTCAATTCGCGAGCGCGTGCACCTCGGACACCGCGTGATCGTGCAGGACGGCGCCGTCATTGGCAGCGACGGGTTTGGCTTTGCGCGGCGGCCCGACGGCACCCATCACAAGATTCCGCAGATTGGCGGGATCGTCATCGAGGATGACGTCGAGATCGGCGCCAACGCGGCCATCGATCGGCCCGCGGTTGGCGAGACCCGGATTGGCGCGGGCACGAAGATCGACAACCTCGTGCAGGTGGCGCACGGCGTCACAGTCGGCCGCAACGTGCTCTTGGCGGCGCAAGTGGGTGTGGCGGGCAGTGTGACGATAGAGGACGATGTGACCCTGGCCGGGCAGGTCGGTGTGGCCGGACATATCACCGTTGGGAAGGGCGTTGTCGCGACCGCTCAAACGGGCATCCCGAATTCGGTCGATCCTGGCGCTTTCGTGTCGGGCTACCCGGCGATTCCCAATCGTGACTGGCTGCGGGCCTCGGCGATCTTCCGGAAGCTGCCCGAACTCAAGAAGCTCGTCGCCGATCTCGAGCGGCGAATCCGGGCGCTGGAGGATATGCCATAATCGAGATTCCCATGCATTCGACCATTCTCGGCCGGCACGCCCGGTCCAGGGCCGTGTTTGCGCTCGTGGCGCTCGCGGCGTGGATCGCGATCGAACCATCGCCGCGGGCCGCCGTGCGGCCCCCCAAACTCGACTACAAGATGACCACGCTCGAGAACGGCCTGAAGGTCGTGCTGCTCGAGGACCATTCGACGCCGATCGTGCATACCGAGCTCTGGTACCACGTCGGGTCGAAGAACGAAAAGAAGGGGCGCACCGGCTTTGCGCACCTCTTCGAGCACATGATGTTCAAGGGCTCGAAGAACGTCGAGCCCGAGGGGCACCCTTCGCGCATCTCAGCTGTCGGCGGTCAAAGCAACGCCTCGACCAACGAAGACGCGACCATTTTCTGGGAAACCACGCCAGCCCAGTACCTGCCGATGGTGCTGTGGCTCGAAGCGGACCGAATGGCGACGCTGCGCATCGACGAAAAAGTGTTCGAGACGGAGCGCGAGGTGGTCAAGGAAGAGCGACGGATGCGCGTCGAGAATCAGCCCTATGGGAAGCTGAACGAGATCATTTACGACCAGGCGTTCACGACCCACCCGTACAAGCACCCGACGATCGGCAGCATGGCGGACCTCGAGGCAGCCTCGATCGAGGACGTGCGCGACTTCTTCAAGACTTACTATGTGCCGGAGAATGCGACGCTCGTGATCGTCGGCGATTTCGATCCGAAGGAGGCGATGGATCTGGTCAAGCGCTACCTGGGTCGAGTGCCGAAGGCGACCAAGCCGGTGCCGCGCGACATTCCGGCCGAGCCACCGCAGACCAAAGAGCGCCGCGTGCGGATTGAAGAGAACGTGCCGCTGCCGGCCGTCGTCGTCGCGCACCACATCACCTTCGACGGGCATCCCGACTCGTATCCGCTGCACATCGCGTCAAAGGTGCTGTCCGACGGTCAGAGCTCGCGAATCTACCGGAAGCTCGTTTACGAGCAGCAGCTGGCGCTCGCGGCGTTCGGCCAGGGCAACATCATCGAGGATCCCAATCTGTTCTACGCCGTGGCGATCGTCCAGCGCGGGCGGGCCCCGGAAGAAGCCACCAAGTCGCTCATCGCGGAGCTCGATCGGTTGAAGGCCGAACCGATCTCGGCCGCCGAGCTGCAGCAGGCGAAGAACCAGTTCGCCCGGGACTATATCCTCAGCCGCGAATCGAACAAGGACAAGGCGCAGCAGCTGGCGCACGCGGCGGTCATTCACAACGACATCACGACCGCCGATGGCGAGTTCGACATCTTCATGAACATTACCGCCGCCGACGTGCAGCGCGTGGCGCAGAAGTACTTCACGGCCGAGAACCGGCTGGTGATCACCCTCGTGCCGAAGGGTTCGGGAAACGGCAGGGAGCTGCCGCAATGACCGTTCGCGCCAGGACCGCCTTCATCAAGCTTACGACGCTTACGACGCTTACGAGCTCACCATGCTCGCCGTCATCGTCGCGCTTGGCGGCGCGTCAACGGCATGGGCGCAGGTCGCGGATTGGCCAGAGGACCGGCCGCCACGGCCGCTGCCGGCGCGTGACGTGAAGTTTCCGCCTTACCAGATACGGATGCTCTCCAACGGGCTCCAGGTGATTGCCGTCGCGCATCACGAGCAGCCAGCCGTGAGTCTCCGGCTGATCATTCGCGCCGGCGGCGCGCAGGATCCCGCGGACAAGTCCGGCGTGGCGACGCTCGTCGCCGCCTTGCTCGATCAGGGCACCACGACGAAAGACGCCGAGCAGATTGCCTCGTCGATCGATTCGATTGGCGGGCTGGTCGGCACCGGGGCAGGCAGCGATCTGTCGTTCATCAACGCCGTCGTGATGAAGGACAGCTTCGCGTTCGGGCTCGACATGGTGTCCGATCTGGCGCGGAACCCGGCGTTCGCGCCCGAGGAGCTCGAGCGGCAGCGCCAGCAGATTCTGTCCGGGCTGAAGGTCGGCTACGAGGATCCGGACTACATCGCCGGGATGGTATTCGACCGCCTGGTCTACGGCTTTCATCCGTACGGCCGGCCCGACTCTGGAACGCCGCAGTCGATTACCAGCATCACCCGCAACGATCTCGTGGCCTTCCACAAGGCGTGGTTCGGCGCCAACAACGCGATTCTCGCCATCGTTGGTGACGTGTCGCACGAGGAAGCGTTTGCCGGCGCCGAGCGGGCCTTTGGCAAGTGGGGTCACTCCGAGAGCGTCGCCGCGAAACCGGTCGAACCGCCGCCTCCGACCCGGCGGGTCGTCGTCATCGATCGGCCGGGCGCCGTGCAGACCGAGATTCGCGTTGGCAACATCGGCCTGTCGCGCCGGCACAAGGACTATCTGGCGCTCGATCTCGCCATCAACATCCTTGGCGGCGAGGGTGGCAACCGGCTGCATCGTGTATTGCGCTCCGATCGCGGCCTGACCTACGGCGCGTCGGCGGACGTGAATGCGCTCAAGGATACGGGCAACATCGTCGCCGACACCGACACCCGCTCGGAGGTGACGGGCGAAGCGCTGCGGTTAATCGTCGACGAGTTCTGGCGGCTCCAGCGTCAGCGGGTGCAGGACGGCGAGCTGGCCGATGCGCAGGCTTACTTGACGGGCAGCTTCCCGCTCACCATCGAAACGCCGAGCGCGATTGCCCTGCAGGTTCTCAATGCCGTGTTCTACGGTCTCGATCTGAACGATCTGCAGACGTATCGCGAACGGGTCAACGCGATCACGCCTGACGACATTCAGCGGGTCGCGCGCGAGTATTTGCGCCCCGATCGTCTGTCGATCGTGCTCGTCGGCGACGCGTCGGTGTTCGCGAAGCAGCTGGCCGGCGTGGGTTTCGATCAGTTCGAACGGATCCCGCTCGCCGATCTCGATCTCGGCTCCGCGGACCTCAAGCGTCGCGGGCCTCCAACCAATCGTTTCCAGCCCGCGGCCTTCAGGATGCCGCTGCCACAGACGCCGGCGGCCGCAGGCACCGCCGGCAGTGACCAGTCGGCGTCGGTGCGCGACGTCATCGCCCGCGCCGTCAAGGCCAAGGGTGGCCTTGAAAAACTTCGATCGATCCGCACGGTGAAGGCGACCTCCACGACCACGGTGCCCGTCGGCACGGCGGGTCCGGTCGCGATCGAGACGACGTCGTATATCGAGTACCCCGGGTCGTTCCGGGTCGACGCGCGGATGCCCTCCGGCCCGGTCGTCCGCGTGTTCAGCGGCGACGAGTGCTGGGTGCAGGATGGCCGTGGCGTCCGCGAGGCGTCGCCGGCCGAGGCCGATCAGATGCGGGGCACGATTCAGCGTGACGTCATCGGATTGCTGCTGGCGCTGGCCGATGGCAAGGTGCCGGCCACTCGTCTTCCTGACGTGGTCGAGGAAGGGCGCAGCCTGACGGCGATCGGCGTCGGCGGCGGCGCGATGCGCGCCGTGGTCCTCCTGCTGGACCCCACGACGGATCTCATCCGCGCGCAACGCTACGATGCCACGGCGGTCACCGGCGCGCGCGAGACGGTAGAAGAGCAGTTCTCCGACTATCGAAGCGTCAACGGTCTTCAGGTGGCATTTGCCGCCGTCGTGCAGGCGGCTGGGGTCCCCGTGCTCACTCGCCAGGTCCGGACCTTCGAATACAACGTCCCGCTCGCCGCGGATCTCTTCACGAGGCCGGTGTAGGGCCCGCTGCGCGAACCGCCCGCCGCGGTCGCGTGAGTCCGGGGCGCGACTCCTGAACCATGCGCGTCATGATCTCCTGCGGTGAGCCGTCCGGGGACCTCTACGCCGGCGCGCTGACCCGCGAACTCCTTCGTCTCGATCCGTCCGCCTTGATTACCGGCTTCGGCAGCCAGCGGCTCCGCAGCGCCGGCGCGACCCTGGTTGACGACTTCCAGGGCTTGTCGGTCACCGGCCTTCTGGAAGTGGCGCGGGTCCTTCCGCGCACCTACGCGATCTATCGTCGGCTGCTGGCCCACGCCGCCGCGACGAAACCCGATGTGTTCGTCGCGGTCGATTTTCCCGACTTCAATTTCCGGCTCGCGCAGGCCCTGCGCCGGCTCGGCGTGCCGGTCGTCTATTACATCAGCCCGCAGCTGTGGGCGTGGCGGCCAGGCCGGATGAAGACCATGCAGCGCATCGCCGATCGCGTGCTGGTCATCTTTCCCTTCGAAGAAGAGCTTTATCGGCGTGCCGGCGTGCCAGTCGAATGGGTGGGACACCCGCTGCTCGACGTGTCGGCGGAGGTGCAGCCGCGTTCGACCTTTCTGAGAGACCTCGGCCTCGACCCGGCGCAGCCCGTCGTTGCGCTTCTTCCCGGAAGCCGGATCAATGAGGTGAGCGCGATCCTGCCGGGTCTGGTGGGCGCTGCCCGGATCATTCACGAGCGTTTGCCGGGGGCGCAGTTCGTGCTCGCGCGCGCGCCGCATCTGTCGAACGAGCTCTTCGCCGATCTCAATGCGCGCGCCCCGTCGATTGCGATGGTTGCCGACGCTACAGACAACGTTCTTGCCGCCGCCGACGTCGCGCTCGTGGCGTCGGGCACGGTGACCGTGCAGGCGGCGCTCCGCGAGTGCCCGATGGTCGTCGTCTATCGACTGTCGCCGTTGACCTACCGTCTTGGCCGGCCCTTTGTGCGTGTCGACACGTTCGCGATGGCCAATCTCGTCGCGGGTCGTCAGGTCGTGCCCGAGTTGATGCAGGACGATTTCACGCCGGACGCGGTGGCCGAACGGGCGCTGCCGCTCCTCGAAGATCGCCGAACCGCCGAGGCGATGCGCGCGGACTTGCGCGGGGTGAGAGCAAAATTGGGAACGCCGGGTGCGAGCCGGCGCGCCGCTGAGGCCGTACTCGCCGTCGCGACGAGAAACACCCCGCAACGTTTGGGGTAGACTGCATAGATGGGTCGCGTCATTCCATTCATTGCTTCTGTCCTCGTCACGTCGATCGCGAGCGCGACGGTGCTCGTGCCGGCGGAGTTCAGCGAGATCGTTGGCGGATCCGAAGTCATCGCTTACGCGAGAATCGTCGATGTACGTCCGGAGTGGGCCGACGGCCGCCGCTGGATCGACAGTGTCGTGACGGCGGAGGTCGTGTCGTACCTGAAAGGCGGACCTGAAGAGACGATCACGTTCAAGGTTCCGGGTGGCAGGCTCGGCCGCTATCGCAGCGTGGTCGTCGGTGCGCCCGTGTTCACCCGCGGCGACGAGGCGGTGCTCTTCCTCAAGTCCAACCGGGCGCACGGCGAAAGCCTCCCCGACATCTTCGGCCTCAATCAAGGCGTGTTCCGCGTCAAAGTCGATGTCCGAACCGGGCAGCGGATGGTCGTTCCACCACCCGTACAGGCAGCGTCGCCATCGGTCGAGGCCCAGCCGGTCAAGCGTGGATCGATCGACCGCCGTCCGCTGGCGTTCGACGCGTTCGGCGCCCGCGTTCGCGAAGCGATGGCGGCGACTCGTAAAGGGCAGCGATGACGCGTTTCGCGCGTGGGGCAGCTGCGGCCGCCGCCGTTGTCCTCGTCTTCCTTCTCGTTTTTGTGTTCGGGGTTCCAGCGGCTGCGTATCTGAAGCTCGGGACACGCATCGGCAACCGGACTGTCAGCCTGCAGTGGCGGCAGTTTCCGATTCGCTACTTCATCACGGACGCTGGCGTTCCCGGCGTCACGCCACAGCAGTTTCAGACCGCCGTGACGCGTGCCTTCAGCACCTGGCAGGCCGAGGAGAACACCGAGATCTCTTCGACCTTTGTCGGATTCGTGCAGTCGCCGCCGTTTGTCGAGGACGGCGCGAACGTGATCGGATACCTCTCCCGCTTGAGCCAGGATCGGACTCTCGCAGCGACGACGTTCACCGTCGACGAGACCGACGGTCGCATCGTCGAGTCGGACATCTACTTCAATACGATTTTTCCGTGGTCCACTGCTGAGGCCGGCGGTACAGACCGCTACGACGTCGAATCGATCGCGCTCCACGAGATCGGCCATCTGCTCGGCTTGTCGCACTCGGCGCTGGGCGAGACCGAACTGATTGCGGGCGGACGCCGTGTCCTCGCGGCCGAATCCGTGATGTTTCCGATCGCGTTCACTCGCGGCAACATTGCCGATCGCACGCTCAAGGCCGACGACATCGCCGGGATCTCCGACATCTATGGGACGACGACCTTCTCGAGATCGTTTGGCAGCATCAGCGGCCGCGTCACCAAGAGCGGCAGCGGCGTGCAAGGCGCGCACGTCGTTGCCTTCAACCCGAAGACGGGAAAGCTCGTCGGCGGCTTCAGCCTGAACGAGCGAGGCGACTTCGTGATTGCCGGCCTGGATCCCGGGGCGTACGTGCTCCGCGCCGAGCCGCTCGACGACGGTGACGTCAACAGCTTCTTCGATGACGATTTCGACGTGGACGTCGACTTCCAGGTGTCGTTCTACGAACGTGTCGTTGCCGTGCCTCGGGGCGGCGGGGCGAGGGATGTCGAGATCAAGGTGACCGCCAAGTGATGCGGTCCCACGAGCGAGGTCCACTCGCGCTGCAGCTCCGCCGCGGGCAACGGGTCGTTCGTCGAATCCTGATGCACGTGGCGATCGCGCTGAGTGCGGCGGTGCCTTCGGTGGCTCAATCGGGAGGGCAAGCTTCGGTATCGGGCCCGGGGAGATGGGAACTGACCGGAGGCGGCGTCCTCATTGGTGGTTATGAGCTCGGCGAACGAAGCGCAGAGCTCACGCCGAACACTGGCTCGTCGAGCTTCGACGAGTTTACGACCGACAACACAGTCAAACCAGTGTTCGGGCTGCAAGCGCGGATCGGCTTCGTCGTGACGCCCACGCTCACTGTTGAAGGCGGATTTCGCTTTGCCCGCCCGGTCTATGAAGTGCGGATCAGCGGGGATATCGAAAATGCGCCGAACACAACCGCCGAAGAGACCCTGAGCCAGTACCTGTTCGACGGGTCAGTCGTCTGGCACGTCACGGGCGCGGTTTTTGGCAACGGCCGGGGAGTGCCGTACCTCTTTGGGGGCGCCGGCTACTTGCGCGAGCTGCACGAAGACGACGCGTTCGTCGAGGAAGGCCTGGAGTATCACGCTGGGGGCGGCATCAAGTGGTGGTTCGGGCAGGGCCGTCGTCGGGTCGGCGTGCGCGGTGAAGCCGGCATTTCAATCCGCGATGGTGGGTTCGACTTCAAGGATGGCCAACGCATCGTGCCGACTGCCGGCGGGTTCTTGGTTTACACGTTCTAGACCCGTCCTTCACGTGTAGGCATGTGAAACGGGCCAACGGCCACGTTACGATGAACACGATGGCACGAAGCACACGATGAATGCGGACAAACCGATAGTCATCGTGGCCATCGTGTCATCGTGATCTTCGTGAATGGCGCAGCCCGTGTCTCGTTCCACTCAAGTGACCGAAATCGCCTTCCGCGGAGTCCGGCTGCAGCGAGGCAGCACGCCGGTGCTTCAGGGCCTCGACCTCGAGGTCACGCAGGGTGAGACCCTGGCCCTGGTCGGGCGCAGCGGAGCCGGCAAGAGCACCATCCTCAAACTAATCAATCGACTGTTGGCGCCGGACGCGGGCGAGGTTGTCGTCCGCGATCGCCCGGTTGCGGCGTGGGACCCGTTCGACCTCAGGCGACACATCGGCTATGTGCTTCAGGAAGTCGGCCTTTTTCCGCACCTGAGCGTGCGCGACAACATCGCCGTGGTGCCGCGATTGCTCGACTGGGACGAGTCGCGGATCGACCGGCGTGTCGACGAACTGCTCGCGCTCGTCGGTCTGCCAGCCGGCGAATTCGCGATGCGGCGGCCGGAGAACCTGTCCGGCGGGCAGCGCCAACGGGTTGGCGTGGCGCGCGCCCTGGCCGCCGATCCGCCGATCCTGTTGATGGACGAGCCATTCGGCGCGCTCGATCCCGTCACCCGCAGCGAACTCCATGGCGAGTTTCGAGCCATCCAGTCGGCGGTCCGCAAGACGATCGTCATCGTCACGCACGACATGGGAGAGGCGTTGTCTCTTGCCTCCCGGATCGGTGTGCTCGCTGACGGCGTCCTGGTCGCGCTGGATACGCCGGCGGCAATTGCGGCGACCGGCGACGAGCGTGTCCGGGCGATGCTCGCGCCGCTCGTCGAGGCGGCAGCGGCGCTCCAAGGACGGTCACGGCCGTGAGAGTGCTGCAGTTCTGGGCCTCGCACCGCGCCGAATTCAGCGGGTTGCTGTTTCAGCACCTGTTCCTCGTCGCCATCTCGACCCTCGTTGCCGTCGCGGTCGGTGTTCCCCTCGGGATCCTGGCCTCGCGGCGGCCGCGCATCGGCGCGCCAATCGTCTGGCTGGTCAACGCGGCCCAGACCGTGCCGAGCCTGGCGATGTTTGGATTCCTGCTGCCGCTGCCGTTCATCGGCGGGCTTGGCGCTCGCGTCGCGATCACCGTTCTCATCGTCTACGCGCTGCTGCCGATTGTCAGGACTACCATTGCCGGGATTCGCTCGGTCGACCCTGCGCTCGTCGAGGCCGGGACCGCCCTCGGGATGACACCAGGCCAGCTCCTCGGTCAAGTGCAGCTCCCGCTGGCTCTCCCGTCGATCGTTGCCGGCATTCGGGTCGCTGCCGTCATAGGCGTAGGCACGGCGACGATTGCCGCCGCCGTCGGTGCCGGTGGGCTCGGCGAGGTACATCTTCCGCGGCCTGTCGATGGTCGATCCGGTAGTGATTCTGGCCGGAGCGATCCCAGCCGCGGCATTGGCGTTGTCACTCGACGGTGGGCTGACGCTCGCCGAACGCATGGTGCGCGCCCGGATCGGGGGCCGGCGCGGGCGCGGTGGGTGGCTCACGACGCTCGCCATTGCCGCTACGCTTGCGGTGGCCTGGATCACCATCGTCAGCATCCGCACCACGACGCCGATCCGTGTCGGATCGAAGAACTTCACCGAGCAGATTCTGCTCGGCGAGTTGCTCGCGCAGGCCCTCGAAGCGCGCGGCCTGGAGGTCGAACGACGACTCAACCTCGGCGGCACGTTCATCTGCGATCGGGCCATTCGTTCGGGTGACATCGATGTCTATGTCGAATACACAGGCACGGCGTACACCGCGATCTTCCGACAGCCGCCCGACAACGACTCGGGCCGAGTGCTCGAAGACGTCCGTCGGCGATACGCCGCCGCCGGCCTGACGGTGCTCGAACCGCTTGGCTTCGAAAATACTTTCGCGATTCTGGTGCGTGGCGACGATGCCAGGCGGCTGGGGTTGAAGACGATCGAGGACGCGGCGGCCCATTCGCCTGGCTGGCAGGCGGGCTTTGGCTACGAGTTCCTCCAGCGCGAGGACGGGTTTCCGGGGCTCGCCAGAACCTACGGGCTGAGGTTTCGGGCGCCGCCCCGCGCCATGGACCTTTCGCTCATCTACCGGGCCCTTGCCGATCGACAGGTCGACCTCGTCGCGGGCGATGCCACGAGCGGCCTGGTCGACGCGTTCGACCTGGTGATGCTCGAAGATAACCGGCGGTATTTTCCACCCTACGACGCTGTGGCGGTGTCGCGAACGACGACCCTGCTCGCGCACCCAGCCGTTCGCGAGACACTGGCGGCACTCGGCGGACGCGTGTCGCTCTCCGACATGCGCGGAATGAATCGTGCTGTCGACACTGAGCGGCGGGACCCGGCCGACGTCGTCCGCGCCTTCCTGGCCGCGCGCCGGTG
The DNA here is from genome assembly GCA_963764925.1 of uncultured Acidobacteriota bacterium. GTDB lineage: Bacteria > Acidobacteriota > Vicinamibacteria > Vicinamibacterales > 2-12-FULL-66-21 > DATBJJ01. Next base: position 83,457 of record CAVXUR010000009.1, read on the forward strand.
ATTCCTTGCTCGGGTTGGCCCTTGAACAGATACGGCGCTGTGGAGAATGATTAAAGGATGGGTTCCAACAATTCGTTCGGCACACGAACCTCGCTGAGCTCCGGCGGGCAGACCTTTGACATGTTCAGCCTGCCGGCGCTCGAAAAGGCGGGTTTCCCGTCGCTCGGGCGGCTGCCGTTCTCGCTGAAAATCCTCCTCGAGAACCTGTTGCGCCGGGAGGACGCGCGCTTCGTCGATCCCGAAGACATTCAGGCGCTGGCCGGCTGGGACGTGACCTCGAAGGTTCAGAAGGAGATTGCGTTCACCCCCGCGCGTGTGTTGCTTCAGGACTTCACCGGTGTTCCGGCCGTCGTCGATCTCGCGGCGATGCGCGACGGGATCCTCCGACTCGGGGGCGATCCGCGCAAGGTCAATCCGCTGCAACCGGTCGAGCTCGTCATCGATCACTCCGTTCAGGTCGACTACTACACGGAAGCCAACGCTGCCGACCTCAACGCCCGGCTCGAATTCACGCGCAACCGCGAACGCTACACGTTCCTGCGCTGGGGCCAGGACGCATTCCAGAACTTCCGCGTAGTTCCCCCCGACACCGGCATCGTCCATCAGGTCAATCTCGAGTACCTGGCAAGGGTGATCTTCAAGGAGCAGGTCGACGGCCGGCTGCTCGCCTATCCCGATACGCTCGTTGGCACCGACTCACACACCACGATGGTGAACGGCCTTGGCGTCGTCGGATGGGGTGTCGGCGGCATCGAGGCCGAAGCCGCGATGCTCGGGCAGCCCATCTCGATGCTGATTCCGGAAGTCATCGGTTTCCGCCTCGTCGATCGCCTGCCGGAAGGAGCCACCGCGACCGACCTCGTCCTGACGATTACCGAGCGGCTGCGCAAGCTGGGCGTGGTGGGAAAGTTCGTCGAGTTCTTCGGTCCCGGCCTCGAAAACCTGACCATCGCCGACCGCGCGACGCTTGGGAACATGTCGCCCGAGTACGGCGCGACCATCGCGATCTGCCCGATCGACGACATGACGCTCGACTACCTGCGGCTGACCGGCCGCGACGAGACGCAGATCCGGCTCGTCGAGGCGTACGCAAAGGAACAGGGGCTCTTCCGCACCGAGAGCTCGGTGGACCCCGTCTATACCTCGACGGTGGAGCTCAACTTGTCAACGGTCGAGCCCAGCCTTGCCGGACCCAAACGCCCGCAAGATCGCGTCTCGCTTCGGCAGGCGAAGCTCGGTTTCGAGCAGGCGCTCGAGGTGATGCTGACCGAGCGCAAGGCAAAGGTCGTCGCGGCTCCCGCGGCGGCATCAGTCGCGACTGCTGCGGCGCCCACGGCGGTCGCCGCTCCGGCGGCGATTCCTCCAGGCCTCGAAGGACTCACGCACGGGTCGGTCGTGGTGGCCGCGATTACCAGCTGCACCAACACGTCGAATCCGAGCGTGATGATCGGCGCGGGTCTCCTCGCCAGGAACGCCGTGAAGCGCGGGCTCAAGACCAAGCCGTGGGTCAAGACCAGCCTCGCGCCGGGCTCGCTCATCGTCACCGAGTACTACAAGGCGGCCGGCCTCCTCGAATACCTGGCCGAGCTTGGCTTCAATATCGTCGGATACGGATGCACGACGTGTATCGGCAACAGCGGACCCTTACCCGAGCCGGTGTCGAAGATCGTCAAGGATCAAAATCTGGTCGTCGCGTCGGTCCTGAGCGGCAACCGGAACTTCGAAGGACGGATTCAGGCGCAGGTTCGCGCCAACTATCTGGCCTCTCCGCCTCTGGTGGTCGCCTACGCGCTCGCGGGAAAGATGCAGATCGATCTGACGTCGGAGCCCTTGGGGACCGATCTGCAAGGGCAGCCGGTGTACTTCAAGGACATCTGGCCGCCGGAGCGCGAGATCCAGGAGACGATGCTTCGCTCCGTCAGGTCTGACATGTTCCGCGACAAGTACGCGCAGGTGTTCGATGGTGACGAGCGCTGGCGTTCGCTGCCGGTGCCGACCGGTGAACGCTTCGAGTGGTCAGACGATTCCACCTATATTCGCAATCCGCCGTTCTTCGAGAACCTGACGCACGAGCCGGCGCCGCCAGCCGACATCCGGCGCGCGCGGGTCCTGGCGGTACTCGGCGACAGCGTGACGACCGATCACATTTCACCAGCTGGTTCGATTCCCGCCGACAGTCCGGCCGGCAAGTACCTCATTGCCAAGGGCGTGGTGCCAGCGGACTTCAACTCGTATGGGGCGCGTCGCGGCAATCACGAGGTCATGATGCGCGGTACGTTCGCGAACATCCGGCTCCGCAATCAGCTTGCGCCGGGGACTGAAGGCGGATGGACGACGCTCCTTCCCGACGACGAGGTGATGACGATCTACGATGCGTCGATGCGGTATCAGGCCGCCGGCGTGCCGCTTCTCGTGATCGCGGGCAAGGAGTACGGGTCGGGCTCGTCGAGAGATTGGGCGGCGAAAGGCACGCTCCTCCTCGGCGTCAAGGCCGTGGTGGCCGAAAGCTTCGAGCGCATCCATCGCAGCAACCTGGTCAACATGGGCGTCCTGCCGATGTGCTTCAAAAGCGGCGAGAACGCCTCGACGTTGAAGCTGACCGGCCGGGAGACCTACGACGTGATCGGGATGGGAGAGTCGTTGCGGCCGTCGGGCGACGTGATTGTCCGCGTCACTGATGTGGACGGCGTGTCGCGGGACCTACAGGCAATCGCCCGGATCGATACGCCTGAAGAGCTCGTCGCCTTCCGCAATGGCGGGATCCTGCCGTACGTCCTGCGCCAGCTGGCGAAGGGGTAGCCACGGACATCACCGAACGCATCGGGAGGGCCGACGCTGAAGGCGGGCGTGCACCAGTCATGCCGCTGTCGACGGACGTCAAGCGCCAGGCCGCCGGGCTCGGGTTCGATCTCTGCGGCATCGCGCCGGCCGAGTCGTTTCCTGAGCTCGAGTACCTGCGCGAGTGGCTCGACCACGGCTATGCAGGCGAGATGCAGTATCTGCATCGATCAGCGGATCGTCGCCGGGATGTACGCGCGGTTCTTCCGTCCGCCCGCTCGGTCATCGTCCTGGCAACCGTCTACAACGTCGAGCGTCCCTACTCGAACGAATCGAGCGCCTCCGATCGCGCTGCCATCGCGCGTTACGCCTGGGGAGACGACTACCACCTCGTCATCGAAAAACGGCTGGATCAGCTGATGTCGTGGCTGCGCTCGCGCGCGGGGAGTAGCTTTGAAGCGCGTTTCTACGTCGACACCGGGCCGGTTCAGGAGCGCGTCTATGCCCAGTACGCAGGGATCGGCTGGATTGGCAAGAACACATGCGTCATCAACGAGGAGCTCGGGTCCTGGTTGTTCCTGTCAGTCGTCATCAGCAACCTTGCGCTCGAGCCCGATTCGCCGGCGCTCGACCAATGCGGCACCTGCGCGCGCTGTCTCGACGCCTGCCCGACCGGCGCGCTCGTCGAGCCGCACGTCATGGACGCGACGAAGTGTTTGTCGTATCTGACGATCGAGCTCAAGGGCGCGATTCCGGACAAGGCACGCGCGGATGTTGCGCACCATGTCTACGGCTGTGACATCTGCCAGGAGGTGTGTCCGTGGAATCTGACGCCATCGACGGGCGTGTCGTCCGATGGCGCCTGGCTTCCAAGGTCCGGCCTCGACGGTCCGATGCTCATGGAATTGTGGCTGCGAAGCGACGATGACCTGCGCGCGCTGTTGAAGGGCAGCGCGATGAAGCGGGCGGGTGTTACGCGGCTGCGCAGAAACCTCGCGGTGGCCGTCGGCAACAGCGGCGTGCGCGCCTCGGTCGAGCCGCTCGAGGCTCACGACACGCCGACCTGCCGCGATCCGCTGGTTGCCGATCACGTGGCGTGGGCGGTCGAGAAACTTCGTGGGTGATTGCCGATGACCGAGTCCTTCCAGCCGACGCTTCTCGTATCGATGCCACAGCTCCAGGATCCGAACTTTGCCCGCGCTGTGGTGCTGCTCTGCGACTATATGCCGGACGGTGCCTTCGGCCTCGTGTTGAATCGCCCGACCGAGCTCCCGGCCAGCACGATGGTAAAGCTGGAGCCGGCAGTGGGGGAGGGCAACGCGCTTCCGCTCTGCATCGGCGGTCCTGTCGAGCCCGATCGCGGCTGGATCCTGCTCGCCGACGCGCCGGAGGAACCCGAGTACCGCACGATCTGCGAAGGCGTCTACCTCTCGACCTCGCCCGTTCTACTGCGGCGGGTCCTGTCGACCTCTCCCGCGCCCCGGGCTCGTGTGCTCGCTGGCTACGCCGGCTGGGGCCCCGGCCAGCTCGACGCCGAGCTCGCCGAGTCGGCGTGGCTCATCGGCAAGATCGACGTCGATCTCGTGTTCGACATCGCGCCGGCGTTGATGTGGGAGACCGCGATCCGCCGGCTGGGCGCCGATCCGTCGTCGCTGCAGAGGAGTCACGGGGTGCACTGACTGCAGGGCTCAAGGCTCAGGGCTCAGGGCTCAAGCAAAATCTTCGAGAGCTCGTTCGGCGCTCTTGCCTGAGCCTTGAGCCCTGAGCCCTGAGCCTATTTCAGAATCTCAGCAAAAAACTCGATTGCCCGCGGGTCCTTCGACTGACCGAGCCAGAACATCGCCTGCTTTCGCACGGCCGGATTCGTGTGCGTCCGCGCGACGTTGATCAGCAACGGCACGCCTTCGTCCTTGGGCAACTGGCTGAGGGCGAATACCGCTCGCTTCTTGACCTCGGTGTCCGGGTCCTGGTCGATACGCTCGGTGATCGTCGCCGCGGCCTTCTGACCGGCCTTCTGCGCGAGCCAGAAGAGCGCCTCTCCGCGAATGCGCGGGCTCGGGTCGGATCGTGCGAGAGTCAGCAGCACGTCGAATGCGCCGGCTTCCCGACTCTGAGAGACGCCGAAAACGGCGCTCTTCTGCACTTCGGCGCTCGGATCATCCTTCAGGACTCGCCGGAGCGTCGCCAGGCCGTGGGCGCCCCGAGCGTTGCCGAGCCAGAAGGTCACTTTCTTGCGCACAGCTTCGGGTTGGGCCGGCGCCATCAGCCGATCGAGCGCGGCATCTGCCGCAGGATCGTTGTGCAGCGCGATTGCGGTGATCGCGCCGTCATTCGCGCGATCGCGCCGGCCGTCGGCCGGGACGGCAAACGACTCGAGGAGCGTCACGCTGTCGGCTGGTCGCACGCCTTCGAGCCACGTGATCGCCCGCCCGCCGGCGTCGAGCTCGCAGTCTTCGGAGAACACGCGAATCCGATCGATCGCGTGGTCGGCGACGCGGAACAGCACGATCATGCGGTCCGAGCCTTCGAGCCGGACGACACCGGTCCCCTGCGCGCGTGGCGCACGCGTCGCCATCGACGTGCCGTCGGCCGCGGGCTCGAGTCTGCACGCGCGGCAGCACCCGTTGCCGTCCGAGACGACGTGACCGTCGACCCAGTTCGTGTCGCCGCCGAAGCAGCACATCATTCGTTCGCCATCGACGACCGGCACGGCGTAGCCGATCCAGAACACGCCGGTCTGGGCCGACACCATCGATCGAAACGATTGCGCGAAAGCCGACCCCGCTGGCTGGGTGCTCACCTTCCCGTTGGTGATTCGCGGCTGTTGCGCGGCGATGACGACGCCAACGGCGAGCTGACGTCGCAACCGTCGCAACCGTCGCAACAACGAGCGCGCTTCCGACGATGCGGCAGGCATTCGGCATGGCGGGCTCCTACTTCAGCAGCTCGATCATGTAGGCCTGCGCCTCTTTGTTGTCCATGTTCGACAGTCGCTTCACGATCTCGGTCTTCATCGCCATGTCCTGCTCTTTGCGGGCGAGAGCGACGAGCGCGGCGGCATTGTCCGAGGTGAAGAGGGAGTTGATCACGGTCCGGCGGATGGCCGGATCCTTGTCGTTTGCGTAGATCTCGACCAGCGTGTCGGCGGCCGCCTTTCCGCCCATGACGCCGAGATTCCGTACTGCGCGCAGTCGCAGATCGGGATCCTTCTCGGTCCGCGCGATTTCAACCATCCGAGTCGTATTGCCGCTGACCTGCATGGCCGACAGAATCTGTCGCCTGACATCGACGGACGTGTCCTTCTGATACATCTGCCAGAGCTCGTCGTTGGCTCCCATTTGACCGAGCTGCCTCACGGCCTCGGCTCGCAGCTCGGGGTTTTGTTCGGTCTGCGCCGCCGCCAGCACGCGGTCTTTTTCGCCGGCCTGGGCGAAGGCGCGCAGGATGCGGCGCTTCACATCGACATCGGTCGACGAGCTGTAGATCTCGGCCAGGGTCGCGCGGCTCTCACGGCCGCCCTGGGCGCCGAGATACTGAATCGCGCGGCTCTGAAGTTCTGGGATCGAGCTGCCCTTGGCGATGCTCGTCACGACTTCACGAGCGCGCGGCGTGTTGATCTGGGCCAGCACGTACAACGCGCGACTCTTCAGCCTCGGCGAGGCTGTTCCCGCCAGGAGTTTCTCCAGCAACGGGACGGCCTGCGTCGGGTCGCTCTGGGCGAGCGCGTTGATGGCGATGAGCTTCAGGTCTTCGTCGGCCTGCGCCTGGGCGCCGACCGGACCAGTCGAGCCTCGGACCTCGACTTCGAGCGCCCTCGCTTCCTTGATGTAGCGGCTGGACGGATAGCTGTTCGTCAGTTCCGCGATCGTGGCGAGCGAGTCGGCGCGCTGGCCGAGACGGTTCTGCGCGTATGACTTCCAGTAGAGCGCCGAGTCCGTGCGCGCACCCTTCAAGTCAGCGAGGCGCGTGAAGTAGGTGACCGCGCGGTCCCATCGTCCTTCATAGAGGGCGTTGTTGCCATCTTCATAGAGCTGCGCTTGGCGATCGCGCTCGGCCTGCGCCCGCTGAAGCTCGCGGTCTTTCTGTTCGCGCTCCCGGTCGGCGCGCTCGCGCTCGCGATCCTGCTCGTGCTCAGGGCTCCAGGGTCCGCTACGGGCCGATCCCGATCGGACCGGGGCCGATTGGGCCCAGGCCGACTGGACCGGGACCAATTGGACCGGGACCGATTGGACCGGATCCGATGGGACCAGGTCCGATGGGACCAGGTCCGATGGGACCGGGTCCGATCGACATCGGACCCAGTGGAACCGGCGGTCCGATCCTCGCGGGCACATCGGGGGTGACTTGCGCGCCAGCTGGCGCGGCCATCGCCAGACCGGCAACGAATGAAATGGACAGGATCTGCTTCATATGAAAGTTCCTCTACAGTCTCGAAAACTTCTGAACCTTTAAGCCGCTGACGCCTTTAACTTCCTAAAGTGATGAGCGCTGCTGCGCCCTCGCCTGACCGATGGCTTTCTGCCGCTGACGGATGTCAGCAGAGATCACACGAACCTTGAACAGCAGACTGCGCGACTCGATTCGACGACGCATGTCGCTGAGATCCGCCGACGAGAGCTGCTCCGGGCTGGCCGCGAGATCGACCAGGAGCCGTTCGAGCTCGTCGAGCAAATCCGCGATGCCCGTGTCACCCGTCGACACTGCCGTTTGGCGATAGAGCCGGTTGGCCGCGACGAGCTGTTCAGCACGCGCCCGCTCGTCGGACATATCGACCGGGTTTTCGTCGTCTGCGCTGACGAGTTCGACGAGCATCATCTGCGAGCGGTCGAGATGGTCGCCAAGATCGACCAGCAGGACGCCCTCGCGCAGCTGGTCCGCGGTTATGGCGACGGTGCCAGGCGTCGAGCGGGGCAGCAGACGGCCGGCCATGAACGCGGCGCCAATCAGCAAGACGATCGTCGCGAGCGCCGCGACGCGCCCAGGTGAGAGTACGAACCAGGACCGCCAGCCTCCGCGTGAGCGCTGCAGACTGGGTTCGAGCCGCGCCCAGACCGTGCGCTCGAAGTGCTCGGGTAGCTCAGGACCTGCGAGGGCGCCTTCATCGACCACGGCCAGCACGCGCTGCAGCCGTCGCAGGTTTTCGTGGCACTGCGAACACGCGCTCAGGTGTTTCGCTGCCAGAGCCTCGTCGCTCGCGGTCAGCTCACCGTAGTAGTGAAGCACGAGCTCGTCTTCGGTCAGATGGTTGGTCATGGCCCTGTCGTTGTCCGTGTTGTCCGTGTTGACTGTGCTATCCGGTGTTTATCCGTGTTATCTGTGGTCCTCATTCAGCCTTGGTGTTCTTCCGTGGCCACGAAAGGCTCCAGTGCCGCGCGCATCTTTCGCACCGCCCTGAAGATGCTGTGCTTCGTCGCATTCGTTTTGAGGCCGAGCGAGCGGCTGATGTCTTCGATCGAGTTCCCCTCGAAATGGCGCAGGACGAATGCCGCTCGTTCGCGGTGGCTCAAGGTCGACATTGCCGAGTTGATCCGATCCTGAACTTCCGTGCTCAACATGAGTCGCTCCGGTGTGCGATGTCCGCTGTCGTTGGCCGCGTCGGGGTCGCCCATCACTTCGAGGTCCGCCGAGTCGTGGCCCGATTCCCGATGCGGCCGGGATCGGATCAAGTCAATCGAACAGTTCACGGCAATCCGGTGCAGCCAGGTGCTGAAGTTCGCCCGTGACTCGAAGCGGCCAAGCTGCCGGTACGCTTTGAGAAAGGTCTCCTGCACCACGTCCTCGGCGTCTGAGGGGTTGCCGGTCATGCGGTGCGCCAGACGGTAGACGGCCCGGCTGTGACGCTCCACGAGCGCCCGGAACGCCTCGCTGTCTCCGCCTCTCGCCAGTGCGACCGTGGCGGTGTCCGTTTGCGCCATCCGATTGCTTAGACGGGGGTTGTCGGCGCCGGTTAGGTCCGCCTCCCCCGGAAGGTGGCTGGCAGCTTCCCCGGAAAGGTGCCAGCCACCTTTTGTGGGTTCGGGCTCGGTGGCGAGGGGGTCGTCCTCTGGAGAGGTCATCCACGAACTCCAGAATCCGGCTCAGAATTCAGGAGGCGCTCGAGACCTTGCTCGAGAGGGGTTACGACGTAACCAAGGGCGGCGATGGCGGGTTCGCTGTCTAACGGCCAGTCATGACGAAAGATCTCGACGGTGCCGCGCGTCAGGAGGGGAGGCCGCCCGGACATGGCCGCTTTCCCTTCCTCGAGGTACGCCAGGGCGGTCGCGACGGCGTAGGGAATTCGTCGCGGCAGAGGCGTTCCGCGCACGCGGCTCAGGACCTCGAAGAGGCGCATCTGTGGTGCGTTCTCGCCGCCGGCCGCGTACTCCTGACCTGGTTCGCCTCGCGTCAATGCCGCGACGTGGGCCGCCGCCACATCGTCGACGTGAGTGAAGGACCACTGGCGATCCGCGCCGATGATCCCCGGCAGCCGACCCTGCACGTGATCATGGACGAGCCTGCCGATCAGGTTGCCTTCGGTGGCTGCGCCGGGCCCGTAGATGACGCCAGGGACGATAGAGATGACGGGCAGACCCTCGCGTGCTGCCGCACGAGCCACGTCGAGCGCGACGACCTTAGTCCGCTGATAGTCGTTGGCCGTCAAAGCCTGCCTGACCCCGGCGGGTGGACGCGCCAGAAAAGATGATGTGTAGACGAGCTTCGTGATGCGACGCATCCGGCACACGTCGAGCGCATTCCGAAGTCCGCCGACGTTGATCTCGTCGAACTCGGCACGGCGTGCGCGCCAGATGCTCACGAGCGCGGCGGTGTGACAGATCGCGTCGACGCCGTCAGCTGCGCGGATGAGCGCGTCACGATCGCGGATGTCGCCGTCGAAGAGCTGGCCAGGCAGACGACTGTGGCTGGCTCGACGCGCAAACACGACCGGCATGTGTGACGCGTGCGCGAGCGCGAGCACGATCGCCCGTCCGACATAGCCGGTGCCACCGGTGACGAGCACTTTCATGGCTGAAGACGCCGTACGAGCGCTCGCGCGCGCGCCGGCCCGCTGATCCCCTGATGATATGCTTCTTGCCCGATGTTCAAGCGTCAGACCACCGGTTCTGTTGTCTGCGCCTCGTGCCGGTCATTGGTTGGTGTCAACGACGACACCTGCTACAACTGCGGACGCCGTAATCCCGGACTGTGGGGTTTCGGGCCGATGCTGCGCACGTTCGGCAACGACCTGGGCTTCGTGTCGCTCGTCGTGTACGGCTGCTCGGCGCTCTACATCATCAGCCTGGCGCTCACGGTGGCGTTAGGCGGCAACATCATGGGGTCGGGCAACCCTCTGACGATGTTGTCCCCTCACCCAAACATCCAGTATCTCCTGGGCGCGTCCGGGGCCGGGCCGGTATTCGCTGGTGGCCGGTGGTGGAGCGTCCTCAGCGCGTCCTGGCTGCACGGCGGAGCCCTGCACATCCTGTTCAATATGCTCTGGGTGCGGCAGCTGGGACCCGCGACCGCCGATATCTATGGGCCCGGCCGCATGGTCATCATCTATACGATTGCCGGCGCAGTAGGATTCACGCTCAGCAGCCTGGGCGGATATTTCATGGGAGGGATGCCGATCCCGTTCCTGAGGGGCGCCTACATGACCGTCGGCGCGTCCGCTTCCATCTTCGGCCTGCTGGGCGCTCTCGCCTACTACGGGCGTCGCGGCGGGAGCTCGATCATTCGAAGCGAGGCGATGGGTTACGCGATCACGCTCGGGATCATGGGTTTCATCCTGCCGAACGTCGACAATTACGCGCACGGCGGCGGATTTCTCGGCGGCTACCTGGCGGGCATGTGGCTCGATCCGCTGAAGCCCGAGCGCATGGATCATCTCGCCGGCGCCGCGCTCTGCCTCGTGCTGACCGCGCTCGCGATCGGGGTCTCGGTCGTCATGCTGTCACTTTGAGTAGAGATCCACGATCCGGCTGATCGCCCGTTGACAGACGCGGCAGAAATCGACGCGATCGCGCGTGAACATGATGCAGTCGGCTTGCGGGCGGTAGAGGCCCCGCGCTTCGTACGACGCCCCTTCGAACGCACCGGTCGCGCCCGAGTACTTCATTCCGGCGAGCAGCTTTTCCTCCTGTTCACGCTGCTCGCGAAAGAGCGCATCCATCTCCTCTTCCGGCGCATTGCGCTTGCGGATCGCGCGGCGCCTCTCCTGGATGGCACGGCTGTGGCGTTCGAATTCCTCCTTCTGCCAAGGCGTCGGCAGGGGAGTGCCGGGCGTCACGAGATCCCGCCACTTCAGCGCGGCCGGATCGGTGAGCGCGGTCACGTTCGGCTCCCATGGTTCGAGCTTCTGGTCGACCTTCTGCCCGGTCTCGTAAGCCACATCAGAGGTGTAGTACTCGTCGGCCAGCGCCGCGAAGTGGTGCCCGAATTCGTGGACGAACACATACTCGGCAAACGCGCTGTCGACTGACGCCGTCGCGTGATCGTTGAAGATCCCGCCGCCACCGTACGTTCGCTCGTTGACAAGGATCTCGACGAACTCGTAGGGGGCGATCGACGCCGCGTCGCGCAGCGCGCGGTTGTCGAGTGTCAGCACGTAGCGTTCGGAGTCGAAGATGTTGTACTCGGCCGACAACGGCGTCCGTCGGAAGACGCCGGCATTGGGCCGGTTCACCCCGCTCTGCGGCGACGGCAGCTCGAGGGCGCGGACGTTGAAGTCGCGTTTGCGGCTCTTGAACGGCTCTTCGGCGAACAACGCGTCGATCAGCCGAACGACGTCCTTGCGGAATTTGGGCAACTCGGCCGCCGTGTAGCCTTCGCTGATGAGCAGCAGATCGACCTTCACCGCCGCCGGACCGTTCTCGAAGACGTTCCAGACCGTTCCTGCATGAGCGGAGAGGGCCGCGGCGTTGACGAAGCGGGAGGCTGGATCGACGTCAGTCGACCAGATGCTGACGAAGCGATTGTCGGGCTGCCGCTTCTGGAGCGTCACGCGAACCGGCTGTTTCGGCCACGGGAACCGCAGCGATTCGTGAAAGCTCCGATGCGCGGTCCGGACTTCAGCGGTGGTTTCCCACTCGCCGTAGATCGACGCAAACCCGCGGGAGTAGAGGACGCGGTCGCTTGCTGTGTCGCGTATCTCGAACAAGTACTTCCCAAGGTTGGTCGTGTCGACAAGCTGCGTGCGGCTCCCGGCCCACGGGCCGTCGTTGACGATCCGATCGAGCGCGACTATCTCTCGCAACGCCGTCTCTCGCGACGCCGGCTCTTGCGCCGCCGGCCCGCCGGTGTGGACGTAGTCCACGCGCATCGTTTTCTCGAAATCAAAAGAGGAGAGCGGCGCGGGCTGTGACGACTGATTCTGCCAGGAAACACCAAGCACGAGCAGCGCGAGCCAGATGATCATCACCTGTCCAGTATAATTCGCGCGTGCGCAAACCCGTCGTGCTCATTACCGGCGCTGGCGGAGAGATCGGCCACGGTCTCATCGAACGACTCGCCGGACAGTCTGCCCGAGCCGTCGTCACGCTCGACGTCGCCCGACTCGACTCGTCGATGGCCTCGAAAGTCGACCGCGAGATCACCGGATCGATTCTCGACCGGAGCGTGCTCGAGCGGATCCTCGCCGAGTTCCAGGTGGAGCTGGTGTTTCACCTCGCGGCGCTCTTGTCCACCCGGGCGGAGTTCACGCCCGTCACCGCTCATAAGGTCAACGTGGAAGGGACACTGAATCTGCTCGAGTTTGCCCAGCACGAGGCCGAGTCGCACGGACGGCCGGTCGTGCTGATGTATCCGTCGTCGATTGCGGCCTACGGCTTGCCCGATCTGGCGACGAAGATCCGGGCCGGAAGAGTGCGCGAAGACGAGTGGGCGCACCCGATGACGATGTACGGCTGTAACAAACTGTATTGCGAGCAGCTTGGCCGTTACTACGCGCGCTACTACAAGCAGCTTGCCGCCGAACGAGCGAGTGGCAAAGTGGATTTTCGTTCAGTCCGCTTTCCGGGACTGATCTCGGCGCAGACGGTGCCGTCGGGCGGCACGTCGGATTACGCGCCTGAAATGATGCACGCGGCCGCGCGCGGGCAGCCGTATGTGTGCTTCGTCCGCCCGGACACCAGAATTCCTTTCATGGCCATGCCTGATGCCGTCGAGGCGCTGTTGCAGCTCGCGTCGGTGCCGGCCGAGCGTCTGACGCGCACCGAGTACAACGTCAGCGCGTTCAACCCGTCGGCCGACGAGATCCGCAGCGCGGTCGTGCGATCGTTTCCTGACGCGCAGATCACCTGGGAGACCGACGCGAAGCGCCAGCGCATCGTTGATTCGTGGCCGGCCGACGTCGACGACGGCGCGGCACGACATGACTGGGGGTTCGCGCCGCGCTACGACTTTGCCACCGCGTTCACCGACTACCTGATCCCGAGGATCAGGGAACGGTATACGTAGCGCTACCGGCTCACCCACACGGGAGGCGGCGTGATGTCGGCCGCCGGCGTTGGACCCGGATCGGGACGTCCCGAGCCCGTCAACCGCGAGATCGCGCGGACGGTTATATCGTGGTCGCAGAGAATCTGACAGGACAGCCGCGCGCCCGAGACGCCCTTGGCGGCGAGCACCTGCTGCTCTGCGACAGTCATCGTCATCGGCTCGCCGTCGATGAATTCGACCCGGCACGTGGTGCAGCGCGCGTTGCCGCCGCAGGCATGCAACACGTCGACTTTGGCGTCCTGCTCGATCGCGAGCACGAGGCGCTTTCCGGACGCGACTTCCACGGACGGGAACCCTTCTACGGTGAGCTTAGGCATGTTGACGGGACCTTATCGAAAACGGTGACGGTTCAGTTCCGAGGCCCGTGTGCGGAGACCGCTCACGCGCTCGAGCGCAACCATCATATCGAAAGTCCTCAACGGTCCCGTCGCACGATATACTCGTCCCACTTGCCAGGCGCCACCGGAGAGCAGGCGCGGCGGCGACCACCTCGGTCGGCCTCGATGGCCATCTCGGACACGTTCAGTACAGATGCGCGACATCAGGATCGCCCTGCGGGGACTCGCCTCCCGCCCTGGCTTCACCCTCATCGCACTCATCACGCTCGCCCTTGGAATTGGCGCCAACGCCGCGATCTTCAGCGTTGTCGACGCCGTGTTGCTGCGACCGTTGCCGTTCGCCGATCCGGATCGGCTGGTGATGCCGTGGGAGTTCAGCGCCGAGGTGCAGCAACGGATCGGATTCGATCGGCTGCCCGCGTCTCCGGCTGACGTCACGGACTTGATCAGCCGCAACACCACGTTCGCCGAGCTTGCGTCGCTGCGCGCCGAGCGTGTGAATCTGACTGGCGGTGGCGATCCAGAGCGCGTCGGCGCCGTTCGCGTGAGCCGCAACTTCCTCGCGACTCTTGGCGTGCGGCCGGTCCATGGACGGGACTTTGCCGATGGCGACGGTTCCGCGGGCCGCGTGATCCTCATCGGCCATGGCTTGTGGCAGCGTCGATATGGCGGCGCGCCCGAGGTCCTCGGGCGCGCGATCTCTCTCAACGGCGAACCTGCGACGATCGTCGGCGTGATGCCGCCGTGGTTCCACTTTCCAGCGGCTGGAGAACTGCCCGCTGGGTTTGGCTACGCGCCGATGCCGGAAGTGTGGAGCCTGGATCAGCTGACGCCCGAACAGCGCCGCAACCGCGGCGGCAAGAGCTTCTCGCTCGTCGGGCGTCTGCGCGACGGGGTCAGCCTGCAGGCGGCTGAAGCCGATCTCGCGTCGATCGCCGCTGACATCGCGCGCGATTTTCCCGCCTCGAACGCCGGGTGGACCGTCCGCGTGATCCCGTTGCGCGAGCAACTCGTTGGCAGCGTGCGGACCGCGCTCGTCGTCCTCTTGACGGCGGTCGGCATCGTGCTGCTGATCGCGTGCACGAACGTGGCGAATCTGCTGCTCGTCCGCGCCGCGTCGCGCCACCGGGAAGTGGCTGTGCGTTACGCGCTCGGAGCGGAACGTTGGCAGATCCTGTGGCAGTTGCTGGTCGAGAGCCTGATCTTGTCGCTTGCGGCCGGGGTGCTGGGAATCCTGCTTGGGTGGTGGGCTCTGCAAGGCCTGCTGGCGATGCTACCGGCAGGAACTCCGGCGGTCGCCGAGGCCGTGCTCGACCGCCGCGTGCTGGCCTTCACGGCGGCCGTGTCCGTGCTGACCGGTCTCGTCTTCGGCATGGTTCCCGCGCTTCAGGCCGCGCGGACCGATCCGAGTGAAGGGCTACGAGAAGGCTCGCGCGGTTCGATCGGAAGTCGCCGCGCCCATCGAACGCGCAACCTCCTCGTGGTCGTCGAAGTCGCCCTCGCGGCGATGCTCCTGATTCTGGCGTCGTTGCTGATTCAGACGTTCGTTCGGTTGTTGAACGTCGATACTGGCTTCCGCGCTGACGGCGTCTTGACGATGGAAGTGGCGTTGCCGAGAACTGTGTATGCGGGACAGCGTCCGGCCGAGTTCTTCGAGCGGTTGGTTGGGCGGCTTTCGGCCGTGCCTGGTGTTGACAGCGTTGCAGCGGCCTCGAGTGTGCCGCTGGCGGGGACCGAGAACCTCCGGCAGGTGACTGTCGAAGGGCGCCCGCGGCCCGAGCCCGGAAAGGAAGTCATCGCAGATTTCCGAGTGGTCACGCCCGGTTACTTCAAGACCATGGGTATTCCGCACGTGTCGGGCGAAGAGCTACCCAGGCAACCGATTCTCAGCAGTCCACCGGTGCTGCTCATCAACTCGATGATGGCCGACACCGTATTCTCGGGAGAGAACCCGGTGGGGCGCCGGCTCAAGATGACCAGCTATGATCAGGACGCGCCCTGGTACACGGTCGCCGGCGTGGTCGGCGACACGCGCCATACGTCACTCGACGGCGCCGTTCGACCGCAGCTGTACGTCCACCAGAACGTCGAGCCGTCGCTGCAGATGATGGTGCTGTTGCGGACGAAAGACGATCCCGCTGGGTACGCGTCGGTCGCTCGCGCCGCCGTCCACGAGCTCGACGCCAACCAGCCCGCCGGCCGGATTCGGACGATGAGAGCCGTGGTGTCCGATGCGGTGGCCCGCCAGCGCTTCACGATGTTTCTCGCCGCCTTGTTTGCTGCCCTGGCGCTCGTCTTGTCCCTCGTTGGCCTCTACGCCGTCGTCTCGTTCTCGGTCGCCGAGCGAACCCACGAACTCGGGCTTCGAGTCGCGCTCGGCGCGACGCCGCGCAACCTGCTCGGCCTGGTGCTCTCTGACGGCCTGCGGCTGGTGGGAGTCGGCGTCGCGCTGGGGTTGACGACGGCGTTCGTGCTCGCGCGCTTCCTCGAGAGCCAGCTGTTCGGCGTCACCGCCCACGATCCCGGCACCTTCATCGTGGTCCCTGTCCTGCTGATCGTCGCCGCTGTCCTCGGGTGCCTGATTCCTGCCCGCCGCGCGACGCGTATCGATCCGATGACGGCACTCAGGACACAATAAAGCAGTCGTCAGTCGGCAGTCGTCAGTCGGCAGTCACAGTCGACAGTCTGAGTCGGCAGTTCCAGTCGAGAGTCTCAGTCGACAGTCCCAGTCGACAGTCCAGTCCTCAGTCGACAGTCCCAGTCGACAGTCTCAGTCGACAGTTTCAGTCGACAGTTTCAGTCATCGCTTGCCGCGATGAGTGGTCGAATGCTGGGCTCAGTGGGCGACGGGGACTGATGACTGATAATGAGGACCGAGACTGACTGGGACTGACGACTGGGACTGCCGACTCAGACTGACGACTGTGACTGACGACCGACGACTACCGACTGACGACTGTCATGATCCCAGCAAAACTCCTGACTGCCGCCTACGCCAGCGGCTGGTTTCCGATGGCCGCGGACGGCGAGATTCGGTGGTATTCGCCGGACCCCAGGGGTATCCTGCCGCTCGGGGACCTGCACATCCCTCGACGGTTGGCTCGGGTGGCGCGCCAGGGCAGGTTCCGCATCGAGATCGATCGCGCGTTTGGCGACGTTATCCGTGCCTGCGCGGCCGACGATCGCGATCCCGACGATCCGGGCAGCTGGATTGACGACGAGATCATCGAGAGCTACACCGCGCTCCACGAGCAGGGGATCGCGCACTCGGTTGAGACGTGGCGGGACGATCGGCTGGTCGGCGGGTTGTACGGTGTCGCCTTGCGGGGCGCATTTTTCGGCGAATCGATGTTCCACCGCGAAACCGACGCGTCCAAAGTCGCGCTGGTCGCGCTGATTGACCGCCTGCGGGCCCGCGGCTACTGCCTGCTCGACACACAGTGGGTCACCCCGCATCTCGAGCAGTTCGGCGCGGTGGAGATTCCGAGGGCTGAGTATCTCCGACGTCTGGAGGAGAGTCTGCGACTCGATTGCGCGTTCCTTTAGAGCCACGGATGACACGGATGACACGAAGACCACGAGCCGGTTTCGTGGGATAGCTTCGAGAAGCCGTGTCACAAACCCGATCCGTGTTGTCTGTGTGATCCGTGGCTCTAGATCTGGAGGCTCTTAGTGCACCGTGTACGGCTCACTCAGCGTGACCGGAGCAATCCTGGCATCGAAGTGCTCGCCTAGCGCCGTCACCATCTGGTACGTGCCTTCGAGGATCCCGAAAGGAGTGGGCAATGGCCAGCCGGACGTGTACTCGAACGATTCGCCCGGCGCAAGGGTCGGCTGCTTGCCGACGACGCCAGGACCACGGACTTCATCGGTGTGGCCGGCGCTGTCGGTTGCGGTCCAGTGCCGGGTGAGGAGCTGGACGGTTTCGCTGCCTTCGTTGACAATCGTCACCGTATAGAGAAAGAACCACTTGTTGCCCGACGGCTGGGATCGTTCTGGCGAGTACCGCGCGACCACCTGCACGCGTACGCCCCGCGTCGTGGCTTCCGATGTGAACATAGTCCAGCATCATGAACGATTCGCACGCTGACGAGCAAGGCGCGGGTTTGTGCGCCCGGTGTGCGCATGCGCTCGTCATTCGCAACGACCGTGGCTCGCGTTTCTATCTCTGCAGGTTGTCTGCGACCGATTCCCGCTTCCCAAAGTATCCGCCCTTGCCAGTCCGACTCTGTGCCGGGTTCGCGCCGTCGCCCGACGACGACGACTAGCGCGACGGATCACACGGACAACACGGATCGGATGAATAAGCGTCTAGACGCCGTTGAATGGCGCCGTGGTTTGCTAGCATGGGGAGGTGTATGCACGCCATTGAACCCGCGCGGCTGAAGCCGGAGGTGACGATTCGCTCCTTGCCGGCGGAGGCGCCGGCCGTCGAGACAGAGGACACGCAAACGTCGCGCGCCCCGCTGATCGCCGGACGCGCGCTCGTGTTCTGGGATCCGATGAGCCTCCCGGGCACAAAGTTCGCGAAGAAACTCGACGCCATCGATACCGATCAGATCACCCCGGCCGCCGACTGCGTGTCCGAGAGCCTCGAGACGCTCGACGAGCGCTGGAAGGCGGGATCGTTCCGATACCTGATGCCGGACTTTCGCGCGCGCGTGCACCGCGGCGAGAATTTCGTCATCGCGGGCGATCGCTTCGCGATTGGATCATCGCGCGAGATGAGCCCGGCGGGCCTCAAGGGCGTCGCGGAGGAAGCCGGCCTCCAGATGGTCATCGTCTGCGGCCAGAACATGGGCGATATCTTCCGGCGCAACAGCTTCAACCTCGGTCTGCACGTCGTCCAGAGCCCGGAGGCCGTCGCTGACGCCCGGGACGGGGATGAGTTCACGTTCGATCCGCTCTCGAGGCAGCTGCGAAACGTCACGCAAGGCAAGGCGTACCGATCCAGTTCCCCTGTCGCCAAAGGAGGAAGAGATCCGCAGAAGTGGCGGGATTTTCGCAGTTGGCCGGCGCGAGTTCCGCAAGTCCGTCCTGACCCGCCCCGTCGTGGACTGGCCCGAGCCGCACGCCGCCGAGAAAATGACGACGACCGAGCAGATCGTCTGGGCGCATCGCGTCGACAAGGATCTTCGGCCAGCCGATCTGACGCCGGGCGCGACGCTGCGCGTCTATGCCGACCTCCTTCCGGCCTCGGACGGTACCGCACCGTTTGCGATTCACACGTTCAACCAGATTACCGGGGGCCGCGCCATCTATCCACGGCAGGCGGCCATCGCCAACGATCATTTCGTCTTCACCGGCGTCGACGCCGACGACAAGCAAACGGGCATCGGTCGCGAATTCGCGCGCCTGCACGACCTCGCCAAGCCCTACTATGCGACCCCGGGCGACGGCATTTTCCATTTCTACTTTCCCGAGCAAGGCCTGGTCATGCCCGGGCAGTTCATCCCCGGCGCCGACTCGCACAGTCGTGCCTATGGGGCGTACGGTGCCGTCGGGATCGGCGTCGGTTCGACGACGCTTGGCTTCGGATGGTCGACCGGCTACATCTACTTCACGCTCGCCAGGCAGCGCCGCGTCGTGTTTCGCGGCCGTCTGCAGCCCTGGGTCAGCGGCAAGGACATCGTGCTGGAATTGCTTCGCCAGTGGGGAGCCCGGCAATCACAGGGCATGTCCGTGGAGCTCGTCGACGCCGACCGGCAGCTGCCGATCGCCTATCGAAACACGATCGCGAACATGATGGCAGAAGCCGAGGCGCAGAACGGCATCTTCGCTCCCGATGACATCACCTATGCGTGGTACCAGCAGAAGGGCATCACTGAGCTGCCCTATCCGGCCCTGACTCCAGGACCGGAGGCTGTCTACGAGCTCGACGAGATCGTCGACCTGACGGCCGTGCAGCCGATGATCGCCAAACCGTTCAGTCCTGGGAACGCCTTTCCGGCACTCGAGGTAGCGCGCGAGCGGATCACGTTCGACAAGGCGATGATCGGGTCGTGCACGAACGGCAGCTACGATGACCTGCTGCAGGCAGCGCTCGTCATCCGGGCGGCGCGCGATCAGGGCCTCAAGAAAGTGGAGCGTGAGCTGGCAGTGTTTCCCGGCTCCGGTGGCGTCGGTCGGCAGATCGAGCGACCAGATCCGCGCCTCGGCGGCGAATCGATCGCCGAGGTCTTCCGATCGGTCGGCGGCGGCATTCGCCAGTCGTGGTGCGGCCCGTGTTTCGGGCAGGGACCAGACGCGCTGACTGCAGGGCAGCGCGCGATCACGTCGTTCAATCGCAACTGGCAGAATCGGATGGGATTTGGCGGTGAAGGCTATCTCGCCAGCCCCGCGGTCGTTGCCGCGTCCGCGCTCCTCGGCTTCATGGCGCCACCCTCCGAGCTCGGGCTCGTCTGGGAGCCGGACGCGTTCGGCGTGTGATGCTCGCCCTCATTCGCCATCTGGAATTCGCCAAACTTCGCTTCGACAAACAGAGGAGATGATGGAATCGATTGCCGACCCGCAGATCTGGATTGCTCTCGCCACGCTGACCTTCCTCGAGATCGTTCTCGGGGTCGACAACATCATCTTCATCTCCATCCTGTCGGGAAAGCTCCCCATGGAGCAGCAGCCGAAGGCCCGAAGGCTCGGCTTGCTGGGGGCCATGGTGACGCGCGTCCTGCTCCTCCTCTCGCTCGCGTGGATCATCCGGCTGACCCAGCCGTTGTTCACCGTGACCGGCACGGACATCTCCGGCCGCGATCTGATCCTGATTCTCGGCGGGCTCTTTCTGATGGCCAAGAGCACCCACGAGATCCACGAGAAGCTGGAAGGCGAGGAAGGCCACGCCTCGAGTCGCGTGGCGGCATCGTTCACCAGCGTGATCATCCAGATCATGCTGCTCGATATCGTCTTTTCGCTCGATTCGGTGATCACGGCGGTTGGCATGGTCGACGAGTTGTGGGTGATGGTCACTGCGGTCATCATCGCGGTGGGGATCATGATGTGGTCGGCGGAACCGATCAGCGCTTTCGTGCACCGGCATCCGACAGTCAAGATGCTGGCCCTCAGCTTCCTCTTGCTGATCGGGCTCTCGCTCCTCGCCGAGGGGTTCGACCATCACATTCCAAAGGGTTACATCTACTTTGCAATGGGCTTCTCGGTGTTCGTCGAGGCGATCAACCTTCGCATCAGGCCGAAGACTGCTCCGGTCCACCTTCACGAACCGTACGTGTCGCCCCCGGAACCAAAGCCGGTTGCCCCCCGTGAACGCCAGACGAAGCTCTAGTTTTATCCGGGGGGCTTCGCCCCCCGGACCCCCCGACACGCTCTCTCGCGCGCCGCTTCGCCGGCGCGCTCCGGTCGCGTGGCTCGCTCGCGGCGCTCGCTCGCACCATTGAGACCGCCCTGGCGACTTACGAGACAGGTTCTAAAGTGTCTGAAATACGTTGCCAGACGTGACGGCGCGCGGCTTGAAACGTGTCGGTCCCGGGAGGCGTCTTTAGGAGATGTCTCTATCGCGAGCTCCTGGAGGATTGTTCGAATGAGCCCTTGGACGACGACGCTTGCCGCCGCAGCGCTGGCGGCGTCCGCAATGTCAGCACAGACTCCTGCGCCGGCACCGGCGCCCGCCGGACGACCGGCCCAGGCTCCGCTCGGACCGCATCAGTGGCGGATCGATGCGACGCATTCGGCCGCCAACTTCAGCGTACGGCACCTCATGGTCTCGACCGTGCGCGGCCGGCTCGGGCCCATCAGCGGCACGCTCGAGTACGACGGCATGGATGTCCGCTCGGTGAAAGCGGACGTCAGGATCGACATCAACGGTATCGATACGCAGAACGAGAAGCGCGACGGTCATTTGCGCAGTCCGGACTTCTTCGACGCCGCGAATCATCCGATCCTCACGTTCAAGTCGAAGCGCGTCGAGCCGGGCAGCGGCGGCGCGTTCAAGCTCGTTGGCGACCTGACCATCCGCGGGACGACGAAAGAGGTCGTGCTCGATGTCGATGCACCGTCCCCGATCGTGAAAGGCATGGGTGGTGGGCTCGTCACCGGGACCACTGCCACCACCCGCATCAAGCGGCTCGAGTATGGGCTAAAGTACAACTCGAATGGTCGAGGCTGGTCCGGTCGTCGGCGACGAGGTGACGATCACGATCGACATCGAGATCGGGCGTCCATCGGCGCCCGGCACCGCCGCGCTGTAACCGTCAATCGCGCACGACCTTTGGCCGCGACCGGGCACACAGATCTTCAACATTGACGCTTCTTTCATTCGTGCCACTGCTCGTCGGGTTGCTGCTGGCGTTCGAGCCGCCAGAAGCGGCGCCGAAAACGGCGATTCTCGTCGAGCTCTTTACCTCCGAAGGCTGTTCCAGCTGTCCTCCGGCTGATGCGCTGCTCACGCGGCTGCTGCGCGAGCAGCCGGTCGTCGACGCTCGAGATCGTTCCGCTCTCGCTGCACGTGACCTACTGGGACCACCAGGGCTGGAAAGATCCGTTCGCCTCGAAAGCGTTCACCAGCCGCCAGGAGGCGTATTCGAAGGTCGTTCGGCGAGGGGCGCCTCTACACGCCGCAAATCGTCGTTGACGGCCGCGACGAGTCCAACGGCAGCGACGAGGCGGCGGTTCGACGCGTCGTGGCGGCGGCAGTCGCGCGTCCCCACCTGCCGCTGCGCGTCGATGCGCGCGCCCGCGGGGCGGCCGTGCGGCTGTCGATCGATCTTCCCGCCGCGCCAGACGGCGCCGAGCCGATCGACGTGCTCGTCGCGCTGACAGAAGACGATTTGAGCTCGGTCGTGCGCCGCGGCGAGAACGGCGGTCGCACGCTTACCCACGTCGCCGTCGTTCGCACGCTCGAATCGCTCGGTTCACTCGAGCGCGAGTCATTCGTCGCAGATGGCCAGCTGGCTCTGGATCGCAGGTGGCAGACCGGCAAGATGCGGGCAGTCGCCTGGCTTCAGGGGCGTCGCACGCGGCACGTCTACGGCGCCGCCACCGCGCCGCTAGTACAATGACCGCACGTGGTTAGCCTCCTTCTCGGGCTACTCCTCCTGTCCCAATCCGCGCAGACGATCGCCGCTCCGGCGGCTGCCTACGTCCCCGAGCGCGTCTACGACACGCGCCGTCAGGGCTTTTACGGATTTCGAGAGCATGCTCGCCGACATCGCCCGGGCGGATGTCGTCTTCGTCGGCGAGCAGCACGACGATCCCAACACCCACCGCCTCGAAGCGGCGATGCTCGATGGGCTTCGCCGCCGCCGCGTCACGCTGGCGCTGTCGCTCGAGATGTTCGAGCGGGACACGCAGGGCGGCCTCGACAGCTATCTCTCAAGCGGCATCTCCGAGGAGGAGTTTCTCAAGTCATCACGCCCCTGGCCCCGCTATGCGACCGACTACCGGATGCTGGTAGAGATGGCGAAAGCCAACGGATGGCCGATGATCGCGGCGAACGTTCCGAGACGCTATGCGTCGAGCGTGGCCAAGTCGGGACTGACGGCGCTCGACACGCTGTCGCCGACCGAACGGTCATGGGTCGCGGCGGACCTGCGCTGTCCTCGGGACGCGTATTTCGATCGGTTCGCCAAGTCGATGAGCGGGCACGATGGCGTCGGTGATGCGCAGCAACAGACCACCGAGCGTTACTATTTCTCTCAGTGCGTCAAGGACGAGACGATGGCCGAAGCGATTGCCATTGGCTTTGACCAGTACAATCGCAAGCTCGTCGTGCACGTCAACGGGGCGTTCCACAGCGACTTCGGGCAGGGGACTGCCGAGCGCGTGCGGCGGCGGCTGAACGGCCGACGCGTTGTCGTAGTCTCAGTGCTGCCGGTCAAGGATCTCGACGCGCTCGCGCCGGCCGGCGAGGACCTGGCGCGCGCGGACTATCTCGTGTATACGGTCGCGGAACCCAGGAAGTAGATCCCGCTCACCTCAACCGATCGGGCATGTCGGCGACGACGTAGGCGATGACGGCGATCGCCGCGGATGCTTTGGCCATGTCGACCGGATCGATCTTGTCGACGGTATCAGCGGCGGTGTGGTGGATTAGAAAGTAGTTCCCCTCGACCTCGAGCGACATCGCTGGCAGTTGGCCGGCGTCGACGCTCGGTCCGATGTCGGCGCCGCCGCCTGACGAGCCGATCCGATCGACCTGAATCGGGCGGAGTAAGCCCGCGATCTGCTCGATGGTGGCGCGCGCGGCCGAGCTCCCTGTGAAGCCGAAGCCGGTCGGACGGAAGACGCCGCTGTCGGATTCGAGCATCAGGACGTGCTTGCCGAGCTCGGAGCGATAGCGGTCGAGATAGGCACGTCCGCCCGCCAGGCCGTTCTCCTCGTTGGTGAAGAGCACCAGTCGAACCGTGCGACGGGGACGCAGATTCAGCTTCTTCATGAGGCGCAGCGCCTCCCACGTCACCACGCACCCGCCACCGTCGTCGGTCGACCCCGTCCCGACGTCCCAGGAATCGAAGTGTCCGCCGACCACCACGACTTCGTCGGGGCGTTCGCGACCGCGGATCTCGGCGACGACGTTGGCCGAGTCAGCGTCTGGAAGAAACTGCGCCTCCATTTTCAGGAGGACGCGTACTTTGGTGCCCCTGTTCTGCATGCGCTGGAGGCGCTCGGCGTCTTCGGCCGCGATTGAGGCCGCGGGAATCTTCGTCACGCCGTCGGCGTATCGAAGCGCTCCCGTGTGCGGCGTGCGAAGACCAGGTGGTCCGACGGCCCGGATTAACATGGCAACAGCGCCTAGCGCTGCCGCCCGTGACGGGCCAGCGGCGCGGTATTGGACGGTTTCGCCGTAGGTCGTGAACGGCACGTTGAACAGCACGATCTTGCCGCGAACGCCGGGGCCCGCGGCGTCGAGCTCGGCAAACGAACGAACCACGAGCACGTCGGCTTCGACGCCGCCGGCGGGCGTACCGACGCTGTTGCCGAGACCGAGCATCGCCAGCGCGGATCGATGAGGCGCGGTGATCTCGACGCTCTCGTGTCCGCGCACCCAGTGGGTGACTTTTACGGGCTCGGCGCGGACATTGTCGAGGCCGTCTTTCGTCATTTCCGCCACGGCCCACTTGATGGCATTCTCAAGCGCCTTTGATCCACTCAGCCGGTGACCGAAGGTGTCGCCGAGCAGTGCGAGGCGTTCCCACGCGAACTGACTGGAGAGCGACTCGGAGATCAGCCGGGCGGCGCTGCCGCGATAGTCGTCGAGCCAGCTGGAGGATTGCGCGAGTGGCGCCGCTGCGGTGCAGCAGAGCAAGGTCAACAGCGAGAGCCACAGCAGCCCCCGCGTCTTCGTCGGCGTGATGTACATCAGACGGGTATTCTATAGCCATGCCTCCGGCCGCCGAGATTGCCGTCCGTGGTACCGCGATCGTCTATGCGCTCGCGGAGGGCGCGTCGGTGACCGTCGGCCGCGTCGCGCAATGTGAAATCCACATCGATGACCAGGCGGTGTCGCGGCGTCACTGCACGCTGACCGTGCGCGAGTCGTCGCTGGTCGTCACCGATCTCGAATCCGCGAACGGCACGTTCCTCAACGAACGGCCCGTCAAGTCGGCGACGGCGCGGCCCGGTGACCTGATTCGCGTCGGCTCGACGGTCTCGAGTACCGTGATCCCGACGGCGCGCGGCGCGGCGCGGCACGGCCAGGGTCGTGGCGGATGCCGACCGCGAGATGCAGTCGGTCATCCGGAAGCGGATCGAGCCGGCCGATATCGAGTGGTTGTCTTCCGCGACGTCCGCGCTTCCTGCGGTCTCGCTGCTGCAGCGCGCGCAGCGGCATCTCAAGACGCTCCACCGCGTGTCCGAGGTGCTGGCCGGCGCCCGCGATCTTCAAGCCCTGGCCGATGCCGCGCTCGAAACAATCCTCGACGTCACCGCCGCCGATCGAGCGGCGCTGGTGCTGCGCCGCGACGGCACGTCATCGGGAGAGGCCGACGTCGCAGCCGTCCGTCTGAGGAGTCCCGAGGGTCCGTTCACGCTGAGCCGCACCATCGTCACCGACACGATTACGAAGGGCGTCTCGACGTTCGCGCGGGACGCGAGCGTCGACGAACGGTTCGCGAGCGGCGACAGCGTCATCGGACAGGGCATCCGATCGGTGATGTGCGTGCCGCTCCGGACGACCGACGAGGTCCTCGGCGCGCTCTACGTCGATAGCCAGAGCGGCCCCGGCCGCTTCAGCGAGGAGGATCTCGAGCTCCTCGCCGCGATCGGCAACCACACCGGCGTGGCGCTGCACCGGGTGCGCCTGCTCGGCGAGATCGAGCGGCTCCTGCTTGACACGGTCCGCGCCATCGCCGCCACGATCGACGCGAAGGATGGATACACGCACCGCCACTCGGAGCGCGTCGCGACGCTGGCCAGCCGGATCGCCGCCGAACTAGGCCTCGGGGCCGATCAGCAGGAGTTGGCCGAGCTCTCGGCGCTGCTGCACGATGTCGGCAAGATCGCCGTGCCCGACTCGATTCTCAACAAGCCCGGCCGCCTGACGGTCGACGAGTTTGCCGAGATGCGGAAGCATCCCGCCCATGGCGCGCGCATCCTCGCCAACATCAAGAGCCCGCTCGTCGCGGCGGTGTTGCCGGGCGTCCAGTATCACCACGAGAAGTGGGATGGCTCCGGGTATCCCGAAGGGTTGAGCGGCAGCCGAATTCCGCTCCTCGGACGGCTGCTCGGTGTCGCAGACTTTCTCGACGCGCTGACGTCGGCGCGCGCGTATCACGAGCCCAAGCCGCTCGGCGATGTCGTGCAGCTCATCGCCGAGGGCGCGGGCGTGCAGTTCGATCCCGACATCGCCGAAGCCGTCGTCCGCCTGCATGCGCGAGGCGCGCTCAACGTCGACGACGAGACCGGAGCGGGGAGTTAGAAGTTTGTCTTATACACCCGTAGTGTTCGCATTTAGGCGGACCTCAAAAGTCCGGCTACCGCCTCCGCCAAGGCTACGGCGCGTCCGCCGACCAGCCTCCGCTAAAGCTACGGCGGTCCGCCGAAGCCTTGGCGAAGGCGGAAGCGCTTCGCGCGAAGGCGGAAAGCCGGACACTACGACGCTCGCGGTCCGATGACCCAATTGATTCTGTCGATCGGCCTCTGCCTTCTGGTCACGCTCGGAACAGTCGGCGTCCATCCGCCGATCGCGGTTCGATTCCACCATCTGCACTACCGTGTGCCGGATCCTGGCGACGCGTTGGGCGACGCAGCGGAAGCGTTCGAGGGGACACGCACGATTCTTCAGGGGCTCGGTGTCGGCGTGCGGGTCGGCACTCAGTACGTGCTCTTCGATCGCCAGAGCGGGACGGTTCCGCGCAGCAGCCGCCGCAGCGCCCCAGACGCCTACCTCCAGGCGGCTCGGTGGCTGTCGGGGCAGGGAATCGTCGTGGAGCCGGCCTCGCTCGCTGACACTGCCGTGGCCCGCGGATGGAGGGACGGGACGCTCGATCACGTGGGCTTTGCCGCGAGCGATCCTGCGCCGGTGCTGGCCGCGATCAAGACGAAGCCCTCGACCGCCAATGCCGATCGCGCTCGTTTCACGCTTGCCTCGGGGCTCGGCGTCGAAATCGTTCGCGATACGACCCTGCCGGACGTGTGGTGGTGTCCGATGCACGTCGACGTGCGGTCGCCGACGGCCGGGTCGTGCCCGATCTGTTCGATGGCCCTGGTGCGTATCCCTCCACCTCGGGTTGGCGAGTACCGCCTGGACGTCTCGCTACTGCCTCGGCCCGGGGGCGGGTCGTCAGGATTGACGATGGTCGTCCGCGACCCGGACACGGGTGAGCGCGTATCGCGTTTCATCGAGGTACACGAGCGTCAGCTGCACCTCTTTATCATCAGTCGCGATCTGACGCGATTCGCCCACGTGCACCCGCGGCGCCGGGAAGACGGAACCTTCGAGCTGCAACACGACATGGCCGCTGGCGAGTACATGTTGATTGCGGACTTTCTTCCGGCTGACGGCACTGCGCAGCTGGTGCAGCGTGCGGTCGTGACCCCAGGCTACGCGGGCCCGCTGTTTGCGGCGGCGGCGCTGCCGACCCCATCCGCGTCCCCTCAGGAACAAGTCGCCGGCGGGCTTCGGATCCGACTCGAGAGCGAAGCCTTGCGGCCTCGTCGCGAGTCTTTTGTCCGATTCCTGATCTCCGAGGCTGACTCCGGCCTTCCGGTGACCGACCTGGAGCCATACCTCGGCGCGGCCGGCCACATGCTGATCGTCAACAGCGATCTCTCGTCGGCGATCCACGGCCATCCGGAAGCGTCTCGCACCAGCGGCCAAGTCGTCACGTTCGGATCGGTGTTTCCAGCGCCGGGGGCCTACAAGTTATGGGTGCAGTTTCAGCGTCGCGGCCAGGTCGTCACGGCCTCGTTCGTGGTCACGATCCAAGAACTGTAAACGTGACGCGGCAGCCCGGTGTCGCTGGCTGCGCGCTGACGATCGCATCGGGCGAAAGGGCGAGAGGCGTCCGCAGCCGGTAGGTGGTCGGGAACTCCGGATCGTAGCCGCGGATCCAGGCGACGATCTCTCGCTGGCCGTTCAGCTGAGTCACGGCAATCCCGACCTCACCGTCTTTCTCGAGCACTGGTCGAATGGCAACCAGCGTGCCTTCAGGCGCCGGTCGATCGCCACAGGGAAGCGTCACCTCGCGCGAAGGTCGCGGCGGTTCCTCCGCCGAACGCGACTTTATGATGGGCAACGCGTTCTTCGGCGTGTCCGCCTCCGTCCCCTTCGGCGCGCCGCCGTCGGCCCACGCGGCCACGAGCGCGATGTCGAAGGGTGACAACGATGGGTCGTTGCTGAAGTCGCCATAGCCGCGAACGGCCTGCCATTTTGGCATCCGCCGCGTCATGACCTCTTCCTTGATGGCGCGCGCCCACGGCCGCGCGTCCTCATACGTGGCCAGCGACATCGTGCCTCGAACGCCGGGGTAGTGGCAACTGACACAGCGGGCAGCGATCACGCGTGAGATGTCGCCCGTCCAGGTGACGCGAGTCTTGATGGGATCGTGGGCGGAGACGCCGACGGTCGCGGCGACGAGGGCGAGCCCGGACGCCGCCGCGATCGACGCGCCAGCAGCGCGGATCGCGTGGCGGCCGGCGCTCGGGGTCATCGAATCGGGCCAGCCGCCTGCGGCGCAGGTGGCGCGACGGCCGGACTGAAGAGGAGGCCCGTGTATTGCATCTCCTCCCACGTCTGATCGCCCCACTTGACGGTGACTTTCGGATCCGGGTTCGACTTGTTCGCCGCCGAATTGTCGTACCACGCGCTCGACACGAGCCGCGATCCTTTCGGGATCTCGAGCGGGTCGGTGAACATGTAGTAGGTCTGCCAGTTGAAGTCGTAGGTCGGCACTGAAAGGATGTTCTTCTTCGTCCCATCCGGCAACTCGAGGACGTACTTCCACTTCTTTCCCCGAACGTGGGTGTGGGGGAAGATGCCCCACACGACCGCGTCGCTCACAAACGAAATGTCGGCATCGACGCGGACGTCGGGAGAGCCGGCCGGCAGCGACAGCGTGCCGTTGAAGAAATGCGTGACGCGGACTTCTCTGGGCGACGGATCCTTCGAGAACTGGAACCCGATCTTCGTCCGATCCTTCGCCGCCTTGCCGTTGGCGGTGTAATGCATTTGCAGCTCGATCACGCCGCCGGGTTCAAGCCGAATAGCGGTGCCCGGACGGAGGACCTGCGGATTCGTGCCTGGCGCGTAGGTGGCCAGCATCCGGCTCGGCGTCTGCTCCTCGCGCTGCGGCCGCGTGCCCTGTTTGGGGGGTGGCGGCAGGATCATCTGGTCGCGATTGGGTCGAAGAACCGGCGGACGCTTCATGTCGGGCGTGGCCCGATAGAACGCCAGCGCGTGGTGCACCACTTCACGGTTTCCGGGCCGGAGCTCGATCGCCTGAATCCACTTCGCTTCGGTGAAGTTCGTCGGAATGTAGAAGTACCTGGTACTCGATGACCCCCTCGGCCGGCACGGTGTACTCCTCTAGCATTTCAAACACGACGTCCGGCTTACCCATCGCCCAGCCGTCGGGATAGACCGGCGTGGGCGGCAGGTCCTTCGGATCACCCTTCGGCGCGCCGGCCGCCACCCAGCGAACGAGGACGTCCTTTTCTTCGGGGCGTCAGCCCGCGCTCGTTCAGGAACGTCCCTTTCGGCGCCGCGGCATGCCAAGGGGGCATGTGCCCTTCGCTGACTTCGTCGCGGATGTCCTTCGCGTGCGGCCGGACGTCGTCGAAGGTCAAGAGCGACATCGGCGCAATTTCGCCGGGGCGGTGGCAGGACGTGCAATTGCGAAAGAGGATCGGCGCGACGTCTTTCGTATAGGTGAGTGTGGACGGTGCCTGTTCGGCCGAAAGACCAAAGCCGCCAAGCGACAGGGTAACAATGCCCGCCAGGAACCAGCCAGTCGTCTTCATTAGAGCCTCTGCAGAAAGGAGATAGTCCATTCTAACGCCGAAAACGGCTCAAGGCTCAAGGCTGAGGGCTCAAGCAAAACCTTCGAGTACCAACTCCAAGATCTTGCTTGAGCCTTGAGCCCTGAGCCGCTGAGCCCTTGAGCGCTGAGCCCTGAGCCTGACTCTTACAGCGCGACCCGGTGAAAGCCGCTGTGCAGGTAGTTCATCGTCTGCACGGTCAGCATCACTGTGAAGTCACCCTTGCTCCGCTCTTCAGGGCCGGGCAGCCTGAGGTTCAGCTCATTGGCGCGGCGAATCATGTTCTCGATGACCTGGTCGATCGTGTACTGGTATTCGCCGGTCCACGAAGCGACCATGCGCCGGACGTCACGGCGAATGCGGGCGATGAACCGCGCCGCTTTCATGTTGCTGGCATACTCCGGGGCGTCCGAGAACAGCTTGCGTAGATCCCGATCGTAGAAATGCGGGTGTTCGACGCCGTAATGACGCCGCTTGCGTTCGTAGTGCGCGCGCAGGGTCTTGCGCAGGCTGTGCAGCGGTTCGACTTTGCGGCGCGTGCGCACGACCGTCGGCTTCCCGGCGAGCTCACGCATCAGCGCGTCCATGTATTCGAGCTTCTTGAGCGCCGGCCAGTCGGCGTAGCGATTCCGCCAGTCTGAATGTGGATTAAGCCAGACCGCAAAGCTCTCGGCGAAGTCTTCGTCGGGATGACTCTGCGCGTACCAGCTGTCCAGGTGCAGGACGAAGCTCTTGCTGTACGGCTTCGGCGTGTAGTACTCCGGGTACTGCATGTACGACGGCCCGAAGATCTGCTGCCGCCGGCGGCGCTGCCGCAGCTTGTAGGCGTTGTCGATCGCGTGTCCGGCCTCGTGCCGGAGGATCTTCATGCACCACTCCGGCGTTCCGCCCTCGACTTCGAGCATCTGGGTGCGCTCGAGTTGCGCCAGCCGGGGGTGGGCCAGGTAGAAGGGGATCGCCACGCCCGGGACCCCATCGGGAGAGAACCATTCGGCCGATAACCAGAAATGCGGCTGAAACGTCAGCCCCCGGGCATCGAGCTCCGCCTGCAGTTCGCCAATGCGGGCCTCGAGCGGGCTGCCCTCGATCGTAACGCCGAGCTCGGAAATCTTCAGATCCATCAGTTTGTCGTCCGGCCAGCCCGCCCACTCGTCGGGTGGAATCAGCCGGTCGGCGACCGGGCGCTTCCGGGGACGGGACTGGGTGGGGACCAACTCGGCAGACATCGCAATAAAGCAGTGTATCCGGGGAGGACCCGAACTCGAAGTCGGGGCCGTGTTTACAGCGTTCTTCGCGCTGTGGTATACCCGCAGCGCCGATCGCAACCTCTCGAGGAGGCTTATGAATCGCGTGCGCCGTGTTGTCGTCGCCGTCGCCGTGGGTGCCGCGCTCTCAGGAATCGCTCAGGCTGCTCCACAGACGCAGAGCCAGCCACCGACGGCTCCGCCGCCGGCGACGCAGCCTCCGGCGATGCCGCCACCACCGCAGCCCCCACCGCCGGCGACTCCTCCACAGAAGCCTGACGAGCTCCCCAACTACGACGAGACCGTCGTCGTCACTGGCTCGAAGGGCGAGGTCAAGCTGGTCGACGCCGTGCCGACGATGAGCGTCATCACCAGCCAGGCGATTGAAACCGCGCCCTCGGCAAACTTTGCCGAGCTGCTGCGGACGATCCCCGGCGTCAACATCACGCAGGTCTCGGCGCGCGACATCAACGTGACCAGCCGCGCGGCGACCGGAACCCTGGCCACCGGCCAGCTGGCGCTGCTCGACGGACGGACGCTCTACCAGGATTTCTTCGGGTTCGTGATGTGGGACTTCCTGCCGGTGAACTTCAACGAGGTCAAGCAGGTCGAGGTGATCCGCGGGCCGGCGTCGGCGATCTGGGGCGCGAACGCGCTCTACGGCGTGGTCAACGTGATCAGCAAGTCGCCTCGAGAATTGAAAGGCACGAGCGCGACGTTTGGATTCGGTGGATTCGATCGGCCGGACGCGGACGCGGGATCGCTCTGGTATCTCAGCGGCACATACGCTGACGCGCCGAACGAGCGGTGGTCCTACAAGTTGTCAGGCGGCGGTTACTCGCAGGACGCGCTGGCCCGGCCGACCGGGGACATCGCCTGTAACATCTCGTCAGTGTGCACGGGCGCGACCGGCACTGGCGTTTATCCTCCTTTTGCCAACCAAGGCACGACGCAGCCGAAGTTCGACGCGCGCGTCGACTACGACTACCAGGATGGGCGCCAGCTCTCGTTCTCGGGCGGCGTCGCCGGCACCGACGGCATCATGCACTCCGGCATCGGTCCGTTCGACATCAACAGCGGATCGGTGATGAGCTACGCGAAGGCCAGCTTCAGCCGAAAGGCCCTGCGCGCAGGGTTCTACACCAACATCCTCAGCGGCGACGCCGACCAGTTGCTGACGCTCGGTCTCAACGGTGCGCCGATCACGTTCCAGTTCGACACGACGACGATCGATTTCGATTTGTCGAACGTGCACACGTTCGGCAAACACGTGGTGAACTACGGCGGCAACCTTCGATTCAACGGCAACGATCTGTCGATCGCGCCGGACGCCGACAACCGCACGGAGTTTGGAATCTACGGGCAGGACGAGATCTTCCTGGGCGACCACCTCCGTCTGGTCGCCGGCGCGCGCATCGATCGGTTCGATTTCGTCGACGACTTCGTGTTTTCCCCGCGCGTCGCAGTTTTGGTCAAGCCGGATGAGAATCAGACGTTCCGCATCTCCTACAACAAGGCCTATCGTTCGCCATCGGTGATCAACAACTTCATCGACCTGATCATCTCGCAGCCGGTCAATCTGAGCCTCATCAACCCGGCCTTTCCAAGGCAGTACCTGCTTCCGGTGAACATCGTCGGCAACACCGAGCTCGAGGTCCAGTCGCTCGACGCGTTCGAGGTCGGGTATTCGGGCGCGCTGGCAAATGGCCGCGCGATTGTATCGGCCGCCTACTACATGAACTGGCTGAAAAACGACATCCTCTTCACCCAGCCGCCTGGGGCGGTCTACACGGCAGCCAACCCGCCGTCCAACTGGCCGTTGCCACCGGCCGTTATCGCGGGCCTCGCCCAGGCGGGCATTTTTCTGCCGTCGGAATTCACGTATCTGAACTTTGGCGAGAGCACGAGCCAGGGCATCGAGCTGGGCGTGAACGCCTACGTCAACAGGTATGCGAGCATCTTCGCCAACTACTCGTACCAGACCGATCCCGATCCAAAGGACTTTCCGCTTACGGAGCTGAACCTGCCGCCAAACAATCGCTTCAGCGTCGGCGGCAATTTCACCTACAACAAGCTTCTGGGCAACCTCTCGATTACCTACACCGACGAAGCGTTTTGGCAGGACGTGCTCAACGATCCATTCCACGGCACGACCGAACCCTACACTCTAGTGAACGCCGGCGTCGGGTTCCGCTGGCTCGACGACAAGGTCACGACCTCGCTCAAGTTCGTCAACCTCGCCAATTCGTCCGTGCAACAGCACGTGTTCGGCGACGTCACGAAGTTTCAGATGGTGGGGGAGATCAAGGTTCAGTTTCCGAAATAGAGCGGTTCAGAGTTCATGGTTCACGGTTCAAGGTTCAGGTAAGCTGTGTGTGTAACCCTGAACCCTGAACCTTGAACCCTGAACCTTGAACCCTTGAACCTGACGAACGAATCCGTCTGATTGCCCTTGACCTCGACGGTACAGTTCTCGACAGCCACGGCCAGATTCCCGAAGCAAACTTCGCGGCCATTACCCGCGCCGTCGACGCCGGTGTCGAGGTGGCGATCGCGACCGGGCGGCGCTACGAGTTCGCCCGGTCGATTCTCGAACGCTTGCCGGCGCCTCTGACCCTGATCTTGAGCAACGGCGCGATCGTGAAGAGTCACGGTCAGGCTGGCAGCGAGACGCTGATGCGTCGGCTGCTGCCTCGCCAGGCGGCGCGCGCGGCGCTCGGCCGCGCCCCTGGGCATCGCACCAGCGCGGCCCTCATCTTCGACCGTCCGCTGGCAGGGCAGGTGGTGTTCGAATCCATCGACTGGAACGATCCTCGGCACCAGCGCTTCTATGAGGCGAATCGCCCTTTCGTCAGCGAGCAGTCTCCGCTCGAGGATGCCCTGACCGAAGACCCGGTGCAGATCATGTTCACGGGGTGCTGCCTGCCGATGCGACGGCTGTTCGACGATCTGCGCGCAGCCGCCACCGAGGACGGGGCTGACTACTCGGTCGCGCTCACGGAGTACGAGCATCGCGACTTCTCGCTGGTCGACGTCATGCAGGCGGGTTGCTCCAAGGGCGCTGCCCTTGCGGACTGGGCCAGCCGTCAGGGGCTGTCGCCGAGCGAGGTGATGGCGGTCGGCGACAACCTCAACGATCTGGAGATGCTGGAATTTGCCGGCACGCCGGTCGTGATGGGAAACGCTATCGACGACCTGCAGGCGCGCGGCTGGAATCGCACCGCAACCAACGATGAGGCCGGCGTCGCAAAGGCGATTGAGACGTTCGTCTTCGCCGCGGCGTCATAGTGACTGTGGTCAGATCTCGATTTTCTCGTTTCCGTAGCTCTCCGGTGCCACGGATCCCACGGACAACACGGATCGAGTTATGCGATGGCTTCTAGTGTCCCGAATCAGAAATACGTCGCCATTTTTCGGGCGCGGCATCCCCGATGGCGGCGTTGCTCCTCCCTTGAATATGCTGAATATTCGCGGTCGTCGCGCCTTGCCCTCGGGGCGCCGCGCTCCGAAAAATTTGGCAACGTATTTCTGATTCGGGACACTAGTCCAGGCTCGAACCTATCTCATGAGTCGCCAAGGCAGTTTGAGCCGTGCGAGCGAGCGCCGCGAGCGAGCCACGCGACCGGAGCGCGCCGGCGAAGCGGCGCGCGAGAGCGCGTGTCGGGGAGTCCGAGGGGCAAAGCCCCTCGGGAAAGCATGAGCATATGCCTGGCGGACTGAGGGGCGGGCTTCGGATGCCGCGATCGGAGGCGGCTCGTGGCCGCAGGTCCGACGCGGCTCGTGCCGCCGATCCCTCGGGTCCGCCCAAAAAGAAGCTCTCGGCCGGGGCGGCGTGGCGCGAGGCGCGTGCGCTGATCCTGGCGCGCAAGGGTCGGCTCGCGCTCGGCCTGGCATTGATGCTCGTCAACCGCGTCGTCGGCCTCGTCCTGCCCGCCACGTCCAAATACCTGATTGACGACGTCATCGGCAGGGGCCGGGCCGATCTGCTCATGCCGCTGGCACTCGCCGCCGGCGCCGCAACCATCGTCCAGGCGGTGACGTCGTTCGCGTTGTCGCAAGTGCTGGGTGTTGCCGCGCAGCGGGCGATTACTGACATGCGGCGGCGGATCGAGGCGCATGTCGCCCGCCTACCCGTACGCTATTTCGACTCGACGCAGGCCGGCGTCCTGATCTCGCGGATCATGTCGGACGCTGAGGGTATTCGTAACATCGTCGGCACCGGCCTCGTCCAGCTCACCGGCAGCATCGTGACCGCCGTGATCGCGCTCGGGATCCTCTTCTATCTGAACTGGTGGCTGACGCTCGCGACGCTTGGGGCGCTGGCCGCCTTCGGCGGCGCGATGGCCCTCGCCTTCAACCGCCTGCGACCACTCTTCCGCGAGCGCGGGAAGATCAATGCCGAGGTGACCGGCCGGTTGAACGAGACGCTCGGAGGGATCCGGATCGTCAAGACCTATACCGCCGAGAAGCGCGAAGAGCTCGTCTTCACCAAGGGCGTGCACCGCCTCTTCCGCAACATCGCCAAATCGATTACCGGCGTCTCGGCGATCACCGCGTTCTCGACCGTCGTTGTTGGCGTGATCGGCGTCATCATGATCGTCATTGGCGGCCGGTCGATTCTCTCGGGCGCCATGACGCTTGGTGACTTCATTTTCTATCTCGTCCTGACCGGTCTGATGGCGGCGCCGGTCGTGCAGATCGCCTCGATCGGGACGCAGATCAGCGAAGCGTTCGCCGGGCTCGATCGGATTCGCGAGCTCCTCGAGATGAATACGGAAGACGACGAGGACAGCGCGAAGGCGGCCCTCGGTCTGCTCGAGGGCACCGTGGTCTTCGAACACGTCAGCTTCGAGTACAACGCCGGCGTGCTGGTACTAAAGGATGTCAGCTTCGACGCGCCGGCCGGGACGACGACCGCGCTGGTTGGTTCGAGCGGATCGGGGAAGAGCACGCTGATCAGCCTGGTGATGGCGTTCAATCGTCCCGCGTCGGGACGAATCCTCATCGACGGGCGCGATCTGACGACGATCAGGCTGCGCGATTACCGCTCCCAGATCGGCGTCGTCCTCCAGGACAATTTCCTGTTCGATGGGACCGTCGGCGACAACATCCGCTACGGTCGTCCCGAGGCGACCGTCGAGCAGGTGCGCGAGGTCAGCCGCATCGCCCACGCCGACGAGTTCATCGACGGGTTCGAGAAGGGCTACGACACGGTGGTCGGAGAGCGCGGGGTCAAGCTCTCGGGTGGGCAGCGGCAGCGCGTCGCGATCGCCCGCGCGATTCTCGCCGACCCGCGCATCCTCGTCCTCGACGAAGCCACCTCGTCGCTCGACAGCGAGAGCGAGGCGCTTATCCAGGACGGCCTGCACGCGCTGCGCCATGGCCGCACGACATTTGTCATCGCGCACCGCCTGTCGACAATCCGCAGCGCCGATCAGATCCTCGTCCTCGAGCACGGCGAGATCGTCGAGCGTGGCACCCATCAGGAGCTGCTGGCCCTCGGCGGCCGCTACCGCACGCTCCATGACCGGCAGTACAACCTCGAGACCGACCGCTTCATCAATCCCGGCGAGGACTTCACGCCTGAAGTGCCCAAACCGCGCGCGGTGGTCGCCACGCGCTCGGATCGGGCGCTCTAGCGCAGTTTGACGTGCCCGGCCTGCCTGAACAGGAGTTCAGGAGACCAGGAGAGCCCTTTTTGAATTCGGCTCCTGACCTCCTGTGGTTTGTGACGAGCAACCGACGCGTGAATCAGATACGATCTCTAGGTTCCGCATTTGTTATCGCGACCATTCACACATGCCACAGTTCATCTACACCATGAAGGGTTTGGGCAAGGTCCATCAGCCCGACCACGTCGTTCTCAAGGACATCTGGCTCTCGTTTCTTCCCGGCGCGAAGATCGGCGTCCTCGGCCTGAACGGGGCGGGGAAGAGCAGCCTGTTGCGCATCATGGCCGGGGAAGATCAGAGCATTGTCGGTGAGGCGTTTCCCGCCGAGGGGACGAGCGTCGGGTTTCTGCACCAGGAGCCGCGGCTCGATCCGGCCAAGACGGTTCTCGGCAACGTCGAAGAAGGGGTGGCGGAGATCCGCGCGCTGCTGACGCGCTACGACGAAATCAATGCGAAGTTCGGCGAAGAGATGTCTCCGGACGAGATGGATAAGGTCCTCGCCGAGCAAGGCAAGGTTCAAGATCAGATCGAGGCGGCCAACGGCTGGGATCTCGACTCGCGCCTCGAGCTGGCGATGGACGCCCTGCGATTGCCGCCGGCGGACGCGGAGGTGACGACCCTCTCGGGTGGCGAACGCCGGCGCGTCGCGCTCTGCCGGCTGCTGCTCAAGTCGCCCGATCTGCTGCTGCTCGACGAACCGACCAACCACCTCGATGCCGAATCGGTCGCCTGGCTCGAGCGGTTCCTCAAGGACTACCAGGGCACCGTGGTCGCCGTGACGCACGATCGCTACTTCCTCGACAACGTTGCCGGCTGGATCCTCGAGCTCGATCGCGGTTCCGGTATCCCGTGGGAGGGAAACTACTCGTCCTGGCTCGATCAGAAGCAGAAGCGTCTCGAGGTCGAGGAAAAGACCGAAAGCAAGCGACAGCGGACGCTGCAGCGGGAACTCGACTGGATTCGACTCTCACCGCGGGCGCGCCAGGCGAAGGGGAAGGCCAGGCTCAACGCCTACGAGCAGCTGCTGGCCGAGGAGACCGCCCAGAAGGTCGAACAAGTCGAGATTTACATCCCGTCAGGTCCTCGTCTCGGCGACACCGTCGTCGAAGCGCGTGGCCTTCGGAAGG
The DNA here is from genome assembly GCA_963764925.1 of uncultured Acidobacteriota bacterium. Classification (GTDB taxonomy): domain Bacteria; phylum Acidobacteriota; class Vicinamibacteria; order Vicinamibacterales; family 2-12-FULL-66-21; genus DATBJJ01. Next base: position 121,517 of record CAVXUR010000009.1, read on the forward strand.
GTTATGGCGATCTCCTCCTGATGGACGACGTCACTTTCACGCTGCCTCGCGGTGGTATCGTCGGCGTCATCGGGCCCAACGGCGCCGGTAAGACGACGCTCTTCCGGATGATTACGGGACAGGAGCAGCCCGACGGCGGGACCCTCAGGCTCGGCGAGACCGTCAAGGTCGCATATGTCGATCAATCGCGCGACGCGCTCGGGGCCGACAAGAGCGTCTGGGACGAAATCACCGGCGGCAACGACGAAGTCGAGCTCGGCAAGCGGAAGGTCGCGTCGCGCGCGTACGTGTCGTGGTTCAACTTCAAGGGCCGCGATCAACAACGCAAGGTCGGCGCCCTTTCGGGCGGCGAGCGCAATCGCGTGCACCTGGCCAAGCTCTTGAAAGCTGGTGGCAACCTCCTGCTGCTCGACGAGCCCACCAATGACTTGGACGTTGATACGCTGCGAGCGCTCGAAGAGGCGCTCTTGGCGTTTGCCGGCTGCGCAGTCGTCATCAGCCACGATCGCTGGTTCCTCGATCGCATCGCCACGCACATACTGGCATTCGAGGGCGACAGCAAGGTCGTGTGGTTCGAGGGCAACTACCAGGACTATGAGGCCGATCGCCACCGCCGCCTCGGCGCCGAGGCCGATCAGCCGCACCGGATCAAGTACAGGAAGCTGACGCGTTAAGACGTGGGCTCAAGGCTCAAGGCTCAGGGCCCAAGCAAAACCTTCGAGCATGTACTCCAAGCTCTTGCCTGAGCCTTGAGCCTTGAGCCCTGAGCCCTGAGCCTCCCCTGCGCTAGAATCACCAGCGTGCGCCTGCGCTCCGCCCGCACGCTTATCGCGCTCCTCCTGCTCGTCTGCGCGGCCTGCTCGGATCACGGCCAGCCTGGCGCTCGCTTTCTCTCGATCGCAACCGGGGGGACCGGCGGGGTCTACTACCCATACGGCGGCGGCCTCGCCAAAATCCTCAACGAGAATCTGCCGCAGGTCCGGGCGACGGCGGAGGTGACTGCGGCGTCGGTCGACAACCTGAAGCTGATTCGTGATGGTCGAGCGGACATCGCGTTCGTGCTGGCCGACACGTTGGCAGATGCGGTTGCGGGCCGAGGAGCGTTCGAGGGCCGTCCGGTTCCGGCAATGAGCCTTGCCGTCCTCTATTCCAACTACACACACATCGTGACCACGGCGTCGAGTGGCGTCGCGTCAGTCGGTGACCTCCGGGGCAAGACGATCTCGACCGGCTCGGCCGGCAGCGGAACGGAAGTGATTGCCATCAGATTGTTACGCAGTGCCGGACTCGATCCCGACCGTGATGTCACGCGCCAGGCGCTCGGCGCCACCGAGTCGGTGGGTGCGTTGAAGGACGGCAAGCTCGCTGCGTTCTTCTTCAGCGGCGGTCTGCCAACGGCCGCGGTCCAGGATCTGGCGCACAGTCCGGGCATCACGATCCGACTCGTTCCGAGTGGCGAGCTCCTTCCAGGACTTCGGCGGGACTACGGCGAGCTGTACTTTCCGCTGACTATTCCGGTCGGCGCTTATCGCGGCGTCGATGGCGCGATTGCGGTCGTCGGAGTAGCCAACGTCCTGGTTGTCAACCGTTCAATGCCTGACCCTCTCGCCCACGACATCACGCGCGTGCTGTTCGAGAAGAAGTCCGACCTCGCGGCGATCCACCCCGAGGCCGCTCAGTTGTCGCTCGAGCGGGGCGCCGCAGGATCGCCCGCTCCGTATCATCCGGGGGCGTTGAAGTACTACGCCGAGCAGAAACCCACGCGACAGTGACCTGCCAGAAAGCCAATCGACCGCACCCGACTCCTGATACGCTCTTTCGCGCGTGGTGACGGAAGCCCTCGAACCCTTTCAGGAATCGCAGGGACGTGCGCTCCAGGGCCGATCTCGTCGCGTCGCGACGGTGCTCGCGATCGGACTGTCGCTCTATTCGCTTTACTGGGTGCTCTTCATCGTTCAGCCCCAGGTCTATCGCGTCAGCTTTCTGCTCGTCGCGCTCGTTCTCATCTTCATCCTGTTTCCCGCGCGGCGCGGTGCTTCCGGCGCGGTCCGTGGATCAGATTGGATCCTTGTCGCCGCCTCGATTGGAGCGCTCGCCTGGCCAATTGTTGACTTCAGCCGCTTCGTCTACCGCGCGGCCGACCCGCTACCGGTTGATGTCGCCCTCGGCGGCCTGACGATCCTTCTCGTCCTCGAGGCCACGCGTCGCTCGGTCGGATGGATTCTGCCGGCAACCGCAGTGGGCTTCATTGCCTATGGGTGGGCGGGACCCTGGTTCGACCGCCTCGGCTTGGGTCTCATCGCTCATCGTGGCTACGAGTTCGATCGTCTCGTCGGCACTCTTTACATGACGCTCGAGGGAATCTTTGGCGTTCCTCTCGACGTGGCGTCGACCTACATCATCCTCTTCACCATCTACGGAGCAGTCCTCGAACAGTCTGGGGCCGGCCGCTTCTTTATCGACTGGTCGATGGCCGCGATGGGAAGATCTCGTTCGCCCGCAGCGCCCGGGCGGACCGTGACCGTCGCGGGTTTCCTGCTCGGCACCGTCTCGGGCAGCGGCGTGGCCACGACGGTCATGCTCGGATCCGTGGCATGGCCACTGCTGCGAGGCGCGGGCTATCGACCTGAGGTTGCCGGCGCGATGCTGTCGGCGGCGGGCATCGGTGCGCTCATCTCGCCGCCAACGCTCGGCGCGGCGGCGTTTCTCATCGCCGAATTCCTGAAAATCTCCTACCTGCAGGTTCTCGTGATGGCGACCATCCCGACGATCCTCTACTACCTGTCAATCCTGCTGATGATCGAGGCGGATTCGCGGCGCCTCGGCGCCAGCGGTGAGATGCCGCAGGCGGAGCGGGCGAGCACACTCTTTCGCACCCACGGCTACCATTTCCTTTCGCTCGTCGCAATTGCCGTCTTCATGATCGCCGGCCTGTCTGCGTTTCGGGCGGTGTTCTGGGCCACGGCGCTGGCCTTCGTGTTGAGCTTCCTCCGGCGAGACACGGCGCTGACGCCGAAGCGCCTGGCCGCGGCGCTCGAGGGCGGAGCGGTTGGCGTGCTCGGTGTCTGCGCCACCACCGCAACCGCCGGAATCATCGTCGGCATCGTGACCCTCACGGGTCTGGGCCTGAAGATGTCCGGCCTGATCGTCGCGCTCGCCGGCGGCCACCTCTTTCCGACGGTGGTCTACTCGGCCCTCGCGGTCTGGATGCTGGGCCTTGCCGTGCCGGTGACCGCTTCCTACATCATCGCGGCGGTCATGGTTGCGCCGGCACTCGTGCAGGCGGGCGTGCCGCCCGCCGCGGCGCACATGTTCATCTTCTACTACGCCGTGCTGTCTGAGGTCAGTCCGCCGACCGCTCTCTCGCCGTTCGCGGCGGCGGCGCTCACGGGTGGCAACCCGTTCGCGACGATGATGCTCACGTGGAAGTACACGCTGCCGGCGTTCCTCGTGCCGTTCATGTTCACGCTGACGCCCGAGGGTCTGGGCATCCTGATGCACGGGACCTTGCGTGATATCGCGGAAGTGACTCTCAGCGCTTCGGCCGGAATCGCCGCGTTCGCCGTGGCGCTCGGGGGCTGGATTCGCCATCGGGCGTCCAGGGTGGAGCGCGGTCTCGCCGGTGTTGGCGGGGTCCTGCTTTGCTATGCCGCAGGACGAGCGGAGGTCGTTGGCCTGGCTCTTTTGGCTGTGGTGCTGTTCTTGCACTTTGGTAGGCGTCCCGTGAAAATCCGGGGTTGATAGAAGTCGGTAAGTAATTCTGATGTCAATCACTTAGCGGGAACTGGCGAGCGAGCAGCTCGCCGCAGCGGGTCGGGTCGGGCCACTTTACGGCAACCGGAAAATGGCAAGACTGCCAATAATTGTCAATCGATAAAGGTGCGGAGATGACTTCTGTAAAAGCGAGCCAGGCACAAAGCGAGTCGGGCTTCACGCTGATCGACATGCTCTTCGTGGTCGCGCTCATCGGGTTGCTCTCGACGCTGGCGATTCCGGGTTTGATGCGCGCGCGAGGCGCTGCCCAGTCCGCCTCGGCACTCGGGACCGTGCGAGTGGTGAACAGCGCCCAACTGAGCTACGCGATTACGTGCGGCTTCGGGTTCTACTCACCAGATCTCCAGACGCTCGGCGTGAGGCCGCCCTTGGCAGCGGAGGCGTTTCTGGCACCCGAGATGTCTGGCGGTGCGACGTTCGTCAAGAGCGGCTACAGCTTCAGCATGGGTGCCGTGCCAGTACCCGGCGCACCCGCGTCGTGTAACGGCCTCGCGGTGGGCGCTACGGCGGCGGGCTACGCGTTCGTCGCCGATCCTCTGGATATCACGCCACCGGCGCGCTACTTCGGAACGAACGCCGACGGCGCGATCTTCGAGGACGACGCGAGCTACCTGGCGACCATGCCGGAAACCGGGGCGCCTCCCGGAGGCGCGCCCATCAAGTAAGCCGTACGGGCCCCGGCGTAGCGCGCGTGCTCACTGGAGGGGCGCGCGCAGCGCCGGGGCCGCTCCCCCGCGTTCCCACCTTCCCGACCAACTCCTTCGCATCTGTTTCTTCTGGTATCGTTACTCGTTCTCACGCCCGTGCCAGCGGGCGTGGCGGCGAGCCCGTGCCAGCGGGCATGGAGACGCAAGGGGGGAGGGCGACTGATGCGTACGGGTTACCGGCACGGCTGTCGAGGACTTGCGGCTGTGCTTGTTCTGCTGATTACCACGGCTGCGGCGTTCGCGCAGACCATCACCACACCGAAACAGCATTTCGGCTTCGACATTGGCGACGACTACCAGCTCGCCACGTATACGCAGTTTGTCGCCTACTGGCAGAAGCTCGACAAGGAATCGGAGCGAATGAAGGTGGTCGAGATCGGCCGCACGGCTGAAGACCGGCCGCAGCTGATGGCCATCATTACGTCTCCCGAAAACCACAAGAAACTCGATCGCTACAAGGACATTTCCCGCCGGCTTGCGCTCGCCGAGGGGCTTACCGACGAACAGGCCCATGCGCTCGCGAAAGAAGGCAAGGGCGTCGTCTGGTTCGACGGCGGTCTGCACGCCAACGAAGTGCTCGGCGCGCATCAGCTGATCGAAACGGTGTATCAGCTCGTCAGTCGATCTGATGCCGAAACGACGCGATTCCTGAACGACCTGGTCATCCTCGCCGTCCACGCGAATCCCGACGGGATGGAGCTCGTGTCGAGCTGGTATATGCGCGAGTCGGATCCCGCAACGCGATCGACGGCGCTCCTGCCTCGGCTGTATCAGAAGTACATCGGGCACGACAACAACCGCGACTTCTACATGTCGACGCAGCCCGAAAGCACCAACATGAACCGCGCGATGTACATCGAGTGGTTCCCGCAGATCATGTACAACCATCACCAGACCGGACCGGCCGGAACGGTGATGTTCGCGCCGCCGTTCCGCGATCCCTTCAACTACAACTTCGATCCGCTGATTCCTGCCCAGCTCGATCTGGTTGCGTCAGCCATGCACAGCCGGTTTGCCGCGGAAGGGAAGCCCGGCGTCACGAGCAAGAAAGGCTCGAGCTATTCGACGTGGTGGAATGGCGGGCTGCGGACGACGGCCTACTTCCACAACATGATTGGCCTGCTCACCGAAACGATTGGGAGTCCGACGCCGACGAGCATTCCGTTCATTCCGGCGAAGCAGCTGCCTGACTCGAACCTGCATTTTCCGATCGAGCCGCAGGTCTGGCGGTTCCGGCAATCGGTGGACTATTCGGTCACCGCCAACTACGCCGTCTTCGACATCGCGTCGCGCAACAAGGAGAACTTCCTCTACAACATCTATCAGATGGGCAAGAACTCGATCGAGCGCGGCAACCGCGACAGCTGGACGACGACGCCGCGACGAGTCATCGCCGCGGAGACGGTCGTCGGCGGTCGCGGCCGGGGTGCGGCAACGGCGGGCGGTGATGAACCCGACGGCGGCGGCCGCGGCGGCCGTGTCGGGTCGCCGGAGGAGTTCAAGAAGCTTCTCAGGGATCCGGCAACTCGCGATCCGCGCGGCTTCATTCTTCCTGCCGATCAGCCTGATTTCCCGACCGCGACCAAGTTCGTGAACGCGCTCATCAAGACCGGCATCGCGGTTCATCGGGCGACGGGGCCGTTCACGGTCGCTGGCAAGAGCTATCCGGCCGGCTCTTACGTCGTCAAATCCGCCCAGGCGTTCCGGCCGCATGTCCTCGATATGTTCGAGCCGCAGGACCATCCCGACGACATCCCGTATCCCGGCGGCGCGCCGACGCGGCCGTACGACAACGCCGGTTGGACGCTGGCGTATCAGATGGGGATCAAGGTCGATCGGGTGCTCGAGGGCTTCGAGGGCCCGTTCGAGAAACTGAACGGACTGCAGAAACCAGCGCCTGGCAAGGTGACGGCGAGCGCGTCAGCGGGGTACACGTTCAGCCGCGCCGCCAATGATTCGTTTGCGGCGGTCAACCGGTTGATCGCGGCCGGCGAGGACGTGTCGTGGATGACCTCAGGGCCGCAGCAGGGAGCGTTCTTCGTCGCGGCCAAGGCCTCAACCGCGACCGCCGTCGGAAAGCTGGCGACGGATCTGGGACTCAACTTCGACGGCGTGCCCTCGCGTCCCTCCGGAGACACCATCAAACTCCGCAAGCTTCGCGTGGCGCTCGCAGATCAGTACGGCGGCTCGATGCCTTCGGGCTGGACTCGGTGGCTGCTCGAGCAATTCGAGTTCCCGTTCGAGGTCGTGTTTCCGCAAGCGCTCGACGCCGGTAATCTGGCGGCCCGCTTCGACGTCATCATCTTTCCGTCCGGGGTGGGTCCGGCGGCCCCTGCCGCGGGACGTGGAGGCCGTGGCGGTGGCGTTGGCGGTGGCGGCGGACGCGGCGGCGGCGCCGTGGCGGGCATTCCGGCCCAGTATCAGAGTCAGCTCGGAGCCTACTCGGTGGCTCAGACTGTTCCGGCGCTCAAGAAGTTCCTCGAGGACGGAGGCACGATTCTCGCCGTCGGGCGATCGTCGATGAATCTGGCGGAGCTGATGGAGCTGCCGGTTGATAACCACCTGATCGAACGGTCGCCGGATGGCACGTCGCGTCCGCTGCCGGCCGAAAAATTCTATGTCCCCGGCTCGGTGCTCCGCGTGACCGTCGACAATTCATCACTGGTGGCGCACGGCATCACCAACCCCGTCGACGTGTTTTTTGACAACAGTCCGGTATTCCAGCTCGAGCCCCTGGCCGCGCTGCAGGGCATCCGGCCTGTCGCCTGGTTCGACAGCGCGGCTCCGCTCAGAAGCGGGTGGGCGTATGGTCAGGGGTATCTGCAAGGCGGCGCCGCCGTGGTCGACGCGCCGGTCGGGAAGGGCAGGCTCGTGCTCTTTGGCCCGGAGATTACCTTCCGCGCGCAGCCGCACGGAACGTTCAAGTTTCTGTTTAACGGGATCTATCTGGCGGCGCGCGCGCCAAGCCCCGGAGCGGCGACCGACAGCGCGCGGTGACGGGCTGGTTCAGGGCTCAGGGCAGGGGCTCGAAAGGCTTGACACCGCCTTGAGCCCTAAGCCCTGAGCCGTCTTGTTCAGCGGCGCTTGCGGGCGGTCTTCCTGACGGCGCGCTTCGTCCGTCTGACCGTCCGTCTGACCGTCCGTCTGACCGCCTTCGCCTTGACTCTCTTGACCCTCCGTACCGTCCTCCTGACAGTCCTTTTCACCCTGCGCTTGGCGACCTTGACCCTCACCGTTTTGCGGGCGCCGCCGGTCGCCTTGCTGGTGGTCCGGGCCGCCCTCTTTACAACTCTCTTCACTCTCCTCGCCGTCCTCCGTACCTTGACGATCGCTCGTGCGGCAGCGACCTTGGCCGCGAGACCCGCGGTGGCGGTTTTCTCGGCGGCGCCGCCGACGGCGGCGACGGTGGCCGAGCCAGCCGACTTCGCGGTCGAAACCGCCGACGTGGCCACGTTCGCTGCAGCGCCGGCGGCTCCCTGCGCCGTGTCAGTGACGGTGCGCGTGGCGCTGCCGATGGCGCTGCCAACGGCCTCCGCCGTGCGCGTCAGCGCGTCGTCTCCCGGTGTGTCATCTCGTTCGTCGGACATAGATGCTCCCTTCGCAGTCCATATTTTTGGCGCAACCGGCACGGCTGTCGCGTTCGTAGTGCATGGTTGGCGTGGTTGTCGTCGGATTTCACGATGAACTGGCCACCTGCGGCAGTAATGCGGAACGCGTGTCGCGCATACTAGCAGAAGACGCGGCGCAAAAGCGCAACGAAGTGAAGCCAACCTACAGATACGACACCCGGGTGCTGGACGCGCTGGCCGGCCATGGACTCGTCCCGCGCCCAGACACCTCGCCGCAGCAGTTACGGGATGCCGTCCGGGACCTCTACCGCTACGAAATCAAGCGCCTCCGCTTGTCGCTCCTTGACGGCCACATCGCCAAGCGGGACTACGCCGACCACGTCGTCGCCCTCCGGCGCAAGTACCCGCTGCTGTCGGTGCCCATGGAACTGTGGGTGAGCCAAGCGGAGGATTAACATACGCGTATGCAGGACTATGAAAAGCTCGGTCTTTTCTACCTCGGGCGCCGCTACGACATGGCAGGTCGGCACGCGCTCGACGAGATGGTGCTCTACGACTCGCGCGACCTCGTGACCCACGCCGTTTGCGTCGGCATGACCGGCAGCGGCAAGACGGGCTTGTGCCTGTCGCTCATCGAAGAGGCTGCAATCGATGGCGTTCCGGTCATCGCGATCGACCCGAAAGGCGATCTGGGCAACCTCCTGCTGACGTTCCCGCAACTCTCGGCGGCGGAGTTCAAGCCGTGGGTCGACGAGGACGAGGCGCGTCGCAGCGGCCAGACGGCCGACGCGTTTGCCGCCGCCGAAGCGGAGCGGTGGCGTAAGGGGTTGGCCGAGTGGGGCCAGGACGCCAGCCGCATCGAGCGCCTGCGCAACGCCGCCGAGTTCACGATCTACACGCCCGGCAGCCGCGCCGGCGCGCCGGTCTCCATCCTGAGCTCGTTCGCGGCTCCACCCGCTACAGCGCGCGCGGACGGCGAGTTGCTGGCCGAGCGCGCCGGCAGCACGGCCACGAGTGTGCTGGCGCTGGCCGGGCTCGATGCGCCACCACGCAGCCGCGAGCATACGCTCGTCACCAGCCTCTTCGGGGCGGCCTGGGCCGAGGGACGAGATTCGGATCTGGCAACCCTCATCCAGCACGTCCAGACGCCGCCGTTCGCGAAGGTCGGCGTGGTCGACCTCGAGGCGTTCTTTCCAGCCAAGGAGCGGTTCGACCTGGCGATGAAGCTCAATGGACTGCTAGCCGCGCCGGGGTTTGCGCAGTGGCTCGAGGGCGCCCCGCTCGACCCGGCCAGCCTCCTGTATTCGTCCAAGGGCAAGCCGCGCGTGGCTGTCTTCTCGATCGCGCACTTGGGCGATGCCGAGCGGATGTTTTTCGTGTCGTTGCTGCTCAATCAGGTTGTGGCCTGGATGCGCGCGCAAACTGGCACGACGAGCCTCCGCGCCGTGCTCTACATGGACGAAATCCTCGGGTATTTTCCACCCGTCGCCAATCCGCCTTCAAAGGCGCCGCTCTTGACGCTCCTCAAGCAGGGCCGCGCGTTCGGCCTTGGAGTCGTCCTGGCGACCCAAAACCCGGTCGATCTCGACTACAAGGGGCTCGCCAATACCGGCACCTGGTTTCTCGGACGCCTGCAGACCGAGCGCGACAAGGCGCGCATGCTCGATGGGCTCGAAGGAGCGGCGGCGGGGTCGATGGATCGGGCCGAAACCGATCGGCTGCTCTCGGCGCTCGACAAGCGTGTATTTCTCCTGCACAACGTTCACGAACAGGCACCGGTCGTTTTTCAGACGCGATGGACTCTCTCGTACCTCAGAGGGCCGCTCTCGAGGGATCAGATTCGGGCGTTGACGCCGAAAGCAGAACAAGCGGGCCCCGAGCCCCGAGCCCCGAGTCCCGAACTGCGAGCCGCGAGCCGCGAGCCGCTGGCAACGTCAGGGTCCGCTCCAACGTCCTCGCCCCCGATCGTCCCGCCCGGCGTCGAGCAGTACTTCGTGTTGGGCGACGGGGCCGGGACTGGCGCGGGCGCGCGGTACAGGCCCGTTGTGCTCGGCGCGGCTCGAGTGGGCTTTGGCGATGCCAAGCTTGGGATCGACGAGGTCCGCGACGTCGTTTATGCGGCGCCGTTCGGGACAGGCGCGGTGGCCGTCGACTGGGCGACGGCTGCGCCTGTCGATGTCGCAACGGCCGATTTGAAGGACGCCGCTCCGGCCGGCGCAAGTTTCGAGGATGTGCCAGCGGCTGGCCTGCAGGCCAAGAGCTACGCCGCGTGGAACAAGGAATTTGGAAAATGGCTGTCGCAGTCCGAGAAGCTCGAATTGCTCCGCCAGCGCGACCTCAAGCTGACCTCGAATCCAGGCGAGAGCGAGCGGGATTTTCAGATTCGGGTCCAGGACGCGCAGCGCGTCGCCCGCGACGCCGCCGTCGATGCCCTGAACAAGAAATATGCGTCCAAGCGGCAGCAGATCGACGAGCAAAAACGTCGCGCGGCGGCGTCTGTTGACCGCGAGTCCGCTCAGGCGTCTCAGCAAAAACTCCAGACCGGATTCTCGGTGGGCGCGACGATTCTAGGAGCACTGTTCGGCCGCAAAGCGATTGGCGTAGGCTCGCTCGGCCGCGCGACGACAGCGGCTCGAGGCGTTGGCAGGAGCATGAAGGAGACCGACGATATCCGGCGCGCCAGCGAGACGCTCGGTGCCGTGGAGGAACGCGCGCGTGCGCTCGACGAAGAGATTCGGCAGGAGACACGCAAGATCACCGAGCAGTTCAGCGCAGCCAGCGTTATAGAGCGCGTGTCACTCGCGCCCAAGCGTGGTCAGGTCTCGGTGCAGCTCGTCGGCCTCGGCTGGCTGCCAGAGGACCGGGGCTAAAGACGGGGCACGCCCCCCGGCGGGCAGGAGCACGAGACCGACCAGGTAGAGGGAGAGGGCCAGAAAGGCGACGTAGCCCGTCGCGGCGCCGTTCGGGGCGTACTCCAACGCCCCGAGCGTGATGCCTTCCATCAGGGCCGTCATGACCCGCTTGAGCACCCCTCGCCCGGGCGCATAGAGCGACTCGAGCGCGATGAACCTGAGGAAGAACGCGCACCCGAGGAGTACCGCGAGGCTGCGGAGCATGGCCAGGCGATCGCGGACGGCGGTGAGCGTGGTCAGGAGCTGCACGAGGAAAAACACCCCAACGAGCACGTGCAGCAGGCCCGTATCTGGCGTCAGCAGGTTGAAAACCTGGGCGGACGCGGCGGCGAGCGCGAGCAACACGGCACCTCCGCAGGCGTTCTCGAGGCCGGTGCGACGGTGACTGAGCAGGCGTTCGGGTACGACGACCCCCGACCTGATGAGCGACCCGACGAGCAGGACCGCCAGTACGAGCGTGATGAGCGGTGGAGGGACGAGTCGAACGTCCGCGCCCAGCCGCAGCCCGCCGAGGAGCGCCACGGTGAGGAACAAGCATGGAAGGACCAACGCCTCCCGCAGCGGGGTCATCGTCGCGGCCTCAGCAGGCGGAGCGGGTTGAAATCCGAGGTGTCGCGGGTCAGCCCGCGCTGCAACTCGGCGCGAAGCTCGTCGGCGGAATGGATGCCGATGTCCGGGTCATCCACCACGAGCCGGTGATTTGCCGCGAGCGCGATCGATCGGTCGACCGCCTCCAACCCTTTCTTGAAGAGCGCGTCGTCGTTGTAGACCCGCCCCCAACCCTGACGGTAGTAGGAGTAGGCGATGTAGTACTGCGTCAGCGGATCGCGGCCGGCCGGATCCGCCCGCGACAGCGCCGCGCGGGCCTCGTCAAACTGGTCCCGCTTGAAGAACGCCAGCCCGTCGTCAAATGCCATCTGATCGACGCGGTAGGCGCCGATCGTCGAGGTCAGCCCTCCCGTGACCTCAGCCACGGTCTGCGGCTGGGCCGCATACATCCAGACGATCGCCGCCCCGTAGAGCGCCGTGCCGGTCAGTCCGGCCGCCCGCACAATCGAGTCGCGCATCCTGTGGGTAGTTTGCCCCAACTCCGAGTTATTCGGCGACCGGCGAACCGGGGATCAGGGATCAGGGACCCAGGGGACTCGGGTACACCCCAGCCATGATTTTTGGATCCCGATCTCCGATCACCGATCGCCGACTTGCCCCCGATCTCAGACCTGACCCCGAACCCCTGGACCCCTGATCTCTGATCTCTGGCTCTGAACCAACCTTTCCTCAACCTCTGCCGTCTTAGTGAAACAAGAACCCTACATATGTAGGATTCAAGGAGTTTGGCTGTGTCACCGCGCCTGAACCTGACCTACCCGACAGCGCTCGTGCTGCAGGCACTGGCCAGGGGGTTCCATCACGGATTCGACATCATGGACGCGACCGGGCTGCCGAGCGGCACGGTCTATCCGATCCTCCGCAGGTTGGATCGCGAGGGCTATCTGAAGTCCGCCTGGGAATCGCAGGCGGCCGCCCAGCGCGAGCAGCGCCCGGCACGTCGCTACTACGAGATCACCGGGGCGGGCGAAGCGATGCTGGTCGAAGCCGTCGAACGGTTTCGGGCGCTCGATCAGGCAGTGTCCCCGCGTCGTCTCAAGCCTTCACGCGCGTGACCAAATCCTCACGGCGCGATCCGCTCGTCGTTCGAATCTGCCTTGCGCTTGTCGGCGCGGTCGCGGTCGTCGTGCCCGGTGCGGCGCGCGGAGAGTGGCGCGCAGAATGGGAAGCAGAAATTCGTCACCGCTGGCAGACGCTCGACCGTGATGCTCACCTCGACTGGAGGACTCGAATGAACTTGTTCCGCCGCGCCCTGGGCGCCTTGCCCGACGCCGCGTGGCTGCGGCGTCAGTTCACCGAGGACGCCGACGTCGTCCACGATGTCAAGCACGGCGCGCGCATGCTCCTCAAATCGCCATCGTTCGCGCTGTCAGCCGTCCTGATTCTCGCGATTGGTTTGGGCGGCACGGTTGCGATTGCCGCCTTGCTCGACACGCTCCAGTTCAGGCCACTGGCCTATCAGGACGCCGAGCGCGTCGTCACGCTCTGGCAGCGGCAGGCCGCGCGTCCCGACGAACGGGAGGATGTATCGCCCGGCAATTTTCTGGACTGGCGCGACCGGGCGGGGTCGTTTTCGGTGATGGCCGGGGTGATTCCGTATTCGATGGACTTCACCGGCGGCACGGAGCCGGAGGTGTTGTTCGGGGCACAGGTCACCGAGGGGTTCTTCGACGCGATCGGCATGCCACCGATGATCGGCCGAGGATTCCTGCCCGATGAGCACGTCCGCGGCGCGCGCCGCGCGGTCGTCATCACCTACGGCTTCTGGCAGTCCCGCTATGCCGGTGACCCGAGTGTCGTCAACAAGACAATCAGCATGGAAGGCGAGCCATGGACGATTGTCGGCGTCTTGCCGAAATCGTTCGCGCCGCAGCTGCTGCCGCGTCCCGGGGAGCTGGTGGTCTGGACACCGAAGATCATTCAGGAACACGAGAAGCGGATTCGAGCTAGCGGATGGTGGAATGTCGTCGCGCGGTTGTCGCCCGGCGTCACCGTCGAACAGGCGCAGAGCGAGATGGACACCATCTCGGCGGCCCTGGCCAGGGAGAACCCACGGACCAACGCGACGAGTAGCGCCGTGGTCGTCCCGCTGCGCGAACACCTGATGGGAGGCGTGCGCCTGCCGCTGGTCCTGATGCTCGGAGCGGTCGTGCTCGTGCTCGGCATCGGATGCGCGAACGTGGCGAGCCTCCTCCTCGCTCGAGGCATCGAGCGAAGCCGGGAGTTCGCCATTCGATCAGCGCTCGGAGCAGGACGCGGGCGACTGGTGCGACAGCTCGTCACCGAGAGCCTGTTGTTGTCGGCCATCGCCGCTGGCGTCGGCCTCGCGCTTGCGCACTGGACGCTCCGCGGGATTATCGCGATTGCGCCCGCAGGTCTTCTGCGACTGCAGGAATCGGCCATCGATGGCCGGGTGATGCTGTTTGCGGCCGCGTTGACGACCGCGACTGCAATCGTATTTGGGTTGATACCGGCGCTTCAGTTTTCAAAACAGGGCCGCGATGTTCTCCGCGAGCGTCAGCCCGATTCGGTACGCGGATCGCTGCGTCGGGGGCTGGTGGCCGGCGAGGTCGCTATTGCTCTGGTGCTGCTCGTTGGCGCGGGACTCCTTGTCAAGAGCTTCGGCCGGCTCCTCGCGGTGGATCCGGGGTTTTCGTCCCAGGGCGTAGTCATGGTGCAGCTGTTCGCGTCGGATCGACATGGCAGTCCAGACCGGCTGCGAAGCTTCTTCAACTCGACGCTCGACCAGCTGCAGGTCCTTCCGGGCGTGGACGCCGCCGGCGCAGTGTCGGCGATGCCCTTCGCGCTGTCCAACATCAACATCCGGAGCCTGCTCGACGTTGTCGGCCGGCCGGCAGCGCCGGCCGCCGAGCAGCGCGGCGCGTATCTCACCATCGCGACGCCGGGGTACTTCAGCGCGATGTCGATTCCACTTCGTGAGGGTCGACTGCTCGAAGATCGCGATACGCAGACTGCTCCGGTGGTGGCAGTCATCAGCGAGGGACTGCGGCGGCGCGAGTGGCCTGACGAAAGCCCGGTCGGTCGTCGCATCCGTTTTTCGTGGCAGGGGAAGCCCGTCGAAGCTGACGTCGTGGGCGTCGTCAGCCAGATTCGCCACGATGGCCTCGACACCGCACCGCGCGCGGAAATCTTCCTTTCGCTGCCGCAGTTCCCGTTCGGTTCGATGACGTTCGTGGTCAAGGGATCTGGCGATCCGAGCGCGCTCATCGAGCGCGTGAAACGTCAGATCTGGGCTGTTGACGCGATGCAGCCGGTCTACGACAGCGCGAGCGTAGATCGACTCGTCCAGGCGTCGGTCGTGCGCCAGCGCTTCAGCATGAGCGTCATGTCAACGTTTGCGTTGGTTGCGCTGCTGCTTTGTGCGAGCGGCATCTACGGGATCATCAGCTTCACGACGACGCAGCGAACGCGCGAGATTGGCGTGCGCATGGCGCTCGGCGCCGACGGTCCGACAATTCGACGGATGGTCCTGCGTGAAGCCGGTACGGTCGTGCTGATTGGGCTCGTGGCCGGTCTCGCCGGTGCGGTCGCGGCGTCGCGCTTTTTGCAGACGCTGCTCTTCGAAGTTCGGCCCGGTGATCCGCTGACGCTCGTTAGCGTGGCGCTGCTGCTCGCGGCCGTCGGCCTCGCCGCCAGCTACCTGCCCGCGCGCAGGGCGACGATGGTGGATCCGCTGTCAGCGCTGAGGAGTGAGTAGTTCGGGACTCGGGGCTCGGGATTCGAAAAGCTTCAATAAAATAGTCGAAGCCTTCCCGAGCCCCGAGCCCCGAGGGCGGAGTGAACTCCGTTATCTTCGTCACCTCATTCCACCGCAGGTCGCTTCTCACGTCTTCGTCTCCACACCACGACAGTGACGATGGCAGCGACCAGGACCCCGAACTCGAAGACCATCACCGGCACCGGCGTGACCCAGCGGGCCCCGAGTCGTGACAGGTTCCAGACCTCGTAGACTGAGAGTGCGCTGACGGTCCACGCCGTCAGCGGCAGCGTGACGACCGAGAAGAGAAACGGCGTCACGTACAGCAGGTACCACGGGTAGATCACTGGCGCGCAGGCAATCGCGACGGCCATGGGCCACGCCCAGGCGGCCGGATCGGTCACGTCGAGCCGCCAGCGTGCCCACGCCGCGACTGACAGGCCTGCAGCGACGGCGACACCGGCCGCGAACCTTGGGAACGTCAGCGAAGCGATGCCGGCAAAAAGCGGACCGTTGAAGCGAATCCGATCGACAACGTTCGGCACCGCGCCGAGCGGGACGTCGGATCCTGTTAGGAAGGGTAGATAGAGCGCCACGAGGAAAACCGTGCCCACGAGCACATCGCGTTTCCTGACGCGCCCGAGGAAGAGCGGCGCGAGGACGATTGGTACGAGCTTGGTCGCGATGGCTAGCACAAAGGCGATCGACGCGAGCTGGGTCCGGCGCCGGGCGAGCCAGAACGCCGCCGCGACGGTCCACATCGCCCCGAGCGTATCGATGTGGCCGCTGTGGGCGATCTCGAACACGACGAGTGGATTCCACGCGTACGCCAGCGTCAGCCATGCCGAGCGCCCAGTCGTGACCAGCCACCGCCACAGCACTACCATCGTCAGCAAATCGCAGACGAGCAGCGCCAGCTTCATCGCGAGCGTCGAATCGCTCATCGAGACCACGAGCCGGAAGAAAAGCTGGGCCGCAGGTGGGTACGGCGTGCGATCGTGGCGGCTGGGCATGCGCGCCGTCTGCTCGGTATGGGTGTGAGCCATGGCCGGGTTGGATGGCACAAGGCCGTAGGGGTTGTAACCGAGCAGCTGCACGCGCCCGTCCCACAAGTAGCGAACCATGTCGCTGTCGTAGCCAACCGGAGCGAGTGCCATTGGCAACCGCATCATCACGGCGAACGCGAACGCGAGGACCAGCAGACGGTGGGCCGCATGTTCGCGCCACACCCTGGCCAGCACCACCCCGTAGGCGAGTGTCCCGATGGCGATCGTGCCAAAGAAGATCCGTGAGCCGAGCGGCGCCTTCGAAACAACGAGAACGACGATTGCGCTGATGTACGCGATGCCAGCCGCGAGGATGACGCGCTGGAGGGGGATGGAGGCGAGGGGCATGAGTCGGCGGCCGGACGGCGCTCGCGCGCGCTCGTCCGACCGCCAATCATAGCGTGCCTGGTGATGCGGTTTCGGCCAGTCTTGTCAAACGACCAGCGCAACGGGATGGTTCGTCCGCGGGACAGCCCGCAGGGCGGCGAGGCCATCGAGGAGGTCCGTCACCAGGTCTCGGTGGTTCTCACACCCCGGAGACAGCCGGACGAGCGTGTCAGACAGGCCGATCGTTGCGCGCGCAGCGGCCGGGATCGAAGCGTGCGTCATCCGCGCCGGGTGGCACACGAGCGATTTGACTCCACCCAGGCTCTCGCCGAGCGCGAAGAAACGCCGCGACGATACAAACGACACCACTTCATCGACCGATCCTTCGAGCTCGAATGAGATCATGCCACCAAACCCTGTCATCTGTCTTCGGGCCACGTCGTGGCCGGGATGGCTCGGAAGGCCAGGATAGTAGACCCTGCGGACTCGAGGATGTCCGCACAGCGCCTCGGCAATAGCCGCCGCATTCTCCGCGTGCCGCAGCACGCGCAGTTCCATTGTCTTGAGACCGCGCAGCGTGAGCCAGCAGTCGAACGGCGACGGAATCGCGCCGGTCGCGTTCTGCAGGAACTTGATCGGTTCGAAGACGCTGGCGTCTCTCGCCAGGACGGCGCCCTGAATCACATCGGAGTGGCCCGCCAGGTACTTCGTCACGCTATGCACGACGATGTCAGCGCCGAACTGAAACGGCTGCTGAAAGAGTGGCGTGGCGAAGGTGTTGTCGACGACGACGAGGGCACCGTGCGCGTGAGCCGAAGCGGCGATCGCAGCGATGTCGTAGACGAGCAATCGCGGATTAGTAGGCGATTCGATCCAGACGAGCCGCGTGCGATTCGACAGGGCGTTCCAGAGCGTGACCTGATCCGCGACGTCGATTTGCCGGACGACACAGCCGAGCGGCTCGAACACCCTGGTCAGGAGCCGGTACGTCCCGCCGTAGACATCGAGTGGAATAACGATCTCGTCGCCGGGCTTGAGCCAGGCCTGAAGGACGGCGTTTTCCGCGGCCAGGCCGGAGGCGAAGAGCGCCGCATGCGCGACGCCCTCGAGGTCGGCCAACACGGCTTCGAGCCTGGCGCGTGTCGGGTTGTTGGTCCGGGAGTAGTCAAATCCCTGATGAACGCCGGGCGCCGCCTGCTCGTAGGTGGAAGTCTGGAAAATCGGCGCGACGAGCGAGCCGGTGCCGGGCTCCGACGGCTGTTCCGAGTGAATGGTGCGCGTGGCAAACTCCATCGTCTGATCCTTTCTGGTCATTCCGGGTGGGGTCGTCGGCGATTACTGTCTTCAGCTCGCCTGTCAGCGATCGGACTACGATCGGCATGGCATGCCTGGCGGCTGCTTCGAGTGCGCTCGTTTGCACGAGTTCGCAGCCGGTGGCGGCCATCTCGAGCGCCGCGGCATAGCCGATCGTCGGCAAGTGCCGTGCGTGTCGATCTCGATTGGGGTCTGACGCAAAGTAGCCTGGCACATCCTTGACGAGCTCACAGCGGCTGGCGGCCAATCCCACCGCCAGCAGCACCGCCGTCAGGTCCGACCCACCTCGGCCGAGCGACACGATCGCGTCGCCGTCCCCGCGTGCCAGAAACCCGGGCGCGACGACGACGTCGTGCGTGGCGAGACGTTCGAGCAGGCGCAAGGGCTGGACGAGGGGGCGCGCGGTCGTGGTTGCGCGGCCCGTGTCCAGCAGTCCCGTCTGGTGCACGTTGACGCCTGTCGCGTCGACCCCGAGCGCCTGAAGGCTGAGCGTGACGAGTGCGACAGAACGCAGCTCGCCAGTCGACCAGAGCAGATCGCGCATGGCCGGATCAGGGGAAGCGCATGTGGCGCGCGCGGTGTCGAGAAGTCGGTCCGTTTCGCCGCGCTCTGCCGAAACCACGACCAGCAGCCGTACGCCGGGCTCGTCCGCGACTCGGCTCGCAATGAATCGAGCGGCGTGCCGGTACCCCAGCGGACCGGTCAGCACGGATCCTCCGATCTTGACGACCGCGATAGAGGCGCCTGGCGAGGAAGGCGCGATCATGCGAGCGCCTCGAGTGCTCTGAAAACACGAGTGTCCGATCGCGCAGCGGCCGCGAGCGCGGCCGCCGCGCGTTCGATGCGCCGGCGGTCGCAGGGGTAAACGAGGCACGATTGCGTCTCCCGGCCATCGCGAGTGTCGCGCGGCGTCGTTCGTTCCGCCCACACGTCATGCGCGCCAAGCAGGTCGGCGATGTCAACGGCTGGAGGCAGAGCCGACTCGGACGTCACGCGCAGCAGCCACCCCGTCGTGGGAGCGTCGACCAGGCCAGGGTGCGCGGCAGCCGGTGACCACCGACATGCCGAAGGCGACGCCGCTTCGACGACGTCATCGAGCATCGTGATCGCGGTCGCGTCAGGGCCAGCACCGGGCCCCGTGAAGCACATCTGGCTGTCCGAGATAGCTCGGAGACAGAGCCCGTTCCCGGCGTGATGCACTCGCGCCAGCGGATGCTCGTCACGCACGAACGCCGGTCCGGCGAACGCGGCGATCGGCGTAGCCCCGCCCGCCTGCGCGATGCCTTCGGCGTGGACCACCGGTTTCAGCGTTCCTCCCAGCCCGCGCGCCCCGGCCAGATCGTCTGACGTGATGCGTTCGATGCCCGTCGTCTCGATCGCTCCAGGGTCGACTCGCAATCCCGCGAACTGCCGAATCAGGATCGTCAGTTTCTCGACGGCGTCGACGCCGCTGACGTCCTTCGACGGGTCGGGCTCAGCCAAGCCGCGCCGCTGCGCGTCGTACAACGCAGACCTATAGTCGCGGTTTCCGTCGGCCATTTGCGACAGGATGAAGTTGGTGGTGCCGTTGAGAATGCCGCTGAAGGCGGAGAGAGCCGAGGCATACGGCCGTCGCGCGAACGTGCCGAGAAACGGCACGCCGGCGATGACGCTGGCCTCGTATCGCAGCGGCACGCCCGCGACCGACGCGGCCTCGAGCAGCTCGTCGCCGTGATGCGCGAGGAGCGACTTGTTCGCCGTGACGACGGGGATGCCCCTCGCGATCGCCTCGAGCACGAGCGTCCGCGCAGGTTCCAACCCGCCAAGCGCTTCGACGATGATGGTCGGCTGAGTGTCGAACACGGTGTCGGGGTCGCAGGTTTCAGCGACCCCGAGTGTCACGCGTGGTCGCACAGGATTGCGAACCAGCGCCGTGGTGATTTCGATCCTGACATCCCCGGTTCGGGGCCGCGCCAGAATCAGCCGCGCGAGCGCCGAGCCGACCTGGCCGAGTCCTAACAAGCCAATGCGGATCGTCCTTCGCCCGCTATCGGCAGTCGGCTGGCAGCGCGTCTCGGAACTGAACTGTGGAACGACGGTCATCATGGTCCTCCGGCGACGCGCTGGTCAGCCCTCGCGGGCGGCCGGCGTTGCGGCGATCGCGACCGACAACGGTGGTCGCCGCGTGGACAATCCGTGGGAGTGAGAAACGTCGTAAGACCGAGCGGTCCGCCGAGGCTCTTTATCTCTCCCGGTTAACGGGCAGGAAGTAGCACCTTGGCGCGGCGGCTGTTGCTCAGCCTCCGTCCCGGTTGCTGTGGCGTCGTCGGGCCTGTTCCCTCAGCCACTCTGGATAAATGTCCGCAGCGCGTGCGGACCTCAAGAATGTAGGCCAATGAAAGGGTCGATGTCAAGATGTGTGTATGTGGATGTATGGATGTTATATGCCCGAAGGGGTTTCGCCGGATTCCGAGAAAGACAGGTCTAGGGTATTCTTTCGCTCACCATGCCCTCGTTCACTCACGCAAACGCGCGGGTCGCTCTAATCGCGATCCTGCTCGTCGCGCTCGTGTCGGCAACGCGCCTTCCGCCTCCGCTCGCCAGTGAGGAGCAGACAACCGCGCGGTGGTACAAGGGCAATACCCACACGCACACGACCGAAAGTGACGGTGACAGCACGCCTGACGTGGTGACCCGCTGGTATCGCGAGCACGGATATCAGTTTCTCGTGCTGAGCGACCACAACGTCCTGACGTCGGTCGACGCATTGAATGCTCTCCACGGCAAGGACGATCAATTTCTGCTCATCAAAGGCGAGGAAGTCACGGACAGCTTCCGCGACAAGCCGGTGCACATCAACGGCCTCGATGTCGAGGCGAGAGTGGATCCGCAGAAAGGCTCGTCGCTCCTCGACGTCCTCCAGCGCAATGTTGACGCCATCCGGCTGGCGCGCGGCGTGCCGCACATCAACCATCCGAATTTCCGATGGGCGTTCTCATCCGACGAACTCCGGCTGGTGCGCGGCACACGTCTGCTCGAGATCTTCAACGGGCATCCGCAGGTCAACAATCTGGGTGGGGGAGGGGTGGCGGGACTCGAGGAGGTCTGGGACGCCGTCCTCTCGGCTGGGACGTTGATGTACGGCATTGCCGTCGACGATGCGCATACCTTCAAGCAGCCTGGGAACCCGGCGGTGGCGGGACCTGGCAGAGGCTGGGTCATGGTTCGCGCGGCGCGCCTCGAGGCGCGCGCGCTGCTCGAGGCGCTCGAGGCTGGACAGTTCTACTCGTCGACCGGCGTGGAGCTTACCGACTATGCGGTCAACAGCCGCAGCATGGTCGTCACCGTCAAGAAAGACGCGTGGTCGAAGTACCGCATTCAGTTCATCGGGAAGGGTGGGCGCGTCGTGCAGGAATCGCTCGACAGTCCGGCCGAGTACGTCTTCCGTGGCGACGAGGGCTACGTCAGGGCCAAGGTTATCGAGAGCAACGGCCGCGTCGCGTGGTGTCAGCCGGCACTGGTGAAGTAGGGGCCATTGGCGGTCGGTAGTCGGGGGTCAGGAGTCGGGAGTCACAGTCGATAGTCGAAGTCGACAGTCCCAGTCGACAGTCCGAATCGACAGTCCGAATCGACAGTCCGAGTCGACAGCCCGAGTCGACACTCCGACAGTTCGAAATAGCCTGCCAGCCGGTGGAACGACCCCGTCGACTCGAACTGCCGACTCCGACTATCGACTGCGACTTCCGACGGCCGACTCCCGACTGTCGACTGTCATCTGTCGACTGTCATTCTTCACGATCCCGCCTGCCAGTGCTTGATGCTCTCGAGCGGGTAGACGAGCATGATGATGTTCAACGTCAGGTTGTCGCGAATGAACCACAGGACGAAGAGCTCCATCGCGATGGTGAACGCGACGATCGACCAGACCGGGAGACGCGACGCGATCAGAAAGCCCGCAACCATGGCGAGGATGTCGCAGACCGAGTTGAGGACGCTGTCGCCGTAGTAGTCGAGCGAGATCGTCACCTCGCGGTAGCGATTGATCACCATGTCGGTGTTCTCGAAGATCTCCCACGCTGATTCGAGCACCACCGCCAGCAGCAGCCGCGCGCCGACTGGCCAGCGCCGGCCGATCAGCCAGAGCAGGCCGTAGAACCCGAAACCGTGAATGATGTGCGAGAAGGTGTACCAGTCGGAGATGTGCTGGGAATTCTCAGCGCTGAAGACGACGCCGTGCCACAGCTTCACGTAACCGCATTTGCAGATCGGGACCTGTCCCATCCACACGAGCACGACCGCCGCGATAGCAATAAGCGCGAGCGCGCCCAGCAGCCAGCGCGGCGTGATCTGAGAGTTCGGGTCAGCCGTGCTGTGCGACCTTGAGTTAGGCGTGATGGGAGGACCTTGCTTAGGCGTGATTTGAGACCTTGAGATTAGGAATGCGGCTTGACCTCTGGCTTCTCAATCTCGTGAGGCAGCGGCGGCAGCGCTTTGCGTGGCACGGACGGCCCTTGGCCGCTCCGCAGCACGCGGTGTAACTCGGCAATCAGATGATCCGGCTGGCACGGTTTCATCAGAATCGACGTCATGCCGGCGCGGTCGGCGCGTTCGTGGACGTCGGCGGCCCAGTAAGCTGTCATCGCGACCACCGGAATGCTGCGCGTGCGTGTTTGCACGCGCAGATCGGCCGCAAGCGAGAAGCCATCACGACCGGGCAGCGCGATGTCGGTCACGACGACGTCGGGCACGAGCTCGAGCGAGCGGGAGTACGCGTCCTCAGCTGTTTCGCATTGCGCCACGCGGAAACCTCCGCCCTCGAGGAACTCGGCGTAGCCTTCGCGCGCGAGCGGGTCGTCTTCGACGAGGAGCACGAGCGGTTCTTGTGGCACAGGTTGTCCTCTGAACACACGCGTATCGGCAGGGAGGCTGGGGGGAAGCAACAATCCTACCGCTGTGCCTCTCGGCCGTCAAATAACGGCGGCCCATAATAGACGAGCTCGGTTGAAGAATCAGCGGTTTTGCTAAGATTTCGTGCAGGTGTGGGCAGGAGTGGCCCCTGCCGCGCAGATTGACTACGCCGGCCGCCCCGGAGCGTTCTTGTTACGGTATGTGGCCACGATCATTGCCGCATCCGCCTTTGCCGGTTCGACCGACCCGTTGAACGTCGCGCCTTCCTCGAGCGAGAGTCTCGGTGCAGCGACGTCGCCTTTCACGGCCGCGGTCTGCTGCACGCGCACGACGTCGCGGGCGATCAACCGCCCAGTCGATCGGCCCTTGACCGTGATGCTTCGCGCCGTCACCGCACCGTCGATGCGCGCGCCGGCCTCGACCGTGACGTCATAGTCCGACGCAAGCACGTCGCCGTTGACCGTCCCCGCGATCGTCACTGACTCGCCCGCCTGAATACTTCCGGTGATCGTGATGCCCTTACCGATAGTGGTGTTCATCGTGGTGACGCTATTGTAGTTCAACGAGGTTCAAGTGGTTCAGGACGTTCAAGGGGTTCAGTTCAGGAGGTTCAAGTAGGTCACGAGGTTCAGGAGGTTCGAACCTCCACGCCGCACGTCGTGAAGCTCATTGAACCCCTGAACCTCCTGAACCTCCTGAACCCCTTGAACCTCCGTAAAAGCCCAGTCTGGTAGAATCCCCCCGTCAATCCAACCGGCTCAAGGAGTTACGGCAATGCGGCGCGTCACTTTCATGATTGGTGCGGCGATCCTTCTCGCTGCCATCTCGATGCCGGCGCAGCAGATGGTCACCGAAACGCGTGACCCGGCGCAGGCGCAGGATGACGACTTCGCCAAGCTCGTCAAGGAATGGACGACTCAGCCCTACTTCATCAGCCCGCTCGTCGATCATCTGCCGAAGGTCACGGGCGTACCGTCCCCGAAGGATGTCCTCGGGTATCACATCGGGGCGCCGGCCAAGTTGACCTACTACGCCGACGCGCTGAAGTACTACCGCGCGCTCGCCGCAGCGACGCCGCGCGTGAGGATCGAAACCATCGGCACGTCCGACGAAGACCGCGAGCTGGTCGTCGTCTGGGTGTCGTCCGACGAGAACATCAAGAACCTCCAGCAGAATCGCGACAACCTGGCCAGGATCGCCGATCCGCGTGGCCTGTCGGACGCGCAGATCACTCAGCTCGTGGCGACGACGCGCCCGCACTATCACTTGATGGGCGGATTGCATAGCGGCGAGACCGGTCCCTCGGAGATGCTGATGGAACTGGTCTACCGGCTCGCGACCGAAACCTCACCGCTCATCCGTCAGATTCGCGAGAACGTCGTCGTGTCGGTGACGCCGCAGGCCGATCCCGACGGCCGCGATCGCAACGTCGACTGGTTTTACCGCACCCAGGACGAGCAGAACGCGACCGGCCGCGGCGCGGCCGCGCCGGCTGCTGCCGGCAGCGAAACCGCGCCGGGAGAGGCTGCCGGAAGCGGCGGTGGCGGTGGCGGTGGCGGTGGCCGTGGCGGCACCGCGGTGCCCTATTGGGGAAAGTACGTCTACCACGACAACAATCGAGACATAAACCTCTCGCAGAAGTCGATGCGGGCGATCGCCGACTGGTACTTCACCGCGCACCCGCCGATCATGCACGACCTCCACGAATCGCTGGCGCTGCTCTACACCTACAGCGGCGCTGCTCCACAGAACCCCAACCTTGATCCGATCCTCTTCACTGAGCTGCCATTCTTCTCGAACTTCGAGCTCTCGCAGATGACGAAGTGGGGCATGCCTGGCGTCTACACGCACGCCTTCATGGACGGATGGTCGCCGGGCTACCTCGGGTCCGTCGCGTACAACCACAACGGCATGATGCGGATGTACGAGACGCAGTCCGGACGCGAGAGCGGCCCTGGCGCTGCGGCCGGCAGCGGCGCGACGGGGGAAGCCGCCGGGGCGACGGCGGCGCGAGGTACAGGTCGCGGTGAAGGCCGCGGCACTGGCCGCGCCGGTAGGGGAGACACTGCTGCGGGAAGGGGAGAGGGAAGGGGAGAGGGAAGAGGAGAAGGACGAGGCGACTCCGCCGGCGACGGTCGCGGCGCGACGGCAAGCACGCCGGCGGCTGCTGACGCCGGCAGCGCCCCAGCTGGCCGTGGCGTGACCGGGCCCCCGACCGGGCGAGGCGGCGGACAGCCGCGCGAGTGGTACCGGGGCATTCCTATTCCTCCGGGCGCCGCGAACAACTTCTCGCGTCGCAACAACACCAACTACATGCAGACGGGCGTGCTCAGCGCGCTGCAGCTCACGGCTGCCTTTCCCAACCTCGTCGTCGACAACTTCTATCGCAAGACCAGGAACTCGATCGAGGCGGGACGGACCGAGGCGCCCTACGCGTTTGTCATCCCGGTGCAGCGCGACATGACGCGCGTCGCGCAACTGGTCAATATCCTGCGCGTGCAACGGATTGAAGTCGGACAGTCCACGAGCGAGATCAAAGTCAGCGACGGCACGTTCCCGGCTGGCTCGTACGTCATCAAGCGCGATCAGCCCTACGGACGTCTCGCCAAGAACCTCCTCGAGCGGCAGAGTTTTCCCGATCCCAATCTCAGAACCTACGACGACAGTGGCTGGACCATGGGCCTCGCGATGCTGACCGACGTCAAGGAGATCAAGGACAAGGCCATTCTCGAGGTGAAGACAACCGCGGTGAAGGAGGCCGTTGCGAAGGGACGAGTGGCGGGCAGCGGAAACGCCGGCCTGGGCGTCGCGCACTTCGGCTCCAACAACATGATCGCGTTTCGGTACGCGCTCGCGAACGTGCCGATGAAAATCGCTGAGAAGAGCTTCACGGCCGAAGGCGTCGAGTTTCCCGCCGGTTCATTCGTGATCGCGCCGCCGGCAGACATGTCCACCATGGCGGCCGTCCGCGCCGCCGTCGATCGATTTGGTTTGACCGCCGCCGCGCTCACGGCGCTGCCGTCGGTCGCCACTCACGACGCCGACCTGCCGCGGATCGCGATGTACTCGTCGTGGACCGGCACGCAGGAGATCGGCTGGGTGCGCTTCACCTTCGACAAGTTCGGCATCCCGTACGACTTGATCTACAAGGAGCGCGTCAAGAAGGGCAACCTTCGGAACGACTACGACGTCATCCTCATGCCGACCCAGCAAGCCAACCGTCAGGCGGTCTATCAGGCGCCGGCCGCGCGCCCCGTGCCCTACATGAAGGGCGAGAAGTACAAGTTTCTCGGAATGTACGGCGAATCTCCTGACATCACCGGTGGAATGGGCGGCGAAGGCGTGGACGCGTTTGCGAAGTTCCTGGACGCGGGCGGCACGCTCATCGCGATGGGGAACGCTGTCCGGTTCCCGACCGAGCTCGGCCTGGCGCGAACGGTCGACGCCTCTGGGACCACGTCGAGCGAGTTCTATGCGCCGCGTCCGCTCGTCAACGCGGAAGTGCTGAAACTGGATCACCCGGTCTTCTACGGCTACACCGACAAGCTGATGCCTGTGAAGTACATTACCGGGCCTCTCATGAGCGTCGGCGCCGCGGACCAGTCGGCGGTGCTGGCGCGCTACGTGGGCGGAGACGACGCCGTCCTGAGCGGATTAATGAAGGGCGCATCCGAGATTCGCCAGCGGCCGCTTGCGATCGATGTGCCCGGCGGCTTCACCGGCAAGGGCCGAGTCGTGTTATTCGCGAACAATCCGATTTATCGCTGGCAGAACCACGGCGAGTTCAACATGGTCTTTAATTCCGTGCTGAACTGGAACGACCTGGCTGGGTCGACCGCGAAGCCGGCACCGACTGCCGCTGGCGGGGAAAGATAGCGGTCGCTTCAAGGGATCAGGGATCAGGGATCAGGGATCAGGAAAAACCTTCGACCACTACCTCGAGGTTTCGGATTGAACCCGGATCCCTGGATCCCTGATCCCTGATCCCCGGTTCAGCGTTCACGTCCCATCAGCCCCACGTACACGCCGAAGGCGGCCGCGAAGCCGACGAACCAGGCGTAGTCGTAGAGAGGCGCGAGCAGGGGCACGACGAGGCCGCCCCACGCGAGGCCGCAGCCGATGAGCGTCGCGACGACCGCCTTCGCGTTCCAGCCGCTCGCGTAGCGGTAACTCCCGTCTGTCAAATACAGATCCTCCAGACTGTACCTTCGTCCGGCGAACGATCCAGTAGTCGGCGATCAGCACACCCGCGATCGATCCGAGGCCGCCTGAGTATCCGAGGAGCCATGTGAAGATGTAGCCCGAGGGGTCTGCAAGGAGCTTCCACGGCTGCATCACGATTGCCAGTAACCCCGTGATGAGCCCGCCGGTCTTGAAGTCGATGAGGCGCGGGAAGGCGTTGGCGAAGTCGTTGGCCGGCGACACCACGTTGGCGGCGATGTTGACGGCGAGCGTCGCGACGACGGCGGTGAACATCGAGACGGCGATGACGAGCGGCGCATCGAAGCGCGCGACCAGCTTGACCGGATCCCAGATCGCCTCGCCGTAAATCACCACGGTGGCGCTCGTGATGAGCACGCCCATCGCCGCAAACACCGCCATCGTCGTTGGCAGCGCCACGACCTGGCCGACGATCTGCTCGCGCTGGCTGCGGCCGAAGCGCGTGAAGTCCGGCATGTTCAGCGACAGCGTCGCCCAGTAACCAATCATCGCCGTCAGCGACGGAACGAACACGGGGAAGAACTCGCCGAACGAATTGAGCTTGCCCGGCTGCGCCAGTAGCGGACCGAGTCCATCCGCGCGTTGCACGGCCCAGACGAGCAAGGCCGCCGTCATGACCAGAACGAAGGGCGCAGCCCAGTTCTCGACTGATCGCAGTAGATCCATTCCGCGGTAGATGATGAAGACGTTGAGTCCCCAGAAGAGCAGGAACGAAAGCCATTCTGTCGTCGAGTGTCCGGCGAAGCCGCTGCCGAGGAGCTGGGGCCAGCCCGGCATGAGTGCCGAGAAGAACGTCTGGAGTGCTTCACCGCC
Organism: uncultured Acidobacteriota bacterium; assembly: GCA_963764925.1. Taxonomy (GTDB): domain Bacteria; phylum Acidobacteriota; class Vicinamibacteria; order Vicinamibacterales; family 2-12-FULL-66-21; genus DATBJJ01. The sequence continues at coordinate 149,414 of CAVXUR010000009.1, forward strand.
GATCCAGGCCTGAATGCCGAACCAGCCACACGCGACGAGTGCCCGCATCAGAGCCGGGAGGTTGGATCCGATCGTTCCGTACGCGACGCGAGCAAAGACCGGAAACGGGATGCCGTATTTCGTGCCAGGGTGGGAGTTGAGGAGGATGGGGATGAGGACGATGGTGTTGCCCAGAAGAATCGTGATGAGCGCCTGCCACCAGTTCATGCCGCTGGCCATCAATCCCGAAGCCAGCATGTAGGTCGGGATGCAATGCGCCATGCTGATCCAGAGCGCGGCGTAGTTGTACGTCGACCACGTGCGGCGCGCGAGCGGGACTGGCGCGAGGTCGTGGTTATAGAGAAGGCTGCGCTCTATCCGCGAGGTGTCGCGGAGCTCTACCCGGCCGTCGGGATGGAGGATCTCGTTCATCGGGCCGTAAGGGTACTACTGATCGAGGAAACGCTCCCGCCAGTTGGCGGGCGGCACCATGCAGTGATCGTGGCGGCCGAAGAGGCGATAGCGGTTTCGGGCGACGACACGATATGCGGAGTCAGCGATCGGCCCGGGCACCAGGCTACCGATGTTGGCCAGCACGCGCCAGGAGCCATCGAGTTGACTCAGGGCGTGAAGTACCGCCTGCGAGCGCGCCAGCACGCGTTCTGTCGGCGCGCCCCAGTCCGCGATGACATACACGGTGTCGAGATCCGAGGGGTCGAGTCGATAACCGGCGAGCAGCCGGCGCGCGGCTGGACTTTGAAGCGCCGCGAATCGAAGACGTGCCTGCTCGTCCCGAGGCAGCAGGAACTGGTTCAGGCGATTGCACAGGCCGCAGACGCCGTCGTACAGGACGACAGTCGTGGGCGCTGGCGCGGTCACTCCGGAATCAGATGGATGCAAAGGGAAAGGCTCATTTCGGCTCGTACTTCCAGTTGCGGCTCTTGCCCTCGGCGAGCCATTCGACCGCGGTGGCCATTCGCTTCTGGCGCGTGGCGTCGGTCTTGGCTTCGGTGATCCACTCGAGGTATTCACGACGGTGGCTTGGGCTGAAGGCGTCGAAGGCCTTCCGCGCGGCGGGTGTCTTCTTGAGCGCCGCCGCAAAGTCGGCCGGTACGCTCAGCGGCTTTTTCGACGGCGTCAGTTTCCTCGCGACTTTGACGCCGGCATCGTTCAGCTTCGCGGCTTTCTTGACGTAGCTCGCCAGCACGCGATCCGAGGGCAGATCGCGGACCGACGTAATTCGACCGAAGTGTCCCATCGCGTCGCGCAATCCCGGTCCATCGAGAACGAGGCTGCCTTTCCAGAAACCGAACGCGCAGTGGCTCTTGAACGCCGACATGCCGCACATCATGCCCTTGTAGTCAAAATGCGGCGAGCTCCACTTCATCGTCTCTTCGACGTCCGGACAGGCGGCATGGACCACCTTCCGGAGATGCATCAGGATCGGCTTCGCGAAGCCCGCAGATTTTGCGATGTACTGGTCAACACGGGGGTCCGTCTTTCCCATCTCGCCTCCAAAATTGTCCTAAGCCGCGACGCACACGCGCGCGCTTTCCCACAGAACGGATTGCTGCTCGAACGCCGACGCGCTACCGTCCATCGAGTCGGCCAGATTTTTTCCCTGTACCTCTGCGGGGGTCAAGTCCCCGAGACTCGAATGGGGCCGCACCGCGTACGTCACGTCCAGTGAACGGATTCTGCATCGCGGCCAGGGTGCCGGCGTCTGCGAGATTGCTGTGGGTGGCGTGTTCCAGAAGGGCACACGGCTTTTGACAGCCGGGACCGGCGGGTGTAGGCTCGACCGTAGAAGCCTAAGTCGCCGAAATGGCGGCGCGGGGGAACCACCGGCGCGATGTCCGCGCCACGGGGCGTATCCGGAGCAATCCGGTAGAGGAACTCCAACCTCGAGCCCGTCAGCTAACCCCGTCGGCTCATTTGGAGGCCTGCCGTGTTCACCTCGCTGCAAGTGGCATCAGCGTCGGAGCGCCGAGCCGTCCGCGGTGCTCTCGTCGTAGGTATCGGTACGATCTTCATGTTCGCGGTCGTGATCTGGTTCCTGGGATCGCGCAACCCGTTCACGCCGGCGGGTTACGTCGGCTACCTCACCAAGGGCGCCGTGATCGGCCAATCGCGCTTCTATGGCATTCAGAGAGGGCCGACTTCGGCCGGACGAACCTGGCTGCTCGACGTGACCAACGTCAGCGTGACGCCGTACACCTACACCGAGAATTTCACCGGTGAAGACGCAGTCCTGAGCCGCGACAACCTGAAGATTGCCTTTCGTGTCCATACCGTCTGGCGGATCGACGACACGCGGATCCCGATCTTCATGGAGCGCTTCAGCACGACGATGACGCGTGCTCAGCATGACAAGGAGCCTGACTCGATCGTCCAGGTGGCCTACGGCAACTTCGTGCGCGAGCCGCTCAAGACTTACGCGCGTGACGAAGTGCAGCGCCGGAACGGTCTCGAGGTCAAGGACGCGTTGATACAGATTGGCGACGCGGTACTGAGCCGCATCCGACAGTATGCCGAGGGCAGTCCGTTTGTCATTTCGAGCGTGGTCGTCGGGAACGTCCAGTACCCGGAAGAAGTAGCCAACGCGGTGTCCCGCAAGCTCGCGGCGACGCAGGAGCTTCAGCGCAAGGACACGGAGATTGAGATCGAGCGGAAGGAACGAACCAAGCGCGAGGTTCAGGCACAAGGCATCGCGAACGCCATGGAGATCATCCGCGGCCAGTTGAGCCCGATGTACATCCAGCACGAGGCGATTGAGGCGCAGAAGCAGATGGTCAACTCGCCCAATCACACCGTGGTCTATATCCCGGTCGGACCGATGGGCGTGCCGCTGACGGGTACGTTCAACGCGGCCGCGACGCCGCCAGGGAAGTAGGGCCACGGATTACACGGATGACACCGATCACAACGATTTTGCGTGTGTGCGATGGGCTATTGGTTCAGACTTGAACCAAGCCTCATTAATCGCGAGGGTGGTTTGTGCGTGCGAGCGAGCGCCGCGAGCGAGCCACGCGAGCGGAGCGCGCCGGCGAAGCGGCGCGCGAGGGAGCGTGTCGGGGAGTCCGAGGGGCAAAGCCCCTCGGGAAAGACTTGAGTCGTCTGATGCGATACGCCGAGTACTCGCCTCCGCCCAACCTGGCGACGCTCGTGGAGCGGTTCTGGCTCCTCGAAGGCGCTGCGAAGTCGACGGGGGGATCTGCCGACGCGGTCATTCCTGACGGCCGCGTCGAGCTGATCTTTCATTACGGCGGGCCCTTCTGGCGTCACAGCGCCAGCGGCGACGCGGTGAAGCAGCCCGTATCGCTCCTGGTCGGCCAGATGATCGAGCCGGTCGTCCTCGCCCCCGACGGGCCTGCGGGCGTGGCCGCGATCCGTCTGCGACCGGCAGCGGCGCGGACGCTGCTCGGCTTTTCCCTTCAAGAAGTGTCCGGGCGCTTCCTCGACCTCGACTTGATCTTTCCGTCGGTCAGGCGCCTCTGCGAGCGCCTGGCCGACGCATCGAGCGATGTGGAGAGGATCCCGGCGCTGGCGGACTGGCTGACCGCGATGGCCTGCCCGCCTCCACGGCGGCACGTCGAGGCCGCTGTCACGACGATTCTGCAAAGCGGCGGGCGCGCCTCCATCGATTCGCTCGCCGCGCGCGCGGGCACCAGCCTGCGGCAGCTCGAGCGGCAGTTTCACGACGACGTCGGGCTGACGCCGAAGACGTTTTCCCGCATTGTCCGCCTGCAATCGGCGCTGCGGCGCGTGCGTCAGGGGAAACCGTTGACCGACGTCGCGCTCGCCTGCGGCTTTTACGATCAAGCGCACATGACGCGTGAGTTTCGTGAGCTCGCGTCGATGTCCCCGGGTGTCTGGCAAACGCACGCCGGCGATCTGGCGCCGCTCTTTATCGAGGCCAACCTGGTCCCGGCTACCCCTTCTTTTCCTCCTTCTTGACGGGAACAGGCGCGAGCTTCCGCGTGACGTTGAGCGTCGTGATGTGGAGGTTCATGTCTTTCCCTACCCGGAAGCCGACTCGGCCATCAGTGCGGACCTCGGCTCGTGGCACCGACAGGACCTTGGTGCCGTTCACCCAGAGCGCGGCGTTGGCGGGATCGAGATCCACCTTCATGACGTTCTTGACGTTGTCGCCGGCCTTGCCTGGAACGATCGCCTCATTAGGCTGCCAGGCGGCGACCATGTCCGTCTGTCCGGCGCGCCGGCGTAGGACCGCGGCCTGGCCGTCGCGGCGCAGTACAAAGGCGGAATAGTCTGGCGTCGCTGCGCCCTCGATGTCCTGACCGCCGAGAAACACGCCGTATTCTTCCGCGCTCTCCCCGCTGAACAGAAAGATCTCGGCTTCGAGCGAGAAGTTGCCGCCGACGTCGCCGTGAGTCGAAGGGTAGAGGAGGACCCCCGGTCCGGTCGTGACGTGCCATCCGGGAGGCATCTGGACGAATACCCACGAGCCGGGCTCCATCTTCGCCCCGCTCGCGAGCGGAGCGGCTGCGTCCTGACGCCACTTCCAGTCGGTTGGCGTCGTCAGTTGGGCGGTCAACAGGGCCGGAACGCCGGCGCAGACCAGGATCAGAGTGGGCACAAGGCGTCGCATATATCCTCCGCTGTGAAGATTACGCGAATGCCAGGTGGATTTGTACCGAGCATTCCAGATTCGTTTCCAGCTACCAGCTACCAGCTACCAGCTACCTGCTCGCAGCTTCCAGCTAGAGCCTGAAACACAATCGCAAGATTAGGTGATTAATGCTCTCGCTTGGAGCTCGAGCTGAGAGCTGAAAGCTGAGAGCTGGAGAGCTGAGAGCTGACAGCCAGCTGTCAGCTATCAGCCAGAGCTTCAAAGGCTGAATCAGCGCTGTGCTTTAGCTGAGAGCTGAGAGCTGATGGCTACGTCTGCGCCGTCGCGCCGACCATTGGTCCCAGACGCAGACGAAACTCCCGCTTGAGTAACCACAGCACTGCCGCGACCTGAAAGACGATCGTCCAGGCCGAGAGATACCAGATCCAGCGCAGCTGGAATCCGGCGACGTGGGCGAGGTAGAACGCGGGGACCGCGGTGAGCAGCATCCGCCCGACCGACGCGGCCAGCGGCGGCACCGTGTTGCCGAGCGCCTGGAACATGCTCGACGACACGAACACCAGGCCGGATCCGACGAACGTCCAGCGCGATGATGCGCAGGTACTCCTCGCCGACGTCGATGACCTGCGGGTCGGCAGAGAAGAAGCGCACCATCGGCGCCGGCGCCAAAGTGGCACGCGACGGCCCAGAGCGCCATGACGCCCGCGGCCATAGGCTGCCGCTGTGAGATAGGTCTTCCGCACCCGTTCCGGCAGCCGCGCGCCGAAGTTCTGACCCGCGACCGGCGCGACCGAGAACCCAAGCGCGACGACCGGCATGAATCCCGCCTGGACGATTCGCAAGCCGATGCCGAATCCCGCCTGTGCGGCGGCGCCGAACGGCCGGCTGATCGTGTAGACGACGAACAGGTAGACGGCAATCAGCGCGAACTCGGCGCCGGCCGGCAGGCCAATCTTGAGCATCTGAGCCCAGAGCGATGTCTGTGGAACCCATCTGCGACGGCACGAAACGCAGGTACGCACCAGGCTTCACGAAGTACATCGCCAGCCAGACGACTCCAACCACGACCGCGACCAGCGACGAGATCGCCGCGCCCGCGACGCCAAGAGGCACGCCCGTCCCCCAGCCGAAGATCAGAAACGGCGCCAGCACCATGTTGAGGATGACGGTCGCGGTCTGCGACGATCATCCCAGGCTTGAAGTTGCCGGTGCCACGCAGCGCCGACCCCATGGCGACCATCGCGAACTGCAGCGCCATCGCCGGGATGAACCAGGTCAGGTACTCCTCGGCCTGCCGCGCCGTCTGCGGGTCGGCGCCGAGCGAGGCGGCGTAGGAGCCGCGCAGCGCCATCGAGACGATCAGAAAGATCCCACCGACCAGGACCGAAAGCACTTGCGACTGATTGAAAACGAGCAGCGCGCGCTCGTGATCCTTCCGGCCGGCGGCGTGCGAGACGAGGGTCGTGGTCCCGACGCCGAGCATCTGGGAGATTGCCAGCACGATGAACGTCAGGTTGCCGGCGATGCCGACCGCCGCGACCGCTTCCTTGCCGAGCCGGCCGACCCAGTAGAGGTCGACGAGGAAGTACAGCGTCTGGAACACCATCGTCACCAGCATGAAGCTCGCGGTCTTGAGCAGATGGCGGGTGATCGAGCCGGTGGTGAGATCCTGCATCGGGCAAGCTTATCTCCAGGCGCTTGGAGAACAAAACGCGAAAGCAGTATGCTCTTGTCGAGCGACTACGAACACGAACCACCGTGACCGAGTAGCATAGAAAGTCCGGACTAATCCTTCGAGGCCAGACGATGACAACCCCTGCCGCTACTGCACCAGACGCGAAACCCACTTCGGCCCAGACGACCGATACCGGCATCGCAGCGACCCCTTACGCCGCCGCGTTTGCCGGCGTACGACGCGTGCCGCCTCCGACCAACGACCCGAACCGCACGTATGCGCCGGGATCGCCCGAGCGGGTCGAGCTCAAAGCGCGCCTGAAATCGATGGCGTCCGAGAAGATCGACATTCCGCTCGTCATTGGCGGCAAGGAAGTCCGCACCGGCAAGATCGAGAAGTCGGTCATGCCGCACGACCATGGGCACGTGCTGGCGGAGTATCACAAGGCCGGGCCAGAGCACGTGCAGCAGGCGATCGCGGCGGCGGCCGAGGCCCGTCGCGAGTGGGCGAGTTGGCCGTGGGAAGACCGCGCGGCCGTCGTTCTCCGGGCCGCCGAGCTGCTGGCGACGACGTGGCGCTCCACGATCAACGCGGCGACGATGCTCGGGCAGTCGAAGACGGCGATGCAGTCCGAGATCGACGCCGCCTCCGAGATGATCGACTTCTGGCGGTTCAACGCCTGGTTCGCGCAGGAGCTCTACAACGAGCAGCCGGTGAGCAGCCCCGGCATGTGGAACCAGATGGAGTACCGCAACCTCGAGGGGTTCGTGTACGCCATCACGCCGTTCAACTTCACGGCGATCGGCGGCAACCTGACCACTGCTCCGGCGCTGATGGGGAATACCGTCATCTGGAAGCCGGCGTCGGCCGCGATGCTGAGCGGGTACTACACACTCAAAGTGCTCGAAGCTGCAGGTCTCCCGCCCGGCGTCATCAACTTTCTGCCAGGCGACCCGCAGGAAATCTCCAATCAGCTCATCGATTCTCCGGAATTGGCCGGTATCCACTTCACCGGCAGCACGGCGGTGTTCAACAGCATGTGGAAGCGCGTGGGCGAGAACATCGCCCGCTACCGGACCTACCCGCGGCTGGTCGGGGAAACCGGCGGCAAGGACTTCATCGTCGTGCATCCATCGGCGGACGCGCAGGAAGTGGCTGTCGCGATCGCGCGCGGCGGGTTCGAATATCAGGGCCAGAAGTGCTCGGCTGCGAGCCGCGTCTATATTCCGCAGTCGCTCTGGAACGACGTCCGCGATCGCACCGTGGCGATGATGAAGGACATCAAGGTCGGAGACGTTCGCGATTTCCGAAACTTCATGGGCGCAGTCATCGACAAGAAGGCGTTTGCACGCATTAGCGAGTACCTCGACGACGCGAAGAAGAATGCCAAGGTGATTCAGGGGGGCGTCGCTCGGGGCGAGACGGGCTATTTCATCGAGCCCACGCTCGTCGAAACAGCCGACCCCGGCTATCGACTGCTGTGCGAGGAAATCTTTGGCCCGGTCGTCACCGCGCACGTGTACCCGGACGCGAGATGGGCCGAGACACTCGCTGTCGTCGATCGGACGTCGCCTTATGCGTTGACCGGCGCGGTGTTTGCCAGAGATCGGGCTGCCGTGCGGCAGGCGATGAGCGCTTTGCGCAACGCCGCCGGGAACTTCTACATCAACGACAAGCCGACCGGCGCCGTCGTCGGTCAGCAGCCGTTCGGCGGTGCCCGCGCATCGGGAACCAACGACAAGGCCGGCTCGAAATTGAATCTGGTGCGCTGGGTGAGTGCGCGGACCGTCAAGGAGACGTTCGTGCCACCCAGGGACTACAAGTATCCATTCATGCAAGATGAATAGAGTCATGCAAGACGAATAGAGTCATGCAAGACGAGTAGAGCCCGATCGAACTCATTTACGCGAGCGGCGCGGGGAAGTATACTGAAGGAGCGGCTGGCGCTTCGCCTGCGCCGCGCGAAGCGCGGTCCTTTCCACACGCCCTGCAGACTTCGGTCCACCTCTTTGCACGGCCACGTTGGCCGGGGGGACGGTGTAAGCGTTCGACGACTCGACGCAGGGTTCGGCGGCGCCTTCGACCCGAGTCTTTAATCGTCGCGCTCAGCCCGGTAGCGGGAGCGACGATCGACCACGAAATCAGTGACGTCGCGACCCAGCCGTTTAGGTGTCGCGGTCTGGAGGTTACGGTGCAGAAATCAAGACCCACCCAGAACAAGCGTGCACGGGAGCGCGCGCGCCAGGAAAAGCAGCAGCAGAAGACCGCGCGGCGGATGGAAGCGGCTTCGCGCAAAGCGTCCCGGCCCGCCAACAGCAGCGAGGAGGATCCGGACATCGCCGGCATCGTCCCCGGTCCGCAGCCGTCCCCCTGGGGCGACGAGCTCGACGAGGTCAAGGAAGCCGAGGAGTAGGCCGGCCACTTGTCCTGCAGGGGCGCCCCGGTCTCGTGTGCGACCGGTGGCAGCGACCGCAGGTAGCGATAGACGCTGCGCAGGTCCTCGTCTTCATGCGCGCGTAAGCGCCCCACGGCATCGGCGTTCCCGCCTCTGTCTCCCCAACTCGAAAGCGGGAAACAAACAAATACGTCCTCATCCCATCGTCCGATGGGGTGATCCACTTGACAGCCGAGCCGTCGCCAGTCGAAACTAGGCATAGGTTAACTATGCCTAGAGAAGACGGCCTGCCCCCCGGCACGCTGGTGCTGTTGATTCTTCGCGTGCTCGCGAGCCAGCCGCTGCACGGCTACGCGATCGCGCAGCGCATCTCACAACTCTCGCACGACGAACTGAGCGTCGAGGAAGGGTCGCTGTACCCGGCGCTCCAGAAGCTGCTGCTCAAGGGCTGGGTCAAGGCGGCTCCCGCGGTCTCCGAGACCGGCCGCCAGGTCCGCGAGTACCGGATCACGCCGGCGGGCGCCAAGCAGCTCGATCTCGAACAGAAAAACTTCAGACGTCTGTCACGGGCAATCGTGACGGTCCTCGAAACAGCCTAGTGCCACAGATCACACGGACAACACGGCTCGGGTTTATGAGATGTCCTTTAGTGGCCACGGTGATCCGATGAGCTTCTCGGGCGAGTGGCTTCGACGCCTCTCTTATCTCGTCAATCGCCGGCGTCACGACGCGGCGTTACGCCTCGAGATGGAATCTCACCGAGCGATGCTCGACCAGCCGGCGCGCTTCGGCAACACGCTTCGGCTCCGCGAGGAGGCGCAGGACGTCTGGGGATGGGGATGGCTCGACAACGTGGGCCGCGATTTACGCTTCGCCGCGCGCACGCTCCGTCGCTCCCCGGGCTTCGCGTCGATCGCCGTCGGATCACTCGCGCTCGCCACTGGAGCGACGACGGCCATCTTCAGCATCGTCAACGGCGTGTTGCTGCGGCCGTTGCCGTTTGCCGCCCCGGATCGTCTCGTCCAGGTCGCCGAGATTCACCAGACCGGCGGCGCGGGTTGGGTGGCGTTCGCCGATCTGCAGGCGTTCCGCGCCGAGAGCGTGTCGTTTGAGCGGTTCTCGGGATACGAAGTGACGACCAGGCTGCTCGAGACGACCGACGGAGTGGAGCGAGTAAGGGCGGTCATCTCGGATCGAGAGTTCTTTCCGCTGCTCGGGGTTGGGCCACTCATCGGCCGGACGTTCGCGGCGGAAGATCCGTCGTCGGTCGTAGTGCTCAGCGCCGCACCTGTGGGACCGGCAGTTCCACCGCGATCCTTCCGCGATTGGCCGCACCGTTGCCTTGAGCGGGAATAGATGGGACCCGGTTCAGCGCCGCTCGGTGATCGAACGGCGTGAATTCACGGTGATCGGCGTCATGCCGGACGCATTTCAGTTCCCCTACGGCGCCTCCGCTTCCTTTGCCGGGACGCAACCCGAGTTCCGGACAGACATATGGATACCGGACGGCCGCTTGAACGGGGGACGATTCGGCAACCTCACTGGACGCATGAAGGCAGGCGTCAGCGTCGGCGCCGCCGCCGCCGAGCTCGATGCCATCGAGAAACGGCTGGATGTGACCGCGCCCGGGCCGTACCGGGCGCTTGGCGTTCAACTGGTGCCGCTCGCCGACGATGTGCTCGGCGAGGTTCACAAGTCGCTCTGGCTGCTGATGGGCGCCGTCGGACTGGTGCTGGCCGCCGCGTGCGCCAACGTCGCCAACCTGCTCCTCGCTCGCACGACCGCGCGCGCGCAGGAAGTGGTTACGCGTGCCGCGCTCGGCGCGAGCCCGCGTCGGCTCATCAGCCAGTTCCTCGTCGAGAGCCTGCTGCTCTCGCTCGCCGGCGGCGTGGCCGGAGTTGTCGTCGCACGCTGGACGCTCGACCTTCTCGTCAGGGTCGGCGCCGCCAAAATCCCGCGAGCGCACGAAATCGGGCTCGACTGGACCGCGTTCGCGTTCCTGCTGGCCGTGTGCGTCGTCGTCGCGGTGATGTTTGGCCTGGCGCCGGCCGTGATGGTCGCGCGGACGGACGCGCAGGACATCACGAAAGCATCTGGTGGCCGTGCGACGGGCTCCCTGATCTTCAGCCGAATGCGCGATGGCCTCGTCGTCGTCGAGGTCGCACTTGCATTCGTGCTGGCACTCGGCGTCGCCGGCGTCGTCGGCGAGCTGGGACGTCTCGAACGAACGGATTCGGGAATGGTCACCGACAACGTGCTGACGGTTCACCTGACGCCGCGCATTCCCGACAACGATTACTTCGCCATCGCCGATCGCGTTGCGCAGTTGCCAGGTGTGCAGGCGGCGGGCTTCACTCAGATGGTGCCGCTGCAGAACTGGGGCTGGATCGGCGATTTCCACATCACCGGGCGGCCACGTGACGAGCGTCCGGAGATTGAGTTGCGCACGGTCACACCGGGGTATTTCTCCGCGTTGGGCGTGCCCGTCCGACGGGGGCGGAACTTGACGGTGGGGGATGGGTTGCTGGATCCAGGCGGACTCCTCGTCAACGAAACGTTGGCACGCCTGCATTTCCCTGGAGAAGATCCGGTCGGACGCGCGACCGATCGAGGGACGATAATCGGCGTCGTGGGCGACGTGCGCCAGGCCGGACTCAATCGCCCGGTCGTCCCGGAGATCTACAAGACCATCAACCGCGACGCTGGGGTTGCGGCGGACCTCGGCATGACGCTCGTCGTGCGCACGGACGGGGCGCCCGAGGAGATCGTCCCAGCGGTTCGCGCGGCGACGCGCGACGTCAATCCGATCGTGGCGCTCTTCAACATCAAGACGATGGCGCAGGTTGTCGCGGACTCGCTGTGGGAGCTCAGGCTGTATCGATGGCTGATCGGGCTTTTTGCCGCGCTGACACTTGTGCTGGCGGCGATCGGCCTCTACGGCGTCATCTCCTACAGCGTCACCTCGCGCACGCGCGAATTTGCGGTCCGTCTGGCGCTCGGGTCCGATCCATCGCGCGTAGCGCAACTCGTGCTGGGACGAGGGCTTCGCCTGGCTGGTCTGGGCCTGGTCGTAGGCAGCGCGGCGGCGCTCGGCTCAGTGCCGCTGATCCGCCGCGTCTCGAGTTTCTTCGCGCCGGATATCGCGACCGTCGCCGCGATTCTCGTCCTGCTCGTTGTCATCGCGCTCGTCGCCTGCCTGATGCCCGCGCTCCGTGTCGCGCGCGTCAACCCGGCGATCGCGTTGAGGCACGATTGAGGATCGCTAACTAGCGGCTTGGTTCACTGTCAAAAGCCCTTCACCGCGGAGGACGCTGAGCGCGCAGAGACGAAAACGTAGACAGTGCTACTCGACGACAACTTCTCGCCCGGCCTTCTTAAGCCCCTGCGCCAGGCAGGGCAGATATACCGAGTGCAGAAGTCCTGGACCGAACTCACGGTGAACTTTGATGGCTTCGCCAATGATCGAGTCCGTGGTGGAGTTGATGGCTGCCAAGTCTGTCATGCGCGACGTTTAGGCAACCAGCGTGCCGGCGCGAGATTTCTAGGTTTCTGTTTGTGTGGGACGTGAAGGTGAGCGATTTTCGCAATGATCTCCGCCCTCCGACGTGGCAAAATTCGACCACAAGACGCTCTGCGGGCTCTGCGCCCTCAGCGGTGGAAGGCTTTTCGTGGCACGCGAACCCAGGTGGGCCAAACTACTTCACGAACCCACTGTCCCGCATCCACTCCTCGAATCGCACGATCCAGTTGCCGACCGGCCGCTTGTTGCTCGCGCGCAGGCCGAAACCATGGCCACCGGTGCTGTAGATGTGGAGCTCGGCGGGCACGCCGGCGCGCTTGAAGCGGAGATACGCCTCGGCGAGGCCCTCGGAGATGTCTTGACGATCGGTGTAGGACGCGGCGAGAAACACCGGTGGCGATTCCTTGGTCGGTTGGATGTCTCCCGACCGGCCGGGATAGATCAGCGCCTGAAAGGTGAGTGCGGACGATTCTCGGTCGATCGGGTCTGCGGCCGACGCGTTGCCCGTATCGGAGCGAGTCGCGGCCATTGATACGAGCTCTCCGCCGGCCGAGAACCCGAGGGCACCGATGCGGCTGGGATCGATGTTCCACTCTTTCGCCCGGCTGCGGATGAGCCGAAGTGCGCGCTGCGTATCTGCCAACGACTCGACGTCAATCTTGTAGGTCGACTCAGCTTCCCGCGCGAGACGGTGCTTCAGCACGAACGCCGCGACTCCCTGTTCTCGAAGCCACTCCGCCACGTTGTAGCCCTCGTGGGTGATCGCCAGCATGCGGTGACCGCCGCCGGGGATGACGAGGATGGCGGTGCCATTCGCCTTGTCCTTAGCCGGCAGGTACGGCGTGATGCTCGGGCGATGAATGCTCGACACGCTGAGCTCGCCGCTGGCCGACTTCGTGACCGTCTCTGCGGCAGTCTTGCCGTCCGACCCGGGCGCACCAGCGGGCCACAGTGGAATCTCGGGCGGCGTCTGGGCGAGGAGCGTCGTGGACACGGCCAACATGATCAACAAGGCGGCGGCCCCGATCGTCTTCGATCGTTCTCCGATAGTTCCAGAAATGCACGGCGTTTTCTTCATGTAGGTCATCCTTCCAGGATAGACGGAATTTCTACCTTCAGTTCGCGGCCGCACGGCACGAGCGCCGGCAGGATGTCGGGGTGCAACGCGACGCCGTGGGTGAGATGTTCCTGCCGGTTGCGAAGCGCGCGATCTCCAGGCATTCGAACCGCGGGCTGCCCCGGCGCTACGGCCGCCGATCGCGACGCGGTGGCCAAGTATGTCGTCTCACGGACGAACGCGGCGCGACCGCCGAACTTCTCGGGATCGATCAGCATCAGAAAAACGGAACAGCCCCAGCGGGCCTCCTGCGCGTGGCGCCCGTGGCCGGCCAGCGCGCTCGTGATGGCTTCGAGCAGGATACCGAGCGCGAAGCCCTTGTAGCCGAGGTCGGCGCCACCGAGCGGATAGAGCGCGCCAGCCTTGTCATCAACGAGCGGCCGCGGATCGTCGCTCGGATGGCCATCGCTCGCGACGAGCCATGGCCCGGGAAGACGCTCCCCGGCCTTTGCGGCGCGCACGCAGACCGCTGCTGCGGTCGTCGACGCGCTGATGTCGATGAGGATCGGTTCGTGCTCGGTCGGAATTCCGGCCGCGATTGGGTTGGGGCTGTACACCGGCTCGACCGCGCCGGCCGGCGCGACCCACCGCGCCGCAGGATCCGAGCACGCAAGGACGATGAGCAGGCCGTCGTCGACGACCGGCTTCAAGAACGCCTGCAGGCAGGCTATGTGATGGCTCCGACCGATGACGACGGTCGCCATCGGATGTTGGGAGAGCCTCGCCCGCGCTTCGGCGATCGCACGCCTGACGAGCCACGGGCCGGGGAGGTAATCGCCGTCCCACGTCAGCGTCGCGCCATGATCGGCGACGACGCGCGGGTCACCACCGATGGTCATGCGTCCGCCGCGAATCTCCTGGAGATAGCGTGGCAGGAGAGCGAGGCCGTGGGTGGAATGTCCGAGGAGGTCGCCCTCGAGGAGGATCTCGGCGACGTCCTGCGCGCGGTCGTCGGGCAGTCCTGCGGCGACGAGCAGCGCGTGCGCGTAGCCGAGGAGCGCGGCAGCAGGAAGTCGTCGTGACGAACCCTCAAACATGTCAGAATACCGCGCCTTCTTTTTTCAGTGACCGACGCTACCGCGCTCAGCGCCACGGATCGTTCGAACAACCCGGCGGGCGCCGGCGGGGCAGCCGGTCGTCCCCCGGATGCCCCCATCCCGCATTCGTTTCTCGAGGTACGTCCGTTCCTTCGGCCCCGGCATCGTCATCGTGCTCACCTGGCTCGGCGCCGGCGACGTCGTCGACATGGGCGCGGCCGGAGCCAACTACGGCTATGCCCTGATCTGGGTGTTCGTGGTCGCGATTCTATTCCGGTTTCTCTTCGTTTCGCTCATCGTCCGCTATCACCTGTGCAACCAGCATCGTGAGGGTGTCCTCGACGGCCTGGCGCGTCTCCATCCGGTTTACGCGCCGGTGCTTTTCTTTGCCGCAATCGTGATGGGGCACGTCTACGGCTCATACATGACTCGTGGCGTGGGCGAGGTCTGCCGAAACGTGTTCGGGTTCGGGACGATCTGGCAGTGGGCGATCGCGTGCAACGCGGTCGCGTGCTATCTCGTGTTCAGGCCGAGTTTTCGCGCGCTCGAATTCGTGTTCTTCTTTTTCCTGGCGGTCTTGTCGGTGTCGTTCGTGGGCTCGGCGGTCTGGGTCGGATTCGATCCGGCTGAAGTCGTGCGCGGCCTGATTCGATCTGGAGATGCCAGGGACGCACGGCGCTTACGACCCGACACACGTAGCGCTGGCGATGATTGGCGCGGTCGGCGGCTCGCTGATGAACCTCGTCTACCCGTACTTTCTGGACGCCAAGGGCTGGCGCGGCCCGCAGTATCGGCGCGTGCAGCTGTACGACTTCAGCCTGGGCATGCTCGCGATGCTCGTCCTGAACCTGTCGATCTGGGTGCTCGGCGCCGAACTGCTCTTCCCGGACAAGCACATTCAGAATCTCGAAGACCTGCCGAATCTGCTGAGCACGGTCCTCGGCGAACCGGGACGCATCCTCTTCTATGCGGGGATCTTCTCGGCGATCTACACGTCAATCATTGGCCACGCCGCCGGGCTGGGGCGACTTGGCACACATGCGTGGCTTCGCTGGCACGCCGGAACGGGTCCGATCACGAGCGACTACCGCCATCACGCGTGTTATCGCTGGATCGCGCTCTCGTGTCTCGTCACGCCGCTCGTCTGGACGTTGCCGGGCATGCCTGGGTTCGTCGCCCTGACGCTCGCCGCCAACAGCGCTCAGGTCTTGTTGCTGCCGCTTCTGGCCGGAGGCTTGTGGTGGATCACCGCGAGCCCCGCCCTCATCGGACGCGAGCACTGCAATCGCTGGTGGGAGAACGTCCTGATGGGCACGCTGTTCGCGCTGGCGATCTACTTCGCGTTTCGAGCAGCGCTGGATTTGACCGCACGTCTCTAAACGCGGTCAGTCATCGGTCATGCGTGAGATGCCGCCTTCAGTCCAGACCGGAAAAATATCGCCAGCCCTTCGCTGCCAAGAGCTCTTCACCGCTGAGATCGCCGAGTGCGCAGAGTAAACCCTTATGGCTCTGCGTCCTCAGCGCGCTCCGCGGTGAAAGGCTCTTGGGCGGCAGCTGCGTCGATGAGTGGCGGACTACTCTTACGAGCCCACCCGCTTCACCGATCGCCACGCGGCCGCCGAAAACGTCAACGCGTACTGCGCGTCGCGGCGGACGTTGGAAACGACCGCCGGCCGGAAACAGACGAGGCACGTACCTCCTGACCGGCGGACACTCGGATAGACGATGCCTAGCGATCCCCGGTCGAGGAGTCGCTGTCCGAGGGCTTGTGACGTCTTGTAGCTGTCCGGATCGAGGGAGTCGGTGAAACGCCGATCCCGTCGGACGTCGTGGAACTCACCACCGAAATCCGCCAGGTAGTCATCGTAGGTCGCGATCTCTTCGTCGAGCCATTCGACTTCAGCCAGTTCGACGGATCGATGGAATGCGACTTCTGTTTGCGCGGTCCGCAACTCGAACGCCGCGTACCACGCGCCGCGGTCCGGCCCGCTGAATCGCGCGCCGAGCGGGTGGGCGTGGCAGAACGCCGCGTTGATGACGTGATACGACGGCACGTCGAAGACGAGCTCGTGCGGCCCGATCTCCGGTAGCCGCTGCTGTTCGGCCAGCAGCCGATCGTTGGTGACTTGCTCGAGGTCGAAGATCGCGCGCAGATCGCGGTCGTCGTCGGCGATCCGCGCGAGCACGCTTTCAGGCGCGCGATATCGGGACGGCACCAGCCGATGCGTATCGCGCTGCCGGATCAGCCTGAGACGCGGGTCAGCCGGCGCGGCGGGCATCGAGCAACCGGCGGACGACCTGCATGGCCGGCAGCCCGCCGGCGACGAGGTAAGCGAGCGGCGTTTGGCCTGCGAAGATTGCGTTGGAGTTCGGCCGACTCATCCAGGCATCGGCAAGCGTGCTCGAGTAGAGCAGGTTGAGCGCCTTGAAGATGCCGATCACGTACGAGAGCCGAAGCAGGCGGTCGGGGTCCAGCACGCGTTCCGGGTTCTTCTTCATCTCGTAGAACGGCCCGTTGCTGACGCCGCCGAGGAGCGCCCTCGCGTCCTCGTCGCGCACCTGCCAACGCGTCATGATGTTGAAGAATGCCTTGAGCGCGGCCGGGCTGAGCCGCTCGCGTTCCGATCGCGCTGACAGGTCGACGAGCGCGGTCGGATGGTAGCGCGTGGCCGGGTAGCCCGGCTGGCGTGGCATCTTGCGTGACTCCTATTACGAATACTAAAGCCTCCTAATCAGGAGTGTCAAGCCTGGTCGCGGGAGGGCTCAATTACCGCTTCCTCATTCAGCTGGGAGTGAAGCTGGAATGCTGATTCGCGCGCCTTCTTGGCGTAAAGCCCTTCCACCGCGTAGGACGCTGAGCCCGCAGAGACTAACTAGGTTTCTAGAGTCGCTCGGCGTCCTCTGCGGCCTCCGCGGTGAAAGGCTTTGCGCAGCCGCAGGTCGCGGGCAGGTGCAGGCTGTCTGTGACTACACCCCGAACTGCCGGAAATGGTAGTCGGTGTGGCGGTAGAGCAGCCGGCCCCACTGCGCGCCCGAGAGCTTCCCGAAGGCGGCGTGCAAAGGCCACTGGCCATCTTTCGGGCGCGTGATCAACAACTCGACGGCGGCGCGGTAGCGCGCCACTTCGGTATCCCACGCGTCCGGTCGGCGCGACACCAGTTCAGGGGCGGTCGGCGCGCTCTTCGGCCACGGCAGATAGAACATCACCAGAGAATTGATCGGCGCGTATCGCAAGGGACTCTGCTTGGGCGCGCAGGTGACGTCGCCGGTGGCGGATCGCACGGCATCGGTGATGTGGCAGAGCATTCTGGGCGCGTCGAAGCTTCCCCACAGGCCTTGCGCGTCAGGTTTCAGCCTGAGGAGACGATCGTCAAGCGCCCGGCGGTCGCGGTCGTTCCACAAGGTACGCGGCATACGACAGAAGTATCTACCATAAGGGACTCTGACAATCGACAGTCGACAATCGGCAGTCTTCAATCGCAGTCGCCAGTCTGCGTCGTCAGTGCTAGTCGGCAGGTCCAGTCAGGTCCAGTCTACAATCCGAGTCGACAGTCGAGCCTCCAGACTGTCGATCGCACTGACTCGGACGGTCGACTGACGAACGACGGCTGCGACTGACGACTCGGACTGCCGACTGGGATTGACGACTGCGACTGAAGACTGAAGACTGCCGACTGACGAATCACAATGTCCCCCACTCCCACCCTCTCCGATCTTCGCAGCTTTGCTGTCTCGCGAAGCCTCTTCCGACCTACGACGTTGATGCGCGCGATCGGGCGGCTGGGATTCGTGCAGGCGGATCCGATTCGCGCGCCGGCGCGGGCTCAGGACCTCACGCTTCGCCACCGGGTAAAGGGGTATCACGCTGGCGACCTCGAGCGTCGCTACGTGGCGCTCGGGATCGAGGAGGACTTTCTCGTCAACTACGGGTTCATGCCCCGGGCGACGCAGGTGCTGATGCACCCGCGGTCCGGCGCCGTAGTGGCGGTGCGGGGGAAGAAGGCGCAGAGCCTGCTGGAATTCGTCCGCGCGCGAGAAGCGGTCCATCCCCGCGAAGTCGACGAGCACTTTGCGCACGGATCGGTGACGAATTACTGGGGCGGCTCTTCATCGGCGACCACGCATCTGCTGACTCGATTGCACTACCGCGGCGCACTGCGTGTCGCGAGTCGCGCCGGCGGCATCAGGCTCTACGCCGTGCATACCCACGAGCCCGGCCCTTCGGACATCGCCGGACGCCGCGCCTCGCTCGATCGGCTGGTCGACATCGTGGTTCGCGTCTATGCGCCGCTTCCTGCCTCGAGCCTGGCGTGGTTCGTCAATCGGTTGCGCTACGCGGCCCCGCAATGGACGGGTGACCTCAAGCGGGCGCTCGAGCGCGCGAAGGGCAGGCTCGCCCACGCGCGCGTCGGACAGGTGGACTGGTACTGGCCGGCGGAGGAGTCTGCGACGGGCGGCGCAACCGACCGCGTCGTACGTTTCCTCGCGCCGTTCGATCCCGTCGTCTGGGATCGGCGTCGATTCGAGCTGCTCTGGGGATGGGGCTATCGCTTCGAAGCCTACACGCCCGCACCCAAACGCAAGTTTGGTTACTACGCCCTGCCACTGCTGTGGCGCGATCGTGTCGTCGGCTGGGGCAATCTCTCCGTCGTCGATGGCGCGCTGCGGGCGCAGGTCGGATACAACGACGGCGGTCCGCCACGTGAGCCGGGATTCAGCCGCGCGCTGAGGGCCGAGCTCGACGGCATGCGCGAGTTCCTGCGTCTGGAACGCCGCGCCGTAGAGCTGACGTAAAATGGATCTTCACCAACGCTCGAATACTCGAATCAAGGAGTCTACGTGCCTTATCCGGAATCTTTCATCGGGCCGATGCGCGAGGAGCTGACGCGCCTGGGCGTCAAGGAACTTCGCACGCCCGAGGCCGTCGACGCGGCCGTGCGCGGCACGCCTGGAACGCTGATGCTGATCGTGAACTCGATGTGCGGCTGCGCCGCCGGCCGGGCCCGACCCGGCATCGCGCTCGCGCTGCAGCATCACGTCACGCCCGACGTCGTGGCCACGGTGTTTGCCGGGGGCGACATCGAAGCCACTGATCGCGCGCGCAGCTATTTCACGGGGTATCGGCCTTCATCGCCGTCGGTGGCGCTCCTGCGCAACGGTCAGCTCGTGTTCATGCTCGAGCGATTTCAGATCGAGAACCAAAGCGCCGAGGCGATCGGGCGCGCGTTGACCGCGGCCTTCGACAAGTTCTGCGCCCCGGTCGTGCATTAGGACGGCGGCCGACATGCGCGACGTCGGCGCCTACTGCTCAGGGATGGTGCAGGACGGGAACTTCGCGAGGGCGGTATTGCCCACGTACCCAAGCTCTTCGATCAAGCCGACGCGAGACGTGTAGTACCCGTCGGCGGTCAGGTTCTTCACCAGCCGGAAGAGACGCATGGGGAGGTCGGCCGGTCGAGACGGCACGGCGGACGGCGTCGGCGTGTTTCGGTCGGTGACCGCGACGTAGTAGGTCAGGCGTCCATTGGCGTCGCTGCGAAATCGTCGCTGCTGCGCCTCACGCTGCTGTCGATCGACCGCATCGCTGAGCGGCTGGAGGATCGCGATCTGATCGGATTCACCGAGCTCGACAAATGTGCGGGACGATCGCGTCTGGGCCTGGCGGTCCAGCCATGCGAGTCCGGCGCGCAGCAGCTGCTGATGTTCGGCGTTCAGGGTCACGACGCGGTCGATGTACTCCGGCACGCCGGCGGCGGACCCACCCCCGGTGCTCGTGGGCGGAATGATGACGTCGGTCAGCCTTGAGAGCGTGGCGTACTCCGCCGGCGTGAAGAATGTCGGCGTGTACGGCCCGCCTGCAGGTGCCTGGGCCAGCGAGACATGCACATGCTGGCCGTAGAGCTCGTCGCCAGCGAATGGAAACGCGCACGTCAGGCCGACGGTGCCGAGCATCTTCAGAGCGTGTCGCCGCGTTTCCGTCACAATTCACCTCTCCGCATCCGTTCCGAAATGTGATCGGCGGCGCGCGCGGCCAGCGCCATGATCGTGTGCGTCGGGTTCTTCTCTGATGCTGATGGGAAAACGCTACCGTCGACCACGTAGAGGTTCGGCACGTCGTGCGTGCGGCAGTCGGCGTTGACGACCGAGCTGCGCGGGTCAGGACCCATTCGGCAGCCGCCGAGCTCGTGGTTGGTGGCCGGCCCGTCCGGCACCGTCAGGATCTCGGCCCCGGCCTTCTGAAGCATCTCCAGGCTCCAGCGGACCATGTCGTTGAACAGGGCTTCTTCATTCGCCCCCCACCGTACCTGCCGCCTCGCCTGAGGCAATCCGAATTTGTCGGTTCGCTCGCGGTCGAGATCGACATACGACTGCGCGTTCGGCAGCATCTCGCCATACGGCGTGAACTGGATGAACGCCGGATACGCCGCCTTGACCGACGCCTTGTAGGCGCGCCCGAATCCGTTGACGTTCTTGGCCCAGCCCGCGAGCCGCCGATTCTGATAGTTGAGCTGTGCCCCGAAGCTTCGCGCGTAACCGCGGTTCTTGTTCGTGTGCTTGAACGACGGCAGATAGGCGTGATCGAGGAAACCCTCGTCGTTGGTCACCGCCTTCCCGCGCAGCCCGTCGAGAACACATTCGACGCCGCCGGTGAAGTGCGGGATGAAGTGGCGGCCGAGCTGCCCGCTCGAGTTCGCAAGGCCCGTCGGATAGCGGCGTGACGTCGACATCAGCAGCAGCGCGATGCTCTGTACACAAGCGCAGGCGACGACGACGGCGCGGCCGCGAACTTCGCCCTCTTTCTGGTGCACGCGGTGCAGGTAGCGAACCCCGGTGGCACGGTTCTCGTCCGAGACAAGGACCTCGCGCACGATGCAGTCGGGGAAGACGGTCACGCGGCCATCGGCTTCGGCGGGCGCGATGTGGACGTCGGCAGAGTTGTACTTCGCGACCACGTCGCATCCGGCCATGCAGTTGCCGCAAAAGTGACACGCCAGGCGCGTCTTGCTCGCGACAGTGAGCGTGGCCTTGCGCACATGGACGATGTCCGCTCCGAGCGATCGCGCCGACCGCCGGATGATCTCGTCGCTGCACTTGAACGGAACCGGCGGAAGGAAGATGCCGTCCGGAAGGTCTTCGAGGCCATCGAGGTTGCCGCAGACCCCGATCTCCCGTTCGATGGTGTCGTAATAGGGCGCGATGTCCTTGTAGGCGATGGGCCAGTCTTCGCCCGCGCCCTCGAACGTGCGGCCCTTGAAGTCGCGCTGGCTGAAGCGCAGCGCGACCGCATTCCACAGCATCGTCTTGCCGCCGACGCCGCGGCTCCGTTCCGAATCGAAGCCGGCCTTACCGGCTCTCATCGTCGGAATCTGCCGCGTGGGGAAGTCGAACGGCATCGCGTGGGTGTTGAAGTCCGTGCGCGTGTTGACGCGCGGACCGCCTTCGACAATCGCGACCTTCACGCCGCGGCGAGCGAGGTGGGAGGCAAGGGTGCCTCCCGACGCCCCGGAGCCGATGATCACTACATCGAAGATGTCGGTCTGCATACGCGGCCGGACGATTGTTGCGTCCCAGGTCGGGCGGCGTCAACTGCGACGCAACAGAACGTCCCCCGGCGTCTCTCCTTGTTCACGTGGTATCGTGGTGACGCTTTCCAGGAAGCCGACGGTCCGCGTAAAGGGTTGAACCCACCTGTTGCCTGCTACGGTCATCGCCTTCTTTCTGCCCGTTGCAACGCGGACGCCGGGCTCTTGGAGAGAAGGTGTTGCATGCCTCGGTCGCTGCCCGCGCGGCCCAGCCTCGAGTGGTTGAAGAAATCCGCAAAAGATGAGTTGAAGCGCCTGCGTGCCCAGACCCCGGCCGTTCTCCTGGCGGAAGCGCAGCTGTCCCTCGCACGAGAGTACGGGTTCGACAGCTGGCGCAAACTCAAACGACATGTCGACGAGCGAGAGCGAGAGCGCTCATCGGCTCCGAAAGTGCCCGCACTGACGCGAGACCAGGTTGTTCAGGGGTTCCTGAAGCTGGTGGGCACAGGCCAGATCGACGAAGTCCGCCGCATCCTTGCGGCAGCGCCGCAGATGGTCAACGCAGTCGGTCCGCATCCGTTCTGGGGCGGCCGTCCGCAGCCGCTGCACGTCGCGATCGAAACCAAACGGCGCGACATGTTCGAGCTCCTGCTCGAGGCTGGAGCCGACGTCAACGGGACCAACGACCAGTACGATCACTGGTCGCCGCTGATGCTGACACGGGATCAGGATCGCGACGACATGCGAGACGAGCTGCTGCGGCGCGGGGCCCGCGTCGGGTTGATGGAGGCGCTGCTCTTCGCCGACGATGCGCGCGTCGAGGAGTTGCTGCGACCGGGCAAGGACGCCCTGCCAGCCTATCCGCCGAACGGAGGTTCGGTGCTGAACTTCGCCCGAACGAGGTTTGCGATCGATCGACTGCTCGAACTGGACGTCTCGACTGACGAGAAGGACCGATGGGGCGCGACGCCGATCGAGTCGATCAGCCGATTGGGTCCGAGAGGTCAGGCGCTCGTCCGCCATCTGATTGCGCGCGGTGTGTCAGCCGCTCCTGAGGAATACGCCAGGCTGGGCGATCTCCAGACGCTCCAGCCATCATCGAACGCGATCCGGCAGTCGTCCGTTCCGATGCGGTGATGATGGGCGCCGTGGACTTCGGGCACCAGGCGCTTGTCGAATGGCTGCTCGCGCGCGGCGCGAACGTCAACGCTCGCGCGACGCGCTCAGTCCCGGCACACGGCTCTGCATTCAGCCGCGTGGAACGGCGACTTGCCGATGGTGCGCCTGCTCGTCGACGCCGGCGCCGACCTGCGCGCGCGCGACGAGGAGCACGAAGGCACGCCGCTCGACTGGGCCAAGGTGGCAATCGAGGTGACGAACAACCCGAAATGTCAGGCAGGTGGTCGAGTACCTGTCGCCAATCACGCCCGACCGGACGTCGGACCGCTGACCGGCTGTGGTCTCGAGTCCGCGTCGGCGAAACGGCCAGATTCAGCAGACGACCGCGGTCCCGCTGCAGGAGACCATCAGCATGCCGTTCGCCTGACCGAGGACCTCGTAGTCGAGATCGATGCCGATGATCCCATTCGCGCCGATCGCTTCGGCGCGCTGCTGCATCTCCGCCAGGGCTAGATCGCGCGCTTCAGCGAGCGCTTTTTCGTAAGTCGCCGAGCGTCCGCCGACGATGTCGCGGACCGCCGCGAACATGTCGCGAAACACGTTGGCGCCGATAATCGCCTCGCCGGTGACGATCCCGAGGTAACGGTTGACGGGTCGACCCTCGACAACCGACGTTGTGCTCATGAGCATACGTAAAATATTACGGCGGAGCTCTGGCAAAGTTCTCCATTCGTGCGCGTCGCAGAATAGCTGAACCGCAAGATTTCACTCCACATGAGCCGCTGAAACCGCGCGGGCGGGTATATTCGAGGGATGTTGAAGAATCACCCGATCGTTCCTTACATCCCTGCCGCCGACGTTGCTCGCGCCAGACGTTTCTACGAGCAGAAGGTCGGACTGACGCCGCGCGAAGAGGTTGCCGGCGGAGTCGTCTACGAGTGCGGCAACGGTTCGTGGATTTTTCTGTATCCGTCGGGCGGCGCCGGAACGTCACAAGCGAGCCAGGCGTTCTGGCAAGTCGAAGATCTCGCGGCAGAAGTCGCAGACCTGCGCAAGCGGGGCGTGGTGTTCGAGGAGTACGATCTGCCGGGACTCAAAACGGTGAACGGCATCGCGACAGGCGGTGGGACCAAGGCCGCGTGGTTCAAGGATACAGAGGGCAACATCATGGCCCTGATTCAGGCAGCTGGCGCAAAGGCCTGAAAGAGATCACGTCGGATCGAAGTTCGATCGGACCCTGCGGATGCGCTCCGCGAGGGGCTGCTCGAACGGCGTGTCGACGACTACGCCCTCTGAATCACGCGCCGGGTGGGTCATCACTTCTGCCGACGCGGAGGGCCCCAGTCTCCCACGCTCTGCCAACCACAGAAGATCTGCGGTCGAACCGAAGTACTGCACCTGCATGAATCCCAGGCGCTTCAGCCAGGCGTTGTAGCGACGACGCCAGACGAACTGCACGACACCCTGGCGGCTGCCGCAGTTTCTCGCCGGACGGACCCGCGCAATCCCCGCTTCGCGCGCAAGCGCGGCGACGATGCCGGCGATGTTGGGACCGATGTGAGTATCGTTGTGCGAATCGAGATGCGTGAGCCGCAGGCCGCGGGCCCGGGCAGCCGCGATTTGAGCGCGCAGCTCCTCGGCCACGGCACGTTTGGCTTCGTGGCCCAGAGGCCGAAAACCATTCCAGACGTAGTTCGGCTGGCGCCAGTCCAAGTTGCCACTTGATCAGATGAACGAGAACCGACACGGCCAGTATTATCGGTCGGTGGAGTGCGCTGCCGACCGCGGGGTGTGGGCAAGTTGACGGAATCCGCTGGCCGCGGGAAACTGCCGCTGATGCCGAAGCGCGTTCCGCGACGATTCTTTCAGAAGTTTCGCATGCATCAACCAGAGGACGGAACGCATTGGATTGACGTGAGACGGGAGAGGCTCACCGGTCTCACCTGGCCGCAGCTGCTAGTGCTCTGCCTGCTCTCAGGGGTTATCGGCGCGGTCGTCGTGTTCTGGTGGAAATTGGACGAGGACTGGTTTCCGGTAGTGGCACTCGTGACCGCGACGATCGTCATCGGCGTCAGTATCGGCCTGGCGAGGCTCGCAGAGGCGATCTGGGGGAAGTTCGACGACCTGCCGAAAGCTCGATAACGTTGTTGGTTGGGCGGCGCAACGATCTTTGGAGGAAATGCCAGTGTCTGCACCTGCTGGGTGCGAGACCGCAGACCGGTTCAGGCGTTGAAGAATGTTTTGGTCGAACTGGAGCCGGCGATCGGACTTGAACGATAGTCCTCGGACGTATCCCCTGAGATCCGCAGCCACAGGCCAGCTGGAGTTTATGCACTCTCGCCTACAGACCTAAGCGGAGAGGTCCGGGAGCTTAGCGAGGAAATGAGGACGCTCAAGGCTGAGCATCAGTCGTAACAGTTTTCCGGCGTCTACGCTGGCGAGCCATCCAGGCGATCAGCGGCAGCAGGAACAACGACCCGAGTTGATTGCCGTGCAACCTCATACGCGATGGCGTAATTTGGCTACCGCCTGGATACCACGCCCTATCGAAGGATCTCCCGACTTCCACGTCATCAATCACGATGGTCAGGTTCGATGCGGGCTTGGTGTCCACAAACGACAGGTGCCCGAAGCTTTTGCGCCAGTCGTAGCAATCCAACCGCACCGGTGTCGTCCCGTCCCCGCTGGAGCGGAGCGGATTCTGCAGCCCTTGCGGCTCCGCGTAAGTGTTGTGATTGCCCCACAGTTTCACATAAGCATTCCCGGCCGACCCGCACCGCCATTCATACTGGATGTGGTACCAACCGTCAGAGGCCAGTGCACCCGGATACGTACTGAACTCACTCGGCGAAGCCGCATACCCGGTTGTCCCCCGCGTCTGCCCGTCCCCAGAGAGCAAGACGGGCGGGGTCGCACAGGCTGGCGGCCCATCGATGTTCCGGACAGGAGCCACGCTGAAATACCGGCCCGTCCAGGTATTCCGAGACATCGACAGGCCGTAGTCACTCGGCTTGTGGTGCTCTTGGTACCCGCCGCCGTAGTACGACGTGCCCTGATCCAACATGCATTCCGAGGCGCCTGCTGCCCCGAGAAACAGCATGGTCCGGGAGAACTCGGGCCCGTTCTGATCCGAATTGCCACAGCCGCTCGAAGCGGTGCAGCTATCTGAACCGAGGCTGAAAAACTTGATCCGCGTGCCCCCGGCTTCGTGCGCTCCGGTCGGCTGCCCAGAGGCCCACTTCAAGCGCATCCGAATGAAGATGCTCTCTCCGAACACGAAGTCGTGGCCGAGGTCGAAGACCCCCAGCACTGCGCCCGGATACTGCGAGGCGCCGCCCTGGAACGTAACCTGCATCGCGCCGTCCCCCGTCCCCGCATTCCCGCCATTGGCGAGATAGGTCCGCGTGACTTCAGACCGCGCCACGGCCACGTCGAACCCGTAACAGCCGGCGCAGGTCTCGTTGGGTCCGGCGTTGATCGGGATCGACCGCAGCACCTGAGCCTGCGCCGCCGAGGCGATCACGCACAGCACCACGGTCAGGACTAGTCGCATCGCCCGACTCCTAGAAGTTTGCTGATGTAGCAAAATTGTTGCTGACTTGTAATAGAGAATTCTGTGAAATAGCGACCAGCCGGTTGGTTCCGTTGGTCCGTATCTCTTGAAAGGCGATCTTATAACCGCCGAGGCCTGACGTGCAGCGGATGCTGGAGAAAGTGGCACTGAAGCGTGGGACACCGAAGGATCTGCGAGCCGACTGATCCTGGCGGCCACTGCGGTGGCACGCAGATGAACGTGAAAACCGGCGCCACGCCAAAGACGACACCGGCATCGTGGCGCGGGGTGGAGACCCGCTCAGCGACAAGGACGCCGCTCGTGACGCCTTCACGGTGGCGATGGTGGGGGAGAAGTTTCTGGCCGAGTACGTGATGGTGCGCAAGAAGCCGTCGACGCAGCGGCTCTACCCCGCGTTGTGAAGCTTGGACGTCGCGTGGCTTACCGACGTCAGGATCTGCGCGTGTGGCTCGAGCAGCGCGTCAGGAAGTCCACCTAGAACGGCGCGAGCCGGACTCGCTGGGACTTCCACGCGGCCGGCTCGATGCCGTTCGAGGGGCAACTCGAATGACTTCCGACACGATAGCACACCCTTCCGCGCCGGTACCTCACGGACGCTGAGATCCGCTGGGATCTCGACCACTCATCGCCGTGGCCTACGACCGATGTACCTGTCTCGGCCTCTCTGCGTGCCCTCCCAAGCATTGAGGATGATTTGTCGACGCGGCTAATTCTCGAGTTGCTCCACGCGATCACCACGCTTCAGACGCAAGTGGCTGCCCAACGCGCCGTCATCGCGACGGGACTCGAAGGCTGGCACGGGCATGCGCGAGCGGAATATCGCCTCGAGCGGCGACGTCTGGCCGCGTCGTGAGGCCGCCAAGAAGGCCCCGCGATGATTGCACGCGCCGACATCCTCGCCGATCTCGATCGCGTCGAAGCCGAGCGCGAGCTCCGCATGTCCGTCGTTCCGACTGCGGCCGAGGCATCCCACGCGACGTTGCAGGACGTCCACGACACGTTCGGCAAGCGGCTCGGCGCTGAATATGATTTGGCGGCCATCGATGCCGTGCTCGCGGCAGCGGCCGCAGAACGGCTGGACGGCGATCCGCTCTGGCTGCTGCTTATTTCCGGATCGGGCGCAGCTAAGACCGAGAGCGTGCAGCCACTGGCGGGTGCCGGCGCGCTCGTGACCAGCACGATCACATCCGAGGGCGCTGGCACGGCAGATTCCAGTCTTCGGCCATACGCGCATGACCGAACAGCAGCGTCTAGTGCCGTTCGTAGACGAGCAGAAAGATGGATGTGGCGATGACCAACATCACGGCAAATAGAAGCCACGTTGAAGGACTCAATGGTTTCGTGTCCATGCGGATCTCCATCGTCGTTAGACACCGGAATGTCGATGGCGTCCATCGGATCACGCCGCACGCGCTACAAGGCAGGTACACACAGCTGCTCGCGAGGGCTACCGCTTTGTCGGCGGTTTGGCAATTGGGGCAGAGTGTGACAGGGCGATCACCCTGTTCGCTGGAGCTCGGCATGTTTGGAGTCGCCTAGTGTTCGCGAGAGGGTTACGGCTTGGGAGGAAGTGGCGTGACGTGGTGGACCAGCTGTGGGTTGTCCTTGTGCACGCTCCAGATGTGTCCGCAAGGACAGCGATAGTACGAGACGGCCGCGTGCTCGCTCGGGAACGGCAAATGTTTGGCGGCATTCTTCCCACAGGCAGGACAGGGCGGAGTGTTGAACAAGTCATTGTTTTCCCGCACGGAACGTGCCAGCTCCGCCACAAGCGAATAGCGCCAGGTTGCGGGCCGTCGGGTCCGTTGTAAGGCCGAAGTCGTGGGAAGCGATCCCTTTCGTCAGCCGTTGGGGGATTACACACGGTCCCGGCGATCAATCAGGGTGGGTGCGTCGAGAAGTTGAACGTGTAGGGCTCAAAGACGGCGTTCCGGCTTTGCACAGCATGGAAGGGACTTTTACAGTCCCTCTCGAGGCGCGGGGTGCAACCCAATAGGTCTTTGCCGAATCTTGGACAGGGCCGCGCCTCGGAGTTGTGCTTGTCGTAAGAAAGCCCCGGGGTCATAGACGGCGAGCGTAGCGCGGGCCATTCGCGATCGGCTACTCGGGAAAGCCCGTAAAGGTTTGCCCCACGTGAGATGGGCCAGCTTTCGAGGAAGGCTGGTTTACTCTGAATCGTTCGGCTGCGTGTTCAGTGGACCGCGGATGCTGGGGGTGCCCGAGTGTTCTAGGCGGTATCGGCGGCCGGTGCGTCGCTCCGGTCTTCGCCATATGTCACCGCAGCCTGGGCATCGCATCACGAGCTCGATAGCCGCGGTGTCATCGCTCGCGATTGGGTCGGGTGTGCCACAGGAGGCGCACATCGCGTACCCAGAAGATGCGTTCGTTCTTGTTGTCAGCACCAAACCACATTTTCCGTTGGCATCCATGAACTCCAGACAGAAGGGATATTCGAGACGCGTGCCAGCAACAGATCATGATTTAGTGGGAGATCGCGATTACGCTTCTGTATAAATCCGATGGGCTGCCGACTTTCTTCCTGCCCAGGGTCTCAGTTCTTGTATCCGGCGAGCGGACGTGGAGATTGCTACGCTGAACATCGCACGAGGTGGCGCGCGTGATCTCCGCTACCGTGGCTCGCGGATCGAGACGCTCCTGACGGTGGCGATGTTGACCAGCTCACTTGCGAGGGAAAGCGACTGAACGGGTCAGGCTTGGGCTGTTCACATCGCACGAATGATCCACGAATTTCGACGAGGGCGCAGTCGATCGAACGCTCGTCGTCGCCATAGATCACGCGAAGGACGCCGTTGCGGTGGACCCGACTTCAGCCGACGTACACGCGTCTCTGATGCGCGATCTGCGGTTCTTTCAGCAGGTCGTCGCAGGCATTTGCGTCGACAATGACCCGTGCGTGTTCGACCCGCGTTCCTTCGAAGCATCCGGCCTGAGCTGGAATTCCGCAAACTACGTGATTTTGTTAGGAAAACTGGAGCCGGCGCTCGGACTTGAACCGAGGACCTGCTGATTACGAATCAGCTGCTCTACCAACTGAGCTACGCCGGCTGAGGCGTGGTGAACGACAGAACATTCTAACAGATGGCTTCCCGAACCTTGAACCTTGAACCTAGAACCCTGAACCCTGAACCTTCCTGAACCCTGAACCTTGAACCCTGAACCTTGAACCCTGAACCTTGAACCCTGAACCTACTGAACCCCCTGAACCTACTCCAGCGTCTTCAGCAGCCCCTCGGCGTAGAGGAAATCCATCGTGTCCCGCCCTTCGGTGAACCACGAGAGCACGGGCTGCAGAAGGTCGCGCGCCTCGGCAGTGCGGCCATGCTCGACGAGGTGATGCGCGTAGCCGCGCGCGGCCCGCAGTTCGAGCCATCGCGCGCCCTGCTGCCTCGACGTCTGGAGCGCGTCCTGGAACTTCCGTTCGGCGGCGTCGACGGCGCCTGAGGCATCGAAGACTTCAGCCTGGAGTCGCGAGTGCTCGGCGTCGTACGCGTGTTGGCCGGTTTCTTCCGCGACCTGGGTTGACTCGTCGAGCGATTCTTGCGCGCGGACGAGATTTCTGGCGCGCAGGTGCGCGCCGGCGAGCAGCACGAGATAGTAGGGCCGGATGAGCGCCGAGCGCGACTTCGTGTGCGCCGCCAGGCCTTCCTCGAGCACCCGCAGCCCACGGTTCAAATCGCCCAGCTCGATGAGGGCGCGGCCGACGAGCGGCGCGGCCCAGTACATCTCCTGCGCGATGCCATGCGAGTGACACACGACCGCGAGCTGCTCGTAGGCCCGCTGGACGTCGCGCGGCGTGCGGCGTGCGAGGTGCACGAAGATCTCGAAGAGCAGCGCGAACGCCAATGGCTGCGGGTGATCGATCGCGCGCGCGTCGGCGACCGCTCGCTGCACCATGGCCAGGCCTGTGTCCGGGAACCCGCGCAGCGTGGTTGTTCGCGACAGCTCGCAGCGGCAGAAGATTCCGGGCTCGATGCCGGTTTGCCAGACGCGGGCGCCGTGGAACGACGGATCGTACATGGTCAGCGCGGTCTCGAGGTGCTGGTGCCCGGCTTCGAGCGCGCCCAGGTGAAAGAGCGCGGCCCCCACCGACCATTCACCAATCATCTGCAGATGTGGATCGCCGAGGCGCTCGAAAAGCGCCAGCATCTCCTGCGAGATGTCGTGGGCGATGCGGATCTCGCCCGACACGATGTGGTGCGCCGACATGCCGATGAGGACGGGGATCACGCGCGATGGGTCCTCGACCTGCCGGCTGAGCTCGCGGGCTCGCTCGTAGGCTCTTCCGACCTCCGGCACGGCGTATCCCTTGCTCGTCTTGATCGCGAGCGCGTAGGTCATCTGCAGCCCGAGCTCGGCGGTCGCGCGCGCTGGACTGTCCGGCTCGTTCGCGAGCAGGCTGAGCCCGCGCTGCGCCAGGCGCGCCGATTCGTCGTGCGCGTACAGACGTCCAGCAGCCTGGGCGGCGCGGTCCCAGTATTCGGCTGCACGCACGCCGTCTCGCGCGACTTCGAACAGCACCGCGATGTCGGCGAGGCGCTCCGTCTGCTCGCCGTACCGAGCCGCCAGACGCTCGGCAACCGCGCGCCCGAGCGCAGCTTTGCGCGTCGCTCGCAGCGACTCGAAAAACGCGTTCTGGTACATGTGATGCGCGAAACGGTAGTGCAGCGTGAGCGTGCGGTCCGGCGCCTCGAGCTCGCCGACGAAACGCACGAGCGCGTGCTCCCGCTCCAGCCGGTCGAGCCGTGATTCGACCTCTTCCTCGCCTGACTGGACGACGGCCGCGGCGATCGCCGAGTCGAAGTCCATGCCCTGCACGCTGGCGGCGGCGAGCAGGCGTCGATCGGCATCTTCGAGCGCGTCCATCTTTCGCTGGATCAGGCTGCGTATCGATTCGGGCATCTCGCGGGCGATCGCCGACACGTTTTCGGTCGTCGCCCAGCGGCCGTCCTGCTGGACGATGATCTGACGGCGCCGCAGATCGCGGAGAACATCGGCCATGAAGAGCGGGTTGCCCTCGGTGCGATCGTGAATCATGCGGGCAAAGCCGGAGGGAAATGCGTGGTCCGGGAACTGCAGCGCGATGTACCGTTCGACCGCCGCCTCGTTCAGGTAGGTCGGCGTGATCTCGCGGCAGAGGCCCCGCGCCACGAGGTCGAGCTTCAACGCGAGGAACGGATGTCGCGACTGCGCCAGCTCAGATGGACGGACCGTCGCGATGATCAGCAGTCGCGTGTTGTCCAGCCGCCGGGCCAGGTAGCCGATGAGATCGGTCGTCGACGGATCGGCCCAGTGCAGATCGTCGAACCACAGCACGATTGGCTGCATCCGCCCGGCCTCTTCGAGGAGCGCGGCGATTTCCCGCTTGAGCCGCTCCTGCGAGCCGCCGGCCGTCTCGGCAGCCAGCCGGGCCGCCGACGAGTCGTTTTCTGAAGGGGGCATCAGCTGCGCGTACCAGCTCGGCGCAAGCGCTCTGACAAGACGCGTGAGGCTGCCGAGTTGCTCGCTCCGTTGCAGGCTCTCGAGCGCCTCGAGTACCGGCAGGTAGGCCTCGGTTCCGGCCAACCGTTCCGAGCATCGGCCACGCCCAACGCGTACCGGCTCGCCCCGCTCTTCCAGCTCGCTGACGAATGCGTCGACAAGCGTAGTCTTGCCAACGCCCGCCTCGCCCGAGACGACGAGGATGCGCGCCTTGCCCTTCTGCGCGCGCTCGAATTCGTGACCGATCGCCGCGAGCTCGTCTTCGCGCCCGACGACGTTCGTGCTCGCCGCCAGCCGCCGTGGCGCGACCGTGACCGACGACAACGCGGTCGCGATATTGGAATCGTGCGCGAGCGCAAGGCGATACATCACTTCGCTTGCGCCGGGCCTGAGCCGCTGATCCTTCTGGAGCGACTCGAGAATCAGCTGGTCGAGCGCACGCGGCAACTCAGGATTCAGGAGCGACGGCGGCTCGGGTGTCTCCCACAGGAGCGCGTTCAGCGTGCCAAGCTGCGAGGCGGCCATGAATGGATGACGCCCCGTCACGAGCTCGTACAGCAACACGCCGAGCGAGAAGACGTCCGCTTCGGCCGACACGGTTTCGCCGCGAGCTTGCTCCGGCGCCATGTAACCGATCGTGCCGAGAATCAGGCCGGCCTCGGTGCTCGTCGTGCCCGCGCCGGTCGCTCCGCTCCCGTAGCGATCCGGTTGCGCGCGCGCGAGCCCGAAGTCGAGCAGCTTGACGTAGCCGTCGGGCCGGACCATGACGTTGTCGGGCTTGATGTCGCGATGGACGATTTGCTGCGCGTGCGCGACCGCCAGGGCCTCCGCGACCTGCCGCGCGATCCCCACGATCCGCGACAGCGGCAATCCCTGCGCCGCCAGCTGACGCAGTGTCGCTCCTTCGATGAGCTCCATCGCGATATAGCGATCGGCGCCGACAACGCCCGTTTCGTGGATGGTGACGATGTTGGGGTGGTTCAACGACGAGGCGAGTGTCGCTTCGCGCAGCAGGCGATCGAGGGCGGATTCGTCGTCAACCGCGCTGCGGCGGATGACTTTCAGCGCGATCTCCCGGCCCAGCCGCGAATCGAACGCGCGATAGACCTCGTCCCATGCCGCCAGCGCCGAGGAGCGCGCGGATCTCGTAGGCGCCAAAGCTGCTGATGGGCGGACTGCCCCCTGCTTGCCCGGCGGCAGTGGGATCGATGGTCATGAGCCTATGCCGTGGAGCCGGCAGCGAACAGTCGCTCGGTGTCTTTGTTGAAGAGCACCCACAGCCCGTAGATGCCGAGCAGGGTGACCCAGGGGAATCCGAGGAGGGCAATCGCGGACAGCACGATGCCGAGGATACGCGCCCACGGTTTGAAGTAGAGCAGGCCGATGCCCGTCGACGACTGACGGGAGCGAGAAGGCGAAGACGACTGCCACGACGAGACCACGCCGACGATCGACAGGATCGGAATCGCCAGCGCGGCTTCTTCCGGTTCGGCTGATGCGCTGATGATGCCGGCGGCGCCGCCGACGCCGATCATCATCAGTGCCGCGATGATCAAGCCGATGACGCCGATGGCGATGTTCAGGACGCCGAGGACCCGGACGTGGGTGTCCATCTAGCTTTCGTCGTCTTCGACGTCATCCTTCTTCGCGCTCGTGGCGAAATTGTCGTCGTTCGACGTCGTCCTTCTTCGCGCTCGTGGCGAAATTGTCGACCTCGACCTCCTCGACTTCGTCTTTGGCGCGCCAGTCCTCGTCGGCGTCGTAGAGGCGGCCGACCGGGCGCTCCTTGATCGGGCCTCGCGGACCGCGGTCGGAGTCCTTTCGCGTTCGGCTTGCGCTTGTTCTTCGGTGGCGCATCCGGGCCGAAGTTCCGGCTGCGGCGCCCGACGCCGCCGCCACCCTCGACCGGTCGCGGCGAGAAGCCGCCGGGTCGTGGGACTGCTGAACCCCGATGGCGGACCGCCAGGACGCGGACCGCTGAAACCACCAGGCCGGGGCCCGGCCGGACGGTCTTCCCGCGGCCGTGCTTCGCTGACGGCCAGCGGCCGGCCCTTGAATGGCTGCTGGTTGAACCGCCGGATCGCTTCTTCGGCGACCTCGCGGTCCGCGTAGTCGACGAACGCGAAGCCTCGCGGTCGACCGGTTTCCCGATCGGTGGGCAGCACGATCTGGGCTGGGGCTCCGACGCTCGACAGATGCTCGCGTAGATCCGGCTCGGTCGCGGAATAAGGCAGGTTGCCGATGAACAGACGGACTGACACAACTCCCTCGTTGAGTGACGCGTAAAGCCCGGCGAAACGGAACATCCGTCCCATCCGGGCCGACCTTGGCTCCAACAAAATAGCATGGACCCCGCGCCACGGCCACAAGTCGTTCCCGGGCGGCCGACCTGAAGGGCCTCGCACGAGGTTGAAGCGCCAGGGGCGGTGCGCTACTATGGACTGTTAAGGTTTCGCCAAAAGAGCACACCGTAGATGCCACCTACCCGAGAGGCCAGGAACCACATCGTCGTCCGGGGCGCCCGCACCCACAACCTCAAGAACGTCGACCTGACCATCCCGCAGCGGTCCCTGGTCGTCATGACGGGTGTCAGCGGGTCGGGCAAGTCGTCGCTCGCCTTCGACACGATCTATGCCGAGGGCCAGCGCCGCTACGTCGAGTCGCTGTCGGCCTACGCCCGCCAGTTCCTCGAGCGGATGGAGAAGCCGGACGTCGACGTCATCGACGGCATCTGCCCGGCGATCGCGATCCGGCAGAAGAACAGCATCCGCAACCCGCGCTCGACGGTCGGCACGACGACCGAGATCCACGACTACCTGCGGCTGCTGTTTGCGCGCGTCGGCCGCACCATCTGCCGGAAGTGCGGCCGCGATGTCGATGCGCGAAACGGCCGAGGTCGTCTCGGCTCAGCTCGGGCAGCTGTCCCGCGGGCACTCGGCTCCTCATCGGCTTCGACATGCCGGTTGTGACGACGGCGGCTCTGCCCGAACCTGGAGGGCGCCGACGGCCGCGACGAGCACGATCCGGTTCGCAGGAACAGAAGACGAGGGCGGCCGCGGACGACGACTCGGCGCAGCAGGACCTGCCGGGGCTGGTGGACTCGGTGGCCGAGACGCTTGCCGCGCTGCGGCGCAAGGGCTTCGGCCGTCTCTACGTCGACGGCCAGACGGTCTCGCTCGAGGATGTCGATCCGGCCGCGCTCAAGGATCGCCCGCATGCTCCAGGTGATCGTCGATCGCCTGAAGGTCGACGGCGACCTGCGCGCGCGTCTCACCGACTCGATCGAGACGGCCTACACCGAGGGCGATGGCGCCGGCTTCGCCATCGAGCTGACGGATACCACGCCGCTCGGGGCAGGCGCCCCGAGGAATCGTGCACCGGTTCAGCGAGCGCTTCGAGTGCCGCGACTGCGGCATCCCGTACGAAGTGCCGCAGCCGCGGCTGTTCTCGTTCAACAACCCGTTTGGCGCCTGCGCGTCGTGCCACGGCTTCGGCAACATCATCGAGCTCGACATGGCGCTCGTCGTGCCCGATCCGACGAAGTCGATTCAGCAGAACGCGATCGAGCCGTGGAGCAAGCCGCACTACCGCGCGCACCTGGCCGAGCTGAAGCGCGCGGCCAAGGCGGCGCGGACCTGCGCCTCGACGTGCCCTGGTCGGAGCTGACCGACGACGAGAAGCGGTTCGTCATCGAGGGCGACGGCGCCGACTACGAGGGCGTCAAGGGCTTCTTCCGCCGGCTGGAGCGCAAGAAGTACAAGGTGCACGTCCGCGTGTTCCTGAGCCGCTATCGCGGCTATCTGACCTGCCCCGAGTGCTGCGGCACGCGGCTGCGCCGCGAGGCGCGCGACGTCCGCGTCGGCGGCCAGACGATCGATGAGGTGTGCGCGCTGACCGTCCGCGAGGCGGACGCGGTTCTTCGACGAGCTGTCGCTCTCGCGAGAAGGACGCGGCGGTCGCCGACAAGGTGCTGCGGGAGATTCGCAAGCGCCTCGGGTTCCTGCGCGACGTCGGGCTCGACTACCTGACGCTCGATCGCCTGTCGTCGACGCTGTCGGGCGGCGAGTCGCAGCGCATCAACCTGGCGACGTCGCTCGGGTCGGCGCTCGTGGACACGCTCTACGTGCTCGACGAGCCGTCGATCGGCCTGCATTCGCGCGACAACGAGCGGCTGATCGCGATCCTGCGGCAGCTGCGCGATCAGGGCAACACCGTGCTCGTCGTCGAGCACGACGCCGACATGATCCGCGTCGCCGACACCGTCGTCGACATGGGGCTCGGCGCCGGCGAGCAGGGCGGCCGCGTCATCTTCTCCGGAACGCTCGAGGCGCTGCTGCAGGAGCCGCGGTCGCTGACGGCGAAGTACCTGCGCGACGAGCTCGCGATTCCGGTGCCGGCGGTGCGGCGCAAGCCGACGAGCAGAAGCTCGAAGGTTCTCGGCGCGAGCGAGCACAACCTCAAGGACATCGACGTCGAGATTCCGCTCGGCGTGCTGACGTGCGTCACCGGCGTCAGCGGATCGGGCAAGAGCACGCTCGTCCACGACGTGATCTACGCCGCGCTGAAGCGCGCGAAGGGCGACTGGGATCGCCGCGTCGGCACCCACCGCAAGCTCGAAGGCGCCGAGTTCGTGACCGACGTGGTCCTGGTCGACCAGCCGCCGATCGGCCGGACGCCGCGGTCGAACCCGGTGACGTACCTCAAGGCGTTCGATCCGATTCGCGAGCTGTTCGCGGCGACCAAGGACGCGCGCGTCGCGCGGGCTGACCGCCAGCCACTTCTCGTTCAACGTGCCGGGCGGCCGCTGCGAGGCGTGCGAGGGCGAGGGCGTCGTCAGCGTCGAGATGCAGTTCCTCGCCGACGTCTTCGTGCCGTGCGAGCAGTGCGACGGCAAGCGCTTCCGGCCGCAGGTGCTCGAGGTCCGCTACAAGGGCCGGAACGTCGATCAGGTGCTCGACCTGACGGTGCGCGAGGCGCTGACGTTCTTCAGCAGCGTCGCCCAAGGTGCTGCGCCGGCTGCAGGTGCTCGACGAAATCGGGCTCGGCTACCTGCGGCTCGGCCAGCCGGCGACGACGCTCTCGGGCGGCGAGGCGCAGCGCATCAAGATCGCGGCGCACCTGTCGTCGCAGACCGGCGATCGGATGCTCTACGTGCTCGACGAGCCGACGACCGGCCTGCACTTCGACGACATCGTCAAGCTGCTGGCGGCGTTCAGAGAAACTGCTCCAGGCCGGACACAGCCTGCTCGTGATCGAGCACAACCTCGACGTCATCAAGACGGCGGACTGGATCATCGATCTCGGGCCTGAGGGTGGCGAAGAGGGCGGGACAGCTGATCGCGACGGGCACGCCTGAGCAGATCGCGCAGAACGAGGCGTCGCATACCGGCCGCTATCTCCGCGACGTCCTCGCGGTCGGGCGGGCGAACGCCTACGGTGCGGCCCGGCACTGAACGTCCGTTTTCACCAGCCAGCGCCGAGCACGATCCATGTCACTGTCAAGGCGTACTGGTTCAGGGTTCACGGTTCAGCGTTCAAGGTTCCAGGTTTCCGCAGCAGACCATGAACGATGAACCCTGAACCCTGAACCGTGAACCCTGAACCGTGAACCCTGAACCGGAGATCTGCATTTGTGTGCACTTGTGGTGGCGGCCGCGGTTTTTTGCGCCTCGTCGTTGGCCGCTTCGGTTACAATGATGGGGCCCCCCGAAGAGCGTCCATGCCCAGATTTGTACGGTTGATGGTCCTCGTTCCCGCAGTCTTCGTCACCGCGGCGGTTGCTTCGATCGCTCAGCAGCCGGCCAAATTCGAGGACGTGGTCAGAAACCTCCGCAATCCCGATCCGAAGATTCGTATCAGCGCAGTGCGTCTGCTGCGCGAGACCGGGTACGCGGAAGCGATAACGCCGCTCGCAGCCGTCATCAGCGACCAGGTGAACGAGATTCAGCTCGAGGCGATCGATGCCGAGCTGTCCTTCTTTCTGGTTGAACCGGTTCCGACCAAGAAACGCGTGGCGCTCGTCGTCGAGGTGCGAACGGAGGGCCGCGCGCCGGCGGCGTTCGAGCTCGGCCCGCTCGCGGTCTGGCCCAAGCCCGTGCCCGTCGAGCTCATCGACGCGCTCCTGCAGGCCGTCGACGACGACAACAAGAAAGTGCGGATCGAAGCAATCTATACGCTTGGCACGATTGGATCTCCCGCGACCGTCAAGTTGTCTGAAGCCGCCACCGCGCGACTGCTAAAAGCGCTCGACCACTACGATCCGGCCGTTCGCGCCGGCGCCGCCCGCGTCGTCGGGCGCCTGCAGGTAAAGTCGGCCGGGGATGCGCTGCTCAAGGTCGTGAACGACTCGAACGCCGAGGTGCGCTATGCGTCGATTCGCGCCCTCGGCGAGATTGACGACGAACGCGCGGTTCAGGCCCTGACCGAACAGCTCAGTTATTACGGCAGCGGCGAAGGCGCATGGGCGGCGCTCGATGCGCTCGCCCGCATTGCGCACCCTTCGAGCGTTTCGCTGTTCCAGTCACGACTCGCCGACAAGGATCCCTACCTTCGTCGAGCCGCGGCCGAAGGCATGGCGCGCGCCGGTGATGTCAAGTCCGTTGAGCCCTTCGTGATCGAGGCCAACCAGGAGCCTTCGGAGATGGTTCGCGCGGCTATGACGTTCGCGCTCTACAAGAAGGGGCACCCCAACTATCTCGGTCGCCTTATCGACTTCATGGATTCCGATAGCCTCATGCCCCAGATCTACGGCTACTTCGTCGAGCTCGGCCCCTCGATTGTGGCGCCGGCGGTTGTGCGGTTGAAGGAGCCCGACGTCGACGTCCGGCGCAACCTCGTCACGATTCTCGGAGTGGTCGGGGATCAGTCGACGGCGATCGTCTTGGCGCCCTACAAAGAGGATCGCAGTCGTGAGGTCGCGACGGCCGCGAGTAACGCCATCGAACGGATCAACGAGCGGGCCAAGATGACCGCTCGGTGAGCTGACTCGCGTGATCCTGCCGCGCGCCTTCTACGCGCGCCCAACCCTCGAAGTCGCGCGGGATCTGGTCGGTCTGGTGCTCGTGCACGACACGCCCGCGGGGACCGCTGCCGGCATCATCGTCGAAGTCGAAGCCTACATCGGCGAATCCGATCCCGCCTGCCACGCGGCGCCAGGCCCGACGCGGCGCAACGCGCCGCTCTACGGCCCGCCGGGCATCGCTTACGTCTATCTCAACTACGGCATGCACTATCTGGTCAACGCGGTGACCGAGCCCGAGGGGTCGCCCGCGGCCGTACTCATTCGCGCGCTCGAACCGCTCGAGGGCGAGGGGCTCATGCGGCGTCGTCGGTCGCGGAGGTCCCGGCGACGGCCCGAGTCGTTCTCGACTCCAGAACTCTGCCGCGGTCCGGGCAATCTGACCCGTGCGATGGGCATCTCGCTCCGCGACAACCAGCGGGACCTCACGAGCGGTCCGCTGCGAATCGAGTCCCGAAACATCCCACCGCCCCCTCTGGGCTGGAGCCGGCGGATCGGAATTAGCGTGGGGATGGAAACCGAGTGGCGAGTCGTGGCGGTCGGAAGCGCCGCGGTTTCAGGTCGCCGCCGGCGATAGGGCCAGCGTTGAGATTGGCGAGCAGTGACTAGCGCCGCCGCGTGCGCGCGCCGGACGTCTGCACGATCGGGACTTTGGCCGACTGCGATCGGCCGTTGCGCAGCAATCCCAGATTTACCGTGCCGCCGATCGGCGCATCGGCCAGCATGCGCATGAAGTGGGTCGGATCCTCGATCGTCACGCCGTTGAAGCTGACGATGATGTCGTACTGACGGATTCCAGCGGCGTACGCATCCGAGCGCTCCAAAACATCCGCGACGATGACCCCCTTCGTGTTGGGCGCCCTGAATTCTTCGGCAATGCGCGCGGTGACAGGGTAGAGCTCGATGCCGCTGATCGTGCCACGGCGGACCGCGCCATGCGTGATCAGCTCGTTCATGACGTGCCTGGCGAGATTGCTGGGGACGGCAAACCCGACACCCTGGTAGCCACCGGTCTGGCTGAAGATCGCGGTATTGATCCCGACGAGTTCTCCACGCGCGTTGATCAACGCGCCGCCAGAATTGCCCTGATTGATCGCGGCGTCCGTCTGAATGAAGTCCTCGTAGAGCATGCCTTCCAGGCTGCGCCCAGTCGCGCTGACGATGCCGAGCGTGACGGTCTGATTGAGGACGCCGAACGGATTGCCGACTGCCAGTACCCACTCGGCGACCTTCAGCTTCGAGGAATCGCCCCACGCCAACACCGGCAGGCTCCTGGCGTCGATCTTCAGCACGGCAAGGTCCGTCGCCTCGTCGATGCCGACGATCTTGGCGCGCAGCTCGCGCTTGTCGGGCAGGGTCACCGATCACATCAGATCGTCCGTCGCCGACGACGTGATTGTTGGTCAGGACATAGCCGTCGGTCGACACGACGACGCCCGAACCGAGGCTTTTCTGCAGCCGTTCCCGGTATCCGAAGGGGCTGTTTCCCCCGAAGAAGTCCCTGAAGAATGGGTCGTTGGCAAACGGCGAGTTCGCGGTGCGGACGACCGACGTCGAGGAGATGTTGGGCACGCTGGCGATCGCGAGCTCGGCGGCGTTTGTGAGATCAGGCATTCCCGCGACCGTCGCGGCCACAGTTGCGGCGACGGGTCGCGGTCGGCGGCGCCGCTTCGTTGCCCTGGTCGGGCGTTTCGATTGGCACCTGCGCTGCCGCGTCCTCGGCCGTGCGCATCCGCCCGGTCAGGACCAGGCCGGCGACGAAAGCCGACGAGCAGGAAGAGCGTGGCGAACGTGAGACGTCTCATCATCTTCACTGGCCTATTGCACGGTTATTGAACGTGAATCTTGCGCGCGGGGAGTGGCTGCACCTTGGGCAGCGTGATCGTCAGCACGCCATCCGCGAGGTCGGCGACGACGCGGTCGACGTCGATCCGATCGGCGAACTCGAAGGTCCGGGAGAACGAGCCGTAGCCCCGCTCAACTTGATGAAACCGGACGACATCGCCCTGGGCGCCGCGGTCCGAGCGGGAGCCGCGAATCGTCAGGCGACGGTCTTCGAAGGCCAAATCCACTTGTTCGCGCGTCAGGCCAGGCAGTTCGGCGGTGACCACAAACGACGTCTCGGTCTCGTACACGTCGATGGCCGGGTTCCAGGCCTCAACGTGATGCGCCGAGAGCCGTTCCAGTCGCTGCTGCAAGACCCTGAGTTCCCACGGCATAACACGGATCGTAACACTGTCGGGGACGGCCGAGTCGCGTCCCGTATGCTGTAATCCGCGTCCTCTCGGCACGGGTCTAATCCGCTGACAGCCCCGCGGCGGTTCTGCTACGATCGGTGGGATCTGACGACACTATGAGTTCCCTTCAAGCGACACGACTCAAGCGGGGCATGCTGATCAAGATGGGGCCGGACCTGTTCCGGGTTCTCGACCTCCAGCACGTCACGCCCGGCAATCTCAGGGGCTTCGTCCGGGCGAAGTTCCGCAACATCCGCAACGGATCGCTCTCCGACCAGAAGCTGCGTTCGGAAGACACCCTCGAACGCGCGGTGCTCGACGAACGCGA
This sequence comes from uncultured Acidobacteriota bacterium, assembly GCA_963764925.1. Lineage (GTDB taxonomy): Bacteria > Acidobacteriota > Vicinamibacteria > Vicinamibacterales > 2-12-FULL-66-21 > DATBJJ01. The sequence continues at coordinate 191,029 of CAVXUR010000009.1, forward strand.
GATGCAGTATCTCTACAAGGACGGCGACTCGTTCCACTTCATGGACACGAGCTCGTACGAGCAGCTGCACATCGACGCGGAAGTGCTGGGCGATTCGGTCAACTACATCATTGCCGACGCGCTCATCAAGGTCGAGTTCTACGGCACCGAGCCGGTCGGCATCGAGCTCCCGCAGACCGTCGATCTCAAGGTCGAGGACACGGCCCCGGGCATCAAGGGCGCCACGGCGAGCGCTCAAGTGAAGCCGGCGCGGCTCGAAACCGGCCTCGTGGTCCAGGTGCCGCCGTTCATCAATCCCGGCGACACGATCAGGGTGAGCACCGAGACGGGAGAGTATCTGTCGCGCGCATAACGCGCGGCTTGCAGGTCACTGGCGCGCAGTCCGCGTTCAATCCGGCTGCGAGCCGCGAACCCGCGAGCTGCGAGCCGCGCCCTGAACCATGGACAACCCGCATCGTCCGAACTCGGGCTGGATTGAAGTGATCACCGGCAGCATGTTCAGCGGCAAGAGCGAAGAGCTCATCCGCCGGCTGCGCCGCGCCCAGATCGCCAAGCAAAAGGTCCAGATCTTCAAGCCGACGAATCGACAACCGCTACGGTGACGACCACATCACGTCGCACAGCGAGATGCGGATCGCCTCGAAGAACAGCGGGTCGTCGCGGCAGCTGCTGAGCGACGTCGAGGCCGACACCGAAGTGGTGGGCATCGACGAGGGGCAGTTCTTCGATACCGAGTTGCCGGCGGTCTGCAACACGCTGGCCGATCAGGGGAAGCGCGTGATCGTCGCCGGGCTCGACCAGGACTACCTCGGCAAGCCGTTCGAGCCGATGCCGCAGCTGCTGGCGATCGCCGAGTACATCACCAAGACGCTCGCGATCTGCATGGTCTGCGGCGCGCCCGCCAATCACACCCAACGTCTCGTCGCGAGCAGCGAGCGCGTCCTCGTCGGCGCGCAGGGCACCTACGAAGCCCGTTGCCGGCGCTGTTTCGATCCGCGCCTCGGTCAATAGTAAGAATCCCCGAACGCATCGGCGGATGGAACTCTGGGCCCGCAACGGGTTCAAACCAAGAGTACCAGTCCGCGGTTCCTGGGTTTGCGTTTGGTCCGGCCCTACGATGGACGCACCATCCCGCTTGCTGCTCCTGCTCGGCGTCGGGTTTTTCTGCGCCAACCTCCGGCTGTTTGCGCAGTTCGTCCGCTTTCTGAGTATCCGGTCCTCGGCGTTGCTGACCTGGCCGGGGCGCCGGCCGCCGTTCTATCCGCTGCTGCTCGTTCTCGGCGCGGTCCTGGCGCTCCTCATCGTCTACAAGCTGGCGATCCTGCGCCAGCACCCGATCCAGGTCTTCGGCGAGAGCATGATGCTCCTGTACTACGCGCTATGCGCTGCCGCTCAGCTCGCGGATCGGGCGGGGCTTTTATGAAGAAGGGATCTGGGCGGACGGCGGGTTCATCCCGTATTCGCGAATCGGCGGGCTCTCGTGGCGGGAAGGCGAGCAGCTGAGGCTGGTGATGATCTACCGGATGCGCACGTTCGCGCGCGCGTTGGTCGTGCCGGACCGCTACTACGGCGCCGCCCGGCGGCTACTGCGCGACAAGATCGCCGCGCACGACATTCAGTTCACCGACAAGGCGCTCAATCTGGGCGTCGAAGACGACGCTAGCAAAGTCTGAATGCTGAATGCTGAATGCTGAAGTAAATTCAGAATTCCCTTCAGCATTCAGAATTCAGCATTCAGCATTGCCAGGATCCACCCGATCGGTCCGCTCCCCGTGGCCATCGGATCGCCCAGCCAGTCCGGCGGCGTCAGCCAGACGAACGCGAGTATCGCGATGACCATCAGGTCGTACTGCCAGGTCGTGCGCTCGTAGGTCCAGAAAAACGCGTTCCACAGCACGCGAAGCGGGAGCGGAGTAGTGGGTGTCATGCGACCGCTTGGCGTGGGTTGTCGCGCAGTTCGCGATAGGTGTGGATGATGCGGTCGGCAACGGTGAAGATCGACAGCACCAGAATCACCCACAGGACGCCGGCCATGCGATTGGTGAACGCGCCGATCATGAACAGGACGATGCGCTCGGGCCGTTCCATGAAGCCGACCTTGCACTTGGCGATGAGCGACTCGGCGCGGGCGCGGGTGTAGCTCGTCATGATCGAGAAGATCATGGCGAGTGCCGTGACCATCACGTAGTCGGTCCGCCCGAGCGTCGCGTAGAGGTAGATCAGGCCGAGAAAAAGCGCGAGATCGGAGAAGCGGTCGATGACCGAGTCCCAGAAGCCGCCGAAATCGCTGACCGCCTGCAGCTCGAAGGCGACCTTGCCGTCGATGAAGTCGAAGATGTTGGCGACGACCATGATCACGCCGGCGGTCGCGAAGCGGCCCTGCCCGAGCGCCCACGCCGCCGCGATGTTGATCAGGACGCCGACAAACGTGAGGACGTTGGGGTGGATCGCGCAGCCGGACGCACGCGCGGATGATGAGCTGGAGCGGGTACATGCAGAGCCGCCCGATGAGTCCGGTGAAGGTCATGAATCCGCTACAATGGAAGGTTACGGCACCCGCGCCAAAACGCGCAGTGTATCGCATGCCAATCCGTGATCTCAAGGCCCAGATCGCCCGCCTTCCGGAGCAGCCCGGGGTCTACGTGTACTTCAACGACGCCGGCGAGACGCTCTACGTCGGCAAGGCGCGCGTGCTGCGCGACCGCGTCCGCAGCTACCTCGGCGCCCACGGCACCAGCCCGCGGATCGACGCGCTGCTCGACGAGGCGCAGCGCCTCGAGGTCATCGTCACCGACTCGGTCATGGAGGCGCTGGCGCTCGAGAACCACCTGATCAAGCAGCGCGCGCCGCGCTACAACATCCTGCTGCGCGACGACAAGAACTACCCCTATCTGCAACTGACGACCGGCGAGGCTTTCCCGCGCGTCCTCGTCGCCCGGCGCGTGCAGCGGGACGACCACTACTACGCTGGACCCTTCCTGCCGGCGTCGCTCGGGCGGCGCACGATGGCGCTGACGCACCGGCTGTTCGGCATCCGGTCGTGCAACGAGGTCATCACCGGCGAGCGCGGGCGGCCGTGTCTCGAGTTCGACATCAAGCGCTGCATCGCGCCGTGCGTGCGCGACGATCTGCTCGCCCGAGGAGTACCGCGTCGCCGTCGAGCACACGCAGCTGTTTCTCGAGGGCCGCAACGACGAGCTCGTCGCGACCCTCCGCGACCGGATGCGCGATGCCGCGGCGGCCGAGCGGTTCGAGCAGGCCGCGCAGCTGCGCGATGCGATCCGCACGATCGACACGCTCGGGACGCGCCAGCAGAAGATGTCCAGCGCCGAGCTCGGCGACCGCGACGCGTTCGGCCTGAAGGTCGGACCCGCCGGCGCCTCCGTGCAGGTGTTCGAGGTCCGGCACGGCCGCGTCGTCGAGCGCATCGAGCTCGTGACCGAGAGCGGCCCGGCCGCGAACGCGCCCCCGGCGTCCCGCGAGCAGGACGTGCTGCAGGCGGCCGTCCAGCAGTTCTACGAGGACCGCGTGCCGCCGCCCGAGATCCACGTGCCGCTCGACGCTCGCCGAGACCGACGCTGCTCGAGGAGTGGCTGTCGTCGCAGGGCCGGCGCGCCGCGTCCGGCTGATCGTGCCCAAGCGCGGCGAGAAGCGCGGTCTGCTCGAGCTCGCCGCCAGGAACGCCGAGCTTGCGTATCAGCAGCGCTTCAACGAGAACACTGCCGCCAACTACGACGCGCTCGAGACGCTCCGCGCCGTCCTGGCGTTGCCCGGAGTTCCGCGCCGGATCGAGTGCTTCGACATCTCGACGATCCAGGGCAGCGAGACCGTGGCGTCGATGGTCGTCTGCGAAGACGGACGGATGCGGAAGGGGGAGTATCGGAAGTTCAGGATCGCGGGACTCGGGGCTCGGCGGCTCGGGGGTCGGGCCTCGCAGCAGCCGGATTGACCGGCACTGGTCGGAGCGCCGGGCGCCCACGGCGATCTCCGAGCCGCGAGCGCCGAGCGGCGAGCGCCCGCGAGCATCGAATAACGACTTCGCCGCGATGCACGAAGTCGTCCTGCGCCGCTACCGTCGAGTCCTCGAGGCCGGCGGTCCGTTCCCGGATCTCCTCCTGATCGACGGCGGCAAGGGGCAGCTGTCGGCCGCGTACGCGGCGCTCGAGGAGCTCGGGCTCGGGCGGCTTGATCGCGGTCGGCATTGCCAAGAAGGAAGAGCTGCTCTTCGTGCGCGACCGCGACGACGCGATCGCGCTCGCCGCGCGAGAGCCCGGCGCTGCTCCTCCTGCAGCGGATTCGCGACGAGGCGCATCGGTTCGCCGTCACGTTCCACCGGCAGTCGCGGGCGAAGCGCGACTTGCGATCCGACCTCGACGCGATCGCCGGCATCGGGCCGCGGCGCCGGAAGGCGCTGCTGACCGCTTTCGGCAGCGTCGCCGGCGTGCGCCGCGCGACGCGCGAAGAGCTCGTCCGCGTCGTCGGCGCGAAGACCGCAGACGCCGTCCTCGCACACTTCGCGACGACGCCTGACAGATCCCCGACAAAACTCCGGACGAAGCCTTGATAAGCGGGCAGTTTTGCCTTACGCTTGACGCTCCTGCTGAACTTTCGATCGCTTGTGAATCAGTCGCCAGACTTCATCTCCGCCGTCATCCCGTTCCTCATCGTGCTTGCTCTCGTTGACGATTCACGAGGCCGCGCACGCGTGGACCGCCTATCGGCTCGGCGATCCGACGGCGAAGGATCTCGGCCGGATCTCCCTCAATCCCGCTCGTCCACATCGATCTGATCGGCACGGTCGATCCTGCCGCTCATGGCTGCGTTCAGCAACCTTCCGATCATCGGCTGGGCGAAGCCGGTGCCCGTCGATATCCGGCGGCTTGCGAGATCCGCGTCGCGACTTCATGCTCGTCGCGGCGGCCGGGCCGGCGAGCAACCTCCTGCAGGCGATCGTCGTCGCGGTGCTCTTTCACGTGCTGCCGCTCGAGAGCATCGACCTCTGGAACTTGAACTGGCCGAACGTGCTTCCGCGTCGCGGCCGACATCAACATTCTTGCTGGCGGTGTTCAACATGATCCCCGTGCCGCCGCTCGACGGCGGCAACGTGCTGGCGGGTCTCCTGCCGCGCGACGCGGCGGCCGTGTTCGACAGCGTGCGCCCGTACGGGTTCATCATTCTCTACGCGCTGATGTTCACCGGCGTGCTCAGCCAGATCATCCTGCCGCCGGCGGACTTCCTGATGGAGCTTCTCGGACTGTGAAACCTCGCGTTGTCTCCGGCATGCGCCCGACGGGCAAGCTGCACCTCGGCCACCTCGTCGGCGCGCTGGACAACTGGGCCTCGCTCCAGGACGAGTACGACTGCTTCTACTTCGTCGCCGACTGGCACGCGCTGACGAGCGACTACGCCGACACCTCCGAGATCGTCGCCAACGCCTACGACATGGCGGCCGACTGGATTGCGGCCGGCCTCGATCCCGGAGCGCAGCACGCTGTTCGTCCAGTCGCTCGTGCCCGAGCACGCCGAGCTGTATCTGCTGCTCTCGATGACGATGCCGATTCCGTGGCTCGAGCGGGTGCCGACCTACAAGGAGCAGATCGAGCAGCTGGCGGAGAAGGACCTGTCGACGCTCGGGCTTCCTCGGGCTACCCGCTGCTGCAAACGGCCGACATCATCATCTACAATGCCCGCTACGTGCCGGTCGGCGAGGATCAGGTCGCCCACCTCGAGCTCAGCCGCGAGATTGTCCGGCGGTTTCACAACTTCTACGGCGAGCTCTTCGTCGAGCCCGAGGCGATGCTGACCGACTTCAAGCGCCTGCCCGGGCTCGACAACCGCAAGATGTCGAAGAGCTACGGCAACGCGATCAGCCTCTCGGACGACGCGGAGACGGTTCGGAAGAAGGTGATGCAGATGTACACCGATCCGAAGCGGATTCGGGCCGATGTGCCGGGAACTGTCGAAGGCAACCCCGTCTTCACGTATCATGACGCGTTCAATCCGGACACGGCGGAAGTCGAGGATCTGAAGACGCGCTACCGGGCGGGCAAGGTCGGCGACGTCGAGGTGAAGACGAAACTGGCCAAAGCGCTCAACGCGCACCTCGAGCCGATACGCGCCAGGCGCGCAGACGTCCTGGCGAGGCCGGAGGCGCTCCGGGAGATCCTGCACGAGGGGTCGCGAAAGGCCCGCGCGGTCGCGCAGGAAACGATGGAACGGGTGCGCGGCGCCGTGAAGCTGGACTATCGGTAGGCTCAGGCTCGGCAGGCTCAAGCAGACCTTCGAGTAACTCGAAGTCTGCCAAGCCTGAGCCTGAGCCCGAGCTGAGAACTATGGAACACGCTGAGTTCGAATCCATCCTCGAGGCCTATCCGGTCAGGCTCGACAACTTCGAGGGGCCGCTCGATCTGCTGCTGCACCTCATCAAGCAGAACGAGGTGAACATCTACGACATTCCGATCGCGCTCGTCACCACGCAGTACCTCGAGTACATCGACCTGATGCAGGAGATGAACCTCGACGTGGCCGGGGAGTTCCTGGTGATGGCGGCGACGCTCATCCACATCAAGTCGCGCATGCTCCTGCCGCGGCCCGACCCGACGCAGGAGGATCCGGACGAAGATCCGCGCGAAGCGCTCGTGCGGCGACTGCTCGAGCACCAGAAGTTCAAGGCGGCGGCCGAGCTCCTGCACGAGCGCGAGACGCTGCGCAGCGCGCAGTGGACCCGGCCCGACGGACCGATCACCGAGATCGCCGGCGAAGCGCCCGGAGCCCGAGATCGAAGTCGATCTGTTCAGCCTGATCGCCGCGTTCCGCACCGTCGTCGAACGCTCGAAGCAGCGGCCCGAAGGTCTACCTGCCGATCCGAGCAGATTCCGATCGAGGATCGGATCGAAGCGCTGCTCGGCAAGCTGTCCGAGACCGACGCGTGCGGCTTCGAGGATCTGTTCGCCGACGTCCAGACGCGCGCCGGGCTGATTGTCACGTTCCTGGCGCTGCTCGAGATGATCCGGCTGAAGCTCGTGCGCGTCTTCCAGAGCGGCGCGATGGCGCCGATTCGGATCTACAAGCGGGCGCGGCCGGCCGATGCGCCGAAGCCGCTGCTGGATCCCGAGCAGCGGCACGCCGAGGAGCTGTCAGCTGTCAGCGCTCAGCTCGGCAGCTGCCGACGAAGAAGCTCGAAGAAGCCTGAGCTGACAGCTGAGTTGAGCTGATAGCTGAAGAGGTGAACAGTGTCTGACCACCTGAAGCCCATCATCGAAGCCCTGATCTTCGCGTCGCCGGAGCCAATCACGCAGAAAGTGCTCTACAAGCTCCTCGACGGCGAGCCGAAGGAGGATGTCGACGCGGCGCTCGACGCCGTCACGGCCGACTACGCGCGGCCCGGAGGGCTTCAACTCGTCGAGGTCGCGGGCGGATACCAGATCGTCACGCGAGCCGAGCTGCACGACTGGGTGCGCAAGCTGTTCCACGAGCGGACGACGCAGAAGCTGTCGGTGCAGTCGCTCGAAACGCTGGCGGTGATCGCCTACAAGCAGCCAGTCACCGCCCCGGAGATCGCCGAGATTCGCGGCGTGACCAGCAGCGGCGGCGTGCTCTCGACGCTCATCGAGCGCAAGCTCATCAAGACCGTCGGCCGCAAGCAGGTGATCGGACGGCCGTTCATGTACGCGACGACGCGCGAGTTTCTCGAACGCTTCGGCCTGAACGACCTGAACGACTTACCGAAGGTCGAGGAGATGTCCGACGCGCTCGGCTTCGAGCTCCCGAGCGCGCTCATCGAGCCGACGATCGCCCCGACGGCGCTGCCGTTCGAAGACGTCGAGGCGACCGACAAGACGGTGCACTGAGTCGCTGATCGTAGGGCAGGCTCTTGGCTTTAGGCTTCAGGCTCTAGGGAGGCGATCAGCTGAAGGCTCAGGTCAAAGCATCACGATCAGAGTCGAGCGTCCAGGAGTCGGCTCTTGCTAGAGCCTAAAGCCGAGAGCCGAGAGCCCTGAACCGATGTCCGCCATCCGACTTCAGAAGATTCTCTCCGCCGCCGGCGTCGCGTCGCGGCGGACGGCGGAGACGCTGATCGCGCAGGGCCGAGTCACGGTCAACGGCAAGGTCGTCACCGAGCTCGGTACGCAGGCGGATCCCGCCATCGACGAGATCAAAGTCGACGGCCGTCGGCTTCCGCGGGCCGAAGGGCAATCAGTACATTCCTCCTCAACAAGCCGCGCGGCTACATCACCAGCCGCTCGGATCCCAAGCATCGTCCGACGGTGATCGACCTGCTCGCCAAGGGGGGCGTGCACGGTTACATCTATCCCGTTGGCCGCCTCGACTACGATTCTGAAGGGCTGCTGCTGCTCACGAGCGACGGAGAACTGGCCGCGCGCCTGACGCATCCTCGCCACGGCGTGGCCCGCGAGTACGAAGTGCGCGTCCGCGGCGTGCCCGATCGGCATGCGCTCGATCGGCTCGCGCGCGGCGTGACGATCGACGGCCGCCGCACCGCAACCGCCGAAGTGCGGCATCGGCCGGGTCTACGAAGCCGAGTCAGGGCCGCAGGGAATCCTGTCGCTGGTGATTCACGAGGGCCGCAATCGCCAGGTGCGAAAGATGCTCGATGCCATCGGTCACCCGGTCGTGCAGCTCAGGCGCGTCCGCATCGGCCCGATCGCCGACGACCGGCTCAAGCTGGGACAGTTCCGCTCCTTGACGGCGGGCGAGATTGCCGCGCTGAAGAAGGGAAGTCCCGGGCCGGAGTTCAAGGATCGCGAAGATGTCTCTACCGCGAAAGGACGTCGGACCAGAAGCCGACCAGCGCCCACGCGTCACGCGCGCTCGACGCGCGATCGACCTCGGCGTGGGTGATGAGCGGCGTCACGAGAACGCGCGCGTGGACGCCTCGCTCGGTCAGAGTTCCTGCGAGTGCCAGCGACTCGGCGGCGGGAATGACGTTGTCGCCGGCGCCGTGCAGTAGAAAGACAGCCGCCGACGGCGGCGGTGCGAACGCCGGCGAGAGCGCGGGATCACCGCCGAGCGCGCTCACGTGCGGCAAAAGGATCGGCCCGAGGTGCTCGACGTCCCGCTGGTTGACGTACTGCATCAGCGTCCGCGCCGGTTCGGGGAGTGCAGCCGCCAGCGTCTTGGCTCGTTCGAACTCCGCGGCCGACTGTGCCTTGTCGAAGAGATCGAGCCGGGACGCTTCGAGAAACGAGTTCAGGGCCTGGCGCAACAGCGGCACCTGCCCGGCGGGCACCAACCGGTCGGCGACGCCGAGGAGGATGATCACCACGCCGTAGTCGTGTGGCGGCAGACGGCTCCCGTCAGGCAGGATTCCGGTACAGAGATAACGGAGCGTTCGTGGCAGGTCGCCGTGACCGCCGAGCGACAGGACCGCCGCGACGCGATCGCGGAGAGCGGGCCGTCCGGCGGCGACAATCGACAGGCCACCGGCAAAGCTGATCCCCATCATGCCGACGCGGCCGTCGGGGGAAAGCTCTCGTTGCTGCGAGAGCCAGACCGCCGCGTCCTCGATGGCGTCGGTCACCGCCGGCGAGATCGTGTAGCGCGCCAAATCGGGCGGCCCGACGGTGACGACGGGATGGCCTATGGACGCGAGATCGCGGGCAAAGCCGATGAGCCGTGGTTCATCGACGCCAGAGGCGTGCACGCCGGGGACGAGCAAAAAGGTCCGTCTCCACGTGCCAATTGGAAGATATTTGCGGGCCGGCAGGGCTCCGGCTCGCCAGGGAATCGTGAGCGACTGCTCGACGACCGGGCCAGTTTCCCATTCAGCGAGCGTCCGCGCGATCCCTTGAAGGTCGGCGGCCTGGACCACGAACGCGGCGCCGCGAACGTAGTTGTGCGCCGCCCAGTAGCCAGCTCCAGAAACAACGAAGGCGAAGATGGCAATCCCGGCGAGCGAGGCTCCGCGTCGACGCCATCGCATGCGGGATAATAGCAGCGTGAGCCGACGTCTCATCATTGCGATTGACGGCCCTTCGGGCGCCGGAAAGGGGACCATCGCACGAGAGGTCGCCCGGCGACTGGGCTATCGCCACATCGACACTGGCGCCATGTATCGAGCGGTGGCGTGGAGCGCGGTGCGCGAGGGACTGGATTTGGCCGACGAGGAGAGCACTGCGGCTCTGGCGACGGCGTGCCCAGGTGGTGGTGGGCGACGGCATCGTCTCGGTCGACGGACACGATGTGGCGCGCGCGATCCGCACGCCCGAGATTGATGCGGCCGCCGCCGCCGTGGCTCGTCAGCCGCGGGTGCGCGAAGTGCTCATCGCGCAGCAGCGCGATCTGGGACGCGCCGGCGGCATCGTGATGGAAGGCCGCGACATCGGGACCGTCGTCTTTCCCGGCGCAGACGTCAAGATTTACCTCGACGCGACACCAGAAGAACGCGCCAGGCGCCGCGCCCAGGATCCGGCGCACTCGTTGAGCGCCGCGTCGACCAGCGTGGGTGAGGTCGCCACGGCACTCGAAGCCCGGGATCGCAGCGATCGCACGCGCAGCACGTCACCGTTGACTCGGGCGGCGGATGCCGTCGAGATCGATACGACCGGCGTGTCGATTGAAGAAGTGATTGAGCGGGTGCTGGCGCTGGTGGCCGCGAAGTCGTAGTGTCCGCCTTTAGAAGGCGGACAGCGTCCGACGAGAGCGTTTCCACCGTGTTGTCCGTGTGATCCGTGGCTCTACTCGTCGTGCTCTGGATAGTCCTCGGCCGAGGCCGGGTCGAGTTCCCACCGATGACGGTCGCGCTCGCTGATCTTGTCGGCGGCTTTCAGCTCTTCGCTGTCCTCGTACTGCACCCCTAGCGCCTTGCCGATGTCGTCGACGCGGTCCTGGTCCGGCGTCGGATTGTCTCCGCCAGGTGCCTCATCACCCGTCGAGTAGGCGTCCTCCCAGCTCGCATCGACGTCGCCGCCGGTGAGCTCGGGGCTGGTCTCGTTGTGCTGGAGACGAGCCTCCCGCATACCCTGCCTGCCGGATCGCGCGGCCGAGGGCGTGCGGTCGAGGTCGAGCGACGAGGGTGGCGTCGGCACGTTGTCCTCGATCTCGGGTAGATGACGACGGTTCCGGTCGAGCGACAGCGTGTGGAGCGGGCGCGCAATCGGGCGGCTGTCGCTCGATGGCGCGGCTGATGCCGGAGTCGACCTGGCGACGGCGACCCTTTTGGCAGTCGTTTTCACCGGCCGGGAGGACTTTGCCGGCCGGACGGCGGCCCGTTTGGACGCGGCGCGCTTCAGCCGGGTGGGCTTTCCCGACGCTTTCGCCGGCTTTTTCGTCGCCCGCTTGGCCGCGCGCGCCGGCCTGGCCGCGGTCCGCTGCGTCCTGGTCTTCTTCCTGGCCGAGCGCACCGGGACGCTCGGTTTGCGGCGGCTGGCGGCGCGCCCGGCGGAGGGTCGCCTCTTCGCTTTCTTCGCCATGACGGTTTGACTCCGTGCCCCTAAGTGATGTATCTTCTTCTGCTTATCGCGAATTAGAAGCGATGGACATTACAGCCCGCCGTGAGCTGAGATCCGGCAAGTACGACTGAGGAGGACCAAGTTTCGATGCCCACAGACAACACGCAGCACATCAAACCACAAGGAGGTGCCATCGACGAATCGATCGACCCGCAGGAATACGCGCGCCTGCTGGACCTTTACGATAGCAGCTTCCGCAACATCGCGGAAGGTGAAGTCGTCAAGGGCACCGTCCTCAAAGTAACCCCATCAGAAGTCATCGTCGACGTCGGCTACAAGTCGGAAGGCATCATCGCCATCGACGAGTTTGTCGACGAGACCGGGCAGATCGCGGTGCAGCCCGGCGACATCGTCGACGTCCTGCTCGAGCGCACCGAGGATCGCGACGGCTACGTCGTGCTCTCGCGTGAAAAAGCCGAGAAGATGAAGATCTGGGACGATGTCGAGAAGGCCTACGCCGAGCGGAAGGTCGTCATCGGCCGCGTCATCGAGCGCATCAAGGGCGGTCTTGCGGTCGACATCGGCGTCCGTGCGTTCCTGCCCGGGTCGCAGATCGACGTCCGTCCGGTTCGCAACCTCGACGCCCTGCGCGGGCAGGAATTGCGGATGCGCGTCATCAAGGTCAACAAGAAGCGCGGCAACATCGTGCTCTCGAGGAAGGTCCTCCTCGAAGAAGAGAATGCCGAGAAGAAGAAGCACACGCTCGACACGCTCGCCGAGGGCAAGGTCCTCACCGGCGTGGTCAAGAACATCACCGACTACGGCGCGTTCATCGATCTGGGCGGCATCGATGGCCTGCTCCATATCACCGACATGTCGTGGGGCCGCGTCTCGCATCCGTCGGAGCTCTTCAAGGTCAACGACGAGATCGACGTGATCGTGCTCAAGTACGACCCGTCAACCGAGCGCGTCTCGCTCGGCCACAAGCAGCTCAAGAACGACCCGTGGTCGAACGTCATCGAGCGCTACCCAGTCGGCGCGCGCATGAGCGGCAAGGTCGTCAGCCTGACCGACTACGGCGCGTTCGTCGAGCTCGAGCCCGGCGTCGAGGGGCTGATCCACGTGTCGGAAATGTCCTGGAGCAAGCGCGTCAAGCACCCGTCGAAGATCCTCAACGTCGGCGACAAGGCCGAGGCGATGGTCCTTGGCGTCGATCCCGGCGCGCGGCGGATCTCGCTCGGCCTCAAGCAGGTCGAGAGCAATCCGTGGCACGAGCTGACCGAGAAGTACCCGATCGGCACGACGATCACCGGCAAGGTCCGGAATCTGACCGAGTTCGGCGCATTTGTCGAAGTGGAGGAGGGCATCGACGGCCTGATCCACATCTCGGACATGTCGTGGAGCAAGCGCCTGAAGCATCCCTCAGAAGTGCTCAAGAAGGGCGACACGGTCGAGGCGATGGTGCTCAACATCGACGCCGAGAACCAGCGCCTGTCCCTGGGGCTCAAGCAGCTTCAGACCGATGTATGGGATGAGTTCTTCACCCAGCATCACGTCGCCGACCTCGTCGAAGGGAAGGTGGTCCGCGTGACCAACTTCGGCGCGTTCGTCGAGTTGGCGGAAGGCATCGAGGGGCTGATCCACGTCTCGGAGTTCGACGACTCGGCACACGCTGGCAAGGACGAAAAACTCGAGCTGAAGGTCGGGGAGAGCTACCAGATGAAGATCATCAAGCTCATTCCCACCGAGCGGAAGATCGGCCTGAGTATCCGGGCGTTGAAGAGCGACGAGTTCCGAGCCGACTGGGAGGCGTACGCCGAGACGACCGGACGACCGGAAGTGACGCTCGGGGATCACTTCAAGCATCAACAGTAACAGGCTGACAGCTGTCAGCTGTCAGCCCGGGCTGAGCTGAGCTGCGATAGCTGACGGCTGATAGCCAAGGTGAGCCATGAACACCGGTAGCATGACGAAAGCGGAGCTCGTGGAGGAAGTTTCACGCGTCTCCGATCTGACCAAGAAGCACTCCGAGGTCATCGTCGACACCGTTTTCAAGAGCATCATCGACGCGCTGCATCGCGGCGAGAAGATCGAATTGCGCGGCTTCGGGAGCTTCCGCCTGCGCCGGCGCGAGCCACGAAAGGGCCGGAATCCGAAGACCGGCGACAAGGTGGACGTGCCGCCGAAGAAAGTGCCGTACTTCAAGCCAGGCAAGGAGCTCAAGGAGCTCATTAACAGGGAGGCGGAGGGCGCGGCTGCGTCGATTCCGCCGCCTCCGTCATCGACGCCCGAATCCGACCTCGGCGGCCTCTGAGGCCGCCGCTGACGGCTGATTCGCACTTCACTTCAGCATTCAGCACTCAGCGTTCAGCATTGTATGGATCACCTCTGGTCCCCGTGGAGGCTGACATACGTGACGCGGACCGGTGGCCAGGCCGGATGCGTCTTCTGTGAGGCGTTAGCAGAGGACGAGGCCTCACTGGTGGTTTTCCGCGGCGTCGCCTGCTACGTCATCCTCAACAAGTTTCCCTACAACAACGGCCATCTGATGGTCGTGCCCAACCGCCACGTCTCCTCGCTGGCCGATGCCACGGCCGAGGAGTTGAGCGAGCTCGTCGAGCTTGCGCGACGGGCCGAGCTGGCGGTCAAGGAGACCTATGCGCCGCACGGCCTGAACATGGGCATCAACCTGGGGAAGTCAGCAGGCGCCGGGATTCTCGATCATCTCCACATGCACGTCGTGCCGCGATGGAACGGCGACACCAACTTCATGACCGTCGTCGGCGAAACCCGCGTGCTGCCGGAAGAGCTGACGGTGACCGCCGCGCGGCTGAGGCCGGTGTTCGACCGCCTGGGGTCAGGCCGTGAATCGTGAATCCGGAGCCGATAGTGGTAGTCTCGGAAAATTGACGAGAAAACGCGCGGCCTACCCCCGATCGAGACGACGCCCCGGCGCGATTCCCGAATTGAATTCACGATTCACGGCCTGACCCCATGATTCTCGACCTCACGGACGAACAGAAGGCGTTCCAGGGCGACGTCGCGCGGTTCGCAACAGATCGGCTCGCGCCGCGGGCGTCGGCAATTGACGACGAGGGCGCGTTCCCGCGCGATCTCGTGCGCGAGCTCGCATCGTTCGGCCTGATGGGCGTGACGGTCGGCGCCGAATGGGGCGGCGCCGGCAAGGACTACGTGAGCTACGCGCTCGCGGTCGAAGCGCTCGCGCGCGCAAGCGCGGTCGTCGCGGTGATTGCCGCCGTCAATAATTCGCTCGTCGTTGAGCCGATCGCGCGCTTCGGTTCCGACTCGCAGAAGCAGCTGTGGCTCCGGCGGCTGGCGAGCGGTCAGTCGCTGGGCGCCTTCGCGCTGTCCGAAGAGAACGCCGGATCCGACGCCGCGAACCAGCAGACCGTGGCGCGGCTCGACGACCGCGGCTACGCGCTCAACGGCCGGAAGGTCTGGGTCGCCAATGCCGAGGCCGCGGATCTGGCGATCATCTTTGCCGCGACGCAACCCGGCTTGCGCGGGCGCGGGGTCAGCGCCTTCCTCGTGCCGATAGACAGCGCCGGGATCACGCGGGTTGCGACCGACGACTCGCTGGGCGTCCGGGGCCTGGGCTGCATGGACCTGGAGCTTCGCGATGTCAGAGTCGATGCCGAGTGCCTGCTGGGCGCGCCTGGGGATGGATTCCGGATCGCCATGTGGGCGCTCGAGGGCGGGAGGGTCGCGATTGCCGCGCAGGCGCTTGGCGTCGGTGAGGCTGCTCTCGACGCGGCGGTGGCACATGCCCGGACGCGGGCAGCGTTCGGACAGCCGATTGGGAACTTCCAGGCGATTCAATGGATGATTGCCGACATGGCGGCCGAGCTGGATGCGGCACGGATGCTGACGCTCAAGGCCGCGGATCTCGTCGGCCGCGGCACCGATAACGGCCGCGCCCGGGCCGCCACTCCGCACGCCTCGATGGCCAAGCTCTATGCGTCGGAGGCCGCGCATCGAGCGGCCGACAAGGCCATGCAGATTCTGGCGTCGAAAGGCTACCGGCGCGGTTCAGTCGTCGAACGGTTGTTTCGCGACGTCCGGGCGACGGAGATCTACCAGGGCACCTCCGAAGTGCAGCGGATGGTGATCGCCGAACAAATACTGCAGTAGCGACTGACAGTCGGCAGTCGGCGAGTCGTTAGTCGGCAGTCGCAGTCGTCAATCTCAGTCGGCAGTTCCAGTCGTCAATCACAGTCGTCGGTTGCAGTCGTCACACATATCCTCGGTCCCAGTAGTCAATCCCAGTCATTGGTCGACAGTCGTCGACTGTCGACTCGGACGCGGGACTGCCGACTCGCCCTGACGACTGCCGACTCAGACTGACGACTGCGGCTGAAGACTGACGACCGCCGACTGCCGACTGTCACAGTCCGTGTCACCGAACAGTCAGTTCCCCAATCTGTAGCCCCAGCACCCGTTCGTCGGTGGAGCCGGGAATTACCTGCGACGGCCGCCAGGCGTGATCGATGGTGATGCGGATGCGATGCATCCGGCTGGCTCGCGGCACGTCGGCGGGTCGCAGCGGCAGCGTCGACATCCGCCATTCAGGCGTGGCCAGTGGAAGGTCGTCGACGAGCCGGCCGTCGGCGACGATGAGGGCGCGCGTGGGCTCGCGAAACGACTCGATCGGGTGCCGCAGCGGGATCGTGACGGTGCGCGCGCTCGCGGCCACGTGAATGTCGGCCTGAGACCCTGACATCCACCTGTAGTTCACGCCCTGGGGGCTCGTCTCCTGGCCATGCGCCCCGAAGGTGACCTGCGACAGCTCGTCGAGAGGATTCGACGAGACGCGCCTGGCGGCATTCGGCTCGCGCTTGCGTGCTACATACTCACGCAGTTCGGTTGGCACCTGGGCCCAGGTGCGGACGATATCGTCGTGCGCGAGGACGATCGGCCCGAAGGGCTCGAAGTCGCGGGTAATGTCCCTCGTTACCGCCACGAACGACGCGAGGCCAGCGCCGAGAACGACGGCGACGATCAGGCTCGCTGCCAGCCTCGCCTGCGTGCGCGCGGCCAGATCCAGTAACGCCACCGACGCGCCTGCGAGCATCAATGCCGCGCCGATGCCGACGAGGTACATCTGCTCGGCTTTGGTCACGAATACGAACGGCAGGTTGAAGAGCACCGCGATCGCGACCCCGGCCAGCAGGCAGACACGTGCCCCGGCAGAAATCCAGCGCCACGCGGCGATCGCCACGATCGGCAGGAGCGTCGCGAACCAGCTCGCAAGCGGTTGCCACGGTCGGTCGGCTGGTACCAGCCCAAAAACACGGGTGAGGCCGCGCGAGTAGTTGACCCACGCGGCATGCATCGTCGGCCGGCCATAGCCGCCAAGCTCTCCGAGCGCCGTCGATCGCCAAACGAGGAGCGCGACGATGAGCCCGCCCGACAGGGCGGCGAAGGCCCATGGCGCCGGCCGAAGGCCGGGTTCGGCGACACGACGCGTGATCGCGTGCACAGTCAGGATTGCCGGGATCAGCATGACGCCATCCTCCTTGACCATGAAGGACGCGACGCCGAAGAGGAGTAGCGGCAGCCACCAGACGAGCGACCTCGCCCGAACCGCGTGCCACCAGACGAGCGCCGTCAGCACGATGAGCGTCTGCGCCAGATGCATCTGGTTGGTGATCCAGGCGACGAGCGAGTACGGCATGACCGGATGACTCACGACGAGCACGGCTGCGATGGCGCCGGCCGCGGCGCGGCCGGTCCACCCGTAGACCAGCCACGCGACGAGCCCCGCGGCAAGAGCGAACAACGCCAGCGACATCGCGTGATGCGCGACGGCGTTGAAGCCGAACAGCTCGAATCGAATCGCGTGGAGCACGATCGTCAACGGCCGGTAGAACTTGACCATGACGCCGCCGGGGTCCCAGGGGCCGGAAAACGTCGCGAGGACTTGTGCCGGCGTATATGGCCGCATGAAGTAGTAGTCGTCGTAGTCGAAGCCGTAGCTGAGCGTTTCGCGGTGGACGAGCCAGGTGGCGCCGGCGGCGAGCGCGAAGAGCAGGAGTGCGGTGAGCGAACGACTAGCCCAGGATCTGCTTGGCAATCGTTTGCAGCTGCAGGTTGGACGTGCCCTCGTAGATTTGCCCGATCTTGGCGTCGCGGAACAGCTTCTCGACCGGGTATTCCTTGACGAAACCGTTGCCGCCGAGCAGGTTCACCGCGAGCGACGAGACGCGTTCGGCGACTTCCGACGAGAAGATCTTGCAGATGGCCGCTTCGGTGAGGAACGGCCGTCGCGCGTCGCGGAGCCGCGCCGCGTTGTAGACGGTCAGCCTCGCCGCCTCAATCTCCATGGCCGCGCGCGCAATCTGGAACTGGACACCCTGGAAGTCGGCGATTGCCTTGCCGAACTGCTTGCGCTCCTTCGTGTAGCGGATGGCGTGCTCCAGCGCGCCTCGCGCCAGCCCGATCATCTGGGCGCCGATGCCGATCCGTCCTTCGTTGAGCGTTTCGATGGCCGTCTTGTATCCCTTGCCCACCTCGCCGAGGACCTGCGACTTCGGCACCCGGCACGCGTCGAAGACGAGCTCGCAGGTACTGCTGGCTCGAATGCCGAGCTTGTCTTCCTTCTTGCCGACCGAGAAGCCGGCATGCCGCGCTCGACCAGGAACGCGGTGATGCCGCGATAGCCGGCCTCGGGGTTGACCGTGGCAAAAACGATGAAGAGGTTGGCTTCGTTGCCGTTGGTGATCCAGAGCTTGCGGCCGCTGAGCACGTAGGCGTCGCCGTCTTCCGTGGCGCGCGTGGTGAGCGCGAACGCGTCGCTGCCGGACCCCGCCTCTGAAAGCGCGTACGCCCCGACCGTCCCCGACGCCAGCGCCGGCAGCCAGCGCCGCTTGATCTCCTCGTGACCAAATCGCAGGAGGGCGTTGATGACGAGCGTGTTCTGCACGTCGACGAGGACGCCGATCGACGGATCGACGCGCGACAGCTCTTCGACGGCCAGCACGGCGTGAAAGAAGCTCCCGCCGGCGCCGCCGTGCGCATCGGGAATCTCGATGCCCATGACGCCGAGCTCGAAGAGCTTGTCGACGAGGGCCCGCGGAATCTTGGCGTGCTCGTCCATTTCCCGGACGAGCGGCCGGATTTCAGTCTCGGCAAACGCGCGCACGCTGTCGCGGAAGATCGTCTCGTCTTCGGCGAGCACGGTCAGGGGCTGGGCGTGCTCGCTGGTGTTCTCGGTCACGATGAGACCTCTGTTCGGTTCGCGTGCTGTACTCACGGGACCAGGTCTTCTTTCAAGCTGGGCGGAACGGCAATGTTATCATTGGGCCAACGCCAGCCGTCCGCCGCCTCACGACGTCTTATCGAGGACCGCCTTATGCGACGCACCAGTCTTGTCGGCATCGGCCTTGCGCTGACGCTCGTGGCCGGGATGCAGGCGCGTCAGTCGCAGCCGCCGCCTCAACAGCAGCCGCCGGCGACTCCACCCAGCACGGCACCGCCGCCGACCGCTTCGTCCCAGCCGCCGTCACAACCCCAGCAGCAGGATCCGCAGCCGGCTCCACCGCGCATCAGGTCGGGCATCAACTACGTCAGGGTCGATGCGATCGTCACCGATAAACAGGGCAACCCGGTCGTCGATCTGACGAAGGACGAGTTCAGGATCAAGGAAGACGGCAAGCCACAGACGATCGATTCTTTCTCGGTCATCAAGATCGATCCGGTGGCCCAGCAATTCGACGCACCGGTCCGCGAGATCCGGTCGCTCTTCGACGAGCAACGCGAGGCCCAGCGTCCGGACGTCCGCCTGTTCATCATCCTGCTCGACGACTACCACGTGCGGCGCGGCAACGACATGGCCGTGCGCAAGCCGCTCATCGAGTTCATCGAGAATCAACTCGCCCCGGCGGACATGGTCGCAATCATGTACCCGCTGACGCCCGTGACCGGCCTCACGTTCACCCGCAACCGGAAAGCTCTGGTGAGCGCGATCGAGAATTTCCAGGGGCGCCGCTTCGACTATCAGCCGCGCAACGAGTACGAGGAAAAGTACGCGTACTATCCGGCGCAGACGGTCGAGATGATTCGCAACCAGGTGGTGATGACGGCGCTCAAAGGCGCCGCGATTCGCCTCGGCGGTTTGCGCGAGGGGCGCAAGTCGATCATCTTCGTCAGCGAGGGCTTCACGACTATCCTCCCGCCGCAGCTGAACGATCCCGTCGCCGCGAATCCTGGCGTCAGAAACCCGGCGCGGGGTACGCAGGTTCAGAATACCGATCGGATGGAGTGGACCGCGACGGTCGACATGGTATCGGATCTGAGCCTCATCTTCACGGAGATGAATCGGAACAACACGTCGGTCTATGCCGTCGACCCGAAGGGCCTGGCCGCGTTCGAATACGACATCAACCAGGGCGTCGGGTTGCAGACCGACCGCAAGTACCTCGAAATGGGCCTCGACACCTTGCGCGCGCTCGCCGACAACACCGATGGCCGGGCGATCATCAATCGCAACGACATCGGCAAAGGCATGCAGCAGATCATCCGTGATGCCAGCGCCTACTACCTGATCGGCTACAACTCTGCCCAGGCACCGACCGACGGGCGGTTTCACAAGATCGACGTCGACGTGACGCGGAAAGGTGTCGACGTGCGGGCGCGGAAGGGCTACTGGGCCTATACCGCCGAAGATGCGGCGCGGATTGACGCGCCGCGCGTCGAGGCGCCACCGGCGGTAACCGCGGCGCTGTCGGCGCTCGTCGACCCGCCGCGCGGCCGCCCCGCTCGGGTCTGGATTGGCACCGCGCGTGGCGAGAGCGGCAAGTCGAAAGTCACTTTCGCGTGGGAGCCAGTTCCCCCCGTTCCTGGCGAGCGCCGGGCTGGCGACGAGGGCGTCGCCTACGTGACGCTCACGGCGCTCGCGCCCGACGGGCGGCCGCTGTTCCGCGGACGTGTTCCTGACCAGGGCTCGTCGACGACACCGCCGGCGGCGAGCCCGGCATCGGTGGTCGCCGTCCCGGTCAGCGCGACATTCGAGGTTCCACCCGGGCGGATGCAGTTGCGCGTGACGGTCCAGAACGCCGCGGGTCAAGTCATGGATTCCTCGACGAACGACGTCAATGTTCCGGACTACACCCTCCCGCAGGTCACGCTCGGCACGCCCCGGCTGTTTCGTGCCAGAACGCCGCGGGACGTCCAGGCCGTCAAGACCAACCCATCGGCGACACCATCGCCGGACCGGACGTTTGCCCGCACCGAGCGGCTGCTCGTTCGAGTGGAAGCGTACGGGCCCGGGAGCACGCGGCCCGTAGTGACGGCGAGACTGCTGAACCGTGCCGGCACATCAATGTTCGATGTGCCCGTTCAAGATTCAGAAGCTGGAGCGGCGGAGCTCGAGCTCATGTGCTCCTCGCTTGCGGCGGGGAGTACCTGCTGGAGCTCAATGCGAAGGCCGGGGACAGCAACGCGCAGGAGATGGTGGCGTTCAGGGTGAGGTAGTCAGCCTCGGCACCTAGCGGCTGGCTGCTAGCTGCTCGCTCCTGGCTGGCAACCGCCAACTGCGAGCCGCGAGCCGCGACCTGGTCGCTGCGAGTTGATCGTCAGGCATACATCCCGCGCATCTTCGTGACGGTCGCGACGCGGTTGATCGCGACAATGTAGGCGGCCGTGCGCATGTCGGTCTTGTACTTGATCGAGGTTTGCAGCACGTCGTGGAAGGCTTCCATCATCTTCGCTTCCAGCCGCTGGTTCACCTCTTGCTCTTCCCAGAAGTACCCGTGACGATCCTGGACCCACTCGAAATATGAGGTCGTGACGCCGCCGGCGTTGGCCAGGATGTCCGGGATGACGAAGATGCCACGCTCGTGCAGCATGCGGTGCGCGTCAGGCGTCGTCGGTCCGTTGGCGCCCTCGGCGACGATCTTGGCTTTGATCGTCGACGCGTTGTCCTCGGTGATCTGATTCTCGAGCGCGGCCGGCACGAGCACGTCGACATCGAGCGAGAACAGCTGATCGTTCTCGATCGGGTCGCCGCCCGGGAAGCCGTCGATGGTCTTGTGCTGCTTCGAGAACTCGATCATCTGCGGGATGTCGAGCCCGTTGGGATTCTGGACGCCGCCTTTCCAGTCGGTGACCGCGACGATCTTCGCGCCAATTTTCGCCAGGAGGTCGGCCGAGACCGATCCGACGTTTCCGAAGCCCTGCACGGCCACCGTCGCCTCCTTGATGTCGAGCCCGAGGTGCTTCGCCGCCTCGCGGGTCACGATCATGACCCCACGCCCGGTCGCTTCGCGTCGGCCGAGCGATCCGCCCATCTCGATCGGCTTGCCGGTCACGACCGCCGTGGACGTGTGGCCGACGTGCATGCTGTAGGTGTCCATGATCCACGCCATCACCTGATCGTTGGTGTTGACGTCTGGCGCTGGCACGTCCTTTTCGGGACCAATCGCGTCGATGATTTCCGCCACGTAGCGCCGGGTGAGCGATTCGAGCTCGCGCCGCGACATGCGCGTGGGATCGCAGATGATGCCGCCCTTGCCGCCGCCGAACGGCACGTGGGCGACCGCGCATTTCCAGGTCATCCAGGCGGCGAGCGCCGTGACTTCGTCGAGGCTGACGTCCGGGTGATAGCGGATGCCGCCCTTGGCCGGTCCGAGCGTGATGTTGTATTGCACGCGATACCCGGTGAACACTTCGATCTCGCCGTTGTCCATTTGAATCGGACACGAGACGATGATCTGGCGCTTGGGATTCGTCAGGATTTTCCAGATACCGGGGTCGAGCCCCAGCAGTCGCGCCGCCCCGTCGAATTCCTGGAGCATGGCGTTGAAGATGCTGCCGCCGCCTTCCATGGACTCTCCCTCGCGTGGTCACCAGGACCGCCGAAAACGCAAACAGGCCAACGTACTGTGGAGGAAAGAGGGAAGTCAACTGAGCTGGGCGGCTCAAGGCTCAGGGCTCAAGGCTCAAGGAAAATCGTCGAGCAGTTGGTCGATAGGTCTTGCCTGAGCCTTGAGCCATGAGCCCTAGCCTTTCACCTACCCCAGCCATTCAGATTTCAGGTCGAGTGTTCCATCCTGCACCACTTTTACAGTTCTTCCGGCCGATTTCACAGTCGTAATACTGCCATAACACTACACCAATAAGTGGTTAGAGCCAGGCACTGGCGCTGGTCCATCGATTGCTCTCTGCTGGGACACGAGGGGGGAGTTACTCATGGAGAGACTCAATTTCAAGCTCGCCGCATCGGCGGCGATGATCATCTGCGCTGCGAATGGTGCGCAGGGAGCTGCCGGTGGGCAGCAGGAAGTCAACGCTCAGTCGAATCACAACAGCCGGTTCGACGACTTCGATCGCTGGAAGCAGGTCGTGGTGCTTTCGGCATTCGTTGACGCGGACAACGAGACCGCCACGCTGCGCGGCCTCTACTTCGGGAAGAAGACGCCGACCGTCTTCTGCGAGACCGAGAAGATGAAGGTGTTGCGCTCGAGCGACACCGAAATCGTCGTCCGTTTCCCGAAGGCGGTGAAGGACGGGACGTACTTGTTCACCGTGGCGCGTGGCAATCTCAATCACGAGCGCGCTGAGTTCCACGTCGCGAAGGTCTCGACTGGCAATGGAGGAGGAGAGACCGAACGTGGTGCCGAGGGACCTCCAGGGCCTGCGGGTCCAGTTGGACCAGCGGGCCCGGAGGGTCCTGTTGGACCCCAGGGTCCGGCCGGAGCGGCTGGCGCGACGGGTCCCGCTGGCGCGGCGGGTGCGCAGGGACCGGCAGGTCCGGCAGGCCCAACGGGGCCCGCAGGGCCGGCGGGAGCGACTGGAGCACAGGGTTCGGCGGGCGCGCAAGGGCCGGCTGGGCCTCAGGGTGAGGCTGGAGCGCCAGGAGCGCCTGGGCTTCCTGGTGGCCAAGGTCCTGCGGGGCCGGCTGGTCCGGCGGGAGCCTCAGGTGGATTGAGCGGCTACCAGCAGGTCTCGGCGCTGAGCGAAGAAGTGCCGATGCCTGGGACGTCTACGACTCCTAGCGCGATGCTTCTGAGCGCAGCCGTTCCCTGCCCGGCCGGTAAGGTTCCGGTTGCCGGTGGATGGGACCCGATGAACCCCGGCAGCGTTGCGGTTCCTGGCGTGCTGCGACTCACACCCGTTCAGTCGTCGCCAGCTACGTTCACGACTGGCGAAGATGGTTGGATGGTCACGCTCAGAAACAATTCGGCAACCTCCCTGACCCGCGTGCAGTTTCGCGTCTGGGCGGTCTGTGCATCACGGGAATAGCCGACGTTAGGCACCTCGACGAACCGCGCGGCCGTCCGCGCGGTTCGTCTTCACACTCCTTCAACCAACCACGGTCCGCCCGACCTCGCGGGCTATAATGTCTTGGTCCATGAAGGTCACGGCCGAGACCGATAAGCAGCGCTGGGAGCGGGAGATACTCGAACCTGCGCTCGAGAAGGCGCCCGAGCGTCCCGGGCCGTTCACGACCATCTCCGCCCGCCCGATCGACCGGCTGTACACCGCCGACGACCTCGCTGATCTCGACTTTTCCCGCGACCTCAACCATCCAGGCGTCTTTCCCTATACACGCGGCATCCATCCGACCGGCTACCGGGGCAAGCTCTGGACGATGCGCCAGTTTGCGGGGTTTGGGACGCCAGAAGAGACCAACACGCGTTACAAGGCGCTGCTCGCCGCGGGCGGCACCGGTCTGAGCGTCGCCTTCGACCTCCCGACCCTCATGGGCCGCGACCCGGATCACGAGCTCTCCCTCGGCGAGGTGGGGAAGTGCGGCGTCAGCATCGTCTCGCTCGCCGACATGGAGCGGTTGTTCGACGGCATCACGCTCGCTGACATCACGACGTCGATGACGATCAACTCGCCGGCGTCGATGATCTTCGCGATGTACCTCGTCGTCGCCGAGCAGCAGGGCGCCGACTGGAAGACGCTGTCGGGAACGATTCAGAACGACATCCTGAAAGAGTTCATCGCGCAGAAGGAGTACATCTACCCGCCGCGCGAATCGATGCGGCTCGTGACCGACGTCTTTGCGTTCTGCGCGAAGGAAGTGCCGCGGTGGAATACCGTCTCGGTGAGCGGCTACCACATTCGCGAGGCCGGTTCGACGGCGCTGCAAGAGCTGGCGTTCACGCTGCGTGACGGCATCGAGTACGTTCAGTACGGGGTCGATGCGGGGCTCGATGTTGACGATTTCGCGCCCAGGATTTCGTTCTTCTTCAACTCGCACAGCGACTTCTTCGAGGAAATTGCCAAGTTCCGGGCGGCGAGGAAGCTCTGGGCGCACGTGATGCGCGACCGCTTTCACGCCAGGCACGAGCGATCGTGGAAACTGCGTTTCCACACGCAGACCGCCGGCGTGTCGCTCACGGCCCAGCAACCCTACAACAACGTCGTCCGAACGGCACTGCAGGCCCTCGCCGCGGTGGTGGGCGGAACCAACTCGCTTCACACGAACTCGCTCGACGAGGCGCTCGCGCTTCCGACCGCCGCGGCGGCGACGCTGGCGCTGCGGACCCAGCAGATCATCGCTCACGAGAGTGGCGTTGCGAACGCCGTCGATCCGTTCGGCGGTTCGTACTTCGTCGAGCGATTGACGCTCGACATGGAGCGTGGCGCGCAGGAGTATTTCGACCGCATCGATCGGATGGGCGGGATGGTCGAGGCGATTGAGGAAGGCTTCCCGCAAAAGGAGATCGCCGAAGCCTCGTACCGGTTCCAGGAGGCCGTCGAGCGCCGCGAGAAGGTCATCGTCGGCGTGAATGACTTCGTGGAAAGCGATGAGCCGGCAATGTCGATCCTCTATATCGACGAGACCACCGCCGAAACGCAGCTGGCCAGGCTGGAACACCTGCGGGCGACTCGCGACAACGATCGCGTGCGACGTTCGCTCGACGCGCTGGCCGAAACGGCGCGCGGACGCGGCAACACGATGTATCCGCTGCTCGAGTGCGTGCGCGCCTACGCGACGGTCGGCGAAATGTGCGACGCGCTTCGGAATGTGTGGGGCGAGTACGAGGAAGTGCCGGTTATTTAGGCTCATGGCTCAAGGCTCAGGGCTCAAGAAGACCCTTCGAGTGCCTGTTCGAAGCTCTTGCCTGAGCCGTGAGCCGCTGAGCCCTGAAGCCTGAGCTATTGATGCGCAAAATCCGCGTCGTCATCGCGAAGCCCGGCCTCGATGGGCACGATCGGGGCGCTAAAGTGATCGCTCGAGCCTTGCGAGACGCGGGGATGGAGGTCATCTACACGGGGCTCCGCCAGACGCCCGAACAGATCGTGGCCGCGGCTCTCCAGGAGGACGCTGATGTGATTGGCTTGTCCATCCTGTCAGGCGCCCACATGCACATCTGCCCGCGCGTCATGGAGCTGCTGAAGGAACGCAATCTGGACGATGTGTTGGTCGTTGTCGGCGGGATCATTCCCGACGTCGACATTCCGAAGCTGCAGGGCGCTGGCGTCAAGGGCATTTTCCTGCCGGGGACGCCGATGCAGCAGATTATCGATTTCATCCACGCGCACGTCCGTGCGCGTGTGGAAGATGCGCAATTGCATGCGCGCGTGGAGCTGTAGTGCATCCAAAGCTGCTGCTGGCTGACGACAGCGTCACCATTCAACGTGTAATCGAGCTGACGTTTGCCGACGAAGAGGTCACGGTCGTGGCCGTCGGCGACGGTCAACAGGCGATCGACCGCGTCCGGAGCGACCGCCCGGACATCGTCCTTGCCGACGTCGGCATGCCCGAACGGGACGGCTATGAAGTGGCGGCGTTCATCAAAGGCGATCCCGAGTTCGCGCACATTCCGGTCCTGCTGCTCACGGGCGCGTTCGAGCCGATCGACGAGGCGAGAGCGCGAGCGGTCGGCTGCGACGGCGTGCTCGTGAAGCCGTTCGAGCCTCAGATGGTGATCAGCCGGGTGCGCGATCTTCTCGCCGGCAATCGCGTCGGCACAACGACCGGCGGTTCGGCCAACGCGGTGTCGGCGGCGCCCGCTCCTGCTCCGACGCCGGCGGGATCGCTCGAAGATTACTTCGATCGACTCGATGCTGCGCTCGCCAGTAAGGCTGCGCCGGCGCCACCTATGGGACAGGCCTCCGGTGCGGTGTCCGCCCCGGCCGTGCCACGGTCGGGGCCGGCGGCCGTTCCGCAATCGCCGCACGCGGATCTGGATCTGACTGGTTGGAACCCCGCGACATTGCCCGATCCGGGGCCCGATCCGGGGCCAGTTCCTGTCGAGCGCTCGGCACCTGGCCCGTCTCCAGACCGCGCGCAGCCGGTAGTTCCGGTCGCTCAGGAAAAGCCCGGCGATGTGCCTGCGCAGGCGGCGCCCGTGCCCCCGATACCTCCGATCCCTCTGAGCCCGGTCAGTCTCGACCAGGCCTTTGCCGCTCTACTGGCCGCCGAGCAGGGGCAGGCGGTCGCCTCCTCTCCACGACGAGTGGAGTCGCTGGCCGAGGCGGTGCCGGATACGGTGATCGATGTCGTGGTCGGCAAAGTGATCGAGCGGATGGGGGATGAGGCGATGCGGGCGGCAGTGCTCGACGCCGCCGAGCGGCTGGTGCGCGAGGAGATCGACCGGATCAAGAATGCCCGCTAGTGCCACGGATCACCCGGATCACACGGATCGGGAGATAGCCTTTAGAATCAATCCCAGATTTTTCCGATCCGTGTTATCCGTGTTGTCAGTGGCTGTCTATTTCGTGGCTGTGTTGTCCGTGGCTGTCCTTCATGTCTGACGGTTCAGAGCAGTCCTATCCAATCGCGGTTCCCGAGAAGCCGGCGCTCGAAGGGTTGGAGCAGAAGTGGAGCGAGCGTTGGGAGACTGACGCGCTATATCGATTCGATCGCACGCGACCGCGAGACGAGGTCTATGCCATCGACACGCCGCCTCCGACCGTGAGCGGCTCGCTCCACGTCGGCCATGTGTTTTCGGTACACGCATACCGACGTGATCGCCCGGTTTCAGCGGATGCGCGGCAAGGCCGTGTTCTACCCGATGGGATGGGACGACAACGGATTGCCAACCGAGCGGCGTGTGCAGAACTACTTCGGCGTGCGCTGCGATCCCTCGCTGCCGTTCAATCCCACGTTTATGCCGCCGGACAAACCGGGCAAGCACCCCATCCCGGTGTCGCGGCCGAACTTCATCGAGCTCTGCGCGCGGCTGACCGCCGAGGACGAGAAAGCGTTCGAGCGCCTTTGGCGTCATCTCGGTCTGTCGGTCGACTGGGCGATGACCTACGCCACGATCGGCCGGCGGGCGCAGCGGCTCTCGCAACTGTCGTTTCTGCGGTTGGTCGGGCGTGGTCTGGCGTACCAACTTGAAGCGCCAACCCTTTGGGATGTCGACTTCCGGACGGCCGTTGCGCAGGCCGAGCTCGAAGATCGGGAACAACCAGGCGCCTACCATCGGATTCGGTTTGCCAAATCCGCAGGCCCCTCGACGGGGCTCGGGGCGGGCGGGTATGTCGAGATCGATACGACCAGGCCCGAGCTGATTCCGGCGTGCGTCGCGCTCGTCGCCCATCCCGACGATCCGCGATATCAACCGCTCTTCGATTCGGAGGTCGTGACACCGCTGTTTGGCGTTCGCGTGCCTCTGCGCGCGCACAGCCTCGCCGATCCTGAAAAGGGCACTGGCGTCGCCATGATTTGCACGTTCGGCGACATCACGGACGTGACCTGGTGGCGCGAGCTCGGGTTGCCGGTCCGAGCGATCATCCAGGCTAACGGCACGTTCAAACCCGTGAAGTGGGGCGAGCCGGGCTTTGAGGCCATCGACGCTGCGCGCGCACAGCAGGCCTACGACCAGCTTGCTGGGTTGTCGGCCGTCAAGGCCCGTGCCCGCACCGTGGAGCTCCTTCGCGAGAGCGGCGACATGCTCGGGGAGCCACGTCCGATCACGCATGCGGTGAAGTTCTACGAGAAGGGCGACCGTCCGCTCGAGATCGTGACCAGCCGCCAGTGGTTCATCAAAACGATGGATGCGCGCGAGACGTTGCTGACCCGTGGACGCGAGCTCGGGTGGCATCCCGCATACATGCAGGCGCGCCTCGAAAACTGGGTCAACGGTCTCGCCGGTGACTGGTGCATCAGTCGCCAGCGTTTTTTTGGTGTGCCGTTCCCGGTCTGGTATCGTGTGCGCGACGACGGATCGGTCGATCACGACGCCAGGTTGCTGCCCTCGGAAGATCGTCTGCCGATCGACCCGTCGACCGACGTGCCCGACGGTTACACCGCGGATCAACGCGACCGTCCGGGCGGATTCTCTGGCGATCCCGACATCATGGACACCTGGGCGACCTCGTCGCTGTCGCCGCAAATTGCCGGCGGCTGGATCGAAGATCCGGATCTCTTCGCGCGTGTGTTTCCGATGGATGTCCGTCCTCAGGCTCACGACATCATCAGGACGTGGCTGTTCTCGACGATACTGCGAGCCGACTACGAGCATCAGTCGCTGCCGTGGAAGAACGCGGCGATCTCCGGCTGGGTGCTCGATCCCGATCGCAAAAAGATGTCCAAGTCGAAGGGTAACGTCGTCACGCCGCTGGCGCTCCTCGAGGAGCACGGGTCGGATGGCGTGCGCTACTGGGCGGCCAGCGGGCGGCCTGGTGCAGATACGGCGTTCGACTCTGGCCAGATGAAAGTGGGCCGCCGGCTGGCGATCAAGCTGCTCAACGCGTCGAAGTTCGCGCTGTCCAAACCCGGGACGCCCGGGGCCGTGACGGCCTGCGTCGATCGCGGTCTATTGACGAACCTCGCGCGGCTCGTCCGGGAATCGACTGAGGATCTGGAAGGCTACCAGTACACACGAGTCTTGGAGCGGACCGAATCGTTCTTCTGGTCCTTCTGCGACAACTATCTCGAGCTCGTGAAGTCGCGGCGCTATGGCGATCATGGCGAGGGGCCCGCTGCATCGGCCAACACAGCGCTGCTCACGTCGCTGTCGGTGTTCCTGCGTCTCTTCGCGCCATTCCTGCCGTTTGCGACCGAGGAGATCTGGTCCTGGTGGCAACCGGGGTCCGTTCACAAGGCCTCGTGGCCGACCGAAGAGGAGATCCTCGCCGTTGCCGGAGGCGAGGATGATCGCGGCGTGTTGGCGCTGCAATTGGCCGGCGACATCCTCGGTGAGATACGCAAGAAGAAGTCCGAGGAACAGCGACCGTGAAGACGGCTGTCGCACGAATCGTGATCCGCGCGCCCGAGCGCAAGCTCGACTTGCTGCCGGACATCGAGCAGGACCTCCGAGCCGCGGGCCAGATTCAACAAATCGATACGCTGGTGTCCGAAGCGCTGCAAGTTGATGTCGAGCTCGCAGCGCCTGAAGGCGTGCCCGGACGGCCTGAATGAAGACCATTCCCTTCGAGCCGCTCGATCCATCCGTCTACCGGCAGATTGTCCGGCGCGCGCTCGCGGAGGATCTCGGGTGGGGCGACGTCACGACCGAGGCGACGGTCGGCGCCGACGTCCGCGGCCACGGCACCATCGTCGTCAAGGCACCGTGCGTGCTGGCCGGCCTCGACGTGGCGGCCGAGGTGTTCAGGCAGCTCGACCCGGCGGTGCACATCACGCTCAGGAATCGCGATGGCGATCGCGCGGAGCCGGGCGCGGTCGCCGCGGAAGTCAGGGGCGCCGCGGCCTTGATGCTGACGGCCGAGCGAACGGCGCTCAATTTCCTGCAGCGGCTGTCGGGAATCGCCACGCTGACGCGGCGCTATGTCGACGCTGCCGACGGCAGGATCACGGTACTCGACACCCGCAAGACCACACCCACGCTGCGCGCCCTCGAGAAGTATGCGGTGCGAGCCGGCGGCGGCTGCAACCATCGATTGGGTCTCGATGACGGCATCCTGATCAAGGACAACCATGTGCGGCTCGCCGGCGGCGTCGCGGAAGCCGTCAAACGGATGAAGGCGGCGCGGCAGGAAATGCTCGTCGAAGTCGAGGCGCAGAGTCTCGCCGATGTCGAGGCGGCGATCGACGCCGGCGCGGACGTCATCCTGCTCGACAATCTGCCGCTCGAGCAGATTCACCAGGCGGTCGGCCGCATCGCCGGCCGCGCGAAGATCGAGATTTCTGGCGGCGTCTCGCTCGATCGCATGCCGGAGCTGGCGCGGACCGGCGCCGACTACGTGTCGGTCGGCGCGTTGACGCACTCTGCGCCCGCCGTCGATCTCAGCTTCGAGATCGACCTGGATGCCTGATCCGCTCCCGCTCGACCTCGCCGACGCGTTGCGCGCCGTCGGTCCTCGCCGCGGCCGAATGGGCGAACCCGTCCACTATTTTCACGAGACGACGTCGACCAACGATGTCGCCGCCGCATATGCCGAGCAGGGAGCGCCGGAAGGCACCACGGTCGTTGCCGCGACCCAGACGTCTGGCAGAGGGCGCCTCGGAAGGAGCTGGCACTCCCCGCCAGGTGCCGGCCTCTATTTCTCCGTCGTCACCCGCGCGGTCCGAGCGGCGCCGTTCCTGACGCTCGCTGGCGGCGTCGCGGTTGCCGAAGGCGTCCGATCCGCCACCGGTTTGCCGCTCGAGCTCAAGTGGCCGAACGATGTGGTCACGCGAGGCGCGAGCGGGCCGTCGCGGCGGCGCAAGCTGGCCGGTGTGCTCGCCGAAGGCTCGACGACAGCAGACGGGCTTCAGTACGTCATCCTGGGCATCGGCATCAACGTCAGTGCTTCGTCGTACCCGCACGAGCTTGCCGACCGCGCGTCCTCGATCGAGACTGAGCTCGGGCGCCCGATCGAGGTCGGAGTGGTGCTGGCGGAGGTGCTGGTCGCGCTCGCCGCCGAACTCGAGCCGCTCGCGCGAGGTGAGGTTGCAGGTCTGCTGGCGCGCTGGCGACGACTGGCGCCATCGGCCAAGGGCGTGCAGGTCGAGTACGAATCGCCGACCGGCCGCGTCAGCGGGATCACGTCAGGTATTGCCGACGATGGCGCGCTACTCGTCAGGGTCGGGAACGTAGTCGAGCGGGTCATCGCCGGTGAGATAGTCTGGAAGTAGAGCCACGGAAACACGGATCAGGCGAACCACGGATCACGCGAACATCGGATCACAAGAACCACGGATCACACGGAATACACGGATCAAGCACGGATACCTCGATGCTACTGGCCATTGACGTCGGCAATACCAACATCGTGCTCGGCGTGTTCGACGGCTCACAGCTGACACAGAGCTGGCGGCTGCAGACGCTGCGCGAGCGTACCGCGGACGAGATCGGCATACTCGTGTCTCAGCTCTTCGCACAAGCGGGGCTCAGTAAAGACACCGTCGGCGGCATCATCCTGTCGTCGGTCGTGCCGCCGCTCACCGGCACCATGCAGGAGATGGCGGAGCGCTACTTCGGACACACGCCGTTGACCGTGGATCCGGCGACGAACACCGGCATGCCGATTCTCTACGTTCCAGCCTCTGACGTCGGCGCCGATCGCGTGGTCAACGCGGTGGCCGCGTACGAAACGTTCGGGCGGCGCGAGCATGTGCCGATCATCGCTGTCGATTTTGGCACTGCGACGACATTTGACGTCATTTCTGCGGACGGGGAGTACATCGGCGGTGTCATCTGCCCGGGCATCGGCATCTCTGCGGATGCGCTCTTTCAGCGGGCGGCACGACTTCCGCGCGTCGATGTTCGCAAGCCGCCGTCGATCATCGGGCAGACGACGGTGACGTCGATGCAGGCAGGTTTGTTTTTCGGTTACGTCTCGATGGTCGATGGCATCGTCACGCGGATTCGCGCCGAGCTGCCCTCGGGTGAGCGCGCGCTCTGCATTGCCACTGGTGGCATGGCGGCCGTGCTCGCGCATGAAACGACGACAATCCAGCGCGTCGAGCCGGATCTCACGCTGCAGGGATTGAGGCTCATCTGGGAGCGGCGGCTTGCGGGGTAGTGCGCGATATCTGGCTATACCGCCCGCAAAAAGCCTCCGTATCGCGGAAATCGCAGAGACCGCAGAGCAAACCAATCAATGACTCTGCGTGTTTTGCGCTCTCCGCGGTGAAGAGCTTTGTGACAGCGGCGTTTGGCGATAGCTTCTAATGGATGGCCGACCTCTCTGAGTACTGCCGCGAGCTCGAGTCCTACCTCTGTCGGAAAAACGGCGGCCACCTCGTGCGGATCGTCGGGCCGGCGTTCGAACAGGTGTGCAGTTGGGCCGAGCGCGGCGTGCCGCTGACGGTTGCGTGTCGCGGCATCGATCGATACTGCGAGCGTTTGCAGGCACGCAAAGCCAAACGGCGTCCAGTCCGGATTGAGTTCTGCGAGGGCGACATCCTCGACCTCTTCGAGGATTGGCGCCGTGCGGTCGGTGTCGTGCAAGGCACAGCAGACGCCGAGTCGTCGCCGGCAGCCCGGAAGCCCGCCCTTGCCGCGCATCTGGACCGAGTCGTCGCGCGCCTTGTCGGCACTCGCGTTCGGCGGTCACCGGTCTTCGAGCAGCATGTCGAGGGTCTCCTCGCGGAGATCGACCGTTTGTCGGGTCAGGCGAAGGGATCGCGAGGGGACGCCCGCACGGCGATTCTCGACCGCCTGGCGGAGCTCGATCGTGGGTTGATGCAGGCAGCGACCGCCGAGCTCGATGGCGACGCGGTCGCGACGGCGCGGCGAGAGGCGGAGGCCGAACTGGCGGCGTTTGGCGCGCGGCTGGCTCCGGAAGTCCGGGCGCAAGCCGTCGAGGCCGCTTTCGAGCGACTGGTTCGCGACACGCTCGGCCTGCCCCAGGTTCGCTATCAGTGAGTCGGGACACGAATTCCGTGCTCAGTCCAGGGCAGAGAATCGATCTCGCCATCGAAAAGCCGGCCGCCGGCGGTCGCATGATTGCCAGATCCGACGGGCAAGTGATCCTCGTCTCCGGCGCCGTGCCCGGAGAGCGCGTGACCGCGCGGGTCGAGCGAAGCGAGCGGCGTCTTGCGTTCGCCTCGGTCGTTGAAGTCAGCGAGCCGTCGATCGATCGTCGCGCAGGCTTTGCTGATCCCGCATGCGGCGGCTGCGTCTACTCCCACATCGCCTATAGCCGCCAGCTCACGCTCAAGTCCGAGATCGTCCTCGACGCATTCCTGCGGCTTGGCCGCATTACCGTCGATGGGCCGGTTGACGTGGCGCCCTCACCGGAACGTGATTATCGAATGCGCTCGAGGTTTCATGTCGACGGCGGGCGCTTCGGTTTCTATCGCGAGGGCACGCACACGCTCTGCGAGGCGGCGGCGACCGGGCAGGTCAGCGAGTCGGCGCTTCGCGCCGTCGCGTCAGCTGTGGAAAGGCTGTCGGATGCTGGCGCGCGGGCGTCGGCGATCGAGTTGACCGAGAGCGTCGATGCTGGCCAGCGGGCGGTGTCGATCACGCTGGACGGCAACCGGGCTGCTGCGGAGACGGCGCTCGCGCGCATCGCAACGAGCGACGGGCTGAGGGGCTGTGCAATCCGGACGGCCGATGGCGCACGAGTGGAATCAGGCGATCCACACGTCGTCGATTCGTTCGACGTCCTGACGGGCGGGCGTGTCACACACGGCGAGCTTCGGCGGCACGCGGAGTCGTTCTTTCAGTCCAACCGGTTTCTCGTGCCGGATCTGGTAACGGCGGTTCTGGACTCGGTGACCGCTGGCCCTGTCTTCGACCTGTACGCCGGCGTCGGCCTGTTCTCGATCGCGCTCGCCGGGGCAGGATTACGGGAGATCACGGCAGTCGAAGGCGATCGGATGAGCGGCATTGACCTGCAACACAACGCTCGCAGTGCCGCCAACTCCGCCGACGCTGTCGGCGGTCGTTCACGACAGCGTCGAGCATTTCCTCCACGCCTCATTGTCTCGTCCGGGTCGTCCCGGCACCGTCATCGTCGATCCTCCACGGACGGGGATTTCGTCCGAGGCGATGACGTCGCTCGTGAAGATTGGCGCACCCCGGCTCGTCTACGTGTCGTGCGATCCAGCGACGATGGCTCGCGACGCGCGACGGCTGCTCGACGGGGGATACCGGCTCGAGTCGCTGCGCGCGTTCGATCTCTTCCCGAACACGCCGCACGTCGAGTGTGTGGGGGTGTTTGTCGGCTAGAGGTCGCGGGAGTTTCCGAGGCCGGAGGGGACGGAGTTCACGGTTTTCACCACGGAGCAACGGAGCTGAATTGCACGGGAGACGCACGGAGAGAACACGCATGTACGAGGGACTCTCAGCTGGGCGCACCGCGCTTTGCGCGGTGGGATAGCGAGAAGTCGATGGATCACAAACACCGTCCGGATCCTGCGGTGTTTGTGATCCATCGACCTCTCGCTATCTCACGCCGGCCGAAGCCGGCGTGCGCCCAGCACGAAATCCTCTCCGTGCGTCTCCCACTCGTTTCGGCTCCGTGCCTCCGTGGTGAACTCCGTTGTCTCCGTCACCTCCCGACTGTGTCAATCCTCCACGCTGGTGCGCGCGCTCAGACGCTCGCGCGCGGCGTTGACGAACGTCTCGAAGAGCGGCGTGAATTCGCCGGTCCGCCAGAAGTTTTCCGGGTGCCACTGGACGCCGACGCAGAACTCCGAGTCCTGCTTTTCGATCGCTTCGATGACGCCGTCGGGTGCGGTGGCTGACGAGACGAGCCCGGGCCCGACGCGGCCGACCGACTGATGATGCCGGCTGTTGACGCGGCAGCGGTGGCTGCCGTCGACCGTCGACCCGAGCGCCTGTTCCAGGCGCGAGCCTGGCGTCACCTCCACCGCGTGGGCCTCGGCGCTTTTCGGTTCAACGATGCTATGAGACAGCGTCGATTCGATCGCCGACGGAATATCCTGGACGAGCGTGCCGCCGGCCGCGACGTTCAGCACCTGCGCGCCTCGGCAGATGGCGAGCAACGGCACGTCGCCAGCCATCGCGCGCCGCGCCAGATCGATCTCGAACTCGTCGCGTCCCGGCTCGGCATCGTCCACGGTCGGGTGCCGCGCCTCACCGTAGAGCACCGGGTCGATGTCGCCACCGCCGGTGAGCAGCAGCCCGTCGATCTCGTCCAGGATTTTCCTCGGACTGTCGCTGACTTCGAGCACGCGGGCGCGCCCTCCCGCCTGTTCTACCGACGACAGATAGTCGTCCAAACGGCTGCATCGCGTGACGCCGATCGTGGGTTTCATGTTCCGAGCGTCCTTCTTGACAAGCTCTTCCGTGTTGTCCGTGTGTTCCGTGGCTTAGGGTCGGTGTTGTTCCGTGGCCTACATCTTCTCCGGCACCGTCGCGCCCATCAGCTCGAGCGCCTTGGTGAGCTGAGTCCGGTAATACGCGACGGCTGCGGCGCGCCAGACCCGAGCGTCGGCGCGCTCTTCGTTGATGATCGAGTAGCGGTGATAGAAGGCGTTGAACGACTGCGCCAGGCCGAAGGCGTACTTCGCCACGACCGATAGCTCGAGCGTGCGGATGGCCTGCTCCACGACGTCATCGAGACGCGCGGCTTCGAGGACGAGGCCCCAGAGGTCGAGCGCCTCCTCGCTGTCGCCAGTCAGCAGGTCGGGGGACGTGGCGGACAGGGCGCTCAGGACTCCGGCCTGATCGATCCCATCGCGCTCCTTGAGCTTGTTGAAAATGTTGTTCGCGCGGACGACCGCGTACTGCAGGTACGGGCCGCTTTCGCCCTCAAAACTCAGCGCCTCGTCGATGTCGAAGATGATGACCTTGCCGCGCGAGAACTTCACCATGAAGTACCGCACTGCGGCGACAGCAATCGACTCCGCGATCCGATGGGCATGGTCCGGCGAGAGATCGGGATTCCTCTTGGCGACTTCCAGGGACGCCTTCTGGGTCAGTCGGTCGATCAGATCGTCGGCCTTGACGCCAAGCCCTTTCCGCCCGGAGACTTCGACAAACGGGCGATCGGTCTCAGCAGCGATGCCGTAGCCGAGCTCACGTGCTGTCGCATGGGAGAGCGCCACCATTTCATAGGCGTAGTGCACCGAATGGCCGGCCTGCGCCTCGTAGCCGAGGGCCGCAAGCGCCTGCTTCAACAGCTTCTGCAGGTACGATTGCCGCGTGTCGATGACATTGCAGACCCAGGACGCACGTCCGAATGCCTGCGCCGCGCCGCTGGCCGCCGAGGGCACGGAGCTCGTCGACCAGAGCGGCGCCTGGCCCGCGCGTTCTTCGAACACGCGATAGTGAAAGTCCTTGCCGAGCAAGCCGAACTTCCAGAGCTGATACGCCATGTCCTTGCCGACGTAGGTCACGGTGCCGTCGGAGCGAACGATGACTTTCTCGCGCGGCTCGATGGCTTCGCCTGATGCCTCGCCGGCGGCCGGGTCGTCGGCTTCAGCGACGTCGTCAGGTTCGGTCTCGTCGTCGTCTTCAATCCGCATGACCCAGCAGCCCTTCAGCCGGCCTTCAGTCTGGAGGAAGACGGCGCCAGTCTTCTTCAGGAACTCGAAGGCGTGCGACCAGAAGTGCAGGCGGAGGATGTCTCCTTCCCAGGTCAGCAGGTCGTAGCCGATATTGAGCCGCCGCATGGTCGCCAGGTGGCAGCGCACGATCCGGTCGGCAATGAACGTCGCGAGGTCGGCAGTGGGATTCCCGCCATGCTCGATATCGTGCAGAGCCGCAGTGCGGATTTTGAGTCGCGATTTGTCGTCTTCGTACCACTCGGTGACCCGAGCGTAGAGATCCCAGCAGTAGTAGTCAAACCGGGTCGTGCCCGCGAGCTCGCGAACCTCGGCCAGCCCTTTGTGCTCGAGCTCCCGGAAGCCGACGGCGACGTCGGCCACCTGCACGCCGGTGTCATCGATGTAATTCTGGATTTCGACCTCGCGGCCAAGGAAGCGCAGCAGCCGGCCGAAGGCGTCGCCGAGCGCTGCGTTGCGAAGATGTCCGATGTGCGCGGCCTTGTTCGGGTTGATCGCGGTGTGCTCGACGATCGTCTTGCCGGCCCGGCCGTCTGGAACCGGACGCAACTTCTGGCGACAGCCATCGCGTGAAATGTGCCGGACGATCAAGGAAGAAGTTGACGTAGCCGTTCGGCGCCGCCTCGATGCGGGTGAACCCGTCGATCTGCCCCAGGGCGCCGACGATCTCCTGCGCAATAGCGCGAGGAGCCTTACGCAGCCGTCGCGCCAGCTCGAAGGCGAGCGGGACCGACAGATCACCGAGCGCCCGGCGAGGCGGGATCTCCACCGGGATCGCGGCGAGCACCGGATCGTCGGCAGGGATGTTGTAAAGGCGCGTGACGGCGCCGGTCATGTGGTGTCGGACGGCGTGCTGGATTGGTAGGATCATGGACCAAGTTCATCCATGATACGATCACGCGACGTTTTCAATCGCCCCCCAACACTTCCTTGGCGCGTTCGTAATCATGCGGCGTGTTGACGTTGACGAACAGCAGACCGTCGGGATCGTACGCCGCCACGGTCTCAGGTCCGATCTCCGCCACCCTGACGCCGTCCGGCAGCCGCGAGGCTTCGAGCTCGCCGCGCGTCAATCGCTCGCGAATGGATGGAGCGCAAGCGCGGCTGTAAATCGCGCAGAGCGGTTCGTAGCCCCGCGAGGTTCTCGGAATCACCAGGTCCGCGTCGATTCCGGCGAGGTGCGCGAGGAACGCCGCGTTCAGAAACGGCATGTCGCAGGCCACCACAAGCGTGCGTTCGTGCGGCGAGGCGACAATCGCCGTATAGATGCCACCGAGCGCGCCGTGATCTGGATACTCGTCGCGCACGACGGTCAGTTCGGCATCCCCCGGCGCCTGTGCCGAGGTCACGAGAAAGACCGGTGTGGCAAGGGTCCGGAGAACAGCCAGCTGGCGGTCGATGATGGACGTTCCACGCACCGCCAGCGTTGCCTTGCGAAGGCCGCCCATGCGAGAGGCGCGGCCACCGGTGAGGATGGCAGCGGCCAGCGGCCGACGCGGCGCTGCCGGCTCCTGACTGGAGCTCATGCCTCCACCATATCAGACGAGCCGCGCGCCGCGAGCCGCGAGCACTATCGATGAGTGACGACGCAAGAATTGGGCGCGTGCTCGTGGCGAGCCTGCATCAGTCGATCGCCGACGTCCTGCCGGAGCGGCTCGACTTCTACGAGAACTGGCTGACGGTTCCGGGCCTGCGGGAGGGGACGATCGGGCTCGCGCCGCTGTCGGCCGTTCTCAGCTTCCTGCGTCTGGAAGGCGAGGCCTACAACAAGACCATGGCGCGCGCTGGGGAATACGCGGCCGACTGGACCGTCAGCAGCATGTCGACGTTCGAGAAGCGCGTGATCAGCATCTTGCCAACCGTGCTGCGGACGCGTGGCGCATTCCGGACGGCCCGCGCGCTCGTGCGCTCGACATATCCCGGATCGCGCGTCAAGATACGGCTGCGGCGCGGCATTGCGTCGGTCGATCTGCGCGGCTCTCTCTTTTGCGAAACCCGTGAAGCGACCGCGATGCCCCTCTGCGGGTTCTACGCGGCCGCGATCGCTCGCGTCCTTCACCATTTTTCGCTACGAGCCCATGCCGAGGTTTACGAGTGCCGGGCGTCAAGTCGCGGCCGGGGTTGCCGGCTGAAGGTGGAGGTTCGAGACGCGAACGCCGGCGAACCGGCTGCGGCAGCATGACCAGACTCAACCAAGCGCGACTAGCGTGGCTGGCATGCCTGATGTGTTTGCCATGGCTGGCCGTGTCTGGGATACCAGCGGCGGCCGCGCAGAGTGCGAGCACCGTTTCATCCAGCGCTGCGGCGCCGCGGGTGTTCGTCGCGCCATTCGAGAACGCTCGTGACGAGCCGCGCTTTCACTGGCTGAGCGAAGCGGCCGCAGTCCTCCTGACCGATGGCCTGCGGGGCTCTGGCGCGATTTCCCGAACGGAGCGCGTGCGCGCCTTCGAGCAGCTCTACCTGCCCGTGTCCAACGGGCTCAGCCGCGCGACGATCATCAAGGTCGGACAGCTGGTTGGCGCCGCCGAGGTCGTGGTCGGCTCATATCGGGTTGATGGCACCACGCTGTCGGTGACCGCCCGGAGCATTCGCCTGGACGCCGGGCGGCTGCAGCCAGAAGTCACCGAGCGAGGCGAGCTCACGGAGCTCTTCGCCATATTCGATCGGCTGTCAACGCGACTCGGCCGCGGCGTCGCGCGCACCGGCGCGCCTGCGCCGCATGCTCCTCAGATGCGGCGGTTGCGCCGCATCCTACTCTTGCCGCGTTCGAGAACTACATCAAAGGGCTGGTCGCGGAAAGCCCGGTGTCGCAGGCATCGTTCCTCGAAGCGGCGCTAAAAGAAGCGCCTCAGTTCGACTCGCGCCAGACTCGCGCTGTGGGAGGTTCGGAATGAACAGGCCGACCACGCCGCGGCGCTCGAAACGGTCAAGGCCGTTGAGCCGAAGTCGCCCTCCGCGTTCCAAGCCCGTTTCTTTGCGGGCATCTCGCTCATCGAGCTGAAGCGCTACGATGAAGCGATGGGCACACTGAAGGCGTTGCTCGAACTGCCACCACCGGGCCCGTCAGCCACCGCAGCTGTGCTGAATAATCTCGGTGTCCTGGTGCTCCGCCGTGGCGCGACGCCGCTGACCGGCTCGGCGGCCTACTACCTGACGAAGGCCACCGACGCCGACCCTGACCCTGACTACATGTTCGACCTCGGGTACGCCTACGCGTCCGACAAGAACTATCAGGGAGCGCTTCACTGGCTGCGCGAGGCTCTTCGCCGGGATCCGGCCGACGTCGATGCGCACTACGTGCTTTCAGTCGCGCTCCAGGCGACGGGCAACACCGTCGAGGCGGGGCGGGAGCGCGATCTCGCGCGGCGACTGTCGTCGCGCTATGAAGAGCTGGACCGCAGGGCCGCTGAGAACCGGACGGTCGTCCCGCCTGGACTCGAGCGCATGCGCCTGGATCCCGAGGGCTCCTGGACGCTGCGTGCCGACCAGACCATCGTCAACTCGGCGCAACGCGAGCAACGGGAGCTCGCGACGTTCCACCTCGAACAAGGGCGGCGACTGTTCGAGCGCGAGCAGGATCGGGAGGCTCTCGCGGAGTTGCGCAAGGCCGTGTATCTGTCACCATACGAGGCGCAGGCGCATTTGCTGATTGGCCGCATCTATCTGCGCGGGGGGCGTCCTACCGATGCAGTCGACGCCTTCAAGATCTCGATCTGGAGCGAGGATCAGGCTCCAGCGCATGTGTATCTGGCCGAGGCGTACGTGAAGATCGGCGATCCCGCCAGCGCGCGCGCAGAAGCGCAACGGGCGCTCGTCCTCGACCCATCGTCGGCCGCCGCCAAGCGATTGCTGTCGGAGATCAAATGACGCTGGGGTCAGAGCTCGCGGCTCGCTCAAGGCTCAGGGCTCAGGCAAAACGGCTCGGGCTCAAGGCTCAAGGCTCAGGCAAGATCTTCGAGACGTGGTCGAAGGTATTGCTTGAGCCTTGAGCCCTGAGCCTTGAGCCCTGACCCCGATCAGGGAGGACGGTCCCATGCGCGTTGCCAAAGCGTGTTTCGTCCTCGGCCTCCTGCTCGCGGCGCTCTCCATCGGCGCCGCGTCCGCGCTCCGCGCCATGGGTCAGGGTCCCGCTCAGGGCACGACGCCGCTCGTCTACACCACGGAAGTCGACGGCATCATCCATCCGGTCGCGACCTCTCACATCCGCCGCGCGATAGCGCAGGCCGACGCCGCCAAGGCGGACCTCCTCGTCAT
The DNA here is from genome assembly GCA_963764925.1 of uncultured Acidobacteriota bacterium. Taxonomy (GTDB): domain Bacteria; phylum Acidobacteriota; class Vicinamibacteria; order Vicinamibacterales; family 2-12-FULL-66-21; genus DATBJJ01. The sequence goes on from CAVXUR010000009.1 coordinate 232,045, forward strand.
CGTGCTCCGGACGCCTGGCGGCCTCGTCGACTCGACGCGTGACATCAACACCGCGATCATCGAGTCGAAGACGCCGGTGGCCGTGTTCGTGTCGCCGTCCGGAAGCCGCGCCGCCTCGGCCGGGTTCCTCATCACGATTGCCGCCGACGTCGCGGCGATGTCGCCAGGCACGCACATCGGCGCCGCGCATCCGGTTTCGGGCGATGGTCAGAAGGTCGACGACACGATGGCCAAGAAGATGACGTCCGACGTCGCCGGGTATGCGCGCACGCTGGCCACGCAGCGCAAACGGAACGTCGCGCTCGTCGAGCAGGCCGTGACCGAAAGCCGGACCTATACCGAACAGGAAGCGGCGACAGCTGACCCGCCGCTCGTCGACGTCATCGCCGTGGATCTGCCGGATCTGCTGAAGAAGCTCGATGGTCGGACGATTCGCCGGTTCGACGGCAGCAGCGTGACGCTTCGGACGCTCAGCGCCGAACGGCGCTCGGTCGAGATGACGTGGGCGCAGAAGGTCCTGAGCGCCGTCGCCCACCCGCAGATTGCCTACCTCCTGCTGATGCTCGGCACCCTCGGGCTGACGGTTGAGATGTGGAATCCAGGCGCCATCCTGCCTGGGGTCGTCGGCGGCATCTGCCTGCTGCTCGCGTTTTTCGCGTTCCAGGTGCTGCCGGTGAGCTACGCCGGTGTGCTGCTGATCCTCTTCGGACTCGTTCTGCTGATCCTCGAGGTCAAGGTCACCAGCTTCGGCCTGCTCGCGGTTGGGGGTGTCCTGAGCCTGTTCTTCGGGTCGATCCTCCTGATGGACTCGCCGTTACCCGAGTTCCAGGTCGGGCTGCGGCTCATCATCCCGGTGACGCTGACGCTGTCGGCGATCATCCTCTTCCTGGTGCAGCTGGCGGTCAAATCTCAGCGCAGTCAGCCGATTACGGGGGAAGCCGGGATGCTCGGCAGCGTCGGCCAGGCCCTGACAGCGATTGACCCGGGCGGGACCGGCCGGGTCCGGACCCGGGGCGAGATCTGGACTGCGACGTCGGCCGAGCCGATAACTGCTGGGGACATGGTCCGCGTGGTCGCGCTCCAGGGCCTCCTGCTCACGGTCCGGCCGGATCGCACTGCGCCAACCACGTCCACCGGGGAGAGGGAATAACCCATGCTGTTTGCATCACCGTGGCTCATCGGGTTCTTCTTTCTGGCGTTCTATCTCTTCAGCTCGATCAAGATCCTGAACGAGTACGAGCGGGCCGTCGTGTTCCGCCTCGGCAAGCTGCTGCCGCACCCGAAAGGGCCCGGCGTCGTCCTGGTGTTTCCGCCGATCGATCGCATGATGCGCGTCAGCCTGCGCACGATCGTCATGGACGTGCCGCCGCAGGACGTCATCACCCGCGACAACGTGTCGGTCAAGGTCAACGCGGTCGTCTACTTCCGCGTCATGGATCCGCGCCGCGCGATCGTCGAGGTGGAGAGCTACCACTACGCGACGTCGCAGCTCGCGCAGACGACGCTGCGCAGCGTGCTCGGACAGGTCGAGCTCGACGACCTGCTGTCCGCAACGCGACAAACTGAACCGGCAGCTGCAGCAGATCCTCGACGAACACACCGACATCTGGGGCATCAAGGTGTCGGCGGTCGAGGTCAAGCACGTCGATTTGCCGGCCGACATGCAGCGCGCGATGGCCCGCCAGGCCGAAGCCGAGCGCGAGAAGCGTGCTAAGATCATCCACGCGGAAGGCGAGTTGGAAGCGTCGGAAAAACTCGGCCAGGCCGCGGCCGTCATCGCCAGGGAACCGGTCACGGTCACGCTGCGATACCTGCAGACGCTGACCGAGATTGCATCCGAGAAGAACTCCACGATCGTTTTCCCGCTGCCGATCGAGTTGCTGGGCATGCTTGGCTCGATCAAGGACCGCTCCGGTTCCGGGACCGACAATGCCCGCTGAGGACTGAGCCGTGACAGACCTATCACACGACGCCGTCGACGACGGGTTCCACGAGATTCAGCTGAGCGGAAAGCAGCTCGTGTTCCTCTTCATGGCGACGACCGTCGTCTCTGTCGTCATTTTTCTCTGCGGCGTGCTCGTGGGGCGAGGGGTTCGAGGCGATACGGTGAGGGCCGACGCAACCCCGCCGGCAGCGTCGGGCGCCACGCCGACGCCCGTGACCTCGAAGGCCGATGCCGCGCCGCCCGCATCGGTCGATTCCCCCTTGACGTATCAGAAACGTCTCGACAGCCCGAATCCCGTGCAAGAGCGCCTCAAGACGTCCTCGGCCGCGGCAGACACATCAAAACCTGTCGTTGAACCCGCACCTGCCGCGAACGAAGTCGCGCCAGCGCCCAAGTCGGCTGCTCCAACTCCCGCGACGGCGTCGATGCCGCCATCGCCATCGTCATCAGCGAAGCCGGGCGTCTGGGCGGTGCAGGTCGTTGCCCTGACAGATCGGGCGGCAGCGTCAGCAGTCGTGCAGCGGCTCAGCGCGAAAGGGTATCCGGCATTCCTGGTGTCGCCGCAGAGCGGCGCGCCCGTCCAGAACTACAAGGTGCAGGTCGGCAAATTCGAGGACCGCGCCGAGGCGGAGCAGATCGCGGGCCGCCTCAAGAAGGAAGAACAGTTCCAGCCCTGGATTCTGCGCTAGCGCTCGTCTCGGGCGTCCTGCTGGCGCTCAGCTTTCCGAAGTTCGGCCATCCCGCGTGCGCGTGGATGGCCCTGACTCCGCTGATCGTTGCCGTCCTCCGTCCAGCTCCGTCGACCTCACGAACGACTCGCCGCGCGTTCGGTCTCGGCCTCCTGACCGGCATCGGCTACTTCTCGGGCACGCTCTACTGGCTCGTCGAGACGATGACGACGTTCGGAGGGCTGGGCGTGCCGGTCGCGCTCGTCGCGGCTGGGTTGCTCGTTGCCTACCTGTCGCTTTTTCCCGCGGCGTTTGCTGTCGTGCTGGCGCGCCTGCGCATGGCGCTTGGTGTCCGCGGCGCGGTCCTCTGCGCAGCGCCCGTCTGGGTCACGACGGAGCTTGGGCGGCAGTACCTCTGGGACGGTTTTCCCTGGGCGTTGCTTGGCTACAGCCAGGTGACCGTGCTGCCGATCGCGCAGCTGGCGAGTCTGACCGGCGTCTACGGCCTGTCGTTCCTGCTTGCGCTGACGTCGGCGGCTGTGGCGCTCGCTGATTCGTCGATTCAAGCCGCACCCGATGGGCCTTCGCCGTCGCGGTCGCAATGCTGGTCGCTGCCTGCGCAGTGTGGGGCAGGTGGCGGATCGCGGACGGGTCGCTCGCCAGGTCGGGCGACCCGATTCGCGTGGCCGTCATTCAGGGCAACGTGGCCCAGGACGACAAGTGGAATCCCTCGCTGCGCGATCAGATCATCGGCCGGTATGTGTCGATGACCCGGCAAGCGGTGGAGCGTGGCGCCACCTTCGTCATCTGGCCTGAGTCGTCGTTCCCGGTGTACTTCGAGGAAGATCTCCGCGGCCACGTCGTCCGGCGGCTGGCCCGCGAGGCCGGCATCACGATGCTCGTCGGGAGCGATCAAGTCGAGCGCGTCCGACCCGACGCCACACCAGAGGCGCTCGATAACCGTTTCTACAACGCCGCGTTCCTCGTCAAGCCGGACGGCTCGACCGCGGCCGTCTACCGCAAGATGCATCTTGTGCCGTTTGGTGAGTACGTGCCCCTGCAGCGGCTGCTCTTTTGTCGGCCCGATCGTCCAGGCCGTCTCGAATTTCACGCCCGGCGAGCGACCGGTGCTGCTGCCGGTGGGCGATCGGCCCGTCAGCACGGCCATCTGCTACGAAGTCGTGTACGGCAACCTGATTCGCCGCTTCGTGCTCGACGGGAGCGAGCTGCTGACGACGATTACCAACGATGCCTGGTACGGATGGTCGTCGGCCGCGTACCAGCACTGGGATCAGGCGGCGATGCGAGCCATCGAAAATGGCCGGTATCTCGCCCGCGCCGCCAACACTGGCGTCAGCGGCTTCGTCGATCCTTACGGGCGTGTCCTGCAGAAGTCGAAGCTCTTCGAGCCGGCGGTCCTCGTCGGCGATGTGCGGCTGACTCGGGCGCGGACGCTCTACACGCGCACTGGAGACCTGATCGCTTGGCTCTCGGCTTTTGCGACCGCCGCACTCCTGGCTGTCGCGCAGCAGATTCTGAATGCTGAATGCTGAATGCTGAAGTAAAATTTGAAGTTGGAACTTCGACCTTCAATTCAGAATTCAGCACTCAGCATTCAGCATTGCCTTTTATGCCCCACGACGATCAGCTTCGCAGGTACGAGGACTTGGCGCGCCGCGCCGGCGACCTGCGGAGCCATCTTTGACGCCGCCCGCCCTACTGTCGAACTGACCAAGATCGAAGCGCGCGTCTCCGAACCGGACTTCTGGAAGGACCAGGCGAACGCGCAGAAGCTCCTGCAGCGCCGCCGCCGCCTCGAGGAGGACGTACAGCTGCGCGACTCTCTGCAGAGCAAGCTCGACGACCTGCACGTCCTGGTGGAATGGGCCGAAGCCGGCGAGCCCGTGACCGACGACCTCGGTCGCGCGCTCGACGAGCTCGCTACGCAGGTGGACGCCGGCGAGACCAAGAAGATGCTCGGCGGCGAGCACGACCGCAAGAACGCGATCGTCACGATTCACCCCGGGGCCGGCGGCACCGAATCGCAGGACTGGGCCGAGATGCTGCTTCGGATGTACCTGCGCTGGACCGAGCGGCGCGGCTTCAAACGCGAGGTGATGGACCTGCAACCAGGCGACGAAGCGGGCATCAAGAGCGCGACGATGATTGTGCAGGGCGAGTACGCCTATGGTTTGCTGCTGGCGGAGGCTGGGGTGCATCGGCTGGTGCGCATTTCCCCCTTCGACCAGGCCTCGCGCCGCCACACGTCGTTCGCGTCGGTGTTCGTGTGGCCGGAGCTGCCTGAGGACGTCGAGATCGAGATCGAGGACAAGGAGCTGCGGATCGACACCTACCGATCGAGCGGCGCCGGCGGCCAGCACGTCAACGTCACCGATTCGGCCGTGCGCCTGACCCATCTCCCGACCGGTATCGTCGTATCGTGCCAGAACGAGCGCTCGCAGCACCGCAACCGCGACGCCGCGATGCGCGTGCTCAAGGCCAGGCTCTACGACCTCAAGATGAAAGAGCAGCAGGCGAAGCTGGACCAGCTCGGCGGCGAGAAGAAGGACATCGCCTTCGGCAGTCAGATCCGCAGCTACGTGCTGCATCCGTATCAGCTGATCAAGGATCACCGCACCAAAGAAGAAGTCGGTGACGTCAACCGCGTCCTCGACGGCGATCTCGATGGGTTCATCAAGGTGTATCTGATGAAGAAGGCGTCGGGAACGCTTGGGCAGGCTGCTCCGGACGAAGAGTAGCGCAGACTGCGGCGCTCGCCTGAGGCCGTGGCGAGCCTGGCTGGCCCTGGCCCGCTCCGCTCGCCGGGAATGCGCTCTGCGCTCATACCCTTCCGCTGCCGCGTCGCCTAGCTGCTTCCAGAACGACATGATCGGGCGCTCTCGGCCCGCTGGCTCTACAGCCGAGAGGATCACGGGGACGGAAGGCGACGCGCGGAATCGCTCCGATCGCATTCCAGCTTCGCGGTGCGTCGGCTCGCTGCAGGGCCAGGACCACCCAGACTCGCCACGGCTAGGAACGCGAGCGCGTGCAAGACAAGGCTACCGACGGGCGCGTCGAACATCGCGCCCATCCGCGGGGACAGCCGTGTCGGGTCGCCGCGACCTCCGACTCGCGCGATCATCGTCAGACAGTAAAACGGCGAGCGCAGCGGGCCAGCGCGCAGCTCGCGGAGCTGCGCGATGGAGAACATCAGGCCGAAGCCGCCGTTTTTCCGCGCGACCGTCGGCGGGAGCGGCGACCCGATACGGCTGTTCCCGCACACCCAGGGCGCGGCACGAAGAGGCGTGAGCACTCAGTGCGAATGGGTGGTGGCTTGGTAGAACGAACTTACTGCCGAAACCCCGATCCGGGCTGGGTGCCGGAGATGAACGACTCGGTGATCGCGCCGGGGGTGCCTTCGAAGGCCGGATTGCCTGTTCCACGTTCGACCGACATGAAGACGATGTTGCCCGGGGCGTCGAAGGTCGGCGGCTCGGCGCGCGTGCCGATCCAGGCCTTCATGATGTCCATCCAAATCGGCAGCGCGGAATCGGTGCCGGTTCCCGCGGGACCCATCGTGCGCTTCTGATCGAATCCCGCCCAGACACCAATCGTGATGTCCGGGTCGAAGCCCACGAACCAGGCGTCGGTGTAGTCGTCGGTCGTGCCTGTCTTCCCGCCGATCGGCCAGTTGAGCGCGGCGGCTTTCGCGGCCGTGCCTCGCTGCACGACTCCGCGAAGAAGACTGGTCATCACGTAGGCCGTGTCTGCCCGGATCGCATCCTTCGGCTCCGGCCGGTTTTCCTCGAGCACGTTGCCTTCGCGGTCGGTGACCTTGAGCACGGAGTACGGCCGCATCCTCACGCCCTGATTGGGGTAGACCGAATACGCGCTCGTCATTTCGACGAGAGTCGCCTCAGCGGCGCCGAGCGCCACCGCCAGGTACGGCGGCAGTGGCGACTCGAGCCCGAGCCGTCGGGCGTATGCGATCACCTGGTTGGGGCCGAGCTGATCCATCACGCGGATGGCGGGTACATTCCGTGATTGTTCGAGGGCTCGTCGCAGCGTGATTGGTCCCTCGAACTCGCGGTCGTAGTTGAGCGGCGTATAGGCGGGCTGACCCGCACCGCCAGGGAAGCTCGCCGGCGTGTCCATCAGCAGCGTGACCGGCGTGTAGCCACTGTCGATCGCGGTCGTGTAGACAAATGGCTTGAACGCCGAACCGACCTGCCGGTAGGCCTGAGTCGCGCGATTGAACTTGCTGCGTTCGAAGCTGTATCCGCCGACCATCGCCAGGATCTGGCCAGTACGGTTGTCGATGGCGAGGACCGCGCCTTCGACGTCCGGCGCCTGCTCGAGCGTGCCAGTGGACGGCGCGGTGCCGTCGGTCGTCGCCTGTAAACGCGTCTCGACGAGGTCTCCTCGGGTCGACGAGCTGTGCCGGCGAGGTTTTTCCCGTCCACGCGTAGCCCTTGCGATCGATCGTGACTCGCGTGCTCCCGACGCGGAGTTGAATCGCGGTGCCGTCGACGGCTGTGACGACGGCCGGCACGATCTGTCCGGCGCTCATTGGCCGGTCCCAGCGCGGCTGGCGGAACGACTCAATCGTGTGCCCTTCCGCGATCACGTTCCGGCGCGGTTTGCGGAACCCGCGGCGCTTGTCGATCCGCCGCAGACCTTCGTGAAGCGACTGTGTCGCGGCTTCCTGAAGCCGAAGGTCGATCGCCGTTTGAATGGACAGGCCGTTCTCGTAGAGCTGCTTCGCGCCGTAGCGGCTTTCGAGCTCGCGGCGGACCTCTTCGAGAAAGTACGGCGCCGCCGAAGACGTTTGTCCGGGTTGATCGGGCCGGACGACGATCGGTTTTTTCTTGAGCTCTTCCGCCTGTGCTGCCGTAATGAAGCCGACCTCCGCCATCCGGCCGAGGGCGTAGTTGCGCCGGCGCATCGCCGCCTCGCGATTCACATACGGGCTCTGGCGGACGTTGCCCTGGAGGATGCCGGCGATCAGCGCTGCTTCCTCGATCGAGACATCCTTGGCTGATTTCCCGAAGTACAGCCGGGATGCGGCTTCGACCCCATAGACACCGTGGCCGAAATACATCTGGTTGCAATAGAGCGTGAAGATCTCCCGCTTCGTGTAGCGCTTCTCGATCTGGATCGCCAGGATGGCTTCTTTGATTTTTCGTTCGGACGTCTTGTCGTCCGTCAGGAACAGCTTTCGAGTGAGCTGCTGCGTCAGCGTGCTCGCGCCATACATCCGGCGCTCGATGATGTCTTTGATGAGCGTGACGACGATACGCGGGATGCTGAGGCCGATGTGCTGGTAGAAGGAATGGTCTTCGGCCGCGAGGATCGCCTGTTCAAGATAAGGCGAGATGCGCTCGTAAGGAATCACCTCACGGCGTTCGATCGCAAACTCGCCGACGACTTCGCCGCGCGCGCCGTAGACCCGCGAGATCGTGCTCGGCGCATAGTCGTCGAGGGCCGAGATGCGGGGAAGATCTCCCGCGTACGCGAAAATGACTCCGGTCGCGATTCCCATGGCCGCGGCCAGCAGGAAGAGCGCGATGATCCCAACCCGGCGAGCGAAGCTCACGTCGACTTATCCTCTTCCGCCCCGTGGCACTGCCCGTCCGACCGATCCACCAGAACGCGAGCGAGATTCACCGCCGCCCGATGCCCCCGACGGTCGCCCCTGCCCTGAGCCTGACGACGGCTGCCCTGAGCCTGCGGAATGGCCCGACGGCTGGGATGGTGCCGCTGATGGCGGTGGGCCCGACGGTCGCGGCGCGCTGCGCTCGGGGCCAGTCCTCGAGCCAGAACCCTCGGTAGGCTGCGAACGCTCAGGGGCGCGATAACCGTACGGCGATCCGCCGCCGTCCGATCCCGACCGAGGCATGGCGCGGCTGCGATCGGGAGCGTCCTGACTCGGTGCGCTGGGCGAGCTCGGCACGCGATAGCTGCGATCCGGCACGCCGCCAGGCACGCCCCCATAAGAGGGCGTTGGCGCGTAGATGTCATTGTCTCGCGCCGCCGGACGTTCGCTTCGGGGCACTGCCCGATAGACCTCGGGCCGGCTGCTGATGCCTGGAGAAGGACGTGTCCGGAGTGCTGCGGGACTCCGGTGCGCGTCGGGACGGCGCCGCCGAACTTTCTGAGGGCGACGACGGCGTGACGCCCCGAGGGACGGCACGTCGGGCTGTGGCGGCGTCCGAACGAGGGTCTGACGCAACGCCAGCGCTGCCATCGGGGGCTGTCGACACCGTTCCCTGGCGCCCGGGCAATGCTCGCGGCGTTCGCGCGGGAGCGGGATAACCGCTGCCGCTCAGAGGAGCAGACGATGATCGCCGGCTGCGGAACGCCGCGGTGGAATCGCCGTCAACAGTGGCCGCGGTACCCGGAGCGGTGCGTGTCCGCGAACCTCGAGAGGCTGCGGCATTGCCAGCGGTATTGCCGTTGACGACAGCGCCGTTTGGAGCACCAACCGAACGAATCGGCGCGCCTGCTCGAGGCACGGCGTAACCGCGGACGTCGGGCGCCGCGTCACGCACGACAAACGTGTTGCGCGTGCGAACGTCGATATGCGTCGAGTTGATCACGTTCGCGTTCACGTACCCTCGGCCGAACCCGCGATGCGGCACGACGGTCCAGCCATTCCAATGGTTGTAGCGATAGCCGCCGTACCCACCTGCATTGAACCCGAATACGGCACGGTTGTTCCATCCGAGTGGACACCAGCTGACGTAGCCGGGCGCGTATGCCCACGACACCCACGCCGGGCCCCAGGTGCGTCCGGGAATCCAGAACCACCCGCCGGTCGAGAAACCCCATCGTCCATAGTGGTGAGTCGGCCACGCCCACGGATCCGATCCAATCCACGTCCACCCCCAGGGCCGCAGCGTCGTCCAGCTTCCGTAGTAGTAAGGGCGCCACCCGGGGCGCGCCCGTGGATACCAGACGTAGCCGTAGGTCGGCTCGTTCTGCCAGGACCCATACTGATTGAACGTGGACGCGTAGGCCTGTACTTCGTCGGGAAGGTACTCCGCAGCAACGCCGAGGCGAGAATCGCGTCGCGCCTCAGACCAGCGATCGAACGCATCCCATGAAGCGGAGTTGAATACGGTACTGGACCGAGGGCGCCGCTCCGGCGCGCGCGAAAGCGCGCTCGCCAGCGCCGAGCGATCGCCGGCCGTCCTCGTTCACGAGATCCGCGGCGCCGCGAAGTACGGCCAACTCGACTTCCGCCTCGCGACCGTCGTTAATTGCCGGGCCGCCGCCATAGACGGAAATCCGGTACTCGCCGGTCCGAGCCACCTCGATCCACGCAAACGGTGCATCCACTCGATAGGCGACACGACGATTGGCGCCGCCAACGATGTTGAGGCGGACTCGCCCGTCGAGCAACCGGATGACCTCGTCGGACTGGAAATCCACCACGCTGTTCGTATCGAGATGGAGTGTGCTGCCTTCGTTGAACAGAATCTCGATCCGACCGTTTTGGGTGCGCACGCGATCGCCAGCAAGAAGCGGCATCGACGTCGGCGCTGACTCGGATCGACCGTCGCGCTCGAGCAGGGCAGCGCCGTCGACGACTGAGATATGCGCTGGTGACTCGTTCGCCACATCCTGAGCGCGCACGGAAACGGCGGCGCAGACACACGACAAGAGAAGTGGAGCGACCAGAGCCAGGCGGGGCATAAGACCTCTATCGATGCGATGCCCACGTAAAGTCTCAGATCCGGCTGGACTTTGCGAGGGTGAGGGGGCTGGCAAGGCCCAGTATAGCACCGACTTACAGGGAATCAACAGAGGCGACTTGACACTATAACGCTAAGATTATATTCTGACGACGTTATAAAGATTGGCCGCCGACAGGCCTGGAGCTGCCCGCGGCTGGATACGAGAGGAACTCAGCACATGAGCAAGATCATCGGAATCGATCTCGGCACGACCAACTCCGTCGTCGCGGTCATGGAAGGCGGCGAGCCGGTCGTCATTACGAATCCTGAAGGCAGCCGCATTACGCCTTCGGTCGTGGGCTTCACGAAGTCCGGAGAGCGGCTGGTCGGGCAGGTGGCCAAGCGCCAGGCCGTCACCAATCCCGAGAACACCGTGTTCTCCATCAAGCGCTTCATGGGCCGCAAGTTCGACGAGGTCTCTGAAGAAATGAAGATGGTGCCGTACTCCGTGGTGCGCGCCGCCAATGGCGACGTTCGCGTCAAGGCCGGCGGCAAGGAGTACCCGCCACCGGAAATCTCCGCGATGATTCTGCAGAAGCTGAAGCAGGCGGCGGAGGAGTATCTCGGCCAGCCGGTCACGAAAGCGGTCATCACGGTGCCTGCGTACTTCAACGACGCGCAGCGCCAGGCGACGAAGGACGCCGGCCAGATCGCCGGCCTCGAAGTCGCGCGCATCGTCAACGAACCGACGGCGGCGGCGCTCGCCTATGGCCTCGACAAGAAGAAGGACGAGACGATCGCCGTCTACGACTTCGGCGGCGGCACGTTCGACATCTCGATTCTCGAAGTGGGCGAGGGCGTGGTCGAAGTCAAGGCCACCAATGGCGACACGCACCTGGGCGGCGACAACCTCGACCAGCGCATCATCGAGTGGATCATTGCCGAGTTCAAGAAGGACGAAGGGATCGACCTCGGCAAGGACCGGATGGCGCTTCAGCGCCTGAAGGAGTCGGCCGAGAAAGCGAAGATGGAACTCTCGACCGTGATGGAGACCGAGATCAACCTGCCGTTCATCACGGCGGACGCGACCGGTCCGAAGCACATGGTCAAGAAGCTCACGCGCGCCAAGTTCGAGCAGTTGGTCGACGACCTGCTGCAGCGCACCGTCGGTCCGACCAAGCAGGCGCTCGCCGACGCGGGCGTGGATGCCTCGAAGATCGACGAAGTCGTGCTCGTCGGCGGCTCGACGCGTATCCCGCGCGTGCAGCAGATCGTCAAGGATCTCTTCGGGAAAGAACCCCACAAGGGCGTGAATCCTGACGAAGTCGTGGCGATTGGCGCGGCGGTGCAGGCCGGCGTGCTGGCCGGCGAGGTCAAGGACCTGTTGCTGCTCGACGTGACCCCGCTCTCGCTCGGCATCGAGACGCTCGGCGGCGTGATGACGACGCTCATCCAGCGGAATACGACGATTCCGACCAAGAAGAGCGAGACGTTCTCGACTGCAGCCGACAACCAGACGAGCGTCGAGGTTCACGTGCTCCAGGGCGAACGGCCGATGGCGCGTGACAATCGCACGCTCGGAAAGTTCCATCTGTCGGGTCTTCCGGCGGCGCCGCGCGGCGTGCCGCAAGTCGAAGTCACGTTTGACATCGACGCCAACGGTATCGTCAACGTCACGGCGACCGACAAGGCGACCGGCAAGGAGCAGAAGATCACGATCACCGCGTCGAGCGGCCTCAACAAGGACGAAGTCGACCGGATGATGCGCGAGGCCGAGTCGCACGCCGACGAGGACAAGAGGCGCAAGGAGGAGATCGAGACTCGCAACCAGGCCGATCAGGCGGCGTATGCCGCCGAGCGGATGGTCAAGGATGCCGGCGACAAGCTGCCGGCCGCCGACCGCCAGCCGATCGAGTCGGCCATCGAGGAGCTGAAGAAGGCGATCGAGAAAAACGATCTCGACGAGATGAAGCGTCGACTCGAAGCGCTCAACGCTGCGCAGCACAAGGCCGCCGAAGCGATGTATCGAACCGCCAGCGCGAGTGGCGGCGGGGCGCCCGGTGGTGACCCCGGTGGTTCGGCCGGCCCGACCGGCGGGGCAGGCCGGGATGCTGGCGACGTCATCGACGCCGAGGTGGTGGAGGAAGAGAAGAAGTAGCTACCAGGCTCAGGGCTCAAGGCTCAAGGCTCAAGCAAGAGCCTTGAGTGCCTAGCCGAGCGACGTGATTCAGATGCTCTTCCTTGAGCCCTGAGCCTTGAGCCTTGAGCCAACCGATTAGGAACCATGGACTTTTACGTCATCCTCGGCGTTCCGCAGGCGGCGACGACCGCCGACATCAAGCGGGCCTATCGCCGGCTGGCTCGCCGCTACCATCCCGGTGTCAACCCGGGTGACCGCGGCGCCGAGGAGATGTTTGAGCGGATCGTCGAGGCCTACGAGACACTCGTCGATCCGGGGCGGCGGCGGCAGTACGACGCCGCCGGTCGTCCTGGCGGCGCACGGCCGGACCCGACCTCGTTCGTGTTCGCCGAGTTCGATTTCTCCGCCGCGAAGCGCGGCGCGCAGGCGTCGACGTTTACGGAGCTGTTTGCCGACGTGCTGCATCCGCTGCCAGGGGACCGTGGAGCGCGGCCTGAAGTCGGGGCCGACCTGCACGCGTCGGTAACGGTGTCTTTTGCTGATGCGGTCCACGGCGTCGAGCGGCAGGTGCTGGTGACTCGTCAGGTGACCTGCGGGGCGTGCGCCGGTGGTGGCCAGGTTGCCGTTGCCGAAGCGCAGTGCCGGCAGTGTCGCGGGGCTGGGCACGTTCGGTGGGCGCGCGGCCACATGGTGTTTGCCAAGCCGTGTGCGGCGTGCGGTGGCGAGGGGCGCCAGACCCGCGAGCGTTGCGCGGTCTGCGACGGCCAGGGCCGTGGCGTGCGAGGTGAAGCGGTTGGTGTCCGGGTCCCGGCCGGAATCACCGACGGGGCCAGGCTGCGGGTCGTGGAAAAGGGACACACCGGCCGACATGGGGGCCGTTCCGGCGATCTCTATGTCACGGTCCATGTGCAGCCACATCAGTGGTTCCGTCGCGAGGGCGACGACCTGGTGTGTCCGCTCCCGGTGGCCGTTCACGAAGCGGCGCTCGGCGCTCGCATCGATGTCCCGTCACTCGAAGGGCCGGTCAAGCTGCGAATTCCGGCCGGCACTCGCGCGGGTCAGCGGCTGCGCGTCGACGGCGGCGGACTCGTGACTGCCGCAGGTGACCGTGGCGACCTGCTCTTCGAGGTCACTTTGGTGCTGCCGCCACGGCTCGATGAGCGATCAATCGAGCTGATGCGGGAGTTTGCGCAAATCCATTCCGACGATGTCAGAAGCGGCCTGTTCGGTGACGCCGACGGCCGAAGCGACGTGCCAGGATCCTGATGCCAAAGAAGCCCGGCGCCAAAGCCTATTTCATGATCAGCGCGGTGGCGCAGAAGTACAGCATCCACCCGCAGACGCTGCGGCTGTACGAGCGTGAAGGTCTGCTCAAGCCATCCCGCACCGAGGGCAACACGCGGCTCTACTCGGAAGACGATCTCGAGCAACTCGAGACGATCCTCTCGTTGACCCGTGACCTTGGCGTCAACCTCGCGGGTGTCGAGATCATCCTGAACATGCGGGGCAAGATCGAAGCCATGCAGCTCGAAGTCAATGAGTTCATGGACTTCGTCAAGCGCGAGCTCTCGCGCGGACTTGGTGACTGGGAGCAGCGCCTGGGTACCGCCCTGGTCAAGTCGTCGCCCACCGATCTGGTGAGAACCAAGAACAATGCTGAAGGCTGAATGCTGAATGCTGAAGTAAAGTTTGAATCAGAGTTACAATTACTGATTCGGACTTCACTTCAGCATTCAGCACTCAGCACTTCAGCATTGCGATGCCCTGCCCCATCTGTGACGACACTGGTTGGAAACCTGTAGAGGCCACCGGTATCCGTCGTGTCGTGCGCTGTGAGTGCTGGCAAAGCGAGCACACCCGCCGGTTGTTTGAAGAGGCGAGGATCCCCCCCGCTATCGGCGCTGCGATTTCGAGAATTTCCAGGTCTATCCGAACGAAAAGCTCGTCAACGCGGTCAGCGCGGTGCGCCGGTTTGCCGAGGCCTTTCCGAATAGCTCTAAAGGCCTGTGCCTGATCGGTCCTCACGGGATCGGCAAGACTCATCTCGCCGTCGCGGCGCTTAGGACGGCGCTCGGTCGGGGCTGCGAGGGGCTCTTCTACGAAGTCTCGGACCTTCTCAGGCTGATCCGCAGCACCTACAATCCGGTCACCAAGACGGCCGAGATGGAGATTCTGCAGCCGCTCGTCTCGGTTCAGCTGCTCGTTCTCGACGACGTGGGCAAGGAGAAGACGTCGGAGTGGGTCGAGGAAACGATGACCTTCATCGTCAACTCCAGATATAACCACCGGTTGACGACCATCTTCACATCCAACTACGAGGACAATCCTGATATCGAGGTGCTCGACTCCCTTCGGGTGCGAGTCGGGTCGCGGATGTACTCCAGGATGCACGAGATGTGCGACTTCATCGACTACGGTGGGGCCGACTATCGCCTGCTGCCTCCCAACGGCGGCGTCGACGATCTGATCGCGCTGTGGAAGGTAACTGGTGAGCAGCGCCGAGGTCTGCCGTCGCGTGCCAAAGGTCAGGTTCGAGCCCAGCTGAAGCACCCTGGCCGCGGCGACCTTGGCTGGTCCGGGGGCAAAGCTGGAAGCTAGACACTTGCTGGGGCTCTACCTCCACGTCCCGTTCTGTTCGTCCATCTGCAATTACTGCAACTTCAACCGCGGTCTGTTCGACGCTGGCCTCAAGGCGCGGTATGTCGGTGCCCTCGAGCGGGAAATCCTCCAGGCAGGTCGCGGGGAGGCAGTCGACACCGTCTATTTCGGTGGCGGCACGCCGTCGCTCCTCGAGCCGTCCGAGATCGGCCGGTTAATCCACGCCTGCCGGCAGGCGTTCAGGGTCGAATCCGGCGCCGAAATCACCCTCGAGACCAATCCTGAGACGTCGAGCGTCCAAAGAATGGACGGGTTTCGCGAGGCTGGCGTCAACCGGGTGAGTTTCGGTGTCCAATCGTTTCGGGACGCCGAGCTGAAACGCCTCGGGCGGCTCCACTCGGCCGATCGGGCGGTCGCTGCGGCAGGAGAGGCCCGAAGGGCCGGGTTTGGCAACATCAGCCTGGACCTGATGATGTGGCTGCCCGGGCAGTCGGTGAGCGATTGGGCGGAAAGCGTCGAACGCCTCATCGAAACCGGACCGGACC
Source organism: uncultured Acidobacteriota bacterium (assembly GCA_963764925.1). Lineage (GTDB taxonomy): Bacteria > Acidobacteriota > Vicinamibacteria > Vicinamibacterales > 2-12-FULL-66-21 > DATBJJ01. The sequence goes on from CAVXUR010000009.1 coordinate 247,620, forward strand.
ACGTCTCTTTGTACCTGCTCGAGCTGTATCCCAACGCGCCGCTCAAGGAGGATATGGCCCGCGCCGGCTGGTCGCTGGCCCCTGACGAGGACGCAGCCGAGATGTATCTGAGCGGGCTGGCGGCACTCGACGCCGCCGGCTACCAGCAGTACGAGATTTCGAATGTCTGCCGTGATGGGCACGAGTCCCGACACAACCTGAAATACTGGACCGATGGCGAGTGGCTCGGGCTTGGCTGCGGCGCGCACTCGACGCGGGGCGGGAAGCGGTGGAAAAATGTCTCGGGAATAGGTGAGTACGTCGATCGTGTCGTGAACGGGCAACCGGCAGCCGAGGACGTCCGGTCGATGAGTGCCCACGAGCGGCTGGAGGATGCGCTCTTCACCGGTCTCCGGCTGACGGACGGTTTGGACTTCGAAACCGCCGGCCAGCGCTATGGCATTGACGTCTGGGCCCGATATGGCGACGATCTTCAGCCGTTTGTCGAGGCCGGCGTGCTTCGGCGGGACGGCACGCGGATCTGGCTGACGCGCGAGGGTATGCTTGTTGCAAACGAAGTCATGCAGGTCTTCGTATGACTGTTTCGAATGGAGTCATGCGGGTTTGCGTATGAACTGTTCATCCCTCGGCGCTAGCGGGGCCGATAGCGGGTACGATAAAGTGTCGCCTTTCGTTTTGCTTGTACGGCGTTCGATTGCCTTGTTCGATTACGTGTCCGACTAAGGAGGAGTTTGAATGCGTCGCCCCTTCACGACCTGTGTCCCGATGCTACTTGTGGTTGCGCTCGCCCCGGCGGCGCTCTTTGCTCAGACGCCTGCGCCAGACGCGCGCTCAGACGCCTGCGCCATCCGGCTCCGCCAGCCGGCGAGCCCAAACTTGCGTTTTCGGCGCCGGCCGGCCTCCTGCTGATCCAGATCAAGCCCGATTCGACCGCGGTGTTCGAAGAGCTGCTGGGCAAGCTCCGGGCTGGTCTGGAGAAGTCGACCGATGCGGCGCTGAAGGAGCAGTTCGCCAACTTCAAGGTCTACAAGGCGTCCGAGCCGATGGGCGCAGAGAAGAACGCGCTGTACGTGGTTGTCGTTGACCCGGCCGCTGGGAAGACCGAGTACGAGTTCTTTCAGACTCTTACGAAGGTCATGACGCCCGACGAGTTGCGCGCGCCCGAGACGCAGGAAATGTTCAAGAAGTTCTCGGCCGCTTTCGCCGCGTCGTACAACAAGCTGAATCTGACGCCAGTCAAGTAGGCGCAGACGAGGGACACGAGAGGCACGATGCCACCACGGCTCGTGTCTCTCGCTCGCTCAGAACTTCAGATTCAGTCCGGCGTAGAAGCGCTGCGGCTTCGAGTAGCGCGGGCTTCCCTGGAGCGTGAAGATCCGGTAGTCGAATCGCAGGCGTAGCGGACCGGCCAGCGAGACCTTCACGCCGCCTCCCACGTTAATCCCCACGTTTGTTTCCGAGATCTCGTCAAAGCTCTCGCGATAGCCTCCGGCGCCAGCCGTTCCGTAAAACTGCATGCCCGCGATCGGAATCGGCGTCTGCAGCAGGCCGTTGAACATGAACGTTCGGAGGCTGGGCGCGAACTCTTCGATGTCCTCCCGCGTGTGGCCGTACTCGAACTCGAACCCCACGATGACGAGGCCGACGCCTACGCCAAACCCCGTCGTGACGCGATTGACCGGCGTCGGGTTCGTGCCGAGGAACGCGGTAAGGTCTGCCGACGCCCGCGCCGGCGGAACGAGCGCGAGCGCGACGAGGCACAGGCAGAGTCGACGAGTGAACATGCCACAGGATAGCTGAGAACCTGTCGCGGGTCGGCTCAAGGCTCAGGGCTCAAGGCTCAGGCAAGATCTTCGAGCAAGTAATCGCGGCTTTGCTTGAGCCCTGAGCCTTGAGCCGACCTTGAGCCGACCCGCGAACCCCGAACCCCGCGTGATACATTTCCATTTCAATGGACTTTCGACCGAGCGAGGAGCAGGAACTGCTGCGGCGGACGGTCCGCGACTTCGCCGAATCGGAGATCGCTCCACACGTCAGCGCATGGGATGAGGCCCAGCAGTTCTCGGCGGATCTCTTGCCGAAGCTCGCGGCGCTTGGCCTGGCGGGCGTCCAGTTCCCCGAAGAGTACGGCGGCGCGGCGTTGTCGGCGGTCGACTACTGCATCTGTATTGAAGAGCTCGCAAGGGTCTGTCCCGCCGTGGCGCTCTCGGTCGCGGCGCACAACGGTTTGTGTTCCGCTCATATCTCGGCGTTCGGCACTGTCGAACAGAAGAAAGCGTTCCTTCCACGTCTCGTGCGCGGCGAAGTCTGGGGCGCCTGGGGCCTCACCGAAGCCGGCGCTGGCAGCGACGCCGCAGGCATGCGGACGACGGCGACCCGGCAAGGAGAGTGCTGGGTCATCAACGGCGCCAAGACGTTCATCACGCACGGGAGAATCGGCGGCGTGATGGTCGTCATCGCCCTGACCGACCGGACGAAAGGCCATCGCGGCATTTCGGCGTTCATTGTCGAGCAAGGGACTCCCGGAATGTCGGCCGGCAAGAAGGAAAACAAGCTGGGGATGCGCGCCAGCGACACGAGCGAGGTGATCTTCGACAACTGTCGCGTCCCCGTCGATCGACTGCTTGGCGAGGAAGGGCAGGGCTTCGTCAACACGCTGCAAGTGCTCGACGGCGGTCGGATCGGCATCGCGGCGCTGTCGGTTGGCCTCGCGCAAGGCGCGTACGAGGCGGCCCTGAACTACGCGAAAGAACGTCGGCAGTTTGGCCAGCCGATCGCGGGGTTTCAGGCGATCCAGTGGAAGCTGGCCGACAACGCGACGCGCATCGAAGCGGCGCGGCTGCTCACGTATCGGGCCGCCTACCTCCGTGATCACGGAGCGCGCACCACGCGCGAATCGTCGATTGCGAAGCTGTTCGCGAGCGAAGCGGCCGTCAAGGCCGCCGATGATTGTGTCCAGATTCACGGCGGCTACGGGTTCGTCAAGGACTACCCGGCGGAAAAATTCTTCCGCGACGTGAAGCTGCTGACGATCGGCGAAGGCACGAGCGAGATTCAGCGTCTCGTAATCGCTCGACAGCTTCTGGCCTAGTGACCGGGATACCAGCAACGAGAGTGACCGAGCGCTCGCTGTCCGACCGCGTTCTCGCGGGAGATCCCCGCGCCATCGCCCGCGCCATCACGCTCATCGAGGATGAGTCTCCGGCCGGCGCCGAACTGGTTCGCCGCGTCTTTGCCAGGACCGGACGCGCGTTCCTCATCGGCGTCACCGGGCCGCCAGGCGCGGGAAAAAGCACCCTCGTCGACAAACTGACCGCCGCCATTCGAGCGAGCGGCCGCACCGTCGGCGTCGTGGCCGTCGATCCGACGAGCCCGTTCACCGGTGGAGCGATCCTGGGGGATCGCGTGCGCATGCAAGCGCACGCCGGCGACGCCGGCGTGTTCATCCGCAGCATGGCGACCCGTGGACATCTCGGAGGGCTCGCGCGCGCGACCACTGAAGTCGCGCTGGTGCTCGACGCCGCGGGGAAAGACGTCGTGCTGATCGAAACCGTCGGCGTCGGACAGGACGAAATCGACATCGTCCGGACGGCGGATATCTCGATCGTGATGACGGTTCCTGGCAGCGGCGACGAAGTGCAGGCGCTGAAAGCCGGCATCATGGAGATCGCGGACATCTTTGTCGTCAACAAAGCCGATCGCGAAGGCGCCGACCGGGCGGTCGCCTCCATCGAGGCGCTGCTGTCGCTGCAGACGTTTGCCGCGGGCGAATGGCGCCCGCCGATCGTCAAGACGGAAGCCACGGGTGGCAAGGGTGTGCCGGAGCTGCTCGAGGCGATCGATCGCTTCCGCGCGCAGCTGGGTGACTCGCAAGGAACACGGCGCCGGGCTCGCGCGGAGTGGCGGCTGCGTGAGCTGCTCGCGCACCGCTTCGTCCAGCACGTCGAACGGCGAGTGCTCGGCGCCGGCGAATTCGACAAGACCCTGAACCGGATTGCCGCGCGGGAGGTGGACCCGTATTCGGCCGTGGAAGAGATTCTCGGCAAGGCCATCGCCGAACCACTTGAACCTGGTGAACCACTTGAACCCTCTGAACGTCCTGAACCTCTTGAACTGGATCACGTAGGGATTGCGGTGGCGAGCCTCGATGAGGCGCTCGCGTTCTATCGTGAAGGCCTGGGATTGGAGATCGAAGCACCCGAGGAGGTCGCGTCACAGCGCGTGCGAGCGCATTTCATACCGACCGGCGGCGCCGCGCTCGAGCTGCTCGAAGCGACCGCAGACGATTCGCCGATCGGCAAATACATTACGAAACGCGGCCCTGGCCTCCATCACATTACGCTCCGGGTGCCTGACATTGCCGTCGCGCTCGCCCGGCTCAAGTCGCGTGGCGTCCGGCTGATCGACGAGACGCCCAGAGCCGGCGCGCACGGATCGCTTGTGGCCTTCATCCATCCGACGAGCGCGCACGGAGTGCTGGTGGAGTTGAAGGAGAACGGCGGCTCAGGGCTCAGGGCTCAAGGCTCAGGGATCAAGGCGGCCCAAGGCTCAGGGCTCAAGGCTCAGGAAAAACCTTCGGCTACAGCTTCGAAGGGCGTGCTTGAGCCCTGAGCCTTGAGCCCTGAGCCCACGAATATGCAATTCGGTGACTTGACGCTGACGACGCTCTGGGATGGCAGCTTCCGGCTCGATGGCGGAGCCATGTTCGGGGTCGTGCCGAAGCCGCTCTGGGAGAAGCGGACGACGGCCGACGACAAGAATCGAATCCGGCTGGGTTTGCGGCCGCTGCTCGTGCAGGGAGAGACGGCCCAGGGTGAGAAGACGCTCCTCATCGACGCGGGGATTGGCGGAAAGATGGACGAGAAGAGCGTCGGCATCTACGCCATCGACCGATCACGCAACCTCGATCACTCGCTTGCCGAGGTCGACATCAGCCGCAACGACATCCACCTCGTGCTTGCCTCCCATCTGCACTTCGACCACGCGGGCGGATTCACGGTCCGCACGGCCTCAGGAACTGTCGTGCCTGCCTTCCCACGCGCGCGCTATATCGTCCGCACAGGTGAGTGGGATGATGCGGCGCACACCAACGAGCGAAATCGAGCGAGCTATCTCAAGGAGGATTTCGTTCCGCTCGCCGACGCCGGGGTGCTCGATCTCGTCGCCGGCGATGCGGTCATCATGCCGGGGGTTCGCGTCGTCCGTACCGGCGGGCATTCACGGCACCATCAAATCGTAGTCATGGAATCTGGTGGAGAGACGGCGGTATTCGCGGCTGACCTCATTCCGACGACCGCTCATGTCGACGAAGCGTGGATCATGGCCTACGATCTCTACCCGATGCAGACGCTCGAATTCAAACGCACGTTCCTGCGAGAGGCCATCGACCGCGAGTATTTGATATTCTTCGAGCACGACCCGGAGGTTGCGGCAGGCTATATTCGCGAGGTCAACGGCCGCAAGATCGTCGAGCGAGTACCTGTGAGACGTGGCACGACGCCACGTGACAGCACGATGCGCACGATGACACGATGTTCACGATGAATCCCTAGAATTCTCTTCGTGTTCATCGGGTCATCGTGTTCATCGTGAACCATGGCCGTCGGCGCGTAAATCCTTCTCTCCTCGGCATTCAGCATTGCGTATGTCAATAACGATCGGCATCATCGGCGGCAGCGGACTGTACGACATGGCGGAACTCACGGATCGGGAGGCGCGCCGGGTGCAGACGCCGTTCGGCGAGCCGTCAGCTCCCTACGTCATTGGGACGCTGCGCGGGAAGCGAGTTGCGTTCCTGGCGAGGCACGGCGTCGGACACCGGTTGTTGCCGTCCGAGTTGAACTTCAGGGCCAACATCTACGGTCTCAAGACGCTTGGCGTCGAGTACATCCTGTCAGCGAGCGCGGTCGGCAGCCTGAAACAGGAATACAAGCCGATGGACCTCGTCATTCCCGATCAGTTCCTGGACCGGACGCGAGGACGGATCTCGACGTTCTTCGGAGGTGGCCTGGTGGCGCATGTCGGGTTCGCCCATCCTTTCTGCGCGCGGCTGAGCGAGGTCGCGTTCGGCGCTGCCCGGCAGGCCGGCGCGACGGTGCACAACGGCGGGACTTATGTCTGTATGGAGGGGCCGCAGTTCTCGACGCTGGCCGAGTCGAAGCTCTATCGATCGTGGGGCATGGACATCATCGGGATGACCAACCTGCAGGAAGCCAAACTCGCCCGGGAGGCCGAGATCTGCTACACGACCATCGCGCTCGTGACAGACTACGACTGCTGGCATCCCGAGCACGACCAGGTCACTGTCGAGATGATCGTCGCGAACCTGACGCAGAACGCGCAGACGGCGCAGCAGGTCATCGCTGACGCGGTCGGCGCACTGCCCTTCGATCGGACGTGCGAGTGCGCGACGGCGCTGCGCTACGCGATCATCACGAGGCCCGATACCGTGCCGGCCGAAACCAGGCGCGATCTCGCGCCGATTGTCGGGAAGTATTTGTAGGGCTCAAGGCTCAGGGCTCAAGGCTCAGGCAAAACCTTCGAGATCGCACTCGAAGATCTTGCCTGGCCCTGAGCCCTGAGGCCTGAGCCTTGAGCCAACACCATGAGCATTATCGTCACCGGATCGATCGCGTTCGACTACTTGATGTCGTTTCCCGGAAAGTTCACCGAGCACTTCCTGCCGGAGCACATGTCCCGGGTGAGCCTCAGTTTTCTCGTTGACTCGATGGACAAACGGCGCGGCGGCTGCGCGCCGAATATCGCCTACACGCTCGCGCTGCTCGGTGAGAAGCCTCGGCTGATGGCGACGGCTGGGCAGGATTTCGACGATTACCGGCGCTGGCTCGAGGCGGCCGGTGTGGATACCTCGCTCGTGGCCGAAGTCGCGGGGAAGTTCACGGCGTCGTTTTTCTGCAGCACCGACACGGAGAGCAATCAGATTGCGTCGTTTTACACCGGCGCGATGGCTCATGCCGGGGAACTCTCGTTTCGAGGAGTGGACGGCTGCCAACTGGCGATCATCTCGCCGAACGACCCTGGCGCGATGGTGCAGTACGCCGAGGAATGCCGGACGCTCGGCATCCCGTTCATCTGGGATCCCGGCCAGCAGTGCGCGCGGATGTCGGGCCCCGAGCTTCAGGACGGCTTCGAGGGATCCGCGCTGGTCATCTGCAACGACTACGAATTCGAGCTCATACGCCAGAAGACGTCGATCGACGAAGACTCCGTGCTCGAGCACACACAGGCGCTCGTGATCACGAGGGGCGAGAATGGTTGTTCCATCTACACGCCAGCCGGCCGCAGGGATGTGCCGGCAGTACCGCCGACGCGCATTGTCGACCCTACCGGCGTCGGAGACGCGTTCAGGGCCGGGTACCTGAGGGGCATGACGATTCGCTCCGGCCGCGTCGATCACGAGGTCTGCGCGCGGATGGGCGCGGTTGCGGCCACCTACGCGCTCGAGCACCTCGGCGGCCAGAGCCACGCCTTCACTGTTGCCGAGTTCAACGCGCGCTACAAATCTAACTTCGGGGCAAATTTCGGTCCGGTCGAGGTGCGGGCGTGAGCCTGACCGCCGCCCTGACCGGCGCGGCGGTCGTCTGGGTGACGCTTTTGCTCGCGACCCCGGTCGCGTTGTCGCGCGGGCGGCTGCCGGCCTTGACGCTGGCCGTATACCAGGCCGGATCGCGCATCTGCCATCAGCGTCCCGAGCGCTCGTTCCATCTCGCCGGTGCTCAGCTGCCGGTGTGCGCACGCTGTTTTGGCCTGTACCTCTCGGGCGCGGTCGGGCTCGTCGTGGCGTCGCGAAGCCGCCGGGCGCTGTCGGGGCGCGCCGCGCGGACGCTGCTGGCTCTGGCGGCCCTGCCAATCGCGTCGACCGTCGCGCTCGAGTGGGTTGGCGTCCTCTCGACGACGAATGTTCAACGGCTAGCGACGAGCCTGCCACTGGGGGTCGCGGCCGGTGTCGTGATTGTCCGATCCCTGGCCCGCCCGGGTGATGCGTTATGATCGCATGAGTAGATGTCCACGAAATCCACGACCGCCGACAGTGCACGCGCATCGACGGAACCCGGCACCTTGACCATCGTCTGCCTGCTGGCTTGGGTCGTCCCAGGCGCCGCGCATTTCTGGCTCGGTCGGCGTCAGAAGGGCGCCGTCTTTTTGATTGTCCTCAGCTTGATGTTCGTCATCGGCCTGGCGCTGCACGGGCGCATCTTCCGCTTTGATTTCCTGGAGCCGCTGGTCGCGCTCGCGGCGATTGCCGATGTCGGGCTCGGTGGGCCCTGGATGGTCGCGCGCGCGCTGGGCGCTGGGGCGGGCGAAGTCACGGCGACGACGTATGAGTATGGCAACACGTTCCTGATCGTGGCCGGACTGCTCAACTTTCTCGTGATCCTCGATGCCTTCGATATCGCGAAGGGGCGGAAGTGACCAGTCACTTCCTGCTGCTCGTGCTTTTCGCGTTTCTGGTGTCGATCGTGTTCGCCGCCTTGATGCGCGACGACCCTCGCCAGCAGATTCGAACGGCGGGAATGCTCTTCGCGGGGTTTGTCGTGACGGCCGTGCTGCTTGGCTGGCTGATGTACCCGCTCCCGCTGTGATTTGACCCCCATCTCTTCCAATCGACTGAAGCGCCTGCTGCTCTGGGCGCCGGCGTGCACGTACATGGGCGTGCTTTTCTTTGCCTCGTCAGTGCCGGGCGACGAGCTGCCCAGCCACATGTGGGACAAGCTGGCGCACCTGTTCGCCTATTCAGTGCTCGGTATTCTCTTTCTGCTTCCTCTGTGCCAAGGCCGGTTGTTGCAGATACGAGGAGGGACTGCGGCGATGGCTGTCCTGCTGGCGACCCTCTATGGGGCGTTCGACGAGGTGCACCAGTCCTTCACGCCGGATCGTTCGCCGGACGTGCGCGATCTGATTGCGGATTGCCTCGGCGCCACGATTGGGGTAGCGGCTATCTTGCTTCTGATGGCGATCATCAGGAGGCTGCGAGGCAGCGTTCCGGTTGACGAGCGCGGTTGAAGGGCTCCCGGAGTCGGCTCCGGGCCATCGACCGCCACGGGGTATACTTCAGGATGTGCCGATTGCGCAGCCATGACCGCTCGAGACCCCGCACTGCCGACGACTCTCCTCATCGATCGCGACGGGGACCGCGACGGCGCAGTCGCGCGCGTGACGATCAATCGTCCCGCGGTGCTGAATGCCATGAGCTCGCAAACGCTCGACGAGTTGGAGGACACGCTCACAGCGCTCGGTCGAGACGAGAGCGTCCGCGTGGTCGTCATCACCGGCGCCGGGGAGAAGGCGTTCGTCGCCGGTGCGGACATCAATGAATTGGCGCAGCAGAGCCCGACGAGCGGCCGCGCGCACGCGATTCGCGGCCAGCAGGTGTTCGATCTCATCGAGCAGCTGGGCAAGCCGACGATCGCGGCGATTAACGGCTACGCGCTCGGCGGCGGCTGCGAGATGGCGATGGCCTGCACGCTGCGGATTGCGGCCGACACAGCCAGGCTCGGCCAGCCGGAGATTAACCTCGGACTGATTCCCGGCTATGGTGGCAGTCAGCGTCTACCGCGACTGATTGGCGCCGGCCCGGCTCTCGAGATGCTCCTCACCGGGCAACCGATTACCGCGCAGGATGCGTATCGTCTCGGGTTGGTGAACCGCGTCGTGCCCGCCGCAGACCTGGAATCCGAGGTTCGGGCGCTGGCGAACCTGCTGGCGAGCAAGCCGCCCGTGGCGATGCGCTACATCATCGAGGCCGTCCACCGCGGACTGCAGATGTCGTCTGCTGAGGGTCTACGGTTCGAGGCCGCCCTCTTCGGGCTGGTCGTGAGCACCGAAGACATGCGCGAGGGCACGCGCGCCTTTCTCGAGAAGCGCAAGCCTGAGTTCAAGGGGCAATAGTGCGCAGCGACGGCCAAACTCCGACGCCTGCCCTGACCGGCGCCTCGGGCTATCGATTCGCGATTCTCTTCTCCAGGTTCAACGACGCGATCACCGAGTCGCTGCGCGACGGCGCCCTTGCGGCGTTCGTCGAAGCCGGCGCGCACAACGACGATGTGGAGGTCATCAGCGTGCCGGGCGCGTTCGAGTTGCCCCAGGCGGCGCGGTCCCTGGCGGAGACCGGGCGGTTCGACGCCATCGTCTGTCTCGGCTGCGTCATTCGCGGCGCCACGCCGCACTTCGAGTACATCGCCGCGTCGGTCGCCCACGGCATTCAGGATGCCTCCGGCGGCACTGGCGTGCCGATGTCGTTTGGCGTGCTGACCACTGATACGTGGGAGCAGGCCGAGGAACGTGCTGGCGCCGGTCGCGACAACAAGGGATTCGAAGCCGCGGCGGCCGCCATCGAGATGGCGCAGTTGTTTCGCCGCCTGCACCCTACGCGGCCAGCCGGGTTCGCTTCGTCATGACCCGCGTCGACTCGACCGGTCGGCGCCGCGCCCGTGAGTCGGCGCTGCAGATGCTCTACCAGTCAGAAGTGGGGCGGATGGGCCCACAGGAAGCCATCGGGGCCTTCTGGCGGATGGATCCGCCCGGTGACGACTCGTCGCCTGATCAGGCGGCACCCGTTGACGAACCATCCCCCGAGCGTGAAACAGACGACGACCTGCGCGCGTTTGCGAACGACCTGGTTCGCGAGACGCTCGCGCGAGTCGACGCCATCGACGAGTTGCTGGTCGCGCACGCGCACAACTGGCGACTCGAGCGGATGGCGGTCATCGACCGGCTGGTGCTGCGGTTGGCTGTTGGCGAGCTCCTGGCACACCCTGAGACTCCGCCAAAAGTCGTGATCAACGAGGCCCTCGAGCTGGCGAGAACGTTCAGCGGGGACGAGTCGGTCGCGTTCGTCAACGGCGTGCTGGATGCGGTGAGGAAGGCGCTGCCGTGCGTGACCCGCGAGCATTGAGAAATGACGGAGCATAGAGAGAGCGATCAAGTAGCCCAGCGGCGCGCAAACTTCGAGGCGCTCGTGCGCCTTGGCGTCGATCCCTATCCGCGCGCCTTTGCGCGGACCCACACCGTGCGTGAGCTCGTGGCGAGCTTTAGCGGCAAGAGCGGCGACGAGTTGACCGCGGCACGCGTCGAGACTCGGACCGCCGGCCGCATCCTGGCCATCCGCAGTTTCGGCAAAGCCAACTTCATTGCGATCTCGGACGGTGAATCCCAGATCCAGGCCTACATCCGCCGCGATTCGGTCAGCGAGCGCGACTTCGAGATCTTCAAGCTCCTCGACTTCGGCGACTTCGTCGGCGTCGAAGGGTACCTCTTCCGGACGCGGACCAACGAACTGACCATTCACGTGTCCGCCTTGCACTTTCTGGTCAAGTGTTTCCTGCCGTTGCCCGAAAAGTGGCATGGGCTGAGCGATATCGAAATCCGCTACCGTCAGCGGTACCTCGACCTGATCGTCAATCCCGACTCGCGTCGCGTCTTCGAGGTCCGCAGCCGCGTCCTGGCGAACATCCGGGACTTCCTGAACGCGCGCGGCTACCTCGAAGTCGAGACGCCGATGATGCAGCCGATCGCGGGCGGGGCGCTGGCGCGGCCGTTCGTGACCCATCACAACACGCTCGACATGCAGTTGTTTCTGCGGATTGCGCCGGAGCTCTACCTCAAGCGGCTGACCGTCGGCGGAATCGAACGCGTCTACGAGATCAACCGTAACTTCCGCAATGAGGGGATCTCGACCCAGCACAATCCAGAGTTCACGATGCTCGAGTTCTACCAGGCCTACAGCGACTACCAGGACCTGATGCTCATGACCGAGGAGATGATCTCGAGCGTGGCGCGGCAGTCGGTTGGCACCGACCAAGTCAAGTTCGGCGAGCACGAGATCTCGCTGGCCGCCCCGTACCGCCGGGTGTCGCTCCGCGAGGGGGCCCGCGCCGCCGCATCGGAGCGGCTCGGGACGCCCGTGACCGACCGGGACCTCCGCGATCGCGAGACGGCGGCCAGCCTGGCCCGCCGGCTGCGGCTCGAGTTGCATCCCGGGTGGGGCGCGGGGCGGATCGCGACCGAGATCTTCGAGCGGCTGAACGAGCACGATCTCGTCCAGCCGACGTTCGTCTATGACTTTCCGACCGAGGTGTCGCCGCTCTCGAAACAAAAACCAGACGACCCCGAGACCGTCGAGCGCTTCGAGCTCTACATCGGCGGCTTCGAAGTCGCCAACGCGTTCAGCGAGCTCAACGATCCCGCCGAACAGCGGCGCCGTTTCGATGCCCAGATCGCCGGCCGGGTCGCGGGTGACCTCGAAGCCCACGTGATGGACGAGGACTATATCCGCGCGCTCGAATATGGTTTGCCGCCGACCGCAGGCGAGGGTGTCGGCATCGATCGGCTGGTGATGCTGCTGACCAACAGCGCCTCGATCCGCGACGTCATTCTGTTTCCGTTGATGAGGAAACTGTGAACGAGCTTCCCTTCGAGCTCTTCGTCGCCGTCCGCTACCTGCTCGCCCGCAGGAAGCAGGCCTTCATTTCGCTCATCTCGCTGATCTCCGCGGTCGGCGTGGCCGTCGGCGTCATGGCGCTCCTCATCGTGCTCGCGCTGATGACCGGACTGCAGGGCGAGCTTCGTGATCGCATCGTCGGATCGGCGGCCCATGTCTACGTGGTCAAGGTGGGAGGGCTGGGTGAGGCCGACGAGGAAGTCAGGAAAGTGCGCGCCGTTCCGCGTGTCGTGGCCGCGGCGCCGGTCGTGCTCGGACTGGGGCTGGCGAAGAGCGCCGGCGGAAGCCAGTTCCTCACGATCAAGGGCGTCGATCCGGCGCTCGAGCCCGGTGTGACCAACGTCGGGCGATCCATGTTGTCGGGAAGCCTCGACGCGCTGACGCCTGTCGAGGGGTCGATGGCGGGCATCATCCTTGGAAAGGACCTCGCGCAGAAGTTGGGCGTCAGCCTGGGTGATGGCGTGGAAGTTCTGACGCCGGAGGGAACGCTGACGCCGTTTGGCGTGTCGGCGCGACAGCGTGCCTTCAAGGTCGTGGGCGTGTTCGGCCTCGGTCTCTTCGAGTACGACAGTTCCTATGGCTTCGTGCACTTGAGCGTCGCCGAGCGGCTGCTCGACCGAAGCCACGCCGATCTCATCGAGGTGAAAGTCGACGATCTGTTCGCGGCGCAAGCGGTCGCGGAGGATATTCAGGCCCGGCTCGGGTCGGACTACGAGGCGCAGGACTGGGCCGACATGAACAAGTCGCTCTTCTCGGCCCTATGGCTGGAGAAGATGGCCATGTCGATCACGATCGGTTTGATCGTGATGGTGGCGGCGCTCAACATTATCGCGTCGCTGGTACTGCTGGTCATGGAGAAGACCCGCGACATCGCGATCCTCAAGACGATGGGAAGTTCGGCCGCGAGCATCCGTCGGATTTTCATGTTGCAGGGGCTGGTCATCGGCACGGTCGGCACGATCGTGGGCGCTGCCGGCGGCTGCGCGCTGATCTACATCCTCGACCACTACCAGTTGATCAGCGTGCCGCTCGACGTCTATCAGATTTCGCACGTGCCATTCCGGCTGTTGCCGCTCGACTTCGTAGTGGTCGTCGTGTCGGCGATCCTTGTCTGTTTCGTGGCCACCATCTACCCGTCGCGACAAGCGGCGAAGCTCGATCCGGCGCAGGCGCTAAGGTATCAGTGAGAGAAGCTCTCAGCTATCAGCTCTCAGCCGTCAGCAAGGCCTCTGATCTGGTCGAGCGACGCCGATCAAGATCGCGACTGACGCTGGAAGCTGAAAGCTGAGAGCTGAGAGCTATGTCGTTCATCACCGTTACTGAACTCTCGAAGAGCTATGCCGTCGGCGGCAACCGGTTGACGGTCCTCAAGGACCTCGAGCTCTCGCTCGAGCGCGGCGAGATGGTGGCCATCGTCGGCGCTTCGGGGGTCGGCAAGAGCACGCTGCTGCACGTCCTCGGTGGGCTCGACTCGCCTGACGCGGGTTCGGTTCGCATCGATCAGGTCGATTTGGCAAGCCTGCCCGACGAGGCGCTCGTGGCGTTCCGCAACCAGCATGTCGGATTCGTGTTCCAGTTCCATCATCTCCTGCCGGAGTTCAGCGCCCTCGAGAACGCGGCGATGCCGCTGCGGATTGCCCGCAAGGGCGCTGCTGAGTGGCGCGAGCGCGCCACCAACCTGCTCGGGCGGGTAGGCCTCTCCGAACGTCTCGAGCACCGGCCCGGCATGCTGTCTGGCGGCGAGCAGCAGCGCGTCGCTATCGCGCGCGCACTCGTGATGCGGCCCACCCTTCTCCTCGCCGACGAGCCGACCGGCGACCTCGACGAGCACACCGCCGAGACGCTTCATGACCTCCTGCAGGAAATGCACCGCGAGCATGGTCTGACATCCGTGATCGCGACCCACAACCCGAAGCTCGCCGCGGCGTGCGACCGCGTGCTGCGCCTCGAAGACGGCAGGCTGAGAGGAGTCTGACATGTCCGAGCGGCAGAACATCTCGACCGGCACGAAATGGGAACCACTCGTCGGCTATTCGCGGGCGGTTCGCGTCGGCCGCGTCGTCCACGTCTCCGGCACGACCGCGACCGCTGACGATGGGAGCCTGGTGGGGAGGGGGGATGCGCGGGCGCAGACGATTCAGACGCTCAAGAACATCGAGCGCGCGCTCGGGCGAGCCGGCGCCTCACTCGAGCACGTCGTCCGGACGCGGATGTATGTGACCAACATCATCCGCGACTGGGAAGCCATCGGACGCGCCCACGGCGAGGTCTTCGGCAGTATTCTCCCGGCGACGTCCATGGTTGAGGTCAGCCGCCTGATCGATCCCGACATGCTCGTTGAGATCGAGGCGGAGGCGATACTCTGACAGTGACAGTCGGCAGTCGACGGTCGCAGTCGAGTCGATCGAGTCGGCAGTCCGAGTCGGCAGTCGAGTCGGCAGTCCGGACAATGCCGAGTCCTCAGGCCGAGTCCTCAGTCACGGTCCTAACTGACGAGGCCATTCGTGGTGGAACGCACGCGGCAGCGTGTCCGTAGAAGGGGATATTGGCGACGAACGAGCGCCAAGGAGGTTTGTCATGAGACGGTGGATTGCAGCGTCGATGGGAGCCCTGGTTCTGGCCGCGGTATTCGCTTCGTCACCCGCAAACCTGCAGGCGGCGGAGAAGACCGTCAGTGGAAAAGTCGCGGCGGTTAGCCCGGACGCCATCACCATCAACGCGCGGGACGAGGTGGTGAAGCTGGTCGTCGACACCAAGACCAAGGTCGTCGGCACGGGCGTCGGCACGAAGGAGGCGAAGCTGAAAGAAGAGAAGAAGTCGCCGCAGATTATCGACTTCCTGAAGGCCGGCGACGAGGTCTCGGCGAAGTACGACGACACATCGAAACACGCCACCGAGGTGCGGCTGGTGAAAGCCGCCGCGAAGTAGATCGATCGAGTGCGGAGTGCGGATCAGCATCCGCACTCCGCCATTCAGCCTTCACTTCAGCATTCAGCACTCAGCATTCAGCATTTCCCCCTACCCCCAACGCGGCTGCTCGTCGGGATTGATCCCAAGCGTGAGCTTGCCGACCAGTTCGTGCGATAGCAGCGAGTTGGCCGGATGGAAGCGTCCGGCGCGCGCGTCGCGGAACAGCCGCTCCATCTCGCTCTTCTTGAACATGCCAAATCCGCCAGAGAGATCGAGGGCGCGGTCGACGACCCGCCACGCGCCTTCGACGGCGCGATACTTGGCCGACACGATCTTGATCGGCCAGTGACCGCCGTGATTGACGCCGTCTGACCAGTCGCGCGTGGCGGCGTCGAGCTGTGGGCCGATCGCTTCGAGCTCCATCACGATGTCGGCGATGCCCTGCTGGATTCCGGGGTGATAGGCCATCGAGCGGGTCAGCGCGAGCGCTGACTTGCTCTTGACGTGCTCGACGATCAGATCGCGGACGCGCAATGCCAGCCCGTAGTAGACATTGCCGAAATTGAGGAGCGCCCACGCGAAGATGCCAAGGACGAAGGCGTCCATCCCTGCTGCACCTGGGGCAATGACTCGGGCGATGTAGCGGTCGGGACAGAACGCGCCTTCGAGCACGGTGTCGTCGCTGCGTGTCGCCCGCATGCCGAGCACGTCCCACGTCTCTTTGATGGTAATGCCGGCGGTGCCGCGCGCCAGGAACCCGTGGACGACTTTCGGCGCCTTGGGATCGCTCGTGTCCATCCCGTGCGCGCCAAGCCTCGTCCAGACCGGCGTGAGGCTGCCGAACGACTTCCGGCCGGTGAATTTGTAGCCGCCGTCAACGCGCTCGGCTTTGCACGTCGACAGGAGCAGCGGAATGTCGTTGCCGGTTTCCGCGTGACCGGCGGCGAAGACCTCTCCCGCGGCGGCTTCCTTGAGAATCCACTCGCAGGACTTGTCGCCGCCGCGCCACAGATCTGCGGCGAGTCCGACCCAGTAGTGGTGCATGTTCATGGCGAGCGCCGTTGCCGGCGCGTACATCGCCAGGCGTCGAGTCACCTGGGAGACGTCATACAGCGAGAATCCCATGCCGCCGAGCTCCTTCGGCACGGTCATCGTCAGGTAGCCGGCCGCCTTCAGCTCATCGAAGTCCTCCTGGAAGAACTTGTTCTCGCGATCGTAGGCGGGTGCGCGGGTCCGAAAACGTTCGAGCATGTCTTCGGTCAAAAGACCGACGGAACGATCAGCCATGAATGCAGCCTCCGTTTTGGAAATCGGGCGGAAAAGGGTAGCAGACGGACCAAAAGGGATCAACGTTGGTCGGGGGCGTTCCGAACGGCCTCTCTGTCGTTGTATCGATGAGGACGCTCGATGCCCGACCAGCAATTGGGGCAAAGCCCCGACGTAGCCCCGCGGTGCCGAAGGGTAAAAATTGGCGAAGTCGGGTGTCATTTTTACGCGACGAGAGGCGTTCTGTCCCTTTAACTGCTGGAGAACGCCTCACTTAGCCGTAACGGATCGCCATGACGCTGTCGTATAATGAGCATAGAGCAGCGCCCGATAAACCATAGGTAACCCCGGATGTTCGAACGCTATACGGAACGAGCGCGGCGGGTTCTTTTCTTCGCGCGGTACGAGGCGAGTCAGCTCGGCAGCATCTCGATCGAGACCGAGCACCTTCTCCTCGGACTGATTCGTGAGGGTAAAGGGCTGACCAGCCGGATCTTCGCTCGCTCGCATCTTTCCCTCGAAAGCATTCGCAAGGAAATTGAAGGCCGGACCGTGTTCCGCGAGAAGGTCTCGACCTCGGTCGAGATCCCTTTCAGCGCCGAAACCAAGCGCGTGCTGCAGTACGCCGCCGAAGAAGCCGACCGCCTGCTGCACAACTACATCGGCACCGAGCACCTGCTCCTCGGCATCCTTCGCGAGGAGCGTTCAGTCGCGGCGACGATCCTCATGGAAAAGGGGATGCGCCTGAACACCGTCCGTGAAGATATCGTCGCGCTCCTCAACGAGAAGACGACGCTGACCCGCGTCAAGGAGACGCCGCTCCTCGCCGAGTTCAGCCGCGACCTGACGGACGCGGCCATGAAGAACCAGCTCGATCCGCTCGTCGGCCGCCACATCGAGGTCGAGCGCGTGCAGCAGGTGCTCTGCCGCCGGACCAAGAACAATGCCGTCCTCATCGGCGAGCCTGGCGTCGGCAAGACCGCGATCGTCGAAGGCCTGGCGCAGAAGATCGTCTACGGCGACGTGCCGCATTTCCTCGCCGACAAGCGGATTCTTGCGCTCGACATCTCGCTCATCGTCGCCGGCACGAAGTACCGCGGTCAGTTCGAAGAACGCCTCAAGGCGATCATGAAGGAGCTGACCGAGAACCCGAACATCATCGTGTTCATCGACGAGCTCCACACGCTCGTCGGCGCCGGGTCGGCCGAAGGATCACTCGACGCCGCGAACATCCTCAAGCCGGCGCTGTCGCGCGGCGAGATTCGCTGCATCGGCGCGACGACGCCCGCCGAATACCGCAAGTACATCGAGAAGGATCGCTCGCTCGAGCGGCGGTTCCAGGCGATCAAGGTCGACCCGCCAACCGAGCGGGAGACGATCGAGGTACTGATCGGCGTCAAGGATCGCTACGAGTCGTTCCATCACGTCGAGTACACCTCCGAAGCGATCGAGGCGGCCGTCTATCAGTCGAGCCGTTACATCACCGATCGATTCCTCCCCGACAAGGCGATCGATCTCGTCGACGAGGCCGGCGCGCGCGCCAAGCTGCGCGAAGCCGGCTACAGCGAGGAGTTCGGCGAAATCAACAAGAGCATTCGCGTCGCCGTCGAGCAGATGGAGACCGCCGTCTCTGAAAAGAACTTCGAGAAGGCGCAGTTCTACCGCGAGCAGGAAGTGCAGGCCCGCGAGAACCTCCAGTTCGTTCGCGAAAAGTTCGACGTGAAGTCGAGCACGCGCCGCGTCATCGTCGGCAAGGCCGAGATCGACGAGGTCGTCTCGAAGTGGACCGGTGTGCCGCTCACCTCGATCAACCAGGACGAGGGCGACAAGCTGCTTCACATGGAGGACGCGCTGCACAAGCGCGTCATCTCACAGGAGAAGGCGATCTCGGCGCTGTCGCGGGCGATCCGTCGATCGCGCGCCGGGCTCAAGAATCCGAACCGGCCCGTCGGCAGCTTCGTGTTTCTGGGGCCGACCGGTGTCGGCAAGACCGAGCTGGCGCGCGCCCTGGCGAACTTCCTCTTCGGCAGCGACCATTCGCTCATCCGCTTCGACATGTCCGAGTACATGGAGAAGCACTCCGTCTCCAAGCTGATTGGTTCGCCGCCCGGATACGTCGGCCACGAGGAGGGCGGGCAGCTCACCGAGAAGGTCAAGCGCAATCCATACTCGGTGGTCCTGCTCGATGAGATCGAAAAGGCGCATCCCGACCTCTTCAACATCCTGCTGCAGGTGTTCGAGGACGGCCACCTCACCGACGGCCTCGGGAATCGCGTGAACTTCAAGAACGCGATCATCATCATGACGTCGAACATTGGCGCCCGCTTCATCCAGAAGAAGGCGTCGATGGGCTTCCAGGCGTCGGATTCGGGCGCGATCAGCCGCAGCGTCAACGACATGGTGATCGGGGAGGTCAAGAAGACCTTCAACCCAGAGTTCATCAACCGGATCGACGAAATCATCGTCTTCGAGGCGCTCTCCGACGATGATCTGCGGACCATCACGAACCTGCTCGTCAAGCAGCTCAACGACAACCTGGTTGACCGCAAGATCCGGCTCCTGCTCGCGTCCGAAGTCGTCGACTGGATCATCGAGCAGACGTGCAAGGACCGGTCGTATGGCGCGCGGCCCCTCCGCCGCGCGATTCAGCGGTATATCGAAGATCCGCTCTCGGAGGAGCTCATCCGTGGGCATCTCAAGGGCGGCGAGATCGAGGTCTACCTCGAGGGCGGCACCCTGGCCTACCGTCCTGCCGGCGAGGCCCTGGCAGGCCGGCGGCTGTCCTGAGGCCTCCGCGGCTGCGGTTGAACCGCGGCTCGCGGCAAGGCCGGCGAGTGGCCTTGCACGTCTAAAATCCAGTAAACTCGACTGGTACGTTTCCCCGGCTGGGAGGAGACCGCGGCCGGGGGTTGATCAGTTCCGGCTGTAGTGTCCGGCTTCCGCCTTCGCCAAGGCTTCGGCGGACCGCCGTAGCTTTAGCGGAGGCTGGTTAGCCGGACCCGCCTAGTCCGGCTGAAGCCGGACACTACGACTTTCGGTTCAACGTTCGCCCTATGCGTGTGCTCCTGTTTTTCTTCGCTGCACTGACGGCCGCCGCTGCCGCGCGGGCTCAGACGCCGGTCCAGCCGACCAGCCGCGGCCGCTGGCACGCCGCCCAGGCCGGACAAACCGTCTGCGGCCAGCCCGTCCCGGCTCCCCGGACGCTGCCGCCAGCCGGCTCCGGGCCGGTGGTCTATCAGGTCGTCCCCTGCTTCGAAAAGCAGGGCGGCTTCCCGGTGGTCGAAGCCAATACCTACCTCTATTACATCGAGATGAAGTCGCGGCTCAGCAACTCCCAGACCGGGAAGTGGGTGCCGTACGACGACGCCATCGAGCAGGTCATTCGCGAAGACTTCAAGCGGTTGTGGGCCACCAACTTCCTCGATGACCTGGCGATCAGGGTCGAGGACTACACCTTCTCCAACGGCGTCATCGGCAAGATGGTCGTCTACGACATGGAGGAGCGGCAGCGGGTCAAGATCGTCGACTACGAAGGTCTGAAGAAGGTCGACCAGTCGAAGATCGAGGAAGCGTTGAAAGAGAAGAGCATCACGATCAGGCTCGACTCGTTCATCGATCCAGGGCTCATTCGACGCGTCACCGGCGTCGTCCGCGAGCTCTATGCAGCCGAGGGGTATCAGTTCGCCGAAATCAGGCCCGAGATCAAGGACGTCGAGGGCGGGACCAAGCTCGTTCACGTCACGTTCCACGTCACCGAAGGGCCGAAGGTCAAGATCGACGAGATCGACTTTGTCGGCAACCAGGCGATCAGCGACGGCAAGCTCGGTCGCAAGATGAAGGAGAACAAGCAGAAGGGCTTCTTCGGCTTCATCACCGGCGGCGGGACCTACAAGGAAGACAAGTTCGCCGAGGACGCGCAGCTCATCACCGATTTCTACCGCGACGAGGGGTACATCATGGCCCAGGTGGGCCAGCCGCAGATGAAGACCCTCGAAGACTCGAAGGATGGCAAGACGCGCTGGATTCAGCTGCAGGTGCCGATCACCGAAGGCAAGAAGTACGCGGTCGGCGATTTCAAGTTCGAAGGCAACAAGGTCGTCAACTCCGAGGCGCTGCGCCCGCTCTTCAGGGTCGAGACGGGCGAGACCTACAGCCAGAAGAAGATCAAGAAGGGCCTCGAGAAGGCGCAGGAGGTCTACGGGTCCGGCGGCTACTTCGAGTTCACCGCCTATCCCGATCTGCAGCCGCGCGATCAGCCCCGGAAGGCGACGCCCGGCGCGGCTGGTCCGCCGTCACCGGTCCGCCCTCCCCGGCGCGAGGCCCAGCGCCGCGACGCGCCGACGACGGCCAAGGACGGCACGCCGCTCGTCGACGTGACGATGCGCGTGGACGAGGGCAAGCAGTACTTCATCAACCGCATCACCTTTACCGGCAACACGACGACGCGCGACAACGTCATCCGCCGCGAGATGCGGATCGTCGAGGCCGGCGCCGTTCAACACGATGGCGCTGAAGGACAGCGTCAAGCGCCTCAATCAGCTCGGCTACTTCAAGCCGCTCGAAGGCGAGGCCGTCGACGTCCAGAAGACGCACGAACGCCGACAACAAGGTCGACATCTGGCTCAAGTTCGAAGAGCAGAACCGCAACCAGCTGACGTTCGGCGCCGGCGTGTCGCAGTTCGACGGCTTCTTCGGGCAGCTGTCGTTCCAGACCTCGAACTTCCTCGGCCGCGGCGAGACGTTCAGCGTCACCGCGCAGCAGGGCAATCGCGCCAAGAACTATCAGCTCGCGTTCACCGAGCCGTTCCTCTTCGACCGGCCGATGACCGCCGGCGTCGACATCTACGCGCGCGAGATTCGCTACGAGGGCCAGTTCACGCAGGCGTCGGTCGGCGGCAACCTCGTCTTCGGCTTCCAGGTCATGCCCTACGCGCGGATGTTCGTCAACTACAGCCTGGAGCAGGTCGAGGTCAAGGATCTCAACCCGCTCTACCGGGATCCGCTCGTGCTCGCCGGCAATCCGTTCCTGGAGGATTCGCTGCTCATCGGCGAGGGCGGCAAGCGGACCATCAGCAAGATCGGGCCGAGCTTCGTCTACAACACCGTCGATCACCCGATCTTCCCGACGTCCGGATCGCGCTACACGCTGTCGATGGATTGGGCGGGCATCGGCGGCAACACGAACTTCGTGAATCCGCGGGCGGAAGCGCATCAGGTACTTCCCGCTCGGCGCCAAACGCCGCACGTCGCTCGGGCTTCCGCGCGCAGGCCGAGTACATCAAGCCCTACGGCAGCACCATCGCGCTGCCGATCTTCGAGCGGCTGTTCCTCGGCGGCGAGTACAGCATGCGCGGGTTCGACCTGCGCACGGTCGGGCCGCGCGATCCGGTCACCGGGCTCGTCCTCGGCGGCAACAAGAGCCTGCTCTTCAACGTGGAGTACCTGATCACCATCACGGGCCCGGTGCGGCTGGTCCTCTTCTACGACGCGGGCCAGGTGCGGGCCCGGGGCCAGAATCTTCTCGTGGAAGGAACCGGTGACGCAGACTCACGTATCCAGGCGCGCTCATCCCGAATCCGAGCGATTTCTATCAGATACCGTTCAACCCGTTCGTGTCGCCGTTCCCTCCGGAGATCAGCCGAGATCGGCGAGATGAGCGCGTTCAAGACGTCGACCGGCGCCGAAATTCGGTTCTTCATGCCGGTGCTGAACGTGCCGTTCCGGCTGATTTTTGCCGCCAACCCGTCGCGCGGCGGGGTGCTGGACAACAACCTGCAGCCCGAGAAGAAGTGGAAGTTCCGGTTCGCGGTGGGGTCGACGTTCTAGAGGCAGACTGTCGGCTTCAGCGCTCAGTGAGGCTCTTGGCTGCAGGCGCTCGAGGCTGAGCTCGGTAGGATTCGTAGCTGTGCGTTGTGATGGCTAGCTCTGTCCGGCGAGGTTCTAGAGCCTCGAGCCGGCAGAGCCGAGAGCTGACGGCTGAGAGCTTATTATTCAATGAAAGGGACTGAGTTCATGAGAGTGTTGAGACTTTTGACGGTGATGATGTGCGGTGAGCGTGCTGGCAGTGGGTACCGGCGCTGGCGCAGACCACGCCCCCGGCGCAGCCGCCGACGAAACCGCCGGCGACTCCGCCAGCGCAGCCAGCGACGCCACCGCCGCCGCCCCGGCGCCCAAGCCCGAGGCGCCCGCGCCCGTATCCCGAGGGCGCCAAGATCGCCTACATCGACATTCAGGCCGTCGCCTCGAACTCGGTCGAGGGCAAGGCCGCGACCGGACAGATCGCAGGAGCTCGAGAAGAAGAAGGTGGCCGAGATCACCGAGAAGAACAAGCAGCTCGAGATCGGCCAAGACCAAGC
The DNA here is from genome assembly GCA_963764925.1 of uncultured Acidobacteriota bacterium. GTDB lineage: Bacteria > Acidobacteriota > Vicinamibacteria > Vicinamibacterales > 2-12-FULL-66-21 > DATBJJ01. The sequence continues at coordinate 270,612 of CAVXUR010000009.1, forward strand.
AGCAGACGAGCGCGACGCATCATGAACGACTCGGCCCGTCTGTCGCTCGAGAAGGAAGTCGACAAGCTGACGCGCGAGGTGCAGTTCCTGCAGCAGGAAGCGCAGTCCGAGCGCAGGCGCTGCAGGCCGAGCTGCAGGTCGACTTCCAGCGCAAGCTCAATCCCGTGCTCGAGCAGATCGGCAAGGAGAAGGGCCTCCACATGCTCGTCGACATCAACAACGCCGGCGCCGTCTGGGTCGACACCGGCCTCGACCTGACCGGCGAAGTGATCAAGCGCCTCGACGCCGCACGGCCGGCCGCGCCGCGCCGGTCCAAGAAGTAGGCAGCGGTTCAGGGTTCAAGGTTCACGGTTCAAGGTTCTCAGCTCGGGTCAGGATCGTTGAACCACGAACTCTGAACCCTGAACCGCCGAACCTGATAAGATTCGCGCCCGTGCCCCTCAACATCTCCGAATCCATCGACCGGCTCTGCTACCGGTATCCGTCGGCGCTCGTCGACGCGGTGACCGAGCACGAGCCCGGCAAGCGGCTCGTCGCCGTCAAGAACGTCACCGTCAACGAAGATTTCTTCCAGGGACACTTTCCCGGCACGCCGCTGATGCCGGGCGTGCTCATGATCGAGACGCTGGCGCAGGTCGCGACGCTGCTCCTGGTGCACGGCCCTGATGGCAAGCCGTCCGGGCCATGCCTACCTCCGCGGCGTGGACGATGCGAAGTTCCGGCGGCAGGTGGTGCCGGGCGATCGGCTGCGCCTCGAGGTGACGCTCGGCGCCCGGCGCAGCACGCTGGCGCGCGCGCATGCGGTCGCCTCGATCGGCGACGCCGTCGTGGCCGAGGCCGAGCTCGTGATGGCGCTCGTGCCCGAGCGGGCGGCAGGCGGCCGGCCCGGCGTCACGGTCGATCCCGACCGCGATCGTGCACCCGGGCGCGCAGATCGGCGCGGGCTCGGTCGTCGGCCCGCACGCCATCATCGGCGAGCACGTCCGCATCGGCCGCGACTGCCGCATCGGCGCGTCGAGCATCGTCGACGGCTGGACCGAGATCGGCGACGGCAACCAGATCTTCCCGTTCGCCTCGATCGGGCTGATTCCGCAGGACCTGAAGTTCCGCGGCGAGAAGACGACGCTCGTCGATCGGCCACCGCAACGTGTTCCGCGAGTTCGTGACGATTCACCGCGGCACGGCCGGCGGCGGCGGCACGACCGACATCGGCGACAACAACGTCTTCATGGCCTACGCGCACGTCGCGCACGACTGCCACATCGGCAACTCGACGATCTTCGGCAACGCCGCGACGCTCGGCGGGCACGTGACCGTCGAGGACTTCGCGACGATCAGCGCCTTTTCAGGCGTGCACCAGTTCTGCCGGGTCGGCCAGCACGCGTTCATCGGCGGGTATTCGGTGGTGACGAAGGACGCGCTGCCGTACGCCAAGACCGTCGGCAATCGCGCCCGGATCTACGGCATCAACACGATCGGCCTCGAGCGCCGCAAGTTCTCGAAGGACTCGATCAACCAGCTGCGCAGGGCGTTCCGCTACCTGCTGCACTCGAACACCAGCCGCGCGCTGGCGCAGATCGATCGCGACCCGTCGCTCGGCTGCGCGGAAGTGCAGTACCTCCTGAACTTCATCCGCTCGTCGAGCCGCGGCGTCGGCCTTCGCCGCCCGAGCCGCCGTCTCGAAGAGGTGATGGAAGAGTAGCGGCTACGGCCGCAGTCGGCTGCGCCGACCAGCCGACGTAGACGCGCGACTTGCAGATCGCGCGATCCGGCTGACACCGGACGACTGCGACTAACGACGCTATGGATGGACGACCGTGACCGTGTAGGTGACGGTCTTGTCGACAGGATGCCGTTCGGGTCGTGCAGCCTGACGCAGAGGCTGGCCGCCGACTGGGTGCGTGCCGCTCGAGGACGCTCGCCAGCGTGCCCGCCTCGTTCGAGAGGACGGCCGTGCACACGGCGCCGCTCCACGTGCCCATCTGAAAGCCGATGAACGACCCCGCCGGGTCGATCGCGGTGATCGTCGCGGTGGTCGGTCCGGCGGTCGAGGCGTTGAAGCTGTGGGTGATCGCGCCGTTCAGCGTCACGGTGCCGGTGAAGGTCTCGGTCACGAGATTCGGGCGTCGGGATCGGTGGGGTATCGGGGCCGTTGTCGCAGGCCGCCCCGACGAGGGCCAGGGCCAGCAGCGCGGCACGGGACAGGAACATTACACTCGATCGGCGCATCTTCTCTCCAAAAATAGGGCGCGGGCGTACCTTCCTATTGTACCTGCAACCGCGCGCAATCCCGAGGCCGGCCCCGGACCGTTCTGATAGACTGACGTTCGAGCCGGCTATTCGGCCGGCTCGCCTGTCGGCGCCCGACGTGGCCAGCCCGTGGGCTACGGCGCGTCCAAGCAGCACATGCCCAAAATTGGTCTCATCGCCGGCAACGGCCGGTTTCCGTTTCTCGTGCTTGCAGGGCGCCCGGAGCCTCGGCCACGACGTCACCGTCGTCGCGGTCAAGGAGGAGGCCTTTCCCGAGCTCGAAGCGGCGGCCCGGGACGCCGGCGCGGACCTCCACTGGGTCTCGCTCGGGCATCTCGGCAAGTGCATCAAGATTCTGAAGGGTGCCGGCGTGACCCGCGCGGTGATGGCCGGGCAGGTCAAGCACGTCAAGATCTTCTCCGGCATCATTCCCGACCTGACGCTGCTGTCCGTCCTGACCCGCCTCAAGGCGCGCAACACCGATGCGCTCATTTCGGCGGTCGCCGACGTCATGCGAGACGAAGGCGTCGAGCTCATCGACTCCACGGCGTTTCTCGAGCCGCTGCTGGCGCGGGAAGGCGTGCTGACCGATCGCGCGCCGAGCGAGGAGGAGGCCGCAGGATTTCGCGTTCGGCTACCAGATGGCGGACGCCATCGCCGCGCTCGACATCGGCCAGACGATCGCCGTCAAGCACAAGGCCGTGGTCGCGGTCGAAGCGATGGAAGGGACCGACGAGGTGATCGGCCGGGCGGGTTATCTCGCCGGGCCGGGCGTGCGCATCGTGAAGGTGGCGAAACCGAAACAGGACATGCGGTTCGACGTGCCGGTGATCGGCATCGCCACGATTCAGGCCATGCGAGTGGCCGGCGCGGCCGCGCTCTCGGTCGATGCCGGACGCACGCTCGTTCTCGACGGCGACCACGTCTTCGCGTCGGCCAACGAGGCGGGGATCGCCATTGTCGGTCGTCCGCGCCAGGAACAGGAACAGATGGGCGCTAGGGAGCGGTTTCGGGGATCAGGGATCAGGGATCAGGGGTCTGGGATCAGGCCAGCGATGGGGTTGCCCCGATGCCTGATCCCAGATCCCAGATCCCTGATCCCTTGAGAGTCGCCGTCATCGGCGTCGGCCACCTCGGCCGGCATCACGCGCGGATTCTCTCGACGCTCGACGGCGTGACGCTCGACGGCGGTCGTCGACAAGCTTCCGGATCGCGCCGCCGAGATCGCGGCCTCGACAGGCAGCGAGGGCGCTGACCGACGCCGGCGAGCTCCTCGGCGAAGTCGACGCGGTGACCGTCGCCGTGCCGACCGAGTTGCATCGCGACATCGCGATGCCGTTCCTCGAGCGCGGCATATCGGTGCTGGTCGAGAAGCCGATGGCGCGGTCGCTGGCCGAAGCCGACGAGATGATCGCCGCCGCGCAAGGCGTCGGGCGCGACGCTGGCCGTTGGCCATACGGAGCGCTACAACCCGGCGGTCGCCGCGGTGCTCCCGCTCGTCACCTCGCCGCGGTTCATCGAGGTCCATCGCCTGGGTGTCTTTCCCGATCGCAGCCTCGATATCGACGTCGTCTTCGACCTGATGATTCACGATCTCGACGTCATCCTGTCGATGGTCCGCTCGGAAGTGACGTCGGTCGAGGCTGTCGGCGTGCCGGTGCTGACGCCGAAGTACGACATTGCCAACGCCCGACTGCGGTTCGCGTCGGGATGCATCGCCAACGTCACCGCCAGCCGCATCAGCAAGGATCGCGTGCAGGAAGATCCGGTTCTTCCAGCCCGACGCCTATCTGTCGATCGACTACGCGGCGCAGGAAGTCGAAGGCTGGCGCCTGGTCAAGCGCGACGGCGCGAGGCCGTCGATCGAAGGCGGCCCGATTCCCGTCGAGCGCGACGAGCCGCTGCGGCGCGAGCTCGCCGACTTCGCCCGGGCCGTGCGAGAGCGCGGCACGCCGCTCGTCGACGGCGCCGCCGGCCGCCGCGCGCTGGAACTGGCGACGCGGATTGCGGAGAAGATGGAGAGCGTGGGTGATGTCACGACACCGTCGCGAAGGCTCGCGAAGACGCACGATGCTCGCGAAGCGGCGCGATGCCCAAGAGCGTCTTCGAGGTCTCGCGAGCTTCGCGCTCATCGTGAGTATGCCGTGGCCGTGTCTGTGAATTGAGCATGTTCAAAGACCTGAACGACTTCATCGCCGCCCTCGACAAGGAGCGCGAGCTGGCGCGGATTGCCGAGCCGGTGAGCCCGGATCTCGAGATCTGCGCCGTCACCGACCGCGCGTCGAAGTCGCCTGGCGGCGGCCCGGGCCTCCTCTTCGAGCGGCCGACCGGCTTCGACATGCCGGTCGCCGTCAACCTGTTCGGCTCGATGAAGCGCATCTGCATGGCGCTCGGCGTCAGGACGCTCGACGATCTCGCGCACGAGATCGAGGAGTTGACGACGCCGAAGATGCCCGGCGGCATCTCGACGCGCTCAAGATGCTGCCGATGGTCAACCGGCTGCGCGACCTGATGCCGAAGACCGTCAGCGACGCGCCGTGCCAGGAAGTCGTGGAGAAGGACGGCACGCTCGACTCGCTGCCGATCCTCAAGTGCTGGCCGGACGATGGCGGCCGCTACATCACGCTGCCGCTCGTCTTCACCAAGGATCCCGAGACCGGCATGCGGAACATCGGCACCTACCGCATGCAGGTGTTCGACGGCCGCTCGACGGGCATGCACTGGCAGCAGCACAAGGGTGGCGCGCAGCACTACCGCGTCGCCGAGCGTCTCGGCAAGCGGCTGCCGGTCGCGGTTGCGCTCGGCCCCGATCCCGCGCTCGCGTATTCGGCGACGGCGCCGATGCCAGAGGGACTCGACGAGCTCCTGCTTGCCGGCTTCCTGCGCCGCGAGCGCGTCGAGCTCGTCAAGTGCGTGACGGTCGATCTCGAGGTGCCGGCCAACGCCCAGATCGTGCTCGAAGGCTACGTCGAGCCCGGCGAGCGCCGGCGCGAAGGCCCGTTCGGCGACCACACTGGCTTCTACTCGCATCCCGACGACTATCCGGTCTTCCACCTGACGTGCATCACGCGCCGCAAGCGTCCGATCTATCTGACGACGGTCGTCGGCATTCCGCCGATGGAGGACTACTACCTCGGCAAGGCCAGCGAGCGCATCTTTCTTCCGCTCATCAAGAAGACGGTCCCCGAGATCGTCGACATGCACTTTCCGGCGGCCGGCATCTTCCACAACATCGTGATCATCTCGATCGACAAGCGCTATCCGGGCCACGCCCGCAAGATCATGAACGCCTGCTGGGGCCTCGGCCAGCTGATGTTCTCGAAGACGGTCATCGTCGTCGACAAGGACGTCGACGTGCAGAACGAGGCCGAAGTCGCCTGGATCGTCGGCACGCACTACGATCCGGAGCGCGACATCCAGTTCACGCGCGGCCCGGTCGACGATCTCGACGATGCCAGCGATCTCCACGCGTACGGAAGCAAGATGGGCATCGACGCGACGCGAAAGTGGCCGTCCGAAGGATTCACCCGTCCCTGGCCGAAGAAGATTGCCACGGCGGAGCAGACGGCGCGGCAGGGCCGACGAGGTGTGGCAGAAGATCAGCAAGGGGTGGAAGCCGTCGTAGATCGGCTCAAGGCTCAGGGCTCAGGCAGAGATCCTCGAGTATGCTGGTCGAAGGTTCTTGCCCGGCTTGAGCCCTGAGCCTTGAGCCCTGAGCCGTGAGCCAACAACAATGGACACCACCAGTAACGCAGAGACGCTTCTCGCTACCCGCGACCTGATCGCCGTCGGCGTGCAGGGCGACGACGTCCGCCGCCGGATGCACGGTGCGCGGACGACATTCGTCCGTGTGTTCGAGGTGCATGTTGACGCGCCCGTGCCCGCTCGTCCAGCCGGGCTGTCGGCCGGTGAGTTTCGCATCGTCGGTCGTCCGGCGAGTGAAGCGGCGGCGACCGCTGCGGTCAGGGCGGCCGCGGCGCTGGCTGCCGGGGCGCCGGTGACGGGATTCTCGCTCGCCGATCTGCACGCGCTCGCGCCGGATCCGGACGCGCTGCCGACGCTGTGCAGCCGGCTGCACGACGCCGGCCTCGAGGCAATCGCGGAGACGCCACTCGACTCGAACCTGCTCGAAGAGCCCGCGACCGCCGTGCGTGCGGCTCGCGACGCCGGGCTCGGCGTGTGGCGGCTGACGGTTCACGCACTGCCCACGACTCGAGCTCCGAGCTGATGCCCGCTCACGGTCGAGTACAGCGCGGATCGCCTCGTCGAACGCGCGCGGGATCTTCAGGCGGCGGTCGGCGGGTTTCGCGCGTTCGCGCCGCTGCCGAGAACCATGTCCGTCACCGACACCGACGACCGGTTACGACGACGTGAAGCAGGTCGCGCTCGCGCGCATGGTCGTCACCAACATCGACTCGATCCAGGTCGACTGGCCGCTCTACGGACCCAAGCTGGCGCAGGTCGCGCTGACCGTTGGCGCCGACGACGTGGATGGGATCGCCGCCGTGGATCCTGGCGTGCTCGGCACGCGCCGGAGCCCGATCGAGGAGATCAAAGGCAACATCCGCGCCGCGGCGCTCGAGGCCGTCGAGCGCGATGGGCGCTTCCGGTTGCTCGCCTGATGGCCGTCATTCGCCTGGGCGCGGTCGACTACCTGAACGCGCGGCCGCTCGTTGCACGGTCTCGACCGGCGTCCGGACCTCTTCGCGCTCCGGTTCGATCCGCCGTCGAAGTGCGCCGACGCTGCTGCACGAGGGCGCGATCGATGTCGGCATGATTCCGTCGATCGAGTTTCAGCGCGGCGTCGCGCCGTACCTGATCGTGGCCGGCATGGGCATCGTGTCCGACGGCCCGGTGGCGTCGGTCGCGCTCTTCAGCGCGCAGCCCGCTCGTCGAGATTCGCTCGATTGCCGTCGACACCAGTTCCCGGACGTCGACGGGGCTGCTGCGCGTCCTGTGCCGCGAGTCGTTCGGCATCGAGCCGGAGTTCGTGCCGATGCCGCCCGGCGATCGACGCGATGCTGGAGCGATGCGATGCGGCGCTGGTCATCGGCGATCCCGCGCTCTACCTCGATCATCAGGCGGCTGGGTGTCGAGAAGATCGACCTGGGAGACGGTGGACCGGCCTGACCGGGTTGCCGTTCGTCTGGGCGTTCTGGGCGGGCCGGCCCGGCGTGCTGCCGGCAGGCCGCGCTGGACGCGCTTCGGCGACGCGCGCGACGCCGGCGTGGCCGGCGTCCGACGCGATTGCCGACGCCTACTGCGGGCCCGAGAGGGCGGCGCTCGGCCGGGCCTATTTGAGAGACAATATCAGGTACGTCCTCGACGAGCGCGCGGCCGCCGGGCTGCGCAAGTACTACGAGCTCGCGGCGAAGCACGGCGTGATCGACGCCGTGCGGCCGACGGTGTTCATCTGAAGCGGTCCGCTTCGTCGGTCTTCGGTGACGCGTTCGATAGCTCGATGATCGACGCACTGGCAGCAAAGGTTCGCGGCGGCGGCCGGCTCGATCGAGCCGAGGCGCTCGAGTTGTATCTCGCGCGCGCCCACGCCCCTCCTCGGGCAACTCGCCGACGAGGTCCGCGCCCGGAAGCATCCCGAAGGGATCGTCACCTACATCATCGATCGCAACGTCAACTACACGAACGTGTGCATCGCGCGCTGCAACTTCTGCGCGTTCTATCGGCCGGTCGGGTCGTCCGAAGGCTACGTGCTCGGCTTCGAGGAGATCTTCCGCAAGATCGACGAGACGATCGCGCTCGGCGGCGGTCAGTTGCTGCTGCAGGGCGGTCACAACCCGGATCTGCCGCTCGAGTGGTACGAGGATCTGTTCCGCGCCGTCAAGGAACGCTATCCGGCGTTTCGGCTGCACGCGCTCTCGCCGCCGGAAGTCATCCACCTCTCGCGCCTGTCGCGGCTGCCGGTGCCTCAGGTCATCGAGCGGCTCGTGTCCGGCCGGGCTCGACAGCATCCCCGGCGGTGGCGCCGAGATTCTCGTCGATCGCGTCCGCAAGCTGCTCAACTGCTACAACAAGGCGACGGCCGACGAGTGGCTCGGCGTGATGCGCCACGCGCACGAGATCGGGCTGCGCACGACCGCGACGATGATGTACGGGACGGTCGAGACCGCCGAGGAGCGGCTCGAGCACATGTTCCGGCTGCGCGAGGTGCAGGACGCCACCGGCGGGTTCACGGCGTTCATCACCTGGAGCTACCAGCCCGATCACACCGAGCTCGGCGGCGAGGAAGCGACCGGCGTCGACTACCTGCGGACGCTCGCCATCGCGCGCCTCGTGCTCGACAATTTCGACAACCTGCAGGCGTCGTGGGTCACGCAGGGCGGCAAGGTCGGGCAGCTCAGCCTCGCCTACGGCGCGAACGACATGGGCAGCGTCATGATCGAAGAGAACGTCGTCCGGGCGGCCGGCGCCAGCTACTGCATGGACGAGATCGAGATCGTGCGCAACATCGAGAACGCCGGGTTCGTCGCCAAGCGCCGCAACATGCACTACGAGATCCTCGGCGACCCGATCTTCCGCGAGCGCGCCGTGCCGCGCATGCTGGAGCTGGCCGTCGCTCGCGCCGACGGCGACACGAGCCGCGCGCCCGAGGTCGTCAACTATCCCGCGCGGAGCGCGTCCGAGAAGAAAGCCCGCCTGACGGGTCACTGAGATGCCCCGCGTCCACCGCGCCGCCTGGGTTCTGCCCATCGACGCGCCGCCAATTCGCGACGGATGGGTCGAGGTCGACCGCGGCCGGATTGTCGCCGTCGGCGCCGCCGAGCGAACCTCCGAACCGCGAACGCACGAGCCGCGCGAACCCCGCGACGCGCCGAACCCCGAACCGTCATCCTCCCCGCCCTCGTCAACGCGCACACGCACCTCGAGTTGTCGTGGATGCGTGGACGCGTGCCGCCGGGCGATGCGATGCCGGCCTGGGCGACACGGCTGATCGGCGAGCGGCAGACGGCAACTCGATCCAGCAGCGCAGCCGGCAGGCGCGGAGCTGCCGGAAGGCAGCGGTCGTTGCCGCGATTGCCGAGGCGCGCGCGAGCGGGACTACGCTCGTCGGCGACGTGACGCAACACGCTCGAGGCCTGCGCGCCGCTGGCCGCGAGCGATTGTCGGCGGCGGTGTTCTTCGAGCTCCTGGGCTTCCGCGCGCGCCGATCCCGACGGGCTGGTAGACAGCGCGAGGCAGCGCCTGGCCGCGCTGCCATCGGCCGAGTCGCTTGCGTGCCGCTATCGTGCCGCATGCGCCGTACTCGGTCTCGCCCGAGTCTCTTTCGGGCGATTGCCGCGGCCGCCGGCGGGCGGCCACTCAGCGTGCATCTCGGCGAGTCGCCCGAGGAAGTGCGGTTTCTGCGCGACGGCACTGGTCCGTGGCGAGACCTGCTCGAACGGATTGGCGCCTGGGCGTCCGACTGGGTTCCGCCTGCTTGCGGTCCCGTCGAGTACATGCGAGCGCCTCGGTCTGCTGAACGATCGACTGATCGCCGTGCATGGCGTGCAGTTCACAGACGACGAGCTGCGCCAGCTCGCGTCGTGCGGCGCCACCGTCGTGACCTGTCCGCGCAGCAACCGCTGGACGGGCGCCGGCGTGCCGCCCATCGGCCGGTTCTACGCGTCCGGCGTCCGCGTGGCGATCGGCACCGACAGCCTGGCGAGCGTCGCGGATCTCAATCTGTTCAGCGAGATGGCCGAGGTGCGCCGGCTGGCGCCAGACGTTCCGGCGCGCCAGATCCTGAAGAGCGCGACCCTCGACGGCGCAATCGCATTGGGCTTCGGCAGCGAGCTGGGCTCGATCTCGGCAGGCAAGCGCGCCGAGCTCCTCGCCGTCCGCGTCCCGGCCGGTGTCGAGGATGTGGAAGAATACCTGGTGGGGGGAATCCAGCCCGCTGACATCGCGTGGCTGGATGCCGGGTTGAGACGGTTCAGGGTTCACGTTCAGGATCAGTGGCAACCCTGAGCGAGCCTCTGAACCGTGAACCCTGAACCTGAACCCTGAACCCTGAACCTTGAACCGCCTGAGAGACGTACGCGTCGTTCGTCCGCGTCAGCCACAGCGTCTTCGCGCTGCCGTTTGCGTTGACGGGCGCGCTCCTGGCGCTCCATCGGACTGGGCGACTGGACGGCGGCGTCAATTGGCTGGCGCCTGCTCTGGATCGTCGTGGCGATGGTCACGGCCCGCAGCGCCGCGATGGGGTTCAACCGGCTCGTCGACGCGCGGTTCGACGCGCTCAACCCGCGCACCGCCTCGCGCGAGCTGCCACGCGGCGCCATGACGCATCGTCGAGGCGACGATCTTCGTCGGCGGTCTCGGCCGTGCTGTTCGTGTTCGCGGCGTGGAAGCTCGGTCCGCTCTGCTTCGCGCTGTCGCCGGTGGCGCTGGCCATCGTGTTCTGGTACTCGCTCGCGAAGCGCGTGACGAGCTACACGCAGCTCTTCCTCGGCCTGGCGATGGCCGTGGCGCCGGTCGGCGGATGGCTCGCTGCCGGCGGACGTGGCGGGTGGGAGCCGTGGCTGCTCGGCACGGCGATCGGCACCTGGGTCGGCGGCTTCGACGTCCTGTACGCCTGCCAGGACCTCGAGTTCGATCGCGCGCACGGCTTGCGTTCGATTCCCGTGCGCTTCGGCCTGCGGCGCGCGCTGGTCATTTCGCGCGCCGTCCACGTGCTGACCGTGATCTGCCTCGCCGCGCTGGCGGCCGTGACTGACCTCGGCTGGATCTACCTCGCGGGCGTCGCCGGCGTGGCGGTTCTCCTCGTCTGGGAGCAGTCGATGGTCAGCGAGCACGACCTCTCGCAGGTCAAGCGTGCGTTCGACCTGAATGGCTATGTCGGCGTGTTCTACCTGGTGACGACGGCGCTTGCGGTGTATGTGGGGTAGAGGTGACGAGATCGAGTGCGGAGGAGACGGAGATAACGGGTTCACCACGAAGGAACGGAGACGAACGAAGACGCACGAAGGACCGGTCGCGCCGCGCTTCGCGCGGGCCGTGTGAGAACACGCACGGAATCGAAGCACGCCGATTGCACGGTGCTTCGATTCCGAGCTCTTCGCACGACTCGCCGGCCGTGGCCGGCGACGCGACCGGTCGCTGCTCGGTCGACGCAGTGGGACACGCCTCCGTGCGTCTCCGGTGCGCTTCGTTCCTTCGTGTTGAACCCGTTGCCTCCGTCACCTCCAAGGCAATCGAAGAACCTGAACACGAACGAATCCAGATGAAGAGAAGCATTGTCATCGCGATCACCGGCGCCAGCGGCGCGATCTACGCGACGCGGACGCTGGCCGCGCTGCTCGAGCGCGGAGTGTCACATCGAGCTCGTCGTCTCCGACTACGGCCGCCGGCTGCTGCGTGACGAGCTCGGCGACGCCGCGGCGATCGACAAGCTGATGGACTATCTGGCGGCGACCTACGGCGAGGGCGTGCGCGCCGGCACGTACACGCTGCACAGCAACAAGGACCTCGGCGCCAAGATCGCCAGCGGCAGCCAGGACTGCGACGCGATGGTGATCGTGCCCGTGCTCGATGAAGACGCTCGCCGGCGTCGCGCACGGCCTCTCGCGCAACCTGGTCGAGCGCGCCGCGGACGTGATGCTCAAGGAGCGCCGTCCGCTCATCATCCTCCCGCGCGAGACGCCGATGAGCCTGCCGCAGCTGCGCAACATGGTCCTCTGCGCCGAGGCCGGCGCCATGCTGATGCCGGCGATGCCGGCCTTCTACCAGATGCCGCAGACGCTCGACGACCTCGCCGACTTCATGGCCGGCAAGATCCTCGCCGCGCTCGGCTTCAAGCACGAGCTGTATCCGGCGTGGAAGGGATGACCGGTCCCGACAAGACGCCGTCGCGCATCGCCGGGATGTTCGATGCAATCGCGCCGCGCTACGACCTCCTGAACCGCGTGCTCAGCGCCGGGCTCGATCGCCGCTGGCGCGATCGGGCCGTCGACTGCGCTGGATCTGCCGCAGGGTGCGCGCGTCCTGGATCTGTGCACCGGGACCGCCGATCTGGCGATCGCGACCGTCCGGCGGGTGCCCGGCGCGTCGGTCGTCGGCGTCGACTTCGCCGGCGCCATGCTCCGTCTGGGCCTCGCCAAGATCGTCGCGCTTGGCCTCGACCGATCGATTCGGCTCGTTCGCGGCGATGCGACCCGCATTCCGGTCGGGAGCGCCACCTGCGACGCGGCGACGATCGCGTTCGGGATCAGGAACGTGGCGGAGCCCGAGCGAGCGCTGGCTGAAATCGCGCGCGTCCTGCGGCCGCAGGGCCGGCTCGCGATCCTCGAGTTCGGCCAGCCCGCGATTCCCGGCATCCGCTCGCTCTATTCCTGGTACTTTCGCTATGTGCTGCCGGCGATCGGCCGTCTGGTCTCGAAGCACAACAGCGCCTATTCCTACCTGCCAGCCTCGGTCGGCACGTTTCCGCCGCCGCAGCGAATTCGCGGGAATCATCGCGCAGGCAGGGCTTCTCGAACGTCACGAGCCGTCTCTTTGACCTTCGGGATCGTCTATCTCTATATTGCTGAGAAGAGCTGACGTAGTTCGGCGGCTCAGGGCTCAAGGCTCAGGGCTCAGGCTCAAGATCTGCGAGTAACTGGTCGAAGGTTTTGCCTGAGCCCTGAACCGCTGAGCCCTGAACCCTGAACCATGAACCTGCTATAATCGTTAAGTCCCTGATGTACTTCAACTTCGACGACAATCATCCCGACACGCCGAGGATCCCGCAGCCGCTGTCGCGGCGGGAAGTCGTGCTGATTGCCGTCAACATTCACGCGATCGTCCTGATCGCGATCCTGCTCGGGCCGCGCCTGCCGTTCGTGCGCGAGATGATGGAGCAGCGCCAGAAGGCGATCGACGAGCAGGCTGCGCGCCGAGCTCGAACGCAGAAGAGAGCGGGAGCGCGAGCGGGCGCGATTCGTCTTCGTCCAGCCGAAGCTCGATATGACGACGCCCAAGGTGTCGCCGCGGGCGGATTTGTCCGACCTCGATCGCCGGGCGCAGACCGTCGAGCGTGCGCGAACGGCCGACCAATCCGATGCCGTTCGCGCGCGGCAATTCGCCCGAGCGCCTCGAGGCGACGCCGCCGAACGCGCCGCCGAAGCCGTCGGTGCCGAGCCGCCGCCGAGCGGCGGCGAGAACAGCCAGCCCGCGCTCCTCTCCGACGCGCCCGCGGCGCCCGAACGTCCGCCCGACACGACGCGACCGAGCCGACGCGCGCGGTCCCGCGGTCGGCGTGATCGCCGACGCGATCCGCAACGTGCGCAAGTACGCGCAGCAGGAGAACTTCGGCAACCTCCGCGGCGGCGACGACCAGAACTTCGGCGAATCCATCCAGTTCGACACGCAAGGGCGTCGAGTTCGGCCCGTGGCTGGCGCGGTTCCTCGCGCAGGTGCGCAGCAACTGGATGATTCCGCAGGCGGCGATGTCGATGCACGGCCACGTCGCGATTTCGCTTGTCGTGCACAAGGACGGACGCATCACCGACGTCACCGTCGCGCAAGCCGTCGGCCGTCAACGCCTTCACGCTGTCGGGACGAAACGCGATCCTGACGTCCAATCCGACGATCCCGTTGCCGGCCGAGTATCCGGACGACCGGATGCCGATCACTGATCACGTTCTTCTTCAACGAGCATCCGCCAGGCCGATGACCTGGCCGACGCGCACCCAGCAGATCGGGCTGGCGCTGCTGCTGGCCATGCTCGTGCTGATCGCTCTGGCTGCGCGCGCTCACGCCGTGAACCCGCCGCGGCTCGTCGGCCATCCTCGGGCCGACCGCCACCGGCAAGAGCGCGCTCGGCATCGCGCTCGCCACCACGGTTCGGTGGGGAAGTCGTGAGCTGCGATTCGACCGCCGTCTATCGCGGCTTCGACATCGGCACCGACAAGGTGCCGCTGGCGGAGCGGCGCGGCATCCCGCACCATCTGATCGACGTCGCCGATCCGCTCGAGGAGTACTCCGCGGCGCGCTACGCGCGCGAGGCAGCGGCCGCCATCCGCGACATCACGGCGCGAGGCCGCCTGCCGATCCTCGTCGGCGGCACCGGGCTCTACTACCGGGCGTTGACCCGAGGATTCTTTCCCGGGCCAGCCCGCGACAACGCGCTGCGGGCCCGACTCGAGCGGATCGCCGACCGGCAGGGGCCCGAGTATCTGCACCGCTGGCTGCAGCGCGTCGATCCGCCATCGGCGGTGCGCATTCAGAGCCGCGACCGCAAGCGGCTGATACGCGCGCTCGAGGTCTATCGCCTGACCGGCCGTCCGCTGACCGACCACTTCGCCGACACCGACGTCGCCGCTGCCCGACTACGAGGTCAGCGCCTTTGCGCTGCAGATTCCGGCCGAGGCGACTGCGGAGCGCGTCGCGCGCCGCGTCGACGCGCAGTTCCGCCAGGGGCTGATGGACGAGGTGCGCGGGCTGCTGGCGTCAGGTGTTCCCGAGACCGCCCATCCGTTCACCGGGCTCGTCTACCGGCAGGCGCTCGAGCTGCTCAGACGGCGTGCGCGACGAGCCGGCGACGCGCGAGCTGATCGTGCAGAGAGAACCGGCGCTACGCCCGGCGGCAGTTGATTTGGTTCAGGAAAGAGCCTAACCTACAGTGGATTTACGCTGCCGGCGAACGCGAGGACACTCAGGCGCAGGTGGCTCGCGCGCTCGAGCTCGGCGCGCGCTGAGGGGCTGCGGCCGACCGAGGCGACGCTGAGCCCGCCGGGAGCGCGTAGCTCGGAACATTAGACGCTGCTCCGATGGCACAGACACGCGAGTCGAGACCCGCACCCGCCCAGCCCAATATCCAGGACGTGTTCCTGAATCACGCGCGGCGCGAGAAGCTGCCGGTCCAGATCCGCCTCATGGACGGCACCGACTTCGAGGGCCGGGTCAAGAACTTCGATCGCTTCGCCGTCATCGTCGAACAGAGCGGCGCCGATCACATGATCTTCAAGCACGCGATTGCGGCGATCCGGTCCTCGCGGCCGATCAGCAACTACTACTCCAGCCACGAGGCCTAGGGAATGCTGAATGCTGAATGCTGAATGCTGAAGTAAATTCGTAATTCTGATTTCACTTCAGCATTCAGCACTCAGCATTCAGCATTATGTCGCCCACCCGCGTCGTCCTCATCGTTCTCGACAGCGTCGGCGTCGGCGAGCTTCCCGACGCCGGCTTCCTACGGCGACGAGGGCAGCGACACGCTCGGCAACATTTCCAGGCATGTTCGACTGCGTCTGCCGGCGCTGTGCAGCCTCGGACTTGCGGCAGGTGGCGTTCATCGAGGGCGTGGACGGCCGAACCGGCGCCGCGCGCCGCGTTTGGACGGATGGCGGAGTCCTCGCCCGGGAAGGACTCGGTCACCGGTCACTGGGAGCTGATGGGGCTCGTGCTCGATCGGCCGTTTCCGGTGTTTCCCGACGGTTTCCCGGCGGACGTCATGGCGACGTTCGAGGCAGCGAATCGGGCGCCGCACGCTCGGCAACAAGGCCGCGTCGGGCACGGCGATCATCGACGAGCTCGGGCCCGAGCACATCCGGACCGGCTGGCCGATCGTCTACACGTCGGCTGACAGCGTCTTCCAGATTGCCGCGCACGAGGACGTCGTGCCGGTGCCGGAGCTGTATCGATTCTGCGAGATCGCGTTCGACCTGGTGGGCATCGGCCACGGCGTCGGCCGCGTGATCGCCCGGCCGTTCGTCGGCGCTCCGGGTGCCTTCCAGCGGACCGCCAACCGCCGCGACTTCGCGCTGACGCCGTTTGCGCCGACGCTGCTCGACCGGCTGACGGACGCCGGAACACCGGTCGTCGCCATCGGCAAGATCGAAGATCTCGTTTGCCGGCCGCGGCATCTCGCGCGCGGTGCACACGACGAGCGACGCGCACGGCATGGACGAAGTGGAGCGCGCGCTCGACACGACACCGCGCGGCCTGATCTTCGCCAACCTCGTCGATTTCGACACGGTCTACGGCCATCGCAACGATCCGGCCGGGCTACGCGGCCAACCTCGAACGCTTCGACGCGCGGCTGTCCGCCCTGATGCCGCGGATCGGCGCCGACGATCTGCTCGTCATCACCGCCGATCACGGCAACGATCCGACGACCCCGAGCACCGATCACTCGCGCGAGCACGTGCCGCTTCTGGTGTTCGGTCCATCGGTGCGTGCCGGCGTCGACCTCGGGACGCGACAGACGTTTGCGGATCTCGGGCAGACGCTCGCGGAGTTGTTCGGCGTCGGGCCGCTGGAACATGGGACGAGTTTCTTGGATCAGATCCTGGTCTGAAGAGTTCAGGATTCAGGATCCGGTTCACGCGCTCGGAGCGCAGCAGATGCACCGCGAAGCGACGAATCGATGTTCCCTGCAACCTCGAGCCGCTGACCGTGAACCTCTGAACCGTGAACCGTGTGACCCTGATGAACGTTGCTATGACCATCAGACAGGAGCTGGAGCAACGCGAACGCGACATCCTCGCGCCGCAGGCGGCGAAGAGCGCCGACAGCCGCGGCCGCGTCCGGCCCGAGCCAGAGGATCCGATCCGTCCGGCGTTCCAGCGCGACCGGGATCGCGTCATCCACTGCAAGGCGTTCAGGCGGCTGAAGCACAAGACGCAGGTGTTCTTCGCGCCGACCGGCGATCACTATCGGACCCGGCTGACGCACACGCTCGAGGTGTCGCAGATCGCGCGCAGCATCGCCAAGGTGCTCAGGCTCAACGAGGAGCTGACCGAGGCGATCGCGCTCGGCCACGATCTCGGGCACACGCCGTTCGGCCACGCCGGCGAACGCGTGCTCAACGACCTCATCCCCGGCGGCTTCAACCACTACGAGCAGAGCCTCCGCATCGTCGACGTGCTCGAGAACGACGGCCAGGGGCTCAACCTGACGTGGGAAGTGCGCGACGGCATCGCGCGGCACTCGAAGGGCAAGAGCGGCATGCCGGTCGGCGCCGATCCCGAGCATCGCGCGAGCACGATCGAGGGACAGATCGCCCGCGTCGCCGACATCATCGCCTACGTCAATCACGACATCGACGATGCGGTGCGGGCCGGGATTCTGGATCCGGAGACGCTGCCGAAGTCGCGCGTCGAGGTGCTCGGCCACTCGTCGTCCGAGCGAATCGGCCGGATGGTGACCGACGTCGTGCTGCAGACGATCGACGGCGGGATGACCGAGATCCGGATGAGCGAGCCGATCCTGCAGGCCACCGTCGGCCTGCGCAGCTTCCTGTTCGAGGCGGTCTACGAGAACGACGTGGCGACGGCCGAGTTCAAGAAGGCCGCCGGCATCCTGGGCGGGCTGTGGGAAAGGGTCCGGGAGCAGCCCGGCGACTTCCTCGACCGCCGGATTGTCGAGGCCGGAGGGCTTGGACGCCGCCGCCCGGGACTTCGTCGCCGGCATGACCGACCGGTATGCCGTCAGCCTCTTCGAGCAGCTCTTCATTCCGAAGCCCTGGGTTTCGCTGCGGGACCTTTAGCTCAGGGCTCAGCAGGCTCAGGGCTTGGCTCAAGGCTCTCAGGCTCAAGCCTCAGCAGAACGCCGAGCTCTCAGTTCTGCTCAGCGAGCCTCAAGCCTCGAGCCGTAGAGCCCTAGAGCCAGCCGAGCCCTGAGCCTCGAGCCGCGTTTCTGGGCTATAATTTGGGGTTGGCGCTATGCTTCTGGACCTCAACAAGTTGCACGGACCGCGGCGAGCATGTCGAGCGGACCGCTGCAGCCCTCGGCGCTCGGCGCCGGCCGATCCCGACTACCGGGTCGCGGCTCCGGTCGAGCTCGTCGATGGACGTGTCCAAGGTGGGCGCGGACGCGTTCGAGGCGATCGGCCGGGTGCAAGACGCGGCTGGAGCTGGCGTGCAGCCGCTGCCTCGAGCCGTACGACGCTGCCAGTCGATGCGACGTTCGAGCTGCGCTATGTCCCGCACCGGTCGCCGGACGCGGCCGGAAGGCGATGCCGAGGAACGCGAGATCGAGGAAGACGACCTGACGACGGCGCTTACTACACGCGATGGTCTGCTGGACATCGGCGACTTGCTGCGCGAGCAGTTTCAGCTGGCGCTGCCGATGAAGCCGTTGTGCAGCGCCGCGTGCCGCGGGCTGTGTGTCGCAGTGCGGCACGAATCTGAATCGTACGGAGTGCGAGTGCGCGGCCGGCGTGGGAAGATCCCCGGCTCGCCCCGCTCAAGAGTTTGCTGACCAGACCGAAGGAGAATTGAGATGCCCAATCCCAAACGCCGGCATTCGAAGACGCGCACGGCGAAGCGCCGCACGCACGACGCGCTCAAGCCGGTGCAGTCCGGCGTGTGCCCGCAGTGCCAGGAAGCCAAACCGCCGCACCAGGTGTGCTCGCACTGCGGCTACTACCACGGCCGTCAGGTCAGGCCGGTCGAAGAGGCATAGGCTCCAGCCATCAGCTCTCAGCATCAGCTGTCAGCAGAACATTCAGATCACGGTCGAAGGACTGCTCTGAATGCTCTGACTGAAAGCTGACAGCTGAGAGCTGACAGCTCCCACATCCATGCTTCGAATCGCCGTCGACGCGATGGGTGGCGACCATGCGCCCGACGCCATCATCGGCGGGGCGCTGATTGCCGCGCGGCGCCTCGGGATCGGCCTGCTGCTCGTCGGCGCGCGCGACGTGATCGAGGACGCGCTCGACGCGGCATCCCGGGGCGGACGCCGTCGACGTGCGCATCCTCGCATGCGCCGGAGCGCATCGAGATGGCCGAGTCGGCGTCGGCCGCGCTGCGGCGGAAGCCGCTGGCCTCGATTCGCGTCGCGGCCGAGGCGGTGCAGGGACGGACAGGCGGCGGCGCTCTTCAGCGCCGGTCACACCGGCGCGGCCGTGATGGCCGCGCACGCGGCGTTCGGCCGGCTGCCGGGCGTCGATCGGCCGGCGCTCGCCACGATTATCCCGACCCGCCGGAATCCGGCGGTGCTGCTCGACTCGGGCGCAACCGTCGAGTGCCGGCCGCAGCACCTCGTCCAGTTTGCCGTGATGGGATCGGCGTACGCGCGCGTGGCCCTCGGGTGTGAGTCGCCGCGCGTCGGCCTGTTGTCGGTCGGCGAGGAAGAGAGCAAGGGCAACGAGCTGACGCGCGAGGCGCACCAGCTCCTCAAGTCGGCGCCGGTGCGATTTGTCGGCAACGTCGAAGGCCGCGACGTGTACTCGGGTGAGGCCGACGTGATCGTCTGCGACGGTTTTACCGGCAACGTCACGTTGAAGATCAGCGAAGGCCTCGTCGAAACGGTGGAGCGGTTGCTTCACGAGGAGCTGTCGGCTACGGTCGGCACGCGCGTCGGGTACCTGCTGTCGCGCGAAGCGTTCCGGCGATTCCGCAAGCGCGTGGACTACGCCGAGTACGGCGGCGCGCCGCTCATCGGCCTCGACGGCCTGTGCGTCATCGGTCACGGCCGCTCGTCGGCCAAGGCCGTGCGGAGCGCCATCATGATGACGGCCAAGCTGGTCAACGAGCGGCTCCTCGATCGCCTCGCACAGGACGTCGCCGCCGCGGGCAGCGAGCCCAAGCCGGACCACGAACCGCGAACCCCGAACCTGGAACCGCGAACCCCGAACCCCGAACCCCGAACGGCATGATCGCATTCGTCTTCCCAGGCCAGGGTGCGCAGAAGGTCGGCATGGGCAAGGCCCTGGCCGAAGCGTTTCCCATTTGCCGCCAGACATTCGACGAGGCCGACGCGGCGCTCGGCGAGTCGCTGAGCCGGCTCTGCTTCGAGGGACCCGAGTCGCAGCTGCTGCTCACCGAGAACACGCAGCCGGCGATTCTCGCGGTCAGCGTCGCCGCCTGCCGTCTGGCCGTGTCGCACGGCGTGACCGCGGCGTTCGCCGCCGGGCACAGCCTCGGGGAGTACTCGGCGCACGTCGCCGCCGGTACGCTATCCTTCGCGGACGCGCTGCGGACCGTCCGGCGCCGCGGGCAGTTCATGCAGGAAGCCGTGCCTGTCGGCGAAGGCGCGATGTCGGCGATTCTCGGAGCCGACGCCGACACCGTCGGCGCGGGCGTGCGCCGAGGCGCGCGCGGAGCTTGCGGGCCGGGTCGTTTCGCCGGCCAACCTGAACGCGCCGGGGCAGGTCGTCATCGCCGGGCACGCGGACGCCGTCGCGCGCGCCGGCGAGCTGGCCAAGGCCGCCGGCGCCAAGCGCGTGATTCCGCTCGCCGTGAGCGCCCCCTTCCACTGCGCGCTCATGAAGCCCGCCGAGGATCGTCTCGCGCCGCTTCTCCGCGCGCTGCCGAGCGCAGAACCCGCGGATTCCCGTCGTCGCCAACGTCGACGCCGAGCCGAAGACGACGGCCGCCGCCGCCGTCGATGCGCTTGATTCGCCAGGTGTCGTCGCCCGTGCGCTGGGAGGACGTCGTCAAGCGGCTGGTGGCCGAGGGCGCGCGGACGTTTGTCGAGCTCGGGCCCGGCAACGTGCTGGCCGGCCTGGTGAAGAAGATCGATCGCAGCGTGACCGTGGCGAGCGTCGAGGATCCGGCCGGCCTGGAGGCGCTGCTGAAGCGCATCGGCCATAGCTGCCAGAGCTGCTGAACCCTGAGCCCTGAACCCGAGAATCAGACTATGATCTCTCTTACCGGCCGCGTGGCCTTCGTGACCGGCGCGTCCCGGGGCATCGGCCGCGCGATTGCCACTCCGTCTCGCGTCGTGTGGCGCCGTGGTCGTGGCTGCGGCGCGCGGCGACAACGCGCAGGGAACGGTCGACGCGATTCGCGCGGCCGGCGGCCAGGCCGAAGCCGTGGCGCTCGACGTCACGGACGCGGCGGCGGCGCGAGGCGGCCATCGCCGGCGGCGGTCGCGCGGCACGGCCGCATCGACATCCTGGTGAACAACGCCGGGATCACGCGCGACCAGTTGATGCTGCGCATGAAGCGGGAAGACTGGGAGGCGGTGCTGGCGACGAACCTGACGTCGGCCTACACGCTGACCCAGGCCGTGCTGAAGCCGATGATCCGGCAGCGGAGCGGTCGCATCATCTGCATCAGCTCGGTGGTGGGGCAGAGCGGCAACCCGGGGCAGGCGAACTACGCGGCCTCGAAGGCGGGCCTCATCGGGTTCGCGAAGTCGGTGGCGCTCGAGGTCGCCTCGCGCAACATCACGGTCAACGTCGTCGCGCCAGGCATGATCGAAACGGACATGACGCAGGCGATCGCGGAGAAGGCGCGCGAGGCGCTGGTCGGCAGGATTCCGCTCGGGCGGCTCGGCGCTCCGGACGAGGTGGCGGCGGCGGTGGCGTTTCTGGCCTCGGATGAGGCAGCGTATATTACAGGGCAGGTTCTCGCCGTCAATGGCGGGATGTACTTATAGAGAACACGGAACGTATGTCATCGGGCAGCACGGAACTTGTTGCGCGGACGCTGCATGACCGTTCGACCGGATCACACGGAACACGGATTTCGCGCTCATCGCAAGATGTTCTGGCAGAGAGATGGATGGAGGGCTGAATGGCGGTCGCTGACAAGGTGAAGAGCATCATCGTGGAGCAGTTGGGGGTCGACGAGGAAGAAGTGACGCCGGACGCGTCGTTCGTGGACGACCTCGGAGCCGACTCGCTCGACACGGTGGAGCTGGTCATGGCGTTCGAGGAAGAGTTCGGGATCGAGATTCCCGACGAGGACGCCGAGAAGATCACGCGCGTCAAGGAAGCGATCGAGTACATCGATTCGCACAGCAAGAAGAAGTAGGGCGCGGGAGAGGGCCGCGACTCACTGGAGTTGACGTGATCGCGGGTCCTGTCGCCCGGCAGCCCCACCCGTCCTCGGCGCCAAAAGCGCGGTGACGGGAGCCGTCGCGCCTGCGCGGCGGGCGGGAGCGGCGCGCCGCCGTGCGCCACCCGCTCGGGGCGTCAACTCGAGACGGGCTCGCGGGTCTGCGATGCCGCAGCCTGTTTCGGCTTGCGAGCGCGGTCATCTCGCGTGCACGGCGTGAATATCTCATCGGAAATCGGGGGACTGAGGTTTGAGCAGGCGAGTCGTCGTCACTGGCGTGGGCCTCGTATCACCACTCGGCATCGGCACCCAGGCGAACTGGGACGCGCTTTGCGCCGGGTGCAGCGGCATCGGTCCGATCACGCACTTCGACGCCGCGCAGTTCTCCGCGCGCATCGCGGGCGAGGTCAAGAACTTCGATCCGCTCCAGTTCATCGACAAGAAAGACGTCAAGAAGATGGACGTCTTCATCCAGTTCGCCATCGCCGCGTCGCAGTTCGCGATGGACGATGCGTCGTTGTCGGTGACCGAGGACATGGCGACCCGCGTCGGCGTGTTCATCGCCTCGGGCATCGGCGGGTTCGGCACCATCGAGCGCGAGCACCTCGCCTTCATTCAGGGCGGCCCGCGCCGGATTTCGCCGTTCTTCATTCCCGCCGCCATCATCAACCTCGCCGCCGGCCAGGTGTCCATCCGCTTCGGCGCCAAGGGGCCGAACTCGGCGACGTGCACGGCGTGCTCGGCCTCGGCGCACGCCATCGGCGACGCCTTCGAGATCATCAAGCGCGACGACGCCGACGTGATGATCGCCGGCGGGTCCGAGGCCGCGATCACGCCGATGGGCGTCGGCGGCTTTGCGGCGATGCGCGCGCTGTCGACGCGCAACGACGAGCCGCAGCGCGCCAGCCGCCCGTTCGACAAGGATCGCGACGGCTTCATCATGGGCGAGGGCGCCGGCGTCATCATCCTCGAGGAGCTGGAGTTCGCCAAGCGAGCGCGGCGCGCCGATCTACTGCGAGCTCGTCGGCTACGGCATGACGGCCGACGCGTTCCACATCACCGCGCCGTCGGAGGACGGCGACGGCGGCATGCGCGTGATGCAGGCGGCGATCAAGCGGGCCGGGATCCGCCCGGACCAGATCGACTACATCAACGCGCACGGCACGTCGACGCCGTTCAACGACAAGCTCGAGACGCTGGCGATCAAGCGCACGTTCGGCGACCACGCGCGCAAGCTCGCCATCTCGTCGACCAAGTCGATGACCGGCCACCTGCTCGGCGCCGCCGGCGGCCTCGAAGGCGGCATCACCGCGCTCGCCATCAAGCACCAGGTCATTCCGCCGACGATCAACTACGAGACGCCGGATCCGGAGTGCGACCTCGACTACGTGCCGAACCAGAAGCGCGCCGCGAAGATCGACTACGCGCTGTCGAACTCGTTCGGGTTCGGCGGGACCAACGGCGCGCTGCTGTTCAAGAGGTATCGACGAGTAGCGGCTCCGACGTGCCACGACTCATCACGATGATCGCGAAGCCACGATGAGCACGAAGACAAGCTCAGAATGTCGTCGTGGTCATCGTGAGCATCGTGCTCGTCGTGCTGAGTGCCGTGAGCAAGCGGACAGACGCTGACAGCTATGAAAATCGCCGTCTGTATCAAGCAGGTCGTCACCCGCGAGTGGCAGCTTCGCGTCGCCGAGAGCGGCACGTGGATTCGCGACAGCGACGCGAGCTTCGAGCTGAACGAGCCCGACGCCTACGCGCTCGAAGAGGCGCTCCGCCTCAAGGAGAAGCACAGCGGGGAAGTGGTCGTCTGTTCGGCCGGCCCGGCGCGCGCGGCGCAGGTGATTCGCGAGGCGCTCGCGCGCGGCGCCGACCGCGCCATCCACGTCGAGTCGGACGCGCTGGCCACGGCCGATGCGTTCACCGTCGCGACCGCGCTCGCCGACGCCATCCGCGACGAGAAGTTCGATCTCGTGCTGACCGGCCTGCAGTCCGACGACCAGGGCTTCGGCCAGGTCGGCGTCGTCCTCGCCGAGAAGCTCGGCATGCCGCACGCGACGATCATCATGGAAGTGCAGGCCTTCGACAGGCTCAGGGCAGGGCCTGCGCTTCGCGTGAAGCGCGAGCTCGAGGGCGGCTGGTTCCAGTGGGTGTCGCTGCCGCTGCCGGCGCTGCTGACGATCCAGAGCGGCATCAATCAGCTGCGCTACGCGACGCTCAAGGGGATCATGGCCGCGAAGAAGAAGGAGATTCGCAAGGTCGCGCCGGCGCCGCCGGGCGAGGCTCCGTTGCAGCGCATCCTCCGCGTGTCGCTTCCCGAGAAGGCCAAGCAGACGCAGATGATTGCGGGATCGCCGGCCGAGGCGGCGAAGCAGCTGTGTCGCGAAGCTGCGCGACGAGGCGAGGGTTCTGTAGGCCGAACGTGCGGGCGTGGCCGCGATGCAGTGGACGAAGGATGACCGAATGATCTTGTCGTAGCCGAGCAGCGCGACGGGCACGCTCAATCGCGCGTCGTGGGAAGCGATCGCGGCGGCGCAGCAGGCCGGCGCGCCCGTCAAGGTCGCGATCCTCGGATCCGGCGTCGACGCCGTCGCGGCCGAGCTCGCCGCGGCGGCCGTCGACGAAGTGATCGTCGTCGATCACGCGGCGCTGGCGGGCTACACGGCGGACGGCCATGTGCTCGCGCTGGCGGCGCTCATCGCGCAGGAGCAGCCCGCTCTCGTCTTCTTCCCGCACACCTACCAGACGCGCGACTTCGCGCCGGCGCTCGCGGCCACGGCTCGGCCGGGCGCTCGTCGCCGACGTCACGTCGTTCAAGCAGCAGGACGGCGGCGGTCGTCTACTCGCGCCCGGTCTTCCAGGGCAAGCTGACCGCCGACGTCGCGGCGTCAGGGCCCGGCGCCGCACCTCGTGACGTTTCAGATTGGCGCGTTCCGCGCCGACGCGGTCAAGAAGGGCGCGGCGCCGGCGCCGATTCGTCGCGCGGCGATCGAGATCGATGCCGCCAGCATCCGCCAGAAGCCCGAGGCGCCGTTCAAGGAAGCCAAGCAGGCCGTCGATCTTGTCGCAGGCCGAGCGCATCGTCGCCATCGGCCGCGGGATCAAGGGCCAGGAGCACCTCGCGCTGGCGCAGCAGCTCGCGCAGGCCATGGGCGCCGAGATCGCCGCTTCGCGCCCGATCTGCGACGCCGGCTGGCTGCCGATGGATCGCCAGATCGGCAGCTCCGGCCAGACCGTGGCGCCGAAGCTCTACGTCGCGCTCGGCATCTCCGGCGCCATCCAGCACCTCGTCGGCATGAAGGGCTCGCGCACCATCGTCGCGATCAACAAGGACGCCGAGGCGCCGATCTTCGAGATCGCCGACTACGGGATCGTCGGCGACCTGTTCGAGATCGTGCCGGCGATGATTGCGGAGCTGCAGAAGTAGATCGTATGCAGCTGTCACGTAGCTCTCACGATGAGCACGAGTCACGATGCAGCACGATCGACAAGAGCAATCTGAGCTCTGATCGCTGATCATCTGATCTTCGTGCTCATCGTGACCTGAAACCGTGAGCCTGACTGGAGCTGAGTGGATCGCGAAACCCTCGACGTTGACATCCTGATCGTCGGCGGCGGCCCTGCCGGGATGTCGGCCGCGCTGCGGCTGGCCCAGCTCCAGAAGGAGAAGGGCGGCGAGCCGCTCGCGATCGCCGTCCTCGAGAAGGCGCGCGAGGTCGGCGCGCACTCGCTCTCGGGCGCGGTCCTCGACCCTTCGGCTCTGCGCCAGCTCGTGCCGGACTTCAAGGAGCAGGGCGCGCCGCTCGCGTCCGAGGTGCACCACGACCACGTGTACTTCCTGACGCGCGGACGCGAAGATTCAATTTCCGATCACGCCGCCGCCGCTCAAGAATCACGGCCACTACATCATCTCGCTCAGCCGGTTCGTCAAGTGGCTCGGCGGGCTCGTCGAAGCGGAAGGCGTCGACGTCTTCACGGGTTTTCCCGCCGCCGAGCTCCTCTACGACGGCGATCGCGTCGTCGGCGTGCGCACCGGCGATCGCGGCATCGGCAAGCACGGCGAGCACAAGTCGAACTTCGAGCCCGGCGTCGACATTCGCGCCAAGGTCACGATCCTGACCGACGGCGTGAGGGGCAATCTCACCAAGACGCTCGTCGAGCCGGCTGAAGCTCGATGCGGGCAAGCTGCCGCAGCTCTACGCCATCGGGATCAAGGAGCTGTGGGAGATCCCGCAGGGCCGGCTGGCGCCCGGGACCGTGATCCACACGCTCGGCTATCCGCTGCGGATGGAGGAGTTCGGCGGCGCGTTCATCTATGCGATGCCCGACGGCCTGACCTCGATTGGTCTCGTCGCCGGCCTCGACTACCGCGATCCGATGTTCGATCCGCACGTCACGTTCCAGCACCTCAAGCGCCACCCGTTCGTCGCGTCCCTGCTGACCGGCGGCAACATGGTGCGCTACGGCGCCAAGGCGCTGCCCGAGGGCGGCTGGCACACGATCCCGCGCGTCTATGCCGACGGCGTGCTGATCGCCGGCGATGCCGGAGGGTTTCTGAATTCGCTCCGGCTCAAGGGCATTCACCTGGCCATGCGAACCGGGATGCTCGCCGCGGAGGCGGCGTTCGACGGCGTCCGCGCGAACGACATGTCGGCCGGCGCGCTGAAGCAGTACCAGGCGCTGATCGACCAGAGCGACGTCCGCCGCGAGCTCTATCCCGTGCGCAACGTCCATCAGAGCTTCGAGCACGGCCTGCTGGCCGGCCTGGCGTACTCAGGCCTGTCGCTCGTCACCGGCGGATGGTGGGTCAAGGATCCGATGCCCGCGCACGCCGGCTACGAGCGCATGGAGAAGCTCGCCGACTACTATCGCGACGCGCGCCCCGATCCCGACGTGCCCGGTCAATCCCGGCGAAGATCGACCGGCAGCTGACGTTCGATCGCCTCACCAACGTGCACTACTCGGGCACGAGGCACGCCGAAGATCAGCCGGCGCACCTCATCGTCCACGACACCGACATCTGCCGCACGCGCTGCCGCGAAGAGTACGGCAACCCGTGCCTGCGGTTTTGTCCCGCCAACGTGTACGAGATGGTCGATGACGGCGAGCGGCGGCAAGCGGCTGCAGATCAACGCGTCGAACTGCGTCCACTGCAAGACGTGCGACATCATGGACCCGTACCAGATCATCGACTGGGTCCCGCCCGAAGGGGGCGGAGGGCCGAACTATGAGGGGATGTAGCGGACTGGTGGTCAGAGGTTCAGGGTTCGAGGTTCAGGGCAGCGCTCAGCGGCTCGAGCGAGGTTCGAATGGTGCCGAGCGTTCGGGGGTGGGGCCCCGCGAGCACTGAGTAAAGATGTCCGAGTCCCACTCAGCTGCTTTCAGCGTCGTCAAGGCTGCGGCCATCGCCTCTGTCGCCGCCCCCGCTGATCGGCGGTCTCTGCCGCACGCTGACCTGGAACGTCGAGGGCGCCGAACACTACGACGCCATCATCAACGTCGGGCCGCCAGCCGATCCTCGCCTGCTGGCACGGCCGCATCCTGACCGGCCTCTACTACTTCCGCCACCGCGGCATCGTCGCGCTCGCCAGCCAGAACTTCGACGGCGAGTGGATCGCGCGCATCCTCGCATCGCTTCGGCTACGCGACGGCGCGGGGCTCGACGTCGCGCGGCGGTGCGAGGGCGCTGGTGCAGCTGCGCCGCGAACTCGCCGCCGGTCACGGCGTCGCCTTCACCGTCGACGGCCCGCGCGGCCCGGCGCGAGTGGCGCAGGCCGGCGCCGTCTGGCTGGCCGGCGCCACCGGCCAGCCGATCCTGCCGTTTCACCTCGAGGCCGATCGCTTCTGGACGACGAAGAGCTGGGACCGGGCGCAGGTGCCCAAGCCGTTCAGCACGGTCGCCGTGGTGCTCGGTGAGCCGATTGAGGTGCCCGCGCGCGAGGGAAGACGGCAGATCGAGCAGGCGCCGTACAGAAGTAGAGCGCGCGCTCGAGAGTCTCGAAACGCGCGCCCGCAGGGTGCTACTGGGGTAGCCGAAACGTCTACCGTGCGACGTGAAAACGGCGACGAGCCGCGAGTCGCCACTGCACCGGCGCCGAGCAGCAGCAACGTTCCTGGTTCAGGCACTGAATGAGTTACCTGATCCTGGCCTCTAGCGCCGCTTGCGACGTTCAGCCACGCTGCGTCTCCGTAGTTGGAACCGGGTAGCGAGCTGACGAAGATGTGGGCCGCAACGCCAACGGTGAGTGCAGAGGCCCCGCTCAGCGAGAATGCATTGCCTCCAATCACTTCCCAGATTGCGACTTGCAGGGCCGCCGCTAGAAAGTCCGAGCCATGCGCTGCGCCCGAGTACGTGTTGTACAGCCACGCGACTTTGCCACCGGTGTTCGAGCTCGCTCCGGTCAAGTTGCTGATGCTGTCAAGGTCCGCCATCTGAGGATCCCCCAGATAGCTAGCGATATCGACGCAGTAGCTCAGAATGTCGAGACTGCCGTCGAGAGTCCATCTGAGCTCGCCGGCAAAGACGTCACCCACACCTGCCACGCTAACAGTCATGCCACTGCCGGTGCCTCTCCAATCCATGTGGATCGGATCGGCTGCGGCAACCGACGGAAAGACCAAAGCCAGAACGAAGAGAACAGACAGGACTCTTTTCACGCCGATGCTCCTTGGCAGAATGAAGCCACACTTCCTCATGCCTTCGACGTTTGCATCGCGCACAAAACAGTCCAGTTTTGATCTGTTGTTAAATACTGAATTCTCACCCAGTTACTCGTTCACTCACCTTCGGCCATTGTCGGTGAATTGTCGCTCGACAACGACATAAGACTGCCATCGGAATGTCTTCTGGGATTCGTATCCTGACTTGATCGTGGTAGAGAGAGTCCGCCACTCAGAGGGCTCGTACAAAAAGATTGAGCGCGCGCTCGAGTGTCTCGAGGCGCGCGCTCGCCGCAGGGTGCTGGGGTCCGAGAGATCTGTCGGCCCACAAGCACGATCTGATCCCGAGCGGAAGCTCGGCATTCTTGGGCCGACTAATCTGGTGCCAGCCCGACATTCCTCATTAAAAGCGACAAAAGGCATCTCTCAAGGCGACTAATCTCCGTCGCAAACGCGGCATCTCCTAGTCCTGCTTAAGGATACTGCGCGCGAGCGATTTGGTATGGCGTTCGCCTACCGAATCGCGATCGTTTCATCAGGTGTGCCGATGCGACATGCAACCAGTGCACGCGACCTTGAGATTGGTGGGACCGAATCGGCCGGGGCCCGAACCTGCCAGGAGGCATCAGGAACCTGTGGCAATCATCCGAATTCCCCGACTTTGGCCAGGAGCCGCTCGCGCGACGGCGCGTCGACCGGTCAGAACGTTGCTTTCACGGATCCCCTGACGGACAGCCTCGAGGCATTCGGCTCTGAGGCGGAACTTCAGGGCCTGACCCTGGTTCCGGATTCGGCCGCGCAGGCAGTATCGGGGGTGCCCGAGCGTGCCGTGCCCCTCGACTGGAGCGCCGTCATCGCCGCGCTGAAATGGGTCGGCGTGATCCTGTTCAGCGCCACGACGGCAGCCGCGGCCGTCTGGGAGTACCAACGACGAACGACCCTCCCGGCGACCGGCTCGGTCACGATTCAGACGACGCCGCCAGGGCGCGAGGTTTTGATCGACGGCCGATCGTTGGGGCTTACGCCCGTCGACGAGTGTCGCTCGCGCCCGCGTCGTATGCCGTTCCAGGTGGGAAGTGGCGCCGAGCGGCGCGACCTGACCGTCGACGTCAGCGCCGGCAGTTCCGTCCTGCAACATCTCGAGTTGCCGGCCGCGCCAGCGACGCCAGTTGCGACCGACGGGCGCTCTCCATGTCCAGACCGAGCCTTCGGGACAGACCATCACGGTCGATGGCGTCGAGCGCGGGCAGTCTCCACTTACCGTCAGTGATCTGTCTGACGGGAGATCACGACCGTCGTCGCGCGTGGAACGGCGGCACGGTTCGCCGAACCGTTGCGGTCAAGGCCGGAGAGACGGTTTCGCTGGTCGTTTTCGCCGACGGCCCCGGTGACTCCGGCTCCAGGCTGGCTGAGCGTTCAATCCGACGACGCGTCTCGAGCTGCGCGAGAACGGAAAGCTGATCGGCACGACGGAAACCGAGCAACTCATGCTTCCGGCAGGCACGCACGACATCGAGCTGGTGAACGAAGCGGTTGGCTATCGATCGTCGCGGCAGGTCGAAGTCGTCGCCAGGAAAGACGACGACGGTTGCCGTGGAGCTGCCGTTCGGAACGATCAGCATCAATGCACAGCCGTGGGCGGACGTGTGGATTGCCGGCGAGCGCATCGGCGAGACGCCGATCGCGAACCTGTCGCGCCGAGTCGGTTCGTATGAAATCGTGTTCCGTCACCCGCAGCTCGGAGAGCGGCGTGAGAACGTGGTCGTCACGCTCCGACAGCCCGTCCGTCTCGGCGTGGACATGCGGGGGAAATAGCAATGAACCGGTTCTGCTCGACGGCAGTGGCGGCCTTCGCGTGCAAACCGCGTGGTGGTTCATGTTCGCCACTCTAGTGGGGATTTCGTCGGCCCACGGTCAGGAATCGCTGCAGCAGGTCAAAGCGCTCTACGCGTCGGCCGCCTACGAGGACGCGCTGTCGATGGTCGGTCGCCTTCAGGCAACCGGCCGGAAGCCCGAGTTCGAGCAGTATCGTGTCTACTGCCTGGTCGCGCTGGGACGAACGGCTGAAGCCGAGAAAGCGATCGCATCGGTAGTCGTCGAGCACCCGAGTCGTTCTGCCCGACGCCGAGGAGACCTCGCCGCGCATCCAGGAAATGTTTCTGCGCATCCGGAGAGGGCTGGTGCCGGAGATCGCTCAGCGCATGTACCTGGATGCGCGCGCCGCGTGGAACCGGAAGGACACGTCTGCAGCGTCCACTCAGTTCGCGTCGCTGGTTCAATTGATCGACACGCGCCCTCGGAGCCGGTGCCGACGCCAATTCTGCGTCGGATAACGCAGAGCCGATGTTGTCGGAGCTCCGACTGCTCGCGACAGGCTTCCTTGACCTGGGTCGCGCGCTGTCGCCTCCGCCCGTCCGCACCGTCGACCCAGCACCGGATCCTCCGCTTGCGTGACCCGGTGGCCAGTGCCCCGCCGCAGATCACTTCCGCCGTGCCGGTGAAGCAGGACCTTCCGGTGTGGGTGCCGACCGATCAGGCCACCCTCCGTGAGTTTCGAGGCGCTATTCGGGTCTTCATCACCGAGACGGGGCGCTGTCACGGGGGCGGAAGTCTCACAGGTTGTCCACCCCGCCTACGACCGCCAGCTGCTTCTCGCCGCCAAGACCTGGACCTACCAGCCAGCCATGAAGAATGGCGTTCCGATCGCCTCTGAAAAGGTGATCGAAGTCGTCCTCAAACCGCGGTAGTTCGGTGCGAAGCGCCGGTCTACGCTCCTGCAGCAGCATAAAGTCATTCGATCGTCGACCTTTTGTCAGCGAAACGCGCCCGCCATGGCCCCGACCCGAACACAAATCTGTGCGTCGTCACCGGGCCTCGCGGCAAAGCACAGAAGACAAAGGTCTTTTGAGAGGCTGATTTATCTCTGCGCGCTGGCGGTGGCTTTGCACTAGGACCGGCTCGCGACGTAGTCCAAAACCCTTGGACCACGTCTCAAGGCCTTTTTAGACAAAGTGATGCTGTCTCCAGGCGTTCTTCAAATGCTCGATCAGGTCCGGTCGGAGTTTGGCGTGGAAGTCGAGGTTGTCGACGCCAACCTGTCCGGAGCTTGGGCTCCCGAGGGGCAGCGTCCGCCGCGCCTCTTGGCGGGGCCTGCGCTGCGCGCCATCGGGCTGGACGTCATTCGGGCCGGGCGCGCCAGCGTCGCCACCGTCGACGGCCGCGAGTATCAGCTCGTGCCGCTCAGAAATAACCGAAGCGTGTCGCCGGCGGCGTTGATGGCGATGCGAGTGTCGACGGTCGTGGCGTTTCAGGATTCGACCGAGGGCCAGACTGCGGACGTCGTCGCGGACGTTGCCGAATCAACCGGCGCGAACACGGATGCCATCCATCGGTCCCGTCCAATGGACGCCCGTGTCGAGCCATGGATCGAGGTGTTGCGCGGGGCCATCGAGGCCGACCTGTCCAGCCGCGAAGAGATCGACGGCGAGCGTCAGCAAGCGCGCGCCGTGCGTGGCGCGCTGAGATTCGTGACCTACCTGGCGGCGGCGACGTCGGAGCGCGAGGTGGCGGACGCGGCGATTCAGGCTGCGGCCATCTGGTTCGACGCCGACGCGCGCGTCTATCGACGCCAGCCGAGCGGAGAGTTCGTCCTGGTGGCCTCTCTTCCGGGCGCCAGCGTGCCGCCGGAAGCCCGCCAGCTGTCTGACCTGGTGCTCGGCCTCGATGCGCCGTTCGTTCGGTCCGCTCCGCTCGCCGGTCTGGCCGGCGGCCGCGAAGGCATTGTCGTCCCGATGGTTGCGTCCGGCAATCCGGAGTGGGCGCTCGTTCTCCTCGGAGCCATCCCGGCCGAAGCAGACGTGACGCTCGAGGCTCTGGGACGCGTGCTGGGCCTACAGATGGAGCGGCTGGCTCTGGCGCGAGCGGCGGCGATTCGCAGCAAGTTCGAAGAGATCCTCGTCCGGGGTGACCGGGCCGCGGAATTGACCGCGCTCGACCTGCTGCGCAATCTCACCGCGCAGACCTCGGGTTCCGGTGCCGCCCTGTGGATTCAGGACGGTCAGGAGCAGCGCCGTCTGGCCGCCGTGGGCGATCCGACCGCCGCGTCAGGAGATGTCGACGAGTCCTCGACGACGCGCCAGATTCGGACGTTCCCGCTTGGTGGAAGTCGCCGCGCCCGCCTCGAGGTGGGTTCGGCCAGTGATGCGCCGTTCGATTCGGATGCGCCGTTGGTCGCTGATGTCTGCGCGTCCGTGCTTGCGCGCCTGGCTGCCCGCGGCGCTGCACACGGCCGCAACCGCTGCGCCATGGGTGCTGCCGGGGACTGCCGCGGACTTTGCGCGGCGGATCGAAGAGGAACTGGCGCGGGCGAAACGCTTCGATCGCGACCTGGCGATGGTCGTCGTCGAGTCGGGCGTGATGGCCTTGCCTCAGGAGACGACCGATCGTCTCGTGGAACTGCTCCGAGGAGAGTTGCGCGGCTCGGACGTCCTCGGGCTCGTGGGCGAACGGCGCGTGGTCGTGCTGCTGGTCGAGACGCACGAGAGCGCCGTCGGCACGGTCGTTCGGCGGTTGCGCGACCGTCTGGAGCGGGCGATTCCGGAGCTCAAGGTGCCGACGCTGGTGCTTGGCCAGGCGGCGTATTCGACGAGTTGTGCGACGGCCGATGCGCTGTTGTCGCAGGCGGCGGTCAACGCCGAGACCATTAAGGTGCCGGCGTAAGCCGGAGTTTCGGTGGGCGCGTTCGGCCGGCCCACGCTGAGAGAGACATGCGACGAAGCATGGGGGATCGGCGCCAGAAGCCGAGGTTCGACGTGGTGGGACAACTGGCGGGCACGTTGGACGCGGCCGTGTCGATGGCGCTTCGAGATGTCGGTCGCGGCGGCGCGCAGGTCGAGTCGTTCGTCAGGCTGGCCGCTGGGTCGCTGCATCGAGCGACCTTCAGCTGCGACGGCATTGAAGCGGCCGTGCAAGTGTGCGTCCGGCACGTCAAGCCGGTCTGGTCGAGTTCGGGCGAGCAGCGGTATCTCATCGGCGTGGAGTTCATGGGCCCATCGCCGGCAGTGCTCGAGTTGATCGAACGATGGCTGGTGCTCCACGGCGATGGAGCGTTTCTCGCGGGAGAGGCGAATTGAGCGGCACCGCAGGGCAACGGAAACAGCGACAACCCCGATCGCCGACGTTCACCGAGAGTGACGCTGCCTCAGGACGAGGAGTGCGATCTGCAGCTGCACACGACGGGTGCGGCTGCTCGACATCAGCGCGACCGGCGCGCTCGTCGAGTCGGAGCTTCCGCTCCCGGTTGGCGCGCGCGGGCACTTGCGGTTTGCCCTGGCCGGTGCGTCGTTTTCTCCGACGGTGCAGATTCGGCGGCGGGCAGGTTCGGCGGCGCGCGATCTCAATCTCGGCACGGTGTTCACCTCGATGGACGACACCAGCCGGCGGCGTCTGGAAGAGTTCTTGCGGAAGGCGACTCCCTAGACTGGCTGGGTTGCGAAGACGCGAGTCGAGGACCGGTATGCACATGAAACGTAACAATGGCAACGGACAGCTGATCGGGACGAGCAACTCAATTCTCGAGTTGGCGCAGGAGATCGACCGCGTGTCGAGGTCCGACGCCAAGGTGCTCATCACCGGCGAGAGCGGCGTCGGCAAGGAACTCGTCGCTCACGCCATCCACGCGCGCAGCGCGCGCGTCGCGGCGGCCGATGGTCGCCGATGAACTGCGCCGGTCTGCCGGAGACGCTGCTCGAGTCGGAGCTGTTCGGGCACGTCAAGGGCAGCTTCACCGGCGCCTACCGCGACAAGCAGGGCAAGCTCGAGCTCGCCGACGGCGGGACGATGTTCCTCGACGAGGTGGCGGAGATGACGCTGCGGATGCAGGGTCTGCTGCTGCGGTTCCTGGAGACCGGCGAGATCCAGAAGGTCGGCGCCGATCGCGCCGTCGGGCGCGTCAACGTGCGGGTCATCGCGGCCACCAACCGCAACCTGCGCGACATGATCACGGAGGGGACGTTCCGCGAGGATCTCTTCTATCGCCTGAACGTCATTCATCTGACCGTGCCGCCGCTGCGCGAGCGCCGCGAAGACATCCCGCAGCTGATCGACCACTTCCTCGAGCAGTTCACCCAGAACAACGGGTCGTCGGTGCGCCACATCTCGCCCGAGGCGATCAAGCTGCTGACCGAGTACTCGTGGCCCGGCAACGTGCGCGAGCTCGAGAACGTCATCGAACGGCTCGTGGTGACCGGCCGCAACGACGTCGTCGCGGCCGACGATCTGCCGATGGAGGTCCGCGTCCACCACGGCGTGGGCGTCCGCCCGAAGCGCGAGCGGCGCCGCACCGTGGCCGACGACCTCTACAAGAAGCTGGTCGAGGACCGCGAGTCGTTCTGGACCGCCGTCTATCCGCTCTACATGCAGCGCGAGATCACGCGCGGCAACGTGCGCGACCTGGTCCGCAAGGGCCTCGAGGAGGCGCGCGGCAACTACAAGATCGTGGCGCGGATGTTCAACATGGAGGCGCGGGACTACAAGCGGTTCCTGAATTTCCTGCGCAAGCACGAGTGCCAGTTGCCGTTCAAGGAGTACCGGTAGACCGCGCCGGCGTCGGCGGTCTCGGATCGACAAATGTACGAAGCCTTCTACGGACTGAAAGAACGGCCGTTCGAGCTGGTGCCGAACCCGCGTTTTCTGTTCCTGACGTCGCGCCAGCGCGAGGCGCTGAGCAACCTGCAGTACGGGCTCACGACC
This sequence comes from uncultured Acidobacteriota bacterium, assembly GCA_963764925.1. Lineage (GTDB taxonomy): Bacteria > Acidobacteriota > Vicinamibacteria > Vicinamibacterales > 2-12-FULL-66-21 > DATBJJ01. The sequence goes on from CAVXUR010000009.1 coordinate 305,984, forward strand.
GCGCGCGGCCTGACGCTGATGATCGGCGAGGCCGGAACGGGCAAGACGACGTTGATGCAGGCGGCGCTGGCTGACGTGTCACCGGACAGCGTCCGAGTCGTGCTGATGAGCAATCCGACGCTGACGCGGTCGGAGTTCTACGAGTTCCTGGCGCGCGCGTTCGGCCTCAGCCAGGAGGCGGCGGAGTCGAAGACGCGCTTTCTGTTCGACCTGCGCCGCGAGCTGCAGGAGCGTCACAAGGCCGGCGTGCTGAGCGCGCTCGTCATCGACGAGGCGCAGAGCATCCCGTACGAGCTGCTCGAGGAAATCCGGCTGCTGAGCAATATCGAGACGACGACGACCAAGCTGCTGAACGTGATCCTGGCCGGGCAGCCCGAGTTGTCTGACCGGTTGAACGACACGTCGCTGCGGCAGTTGAAGCAGCGCATCGGGCTGCGCTGTCAGCTGACGCCGATGCAGCTGAACGAGACGGCGTCGTATATCGCCGGCCGCATTCGGATTGCCGGCGGGCGGCCGGAGCAGGTGTTCACGCGCGAGGCCGTGGCGGCGGTGTTCCAGGCCTCGGGAGGGTTGCCGCGCACCGTGAACGTTATCTCCGACAACGCGCTCATCGGCGGGTTTGCGCGCAGGTGAAGCCGATCAACGCGAAGTTCGTCGAAGAGGTGTGTCGGGATTTCGATATTACTAGTTCGGCCGCACCGGTTTCGTCGTTGTTCGAAGAGGGAGCACGCGACGACGTCTCGAAGCGGATCAGGAGATTGAGCCGGAGCCGGCGTCGGATCGCCCGCATCTCGTCAGTCCTCCGCGCGTGCCCGCGCTCACCGAGCGGGGAGGCGCCCGACGGTCGAGTCTCCGACGGAACCGATGTTTGGGACCGGCGAATCGTAAGCGTGTTCTCGTTCTTCTGATCAGTCAGGCTCCAAAGGTTGAAGCGCATGCGCAGCGTACAAACATCACTCGATCTCGGCGTCCTTTCGGGGCGTGGCTCGCCGCCGTCGACGGCGCTGGTGCTCTTGACGCTGGCGGTGGGGCGGCTGGTGCGCAGACGCCGCCGGCTGCGGCGGCGCCGGCACCGAAGCCGCGCGCCGGCCAGCGGTCCGACTGTCGACGTGCCACCGGAGTACGTCATCGGGCCGCAGGACGTGCTCGGCATCATACTTCTGGCGTGATACGGACATGACCGGCGACGTTACGGTTCGTCCCGATGGCCGCATCACGCTGCCGCTGATCGGCGACCTGATCGCGGCCGGCGTCTGACTCCGGAGGTCGCTGAAGACGATGATCCTCAAGGCCGCCACTAAGCTCATCGAGGATCCGAACGTCACCGTCGTCGTCCGCCAGATCAACAGCCGAAAGGTCTTCATCACCGGCCAGGTGACGACCCCAGGCGCCCACGTACTGACCGGCCCGCTGACAGTCATGCAGTTGATCTCGCTGGCGGGCGGCCTGACCGAGTACGCCAAGAAGAAGGACATCACGATCCTGCGGACGGAGAACGGGCAGCAGAGGGTGTTGCCTGTTCAACTACAACGACGTCGCGAAGGGGAAGAATCTCGCGACAGAACATCCTCCTGAAGCCGGGCGACACGGTCGTGGTGCCGTAGCGATGCGTATGCTGCTCCTTTTGGCGCTGATCGTTTGTCTGCCATCGCTCGGAACTGCGCAGACCGTCCAGCGCCCGGCGCGTCCCACTCGTGGCCTTTTCGGGGGAGGTCCGCCCGCCGATCCGAATCGCGTCCGGCAATGATCTGTCAATGACGTCAAGCGTGCTTGGCGGCTATGACGACTACTTGTCGCCTTCTGGAACGGCGGGAGGGCAATTGCCGAGCGAGACGCGCAGAGCGGATGGACGAGCGTCGTGGAGACAACGCTGAACTACTTCTATGGTCGGTCGACGCGGTCCTTCTCGGTTGACGGACGGGCCTTTTCAAACGCCTATACCGGCTTCAGCGACGGTCCGACGTTCGGTGGCGATGTGTCGCTGACAGGTTCGACAGAGCTTGGGAGCCGCAACACATTTGCCTTTCGGCAGGGCCTATCGCCTATGTGCCGTCGCTGGTCCTCGGAAGCGACCCCTATGACGACGATATTCTCGATCCTGCGTTTACGCCCGATGTCGCGAGTGGCGTTCTCGATGAGCGGTCACGATCCAGCACGTCAGAAGTTCAGGGTCGGTCGCAACTGGACGACGCGACAGACCACATCTGTCAGCGCGACGCTACGAGCGTCTGACGTACCTGGACGACATCGGGCACAACACGGTTACCACCGAAGGGAGCGTCCAGCACACCTGGAACCTGACGCGGGTCGTCGGTCTGACCGGCTCGTACCGGTATTCGGATACGCAACTTGGCGGCGCCCAAGATAGTGATGATACGGGCGAAGTACCCCTGCTCCAGCATACGGTCGAAGGCGGATTGACGTACAGTCGCAGGCTCTCAGCAACGCGAAGCATACGGTTCTCTGGAAGCATTGGTGCGACGCGAGCTGACACCATCAACGGGCTGACCCGCGTTCCGCTCGAGTACTGGACGCCGTCGGGGCAGCTTTCGGTCGCGACGGATCTGGGCCGAACGTGGATGCTCAGTGGCAATTACTCTCGATCCATCAGTGTCCTGCAAGGAGTCTCCCTTGAGTCGTTCGCGACCAATCAGGCCACCGTCGTGGCAACCGGGACACTCAGCCGTCGGATCGAGGCGGCAATGGGTGTCAACCTGTCGGACGGACGAACTGGTGGTGTCGAGAACAACCCCGGGACCTTCGCTGTGTATGGCGGAATGGCGCAGTTTCGATATGCGTTTGCCCGATGCTGCGCGGCCTCTCTGAACTACGACTACTACTACTACAAGCTCGACAGTGTTTCTGTGATACCGACTGGCTTACCGCCGCAGTACGACCGCAACGCGGTCATGGTTGGTGTTACGTTCTGGCTTCCGCTGCTACGGGTCGTCGGATCGCGGGCGTGGCACGCAAGTTCGTTAACGGGAGACTGAAATGCTGCCAGGTAAGAAGTACGTGATCGCAAGACTACGTTGCGGTCGCAAAGCGATATTGGTGGATTGTGCTGGCATCCACTGCTATCACCGCCTTTGCGGCGCTAATCATCTCTTCGCGGCAGGAGGACAGCTACCAGTCGGAGATGCTGGTGCAGATCGTGCCGCAGAGCATTCCCGACAAGATGGTTCAAAGCACGGTTACGTCACGCACCGAGGATCGCATGAGTTCCCTCGAAGCACAGGTGAGGAGCCGCGCGCAACTCGAGCGCCTCATCACTGATCTTGACTTATACGCTGAGGAGCGCACCAGGCTACCCATGGAGGACGTGGTCGAGAAGATGCGCGCCGCCATCGTCGTGCAGCTGGTCAGGCCTCCTGGACGCGTAGCGACGGCCGCCGATGCGTTTTTCCTGCGGTTCACGTACAGAACGCCTGACGTTGTCGCTCCAGTCACCACGGCGCTTGGCGGCCTCTTCATCGAGCAGAACGCGCGGGAACGAGGACGCCTCGCAGACGGAACCAACACGTTCCTTGAGGCGCAGGTGGTCGAGGCCAAAGCGCGGCTGGCGGAGCATGAGCAGAAGGTGGAGCGCTTCCGGCAGCAGCACGCGGGTCGCCTGCCGACTCAGGCTGATTTCAACTTGCAGGCGATTCAGACGACACAATCGCAGCTGCAGGCGTTGGTCGAATCCATAGCCAGGGATCGGGATCGACGCCTGATGCTGGAACGGTTGTACCGCGACGCGTCCCTGGAACCTCTTCCCGCGTCACCGTCCGTCCAGGCCGGTCAGACTCCGGGAGAAGGGGGCGCTGCTGTCACGCTGCCGTTGAAACAGCAGCTTCAGGCCGCACGGGCAGTCCTCGAGCGCCTCGAGATGCGCATGACGGGCGAACATCCGGACCTTCGGCGTCAGCGAAGCTTCGTCAAGGAGCTGGAGCAGAAGGTCGCCGATGAAACAGCGGCCAGTGTGCAAGGGATACCGGTACCAGCGGCCGCTGTGTCGCTTGAGCAGCTTCAGCGTCGGGAACAGCTTCGAACGATGGCGGCTGAACTCGAGAGCCTGAAGCGCCAGATCGACTTCAAGGAGCTCGAAGAGCGCAAGTTGCGCGCGGTGGTAAACGACTATCAGCAGCGATTGGAGGCGATTCCAGGTGTCGAGTCCGAGTGGATCGCGCTCAACCGCGACTACGAGACTCTTCAAACCACCTATAAGGATCTGCTTCGAAAGAGTGAAGAGTCGAAAGTGGGCGCTGATCTCGAGCGTATGCGAGGCGGCGAACAGTTCAGGATCGTCGACCCGGCGCGTGTGCCCGTTAAACCCATCGGCCCAAAGAGACTGCAGACAAATGCGATCGGTGTCGCCGTAGGTCTCGTACTCGGCATCGTGATCGTGGCTGTGTTGTTTCTGAGGGACAAAACCCTCCGAACCGAGGCCGATGTCCTGGATGTTCTCGCACTCCCTGTGCTGGCGCTGGTTCCTCTGGTGATCGACAGCGGCGAGCGTCAGCGGCTTCGGCGTCGGCAGTTGCTGATGATGTCTACTGTCGCGCTGCTCCTCGTCTCGGGAGGAATCGTGACGTGGTCAATGAAACTCTGGCGCTATATCGCGTAGTGAACGGCTGATTGGTCAGCTGAGCGTAGTGAGGATTACCCGATGAGTCGCATCGAAGAGGCGTTTCGACTATCCGCGTCGGCAGAGGCCGTTTCTGCCAAGGAGGTCTCGACTACCGGGGTCTTCAAGTCGCCATGGGATTTTCAGGATACTCGTCTTCTTGATAGCACGGAATCAACGATGTTCCCCGTCCGTGAACCGGATACCGATGGCCCCGCGGTGATAAGCGACTTCAATTCCAAGTGGAAAGAGCGCTTGGTCATTTCGACGTCCCCGGAACCGTTTCTTGTTGAACAGTTCCGTCGGCTGGCGGCGACGCTGCACCAAATGCAAGCGTCCAATGGCATTCGCAAAGTGATGGTCACGAGCGCACTGCCGAATGACGGAAAGACACTGACGGCAGTCAATCTCGCGCTGACTCTTAGCGAGTCGTACAAGCGTCGCGTGCTGCTCGTCGATGCGGATCTGCGCCGGCCTTCAATTCGTGATGTGGCGCACCTGCCGAACGTCCTGGGTCTGGCCGATGCTCTGCGGGCGAGCACGGAACAGAAACTGACGATCTTTCAGCTGACCAGACGCCTTGCGCTGCTGCCGGCCGGCCGGCCGGATCCGGATCCCATGAGCAGCCTGACGTCCGCCCGGATGAGCCGCATTCTCGACGATGCATGTCGCCACTTCGATTGGGTAGTTATGGATGTGCCGCCAGTCGGAACCGTGGCGGACGCCAGCATTCTCGCCGACATGGCGGATACGTCACTGCTCGTCGTCCGAGCAGGTCGAACAGACTACAGTGTCACGCAGAAGGCGATCGACGCGATCGGTCGTGAGCGTATTCTCGGTGTCGTCCTTAACGCGGTCGAAGACATTGAAGGACCCACTTACGGCTACTACAACGCGTTGGAGACCTCAGAAGGTCGACAGGCGCCGCTCTGAGGGTTATGTCAGTACTACCGAGCTTCGGCGGTTCGATTCGAGTGCGGACGCTCTGCCTGATAGCTGTCGAGCATCTGGTAATCGTGATCGCTGTGTACGCGGCCGCGGCGATTCGCTTCGGGCTTCCGGGCGCCGTGGACGACCCTGCCCACGAGATCCTCTGGCGCGCGAGCCTGATCGGCCTCGTGTTGCAGATCTGCCTGCACTACTCCGACCTGTACGACTTTCGCACGCTGACCGATCGGCGCGAGCTGCTCGTTGGGCTGATCCAGGCGCTCGGGGCAGCGTCGCTGGTTCTCGCGCTGCTGTACTACTGGATTCCCGATCTCATCATCGGCCGCGGCGTCTTCGTGATCGCCTCGGCTTTCATCGTGTCTCTGGTCGCCGGCTGGCGCTTCGCGTTCGAGTGGCTCTCGCGTACGAGTCGGGCCGTCAGAGCGCCTGCTGATCGTCGGCACCAGCGACGCGTCGGTCGCTCTGGCGCGCGAGCTGTTCAGTCGCCGGCAGGAGCTCGGCGTCGAGCTCGTCGGGTTCGTCGACCCGGATCCCGCTCGCGTCGGGACGTCGCTCATCAATCCCGGCGTCATCGGGACGGTCGAGCAGATTCCGAGCATCGTTCGCGAGCGCAACGTCGATCGCGTCGTCGTCAGCCTGGCCGACGCGCGCGGCAAGCTGCCGATGGACGGCCTGCTCGAGCATGAAGCTGAACGACGGCGTCCAGTTCGATCACCTGGCGTCGGTGTACGAGGAGTACACCGGCAAGATCGCCGTCGAGAACCTGCGACCGAGCTGGTTGATTTTCTCGAGCGGCTTCCGCAAGAGCCAGCTGATCGCTGGCGGCTCAAGCGGCTGCTCGACTCTGATGGCGTCGGCGGTCGGTCCTCGCTGTCTGCTGACGCCAGTGCTCGTCGGTCGTCGCGATTGCCGTCAGAGTGTCCTCGCCGGCCCCGCGCTCTATCACCAGCGCCGCGTCGGCAAGGACGGACGGCTCTTCACGATTCACAAGTTCCGCTCGATGCGCGCCGACGCGGAAGCGCGGCACCGGTGCGGTGTGGTCGACGGCACGAACGATCCGCGCGTCACGCCGGTCGGCCGCTTCCTGCGCCGCACGCGGCTCGACGAACTGCCGCAGCTCTGGAACGTGCTCGTCGGCGACATGAGCTTCGTCGGACCGCGCCCGGAGCGGCCGGAGTTCGTCGCCGATCTGACCGAGCAGATTCCGTTCTACGGCCAGCGTCACGTCGTCCGCCCGGGCGTGACCGGCTGGGCGCAGGTGCGTCACAGCTACGGATCGACGGTCGACGATGCGCTGCAGAAGCTGCAGTTCGACCTCTTCTACATCAAGCACCTGTCGATCGCGTTCGACCTGTTCATCTGCCTCGAGACCCTCAAGACCGTGCTCGTCCGGCGCGGCTCGTAGTGGCGCCGCCATGTCGCTGCCAATTGTCGCCGCCATCCGTCGAAGCCTGCTGGCGCATCGCGGCGACTCTGAGCCCTGTCGCGCGCCAGCGCCGGCGGCGTCGTGAACGCGATGACCGTGGACGTCGAGGACTACTTTCAGGTCTCGGCGTTCGAGGCGGCGGTGCCGCGAGCGAGCTGGGACTCGCGCGAGAGCCGCGTGTGCCGCGAACACCGAGCGGCTGCTCGATCTGTTCGATGAGGCCGAACGTCCAGGCGACGTTCTTCGTGCTCGGCTGGGTGGCGGAGCGATTTCCCGGCCTCGTGCGGCGAGATCGCGAGCGAGGGGCACGAGCTCGCGTCGCACGGCTACGAGCACCGCCTGGTGTACTCGCAGACGAGCCGCGAGTTTCGCGAGGATCTGCGGCGCGCGCGTGCGCGCTCGAGCAGGCGGCGGGACGTCCCGTCGTCGGCTATCGCGCGCCGAGCTATTCGATCGTGCGCAGCTCGCTCTGGGCGCTCGACGTGCTGATCGAAGAAGGCTATCTCTACGACTGCAGCATCTACCCGATCCGCCACGACCGTTACGGCATTCCGGATTGGCCGCGCGACATCCACCGCATCGATCGGCCCGCAGGATCGATCTGGGAGCTTCCCGGATCGACCATCCGCGTTGGCAGCGCGAACCTGCCGATCGGCGGCGGCGGATATTTCCGACTGTTGCCCTACGGCTGGACGCGACACGGGATTCGGCGCCTGAACGCGGCCAGAAGCAGCCCGCGATCTTCTACCTGCATCCGTGGGAGATCGACCCGGATCAGCCGCGGATTCCGGCCGGTCGGCTCTCGAGGTTCCGGCACTACGGCAACCTTGACGCAACCGAGCGTCGCCTGCGGCGTCTGGTGGCGGAGTTCCCGTTCGGGAGAGTCTCCGACGTGCTGGCGAACACGGCCGATGGCCAGGGTGCGGCGCAGACAACATCCGCTGTTTCAGTGGCTTAAGCCTTTGTGTGCATGAATAGGCAGACTTTTGTTTCTCAGAGCAGAGACTTTTGGCGTCACAGTGTCGGACCTAGTCACGTTCGTGTTCCGTAAATCACGCAGTTAGAAGGCTTTAGTGACAATTTGCGGCCGTTTCACCGTGGGCAGGCCCCTTGCTCCTCAACCAGCGAGTCCCTCGGGCAGCTGTTTCGGTTCGCCCATGGAACCCTCCACGCGTCGAGAAGGACAGACCCGTTCGGGCGTTTGCGGCTAACCGGCCTGACGTTCGCCTGTAACTGACGGGGCGAAGCTCTGTCGGCAACGATTGCACTTTCCACGCATAGGACCCAGAAGATGAGCGACACCATCGCGCAGAACATCAAGGACTTCGTCGTTTCGAACTTCCTCTACGGCCAGGACGCGCAGAACCTGACCGCCGATCAGTCTTTCCTCGAGAGCGGCATCATCGACTCCACCGGTGTCCTCGAACTCGTCGCGTTTGTCGAGCAGCGATTCGGGATTTCGGTCGGCGACCGGGAGCTGTTGCCCGAGAATCTGGATTCGGTTGAGAACGTTTCACGATTCGTCGCCAGGAAGCTCCAGGCGAAGGGTGAGCGGGTTGCTGGTTGACGCGTTTCTCGAGGTGAGCGCCCGCCGCCATCCTGACAAGGTGGCTCTCGTCGCGGGTGGGCGGCGCCTCACTTACCGCGACGTCGACCAGGCGGCCGCAAGGGTCGCCTCTGGCCTCCGCACGCTCGGCGTACAGCGGGGTGCGCGTGTGGTCGTGCATCTCGAAAACGGTGTGGAAGCGGTGCTGAGCATTTTCGGAGCGCTCAAAGCCGGCGCTGCGTTCGTCGTAATCAACTCCTCCACGAAAGCAGACAAGCTGGCGACTCTCGTCTCGCACTGCGGGGCGGCGGCAGTCATCACCGACGCGCGTGCCGGCATCGCCGACCGTCTCCAGGGCCTTGCGCCGCTCGTGGTCGTCAACGGGGAGAGTTCCGGACCGTTCGTGGACTTCGACCGCTTGGCGGCTACCGAGGCCGAGCCCGTCGATGGGATCCGCATCGACATGGACCTTGCGGCCATCGTCTACACGTCAGGCTCGACCGGCGGTCCGAAGGGCGTGATGCTGACGCACCGCAACATCACGTCAGCGGCCGCGTCGATTACGACATATCTGGAAGCCTCGGAGAACGACGTCATCCTGAACGTCCTGCCGCTCTCGTTCGACTACGGCCTTTACCAGATACTGATGGGTTTCTCCGTCGGTGCCACCATCGTGCTGGAGCGATCGTTCGCGTTTCCGCCGATGTTGTTGGACACCATGGTTCGGGAGCGAGTTACCGGTCTGCCTATCGTCCCCACGATCGCGGCGTTGCTGCTGCGGCACGACCTGCGCGATTGGGACCTGTCGGCGCTGCGCTACATCACGAGCACCGGCGCCGTCATGCCCCCGGCACATATCGCGCGCCTGCGTCAGATTCTGCCGCAGGCGCGCTTCTTCTCGATGTACGGAATCACAGAATGCAAACGTGTGTCGTACCTGTCGCCGGACGAGATTGACGCGCGGCCGACGTCGGTGGGGAAGCCCATGCCGAACGTGGAGGTGTTCGTTGAAGACGAGCACGGACAGCTCTCCGAGACCGGCGAGGGTGAGCTGATTGTCCGTGGCTCGAACGTCATGCTGGGTTACTGGAACGACCCGGAGAGCACGGCGCGTGCGCTGCGTCCGGGTCGGTACCCCGGAGAGCGGCTCTTGCGTTCCGGGGATCGGTTCCGGATTGATGAGACGGGTTACCTCTACTTCTTGGGCCGGCTCGACGACATGTTCAAGAGCCGAGGCCAGCGGGTGAGTCCGCGGGAGATTGAGAACGTCTTGTACGAGCTGCCGGGCATTACCAGTGCCGCTGTCGTCGGAACGCCCGATGTTGTCCTTGGTATGGCCGTTACGGCGTACGTGGTTGTGGACGACCCGGCGGTCACCGAACGGGACATCGTGAGGCATTGCGCGGCACGTCTTGAGGACTTCTTGGTCCCCGAGGTCCATCTCGTTTCGGAATTCCCACGGACCACCAGCGGCAAACTGGATCGGCGTCAGCTCCTCGCAGAACGCGCGTGAAAAGCCTCTTGTCAACGCACGCTAGCGCGTTTGGCGCGCTTACCGCCCTGATGGCGGCGGCCACATTCGTTCATTGGGACGCGCTTCGCTCCATGGAAGGGCAGTGGTCGCGCAATCCGATGTACTGGTACGGGTACATCGTTCCGCTGGTTAGCGTGCTGATTTTCTGGCTGCGCCGGGACGTCTGGCGTGGTGTGACGCCGCAACCGGCGTACGCGCGAGGAGCGCTGGTGCTTCTGTTCGGCGCGGGTCTGCTGTTCGTTGGACGTGCAGGCGCGATTCAACTCCTGGAGCAAGTGGCGTTCATCGTGACTATCGCCGGCTCCGTGCTCTTCGTCTTCGGCACGCGATACGCGCGGGCGGCGCTGCCATCGCTCTGCTACCTGCTCTTGATGGTTCCATTCTGGGATGCGTTCACCGAGCCGCTTCACTGGCCGCTTCAGCAGCAATCCGCGGAGATGGGTGTGGCGTTCATGCGATGGGTGGGCGTGCCAGCCTACCGCGAGCAGACGGTCGTCGCGCTGCCTAATATCACGCTTGAGGTAGCGCGCGCCTGCAGCGGGGTCAACTATCTCGTGGCTGTCCTTGCGCTGGGGCTGCCGATGGCCTATCTGTATCTGCCTGGCGTGTGGCGGCGGGTAACGTTGATAGTGGGGGCCATGGCTGTCGCGGTGCTCTCGAACGGTCTGAGAGTCGCGCTCATCGGGCTCCTCGCATACCACGAGGTTGGTTCGCCACTTCATGGACCGTTCCACGTCCTGCATGGTCTGTTCGTTTCCGGAATCGGCTACGTGGCGTTGTTCGCGGGGCTCAAAGCACTTGCGCCGAGAAACGGATCGCCCGCCGCCCGAGCGAATCTCCTACCGACCTTGCGCGGTGAGGGGGCGGCCTTGAGACTGCCGCGCCGCGAGCCCGTCCTCCTTGCCGCAGCCCTTGTCATGCTCGGCGTAGCAGTTCGGGGCTTCGAGGTCCGGCCCGTAGCGCCCCAGGTAAGCCTGGATGTGCTCACCATGAACGTCGGCCGCTGGGTAGCCCATTCTTCGCCTGCGCCGCGCTCGCGCGTCTCGGAGACGTGGACTGACAGCGCCGACGACTACGTGCAGCGCAGGTTCGTCTCGGAAGACGGACGGGCCGTCGATGTCCTGATTGCCTACTTCGCGTCGCAGGACCAGACGCGTGAGGCGGTCAATTTCCGGGCGTCGGATCTGCATCGCAGCTCCCGACGCCGGCATATTTCGCTAGGCCAGAGCGCGCTCGAGATCAACGTTGTCGCAGGCGCCCCGGACCAGGTGCCCGCCATCTTCTGGTACGAGTTCCCGGGAGGCACCGAAGCACACCCGTATCGAGCGCGGGCGCGCACACTGTGGAGCGCACTCGTGAGAAATCAGAACCCGACCGCAGTGATTGTGTTGTCGCCGGTGCGGGCGCCAGGCGTAGCAGACGACGGACTCCTGACTGAGTTCGACGACCTCGCGCGTGAGCTCCACCGCACGCTCGCGGAGGTCCTATGGCTTCGGTCGTGATTGCGACTGCAGACGCACTGGCACGCACCGCGGTTGTACGCGAATGTTCACTAGAGGACATGGCGCGCTGGGATGCGTACGTTGAGCCGAATCCTCGCGCGCATCGCTATCACCGCTCGGCGTGGCGCCGCATCATCGAATCCAGCTTCGGGCATCGTGCGCACTACTTGATGTCGGAAGCCTCCGACGGACGCCCGACCGGTGTGCTTCCACTCGTACGCGTGCGCAGCCGCATGTTTGGCGACTTCCTCGTTTCGCTTCCGTTCGTGAATTATGGCGGACCGTGCGCAGACGATCCTGAGACGGCCCATCGCCTGGTCGAACAGGCCGTTCGGCTGGCCGGGGCGCCAGGGCGTGTCGCACCTCGAACTGCGAACCGAAACGGCCGTGGACGGCGGCCTCCAGACGCGCCCCTCCAAGGTGTCGATGCGGCTGCCGCTGCCGCCGACGGTCGATCAGCTCTGGAGTTCGTTGCCGACGAAGATGCGGACCAAAATCCGTCGCGTCCAACAGGAGGACATGACGGTGAACATCGGGCGCGGCGAGGAACTCGACGCGTTTTACGACGTGTTCGCGGCGAACATGAGGGACCTCGGCACGCCCGTCTACTCGAAGGGGTTCTTCAAGACGGTGCTCGCAGAGCTACCGGATTCGACATGGATCGGCACCGTCAGAATGAAAGGTGAGCCAATCGCCGCCGGTCTCATCGTGGGCTTCCGAGATGCCATCGAGATTCCGTGGGGCTCCACGTTACGCCGATACAATCACCTGCGGCCCGGCTTCCTGCTCTACTGGCACCTGCTGAAGTTTGCTGTGGAACAGGGCTACTCGTTGTTCGATTTCGGCCGTTCGAGCCCAGACAGCGGACCGTACCAGTTCAAGCTGCAGTGGCAATCGACGCCGGTTCCCTTGAACTGGCAGGACTGGACACCAGAGGGGGGAGCGCTGCCGAGCCTGAACCCGCAGAACCCCCGTTTCCAGCTGGCGGTGCGCATGTGGCAGCAGCTGCCGGTCGGCCTCACCCGCGTCATTGGACCGCCCATCGTCCGCAACATTCCGTGAGCATTCATAGAGGTTCGTGGTGAGGTCCGCTTCGTGATGCTCCGGCACCTGCCCCCGGCCGCCGCGCCGGTTGGGCCCGTCGAACTCTGCTATGGCGTTCGCGGCCTGTTTCGCCAGGATGCCGCCCTGGCGCACCTGCGTCAGGAGCTCCGGCAGTCGCTTGACGTGGGTCACGTGTCGCTCGTGTCGAGCGGGCGCGCCGCTTTGACGCTGGTGCTCCGGGCCTTAAGTCGGCTCTCGTCGCGACGCGCCGTGATCATTCCCGCGTACACGTGTTACTCCGTGCCGGCAGCGATAGTCAGAGCGGGGCTGGACGTGGTGGTGTGCGACCTCGAGCCGGGCACGCTCGACTTCGATCACGCACAGCTCGACGCGCTGATGTCGCGCGTGGAACCCCTGTGCGTTGTTCCTACTCACTTGTTCGGATTCCCCGCCGACCTCGCCCGTGTGCGGCCCCTTGCCCGAAGGTGGGGCGCGTTCGTCGTCGAAGATGCCGCTCAAAGCTTTGGCGGGCGGATAGACGAAGGGCCTCTGGGCGCGCTGGGTGATGCAGGCGTCTACAGTTTTGGCCGCGGGAAGAACATTACCTGCGGTGAGGGAGGCGCGGCGGTAACCAGCTCCCCGGAAATCGCCGCCGCGCTGGAGGCAGAGTGCGCCGACCTCGAGACGCCGCGGTGGCTGCGGACGGCTGCGGGGCTGCTCGAGCTCTCGTTGCTCGCGGCGCTCGTCAGGCCCGGGCTGTACTGGTTGCCAGCCTCTCTGCCGTTTCTGGGTATTGGCGAAACGCGCTACGACACGAGCTTTCCGATTCATCGCCTGGACGGTGCGCGTGCGGGCGTGCTCAGCAACTGGCGCGAGGTGTTGCCGCGCCTGGCTCGCGTGAGGGCGGGTCACGCGGCGGCGTTGATCCCGTTGGTGCCCTCCGTGGCGTCCACTGAAGGGATCGCCTGCGTGCGGCTGCCGATCGTCTGCAGAACGCGTGAGGAGCGGGACCGGCTGTATGCCTCGGGCCGCAGGGCGCGCCTTGGTATCAGTCTGATGTACCCCGGCGCGATCACGTCGATTCCAGAGTTGCGCAGCATGCTCGGTGATATTCGTTGCCCGGTGGCAGAGGACCTGGCCGAACGGCTCCTGACCATTCCCGTGCATCCCTTGATGTCGATAGCGGATCGGCAGGCGATTGTCCGCCTGCTCGAACCTGAGCCACGGTTCGTATGACGGAGTTGCTGTTCTGGTCGTGCGTGGGCTTCGCCGCCTACGCGTATTTTGGTTACCCGGTTGCAGTCGCGCTCGTGGCGCGGTTGCGCCCGCGGCTGATCCGGCGGGAGCCAATCACGCCGTCGGTGTCGTTCATCATCACCGCACACAACGAACAGGCGCGGATCGAATCGAAGATCCTGAATACGCTCGCGATCGACTACCCGCCCGACCGGCTGGAGATCATCGTTGCGTCCGATTGCTCCACGGACGAGACGCACGCCATCGTCGGCCGCTACGCCGCACAGGGGGTGCGTCTGATCGTCTCGCCCCGCCGTGGCGGGAAGGAGGCCGCTCAAGGACTTGCAGTCACGGAATCCCGTGGCGAGGTCCTGGTGTTCTCGGATGTGGCAACCCAGTTGGAGCCAGGGGGTGTGAGGGCGATCCTGCTCCCATTCGCCGACGCCGCCGTGGGGTGCGTGAGTAGCGTCGACAGGGTGGTGGATCGCGACGGCAAGGTCACAGGCGAGGGCGCATATGTGCGCTACGAGATGCTCCTGCGGTCCCTCGAATCACGCGCCGGCACCGTGGTCGGACTCAGTGGATCGTTCTTCGCGGCGCGACGCGAGGTTTGTCAGCCATGGACGGTCGATCTGCCGAGCGACTTCATCACTCTGCTGAATACTCTCAAGCGAGGGATGCGCGGCATCTCGGAGCCAGCCGCGCTCGGCTTCTACAAAAACGTCGCGGATGACCGACGCGAGTACGGGCGCAAGGTGCGCACCGTGGTGCGCGGCATCGTCGGCCTGCTCCGGCACCTCGACGTCCTGAATCCGTTCCGGTACGGCCTCGCATCGTGGCAACTATTCAGCCACAAACTCTGCCGATGGCTGGTGCCGTTTGCGCTGGTCGGCGCATTCGTGGCAAACGTCGTGCTCGCGCTGGAGTCCACGTTTTATCTCATTCTGGCAATCATGCAAGTCGTGACATACGGGACCGCGGCGATCGGGATCCCCTGGCGTTCGAAGCTGCACGGCCTGCCGCGTTTGGTGTCGTTCATGGTGCTCGTGAACATCTCGATCCTCAACGCCTGGTACGACGTGATGCGCGGGAAGCGCGTCGTGGCGTGGGATCCGTCGAAGCGGTAGACCAATGCCGTCCGTATCTGTTCGTCCGCCGATTGCTCGTCGCTGGCTTCGCGCCGTCAAGCTGACGATCGTTCGGCTCTGTACGCGGTCGGCGCGCTTCCAGTTCCTCGTCGGCCGTGCGCTTCCGACGACAAGCGCTGGTGCTGACGTATCACCGCGTGCTGTCCAACCAGGCGTTGGCCGAGACGTGGTCGCACTCCGGCATGGTCGTCCGGACGGAGACGTTCGAATCGCATCTGCGCTGGCTGACACAGTGCTTCCGGGTGCTCACTGCCGGGGAGTTTGTTGACCACCTCGAGAAAGGCACGCCGTTCCAGCGGCCCTGCTGCCTCATAACGTTCGACGACGGCTGGCGGGACACGTTCGAAGAGGCATGGCCCGCCCTGCGGCGGCACCGCCTTCCGGCCGTCGTGTTTCTTCCGGTCGACGTGATCGGCACCGACCGGGCATTCTGGCAGGAGCACCTGGGCCATCAGCTTCATGCCGCCTGGGAGCGCTGCCGGCACGACCAGGACCGCATCGCCGCACACGTGGCCATTCTTCCGCCACGCCTTCGGCACGTACTCGAGGCCGCACCCGATCAGGTTCGCGCGGTTATCCAGCGCGCAGTCGAGTCGCTCAAGAACGACCCGGCAGGCGTGGACCACTGGGCCATCGTTCGATCTCTCGAGGCAACCGGGACGGCCGGTGCGCCGATGGTCGACCGATTGATGTCCTGGAATGACGTACGCTCGATGGCCGCCGCCGGAATCGCGTTTGGCGGACACGGCGCAACGCACCGCATCCTCACCAACATTGCGGCCGCCGACGTCAGCGGAGAAGTCGAGACGTCGAAACGCCGCATTGAGAGTGAGCTCGAGAGTTCGCCGCTGGTCTTCAGCTATCCAAATGGCGACTGGAACTCCGACGTGGCGGAGGTGGTCAGACGGGCGGGCTATCGTGCGGCGTTCTCCACCGCACCAGGGCCGGCGGCGGTCACTGCGGATCGTTTCAGCCTGCGGCGTGTGAACGTGCACGAAAATGCCGCCTCTTCACCGTCGCTGCTGCTGGCGACGATTGCAGGCATCCTCTGATGACCAACGCCGCGCCTCTCACGGTTCGCATGACGCGCGCGCTGGGATCGCCGGCTGTGGCTCAGGCCGCACCGCCCGCCACCACCGCGAAGACGGACCAGCTGCAGCCGTTCTTCGTGGCGTACATGGTCCTGGTCGCGATCGAATATGGCGGGCTGTACACCGAGCTGCCGCTGCTCAGAACGCTCTACGTCGCGAGTTTCCTGCGATGGGCGCTGCTGCTACTCATGGTGAGAAGGGTCACGCTCGCCGAGTCGGTCAAGACCTCGCAGCTGGCACTCCTCATCGGCATGTGGTGCCACACGGTGCTCTCGGTCGTCTACGCCGAGATCCAGATTCGCGCTTACATTCAGGTTCGCCCCTTCTTCCTGAGCGTGGCGTTTGCGTTCGTCACGGCGTACTTGATGGACCGGCGGTCCAGGGTGGACAAGCTGGCCCTCCTCTTTGCGCCAATTGCGGTGATGCTCCTGGC
The DNA here is from genome assembly GCA_963764925.1 of uncultured Acidobacteriota bacterium. GTDB lineage: Bacteria > Acidobacteriota > Vicinamibacteria > Vicinamibacterales > 2-12-FULL-66-21 > DATBJJ01. The sequence continues at coordinate 322,501 of CAVXUR010000009.1, forward strand.
GAAGAATTTCGGCCGCCTGGGCGCGTCGCGCGCTGGTGGGCTCAATGCGCCTTTCTTCATGGGCGATCGGAACGACTTTGCCTGGGCAATGCTCGTCATGATGCCAATCATCGCGGTGCTGCTCATCGGGCGACGCGGCGTGTTGACGCGCGCTCTCGCGTTGGCCGGCATCGCGGCGGGCGTCGTCGGCGTGGTCTTCTCGCAATCCAGAGGCGGCGCGATCGGTCTCGTGGCGGTGGTCCTGTATGGCTGGTTGATCGTGAGCAAGCGGCGGATCCTGGGGCTGGGCGCCGTTCTGGTTGTCGGTCTCGGAGTGTACATCGTGGCGCCGAGTGGCTATTTCGAGCGCATGGAAACGGTCGCAACCTACGAGGAGGACAATTCCGCTCAGGGCCGGCTGGAAGCATGGACGAGAGCGACTCAGATGGCGCTCGACTATCCCCTGGGCGTTGGCGCCGGCAATTTCCCGTCCTCCTACGGCCGCCACTACATCGACGTCGATTCAACCCGGATCTGGTACGGGGCCCGGCGGTGGATCAACGCGCACAGCATCTACTTCCGCGTCCTCGGCGAGTACGGCTTCATCGGCCTCACGATGCTCCTGTGGATCATCGTCGGCTCCATTCGCGACAACATCGCGGTTGCGAGGGTCCTGCAGCAGCATCCAGACCCGCCGCTGCACCCTCGGTGGCCGGCCCTGGTGAACATGAGCATTGTCGGATTTGCGGTGGCTGGGCTTTTCCTGGGCGGGTTCGACTTCCCTCATCTGTTCCTGCTCGCTGGCTTGACGATCGCCAATCGCAGGGTGGCGGCAAATATCGAAGCGGCACGGACTCAGACTGTGGGTCGCGAGACTCCGGCCAGTCTCAGCGGTCGCGACCCGGCTGCCTGCCCGCGGGGCCGCGCGCACGCGGACGCCGGCGCGCCGATCGAGCCACGGCGATGGCCGCAGATAGTCGATCGATGCGAATCCTGGTCACCGACGGCGATTCTCGGGCGGCCCTCGCCGTCGTTCGCTCGCTCGGCCGGCGCGGCCACTACGTCATCGTCGGGGAGCGAGAGACGCCGGCTCTCGCGCAAACGTCGCGCTACTGCCGCGAGCGATTCACCTATCCCGATCCGTTCTCCGACGGCGAGGGATTCATTTCGGCGCTCGACTCGGAGGTGGATCGCGCGCACGTCGACGTGCTGCTGCCGGTATCGGATGTGACCACGTCGTTGATCGCCGGCGAGCGGGCAAGATTCGACGCGACGTTGCCAGGTGCCGGTGGCGGACACCCAAAGCCTGCTCCGCGCTGCGGACAAAATGGCCGTGATGCAGCTGGCGGAGGAGCTTGGCGTGCCGACTCCGCGAACCGATGTATCTCGAAACCCCGGCGCACGATCGCGGCGGTGATGGATCGCCTGTCGTTTCCGGTGGTCGTGAAGCCACGCCGGTCTCGTGTGCGAACTGGCGATCGCTGGCGCTCGTGTGCAGTGACGTACGCGCGGAACGTCGAAGAACTGCAGCCGCAAGGTCTACGGCTGGCCTCACCGGCGCGTATCCGCTCATGCTCCAGGAAAAGATCGCAGGGCCCGGGCATCGGCGTTTTCCTGTGCATGCACAACGGAATAACGGTGGCATCGTTCAGCCATCGGCGTCTCCGTGAGAAGCCGCCGTCCGGCGGGGTGAGCGTGCTCAGTCTGAGAGCATCGACCTGAGACCGGAGCTCCAGCGGTGCTGCAGAGTCGCTGCTGCGGCGCTCTGGACTGGACCGGTGTGGCGATGGTCGAGTTCAAGCTCGACGCGCGAGACGGCGTGGCGAAGCTGATGGAAATCAACGGGCGCTTCTGGGGCTCGCTGCAGCTCGCCGATCGACGCGGGCGTCGATTTCCCGGCGATTCTGGTGGACACCGCAACCGGCGCACCGCCCCCAGCGCCTGCCGCCGTACCGAGCGGGCGTCCGCAGTCGGTGGTTCTGGGGTGACGTCGATTCGCTCTTGACGACGCTGTTCGGACGCGGGCCGGCAGCAGGCTCACCGACCTCGGCACCAAGTTGCACAGGCTGCGCTGGGTTTATGAAGCTGTGGGGACAGGACTCTCCATTACGAGAATCCGCGAATGTCTGACCTTGGCCCGTGGCGGCACGAGACCGCGCAGTGGTTTCGTGCGCTCCTGGCGCCGCGGCGTGGTCCCCAGCGCTCCGGCAGCGCGACTCTCGAGGCGCTCCACGGATGACTGAGCGCCCTCTCTTCTTCAGCAACGGCGCGTACGACCTGTTCGGCGTGTTGCACGAGCCTGATACGGCGGAACCATCGGCGCCGTTCGTCTTCTGTCACCCGTTCGTCGAAGAGAAGCTCTGGAGCCATCGCGTGTTCGTGACGTTCGCTCGCGAACTCGCGCTGCGTGGCCACCCGGTTCTGCGTTTCGACTACATGGGCAATGGCGACAGCGACGGCGACTTCGCCGACTGCTCGGTGACCACGGCCCGCGCCGATATCGGTCGCGCCATCGAGATCGTGAAGCACCGCACCGGTGCCCCGAGAGTGGGACTGCTCGGTCTCCGGTTCGGTGCCACGCTGGCCGCGCGAGGTCAGCGACGCGCAGAGACGATGTCGAGCTGCTGGTGCTCTGGGCGCCGATTGGCGAACGGCCAGAGTTACATGCAGGAACTGTTACGGATCAACCTGACCACGCAGATGACGGCGTACCGGGAAGTCAGGGACGATCGCGACGCGCTGGTCGCCGACATGCGGACCGGTCGGACCGCGAACGTCGACGGGTACGAAACCGTCACTGCCGATGTTCGAGGAGGCGTCGGCGTTGCGGGCGCCCGACAGCCGGCGGTTTACCGGGCAGACTGCCTCGTGATCGACATCACACGGGGCGCGGCTCAGGCGCCAGGTCCGGAGGCCTCGCGATTTGCTGCGGCGTACAGGAACGCCACCGTGGACGTCATCCGCGAAGATCCGTTCTGGAAGGAAATCGAGCGCTTCTACGACACGGCTCCGAACCTGTTCGTCGCGACGCTCGATTGGCTGGCCGCGCGACCGGCTGGCGTACCGCGCACGCATGATCAACGTCCTCCACCTGCGCGACACCGACCGCGTCTGCGGCCCGGGCAAGACGATCATCGAAACCGCGCGCGCGACCGACAAGCCGCGAGTTCTCGCAGGTCATGGGCCTGTTCCTGTGCCCCGGCGAGCAACCAACGTCTACATGGAGGCCGCGTTGCAGCGAGGCGTGCGAGGTCATCCCGCTCCGCTCGGCGCATCGCTTCGACCCGCGGCTCGTCATGACGCTCGTCGACGATCGTCCGGGAGCACGGCATCCAGATCATCCACTCGCACGAGTACAAGTCCGATGTCCTCGCCTATCTGGCGCTCGCTGGTCTGCGCGCGTGCCGATCATGACGACGGTGCACGGCTGGATCCAGCAATCAGCTCAAGAGCCGGATGTATGTCGGCGTGAGCCAGAAGGTGCATGCGCAGGTTCGACCGCGTCGTCGCCGTGTCCGGACCGGACGAGAGCGCGCGGTCGTCGCCAGCGGCGTGGATCCGGCGACGCGTCGTCGTCATCCACAACGCCATCGTGACGGAGAACTACGCCGCCGCGGCATCACGCCGTGGCGAGTTCCGCCAGCGCTACGGCATCCCGGCCGACGCGCCGCTCGTCGGCAACGTCGGCCGTCTCAGCCCCGAGAAGGGGCAGTGCGACCTGCTCCGGGCGGCGCCATCGGTGCTCGCCGCAGCATCCGGACACGCGGTTCGTCTTCGTCGGCGACGGCCCCGACCGGCGCGGCCCTCGAGCGGGAGGCCGCCGACGCCTGGGATCACCGACCGCGTGGTCTTCACCGGCCATCTGACCAGACGTGCGTCCGGTCTATCGCGACCTCGACGTCCTCGCGCTGACGTCGCACACCGAGGGCTTGCCGAACGTCGTCCTCGAGGCGCTGTGCATGGAGACGCCGGTGCTCGCGACCGACGTCGGCGGGACCGGGGAGATCATCGCGGACGAGGTCGACCGGCGTGCTGGTTCCGGCCCAAGGAGCCCGAGGGGATCGCGGCCGGGCTGCCGCGCCTGATCGGGAACGAGGACTCCGCCGGCACGCTCGCGCTGAACGGCAAGCGATTCGTCCACCGGAATTTCAACTTCGCACGGCGTGTCGCCCAGGGAGGAATCGCTCTATCGAGAGATTCTGGCCCAACGGCAGCGGTGACGCCGACGCTTTGCCAACCACGATGATGACTATCCCCTAACGAGTCTCGCGTTCGTGTTCTGCAGGTGTCGGGCGCGCTGTACTTCGGCGGCGCCGAGAAGGTCATTGCCGCACTCGCGCGTGACGTCGATCGGACGCGGTTCGACATGGCGGTCTGCTGCACGCACGCCCTGGGCCCGCTGGCCGACGGCGATCAGCGGCCGCTGGCGTGCCGGTGACGCTGGCGAAAAACACCCGGCGCTCTTCGTACCTGAGGCCGCTGGATCTGCGCGAGGTGATTCGCGCGTTTCAAGCCGCACGTCGTGCACACCCACGGGCTGCCGGCCTTGTCGAACGTCGGGCCGCTCGCCATGCTGCGGATAGGTGCCTTTCTGGGTGCACACGTTCCACTACGGCAACTATCCGTACGCGAAGCGGCGCTACATGTGGCTGGAGCGCGTGCTACGCGCGGTGGGCCGACCGTCTGGTCGCCGTGGCCGAGCCGCAGCGGCAGGCGCTCATCAGCGCACCACGGCTCTCAGCCCGATCGCATCGTGACGCTGCATCAACGGTGTTCCGACGAACCCGTTCGCGATGGACTCCGGACGTCCGCGCGCGGAAGCGCCGCGAGCTGGGCCTGTCGCCGGACGAGCTCGCTCGTCGGCACCGTTGCGGTGCTGACCGAGCAGAAGGGGATCGAGTCACCTGCTCGAGGCGGCCCGGCATGCTCGGCGCGCGTCTCCGCGGCGACGTTCCTGGTGGTCGGCGACGGCACCGCTGATGAGCGCGCTGCGCGAGCGGGCTCGCGGCCCTCGGTCTCGAGATCCACGGTGGTCTTCACCGGCTGGCGCCACGACGTCGCGCGAGCTGCTCGCCGCCATGGACGTCTGGGTCATGTCGTCGCTGTGGGAGGCGATGCCGCTGGCGCTGCTCGAAGCCATGGCCGCGGCACGGCCGATTGTCGTCACCGATGTCGGCGACAACCGGCGGATGGTGGCAGATGGGGAGGCGGCGGTCTGGTCCCGCCGCGCGACGCCGCCGCGCTCGCCCGTGCGATCGTGGAGCCTCCTCGATGATCGGGAAGCCGCGCAGACGCTCGGTGAGCGTGCCGCGGCAACCTTCGCGGAGCACTACACGGTCGCGCGCATGATAGCGCGCTACGAAAACGTCTATGCACGCAGGGACCAGACTTCAACCTCGCTCGAGTGCCGGACCGCGCTTGGTGCCTGATCGGGATAACTCCGCGGCAGACGCGAGCCGCGCGCATTCGCAGGCGCGGGGGGCTCGCGAGTGGCTCCGCCACCTCGCGAAGGTTCCACCGCTGGCGACTCTGATCAGCCGTCCACGTCGCGATGACGGGAATCTCACTGCTTCTGGTGGCCGCCGGACGCCGCAAGTCACCCGGCGGCGGGGGAGCGGTTGTGGTCGTGCCATTCGAGCCCGGCGAGAAGAGCGGCGGCGCCAGGGCGATAAAGGACTTTCTCGACTTGTTGAACAGACGTGTTGTTCCGGAAGTCGTTTGCGTCGACCAGCGAATCCCGTCGCAGTCGGTCCGGGCGCGGGTGGCACGGGTGCTGGTCTGGCCGTTGCCGTTGCCGCACCAGTGCCGGCATCTTTTGCTCGGTGATCCGGACATGCGATCGAAGCTCGACTGTGCGGACGTCGTGATCTTCGAGTCCATTTCCACTGCGCTGGTGCTTTACGGGTGGCGGCGTCCTGCGGCGTTCGTAGTCATTCGTGATCACGAGGTGCTCACGCGCAGGATCGCGATGGACTTGCGGGCGGCGTCAGGAATTCGGGCGCTCGTGGACCTGCTGCGGCTCATCGTGTGCTATCTGGTCTCGGTCGCCGTCTATCTGCGCGCCGATCGCATCATCGCGTTGACAGAGCAGGACCGCGACTGGATCGTGAAGCACTTCCCGTGGGTTGCCCGGCGGACGGTGTATATCCCGGTGCCGTTCAGACACGAAGCACGTGAACCGCCGGAGGGCCTGCCGAAAGTCCCCACGCGCGAACTCCTGATGGTCGCAAACTTCTTTCATTCGCCGAACGTGGACGCGGTGCGTTGGTTCGTGCGCGAGTGCGCCCCGCACCTCGAGTCCGGTTTCCGGCTGCACCTTTGTGGCCTCGACCGCCCACTCGACGCGCTGAACCTTTCGGGCAGCCCGATCGAAGTCGTGCGTCACGGGTTCATCGATGACTTGCAGACGGTGGTTCCCGGGGCCGCGATCGCAGTGGCTCCCGTAGTCTCCGGCGGAGGAGTGCGGGTCAAGAACCTGATGCTGGCGTCTCAGGGGAAGGTCGTGGTCACGACGCCGCTGGGGAACGAGGGCATCGGGTTCGTCGACGGGCGTGACGCCATCATTTCCGCCACCGGAGCCGAGATGGCGCGCCGCATCAACGAGGTGTCGTCCTCTGCGGTGGAGATCGTCAGGTTCGGTCGCGCCGCACGGGCGTTCGTCGAACTAAGGTTTAGCCCGGAGGCGGTTCTCGTCGAACTGGAGCGCCATGTGCCTCTGGCGCAGAAAGGTTGTGTGTGGGGGGAGTGACTGCGATTCGTAATGCTGTGTTGTCGACCAATGTGGGGTACGGCGCGTACATGGCAGTAAAGTGGGGCACAAGCGGCCGGGACCTGCCGCGTGCACCGTGGATGAACAGCGTCCTGCAGGGTCGCGCGCAGATAGAGGCCGCGACCGAAGAGGTCAAGCGGTTGCGGCTCCCGCCCTGTCCGGACATCACGAAGAACTGGGACACGCTCGCTGCCGTGCGTGAGGTCCTGCAGCGGACCTCGAAGGAGGCGCGGGTCCTGGACGCGGGAGCCGAGATGTATTCGCGCTTCCTGCCATGGCTCTATCTCTACGGCTATCGCAACCTGTGTGGAAACAACCTCGCATTCCAGACGACCAGGCGGCGCGGCCCCATCGTCTACGAGCCCGGCGATGTCACCGCAATGCGCTTTGCCGCGAACTCGTTTGACGCGATCGTGTGCCTGAGCGTCGTCGAGCACGGCGTCAACCTCGATTCATATTTCAAGGAGATGAGTCGCGTGCTCGAACCGGGTGGCCTGCTCGTGACGTCAACTGATTACTTCGAGACGCCGACCGACACACGGGGGCAGCACGCGTACGGCGTGCCGGTTCACGTGTTCGACAAGACGGAGATTCTCGCCGCGGTGGCGACCGCGCAGCGGCACGGGCTGAAGCTGACCGGGCCGCTCGACCTGTCGAGCCGCGACCGCGTCGTGCGTTGGGACCAAGTCGGCCTGGACTATACGTTCGCTGTGTTCTCAATGGTCAAGGCGTAAACGGAGACGTGGCAGTGACAACTTTGGTGTGGATGAAATGGCCGACCGATGCGGGGTACGCAATTACCGCGCTCGAACGGCTGTTTTATGCGGCGGCACTCGATCTGGCGGGCGGGGATGCGTCGCGGGTGCATTTCGCCTATCCGGACACGACGCCGGGGCCGCCGGCGTCGCTGCCGCCAGGGTTTCCAAACATCGGGACGCTCAGTATCGAGGATCGGTCGGCGGAGGCGATGTGCTCTCTGGAGGAGCACCTCCGCCGAATCAAGCCGGGGCTCGTGATCACGTTTGACGTCCAGCCGGTGCATCCGGCGTTCCGCGTAATGCGGCGGAACGGCGTCGGACGATCGTCTGCTACTGGGGTGCGCCGATCTCCTCGCCCGCCCGGCGTGGAAGCGCGCCCTCAAGCGCGCGCATCTGGCGGTATCGAGAGACAAGGCGGATGCCCTCATCTTCGAGTCGCAGGCGATGGCGGACCTCGCCATCACTGGTCGCGGAGTGCCGCCGGGCATGATCGACCTCGTGCCGCTTGGCGTTGATACCGACCGGTTTCGGCCGGCCGACGTCTGACTACGTGCACGACTACGTTCGACATCCCGCCGCGATCGGAAGGTCGTCGTCTTCTCCGGACACTGCACGCCGAGAAAGGGTATCGCCACGCTGATCGACGGAGCGATCGAACTGCTGATCGCTCGCCGTCGAACTGATGTCTGTTTCCTGATCTGCGGCGATCGCGGCGACGAGCGGCGTCCCTACGAGGCGATGTACGCCGGGTCTCGGTATCGATCAATGGATCCGTTTCGCCGGGTACCGCTCCGACATGCTGCCGATATTCCAAAGCGCCTTCTGTGGCGTCATTCCATCCACCGGGTGGGACTCGTTCACCCTGAGTTCCGTCGAGATGGCCGCCACGGGCCTGCCGGTGGTGGCGTCACGACTCCAGGGGTTGGCGGAGGCGGTGGTTGATGGACAAACCGGCCTGCTGTTCGAGGCCGGCAACGCCAGCGCGCTGGCCGACGCCCTGGAGGCCCTGCTCGACGATCCGGCGCGCGCCCACGCGTGCGGGCTGGCCGGCCGCCGCCGGTCCGAACTGGAACTCAGCCTGAAGCGCCAGCAGGAGCGCTTCGTCGCGGCGCTTCGGCGGCGACTCGGATCGCCGCACCAGACCGCCGGGGCCACCGCGGCTCGCTCGGCTGAGCCTGGCACATCCGCTCTTTGACCAACCGTAGGAACCGTTGATGACACAGCAGATGCAAGACACGCCTATCGCTGCGCTGCGCGTGGCGATCGTCGGCACCGGGAAGATGGGGTTGAACCATATCTACGCACTGCGCGGATGCACCGGCGCCCGGCTCGTGGCTGTGTGCGATCCCAACGCGGACGAGGGAGAGCTGTCGCCAAATTTGCCCGAGGGTGCCGCGATTTTTCGGCGACCTCGACACGATGCTCGCACGGGTCGCGCCCCGACGTCGTGCACATCGTCACGCCGCCGCACACGCAGGCGTGCTGGACGGCGCCGTGCTGGAACGCCGGTTCGCACGTCTACGTCGAAAAGCCGTTTACGCCGACACGGCGCCGAGGCCGAGATACTGACAACGCTCGCCGCCCAGCGGTCTCTTCAGGTGTGCGCCGGGCATCAGTGCTTGTTCGAGCACGCCAGCCTGGCGGCGCGCCGGCGCCTCGGTGAGATCGGCGAGGTGACGCAGGTCGAGAGCTACTTCTCGTTCCGCACCGTCCGCCGGTCGATCACTCCCGTCGATCAGGCCATGGACATCCTGCCGCACGCGGTTTACATGCTGCTCGACGTCCTGCGAACCGGATGTTCAGACGAGGTGTTGCGGATCGAGGGACTGTCGGCGACTGCGGACGGCTCAGTAAACGCGATTCTCACGCTCGGGCCTCGGCGTGGTGTCCTCACGGTCTCACTTCGCGCTCGTCCGGTGGAGCAATACGTCCACGTGGCTGGCACCAATGGTACGTTGCGCATCGATCTCGTGACCGGCGGCATCGTCGTGCTGCCCGGCGCCGGCGCCAACATCGGCGGCGCGCTCGTCAATCCCTTCCGGCAGGCGCGACAGACGATGGTCGGGTCGGCTGGCGGCTTCATCAGGAATCTGCGGGAACGGAAGTACGGGTATCCGGGGCTGCGGAGCCTCTTCCAGGCCTTCTACGACAGTATCCGGAGTGGCGCGCCAGCCGCCATGTCGGTGCCGTCGATTACCGAGACCGTAGCGGTCTGCGAGCAGATTGGCGAGATGCTGATGCGTCAGGCTGCCGAGGCGGAGCGCACGGCGCAGACGGCGCTGGTGGCGTCCGGGCGCCGCATGCCGTCGGTGATGGACGGCCGCGGCGTAGTCCTGGTGACGGGCGCCGGCGGATTCCTGGGCCAGCGGACAGTGGCTGAACTGCGCGCCCGCGGCTGGCGCGTTCGCGCGATTACCCGGCGGCCGGCACGCTTTGCCGACCGCGTCGCCGACGTCGAGTATGCGACGTGCGACCTTGCGGCCGGCGTGCCCGCCGTACTCATGGCGAACGTCTCCACTGTCGTTCACTGTGCCGCGGAGACAAGCGGTGGCCGTTCCGCGCACGAGCGGAATTCGATCGGCGCCACGCGGGCGCTCGCTGAAGCCGCGATCCAGGCCGGGGTCAAACGGTTCATTCACGTCAGCAGCCTCGCGGTGCTGAAGTCGGCTTCCGGCGTACTCGATGAGTCGACGCCCGTGGACGCGAGCCTCGAACGCGGCCCGTATGTCTGGGGCAAAGCGGAATCCGAACGGCTCCTGCTCGAACTCGCCCGGCAGCACGGTCTCGATGTCAGGGTGATCAGGCCAGGCCCGCTGGTGGACTTCGCGGCTTTCGATCCTCCGGGACGACTCGGTCGTGAGGTGGGCCCGTGGTATGTCGCAGTCGGTCCGCGCCGCAGTCACCTGCCGTTGATCGACGTCGGCGACGCGGCCGCCGTGCTCGCGTACGCGGTGGAGCGCTTCGAGGAGGTTCCTCCCGTCGTCAATCTCGTGGACCCAAAGGCGCCGACCAGAGCGGCGCTGGTGGAACGGCTCCGTCGCCGGCGTCCCGATCTGGGCGTAATCTGGATGCCGCTCCGTCTGTTGAAGCTGGCGAATCCGGCGCTGAAGCTCGCACAGCGGGTCATGCTGGGTTCGCCACGACCGATGGACATTGCTGCCGCGTTCGACGCGGTGAGGTACGACACCCGCTTGGCGGCGCAACTGGTCGGGCGCAGTCCGGCGGATCCACCGGTGCTTGAGGAGCGGGCGACGACGGCGAGCCGTGCATGACGCGCGTGCAAGCCGGGCCGCGGCGGCCGGCGAGGGTGTCACGAAAGGCGCTCCTGGTGTTCCTCCTGGGTTGTGCCACGACTCCGGCGATCGTCTGGATCATCAACCGGGCGCCTCAGGCGGCGGCGCCGGCAATGGCGATCCTTCGTCCCGATACTACAGGGCCGGCCGACGCCATCGTTGTGCTAGGTGCGGCCGTGATCGAGGGCTGCACGTTGAACATGAACGGGATACGGCGGGGGTTGCTGGCCGCCCGCCTGTACCGTGAAGGCCGGGCGCCCCTGGTGTTCTTCACGGGCGGAGTTTCGCCGGGTGGTACGCACTGCGCGGTCAGCAACGCGATGGCGCAGTTTGCCGTGACCGTCGGAATACCACCTGCGGCTGTCCGCACCGAGACGACCTCGACCACGACCTGGGAGAACGCCGCGCACAGCGCGCCGTACCTGCAGGCCGTCGGCGCACGGCGACTGCTTCTCGTGACCGACCGGCTCCATATGCGGCGTTCGGAGGCGGCATTTGCCCGGTTCGGTTTCGCTATCGAGCGCGCGAGCGTCCCGATGTATCTGGGGTATCGCGACAACGTCGACATGCTTTATCACACGATCCGCGAGCGCGTGGCGTACCGTTACTACGCCGCACGCGGATGGATCGCGAACCCTTCCGCTTCTGGAGAGAGCTTGACAGTGCACGACACCGCAACAGGCAATCGTTCTCTTCCCGCGTTCCCCGCGAAGTATCCGGGTGGCCCGCTCGTCGTCCTCGGCGCCTCGTACGCCGGAGGTTGGTCAGTGCCAGCGCTCGCCGGTGTTCCGCTCGTGAACAAGGGGATCACGGGGCAACAGTCATTCGAGTTGCTGGAGCGTTTCGAGCGGGACGTTGTCTCGGTGCGGCCGCGGGCCGTACTCATCTGGGGGTTTATCAACGACATCTTTCGCACGCCGCGAGCCGACGGTGGCGCCGCCCGCATCCGCATGCAGGAGAGCTTTGCGGCGATCGTTTCGCGTGCGCGGGAGGCTGGCGTCGAGCCGATCCTGATGACCGAAGTGACGATCCGCCAGCCACGGTCGGTGATGAGCGAGGCCCGCACGCTCGTCGGGCGCTTGATGGGTCGTGCCAGCTACCAGGCGTATGTCAACGGACACGTCCTGGAATTGAACTCGTGGCTGCGAGAGTTCAGCCGGCACGAGGGGGCGCTGCTGCTGGACGTGCAGCCGATGTTCTCAGCGCCCGATGGCCGTCGTCTGCGCGAATACGCGGCAACCGATGGCAGCCACATCAGTGGCGAGGGCTACGCGGCCCTGACGCGGTACGTCACTCCCATCCTGGAAGCGCATTTCGGTCGTACAAGTTCTGCGGGCGATGGGAATGCGCGATGAATCACGCGTAGCGTCATCATGCTGAGGATTTTCACCAAACTGCTCGAAGTGCTCGACCGGCGAGACCGGCGCAGAGCTGCTGCCGTCTTGTGCATCGTGCTCGTGATGGCTCTCCTCGAGGCGGTCGGGATCGCCTCGATCCTGCCGTTCCTGGCCGTGCTGGCCAACCCCGACGTCATCGACACGAACCCGTACCTCTCCGCGGCATACCGGATCACCGGCGCGGATTCGAAGCCCGACTTTCTCTTCCTGCTCGGTCTGGCCGCGTTCGGTCTGCTGGTCGGATCGACGGCGCTGCGGGCCGTAGGCACCTGGTTGCAGCTGCGTTTCACGAACCTCCAGTCGCACATCATCGGGGTTCGCCTCCTGTCGTGTTATCTGACGCAGCCGTATCACTGGTTCCTCAACCGTCACAGCTCTGACCTCACGGTGGCGATCATCTACGAGGTCAATAACGTCGTTCAGAACGTGCTGCTCCCATCCATGGTTCTGATCGCGAATGCGATGAGCGTGACGCTGATCCTCGCGCTGCTGCTTCGAGTCGACGCGGTACTGGCGACGAGCGCTGCCGCGGTGCTCGGCATGGCGTACGCCGCGGTGTTCCTCGTTGGCAGGCGCTATGTCGCGGCGACCGGTGAGGAGCGCGTCAAGGTGAATTACGGCCGGAATCGCGCGCTCTCCGAGGCATTCGGCGGGATCAAGTACGTGAAGCTTGCCGGCCTCGAGCCGAGGTTCGCCGAGCGATTCGCGATCCCGTCCGAGCGCATGGCCCGGCTGAGCGCTGCGGGCGCCGTCGTGGCCGAGCTGCCATCGCTCGTCATGCAGGGCGTCATATTCGGCGGCATGCTGGCCGTACTTCTGTACCTGATTGGCGTGCACGGCGACGTGGGCTCGGCGCTACCGGTCATCGGGGTGTTCGCCGTGGCAGGGTACAGGCTGATGCCGGCGCTGCAGGCGATCTACAAGAGCGTGTCGCAGATACGATTTGCGCTGCCGTCGCTCGAGGTCCTGCGACGCGATCTTCTCCAACTCGAAACGTCGCTGCCGACGGAGCGCTTCGCGAGCGCCGCCACGTCCAGACCGCTTCCGTTGATCCAGGCGCTCGAACTCGACGCCGTCACCTACAGCTATCCGAACGCGGATCGCCCCTCGCTGGCAGAGGCAACAGTGACGATTCCCGCCCGTACGACGGTGGGCGTCGTCGGCTCCACGGGTGCCGGCAAGACGACCTTCGTCGACATCGTGCTCGGGCTGCTCGCGCCGACGAGTGGCAGGCTGCTCGCCGACGGCGTCGTCGTGGACGGGAAGAGCGTGCGGGATTGGCAGAAGGGCGTCGGCTATGTCCCGCAAACGATCTTCCTGCTCGACGACACAGTCGCCGCCAACATTGCCTTCGGCTCCTACGGACATGAGATCGACATGTCGGCAGTCGAGCGGGCCGCGCGCATCGCGCACCTGCACGACTTTGTCGTCAATGATCTGCCCGAAGGCTATCGGACGGTCGTCGGCGAACAGGGCGTGCGGCTGTCGGGCGGGCAGCGTCAGCGGATCGGCATCGCCCGCGCTCTCTATCGCGATCCGCACGTGGTGGTCTTCGACGAGGCAACAAGCGCCCTCGACAACCTGACGGAGCAGATCGTCATGGATGCGATCAGGGAGCTCGAGCACGACAAGACGATGATCATCGTCGCACACCGGTTGAGCACCGTGCGCATGTGCGATCGCATTTTCGTGCTCGATCATGGCGCGGTGGTCGCGAGCGGCACCTACGACCAGCTGGCGGTGGAGAGCGAACATTTCCGAACGATGCTCGCCGGCGCCGCCCATTGATGCGGTCGCCGGCTCAGAATTAGGTATCCGGAGCCGACCGAGCGTCGGTTCCGAGTCAGAAGGGAGAGAGGTTCGAGCGTGATGACAGAAACTATCGTGGGGGGACCCGCCGTCGACGTGACCGCTCCGGGGAGGCGTCTGTCGCGCATTGCGCTGGTCGGATGCGGCGCCGTGACCGAGAAGCTGCACCTGCCGGCGTTGGCCGAGTCCGACGTGCTGCGCGTCACTGCGCTGGTGGACGTCGACGTGGAGCGCGCGCAACGGCTGGCCGAGGCCTTTGGAGTCTCTCACGTCGCGAGCGATTGTGCGGGGCTGGCCGCGCATGCGGACATCGCGGTTATCGCGGCACCGCATCACCTCCATGCGCGGCTCGCTGTGGCGGCGATGGAGGCCGGGCTCCACGCGTTCGTGGAGAAGCCGTTGGCCCCCTCGATGGCAGATGTCGACATCATGTTGGAGGCGGCTGCGCGGCTGGGGAAGCGCGTCGGTGTCGGACTCGTCCGCCGCCAGTACCCATCGTTCAAGTTCGCTGAGGAGGTTCTGAAGAGCGGTCTGATTGGCAGGATCCAATCGTTCGACTTCCGTGAAGGGGGCGTCTACAACTGGCCGCTTGCCTCGGATGCGACGTTCCAGCGGCGCACGTACGGCGGTGTGCTTCACGATCAAGGGCCGCACACGCTCGACATGCTGCTCACGTGGCTGGGCGACTTTCGAGACGTGTCCTACAGCGACGACAGCCGCGGGGGGGTCGAAGCCAACTGCGTGCTCGAGCTGACGCTCGCGTCCGGCGTGAAGGGCACCGTCGAGATGAGCCGGACGCGCAACCTGCGCGGCACCTGCATTATTCGGGGTGAGAGAGGGCGAACTCGAGGTGGGCACGTCGCCGCGCGGCCCGGTCACTGTTAGAGTGCACGGCGTGGAACTGTCGGGCCCGCCGCGTATGCTCCTCGAATGTCGTGAGGCTGCGCCAGACGATCCGCGCGGCAACCTGTTCGAAGGAGCACCGGCTCCAGCTCCTGCGGTTCGCGGAGGCGATCGAAACGGCGACCGACACGCCGGAGTTCGCCGAACACAGCCTCGAGTCGATTCGCCTGCTCGACACCTGCCGGGCAAACCCCCTCTCGATTGACCTTCCGTGGGAGCCGTTCCAGGCGCCGTTCGACTTCGCGCAACTCGCGGGCAAGACGGTCGCTATCCTGGGCGGGACGGGCTTCGTCGGAGGACGTCTCGTGGAGGCGCTCGCGCTGAACTCGACCGCCCGCGTCAGAGTGCTCGCGCGTTCGTTCGGCCGCCTGTCGGGTGTCTCCCGGTTCAACGTGGAGGTCGTGCCGGGTGACGTGGGCGATCGCGGAGCTCTGGCCAAGGTGCTGGCCGGGTGCGATGTGGTCGTGAACTGCACGTGGGGCCGCGGAACGCGACAGGAGTCCGCGAAGACCAATGTCGACGCAGTAAGGATCCTGATTGAAGAGGCCGCGCGAGCCGGCTGCCGTCGGGTCGTGCACCTCAGCACGATTGTCGCGTACGGTTTGACGCCCGACGGTCCCCTCACCGAAGAGGCCACGGCGCGACCGCCCCGGTCGCATGCGTATTCGGTACACGAAATGGCAGGGCGACCGGGTCGCGCTCGAGACGTCGCGCAAACTGGGTGTTGACGTGCGGATTCTGCTGCCGACGGCGATCTACGGACCGGGAGCACCGTCCTGGACGGTCAATCCGCTCGGGCTGATGAAATGGAGCGTGATTCCGCTCGTGAACGGGGGCGACGGCCTCTGTAACCATATCTTCGTAGACGACATGGTGCTGTTGATCCTGTGCGCGGCCACGTCCGCGCAGGGAGGGGGCGAGCTGTACTTTGCGTCCGGCCCTGAGCCCTCCACCTGGCGAGATTTCTACGGCGCGTACGAGGCGATGTTGGGCTTCCAGTCGACGGTGTCGATGTCTTTGGAAGAGATCGCGACCGCGCGTCGGCGGCTGGAGCGCGGTTTGACAACGACCGCGCAGCTCAAATCTCTAGTGCTGGACGATACCGTGCAGCGGCGTCTACGCCGTTTGCCCGCCGTGCAGGCCGCGAAGGAGGTCGCGCCGCGCGGTCTCGTGGAAGCGGCCAAGGGCATCCTCCGGCAAGACGCCTCGAAGCGCGCGGCCGGGCCCGTCAAGAAGCCGCTGCACGTGCCGGCGGATTTCGACGCCCGCTACCAGGCGAGCAAGACTCACATCTCCATCGCCAAGGCGCAGCGGCTGCTTGGGTATCGCCCCGTGTTCGACCTTGACAAGGGTATGGCGATGGCGCGTGAATGGGCGCGGTGGGCGAATCTGCTCGGATGAGAGTCGAATCGTGGCAATGATGGAACGGCTGATTCGGGACGTGCAGGCGGGGAAGAGGTCATGAGCGCTCCCATGTCGATTGCCGAGCGGTTTCGCGCCACTGCCGAACGGGTTCCAGCCCGTGACTTCATCGTGTCGACCGCAAGTGGCTCAGCCGAGCGGTTGTCGTACGGTGCGGCGCTTCGACGGGCGGAGGGGTTCGCCCGCGCGGTCACGGATCTCGGCGCCGAACCTGGCGACCGGATCATCCTGAGCTGCGGCAACTCGCTCGATTACGTGTGTGCGTACTTCGGGACGTGGTTCGCGCAAGGTACCGTCGTTCCTGTTGATCCTCAGACGAGGCCGGCCCACGTGGCCGGCGTCTACCGCGACTGCGGCGCTCGATGGGTGTTGACGCCGCAGGGCCGCGCCGATCTCGATGCCGATGTGCGTCAGCTCCACTTGCAGGACATCGACTGGGATGCGGGACCGCTGCCGGCCGGTCGACAGCCCTCGACCGAGCATCTGCCGCTCATCATCTATACGAGCGGCACGACCGGCGTGCCCAAAGGCGTCTGCCTCACGCACGCGAACCTCGAGTTCACGCGTGCGGCAATCACCGCCTGGGCGGGAGTGATCGAAGACGACCGCGAGCTGACGACACTCTCGCTGACGCACCTGTTCGGGCTCGGGCACCTGCACGTCTACTGCGCGCTCGGAGGTACGATCTATATCGGCGAAGGGCTGCGCGACATACCCAGGTTATTGGACGTTATCGAGACGGAGCGCATCACGAGCTTCCCCGGCACGCCGGCCGGTATGCGGATCATCCTGGACCGGTTCGAGGAGCCGTTCCGCGAGCAGGCGCGGGCTCTCCGCTACATGGTCATCAATACTGCGCCAATGCCGGTCGCATACACCGAGCGTCTGCTCACCCTTCTGCCCGAGACTCGCATCTACATGTACTACGGCCTCACCGAGGCATCGCGGAGCGCGTACATTGCTTACCGGGATCATCCGGACAAACTGTCGACCGTTGGGCGGCCGCCAGCCGGGGGGCAGGTGAGTATCGGCAGCCCCACGCAGACGCTCGTGAACGAACCTGGCGAGATTCTCGTACGAGGCCCGCATGTCACTTCTGGTTATTGGGCGCACCAGGCCGACGGGTTGTTCGAGGATGGCTGGTTCCGAACGGGTGATCTCGGTTCGGTCGACGCCGACGGTTTTCTCACGTGGATTGGCCGGGTACACGACCAGATCAATGTCGATGGTTTGAAACTGGTTCCAAGCGAGGTCGAGGCCATCCTGCGGCTCGATCCCCGCGTGGCCGATTGCGCGGTGGTCGGCCTGCCGGACCCGGTGACCGGTGAGAGCGTAGCTGCATTCGTCGTCCTCGCCGGCGAGAGGCCGAACGGCCTCGAGCTGGAACTCAGAAAGCTGTGCAGCGCGCACCTGGAAACGTACAAGGTGCCGAGAAGCGTCATTGTCGTGAACGAGATTCCCAAGACCGATACGGGGAAGGTCAAGCGTTACCTGTTAAGAGGCCAACCATGAAGAGAGCACTCCTGCTTGCCGCCCCACTCTTGTTCCTGGGCAGCGGGTCCGCCCGCGCCGAGGTGATCACCTGGGAAGCCTTGATGACCATCACTGCCGCCCATGGCGACACAAGCCCGGGCACTCCGTTGCCGCCGGACATGTTTCCGGTCGGTTCGAGTCTGACCTGGACGATTACCTTCGACACCGCTCGAGCTGAGTCTGATCCCGCCGTAGTCGGGCCGCTGTTCGGCGGCCCAGGCGTGTACCACTACCCGGTGGGCGACATGCTCGCGTGGTCTGCATCGACCACGGACTGGAGTATCGTCGGGGGGCGCAACTCGGTCCTCCGGGTTCAGCCCAACAGCGTGACCCTCGATACTTCGCTGACAGGTGACATCCACAGCAACCTTCCCGGCGCCTGGCAGTTCCGGGGATTCGACGTGTTCCTGAATTGGAACACGGCACTTCCGTCGCTGGCGCTGCCCTCGGACCTGCCCGATTCGGGACGGTTTCAGGCCTCGCTCGAGGACCGCAGGCCCGGCGGCGGCTCAGGAACCGTTCCAAGGCACGCTAGTCAGCGTCTATGCCGTCCCCGAGCCGTCGACTCTACTCTTGACGGGCCTTGCCATGCTTGGCGGTGCCACAGTCCGTGCTGCCCGTCGACGGTCCACCGGCCGATAGCGTCGGTCTTACCTGTGCGGCTGCCGGAGACCTCGAACCGCTGGAGTGAATCTTAGGATGCAGCGCGGATTCCCGATCAAGCTGTTGTGTCTGATGCGCTGTCCAGGGGACGGGGGCGCGCTCCAGGCGACATCGGGACGGAACGGCGAGTTCATGGCGAACGGCGAAACGCAGTGCTCGATCTGTGGGCGCCGCCATCGCGTCAAGGACGGAATCCTCTCGCTCCTCGATCGTGAGCGGCTGCACCCGGAAAGCGCGCACGAACTGACCCAGCGGGACGTCAAGAACAGTGCGATCCTGTCCGGCTCAGTCACAGAGTGGCGATCGGATATCGCCGATGCGATCGAAGAGGCCCCGACCCTCGCTGCAGTCGCAGCACGAAGTGGACACTCAATTCTGGAAATTGGATGTGGCGCGGGGCGCTACACAGTCGCACTGTCAGAACGATCGGCCGCGGTCGTGGCCGTGGACTTTTCGAGGCCAGGCCTCCTGATCCTTCGAGGCAAACTTCCGCTCGACGCTCCTGTTGCACTGGTGCAGGCGGACGTCACGAAGCCATTCGCCGCGGCAGGAAGATTCGATCGCGCGCTCTCCACGCTCCATAGCAACCTTCCGGACGCAGATCACCGGATGGCCTCGCTCCTTCAGATCACCCAGGCTCTAAGCGCCGACGGACGCGCGGTGATAAGCATGCATCACTTCAGCGGCCGGGATCGGTTGCTGCGCGTTCCGCCTGCAGGACATTACCCGGGCAGCCAGATCTTCCGTTGCCACATGAGTCGTGCCGAGGCGCAGCGAGAGATCTCGCCGTTCTTTGCGAGGGTTCGCTTCGTGCACATTAGCGTCGGCGTGCCCGGCTGGCGCAGCACCGCGGCGGCCGCATTCGCCGCGAAGGTGCCGCTCGTCAGGAGCGCGTTATCTCGCCTGTTCCTCGCGATTGCCGAACAGCCGCGAGCGGCCCATCTGCCAGCGACGGTCGACCTCTACCCCGCGCCAAGTCAGCAACCTGCAGTCGCGCCGCCATGGTGACCGTTAAACGTGGTCATTCCCGTGCACTGACCGCGCCCACATGCTGCCCGCTGCGATCGGCTCCGTCCTTCGGCAGCTTCGAGCTTAGGCTTCTAAGCTCATCTTTTGGAGATATTTGTCAGTCTCTGGGCAGACCTCTTGACCCTCGAACGGCGAATACCGACCCCCGCCTCGTAAACACTGGGAAAACAGCCTATTCTGACCGTCCGGCGCCCTTGTCGGCCGGTGCAGACTTTGCGAGTCATGTCTAATAGACGGGCTGGACGACCGCCCCTGACCATACGGAAGGCTCCGCACAACCTTGCACATCGCTCGGATTTCGGATCGGTCGGCACTCGACGCCCTCCGAGGCGAGTGGGCATCGCTGCTCGAGAGCAGTCGGGCGAACACACTCTTCCTGACTTGGGAGTGGGTCTCGACCTGGTGGGAGGTCTACGGCGCGGGCAGCGAACTGCATGTTTTGACCGCTCGGACCGACGACGGGCGCCTGGTTGGTGTGGCGCCCCTGAAGTGTGTCTGGCGCGGGGGGAGCGGCCTGCCGCGGGTCCTTGCGGCCGAGTTCATCGGCCAGGGCGGCGATGTAACCTCGGAGTACTTCGACTTTTTCGCCGCCCCGGGGTTCGAAGAGACCTGCACGGACGCGTTCCTCGACACGGTTCTGCGCGATCCGTCGAATCCAGGTCGTCGATCTGAGGCCAGTCAGCGACGCGTCGATCATCGTCGATCGGCTGCGGCGTCGGCTGGGGCGCGGCCGACACCTGGCGGTTACTCCCGACTCCGTCTGCCCGATTCTGAAACTCCCGCCATCGGTTGACGCGTTTCTCGC
>CAVXUR010000010.1:0-170680 GCA_963764925.1 uncultured Acidobacteriota bacterium
TTGACGCTGCTCGATCTGGATCGCGCGCCCGAACTCTTCGCCCGCGCAGAAGTCCTGGCGCTGACGCTGGCCAGCGCTATCGGGGATCCCTACATCCGTGGGCGGATTGCGCGCTTGTTCTCACGGGCGCAAACCGTGGAGGGCAGACCGTATGTCGACGTAGCCAATCTATGTCTCAATTTGGCGCGTGAAAGCGGTGACCCCCTCGTCATCGAAGCGGCACAAGCCTTGGGAGATTTCCTGGTCAGTCCGCAACGCTTCGTGGTTGGCTTGAGCGAACAGGGTGAAGGACGGCCGTTCGTCATCGAGCACGGACGCAACGCCGGCCAGACGGCGCGGCTCAACGGCATCAGCCTCTACGCGCCGCACGTGGCGCCCAACAGGGACTTCGATGCGGTGCGGCATCTGTACCACAACTTCGTCTTCGCACAGGAAACGCGATGGAGCGGACTGGTGCACGCGCTCGCGAGACCGAGCTAGCCGGTCGCACGACACAGGAGGAGATCATGGGTGATGATGCGGCAAAGAGGCGCGCGCAACAGCAGAAGTTCGAACTACTGCGGCTGGGCGAACGCGGCGAGGACAGCGAACGTGGCGAGGACAGCGAGCGCGGCGAGGACAGTGAACGCGGTGAGGACAGCGAACGCGGCGAAGACAGCGAACGCGGCGAGGACAGCGAACGCGGCGAGGACAGCGAACGCGGAGGTAGGCTTTTTAGCGGGAGGGGTCCGGATGGCTGCGGCCCAAATCAGGTGGCGGTGGACATCTTCCGAAGGGCCGCCGCCCTCGGGGGACATCTCGTAGTCGCTTTCGTAGCCCCGGTCGGTGCGTCGACGGGTGGTCGCCGCCCAAAGCGCCCCGATCAGTATCATTCGACGGAGGCAGAGGCCACTGCGGCCAAAGCCGTGGTAGACAGCTTGATCCGGGAATCCATGCGAAAGCGGACGGAGGTGCCGACATCCTCGCCGACGCTGGAGCCGTCCCCTGGAACTGCGGTCATGCAGGCCGAGTCCGCACCTCCGAAGCGCCGTGAGGCCAAGGACTGATCATGTGATCAGCTCCCCAGTGGGCACGATTCGCTGCGCGGCGGTCCTGGTTGTGGCGTCCGTAGCGCTATCAGCGGGGCAGGAGCGTCCACCCGACGTTCCTCTTGCCGTGCGAGCGCTGCTGGCCGGAGGTTTGGCACGAGCAAGCCGAAGCCGCGGCTCACGATGAACTCGACAAGCAGCGAGCCTTGCACGGGGACGACGCGCTGCAGGCGGCGACGGCTGCGGACGTTCTGGTGCGCGCTCTGATTTTGAACGGCCGTGCGACGCAGGACCAGACTCTCGCGCTTGCCAGGCAAACGCTTCGCACCAAGGAAGCACGTCTCGGAACCGGGCACGTCGATCTCGCTCCGTCTCTGCTCAACCTGGGCGACGTGCTGGCCGCCGCTGCCGAATTCCAGCCGGCAGTCGCCTCCACCGAGCGAGCCGTCGCGTTGCGCGAGGGAAGCGTTCCTCCAGACAGCCTCGGCGTGGCGGAGGCGCTCGACCACCTGGGCGGCGCCCTGTCCGCTGCTCGCCGCTATGACGAGGCTCTCAAGGCATTGGAGCGCAGCCTCCACTTGAAGGAGAAGAGACTCGACGGGGCCGATGTATCCATCGCTCGGACGCTCGAAGAGATCGGGTTGGTCCTGCAGCGCAAAGGAGCATACGACCCGTCGGGAACACGGCTGCGACGGGCTGCCACGATCCAGGAGGCCGCAAGCATCGATCATCCTGACTATGCGCGGACGCTAAATCTGATCGCGCAGCAACTCTGGTTCGAAGGTCAACTAGTCGAGTCGAGGAACGCGTCGGAACGGGCCGTCGCACTCGCCGAGCGCACGCTGCGACCCGATCACCCTACCGTCGCCCAGTCGCTCAAATATCTTGCTTCAACGCTGGCGGATCTCGGCGACCTGCGCCTGTCCCTTGCCCTGAGGGAGCGGGCCCTGGCCATCGCCGAGCGCAACTTCGGCGCGAACCATCACGAGACAGCGCTGTATCTCCATTCGCTCGCGTATGCCGGGCTGCGCGAGGGGGAGTATGTCGTCGCGCGGCAACGTTTCAGACGGGCTTTGAGCATCTTCGAAGCGCGCTACGGCCCGTGGCATGAGCACGTGGCGACCGCCCTGTCGATGCTCGCGCGCGCTGATGCCAGCCTTGGCGACTTCGCCAACGCGCGGCGCGAACAGACCCGGGCCGTGACCATTCATGAACGGGTGGGTGGCCCAAACCATCCGTTCGTAGCGGTCGCGCTCACGGACCTCGCGAACGTGTACCGCGAAGAGGGCTCGCCGATCCAAGCTCTTCGACTGTTCGAACGTGCCCTCGCCATTCGAGAGAAGAACCTCGGACCGAACCATCGCGACGTCGCCCGAACGCTTGCGGACATGGCCTCCACCCTGATGCAGATTGACCGTTCGACGCGCGCGCAGCAGCTGGCGAGCCGGGCACTCCAGATCTGGGAACGACTCAATGCACCTGATGCGCCCGAATATGCGACGGCACTTGCGCTCTACGCGGAGATCCAGGAGTTTCGCGGGGACCACGTGGCGGCGAAG
Organism: uncultured Acidobacteriota bacterium; assembly: GCA_963764925.1. GTDB lineage: Bacteria > Acidobacteriota > Vicinamibacteria > Vicinamibacterales > 2-12-FULL-66-21 > DATBJJ01. The sequence goes on from CAVXUR010000010.1 coordinate 2,588, forward strand.
GACCACTACGAGAGGGCGCTCCAGATCCGGGCGAGAGTGTTGGGCACGTCGAATCCGGCGTACGCCCAGGCACAAGCGGGGTTGAGTCTGGCGCTGGCCAACATGCAGGAGCGCGATCTCGCGCTCAGCACGGCGGCGACGGCAGAGGCAACGGGTCGCGATCACCTGCGGCTCATGTTGCGCTCGCTGCCCGAACGTCAGGCCCTCAACTATGCGGCGGCTCGTCCACGAGGATTGAACCTGATCCTGTCGCTCTCCGACTCGATGCCAGACGCGATCCCCGTCGCCGTCGATGGGTTGATCCGGAGCCGAGCCCTCGTCCTGGACGAGATCGCGGCGCGACAGAGTGCAGGACGCGCGTCGAGCGAGCGCACGGATCCTGAGCGGGTCTCGCTGCGGTCCGCACAGCAGCGGCTTGCCAACCTGATGGCGCGCGGGCCCGGTCTTATGTCGCCGGCTCAATACGCGGCGGTGGTTGAAGACGCGCGGCGCGAGAGCGAGCTCGCTGAGCAGGAGTTGGCGGAAGGCAGCGTTGCGTTCAGGGCGGAACGCAGCCGAGCGCAACTGGGCCTCGAGGACGTCAGAGCGTCCTTGCCGTCCGACAGCGCGCTCGTCTCGATCGTTCGCTACGATCGAACGCTCTTCACCGGACAGATGCGCGCTTCGCGCAACGTCCCGTCGTATCTCGCCTTCGTGCTGCAAGCAAATCTGCCGCCGATTGTCGTGCTCCTTGGTTCGGCGCACACCATCGACACGCTGGTGTCGCACTGGAGAGCGGACATCTCCGCCGAAGCTCTGGCGACCGCGCTAGTATCCAGTGACGGGCCGGTCCGCTCGTCTCGCCGCTCGGGCGCTGCCTTGAGAAGGCTGATCTGGGATCCTGTGGCGCTTCACCTGGGCAATGCAAGCAGGGTGTTCATCGTGACCGATGGCCTGCTGAACCTCGTGCCGTTCGCGGCTCTCCCCGTCGGTCAGCGGTCGTATCTGCTCGAAAGCCGCATCGTCATCCACTACCTTTCTGCTGAAAGGGACCTGGTGCCCTCATCGCGCGCCTCGACTCCCGGGCGCGGCCTCCTGGCGATTGGCGGTCCTTCCTTCGATGATGCGACACTTTTCCGGAGCCGGCCGGCGAAACCAGTTGCCGGCGTGACATCCACGACTGAGCCGGCGACGCTCCGTGACGCCGCGCAAGGCTGCGGAGACTTTCAAACAGCGACGTTTCCGCCGCTCATCGGCACGCTCCGGGAAGTCAAGGAACTCTCGGGCCTTTGGACTGCCGGCGCGGATTCGGGCAAGGACGTTGCGGACGCGCGTGTGCTGGTCGGTCGTGCGGCAAGCGAAAGCGCCTTCAAGCAGGAGGCCCGTCACTACCGCGTCCTGCATCTCGCCACTCATGGGTTCTTTCTGGGTGCCTGCTCGCCGGTGACGAACGGAACCCGCGGCGTCGGCGGCCTGGCAGCCGCCGGAAGCCCGAAGGTCGTTGACAACCCGCTGCTCCTCTCCGGCCTCGCCTTTGCCGGCGCCAACCGTCGCGCCTCTGCCAGCGGCGACGAAGACGACGGTATTCTCACTGCTGAAGAGGTGGCGGCGCTCGACCTCGAGGGCGTGGAGTGGGCGGTGCTGTCCGCCTGCGACACCGGCGTGGGAGAAATCAAAGCCGGCGAGGGCGTTCTTGGGCTCCGCCGCGCGTTTCAGGTCGCTGGCGCCCGCACCGTCATCATGAGCCTGTGGTCGGTCGACGATCAGGCCGCCCGTGCGTGGATGCGAGCGCTCTATCGAGGACGCTTTCAGCAACGGCTCAGTACCATGGAAGCCGTTCGCGCGGCGAGCCTCAGCGTGCTCCGGAGCCGACGAGCTCGTGGCCAGAGCACCCACCCCTTCTATTGGGCCGGTTTCGTCGCTGCCGGCGATTGGCGCTAATCAAGCTGTAATGCTTCCGCACACCACCCGTTCTCCTACAGTAGGGAGACGATGCCAGGCCACGCCCAAAAGCCAGAGAAGGCTGAAACGAGCAGCGTATGATAGGCACACTCTCGGGTGCAGGCCTGCCCGCGACCGTCCCCGGGGTGGGGTCGGTGCAGAGGCAGTTCGTCCTCAACCCGTCCCGGCGCGTGACCGACAACGAGACGTCGTTCCAGCTCCTGCTGCGGGCGCGTGACGGCGACCAGGACGCCGTCGAGCTGCTCTGCGCCCGCTACCTTCCCAGGCTCAATCGCTGGGCCCGCGGACGACTGCCCCGCGGCGCTCGCAGCGCCATGGACACAGGCGACGTCGTTCAGGAAGTCCTCATCAGCGTGCTCCGGCGCCTCAAGATGTTCGAGCCGCGCGACGAGGGAACCTTTCAGGGCTATCTGCGCCAGGCGTTGACCAACCGCTTCCGTGATGAAGCACGCAAGATCAACTCGCACCCGGTGGCCTCCCCGCTCGACAGCGCCTGGCCTTCGTTCGGGCCGTCGCCGCTCGAGATCGCCATCGGCCGCGAAGGCGTCGAGCGCTACGAGGCGGCGCTCGAGCGGCTGAGGCCAGACGACCAGCGCGCGATCATCGCCCGCTGCGAATGGGGCATGGACCACGACGAAGTGGCGCAGGCACTGGGCAAGCCCTCGGCCAACGCCGCGCGAGTGGCCATTCACCGCGCGCTCGTGCGACTGGCGAAGGAGATGGCCCGTGCGAAGTGACCTCCCAGACGACGACCTGGCGCTGCTAGAGCTGGCGGCGATGATCGATGAGGAACGGCCGATCGACTGGTCGAACGAGAGCGTCGCACGCGACGCTCGAGCGCGCGCTGTGCTCGCCGAGTTTCGCGTCCTGGCGCCGCTCACGCGAATCTATCGTGACCCCAATCTCGAAGTCTTCGACTTGCGAGGCGAAGGCCTCGAACGTTACGAGGCGGCGCGCGGAAAACTGAACCCTGAGGACCAGCGCGCGATCATCGCCCGCTGCGAATGGGGCATGGACCACGACGAAGTGGCGCAGGCACTGGGCAAGCCCTCGGCCAACGCGGCGCGAGTGGCCATTCACCGCGCGCTCGTGCGACTGGCGAAGGAGATGGCACGTGGACATTGATGCCCGTGAAGACCGTCAAGACGACATCGCGCTGCTCGAGCTGGCGTCCAGGATCGACGAGGACCGGCCGATCGACTGGGAGAGCGAGGAGGGCGCGGCGCGCGGAGACGACGAACGCGCCTTGCTCGCAGGGGCTGCGCCTCCTGGCGGCGCTCACGCGCGTCTATCGTGATCCCGACGCGATCGGCGTCGACACCTTGCCTGAGGTGCTCGTCGATCCCGAACGCCTGCCCGCGACGTGGGGAAGCCTGACGGTGCTCGAACCGGTCGGCAAGGGCGGATTTGCGAAGGTGTATCGCGCGCGCGACGCGTTGAAACGGGATGTGGCGTTGAAGCTCTTCCCGGTCACGCCCGAGAACGCCGCTGCGCTCTCAAGCCGTGTCCTTCGCGAAGGCTCGCTCCTCGCCAAGATCAACCACCGCAACGTCGTCGTCGTCCACGGCGTCGAGCAGTCGAACGGATTCGTCGGTCTCTGGATGGAGTTCATCCACGGTCGCACGATGGAGGACGAACTGCGCACTCGCGGCCCGCTCGGCGCGGAGGAAGCGACGCTCATCGGTGTCGACCTGTGCCGCGCGCTCGCCGCGGTGCACGGACGCGGCCTCGTCCACCGCGATATCAAGGCGCAGAACGTCATGCGCGAGGAGGGCGGACGCACGGTCCTGATGGACTTCGGCGCCGGCACCGAGCTGACGGCCGGCCTTCACGGGTTGCTCGACATGGCGGGCACGCCGTTGTATCTCGCGCCAGAGCTCTTCGGCGGGCGGCCGGCGACGCGCGCGTCCGACATCTACAGCCTGGGAGTGCTGCTCTATCGGATGGTGACGCGCGAATTCCCCGTCGCTGGCGCCGATCGGACCGAGATCGACCGCGCGCATCGCGAGGGTCGAGTCAAGCGCCTGCGCGACGCGCGGCCCGATCTTCCGACCAGCTTCATCCAGACCGTCGAGCGCGCGCTGTCACCGAATCCGGCGGAACGGCCGCAGACAGCCGGCGAGCTCGAAGCCGCCCTGACCGAAAGGAAACAGGATCCGACCAAAGCCGTGGCCATGGCTGCAGATTGCCGCAGCGCTCGTGCTGATCGCGGCGCCCGCGCTATGGTTCCTGTCGAACAGAGCTCAAACGCCCGCCAACAACCAGCCACCGACAACGACCGCAGTGGAGCCCGCGTCCGTCACGCCGTCTCCTGCCGTCGTCAAGCCCTCTTACACCGTCAAAGCGGTGCTGCTGCTGTCACGCAACGGCGTCGAAACAGCAATCACGGACCGGTACGCCGCTTGCCCCCGGCGACCAGCTCGCCATGCGCATCGAGGCGTCGACCGAAGTCCATGTCTACGTCCTCAATGCGGACGATACGGGCAAGGCCTTCCGTTTGTATCCACTGCCGGAAAATGGGTTGACCAATCCGCTCAGTCCGTCGACGCCTCATCGCCTGCCTGATGCCGCCCAGAATTGGGTCGTGACGAGCGAGGGCGGCCGCGAACACTTCATGGTGATGGTCAGCCCGACGCGCGACGAAGCGGCCGACGCGGTGTTCAGGGCCATCCCCCCGGTCACGAGCAACGCGCCGAGACAGCCAATCTCGAGGAGTGCGATCGGCCTTCTGCGGTCGGTTGGTGGACTGGCGAGCATGCCGGAGACGACCGCGACCAAGCCATCTTTTGTGTGGTTCGATGACGCCCGGGAACTGACCGGGCAGCAGGAGACGGCGAGCGGAGCCTGGGTGCGACGGTTAATCGTCCAAGGCTCGGCCCGCTGATGATGATTACTTGATCTTGTGGATCTCGTTGAGGCGCACCGGCTGCTGAGCGTAATTCTCCAGCACGAGATTCTTGGTCTTGGGATCGATGTAAATCTTGGTGCCGGCGAGCATCTTGCCCTCGCCCTTGTCTTCCTTGTTGAGCCGCATCTCGATTACCGTAAACGGATAGTCCATGGTCCGCGGCTGGTTGCGCGCCTCCCGAAAGCCGACCGGACGATCGGTTGCGACGACGATCTGGCGGCCGCCCTCTTCCATCGGGTTCTGTCGCGCATAGTGAAGGTCCCACGCGAGCGTCTGCGGCGTGCGCATATAGCCGACCTTCGGCAGCTTCTGGATGGCCTTGAGCAGCGCCTGATTCGCCCGGTACTGGTCCTTCTCTTCCAGGAGGATGCTCAACAGTTGCTCCCGCTCGGCATCCGTCGACCATCGGTCGATGCTGATGTCAACGGTCGCCGTTGAGGGACCGCTGTTCATGTTGATCGCGAATGCGGTGAACTTTTCGCTGACGTTCTGCGCCGACACACCAGCCGCCGGCGCGCCGAACCCAGCCGACATCGTCAGGGCCGCCAACGCGAGTGTGGGGACAGTCAGGATTCGCATGGTCATCTCCTCTATCTACCGTCGTTCAATCATAGCCTTCAATCAATCGACGCAATCCGCGCTGAGCGGCACTCGCTCGAGCGGCCGTATCTCAGCCGGCATGCGCTCCGGTTACACTAGCCGCGGACAGGGAAATGCGACCACAACCTTGGGTCGTGCGGTCGTCTCTGGGCCGTAATGTCTTCCTCGCGACGGTCGTCGCGATCGGGACCCTCTCTGTTTTCCCGCGCGCCACCTCTCCGCCGGGCGTCCGCGACCTGCTGCGCGACATCGCCCAGACGAGCGACGCGGAGTGGGCGGCGATCGGCCGAGGCGAGGCGGTGGCGAAGGTGCTTGCGACCGATAATCGTGAAGTCGCGGTGGCGGGAGCGGTCCGGATTGCCTCTTCGAGCGAGCGGCTCGTCGGCCGCTACCGCGACATCGAGAGCCTGAAGCGCAGCGCCATCGTGCTCGAGATCGGGCGCTTCAGCACGCCACCGCGACCAGCCGACCTCGCCGCTGTTCCGTTCGAGGACTACAACCTCGATCTCAGAGACTGCTGGCCAGGAGACTGCCGAGTCCGGCTGGGCGAGCCGGCGATTGCGCGCTTCCATCGCGACGTGGACTGGCGCGCCGCGGATTGGCGCGAGCGGTCGGGCGCCGTCTGGCGCGAGGTCCTTGCCGGATACGCCGCCGACTACGTTCGTGGCGGCCGGCGCACCCTGCCAACGTTGGTGAACAAGCGTGAACCGTTGAGCGTCCCCGACGAATTTTCGCTGCTGGTCCCCGACTTCGCGTTCGTCGCTGCATTCTCGCCGGCGTTCCACGCCTACCTGCGCGACTCCGTTCCTGGTGGATCGGAGGAGTTCGATGAAATCCTCTATTGGAGCAAGGAGGACTTCGGGGTCCGGCCGGTGCTCCGGTTGTCGCATCAAGCGATCGGTCGCGCGCCAGGGACCGTCCTGGTCGCGACCACCCAGATCTACGCGGATCACTATCTCGACGCCGGCCTGACCGTGACGATGGCGCTCGACGCGAAGGGAGAGGACGGAGCGCCGGCCTTCTACATGATCTCGGTCAGCCGCGCCCGTACGCGCTCGCTCGCCGGCATGCTGCGCGCATTCGTACGATCGACGGTGCAGAATCGCAGCCGCGACGCGCTTCGAAAGATTCTCGCGTCGACCAAGTCGAGCCTGGAACAGCAGCGGGCGCCAGGCGTAGCGGTGCGGCCGTGATGAGAGGGGACGGAGATAACGGAATTACCGCGGAGGAACGGAGCCGACAAACCCTGCGGGAGACGCACGGAGGCTGTCGAGCTGCGGTCGACCAGAGACCGGTCGCGTCGCCGGCCGGAACGGCCGGCGAGTGGCATCGGGAGAGCGGCGCAACTCAAAACACCCGCTGTGGTCTGGGGTGCTTTGAGTTGTGCCGCTCTCTCGATGCCGCCCGCGCTTCGCGCGGCGCGACCGGTCCTCCGTGCGTCTCCCGTAGATTTCGGCTCCGTTCCTCCGCGGTGAAAACCGTTATCCCCGTCTTCCTCCGACACCACTGACCAGCTCGACTACAATCACCGGACATTAGAAGGAGCGCCTGATGGTTCCCCGGTTTCGATTGATTCCACTCGCCCTGTTGGCCTGGGCTTCTGTCGCGCTGATCGCGGCGCAGGGGCCGCTCGGAGGGCAGACGGCTGCCGACCGCCACAAGAGCGGCCACTCAAGGCTCGGAGAAGCGTTCGATGAAGGTCCGCGCGAACGCCCGACGAAGATCGAGGGCATCGGCCGAACGACCTTCCCGATCACGACTTCGAAGCCTGACGTCCAGGAGTGGTTCGATCAGGGGCACACGCTCCTCCATTCGTTCTGGTTTTTCGAGGCCGAGCGCTCGTTCCGGTGGGCGGTCAAGCTCGATCCGGACGCGCCGATGCCCTATTGGGGGCTGGCGCGCACCACGTATGGCGATCGCGCGCGCGCGTTCCTGCGTGAGGCTTCCAGCCGGAAACAGCGCGGCACCGAGCGGGAGCGCGACTACATCGACGCGTGGGAAGTGCAATACGAGGAGGGCGTCGAGGGTGACGCCGCGCGCAAGAATTTCCAGCGCGCGCTCGAGCGTCTGATCATCAAGTATCCCGACGACATAGAAGCGAAAGCGCTTTACGCCTACGAGTCGATGGCCCAGAACCGTGTCGGCACAGAGCTCCTGATTCGCCAGGTCTTGGCCGTCGACGCGAACCACCCTGGAGCGCATCACTATCGCATCCACAACTGGGACGATCAGGACGGCGCGCAGGCGCTCGAGAGCTGCCGGCGCTACGGTTCGCTCGTGCCGGGCATCGGCCACGCCCTCCATATGCCTGGCCATATCTACGCCGGCCTCGGCATGTACCACGAGGCGGCCATCTCGCTCGATTCCGCCACGCGCGCCGAGATTGGCTATATGGGCCGCCGCATGGTCTTCCCGTACAACACCTGGAACTACGCGCACAACCGGAACTATCTCAGCTACGTGCAGGAACAGCTCGGGCTTCCGAGCGACGCCATCCGCGGGGCCCGTGAGCTCCTTGCCGTGCCCCTCGATCCGAAACTGAACGACGCGACGCGCTTCAGCCCGCACTGGCAGGGTGTGGCCGCGCTGACGCGTGCGCTGGTGAAGTACGAGCGATGGGACGAAATCCTGGCGCCCGCCTCGATTCCGTGGGGGACCTCGCTGAGGGATCGCCTCGGCCGCGGCTACGCCGAGGCGCTAGCCAAGATTGCCAGGAACGATCCGACCGCCGCAACCGCGGTGGCGGCCTTCGGCGACTTGAAGAAGGAAATCGAGAAGCCGGAGAACGAGTCGTACAAACTGCAGTTCGAAGTGCAACGCCTCGAGCTCCAGGGCACGCTCGCGTTGAAGAACGGCGACGCCATCAAGGGATTGATGCTCCTGAGCGAAGCCGCGCCAAAGGAGCTGACCTTGCGCGCGGAGTACGACGATCCACCCTTCTTCCCCACCTTGATGTACTCGAAGCTCGGCTACGCCTATCTTGCCGAGAACAGTCCGAAGCTGGCGGCCGACGCGTTCGAACGCGCGCTCGAAACCGTCAAGAACGATCCGTTCGCGCTCGCCGGTCTCGCGCGCGCGCGTCAGGCCCTCGGCGACACGAAAGCGGCGTCCCAGGCGCTCGGGCGCGCAATGTACGTCTGGAGCGACGCGGAACCCGGGTTGCGCTGGCTCGACGACGCGAAGGCGGCCGGCATCCGGGCGACGCCGATCGACGTCTCGCCCGGCCCGCAGAGAAACTATCGGACGATGGGGCTCGACAAGTTCGGTCCACCGATCTGGCAACCATTCGCGGCCCCGGCGCTCGACGCGCGCGACAGCACAGGCGCGGGCGTGTCGCTCGACGAGTTCAAAGGTCGCAACGTGGTCCTCGTCTTTTACCTCGGCGCCGGCTGCGCGCACTGCGTGTCCCAGATCAAGGAACTCTCCGAGCGTTCCGACAAGTGGAAGGGACTCGACGCCGACGTGGTCGCCGTAAGTAGCGACACCGTCGCATCGAACGCCGCCTCGCAGAGTTCGCTCAAGGTACGGCTGCTCGCCGACGATCAATTCAAGAACGCGAGGCAGTTCAAGTCGTTCGACGATTTCGAAGAGATGCCGATCCATTCCACGATGCTCATCGACAAGACCGGCCGAGTCCACTGGGCGCGCCACGGCGGCGGACCGTTCACCGACTACGATTTCCTGGCTGCCCAGCTCGAGCGAATGAACGCGCTCGCCGCAAAGGCGTCAACCCCGCCGGTACAGTCGGCGCCGCGGCAGTAGAAAGGGAGCGCGCCCAAGACTAAAGTATGCGGATGAGCGTCATCGAGTGGCTGCTCGACTCGGATCCGTCGATTCGGTGGCAGGTCATGCGCGACCTGATCGCCGAGTCGGACGCGACCGTTGCGCGTGAGCGATCGCGTGTGGCCGCGGAGGGTTGGGGGGCTCGCCTGCTGGACCTTCAAGGAGCGGATGGCCATTGGGGCGGCGCGGCGTTCGTACCGCGCGCCTGGATCTCCACCAAGGACACGCTCCAGCTGTTGCGAGATCTCGGTGTGGACCCGACGAGCGATCGGGTGCGAAGGGCCATCGGCCAGGTGCGCGAGCGCTGCACCTGGGGCGAGGAGTTCGGCGACTCGCCGTTCTTCGAAGGCGAGGTCGAGCCCTGTATCAACGGACGGGTGCTTGCGATCGGTGCGTATTTCGGCGAGGCAAGCGATCGTCTCGTCGACCGACTGCTTCAGGAGCAGTTGAGCGACGGCGGCTGGAACTGCGACGCCCCGCCCAGCCAGCGGTCGTCATTCCATACGACGATCTGCGTGCTCGAAGGATTGCTGGAGTACGAGAGGGCGAAGGGTCCGGTGCCTGACGTCACCGGCGCTCGCCTTCGCGGACAGGAATATCTCCTCGAGCGCCGCCTGTTCAGATCGCGATCGACTGGACAGATTATCAACTTCGATCGGAAACTCCGGAGGCCCGCCGCGTGGACGCAGTGTTCGTTTCCCACGCGCTGGCACTACGACATCCTGTGGGGACTCGACTACCTGCGCAGAGCGGGCTTCGCGCCAGACGAGCGCATCGCCGAGGCGGTCGATCTGGTGGCGAAGAAGCGTGACGAGACACGGGCGATGGCCGCTCGAGAATCCGCATCCGGGTCCGGTGCACTTCGAGATGGAAGGCCGCGCCGGCGAGCCGAGCCGCTGGAACACCCTTCGGGCGCTCCGCGTGCTGCGCTGGGCGAGTGCGTTGTGAAGCTTCAGACCTCACTCGCAACGCGCGCCGGTTGGAGCTTTGAACGGACTCTTAGAGAGGTTTCAGCGACCAGAGCGTCGTCGGGATGAGTTCAGAGACGGTGGGGTGGATGTGCACCGCCCGCTCGATCAAGGTGTAGGGCGCTTTGGCGTACATGACGTCGAGGATCGAGTGCACGACCTCGTCGCCGCCGGTCCCGAGAATCGCCGCCCCCAGAATCTGCTTCGTTTCGGCGTCAACGACAACCTTGATGAACCCATGGGTCTCGCCCTTCTCGACTGCGCGCTTGACGTCTTTCATCGCGCGCTTGCCGACGAGCGCGGGCCGGCCGGTTGAGCGCACCTCGGCTTCGGTCATCCCGGCGCGGCCGAGCGGCGGATCGACGAACAATCCGTAAACAGGAATACGGTCGCTCACGCGGCGATGGTCGTTCTCGAGCAGGTTCGCGACGACAATCTCGGCGTCGTTGAAGGAGGTGTGGGTGAACGCGCCGCGGCCGTTGCAGTCTCCGAGTGCCCAGATGCCAGGCACGCTCGTCCGTAACTCGTCGTCGACGACGATATAACCGCGCGCGTCGACTTTGACCTCGGCTCGGTCGAGACCAAGGTCGTCGGTGTTCGGCCTTCGTCCGACGGCGAGCAAGAGATGCGTGCCGGCAACCTCGGGAGCGCCCGCGGCGCACTCGACGTGTGACACCACATTTGTGCCCTGCTGCGAGAGGCTGATGCATTTCGCGTTGAGACGAACGTCGATGCCCTCGCCTTGAAGGACGTCGAGGATGGCGGCTGACACATCCTCGTCCTCGCGCCCGATCAGGCGGTCGCCCATCTCGACGATCGTGACGCGGCTGCCGAAGCGCCGGAACATCTGGCCGAACTCGAGTCCAATGTAGCTGCCCCCGACAACGATGAGATGCTCGGGCACGAAGTCGACGTGCATCATCGAGCTGTTCGTGAAGAACGGCACGCGATCGAGGCCAGGCAGGCCAGGGACTGAGGCGCGGCCGCCGACGTTGACGAAGATACGCTCGGCGCTGATCTGCTCGTCACCGACGCGGACGATGCGCGGCGATTCGAAGCGGGCGTGGCCCTGGTAGACGGTGCAGTTCTCCGACTTTCTCAGCCCGCTTTCCACGCCCGCGCTTGACTGGCCAGAAATCGCGTCTTTGCGCGCCTTGACACGCGCCATGTCGACGGTCACTGCGCCGCCGATGCCAACGCCGAATTCCGACGCGCGCCGAGCCAGGTGAGCGGCGTAGGCGCTCGCGACCATCGTCTTGGTCGGGATACAACCGGTGTTGACGCAGGTCCCGCCGAACAGGCCACGCTCGACGATGGCGACTTTCATGCCTGCCTTGGCAAAGCGGTGGGCGACGAACGGGCCCGCCTGCCCCGTGCCAATCACGATCGCGTCGTATGTGTGTGGCGCCATAGTCTTCAGATTACAGCCATGAACCTGTCGGAGGTGACGGAGTCAACGGAGTTCAACACGGAGGAACGGAGCTGATACTTGAGGGAGACGCACGGAGGCTGTCGAGCTGTGTCGACCAGCGACCGGTCGTGTCGCCGGCCGGAACGGCCGGCGAGTGGCATCGGGAGAGCGGCGCAACTCAAAGCACTCGATGAGTTTTGCAGGCGCTTTGAGTTGCGCCGCTCTCCGATGCCGCCCGCGCTTCGCGCGGCGCGACCGGTCCTCCGTGCGTCTCCGTGCGCTCCGTGCCTCCGTGTTGAACACCGTTATCTCCGCACTTCTCCGGATCTCGCGCGCCGGGAGTTCACGCGCGCGCCGCCATCAGCGCGGCGGCGGACCACCCGCAGCATACACGCGGAAGTTCAGGTCACTGACCATGCGGGCGCATTCTCCGCCGATCCTGTTTGCGTCACCCTGACGAACTTGGCTTGCACCGGGCGGAACGTCGCGATGATGGTCGCCGGCGAGCCGGTGCCCTGCGCCACGGGTGCACCCCAGCTCTTCCCATCCATCGACAGCTGCACTTTGTAGGCGATCGGAAAGCTGCCGAATACGGGCCCGCCGCCGCGGCCGCCGCCTGGCCCTGCACCGCGCTGAGCCGTCGCCGGAGCGGCGCTGCCAGCAGCTGGCGCAGCCGCCCCAGCCGGAGCAAGGGAGCCAGCTGGCGCGGGCGCGGGCGCAGCAGACGGAGCAGCAGCGGCCGGTGCCTGGGCTGCGCCTCGTCCATCAGCGGCACCAGCGCCACCAGCGCCTCCAGCGGCACCAGCCGGAAGCGCCCCCCTACCACCGCGGCCGCGACCGCCGCCGCCAGGGGCGCCGGCATCGAACTGTACCTCGGTGACCATTGCGGCTTGCGGCAACTCCACCTGGTACCACATGTCCGGCGCCTGCGGCGTGGCGGTCGTCCACGCGGCCAGGGTCAGCCCGCCCGGCGCGCGCTCGGTGTTGTGACTGGCCATCGCCTTCCATGTTGGATCGACCGGTAGCAGGCGTGGGAGCGTCACCTCGAGCTCCGGATAGGTCCACATCGCCTTGCGGGCGGCGGTCGCGACGCGCACGCTCGCGACCTCGGCGGGGGCGATGAAGCTCGCCGTGTTCCCGAAGTCGTTGCGGATGTACGACGCGACGTTGGCAATCCACTGATCGGTTTGCGAACCCATCGGCAGCATGACCTGCGTGTAGGTCCGGCCGGCGAGCGGTCCGGTCATGCCGTGCAGCAACGTCTTGATGACGTAGTCGCGATGCCCCGTGACACGCGGCGAACCGGCGAGTGCCGGACCCATCATCGAATCGTCCTGCGATCCGGCGACGGCCACCCCGCGCGCGTCTTCGCCGTGACACGTCGCGCACAGACTCTTGTAGACGGTCTCGCCTTCTTTCATCTGCTCCAGCTGCTCGGGCGAAAAACCGGCCGCCGCGGTCGACGCGACCGTCGCAATCCGCTGCAGCACGCGCTGTCCGATCTCCTGGACCCCACGCGCCTTGTTCGACTCCATCGTCTCCTTGATCAGCGACTCGACGTTGGGCAGCTTGAAGAGATTGGCGGTGAGGAACGCTTGAAGCACGACGTCGGGATCGCTGTCCTTCGTCATCGCGCGATAGTCGTCAGCCAATCCCCTGATCGATGCCTTGTACAGGGTCTCGCTCGCGCGGATCGCCTGCACGCGCATGCGCGGGTTGCTGTCTTTCATCTGCTCGCGGACGAGCGCGAGATCGAGCGCGTTGAGTCCTTCGAGCGTCCACAGCGCATGGAACCTGGCGACCAGGTTACCGCCTGCGCCGTTGGCTTCGGCGAGGCTCGCCGAAGCGGCCGCCGGCCGCGAAGGCGGCTCCGACGTGCGGACGAGATTCTGCAGCGCCGGGACGACCGACTTGTCCTGCCGCTGCACGAGGAGTTGCTGCGCCGTGTCCCGCCACCAGCCGTTCTGATGGCTGAGGTGCGCGACGAGCTGCGCGGCACTTTCATCGAGCATGCGCGGGCGCACCGGATCGAGCGCGAGCGCCGGCATCGCCGGAATCTCCGGAGTGGCCTGCGCCGCCGGACCCGCCGGGGTCGCGGGAACACCGGGCACTCCATCGAAGCGCAGCCGCCAGATGCGGCCATGCGCGATGACCTTGTCGAGCTGATACTGATCGATCTTCCGCCGGAGGTACGAACCGGGCCTCGTCCAGTTCGATTCCTGGATGATCCCGTGGTACATGTCGGCGATGTAGAGCGATCCGTCGGGCGCGGTGGTGATGTTCACCGGCCGGAACAGCGGATCCGTGCTCAGCACGAATTCCGATCCCGGATAGACATTGCGCAGCTGCGTCAGCCCCTCGGTCTTGACGATGCGCGCCCGCCGAATCAGGCGGCCGACAGGCTCGGTGACGAGGAGATCACCGCGCAGGTCCGGGGGGACACGGTGCGCGCGCACCACGTCGGCGCCCGATGCCGCGGTGAAATGATTGAGCCGGCCGACCGGCATTCGCACGCGGATCATGCCGCCCTGCGTGTCGGACAACCCCACCTCGGGCCAGACCACCTCGAATCCTGGCTCGTACTGTTCGGGAACGGCGAACGATCCGTAGTGGATCGGCACCTGGAAGTTCACCGGGCCGCGCTCGCCGCCCGCGTCCATGAACCACATCTTCCCGTCATCGTCCATCGTCACGCCCCACTGGCCGCCGTTTGGTCCAGTGGGCTCCTTGAGGATGCCGTTCGGCGTCCATCGAATGCGGAAGGCGTTGTAGGTGGTGTAGATCCAGTTGTCGAGACCCCAGTTGAAGCCGGCCTGCTCGTGTTCGAGGTTGCCGTCGCGGCCGATGCCGATGCCCGAATAGAAGTGCTCACGCTTGTCGGCGACGCCGTCGTTATTCGTGTCGGTGTACTTCACTACGTCGTCGGAGGCCGTCTCGTTGGTCAGGATGCTGTTGCCGTCGAGCGGAACGATGGTGCGCGGGAGGACGAGCTTGTCGACGAAGACGGTCCGCTTGTCGAACACACCGTCGCCTTTGGTGCTTTCGAAGCGCGTGATGCGGCTTTCCGGCAAGTGCTGCCTGTTGCCATCGGCATCGCGCATGTAGGTGACGAGCTCGGCGACGTACATCCGGCCGTTGCCGTCGAACCGGATCACCGCCGGGCTGATGACCTGCGGTTCGGAGACGACGAGCTCCATGCGATAGCCCGGCGGAAGGATGAACGCCTTCGCCTGTTCGTCCGGAGTGCGCGCGACGATCGGGGGTTTTGGCGAAAAGTCCGCGCCGGCATTCGTGGTCGAGGACAAGGTGCCACCACCACCGGCACCGCGGCCGCCTGGGGCCTGCGCTGGCTGACCTGGTTGGGCCGGTGGCGTTGGCGGCGGCGCCTGCGCTACGACCATGAGGCCGAACATCGGGACCATGACTACAGCCAGCCTCAAAAGGCGGCCGGAAACACCTGTCGTTCTCATCGCTCGTTTTTTCCTGACTGTGAACGGTGACGATGGCAAGCTGACCTGAGTACTGAATACGATACACCCGCCTTCGCCAAGGCTACGGCGTGGCAGGCTCCGCCTTCGCCAAGGCTACGGCGTGGCAGGCTCCGCCTTCGCCAAGGCTACGGCGGGCAGGCCTCAGCCTGCGAAGTTAGGCGGCTCGAAGCCAATCAACCGGCCAGGGCGGCTCAAAGGCATGTGGTAGCATCCATTTCCCATACCTGACCATGCTTGAGCGAGGGACTGTCCTTGTGACCGGCGCCGCCGGCCTGATCGGAAGCGCCGTCATCTGGGCCCTGAACGAGCGCGGGCACGATCGCATCATCGCCGTCGACCGGCTCGATCGCAGCGAGAAGTGGCGCAACCTCGCGCCGCTTCGGTTCGACGACTATCTGGAAGCCGACCGGCTCAAAGAACAGATCCACGGCGGGTCGCTCGACAAGCTCAAGAAAGACGTGCGGACGGTCATCCACCTCGGCGCATGCTCCTCGACGACGGAGACCGACGCTGCCTATCTGATTGAGAACAACTTCGACTACACCCGGATGCTCGCGGATTGGGCCCTCCAGCACGGGATCCGCTTCGCGTACGCGTCATCTGCGGCCACCTACGGCGCGCTCGAAGGGCGACTGTCCGACCGGATGGACATCCGGACGCTGCGGCCGCTCAACATGTACGGCTATTCCAAGCAGCTCTTCGACCTCCACGCGTCAGCTCACGGTTATCTCGACCGCATCGTCGGCCTGAAGTACTTCAACGTGTTCGGGCCGAACGAAGACCACAAAGGAGACATGCGGAGCGTGGTGAACAAGGCCTTCGGGCAGATCGTCGAGACAGGGCGGGTGCGCTTGTTCAAGAGCCACCGGCCCGAATTCGCCGATGGCGAACAGCGGCGAGACTTTCTGTACGTGAAGGACGCCGTCGCGATGACTCTCGATCTCGTTGCCGAGCCCGGCGCCAACGGCCTCTTCAATATCGGCTCGGGCAAGTCGCACACCTGGCGCGAGCTCGTCACCGCTGTGTTTGGCGCTCTCGGCCGCCCGGTCGACATCGAGTTCATCGAGATGCCGGCCGAGTTGCGCGCGAAGTACCAGTACGCGACCGAGGCGTCGATCGAACGCCTCCACGAGGCTGGATACCGCCGGCCGATCACGCCGCTGGCCGACGCTGTCCGCGACTACGTCACGCACTACCTCGTGCCCGGCAAGCACCTCGGCGACTAGTTTTCCCGAGGGGCTTCGCCCCTCGGACTCCCCGACACGCGCTCTCGCGCGCCGCTTCGCCGGCGCGCTCCGGTCGCGTGGCTCGCTCGCAGCGCTCGCTCGCATACGAAGACGGCCCTCGGGAATCAGACAGGTCTGGCGCCTGCTGCCGCGTCGTCCGTGTGTTCCGTGGCTCAGAAGGTCCAGCCGATGGTTGCCGAGACGCCGAAGTCGCTCTTCTTCTGATCCATCGGTGGCTGGCTATTGAAGCTCTCGAAGGCGTTGATGCTCCAATACAGGTCCCCGACGATGTCGCTCTTGAAGCTGGTGTTCATCTCGAGCCGGACGCGGGAGTCGCCGTTGAGCGCGTAGTAGGTGTAGGTGCCAGTGGCGAGATTCGTCGAGCGGCCGTCGAAGGTGAACCACTCCCAGGATCCTCCCGCGACGGCTTCGGCCACATTCTGATCGCCTTCACCCGAATACTGCTCGCGTGTGAAGGCAACGCCGGCCAACGCCGTTACCAGCTTGCGGTTGGATTGCGCGAGGATGCGACCCGCGCCGACGCCAACGAGCGACCGCAGGTTCAGCGACAGCTCTTCGTTCTGCTGAAACTGCAGGAACCCGAGCGCCGACCACCGTGGGCGGAGGAAACGCCGTGACTGGAGCGCCAGGTTGTTCCGGCTCTGGCGGTCAGTGTCTTCGTTGATCGTCAGCAAGCGAGTCGGCGTCGAGCTCAGTCAGCCATCGGCGACTGCGATAGCTCACGCTCGAGTCGAACGTCCATTGCGTTTGATTGTTCGCTTCCGTAAAGCTGAAGCCGGCAGAGATCGAACCGTCGAGCCGTCGCCAGAACGTGCCTCCGAGCGGCGCAATCCTCACGATGTCCCCGAGCGCGAACCGTTCGGTTTGCGCGCCCTCGACGACATCGACGGTGCGCTTGTCGGCCCGGACAAGCGTGCCGAACGTCCGGTGCCCGACGCAAGCTGGACGTCGTACCGAGCTTTGCTCGAGATGTGCTGGATGTCGTCCCACTCGATCGAGAGCGTGCCGAGGCCGTCGGTCTTGACAGTCAGCTTGCCGCGATCCAGTTTCTTGATCTCGCAGGTGATGCGATCGCCGTTGACCAGCTCGACGATGTCGGTCTTGACTGCGGCGAAAGTATCCCGGACCCCTGCAGTCGAACACCCGACGGCTAGCCCGAAAGTCCACCAAATCCGACACATCCGGCCCATCCTCAGCATCGCCAGATCCTATGCCGAGACGCGGTTGGCAGCTCATTCCACTTTCAGCACGCGCCTTCATCGTCGGGTGGAGGGTGCAGATGTAGTCGAACTCGCCTTTCTTCGACGGTCGTGAGCGTCCAGGACTTCTCGGGCGTCGATGCTGCCGGAATCGAACGCGCCGGCCTTGGACGTCGCGGTGTGGGGGAACGGATCCTTGTTGACCCACATCGACCGTGTCGCCGGCGGCGACGGTCAGCTGCTCCGGCTTGAAAGCTGGTGCCCTCGATCGTGACCGTGTGCGTCTTGCGCTGGCGCGCGCGCGATCGCCGCGCCCGAACCGCGTCCGGCATCGACCCGGCCACCAGCAGCAGACTCAGGACGGCGGCGACGCACGCGCAGACGCCGGCGACGAGGCACGACGCAGCCGTGATCGTCAAGCGCACCTCGCTGGCTACTTCGCCAGCGAGGACTGAATGTGCTTGGCGTGCTCGAGGTGCGCGACGAATGCCGGCCGCACCTTGACGAGCAGCGCCTTCAGCTCGGCGTTCTTGGCGCTCGGGATGAGCGTCTTGTCGACGGCGTCGAGCACCTGCTGGTGATACGCGACCTCGTGATCGATGTAGGCCTTGTCGAACGCCGCACCCTTGAGCGTCTTCAGGTTGGCGACGTTCTTCTCGCCGCCCGCCTTGAGGCTCTGGCTCGTCGGGTTGTCTTCGGGCGTGACCTTGAGCTTGGTCACGAGTTCGACGGCTGACTTGTTGACGCCGGTGTGGTCCGTGATCATCTGTTCGGCGAACTTCTTGACGTCGGCGCTGCTGCCCATCGACTTGGCGAGCTTCCCGGCGTCGATGTCGACCTGGTTGGCGGTGACGACGATGGACGCGATCTGCGCGTCGGTGACACCCTGCGCGGATGCGCCCGCGGCGGGCAGCAGCAACGAACCTGCAATGACGATGGCCGACAATTTCATGTGCGAGCTCCTCGAGATTGATTGAACTGTGGGCCGCTAAGCCGGACACTACGTCCGTCGGTACGTCTCGTCGTAGTGTCCGGCTTTGCCGGACCCTGTCCACGTCAGCTGGACGTCTCACTCCCGTCTACGCCGAGCGGCGAAACGGATTGTGCCGATTGGATGCGGGAGCGCGGACGGCGACGTTCCCCTCATGAGGTGAGACAGGTCGCTGGGATCAGGTCATGCGATGCGGTAGCGCCGACGCGCGCGAGGACGCTCGCCACGATACGATCGCATCGCTCGCCGCGAAACCGAACGACCTCGACCGTTGCCGAGTCCATGTCGCGGGCGAGCGCCTCGCGCAGAAGCGCGCGGGCGCGGAAGAGCCTGGTGCGCACCGTCGCCGCGGGGATCGAGAGACAGGCGGCGGTCTCCTCGACGCTCATGTCCTCGACTTCGCGCATCACGAACACCGTGCGAAACGCCACCGGCAGCTCGTCGATTCGCCGCTCGAGCATCCGCCGCACCTCGGCGCGCATCGTCGCGTCGGTGGGCGATTCGATGCTGTCGTCGGCCATGTCGGGCCGTTCGGCAGGTCCCGCGTCGCGGCTCGCGCCGCGACGCCGGAGAACGGCACGACGACGCGGTCGCGCTTCTGACGGCGCAGCCGCATCAGCGCCTGGTTGATCACGATGCGCGTCAGCCAGGTGACGAGCTGCGACTCACCGCGGAAGTCGCCGATCCGCCGGTACGCCTCGAGATAGGCGTCCTGCAACGCATCTTCGGCCTCGGCATCGTCCTTGAGGATGGCGCGCGCGACACGGAACAGCTTGCCGTTGTGCCGGCGCATCAGCGATTTCGAACGCCGCCTGGTCGCGACGCCCGATGCGCGCGACGAGCTCAGCGTCGCTGACGGGCTTCCAGCGGCACGGCAGAGGCTTGGGGAGCCGGGCCATGTCGGTGGTCTGTGTATTGGATGCACGCGGGATGCCGGACGTTCCCGGACAGCCGGTGTCAGCCACGGCTAATCGGCGCGATCCGCTGATGGCCCACCATGAACAGCGATGATCCGCGATCACGAGGAATACTCGTCCGGCGATCCGTGACCATCCGTGTCATCGTGACGCCATCGTGTCGTCCGTGATCTCGTGATCCGCACGTATCTGCGACCCGCAACGATCCGCGCTACAGCAGCCGGAACGCCGCGATCACGATCAGCGTCGGCGGCAGCGCGCCAAGCAGCAGCCCAATCGGCAGGATGGCACCGTCGAAGAAGCGGCCGAGCAGCGCCTGCCCGGCCGGATTCGGCGCGTTGGCAATGACGGTCAGCCCCCCGCCGGTCACCGCGCCTTCCACGATCGGCGATCTTGAGCGGCTCGTCGAGGTTCGGCACGAGCGTCGCGAGGTAGGTGATGAGCGCGTTGTCGTTGAAGGCCGTCAGCAGCGTCGAGCTCAGGAAGAGCGGCGTTTCCGACAGGCTCGCGAGCACCGGCGCGATCCACCATCCCTGCAGCCCGCCGTGGATGACGAGCCCGGCCAGGAAGAACCCGACGAGCAAGCGGCGCCTTGAGCTCGATCCGGCTCTGGTAGGCGGCCGTGGCGCGCGCGAATCCGAGGAAGATGAGAAAGCCTCCCACGAAGAGCGCCGGATAGTGCGACGTCACGACGGTCCACGCCATGAACGCCATGTGAGTCGCCGTCAGCCAGGCCGGAACCGGCAGGAGATCGGAACCGGCGCCGCGGCCATCCTCCGGCTCCTCGACGTCGGGCTGCGCCGGCCGCGTCGCCAGCTCGCCGAACTCGCGGCGGAAGATCAGGAAGTAGGCCAGCGTCGACACGACGATCGCCAGCACGGCGCGCCAGCCGAAGTGCCCGAGCATGAAGCCGGTCGTCCAGTCCCAGTGCCGCGCGACCATCAGCACGGGCGGCGCCGCAAAGTGCGTGAGCGTGCCGCCAATCGACACGTTCACGAAGAGCAGCCCGAGCGTGGCGTACTTCAGCCGCGTGCTCGGCTGCAGATCGTAGAACTGACGCGCGAGCAGCAGCGCGCAGATGGTCATCGCCGCCGGCTCGGTGATGAACGACCCGAGGATTGGACCGATGATCGAGAATCGTGGCCCACCATGCCGCAGGCGTGCCGCGACCGGCATCGGCCACACGCCGCAGCGCGCCTTCGGCGAATCCGATGATCGGCCGCGTCGCGGCGAGCGCCATGATCACGACGACGAAGAGCGGTTCGGTGTAGTTGACGCCGTCGTTGAAGTAGTGCCTGGCCGGCTCCCATCCGACATAGCCGACCATCGCCGCGAGGAGCACGAGCGCCCACAGGCCGAAGACGACTTCGACTTCGCCGAGAAAGTGCAGGAGCTCGGCAGCGACGCTCGGCGTGCTGACGCCGGCCCTCGGCCCTGGCGCGTTCGTCGTGGCGGCGCTGAATCGAATGCGACCAGCGCCGTAAAGCGGGCCGCCGCGAACGTGTGGAGGATGGCCAGCAGGAAGATCGCCGGTGGCAATGCCGTTGAAAGGCTCGATCTGCGAGTCGTTCCGAGAGGATCGCGGCAATTGAGTGACCGCCGCGATCGGGATAGGACGACAGGGCTCTCGGGAACTCGTCGAGAGCCTGCTGCACCGAGATCATCCCATCACCTTATAGAAGGATGAGCGATTCACCAAACGCCAGCCGGCGCAATCGCGCGGCCGTCGCGGAGTATTCTTGGGCGTGGGCAAGACCGAATACGAACGACTCGATCGTCGCGGGTCGCGAGATTGCCGTATCGAATCCAGGCAAGGTGCTGTTCCCGCAGCGCGGCTACAGCAAGCTGGATCTCGTGCGCTACTACCTGGCGGTCGCCGACGGGGCGCTGCGCGGATCGGGCGGACGGCCGAACGTGCTCGTGCGATATCCGAACGGCATCGAGCGGGGAATTCTTCTATCAGAAGCGCGCTCCGGAGTCGCGGTCGCCGTGGATCGAGGTCGTGTCGTTGAGCTTTCCGTCCGGGCGCACCGCGGAAGAAGTCGTCCCGAGGGACGCGGCCACTCTCGCGTGGATGGCCAACCTCGCCTGCCTGGAGCTGCATCCGCATCCGGTGCGCGCCGAGGATCTCGATCATCCCGACGAGTTGCGCGTCGACCTCGATCCGGTGCCGGGCGTGACGTGGGACGACATTCGAAAAGTTGCGCGCGTCGTGCAAGCCACGCTCACCGATTTCGGGCTGATCGGCTGGCCGAAGACCTCCGGCTCGCGCGGCATGCACGTCTACGTTCGCATCGAACACGCCTGGACATTCGGTCAGGTCCGGCGGGCTGCGCTCGCGCTCGCGCGCGAGGTGGAACGCCGGGCGCCGGGGCTCGCGACCAGCAAGTGGTGGAAGGAAGAACGCCACGGCGTCTTCCTCGACTACAACCAGAACGCGAAGGATCGCACGGTGGCCGGCGCCTACTCGGTCCGGCCGACGCCGGACGCGCGCGTCTCGGCGCCGCTCGACTGGGAAGAAATCGACGCCTGCGAGCCTGGCGACTTCACGCTGGCTTCGATGCCAGCGCGGTTCGCTGCGATCGGCGATCGACACGCGGGCATCGATGAGCAGCGCTGCAGTCTCGAGAGCCTGCTCGAGCTGTCGGCGCGCCACGAGCGCGACGGACTGGGCGACGCGCCGTGGCCGCCGCAGTACCGGAAGCAAGCCGGCGAACCGCCGCGCGTGCAGCCGTCCCGGCGCCGCGTGCCCACGCGTCCGCTCATCGAGATCGGGCGGGCGGAACGAAAGGAAGACGCGCTCGCTGGTCTCGAACGCTGGAAGGCGCGGCATCCGGAGGCCGCGCAACACCTGGCACCGGCCGACGTGCTCGTCGATGCGATGCGCGGCCGCTTTCGGACGTGGACGCGCATCCGTGTCAACCTGCAGAACGTGCCCGCCGAGCTGCGTCCCGCGCAGGAGGCGCTCGATCCCGACGCCGCGCCAAACGACTGGGCCGCGTTCAGCGCTGAGGGCGGGCCGCCCCGAAGACCTTCTCGAGCTCGTAAGGCGCGGTGATCTCGAGCTGATCGTAACGGCAGTCGGCCGGCTGCCTGTCCGGACGCCACCGGAGGAACACGGCGGCATGGCGGAAGCGATCGCCCTGCAGGTGGTCGTACTTGACCTCGCAGACGCGCTCGATCCGCACCGGCTCCCACGACAAGTCTTTTCCAGCGCTCCACCGGCTCTGCGCGCCGGGCATGCGAGCCATGCCGCGGCCGCTTTCATCAGCCCAGGCGCGCCACGGATGGCCATCGAGCGCGCGCGCTCTCAGCGGCTCCAGCAGCGCCGCCAGTTGCTTCCGCACCGCCATCGTGAACGCCGACGTCACGCCCACATGCTGCAGCTTCCCGCCATCGTCATAGAGTCCGAGCAGCAGAGAGCCGACGGTGCCCTCGCCGACCTTGTGCCATCTGAATCCGGCGACGACGCAGTCGGCGGTGCGCGCATGCTTGACCTTGATCATCGAGCGGCGGCCGGGCTCGTATATGCCGCCGATCGGCTTGGCGATCACCCCGTCGAGGCCAGCGCCTTCGAAACGTTCGAGCCACTCGGTCGCGGTGGCGCGATCGCGTGTCATCGGCGTGAGGTAGATTGGCGCGGCGCCTTCGCCGAGGAGCCGCTCGAGGTGGTCGCGGCGCTCGTGCTGCGGGCGAGAACGCAGATCGCGGCCGTCGACGGCGAGGAGGTCGAAGCCGACGAAAGACGACGGCGTTGCCTCGGCCAGCTTGGCGACACGCGAGGCTGCCGGGTGCAGCCGGAGTTGCAGCGCGTCGAAGTCGAGACCAGCTGACGTCGCAATCACGATCTCGCCGTCAATGACACATCCCGCTGGCAGCCGCTCGCGAAACACGGCGTGGAGCTCCGGAAAGTAGCGATCGAGCGGCCGGAGATCACGGCTCTGAATGAACACGTCTTTCGAGCTGCAAAAGACCAGGGCGCGGAACCCGTCCCACTTCGGCTCGTAGAGAAACCCGTTCCCCGATGGCAGTGCATCGGCCAGCTTCGCCAGCATCGGCTCGACCGGCGGCGCGATCGCATATCCCGTCACGCCAGTGATTGTATGAAGAAACGTGTTCGGCCGAACGCCGGATCTATACTCGCCTGATGACGCTCGTTCTTGGTTTCGTGCTGGGAATGGCCACCGGGCTGCGCTCGATGACGCCGGCAGCCGTGCTCGCGTGGGCGGCGCAGTTGCGGTGGCCTCAACTCGGTCAGACAGGCTTTGCGTTCATGTCGGCGCCGATCACCGCCTACATATTGACGGTCGGCGCATGCGTTGAGCTCGTCTTCGACAAGCTGCCGATCACGCCGAGCCGTCTCACGCCAGGTTCGCTCGGCGCTCGCGTCGTGCTTGGCGGGCTGTGCGCCGCCACTCTTTCGGCGGCGGTCCAACAGTCAGCGATCGTTGGCGCGGTCGTCGGAGGGCTGGGGGGATTTGCCGGCGCATGGGTCGGCTATCACGTGAGGCGGCACCTCACGACGACCCGCAAGGCGCCCGATTTGCTCGTCGCGTTGATTGAGGATGCGATCGCGATCGCTGCCGCGGTCTTCGTCGTGTCGCGTGTCTGACGTGATCTGTGCTGTGCGTGGGTGTTTTCCGTGTTGTCCGTGTGATCCGTGGCTGACGTGATTCCGTGTCGTCCGTGTGATCCGTGGCTAACGTGATCCGTGTTGTCCGTGTGATCCGTGGCTCTAGTTGGCCCGGTTCACCGGCACGCCCACGTGGTACCAGCAGCTGACCGCCTCTCCACGCCTCCGCGCCGGCACGAACGTCCACTGCTTCACCGCGGCGACGATGGCGTTGTCGAGCGAGGGGCCGGCCTTCGAGCGGCGCAACAGGTTGACCATGTGCGCGTGCCCCGTCTGCGTAACGAGCACCCGGACGATCACGATCTCGTTGAGCGGACGGTCGCGCAAGTCGTCGGGCACCTGCGGTTCCACTTTGGTCGCGATGCGCGGTGCATCGTTGACGTCTCGCGTCTCGAAGAACTGACCGACTGGCGCCGCCGGCGCTTCGGGCTTCGGCTCGGGAGCAGCGACCGGTGCAGGCGGAGCGACCTCGGGAGCCGGCGCCGCGGCGACGGGAGCTGGGGCAGTAACCGGGCTGGCCAGACGCATCGAGCCATTGGGCTTCGCCGACTTGGGTGGCACCTTCGCGGTGGCGGTGCGACTCGTCGCGGCCGGGCTCACCTTCGGTGCGACTGGTGGAACCTTGGCCGCCGGAACCTTCGGCGCGGCCTGAACAGTGGCCGAGGCTGGTGTCTCGGCCGCAAACGACGTGGCGACCGCTGCCGGCGCAACCGGACCTTCAGCGGCCGAAGCGGCCGCCTGCTGAACGGGTGGATTGGGCTGATCCTGACGAATGAAGGCCGCCGTCCCCTGGCCACCGAACCACAGCTTGCTGAGCGGGAAGCCGATCGCTGCCACCGCGACGAGCACGGCGATGACGGCACCGATCGTCCGCACGCGACTTGGTTGTTCCTGCGATGACGCCATCGCAGCCACGGGCGCGGGCTTCGACTTGGGCAACGCAGGTGCGGCCGCTACCGGTCGCGGCGGAGCCTGGGGCGCTGGTGCAACCTCGATGACGGGGACCTCCGGAGCGACCGGGGCTACCGGAGCGCGCACGGCAATGACTGTTGGTGCTTGCTCGGTGGGTACCGGGCTCACCACCGGCGCGACTTCTGGCTCGGCGGGAACAGCGCTGACCACCGGCACGACCTCTGCCTGTGCGACCGCCTGTGGCGCCGCCACCGCGATCGGATCGGACGCGGGCGGCGAATCGAGCAACGAATGAAACGCCTGCTGGCACCGCGAGCACAGATCACCGACTTCGGCAGGTCCACCGCAGCTCTCGCAGCGAGCCGCGGGCACATCGCTGTCGAGGGGCGCGGCGGGAGCGTCTGCGGAGACCTGGGGCTCGACTGCCGGCGCTGCAGGCGCAGGAACTTGTGAATCGGGCGCGGCTTCAACCGGCGCGTGTCCGGCAAAGTGCGCCTCGAGAATCGGATCGATTGTCGCCGGCGCGGCTCCGGGAACCGTGGGCTCAGGCCAGGCGGCATCGAAGTCGCGGACGTGTGTGTCGACGTCGACTGGATCGACGACCGGTGCCGGCTCATCGACGTAGGGCTCCGGCTCCGGAGTGAAATGAATGCCGACGAGACGATCGCCCTTCGGGGCTTTGGGCAGCACAGGGGCCGGCTCGCCCCAGGAGGTCTGGGCCGCTTTCTTCTCGTCGAGCGCCTTCCTCTCCTGAAGCGACAACTTGCGGCCGCAACACTCGCAGAAATGGCTTGGCGTAACCGGTTCAACCTTGCATTCGTCGCAGCGCACGATACCTCCCCGGGCGTTCGCGTGAGAGCCCCCGGCTGAAATGGCAAAGGCTCTGCCAACGCCGGCCAAAGGTTGTGCGCAGATTTTCTAGCGATTCTGACTGTCTAACGGACAGAACCCGCTGCGGCCGACAATTTGCGTCACCCCCGGTGCCGTAAATTGTCAGGCCGAATTGGGGTCAGGCCGTGAATCGTGAATGAGGTCGCTACTGAATCACGACGTAGCGCCAGAGACGGCGACGTCTCCTTGGCGCCCACGTATTTTCCAATCTCTTTGTCGAACTGCTCCTTCGTCTTCCACGGACGGTATTCCTTGAACTCGCGGACCATGCGCGGACCCGCGCCGGGAATGCTCAGGATGTCGTCGTCGGTTGCCGTATTCAGGTTGACGGGTATGAACACGTACTGCTTGAGGCGATCGGTTTCTGCCTGCCCGACGTACTTGCCGATCTCTTTGTCGAACTGGGCCCACGTCTTCCACGGGCGGTACTCGGCGAACTCGCGCGCCATGCGTTTCCCGGCGCCGGGAATCAGCAGGATCTCCTCTGGCGTGCCGGTGTTGAGGTTCACGTGGATGAACGTCTTGCCGTAGAACTCCGTCACCTGTGCGGGCGTCAGCGACTGACTCGTCAGGAACGCGTTCAGCTCGACGACGCTCGTGAAGGGACGCTTCTCGATCAATCCTTTTACGATGGCCGGCGTCATGTGCGGCAGCGCGAGGAGATCCTTTTCCGCGGCGGTGTTTGTATCCACAATCGCGCCTTTTCCGACCTGCGCGCTGGCCGACACACCATGGCCAAGAGAAAGGACCACCAGGGCGGCGGCAATTCGTAGAGAGCAGCGAGTCATGAGACGCTCCTGTTGTGATCGTAGGTTGCTGACAGTGATGCGCGTTCGATTCGAAAGACGCACGCGAAGCCGAGCAGGCCGAGCAAGGCCATGTTGCCGGGCGCGAGGGCCGGAGGGGCCTTGGCCTGAATCACGCTCGAGAACAAAGCCCAACCGCTCAACGAGGGATCCATCTCGAGCTTGAACTCCATGTTAGCCCGGTAATGAAGTACCGCTCCCAAAGCGCCGCTCAGGACCAGCAGCAGCATCGACACCCGGAAGAATCGCACCGTCGAGTTCCGGGTGGACGGGGTCTGACCCCGGTCTGACCCCGGTCTGACCCCGTCTGACCCCGGTCTGACCCCCGTCTGACCCCGGTCTGACCCCACAGCAACGCGCCGCTCGCGAGCGCCGCCATCGCGATCACCACCAGCGGAATCAGCTGCCACGCATCCTCGTCGTGTCCCATCAGGACGAGCTCGGCGGCCGTGCCCACGAGTCCGAGCAGCAGGAGTCCGAGGAGCAGCCGTCGCAGGCTGCTGAGCGTGGCACCGGAAACGTCGGTGGGCATGCTGGGTTAACGGGCGCGCGCGAGCTTGGCAGACCAGTTGAGGAGCATCCGAAGCGGCTCGCGCTGCGGCGAGGTCAGTGGCGCGCAGAAGCAGAAAGCGTCCACCGTCTGGCGAGACTCGATACTGTTCGACGACGGCGCTGATGACCGGAAGCGGCGTGCGGAAGAGCAGCTGCGGTCGGCCAGTCTTGAATTCCTGACCCTCGACTCGAACCTCGACGGCATAGAGGGCGGCATCGAGACCGAGATAGTAAATCTCGCGGCCGTCCGCGCGCCACAACGGCTGAACGCCGCCCTCGTTGGAGATCTGCCAGCGCCGGCCGGTCGCTGGAACTGGAGAGCACGTACACTTCGGACCGGCCCGACTCGGCGGAGTTGTACGCGATCCAGCGCGAGTCCGGTGACAGCTGCACCTGTTCAATTGGCTCTGTCGCCTGGGTAAGGCGCCTGCGTTCCTGCGACCCGCGTGGCAACTCCCACGCGTCCCGGTCCGCGGACGAACGAAAGACGAGTGACCCTCCAGTGGCGGCCCAGTCCTCCAGCCAGACGACCGGGAGCTTGTCGCGCGGCAGGAGCACCGTGGGACTGTGCTCCCGTCGAATCGACGCGAACGATGCCAGGCGGATCGCTGGTGTTGCGCGCGAACGCGATTTCACCCCCTGGCCCGAAGCGCGGATCGTTGTCGTTGAGATCGCCGCTCGTGATCAGTGTGAACACGCCGCTTGACGTATCGAGACTCGAGATGGTCGAACGAACCGCAGGCCCATCCTTGAGAACTTCGATCACGACTCGCGATCCGTCTGGCGACAGATCGAAGCCGCCGTAGAGTCCCGGCGGTCCAGCCGTCTGGAGCGCGGTCCCCACGCGGTCGAACCAGCGGAACTGGCGCTCCCGGCTCCCCGCGACGGCATAGAGCAAGGCGGAGTCCGACGCCCAGAATGCCGGCGTCCTCCCGGCGCCCTGATACACCGCCGGCACGAGCGTCCTCGACTCGCCCTCGAGACTTCCGCTTGCAGGAACAAAGGCTTGCGCTACCAGCCGATCCTCGATCGTCCACAAGAGCTGGCCCGCGGCATACACACCGCGCCCGGCACTCGACACCACCAGCGTCCCCTCAGGCGCAGCGAGCGTGGCCCTGTACACCCCATTCGTCGTTCGGATCGTTGGTCCGAACGAAAAACAGAAAACGTCCACCGCCGAGGAGTTGCGGCCAGCTGTGATAGTGGTCACCCCTCGGACCGTTGAGCGTCGTGATCGCTACCGGGCTGCCACCCGTCGCCGGCACGCGGTAAAGCCCCGCCGGCCCGCCAATCGAAAACAGGATGTTGCCGTCGCTGCTCCAGGATCCGGTGACGAACGGAACGGGCGGCGCCGCCTCGGGCAGCCGGATGAATCGCTCGACCGTCCCGGCCGCGACGTCGAACTTCATCAAAAAGCCGTTCGCGGCGAACACGACGACACGGCTGTCGGGCGACCAGAAGGGCCAGGAGTCGGCGCCATCCGTCCGCTCGATCGGACGCGGCACGCCCGCTTCGATCATCCGAATCCACAGCTGCCGGATATTCGATCGGCCGATGGCCACAAACGCCACCTGCCGGCCGTCCGGCGACACACCCACTTGCGGAGCGGTGGGCGCCAGGCCGGGCAACGGCATCGCCGCGAACGGCACATCCGCGGCGGGCGGAGGGATCAGGAACTCCATGACCGCGGGGGCAGAGGCAGGTGTCCGCCATCGATCGAGCGCCAAACCGAGGATTCCGCCGAGCGCCAGCGCCCCTGCGATCGAGAGAGGCCACATCAAGCGCGAGCGCGAAGACGTATCGGCCGCGCGAGGCGCCTGGGTCGAGGCCGGCAACATGCTCGTCAACGACCCCGAACCGGTCGATGTGGCCAGCGCGAACGCCAGGTCTCTCGTCGACTGAAATCTCGCTGCCGGATCCTTCTCGAGACAGCGTTGGACGATCTCCTGGAGCGCTGGCGGCAGCGGCTGCTCTGGCGAGCTCGTCATCACTGGTGGAGGATCCTTGAGAATCGCGCTCAAGGTATCGGCCGGGGTGTCACGGCCGAACGCGCGTCGGCCCTGGAGCATCTCGAAAAGCACGCAGCCGAACGCAAAGATGTCGGCGCGATGATCGGCAGCCTGGCCGCGCGCCTGCTCGGGCGCCATGTAGCCGATCGTACCGACCGCGCCGGCACCCGTGCCGGTCCCGTCGATGCGCGTTCCTTCGGGATCGGCTGTTGCCGTCAGCTTGGCCAGGCCGAAATCCAGAATCTTGACCCGATCGTTCGACGTGACGAAGAGGTTATCCGGCTTGATGTCTCGGTGCACGACGCCCTTGTCGTGCGCCGCCGCGAGGGCCTGGGCAATCTGGGTGGCGTAGTCGACGGCCTTCTGGATCGAGAGGCGTTCGGCGTCGAGCTTGTCGCGAAGCGATGCGCCTTCGAGAAGCTCGGTGACGAGGTAGGGTTGTCCCTCGTGCACGCCGACGTCGTACACGGCCAGCACTCCGGGATGATTAAGTGCGGCCGCGGCTCGCGCTTCCTGCTCGAAGCGGCGAAGACGCTCGCGGTCGGTCGCGAAGATCGCTGGAATGACCTTGATCGCGACCACCCGGCCGAGGCGGACGTCCTGGGCGTAATAGACCTCGCCCATGCCGCCGGCACCGAGCAGGCGGTCGATCTTGTACGGTCCGAGCTCGGTTCCAGCCGAGACCTTCACGACACTTGCTTGGACATGCCGAACGCCTGCGCCACCTTGTCGAGCCCGCTCTGGAAATCTCCCCACGCTGACTGCGCGGCCGGTGAGATCGCGCGACCCGAGATTGCTCTCTGCACGCCGGCCGCGCGCTGCAGGAGGGCCTGCGCCTCGCCGGAGGCCGGGCGGCCGTCGCCGACGAGAGACCCGAGCTTCTTGGCGTCCTTCTTCAAGCCGTCCGCCTCTTGCACGGCCGCTTCGCGGGTCGCCGAATCGATCGTCTTGTCCATCTTGAGAGACGAATCCAGCTCCTTCTTGAAGATGTCTGCGCTCTTGGAGAGCTCGTCGGCTATCTTCTTCAGCTCGCCGTCGTTCATCCGCGACACCGCGGCGCTTTCGGTCAGGGGCCATGGCGCCCCGTAGACCGCCGCCAGCTGCCCGAGGCTCGCCGACAGACGGTTCCATTCGCTTGCGCCGTCGAAGTCCGGCGGCTGCGTCGACATGTAGCGCTGGATGTCGGAGCCCTGGCGCAGCACGGCTGTGACTTCCGCGCTGGCCGAATACTGCGGCGTGAAGCGGTCCTTCATCTTGTCGACGTTGGCCTGCAAATCGTCCAGATACTCCCCGACATTGACCTCGCCACGGGGGCCGCGGAGGATGCTGCTCTTCAGCTTGCCGTCCAGCTGATCCTCGAAACGATCGCGGTTCTCGTCGACCTGTACCATCAGGGTCTTGACGTCCTTGTCGGCGAGGCGATCCGCGGCGGCGCCGGGCGCTACGCCGATGGCGAGCAGGCCCGTCACTATCAGCATCGGCGCGGTGGTCGGTTTTCGTCGCAATGGCTTAGTCATGAAATTACTCCCGCGATATTCAGCGGCCCGAGACCATCCTCTGGCGGCTACGAGGCCTCCCTGATCATTGGACTATACCGAAACGGTCCGGTTCGAACCATTGCCCCTTAGTAGTAGCGCCACCCTGACGTAGTGTCCGGCTTTAGCCGGACTTCAGCGGTCCGCCTGCCCGCCTCCGCCAAGGTTACGGTGCGTCCGCCGACCAGCCTCCGCTTGAAGCTACGGCGGTCCGCCGAAGCCTTGGCGAAGGCGGAAGCGCTTCGCGCGAAGGCGGAAAGGCGGACACTACGGACAAGGGATCAGCCGCCGCCTTGCCCTCGGCACCTCGACATGGTCTGATCAAAGCAGATGGTCACGGAGACGGAGAGAGCCATTGATGCGGTCTGGCGAATCGAATCGCCGCGGCTCATTGCTGGTCTTGCACGGATTGTGCGCGACGTCGGCGTTGCCGAGGATCTGGCCCAGGACGCACTCGTCGCGGCGCTCGAGCAGTGGCCGGCGACGGGCGTTCCGCGCAACCCGGGCGCCTGGCTCATGGCCGCGGCGAAGAACCGGGCGATCGACCACTGGCGCCGGACCAAACGGCTCGAGCGCAAGCACGAACAGATCGGCCGCGAGCTCGCCGGCGAACAGGAGGCCGTTCCCGATCTCGAGGCGGCGATCGACGAGCGGACGGATGGCGTCGGCGACGATCTGCTCCGGCTCGTCTTCGTCGCCTGCCACCCAGTGCTCTCGACCGAGGCGCAAGTCGCGCTCACGCTGCGGCTGCTCGGCGGCCTGACGACGGACGAAATTGCCCGCGCGTTCCTCGTCTCGGAGCCCACCATCGCCCAGCGCATCGTCAGGGCCAAGCGCACGCTCGCCGCGAAGCAGGTGCCGTTCGAGGTACCTCGTGGCGACGAGCGCGTTCGACGGCTGACGTCGGTGCTTGGAGTCCTCTATCTCATCTTCAACGAAGGGTACACGGCGACTGCCGGCGACGACCTGATGCGGCCGGCGCTCTGCAGCGAGGCGTTGCGGCTCGGCCGGATCCTGGCGGAACTGGCCCCCGAGGAACCTGAGGTCCACGGCCTGATCGCGCTGATGGAAATTCAGGCGTCGCGGGCGCGCGCGCGGGTCGGTCCCGCCGGAGAGCCGATCGTGCTCTTCGAGCAGAACCGCGCGCTGTGGGATCAACTCCTCATCCGCCGTGGGCTGGCCGCGCTCGATCGCGCTGACGCGCTCGGCGGCGACAGGGGCTCGTACGCGCTTCAGGCCGCGATCGCCGCGTGCCACGCGCGCGCACGCACTCCCGACGAAACGGACTGGAACCGCATCGCCGCGCTCTACGACGAGCTGGCGCGGCTCACGCCGTCGCCGGTCGTGGAGTTGAACCGCGCAGTTGCCGTCGCCATGGCGCACGGCCCTGAAGCCGGCCTCGCGCTTGTCGATGCGCTCATCAGCGATACGGCGCTGCGAAACTACCACCTCCTGCCAACCGTCCGCGGCGATCTGCTGTCGAAGCTCGGGCGCCTCGACGAGGCCCGACAGGAATTCGAGCGCGCCGCGGCCCTTACCCGTAACACCCGCGAACGTCAGCTGCTACTGGCCCGCGCGCGGGGCTGACCCATGAGCCCTGACTGTGCAAAAGCCTTTCACAGCAGAGTCCGCCGAGAGCGCAGAGACGACAACAACCACGGATTACACGGATTACACGGATTACACGGTTCACGGTTCACAGGGCGACAAGATCGTGGGCTGGTCGCACGCCGGCTTACAGCCGGCGTGACGGATCGCGAGCAGTCGGCCGATCACAAGCCCCTGGCGGGTTTGTGTCGGGCGGCTTGTGATCGGCCGACTGCTCGCGATCCGCCCCCGCGCGCAGCGCGGGGCGACCAGCGCGCTACGTTTGTCGAAGCTTGTTCTCTCCGTGCGTCTCCCACTGGTTTCAGCTCCGTTCCTCCGCGGTGAGATCTTCTCCGTTCGCTCCGGACTCTCCGTCGTGACAGCGGAAGCAACTCAATCAGCGCGCAGCGCCTTGATGACGTCGACGCGTGACGCCCGCGCGGCGGGCATCAGCGAGGCGAGCACGGCAGCCGCGAGAAGGACGATCGCCGCGCCGGCGAGGGCCAGCGCGCCGGGAATCCGCACGTCCGGGACGTAACTGCCGACAGCCCGCGCCAGCACCAGGCCTCCAACCGCTCCCGCGACAATCCCGGCGCCGGCGATGATCGCGCCTTCGCGAAGGACGCGAGTCAGCAGGTGCCGCGGCGCTGACCCGATCGCAAGACGGATCCCGAACTCTCGCGTGCGGGCGCTGACCGAGAACGCCAGCACGCCGGCCACGCCTACGACGGCAATCGTCAGCGCCACGGCCGCGAACCCGCCGAAGACGAGCGCGTTCAGCCGGTCGGGGGCGAGCACCTCGGCGCGGATGTCGTCGAGCGTCGCCGGTTGCTCGACAGGCTGCTCGGGCGACAGATCGCGGATGATGCGCGTGATCGGCGGCACGAGCGCATACGGATCGGTGCGCGCATGCACGAAGAGCCGGCCGCCGCCAATCTCCTGCGCGAACGGGTGATACACGCTCAGGGCCGGCCCCGGCACCACGTTTTCGTCGTCGACGTCGGCGACAATGCCGATGATCCGGCGCGGCGTCGTCTTGACGTCGATGAACTTCATCACCGGATCGGTCCACATCAGGTTGCGGTTGAGCGCGTCCCTCGTCGAGAACATCCGTTGCGCCAGGCTCTGGCTGATGATCACGACCGGTTCAGTCTCGCGTCGATCGGCATCGCTGAAGTCGCGGCCGGCAATGATCGGAACGCCGAGCGCGCCGAAGAACCCTGGTGACACCGTGCGGAACCGCGCCCGAGGATCCTCCTCACCATTGGCCTTCGCGTAACCCTCGACAGAAAACTGGAACCCTGGCCCGAACGTGCCGGCGTCGCGCCACGGCACAATCGTGCCGATCGCTACCCGCTCGACGCCGGGGAGTTGCGAGATGCGTCGCAGCGTCTCGTTGTAGAACGCGGCAGTCTGCTCCGGTGGCCGCGTATACGAGATGAGCGGGACGTTCAACGCCAGTACGTTGTGCGTCTGGAAGCCGGTCGGCGCCGACTGAAGCGCGACGAGCGCCGTCAGGAGCATCCCCGCTCCAGCGAGGAGCACGAACGATGCGGCGATTTGCGTCACGGCAAACAGCCGCAGCCGGCGATTCGTGCCAGAGGTGATTCTGACGTTCCCGGTCGTGAGGCCAAACCCGCTCGAGGACTCGGCCGACGGCAGTCGCGGCACGAAGGCCAGGACAACGGCCGCGGTCAGGGCCAGGATCACACCCACCCAGAGGAGGCTGGCGTCGACAGTCAGGTCGAGCGCGCGAACCGAAAAGCGCGCGGCGTACCTCGCCAGGATCGACAGCATCGGCCGCGCGATCGCGACGCCGAGGATGGCGCCCGCTCCGCACAGTAGCAGGCTCTCGGCGAGGAGTGTTCGACGCAACGCGCCGGCGCTCGCGCCGAGCGCCGCGCGAACGGCGAGCTCGCCCTCGCGCCGCACCGAGCGCGCCAGGATCAGGTTCGCGACATTCGAGCACGCGATCACGAAGACCAGCGCCGATGCGGCCAGCAGCACGAGGAGCACGGTCCGCGCGGGCGACACGATCTGATCGCGAAGGCCGACGGCATCGATGTGAAAGTTGGCCGACACCGGGTAGGCCTCGGGATGCTCTCGGACAATCGCGCCGTGAACGGCTTTGAGCTCGGCGCGCGCCGCCGCCAAATCTGCGCCAGGCGCGAGCCGCCCGAAGAGCTCCGTCATCCGATGCACCCGCCCATCCACCATCGTCGCCGACAGATGGTGCGGGCTCGTGACGACGTTGGCGATGATCTCGGTTTCCGCAGGATACGGAACCGACGGCTCGAGGACGCCGACGATCGTCGCGGTGAGGTCGCCGAGCCTGACGGTCTTCCCGACCACCGACTCGTCGCTTTTGAGCGCTTCGCTCCAGAAACGATAGGTCAGCACCGCCGCCCCGGCGGCCTTCGGCCCATCGTCTGACGGTCCGAGCAGCCGTCCGCGCACCGGCCGGAGCCCCATCACCTCGAAGTAAGAGCCGCCGACCACGCCGGCGCGGACGATCCGGGGTTCGCCGAGGCCGATCATCGTGAACTGGATCGTGGAAAAGTCGCCGAACGCGTTGAGCGTCGTCACGCGGGCGCGAAGATCGTGGATTTCCGGCACCGAAAAGACCACGTTTTCAACGCCGAGGCCGGGAGCGCTCTGCCGGATGTAGATGAGGCGATCTTCGTCCCGATTGACGAGCGGCCGCAGAAGGACGCCGCGGACGACGCTGAAAATGGCCGCGTTGGCGCCGATGCCAAGCGCCAGGGTGACAATCACGGTGATGGCCAGACCCTTGACCCTCGCGAGCGACCGCAGGGCGTAGCGGATATCGGTCAGGAAGCTCATGCAAACCCCTTTACGTGTCTGTGACTCTATCTATACGTCGAAGCAGGGGCCGGCAAATCGACACCCTGGCCCAGGTTTTTCTGCGTGGCTTCCGACCGGCTCGCTCCTGAGGTTCGCTTCGCGATGACCGCGATCAGCCGCTGGCGGTCCGGCGGCGCTCTTCTGCAGCCGCGAGCCAGCCACGCCGGATCTCGGCCGCAGGAATGCTCGAGAGGTACGGCTTGATGTCCAGCACCGGCGTGCCGTCGAGCATGTCGACGCCGCGGACGTGCAGTTGCCGACCCTCGCGCCGCAAAAGCTCGACAACAGTCAGGCCAATCGGGCTGGGACGAAGAGGAGAGCGCGTCGCAAAGACACCGTGCGGCCGATCGTCGCTCGGCGGGTAGGCGACGAGGTCATACCCCTCGACTCGGTGAAAGTGCCAGAGGATGTAGAGATGTGAGAATCCCTCAATGTCCTTCAGCCCTGCCTCGAACTCCGCGGCGATTTCGATGACACCGTCGGCGTCGTGCTTCGCGTCTGGACCCTTGGGGATTTCTCCCGTCGTTCCAAACGATGTGTGCACGGTGCCGATCGGCATCATCGCGATGTCCACGGTGTAACCCCATTTTCAGTTGCCGAAGAATTCCGCCAGCACCGGAGCCAGCGCCTTCGCGTTGACCATATGCGTTTGCCCCTCGAGTGTACGGTGCGTCGCGCTGGGCAGGACGCGCGCGAGCGCCTGCATCGCGTTGCGCATCCACGCGGGGCTCTTCCCTCCGGCCACGACGAGCGTCGGGACCGTCGCAGCGGTCCACCGTGTCAATGGCAGCGGCCTGCCTCGCTGGTTGTCCGAAACGATAGTCAGATCGTACGGAAGCGTGTGCGCCACGCCCTTCAGTTTCGACCACGCTGGCATGAATCGCATCAGGGCGATGAAGACTGCCGGGACACCGACGATCTTCATGAAGAGTCTGACCGCGTCGCTTCGCCGATCATCGTCGATGAGCCGCTGGAGTTGCGGCACGATGTCCGCGGGAACCGGGGCGCGAGTGTCGTCGACGATGAACGGAGCCTCGTAGAGGGCGAGCTTCCTGACGACCAGCCCGCGATTCGCGGCCTCGAGGGCCAACGCCGCGCCTGAGGAAACCCCGCATACGAGTGCCGACCCGCCTGCAACCTTGATCAGCGCGTCGATGTCCTCGACCTCGCGTTCCACGGCATAGGGCCCCTTGTCGCCGCTATCGCCGCGTCCTCGACGATCGTAGGTGAAGACCGTGAAGTGCGGCGCCAGCTGCGCGGCCAGCGGCGCCATCGGCCCCGACCCTCGATAGCACAGCGCGCCGTCGACGAGGATCAGCGCCGGCCCGCTGCCGACACGATCGAAGGCTATTGGAGTGCCGTCCTTTGAAAAGACTTTTTCCATGAGATCCTCCAGGTGCGTGAAGGTTGCGATTCGACACCGCTATTGTTTTGCGGCCTGCGCGCGCAGGCGCTCCTCGCGCTCCCGAAGCTCCGGCGTAAACTCGGTGCCGAAGTCGTCCGCCTCGAAGACCTGACGGACCTCGAGCACGGCGTCACCGTCCTCGGCCGGCCAGCGCTTGACCCACTCGATCGCCTCCTCCCTCGACCTCACCTGAATCATCGTGAACCCGGCGATGAGCTCCTTCGTTTCGGTGAACGGACCGTCGACGACCGTGGGCTTGCCACTGTTAGTGCTGACGCGGAAGCCTTTCGAGCTCGGCTGGAGGCCCTCGCCCTGCAGCATCACGCCGGCTTTCATCAGCTCTTCGTTGTACTTCAGCATGGCAGCGAGCAGCGCCTCGCTCGGCATCACGCCCGCTTCGGTGCTCTTGTCAGCCTTGCGAATGATCATGAATCGCATCGTTATCTCCTGTCGGATCCAGCGTTTGGCGGTCAAACACCGAGGGCCTCTTCTATCCGCCCTCTACCTACGCGTCGAACGAGCAGGCGCCAGATCGACAGGGTCGGTATCCTTTGTTGGCTCAAGGCTAAGGTCAGGCTCAGGGCTCATGCAAACCCTTCGAACAGGTAATCGAAGATCTTGCTTGAGCCCTGAGCCCTGAGCCTTGAGCCTTTAAGCGGTTAGTCCACCTTCCAGACGCGGATCACCACCTCGGCCGGGTGACGTTCCCCCGTCCCGATGAAGATCGACCGGGTCAGCCACTGCAGTTCCGGCGCCGACGTCTCGAACGTCGGAACGGTCTTGAAGTACACCTGCGACGGGTCGACGGGCTCGCCGGCGAGCAGCTTCTTTGTCACGTCCGGCGGCGCGTGCCTGATGCCCGCGTTCTGGATATAGATCAGCTGCCCGCCGTCGGTCTGCAGCATGTAGCGCGTGTCGAGCTCGGCGAACCCGTCGGCGCGAACGATTTGCCAGTCCGCTCCGCCAGGAACCACTTTTCCGCGGATGTTCGGGCCTTCGAAGGTCCCGCCGAGAATCGGAATGACCCGCCGACGGCCGCGCGGCACCTGCCCGAGCTCGGTCGGCGGCCCGACTTGAACGTTGATCGTGAACGCGAGCGTCAGTTTCGGCGCGGCAGTCTCGGCGGACCGCAACGACGACGGCGCCTGGGACGCGGGGACTTGCTCGACGAGCCCGGCCATGCCAAGCAAGCCTGATACGCCAAGCAAGAGCATCACAAACTGCATGGGGCCTCCACCGGTTGCGCCGGTACTATCCGAAGAACTGGTAGCATTTGCGGCGAGCATGCGTTCCCTCTCCGTTCTGCTCGTGCTGATGCTGCCGCTCAACGCAGGATCACGGTCCTCGGACGCCGGCCCAGGACAAGGCCGCGGCCCCAGCGCCACCGCGTCATCGTCTCGACCGATATCGGCGGCACCGACCCGGACGACTTTCAGTCGATGGTGCATTTCCTCGTCTATGCGGACCGCTTCGACGTCGAGGGACTCGTGTCCTCGCCATACGGGC
Organism: uncultured Acidobacteriota bacterium; assembly: GCA_963764925.1. Lineage (GTDB taxonomy): Bacteria > Acidobacteriota > Vicinamibacteria > Vicinamibacterales > 2-12-FULL-66-21 > DATBJJ01. The sequence continues at coordinate 40,745 of CAVXUR010000010.1, forward strand.
CTGGCCGCAGCGAGCACATCCTGCGCGTGATCGACACGTACGCAGCCGACTTCGCGAATCTCGAAGACCTACTCGGACCGCTATCCGTCTCCTGACCAGCTGCGCCGCAGTCACGAAGCAAGGCGCGATCGATTCTGCCACCGGCCAGGGCGTTGCGCCGCCGACTGAAGGATCAGATTGGATCGTGCGTGCCGGCGACGCGCAACGATCCCCGCCCGCTCTGGCTGCTCGTGTGGGGAGGGATCGACGACCTCGCGCAGGCGCTGCACGACGCGCCAGACATCCTGCCCAAGCTCCGCGTCTACTTCATCGGCGGGCCGAACAAGATGTGGAGCGTCGACGCCTACAACTACATCGAGCAGCATCATCCGGCGCTCTGGATCATCGAAGCCAACGCCACCTATCGCGGCTGGTTCACGGGCGGCAACCAGGCCGGCGTGTGGAGCAACAGCTGCCTTCGTCGCCGCGCACGTCGCGCGCCGCGGCGCGCTCGGCGACTTTTTCACGACGCACCTCGACGGCACGATCAAAATGGGCGACAGTCCATCCGTGGGCTACCTGCTGCACGGAACCCGGACAGATCCGTCGCAGGCCGGCTGGGGCGGACAATTTGTCAGGATCTGGGATGGACGAAAGACGGTCTTCGACCGACTGACAACCGCAGCGGATCACGCCGAGGTCTTCGGCGTCGTCGAATTCGTGTTGCCACTACCGAACGGCATGACGCGGCAGCAGACCGCCCGGATGGTATTCGACGGCCGCATCCCGGCAGAAGCGGCCAATGACGGGAAGGTGCTGCGGTTCCGCTTTTCGCCGCGCGACGCAAAGGTGTGGCCGTTTGTGATTCGGAGTGATTTCCAGGGGCTTGACGGCCAATCGGGCGCGTTCACGGCCGTCCGCCGCCCGCCGATCGAACGAGTCGACCGTCGGCCGCGCACCCCAACTGGTGGATTGACGATCCTGATCCGGCTGCCGCAGAAGGCATCCATCCAGGGGCACGGAGCGTCAGCCGATGGCGCGAGCAGTTCCTCGGTGACTTCGCGGCCCGAATGGAACGATGCCGAACGCCGGCGCCCGCACCGTCAGGCCGAAACTGAGCTACCTTTTATGCCGATGGCGATTTGCACTGGTCGAGACCGGCTCTGCGCAGGCGGGTGCCGTGACACTGACCTGTCTCGCCTGCTGCTCGTGTTGTTACTCGGTTCGCTCACGCTGACTGGCCGGCCGGAGGCAGCCTTTCAGCAGAACGCGACCAGCGTCAGCTACCCGCCGGTCGCGGGCACAGGCAAGGGCAGGCATGTCGTGTTTCTGGCCGGAGACGAGGAGTATCGAAGCGAGGAGGGCCTGCCGATGCTGGCCAAGATCCTCAGCCATCGGCACGGCTTCAAATGCACGGTGCTCTTCTCGGTCGATCCCGATGGCACGATCAATCCGAAGGCGAGCAAATCGCTCTCGGATCCGGCGGCTCTCGATACCGCGGATGCCGTCGTCATGCTGCTGCGTTTCCGCGGCTGGCCTGACGAGGACATGGCGCGCTTCGAGAAGTTTCTGCTGGCAGGAAAACCGATCGTCGCGCTCCGGACCAGCACTCACGCGTTCAACGGGCTCGCCAAGGGTGGCCCGTGGGACACGTGGAATTACAACAACCAGGGCGGCTTCGGCAAGCGCGTGCTCGGTGAAACCTGGCTGACGCACTGGGGCAAGCACAAAATCGAAGCGACCCGCGGCGCTATCGAACCCGGGCAGGTGGACAACCCGATCCTGCGCGGCGTCTCAGATATCTTCGGCGATACCGACGTCTACGAAGCCTATCCGCCGGCGGACGCGACGATCCTGGTCCGGGGTCTGGTTTTGCAGACGCTCGCCCCAGACTCGGCGCCGGCCGACTACCGCAAGACGCGCGCGACCGACAAGCAGCAGCAGGGCGTCAACGATCCGCCGATGCCAGTCGTGTGGACACGCCTGAACAAGAACGGCAACGGCACGACGAACAAGATCCTGACGACGACCTTGGGTTCGGCGACCGATCTGGAGAATGAGGGGCTGAGGCGCCTCATCGTCAACGCTGTGTATTGGGGCCTGGGTCTGGATGTGCCCGCCCGCGCCGGCGTGGCTTACGTCGACGAGTACAACCCGTCGTTCTACGGCTTCGATGGCTTCCGCAAGGGCTTGCGGGCGTCGGACTTCGAGCTCGGCAAGAGAGTGCCCGGACAGCCGTTGCCGCGGCCCGCGCCTGCGTCCGGGCGCGGAGGCGAGGCGCGCTGACTTGTAGTTCAGGGTTCAAGGTTCAAGGTTCAGGGTTCAACGTTCGCTCGAGTTCCTCGGCGAATTTATGGGGCCTGAGATGAAGACTCTAGCTGCAGCAGGAACACGCGGTTGTCTCGTGGCGCTCCTGGTCGCCGTGCCGCTTGTTCTAGCGCCGGCGGCGGCGCCCGTGACAGTCGTCATCGACTCGCCAATGCCGCCGCCGAAGTGGGCACGACTCGAGCGCCAGCTTCTCGCCGACAACGGCCCGGCCTGCCGAGAGTTCTTCGAGAAGTACTACGACGCGCGTGGCTACCTGCAGGCGTTCCTTCGGTGGGGCGCCAACGACGGACCCGACGACGCGTTCGAGAACTTCAATCGCTGGCCGGAACTCCACGCGCTCGGAGGAGACGACGAGATCCTTCGACTCTACCTGACGGCGCTCGAGAGGGATGATCCGCCAGTACTCGGAGGCCAAGACCACTGACGTGCCAGCCGGCCGCGCCGGGATGTACGTGAAGGAATTCTCCGTTCAGTCCGACTGGATGCACCACGGCGAGGGCTTGCAGCTCTTCAATCGCATGGCGCTCTCGGTGCCGGGTCTGCCGACGTATCGCGACCGGGCGCGGCGTTTTGCGGCGTTCTACATGGGCGAGGACCCGGACGCACCCAACTACGATCCGCGACAGGAAACTGATTCGCTCGATGATCAACGGCAGCCGCGGCCCGATGCTCCGCCAGGCCACGGCCCTCGACTGGGTCGGCGACCCGTTCGACACCACCGGGTTCGTCGCGCTGCACGGCGAGAGCACCTACGCGCAGTTTCTGGAGCACTACCGCGAATACACGGACGTCGCCGGCGATCACTTCCTGAACCTCGTCGCGACGACGCTTCCGACCAACGCGTTTCTGGTCACAGGCGACGCCAAGTATCGACGCTGGATCGTCGAGTACATGGACGCGTGGCTCGCGCGCATGAACAGAACGCCGGCATCATCCCCAGCTTCGTCGACGTCGATGGCACGATCGGGGGACCGCGACACGAAATGGTGGGGCAACGCGTACGGTTGGGGGTTCAGCCCGATCAACCCGGTGACCGGCCGGCGCGAGAACCGCAATCGCATCCCGCGCGCGCTCGTCGGCTTCAGCAACGCGCTGCTCGTCACCGGCGACCAGAAATATGTCGATGCCTGGCGCGCGATGATCGCGGCCGTCAACTCGCACGCGCGGGTCGTCGACGGACGCACGCGAGTATCCGACGATGTTCGGCGCCGATGGCTGGTACGGCTGGCAGCGCGAACCGTGGAGCGTCGGCGCGCTCGAGGTGTGGTACTGGTCGATGCGCTCCGGCCGATCGCGCTCGCGTGGGCGCAAACCCCTGGCTCGACTTTCTCGAGGGAAAAAATCCCGGCTATCCCGAGGCCGCCCTCAAGCGCGAGATCGAGAGCATCCCGCGCCAAGCTCGCGACCATCCGCGCCGATCGGACACCGCCGGACAAGCGCCTCGCCGACAACATGCTCGACTCCAACCCGGCCGCGACCGACGCGCTGGTGCGACTGATGTGGGGCGCGCTCGTGCCCGGACGCGAGGGCGGTCTCCTCAACGCGCGCCTGCGCTACTTCGATCCCGCGCGCCGCCGCGCCGGCGTGCCCGAGGATGTGGCAGCGCTCGTCTCGGAGCTCGACGATCGCCGTACGGTGGTCACGCTCGTCAACCTGAGCGCGACGCGAATCGCGCACGGTCATCGTCCAGGCGGGCGGCTACGCCGAGCACCAGTTCGAATCCGTCGAGTGGAACGGACAGCGCCGGCTGGGCGCGAGGGACTTCACCGTGCAGCTCGCGCCGGGCGCGGGCGCGAAGCTCACGCTCGCGACACGCCGCTATGTCAATCGGCCGACAGTCACTTTTCCTTGGGAGCGGTAAGAGCGAGACACTGTTGGTTCGGTTCATGGTTCAGAGTTCACGGTTCAGGGTTCTGGGTTCAGGGTTCAGGGTTCACGAAGTTTGAACGATGAACCGTGAACCATGAACCGTGAACCCTGAACCAACAGCATTCGGTCCTTGACAACCTACGTCTGCCGGGCGTATCTGTACCTTGTCACGCCAGTCTCGAGACGTGGCCCGAGAAACGAGGTTCAGATGGACGAACCGCCGGGCTCGAGAGGCGCGTCATTGAGTGATCGACCTTTGCGGAGTGATCGACCCTTGCGGTTGACCTCTCAATGATGCGCGCTCCCAACAACATCGACGCACTTAGAACGAATTGATCCTGGTTCCTGCCAGGATGCGTGTGACCCACGCGTTGAGCGCCCAGCCTCGCGGCGTAAGCCCGAGCTGGGCGTTCGCTTTGCGACCAACGGAGTCACCACAGTCCTGCGCTGAACACACCGCGGTGCCGGTGGCAGTGGCCTTGCTCTACCTTCGAGCAAGGAGACCCACACCGATGCGTGACGATCTGAACAAACTCTTCAACAAGATTGACGAGCTCGAAACCGCGATGTTGACGACGCGGCGGCCTGATGGCCACCTGGTGTCGCGGGCCATGGCGACGCAGAAACGCGCGCCTGGCGCCGACATCTGGTTCGTCACCGCCGAGGGCAGCGGCAAGCTCGACGAGCTCGCACACGACCAGCACGTGAACCTGGCCTACTACAAGGACGGCACACGCGAGTGGATTTCGGTCTCGGGCCTGGCGCGCGTGTCGCGCGATCGCCAGACGATCAGGCAGCTGTTCCAGCCCGACTGGAGAATCTGGTTTGCCGACGACGGCAGCGACCCGCGCTACGGAACAGCCGACGATCCCCGGATGGTGCTCGTTGGCGTCGAAGTGCACTCGGCGGTCTTCCTCGAAGTCAACAAGCCACAGCCGGTGGTCCTCTTCGAGATCGTCAAAGGATGGCTCACCGGGACCGAGCCGGTGCTCGGACAGATACACGAAGTGAGGAAATGAACTACCGCTTCTTGGTAGATTTCCGCGAACGCGAGCGAGGGGATGGCGGTACCTTGCCGCCCTTCTCGCGAGCCTCGCTGAGTCCGATCGCGATCGCCTGTTTGCGGCTCGTCACCTTCTGACCTGAGCTGCTCTTCAGCGTGCCCTTCTTGCGCCGGCGCATCGCCGACTCGACGTTCTTCTCAGCCGACTTCCCATACTTGGCCATGGCCACCTCTGGGAAGGTGAAGTGCAAACCTCGTGCTACGGTTCAGGACACTCCGGAACGTTCGATGAGCTCTATCGCCGGCCCGCCGCAGGTGGCATCCGATCTTGGGTGAGCCTCGGCAGCTTGCCTAAACGGAAGTAGGACGATGAACGTCGAGCCTCGGTCCGGGCCCTGGGCTCGTCGCTTCGATGGAGCCGCCGTGCAGCTCGACAAGGTGTTTGGCGATCGAGAGGCCCAGGCCGAGGCCCCACGTCCCTCGCGTCGTCGACGGATCGGCCTGGCGGAAGCGGTCGAAGACGTAGGGCAGGAACTCAGCCGGGATTCCCTGGCCGGTGTCGGTGACGACGATCCGCACGCACTCGTCGTCGGCGGTCGCGGCCACGTCGACGCTGCCGCCCGACCGCGTGAACTTGACCGCGTTGTGCAGCAGGTTCCAGAGAATCTGCTGGACGCGACGGCCATCGGCCTGAGATGCGCGGCAGGTTGGCGTCACAGGCCAGCGGTCAGCCGGACGCCTTTCGCGTCGGCGGTCGGCTTGAGCGACTCCATCGTCGCGTCGACGGCGGCGCCGACATCGAGCGGCGCGAGTTCGAGCCGCGCCGTTCCGGACGTCAGCTTGTTCATCTCGAGCAGGTCTTCGATCAGCTTGGCCTGCAGCTGCGCGTTGCGCTGGATGACGGCCATCGCCTGATCGGGATCCTTGACGACATCGCCCTTGGCGAGCATGCTGAGCCAGCCCAGGATCGCATTCATCGGCGTCCGCAGCTCGTGGCTCAGGGTCGCGAGGAACTCGTCCTTGATGCGGCTCTGACGCTCGGCCTCGTCACGCGCGCGGCGCTCGTTGACGAGTGCCGCTCGCGCGCCTGTTCCGCGCGCCGTTGCGCGCTGATGTCGCGGCTGACGCCGACGATCTTGACAGCCTCTGCGTGCCGGGCCCATCCTCGCCGGTCAGCACGCGCCCACGCTCGGTGATCCACACGATCACTCCATCGGGCCGAACGAGTCGATACTCGCACTCGTAGGTCGAACCGGCGCTCATCGCCGCCTCGACGGCTGCCTGCACGCGCTCGCGGTCGTCAGGATGCACGGAGCTCAGGACGCGGCGGTCCTCGCCAAACGATCCGGCCGGGAACCCGAAGAGCGTCTCCGGCTCGGTCGACCACGTCATCCGGCCGCTCGCCACGTCCCACTCCCAGGCGGCGATTTCCGCGCACGTCCATCGCCATCCTGAGCCGCTCTTCGTTTTCCTTCGACGCCACGGTGCGCGACGGTCAGCGCCGCGGTGCGTTCCGCCACCCGCACTTCGAGCTCCTGATTGACCTGCTCGCAGCGCCTCCTGCGCCTTCTGCCGCGCGCGACCACTTCGCGCTGGAGCTCCTCGTTCAGACTCGGCCAGCGCGCGCGTCTTCCGGTACAGGTCGATGAAGACCGACGACCTTGGAGCAGAGGATGTCGGCGTTGACGGGCTTGCTCAGGTAGTCGACCGCGCCGACGCCGTAGCCGCGCAGCACGTCTTCGTCCTCGAGTCGAGTGGGCGGTCAGGAAGATGATCGGCACATCCTGCGTGCGGCGGCGCTGCTTGACCAGGTTGGCGAGCTCGATGCCGCCCATGCCCGGCATCCGGATGTCGAAGATCATCGCGGCGAACTCGTGCCGCAGCATCGCCAGCAGCGCCTCGTCGGCCGAGTGCGCGCGCACCAGCGAGCAGCCGCTCGAGGCGAGCATCACCTCGAGCGCGTCCAGATTCCGCGGCTCGTCGTCGACGATGAGAACCTTGACGTCCTCGCTCATGCGCATGTCCCCGGTTCAGCGGTACAGCCACACGCGCAGGAGCGACAGCAACTGGTCGGTGTTCACCGGCTTGGCGATGTAGTCGGAGGCGCCCGCCTGCAGGCACTTCTCGCGATCGCCCTTCATGGCCTTGGCCGTCAGCGCGAGGATCGGCAGCGTCCGGAAGTCCGGGTTGTTGCGAATCTCACGCATCGTCTCGTAGCCGTCCATCTCCGGCATCATGATGTCCATCAGGACCACGCTCAGATCGGGCGTCTGGTTGATCAGGTCGATCGCCTGACGGCCGTTGGTCGCCGTCAGCACCTCCATCTCCTGATTCTCGAGCACGCTCGTCAGCGCGAAGATGTTGCGCGCGTCGTCGTCGACGACGAGGACCCGCTTGCCGCGCAGCACGTCGTTCGAGCCGTGCAGGTCGCTCGAGCATCTGGCGTTTGGCGTCCGGCAGGTCGGCGACGACGCGGTGCAGGAAGAGCGCGGTTTCGTCGAAGAGGCGCTCGGGCGAGCGCACGTCCTTGAGCACGACGCTCTTGGCGACCGTCCTGCAGCTGGGCCTCCTCGTCGCTGCTCAGATCCTTGCCGGTGAAGACGACCACCGGCGTATCGCGCAGCATCGGATCGTCCTGCATCCGATCGAGCAGCTCGAAGCCGGTCATGTCCGGGCAGCCGCAGATCGATGACGCAGCATTCGACCGGCCGTCGTCGCGCAGCAGCCGCGAGCGCCTCGGCGCCGGTGGCGACGGCGGCCACCTCGATGTCGTCGTGCGATCAGCAGCTCGACGATGCCCGTCGCGCTCGATGTCGTTGTCCTCGACGACGAGCAGCCGCTTCTTGTGCGGCGCGACGTACGAGCGTGATGCGGTCGAACGCGCTCTCGAGATCCTCGGTCGTGCCCGGCTTGACGAGGTACGAGAACGCGCCGTGCGACAGGCCATGCTGGCGCTCCTCCTCGACCGACAGGATCTGCACCGGAATGTGCCGCGTGGCGGGGTCGAGCTTCAGGCTGTTGAGCACCGTCCAGCCGAGCATGTCGGGCAGGAACACGTCGAGCGTGATCGCGGTCGGCAGGTACTGGCGCGCCAGCGTCAGCGCGGTCGTGCCGCGATTGGCGACGATGCCCTTGAAGCCCCGGTCGCGCGCCAGGCCGAGCAGCACCCGCGCGTAGTGCGGATCGTCCTCGACGATCAGCAGCGTCTGTCGCCCTCGCTCGACGCTGTCCCGATCGTCGACGACGACTCTCGGCCTGCGCGACCGTCGAGCACCGGCAGCGAGGAGATCGGCCTGGCCACCGACGTCGCCGGCGCGGCCGCGCGCCGGCGCGGTGACCGCTCGGGCCGGACCCGTGTACATGAGCGGCAGGTAGAGCGTGAAGGTGCTCCCCTGGCCGGGCACGCTGACCAGCCGAATCTCGCCGCCGAGCAGCGTCGCCAGCTCGCGGCTGATCGCCAGGCCGAGGCCGGTGCCGCCGTACTTGCGGCTGGTGCCGGCGTCGGCCTGCTGGAACGCCTCGAAGATCAGCCGCTGCTTCTCCGGAGCGATGCCGATGCCGGTGTCGGAGACCTCGATGGCGATCGCCGCCGGCGCGAACCGCAGCACCGGGTGATCCGCCGACCACCCGCTCGCGACCTGCTCGACGCGCATCTTGACCTGGCCCTGCGCCGTGAACTTGAAGGCGTTCGACAGCAGGTTCTTCAGGATCTGCTGCAGACGCTTCGGGTCGCTGGTGAACGTGCCGCGGCAGCGTGTTGTCGATCTCGACCTGGAACGCCAGGTTCTTCGATTCGGCGACGTGGTGGAACGTGCGTTCGACGCTGTCGCGCAGCGACCTGAACGGTGATCGCCTCGGGCTCGACGGTCACGGTGCCGGACTCGATCTTCGACAGGTCGAGGATGTCGTTGATCAGCGTCAGCAGGTCGGTGCCGGCCGAATGGATGTTGCGGGCGAAGTCCACCTGCTTCGACACCAGGTTGCCCGACGGGTTCTCGGCCAGCTGCTGACCGAGGATCAGGATCGAGTTGAGCGGCGTGCGCAGCTCGTGCGACATGTTGGCGAGGAACTCGGACTTGTACTTCGAGGTGAGCGCCAGTTCGGCGGCCTTCTCCTCGAGCGCGCGCCGCGCCTGCTCGACCTCGTTGTTCTTGCGTTCGACCTCGACGTTCTGCTCGGCCAGCTGCTGCGCCTTGAGCGCCAGCTGCTCGTTGGTCTGCTGCAGCTCGGTCTGCCGCGTCTGCAGCTCGATCGTCAGCTGCTGCGACTGCTGCAGCAGGTTCTCGGTCCGCATCGTCGCTTCAATCGTGTTCAGGACGACGCCGATCGACTGGGTCAGCTGTTCGAGGAACGAGAGGTGGGTGGCGGTGAACGGCTGAAGCGACGAGAGCTCGATGACCGCCTTGGTCTCGCCCTCGAAGAGCACCGGCAGCACGACGATGTTCTTGGGCTTCGCCGAGCCGAGGCTCGAGTGGACCCGCGTGTAGCCGGCCGGCACCTTGGTCAGCAGGATGCGCTGCTTGTCGAGCGCGCACTGGCCGACGAGTCCCTGGCCGACCTGAATGCGCTTCGACTGATCGTCGCCGACCGCGTAGCCCGCGAGGAGCGACAGCGTCGGCGAACTCTCGGGGGCGTCGCTGAGCATCTGATAGACGGTGCCCTGCCGCGCGTTGACCAGCGGCGCGAGCTCTGAGAGCAAGAGCTTACCGACCGTCACGAGATCGCGCTGGCCCTGGAGCATGCGCGTGAACTTCGCCAGGTTGGTCTTCAACCAGTCCTGCTCCTGGTTGCGATCGGTCGTCGCGCGCAGGTTGCCGATCATCGTATTGATGTTGTCCTTGAGCTCGGCAACCTCGCCGCGGGCTTCCACCTGGATCGAACGGGTGAGGTCGCCCTTGGTGACTGCGGTGGCGACTTCGGCGATCGCGCGCACCTGGTTGGTCAGGTTGGCGGCCAGCAGGTTGACGTTGCCGGTCAGGTCCTGCCAGGTGCCGGCCGAGCCGGGGACATTGGCCTGACCGCCGAGACGGCCTTCGACGCCGACCTCGCGAGCGACGCGGGTGACCTCGGACGCGAAGGCGTTGAGCTGGTCGACCATCGTGTTGATGGTGTTCTTGAGCTCGAGGATCTCGCCCTTGACGTCGACGGTGATCTTGCGCGAGAGATCCCCGTTGGCAATGGCCGTCGCCACGTCCGCGATGTTGCGGACCTGACCGGTCAGGTTCGACGCCATCGAGTTGACGTTGTCGGTCAGGTCCTTCCACGTGCCGGCGACATCGGGCACTTCGGCCTGGCCGCCCAGCTTGCCCTCGGTGCCGACCTCACGCGCGACGCGGCTCACTTCCGAGGCGAACGCGTTCAACTGGTCGACCATCGTGTTGATGGTGTTCTTGAGCCGCAGGATCTCGCCCTGGACGTCGACGGTGATCTTGCGCGACAGGTCGCCCTTGGCGATTGCCGTGGCCACGTCGGCGATGTTGCGGACCTGACCGGTCAGGTTCGACGCCATCGAGTTGACGTTGTCGGTCAAGTCCTTCCACGTGCCGGCGACGCCGGGCACTGCGGCCTGGCCGCCGAGCTTGCCTTCCGTGCCGACCTCGCGCGCGACGCGGCTCACTTCCGAGGCGAACGCGTTCAACTGGTCGACCATCGTGTTGATCGTGTCCTTGAGCTCGAGGATCTCCCCCTGGACGTCGACGGTGATCTTGCTCGAGAGATCGCCGCGCGCAATCGAGGTCGCGACGTAGGCGATGTTGCGCACTTGCCCCGTCAGGTTGCTGGCCATCGAGTTGACGGAGTCAGTGAGGTTCTTCCACGTGCCGGCGACGCCGGGCACCGCCGCCTGTCCACCCAGCTTGCCCTCGGTGCCGACCTCGCGCGCGACTCGCGTGACTTCGGACGCGAAGCCGTTCAACTGGTCGACCATCGTGTTGATGGTGTCCTTGAGCTCGAGGATCTCGCCTTTGACGTCGACGGTAATCTTGCGCGACAGGTCGCCGCGCGCGACCGCCGTCGTGACCTCGGCAATGTTGCGGACCTGCGCCGTCAGGTTGGCGCCCATCGCGTTGACCGAGTCGGTCAGGTCCTTCCACGTGCCGGCGACGTCAGGCACTTCGGCGCGACCGCCGAGCTTCCCCTCCGTGCCGACCTCGCGCGCGACGCGGCTCACTTCCGACGCAAACGCGTTCAACTGATCGACCATCGTGTTGACGGTGTCTTTGAGCTCGAGAATCTCGCCCTTGACGTCGACGGTAATCTTGCGCGACAGGTCGCCGCGCGCAACGGCCGTCGTGACGCCGGCGATGTTGCGGACCTGCGCCGTGAGGTTCGACGCCATGGCATTGACCGAGTCGGTGAGATCCTTCCACGTGCCGGCGACGCCGGGGACGACCGCCTGGCCGCCCAGCTTGCCGTCAGTGCCGACTTCCCGCGCGACCCGTGTCACTTCGGCAGCGAATCCGCGCAGCTGATCGACCATCGTGTTGATGGCCTCCTTGAGCTGCAGGATCTCGCCGCGAACGTCGACCGTGATCTTCTTGGAGAGATCGCCGTTGGCGACGGCAATCGTCACGTCGGCAATGTTGCGGACCTGGGCGGTGAGGTTGCCGGCCATCTGATTGACCGACTCGGTGAGGTCTTTCCAGACGCCCGAGACGCCCTTCACCTGCGCCTGGCCGCCCAGTTTCCCCTCGGTGCCGACTTCGCGCGCGACCCGCGTCACCTCCGACGTGAACACCGAAAGCTGATCGATCATGTTGTTGACGAGCCTGGCGGAACGGAGAAACTCGCCTTCGAGCGGCCGGCCGTCGACTTCGAGCGCCATCGACTGTCCGAGATCGCCCTTGGCCACCGCGCCGATCGCGCGCGTGACTTCGGTCGTCGGCCAGACGAGATCGTCGATGAGGGTGTTGATCGCCGCGACTTCGTCGTACCAACCGCCGGTGACGCCAGCGATGTTCATTCGCTGTTTGAGCTGACCCTCCTTGCCGACCGCATGCGTCACGCGCGTGGTTTCCTTCGCGCGCCGTTCGCTGACGAGGGCGATATCGTTGAAGGCGTCGGCAATCTTTCCGTTGATGCCCGTCAACGACGAGGGCATCCGAACTGTAAAATCGCCTTGCTTGAACGACAGCATCGCGCTCAGCAGCGACTGGGAAAACTGGTCGAGCTCCACCGCGCCTGGCCCGGGCGCGTGGCCGCGGGCAAGCGCCGGTTCGAGCGTCGATGCCGAGCTGGTAATCGGTTTATCCATTGACACGATCCCCCGACAGAACGCGACACGAGTTAACCGAGGGGCTTCGCCCCTCGGACTCCCCTACTGGCTCGCTCGCGGGGGCCCCGACGCCCCGCGCCGCTCGCCAGGCTCACTCGCTTCCGCTCGCTCGCGCTGTTTGTTTATGAGATACGTCTAGCCCCAGGGCGACCAGACGCCGTGTCCGTCCCCTATACAGCTCCCGTCAGATTCCGAACAGTCAGCCCGGAACCCCTAACGTGGGTATATCAAAACAAGCCGAAAAACCGACAGGCGGGCTTGAGGTTGCAATAGCCAAGCCAGCTCTGCCTTTGCGCGAGCGCGCCTCGCTGGGGTCAGATCTCGGTTTTCTCGCTCGAGAAAACCGAGGCCTGACTCCGGGCAGTCAGATGTTCAGCGGCTCCAGAGCGCGCTCGGCGGGGCCCGCGATAACCTCCCCGGTCGGCTGGAATCGGGAGCCATGGCACGGGCATTCCCACGTGCGGTCCGTCCCGTTCCACTGCACTCGACAGCCCAGATGAGTGCAAGTCGGTGAAAGCGTGACGAGTTTGCCTTTCTCGTTCCTGTACGCGGCGACGATGTGGCCGTCGACGGTGACGACCTCGCCGCTGTTGCGGCGGATCGATCGCAGCGAGCGCTTGCTCACGCCAGCGAATCGATCGCGAACGAGATAGTAGGGATAGTCGACGTTCTCGGCCAGGTACTTCCATGGGCCGCGGCTGACGACCGAACGATCGATCTCGAACAGCGTTTGCCAGGGGTTGGTGACTCCGGTGATGGCATCGCGCGCCATCACGGCGGCCAGTGTGCCGAAGGTCATGCCATTCCCCGCAAACCCCGTGGCGATGAATTGCCGCTCGGCGACGGTGCCGATAATCGGCAGGAAGTCTGCCGTTTCGACGACCTGCCCGGACCAGCGCTCGGTGACGCGCGCGTCCGGTGCGAGTCGCGTCAGCCACGCTTCGACTTCGGTGTAGCAGCGCGCGGGATCGTCGACCTGACCGGTCTTGTGATCCGCGCCGCCGGCAATGGCGAACGTCGCGCCGTCCACGTTGTCGAGGCGCAAGTAGTGATACGGACTGTGTGTATCCCAGAAGAGCCCTTCCTCTTGTGGTTCCCGCAACGGCGCCCGAACGACGTAGCTCGTATACAGCGCGAGTTTGGTTTGGAGGAGCGACGCCTGGAGAAAATTCTGATGACCCTGCAACGGGTTGTGCGTCGCGACCACTACCCAGGGCGCCCGCACCGTGTGCGAGCCGACCTTGACGCCGTCGTCGCCGATCTCGGCTTCGCTCTCTTCGAACACTTCGCATCCGACGTGGCGCAGCCGGGTCAGCAATCCTCGAAGATACTTTCGCGGATGGAACTTCGCCTGATGCTCGACGCGCATGGCGGGCGTGCCGACGAAAGGCGCCTCGCTGATGAAGCTGACGTCGAAGCCAAGGCTCTCGGCAAGCGCCACTTCATCGCGGATTCGCTGATGGTCGCTTGCGCGCGTCTTTTCAGCGTCGACATCGGCGTGAAAAAATCCCGGAACCCACGCAAAGTCACAGTCGATGTCGAAACGCTCGACGAGCTCATCGATCTGATTGATGGCCGCCCACCCGGCATCCCACACGGCCTGCGCGTGGTCTTGTCCCAGCGTCGACGCCAGATCGGTCAAGCTCGCGTCGACCACAGGCGTGAGATGCGCAGTCGTGCAGCCAGTGTCGATGCCCCCCACGCGGCCGCGCTCGACCAACGCCACGCGGCACCCGGCTTCCTTCAACAGAAGAGCTGCGGTGATGCCAGTGAGGCCGCCGCCGACGACCACGGCGTCGACGTCGAGCGAGTGGCGCAGCGCAGGAAACCTTGGCAGGTCAATCTGGTCCCACCAGGGAATGGGTCGAAAATCCTTCATGTGGGCATCTCACTACTCAGGGGAGGCGGTCGAATTGCCCAGTGGGAAGGGCGCCGCGCCTGCCACCGGTAGGGATAATCCGCGATGAAGGCGGCGAGACGCGGCGGCACGGAACCCTGCCGGCGACGGTTACAAGGGAAGTGCCAGCTCGAAGGCTTAGGGGGCCTTGGTAGGAATGCTCTGCCGTTGTGAGATGGCCGGCCACTCGAGAATGAAGGTCGTGCCCTCCCCTTCCACGGACTCGACCGACACGATGCCTCCCATCGCTTCCATGCTCTCGCGAACGATGGATAGACCGAGGCCCAACCCTTGCGCTCCGAGCTCATCGTCGAGGTGCGCGTGCACGCGGACGAACTGCTCGAAGATCAGATCCAGTTTTGACTTCGGGATGCCGATGCCGTTGTCGCGAATCAGGACGCGCGGGTGAGTGCTCGACCAGTCGGCCTCGACGCGAACAGCGCGGGCTGGTTTCGAGGGATCGCAGTATTTGATGGCGTTGGCGAGCAGGTTCACAACCACCAGCTCGACTCGGCCTGCGTCGGCGGCAAACGTGGGCAACCGGGATTCGATGTCGAAGGCGACGCCGCGAGCCACAGCCATGTCGCTCAGCTGGCCAGCGACGTCGTGAACGACCGCAGACAGGTCAACCTGCTGCTCGTTTGGCGCGGTATCTGCCCGCCTCGTCAGCCGGGCGAGCCGCTCGAGCGTGCCGGCAACCTCCGCCAGCCGGACGACATTGCGCTCGAGTGTCTCGACAATGCGCGTGGCTTCGGCGTCCGTGCCATGGGCCATCAGCAGCCGCGCCGCAACCTGCAGGACACTGAGCGGCTGGCGGATTTCATGGCTGACCAGGCGGCTGAAATTGCGTAACTGCGAGGTCTGGCGCGCGATCGTATCGGTGTATCGCGTGATGAACGCGTCGACGGTCTTCTGCTGCAGCACCCGAACGGCCTGCTGCGCGCGGCTGAGCACCAGCACCGCCGCGGTGGCGTCGCCCCGCTCGCCGAGCACCGCGGCCTCGCGGGCGAAGAAACTCTCGAGGATCTCGCTCAGGATTTGATACTCGCGCAGCAGCTGGTGGACCGAAGCGCGCTGATCGAAGCGCAGCAGCCCAAGCTCGCCAGCTTTGGTCATGACCCCTGTATTGGCGGCGATTTCCTGGTCCGCGGGCGCGCGCAGGTAGGCAGCAATCTCCCTGAGTAGCTCAGGAATATGATCGAGGAGCTGGTGGCTCGGAAAGACGTCGCGCTTCTCGACGGCCAGCAAGGCGTCGAGCCGCTCCAGCCAGAGCGTAGCCAGAATCCGATGGTCCGCAGCCAGCCTCGACGCAAAATGGTCGACCGTCGCGGTAAAGTTGGGGACGGGCATTGACAATGACGTCGGTCTGATGAGTGTAATGCCGCCCGCGCGCCGCTGCGTGGTATTTTGTCGTGTGGCGAGGTTCTTGCCAGCACATGAGAGGTCTGCCAGCACATGGTTGAATCTGACTCCTATGGACGTGTCTCGCGCATGAATTCTCAGCCGGACATTCCATCACACGCCTGGCGATGGCCGTTCCTCCTCGCCATTGCTGCCCTGCTTCTCACGGGCGGCCTCGCAGTCCTCCAGTACTCCCGCTTCGCAGATGCCTCCGCGCTCGTCGAACACACCTACGAGGTGCTCGAGTCGATTGATTTGGCGCTGACGCGACTCGTCGACGCAGAAACAGGGCATCGCGGATACCTGCTGACGAAGCACCGCGACTTTCTTCAGCCCTACGAGGGCGCCGCAGCCGAGACGCCACGCCTTGCTCGGCCGCTTGACCAACCTCGTAGCCGATAGCCCAGCTCAGCAGGAGCGGGCTCGCCGACTCTCGGCGCTTGTCGACGATCGCCTCCAGGAGATGGCCCGCGTGCTCGAGCTGAGCGAGACCGGCGATGCCGCGGCCGTAACGGCACGGCTCTCTGCGGGCCTCGGCAAGCGCGTCATGGACGATGTGCGGACGGTGGCAGGCGAGATGCGCGCCGCCGAAGACACGCTGCTCACGCAGCGAGCGGCCCAGGCACGCCTGGCGCGGCGCAGTGCCCTTGCCTTCGCGGTCGGAAGCCTCCTGGTCGCCCTCGCGCTCGCGTTCGTTGCCGTCTCGGTCGAGCGAAACTTCGAGCGCCGCCATCTCATCCTGACGAAGGAGACGCAGGCCCGCGCCGCCGCCGAGCGCCAGGCGCTCGCGGCCGCGCTGACCCTCCAGCAAATCGAAACCTTCAATAAGAACATCCTCGATCACTCGGGCGACTGTATCCAGGTGCTCGAACCAGACGGCCGCGTCGTCCTGGTGAATCGTCCAGGACTGGCGCTCCTCGAAGTTGACGACCCGGATGGCCTTGTGGGCGACTCCTGGACGACCACCTGGCTCGACGACGCGGGGCTCGCGCGGCAGGCAATCGACGACGCGATCGCCAAAGGCGAAGGACGGTTCCACGCGTTTCGGCCAACCGTCAAAGGCACACCGAAGTGGTGGGATGTGATCGTGACGCCGATTCGCGATGCCGAGGAGGTTGACGGCGCGCCCGCCACGGTCCAGAAACTCGTCACGGTGTCGCGGGACATCACCGAGCAGAAACACGCAGAACAAGAACGCGCGCAGCTTCTTGCGAGCGAGCGAGCCGCTCGTTCAGAAGCCGAGCGCGCGGCTCGCCTGAAAGACGATTTCGTCAGCACGCTGTCGCACGAGCTGCGCACGCCCCTCAATGCCATCCTGGGCTGGATCGGCGTGCTCAAGCAGCAGCAGTCGCCTGACACGCTGGCCAAGGCGATTGACGTCATCGACCGCAACTCGCGGCGCCAGTCGCAGATGGTCGATGATCTGCTCGACGTCAGCCGGATTATGTCAGGCAAGTTGCGACTCGACGTGCAGCGCGTCGACGTCGCGTCAGTGATTGAGGAAGCGGTGGCGTCGGCGCAACCGGCAGCCGACGCGAAAGGCGTGCGACTCGTGAAGGTGCTCGGCTCGGCCGCGATCATTCAGGGCGATCCGGGCCGTCTGCAGCAGATCGTCTGGAACCTGGTGAGCAACGCCATCAAGTTCACGCCGCGCGGCGGCCTGGTGCAGGTCACGCTACGCAAGGTCGATAGTCACGTGCAGGTCCAGGTGAGCGACTCGGGTCAGGGCATTACCGGCGACGTCCTCCCCCATGTCTTTCAGCGCTTCCGGCAGGGAGACGCATCGGCGACGCGTCACCACGGCGGGCTGGGCCTCGGCCTGGCGATCGTCAAGAATCTGGTCGAGATGCACGGAGGTTCCGTAGAAGCCGCGAGCGCCGGCGAGGGGCTCGGCAGCGTCTTCAGCGTCCGCCTCCCGCTGGCGCACGTCGGCGCGCGCCCGGAGCAGTTGGCCGAGACGCTCGACCTGGTGCCAGAAACATTGAACAGCCTCCTCGACGGGCTCGAGGTGCTGGTCCTCGACGATGAGCCCGACGCTCGCGACGTCGTGCAGCGTCTGCTCGAGGACGCCGGCGCGCGGGCGCGGATCGCGTCAAGCGCCGGCGAGGCCATTCAGCTGCTCGAACAAGGTTTCGTGCCCGACATCATCCTCAGCGATATCGGCATGCCCGATCAGGACGGCTACGACTTCATGCAGCAGGTGCGACGCATGGATGGTGAAGTCGCCGAAGTGCCGGCGGCGGCGCTGACCGCACTGGCGCGTCTCGAAGACCGCAAACGAGCGCTGATGTCCGGCTATCAGACCCATCTCGCGAAGCCAGTGGACCCCGCCGAGCTCGTAGCGATGGTGGCGAGCCTTACCGGGCGCACCGGCCGTTCGAACGGCTGAGGTGCGTCGATGCTTAAGGCTCAAGGGCTCAAGGCTCAGGCAAGAGCCTTGAGCTCTCAATCGCGCGGCTAGGAATCTTTGCTTTTCCCTGAGCCCTGAGCCCTGAGCCCTGAGCCCTAGAGGCCTGGCGCCCGGCCAACCCATCCATGGCCGGGCGGTCACACAGGCACGGCGCGTGCTATAACACCGATGAAACGTGTCAGATTGTAGGACCTCGATACGCGGGCGAGCTGTACGGCGAAGCTCGGCAGGTCCTGGGCTCCCAAAAAAGAGTATCCACATGGGTTTGAGGATGGACAGCGAAGTTCCCAGAGTCGGCAACGGTGCCCCAGCGCAGCACTCGCTGCAGCTCTTTGACTGCCGCGACTCGGTCGCTGACTCCGTCTCAGGCTTCATCGCCGAGGGCGTCGAGGCCGGCGACGTGGTGCTGGCCGTGATGCGGCGCGAAAACTGGGAGTCGACCGCTCGCCAGCTCCGCGAGCGTGGGCTCGACCCGGCCGTCGCACAGGCCTCCGGCGGGTTGTCCGTGCTCGATGCGGCCGCGACTCTGGAAACGTTCCTGGTCAACGGCAGGATCGATCAGAAACTGTTCGAGGACTCGGTCGGTACCCTGGTGTGGGCGCTCGCGTCCAGCGACCGGCGTCTACGTGTTTACGGGGAAATGGTCGACGTGCTTGCGTCAACGGGCGACTTCAGGATCGCGCTGCAACTCGAGGCGCGCTGGAACGACTTGCGGGTGGAGACCCCATTTACTCTCTTCTGCGGTTACTCGGCCGAGAATTTCGGGAACCCCAAACTCTCAGAGACCCTCCGGCTGACCTGCCTGGCGCATTCACACATCCGTACGAATCCTCGCGATCCTCTCGCAACGTTCCTGTTGGAGTCGGCGTCCGGACCGGGCACGTCGTAAGCCATCGAACCCATCATCCATCCATGGGCCGTTGGTGGCCACATCAGCGCGCTGCGCTCGGGAGCGGGGGCTGAAACGTGACGCAGGAAGTCGGGTCTGCTCGTACGAATCCTCACTGGTATCGCGAGGCGATCATCTACCAGGCGCATGTGCGCGCGTTTCTCGATTCGACTTCCGACGGCGTCGGCGACTTTCCTGGCCTGACCAGCAAGCTCGGCTACCTCGAAGGGCTCGGCATCGACACGCTCTGGCTGCTGCCCTTCTATCCGTCGCCGCTCAAAGACGACGGCTACGACATCGCCGACTACGAGAACATCCATCCGGCCTACGGCACGCTGGACGACTTCGATCGCTTCATCGAGGAGGCGCACCGGCGTCAAGCATCCGCGTCATCACCGAGCTCGTCATCAATCACACGTCCGATCAGCATCCCTGGTTCCAGGCGGCGCGGCGGGCGCCCCGCGGGATCGCCGGCGCGCGACTTCTACGTCTGGAGTCGACACCAACCAGAAGTATCAGGGCGTGCCGATCATCTTCTCGGACACCGAGAAGTCGAACTGGACCTGGGACGACACCGCCGGCGCGTACTACTGGCACCGATTCTTCCACCATCAGCCGGATCTGAACTTCGACAACCCCGCGGTTCTCGACGCGGTCGTGCAGGTCATGCACTTCTGGCTCGATCGCGGCGTCGACGGCATGCGGCTCGATGCCGTGCCCTACCTGATCGAGCGCGAAGGCACGCCGTGCGCCAACCTCGACGAGACGCACGCCGTCCTCAAGCGCATTCGCGCCGCGATGGACGCGCGGCACGCCGACCGAGTGCTCCTCGCGGAGGCCAACCAGTGGCCGGCGGAGGTCAGGCCCTACTTCGGCGACGGCGACGAGTGCCACATGGCGTTCCACTTTCCGCTGATGCCGCGGATGTTCATGGCGGTGCGGCAGGAGGACCGGCACCCGATCGTCGAGATCCTGCGCCAGACGCCGGACATTCCCGAGAGCGTGCCAGTGGGGGCTCTTCCTCCGCAACCACGACGAGCTGACGCTCGAGATGGTGACCGACGAGGAGCGCGACTACATGTACCAGACCTACGCCACCGATCCGCAGATGCGGATCAACGGCGGCATCCGCCGGCGCCTGGCGCCGCTGATGGAGAACAGCCGGCGGCGGATCGAGCTGATGAACAGCCTGCTCTTCTCGCTGCCCGGAACGCCGGTGATCTACTACGGCGACGAGATCGGCATGGGCGACAACATCTACCTCGGCGATCGCAACGGCGTCCGGACGCCGATGCAGTGGACCGGCGATCGCAACGGCGGCTTCTCGCGCGCCGACGCGGCACGGCTCTACGCGCCAGCTCATCACCGATCCGGTCTATGGCTTCACCGCCGTCAACGTCGAAGCGCAGGAACGCGCGCCGTTCTCGCTCCTCAACTGGATGAAGCGGATGATCGGCGCTGCGCAAGCAGCACGCCGTCTTCGGCCGCGGCGCGATCGAGTTCGTCCCGTCGCCGAACCGCAAGGTGCTGGCCTACGTGCGCCGCGACGACGACCGACACGATTCTCTGCGTGGCCAACCTGTCGCGCAGCGTGCAGCCGGTCGAGCTCGATCTGTCGCGCTTCCGCGGCATGGTTCCGGTCGAGATGCTCGGGCAGACGGAGTTTCCGCGCATCGGCGAGCAGCCGTATTTCCTCAGCCTCGGCGCCTACGCGTTCAACGTGGTTTCGCCTGCAGCCGACCGCGCCGGCGATCACCGAGCGCACGACGCCCGAGACGACCGCGGCGCGTCCCCGACGTGCCGGCGCTCTTCGTCGGCGCGGTCTGGGACACGCTGCTCGACGGCACCGTCCGCGACGCTCATCGAACGCGATCTGCTCGGCCGCGTTTCTGCAGCGGCAGCCGTGGTTCCAGGGACGACGGCCGCGTTCGGCGCGCTTCAAGGACTGGGGAGTGCTCCACCGCGGCCCGGAGCCGATCTTCGTGACGATCGTCGAAGCCGAGCTCGACGATTCGTCCGAAGAGCGAGGAGGGACGGTGCCGCGGCAGTATTTCGTGCCGCTCGCGCTTGGCGACGGACGAGAGCGCGAAAGCCGGTGCAGGAGCGCGTTCCCGCACGCGGTCGTCGCGCGGGTCACCGGCGCCCGGAAAGGCGCGATCTACGACGCGCTGGTACGACACGCGCTTCGCCGATCACCTGCTCGCAGCGGTCGGATGGAACGCGCGGCCGCGATGCCGCTGCGAGCGCAAGCACGGGCCGCAGCTGCGACGGCGTCCGAGCGCACGAGCGTGCGCGCGTGGACGGCCCCCGACCGACGGAGCCGGCTACGCAGCCGCTCGCGCTCAAACTGTTTCGTCGCGTCGAGCCGGGCGTGCATCCGGAAATCGAGATCACCGGCGCATCTCTCGGCTGCGGGATTCACGCGCGTTCCGTCGATCGCCGCGATCGTCGACTACGCGCGATCGGACGGGTCACGAGCTCGATCGGCATGTTCACGCGCCGCAGACAGCCCTGCCGAGGTGCAGACCGACGGCTGGACGCACGCGATGGATTGGTTGGGCCGGTTGTTCGACCAGGTGAAGGCGATCGAACCGCCTGCGGCGGCCGCTCGCGCCGCCTGACGGCGGTCGACGTGCCGCCTGCGCCGGTCGGCGATTTGATCGGCCCCTACCTCGAGATCGCGGCGACTCTCGGCCGCCGCACCGCCGACATGCACGCCGCGCTCGCAGCTGACACCGACCGATCCGCGGTTCGCGCCGGAACCGCTCGGGCGCGACGATCTCGGCCGCGGCCGTCGATCGTGCGCTCGCACACGCCGAGCGCACGCTCGCCAGCCTCGACGCGACGCTCGGTTCGACGCCGGCACGGATGTCTGCCGACACCGCCTGCACTGGCGCAGCGCGTCCTCGAGGCGCGCCGCCAGCTGCTCGATGCGATCCGCTCGATCGCGACGCTCGAGACTGCCGCACCGAAGATCAGGATTCACGGCGACTATCGCCTCGGGCAGGTGCTGCTCGCCGAGGGCGACGTCTATATCCAGAACGTCGAGGGACACGTCGTCGTGGCCGGCGGCGGCGCAGCGCGAGAAGCAATCGCCGCTCAGGGACGTCGCCAGCATGCTGCGGTCGTTCAGTTACGCCGCGCACGCGGCGCTCCTGACGCGCGCGACCGCGACGCCGGACCAACTACGCGCACCTCACCGGCTGGGCGCACGCGTGGAACACCTGGGCGACGGCCTCGTTTCTTCAGGCCTATCTCGCCCAATCGGCGGCGCCGCATCAGCTCTGCCGACGGATAACGGAGACGAGCGCGACGCGCTGCTGCAGTTCTTCATGCTCGATCGCGCGCTGCGCGAGCTCGACGGCGAGTTGAACAACCGCGACGGAGTGGATCGGCATCCCGCTCAACGGCCTCGTGGATCTGCTCGCGCTCCGGTAGACGAACCATGTACGTTCCCGCTCAGCACCTATCGTCTGCAGCTGCACGCCGGCTTCACGTTCGACGCCGCCACCGACACTCGCCGGCTATCTCGCGCAGCTCGGCGTCGGCGCGTGCTATACCTCGCCGTACTTCGCCGCCAACCCCGGCAGCACCCACGGCTACGACGTCGCCAATCACAACGCGATCAACCCGGAGCTCGGCGGGCCCGAGGCTCACGCGCGATTCGTCGCCACGGCTCGCCGAGCTCGGCCTCGGCCACATCGTCGACTTCGTCCCCAATCACATGGGCATCGGCACCCGGACGAACCTGTGGTGGCGCGACGTGCTCGAGAACGGCCCCGGCTCGCCGGGCGCGCGATTCTTCGACGTCGACTGGACGCCGGTCAAGGCCACGCTCAAGGCCAAGCTGCTGCTGCCGATCCTCGGCGACCAGTACGGCCGCGTGCTCGAGCGCGGCGAGCTCGTCCTCTCGTTCGTCGACGGTGCTGCTCGTCGTCCGGTACTTCGACTACGAGCTGCCGATCAACCCCAAGCACGCGCCGCTCGTGTCTTCGCCGGGCGGTCGGGCCGCTGACGAACGAGCTCGGCGCCGACAGCCCGGCGCTGCACGAGTTCCTGAGCATCCTGACGTCGCTGCAGAACCTGCCGGATCTCGCCGACGACGCCGCGAAGTGTCGAGCAGGAGCGTCACAGAAGACCTCCAGCGGCGCGAGGCCGATCGAGGAGCGCCAGCGCGAGAAGGAAGTCGCGCGCGCACGGCTGTCGCGGCTGGTCGCCGAATGTCCGCCGGTCGGCGAGCAGATCGAGGCCGCGGTGCGCGAGGTCAACGGCGAGGCCGGCCGGCCCGACAGCTTCGACGCGCTGCACGAGCTGCTCGAGGCGCAGGCCTACCGCCTGTCGTACTGGCGCACGGCGTCGCACGAGATCAACTACCGGCGCTTCTTCGACGTCAACGGGCTCGCCGGCCTGCGGGTCGAGGATCCAGCGCGTCTTTGCCGCGACGCACGCGCTGCTCGGCAAGCTGCTGCGAAGCGGGAGCGTGCAGGCCGTGCGCATCGATCACCCGGACGGGCTGTTCGATCCGGCGCGCTATTTCGACGATGCTGCAGGACCTCGGCAGCGGCGACCTCTACGTCGCTCGCCGAGAAGATCCTGTCGAGTCGACGAATCGCTGCCTGCGCGCTGGGCCGTCGCCGGCACGACCGGCTACAACTATCTCAACGATCTCAACGGCCTCTTCATCGCCGCGCCGACGCCAGGCGGATGCGCCGCGCCTACGCGAAGCTCACCGGGCAGACCGAGCCGTTCGACGACGTCCGCTACGAGAGCAAGCGGCTGATCATGGCGACGGCGATGGCGAGCGAGCTGAACGTGCTCGCGCACGCGCTCGAGCGGATCGCCGAAGGCAACCGCCGGTCGCGCGACTTCACGCTCGACAGCCTGCGCGACACGCTGACCGAGGTCGTCGCCTGCTTCCCGGTGTATCGCACCTACGTCGACGAGACAGGCTGGACGCCCGAAGATCGCGCCGTTGTCGATCAGGCGATCGCGCGCGCCCGGCGGCGCAACCCGGCGATGGAGTCGTCGCTCTTCGACTTCTTCCGCGAAGTCATGATGCCGCGCAGCCCCGACGCGGCGCCGCGCAGCGCCGGAGCCGACTGCGGTCAACGACCGCCGCGTCGGCTACCCGCCGGCCGACGCCGACGAAGCGAGCGAGCGGCTGCATTTCGCGATGAAGTTCCAGCAGTACACCGGGCCGGTGCAGGCCAAGGGCCTCGAGGACACGGCGTTCTTTCGCTACAACCTGCTCCTGTCGCTGAACGAGGTCGGCAGCGACGTCGAGCGCTTCGGCCGCACGGTCGAGGAGTTCCACGAGTCCAATGCCGAGCGCCTGCGCGACTGCCCGTTCGAGATGACGGCAACGGCGACGCACGACACCAAGCTCGGCGAGGACACGCGCGCGCGCATCAACGTGCTCTCGGAGATCCCCGACGAATGGGCGCGCGAGGTCACGCGGTGGATGCGGCTGAACAGCGCGCATCGCACGCTGGTCGACGGCGAGCCGGCGCCCGACCGCAACGACGAATACCGCTTCTACCAGGCGCTCGTCGGCGATCTGGCCGCGCGTGTCGACGCCGCAGGCGGTCGCGGAAATGGTTCAGCACCGAGTCCCGGCGCTCTGCTCGCTCCCTGCGACTTCATCGAACGCATCCGCGCCTACATGCTGAAGTCGGTGAAGGAAGCCAAGCGCCACACGAGCTGGCTGACGCCGAACGAGGAGTACGAGCAGGCCGTCGCGCGATTCGTCGAGCGCGTCCTCAGCGGGCCCGGCGGCGCGAGGTTCCTGCCCGCGTTTGCGCCCGTTCGCCAGCCGCGTCACGCGTGTCGGCATGATCAACGGGCTGGCGCAGGTGGCGCTCAAGATCGGCGTCACCGGGCGTCCCCGATTTCTATCAGGGCTCGGAGCTGTGGGATTTCAGCCTCGTCGATCCCGACAACCGGCGGCCGGTCGACTTCGATCTCCGCCGGCGCCTCCTCGACGACGCTCGAGAACGTCCTGGCCTGCCATCGCCGGATCGCGCCGCCGCGGTCTCGGAGATGGTGGCGAACTGGGAGGACGGCCGGATCAAGATGCTCTTGACGACGCTCGGCCTGCGCCTGAGACGTGAGTGGCCCGATGTGTTCCTCTCGGGCCGCTACCTTCCGCTCGTCACCGACGTCACCGTGCCGGCCGGGCTCGTCGGCTTTGCGCGGATCCTCGACGAGCGCGCGGCGCTCTTCATCGCCCCGCGCATGACCGCGCCGCTGATTGGCCGAGACGGGGGCACTTCCCGCTCGGCGGCGAGGCCTGGAAGACGACGCGAGTCATCCTGCCGCCAGAGCTCCACGGCCGCACGTTCCGCCACCACCTCACCGGCGCAGACATCTGTCCCGACGGCGGCCGGCGGCGACGAGTGGATGTTCGCCGGCCAGGTGTTCGATCGTGTCCCGGTGGGAATCGTCACGACCGACGTAGGTCAGGTTCGAGACTCTGTGAGGACTTGAGTGCCCGACGCCACCGAATTTGATCAAGACGCCGCCCCGCCGATACGCGATCGGGGCCGAGCCGATTGGCGATCGGCTCGCGAGCCGTACGGGTGTGGGCACCCGATCGCACGCACGTGGCTGTCGTCGTCAACGGCGAAGCGACGGCGCTCGAGCGTGACGCCGACGGCTACTTCAGCGCAGTCGTCAACGGACGGCCCGGCAGCCGTTACGGGTTCCGGCTCGACGACGACCCGCAGGCGTATCCCGACCCGGCCTCGAGATATCAGCCCGACGGGCCGCACGGCCTGTCCGAGCTCGTCGATCCATCCAGCTATGCCTGGCGCGACACCGGCTGGCCGGGTCTGCGAATGAAGGGGCACGCGCTTTACGAGTTGCACACGGGCACGTTCACGGCGGAGGGCACGTGGGCAGCCGCCGCGCTCCATTTCGAACGTTTGAAGCGGCTCGGCATCAGCGCGATTCAACTGATGCCAATCGCGGAGTTCCCCGGTGAGTTCGGTTGGGGCTACGACGGCGTCGGCTGGTTCGCGCCGACACGCCTCTACGGCCGCCCTGACGATCTGAGGAAGTTCGTCGACGAGGCCCACGGCCACGGTCTTGGCGTCCTGCTCGACGTGGTCTACAACCACCTCGGGCCCGATGGCAACTACCTGGCTCGCTTTGCGCGCGACTACTTCACCGACCGCTACAGCAACGAATGGGGTGAGGCGCTCAACTTCGATGGAGCGAAGGCCGCGGCGCTCCGCGAACTGGTGCTGGCCAACGTCGAGTACTGGGTTCGCGAGTATCACGTCGACGGGTTCCGCCTGGATGCGACGCAGCAGATCTTCGATGCGTCGGCCGAACACGTGATTGCCGCGCTGGCTGAGCGGGCTCGAGCGGCCGCCGGCGATCGCCAGGTCGTGATCATCGCCGAGAACGAGGCCAATCAGGCAGAGCTATTGCGTCCAACGGATCGTGGCGGCCGTGGACTGGACGGGATGTACAACGACGATTTCCATCACTCCGCCCGCGTCGCGTTGACGGGACTTCGAGAGGCGTACTACTCCGACTATCGCGGGACGAGCCAGGAACTCCTCTCCGCCGCAAAGCGCGGATACCTGTTCCAGGGCCAGCAGTTCAGCTGGCAGAAGAAACGTCGTGGAACCCCTGCGCTCGATCGGCCGGCGTACCAGTTCGTTCATTTCCTCGAGAACCACGACCAGGTGGCGAATTCGTCCACCGGGCGAAGGCTGTGCGAGTTGTGCGCGCCCGGGCAGCTCCGCGCGCTGACCGCGCTGTTGCTGCTCGGGCCTGCGACGCCGCTCATCTTCCAGGGCCAGGAAAGCGGCGAGACGACACGCTTTCTGTACTTTGCCGATCATCAAGGCGAGCTCGGCGAGAGCGTGCGCAAGGGCCGGCAGCAGTTTCTCAGTCAGTTCAGGCGACTGGAAGGCGCCGGCCGGGCAATGCCGCCGACCGATCCAACCGCGCGCGCGACGTTCGAGCGCTGCAAGCTCCGGCACGAATCGACCGAGCGGGCAGCGCAGTACGTCCGGCTGCACAGCGACCTGCTTCGACTGCGCCGCGAGGACTCGACCATCGCCCTCCAGGCGGCCGCCGGACTCGACGGCGCGACGCTTGACGAACGGGCGATGCTCGTTCGCTTCTTTGGTCCTGCCGGCGACGACCGACTGCTCATCATCAATCTCGGCAGCGATCTCGACGTCGTCGCCTGGAGCGAGCCGCTTCTTGCGCCGCCAACGAACGCGTCCTGGAAGATATCGTGGTCGAGCGAAGATTCCTCTTATGGCGGGAGCGGTACGCCGCTGTGGCGGGAAGACCGTTGGCCGTGTTCCGGGCCAGTGCGCGCTGCTGCTCGTCCCCACGTCTGATGAGGATGACCGGCGACCTCCCCGTGGCTGACCTGCAGACTCCCGCGGTGAATGACCCGCTGATCCGTCGGCTGCCATGGGAGGCGGACGGGGCGCCCGACACCGTTGATGGCGCGCGCCACGAGTGGCTCGTCACCAACGGCCTCGGCGGGTACGCGTCGGGCACGATCGTCGGCGCGATCACCCGGCGCTATCACGGCCTCTTGATTGCTGCACTTCCGGCGCCGATCGGCCGGGCGATGCTCGTCAACTACCTGTCGGAACGGTTACGCTTCGAGGATCGCACCACCGAATGGCTGGGCGCTCACGGTCGCGACGGTCGGCTGGCGCAAGCCGAAGGCGCGCAGCACCTCGTCGAGTTTCGTCTCGAGGCCGGCCTCCCCACCTGGCGGTATGCACTGCGAGGGCTGGTCGTCGAACGATCGCTCTTGATGCCGTACGGCCAGAACAGCGTCCACATCACCTACCGCATCGTCGAGGGAAACCAGTCGACTCGGCTGACGCTTCGGCCCCTGCTCGGGTTCAGAGGCCATGACGATCCCGTCGATCGCGCGCGGGTCGGCGCCTACACGCTGACGTCCAAAGATCGACGCATCGAGATTCAGGGCGATGCGCCGTTTCCACCGCTGCGGCTGGCGCTCCGTGCCGCCGAAGGCGCCTTCACCGTCGACGACTATGCGATCGCCGACGTCCGATACCTGCTCGAGGAGCACCGCGGCTACGAGCCGAGCGGACCGCTCTGGAGTCCTGGCTACTTCCGCGCCCGGCTCGCGCCAGGCAGCGACGTGACGCTCATCGCGTCGACGGAGTCCTGGGAGACGATCGCCGCGATCGACCCCGGGGAGGCGCTGGCCACCGAGCGCGAGCGCCGGGCTCGGCTGATTGCCGCGGCCGATCCGGCCGCGCGGTCGGGCGCTGCTGCCGAGCTTGTCCTCGCCGCCGATCAATTTGTCGTGCGGCCGTCGTTCAGGGCGCATGGTCCTGAAGATGAGACCCGGGCGCGCGCCGGCGGCGGCGAAGCCCGCACGATCATCGCCGGCTATCACTGGTTTACCGACTGGGGCCGCGACACGATGATCAGTCTCGAAGGCTTGACCCTGCTGACGGGACGTCACACCGAGGCGCGCGACATCCTCAAGACGTTTGCCTCCCACGTGCGCGATGGGCTGATTCCCAACATGTTCCCGGAAGGCGAACGTGAAGGGCTCTACCACACCGCTGACGCCACGCTGTGGTTCTTCCACGCCATCGATCGATACATGCGCCATACCGGCGATCGGCTGCTCCTGCGCGAGCTCCTCCCTACGCTGGGCGGCATTGTCGACTGCCATCTGCGCGGAACGCGGTTCGGGATCCGCGTTGACGACGACGGGTTGCTGACGCAGGGCGCCGAAGGGTACCAGCTGACGTGGATGGACGCGAAGGTGGACGGCTGGGTCGTGACGCCGAGACGCGGCAAGGCGGTGGAAATCAACGCGCTGTGGTACAACGCGCTGCGATTGCTCGAGAGTTGGCTGCGCGAGGAAGGCGACGACCGCGCCGATGATCTCGGTCGACGAGCCTCGCAGACCTTCCGCTCATTCAACGCGCGCTTCTGGAACCCGTCGCGCGGTTTTCTCTTCGACATCGTCGACGGCGAGAGCGGTGACGATGATGCCTGCCGCCCCAATCAGGTGTTTGCCATCTCGCTGACTCACCCGGTGCTCGCCCGCGATCGGTGGGAGCCGGTGCTGCATGCGATGGCAACCCATCTCGTGACGCCCGTCGGCCTTCGTTCGCTCGCGCCGAATCATCCGGACTACAAGCAGCGCTACTTCGGCGATCTGCGCACGCGCGACGCCGCCTACCACCAGGGCACGGTCTGGACCTGGCTGATCGGGCCATTTCGTCGAGGCCTGGCTGAAGTGTCACCCCGATCGAAGAGGAGCCAGGCTTCTGCTCGACACGCTGACGCACCACCTCGACGAGGCTTGCATCGGTTCGGTCAGCGAGATCTTCGACGCGGAGGAGCCGTTCACGCCTCGCGGTTGCATCGCCCAGGCGTGGAGCGTAGCGGAACTGCTGCGCGCGCTAGTCCTCACGGCCGAGTTGGGGTCAGGCCGTGAATCGTGAATTGTCGTCGGGGTCAGGCCGTGAATTGCATGAAATCTGGCCGCTAACGCCGCGTTCACGATTCACGGCCTGACCCCAATTCACGATTCACGGCCTGACCCCGACCCGCCGACCCGCGCGGCATCGACTTTGCGACGGCTCGGGATGATGCATCCGCGCCACGAGATCGAGTTAGAAGAGAATCCTGGCTTTCAGACCGCCGAGTGGCGAGTTCAGCGCCTGGGCCTTGCCGGCCTCGTGCTGCTGGCGGCGGCCTCGGTCGGCGGCTACGTGGGCTCCTCGGGCACCGTTTTCCGCACGACCGCCATCTATGGGTTTCTGCTGGTCGTGTTTCGACTCGCCGGCAAACGCACGATGGCACAAATGACGAGCTTCGACTTGCTGCTGGTGCTCGTCATCGGCGATGCCACGCAGCAGGCGCTCATCGGCGACGACTTCACGCTCGGCACCGCGTTTGTCGCAGTCGCGTCGCTCGTTCTTCTGGACGTCGTTCTCGGTTCGATCAAGGCGCGTTCGCCTGCCATCGATCGAATCGTCGACGGCTTGCCGTTGATACTCGTCGATCGCGGCACGCCGCTTCCTGAGCGGATGGCGCGTGAAGGGATCGACCTCGGCGAGATCCTCGCCGCCGGACGCGAGCAGTGCGGTCTCAGGCGGCTCGACGAGATCGACTTCGCCGTCCTCGAGCGTAGCGGCGACCTTTCGATCATCCCGAAGAGAAGCCAGTGAAGCGCCTCGAAATCGTTCGCCTGCTCTGGCTGGCGATCGTCGCGTGGTGGAACGACAACGCCCTGCGGCTCGGCGCGTCGGTCGCGTATTACACGCTCTTCGCCATCGCGCCGATTCTGCTCGTCGCGATCGCTGTCGCGGGAAGCCTGTTCGGGGCTGAGGCGGTGCGCGGAGAGATCGTCGGCCAGATCGATCAGCTCGTCGGCACCGAAGGTGGCAAGGCGGTGCAGGCGCTTCTGCAGGGCGCGACGCGCAAGGACGAGAACATCCTCGCGGCGACGATTGGCGGTATCACCTTCGTGCTGGCGGCGTGCGGCGCGTTTCTGGAGCTGCAGGCCGCACTGGACGCCATCTGGCGCGTCAAGCCGGCGCCCGACGAGGGCCAGCTGAAGGCATTCTTTCTGGATCGGCTGCGCTCGTTCGGGCTCGTGGTGGCGATCGGCTTCCTGCTGCTGGTGTCGCTGGCCGTCAACGCCGCGCTGGCGGCGTTCGCGACCTGGCTCGAGACGTGGGCACCGGCCATGCCGATCATCCTCTACGCGCTGAACTTCCTCCTGTCGGTAGCGGTCACGGCGACGCTGTTCGGGCTGCTGTTCAAGTACCTTCCCGATGTCGAGCTGAAGTGGCGCGACGTCGCGACCGGCGCAACCGTGACGGCGCTGCTCTTCACTGTCGGCAAACACATCATCGGCCTCTACCTGGGGCAGAGCACCACGACGTCGAGCTACGGCGCCGCCGGTTCGGTGATCGTCCTCCTGCTCTGGGTGTACTGACTCGTGTCAGATTGTGCTCATAGGCGCCGAGTTCACGCGGCTGTACAGCGAACGGATTCGGGGCCCCGTTCCTGCGTCGGATTTCGCGGAGAAGACCGGCGAGCCTGCGACGGTCTGAACCGTCTGATGAGCTGCCCTGGCCGGGCACGTGTCGTGCAGACAGCACAGCCGTGAAGCCCATCCACTGGAGCAGGAGCACATCATGAAGGTACTCGGCGGAATACTTGTGGTCCTCGGCATCATCGCGATCCTCTATGGGGGCATCTCGTGGACCCGGAGAGACACAGTCGTCGACGCGGGACCGATCCAGATCACTGCCGACAAGAAGGAGAGCATCCCGATCTCTCCGATTGCCGGAGGGCTGATGCTCGTCGCGGGAGTGGCGCTCCTCCTGAAGCGGGGTGGGGCGTGAACCAATGGACCTCCGCAGCGGAGCGGCGTTCTGGCCACTCAAGAATGGCCTGATCGCCGTCTATCCGCCACTTCAACGGAGCGAAACATGTGACGTGGCCGTGATCGGCGCGGGGGTTTCGGGCGCCCTCGTTGCCCAGCGCCTCGCCGAGGCGGGCTGCGATGTCGTCGTGGTCGATCGCAGTGATGTCGCGATGGGCAGCACTGCGGCCACCACCGGGCTCCTGCAGTACGAGACTGACACATCACTGAGCGAACTTGCCGCTCACTTCGGAATCGACCGGGCCGTCCGCAGCTGGAAGCTCGGGCAGAGAGCCATCGACGACATTGAAGCGCTCTGCTCCGCCGATGGATGCGGCCTGACTCGGCGTCCCAGCCTCTACCTCGCGTCGTCGCGGTGGGACCAGCGGAGCCTGAAGGTCGTGAGAGCGAGCGTTGAGCGTGCGCGAGGGGACGCTACCTCGATGCGCGCGCGCTCGTCGTCACTGGTTCGCCGTCAATGCTCAGATAGTCGTAGGTCATGTGAAACGTTGACGGACCGAACATCTTGACCTTGGCCGTCGAGGACAGCGCGACCGGCATGACGGTGTCTCTATCCACCCGCGCGTAGAGCCATTCCACATCGACCTGCGAAATCCAGAACGACGGGTTCTTGGCCAGACGCCCGGCGATGCGCACGACGTCGCCGGTGGACGGCTGCAGGAACACGTGTCCGATGACGGCGGTATCGCCTCCCTTGCGCTGCGGTCGCAGCGGCACGCGGATGAGGCCGGACTCGTCTCGGATCGAATCGGCGCACACATGCGCATCGGGCGGAGTCGGCGGCTGCACCGGCAGACCCCTGCCGATCATGTTCTGCTCGGCTTCGAGCGCTGCCTTGAGAACCTTGTTACGGATGTACTCCGAACCACCCTCGGCGAGAAGTTCGACAGCCAGATGACCGTCATCACCGAGCGTGGTTCGCGCTTCGAGCCAGCCATAGCGACCGCTCTTCTCGTTTTTCGCTTCCAGCCTCCGGAATGCCACGTATCGCACCGGGGCGGAGTTTCCGATGGTCTCTCCGCACCCGGGGTTGCTCACATCTGCGGCCGGCCGCGAAGCGGCGAGCACGATGAACGTGGCGGCGATCGCAAGTGGCACGCGCGTCATCCCTGCACCTCTGACCGCGTGCTAACTGCAGGGGATGTGCCAGCGGCTGCCCGCTACAGATGGGGTGCCGGAGCCTTGATGGTCTCCGGCTTGTCAACCGGCGCGCGTCGAATCTCCTGACGAAGATCAGGCCGGCGCTCGGGCTCATATGGCGGCAGCTGAACCGCACGTCCGGTCTCCGCTGATTCATACAGTGCGGTAACAATGCGCACGTCCTGCAGTCCCTCCTCGCCGGACGGCTCCGGATCAACGCGCTCGAGTATGCATTTCGAGAAATAGATCAGTTCGGCCGCAAACTGGTCGCGCTTGGCCGACTGACGTTTCGTCGTTCGTCCGTCGCTCGTGATCTCGTAGGCCAGACCCTCGGCATATTCATACGCGGGCTCGACCTTCAGGCGTCCTTTCGTCCCGAGCACTTCATACCAGCCGGCGTCGGCGACGTTGAAGCTGGTGACGAAGCTCGCGACCCGTTCGCCCTCGAAGCGAAGAATGGCCGACGTCGTCTCATCGATCTCGGGCAGGCGATCCGGATCGCTGTTGACCGAACAGGCGAGCACCTCGGTCGGCTCGGACCTGAACAGGTATCTCGCCGCATTGATGCAATACACGCCAATGTCGTGGAGCGTGCCGCCACCCATCGCGCGTTGCGTGCGGATGTCGCCGGGCCGCACGCGCATCGAGAACGTCGAGTTGAACAGCTTCGGCGCCCCGATCGCGCCGTCGCGCACGAGCTCGACCGCCTTGAGATTCACGTGTTCGAAATGGAGGCGGTAGGCGATCATCAGGCGGACGTCATGCTCGCGTGTCGACGCCAGCATGCGCTCGCACTCCTCGACCGTCACCGCCATGGGTTTCTCACACAGCACGTGGACACCCGCCTCAGCAGCGCGAACCGTGAACTCGGCATGCATCGAGTTTGGTAGCGCGATGTAGACGGCGTCGACTTGTTCCAGGCAATCGTCGAGGTCCTGGTAGTTGAAGGTCAGCGGCACGTCGTAGCGCCTCTGCAGTGCTGCCAGCTTCTCGTCGTCATCGCTGACGAGCGCCGTGAGCACTGAGTTTTCAGTCGCGTTGGCAAACGCCGGCAGGACCGCGACCTGTGCGATATGTCCGAGGCCAATGACTGCGTAGCGCACCGGGCTCGATGGCGGTTTGTGATTCATGACGGGTCTCCTAGGCGGCCGGCTTCATCACGACTTTGATGCAGCCGTCCCGTTTCTCCCTGAAGGTTCGATACATCTCGGGTGCGTCGTCGAGGGTCACCCGGTGGGTGATGACAAACGAAGGATCGATGTCGCCTCGCTCGATGCGCTGCAAGAGGGTCGGCAGGTATTTGTGGACGTGGGTTTGACCCATCTTGAGCGTCAAGCCTTTCGCAAAAGCGGCACCGAGCGGAAACTTGTCGAGCCAGCCGCCGTAGACGCCGGGAATCGACACCACGCCACCTTTTCGACAGGCATTGATCGCCTGGCGGAGTGCGTGGGTGCGATCGGTCGCCAGATACATCGAGGTCTTGGCGAGATCGTACCAGGCGTCGAGGGTGGTGCCATGTGCTTCGAGGCCGACCGCATCGATGCAGGCGTCCGGCCCCTGACCGCCGGTCAGCGCTCTGAGCGCGTCGGCCACGTCGACTTCCTCGTAGTTGAGGATCTCGGCCTGACCCTGAACTGCCGCCATCGCCAGCCGCTCGGGAAAACGATCGATCGCGATGACCCGCTCGGCACCGAGGAGGCGCGCGCTCTTGATCGCAAACTGACCGACCGGGCCGCAACCCCAGACGGCGATGGTATCGCCGGGCTTGATAGCGCAGTTCTCCGCGGCCATGTAGCCGGTTGGAAAGATGTCTGAGAGGAACAGGACCTGTTCGTCCGACAACGAGTCCGGCACTTTGATCGGCCCGACGTCGGCAAACGGCACGCGAACATACTCGGCCTGTCCGCCGGCGTATCCGCCGTACATGTGCGAATAGCCGAACAGGCCCGATCCAGCAGAAGCCGCTTAGCTTCTCGGCCATCCAGGCATTCGGGTTGCTGTTGTCGCAGAGCGACCACAGGTTCTCCCTGCAGAAATAGCAGCGGCCGCAGGCGATCGTGAACGGAACGACCACGCGATCGCCAGGCTTCGAGGCGCTCGTTGCCCTTGCCGACCTCGACAACCTCGCCCATGAACTCATGGCCGAGGACATCGCCCTTCTGCATCGTCGGGATGTAGCCGCCGTAGATGTGCAGATCCGACCCGCAGATCGCGGTGGCGGTGATCTTCACGAGCGCGTCGCGCGGATTGAGAATCGCCGGGTCGGGCACAGTCTCGACGCGCACGTCTTCTTTGCCGTAAAAGCGAACGGCCTTCATACGTGACTCACTTTCATGTCAGATGCTAGCGGGGAACGCTGGCGCGACCGGCACCTCTCCCGCCTCCAGCAACTGCTTGAAACGCCGCAGATCTTCGCGAATAGTCTGGGAGGGCTCGCGGCCAAACAACCTGGCCACCAACGCGCCGGCCCTGCCAGCCGTCGGCGCGTACTGGAGCCGCACCAGCACACTGGTAGCCCTGCCGTTGCGCACGCGGTCGAAGTTGACCGACCCGGCCATCGTGACATCGCTACCCGGAAGCGAACGCCAACCGATGACCTGGTTCTCGATCTCGTTGATGATCTCGGCATCCCATTCGACCGTTGTTCCCAGAGGTCCCTTCGCGACCCAATACGTACGGCCATTGCCGAGGTCGTCAACACGCTCGAGGTAAGTCATGAATCGCGGCAGGTTTTCGAAACGCCGCCAGAATGCGTAGACCTCCTCAATTGGCCTTTCGAGCGTTGCGGCTTCGTGGACGTTGATACCTCGATCGCCGGCAAGCGCCGAGCGCGTGTCTTCGTTTACTACGGTCGTCACCCCCAGCGTCGAGTACACCGGACAGTGGCCGGTCACGCCGCGATAGACGAGCGTCGTTCCCGCGGCCGTGAGCCAGGCGCGTGCCCGCGACCGCCTCGTGAGTCCGTATGCGATGGCGATAGTGCCCGTGGCAACCGAGCCCAGGCGTTCGAGCCCTGCCACGTTTCCATTTCGCCAGCGACCTCGACGGTCGACAGGCGATGTCGTTACATCCATGGGTGCGCTCCTACCACTCGTGGGTCGTTTCGGTCCGCTGCGCCATCAGGCTAGGCAGCAGATGAATGTCGTGAGGAAGAAAGCAGGGGACTTACCAGGCCGGCATCACTCGTTGTCCGCCTCAGCTGGACGAGATTGGGCTGCGAAGCTGTGCAGCCACCTCGGCTCGAAGCTCTGTCCGGTCCTCTACCAGCTTCCCGGCAACTTCATCGCGATCTCGATCGTCTCGAGTCGTTTCTCGAGGCGGCGCCATCCTTCACCACAAACCGCAGACGGGAACGTCGCGCACTGTTCGTGCATCCAATCCGCAGGTTTGGAGTTTCGATTCGCGGGCAACCAGGGAGGCGCCATGCGACTCATCGGTGCAGCTTCGATCGTCTTCATCACTACGCTCATCTTTGCCACATCGGCAACAGGCCCTGCCGCGACGGCACTCGCGCGGGTTGAAACCTCAGTCGGCGAGAACGACCGGCGCCACCGGGACGGTGACCGGCCGGAACATCGCTTCGGCCGAAAGATCTTTCGCGAGGACACATTCGGCGACGAGCAGCTGTGGACCGACGTGCTGCAGATGCACAACGTGATCGGCACAGTTTCCCCGGTTGCGGCACTTGGCCTCGGCCTCAAGGTCGACGTCGACGCGTTGCCAGCCGAAGTCATCGCGGCGATCAGGGCCGGCCAGGGCCTCACCGACCCCGCCGTCACCGTCGCCCTCCTGCAACTGAATGCCGTCGTCGGTGTCCGCGCCAAAGTCAACGACCTCGGCCAGGTGACGAGTCTCGGCATCACCTGCGCGCTGTGTCACTCCACCGTGGACAACTCGTTGACGGCCGGCGTCGGCCACCGCCTGGACGGCTGGGCGAACACCGACCTCGACGTCGGCAAGATCGCCGCGCTCTCGCCGGCTTTCGACGACGCGACCAAGGCCGAGTTCAGGCTGTGGGGTCCCGGCAAGTACGATCCTCGCCACCATGCGTTCGATGGCACCAACATCATCCCGCTGAACAGCCCATCGCTGCCGGTCGTCATCCCGCCGATCTACGGCTTGAAGCGTGTCGGCTTCGAAACCTACACCGGTGACGGACCCATCTCGTACTGGAACAGTTACGTGGGGATCGGGCAGATGGGCGGCCAGGGCACGTTCGCCGATCCGCGGATCAATCTCTTCATCCGGCAGCGACCCGATCTCGTCACGCCGAAGTTGCCGGCGCTCCTGTTTTATCAACTGAGCCTCGACACGCCACCGCCACCGCCGGACAGCTTCGATCGCGACGCCGCGCGCCGCGGCAAGCGTCTATTCAAGGACGAAGCCGGGTGCGCCAGCTGTCACCAGGGGCCGACCTTCACAGACGTGCTCGACGGTCCGTGGTGGAGGCTGCCGCGACTTCACGATCCGGCCGAAGTCGGCACCGATCCCGCGTACGCAGCGCGAAGCGCCACGGGCAAATACCGAACGACGCCCCTACGCGCGCTCTGGCAACACGCGCCGTACTTCCACGATGGGAGCGCCGCCGATCTCCTCGCGGTGGTCAACCACTACAACCAGCTGTTCGGCCTGAATCTGTCGGAGGCGCAGAAGGAGGATCTCGTGGAGTATCTGAAGTCGCTGTAAACCACGCCACGGATCACACGGATACTAGTGCCACGGATCACACGGACAACGCGCATCGGGTTTATGAGATGTCTTCTAGTCCGCGGGACAGGCAGGGATCACGCCACGATCACACGGATAACACGGATCGTTGAGTTGAGAGACCGTTTAGCCTCGCAGCTCTCGCCTAAAAGATCCGTGTGATCCGTGTAATCTGCGGCTCCAACCGTGTTATCCGTGTAATCCGTGGCCCTGTCGAACGATCCGCGGCTCTAATTCATGCCGCCGACGTTCGGCTTCACGCCCGCGAGCGGGTGGGTCTTCTTCCACTCCTCGAACAGCTTCTCGAGCTCGGGGCTCAGCGTCGGATAGATGTCGCGCGCGCGATACTTCTTGCTGCGCATCATCTCGCGCTTGAAGTTCTCGGTGTAGACCGTGTTCTCCGCGTCCTTGATCACGTCGGCGACGAGCTGCGGCGGAACCGCGAGCACGCCTTCGGCGTCGGCGACGATGATGTCGCCGGGCAGCACGGTGATCCCGCCGAGCCGGATCGGGCCGTTCCACTCGACGCCGACCTGATCGGCCATCGCCGAGGCGTGCGCGCCGCGATAGTAGATGGGCAGATCCTTCATCACGAAGAACTCGCTGAGGTCGCGGATGCCGCCGTCGACGATGACGCCGTGCGCGCCGGCGGTCTTCATGCCGAGCCCGGTGACGTCGCCGAGGAACGTGGCGCGATCGACCATGCCGCCGAGCTCCACGACGACGACGTCGCCCGGCTTGAGGTCCTCGCCGGCCCGGACGTTGTACTGGTAGTCCCAGTCGCCTTCCTTCGCGAGCGTCTGCACCGCGTCCATCAGGTCCGGCCGGACCGGCAGGTAGCGCATCGTCACCGCGCGGCCGACGAGCTTGGGATTCGGCACCGTGAGCTGGAATCCGCCCTCGAACGAGCGCACGTGCTTCTGGTTCTGGAGCGCGCCCCACACCGCTTCGAGCGGCAGCTCGCGCAGCCGCTGCAGCTGCGCCTCGGTGACGGTCACGGCCGAGCGCGACGGCTTGAGCACGTCCATGATCGGCGACCACGCGTCGCGCGCGGCGCGGTTGACCTGAACGGTCTTCGCGCGAAGGGGCGGCCGGCTGCGCGTGAACAGTGGAACTGACGAAGCAGGCGCAGCACCAGCAGCGCCGCACCGGGTAACGTAGCGACCAGTCGGAGATCATTGTCGTACTCCGGGCTGAGTGGCAACGCGTCCGCGAGCTCGCGAACGGCGCCGACGGGAATCACGACGATCAGCACCGAGACCGGAGGGAATCATCGATGAATGCGATCGTGCCGTCTGCGCAGCCGATCGTGGCTGCCCGGATCGTACCTGTCGTCCGTGACGCACCGCTCGCTCCTGTACTCGTTGCTCGAGCTCGACGTGTCGAGTGATCCGTGGCTCTAGAAGTTGAACTTCAGCGAGAACTGCATCGACCGGTTGTCGACCAACGTCGACGTAATCCGTCCGGCGGTCGCCGAGTCGAAGTTCTGGTTCGGGAAACCAAACCCGGGATGATTGAACAGGTTGAACGCGTCCCACCGGAACTCGATGTTGGTCTGACCCGCGATCGTGAAGCGCTTCGAGAGCGACGTATCGAAGTTGACGTGGCCCGGCCCGTAGAGAATGCCGCGGCCGCTGTCGCCGTAGGTGTTCGGCCGGCGGCGCCACGAAGTCAGCCGGGTTGTACCAGAGGTCGACGGTCGGATTGTCGAGCCTGCCCGAGCCGATCCGATTCGGCCAGCTGGGCGCGCCGTTGTTGACGCCGGTCTGCATGAACACGGTGAACGGCCGCCCGGTCGTCATCGTCGCGATGCCGGCGAGCTGCCAGCCGCCGACGATGGCGCTCGAGCAGACCGCCATTCGCCAGCCAGCGGCGGCCGGGCCCGAATGGCAGCTCGTAGACCCAGCTGATGACCGCGCGGTGCCTGACGT
This sequence comes from uncultured Acidobacteriota bacterium, assembly GCA_963764925.1. Classification (GTDB taxonomy): domain Bacteria; phylum Acidobacteriota; class Vicinamibacteria; order Vicinamibacterales; family 2-12-FULL-66-21; genus DATBJJ01. The sequence continues at coordinate 80,002 of CAVXUR010000010.1, forward strand.
CGAATCCCGACGGGCCGTGGCCGGCCTCGAGATTGGTGACCGTCTGCGGATTGCCGACCGCGCCGCCGCCGCTCGCCGCCGAGCCGCCGTAGTCGAGCGACTTGCCGTAGGTGTAGCTGCCCAGGAACTGCAGCCCGTTGCTGGAAGCGCTGTGTCACCTTCAGCTGGCCGCTGTGATAGGTCGAGCGGTTGCGCGGATCGCACTGCACGATGTTGTTCAGCCGGTTGAGTGGCTGCAGCAGCCGGCGCGATTCCTGGCGTGCCGAGGCCCGGCTGCACTTCGTTCGGGTTGTAGCAGAAGATCAGGTGCTTGCCGGCGCTGCCGACGTAGGTCGAGTTCCAGCGGCCATCGCGCTGAAGAGCCGGCGATCGATACCGAGGTGCCACTGTTCGGCATAAGGCGTCTCGTTCTCGAACGAGTGGCCGAGCACGCGCGGGTTGGCAGCCTGGAGCTCGGCGGTCGTCCGCGGCTTCACCTGCTCGATCGCCGGGAACGGATCGTCGATGGTCCGAACGGTGGAAAAGTCGGTCGGATTAGTGGCAAAGCTGACGTTCTGCGAGATCGTGTACGGCACCGACTGCCCGATCATGTTGGACGCCGACGGCTGCTCCGGGAAGTAGGTGATCGCAAACCCGGTGCGCAGAATCGTCGACGAGTCGCCGAACAGGTCGTAGGTCAGGCCCAGCCGCGGCGCGAAGTTGCCGTAGCGGGTCTTCTTGTTCACCGAAGCGCTGGCCCCGTCCTCGCCGGCGTAGATCAGACGCAGGTTGACCGAGATCGAAGTTGACGATCTTGTTGTCCTCTTCGGTTTCCGCCTTGAAGATCTCGTAGCGCAGCCCGGCGTTGATGGTGAAGCGCGAGCTGACCTTGAAGTCGTCCTGGATGAACAGGCCGTGTTCCTGCGTGCGCAGCATGTAGGGCTCGAGCAGGAAGCCGCGCGCGGCGCTGTTGATGTAGCCGGTCAGCAGCGACGCCAGCCCCGAGCCGCCGGCGTTGGTGACCGGGTTGTTCGTGTAGTTGCGGCCGAAGTTGATGCGTGCCGCGGGTGTCGGTGTGGGTGAACGGCGACGCGTAGCGATCGACGAGCCGGTAGCCGAACTTCAGGCTGTGACGGCCCTTCAGCCAGACCAGCGCGTCCTCGATCTGCCAGTGGAACTGCTTCGGGTTGACCGGGAGAAACGCCGGCCCGCCCGAAATGCCCGTCATGTCAGGAACGTTGATGTTCGGCAGCCCGGTCGTGAACTCGGTGACGTTGATGCCGTGGATGCCGAGCGACTCGGCGGCGTTGGTGCCGAAGTCCGACTGGAACGTCGACGGAAACGTTCGCGCGTAGCCGGCGCGCAGCTCGTTGACGATGCGAGACGAGATCGACCTTCGAGTAGTTGAAGGCGGCGCCGTGCGTCGTCAACCGTGTGTTCTGAATGCCGGCGACGAACGGTCCGAGATCGAAACGTGCGGCGGCCTCGGCCGGCGTCGGCAGGCAGCAGGCGGCCTGGCCCTGCGGCGCGTCGAGCTGAACTTGCCGTAGTTGAAGCGGGCGAAGAACGAGTCGTTGCCAGAGAACCGGTGGTCGACACGGGCCGAGTAGGCGTTGTCGTTCGTCTCGCGGTTGACCGTCGACGTGTAGTTGTTGAAGTTGCCGGCGCCGTTTGGCAGCGGGTAGATGCTGGCGACGTTGCGGCCGACGGCGTTGATGCGCTCGGCCGGGATCATGTTGCCCGGGATACTGATCGCGCAGGAACTGCGGGTTGGTCGCGCTGACCGGACGCGACGAGTCGAACGCGGGTTTGAGCCGAGTCGTCAGCGGATCGTAGATGGGGATCAGGTTCGCCGCTCGTGTCCCGGAAGTCGCTGAAGTCACCGATCCGCGTCCGCGCGGTCGGCACCGTGTTGACGAACACCTGACCGCGCTTCTCCTGGAGACCCGCGTAGTCGGCGAAGAAGAACGTCCGGCTCTTGATGATCGGACCGCCGACGGCGGCGCCGTACTGGTTGCGATTGAGCGGCGGCTTCGGGTCGACGACGAGGTTGCCGTCGGCGCAGTGTCTTGCGAACGAAGAAGTTGCGCGCGTCGAAGGCGTCGTCGCGAATGTACTCGAACGCGGTGCCGTGGAAGGCGTTCGTGCCCGACTTGGTCGAGACCGAGACAACGCCGGCGCCACGGCCGAACTCGGCCGAGAAGACGCCGGTCAGGACCTTGAACTCGCGGACCTGCTCGACCGACGGCGCGATGATGACGGTGTTGAACGAATACTCGTTGTTGTCGATGCCGTCGATGAGCCAGCCGTTGGCGTTCGCCTGGTGCCCGAGGGCGTTGAAGTTCGACGCGCCACGCGGGTTGAACGTGCTCGCGCCCGAGAGGTTCTCGCCGGCCTGACCGGGCGTCACCCCAGGCGTCAGGTAGACCAGCGTCGCGAAGTTCCGGCCGTTGAGCGGCAACTCCTTGATCGCCCGTTCCTCGATGACGGTGCCGACTTCCGACGAGTCGGTCCGGACGATCGGCGCCTCGGACACGACCGTCGTCGTTTCCTCAATCCGGCCGACTTCGAGCGTCACGTCGACGCGGGCCCGCTGGTTGACCTGCAGGTTGATGCCTTCGCGGACCGATTTCTTGAAGCCCTGGACGTTGACTTCGACCGCGTAGGTCCCTGGCACCAGGAACGACGCCGTATAGTTACCGGTCTCGTCGGTGACGTAGGTGGTGGTCGTCCCTTTGTTCACTTCACGGACCGAGACCGTCGCGCCGGGGACGACGCCGCCGGCGTCGCTCACCGTTCCGACAATGGTCCCAGTCGTGACCTGGGCGGCAACCGGCGAGCTGCCATAGAGGGCAATCACAGCGGCGAGAACCAACGCGAGGAGCCTTACCTTCGTCATTACAGTTCCTCCCTGCAGTCGTCCGAAGCGGACTCATCCAGGCCCGAACGAGATATGTGGGTCCGCGCCGGAGACTGCCATTGGCTGGACGCGAAGTCAAGCCTTCGCTGGTTCAGGGTCACGGTTCAGGGTTCACGGTTCACGGTTCAGGCTCGAGGAAGAACTTTGCTTAGTGAATTCAACGAACCTGCCTTAGCCTTGAACCCCTGAACTCTGCACCGTGAACCGTGAACTCTGAACCGTGAACCCGGAACCCTGAACCCGGAACCTTGAACCTTGAACCTAAGTCCCCCGACGGCCCGCAGATCCTGCAGCAGAGTCAGACGCCGCTTCATCCCCTTCGCCTTCATCTGCTACGTCGTCGCCTATATCGATCGCGTGAATATCGGCTTCGCGGCGACCGAGCTGCAGCGCGATCTGGGCCTGAGCGCCACTCGAATACGGGTTTGGCGCAGGACTCTTCTTCCTCAGCTACTGCCTGTTCGAAATCCCGAGCAACCTGATCCTGGAACGCGTCGGCGCCCGCCGCTGGATTGCCCGCATCATGATCGGCTGGGGCCTCGTCTCGATGGGCACGATGTTCATCACCGACGTTCGGTCGTTCATGGCCGCGCGCGTGCTCCTCGGCATCGCCGAAGCGGGCTTCTTCCCGGGAATGATCCTCTATCTGACCTACTGGATCCCGGCCACGGACCGCGCGCAGGACCGGCGCGCTCTTCATGATGGCCGCCCCGGTCGCGGTGATCGTCGGCGCGCCTCTGTCGGAGGCGCTGCTGAAGCTCGACGGACTCCTGGGCCTCAAGGGTTGGCAGTGGCTGTTCCTCATCGAGGGACTGCCTGCGGTCGTGCTCGGTGTCCTCTCGCTCAGGGTGCTCACCGATCGGCCCGACGCCGCGACCTGGCTCTCGCCCCAGGATCGCGACTGGCTGGCCGGGACGATGGCCGACGAACGGGCGCGCCGCCAGGCGGTCGGCCACACGTCGCTCCGCCGCAGCTTCGCGAGCGGCAGTCTGTGGCTCCTCTGCGGCGTGTTCTTCATGAACACCGTTGTCACCTACGGCGTTTTCTTGTGGCTGCCCAAGCTGCTGCAGGACGTCTCCGGCGCCACGGGGTTCACGCTCAGCACGATTACGTCGATTCCGTTTGTCGCCGCGCTCGTGGCGATGGTCGTGGTCGGACGCCACTCGGATCGCACGGGTGAACGGCGGCTGCACGTCGCGGCCTGCGCGGTGACGTCAGCAGCGGGCCTTCTGCTGGCGGTCGGCGTCGCAGGGCACTCTCTGGCTGCTCGTCGCGAGCTTTACGATCTCGCAGATGGCGCAGCGGGCCCTCGTCGGCGTGTTCTGGGCGATGCCGCCGCAGCTCCTTGGCGGGACCGCCGCGGCGGCGGGCATCGCGCTCATCAACTCGATTGGCAACCTCGGCGGATTCGTCGGCCCGGCGGTCATCGGCGCCCTGTACGATGTCACCGGGAGCTACACGGGCGGGCTGCTCGTTTTGACGGGCGCGCTCGTCATCGAAGCCGGACTGGTACTAGCGCTCAAGCTTCCCGAGCCGGCGGGCTCTCGGTCCGGGGCGGGAGCCTCACGCGCGCAACTGTGATCTTGCGTGCGTCTACGATGCGGATCGCTGCCTTCCTCCTCGACACCGGGAAAGCGTGAGGTTGGCTGCAATACAAAGGGCCGCCCCAAACGGAACGGCCCTTCCTGGCACACGCTCTTCGTGCTGGCGCTATCGCAAGTTGAGCAGCCAGGCGCCCAAGCCATGCGTCGCCGCGTATAGCTTGCGCTGCGCGGGTACGATAGTGAGTCCGGGAACCTCGACGTTTGGCATACCCGGGGCCGCGGCGACCCACTGGGTGGTCCCTCCCAACATCCGAAACACACCGAAGTCCGTCGACGCGTACAGATCGCCCGTCAAATCGTCGAGGACGATGTCCGTGACTGGGATGTCGCCGAGGTCGTAACTGCGATCGACCCAGGTGGCGGAACCGGTGGCCGGGTTGTACGTCACGTCGAACACATGCCCTGGTGTCGTGGGCGTCGCGGCATTGAACCCGCTATAGGAGATCAGGGCGCGGTTCGTGTTCATCGGATCGACGTGAATGCCGCTCACGAACCTGTTGGGATCAGGAGTCGCCAGGCTGTCGAGCCGGCGAAAGGCGACGGCGCTCGCGGGATCCGCGTTGGCGTTCTTCGAGATGAATACGCGACCCGTGCTCGTGGCCGCCCAGAGCGTGGCCACATCCGAAGGCGCGCGCTCGACTGCCGCGACGACGCCACCCGCCCGATCGGTTCCATAGAGCGTGCCGGACGCGGTGAGACGCGTCGCCGCGTAGGTGCCGGGGCCTGGCAGGAACGGGAATGGCTGCTTGACATATGTCGTCGCCCCCAAGGGTTCCCAGTCCCCGCAGAAGTCGTCGAACTGTCCGAACCACTCGTTGCACCGCTGGCGGAAGGCCGCCTGGTCGAGGGCACCCATACCCCACGTCTTCGTGCGCCAGACGTGACCGAGGCCGACGAACATCGACCGCGAGACGGCTGGATCCGAAATGATCGGGACATAGAACGCGGCTGGCTCGCCGCCGAAGTAGATCTGGTCAGCGATCCAGTTCCAGTCGGCGATGTCACCGCTGGCGAAGTTCACGTCGGGACTCGGACCGAAGAACGTGTGGAACCGAAACGCGGGGTTGGCCACGTCGAAGCCCGACTGTCCCCCGTCCCCGATCATCGTGTTCTCCCACTTGACCGGATTCCCCGGCGTCTGCCACGTCCCGTTGTCCTGCGTGCCGCCCTGGAGGATGTTCACGTTGAAGGGGCTGACCGACAGGCTCTGGAACTGCAGCGTCGTCAGGCCCTTGTTCAAGCTCACGAGCTCGGTCGGAACGCGGGAGAGAAGCTGGCGGCACCGGCTGAGGCGGGCGGCGATGACCGCCGGATCGGTCGTCGCAGGCACGTTCATGTTCCGGCCGTCACACCAGGAAGAAACATTCGCGAACGCCCCGCTCGACCGCATCACACCGCCGTCGTTGACCTCGAAGAACTGGAACGGGTTGGCTGGATGCGTGACGAGCGCGTGCTGATCCGGGTGCAGGCCGTTCGGGTGCAGCGGATCGGTTGCGTCCATCGTCATGTCGGTCGAGGTGACGCCGGCGTCAGTCGAGAGCACGACGCCGCGCTTGTTGGAGTACTGCTCACCGTAGCTGTATGACCCGCCTACATAGACGATCTCGGGATGTCCTGCCGGGGTGTAGACGAACTCGTCGTACCAACACTGGCCCGCGCACAGGTCGTGCGTTGCGTAGCCTGGGTCGGCAGGATTGCTGCTCGACAGACTCGAGAAGACGGGACTGCCCGTGGCGACATCATCACTCCGGAACAGCCGGGCCGTGGGGATGGGCGTCGGGGGAGTCGGTGGTGGATTGGCGAGGCTTCCGGAACTTGACCCCTCGTACACGTACATGCGGGTGTTGCCGTTAGCAAGTGTCGTGACGGCGAACTCCGGCCTCATGTTGGCATCGGCCGGGTGATTGGCGAGGGTCGGCTTGATCTGCGTCCATGTGAGGCCGCCGTCCGTCGATCGCCAGATGCCGCGGCTGTACGAGCCGGCGTATACCGTGTCAGGGTTTGACGGATCGAGCGCCACTCGGCGAACACCCCGCAACGAACACGGACTTCCGGCGGCAATCGCTTCCGCGACCGTGTCGCAGTCCGCTGCGCTGGCGGCTCCATTGTGGAGGAAAGTCCAGGTCGCCCCGCCGTCCGTCGATTTGTACAGTCCCCAGGCCGCCGCACCGGGGATGAGCGACACCGTGCCGCCGGTCACTGACGACACGCCGAGCACGCCGCGTGTCGTCGCCGCGTAGATCGTATTCGGGTCTCCCGGCCGCACCGCGATGCTGCCGATGGCCCGGCCGTTGAAAACCGAGAGGCCGAGCGGACCGGTCCACGTATCGCCGCCGTCGGTCGACTTGTACATCCCGGTCCCGGCTGCAGAATCACCGGAGGCGTTCGCTTCGCCGGTCCCGACGTACAGCGTGTTGCCGGTGACATCGTTCGGATCGAGCGTGATCGAACTGCCGGACTGGATGCCAAAGTCAGCGGAGAGGAACTCCCAGTGTGGCTGGCCGCTCAGGGCATTCTTCGTGCGCCATACTCCCCCCCCGGCGGCAAACACCCACAGACGACAATGACCCTGCGTGCAGGTGGGATCGATCGCGATTGCCGTGGCCCGTCCGCCGGCGACGTACGTATTCGGAACGTAGCTGAACGACGAGCGAAACTGCGTGAATGGGTACAGCGCGTTGCTCGGCCCGACGGAGATCCACGTATCCGGCCGTCCCTTTCCGCTTGGAAAATCCTTTCCCTTGAGCCTGGCGGCCGCGCTCCGCGCACCCTCGATCCGCAGAAGCGGAATGTCGTCATCCGGGTACGCGCGCGCGAGGAACCGTTCGGTCCCGGCGCTCCCCGGGCCCTCGCCGGACATTCCTTCGAATCCGGGGAGCGACTCGAACCGCTTCATGTGACGGGCAACGGCCGCGGGCATGTTTCGGTCGACCGTCAGTCGATTCGTGTCGGCGCGCGGATCAGGTCGAACCCTCGTCAGAGTGAGGATCGCAACTCCGGCGACGACTATCGAGGCAAGGCAGGCAGTCAGAATTCGATACACCGGAAGACGTTGTTTCATGTGGCCTCACATGGCTCTCCGTATGGAGCCAAACCGGAATTACGCGGCTTGGAACGTGATCAGGGCCGAGGGTATATCACGAGGGCGAGTTGCTGTAAACCAGTGACCGTCTCGCATTCTGGCGTGACGAACTGCGGATCAACATTTCGCTCGTTGTCGGCAACCGCGCTCGCCGTACGATCGAGCGACGCGCGGGGGAACGCCGATCTGGACCCCGAAACCGTAATCCAGAATTAGACTCAGCCATGCCCAACCCAACCAGACGAACCACGATGGGGTTGTCTGCCGATTCGTTCCAGTCGGTTCGCTTCAGCTCACCACAGCGGCTTCTCGACGTCGAGCCACTCCTCCGCCTCGCCGCTTCGGTCGGCGCAGGTGGCGCGCACGGAGGCATGACCCAGATCGATTTCGACTGGGCTCGCCGGACACGCCAGCTGAAAGAAGAGCTCGGCATGTATGTCGAAGTCCAGACGTTCCTGCCGCGCGAGGATCCGGAGGTCTTCGAGCATGCGGTGCGCGTAGCCAAGGAGGCTGGCGCCACGAGCCTGCGCGTGGTGTGCCTGCTCGGCCGGCGCTACGAGATGTTCGACAGCCTTCAGGGCTGGCGAACCGCGGTCGACGGGTTCCATAGGCAGATCGCCGCCGCCGTGCCCATCGTCGAACGACATAAGATGCCGCTCGGCATCGAGAATCACAAGGACTGGCGCGTCGACCAACAGGTCGCGCTGCTCGAGCAGTACAGCAGCGAATATCTCGGCGTGTCGCTCGACACCGGCAACAACCTCACCGTGATGGACGATCCGATGGAGGTCGTCGACAAGCTGGCGCCGTACACGTTCAACGTCCACCTCAAGGACATGGCGGCGATCGAATGCCCTTCCGGATTCCTCCTGTCCGAAGTCCCGCTCGGCGAAGGCATGCTCGACATGAAGCGGATCGTCGACACCATCAAACGGGCGAGACCCGGCGTGAACTTTTCACTCGAGATGATTACGCGCGATCCGCTGGAGGTTCCCTGCCTCACCGACAAGTACTGGGCGACGTTTGACGATGTGAACGGCGTCCATCTGGCGCGGCTCCTCGCTCGAGTCCGCGCCGACCGTCGGGCAGCGCCGCTGCCCCACATCAGTGGCCTTTCACCAGACGAGCGTTATGCGCTCGAGCTCGAGCTCGTCGATAGATCGATTGTCTATGCCAGAGATCAGTTGGGGCTGGTTTCGTGAGAGAAGACAGAGCGAACGGAGAAGAGCTCACCGCGGAGCAACGGAGCCGAGGCCAGTGGGAGACGCGCGGAGAGCACCCTGCTACGACAGGCGGAAGCGCTGGTCGCGAGAGGTCGACGGATCGCAAGCCAGATAAAGATCACCGAAGGGCTTGCGATCCGCCGACTTCTCGCGATCCGTAATCCCGGCCGAATGGCCGGCGTGCGACCAGCCGTTGCCTCTGCGTTCGGTGATCCGTGTAATCCGTGTGATCCGTGTTATCCGTGTTCCGTGGACAACACTCAGCGGCCTCTGCGCCCTCGGCGGTAAAAAGCTCTTGTAGTGAATGTCGCCGGGCTTTACTCGCCGGACGTCGAGCGAGTACTGGCGGAACCACTGTGGGCATGGAACGGCTGAACGAACTGACGCGCGTACCCGTCGGGCATTTTCTCCGCATGCGCGAGCCCATACGATGCCGGCCAGCGGCCCTTTGGCAGATGGAACGTGCCGAACAGCCAGTCGAGCACCGGCAGGTGCACCGCGAAGTTCTTGTCGACGGCTTCCGATTCCGCCCCGTGGTGCCAGTGGTGAAACTGCGGCGTCGCCACGATCCACGCGAGCGGTCCGAACCTGAAGCGGACGTTGGCGTGGATGAACGTCGCCTGAATGCTGACGAAGGCGATATACGCGAAGAGCGGCGTTTCGGCGAAGCCAAGGAGATAGATCGGCACGTACGTCAATCCACGCGTGACCGCGACGTCGACGAGGTGCAGCCGTGATCCCGCCAGCCAATCCATCGATTCTGCCGAGTGATGAATCCGGTGGAAGCGCCAAAGGATCGGCGCGGCGTGAAAGGCGCGGTGAATCCGGTCCTGCACCAGGTCGGTCAGTACCAGGATGGCGACGAACTGCGCGGCGAAGGGCTGGCTTCGCACCCACGCCTGCATGCCCGGATGCGCCGCCCAGCTGAACAGCACCATCGCCGGCTTCATCGTCAGCAGCGTCGTGACCTGAACGAAAAGCGCCGACACGCAGAAGTACGCGAGGTCGGTGCGCCATGCGGCGCGAAATGTCGACTGCTCCGGTCGCTGCGCAAACAGCCGCTCGAGCGGGATGAAGACCGCCGAGTACACGATCATGTTCAGGAGGAACCAGTCGAGGCCCATATACGGCGCGCCCGGGTTTGCTGCTGCGCCTTCCCCGACCGGCACCTGTGATCCACCCAGCACCGCGGCGATGAGCGTCGACAGAATGCCCGCCATGCCGAGCGCCTTGTTCTGGCGCAGCGAAACGCTGATGACGCCGAGCACGAAGGCGCCGACGAGCACCAGGTGCAGCAGCGCCCGGACGTACGGCAGCGGGTAGACGGCGCGGAGCTCGGGAACGGTCAGGAGCGACGGATAGTGGAAGCAGGCCACCGCCCCGAGCCCGAGGAGTCCAAGCGCGGCCGAGGCGACACCGCTCATCCAGCCTGAGCCGAAGTGCTTCGGCTCGAATGAGCGCAGGCTGACGCGGAAGCGCAATTCACGATTCACGGCCTGACCCCAATTCACGATTCACGGCCTGACCCCTCGTCGGCCCGCGGAAGCATGCCGGTGAGGCGGGAGACGGCGTACTCGAAGCGCGGGAATGCCTCGTATTTCGTCAGCCACCGGTTGCACCAGCCGGTGGCGATGCAGTAGTTCACGACATACGGCGACGCGTGGTGTTCCCGGTGCGCTTCACGGCTGAGGATGAAGCCCCGTTGTTGAAGCCAGGCGACAAGGCGCGGCGGATCCGGCATATGGGCCCACTGGTGCACCTGATTGGTCGGGAGCATCCACGCGGCAAACGACGTGAGAAACACGCCGGCCAGATCACCCCCCGCCGTTCCCAGTGGAATCCAGAATCCGCCGGCCAGCATAGGCACGACCAGCATCGCGACGTCACCGTTGCAGTCGATGAAGTCGCGGCCGAGAAAATCGCCAGGGTTGATGTGATGGACGCGAAATGGACGGAGGAATCGCCTGCCGAGCACTGGCAACGTCTCGCGGCCCCAGGTATCGGCTCCCCAGTGCACGATGCCAGACAGGAGATCGGCGGCAAGGCCGGCCACGACGATCGCGAGCGGCATCCACCAGGTGAGGTCGACGGAAGTCGCGAGCCGAGCGCCGCTCGCCGTCAGCAGGACGGCCGCAGCGACCAACGATAGCACCTCGACCGTGCGCGTCAGCGGTCCGACCGTGTCGTGAGTTGGCGGCAGGCTATCGGCGGGCGCCATAATCGCCAGATATATCGGCTGAAAGACGAGTCGGCTGCACGCCGGTGCACCTCTCGGCTGGCCGGCGGTCCTCGGAAGGTGAGACGAGAGAAGTACCGGAGGAAACGCGGTTCTCAGATCTCTACGGCCGGCTCCGGCCCTTGCTCCTGATCTCTGCGAGCCGCGCCGCCATCTCGCGCATCCGCTCGGGCTGTTTCGCGGCCAGATTCTGACGCTCACCCAGATCGGACCCTAAATCGTAAAGCTGACCGTTCGGGTCGTTGCCCGTTTCGATGTTCGTGTTGGCCGTCACCGCCGGACCCTGGCTTGGCTCGATGTACTTCCAATTCCCATCACGAAGCGAAAGCACGGTCGACTGCTGCACGAGCGATTGCCTCCCGGTCGTGGTCTTGCCGAGGAGCGCCGCCATGACGTCGAAGCTGTCAGGCGCATCGGCGTCGGCCAATTTGTAGCCAGTGAAGGACGCGAACGAGGCGAGGAGATCGATCTGCGACACGAGCGCGCTCGAGACGCCTGGCGTGATCTGCCCCGTCCAGCGCACGAGGAGCGGCACGCGCGTACCGGCCTCGAAGTTGCTCCCCTTGCCGCCGCGCAGCGGCCCCGCAGGCTTGTGCGCACCCAGTTTTTCCACCGCATCATCTTTGTATCCATCGTCGACGACCGGACCGTTGTCTGACGTAAAGATGACCAGCGTCCGATCGGCGAGCTTCAGGCGATCGAGCGTCTCGAGAATCCTGCCGACGCTCCAGTCGCCTTCGACGAGTGCGTCGCCGCGCGGGCCCATCCCCGACGAGCCCGCGAAGCGTGGGTTCGGGACGCGTGGCACGTGCAGGTCGTGTGTCGCGAAGTACAGAAAGAACGGCGTGCTCCGGTTCTGTTCGATAAATGTCACGGCCTTGCTGGTGAAGAGGTCGGCCATCTCCTCGTCCTTCCAGAGCGCCGCCTTGCCGCCGGTCATCCAGCCAATCCGGCTGATGCCGTTGACGATCGTCATGTCGTGGCCATGGCTCGGGTGCATCGTGAGCAGATCGGGATTCTCGCGCCCGGTAGGCAGGCTCCCGACCTTCTTCGCATAGCTCACGCTGATCGGATCGCTCGGATCGAGGCCGACGACACGGCGATTGTCGATGTAGACGGTCGGCACGCGGTCGCCGGTGGCGGCCATGATGAACGCCGATTGAAAACCAACGTCGAGGGGACCCGGCGCGATCGTGCCGTTCCAGTCGGGCCCGCCCTGCGGCCCCAGCCCGAGATGCCATTTGCCGACGACGCCGGTGGTGTAGCCGGCCTTCTGCAGGACCGACGGCAGAGTCGTTCGCCCCGGTTCGACGATGAGCGCGGCGTCGCCAGGCAGAATCCCGGTCCCCTTCTTGCGAAACGCATATTCGCCCGTCATCAGCGCGTAGCGCGACGGCGTGCATGTTGCCGCGGCCGAGTGCCCATCGGTAAAGCGTAGCCCCTCGCGCGCCAGCCGATCGATGTTCGGCGTCTTGACCGTCCCCGCGCCATACGACGAGACGTCGCCGTAACCGAGATCGTCCATGTAGATGAGGACGATGTTCGGGCGCGTCTGGGCAAGCGCGACTGACGGCAACACCGTCAACAGGATCAGAAAGAACAACTTCTTCATGTTTCACACAACCGTAACGACTCTTCCTTCAAAAGCTTCTCACCGCGGAGGACGCAGCGCACGCAGAGAACGACAACCTCTTAAGAACTCCGCGACCTCGGCGCACTCCGCGGTGAAAATCTTTGTCAGCGAACATCGATGTGGTCAACCGTTCGCTCACGCTAGCGGCGCTTCATCAGCGCGTCCGAGAAATCCATGAACGACTGCCAGTCGTAGCGCGTCAGGTTGTGGCCACCTCGACGCACGTGGTAGCCGCGCCGGCCGACGATACGCGGCAGGTTCAGTGCGGGCATGTCGTCGGCGGCCATCGGCTGATCGCCCCAGAGCGAGAACACCGGGGACGCGTGTGCCAGAGAGAGGAACTCGCCTCGAGGATCGGACCACAGATCCTCGTCGGCGCTGGCGACGTAGACCGCGCGCGGCGCCATCAGCGCGATGAGCATGTGTTGATCGATGGGCAGCGCGTCGACGCGTCCGGCGAACGACGCGTAGCCCTTCACGAACCAATGTGGAAACGTTTCGGTAATGCGCGCCAGGGTCTCGCCGAACTGGCGCCTGGTCAGCGCCGCGCCACCCTCGCCCGACTCGTTCGATACGACGAGTGAAAACCGCTCGTCCTCGGCGCCTGCCCAGAGCGCCGCCTTCCCGCCGCGCGAGTGGCCAACAACAGCGACGTGCCTGGAGTCGACGCGCGGATCGGTTTCGAAATAGTCCATGACCCGCCTCGCGCCCCACGCCCAGGCGGCCAGTGCCGCCCACGTCGGCGACGGTCCAGCCGGCGGGTCATCCTCGAACAATCGAATCACGCCATCGCGAAAACGGTCTTTGTCATCCGGCGCCAGCTCGTTGGTCTGGATCGCGGCGATGCCGTAGCCGCGCGCGATGACCTGCTCGGCTGGCCAGAAGTCTGACCGCTCGCGACGGGCCGGATCGGTATTGCTGACCGGCCGGTTGTTGAGGAGCAGAAAGACCGGCACGGGCGCCTGGCGCGCATTCGGCAGGAAGAGGGTCAACTCGAATCGATGGTCCCGTGCTGCTTGTGTGCTCAGAACCGCGACGCGCTTCAGCGTTGCCGCGCCATCCATCGCGCGCGCGTTCTCCTCGACCACCTGATAAGTGAGGCGTTCCGGCCGCTGAGGCGATCGTCCGTAGACGTTGGCGCGGAACTGCTCCAGGATCTCATTCCGCCTCGCCTGCCAGGCCTCAGGCGTTCGAACCGACTTGCCTCCATCCGCCAGCAGGTCTGGCAGCGTGTAGGCAGGAACCTTCGACTCCTCGAAGTTGAAGGCCGGTTGTTTGGCGGCCGTCTCGTGGACGACTCGCGGATCGGCCTGCCATCCGAACTGCGCCAGCAAGAGGCCGACGAGCGCAAGGCGAGCGACAGGCATCAGCGGCGCGCTTCTGCGTTGGCGCGGTTGAGCAGCGCCTTCATGTAGGCAAAGCCGTAGGCCGTTTGCGTGTAGTTTCCACCCACCATGGTCGGGCTGTGGTCGAGAATCACGATCCCCTCGAAATCTACGTCGCGCAGCGCCTTCATGATCTTCCACATGTCGTAGTAGCCGTCGTCCATGAAGGTCTCGACAAAGTGCGGCAGCGGCGCGCTGACGTTGCGGAAATGAATCTTCCAGATCTTTTTGGCGCCGAACGCGCGAATCATTTCCTCAGGGTCCTTGCCGGTCAGTGTCTTGCCGCCTTCGAGCCAGGTGCCGCAGCAGAGGCAGATCCCGACATTGGGGCTGTTGGCGATCTCCATCGCCCGCTTGTAGCCCTCGTAATTGCTGAAGATGCAGCGCGGCACGCCGGCAAGCACCGGCACCGGCGGATCGTCGGGATGAATGCCGATCTTGACGCCGACTTCCTCCGCGACCGGGACCACTTGCTTGATGAAGTAGGTGTAGTTCTCCCAGATTTCTTCCTTGGTGAACTCGCGTCCATGGGAAAGCGGTCCGGTGTAGACCTTCCCGTCCCAGTTGCCGCGCGCCGATGGGCTGTTCTGGTCGAACTCGCGCGCCGAGGCGCCGCGCACGTCGGTTCGTCCGCTCGTCCAGATGCCGTTGCCCATGTGCGCGTAGGTCGTGTAGCCGATGCCGGCCTTGCCGAGATTGCGGAGGTACTGCTTGTAGTCCTCGATCTTCTGGTCGCGCCCGGGCAGGTTGAGCGTCACCTCCGGCATGTTGTGAACGGTGACGTTGCCGATGTTCCAGACCGTGATCCCAGCGTCCGCATATCTTTTCTTGATGTGCATGAAGCCTTCCGCGGTGCGTAACTCGGGTGGCGACCCGACGCTGACGTACCCCGCACCGAGCTGCTTGAGGAACAGCAGCTGCTGGTCAGACGGGTTCGCCGATGACTGCACGCACAGTTTGATTCCGGGCGTGGTCTTCTGCGTACCGGCGGAAGCGGGGCGGCCGAGCGCAGCGACGCCAAGCGTCCCAAACGCGATTCGGGCGAAATCCCGTCGGTCGATTCCTGGATGAGACAAGCGGCTCGTCATGGCATATACCTCGAGTCGGTGGCGCCTGAACGGGAGGTAAGAAGACTAAGGAGGTCTCATTGGAAAAACAAGTACCTGATCTCCTGGCGTTCTCTTCAAAAGGCTTGACATCGACGGGCGCCCGAGCGCGCTACAAATAGCTCAACCACCACTCCCGTCTTCGCGCTTTCACTCCCGCGAACCATCGGCAGAGCGGATAGATCAACACGACGATGAAAATCCAGACAAGGTAGACGACCCAGAGCGGATAACCGAAGTCCGGTGGGAATGAGTCGCGGGAACCTCCCATCGACGGAACGGGAGAAAGGAGCGGAACCGCGGCGCCATAGCGCAGCCACGCCATCAAGGCGACCAGCAAGTGGAGCGCCCAGAAATGCGTGACGTAGTAGAAGAACGGCACGCGACCGATGACGACGAGCGGATTGCTGGCGGCGAGCCGGCGCCGATCGAACCAGGCCAGCGCGACGAGCGCCGGACCGATCGTCATGAGCAAAAAGTCCAGCGACGGCGGATACTTCGTCGTCCTCAGGAACGAGAGCACTGTGAATGTCGCCGACGGCTGGACTGACCACGGCGCAGGATCGCCGTAGACGTTCACGGCTCGCAGCAGCACGAAGGCGATGATGAGAAGCGTTCCCCATTTCAGCAGGAGTCGCAGGCGCAGGTGCGGCTCGAGACGAAAGATCGGCCCGACGCAGAAACCCAGGGCCATTACGGCAATCCACGGCATCACCGGATAGCCGGCAACCACGGGAATCCCGCCAAGAACAAATACGCCCTGCTGGTGGAGCACGTTCCAGACGCCTCCGAGCGCGCCGAACTGCGACGCCTGCACGGAGTCCAGGGTGTTGTGCAGAATGATAACGGCCAGGCTTGCGACGGCCAATACCCGCCCGGGGAGATAAATGAGCGCGGCCAGCGCGATCATCGACACGCCGAGCGCCCAGAGTATCAAGAGCAGCACCGGGTAGCGCATCTCGAACGAGAAGTTGAACGCCACGCGCATCACGGTAAGCTCGATCAGGATCAGCCACACGCCACGCGTCAGCAGAAACCGCGAGAGCTGCGCCTTCGTAGCACCGGGCCGGTCGAGCCGAAGGAAGGCGCCAATGCCAGCCGTGAAGACAAACACCGGCGCGCAGACATGGGTGATCCAGCGCGTGAAGAACAGGATCGGCGTCGTGCGGGCAAGATCCTCCGGCGAGAAACTCATGGCGCCCGCGTGGAAGAAATCACGGGTGTGGTCGAGCGCCATGATGACCATCACCGCTCCGCGCAGCGCGTCTACAGTCGTGAGGCGAGGCGCGGGTTCGGGTCGATCGCTCGTCGTCACTACCGTCGCCACGGATTCGTAAAGCGTGGGTCTCGGAGCAGGCTCTCGTCGGTCAGCGAGCGCAAGAAGGCAATCAGATCCGCTCGCTCGTCGGGCGTGAGCGAGAAGCCGCGGATCCGCTCACTCTTGTTGGGATTGTCACGACCGACGCCCTTATGTGGACCCTCGGTCAGAGTGCGTCCGCCAGCTTCGTAGTGCGCGAGCACGCCCTCGAGCGAATCAATGCTGCCGTCGTGCATGTAGGGCGCGGTGACGGCAATATTCCGCAGCGTCGGCGCCTTGAACTTTCCGACGTCCTTGGGATCACGCGTGAACTCGTGGATGCCCGTGTTGGGCGCGGGATACGACAACAGGCCCGGCAGATTGTAGAGCCCGGTGTTATGGAACTCGCCGCCAGCGGTTTCCGAGGATCCGGACCGCCGCGTCGCGCCAGAGAAATTGAAGCCACCGTGACAGGTGAAACAGGCGAGAGGCCGGCTGTGAAACAGTACTTCGCCGCGCTTTGCCGCGGCCGATACCGCCTGATCGTCGCGCTCGAAATGGTAGCGATCGTACGGCGAGCGCGCGGATACGATAGTCCTCTGAAACGTGGCGAGGGCTCTGACGACGTTGACGCGCGTGAAGGCGTCGGCCTCTCCTGGAAACGCGCGCTCGAAGAGAGCGACGTAGCGCGGCTCGCGCCGCAGCGGGTCGAGCCACGCCCGGTCCTCACCCAGGCCGAGCTCGATCGGATGCCGTCCGAACATCGGCACGAGCGCCTGATCCTCGAGCCGGGTCATCGTCGGGTTGGCCCAGGTCAGCGTCGCCGCGTAGACGACGTTGACGAGGCTCATGCTGTTGCGCGGGTGGTCCTCCCCCGTCGATCCAGCGCTCGTCGTCAAACCGTCAGTGAAGGCTTTTTCCTGCTGGTGACACGTCGCGCACGACTGCTGCCCGTTGCCTGACAGGCGCAAATCGTAGAAGAGATGCCGTCCGAGCTCGACCTTCGCGACCGACATCGGGTTGTCGGCCGGGACCGCAGGCATCGGGAAACCCTTCGGCAAGTCCCACGTGAATTCGTTCGTGGATTGCGCTCCGCAGACGACGAACAGTGCGACGCACAGGATGGCCGAGAGCGCGACGACGAGACCGCTTCGACGTGTCACAACTAATCCCTACTTCGTCACGCGAACGATCTCGAGCCGCTCGAGCATCCGAATCGAGCGGGCGCCGCGTTTGTCACCTGGCGCGACGATCCGGAGTGGCCCCTGGTAGTCGAAGAGCGGCTTTCCGTCGACGGAGTCCGCAACGATGATCTGGCTGCCGGTAAACGCGGGATCGACTTCGGCGAGCGAAAAGACGACCTGATAGCCGTCCCTGGCCCTGGCCAGGACATACGATGCGACGTTGTGGCCGCGAAGCTCCGCGCCAAGCGGCGCGCCCGCCCGTGAGAGAAGCTCGGCGAGCAGCACGCCTTCGTAGGTGACGGCCCGTCCTTCGTCCTGGATCGTCACCGTGGTTCGGGGATACGTTTTGAGATCCGCCGGCGACAGCGTCAAGGGCTTGGGGATATCACCTGCAATAGTGAGCAGCGCTGGGGGCTTTGGGGACGCTGACGGCGCGGGCGCCTGAGCGTGAGCGGCGACACCGAACACGACCGCCGCCACGACCGGCCAACCCCATGCGCATCGCATCGCACGCGAGTGAAACATATGGTCTCCTGACTAGGGCCACGGATCACACGGATATCACGGAACTAGCGCCACGGATCACAGGACAACACGGATCGAGTTATTGGATGGTTTCTGGATTCTAAGTCTAGCGCTGGATCGGCCACGGCACACATGGACGACACGGATACCATGCCACGGATCACACGGATGACACGGATCCAAGTGGTCCTGTCCGTGTGGTCCGTGGCTCGAGAACAGTGTCATCCGTGTCATCCGTGGCTCAAGGACAGCGTCATCCGTGTTGTCCGTGGCTCGAGACAGTGTCATCCGTGGCGGTCGTCCGTGGCAGTTCCTGGAGCAACCCAGCTGTGGCCCCACGAATGCGTTACGCGATATCCTGCAGCGGCGTGACGACCCGTCTCTCGTTCATCGTCCTGATGATGGCGCTCGCCTCGATCGGTTCCGGATCGAGGCCGCACGCGCAGGCCGATCGCTTCGCCCTGCCCGACGATCTGGAGATCACGCTCTGGGCAGAATCACCGATGTTCTTCAACCCGACCAACATCGACATCGATGTCCGCGGCCGCGTCTGGGTCGCCGAAGCGGTCAACTACAGGGACTTCAATACCGCAAAACAAAGCCCGCTGACCCATCAGGCTGGCGATCGGATTCTCATCCTGACCGACACCAACGGCGACGGCCGCGCCGACCAGTCGAAGGTGTTCGTCCAGGACCACGATCTGCGCGCGCCGCTCGGGCTGGCAGTGGTCGGCAATCGCGTCATCGTCTCGGCCTCGCCGCACCTCATCGTCTATACGGACGAGAACGGCGACGACAAACCCGACAAGAAAGAGATCCTGCTGTCCGGCTTCGGTGGCTACGATCACGATCACGGCCTGCACGCGCTCGTCGCGGGACCTGACGGACGCTGGTATTTCAACACCGGCAACGCCGGCCCGCATATCGTGACCGATCGTTCGAGGAAAACGATTCGCGCGGGGAGTCTCTATACCGGCGGCACTCCGTACAACCTGAAGAACGAGGGCGGACTGGTGAGCGACGATGGGAGGGTCTGGACGGGCGGGCTGGGATTGCGGATGGAGCCCGACGGGACGCGCCTGACAGTCGTGGCGCACAACTTTCGCAACGCTTACGAGCTCGCCGTCGATTCGTTCGGCGACCTCTGGCAGAACGACAACGACGATCAGGTGATGGCGTGCCGCATGACCTGGTTGATGGAGGGCGCGAGCGCAGGCTACTTCAGCGCCGACGGGTCGAGATACTGGCAGGCGGATCGACGGCCCGGCCAGGATACGTTCACGGCACATTGGCATCAGGACGACCCCGGCGTGCTGCCTGCCGGCGTCAGCACTGGCGCGGGCGCGCCGGCTGGCGTCGTTCGCCACGAGGGCGACCAGCTCGGCGTCCGCTACCGCGGCCTGCTCCTCAGCGCCGACGCCGGACGGAACGTGCTCTTCGGATTTCATCCGAAGCCGGAAGGCGCTGGCTTCACGCTCGAAAGCTTCGAGTTCGTCTCGAGCCTCGGCGCTCCGAACGAGAACTACATCTGGAATCGCGTCGACGAGGACCGGCGCAAATGGTTCCGGCCAAGCGACGTCGCCGTCGGCGCCGACGGCGCGATCTACGTCGCCGACTGGTACGACCCGATCGTCGGCGGCCACCAGATGCACGACGGTAAAGGGTACGGCCGCATCTATCGCGTCACGCCAAAGGGTCGCGCGCTCCGCACCCCGTCGATCGATCTGCGGACGACCGCGGGTCAGGTTCAGGCGCTGCTCAGCCCCGCCGTCAACGTGCGCAGCAGCGGCTACGAGCGGCTGAAGACGCAGGGAGCGGCGGCGGTGCCGGCCGTGACGAACGTCCTCGGCGATCCCAACCCCTTTCATCGCGCCCGCGCGATCTGGCTGCTGGCCGAGCTCGGTCCGGACGGCCGGCGCGAAGTCGAGCAGCGCCTGACCGACGCCGATCCGCAGATCCGTGTCGCTGCGTTTCGGGCGCTGCGCCGCGCAAAAGCATCGGTCCTCGCCGAGGCGCGCGCCTTGTCCGAGGATCTCTCGCCGGCGGTCAGGCGCGAGGTTGCCTTGTCGCTGCGCGGCATTCCCTTCGAAGACAGCCGCGATGTTTTTCAGAAGCTCGCAGCGGCCTACGACGGCGTCGATCGATGGTACTGGAAGCGCTGGGCATAGCGGCGTGGAGGAACGAAGACAGGTTGTACTCGGCGCTTCTGCCCACGCTTGGCGACCCCGATCCCCTTCGGTGGAGCCCGCGGTTTTCAGCGATCGCGTGGCGCCTGCACACGCGAGCTGCAGTCGATGGCTTGAGAGAACGGGCGAAGTCGAGCGCGCTCAACGCTGCCGAACGACGTCAGGCGCTGGTTGCGATCGCCTTCGTCGACGATCCCCAGGCCGCCGCCGCGATGGCGGAGCTGACAGTCAGTGAACTGCCGGACGTGGCCGCGCAGGCGGCGTGGTGGATGACGTATCGGAGGGCCAACGACTGGCGCGCCTATCCGGTCGAGGGATGGGTCCCCGCCGCGCCGGACACGAAGCCGGCCGCGATCAACGAGAGTGTGAAGCTCCGCGCCGTCGTGCTCGATGCTGACGCGCCGATCGACCGCCGCATCGACGCGACGTTGGCGATGGCCGCCGACGCTGACGGCGGAGGACCGCTGCTCATCCAGCTGGCCGCTGAAAACCGGCTCGCCTCGACGTTGCGCGAAGCGGCCGGCTCGGTGATCTTCACGAGTCCCAACCGGAGCGTTCGCGCCGCGGCCGTTGGCCTGTTTCCCCGCCCTGGTGGCCAACCGCGCCTGTCGGTTGCCGAGGTCGCCAGGCGTACCGGCGATGCCGCACGCGGGGAGGTGACGTTTAACACGAACTGTTCGACGTGCCATCGCGTGGGTGCCACAGGCACTGACGTCGGCCCTGAGCTCACCGAGATCTCGAAGAAGTTCGATCGCGCGGGTCTCATCGAGGCGATTGTCAATCCGAACGCGGCGGTCGCGTTCGGTTACGCCGCGGAGCTGTTCGTCACCCGAAGCAACCGAGCGCACATCGGGTTCCTCCAAGCGGATGGCGGCACGGTGTCGATCAAGGACGGCTATGGACGCGTCCAGTCTTTCCCGCGCGAGGAGATTGCCGCGCGCGTGGCTTTGAAATCGAGCCTGATGCTCGATCCGCCGGCGCTCGCGCTCGATGAGCAGGACGTCGCCAACATTGTCGCGTTTCTGATGAAGCCGAGCCAGTAGTAACAACCGCCCTTCGTCACGTGAACAGGAGATCAGGAGCATCATTTGATCTGAAACATCCTGCCTCCTGACCTCCTGTTCTGGTCTTTTCCGTGGGTTCGCTCATGAGACGAACGCGTCCATCCCGACGGGACTTCCTCAAGAGCGCTGCGGGGCTCGTCGGCGCAGGACTGTGCGTCGCGCAGCATCGGGAAGTGCTCACCAGCCAGGCGCGATTCAGCATAGGCGCCTGCGATTGGTCGATCGGCATGCGCGGCAGGACCGAGGCGTTGGCGCTGGCGAGAGAGCTCGGCCTCGACGGCGTGCAGGTATCGATGGGCAGCGTCGAGAACGACCTTCGCTTGCGACAGCCGGACGTGCAGCGCGCCTACCGCGAGGCCGCATCAGCGAGCGGCCTCCGCATCGGCGGTGTCGCCCTCGACGTGCTGAACCAGGTCCCGTACAAGTCCGATCCTCGCACCGAGGCGTGGGTCAGCGACAGCATCGACTGCGCCCGCGCGCTCGAGACGCGCGTCATCCTGCTCGCGTTCTTCGAACGTGGTGATCTGAGAAACGATCCGGACGGACAAGCGGAAGTCATCCGGCGGCTGACCCGCGTGGCCCGCAAGGCAGAAGACCGCGGGGTGATCCTCGGCATCGAATCCTGGCTCAGTGCCGCCGAGCATCTGCGGATCATCGACGCCGTTGGGTCTCCGAATGTCCAGGTGTACTACGACGTCGCGAACTCGACCCAGATGGGGTACGACATCGTTGCCGAGATCCGCCAGTTGGGCCGGCAACGGATCTGCGAGTTCCACGCGAAGGAAAACGGCTACCTCCTCGGGCAGGGCAAGATTGATTTCCCGGCCGTCCGAAGGGCCATGGACGACATCGGCTACTCAGGATGGATTCAAATCGAGGGCGCCCTCCCGAAGGGCCAGCCCATGCGTGAGAGCTATGTCGAGAACGTTCGCTACATGCGATCCGTCTTCAACTGACTCTCCGTCTCAGCAATTCATGTCTCATTGAACAGGAGACCGAGATCAGGAGGAATTCGCTAGAACCAGGCTGCTTCCTGATCTCCTGTTGTTCTGCTTTGTGACGAGGCAGTTGCTGGCGACAAATATGTGCTATTCTTAGATGTCCCGCCATCCACGGTCCGCTCGTTCCGCCGAAACCCCTGGTTCGCCGTAACCGCCGTCCTGACCCTGGCACTCGGGCTTGGCGCCGCGGTTTCGATCTTCACCGTTGTCAACCGCGTGCTACTCGCGCCCTTGCCGTACCCGCACG
This sequence comes from uncultured Acidobacteriota bacterium, assembly GCA_963764925.1. GTDB lineage: Bacteria > Acidobacteriota > Vicinamibacteria > Vicinamibacterales > 2-12-FULL-66-21 > DATBJJ01. The sequence goes on from CAVXUR010000010.1 coordinate 102,674, forward strand.
CCGATCGACTCGTGTGGATTTCGACCTGGAATGCCGAGCGCGGACAGTATTCGAAGAGCTCGGGTTTCGACTTCCAAGTCTGGAAAGAACGATCCGACACGTTCGCCGGGGTCGAGGCCTATTGGGACCGTCCGTACACGATCACCGGCACGTCACGGCCGGAGGGCCTCGCCGGCTGGCAGTTCACGGCAGGACTGTTCTCGCTGCTCGGCACTCCACCAGCGGCCGGCCGCACCTTCCTGCCCGACGAGGGGCAACCGGGACGCGACGCTGTCGTCGTGCTGAGCGATGACCTGTGGCGGCGGCGGTTCGACGCTCGGTCGACGATTGTCGGCGACAGCATCGAGCTCGATGGCCGCGCGCACACCATCGTCGGCGTGATGCCTCCAACGTTTGCGCATCCCTACCCCAACGCGCAGATGTGGACGCCAGTGGAGTTGTCGAGCGCCGCGCTGGCCGATCGTAAACAGCGCCCGTATCGCGTCGTGGCTCGTCTGCGCGACGGTGTGAGCCGCGAGCGCGCCGAGGTCGAGCTGCGGGCCATCGCCGAGCGGCTGGCGCGCGAGCATCCAGACACGCACGAAGGTTTTTCGGTCGCCGTCCGTCCGCTTCGGGACTTCTACGTCGGCGACACGCGTCCGCTTCTGTGGGTGCTGCAGGGGACTGCGTGCGTGCTGCTGCTGATCGCGGTGTCGAACGTGGCGAGCCTGCTGCTCGTTCGCGACGCGAGCCGGCAACGCGAGACCGCCGTCCGCCTGGCGCTCGGCGCGAGTCGACTGCATCTCATCAGGCAACACCTCGCTGAGGGTCTGGCGCTCGCCGGATGCGGCGGCGCAGGTGGCTTGCTGCTCGCGCTCTGGGGGACGCAGCTGCTGCCGAGGCTCCTCGACACTCGACTGCGGACGACCGCGTTACCCGACACCGTCGCCGGTTGGATCGACGCTCGAGTGCTCATCGCCACGGCCATCACTGTCGTGGTCGTCGGAGTGATGTTCGGCGTGACGCCGCTCTTGCGAAGAACGAATCGATTGTCCGGAGCCTTGCACAGCGCCAGCCGTGGCGCGACGGGCGATCGCCGCACGCAGCTCCAGAGGCAGGCCATCGTGACGGCGCAGATTGCGCTGTCGGTGCTGCTGCTCGTCGGCGCGGGGCTTCTCATCCGGAGCTTCTCACGCCTGCAGCAACGCTCGTTCGGCTTCGAGACCAACGGCGTGGTTACGGCCCAACTGCTGCTGCCGCGCGACCGGTACGCGTCAGCCCAGCAGAGCGGCGCGTTTCTCGATCAACTCGTTGCGAACGTGTCGGCGCTTCCGAGCGTCGCGTCCGCCGCGACTGTTAACACGCTGGCCCTGACCGGCTCCAACGCGCTGCGGCCACACGGCCTTCCAGGTCAGCCGCCTCAGGAGCGCTTCGCCGAGTTCCGAATCGTGACGTCTGACTACTTCGCGACCATGGCGATTCCGATTCGCCGTGGGCGTGTGTTCGACACTCGCGATCGGTCCGGTTCGGAGCCGGTCATCGTCGTCAATGAAACCGCCGCACGACGCCTGTGGCCTGGCGTTGACCCGGTCGGCCAGACGCTGATGGTTCCTGATTTCATGAAACTCGAACCGAGGCAGGTGATTGGCGTCGTCGGCGACACGCGCCACCACGACCTCGCGCGCGATCCCGAACCGGAGATCTACCGGCCGGCGTCGCAGGCCTACTGGCCTTTCTTCGGCCTCGTGGTGCGAACCCGTTCGACGACCGAAGGGTTCGAACGGGCGCTTCGCGACGCGGCGGCGCGTGCCGACGCGGCAGTGCCAGTTAGCGCCGTGCAGCCTCTGGCTGCGCTCGCCGACACGACGTGGGCATGGCGCCGATCCAGCATGCTCCTGCTCGTCGGGTTCGCCGCGGCGGCCTGCCTGCTGGCCTTCGTTGGCGTCTATGGGTTGATGGCGTTCGGCGTTGCGGAGCGATCGCGAGAGATCGGCGTGCGGGTCGCGCTCGGCGCGCGACCGTCTGACGTCGCAAGGTCGATCCTGGCTCAGGCCGCCGCCCTGACGGGCGTCGGAACTGCCGTCGGACTCGCACTCGCGGGGCTTGTTGGAAGTGTCCTGGGCACGCTGCTCTTCGGCGTGACGTCACTCGATCCACCAACGTTTGTCGGCGTGGCAATCGTCTGCGCCGGTGCCGGGCTTCTGGCCTCAGCATTGCCGGCTATGACGGCCGCGCGCGTCGATCCAACGGTGGCACTGAAGGGGGACTAGTGCCACGGATCACACGGACAACACGGATCGGGTTTATGAACTGGAAGGTGGTGCGGTCCTCCAAGAGGTTTCCCATTCGCGTGATTCGCTCGACCGCGCGGCCCTTTGAGCCGTAAGCATAGCTACCCAGCTCAACCAATGAAGCCTTCCTTGGCGTGAACTGTGCTTGATCAACGGTTGTGCTGACCCATGCGCCGGACTCCAGCCAGCTCTGGCAGCAGATCGTCTGGCTCTTCGTTCTGGCATTGCCCGTCGCCACGGTGACGTGGACCGTCGTCCACGAGGAGATTTTCCGCGAGGCGCGCGAGTATTGCGTGGATCGCAGCAAGAGCTGTCGGACTGTCGTCCAGCGCAAGTTTTTTTACGTGTTCACATGTGAATACTGCTTCAGCCACTACATCACTGGGATCTTCCTGATCCTCACCGGCTACCGCCTCCTGCTCGACGACTGGCGGGGTTACGTCCTGAGCCTCTTCGCCATCGTCGGACTGGCCAACGCCTACATGAGCCTGTTCGGCCGCCTGCGAGTCGACATCAAGTCCGAGCGGCTCGATATCGCGGCCAAGGAAGAGGAGATCGGCGAAACGCAGCTGGTGGATGAGCGTCCATCTGGGCTTCGGTCGGCCGGAACGAACGTGAAACGCGGACTCGAGTCGCGCTCACGCTGACTTGCGGAGCGGCTCACGGCGCAACCGGCGCCGGAGCAGTGCCAGAACCGCGGTCTCCGTACGACTGAGCCGGCTGGCACCCAGGCTGTACCTGCTCGCCCGCGCACGCGGCAAGACTCTGTGCGAGCGTCCGATCCAAGTACGAATCGATTACGGCCGGATGGATGTAGCTCTTACGGCACACCGAGCGCGTGTTGCCCAGCATGCCCGCCACTGCTTCGACTGCCGACAGCACGTTCCTCTTGGCCTGAGTGCTCGACGTGAACTCCTTCAACTGCTGCAGGGCTCGGGCAGCGAGGACCGTCCCGACCCAGGTCCGGAAATCCTTCGCCGTGAAATCCTCTCCAGTGACGTCGCGCACGTACTCGTTCACATCAGACGAGTTGATATCCTGGACGTTGCCAGCGTCATCGAGATACTGGAACAGCTCCCGTCCGGGGAGCTCCTGGCAGCGCCGCACGACCGCTGCGAGCCTGGCATCGCTGAACGCGATGTCGTGAAACTTTCCGGACTTGCCTCGAAACCGGAATCGGATCGTCCCGCGCGAGACCTGCGCGTGGCGATTCCTCATCGTCGTCAGGCCGAAGGACTGATTGGTGCGCGCGTACTCCTCGTTGCCGACGCGAATCAGCGTCTTTTCGAGCAATTGGACGACCGCGGCGATGACCTTTCGGCGGGAGAGCGCGGAGCTCGCGAGGTCGACTCGCGCCCGTCGCCGCAACACCGGCAGCGCCGCCGCGAACTCGAGGATGCGGCCATACTTCGATTCGTCGCGGACTTCGCGCCACCTCGAGTGGTAGCGATGCTGTTTCCGGCCCTTCGCATCACGTCCTGTGGCCTGGAGATGACCGTTCGGCGACGGACAGATCCAGACGTCTCGCCACGCAGGAGGAATCGCCAGCGAGCTGATCCGCTGAAGCTCGTTTCGGTCCTTCAAGGTATTACCGTTGGGTGTGACATAGCGGAAGCGCTTGCCTACCCGGACGCGCCGAATGCCTGGCGTCTGGTCCGTGACATACCTCAAACCTGCGGTTACTGCTGCCTGACGAGGTTCGGCGCCGCTCAGCATGCAGCATCTCAAGCATTCGCCGTACCACATCAGGAGCCGGCGTGCACCGCTCGGCTTTGCGCCGGTCTCCGGCCGCGGCCGCCTGCGTGGGTGAGTGGCTCAATCCACCAGAAGACATCTCACAATGCGATCCGTGGAATCCGTGTGATCCGTGGCACTATTCGTCGGCGACTGGGAGCGGCGCCCGAATGCTGCGAAGCCCCCACAACGTGCGCCCGACCATCACGCACGTGACGAGCAGGATGATCGCAGTCAGCGGCCTCGTCGCAAAGATGGTCACCGACCCACCCGACAGGATCAGCGATTGTTTCAACGAGGTCTCGAGTGTCGGCCCGAGCACGCACGCGAGGGCGATCGGCGCGAGCGGGAAACCGGTCTTGCGGAGAACGTAGCCGACCATCCCGAAGAGGATCGCCATCCAGACGTCGAACAGAAGATAGCGGACGCTGTACGCTCCGATCACCGCGCACACGAGGATGATTGGACCAAGGATCGGGAACGGAATCATCGCGATGCGGGCCCACAGCCCGACGAGCGGCAGGTTCAACACCAGGAGAATGACGTTGCCCACATACATGCTGGCGATAACCGTCCAGACAAACTGCGGGTTCTCCTGGAAGAGTCGCGGGCCCGGCTGAAGCCCATACATCAAGAGTGCCCCGAGCAACACCGCAAGCGGCGGGCTGGACGGCACACCGAACGCGAACAAGGGAACGAAGCCCCCGCTCGATGTCGCGTTGTTCGCGCCTTCCGCAGCCGCCACACCTTGTATCGCGCCCTTTCCGAATCGCGACGGATCCTTTGCCCAGCGTTTTTCGACGTCGTAGGCAATGAACGTGGTGACGGCCGGACTGAACCCAGGCAGCAGGCCCAGCATGAAGCCAATGCCGGTTGCGCGCAGCATGGTGTTTCTGCACTCGCCGAGCTCCTGCCAGGTCGGCAACCAGTTCCTGATCTTCGCCTCGTAGATATGCTTCGCCGATTGCTCGACGTTCACGAGAAATTCGCTGATCGCAAAGAGGCCGATGACGACGCTGACGAAGTTGATTCCTGCCATCAGCGTTACCGATCCGAACGTCAGCCGCCGCAGTCCGGTCAGCGGATCGAGCCCGACGGTGGCCACTGCCAGGCCGATGACCAGCGCGACCGACACCCTTGACTACGGCTCGTCCGGATAGGCTGACAGTCAGCGCGAGCGACATCACCATCAGCGCAAAGTACTCGGGCGGGCCGAACGAAAGCGCGACGTCGGCCAGGATCGGCGCGAAGATCGTCAGACCGACGAGGCTGAGCGTCCCAGCCACGAACGACGAGATGGCGGCAATCGCCCAGGGCCGTCCCGGCCCTCCCCTGCTTCGCCATCTCGTAGCCGTCGATCGCCGTCGGCACCGAGGACGCCTCGCCGGGGATGTTGACGACGATCGCGGTTGTCGAGCCTCCGTACATGGCGCCGTAGTAGACGGCCGCCATCATGATGATCGCCGACGTCGGCGGCAGCACGGTGCTGAGCGGCAGCAGGATCGCGATTCCCGACGTCGGACCGATGCCTGGCAGCACGCCGATGAGCGTCCCCACGAGGCAGCCCACGAGCGCATAGAGCAGGTTCGCGGGCGTCAACGCCTGTGCGAAGCCCTCGAGCAGGAGATCAAGCGGAACGTTCATGCGTCGAACGGACCGGCCGGGAACGTCAGTCCGAGACCGAGCATGAAGACGAAGTAGAGGATCGCCGCGGCTAACAATCCGACCAGGACGGGGACATACCAGCGGTAGTCGCCGAGGTACCACACCTCAAAGGCGACGACGAGGAAAGTCGCGAGCGGCATGCCCAGCGGATCGATGACGGCGACATAGGCGGCGACGCTGACCAACATCACGGCGATCCGCTTCGCGCGGTCAGCGGTGGGCCACTCGGCAAGAGCAGCTGCCGTCGTTCTCGGCGTTCTCCTCGAGGCGACGCCGAGCAGGCTGCCCGCAAGGATCAGAAGCCAGGCGACGATGGCCGGAAAGAGCCGGGGCTGAAACTCGGCCGCAAAGCCGACGCGCATCTGTCGAACGCTGACGAGCGCCGCCACGCCGATGATGATCAGGATGGCCGAGAGCGCCAGATCCGCCGCGCGAAGCGTGCGCCAGGTCATCACGTCAACTTCAGTTCTGGCCGAGCTCTTTCAACAGCTCTTTGTAGTGCTGCGTCCGCACCGCGATGTACTGCGTAGCCTCGTCCCTGGACATGGCGATCGGCACGAAGCCTTCGCGCAGCTGAGATTCCTGAATCACCGGATCGTTAGAAATCCTGAGAAACGCCGCCTCGAGCCTCGCGACTACGGCCTCGGGCGTATCTCTCGGCACCGCCACGCCGCGGTCGACCGCCTCGATCAAGTCGATGCCGAGTTCCCGAAACGTGGGGACATCAGGAAATCCTGGAAAACGCGCCTCGGTTGCGACCGCCAGGATTCGCATCCGGTCGCGATACGTGACCATGTCGTTCGAGAACGCGAACGTCGCTGACGTGTGTCCGCCGAGAAAGGCCGTGATGGCGGGCGCACTGCCCGAGAAAGGCACATACGTCGCATGCGCGCCGGTCAGCTTGTTGAAACGAAGCGCCGCCATATGCGGCGCCGTCAGGGTCCCTGACGATCCGATCGACATCGCGCCCGGACGAGCCTTCGACGGCCGCGATGAAGTCGCTCGAGCGTCTTGAATGGGCTCGTTGCCGGCACCGCCAGTCCGACCGGCGTGCGTTGGAAGAGGACGACCGCCCGCAGTTGATCCGTCACGTAGCCCGTGTCCTGAAGGAGGGGCTGCAGAATCACCGTCGGAACGTTGATCCCCACGAACCGGTAGCCGTCAGGTCTCGAGTGCGCGACCTCCGACCAGCCGAGCGCCCCGCCGCCGCCGACCTTGTAGTCGATGACGACACTGCGTCCGAGGTATCGCTCGAGCAGCGGCTGTTGACGGCGCGCCTCACGATCGCTCTGGCCGCCGGGATCGAACGCCACCAGGTAGGTGAGCTGCCGGTTGGGGTAGCTCGCATCGCTGCCGGCGCGGCAGCCGGCGATCATCACCAGGGCGAGCAAGCCAATGACCGCGCGCATGTCGGTGAAGGCATCGTAACTCGAAGCCCGCTTCACCGGGAGAATCGTTGGTTCATCCAGTCGCGGAGATAGTTGAAGAAGTTCCTGACGACGTTGTTGTACTCGCCTTTGCGCGTCTCGCATTCGACGCACGGCTCCATGTTATGGGTCGCACCTTCGAGGACGAAGAAGTCCTTGTCACGGCTCGCGGCCATTTCGTAGAGCCACTCGTTGTCGCGGAGGCCAGTGTTGCCGCCCATGGCCGAGACGAGGAGCGGCACACCAATCTGTCCGAGCGCGCACGGCGTCGAGTTGTTGGTCGAGCACCAGTCGATGCCGGTCATCGAGTTGGTCGAGCGGATCGCGTTGGCGGTCAGGAACGACTTCAGCGTCAAGAGCCGCGCGCCGCCCTCGAAGTAGGCGTTCTGCGCCGGATTCTGACGGCCAGGTGGTCGCACGCTCCGAACGATCTGGGTGACGGTCGATCCGTTGTTCTTGAGCAGCTTGCGTGGCTTGACCGTCGCGGTCTCGGCGATGACGTCCGCATCGACGAGACGGGCCCCGGCCGCGCGCACGATCAGGAAGACGTTGTCGTCTGGAAATGGACCACGGTCGCTGCCCAGCTGGTTCGCTTGTTCGCCGGCCGAGGCGATCAGTCGATTCATCCGCGCCGACTGCGCCTCGTAGTACTTCTGTTTGAACTCGGGCGTGTAGGTGGATGCGCCGTTCGGGCTGAACCCGTTCGCGGGATTGAACGGATCGAGCGCCGGGATCGAGCGCCTTCGGATCGCCCTCGCGCACGACCGCCGGGTTCAAGCCGCGGAGGAGCCCCGACGGATTCCCGAGCGACGCGTCGACCAGAATCAGGCCGTCCGCTCGCGGTAGGTTGCTCAACTCCTTCCCACAGACGGTCAGCTTGCCTGGCGCGGAACAGTAGCCAATCCCCTTCTCCGCGACCGCCTGATAGAAGCTCAGCGTGGCGGCGCCGCCGCTATGGCCGAAGAGCACGACGGTTCGCACGCCCTCCTGGCGCTTCAGGTACTCGACGCCGCTCTTCACATCGAGCGCGATCTGCTCCCACAGGACGGCGGCCTCGTTGTTGTCGAAGCGCGAGTTCATCGTCAGCACGAGAAACCCGCGACGCGCGAGCTCGGGCGCCGCCATGCGTTCGCACCAGCCTGGCGTGCCGCCGGGACACCGCGAAGGTAACCCGTTCGCGCGAGAATCTCAATATTCGGATTGAGATCGCGGGCCGCGCGAATCGCATCCACGGCGCCAGGCAAATCCGCGACACTAATGATCCGCACGACGGCCGCCCGCAGATTGTCGTACGCCACCCGTGCAGGCACGCCGTCGAAGTGGGCGAACGCGCGGACGTGCCCGACGAGAAAACTGATTTGATCTTGCCGCTCGTAGATCCTCGCGAAGTCGCGGCCCGAGTACATCAGCCGCATCAGGAACAGCCACGCCTTGCGGCGCGTCCCATCGACGTCGACCAGCACCTCGAAGAAGTCGACCTCGGCGAGATCGCCGGGCCGATACGTCAGCGGCACGAAGGCCTCGCGGCGCTGCGTCCCAACAGCTCGTGCAGGCGTGTGGCGGTCAGCCGCTGTTTGCCGCCCGTCCACCGGACCGACTCGGCCAGGAGCGTCTGGACCCGCTCGGCCAACGCGTCCCATACCGGCCGGGCCGGGCCGGGCCGCGAGTGATGCTGGAGCGCCGCGGCTGAAACGCAGGCGTTACTCGCGAGTAACGCCGTAGCGTTTCGCCGTGCTCCGCCCGCGACAAGATCGCGATCGCGTAGTCGAGCGTGACCCCGGCTGTCATTCCCTCGTGCTATCGTGCCGCCCCATGAGCCAGGAGACGACGATGCTGCACGTCTACGGCTGGCGCCGCGATGGCGGGCCGTTCTTTCTCGACAATCCGCGGACGCTCGAGGACGGCATCGCCTTCGCGGAAACGGTCCTGAAGGACTGCCGCCGTGGCTTCGTGCGGGCCGAAGTGAAAGACATTCGCTCTCTGCAAGTGCTCTGGACCGGCCCAGTGCTTCGACCTGGCGGGGTTCGGTGAACCGTTCGCTGGAGCGGCAGGTCCGAGTCCTCCGCGGTCTTCAGATTCACGCTTCCTCCACTAACGTCCTCTACAATCGGCCGCGATAGCCAAACATCATTGAGACAGTTTGTCGCGCCGTCTTCACGCTTACGAGCAAACGAAATTCCATTTCCAGACTCTTGAAGTGGCCTCGCTTGAGCGCGAGCGTCGCTGCGTTGGGTTCTCGCGAGTACCGCCAGTGTGCAAAACAGGACAGCCAGCCGAGTCGGCGTGTGTTGCAATCCTGCCGTCCCCTAGCTTTTCCTGAGCCTCCCGCGCGTGGGGCGGGTTTCTCACATAAGGCTTTTTCAGTTTCGAGGCACCACGATGTCGATCCAACTGCGGTCGTCGGATCACCTGCGTGAGCCGTCCATATCTTTAGGCGAGCCACTGGCGTTCAACTGTCCGAAATGCAGCGTGCGACTTCACACCCACAGCAACCGCACAGACTTGGACGACAAAGGGCAGCTCGAACAGGTCTACGTCTACCTGTGCTTTAAGGACGGGCTCTTCACCTTCAGGAATAGCAAGGGACTCGTCTTCGGACTCTAGACGCCTCGATGGAAGGGATAAACGCGCTCCGGTCTGCCGTCTGCGTACAAGTCGTGGATCTACCAGCGCCACCAGACGACCTTCACCAGCGGATGGTCAGCACTGAGCACGCTTGATGGTGCAGCACCGTGCGGAATTGCTAGCCGTTGCCAGCAATCGTAAGGCGTTGCGACGACGATTCTGGCGTCATCCTTTAGATGCTTAATCAGCTCTGAGTCAAACGTTGCGAGCGCATCCACGCGCGCCGCCTTGTCTTCGCATTCGGCCACAATGCGGCAGTCGTTCGCGCCGGAATGTAGGATGGCCAGTTCAGCGGCACGCGCGTCTATCTGTGCGGCGTCGAGCTCTTGCGCAAGGACTTCTTCAAGGTGGTAGGCATTCCAGTTGAAATGCTCACGGTTTTTCATCGCGTCTGGAACGTCTTTACATTCCTTAAAGACTGTGGGCACGGCAATAGGGTTGCTACCATATATCCACAGTCGAAATGCGGCGACGCGTTCCGTGGCGAGCACGGAGTCACCGTCCTCAGCAGGGTCGTATCCATATTGGTTGGCTTGCAGGAAAAATGTGACGACATGAGAATCGAATGCGATTCGCATCCACAGATTCTAGCTGGTCACGTCTCCGCTAGGTAGCACTCGCCGCACCGGAGCCACCGCTCGCTGGGCGGGACCGATGCCCGGCAGGACGCCGATCGCCGTGCCGAGCGTGACGCCGGCGAACGACCACAGCAGGTTCTGCGGTGTCAACGCGACGGCGAAGCCGCTTGCCAGAGCGGTCAGCGTGTCCACGTCGTCAACGTTCGGTCAGGAACAGCCCCGGGGGAAGAGGAACGCCTAATCCGTACGTGAACGCGACGTAGACGGTGGCGCAGAGCGTGATGCCGAGGAGCGCGTCGCGAAGCCAGCGGCGGCTGCCGAATGCCGACGCGGTAGCGGCAAAGAGGACCGTCCCGGCGGCGACGAAGCCGGCCAGGTTCAGCAACGCGACAAACGCGACGAGGCCGAGTGCCACGCGAACGACGGGGCTGCGGTTCGTGCGCCGGTCCGGTGTGGTGGCGCCGCGTCTGACGAAGAGCACCATCAGCACAAGCGCATTGCCGCCGATCACCATCACCGGAAACAGCCACTCGCCCGCCCGCGCGGCAGTTGCGTCGCCTGCCGACGCGCGCAGGCGGGTGGCGATGCGACCGACGCGCACGCGTTCAGCGTCCAGGAACTGGTCGAAGGCAGGTCCGGCCAGGTAGGAGTCGGTCCAGCCGAGCCTCGTCAGCGTCGCGCGCCACGACGCGCTCTGCGCCATCCGCTCGACGACAGTCGTGAGCGCCTGTCGCTGGGCGTCGTCGAGACCCGGCGGCGCGACGACCGCGCGCCAGTTTTCCAACTGGACGTCGAGCCCCTGCTCGAGCAGGGACGGCACGTCGAGACCGGCCAACCGCCTGGGCGCGGAAATGCCGATGGCTCGGAGGCGGCCCGATTCGATGTGCTGGGCGAATTCGCTGTAGCCGCTGATGCCGGCCGTCACCTGTCCCCCGATCAGCGCCGTCACGGCTTCGCCGCCGCCGGCGAACGCGATGTAGTTCGTCCGTCGCGGATCAACGCCAGCCGCCGCGACAATGAGGCCGGCGAGGATGTGGTCAGTGCCGCCGGCCGAGCCGCCGCCCCAGGACACGGCAGCCGGATTCCTGCGCAGCGCGCGGACGAGGGTCTGCATGTCCTGGTGTGATGAGGTCGCTGGCACGGCCACGATTTCGTACTCAGCGGTGAGTCTTGCTATCGGCGTCACTTGCGTGAGCGACACCGGCGACTGATTCCAGAGGATGGCGCCGACCATGACGAGGCCGCTGACCAGCAGCGCTCCGCCATCGCCGCGCCTGCCGTTGATCAGTTGTGCGAGACCGATGGTGCCTGCCGCACCCGGTACGTTCTCGACCTGGACCATCGCCGCGAGCGCCTGCCGTTCGATCTCGAGCCGCATCTCGCGTGCGAGCTGGTCCCAGCCGCCTCCAGGCGCCGCCGGGGCAATGATTGTCAGACTCGATAACGCGGGCGGCGGCGCGGCGGGCAGGTCTCTCTGCGCGGCTGCCACACCCGCGACGGCGACCGGCGAAAGGAGCACGGCGACGACGAGAAAAGTTCTGCACGTGCAGCGAGTCAGTGAAGGCAGATCATTCCTCGCGTAAGGGGCTGGCGACCGACCGTCGCCCCTCCGGCGTGGGTTGCGCGATCGTCGCAAGCAGGTCTTCCAGCATCGCTGGCGCGAGAGGTTTCGTGAAGTGACTATCGCATCCGGCTTCCCGCGCCTTCTGACGATCCTCTTCCTGCCCCCATCCGGTCACGGCGGCAATGTGCACGTGATCGAACTCCGGCATTCCGCGCAACGTTCGCGCGACGGCGTAGCCGTTCATGATCGGCAGGCCGATGTCCAGGAAGATCACGTCAGGCCTGAACTGCGTGGCGGCCGTGATGGCGGCAGCCCCGTCGTGAGCCAGCCTGGTGACGTGGCCGAGATACGACACCGCAAGCTCCAGCATCTCCGCCGCATCGAGGTTGTCTTCGACGATGAGCACGCGAAGAGTGCGCCTGGCGTCGCCAGGCGAGGGTTCGGTCGGCACGGCGGTTGCGACCGGCCCACCTTCGCGCTCCGCGCTACGGCGGCAAGCACCGTCGTCGTCGGCAGACGAATTTCGACCTCCGTGCCCTGGCCAGTGCCCGGACTGCTGATGTCGATCTGCCCCTCGTGCATCTCCACTAACCGTCGCGCCAACGTCAACCCGATACCCAGGCCGCTCGTGGATCGCTCGAGCACCGGCTCCGCCTGATGGAACATGTCGAACACCCGCGGAAGGACGTCGGGCGCGATGCCCATCCCCGTATCGCGGATGCGCACGAGAGCCGTGCCGGAGTGCGCTTCGGCAGTGAACCAGATGTGCCCGCCAGGAGGCGTGAATTTCACAGCGTTGTTGAGCACATTGGCAAACACCTGCACGAGCCGCGCGCCGTCGCCGTTGACATGAACCGGCGCCGAGGGCAGCTGCACCTCCACTGTGTGCCCCGCTGCCGCGGCGAGTGCCGCGATCGATTCGACGGCGGTGGCCATCAACGGCGCGAGGTCGAGCGATTCACGACGCAGCTGGATTTTGTTGACCGTGATGCGCGAGACGTCCAGGAGGTCGTCGACGAGTCGCACGAGCTGCCCGACCTGACGCTCGATCACCTCCCGAGCGCGTGCCGCGATCGCGCGATCGTCGTCGACCTTCAGGGCCTCCAGAGCGAACCGTATCGGTGCCAGCGGGTTCCGGAGCTCGTGCGCGAGCATCGCGAGGAATTCGTCCTTGCGTTGATCCTGCTCCTGGAGTTTGGCGGTACGGTCGCGAACCCGCAGCTCCAACTCTCGATTGAGCGCGTCGGCGTCGCTTTTGGCAGCCTGCAGACTGTCGATGAGATCGACGTTGTCAACTCGCAACCTGAACGAGGTGTCAATCGCCAGATGGAATCGCCAGCTTGTCAGGACAGTCGCGACGGTAAACACCGCACCCAGCAATCCCATCAACAGATGGCCTTCGTCTCCCACACCAGCGAGGCGTAAGGACGTGAGGCCACCCGTCGGGATCAGGAACGTGAGGAACGCCTCCGGCCGCGCCGCCAGAGTCGACGCGCCACCGAGCATGACTCCGCCCACCGCGAATACCAGGAGAATCTCATCCAACGGCCGGGCTGATGGGTACAGGAGGATGGCGCCTACACCCCAGCCGGCGGCCGCCATCGCAACGCCGGCAACGAACGCCGCGTTCCATCGACCGTTCTCGATCTCGCTCGCCGACGCGCGCCAATACCGGTGCACGACCACGAATCTCGCGGCCGACACGAGCAGCATGTAAGTGAGCCACGCCGACACGATGAGGTGCGGACCAAGGTCCCAGTGGGCGTAGGCGACGACCGACGCGATAACGAGGGTGACGACAATGCCGGTGGTGGCATTCTCGTACAACAGGCGTGTTTCTGCCGCGCGCACCTGCCGTGTCCGATGATCGTCAGCCACCGAGGGGTGTCCAACACCTTGTGGCATGCGCCGGGAGCGGATGACCATAGGCCTTCGTCGTGGATTGGCAGCCCGCATCGACCACAGCGGCAATGGGACGGCGAGATGCCCCGCATACTGGCACGGTCTACCGCTTCCTCGATCGAAGTAATCGTAAGCGATCGTGGATGGATTCACACCGACACGGACAGACTCTCCAAGAGACATTCGATTGCAATCGCGCGTGTGCGGAGGGCGCACAAGTATCAGGGCTGGTCGAGTGCTCTCGCGTTCACGGCGGTGGCCGGCCTTCGCGGCGAATTTGCCAACGGCCCTGCGGCTGATTTCTGCGACAATCGCGCAGTATATGGCTGAGCACGAGCACGTGTGCGTCCATCGACAGTAGGAGGTCGCCATGTCTGCCGGCGCTCTGGATCTACATCTGACCGACCTGGCCGGTGAGCCGGTGCGAAACGTTTCCGTCGAGCTCCTGCGGTTTTCTGGGGAGCCGGGCACGGGCGGCGAGACGCAGCATGTCACGCTCGCCGGGCCCGACCCGGACTTGTTGATCACCGGGATCACGTGCCGGGGAGGCATCGGCACGATGTATCGCGTGTTCGCGGAGGCCGAACACTATCGGCGATACGGATTCTTTCAGCTGATTCGAGAGGACCGCGTCAATACGGCAAGCGATGCGGTCGAGTTCTGGGTCAAGCCAGGAGACGTGCAGGATATCAAGGCACCGACCTTCGACTGACCTTTCTGCCAGGGCGCGCACGATTCTGAGTGACGCAGAGATGATCGCCGTGAAGGATGAGGATCGAGACCTGCTCAACCTCACGGGTGAGGACCTGTACCGGCAGCTGGGGCCGCTGCGAAAGGCCTGCTTCCTGAACCTCATCGCCAAGGCGGCCGACGACACGACGACAGGCGGATGTGTCTCGCAGATCCACGGTGTGCTGGTGTGCCGGCAGGACCGCTTCTTCGCGCGTGTCAGTGCCGGCTTTCCTGAAGCTACTCCGCCGGAGCGCGCTCTTCAACACGGCGCGAGGAGGCCCTTCACGATCCGCTGCCGGGTTTCGAGATGACCGGCGAGAGTTTCAAGAGCAGGGATGCGCATGCCAATCTGCAGGTCACCTTCATGCGCGACAAAGGAAACGGTGCGCTGGCCGCGGACATCGACGTCGACGAGTCATCCGGCATCGAGCACGGATTCGAGGTGATTCGCAACGCCGCCTTCCGGTCGCGGACCAATCCGTTCCTGATTCACGAGTTTCTGCTCAGCGCCGATCCGGTTGGCAAATCGCTGGACCCGGGTTACACGTTCCGGTTCTGATTGATATGACATGCGCAGCGCGGACGCGTCGTCGTTGCCTCGGCCTGGCGCTCGCGGCAATCCTGAGCGGCAGTTGTGCCGCCACCCACGCCGGCGGCGGCGCGAGCGTCGGAGGAACGGCTGCTCCTGCCGCCGATGCGTGGCACGAAGGACACGCTGCTGGGCAAGGAGGGCTTCTGGGCGCTCACATTTGTCCTCGAGCCCGACTACGACGGCCCCGTGTCGGCCACGCTCGTCCGGCGTCCGCTGCATCGCGAGCGGGAGTGCGCCGTCCTCTACCTCCACGGCTACGTCGACTACTTCTTTCAGGCTCACCTCGCCGACTACTATCAGTACACGCTTGCTGATGGGCAGAGTGGCAAGGGCTGTGACTTCTTTGCGCTGGACTTGCGCAAGTACGGGCGATCGCTCCCGCTTCATTACAAGTATCCCAATTTCGCCAAGAACCTCGACGAGTACTATCCCGAGATCACGAAGGCCCTGACGATCATCCGCGGCGAGGGCTATCCCTTCGTCATCCTCAACGGGCATTCGACGGGCGCCTTGACGGCCGCACGTTACTTGCAGGACGGAAAAGAAAGAGGCGTGGTCGACGCCGCCTTTCTCAACAGCCCGTTTCTCGACTTCAACGATCGCGACCTCTCGGGGTTCGGAGAAAGAATCGCCCGGATCTTCGGGAAAATTGCTCCCCATTCCAGACAGAAATCGCCCGTGCCACGTGTGGTACGCCCTCAGCCTGCTACAGCCATGCGCTGCGTGCAAGGACTGTCACGGCCGATGGAGTCTTCGACACCGATCTCAAACCGATCGACGGGTTTCCTGTGTTCCTCGGCTGGGTGCGCGCGATCGCCATCGCCCAGGACAAGGTGCGCAAGGGCGGCATCGGTCAGCCGATCCTGATCCTGCACTCAGCGCGATCGAACGACGGCGCCGACACGATCTGGCACGAAGAATATCGGCGAGCCGACCTCGTGCTCGACGTCAAAGACATGAAGCGGGAAGGCAAGGCTCTCGGGCAGCAGGTGACGATCAAGGCCATCGAGGGCGGCGTTCATGATCTCGTCCTCTCCGATCCGGACGCTCGAGCGCTCGTGTTCGCCGAGGTCACTGCGTGGTTGCGAGGGCTGCCGGGCAACCCGGTCGGCCCGTGAGATCGCCCAGGCCCTGGACGATTCAGCGGGCCTCGACCCGCGGGTGTCTCCCCCGAGGGACGGTTTCTGAGATAGGAGACACGGGTCATATCGTTCTGCGTGACTCATCACGCAGAAGGCCCGCGCGCGATGACGTTGGCCCCGTCCCCAGACTCGGCCCGTATCTTGAAGTGATTGGCCTCGAAGTTTCGTCATGCTTCCCGGCAATACCCTGACGCTCGTCCGAGGAACCCACCTCGGGCCGTACGAAATTGAAACGCTGCTCGGGGCGGGGGCGATGGGTGAAGTCTATCGCGCAATGATCTCAGTCGTCCGATACTCGTAGGCTCCGGGCCGATGTCCCGACGCTTCGCCTCATGGAAGGAGCGTGACTCGCACGTTGCCCTTCCGCATAGTCCCGAGGCCAAACGATACGTATGAAGTACGTGCTATCATACGTATATGTCGAAGCTGACCCTCAGCGTGGACCAGAAGGTGGTTCGGGGCGCGAAGCGCTACGCGGCGGCCCGCGGCACGTCGGTGTCGCGGCTCGTCGAGCGCTATCTCGACCTCTTGTCGAAACCGCCCAAGGCCGACGATCAGACCCCGGTTCTGCGCATGCTGCGCGGCGCGGCCCACGGCGTGCCGGTTGATGCACACCGCCGGCATGTCAGCCGGAAGTACCGGTGAAGCGTCTTCTGCTTGACCTGAACGTCTTCCTGGACGTCATTCTCGACCGTCCGCCCGACGCTGATGTCGCGGCCGCGTTGTGGGCAGCAATCGAACGCGGACAGGGCCATGGCATGGTCCCCGCCCACGGCGTCACGACGATTTTCTACCTCCTCGAGAAGGCTCGTGATGCGGCGTTCGCCCGCGAGGGCGTGGAACGTCTCATTGGCGTCTTCGCCGTCGCTCCGGTCGATGACAACGTCGTCCGACGGGCACTCGCGGTGGCGTGGCCGGATTTCGAGGATGCCGTCTGCGCGGCGGCTGCCGAAGCCAGTGGTTGCGACGCCCTTGTGACACGCGATCCGGACGGGTACCCCAATGCACCGCTCCCGGTGATCGACCCGGCAGCGGCGCTCAGTTGGCTCACGCAGGAGTAATACGGAAGCGAGGCTCAGGGAGCGAACTGCGAACACGATCCCCAGGCCCCGCTTACGCCGTTTCGATTTCGATCTGGCTGCTTGTCCTGTCGGTCAGAAGATCGGTGCGCCTTCGACAGTGCATCCCGGGGCGATTGCGGTCGTGCCCGTGGAACTGATTTGCGTCTGGTTGACGATCAGCAACCTCGGTCTCCGCATTCCACATCGACACCGTTGTTCTGAATCGTGTTGGTCCCAAGCGTGAGCACCGAGATGCGGTTCGACACCAACAGCCCCGGCCCCGTGTGGTTCTCCACCAGGTTGCCAGCCGCGGAGACGCCCGGCAAGGACGTTTGCCGGGACACCTGCCCTGTTGTGGGTCGGTTGCCCGCCGGCTTGAGGCCGCCCGCGTGCAGCAGGAAGCCCCACGCCAGGTCACAGCTTCGCAGAGGCGCTCACTCGGTACGCACTTTCCGGGCATCACCTTTGGCAACGAACCCTTCGGTGCCGATCACCCAGTGGAGCTCGCGAGCGTCGAACACGATCACGCCAAAGTATTGTTGCCCAAGATTATTTGTCATCGTGAACCTGCAATCCGAACCAACCGCATACGTCCATGTTTCCGTGCCCGATCCCACCGAACCATCGCTGTAAACAATCGGATAGTCGACGATGACGCTTCCCTTCCCGTCGAACTTGAGCAGACCGGAAACGTTCCCGGTGCCCCTACCTCGGTATCTCGTAGGGCACGTAAAGGAATAGCGATCGACCGTGTCTTTCTCGTGTACATAGCCGCCCTTGTGACTACGAAAACGAAACGAGGGTCAATCCTTCAGCATGCGCCGCCGTGGCGAGACGATCGTCGAACGCAGCGAACGAGATCCGTTCGCCGGTCTCGCGCTGCAGGTACAAGCAGCTCGCGAGTTGCACCGCATCGCCTGACCGTAGGCCGTGTCGGACCAGCAGCGTCTGGGCATCGGCGCTCAGCTCCGCCGTGAGTTCCACGAGAATCCAGGCGGCAAGATCGGCGTTGAGCCTTTTCACGGCACGATCGCGCTCGGTCGCCGTGAACGCGCCTTCGCGGGCGCGCCGGGCAAGGGCCGAGGCTACCTCGATGGCAGATAGTCGGCTCGTCGCGATACGACTGGTTCTGAGCTGCCGACGGACACTGGCGCTGCCGGCTTCCTGGACGTAGCGCTTTGCCAAGGCGCTCGCGTCGAAGTAGCGAATCAGAACCGGTCCTCGCGATCCTCACCGACTGCAGCGGCGACGGATGCGCCGCGGCTACGGATGGGTCGGAACGCCCGCAGACCGTTACGAGTTGGCAACGTCACGGTCCCCTTTGTCGACAACTTGAGAAGCGCCGAAGGCAACGAGTCGTCGGAAGGGATTGGTCGCAGCTCGGCGACAGGCTCACCGCGATCGGTCACAACCAGCGTCCGGCCTTCCCGAACCCGCTGGAGGTATGTCCCGAGGCGTGTCTTCAGCTCGCGGGCGCCGACAACGTTGCGTACCATGTGGTCATTGTGACCACATCGTGCGTGGGTGTCAAATTTGCGATCATGCGGCGGACGAGACCGCAGGGCAATGGCTACATGACGTGCGATCCTTCGCCCCAAGGGGGGCTGACGAGGGTCTGAGAAGGGCCGTTATGCTAACCGCGAGACGGCCTCGAGACGGCCCTAGTGTTTCCTATCGTCAGCCGATCAGGCCGGTGCCGCCGATCACGACGACCTTCATTTCTCGGTCCTCGCTCTAATGGGACGCCCGCGGCGTCTGAACCTTTGGGAAGTAGCGGATCACGAAAAGCACGTAGACGATCCAGAGTGCGAACCACGCCGACGCGACGGCCAGAAGCCTGACCGTGAAGAGGATCAAGCTTGGAGCCAGGAACAGCAACACGCATCCGAGCAGCCAGAAGCGATCGCCTCGACGGGAGTACTGAGTCCGCTCGGCATCGTCGATCCAGCCGCCCAGCGAGGCGCCGTAGTAATAGAAGGACGCGAACGCGAATGAAAACGTCGCCATACCCATCACGATCAACGTGGCTTGAAAACGCAAGGCGTCGACCTCGCCGCTTGCGAACCTCGGATACAGGAAGAACAGCAGGAACGTGAAAATCGCGATGCTCGACGCGGCGAGCTGATACGAGCGATTGACGTTAGCTGCGGCAAGATCGTCGCCCATGGAATTCCTCCCTTCCAGTGACGTGCGCGCCGACCGGCGGCAAGGCCGATGCCGGACCCCGGCTGCGCCGACCGGGTCGGATGGGTTGCACAGCCGACGGTTACGAGGTTACGTTACGCTCAGGAGCGTGCACCAGAAGGCGACTCACAAGGAGACGCACCATGCCCACGGAATTGAAACGTCCCGATACGATTGTACTGGTTCATGGCTTCTGGGTGACGCCGCGAAGCTGGGAGCACTGGATCACGCGCTATGAAGCCGAGGGCTACCGCGTCCTCGCTCCAGCGTATCCGGGGTTCGAGGCCGAGGTCGAGGCGCTCAACCGCGATCCATCGCCTGTCGAGCGTCTCACGGTTCCCGCGATCATGGCGCACCTCGAAGGCGTCGTCGAGCGACTCGAGGCGCCACCGATCCTTATGGGTCATTCGGCGGGTGGTGCCTTTGTGCAGCTACTCCTCGATCGTGGCCATGGGGCGGTTGGAGTGGCGATCAACTCCGCACCTACGGAAGGTGTGCGCATCACGCCGCTGTCGCAGCTCAAATCGACGTTCCCGGTGCTGAAAGATCCCGCGAATCGCCACAGGGCAGTGGCGTTCACGTACGATCAATGGCGCTACGCGTTCACGAACACATTCGACGAAGCGGACGCGCGCGCCGCCTACGACCGGTATCATGTCCCGGCATCAGGGGGCATTTTTTGGGACAGCGTGCTGGCGAATTTCATCCCCGGGCCCCAGGACGTCGCGGTCGACTACGATAACGACGCCCGCGCACCCCTTCTCTTCATCTCGGGGAGCGAAGATCACTTGATGCCGCCCGCCGTCCAACGCTCGAACGCGAAGCACTACAAGTCGAACACGATCACGGAGATCCGGGAATTCCCGGGACGCTCGCATCTCATGCCCGCCCAGCAGGGGTGGGAGGAGATCGCCGACTATGCACTGGCGTGGGCCGAAAAGCACGGTACACACCCGCCGCGGGCCGCTCCGGCATCTTCATGAGATGAGGCTGCCTGGGTCGGCGCCGGCATGGTGAGACTGGCGCCCGCGTCGACGTTCAGAAGTTCATCGCAAGGCGGCGCTCCGGTAAGGGCCAAGAAGGGCGTCGCGACTGCGAGCACCTGTTCGGGCGCTTCTTCAGCCAGCCAGTGACCGCTCTCGCGGTCCGCTGTCGCCCTCCGCGACACTGCGCACCAGGGCGATTGCGTCCCGTCGATTGAGCTCCGAACCGGCCGCGAATGCCTTCTTGAAATCCTCCGGGCCGAGCTTCTCCGCCACGCGCGCAACGAGCTCGGCCTCGCTTCGACGCCTCGAGGGCCAGGCCCGCAATCCGGCGCGTTGCCGCAGCCCGTCGGCAGCACCCAGCGCCAGCGCGGCCTGCCGGGAATCTCCTTTCGCCAGGGCGAGCTCGGCAGAGGCGATGAGACAGAAGGTCACCGTCTGGATGCTGATCGCGCTGTCCTCGCCCGCGACCGACTCCATCAGCAGCTCACGAGCCTCGTCGAGGTGACCCGTCCGCATCGCAAGCGAGGCGAGCAGAGTCCGTGCCACTGACGCGAGCCAGCGGTTGCCGAACCGGCCGCCGCGCTCGCTGGCCTCGGCGAGGTGCGCACGTGCGGCCTCGTGTCGGCCGAGCCGCAGCTCCAGCAATCCGACCGTCAGGGCCGCCCACGCCGTGAACGGCTCGTTCCGCCGGTGGAAACCATCGAGCGCCAGCTGTGCGGCCTCGAGCGCGCCGTCGAAATCATCGACGATGGGCCGGATCCACGAGACGGCCAGCCGCGCCGCGCTCTCGAGAGACGGATCGGCCATGCGCCCCTCGAGTCGTTTCATTCCGTCGGTCGCGGCCAGGGCACCGTCGTCGTCGCCAACCTCGCCCGCGGTGACGGCGGAAAGCAGCAACAGCTCGGCTTGCGCGCGCTCGTCCAGCGCGTCAGCTTGCTGGAGCAGCTCCCGGATCCAGGCCCGGCCTTCCGGCATGCGATCGTGGAGCTGCCAGAACAGCCAGAGGATCCGGAACATGTGCGGCAGCGGCGCGATGTCATGGGTGAAGAACCAGCGGATGGCGACCCCCAAGTTGCCTTCTTCGGTTCGTAGACGCTCCGCCCACTCGGCATGTCGGTCGGCCGGCCAGTCGGCGTTCACCAGCGCGCAGAAGTACTCGGCGTGCCGGCGCTCGACATCGGCCCGATCCGCGCTGGCGGCAAGATGCTCGGCGGCCACTTCCCGGATGGACGCGAGCATGCGAAACCTCGGCGCTGCGCCGGTCGTATCGGCGACGACGAGGCTGTGCCCGGCGAGGGCATCGAGCAGATCCAGCGTCCGGTCTTCGGCGAGAT
Source organism: uncultured Acidobacteriota bacterium (assembly GCA_963764925.1). Lineage (GTDB taxonomy): Bacteria > Acidobacteriota > Vicinamibacteria > Vicinamibacterales > 2-12-FULL-66-21 > DATBJJ01. The sequence goes on from CAVXUR010000010.1 coordinate 124,470, forward strand.
TGGAGACGTGCACGGCTGCCTCGACCGTCCAGCCCTCGACGAAGATCGACAGCGTGGCCAGCATCTGCCGCTCCGCGTCGCCGAGCAGGCCAATGCTCCACTCGACGGTCGCGCGCAACGTGCGCTGGCGCGCGGGGAGATCGGCCGGGCCGGTCCCCAGAGCCTGGAGGCTGCCACCGAGCCGTGCGAGCAGTGAATCCGGGGTCAGGAGTCGGACGCGAGCGGCGGCGATCTCGATGGCGAGCGGCAGGCCGTCGAGCCGCCGGCAGATCTCGGCCACGGCGAGCACGTTGTCCTCGGTCAGGGCGAAGTCGCGGCGGACGGCCCGGGCTCGATCGACGAACAGCTTTACCGCGGGCAACGAGGCCAGCTCCTCGATCGGCGGGCGGGTCGCAAACGCGGGCACCGTCAGGGGGCCCACGGAGTACTCGCGCTCGGCGCGCAAGCGAAGCACGGTGCGGCTCGTGGCGAGCATCTTGAGCTCGACGCAGCGGGCCAGGAGCTGGTCGAGCTCCGGCCCCACACCGACGACCTGCTCGAGGTTGTCTAGCACGAGCAGGACGGCCGCGTCGGCAATGCGCTCGGCCACGACGTCTAGAGGTGAGCGCGTGCCCTCGATGGACGCGCCCAGCGCGGTCGCGACGTGGGGGAGAACCAGCTCGGGCTGCGCGATCGATTCGAGCGCCACGAAGGCCACGCCTTGCGGGGAGCGATCTTCCAGGTGCGCGCCCACGGCGACCGCCAGCCGCGTCTTGCCGATGCCGCCGGGACCCGTGAGGGTGACCAGCCGCACCCCCGGAGTCTCGAGCAGCCGCGAGACCTCCTCGACGTCGCGCTCGCGCCCGATCAGCAACGTGGGTATGCTCGGCAACGAACGCGGTACTCGCCGGGCGCTGCCCGCCGCCGAGGACGCCGATCGATCCGTGCCGCTGTCCTTGGTTGCGAACCGCTCGCTGAGGAGCACGGCGAGATCGTTGCGGACCAGTCGCCCGAGCTCCCGCGCGGTACGGAAGGATCGGTAAGAGACGGTCCCCTGGGCCTGGAGCTCGCCGATCATAGCGGTGAGCCGCGCTTCTCGCTCGGGTGCCGGTGTCTTGACATACAGCAGGCGGGGCATCGACACGGAGAGCCGGAACTCGTCCTCCAGGCCCGAGATGTCCATGTCCGGACCGATCCATCCGTACCGCTGCCAGTACAGGCCGATGAAGATGTCGGACTGGGCCAGATAGGCTCGATACAGCTCCCGCGGCGGGTGCGGTCGAGCCCCGAGCTCGAACATCACCGGTGTGAGCTGGAGCCCGGTGATGGCGCGAGCCACCGCGGCGCGCTCCTCCGCCATCTCGGCGAGCGTCGAGCTCACGAAGACACGCAATCGCTGGTCGGGCGTCCGGATCGCGGCCGTCATGGCGAGGAGTGTGCGATCGATCGGCGGGCCGGACCGGACGACAGTGAACTCATCAACCTTCGCACGAAGTAGCGAGCTTCCGGATCGGAGTAGACCTGTCGCTCATCCCTTGCTCGGGTCAGAGGACGACAGGACCGCCGCGGTAGTATAGGGCCAAGAAACCGCAGCGCGAAGTCGACAGGGAGTCCATGCGCGGATCGTTGATTCTCAAGACCGACAGCTACAAGGTGACACACTGGCGCCAATACCCTCCGGGGACGACGGGCGTCTACTCGTACATGGAATCGCGGGGCGGGCGCTGGCCGACGTCTGTGTTCTTCGGCCTACAGTACCTCCTCCGAGAGTACGTCGTCGGCGCCGTCGTCACGCGCCCGGGAATCGAAGAGGCCGACGAATTCTTCTCTAAGCACTTAGGGGACCGCAGCCTGTTCAACCGCGAGGGATGGGAGTATGTCCTCCGCGTGCACGGCGGGCGCCTGCCTGTCCGGATCAAGGCCGTGCCCGAGGGGTCGCCGGTTTGGAACCGGAACGTGCTGATGACCATTGAAAACACTGATCCTCATGTGGCCTGGCTGACGAACTACCTGGAGACGCTCCTCGTCCAGGTTTGGTATCCGACCACGGTGGCCACGCAGTCGCGCGAGATGAAGCGCATCTGGCATGGCTACCTCGTGCGCACGGGCGATCCTTCCCTGATCGCGTTCAAGCTGCACGATTTCGGCTACCGGGGCTCCACCAGCGACGAGTCCGCCGCGCTCGGTGGAGCGGCCCACCTCGTCAACTTCACGGGGACCGACAACCTGGCCGGCTGCGAGCTGGCCATGCGGTACTACCGCGCCCAGATGCCCGGGTTCTCCATTCCGGCCGCCGAGCACTCGACGATCACCGCGTGGGGGCGAGAGCGAGAGCTGGAGGCGTACGCCAACATGCTGCGCGCCTACCCTGACTCCCCGCTGATCGCAGTAGTGTCGGACTCCTACGACATCTTCTACGCCGTCTCCGAGCTATGGGGCAAGCGCCTGCGCGACGCGGTGTTGGCACGGCGCGGTGCGGTCGTGATCCGTCCCGACAGTGGGAAGCCTGACGAGGTAGTCTTGAGCGTCCTTCGCCGCCTGGCCGCCGCGTTCGGCGTGCGCGTGAACGCCAAGGGGTACAAGGTGCTCGACGAACACGTCCGGGTGATCCAGGGCGATGGGATCGACTACCACACTATCGAGACGATCTTGGAGGCCATGGCCTTGGACGGCTGGTCGGCCGACAACCTGACGATGGGGTCGGGAGGTGGGCTGCTCCAGAAGGTGGACCGCGACACCCAGCGCTTCGCCTTCAAGTGCTCTGCCGTGCGAATCGGCGACACCTGGTCCCCCGTCTCGAAGGCCCCCATCACCGATCCGGGCAAAAACTCCAAGGCCGGCCGGTTGAAGCTCGTGCGGATCAACGGCGAGCACACGACGGTGGCCGAGGACAACCCCGGGACCGACGAGATGGTGGAGGTGTTCCGCGACGGCGAGCTGCTCAAAGAGTGGACGTTCGACGAGGTGCGCGAGCGCGCTGCGTTGACCACCTAGACGGCGGCCTCATCGGTCCTCGTGGGACCACAACGCCGTCTGCTCGCGTTCATCAGGCGGTGAGGGAGTTCACGGGTCGGCGTAGTGCGCGAAGAGCGTGGTAGCGAGCATCGAAGTCATACGGCCTCAGCTCGATCCGTCCGGAGACCCGAAAATCGTCGCGCAGCAGCAAAAGGACCAGGACCGTCCGATGAGCGCGCGATCGCTGCGGATCGGCAAGCATCTGCTGCTGATGATGCGCGATCTGTCCGCCCAGGGGCCCGGAATGATTCACCGCTACGAGATTGAGGGCACGACGCTGCGGCATTACTGGATCGAGAACGGTGCGGCCGTGGATTTCCTCAAGGCCAGACATCCGACCGCGAAGAACATCAAGCAGAATACCGGGGAAGGCACCTACGTCGTCATCGAGACGTTCGACGACGAGGTGTTTCAGGTGTTGTCGGAGATGGTCGTCAACCCCAGGTTCTGGTTCCTGAACTGCGAATACAAGAAGGTGCCGTAACCGGCTCGGCCAGCGCCGCGTCCGCGGCAGCTCCAGATACTAGCGGTCGCCCATCGCGCAAGGTTATGCTGCGCCAACCAACGAAGGAGGGGTCGAATGATTCATCTGCTAACGAACGCGGACTACCGTGAGGGCATGGCGCGCCCGAGTCGGAGGGCGATGACGGGACCGATGGCCCTCACGCTTGTCCTGCTGCTCGCTAGCGCCGGCGGCGCATTCGGGGCTGAGGACGTCGTGATCACGACCAGTGGTGACAGATTGGTCGGCGAGATCAAGAAAGTCGAAAAGGACGTGCTGATCTTCTCGACCGACTACTCGGATTCGGATTTCAAGATCAAGTGGGACAAGATCGCCACAATTCAAAGCACGCGGCAATTCGTCATCGAGACATTCGACGGACATCGCCTGTCGGGCTCCTTGAAGCCGGATCCGGCGAAGAAGCCGCTCGTGCAGGTCGCCGAGACGAGCGTCAAGTTGCCCGACGTGTCGACGGTACAGCCGTTCGAGCAGAAGTTCCTGGCGCGGTTCGACGCCGGTCTGGACTTTGGCTACAGCGTGACGCGCACCAACTCGGCGACGCAGCTCTCGCTGGCGTCGAACCTGTCGTACCGCGACGAGCACCACGTCGATGTCCTCTTTGCCAACATCTTCAGGAGCTCGCAGGACAACGCGCCCGACACGCAGCGCTGGGACGTTGCGAACGACTTCCGCCGGCTCCTCGGCAGCCGCTGGTACGTCAATACCACGCAGGACTTCCTCAACAGCGAAGAGCAGGGCCTGGATCTGCGCACGACGATTGGCGGCGGTGGCGGCCGCTACCTGCTGCGCGCATCGACGCAGTACCTGGCGCTCGGGGGCGGCCTGGCGTGGACCAACGAGAACTACACCGACGCGGCGTTGCCGACCAAGAACTCGGCCGAGGCCTATCTCGGCACCGAGTTCATGACCGAGAGGCTGAAGATCACCGACCTCATCACGCGGCTGACCTACTATCGCAACCTGACGGACTCCGACCGATACCGTTTGACCTACCGGTTCGACCTGGACTTCAACCTGCCGGGCGATTGGTACTTCCGCGTCGGCCTCTTCGACAACTACGACAGCAAGCCGCCGGAAGGGTTTTCGAAGAACGACTACGGCTGGTCGAACGGCTTCGGCTTCAAGTTCTGACCCGCAGGCCGGCATTCCGCAATGTCAGCCGAGTCAACGCAGCAGGAGCTCCAGGTTTTTTTCAGGCTGGCATCCACCCGGGAGTTCGCCTGAGCGCTCGACCAAGGCTATCCTATCGGGGACGTGGCGACACGATTGGACGCGCTCAAGTCGACGCTGTCCGGCCGATACGAAGTCGACCGTGAGATCGGACGCGGTGGCATGGCCATCGTGTATCTCGCGCGCGACGTTCGCCACGGTCGCATGGTGGCGATCAAGGTTCTCAATCGCGAGCTCGCGGAAGCGCTCGGCGCCGAACGGTTCCTGCGTGAGATCAAGACGGCCGCGAACCTGACACACCCCCACATTCTGCCCGTTCACGACTCTGGAAGCGCGGACGGCGAGCTGTTCTACGTGATGCCATTCGTCGAAGGGCAGTCGCTCCGCGACCGCCTGCGCCGCGAGAAGCAGCTTCCAGTCGCTGAAGCGGTCCAAATCGCCGTCGACGTCGCGCAAGCGTTGGCCTACGCGCACCGCCACGACGTCGTTCACCGGGATATCAAGCCTGAGAACATCCTGCTCCAGGGCGACCACGCGTTCGTCGTCGACTTTGGCATTGCCGGCGTCATCGCCGAATCGCCGGGAGGGCTGACGCAAACCGGTGTCGTACTGGGCACCATTGCCTACATGAGCCCGGAGCAGGCCTCCGGCGAGCCGATCGATGGGCGAAGTGATGTGTATTCCCTCGGTTGTGTGCTGTACGAGGCGCTCGCGGGCGAACAGCCCTTCAGCGGCCCGTCCGCGCAGGCGGTGCTCACCCGCCGCTTCAGCGCGCCGGCTCCGCGGGTTCGAGCACTCCGGCCGAGCGTGCCCGCCGCCATCGACGAAGCGATCGCCACGGCACTTCAGGTGACGCCCGCGGATCGATTCAAGAACGCGGCGGACTTTGCGGCCGCGCTGCAGATCGATCCTGACAGGCCGATCGACGGTCCGCAGCGGCGCCCTCGGCGGAGTTGGACGCGAGCGATCCATCTGAGGACAGTGTCACTGGGCGTGCTCGCCGTCCTGGCGATTGCGGCGATCCTCTACCAGGCGCGCGTGATGCGGAGTTCGACGGACCAGGACGACCCGCCGTCTCTTCAACAAAGCTCGAGCAGCACGCCCGCGATCGCTGTGCTGCCGTTCGTGAACATCAGCGCCGAGCCCGCCAGCGAGTATTTCTCCGACGGCATGACCGAGGAGCTGATCAATGCTCTGAGCCGGCTCCAGGGCCTTCGCGTCACGTCGCGCACGTCCGCCTTCACCTTCAAGGGCACCACGGCGAACGTTCGAGACATCGCCGCGAAGCTGGGGGTCGGCTGGGTCCTCGAAGGAAGCGTGCGGCAGTCGGGCAATCGCTTGAGGATTACGGCGCAGCTCATCGACGCACGCGACGACTCGCAGAAGTGGTCGGACACCTACGATCGCGAGTTGAAGGACGTGTTCGCGATCCAGAACGAGATCGCCGGCGCGATCATGACGGCCCTCAGTATCCATTTCACACGGGCGGGCGGCGAGGGGCTCGTGTCGATTCCAACGCGGGATCTCGCCGCCTACCAGCTGTATCTCCAGGGAAGATATTTCTGGAACAAACGCGACGAAGCGGGACTGCTTCGATCGCTGGAGAGTTTCGAGAAGGCGCTGGCGATCGATCCCCGGTATGCGCTCGCGCATGCGGGTCTGGCCGACGCCTACCTCATTCTCGGCACGAACGGGCATCGGCAGCCGTCGGATATGTTGCCCAAGGCCAAGGCAGCGGCCGAACGCGCGCTGGCGCTCGATGGATCGCTCGCTCAGCCACACGCCACCCTGGGCCTTGCGCTCACGCAATACGACTGGGATTTCGAGGGCGCCTTGCGCGAGTACGGCCTCGCCGAGCAGCTCAATCCGAGTTATGCCACCATCCCGCACTGGCGTGCCTGGACGCTGGCTGGCATGGGACGGCTCGACGAAGCGCTGTCGGCCATGCGGCACGCGCAGTCCCTGGACCCGCTGTCGCTCGTGATCAACACGCAGATCGGCACCATGCTGTATTACCTCCGGCGATACGACGAGGCCGACCTGACATACCGCAAAGCCTTGGAGCTCGATCCCCGGTTTCAATTGGCACATGGGTATCTGGCGGCCAATCACGCGCGGCGGGGCCAATTCGCGAGCGCGCTCGCGGAAGCGCGGCTCGCCTCAGCACAGTTTGGTGAACTGTCCGCGATCCGCGTCCTCGGTCCGATCCAGGCTGCGGCCGGAATGAGACCGGACGCCGAAAGGACGTTGAAAGAACTGGCGACATTATCGGACCGCGCCTACGTCTCGGCTTTGGACTTTGCGACCATCCACGCCCTGCTCGGACACCGCGACGAGGCGTTCCTCTGGCTGGATCGCGCTGTGAAGGCGCGGGCCAGCGACCTCTATCTGATCGGCGTCGATCCGATGTGGGATCCGCTGCGCGACGACACGAGGTTTCGGCAGGTGCTCCGCCGCTTGAACCTGGGCTGACGCCCAGAACGCTTCACCCAGCCACGGGTTGGTAGGGTAGGATCTGGCCGATCGACCGACGGTCAAATCGGGCATCTCGGTTCGAGACGATCGACTGCTCGCACACGGAAAATGACATGAACTATGGCTCCGGCGCAGAGGCTCGGCCTTGAGCGAGCTCGATCGACTTCGGGACAAGGCTGTCGTGGCTCGACACCTTGCTGAGCGTGCTGAGGGCGTGGAACCGCCACCAGGTCTGGAAGATCCTGACCGCTATCGTGGTGATCTGGATCGTCAGCGCCACAGCACTCCACTTCGCGGAGCGTGGCAGCGAATCCAGCGTTCGAGACGTTGGGCGAGTCCCTCTGGAACGTCTGGGTCACCCTCTTCAGCGGACTCGAAATCGAGATCAGCTCTTCTGTTGGGCGGCTCGTGGTTGCCGCCGTGCTTGTCGTCGGTGTCGCCCTGGCCGGTTTGTTCACGGCCAGCGTGGCGTCGATTCTGATCGAACGCGCACTAAGGAGTCGTGAAGTGCCTAATCTTGAAATGTCCGGCCATCTGGTGCTGTGCAACTGGTCGCCGCGAGCACTGGACTGGATACGCGAAGTGCACAGCGGTATCGTCATCGACAAGCGGCCAGTCGTGATCGTTCACGACACACCCGACGAAGTCGTGCTGCCCGACAAGCTGGATGAAGCCGCCTTCAGCGACGTCTATATCGTCAAAGGTGACCCCGCCAACGAAGTGATCCTGCGCCGCGCCAAGGTTGCGCAAGCGCATTCCGTCGTCATCTTGTCGGATGACCGCCAGGACCAGCACGCCGACGGAAAAACCATCGTGTGCTGCATTGCCGTCAAGAACGTGTGCGGGCAAGAGCGCCAGCCAAACATCGTGGCCGAGTGCCAGGATCCGAAATACCGGGCGCACATGCGCAAGGCGGGTGCCGATGAAGTCATCTCGGCCGCCGACTTCGGATTGCGGCTGATGGCACGTGCCTCGCTCTTCCATGGCATGACGCGCGTGTATCAAGAGCTGCTATCGGTCCGGCGCGACGCCAACGAGATGTACCTGGTGCCGGTGCCTGCCCAACTTGTCGGGATGGATTTCGTCGCAGCGGCAAGCGTGTTCCTGCCCGATCGCACGAACATGAAGGCGTGCCTCCTCATCGGGCTCTATCGCGGTGAAGCAATGATGCTCAATCCGGTTGGCGGCGAAGCGGGACCGTTGCGCGAAGGCGATGAGCTGATCTTGCTGAGCCAGACTCTGCCGGATCTTTCGCGGCTGCAGCCGCCCGGCGCCGCATAGCTTCGGCACTCAGCATTCAGAGTTCGCGAGTGTTCTCTATGGAGTCGCCAGGCGGCTGCCCAGCGGATGGGGCGCCGAGGCCTGCACGATCGCGTTCGCGCTCACGCGGACGCCGATCTTCAGCGGCGTCTGCGGGTGCGGGACGTCAGTCTGATACATGCAGACGTAGTCCCAACCCTGGTTGATTGGCGTGCAGCGGACGTCGCGCGGGGCTTGCCTTGAGGTTGGTGCGCTTCGAAGCAATTGCTCGACGTCGGCTGCACGCATTTTCGTACCACCTGCGCTGATCCTTCTTGTACCCGAAGCAGCGGTGGCAGGCGGAGCGACTGTGGCAGGCGGAGCGGCGGTAATGGTCGGAGCAGCGCTCGTCGCCGGTGCTCGAGAAAGGGCGTCCTGAAACACCGAGACGACACCTTGAAAGAGGGCCGGAACCACGAAGACCAGTGCTAACAGGAGAATCATCCTGTTCGATCCTCGCCGCTGGTTGATCATGTTCTCGAGCGGATCCGTCGTGTCGCCTCGGTATGCCATGCGATAGCAGGTTCATCAAGTCTCGTGCCTCACGACGCTTCATGCTTCGGCCGGATCCAGCAAAGTAGCACCCCCGGAGTACCCTCAGATTCGTAAGCCAATCACAAATTTGTTGCGACATCGCGCGATATCCTTCGGACTCCAGCGCCGCCTGGCAGCGCCGGCTGGTTGAGCCTGCTACGCGATTGTCGTGAGGAGCCCGCACGCCTCGGGCAGGAGTTCCTCGGCCCTCGCCCGCAGGTGCACCATCGACCGATGGGCCTCGCGCGGACGCTCGCCCGGATCGACGAGGAACACCGGCGCTTCCGCGTCGGCTGCCGCCGACTGGAGGAACGAGGTCACGCCGACGGCGAGCGAGGTGCCGACACAGATCAGCAGCCGAATCCGTGCCGCGGCCGCGTCGACGACGTGCCATTGGTAGTCGGCGTGGCTGACATAGAGCTCGTCGAACCACAGCACGTGCGGGCGAACCAGGGTGCCGCAGGCCGGGCACGCGGGAATCGCGGCGACCCGGGGATCCCGATCGAACTCCGCGAAATCGACGTCGTCGAGCGCAATCGACTCGACCGCGCCGAGCCGGCACGCCGGATCCGAGCAGCGGCAGCGGTCGGCGGAGCCGTGCACTTTCACGACGCGGGTCGAGCCCGCCCGTTCGTGGAGGGTGTCGATGTTCTGCGTCACCAGCAGGAAGTCGCGCCGGCGTCGCGCGTGCCATCGCTCGAGCGCGGCGAGCGCCTGATGGGCCTGATTCGGACGTGCGGCGAGGACGCGCAGGAAGCGCTCGCGGTACCAGCGCCACGCCCCGACCGGATCGGAGGTGAAATAGCGCAGCGTCGCCAGCTCGGTGATGTCGCGCGCCCAGATCGCGCCCGGGTCGCTGCCGCGGAAGGTCGGGATGCCACTCGCCAGGCTGATCCCCGCGCCGGTGAGCACGACGATCAACCCTTGCGCCGCCTCGATGGCGTCAACCAGCCGCCGGCTTTCGCTGTCCATCTGGAACATTATGCCCGGGTCTAAGGACCGCGGGCGTGCTTGTTCATGTGAGTAAACCGACCGTTCGGTTTATGATGATGATGTTGTGACGTGGGGTGAGCTGATTCGGCGTTTGAAGGCCGCCGGTTTCGTTCAACGCCGAACCGGCAAAGGCAGCCACCAGCAGTTGGTCCACCCGAAAACGAAGAAGGTGATAACGGTTTCGGTGCACACCAAGAAGGAGGTCGGCACCGGGCTCGCACAGCGGATCCTGAAGGAGGCGGGGCTATGAAGGAATATTTTCCGGTGGTGATTGAGCGAGAGGACAACGGCACGTATAGCGCGTGGGTGGCTGGCCTGCCAGGTGTCTACGCAGCCGCGGATACGGCGGCGGTCGCGAAGCGCAGCCTGAAAGGCGCGCTCGCAGCCCATCTGGCAGCGCTCCGCGAGCTGGGACGAGTGCCAAAGCCAAAGGCTGAAGTCGCCGTCATACGTCTGACGACGTTCCGCAAGCTCGGCGCCACCAGGGATACGCTGCGGTATGCCGGTCTCGGGGCGCTGCTCGGTCGGAAGACGAGCCAGGCAAAGGCTGTTGCGGCGCGCCGTAACGGACGCAGGGGCGGGCGTCCGTCCAAGACCGGAGCGGAGACGTCCGGACGTGGCTGAGCGCTCGACGCGTACGCCGATGTCCGGCTGATCCGTGGCGGCGACTCGAATTCAGGGAGGTCTGATCTTGGCACTCGACAAACCGTTGCCCGAAGTCGTGATTCCCTACGATGCGCTCCTCGAGCACTGGCAGGGCCACCGCCGCGTCACGCGGCGCATGATTCAGGCGTTTCCCGACGACGCGCTCTTTGGATTCTCGCTTGGCGGGATGCGACCGTTCTCGGCGATGGCACTCGAGATGATCCGCATGGCGAGCGCAGGCATGAGAGGGCTCGCGACCCGCGAGTGGCCGGTTGTCTATCCCGAGGACGCGCCGGCGCCCCGCACGAAGCCGGAGCTCCTTCGCCTCTGGGACCAGACGACCGACGAAATCGAGGCGCTCTGGCCCCGGATTCCGCCGCAGCGATTTCAGGAAGTCGACAAGGCGTTCGGCCAGTGGGAAGGCGTTGTCTACGGGCTGTTCCTCTACTGGATCGACAACGAGATCCATCATCGCGGGCAGGGATACGTCTACTTGCGCGCGCTTGGCATCGAGCCGCCGGCCTTCTACGACCGGAGCTGATCCAAGCGCGGACCAGCGGCCGCAAGCGGGAGATCTGCCATCGAGCTGAGAGAATCTGCCCGCGATACGTGAGTGCGGCTCCAAGCGTGAGCGCACGGCGCGCCGGGTGTTATCGTTGACTGACACGTGAGCGTGCCAATCGGAGCCGTTCGCTCTGGCAGGCGTGGAGCACCTTCATGATTCCGAATCGCCGTGATTTTCTCAAGGCGCTGGCTGGCGGTCCGCTGCTCTTCGCTCCGCAGCGCCCGGCCGCGGTGACGACCGTCGACGGCGTGGTGTTCGGCGTCGAGACCTTCAGCTTCCACGATCTGCCGCCGGCCGGCGACCCGCAGCTCATCCCGACCATCGTCAAGAACCTGCAGACACTCGGCATCGCCGAGTGCGAGATCATGTCCGGCCACATCGAGCCGTTTGCCAGCGTGATGACCGGCTGGTGGGTGCAGAGCCGCCGTTCGCCGGACTTCGCGCGGCTGCGCGAGGAGGCGCGACAGTGGCGGCTCACCGTGCCGATGACGTACTACCGGGACATCCGGCGGCGATTCGAGGACGCGGGGCTGCGGATTTACCTCTACAACGTCAACTTCAACGAGACCTTCACCGACGCCGAGCGCGATCGGACGTTCGAAGCGGCGCGCGAGCTCGGCGCCGAAGGGTTCAGCTCGTCCACGGTGCTCTCGGAAGCGCGGCGGCTCGTGCCGTTCGTGCAGAAGCACAAGATGTTCGTGGCGATGCACAACCACAACAATCTCGTGGATCCCGATCAGTTCGCGACGCCCGCGAGCTTCGAGACCGCGCTGGCGATGTCGCCGCTGCTTCTACGTGACACTCGACATCGGGCACTTCACGGCCGGCAACAACGACGCGGTCGCCTTCATTCGTCAGCATCACGGCCGCATCATCAACATCCACGTGCGCGACCGGAAGCGGAACAACGGCCCGAACCGGCCGTTCGGGCAGGGCGACACGCCGATCGCCGACGTGCTCCGGCTCATCAGAGACAACCGGTACTCGATTCGCTGCTATCTCGAATACGAGTACGGGTCGTTCCGGCCGTCAGTCGACGAGGTCAAGACCTGCTTCGACTACTGCAAGCGCGTGCTCGCGTCATGACGGCGGCAATGACGCGGTACGTGCTCCTGGCGGCTCCTGGCGGCTGTCGTGCCGATGCTGACGACCGGACTTCGACTGGATGCGCGGCAGGAACGCGACGCCGGCGGCTTCAAGGCGCCGACCGCGGCGCTCGAGCGAGGCCGCGCGGTCTACGTGCTCAACCATTGTCATTTCTGTCACGGCGTCGATCTGACGCGCGCGACGATGGGCGCGGCCAATCTGTCGCAGTCGCCGTTCGTCGGCACAGACGAGGACGGGAACATGATCGGGCCGCTCGTCAAGGCCGGCCTGCCGAACCTGCAGACCGCGATGCCGAGCTACGCGGAGCTGACCCCGGAGGAGATCGTCGATCTCGCTCGATACATTCACTTTCTCCGTCAACAGGCGCGGTTCAGGGAGCTCAGTCGCCTCGCCGACACGCCAGCCGGCGACCGCGCGGCCGGTGAGGCGTACTTCAACGGCGCGGCCAACTGCCGGTCATGTCATTCGGTGACTGGCGACCTGGCGGGCATCGGCCGCAAGTACGACACGGCGACGCTTCGCGCGCGCCTCCTCAGGCCAGGTCCCACGATGCCGAGCGAAGGCGTGAGCCCGACGGCGGGTCAGGCCGCGCACCTCAAGCTGCTCGAAAACTACACGGCGGCCAACGTGCAGGACCTCGTCGCGTATCTCGCGAGCCGATAGATCAACGGCATCGCTCGGATGAAACTCGAGCCACCTATCGAATCGCCGCACGCTCGGCGCGGACCTTCTCGAGCGACGCGCGGGCCTTGTCGACGTACTCCTTGTCGCTGGCGGCGAACGTGCCGGCCTGCTGCAGCTTGCTGTAGATGTCGAGCGCGCTCGTGTAGTCGCGCTCGGCGGCGGCAAGATCGGCCGCGCGCGACGGGGCACGGGCCGCGCGCGCAAACTCCAGGTAGGCATCGCCTCGCCCGGCGTAGCGCGATGCCCAGCGCAAAGCGCAGCTCGTAGTCGCTCGGATTGGCCGCGGTCAGCTCGCGGCTGATGTCCACCGCCCGCGCGTGGTTGGCGAGCGACGGCTCGCGCATCCCGAGCTTCGCCTGCAGCGTCGCCTCACGGTTGTGATCCGAGGCCAGCTCCTGCTTCATGTCGCTGCTGTGAGGATCGGCGGCCACGAGCCGGCGATGGATGTCGGTGGCGCGCTGTTGCTCGGCGAGCCCTTCGGCCGGCTTCCCGATCGCCTCCAGGAGCTGGGCGATCTTCGAATACCCGATCGCGAGATCGTTCTGCGCGGCGGCGTTGGTGGGATCCGCCTTGGCCTGCGCTTCGTAGACCGCCAGGCTGCGCCGTTCGCGCGCGAGCGCCTCGTCGACGCGCTTCATCGCGAAGAGGATGTCGGCGGCGTTGCTCTCGGCGACGGCGTGATTGCGACGAAACATCGCATTGCTCGGATACTTGGCCGAGGCGTTGCGGAAGATCTCCGAGGATCGCTCGAGCGCCGCGAGGGCGCCGGCATGGTCGCCGATGTTCGGCGCGTTCGGATTGCCGAGCGTATTTCCGAGCTTCTGGTAGGCCACGCCGAGTTGCCGGATGTTGGCGACATCGTCCGGGGCGGCGGCGATGACCGCTTCCATGATCGCCAGCGCGGTTCGCCGGTGCTCGAGGGCGCCGCTCACGTCGCCAGTCGCGGCCAGCATGTCGCCGACGCGCGTGTAGCTGGCGACGAGCGCCCGGCGTGCCGCCGGCGTGTCCGTCGCATCGGACGGACACCTCTCGCTCGATCGCCAGGCTCTTCTGCGCAAACGACAGCGAGGCGGCGGTGTCGCCCGCGGCCGTGAGCACGTCGCTGAGCCGCATGTAGGCCAGCGCCAGCTCCCGGCGCAGCGCCTCGTCGCGCGCCGCGTCACCGCCAATCGATTCATAGAGGCGAGACGGCCTTGCGATAGCTCGCGAGCGCGCCGGCCGTGTCGCCGAGGTTGGGCGTGAACGGACGCCCCTGGACGTCGCCGACCTTGATGTACGCCGCGGCGACCTCGCGCCGAAGATCGACGCGATCGCCGGCGTCCTGCGCGAGCCTGTCCAGATACTCGAGCCCCTTGCGTCACGACGAGCTTGCGCGCCGGCGTCGAGCCTTCGAGATCGGCGATCGAATCGTGGAAGTCGAACAGGAATGCGTTGGCCAGCTGCCGGACGTCGCCGAACCGCTGCTCGGCGCGCGCGCGCTCCACGCGTGCCGCTCGCGCCTGCCACGTCGTGCCGATGATGCCGGCGACGAGCACCGCGAACGTCGCGGCGACCGCGACGACGACCGCGCGATTGCGCCGCACGAACTTGGTCGTCCGGTAACCCCACGTGTCCTTCCGCGCGATGACCGGCAGGCCGGCGAGGTGGCGGCGCACGTCCTCGGAGAACTGATCGACCGAGGCATACCGCCGCCGCGGCTCCTTGCTGAGCGCCTTGAGGATGATGTTGTCGAGATCGCCGGCAAGCTGCCGGCGCAGCCGATCGACGTCGACCGTCAGCCGGCGGTCCGGCTTCGAGGCCGCCGTGGAGTCGTAGATGCGTGCGCGCTCTCGCGTGACGGCATCGCCGGCCGGCTGCGGATCGATGGTGGTGATCGCCGTGCTTGGACGCATCGGCTCCGATTCGCAGACGATGCGGACGATGTCGGCCGGCGCGCGGCTGGTGAGGCGATACGGCAGCCGGCCGGCGAGCAGTTCGTAGAGCAGCACGCCGAGCGAGTAGACATCCGTGGCCGTGGTCACCGGCGTCGCCGCGCACCTGCTCGGGGCTGGCGTACTCCGGCGTCATCAGCTGCAGCCCGGGCGCGGTCGGCGCGAGCGTCTGGCCCGCGAGCTCGGGATTGAGCAGCTTGGCGATGCCGAAGTCCAGCAGCTTGGGCGTGCCGTCGGCGATCACGAGCACGTTGGCCGGCTTGATGTCGCGGTGGATGATCAGGTTCTGGTGCGCGTACTGGACGGCGGTGCAGACGTGACGAAAGAGCTCCAGGCGCGCGGCGGTGTCGAGCCGGTGCGTGTCGCAGTAGTCGACGATCGGCTGCCCTTCGACGTACTCCATGGCGAAGTACGGCCGGCCGTCCGGCGTGCTGCCGCCGTCGAGAAGGCTGGCGATGAACGGGTGCTCGAGGCTGGCGAGAATCTGCCGCTCGTGCCGGAAGCGGCGGACGATGCTGTCGGTGTCCATGCCGCGCTTGAGCACCTTGATCGCCACGCGCTTCTGGAACGCATCATCGTCGCGGACGCCAAGGTACACGGTGCCCATGCCGCCATGACCGATCTCGCGAATCAGGCGGTACGGACCAAGACGTGCGTCCTGACCGATGTCGGATGGACCCTCGGCCGGGACGGTCGTACGGGCGTCGTGGGGAGAGCTCACTGGGAGAAGAATAACCCGTCGGGCCGGCGCACTCTCTCGACACGCGCGAAACGCTCAGAAATAGGCGTCAAGGCCGGTCGCGTGGCATGAGCGTCAGCAGTTTGTCGACTACCGGCGGGTCCAACGAATATCGACACCTTTCGCGTCACCGAGCGCTGTGCGCAACAGCCGCAACAAGTGATCCGTCGCCCTGCCATCGCCGATGACGTCAATGGTCGCCGCGTCGATGTAGTAGTCCTGATCGTCCGAGCCTTCTTCTTCGAGCGCATCGACCAGCACTTGCAGATCGGCCTCGGTGATAGATCCCAAAAGCTCGTCGGTGGCTTTGTTGTAAAGGTCAATCACGATTCTCTCCAGTGAACGCCCGCTTGTCGATCGCCTGTGTCGCCCTGTCCGCGCTTCGCCGCGCGCCTCTTTACATTGCCTTCTTCACAGCTTACGGGCCGAACGCCGCGCTCGTATACAACCACGCGATGACGATGGCCCCTGCAAACACCGCGATGACGAGGAGCGCACCAGCAAACATGGCCCACATGGCTGACCGTTTGGTGGCCCACCACATGAAACGAGATGCGAGCCAGGCGCAAAGGCCAGCAGTGGCGATGATCAGAATTCCAGCCAGCATTTGTGCCAGGCGACCTGCCGATGCGGCCCAACGGCGACCCGATGTTCCGCGGCAGCCAGTTCAACTCACGGATCAACGGCGGCCAGACGATGGCCACCGAGAATTTCTTCGACGGCGCGGCGTTCGGCTACGCGGCCATCTCGAACAACGTCGCGGGCAATCCAGCCGGCGATCAGACGTGGGAGATCGACGCGCGCAACATCATTCCGATCCAGCTTCAGCTTACGGCCGTCGCCAGAGCACCGATCGACGACCGAAAGCTCGCCCTCATTCAAACCTCTGACGGCGTGTGATGCCTGCGCCCTCGCGGATCACCACGAGCTGATTCGCGTCCACGTTCGGCACCTGCTCCGTCGACCCGTTGGGCCACCGCACGGTCAAGTCCGCCTTGGCCGCCGCGCCAAGCCCGAAGTGCAGGCGGCGGTCGTTGGCGGAGTAGAAGCTCGACTGCGCGCACACTTCCTGCGCATGGGTCCGGCCCCCGTAGCGCGCGGTCACCCGGGCGCCGATCGCACTCCGGTTGGACTGGACGCCGATGAGCAGCACCTTCAGCCAATGCCGCGTGCCCGGATACGTCGTTCCGGAGGAGCGACGGCGGCTCGTTCATGTTCATCACGAGGATGTCCACGTCGCCGTCGTTGTCGAAATCCCCGAACGCGCATCCGCGGCTCGAGTGCGTCGCGGCGACGCCCGGCCCGGCTTCGTCGATCAGCTCCTCGAAGCGGCCATCGCCGAGATTGCGGAAGACCAAGCGAGGCGTTCGAAAAGGGTAGGCCGGCAGCTTCTTCTCGATTTCCGGATAGACGCTGCCGGTGACGACGAACAGGTCCGGGAAGCCGTCGTTGTCGAGGTCGGCCATCGCCGTTCCCCATCCAACGTACCGCGTCTCGACGCCAATCCCCGCGCGAATGGTGAAATCGTTGTAGTAGCCCTTGCCATCGTTCCGGTACAGCACGTTCGAGTCGTCCGCGAAGTGGGTCTTGAAGATGTCGAGGTTCCCATCGAGATCGTAATCGCCGACGCCGACGCCCATGCCTGCCTGTTCCAGGCCGTCTTCGCTCACGGCGACGCCTCGCTCCAGGCCCTCTTCCCGAAACGTGCCGTCGCGCTGATTGCGAAACAGCCAGCTCGGCGTCGAATCGCACGCGACGTAGATGTCGGGCCACCCGTCGTTGTCGTAGTCGGCCGCGACGGCCGTCATCGGATACGCGCCGGATGCGGCCGCAATGCCGGATTGGCGGCTCACGTCGGTAAACGTGCCGTTACCGTTGTTGCGAAACAACTGGGCCGACCCTGTCGGAAGGCCACGCGGCCCACAGTTCACGGGCACGCCTTTCCAGCGGCAGTCAGCGTTCTCGCCCGGCTTTGGCAGCTTGTCGAGCGTCGTGTTCAGGTAAGTCGCGACGAAGAGATCGAGGTGGCCGTCGCGATCGAAGTCGATCCACGTGCAGCCGGAACCATATCGGACGGCGTCGGCGTGGAGCCCCGCCTTTTTCGTGACGTCCGTGAACGTGCCGTCCCCGTTGTTGCGATAGAGCACGTTGTGGCCGTAGTAGGTGATGAACAAGTCGTCGAACCCGTCGTTGTCGTAGTCGCCGACGGTGACGGCCGACGCCCATCCGTCACGCTTCAGGCCCGCCTTCTCGGTGACATCGGTAAACGTTCCGTTGCGATTGTTCTTGTAGAGACGATTCGTCGTTCCCGGCGGCGATCCTTCGAGCCGGCTACCGCTCAGGACGAACAGATCGAGCCAGCCGTCATTGTCATAGTCGAGAAACGCCACACCGCACCCGACGACCTCGATGATGTAGTTCTTCGTCTCGATGCCGCCGTAGACGACCGGCTGCGTGAGCCCCGCTTCCTTGGCCACGTCCGTGAAGCGCGCGACAAACGGCAGCCCGGAGGGTTTGCCGCGGGGTTGCGGTTTTACCCCGCGGGTCGAGACGCCCTGGGGCAGCATGCCGAACGCCGAGGGCCGCGCGAATCGTCCGAGCACGCTCGCGGAGCAGCCGAGAAGACCGAGCATCGCGCGTCGCGTGATCACTTGGTACCCTCGGTAATCACAATGGTCTGTCCCGCCTTGACGTTCTCGATCCGCTGCATGACACCCGTCGGCCAACGGATCTCGATCCGCGCAGCGCTCGTCTGATCCGCGAGTCCGACGAGGAGCCGCTTGTCGCTCGCCGACAGGTACCCGACTGCCGTCGTGACGGTGAAGTGCTGCGTGGCGCCGGATGGCGCGACGACTTTCACCTGGGATCCGATTCCGTCGCGGTTCGAGCGCTGGCCGACCAACCGCAGGCCGATCCAGTTCTGCCGGTTTCCGCCCTCGTTTCTGAGCACGATCGCTTTCTGGCCAACGTTGCTGACGACCACGTCGACGTCGCCGTCGTTGTCCAGGTCGCCGAATGCGGCGCCGCGCCCAGCCCAGTCCTTTCGGAAGACGTCGCCCGGCAGGACGCGGACGAAGCGGCCCGACTCGTTCCGCAGGAGCAGCGGCGGTTGCAGGTACCTCAGATTCGGGGAGGTCTTTTCGATCGTGTCCATCACGTGTCCCTGCGCGACGAAGAGGTCCTTCCACCCGTCGTTGTCGTAATCGAAGAAGCGCGTGCTCCAGCCCGAGAAGGGGAGCGTGGCGCCACCGACCCCCGAAGCGTTCGTCACGTCGCGGAAACTCCCGTCCCCGTTGTGACGAAAGAGCCGGTAGCGCTCGTTCGACAGATCCGTGACGATGATGTCCGGGAGGCCGTCGTTGTCGTAGTCCGCGAAGTCGATCCCCATTCCAGCAAAGGTCTTCCCATCGTCGTTGAACCCGACGCCGGCAAGCAGGCCGAGTTCCTCGAACGAGCCGCTGCCCAGATTGCGGAACAGGAACGACTGCACGGAATCGTTCGCGACGTACACGTCGGTGAACCCGTCGCGATCGTAGTCGGCAAAGGCGACGCCCAGGCCCTTGCCGTTCGCGGCGGCGATACCCGCCTTCGTGGACACATCGGCGAACGTACCATCGCCGTTGTTGCGATACAGCAGGTTGGCGATGCCATCGAAGTTGTCGGGGTGACAGTAGGCGCGATAGCCAGGTTTGTTCTCGCCGCACGGGCGGTTCTTTTGAAACGTCCAGCTCAGATATCGCGTGACGAACAGATCGAGCCGGCCGTCGTTGTCGAAGTCGAAGAATCCCGCGCTGGCGCTCCAGCCGGCGCCGCCGACGCCGGCGCTCTTCGTCACGTCGGCGAACGTGCCGTCGCCGCGATTGCGGAAGAGCGTGTTGCCGCCGAAGTTGGTCACGAAGAGGTCGACGAAGCCGTCGTTGTCGTAGTCGCCGACCGCGGCGCCCATCCCGTAGTGACCCTGCGCGGTGCCCGTCAGTCCGGCCTTCTCAGTGACGTCGGCGAAGGTTCCCTTGTCGGTCTGCGCGTACAAGCGGTTCCAGAACCGGCGCTCCGATTTGTCCGGCAGCCGGCCCTCGCGCATTGGCTCCTCGAGCTTCGCGCCGTTCGTGAAGAAGACGTCCAGCCGCCCATCGTTGTTGTAGTCGAGCAGCGCGACGCCTCCGCCCATGGTCTCGATCAGGTACTTGCTCGAGGTCGGTGAATTCTCGTGCGCGAAGTCGATGGCCACGGCTTCGGTGACGTCAACGAATTCGACACTCGGTGGTGCCGGCCGCGCGCCCAGCGTCCCCAGGGAGCACAACCCGACAACGACGACGCACGCGGCGAGAGCGAGTCGCCTCATCGTGGCTTCTGGCCAAACTTCTCGCGGGTGACGATGCCCTTCGTCTCTTCGATGACGAAGAGGTGGTTGGCCGGCAGCTCGCGAAATGATTCTTTGAGGCCCGACGGCCAGGCGATCTCGACGAGCTCCACCGCAGCCGCGCGCCCCAATCCGAAATGAAGGCGGAAATCGCTGTGCGAGTAGTAGCTCGAACCGCTCATCACCTCGTCGATTTGCGTTCGTCCGCCCGAGGTGACCTTCACCCGTGTCCCGATGCCGGAGCGGTTCGATCGGGTGCCGATGCACCTGATCAGGATCGAGTTCTGCCTGTTCTCGCCATCGTTGCGCAACAGGGTCGGCGGGCCATCCAGGTTGTTGATGACGATGTCGACGTCGCCGTCGTTGTCCAGATCGCCGACGGCGCAGCCGCGTCCGAGATTCGGCGACGTAATGGCCGTCCCCGCGCTCGCCGACACGTCGACGAAGCGGCCGTTGCCGGAGTTGCGATACAGCACGTTCGGCTGCCGGTAGGTGAGGTGCAGCTTGCGCCCGTCGAGCTGCGAATACACGTGACCGTTGGCGATGAAGATATCCTTCCAGCCGTCGTTGTCGAAGTCGAGGAAATTCACGCCAAAGCCGACGTACTTCCGGTTGACGCCAAGGCCGGCCCTGAGGCTCGCGACCTCGAACGCACCGGCTCCGTAGTTCCGGTACAGCGTGGTGACCTGCTCGGAGAAGTTCGTGCGGACGATGTCGAGCCAGCCATCGGCGTCGTAGTCCCCTACACCGACGCCCATGCCCGCGAGCGCGGCGCCGGATTCGTCGAACGCACACCCGGCCGGGACCGCCACCTCACGGAACGTTCCGTCGTGATTGTTCCGATACAGCTGGCTCGGCGCCGTGTCGCACGCGACGTAGATGTCCGGCCAGCCGTCGTTGTCGAAATCCGCTGCCGCCGCGCCCATTCCGTACGACCCCGTCGGGCGCCAGTTGCTGCCGACGAACACCATCGTCGAAGAACCGCGGGGCCGCGCGATGCCGGACGCCTCGGACACATCCTCGAACGTGCCGTCGCCGCGATTGCGATAGAGCAGGTTGGTGCCCCCCGCGTAGCCGAGCGGACCGCAGGGAACGGCAATCTCGTTGTAGCGGCAATAGGCATTGTCACCAGGACGCGGGGCTTTGTCGGGGTCGAAGGTCACGTAGCTGGCGACGAAGAGATCGAGGCGGCCGTCGCGATCGAAGTCCACGAAACAACAGCCCGCACCCCATTGATGCTCCGGACCCGCGACGCCGGCGCGTTCTGTCACGTCGGTGAACGTGCCATTGCCGTTGTTCCGGTAAAGAACGTTCCGGCCCCAGTAACTGACGAACAGATCGTCGAAGCCGTCGTTGTCGAAGTCGCCGACGCAGCAGCCTTGTCCCCATCCTGAATGGGTCAGGCCCGCCTTTCGCGTGACGTCGGTGAAGGTGCCGTCGCGGTTGTTGTGAAAGAGATAGCTCGTCGGCTTGCTGTCGCGGACTTTGGGATCGAAGCTGCTGCCGTTGACGAGGAAGATGTCGAGCCAGCCGTCGTTGTCGAAGTCGAAGAGGGCTACGCCGCCGCCCATTTCCTCGAGCAGGAACTGCTTGTCGGCCGGACTCCCCGAAACGTTCAGGGCCTTGGATAGACCAGCCGCTGCGGTCACGTCCGTGAAGACGCCCGGGCCGCGGTCAGCACGTTGGACGGCAAGCCGACGCGACATGCCCACCATGGCGAAGCCGGGATCGGACGCGGTGACGAGCGAGGCCCAGAGGAGTTGCAGGAACCCGCGGCGCGATCTTCTTTTGTCCGAGGGGCTTCGCCCCTCGGGCTCCCCCCACGCCCCGCGTCCACCTCCGCTAAAGCTACGGTGGACCCGCCGTAGCCTTGGCGAAGGCGGGCCGCCAGCCTTACTCGCTGCCGCTCGTTCGGGCGACTCTTGAGATAGCTGTTATTCACGCTCCAGCCCCGGCGGCTTGGGCTTGCTTGGAACTACGCTGCGACGCTTCTTCTCCAGGTCGGCCGATTCGCGCTCGAGGCGCTTGAACTCCTCCAGCGCCTTCCGGCTGTCGTCGGTCCAGCCCATTTGTCGATACACCCCGGCCAGCACGTACCAATAGGAGGCCGCCCGCGGGTTGTAGGAGATCGCCGTGTTCAGCGCCGAAACTGCGTCGTTCAAGCGTCCCTCGCGCTCGTCGGCCTTCGCCCTCTGAAACCACGCCCGATCGGACTCGGGATCGAGCTCGATCGCCTTGCGGGCGTACTCGAGCGCCTTCGCCGGATCGCCCGTGCGGTTGAAATAGGCGCTCAGGTTGACATGCGCCGAAGCGAACTGGCCACCGCGCGCCTCGTTCAACCGGATCGCCTCCTGGTACTTCGCGACCGCGCCAGTATCGTCGCCTAGCGCTTCCAGGGCAAAACCGAGACCATCGAGAGCCTCGAGGTACGAGGGATCGATTCGGAGGGCATCTTCGAACGCCTTGCGCGCGGGCTCCCAGTTGTCCTGGATGGAGAAGAGGTTGCCGAGATTGTAGTGACTCTCGGCGGAGTCTGGCTGGTAGCGGATCGCCTGCTCGAACTCGATCTGCGCGGCGTCGAACCGGCCGATGATCATGAGGTTGCGCCCGAGGATCTTGTGCGATTCTGCGTTCTTCAGATCGAGCTGCAGCGACCTGGCGAGCGCCTTGATCGACTCGCCGATCTTCTTCTGCGCGAAATAGGTATAACCGAGCGCGTACCAGCCCCAGGACGACTTCGGACGCTCCTCCACGTATTTCGTGAGGAGCGGCTCGACCTCTGCCCACTTGGCGTCCTTGATGTAGCGCTCCAGCTCCGATACCCGCGCGACGTCGTCCGACTCGGACAGGCCGGAGCTGCGCATGACCGCCGCCGGCGCCGCGGTCCCCGCCACGCTGCGAGTTCGCTGACGCTCGAGCGCCGAGTCGAGCAGGCGCTGCGCCTCCGCCGATTCCGGTCGAAGCTGGAGTGCGTGCCGGAACTTCGACGCGGCCTCTTCGAGATCGCCGCGATCGAGCGCCGCCCGCCCGTCCGCGATGTCGAGCAACGCGTTCTGGGCGCGATCGCCGGCCGCGACGAGCTCGCGCCCTTTCTTGAGCTGCGCCGCGCCTTCCTCTTTGCGGCCCGCCCTCACGAGCGCGAGCCCCAGCTGATAGTTCGCCTCGCCGCCCTCCGGCTCGAGCTTCACGGCATTCTGCAGCGCCGTCAATGCTTCGGTCGCTTTTCCGTCCTGTAGCAACGCCTTGCCGAGCGCGAGGTGCGCCCGCGGGAAGTCGGGAGCCATCTCGATCACCTTCTCGAGGTGCTCGATTTGCTGGCCAGGTCCGTGCGTGGGACTCGCACCGTAGGCCACCGCAAGATTGAAGAGGGCCTTCACCGATTCTGGCGCCAGCCGGACCGCTTCCTCCAGCTCCTTGATCGCCGCCTCGACGTCGGTCGGCGTCAACGCCGCTCCGAGGTTCGTGCGGGCTTCCACGTAGGTTGGCGCGAGGCGAACCGCTTCACGCAGCGCGGCAATACCCTCGTCGTCGTTCCCGGACTGAATGAGCACCAGTCCAAGGTTGTTGTGTGCTTCGGCGTAGTCCGGACGGATGCGGATCGCTGCTCGAAAAGCCGCAGCCACATCCTCGCCGCTCGCACCCTTCCGACCGAGCATGAGCCCGAGCACGTTGTGCGCTTCGGGCGTCTGCGACTGCTGGGGACTCGAAGCGAGCGCCTGCCGAAGTGCGGCGATGGCCGGATCCCACGATGGCGTCGGCGGCACCGGCGAGGGCACGTTCAGCCCGGCTTCGAGGGGCCCGAGACCCTTTTCCAGATTCCCTTCCCGCAGGAAGACGACGCCGAGATCGACGTAAGCGGCCGCCATCGCGGGTGACAGCGCCATCGCGCGTTGCAGGCTGGCGCGGGCACCCGGGAGATCGCCGGTCTCGAGCAGCGCCATGCCGAGAAAGGCGTGTCCTCCCGCCGACCCGGGATCGAGCCGCACGCTCTCGCGCAGTTCGGCAATCGCCTTCTCTCGCGCGCCGCTGTACCACAGCGCCGCGCCGAGGTTGTGCCGTATCTCGGCCGATTCGGGACGAAGGATCGCGGCCCGCTGCAGGTGTGGAAGCGCGGCAGAAAGATTGCCTTGCTGGCCGAGGACGTATCCCTGCAGCGTGTGCGCTTCCGCATGATTGGGATCCCGCTGGAGCGCGTCCGCGAGCGCATCGCCCGCCGTCTTGAGATCGTTCCGTGCGGCCGCCGACTTCGCGCGCCCGACGGCCTCGTCTGCCGGACTCGATGGCGGTGGAGCGGGCCTTCGCGCGGTGGCGCTCTGCTGCTTCAAAGCGGCACCGAGCGCGTAGTAACCCTCGCGCAGCTCGGGATTGATCGCGAGCGCGCGCTCGAACTCCGCCATCGCTTCGCTGAGCTTGCCGCTCTGCCGCAGTGTCTGTCCGAGCTCGTAGTGCATGGACGCATTGCCGGGGTTGGCCACGACGACGCGACGCAGGTGCTGCAGGGCGGCATCGAGATCACCCTTTTCGCGCAGTGCCATGCCAAGGTTGAAGTGCGCGGTCATGCTCTCGGGCTCGAGCGCGAGGGCCTTCCGGAACACCGCTTCGGCCTCTTCGAACTCGCCGCTCTTCGCGAGCGCCGATCCGAGGTTCGCGTACACCCGCGCGTATTTCGGGTCGAGCGCGACCGCCTTCCGCAGCGCCGCTATGCCTTGGGGAAAGTCCGAGCGGTCCAGGAGCACGACGCCGAGCCAGTTGTGGGCTTCGGCGGAATCAGGCGCCACTTTCACCGCGTGCTGCAGCCTTTCGAGCGCGCGCGCAGCGTCCCCGCGGTCGAGATAGGCCACGCGCGAGTGCGACGTTGACCTTCGGATCGTCGGGGCTCTTCGCGAGCGCCTGCTCCAACTGCGGCACCGGATCCGCGGCGGGCTTGGTCTGCGTTACGGGCGGACGTGCCGGACCCGAAGTTCTGAGCCTCGCGAGCACCGGCAGCGGTGCTCAGGAGCACGGCGACGTACGCGGCGGCGGCAAGACAACCTGGGCTCATCGATCGGGATCCATCAGACGCAGCTGCAGGCGTGAGGACGCCTCATCCTCCTCGCGGAGGGTCTTGGCGTGAGCCAGCTGTCGGTCGGCCTCCTCTTTCTTTCCGAGGCGCGCCAGCAACAGACCGAGCTGGTAATTCGCTTTGACCGACTTCGGATTCAGCCGGACGGCTGTGCGCAGGTGCCGTTCCGCCTCGTCATTGCGCTGCGTGCTCATCAGCAGCATGCCGAGCGTCTCGCTGGCCGCGGCGTGGTCAGGGTGCCGCCCGAGCAGCTTCGCGAGCATCGCAATCGCCTCGTCGTCCTTGCCCTGATCTCTCGCCACGAGCGCCAGGTAGTAGTACGACGGTAGTTGATCCGGTTCCAACCGGATGCTTTCGCTGAGGTGTGCGGCGGCCTCCTGAAGGTGTCCTTGAGTGTACAGGACGCTGCCGACGGCATAGCGAAGGTGTGCGTCTTTGGGATGGGCGTCGACGAGCGGCTCGAGGAGGCTCCGCGCCTCGTCGTACTGGCGCTTGCCTACCTTTACCGCAGCCAGCGTGTACTGGTAGGGAATGTCGCCAGGCTTCAGGCTGGCGGCCTTCGCGAGCGCGGGCTCCGCGTCCTCGAGCAGATCCATCTTGAAGCAGACCCGGCCGAAGCCAAGCAGGATGACGGGATCGTCGGGCGCCAGCTTCTTCGCCTTCAGCCAGTACGACAGCGAGCGTTCGAGCTCCCCGTTGCGCTCCGCCACCCCCGCGGCAAGGCGCAGCGCGTCGAGTGAATCGGGCGTGACGCTCAGAGCCGCGTCGTAGTGCTCGAGCGCGCGGGCGGCGTCCTTCTTCATCAGGTACGCGCCGGCCAGATTGAAGGCCAGTTCATAGCTCGGCGGACCCGCCTTCTTCGCGTGCTCGAGCACGGCGATCCCTTCGATCGATCGCGCCCTCCTGCACGAGCAGCAGGCCGAACGCGATCGATGCCGCCTGAGGCACGTTCGGCAGCCGGTTCCAGTCAGCTCCCAGCGGGGCGGCCTCGTCGCGCCTTGCCGGTCTTCAGCAGCGCCGCGGCGATGACGTAACAGGCCTTCCGGGGATTCCCGGAGGGCGGCGCGCACAGGCTCCGTCAGCTTCAGGGCCTGCTCGTAGTTCTTCTTCTCGACCTCCGAGCGCGCGAGCGCGAGCCTTGCCGACGGGTTGCCGGGATCGAGCTCGAGGACCGTCTGGAAGCGTGCGAGCGCGAGATCGGGTTTGTTCTGGAGCGTGTAGACCTGCGCGAGACTGAGCTGCGCTCCGACGAGCCGTGGCTCGAGCCGGATAGCTTCGCCGAGCAGCTTGGCGCTGTCGTCGAGCTTGTTCTGCTGCAGCTTGATGGTGCCCAGGATTGAGTAGGCGACGGCGCGGGTCTCGGGATCGGCCAGCGCCTGCTGCGCCAGACGGTCTGCCTCGCCGAGCTTCCCCTGCTGCACCAGCGCCACCGCGGCCTTGAGCGCCTCGCGACCGTCAACGCCAGCGGACTGCGCACCGCCACGCTACGGCAGCCAGGCCATCAGCAGGTCAGGATGCGCAGGCTGGCTACGCAGCTGGTCGCTGATCGTCTGCCAGCGTATGCCTGATGGCGGGCATCCGCATGGGGTCGGTCTTCGCAATCCGACGCCATCGATGCCGCCACGCTGCGAAGCCGTGCTCCTCGGTCGCCGCGAGCGGCGTCGTGCCGGCGAGCGTCGCGAGGCGCGAGGGCCCGCGCGCGAGGCGTGTAGGGGAGTCCGGGATCGAAGTTCATGAACTAAAAGTCGAACCGGAACCCGAGCTGAACGGATCGCGCAGTATTGCACTGCGTGAACACCTGCCCGAAGTTCGTGTTGCTCCAGTTCGACGCGGGATTGCAGTAGATCGTGCGGTTGAACAGGTTGCCGATCTGGGCCTCGAACCGCAGCTTGCGCTGGTCGGTGAACGGGAACACCTTGAAGATGTTGATGTCCTCGCTGAAGTTCGCGAACCCGCGCACGTCGCCGTCACGCTCTGGAGCGTTCCCGAACTGAAGCGGGCCCGGATTCGACCAGCCAGCCGGGTTGTAGTAGCGATCCTCGAACGGATCGAAGTCGCCGACGTCCGCCACGCCTTCCTCGCCGGTCCGGTTTGGCCGCTTCTGGTCAGTGAACAGCAACCCGCCAAGGTCGTTGTGTCATCGTCACGGTCATCGGCCGGCCGCTCTCGTAGCGCAGGAGGCCGCTGACGTTCCAACCACCGAGCACGTGCTTCATCGCGCCTGCATCGGGGCCGGGGACCTACCACGTGAACCCGGTCAGCAGCACGTGCGGCGTATCGTCGTCGCTCAGAATCCAGGGCAGCGGATCGGCAGGGTTCTGAATGCCGCCGTTGCGTCCGTCACCTCCCTGCCCACTCTCGGCGCCGTTGTTCATGAGGTGGGAGTAGGTGTAGCCGACGCGCGCCTGCAGACCACGCGAGAACCGGCGTTCGAGCACCACTTCCAGCGCGTGGTATTGGCTCTTGCCGTGCGGCACGCCTCGCCACTCGATGTTCTGATACTGCGGGTACTTTCGGAGCGCCTGTGCGACGTTGCCGTTGAATCCCGGATACGGAATCGGGATGCTCGCCGCGCGCGCGAGGTCCGAGTTGATGTTCGACTGCAGCACCGCGGTGCCGAGATTCAGCACATCGGGGTGGTTCCTGTTCGCGTCGACTCCCAGCGTCTGCCAGTGGTGGTTCAGCCGGCTTCCGCGATTCCCGATGTAGGAGACGTCGAGCATCATGTTGTCGGTGAGCTGCCGCTGATACGTGACCGACCAGTTCTGGAACCGCGGCAGCGTCAGACCATCAGGCGTGACGGCCACGACGTTCGCGCCGAGATTGATGGTCGGATCGATGAACGGCGGGAACTGGATGTTCGCCTCCGGGAAGCCCGCGTCCAGGTGATGCGCCGGGAAGATGCCGTTGGTGTTGTTCGGCGCGAACGGGCTCGACGAGAATCCCTGCGTCGGCTGACCGGTGAACTGGCTGAACGCGACGTGGGCGTAGTAGATCCCGTAGCCCCCGCGAACGGCTTGCTTGTCATCGAGTCGATACGCGAAGCCCAGCCGCGGACCCCACGCATCCTTGGGAACGTCCTCGAACTTGCGCTGACCGGAGCGGCCCGGGCCCGTCCCCGCAAAGATCACCGCGCCAAGGCAGCCACCACAGCCGGGATTCGGCGTGGTGGGGCTGAACGTCGAGTACTGGTCGGCGGCTTCGGTGCGGGCCGACTGATAGTCGAAGCGCAGGCCGAGTGTCAGCGTCAGGTTGTCGGAGACCTTGAACTCGTCGTTGACGAACAGGCCGGTGTACGTCTCCCGGAACGTCGGGAACACCGGGATGGTCTGATTCGACGTGTGGACCTGCCCCAGCAGGAACGAGGCAAACGGATCGCCGGTCTGGGTCAGGTTGTTCCCGGACCGCGTCGAACCCGGCCGTGCCGAGGCGGTCGAAGTTGAAGTTGCCCGCCATCCCGCCGACGCCCCAGCCGCGGCTCGGGAAGTTGTGATGGCGGAACTCGAATCCCCCCTTGATCGTGTGACGTCCCTTCGCCCACGTGACGTCGCTCGAGAACTGCCAGCGATCGTTCTTCTCGTAGCCGAACCGCGGCCATCCCTCGAGCCCGATCGGCGTGTAGGGGACGCTGCCGCCGTTGAATCGCATCGTCGGCGGCCCGGCATCCTGCGCGACGATACCGCCGGTCGGACTGGCGGTGCCTTGCCACAGCCGCTGCGGCCAGTCCGCACCTGCCGACAGGTGATTGCCCCCCATGAACCAGCGGTCCCACGCGACCGTGGAGTGGACCAGCAGGTTGTTGTTGACGATCCAGTCGAACTGCTGGTGCGCATGGTGCGTGGAGATGCGCTGGAAGAACCCGTTGCCGTAGTAGTTGGTGTTCTGTGCAGACTCCGTCTCGGGATCGGACTCGTAGTTGCAGCCGTCCACGCCCTCGCAGTTCCGCACCGAAGGACGGCGGTTCCAGTAGAAGCTGAAGCTCGACTTGAAGTCCTGCGTGAAGTTCTGGTCCACGCGGAACATGATGTTGCGCGCGTCGAGCTCCCACGTCTGGTCGCCCGTCCCGATGCCGGCGACGTTGTTGGCGAGCCCTTCGCGGTCGGGTCCCACCATCAACGGCACGATCCGCGAGGCGACGGCGCTTCGGAGCGGGTGGCCGGCGGGAATGACGTTGCCCGGGAACGGATCGCGCACGGGAATGTTGTCTCCACCATCCGCGTCGTCTGCGGATCGAAGATCTGCCCCTGTAGGATCGGCCGTCCCAGCGCGTCCGTGCCAATCTGGTTGCCCGTCAGCAGCGCGCCGAAGTCGCCGGCCTTGAACGCATCGATGGGCGTCGTATTGCCGAAGCCCGCGATCGTGCCCGAGCGGATGCGCGTGTAGTCGACGTTCACGAAGAAGTGCGTCTTGTTGCGGCCGTCGTAGCCGGGCAGGCGGACAGGACCGCCGAGCGTGAAGCCGAAGTTGTCGTTGCGGATCGGCGTCTTCTCGATTCCGCCCCGCTCGGCGAAGATCGTGTTCTGGTTGAACGCGTCGTCCGCCATGTACTCGTAGACGCTGCCGCGGAACACGTTCGTGCCCGACTTGCTCGAGTACTCGATGAAGCCGCCGCTGGTGTGCCCGTATTGCGCGGAGTAGGTCGTCGAGATGACCTTCACTTCCTGGACGGCCTCGAGCGGCGGCGTGCTCTCGTGGCTCTGCTGATGGCCGCTCGCGTAGCCGAAGGCCGCGCCGTCGAAGAAGTTCTCGGTGGCCATCGCCTGACCGCCGTTGATGCGGGAGTTGAACTGGCTGCCGCGGAACATCGGGTCGCCGTTCGGCCGCATCGGCAGGTAGCCCGGCTGCATGAGCAGCACCGATTCGGCCAGGCGCACGTCGGAGCCGGTGATGAACGGAAGGTCCTGGTAGTACTTCTCGTCGACGGTGTGGCTCACGTCCGGCCGGGTCTCGCTGACCCCTGTGACCGCTGTGACTTGGACCGTCTCGGCCAGGTCGCCGACCTGCAGCGCGACGTCATGGCGGATCGCGCCGCCGCCCTGGAGCAGGATTCCCGACGAGACCATCTTCTTGAATCCCGACAGGTCGACAGTCACCGAGTAGCGGCCGAGCACCAGCGGCGGGCTCGTGTAGACGCCGGCACTGTTGGTCACGAGCACGTTTTCGACGCCCGTGTCCTCGTTCTTGATGGTGACCGTCGCGCCGGGCACGGCAGCGGCCTGATTGTCAGTGACGACGCCGCTGATGGTGGCGCGGTCGGCGCGCTGCGCGAAGGCTGGACTGCTTACGCAGACCGTCGCGCCGAAGAGGGCAACGAATAGGCCGAACCGCTGAACGCACGTGCTCATCATGTCGACCTCCCGGACGGGTCGGGACAGGCGTTCCTGAATCGCGCCGTTTGACACCCGTACATTCGCTAAGCTCATCGGAACGCACGCTTTGCGGTGATGGAAGCGGTTCCACTTCCATCGGGCGGACCGTAGTTGAAAGGTATTACTCCTGTCAAGCTGAGCGTTGACAAGAGTCAAGCTGAGCGTTGACAAGGTATGCTGCGCAACGACGTCTCCTAGGCGGACCGCTGAAGTCCGGCTCAAGCCGGACACTACGTGCTACACGAACGGCAAGATCGGAAGGTCCGATGATGAGTGTTCTGCAGCGTCGCACACTGTCGGGCGTCGTCGCGCTGGTGCTGCTCGTGGCCGGGACGGCTGCCGTCGATTCCGGTTACGGCACCGGACAGGTTTCCACCTTCTCGAACCCTGTCGTGCCGGGCGACTTTCCCGACCCTTCCGTCATCCGCGTCGGTACGAACTACTGGGCGACGGCGACGACGTCGCAGTGGGCGCCGATCTTTCCGCTCCTCCATTCGACCGACCTCGTGAACTGGCGAATGGCAGGTGCCGTTTTCCAGGCGCCGCCCGCGTGGTCGGCCGGCAGCTACTGGGCACCGGAGATCGCGCAGGACGGAGGCCGTTTCTACGTCTACTACACCGCGAGGAAGAAAGACGGACCGCTCTGTGTAGCGGTGGCGGACGCGGAGCGGCCCGACGGCCCATATACCGATCACGGACCGCTGGTGTGCGAGGAGCTCGGATCGATTGATGCGGCGCCAATCCGCGACGAGAAGGGCCGCCGTTATCTCGTATGGAAAGAGGACGGGAACAGCCGCAAACAACCGACACCGCTGTGGGCGCAGCCGCTTTCGGACGACGGCCTGAAACTCGTGGGAGGCAAGCAGGCAATCCTGCGAAATGAGGCGCCGTGGGAAGCCCACCTCGTTGAAGGACCGTACATCCTCCGCCGCGGCGAATGGTTCTACATGTTCTATTCTGCCGATGCGTGCTGCGGCCGTTCGTGCAGCTACAAGCTCGGCGTTGCCCGCTCTCGAACGCTGCTCGGCACGTGGGAAAGGTATCCCGGCAACCCGATTCTCGCCGGCAACGCGCAATGGAAGTGTCCCGGTCACGGCAGCATCGTCGCCGATTCATCCGGCCGGACGTTCCTCCTCTATCACGCGTACGATGCCTCGTCGTTCGAGTTCGTCGGCCGCCAGGCCCTTCTCGACGAGGTCACGTGGGACGCGCAAGGCTGGCCGGCAATCAACGGTGGACGCGGTCCGTCCGCGTCGGCAGCGCTGCCATCGGCATCGGCTCAACGTCGAACGAACGATTCGATCGAGGATGACTTCACGGCGGCGGCGCTCAATCCAGGATGGCAATGGCCCTGGGACCAGTCAACTGCGCCGAGCATCGACCGAAGCACGGGAGGATGGCTGCGCCTCGACAGCGGACCGATCGCGACCGTCGTCGCGGCCCGCCCGACGCGCAGCGGCAGCTATGCCGCGACCGCGATCGTTGACGCCGCGTCGATCACACGCGGCGCTGGCGCCGGCATCGCGGCTTTCGGTAATCGGGACAACCTGCTCGCCGTCACCATCGAGCGCAGGCAAGAACCACCTGCTGCGGAGACACAGGCCGGCACGCTGACGATCGAGGTGTGGCAGAGACGAAAGACCGAGCGCCGCACGCTGGCGACGGCCACGATCCCGCAACAGGACCTGATCCATCTGCGGCTCGCCGCGACAGACAGGACACGCTTCGAGTTCGCGGTGAGTCCTGATGGTCGCACCTGGAAGACTCTGGCTGGGGCGGAGGGCGGATACCTGCCGCCATGGGACCTGAGCGTACGGATCGCTCTCCTACTCTCCGGACCGCCGAAGTCCTCGGCCCGGTTCGGCGCGTTCAGGCTCGAACCGGCTTCGTGACACACGTCAGCGGCTTTCACTGCAGCTCCTGAGAGCATCAGTGGTGGATTCGGGCTTCCGACATTCAAGCATCCTGCTCGGCTCTGGACGCCGAGGTGTCTCAATCGTCGGTTCGACTGAGTCGGGTACCCACCGCCCACCCAACCAGAGCCATCAGCCAACCGATCCAGCCGAGTCCCCTCGGCACCAGGTCGACCCACGAGCCACAAACGAGCAACGCGCCAACAAGATACAGCAGCCAACTAATACGCTCGGTCTTCACACTCTCGGTTCAGGCAAGCTGAGTGCCCTTACAAAATCGGTGCAATCGTGAACCGCGTCGCGGTGTCGATGCCCAAAAGTGTCGCCGTAATTACAGAATCGCGTGTGTTTCGGAAGGGGGGGCTCGGCCCACTACTTGAAGTGAGATCGCCCAAGGGAAGGATCGTTTTGGCCGGAGCTCCTGTGTCGGTTCACTGCTCTGGCGGCTTCGCCGGTTGTCGTTCGACGCCGACCAGCGACCAGCTCGCCGAAGGGCCAGCTCCGTCGCGTCGGAAGAAGAACGTCGACGGAGTCGCCCATCCAGGCCGTTGGGGGTGCGCAGCCGTCACGCTGACGCCCACGAAGTCAGCTCGCCATCAGCCCGTCGGGCGCGCGCGCCGATTCGCCCGACACCATCGTCCGCTCACCCGACAGGTGTTCGCTGATCGGTCGTGTTATCGAATCGGAACCAGTTGAGCTCGTACCGCTCGGGGGCTGTGGCGGCCTTGGCATCGACGGCTGCGTTCGCGAACGTCAGCGTGCCGTCTGCCGACAACGCCGTATCGACGACGGGGCATACCTGGTTGATCCAGGCAGCGACCACCTTGTCGCGACGGGCGATGATCGTCTTCGTCATGTAATCGGTCGCCGCCGGATCGCTGTACGCCGCCTTCTCGACGACCGCACGAATCGCCTCGTCGGAGAACTTCGACACGATGCGCGCGGCCCAGAACGCGTCGTCCGGCCGCATGTTTTCGAAGGCCGCGTTCGGGATATTCCGGTTTCCACGTGAGTGGATCGAAGCGCTCGGCCTCGAGCCGTCCGATCGAGCGGGGCACGCGAGGATAGTCGATCGTCATCCACGGCCGCACGTACAGACCAAGCGTGACCAGCGTCAGCCACCCTGGTCTCTGCTCGAAGATGTACTCGTTGCCCGGCCGGTGGCGCTGGGCATAGACGGTGCCGCTGCCGAGGATGGATCCGAAGTCGAACATGTAGTGCTTGATCCACGCCGCGCCCGTCGGTCGTCTCGAGCATGTCGAGGCTGTTGATGCCTCGCGAGTCGTCGTGATTCAGCCAGGCACCGAAGACCCGCGCCCCGCGCAGCTCGCGCCGGTGCTCGTGCAGCACGAGATCGTTCGGATCGTCGGGACGTCGGCCGTAATAGCGGAAGTTGCCGAGCGGCTTTCCTGGCGCGAAGCGGCTGACGAGCACACGGTAGCGGCCGTTCTCGAGGCGCGCGGCGCGGTTGAAGACGTTGTCGAGATCGTACTTCTTCAGCCGGCGCCGACGGCCGTTGAGCGGATCGCGAATCGTGGCCGTGTCCGCGATCACGAGCGACTCGCGATCGAGCTCGGCAAGATAGACGTCGACCACGTTGTAGCCGATCGCATGGTAAAAGGCGGTTCCGATGATCTCGACACCGCTTGCCAGCTCCGGATTCGACGGCGGGTCGACTTCAATCTGATACATCTGACCCTCGGCGTCGGTCATGCGGAAGCCCGGCTGCACGCCGGCGCTCTTGCCGCCAGAGACCTTCCAGCCATCGAGGGTCACGCGCTCCGAGCGATCCGGTCCTCTCGCGATTTCTGCCGCGCTCAGTGTCCTTCCGGCCGATTCGATTGGTGAACCAGCTCGAGTCAGGGACTTCGTCGACCGTGTTGACGTTGAGCGCGCGAACGTCTCGTCGCTCTCCGGGATGTCCGAGCGTGTTCACGACGAAGTCGTAGCCGTTCGAGTCTTCGATCGGCCCGGCCTTCGACGCGTCCATTGCGCGATCGTCATCCGTCCAGCGCGGATCGTCGGGATAGAAGCGCGGCGCGGCCGAGCGTAGCGACACCGACGTCCCTGCGGCCAGCAGGCCGACGAAGCCGGCGAGCGCCACGCACTGCGCCGGACCCGCCGCAGCGGGCGATCGCCCTTCTAGAAAACGCCGCCAAAGACGATATACAGGTGCTTGCCATCACGACTCCCGAACGCGGCATCGACACGGAGGATGACGCCGCTGTTGGTGTTGAACCGGAACCCAATGCCGTAGTCCGATTCGAGATTCTCGAAATCGAGATCGTCACGACGGTTCGCGACCTTTCCGGCGTCGTAGAAGAGGGCCGCGTCGAAACCGCTCCAGATCTCCCAGCGGTACTCGGCCTGTGCCAGGATCGCGTGCGGTGCTCGGAACCGATACTCGCGGAAGCCGCGCAGGGTGTCGTTCCCGCCGAGCGTCGGCATGAAATAGAACGGCATCGTCTGGCCGGCGCTGGTGTCCGATGTCGAGACGAAGAGCCGCGCCGCGATAACGCGACGGCCGGCCAGAAAACCGATGAACTGCCGCAGGTCGGCGTCGATGCGGTTGAACGTGAACTGGCCGGCGGTGCGATCGTCGTAGTGGGAGAAGTCGATGCGATACCAGCCGCCCTTCCGTCGGATATCGCGGCTCGCGATAGTCGACCTCGACGAACGCGTCGGATCGCAGGAAATCGGCGCGGGGAACAAGGCCGGGCACTTCGGACGGAGGGAATGTCCTCGGTCACGGTCGGATACCGATCGTTCTGCCCCTCGCCGAGTCGCGGCGTCAGGTACTCGAGCCCGCCGCCGACGAGCAGGTGCTCGACGGGTCTGACACCCGCGCGGCCACCGAAATGGTTCGTGCGGATCGCGTAGTCGGACTCGATCGTCTCGGGCTGAATCGGGTCCGAGGCCAAAGAAGTTTTCCTGCGGATAGTCGCGGTGGCTGG
Organism: uncultured Acidobacteriota bacterium; assembly: GCA_963764925.1. Taxonomy (GTDB): domain Bacteria; phylum Acidobacteriota; class Vicinamibacteria; order Vicinamibacterales; family 2-12-FULL-66-21; genus DATBJJ01. The sequence goes on from CAVXUR010000010.1 coordinate 159,787, forward strand.
CCCAGGTCTCGAGGTACAAGTGGTTCCGGGCAAGCCGCGGAAACGTGAGCCGCGCTTCGGTCGCCCAGTACCGCTTGACACTGCCGGCCGCCAAGATTTCCAGCGCCCCGGTGTTGGAGAAGAGATCGCGATCACGAAAGCCCAGGCCATAGGCGAACCCGCTGCCCGTGGTCAACGAGCCAAACTTTGGATGGAAGCCCTCGCGGTCGAGGATGAAGATCGCTTTGTCTTCGGCGAAGTCGAGGGCCCTCTCCACGCGGTTCGGCTCGTAGGGCTTGACCTCTTTGGCCTGCTGTTCGCGGCGCTGCCGGTCGGCCTCTTCGCGTGTCGACGGTTCCTGCGACCAGGCGACGCTCGACGCGAGGATCGACAGCGTCATGCTCAGCACTGCTACGCGCAACATGCACCACAGTCTACACATCGATGGAACAGAGGGCCAAGACCGGATTGTCGGGCCTCCCTCCAACCTCAGCCATGCGTTCAGTTCGCTGAACGTGAATTCTTCGCGGGACGCGAAACGTCAGGTTGTCGGTGATCCGTATCCTGAACGGACGACGGCTGTCATAACACATCGCGTCGCTCACTGAAATGTTCACACTCAGCAGCGTCAAGGCAGACCGGCGGTGTTTGCCCTTCGTGAAATCTGTTGCTGTTCGTCCGCAGCGGGCGTATCTTCACTCAGTTCCTTCGAGAATGAATCCTGTGCTGATAACAGAAGGGCTCGCGGCAGCTGTCGCGCTGGCGATCGGCATGGCGATGGCGCGCGGGTTTTGGCGACTACATTCGCATCGGTCGGAAGGTCTTGGCAGGGTTAGCCAGCGATGGCTGGCAGTGCATCGTACGGAGAACTTATGAACACGGTATCACTGAGCTTTGGGCGGCGTCTTCGATCGGGTCGGGAACGCCTCGGAATTTCGTTGGAGGCAATCGCCGCTTCCACCAAGATCAACCGGTCGCTGCTCGCGGATCTCGAGCGGGGCGACGTGTCGAAATGGCCGGGAGGGATTTATCGGCGAGGGTTCGTTCGTGAATACGCCGCAGCTATCGGGTTGCCGGCCGAAGTGGTGCTCGAAGAATTCAATGAGCTCTTTCCTGAGGAGGGCACAGCTGACGCCCGGACCCTGAGGGCAGACCCTTCGAATGAGCTCCGATTGACACTCTCCGAGGATCGACAGCCGGCGTTGAACAGTGCAGGGCGGCGGGTGTTGGTCGCCCTGTTTGAGGTCTGTGCCATCGTGGGTTTGGGATGGCTGCTTACGCTTGTCACGAAGTCGGAGTTCTGGACGGTTTGCGGCGCGATCGCGTTGACCTACTACCCAATAGTCGCGGCATGCTCGACTCGGGTGCCGGCGCTCGGGTGGCCGGCGGTCACGCCGCTGTTCACCGTGTCAGGGCGGCGGTTCAACATGCCGTCGAGCCGTGACTTGATCCAGCTGGTTCTGCACCGGACGCCCGTACACAGCGCAGACGAACGCACAGCGTGACCGGCCGGACCGGCGCGCCCGCCGCGCCTCGGCGGGCACTGCCCAGCGTGTGTCGAATGGTGAAGAAGATCGCGGAGAGGTGAGGCTCGTCGTCAGCCCCAGAAGACGCGATGGCCTCGCTTCTCGAGCGCGCTGGCGACCGCCATCTCCGCGGCTTCTGCTTCCGTGCGGGTCTTGAACGGACCAATCCCCTTCATCAGGTCGTAGCGCAGGCGAACACCGAAGCGATGCGGTTTTGCTGCCGCGAACCTGCCACCGGCCTTGTGCTGCTCGAACCGTTCTTCCGGCGAGTGCGCCGTCTGCCCCACGTATAGCGGGGCAAAGGCGCACGGTACTCTGACGCACCTGCGGTCGAGCTCGACGATGTACACCGAATACGCGACTGGCGTCGGTCTTCGGGTCGATCGCTTCCGCCTCTTCGGCATGACACGAGATATATCGGCAGATCTCGGAAGCGAATCGCGTCTCGAGTCCACACGTTGGGGTAGTCCACTCCGCAGGGTCAACCGAGAGTGATGATGACATTGCCAATCTTGCTGCCCGTGGCCACGTATTCGAAAGCTTCAGCAATCTTTTCCAGCGGATACCTTCTATCGATCACCGGCGTGAAGCTGCCTCGTTCGGCCAGATCCCTGACGAAACCCAGGCTCGCCCTCATACCCCTGGGTGGGGGGAACGCAACCTTCTTTCCGCCCAGTAACGGTGTCGTCAGTGCCAGCAACAGGTTTTGGAATCCTCCTGAGGACGTATAAACGCCGGTGTCTTTCAGGATCGGTTTACACCGTCCAAATGTGCTCGTGCCCACGGCATCGAGGACGAGATCATAGGTTCTGCTGTCTTTCGTAAAGTCCTCGGTTCTGTAGTCAATCACTCGTTCAGCGCCCAGGGACCGCACCAGCGCGCCGTGCTCACCACCGCAGACGGCGGTCACGGATACTCCCTGATGTTTCAGGAGCTGAACCATCGATGAGCCGATCGCACCGGTCGCGCCATTCACCAGAGCCGTGTGGCCGCGCCTGGGGTTGACGGCACTCACGCCATTGAACGCATAAACAGCTCCCTCGACGCAGGCTGCTGCCTCCTCATACGTCAGGTTGTCTGGAATGATTGCGATCGCTTTGGATTCCGGGAAGGCGAGGTAGTGGGCATGGGACCCACTCCCGAAGACACCGCCGAATCCCATCACCCTGTCCCCTACTTTGAACGATCGCACGTGGTTCCCGACGGCTTCGATTTTCCCGGCGAAGTCCGATCCGGTCACCGCCACGCGCGGTCTGAGCACACCCGTAAACAGGCGCATCATCAATGGCCGGCCCGAGAGAACATGGCAGTCAGTTCTGCTGACCGTTGTCGCGTACACCCGAACGAGCACTTCGTCGTTCCGGGGAGTTGGACGTTCGATCTCCTCCACGTGTAGAAGGGCAGGCGATCCGTATCCTGAACGGACGGCGGCTTTCATCGAAAGATTAGTAACATACGGAGGAGCTTACCGAGCGGGGTCGTGGACTCTGCGCGATTGCCGATCCGGATTCCACGTGTGCTCTGCTACTCTAGTCGGCTCGGCCGGACCGAGGAGGCAGGTGACTTTTCTCGAAGCGGCGGCGGCGGTCGACAGGTTCCTGTTACGGGTGAACCGACCGGTCCAGTACACGGTGATCGCCGCGACGGTCCTGCACATGATCGCCGTGGCGATTCCGAACGTCCCGCGGGCCTACGTCGACTACGCCCGTTTCCCGCTGCTCAGCGGCGTTCACCAGTACGAGACCTACGGCACGGACACGATCGGCAATTCGTACGTCGCCAAGGTCGTGTTGAACGATCCGCTCGACATGTACACCAAGGCGCGCCTTGAACAGACACCGCTCGAGAAGGCGACGTGGACCAGGGAGGCATCAGCTCCCTATCCGCCGGCGGCCTTGCTCACGGCGGCGGGGCTGTATGCCATCGGGGCGGCGACGGGAATCGGGTTCTACGGCATGGTCCTGCTGCTCGCCGCGCTGTTCGTCGCGCTGTCGCTCTGGTATTTCCTGAACACGCGGTGGTACCTCTTTCCCCTCCTGTACCTGAACTTCGCGTACTTCGGACATCGGTTCGTCTACGTGCAGGACGACACGTACCTCGCCATGCTCGTCGTGGTCATGATCGCGCTCGTCCTCGCCCGCGCTCGAGGCGCGACGCCAGTCACCTCCTGATGGCGCTCGCCATCACGATGAAGCTCTCGCCGGCGGCGTACGCGTGGCAGATCCTGACCATGCGGCGTGGCATGGCGATGATCTTTGCCGCCATCCTGTTCGCCGGTTTCGTGCTCCCCTACTTCATCTGGGACAACTACCTGACCATCTTCACGTTCCACGACCAGGTCAAAGGCAACATCTACGACACGGTCGCGGCGGTCGCACTGGTCGTGCCCTTCACGATTGTGCTGTGGTACGTCGAGACGCGACTCGGGTTCGACATGGAGGATCGGATCGGGTGGTCGCTCGTGCCGTTCGCGATGTTCGTCGGCATCAAGATGCGCGTCGCCCGGCACTTGCTGATCGTGCTCCTGGTGCCGGACAAGCGGGGTCCGCGCAACATCGCGGCATCCATCGGCCTCGCGCTCTACGCCGCGGCTCCGGAGGTGTTCCGGCTCGGGTCGGTGCTCTACATCACGACCGTTCTGCTCTTCGCATTCCTGGCGCATTATCTGCGGAGAATCGGCTGGGCAACGGTTCGCGACGACGCGCGGCATCCGCTGCGCACCGTCAGGCTGCTGCTGTCGGAGCCCCGACCAGGTTCTATGGCGGCATAGTCGTGCGCTGCGAAACGAGACTGCCTTGAATGCGGACCTGATGCGGGCCATCGACTACTGGGTCGGGATCCCGCTCGCGTTTCTCCTCACCATCGTCTGCCGCGTCCAGCGCTTCATCGGACTGGCCGCTTCTCCGGCCGGCAGGCCGCGGAACATCCTGTTCATTCAGCTCGCCGAGATGGGGACGATGGTCGTGGCCTATCCCTCGCTCAGGAAAGCGCGCGAGCTCTATCCGGACGCCACGCTGCACTTTCTCTGCTTCACGCAGATCCGGTCGAGCGTGGAGATGCTCGAGATCATCCCGTCCGAGAACATCATCACCCTCGACGCGCATTCCGGCCTGTCACTCGCGCGCGACACGCTGCGGTTTCTGTGGCGTGCCCGCCGTCGCCGCATCGACACCGTGATCAACATGGAAGCCTTCGTCAGGTACAGCAGCATGCTGAGCTACCTGTCTGGCGCCTGCCGACGCGTCGGTTTCCACCGGTTCAACCAGGAAGGGCTGTACGCCGGCGATCTGCTGACACACAAGGTGCTGCACAACGGGCACATCCATGCCGCGCACACGTTCCTCGATCTCGTGCACGCGCTCGACGCGCCGCCGGACCAGGTGCCGCGGGTGAAACGGCCGAGGACCATGGACTGTCTCGACGTTCCGAAGATTTCGACCGACGCGAGCGCGGCCGCCGAAATCTGGCGGAAGCTCCGCGCGATCCATGCCGACATCGGACCGACCCGCAAGCTCGTCGTGCTCAATCCCAACGCCAGCGACAAGTTTCCGATGCGCCGCTGGCCGCTCGAGTCGTTCACCGAGCTCGCCCGCCAGCTGCTGGAAGATCCCGAGGTCTTCGTGCTGATCACGGGTGTGGCCAGCGAGAAGCCCGACGCGCAATCCATGTGCGCGCGGCTGGGCTCGCCACGTGCGCTGGACCTCACCGGCCAGACCACGATGACGGAGCTGCTGCATCTGTTCGATCTCGCGCACGTGCTGGTCACGAACGACTCGGGACCGGCCCACTTCGCGGCGCTGACACGGATCCACGAAGTCGTCTTCTTCGGGCCGGAGATCCCCGAGCGCTATCGGCCGCTCACGACCAACTCGGACGTGATCCACACCGGATACTCCTGCAGCCCGTGCATCGGTCCGCTCAACCAGCGGCGGTCGCCCTGCAACGACAACGTGTGCCTGAAGAGCATCAGCATCGAGGAGATCGCCGTGCTGGTTCGCTCGCGTCTCGAGGCGGTGCGGTCCTCAACGGCTCCCGTTGGCGGTGCTCGCTGATCCGAAGGCGACTCGCGAGAACCACTCACTCGTTATGAAAGTGTCCACGACATTCGCGCGTCGAGTCTTCTCCTGGGCCGGCGTGTACGGGCTGCTGGTGCTCGCGCCGCAGTACTTCGTCGAGCTCGGGGTCGGACCCTCTCTTCCGGGACCAATCCAGCGACCCGAGCACTTCTACGGCTTCATCGGAGTCGCGCTCGCGTGGCAAGCGGTGTTCCTCGTCATCGCGCAAGACGTACAGCGCTACCGACCGCTCATGCTCGCGGCCATCCTCGAGAAGCTCGTCTTCGGGGTGCCCGTCCTTCTACTGTTCAACGCAGGACGGGTCGGCGCAGACGTTCTGCTGTTTGGCTGCATCGACCTCGCACTCGGCGTGCTGTTTGCGCTCGCGTTCCTGGCCACGCGCGCGGCCGCAGCCAACCGCGCCGCTCGCAGCTAACCAACGGGCGGATCGTGTAGCGCAGCCCGGTGCTACCATCCCGCCAGTGTTGGAGTTGCCAAAGGCGACATGGCTGTAGAGCAGCCGCCGTTGGCTGCGGAGACGCTCGCCGGTCTACTCCATTACCTGTTGGCTGGCTGATTCAGGTCGATTACCGGTTCACGCACTGGAGGTCCCATGGCTGATGTCAATGATGTGCTTGCGGCCAATCGCGCCGCCGTCATCGACCTTGTCGCGGCTGCGGAGAGATCAGCGACGACTTGGACTACGCCGTGTGCGCCGGGGAAATGGTCGCCGAGCCAGGTAGTGGAGCATGTGGCGCGTGGCTTGGAGGAAGCGGCCAACGTCGTTTCTGGGGCTCCGTTGATCCCGATGCCCCCCGCTTTCCTGCGCCCGCTGGCCAGACTGTACTTCAACCGGATCTTGAAGAAGGGCGTGTTTCCGAAGGGGTGGAAGGCCAACAAGGCGTTTGACCCTGCTAGCGGACCGGCCACGCCGGCTCAGGCGCGCGTCCGCCTGGAAGGGGTGCTCGCCAGGTTCGATGAGGAATGTCGTAGACGGGTCGCCAGTGGCCAACACGCCGTGAGCACCGGTTTCGGTACGGTGTCGGTCGAAGACTACGCGAGCTTTAGCGCGATGCACATTCGCCACCATTGCAGACAGATGCCGGGCGCAACCTAAAGACTAGTAAAGGCAAGCGCGGCAAAGCGATATCGCCCATGAACCACGACCAAACGTTCCGGGCCGTACTGATTGTTGTGTTTCTTGTGGTCCTTCCGATCGGCATCTACCACAGGCTCAAGTCACAAGCGACGCGCGAGAAACTCGATCGACGGCAGGAGGGCCTGTTCATGTTGGCGACGTTACGACCTCTGGGCATGGCTTTCTGGCTGGGGCTGATCGCCTGGATGGTCGATCCAGGCTGGATGGCCTGGTCCTCAGTGTCCCTTCCAGCCTGGCTGAGGTGGACAGGAGTCGGCGTGATCGCCACGGCCTGCGGGCTGCTGGTGTGGACGTTCCGCTGCCTCGGGAAGAACCTGACGGATACGGTGGTCACACGGCAACAGCACACGCTGGTCGTACATGGCCCTTATCGCTGGGTCCGGCATCCGTTCTACGACTCCGCCGCGTTGCTCATGGTGGCAGTTTCTCTGATCGCGGCGAACTGGTTCCTCCTGGTGACTGGCGGTGTTAGCCTTTGGTCTCCTCATCATCCGAACGCGAACCGAAGAAGAGAACCTGGTGGCCCGCTTTGGCGAGGACTATCGAGCGTACATGAAGCAGACCGGGCGCTTTTTGCCGAGAACTCGAGCGAACCGGCGCGCCTAACACCGCATGCATCAGACGGCGCTCGGTATATCGTGAAGCGCCTCTCGTGATGCGTTGCTATTAGATAGGAATCGAACCCCTCGGTCCCGATGCGAGGACTCGCGGCGTCGAGGAAACCAGCGTCCGTTACACTTCCGCAGAGATCGCTGCGCGTCGGCGACTCCAAGACTAGTTCGACGGACGGTGCAAGGAGAATTGGTGACTCCACCGCTTTGGGTCAATGCCGCGATTCGCTCCGTCATTTGGTTGGGTGGCGCAGTCGGCTTGGCGTACGTCAAGAAGCCGGACGGAGCGAGCGTTCTTGCGGTGCGCCCAGATGCCATCGGTTGGCTGGCCGGAGGTATTTGCGTGGCCGGGCTGGCGCTCCATGTCTGGAGCAACGTGAGCCTCGCGCGGGGCGAGCGCCAGGCAATGGCGGGCACGAGCCCGCTTGTCACGGACGGACCGTTTCGGTACGTCAGGAATCCGATTTATCTCGCCGGAATCACACTGTTGTTGGGTGTGGGCTTGCTCTATCCCACGTGGGAGGCCAAGGACCTCGTCCTGCCGCTGCTCTTGCTTGTGTACTTTCACTTGGCCGTGGTCCGGGTCGAGGAGCCTGCGCTGCGCCAGCACTTCGGCCCGACGTACGAAGAGTATTACAAGCGAGTTCCGAGGTGGTTTCCTGCTCCGAGTGCGCCCGGCCGCCCCGCCCACCAGCGCGGTGGCACTGGAGGCGCTTCGCGCCCAACCTGATCCGACAAGGGAGAACCTATCCGCCTAGCCGCGGCGAGCTGGAAAGTTATGCAGCCTCGGTGACTGCTGTACCTTCTTGAACACCCGCCGTGGTGATCGCAGGGGCGGTACGTTGCTGTCCCGCCGCCCTTGCGGTCGTCGGCCCCGTCGCAAGCGGATTCCATACCAAGCTATCGGATGGCTGAGAGTCTCGTCTGGATAGATAACCGCGCCAGGCCGCGCGATCGCGGCGTAGAGCGTTCGAAGTAGATAGGCGTGAGGATCGATGCCCGCGAGCTTGGCGCTTTCGCAGAGCGTATAGAAGAGCGCGGCGACCTGATTTCATCTCATGGCTGATCACTCCGGAGTGGTAATGTTCTTTCGCGCTCGTCGCGGAGGAAACTTCTTGCTGGACATCCTCGCCGTAGATCTCCGATATGCGCTGCGCATCTTTCGCCGCAGCCCCGGTTTCGCCGTAACGACTGTCGTCTCCCTGGCAGTCGGGATTGCCGCCGCTACAGGGCTGTTCAGCATCGTGAATGCGGCATTGCTGAACCCCTTCCCATTCGCCGACATCGATCAGATCGTCAGGCTCGGCACGCTCGACAAAGGGAGGACGCGGATTCTGTTTGTCACGGCTCGCCAGCTCGTCGCCCTCCAACAGAGCGAAGTCCTGGGCGGCGCCTTCGCCTTGAACACCTGGGAGATGACGCTGACCGGCCAGGACCTCCCGGAAACGGTGGGCACCCAGTACTTTTCCGCGAACGGTTTGGACGTACTCGGAGTGCCGCCCCTCCTCGGACGAGTCTTCCACGAGGCGGACGGGCCGGCGGGCGAGCAGGCCCAGCGGGTCGTCGTGCTCACCTATCGGTTCTGGCAGCGACACTTCGGAGGGCGGCCCGAGGCCGTGGGGCAGACCCTCCATCTAAACCGCGAGCCCTACACCGTGATTGGCGTGCTGCCACGGCAATACTTTTCCACCGGTCCGGAGATTGTCGTTCCCATTGATCTGACGTTCGATCCGAACGTCGCCTGGACCGTCCAGGCCCGTCTCAAGCGCGGCGTGACTCCACGCATGGCCGAACAGCGACTTCAGCCGCTCTTCGACCAGTTCGCCAAGGAGGCCCCGCAACGCTTTTCGAAGGAGGTGCGTCCGCTCGTACGAAGTCTGGTGGAGACACAACGGGCGGACGGCTTCGTGCCGACCCTCCTGCTGATCTTCGCGGCGTCTCTGTTGCTGCTCCTGCTCGCCTGCGCGAACGTGTCCATTCTGCTGTTGGCGCGCGGGACCTCGCGGGCGTATGAGTTCGTCGTGCGCGCCGCCCTCGGGGCCAGTCGTGGACGATTGATGAGGCAGCTCCTCGTGGAATCGCTGCTCCTGGCAGTCGCCGGCGCCGCGCTGGGCGTTGCGGCGGGCTACTGGGGCCTGCCGGCCGTGCTCAGGCTCTTGCCCCCCAATTCGGTTCCGGTCGGGAACCTCATGGCCGTGCCCGTCAATGTACCGGTCTTGCTCTTCAGTGCGGGCCTTGCGATGGCGTCGGCCCTGATCTCTGGACTGTCACCGGCCTTGTCGTTTTCGCGCCCACGCCAGACGGCGACTGCCCGGACGACCGCCGGCGTCCAAGGCCGGCGAGCGCATCATCTCCTGCTCGCGGCTCAAATCGCGGTGACGGTGCTGCTCCTCGCGGGCGCTGGTGCGGCTGTCCGGGTGCTCATCGGTCTGTACCGGACATCGCTCGGCTACGATCCGCACCATGTGATCGTCGCGACGATCAACCTTCCAGAGAACAGTTACAGGGAATGGGCCGGCCGCGCCACGTTCTACGAGCGCCTGCGGGATCGCATGGCAGAGGTGCCCCAGGTCGAGTCGGTCGCGCTCGCCACCTACAGCGGGATACCACCGCAGTCGGGCGAACGGTCGGTGGTCGAAGTTCCCGGCCGGGACACGCCCGGAGACGAAGCACCGATTGTCCAACGGATCAGCGCCGACTACTTTTCGACGATGAAGATCCCGCTCATTCGAGGCCGCGTGTGGTCAGATTCAGAGAGCGGTGGAACGCCCCACGTCGCCGTCGTCAACCAAACGATGGCTCGTGCGTGGTGGCCTGACGAATCCGCGATCGGACGGCGCGTTCGAATGCCCGATTACGTCAAGCCACCCAACCCATTCAGACTGGCGGCGCCCGGCAGTGACGGCTGGTTCGAAATAGTCGGTGTCGTGGGCGACACACCCAATGTCGGTCTCCATGAGCCGCCGGCGCCGTCGATCTACGTGCCGTACACGCTCATGCTGAGCGATTCCCTGAATGTGATCCTGCGGACGAGTCGCGACCCACTTGCGATGACCCGTTCGATTCGGGAAGCCGTGCGTACCGTCGATCCCAATCAACCCGTAAGCGTCTACACAGCCGAAGGCGCGCTGGCAAGCGCGGGCTGGGCCCGTGAGCGGTTTGTGACGTTGCTGTTGCTCGGCTTCGCGATGTTTGCGCTGATGCTCGCAGTAGTCGGGCTCTACAGTGTCGTGTCGTACTCGGTGTCGTGCCGGTTCAAAGAATTTGGCATCCGTATGGCGCTCGGTGCCGGTCGCGGGCGCATCGTAAACGCTGCGGTGCAGCCGGCGGTCTTGGCCATCGTCGCGGGCCTCTTCGCTGGTCTCGCATTGAGCGTGGGGCTCAACAAGGTTGTCGCCCAGTGGTCGATCGGCAATCTGAACGATCCGGTCGTGCTCGTCGCCGTCAGCCTGGTGCTGTTTGTCGCTGACGATGATGTCCGCCGCGATTCCAGCGAACCGAGCTGCCTCGATTCAGCCGGTCGACGCGCTTCGGACCGACTGAACAAAGGCCCGCCGCGCCGAT
>CAVXUR010000011.1:0-383670 GCA_963764925.1 uncultured Acidobacteriota bacterium
TGTTTATGTGGTCGCCTTCGTTACGGTTGGTCTTGCTAACGATCGCGCTCGAGATTAGCGCCGTAGCTGAATCGGTCGTCGTCTCGGCGGCGCAAGTTGAAATCCCGCTCTCATCGGCCGCCTCGAGCGTGACGATCATCACCCGCGACGACCTCGAGAAGCATCAAGTCGAGAGCGTCGCCGACGCCCTGCGGGCCGTGACTGGACTCTCGGTCATCACCAACGGCGGCCGCGGCGCGGTGACGAGCGTGTTCCCGCGCGGCGGCGAATCGGACTACTCGCTCGTGATCGTCGACGGCGTGCAGGCGAACGCGTTCGGCGGCGGCTACGATTTCGCGCATCTCCCGGTCGCGAACATCGAGCGGATCGAAGTCGTTCGTGGGCCGCAGAGCGCGCTCTTTGGATCGAACGCGATTGGCTCGGTGGTCCGCGTCGTCACCCGGCGGGGCGGCAGGCCTGACGCGTCGGCCTCGATCGAAGGCGGCGGCTACGATACGTTCCGCGCGACAGCCGCGACTTCGGGCGCCGTCGGTCAGTGGAACTGGGGCGCGGCGACCGAACGGTTGACGACGGAGAATCTCAACGGCTCGCGCACTACGACCGGCGCCATCGTCGAGAATGACGACTACGAGCGGAGCTTCGCTGATCTGGCCGGCGGGTGGCGCAACAGCCAGGGCGCGGGCATTCACGGCAGCCTGCGCTACGCCACCGACGAGCGCGGGGCACCGGGGCCGTTCGGCGCAGATCCTGGCGGGGACGTACAGCGGCATCGACCTCGTCGCGCGCGGCGTCAACGATCGCTGGTTGATGTCGGTTGCCGGCGCCGCATCGGCGGGCCGCGCCCGAATCAGCGGTGAAGCCACACACTCGCGGCTCGACAGTGAGTTCGCGAGCCAGTTCGGCGATTCCGAGTCGTATTCCCGTCGCACGACCGCGCGCTTTCTGGTGGATACGACCTTTGCGCGCGGCCTCGAGGCGTCGGCGGGTACCGAGTTGCTCGGTGAAAGCGCCGGCGGCACGTTTATTACCGCAACCGGCAACCAGCTCGTGCCAGTCGAGCGCGGCATTGCCGGCGTTCTTCGGCGAAGCGCGGTGGAACCGCGCGGATAGAATCTTTGTGGTGGCAGGGGTCCGCGTCGACCGCATCACGCGTGACGCTCTCGCCGGAGACGCCGACGCGTTCGCTCCCCGGCCGCCGTTCGACAGCGACACGGTCGTCTCGACAAATCCGAAGGTTGCCGCGGCGTGGGTCCTCGGCGCGACCGACGGCAACTTCACCAAGCTCCGGGCATCAGCGGGCACCGGCATCCGCCCCCCCGACGCTTTCGAGATTGCATTCACGGACAACCCGTCGCTCGAGCCGGAGCGCAGCCGCAGCTTCGACGCAGGCGTCGAACAGGCACTCTTCGGCGGGCGTGGCCTCGTCGAGGGCACCGTCTTCTTCAATAACTACGACGACCTGATTGTGGCGACGGGATCATTCAGCGGCTCGAGCCAGTTTCGGACCGACAACATCTCGAATGCGCGCGCGCGCGGCGTCGAGATTGCCGGCACGGCGCGCGATGCCACTGAATGCGCTCGGCGGCGGAAGCCTTCTGGTCCGCGTCGGCTACACGCGTCTCTCGACCGAGATCCTCGCCGTCGATCAGAGCGGGTTGGCCCCGGCCCCGTACGCGGTCGGTGACCGATTGCTGCGCCGGCCCGATCACATGTTCTCGGCCGACGTGCTGCTCTCGGCTGGTCCGCTCTCGGCGTTCCTTGACGGCGGGGCCCGCAGCACGGTCAGCGATGTCGACCCGAGCTTCGGTACCTTCGGCGGCGTCTACGAGGGACCCGGATACAGTGTCTGGAACGCCGGCGCGTCGTGGACGTTCTGGAACCGGCTGCAGATCTTCGGGCGCGTCACCAACCTCTTCAATCGCGACTACGAGGAAGCGCTGGGTTACCCGGCGCTCGGACGTGCCGGGATGGTGGGTGTGAGGGTTGCTGCGAGCCGCTGACGTCACATTCTCGTATCGACCGCAGGCGCCGCCGGTGCTGCGCGGCGCCTCGCTCGACGTGCCAGTCGATGGCGTTGTCGGAATCCTCGGGCCGAACGGCTCCGGAAAAACGACGCTCCTTCGCGTACTGGCCGGCACGCTTCGGCCGTCGAGCGGACGTGTGACGCTCGACGGCGTCGATCTCTCTCGATTGTCGCGTTCGATGATGGCGCGGCGAATGGCGGTCGTGCCGCAGGAAACGCACCTCGCGTTCGACTTCAGCGGTGCTCGAAGTGGTCCTGATGGGACGCTATCCGCACCTCGGGACGTTCGAAGTCGAGGGCCCGCGCGACCTCGCCTCGCGCGCCGGGCGCTCGAGGCCACCGGCACCGGGGCGTTCGAGGATCGGCTCTTTGCCACGCTCAGCGGCGGCGAGAAGCAGCGCGTCATCATCGCCGCCGCGCTGGCGCAGATTTCGAGCGAAAACCGGGGTCAGGCCGTGAATCGTGAATCCGCTGAATCCGGTGGAAAAGCCGTGATTCACGATTCACGGCCTGACCCCGGCATACTGCTGCTCGACGAGCCGACGGCGGCGCTCGATCTCGCCTACCAGCTCGAAGTCGCCTCCCTCCTTCGCGATCTCCAGCGCCGCACGCCCATCGCCATCGTCATCTCGACGCACGATCTCAACTTCGCGGCGGCGCTCTGTAAAACGCTGGTGTTGCTCAAAGACGGGCGGATCCTCGCTTCAGGCGCGACCGGCGACGTCCTGACCGCCGGGAACATCCAGGCGCTCTACGGCATCGAGGCGGATGTCCAGCCGCATGCGGGCGCCGGCCATCTCGTGGTCGTGCCGGTCGGCCGGAGCGCGCGCGGGACGGCCTCGTGACGATCCGCCGGCGAATCGCGATGACGACAACCGGCTTCGGCCTGGTGGCGGTGGCGGCGGTGACGCTGGCGCCGCTCGTCGGGTCGACAGCGATCAATCTGCGGCGCGCGTTCGACTGGTCGGTGCCATTTGCCGACAATGTCGACGCGCAGATCTTCTTCGTCGCCCGGTTGCCGCGCACGCTCGCGGGCGCCCTGGTCGGCGCTGCCCTGGCGACCGCCGGCGTCGTCTTTCAGGGGCTCCTCCGCAATCCGCTCGCGACGCCGTTCACGCTCGGCGTATCCTCTGGCGCGGCGCTTGGCGCAATGCTGGCCATCACGTTCAACTGGACGCTGGGCGTTGGCGGGATCTCCGCGGTCTCAGTCGCCGGCTTCGTTGGCGCCGCCTGCGCCGTCACGATTGTCTATGCGCTCGCGCGCGCCCACCGGCGCGGCCTTTCGACCGACGTCCTGCTGCTCGCCGGCGTGACCCTCAACGCATTTTTCTCGGCCTTGATCCTCTGCGTGCAGTACTTCGCCGATTTTGCCGACGCCTACCGTACGCTGCGCTGGCTGATGGGAGACCTCGACGTCAGCAGCTATCAGCCCATCGTGACCTCACTTCCGCTCGTACTGGCTGCCTTCGCGGTCTTTGCGTGGCTGTCGCGCCCGCTGAACTTGCTCAGCCTCGGAGCTGACAGCGCCGAAACGCGAGGCATCGACGTCACGAGCGCCCAGCGGCGCGCCTTCTTCAGCGCGTCGCTCGCCACTGGCGCGGCCGTGTCGGTCGGCGGACCGGTCGGCTTCATCGGCATCATCGTGCCGCACCTGGTGCGGTTGATCGTCGGCTCGGATCACCGCGTGGTGCTCCCGGCCTCGGCGCTCTTCGGCGCGGCATTTCTCGTCGGCTGCGACGTCCTCGCCCGGACGCTGATCGCACCGGTCGAGATACCGGTGGGAGTGATCACGGCACTGATTGGTGGACCGTTCTTTCTGTGGCTGCTGGTGAGGAAAGCCTAGTGATCAATTTCAAGGCCGCTCGCACTCAAAAGACTTTACCGCTGAGGACGCAGAGCAATATTGGTCTTCTCTGCGCACTCCGCGTTCTCTGCGGTGAGAGGCTTTTGGACACCTGTTAGCGAGATTCATGGTGACGATCTTAAGCACGACGTTCACGATGCACACGATGCGCACGATGAAACCAGTCTTTTCAACAATCGTCATCGTGGCCATCGTGTCATCGTGCCTCATCGTGTCAACGCCGTGGGTACGTGGCGGAGTGACGACGCACGCCGCCGCGCAGCCCGCCCCCGCGCGCATCATCTCGCTCATCCCGGCGGTCAGTGAAATGCTCTTCGCGATCGGCGCAGGCCCTCGAGTCGTTGCCGTCAGCAGCTTCGACGACTATCCGCCAGACGTGCTCACGCTGCCGCGTGTTGGCGCGCTCGTCGATCCGGATCTCGAGCGCATCCTGTCGCTTCGACCCGATCTCGTCATCGTCTACGAGAGTCAGATCGACCTCAGGCGCCAGCTCGACCGCGCGACGATCCCCGTGTTCATTTACAAGCACGCCGGGCTCGCCGATGTCACCACGACGATCCGGCAACTCGGCGAACGGGTCGGACAGCAAGAGAGCGCCGCGGCGGTGATCCGGCGGATCGAGGAGAAACTCCGCGAGACCCGGATGCGCGTGTCCGGGCGACCCAGACCACGAACACTGCTCGTTTTCGGACGGGATGCGCTCGCCCTCAGAGGCGTCTATGCGAGTGGCGGCACCGGCTTCCTTCACGACATGCTCGACGCGGCCGGTGGCGACAACGTATTCGCAGACGTGCCGCAACAGTCCGTGCAGGCGACCTCCGAGCTCGTCCTCGCGCGCCGGCCTGAGGCCATCCTCGAGTTGCGGGCAGGCTCCATGTCACCAGCTGAACAGCGCCAGGAAATCGCGGTATGGCAGGCGCTCCCGTCGGTGCCGGCGGTCCGCGCCGGCCGCATCGCGATCATCACGGATCCTCGCACCGTCGTCCCGGGACCACGCGTGGCGGAAGGCACTGAACTCATCGCGCGCGCGCTGCACCCGGAGGCGTTCAAGTGAAGGTGCTCGTCTCCTGGAGCAGCGGCAAAGACAGCGCCTGGATGCTGCACACGCTCCGCATCGAAGGGGTTGGCGCACCAGCGGCGCTGCTGACGACGATCAACGAGGCCGCCGATCGGGTGGCGATGCACGGCGTCAGGACCGAACTGCTGCGGAGCCAAGCCGAAGCCGCCGGCCTGCCGCTCGTCGTCGTCAACATCCCGTCTCCCTGCCCGAACGAGGTGTACGAGGAACGGATGGCGGCGGCCTGCCGCGGCGCCGTCGCCGACGGTTTCACGCACGTCGCGTTTGGCGACTTGTTTCTCGAGGACGTCCGCCGTTACCGTGAAGAACGCCTGAGGGGCACGGGCCTCGTGCCATTGTTTCCGCTCTGGAACCGGCCCACCGCCGCGCTGGCGCGCGAGATGATTGCAGGGGGCATCGAAGCGCGCCTCACGTGTGTCGATCCACGCGCGGTCCCGGCGTCGCTGGCCGGACGGGCGTTCGACGCGTCGCTCCTGGGAGACCTGCCGGAGACCGCCGACCCTTGCGGGGAGCGTGGCGAGTTCCACACCTGCGTCACCGGCGGCCCGATGTTCTCGAGGTCTATCCCGACCACCCCAGGGGTCGTCGTCGAGCGCGACGGCTTTGTCTTTGCCGACCTCCTGCCGTTACCCGCCGGGACGACGTAGTGTCCGGGCTGGATGCTGAGGAAATGAACGTGGTTATGGGATAGCCTTAGTAAGCGATTATTCCTTCAACGACGTCATTGAACTCATGCAGCGTTCGCTCTCGGCACGGCCAGCCCGGTGCTCGCCATCGTCTTCAGCGCGGGACCGCGTCTGGCTCAGCTCGCCGGGGCTGACCGCGGCCGCTGTCCTCGTTTTCGTGGTCGGCCTGAGCGCAGCGGGGTGCAGCCGACGCGCCACAACCGAGGGCGCGGCGCCAGCGCCGGCGGTGGTCCCCGTCACCGTCGCGACAGTCAAGTCACAGGAGCAGCCTGTCACGATCGAAGCCACGGGAAGCTTCGAGGCCGACGAGTCGTCTGACGTCGCTCCTGATTCCTCGGGCCGCGTCGTCGCGACGCCGGTCGACGTCGGGCAGTTCGTCAAAGAAAAAGCGGTGCTCGTCCGGCTGCAGGGGATCGACGCCGGGTTGCGGCTCGACGAAGCGCGGGCATCGGTCAGCCGCGCCGAAGCCAACCTCAAGCTCGCCGAATCGCAGAACGCGCTGGCGCAGACAACGGCGCAGCGCTATGCGTCGCTCGTCGGGTCCGGCGACGTCTCGAGCACTGTCGCCGACCAGGCGAAAACCGGCGCCGAGACCTCCGTGCAAAACGTCAACACTGCTCGCGCATCGGTAGCGGAGGCGCGCGCGCAGCTGGCGCTGGCCGAGAAGGCGGTCGAGGACGTGGCGATCGTCGCGCCGTTTTCCGGATTCATCAGCCAGCGTCGAGTGTCGCTCGGTGAGTACGTGCAACCGTCGACTGCGGTCGTCACGCTCCTCAAGATCGATCCGCTCCGTCTGCAGCTGAATATTCCCGGCGTTCAGGCCGGCCTCGTCCGGATTGGTCAGTCGGTCAAGGCCACCGTTGACGCGTTCCCCGGGAAGTCTTTTACCGGTCGAATCACCGCCATCAACCCGGCCATCTCGGCTGAGTCGCGTTCATTCCGGGTCGAGGCTCGCGTCCCCAACCCCGACGCCCTGCTCAAGCCCGGCATGTTCGCGGTCGGCACGATCGACCAGGACAAGACGATCAAGACAATGCTCGTGCCGGCGCGCGCGGTCATCGAGGACGCGAACACCAATTCGTTCCGCGTGTTCGTCATCGACAACGATCGCAAGGCGCGGTTGCGGGTCGTGCAGCTTGCCGCGCGCGAAGTCGGCGAGAGCATTCGGATTGTCTCGGGTGTTCAGGAAACGGACCGGGTCGCGACCTCGAACCTCGCCCAGCTCTACGATGGTGTCGAGGTCACCCTCTCGAAGGACGCCTCGGACGAATAAGTGCCACGGATCACACGGATGGCATTCTGCGATGCCTTCTTAGTCGTCATCACCTGCCAGGTGCCCCATGCAGAAGCTCGCTGAAATCTGCGTTCACCGTCCAGTCTTCGCGACGATGCTCATCGCCGCGATCACGGTCGTCGGCGGCGTGTCGTTCTTCACCCTCGGCGTCGACCGCTACCCGCGCGTCGAAACGCCGGTCGTCTCGGTCACGACGACCAATCCCGGCGCGACGCCGGAGAACATGGAAACCGAGATAACGGATCGCATCGAGGCCGCCGTCAACACCGTCTCCGGCATCGACGAGCTCCGTTCGACCTCGACCGAGGGCCGCTCGCGCGTCACGATCTCGTTCGATCTGTCCAAGAACGCCGACGTCGCCGCGCAGGAGGTGCGCGCGAAAGTCGATCCGGTCATCCGCGACCTGCCGGAAACCGCCGATCCCCCAGTCGTCCAGAAGCAGGATCCCGATTCGTTCCCGATCCTGATGTTCTCGGTGTCGGCGCCGATGCCGGTCGTCGAGCTGACGACGTTTCTCGAGCAGAACGTGCAGAAGCGGCTCGAGTCAGTCAACGGCGTCGGCGAGGTGCTCCTCTTCGGCGCCCGGCGCCGCGAAATCCAGATCCAGATCAACCCGGACCGGCTGAACGCTTACAGCCTGTCGACGACCGACGTCGCGGCGGCTTTGCGCTCGCAAAACCTCGAGCTCCCAGGCGGGCGCCTCGAGCAGGGCGCGCGCGAGGTGTCGGTGCGCACGGTCGGCCGGCTGCGCAGCCCGGAGGCCTTCAACGACCTCGTCGTCGCGACGCGCGGCAATTCGTCGATTCGCATTCGCGACATCGGCCAGGTCGTCGACACCGGCGAAGTCCCCACGTCGGTCTCGATGCTCGACGGACGCCCGGCGCTGACCGTAGCGGTCCGCAAGCAGAGCGGCGTCAACACGGTCGCGCTGGCCGACGCGATCAAGGCCCGGATGGCCGAGATTCAGCAGACGCTGCCGCCAAACGTCGAGGTCCGCCTGGTTCGCGACGACTCGGAGTTCATCAAGGCATCGCTCGACGCGATCGAGGAACACCTGGTGCTCGGCGGCATCCTCGCCGCCGTCATCGTGCTCATCTTCCTGCGCAACTTCCGGACGACGCTCATCGCCGCGGTCGCGATCCCGACCTCGATCATCGGCGCCTTCGCGGTCATCGCCATGCTCGGCTTCACCCTCAATCAGATGACGATGCTCGCCCTGACGTTGATGGTCGGCATCGTCATCGACGACGCGATCGTCGTGCTGGAGAACATCTACCGGTTCGTCGAGGAAAAAGGCATGTCGCCGTTCCGGGCGGCGATCGAAGGCACGCGCGAGATCGGGCTCGCGGTCATGGCGACGACGCTGGCGTTGCTCGCCGTGTTCATTCCGGTCGGTTTCCTGGGCGGGATTGTCGGGCGGTTCATGTCGTCATTCGGCCTGACTTCGGCGGCCGCGATCGCGATCAGCCTGATCGTGTCGTTCACGCTGACGCCGACGCTGGCCGCGCGCTGGATCAAGCCGGCAACGGCCGACGGCCACGAGCATGATGGTGACGCAGGCAGCGACGCGTCGCGCCGCGGCTTTTACCGCCATGTGGATCGCGTTTACACTGCCATGCTGCAGTGGTCGATGGCGCATCGCTGGTTGATCGTCACCACGTCGGTGCTCGTGGTGCTGTCGATCGTGCCGCTCTACCGCGCGTCGGGAATCAACTTCACGCCGGTCGAAGACGAGTCGCGCTTCCAGATCTCGGTACGGCTGCCGGTCGGGTCGAGCATCGCGGCTACACAGTCGCTCGTCGATCGTATCGGGCGCGACATGCGCCAGAACCTGCCCGGCGTGCTCGCCGTCCAGGGCAACGCCGGCCTGACCGGTGGCGGCCAGGGCAGCAACAACTCCGGCAGCATCTTCGTCCGCCTGAAGCCGATCGAGGAGCGCGACGTCTCGCAGCAGGCCCTGATGCTCGAGGCACGACGGTTGGTTCAGCCGTACAGAAAGAGCGCCGTCATTTCTGTGCAGGCCACCGGCGGCCTGACGTTCGTCGGAGGGCGAGGCGCCCAGATTCAATACGCGCTCGTCGGTCCGGACCTCGCGAAGCTCGATCAATACACGGCCCGAGGAACCGCGGCAATGGACAAGAGCCCGCTCCTCGTCGACGCCGATCGCACGTTCCAGCCCGGGCTCCCGGAGCTCAGGCTCGATATCGACCGCCGGCGCGCCGCGGATCTCGGCGTGCGCATCCAGGACGTGTCGCAGACCGTCAATGCCTTGATCGCCGGTCAGGAAGTCACGACGTTCAATGCCGCGAGCGACCAGTACGAGGTCGTCATCAAGGCCCAGGATTCGTTCCGGCGCACGCCGGAATCGATCGCGTCGGCGACGGTGCGGCACCGCGTCGGGCGAGCTCGTCCAGCTGCGCAACCTGGTGTCGTTCAACGAGGGATCGGGCCCCGCGCAGATCGATCGGCTCAATCGGCAGCGGCAGATTACGATCTCGGCCAATCCCGCTCCGGGGATCTCGCAGGCTGAGGGACAGGCGGCGCTCGAAGCCGCGTTCGCCTCGCTCGACATGGAACCGGGCTACAACCTCGTCACCAGCGGACAGTCGCGCGAGCTTGGCCGGGCGGCGTACTACTTTGCCATCGCCTTCGCGCTGTCTTTCGTCTTCATGTACATGGTGCTCGCGGCGCAGTTCGAGTCGTTCATCCACCCGATCACGATCCTGCTGACGTTGCCGCTGGCGGTGCCGTTCGGGCTTGGCGCTTCGCTCGCGTTCGGCCAGCAACTCAACATCTATTCCGCGCTGGGCGTCCTGCTCCTCTTCGGCATCGTGAAGAAGAACGCCATCCTCCAGATCGACCATACGATTGGCCTGCGCGCGAGAGGGATTGCGCGCGATGAGGCGATCATCCGCGCGAATCGCGATCGCCTGCGGCCCATCCTGATGACGACGCTGGCGCTGGTCGCGGGGATGTTGCCGTTGTGCCTTGGCTCGGGACCAGGCGCGGAAACGAACCGCTCGATCGGGATCCTGGTCGCGGGCGGCCAGTCGTTCTGCCTGCTGCTGACGCTGCTGGCGGTGCCGGTCTTCTACTCGCTCTTCGACGACGCAGCGCAGTCGCCGGCGTGGGCGCGGTTCGGCCGCCGCTGGGAGCGGATCACCGCGCCGGGCCGACGGGCGGTCGGCCGTCTCACGGGACGCCGACTCGCGCCGGGGCAGGGTGTCGATCGATGAGGCGAGGGTGGCAATCGACATCGATACTGCTCGTCGCGATCGCGCTGCTGGTCACCTGGCCGTCGTCGCCGGCGTTGGCGCAACCGGCGCCGGTCGTGGAACTTCTCGCGCCACGAATCGGTGTTGCAGACGCGCCGTTGTCGATAACCCTGGCCGACGCGATCAGGATGACGCTCGAGCAGAACAACGACGTCGCGATCGCGAGGCTCGACATCGATGTCGCGCGACAGAACGTGCTGGTCCTCGAGGGCGTGTATGACCCGCGGGTCATCCCGACGTTTGGATACCAGCGGAACGTCAGCGCCAACACCTCGGCGATCGGCGGCGCGACGGAAGGCCGGCTCGAGCGCACCGAGGTCGACGGGGCCGTTGGCCTGACCGGTCGCTCACCGTGGGCGGGTGGACGCTACACGGTGGACTTCAGCGGCGCGCGCCTCGACACCAGCAACCAGTTCGCGCGGCTCAACCCGGAGTTTCCATCGGCGCTGACCGGCACCTACGTGCAGCCGCTCGTGCGCGGCCGAACCATCGACCTGGATCGTCGCAACA
This sequence comes from uncultured Acidobacteriota bacterium, assembly GCA_963764925.1. Taxonomy (GTDB): domain Bacteria; phylum Acidobacteriota; class Vicinamibacteria; order Vicinamibacterales; family 2-12-FULL-66-21; genus DATBJJ01. Next base: position 10,731 of record CAVXUR010000011.1, read on the forward strand.
TCCTCGTTGCCCGCCGCGCGGTGGACCTCACCGACGCGCAGCTCACCCAGGTCGTGATGGACCAGTTGACGCTCGTCGAGGAGGCGTATTGGGATCTCGCCTTTGCCTCCGGTAACCTCGTCGTCCTGACGGATGCCCTCGCACAGGCGCGCGGGCAGGTCGCGAGCAACCAGCGGCAGGTGGCGCAGGGAACGCTGGCGCCAATCGATGTCGTCGAGGCGCAGACGCAGGTCTCGAGGTTTCAACAGGCGGTTTTCTCCGGACAGCAGGCGCTGACCGAGGCGGAGAACCGGCTGAAGCGGCTGATGCTGACGGACCGGACCTCGCGGGTGTGGAATCAGCCGCTCGTGCCGGCTGACCTCGCGGATCGCACGCCGCCACCACACGCGCTCGATCAGGCGTTGACGTTGGCGCTGACCCGGCGGCCAGAGCTCAAATCCCTCGACATCCAGCGCGCGCAGAACGAGATCGATCAATCCTTTTTCAAGAACCAGACCAAGCCGCAGGTCAACGTGGTCGGCGGCTACACGCTGTCGGGCCTGGCCGGCGATCCGCTCTCGGGCACCGTCGATCCACCGGTCGATACAAGCGATCCGGACGCTGCGCTCTTTGCGCGTCTGAATCAGCTCTCGCTGCTCGCGAATCTCGAACCGCTCGACACCCCGGCACCTTCACCAAGCGCCGGCGTCCCCGATTTCTTCGTCGGCGGCCTGGGCCGCTCGTTCAGCAACCTGTTCGCGCGCCGCTTCCCCACCGTCGTCGTCCAGCTGCAGATGGAATTCCCGATCCGCAACCGCAGCGCCCGCGCCAACCTGGCCCGTTCGGAGATTGTCGCCACGCAGCTCGAGCGCCGCCAGCAGCAGCTCGGGCAGCGGATCGAAGGCGAGGTGCGCGATGCGATGCAGGCAGTTCGTTCATCGGAACAGCGGCTCGAAGCCGCAGCCAACCAACGGCGTTATGCGCAGGAACAGTACGACAGCGAACGGCGCCGCTTCGAGTCCGGTTTGAGCACCGTGTTTCTGGTCCTCGATCGGCAGACGTCCTTCGTCACCGCGCAGGCGCTCGAGCTGCGCGCCAGGGCCGATCTCAACCAGGCGATCGCCCAGCTCGAACGCGCGATCGGCGGGACGCTCGAGTGGCACGGGGTGAAGCTGCAGTCGTAGAGCAGAGTGCCAGGGGGCAAGGTGCCAGAGTGCCAAACGATCATGAACAAAAGCGATGCGGATGGGCGAGCACGCCGCTCAGCATCGCCTACCACGACGATGAGTGGGGACGGCCGGTGCACGACGACCGTGTGCTCTTCGAGTTCATCACGCTCGAGGGCGCACAGGCGGGCCTCAGCTGGGAGACGATTCTCAAGAAACGTGAGGCCTACCGCGAGGCCTTCGCCGGCTTCGATCCGGCAAAGGTCGCCCGCTTCACGGCCGCGCGGGTCGAACGTCTGCTGCAGAATCCTGGCATCGTCCGCAACCGCCTGAAGATTGAAAGCACCGTGACGAACGCCAAGGCGTTTCTCGCGGTTCAGAAGGAGTTCGGGAGCTTCGATGCGTACGTCTGGCGATTCGTCAACGGCTCACCGCTGACGAATCGCCGCAAAACGATGAAGGACCTCCCCGCTCGCACGCCCGAGTCCGACGCGCTCAGCCGCGACCTCTCGAAGCGTGGCTTCAAGTTCGTGGGATCGACGATCTGCTACGCCTTCATGCAGGCCGTCGGCATGGTCGACGACCACATCGACGGCTGTTTCCGGGTGCGCGAGATCAGGAGATAGTGGTTTCGGGAGATTGTGATTTTCTGGAACAGGAGATCAGGAGTTCAGGAGCTCTTGAAGGGTTCGTCTCCTGACCTCTTGACCTCCTGTAAAGGAAGTCGCCGCTCAGGCCGCGAATACGACCGGCACGCGCTGAGGGATCAGACCCTTCTCGAACGCGTCGCCCATCAGCCGCTCGAGCCCGCGACGGCCGCGCTCGCCGTACGAGAGCGTCAGGTCGTTGACGTACATCCCGACGAAGCGATCGGTCTTGGCGCGATCGAGGCCCCGGCCGAACTGCAGCGCATACTCGACCGCGGCGTCCCGATTCGAGAGAGCGTGCGCGATGCTGTCGTGCAGCATCTTTGACACTTTCGCGATCATCTCCGGGCCCAGATCGCGCCGGATGATGTTGCCGCCGAGCGGCAGCGGCAGGCCGGCGGTCCGCTCGGCCCACCACTCGCCGAGATCGACAATCTTCTGAAGACCCTCGTCCTGGTAAGTCAGTTGGCCCTCGTGGATGAGGAGTCCTGCCTCGGCCTTGCCATCGAGGACAGCCTGCTGAATCTGGTCAAACGGCACGACGACGTAGTCGAAATCAGGCTCGTAGAGCCGCAGCGTGAGATACGCCGTCGTGAGCGTCCCCGGAATCGCGATGCGGCGCCCTTTCACTGCCGTCGGTCCGCCGCTCTTCGCGACGACGATCGGGCCGTAGTTGTCGCCCATGCTGGCGCCGTGCGGCAGCAACGCGTATTTGTCGGCGAGGTGCGCGTAAGCGTGAAACGACACGGCCGTGACTTCGTATTTGCCGTCGAACGCGGCACGATTCAGGGTCTCGATATCGGCGAGCACCTGATCGACGACGAGCCCGCCAGTGTCGACGGCCCCGCTGGCGAGGCCGAAGAACATGAACGCGTCATCGGAATCGGGACTGTGCGCGACGGTGATTCTGTTTGCTGACATATGTTCTTTGGCTCAAGGCTCAGGGCTCTAGGGCTCAGGGCTCAAGGATCTTCGAGTAAGTGGTCCAAGGATTTTGCCTGAGCCTTGAGCCCTGAGCCCTGAGCCGATCAGATAGTCAACGCACCGCCATCGCGCGCCGCAGGCTCTTGACGACGGTCGTCACCCGATCGATCGCGAAATCGATGTCGGCGTCGGTCGTGGCACGGCCGAGGCCGAACCTGATCGACGCGCCGGCCTGATCGTCGACGGCGCCGATGGACTGGAGGACGTGCGACGGCGCCTGACTCCCGGAACTGCACGCGGATCCCGTCGAGACCGCGAGATCGCCAAGCGCCATCAGCAGCGATTCGCCCTCGATCTTGTCGAAACTGACGTGCAGGTTATGCGGCAGACGACGTTCGAGCGAGCCATTGACGCGAACGTCGTCGAGTCCGTGGCGCAGCCCTTCGAGCAGCCGATCGCGCAACGCGGCCAACCGCGCCGACTCGGTGGCCATCTCGGACCTGCAGATCGCCGCGGCGCGACCGAGGCCGACGATACCCGGAACGTTGAGCGTGCCCGAACGCAGCCCGTGCTCGTGGCCACCGCCGTCAATCTGGCAGGTGAGCTGGATCCGTGGCTTCTTGCGCCGGATGTAGAGCGCGCCGGCGCCTTTCGGGCCGTAGTACTTGTGCCCGGTCAGGGAGAGCAGGTCAATCCCCATCGCGTTGACGTCGAGCGCCACCTTGCCAGCCGCCTGCGCGGCGTCGGTATGGAGAAGCGCGCCCGCGGCGCCGGCGATCGCGCCAATCTCGGCGAGCGGCTGGAGGACGCCAATCTCGTTGTTGGCGGCCATGACCGAGACGAGCACGGTCTGGTCCGTCACCGCCGCTCTCAGCTCGTCGAGGCGGACGAAGCCGTCGCGGTCGACGCCGAGCCAGGTGACACGCCAACCCTCGCGCTCGAGTCGTTTGAACGAATCGAGCACCGATTTGTGCTCGGTCGTGACCGTGATGACGTGATTGCCGCGCTCCCGGCAGGCATACGCCGCGCCTTTGATCGCGAGGTTGTTCGATTCGGTGGCGCCGCTCGTGAAAACGATCTCGCCGGCCGTCGCGCCGATGAGCGACGCGACTTCCGCCCGGGCGCGGCTGACCGCCTCGTCGGCGTGCCACCCGAACGCGTGCTGGCGGCTCGCGGGATTCCCGAACTCCTCGGTGAAGTACGGCAGCATCGCCTCGAGGACGCGCGGATCGACCGGTGTGGTGGCGTGATAATCGAGGTAAACGGGCTTCGGCACTAGTCGTACCCGAGGGGCTTCGCCCCTCGGACTCCCCTACACGCGCTCTCGCGCGCCGCTGGCGACGGCGCGCTTCCGCCTCCGCGCGAAGCGCTACGGCGAGACCTCGCCGGAGCCTTGGCGGCGGCGGGCCGATCGCGTGACTCGCTCGCTCCGCTCGTTCGCGGCATTAGTGCGATGGCTTCTCTAGAGCTTTTTCGTGAACGCCATCGGCGCCGCTAGTCCCGCCATCGGCATCTCCGGCACTTCCGACGAGATCTCCTGCAACGAGCAGGTCGAGAGCGCCGACACGATGCGCTCGCGGATGCGCCAGAGCGGATCGCGGACACTGCACTTGGCGTACTGGTCGCAATTTTCAGCCTCGGTCGAGCACGCCGTGACCGTCAGCGGTCCGTCGATGGCCTGAATGATGTCGGCAACGGAGATCACCGACGCGGCCCGGGCGAGGCGATAGCCGCCGCGCGTCCCCTGGTGCGACGACACCAGCCCGCGGCGGGCCAGCCGCTGCAGCACCTTGGCCATCAACTCGATCGGAATGTCGTACTGCTCGGCGATTTCACGCGCGCTCGCCGAGACTGCATCCGATCGAATCGCGAGATGCTTCATCGCGATGAGCGCGTAGTCAGCTTTTTTTGACAGGCGGAGCATGTGATCACCACAATCCCAACTGCAGTTTTGCCGCCTCGGACATTCGATCCTTCGTCCAACCCGGCTCCCACACGACTTCGACCTTCGCGTCGGCGACGCCGGGCACCTTGCGGACCTTCTCGGCAACTTCTACTGGCAGCGACTGCGCTGCCGGACATCCCGGGGCGGTGAGTGTCATCCGGACACCGGCGACACCGGCCGCGTCGACAACGACGTCGTAGATCAGCCCCAGTTCCCAGATATTGACCGGGATCTCTGGATCGTACACCGTCGAAATCGCCTCGACAATGGCCGGCTTGAGCGCGTCGGTGCGCGCCGGATCGGGCACGACCGTCGACACATCGTCGGCTCCGGGAGCCGGGAGCGAACCTTCCGACGCGGTTTCGGCGGCGTCGATGGCTTCGGTGGCCGGCGGCACGAGGGGAATCGTCTTCATTTCAGTCGTCGCCTTGTTCAGTCGTTGCCTTCGGGGCCCGGTTGAGGGCCGCCTTGAGTGTGTGCCACGGCAGGCTGGCGCACTTCACGCGCACGGGGAATTGGCGCACGCCGGCAAGCGCCGACAGCTTCCCGAGGTCCTCGACCGGAACGTCCGGCGGCGTCGTCACCATCCGGTGGAACCGCTCGAAGAGCGAGCATGCGTCGGCGACCAGACACCCCTTGAGGCAGTCGGTCATGAGCGAGGCCGATGCCTTGGAGATCGCACAGCCTGATCCCTGGAAGCCGACGTCCTTGATCACGCCGCTGTCGACGGTCAGGAAGAGCTCGAGGCGGTCGCCGCAAAGCGGATTGAATCCTTCCGCCTGATGCGTGGCGGCGTCGAGCACCCGGAAGTTCCTCGGCCGCCGGTTGTGGTCGAGAATGACTTCCTGGTAGAGGTCGGAAAGGTCGGACATAGCTCTCAGCTCATCAGCTCGAAAACATCTCGCGCACTCGCCCGAGCGCTCTCACGAGCGCGTCGATGTCGTCGCGCGTGCTGTACATCGCGAGCGACGCGCGCGCGGTCGCCGGCACGCCAAACCGCTCCATCACGGGCTGGGCGCAGTGGTGGCCCGTCCGCACCGCGACGCCCTCGCGATCGACGACGGTGCCAATGTCGTGCGGATGGACACCGTCGAGCACGAACGACAGGATGCTCGCCTTGCGGCGCGCCGTGCCGATCAGCCGCAGGCCGTCGACGCCGGCGAGGGCTTCAGTGCCATACGCGAGCAGCGCCTGCTCGTGCTCGGCGATCCGCGTCAACCCGATCGACTGGATGTAGTCGACGGCGACGCCGAGCGCGATCGCTCCGGCGATGTCAGGCGTACCCGCCTCGAACTTGTGTGGCAGCGCGTTCCAGGTCGACTTCTCGAACGTGACCGAGCTAATCATGTCGCCGCCGCCCAGAAACGGCGGCATCGATTCGAGGTGCTCTTCCTTCCCGTAGAGGATGCCGATTCCGGTCGGCCCGTACAGCTTGTGCCCCGTCGCCGCGTAGAAATCGCAGTCGAGCGCCTGGACGTCGACCGGCAGGTGGTAGGCGGCCTGCGATCCGTCGAGGAGCACCGGCACGCCATGCCCGTGCGCGATGCGGACCAGGTCCTCCACGGGATTAATCGTGCCGAGCGCGTTCGACATGTGCGTCACGGCGACGAGCTTCGTCCGCTCGCCAATCAGCGCTTCGAACTCGTCGAGCATCAATTCGCCGCGGTCGTCGATCGGCGCCACCCGCAGCCGGGCGCCGCGCTCCGCGCACAGGAGCTGCCACGGCACGATGTTCGAGTGGTGCTCCATCGCCGAGATGAGCACCTCGTCACCGGCGCCGACGCGCGTCCGCCCGAACGCATGCGCGACGAGGTTGATGCTCTCGGTCGCGTTGCGCGTGAAGACAATCTGGCGCGGGTGCGGCGCGTTGAAGAACGCAGCGACGGTGCGGCGGGCACTTTCGAAGGCCTCGCTCGCGAGCTCGCTGAGCTCGTGCACACCGCGGTGCACGTTGGCGTTGTACTCGGTGTAATACCGCGCGATCGCGTCGATGACGACCTGTGGCTTCTGCGTCGTCGCGGCGTTGTCGAGGTAGACGAGCGGCCGGCCCCGCGACTGCCGCCGCAGAATCGGGAAGTCTGCCCGCACCCGCGCGACGTCCAGCACTGGAAAGTCGCGCGTGTGTGCGGCGACCGGCGTCATGCCGCGTCGACCTCCGCGAGATCCCGGGCCAGCTGCGCGTAGAGCTCGCCCTCGAGCGCCACACGCAACGGCTCGATCTTCACGCGCTCGAGGATCTCGCCGGCAAACGCGTGGATGAGCATGTCGCGGGCCTCGAGGTAAGTCAGTCCGCGGGCGCGGAGATAGAAAATGGCGTCCTCGTCGAGCTGGCCAATCGCCGCGCCATGCGTGCACTTCACGTCGTCGGCAAAAATCTCGAGCTGCGGCTTGGTGTTGATGGTGGCGTGATCCGACAGCAGCAACGCGCGGTTGGTCTGCTTGGCGTCGGTCTTCTGGGCGTCGATCCGGACGATGATCTTGCCGTTGAACACCGCGCGGGCGCGGCCACCGAGGATGCCCTTGTACAGCTTCGTGGCTCGGGCAATGCGGCTTGGCATGGTCGATCGTCGTATGCGTATCGACCAGGCGTTCGCCGTCAGCCACGTAGAGCCCGTTGAGGGTGCACTCGGCGCCCTCGCCGTCGAGCACCGCCACGATGTCGTTTCTGACGATAGCGGCCGCCGAGCGTGAAGGCGTGGGTCGAAACGTTACTGCTCCTGGCCGCATGAATCTGCATGCTTGCCATGTGGAACGCGTCGATGCTCTCTTCCTCGACCTTGTAGTGATCGAGCACGGAGTGCTCGCCGGCAACGACCTCGGTGACGGCGTTCGTGAAATGCTTCTGCCCCGGGGCACTGACATAAGTCTCGACGATCTGCGCCTGACTGTGATCGCCGGTGACGATGAGCGTCCGCGGGTGCGACATCGACGCTACGTCGCCGTCGCTGGTCGAGACGTACAGGATTTGCAGCGGCTGCTCGAACACCAGGCCGTCCGGCACGTAGACGTATGCGCCGTCGTGCGTGAACGCAGTATTGAGCGCGGTGAACGCGCGCACGTTCGGATCGGCGAGCTGACCGAGATAGCGGCCGACGATGTCGGCCTGGTCAGTGACCGCGGACGCCAGCGAGCCGAACTTCAGGCCCGGCGGCAGGCCAGCCGTCCTCGACAACTCGGCCGAGAAGCGCCCGTTGACGATGACCAGGCGGAACGGCGCGTCCGCATAGAGAAATGCGTCGAGGGCGCCGCCATCCAGCTTCGATGAGGGCGCGAGCCTGAACTCGGTGGACGCGATCGGCGAGACGTTGGTGAAGCGCCACTCTTCGTCGCGCACCGTCGGGAATCCCAGCTCGACAAAGCGCGACGCCGCGTGATCGCGCAGATCCTGGAGCCAGCGCGAACCGCCGCGCGGACGCTCCTCGAGCGCCGCCAGCCAGGGTTGAAGCTTCTCTGCTACCTGTGCCATGTGTCTCTATGTCCTAACCGGGGACTTCGTCCCCGGACCCCTTTCGGCGTCGCTCGCGTGGGCCCTTCGCCCCGCTCCCGCCTTCGCCAAGGCTACGGCGAGGCACGCCGGAGCGCCCCGGCGCGAAGGCGGCCGCTCCGCCGGGGCGCGCCTGGCGCGCCGCATGCTACGCCCGCACCGGCTCGCCGGCCTCGAGCCAGCCGTAGCCCTTCTGCTCCAACTCGAGCGCCAGTTCCTTGCCGCCTGACTTGACGATCCGGCCGCCGCTCAGCACGTGCACGTAGTCGGGCACGATGTAGTTGAGCAGCCGCTGGTAGTGGGTGACGACCACGATCGCGCGGTCGGGACTGCGCAGGGCGTTGACGCCCTTGGACACGACCTTGAGCGCGTCGATGTCCAGGCCCGAGTCAGTCTCGTCGAGAATCGCGAGCGTCGGCTCGAGCAGCGCCATCTGAAAGATCTCGTTGCGCTTCTTCTCGCCGCCCGAGAACCCTTCGTTGACCGCGCGGTTGAGCATGCCCTGGTCGATGTTCAGGAGCTTCGCCTTCTCCTTGCTCAACTGCAGGAACTCGATCGCATCGAGCTCTGGCTGGCCAAGGTGCTTGCGCTTGGCGTTGAGCGCGGCCTTGAGGAAGTAGGCGTTGGTGACGCCGGCGATCTCGACCGGATACTGGAACGCCATGAACACGCCTTCGCGTGCCCGTTCGTCGGGATCCATCTCGAGAAGGTCGTGCCCCTGGTAGACCACTTCCCCGCTCGTAACCACGTACTCCGGGTGCCCGGCCAACACACGCGCGAGCGTGCTCTTGCCAGACCCGTTCGGCCCCATGATGGCGTGGACTTCGCCAGCCTTGACGTGGAGATCGATGCCGTTGAGGATCTGCTTGTCCTCGGCCTTTACCTGAAGATTCCTGATATCTAGCATATCTATCCCACTGACCCTTCCAGACTGATGCTGAGAAGCTTCTGTGCTTCGACGGCGAACTCCATCGGGAGCTCGCGGAACACTTCTCTGCAGAAGCCGCTCACGATCATGTTGACGGCATCCTCCGTCGCGATGCCGCGCTGCCGGCAATAGAAGATCTGATCCTCACCGATCTTCGACGTCGACGCCTCGTGCTCGACCCGTGCCGACGTGTTCTTGATCTCGAGATAGGGGAACGTGTGCGCGCCGCACTTGTCGCCGATGAGCAGCGAATCGCACTGCGAGTAGTTGCGCGCGTTCTTCGCATTGGCGCCGACTCGCACCAGGCCGCGATAGGTGTTCTGCCCGTGACCGGCCGAAATGCCCTTCGAGACAATCGTGCTCCGGGTGTTCTTCCCCAGGTGGATCATCTTCGTCCCGGTGTCGGCCTGCTGCCAGTTGTTCGTAGTCGCCACCGAGTAGAACTCGCCGATCGAGTTGTCGCCCTTCAGGATGCAGCCTGGATATTTCCACGTGATCGCGGACCCCGTCTCGACTTGCGTCCAGGTGATCTTCGACGCGCGGCCCGCGCACATGCCGCGCTTGGTCACGAAGTTGTAGATCCCGCCCTTGCCGTCCTTGTCGCCGGGATACCAGTTCTGAATCGTCGAGTACTTAATCGTCGCGTCATCGAGCGCCACGAGCTCGACCACAGCGGCGTGCAGTTGGTTCTCGTCGCGCATCGGCGCCGTGCAGCCCTCGAGGTAGCTGACATAGGCGCCCTCCTCGGCGATGATCAGCGTCCGCTCGAACTGGCCGGTGTCCTTGGCGTTGATACGGAAGTAGGTCGAGAGCTCCATCGGGCAGCGCACGCCCTTGGGCACGTAGACGAACGAGCCGTCGCTGAAGACTGCCGAGTTGAGCGTCGCAAAGAAGTTGTCCGTGTACGGCACGACCGAACCGAGATACTTCTTCACGAGATCCGGATGCTCGCGCACGGCCTCGGAGAACGACATGAAGATCACGCCGTACGACTTCAGCTTCTCGCGGAATGTCGTCGCCACCGAGACGCTGTCGAAGACGGCGTCGACGGCGACGCCGGACAGCAGCTTCTGCTCCTCGATCGGGATGCCGAGCTTGTCGAACGTGCGCTTGACCTCGGGATCGACCTCATCGAGGCTGTTGAGCACCTTCTTGGGCTTGGGCGCCGAGTAGTAGACGATGTCCTGGTAGTTGATCGGGTCGTACTTGACGTTCTGCCAGGTTGGCTCCTTCATCGTGAGCCAGAGCCGGTAGGCCTTCAAACGCCACTCGAGCAGCCACTCGGGCTCCTGCTTCTTCTGCGAGATGAGCCGAACGACGTCCTCGCTGAGGCCCTTGGGAATCGTGTCGGCCTCGACCTCGGTGACAAAGCCGTACTTGTACTCGCGAGTGGCGAGTTCTTCGATGGTGTCGGTTGATGTGGACATGATGCGAGTTGCTATTGCCTGAATGCGACAGTTACCCGTGGCTCTCGAATGCCGCAAGTTGTACTCAAGCGCGGCTAGCCTAGCGACGGCTGAAGGCCGTCGCGTCAAACACTAAACGACGTCCCGCACCCGCACGTGCCTTTGGCGTTCGGGTTGTCGAAGGTGAAACCCTTACTGACGAGGCTCGTGTCGTAGTCGAGTGTCGTTCCGTCGATGAACTTGTAACTCTTCCGGTCTACGAACACCCTGGAACCCTCAGGGCCGTCGAAGACGTGGTCGCCGTCCTTCGGCGCGGGCTCCCAGGCAAACACGTAGCTCAGCCCCGAACAGCCGCCGGCCTTGATGCCTATCCGCAGGCCGCCGCCCGGAAAGCCGTTTTTCTGTGTCATTTTGCGGATGAGCTTGCCCGCGTTGTCGCTGATTTGGAACATGTCCCGGACCCTTGGGGCTCCCGTGGGCCCCTGCGCCGGCTTTAAAGCCGACCAGAACAGTCCTAGTTTAGTATTTCGGCTGTGAGGGGTCAACCTGATCGATCCAGGCGAGGATGCCGCCGGTCAGGTTTCGGGCGCGGGCAAATCCCGCGCGCCTGAGGAACGCGGTCGCGCTCGCGCTGCGCGCGCCGACCTTACACTGCAGGACGATCTCCTTCGACGCATCGAGCTCTGCCAGCCGTGACGGCAGCTGCTGCAAAGGGATGAGCACAGCGCCGGGGATCCGGCAGATTTCGAATTCCACCGGCTCCCGGACGTCGACGATCAACGGCGCGTCGCCGCTGTCGATCCGGGCCTTGAGCTCCGTCACGGTCATGTCGCCCTCAGTTGCTCCACTCGCGGCCATAGGTGTCCTTTGGGTTTGGGCAGGCGCGCACCGCGACCCATCATCATAGGCGCGCAGTTCGCGGATCGTTGGATGGCCGCCGCAGACCGGGCAATCCGGATCCTTCGGCAGCCTGATGACGCGAAACTGCATCCGCAACGCGTCATACAAGAGAAAACGGCCCACCAGCGGTTCGCCGATCCCGAGGATCAACTTGACCGCTTCGGTCGCCTGGATGGTGCCGATGATGCCCGGCAAGACGCCGAGCACTCCCCCCTCGGCACAGCTCGGGATGAGGCCCGGCGGCGGTGGCTCGGGATGAAGGCACCGGTAGCAGGGACCGTCCGGCATCGCAAACACCGACGCCTGCCCTTCGAATCGCGAGATGCTGCCGTACGCATTGGGACGGCCGGCGAGCACGCAGGCGTCGTTGACGAGATAGCGTGTCGGAAAGTTGTCGGTGCCGTCGACGATGACGTCGTACGCGGTCACGAGCTCGAGCGCGTTCTCGGCTGAGAACCTCACCTCGTGCGACTCGAGGCGAACGTGAGGGTTGATGTCTCGCAATCGATCGGCCGCCGAGTCGAGCTTCGATCGACCGACATCCGATGTGCCATGGACGATCTGTCGCTGAAGATTGCTGAGGTCGACGGCATCCTCGTCGACGAGCCCGATCGTCCCCACTCCGGCCGCGGCGAGGTACATCATCGCGGGCGATCCAAGACCGCCGGCGCCGATGCAGAGGACCCGCGCAGCCTTGAGCCGGCGCTGCCCGTCGAGGCCGATGTCAGGCAGCGTGAGATGCCGGCTGTAACGCACCAGCTCGTCGCGGGTCAGTTCCACAGTCACGTTCCGATCATATGATCTCGCTGGCTCTTTCACGCTCCTTCGCCTAAACTTCGTGTCGTGACCCTCGTCGTTGTCACGCTGATTGCCGCGGGCCTGCTCCTCGCGACCAGCGTCTGGTTCGTCATGCGCGCGCAGGCCGACCGCGAGGTTGCCGTCGTTCGCTCGCAACTCGGCGCCGAGCTCGCCGCGACGCGCGCGCGCCTCGAGGCCGAGCTGGCCGCCGAGCGCCGCACCGCCTCAGACAAGCTCACCCTTCTGAAAGACGCGGAGGGAAAACTCCGCGAAGCGTTCGCGGCGCTGTCGTCCGACGCGCTCCGCCAGAACAATCAGTCCTTTCTCGATCTCGCGAAGACCTCGCTGGCGGAATTCCAGAAAACGGCGCGGATGGATCTCGACGGCCGTCATAAGGCCATCGAAGATCTCGTGCAGCCGCTCAAGGAGTCGCTCACCAAGGTCGACGGCAAGCTTCAGGAAGTCGAAAAGAACCGCGTCGGGACCGCGTCCGCGCTGACCGAGCAGCTTCGATCGCTCCATCAGGCGCAGCATTCCCTTCAGGTGGAAACCGGCCGGCTCGTACAAGCGCTGCGCTCGCCGAACGTCCGCGGCCAATGGGGTGAACTCCAGCTCCGCCGCGTCGTCGAAGCCGCCGGCATGCTGGAGTATTGCGACTTCGATTTGAAGGAATCCGTGGACGCGGACGGCACACGATTGACGCCCGACATGATCGTGCGGCTACCCGGCAGCAGAAATGTCGTCGTCGACGCGAAAGTGCCCTCGTCGGCTTACCTCGACGCGATGGAGAGCGACGACGAGGCCGTGCGGAACGGCAAACTGCGCGACCACGCGCGGCAGGTGCGGGACCACGTCGTTCGCCTCGGAAACAAGACCTACTGGCAGCACTTTCAGCCGGCGCCGGATCTCGTGATCATGTTCGTGCCCGGCGAAACGCTGCTGAGCGTCGCGTTGCAGCGCGACCCGTCGCTCCTCGAGTTCAGCCTTGGGCGCGGCGTGATGCTCGCGAGCCCGCTGACGCTGATGGCGCTCCTCCGCGCGGTCGCGTTCGGCTGGCAGCAGGAGAAAGTCGCGCGCAACGCGCACGAGATCAGCGACCTCGGACGCCAGCTCTACGACCGCATTCGGGTGATGGCCGAACACTTCGAAGAAGTCGCGCGAGGACTGACACGGTCGGTCGAGGCGTACAACCGGGCGGTCGGTTCGCTCGAGAGCCGCGTGCTCGTGACGGCGCGGCGGCTGAAGGAGAAAGGGATTTCTGCGCCAGAGGAACTGCCCGAGCTCGAAGTCATCGATCACACGGCGCGGTCCCTGGGCGCGCCTGAGCTCGTCGGCTTGTTCGACGACGAGCCAGTTGACGGAGTTGTCGTTAAGGACTGAGACGGCTCAGGGCTCAAGGCGGTTCAGGGCTCAGGGCTCAGGGCTCAGGGCTCAAGCAAGATCGTCGAGTAAATGGTCGAAGGTTTTGCCTGAGCCTTGAGCCTTGAGCCTTCTGAGCCCTGAGCCTACTTAATAGCAGCCGTCATCGTGACCGTCGCTTTGATCTCGAGCTCGCCGGGGGACATCGGCGGTTCGGCGCTGCATCGCCATCTCGGCGCGCATGGTCGCCATTGGACGGGGCGGCGGCATCGACTGGTCGCGGTGCACTTCGATCCGCACGACGCGCTCGACCTTCATCCCGGCGGCTTGAGCCGCGGTGTCGGCCTGCGACCTTGCGTCTGCCACGGCGCGCTGCAGCGCGCTCTGTTCGGCGGTCGCGCGATCTTTCAGGTCGAACCGGATGCCGCTGACCGATGTCGCGCCGGCACCTACCGACACGTCGAGGACTTCACCGAGCTTGGGCAGATCGTCGACACGTACCTCGACGGCATTCCGCGCGACGTAGCCACGCAATGTCTGCCGATTGTTGGCGTAGTCGAACTCGGGCCGCAGCTCGTACGCGGCGGTCCGAATCGCTTCTGCTGGCAGGCCCAGGCCCTTCAGCTTCTGCATCACGGCCGACATCGCGTCCGCGTTGAGCTTCTGGACCTCGGCCGGCGTCTTCGCTCGGGACTCGGCCGCGATCGTCACCCACGCGCGATCCGGCGCGCGCTTGACGATGCCCTCGCCGGCGGTGACGACGACCGGCGCTTCGGTGCTGCTCGAAGTGCCTGGTGTCTGGGCAAATGCCTGCGGTCCTAGCGAGAGGGTCAGCACGACAATTGCGAGCGGCTTCATTGGTGTCTCCTTTGTAGCCTGCCGAGCGGCGCCGTCAGCGAGCCGCGCGCGTGTCTTTGTCGGAGTCTCCGACATCTTCGCGATCGATCAATCCACGGTAGACTGCCGCCTGATGCGCGTCGACCTCGGCCTCGTCGGATTCGGCAACGTTGGCCGCCGGTTCGCCAGGCTCCTGGACGAGCGCCGCGATCTCCTCGAGCGCGACTTCGATCTTACCTGCCGCATCACCGGCATCGCAACGCGGCGCCATGGATCGGTCTACGACCAGGCGGGACTCGATGCGCCGGCCGCCGCGCTTGTCGTCGAGGCGGGCGGCACGTTGTCTGACGCGGGGCGCTCCGCGCAAGAGGCTCACGTCTCCAACAGTCGCGATGTCATCACTCGACTCGCGCAGAGCGCAGCCCCGCTTCACGTGCTCATCGAGACGACGACGCTCGACATCGCCGCGGCCCAGCCGGCGCTGGATCACGTCCGGCTCGGGCTCGAGACCGGCTGTCACGTCGTCACGGCCAACAAGGGTCCGGTCGCGTTCGCGTATCGCGAGCTGTCGCTGCTCGCGGCGCAACGTGAGAGGCTGTTCCTCTTCGAGGGCGCCGTGATGGACGGCGTGCCCGTGTTCAACCTCGTGCGCGAGACGTTGCCGGCGGTCAGGATCGTAGGATTTCGCGGCGTCGTGAACAGCACGACGAATCACATCTTGACGGCGCTCGAGGATGGTCACGATTACGCGCCGGCGCTGGCCGAGATGCAGGCGCAGGGCATCGCCGAGGCGGATCCCTCGCTCGACGTCGACGGGTGGGACGCGGCAGCCAAGGCCGCTGCGCTCGCGAACGTCTGGCTGGACGCTCGCGTCACGCCGCACGATGTGGATCGGACTGGCCTCGACGCCGGTACGGCGGCCGCGGCGCGGGAGGCAAAGGCACGTGGGGGTCGCCTGCGGCTCGTTGCGTCGGCGCGGCGTGGCGGCCGGCCGCGCGTGCAGCTTGTCGAGCTGCCGCGCGAGGATCTGCTCGCGAGCCTGCGCGGCATGGCGAATGCGTTAGTGCTCGAAACCGACACGCTCGGGGAGATCGCCATCTGTCAGCGCGACGGCGGCCTGACGCAGACCGCCTACGCGCTGCTGAGCGATCTCGTCACCATCCGGGACGAGGCGCGCCGTCTCAGATGACCGGGACAGGGGTCGAGAGCGCTGCCAGGACTTCCTTGTAGAGATACTTCGCCCCTTCGATTCCGTTGAGCGGCCCGGCCTCGTACTCGAGCGCGAACGTGCCCTTGAAGCCACCCGCCAGCATGATCCGCGTCGAGCGCTGAACATCGTTCTTGTCGCCCCAACGATCCCAGTACTTGGCGTGCACGTTGGTGTGCGCGTACGGGGCCAGCGCCTTGAGGCCGTGGACGAGCATGTAGTCGTGCTCCCAGTTGCAGAAGTCCGGCGACGCCTCGCAGTAGGGATGGTTGACTTCGTCGAGGATGGTTCGGATGTTCATCGGATCCGCGGCGAGGCCCCAGTGGTTTTCAATCGTGACCCTGATGCCGAGGTTGCCACCGTAGTCCGCCATCTCCTTGTACGGACTCGATCGCCGCTTTCAGCAGCGCGCCGATGTCGAGGTTTCTTGGATAGCCATCGGTTGGATCGCGTGGTATCGCCGGCGGCCTGATACTCGGACCGAGCGCCGACGTCGAATTCATCCGCATCGACTTCACATCGAGGACCTTGCAGCCGTCGAGCCAGCGCTTGGCGATCGCGACACCCTCCTTGCGCTGCGTCTCATCGGGACCGGCAAGATTGGTGGGCGCATTGTTCGAGATGTGCTGGCACCTGACGCCCGTCACCGCCATCTTCGTTGCGAGCGCGTCGAGCCACTTCTTGCCAGACGCCGTCGACGGATCGAAGGTGCGGCCGGCAAACATGCTGTCGTCAGTGACGTCGCCGAAGAGCCCCGAGAACAGATCCATGTGCGTCACGCCGGGGAACGTGTCCTTGGTGAACTGCGGGAAATCGAGCATCGTGATCTCGCCGTACTTCTCCTTCATCTGGGCGTTGGTCATGCCCGCATTGCCCTGCGCAGGGGCATTCCCCCGGCCTCCGGCTGCCGGCTGCGCGGGCGCAGCGCCGGCGGGGCTCGCCGCTGCTGCGGCGGGAGCGGCTGCAGCACCGCCTCGGCCACCGCCCGGCCGGGTCTTGAAAATGTAGCGGATGGGATACGAACATGAGGCGATTCGAGCCAGTTTGTCCTTCTCGGACCATTGCGGCTGCGGCTCGGCGCCCGCCTCGGCGAGAGGCGTCAGCATCAGGCCGGCGGCACTGAAGCCAGCGCCGGCAGTCTTGAGGAACCCGCGGCGATCGACCGAAGAGGCCGTTCTATCCTGTGCACTCATGATCGTTTGTCCTTGCAGTGTTGAACCGCTATGGTGTCAGGAAATCAGACGCGCACATGGTAGCGCAGACGCGGGCAATCGGGACTAAGCTACGAAGGAACTGGAGCCCAGGCGATGAAACCAGCCACAGTCTTTCTCGGCGAAATGACCAACTCTGAAGTTGAAGAGTTTCTCAAGACGCGGCATACGGTGATCGTTCCAACCGGCGCGACGGAGCAGCACGGGCCGCACGGACCTTTGCTGACCGACGTGCTCATTCCGCAGGAAGTGGCGCGACGGGTCGCGCCGAAGATTGGCGCCGTCGTGGCACCGCCTATCAACTATGCCCTCTCGTATCCGCACGTGGGGTTCACAGGGCTCGTTCACGTCAGAATCTCGACGTTCATGGCCCTGATCGAGGACCTGTGCGCGTCGTTTGCAGCCTCTGGCTTCAAGCGCGTTATTTTTCTGAACGGTCACTACGACAACACCTACGCGATCGCCTACGGCTGCGCGAATGCCGCCTACCATCTGCCGAAAGACGTCAAAGCGTTTCCGGTGAACTACTGGGACGCGCTGACGGCCGACGAGATCGCCGAGTGGTCGGGACTGAAGAACGGACTGCACGCCAATCTCGCCGAAACCTCCGCCGTGCTCGCCATCAATCCCAACCTGGTCGATATGGATCGCGCCAACGCGGAGTTTCCACCGTTCCCGGAATACACCGTGAACACCGGACCCGTGCACACCGCGTTCTTCTTCACTTCGCCGGGATCGGTCTACTGGGCGACCAAGTCCGGCACCTGGGGCGATGCGCGCAAGTCGACACCGGAGGCCGGGGAGCGCTACCTCGAGGCTGGTGTGCGCTCGACGCTCGCAGTGCTCGATAACATCGAGAAGACGTTCGCGGCGATGCCACCGCGGTAGGACATTCAACCGGGAAATGACGGATTCGACACCACCGCTTCACGACCTCCTGGTCGTCGACTTGACGCGCGTTCTTTCAGGCCCGTACTGCACGTTGCTGCTCGGCGACATGGGTGCGCGAGTCATCAAGATCGAGCAGCCCGGCCGGGGGGACGATACCCGCGGCTGGGGTCCGCCTTTTGTTGGGGCGGAAAGCGCGTATTTCCTGAGCGTCAACCGCAACAAGGAGAGCCTGACGCTCGATCTCAAGCAGCCTGGGGCGAAGCGCATTCTCGAGCAGCTGCTCGATCGCGCCGACGTCCTCGTCGAGAATTTCCGGCCCGGCACGATGGCGCGGCTGGGCTTCGACGACAGGTCAGTCGCGGATCGTTGGCCGCGTCTCGTGTATTGCTCGATTTCGGGGTTCGGTCAGACCGGCCCGCGACGCGATCAGCCAGGCTACGATGCGGTGATCCAGGCCGAGGCCGGGCTGATGAGCATCACTGGCGAAGCGGCAGGTCCGCCGCTGCGGTTGGGCGTGGCGATCGCGGATATCGTCAGCGGCATGTTCGCGGCCCAGGGAATCGCCATGGCGCTCCTGGCGCGCGGGCGCACCGGCCGGGGTCAGCGCGTCGACATCGGCATGCTCGACGCGACGGCAGCCCTGCTCACCTATCAGGCCGCGAGCTATTTCGCGACCGGCACTGCGCCGAGCCGTCAGGGGAACCGGCACCCGACGATCGTGCCGTATGAGACCTTCGCCGCCCAGGATGGCGACTTCGTGCTCGCGGTGGGTAACGACGATCTCTGGAGACGCTTCTGTAAGGTCATCGAGCTGCCGTCGCTCTCTGACGATCGCCGATTTGTCGCCAACCGCGACCGTGTCGAGCACTACAGCGAGTTGAAACTGTTGCTGGACGAGCGACTGGGAGCGCGACCAAAGGCCGAGTGGATTGCCGCGCTCACCGCGGAGGGCGTGCCGTGCGGCGCAGTCCGTGACGTCGCCGAAGTCCTCGAGGATCCCCAGATCTCGGCCCGCGCGATGATCGAGGCCGTCGAGCACTCGACGCTCGGCGCCGTTCGCGTGCTCGGCCTGCCGATCAAATTGTCTGACACGCCAGGGGCCGTCCGCACCGCACCACCGACCCTCGGTCAGCACACGTATCAGATTCTGCGCACCGATCTTTCGCTGACCGACGCAGAAATCGCCCAGCTTCGCGCCACCGGCGCGGCCTAACCTCCCTCACGATCGGGGACAGTCGGGCCGCGGGTTGCCGACGAAGAGTGCAGAAATCGACTGGTGGCTCAGCGCTCGATCAGGGAGACGACCTCGGTAACGACGAAGGACACGACGTCCTCGTCGGTGAGAGTATCGGGGGCGGTGGCCTCGCGGAGGGGCCGCTCCCTGGTGACGGCGCGGCGGCCGCGGCCGAGACTCGTGCGGCCGAGGACGATCGGCGGGTCCTCCGACGAGTCGAGCATCAGCTCGATGTAGTCGCTGGGGGATCGCTCGGAGGCCAGGCGCACCGATCCGGCGGGGGTAAAGACCTTGAACCGGTGACCCTCGGCGACGAGCGCCGCGGCGAGCGTGTTGAACGCCGGCACGGCGCGGCCAGCGAGAAACGCATCGTAGGCGCGCGCGGCGGCGTCCGATCGCTCGCGACGGCCGGCGGCGTCGCGACGCGCCTGTTCGATGGCCGCGCGGACGCGCCGCCGTACTTCGGGAATATCCATCCCGGCTGATGTTACGTCAAACCACGGCGGGCGCGTGCGACCGAAGGCAAGAGGCAGTCATTACGGGCGTCGTGCACCAAGACAAGAGCCACGGATAACACGTCGGTTTACGAGACGCCATCGAGTCTAGCTGACGAACCCTCAAAAACTCCTATCCGTGTTGCCCGTGTCATCCGTGGCTCTACGCCAGACGCTCGGCGAACGACGTGTCGATCCCCTCACGTTTCAAGAGCGCGACGAGCGCGGCCCGATCGAGCGCTTTTCGGTACGCTTCGGCCACGTGCACCGTCCCGTCACGCACATGCGCGGCGAGCGAGTCGGTGAGCGGCACCATCCCGTGACGACGACCGCTGTCGAGCGCCACCGGCAGCTGGAACATCTTGCCTTCGAGCACCAGTTGCGAGACGGCCGGCGTGTTGAGCAGGATCTCGCGCGCCGCGGTGCGGCCGCCCTTGACCCGGCGCAGCAGGACTTGAGCGACGACGCCGCGCAGCGCGGTCGCAAGCGACGTTCGTGCTTTCGCGCGGCGATCGGCCGGGAACACTTCGATCAACCGCTCGAGCGCGCCAATCGTCGAAGACGCGGGCACCGACGCCAGGACCAGCCGCCCGGACTCGGCCGCTTCGAGCGCCGCCGCCACGACCTCGGCCGACTTCAGATCCTCGATCATCATGACGTCGGGATCCTCGCGAAGCGCGGCGCGCGCGAATGTCGCTGCCAGCTCGGCGTCACCGCGGGTCTCGCGCTGGCTGATGAACGAGCGACGGCTCTCGTGCACGAACCCGATCTGCGACTCGATGGTGATCAGATGGTCGCTGCGCGTGCGATTGATGAGATCGACAAACGCGTTGAGCAACGTCGACTTGCCGCTGGCACGAGCGCCCGTGACGAGCACGAGGCCGTCCGACTGCTGGCAGAGCGCCTGCACTTCCGGCGTCAGCGCCAGCTGATCGGCCGAGATCGCGCGCGGCGGGAACATCCGGAAGAGCACGCCCGGGCCACGATGATCCTTGAACGTCAGACACCGGACGCGGCCGATCTCGGGCACGTCGCACAACCATTCGACCGGCCCGTTCTGGAGCGCGTCACGCCGCCGTGGTGGCGCCAGCTCCATGACCAGACGATCGACGTCGGCGGCGGTCAATGTCGGCTCGCTTTCGAGCGGACCGATTTCCCCGTCGATGCGGATCATCGGCTTCGATTGCGCAACGACATAGACCGTCGACGCACCCCGCGCCGCGGCGACGCGAAGCGTGTGCATGAGCGCGGCGTCTTCGGAGGGTGTGAATGGCACTGAAACAATCTCCGGTTTGATAGGCGTCCGGGCGAGAGGAACCACGACCGACGGTCGCTCCTCGTTCATTGTCGGCGCCGCCGGCGCGTGCTGCACCGGCTCGATGACCTCGGGTGCGTGCATCTCGGCCGAGGCCGCTGGTTGGTTGACCATTTCGGCGACCGGTTCTACCTGTCGGTGCAGCTCTGGCGTGACTTCCATTGGGCTCTCCGCGACTGTTGGCTGCCAGGCCGGTGGCGTCGGTTCTGACGCCTCAGGCTCGGTTCGGGCGTTCCACGTGTTCACGACAACTTCCAGCGTCGGGCGCTCGACGACCGCCGAACGAATCTCTTCAATCTCCTGCGCCACCTGCGCATCGAGCTCGGAGCCTTCCACGCCTGCTTCTGGCGCCTCCGATTTCGGCGCGATCACGGATGCAGCGACCTCGGCGACAGTGTTGACCGGCAGGGGAATCGAAGGCCCGGTGATCCAGGTCGTGACGATTGCTTCGGCAAACGATCCCTCGGTGACGTCGGGCAGTGCCGGGCGATCGAGCGTGTCGAGCACGGCAGGAGCGACGTCCGCGACTATGTCGACGTCTTCAAATTCAAACGGCGCGGCCAGCTCGACGATCGCGATTTCGTTTGTAGGGTGAGGCGTCTCGACCGGCTGTGCATACGCAAAGACCGGCGGCAGTTCGGCGACCGGGGGGAGTTCGACAAACGGCGGTTGTTCGGCAACAGGCAGCACGTCGGTGACCTGCGGCGCGTATTCGACGACCGACGGTACCTGGGCGACTGGCGGTAGTTCGACGACCAGTGGCAGTTCAACGACTGGACAACGTGGGCCGCCAGCGTCTGTTCCACGACAGTCGCCTCGCGCACCGGGCTGCTCGACGAATGTGAACTCGGCGAACGCCGGCTCGACAGGCCGGGACTCGATCGCCGCTGCCGGGACGAGCTCCGGTGCGGGCGCCGCAGCGAGCATCGCTTCTTCGGAAAACAGCGGCGCGCCAACCGGAGGCTCTGCGACACTCTCCAGATCCGAGGGTGGCTCCTCGCTCGGAGCGAAAAGTGGCGGCGGAGAAAGCTCGAACACCGGCCCGGCTTCCGCAATTTGGGGCTCGGCCTCTGCCACAACTGGGGGGTCGGCCTGCGCGACAACCTGGAACTCGGGCTGCGCCGCAACTTGGAACTCGGGCTGTGCCTCGAACTGCTGAGGGGCGTGCGCCTCGGCCACGACCTCGACTTGGTTGACGATCTCGACCGTGCTGACAGCAGCGAACTCGGACGGCGCGACATCGGCCTGTCCCGCAACTGGCGGCGCCACCACGTCGTCACCAGAAGTGACCTCGCCGGCGAGACCTGATGTCAGCAGCGCGGTCGCCGTCGCCGCGAGCATCGCGTCGACTTCTTCCTCCGTCGGAACGCCCTGCGGCTCGTCGTCCACGATCTGGATCGCGTTGTCCGGAACGGTGTTGAGCGCAAACTCTTCGGCGGCCTGTCCGGGAATCGCGACCACGATCGATTCCGGAGCGTCGAGCCGAACGTCGGCCGCCGGGTGCAGATCGGTCTCGGCGGCAACGTTGGTGACGAGCTCGATCTCCGCGAGCGCAGGTTCGTCGATCGTCTCGGCCACAGAGGCAACTGCAGCTGGTGTCGCTGCGACTTTCGGCTCGGGAACATCGGCGTGGGCCACCGGCTGCGGAATCTCGAGCGCGCGTCTTCGAACCTCGACCCACACGTCCTCGCCGCCGCGGGCGGCGACGACCGTAAAGCGATCGGCAATGCCCGCTGGCGAGGGGATCTCGTGTTCGATCGCGCCGAACTCGGTCAGCGCCTGCTGTTGATCAGCGGGCAGAATCTGTCCGAGCATGCTCGACACCGCATCGAACGTCAGCACGCGCGACGACAGCTCGACCTGCCCCCACGCGAGCGGTCCTCGATAGGCGTTCATCGACGATGACGCCGTGACGACGTACGGCTTCTCGCCGACGTGCATCACGAGCGCGTCACCTTCGAGGCGAACGATGGCGTCGAGCAGGGAGTCGAGCAGCTTCACAACGTGATTTCTGACCTGAGCCGAAAACGACAGAATAAACCCGGCCGAGCTACGGGCCGGCAAGACTTTTTGTTAGCGGAGCTGGCGCGTGTTCGTGCTTTCGTCTATCGATCGGATATACCGGTGCCGGGGAGGCTGGTGACCGACGAAAGCTCAGGAATCTGTAACCTCTTGATGGTAACAGAAAGACTGGCAAATTGCCGGGGTTTGTCGATTGTCGAAGTGTGAAACCGTGTGCTATCTGACCGCCCGGTGGATGGCCATGAGCCCACCGAGGACCCGAATCCGCTCGCAAGCGGCAAACCCCTGCTCTCGTGCAATGGCGCAGACGCCCTCAGCGCCCGGATAGCGCCTGATCGACTCGGGAATATATCGATAGGTGTCGGGATCGCGGTGAAGTACGAGGCCGAGCGCCGAACCGACGACCGTGAGGTAGGCAAGGTATCCGGCGCGCACCAACCCATTCGACGGGCGATCGAAATCGAGAGACAGGAGGACGCCACCCGGACGGAGGACACGCGCGATCTCGGCGAGCGACTGCGCGATCACTGGCACGTTCCGGATCCCGTATCCGGTCGTGACGACATCGAACGTCGCTGCGCGGAACGGCAACGTCATCATGTCGCCGACGATGAACGCCGGCGACCGGCCCGACGACTGTTTGCCGCGCGCGATCGTGAGCATCCGGGCGGTGATGTCGAGGCCAACGCTCGACGCCCCGGCGTCCTGGAGCGCAAACGTGATGTCACCGGTCCCACAAGCCAGATCGAGCGCCCGCGTCCCACGACCGATCGGCGCCATCGAGACCAGCCGGCGCTTCCAGCGGCGATCCTGTCCGTACGAAAGAAGAACCGTGATGAGGTCGTAGCGATCGGCGATTGTCGAGAACAGCCGCTTGACGTAGCGGGACTTGGTGTCCGGAGATTCGAATGCAGTGCTCAGGCGCATAGGCAATGCTGAATGCTGAGTGCTGAATGCTGAAGTAAATGCTGAACTTCAAGTTTCGAAGTTCGGAATTCACCTCAGCACTCAGCAGTCAGCATTCAGCATTGCACTAATTCACCACAATCGTTCCACCCATCATCTCGGCGTGCGGCGTGCAGCTGTATAGGTGAACGCCGCGCGTCGCGGGCACCGTGAACTCGATGCTGTCCAGCCCCTTGCCCTTGAGCAGCCGCGTGCTGACGCTCCAGGATCGGATCGCGAAGTCGTGGGACATGCCGACGTCGGCGTTGCGCAGGACGATCCGGATGCGCTCGCCCGAGCGGGCGTGCAGGGTCGGATTCGGGCCGTCCTGGCCCGCGACGTAAAAGGTCATGTCCTTCGCGACGAGGTGAATCTCGCGAACCGACGCCGCGTCGTCGGCTCCCCTCAGGACGTCACCGGCGAAACGCGGCACGAGCGCCAGCCCGGCGACGACTGCGACCACGATGAGCGTTGCGCGAACCAGAGAATGTCTTGTCATCCGACCAGTAACCCCGTTGCGTACATGACGCCAAACCCCGCGAGCAGCCCGACCATCACCGGCGCGGTCGCAAACCGTTCGGTCAGCGGCCGGCCGTCCGCGACCTGCCGCGCAATCTGCAGCGCCACTTGCGCAATCGCGCCGGCGCCGAGGCCCAGAAACACGACGCCGAGGACCGGCGAATACAACAGGCCGCCGGCCCAGGCCCCGGCAATCGTCGGCAACCCGCCGATCAGCCCGAGTTTCAGCAGCGTCCAGATCGACGGTCGATCCTTGGCGATCGGCGCTACGATCGCGAGCCCCTCGGTCGTGTTGTGCAGCGTGAAGCCGATGACCAGCAACGTGCCGAGGGCCGCTTCCCCGAGTGCGTACGCTGCGCCAATCGCCAGGCCCTCGCCGAAGTTGTGAAGCCCGATGCCGACCGCGATCAACAGCGCGAGCACGAAGCCGGCAGAACCGGCAGCGCGCGCCTTCGCGCGTCTCGCCCGCAACCATCCGCCAAACCACTCGAGCGCGAGATACGCGGCCACGGCGCTCGTTACGAACAACGCCACGCCCTGGTAGGACGCGGGCATCGCGGCGGCTGTCTCGAGCGCTTCGTGCGAGGCGTCGACGAACAAGAACGCGAGAAGTCCGACTGTCAGCGCGAGCAGCACGTCGATTCCGGTCTTCCCCAGCCGGCTTGCGAGCGGGAGCCAGAGCAGGCCGAGCGCCACCGGGATGACACCGACGTAAAGCCCGATCAACGTGAACGTCCCCAGGTACCGCGCATCGGGCTGCGGCGTTCGCACGGCGACCGGAATCTCGTGCTCGAAGGTGGTTCCCGTCGACGTCACGACCTTGACGAGATGCGCTTCACCGACGACCCACGGATACGGGATGACGAGCCGCGTCTTCCCGAGATGCGACAGCACCGGGCGTTTATCCGACGTATCCGAGGTGAACGACCAGTACGCATCGTCCACCGTCACCTGCGCGATCGTGACCGGGTCTGGCCCGTCGTTGAGGACATGCAGAATGATCCCGTCGCTCGTCAGCACCGCGCGCTCGATGGCCAGCCGTTCGACCGGCGGCGCACCTTCCCCACGCAGGTTTTCGGCCGGTCCAGTCCGGATGATGAGGAAAATGAGCGCGCCGAGGAGCACGAGCGGCACCAGGGCGAGTCCCCAGACGCGCGGCGTCACGCGAGTGTCGGTGACAGCTTCACGTGTCACGGCTTCAGGTGTCACGGCGGGCTCCCACGGCCTCAAAGAGTCCCATCCACCCAAGCTCGGCAAATTCGCTCTGGTGCGCGTGGAACATGAACTTGCCCGGATAGCGGAACCGCGTCTCGAGCACGGCCCTCTCGCCCTGACAGAGCATCACCGTATCGGTCGTCTCCGAAGTCGTCTTCGAGGTTCCCGTTCGGAAGACGTCGAAGAACATGCCGTGCAGGTGCAGGCTGTTGAGCAGATCGAACTCGGTGACGTTGACGAGGTACATCCGAACGAGCTTGCCGACCTCGACCTTGATCGGCTCGTTCATGAAGAAGTTGGCGACGGTGTTGACGGCGTAGACCTCGTTGTCGGCATCGAAGTTCGTGTCGAAGCCGTTCATCACCATGATGAGCTCGTCGGCCGCAGGTCGCGCCGGCCGCGGATCGACGATGAAGACGCCGTAGAGCCCTTTGTGGATGTGGCGTTTGAGCGGAACGGCGTGGCAGTGGTAGAGATGCAGGCCGAACGGCTCGGCGTCAAATTCGTAAACGAAGCGGTCGCCGGGCATCACCTGATGTTCGGGCATCGACCCGTCCATTTCGGGGGGATGCCATCCGTGAAAATGCATCGTGTGCGGGTGCGAGCCGGCGTTGACGAACGTGATGCGAATCCGATCGCCCTCGGTTGCGCGAAACGTGGGGCCCGGCACCTGGCCATTGAAGGTCCACGCGGGAAAGAACACGCCTGGCGCGATCTCGATCTCCCGATCCACGGCGACGATCTCGTATTCCCGAAGCAGCGTGCCGTCAGGACGCGGCGTCTCTTTGTAGTAGCGCTGGCGATCCGCGGCCGGCAGGTTGGAGAAATTCCACGCGCGAAGATACGTGGCGGGATTGAACGCCTCGGTCGAGACTCGGCCGACCGGTCCCATCAAATGAGCGGCGTGCTCCATCGCGCCATGTGACGACTGGCTCTGGGCGCCCGAGAGGCGACGCGCTCCAAAAAGCGTCGCGCCGATAGCCGAACCGAGCCCAGCCAAACGCAGCCAAGAACGTCGGGTCACGGGAAGCATTTGAGGCCTCAAGTCCATGTTTTTGACAATTCAAAATATAGAGTTTATGCTCTGAAAAGTCAAATGCTGCCCTCACACACGGTCGAAAACTACCTGAAAGCCATATTTCTGGCCCAGGTGGCTCTCCTCCCGTCGGAACAACTGGTCCCGATGGGTCAGCTGGCCTCTGCGCTCGGCGTGGTCCCCGGAACGGCGACGACGATGGTGAAAGCTCTGGCTGAGTCGGGGCTCGTGCGGTACGAACCGTATGCCGGCGTCCGGCTGACCGAGGCTGGCGAGAAGCTCGCGGCGCGCGTCTTGCGCCGCCATAGGCTCATCGAGCTCTTCCTCGTGCAGGTGATGGGCATGAGCTGGACCGAGGTTCACGACGAGGCCGAACATCTCGAGCACGCCGTCTCCGACCGGCTGATCGAGCGGATCGACGAAATGCTCGGCCGTCCGTCGGCCGATCCACACGGCGATCCGATTCCCGGACCGGAGGGCACGCTCATCAGACCGGAGTACGACACGCTCCTGACGTGCCCGCTTGGAGAGGCCGTCACCGTCCGTCGCGTCAGCGACCAGGACAGCGAGTTCCTGCGCTTCGTGGAACGCCACGATCTCAAGCCGGGGCAAGTCGTGCGCGTCGAGAATCGGGATCCTGCGGCCGACAGCGTGCGCCTGCGTGGCAGCGATCGCGAGTTCACGATCGGCGCGCGCGCTGCGTCGAAGGTGCTCGTCCAGGCGGTGCAGGCCGTGCTGTTGATTTGCTGGCTCTCGACTGCTGTATTGGCTCAGACGGCGCCCGGCGAAAAGCCGAGCGCAAAGAAAGCCGACGAGCCCTTCGCGATCACAGACAACTCGTTCCTGGTCGAAGAAGCCTTCAACCAGGAGCCGGGCATTTTTCAGAACATCGCCGGCGCGGTATTCGTGAACAGCCTGTGGGCGTTCAACTTCACGCAGGAGTGGCCGGTCAAATCGCAGGCGCACCAGTTGTCGTTCACGCTCTCGGCGCTCGACAACGGGATCGGATCGGGTGTCGGCGACACGCTGGTGAACTATCGCTATCAAGCGTTGACCGAGGGGCCCGGACGACCGGCGTTCTCCCCGCGAGCGAGCCTTGTCCTGCCGACCGGTGATGTGCCGAGGCTGCGTGGGACGGGATCGGCGGGCCTGCAGGTCAACATGCCTTTCAGCAAGCAGACCGGCAACTGGTTCTGGCACTGGAACGCCGGCTTCACATGGTTGCCGCGAGCCGAGCTGCTGTCCTCGAATCAGGAGAGCAACGAACGCCGCGAGAATCTGATGTCGCCGTTCCTAGCAGGAAGCGGCATCTATCGCCTGCGCCAGATGTTCAACCTCATGCTCGAAAGCGTGCTCCGGTTTGACGAGCTCGTCGACGAGACTGGCGTCTTTCGGGAGACGGCGTTCGTGCTTTCCCCGGGCGCGCGCGGCGGGTGGAATCTGGGCGAGCAGCAGCTCATCCTGGGTGTCGCCATGCCCATCACCTGGGTGGCCGACGAGGTTGAACCGGGCCTTCTCCTCTATCTCTCCTACGAGCTGCCCTTCCGAAAACAGTAGGGTGCCAGGGTGCGAGAGGGCCAGAGTGCCATGAGTGCTTAGGGTGCTAAGGTGACTCTAAGCACTCCTCGCCCCTTAGCACCGTTGCACCCTAGCACCCTGAATAGTGAGTCGGATCTGTTCCCCCCGCCTCGATGAACGCGTTCTTTCGTTCGCGGCACTTGCTGCAGCGGCCGCAGTGCACTCCATTGCTCGGCTGCATGCACGAGAGCGTCAGCTCGAGCGGCACGCCGAGCGAGCGCCCAAGCGCGATCACCTCGGCCTTGTGCATCCTCGCAAACGGCGTCGCGATGTCGATGTCGGTCGCCAGCCCGATCGAAAGCGCACGCGACATGGTTTCGAAAAACTCCGGAGTGGCATCGGGAAATGGGTTGCCGGCGAGCGGGCCGATGAAGATCGTCGCAAGTGTGGCGCGCGCCGCGAATATAGCCGCCTTTGTTAGAAGAACGATGTTGCGGCCTTCGAGGTAAACGTCCTCGTCGGGTGTATCGAAACCTGGCGGCTCCCCGCGGATCGCCCAGTGGCTGGGAGAGTAGATGTCGCGCATGTCGAAGCGAAGCGCCTGAACCGGCTGAACGTCCCGGAATGGAGCCGTTGCCAGCAGTCGGTGGAGCATCGCGAGCTCTTCCTGTTCCCACGCGAGCCCGACGCTGACATAGATCGGCACGACCTTCTGTTTTCTCGCACCGATCCCATCGCTTTCCGCGACGGCCGCCCGCCGCGCGACGTCGGCCAGCAACACCGCGCTGTCGAGTCCGCTCGAGCAGAGGACTGCCGCTCCTTGACCGCCTTCAGACCGAACCACTACGATCCTCCGAGCGCTTCAGGGCACTCTGAACTCTGAACCTTGAACTCTGAACCTTGAACTCTGAACCTTGAACTCTGAACCTTGAACCTCTGAACCTGAACCGTGAACCCTGAACCGTCCCAATGTATCTAGTCACCAAGCGCATCGAATTCTGCTACGGCCACCGCCTGCTCGACTACGACGGGATCTGCAAGCATCCGCATGGGCACAACGCCGTGGCCGAGATCGACGTTCGAACCGACGCGCTCGATCGCCGCAACATGGTGGCGGACTTCTCCGACATCAAGCGGCTGGTGAAAGGCTGGATCGATCAGGAGCTCGACCACAAGATGATTCTGCGGCAGGACGATCCGCTGGTCGGACCGCTGCGCGAGCTTGGCGAGCCGATGTATCTGCTCGAGAGCAACCCGACAGTCGAGCGCATCGCGCGGCTGATCTTCGAGAAGACACAGGAACTCGGGTTTCAGGTCGTGTCGGTCCGCGTCTGGGAGACACCGAGCTCTTTTGCGGCTTACTCGACCGAGTAGGTTTCAACGCGGTCAGACCGCCGTCGGGTCCGGCTGAAGCAGGACACTACAGCTCCGCGGCTACTGAGTACTCGTGGCCCGCTGGCCTTCTAGCACTTTGGCACCTTAAGCACTCCTGGCCACTGGGACCCTCGCACCCTAGCACTCTAACGACCTACGATGGCCTCAGCCGGATGGTGCCATCGCCCGTGCGCACGCGAATCTGCTTGCCACCGGCGCCGAGGCTGCCGCGCAAGGTCCGCCGGCTCTCCTCTTTGTCCTCGTCGTCGTTGTTCGACTCGACCTGACTGGCGACGTCGAGGTCGTTCCTGATCGAACCGTCGCCGGTGTGGGCGTCGAGCTCGGCGCCAAACCCCGAGGGGAGATACAGCGTGACTCCGCCGTCGCCGGTCGTAATCTCCCAGTTGTCTGACATTTCGCTGCCCGGCTCAGCGCGGTAGACAATCGAACCGTCACCGGTGTGGAGCTTCACGCTCGTGAGGCGGCCCGTGACGTTCACGCCGCCGTCGCCCGTCTCGACGTCGAGCCGGCCTTGCGCGCCGTCGACGGTGACCGAACCATCGCCGGTATCGAGGATGAGTTCGCCGCCTACATCCGAGGCGCGGATGCTTCCGTCTCCGGTCCGGAGCTCCAGCCTTCCGTTCACCCGCTCGATCGTGATCGAGCCGTCGCCGCTCTTGGCCACGATGTTCACTTCCCTGGGCACCGACACGATGAGCCGTGCGCTCGCCGACTGATGAAGCCCGAGCCCGCTGAAAGACTCCGCCCTGGGCCGCTTGACTTCGAGCTCGATACGATTCCCCGTCTGCGAACTCTTGATCTCGAGGCCGTCGACGACCTCGCGCGTTGCGCCGCGTTTTTCCACGTCGACGGCGACGTCAGCTTTGTCCCAGGCCTGAATCTCGATGGCCCCATCGAAAGTGGTCAGGTGGACCTCGGGAGTGCCGGTGACCGTAAAGCGTTTCTCCTCGCGGACAATCTGGCCCTGCGAGTCGACGCTGACGACGCAGGCCGAGCCGAACGTGGCAATGGCCAGCAGCGGGGCGGTCCTGAGAATGGATGACTTCATGTGTCGGATAGACGGCAAGTGACTGCCGACCGTTCCCGTTTCGGCGGGGTCAGACGGGGGTCAGACCGGGGTCAGACGGTCAGACCATGGTTTGACCCCGGTCTGACCCCGGTCTGACCCCACAGTTCAGCGGCCAAACGCCAGTTCTCCTCCAATCCAGGTCTGGGTAACGGTCAAATCAGCCGACAGCACAGCCAGGTCGGCCGCCATCCCGGCCGCAATCACGCCGAACCCCTGAAGCCCCATCGCCCGGGCGGGGGTGGTCGAGCAGACAGTGGCCGCGTCCACCAGGCTGAGTCCCATCCGGCTGATCAGCAGCGCAAAGGCACGATCCATCGTCAGCACGCTGCCAGCCAACGTGCCGTCGTCAAGGTAGGCGGCGTCCCGGACGGTAATGGTCCGTCCGCCGAGCGACGCGCGAGAGCCGAATGGAAGTCCGGCTCCGGCTGTCCCATCGGTGATCGCCATGATCCGCGAGGGCGACTTGGCGGCAAGCGCGACGCGCGCCATCGCCGGGTGGACATGAACCCCATCGCAGATGAGTTCGGCCACCACGTCATCGTGCTCGAGAACCGCTGCGGCCAGCCCCGGGGCGCGGTGGCTGATTGGCGTCATGCGGTTGAACAGATGCGTCGCGTGACGCGCGCCGGCCGCGATGCCGTCGAGCGCCTGTTCGTAAGATGCACCCGAGTGTCCTAACGAGACGCGATGTCCGTGGCTCGTCAGCAGGCGAATGAGGTCGAGCGCGCCGTCGATCTCGGGCGCGATCGTCAGAATCCCCACATCGGGCCGGGCCGCGGCAATCTCGCTGAGGATTGCTTCGCCGGTGAACTCGCCTTCCTTACCCCGACCACGCGGGAGTCGCAGGCACTCGCCCGGCTGCGCGCCGCGGTACTCCGGATTGATGAAATTGCTTTCGAGATGCGCCGGCAGCACGCGGGATGACGCGGCTGGTCGGGTAAGACGCGCGGCTCTCACGGCCGACAGCATCGTTCGAAGGTCGTCCGGCGAACAGGCGACCGACGTCGGGCAGAACGCGGTGACGCCGAAGCGAGGTAACCGCGCCGCGATACGCTCTATCGCGTCGCCGCCATCGAGCGTATCGGTTCCCTCGATGCCGTGCACGTGGACGTCGACAAAGCCAGGCACCACCGTGTGCCGACGCAGATCGATTCGCAGATCGCCCGGGGAGTGCGCGGGCGCTGAATGAAGAACGTCAATAATCCGATCGCCATCGACGACGACGGTCGCCGGGCTCATGACCCGATCCGGCAGAACGACGTCCGCATCGGCGAGGAAAATCATGGGTGCTCGCTACCAATCTGCCAGACGACCTTTCGGCCTTCGAGCGGCCGCGCCGGCGCGCTGACGGCCCGAAACAAGGTTCCGTGGACCTGCTCCAGCAGCTTCCGCAGCCACCGCTCGTCGGGGGCCGAAAACACAATCACGCCGGGACTTTCCGCGGGCGGGAAACGACGGTCGTCGGTGTAGTCGCGATCGAGGGTCACGAGCGTGCGGCCGAGCTGGCGGGCGAGCCGGTAGTGCTGAATATCCGGGGCGCGGCGCAGGTCGTCATGCTCGAGCACGAAGAGAACATCCCACCCGAGCGTCAGGCGCATGAACTCGACCACGCCGCTCGGGATGTTCGCGTCCGCGTAGATGCGCGGCTGCTCTGCGATCCGTTCGACGAGAGGCCCGAGCTCGGAAGACAGGGTGCCCATAGAAGTATGGCCTTGCCTCGGCGTTACCGGTGTCTGTCGAACTCTGGCGGCTGCGCGGTCATCGGCGTTTCCTTCGGCGTCTCGCGTGATTGTCGCGCCTGGCGCAGCAGATCGGCGACGAGCTCATCCCGGCGATTGACGAGCTGCTTGCGCTCGCGACGATTGTGCTGCGAGCCCACCGCGTACTCGCAGAAGAGCGGGAACGCGATCGTCGAATCGCAGTAGGCCACGACGGTGTCGGGAAGCACACCTGGGTTCACCTTGCCCCAGCTGACGGCCTCCGCTGGCGTGGCCCCAGACAAACCGCCCCACACGACCTGGTCGGTTGTGATCTGGATGAAGTAGTCGTTGCCGCCTTTTGGAATTCCGTAGACCTCCCAAAGGGTCGGCTGGCCCTGGAGATAGAAATTCTTGGGCGAACCGCCGCCGAGGATGACGCATCCATTCTGCTTGCCGGCAAGGACGATCGCGCAGACCTCGTTGACGTCGCGGTTGGGGTCGATCATCAGCGTGCCGCCGTTCATCAGCTCGTGATAGGCGAGGTTCATCCCGATCGAGCTGTCGCCGGGCGACGAGGTATAGATCGGCACGCCGGCGAGCGCCGCGCGAGCGACGACGGAGTATTCTTCGCAGCCCGGATGGCTGTCGAGCAGATCCAGGCCCAGCCGATAGTGGAGCTCGGAGGTCGAGACCGGACCCGACATCTCCGACCGCACCAGGAAGTCACGGATGTAAGCGTCGGTCTCGAGCAGCACGGTGGCGGGAAACAGCACGTCGTAGATGCGGATAATTCCCTGTTCGTACAACTCGACGTCGTCGAGAAAGGGCGAGCCGCGATGGAGCGTGAAGTTCAGCGCGTAGTGCAGGTCGTGATAGAGGTTGGCGCCGGTGCTGATGATGAAGTCGACGAGCCCGCGGTCCACAAGCTCGATGATGCAGCCGCCGAGGCCGGCGGGGGTCAGGGCGCCGGCGACCGTCAGCCCGATCGTGGTCTCGTTGGCCGGGTCGAGCATCTTGTCGGTGAAAATATGGCAGGCCTCCGACAGGCGCCCGGCGTTGAAGGCCTGAAAGCCGTTGTCGACGAGCTGTCGGATAGCGTCGCTCCCGCGCGGCCGGTAGTATTTGATCGGTTTTCCCGAAAGGTAGTTCCTGGTCGGCTGGCCCGGAGACCCCGGCGCTCGGTGGGGCATACGCCATCGAGCATAGCACCGGTGACCTGCAGAAGCCCTGCCGATCGGCCGAAAAGCCTTGACAGCGGGCGGCTTCCGGAGCGAACGTACTTCGCCTTCGCGCGAAATCGGACATCTTGTCTACGGCCTTCCGCCTTGCGCAGGCTTTCGCCTTCGCAAGGCTACGGCGAAACGCGCCGAAGCCGTGGCGGAGGCGGTTGGCGGCTCCGTAGCCTTCAGCGCGGGCGGTTGGCGGAGTTTCAGCCGTGGCAATGCCCATCTTCCGCCTGCGGGCGGAAGCCACCTGATGACCAGTGAGGCCAATGGGGACTGAAGGCTCCGGAATGGTGTCGCTCGTCCTCGTGGCGGCAGTGGCGGTCGGCCTGGCGGCGACGGCGTTCTTCTGGTGGAAGGGACGCAAGATAGCCGGCGAGCACGTCTTCCGCGCCAGCCGGCTCAGCCGCGGCAACCGGTGGTTCCCGACGCAGGTGGCGGTGACGCCGACGAGCGTCGTGCACTACACGCCAGAGTTTTTTGGCGGCCGGGAACATTCGATGCACATCTCGCACATCGCCTCGGTGCTGATCGATCGCAATCTGTGGTTTTCCGACGTGCTGATCGAAAGCTCGGGGGGCACGAGCCCGGTGCGCTGTCACGGGCATCGCAAGTCGGACGCGGTGGAAATGAAGCGGCTCATCGAGCGCTTCCAGTCGGAGTACTACCGCGGACGGGACATCCCGGCCGCGCGCGCCCCACAAGCCGTGCGGGAAGCCTAGGAGACGGGAACTTTAGGAGAAACGTGGAGAACCTTTCGGTCCCCGGTCGCCGTGTCGAATCGACGGACGTCGAAACGCGATTTCAGGCGCTCGTCCAGTCGCCGCTGCGCGCGGCGCTCCTCCGCTTTCTCTGCGCCCGGCCCGATGAGGCCTTCGACGTCGAAGCGCTGATGCAGACGTTCGGCCGCATGCGGCTCGACGTCGAAAACTGCGTGCGCGAGCTGGTCGGCTTCGGCGTCGCACACCGCATCGCCGGCGGCGGCACGCCGCGATACGCGTTTGTCCAGCCCGAACAGGACGCGGTCCGCGACCTTCTCGACCAGTTCCTCGAACGTCGCGCGACCGTCAGCCACGAAGACCGATCGCCGTCGGTCCAGCGGTTCCGCGAGATGATCGGCCGGGACGAGAAGATGCTGGTGGTCTTCGAGTGGATCCGCACGGCCGCCAAGTCAGATATCTCGGTGCTCATCCTCGGACCGACCGGATCGGGCAAGGAAGTCGTGGCGAGGATGATCCACGAGCTCAGCCGCCGCGGCACCAACAAGTTCCAGGCAGTCAACTGCGCGGCGCTGCCGGACACGCTCTTCGAGTCGGAAATCTTCGGTTACGAGAAGGGCGCGTTCACCGGCGCTCACGACCGCAAGCCCGGACGACTCGAGCTCGCCAACAACGGCACGCTGTTCCTCGACGAGATTGGCGATCTGTCGATCATCGCCCAGGCCAAGCTACTGCGCGTGCTCGAAGAACGCCGCTTCGAGCGGCTCGGCGGCAACACGTCGATCGAGGTCAACTTCCGCTTGATCTCGGCCACCAACCGGCCGCTCGATCAGTTCGTTCGCGACTCGCGATTCCGCGAGGATCTCTACTATCGCGTCAACGCGTTTTCGATCCGGCTGCCGTCGCTGCGCGAGCGCACCGTCGACATCCCGGTCCTCGCCCAGCGTTTCCTCGCCCGGTACTGCGCCGCCAACGGGCTCGCGCTCGACGCCAAGTCGTTCTCGAAAGAGGGCATCGACCTGCTCCTTCAGTATCATTGGCCCGGGAACATCCGTGAGCTCGAAAGCACGGTCTCCCGGGCGGCGCTGTCGTCGCCCGGGCGGGTAATCCGGGCCGGCGACATCGAGTTTCTCCACGCGAGCGAAACGCCGGTCGAAGCCGCGCGCGAGCGGCTGCCGTCGCTCGCGGAAGCCGAACGCGCGCACATCGTGCGGGTGCTCGAGAGCGTGCAGTGGAACAAGAAACAGGCGGCCAGTGTGCTCGAGATCAGCCGTGGCACTCTGTACCGCAAGATTGTCGAGTACGGTCTCGAGGGCGAAGCTCGTCCGTCTCGAAATAGACCACGTAGACCCCTGCAATAGGCCAACAGTGTCGCATTTTTGAGCAGTGCCGACAGCTTTGCACGCACACATTGCGTCAAAACGAGACATTTCGCTCGTCCGCGGGCGCACAGGGCTGTCTGAAAAATTCCGCCAGCTGAGCCCTAATCGACTTACATTCAGTACGTTAGACTGCTTCGAAATCCACCTGAGCCGAGACGGCAGTGGCCTTGCACAGCCATCCAAGTTTCTCGGATTCCATTTCATGCATCGACTCGTTCTCGTGCTCGCGTGTGCCCTGCTGACGGGTGGTGTCGGCGTGGCTCGCGCAGCCGAGAGCGGAGCCGAGGGCGCGGCGGTGGACGCCGTCGCTGCCGGGGATGCCGTCGCTGCAAAGATGGATCTGGCGGTCCGGGCGCGCGCCCACGCGGCGCCAGGGCTGCAGACCTACTCGCGGGTGATTCTCCGCACCGTTGACGGCCGCCCGGCGTCACAACTGATTCAGTCGATGGACGGCATCGCGGGGCGCTACTTCCCCTGGCTGGGGGGGCAGGTAGCGATCGTGCCCAACGCGGCGCTCGACGACCTCGCCAGGCGGCCGGAGATCGCCGCAGTCAGTCTCGATCGACCCGTACGCGGCACCATGGACCGCACGAACACGGCAACCGGCGCACAGTGGGTCGCCGAGCATCTGGGCGTGACCGGATCCGGCATCGGCGTTGCCACGGTCGATTCGGGCGTCAACCCCTGGCATGAGGACCTCGACGGCCGGGTCGTGCACTTCGCGGACTTCGTCAACGCCCAGCGGTTCGCGTACGACGACTACGGACACGGGACGCACGTGGCGGGCATCATTGCCGGCAGTGGCCGGGCCTCGGCAGCGAGCGGACAGGAGGCGAATCTCGCGCGGCGTGGCGTGGCGCCCGGTGCGCACCTCGTCGTGTTGAAAGCGCTCGACGTCACCGGCAACGGCTTCACGAGCAACGTCATCGCCGCCATCGACTACGCGATCGCGAACCGTGCAACCTTCAACATTCGCGTCCTCAACCTGTCGGTCGCGGCCGGAGTGTACGAATCGTTCACCAAGGATCCGCTGACCCTCGCCGCCAAGCGCGCCGTCGACGCCGGCATCGTCGTCGTTGCCGCGGCCGGCAACCGCGGCCGCGATCGGACGGGGCAGCTGCAGTACGGTGGTATCGCGTCGCCCGGCAACGCCCCGTGGGTGCTGACGGTCGGGGCGACGAGCGATCTCGGCACGACCGATCGCCGAGACGACGTGATGGCCGGGTTCAGCTCGCGCGGACCGTCGCCAATCGACGAGAACGCGAAGCCCGATCTGGTGGCGCCCGGCGTCAATATCGAGTCCACGGCGGACCCCTCGAGCGCGCTTTTCGCAGCGAATCCGTCCTCGCGCCTGTGGGGCGCCGTGAAGTCCGGGACCGAGCCTTACCTGAGTCTGACGGGCACGAGCATGGCCGCGCCGATCGTGACAGGAGCGATTGCGCTGATGCTCGAGGCCAACGCCGCCCTGACGCCGAATGCCGTCAAGGCCATCCTCGAATTCACTGCCGAGGCGCGCACGGGCTACGACCACCTTACGCAGGGCGCCGGCTTTCTCAACGCCCGCGGCGCGGTGGAGCTCGCCCGCGCGTTTTCGGGCGCCGGTCTGCCACCAGAGCTCTCGAGCGACCCGGTGCGGTGGAGCCGCCACATCATCTGGGGCAACCGCCGCGTTGCCGGGGGCATGCTCGGCGCCCGCGCCAACGCGTGGAAGCTGGGCGTGACGTGGGGTGACGCGCGAACGGCGCGCGGTGAGGCCATTACCTGGGGCATCGGCTGTCGCGAGGGCGACGCCAATTGCGACGAGACCCCCTCGACGGCCCCCTGCAACGTGGTCACACCTGATTGCGATCCCGCGGCGCTCGACGCGGCGTCGATGCCGGGCGTGGAGGATCTCGTCGTAGGCACCGTCGCAGACGTCGCGAGTGTCGTGCGCTTCGATGTGTGGACTGATGGAACGTCAACGCGTCCTCGAGACGTGCTCGACAGCCGGCGGCGGCCCGCCGGTGACGCGGGGAGCGCCGCATGAAGACGCTGCCAACCCCCGCGCGCGTCTACGTCGGCGGCGTCATCGCCCTGGGCGTCGTGATGCTCGTGCTGTACTTTCCGCTTCAGACGTTCAGCAACCCAGGCCGGTTTGCGCTGTTCGGACTGCTGCTCTTTCTCTCCGCGATCACGTCGATTTTCAAGGTCAACCTGCCGCTCACCCGCAGCGGCTCGACGATGTCGGTTTCCTACGCGGTCGATTTCGCGTCGCTGCTGCTGCTCGGTCCAAACGAGACGATGCTCGTCGCGGCGGCAAGCGCGTACAGCCAGTGCACGTTCCGGATCAAGGAACGCAACCCGCTGCATCGAACGCTCTTCAGCATGGCCTGCCTCGTCATTACCGTGCAGGCCGCAGGCGCGGCGTATCATCTGCTCGGCGGCATCGCTGGACCGGTCGACCTGGCCACGCTTCCCAAGCCGCTCGTCGGCGCAGCCACGACCTACTTCGTCGTCAACACGCTGGCGATCGCCACCGCCATCGCGATCTCCACCAACCAGGCAATCTTCAAGGTCTGGAACGAGAACTTCCTCTGGAGCGCACCCAGCTATTTCGTCGGCGCGGGCGCCTCCGCGGTCGCGACGTGGCTGGTTACTGGCTGGTCGGCGCACTGGATCACGCCGCTCGCCGTGGCTCCGCTCTACCTGACCTACCGCACTTATAAGGTCTACCTCGGGCGGATCGAAGACGAGCAGCGCCACGTGCGCGAGATGGCCGACCTGCATCTCGCGACGATCGAAGCGCTCGCCCTCGCCATCGACGCCAAGGACCAGACGTCGCAGTCGCACATCCGGCGCGTGCAGCTCTATGCCGCCTCGGTCGCCAGGGAGCTCGGCATGTCGGACAACGATGTGCAGGGCGTGAAAACGGCTGCGCTCCTGCACGACATCGGGAAGCTCGCCGTGCCGGAGCACATCCTCTCGAAGCCCGGGCCGTTGACGCCCGAAGAGTTCCAGAAGATTCGCGCCCATCCCAAGGTCGGCGCCGACATCGTCAGCTCGGTTCCGTTCCCCTACCCGGTCGCCCCGCTCATCCTGAGCCATCACGAGCGCTGGGACGGCAAGGGCTATCCGACGGGACTCAAGGGCGAGGACATTCCGCTCGGCGCCCGCATCCTCTCGGTCGTCGACTATTTCGACGCGCTGATGGCGGAGCGGCCCTATCACAAGGCGATGAGCTTCGACGCCGCTGTCGGCTTGCTGCGGCAGGAAGCCGGCAAGGGTCTGGACCCCTCGGTCGTCGCGAAGTTCGTCCAGCTGCTGCCGTCGCTGCAAGAGGAAGCGGCAGGCCTCGAGCTGGCGATGCGGAAGGCGCAGACCGAGGTTTCCGAGCACGCCATTGGCCGGCCGGCGACCGGGCTTTCGCCGGAAGCGACCAAGAAGAACGTGTTCGAGGACATCGCGCTCGCGCACCGCGAGATTTACGCGCTCTACGAGATCGCGCAAGCGATGGGCACGAGCCTCGGCGTATCGGACACGATGGCGCTCATCGCCGCGAAGCTGAGCAACCTGGTACCGTTCTCCTGCGCGGCGCTGTTCCTCTTCGACGAGGATAGCGAATCGCTGCGCTGCCGGTTCGCGTCAGGGATCGACGCCGAAGTGATTCAGCAGATTGCCGTCAGCAACGGCGAGGGCCTGACCGGCTGGGTGGCGCGCAACCGCCGGCCGCTCGTCAACGCGCGTCCGAGCGCCGACCTCGAAGCGGCCGGGCTCACCGCGACGACGACGCTGCAGTCGGCGCTCGTCTGCCCGCTCCTCTTCAACGACCAGTTCATCGGCACGCTGTCGGTCTACCACACCGAAGCGGGCTTCTACCGCGATGATCATCGCCGCCTCCTCGATCGCGTTTCGGAGCAGGCCGGCGCCGTCATCAAGAACTCGATGCTCTTCGAGCAGACGCAGTCCGACTCGCTGACCGATGCGCTGACCGGCCTCCCGAACACGCGCTACCTGTTCATGCAGCTGACGCGCGAGCTCGCCCGTGCCGAGCGCCTGCAGTCCGAGATTTCGCTGATGGTCATGGACCTCGACAACTTCAAGGACATCAACGACAACCACGGCCACCATGTCGGCGACCGGG
Organism: uncultured Acidobacteriota bacterium; assembly: GCA_963764925.1. Classification (GTDB taxonomy): domain Bacteria; phylum Acidobacteriota; class Vicinamibacteria; order Vicinamibacterales; family 2-12-FULL-66-21; genus DATBJJ01. Next base: position 50,319 of record CAVXUR010000011.1, read on the forward strand.
CGCTCTGCGAGATTGCCCGCGTGCTGCGCACGACCATCCGCCCGTACGACATCTGCGTGCGCTACGCCGGCGACGAGTTCATCGTCGTGATGTCGGGGTGCGGGGCGGAAGAGGCCGAGCAGAAACGCGAAGAGCTGCAGACGGCGATCGATGCGGTGTCGTTCGAGGCACGTCCCGGTAAGCGGCTGCGGATCGGCGTCAGTATCGGCACCGCGGTCTTCCCGCACGATGGCGATGCATACGAAGTGCTGCTCGCGACCGCCGACAGCCGGATGTACCAGAACAAGGCGGATCGCAAGCGCCGCTCGAGAGAAGACGACGCGCGCCGGGTCACGCTCGGCGCCTCGCCGGCCGCCGACCGTGACCAGCGCTCGGCCTCGGGAATCCTCTAACCACGATCGGGCTGAATGAGAGATCATTCAGCATTGCCGTCCGACGCTCTCGTCCTCACCGTTCAGGAAGTCATCCCAGCCACACCGACGACGCGAATCGTGCGGCTCGATCTCGGTGGCGCGCCATTCGCCTTTGCCGCCGGCCAGGCGGCGCTCATCGGGCCTGAGGCGCACGACGCTCGGATTCCCTACTCGATTGCCTCTGCGCCGATCGAAACGTCGGAGAACGGTTGGCTCGATTTTCTGATCAAGGTCGAGCCCTCAGGACGGTGGGGTCACCTGTTCGACGCGGTTGTGCCAGGGATGCGCCTGGGCATTCAGGGACCCTTCGGCGTGTTCCTGTTCCCGTCGCGCCCACCGGAACGACACTTTCTGTTCATCGCCGGCGGCACCGGCATCGCGCCGATACGCGCCATGATTCGACAGGCGCTGCTGGGGGGACAGCGCGGGCGGTTACGGTTGCTCTACAGCGCCAAGACCGCCGACGACTTCGCCTATCTGCCAGAGCTCGGCGAGATGGCCCAGCTCGATCGACCCGATGGCGGCCTCGACCTCCGCCTGCATGTGACCCGCGAAGCCCCCGAGGCCTGGCACGGCGCGCGTGGCCGGATCACGCTCGACCAACTCGGCCCCCTCGTCGACGACCCCGCGACACTCTGCTTCGTCTGCGGTCCCGAAACGATGGTCGCAGACGTCCCGCGGATGCTGACCGAGCTCGGAATCGACCGTGGGAGGGTGAGGGTGGAGGAGTGGTAACTTGCAATGCTGAATGCTGAATGCTGATTGCTGAAGTAAGTTCTGAATTCCTACTTTCACTTCAGCATTCACTTCAACATTCAGCATTCAGCATTCAGCATTTCTTCCTACGGTTGTATCTGCAGCGTCGACTTGACGTCGGTGACGCCGCCGATTTTTCGCGCGAGCGCTATCGCCTTGTCGCGTTCGGCTGCCGTCTTGACGGCGCCAGAGAGCGTGACGACACCCTTGAACGTATCCACGTCTATCCTCAGCGGCGCGACGTCCGGGTCGTTCAGCAATGATGTCTTCACGCGCGTCGTGATCGTCGCGTCGTCGACGGTTTCGTCGACGGATTTGCCGCACGCCGTGAGCAGCATGGGCGCAATCAGCGTCACCGCGAGCAGAAGAACGGTCGTCGCGCTGTACTTCCTGATCCTCATGATGTCTGTGCCTCCAGCTGCTGTGGCAGCAAGCTACATGCCTGTTGCGTGATAGCCGCCGTCGACCATCATCACCTCGGCGGTGACGGCGCGGCCGGCCGTGGACAAGAGGAACATCGCGGCGTCGGCTACCTCAGCCGTCTCGATCGTGCGGCGGAGCGGCGCCCGATCGCGATAGATCTGCAGAATATTCGAGAATCCTGAGATTCCTGACGCCGCCAGCGTCTTGATTGGACCGGCCGAAATGGCGTTGACGCGGATCGCTTTCGGTCCGAGATCCGCCGCGAGGTACCGCACCGTCGACTCGAGTGCGGCCTTGGCGACGCCCATCACGTTGTAGTTCTGGAAAACGCGGTCGCTTCCCAGGTAGGTCAGCGTCAGGATGCTGCCACCCCCGCGACGCTCCATCAGCGGCATCGCGCCCCGGGCGAGTGCGATCAACGAATACGCGCTGACGTCCATCGACAGCCGGAATCCTTCGCGCGACGTCTGGACGAAGGGCGCCGCCAGCTCCTCGCGCGGAGCGAACGCCGCGCCGTGCACGAGAAAGTCGAGGCCGCCGAATTCTTTGTCAATCGACGAGAATACCGCGTCGATCTGGGCGTCGATGGTGACATCGCACGGCAGGATCAGCGGGTCTTTCAACGCCGCCCCGAGATCGCGGACGTTCTCTTCGAGCCGCTCGCCCTGATACGTCACGGCGAGGCGGGCCCCGGCGGCCGAGGCCGCCTGCGCGATGGCCCAGGCGATCGAGCGCTTGTTGGCGATGCCGACGATGAGGCCGGTTTTCCCTGCGAGGTCCGTCATTCCACACCTTTCACTGTCACGCTGCTCGTTTCACGTATGACGCACGAAGAACACGATGACACGCATGGCCACGATGCGGCCCATGAATGCTCGCGGAGAACTCTAGCTAAACATCGTGGTCTCGGCACGCTCGTGCCCATCGTGAATTGAAATCGTCGACCGGTTCAGCGTTTCGCCGGTAACAGCCTCTTCGGAAACTTCGCCACGACACTGTAATTCGGATCGACCACGTTCGCGATGCGCGAGTGGCCGCCCTGAGACACGACCTGATAGGCCTCGAGCTTCTCGAAACCGTATTCGTCGACGAGCCACTCGATGAGCTCGACCTGCGCGATGCGGAAGGCGTCGACGAGCGGACGCGCGCTGCCCACCACCATGATGTCGTCGGCGTCTTCCATTCGCGGCCACCGGATTCGACGACCCTTGATCACGTCGAATTCGAACGTCACATCCATCGTCGTTTCGAGCCCGGAGCCGCAGATCTCGCCATCGCCCTGGAGGGCATGACCGTCACCGAAATAGAAGTAGGCGCCGTCATGAAAGATCGGCAGGTACACCGTCGTGCCCTCGCGCGCATCGGCAGCGTCCATGTTGCCCCCGAAGTTGCCTGGCCAGAGCCCACCGAATGCTTCGGCCCCAGCGGGCGCAACCGCCAGCCGGCCGAGCATGGGCTTGAGCGGCATCTCGATCGACTTCGACGCCGAGTTGGGCAGGTCGAGGATTCCGACATTGCGCGATCGATCGAGCCGCCAGACGAAGCGGCGTGCCGGCAATGGATCGTTGATCATCCGTGTTCGCGAGTCGCCGGCGACGGCGCTGATCCCCATCGGGTTGACCGCCGACACCGCCACGTCACGGTTGGGGCGCAATCGAACGATGCGGACCACGAGGGTGTCGTCGGGCGTCGCGCCTTCGATGAAGAATGGCCCGACCTCCCCAGGCCACGGCCCGCCAGTCTTTTCGTAGTAGTCCCCGGGACGTGAGAACGTGCGGGTCTCGACGACCGCACCGGGCCGCAGCCGCAGGAGCGGCGGCCGCACCGCGAAGGTAGGCACGCCATCCTGGGGCTCGAACCTGATTGGCTGCTGAAGCGGAGGCAGGCCTGTCCGTTGTGATTCCAGGCCGGCAGGTGACGTCAGACCCTGCGATTGTCCTGGCGCGTAGCCTGCGATGAAACCCGAAGCGAGCAGAAGCGATATGAGACGGCGCGGCATGATCCCTCCCTGACGGAGGGATTCAAACATGAGAGCCGCCCGAATAACAGAAGAGAGTACTGCGGGTTAACGAGACCGTTTTCGGCCGCCACCGTGCCGCGGCTGCTGTGGCGACCTGAAGCCGCCTCCCTGACCTCGACCGTGGCCCTGACCCTGGCCCTGCCCCGAGCGCGCGAATCGGCCGCCGTTAGGTCTGTGGCCATTCCCCCCGTGCCCGGAATTACCTCCGACATTGCCTTGGCCACCAAAGCCGCCGCGACCGGATCGCGGCCGGTTCCCGCCGCCACCACCGCTACCGCGGAACTGGTTGCCGGCGTTGTTGCCACGACCGCCAGACTGGCGGATGGTGAAGTCGGTTGGGCGCCGTTCGTCTTTCTGGCCCTCGATGCGCGGCAATTGCGCGCGGATCAATGGACGGTGGACAGGGCCCTCTTCCGTATCGGAGAGGCGGGGCTCGGCGTCCGGGGACTCCAGATCGGGGTCAGCCTGGTCGCCAGCGGCATGCACCGCAGGCTGGAAGGCCGATGGCGGTTCAGGCGTGAGCTCACGGCGAGCCGCCGGCGCGGGCCGGCTCACCATCGTCGCGGGGGGAAGATCATTCTCGCTCATCACGTTGCCGTCGGCATCGCCGTGCCCGTCGTTCCCGTCAGTCCCGTCATTGCCTCCAGGCCCTCCAACGGACAGGTCCGCCGCGGCGTGGGCCTCCCCGTCGTCAGGGCCTGTCGGTATTTCATTGTCGGGCTTGCCTGCCAGCACTTCCTTGAAAAGAGCCGACGCGCCTTCCTTCTTGCGTCGGCGCGGGGCCTGACCGCCCTTGTACGGGTGCTCGGCATCGCAGGTCGTACACCGCGTCTGTTTGACGGTCTCTTCAACCATGGCGACGACCGCGTGATTCGTCACACGACGCTCACGCGGGCAATAGTCATCCAGAATGTCTCCGAGACGCAGCCGGCGCTGCTCCATTCAATTTCTCCCGATTTGTTTCCGTTTGAGAGGGGCTGGAAAAGGCTGCCTGATGCAGGTTTTGTGAGTCTAGCAGAGCCTCTCCCGCCAGTGCAAGAATCCTCCGAAATTCGGCTCTAGGCTCTGGGCTCTAGGCTCAAGCAGGATCTTCAAGTAAGTAATCGAGGTTTTGCTTGAGCCGAGAGCCTTGAGCCGAGAGCCGCCTGTGAACCCTGAGCCACCCCCCTATCGCTGCTGGTCGATCCACTTCAGCGCGGCGTCGAGCGTACTGTCGCGCCCGGCCAGCAGCTCGCTGCGGGTGATTGCGACGGTTTCATCCGGCACCACGCCGCGCCCTTCGAGCCTGGTCCCATCGGCGGTCACGAAATCGCCGGTTGCATGAATGAGCACATCGCCGTTTGGCAGTTTGGCAAAAAACGCCGGGAGCGCCTGGCCCATCGACGTCTGGCCGAACACGCGAGCACGCCCGAGCGCCTGCAGGCCGCCGGCGAAACACTCCGATGCGCTTCCGGTCATGGCGTCGACGAGGATGGCGACCGGTCCGCTGTAGGGTTCGACGCGCTGACCGGCGGCGTTCACCAGTCTCGGGTTGGCGGCGAACTTCAACTCCGCGTCGCGTGTTTTCATCGTGCCGAGCGGCTTGCGCTCGTTGAGAAAATGCCCCGAGATCCCCATGATCATAGCGGCAAGCCCACCCGGGTTGCCGCGGAGATCGACGATGATGCCGGCGGCGCTCCGGTAGGTGTCGAGCGCCCGCATGAAGAGGGGATCGACCCCTGGCATCCAGACGTTGAAGCGAATCACGCCGACAGCGGCGCCACGCATCGTTCGGCGCTCTTCGGTTTCGACGCGCACGTACATGGTCGGCAGGTTGCCGACTGTCGCCGGTTGGCCGGCTTCGGCGTGGCGTTCGACCGACACGCCGATGTCGCGCGGCCCATCGACGAACATGAGCGAGGTCCGCGAACCTTCCGGTCCGCGCAGCCTCGTCTCCACCATCCTCCACACTTCGACGTGTCGCAGCCGGTCTGGCATCGAGTCCGGTAGCCGGGAGAGGAGCTCGGTGACCGGCAAGTCGTCGATCGAAAGGAGCCGCCAGCCGGGCTTGATCCCTGCGGCGGCGGCACCGCCTTTCGCGTCGACGTGCGTGACCAGCAGTTCCGAGCCGACGAGTCGAACGTCGAAGCCGGGGTCGCCACCGAGATCTGTCGGCGGACCACCCGTGTTGCCGCGGCCCGATGGGATCAGCGCGAAGTGCGACAAGCCGAGCCGGCCAAGCATGTCACGGATGACATCACGCAGCTCGCCCTCGGTTTGCGCCCGCGCAGCACGGGGCGCCAACTCGGCCCGCACCGCGGGCCAGTCCACCCCGTTCATCGTCGGATCGAAGTGCGAGTCTCGGATGATGGTCCACGCGGCATCGAAGGTTTCGATCCCCCTCGCCCCATCAGCCGGAGTCTGCGCGGCAGGCGCCGTGAGGAGGACCGCAGCGATCGCGATCGCGCCGAGCAGAGCCGTCCGACGACGAGTCACTTGATGAGCGCCTTTATCTGCGCTGGAATCGCGAAGACCGACGGGTCGACCGTGCCGTATTCGACACTGGTAATCACCATGATCATCTGCGTGTTAATAGCGCTCACCTTGGTCGTCGCCGGATGGAGCAGCTTCCCAAACTTCTTGTAGTCGCTCCACGACAGCGTGCTCTGGATTGGCCCCATCGGTGAGTCGCGGGTGGAAATGGCCCCAGCTTTCAGCCCGGTTTCGGCGTCGTAGAACTCAATGTCTTCACCGCCAGACTTCTTCACGAGTCGAACCTTGTAAACCGGGCGCCCCTCGAACGTCGTCTTCTCGAGCGTCGTCATCGACTCGTAGCGATCGCCGCCTTTTAAATCCTCGTAAAAGTCGGCGTCGAACTTTCGCTCCTCGAGCAACTTGCCCTCGAGCAAGGTCGGACCGGTCAGCGGCGAGAGCGACCATCCAACGGTTCCGTCGAAGCCCTCCTCCACGTCGCCGATGCCAGGCAGCGACAGCCGCTGGAGGAACTTGTTCGGCTTCGCATGGTAGGCATCGAGCTTGCCTGAGAGCCCTGCGGCCGGAATGGAGACGGTGCCTGTCGCATGCGAGGAGGTCTGCGCCAGGATGGCTTCGCGGCCCCCTACCTCCTTGATATGACGATCGATCAGCGACCGAGCGGAGGGCAGAGAATTCGCCTGGTTGCCCGCTTCACGCGCCGCGAGGGGGGCTATCGCAAAGAACGCAGCGAGAGGCAGGGCAAGGCCCGGCCGAAGAGTTCGAAACATGCGGGCTGGCTCCTGTCAAAGCAACTGGGGGGCAAGACCCAGTGTGCAGTACAGGGTGCCAGGGGATCAAGGGGGCCAGGGTGCCAGGGTGCCAGAGCTAGGGTGCCAGGGTGCTCTATGGTGACGATTTCGTGATCGACGTCACAACCCCCACGAGGTAATGCAGGTCGACGCGATCGCCTGGCTCGAGGTGGCGGGGCATTGCTTCCGCGCCGAGCCTGGCGAGGCTCACCTGGCCCTGAGGATCGTCAGGGTCGACAAAATAAACGTCGAGTGAGATCTGACCGTGAATACTGACGGGCTGGATCTTCTTGATGAGCGCAGTGCGAGTCCCCTTGAGCATTTATTTCCGCCGTCCCTTCACGAAGACCTCGATGGTATCCGGCCTCGGATTGACGAACGACAGGCGAATGCGCTCGTCGTCCATCTGCGAGATGGTGGCGGGAATCGAACTCGCCGTCAAATACCAGCCCGCCGGCAGCACGATGTCGTTCCGCGGCCGTCCGAAGCTGCGCCGCCACATCAGCTGTCCGTCGATGAGATCGTAGCGCGCCGGATCAGTGTACGTCTCCTCGATGCGGAGGCGCACGCTGTGACCCGATTTGACGGCCGGGAACCTGATCAACACGACTTCGGTGTCGGGCTGTATCGGCTCGCCGATGTCGAGCCGGGCCTCGGTAATGGCCTGCCCCTTCAGCGTCTCGATCCTGAGCGTCTCGCCCGTGTCCAGGATCTTCGCCGACGGATCGGACACCGTGCTGCCACGACGGACGACGTTGATGTATTTGTCGGTACCTTCGCGGGTCTCCGTGTAGTCGTGATGCAGGCTGAACGCGTGTGTCTCTGGACTCTTGAGGAAGTACACGATCTCGCGATCCTGCAACGCCCGTTCAGCGACGCGCACTCGCGCCATCGGCGGAAGCGGTGGACTCGGATCCGCGGGTGTGCTCGCGCGCGCCGGCACGGTAGATGCGCTCGAGGGTGACGCATCGCGTTTCGGCAGAGGGGTCGCGCGCAAGATCAAGGGCGCCTGCCCGGGATACGTGTTCATGAAGCTGATGCCGATGCGGCCGTCAGGTTCTTCGATCACTTGCGACGGGATGTTGCACGACAGCAACTCGTACCCCGGCGGCAGCACGACGGCGTTACGTTTGATGCCGAGCGGGCGATCGAAAACGACCGCGGCGCCGTCACGGTAGTAGCTCTTGGGATCCTTGTAGGTCTTGACGATGCGGATCCGCCCTTCGCCGCCTTGCGGCACCGGTCTCGCCAGCTCCACGCGAATGTAGCGACCGTCCAGGCTGGCATTGGCCAGGCCGGATTCGCGGGCCTGGGCGCCCGTGACTTCCTGAAACTTCAGCGGCGCGCCGGTCATCAGATCGACGACGGACTCGTCGTTGGCGATGCTGCCTGGCCTGATCGGATTGAAGAAGAACGTCGCGCCGGGCGTGACGGCGGTCACGTCGTAAACGATCTTGAAAGACGACGTGTCGGGTGCAAGGAGCTCGTAGCGCGTGTACTCGTCCTCGCTACGGTTCTGGGCGAAGAGTGGCGTCGCACACGCAAGCATCACTGTCGCAACCGGCACCGGCCAGAGCCTGTTGCACCTCAACCGTCGCATGGCGTCCTCCTGCCCACTCGCGCTCAGCGCACTCCCGGCTTCCTCGCAAACGTCGCCGACGCTCCGAATGCGGGACCGTCGACGGATTGTACGCGCATCCAGTCGCGAAGACGATTGCTTGGCGAGATCAGGAGGATGTTCTCCTTCTGATCCAGGGCCGCATCGAGCCCGGGAACGGGCCGGCCGGCGCGCACACGTTCGAGGAACCACTGGTAGGAGAGCGGCGTCAGCTCGAGACGATCGCCATCGAGGCGGAGGTGGAGCACCGCGTGAGCCGGGATCAGGAAGGCGCCGCGATCCTCGCCACGCAGCGGCATCACGTCGAGAAATCGCTCGTTACCAATTGCCGTGAGATACGCCGTTACGTCGCCGGTCTCGATTGGGTGGACGTAGTGAATGCGGTACGACTTCCACTCGCTGCGATCGATCTGGAGCGTGGTTTTATCGTCCGCATCGACCCAGTAGCCGACGAGATTCGGATCCCAGCCGATGGTCGTATCGTCGTAACCGGGGTTGAGGCTCAGGACCAGACAGCCCGAGCTCATCACCGTCGCGGCGAACACGAGCAGCAAGGTTTTCAGACCGCCCATGGTTTGTTAGACACCAAAGAGACGGAGGAGTCGGAGATCACGGTTCTCACCACGGAGGCACGGAGTTCACGGAGACGCACGGAGGCTGTCACGCTGCACTCACGTCAGACTGTTCGTCGTTGAAGGGCAGTAGACTGAGACTGCTTGGACCGCGCCACGCGCGGTCGGGTTGATGCGAGGGCCTGGAATCGCAAGCACCCGTGTAGTTCGTCGGGTGTTTGCGATTCCAGGCCCCCGCATCAACCCCTACGCCGGCCTACGGCCGGCGTCCAAGCAGTCTGCAGTTCGACAGCCTCCGTGCGTCTCCGTGAACTCCGTGCCTCCGTGGTGAACTCCGTGGTCTCCGTCCCCTCCGGCGTGTCGCTCGCCACGAACTTCCCCTCACGCCAATCTCCGCCCCCTCGTCTCAGGAATCCAGAACCACAACAACGCCGCAGCCACGAACGCGACCGAGGTCGTCGACAGCGCGACGTCGAAGCCGCGTGTCTGCGCAAGCGTGCCGACAGTAAACGGCGCCGCTGCGCTGGCGATGCGGCCGAGGTTATATGTGAAGCCCTGTGCGGTCGCCCGAATGTCGGTGGGATAGATCTCGGCGGTCACGGCGCCGAAGCCACTGAAGTAGCCGGTCGCAAAGAAAGCGACGAACGGACCGAGCAGGAGCAGGGCGAGCGGCGTTCGCAGGGATGTGTAGACGGCAATGAGAATCGCGGCCGTCACCAGGTAGGCAACATACGCGCGCTTGCGGCCAATCGCGTCGCTGATGTAGCCAAAAGTGATGTAGCCGAACCACATGCCAACCTGCATCGCGATCACGAACCACGACATGACCGTGGCCGACAAGCCGATGCCCCCGGACGCGGCCGGCATCGACAAGAACCCCGGCAGCCACAGGTTGAAGCCCCACCACGCAAAGAGCGTGCAGGCGTTCATGGTCGTCACCGCGATGGTCACACCGGCGCGGCCGTTTCGGAACACGTCGCCCAGCCGGCCGCGCGGCCGGGTCGATCCCCGCGTGGTCAGCCACAATTCCGGTTCGCGGACGTGGCGTCGCACCCAGAACGTGAGAAACGCCGGCAGCACGCCCATGAAGAACACGACACGCCATCCCCACCGCGGCAGCACGATCATCGTCACGGCGGCGGCCAGCAGGTAGCCGATCGCCCACGCGCTCTGCATCAATCCGAGCGCCTTGCCGCGATGCTCGGCCGGCCACGTCTCGGACACGAGCGCGGCACCGCTTGCCCACTCTCCGCCCATGCCGATGCCAAGCAGGATCCGGAACACGGCGAGCTGCAAGGCGGTTGTCGCAAATCCGCACGCCGCCGTGAACACCGAGTAGATGATCACACTCGCCATCAGCGCGCGCGTCCGGCCGTAGCGATCGGCGACGACGCCGAAGAAGAGACCGCCTGCGGCGGCCGCGAGGAGCGTGACCGAACCGATGGCACCGGCCGTCTGTCTCGTGATGCCGAGGTCCGCGATGATCGAGGTCAGCAGCAGCGCGTAGAGCATCACGTCGAACGCGTCGAGCATCCACCCGAGCCCGGCGGCGACGAGCGCGCGCTTCGCATCCGGTGTGCCATCGTGCCACCACCCGAAGAAGCCGGGGCGGGCGGTCGCAACTGAGGGAGCGGGAGGGACCGACGTCATGCGCGCCCGGGTGGCGGCCCGGCCGGAGGCCGGTGTTCGGCACTGGCTGGCGGCATGAATGCACGGACCGCGACCCCTCGCTGCTCGAGACCCTCGCGCAGGCGCCTCGTCAGCTCGGCGGCACCGGGCGTGTCGCCGTGGACGCATAGGGTATCGACAGCGAACGTCAACGTCGACCCATCGGTCGCCGTCACCTCGCCGCGCGTCACCATGCGCAGAGCGCGTTGCAACACGATCTCGGGGTCGGTGATGACCGAGCCAGCCGCGGTTCGCGGCGCGAGCGAACCATCGGCCATATACGCGCGATCGGCAAATCCTTCCGAGGCAACCCGCAGGCCCGCGGCCTCACCTGCGCGAAGCAGTTCTGAATTCGGCAGCCCGAAGAGGATCACGCGTGAATCGAATGCAGCGGCTCCGCGGGCAATCGCGTCGGCAAGCGAGCGGTCACGTGCGGCCATGTTGTACAGCGCGCCATGAGCCTTGACGTGCGACACCGGAACGCCCTCTGACGCGGCGATCGCCGCCAGCGCGCCGATCTGATAGAGCACCAGATCTTCGACCTCTCGCGGCGTGGCCTTGAGCTCCCGGCGCCCGAACCCCACGAGATCCGGGAAACCCGGGTGCGCCCCTACCGCCACACCGGCGTGTTTGGCCAGCCGCACCGTCTCGCGCATCACTCCAGGATCGCCACCATGAAAACCACAGGCGACGTTTGCGGACGTGATGCTGCGCATGACGTCCGCATCGGCGCCGATGCGATACGCGCCAAAGGATTCGCCGACGTCGCTGTTAAGGTCGATGGAGGAAGCCACGGCGTCACATGTCGGAGCGTCAGGAGCCTGCCAGAATCGCCGCCACTATCTTTATCGACGTGAAGAACTGTCCGAGCCGCAGGTTCTCGTTCTCCTCGTGCTGATTGTTGTCGAAGTTGACTGTCGGCACGAGGATCGCCGGAAAGCCGAGTGCTTCGATGAATGGGGCAATCGGGACAGTGCCGCCGAGCGTTCGCAGCTGAACAGGCGGCCGGCCATCGAGCGCCGTCATGCCGGCGACGATGCGTTTGACTTGGGGATCACTCGGTGAGGTGCGGAAGGCGTTGGTCGGCGACTCGGAGACCACAATCGCGGCCAGCTTCGAGTGCGCGGCGCGGTCGGCATCTGAAGGCTCGCCGTCGACGAGGTGGTAGCCCTGCGCGCGGACGTGGGTGCGCAGCTTGTCGACGAGGCTCGCGGGGCTCGTTTCCCTCACGAGCCTGATGTCCATCGCCGCGGTCGCGCGGTCGGGAATGATAGTGCGCGCACCGGCGCCGACGTGGGCGCTGACGAGACCGCGCACGTTGAGCGTCGGGTACTGCAGGGCGTCCTGAAGCCGGGGAAACGCTTTCGACGGCGCGGCGATACCGAACGTCTTGAGCATCTCGGCCGAATCGTCCGGTACCGCGGCGAGGATCGCCTGTTCCTCGGCCGTCAGCGGCAGGATGCCGTCGTTGAACCCGGCAACCAGCACTCGCCCATCGTCACTTTTCATAGTGGCGAGAAGCGCTGACAGCCGCTCGGCCGGGTTCGGGACCCAGTTGCCGTAGTTGCCGCTGTGAACGCCAGACTTCGGTCCAAAGACGGTCAGGTTCAGCGTGACGATGCCGCGTGCGCCGTAGGCGACCGTCGGGCGGCCACTCGAGTGCGCGGGGCCGTCGAGGATCACCATGACGTCGGCTCGAAGCTTGTCGCGATACTTTGCGATCGCAGGCACGAGGCTCGGCGAGCTGGCCTCTTCCTCGCCATCGAGGATCACGCGGACATTCCAGCTGGGCTTTCCCCCGTAGCCTTTGATCGCGTCGAGTGCCGCGCAGAGCGCGACGATTGGCGCCTTGTCGTCAGACGCGGACCTCGCGTAGAGGCGCCATTCCGCGCTGAACTTGGCGACGCTTTTCGGGTTGGCGATCTCCTCGCCGCCGCGATCGACACGACCTGTGCGAAGAACCGGTGTGAAAGGATTGGCTTGTCGCCAGGCCTTCGGGTCGACAGGCTGACCGTCGTAGTGGGCGTAGAAGAGCAAAGTCGACGTCGCGCCCGGCACACGGAGGTCGCCGTAGACCAGAGGGTTGCCCGACGTTTCGAGGATCTCGGCCGCGAAACCACGCGCCGCGAGCATGCCGCGGAGGTGTTCGGCATTGCGGCGGATGTTGGCGCGATCGGCGGCAACGTTCGGGATCGAGAGCAGATCGATCAACTCGCCGACGACCGATTGCTGATGCGCGTCGATCCATTGCCCGACAGCGCCTCGAAGGACGTCGCCGGATTGAATGCCCTGCGAGAGCAGCGTCGCGACGAGCACACCGGCGATTGACTTGGTCATGGGCAGAGCTAGCTATCTCAAAAAGAAACTGTCTAAAGCTTCTCACCGCGGAGGCGCTGAGTCCGCAGTGAAAGATCATATTGCTCTGCGTCTCGGCGCACTCCGCGGTAAGAGCCTTTTGGCCCTGCAACGGCGTCGTAATAGAGCCAGACTAGAATTCGAACAGCAGTCCTGCCGACGGCACGACAGGAAGCAGCGACTCGAACAGACGGCGGGCCTCGAACGTGCGCGCGTCGATCGACGGAGGATGGTATCGCACGTTCTCGCGGTTCAGCACGTTGATCACTTCGACAAAGAGCGTCAGGCGCCGGGTCGACCACGTGAAGGTCCGGTTGACCCGCAGGTCCAGGCGCGCGAACGACGGCAGCCGGACGTCGTTCTTCGTCTCGCCGACGTAATAGCGGCCGTCCGATTCATCGTAGTAGCCCGGAGCGGGAAAGCTGCTGCCCATCCTCAGCTTGCCGCTGACGCTCGTGCGCGGCGACATCCGGTACGTGCCATACAGGTTGAACGTGTGCCGCTGATCCAGGTCGCCCCAGTAGGCCTCCTGGCTGACTGTGTCGTAGTAGCGGTTGCGGCCGTAGGAATAGGAAATCCACCCGGAGAAGCTGTTCGCGTCCAGCCGCTGCAGCATCATCTCCACGCCTCGCGCCGAGCCGGCAACGCGGTTCTCGTAGCGGGCGGTCCTCGAGGCCGGTACGAGCCGGCCGTTCACCACTCGCGGTTCGGCGCCGGCACGCCGCAGGAAGTCATTGTCCTCGCGGTCGTAAAGCGTCACCTGCACGCGCGCTGACCGACCGATCGCCTGTTCCACACCGACATCGAACTCGGTGGCACGCTCGGCGTTCAAGCCCGGAGTGCCCCAGGCGCCGAGGACCTGCTCGAATCCCGGAAACTGCTGGTAGAGGCCCGTCGCGCCACGAACGGTCGTGCTCTCCGAGACCCGCCAGACCGCCTGCAACCAGGGAGAGACCGTCGAATCATCGGTGAGCGTCCAATGATCCGCTCGCACGCCGGGCAACAGTGTGAGCCGCGGCCCGACGCTCCAGCGGGCCGACGCGTAGACCCCGGCGCGTGTGGCATCGCCTGAATAATCGTTGATGACGCGGTAGGTCGACGTCGTGACAGGACGCTGACGCCGGCGCGATTCGCGAAGGAACTCCAGCTCGCCCCTAGCCTCGAGCTCGATGCGCGACGTCAACTGGTGACGCGCGTCGACGCGGCCGCTCAACTGCTGTTCGCGCCCGTTGTCGAGGTCGGTGCCATGAAGCGTCTCGTTGCGAAACCGGTTGATGCCGGCCATGACGCCCGCGCTCAGAACGCTTCGGCTTCCCGACCATTGCCAGGTCCCGATGCCGACTGCCGACGCATTCAACCCGACGTAGAGATCGTTCTCGTCGATCTCCTCCCTGGGCTCCTCGAGTCGCGAACGGCCGGCCACGACAGTCATCTGAACGCGCTGCGATGGGCTGAGGTCGTAGACGAACTTCGTCTGCGCGTCAGAGAACCCGAACTGCACTTGATCGTCCACCAGACGGGCGATCACGAGATCAAGATAGCTCTGACGCGCCGAGGCCAGCCACGATCCACGCTTGCCAGGCAGCGGCCCTTCGACTACGAGCGACACTCCCGTGCCGCTGACCGCCGTGCGCACCTGCGGGCCCTCGCGCGATCCCGAGCGGACGTTGAACTCGACCGATGCGCCGGTGCGGTTCCCGGACCGCTGGACGTACCCGCCGCTGACGAGCGCCACGTCCTGGAGGATGTCGCTGTTGATCATGGCGACCGAACCCGAGCTCGACTCGTCTTCGACCGCGCGAATAGCATGGAGCAGGTACGGCGTCGTGAAGCCGTCGAGCGTGAGGTGCATGTGGGAGAAGTTGCTGCCGCGCACCGTAAACTCGCTGCGAAGATCGTCACCCGTCGCTACGCCCGGCAGGACCTGAACTGCCCTCAGAGGATCGTCTGTGAGGACGCCGCGCAGGTTCTGGATGTCGGCGCTGCCGAGCACCTGCTGGGCCGGCGCTCCAGGGTCGGCGTGGCGAAATCGTTCGGCGCTGACGGTCACGGCCTCCGTGTAGCCCGTGCCTCCGACGAGGGGAATCGTCAGATCCAGCGTCTCCCCTGCCACGAGCGTGACGTCACGCTCGACGAGCGAGTAGCCAACGACCGACGCGCGCAGCCGGCGCGCACCGGGAGGCAGCGTCAGGTCGAAGCGGCCATCAACCGCCGTCACCGCCGATGGACCGCTCTCGCCGTGCGTGAAGTCGGCGACGAGCACCCGGCTGAGCGGCGCCCCCGTCGCGGCATCGACAACCATTCCCCGGACAGTTGCCGGGAGCTCGTTTTGCTGAGCTTCAAGCCCCGGTGCGGCTAGAAAGGCCAGCAAAAAGGCGGTCCGGACAGCCTGAACGACAGAATTGTGATCCGCGTGACGATTTGGTGCGCTTTGAGCGGGGTCAGAGGGTGAAACGCGATGAAAACCCAATATAAATCGCGGCAAATCAGCTGGGCATACCACTTGCTCTATGCCCGGACGCAGGCGGCCTGAATATTTACGGCAGGGAGCCGTGAGTTGCTGGGGAGCCGGGTCGCCCGCAAATACCGGGGGCATCGTCAATGATGGCGATGCCCCTTTTTCTTGTACCAACACGGCAGGTCGCGCCACGCCCCAAGGCGTGGACCCTCAACCGGGACAGTCCCCGGGGACCGTCAACCGTGACAGTCCGCGCCGTTCGTCAGACGGCCGCACCCTCCGGATACTGCAGTGCCAACCGCAGTTCCTTCGCCAGCGAGTCGACGGTCGTCCCGGAACGCTTCCACGCGCCCTCGGTTTCGAAGCGGAGGTCGCCAATCCGTCGGCCCCACGGCGCGATGACACGACCGATCGCCCGGAAGTCGGTCCGGTCAGCATGCTCCTGGTCGAGCCGTCGCACAACGTCCGGGGCGACCTTGATGAACGCGCGGAGCGCCGCGGCGCTCTTGATGCTGTACTTCCGTCCGTTCCACGCCGCCGTGAAGACCTGCGCGATCTGCTTCAGGTAGTTCACAAAAAACTTCTTCGACTCTTCCCGGAACGCATCGCCTTTGCGGCCGGCGCCGAACGCTTCGGCGGCGAACAGCTTCTTGAGCTCCTGCGCGAGCGGCGCCTGCGCGACGCGTCCGCTGCCGACGCCGAGCAACTTGATCTCATCGTAGAGCGGCGAGTCCTCGCGATCATTGAGCGCCCGGACGATGTCGTGCGCGGCAGCGAGGCTCTCGTCGCGATACAACTGTCGTCCTGAGAGGGAGACGAGGTGCGAGGCGTTCAAACGCGTGTGCTTCGCGTTAATCGTGACGAACATCTGCACGACGTGATCTTCGGGAAGGCGATCGAAGATGACCGCGGGCACGGTGAAGGGCTCGTCACCGAAATGATCGATGTCGGCGTGCAGCGCCAGCAACCGATGCTGACCGTCGATGGCTCTCAGGATGCCTTCTCGTTCCGGAACCTTCAGCGTCCCGAGCGCTGAACCCGATTCAATCGACTCGAAGCGCAGCGGCTCGTCGCACGAGATGATCACGGCGCCCGCGATCGACGGCAGGTCGCGTGCCTGCCGGCACTGTTCGTAATACTGGACGAGCTCGTCGATCTTCTTGCGGATAATCTGGCGCTGGTAGGCTTTCTCGCTCGCCGCGATGCGCCGCTCGAGCAGGTCCCAATTCACCTTCGACGGTTGGGCGGGCGCCTTCTTTCGGCCGCCACGGACGGGTTGCGCCTGTTCGCCATAGCTCAGCACCTCGAACCGCACGAGCTTGTCGATATCGCTGGCGGTAAGGGAAGCCTGGTAGAACTGGACACCAAACTGCTGCATCCGAATGGCGGCGACGCTAATCATGGGCTGATAAGTCCTGAGTCTAGGGACCGTTGACGTCGAGGCGTGACACCAGAGAACGCTGCGATTTTATATTGTGTCGGGTGCAGAATCTCAAGGCCACGGCCGTGACCGCCGTGATGGCGTCTTAACTAACTGACTGGTTTGGACTTGAAGCACGAGGTGCCGCTGATGAGTCGCCGACCGCTCGCCGCCGCTGCTCTCGCCCTCCTGATGACCTCCCCCCAGCTGGCGGCCATCTATATGCGGATCGAGACCCGGCAGGTGCCGACCGACCGGCTGATCGCCAACCTCGAGCGCGAGCTGAAGGCCGACCCCGCGAACGTCCAGACTGTCATCAACCTGGCGCGGCTCCACGCCATGGCGTTTGCGCTCAAGGTCGATGAATTCCCGGCAGCACAGTCCAAACAAGACCAGCCAGAGCTGCCTTCCTATCCTCCCGGCTCGGGCCAGCTTCCCCCGGTCGTCCGCCCCGCCGATTCGCCCGAGCACGCCGCGCGCGCCGCCCGGCACCTGAAGGAGGCAATTCGACACTATGCCGCGGCGCTGGCGCTCCAGCCCGATAACATGACGGCGCGTCTCGGTCACGGGTGGACCTTGCAGCAGGCGGGCGACACCGAGAGAGCGATCGCCGAATACCGGCTGCTCATCAAGCAGGCCTGGCAGAGCGACCAGAAGCTCAGAGGTCTCATGCCATCGCAGCAAGTGTTTACCAACGAAGCCGCCGGCTACCTCATCCCGCTCCTCGACAAGGAACGGGACGCGGCCGAGATCGCCGACCTCAGGGCCAAGCAGGCACAAATCAAAGCGCTGCCACGAGCCATCACGCCTGTGGCCATCCCCCTCACCGACAATCTGCCCGCGCACGCCCTCGTCGATCCGTTGGCCCGCGTCCGCTTCGACGCCGATGGTCTGGGCCCACGCGAGTGGACGTGGATCACTCCAGAGGCCGGCTGGCTCGTGTACGACGCGGACGGCCGTAGAACGATCACGTCGGCCCTGCAGTGGTTTGGCAACGTGACGTTCTGGCTGTTCTGGTCGAACGGCTACGAACCCATGCGGGCGCTCGACGACAACGCGGATGGCGAACTATCAGGCCCCGAACTGCGCCACCTGGCGATCTGGCACGACCGCAATCGCGACGGCATCTCGGACGACGGCGAGGTCCGACCGATCGAGTCGCGCGGCATCGTTGCGCTGTCGTGCCGCTACGTCGAGGGGGACGGCAAGCGGTTCGCCGCGTTCTCGCCGCGCGGCGTCCGTTTCCTCGACGGCAGCACCAGACCCACCTACGATGTGATCCTCTCGCACTCGTCAACGAGCTGGACAGACTGAGTAAGGCTCTCTAGGCTTTAGGCTTTAGGCTTTAGGCTTTAGGCTCACGACAAGGGAAGACCTCGGAACCCCTGGTCGAAGATCTTGCTTGAGCCCTGAGCCTTGAGCCCTGAGCCCATCGCTCCACCACGCGATCCCTGGCGATCGAGCACAGGAGCATGAGCACGCAGAAGAGCGCCAGTGCCAGCCACGATTGTCCCCACGACAGGCGCTTGTGCAGCG
The DNA here is from genome assembly GCA_963764925.1 of uncultured Acidobacteriota bacterium. GTDB lineage: Bacteria > Acidobacteriota > Vicinamibacteria > Vicinamibacterales > 2-12-FULL-66-21 > DATBJJ01. The sequence goes on from CAVXUR010000011.1 coordinate 68,821, forward strand.
GCAGTGAAATCAGGCCGTAGACCATCTCGACGTGAATCCAGTAGATGAAGAGCGACGTCCGGCCGAGTTGGCCGAGGGGACTCCATCTCTTCGCGCCGCCGGGCCGTAGCTCCCAGACATACGCGAAGCCGAGCACGGCTGTCATGATGCCGAGACGCAAGAAGAAGAACGCCGGCGAGGTCGTCCAGAAGTGCGACTGCGGATACCACGTAGGCCGAAACGACAACGCGTAGGCGGCAGCGCCGATGCCGGTGCCGATGATCGCAAACCCCAGATTCGCCGCCTGCTCCTGACGCGGGCTGCGAGCCGCGTCAAGCACGAGTCCAGCCAGCGCTCCGGCGAACACGAAGCCCGCCCACGGAAAGAAAGCAAAGTTACTGAGGCCGCCGGCCGGGCGAAGATACGCCTCAATCGGATCGGGCAGTGGCGACAGGATTGAAATATTCCGGACGATGGGCGTCATCAACACGACTGCCAATGTCGCGGCGGCAAACGCCGCCAGGCGTCCGGCGAGGGTGTTGAGGGCACCCCAGATCGCCGCAGCGGCCATGATCGACGGCCCCATGACGTTGAGAATGTCGACTCTCAAGAGCCACCGCGGCGCTGACCAGCCGAGGACCCACGCCTGAATCCGGAAGAGGAACGCGAGGCCGAAGATCTCGAGACCTCGGCGCCCGACTGCGCGCGAGGCGACCTGGACGTTGCCGGTTTTCCTCAGTTTCGATCCGGCGGAGAGGGGCACGGCCAGGCCGGCGAGGAACAGAAAGAGCGGCGCGCCCAATCCGCCAAGAACCATCGCGTAGGCGTAGTGTCTGGTCTGGCGGTCGGGAAAGCGGGTCCAGCTGTCGAGGACGTGGGCCTCGATCATGATGAGGACCGCGAGACCACGCATGGCGTCGATGTAGCCGCGGCGGGACGGTGATATTCGCAATTCTGAATGCTGAGTGCTGAATGCTGAAGTGAATTCGGAATTCATTTCAGCATTCAGCATTCAGCATTCAGAATTGCGAACGTCACCGTCAGTTGGATGTCCTGACGAAGAGAGCTCCAGACCGAACAGTACTTGTCGCGGGAGAGATCGATGGCGCGTTGAATCGCTTCCGGGGGCATGGCACCCGTGACGGTGAAGTGCAGCGCGACGCTCGTGAATCGTCGCGGCTCTTCCGAAGCGCGCTCAGCGACGAGACGGGCGTTCAGGCCCCTGAAATCGTGCCGCCCCTTCTTGAGAATGTGGACCACGTCCATCGCCATGCAGCCGGCAAGCGCAAAGCCCAGCGCCTGCATCGGGGAAGGACCGGCGGACGCCGCGCTGTCGAGCGTCATCGTTACGGCGCCGGATGATCCGCTGAGCACGAGATCGTGGTCCCAGACGAGGTCCACGATCGTGGGCGGCTTCATGCGGGTAATTGTAAGCTGTCAGCACTCAGCGTTCAGCTCTCAACAAATCCTGCTGATCTGGCTGTCAGTTCTCAGCATTCAGCTCTCAGCAAATACTGCTGATCTGAATGTTCTGCTGATAGCTGACGCTGATGCTGACAGCTCTACGCCGTCTGCGATCGCTGTGCGGTGTTGTTGGCGCGTCCGAAGAAGTTCGACACGGCGAGCCAGCCGAGCGGCAACACGACCAGCAGGTACGTGAGGTACTGCCCGTAGATGCCATCCGGGCCGTAAGGCTCGGTCGCGTCGTGCCAGGGCTGGCTGTTGGGGAAAATATTCGCCTCGGTCAGCTCGTGGATCCCGTAGATGAGGAGCTGCACGACGAAGACCAGCAGGAAGACGGCCGTGACCTGAAAGAACCGCGCGAGGTTGACGCGGTGGCCGTAGCGAGTCCAGAGCCAGGCCACGAAGGCGGCGACGAGCGTGCCGGCGACGGCGCCGCCGATGATGTCGACCGACCGGACCTGAAAGAGCAGCGCGTTCATGAGCAGCGCGGTCTCCATGCCCTCGCGCGTGATCATCAGGAGCGTAAAGCCAAAGACGCCGAGAAAGGCGGCGGTTCCGGTCCTGCTCGACGACGCTTCGAGCCGGCCTTCGATGTTCCTCTTCAGGTGCCGACCGGCCCGCCACATGTGGACGATGAGCGATGCCACCAGAGCCGCGGCGACCAGCGCCAGGATGCCCTCCCAGAGCGCCTGATTGGCCGCCCGGGCGAGGAGAACGCCGGCGACGATGCTGACGACAATCGAGGCAACGATGCCCCAGTGGACCGCGGGGATGCAGGCTCTTTCGGCCGGTTTTCCGGAGATAGGCGAGGCTGATGGCAACGATCAGGAACGCTTCCAGCCCTTCTCGCAACGTGACGACGAACGCCTGCAGCATGATGACTCTCTCCGCCCAACCGGGAACTCGAGGACCCGAAAGTGAGACCGATCTCGTTTTCAAAGCGTACACGCTGATATCCGACCAGTCAAGTCGGGTATCAGAACAAAGGCTCAGGCTCAGGGCTCAGGGCTCGGGGCTCGAGGCTCGGGGCTGGGGCTCGAGCTCGGAAATGTGACGATGTCGAAGGTTTGCCGAAGCGAGTCCTGAACCCCGAGCCGCGAGCCCGACCTCGCCTGCGTGCCATAATCGGCGCGTTATGCGACCGTTCTGATCGCACTCGGTCTTCTCGCCCTTTCCGCTGCCTCGATCACGCAGGCGCCGCCAAGGCGACCCTGGCCTTCTGGCGCGCGCGCGGGAACTTCACAAGCAAGTGCCACTCATCGACGGGCACAACGACTACCCGTGGGCGCTGCAGAGAGAATGCCGGAGGCGACCTGGACAAGCTCGACATCGCCAAACCGCAGCCCACGATCATGACCGACATCGCCCGCCTGCGTGCGGGCGGCGTCGGCGGTCAGTTCTGGTCGGTCTACGTCTCGGCAGATGATCCGGCGCCCGTGACGACGACGCTCGAGCAAATCGACATCGTGCTACCGCATGATGCGCAAGTACCCCGAGACATTCGAGCTGGCGCTGACCGCCGATGACGTCGAGCGTATCTTCAAGAAGGGCAAGATCGCGTCGCTCATCGGCATGGAAGGCGGGCATTCGATCGACAGCTCGCTCGGCGCGCTGCGCATGTTCTTTCGCCTCGGCGCGCGCTACATGACGCTGACGCATTCGAAGAACACGCCCTGGGCTGATTCGGCGACCGACACAGCCGGCGCTCAACGGTCTGTCGCCGTTCGGCGAGCAGGTGGTGCGCGAGATGAACTGGCTGGGCATGCTCGTCGATCTGTCGCACGTGTCGCCGGACACGATGAAGGACGCGATCGCAGCGAGCGCGGCGCCGGTCATCTTCTCGCACTCGTCGGCGCGCGCCGTCACCGACGTGCCGCGCAACGTGCCGGACGATGTGCTGCAGCTCCTCCCGAAGAATGGCGGCGTCGTGATGGTGACGTTCGTCCCTGGCTTTCTGTCGGCGAAAGTCGCGCAACACAACCGCGAGAGACAGCTGGTCGAAGCGGCAAATCTCGAGTCGTCAAAAGCAGCAGGGTAACGTGCGGATGGACGGCTGGGACAAGGAACACCCCGCCCCCCGCGCGACCGTCGCCGACGCCGCCGATCACATCGACCACATCAAGAAAGTCGCGGGTATCGATCACATCGGCCTCGGCGGCGACTTCGATGGCATCACGAGCGTTCCAGTCGGCCTCGAAGACGTCTCGAAGTATCCGGCGCTGACGGCCGAACTCTTGCGCCGTGGTTACAAGGACGAAGAGGTCAAGAAGATCCTCGGCCTCAACATCCTGCGCGTGATGCGCCAGGTCGAGAAAGCGTCAGCGAAGCTGCAGAACGAGCGCGCGGCGTCGCCGATGCTGTTGACGAAGTAGCGCCCGCGGCCCGAGAAACGATGACCTCGACCGTCCGCATCATCGCGCTCGGCGATTCGACTACCGCCGGCACGCCGGGGTTCCTGTCGCCGCTCGAGGCGCCTCCAAACGGGCGCGGCGACGTGACGAGCCAATACGCGTACTGGCTGATGAAGTCCGAGCCGGAGTGGGAGGTCTTGAACCGCGGCGTCAACGGCGAACGCAGCGATCAGATTGCGGCGCGCTTCGCGCGCGACGTGATCGACCAGTCACCGGCAGCGGTCATCATCATCGCCGGGGTCAATGACGTCTACCAGGGCCGAACCGCGGACCACGTGACTGGTCACCTGCGGACGCATGTACGACCGCGCCGCGCACGCCGGCATCCGCGTCGTTGCCGGCAGCATCGTTCCCTACAATACGGCGACTGCCGATCAGAACGAGCGGATGCGCCGGATCAACGCGTGGATTCGCGAGCAGGAACGGTCGGACCCGGCAATCGCGTTTGTCGACACTCGCGCGGCGGTCGCCGCAGCCGGCAGTCCCGACCGGCTGGCCGACTCGCCAGACGAGCTGCATCCGTCCCCCCGGGGGTATCGCCAGATGGCCGACGCCATCCGTCCTGTGCTCAAGGGCGCCTTGCGCGGTATCCTGTAAGGACAGCCGCCTTTAAAGACAGCCGGTTGGCCAGGAAATAGACTGACGAGCCACACTATGTTTTCAGCGACCCGACTCACACCGGCGCGAGCCCTTGCCCTGACTGCCTGCGCACTCGACCCTGCTTGCGACGCCAATTGGCGCACAGATCAGGGTCAGCACGCAGACGGTCCCGCTCTACGTGACGGTCACCGACAGCGCCAAGCGGCTCGTCCCCGATCTCCTGCGCGAAGACTTCGAGGTCTACGACAACGGCAAGCTGCAGACGCTCACGAACTTCGACAACCAGGTCACGCCGATCAACGTCGTCGTCATGATCGACACGAGCGGGAGCATGACCCTCGCGCTCGATCTCGTGAAGCAGGCCGCCGAAGAGTTTCTCATCCGGCTGCTGCCGGAAGACAAGGCAAAGGTCGGCGCCTTCAACGACAAGATCCAGGTGAAGCCGGAAACCGGGCTCCCCTTCACCAACAATCGCGATCAGCTCATTCGCTCGCTGCAGGACCTGGACTTCGGCTACCCGACACGGCTGTACGACGCCGTCGACTACAGCATCAATGAGCTGAAGATCGTCGACGGCAGGAAGGTCGTGCTCGTCTTCACCGACGGCGCGGACACCGCGAGCCGTCTCGGATCCGGAGACGTCACCGAGCGCTCGCGCACGGAAGAGGTGATGGTGTACTCGGTCGGAATGGAGAACGAGTACATGAGCGGCAACCAGCGCGTGCGAACCTCTCCGGATCGCGGGCTGAGACGCCTCTCCGACGAGACCGGCGGCGGGTTCTTCATGTTGAAGAAGAAGGACGAGCTCGGCCCCACGTTCACGCGCATCGCTCAGGAGCTGCACAACCAGTACGTCATGGGTTTCACTCCTGAAACACTCGACAACAAGGTCCACAAGCTCGAGGTCCGCCTGAAGCGCCCCGGCATGACCGCGCGAGCGCGTAAGAGTTACGTAGCGTCAGCCCCAAATTCCACTGTTGGCGGCAAATAGCGGCATCTGCCACACAAACCTCACAAATACCTTACAAGTCCCGCTAAACTTTTGACCCCGTCGGGCCGTCTTACTTCTTGAAAGGACGGACGACATGTTTGAATGGGATTTTTCCAGCAACGCCGAGCGACTGGTAGCCTTCCTGCTGGTCTGCGCGATTCTCGTCACGGCACTCGCCTAACACCCTGCTGCACGTGAGGTCTTCGGACGGCCGTTCATCGGCGCCGTTCGAATGACCTCCGCGATCCGCGACGCCGTCTGCGACCTCGTTCCCCCACCAGAAGACTCCAGCCGTCGCACACTAGTAGAAGTTATCTGAAAGAGAGCAGTTCAAAAGCTTCTCACCTCGGAGAGCGCCGAGCACGCAGAACCCATTGATTGGTTTCTCTGCGGTCTCGGCGTTCTCAGTGGTGAAAGGCTCTTTGGCGCTGCAACGGCGTCCTGGGTGGCCAAACTAGTGCCACGGATCACACGGACAACACGGATCGGGTTTATGAGTTGTCTTCTAGCCTAGAGTGAGGGTTCATCGCCGATTGACCGCTTAAAGGCCGGGCGCGGTCCGGTCGATAGTTTGTCGATGCGCGGTTGTACAATCTCTCTCCAAATGAGGATGGTCACGATGCACCGAATGACGCTCATGGCGCTGGCGATTGCGATCGGAGCGGTGACGGGCTGTCAGAGCTCCGAGCAGAAGCAGGCAGAAACGGCCGCGAAGCAAGCCGCGACGGCGATCGAGCAGGCGGCCAAGAGCACGGAGAAAGGCGCGGCCGAAGCTGCCAAGGGCCTCGAGCAGATGGCCAAGGGCCTCGAAGCGATGGCCGGAGGCGGCAGTGGCAACACGCCGGCGCCAGTCGATCCCGTGAGCTTTCGCGACCTGCAGACGCTCTTCCCCGACCTCACTGGCTGGGAGAAGGGCAAGCCAACGGGCGAGCGGATGACTGCGCCTTTCAAATTCTCGCAGGCCGAAGTGCGCTATACGAAAGACAACTCGCGCCTCGAGATAAAGATCGTCGACTCGGGCTTCAACCAGCTGCTGTTCACGCCGTTCATGATGTTCATGCAGGCGGGCTACGAGAAGGAAACGTCGAGCGGCTACGAGAAATCGACGACGTTCGGTGGCCAGCCGGGCTGGGAGAAATGGAATACGGAGGGCAAGGACGGCGAGGTGAACGCGTTTGTCGGAAAGCGATTCATCCTGACGGTCGAGGGCCGCAACGTCGCCGACATCCAGGTGCTGCACGACATCATCGGAAAGGTCGACATGGGCAGGCTCGCGGCGATGAAATAGTCGACATGAACGCCCGGAGGAGAGGCGATGCTGAAACCACTGACAGTTGCCGTTGCCGCGTTGAGCCTCGCTGTGCCTGACGCGCAGCTGCCGGGCGACCGCCCCGCCGCCAACCCGCGCGCGACGCGCTCGGTCGTCATGGCGCGCAACGGCGTCGTCGCCACCAGCCAGCCGCTCGCCTCCGCCGCCGGCCTTCGCGTGCTCCAGCAGGGTGGCAACGCCATCGACGCCGCCGTGACGGCGGCCGCTGTCCTCTCCGTCGTCGAACCGACGATGAACGGTGTTGGCGGCGATCTGTTCGCGATCGTCTACGACGCGAAGACGCGGACCGTGCGCGGCTTGAACGCGAGTGGCCGGGCCGCAGCCGCCGCCACGCCCGAAGAGTACCGCCGCCGAAAGCTCGACGAAATTCCCTATCGTGGCGTCCTCTCGGTCAGCGTTCCCGGCGTGGTCGACGGGTGGCAGGAGCTCCTGGCGAAACACGGAACGATTCCGCTGGCGCGAGCGATCGAGCCGGCGATCGGCTACGCGCGCGATGGCTTCCCGGTCAGCGACATCGTCTCGGAGCAGTGGAAGGCCGAAGCCAAGACACTTGCGCAGGATCCTGCTGCCGCGGCCACGTTCCTGCCAGACGGGCGCGCACCTTCTGCGGGCGAGGTCTTCAAGAACCCGCGCCTCGCGGCGACGTTGGACGCGATTGCGCGTGGCGGGCGTGATGCGTTCTACCGCGGCCCGATCGCGCAGGCGATTGCGGCCGACATGAAGGCACGCGGTGGCCTCCTGACCGCGGCCGATCTCGCCGCGCATCACGCGGACTGGATCTCGCCAATCTCGACGACCTACCGCGGCTACGAAGTGTTCGAGCTGCCGCCGAACACCCAGGGCATTGTCGCGCTCGAGATGCTCAACATCCTCGAGGGCTTCGACGTCAAGGCGCTCGGGCACAACTCGGCGGCGTATCTTCACCTGCTCGTCGAAGCCAAGCGGATCGCGTTTGCCGATCGCGCGGCGTGGCTGGGGATGCCGTGCCACCCGACGCCTTGGCGCGGCTCAAGTCGAAGGAGTACGCGGCGGAGCGCCGCCGCGAGATCGACCCCGCCAAGGCGGCGGCCAGCTACAGCGCGATGACGCTCGGCATGCGGCCGCCGTCGTCGCCGGAACCGCCGCAGGCCAGAGGCGACACGATCTACATGACCGTCGCCGATCGTGAAGGCAATGTCGTCTCGCTGATTCAATCGATCTTCGAGAACTTCGGCGCCGGGATCGTTGCGGGCGAGACGGGCATCACGCTGCACAACCGCGGCAGCCTGTTCGTGCTGCAGCCAGGCCATCCGAATTTTCTCGCGCCCGGGCGGCGGCCGTTTCACACGCTCGTGCCGGCCATGGTGCTGAAAGACAACCGCCCGTGGCTCTCATTCGGCGTGATGGGCGGCGACATGCAGCCGCAGGGTCACGTGCAGGTGCTGCTCAACCTGATCGACTTCGGGATGAACGTGCAGGAAGCAGGCGAGGCCGCGCGCTTCAGGCACTCAGCCGCCGGGCTGGCGCTCGAGTCAGCGATCTCCGCCGAGGCCCGCACGGGTCTCGGCGCACGCGGCCATAACGTGATCACGAGCTTCGGCGTGTTCGGCGGCTTCCAGGGGATATTGTTCGACGCCAAATCAGGCGTGATGATGGGAGGGTCGGATCCGCGGAAGGATGGGCAGGCGGTCGGATACTTGCAATGCTGAATGCTGAGTGCTGAATGCTGATACTTCAATTCGACTTCGCATTCAGCATTCAGCATTCAGCGTTGTATCTTCTGCCCCGTGCGTTCCTGCAGCGCCGGCAGGACGGTCTTCAGCGCTGAATCCTCGATCCTCATGATCATCGGCTCGCCGCTCGTCAGCAGGATGATCCAGTTGCGGTCGCCTCTGAGGAAACCCATCCGCCCGAGATCGATCTTGCTCTCGACGACCTGACCACTCGCGTCGCGCCAGCGCGGCTGCTTGGAGCGCGAGTAGAAAATCCCGCCCACGGAGCTGTTCGGCAGCGACATGATCGTCGCGCCGCCGGCAGCCGTCACGATCGATACTCGCCCATCGCCAAGCTGCAACATGCCCTCGCGCTCGCGGACTCGCTCGCCGTCGGCGACGAGCAGCCGGACCTCATTGAAGGTCAGTGGCGGCGCCGGCGGCTCGGCGGCAGGAGGAGGAGGAGCCGGCGGCGGTGTGGGGACGGCTTCTTTCGGTCGCAGGAGCAGTCGCGCGTCCGCCGGTCGGCGAGCCGCTTGGCGAGACGCCGGTGCTCGTTCCCCGTCCAGCAGGCTTCGACGTCGCCTGGCGCAGCGCCTGGCACGGCGCCCGCCGTCGCAACGCCGCTCGTCGCCGCCTGCGCCGAACCAGTTCCGCCGACGGACGGTGTCTTCTGAGCCGCCGCGACGGGCGCAGTTGCCGGCGCGGGCGGTGGGGCGGGCGGCGGAGGAACCGTTGGCGTTGACGACGCCGTCGGTTCAGCAGCCGGCGGCGCGGGGAGAGGCGTCTGGGCCGCCGCGCCCGCAGGCGCCGAGCTCGTCGCACCGTCTGTCGTCGTCTGCGGGGCCGATGCGGAGCGACTGCCACGCATCGCCGCGAAGGCCAGGAACGCGATGCCCGCGGCAACGATCACGAGCAGAGCGCCGATCGCTACAAGATGCGTCCGGCCGAGCACCACAGTCGTGGTCCTCTCGGGCAGCGGCGTATTGGTCGGCGTGGGCGGCGCAGACACTGCCGTGCGAACCGGCGAACTCACCGGTGTGGTTGGTCTGACCGTGCTTCCGGACACTGCAGCCGACGCACGCAGCGCCGTCGGCGTGCGGTGCGGCGCTGTGATGTCTGGATCGAGCGTCAGGCCCGGTGGCGTCGGCGTCGAGAGCGTCGGCATTTCGCCGATGGCCTGCGGCGTCACTGCCGCCGCCAGCGCGCCGCGGAATTCCTCCGCACTCTGGAATCGATCGGATGGCGACTTGGAAAGCGCGCGATCGACAATCGCAGAGCACCAGTCGGGCAAGTCCGGCCGGAACGTCAGGATCGGCGTCGGCGGCTCCGAAATCTGCATCTGCACCATCGAGATCGCAGTATCGGCGTTGAACGGCAGCTTGCCGGTGAGCAGGCGGTAGAGGACGACGCCGACGGAATACAAGTCGGCGCGCCCATCGATCTCGCGTCCGAGCACTTGTTCGGGCGCCATGTAGGCTGGCGTGCCCATCATGTAGCCGCCGTGCGTGAAATGCTCGGAGCCGAGCACTCGGGCAATGCCGAAGTCCATCACCTTGACGGCCCCGGCCTCGGTGATCATCAGGTTGGCCGGCTTGAGGTCGCGGTGCACGACGCCGCCGCGGTGCGCGTGGCCGAGCGCGTCGAGCACCTGCATGCACAGATGCGCGGCCTGTGGTGGCGCGAGTGGCCCGAGCCGATCTGACAGGTCGTGGAACGTCTCGCCGCGCACGAACTCCATGACCATCAGCAGCTCATCGTCCTGATGGTGGAGCTCGTAGATCGTCGCAATGCCGGCGTGATTCAATCGCGCGAGCGTGACGGCCTCGCCGCGGAATCGCTTCAGCACGTCGGCGTCTGTCAGATCCGGATTGAGTACCTTGATCGCGACTTCGCGATCGAGCGTCTGGTCGACCGCCTTGTAGACGGTGCCCATGCCACCGCGACCGAGCTTATCGACGATTCGGTACTTACCGACAGTGGTGCCGATCATTAGGAAATCCGGGACAGGGCTGAGTTTGCCAGTGTAGAAGTCCCTGTCCTCGCTGTCAAACCTGTCCGTCAGGCAGACAAGCGGAATCTGTGCCGCGCTCGATCACAAAAGCGTGGGCCACGGCAATTCACGGATGGGCTGGCACTTCCGCCGCGTCTTCGCGACTTCTTGAGATGATCGCGGCTCGCCGGCTCTTGCCCGTCGGCAACGATGGAGCTTCTCCAGCGATGAGAAAAGTCTGCCTCTGAGAAGCAACGGAGGGTCGTCGTTTCACAAAACCCGATCCGTGTTGTCCGTGTAATCCGTGGCTCTAGAGCCGGAATCCGTGGCGCAACGGATCGGCCTCGTCGATGACGTACACGCTCTCGCCGGTGACGTATGCTTCGCCTTCGATCTCGGGAATGATCGCCGGATACTCACCCACCGTGGTCTCGCCGGTCACGCGGCCGCGAAACCGCGTGCCGATGATGCTCTCGTGAATGAACGTCTGGTCCGCGGCGAGCAGCCCCATCGCCGCGAGCACAGCCATTACCGCGCAGGTGCCGGTTCCGCATGGCGAGCGATCGACCTCGGCGTCCGCGAAGATCGTGACATTGCGCAGGTGGGCCTCGTCCGAAGACGGTGGTCCGGTAAAGATCGTCCCGTAGATTCCACGCAAGTCGGTCTCGCCGGGATGCACCACGCGTATGGCAGACTCGACGGCGTGCTTGATTGCCATGCCGACGCGCCGCAGCTCGCCGAGGTGTTCGGCCCTGAGCGCCACGCCGGCGGATTCAGCGTCGACGATCGCATAGAAAGCGCCGCCGAACGCCACATCGGCCCGTACCTCGCGCGTGCCGAGCCGGATTGGCACGGCGGCCTGCAGGATGAAGGATGGGACGTTGACGAAGCGCACTCGCTCGACTCTTGTTCGATCGCCGTCACGCCGTACGTCGGCGCGCGCGCGGATCTGCCCAGCCGGAGAATCGAGCACGATGGAGTCGCCGTTGCGGGGGACGATCAACCCGCGTTCGATCGCCATCGTCACGACAGCGATGACGCCGTGGCCGCACATCGTGCTGTAGCCCTCGTTGTGCATGAAGAGCACACCCGCGTCAGAGTCAGGATGTTCAGGCTCGGTCAGGAGCGCGCCGTACATATCCGCGTGACCGCGGGGCTCCAGCATCAGCGCGGTACGCAGGTGGTCGCAGTTGGCCCGCACCCACTCGCGCCGCTCGAGCATCGTCCTGCCCTGCACGCGAGGAAAGCCGTCCACGATGAGCCGGAGCGGCTCGCCAGCGGTGTGCGCGTCGATGGTGCGGAGGGTTCATGGTTCAGGGTTCAGGGTTCAGGGTTCAAGGTTCAGAGTTCAAGATCGGTTCAACGATTCAGCGTTCGAAGGTTTTGCCTGAACCGACGAGCTTATGAGCCCGAATCAGCACCATGAACTATGAATCTCCCTGAACTCCGAACCGAGATGCTGCTCCTCTCCGAGACTGACGTTCGCCATCTCCTCTCCATGGACGACCTCATTCACTCCATGGAAACAACACTGGCGGAGTTCTCGTCCGGGCGCACCGAACAACCCCTGCGCACGGTGTTGAACGTCGGCGCCGGGCACGCGTTTTTTGGAGTGATGCCGGCCTTCATGCCGGCCATTGGCGCGCTCGGCACCAAGCTGGTCACGGTATTCGGCAGCAACGCCGCGCTCGGACTCCCCTCGCATCTTGCCACTATTCTCTTGATGGACTCGACGACGGGCGAGCTTCTCTCGGTGATGGACGGCCGGTATATCACGGAGGCGAGAACCGCGGCGGTGTCGGCGGTGTCAGCCAGGTTGCTGGCTCGTGAGGATGCCGGCGTCCTGGGTATCCTCGGGTCTGGCGTCCAGGCGCGAAGTCACTTAAGAGCCTATCTTCACGTGCGCGCGCTCAAGGACGTCAGGGTCTGGAGTCCGAGCGAGGCGCACCGCCGGGCATTTGCCGACGAGATGCATCGCGAAACGGCCGCGCCGATCCACGCTGTCAAATCGGCGAAGGAAGCGGTGGATGGCGCCGACCTCGTCGTCGTCGCCACGGCTGCGCGGGAGCCGGTCCTGAACGGTGACTGGGTCGCCGACGGCGCGCACATCGCTGCGGTTGGCGCCTGCCGGCCCGATCAGCGTGAAGTGGACACGGCGCTCATTCGCCGCGCCCGCGTCTTCGTGGATTCGAGGACGGGCGCGCTCTCAGAAGCCGGGGATCTCGATGCTGCCGATCCACGAAGGCGCCATTGACGCGACGCACATCGCGGGTGAGCTCGGCCAGCTGGCGGCGGGAACGGTCGCCGGCAGGCAAACTCCCGCCGATGTGACGCTGTTCAAGTCGTTGGGTATGGCCGTCGAAGACGTCGCGGCGGCACATCTCGCCTACCAGCGTGCGACGGAGCGCGGCCTCGGCCGGGGAATCCCCTGGTAGGCCGAGCGCGCGCTACAACCGATTCCGGTTCTTCTTCTTCGCCTCCTGCCAGCGTTTCTTCATCATCTCTGACATCCGCCGCCGTCCCTCGGCGGACATGCGGCCGCGCCGAGACGGCCCGGCTGGCTTTCCTGCCGCGTTGGCGGCAACCGCCGCGGCGACGCCGCGACGCGCCGCTACACCGACCCGGCTCCGCAGCGCGGCGGCCTGAACGGTGAGCACTTTCAGCCGCTCGCGCGTTTCCTCGATTTCGCGCTCGAGCCCTCCTAGCGCCCATCCAATCCACTCAGCCGACTTGAACAGGACGCTGTCGGATTTCTTTCCGCGCCGCCCTCGAGGCATGTGTCAGTCTCCTTCCAGTTTTCCGGTCCGGGCTGACGGCCTCCCAGCCAGTCAGCATTGCTATCATAGTTCCTATGCGATCGTGGCGGTCACTGACCGCTTGGCTCACCATCCTGCTGCTCTGGACGTGTGAAGCGGCGGCACGCACCCAACCAGAGACGGCTGATGCGTTGCGCGCTCGCGCGACGCAGTTGATTTACGAGCATCAGCACGACGAGGCCATCAAGCTTCTGCGGCAGGCCGTAGCGATCGCGCCTGACCAGTCGGCGACGCACCGATCGCTTGCGAGCGCCATCTGGCTCAAGATGTTGTTTCAGAGGGGCGCGATTACCGTCGATCACTATCTGGGGTCATTCAGCCGCTCCAGAGTCGAGCTCGCCAAGCCGTCGCCGGAGTTGGTGACCGAGTTCCAGAAGTCGATCACGGCGGCACGCTCGCTCGCCGAGTCGCAGGTCGCCAAACAGCCGCAGAGTGCCCAGGCACACTACGACCTCGGTGCCGCGCTCGGCCTCGACGCCTCCTACGTCGCGTCGATCGACGGACGTCTTCTCGCCGGATTCCGGGCGGCGAGCGGAGCCTACGACGAGCATGAAAAAGTGCTGACCATCGACCCGTCCCGAAAAGATGCCGGGCTGACGGTCGGCACCTACCGCTACATCGTCTCGACGCTCTCAGCGCCCCTACGCTTGATGGCTTACGTCGCCGGGTTTGGCGGAGGGCGCGAGCGCGGCATTCAGATGCTCCAGGAAACGGCGGCCGCGGGCGGCGAAACCCGCACCGACGCCATGTTTGCGCTCGTCCTCGTCTACAACCGGGAACGGCGCTATGACGACGCCCTGCGCGTCCTTCAGGAACTGCATCAGCTCCATCCCCGTAACAGACTAGTACCTGCTCGAAACAGGTTCAACCGCCCTGCGGGCCGGACGGCCGGAGCGGGCCGATACGGTGCTGACCGAAGGTCTCGGCATGCTCGCAACCACGACCGGTCCACGGATTCCTGGTGAGGAAGCCCTATGGCGCCTAAAGCGCGGCTCCGCGCGAGTTGCGCTCGGCCAGCATCGACGCGGGCCGGGCCGACCTCGAGAGCGCCACCGGCGCGGATGCTCAGACGTGGGTTCGTGGCCGGGCGCGCGTTGAGCTCGCGCGTATCGCGCTGCAGCGTGGCGATCGCACCACGGCCGCCGGCGAGGCTCGACAGGCCGAGAGTTTGTGTCAGCAGGGTCAGGATCCGGTGTGCGTGGACGAGGCGAAGAGGCTGCTGAGGACGAGCGATGGCCGGTAAGATCAAGACGTGGGTCTGGGTCGTCATCGGGATCGTCGTCTTCTGCGTTGTCGGCGCCGTCGCGGCCGCCGGCATGGGCTACTACTTCTTCACGAAACACTTCGACACCAAGGTCACGTCTCCGGCACGCGCCACCGTCGAGTTCGAACAGATCAAGGCGCAATTCACCGGCCAGAAGCCACTCATCGAGCTCGACGAGCGCGGAAGGTTTCTTCGCGCCAATCCGGATCGCCCCAGCCGGTCGGACAACCGCCGGCCGGATCAACTCTTCGTTCTCGCCTTCGATCCAGACGACGAGCGGATCGTCAAAGTGACTATTCCGTTCTGGCTGCTCCGCCTGAAAGCGCATGGAACAGTCGACTTCAACGGCGGCCACCTCGAGCTCGAGGATCTCAAACTGACCGTCGAGGACCTGGAGCGATTTGGCCCGACACTCATCGTCGACCACAAGAGCTCGGGTGGTGAGCGTGTCCTCGTCTGGTCGCAGTAACTGTCCTTTCGACCGAACGGCCCCGCGAAATCCTCGCGTTTTCGGCCTAAATCCGCTCACCTGGACGCCGGCCCGACGTCTTCGACATGATTGACACGACAGAAGAGACGCGCAATTTCTAGTTGCGCGTCGTCTAGGACGCGAGATCTGAAATCGAGATCTGACCCGCTCCGGAGGTCATCATGAGACGACTGTTCCTCGTGCCTGCGCTCGGTGTCGTTGGACTCGCGCTGGCCTCGCCGGCCAGCGCGCAACTCACCGGCCGGCCCGATTTGAATCGCCCGTCATACGCGGATGAGGCCCGGCAGCCCTACAACG
This sequence comes from uncultured Acidobacteriota bacterium, assembly GCA_963764925.1. Lineage (GTDB taxonomy): Bacteria > Acidobacteriota > Vicinamibacteria > Vicinamibacterales > 2-12-FULL-66-21 > DATBJJ01. Next base: position 84,147 of record CAVXUR010000011.1, read on the forward strand.
AATCGCGCCGCGTCGCTTACGACAACGGCTACCGTGAAGGGATCAAGGAAGGCGAACGCGACGCGCGGCGCCGCGATGTCTTCAACTATCAGGACGAGCGAACCTGGCAGCGCGCCGACAAGGGTTATCACCGCAGCTTCGGCGACTGGCCGCGCTATCAGCAGACGTTCCGAACCGGATACGCCGCCGGCTACTCCGACTCGTACCGGCGCGTTGCTCCAGACTACGGTTACCGAGGCAACGGCGGGATCTACCCGAATACGCGCGGAGGCTATGGCTATCCGAGCCAGGGCGGCTACGGCTACCCAGGGCAGGGTGGGTACGGCTATCCCGGACAGGGCGGCTACTACAGCCCGGCATTCGCGAATGGCACCAACGACGGCTACGAGAAGGGCCGCGAAGACGCCCGCGACCGCGACTCATACGACCCACTGCGGCACAAGTGGTATCGCGAGGGCGACCACGACTACAAGAGCTCGTATGGTCCACGGCAAGCAGTACGAGAACGTCTACCGGCAGGGCTTCAAGGAAGGCTACGACCGCGGCTACCGCGAGTGGAGCTACAGGCGATAATCGCGGCTCGCGGTTCGCGGCTGGCAGTTCGCGATTCGTGAGCAGCGTACTACGTCATCCCGAGGAACCGTTTCATCCGACCCAGAAACGTCGCCGGGGCATCGGCCGCGGCGGCGTTCTGGGTCACGTCGCGTATCTGAGCGAGCTCGGCGCGCCGCTTGATCGCCGCAAGGCCGATTTGCTCGACGGCTTTCGGATCCGCGGCACCAAGCGAGCGGAAAAGCTCCGCATCCAGCTCAAGGACCGATGCGTCGCCGCTGGCGATGACCGACGCCGACCGCGCGTCGCCGGTCAAGAGCGACATCTCGCCAAAATAGCCGCCCGCTTCGATGACGGCGACCTCCCGCCGATCCGGATCCAGCACCACTCTGACCGCGCCGGAGCTGATGATGAACATCGACTGCCCCGGATCGTTCTGCCGGACGATGACTTCACCCGGTCCAAACACGCGGATCGATGACGCGGCCGCGATGTCGCGGCGCTGATCGTCGGTCAGACGCGAGAAGAGATCGACGCGCGCCAGCACGCGTTCGCGCTCCTGCTGCTTCGTCGCCGCGTCGGGCTCCGGCCAGTCGCGCGAGTACCCGACTTCGATCGGCCACGGAATCTCGACGCCGCGTCTCCCGAACGCGTAGAAGATCGCCGTCCGCGCTTCGTCGCGCGTCTCGTCGTCGTGCTCGTAGTCGGCAATCCAGAACCGGACGCGATAGGTGATTGCCGAACCATCGAACGAGTGCAGCAGAACGTCTGGTGCCGGCGTCTTGAGGATGCGCGAGACCTGACCGAGCGCCTCGAGCGCGGCGGCCTTGACGTCGGCCGGCGTGCTCAGGTAGCTCGCGCCGACTTCGACCTCGAGCCGCGTCGGAACCGCCGGCTCCGAGTAGTTCGTGATCGCGTCCTTGGCGATGATGTTGTTCGGGACGATGACGAAGTTGCCCGCCTTGGTGCGGAGCTTCGTGGCCCGCCAGGTGACTTCGGCGACGCGGCCCTCGAAATCGCCGACGCGGATCCAGTGGCCGACGCGGAACGGCTTCTCGCTCTGGATGCCAAGCCCCGCAAACGCGTTACCGAGCGTGTCCTGGAGCGCGAAACCGACGACCACGGCGCCCACTGCCGAGGTCGTGAGCAACTTGTCCTCGAACACGAACGTCGCGATGAGCACCAGGATGCCGATGACCATCGCGTCCTGGAGGATCGACGGAAACGCGTCGGGGACCCGGTCCGCGCGCAGCGGGTTGACGAGAACGTAGACGAGGAGGTTGATGACGGCCGCAGCGAAGACCAGCCGCTCGAGACCCTGAAGGTCGCTGCCGAGCCCTGGCAGCAGATCGGGACGCTGCCAGATGACGATATTGAAAAGGATGTAGCCGGCGAAGAGAAAGAGCGAGAGCCGGAGCTTCCGCTGGACGAGGCGATTGACCGTCAGGCTGCTGATTGCGAGCGTCGCGGCCAGCGCCGCGACGCCCATAATCAGGTGATTGGGATAGTGGATCAGGCGATCCCCTTCTGGAACTCGGCGATGTCGTTCGGACCGATCTTCACGGGCACCCGGTTCTTGTTCGGGCCGCCGACGGCGTCACGATCGGGATTGACTCCTCGAGCGCCGGCCGAGGCGACGGTCTGCGACTGCTGCGCTTGTGAGCCGCCGCCCGGCCGCAGCTTGCTGAACATGCCGCCGCTCTTTTTCGGTTCTTCTTTTTTCTCGGCATCCGCAGTCTTCGTGTCGGCGGGCTTCTTCTCTTCGCCGCCAGCGAGCCCGCGTGAGCCTTCCACAACCGTCGCCAGCTCGCTCGCCGGCTTGGCGTCAAAGGTGATGTTCTTCGCGTAGCGCGGCTGAACGGTCGCCGTCGCGCCGAGCTTCCTCTCCTTGATTAGCGTGTCGATCTTGGTGATTCGCTCCTTGAGCTGAGGGTGCGTCGCAAACAGCCCGTTCGGCTCTTTCGCGTCCTTGTTGCGATCGGATAGCTTCGTCAGCGCCGAGCTCAAGCCGGAGGGCGCGTAGCCGACCTTGTTGGCGAGCACGATGCCCTTTTCGTCGGCCTCGCCTTCGTCGTTGCGGCTGAACTTGTTGTTGAGGATGTCGCTATAGGCCTTCTCGACCATCTTGGCGACGAGGCTCTGGGCCATCCCCGCCGAGCCGACCTCGTCGGATGCCACTTTGATGGTGTCACCCTTCTGAATCGCGTTGACGGTGTGCTTCTCGGTGACGTGGATGATTTCGTGCGCGAGGACGCCGGCGAGCTCGGCCTCGTCCTTCATCAACCCAAGCAGGCCCTTCGTGATGTGGATGAAGCCGCCGGGCGCGGCAAACGCGTTGACACCTTCGGTGTCGAGCACCACGAACTGCCAGTCGAGGCCGGGCCGCGGGCTCTGCAGCGCCAGCACCGCCCCCACCAGCGTGACGTACTTGGTGACGTTGGCGTCCTGGTAGACGCCGAACGTCTCGACCATCTTGTCGCTGACAGCCTGGCCGATCTGACGTTCTTCGGCGTCCGTCACTTTCAGGTCGGCGATCTTCTTGGCCTTCGCCGCCGTGTTCAGCGCGCCAGTCAGGCCCCCGAGCTGCGCCGCCGCTGGCCGAGCGCCAAGAGTCAGCGCCGTCGCGATCGAGACGCTCAGGACGAATGCACACTTTTTCATACGGGTTTTCCCTCATGTTCCCCAGCGACCGCCGTCTGAACCTCGCCGGCAGTCGCTACGAGCGGCGACGGCGCGATCACTTCGAAGATATCGACCGGCTGCGTCTTGCCCTTGACGACAACGCCTCCAAGCGGGCGCAGCTCGTAACTCCTTCCCAGCCGGGAGCGCGTCGCCTCGCTGATGATAATGCGGGTCCGGTACTCCTTATTGAGCGACTCCAGCCGCGCGCCCAGGTTTACGTTGTCGCCGATCACCGTGTAGCTCATGATGGCGGACGATCCGATGTTGCCTGCAATCATGTCGCCCGAGTTCACGCCGATGCCGATATCGAGTTGAACCCGGCCCTCGGCCGCCCACCTGCGGTTGAGCTCGCCAAGTTCGCGCACCATTTCCACGGCGGTCGTCACCGCATCGTCAGCATGATCAACGTCGTCGACGGGCGCCCCGAACAACGCCATGACCATGTCGCCGACGAATTTGTCGACGGTTCCACCATTTCGAAAGACGATCTCCACCATCCGCGTGAAGTACTCGTTCAATTGCTCGACGAGATCCTCGGGATGGCCTTTTTCGGTGATGGTGGTAAAACCGCGCAGGTCTGAGAAGAGCACCGACATCTCGCGCCGGCCGCCGCCGAGCTCGGCCAGTCCGGGATTGGCCATCAATTGTTTGTAGACGTCGCGCGAGACGTAGCGGCCGAAGAGCCGGCTGACTTTCCGCTTCTCGGCGTCCTCGACGAAGTAGCGATAGGCGGTCCCGGTGAAGAGCGCGACCGCGGTCGCGAGAATCGGCTGCGCCATGACCAGCCACAACCCACGGTCGAAGGCGAGGAGCGAGGCGCCGGTCCATCCCCCGGCGATCGCCACGGCGATGGCGGCTGCGACCCAGAACGGAAGTGCCGCTGAGACCAGACCAACCGTCAGCGCAGCCCCGGCGGTTGCCGCCACCGCCGTCCAGCGAGGTGCCGGGCGCAGGAACCGGTTCGAGAGGATGCTGTCGGCGACGCTCGCGTGCAGTTGGATGCCGATCATCGAGCCGGCGCCGAACGGGGTCTGGAATACATCCACCAAACCTGAAAAGGCGATACCGACAAAGACGATCTTGTCCTTGAAGACATCCGGCGGGATGTCTGGCTTCTCGCCGTCTGCGAGTTGACTCTGCGACTTGAGCAGCAATGCCGCTTCGTAGGACGGATACGGTCGCTTGCCGTTGACGAGTGCCGGCGCGCGATAGTTGATGAGCATCGTCTGCTGATCGTTGGCGCGAGTGTTGCCCTTCAGATCGGTGACCGTGACCGGTACCAGCGGAATGTCTCTGTCTCGAACCCTGATCGCGCCGTTTTGTAGAACAACTTCGTCGGGCCTGAACCCGCCGCCGGCGAGCGCTGCGGCTACCCCGAGTAGCGGCATGTACTTGTCGCCCTGACGAATGAATGGCGGAAAGCGCCGCGCGGGGCCGTCTCGGTCGAGGGCGATGAAGTTGTGGGCCAGGCCGGCAGAGGCGGATGCGAGCGCCGGATACGGCAGCGTGATGACGGGACGTTCTTCAATGACCGGGCCAAGACGATAGGGCAGAGAATTCCATCCCCTCTGAATCAACTCACCGTTGTCAATGCCCGCATCGACCGCATCGGCCAGCGCGATGACATTGCCGGCGCGATGCACCGCATCGGCAAGTTCCTGATCGGACTGAGTGCTCGTGATCTCGCCCCGGCCGGGGAACTCGTACCTCGAGGCCCGCTCCGGCTCGAGAAACGTCAGGTCCAGCGCGATCGTTTTTGGCTTCCCGCTGCTGATGTAGTCGACGATCATCGCCTGCAGCGCACGCGGCCACGGCCAGCGGCCAACAAACTCGGACAAGTCCCGAACCGAGGCGTCGGTGATCTCGACGAGGACGATGTCGGGATGGACGAGCGGCTGCCCGCCGGCGATCCGGATCTTCGCCAGCGTCCGCATCCGCCAGTCGTAGCTCTTGAGCTCAGTCGTGTCGAGCCACCCTGGCCAGGCCACCAGAAGAACGAGCGTGGCAGCGCCCACACCGATAGCGAGGCCCGCGCGCAGCTTTCGCATTGCGCTAAAGATTCCCGCGAACAGCGGTTCACGTCAATCGAAGAGCATCCGAACCCACCAGGTTTGACTCCAATCGGCCGGGACAGTAGCGTCTCAGACATGCTCTCGGCCCTGGCCCACGCCTGGCGCTCCTGGATGAGCGCCAGGGGCGTCGCCGCGCTGGCGGTCGTCGCCTTCGCCGTCGGCATCGGGTCGGCGACAGCCATCTACACCGTCGTCAACGGCGTGATGCTGCGGCCGCTGCCGTACGCCGACGGCCACCGCTTCGTCGCGCTCTACGGCGCGCGGTTCAGCGAACCAGGACAGCGATCGGCGCACACCTTCCCGGACCTTCAGGAGTATCAACAGCGGACGCGGAGCTTCGATACGTTCGGCTGGTTCAGGCCGGCCAGTTTCAACATGACGTTTGCGGGACAGCCGCAGCATGTGGTCGGCGCTGAAGTCACGCCAGAGCTCGCCACAAACCTGGGCGTCAACCCGATCGTCGGGCGGTGGTTCGACGACGACCAGGGTGCGGTCGTCTCGAGCGCGCTATGGCGCCGCCTCGGCGCGGACCCGCAGATTGTCGGGAAGCCGCTGACGCTCGACGGCCGGCACTTCACGATCACCGGGATCGCGCCGCCTGGATTTCGATTGCCGGTGCCGGGACCCGGCCTCGACAGTGTTCACGCCGACATCTGGATTGCGCTCGATCCGCTTGGCCGCGGCCAGAGCCGCTCGACCGGCGCGTATTTCAGCTACGCGCGAATGAAGCCCGGCGTCACGATCGCACAGGCCGAAGCGGACGTGAAACGGGTCGCCACCGAGATCGCGGCGCTCGATCCCGCGTCGCACCCGTCGTATACGGCTCGCCTGGACGACCTGCGCGAGTCGGTGCTGCTGACGATCAAGCCGACGCTCCTGGTGCTCGTGGCGGCGGCGGCGCTGCTGCTTCTCCTCACCTGCGCGGACGTCGCGGGACTGCTGCTGGCGCGATCGGTGGCGCGCGCGAGGGATACGGCGGTCCGCGTGGCGCTCGGCGCCGCCGGACGTCAGCTCGCGGTGCACTACTTCATGGAAGCGCTGATCGTCTCGCTCGCCGGGGCCGCGGCAGGCGTCCTCGTCAGCGCGATTCTGGTCCGGGTCGTCGTCTTTTTTGCAGCGGAGTACATCCCGCGCGCCGATGAGATCGCGCTCGACTGGACCGTGCTGCTCTTCGCGGGCGGCTGCGGATTTGTCGCGAGCGCCCTTGCCAGCCTGGCGCCACTCTGGCAGGCGGTCCGGACCGTTCCCTCCGATGTACTCAGCGGCGGAGCCCGCGCAACCGCAAACGCTCGAAGCCGCCGCTTGTCGCAGGCGCTGGTCGTCGCCGAAATCGCGCTCGCGTTCACGCTGCTCGCGGCAAGCGCCGTGCTCGTCACGCATCTCGTCCGCCTGACCCGCGTCTCGCCTGGCTTCAATGCCGACGGAGTGTTGACGTTCGAGGTCACCGCAAAGGATCCGAGCAAGGAAAGCGTCGACCGCGTGCAGTTTCAGAAGCGGTTCCTGACGACCCTCGAAGGCATTCCCGGTGTCACGAATGCCGCGCTCGCCAGTTCGGTGCCCCTTGCTGGCTGCTGCTTCAGCACGACGCTCTATCCCGAGGGCCGGCCGGCCAGCCCCGACACCGTGCAGCGGGTCAGCTTTCGCGCCGTCAGCCAGGGTTTCTTTGCCACGCTGCAGATCCCGATTCGCAGCGGGGCGGCTGCTCGACGAACGCGACGTGCGTGACGAGCCGCTCGCGATCGTGATCAACGAATCGGCGGCCAGAACGTACTGGCTCGGGCAGAATGCCGTTCGACGCCTACGCGCGCCTTGGCGGGCCGGAAGGCACGCGCGTCCAAATCGTCGGCATCGTCGGCGACGTACGCAACGACGGCCCGGGCAATCCGACCGTCCCGGAGGTCTACCTCCTGAGCGCTGTCGTTGCCATCAATCCAATGAAGTTTCTCGTTCGCTCCGCGCTCCCGCCCGACACGCTGATTCCGGAGGTCCGGCGAGCGATCCAAAGACTCGATCCGGCTTTGCCGCTTCATGACGTGGCGATGATGAGGGACATCGTGCGCGATTCGACGTCGCTCGAGCGGATCGGCTCGCTGATGCTGTCGTTCTTCGCGCTGGCGGCATTGCTGATGGCGTCGCTCGGCATCTACGGCGTCGTCTCGTACTCGGTGCGACAGTCCACTGTGGAGCTCGGCACGCGGATGGCGCTCGGCGCCACGGGACGCGACCTGCTGTGGATGGTAGTAAAGGGCGGTCTGAGAATGGCCACTTACGGAGTCGTCCTCGGTGGAGTCGCGATGATCGGGACGTCGTGGGCGCTGGCGCGGATCTTCGAGATCCGCGATCTCGGCGTGCTGCCGTTCATCGCCTCGACGATCGTCGTTTCCGCGGTCGCCACGGTCGCGTCGTTCTTCCCCGGGTGGCGCGCGACGCGACTCTCGCCGATGGTGGCCATTCGGAACGATCCGGCGTCGATGTGGCAGTCGACCCGGCAGACGCTGCGGGAAACGCTCACGCGGGTGTCACAGGCGGTGTCGCTTGCTGGCGACGGGCCGCGGGAGACTGACTCCGAACTTCTCACCGAGTTCGTGGCTGCGGCGAGAGGAGCGACCTCGTTTGCCGATGCGTTCCAGCGCGCGGTCGCGACGATTCGCGACCGCCTCGACGCCAGCTCGGCGGTGCTGCTCGAACGGGTTGCTGACACACACCTGCCGATTGTCGCGATTCCTGACGAGGAACACTTGCGACACTCGTTGCCTGCCGGCGGCTTTCTGGCGAACCGGGTACGGTTTTACAGTTACGCGCTGCCCTTCACAACTGCCGACATCGAGAGCTGGTTGCGCTGGGCGGGGGACGAGAGCCCGGGACACGTCCCGGAGATCGAATCGCTCCTCCGTGGCGACGCCCGGCTGGCCGTGCCACTTCGAGCCAAAAACGACATCGTCGGCTTGCTGCTGGTTGGCCCGAAGACGAATGGCGCGACCTACAGCACGGCTGAAAAGCAGCTGCTTCGGCAGTGTGCCGAGCAATTGACCTTGATGATCGAGAACGCGCGACTGACCTCGCGCGTCGTCGAGCAGGAAAAGCTGCGGCGCGATGTCGCGCTGGCGGCCGAAGTGCAGCGACGCCTGCTTCCCGACGCGCCTCCTGAAATCGACAGCGGCGTGCTCGCGGCTCTCAGCCTGCCCGCCCGCAGCGTCGGCGGCGACTACTACGACTTTCTCGATCTCGGCGACCAGCGGATCGGGATCGCGCTCGCCGACATCGCCGGCAAGGGCGTCGCCGCGGCGCTCCTCATGGCCGTCGTGCAGGCGTCGCTGCGAATCGTCGCCGCAGAGAAAGGCCTGTCGCTGCCCGAACTGGCGGCGCGCATGAATGGCCTCCTCCATCGATCGACGAACTCGAACAGCTACGCGACGTTCTTCTACGCGCAGCTCGACGAGCGCAGCCGCCAGCTTCGATATGTGAATGCCGGCCACAATCCGCCATACCTCGTGCGGCCGGTCGATGGACAGCCGCGCCCGGATGCCGGACCCGAAATCCGCGAGCTCTCGATCGGCGGAACGGTGATTGGACTCTTCCCGCAGATGAGCTATGAAGAGGCGACCGTCGATCTGCGATCCGGCGACGTCCTGGTCGCCTTCACCGATGGCGTCACCGAAGCGCTGAACTCGGCCGAGGAGGAGTTCGGCGAGGAACGTCTCAAGGATCTCCTGCGCGACATCGTGCATCTGCCTGCCCCGGAGATTTCGACGCGCATCTCTGAAGGCCTGAGAGGATGGATCAAGGACACGACTCAATACGACGACCTGACGTTCGTCGTGATGAAAGTGAACTGATTTCGGAGTCCCCGTGGACAATAGCAGACAGATGCCTCGGGCGCCCGGCACAAGTCTCGGGCAGTACGAGATTCGCTCACTCCTCGGGAGCGGCGGCATGGGGGTGGTCTATCTTGCGCGCGACACGAAGCTCGATCGAGACGTCGCGCTGAAACTGCTGCCCGCCGATTTCGCGAACGACCCGGATCGCCTGCGGCGATTCGAGCTTGAAGCCCGCTCCGCCTCCGCGCTCAATCATCCTGCCATCGTCGCCATCTACGATCTCGGACAGGCCGAGTCACAGCCTTACATCAGCATGGAGCTTGTCGACGGGCAGACGCTGCGACAGCTTCTGCAGGCCGGACCGCTTCAAACCCGCCGCGCCTTGCAGGTGGCGGCCCCGATCGCCGACGGGCTCGCGAAGGCCCACGAGGCGGGGATCGTGCACCGGGACCTCAAGCCGGAGAACCTGATGGTGTCGCACGACGGCTTTGCCAAGATCCTCGACTTTGGCCTGGCAAAACTCGGCGGTGAGATGCGATGCGCGGGCAACGCTGGAGACTACGACCGAGAAGGGCACCCGGCCTGGAAGCGTTGTCGGCACTGTCGGTTACATGTCTCCCGAGCAGGCGAGCGGCGGCACAGGCGGACAGTCGATCCGATCAGTTCTCGTTCGGCCTCGTCCTCTACGAAATGCTCACAGGCGAACGGGCGTTCAAGCGGCCGACCGCGGTTGAAACGCTGTCGGCCATCATTCGCGATGATCCGCCGCCCGTCGCGCCAACTCAATCCGTCGGTCCCGGCGCCCGTCCGGTGGATCGTCGATCGGTGTCTGGCGAAGAACCCGTCGGATCGCTACGGATCGACGCGCGATCTGGCGCGGGATCTGGCGAGCGCGCGGGATCATTTCTCCGAGTTGACGAGCTCCGGTGCGACCGCCGTGTCGACGCGCCGCGCCGGCCGTCGCGCGTCAGACGGCGGGAAGCTCGTCGCGTGGATGCTCGCCGCCGCATTCGCCGTCGCGGCCCTTGCCCTGCTGCTCCGCCGCACCGACGTCCACGACAGCCGATCTCGATCGCACTGTTCGCTTCACAATCGCACCGCCGAAGGACGTCAATTTTCAGTTGGAGCATTGGCGACGTCGCCATTTGCCGCTGTCGCCCGACGGGCACCATCTGGTGTTCGCCGGCATGGGCGCCGACAAAAGGCGTGGACTCTGGCTCCACTCGTTCGATTCGCTCGTGTCGCGGCCGCTTCCCGGAACCGAGGGCGCGTTCGGCCCGTTCTGGTCACCCGATGGCCTCGCCGTCGGGTTCTTTACCTGCGAATCGGCTGAAGCGAGTGTCGATCTCAGGTGGAGATGTCGCCACCATCTGCGACGCCCGCTTCGGCGGCGGCGCCACGTGGAATCGCGACGGTGTGATTCTGTTCGCGCCGGCGATCGATACGCGCTCTCTTCCGCGTGCCGGCGACAGGAGGTACGCCAACACCGGTCACAGAGCTGGATGCGGCCCGCGAGGAGGGCGCTCACGTGAAGCCGCTGTTCCTGCCGGACGGCCGTCACTTCGTGTTCGGGATTGTCGGAGGCGACACCGCGGGTCAGCTACGTCGCCTCGCTCGATTCACCGGAACGCAAGCGCTTGTTGCTGGAGTCAGTCGATGCTTGGCTTCAGCGCACCAGACTTCCTCTTTTTCATGCGCGACCGCACCCTCATGGCCCAGCGGTTCGACCTGAACGCGTCTCGAGTTGACTGGGGAGCCGATTCGCGTGGCGGAAGGGGTCGATAGGTTGGGGCATGAGCGCCACCTTCGCCGTCTCAGAGAGCGGTACGCTGGTGTACTGGACAGGTGACCGGACCATCACGCAGCCGACGTGGTTTCGACGCGACGGCACTGTTGCGGGCACGTTGGGACCGCCGGCGGCATACATGAACGTCGCCCTCTCGTTCGATGGGCGGCAGGCGGCGGTCGATCGATTCGATCAGACACCTGGAATCTGGCTCCTCGACCCAGCGCGTGGCACCTCGACCAGAGCGACGTCCGGCGCGATCTACGAGTCGACGCCGGTCTGGTCGCCAGACGCCAGCCACTTCGTGTTCGCGGCGGCGCGGGACGACGCCGCCGAACCTGTACCTGAAGCGGATTGGCGCGGCCGGCGAGGATGAGCGGCTGTTTCGCACGACCCTGCAGAGCTTTCCGCAAAGCTGGTCTCGCGATGGCCGCTTACATCTCGTATGTGACCATCGACCCGAAGACCAGCGCCGACATCTGGCTGGTCCCGATGACTGGCGATCGGAAACCCGCACCGTTTCTTCAAACGCCATTCTATGAGCATCAATGCTCGAATCTCGCCCGACGGTCGATGGATGGCGTACTCCTCGAACGAGTCCGGGAGGCAGGACGTCTACGTCACGGCTTTTCCGAAGCCCGGCCGCAAATGGCCGGTGTCCACGAATGGCGGGGGGTTTCCGATCTGGCGCCGTGACGGCCGCGAGCTGTTCTATCGCGCGGCCGATGGGACGCTGATGGCGGTCCCGGTCGCTCCTGGCTCCGATTTCGCGCCCGGCGCGCCGATTCCGCTCTTCAAGCCCCGGGCAGACCTCGGCGCGTTGGGCCTGGGCACGTTCTACGACGTCGCGCCGGACGGTCGGTTTCTGATCAACGTGTTCGTCGAACGGACCTCACCGCCGGCCACCGTCGTGCTGAATTGGAGGCCGGACAGCTCATCGTCCAGGCGCTAGCCAATGCGCCTCTTCATCGGCATCGAGCTTCCAGACGCTCTCAAGAACAGCGCGGCGGCCGCTGCCTCGCGCGTCAGGGACGAGATTACGCGTGGCGCGCCGGACGCGCAGGTCAGATGGGTCCCGACACCCAACCTCCACATCACGGTCTGGTTCCTCGGCGAGGTTCGAGAGCCACGCGTCGAACCGCTGGTCGCCTCGCTGACGCCGCCGCTCGACACTCGATCGTTCACACTGCGAGTCGGCGGAGGTGGCGCCTTCCCACCGACCGGTGCGCCACGAGCGATCTGGCTAGGGCTAGCGAGTGGCCGCGAAGGACTGATCGCCGTGCACGAGCAGTTGCGCGGCCGACTGGTGCCGCTTGGCTTCGCACCAGAGGCGCGGCCGTACTCCCCGCACCTGACCATCGCGCGGGTCAAAGATGTTCGTCCGCGAGACGCACGAGCGATGCGCGCCCCTCTCGACGAAGTGGCGGCCGATGTAGGCCAGTGTGAGGTCCAGTGCGCCACGCTCTTCGTCAGCCGGCCGACACAGACCGGGGCTGCGTACGAGCCTCTCTGTCGAGTTCAGTTGGCCAGCTAGGGCCACGGATCACACAGAGAACACGGATCGGCTTCTGAGATCGCTTCTAGTTTCAGTCCGTGGTGTCCGGCTGCGAGATGAGCTCCACAGTCACGCCGACAAGCCACTCACGGCGTCGGACAGCCGCTCGATGTCGGCGAGCTCGATGTAGACCTGCCCGCAGATTCGCGAGTAGAGCCGGCCACGAAAGGCGTGGACCTGGACTTCAATTCCGTGGCCGAAGAGAAGCGCGTCGCGAACCGTGGCTGCGTCTTCCGCCGTCGACCCGAGCCGTTCGGGCAACGCGACCGTCGCCATCGTGCCGATAAGTGTCTCCGGCGTCACGAATTGGGTTCCCCAGCGTTCGGCGAGGAGCCGCGCACCGTTCCACGCCAGCGCGTGATTGTGGCGACGGACGGCATCGATGCCGAGCTGCCGCATGTACGCGATCGCCGCAGGGGCGGAGAGGTGCGGCGACGGATCGCGGGTCCCCGGCATGTCGAACTCGGCGTTGAAGCCGCGGTCGAGACCCCAGGAGATCACTGCCGAATGAAGCGCTTGCTGCCGCGCGGGCGAAGCCCACAAGATCCCGCTGCTCCGCGGCACCCAGAGCCATTTGTGAAGGTTCCCCACGTACCAGTCGACGCCGAGTGAAGGGATGTCGAGCGGGATAGCGCCGGGCGCATGCGCGCCATCTGCCAGGACAGCGACGCCGCGCGCATGACAACGTTCGGCGATTGCCGCGAGCGGCAACACTAGCGCGCTCTCCGACGTGACGTGATCGACGACGGCGAGCGTTGTCTTCGGGCCAATCGCAGCGGCGAACGCCTCCACGATGTCATCCGCCGAGCGCACCGGGTAAGGCATCTCCGCGACGCGCACGGTCGCGCCACGCTCGCGCGCGGCAAACATCACGGCCCGCGTCACCCCGCCATAGCTGAAATCCGAGACGAGGATCTCGTCGTCTGGCCGGATCGGCCAGGAGCGAAGAATCGCGTTCGCGCCGGTCGTCGTGTTGTCGACGAACACCAGGTCGTCGCCGCGCACGCCAACGAACTCGCCGACGGCGTCGGCCGCCTGCCTCAACCGGGGACGCTCGGCTCTCGGATGCCCGACGACGATCTCGCAGAGTTCCCGCAGCAGATACCGGCTGGGATTGCGCTCGATGTCGTCGCGGATGCCGCGTTGGGCGTCGAGTACTGGCAGCGGCGTGACGCCGACCGTGCCGTGATTCAAATACGTGAGGCCCGTCTCGAGCGGCCATTGCGACCGAAGGGAATGTCCGAATGCACTCATCGCACAAGGTTACTCCGAAGCGAACTCCTGATGAGGTCGCAGTTCTTGCAACGACCACGGCCGTATGCGTTGTCGCCCCTTGCTCGCTGTGGTCGTGGTGGCAGTTTGCGTCACCGCTGACTACCTGACGGCGCAAGATGGGAAGCCGCCGACCGAGGACGGCAAGGCTGCGACCATGGTGGCAATGAGCGTTTCGGCGAGCGAGCGTCTCGACGCGCTGACACGGGCCCAGGTGTGGAGAGCTCCGTCGGTGCCGATCTCGAAGGCACGGCTCGCCAGCGATCCCGCCCAGCCTGCCTTCATCAGTTGCAAGTTCAAGATCACGGAACTTAGCGGCACCGCTCCTAAGTTCGACTGCATTTTGAACGGAGGCGAGCAGATTCGGGTGAAGTATGGCCACACTGCCGAAATTCATTCTGAGGTCGCCGCGGCCCGGCTGCTCGGCGCCATCGGCTTCGGCGCCGATCACGTCATCCTCGTCGAGCGCCTGCGCTGCCACGGATGTCCGGCGATCCCGTTCATGACGATGAAGGCTGTCGATCTCACAAAGACCGAGGCCGTGTATGAGAAGCTCGTCGACTATGCCGAGCACAAGGAGTTCGAGTGGGTGGCTGTGGAACGCAAGCATCCGGGTCTCGCGATCACGACGGAGGATACCAAGGGCTGGGCGTTCTTCGAGCTCGACGAAATTGACGTGAAGAAAGGTGGCGCCCCTCCCGAGCACATCGACGCGCTTCGACTCATGGCGGTGTTCCTCGCGCACTGGGACAACAAGAGCGAGAATCAACGCCTGGTCTGCCTGTCTGACAATGACTCGGCGAAAGCCGGAGCGTGCCGCACACCGTTCGCGATGCTGCAGGACGTCGGGTCCGTCTTCGGACCGAAGAAAGTCGATCTCGGAGGTTGGCAACGAGCTCCGATCTGGTCGGACCGGCGCGCCTGTGTCGTGAGCATGGAGACTCTGCCGTCTGATGGCGCGACGTTCGCGCCGGTGGCGATCAGCGAGGGCGGCCGCCGACTGTTGGCGTCGCTCCTCGGTCAGCTCAGCGATCGGCAGCTGACGGATCTCTTCACTGGGGCTCGCGTCGACAAGCTCAAAGCGTTCTTTCCGTCTCGAACAGACACGATCGGGGATTGGGTGCGAGTCTTCAAGCGGAGAGTCAGGGAAATCAGTGACGGCCCGCCGTGCCCGCAGTAGGTGCTACCGCCTCCGTTTGCGGTTTCGGCCGGCGCAGCAGCGAGCCGGCGTCGATTGTCTCGCCCTTCCGGTTGATAGCCTGAAAGAAGAGCTGTTCGTCCGCCACCTCGACCAGCATGAAGTGGTAGTCGCGATCGTAGCTCTTCGCGACGTCCGCCGAGGGCCTGGCTTCCCCGACGCGCAGTGAGCCCGCGCCGCCGCTGATGAAGTGCAGGACGCCGTTCTGCAGGTGAGACCGCTGGTAGAAATGCTCGTGCCCGGAGAACGTCACATCGATCCCTCCCGCTACGAGCGCAGGCTCGACCGCAAACCGCTGGCGCCGGGCGCGGAGCGTGTAGCGTCCAGAGGAGTAGAGCGGATAGTGCATCAGCGCGATCTTCCACTCCGCGTTCGACTGCTGGAGCTCGCGTTGGAACCACTGCAATTGCTCGCTGTCGAGGTGGGTACTGTCGAGCGCGAAGAATCGGACGCCGGTGTCCAGTTTCGAAAGCACGCCCACCGGGGGCGGGAATGTGTAATAGCGGTGACCGTCCATGTGGAACGGTGGGTAGTGAATCTGCGCCGGATCGTCGTGGTTGCCGAGCACCGCGTAGAACTTGACGCCTGCGTCGAGCAGCGGCTTGTAGGGCTCCTCGAATTTCAGGCGGTAGTCTTCCGGTGTCGCCGGTCCCTCGTAAATGTTGTCACCACCCATCAGCACGAAGCCGAAATCGAACCGCTTGCGATACGCCGCCATTTGCGCGGCGATTTCGTGCTGCTCGGGCGTTCCGCGTCCGCTGTCGCCGATGACCGCGAACTTGATGGACAGTTCCTTGTTCGGAAGCGTCAGCGTGTCCGGCGGAATGTCGCTCGTTGCCACCTCGGTGACCACATTGGGGGTCCCACGCGCTTCGGTGACTGCATTTCGACAGGCGGCCAGAAACAGGAAACAGACGAGGCTGAGACAGACGAGCAGGATCTTGGCGACCATCTTTCTGACGTGGTCTCTTGCAGGATCCGAACCGTCGCTCCAGCTCTGCACTGGCTTCGTCAGGTTCGTCAGGAATGAGCACGAACGGGTGAGAGAGGTCTTCTCCGGGCAATCGCAACCTCGACGCCGTCGAGGATACGCTCCAGCCCGAAGCTGAAATCGGGATCGGACCGAGCTCCGCGACCCTTGGGAGGCGGGGCTTCAAAGAGGCCCGAGGTAAAGAGCCGCGCCGCTTCTGGAAATCGGTCGGGATCGACCAGACGGGCCAGGCTCCGACCGTAGCGTCGTTCTGCTTCTGCCTTTCCCACGCCGCTCGTGTGGCGGCTGCGCTCGAGATCGTCGGCAAGCACCGCCGCGTGTCGAACATGGCCGCTGACGAGCAACAAGACTCCCACTTTCTCGCCCCATTCGAGGCCAGTGTCGCGAAGGATCTGCAATGCGGTATCTATCCAGCCAATCTGGCTGGGACCCGAAGGGGGTCCGGAGATACGCAGGCGGCTCAGCCATGGCCGCCGTTGGTAGACTCCGTGCTCGGCGGCTGCCCATTGCCGCAAGCCGTCCCGCCAGTCCCCCTCGTGTGTCGAGATCACCGGTGGCGCACCGATGGCGGCATCCTGCATCAGTACCAGTAGCTCGTCCTTTGAACCGATGTGCCGGTAGAGCGCCATCGTGGTACAGCCGAGCGCCTTGGCGACGGCCGGCAGCGTGACAGCGTCAATCCCCTTCCGATCGGCGATGTCGACTGCCGCGTGGACTACGCGCGCCACGTCGAGCGAGGCCGGCCGGCCCACCGTCGAGGACTGCGGCACCCCCCACAGACGTCGCAGTTCGGCCGGGATGTCCTCGCCGCGGCGGCGTCTCGCCCTATGTTTGACTGCCATGTCAGCAATCATGTCGGATGTCGTTTGTTTAGTATATATAGTTTATGTAATATATTAACTCAATGAGTGAGGCCAGAGGTCCGGTCACACGCGGCGAACGGACGCTGGCGCCGGACCTCGCGCGTGGAGCGATGCTGCTGTTCATCGCGCTTGCCAATGCGGCTGGCGTGGCGCTTGGCGGACCTGGCTTCGCGCCGCACCCGCACGGACTCGAGCGGTGGGTGAACTTCGCGATGCTGACGTTCGCGCACGCCCGCGCCTACCCCGTATTCGCCGTGATGTTCGGCTACGGGCTGGTGCAGCTGGCCCGGCGCCAGGATGCTGCCGGCGCCACACCCGAACGCGTGCGCCGCATGCTCCTCCGGCGGAACGCCGTGCTCGTGGTCTTTGGATTCGTGCACGCCGCGCTGCTGTACTTCGGCGATTTCCTCGCCGCCTACGGGCTCGCCGGCATGCTCGCGACAGCGGTACTGCTGCGCCGCAGCGACCGCGTGCACCGGGTCGTCCTCTGGGCGTGGGGCATCTCGATGGTGTATGTCGGCGTGCTGTCGGCGGTTGCGCTTTACCAATGGCAGTGGGGCGCCGGAGCTCCCGGCGCGGTGGACGCCGATGCCGTGCCGTCCCTCGTGGCATCGAGCTACGTCGACTCGGCGCGGGCGCGGTTGAGCGAATGGCCACTACATACGCTGACCGTGCTGCCGTTTGTGATGATCGTCTGGCTCGGGATGTGGGGGGCGCGGCATCGCCTCCTCGAAGATTCCGGAGTCCATCGCCGGCTCCTGGAGATCATCGCTGCGGTGGGACTCGGCATAGCGATTGTCGGCGGACTGCCGTTCGCCGTCGTCGGCGCCGGGTGGGTGCAGACCAATGAGTCAGCGCTGATGGCGATCTTTCTGCTGCATCAGGTCAGCGGCATGTTTGCCGGTCCGGGCTACGTTGCGCTGTTTGGCCTCGCGGCCCTTCGGTTATCGGAAGCGCCTCCGTCTGTACCGCGACGCCTCGTCGACGCGATTGCCGCGCTCGGGCGGCGATCGCTCTCGGGCTATCTCTTCCAATCAGTGGCGTGGCTGTTGATCCTGGCGCCGTTTACCCTGGCGCTCGGCACAAGATTCGGGAGCCCGATGATCACCGGGCTCGTAGTTGCTTTGCTTGTCTGGCTGGCAACGGTCGCGGCGGCCTGGTTCCTCGACCGTCGGGGACAATCGGGACCTGCAGAAGCCGCTCTGCGACGCCTCATCTATGGTTGGTCACGATAACCGCTGATCCAATCGCATATACGGGTCGAGCCCTCGGCTCGGGGGACGCACTTTCGTCGCACGGTATTCCGGACTCCCTCCGTCAGCCCGGGGGAGTCGCCGGGCCGCTGACTGAAGCGGACGTCAAAAATCGCCCGGATCCTCTATCTCCCTCTGTGGCACAGCCCATGCCTCCGGTTCAGAGCCATCGCGAAGCTGGTCCTGTTTCAGGGTCACCCTACGTGATGCCGGGGGCACATCGCGAGTGGAACCTGCTCGACAGACCGCATGCCTCGGGTGGGCCGAGGTCGCCGAACGCACGGCGTGGGTGTTCGGCCTTGTTTGCGCGGTGACGTGGAGCGCCCTGTACATCGAAGGCGTGACAGGCGCCCGCCACGAGCTCGACCGCTTCGCGGTTCTCCAGGCGGCCGCGTCGCAGCAGACCACGACACCGGACCTGAGCCTCTGGGACCCCAAACGCATCAGCGCCTGGCAGGGCGCGTTGAACGCACCCGGACCGCAGCCGATCGCGGTCCTGCGCATCCCGAAGATCGACCTCGAGGTGCCGGTTTTGCCGGGTACCGACGACTTCGTGCTGAACCGCGCCGTGGGCCATATCGAGGACACGGCCCTGCCAGGAACGGACGGCAACTCTGGAATCGCCGGACATCGGGACGGGTTCTTCCGCGGCCTGAAAGACATCGGAACGGGTGATGCCATCGAACTCGAGACGCTTCGAGGGAAGAAGGAGGTATACCGCGTCGAGCGGATCTGGGTCGTCGACCCGGAGGACGTATCGGTGATCGACCCGACGCCCACGCGCTCCCTCACGCTGGTCACGTGCTATCCGTTCTACCACGTCGGTCCAGCGCCGCAACGCTACATCGTCCGCGCCGTGCGTGCCGACACCGCACCGGTCGTCCACGGCGAACGCTCAATAGGTGTCACGGATCCGGCGCGGCGCCAGTCGATAGTTGGCAATCTGCTCTACGCGAGCTCAAGCGATCAAGGGAATTGAAATGCGGGCCCTCACGGGAACTCGGAAACGGGAGGAACAGGAGGCTTTATGATGCGTGCAACGATTCGGTTGGCTTTGTGTAGTGCGGTCTTGTGCCTGACGGCAACCGCAGCGTCGGCGCAGACGACGACAACGTCCGAGACCAAGAAGTTCCAGGTCATCGCGGTGGATGGCAACGTGCTCGTCGTGCGGTTGCCGGAAGGCACGCGAGAATTGACCGTGGCCGACGACTTCCGGTTCAACGTCGACGGAAAGATGCTGTCGGTGCGCGAGTTGAAGCCCGGCATGTCAGGCACCGCGACGATTACCACCAAGACCACGGTCACACCCGTCACCGTGACCGAGGTGAAGAACGGAACAGTGATGCAGAACCTTGGCACGAGCATCCTCGTTCGCACCGACGACGGTATGAAGATGTTCTCGCAGAGCGACATCGACAAGCGCGGTGTCAAGATCATGCGCGACGGCCAGCCCGCGCAGATCTCGGACTTTCGTGCCAACGACAGACTGACAGCGACCATCGTCACGTCGAAGCCACCCCGGGTCATGACCGAAAAGGAAGTGCAGGCGACGCTCGCCAAGAGTGGTGGTGCAGGTGGCGCCGGCACGCCCGCCGCCACGGGTGCGGCCGGGGGGGAGCAGCGGCGCCTTCCGGCGCGGCAGGCGCGGGCGCGGCAGGCGCGGGCGCGGCAGGGTCGGGCGCGGCAACCTCGGGCGCGGCGGCCGCCGGCGGTGCGCCGAGGACGCTGCCCAAGACCGCCAGCCCATTGCCGGCTGTCGGCCTCGCAGGCTCTCGCGTCGCTCGTTGCCGGGTTGGCTCTCACCATCAGGCGCCGTCGCTCGGGGCGCTAGGCCAGTTCGTTATCTACCGTGGGCCGCGCTCGCTCTTTGATGGGGCGTGGCCCGCGCGGTATTCGAGGCGCGGCTCGTCTTCTTGCTCAGAAAGGAGGCCGGCGCCGCTCACGTGCTCGTGAAGGGGGCCGGGAAGGCCCGAACAATGAAATACGCGCGCGAATTCATCACGAGCACGGTCGTCGGGGGGTTGTTCATCGTCGTGCCCGTCTACCTGGCGACACTGCTGATGCTCAAGGGCATGAAGTCGGTCGCCAGCGTGGTGCGGCCAATCGCTGTGCTGGTCCCTGACTGGATCCCGGCCGAGCGCCTCTTTTCTCTGTTGCTGGTGTTGGGGCTCTGTTTTCTCGTCGGTCTCGCTGTGCGTACACAGGCCGGGCAGGCGATTCGCGAGCGCATGGAGAAGGTGTTCTTCGACCGACTTCCCGGGTACAGCCTCCTGCGCAGCTTGACCCAGCGATTGGCCGGAGACAGCGACGAGCACGCATGGCAGCCGGCCTTGGTCGAAATCGAGGACGCGCTCGTCCCGGCTTTCATTATCGAAGTACTCAACGACGGTCGATTGACGGTCTTCGTGCCGTCGGTGCCTACACCGCTCGCCGGAGCGGTGTATATCCTCCGCCGTGAACGGGTGCACATCCTCGACGTCCCCTTCACCCAGGCGATCAGGTCCGTCTCTCGCTGGGGCTCAGGGTCGAAAGACCTCGTGGCAGCGATGAGAAACGGGTGACGGGCCTTCTGACCCGAGAGATTTCGAGACACAGCCGTGAATCGTGTGTAGCGAGCTCGAGTCTCGAGCCGCAAGGAGAATGACGAATGAGAACGAAATGGATGGCAGGCGTTTTGGTGGCGACCGCATTCATGTGTGCGGCGCATCCTTCGGTCGCGCAAGACAAGGGGAAGACAGCAGCGGCGGAGCTCACAAGCGAGTCGCAGGCGGCCTTGCAGCAGCTGTACGGCAGCGTGGAGCTGGCGAAACTACTCGGGACAAAAGCGCTGGCGATTCTGGTCTTCCCGAAAGTCACGAAGGCCGGCCTCGGGATTGGCGGTCAGTATGGCGAGGGCACGCTGCTGAAGGGTGGATCCGCGTCTGCGTACTACAAGACAACCGGCGCTTCCTTCGGGCTACAGGCCGGAGGCCAGACGTATGGTTACGCGATGTTCTTCATGAACGCCAAGGCACTCGATGAGTTCGTGAAGGCGAGCGGTTTCGAGGTCGGCGTCGGCCCGAGCGTCGTCCTGATCGACGAGGGTAAGGCGAAGTCCACCACCACCACGACGATGAAGGACGACATCTACGCCTTCGTCTTCGGGCAGAAGGGGCTGATGGCGGGCCTCGGCATCCAGGGCAACAAGATCACCAAGATCACTCCGAAGTAGCGAGACACCGGCGGCGGGCGATGATGGCGGTCGAGATTAGGGGGCCAGGTCGTTTTCGACCTGCTACGGCCGAAGCCCTTTCGCGACCGTCTAACCGCTCAGGTGTCGACCTTCCTCCGGGCGACCGCCGCTTTGTCCCTGCCTGCACTCGTTGTGTGCCTCGGCGCCCATCGGCGCTGCGCCCCAACAACCGACAACGGAGCCAGGCAAGAGGCGGACCTTCCGGACAAGCGGTGAAGTTTCCTCGCTGAGTCGCGTAAGATGCCGTCAGGAGGGACGAGTGCAGCTCGACGTCGAGCATTTCGCGTGCAACGTGTCGGACCCCGCGGGGATGGCGGCCTGGTACGTCGCCAACCTCGGAATGCGAATCATCCGCCAGGTGCCGACGCCGCCCTACATACACTTCCTCGCCGACGCTGGAGGCCGCGTCGTCATCGAGATCTACAGCAACGGCGCCGACCCGGTGCCGGACTACTCGGCCATGCATCCGCTGCGGTTCCACGTCGCGTTCAAGACCGAAGACCCGGACGCGGCGATGGCGGAGCTCGTTGGCGCAGGGGCGACGCTCGTCGATCAGCAGACGCTCGCCGATGGATCCCGGCTGGTGATGCTGCGCGATCCGTGGGGGCTGCCGCTGCAACTGTGCAAGCGGACGACTCCCCTGCTGCCACACCCATAACCCTGTCGCCTGCGACATGATCGTCGTTGCGGCAACCTTCGCGTGAGTGGCCAACTGGCGTTGTCGAGTGGATGAGTTCGCTTGGCTTGCCAACCGTAGCTCGCTGCGAGCGGACTGGCAGCCCACCTTCGCTCGCCAGGGTTCACCGCGAGCTTCGGTGGGCAATCTTCGCGTGAGTCATGAGCGAAGGTGCGGGACCTGGACAGAGCGAGGTTGGTACCGGTACGGGGTTTTGCGAAAGGTTGGAACGTCAAGTTCTCTGGGATTGCGGCCTGACGTCGCACCGAGGGGCTCGGCGGTGCGAATGCAATATCGCCGTAGCTCGACAGTCATCTCCTTTCCACGGCATCCAGCACGCAGCTCCGGCTACTCAGGTGCATGGCGCCATTTCTGGCGACTCCGGAACCATGCGATCCAGCGGCGCGCGAGGACGTGCGTGACCAAGCACCAGGACGAGGCCCATCAGCAGGGCCCCCGGGATAATCCAGTAACTCGTGTGGAACACGAGACCCTCGCGAACCGCTGGGAAATTGACGCCGCTCGACACCAGGATGCCGTTTGGCGTCATCCAGAAGCCGACGTTGTTCGGAAAAATGGGCTTCAGGATCGCGATGATGATGAACGCGATGCCCATGGCGTAGCCGACGAACAACCCGAACGCCGCGAGGAACGCCATCACACCGGTCGTAGCGCCGTGGAAGAGCGATCGAAGGACCGCCATCAGCCGTCCCGTCGCCGCGGCTTCGTCCATGACCAGCTCGAGCGAATACGCTTGTGCGACGCGCATCGGCGGACCGAGGCGGCGGAGAATCCCCTCCAGCGCGACCCGTTCATCGGGGACATCGCCCGCCTCCACTACCGCGTCGCGAATGTGTGATTCGACCTCGCGCACCGCGTCGGCGGCGACCTCCGGCGACAGGAAGGAACGGAGCGATCGCTCGAACAGGTACAGATAGCCGCGGACTCGCGATTCTCCGCTGTCGGTGAGCTTCATGCGTCTCTCCCGGCCGCCTTCATCAGGCGCTCGATTTTCGTGGTGAACACCTGGAACTCACGGCACATGTTGTTCAAACGGCCGCGTCCGGCGGGCGTCAGCCGGTAGTACTTTCGGGGATGCGGCGCTTCGCCGGCCACCCACTCGGAGGTCAGGAACCCATCGCGCGCCAGCCGTGAAAGCAACGGATAGATGGTGCCTTCGGTCAGCACCAGATCCGTGAATTCCTCCAGATGGCGGATGATCTCGAGCCCGTATCGCGGTCCGCCGGCAACTGACAGGAGGACCGCGAGCTCCAAGGTGCCGCGGCGGAGCTGTTCGAGCCAGTTCTCCAGCATGCGCTTATACCTTGTACCGCATAGCATGATATACGGCATGGTAATCGCGCCGGTTCCGCCGCCCGCGATCAAAGATGGATTCGCGAGAGATGCGCGGACCGACCCACTCGTTTTTCGGAAGATTTCAGCCGGTCGAGGAAGTGCTTTCGGCGGACCCAGATGCTGATCGGCTTCGATCACAAGCGTGATCACAGTCGCGCGCCCCACGATCTTGTTGCGGGGCGTGCAACCGCCGGTACTTGCAGTTGTGGAGCGGGGCGGCTGATCGACATTGGCACGCTGCACGATATCGGACTGCCGAAGTGTGGTCTAACGTCTCCGAATGAGCCGCGCGCTGCGACATGATCGAATAGTTACTGTTAGCGGCCGATCCGTGGCGACGTGGCTTTGTACCGACCGAGAATGCCAGTTGATGACAGCAGGCACTGATGGCCTCGGGTGCATCGTGTCGCAAGTATGCTGAAGCTCGCGCGTGATTTGTCCACCGGGCCGACAACAGTTGTCTCCTGCAAGTTCGGCTATGATATCCGTTCAATCAGGAGCGGCCTGGGGCGTTGGCGAAGGTTGCCGTCGTGCTACACTTCGTTGATGACGATGTCGCCCGCGCGCAGGCGGATACGATGAAGCCAGTCGTCATCGTGGCGGGTGTTGGTCCGGGCATTGGAACCTCGATCGCACGCGCGTTCGGAGCCGAGGGGTTCGCAATCGCGCTCCTGGCCAGGGATTCCGCGAGGCTGACGAGGCTGCATGCCGAGATAACCGCTGCGGGCATCACCGCCGCGCCCTTCATCGTCGATCTTGCGGACTCTGCGGCCACACTAAATGCGGTTGAGCAAGTTCGCACTTGGGCCGGCGGCGATCCCTCGTCGCTCGTCTACAACGCGTTCGCGTTGCAGCAGGGTTCGGCTGACCAGCTCGACCTGGCTGAGAGCCAGCGCGCGATGAGAGTCAACTTTATCGCGGCGACGCAACTCACAGCGCTCGTGGCGCCAGCGATGCGCGCGTCGGGCACTGGTTCGCTTCTGTTCACAGGCGGCGGCGCGGCGCTGCATCCGTACGCGGGTCTGTCGAGTCTGTGCGCTGGCAAGGCGGCGTTGCGCATGTGGGTCCTCACATTAGCCGAGGATCTGGCGGGGACCGGGGTTCGGGTAGGTCCTGTGACCGTGCACGGTCGAGTAGAACGTGGCACCCCTTTCGATCCTGACGATATCGCCGCCGCATTGGTGCGCCTTCATCGAGGAACGAACGAAGGTGTCGAGATTCACTTTACAGATGGCGCAACGGCTTCGGGAACGCCAGCGCGCGCGGCAATTTCGACATCTATCACGTGATCAGCGCAGCGGCGATTCTCTTGCAGAACCTCGGCAACGGGACGGTCCGGGCTTTTTGACAGTCTGCGCGGCGAACGTGATGATTGAAGACGCGGCCCCGTCTCTGATCGGACGGCAACTTGGCACCTACGAGGTTCTGTCATTGCTCGGCGCTGGTGGCATGGGTGAGGTCTACCGCGCGCGCGACACGAAACTGAATCGTGATGTAGCGCTGAAGATTCTTCCCGATGCCTTCGCGCGAGACGCCGACCGTCTGGCGCGCTTCAGACGGGAGGCCCAGGCCGTCGCTGCGCTCAACCACCCGCACATCGTCACCATCTTCTCCATCGAGGAACACGATGCTGTTCCGTTCATGACGATGGAGCTCATCGAGGGGTCGCACGCTCGACCAGGTGATTCCTGGTGGCGGACTCTCGCTGGCGCGCTTCTTCGACATCGCGATTGCGCTGGCCGACGCGCTTTCGGCGGCGCATCGGAAACACATCATCCACCGCGATCTGAAACCCGCGAACGTGATGGTGACTGACGACGGCCATGTGAAGGTCCTCGACTTCGGACTGGCGCGGGCGGTTGACGCGGACGCGCGTCCGCCTCGGGGAAGACGTCACCTGCCTCGGGTCACAAAGGTCGGGACCATCGTCGGCACGATGCCGTACATGTCGCCCGAACAGATCGAAGCCAAGCCGCTCGATCATCGCACCGACCTCTTCTCGCTCGGCATCATGCTGTACGAGCTGGCGACGGGCGAGCGGCCGTTTCGCGGTGATTCGTCGCCGGCGCTCATGTCGTCCATTTTGAAAGATCACCCCAAGCCGGTTGGGGAACGGCGCTCTGACCTACCCGCAGACGTGTGTCGTCTCATCGATCGAGTGTCTCGAGAAGGAACCGCGCGACCGCATCCAGACGGCCACCGAGATCCTCGCCGAGTTGAAGGCACATCGCCGGGCGTGGGAATCGGGGCCGGCTGGTCAGCCAGGCCAGCGGCGCCCGACAGCACGCCGCGGCCGGCCGAGCGCGCGGCGTCGATCGCGGTGCTGGCCTTCACCGACATGAGCGCCGCGAAGGATCAGGACTGGTTCTGCGACGGCATCGCCGAAGAGATTCTCAACGCGCTGACGCCGCTCAAGGGTCTGAGGGTCGCCGCGCGCACGTCGGCGTTCTCCTTCAAGGGCAAGGGCGACGACCTTCGGACCATCGGCGAGAAGCTGAACGTGACGACGGTGCTCGAAGGCAGCGTGCGGCGAGCCGGGGATCGCGTGCGCATCACCGTGCAGCTGAGCGACGTGGCCAATGGCTTTCAACTGTGGTCGGAGCGGTACGACCGTGAGCTGAAAGACATCTTCGACGTGCAGGATGAGATCGCGAAGGCGATCGCCGAGCGATTGCGGGTCACCCTCGCCGGTGGCAAAGACGATCGGCTGGTCGAACAGGCGACGACGAATATCGAGGCGTATCAGCTCTATTTGAAGGGCCGCGCGCTGGTCGATCGGCGGGGAGCGAGCGTCCCGGCCGGACTCGACCTGCTTCGGACGGCAGTCGAGCTCGACCCCGGCTATTCGCTGGCCTGGGCCGGCGTCGCCGACGCGTTGACCGTGCTGGCGTACTCCGGGGCCGCGCGAGGCTCTGAGTCGAAAGCACAGGCGATGGCGGCGGCGAAACGGTCGATCGAGCTCGATCCCACATCCGCGGCGGGCCACACGGCGTTGGCGTGTGCGACCCTGCTGTACGAGAACAACCGCGCGATGGCGAAGCAGGAGTTCGAGCGAGCGTTGGAGCTCAGTCCGAGTTACGCGATGGGCCGCTGCTGGTACGCGAACTTCTATCTCAATTGGGCCTGCGGCGACTTCGAGCAGGGCATCGCAGAAGCCCGCCGCGCGCTCGACAGCGATCCGCTGTCCGCGTACGTCACGATGACCCTCGGGGTCTGTCTGTTCACCGCCGGCCGGCTGGACGAGGCGATCGACACATGCCGCCGGGCCATTCAACTGGACCCCGAGTCGTTCGTGTCGCGCTGGGCGCTCGGCATTGCGCTCGGAATGGCTGGACGATTCGAAGAGGCGGTCTCCACCCTCGAAGCTGCCGCGGAGATGTCGGGACGCCACTCGCTCGCCCTCACCGGTCTGGCTGGAGTCTTCGGGCAGGGGGGAAGCCGGCGGAGGCGCTCGCCCTGCATCGCGAACTGATGGACCGCGCCTCGCGAGGTTATGTCTCGCCTTCACACCTTGCGCTCACGGCCGAGGCTGCCGGGCAACATGAAGAGGCGATGGCGTTCGCGCGTCGTGCGTGGGATGACCGCGAGCCGTCCTTCATCCTCTGGGCGCGCCACTTTCCGCAATACCGCACGCTGCACTCGGATCCGCGGTTTGCCGCGATCCTGCGCGAAATGGATTTACCTGAAGAGAACGAGGGAACGCGGTGAGATCGACCCGCGTGCGCAGGAGGACGTCGTCGGTCGGTGACTCTCTCGCACGTTCCGAGCTGACGGCGAGGTCTCGCCCTTTTCGCGAGCGACGATCCATATCGGGCTGGGCGAGACGGCTCTCGCGTTCAGGTGGCTGGAACACGCGTACCACGATCGACTCTGGTACTTGGCGTTGCTCGCAGTTGATCCACTGTTCGACCGCTTACGAGGAGACCCGCGATTCACAGACATGGTGAGGCGGATGAAT
Organism: uncultured Acidobacteriota bacterium; assembly: GCA_963764925.1. Taxonomy (GTDB): domain Bacteria; phylum Acidobacteriota; class Vicinamibacteria; order Vicinamibacterales; family 2-12-FULL-66-21; genus DATBJJ01. Next base: position 111,411 of record CAVXUR010000011.1, read on the forward strand.
CTCACGTCGGCGGCTCAATCGTAGCCGCAGTCCCCAAGGCGCTGGATGCGGAAGTCGGACACGGATACGTGTCATCACTCGGCGTGACGGGTTTGCCAAAGGACGAGGTTCCTCGACAAGAGGGATGTCAACGACAGGAGTCCATCCGATATGCCGCAGCTGACGCGCATCACTCGTGACCCCGCCGTAATGTGTGGACAGCCGTGCATCCGCGGCATGCGCGTCACGGTCGGGACAGTGGTCAGCCTCGTCGCCGCCGGACGCACTCGGGACGAGATTCTCCGCGAGTATCCCTACTTGGAAGTCGAGGACAGGCGCTCCAAAACGAAGAGCGCCGTCGGCACGAACTCGCGGCCAAGATCAGGGCGCGGGAAATAGATCGACACTCGGCTGTTCGATCGGCGCGCTATCGAGGCCGAAGTTCTCCGGCAACTCGACCGCTGGCAGGAACTACTCGCGACGAGTGCTGTCAGCGCCGGACGTCAGCTGTTGCGGGAAACGGTCGCTGGACCGCTCAGGATGACGCCTGTAGGACGATCGTTTCGATTTGAAGGGGAAGTAGGGATCGGACACCTGGTGACAGGCCTAGCCGATGTTGCAACAAATCTGGTACCGGTACGGGGATTCGAACCCCGGTCCCGTGGCTGAGAACCACGTGTCCTGACCCCTAGACGATACCGGCCCTTCGGGTCGAGCGAAGACGCGAACAGGAACCTTTTATGTTATCAAGACGGTTCGTTCGGTTCAAGGCCACTAGCCCGACTATGATCAGCCGATGAAGTACCTCGTCGGCCTCGTCCTGATACTCCTCCTCGCGGCGGGCGGCGCCTGGGTCGTCGCCGGCCGGATGACCCCGCCGGCCATCACCATCGAAAAACCGGAGAAGTTCGTCGGGACGGCGACGCCGCTCCAGATCAGCATCACCGCGCCCGACGCCCCGGCGATGAAGCCGATCCGCGTCGTCTTCGAGCAGAACGGCAAGCAGACGACGCTCTTCAGCCTCGACGAACCGGGCAAGGCGCAGATCGCTCAGGACGGGACCGACAAGGTCCGCATCACGCACGAGATCGGCAAGCAGACCGTCCCCGACCTGCAGTCCGGCGCCGCGCGAAAATCATCGTGACCGCGGGCCGGCCCGTGATGCGTGGCCTGCGCACGCTCGAGGCGAGCGCCAGCCACGACGTCCAGGTCCGGCTGGAACGGCCGCGCGTCTCGGTCGTCTCGACGCACCACTACGTGAATCTCGGCGGCACCGAGTTCGTCGTCTATCGCGCGACGCCTGACGACGTGGAGTCGGGCGTGGTCGTCGGCGACGTCGAGTATCCCGGGCTATCCGGCGGCGGGCGCCACCGTCGACGGCGTCAAGATCACCGATCCCGCGCTCCGCGTCGCATTCTTCGCGCTCCTCTACGATCAGGACCTCAATACGCCGATGCGCGTCTACGCGCGCGATCCGGCCGGCAACACCGCCCGCGCCGACTTCGACCATCGCACGTTCCCGAAGCCGTTCAAGAAGACGCCGATTCCGATCACCGACAAGCTGCTCGATCGCGTCGTGCCGGCGATTCTCGAGGGCACGACCGATATCAAGCCCGATGGCGACAACCTGGCCAAGTTCCTGGTCATCAACGGCGACCTGCGGCGCAAGAACGCCGAGAAGATCGCGAGCTTCGCCAAGCAGACGTCGCCGGAGATGCTGTGGCGGGGCACCGTGTTCCACGACTTCCGCAACAACAAGGTCGAGTCAGCCTTCGCGGACCACCGCACGTATGTCTACAATGGCAAGGAAGTCGATCGGCAGGTCCACCTCGGCTTCGACCTCGCGTCGCTCGCCGGTGTCCCGATCGTCGCCGCCAATCGCGGCAAGGTCCTCTTTGCCGACGAGCTCGGTATCTACGGCAACTGCGTGATCATCGACCACGGGATGGGCCTGCAGTCGCTCTACGCGCACTTGTCGTCGATCGAAGTCAAGGCCGGGCAGGACGTCGACAAGGCGCAGCCGATCGGCCGAAGCGGCATGACCGGCCTCGCCGGCGGCGATCACCTGCACTTCACGATGCTCGTCAACGGACACATGGTGAACCCGGTCGAGTGGTGGGACTCGCACTGGATCGAGGACCGCATCCTGCGAAAGCTCAAGATGTCGGGCGGCACTTCCTAACGTTATGCGATTGAATGAGTTGCGGTTGTCCTTGGCGTCGGCGCTCGCCGCCGTCGTGATCGCAACGGCGTGCGGCGGCGGCGCGCCCGCTCCGGCCGCTGGAACGCCGCCTCCAGGCGCAAAACGCGTCGACGAAGCGACAGCCGGCCGGGTTTCAGGTAAGGTCACGTTCGAAGGCACCGTGCCAGACAGTCCGCCGGTCAAACTCGAGAGCGATCCGGCCTGCGTGCGCGAGCATCCTGACGGCTTGAAGCTCGACACCATTCTCGTCAAGAATGGCGGGCTCGAGAACGTGTTCGTCTACGTGAAGGACGGCCTCGGCAACTACTATTTCGACACGCCGTCTACGCCGGTCACGCTCGATCAGAAAGGCTGCAACTATGCTCCGCACGTGTTCGGCGTGAGAGCGGGTCAGCGCCTGGAGATCGTCAACAGCGACCAGACGATGCACAACGTCAACGCGATGGCTAAGGTCAACCAGGCGTTCAATCTCGGCCAGGCGATCCAGGGCATGAAGAACGCGAAGGTGTTCACGGCGCCCGAAGTCATGGTCCGCATCAAATGCGACGTGCACGGCTGGATGAACGCCTATGCGGGCGTCCTCAATCACCCGTACTTCGCGGTGACGGCAAACGGTGGCGCGTTCGAGCTGAAGAATCTCCCGGCCGGCACCTACACGATCGAAGCGTGGCACGAGAAGCTCGGGACCTCGACGCAAAGCGTCACGATCGCGGAGAAGGAAACCAAAGAACGTCAACTTTACGTTCAAGGCCGCGGCCCCGTGATTGCGCTTCATCGCTACATCAAGTTCGTCGTCTGTTCGACGGTCCTGCTCATCGCCGCCGGCGGCATGGTGACGAGCACCGATTCCGGGCTCGCGGTGCCGGACTGGCCGAACACGTACGGGCAGTTCATGTTCTCGTTCCCGCTCGAGAAGATGGTCGGCGGCATCTTCTACGAGCACGGTCACCGGATGATCGCCAGCACGGTTGGATTCCTGACGATCATCCTGGCCGTGTGGACGTGGAAGGTCGATCCGCGACGATGGGTGCGCTGGCTCGGCATGACGGCCCTCGGCGCGGTCATCTTGCAGGGATTGCTCGGCGGCATCACCGTGCTGCTGCTGCTTCCGGCCCCGGTTTCGATCGGCCATGCCGGCCTGGCACAGCTGTTTTTCTGCCTCACGATCAGCCTCGCGCTCGTCACCTCGCCGGGATGGACGAGCGCACAAACGGCGGTTGATGACCCGACGCTCCGCCGGCTCGCGGTGGCGACGACGGCGATGGTCTATTGCCAGATCATCCTGGGCGCAACGATGAGGCACGTGGAGGCGGGGATGGCAATTCCGGACTTCCCGCTCGCGTTCGGCCATCTCGTGCCGCCAACCTGGAATGCCGGGATCGCGATCCACTTCGCGCATCGGGTCGGCGCAGTGCTCGTCACGGTGGCGATTCTGGCGACCGCAGGGCACGTCTACTTTCATCATCGCTCCCGCCGCGAGCTGGTCCGGCCGGCGACGCTGCTGGTGCTGTTCGTCCTGGCGCAGATCACGCTCGGCGCCTTCGTCATCTGGTCGGGACTCCAACCGATCATCAACACCGCGCACGTCGTCAATGGCGCGCTCGTCCTCGCGACGTCGCTCGTCCTGGCATGGCGCAGTTACAGGTGCGGGTTTGCTGAGGTTACAGCGCGCCTGCGGCGCGCGTGCCGGCCGGCACATCGCGAACCAGAACGGTGATGCATTCGACTTCTCATCCATGAAGCACAACGTGGAAGCCGTCCCGATTCCGACCGCGCCCTCGCGCACGAGCGACCTGGTCGCGCTCGCCAAGCCGCGCCTCAACCTGCTGGTCGTCGTTTCGGCCGTCGCCGGTTACGTCATGGCGAGTGGCGACACGCACAACCTCGTGCGGCTGCTGTGCCTCATTGTCGGCACGGGTTTCGTCGCTGGCGGCGCGTCGGCGTTCAACCAGATCATGGAACGGCAGCCTGACGCGCTGATGCAGCGCACGCGGATGCGCCCGATGCCGGACGGCCGCGTCGCGACTCGCGACGCCTGGGTGTTTGGATCGGTGCTGACGATCGGCGGACTGGTGATCCTCGCGCTTGGCGCCAACCTGCTCAGCGCCGGCGTGGCGTTTGTGACGATGGCGTCGTATGCGGTGGTCTACACGCCGCTCAAGCGCTATTCGTCGTTCGCAACCGTCATCGGCGCGATTCCTGGAGCGCTGCCGCCAGTCATCGGATGGGCGGCGGCACTCGACGAGCTATCGCAAGGCGCATGGGTTCTTTTTGGCATCGTCTTTCTCTGGCAGCTGCCGCACTTCCTGGCGATTGCCTGGATCTATCGAGACGACTACGCCAGGGCGGGCTTTCAGATGCTGCCAGTCATCGAGCCCGACGGCCGGAGCACGGCGCGCCAGGCGGTGATCTACACGCTCGCGCTCTTGCCGCTCAGCCTCGCGCCGACGCTCTTTGGCATGGCCGGCCCGATCTATTTCGCGGGCGCGCTCCTGCTCACACTGCTCTTCCTCGGGCTGGCGCTCAAGTTCAACGCGACCCGAAGCATCCCCGATGCCCGACGCCTGTTCTTCGGATCGATCATCTATCTGCCGCTGCTGTGGATGCTGATGATCGGCGACAGAACGTAAAGACAGTGCTGAATGCTGAGTGCTGAATGCTGAAGTGCTGAAGTAAATTCAGAATTCACTTCAGCATTCAGCATTCAGCACTCAGCATTGCAATGATCCCGTTACTGCCCACTGTCAACGCCACCCTGAACGCGACTGCGGCGATCCTGCTTGCCTGCGGTTACGTGATGATCCGCCGCGGCCGCATTCAGGCACACCGGCGTTTCATGCTGGCCGCCTTCTCGACCTCGGCGCTCTTCCTGGTGAGCTACGTCGTCTACCACGCGAACGTCGGCTCGCGACCCTTCCAGGGCCAGGGGCCGATCCGGGTTGTCTACTACACGATCCTGATCACCCACGTCGTGCTCGCCGCCGCGATCCTGCCGATGGCGTTGATCACGCTGACGCACGCGCTCCGCGAGCGCTTCGAGCGCCACGTCCCGATCGCGCGCTGGACGCTGCCGATCTGGCTGTACGTCTCGGTGACGGGCGTGATCGTGTATCTGATGCTGTACTCAGTGCCACGGATCACACGGACAACACGGATCCGGTTGATAAGATAGGTTCTAGCGCGCCTTGGTGGCAGCGCGCGCCGGCTGGGCCTGGGGACGGTTGCGGCGATGCGGCGCGCTTGTTCTCGTACATCCGCTCGTCGGCGACCTTGATGAGGGCCATGACGTCGCTCGTCTCCTCGGTGACTTCCGCGCAGCCGATGCTCAGGCCAACCCCGGTCGGCAGCGTCGCAGCGCTCGAGTAGCGGGCAAAGTCGATCTGCAGCGCGGTCCCACGGCGGCGGGCCTCTTCTTCACCGCACGAGAGCAGGATCAGGAACTCGTCGCCACCCCAACGGAACACGTAGTCGGCCTCGCGGATGTTGCTGAGCAGAAAGGCCGCGACCTCGCGCAGCACCCGGTCGCCGGCATCGTGCCCGAGCGTGTCGTTGACGGCCTTGAATCGATCGACGTCGACGAAGAGCACCGACATCGGAATGCCGTAGCGGCGATGCCGCTGCAGCTCACGGCCGATGATCTCCTCGAAGAAGCGACGGTTGCGGCATCCCGTCAGCGGATCGGTGATGACCATCCGCCGGAGCTTGCCCTGCGCCGCCTCGAGCCGGCGATTGGTGCGCCGCAACTCGAGCGTCATGTCTTCGAATGTCATCAGCTGCATGCCGAGCGCAGCGAGCAGGTAGAGGACGAGGCTGAAGGCGAGCGAGCTGGTCGTTCCGGTCGTGCCAGGCGCAGCCGACGCGCAGGATGACCCAGACGTGCGATCCGGCAATCAGGAGGAACGAGATGCCGACGACGGCAGCGCCGAGCATCCGGACCTGGCGGAGAAGAATGAGGTGACCGACGCCGGCGGCCGCCAGCGCGCCGGCAATCAGGACGTGCCCGGGCGCAAAGACCGCCCAGGTGCCGAGCGCCATCGGCGCGAGCGCAAACCAGAACAGCACCGCGAGCAGGACGAGCACGTAGCCGCGTCGCACGCCCGGCTTCGACGGGTAGGCATCGGCACTGATCACAAAGAAGAGCGCGCTCAGGATCCCGAGAAACTGAGACACGCCGTACACCATGATCGTGACCGGTTCCTTGGGATCGATCGGACGCGCCGCAAGGAACATCGACGCCGACACGAGCAACCAACCCCCGGTCCAGAACAGGATGTACAGGCGGCGGCGATAGAAGAACAGCAGGAGCAGGAGGCCAGTAACGACGAGCGATCCCGACTCCGGCGACGCGCCAGAGGTTGACAGTCGGGTAGGTAGCCGATGCCACCTGGCCCACAACCCGCGCCAGCGCACTGCCGTCAGGTGCCAGGGGCACTGCCGACGCGACTAGTACGAGGACCGCAGCGGCCAGGACCATCAGCCAGGCGTGGCCCGGCACTCGATCCATGGTCGTTCTTGTAAGGGGGGAGCCTTACAGAACATCTTATCACTCAAAGGGCCTCGGGACAGTAGGATGCTGGTAGGATTCAACGACTTACCGCTGGTAAGGGGAACTCAGGACTCGGCAGAATTGCCGAAGATGGCAGCTCAGCCCTGCGCCGGGAAGCTCAGCGATATAGCAGATACTGCGCCCGCAGCAGCCGCCACCGCGCCTCCGCGACGTTCCATGAGGCTGCAATCGACGCCGGATCCTCCCCGGCGCGAATCCGCGAGATTCCTTCGCGCGAGCCGAAGAGGCGTTCCGCCGCATCGAGCTCGAAGGAGCTCGGATACAACTTGTGGAGCATCGCTGCGATCTCCACGCCGAGCCTCACCGGACGCAGCGCCGCGCGATCGGTAACGATCATGAAGACACCCTGGCACGCCTGTCCCGCGTATTTGCTCGACGCTGGAGTGAATCGCACCGGATAGAACCCGACCCCGGGAATGCGTCGTCCGTTGAGCGCATCGGCGAGGACCGTCGCGTCGATCCACGGCGCGCCGAACTGCTCGAACGGCGTGTCGGTGCCGCGGCCGACCGAAATGTTCGTGGTTTCGATCGCGCCGATTCCCGGGTACAGCGTCGCCTGAATCAGGTTCCGCATGTTTGGCGACGGGTTGATCCACGGGAGCGACGTCTCGTCGAACCACGAGTCCCGCTGCCAGTTCTTGGCCGCGATCACGGTCAGGTTTGCCCCGATCTTGTTCTCGCCGTTGAAGAGGCGGGCGAGCTCTCCGATCGTCAGCCCGTGACGGATCGGCATCGGCGCGAAGTAACCGGTGAACCCGAGCTGAGCCTTGTCGAGCGCCGGCCCCTCGATCTGAAAGCCGTTGATCGGGTTCGGGCGGTCGAGCACGATCACCGGCAGCTGGCTTTTCGCCGCCTCCTCGAGAACGTAGGCCATCGTGGTCGTGTAGGTATAGAAGCGCGCGCCGATATCCTGCAGATCGACGACGAGTGCGTCGAGCCCTTCGAGCATCGCCGCCGTCGGCCGGCGTGTCTCACCGTAGAGCGAGTGAATCGGCAACCTTGTCTTCTCGTCGGTGGATGACGCGACCTTGTCGTCGACGGTGCCACGGATGCCGTGTTCGGGGCTGAAGAGCGCGACGAGCTTCACCTCTTTCGCGCCAAAGAGCACATCGATCGTCGTGGCGCCGTCGCGGGTCAGTCCCGTGTGATTGGTCACCAGGCCGATCCGCTTCTCGAGCAAGGGCGCAAAGCCGTCAGCGCGCAGCACGTCGATGCCCGTCAGGACTGGACGCGACTGTCGCGGCGGCGCGGCGCCAGACGCGCCGAAATCACGGCCCGTCCATGTCAGGGTACGGGCCGCGGGCGGCGGGTCCGTCACCGCAGCGGCGGCGACCGTCGCGACCCGGGCGCGGAGCGGCGTCACGTCACCCTTTCCGTCTGGATGGACACGGTTCGACAGGAAAATGACGAACATCCCGGTTGCCGGATCGATCCAGAGTGACGTGCCGGTGAAACCTGTGTGCCCAAACGATCCAATCGGCAGCAGCTCGCCGCGGTTGGACGAGTAAGCCGAATCAATGTCCCACCCAAGAGCCCGAATGGCCGTGCCCAGGTCAGAGGAGGCGTCGCTCGTCATCTTCTCGACCGCGAGCGGCGACAAGATGCGCGCACCTTGAAAGGTGCCGCCGCCGAGCAGCATGCGGCAGAAGCTGGCCAGGTCCGCGGCCGTGCTGAAGAGGCCGGCGTGCCCGGCGACGCCGCCCATGCGGCGCGCGGTTGGATCGTGCACGACGCCTCTCAGCATGGTCATCTCAGGACCCTGGCACGGCCAGCCGAAGCGCGTGCAGCTCTCGGTCGGCGCAATCCGCGGCTCGAGCGACGAAGCCGGATTGAACATCGTGTCCTTCATGCCGAGCGGCTCGAAGATCCGTTCGCGCGCGAACCGGTCGAGCGGCAGCTTGCTGACCCGCTGCACGATGTCGCCGAGAAGAAAGAAATTGATGTCGCTGTAGACGAAACGCTCGCCCGGTCGCGAGGTCGGCACTTCGTCGACGGCAAGCGCGATCGCGGTCTCGTACCCCATCCAGAGGTCGGCAAGGTCGACGTCTGGCCGCAAACCTGAGACGTGCGTCAGCAGGTGACGGACCGTGATCTCTCCCTTGCCGTAACGCTCGAAGCCGGGAATATAGGTGGCCACACGATCGTTGAGCCTGATCCGGCCCTGCTCGACGAGCATCATGACGCTCGTCGCCGTCGCGACGACCTTGGTGAGCGACGCAAGATCGAAAATCGTGTCGAGCGTCATCGGTTCGGCGGCCGGCACGAGCGCCCGATTCCCGATCGCCTTCTGGTACAGAATCCGATCGCCTCTCCCTACGAGTACGACTGCGCCGGGGAGCTTCTTGTCCGCGATTGCTTCCTTGACGAGCGGCTCGATTGCGTCGAGCCGCCGGACGTCGACGGCCACCTGACCTTCGGCTGGCCCGGACGGGGCTGAGGGCACCGGCGAGACGACGTTCAGCCGTGGAGACTGCTCCGGAGGCGCCTGGGCCGAAAAATGGCCGGAAACACGGCCGGAGAGGCCTAGAACAATGCACAGGACAGCGGCCGCGATGATGGCGGGCATGGGGCCGTAGGATTATACTTTGCCGATCATGCGAGTGATGCTCGCCGCGGTGCTCGTTGTCGCGTCCGCAGCCGCGGCAGAGGCGCAGGTCATCCGCGTCGCCGGAACGATCAAGGACGACGCCGGGGCACCCGTCCGGGGCGCGTCGATCGTCGCCGAGAACCCCGACCACAGTCCCCCGCGACTCACCACTACCTCGAACGACAAGGGCGCGTTCGGATTCATCGGCGTCAGGCGTGGGCAATGGACCCTGACCGTGGATGCACCCGGTTTTGAGAAGGTGCAGTTCCGGCAGCAGGTCGCCGCCGGGCGGCAGGCGCCGATCGAAGTTCGGCTCGGCCGGACGATCACGCCGGCCACGCTGCCACTCGACGCCATCAAGGCGACTGACGTGCAGCAGCGGATCGCCCGCGCCGAGTCGCTGGCGTCGAGCGGCGATCTCGACGGCGCCATCCTCGCCTGGCGTGAGCTCGTCGCGAAGATCCCGGCGCTGACCTCCGTCTACCTCGAAATCGGCGCGCTATACGAACGCAAGCCTGATCCCGAACGTGCGCTCGCCACCTATCGCCAGCTCCTTGAAATCGAGCCTGGCAACAGCAAAGCGCTCGCCGGGATTGAGAGGCTTCGACAATAATTCTGAGTGCTGAGTGCTGAGTGCTGAAGTGAAGTCTGAAGGGTGAAGACTCACCGCAGGCTCGTCACCGCCTGCATCCGGCCCTCGGTCGCCTGCAGGAAAAACGGCTCCCAGGCGCGACGAATGCGATCGAGCTTGGTCACGTGAGAATTGTCGACCGATCGGCCCCGCCCGACCACCAGCAGGAATGCCTGGCGATGGACGCGGGGCGAGTCGGTGGATGACGGGACGCGCGCTCCCATGACCGCAATGACGTCGTCGATGAGCACGTCGCGGCGCGTGCCGTTGAACGTGACGCCGACGCGAGGCGCGGAATCCGCCTCGCGACCGCCGGCAACGTTGGTCGGATTGTCGACGTAGAAGAACGTCGGCACCTGGCTGGGCGGGACGAGTCCCATCGCGTACTGATCGAGGCGGCTGTAGCGCTGCACCGCTGCGTTCGTGCGGAACGAGCCGCCGCCGAGATCCTCGATGTCGTTGCCCTCCATGACCGACGCGTCGGAGTCGAAGAAGAAGCTCCAGTGCGCCTGGTCGCGACCGAGCAGCGCCTCCGAGCGCTGCCCGGTATGATTCCGGAACTCGAGGAAGGCGAGCCAGCGATGGCCGACCTCCTGACCGAGCAGGCTGACGGTGTTGTTCTCGCCAAGGAACGCCTGCAGCGGATCTTCCGGGTACTTGCCGATCCAATCCATCACCGCATAGCTGCGCAGTCGCCCGGCGCTGCCGAAGTCGCCTGAGGCGTCGAACTGCGTCAGGCCGATCCCGCGCACCTCGTTGGCAACCGTCACCTCGTACGCGAACGCATCGTCGACAACCGTCGCATCGGTCCAGATCACCAGCTGGTCGTAGTTGTCGGGATGCGACTGGTAGAACTTGCGCGCCACCTCGACGGTGTCGAGCTGGGACGTCTCCGCGAACCGCTCCCCCACGGCGCCACCGCCCCCACCAGTCGGACCGTTCGCGCTGAGGTCGACCGGGGAGAACTCGCCGGTGTGGCCGGGAGACACGCCGACGACGGCCTCGGTCAGCGTGACCGTTGCGTATTTGATCTCGATCGAGCCATCAGGCAGAAGCGTCAACTGCGCGTTGGTCGTGCGGGTCGACTCGAAACCCCGCACGCTGCACCACGTCACCGTGTACTGGTCCGCGGCGGCATTCGCAAAGACTCGGCCGTCACCCGTGCTCGGGTCGAGATCGGCAAGGAACGGGGCGATCCGTGGCGGACCGGTCAGCAGCCGAGCCACGTTGCGGTCGGTGCTCGCGCTGTCCTCCTCTCCGAAGGTGATGTTGCCGTCGGAGTTGACGAACGCACTGGCCTGAGTCTGCCCGTAGAAGGTGAAGCCGAAGCCAACGTTCACCTGGACGCTGTCGTCGTCGGTCAGCGTCAGCCGCGTGCCGAGGCTCGTCCGGAAGGCGCCATCCATCCGGCTGACGTCGTAGCCGCCGGATCCGTTACGAGTGAATCGGAGTCCGAGATTGCGGAGATCGTAGGCATTTGGCGACTCGATCAGGTCGCCTTCATCTTGAACGATGGCGATCTCGCCAATGTCTATCGCGTTGGGGCCGGCGGTGAGGCCCGTCGGGCGGCTGATCCTGCCCGCCCGTGACTTGTTGAGCCACAGCGCGTCGAGCAAGCGGCCGCGCGGATTGCCGTCGACGCGCTCCGCCTTACGGCTCGACAGGTCGCCTGATACCGGCGCCTGCAACCGCCGCGCGCCGGGACTCGCCTGACGATCGTCCTCAGGGGCCTCGACGGCTGTGCCGCTGCAGACCTCCTGCGGGCCAGTGCCGCCGCCGGGGGGCGGAGGCGTGGTGCCACCGCCGCCGTTCGAACCACCAGAACCGCCGCACGCGCCGAGGGCCAATGCAACGGCGCACGCGGCCACGAGCGAGGCGTTACTTGACGTCTTTGAGCTGTTCGAGAAGCTTTTTGGCATCCGGCAGCTCGCGCGCGTCAAGCGGCGCCATCGAGACGAATTTTTCGAGATCGGCTTTCGCCTCGGGCATCTTCTTGGCGACGATGAGCGCGCGCGCGCGATAGTAGAACAGGTTCCCATGGGTCGGGAACTGCTTGATCAACTTGTCCAGCGTCGCGATCGCCTCGTCGGGCTTCCCGGCGTTGATCGAGGTGATGGCCGAGTTGATGAACAGGGTCGGGTCCTTCATCTGCGTGATATCGACCGAATCGAGCAGCTTCTGCGCCTCGACTTTGTCGCCCTTCAGCGTGTAGAGCTCAATCAGGTAGGTCTTCACCTCGATGTTGGCCGGGTCCTTGTCGGCGACAATCTTGACGTGTTCGATTGCCTTGTCGTAGTTCTTCTCGGCCTCGTAGGTCGAGCCGACGAATGCGTTGAGCGTATAGGCCTCCGGATACTTGGCGATGAGATCCTCGATAACCTTGCGGGCCTCGGCATTCTTGCCGCCCTTTTGCAGCTCGACCGCTTTGGCCATCCCGGCCTGAAGCTCGGCGTTCGGATCGATTGCCGCCGCCTTGGTCAGCTTCATGTCGATTGCCGGATTTCGGTTTTCAAGCTCGAGGGTCATCCTCTGCGGCTCGAAGCCTTCCTTCAGGAACTCGAAGTTCCAATTGCCGGTCGCCAAGCCTTCGAGCTTCCACTCACCCTTGTCGTTGGTCTTGACCTCGACCGGGGTGGGCTCGCCGACCTTTATCGCTCGCACCAGGACCGCCGAAGCGGGCTTCCCCTGATCGTCGAGAATCTTGCCGTTGACACGGGCGTTCCCCTTGGACTGTGCCCAGGCGCTTGCCGCGAAGAGGAGGCAGACAAGCATCAATACGGTGTTTCGTGCTCTCATCATGAGGCCGATTATACTGAGAATGTTCGCCGGATTCTCCTGCCCAAGCTCTGCTAGGAATGGCCTCAAGGCGCGTCTCCCCCTCATCCGCCGGAAGCGGGTCTCCGTCCTCGCAAGCACGGGCGCGCGACACGCGCCGATGGGCCATGCTGGTGGCGTTCCTCGCGGTCGTCATCGGCGGCGGCTTCGCCGCCTGGCTCGTGAGATATTCGAGCGCCCCATTCTCTTCAAGCGGGCCGGTCATCCTCGTCGTCATCGACACGCTGCGCGCCGATCGCTTGCCGGTCTACGGCTACACGGCCGGACGGGCGCCGGTTCTCTCTGCCCTCGCGCGAGAGGCCGTCGTGTTCGACCGGGCCTACGCGCATGCCCCGCAGACGCTGCCTTCCCACGCGTCGATGTTCACTGGCCGCCTGCCCTTCGAGCACAAGGTTCGCGACAATCTCGGGTTCACGTTGAGCGATGGCACAGCGACGCTGGCGTCGATGTTCAAGGCCGCGGGCTACGCGACCGGCGGCTTCGTGTCGGCGTATGTGCTACGCCCCGAGACTGGTATCGGGCAGGGATTCGACGTGTACGACGCGAAGTTTCCGGCGATGGCCGCCGATCGGTCGGCCGCACAGGTCCAGAGGTCAGGCCCGCAGACGCTCGCGGCTGCCGAGGCCTGGTTGAAAGGAATCACGTCGGACCGGTTCTTTCTTTTCCTTCACCTCTACGAGCCGCATACGCCCTATCGCGCGCCGGAACGCTTCGCGGATCTTGCCGCCTACGACGGCGAGGTCGCGTTTGCCGACGAGATCGTCGGCAACCTATTCAGCAGCTTGAAGGCACGCGGCTGGTACGACACGGCGACGATCGTCGTGCTCTCGGATCACGGCGAGGGTCTGGGCGACCACATCGAGGAAGAGCACGGGTTGTTCCTCTACGACGAAGTGGTCCGCGTGCCGTGGATCATGAGGCTGCCACACGCCCAGTCGGCCGGACGACGCGTGCGCGATCCGGTGCAGCACGTCGACCTGGTGCCGACGCTGGCGGCGGCCGCGCGGCTCGCAGTCCCGGCCGGACTTCGAGGCCGCGATCTTGGAGTCGCGACGTCCGGTCGCGGCAGCCTGGCCCCTCAGGGCATTTACGCCGAAGCGCTCTATCCGTACTATCACTTCGGCTGGAGCGAACTTTTGTCGCTGACCGACGACCGCTACCGCTACATCAAGGCGCCTCGCGAGGAACTGTACGACCTCGAGCGTGATCCTGACGAGCAATCCAACCTCGCGAAGGAGCGCGGGCAGGCCGCAACGGCACTGCGATCGGCGCTCGACGCGCTCGTCGCGGGGCGGAATATCGACGCGCCCACTGCGGTATCCGATGACGACCGGCAACGGCTGGCGGCACTCGGGTACATCGGCACGCAGTCTTCGTCGACGGCGGGCGGGCGCGGCGCGATCAGGGCAGATCCCAAAGACAAGGCGCCGCTCCTTCGCACCTACAGGCAGGCTGTCGTCCTCCTTGGCGAGGGCCGGCTTCGCGAGGGTGCGCGGCTCCTGCGAGAGATCCTGGACGACGATCCGGCGATGACCGACGTCTGGTCGCAGTATGCCGGCGCGCTCGGCAGAATGGGCCGATATCAGGAGGCCTTCGAAGCCTACGGCCGGGTCATCAAGCTCCAGCCTGACGAGCCCAACGGTCCGCTTGGCGCCTCGAGCATGCTCCTCTTGTTGAGTCGTCCCGATGACGCGCGCGCTCACGCGGAACTGGCGATCGCGAGCGCGCCGTCTCAAGCCCATCAGGCACTCGCTCTCATCGCCGTCTCGCGCCAGCGCGACGATGAAGCGCTGCGGCAGGCCGATCTCGCGGCCGCCGCAGAGCCGGGGCTCCCGATGCCGGCCTTCATCCGCGGCACCCTCGCCTACAACCGCCAGCAGTACGAGCCGGCGCTCGGATTCCTGTTCCAGGCGCAGAAAGGTTATGCGGGCCGCAGCGCACAGCCGAGGGATTTGCATTTCATGATCGGCGACTCGCTGGCGCGACTCGAGCGCTACAAGGAAGCCGAGCCGTACCTCGAAGAGGAAGTCCGTCTCTACCCTCAACACGTTCGCGCTCGCGCCGGCCTCGCGATGCTCTATCAATCGACGGGACGCAGCGCCGAGGCCGAGCGAGCGCTTGGCGATCTCGTGCGTGATGTCCCGTCGCCCGACGCAGCGGACACGGCCGCTCGTGTCTGGCGCATGTTCGGCCGTCCCGACCGAGCGGATTCGGTCGCAGACGAAGCACGACGAAGGCTTCGCGAACGGTGACCGGGCACGGGCGCGCGACCCGCTCGCGCGCTTTCGCCGCCGTCGTCGTTTTTCTTGCAGCCCTCGCGGCCGTCTGGTGGTGGACTCGTCGTCCAACAGGATTCATCGTCGCGCCCGACGCGGACCGCAATGTCCTCGTCGTGACCATCGACACGCTGAGGGCGGATGCCATGTCCGCCTATGGTGGACGCGCCAGCACGCCGCGCATCGATGCGCTCGCGGCACACGGCGCGCGGTTCACCTTCGCCCACGCACACGCCGTGGTCACGCTGCCGTCGCATACCAGCCTGCTGACGGGCGTCTACCCGTACCAGCACGGCGTCCGCGACAACAACGGCTATCGAGTCAAGCCTGATACCACCACGCTCGCGATGCGGATGAAGCGCCTCGGCTTCGCCACCGGTGCCTTTGTGGGCGGATTCCCTCTCGATCAACGGTTTGGCCTGAACGCCGGTTTTGATGTCTACGACGACCGCATCGGCGAAACCGGCAGCACCGTCGACTTCGCGCTGCCGGAGCGGCGCGCTGACGCGGTCGTATCGTCAGCGCTCGCCTGGGCCGGCACTCGTCCGGACAAGTGGTTCGCGTGGATTCACCTGTTCGATCCGCACGCGCCGTACCAGCCGCCGGAGGAGTTCGCCCGCCGGTACACCGAGGATCCGTATGCCGGCGAAATCGCCTGGACCGATTACGCGCTCGGTCCGCTGTTCGATCGGCTCTCGAGCCTCCCTCGCAAGACCCTCGTGATCATCACCGCCGACCACGGCGAGAGCCTCGGCGACCATGGCGAGCTGACGCACGGGATCTTCGCCTATGAGCCGACACTTCGGGTGCCGCTGATTGTTGGGGAGCTCGGCGCCGGGACCTCACCGGCGACGGGTGTCACGATCGATGCGGCCGTGCGTCACGTGGATCTCGTCCCTACCATCCTCGAATCGGCCGGGGCGGGCCGAGACGACAGCCTGCCCGGCGCATCGCTGGTGGAACTGATGCGTATCGGACGAGGCGAGGATCGTCCGTCGTACTTCGAGGCCATGACGGCAAACCTGTCGCGCGGCTGGGCACCGCTTCGCGGTGTGATCGTCGGCAGAGACAAGTACATCGACCTGCCCGCTCAGGAGCTCTACGCGCTCGACACGGACGCCCGAGAGGAGCGCAACCTGGCCGAGGCACGAAGAGATCGCACCGAGGTGCTGCTCAACGCGCTCCGGGGCTTCAACGTGGCACCTCCTTCGCTGCCTGGCGAAGAAACGTCAGCGGTCCGCGACCGTCTGCGCGCGCTCGGCTATGTCGGCGGGAGCCCGGCCGCGCCGCGCGACCGCTACGGAGAGGCCGACGATCCAAAGCGCCTGATCGAAATCGACGCGATGCTGCACCGCGCCGGCGATCTCTACCAGCGCGGCAAAGCCGACGAGTCCGTTCAGGCATTCCAACAGGTCATCGCGCGGCGGCCCGATACCGCCGATGCCTATCGTTACCTGGCTTTCGTCTACTGGCAGAGCGGCCGGCCAGACGAAGCTATCCAAACGCTCGAAGCGGCGCTCAAGCACGGCGTCACACACCGCGACGTGCGGGTGAAGCTCGGCGTGTATCTGGCCGAGACCGGACATGCCGGGCGCGCCATCCAGCTCCTCGACGGCCTGGCCGGTGACGACATCGAAGCGTTGAACGCGCTCGGTATCGCGTACGGACAGGCCAACCGCTCTGCCGACGCCATTCGCACCTTCGAGCACGTCCTGCGAGTGGATCCGACCAACGGCTTGGGCTGGCAGAACATCGGCACTGTGCAACTCCGCGCCGGCGATCGCACTGCTGCTGAAACGTCGCTGCGCCGCGCGCTGGCGATTGACGACACCCTGCCAGGGGCTTACACCACGCTTGGCGTCGTGCTGTCACGGACGGGACGTTCGTCAGAGGCGATCGAGATGTGGAAACGGGCCGTGGCGATCAACCCAATGGAGTTCGACGCGCTCTACAACTTGACGATGACGCTCATGGATCTTGGCCGCCGGGACGAGGCCCGGACCTATGGCGACCGCTATATCTCGAGTGCGCCACCTGGTTTTTTCGCCCGGGAGATCGCTGAGGTGCGTGGGGCGTTGAAGCGGAAGTAAGTTGTCGAGGGTTAGGGCTCAAGGTTCAGGGCTCAGGCGAGAGCTCCGAGATCCACTCCGAGGTCTTGAGCCGTGAGCCTCGAGCTTGGCTCGTGCCTCCGTGATCCGTAGCAGCTGTCTCATAAACAGCGCGAACGAGCGGAAGCGAGTGAGCCACGCGAGCGGAGCGCGGCCTGAGGCCGGTCGAGCGTGTGGGTCCGTGTGAGTGCCCGGTGGCCTAGAAACCGACCCGCACTCCGAAGCGGATGATCCTCGGATTGACGATCTCCCGAACCTGATCGAAGCCATCCGAGGCCAGGTCGTAGTCGCGGCCCAGCACCGTGGCAGAGTTGAACAGGTTGAAGATGTCAAAATCGACGTTGACGTTCAGCCGTCGATACGCGAACAACTTACTGACGCGAGCATCGAAAGTGTGAACCGTCGGCAGGCGGTTCGCGCCGACGTCGCTCACGAGCAGCACGTTCTTCTCGGGCGCGATCGCATCGCCGGCGCCATCGTCGCCCGACAGGATGAAATACGGTGCGGAGAACCCCTGCCGCATCAGGTAACTGCCGGCCAGCGTGATCCCCCAGTTCGCCTGGTAGGCGCCGTTGGCGATCACCTGATACTTCGGCAGGACCATGTAGATCGAGCTCTTGCCGCTCCCCGTGCTCGGCGTCATCACCGGGCCGCCATCCACGTTGGGATAGGCGTCGGTCGTTGTGAACACAGGCGTTGGATCCTCGCTCGCGCCAGGACCTTTCAAGTACTCAGTGTGCTCGTTGGTGGAGAATCCGAGCCGCATCATCCAGCGGTCGGCCATGCGTTTGGTCGCGGAGATCTCGAAGCCGAGATACCGCTGATAGTAGTCGGTCCGCGTTTCGTACAGCTGTCCGAAATCAGCCGGCAGCGCGCTCTCGTTGACGTGGTAGTACGGCACGTCATACGTGCCGACTCCCGGCGCGACACCTGCGAAGACGCCGGCCTGCGTGAAGTCCGCTCCAGTGACGCCTGGATAGTTCAGCCAGTTGAAGCCGTCGTAGCGTCTCCACGTCACGTTCGCGGCGAGCGCGAAGTTTCTAATGAGCTCGTGCTCGACCCCGAACAAGAGCTCCTGGGTCAACGGCGAGCTGTAGCTCCCGATGCGATCCGGGTTGCCGCCGAGCGGATTGTCGGGGTCGAACCCGGCCACGCCCTGGAAGTTCGTGAACTCGCTCACGTCGGCGATCCGGTTCCCGTTCGTGTCCACTGCGCCGTAGTAGACGTAGGAGTAGTACGGGATCGCCGAGACGGTCAACGCCGCCCGGTTCGAGTCGAGCTGCGAAGCGAATGCAGCGTAACTGCCCCGGACGACCGTTCTCCGGGACTCGTTGAGCGCAAGCGTGAACCCAACTCGCGGTGTCACGTTGTTGAAGACGATCGCGTTCTCGACCGGCGGCGCATCGAGAGCCGGCAGGAAGTCCGGCAACGCGATGCTGGCCGGGACGGAGGCGGCGGCCACCGAGCTCGCCGAGCGATCCCAGCGCACGCCGAGGTTCACCGTCAGCCGATTGAGGCTGATCGTGTCGCCGAAGTAGGCGTTCCAGTATTTGCCTTCTCCCGCCAGCGACCAGTCGCGGACGACGCGCGCCTGCATGTTCGGATAGCCGCGGTGATAGGTCCGAACGCCATTGCCGGGCCAGCCGCTCTCGGACGTCACGCTCGACTTGCGCCAGCCAAATCCGAACTTCAGGTCGTGGCGGCCCTTGAACATGTTGCCGTCGATCGCGATGTTGTCCTGCGGCCGCAAGGTCTGATACCACCCGTACGACGCGTGGTAGACATTCGAATCGTCGCGATAGGACTGGGCGTCGCGGCCGCCGCGCGGCTCGAGTGAAAAGCCGTTCTTGGTATGCGCGTAGCGCCCGACGATGAAGAGGTTGCTGCCGAGCGTCTGGTTGACCTCGAACTTGAAGAGATCAGTTGGTCCGTCCTGGTTGTAGGTGGTCTCGTCCGGGCGGAATCCTGACGCGCCGCGGCCAAACTTCTGTTTGTTGCCGCGGAAGTAGGTGAAGTTCGCCCGCGTTTTTGACGTGACCTCCCCGGTGACCTTGGCCGAGATGTTCTCGAGGAACGTCGCGTCGCGCGCGATCTGCTGATAGTCGTTGGTGGCGGGGTCGTAGCTGAAGACGTTCAGCGCTGGCTCCGTCTTGCCGTAGGCGCCCCACGCAAAGATGCGGTTCGGCACGATCGGGCCACCGCCCTCGAAGCCCCAGTCCTTGTACTCGCCGACGCGGTTGTAGCTGGCGATCTGACCGAAGAGGTCCGAAGCCACGTTGTCGGACTGGAGGTCGTCGTTCTCGAAGTAGTAGCGCGACGTGCCCCGCCACCGGCTCGTGCCGCTGCGCAGGACGAAATTGAGCTGCACGCCAGGCGTCGCGTTGGCGGGATCGGCGCCGCCGGTCGTCACCTGCATCTCCTGGAACATGTCGAAGTCGTAGTAGGTTGGCGACGCGCCCAGCGAGCCCATGTCGGTGATCGCGATGCCGTCCATGTTCCAGGTGTTCTGATCGGGGTTCGCGCCCTTCGCCTGGTAGTTCGACTGCTGCCCCGATTCGGCCCCGCCGACGTTGACGCGATCGACGACGATCCCGGGAACGGTCTGGAGCACGACCCACGGGTCGCGAGCGCTCGGAATGTTCTGCAGCTCGTCGAGGTTGACGTTGGTCGAGATCGTCTGCTTCTTCGACTCGATGACAGGCGTCTCGGATGAGACCTCGACGCGTTCGGCGAGGCCGCCGACGGCGAGGGTCACGGCGAGAGGCACGATCGAGCCGGCATTAACCGGAACGTTCTCGTTCCGGTAGTCAGTGAATCCGGAGAGTTTGGCGGTCACCGCGTAGCGCCCCGGCGCGAGGTTGACGAAGTGCGCCTCCCCCTTGGCATCCGTGATGGCGACGTCGGTCTGCGTGCCGACCGCTTCGACGGTCACACCTGGCAACACGGCGCCGGTCCCATCCTTGATGCTCACGTCGATACGGCCCGTGTAGACCTGTGCTGCCACTGGCGCCGCGACGAGCGACACACAGGCGAGCGACAGGCCGACCAGGGCCAGTCGTGTTTTCATCCGATCCTCCTTTGGGTGATCCAACAAGACACCGTTCCGTCCGCGAACGCGCGGAACGGCCGCCTGGCCCACACTTGGAAGGCGTACGTGGGACGGGCGCTCGGTGCGTGGATATGGCCGGAATCACCAGCCGTCAACGAAATTGAGGAGAACTGCGTGTTTGGAGTGACGAGCCGCCGGTTTTCCGTGACCGGCGGCTTACTTCGTGAAGCGGTCGAAAATGTCGACGAGCTCTGACAGCCGCCGGCTTTGCTCGGGCTCGCCCGCAGCAATTCCGTCGGGCACGCACGTCTCGACGTGATGCTTGAGCACGGCGTGGCTGATGCGATTGAGGGCAGCCTCTGCGGCGGCAAGCTGCTGCAGGATCTCGAGACACAAACGCGGCTCCTGCACCATGCGACGGATGCCGCGGATCTGCCCTTCGACGCGGTTGAGGCGGGTAGTGAGGTTCTGTTGCAGCGTGGCGTCCAGCATGAGTTCCTCGCGAGCTCGGCTTCGGCGCTGACACTATACGCCTCATCGAGTTCCCGCGTGGATGTGCGCGCCCGAACGCCAACCATCGCTCGCACCTCTTCCTCTCAGTTCGCGTCGGTGACGATGTGCAATCGGGCTGCCTCGAAATCGCGCTGGATGAGGATTGGCGTCGGGTCGACGACTGTGATGAGTCGCGTGCAGCGCGTGACGAACGGTCGAATGATGAGGACGCAGCGATCTCGCGTCGTAAAGGTTCGAGCAGACGCGTGAAGGGAGATCCAATTGGACGGTGGCCGGAGTCCAAGGCAAGAGATCTCGGGATCGGGATCAGGGATCAGGGCTCAAGCAAGATCTTCCACTGAGCGAGGGTTGCCTGAGCCTTGACCCTGATCCTGAGCCTGCTCTTGACATCCCGCAACTGACTGAATGAACATTCATTCATGCCCACGGCACGTGACCCGGCGCGCCGCACCGCCGCCCAAGCTCGACAGGACCGACAAGCGTGACGCGCTCCTGCGAGCCGCGATCGATACGTTCGCCGCCCGCGGCTTCTTCAACGCTCAGGTCGCAGACGTCGCCCGCTCCGCAGGGGTCGCCGCCGGGACGGTCTACCTGTACTTTCGCGGCAAGGACGACCTCCTCATCTCGATCTTCGAGCGAACGATGAAAGACGCCATCGCCGACGGTCGGCGGAGCGTCGACGCCCTGACCGATCCGGTCGAGCGGCTGCGTGAAATCGCCAGGCTCCATCTCGGCCGGCTCGGCAGGGACCGGGCTCTGGCCGTGGTTTTTCAGGTCGAGCTCCGGCAGTCGACGAAGTTCATGGAGCGCTTCTCCTCGACGCAGCTCCGCGAATACCTCGGGATCATCAGAAGCGTGATTGCCGACGGGCAGGCGCGCGGCGTCTTTCGTGCCGCGATCAGCCCGACCCTCGCCGCAAAGCTGTTCTTTGGCGCGCTCGACGAGATGGCAACCAACTGGATCCTCAGCCGTCGCAAATACACGCTTGCCTCAGAGGCAGACGCCATCGTCGAGCTCTTCGTCGGGGGATTGGCGCAGCAGCGGTAACGGCACATCAACCTGGGAAGAGCCCGGGAAGAGCCGGGAAAAGAACGAGGCTAGGTGAACACTCGCATCCGCTCAGTGGCAGTTTTGGGCGCCGGCACCATGGGCGCGCAGATTGCCGCGCATTTCGCCAACGCCGGCGTTCCGGTGTTGCTGCTCGACGTCACCCGCGACGCGGCCCGCGACGGGCTGGCGCGCGCGCGTAAGCTCAAGCCCGATCCATTCTTCACGCCCGACGCCCCAGCGCTCGTCCGGACCGGCGGTTTCGAAGAGGACCTTCCGGGCATCGCGGCCACCGACTGGATCGTCGAAGCGGTCGTCGAGCGTCTCGACGTCAAGCAAGCGCTGCTCGAGCGCGTCGACCGCTATCGCGCGCCGGATGCGATCGTCAGCTCGAATACGTCGGGGATCCCGATCGCGGCGATCGTCGAAGGCCGGTCGCCGTCGTTCCGTGCTCACGCGCTCGGAACGCACTTTTTCAATCCCCCACGATATCTGCGGCTCGTCGAGATCATCCGTACGCCGGACACCGATCCGGCGGTCGAGCGTGCGGTTGCGGAATTCACCGACTACCACCTCGGCAAGGGCGTCGTCCCGGCCAGGGACACGCCGAACTTCATCGCCAATCGCATCGGCCTGTACAGCGTGATGCAGATCTTCAAGGTCTGGGGAGCACCCGACGCCGAGTACTCGATTGAGGAGATTGACGCGATCACCGGTGCCGCGATCGGCCGGCCGAAAAGCGCCACGTTCCGGACGATGGATTTGGCGGGGATCGACGTGCTCGCCCATGTTGTGCGGAACCTGGCCGGTAGCCTTCGCAACGACGAAGAACGCGATGTCTTTGTTCTGCCAGTCGTGGTCGAAGAGCTGATCAAGCGAGGCTGGGTGGGTGCCAAGTCTTCGCAGGGGTTCTACAAGAAGGATCCGAGCGGGGAGATCGTCACGCTCGATACTGCCTCGATGAGCTACCGGGCCGCCGCGCCCGCACGCCTGGCCGCGCTCGACGCGGCCCGGGCGATCGACGACCCGGGAACTCGAATCAAGAAACTCTTCACTGCCGCCGACAAAGTCGGCGGTTTCCTGCGCGCCACGCTCGGCCCGACACTTCTCTACGCTGCGCGTGTCACCCCGGAAATCGCGCACAACATCGACGACGTCGATCGCGCGATGCAGTGGGGCTTCGGGTGGCAACTGGGCCCGTTCGAAACATGGGATGCAATCGGCATCGATCAGGTCCTCGAATCGTGTCGCGTCAGCGAACCGCCGCCGCTAGTGCGCGAGGCACTCGCGCGTGGCGCCTTCCGCCCGAAGCGCATGGGGCATTCGTTTGAGCCCGTGCCCCCGGCCGGGCCGGGCCTCCAGATACTGCGAGAGGCGAAGGAGCGAACGACCGTCGTCCGCAGGAATGCCGGCGCGAGCCTGATCGACCTCGGCGACGATGTCCTCTGCGTCGAGTTCCACTCGAAGATGAACGCCATCGGCGGCGACACCATCCAGATGCTCCAGGCCGGCGTCACGGAGGCAGCATCGCGCTTCCGCGCGCTTGTCGTCGGAAACGATGCACCGAATTTTTCCGCCGGCGCCAACCTGATGCTCCTGCTGCTCGAGGCGCAGGAGGGCAATTGGGAAGAGATCGACCTGATGGTCCGCGCATTTCAGGGCGCCACGATGGCGTTGAGACTTGCCGAGGTTCCGGTGATCGTCGCGCCGGCCGCGTTGACGCTCGGTGGCGGATGCGAGGTCGTGCTTCATGCAGACAGAGCGCAGGCGGCGGCGGAAACCTACATGGGCCTCGTCGAGGTCGGTGTGGGCCTCATCCCGGCTGGCGGTGGGACCAAGGAAATGCTGGCGCGCGCGATGGAGGCCACGGATTACCGCGCGGATTCGCAGGCGATCGTCCAGCGCGTGTTCGAAACGATCGGCTTCGGCAAGGTGTCGACGAGCGGCCCTGACGCGCGTCGCCTTGGATACCTCCGGCCCGTCGATGGCATCTCGATGAACCGCGAGCGGCTGCTCGCAGATGCCAAAGCGGTCGCGCTGGCGCGAGCGAAGGACTACGTGGCCCCTCGGCAACGGACCGCGATCCCGGTTCTCGGCGAGGGACTTCAGGCCGCGCTCAAGCTCGGCGTGCACCTTGCGTGGAAGGCCGGACGTCTCACGGATCATGAGGCGTTCATCGGCCGGACGCTGGCCCGCATTCTCGCCGGCGGCGATCGGCCTCACCCAGGCACCGTCACCGAGCAGGCGCTGCTCGATCTCGAGCGCGAAGCGTTTCTGAGTCTGTGTGGCCAGCGGAAGACGCAAGAACGGATTGCGTACACGCTGAAGACCGGAAAGACATTGAGGAACTGAGGGCCATCGTAATCATGTTCGATCGAGGCCACGGACCGCCGCTCGTGATCGTGCCCGGGGTGCACGGGAGGTGGGAGTGGATGAAGCCCGCGCTCGACCAGCTCTCCGGAAGCTGCCGGACGATCTCGTACTCGCTCTGCGGCGATATCGGATCCGGCCAACACCTGGATCCCGAGCAGGGTTTTGACAACTACCTTCGTCAGCTCGATGCGGTGCTTGACCGGTCGGGCGTCGAAAAAGTCGCGCTCTGTGGCGTGTCGTTCGGCGGATTCGTCGCGCTGAGGTACGCCGCGACCCGGCCCGAGCGAGTTTCATCGCTCGTGCTCGTCTCCGCACCGGCCCCTGGATGGCGGCCCAACCCGCAGCAGGCCAAGTGGATCGCGCGGCCGTGGATCTCGGCGCCGACCTTCGTGATCACTTCACCTCTGCGCGTGTGGCCTGAGGTGCGGGCCGCTCTACCGACCTGGTCATCACGGCTCGGCTTTTTTTTCCGCCAGGGCCTCCGCGCCGCCGGCGCGCCGATGATCCCGTCGCTCATGGCCGGCCGGATCAAGCTGGCGCGGCAGACGGACTTCGCGCCGGATTGCAGCCGCGTCCACGTGCCGACACTCGTAGTGACCGGCGAGGAACCGCTCGACCGAGTCGTGCCGGTCGCGAGCACGCGTTCGTTCTGCGGGCTGATCCGCGGCGCCGAGTCACACGTCCTCGAACGCACGGGCCATATCGGCGTCCTGACCCAACCGTCCAGATTTGCCGACGTCGTCGGAAACTTCGTTCATGCCCACAATCACTGATCTCGTCGGCCCGGCAGGGCGCCTCGAGGCGCTGCTCGATACACCCGAGCCGTCACCCGTCCGGGCCGCAGTTGTCTTCGCGCACCCGCACCCTCAGCACGGCGGCACGATGCACACCAAGGTGGTCTTCCAGGGCGCGAAAGCTCTGAGCCGAATCGGGTGCGCCGTTCTCAGATTCAACTTTCGCGGCGTCGGCGCGAGTCAGGGCGAATTCGACCGCGGTGAAGGCGAGCAGGCGGACTTCCGCGCCAGTCTGGACTACATGGCGGCACACTACCCGGGAGTGCCGCTCTGGGCCGCCGGCTTTTCCTTCGGATCGTGGGTGGCGCTCGAGGTCGGCGCGCTCGATGATCGGGCCTCGGTACTGATTGGCATCGCGCCGCCGGTCGTGACGTCGTTGTCGGGACAGGACTACACGTTCGACGCGACGCTCGCGAGCACCAAACCCAAATTCTTCGTCCAGGGAGAAGCCGACGAGGTCTGCCCGCTCGAAGGCATGTGGCAGTTCTACGGACGTCTGCACGAACCGAAGGAACTCGCGGTGATCGATGGGGCGACTCACCTCTTCGAAGGCAAGACGCAAGAAGTCGGCGAGGCGCTCGAAGACCTGCTTGGGGATTTTCAAAGGTGAAGTAGACAATGCGAGACGCAGTCATCGTTTCAGCCGTGCGAACGGCAAGTGGCAAGGCGCCGGGCGGAACATTGCGGTTTACTCGGCCGGACGAAATGGCGGCAACTGTAATCAAGGAAGCGCTCGCGCGCGCGCCCGGCCTCGATCCAGCGGAAGTCGAGGATGTCATTCTCGGCTGCGCGATGCCGGAGGCCGAGCAAGGCCTGAACGTGGCACGAATCGCCAGCCTCCGCGCCGGCGTGCCGGTGTCGGCATCCGCCCTGACGGTCAATCGATTCTGCTCGTCCGGGCTGCAGTCGATCGCGCACGGCGCGGAGCGAATCATGGCCGGGTTCGCCGACGTCGTGGTCGCGGGCGGAACCGAGTCGATGAGCCTCGTGCCGATGGGAGGGCACAAGGTGGCGCCCAACCCGGTGCTGGTGGATACCTACCCGGACGTTTATCTCACGACGGGACTCGTGGCCGAGAACCACGCGCGGGAGGCGGCAGTGACCCGCGAGGAACAGGACGCGTTCGCGCTCGCCAGCCACCAGAAGGCCATCGCCGCGATCGACTCCGGCCGGTTCAAGGACGAGATCGTGCCGCTCGAGGTTCGGGCCGACAGCGCTGGCGCGCCGACGATCTTCAGCGTGGACGAAGGACCGCGGCGGGATACGTCGCTCGAGGCGCTCGCCAGGTTGAAACCGGCATTTCACGTCACCGGTTCGGTGACGGCCGGCAACTCGTCGCAGACGAGCGACGGCGCGTCGGCGGTGGTCGTGACCTCCGCAGAGCGCGCGCGCTCGCTCGGCGTTCCGCCGCTGGCACGGTTCGTCGCGTTTGCGACCGCTGGTGTCGAACCCGAGCGCTTTGGCATCGGACCGGTGCCGGCGATCCGAAAGGTCCTGAAGATGGCCGGCCTGACGCTCGATCAGATCGACCTCGTCGAGCTCAACGAAGCATTCGCCGCTCAGGCGCTCGCCTGCCTCCGCGAGCTTGCCATCGATCCGGCGCGTCTCAATGTCAACGGCGGGGCCATCGCCCTCGGCCACCCGCTCGGGTGCACTGGCGCCAAGTTGACCGCCACGCTGCTGCACGAGATGCGCCGCCGGGGATCCAGGTACGGAATGGTGACGATGTGCGTCGGAGGCGGGATGGGCGCCGCGGGAATCTTCGAGCGGCTGTGAAGTTGGAGTGTGAACCATGACGACTCTGGCGACAATGCGTGGCGGGCAGTGGCTGATTGAAGACGCGAGCGAGCCGATCTTCACGCCCGAGCGGTTGAGCGATGAACACCGGTTGATCTCTCAAACGGCTGTCGAGTTCATCGCGAACGAGGTGCTGCCAGTGCTCGAGCGGCTCGAGCAAAAGGACTGGGCGCTCGCGCGATCGTTGGTGCGGCGCAGCGGTGAGCTCGGCCTGCTTGGCACTGACGTGCCCGAGCAGTACGGCGGCGTGGAACTGGACAAGGTCTCGGCGATCGTCGTCGGCGAAGCGGTCGGGCGCTCCGCGTCTTTTGCCACCACCTTCGGCGCGCAGACCGGGCTGGCGATCACACCACTCCTTTGCTTCGGCACCGAGGACCAGAAGCAGCGCTTCCTGCCAGGCCTGGTGAGCGGTGAAACCATCGGCGCCTATGCCCTGAGCGAGTCCGGCTCCGGATCCGACGCGCTCGGCGCCAAGACTCGCGCCACGAGCCAGCCTGACGGCAGCTACCTCCTCAATGGCGAGAAGATGTGGATCACCAACGGGGGATTCGCCGATCTGTTCGTCGTCTTTGCGAAAGTCGACGGCGAGCAGTTCACGGCGTTCCTCGTCGAGCGAACCTCCCCCGGGGTGAGCTCGGGTCAGGAAGAACACAAGCTCGGGCTGCACGGCTCGTCGACGACGCCGCTCGTGTTGCAGGACGTCAAGGTTCCCGCGAGCCACGTCCTCGGCGAAGTCGGGCGTGGCCACAAAGTCGCGTTCAACGTACTCAACTATGGCCGGCTGAAACTGGCCGCTAGTTGCAGCGGCGGGGCACGACTGGCGATTGCGGAGGCGGCCGGCTATGCCGCCGCCCGCAGGCAGTTCGGCCAGCCAATCGCGAGCTTCGGCGCGATTCGGCACAAGCTCGGTGAAATGGCGATCCGCCTATATGCCATCGAAGCCATGCTCTATCGGACGGCCGGCCTCATCGATGGAATGCTGCAAGGGCATCACGACAGCGCCGGCGTGCTCGCGGCGCTCGAGGAGTTCGCCATCGAGGCATCGATTCTGAAGGTCGCGGCCAGCGAGATGCTGGACTTTGTTCTCGACGAGAACGTCCAGATTCACGGCGGCAATGGTTTCGTGAAGGACTATCCGGCCGAGCGGCATTATCGCGACGCGCGAGTGAACCGGATCTTCGAGGGCACCAACGAGATCAACCGGCTGCTGGTCCCCGGCATGCTCGCCCGACGCGCCGTGAAAGGCGGGCTGCCGCTCATCGCCGCGGCGCGGAAGCTGCAGGACGAACTTTTGACCCCGACGGCGATGGACTTGCCGGGGGACCGACCGTTCGAAGCCGAGCAGCGCGCCGTCGCGTCGATGAAGAAAGTCGCGCTGATGGTTCTTGGAACGGCGATGCAGACGTACGGCGACAAACTCGCCGAAGAGCAAGAAGTTTTGTCGAGCGCCGCCGACATCATCATCGACGTGTACGCTGCCGACAGTGCGGTGCTGCGCGCGAGCCAGGCAGCGGCTCCACTCCACGCCGACGCAGCGGCCCTATTCGTGAACGAGGCCGCCGGACGCGTCGAGATCGCCGCGCGACACGCGCTCGCGGCGATGAGCGAAGGCGACATGCTGCGAACGCTGCTGGCTGCCCTCCGCCGCGTGATGAAGGTCACGCCCGTCAATACCGTCGCGTTGCGGCGGCGGATCGCGGATGCGGTCGCGGAAAAGAAGGGATATCCTTTCTAATAGTTCAGGGTTCAAGGTTCAAGGTTCAAGGTTCAAGGTTCAGGGTTCAAGGTTCAAGGTTCGAGGTTCAGGGTTCACCCGAGGGTGCCAGAGTGCGTGGCAGTCTGTGTGGCAAGATTCGCGTTGGCGCCGCCGCGCTGGTTCTCCTTGGCGTTTCCGCCTGTACGGTGCCCGAGGTCCCCTACGAAGAAGGCATCGCGAGCTGGCGGACGGACAAGGATCGATTCATGCGCGAGTCGCCGGAATCACCGGTGTCCGCGAGCGACCGCGCGACCTTTCCCGCCCTCCCCTACTTCCCGATCGATCAGGAGTACCGCGTGCCCGCCTCGCTGTCGGTTTCGCGCGCTGAAGACATCCTCGAGATGCAGACCTCGACCGGGCAGCGCCGAAAGATGCAGCGGATCGGCAAGCTCGAGTTCACGCTGAAGGGGCAACCGCTCAAACTGACGGCCTTCGCCGAGGCCTCTGACACTCAGCTGCGGCGCCTGTTCGTGCCGTTTCACGATCTCACGAACGGATCCGAGACGTATCCCGGCGGGCGGTACCTCGACCTCGATCGGACCGCGACCGGCGTCTACGATCTCGACTTCAACCGCGCCTATCACCCATTCTGCCTTTTCAACGAGACCTACGACTGCCCGCTGCCTCCGCGCGAGAACCGCCTCGCGATCCCGGTGCGCGCCGGGGAACTGCTCGGACGGCCCAAGTGATCTCGGCGATCGTCTTCGACTTCGACGGCGTGCTCGTCGACTCCGAACCGCTGCACCTGCGCTCGTATCAGGAAGTGCTCGAACCGGTCGGCCTGTCGTTGCCGCGTGAAAAGTACTACTCGTCCTACCTGGGCTACGACGACGCGGGGGTGTTCAAGGCGATCGCAGAGGCGCGGGACTGGCCGCTCGACGAACAGAAGCTCCGCGCGCTCATCGACGAGAAATGCCGGGTGTTCGAAGCGCTGAAGTCCGACGGTACGGGCGGCGACATGCTCTACCCTGGCGCGGCGGAGTGTGTTGCGCGTCTTGCGGCGGCCTGGCCGCTCGGGATTGCGTCGGGCGCGGCCCGGCCGGAAATCGAATCGACACTCCAGGGAAGAGGGCTGGACCGCTACTTCCGCTTCATCGTCGCGGCCGGCGAGACGCCAGCCGGGAAGCCCGCACCAGACCCATACCGACAGGCAGCGAAGCTGCACGGGCATGCGCCGGAGAGCTGTGTCGCCATCGAGGACTCACGCTGGGGGATTGAGTCGGCCAAGTCGGCCGGCTTGTGGTGCATCGGCATCACGCACACCTACCCAGTGTCGGAGCTGCTTGAAGCCGACGCCATCGTGTCGTCATTGGCCGAGCTCACGCCAGAGCTGATCAAAAACCTCACCTAGCTGTCAGTCTCTCAGCGGCTCAAGGCTCAGGGCTCAAGGCTGAGGGAAGAGCCTTGAGCGCCCAGTCCCGCGGCTGGGATCTGAGAGCCTTTCCTTGAGCCCTGAGCCTTGAGCCGCTTGAGAAGCTCTGGGCTGATAGCTGACAGCTGAGAGCTGACAGCCTAGAATAGCCTCGTGTCGGTGTCCCTCCATCTTCAGCCTCGCGCGGTTCAAGTCGCGGCGGAGCTCGAGCAGGCGATGAACACGCCCGGCGAGGATCTCGCGTCGGCCGCGCTGGCGATCGCCAGGGTCGAGTACCCGTCGCTAGAGACGTCGCCGTACCTGGAACTGCTCGACCAGATGGGCGAAGAGGCCTCGGCCCGGATCGGCCCTGCCGGTCGAGTCCCGTTCGAGGATGCGGTGCGCGCGTTCAACGAGTACTTCTACGACGAGCAGGGGTTTCGCGGAAACCGCGATCACTACGACGATCCGCGCAACAGCTTTCTGAACGAAGTCCTGAATCGTCGCACCGGTATCCCGATTAGCCTCGCGGTGGTCTACATCGAGGTCGCGCGTCGCGCCGGCCTGCGCGTGGCCGGCGTGAACTTCCCCGGCCACTTCCTCCTGCGAGCGCCGCTCGCGACGCCGACGCGCCTGGCCGACGACATCCTGATCGTCGACCCGTTCCACAAGGGCGCGTTCCTCTCCGAGATCGACTGCCGCGAGCTGCTTCGCCAGCACGTCGGCGACGCCGCCGCGTTCGACCGCAGCCTTCTCGAGCCGGCAACGCGCCATCAGATCGTCGTGCGGATGCTC
Organism: uncultured Acidobacteriota bacterium; assembly: GCA_963764925.1. Classification (GTDB taxonomy): domain Bacteria; phylum Acidobacteriota; class Vicinamibacteria; order Vicinamibacterales; family 2-12-FULL-66-21; genus DATBJJ01. Next base: position 142,072 of record CAVXUR010000011.1, read on the forward strand.
GTCAACCTCAAACGACTCTACGTACGGATGCGATCCTTCCCGCAGGCGCGCTTCATCTCGGGCCTGCTGCTGACCGTCGACCCATCCGCGATCGTCGAGCTCCGCGACCGCGGCCTGCTCGCGTACCATCTGCAGGATTTTGCCGGCGCGTTACGCGACCTGGAGGCGTACCTGCGACTTCTCCCCAAACGCATGGTCGGCGACGACGAAAGCGATCTGACTGCAAGCGACGGCGAAGAAGCTCCGGCCGAAGCGGAGAGCGAGCACCAGCAAATCTGGGAGCACGTCAAGACGCTCCGAAAGCGAGTCGCGGGGTTTAATTAAAGGCTCTAGGCTGTCGGCTCTCGGCTCTAGGCGGCTCAGGGCTCAAGCAAAACCTTCGACCAACTACTGAAGATCTTGCTAGAGCCTAAAGCCTAGAGCCTAAAGCCGTCTCCACCCTTTTGGTTTTCGAGATGCAAACCGTTGGATCGGCCATTTTTTCGTCCCAGAATCGGTCCCTGTGACGCTCGTCCCTCCGTAGGTCACTCACGTCCCTATATCGTCAGTTCGCAATCATTTCCAAGCACTTCAGCAATCCCACAACAGGACGCCGCCCGGTTCCGGAACCTTTGGTACGAGTGCTGCTCGGCTGGGGTCGGAGGATTCGTCTGTTCGTTTTCCAAGGGAGGCTGAAGATGAAAGTGCGTGTAACCGCCATATTGGCCGTTCTGGCCCTGTTGGTGGGTGCGATTCCGGCTCTGGCGCAGGTCCAGACGGGTGAAATCACTGGCAGAGTAAGCGACGACACCGGCGCGGTCCTGCCGGGAGCAACGGTCACCCTGACCAGCCCGGTGCTGATCCAGCCGCAATCTGCCACGAGCAGCGAGACCGGAAGCTTCCGGTTTACTTTGATTCCAATCGGCACCTACTCGGTGAAGTTCGAGCTGCCCGGCTTCAAGACGGTCGTGCGCGAGGGCATCGTCGTGACCATCGGCTTCACGGCGCAGGTCAACCAGCAGCTCGCCATTTCGACCGTGCAGGAGACCGTGACGGTCAGCGGCGAGAGCCCGATCGTCGACACCAAGGCGACCACGGCAAAAACCTCATTCGACCTCGAATCGCTCCAGAACATCCCCTCGGCGCGTGACCCGTGGGTCATGCTCCAGCGCGTGCCGAGCCTCTCGATGGACCGCGTCAACGTCGGCGGCAGCCAGTCCGGCCAGCAGTCGAGCTACATCAGCCGCGGAAACACCACCACCAACAACAAGTGGTCGCTCGACGGCGTGGACATCACCGACATGTCGGCGACCGGCGCCTCGCCCATGTACTACGACTTCGACATGTTGCAGGAGATGCAGGTCACGACTGGCGGCGCGGATGCGACGCAGCAGACCGGCGGCGTCGGCATCAACTTCGTGACGCGCAGCGGCACCAATCGCTTCAAGGGGAGCGGCCGCATCTACAATGTGAACGACGCCTTCGAGGCCGACAACGTCACCGACGAGATTCGCGCGCAGGGCGCGGGCTCCGGCGCACCGATTCAGAACATCAACGACTTCGGCTTCGAGGTCGGTGGCCCGATCAAGCGCGACAAGCTCTGGTACTGGGGCAGCTACGGCAAGCAGGACGTCAAGGTTGGCGTGGTCAACTTCTACAAGCCGACACCAACCTGCCGGCCCCCCGGCGTTCCGGTCGGGCAGATCGCGGCGACGCTCGGCAGCACCGAAGCGATCCGCGACTGTCTGGCGACTGACCTCACGGTACTCGACAATTACAACGTCAAGCTGACCTGGTCGGCGGCCCGGAACAACAAGTTCAACTTCCAGAACACCTGGGGCGGCAAAGTGCGCAACGCCCGGGACGCGTCGGACACGCGGCCGATCGAAACCGCCTACCGGCAGAAGAATATCGACAAGACAGCCGGAAACTGGGGGTGGGACGCGGGTCCGGTGCCGATCTGGAAGGCAAGCGATCAGCACGTCGTCAACGATCGCATGCTGATCGACATTCAGTATGCCCACGTTGGCAACAACTTCACGCTCACCTTCCAGGATCCCGCGCAGTACGACATCCAGCCGCGGTTCGACATCGCGTCGGGCGTGTGGGCACGCTCGTTCGACGAGTCGATCTTCAAGCGGCCGATGCAGAGCGTGGATGTGACGTCCAGCTACTTCCTGCCGGCAACGCTCGGCGGCGATCACGCGTTCAAGGTTGGCTATCGCTGGCGCACGGCGACCGGTGAATCGATCAGCCACACCGGCGGCAACGCCGTGGCACGCTACGCGAACGTCGCGGGCGCGAACCCGAACTGCGCGCTCAGGTTCGACGGCGCGGGCGCGGCGGTCTACGATTGCAACGCCGACCTCTACCGGGATGGCTACACGAAGTACAACTCGCCGACGCACGCCCTCTACCTGCAGGACACCTTCTCGGTGAAGCGCTTCACCCTCAACCTCGGCGTGCGGTGGGACCGCGCGACCGACGAAGCGCTGCCGGGCCAGGTTCCGGCCAATCCGCTCATTCCGCAGATCATGCCGGCGATCAACTTCCCCGGTCTCGACGGCGGCGTGGTGTGGAACGACATCTCTCCGCGCCTCGGCATGACCTACGACATCACGGGCACCGGCAAGTCGGTCGCTCGCGCGTCGTACTCGATGTACTTCGGCCAGGTGCAACCGGGCCAGTTCGCCGGCCAGCAGATCTCGATTGGCCAGGTGTTTGTCCGATACCCGTGGGCGGATCTCAACGGCGACACGTTCGTTCAGGCCAACGAGCTGAACATCGTCGCCAACCCGACCAAGAGCGCGGCGTTCGATCCTACGAATCCGACGAGCTACCTCTCGCCGGGAACGATCGATCCGAACCTCAAGAACGATCGGACGCGTGAGTTCGTCATCGGACTGCAGCAGGAACTGATGCGCAACCTCGCGGTCGAGGCCAATTACGTGTGGCGCAACTACGATCAGTTCACTTGGACGGATCGCATCAACTGGGATTCGACCAACTTCCAGGCGTTCACGCTCGCCACGCCGTCAAATTGCGGGCCGACGGCAATCTGCCCGCCCGTCACCTACTATCGGGCGACGTCGGCTCAGCCATCGCCCTATATCCGGACCAACCAGCCGGGGCGGAACCGAGGCTATAACGGCGTCGAGCTCGCGTTGATCAAACGCTACTCGGATCGCTGGGCGGCCAACGTCAGCTTCGCCTGGAACGACGCGATCGATTATTGGGATTCGCTCGCCGGCATCGAGGACCCCAGCAACCTCGAGAACCTCAACGGCGCGTCGTACGCGCCGGCGTCCGCGGGCTCCGGCGTCGACAACGTTTACAACAACGCCGAGTGGCTGTTCAAGTCGAGCGGCCAGTACACGACACCGCTCTGGGAAATTGGCATCGCCGGCAGCGCCAGCGTGACGCAGGGGTATCCGTTCCCGCAGCAGATCGCGATCACCAGCCGCGGCAACGCCCTGGCTGACGACAACACGTTCCTGTTCCCGCTCGGCGATGTTCGCCTGCCGAACCTCTTCGTCGCGGATTTCCGCGTCGACAAGGCGTTCAACTTCGGCGGGATGCGCATCATCCCGAGCATGGACATCTTCAACCTGACCAACTCGAGCGAGATCCTCTCGCGCCGCCGGACGCAGTATTCGTACAACGCGACCACGGGCGTGGGCTCCTCCTCGACAACGCTGCCGCCGAACAACATCAGCAGCATCATCGCGCCGCGCGTCATCCGCTTCGGCGCCAGGGTCACCTGGTAGACACGTGCAATGCTGAATGCTGACTGCTGAATGATGAAGTAAAGGTAGAAGCAGGAATTGGTGGCCGGAGGCAAAAATCGCCTCCGGCCTTTTTTTTGCTCTGAGTCCGGCTGACCAGCCTTCGCTGAAGCTACGGCGGTCCGCCGAAGCCTTGGCGGAGGCGGAAGCCGGACACCACGACTATCGACCGGGCCTGCCGACTCCGACTGCCGACTGGGACCGTCGACTGGACTGTCGACCGAGACTGTCGACTGGAACTGTCGACTGAGACTGTCGACTGAGACTGTCGACTCCCGACTGAAGACTGCCGACTGTTTTATTTCCACCCGACAATCTTCGCGATGCGGCTGAGCAGGCTGGGATTCGTCTGTGCGAGCGTGGCCTCGTCGAGGATGTCCAGCGCCTCTCCGATGCGGTGGACGACGCCAATGCCGAGCTTCCGCGCGCTCACAACCGCCGTCTTGTTCGCTTCAGGGACGATCAGAATGGTCTTGGCGCTCGAGTCGACGGAGACGTCGATACAGTTCTGCGGCCGGTCGTCGACATGATAGTCGAGGCGCAGCGCGGCGGCGGCTGTGCCCCGTGAGCCGTGCAGGACGAGCACGCTTGGCAGATCGAAGCCCTGGGCGACGAGCCAGCGCTGGGTTTGCCGCTGGACGGTTTCACCGGCCGTGAACGGCCGTTGCGTGATGAAGAAAACCTCCCACCGGTGCCGCAGCATCAGCTCGTGGATCCGCGGGACCGCCCGCTCGTCGAGCGGCTTCAACGTCGTCCAGAAGTTCGGCGTGTTCTCGATTGCCTCCCAGACTTCGTCTTCGCGGCGCCGCGACTCGCGCTGCGCCTCCACCTCCGCCTTCGCCTGGCGTTCTTCCTCCTCTTCGGGATCGCCGGTGCTCTGCCGTTGATCGCCGCCTTCGGACTTGCCCGTGTCCAGCATTGAGGGGCCGAAGAGGCGGATCGCGTGCTCGCGAAACGCGCCCGAGAAGTCAGCGAGTACGCCGTCCATGTCGAATCCGATGCGAAGGGGCATGAGGGGAATTTTGAATGCTGAGTGCTGAATGCTGAAGTGAATGTGGAATTGTGAATGCTGAACTGAAGGGCAGTCTATTTGGGAGTAAGACTCTTCGTATAGCGGCCAGACGTATCGGGCGCGCTTTCAATCAGCACCAGCGCGGCGTCCTTGTAGGTCAGGCGGCGATCCGGACGGGTGTCGCGATCCAAATCGAATTCGGCCGTCTCCACGGTACCGTCCGCGTAGCGCTCCCACTTGTCCGGCTTTCCGTCGTGGTTCGTGTCCTCCTCCACTCGCAGCAGCGGTCCCGCGCCGTCGGGACCGGGATTAGTGTCGTAGAACTCCCAGCGATCGATCCGTTCCGGGTCCGCGGTCGACGAAATCTCGATCCGATCGACCCGGCCCTCCGGGGTCGAGTACGCCCACGCGTCGGGTTGGTCCTTCAGGCTCCTGGAGAACCCGACACGGCTCAGGCGGCCCGCCTGGTCGTAGTATTCCCAGCGGTCGACGCGCCCATCCTCATTGGCGTCGATTCGGGAGCGCAACGGCCGCGTCCCGTCCATCTCGGTCCAGGTGTCGATGCGCCCGTTCTTGTTTGCGTCGTAGGTCAACTCAGTCAGCTTGCCGGTGACCTTGTCGTACGACGCCCTGGTCGTGGCTTTCAACCGTTCGCGCTCCGGATCGGCGCAGCCGGGCGCCAGCAGCGCCGAGCAGGCGGCGATCGTCGTGAGCAGCAGACGACCGAGAGGCATGACGGGTTGTCCGCGCCTCTCGCAGCGCACCTACTTCGTCCTCGCCAACTCGTCGTACAGGAACGCTGACGCGACGATGCCTCCATGAAAGTTGCCGAGATCGAGCTTCTCGTTAGGCGCGTGCGCATTCTCGTCCGGCAGCCCGACACCGAAGAGCACCGACGGCAGCCGGAGGATCTCCTGGAACGTTGCCACGACGGGAATCGACCCACCCTCGCGATTGAACACGGGGGTCTTGCCGAAGCCCTTCTCGATGGCGCGGCCGGCCGCCTGCACGAACGGATTGTCGAATTCCGTCATCCACGGCTTCCCGCCGTGCATGCGCGTGACTTTCAACTCGACGGTTTTCGGCGCAATCTTGCGGACGTAGTCCTCGAAGAGCTTGGCAATCGTGTCCGGATCCTGATCCGGCACCAGGCGCATGCTGACCTTGGCCATCGACACCGCCGGGATGACCGTCTTGGCACCCTCGCCGGTAAATCCCGCAAGTAGCCCGTTGACCTCGAATGTTGGACGAGCCCAGGTGCGCTCGAGCGTCGTGTAGCCGCTCTCGCCAAAGAGCTTTGGCGCCCCCAGCTCCTTGCGATACCGAGTTTCGTTGAAGGGCAGGCGCTTCCATTCCGCCCGCTCCTCGTCGCGAAGCGGCCTGACGGCATCGTAGAAGCCGGGGATCTTCACGCGCCCGCCGCGATCCTTCATCTGAGCCAGGATCTGCGCCAGCGCCATCGCCGGGTTTGCGACGGCGCCACCGAACGATCCCGAGTGCAGATCGCTCTTCGTTCCGCGGAGATCGATCTGGCAATACACGAGGCCGCGCAGCCCGTAACAGATCGACGGGATGCCCCGATCGAACATCGGCGAATCCGAGATGACGACGACGTCAGCCGAAAGCTCGCTCTGGTGGGCCTTGATGAAGTTATCGAGGTTCGCCGAACCGACTTCTTCCTCGCCTTCGAGGATGATCTTCATGTTGACGGGCAACTTGCCGGTCTTCTTCAGGTGGGCTTCGATGGCCTTGAAATGCATGAACACCTGACCCTTGTCGTCGGCCGATCCGCGCGCGTAAATCTCGCCGTCGCGGATGGTGGCCTCAAAGGGCGGCGATTCCCACAACTCGACCGGATCGACCGGCTGCACGTCGTAGTGGCCGTAGAACAGCATCGTCGGTGCGCCATCGGCGCCAAGCCAGTCGCCATAGACGACGGGATTGCCCGGCGTCTCGATCAGCCGGACGTTGGTCAGGCCGATGCGGCGCATTTCCTCGGCGGTCCACTCCGCGCAGCGCCGCACATCGCCCGCGTGCTGAGGCAGGGCACTGATGCTGGGAATCGCGAGGTACGCTTTCAGCTCCTCGACGTAGCGGTCGCGATTGGTGTGGATGAAGTCGATGACGTCGTTCATGGAGGAAATCCCTCACTCGAAAAGAGGCCAACGTGCGAAAGAACCACGGTGGCTCATGTTGCAGCCTGGCCCTTTGACTCAATCGGCAGGTCTTCTCTGTCGCCCCACTCTTTCCAGGATCCGACGTAGTTCCGCACGCGCGGGTAGCCGAGCAAGCGGAGCGCCAGATAGGAATGGGCGGCGCGGTAGCCGCCCTGACAATACGTAATGACCTCGCGGTCGGGTGTCACGCCCGCGTCCTCATACATCTTCTTCAACTCGTCGGCCGGCTTGAACTCGCCCTCCGGGGTCAGATTTCTGGTCCATTCAATGTGGACGGCGTGTGGAACCGCGCCGCCGCGCTTGGCGCGAACGGTGGTGCCGCAGTACTCGCCGTCGCTCCGGGCATCGACGATCACCGCATCCGGTTTCGAGATCGCATCTCGAACCTCGCGCCACGTCGCCAGTGCGTGAGATTCGCGGCGGCCCGTCCACTCGCTTGCCGGCGCTGGAGCGGCGTCGCACGCGACAGACAGCCCGGCCCGCGTCCACGCCCCAAACCCGCCATCGAGCACGCGGGCCGACGGGTGGCCGAAGTACTCGAGAAACCAGAACGCTCGCGCGGCGCGAACGCCCGATTGCTCGTCGTACGCGACGATCGGCGTCGCGGCGTTGACGCCATGGATTGCGAGCACATGCTCGATCATCCACATGAACGCGTTGAGCGGCGCAGGATCCGTGTCGGTCAGGCTCAAACCCCACAGATTGATATGAATCGCCCCGGGGATGTGACCGGCGACGTAGGCATCCGCAGGGCGCAGGTCGAGGATCAGCGGTCTCGAGTTCTGCGGCCCCTCGAGCTCGCCGGCCAGCTCGCGAGGGCCAATCAGCAACTGCGGGTTGACGTACCCTTTCATTCCCGGAATCGTACTACAGGCGCCAGCCTGTCCATTCATCGACGTTGGCGTCGAGAAAAGCCTCTCAACGCAGAGAGCGCCGAGCCCGCAGAGAATTCTGGTTTGGCTTCGTTATTGGCGCGCTCTGAATGGATGGCCGGACCGCGCGGTAGTTGACGAATTAACTTTGTTGTGCAAAGTTAGAGGAGACACAGTGCGAGCGAGTGCTGCGAGCGAGCCACGCGATCGGCCCGCCTTCGCGCCGTAGGCGCTTCGGCGAGGTCTCGCCGTAGCTTTAGCGGAGGCGGAAGCGAGCCGTCGCCTGCGGAGCGCGAGAGCGCGTGTCGGGGAGTCCGAGGGGCAAAGCCCCTCGGGAAAGACTACAACGATGGAACTGCCGCAGGCGCTGGCGCAAATTGCTGAAATCCGGGCCCAGGCCGCAAGAGCCGAGGTCTATCGGGGCTATCGATCGCTGCCGGTGGCCGCGTCAGGACTCGTGGGCCTCGCGGCGGCCTGGTTTCAACCGACGAGACTCGCAGCCGATCCGATCGGATTCGTCATCTACTGGGTCATCGTCGCTGCCCTCGCCGGGTTCGTCGGCGTCAGCGAAATCGTCTACAACTACGTCGTCCACGACGAAACCGTGACGCGACGGCGGACGCGACGCGTGTTCGCGCAGCTGCTGCCCAGCCTGTGCGCGGGCGCGCTTCTGACTGCGACCTTCGTGCTGTCGAGCCCGGCGCTAGTCCGATTGCTGCCGGGCGTCTGGGCGCTGTTGTTCGGTCTTGGCATCTTTGCGTCGCGCCCGTACCTGGTGCGCGCGAGCGGATGGGTGGCTCTCTACTACTACGCGGCCGGTGCCGTGCTGCTCTGGGCGGGGTTCGGAACGGAGACACTCAACCCGTGGGCGGTCGGCGGCACGTTCGGCGTCGGCCAACTATCCACCGCCGCCGTGTTGTACTGGAACCTCGAGCGGGAAGAGTGGCAATGATCATGAAGAAGAAGAAACCGGCCGAACTTTCGCAGCCTGGGCGTTTTGCGTACGACGGCCTCGAACGCGTGCTGCACGAGAAGGCACGTCTGGGCATTATGACGTCGCTCGTGATGCGACCCGAAGGTCTCCTCTTCTCGGATCTCAAGCGGCTTTGCGCGCTGACGGACGGTAACTTGAGCCGGCATCTCGACGTCCTGAAGGAAGCCGGACTCGTCGAGGTGTGGAAAGGGTTCGAGAACCGCCGCCCCCAAACGCTCTGCCGGCTCTCCACTGATGGCCGCCATCGGTTCCTCGCCTACCTGGAGGAACTCGAACAGGTCATCCGCGACGCCATGCCCAAGGTCGCCAGGCGTGGTGAGCGCTTGCCAGAGCTGCCTCCTGGATTTCAGCCGGCCTGACCAGCAACCAACGGCCGGGCTTTTTCTCAGTTCAGCGTCCAACGATTGCCGTCCTGCCGGGCCTTGCGGTCCACTTTCAATTTGATGAGGTGGGCCAGCACGCTTTCGACCGCGGCCGGCACGAGCGCGGGCGGCAGCCCCATATAGATTGATGAGGCGATGCCTTCCGGTGTGTCGAAACCGGCCGTCGAGCGCCCGGATGATTTCGGCTTCCCGCTCCGCGCGGTGCCGCACGTACGCATCAATCACTTTCGCGGGATTGTCGATGATTGGCCCGTGCCCTGGCAGCAGCCGCACCGGACGACGCTCGCGCACCCGTTGCAGCGACGAGAGGTACTGCGACAAGTCACCGCCGCGGGTGGCGGGAATCACGATTGTGCCGCCAAGCCGAACAAGATCCCCGCAGAAGCACTCGCCGCCGTCCAGAAAGCAGCAATGATCGGGAGCGTGACCCGGTGTATAGAGCGTCGTCACGGTCCCGTCGCCGGCAGCAATGACTTCACCGTCCTCGAGCGGACGTTCGCCACTACCGAATCGCCTGATCTGAACGTCTGGCCAGCGAGCGGCGATCGCCGGCACGCCGTTAACGTGATCCGAGTGGCCGTGAGTAATGAGCACGAGCGCCAGCGGGCGCCCGTCCAGCGCCTGGGCGACCGCCTCGATGTGCTCAGGATTGCCGACGCCGGCATCGATGAGCGTCGGCGTGCGACCTGGCAGCAACCATGTGTTGTTACCAGTCGGTCCCGTCCACGTTGAGGCGTTGTTGGCTGGGAGGAGGATGTACTGCATGTCCTGAGGCACGACATTCTGGGATCAGGGATCAGGGATCAGGGGTTCCGGGTAAATTGAATCAAACGTTCAGGGATGACCGTTGGGGCGTGCCCCGGACCCCTGGATCCCTGATCCCCGCTCCCTGGTTCGGCCGCCTCGCTGACCACTCCAGAACGGCCCTAAAAGTAGTACTTCACCCTCACATAGGCAAAGTCGCTGTCCCCGAACCGTCCAATCAGGTCCCGGCTCGTGCCGGCGAACCAGCCAACGGACGCCTCGAGCGCGAGGTTGTCGCGGAGGTTGGCCATCCCGATGCCGCGCACGAAGCCCGAGGCATCGGTCGCATTGTAGACACCGAATCCTCTGAAGCGATAGCGCTCGCGGGAGAACGTTCGGTCGGCCGACACGACCAGCGAGACATCGGTACGCCCGCCGGCGCTGTCGGTAAGCGACAGCCGGCCGTCGTAGGACTCCGAATGGACGAGCACCGTGCCGCTCAGGGTGTAGTCCCCGGCTCGGCGATCGACGCCGACGCCGGCGTCGAAGGACTGCCCTGTCAGGACCCGCAGATCCGGGGACTGGAAGTTGTCCTCGACGAACGCGGCGGCTTCGCCGCGCACGCCCCACGGGCCCCGGACCGACTCGAAGTCGGCGCCGATCATCGTGAAGCGGGGGTAGACCACTGCCACGGTGGGCGGCAGCGCCGGCGGCGGCGCCAGCGTGCCCTCGAGGGTGTAGAGTCCAAAAGTCTCAAACCCACGAAAGGCAGAGAGGCTCCAATCCACTCGTCCGCTGGTGGCCGAGAGGCGCGCGCCACCCTGCGCGTTGACGACCGTGAATGCCGGCGCGCGATCGGATACCGGGATCGCCGCGACCGGGCAACCAATCGCCAGGCACACCACGGAATCGTCGGCGACTTGCACGGGAAGGTTGAATGGCGAGGTCGGTTCGTCGAGCTGGTCGAATCGCCCGCGCCTGAAGTCGGGAAGATAAATACCCTCGACGGTAACGCTCTCGGACAGATGGACGCGCGCCCGCGCGAGCAACATCGGCAATCGCGCCTCGCTGCGACCCTCGAAGAAGAACCGGGACACGTCGAGCGGATTGATCACGTCGGTCGGCTGTATCTCGTCGAGTTTCCCCCAGGCGACTCGCGCGTATCCAAGCTGAAGGTCGGCGCGTTGACTGCGCCACTCGACGTTGCCGTCGAGGACGCGCACGATGGCGTCATTGACGGCTTCGAGCTCGATCCGTGAGCCGGGCGTAAGCCTCCTCGACAGCAGCCCTTCGACAAAGCCTGACGCGGTGACGACGAGACGTGACCCCCGCGCGAGCTCGCTTTCGACCTTCTCTTCGACGAAGAGCCGCGCGCGCAACTCGGTGGCGCTGTCTTGGTTCGGAAAATAGTCGGCAAACAAGCTCACGGCGCCAGTCGGGCGCTGTGCAGACACCGGCCGCGCAGGCGCCAGCACCATGACCAGAGCGAAGAGGATGGCCGGCACGGAGAACCGCATTCTCGAGGCCGTTGGCAGGGCTACGCGGCCTGAGGGCGCCGCGGGCGGAGTGCCTCCGCGCTAAACACGCGTGGCAGGAGCTTGATGGTCGCCGGAAGAATGAACACTTCAGCGAGAAATGCCGTCAGCATCGTCAGCGCCAGCAACCCCCCGAACCACGCCGTCGGCTTGTACTCCGACAACAGCAGGACGCCGTACCCGGCGCTGTTGATGATCGCCGTCGTCAGCGAGGCACGGCCCTCGTGTGCGGTCGCGATCTCGATCGCCTCATCGGTTGATTTGCCGGCGGCCGCTTCGCGCCGATAGCGGTTGATGAAGTGAATCGTGTCGTCGTCGACGATTCCGAGCGCGACGCTCGCCACCATCACCGTCGCCACGTTCATGGAAATGCCCAGGTAGCCCATGACGCCGAGCACCGCGAGCACGGGCAGCAGATTCGGGGCGATCGTCAACAGCCCGAAGCGGAACGAACGAAAGACCAGGAAGATGACGCCGAACACCGTGAAGAATGCGGTACCGAAGCTGCTCAGCTGCGACATCACCAGGTAGTGATCGAGCGTGCTGAACAATCGCCCTGAGCCGGTCGTCAGCACGGTGATGCCCGTGCCTTCGAACGCCTCCTTCGCCATTCGATCCGCCTCTTCGACCTGCTCGAGCACCAGGTCGGAGCTCATCGACTGCAGCTTGATCGAGATCTGGGCGCGCGAGTAGTCGCTCGCGACCACGCGCTCGAGCTCGTGGCGGCCCTCTCCCCCGAGGGCAAAAACGAACAGCTCCTGGGCGATCGTGTTGGCGTCGGCGGGCACGACATTCGCCTCGGCCCGTCCATCGTTGAGCTCTTTGTTGATCCGCTTGACGTAGTCGGCGACCGACGTGACCTTGCGAACGTAGGGGAACCGTCGCAGCGCTTCTTCAAGACGATCGACGCGCTGCAGCGCGTCGGGTGTCTTCAGCGACTCAGGCGGCCCCTCGAGCATGATCTGAAAGCTGTAGACTCCGCCAAGTTCCTTGTCGATGACGGCCGCAGACTGTCCAAGCGGGTGGTTCGCGCTGAAGAAGCTGATGTGATTGGTGTCGACCCGCAGCCGCAGAATGCCAAGCGACGCGAGCACGGCCAGCCCGACCGAGACAGCCAGCACACGGCCCGGGCGCGCGCACGAGAATCGCGCGATGGCCTTCAGTGGCGCCAGAAAGTACTTCTCGTGCGGCGCCTCAGCCGTCTCGGGTTTCACAAGCGTGAGCAGCGTCGGCATCAGGACGAGCGAGATCACGAAATCGACCATGATCCCGACTGCCGCTCCCACGCCGAACGACCTCACGGCCACGACGTTGCTCGTCGCGAGCGCGAGCATGCCGAGCGCCGTCGTCGCGCTCGCGCCAAGCAGGGGCGCCGTCAAGTGCGCGACCGTCGCCTTGAACGCCTGTTCTACACCCCCGTGCCGCCGCTCCTCGTCCCAGTGCTGCATGATGTGCACGTCGTCGGCAATCGCCAGCACGACGATGAGCGGCACGAGCATGCTCGCCAGGACGTTGAAGCTGAAACCCATCAACGAGTAGAGGCCAAGAGTCCAGAGCAGGCTGACGAGCACGGCAAACATCGCCAGCAGCGTCTTGCGCCACGACCGAAAGGAGAGATAGATCGCCAGCACCGTGACGAGCAGGATCGGTGGGGTGAACTTGCGCTGGTTGTCGAGCGTGATGCGATTGTAGGTCTCGCTGATCTCGAGGCTGCCGTTGTAGTAGGCACGGACCCCAGCGGGCAGCCGTGGATCGACGATGTCGTGGATCTGCTGGATGACACCGGCACGGACTTCGTCGATGCGGTCCTCGTCGAAGCCGACGATGATCGCCGTCGTCGAGCCGTTTTCCGAGACGAGATCACCGCGAATGAGGTCGTCCTCGAGAGCGCGGCGGCGTATATCGGCTGGGTCGCGGGTGGCGAGGCCGTCGAGCAGTGGACGGACCTCGAGACCGCCATCCTCGGCATCACCGCCCTTCAGCGCCTCGACGATCGTGGCGGTAGCCAGGCTGTTGACGTGCTGAACGGTGTCGACTCGCTCGATGTCGCCGGTGATCGCCTCGATCGTCTGCAGGGTGTCGCGGGCAAAGAGTCGATCGGGCGAATCGGCCTTGAGCGCGATGATCAGCGCGCGGGTGCCGCCAAACTCCGTCCGAAAGCGCTCGTAGTCGCGGTAGACCGGGTCGTCCTTTGAGAACCACGCGGTAATGTCGTTGTCGATCTTCGTGATGTTCGCGCGCGGCGCCAGGAAGAGCGCGCCAACCACGATGAAGATCGACAGCGGAAAGCGCCAGCGATAGATCCAGCCGGCAAGCGTGTGACTCACTTGTCGGCCCTGCCCTGAGCCGGTCGAAGGGTTTCGAGCTCTCGCCGGTTGAAGTCCGCCTCCTTCAGGCCGACGTTGTAGTCCATCGTCTCGACCACGAGCTCAGTGCGTGTCTTCTCGAGCGCGTTGGTCATCTCGGACTCCATCACCGTCCAGATGTTCTCGATCTGCTCGAGACGCCGCACCGTATAGACCTTCTGCTTCTCGTTGCGGCGGTTATAGACATCGGCACCGACGACGACGAGAGAATCCTTCAGGACCATCGATACGACTCGTGGAAATTCTGCCGACGCGTTCTTGCGGCGCGACTCGAGCCGCCAGGCCGGGCGCGCCGCGCCGCCGCCTACCGGCGACCACGACGCGTTCTCGCCGTCAGGACCGGCAAACGAGTAGCTGTAGTCGTCGAACTCGCGCCCGCCAATGTCCTCGTAGGTGAAGTCGCTGCCAACGAAGCTTTCTTGAGCTTCGGTCCCGGCGATCCGGCGGACCCGGCCGAGCGACGGCAGGTATAGAAACCGCTCGTCGTCCGAGTCCGGGTGCTCCCAGACGAGGAAGGCGGTGCCGCGGATGTCGTTCGGGTAGCTGAAACGGATGAGCAGGCGGTCGCCATCCGGCGCCGACGGGAGCGCGCCTGGCGCGTCGCGACCGCGCAAGGTGATGAGAGCGAGGGCGCGTTCACGCGCGCGATTGTGGCGATCGACGAGCTTCATCCGCATCGCCGATCGTGAGTCGCGGCCAGTGTTGCGGTCCTGAATCTGGCGGGCCACCGACTCGGCGGTCACCGCCGGAGCCTGGCGCGCAGCGGGAGCCGACGGGACGACAATCGCCGACGACAGCACGCCTGCTGCGAGGACGGAACAGCGCCGTCGAAGCATCGACATTATGTGAATTCTTTCACAATATCGCCGAATACTTCAACTTTCTCGCATTTTTTGCCGAACATCGTCAGGAATCGGCACCGGCTTGGCCGCTTCGTAGTCGTACATGACCTGGACCGTCCGCGCCGACGCGACGAGCGTGTTCGCCTCGTCGACAACCTCGTAGTCGTAGGTAAAGCTCGTTCTGCCGATCGCCGCGAGCGAGATTCGGATCTCGAGCGTCTGCCCGTAATGTGCGGGCCGCCGGTAGTCGATTTCCGCGCGCGCCATGATCACGCCGGGAATCGACGAGTCGGCCTCACCGAATCTCCACAGCGCGCGCCAGCAGTGCAGGCGAGCCTGTTCGAGATAGGTCAGATACACGGCGTTATTGACATGGCCCAGCGGATCGCAATCGCGAAAGCGGACGTCGATACGGTGCGAGTAGATGGGGGACATGCGGTTGATCCATTCGACCGTCCCTCCCGGCCAAAGCTTTTCACCGCCGAGCGCGGAGGACGCAGAGACATTCTAATGTTTCTCTGCGGGCTCGGCGGCCTCCGCGGTGAAAGGCTTTTCGCGGTGAGACCAGTCGGGAGATTGCATCCGGTCTACAATCACGAGCGTGTTACCCTCGACCTCAGCCCCCGAAGCCTTCACCGACGCCGAGCGCGCGCGGCTTGCGCCCTATTTCACGAATCTCGATGGGCACGTCTTCGCGCTCACCAACCTGCCGGAAACCGTCAAGGGCGCGCTGTTCGCCAGGTATTCACGATCCGCCAAGTCGATCCGGCGGCTGTTTCTCGACGAGTTCGCGGACAAGGTCATGGATCCGGCGTCGATGGCGGGCAGCGAGACGGTCGGTGTCGCAAGAGCCGAAAAGCTCTTCGACAAGGTCTTCAACGAGTACGGCGACGACTCGGTGGCGCAGCTCGGCGGCGCGCACATCGCCTGCGAATACGTCTCGAACGTCTTGACGAAACTGCTCGAATGGGGACGGCTGATGGCCTACCTCGAGCAATCGACGCGGTACGTGCCGTATACCGACCGCCTGCACGGCCGCTGGCGCTACCACGTCCCCATCGAGATCACGGGCGGCGCGCTGAAAGATCGATACGTTCGGACGATGGATGAAGCGTTCGCGTGCTATGCGAAGTGGATCGCGCCGATGCAGGATTACTTCGCGGCTCGTTACCCGCGAAGCGCCTCTGATTCCGAGGCCGTTCATCGGTCGGCGATCCGGGCCAAGGCGCTCGACACCCTGCGAGGTCTGCTGCCTGCAGCGACACAGTCGAATCTTGGGATTTACGGCACCGGCCAGGCGTTCGAGGCACTCCTGCTGCGCCTTCGCGCGAGCCCGCTGGCCGAGGCCCGCGACTGCGCCGACCAGATGCTCCTTGAACTGCGGAAGGTCATCCCCGCATTCCTCGTGCGAGTCGATCAACCGGAGCGCGGCGGGCGCTGGAGCGACTACATGGCTGACGCGCGCCGCCTGACGGCCGAAGTCGCGGCCGGCCTCCTCGACGACAGCGCCCCGGAAACGAGACCCGAAGTCACGCTGACCGACTTCGACGCCGATGGCGAGGTCAGGATTGTCGCCGCCGCGCTCTACGCGGCCTCGGAACTGCCCGACGATCAGCTCATGCAGATAGCCCGCCGGATGTCGGCCGACGAGCGAGCCGCTGTGCTCCGGGCGTATGTCGGGGAGAGGACGAATCGGCGGCATCGCCCTGGCCGGGCATTCGAACGAACCACGTACCGTTTCGACATCCTGACCGATTACGGCGCATTCCGCGATCTCCAGCGGCACCGGCTGCTCACGCTCGAGTGGCAGCCGCTGTCGACTCGCCACGGATTCATCGAACCCGATGCGATCCGCGAAGCGGGCGCCCAGGATGACTGGGCACGCGTGATGGACGGGTCGGCCGATCTGCACGAGGCGCTCGCCGATGCGGGTCTGCGCCACGTCGCGCCGTACGCCGTGTCCATGGCCTACCGCGTGCGCTTCTACATGGACATGAACGCGCGTGAGGCGATGCACGTCATCGAGCTGCGCAGCGCGCCGCAAGGACATCCGGCGTACCGCCGCGTCTGCCAGCAGATGCACACGCTCATCGCCGACCAGGCCGGCCACCGCGCGATCGCCGCGGCGATGCGGTTCACCGACCACACCGAAGTGGAGCTCGAACGGCTGGGCGAGGAGCGCGCGCTCGAACGCAAGCGAACCGCGCGGACGTGATCGCGGCGCTATTCGACCTTGACCGGCTCGCTCTCTGAACCGGTCCAGTAGCGGCCGAACTCATCGAGGAAGCTCAGCGTCTGGAACGACTTCATGCGATCGAGGAACAGCACGCCATCGAGATGATCGGTCTCGTGCTGGATCACCCGCGCGGTGAACCCGGCGGCTTTCAGCTCGATCCGCTTGCCGCGTCGATCGTAGGCGCGAACAGAAATCTGCCGTGACCGCGGCACCCGGCCGCGGATGTCGGGAATGCTCAGGCACCCTTCCCAGTCGTCAACGAGGTCGGGGCCGATCGGCGTAATCTCCGGATTGATGAGCGCCATCAGCGGCACTCCCCGGGTGGACTCGTCGTCTTCCTCGTCGGGCGCGAAGCCGGCAACGAACACACGCACACTCTCGTGAACCTGCGGCGCCGCGAGCCCGACCCCCTGGTACTCCTGCATGGTCTCGAACATGTCGTCGATCAGCTGCTGAATCCGCGGCGAGCCGATCTGCGCCAGCTCGATCGGGCGCGCCCGAGCCCGGAGCACCGGGTGACCCATGCGCGCGACCTTGAGAATCGCCATAACGGGATTATATTCGTCAGAGATGGAACCGGTCGCCTACCGCTTCTGCCCGTCCTGCGGCGGTCGCCTCGAGACACGCCTTCTGAAGGCGACCGAGCCCGAACGCCCCGTCTGCACTGCCTGCGGTCACGTCGTCTACCTCGACCCGAAGGTCGCCGTCGGGACCATCATTCGCGCCTCGGACGACCAGCTCGTGCTCGTGCGGCGGGCGATCGAGCCCGGTTATGGGCTGTGGGTGTTCCCCGGCGGCTACGTCGATCAGGGCGAGGAGATCACGAGCGCCGCGATTCGCGAAGCACGTGAAGAATCGGGGCTCGAGATCAGAATCGACGGGCTGGTGAACATCTACTCCTACGGCGGCCGCTCGCCGATCATCATCGTCTACCGGGCGACGGCGCTCGGCGGGGAACTCTGCGGCGACGATGAGTGTCTCGAGGCCGGGCTGTTCAGATTAGAGGAGATCCCCTGGGACAGCCTGGCGTTTCGCAGCACGACCGAGGCCCTGCGAGACTATTTCAAAACCGAGGGGACGAGCTCGAAACTGAAATAGAAAAGCGGGTGGGGCTGCGCATTTCTGCGCACAGGCCGCGCGAAAGCAAGTGGTATACTTCTCGCCTCCACCCTGCGAAGCTCCGGCACGCTCAGATGTTGCGCGGCCGGCGGTGCGCCTGAAAGACCGCCGCGTGGCGCGCACCTGGTCACTTTCCGAAATTCGGGTTCAGACTATGAGATACGCGCTTCTGGCGCTTTGCCTTGCTGCTTCGACCGCCTCATCTGCTTGCCTCGGCTACGAGCGCACGAGCACGGTCGGCCCGTCGGCTACCGGCGTGTCGGCGCTCCTGGGGAACTGGACGTCGTCGAACCTCGTACCATCGTCCAGCGCCTGTTCGGACTTCAAGTGGAACGTGACGCAGCAGACCGGTAACACCGCGAGCGGCACGTTCAGCGCGACCTGCACCGGCGATCTGAAAGTGTCGGGCACTGCCAGCGGAACGCTGTCGGGATCGACCGTGACCTGGAACGCGCAAGCGACCGCGTCAGTGCCTGGATTGCCGTCGTGCCCAATCGCGCTGACCGGCACGGCCGAACTGGGCGTCGACTCGATCCGCGTGCCCTACTCGGGCGACACGTGCCTTGGGCAAAGTGAACGGCGTCGAGGTTCTCAGGAAGAACTGACGGCACCGTTCACTGCAAAAGCCTTTCACCGCTGAGAGACGCTGAGACCGCAGAGAAAACAACTATGTTGGCTCTGCGTGCTCTGCAGCTCTCCGCGGTGAAAGGCTTTGGGGCTTCGTTACCCCAGTTGGTCGGCTGACTTCGCCCCGTAGAACTCGTACCACGGGTGCGCCGGCTTGAGCCGCGCGTTCACGTTGCCGATGTTCTTCACGCCTTCGACTTCCAGCCATTTCCGGAACGCCTCGGGTCCGTTCTTCCCGTAGACCGAGATCCCGTCCTTCCACGTCGCGCGTCCGCAGAGGACGCCCGAGAACCGGGTCCCGGCTTCGGCCGCGAGCTCGAGCGATTCGGTGAACTCCTGGTTGCTGACGCCGGCCGACAGGTAGATGAATGGACGCGTCGCGACTTCCGCCGAACGGCGGAAGCAGTCCATCGCTTCCTGCTTCGAGTACGCCTTCTGCCCGCCAAACGACTGCGCGCCCTCGACGAACTTCATGTTGATCGGCATCTCGACCTTCATGACGTCGACGCCGTAGCGGTCCTTGGTGAACTCGGCCATGCTGCCGGTGACGATCTGCGGCTTCTTCTTGGCGAACTCGAGTCCCTTTTCATCGGCGCCCTCTTCATAGCCGACGAACTCGAGGAAGAACGGGATGTCGTTGGCGCGACATTCGTCGCCGATCCGCTCGACCCACGCGTGCTTCTGATCGTTGACATCTTTCGGATCGAACGGCGTGTAGTAGAGCAGGATCTTGATGCAGTCCGCACCCGCTTCCTTGAGGCGGCGCACCGACCAGTGGTCGAGCAAATCACCCAGCCGCCCTTTTGCGGTCGCATCGTAGCCGGTCTTTTCGTAGGCCATCAGCAGGCCGGCATTCTTCGCGCGCCGTTTGCTGGCGGGCAGGCCCCATTCCGGATCGAGAAGAATCGCGCTCGCGTGCGGCGTCAGGACCTCGGTGACGAGCGACTTGAATTCTTCGATGTCGTGGTCACCGACGGCACCGCCCTTCTCCTTGGCGAGCGCCTTCTGCAATGACCCGCGCTGGTCCATGGCCGCCGCGGCGATGACGCCTCTGTCGTTTGAAACGGCTTTCATGCCAGCCAGTTTGCCCGGTGTGAACTTCACGTGCTTCTCCTCGATTTCCGGCGGGCTCCCCCCTCGCGGGCTCGCCCTTACCCGGCGGACGCCCCCTCGCGGGCTCGCCCTTACCAAAAGGTACATTTTTGTCGCGCTGACGAACGTCGCGCGCAGCTATTTTACAGGAAACTGAAAGTGCTCGACGACGGCGGCGGCGACCGCACGTTCGACGATTTCGTCGATCGCGAGGGATTGCTCAGCTCTGAGCACGTCGGCGCGGCGCGCCTTGGTGGCGGGATGTTTTGGTGTGAAGAGCGTGCAGCAATCCTGGTCGGGAATGATCGAGATCGGGTAGGTGCCGAGGCGCTGCGCTTCGGCAGTGATCTCGTTTTTGTCCATGCCGACGAGCGGTCGCAGCACCGGCAGCGTGGCGACCTCGTTGATCGAGGTCATGTTCTCGATCGTTTGCGACGCCACCTGGCCAACGACCTCGCCGGTGACGAGCGCGCCGGCGCGATGCGCGAAGGCGATCGACTCGGCAATGCGCATCATCAGCCGGCGATAGATGACCACGCGCAGCGGCGGCGCGACCGACAGCACGACCTGCTGCTGAATCTCGCCAAACGGCACGAGGAAGAGCCGCGACCGGTACTGAAACTCGGTCAACAGCCGCACGAGCTCGCGTGCCTTCTCCTGCGAGGCGCGCGAGAGGATGGGATAGCTGTGGAAGTGGACGAACATCACCCGGCACCCGCGACGCATCAGACGCCACGCCGCCACCGGTGAATCGATTCCGCCCGACAGCAGGCAGGCAACGCGGCCGCTCGCCCCGACGGGCAGCCCGCCTGCGCCCGGATGCTTGCCAAAGAAATAGAAGGCTTCGTTCGTCAGCGTCTCGACGTGAATCGTCAGTTCGGCGTCGTCGAGATCGACGTGCCAGCCGCGCGCTTCCTTGATTCGGCCGCCAACCTCGCGCTCGATCTGCGGCGAGGTCATCGGGAATCGCTTATCCGCCCGCCGCACCGAGACCCGGAAGGATCGAGGATTCTCCGGCTCGAGATCGCGCAACATCTCGGCCGCGATGGCGTCGAGGTCGAGCGGCGCGCGCCCGGCGCGGGCGAAGTTCCCCGCGCCGAACACCTTCGTCAGGCGGTTGCGCACCGCTTCCCAATCCGCGTCTGCCCCGAGCACGACTTCGATTCGCCCCTGGAGCGCACGCACCTGGCGGACGTCGAGATCGGAGGTCGCCTCGCGGATGTTTTTCACCAGGCGCGAGACGAACCATGGCCGGTTCCTGCCCTTCAGCGCGATCTCGGAGTAGTGAACGATGATGGACTTCATCTGCAATGCTGAATGCTGAGTGCTGAATGCTGAATTGAATTCTGAATTTACTTCAGCATTCAGCATTCAGCATTCAGAATTGCCTGCGCGGCCCAGTGGCCGCTCAGTACCGCGCTTTCGATGGTCCCAGGCAGACCCGTGTCGATCCAGTCACCGGCAAGCCACAAACCCGTCAGGCTGGTGCGCGTCGCCGGCCGGGGCGGCTGCCCAGGCGCGAGCGAAAACGTGGCGTGTTTTTCCCTGATCACCGTTCCGCGCACGAGCGTCGCGGCGCGCGCGCCGGCGATGGCCTCGGCGACCTCGCCCGCGGCGCGCGAGACCAGGTCTTCGGTGCGCTCGCCAGTCAGCGCGTCGGCACCGCTCGCCACGAGCGACAGGTGTGAGGTCTCGCGGCCGAAGGCCAGCCGCTTGTCGAAGACCCACTGCATCGATCGGCCGGGCAGCCCGACGAAGGGTTCATCCATCACTCGGCGGTCGTACCACAGATTCACGGTGACGATCGGCTTGGACGTCATCGAGCCCGCATCCGCCACGAGCCGGACCAGCTGTGGCGGCGCCGGGCTGGCGAAAAGTGTCCGCATGCCGAACCACGGCACCGCCGAGATGACACGTGAGGCAGGAATGCGCTCGCCGCGCACGTCGACGCCAGTGACGCGCATTCCGTCCGACAGCACGCGCGCGAGCGCGCCCGTCCGAACTGACCCGCCGCGGCTCTCGATGAAGGCCCGCGCCGGTTCGGCGTACATCGCGTGCAGGGGGCGGATCGGCAACGCGATCGCAGAGGCCGTGCGATCCGGACCGAACATCTCGGCCAGCACCCGCACGAACGGCGTCGCGAGCGCCTCGTCTGGCGCCTGATTGAGCGCCGCAAGGGCGAGCGGCTCCCACAGCCAGGCCGTCAGCTTCTCGGTTTGACCGCGGTCGCGCAGCCAGTTCGAAACGGTGATGTCGCCCCCAACTGCCACGCGACCGCTGCGCGCGAGCTCACGCCTCGCGGCCCGCAGCGACGGGGCCATCCGCAGGATTGACAGCCGATCGCCCCATGACAGCGCGTCCCACTTGAGGACCGCACCCAGCAGGTGAAGCGGCGGCGGCAGCGCCGGACACTCCAGCACGGAGCGGTTCCCGGAGCGATCCAGATAGGGAACGCGCAACGCCGCCTGCGACCGGACGTTGCCCTCGGCACCGATCCTTTTCAGAAAGGCAAAGGTCTGTGAGTAGCAGCCAAACAAGACGTGCTGCCCGTTGTCGACGAGCTCGCCCGTGCCGCGATCGGGAAACGCGGTCGCCCGTCCGCCAAGCTGGGGCCGGGCCTCGAGCACGAGGACTCGGCGACCGGCGTCGGCCAACGCCGCCGCGGCCGACAACCCGGCGAAACCGCCACCGACGACAATGACGTCGGGCATCATTGCCCGTAAGGAGGCTTCGAGAATGGGGGTTTGGCGGCAGGCGTCGAAACCCGCGGCCGCGCGAGGCCCGGTGCCAGCAACGTGCGAATCCAGGTGAAGGCGGCGATCGCGGCGCGCTTCGGCCGCGGAACGCGGACCACCTCGGAGAAGACGTCGTAGTCGCGTCGCTCGATGCCGTCGAGCACCGCACGGTAGATTGCCGCCATGATTTCGGCCGCCACCAGCCGGCGGGCTTCCTGGCGCGGCAGCACGCTGGCCGCGCGCGCGTAGTAGTCCCGGGCGCGGCTCCCCTGACGTAAGAGCAGCGCCTTGACCGCCGGAGACCGCACCCCGCGGCCGGCGTTGGCCACTTCGTCGCGCAGATCGTCTTCCGAGCAGCCGGCAGCGCGCAGATCTTCCTGGGGAATGTAGACGCGGCCCCTCTCGAGATCACCGCGCACGTCCCGGAGGATATTCGTGAGCTGCAGCGCGACGCCGAGATCGATCGCGTACTGCCGCGAGGCGGCGTCGCGACTACCAAAGATATCGAGGCAGACGAGGCCGACGGCCGACGCGACGCGGATGCAGGACCTGATACAGATCCGCAAAGGTCTCGTACCTCCGTGTCCCGACGTCCATCTCGACGCCTTCGATCAGCGCCTCGAACGGCTCGCGGGACATCCGGAAGGTCGTGACGAGCGGCGCCAGCGCCCGACCCTGCCGTGTCTCAGGTTCGCGGCCCTCGAAGCACGCGGCCAGCTCGCCTCGCCACCGCGCGATCTGGTCAGCTGCGGACGCGCCCGGCCCATCCTCTTTTTCGGTACCTCATCGGCGGCGTCGTCGACGGCACGGCAGAAGTCCCACACGGCGATGATCGCGTGACGTTTGGCTGGCGGCAGCACCAGGAACGAATAGTAGAAGCTGGTGTCTCGGGACACGTGTCGATTGTTCGTCTAGCTCATCCGGGGGACTTCGCCCCCCGGAGCCCCCTTGCTGGCTCGCTCGCGGGGGCCCCACGCCCCGCGCCGCTCGCCAGGCTCACTCGCTGCCGCTCGTTCGCGCTGTTTGTTTATGCGATGCTTCTCGTCAGCGCCAGAGGACGGCGTCACGAATCAAACCAGGGATGTCGCCTTTGCCGATCGTCGGCCGGTGGTTGAACACGTCGAATTCGTGCCGCTCGAGCTTGTCGAGAATCCGCGAGCCACCGAGCCATGTCAGTCGCAGTTCCCAGCGGAGCCGTCCGGTGACGCCATCGCACACGCCGCGGCCCGCGGCGAAAAGTGCCCGTGTCCGCTGCACCATCAGGCTCATGACGCGGCGCCACTCCGGCGTCATTCTCTTCTCGGCCATGTCGTCCTCACGCGCGCCCGCAGATGTCCGGTCAACGCGCGGAACATAGAGGCGGCCGATGGCCCAGTCGCGCGCGAGATCCTGCCAGAAATTCGCAAGCTGCAGCGCGGTGCAGACGGCGTCAGATTGAGCGTCGAGCCGGGCATCGTCATAGCCGCCAACCCGCAGAACGAGCCGGCCGACTGGATTGGCTGAGCGACGGCAATAGTCGAGCACGCTCTCCCATGTGTCGTAGCGCGTCGTCGTCACATCCTGCCGAAACGCGCTCAGCAGGTCCTCGAAGAGCGTCACCGGCAGGCGGCACTCCCGAATTGTCTGGCCGAGCGCCACGAATATCGGGTCAGGCCGTGACTGTCGTGAATCGGCACTGGCCGTGAACGATTCGCGAAATTCACCGCCTGATCCCGCCGCGACGAGCTGCCGGGCCCAGGCGTCGAGCAGGCGCAGGCGCTCGTCCTTGGCGATTCCGGGCTCGTCCGCGTAGTCGTCTGCCGTCCGCGCAAAGGCGTAGATCGCGGCGATGTGCGGCCGCATCGCCTTTGGCAGGAAACGCGACGCCACCGGAAAGTTCTCGTAATGCTCGCGTGCGCGCCGTTCGCATTCCGCATAGGCGCGAGCCATCGCGCGATCGTGGTTCACCACTCGAATTCGGGCGCACCGTCCCGTCGGTTCGCGACTCGCGCCATGACGAACAGCAGATCGGACAGGCGGTTCAAGTACACGAGAATCTCGGGCTCGACGTGCTCGGTGCCGAGACTGACGACCGTCCGTTCGGCGCGGCGGCAGATGGTGCGGGCGACGTGGAGCGACGCGCCGGAGCGCGACCCGCCCGCCAGAATGAATCGACGCAGCACCGGCACCTCCGATTCGAGGAGGTCGATCCAATCTTCCAGACGTTTGACATCGTCGCCGGTCACGGCCGTCTTCGCGACGCGATGCGCCACCTTGCTGCCGGGATCTGCCAGACGCGCACCGATCGCGAACAGATCCCGCTGAATCCTCTCGAGCATCGCCGCCAGCCCGGCATCGCTGCCGATCGAACGGACGAGGCCCAGCCACGCATTGAGTTCGTCGACCTCGCCGTATGCGGCGACTCGCGGATCGGCTTTCGAGACACGCTTTCCACCAAGGAGAGCGGTTTCACCGCTGTCGCCTGTCTTGGTGTAGATTTTCACACAACAAGTATAGGTGGCTTCGTTCATGGTGGGGGCAGGATGAGTTCTCGATGAGTTCCGGTCGGCGCGCGCGGAAAGTCATAAGCACGACAAAACGCTCCCCCCAGCAAGTTCCCCTCCCGGCCGACAGACAACGATTCAGGCGACGGCTGCTCGACTGGTATCGGCGCTATGGGCGCGATCTGCCATGGCGCCAGACCAGGGATCCGTACCACATCCTCGTGTCGGAGGTCATGCTTCAGCAGACACAGGTTGACCGCGTCCTGCCGAAGTACGAGGAGTGGTTGCAAAAATATCCGACGCTCGAGGCGCTAGCGGCCGCATCGGAGACCGACGTGTCCCACACCTGGCGGCCGCTCGGCTACAACATCCGGCCGAAGCGTCTGCACGCTATCGCGCGTGAATCCATGGTCCGCTATGGCGGACAGCTGCCCTCCGACGGGGCCACGCTGTTGTCGTTCAAAGGAATCGGGGAGTACACGGCAGGCGCGGTCCTGAGCTTCGCCTTTGGCCAGCGCGCTGCGATTCTCGACACCAACGTCGCTCGCGTGCTCTTCCGGGTGTTCATCGGCCGCGGCGACGCCAAGAGTCATGCGATGCGGCGGCACTTGTGGGACGTTTCCCGCGCCGTGCTTCCCCACCGGCACGTCTTCGACTTCAATCAGGCCTTGATGGACTTCGGGGCCACGCTGTGCACGGCGCGCAACCCAAAGTGCCTGATTTGTCCGATGCGCCGCAATTGCACGGCCTACCCGTTCAATCCCGAGCACGAGCGGGCGGCTCGGTGATGTCGCCGCCGAGAATCGTGGTGACGGCGGCAGTCGTCGAACGCGAACACCAGTTCCTCGTCACGCGCCGACTTCGAGGCACGCACCTCGCCGGCTATTGGGAGTTTCCTGGTGGAAAATGCCATGCCGGCGAAGAACTGGAGGCGTGCCTCCATCGCGAGATTGCCGAGGAACTCGGCGCCAGGCTTCGAGTGGGTGAGGAGATCCACCGAGTGGCGCACGAGTATCCCGAACGGATCGTCGAATTGCACTTCTTTCGCTGCCACCTGCTCGATGAACCGCGGCCAGCCCTGGGACAGGAAATGCGCTGGGTCGCGCGCACCGAGCTCTCAACGCTGGACTTTCCCCCGGCCGACGCCGAGCTCATTGAGATCCTCGCTCAGGGTGATCCCGGCTAGTCGCCGTCTCAAGGATCGCTGCAAGAGCCTCTCACCGCAGAGCACGCTCAGGGCGCAGAGAAACGAGAGCCACGGATCACACGGACAACACGGATCGGTTCTGAGATGGCTTCTAGAGTTAGGCTCTGCGTGCTCAGTGATCTCTGCGGTGAGCAGCTTTTCGCACGCGAGGATGCTGGCCTACTGTCTAACGCCAACAAACGGCAATTGCGTGACGACGGCCGGCAACGCTTGATTACCGCTGACGACGGTAACGGCGATGCCGGGCTCTACGAAATCCCGATGCACATATCCCAGCGCAATCGGCCACCCCAGCGCGGGCGACATTGCAGCGCTGGTGACGAGGCCAATCTCGCGATCGTCGACGCGGATGGTTGAGCCAACTCCTGGCACGCCCGCCGTCGGATCGAGTGTCAAGCCGACGAGCCGGCGCGCCACGCGGCCCTGGCCGCGATGCAACACTCTGATGATGATCTCCTGCCCGACATAGCAGCCCTTGGTCAAGCTGATGGCGCGATCCTCGATCCCGGCCTCGAGCGGTATCGTGTCGGTCGTCATATCCCGTCCGAACAGCGGCCGCCCATTCTCTATCCGGCAGACGTCGGCGACTTCTGGATCCACGGCGAGAGCACCGGCGCTGCGAAGAGCCGCGGTGAGCGCATCCGAATGCTCCGCCCAGACCCACAAATCGAAACCCAACCCTCCGAGGTCGTCCCTCCGGACAATCGCGACGGGACTCTCCGAGTGCTCTGGCGACGCGCTCCAGTTGCAGGTGCGATTCTCGAGCACGCGCAGCGACTCGAGATCAGCGGTCGTCGGCGCCGAACCGTGCGGCGCGAAGACCCGGTTCACGATGTGTGCGGCGTCGGGACCGAAGATGCCGAGCTGGGCGGTCGATCCGCTGACGTCGGTGACCTCAACGTCCTCGCTGAACACGAACTGCTCCAGGTGTTCTCCAACACGCGCGGTCACAGCCCTCTCGAGATCCATCAAGATGGCATCGCCGGTCTCGATGACGTACATGTCGGCGATCATCCGGCCCTGCGCGGTCAGCAGGCACGCGTAGCAGCCCGAACCTGGCGAGAGGGCGGCGATATCGTTGGTCAGCAGCCCCTGCAGATAGTCGCGGCGATCGGCTCCGGTGAGCCGAAGCCGCCCGCGTTCCGACCTGTTGACAAGCCCCGCGCCGTCACGGAGCGCCCGGTACTGTTCGAGTGAAATCATGGGTGGCGGCTGATATCCTGAGGGGATGACGTTCTTTCGCCATTGTACCGCTGCGTTGGCTCTGGCCACGGCCGCATCGGCCGCGGTGGGGCAGACGGGCGGGCAAGTCGAGCCAATCCCGGGCGACGCGATGTTCACCATCTTCATACGTGGGACAGACGTCGGCCAGGAACAAGTCGCCCTGGTCCGGTCAGGCTCGCAGTGGATCATTTCCTCCACCGGCCGACTCGGGGATTTCACCCTCAACCGATTCGAGGTCAAGTACGCCGCCGACTGGCAACCGATTGAGATGCACGTCGAAGGCACGCAGGCCGGAAAACCTGGCGACAAAGGCGCACCGAAGAAGCTCCAGGTGTCGACGTCATTCGCCCTCACCAGCGCAATCAACGAGATTACCCAAAACGGGGTGACCAACTCGAAGACCGATCAGATTTCCGCCCGCAGCGTCGTCCTGCCGACCAACGTCTTCGCAGGCTACGAGGCGCTCGCGGCACGGCTCGCCAACGCCAATGTCGGAACCGAGCTCCCAACCTATGTGGCAGCAGGGGGCGAAGTCAGGGTGAGCGTCAAGGGAATTTCGGAAGAAGCGGTGACGACGCCCGCAGGCGTCGTCAAGTCACAAAAGTACGAGCTCCTCGTTCATGGCACGGGCTCGACGTTCACGATGAGCGTGTCCGTCGATGGCCGGGCTCGGCTCGCCCGGCTCGATATGCCGACCAACGGCCTGAGCGTTGTTCGAAACGACCTCGCCGGTGTCGCCGCCCGAACACTGACTGCAAGGAATCCGACCGACTCCGACGTGACCATTCCAGCCAATGGCTTCAGCATCGCCGGCACGATCACGATGCCGCCGGTCCTCGGACGGCTGCGGCACCCAGCCGTGGTGCTCGTGGCAAACGCGGGTCCGCTCGATCGCGACGGAACGGTTGCCGGCATCCCGATACTGAGCCAGCTCGCCGGCGCCCTGGCGCAACAGGGATTCCTCGTCGTCCGCTACGACAAGCGCGCTGTCGGCCAGAGCGGCGGCCGGAGCGAAACCGTCACGCAGCGAGACTACGCCGACGACCTCATCGCCCTCGTCAAATGGCTCGACAAGCGCGACGATGTCGACCCGCGCAGGATTGCCGTCGGCGGCCACAGCGAAGGCGGCATGATCGCCATGCTCGCGGCAGCGCGCGAGAAAAAGATCGGATCGCTCGTGCTGCTGGCGACGAGCGGGATGAGCGGCGCCGACCTGATTCTCGAGCAGCAGCAGCGCGAGCTCGCACATCTGAAGCTGAGCGAAGCCGAGAAAGCCCAGCGAGTGGCGCTGCAGAAGCAGATTCAATCCGCCGTCGTCAGCGGCACTGGCTGGGATTCGTTGTCCGAGGACGTGCGCAAGCAGGCGGATACCCCATGGTTCCGCAGCCTCCTCCTCTTCGATCCGGCGGCGGTGATGCCGAAGCTCAAGCAACCGATCCTCGTCATCCAGGGCGACCTCGATACGGTGGTCGAGCCGCAGAACGCCGAAAAGCTTGGCGAGCTGGCGCGCGCGCGCAAGAAAGGCGCCGGACCGGTCGAAGTCGTGCACGTGCCCGGCCTCAACCACATCTTCGTCCCGGCGGTGACGGGCACGGTCCAGGAGTATCCGGAGCTCAAACAGAAAGCGATCAGCCCGGAAGTTGCCGCGACCATCGCCGCGTGGCTGAAGAAGTCGCAGCCATGAGCGTTATCGATTAGACTTTCTGCCGATGACAGTCGGCATCCCCAAGGAAACGGCCGCAGGCGAGACACGAGTTGCCGTCATTCCCGCCGGCGCTGGCGCGCTGACCAAGGCGGGATTGCAGGTCGCGGTCGAGTCAGGCGCGGGTCTGGCGGCCGGTTTTACAGATGCCGCGTACGCCGCTCAAGGCGCGACGGTCGGTTCCCGCGCGGACGCGTTGAAGTCGGACATCCTCCTCCAGGTCAGGGCCACTCCACCAGCCAACGGCTTGCGCGCCGGCCAGACAGTGATCGGCTTCGCGGATCCTCTCGGTGCGCCACAGACAGTTCGCGAAGTGGCGGCCACGGGCGTGTCGATGCTCTCAATGGAGCTGATGCCACGAATCACGCGAGCGCAAAGCATGGACGCGCTCTCGTCAATGGCGACGGTCGCCGGCTATAAGGGCGTCCTCCTCGCCGCGAACCAGTTGCCCCGCATGTTTCCGATGTTGATGACCGCGGCCGGCACCGTTGCGCCCGCGCGCGTGTTCATCGTCGGCGCCGGTGTCGCCGGGCTTCAGGCGATCTCGTCGGCGCGCCGCCTCGGCGCAAAAGTCGAGGCCTACGACGTGCGGCCGGCCGTCAAAGAACAGGTGCAGAGCCTCGGCGCCAGATTCGTCGAGCTCCCGCTCGAGTCTGCTGACGCGGAAGACAAGGGCGGCTACGCCAAGGCCCAGGACGAAGCGTTCTACCGCCGTCAGCGCGAGATGATGATCAAGGTCGTTGCCGGTAGCGACGTCGTCATCACGACCGCGCTCATTCCCGGCAAGCGGGCACCCATTCTCGTGACGACCGAGATGGTCGAGGCGATGCAGCCTGGATCCGTCGTCGTCGATCTGGCGGCCGAACGCGGCGGCAACTGCGAGCTCACGCGGCCCGACGAGATCGTCGTGCACAATGGCGTCACAATCATCGGCCCGTCGAATCCGGCCGCGCTCGTGCCGTATCACGCCAGTCAGATGTACTCGAAGAACATCATCACGTTCCTGCTGCACCTCCTTGGAACGAGCGGGGGCAAGGACGGAGCCAAGCAGCCGTCCCTCGTTCTCAATCTCGAGGACGAGATCACTCGGGACACGTTGCTGACCCGTGACGGCGCCGTCGTTCACGCGCGCATCAAAGAGCTGCTCGGCTGAGGTCCGGATCGAAGACGTATGACGATGTGGGTGATCAACACTGACGAGCAGGTTGAGGGTCCGTTTACCTTTCGCATTCTTCCCGGCGCAATCAAGACCATCGGACGAGCCGCCCGCGCCGATTTCATCGTCGACGCAGCGCTGGTCTCACGCGTCCACTGCCGGCTGACCGCCGGCGCCGCGGATCTGGAAGTTGTGGATCTCGACAGCACGAACGGGACTTTCGTGAACGGTGCCCGCGTCGACCGAGCGCTGTTGAAAAGCGGCGATCGGCTGGGCGTCGGGAAGGTGGAGTTCGTAATTTCGCGGTCCTAGTCTTATCCGAGGGGCTTTGCCCCTCGGACTCCCCTACACGCTCTCTCGCGCGCCGCTTCGCCGGCACGCTCCGTTCGCGTGGCTCGCTCGCGATGCTCGCTCGCACCGTGGAACGAGCGTCAGGTTTGTGAGCCAGCTTCTAGAGTAGTCGCTCAAGGGTTCAAAAACGGGTTCGTCCGTCTCTCCTTCCCGATCGTCGTCGGCTCCCCGTGACCCGAGTGCACGACAGTCTCGTCGGGAAAACTGAACAGCACCTCACGGATCGACCGCAGGAGCGTCGGCAAGCTGCCGCCCGGCAGGTCCGTGCGGCCGATCGATCCGGCAAACAACGTGTCACCCACGAAGAGCGTCCGTCTGGTGTCGCCATCTCGACCGACGGCGAGGCAGACGCCGCCTGGACAGTGGCCCGGTGTGTGGTGCACCCACGCCGAGTATTTGCCGAACGGCCAGGGACCCTGACCGTCATAGAACTGGTCGACCGGCGGCTGTGGGTCGACATCGAACCCGAACGCCTCTCCCTGCTGCACGACCGCCTCGTACAGGAAGTTGTCGTCGCGATGCAGCACGACCGGCGCGCCGAGCGCTTCCTTGGCCCTGCCAACGCCGGTGATGTGATCGAGGTGGGCGTGCGTGAGCAGGATGTAGCGAATCGAGAGCCCGTGGTCTCTGACCGCCCCGAGGAGCAGCTCGACGTCGTCACCAGGGTCGATCACGACGCCTTCCCGGGTGTCCTCGCAGCCTAGGACGAAGCCGTTTTTCTCGAAGGGTGGAACCGCCCGTGACTCCAGAATCATCTATGAGCCTCTCTGGCGCCCATTTTCGCATTGAAGGGTATGAGAACGAATGCGCCCATACCGAGGGAAAACCGGATTCACGCCAGCATCCTGGCGGGCATCGAAAAACGCTGCCTGATCTGGATAGCCCGCCGCCTGCCGACCTGGGTCGGTTCTGACCACCTGACCGCGCTCGGGGCCCTCGCAATGCTCGGCGCGGGGGTCGCGTTCGCGGTTGCGCCAGCCCAGCCGCTGGCGCTGTTCGCGGTCGTCCTGTTTCTCGGCTTGAACTGGTTCGGCGACAGCCTCGACGGAACGGTGGCCCGCGTCCGGCATCAGGAACGGCCGCGCTATGGCTTCTACGTCGACCACGTCCTCGACGTCATCGGGATTCTGTGGCTGTTCGCGGGACTGGTCGCCGGCGGGTTCATGACGCCTCTGCTGGGTGCGGCGTTCCTCATCGCCTACTACCTGCTCAACGTCGAGATCGCGCTCGCCACTCATACGGTCGGCACGTTTCGCATTTCCTACTGGAAGATGGGACCAACCGAGCTGCGGATTCTTCTGGCGGCGGGCACGCTGCAACTCCTGCGTTCGCCTGACGTGGCCTTGTTTGGCGGCCGCTACCTGCTGTTCGACGTTGGCGGCGTGGTTGGCATTGCCGCACTCCTCGCGACATTCGTCTCGACCGCGATCTCGAACACGAGAACGCTGTATCGGCGGGAACCGCTGCCTGAGCGAACGGAGGGCAATCGCTCTGACGGGACGCGGATCGCGCGGATTCCTGTGGTCAACGCATAGCGCGCCGACGGTTCGGCGACCGGCCGCGGCCGGAGGCGCGGGCTCGACGGGTGATCACCGAGATCAGCACGCTTTGGGTGTCGAGAATGCGTGCTGATCTCGGTGATCACCCGTCGGGCCAGCCTGGCTCCGCCAGGCTGCCGGTCGCCCATCAAGTCACTGCCTCGGAACGTTCTTTACGATCCGCAAGATCCGCGTCCCGTTTGGCGATCCGCGAGATCCGCGTCCCGTGGGATGCTCGTAGTATCCTGACTTCATGATCCTGGTTGCCGTCGACGACTTCCTCTTTCGCTCGAAGATCCGCACAACCGGCAAGCAGGCCGGCGTGGAGTTGACGTTTCCGCGCACGCCGGATGAGGTGCTCGAACAGGCGCGAACGTTGAAGCCGTCGCTGGCAATCTTCGACTTGAACAGCGCGAAGCTCGCGCCGATTGATACGATCGCGCGGATGAAACAGGATCCGGAGCTCAACGCCATCCGCACGCTTGGCTTCGTCTCGCACGTCGACGCGGCTCGGATTCAAGCCGCCCGGGATGTTGGCACCGACGAAGTGCTGGCGCGATCCGCGTTTGCCACTCAGCTCGCCGACATTCTGCTCGCCAGCGGGACGCGCAACTGACCCTCGACGACATTCGCGCAGCCGCCAGGCGAATCGAAGGCCGCGTGCTCCGAACGCCGCTTCGCGCGTCGCCGTGGCTGAGCGCGCGCACGTCCGGAGACGTGCGCTTGAAGCTCGAAACGCTCCAGCCAACGTCCTCCTACAAAGTTCGCGGCGCCTTCAACGCCGTGCTCAGGATGGCTCAAGAGCATGACGGGAGTCCTCCTCAGCTCGTAACGGCATCGGCGGGCAATCACGGCCGTGCGCTGGCCTGGGCAGTCCGGGCGGGGGGCATGTCGCTGACGGCCTATGTCCCGGAACACGCGCCGCGCACGAAGGTCGAAGCGATCGCCGCGAGCGGAGCGGTGCTCGTGCGGTGCCGCGATTACGACGAAGCAGAGCGGCGCGCCAAGGAGCACGCGCTGCGCGAGGGCGCCGTGTTCGTCTCACCCTACAATCACGCCGACGTCATCGCCGGCGCGGGAACAATCGGCCTCGAGATCCTCGACGAGTGGCCCGACGTCGATCTGATAGTCGTCCCGATCGGCGGAGGCGGGCTCATCTCCGGGATAGCCCTCGCAGTCAAGGAAGGGTCGCCGCGCACCCAGGTAGCCGGCGTCGAGGTCGAGGCCTCCTGTCCCTTCACGCGAGGACTCGAGGCGGGCAGGATCGTGGAGATTGACGTCCTGCCAACGCTCGCGGACGGCCTGGCAGGCAACCTCGACCCGGAGACGATGACCTTCGACATCGTCAGACGCGAAGTCGCGCGCATCGCTGTGGTCGACGAGGATCAGTTGCGCGAGGCCATCGCCGGCGTCATGCAGAATGAACGATTGGTCGTTGAAGGCGCGGGCGCCGTCGGCGTCGCCGCGCTCCTCTCGGCCAGGCTCGACGCGCGAGGCAAGCGCGTGGCGGTCGTTCTGTCCGGCGCTAACATCGACCAGGGCACGCTCAGCGCGATTGTCTGAGGAAGCGCTTTGGTCCGGCTAAAGCCGGACCAGGTAGGCTCGTCGCCGCGGCCTAACTGCCCCAGAAGTACCACCACACCGCAACGAGCACCGCCAGCATCACCGCACCAACCACCCACCCGAGCGCACTCTTGTCGCTCGTCGAATGCTTCCGGACGGACGGCAGGTCAATGGCGCGGTCGCGCGCGTCGAGTGCGGCGGCAATCCGGCGCAAGTCGGACGACACGGCGAGTGCGCTCGCCGCACGCGCATCAACGGGTTTGGCAAGTGCGCGCGCGACCAGAGCATCGAGGTCTGGAGGCACAGCAGGCGTCAAGGTCGACGGCGGCGGCGGAGTGAGCCTGACGATGTTCATCACGGTCGCCGACGGCACGGGACCGCTGAACGGATTCTGCCCGGTGAGCATTTCCTGCAACAGAATGCCGAACGAAAAGACGTCGCTGCGTTCGTCGATCGCGCCGCCGAGTGCTTGTTCGGGCGACAGGTAGCCGGCAATGCCTTCCGGATCGGTGCCCAGCCCATCGGGCGAGGCGGCTGCGGCTCGGGCCTGTCCGCTCGTCGTCCAGGCGGTCAGCCCGAAATTGAGGATCTTCGGGCTGCCCTTCGGAGTGATGACGATGTTGTCGGGACGTAAATCGCTGTGGATGAGACCGCGCGAATGGCCCTCGGCGAGCGCATCGCTGATCTGGGCTGCCAGCTCGATCGCGCGCCGCAGGTTTACCGATCGACCCGCCATCTCGTCGCGCAGCGAGGGCCCGGCGGCAAACTCGTAGGCCAGATAGCACTGCCCGCCCTCGTCGACGACGTCGAAGAGCGTGGCGATGTTGGGGTGATTAAGCAACTGGGCGGCGCGAGCCTGCTCGAGAAATTTTTCTCGCCGGCCTGGACCGGAGATGAGCTCGGGCGAAGGAATCATCAACGCAACGGTGCGCCCGTACTTCAGATCTCGGGCTCGGTACACTTCGCCGAGCGCGCCCTTACCGAGCCGCTCCAGGAGGTTGTAGTGCGCAATGGTCTGCATCGTGGGAGTTTCGAGTCGACCCTACAAGCTATGTCACAAGCCCGATCCGTGTTGTCCGTGTGATCCGTGGCACTACTTCTTCGGCCGTGACGGCCGCAGTTCGATGCGGCTGGGCAGGCTGCGGGACGGAAACGTCACCAGATCGAGAACCAGATCGGATACGTCCTCTGCCGCAATCTTCCAGTCAGCACCGGCGCCGTCGGCGCGCCCGCTGAAACCGGTGGCCACCGACCCGGGCATGATGTAGCTGACGCGGATGTTGTCGTAGCGAACCTCCTGCATCAAGGCCTCGCTGAACGCGTTCAACCCCGCCTTCGACGCACAGTACGCCGCGCCGCCGACGAAGGGGTTCTTTCCGGCAAGGCTGCTGATGTTGATGATCCATCCGGCGCCACGTCGCTTGAGATGCGGTAGAGCGGCAGCGCAGCAGAAGAACACGCCGCTCAGGTTCGTATCGATGACCTTCCGCCAGTCGCCAGTGGACATGTCGGCGACGTTCGCAAAGTGGCCGACGCCGGCGTTGTTGACAAGGACGTCGAGCCCTCCGAAACGCGCGACAGCGGCATCGATCAGCCTGCGGGCATCGTCTGGATTTCCGACATCAGCTTGCACTGGCAGCAACGCGTCTGTCGAAAACCGGGAGACAGCGGCGTCAAGAGACTTCTGATCGCGTCCGGCGATTGCGACGCGGGCGCCGCGCTCGAGAAAGGCGGCAGCGATCGCCAGACCAATCCCGCGGGAGCCGCCGGTCACGACGGCGACAGTCGACGCGAGTCCGGACAAGGCTGAGGTTTGTGAGGCCGTACTCATGCCATTAGAATAGTCGAGTCGGATGGGATTCATTGCGATCGTCGGCTGCGGCGCGCTTGGCGGTGCCGTCGCGCACGCACTGGCGATGCGCGACCGCGTGCCGGAAGTGCGGCTGATCGATACGGCTGGGTCGATCGCTCGTGGCAAGGCCCTCGACATCCAGCAGTCCGCGCCAATCGACAACTTCAGTACCACGCTCACCGCCGCCGATTCGATCGAATCGGCGGTTGGCGCCGACGTGATCGTGCTCGCCGACAGCGCGGCCGGAAACGTCGAGCACGCGGGCGAAGCCGGGCTGAGCCTGCTCAGGCAGGTGATCCGAGCCGGAAGCCACTCACCGATTCTCTTCGCCGGCGCCTCTCAGCGAGATTTGATTGGAAAGTGCGTCACCGAGTTGCACGTTCCGCGCCGCCTCGTGCTGGGCTCGGCGCCCCTGGCCCTCGAATCAGCGTTGCGGGCACTCGCCGGACTGGCGCTCGATCGATCAGGTGTCGAGGTCTCGTTGCGGATCGTCGGCGTGCCGCCGCGCGCGGCGGTAGTCGCGTGGGAGGAAGCGACGGCGTCCGGGCAGCCGTTGGCGTCGCAGTTGGCGGCGCATGAAATTGCCCGGCTCTCAGCGCGGATTCCTGGTCTGTGGCCGCCAGGACCGTACGCCCTCGCGGCAGCCGCCGCGCGCGTCAGCGAGGCGCTCGCGAAGGGAACGCGACGGCGGTTTTCATGTTTCGTGGCGACTGAGGCCGGGCCGGTTCGAGCGGCGGTCGGATCGATGCCCGTCGAGCTCGGCACCCAAGGCATCGAGCGCGTGCTCGAGCCCGCACTCGCTGCAAACGAGCGTACAGCACTCGAGAACGCGCTCGAGAGAACGTTTGAAGTCTGAGCTGAGACGCCTATCTCACAGAACCCGATCCGTGTTGTCCGTGTGATCCGTGGCTCTAGTTTCCACGGTTGTCCGCGTGATCCGTGGCTCTAGTTTCCACGGTTGTCCGAGTAGTCCGTGGCGCTAGTTCACGCTTCCCAGTTCAGACTTCATACTTTCCCTGGCGTGCAGCATCACCCCGTCGGCAAAGTCCGCGAGGTGCTCTCGCAGCATCAGTCGACCGCGATGAAGGCGCGACTTGAGCGTCTGTGGCTTCACCTTGAGCACCGCGCTCGCTTCTTCGGTCGAGAGCCCCTGAATATCGCGCAGGATGACTGGCACCCGGTACACGACGGGAAGGAGCTGAAGCGATTCGATGAGGCGATCGCGCATCTGGCCACGCAGCACCTGATCGTCGGCGAGCGACGACCAGTCCGCGGGTTCAGACGGCATCCGATCAGGCCGTTCGGCTGAGCCGAGGTCGGGCGACTGCACTTCGGTTGTTCGACTGACGCGCGTGCTGCGCAGCCGCGACATGGCGGTGTTGAACGTTATCCGGTAGATCCACGACGAGAGTGCGGCGTCGCCGCGAAACGCGTCGATCTTCCGGAACACTTTCATCAGGACATCCTGGGTCACCTCTTCGGCGTCTTCCCAGTTCTTCACGTAACGGAGAGCCAGTTGATGGATCCTCGGCCCGAACGTCGAGGCCAGGTCGGCGACTGCTGTGCCGTCTCCTGCCTGCATGCGGCCGATGAGCTGGCTGTCCGCATTTTGTTGACGCATCTGTGGGGCCTCCGTAAGGAAATGAACACCTCGACCGGGGAGCTTATTCCTCCCTCAGCGCGTGGCGTTAATCTATTGCAAATATTAGATTTAACTAGCTTGGCTTGGGAGCGACGATCGTCCCATTTCACGAGGAAGGCGGTCAAAGACGGCGGCAAGTGCGGCAACCGCCGCGTCTTCCACCTCAGCCATTGGGATTGGCCGGCCGAGAAGTTGGTGCAAGGATGTAACCCCTTTGTCGGAGATCCCGCACGGGACAATCAGCCGGAACTGATCGAGGTCGGTCGTCACATTGAACGCGAACCCGTGGCTGGTGATCCAGCGGGCAATCCTGACGCCGATCGCCGCGAGCTTTTCCAACCCGCCCGGCGTTTCGACCCACACGCCGGTGAACCCTTGCTGCCGCACGGCCGCGACACCGAACGACGCAGCGATGCGAATCATGACTTCCTCGAGGTCGCGGACATATCGGTGCACGTCGAGGCGGTCGGGCCGCAGATCGAGGATCGGATAGCCGACGAGCTGACCCGGGCCGTGGAACGTCACGTCTCCGCCTCGGCCCGTTTCGAAAAGCTCGACACCGTTTCGTTCGAGCGCCTCCGGAGTCGCGAGCACGTGCGAGCGATCGTCGCGGGACCTGACTCCGAGCGTGATGACCGGCGGGTGCTCGAGCAGGAGGAGTTGATCGGGAATCCTGTCGGCCTTCCGTTCCTCGACGAGCTGCTTCTGGAGTTCCAGCGCCTCGGCGTATCTGACGATCCCGAGCCGACGAACTTCGATGGCTCGCGGCGGCGGAGGGATTAGAGCCACGCCTCGTCGAAACTTTCCAGACGTTCCTTGACGAACGCCAGAAATCGTCCGCCCTCGGCGCCGTCGATCAGCCTGTGGTCGTATCCGAGCGTCAGGTGACCCATCGGCCGGATCGCGATGGCATCCTCGATGACGACAGCGCGTTTCTCGATCGCGCCGACGCCGAGGATCGCGACTTGCGGCTGATTGATGAGCGGCAGGCCGTACAGGGCGCCGAAGATGCCGGGGTTGGTAATCGTAAACGTGCCGCCCTGGACTTCCTCCGGATTGAGCTTCTTCGAGCGGGCACGCGCCGCCACGTCGTCAATCGCGCGGCTGAGGCCGAGCAGATTGCGCTCGTCGGCGTTGCGGATCACCGGGACGATCAGGCCATTCTCGAGCGCCACGGCAATCCCGAGATTGATGTCCTTCTTGTAGACGATGTTGTGCCCATCGATCGACGCGTTGACGTCGGGAAACTGGCGGAGGGCGTCGACAATGACCTTGGCGATGAACGCCGTGAAGGTGAGCTTCGCGCCGGCTGCCTCGAATTCGGCCTTCTTTTTTTCTCTCAACGCATTGACGCGGCCGAAATTTACCTCGTACACCGAGTAGACATGGGGCGAGGTGTGCGCGCTCAGCACCATGTGCTCCGCGATCTTCCTGCGCATCACACTCATCGGCACGACCTTGACGCTCTCGCCTGGTCGATAAACGGGACCCGGCGCTGGGCCGGGTGTTGGAACGCTCTTGGCGGCGCCTGCCGCTACCGGCTCGGTCCCGCCTGACTCGATGAAGCCCAGGATGTCCTGTTTGGTGACGCGGCCGTTGATGCCAGTCCCCTGGATCCTCGAGATATCGACGTTGTGCTCGCGCGCGATCCGCCGCACGACCGGAGATGACTTCTGCCGGTGCGGTTCGTCGGCGCCCTCAGCGTCTGCGTCCAAGTCGGCCGGGTCGTCCTCAGCGGCCGGATCGGGCGCGCTGGCCGGCGGGTTCGGCGCAGGCGCCGGACTGACGTTGGGTTCTGCGGTGATCGTCTCGCCCGCCGCGCCGATGATCGCCACGACGCTGTTCACCGGAACCGTCTCACCTTCCTTCACCCGGATTTCGGCGAGACGCCCGGAGACCGGCGACGGAATCTCGGCATCGACCTTGTCGGTCGAGATCTCGAAGAGCGGCTCGTCGCGATCGACGTCGTCGCCCACTTTCTTGATCCAGCGGACAATCGTGCCCTCGGCGATCGACTCTCCCATCTGGGGCATCACGACATTGGTGGGCATAAAAGTAGGCTCTCAGCTGTCAGCTGGCTCTCAGCAAAACCGTCGGATCTTGACTCGGCTACCGCGATCACCGCTCTGGCTGACAGCTGAGAGCTGACAGCCGAGAGCTCGTCTACGCATGAATCGCCGCGCCGTGAACCGCGTGCGCGGCCTCGCCAACCGCCTCCGACATGGTCGGATGCGCGTGGATCGTGCGGATGAGTTCCTCGACCGTGCACTCGAGACGCAGGGCGAGCGTCGCCTCAGCGACGAGCTCGGTGGCGCGCGGGCCGATCATGTGCACACCGAGGATCTCGTCGTGCTTTCGATCAGCGACGATCTTGACGAATCCTTCGATCTCGTTGGCAATCCTGGCGCGTGCGAGCACACCGAACTTGAACGTGCCGATGCGCACGTCGTAGTTGCGCGCGCGCGCTTCCCGCTCGGTCAGGCCGACGCTGCCGATTTCCGGATCGCAGTAGGTGCAGCCGGGGACCTGGTCGTAGTTGATCGGCCGCGACTCCTCTCCGGCGATGCGCTCGGCGAGGACGATGCCCTCGGCCGACGACAGGTGAGCGAGTTGCGGGTGGCCGGGCTTGTCGAACGTGATGACGTCGCCGATCGCGGAAATGCCAGCCACGCCGGTCTCGAAATGCGTGTTGACGTGGACGTAGCCGCGCTCGAGCCGCAACCCGGCTTCCTGCGCCCCAAGGCCCGTCGTCACCGGGCCTCGTCCGGTGGCGACGAGGAGGTATTCGGCGGCGAGCCGCGTCGCGGTCCCGTCCGGCGTTTGCGCCTCGATCTCGACCGAGCCGGCGCCAACCTTGGCGCCGGATACTTTCGTGCCCGTCAGCACCTTGATGCCCTGCCGCTTGAAAGACTTCTCGAGCTCGGCCGACACGGCGTCGTCTTCGATCGGGACGAGACGCGGTAGGAGCTCGACGATCGTCACCTCGCTACCGAAGCGGCGAAAGATCGACGCGAACTCGACGCCGACGGCGCCGCTCCCGAGGATTACGATCGACTTGGGGATCTCCTTCAGCCCGATGGCTTCGTCGCTCGTGATGATCCGCTGTCGATCGATCTCGATTCCCGGAACGCTGCGCGGCTGCGATCCGGTGGCGACGATGATTCCGCGGCTCGCCGACAGCATCTGCGCCTGGCCATCGGTGACCTCGACCCGGCCATTGCCAGCCAGCCGGCCGCTGCCCTTGATCCAGTCAATCTTGTTCTTCTTGAACAGGAGCTCGATGCCGCCGGTGAGACCCTTGACGATCTTGTCTTTTCGCGCCTGCACCTGCGCCATGTCGATGCCGATCGCGGCCTGGCCGAGCGTCAGACCCCAGTCCTTCCACTCCTGTGCCACCTTGAGGGCGTGCGCATGCTCGAGGAGCGCCTTCGTCGGAATACAGCCCCAGTTGAGACAGGTACCGCCGAGCGTCGGCGCGCGTTCGACAACCGCGGTCCGCAGACCGAGCTGCGCCGCCCGGATGGCAGCCACATAGCCCCCGGTCCCGGAGCCAATCACAACCACGTCGTAGGCGTTTTCAGTCGGCATCAGGTCTTTTTCTTAATGGACGACAGCGGCACAAACGACACCGACGACGGTGCCGCGGAAGCGTCAGCCGCCTCGTTCACTTGTTCGGACACTTGTTCGGGGTCCAGCCGCGACATCTGCGAGCGCAGGCGGGTGTAGTCGTAGCGCAGTTCCCAGTACCGACTGGTTCAGCGCGTCGAGCCGCCGCGACAGCCGCCTGGCCGACGCCAGCGCCACGGCCGCGACGAGAAGGGCAGTTCCAGCTACGACCCAGAGAGCCACAACCGATCTAACTTAACGGTTCGGTTCAGGGGGTGTCAATTGAGCCGGCGTCCGATCACGATTTTCTACTTCCCCCGCCCGGGTCGAGGAGAAAATCGAGATCTGACCCCGGCGGGGTGGCCACTTGATACAATCGCGCCTTCCCATGACGCCAGCCACAAAAACCATCCTGGTCTGCGACGACGATCAGGGGATGCGCGAGACGATCGGCGCGATCCTCGGACGGGACTATCGGGTCCTGACAGTGTCGACCGGCGAAGCCGCGTTGTCGCTCCTCCGCCAGGAGGAGGTCGACGTGATGCTGCAGGACGTCCGACTGCCAGGCATCAGCGGCTTCGACGTCCTTCGCATCGTCAAGGAGAACTACAGCCTGGTCGAGTGCATCATGATCTCGGCGATCAACGAAGTCGAGACCGCCGTGCAGGCGATGAAGCACGGGGCGTATCACTACATCACCAAGAACTTCGACTACGACGAACTGCGGTCGCTCGTGCGCAATGCCTGCGAGCGGCAGGATCTCAATCGCCAGGTCATGACGCTCAGCGCGCAGGTGGCCGAGCAGAGCGATCGCGAGTTCCACATCGGGCCGAGCAAGCAGGTCCGCGAGATCGTCGAGCTCGTGCACAAGGTGGCGCGGCTCTCGGCGACGGTGCTTGATTCTCGGCGAGAGTGGCACCGGCAAGGAGCTCCTCGCGCGACTCCTTCACAAGGAATCGGGCCGCGGCGACGCGCCCTTCATCGCGGTAAACATGTCGGCGATCCCGCACGAGCTCGTCGAGAGCACGCTGTTCGGCCACGAGCGCGGCGCCTTCACGGGCGCCCTGAAGCAGCAACTCGGGAAGTTCGAGCTCGCGGCGTCGGGCACGCTGTTTCTCGACGAAATCGGCGATTTGCGGCTCGATCTTCAAGCCAAGCTGCTGCGGGCGATTCAGGAGGGCGAGATCGAGCGCGTTGGCGGCGCGAAACCGATTCGCACCAACTTCAGGCTGGTCGTCGCGACCAACGTCGACCTCGAGAAAGCGGTGCGTGATGGCCGGTTTCGCGAGGATCTCTACTATCGGATCAACGTCATCCCGATTCGAATGCCACCCCTGCGCGAGCGGGTCGAGGATCTACCGGAGCTGGCGCGGCTGTTCCTCGAGCGCTACCGCGTGAAGTTCCGCAAGCCGGTCCGGGGGCTGTCCGATTCCGCGTTGAAGATCCTGGCGTCCTACTGGTGGCCGGGCAATATTCGGGAGCTCGAGAACCTCGTCGAGCGCCTGGTCGCGGTCAGCGACAAGGAGTGGATCACCGACGAGGATCTTCCGCTCGAGTATCACTTCGCCAAGCTCGATTCAGGCCCGGCGACCGGCGAGGCGCTTTTTCAGGAGGCGTGCGACACATTCGAGCGCAATTTCATCCTGCGCGCGCTCGAGAAGAAGGATTGGAACGTGACGGCCACCGCCCGCTACCTCGGCATCCCGCTAAGCACACTCAAGCACAAGATGTCCCGGCTCGATCTGTCGGGCCTCGCCAAGAAGCTCAGGAACGCCTGAAGACTCCCTGACCTGGCGGATAGTCCCGCTGCTCGTCCCTGGCTCCTGGATCAGGCTGGCCAATCCTTGACCTGACCGGCCAACAGATTGGCCGTTATCCGTCGCCAGGCAGCCTTTATTGTGCTAAAACAGCGCACACGTACCATTTCTGTCGCGATAAAGAGTCCTGTCACGTACGCAATATTTTAGGGGTCGTACGACTGACTGGATACCTTGATAGGACTCTTTGGACACTTTCTAAGGCTACCGGAATATCGGTTGCACCCCTTCCCGCCAAAAGCGCGCGAGCAATGCAGGCCACCGGCGTTTCAGCCGGCGGTTACCAAAAGAAAGCTTTGGCTATGCAACCCTCGATTTTCAATGTTCGTGTCCCTCTCGCCGACCGGGACGAGGTGTTCCTGATGAACACCTTCACGGACGCCCAGCTGATCGTTTCGCGCGACGTGTCGGACCTGCTCGACCGACTGGGTCACGACGGATTTTCGCCGGTGCCCAGCCGGGCGCTCAGCCCGGCGTTGAGCCCCAGTCGGGCGCTCAGCCCGGCGTTGAGCGACGCCGAGCGCGACGCGTTGGCCACTCTGGCCGAGAACGGGTTCATCGTCGAGAGCCGCGAGACCGACCGCCAGAACATCGAGGGCTTCTTCAACGAGTTCCGCAGCGGCCAG
This sequence comes from uncultured Acidobacteriota bacterium, assembly GCA_963764925.1. GTDB lineage: Bacteria > Acidobacteriota > Vicinamibacteria > Vicinamibacterales > 2-12-FULL-66-21 > DATBJJ01. The sequence goes on from CAVXUR010000011.1 coordinate 185,337, forward strand.
GATCAGCTGCGCGTGACGGTGCTGACGACGCTGCAGTGCAATTTCGCCTGCGACTACTGCATCCAGGGTGATCACGGCGAGTACAACAAGACCGCTGCCAAGATGTCGATGGAAACCGCGGCCCGGGTCGCGGACTGGATCGAAGGACGGATGGACGCGATTAGACCAAAGAGCTTCGCGCTGACGTTCTTTGGCGGCGAGCCGCTGCTCAACCTCCCGGTCGTCTACTACCTCGCCGAGCGCATGTCGAAGGTTTGCTCGGGGCGCGACGTGAGCATGGTGATGAACATCATCACCAACGGTCTGCTGCTCACCAGAGAGGTCGTCGATCGCCTCACGCCGTTCGCCCCGCTTGGCGTCAAGGTGACGCTCGACGGCGATCGCGACACTCACAACAGGATGCGGCCCCTGCGCGGTGGCCAGGGGACGTTCGACAAGATCCTCCACAACGTCCGTCAGGTCGCAGATCGGTGCCGCCTCTCGATCGGCGGCAACTTCGACGAATCGTCCGTCGACAGCTATCCGGCGTTGCTCGACTTCCTGCGCGAGCAGGAATTTGCCGACAAGCTCGCCAAGGTCGCCTTCAAGCCGATCATCCGCGAGGCCAAGCCGCAACAGCCGAAAGGGTTCATTCCGCTGACGGCGGTCGGCTCGGAGGGTAAGCCCCTGAACGGCACGTGCATGACCTCGGCTGGCGCCGGTGTGTCGACGGCGACCGGCGCGTGCGACTCGTGCCACTTCCTCGACGACAAGATGTCGTTCCTGCGCGAGGAGACCAGCAAGCGTGGTTTCAAGACTGTCGACGGCGTGCACATGGGCCCCTGCGAGATCCACAAGCAGCATGCCCACACGATCGGACCCGACGGGTCGCTCTACGCGTGCCCCGGCTTTGCCGGCAACGTCCCCGAGTCGGTTGGGCACATTGACGGCCGTGCGGACGAGTGGCGGAGTGCCGCGGCGCGACGGTTCGCCAAGATCACGGCGTGGGAAGAGTGCAACGACTGCTCGTTCATCCCGGTGTGCGCGGGCGGGTGTTCCGCAGCCGCACACACCGAGCTTGGGGACATGAACAAGCCGAACTGCCACAAGCCGAGCTTCGAAGCAGGTGTCATCGCGTTGGCACATCAGGCCGCGACGGGCGGCGGCTGAAGCGGCGGTAGCCGGCTAGGGGACCAAATCTGTGGTTAGCGCGCGAACAATTGTGCAGAGCTAGGAAGGAGCATGAACGTGAACGGCAAGAAAGACTCGAAGAAAAAGGGCACCCTGCGTCCGTGGCTGGTCGACGTCTCGCTCGACCACCTGCGGTAGGCACGAAAACCGACATTCACCATTTCCAAACTGTCTGGAGAGCTCACAATGAAGATTCAGGTCATCAAGAAGGCTACCCCCCGCGCAGGCGCCGAAGTTATCTGCCCCTGGTTCGTCGACGTTCCGATGGAACCAAAGAAGAACTAGGTTCGGTAGCTGTTGATGGTGAACCTGAGCGGGCCGGCCGATAAGGGCGTAGAATAGAGCTACGGCTGATCGCCGGCCCCCAGCACCAGCAACAGCTTTGACACACTCTCAGATCGTCCCGAGCGTTTCGGTGTGGCCTGTACGAAGTGCCTCAGTCAGGCGCCTAGTGAGGCCAGCCGCAATCCTGCTGATTGCCAGCACGCTGTCGGGCTGTTCGCGAGCCGCGAGCGCACCATCACCTGACAAGCACCCGGTCACACTCCGGTTCGGCATTGCTCTGCCGCCGACCGGAAGTCCCGGCAGTGGCATCACGAGCTTCGTCAATAACCTCGTCGCAGACCCCATCATTGGCATCGGCTGGAACGGCAAGCCCGTTGACAGACTCGTCGGCGAGGACGTGGTGTGGAGCGACGACGGCCTGCGTCTCTCGATTCGCCTTGCGCCGAATCTGAAGTTCCACGACGGCACATCGATCGATCGCGAGTATTTTCGTGAGCGGCTCGAGTCAATCCTCAAGTCACCGCAGGTTCCAGGCACGAACATCAGTTATCAGAGCGTCACAGGTGTTGAGATTGACCCTGACACCAAAGACCGGCTGATCATCAAGTTGTCCCGTCCGGAAGGATTCCTTCCCACCGACCTCGCCAACTCGACCTTCCCACATCCAAACGATCCGAACATCGGAACAGGACCCTATAAGGTCGTGACGCGCGAGCCGGAAACACGTCTAGCAGCATTTGATAACTACTATCGTGGCAGACCGAAGATCGACTTCGTCGAAGTCAAGAGCTTCGAAGAGCAGCGAGCGTCGTGGGCGGCGCTGATGCGAGGACAGATTGACGCCGTTCACGAAATCTCGCCCAACGCTATCGACTTCGTTCAGGCTGAAGGCCAGACTAACGTCCACACCTATCCGTTCGTGCGCCCCTACTACGGGCACCTCCTCTTCAACATCCGTCATCCGCTGTTGAAGAACCCGACGGTCCGGCAGGCTCTATCGTACGCTGTGGACCGCCAGGCAATCATCGACCTGGCGCTGAACCGGCAGGGAACTATTGCCGAGGGTCCGATCTGGCCCTTCCATTGGGCGTACAGCACGGCACCGAAGGTCTACGCGCACAACGCCGAAGCGGCGACGCTTCGCCTGGATGCCGCGGGGCTGCGGATGCCGAAAACGGCTCCGGCGGGCCAGATGCCGGCCAGACTCCGTCTCACGTGCCTCACGCTGGCAAAGGACGCGCGTTACGAGAAGATTGCGCTCATCCTGCAGAAACAGTTCTACGAGATCGGCGTCGACATGGAGGTCGAACCGCTGCCCTTCAAAGAACTGATTTCTCGCCTCGGGCGCAGGAAAATTCGATCTCGTGCTGATGGAACGGACGAGCGGGCGGTCGCTCGCCTGGACCTACCTGAGCTTTCACTCGAGCCAAAATCCCATCGGATACACCGCGGCAGACAAGGTTCTCGATCGCCTTCGGCAAACGACGGCGGATCCGAGGGTTCGCACGGCAGTCAGCGACCTTCAGCAGATCTTCCACGACGATCCGCCTGCCATATTCATCTTCTGGCCGAAAGTCGCCCGGGTGGTCAGCTCGAAGTTCGAGGTTCCCGACGAGGGTGGCAAAGACGTCATGAGCAGGTTCTGGCTCTGGGGGCCGGCCGCGTCCGTTCCATGAGACGCATTACCTCGCGATTCGTGCTTCTGATCGCGAGCGCGGCGATAGCGCCGCTGGTCGTTTACGGGGTGATCTCCCTCATCAACCTTCGCAACGGCACGATCTCGTCGGTCAGCGAGGGCAGCCAGAGGGTCGCCGATCAGGTCGCCGAGCAGATCGGACAGTACGTTGCCCACAATACCCGGGTCCTCAGGTCGGTAGGCCTCACGCTTCGCGGCATCTACCTCGAGCCGTGGCAACAGTCACGGGTTATCAAGGACTACCTGATTGATTTTCCGGAGTTCCGGGAGATCAGCTTTTTTGGCGCCGGCGGTCGTCTGATCGCAACCAGCCGGCCCGGCGACTCGACGCTCTCCATTCCGGCGGCGACCGATGTCGATGCGAATGGCATCTACATCGCGCCGCTACAGCTCGACGACGACGGGCTTCCTCGCACGACGATTGCTGTGCGAGTCGTGCCGGCCGGGCAGGAGGCTGGTTGGGTAGTGGGAGAGATTGCACTCGAAGAGCTGTGGCGCGCGGTCGATCGGGTCCGCGTCGGCACGCAGGGATTTGCGCTCCTCATCGCCGAAGACCAACGCCTTATCGCGCACGGCAATCCGAACAAGAAGCGTCTGGTGGCGTCGAGCAGTGCCGCCCCCGGCGAGAAATCAGAGGAGCAGGAGTTCGCACGCAGGCTGCTTGCGCGGCCTGAAGCGTCGGAGTTCAAGACCGGCCAATACCGGGACACTGACGGTCGCGAAATGCACGCCGCCGGCGCGGTCGTCCCTAACCTTCCCTGGGTCGTCATCGTCGAGCAGCCGACCGACGAAGCGTTCGCGCTCGCGACGCGGTTGCAGCGGCAACTGCTCGTCGCCATCGGCCTCGCGCTGCTCGGCACGGTCATCCTCGGCTGGTTCTGGGGCCGCTCCTTCATCACCCGCATCTTCGCGCTGACGCGCGCGACCCAGGCCATTGCCGCGGGGCGGATGGACGAACGCGTGGCGATCGGCGGCAAGGACGAGATCCACCAGCTTGGCGACGCATTCAACTCGATGGCCGATCGCCTCGTCCAGCTGCAGGACGACGTCCGGCGCCAGGAACGCCAGGCGATGTTCGGCAAGATCGCCGCGGGCCTCGTCCACGATCTGTCCCACCCGATCCAGACGATCGTCACCAACTCGAAGCTGATCGTCCGGATGTTCGACGACGCGGAGTACCGCGATACGTTCAAGCGGATGATCGAGCGCGAGAGCCTGGTGATCAAGCGCGTGCTCGAGGACCTTCGCAACATCGCGCAGCCGATTCCGCTCGAGCACTTTCCGGTCGATGTCGATCGGTCGGTGACCGACGTCGTCGAGTCGCTGAAGGTGCCGGCGGAGACGGCCGGCGTCAACCTGACGTCGGAGCTCGGCTCCGGTGGCGCGCTGGTGCAGGGCGACGTCTTTGCGCTCGGCCGCGTCTACCGCAATCTGCTCATCAATGCGATTCAGGCGACGGCGCCCGGCGGCACCGTGGCCATCGCCACTGAAGCGACCGCCGAGCGCGTACGGATTCGCGTCTACGACACCGGCTGCGGGATTCCCCCTGACCGGATTGGCGCCATCTTCGACGACTTCGTGACGACGAAGCGGCGTGGACTGGGGTTGGGGCTGGCGATCTCGAAAAAGATCGTCGAGCAGCTGGGCGGGCAGATCTCGGTCGCGAGCGAAGTCGGCAAGGGCACGACGTTCATCCTCGAATTCCCGCGCGCGAAGGCGCGACCGATCGCGCTCGTCGCCGGCTAGTACCCGCCGTCGCCAACGCTTCGGCGCGGCAGGCCCGTTTTCAGTCAGGCGTACAAAAATTCGGCCGCCTTCGCCAAGGCTACGGAGGCAAGGGTCCGTCGACCCCTAGCAACCGTCGCCTCGCCGAAGGGGCCTCAAGGCAGCTTGCCCGCCGTAGCCCGAAGGGCGAAGGCGGGGGCTACTTGCGCGGCAGAACCGCGTCTTTGAGCTGCTTGGCGATCCGCGCCTTGACGACCGTCTTGGCTGGAATCTTGATCGCCTCGCCGGTAGCCGGATTCCGTCCCATCCGCGCTTTGCGCTTCTGGACGACCAGCTTCACCATGCCCGGAAGCACGAACTCGCCGGCACGCTTGAGCTCCTTCTCTGACAGCGTGGTCAGCTCGTCGAAGAACTCCCGCGCCTGCGTCCGCTTGACTTCGAAGCGATCCGCGAAGTGCGAGAAGAGTTCTGATTTGCCCATCCTGCGGGCCTCTGCCATCGGCTATACCCCTTGCTTGGGCGCGCTCTCTACTAAGGTCCGCGACGATCGCGGCCCGCAGCGACCGCGCGCGCGTGCGGGGGCTGCGGAGAAAATCGCTGTAAAGCAGCGGGTATCCTAGCTCGCAGGCTTTTTCCCTGTCAATCAAGGGTTTTTTGCGAGACCGCGAGAAACGGGCCTGAATGCTACAATTTTTTGCAGATGTCCAGCTCGACCCTTGAGACCTTCCCCAACCCGAGCCCGGGCCGTGACTACCAAATCGCGATCCGCTGTCCCGAGTTCACATCGCTTTGCCCCAAGACCGGACTCCCCGATTTCGGCGAGATTCGGATCAGCTACGTGCCCGATGCCGCGTGCATCGAGCTCAAGTCGCTCAAGTTCTACATCATTGAGTTTCGAAACCGAGGGGTTTTCTATGAAGCGGTCACCAATCAGATCCTCGACGATCTCGTCGCGGTGTGCCGCCCGAAACGGATGACCGTCGTCGGTGATTTTTCAGCGCGCGGAGGCATCACGACCACAGTGACAGCGACGTACGAGGCGGGATAGCGACGAGAAGCTGTCAGCCATCAGCTCTCAGCTCTCAGCTCAAGCTTTCTGAGCTGAGTTGGACGACTTCGATTTGGAGTGAGTCTGACGACTCCGAGCTGAAGGCTGATAGCTAGCTCAGAACAACCCCGGAACGACCCGCCAGCGGACTCGGGTTTGATATTGGCGGTAGGCCTCGTCACGCGCGAGCGTACCCTCTTCGCAGACGGCGCGGGCGAGCAGCGCAATGTCGGCGGTCACCATCACCGCGACGTTCCACATCGTCGGGTTGGCCACAACAAAGGCCACGTGGGTGATGAGGTAGCCGAGATAGATGGGGTGCCGCACCAGGCGGTAAAGTCCGGTCGAGACGATGCCGCGATTGGCCGGAATCAGCCCGAAGCTGCGGCCAAGGGAGATCTTGCCGGCGATCACGACGAGCAGGCCGATCACCGAGAATCCGACCGTCAGGACCTCAGGGGCGAGCGGCGCGATGAGCGACGGCCGCACGAGCGGCGGCCCGAGCAAGGACAACGTCGTCAACGCGCGGGCGCGGATGCTTCGGTCCACGGCCGCCGGCGCGCGCCGGAACACGGTCATGACGACGACGAGCGCTTCGCTCGCGAGCAGGAGCGGCCCGGTCAGCCGGCCGGTCACGAGAAAATCAGCGCAGATCCTGACCGCCATGAACGTGAACAACGCGATGACCAGGATTCGCGCGGCTCGCATCCGCGAGGTCGCGTTGAGCCACTGGCCGCTCCTGAGCCCGAACCGGCGGCCCTCCCGCGAGGTCGAGATCGACTCCGAGAGCGCCCGCCGTCGTGACAGTCGGTTCGGCAGCGGCTCCGCGAAAGGTAACCAGAGGCGACCTCATTGTTCGTTACCCTGTGAAGCCGATTCCTCGATGAAGTAGCTGCCGCACGCGAGGTCGAGCAGCTCCCGCGTGATCGCCGGTTCGCGGTCCTCGTAGCGGCACCGGTCGACGACCTGTTCGATGAGATCGCGCGGGTGACAGGCGCGCATCTGGATTTTCCGCGGCTGGTAATACTTGCGATCGAGGTACTCGACCATCACCGGATCGAACCTGATCCCGCGCTTCTTGCAGTTCAACTCGAAGATCTGGCAGTACTCGTCCATCGTCGGATTCTTCGCGAGAATCTTGTACGGAATACGGCGAAGGAACGCCTCATCGGCGAGCGACGCCGGCTTGAGGTTGGTCGCAAAGACCACGAGCACGTTGAAGGGCACTTCGAACTTGCGTCCGGTGTGCAGCGTGAGATAGTCAACGCGGCTTTCGAGCGGCACGATCCAGCGGTTGAGCAGATCGCGCGCGGGGATTCGCTGCCGGCCAAAGTCGTCGACAACGAAGACGCCGCCGTTGGCCTTGAGCTGAATCGGCGCCTCATAGAACCTGGCGATCGGATTGAACGTCAGGTCCAGCATCTCGAGCGTGAGCTCGCCACCGACGACAACCACCGGCCTGAGGATCCGCTCCCAGCGGCGATCGTGGGCGGCGTTGGCGACGACGCTGTCGCCCGCAGCCCGAATGGCGCCGGAAACCTGATGGCTGACCGGGTCGTACATCGTGATCGTCTGCCCGTCGACGTCCAGGGCATACGGCATGTGCATCTCGTCGCCATACGCGCGACCGATCCCCTCGGCGAGTACCGTCTTGCCGTTGCCGGGAGCGCCATAGAGGAACAGCGACTTGCCGGAGTTCACCGCCGGGCCGAGCTGATCGAACATGCCCTTGCTGACGACCAGGCTGCCAAAACCGGTCGCCAGCCGGTCGCGGTTGAGATATGGCTTGGCGGCCATGCACGCGCGAACGTAGGCGTTGTAGTGCGCGAGCGGCACCGGCGCCGGCCCGACGTAGCGTGACAGACCAAAGAACTGCATCGCGCGCTCACGCCCGAGGTCGGTGAGCACGTAGCGATACCCGGCCGAGCCGACGCCGCTCGTGCCACGGACCTCGAGCAGCTTTTCGACGCGGCCATGCTGGATGAGCGCATCGAGCACGGAGTACGGCAGCCGCAGCTTGTCCGACAGGACCGTGCCGCTCGCCTCACCACCGACGAGCGTCTTGAGCAGCAGCTGCGCGAGCGTGTCGGGATGGAGTCCTGTTTCTTCGAGCGTCGCCGGTGGTGGCGGCGGCGCCGGGTTCCCGGTCACGCTTTTCAGTTCGGCGACGGCGGCATTCATCTAGTGGTCTCCTCGCAGGCAGTTGTCCGCCTGCGGCTCGAAAGCGATCCGGTGGCCGATGGCCGTGCCGGATCTGGTCAGCGTGCCGACTGGCAGCTCGAGCACGCCGGCGGTGCCGCGGCGCGGTAGCCGGATCCGCCAGGGCTTCAGATTGGCGACCCGGTCGATCACGACGCCGCGATCGTCGAGCGCGACGATGTCGATGGCGAAGCGCATCCAGCAGGTATGGACGCCGCGACTCGGCACGATCCACAGCCCTTCGCCGGGCTCGAATCCCGTCCGGTTGAGCAGCCCGACCGCGCGCGTGGCGCGAGTGTCCGCCACCGCCACCGCCTCCGCCACCACCGAACCCGTATCGACGTTCCGCGCAATCAGTGCCACGTTAGCCCCGAACTCTGAACCGGTGAACCCTGAACCGTGAACCTTGAACCCTGAACCCTGAACCAGTTATTTGTTCGCCATCGGCATCAGGACCTTGACGAACTTGATCGCCGCCGGGCCGATCGTCACGACCCAGATCGCCGGAAAGATGCAGAAGACGAGCGGGAAGACCATCTTCACGCCGGTCTTGGCCGCGGCTTCTTCGGCGCGCTGGCGGCGCTTGGTCCGGAGCGTTTCCGAATACACACGCAGCGCCTGCGCGACGCTCGTGCCGAACTTGTCGGTCTGGATGAGCATCGTCACGAGGGACCCAAGGTCCTCGACGCCAGTACGGTCGGCGAGATTGCGCAGCGCCTCGGGCCGCGGCTTGCCGGCGCGGAGCTCGAGGTTGACGAGCCGGAGCTCATCGGACAGTTCCGGATACGCGAACGCGAGCTCGTGCCCGACTCGCGTCAGTGCCTGGTCGAGACCAAGTCCAGCTTCGACGCTGACGACGAGCAGATCGAGCGCATCGGCGAGCGCGAGGCGGATGCGGTGCGCGCGGCGCTTGGCCATGCGCGCGAGCACCATTCCCGGCAGCACGTAGCCGAACCCCAGGCCGCCGAGCGCGAGCGCAATGTTCGGCTTCATCACGACTGAGGTCGCAAACAGGGCAAACAGCGCCAGCGCGAAGACGATGCGGATGCCGAAGAAGATGGTCAACGCCTCGTCGCGGCGATAGCCCGCCTGGACGAGCCGCAACTTGAGCGAGCCGAGTTCCTTCGCGGTGCGCGGCGCTTTCTCGCCGACGCGCTTGACAAAGCCCATCAGCTTGTCGAGGCGCGGACGGTCGTCGTCCTCGTCGCGAATCCGCCCGCTCGTCAGCTCCTCGAGGCGCCGATCGATGGCAATCGCCCGGTTCGGCATCAGGGCGAACGCCGCGCCGCCGACGAGAACGGACCCGAAGATGAACGCCAGCAGTGGGATCAACACGCTACACCTCGATTTTGACGACCTGTCGGATCCAGATATAGCCAATGACCTGCATCGTTATGGCGATCATCAGCAGTATCTGGCCCATCCGCTCCCGGAAGAGCAGGTTCATGTGATCCGGGTTGATGAACATGAGCGCAATGCACAGGACTGCCGGCAGCGCCAACAGCACGTAGCCGGTCATGCGGCCGTGCGCCGTATAGACCCGCACCTGCCTGAGGATCTTGAAGCGCTCGCGGACGACGTGCGCGAGGTTCTCGAGGATCTCCGACAGGTTACCGCCGGTCTCACGCTGAATCAGCACGGCGGTGGCGAAAAAGCGCACGTCGAGGCCAGGGATCCGCATCGTCAGGTTCTCGAGCGCGTCCTTGAGCGGCAGGCCGAAGTTCTGTTCATCAAAGGTCTTCCTGAACTCGGGTCCGATCGGCTCGGGCATCTCGTCGGCGACCATCTTGAGGCCGGTGACGAACGCATGTCCGGCCTTGAGCGCCCTGGCGATCAGGTCGAGCGCCTCCGGGAATGCTTCCTCGAACGCGCGCATCCGCCGCGTCCGCTTCATGTTCAGGTACATGAACGGCAGGCCAAAGCCGAGAACCGCGCCGAGGACGAAGCCCCAGGATGCGTTGACGAGCTTCATCACCAGAAAGCCGATGACCAGTGCGTGCACGGCGGCGATCAGCAGCATGGCGCTGATCGTCGTCTTGACCCCGGTCTGCTCGATCCAGCGCCCCAGCGCCGAGCCGCGAGTCGTCCCGCCGACGAACCGATCGAGAGATGGCAGTGGTCCGCTCTCGGAGGCCTTGAGAATCGCCTTCGGCTTGCCGTCAGTATCGGGCTCGAGATCCGGCCCCATCGCGACTTCCTCGAGGCGCGCCTCGAGCTTGCGCTGGAGGAGCATGCCGGGTAGCTGCGTGACGCCGAAGAACGAGCCGAGCACGATCCCCGCGCCGAGGCAGAACGCCAGGCCGACCAGGATGTAGAGCAGCATTTACCGCACCTCCGTCACGCCCTCGAACATGTCCGGCGGCAGGTGGATACCCGAGGCCTTGAGCCGTTCGCAGACCTTCGGCCGGACGCCGGTGGCCCTGAACCGTCCGATGACCTTGCCTTCGGGCGTCACGCCGAGCTTCTCGAACGTGAAGATCTCCTGCATCGTGATCACGTCGCCTTCCATGCCGGTGATCTCCGAGATGCTGGTGACTTTCCTGGTGCCGTCGCTCATACGCGACTGCTGGCAGACAATCTGAATCGCTGACGCGATCTGGTGCCGCATCGCGCGCTCGGGCAGATTGACGCTGCCCATCGAGATCATCGTCTCGACACGGGTCAGCGCGTCGCGGGGCGAGTTGGCGTGGACCGTCGTCAACGACCCGTCGTGACCGGTGTTCATCGCCTGGAGCATGTCGAGCGCTTCCTCGCCTCGGACCTCGCCGACGACAATGCGATCGGGTCGCATACGGAGAGCGTTGATGAGGAGTTGGCGCTGGCGGATGGCGCCCTTGCCTTCGACGTTCGGCGGCCGGGTCTCGAGCCGGGCGACGTGCTCCTGGTTCAGCTGAAGCTCGGCGGCGTCTTCGATCGTGACGATGCGCTCGCGCTCCGAGATGAATCCGGACAACACGTTGAGCAGCGTCGTCTTGCCGGCGCCGGTGCCGCCGCTGATCAGCGCGTTCAGCCGGGCGCGCACACAGACCTCGAGGAATTCGAGCATCGGCCGGGTCAGCGATCGAATCGCCACCAGATCCTCGGCGCGCAGGCGCTCGGCCGGAAAACGGCGAATCGAGAGCAGTGGTCCATCGACAGCGAGCGGCGGAATGATCGCGTTGACACGGGAACCGTCCGCGAGGCGCGCGTCGACCATCGGCGAGCTGTCGTCGACGCGGCGGCCGACGCCGCTGACGATGCGGTCGATGACGCGCATCAGGTGCTTGTCGTCCTGGAACGTCGTCGGCAGCCGATCCAGCTTGCCGCTGCGCTCGACGTAGACGTTCTTGTAGGTGTTGACCAGGATGTCGCTGACCGACGTATCGCGCAGCAGCGGCTCGAGCGGCCCGAGCCCGAAGACCTCGTCGATGACGTCGCCGAGAATCGCGTCGCGCTCGCTCATGCTGAGCGGCATGCTCTCTTCGGCAATCAGGTCGAAGAGCAAGGCGCGAATGTCCGCTTCGGCGCGTGACCGTTCGGTCGACGCCAGCGCTTCCAGATTCAGCCGGTTCAGCAGCTTCCGGTGAACGTTGGCCTTGAGCTCGATGTACTGCGGCCTGGGTGCTTCGACGCGCGCCGGGCGCGCCGCAGCGTCCTTTTTGTCTGGCGGCGTATTGAGTGAAAGCGAGAAGCTCATGATGGTCGCGTGTCCTGGTTACTCGTTCGTGAAGTAACAGTTAGAGGATGCCGAGGAAAGCACGGCGCTTCTCCGGTTCCTTTTCCTCTTCCGACTGCTGTCCCAGCAACTGGCGCGTGAAGGTGTTGAACTGAGTCGCGAGCTCCGAGCCATTGACGAGCGCGAGCGGCACGCCCGAGTTGAGCGCCGTCGACACGGTCCGATAGTCGCTTGTGAACGCGTGGTGAATGCCATAACCGAGCGCCGTCTCGATCTGCTTGGGCGCAATCAGGTTCTGATCTGAGGTCCGGTTGAGCAGGATCTTGACCCGCTCGGCGCCGGCACCGAGCTGCCGGACACGATCGACCAGACGCTGCGCGTTTCTGATCGACGGGACGTCCGGATTCGCGATCAAGAAGACCGTGTCCGCGGTGTAGAGCGTCGCCACGACGAACGAGTTGATGGTGTTGCCCGCGTCGATCACGATCTGGTCGTAGGTCCGACCGAGCACGCGGAGGAGCTCTTCGATCGCGCCGGCGTCCTGCGCATTCGGCCGATCGAACTGTTCAGATCCGGCGAGAATGTCGAGACCCGACTTGTGCTTCGAGACGAGCTCCTTGAGGAACTCCTTGTCGAGCTTGTGCAGGCTCTCGATCGCGTCGAGCACGGTAAAGCGCGGCCGCACGCCCAGGAACAGCGCGACTTCGCCGAGGCACGGTTTCAAATCGAGGACGATCGTCGGCCGCTTCGACAACCGCGCGAGCTCGACCGCGCAGTTCACCGAAACGGTGGTCGTGCCGGCGCCGCCTTTGGCGCCGAGAAACACGTGGGTGGCGCAGGGCTGGCGCGTGCCGGCGTGGGCCGCTTCGCGCCGCGCCGCGGTCTTCCGGACCGCGCCGTGGAAGGACTCTTCCATCGAGCGGCTGGCCTGTGTCTGCCCGCCCGGCGTCCACGGAAAGAACTCGTTGGCGCCGGCGCGCATCGCGCCGAGAATCAGGTCGGATTCGGCCGTCATGGCGACGGCGAAGATGGCCATCGATGAGTGGGTGGCCCGGAGCCGTTCGATCGCCGCCATGCCCGAGGCCGCATCCGCGCGAAGATCGACCACCGCGACGTCTGGGTGCGAGCCGTCCGTCGCGCGACCGTCGACGATCCCTACCGGGACCCCACACGCCCGCAGCAGCGTGGCTGCCTGGCGTTTGAAATCGTCATCATGGCTGACGATGAGCGCTGTTAGCTGTGCCATGTCGATACTGTTTCGTTGTCCGAATCGGTCCGTAGGAACGTCGGGCCGCACAGAGAGGGAGCGGCCCCGGTAACAGAATGGCAACGCCTGTGCCGCGACTGTCAGTTGTCGACTCGCCCCGTAACTCGCTGCTGAATCCTGGTCTTACTACCAATAGCCGTTCGCACGAGTCGATTCAGAGCCGTCTTTCACCCACAGTTCCGTCGCTCGCCGGACGGTTTTGTCGATGCCCTGCTGACAAAAGCGAACGGGGCCAGATATCGATTGTTGAAGAATCGAGATCTGACCCCGTGTGTCAGAGCCGCAGGGTGGACTTACTTGGTCAACCGGATGATCTGATTCTGCAACGCCTGGAACGCCGCCTGGACGTGCGCTTCGGTTTCGGCGAAGTAGTACCGGCCTTCGAGCTGGGGCGTCGGCTTCTTGTCAGGCGACGTCGGATCGTTCGCGACGCGCTTCAGGATCTCTTCCGACATCTCCTGACGCGTGCCGAGCGTGGCAGCGCACGAACTCGCCCATGCCGATCGAGTAGATGCGAATCGGATAGTCGCCGGACGTATCGGCTGCGCGCCGCGTTCGCGATGATCTCGACCAGATTGCTCGCCGCGTTGTTGACGTTCCAGATCGTGCGCCGGATACCGGTTCTGAGCAGCGTTGAAGTTTCGCAGATCTCGCGTGCGTCATTCTGTGCGACGCCATTGACGGTCAGCGCATTGGTCTGCAGTGGGAAGGTCGTCGGAATACCTCCGCTCCGATGAATTCGAGATGTAGGCCTGCGGACGCCGGACGCGGAGGCCGGCATGAACGGCACCCCGGGCAGCGTCAGGTGCTGCACGAGCTGTCCTCCCGGAGTGCAGCTCCCGCAGTGGGAAATGCGCCGACCGACGGGCTCGCGGCGCCGGTCATCGGTGTCGTACAGCCCGTCGATCCGAACGGCGTCGCGTGCGTCTGAGCGTCAGGGTCGGCGCACGTGTCGTCAGGGAAGTCCCACGTTCTCAGGCCACGCGACACACCCGGCGGGCGCCCGGGATTGTAGATGCCAGGGACGCTGTTCGACGCGCCGTCGGTGAACAGCACGATGACGCGCAGGCCAGACTGCTGGCCGTTCGGCACCGATCGCAGCTCGTCCCATCCTCGGTACAGCCCCTGCACCATCGCCGTGCTGCCGCCGGGCAAGCTGTTGGGGATGTCGGCCATCACTCGCGCCTTGTCGAAGCCGCGGCCGGCGGCATCGCGTCGACGACGCGGGCGCCATTCCCGAAGAACACCAGGCTGACGCGGTCGTTGCTCTGGTCGAAGGCATCGACGAAGTGCCGCGCTGCATCTCTCACGTACGGCCAACGCCAGCCAATCGAGCTCGAGACGTCCATTACAAGCGAAAGGTCGACCATGCGCCGCGTGGCCTCGCCGAGCGCGTTGACCTGCAGCTCGGTTTTGTTCGCCAGGCGCATGAAGGTCGTCGGCACGATCGCCGTCGCGCGGACGTTGACCACGTTGACGCCGGTCGTGGCGTCGGTGGTCATCGTGAAGAAGCCCGCCTCGGAGGGGCTCGTCGACGACGTCGTCCCCATCCAGCCATTGGGAAAGTTGGCCCGGTAGATGTTCGCGGCTTCCTGCCGCGGGTTGCCGCTGTTGAGCATCCGGGCCGCGCCAAGCGCGGCGCCGTCCACGGCCTTGGACAGCTGCGCCTGCACGACGTAGGCCCGGCCGGTGTCCACGGCCAGTCCGACGCAGATCAAGAGCAGCGTCAGGAACACGGCCATGTAGAAGAGGACGAACCCCTCTTCGCTCGAGACCCTTTGTGTATGTCTATTCATGTCCGTTCCGCCCTTATGAAGAATGTAGGAACGCTGGCCCGACGAACTCAGAAATATGCGATCGAGTAGAGGCTTCTCGGCACCAGCACCCGGAAGAGCGGCGGCAGAAAGCCATCGATCCCGGTCAGGAGGTTGTGCCTCGTGAATACCTCGGTGACGTACAGGAAGCCGCCGTTGACGTTGATGATGCTGTCGGGAACGTTCGTGACCTGCAGGCCGGCGTTGTTGTCGGGGTTCGCCGCGAGGTACTCGGGCGGGCCGCCGTACGACCCGCCGGCAGCGGTCAACCGGCTCACCGCCGGATAGGTGCCGAACGTCGCGCGCTGAAACAGCACCACCTGGCCGAAGTTGGTCGTGCCGGTCGTTCCGCCCTTCATCAACACCGAAAAGATCACCGTCGAGTCACCGTTGCTGAAGTTGACGGGCGTAGCGCTCATGCTGGTCAGGACGTTGGCGGCCTGTTGGAGGCTCGTGTCGCGCGAGATCAGGTTCGAGCCTTCGCGGGCCAGCTTGGTCACGACGTGCTGGTCGAGCAGCGCGAACGATGTCTCGATGACTCCGAGCGTAATCAAGATCATCAGCGGCATGACGATCGCGAACTCGACGATGCTCTGGCCGCGCTCGGAGTAGAGGCGTGTGCGTCTCCGGTGTGTTGGTCTTGTCATTGGAACAGCGTCTCGTTCTTCATGGTTGATTGCACGCGCAGGTTGAGCTGCCCGTTGGTGAAGAACGGCCGAACGAGCGGCGTCATGAACTGCCAGTTGTAATTGACCGTGACGCGGCCGACGTCGTTCGGCCCGCCGAGGCCGCCCGCCCAGCTCGTGCCGTTCATCGCCATGAAGCTGAAGCTGAACGCGCTGTCGGGAATCGTGAGGGTCGGCGTCGCTTCGCGCATCGCCGTCTTAATCGAGGCCTCGCGGCCAATCGGCGCCCCGCCCGAGCTCATCTGCTGGCCGGTCACCGCGAAGCGCGTCGCCTGACTGACGCCGTGCTCGAGCGCCAGGTAGCAATAGAACATCGCCGCGAAGTCGACGATGGTGAATGTCAGCAACAGAAGCAGCGGCGTGATGATCGCGGCTTCGACCAGGTTCGCGCCTTTGGAGTTTCCCAGTCGTCGGACGTTCCGAATCCTCCCAAAACTAGCCATGACAGCACCTCGAAAAAGCAAAGGCTACCCTCCCCAGGTAGCCTTGCTGTTGGGTCGCGGAGCCCTAACTCTTCCCCGGCTCCTTCGATTTGTCATTGCTTCCGCCTTTCGTCTTTTCGACTTCGGCCTGATACGCGGTCTGCGCCTGCTTGAGTCGCGCGGCAGCCTCGGCGAGCGCCTTTTCGCGCTTCGCGTCGTCGTCGGCCTGCTTCTTGGCAACTTCGGCGTTCCTACGGGCGATATCGGCCTCGCGCTTCGCGCGGTCCTTCGCCAGCCGATCGGCCTGCCGGCGATCCTCTTCGGCCTTCGCCTGCGCCACCTTGTCTTCCTCGGACTTCTGCTTCGCCTCGACTTCGGCCGCCTTCCGCTCCTGCTCACGCGCCTTCTCGGCGGCGCGCTCGGCAGCCCTGTCGATTTCCTTCACTTCCGCCTTCACGCTCGAAGGCGCCTTGGCCGCCGGAGCTGGCGCCGTCGCGACGGGCTGCGCCTTGGCCGGCGCGGGGGCGACAGGCGGTGGCTGTCTGGTCGCGGTCGCCGGACGTGCCGCGGGCTGAGGCGCCACTGGCGCTGTCTGCGAAATCGGCCGCGATGGGACGGGCGTCGTGGCCGTCGGCGTGGCCTTCGGTGCCGGCGCCGCTGGCGTCGTCACGGGCGCGGACGAAGCGGGAGTCTGCTGCGCCGTTCCGGTGCGCGGGGCGGCCGCGCCGTTCCCCTCCTTCGGCTGCGGCTGATCCGCCGGATAGCGCGGCGAGCCGGTGAACGGATCGGGATTCGGATAGGTCTTGTCGGGCCGGGCGAGGTAAGGCTCGACGAGCGACGGCAGACCTTCGGAAACCCCCATCTGACCCTTCTTGATAATCGTCGGCGTGATCATCACGACGAGCTCGGTCTGATTCTTCTGGTGCGCCTTGCTCCGGAAGAGCAGCCCGAGAATCGGAATGTCACCGATGCCGGGAATCTTGCTCATCGAGTTGGTCAAGGTGTTGTTCATCAGCCCGGCGATGGCAAACGTCTGTCCGTCGCGCAGCTCGACCTCGGTCTCGGTGCGCCGCGTCGACAGCGCCGGCACGCGGAAGCCGTCGATCGTGACCGCGTTGGCAAAGTCGAGCGAGCTGACCTCGGGCTTGACCTTGAGGTGAATCAGGTCGCCGCCGAGCACCGTCGGCGTAAAGCTCAGGCGGACGCCGAACTCCTTGAAGGTGATCGTCACCGAGTTGGTCCCCGATCCCGACTGCACCACCGGATAGGGATACTCGCCGCCGGCGAGGAAGCTGGCTTCCTTGCCGTTGGTCGCAATCAAGTTCGGCTCGGCCAGGCTCTGGAAGAGACCCTTGTTCGACAGCGCCTTGACGACCGCGCCGAGGTTCTCCTTCGCGTTGAAGACGAACAGGTTCAGGAAGTCGCTGAAGACGAGCTTGCCATCGTTGAAGCTCAGGTCCCGGCGTACCGGCGTTCGTCCGTCCGTACCACTGATCGCTCGTCCCGGATCCGTTGGCAATGAAGGACACGCCGAGCTCCTGCATTGCCGAGCGGCTCACTTCTGCGAAGCGGACGCGCAGCATCACCTGGTTCGAGGCGACGCCCTCCTGCTGCTTGAGCATGTTGACGACGTCGTCCTTCTTGGCGACGTAGCCGGCGGCCATGTCCCCGGCCTTCTCGATCACGTACTTGCTCGAGACGGTGCCGGAGATGACGATGTCCTTGCCGCTGCCGAGCACTGTGATGTCTTCGCCGGGGAAGAGCTGCCTGAGGTGCGCCAGGAGCGCGCTGAGATCGTGCCGAACCTTCACCTCGAAGGTTGAGATCGCCCCGGCCTTGTCCCAGACGAACAGTGAGATCGTGCCGGGCTTCTTGCCGTGGATGAGGAGCTGCGACGGCGCAGTCACCAACGCGTCGGCGATGTCTGGCACCGTCAGCGACACGCGGGCGATCTGCGCGCTGACGTTCAACACGGTCGACCGGCCGACCATCAGGTCGATCTCGGAGCCGCTGACCGCGTCGCGGACGATGGTGGCCGACGCGGTGCCGGTCGGGTTGAAGACCTGTGGCTGCTGCGCCTGCGGCGCGGCAACGAGGATGACGATGATGTACACGACCAGCGCCGCGAAGAAGGCGGCCGGCCGGCGGCCCTGCAAGGGGCGCGATCGCCAGAACTGAGTCGTGTGTGCCGCGAGCATGTTCAGATCCTCCGATTCGAGTTCGCTGTGAGTGGTCCGGCTGGCATTCATCGTCATTTCACGACTTCCGTCGCGCGCTTGTCGCCGCGAATGATTTCAACCGTGGGAACGAAGGCCGGCGTCGTCGAGGCGACGGTCACCGCCTGGCCCGGCTTCGACCTCGAGGTCGTCTGCGCGGGCACCGGACCCTTCGCCATTCCAAGCAGCACGGCCGGCCGCATCCCGGGGGTCGCCGGCGCCGACTGATCGAGCGGATTGCGGAGGGCGAGCTGAATCTTGCCCTCGGTGCTCGCGAGCGCGAGCCGTTCGGCCTGCTCGGGCGTCACCGACATCGTTACGACCGTGACCTGCACGGGCTTGCCGTCCGTTTGGTCCTGCTCCATGCGCGTGCCGGCGGTCAGCACTTGCACGTTCGCGAGGACGACCTTGGTGGTGATGTCCTTCGGGTCGTTGGTCGGGCTCGCCGTGGCCAGGACATCGACGCGCGTACCGGGCAGAACGTAGCCGGCCACGCCGATGACCTCGTTCACGCGCACCGACACGGCCCGCATGCCCTCAGGAATCACCGGCGGCAGCCCGGCACCGGCTTCCTTCGAGGCCAGCTTTGCCGGGAGAATCGGCTCGTTCTTGACAATGTTGACGATCACACCGCGCCCGACAATCTCGTCAACCTTGACAAACGCCCCTTCCGGCGCCTGTCCCTGGGGGTACAGCGCAACCTTCAGGTGGTCAGCCTTCAGCTCGGCCCCCAACGACAAGTCGGTGGTGGCGATCACGACCGGTTGGGTCTTCGTCTGCTGAACCACCGGGCTGTTGCCCTTGTTCATCGCGTTGTAGGTGGCCATGGCCAGACCGCCACCCGCCAGCACGGCGACGGCGAGAACGGCGAAGATACGGTTGCGCATGAGCGTCCCCTAGCTTTCGTTACGCATGGTGGCGACCGCTGACATCGTCAACGGCTCGCCCGTGGTTACCGGCCTCACGAACCGCACGGCCGGGTCGAGCAAGATGAACGTGAACGGATACTGGATCGTGACTTCGCTGCCGGTGTTCGATCCCAGGACCACCTTGCGGTTGACCGCGATCGGCGCGACGCCGGCATTTCCGAGCCGCTCTGCCGCCATGAACGAGCGCACGGCGGCTTCAACATCGTGGTCGGTCGTGCCGCCGACCGCGGCGACGCGCGCGCCCTCGCGCGCGGCATTGGTCAGCACCTGCCAGGTCTGGTACGCCCGGCCAAACTCGAAGATGCCGACGCAAATCATCAGGACGATTGGCAGCGTCACTGCCGTCTCGAGGAGAGCCGCGCCGTGCTCGCTGGAGATCTGAGTTCGAGTGGCGGCGCCATCGATCGGCGACCTGCGACTCTCCACCCCGGCGGTCTGACGTGGCATCAAATCCTCACTCGCTGCCCGCGGCTCGCTACGTCGCAGCTCGCAGGACGGCGAATCCTGAACCTTGAACCCTTGAACCCTGAACCGATTTACCGCATCACCGCCGCAAGCAAGCTGCCGATGGCAATCGCCGGCCCGTATGCGAAACGACTCGCGGGCGCCCCGGCTGCGATCTCGCGTTTCACGTCAGCCGGCGCCGCAATCATCCGGCCCGTGCCGGCTAGCATCGTCCCGAGCCGCCGTCGCTGCATCGCGACCACTACCGCCAGCACGCCGCCCGCGACCGCCGTGAAGAGCACGGCTTTGACGACCACGAGCGGTCCGAGCAGGCTCCCAACGGCCGCCATCAACTTCACGTCGCCGGCGCCGGTGGCCCCGAGCAGCGTGACCAGGTAACATGAGCACCAGGCCGATCAGACATCCGAGCACCGCCGCGCGAACCGAAATACCGCCGAAATCCGAACGCCGCGAGTCCGAGTCCTGCTGCCGCCATCGTGCCCGTCAGGACGTTCGGAATCCGCCGCGTCCGAAGATCCACCACCGTCGCGACGATCAGACCGGCGGCGAGTACCGCGAACGACGACGCTAAAAAGCTTGAGCAATGACCTGCCAGAACACGGTGTTGATGGTGTTGCCAACCGTTGTCACCGCGCCGAGCGCGACGAGAGCGATGAGCGCGCAGAGCAACCCGTACTCGATCAGATCCTGTCCCTCTTCCTCGCGGCGCAACCGCGTTCGCGAGGCGTTTCAATTGAGCAACAGCAACAGGCGATGGCATGACTCGACTCCTCCCGTCGATCCTACGAAACGGTGGGCCGGCGCGTTGAAGCGCGCCGGCCCACCCTGAGATCCCGACGACTACGACGCCGCGCCGAGCTGTCCGGCGATGTTCGTGAAGATGGCCTCGACACGCTCTGTCCGGCCAGCGCCGACCGCGCCGATCGCGATGAGCGCGATGAGCGCCACGAGCAGCGCGTACTCGAGCAGGTCCTGACCCTCTTCGTTGCGAACCGACTTCACGAGATTCAGTAGCATCGACATTGCGATCCTCCCCCGAGGAAACGCACCGCCCTTTTGCGGTGCGGAACTTGCGGCAGCGCCGCATGTAGGTTGATAAGTGCGCCGCGCTTGCCGCGACACGTCGGCTCGGCCAATCGCAACGGCTGTGCCACGGGGCGGCGCTGCCGGCGCGGCCGCTCCGCGCAAGTCCTTCAGCCGACGACGATTGCTTCACGCCAGCGGCACTCGCATGTGGACTCCGCGGCCGCGAAATGACCTCGCCGAAGGACGCCAGCCAGGTGCAGTTTCGTAAGGCATCACGCGAATTTGGTGAGCGCTGCAGCGGCCCGACGCGTCCACTGGTTGTGCGCGACTCGCACACTCCCGCATCTATTTCTTGTATGCGCGTCACTTAACGCTCGCGCCGCGTACAGATCTGTCGACGGCATACGCATTGCGAGCAGGCGCTTCCAAGGATCACGCCATGAAATTTCGCCAGCTGCTGCTGTCAATGACCGCTTTCGCGCTCGTCGTCGGCGGGCTCGTGTATGTCGACCCGCGGGTGCGCGACCGTTTTACACAGCTGGTGTCGGGTGGCGACGGCATCTCGTCCTGGGACAATCGCCTGGTCGAACTCGGGAGTGCCCTGGTCGCGAGCGCTCCGCTATCAGAGTCTCGAGAACGGACCACTCATGATCTTTGCGGTCGTTGGCGCCGTGCTCTTTCTCTTCATGATAAGGACGTAGACCTTGGCGCTCGTCCTGGCTGTCGAGCCTGACCACCGTCAGGCGACCATTCTCAAGCGCATCATTCGCGATCAGGTTCGCGCGGATCTCGTGCTGGTCGATTCGCGCGACGCCGCCGTGGCGGCGTTGACGGCGCGGATCCCCGACGTCATCCTCCTCACCGCGCTCCTCTCTCCGCGGGACGAGGAGGAGCTCGTCTCCGTACCTGCGGACGCTCGCCGGCGCGCAACACATCCAGACCCACACCATTCCGCAGCTCGCATCGACCGCGGCGGACATGGAACAGAAGGGCGGCGGCGGACTGTTCGGCAAGCTGCTCGGCAAGAAGGATTCCGGCCCGAAGGTGACGATGGGCGGCTGCGATCCGGATCTTTTTGCCGACGAAATCCGGACGTTCATCGAAACCGCGACCGAGCGGAAGTCCGAATCGGTCGAGGCGCTGCAGCAGCGGGTGGCGCACCTCGAGTTCCAGTCGCAACCGACACGGTCATTCTCGGAGCAACCGACACGGTCGTTCTCGGATCAACCGTCTCGGTCGTTCTCGGATCCAGACCCGGTCGTGCGGGTTTCGGAGGCTGCGCCGCAGCCTGACCCAGTCGCCGATGAAGGGGCCGTCAGCAGCGGAGGTTCCGCGTGGGAGTCGCCATTCGAATGGCGGCCCTCCACCGTGCTGGCCAACGCCGCTGCGGCTGCGGCCACACCGTCGCTCGTCACCAACGTCCCCCTGGCGGTACTCGCCGAAGATCAGGAAGAGCAGGACCGGCTGGCGCAAGAAGCGCGGCAGGCCCGCGAAGAGGCGGAGGCGCGCCACCGGCGCGAGGACGAAGCCGAGGCCGAGCAGCGGCGCGCGGAGGCAGCTGAAGTCGAGCGCGTGGCCGCAGAGGCGCGAGCCCGTGAACAGGCAGAGGCCGAGGCTGAAACGGCGCGGAAGGCGAAAGCCGACAAGAAGCGCGAGGCGGAAGCAGACGCGCAGCGGAAGCGCGAAGCCGAGGCTGTCGCCAAACGGAAAAAGGAAGAAGAGGCCGAAGCCGAGCGAAAGCGGCTCGAGGCCGACGCCAAGCGCAAGCGCGAAGCTGAAGCCGCCGCCAAAAAGAAGCAGGAAGAAGCCGAGGCCAAGCGCAAGCGTGAGCTCGAAGCCGAAGCTCAGCGCAAGCGGCAGGAAGAAGAAGTTCGGAAGCGGCTCGAGGCCGAGGTCAAGCGCAAACGCGAAGAGGCAGAAGCCAAACGCAAGCGCGAGGAAGAAGAGCGCAAGCGCCTCGAGGCCGAGGCCAAGCGCAAACGTGAAGAAGAGGAACGCCGGCGCCTCGAAGCCGAAGCCAAGCGCAAGCGCGAGGAAGAAGAACGCAAGCGCCTCGAGCTCGAAGCCAAGCGCAAGCGCGAGGAAGAGGAACGCAAGCGGCTCGAAGCTGAGGCCAAGCGCAAGCGCGAAGAAGCTGAAGCGGAGCGGAAGCGCCAGGAAGAAGAACGCAAACGAGTCGAGCTCGAAGCCAAACGTAAGGAAGAGGAACGCAAGCGCCTCGAGGCCGAGGCCAAGCGCAAGCGCGAAGAGGAAGAACGCAAGCGCCTCGAGCTCGAAGCCAAACGTAAGCGCGAGGAAGAGGAACGCAAGCGCCTCGAACTCGAAGCCAAACGTAAGCGGGAGGAAGAGGAACGCAAGCGCCTCGAACTCGAAGCCAAACGCAAGCGCGAGGAAGAGGAACGCAAGCGCCTCGAAGCCGAGGCCAAGCGCAAGCGCGAAGAGGAAGAACGCAAGCGCCTCGAGCTCGAAGCCAAGCGGAAGCGCGAGGAAGAAGAACGCCGACGCCTCGAGGCCGAGGCCAAGCGTAAACGCGAGGAAGAAGAACGGCAGCGCCTCGAGGCCGAGGCACGCCGCAAGCGAGAGGAAGAGGAACGGCAGCGCCTCGAGGCCGAGGCCAAGCGCAAGCGCGAGGAAGAAGAACGGCAACGCATCGAGGCCGAGGCACGCCGCAAGCGCGAGGAAGAAGAACAAGAACGGCTCGAAGCCGAGGCGCGGCGCAAGCGCGAAGAAGACGCCAGACGACGTGAAGAGGAAACCGCCGCCGCCCGCCGCCGCCATGCCAAGCAGGAGGAGCTCGCGTGGCGCCGCCATGAAGAGCTGACAGCGGGCCGCGCGGACAGCTATGCCGAATTCCGCGCCGACCACGACGAGCCCAAGGGGGTCCTCCGCCTGATGCCGTTGTCGGTCTGGGCGCGAGCCGAGAACGGGCAGTCGAACGGCGAGACGCCTGCCGCCCCGGACGATCTGCATCGGCTGATCGAAGGGCTGCGCATGCCGCCAACCGTCGCCGCCGTTTCATACCCGCGTGGCTGCCGCATTCGGCGAGTGCGGGTCCGGGCACCAAAGACTGCGGCCGCCAGTGGCGAGAAGCGCCGCCCGGTGATCGTGTCGCGCCGCGCCCTGCGCGGTTCGCGCGACGATGCGACGGGATAGATAGCTCTCAGCTGTCAGCTGTCCGGTCGCAAACCGAGAAAATGACAGCGTCGGGGTTGCGTGCAGATTCCGCGATCTCGATGCGGACGCCCGGTTGAAGCAGTTGCAACAGCGACGTGTGGAGGCAGACGACTCGGATCGGAACTCGACCCAGCCAACCTGAGCCGCAAGTCTTTTCGGCTGAATACGTTACGCCAGCTGAGCGGGGGCGGACTGCGCGAGGCCCACGCTGAGGCATCCGCATTGCGATGCCCGCCGGAATGCAGCCCGCCTCCATTCTGACGCCAATTGGTATCGGCAGCCGGGTTCGCGTGCGCGGTCGCCGATGGACCGTTAGCGACGTCACGCGGTCGATTGACGGCGCAGCGCTGCGTTTGCGAGAGATCGGCCGGAGCGGCGCGATAACGCTGCTGACGCCGTTCGATCGCCCGCAACGCATCGACGCGGATCCGCGCCCTCGCGCGGTCAGCGCCCGCCGCTGGCTGCACGAGCTCGATCGCGCGCTACTGACGCTGCATCCGTTCGGATCGCTTCGCGCGGCCTCGCGCGCGCCGATTCGTCTCCTGCCTTACCAGCTCGAGCCCGCGCTGGCGGTGTTGCGCGATGGTGCGACCCGGCTTCTCGTCGCCGACGGCGTCGGCCTTGGGAAGACCATTCAGGCTGGCCTGCTGCTTCTCGAGCTCACCGAGCGCCACGAATCATTTCGGGCGATCGTGCTGACGCCCGCGGGCCTGCGCGAACAGTGGTGCACCGAGCTCAGGGAGCGCTGCGCGTTGACGCCGGTCCTCGCCGACACGGCCTGGCTCAAGGCGATGGCTGCTGAGCGGCCCGGAGACGTCAACCCATGGTCGCTTCCGGGGATCTACATCGCCTCGCACGATCTCGTGAAGCGCCCCGAAGTGCTGCGGTCGCTCGAAGACGTCCTATGGGATGCCGTGGTGATCGACGAGGCGCACGCCGCCGCGTCAGGTACCGATCGGCGCGTCGCGATGGACGCGATTGCCGTCCGGTCCCACTGTGTGATGCTCCTGACGGCAACGCCGCACAGCGGACGTCCGGCCGAGCTCGAAGCACTGTGCCGAATCGGCGGGGACGAGCCGGTCGTCATGTTTCAGCGTTCGCGGGCGGATGTCGGCGCGGGTTCTCCACGCAAGACGACGGTCCTGACTGTCGTTCCTTCAGAGGCTGAACGGCGGATGCACGCGCTCGTCGGCCGCTACAGCCAGCGCGTCTGGGAGGAAGCCGGCACGCGTGGAGACGATCGCGCCCGGCTGGTCTCGATCGTGCTTCGCAAGCGCGCACTCTCGAGCGCAGGGTCGCTCTGCGCATCGGTCGAACGCCGGCTCATGCTGCTCAGCCGACGACCTGAGGAACCCAGTCAGTTGAACCTGCCGCTTGATCCGGAGCGGGACGAAGATCCACTCGAAGATGACGCGCCGGCCGCCGTGCTCGCCGTTCCAGGACTCGGCGATGCAAAGCGGGAACGCCGCTGGCTGTCGGCGATTGCGGAGGCCGCCCGGATGGCGGCCACACACGAGCGTAAGGCCAGCTTCCTGCTGCGGCTGCTTGCCAGATCGGGGCGCCGGCTCGGCGAAGCGTCGATTGTCTTCACCGAGTATCGGGATACGCTCGCCCGGCTCGAGCAACGGTTGGCGGCGGCCGGGCACCCAATCACGGTCCTTCACGGCGCGCTCTCGCCAGCCGATCGCCGACGTGTGCAGCTGGCCTTCAACGAACGCGGCGGGATCCTGCTCGCCACTGATGCCGCATCGGAAGGCCTGAACCTCCATGAGCGATGCCGCCTGGTGATCCACTACGAGCTCCCATGGAGTCCGAGCCGGTTGGAACAACGCGCCGGACGCGTGGATCGATTCGGTCAGGCGCGCCGCGTGCACGAGCTCGCGCTGGTCGCCGCCGACACTGCCGAAGCGCTCGTGCTCGCGCCGCTCTTCGCTCGCCGGGGCCGCCGGACCTCACCCGGCCGGATGCTCCACGCGCTGACGGAATCGCGCGTGGTGGCCGCGATCATGATGGATGCGGACCCGGCCAGCCTCGTCACCGGCGTGTCTGTGGCTGCGCCAGAATGTGCTGTCGGTCCCTCGCCGCAACTCCAGCTCGCCGCCGCCCGAGAGGCCGCGCGACTCGAGCATCACAGAGTCCTTGCCGCGCGTTCGTACGGCGACGCGACGTCCAACCTTGCCGTGCGTCCGACCGTGACGGCGCTTCGGCGTCGAACGCGCGTGCCCGCGGGGCTGTTTCTCGTTGTTGCGCTCAAGCTCGAAACCAGCGATGGCGCGGATTTGCATGCCGCGCCACACCTCGTTCGCATCGCGCTCGAGCCTCATCAGCTCAGGCACTTCTTCCTTGGCGGGCATGACGATCGACCAGACACCCAGCGGCTTCATGAGCTCATCGACGCTCTCCTTCAAGACGGGAGCCTTCACTCGCGTGTCGATCACGAGAGCCAATTGGAGACTGCCGTTGCGCTCGAAGCCCAGCGCAGGGAACGGCAGCGGCAACGCGAGAAGGCGATCGCTGCCGCCGTCGCTCCGGGACAACCGTCAGCGTCACGGCGGCTGGTCCAGGCCGGATTATTCGACCGGCGCTCGCTCGTAGCCGCGAGCGCGCACGCCCGGTCCGCTCGGGCTCGCAGAGATGCGATCGATGAACGCGCGATGACCTTCAGCGCCAGCGCGGCACCGCCGACGAAGCGTGCCGCGGTCATTGCCGTGCTTCTCGTACCAGAACAGCAATGATCCCCGGCCTGTCCGGATCGCTCCTGTCCCATGAAGCGCTGGCCGACGTCGTCCCGCGAGCCCTCAGCGGCCTGCTTGGCGACGCCGAGCGGGAGGCCGCGCGCCGGAGCCTTCGTGCCTGGCACTTGCCGCTGCGCGCGCACCTCGGACCAGCGCTGTCGCTCCGCGCGATTTACGACCGCCTGGCGGACCCGCTATTTACTGGAATGGGCTATCACGTCGTGCCCGTCGACTCACGTTCACGGGGTACTCGCGCGCAGCCTCCAACAGGCCTGCGCGCGGTCCTCAGCGTCTCAGGTGTGCCGCGGGCAACCCTGTTCGTGACGCTGTGGGGTGACCATTCCGCCGCAACCTGGCGGGACACGGTTCGACTCGGCATCGGTCAAAACGGCCGCTGGTGTTTCTGCCTCTCCGGTCCACGCCTCCGCATCGTCGACAGTTCCCGGACGTACTCGCGGCAGTTCGCTGAGTTCGATCTCGAGATGGCGCTCGACCGCGAGGAGACATTCGCGGTTTTCTGGGGACTCCTGCGCGGAGCGGCCATGGAAGGTGCTTCGGGCGACGCGCGACCCTTGCTGGAGCGAGCAATCGAGCTGACCGAACAGCATCGCGCTTCAGTTCGATCGTCTCTTCAGCACGGTGTTCACGATGCCCTGACCCACTTGACGCGCGCATTGGTTGCCGCCGCCAGCGCGCGCAACGCGCCATCTACCGCTGTCTCCGCATTCGATGAAGCGTTGGTCGTGGTTTATCGCATTCTCTTTCTGCTCTTTGCCGAAGCCCGCGGCCTCGTGCCGCGGTGGCATCCGATCTATCGCGACAGCTACACCATCGAGTCGCTGCGTGGGCCTGTCGAGATGCTGCCAGCGCCCGGTCGGCGTCTGGGAGACGCTGCAGGCCATCGCCCGCCTTGCCCATCGCGGCTGTCGAATCGGCTCGCTGCACGTGCCACCCTTCAACGGACGACTGTTCTCGCCGGCGCACGCGCCGCTCGCCGACAGCGTGCCGCTTGACGATCGCGTTGTGCGCCAGGCGCTGCTGGCGTTGACGACTCGCACCGGGCGCGGACGGATGTCGAGCGCATCGCCTACGGAGATCTTGGCGTCGAGCAGCTCGGCGGCGTCTACGAACGGCTGCTGGATTTCGATCCGGGCGGCAGCGCGGGCCGAACACGCGTGCCTGGTGTGCTCGTCCGCGGCGAGCGTCGCAAGTCGACCGGCGCCTTCTACACTCCCAGGCCGCTGACGGAGTATCTCGTGCGGCGCGCGCTCGCGCCACTCGTCGCCACCGCCTCGGCAGAATCAATTCTGGCGTTGCGCATCCTGGATCCTGCGATGGGCAGCGGGGCGTTCCTGGTCGCCGCGTGCCGATACCTGGCGTCGGCGTACGAGGCAGCGCTCGTCAGGGCTGGAGGCGTGTCGACCGACGACATCACCGAGCGCGACCGTGCGGATTTCCGCCGGACCATTGCGCAGCGATGTCTTTACGGCGTCGACATCAATCCCGATGGCCGTTCAGCTCGGACGACTGTCGCTCTGGCTCGCCACGCTTTCAGCGGATCGGCCGCTGACGTTCCTCGACCATCGGCTACGAACCGGCAACAGCCTGGTCGGCGCGTCTGCGGCGGACATGCCAGGCAGGCGCCAGGCGCCGCTCGTCGCGCGGCGCGCGCGCGCGCTACCGCTCTTTGAAGACGACGCGCAGGACGTCGTGCTTTGTCGAGGCGATTGCCGTCAGGTCGCGCATCGCGACGGAACCTGGCGACACGCTCGAGCAGGTCCGCGCCAAGGAGCACGCGTTCGCAACGTTGACCCGGAGGGACGCACCGGTCGAGCGGTGGAAGGAGGTCTGCGACCTGTGGTGCAGCGCGTGGTTCGGCGAACGCCGCCGAAATCGGGCGGCGTTCCGTTCGGCGCGCTCGCCGACCAGATCCTCGGACGTGGCAGCCTTCCCGCGCACGTGGCCGCGCCGCTCGTCGCCGAGTCCAGACACATCGCGTCGCGGGAGCGTTTCTTCCACTGGACATTCGAGTTCCCCGAGATCTTCTGCGACGCCAGCGGCGAGCCGCGCGCGCGTCCCGGGCTTCGACGCGATCATCGGCAATCCGCCCTGGGAAATGCTGCGGGGCGATCGCGGCGACGTCGACACCAGGGACGCAGCGCGAACGGCCGCGGCACAGGCTGACCGACTTCGCCCGTGGATCCGGGTCTACACGGCGCAGGGCGACGGTCACGTCAACCTTTATCAGTTGTTCCTCGAGCGCACGCTCGCGCTGCTCCGCTACGGACGGCCGTCTCGGCATGGTGCTGCCCTCCGGCCTGGCGACCGACCGCGGGGCCGCACCCCTGCGGCGGGCGCTCCTGGACCGCACGCGGATCGACAGTCTGGTCTCGCTCGAGAACCGCGACGGCATGTTTCCGGTTCATCGCAGCCTCAAGTTCCTCCTGCTCTCCGCGACGGCCGGTGGCCGCACCACGACGATCCCGTGCCGTTTCGGCATTCAGCAAGCCGAGGCCCTGGACCGGCTCCCGGAACTCGGTCCGGATCGCGACGCCGTCACGCTGACTCGGCCGCTGCTCGAGCAACTGAGCGGAGAACAGATCGCGCTGCCCGACGTCCGATCGCGAGCGTGATGTCGACATCCTGCACGCGATCGCCTTCACCACGCCCGCGCTCGGCGATCCCGCCGGCTGGCACGTCCGCTTCGGACGCGAGCTCAACGCCACCGACGACCGCCGCCACTTCACTCGCGGCCAGAGACGCGCAGGGCTGCCGGTCATCGAAGGCAAGCACCTCGCTCCCGTTCACCGTCGACGTCGAGGGCGCGACGCTACGGATTGCGGCCGGACGTCGCGGCCACGCTCGTCGATCCCGCCCGAACCTTCGGACGAGCCCGACTGGGGTATCGGGAGGTCGCGTCGGCGACGAACCGGCTGACGCTCATCGCCGCCATCGTGCCCGAGGACACCATCACCACGCACACGGTCTTCTGCCTCAAGGATGCCGCTGGACCGTCGAGTGCTCAGTGGTATCTGTGCGGCATGCTCAACAGTTTCGTCGCCAACTATCTGGTGCGGCTCCGCGTCAGCACGCACGTCTCCTCGGGCATCATCGACCGGCTGCCCGTGCCGGCACCTCGAGCGGCACGCGCCTCGCTTCAGCGAGATCGTCGCGCTCAGCGCGCGCGCTCGTCGGGCCAGCCGCTCCGCTCGCGGCTGCACGCGCACGCCTCCAGGCGCTCGCCGCTCGCGAGTACGGCCTCGAGTCAGCCCAGTTCCATCACATTCTCGATACGTTCCCGCTGGTGCCGCGCGCCGACCGCGACGCGGCGTTGGCGCCTTTTGCGATATAGTTTCGTGATCGAAAAAGACTAATGCCCCTTCGAGAGGATCGCGCGCCCGTCTGGGCCATCTGGCTTCTGATTGCGTTCGGCGCGGTGCAGCCGCTGGCGTGGGGGCTCGGCGTCGGGCTGCCACGGCATCCCGTGGTGCTGGTGCCGCTCCTCGATCGTCTGGATGACGTTGCTGGCGCTCGCCGCAATCGCCACGCGCCGGATCACCTCGCTCGGCGCGCCGACTCTCGCAGCAGGAACGGGATCACAGCGCGACGCTGACCGAAGTCGATCAGCTCCAGACGCAGAACGCGATCCTCGACATCATCGCGCGCTCGGTCGACGTGCCTCTGGCCTTCCAGGCGCTCGCCGCGCGGGTCGCGCGCCTCGCGCCCTGCGACCGTGTCGGCCTGGCGCTGCTGTCGGAAGATGGACGGGAGTTCCAGACCTACACGGCGCGCGTGCAGCAGGACGAGCGACGGTCCCGCCCACGGCCCGAGATCGTCTTCAAGGTCGAGCGGACGATTCTCGGCGGCGTCGTGCGATCGCGCGAGCCGATGATCATCGCCGACATCAAGTCCGCGGCGCCCGACTACCTCGATGCGAACATCCTGCTCACGTCGGGATTCAGGTCGGTGCTGCTCATGCCGCTCGTCTCGCGCGGCCGCGCCGTCGGCACGCTGAACGTCGTCTCGAGGCGGCCCGACGCGTTCGGGCAGCCGCACGTCGACGCGCTGCAGCCAATCGCCGAAATCCTCGCGGTCGCCTGGGTCGCGCAGCAACTGCACATGACGCTCGGCAAGCACCGGACGATGGAGGTCATGTCCGAGCTGACGCTGTCGGTCGCCGCCGAGATCAACAGCGCCCTGCAGACGATCATCGGCCACTGCGATCTCATCGGACGCAGGCCAGACCGACGAGGCCCTGCAGCGCGACCTGCAGACGATCATGGGACAGGCGCAACGCGTCGCCGGCCTCCTCGACAAGATGCGCGCCGCCGCGCACGAGCGGCTGCGCGAGATGGCCAACACCATGCATCAGGAAGGGATCCCGACGAGCCCCGAGGCGGCGGAGGCGGAGAGCGCTGAAGTCGATGAAGTCTGACGTTTGAAGTGTGAAGTCATGACGCTTCACACTTTCAGCTTCGCCGCCATCCCAGCGCCGACAGCCACCGCCACCGACAGCTCCGCTACGACCGCGAGCGTCGTGGCGGCAAAGAACCAGTCCCTCATCCGCACGTATTCGACGACCGACAGCAGCACGCGCAGCATCGGCGTGGCCATCAGCACGAGCAGTCCGGCGTTGAGCAATCGGCTCGTCGCGGGCGCGTCGGGCGTCGACGAGGAACAGGCCCAGCCCGACGGCCAGGGCCGCGGCGCTGATCGTCACGCCGACGACGAACAGCCGGCCGACGTGATACTCGAGGCGTGCGAGCGCGTCGGACTGCGGTGGTCATAGCACCTTCACGAAATGGACGAGCGACACGAGGGCGAGGATCGTCGCCAGCAGCAGCTTGAGCCATCGCGCCTTCGCCCGGCCGCCGAACCACAGGCCGAAGCGCGAGCCCGCCAGCACCCCGAGCACGGCGGCGGCCGCAAGCGGCGGTTGAATGTAGTGGTTGGCGTACTGGATCGGCGCCGACGCCGCAGCGGTGACGCCGATCATCAGCGCGCTCGTCGCCGCGGCCGCGCGCAGCGGCACGCCGCACCAGGCGTTGAGCAGCGGCACTTTCAGGATGCCGCCGCCGATGCCGAGCGAGCCGGACACGACGCCCGCGAGCGCCGACACGCCGAGCGCGACCGGCAACCGCTTGACCCGGTAGACCACCTCGCGGCCGCTCTCGTCTTCGTAGAACCGGCCGCCGAGCCGCCCCGGGTCGGCCGTCGCGTCGAGCACGTTTCGCCGATCCAGGCGGCTCAGCGACCATGACCGCGATGAGACCGGTCACGAACGCAAACCAGAGAAACAGCGTCTCATCGGATAGGGCGTGGAACATCAGGCCGGCCGCGACGCCGCCGGCCGCCGACGCGACCTCGAGCAGCATGCCGAGGCGCAGGTTGATGAGGTTGCGGCCGACGGTGCTGACCGACACGACGCTCGACGTCGCGATGACGGTCATCAGGCTGGTCGCCACCGCGATCTTGATCGGCAGGCCGATCACGCTATTGAGAAACGGCACCAGAAAGACACCGCCGCCGATGCCGAGCAGTGCGCCGAGGCCGCCGGCGACGGCGCCGGCGGCCATCACGACGGCGATGGTCAGTGGCGTGATGAGCAAGAGATGGTCCGCGAGGCACGTCCCGGAAGTGATCAAAGACCGGAATGCTATGATCCGGAAGCGGAATCTTACCTCATGTTTGAGAGGCTTTCCGACGAAGGCCTTGCGCAGAGCTCGTACCTCATCGCGTGCGAGCGGACGCGCACGGCCGCCGTCATCGACCCCCGGCGCGACATCGACGCGTTCACCTCGACAGCGACACGACACGGGCTGACCATCGCCTACGCGATCGAAACGCATATCCACGCCGACTTCGTGTCGGGCGCCCGCGAGCTCGCGGCGCTCGGCGCGCGCGTCGTCGCGGGTCCGGGCGCAGCCCTGCGATTCCCCTTTCACGAAGCGACGCACGGAGAGATCTCTGCGCGTCGGCGACATCTCGATCGAGGTGCTCCACACGCCGGGCCACACGCCCGAGCACATTTCGTTGCTCGTGCGCGAACCCGATCGACCCGCACGCCTCTTCACCGGCGACACGCTGTTTGTCGGAGCCGTCGGTCGCCCCGATCTCCTCGGCGCCGACCAGGCGCGCGGGTTGGCCGGTCAGCTCTACGACTCGCTGTTCGACACGACTGCTGGCGCTCGACGATGCCGTCGAGCTGCACCCGGGACACGGCGCCGGATCGCTCTGCGGCGCGGGAATCGGCACAGGCGCCACATTCGACCATCGGCCAGGAACGCCGCTTCAACCCGCTCCTGCAGCAGCCGTCGAAGGCGGCATTCATCACCGCGGTCCTCGACGATCTGCCTGAAACGCCGCCGTACTTCCCGCGGATGAAGGAGATCAATCGCAGCGGCCCGGTCGTTCTCGGACTGGGGAACGGCGTTCCGGTTCCGTCGCCGCTGGCCGCGTCGCGATGCGACGGCGCTCGTCGAAGACGGCGCCCTCGTGATCGATCTCCGGAGCGCCGAGGCATTCGCCGCCGGTCATCCGTCAGGAGCGGTGAACATCGGATTCGGCCCGCGAATCGGCTACTGGGCGGGATGGATTGTGCCTCCTGCGGCGCCCGTCGTCCTGCTCGCCGGCCACCCCGATCAGGCCGCCGACGCCAACCGCCAGCTCGTGCGCCTGGGTTTCGACGATGTGGTGGGATATGTCGACGGCGGCTTCAGCGCGTGGTGCGCGGCGGAGGGTCACGTCTCGCACGTCGAGCGCATCAGCGCCCGCGAGCTCCGCGACCGCCTCCAGCGGCGCGAGCGGATGACGCTCGTCGACGTCCGCACGTCTCAGGAGTGGCTCGGCGGTCACATCGACTCCGCGATCAACATCCCGGTCGGAGACCTGCAGAGACGCGTCGAAGAACTGCGCGGGCCGGACGCCGTGGCGACCATCTGCGAGACCGGCTACCGTTCGAGCCTCGCGTCGAGCCTGCTCGTCCGGGCAGGAATCCACGTCGTCAATGTGAGTGACGGCACGTCGGCGTATCGCATGCTCGAGTGACACGCGATGCCTCAGCGCCCTCTCCAGCTGAGAGCGTTTCAGGACGCCGGCCCTGCAGGACCAGGCAACAGGAACACGTGACGACACTCTCTACAGGCGCACGTCTCGTCCAATACGAGATCGTCGAGCTCATCGGGTCCGGCGGCATGGGCGAGGTGTATCGCGCGCGCGACCCGCGGCTCGATCGCGACGTCGCCATCAAAGTCATGGCTCCGCACGTCGCCGCCGATCCCGAGATGCGGCGGCGGTTCGAGACCGAGGCGCGGGCGATCGCCGCGCTCTCGCACCCGAGCATCCTGGCGATTCACGAGCTGGCGGTCGTCGACGGCCTGCCCGTCGCCGTCATGGAGCTGCTCGAGGGACACACGCTTCGCGGCGCGGCTGAAGCAGGGTCCGTTGCCGTGGCGCGATGCGGTGCACATCGCGGCGTCGATCGCCGAGGGCCTGGCCGCGGCGCACGCGCGCGGCGTCATCCATCGCGACCTCAAGCCCGAGAACGTGTTCCTGACCAACGATGGCGCCGTGAAGATCCTGGATTTCGGGCTGGCCCTGCGCCGGCTCGAGCTTCCGGCGCTCGACAGCCGACGGTCCGACGCTCGCGCGCACGCGCCCCGACACGTCGTCCTCGGAACGCTCGGTTACATGTCGCCGGAGCAGGTGACGGGCGACCGTGTGGACGGACGCTCGGATGTCTTCGCGCTCGGGTGCGTGCTCTACGAGATGCTGAGCGGGCGGGCGCTGTTTGCCGGAAGCACGCCGCAGGAGATCGTCGCCCAGCTGATGCACGATCGCGTCCCCGAGCTGTCGGGATTCGACGCGGTTGCGCCGAAGGCAGCTCCGCGCGATCGTGTCGCGCTGCATCGAGCGCACACCGTCGAGACGTTTCGACTCCGCGAGCGACGTGGCGATGGCGCTGCGCGCGCTGCTCAGCGGATCGACTGCGGTCGGCTCCGGCCGCAAGACCCCGATCGCGCGGCAAGTCCCTCGGGGTCCTGCCATTCGTGAATGCGGGCGCGGATCCGACCATCGAATTCCTGACCGACGGCATCACTGAGAGCATCATCAACAGCGTCTCGCAGCTGGGTGGGCTTCGCGTCGTGCCGCGCAGCCTCGTGTTCCGCTACAAGGGAGTGCAGGCCGATCCGTCGACGATTGGCGTGGCGCTGAACGCGCGCACGATTCTCACCGGGCGCGTCAGCCAGCAAGGCGACTACCTGACGATTCAGGCCGAGCTCGTCGACACCGCGACCGAATCGCAGCTCTGGGGAGAACAGTTCCGGACGCGACTGAGCGAGCTGCCCAACGTGCAGCAGGACATCTCGTGGCAGATCTCCGAAGCGCTGCGGCTCAAGCTGACCGGTGAGCAGAAGAAAAACTGCGGAAGCGCGCCAGCGTCAACTCCGAGGCCTACCAGGAATACTTCCGCGGGCGCCACTTCTTCAATGCCTGGTCGCCCGACGGCTTCCGCCAGGCGCTCAAGCACTTCGAGCGAGCGATCGAGCACGACCCCGCCTACGCGCCCGCCTACGCGGGCCTCGGCGACATTATCGGCTGCATGTCGTACTACGGCCTGATTTCGCCGCACGACGGCTTTCCGCGCGCCCGCGCCGCTGCCGAGAAAGCCATCGCGCTCGATCGCCGACCTCGCGCGATGCGTATGGAACGCTGGCGCTCGGCAGCCTGTTCCGGCGGTTCGACTGGAAGGAAGCCGAACAGCAGTTCGGGCGATCGATCGCGCTCAATCCCAAGCTCGCCAGCGTGCGCGCGTTCCACTCGATCCTGCTCTCCACGCTCGGCCGCCACGACGAGGCGATCGCCGAGGCGCGCGCCGGGCGGGAGCTCGACCCGCTGTCGCCGCTCGTCAACATGAGCGTCGGCTGGGCGCTCTATTTCGCCGGCCAGCCCGAGCAGGCGATCGCCGAGATGCTGCGCACGCGCGATCTCCACGGTCACGGCGCCGAGCGAGGTGCACAGCCTGCTGATGGTCTCCTACGAGCTGCTCGGCAGATTCGAGGACGCGGCGCGAATCGCAGCGGGCCGTGTTTGCTTTGGCGTGCCGATCGACGGCGAGGCGCTGATCGCCGCCTGGCGCGCCGGAGGCGCGCACGGGTACTGGCTCGAGCGTCTGGCGGCAATCGATCGCGTGGCCGGATCGATCACGCCGAAGGCCGATTACGGTTATGCGTGCGTGCTGACGAATCTCGGCCGACACGACGAGGCGATGGCGCATCTCACGTCGCTCGTCGACAGCCAGCAGGGCAGCATCGTCTTCCTTGCCGTCGAACCGTCGCTGGCGCCACTGCGCGCGCGGCCGGACTTCGATGCGCTGCTCACGCGGATTGGGGTGCCCCGTCCGCCCACGGCTTCAGCACCGCGTAAAGCGTAGACGTGATCGGCGCCGGCACGCCCGCGCGAGCCGCCCGACGCACGACCGAACCCTGCAGCTGTTCCACCTCGATGCGCTTTCCCTGAGACAGATCGATCAGGAGTGACGAACGCATCGACCCAGGGATTGCCGCGACGTACGAGGAGATGCGTTCCACGATATCGCGGGCCACCGGAACGCCTTCTGCCCGGGCGAGCCGCTCGATTTCGCGGCAACTATCGAGAAACCGTTCGCGGATGACGGGATCGGCCCAGATCGGGCCGATCGGCAACCGGGCCGCGCCGGTGAAGCCCGCCAGCGAGACCAGAAAGATGAACTTCTCCCAGATCGGCACCCGGCCGTCCTCGACGCCCTCGGCCTGAATGTCGGCGCCCGCCAGCGCGTCGCGGATCGCGCTGACGCGCGCGCTCAGTCGCGGCAGCGCGCCAAACACTTCCCCGAAGACGATGCGCCGGTGCGTGCCCGTCTGCTCGATGAGGCCGGGCGCCGCGAGCGCCGTCGCGATGTAGGTGACGCCGCCGACGACCGGCGCTTCCCCGAACTGCGCCGCGAGCTCGGCAGCGCTATCCACGCCGTTCTGCAGCGGCAGAATCGTGGTGTCGGGGCCAATCATGGGCGCGATGCGCGGCAACGCCGATGCGTTGTCGTACGCCTTGACCGCGACAATCACCACGTCGACCGGACCGACCCTGCCCGGATCTTCCTCGGCCCGGGCCCGCACCGTGAAGTCGCCGAGCATCGGGCTGCGGATCTCGAGGCCACGCTCCCGCATCGCCGCCAGATGCGCACCGCGGGCGATGAACGTGACGTCATGACCGGCGCGGGCAAGCTTCGCGCCGTAATAGCCGCCGACGGCACCAGATCCGAAGATTGAAAATCTCATGTTCGTTCAAGGTTCAGGGTTCAAGGTTCAGGGTTCAGGGTTCAGAGGTTCAGCGCAAACTTCAGCATCCAGAATTCCGTACTGTCAAGATAAACGCTGAACTTTGAACCCTGAACCCTGAACCCTGAACCAGTGGATCCTTTTGAGGTAAGATTTTGTTGGAGGTTCAATGGCTGCCCGCCTGACCGCCTATGTCGTTGTTGGCATCGTCGCGGCGACGCTCATCGCCGGGTTGATTGTCGGAGCCCAGCGGGACGACACAGATGGTCCCGTCGACGTGATCGTCCACAACGCGAAGGTGTATACGGCGGGTGCCCGCGGCACGATGGCGGAGGCCGTCGCCATCCGTGGCAACCAGATTCTTCGCGTCGGCAGCGAGCGTGAAGTCACGCGTCTCCGTCGCCCGCAAACGACGATGATCGACGCGCGCGGCGCGGCGGTGCTGCCCGGCTTCAACGACGCGCATCTCCATTTCATCACCGGAGGCCTGAATCTCGAGCGCATCGATCTGACGGGCGCGGCCACGCTCGACGAAATCCGCGCGCGGATAGAGACGTGGGCAACCGTCCACGCCGACGCGCCGTGGGTACTCGGACGTGGGTG
This sequence comes from uncultured Acidobacteriota bacterium, assembly GCA_963764925.1. Classification (GTDB taxonomy): domain Bacteria; phylum Acidobacteriota; class Vicinamibacteria; order Vicinamibacterales; family 2-12-FULL-66-21; genus DATBJJ01. The sequence continues at coordinate 222,768 of CAVXUR010000011.1, forward strand.
GTACTACCAGCCGTTCCCAGGTGGCCTGCCGACCCGCCAACAGCTCGACGCGATCGTCTCCGATCGACCGGCGCACCTCCTGAGCCACGACGGCCACACCTCGTGGGTGAACACCCGGGCGTTGCGCCTGGCCGGGATCACGAAGCGAACCCCCAATCCGCCGCACGGCGTCATCGTCAAGGACCCGAAAACCGGCGAGCCGACCGGGGTGCTCAAGGAAGCGGCAATGACGCTCGTCACCAGTCGCCTGCCGCAGTCTACTCGCGCCGATCGTGCCAGCGCTCTTCGTGCGGCAATCAGCGAAGCTCAGAGAAACGGCATTACCAGCATTCAGAACGCCGGCGACAGCGCCGAGGACTTCGCGCTCTACGCCGAGGCGCGGCGCGAGGGTGACCTCGGGGTCCGGGTTTATTCCGCGCTGTCGGCGGCGGGCGTGTTGACCGAACCAGCAATCGCCGAGCTGCAGGATGTCGCGAAGCAATATCCCGACGACCCGCTGTTCAAGGCTGGCGCTATCAAGATCAACCTCGACGGCGTGATCGACGCGCACACCGCAGCGATGCTCGAGCCGTACGCCGACGACGCGGCGTCCGGCACATCGACCATGGACCCTGACGCGTTCAACCGGATCGTGCGGTTGCTCGACGCCGGCGGCTGGCAGGTGATGACACACGCGGTTGGCGATCGCGCCGTGAACATGGCGCTCACGGCTTACGAGCACGCGGTGCGATCCAACCCGCTTCCGGAACGTGGCCGTCGTCATCGGATCGAGCATGTCGAGACTGTCGACACTGCCGACCTTCCACGGTTCGGTGCGCTCGGCGTGATCGCGTCGATGCAGCCGGCACCTCGGCTCCCCGAGCCCGAGCCTGATCGATGTCTGGTTCAAGAATGTCGGGCCGGAGCGCGCGTCACGCGGATGGCCCTACCACAGCATCGCCGCCGGAGCCGGGCGGCTCGCGTTTGGCAGCGACTGGCCTGGCGTGCCGTTGAACCCGTTGCTGGGACTGCACTCGGCGGTCACGCGCACGACGCCCGACGGTCTTCCTGAAGGCGGCTGGTATCCTGCCGAACGGCTGGCGCTCAAGGCGGCAATCGACGCCTACACGTCAGGCGCGGCCTGGGCGTCGTTCGACGAGCAGCGCAAGGGCACACCTCGCGCCCGGGATGCTGGCGGATCTCGTCGTGCTGTCTGAGGACATCTTCGAGGCGCCTGCGCCAAGACTGGCATCGACGCGGGTCGCCGTGACGATCTTCGATGGACGCATCGTCTATCGCCGCGACGGCACCCAGACGAACTGACGCTCAGCGCAGAACGACCTCGACAACGAACTTGCCGGGCTCGCTCGCCGGCTTCAGCAGCACGATCCGCGCGGCCTGACCGACCACGATCGGCGCGCTGGCGAGTGTCTTCCACTCCGGCAGATCAATCGTCTGCCCTGCCATGACGGCGTCGTCAGCAAGCGGAATCGCCGTCATGCCGCTGGCGTCAATCGTTCGCAGGCCGCCCATGGTCCGCAGATCTCCAACATCTTCGATCGTCAGGGATGTTTGCAGTTCGCGCCGCCCGTCGGCGATCTGCACGCGGCGGTTCGCGACCACGCCGATGTCGGCGGTGAAGGGCGGAATGCCCTTCCCGCTGATGACCGTCGCGTTCCTGATCAACACGGCGAACATCCTCGACTCGTTCAACGGCAGCGTCTCGTAGCGCTGCGGGTCTGCGCGTTCGACCGAGCCAGTGGCGAGCGCGTCGAGCGCCGCGACGATCGCGAGAAAGTTGAGGCGGACGAGCGCGGCGTCAGGCTCGGGCGACGGCCAGGGACCGGTCTCGATCAGCACGACCGGCGTGCCCCAGAGCGTAATGTTGTCGCCGAACGCCCGGACTTCGAACTCGTCGTCATAGCGGCCGATCTGAGCCGGCGCCGACGGCTCGAGCGCGTCGCGAATGATCGCGCACAGCTGTTTGGTCAACTTGCGGCCGGCGTTCTCCGAGCGCGGCTCGTCGTACGCGACCGAGAGGAGCGAGATGGAGGCCGGCTTCGGCGGACGGCCGACCGACGTTCGCCAACTCTGGTTGTGGAGGTTGAAGCCAACTCGCGGGCTGAGCCGGTCACGGAGCGCCTTGAGCGATTTCCCCTCCGGTGTCTGCAACCGCAGCGCGTCGCGATTGATGTCGATGCTCTGCGCGTTGCGTCGCTCGAAGCGCTCCGCCCCGTCAGGGTTCAACATCGGCACGACGTGAAGCGTCAGACGCGACAGAATCCGCTCGACGGCGGGGTCGCGACGATGGCGGCGAAGATACTCGAAGACGTCGAAGAGCGCCGATGTGGCGGTCGACTCGTCGCCGTGCATCTGCGACCACAACAGGACCGCGAACGTTCCGGTGCCTGCCTTGACGTGGTGAATCGATCGCCCTTCGATCGACTCGCCAATCTTCTCGGTCGTGAACAGGTCCGGCGTCTGGGCGGCAAGCTCGGAGATGCGCCGAACGACTTCGGCGTGGTCGACGAGCGGCGGGAGCGCCGGCGACACGTGCTCCGCGTCCCAGATCGCGCTAAGCTCCGCGATCGAGACGAGTGATTCATTCTGGGTGTGGGCGACAATTTGAGATGGTCCGCTGAACGCGGCAGCGAGCAGAGCCAGACTCAGGCCGATCGCCAAGCCGGCCTTCGGGCGGCGTCCGACCAAGCCGGCCTTCGGGCGGCGTCCGACCAAGCCGGCCTTCGGGCGGCGTCCGACCAAGCCGGCCTTCGGCCGGCGTCCGAGTCGAGCGGCAGAGAAGCGACAGCGACAGCGCATGCGCGACATTATCGCCCGCGTCCCTGTCGGACACTCAGCGATAGTGCAACCGCAACAACGCAGGAGGTGACGACAAGGTCAGCAGGAACATGTTATCGAAGTCGTTGTCGCCAATCGTGACCGGCGTCGTAACGCCCAGGGCCTCGATGATCTCGGGCACGGTGTTCGAGTGGCCGACGACGAGGACGTTGCCCTTGCTCGTCTTGAGGCGGTCGATGAGCTCCGGCGCACTCTTGGATGTAACGATCGTGACGGTCAGTCCAAGCGCCTTCGCCAGGGGCGCGGCGGTCTGCTGCGTGCGCTTGAATTCGGTGGCGTAGATAGCCGTAATCTTCGCGTCCTTCAGTAACGTCGCGAGCGAAACCGCCCGAGCCCGCCCCGCATCCGACAGGTCGGGGTCAGCGGCCATCGCCGGGCTGGTGCCTGGTGCGGTATCCGCGCGCTCGGCGTGACGCACGAGAAAGATAGTCGGTTGCGCCGCCGCCGGAGAGGCGCTCAGGACGGCGACAAGCAACGCGAGGGCGATCGATATCTGCATGATTCGCGGTCTCAAAGGTAACAGACCAGGAGTTCAGGAGGCCGTTTTGAATTCTACTGTCTCCTGATCTCCTGGTCTCCTGTTCAAAGTGGCCCTGCTGCGGACGACCGGCGGATCGCGATCAAATACAGGAGCCCCCCAACGACGAGCGAGATGACGCCCGCGACCAGCTGCTCGCGCCTCGCGCCAGCCAGCATGGCCAGCGCGATCGCGATCGCAGCGGCAGGAATGACGGCGCCGAACGGCACGACGAAGGTCGGCGGCTTGACCTGTCCGGCGAACACCGCCGATCGTAGCCGCAGCGTCGAAGCGCAGGTCGCGACGTAGACCAGCAACCTACTGATCGCGCTGACCAGCGCCAGATCGGAGTATCGACCTGACACCGCCAGTACCAGGGACACTGCCGAGGTGACGAGGATGGCGTTGATGGGTGTTCTGAACTGCGGATGAATGCGCCCGAACACCCCCGGCAGATCACCCTGCTCGGCCAGCGCATAGAGATTGCGCGACCCCGACAGCGCCTGGCCCATGTTGTTCCCCGTCGTCGACAGCACGGCGCCGAGCGTCAGAAGCGCGGCACCCGCGCCTCCCATGAACAGCAGTGAGGCATCGGCAAGTGGGGTTTTCGACGCGGCAAGCCCGGGCAGCGTGCCGACAGCGACGACCTGCACGACGGTCATGACGATGGTGACGATGACGATCGTCATGACCAGGGCAAACGGCACCGCGCGTCGTGGGTCGCGCGCTTCGCCCGCCGGCACTGGAATCACCTCGTATCCGCCAAACGCAAATACCAGCAGCAGCCCAGTCGACGACAGCTCGGCAAATGTGGGCGCGCGTTCCGGCACGAGCAGCGCCGAGTCGACGAAGAAGATCCCGACCGCGGCGAAGACCACGAGCGGGAGCAGCTTCCCCACCGTCAGCACGTTGAGCACCAGGCTGCTCTGGCGGATCCCCCGGATGTTGATCGCCGCGATCGCGACGATGATTGAAGCAATGAAGGCCGCGCGCGGCCAGCCAGATGCCAGGGCCGGCGCATAGAATGCGACCGCAGTGGCGAGCACGTTGATGACCGCCGCCCAACTCGCGGCACGGGTGAACCAGAGCATCCACCCCACCTCGAAGGCAGCGAACCGGCCAAACGCGGCTCGCGTGTACAAGTAAGGACCGCCGGTGGCGTCGAATCGGCTGCTCACCTCGGCAAAGGACAGCGCGATGAGCATCGATGCCAGCCCCACGGCCGCGACCAGCCACGGACTCCAGCCGCCGACGCTGGCAGCGTAGAGTGACGGCTGCGCGAAGACCGCGCCGCCAATCACCTGATTGACCCCGATCGCGGTCAAATCCCATCGGCCAAGCTCTCGACGAAGTGCGAGTGATGATGTCGGGGGTTCAGGCGGACGGCGCATCGCGAGGGTTGTATCATGACAGTTCACGGATTCAACATGATCGAGGGCGAACGAGAAGTCGTCGTAAAGCCACGCGACGTGATGCCCGCGGGAGCCCGAACTCTACCCGCTCGGTTCTACACCGACGCGGAGCACTTCGGCCGCGAGCTCGAGGCACTGTTTCGCGCGATGTGGATCTGCGCCGGTCGAGCTGAGGAAATCGCGCGGCCGGGTCAGTACGTGCTCCGCGAGATCGCCGGCGACAGCATCGTCATCACGCGCTCGAGCGATGGGACCCTGCATGCGTTCCACAACGTGTGCCGGCATCGAGGCACTCGCCTCTGCACGGAAGCGGCCGGACAGTTCCCCGGCAGCATTCAGTGCCCGTACCACGCGTGGACTTACGGGCTCGACGGACGTCTGGTGGGCGCGCCTCACATGGAGGAGGTCCCGCATTTTCGCAAGGAGGACTTCTCCCTGCATCGGGCACATGTCGACAGTTGGGACGGACATCTCTTCCTGAATGTGGCGCCAAACCCGCCAACGCTCGCGACCCAGCTCGCCGACCTTCCGGCAAAGTTCCGGGCCTGGCGGATGGAGGACTTGCGGCTGGGACACCGGATTGTCTACGACGTCAGAGCGAACTGGAAGCTGATCATCCAGAATTACAACGAGTGCCTGCACTGCCCCAACCTGCATCCCGCGCTCAACAAGCTGTCACATTATCTGAGCGGCGAGAACGAGCCGCTCCATGCGTCATACATGGGCGGACGCATGGATCTGCGACCCGGTGTCGAGACGCTGTCGGTCGACGGGATTTGCCGTCGGGCGCCCTTGCCGGAGCTCGGGGCTGACGACCGGCGCCGTGTCTACTACTACGCGATCTTTCCGAACATGCTCCTCAGCCTGCACCCGGACTACATGATGGTGCACACGCTCTGGCCGATCGCGCCCGACCGCACCGTTAACGTCTGCGAGTGGCATTTTCATCCCGCCGAGCTCGCCCGCCAGGATTTCAACGCATCGGACGCGATCGAGTTCTGGGACCTCACCAACCGACAGGACTGGCATGTGTGCGAGTTGTCGCAGGCCGGGATTTCGTCACGCGCATACACGCCGGGACCGTACTCGAACCGCGAAGACCTGCTCTATGCGTTCGATCGGATGATCGTAGAGCTGCACACTCAACTAGAAGATGGCAAGGGGCCAGGGGCCCAGAGGGCCTGGTGCTTAGAGTGCCAAGGGGCAAAACGTGCAAAGTGCCCCCTGGTCCCCTTTGCACCCTAGCACTCTTTCTTCAGGCGGGCGGCATTGCCAGCTTCCTCGCCGGATTGAAGAACGGCGTCGGTACGACCGTCGCGTTGACCCGGTGCCGGACGGCTTCGACCGTCACTTCGATCTCGAGCACGGTCCGCTCGGCACAATGCGCCCGGTCGATGGTCGCGAGCGCGATCATCTTTTTCAGGATCGGCGACCACGTCGTGGTCGTTGCCCGCCCGACCTGCCGGCCGGAACGGTAGACAGGTACGGCTGCACGGGACGCGGTCGCACCCACCGCCGGCGGCAGCCCGAGCGTCTCGTAAATCGACTCGACGCCAGTCCAGTCGATCTCCAGACCAACCACTTGCCTCGCCTGACCACGCTGTCGCTCGGCGCGGAGCGCGTGGTCGCCGATGAATCGGCCCTTCGAGGACGACACCAGGCGCCCGAGGCCCATCTCGTACGGCGTGTATTTCTGTGATTCGATCAGAGCTTTCTTGCTGCTGAAGAAATCGACCTCGATCAACAGGAGCCCGGCCTCGACGCGAGCGACGTCGAGCGCGAGCATGCCAGCAGGCTTGATGTCGAACGGCCGGCCGAGTTCCATCAGCGCATCCCACACGCGCACGGCACCCGTGGAAGGCATCCAGATCTCGTAGCCGAGGTCACCTGTGTAGCCGGTCCGAGAGATATCGACGGGCACGCCACCAATCCGGCCGCTGGACACGCGGAAGTATTTCAGAACATCGAGATTCACGTCGGACGCTGCTCGCAACACCCGAGCGGAGGTTGGGCCCTGGAGCGCCAGCGCGGCAACCTCTTCCGAGATGTCCTCGACCGTAACCCTCAGCCCCGAGGCATTCTGACGGAACCAACGCAGGCTGGGATCGGCGGCCGTCCATCTGAATCGCTGCTCGCCGAGCCGCGACACGGTTCCGTCGTCGATCACGAACCCATGCTCGTCGCACCACGGCGTGTAGAACACCTGCCCAACCGCCAGCTTCGATACATCGCGGGTGATCAACCGATCGACTAGTCGAGCAGCGTCCGGACCCGTAACCAGGTATTTGAAGAGCGGCGACACATCGATGAGCGCGGCCGCGTTGCGGATTGCGTTGTACTCGTGCTCGTGATGGCTCTCGTACGAGCTGACGGCAAAGTAACCGGACCACTCGCGATAGTTCAGGCTCTCGCAGAGCGCGAAGGTGCGATCGTGAACGGCTGTACCGACGGGCATACGGGGGAATATAGCAATTCTGAATGCTGAGTGCTGAATGCTGAAGTGAATGTCGAAGGGGGAAGGCTGAAGGCGGAATACAATTGCAGCCTTCAGCATTCTATTTCAGCATTTAGTTCAGCATTCAGCACTCAGCATTCAGCATTGCAAATGTCGAATTATGACGTCATCGTCATCGGCGGTGGGCACAACGGACTCGTCAATGCCGCCTACCTGGCACGCGCCGGACGCAAGGTGCTGGTGCTCGAGCGCCGGCACGTCGTTGGCGGCGCGGCAGTGACCGAGGAAGTCTTTCCGGGGTTCAAGTTCTCGGTGTGTTCCTACGTCGTCTCGCTGCTTCGTCCGGAGATCATCCGGGAACTCGATCTGCCGAGGCACGGACTGGAAATCCTCCCGCTCGACGGCACCTTCACGCCGATGCCGAACGGCGACTATCTGTGGCGCGTCAATGATCACGCGAAGACTCGCCGGGAAATCGCGCGCCACTCGAAAGTCGATGCCGAAGCCTACGACGAGTACGGCAAGGCCATGGTCGACATGGGTCGGTTCGTGAAGCCGATCCTGAACATGACACCGCCCGATCCGACATCGCTCGATCCCCGCGGCCTCATGCACCTGCTGACGCTCGGACGCCGATTCCAGGCGCTCTCTGACGACGACAAGTACAACCAGATCCAGCTCATGACCATGAGCGCCGTCGACTTCCTCGATCAGTGGTTCGAGACCGACGTTCTGAAGGCGACGATGTCCGCGTCGGGAATCATCGGTACCTTTCTTGGCGTCCGCTCTCCCGGCACCGCCTACGTCCTCCTGCATCACTACATGGGCGAAATCGACGGCGCCTTTCGGTCGTGGGGGCTCTCGCGCGGCGGAACGGGCGCAATCTCGAACGCCATCGCCGGCGCTGCGCGTGAAGCCGGCGTCGAGATCCGCACCGAGACGAGCGTCTCGAAAATCATCGTCAAGGACGGAACCGCCGTCGGAGTCGTCCTCGGCGACGGCGACTACTTGACGTGCCAGGTGGTCTCATCGAGCGTCGATCCGAACCTGACCTTTCTGCAGATGGTCGGCGCCGAGCATCTGCCCGATGAGTTCGTGTCCGACATCCGCCGCTACAAGTTTCGGGGATCGTCCGGCAAGGTCAACCTTGCCCTCGATGCGGTGCCGGACTTCACATGCCTGCCGGGCCCCGGAGCCCACCTGCGTGGCGCCATGTCGATCTCGCCGAGCATCGAGTACATGGAACGCGCCTACGACGACGCGAAGTACGGACGATACTCGAGGCGGCCCTACATCGACGTCGTGATTCCAAGCCTGACCGACCCATCGGTCGCCCCGCCAGGCAAACACGTGATGTCCTGCTTCGTGCAGTACGCTCCCTATCACCTCAAGGAAGGAACCTGGGACGAGCACAAGGAGGCTTTCGGCGAAACGGTCATCAACACCCTCGCGGAGTACGCGCCAAACATCAAGGACATCATTCTTCACCGCCAGGTCCTCACCCCGCTCGATCTCGAGCGCGAGTGGGGACTGACCGAGGGCAACATCTTCCAAGGCGAGCTCACCCTCGAACAGCTGTTCTTCCTTCGCCCCGCACCCGGATGGGCGCAGTACCGGACGCCAGTCGCCAATCTCTACATGTGCGGCTCGGCCACCCACCCCGGCGGCGGAATCATGGGGGCACCGGGAAGGAATGCGGCGAGGAGGATACTGAAGGAGACACGAGCTAGGAGCTAGAAGACAGGAGACAGAAGACAGGAGACAGAAGACAGGAGACAGAAGACAGGAGACAGAAGGTAGGAAACAGGAGGTCGGAGTGCTGGCTAAGCGATTCGAGGACCTGTCGGTGTGGCAAAAGAGCCACCAACTCGTGCTAAGCGTGTATCGCATGACGACGCGATTTCCCAAAGAGGAAACGTATGGACTCGCATCCCAGATGAGACGGGCGGCGGTGTCAGTTCCCGCTAACATCGCAGAGGGGTTCAAGAGGAAAGGGCGTCCCGACAAGGCACGAGTCATGAACATCGCTCAAAGCTCGCTCGAAGAGCTGCGTTACTACTTCATACTCGCCAGCGATCTGGGCTACGTAAAGACGGAAGCCGAGCGGCAATCGGCAGAGGAAATCGCCAAGATGCTGGGAGCGTACTTGGGCACGCTGAGTGCTGAGGAATGACTCCCACTTCTGCTCGTCTTCTGTCTCCTGTCTTCTGACTCCTGTCTTCTGAACAATGGTCATCATCATCGGCGCTGGCGTCAACGGATTGACCACGGCCTTCTACCTGGCGAAGGCCGGGCTGAAGCCGCTCGTCCTGGAGCGGCGGCCGATGGTCGGCGGTGGCGCCATCACCGAAGAGATCGCTCCGGGCTTTCAGTGTCCGACCCTCGCGCACGCGATCGGGCCGCTTCGGCCTTCGGTCGTCCGCGACATGCGGCTGGCGGCTCGCGGGGTCGAATTCATCGCTCCCGACCCGCGTCTGGTGTCGCTTGCGCCTGATGGCAGGGTTCTGGCGTTTTCGCGTGACATCGCCTCAACCGTCGAGTCGATCCGCACGTTCTCGGATGCAGACGCCGCGGCATATCCGCAATTCTGCAATGTCCTCGAGCGACTGGGAGGATTTCTTGCTGAGATCCTCGAAACGACGCCGCCATCGCTCGACGGTCCCGGCATCGGCGAGATGTGGGATCTGCTGAAGACTGGCCGGCGGTTTCGCGCGCTCGGGCGCTCGGATTCGTTCAGGCTGCTTCGATGGATGCCGATGCCTGCCGCGGATCTCGTCGCTGAGTGGTTCTCGGCCGATCTTCTACAAGCCGCGGTCGCCGCTCGCGGCATTTTCGGCGTGGCCCAGGGACCCTGGTCCGCTGGCACAGGCGCGGCGCTCTTGCTGAACGCCGCAGTCGATCCGGCGCCCGGCGGCAGCAGCGTGACGGTGAGAGGCGGACCGGGGGCGCTCGCGCGCGCCATGGCCGATGCAGCAACCGAGGCGGGGGCCGAGATCCGGACCGGGGCGTCGGTCGCCCACGTGATGGTGCGCGACGGGCGGGCCTCCGGAGTGGTCCTGGACGACGGCCGCGAAATCGGAGCGCGAGCGGTCATCTCGAACGTCGATCCGAAGCGGACGTTTCTCGGGTTCGTCGATCCCGTCGAGCTCGACCCGAGCTTTCTCGTCCGGATTCGTAACTACCGATGTCCGGGAACTACCGCGAAGGTAAATCTCGCTCTGAGTGCGCTGCCGACCTTCAACGGCGTCAGTACCTCCAGCCTGCTGCGGGGCCGCACGCTCGTCGCACCGGGCATCGACTACCTCGAACGTGCCTTCGACTCGTCGAAGTACGGCGAGATCTCTTCCGATCCGTATCTCGACTTCACCCTTCCGACGCTCAACGACCCGTCGCTCGCGCCGGCCGGCGCGCACGTCATGTCGATCTACGTTCAGTACGCGCCCTACACACTCGCGGGCGGCCGCTCCTGGTCTGACGCGGCAGACGATCTCGGCCGCACCGTCTTCCGAACGTTGGCCCAGCATGCGCCTGGAATTGCGCCGCTCGTGGTCGCGCAGCAGGTGATCACTCCGCGCGATCTCGAGTCGACGTACGGGCTGACCGGCGGCCACATCCTGCACGGCGAGCCATCGCTCGATCAACTCTTCATGACGCGGCCGGTCCTCGGCTGTGGTCAGTACCGCACGCCAATCGCCGGACTCTACTTGTGCGGGGCCGGCACCCATCCGGGTGGAGGCATTACCGCAGGATCCGGCCAGAACGCCGCCAGGGAAATCCTCAAGGCCATGAAGAAATGACTAGGGCGATCGTTGCGCTAGGCGTGGCGACGGCAGGCCTGCTCACCGCGGCCTGGCAACGCCCCCTCGATGCGCCGCTCGGCTTCACGCCGGCGCGCGCATCGGTGCAGGCAAACGTCGAGCGGCGCTTTCTCTCTTTGCCGTCGGCAGGCTTCATCCGGGATGCGCACCGCGTCCTCACGGACCAACCTCACATGGCCGGTACCGCTCGCGATCGCGAACTGGCTGAGTGGACGCGTGACCGTTTCGAGAACTTCGGCCTCGAAGAAGTTGCGATCACTACGCATGATGTTCTGCTGCCATGGCCGCTCGAGGTCAACGTCGAGATGACCGCGCCACGAAGGTGGCGTGCGTCGATGCGTGAAGAACCTGTCACAGGCGATGCGCACACGCCCGCGGAAACAGCCGGCGGAACACTTCCGTATCACGCCTACTCCGCGTCAGGCGACGTCACGGCACCCGTCGTCTATGCAGGCACCGGGACCCCAGAAGACTACGACTGGTTGTCGGCGCAGGGGATCGACGTCCGCGGCAAGATCGCGCTCGTGCGCTACTCGGTACCCTACAGCTACCGTGGCTTCAAAGCGCTCACCGCGCAGCAACGAGGCGCCGCTGGCCTCCTGATCTACTCGGATCCGGCCGACGACGGGGCAGCGAAGGGGAAGGTGTATCCCGAAGGGCCGTGGGGCCCGGACTCTCATATTCAGCGGGGCGGAATTGTCTACGACTTCATGGTCCCGGGCGACCCGCTGACACCGGGCTGGGCGTCGCTGCCGGGCGCGCCAAGAGTCGCTCGCCGCGACGCCGTCTCGCTGCCGGCGATCGTGAGCGCGCCACTCTCGTTCAGAGACGCGCGGGTGATTCTCGAATCTCTCGGCGGACCAGAAGTCCCGCGTGCGTGGCGCGGCGCCGGAACGTTCACCTATCGCGCCGGCTCGGGCGAGACGACTGTCCGCATGCGTGTGAAGAGCGACGATCGCATCCGTCCCGTCTGGACGGTGACGGGTCTGATTCGGGGCCGCACACGGCCCGAAGAGATCGTCATCGTCGGGAATCACCGCGATGCCTGGGTCTACGGCGGCGTCGATCCGTCGAGCGGATCGGCCGCCTTGATTGAGCTGGCCCGGGTCCTCGGAGGGATGACCCGCAACGGCTGGCGACCTGAGCGCTCGATACTGTTCGCGAGCTGGGACGCCGAGGAGTTTGCGTTGACGTCGTCGACCGAGTGGGGCGAGCAGCACGAAGCGTGGCTGCGCCGGAGTGCAGTGGCCTACCTCAACGTCGATAGCGCCGCGTCAGGGCCCGGACTTTCGGTGACCGCGGTGCCGGCGCTCAATCAGGTCATCGAAGAGGCGCTCCGCATCGTGCGTGATCCCGAATCGCGGCTGACGCTGGCAGCGGCCGCTCGCGATCGACGCCGGCGCGTGGGCGGTGATGCTGAGAGCTTGATCGACAATCGTCTGGGCAGCGGATCCGACTACACGGTGTTTCTGAACTTTCTCGGCGTGCCCGTCGCGGACCTGTCGTTTGACGGACCCTACGGCGTCTACCATTCGCTTTACGACAACCACCACTGGGTCGCAACCATCGGCGATCCAGGTTTCCGTTATCACGTCGCCCTCGTCCAGTTGTGGGGCCTCGTCGCGATGAGGCTGGCCGGAGCCGATGTCTTGCCCCTCGACTACGAGCCGTACGCCCGGCGCATCGCGGAGTTCGCAAACGAGGTGGGACGGCAATGGAACCGCCTTCCCGACGCAGAGAGACCCGAGGCCCTGGCGAATGTCCGTGACGCCGCCGCTGTGATGCGGGCCGCCGCGGCGCGATTCAACGATCGGCGGGAAACAGCCTTGCGTAAGTCAGATATGCCCGGGTTCGAGCCGTTGAACCGGCAACTGCTATCGATCGAGCGGGCCTTGCTGGATGCCGACGGTCTCCCGGGACGTCCTTGGTACCGCCACCTCATCTACGCGCCCAAATTCACTTATGCGCCAGAGGTCCTGCCGGGAGTATCAGAGGCCATCGAGGCCGGGGATGGCGGCCGAGCCCACGCCCAGGCAGGTCGTCTTGCCGACGCGCTTCGGCGCGCCGCCGCCGCGCTCGATCGCCTCAACTAACCGATACCCCAGGCCCATCGGAGGCCCTTGGCCTTTCGTCCCACGTAAGCACGCGGCGGAGTTCGTAAGATTCAGAAAAGACGGTACAAAGCGTCAGGACTCCGTTGCGTCGCCGCCAAAGACGTCGCATACAATAAGGGGCTTACTCAGACGGATACGCCCATGGATGCCAGCCTAGGTGCCGTCAACTTTCGGTTCCACGGCTCCGCGCCGCTCGATTGATCTATGCGTGCGAGGGCGCTCGTAGTCGTCGTCCTCCTTCTGTCGTACGGCGCCGTCGGCGCCCGGCAGCCCGCGGTGCGAATGGCCGTGCCGCTGCCCATTCCAGCCCAGGACCTGGCCACCGCGCTCGACATGTTGTCGGTCGATCGCAGCCGGTTCGTTCTCGATATCGTCCGGACGCTCTTCACGACCGGTCTCGCCGAAGGCGACGCGCGACAGCGCGATCACCTGCGCAACGCGCTCCTTGCCACGCCGGCCGCGCCGGGGGAAAGCGTCCCGCTGCCACTCGACGCGTCTATTTGGCGCGAAACTTTACTTCCTCGTCCGGTTCCCGACAATCAGCTCGTCGGCGCCATCCTCTCCGATCGCCAGACCGCGCTTCTCTATCACGGGCTCGCCGGCCTCGACGACGAGACGCTCGCGTGGCTCGGACCCGAGCGCGATACGCTTCGCCATCTGCTTCGGCACGCCGGCGCCTTTGCGGTTTTCGGACCGAGCGTGCGCGTCCAGGCCGGCCGGATTGTCGTCCCCGGGGGAGCGGATGCGGAGCCGATGTGGCAGGCAATCATCGGCGCCGATCCTGGAAAGCCCTCGGCATTCGTCCGGCGGTTGTTCAGCGACGACTCCGGGGTGTTGTCGTGGTTCTACGACACCATGTCGCAACTCGACGAGCCGCGGCTGCGATTCGCCACCAGCGCATCGCTTGCGACACCGGCCCGCATCGAACGAGTGCGCGCGCTTCTCGAGGTCTTCGAGCGCGTCGGCAACGAGTGGCAACCAGAAAAGCAGCCGTTCACCCGTCGGCCGCACGATCCGGCGTTGACGCTGTCGATTGTTCTCACTGACGCAGACGGCACGCTGAAAGGCCCGAACCAGCGCGGGATGTGGGAACGCGTGTTCGCCGATGAATCAGGCGGGCGTCCGCCGTCGAAGTCGCGCGACACCCACGCGATCGATCCCACTCCGATCGACGCGGTCTGGCTCGTGTCCCGCATCCACAAGGTGCCAGTTGACGTCGGGCGGCGGCGCCTCGAGACGTTCTTGTTTGCGCAACGTGTCTTTCCAACGCTCGGTTCGCCTGATCCTCTCGTCTCGAACGCGCTTGCTGCCTACGGGGCGTTCCCGTCGCTGCTCGTTACGCTGGAGCGCGCGGGCGTGACGTCTGCCGCCACCATGCACGCGGCTGTTGCCCGCGCCGCTGCGGTGAGCGATATCGGCGACGATCAAGCCCGTACGCTGACGCTGCAGCAATTCCAGGCCTCGCTCGGCATCCTCGATCGAATCGTTCGCGCCGGCAGTCTGTCGAGCTCCGACGCCGATGGGCTCGTCAGCAGACTGGCTGCGATCGAGTACTCGAAAGGCAGTTACGCCCCGCGCCTCGCGGCATGGATCCAGAAAGATTTGCTGGTGAAGATGCCCTCGGTTCAGAGCGAATCGCCCGACGCGCTGGAGGACACGCTGCTTGGAGGGATGGCGGGCGTGCTCGCGAAAACACCCGACCGGGAAGTCGAGTGGGAGGGCCGTCGATATCGCGTCAGTGCTCCGCGGGCCGAAGCGACCCGGCTGCGCCGCGTCCGACTTCGGCAGGGCGGCCCATCGTTACAGGTGGCCCTCGAGCGCGCGCAGTCTCAAAAGGGCGCCGCCGCGGAGCGCGTGCTGGCCGACACGTTGACGTCCATCCTCTACGCGGCATACCTGGGCGATCCGCAGGGCCCGGCGGTTCTCGGCGGCAACGTCGCGCTGCGCCACGATCTCGGCGCGACCGGCGTCATGGGGCCGCGCGCCGCGTGGCGGTTGCCCACCGAGGGGCATACGAGCAAAGGCTGGCGCATCACCGGATCGCTCCTCGGACTCGACGTGGCGCTGGCGCGCATGTCGTTGCGGCGTCTCGACGATAGCGTTCTGCCGCCAGAACCACGGATGGTTTCGTCGGAGCGGCAGACGGCGGCGCTGACCGTATCGCTGCTGAACCCGTTGGCGTTGAACGATGCGGCTCGCGACGAAATCGCCGCGGCGTTGGCGCGCGGCCGGGCGCGTCTTGACGCGCTCGACGCCAATGAGTCGGACATCGCCGCGGCGGCGAATGACGCCGGCCTGAGCGCGTGGCGGCGCGAGTCGCTGCGTTGGACGATCGCGCACGACAGCGCTCAGCGGACAGAGCAGCTGTCGCTGCTCGAACTGATGTGGCTTGGACGTCCGCGAGCGGCGGTTGGCACCTCCCTGGATGGGTGGGGCGCGGCGATTCTACCGGTCACGGGATGCGTGTGCCTCGCGATGCCGTCAGCACAGCCCTGGGAATTCCTCGCCGGCCGGCCCTCGCTCGGATTGCTGGCCTCTCGCGGCGCGGACGTCTCTATTCACGTGGCTGACACGTTGGCGGCGTTCGGCCTGCCCGCCCAAATCGCCCCTGGCGTGATCGCCTACGCGATGCAGGAAGTGATGGATCAGGCCCGTCCCGCCTATTTCGACGACTGGTCGGGGTTCAGCCGCGCGGCGAGCGCCCTCAGCCGCGACCATCTCATCGACTACATCGCCGCACAGACCGCCGGCGGGCCGCTCTTGCCGGCGACGCGATCCGAAAACCGTCATCCGTGAGCGCTGACGCCTATGCCGAACCGCTTGATCGTCGTTGCGCTCGCGGCCATCGGTGGCGTCGCGGTTGCGGCCCAGCCGCAACCAGTCACCGTCCGCATCACCTCGCCAGTCGACAATGAGTTCCTGAGTGGACTGGTGAAGATGGTGGCGGTGGTCGAGCCGGCGGCGATCGCGCGACAGATCAAGGAAGTGGTGTTCTTCGCTGACGGGCGCAAGATTTGCACGCTGACGCGCTTGCCGTTCGAGTGCGATTGGGACGCGGGGGCCAACATCGAGGAACATACGGTCCGGGTCACGGTGGAGATGATCAAGGGCGGCAGGACCGCTGCCAGCGTTCACACCAAAGGCCTGACGCTCAGCGAGTCGGTTGACGTCGATGTCCTTCAGTTCACCGCGGTCGTGACCGACGACGATGGGCGATTCGTCACCGACCTGAAGCCGTCTGACTTCAAGGTCTACGACAACGATCGAGCTGCAGAAGATCACGAGCTTCGAGTCGGAGAACATCTCGCTCGAGCTCGTCGCGGCGCTGGACGTCAGCTCCAGCATGCGAGCGGCGCTTCCGTACGTGAAGACGTCCGCGAAGCGGTTCCTGGAAGGCCTTCGCGCCGGCGACCAGGTCACGGTGCTCGGCGTTCAACGACAACGTCTTCACGCTCGCGCCAAGGAGCAAGGACCAGGCGGCACGCGTCAAGGCGATCGACTTGATGCGCGCCTGGGGTGGCACGGCGCTCTACGACGTCATCCTCAAGGGACTCAACCTGCTCGGGCGACACCCCGGCCGCCGGTCGATGTTGCTCTTCAGCGACGGCGACGACCAGTCCAGCCACGCCACGCTCGAGGCTGCCATCGCGCGCGCCGAAGGGAGCGACGCGACCATCTACGTGATCGGGCAGGGGCGGGCCGTGCGCGCGCACGACCTCCAGGAGATCTTGAAGCGGTTTGCCAAGATCACCGGCGGACGGTCCTTCTTCACCGAGGACACGAGCCGCCTCGACAAGTTCTTCCAGGAAATCCTCGAAGATCTCAGCAACCAGTACCTGATCTCCTACTCGTACCCCGACGACGAACGCGACGGACGCTGGCACCAGATTCGCGTCGAGGTCGCCGACGGCAAGTACAACGTGCGAGCCAGAGATGGATATCGCCTGTCGAAAAACTAGGAGTCACGAGCCGTGATTTCGTCGCAGGCGATCGGCGTGACTGAGCCTGACGGCAGACCGATCGCGATGGGCGTCCGGGGCGATGCCGTCGCGCAAGACCCGCCACAACCACCACCGCCGTCCGTCCGCGTTGCCGTCGATGTCGTGCCAGTCGACGTCAGCATCATTGGCAATGACGGCAAGCCCGTGACCGGTCTCACCACCGCCGATTTCTCGGTCGACGTCGACGGTCGTCAGCGCCGTCTGGTGTCGGCGCAGTATGTCTCGACGATAAGCGAGGGCGCGCCGGCCTCGCCCTCTCAGTCGACGTTCAGCACCAACACCGCACGCGGCGGCCGGATGATCCTGTTCGTCGTCGATCGGGGCAACATCGCTCCGGGCCGCGGCCGACAGGTGACGGAAGCGGCGAGTCGATTCCTCGCCAAGCTGACGCCGGCCGATCGCGTCGGGCTCATCGCCTTCCCCGGCGCCGGGCCGAACATCGACTTCACATCGAATCACGCGATCGTCCAGAAAGCGCTGCCGGGCCTGACCGGGCTCGCCGACTCTTTTCCGACCAGCTATCGGATCGGCGTCTCGGAAGCGATGGCGATCGTCCAGGGCGACAGGACCGCCCTCAACGTCGTCGTACAGCGGGAGTGCGCCAGCCTTCCCAGCCCTGAAGAGCGTGATCTCTGCACCAGGCAGGTCGTGACCGACGCCAACGGGATCTACAGCGGTGTCAACGAGCGCACGCAGACCGCTCTCGCGACGCTGCGCTCGGTCGTCGAACGCCTGTCGCAGACGTCGACGCCCAAGACCATCGTCTACATTTCAGAGGGGCTCATCCTCGAACGTCCTGGCGACGGCGCCTGGCTGGCGGCGGCGGCGGCACGCGGACAGGTGACGCTCTACGCCATTCAAGTCGAGGTGTTCAGCTCCGACGCCTCGACGGCGAGAGAGCCGGTGACGGCGGGCCGTGACAAAGCGCTCGCGAACGAAGGACTCGCCGTCATCGCCGGATCGACGCGTGGAATTGTCGTGCCGGCGATCGGCAACGCCGACAACGCCTTTGCGCGTCTCGCGCTGGAGTTGTCGGGCTACTACCTCCTTGGCTTCGAGCCGGAGTCGGTCGATCGCGACGGCAAACCACACCGCATCAAGGTCACCGTGCCCGGGCGGTCAGCTGTGGACGTCAGGGCTCGCAGCCAGTTTTCGATCGCACCACCGTCGAGCAAGACCGACGATGCGCTGCTCAAAGAAACGCTCGAAGCCCCGGCGCTGGCGACTGACATCGCTCTGAAGCTCGCGACCTACACCTTGCGCGACCCCGCGAGCGACAAGCTCCGCATCCTGATGGCGGCAGAGATCGATCGCGGGAGCAGTCGCGACGGCCGGCTCGCGCTCGCCTATAGCCTTGTCGATGAACGAGGACGGCTGATCGATAGTCAGATCGACCGTGAGGTGAAAACTCCCGTCTCTCCGGAAGGTGTTCAGAAGTACACCGGCTTCATCATGAGCGGAGCCGCAGGCACTCACACGCTGAAGATTGCGGTCGTCGACGAGCGGGGGCGTCCAGGGAGCGTCGAGCATTCGTTTCGGGCGGAGTTGACGCAGGCCGGCCAGATTCGTGCGGCCGATCTCTTGCTCGCAGACGATCGCACGACGTCTGCGAGCGCGGCACCGGTCGTGAGCGGCGAATTCAAATCGGGAATGGTGAACGGGTACATCGAGCTCTACGCCGATGAGGCCGACCTGCTCAAGAACTCGACAGTGATGTTCGAGGTCGCCGTCGACGCGGAGTCGAGAGCCCTCGATGGCGCGGCCGGCCGAGTCCAGCCCTCGACCGCCGACGCGCCAAACCGCCGCGCGCTCGAAGGATCCATCCCAATCGCATTGCTGCCACCGGGCGACTACGTGGCGCGAGCCGTCGTCAGCACCGACGGGCGGAAGGTGGGACAAGTCACCCGGCCGTTCCGGGTTGGACGGACGGTCACGGTCAGCCGTCCGAAACCGGCGGTTGGCTCGAGGATGACGACGACCAGGTCGGCGACGATTCCCGTCACGTCGGCCACCGAACGTTTCGACCGCGCATCAGTGCTCACGCCGCAGGTCGTTGGTTTTTTCATGGAACGCCTGAATGTCGGGGCTCGAGGCGAATCCAACCCGGCCCCCGTCGTCGAGCACGCGCGCGCGGGCCGCTTCGACGAGGCGCTCAAGTCGCTCAGCACCGGCTCGACATCCGTGCCGGCATCATTCCTGAGCGGCCTGGCGTTGTATTCACGCGGCGAGCTCGACCCCGCGGCGGCGAAATTTCGCGAAGCGCTGCGGCTCGATTCGGAGTTCTTTCCCGCCGCGTTCTACCTGGGGTCGTGTTATGCCGCCGGCGGACGCGATCAAGATGCTGTCGGCGCGTGGCAGCTCGCGCTCGTGACGGAAAGCGAGGCTCCATTCATCTTCACTCTTCTGGGAGACGCGTTGCTCAGATTGCGCGAAGTGGATCAGGCGCTCGTGATTCTCAACGAAGCCGCGCAGCGAGTGGCCGGACAATCAGGACGTTCAGGTCCGGATCGGATCGGCCCTCGCGATGAGCGGTAAGCGCGCCGAAGCGCTACAAAAGATCGAACCGTACCTGGACAATCACCCGGAAGATACCGAGCGCCATTTCGTCGGGCTGCGCTTGCTCTACCAGGCGCGTGCAGACGGCAAGCCGATCAGGTCGACGAACGAAGACCGGGCTCTCTTCACGAAGTGGGCCTCGGCTTATGCCGCCGCCAAAGGCCCGCAGCAGGCGCTCGTCCAACAATGGCAGAAGGCGATGGCTAAGTAACTGGACCGTCGCTAGATACAGAGACCTGCCCGGGCGCCCGCCCCCACCCTGTTCAACCCGGCCGCTCAGAGTCCGGTCTAACCCACCAGTCGCGCCGAAGCCGATGCCCGCGGCGCACAAAGGAGAGGTCGCTCATGCGTACAGCAGCGCGTGCCGCCCGGATCTTTGTCATCGTCGCCATTGGTACGGTTATGCCGACTACGGCCCGCGTGGCCGGGCAAGCCGGCCACGTCAAGTCAGCAGTCCCGAGGAACCCTGACGATCGCACGATCGTTCATGTCTTGAACCGAATCGGTTTTGGCGCTGCGCCCGGCGACATTGCACGCGTCCGCGCGCTTGGGCTATCCGCCTACATCGATCAACAGCTCCATCCGGAACGCATTGACGACAGTGAACTGGCCACCAGGCTGGCCGCCTTCGACACTCTCTCCAAGAGCACCGAGGAGATGGCCTCACAGTTCTATCTCCCCGCGCAGATGGCCCGGCGGGCGCTGCAGCGTCAGCAAGCGCAGGAGCCCGCAGAAATGACACCTGCGCAGCGCGAAATGAGCCCTGATCAGGCCGAGGCCGTACACAAGGAACGACAGGCCCTGCTTCAGCTCGTGCAGGCCAAGCTGCTCCGCGCCGCGTACAGCGACAGGCAGCTCGAAGAGGTCATGGTCGACTTCTGGTTCAATCACTTCAACGTGTTCTCAGGAAAGGGGCAGGTCCGCGTCTACCTCAATGAGTACGAGCGCGATGCCATCCGCCCGCGCGTCCTGGGGACGTTCCGTGAGTTGCTTCAGGCGACAGCCGAAAGTCCGGCGATGCTCTTTTATCTCGACAACTGGCAAAGCTCGGCTCCGGAGGGAGCCCGCACTGCCGCGCCGCGCACGGAAGCCGCGCGAATGTCTCGACGCAATCCGAGCCGGATGTCACAACCGACCGGTGGTGCAACCCGTCCGCGCACTCTGGCCGATCTCCCTCCCGGCCTGCGAAACCGTCGCGCGGGGCTCAACGAAAACTATGCGCGCGAACTGATGGAGCTGCACACGCTTGGCGTCGAAGGCGGCTATACGCAGAAAGATGTGCAGGAAGTCGCGCGTGCCTTTACCGGCTGGACGATCGCCAACCCCAGACAGGGCGGCGCGTTCAGATTCGAACCGCGGATGCACGACGATGGCGAGAAGGTCGTGCTTGGCCACATGATCAAGGCTGGAGGCGGCAAGAAGGACGGCGACACGGTGCTCGATCTTCTTGCGAATCACCCCGCGACGGCGCGGTTCATCGCCAGCAAGCTGGCCCGGCGCTTTGTCGCCGACGAGCCTCCGAAGACGCTCATCGATCGCGCCGCACGCCGCTTCACGGAGACGGGCGGAAACATCCGCGAGGTGGTGAAGAGCATCGTCACGTCGCCCGAGTTCTTCGCGGCCGACTCGTACCGCGCCAAGGTCAAGACGCCGTTCGAGTTCGTCGTCAGCGCTGTGCGCGCGACCGGCACCGACACGAGCAATGCGATGCCGCTCGTGCTGGCGGTGCGCAATCTCGGGATGCCGCTCTACGGCTGCCAGCCGCCGACCGGCTACTCGGACAAGGCTGAGGCCTGGGTCAACTCGGGCGCTCTCCTCAACCGAATGAACTTTGCCGTCTCTTTGACCGCGTCGACTTCTGAACGACGGGCGGCGCGGCGGTCGCCGCAGGACCGTGACGGCACCGGACCAACGGTGACGAGCGACGCGCTCGTGGCCTCAGCGCTCGCGGGCGAGCTCTCGGAAACGACTGCCGCGACGGTTGCGAAAGCGACAACGTCGCCGCAAGCGCTCGCGCTCGTCCTCGGCTCACCCGAATTCCAGAGAAAGTAGGTCGTCATGATCTCGAGACGAGTATTCATGAAAGACGGCGGGCTCGCGCTCGTGAGCCTTGGGTTCGCGCCGCAGTTCCTCGCCCGCGCCGTCGCCGAAGCGGCGCCAAAGCGCAAGGTGCTGGTGACGATCTTCCAGCGCGGCGCTGTCGACGGGCTCAACATGATCGTGCCGTTCGGCGAGCGCGACTACTACGCCTCACGGCCGAGCATTGCGATTGCGCGGCCCGGATCGTCAGCCGATGCGGCGCTGGATCTCGACGGCTTCTTCGGCCTCCACCCGCGCCTCGCGCCCCTCAAGCCGCTCTACGACGCTCGCCAGCTCGCGATCGTTCATGCCTGCGGATCTCCTGACGGCACGCGC
Source organism: uncultured Acidobacteriota bacterium (assembly GCA_963764925.1). Taxonomy (GTDB): domain Bacteria; phylum Acidobacteriota; class Vicinamibacteria; order Vicinamibacterales; family 2-12-FULL-66-21; genus DATBJJ01. The sequence continues at coordinate 244,894 of CAVXUR010000011.1, forward strand.
TCTCACTTCGACGCGCAAGACTACATGGAGAGCGCGACTCCTGGCATCAAGAGCACGCCCGATGGCTGGTTGAATCGTTATCTCCACGCGCGCGAGCACGAACAAGCGACGCCGTTCCGCGCCGTGGCGCTGGCGCCGCAGCTGCCGCGCGCGCTGCAGGGACTCGCGCCCGCGCTCGCAATCGGACAAATCGGTCAGTTCGGCATCCGCGCCGGACAGGCGACCGATATGGTGCAGGCGTCGTTCGAGGCCGAATACGCCGCCGCCGCGGGACACGTGTTGAACCGGACCGGGCGCGAAGCCTTCGATGCTGTGAAGATGCTCAAGGACGCAAATCCAGCCAGGTATACGCCTGAAAACGGGGCCCAGTACCCACGGTCACCGTACGGCGATGCGCTCAGGCAGATTGCCCAGCTGATCAAGGCGGATGTCGGGCTCGAGGTCGCCTTCGCCGAAACCGGCAACTGGGATCACCACGCGCAGGAGGGCGCCGCCGTCGGACAGCTGGCGAATCGGTTAACCGATTTCGGCGGCGGACTGGCGGCGCTCGTCCGCGATCTCGGCGATCGGATGAGCGACGTGATGATCCTGACGATGTCGGAGTTCGGGCGAACGGTTGCTGAAAACGGAAATCGCGGCACCGATCACGGGCATGGCAATGCCATGATGCTGATAGGTGGCGGCGTACGCGGCGGAAAAGTGTATGGCAAGTGGCCCGGCCTGGCCCGAGAGCAACGCTACGAAGGCCGGGACCTGGCGGTCACGACCGACTTCCGCACGATCTTTGCTGAAGTCGCGAGCGGGCATCTCGGCCTCACCAACACGCAAGCACGTCTTCCCGGGTTTCAGTGGGCCGGTGTCGGTGGGGGTGGTGGGGTAATTCAGGGATCGGGGATCAGGGATCAGCGGACCAGGGGACTGTGATCAGCGATCCTCGAATACGATTCCCGCGTTCGGCTCCGCCCGAATCACTGGACCCCTGATCCCAGATCCCTGATTTAGGCCCTGACCCCTGCTAAACTCCGTTCGTGAAGCTCAGCGATCTGCGCACGCCCTCCGTCCTCGTCGACAAGACACGTCTCGAACAGAACGTCGATCGAATGCAGGCGGCAGCCGCGAGTCGCGGCATGCGGCTCAGGCCGCACGCCAAGACCCACAAGTCACCGGATCTCGCCCGCGTCCAGATTGCTCGTGGCGCCGTCGGCATTTGTTGCGCCAAGCTTGGTGAGGCGGAAGTCTTTGCCGCTGCCGGCATCGAAGATATCCGCGTCCCCTACCCGATCAATCCGGTCAACGTCGATCGGGTGCTCAAGCTCCTCGATGCCACGAGACTCTCCTTCATCGTCGACGATCTCGATGTGGCGCGCGGCTGGTCGGGGTTGATGCGGGTCAATCAGCGGGAAGTCGATGTCCTGGTCAAGGTCGACGTCGGCTTCCATCGCTGCGGCATCGATCCGGCGCGGGCCGGTGCCGCCGAGCTCGTCGCGCGCGTCGCCGAGTTGCCGGGGCTGCGATTTCGCGGTCTGCTGAGCCATGCCGGCCACGCGTACGGCGCCGCGTCCGAAGGCGAAACGGCGGCGATTGCCGCGGCGGAAGCGGAGACGCTCGCGCACCTTGCCGCCGATGTCGTACGGCTCGGACACCGTGTCGAGGAGATTAGCGTTGGCGCCACGCCCACAACACGGTTCAGCCTGCAGCAGAACGGCATCACAGAAGTCCGGCCAGGAAACTACATCTATTACGACCGTACGCAGGTCGGGCTTGGAGCAGCCTCCTGGGACAATTGCGCGCTGACCGTCCTCGCGCGCGTCGTCAGCCGACCGTCGGCGGATCGGATCATCATGGACTGCGGAAGCAAGACACTGACGAGCGATCTCGCGCGAGGGTTTTCGAGTTGCCCGGGCTTCGGGGTCGTCTTTCAGGATCTCGAGGCATCCAGACCGGACGACTCGCTCCTGATTGAACGGCTGTCGGAAGAACACGCGAACGTGCGAGTGGTCGGGGCTGACCGGGGACTCAAGACCGGTGATCTCGTTCGGGTCCTGCCCAACCATTCCTGCGTCGTGTCGAATCTCGTCGACTCGGTCTGGCTGGTGAATGGCGATTCTGTTCTCGACGAGCTCCCGATCGCGGCGCGCGGCCGAATCACGTAGGGCCGGCGACAGCATCGAAACACGAGTCCGAGGTATGAGGTAGAATACGAGCCGCATGCCGAAAGAATTGCCTGGCGAAGCGCTCGGACTCGTCGAAACCCGCGGCCTCGTGGGGATGATTGAGGCCGCCGACGCGATGGTCAAGGCGGCCAACGTGGCGTTTGTCGGCTGGCAGAAGGTGGATGCCGGTCTCGTGACGGCGATTGTCCGGGGTGACGTCGCGTCGGTCAAAGCCGCGACCGACGCTGGTGCCGCGGCGGCGCGACGCGTTGGCGAACTCGTCGGCGTCCACGTCATTCCGCGCCCCGCCGATGGCCTCGATAAGATTTTCCCGATAGGCTGAGCCGCTACGGCGTCTTCGTCTTCTTCGTCCTAGCCACTCGCTTCTTTTTTCTTCCACGCATCCCATGAGCTCTCGACGCGAGCTCCCGCCACTCTGATTCCGGCTCGATCACGAGAAGCGGCTGCTCGGGATCGCGCAGCAGGTTGTAGAACTGGCCATTGGCCGTGCGCGCGTACACGTCGCGGCCGTCGGTCAGAAGCGTCAGTGACCCGGCCCCGCCGATCGCGTCGAAGAGCCTCACGCCGAAGCGAGTCCTGAGCGTTTCGAGCAAGAGCCGGATGCGGGCGACCGTCATGCCCTGTCGACGCAAGTCCGCGAGCACCATCAGCTCGAGGAGATCGACCGGCGTGTAACGACGTTCAGTGAAACCGCCGGCGGCTGTAGGTTTCGGCGCGACCGCGGACAGGAACAGCCGGCGATCGTCCCACCACTGGAGCTGCCGCGCCGAGAGGCCGGTGATTGCCGCGACTTCTCTCGCGCTATAGCTGTTCTTGAGCTGCATCGTCATTTCTGGCTCAGGGCTCAAGGCTCAAGGCTCAAGCCAAATCATTCGAGTGCGGGCTCGAAAGGTTTGCCTGAGCCTTGAGCCATGAGCCTTGAGCCTATTGCGCCCCCATCGCAGCGGCAAGATCGCTTGCGTGCGCGGCCCCGTCGAAATCCTTTTCGGTTAGCCCGCCAGCGCTGTGAGTCGTGTACGTGAGCGTGACGCGCTTGTAGTTCATCAGGATGTCCGGGTGATGGTCGGCCGCCTCCGCGTCGAAGCCGAGCCGGACGATGAAGGCGACGGCGTCGGGGAAGCCATCGAACGTGAATTTCCTCCGAATTGCTGAGCCGTCGAGCTCCCAGCCACCCAGCGCTTTAAGACGTTGCAAGGCTTCATCCTCGCCTATGGTCGTCATTTTCCCCATAAGGCAGACGTTATACCAAGGTGGCTGGCACCTTCGCGGGAAAGCTGCCAGCCACGTTCAGTCCGAACACGTGGTGGAACCAGATTGACGTTTTGACGTCTAACGGTGTTAGACTACTGAACGCTGTTCAATTTGCAATTTCTGGAGGATTTTTGGGAGTCAAGGAACGTCAGGAACGGGAGAGGGAGGCTGTGTCGAGGTCGATCCTGGACGCGGCGCGGGACCTGTTTGTCGCCGAGGGCTATCACAACGTCTCAATCCGCAAGATTGCCGAGCGGATCGAGTACAGCCCCGCAGCGATCTACAGCTACTTCCCGAGCAAGGACGACATCTTCTTCGCGCTGGCGGAGGAGGGGTTCCGGCTGCTTTTCAGGGGTCCGGTGACGCCGCCAGACGACGCAGACCTGGTGGGCTGGGTACGAAAAGTCGTGTGGCACGTCTACGAGTTCAGCAAGACCCACCCTGAGTACTTCGCGCTGATGTTCCTCGATAGGACCGTCCCGCAGATCACCCGGAACTGGGAGCGGTTCGAGTTCGTTCGCGACGGCAAGGCGCAGTTGGCCGTTGGCATCCAGAAGGCGATCGACGCTGGGCACTTTCCTGCGGGCACGCATCCGCACGCAGTCTTCCGGATTCTCGTCGCGGCTATCCTCGGCGCGGCCGTGACTCGGCTGTGCGGCCGGGTGGCGCCGGGGGAAGACTCTGACGCGCTCGCGCGCGACACGCTCGAAGCGGCACTCACCGGGCTGCGGACGGGATTCGCCGCTACGTATCATCCGTTCCCCTGCAATGAATCGTCTGTAGCTGAGTGAGGCACGGTTAGTCATGACACGCACACGCACGTCCTTCCTTGCCGGCGCGAGCTTCGCGCTGGCTGCATCCCTTACCTCTGCCGCGTGTTCCACAACGGCGGAAACAGCTCCGGGGGCAGACAAGGCGGCCGAACCGACCACGATCCCGACCGCTTCAGTGGAGAGCCGCGCAATCGATCGCTACCTTCGCGTCACCGGGTCACTGAAGGCGGACGCCCAGGCGGAAGTCAGCGCCGAGACGGCCGGCCGCGTGATCGAAACGCCGGTCGAGCGCGGTACACGCGTCGCGCAGGGCGCGATGCTCATCCGCATTTCTCCTTCGGAGACAGCCGCGCAGTTGCAGGAAGCCGACGCGAACGCCGCGCAGATCGAAGCCAAGCTCGGCCTCACGCCGGGGCAGCCGTTCGACCGGATGAAGGTCCCGGACGTGATGAACGCCAAGGCATCCGTCGATCTCGCCGAAGCGGAGTTCAACCGGATGCGCTCGCTCGTCGATCAGAAGGTCATTTCACAGAGCGAATTCGACCAGCGCCGCACCCAGCTCGAAGCTGCGCGACAGCGCTACCAGTCCGAGCAGAACCTCGCCGATCAGTCGTATCGCTCGCTCGAGGGCGCGCGCGCCAGGGTCGCGCTCGCGCGCAAGGCAGTATCCGATACGTCGGTCCGGGCCCCCCTCGCCGGCATCGTCGCCGAGCGGGTCGTCAGTGTCGGCGACTACGTCACGCGCGGGGCCCGTGTCGCCACCGTCGTGCGAATTGACCCTCTGCGAGTGGAGCTGACGATCCCCGAGCAGCATGTCTCGCTCGTGAAGGTCGGTCAGCTGGTCAGGCTCACGGTCGACGCGTATCCGGGCGAGGAGTTCGCGGCAACCGTCAGGTTCGTTTCTCCCTCGCTTCGTTCCGACCAGCGGGCGCTGACCGTCGAGGCGATTGCGCCGAACGGCGACGGGCGATTGAAGCCAGGATTCTTCACCACCGCGCTTCTTCGTCAGCCCAATGACGTCCCGGCTCTCCTCGTTCCCGCGACTGCGGTTGAAACCATCGCCGGCACGAGCCGGGTCTATGCGGTGAAGGACAACCGCATCGAAGAACGAATCGTTACGCTCGGTGAAAAAATCGACGCGCAGGTCGAGATCACATCGGGTGTGGCCAAAGGCGAAATCGTTGCCACCGAGCCCAAGGGGCGTCTCTCGGATGGCCAGCAGGTCAGGAGCCGGTAACCGTCATGCAGTGGCTCGCTTCTATCTCCGTTCGTCGGCCGGTTTTTGCCACGGTCATCACTCTCTCGCTGACCGTCGTTGGCGCATTTGCCTTCACGAAGCTCGGGCTCGACCGGTTTCCCAAGGTCGATTTTCCGACGGTCGTCGTCGTCACCAGGCTGCCGGGCGCGGCACCTGAGGAAGTCGAAACTGAAGTCACCGACAAAATCGAGGAGGCTGTCAACACGATCAGCGGGATCGACGAGCTGCGCTCGAACTCGTCAGAAGGCGTCTCGCAGGTCATCATCGCGTTCCTTCTCGAGAAGGACGGCGATGTGGCTGCCCAGGAGGTGCGAGACCGCGTCAATCGCGTCCTCCCCCGCCTGCCGCGCACCATCGAGCAGCCGACCGTCGAGAAGTTCGACCCCGATGCGGCGCCGGTGATGACACTGGCGGTTTCGGCGCCGGCGCCAATCCGCGACATCACCGAGTATGCCGACAAGACGCTCCGACGCCAGCTCGAGAGCGTGAGCGGCGTCGGGCAGGTCGTGGTCGTGGGGGGCCGGGCTCGTCAGGTCAACATCCTGCTCGACGCCGATCGGCTGCGCGCGCAGAACCTTACCGTCACCGACGTGTCGCGCGCCGTCCAGTCACAGAACACCGAGATTCCTGGCGGGCGCGTCGAGCAAGGCGCCACCGCCATGACACTGAGAACACGCGGCCGTGTCGAGTCTGTAGCGGCGTTTGGCGACATCGTCGTTCACCGTCGCGAGGGCCATCAGGTTCTGCTGCGCGACGTCGCCACGATCGAAGACGGTATGGCCGAACCTGAAACGTCGGCGAGCCTGAACGGCGAGCCTGGCGTGATGCTGACCGTCCGACGCCAGTCCGGCACGAATACCGTCCAGGTCGTCGACGCCGTCAGGGAGCGGCTCGCAGAAGTCGCACCGCTCGCGCCCAAGGGCTACGAGATTCGCGTCGTTCGCGATCTGTCGGAGTTCATCAAGGCCTCAATCGACAGCGTCGAGGAACACCTCGTGCTCGGCTCGATTCTGGCCGCCGCCGTCGTGCTGGTCTTCCTCTGGAACTGGCGCTCGACGATCATCGCGGCCATCGCGATCCCGACCTCGATCATCGCGACCTTCGGTCTGATCTGGTACCAGGGTTTCACGCTCAACTCGATGACGATGCTGGCGCTCACGCTTGCCGTGGGTATCGTCATCGACGATGCGATCGTCGTGCTGGAGAACATCTACCGGTTCGTCGAGGAAAAGGGACGTCCGCCGATGCAGGCAGCCGTCGAGGCCACGCGCGAAATCGGACTCGCCGTCCTCGCGACGACGCTGTCGCTCGTGGCGATCTTCGTTCCGGTTGGCTTCATGGGCGGCATCGTCGGCCGTTTCATGACCAGCTTCGGCTTTACGATGTCGTTCGCGATTATGGTCTCGCTGCTCGTCAGTTTCACGCTGACGCCGATGCTCGCCGCCCGCTGGATCAAGATGCCGCCGCGGCACGAGGATGCAGAAGGCCACGTGGTGGTGGAGAAGACGTCGCGGGATGCGCGCTTCTTCAGCGCGCTCGACTCCGGCTACACGTCGATCCTGCGCTGGTCGCTCGCGCACCGCGGCATCATCGCAGGCATCGCGGTCCTGGTACTGCTGAGCAGCGTGCCGCTCTTCATGGTCGCCAACAAGAATTTTCTGCCCAACGACGACCAGGCCGAGTTCGAAGTTGGTGTGCGCGCGCCAGAGGGCACGAGCCTCGAGGCGACCGAGATCATTGCCAATCGGATCGCGAGCCGGATTCAGCGGCTGGACGGCGTCAGCTACACGCTCGTCTCAATCGCAGACGATCCGGCCCAGACCCAGAACTCCGGAACAGTCTACGTCCGACTGACGCCAGTCAACGAGCGTGACCGTGACCAGTTCGAGCTGATGAACGTCGTGCGCAGTGAGATTCTGCCGGCGGTTGGCGTGCCGAACCTGCGTACTGGCGTCCGTGCGGTCGCCACCATCGGCGGTGGCGGCAACCAGAACGCCGAGATTCAGTTCACGATCAACGGTCCAGACCTGAAGCGGCTGGAACAGTACGCCAATGCCGTCGTCACGGAAGTGAAAAAGGAGCCCGGCGTCGTCGACCTCGACACCTCCCTCAATGTCGGCAAACCGGAGCTGTCGGTCGAGCTCGACAGGCTGAAGGCCTCCGACCTCGGCGTGCAGATTTCGGATGCAGCCGACGCGCTGCGTCTGCTCGTGGGCGGCGACCAGGTGACGACCTACAACGAGGGCGGCGAACAGTACGAGGTCCACATCAGAGCCGTCCAAGGCAACCGTCAGACAGCGGCGGCGATCGGTCAGTTGACTGTGCCGTCGAGCACGGTGGGCAGCGTGCCGCTCAACAACATCGCGAAGCTGACACACGGAACGGCGCCGTCGGAAATCAACCGCCTCAACCGTCAGCGCCAGGTGACCGTGTTCGCCGGACTGCTGCAGGGCTACTCGCAGGTCCCGGCGATGGATGCCATGACGCGCGCTGCCGATGGCCTCAACATGGGCCCGGGCTACAGCACGCGGTTCGCCGGCCGTTCTCGCGAGCTCGGCCGCGCGGCGCAGAACTTCCTGCTCGCCTTTGGCCTCTCGCTGGTATTCATGTACCTGATTCTGGCAGCGCAGTTCGAATCGTGGCTCCACCCGATTACGATTCTCCTGTCGTTGCCGCTGACACTGCCGTTCGCGTTACTGTCGATCATCGTCACTCGCCAGTCGCTGAACATCTTCTCGGCGCTCGGCCTGCTGGTGCTCTTTGGCGTGGTCAAGAAGAACTCGATTTTGCAGATCGATCATGCGAATCAGCTCCGCGAGCGCGGCATGGAACGCGACGCCGCGGTGCTGCAGGCGAGCCGCGACCGGTTGCGGCCGATCCTGATGACGACGCTGGCGTTTGTCGCGGGGATGATTCCACTCGTGCTGTCGAGCGGTGTCGGATCGGCGACCAACCGGGCCATCGGATTCGTGATTATCGGAGGTCAATCGCTCGTGCTGCTGCTCACACTCGTTGCCACGCCAGTCGCGTATTCCCTGTTTGACGATCTGTCCAAGATCCGGTTCTGGCGGTGGCGGCGAGTCGCCGCGCCGGCGACCGCGAGCATGCTCGCTCTGGCGATCGCGCTCCTGCCTGCGTCGTTGGCCGCGCAGACGCCGCCGTCGACGCAGACGCCGACCGGGCTGACAGCGCCGGCGCCGCTTCAGCCGTCGGGCACCGTCATCAAGCTCACAAGGGACGAAGCGATTCGGATGGCGATTCAGAACAACCCGGAGCTGGCCGCCGCCCGCTTCGATCCCTCGATCGGCGACGCTCAGGTCGCTGCCGCCCGCGGCGCGTTCATGCCGACGTTGCAGTCGGGCGTCCTGCGCAACAGCCAGCAGCAACCGCCAACGAACCTGTTCTCCGGCGATCAGGGAATCCAGACGGATCTCTGGTCGTCGAACGTCTCGATCGGTCAGCTGCTCCCGTGGGGTGGGGGAAGCTACACGGCCGGACTGGATGCGGCGCGAACCGCAACCGACAGCCTGCTGACGAGCCTGAATCCCGAGCTCGGCGCTGGTCTCGCGGTCGGTTTCTCGCAGCCGCTCTTACGTGATTTCAAGATCGACGCGCCGCGCGCGCAGCTCGACATCAGCCAACGCACACGCGACATTCTCGGCAGCCGGTATCGTGAAAGCAGCGTCAACACCAGGGCCGACGCCGAGCGGGGCTACTGGGCGCTCGTGGCCGCGCTCGCCCTCGTCGACGTTCAGCAGCGATCCCTCGAGCTCGCGCAGGAGCTCGAACGAAACAACCGCGCGCGCGTCGATGTCGGCCAGGCGCCGCCACTCGATCTGGTTTCCGCTCGCGCCGAGGTTGCTCTGCGTCAAGAGAACCTGATCATCGCGCGGACTGTGGCGCTCCAGACCGAAGATATCCTGCGCACGCTCATCATCGACCCCAATCGTCCGGACTACTGGAACGTCCGGCTGGACCCCGCTGACCGCGTCCCCGTCATCGGCCCGCCGCCGGACGTCGACGCGGCCGTCAGGCGCGCCCTCGGCGAGCGGACGGATCTCGAGCAGGCGAGGTCAACGATTCAGATCACCGATACGACGGTCGCACTGTCGAAGAGCCTGACCCTGCCTGACTTGCGGGTGCAGGCAAACTTCAACCCGACCGGAGCGGGCGGAACGCGCCTGATTCGCGAAGGCGGTTTTCCGGGAACGGTGGTCGGCTCGGTCGACACGAGTTTCGGCAGCGTCCTCGGACAAGTGTTCAGCTACGACTATCCGACGTGGACGCTCGGCCTCACGTTCAGCTATCCGCTAGGAAACAGCACCGCGGAAGCGAACCTCGCGCGGGCGCGGCTCGAGCGCGATCAGGCCGCGGCGCGTCTGCGCAGCAACGAAGTCTTCGCGGTTCGTGAAGTGCGCTCGGCGGCGCTGCGTCTCGAGCAAAACCGGCAGCGGATCGAGACGACAAAAGCCGGCCGCGAGCTGGCCGAGCAGCGCATGGACGCCGAGCAGCGTCGGTTCGAGGTCGGGATGTCGACGAGCTTCCTGGTCATTCAAGCGCAGCGCGACCTCGCGGTCGCGCGAAACAACGAGCTCCAGGCATTGCTGGACTATCAGCTCGCGGTCATCTCGTTCGAAACGTCGCAGCAAACCTCGGCCTCGAGGCTCATCGGGCAGTAACGCATCTTGGGCGCTAACCCTGAAAGCGATCCGGCGTAGTGAGCGTCAACGCCGGATCGCGCCGCCCCTCGAGGATCAGGTCAGCGACGATCGTCGACGTCAACGGCGCCAGAAGCACACCGTTGCGAAAGTGGCCGGTCGCGTAAACCACGCCGTCGAGATGTGACGACGGGCCGATAATCGGCAGCGCGTCTGGCGTCGCCGGACGAAGTCCCGCGCGCGCCTCGAGGAATGTCGCGCCCCAGGCTTCGGGCAGGAGCTCGCAGACCGCGTCAAGCAGATCGCGGACACCCGCCGCGGTCGTGCGTTCGTCGAACCCCACCTCTTCCACGGTGGCGCCGACGAGCACCGTGCCGTCACGCCACGGCACGACGTAGCAGTCCCTGCCCCAGATCACGTGCGAGAGTGGATGGCCCTTCCAGGCCAATCGCAGCAGTTGGCCGCGAACCGGTCGAACCGATCGGGCGGCGGGAACGAGCGGCTCGAGTTGTCCCGACCAGCTGCCTGACGCGATGACCACATGCCTTGCCGTCCACGCCGCGCCGTCGTCGGCCGTCACCTCGAGCGCGTTTGGTTGATGGCGAATCGCCTGCACGTGCCGCCCGGTCTCGAGCTCAGCGCCGTGTCTGAGCGCGGCCCAGACGAGCGCTTCGGTCAGCGACGAGACGGCGACGTAGCCGTGGGAGGGGATCAGGATCGCGCCGTGTATCGAGTCGGGGAGCGCAGGCTCGAGCCGTCTGGTCTCGCTCGCAGTCAGCCACTGCTGCACGGCGCCGGCTGCGTCAGTTGCGCGGCGGAACGTGTCAGCCGTCGCCTCGTCGGCGGCGATCTCGAGCGAGCCGCAGCGACGGTACTCGACGTCGATCGCAGACCCCTCGGTCGCGCGCGCGACGAAGTCGTCGAACATCGTCAGGCTGCGCAGCGTCAGGTCGAAAAGCGCCCCGCGGTCGTGGCCCTCGATGTACGGCGCAAGAATCCCCGCGGATGCCTGCGTCGCACCAGCGCCGACCGTCCGTCCTTCAAAGATCCGTACGGCCGCCCCACGCGCCGCCAGCTCGCGAGCGATCGCGCATCCGATGATCCCCCCACCAACAACGATGACGTCCGCGCCGCGGCGCATATACCGTCATCATACAGGGCGGCAGAACGCTACTGCGCGGTGCCGGGTCGCGGCGCGCCGGACCGGCCGGCATCCAGATCATTCCAGTTCAAGATTGCGTTGAAGCCCAAAAAGAACGTGCCCTGTGTCTGCCAGCGCCAGTACGGTCGGATCGCAAACATGACGACGTGGCCCTGACCGACAGGCGCGTCAACGACCTGCGCGCGGCCAGAGAGCGCCTGCCCTCCGACCAGCACGCCAGACAGCAACATGTCCTCGGAGTTGACGGGGAACGAGACGACAACTCGCGGGCGTGTCTCGGTAGCGTCACCGCCGACGACCGCACCCAACCCACCGCGACCACCGCCCCGACCACCACGCCCGCCAGCTGCTGGATCGTCGCCTCCCCGCCCGCCGCGTCCGCCGGTGCCGGCGGCCGTTGACGTCGGATTGTCGGGGTCCCACACCGACAGCCGCTGCTGACCGGCTGTCGCCATCGGTTGCGTATTCATCCCGACGCCAGGCAACGACTCACCGCCTCGCCCACCGCCGAATCCCCCGAAGCCGCCACTGCCGGCGTTGAGCACCGGGTTCTGGCTGAAGTACACCGGCACCTGCGCGTCGTACCCATACGCAATCGGACTGCGGCGATCGGAAACCACGCCGCGCATCACCGAGCCGCGAACAAACAGGCCGTCCGGCGTCTCGACGGTGACGCCCGGCGTGATCTTGTAATCAGGGAAGATCGTCGACGTCGACCCTTCGGTGATGAGCGTGCCGCCTTCGCGCACGAATTTGACCAGCTCCATCAGGCCTTCCCATCTCATGCCGCCGCGAATGTCGTCGGCCTGATCCTGAACGCCGAGATTCGGCGTCTCGGCCGTCTTCGTGTACGGCAGCGGCATCGAACCCGTCATCGGAATCCCCGCGACCTGCGACTGCGCGTTGCCGCCGACGTGCGGAAAGATGATGACGTCGTACTTCTGGCGCAGGTTCCCTTCGCGCAACTTGATGTCACCGAAGTAGGTGTACGGCACCCCATAGGTGTCGAGCGCCGCGCGCACCCATCCTTCGTTCTGCGTGTTCGACCAGGCATGCACGTAGCCGATGCGAGGCACGTCGAGGTCGTGCATCGCAACCGTCGGCGCCGTCCCCACGCCGAATCCCGCAATCCCGAGCGCCTTCATCGTCGGTTCGAGCACCGCGCGGTCGGCGGCTGGAATGACGAACGCGCCAGCGCGGAACTTGCGGCCGCCGGCCTCGAAATCCTCTTCCGCGGCCATCATCTTCACGGCCGCGTGCTTGAAGCGAAAAGCCATGAGGACGTTGTCAGTCGTGTGATCGACGATGACGACCGGGCCGCTGCCCTCGATGCCGCCAGGCGCCTTGGCGTCGGCGGTGAGAAGGGACGCGGCGCCGTCGAGCACGGCCTTGTCGCTGACCGTCTTGATCACCACGTTGCGCATGTACGGGAACGTCCATCCGGTGTCGTCGTACGGGCTCGGGTTGGCCGGCGCATAGTTCTGCACCGAGAAGTACATGTCGGCCAGCGTGCGATACGGCTGGTCGCCTCGAATCACGTAGTCGCCCGCCTCGACACTCACCGTCCCGGCCTTGAACGCGTTCGTCGCGCGATGCACCTCGAGACCCTGGCGGCGCAGCTCGTTGACGGCATCTGCCGCATCCTGCTTGCGACGTTGACCGGCCGGAATGATCCAGCCGTAGGTCGGCCCGGTCTTGCCGCGCTCGACTGCGCGCTTGTTCTTGATCCAATAGTTTTCGAGATACGTGTCTTTGTTCTTGGCCACGTGGTTGAGCGCAATCAGCAGCGCCGACTGCTGAATGTTGGTGTTGTTCCGCGGCCCCCATTTGATCGACGGCAGCGGTGGATTGGGGCGGAACCACTCGCGGCTGGTCGCGCCGCCGCCAAGCTGCTCGCGCAGGTCCGGGCCGTAGCTCGCCACTTCGTAAAAGCGGCCAATCGCATTGTGCGAGTGCGCGATGAAGAACATGTAGTTCGGCACCCATCCGTCGTAGAAGCCATAGGTCCAGACCCCCGGCACACCGCGCTTGGTCATCTCCATGACCTCGGTCTTCGCAAGCAGCCACCACTCGTCGATCGTGATGGGATCGATCTGCTCGTTGTAGGGGCCCGTGCCAGTCGAGGCATAGAGGTACGTCGATGCTTCGTGCAAATCGTGCAGGACCGTCGGCTTCCAGTCGAGGAAAGTCCTGGTGGTGTTCCTGGTCAGCGCCAGGAACTGGCCCATGCCGTCGCGATTGTTGTCGTGGGCGACGTACTTGCCCCGGTACATGAGCGGCAACCGCGGCTCGGAAGCAGGACGCTTCTTGTTGAAGTAATAGGTGTCGACGTGCTTCTCACGACCATCGACTTCGATGACCGGCGTAATCAGCGTGATGACGTTGTTGCGGATCGCTTGAATGAACGGCGTCTCTTCGACAGCAATCCGATAGGGTAGTTCGAGCAGCATTTCTGGCCCGCCGGTCTCGCCCGAATGCATGCCGCTCGTCACCCAGTAGATCGGCTTGGCCGTGCGAATCAACTGCTGCGCCTGCTCTTCGGTCGTCTTCCGCGGGTCGGTCAGCGACGCGATCATGCCCTTGTACTTGTCGATCTGCTTGATCGTCGCCTCGTCCGCAACCGCGAGCAGCACCATGTCGCGGCCCTCCTCGGTCTTGCCAATCGTCCACATCGAGATGCGATCGGACGCCTTGTCGAGTGCCTCGTAGTAGCGCTGAATATCCTTCGCATAGGTGAGCTCGCCGGGTGTGCCTGGCATCCGGCCAAAGAATTTCAGCGGCGTCGGAATCGTGTCGGATGCCGGCAGGTGATCGACAAGCTCGGTGCTGATCCGCGGATCCTGCGTGTACTCCTTGATCTTCGCGGTGTACTCTTCGTCGAGCTTCTGCTTCGCGGGCTGCGGGCGAGACTGCGCGACGGGTCTGACCCCTGGCGTCGCGACGAGCACGAGCAGAACGGCAAGGGCGAAGCGAAACCACGGGCTTCGCAGAGACACGGAGCGCATACATCCTCCTGGAAAACGTGCAGAAAGCTCGGGTTATAGCACATCTCGCGAATGCCACGATAGCGATGGCACGCTCAGACGATGATCGTTCAAGAGCTTCACACCGCAGAGGGCGCCGCGCACGCGGAGAACGGATCTCTAGTGCCACGGATCACACGGACAACACGGATCGGGCTTATGAGATGGCTTCTAGCCTTGAATCCGCGTTCTGAGCGGACTCAGAGGTGAACAAGCTTTGGTAATCGTTGGCTAGCGTTTGTTGGGCGTCGGAGCAGGTTGCCAGGCATCAGGCCTGAGCTTCCCGCCCCAGCCCCAATACACCGGTTCCACATGCTTGTGGCGTTCGGGCCGAGCGGCAGGCGACAGCGTCGGGATTTCGATCGGATCAAACGGCCTGTGAGGAACCGCGTACGGCACGTCCCGGTGGCGCACGCGCGAGCGGCCGCCGACCGCTACATACACGGGCACGGGGACCGCGACAGCAACCTGGTGCACGACTGGGCGATCCACGACGACGACCTGGGGTGGCGGCGGATCCGGCGGCAGGATGTCGACCACCGGCTCGGCTGGCGGTGCTGGAGTGCGCCCACTCTTGACGATCGCGACAATCACCCGTGTGCTCACGCCGGCGTCTTTGAGTGCCTTCAGCGTCTCGGGATCAATCGAGAACACCCGTTGATCGACTTCGATGAGCGCCAGGATAATGTCGTCGCTCAGGCCGGCGCGTGTCAGCTCAACGATCTCTCGGAGCGTGATGGCCTCGGCTCGCGAAATCGAGACGCCGATCAGGGCAACGACCATGACCAGCAGCCTGGCGGCGAATCCTTTGGATCTGAACATCGAATCCTCCTGACGCCGGTCGATTCTCGCGGGCAAGCGCGTACTACAAGTTATCTCACAGATCCCGAGGCCAGGGACCTGTCGGGTTCTCAACCGGGCTCTGCCTGGACAGCGCGAAGCTCCTGAACTCCTGCCCGCATGCCGAGAATCTCTGCGACCGCGCGATTCATGCGACGATCACGGGCGCGCCGTCTGCCTGACCCCTTACTTGACGGAGCCGGAGGCGGCTCGGTTGGGGGTCCTGCGGTGAGGACAGGAACTGTCTCCGGGAGAGGGCCAGGCTGGCCCCGGCCTGGCCTTTGACGCAAAAACAGGCCAGAATTCAGGCCTGTTAGGCGAATTCACGGGGTACGTCTCTTGCTGGTTAAGGGGCCGATCCAGGAGCCTTTGCACCATGATTTCAAAGCCCATCGCGCTCGGTCTCGTCGCCGCGGCCTGTGTCGCCGCCTCGGCCGGTGGAGCGTACGTGGCAATCCGGCAGAACAAGCCGGCCCCGGCTTCACCCGTCGCCACGAGCGAACCGTCGCGTGCTGGAACGAGTGAAGCCGCCGTTGCGGAAACCGAAGCCGTAATCACTCCGACACCAGCAGTCGAAGCGGTCGAGAAGAGCTCAGCCAGAACGCCCACGCGGCCCGCGGCCGTGAACCGCACGTCAACGCCCACCGCGAGGAAAGAAAGCGCGAGCGCGCCGGCTCGCCCGTCTGCGAAAACCAACGAGTCGTCTCGTTCGTCGATTCCCAGCGCTCCGGATGCCGCTCCGGCGCTGGAACATCCGTCGGCATCGCGCGAGACACCGGTCGCTCCGCCCGCCACGTCGTCCACCCTGGGGTCCACCATGGGGTCCACCATGGGATCCCCCACGTTGGCCTCCACTCCGCCGCAGCCAGAACCGGTCCCTGACGTGCCGTCCCCGGCTAAGCCGCAATTCGTCGAGGTCGTCGTGCCGGCGTCGTCGGTCGTCGGACTCCACGTCTCGACTTCGATCACGAGCGAAACGGCAAGGGTCGAAGATCGGGTCGAAGCGCGCGTGACGCGCGATGTGATCGCGGATGGACGAGTCGCTATCCCCGCCGGCACGAAGGTCATCGGCGACGTGACGCTCGTCGAACGGGGCGGAAAGATGAAAGACAAGGCACGGCTCGGCGTCCGCTTCCACACGCTCGTTCTGGCAGACGGCGATCAGGTGCCCTTCCGCACCGACGCGATCTTCCGCGAGGGCGCTTCACCCGGCGCAGAGAGTGCCCGCAAGATTGGTGGCGCGGCAATGGGCGGCGCGATCATCGGCGCGATCATCGGCGGCGCGAAGGGCGCGGCGATTGGCGGCGCGACGGGTGCCGCGGGTGGCGGCGCAGTCGTGATGGCTGGCGATCGCAACGCCGCGACGCTCCCGGCGGGCACCATCGTCACAGTTCGGCTGTCGTCCCCGGTCGCCATCGACGTCGAACGCGAGCAGTAGCCGGAACAGTTCCTGGTTCACCATCCGGGAGAATGCCGCTACCGTACTAACGGTCGACCTGCGAGCGCCCCGACCCGCTGCGACACTCCTTCGGCGCACCACAACTACTTCGACTCCAATGTGTTGCGCGACTCTCCAACTGTAGAGTTTTACGGGCATACCGCTTGCAGCCGACGAAGGCGACCAGGCGCCTCGCATGGACTGCCTGGTCTCCGTGTAGAGAGCGGACCGTGCGTGTGGATGCGCGTGCCGCCTGGGAGTGAGGAGACGTCATGTCAGTGCGCAAGTGCTTTGCGATTGCCTCTCTGGTCTTGATCACATCTGTAGCGGCGCCCTCGAAGGCGTCGGCCGATTGGCTGCTTACGCCGTTTGTCGGCTGGAACTGGGGCGGCACCGCCAACCTTCTCGACAGCGATGATTTCGACGACGAGTTCGAGCAGAAGGCCATGTTCGGCGCGTCGCTCGCGTGGATGGGGGCGGGCGTATTCGGATTCGAAGCGGACTTCGGGTTCTCGCCGAATTTCTTCGAGAACACGAGCGGGTCCGGCGACTTCGAATTCGCGGACAGCAATCTGACGACGGTGATGGGCAACCTCATCATCGGCGTTCCAATTGGCGGCCAGCACGGTGTGGGCTTCCGTCCCTACGCGGTCGGTGGCGTGGGCCTTGTGAAGAGTCGACTTGGCAGCTCGGGTGATCTCTTCAACGTTGACTCGACGGACTGGGGTTTCAACGTCGGCGCGGGAGCGATGTTCTTCTTCTCGGATAACGTTGGCCTGCGAGGCGACGTCCGCTACTTCAGATCGTTAGAGGACGTCGAACCTATTGACGACAACATCGGATTTGCCAACTTCCGCTTCTGGCGCGGCACGCTTGGCGTGACGATCAGATTCTGAGTTCACAGCCGCCAGCGCTCAGTCCACCGCTCCCCTGCCGCTTCGAGCGCGATCGCGCCGTGCAGAGGAAACGACAGGAGTGGTGACTGAGCGCCGGTGACGAGGAGGGTCAGCACACGCGGCAAGTTCGGCATGTGACCGACGATCAGGATCTCGCGCGTTTCGCCGGTCACGAGATCGTTGATCGAGTTGGGCGGATCGGTCGGCTGGAGGCCGCGGATCGCGGCGAACTCTGCCAGCGGGTTACACAGGCGCAGGAAGGGCTCGGCGGTTTGCCGCGCGCGGAGTTTGCCGCTGTGCCAGATGACTTCGGGCTTCACACCACGCGCCGCCGCCGCGGCCGCCAGTCCTTCGGCATGGACTCGGCCCTCGGCCGACAGCGGCCGCTGCGGCTCGACTTCCGGGCCGACCGCCTCCGCGTGATGCACGAGATAGATCACTCGGACGCCTTCACCCAGCCTTGCAGTTCCGCGAGCGATCTGGCGACAGCCTCGGGACGGGTCGACTGAGGCGTCCGCTTTTTCGCGACCGACGCGGCGGCAGTGACGACCGCTCGCACGTCAGGGCCGATGAGCGATGAATGCGAACGCCATTCGTCGTCCGAGAGGTCCTCGAATGCCCGCTTCTCTTTCACCAACCGCCGCACCAGCGCGCCAACGATCTCGTGCGCCTCGCGGAATGGGACACCTTTCGCCACCAGGTAGTCGGCGACATCGGTCGCCAAGAGCAGTCCGGAAGCCGCGCGAGCCGTGGTCTCGCGATTGATCGCAATGCCGCCGACGACCGACGCTGTCGCGGCGAGCGACGCGCGGAGCGTATCCTCCGCCTCGAACAATGCTTCTTTGTCCTCCTGTAGGTCTTTGCTGTAGCCGATCGGCAACCCCTTCATCGTCGCCAGCCATCCGGTCAGGCGTCCGATGACCCGCCCCGCCTTGCCGCGGACGAGCTCCATCGGATCGGGATTTTTCTTCTGCGGCATCAGGCTGCTGCCGGTCGCTGCCGCATCCGCGAGCTCGAAGAAGCCGAATTCCTCCGACGTGAACAGAATCATGTCCTCGGCCAGCCGGCTGAGGTGCACCATCGATAGCGACGACGCATAGAGGAATGACGCGACAACGTCGCGGTCACCGGTCGCGTCGATGCTGTTGCGTACGATGCGCGAAAACCCGAGACGCGCGGCCAGCCAGTGCACGTCGATGTCATAGCTGGTGCCGGCAATCGCGCCCGAGCCGAGCGGCAGCTCGTCAACATCGTCGAGGAGTCTCTCGAACCGGCCATGATCTCGAACGAGCGCCGCGGCATGAGCGAGAAAGAAGTGCGCGGCCAGAATCGGCTGCGCCCGGCGTAGATGGGTGTAGGACGGCATCAGCGCGTCGCTCGCGCGCTCGGCGCTCGTCGCCAGAACCTCGACGACTCCGACGATGGACCGCTGAATCTCCGGGATTCGCCGCTTGAGGTAGAGCCGGAGGTCGACCGCGACCTGTTCGTTGCGCGACCGGCCCGTATGGAGCCGACGGCCGGCGTCGCCAGCGAGCCTGACGAGCTCCCGCTCGACAAACGCGTGCACGTCTTCGTCTTCCTGCGCCTCAGGCGAATTGAAGAATGCTTCGTCGCGGCCGCGTGAGAGTACCTCCTGCAGGCCCGCGTCGATGGCCGCCGCGTCGGCCGGGCTCAATACGCCGGCGCGCGCCAGCGCTCCTGCCCACGCCAGGCTTCCGCGCACGTCGTCCTCGAACAGCCGGCGGTCGAAGCCAAACGAACGACCAAACGCGACGAGCGCCGCGTCGGGGTTTCCCTCAAAGCGTCCGGACCACAAATGTGCCACTGATGCTGCCCTACGAATGGATTGTGATGTCGGCTGACCGGGCCCCGCGAGCGTCCGCGGTTGGCAATGACGACGACGCAAATTCTGGAGCGAACGGCGAGCGGCGTCCGGCCACGCGGCAGTCACCTTTGAACAACTTCAGCCGAATCGCGCCCGTGACTCGCGGCTGAATCGCAGCGACGAACGCGTCGATGGCCGTCCGCGTCGGCGAGAACCATTGGCCACCGTTGATGAGGTCGGCATAGGTCCGGCCAAGCGCGTGCGCGACCTGCTCGAGGTCGGAAGGCATCACCAGTTGCTGGAGCTCCTTGTGCGCCGCGTGCAGGACGACCGCGGCCGGGGCTTCGTAGATCTCGCGCGCCTGACCGCCGGTCAGCCGCGCGGCAACCAGGTCAACCCGCCCGACGCCGTGCAACCCGGCGATCGTCTCGAGACTCTCGATCATCTCGAGCGGCAGCATCTCGATGCTGTTCACTCGGATGGGTTTGCCGGCCGCGAACTCGATCTCGACGTAGGCCGGCTGATCGGGGCAGTCACGAGGCGATCTGGTCAGCGCATAGAGGTCCTCCGACGGCTCAACCCACGGGTCCTGCGCCGGTGTACACAAGGTGGATCGGCCCCAGACGTTCGCATCGGTCCTGTAGCGCCCGTCGGCTGAGGCCGGAGCCGGAACGCCGCGATCGCGCGCGAAGGTCAGCGCCTCCTCGCGTGACATCTCCCACATCCGCGTCGGTACGATCACCCGCATGGCCGGATCGAGCACGGACACGAGGGCGTCGAGGCGCAAACCATCGTCGCTCGTAGCTCCAGATCCGTGGGCAACGGCCGTGGCGTTTTCCATCCGCGCGACATCGACGAGCTTGCGGGCGATGAGCGGCCGCGTGAGCGCGGTCGTCATCGGCGCTCGATCGGCGAGGAGCGCGCCGGCCTGAAGAGCCGGAAGCGCGTAATCGCGCACGAACTCCTCGCGCACGTCGATAACGTGCGAGCGCACGGCACCGAGCGCCAGTGCACGCTGCCGGATCTCGACGAGCTCGCTGCCGTGCCCGAGATCGAGCGTCACGGTGACGACTTCCGCGCTGAAGGTGTCCCTCAGCCACGGGATCGCGATAGACGCGTCGAGCCCACCCGAATAGGCCAGGATGATTCGTTCCATATTCTCCGCGACGTCACCTCATAGATCGGAAGCGTTCGGCGATTGACGACGCGTCCGTGGCCGAGCGGCAGATGACCAGGATCGTGTCATCACCGCCGATCGTGCCGGCGATTTCAGACAGGCGGGCCCGGTCGATCGCAATCGCCAGCGGCTGTGCCTGGCCCGGGATCGGTCCGCAGCACCAGGAGTTGCTCGATGGTCTCCTGCGTGCGGAGGTACTCTTCGACTGCTCGCCGGAGTGCGGCCTCCCCGCCAGCTCCGGGAACGTCTCCGCCCGACCGCCGATACGCGCCATCGACGGACCGCTTGACCAGTCCGAGCTCGCGGATGTCCCGCGACAGAGTGGCCTGCGTCGCTTCGATGCCGCGCTCACGCAGCTTTTCGCGGAGTTGTTCCTGGCTCGTAATTGCTTCCCGATCAACGAGTTCCAGAATGACGGCTTTCCGTCGTGCCTTCATGACCATGTTGCAACGAATGAGTATACACGAATATGCATAGCTATCCAACAAGGTGTGCTGTTTTTCTTGACGTCGCTATTCATATCCTGTATAACTACAGGTTCGAATGAATAGTTATTCGCGAATCAGGGTCGGAATCGCTGGTGCGACAGGGTATGCGGGCGTCGAACTGCTGAGGCGGTTGGCGCAGCACCCGCACGCAGACGTCCGGCTGGCGATGGGCTCGAGCACGGCGTCGAGCAGCGGGGGTGCCCGCCGGGTGCCCGCGCTCAAACGGATTTGGGACGCACCGGTCGAACCCTTCGACGTCGACCGCCTCAGCACTGAAACGGACGTCGTGTTCCTGGCAGTGCCTGACACGCTCGCCGCTGAAGTAGGGCCGACGCTTGCGCGTCGAGGCCCGCGAGTTATCGATCTATCGGGAGCGTTCCGCCTGCACAGCGAGGCCGAGCGCGCACACTTCTACCCGCATTCGCCGGATCCGGGACTCCCCGTGATCTACGGGTTGACCGAGCGCTATCGGAAGGAGCTCGGCGGCGCGGCGCTCATCGCCAATCCCGGGTGCTACCCGACGGCGGCCATCCTTGCCCTGCAGCCCCTGATCGCCGCTGGCCTGGTGCAGCCGGGCGTGATCATCGACGCGAAGTCGGGGGTCTCCGGCGCGGGCAAGACGCCGACCGAACGCACGCACTTTTCGGAAGTGCACGGCAGCATCGCGGCGTACGGAGTGTTTTCCCATCGGCATGAAGCCGAGATCGAGCAGGAGCTCGGGCTGGACGTCACCTTCGTTCCACATCTCGTGCCGCTCGACCGCGGGATCCTCGAAACGATCTACGTGCGCCTGGCCGACGGCGTGGATGCCGCTGCGATCGAACGCGCGCTCGAGGCGGCTTATGCCGACTCGCCGTTCGTGCGGCTGACCGGCAGCGATCTGCCCGAGATCAAGCACGTCGCCCACACGAACTATTGCGACATCGGCTGGCGCGTCGAACGGCCTGGCGGCCAGCTGGTCATGGTCTCCTGCATCGATAACCTCGTGAAGGGTGCGGCCGGCCAGGCGATTCAGAATTTCAACGTGGCGTTCGGCTTCGATGAAACGCTGGGGCTCAATTGATCACGGTCCTGAAACTTGGCGGCGAACTGCTCGAGGACAGCGCGGCCGTCCGCGCCGCCGCCGGGGCCATCGTCTCTCTCGCTGCCGCGACGCCGCTCGTCGTGGTTCACGGGGGTGGGCGCGCGATTGACGCCGAGCTACGCGCACGGGGCGAGTCACCGCGCTTCGTCGACGGCCTGAGGATCACCGACGAGGCGGCGCTCGACGCGGTCGTCTCGGTACTTGCCGGACGAACGAACACGACGCTCGTCGCGGCGATCGGCGCCGCTGGTGGCCGCGCCGTTGGACTCACCGGCGCCGACGGCAGGATTGGGCTGTCGCGTCGGGCCGCGCCTCTACGGACGGTATCGGGCGAGCTCGCCGATCTCGGCCTGGTGGGCGAGCCGGACGGCACAGACGCGACGCTCCTGGCCGATCTGGTTGGGGCCGGCTGCATCCCCGTCGTCGCGAGCATCGGTGTGGACCGGGACGGCGTTCTGCTCAACGTCAACGCCGATGTCCTGGCCGCGCACCTGGCCGTCATCATGCCGGCAACGCGGCTGATCGTCGCGGGCGGCACGCCGGGTGTGCTCGACGCCGAGGGACGGACGATTCCCGAGCTTCGCGTCGATGCGGTGGACGAGATGCTGGCGTCCGGGGTGGCGCATTCCGGGATGGTGGCAAAACTCGGCGCGTGCCGTCTCGCGTTCGCGAGCGGCGTGACCGATATCTCAATTGTGTCGGGCCGAGGGGCAAGCGATTTCGCGACGGCGGCAGGTACCCGACTTCGAGGGTCATTCGTAAAGGTGTAGTGTCCGCCTTCAGGCGGTCGGTAGTCCGGCTGACCAGCCTCCGCTAAAGCTACGGCGGTCCGCCGAAGCCTTGTCGAAGGCGGAAGCCGGACACTACGGCGCGAAACAAGTGCGTGGAGCTACAACGATGACGACCGCGACCAGCAACGTGATGGCGATCGAGACCGACCATGTCCTCCAGGTCTACAAGCGGAACCCGGTGGTCTTCGAACGCGGGCGTGGCTGTTACTTGTTCGACGGCGAGGGGCGCGGCTACCTGGATCTGATTTCAGGAGTCGGCGTGGCGGCGCTCGGCCACGCGAATCCGCGCCTGGCCGCAGCCCTTGCCGATCAGGCGGCGACGCTGCTCCATACCTCGAACCTTTACTATCATCCGCTACAGGGAGAACTCGCGACGCGGCTCTCGGATCTGTCGGGCCTGCCGCGCGCGTTCTTCTGCAACAGCGGCGCGGAAGCGGTCGAGGCGTGCCTGAAGTTCGCGCGCCGGTACTGGTATGCGCAGCAGGCGCCTCGACCCGGTCTGGTGGCGTTCGAGCACTCGTTTCACGGCCGCACGATCGGCTCGTTGTCGGTGACATGGGATGACCACTACCGCACGCCGTTTGCGCCTCTCTTGTCGAACGTCCAGTTCGTGTCGCCACACGATCCCGGCGCCTTGCTGGCGGCGGTGACCGAATCAACTGGCGCCGTCATCCTCGAGCCGCTGCAGGGTGAGGGCGGGGTCCGGCCCTTCAGCCAGCCGATGGCCGACGCGATCAAACAGGCGTGCGCGCGCACAGGCGCGCTGCTCATCGCCGACGAAATCCAGTGCGGCCTCGGACGCACCGGGCGGCCCTTCTACTCAGGAGTATCGGCCTCGAACCCGATCTCATGGCCGTTGGCAAGGCGCTCGGCGCTGGCGTGCCGATCGCGGCGGCTCTCTTCAGCGAGCGGGTAGCGAAGGCGGCGGCGTTTGGCGACCACGGGAGCACCTACGGCGGCAACCTGCTGGCCTGCCGCGCGGCGCTTGTCTTCCTCGAAGAGCTCGTCGACCGCGACCTCATCTCGCACGTCGCGTCGGTCGGCGCGCACCTCGAGCGCGGCCTGCGCGCGATCGCCGCGCGCCACGCGATCGTCAATGAGGTGCGTGGAGCGGGACTCATCTGGGGGCTCGATCTCAACCGGCCGGCACTGCCGGTCGTTGAAGCGGCGCTCAGCCTGGGGCTGTTGGTGAATCGCACGTCGGACACGGTCGTGCGGCTGCTGCCGCCGTTTGTCATCACGACCGGTGAAGTGGACGAGGCCTGCGCCCTGCTGGATCGGGCCATCGGACAGGTGGAGGGACAAGTAAAGTGAACGAGTCAGTGACATTGCGGACCGCGAGTCCGTCGGACGTACCGGCAATCCACCGGTTGATCACGGACAACCTCGAAGCCGGTCACTTGCTGCCGCGCAGCATCGAGGACGTGGAGCGGCATGTAGCCAGATTCGTCGTGGCGTCGATCGACGGCGTGGTGGTCGGCTGCGCCGAGCTCGCGCCGCTCAGCGGCAAGGTCGCCGAAGTGCGCTCGCTCGTCGTCGACGAGACGTTCCGCGGCCAACACATCGGCCCCAGCCTCGTCACCCAGGTCGCGACGACCGCCACCGCCAGCGGATTCTCGACGCTGTGCGCGTTCACACACCAGCCGTCGCATTTCGTGCGCATGGGGTTCACGATCGTGCCGCACATTTGGGTGCCGGAGAAGATCGCCCACGACTGTACGGGCTGCGCGCTCTTCCGGCGCTGCGGCCAGCACGCAGTGATGCTCGCGCTGCGCGCCGGTGTCACGATTGGCCCGGAGCTGCCAGCGGCGATCATTCATGGCACGCGCTCGACGACGACCAGGCGGCTGGCGCTGCGGCCGATCGGAGTCGAACCTGATCTGACCGAGGCGATCCCGGCGTGACCACCACCGCGCTCCAGCCAGGCGTACGGTTCGGGACGCTCGAGGGCGGCATCACCGCGCCGCGCGGCTTCCGTGCCGCGGGTGTGGCCTGCGGGATCAAGGCGTCCGGCGGGCTAGACCTGTCGCTCCTCGTGTCCGACGGGCTCGCCAGCGCCGCCGGGGTCTTCACGACGAACCTGGCGAAAGCCGCGCCGGTGCTGCTTTCGCAGGATCACCTCGCGCAGTCTGGCGGCCGAGGCCGCGCCGTCGTCATCAACAGCGGCTGCGCGAATGCCTGCACGGGCGCGGACGGTCACGACCACGCCAGGGCGATGGCGGCCCTCACGGCCGACGCGGTCGGCTGCGACCCGTCGACGGTGCTGGTGGCCTCGACGGGCGTCATCGGCGTCAAGCTGAAGATCGCCAACGTCGAACGGGGGATCGTGGACGCGGTCGCGCAGTTGTCGATGTCCAACGGGGCCGCCGCTGCACGCGCGATCATGACGACCGATCCCTTTCCCAAGGAGTCCGCGATCGAAGTGTCGAGCGGGGACGGCCGCTCGTTCCGGGTCGGCGGCATGGCCAAGGGATCCGGCATGATCGAGCCGCTGATGGCGACCATGCTCGGCGTGTTGACGACCGACGCCGCCGTCGCGCCGGCGCTGCTCCATCGCGCGCTCAAGGCCGCGGTCGATGACACGTTCAACGCCATCACCGTCGACGGTGAATGCTCGACCAACGACTGCGTGTTTGTGCTCGCCAACGGCGCGAGCGGCGTCGAACTAACCGAGCGCGACTGGCCGCTCCTCGTCGGGAGCCTCAAGGCGGCGTGCGAACCCCTGGCGATTGGCATCGTCCGCGGCGGCGAGGGCGCAACCAAGCTCGTGACCGTGCGCGTGACCGGGGCTGCGTCCGAGGAGGACGCGCGGCGGACCGCGCGCGCCATCGCCAATTCTCCGCTGGTCAAAACCGCGATTCACGGCGGCGACCCGAACTGGGGGCGGCTCATCGCCGTCGCCGGACGGGCTGGACCGCCGTTCAATCTCGAGAGGGCCGTGGTTCGAATCGGCCCGCTGACGCTCTTCGCAGACGGGACGCCATACGACGAACGCGCGGCCCAGGCTGCCGACTACCTGCAAGGATGTGAGATCGATGTGGAAGTCGATCTCGGCACTGGTGGTCAAGGTCAGTCGCGGATGTGGACGTGCGATCTCAGCGCGGAGTATGTGCGCATCAACGCCGAGTACCGGACTTAGGCACTTTGAGCACGTTTGGGGACAAGTTTGGAGACACGTTCGAGGACGATCACATGAAGCGATCAGCACTGAAGATGGCTGTCGGTCCGGTGGCACCGACGCAGTTCCTGTCGATCCTGGACTTCGGTCCGGCGCAGCTGTCGGCGTGCCTCGCGCGCGCGGGCGAACTCAAAGCGGCGCGCTCCGCCCACCGCCCGCACGAACGGCCGCTCGAAGGCCTCCATGTGGCGCTGCTCTTCGAAAAGCCGTCGCTCCGGACCCGTTCCACGTTCCAGATTGCCGTCCGCGAGCTCGGCGGCCACACCATCGAGCCGCCCGAAGATGTCGCGCTTGGCGGGAGGGAATCGATCGAAGACGTGGCGCGCAACCTCGAGCGATGGGTCGCCGCCGCAGTGGTTCGAACATTCGCGCAGTCCCGGCTCCACACCTTTGCCGACGCCGCGCCGCGCCTGCGCGTCGTCAACGCGCTCACCGACGAAGAGCATCCCTGCCAGGCGCTGGCGGACTGCCTGACGCTGACCGAACGGTTTGGCAGCCTGCGTGGCCGCACGATTGCGTTTGTCGGCGACGGCAACAACGTGGCCGCCTCGCTCGCCCAGGCCGCCACCATGCTCGGCGCGAACGTGCGCATCGCCTCGCCGGCAGGCTTCGAGCTTCCGGCGTCGATTCAGTCGGGCATCGCGGGCTCGGCAACGTCGGGCGGCCGGCTCGAGCTGACGACCGATCCGGTCGCGGCGGTGCGTGGCGCCGACGCCGTCTATACCGACGTGTGGACGTCGATGGGTCAGGAAGCTCAGGGCCCCGACCGCCATCGCATCTTCGCGCCCTATCAGGTCAACGCCGCGCTGATGGCACAGGCGGCGCCTGACGCGCTCTTCATGCACTGCCTGCCGGCGCATCGTGGCGACGAAGTCACCGACGAAGTGATCGATTCACCCGCTTCGGTCGTCTTCGATCAGTCCGAGAACCGCCTGCACACGCAGAAGGCGCTGCTGGCGATGATGGCCGGGACCTGACCCGAACCCCAAGCCTATCTCGCTTGAAATCCCTCGGGCTTTGATATCCTTCCGGCTTCACCTGGAGGTTGCAGTGATCCGCCGACTCGTTTCAGCGCGGCTCCCCATTCGATTTCTGGCGCTCGGGGCGCTGCTCGTTCTCGTGCCGCTTCGAGCGGCGCACCTCGATGGTCAGGCTGGGCAGGCGACGCCTGTCAGAGTCGTCGCGCTCAGAGGCGGCACGGTCCTCACGGTGACACGCGGCACGATTCCGAACGGCACGGTGCTGCTCCGTGACGGCAAGATCGCCGCCGTCGGCGCGAACGTTTCGGTGCCAGCCGACGCCGAGGTCATCGACACCACCGGGCAATTCGTCTCACCAGGACTCATCGACGCGCATTCGCACATCGCCAACGACGCGATCAACGAAGGCGGAACGACCGTGAGCTCGATGACCGGCATGGAAGATGTCATCGACGCGACCGACATCAACATTTATCGCGACCTCGCCGGCGGCTTGACGGTCGCCAACGTACTCCACGGCAGCGCGAATCCGATCGGTGGCAAGAACCAGGTGATCAAGCTGCGCTGGGGTAAGGCGCGAGCCGAGGAGCTGGTCTTCGAAGGCGCGATGCCAGGGATCAAGTTCGCGCTCGGCGAGAATCCCAAGGACATGCCGATCGGTGCCCAGACCGGTCCGCGCCGCTACCCGATGACGCGGATGGGCGTCGAGTTCGTCATCCGCGATGCCTTTACGCGTGCCAAGGCTTACCAGAAAGCCTGGAAGGACTACGAGAAGAACAAGTCGAGCGGAACCGCGATCCCGCCACGCCGTGACCTCCAGCTCGAACCGCTCGTCGAGATCCTCGAGGGGCGTCGTCTCGTGCACGCCCATGCCTATCGAGCCGACGAGATCCTGATGCTCATCCGGCTGGCAGAAGAGATGGGCTTCAAGATTTCAACCTTCCAGCACGTGCTCGAAGGCTACATCGTCGCGAAGGAGATCGCCGCGCACGGCGCGGGCGGCTCGACCTTCTCCGACTGGTGGGCCTACAAGGTCGAAGCGGCCGACGCCATTCCGCACAACGCCGCGATCATGGCGCGCAAGGGCGTGCTCGTCTCGATCAATTCCGACAGCGCGGAACACGCGCGCCGGCTCAACACCGAGGCCGCCAAGACCATGAAGTGGGGCGGGATGTCGGAAGACGAAGCGTTTGCGATGGTCACGATCAATCCGGCCAAGCAGTTGCGCATCGACAGCCGGGTCGGGTCGCTCGAACCAGGCAAAGATGCCGATGTCGTCATCTGGAACCATCATCCGCTGAGCTCCTACGCCATTGCCGACCGGGTCTACATCGATGGGATGGTCTACTACGACCGTAAAGGCGAGGAAGGGCGGCTCACCGCGCTCAAGAAAGAGAAATCAACCCTCGCCGCCGCCGAGGACGGTACCCGGCCCTCCACGACAGCGCCCCAGGAAAATCCAAGGGCGACTGGGCGGGACACCGACGGATCACCTGAAGGTGCCCGCCACGGCGGACCACGAGGAGACGATGACGGAACACAGTCGTCGGCGGCGGGCACGACTGGCTCGACGCCGGCGACGCGGAATGAACGGTCGGAGCAGGGAGCCAAACCTGTCGCCACAAGCACCGGGTCGGTCGTCGCGATCACGAACGCGAGGATTCACCCGATCACGCGGCCGACGATCGAGAGGGGCACAATCGTGCTTCGCGGGGCGAAGATCGAAGCGCTCGGCGCAGGCATTCCTGTCCCGGCGGGCGCCACGGTCGTCGACGCGGCTGGCGCTGACGTCTATCCGGGCTTCATCAACGCCCGGACACAGATGGGGCTGAACGAGCCTGGCCCGCGCGGGTTCGAAGACGTCAGCGAGATGCTCGACCTGAACCCACAGCTCAGAACACGCGTGGCGTATCACTCGGAGAGCGACGCCATCGCGGTCGCGCGCAGCAACGGCGTCACGTCGGTCGCGGTCATGCCGGGTGGCGGCACGTTTGGCGGTGAAGTGGCGGTGATGAATCTGGACGGGTGGACCTGGGAGGAAGCCACGCTCAAGGCCAACGCCGGGATCACGTTCAACTTCCCGGTCATCGGTGGCGGCGGCGGCCGCGGGGGTGGCGGTGGGCGCGGCGGCGGCGGCGCGCCCGAAGGCGCGATCTACGAGGACCTCAAGCGCACGCGCGACCGTCGACTCGACGAGCTCGCGCGGCTCTTCGATAGTGTGCGCGCTTACGCGAAGGCCGGTCCCGACAGGACCGTCGACTGGACGCTCGAGGCGCTGATTCCCGTCGTCGATCGGAAGCTGCCGCTCGTTACGGCTGCCAATCGCGCTCAGGAAATCCGCGACGCGGTGGCGTTTGCCGATCGCGTCAAGGTCAATCTGGTGATCAGCGGCGGAACCGAGGCCAACGCGGTGGCGCCGCTCCTCAAAGAGAAGAACGTGCCGGTGATTCTCGGCAACATCCTGTCGCTTCCGGCCAACGAAGACGCGTTTCACGCCGCGACGTATCAGCTGGCGGGCGAACTCGCGCAGGCCGGCGTCAAGGTCGCGTTTTCGACTGCCGACAGCGCGTACGTCCGGATTCTTCCCTACCACGCGGCGATGTCGGTCGCCTGGGGCATGAAACGCGACGAGGCTCTCAAGGCGCTGACCATCAATGCCGCGGAGATTCTCGGCGTCAGCGATCGGGTCGGCAGCCTCGACCCTGGCAAGGACGCGAACCTCTTCATTTCCAAGGGCGACCCACTCGAAATCAGAACGGCCGTCACCAACGTCTTCATCAACGGCAAGGACGTCGGCCTCGACAACAAGCACGAGCGCCTGTATCGCAAGTACATCGCGAGGCCATAGATCATGACACGCTCCCTTCAACTCGCCGCGTGCATCGTCGCCGGCGCCCTGGCGTTCGCGGTTGCGCCGCGCGCCGAGGCGCCGCAGATCTACGCCATCCGTGGTGCCCGGCTGGTCACCGCAAGCGGGGCGCCCATCGCCACGGGCACGATTGTGCTTCGCAACGGGCTCATCGACGCGGTCGGCGTTGACGGCGCGGTTCCCCCTGACGCGACTGTCATCGACGGCGCGGGGATGAGTGTCTACCCGGGGCTGATCGACATGGGCAACGCAGCCGGGCTCGATGCCGCGCCACCCGCCGCGCCCGCGACGTTCCGCACGCTCGAGGACGCCGAGCGCTGGAAACGGAGCGTGATCCTTCGACCGGAGCTCGAGGCCGCCAGGGTGGTCCGGCCCGACGCGCCGGAGCTCGCGCGCCTCGCGGCTGCGGGCGTGACGACCGTCCTCGCAACGCCGACGGCAGGCGTATTCAAGGGACAGAGCGCGCTCGTCAATGTGTCGGCGCCGCCTGACGAACCTCAAATCGGCGCCGTGGCGGACCCGCGACGCGGCCTTCAGGTCGTGCGGACGCCGGTCGCGCTGCACGTCTCGCTGGCGCTCGGACCGGGGGGCGGCCGCGGCGGTGGTGGTGGCTACCCGGTGTCGCTCCTTGGCTCGATCGCGTTCGTCCGTCAGAGCTTCCTGGACGCGCAACATCAACAGCTCGAGAAGCAGCGCTACGACAAGGCCAAGTCCGGCGTCGCCCGGCCCCTCTACGACCCGTCACTCGATGCGATCCAGCCGGCGCTGGCGCGCACCATGCCGGTCGCCTTCGAGGCCGACCTCTCGCGCGAGATTCTGCGCGCGTTGAACATGGCCAAGGCATTCAACCTGGATCCGGTCATCACCGGGGCGCGTGAGGCCGATCAGGTGGTCGCCGACCTGAAGGCGCAGAACGCGCGCGTCATCTACAACCTCGATTTTCCGGCGCGTTCGAGGGCGCTTGCGCCTGATGCGGACGAACCCATCCGCGAGCTGCGGGCCCGCGCCCAGGCAACGAAAACGCCCGGCAGCCTCGACAAAGCCGGAGTCCTGTTCGCGTTCTCGTCGGGCGGTATTCAGCAGCCGCGCGATTTCGTGCGCAACGCCGCCCGGACCGTCAAGGACGGCCTGTCGCCGGATGCCGCGGTGCGAGCGCTGACGATCAACGCCGCCCGCATCGCCGGCGCCGCCGATCGGCTCGGATCGCTCGAGAAGGGCAAAATCGCCAACGTCATCGTCACCGACGGTGATCTTTTCGAAGAACGCACTCGGGTCGTGCACATATTCGTCGACGGCAGGAAAGTCGAACCCGAGGCGCCGGCTCCCGCCGGTGGTCGAGGCCGTGGCCGCGGCGGCCACTGAGTCATTCGCTCCTTTTTCAGACGTCGTGCCCAGCTTGAGCCGGGCTGCTGAAGGTCCACCTGTAGACGTACACGCTCAAATAAGAGCGCATCTAAGCAAAATCCAGCCGTCCGTCGTCTAAAGCGGAGATGTCACCCATCTACTTCACGTTCGTGCTCCTGCTCTGCCTGGTCGTTCTTTCCCCGGCACCAGCGACAGCCCAGGATGCACCGGCGGCCGACCGCACGGGCGCACTTCGAGTGTTCCTCGATTGCGCGCAGTGCGACGAGAACTACCTGCGCACGGAAATCACGTTCATCAACTACGTTCGCGACCGCGCGGACGCCGATGTGCACGTGCTTGTCACCACTCAGCCTACCGCTGGCGGGGGCCTGGAGTACACCATCAAGTTCATCGGGCTCGGACGGTTTGCAGGCGTCGATCAGACGCTGCCGTACGTGTCGGCGCAGACCGACACCGAGGATCAGCGGCGCAGCGGGTTCGCGCGAGTGTTCCGTCTCGGGCTGATTCGGTATGCCGCGGAGACCCCGCTTGCCTCGAGCCTGAAGGTGACCTTCGACACACCGAAGGCTGCGGCGGCGACGGTGGCCGATCCGTGGAACTTCTGGGTCTTCCGAGTCGGCGCGAGTGGCAACCTCGAAGGCCAAGAATCCGAAAACGAGAACCAGGTCAGCGCCTCGTTGTCGGCCAACCGCACCACCGAGGCCTGGAAACTGAACTTCGAGTTCGAAGGCG
Organism: uncultured Acidobacteriota bacterium; assembly: GCA_963764925.1. Classification (GTDB taxonomy): domain Bacteria; phylum Acidobacteriota; class Vicinamibacteria; order Vicinamibacterales; family 2-12-FULL-66-21; genus DATBJJ01. The sequence goes on from CAVXUR010000011.1 coordinate 276,856, forward strand.
AGTACGGCGAGGAGGAGTTCGTCCTCGACGAAGGCGAGATCTTCACCTCTATCTCGCGCAACATCGAAACCGACGTTCTCGTCGGAAAGAGTGTGACCGAGCATTGGTCGCTCGGAATCGTCGGCGCGCTGCAATCGTCGATCTTCAGCAACTACGACGTGCGCACCCGCATCGCCCCCGCAGTGGAGTACGACGTCTTCCCCTACTCGCAGTCCACGCGCCGCCTCCTGACGATGCTCTACACGATCGGCGTGGAAGCGGCCGACTACATGGAAGTGACGATCTACGACAAGACGTCGGAGACCCTCCCGGACCATCGGTTCGAAACCACCCTGGAGCTACGCCAGCCCTGGGGCAGCGCGTCAGCCTCCTTCGAAGCCGCGCAATACCTGTCGCAGCCGGACAAGTACCGCCTGTCGACGTTCGGCGGAGTCGAGCTCCGCCTGTTCAAGGGGTTGTCGATCGAGTTCTTCGGCGAGGCGTCACGCCGTCGCGATCAGCTATCGCTCAGGCGCGGCGATGCCACCAACGAAGAGATCCTGGTCCGGCAACGAGAACTGGCGACGGGCTATGAGTACGACTTCAGCTTCGGCATCAGCTACTCGTTCGGATCGATCTTCAACAACGTCGTCAACCCGCGTTTCCGAAACGCGGGAGGGTTCTGAAGCGGCTCAGGACTCAAGGCCCTGAGCCGGTATTCATCGTCCACTATCTGTGGCCGTCGTCGTTTTCCTATCGGGCGTCGGCTTGGCCCGGTCCTTGAGGTGCTCCTCCATCTGGAGGCGTGGCACGCCCTTCGTGATCCAATCCGGAGCCGCCGCGCCCTTCAGGTAGTGATCGAAGTACTCCTTCATCCGGACCGTGTAGTCGCGCATGTTCGACGGCTTGCGCAGCCCGTGGTTCTCGCCGACGTACTCCAGCATGATGACCGGCTTCTGCAGCCGGCGAAGCGTGTTGTAGTACTCGACTCCCTGGGTGAAGTCGACCGCGCCATCACGGTCGTTGTGCAGAATCATCAGCGGGGTCTTGACGTTCCTGGCGAAGAACACGGGCGAGTTGCGATAGTAGGCGTCCCAGTTGTCCCAGTAGCCGCCCTTGAACCGGCCCTGGCTGGCCTCGAAGATCGCGCCATTTCCTCCACCGGTGTTCTTGTAAATCAAGCTGTACATGCTGATCATGTTCGTCAGCGGCGCGCCGGCGACGGCCGCGGCGAACATGTCGGTCTGCGTCACGAGGAACGACGTCTGGTAGCCGCCCCACGAATGTCCTGTCAGCCCCACCTTCTTGGCGTCGACGATGCCGGTCGCGATCGCGGCCTTCAGGGCGGGAACAACGCACCAGACCGCCGACATGCCGGGATCGTTCACCTTATACGTGATATCGGGCAGGAGCACTGCGTAGCCGTTGCTGGTGTAGACCGAGCGGTTGAAGCCGTTCGCGCTGGGATTGGCAAACTGGTTCGCGCCCTGCGACATCTTCTCGTAGATGTTCACGATAGTCGGATACGCCTTGCCCTTCTGGTAGCCGGCTGGGAGAAAGAGCGCGGCTTGCAGCTTGTCACCCTTGTCGCTCGTATAGTTGACGAGCATCGATCCTTCGGTCCACGCGTATGAAGCCACTTGCGGACGCTGGTCGGTCAACCGATCGGCTTTCGCGAAACTCGCATCGGTGATGTAGTAGTCGTTTGGCTCGGTCGCCGTCGAACGGGTGTAGATGAACCGCTCGGCGTCCTTCGGCTTGATCACCGTGCCGAACGAGGCCTCCGACCAGTTGAGCAGGTCTACTCCAGGCTTGCCCGGCGCCAGCCGCGCAATGCCCGCCTTTTTCGTCCACTCGCCATAAGCCGCAAAGAACTGCGGTTTGGTGAGATCGATGCCGAGGGCGCGCTCCTGCGGTGGCTCGATCGGGAAGCGGCGCTGATAGCGAATCTGATCCTTGCGGCCGTTCGCGGTCAGGTTGACCGCGGTCCCGGCGTTGACTGGCACCTGCCAGATGTCCCAGTTATCGGTGAGCAGTACCGAGGCGCTATCCCTGGTCCAGCCAATCGAACCCGCCGGGGGATTGACGACGTTGTGGTCGTCTTCAGTGTCGACAAAACTGGTGGGGGCGTTGAGCGTGATGTTCCGCGTCTGGCCCGAGTCCATCGCGTAGACGTGATAGTTGCCGTCCTCGTAATAGAGGAAGGACTTGCCGTCTGGCGACGGTCCGTTGTACCAGCGCGCGCGCTTGAGTGCCAGGCGACGCGCTCCGGTTGCCACGTCGATGACATAGATGTCCTGAAACCGGCGGCCGTCCAGGTTGCCGAGGAGCTGGTACTCGCGGTCGTCCTGCCCAATCGCAAAACGCTGTTTCGGCGCGAGGCTGACCTGGCGGAGATCCTCGTCGGCAAGCCTGATGAACGTCTTCGGCTGCACTCGATACTCGGCGAGATAGCTGAACGACCGGTCGTTCGTCTCCTGCACTTCCTGTTGTGACTGCAACCGTCGGTCGAGCCAGTGCCACAACACGAGATCGATTCTTTCGTCCGCGCTCGTGCCAGAGGCATCTGTCGTCGCCGGCGGGCGCGGCGCGTCGTCTCCATCGCGCGAGGCGTCAGGGTCTGCCGCATCTGCGGTGTCGTCGCGCTTGCGCGGCGTGTGGATGCCAAAAGTCAGCGCCTGCAGATCCTCGGTCCACTGCGGGTTACGGTTCGGGCTGATCGTCATACCGTCGGGAAAGGTCTTGTCGGCTGCCGGGTCGTAAACAACTTTGGTCGGCGCGCCCGCGCCGAAGCCGCTGAATCCAAGCAAGGCGTAGCGCTTGTCGCGCAACGCCCGGTCGTCGGTCCCTTTCAGCACCGACAGGCCATCGCCTTTCTCGGTCCATACCACGCGCTCGTAGCTCGCGTTGCCGTTATCGAGCACGGCGACGGTGCCACGGACCATGTCGCGAAGCTGCAGGCCGTTGCCGACCTTGTCCTGTGCGTCGATCGTCCAGGCCAGCAGGTTGCCGCCTTTCGAGAACGCGAAGTCGGCAACGTTTCCGACGTTCAGTTCCTGTCCGCTCGCCAGCTCGCGCAGGATGAGGTCAGTGCCACGCGGGCGATCGGGTGGCGTGCGCGCCGCGCCGACCGGGGCCACGCCGCCGGCTGCAGCGCCTCGGCCCTCTGCCGCTCCGCCTGCGCCGGTGGTTTCGGCCGGCTGGCGATGGAGCGCGATCCACGTCGAGGCGTCGCCGGAAAACGCGAACCGTCGGATGCGGGGATACTCGCGCTTCTCGCCCGTCGCGAGATTGACGATCGTCACACTGCTCTGCACGGGGCGCCGCGTCCGGCGGAGGCGCTGGGCTTCGCGACGCGATGGATAAGTGGTGAAGGCCACGAACTTCGAGTCCTCGGAGAAATCGAGCGACGCAGATCCGCCACCGGCCGCGTCTCCGCCGCGGCCACCGCCGCCGGCGGCAGCTGTGGGCATCTCGCCGACGTCGAACGTCAAGTCCCGGTCTCCGCCCCTTTCCGTCTCGCCAACACTAGAGCGCTTGACGACGACCTGAGCGTCACCTTCGCCCGGGGCGATCCGGTAAGCGAACCACTGCCCGTCGTTCGACACGACCGTCGTTCCGATCGTCTTCCAGTTGATGATGTCCTGCAGCTCGATCGCCCGTTTCGCCGCCTGCTGCATCGTTGCCGAAGGCCCCGCCAGGGGCACCAGCGAAGGCACGATTAGAAGCGCGAACGTCAGAACCAACCGGCACGGTGTCGCTCTCATTGTGTGGAGCCTCCTCCGGTCGGGGCCGTGAGCCCCGGGAGGCGCAATGGTAGATCGAATCGTCCGAAATCGAACACAGGTGGCTGGCACCTTCCCCGGAAAGGTGCCAGCCACCTTTGAAGACAGGTCTTGCGTCGATCAGGGGTGCGATCCACGCAGGAGACGGGACACGAGCGCGTCCTGAAGCCTGGCGGCCTCAGCGAGCGCGCCGGTCACGCGCTTGATTTCGGGGGCGTCCGGCTTGGCGAGATGTTCGTCACCAAATGACAGCTCCGTGTTGCTGTAGACTGCGCCCGACAGCCCCTGGTGCATGTAGTAGGTGCCGTTCTCCACGAACCCATCTGCACCGCCGTACGTCGAGCCGAGCAGGTACAACCGCTCGGCGCCTGATCGCTGCCAGATCGGCACGCCCTGCATGCGGCTGGCAGTCTCGACCTTCCCGAGTAGCGCCGCCAGCGTCGGTGCAAAATCGACGTGAGAAGTCGGCACCGAGACCCTGTGTGTCTGCTTGAGCGTCTGCGGCGCGTAGATCAACAGCGGCACGCGAAACATGAAGTCGCTGATTCGCCCGATTTGCAACGCCGGATCTTCGGTCCTTGTTCGGATGCCGTGATCGGCGGTCAACGCGATCACCGTGTGCTCGATCCGTCCAAGGCCACGAATCGTATCGACAAGCTCTTTCAGCCAGGCATCCTGCAGGAGCATCAGGGAGCGCCCGCGGGCGAGGACATCCGCTTCGCCGTACAAGGGCAGCCACGGCCCGTGGCCTATCTCCGGGAAGAACAACACGGCATACCGCTGGCCTCGCCGCACGGCTTCGGTCACATCGGCTTTGGCGCGCTCGAGCGCCTGGAAATCCATGACCAGCCTGCTGCGCAGGAACTCCACCATCCGCGGAGTCAAGGTGTTACCCGCGGACTCGACTTCCGCGACGAGCGCGTCGGCACGCCGAACCGCGATCGCCCGCATCGGATCTGACAAGTGTTCATCGGAGGCGTACAGCCGCTCCGCGCCCAAGACTGCGTACATCTGCGCATCGAGACCGATGTCATAGAGGCTGGGCACATAGATCCGACGGACAGGGGCGTCTGTCCGCAGGGCTGTAAAGAGAGCATTGACATGACCCTTACCGACGCCGCGCACCAGCCGGCGACGGCCTTGCGGATAAAGCCCAGACAAGATTCGAGTACATCGCGTCGCTGCTGTAAGGGTGCGTGGTGTAGTGTTCCTCGGCCACAAACGATCGGGCGTACAGCGGACCGGCCCCAGGCAGCGTGTCGCCGACCTTCGCCACGTCCAGCGCACGTGCCGGACCCGTTTCCATCATGAAGATCAGCAGGTCGCTGTCAGCTTCGTGTCCGACGAGCGGCTGGGCGGAATCGAAGCGCTGGCTCTTCGTTTGAACTCGCGTGGCTTCGAGCGTCTGCTCGTAGGTCAGAAGCCTGGACGAATTCAGTTCGGGAACGGAAGTCATGAGCGCGACAAACGCCCGGCCCACCGCACTCTCGTTGAGATGCGAACCCGGTAGTCTGGAGGCGAAGCCGATCGCTGCCAACACGACAGCGCCGGAGAGAATCACGAACGCCGGGACCCGGAGGGCCCACCCGTACCAGCGCGCCGCATCGACGCGCTGATGCCGCTCCGCGATCCGGGCGAGTCTGGCCACGCTCGCGATGGCCAGAATCGCGACGAGCAACGCAGCAATCTCGACGAGGCCCCCCAGGCCGACGTAGTCCCAGGTCATGCCCGGGAGAGCGACGCCCCACCCAATCAGATCGGTCACGACATCGCGGGCGATGTACTGGCCCACCTGGTTCTGGGCGCGCAACTCGATGTAGTAGATGACGCTTAGCGTCACCGTCGTCACCGTCGCGGCGACTACCTTGTAGCGGCCGAACACAAGGCTGAAAAGCGCCGTGGCGGCGACCGGAATCAGGAGAAGGTTCAGGAGGATGTCGGAATAAAAAAACCCAAGCGTTGCAAAGAATGTGAAATCGGCCTGGTCTCTCTTCCCGAGAAACCTCATGACCACGTCCCAATGCTGGTCGAGGAGGGCCGCCTTCAGGTAGACGCCGAGCAGGCCAAGCGTGAGAAAGAGGTCCAGTGTCGCGAGCGTGCCAAGGCGCAACGAGCTCAGCGGCCTCAAGGACGGCTCTCCATACGGCTGAACTAGGAAGCCAGAACCGTGCCGAGGCAGCGATGCCGTCGCTTTCATTACTGCTGGGCTGGGCACTCGAGGAGCCCGGTCTGCGCGATCATCTGCCACTCCTAAGCATTCTCAAAAGAAGAGCTGCGTCATGCGTATCCCAGGCGCGTGTCTTCCGCGGTCGACGAATTCCGGTATCTCGTTCTCGGTGCATCTCATCATCCGTCCAACGAACAGTCCGCGCGATTCGGGTCCCGTGCCTAACCACAATCCGCGACTACCCTTGCGTGCCGCTGACGATCCGCAAATAGGCCCGCCACGGGCCGACCGCGTCTGAATACTGCCGCCCAAGCACGCGCGAGATCTGCATGACGTGATCGAGGTCGTGCGCGGTCCACGTCGCCAGCAGCTGCCGCAGCGTGACCGGACCGAGCTCGGGATGGAGACCCGCACGATCGAGATCTGCTGTTGTGAGCTCGAGTGATTTCAACTCCTCGAGATTGCGTCGGCGCAGACGCGCAAACTCGTCGAGGCGGCTTTCGACAGTCTGGGCGGCAGACGAATCGAACTGCGCGAACCGATCGAACCGCTCGAAGGCTCGCGTGTCACCATGCTCGAGAATGATCCTTGCGCGAGGCATCCAGTCGGTTTGCTCGCCGTGAATGAGGTGACCGACGATGTCGAAGGGGCTCCAGGTATCGCCACCTTCATTCGCCGTCAGCCAGGCGACTGGCAGGCCACGAAGCAGCGAATCGAGCGTGGCCGGCGTTCGAGCGAGAATGCCAGTCGCGTCCTCAAGCAGGAACGGGCGGCGCGTGCGATCAATGCCCGCTGACATGTCGACAGCTTATCGCGGAGGCTGCTCAGATGCCCACTTCCCGGTAATCTTCAGCCAGCGGTCGCGTAATTCAATGGTTGAGTCAGGCTGTAAGTGTTGACGCCACTGGAGTTCTGGCAGTCGCCAGACAATACGTAAACCGCGGTACGTGCCTTGCCACAGCCAGGGCAGGAGGTTTCACCATGTTGAAACCCGTTGCGGTGCGAACGGCAATACTGTCTGGGCTGATGGTGCTCGCGGCTGCGCCATTCAATGCAGCGGCGCCATCGGCTGGCACGTCCTCGGCTGTAGTGACGCGCGATCGCGCGGTCACGATTCCGGCGGGCACGGTTCTTCGGCTTCGCGTTTCGCGAGGATTCGGATCTGATATCTCGAGGGTTGAAGATCAGGTCCCGGCCACGCTCGCGCGCGCGCTGGTGATCGGTGGCCGCACCGTGATCCCCGCTGGAAGCCGGGCGTCAGGATATGTCTCCGAGGCGACGCGGCCGGGCAAGATCAGGGCCGCGGGCGTGTCGCTGTGCGCTTCACGCGCATCGCGCCGGCCGACGGGTCCGACTCGTACCCGCTTCGCACGAATCCATGGGTGGCCGTGGCGCCGGCAACCAAGAAGAAGGACGCGCTGACGATTGGTCTACCGGCCGCAGGCGGCGCGGTTGTTGGCGCGCTGGTCGACGGCAAGAAGGGTGCGGGGATTGGCGCCGCAGTGGGTGGCGGCGCGGGTACAGCCGTGGTGCTGTCGACGCGCGGCAAGGATGTTCGAGTCGGTCAGGGTGCCACGCTCGCCGTGCGTCTGCGCGAACCGCTGACTATCAGGGTCGACGACTAGTGCCACGGATCACACGGACAACACGGATGGAGTTTCTGAGATTACTCTAGTGCCACGGATCACACGGACAACACGGATCGGGTTTATGAGATGTCTTCGTAGTCTCGGCGTGGCGGGAAGAGTGAGATCGATGTAGGTTAAGGTGCGAGGAAAGCGTGGCTCACCGAATCGCTCTCCTGGTCGCGGCGACGATTCTGCGGGCGTACAGTCAGCGTTTGCGTGTCGGGGTGCCCCAGGGGACCCTCGCTTGTTGGTCAGCGACGCCGATGTAATAGTCAGGGCGCGCGTTTGGAGCGAACCGACGCGCCAGCTTCGCCCTCTCCCCCGTGGGCGGAGACGTCGATCCGCCTGGGGGTAGTGGATGTGCTCAAGGGCGAGGTTCAATTCACCGTAGATGTCAGCGGAGCCCTGGCGAATCATCCCGACATGAATAACTTGCCCGTCCCTTACGTCATGGTGCGGCCAGGCGGTCGCGCAGGGGCATGTTTCGCCCGGAGCTATCAACGGGACGGCGAGTACCTTCTGCTCTTGAAGAAGGTCAACGGCACGCTGACTCCCTATTGGGCCCCGCTTGGAGCGACGAACGAGCAGATCACGGGCGCGGACGACCCGTGGGTGGCATGGGTACGCCAACAACTCGCGTTCACTCCCGAGACCACGACGAGTGATTGGCTGGCGCCGAAACGCCGGCGATTAGGTCCGCCTGCGTTTCTCTACAGCACGTCTGCAGTTCTCTACAGATCGAGATAGCGCCTACTTCAACACGTCCCCCGGCGCACCCGCCTCGACGACGACGCCGCGATCGAAGACGACCACTCGATCCGCGAACCGGCGCGCTTCGTCTCTATCGTGGGTCACATAGAGAATCGGTACTGCCAATTCGTCGCGCACGCGCTCGAGATACGGCAGGATCCGGCGGCGGAGCTCGAGGTCAACGGCCGCTAGCGGCTCGTCGAGCAGGAGGACGTCTGGTGCTGACATCAGCGCGCGCGCGAGCGCGACGCGTTGACGCTCGCCGCCAGACAGCATCGACACGCCCCGATCGAGGAGCCCACCCACTTCGAGGATCGACGCGACAGAGTCCAGCGACAGTCGCTGACCGGGCCGCTGGCCGTAGGTGACATTTCGCCTCACGTCGAGGTGTGGGAAGAGTGCGATGTCCTGAGAGACGTATCCGACGTGCCGCTTGTGAGGCGGGAGGTTGATGCCGCTGCCGGAACTATAGACCGTCCGACCGTTGAGCGCGATCACGCCCCGCACCGGCGTGCGCAACCCGGCAATCGCATCGAGCACGGTCGTCTTGCCCGCGCCGGACGGACCAAAGAGCACGGTGACCCGTGCCTCCAGCCGCTGATTCACGTCGAGCGTGAAACTGCCCTGCTCGATCCTGAAGTCGAGCGCGATCATGTGCGGAGCCCGGCACGAGAGGTGAGATAGTTCGACACCCACAGCGCGGCGAAGGCGATGCCGGCCGAAACGGCCAGCAGTACGGCGGCGTCGCGGTCGCGACCGATTTCAGTGAAGGTGTAGATCGCGACCGGGAGCGTCCTCGTCGCGCCCGGAATGCTTCCGGCGATCATGATCGTCGCGCCGAACTCCCCGATCGCCCGCGCAAAACCCAGCACCGCACCAGCCGCCAACGCCGGAAACGCCAGCGGCAGCGTGATCGAAAAGAACACGCGGAGCGGCGGCGCGCCGAGCGTGGCGGCGATCGCCTCGTACCGCTGGTCGACCTGCTCGAAGCCGGCCCGCAGGGTCCGAACGAAAAGCGGCAGACCCATCACGGTCATCGCCAGGACGACGGCGCGCCACGTGAAGACGACGTCGATTCCGAGCCGGGCGAGGACACTGCCGATAGGGCCGCGCGGCGAGAACAGCAGCAGCAGGATGAGCCCGGTGGCGACAGGGGGCATGACGAGCGGCAGCGAGACGAACGTTTCGACGAGCACACGCCCGCGAAACCGTCGGCGGGCGAGCAGCCAGGCGAGCAGGAGCCCCGGCGGCACCATCAGCGCCGTGGCCGTCACGGCGGTCAGGAGTGTGAAGCGGGTGATCTGCCAGATGTCCATGAATCGCGCTCGACGGCGCCACACAGAAACAGGAGACCTGGAGATCAGGAGCGTATCGAATTCAAAAGATCTCCTGACCTCCTGATCTCCTGTTCAAGCGACACTGGCAACCCCGTGGAACCAGATCGAAGAATGTCACTAGCGTCCCGGGTTCGGCAACGGCACGAACTTGTAGCGCGCGAAGATCGCGCCGATTCAGGCCGCCGCAGAAACGCCAGGAATCTCTTCGCCTCGGCCTGGTTTCGCGTGGACGCAAGAATCGCCGCCGGATAGACGATGCGTGGTCCGTCCGCGGTGGGCACGGTGAACGCCAGCACCGCGGTGCGAGCGGCGGCGAGATCGGTAAGGTAGACGATCGCCGCGTCGACGCTCCCGGTCTCCACAGCGGTGAGCGCGGCTCTGACGTTGGTCGTCGGCACCACCCGTGGCTCGTAGGCGGCCCACAATCCCCGCTGCTCGAGGTAGCGTCGCGCGTAGACTCCGGCGGGCACCGCCGCCGGGTCGCCGATCGCCAGGCGACGAATCTCCGCCGGCGCCCGCGCAAACTCTCGGCGCACGAGTTCCACGCGATCCGGCGTGGCCACGATCGCGAGCTGATTCGCGACGAGATCGACGCGAGAACCGGCCAGCACCGCGCCAGCCTTCTCGACGACATCCATCTGCGTCTCGTCGGCGCTGATGAAGACGTCGGCGGGCGCGCCGTTGACGATCTGACGCGCGAGCACGTTCGACCCGGCGAGGTTGAACCTGACCGGGCCGCCGCCGGCCGCCGCATACGCTTTGGCTATCTCGTCGAGCACTTCGGTCAGGCTGACCGCCGCCGCGACGGTGATCGGCTCGGACGGCGCGGTCCCCTGCCCGAGGAAGCGCGCAGACGAGCGTCACCGCGGCAAGACGCGACATCATCTATACAATTTACTGCGAATTTAGCTTGCTTTTCCAGCGTATCAATACGATTCTTTGAGAGCCGTGGAACTCGTGACCCCCAGGGAGGCCGCACGCCGGCTCGGCGTCAGCTACCCGACGATCAAGCAGTGGATTTACAAGGGGGTCGTGCGCACGCAGCCGACTGCCGGCGGGCATCACCGGATTCCCGACTCGGAGGTCGATCGCCTTCTCGCCGCGTCGGGGAGGCCTCTGCCACCGGCAGCGGCGCTACACGGGCCGATCGTCGCGCTCAGCGGCCGGAACCAGCTTCATGGCATCGTCGACGAAGTGCAGGAGCGAAGGACTGCTCGCCCAGGTGCGGCTGAGGATCGGCGATCAAACGCTGACCGCCGTCATCACGCGGGATGCGATCGACGAGCTGAAGCTCCGGCGCGGCGACGAGGCGCTGGCCGTCATCAAGTCCACGGAGGTCATGATCGCCCGCCAGGTGGCCCCATCCGCCGCCAGAGCACGAGCGACCAGGCCTGCACCTGCAGCGCGGCGCCGGCGCTGAGCTCTCTGCCGAGCCGCTCCTCCGACATCTCATCGCCGCTCTCGAAGGTATCGAGCACTTGCGTCCAGCGGCGTCCCCACGCCTCGGGAGGCAGCCGGAACTCGACCGCCGCATGGTGGGCGTTGAACATGATGTAGAAGCTGTCGTCGACGACGCGCTCGCCGCGTTCGTTGGGCGTCGGGATCGCGTCGCCGTTGAGGAACACGCCGAGCGACTTGGCAAACCCGGCGTGCCAGTCCGCATCGGACATTTCGCTGCCGCGCTGGCACGAACCACCCGATATCGGCAACGCTCGGACCGTGGGGTTCGCGCCCCTGAAACCAGCGCCGCCGGCAGAAGACCGGATGTCGCTGGCGGAGGCGGATGAGTCGACGCGTGAATTGCAGCAGCCGCTCGTCGGCGCTCGCCCAGTCGTACCAGGAGACGTCGTTGTCCTGGCAATACCCGTTGTTGTTGCCGTGCTGCGTGCGGCCGAGCTCGTCGCCGCCGAGCAGCATCGGCACGCCCTGCGACAGCATCAGGGTCGCGAGAAAGTTGCGCTGCTGGCGCGCGCGCAGGGTCACGACCTCGGTCTGGTCCGTCGGCCCCTCGAAGCCGCAGTTCCAGGAACGATTGTCGCTTTCACCGTCGCGGTTGCCTTCGCCGTTGGCCTGGTTGCGCTTCTCGTTGTACGACACCAGGTCTCTGAGCGTGAAGCCGTCGTGCGCGGTGATGAAGTTGATGCTCGCATACGGACTGCGCGCCGTGCCCTCGTAAAGATCCGAGCTGCCGGTCAACCGGTACGCGAACTCGGCCAGCTTCCGATCCGTGCCGCGCCAGAAGTCCCGCACGGTGTCGCGATACTTGCCGTTCCACTCCGACCAGAGCGGCGGAAAGTTGCCCACCTGATACCCGCCCTCGCCGATATCCCAGGGCTCTGCAATCAGCTTCACCTGGCTCACGACCGGATCCTGCTGAATGAGATCGAAAAACGACGACAGGCGATCGACCTCGTGTAGTTCGCGGGCGAGCGTCGCGGCCAGATCGAAACGGAAGCCGTCGACGTGCATCTCGATGACCCAGTAGCGCAGGCTGTCCATGATGAGCTGCAACACGTGGGGGTGCCGCATGTTCATCGAGTTGCCGGTTCCCGTGTAATCGACGTAGTAGCGTCGGTTCTGCGGCAGCAGACGATAGTAGGCGGCGTTGTCGAGCCCCTTCAGGGACAGCACGGGACCGAGATGATTGCCCTCGGCAGTGTGGTTGTAGACCACGTCGAGAATCACTTCGATGCCCGCCTCGTGCATGGTCTTCACGAGGTGCTTGAATTCCTGGACCTGCTCGCCGCGCTTGCCGCGGGCGTACTCGTTGTGCGGCGCGAGGTAGCCGATCGAGTTGTAGCCCCAATAGTTGCTCAGCCCGCGGTCGCGCAGCGTCGAGTCCTGCACGAACTGATGAACGGGCAGGAGCTCGACGGCCGTCACGCCGAGACGCTGCAGGTACTTGATCGACTCGGGGTGCGCCATTCCTGCATAACTGCCGCGCAGATCGTCGGGGATGAGCGGGTGGTTCTTGGTAAAGCCCTTGACGTGCGTCTCGTACACGACCGTGCGATGCCAGGGTGTTCTCGGCCGGCGATCCTGTCCCCAGTCGAAGAACGGGTTGACGACGACGCTCTTGGGCATGAAGGGCGCGCTGTCGAGATCGTTGCGCGAGGATTCCGGCGCCGCGAAGTGATACGGAAAGACCGCCTCGTTCCAGTTCCACGGCCCGTCGATCGCCTTCGCGTACGGATCGAGCAGCAGCTTGGCGGGGTTGCACCACGAACCCTGTTCCGGCGCCCACGGTCCGTGCACCCTGAAACCGTAGCGCTGTCCGGGCTTCACGTCAGGCAGATAACCGTGCCAGCAAAGCGCCGTGCGCTCGGGCAGGTCGAGCCGTGTTTCGGCGCCCTGCTCGTCAAAGAGACACAGCTCGACGCGCTCTGCGGCCTCGGAAAACACGGAGAAATTGGTGCCAATCCCGTCAAACGTCGCGCCGAGCGGCGCGTGATGCCCAGGCCAGGTCCGCATAGCGGATGAGATGGTAGCGCACTCCGTTCAAGGCTCTAGGCTCTAGGCTCTAGGGCTCTAGAGGCTCTAGGCAAGATCTTCGAGTCCAGGTTGGGCCCAGGTCTTGAGCCTGAGCCCTGAGCCTTGAGCCGTGAGCCGTCGACCCTGTAAGCTTCGCTTGGAGGATTTGATGTTGAGACGCACAAGTGCGCTCGGCGTATTGCTATTCGGTCTCGTGGTGGTCAGGGGCGACGTGCCTTTTGCGCAGAGCGCCCAGGACCCCGGCGACAAAACGCCGAAGACCGACCGCCTGACGCTCGATCTCTATCTCGATATGGAGACGGTCGCCGAGCCGCAGCTCTCCCCTGACGGCACGCAAATCGTCTACACCCGCGGCTGGATCGACAAGGTCAACGACAAGCGCGAGTCCGCGCTCTGGATCATGAACGTCGACGGCAGCCGCAACCGGTTCCTCGCGAAGGGATCTGCCGCGCGCTGGTCGCCCTCTGGCGATCGCATCGCCTTCATCACGCAGGGTGAGCCAAAAGGGGCCCAGGTCTTCGTGCGATGGATGGACGCCGAAGGCGCCACCTCCCAAATCACCAGAGTCGAACAGTCGCCCTCGGCGCTCGCCTGGTCGCCCGACGGGAAACAGCTCTCGTTCTCGATGCTCGTCGAAGAGCGCAACGCCTGGCCGATCAAGATGCCGAAGGCGCCCGCCGGCGCCAAGTGGACTGAGGCGCCGCGCATCGTCGAGCAGCTGAACTATCGGCGCGACCGCAGTGGTTTTACCGACAACGGCTATCGTCATCTCTTTGTCGTCCCCGCCTCAGGCGGCACACCGAGGCAGATCACGTCCGGCAATTTCGATCACGCCGGCACCGACTGGACTCCGGACGGCCGCACGATCCTGCTGAGCGGCCTGCGCAGCGAGGACGACTCGTATCAGTGGCGCGAGTCTGAGATCTACGCGGTCGACGTCGCCGACGGCGCCATCCGTCAGCTCACCAAGCGCCGCGGTCCCGACGGGAATCCCGCGGTTTCCCCGGACGGAAAGCGCGTCGCCTACACCGGTTACGACTGGACGACCGATACCTGGGTGGACAGCAAGATCTATGTGATGAACATCGACGGATCGAATTCGCGCCTCGTGTCGGGAGACTGGGATCGCGCGCCGTCCGAGCTCCGCTGGTCCGCCGATGGCGGCGGGCTCTACTTCACCGCGCAGAACGAAGGCTCGCAGAATCTGTATTTCCTTCCCCTCACGGCCGCAGGCAAGGTCACGCCGGTGACCAAGGGCACGCAGATGCTGACGGTATCGGACATCTCGGCCAAGGGCCTCGCGGTCGGCACGCTTTCCACATTCACGCAGCCTGGCGATGTCGTCTCCTTCGATCTGAAAACGCCGGCCTCAATCAAGCAGCTGACTGCCGTCAACGAGGACATCCTCGCAGGTCGCAAGCTCGGCGAGGTCAAGGAGCTCTGGTACACCTCGACTGACGGGATGAAAATACAGGGCTGGTACATCACGCCGCCAGAGTTCAATCCATCCCGCAAGTACCCGCTGCAGCTCCATATCCATGGCGGCCCGCACAGCATGTATGGCGTCGGTTTCAACTTCGGCTGGCAGGAGCATGCCGCCAACGACTACGTCATCCTCTACACCAATCCTCGCGGCAGTACCGGGTACGGCAGCGCGTTTGGCAACGCGATCAAGAACGCCTACCCGAGCAAGGATTTCGACGACCTCATGGCTGGCGTCGACGCGTTGCTCGCGAAAGGTTTCGTTGACTCGCAAAACCTGTTTGTGACTGGGTGCAGCGGTGGTGGCGTGCTGACGGCCTGGACGGTCGGTCATACCGACCGATTCGCAGCGGCCTCGGCCAATTGCCCGGTCATCGACTGGCTGAGTTTCGTCGGCACGACCGACGGCGCCAGCTGGTACTACAACTTCGCCAAGCTGCCGTGGGAAGACCCGAGCGAGCACATCAGGCGGTCACCGTTGACCTACGTCGGCAACGTCAAGACTCCGACGATGCTGATGACTGGCGTGAACGACCTTCGCACGCCGATGCCGCAGACCGAACAGTTCTACAGCGCCCTCAAGCTGCGCAAGGTGCCTACCGCGATGATCCGGTTCAACGACGAGTGGCACGGGACGACGAGCATGCCCTCAAACTTCTTGCGAACGCAGCTCTACCTTCGCTACTGGTTCGACAGGTACAAGCGCGGCGGCGAGCGCAAGACCACGTCGCCTTCGGCCGAGAACCGTCGATGACGCGTGCGCGCGTCTTGCTGACGTTCGTCGCGATCGCGCTCGTCGCGCCACCTGGCCCGCGCGCGCAAGGTGACCTCGGCGTCCCTTCGAAGGACGGGCTGGTCGTATGTGTGTCTGCGCCGGCCTGCGACGCCGGCGCCTCGATCCTGGCCAAGGGCGGGAATGCCGTTGACGCGGCAGTCGCGACGGCGTTCGCGCTGGCCGTCACGCATCCTTCCGCCGGCAATATCGGCGGCGGTGGGTTCATGATCGTCCGCACGCCGGCGGGCGACGTCACCTCGTTCGAATATCGAGAAAAGGCCCCGCTCAAATCGACCAAGACGATGTACCTCGGCACGGACGGCAAGATCGCGCGCGGCCTGACCAATGCGGGATATCTCGCGCCTGGCGTGCCAGGCACCGTGCGAGGCCTCGAGCTTGCGCACAAGAAATTCGGCAAGCTCCCATGGAAGGACGTGGTCAGCCCCGCTGTTGCGCTAGCCGATGGCTTCACGATCTCGGCGGATCTCGCTCGAAGCTTGAATCGCGAGGTGCTGGGCCCGATGAGTGTGTTCCCCGCATCGATTGCCGCCTTCGCCAAACCTGGCAGCGGCGACTGGATCGCGGGTGATCGACTGGTTCAGGCCGATCTCTCGAGGACGCTGCGGGCGATCGCCGACGACGGCGCGGACGTCTTCTACAAGGGGTGGATCGCCGACCGCATTGCCGAAGACATGAAGGCGAACGGCGGGATCATCACGAAGGACGATCTGGCCCGCTACAAGGCAAAAGAACGCGAGCCGGTGCGCGGAACCTACAAAGGCTACGACATCGTCTCGATGCCGCCTCCGAGTTCCGGCGGGGTCGTGCTGCTCGAGATGCTCAACATCGTCGAGCCTCTGAACCTCAAGGCCAAAGGGCTGCTGACGGCGCCGGCCCTGCACCTGCAGATCGAAGCGATGCGGCGCGCGTACCTCGATCGCGCGCGTCACCTCGGGGATCCGGATTTCGTTGACGTTCCAGTGGCGCGGTTGACATCGAAGAACTACGCCCGGACGGTGGCGGCAACGATCAACGCCGAAAAGGCATCGAGCAGCGTCGAACTCGGGAAAGATATCGTCACCACCGTGCCGGCTACCGAGTCCAACGAGACGACCCATTTCTCCGTGCTCGACCGCAACGGCCTCGCCGTCACGAGCACCTACACACTCGAAGGCAGCTACGGCTCGCACGTCGTCGTCAAAGGAACGGGCTTTCTCCTCAACAACGAGATGGGCGACTTCAACCGAAAGCCCGGCGAGACGAACCTGACCGGCGATATCGGTACGCCGCCGAACCTCATCGCGCCCGGCAAGACCATGTTGAGCTCGATGACGCCGACGATGGTCGTCAAGGACGGCCGGCTCGTGCTCCTGACTGGATCGCCGGGCGGGCGGACGATCATCAACACCGTTTTCACGATCGTGCTCGGCGTGACCGAATACGGCCTCAACGGGCGCCAGGCAGTCGACCTCGCCCGGATGCATCATCAGTGGTTGCCGGATCGCGTCACGCTCGAGGACAAAGCGGTGTCTGCAGAAGTTCTGGCGACGCTGCGGGCGATGGGGCACGAAGTTCGGACGCTCTCCCGGCAGGGCGACAACCGGACGCTCCCCCGGCAGGGCGATGCGCACAGTATTTGGGTGGCACCCGATGGCATGGCTTATGGCGTCGAGGACAGGCGTACATCCGACTCGAAGGCATCAATCCCGCAGGGTTTGACACCGACTGCGCCGGGACGGTAGGCTGTTGGCTCACATGTTTCGGGACTTCGTTCAGCACGGACACCGGCATCACCATTCGCACCGCGACGGCGGGCCGGTCGAGTTCTGCGCGAAATAGTCACGATTCAGAAGCGCTCAACCGAATTCACCAGGCCTCGCCGGACACCCGGCGAGGCTTTTTTGCTTTATGGACTTCACCAAATTAGACGGTCTGATCCCTGCTGTCATCCAGGACGACGTGTCGAACGAGGTCCTGATGGTCGGCTTCATGAACCAGGAGGCGCTCGATCGCACCGTCGCGACCGGGTTTGCGACCTTCTTCAGCCGCACACGCGGGCAGCTGTGGATGAAGGGGGAAACCTCCGGTAACCGGCTGCAAGTCGAACGGATTCTGGTCGACTGCGACGAGGATACCGTGCTCGTGCGCGTCACGAGGCTTGGAGACGGCAACGTGTGCCATACCGGCGAGCGGACGTGCTTCAACCATCAGCTCTAGCGCCCATGTCAAACATGTCCAACAAGATCAAGCTCGGGATTCCGAAAGGCTCGCTGCAGGACGCGACGATTCAGCTCTTCGCGCGCGCCGGGTTCAACATCTACGCCAGCACCCGATCGTACTTCCCGGCGATCGACGATCCGGAAATCGACTGCATGTTGATCCGCGCGCAGGAGATGGCCCGGTACGTCGCCGACGGGGTGTTGGACGCGGGGCTCACTGGCCAGGACTGGATTGCCGAGCACGCCGCTGGCAACGGCGGAGCCGGCGAGACGCCTGCGATCGTTCGCCTGGCCGACCTCATTTACGCCAAACAGAGTTTTGGCAAGGTGCGGTGGGTGCTCGCGGTGCCAGAGGAGTCGGCCTATCGGACGCCGCAGGATCTCGAAGGCGCAACCATCGCGACCGAGCTGGTTCGCGCCACGCAAGCGTACTTCGCCCGGCTTGGGGTCAACGTCAACGTCGAGTTCTCGTGGGGCGCGACCGAGGTCAAGCCGCCGACGCTGGCCGACGCGATCGTCGAAGTCACCGAGACCGGGTCGTCGCTCCGCGCCAACCGGCTGCGGGTGATCGACACCGTCATGGAGTCGAACACGCAGCTCATCGCCAACGCGCGCGCGCTCGACGATGAGTGGAAGCGGACGAAGCTCGAGAACATCGCGCTGCTCCTCAAGGCTGCGATCGAGGCGCAGGGACGCGTCGGGATCATGCTCAACGTGAAGAAAGACGATCTCGAGACGGTCCTGGCGCTGCTGCCGGCGCTGCAGCAGCCGACGATCTCGCCGCTCAGCGATGCCTCGTGGGTGGCGCTCAACACGATCATCGAGGAGCGGACCGTCCGCGACCTCATTCCCGAAGCTGAAGGCGGCACGCGCGCAGGGGATCGTGGAGTACCCGCTCAACAAGATTGTGCTCTGAGAACGCGTTGATGCAGATCGATCGCAGTCATCGAATGCCCGTGCCGTCGCGTCATTGCTCGATGCGCGGCCGGGGAAGGACCCCGCGCTCCAGCGGCGCGTGGCATCGATTGTCGAGCGAGTGCGGCTCGACGGCGACTCGGCGCTGGCCCGGTACGCGCGCCGATTCGATGGTCTCAACGAACCGATTGAGGTCACACGCCGCGAGCTCGACAAGGGCGCGACGCTCGTCGACGGCAGCGTTCGCAAAGCGATTGCCTTCGCGTCAAAAAACATCAGGTCGGTCGCCGAGCGTCAACGACCGCGACCGTGGAAAGTGAGTCCGGTCCCTGGCGTGACGATCCATCAGCGTGTCGTGCCGCTCGATCGCGTCGGTTGCTACGTGCCTGGGGGACGATATCCGCTACCCTCGTCGCTGCTGATGGCGGTCATCCCGGCGCGAGTGGCCGGCGTAAGCGAAGTGATCGTCATGTGCCCGCGCCCGGATCCGACCGTCATGTATGCCGCGCTCGAGGCGGGCGTCTCGCGCCTGTTCCGGCTGGGCGGTGCCCACGCGATTGCGGCAATGGCCTACGGGACGCGACGGGTTCCGCGCGTCGATCGCATCGTCGGCCCGGGGAACGCGTACGTCGCCGCCGCCAAGGCGCTGGTCTCACGCGACTGCGCCATCGATTTCTTCGCCGGCCCGAGCGAGATTGCGATTGTGTCGACCTCCGGCAGACCGGCATGGATTGCGGCCGATCTCATCGCCCAGGCCGAGCACGACCCTGAGGCTCGAGCCATTCTCGTGACGCCGAGTGCTCGCCTTGCAGCGGCAGTGTCGCGCGAAGTCAACTCGACGGCTGCCGTCCGAGGGGCCAGCCCGACAGTCACTCGCTTCGCACGGCGGCATCGTCGTGACGCGGACACTCGACGAGGCGATCGCCCTCGTGCAACGCCTCGCGCCGGAGCATGCCGTGTGCGACTCGGCCGCCGTCGCCGCGCGCCTGACGCGCGCCGGCACGGTGTTCGTCGGCCCATACAGCGCGCAGGCGTCAGGCGACTACGTGACGGGTTCGAACCACGTGCTGCCAACCGGCGGCGCCGCTGCGGCCCGCGGCGGCCTGAGCACGGCCGACTTCACGCGGGTCAGCACGGTGCAGCGAGTCACTGCCGCCGGGCTGCGGCGGATCGCCCCGGCAGGCATCGCGCTCGCCGTCGCCGAGGGACTCCAGGCCCATGCCGACTCCCTCAGGATTCGAATGCCGGCCGGCGGATCGTCTCCAGAACGAGCACGGTGATGACCTACGAGTACGAGAAAGTGCTGACGCCATCGACTGGGCTACGGCTGCACCTGAACGAGAACACCGCCGGCTGCTCGCCGAAGGTCATCGAGGCGCTGCGCGCGCTGACGCGGACTGACGTTGGTTTCTATCCCGACTATGACGCCGTCATCTCTGCGTGCGCCAGGCGGCTGGACGTCCCGCCCGAGCAACTGGTGCTGACCAACGGCCTCGACGAAGGCATTCTCGCGATTACCGTCGAGGCGCTGCGGGTCCGCGGCACGATCGTCCCGGACGCCATCGTCGTGGTTCCAGCCTTCGACATGTATGCGTCGACGGCGGCGGCGGCGGGCGCGCGCGTAGTCGAGGTACCGCTCGGTCCCGATTTCACGTTTCCGGCGAACCGGATACTCGCGGCGATCGGACCCGATACGCGGTTACTGTTCCTGACCAGCCCGAACAATCCGACCGGCCTCTCGATCCCGAAGGCCGACATCGTGCGGATCGCTCGCGCGGCTCCGCATGTGCGGGTGCTCGTCGACGAGGCCTATGCTGACTTCGCGAACACTACTCTGATCGGCGATCCGGACGTGGGCGCGCTTCCCAACGTCTTCATCGGGCGCACGTTCGCCAAGGCGTACGGCCTGGCCGGCGTGCGCGCCGGCGCGATCGTCGGGCAGGCCCAGGCGCTCGTGCCGCTCAGGCACATCGTTCCACCGTTCAGCCTCAACATCTGCGCGACCGTGGCCCTGACGGCAGGCCTGGCCGACCTGGCCTATTACGAGTGGTACCTCGAACAAGCAAGGACGTCGAAAACGATCCTGTACTCGGCGCTCGACAAGGCCGGCGTTCGCTACTGGCCGAGCGACGCCAATTTCGTGCTGGCCGGCTTCGGCGATCGCGCCGGCGCCGTCGTCAAGGGGCTGGCGGCGCGCGGCATACACGTCCGCGACAAGTCGCGCGACCCCGCGTGCCCGGGATGCCTTCGCATCACGACCGGCGTGGTCGAGCACACACAGGCGTGCATTCGCGCGCTCGAGGAGGTTCTGTGCGGCGAGGAGTGATCGAGCGGCAGACGACCGAGACCTCAATCTCGATCCGGCTGGCGCTCGACGGGCGCGGACGATACGACGTGCTGACCGGTATCCGGTTTCTCGACCACATGCTCGAGCTCTTCACGCGGCACGGCGGCTTCGACTTGCGAATCAGGGCCGAAGGTGACCTCGACGTCGACCAGCACCATACGGTCGAGGATATCGGCATCGCGCTCGGCGAAGCGGTCGAAGCGGCGCTCGGCTCGCGACGGGGGATCAACCGGGCCGGCTATTTCGTTATGCCGATGGACGAATCAATTGGCGTCGTCGCGATCGATCTCGGCGGCCGCGCTCACGCCGTTGTCGACGCACGCGTCAAGACGCAAAAGGTCGGCGATCTGCAGGCAGATCTGCTGACCGACTTCTTCGAGGGCTTCGCTCGCGGCGCGCGCGCCAACGTTCACCTGAAGGTGCTGTACGGACGGTCCGATCACCACAAGGTCGAGGCGCTCTTCAAGGCCTTCGGGCGCGCCTTGCGCATGGCCTGTTCACGGGATCGGCGGCTCTCGAAAGTGATGCCGAGCACCAAGGGGCTGCTCTAGATGCAATGCTGAGTGCTGAATGCTGAAGTGAATTGAGAATGGCGATTGCTCTGATCGACTATCGTGCCGGGAATCTGACGTCCGTGCGCAAGGGTTTTGCGGCGGTAGGCGCGGAGCTCTACACACCCACTGCCGCGGCCGACCTCGCGCGAGCGGACGGAATCGTCGTGCCTGGCGTGGGGCATTTCGGGGCGACGGCGTTTCTCGACCGGGCGTGGCGGAGCGAGATTCAGGCTGCGGTCGCCGACGGTCGGCCGCTCCTCGGCATCTGCCTCGGGCTGCAGTGGCTCTTCGACGGCAGCGAGGAAGCCCCGTTGCCAGGGCTCGGCGCGATCGCAGGACATTGCACGCGGCTCCGGCCGATCGTGAAAGTGCCGCACGTCGGCTGGAACTCGCTCGAAGTGACCCGGCCCTCAGCGCTACTCGACGGCATCCCCGACGGCACGCAGGTGTACTTTACACACTCGTACGCAGCACCCGTCACCGCAGCGTGCGTTGCCGCGACGACGCATGGGGAGAGATTCGCCGCCGCAGTCGAGCGCGATCACGTCTGGGGGGTTCAGTTCCATCCCGAAAAGTCGGGACGAGCAGGCCTGAAGATCCTGAAAAACTTCACGGCTCGTGTCAACGAACGTAGAACCGTGAACCCTGAACCGTGAACCGTGAACCGTGAACCCTGAACCTTGAACCGTTAAAACGCCATGCTCTCGAAACGCATCATTGCCTGCCTCGACGTGCGCGACGGCTCCGTCGTCAAGGGCATCAACTTCGAAGGGCTGCGCCGCGCCGGCGACCCTGCTGAGCTCGCGGAACGTTACAACGCCGAGGGCATCGACGAGCTAGTGATCCTCGACGTGACGGCGACAATCGAAGGGCGACGGGCGCTCGAGGCGACGATTCGCGAGGTCTCGGCACGGCTGTTCATCCCGCTGGCAGTTGGCGGCGGCATTCGAGTCGAGGCCGACGCGGCGGCGGCGATCGACGCGGGCGCCGACAAGGTCAGCATCAATTCGGCCGCCCTTTCGGACCCGACACTCGTGACCACCCTCGCCGAGCGCTACGGCAGCCAGGCCGTCGTCGTGGCGATCGACGCAAAGCAGAACGGCGATCGGTTCGATGTCTTCGCGCGGAGCGGCAAGGTGCAGACCGATCGCGATGCCGTCGAATGGGCGGTCGAAGCCGAGTCGCGCGGCGCCGGAGAGATCCTCCTGACGTCGATCGATCGCGACGGCACGCGGGCCGGGTTCGACTGCCAGTTGACGGCCGCGGTCTCGAGCGCGGTCTCGATTCCTGTGATCGCGTCGGGCGGCGCCGGCTCGTTCGATCACTTCTTCGATGTCTTCACGGGTGGCAGGGCTGACGCCGCGCTTGCCGCATCGATCTTCCACTACTCCGAGCACGCGGTTGCGGATCTCAAGCAGTTTCTGAGCGCTCGTGGCGTGCCCATGCGTGCAGGTCGAGTCGGAGTCCTGAACGATGCTCATACCATCGATAGATCTTCAGGGCGGGCGAATTGTTCAGCTGGTTCAGGGTGAGCGCCTGGCCGTCGAGACCACTGACGTCGACGGATGGATTGAACGCTTCACCGGCTATTCAAAAGTGCAGCTCATCGACCTCGACGCGGCCAAGAACGCTGGCGCGAACGAGGCGCTGATCGCCACCATCTGCGCGCGGCTGCCCTGCCGCGTCGGCGGCGGCATCCGCACGCCCGAACGGGCGCAGGCGCTCGTAGCGCTTGGCGCTTCCGGCGTCATCCTCGCGTCGTCTCTGTTCAAAGGCGGCGCGGTCGATCTCGAGTTCGCACGACGTGTGTCTGAAGCGGTCACGCCCGACCGCTTCATCGCCGCCGTCGACAGCCGCGGCGGTCACGTCGTCGTCGACGGCTGGCGGACGATGCTCGACCTGACACCCACTGAAGCAGTGCGTGCGCTCGAGCCATACGCGGGGGAGTTTTTGTACACGCACGTCGATCGCGAAGGGCTGATGCAAGGAACAGACATGGCAGCGATCCAGGCTGTTCGCGGCGCCACCACTCGGAGGTTGACCGCCGCCGGCGGCATCACGACGCTGGAGGAAGTGGCGTTTCTCGATTCGATCAACGTGGACGCTGTGGTTGGCATGGCGATTTACACCGGCCGGATGAGCCTGCCGACCGGCCCGGGGAAGCCGCGCTAAGCGACTTCTGGAGTACTCTTCGGCCTGATGCGGCTATCGATCGTCAGGCTCAGCCTGCTTCTTGTTTCATTCGCGATCGCGACCTCGGCCGGTTGCGGGCGGCCGCCGGGACTGTTCTCCGAGCCAAATGCTCGCGCGCACATCGGGATGCTCGCGGGCACAATCGGCAGCCGACCGGTCGGGACACCTGCCAACGCCACCGCTCGGACCTACATCACCGACCAGCTTCGGCTCTTCGGTTTCGAGGTTCGCGTACAGGAGGCCGATGCGCGGCGGGCTCCCATCGGGCTGACCGCTCGTGTCTCCAACATCATCGCGGTACGCCCAGGAAAGCGTCCGGAGGCGATGGCCATCGTCTCTCATTACGACTCGGTCCCGGAAGGCCCGGGCGCGGCGGACGACGCATTCGGCGTCGGCGTGTCTCTCGAGGCCGCTCGCGTCCTGGCCGCTCGATCGGATCGCAACTGGACGCTGATGATCCTCATCACCGACGGCGAGGAGGCCGGCCTGATGGGCGCCGCGGCGCTCGTCACTGACCGCGAGGTCACGAGTCGGCTTCAGGCGTACGTCAACCTGGAGGCAATCGGCTCGGCAGGAACGCCAACGCTCTTCGAAACCGGACCGGGGAACGCGTGGATCGTCGCACCGTGGGCCCGCCTGGCTCCCAACCCTGCCGGCGCCTCTTATGGTCTCGAGATCTATCGTCGCCTGCCAAACGACACCGATTTTTCAATCTTGAAACGTCAGGGGATTCCCGGTCTGAACTTCGCGGCGGTCGAGGACAGTTACGCCTATCACACGACTCGCGACACCCCCGAGCGGCTGTCGCCGGCGACCGTCCGCACCGCCGGCGAACAAGTCGTCGCGATCATGACCGCGCTCGACGCCGTCGACATCACTCAGCGCTCGGCCGTCAATCCAACGTTCTTCGACATCGCACGACGAACGGCCTTCTCATACGGTCCGACCGCGAACCTGGTTTCCGCTGGCGCGGCGTTGCTCCTCGGCGTCGTCGCCTGGGTAAAAGTGATGGGCGCAGTGATCCGCCTCGAAGGTTTTCTTCGGTGGATGCTCACGACGCTCTGGACGCTCGTTGGATCGGTCGCCGTGGTCGCGTCGATGGTCGGCGCGACCTGGGCTCTGCGTGCGGCGCGCGAGGTGTATCACCCCTGGTACGCGAGACCCGGCCGACTGTTCCTGCTGCTCATCGCCGTCGGCCTGACCGTTGGGTGGAGCATCGCGCGGTTGGGCCAATGGCTGCCGAAGCGGGCACATGGTGTGCGCCACCCGCTGGTCGCGTGGAGCATTGCCCTGCCGTGCTGGATCGCGCTCGGCGCCGTCACGATCTGGCTCGCGCCCGGCGCCGCTTACTTGTGGCTCCTTCCCCTGCTCAGCGCCGGCCTGCTGCTCTCGATTATCCCCGCGGCGAACGCTTTCGCGGTACGAGCGGTCTCCGCCGTCGTCTTTGTGATCACCGCCGCGCTCTGGCTGAATACCGCGAAGTCGCTGCTCTATTTCATGGTCCCGATGTTCGGGCGACTGCCAATTGTCACTCCGGCATACGTCTACGCAGCGGTCATGACGGTGGCCGGCCTGATGCTCGCACCTCCGCTCGTCGCCACCATCGCCAAGTCGCGTCCCTTCGTGCGGCCGTCGCTCGAGACCGCTCTGTGCCTTTTTGCTGTCGCAGCGACCGCCGGATTCGCCTATGTCGCGCCGGGTTATACGGAGGAGCAACCGCTTCGACGGTCGGCGCGCGCCATCCAGGAGGGCGATGGACCGGCAATATGGGACGTGGGATCCATCGAGCCCGGCATCGACCTCGCCGAAGACGCTCCGACGGGTTGGATGCCGACGTCAGCCGCGCCGAACGCGGCCGTGCCATTTCGACGCTTGCCCCAGCCGTTCGTTTTTCGATCGAACGGACCCAACCTCGGTCCGTCGCCGATCACTATCGCCACCGCTACAGTCGAGCCGCTCGAAGCGGGCACCGAGCTTGCCGTGACCGTCCTTCCGGCAAGTCCCGGCCTTGGTGTCTCGTTCGTGCTGCCTCCGGGCCTCGAGCCCGCCAGGTCGAATCTCCCGGGGGTGACCCGGCTCGGCCGCTGGACGGCGACGTACCGGGCTCCGACGCCCGAGGGCCTGGTCTTTCGGGCGAGCTTCGGCCCAATCGACACCGCCCGTCTGCGCGAGCTTCGCGTCGTCGCGTCGGCTGCCGGGTCCGCGGACGGCGCCATCTGGGAAGCGCCGTCGTGGCTGCCGTCATCGCGCACCGCCTGGACGGTCGAGGCCGTCTGGATCGTGGCGCCGTTCGCCCTGCCGATTGCGCCTGTGCCGCCGCTACGTTAGACTACGTAGCGGTTACGGTATTCGGCGTAATTGCCCGAGCCAAGACGCGCGCGCCATGGCCAATCTGACCAACCCGTTCGTCTACGGAGAGATCGTACCGGTGACGGCGTTCGTCGACCGCGAAGTCGAGCTCGACCGGCTCGGCCGCGATCTCTACGCCGGCCAGAAGATCTTCCTCATCTCGCCGCGCCGTTATGGCAAGTCGTCGCTGGTCCGCCAGGCCTTGAAGAGTGCGGCTCGAAGCGGCGCGCTGACCGTCGAAATCCAGGTCAGCAGCTACAGCTCCTACGTCGCGTTCCTCGAGGGCTACGCCCGGGCGTTGGCGTCGGCAGAAACGCGGCTGGAACGCGCCCGATCGTGGCTGAGCGAGATGCTGACGGGGGTCCGGCCCGAAGTGCGGATTGAACCAGACGAGATGGGCCGCGGCCAGATCGCGGTCTCCTTCCCGTCGGTCCGAAGCGATCGCGACGTGGCTCACCTCGCCCACCAGGTCTTCGCGCTGCCAGGCCGAATCGCGGAATCCAGGCGCCGCCGGATGGCGATCGCGCTCGATGAGTTCCAGGGAATTGCGGCGTTCAACGGCGGCAGCGTCGAGCACGCGCTCCGCGCCGCGGTCCAGCAGCAACGGCAAGTGGGTTATGTCTTCTCGGGTTCCGAGCCGACGCTGATGGAAAGGATGCTCGGCAAGAGTCGGCCGTTCTACAAGGCCGGCCCGGTGATGCGCCTGCAGAAGATCCCAGCGGATCGGTTTGCCGCGTTCATCGAATCCCGGTTCAAGGCCACCGGCTTCCGGCCCGCGGCCGGGCTTGGCGCCGCGATTGTCGACCTCGCCGGCAATCTGCCGTACGACGTCCAGCGTCTGGCGCACGAGGTCTGGGACGATGTGAAGGCTGGACCGGGACGGACCGCGGATCTCGAGGACCTGCATGGCACGTTGAAGCGACTGCTCGGCGAGCACGAAACGCTCTTTGAGGGCACGTGGCAGCGCCTGACGTTGACACAGCGGGCCGCGCTTCGCGCCGCGGTGCTTGAGGATGGCCGGGAGCTTCTCTCGGGCGACGTGCGGGCGCGGCATCGGTTGAGCGGGACGTCGACTGTCCAGGCCTCGCTCGCGGCACTGGTGCGCGAAGACATCCTGACACGCGAGGGAACGCGCTACGCGGTCGTGGATTCACTGTTACGGGAATGGGTGGCGCGGCGGACGTTCTAGCTAGGGCCCACTAACTGTCCCCGAATTTTCACAGGAGATCAGGAGACCAGGAGGTTGATATTTGAAGGCCAGAACAACTCCTGATCTCCTGATCTCCTGTTCGCGTCGGACGAGCGATGGGAGAACGCCACTGTGAAGCATTTGCTCGAACGTCTCGGACTTGGCCGCCCGGAGCTGAGGGCCTGGGCGATGTACGACTGGGCCAACTCGGCGTTCCAGACGACCATCATCGCCGCGGTCTTCCCCATCTACTTCCACAACGTCGTCGCCACTGACCTCGGCGACCGCCTGTCAACGAGCCGGTTCGCCTGGGCGACGACGATCGCGATCGTGATCGTGGCGCTGGTGGCGCCGCTACTCGGCGCGATCGCCGACTACGCGGCGATGAAGAAAAAGATGCTCGGCGCCTTCATCGCGATGGGCGTGGTTGCGACGCTGGCGATGTACTGGATTCGCGCGGGCGACTGGCTGTTCGCGTTGATGCTGTTCGTCGTCGGCAACGTGGCGGTCGCCGGCAGCATCGTGTTCTACGAGTCGTTGCTTCCGCATCTGGTTAGCGAGCAGGAGCTCGACCGTGTGTCGTCGGCTGGATACGCCATCGGCTATCTCGGTGGCGGCGTGCTGCTCGCCATCAACCTGCTGATGATCCAGCAGCCTGCCTGGTTCGGCATCGCCGACACCGGCACGGCCGTACGCCTGTCGCTTGCCAGCGTGGGGATCTGGTGGTTGGTGTTCTCGATCCCGCTGTTCCGTCGCGTGCCGGAGCCGGCGCGCCGGATCGAGCCCGGCGAAACACCGAGCGGCAGCCTCGTCGGCACGGGCGCGCGACGCCTGGTCGCAACGTTCCGGGAACTGAGGCGCTTCAAACAGGCGTTCCTGCTGCTGGTCGCGTTTCTCGTTTACAACGACGGCATCCAGACCATCATCAGGATGGCGACGACGTTCGGCAGCCAGATCGGCATCGATCAGGGCGCGATGATCACGGCGCTGCTCATCACGCAGTTCATCGGCGTGCCCTTTGCGTTTCTGTTCGGGATCGCTGCCGGACGCATCGGCGCTAAAACCGCCGTCTTTGTTGGCCTCGGCGTCTACGCGTTCATCATCACGCTTGGCTACAACATGACCACCGCGACGCATTTCTACGCGCTCGCCATTATGGTTGGCATGGTGCAGGGCGGAACCCAGGCGCTCAGCCGTTCGCTCTTCGCGAGCATGATCCCGAGGCACAAGTCGTCGGAGTTCTTCGCGTTCTTTGGCGTGTTCGAACGCTATGCCGGGGTTCTCGGGCCGCTGGTCTTTGCCGTGATGGTCGAGGCGACTGGACAGAGCCGCAACGCGATGCTGGCAGTGCTGGGGTTTTTCGTGATCGGCGGCGCGATTCTCACCTTCGTGGATGTCGACGCTGGCCGCCGCGCGGCGCGGCAGGCCGAGATCGAGTCGCGGATCACATGAACGTGATATGAGCACGCGCGCGAACCCGGCGGTCCGCTGGCTCGCCAGAGCCGCCTGCTGGATCTTCTACCGGACAGATCGGATCGGAGACGTTCCACCGCACGGCGCCGTGCTTCTGCTCCCGAATCACCCGAACGCGCTGCTCGACCCTGCGCTGGTGTGGGCATCGGCCGAGCGCGACGTGAGGTTTCTCGCCAAGTCGACGCTCTTCCACACTCCACTCAGGCCCGTGCTCGCAGGCGCCGGCGCCATTCCCGTTTATCGGAAGCGCGATGCGGGCGTCGACACCTCGAAGAACGCCGAGACGTTCGACGCCGTCTCGGCCGCCCTGGCGGCCGACGACGCGATCTGCATATTTCCTGAAGGGATCAGTCATTCGACGGGTCGGCTCGAACCCCTCCGCACCGGTGCGGCGCGGATGGCGCTGGCCGCCGAACGAAACGGGACAGCGGTGATGCTCGTCCCGGTTGGCCTCAACTTCGATCGCAAGACCGCGTTCCGCTCGCGCGTGACCGTTGTCTTCGGTCAGCCGTTCTCAGGTCGGGACCTGCTGCAGGACAACACGGATTCGACGACTCAACCGGCGACGAGTGACGCGACGGCCGTGCGGCAATTGACTGAGCGCATTGCCGAGCGCATGCGCCGCCTGCTCATCGAAACCGACCCTCGCGCCGACGCCGCGCTCGTCGAACGCGTCGACCGTCTGTACGCCGCAGCGCGCGCCCGGCCAGCCGATCCCGCCGATCGCCTCGCCAGGCGCCGGGCGATTGCCGATGGAATGGAACGGCTCCGCCGCGCCGATGCGGAACGATACGAACGGATCCTGCTGCGGCTGCGCCGTTACGATCAGCGACTGCTGCGGTTCGGGCTTCGCGACCGACATCTCGACTGGCAGGTCTCCACGCGCGACGCCGCGACGTTTGCCGCGCGCGAGATCGCGCTCGGGATTGTCCTGCTGCCACTCTGCGCGCTCGGCCTCGTCGTCTTCTTCGTTCCGTATCAACTGACCGGGTTCATCGCCAGACGCGTCGCCCCTGAGCGCGACGTGGTCGCCACCGCCCAGTTGTTCTCCGGCCTCGTCATCTACGGTGCGTGGCTCGTCGCGCTTGGTGCACTCGTCTGGCTCGCGGCCGGACCAATCACCGCTGCGGTGGCGACACTCCTCGTGCCCGCCGTGGCAGTCGCCGCGCTATTCGCGCTCGAGCGCGAGTCGGCCGTTCTCGACGCAGTGCGGGCCTGGTGGCTGCTGCGCCGCGCGCATCGCGATACCCGGGCGCGTCTGCGGCGCCGGCGATCTGAACTGGCCGACCTGCTCGATGAGGTCAACCAGTGGCTGAATCCGAGGCAGATGGCGACAGATAAGGACAGGAGTTCAGGAGATTAGGAGTTGACTTGTCTTTCTAGAAGTCCTCGTGATCTCCTGATCTCCTGTTCAGGATTGAGACAGGGTCTCGCGCCCGTGGTTCAATTCAGCAGGAACTTCTGCACGAAAAGCACCCACGCGTACTGGTTGAAATCGTTGGTGGTCTGCGTGAACTCTTCATGGCCGGCGTCGTACACGACGTACCAGACCGGGGTGCCGTTGGCGCGGACGGCGCGAACCATCGCGTCGGCCTGATTGAGGGGAACGCGCACGTCTTTCGCGCCTTGCGCGACGAAGAGCGGAATCTTCAGTTTCGCCGCATGGGTCAGCGGCGAAATGTTCTTGAGGAATGCCCGCATCTCCGGATCGGCCGGATTCCCGTACTCGAGCAGCCGATCACGCTGCCGTGCCGGGTCGGTACCGTCGAGAAACGCCACGAAGTCGCTCAAGCCAAAACCCGCGAAGGCGCATCGGAGCCGATCCCCGTAGGCGATGGCCGAGGCAAACGTGATGTAGCCGCCATAGCTGACACCGGTGATCATCACGCGGTTCTTGTCGAACTCGGAGTGGGCGCCAATCCAGTCGAGCAGCGCGCCGATGTCCTTGACCGCATCTTCGCGATTCCGGCCATCGTCGAGGTGCTCGTAAGTTTTGCCAAATCCGCTCGAGCCGCGGATATTGGGGTAGATGATCGCCATGCCAAGTTCGTTGCGGAAGTAGTTGCTCCGCCCCAGCGCGCGAGGCCGCTCGCGTATCTCGGGCCCGCCGTGGACGTTGATCATGACGGGACGCGGTCCGGTGAACCGCTTCGCCGGACGGTAGAGGATGCCGGGGATCATGCGGCCATCAAAACTCTTCCAGTGAATGATCTCGGCATCCGGCAGCGAGTCCTGGCTCGCGCCGCCCATTTCGCTGGCGGTCCAGCGCTCCAGACGGCCGCTCTTGATGTCGAGGGCATACACGTCGCGGAACGTGCGAGCGCCAGCAAACTCGATCGCCAGCGCGGTTCCCGAACCATGCCAGCTCACATTCCAGATGATGCCTGGCGGGATCCCCTGCACCCGGCGTCGTGTCCGCGTGTTCGCGTCGACCAGCTGCAGCTCGCTCGTCGCACCCCGGTCGGCGACGACGGCGATGAGGCTTCCGACAGGTGATACGGAGAAGGCCTCGACGCCGACGCCCTCTTCACTGAGCGGGCTCACCGGCGCCCACGCTGCGGACGCAAGATTGTGCTTCCAGACTCTGGTGACTTCGGAATCGCGGTCGCTCAGCGCCAACACCGATCGCCCATCGGCGCTGAACTGCGCCGCGGTCCAGCGCGCGGGTTGGCCAGTCTTGGGCGTGACGAGCCGTCGCCGCCCGGAGTCGACCGCGATCCGCCAGAGGCGTGTCTCCGAGGATCCCGCGATGAACTCCACCGCCAGGAGCTCCCGGTCGTCCGCCGACCAGTCGAGCACATCCCAGCTGCCATCGAATTCTCCCAGCGCCCGCTCGCTGCCCTCTTCGAGGGGGTTCATGACCCACAGGTCGCGATCCTTGCCGTTCCGTCGCGTGGACGAGTACGCGATCAGACCCCGGCGATGGGACCATACGGGCGTACCATGACGGGATTTGGCGTCGGTGAGGAGCGTGGTGCGGCCCGAGTCGAGGTCGTACCGGAAAAGCTGCATCGCCTCGCCGCCACCTGACGTGTCTTTGCGGAAGACGAAGTATCGGCCGCCCGGCTCGTAGGACGCGCCGCCGGTGACGCCATCGCGGAAGAACGTCAGCTGCGTTCGCGCGCCGCCGGGGCTCTTGACCTCGTGGATCTGCGACACGTTGCCAAAAGCGGTCGAAACGAGGATGCGGCGCCGCGTCGGGTGCCAACTGAGGAAGCGAGCCTGTCTAAACTGGCCGTAGGGCGCCACGGCGTCGACGATCGACATCGGAATAGGCGGCACGCCATCGACTTTGGTGCGATCGGGAACGGCGAGCGACACATCCTGCGCGGACGCGCAGGCGGGCAAAAGCAGGATCAACGCAACGCGCAGGACATAGCGCATGGAATCGGCCCGAAAGAGCAGGGGAATCTGGGGAGAAGCCTCAACAATTATAGTGCAAACTCAGTTGCCGTCTCGCTCGTCAAACCATACCGACGTGCGCGATTCTGCGCAGGACGGGCTCCGGATCGCCCCAAAGAAGGTGATGCGGACGCTGCCTGGGGCGCGACACGACGAAGACCCACGGTAGTGTCCGGTGCGCAAGTGCACGGTTCTGCCTGGCCATACATGGCTTGGCAATTTTTCGGCAAGGACATCTTCATGAAAATCGTCATCGCTGGCGGCTCGGGGTTCCTCGGCAGCCCGCTGGCCGAGATGTACGCCGAAGACGGGCACGACGTCCGCGTGCTCACGCGCTCGCTTCAATCTGGAGAGACGCGGCACGACCCGGGCACTGGAGTCCCCGGCATCACGCGGGTCGGGTGGAAGGCAGACGGCTCCACCGGACCGTGGGCGACCGTCGTCGAAGCCGCCGACGGGGTCATCAATCTCTCGGGCGAGTCACTGGCTTCGAAACGCTGGTCGGTCGAGGCGAAGAAGCAGTTGCGGGAGAGCCGACTCCTTGCGACGCGGAGCCTCGCGACCGCGATCAGAGCCGCCGCGTCGCCGCCGGCGGTTCTGGTGAGCGGCAGCGCCGTTGGATTCTACGGACCGGCGGATTCACGAGCGATCACTGAGGCCGATCCGGCCGGCAGCGATTTCCTCGCCGGGCTCTGCGCGGATTGGGAACGCGAAGCCCACCAAGCCGAGCGCCCCGGCACACGCGTCGTTCTGCTCAGGACGGGCGTCGTCCTCGAGCGATCGGGAGGGGCGTTGCCAGAAATGATGCGACCGTTCAAGTTCTTCGTTGGCGGGCCGATCGGATCAGGACGTCAATACGTGTCGTGGATCCATCGGCTGGATTGGATCGAGATCGTGCGGTGGATCATCCAGACGCCGAGCGTCAGTGGACCGGTGAACGCGACCGCGCCCCATCCTGTGACCAACCGCCACCTCTCGACCGCGCTCGGGCGCGCGATGCATCGGCCCAGCCTGCTGCCCGCGCCGGGCTTCGCCGTGAAGATCGTGCTTGGCGAGTTCGCCAACACGGTGCTGACCGGCCAGCGGGTTCTCCCGGCGCGCGCGCAGAAAGAGGGATATCACTTCCGCTATCCGGAGATCGAACAGGCCTTCCGCGGAATATTTGGGGACTGAGTTCTGCTGAGTTCACGGTTCAGGGTTCAAAGGTTCAAGGTTCTGACTAACGAACCCTGAACCTTGAACCGTGAACCCTGAACCAAACACCTCAGATAAACCCCGGTCCGTTCCGGTAGTCCCCGCCGAGAATCGCCGCCGAGTCCGAGCCGAGCCAGTTGTCGATGACCTTGGCGTACACCGACCTGAAGTCGGTCTCGTAGCGGATGTCCTGGCTGTTGTTCTCGAGCGTCGGGTTGCCGTTGGCGGTGAGGTCAGGCGCCGTTCCGTAGATCCCGCCCCGCACGCTGCCGCCCATCGCCATCATCATGCTGGCGGCGCCATGATCGGTTCCGTTGCTGCCGTTCTCGCTGATCCGCCGACCGAACTCGGAGAACTGGATCACGAGCGTGTCCGACAGCAGCCCCTGATTGAGCAAGTCGCGGTAGAAGGCGAAGAGTCCGCCGTTCAGCGTCGTCATCAGGTTGTTGTACGAGCCGTTGGCGACGTTGGTGTTCTGGCCAGCGTGAGTGTCATAGCCGCCGGTCTGCACCCAGTAGATGCTCGTCCCGAGCCCGCGTGAGATCGCGCCAGCGACCATCTGGAGCGCCTGCCCGAACCCGTTGTTGGGATAGGTGACGCTCGGCGCGTAAGTCGCCACCTGAGCAACGCGATCGAGCGTGGCGAACGCGGCCTGCGCCGTCGAGTTGACGAACGCGAGGTGGGGCTGATCGACCGGCACGTGCGACGCGATGCGGGTCGCGCTTTGCCGAGCGGCCTGCGCGTCGGCGCCAGTGTTCGGACTGGCAAAGGCGTACTCCGCGACGCTCGGAATCGCCGCCACACCAACCGTGCGGGCAAGCAGCGTGCGTGGCGTTTCCCGCACCGTCGACCACGCGGTCAGCGGGTCCACCGGCGCCGGCATCCGATCGAGATACTTGCCCAGCCATCCGACGCCCTGCGGCGCGGCCGGATCTGCCGTCGACCAGATGTCGGTCCCCTGAAAATGGGATCGGCTGGAATTCGGGTAGCCGGTGCGCTGGATCAACGCGAGCCGGCCGGAGTTGAAGATCGTGCGAAGGTCGGTCAACCGCGGATTGAGGCCGAGCGGACGTCCCGAGCTGTCGGATCCAACCTGAAGGACGTTGGCCGCTGGAATCGCGAGCGTCGGCCGGCGCGCGAAGTCCTGCGGATCGGTGTACGGAATCAGCGTGCTCAGGCCATCATTGCCGCCGCTCAAGTAGAGGACGACCAAGTTGCGTCGCGAGCGTCCCTGGGCGCGCGCGATGTCGGTCAGAAACGACGGCGCTGCAAAGCCGACGGTGAACGCCGCCACGCCGCCCCGAACGAAATCGCGCCTGTTCATCGCCATAGCTACTGAACTCTGAACCTTGAACCGTGAACCGTGAACCTTGAACCGTGAACCCTGAACCATGAACCGTGAACTATACGAACTGGTAATCCCCCGCCCCCGAGATGAGGTGCGCCAGGCCTGAGGCCTTCGCCGCGAGTTGCGTGTCCGAACCAGTCCACGCGCCCGTCCGTGCGAAGTCGAGCAGCGCCGCGTGCGAGCCGGATGAGAACTCCGGCGCGGTGAGGCGGTCGAGCATGAACGACAGCAGACCGTCCGGGGAGTCGACTTTGCCACGTACTTGATCGCGCAGGTTGAAGCGCTGGTTGTTCGCAAGCCCCGCGGCGAAGTTCATGCGCGCCAGCATCGCGCCGCTCGAGAACCAGCCCGGCCCGAGTTCCCAGCCGTTGACGTCGGGCGGCTCGAAGAGCTGTTGGCCCATGTTGATCAGCGGGTTGAGCGCGCTGTTGACCGAGTAGCCGTTCCAACCGATTTCCTTCAGGGATCGGACGACGAACTCGACAGGCCACGAGTACCGTTTGTAGTAGTTCGACGGATCCTTGAACTGCGGCGAGAGCAGCAGCATGCGCACCATCGGCTCGATCTCGTAGTTCCTGGCGTAGTACGAGCGCGCCAGCGCGTCAATCAGCGCCTGGTCGGGCGGATCCACTTCGTTGACGAAGAATGCGTAGAGCTTTCGGGCCAGCCTGGGTCCAGTGTCGGGGTGTCTCGCGACAGCGTTGATGAAGTCGAGGCCGTCCTGCATGCCCTCGGCAGCGGAGCGCGCCGGTATCGTGCGACGGCCGTCGGCATAGACCGGAAACGAGAACTCCTTGGCAGCGGTATCGTGCTGCGCCGGGTTATAGAAGAACTCGTACCGCGCCTGCGCCGTGTTGCGGTTGGCGAGGTTCAGGTTCCACCCTGTGAACACGCGGGCGC
Source organism: uncultured Acidobacteriota bacterium (assembly GCA_963764925.1). GTDB lineage: Bacteria > Acidobacteriota > Vicinamibacteria > Vicinamibacterales > 2-12-FULL-66-21 > DATBJJ01. The sequence continues at coordinate 312,334 of CAVXUR010000011.1, forward strand.
CGGCGTAGACATCGGTTTCTTCGAAGCGGCCGACGCCCAGAGTGAAGAGTTCCATCAATTCACGGGCGAAGTTCTCCTGCGGCCTGGCTCGAAAGTTGGTCCGGCCGTCAAGCCACACGAGCATCGCCGGATCCTTCGCCACCTCAATCAAGAGGTCTCGAAAATTCCCGAGCGCGTACTCGCGAAAGAGCTCGAGCTGGCCCTTCGTCCGGCTGGCGTCCTCGTCGGGCTTGGCGGCGAGCATGCGCGTCGCGACAGCACCGTCGCCGATATCGCCGTTGATCTTCGTGTACGCGGTCGCGAAGTGGTTGTGCCAGAAGAGCGCCATCTTCTCCTGCAGCGGGCGCTTGGTGTGTACCATCCGGAACAGCCAGCGCTGGCGGGCGTCGAGGATGTTGCTGGCAGGCTGAAATCCGTTGCCGCTCCGGCCGGTCACGCCAACTTGGCCGGGGCGCCCGATCAAGCTGTCGACGTCATCGGGAGTGTCGGAGTAGGCGATGAGGCGCGCAACCGACGCGGCGTAGCTGGCAAACGACAGGCTCGTGTAGCCCTCGACCTCTTCCTGACTTGCGCCGAATCCGGCACGCCGGTAGAGATGGTCGATCTCCTGCTCTCGGGCGCTGCGCATGGGCGATTTCTCCGGGCTACTTCAGGCTCTCCCCGCCTTCGCAAATGGCTTCGGCGCGACAGGCCCGCCTTCGCAGATGGCTTCCACGCCACAGGCCCGCCTTCGCCAAGCTTCGGCGAGGCAAGCAAAATCCTACGACCACGACGGTCCGAGGTCAAAACCCTCTGAGCGTCGTCCGCAACGACGCGATTACAGTCTTGTTCTGCCGCCGCCCCTTCTTGCGGTGGCCCCGGCGGGTTTAGACCGTGCGACCAACGGCCCGGTTACTTCGATCTAGCTCAGGATCCGGCTGAAACTGAAGAGGTCATCGCCTTTGTCCGCCGACCCTTGGAACTGCCGGAGCAAGAGCCGGGCCGCGAGCCACGCGACAGCGGCGCCGTGCCGGCCATGCCCGAGCGCGAACAGGTGCCTCGGAAAGTTGCGATGGAGGCCCACAAACGGCAGCCCGTCGGCCGTCAAGTCATAGGTCACGTCCCAGGACCATTCAGATCTTGCGCCGGAGATCGCCGGGTAGATCGTCGACAGCTCGTACATCAGCTGACCCGAGCGCTGGAGGAGGATCTTGTCGAGTGCGCGGGCCGGAACGGGCGCCTGGTCGGCCCCCGCGAACAACACCCGATCGTCCTTCAGCCAGCGCAGAAAGTGCGGCGGGCTCGCGCCGTCGCGCAGTGCCGCTGCACGTCGGCCCAGCTCGCGCCTGACCACGGCGGGAAGCGCCTCAGTGACAACGACATAACTTTGCTGAGGATGAAGGTGGCGACGAAGCGCGCGTAGATCCGGAAGCGCGGCGGCGGTGGCAATGACGACCGCCTGCGCGCGCACCCGGCCCGCGCCCGTCGTGATCTCGACAAGCTTGCGCCCCGCCCGGATGCGTCGCACCGGACTTCGCTCGAAGAGCGTCGCCCCGCGCTCAATCGCCGAGTCCGCGAGCCCCATGCAGGCGCGAAACGGGTCGAAGGCAAAGCCGCGCGAGCGGATGGCCGCGCCGCCATCGACGGCCGACTCCCTCGCCAGGGCCGCTGCCGTCACCCACGTGTGATCGAAGCCCGCCGCCCGCCGCGCGTCGTACTCGCGCCGCAGGCGGCGGACGGCGTCCGCGTCGCGGCGAACGACCTGCAGCAACTCCTGCGGAACAAGGTCGCATTTGATGTTGAGCCGTTTGATCGCGGCGGCAAAATCCAGCGATGCCCGCCGCAGGCCCTGCCATAAGGTGCGCGCGGCACGAAGGCCGTGGGCCGCGGAAGTTTCCTGAAACGAGGCGTCGAAGTCCTCACGAATGAGCCCGGTTGACGCGGCAGTGCCACCTCCAGCGATCCGGTCCGCTTCGAGGAGAACGACCTTGACGCCGGCCGATGCAAACGACCAGGCGCACGCGCAACCGGTCAGCCCCCCACCGACGACCACCACGTCGGTTTCGACTTCGCCACGAAAGGGCGGATGGGACCGGCGGCGACTCTTCGGGAAGCGATCCAGCCAGATGGGAACGTGACGAGGCATGCTGGCGGGTATTCTATCCGGCGCGCTCAGCTTTCGCTTCCAACGCAGTGTCCGGCCTTAGCCGAACCTCAGAGGTCCGCCTGAAGGCGGACACCACCGGTGTCAGGCCTTCGCTTCTTCCTCCAGAAGCCGTCGCTTCCGGTCAACGCCCCAGTGGTAGCCGCCGAGCTCGCCGTTCCCGCGCACGACGCGGTGGCAGGGGACGACGAGCGCAAGTGGATTGGTCGCGCAGGCGCGCGCGACGGCTCGTGCCGCCGACGGCCGGCCGACGCGGCGCGCCACTTCTCCGTAGCTCGCGGTCGCGCCTCGGGGAATGCGTTGCAACTCCCGCCACACGCGTCGCTGGAACGCCGTCGCGCGAACGTCGAGCGGCAGGCGCGGATCGGGCGCCCCCCGCTCGAGGCTCGCCACGATGGTGGCCACCCACTCCGCGAGACGTCGATCGGCGCGATCGACACGCGCGTCGGGAAACTCAGCTCGCAATTCGGCTTCGAGGGTCCGGTCGCTCGCACCGATCTTCACCGCGCAGACGCCGCGCGTCGTCCCGGCAACGAGCAACCGTCCGAGCGGCGACGCGACGACCACGTAGCCGACGGTTGCGCCTTTTCCGCCGCGCGCGTAAGACGCCGGAGTCATCCCGAGCATCGAAGGCGACTGCTCGTAGACGCGGCTCCCCGAGCCATAGCCGGCATCATAGGTGGCAGCCGCCACGCCGTGCCCATTCCGCAGTCCGGCCTTGAGCGCTCCGACCCGGCAGGCATCGCGGTACTCACGAGGCGAGATTCCAAGCAGTTGCTTGAAGGTGCGCAGCAGATGATGCGGACCGGCCCCGACCAGCCGCGACAGGTCAGCCAGGGTCGGCGACGCCTCGGGGTTGGCCGCGATGGCGGCACACGCGCGGCGAACGCGATCGACACCCGCCGGGAGCGATGGTGGTTCGTCGGGATGGCAGCGCCGGCAGGCGCGGAACCCGGCCGCGCGCGCCGCTGCCGTGGTGGCAAAAAACGACACACCGTCTCGCCGGGGCCGGCGGCTCGGACACGTCGGACGGCAGTACACTCGCGTGGACGGGACCGCATAGACAAAGGCGCCGTCCCAATGCGCGTCGCGGCTGGAGACCGCGTTCCAAAGCCGAGTTTCGTTCACCATGCGTTCACGGTACGATGCCCGAGGCGGCGCCGGCTATCCGGCGATTGACATCAAAGTAATCTTAACAGCGTCTCGATGCGACGCTGGACCTTCACCACGGGCTGTTCAGGGCAACCACATGAATCGCACGATCGCTACTGCCAGCGCCTGGATACTGCTATCGGCCGCCGGATGGTGGAATCTGCAGGCGCATCCGGGAAAGACAGGGACGACGCCGATGGATGGGCTCGCCGAGCGGTATGTCAAAACGGTCCTCGCCCTGGGTCAACACGACAAGGACTACGTCGATGCCTACTACGGCCCCGCAGAGTGGAAACGCGACGCCGACGCGAGCAAGGCTGACCTCGACACGATCGCGGCGCAGGGACGGAGCGTGCGCGCAGAACTCTCGAAGCTGGCGGCAGGCACTGACGAGTTGAGCCGCCTCCGCCATCAGTATCTCGACCGTCAGCTCGCCTCGCTCGATGCGCGCATCCGCATCGTCAAAGGCGAGCGCCTGTCCTTCGACCAGGAGTCCAAAGCGCTTTACGACGCGGTCGCCCCGACACACCCCGCGTCGCACTTTCAACAGATCCTCGATACGCTTGGAAAAGCGGTTCCCCGGACAAGGCACGCTGGCCGCGCGCTACGACGCCTGGCGGCGGCCGTTCGTAATTCCGCGCGAGAAGCTCGACGCCGTATTTCAGACCGCGATCGCGGCGTGCCGGGAGCGAACCCTGAAGCACGTGACGCTTCCGGCAAACGAACGCTTCACCGTCGAATACGTCACGAACAAGTCGTGGAGCGGCTACAACTGGTATCAGGGCGACTATCGAAGCCTGATCCAGGTGAATACCGATTTGCCGATCTACATCGACCGCGCGATCGACCTCGCGTGCCACGAAGGCTACCCTGGACATCACGTCTACAACGCGCTCCTCGAGAAGCATCTCGTGCGCGACCGTGGGTGGATGGAGTTCACGGTGTATCCACTCTTCTCCCCGCAGTCGCTCATTGCGGAGGGCACCGCGAACTACGGCATCGAAGTCGCGTTCCCCGGGCGGGAGCGCGTGGACTTCGAGCGGACGGTGCTCTTCCCGGCCGCGGGACTGGACGCGTCGAAGGCCGCCGAGTACTACGAGCTGCAGGGGCTCGTCGACGAGCTGGCGTATGCGGGCAACGAGGCCGCACGCGCCTATCTCGACGGCAGGATGTCGGCGGCTGACGCGGCCGCATATCTCGAGAAATACGCGATGTACTCGCCCGAGCGCGCAAAACAGCGCGTCAGGTTCATGGAGCAGTATCGCAGCTACGTCGTCAACTACAACCTGGGCAAAGACATGGTCCGGCGTTTCGTCGAGTCACGCCCCGGCGTGTCAGGAAATCCGGCGAGACGATGGGCGGAGTTCGAGAAGCTCTTGTCGTCGCCCCGCTTGCCCTCTGGCCTGCAGTGAGGGTGACGGTCGCCGCGGCCACGGTTGATCCAATTCCCGCTCGGAGGCTCTGGCTCGCGCTGCTCGTCGGAAGCGCGGTGTCGTTGTCGGTCTGCTGCGCTGTCGTCGCCCAGTCGATCATCATCGGATCCACGGAAGGCGGCTGGCGGTATCCCTACGCTGAACATGACGCGCTCATAAAGTTCAAGTTGGTGGTGGGCTGCGTCCTGTGGAGTGCGGGCGCCGTGCCGCTTCTGCTCATGCCCGTGCCTCGGTCCGGAGCGCGGCGCTTGTTGCTCCTGCTGGTCTGGATCATCCTGGCGACGGGCTTGCAGTGGCCTCTGCGCTCGATGGCACCATCCTCGCTCGAGACGGTATTCGTCAGCGACAACGCGAACGGGTTTTACAGCGTCACGAGGCGGCACGAGCCAACGGACGTGCTGAGGCAATTCAACCGGGTCCGGGCAAACGCGCCACTGCACGTGCAGAGCAATATGCCAGGCAAGCTGATGCTCCTTTACGCGCTTCAGCTCGTGTCGACCAGAACCGACGTGCTGCCGTGGCTGGTCCTCGGTCTCTCGAACCTGGGCGCGATCCTCGCATACTTGTTCGTTCGCGATCTCTTCGACGACACGCGGACCGCGTTCGTCGCGGGCGTGCTGTACCTCTTTGTGCCGGCCCGCCATTTTTTCTTGCCGCTTCTGAACACGGTGACCCCGCTCGCCGTTCTGACCTGTGGATGGCTGCTGGTGCGATGGTTGCGGACGGGTAAGACGGCTTACGCGGCACTGATGGGGCTCGCGTTGTACGGGTTAGTGTTCTTCGAGCCATTGCCGCTCGTGATGGGTCTTCTCTTCGCGGCCCTGGTGCTCGCCGCGATCGGAAGGGGCGAGGTGGCGTGGGACCGTTTCCTCGCCCAGACGGCCGTCGTGATTTTCGTCTTCATCGGAACCGCGGAGGCCGTGGCGGCGGCGTCCGGCTTCGACGCCGTCCGAACCTTCCGGAGCATCGGCAGTCATGCCGTGGAGTTCAATGAGAGCACTGGACGCCCCTACTGGGTGTGGGTCCGCGCCAACCTCTGGGAGTTCGTACTTGGCCTCGGGTTCTGTCAGGCAACGAGCTTCTGCGTTTTGCTGTGGTCCGCTCTGCGGGGAGCCGACCCCTGGCGCGAACGCTTGACGCGACCGATCACTGCCCTTTGTCTGGGACTACTTGCCGTCTTGATCGCCGTGGATCTCATTGGCGTGAACCGCGGCGAAGTCATCCGGCTTTGGATCTTCCTGGCCTGCTTCTTTCAGATTCCTGCCGCTTATGTCTGCTCGATGCTGAACGGGCGTGCAGCGCTCGCGCTGGTGCTTGCCACGACGGCGCTGCAGACGGCGGTTGGCGTCGCCATGATTCACTTCGTAATGCCATGACGTCCGGACGATGGCTCGCGGCGATCGTGGTCTTTGGCGCGGCTCTTCGGTTCGTGCCGATCTGGTTCGGGCTGCCATTTCCTCACGCGCGTCCCGACGAAACGGTCGCGTTGGGGCTCGCCACGTCAGTGCGGGGAGGTGACCTCAATCCGCATTTCTTCCACTGGCCCTCTCTGACGATCTATGTCTTCGCCGCGCTCAACGCAGCCGCGTCCGCGATCCGCCGCGTGCTCAACGTCGATCCCGGATTGACGTTTGCCGACCAGGTGGTCGTCGCGCGCGCCTTCGTCGCCGGCGCGGGCACCCTCACCATCGTCGTGCTTTTCAGAATGGCGCGGCGCATGGCCAACACCACAACCGGGCTGCTGGCGGCATTTTTTCTGGCGGTCTCGATTCTCCACGTCCGGGAATCGCATTTCGCGATGACGGACGCCCTGATGACGCTGTTGCTCACCACGTCGCTCGCGATCCTTCTCCGCGCGATCGAAGCGGACCCGGCGGCTGAATCGGCTGAATCCCGGTCCGGCGCAATTCGATGGTTTGCGGCGGCGGGCTTCGTTGGCGGACTTGCCACATCGACAAAATACAGTGCCGCTGCGGTCCTCGCCGCGCTTGGGGTCGCGCAGTTGCACTGGCTCGTCCGTTGCGGCACACCGATCTCGTGGCCAAGGACATGGCTGCCCTCCGCAGCCTTTGGAACGACTTTCCTCCTCGGCTTTGTCGTGGCCACGCCCTATGCGCTCCTGGACTTCCCGGCATTCGAAGCGGACCTCCGTTTTGACGTAACGCATCTCTCGGTCGGTCACGGAGTCAATCTCGGCCGCGGGTGGCAATACCATCTGACCAACTCGCTGCCGTACGGCCTTGGCGTGACGCTATTCGTCGCTGCGCTTGCGGGGATTTGGCCCACCGCGAGGCACTTCACCAAACAGGCGATCGTCCTGGGAGCTTTCGCCGTTGCCTTTTATGGACTGATTGGCAGCGGACAGACGGTCTTTTTTCGCTACGTTCTGCCTCTCGTGCCGATCTTGTGCCTCTCGGCGGCGGTTGCCGCCGAACGCGCTGCGCGCTGGGTCGCGTCGCGCACGACGGTCACACCTCGGGCGGCCGCGGCGGTCCTGGGTCTGGTGATAGGGGGGACTGGACTCGTCAACAGCGTTTCGTTCGGCGTGATTCTGTCGAGGACGGATTCCCGGGTGTTGGCTGCGCGCTGGCTGGCCCCGCTCCTCCGACCTGATGATTCGCTGTGGGATTCTGGCGGCGAGTACACGCGGCTCGATCTCTCCGGGGTCGACTTTCATCCCTGGGCGTACGATCCGAATACCGAGTCATTCGGGCATCCAGAAGGACGGACGCCGGACTGGCTGGTGCTCTACGAATCGCCGCTGGCTATGTACACGTCGGTTCCGGCCATAATTGAGCGACTTGCCAAGTCCCGCTACCAACTGGTTCGCATGATTCGAGCCACGATGCGAAGGCCGGGCTCGGCCGTCTACGATCCGCAGGACGCGTTCTTCATGCCTGTGTCAGGATTCAGCACGGTAAAACGACCCGGACCGACGATTCGGATCTACCGCCATCGGGACGCGCCGGCCCTTTCAACGGGTGATGGCTCTCAAGCTCTGACAGACGATGAGGACGTCGGGAAGTAGTGGACACGCCAATGCGAGCGATTGAGATCTCTACTCCGGGTGGACCAGAAGTGCTTCGCATGGCCGAACGGCCAACACCCGTGCCTGGCTCGGGAGAGCTTCTGGTGCGCGTCGAAGCGGCGGGCGTCAACCGCCCTGACATTCTGCAGCGGCTCGGCCAGTACCCGCCGCCGCCAGGCATTTCTGATTTGCCTGGCCTCGAAGTTGCGGGCACCGTATCGGGTGTCGGTCCCGGCGTCTCGCGCTGGCGCGAAGGCGACAGCGTCTGCGCGCTCGTCGCCGGCGGCGGCTACGCCGAATACTGCGTCGTGCCGGAACCGCAGGCACTTCCGCTGCCTCGCGGGTTCCGCCCTGGCGAGGCCGCCGCGATTCCAGAGACGTTCTTCACGGTCTGGACCAACCTCTTCGATCGCGGGAAGCTCACCGAAGGCGAGAGCGTCCTCATCCACGGGGGCTCGAGTGGCATCGGTACGACGGCGATTCAGCTGGCGCGGGCATTCGGGGCGACGGTCTTGGCGACGGCCGGTTCGGACGCGAAGTGCGCCGCGTGCGAGCGGCTCGGCGCACGCGCCATCAACTATCGCACTGCCGACTTCGTTCAAGTCACTTGCGACTTCACCGGCGGCAAAGGTGTCGACGTCATCCTCGACATCGTCGGTGGAGACTATCTGCAGAAAAACATCGAGTGCCTCGCGATGCACGGCCGCCTGATCCAGATCGGCCTGCTCAGCGGCTCACGCGCCGAGATCAACCTCAGACCCCTGATGCAAAAGCGGCTCACGCTCACGGGATCGACATTGAGGACGCGAAGCGTTGCCGAAAAGGGTGCCATCGCAAGAGATCTCGAGGCCAGGGTCTGGCCGCTTCTGGCATCCCGACAGGTCGCTCCCCTCATCGATCGCACGCTGCCGCTCGGCGACGCGGCCGAGGCGCATCGGCTGCTGGAGTCGGGCGAGGTAATCGGAAAGATCGTGCTCGTGCCGTAGAGCCGCGATGCCGGAGGTAACCTCGAAACCCAATCAGGCTCCTCCAGTCCGCGCCCGGCGCAGATACAGCAACCAGCACCCGGCGACGACCATCGCGAGTATCGAGAGCGGCAGCTTGTCACCGGGCATCGTCTGGTGCGGCAGTGCCGACCAGTAGAACGATTGAACCGTGGCGGCGACTGACGCGACGAGCGCCAACCGAGCCAGCAGAACTCCCGAAGGCTGCGCGCCCGAGAGCGCTCGAACCGCGGCGACCGCTAGCGCCGCCACGGCGCCGTGGAAGAGCAACTCCATCATCGCCGGCAGACCACGCCGGCCGAGCGACGACAGGGTCGACGGAAGCTCAATCGCGAAATCGAGCGGCCGCCAGACGAGCAGCGTCACGCACAAAAGCATCAGCCATCCTCGGCGCATTCACGAAGTGTAAGCTACCGCCTGCTCTGAGGAGACGTCAGGTTCTGCGCCTCGAGCGCTGACGCCAACTCGACGAGCCGCGCGAACTCGGCGCGATAGCCGTCGGGATCGTCGCCGCGGTAGCGACGCGCGAGCTCCTGCGCCGAGGCCCACGTCGCCTGGCTCTTGAACTCCGACCCCCGCAGCAGCATGCCGAACTCGGCGACCGCGGACGCAAAACCGAGGTTGGGCGTCAGCTCGCCGACGCGATCGCGCACCGCCACAGAGATCAGCATGCTGGTGTCGCCATCGGGCTGCTTGTAGCGAAGCTTGACGGTCATCAGCTCGTCCGACGTCGCCGTCGCGTTCGCTTTCGGCCCGTCCTGATATTTCAGCGGATCGATCGTGCCGCCCTCGATCGGCTCCCCCGGAGGGATGATCTCGTAGAGCGCAGTCACAGTGTGGCCAGCGCCAATCTCCCCCGCATCTTTCTTGTCGTTGTTGAAGTCCTGATGCTGCAGGATCCGGTTTTCGTAGCCGATCAACTTGTACGCTCCAACGGTCCTCGGGTTGAACTCGACCTGAATCTTCACGTCCTTCGCCACCGTCACGAGCGTCGCGCCGGCCTCGGCGATCAACACACGCCGAGCCTCGTGCAGCGAATCGAGGTAGGCGTAGTTGCCGTTCCCCTTATCCGCCAGTTTCTCCATCGTCGAGTCCTTAAGGTTGCCGGTGCCGACGCCCAAAACCGACAGGAAGATGCCCTTCTCGCGCTTCTCTTCGATCAGACGGATCAGTTCTCCCTGGCTCGTCACGCCAACGTTGAAGTCGCCGTCGGTCGCGAGGATGACACGGTTGATGCCCTCCTTGAGGAACGCCTGGCTGGCGATGTCGTACGCCAGCTGGATGCCGGCCGCACCGTTGGTCGATCCGCCGGGCCGCAGGTCGGCAATCGCCTTCTGGATCTCGGCTTTGCGGCCGCCGGGCGTCGACGGCAGGACGAGGCCACTCGCGCCGGCATAGACGACGATGCCGACGCGGTCATTCGGGGTCAGCGTGTCGGCCAGCATCCGCATCGCGGTCTTGACGAGCGGCAGCTTGTCGGGCGAGTCCATCGAACCCGAGACATCGATCAGGAAGACCAGATTCCGTGGCGGTGTCCGCTCGGCGCTGATGCGGCGGGCCTGCAACCCGATGAGCGCGAGCCGATGACGCGGGTTCCACGGACAGGTGGACACTTCGGTCGTCACCGAAAACGGCGCGCCTTCCTGTGAGTCCTTGTACGAGAAGCGGAAGTAGTTGATGAGCTCCTCGATTCGCACCGCGTCGGCGGGCGGGAGCGTGCCCTGGCTGAGGAACCGGCGAACGTTTGAGTACGAGGCCGTGTCGACGTCGATCGAAAACGTCGACAGCGGATCGTTGGTCGCGCGATGAAAACGGTTCTCGTCGATCTTGTCGTAGGCTTCAGTGTTGAAGTCGCGCATCCTGTGGATGCTCAGCTGCCCCGGGATGGCGCCGCCGACTCGCACCGGGGCTGATGCCGGCGGGGCCGGGGCAGACGTCGGCGCCAGGGCATCAGGCATAGCGACTTGCCTCGACGCCTCAGCCAACGCCGCACTTGGAGACGGTACCGAAAGCACCAGTCTCAACGCGGGAATCGGACGGTCCGTGACTACGACAACGCTCGCCGACACCGGCTGAAGCCCGGTCATCGACACGAGCACCTCGTAGCGGCCTGCAGCAAGGCGTTCGAACCGGAAGCGGCCGCCGGAATCGGTTGTCGTCGTCCGTTCGACGTGCGCGCCGACCCGGAGCTCGACGGTCGCGCCGGCCACGACAGCCCCGGCGTTGTCGACGACCTGGCCGACCAGAATCCCTGCCGTCGTGGGGTTGGCGATCTGAGGGGAACCTACCGCGATGTAGCCGACGGCAACGAAACCAACAAGAAGGGCGGATACGAACAGTCGCATGGCACTACCTCCGCGTACGCGCGTGGAACGTCGCTGGCGTGTGTGCCCATCCGGCCGGAGGGGTAATGTCTTGTCGCGTGCTTAGACACCATCCCGTCCCGGTTGACCGGATCGGGCGCCAGTGTCTTTAGAACGGGGAGGTAGGGATTTCTTGCAGGCGACTGCGCTCGTGAAACTATCGGCGTAGTGAGACGAATCAGCGAGATGTAGAGTGCCGCTCGCGGGTGGCCGCGAACAGGGGCGCCCCGCTTCGCGCCGCAGGGCCCCTTCTCGTGGCAAGCGTTTTTGAGCCAGAGCACGAAGTGGGGCTGTTCGCGGACTTTCGCGGACAGGACCCGCCACGGGCACTGCGTGTCTCGCTGATCTCAGACGTCCAGCTCCTCGGCCTCTTCAGCACGTTCCATGATGAAGCGGAAACGCGCCGACGGATCCTTGCCCATCAACTCGTTGATCACTCGATCCGTGACGATGTGGTCCGAGATCTCGACGCGCAGGAGGCGCCGCGTTTTTGGATTGAGGGTCGTCTCCCACAATACCTTCGGCATCATCTCGCCAAGCCCCTTGAACCGCGTGATTTCAGGACTGCCGCGGCCGTTGCCGTGCTGCTTGAGAAGCCGGTCGCGGTGCGCATCGTCGAGCGCCCAGAACGTCTCCTTGCCGATATCGAGCCGGTAGAGCGGCGGCTGCGCGAGGAAGACGCGGCCGGCCGAGATGAGCCCCGGCATGTGGCGGTAGATGAACGTCAGGAGCAGCGTGGCGATGTGATGACCGTCAGAATCGGCGTCGGCCAGGATGATGACCCGGCCATAGCGCAGACGCGACAGATCGAAGTTCTTCCCGAGCCCGCTGCCAAGCGCGGTGACGAGGTCGGTCAGTTCCTTGTTCTCGAGCACCTTCGCCAACGAGGCGCTCTCGGTGTTCAGCACCTTCCCGCGCAGCGGCAGGATCGCCTGTCGCGTTCGATCGCGGCCCTGCTTCGCCGACCCGCCGGCGGAATCACCTTCGACGATGAAGATCTCGCTGTCGTCACGGTCCGAGGAGCTGCAGTCGCTGAGCTTGCCGGGAAGCGTCAGGCGGCTCGATGTCGCCGACTTGCGCGCGACCTCTTGCTGCGCCGCGCGGCTGGCCTCGCGCGCGCGGGCGGCGAGGATCACGCGAGCGATAATCGATTCGGCGATGCTGATGTTCGTGTTCAGCCAGTGCTCGAGCGCGGGGCGCACCTGCGAATCGACGGCCGACATCACCTCGGGATTATTCAGGCGATCCTTGGTCTGGCCCTGAAACTGCGGCTCCTGCACGAACACGCTCAGCACGACGACCATGCCTTCGCGAATGTCCTCGGCCGTGAGCGTCACGCCCTTCGGCGAAAGGTTGTGCGTTTCGATGAAGTTCCGCACGGCCTTGCCCAGACCTGCCCGGAAGCCGTTCTCGTGCGTGCCGCCGGAACCGGTCGGAATGCCGTTGACATAGCTCCGCACGTGCTCGTCGGTCGACTGGGTCCACTGAAGCGCGAGATCCAGGCGCAGTCCGCTCTCGTCGCTTTCCTTCGCTAGTGCAAACGGCGCGTCGTGGACCGGAACCGACGAGCGCTCCGTGAGAATCTTCTTCAGATAGTCAGCGAGCCCCTCGGAGTGCTGGAATACTTCCTTAGTGCCGGTCTCCTCGTTCTCGAAGACGATCTTCACGCCCTTGTGGAGGTAGCTCGAGACTTCCAGCCGCTGACGGATCAGATCCGCATCGAACTCGACTTTCGGAAAGATCGTGGTGTCCGGCCGAAAGAAGACCGTCGTGCCCGTGCCGCGCGCGGGCCCGGTCTTCTTGAGCGCGCCGACCATCGCGCCCTGCTTGAAGCGCATCTCCCACTGGGCGCCGTCCCGCCGCACCGTCGCGACCAGTTCTTTCGAGAGGGCGTTGACGACGCTCGCGCCGACGCCATGAAGACCGCCGGCCGTCTTGTAGTTGCCAGCCTCGAACTTTCCGCCGGCATGGAGCGTCGAAAAGATCACTTCGAGCGCGCTCTTCTTCGTCTTCGGGTGCTTGTCAACGGGGATCCCGCGCCCGTCGTCTGCAATGGTGATCGAGCTGCCATCCTTGTGCAGCGTGACGAGAATGTTCGAGGCGTAGCCGTTCATCGCCTCGTCGATCGAGTTGTCGAGGATCTCCCAGACGAGGTGGTGAAGGCCGGCGGTGCTGACGCCGCCGATGTACATGCCCGGGCGTTTGCGGACGGGTTCGAGGCCTTCGAGAACGGTGATGTCTTTAGCGGTGTACGTGGTCGGCATTCTGGGTCAACTGATTGTGTATCAGCATGTTAGCATGTCACGATGGCGCCACCGAGATGGTGACGCCGTCTTTGTGTAGGCGGCGCATACAATACTGAGATGGCGCGGAGCCGTTGGGTGAATCGATTCGCTGTGGCGATGTTGCTGGTCGCGCTCGGCACTGCGGCAGCGAGCGCGCAGCGGCGCGGCCGCGGACGATTCTTCGAACCAGTCAAGAGCCCGACGCCGGACACGTTCCAGGGATCGTTCAACTTCTGCCGCGTGATGTTTTCGCAAGCCTACGACGGCTTCGGTGGAAACTGGGCGGTCGACTATCCCGCGGGCGGACGTCAATCTCTCCATCCGGCTGTCAGAGCTCACAAAGACGCGCGTCAGCACCGACGCCTCGGGCGAGCCGGATCACGTCGTCATCGGCCTGACCGACCCGGCGCTCTTCGAGTGCCCGTTTGTGATGATGACCGAGGTCGGTCGCGCCTACATCAGCCCTGAAGAGGCCGTGAAGCTCCGCGAGTACCTGAAGAAGGGCGGCTTCCTGTGGGCGGACGACTTCTGGGGCTCCTATGCGTGGGAGCACTGGTCGCAGGAGATTGGTAAGGTGCTGCCGCCCAACGAGTACAAGATTTTCGAGCTGCCGAAGGATCATCCGCTCTTCCGGCAGCAGTTCCAGATCTCGAAGGTTCCGCAAATCGCGTCGATCAACCACTGGATGGGAAGCGGCGGCGGCACCTCCGAGCAGGGCGCGGACAGCGCGGTGCCCCATGCGATGGGCATCGCGGACAGCCAGGGCCGTCTGATGGTCCTGATGACGCACAACACCGACTTCGGCGATTCGTGGGAGCGGGAAGCCGACGACCCGAACTATTTCTACCAGTTCTCGGTCGACGGCTACGCGTTCGGCATCAACGTGCTGCTCTACGCGCTGTCGCACTGAGCGCCTCATGGCAAGCCGACATGAGCGAAATCGCCCGCATCAGCTCGACGAGCTGCAACGCGAGCACGACGGCGATCCGTGGCACGGCTCGCCGCTGCAGGCGATTCTCGAGGGCATCGACGCGATACACGCCAACGCGCGACCCATCCCGGACGCCCATTCGGTCTGGGAACTCGTCCTTCACATAACCGCCTGGAAGAACGAAACCGCGAGGCGGCTGGCCGGCGCCGTCGCCTGCATGCCGATCGAGGGTGACTGGCCAGAGGTTGGAGATCCAACGGACAAGCGTTGGCACGAGGCGCTCGCCGGACTCGAATCCGCACACACCAAGTTGATCGCCGCTGTGAAGGCGCTGCCAGAAAAGAAACTCTTCGAACCCACCAACGACACTCGCAGTGGCCCGCTCGGGACCGGCGTGTCGCACTACGTGCTCCTGCACGGTATCGTCCAGCACGACGTCTACCACGCTGGCCAGATTGCGATTCTGAAGAAGGGACTCTAGGCCTTCCGAGGGGCTTTGCTCCTCGGACTCCCCGACACGCTCCCTCGCGCGCCGCTTCGCCGGCGCGCTCCGGTCGCGTGGCTCGCTCGCCTTGCTCGCTCGCGGTTGAAAACGAGCGGCAGGTTTTGTGAGACAGCCGAAAAGGCTAAGACCGCGTCCGCACTACCAACATCAGGCCGGAGGCCCATGTCAGCTTCGCCGTCAAGAAGCCGGTCTTGCTCTCGAGCGTTTCGATGAGCGCTGTCACCTTTGGCGCATGTCCGTCCGACCAGTTCGGTTGGGGCAGAAGATCGTCGATGAAGTAGATACCGCCGAGGGTCAGAAGCGACAACGCGTCATCGAGATGCGAGAACTTGCCAGGCCACGCGTCGGCATAGATGAGATCGTAGTGCGCCTTGGGCGAGCGGCTGAGAAACGCGGCGCCGTCCACGAGATGAAACGCAAGCCGCGGATCGGACGAAAGGTGCCGCCGAGCGATCGCGGCGGCCTGCTCGTCGACGTCGACGGTGTCGAGCCGTGCGTCGCGGTCCATGCCCGATAGCAACCAGGCTGTACCGATGCCAGTACCGGTGCCGAGTTCCAACAGCCGCCCGCCCGGCTTCGACGCTGCGAGCGCAGCAAGGAGCGCACCTGTCTTCGGTTCGGATGCCATCGTGAAACCGAGCGCGGCGGTCTCGGACAAGATCGCTTGAAGAAGCTCCGGTGCATGGCGGCTGGCCTGATCGGACAGAAATGGTTCGTTCATCGGTTACTCGTCGCTGAGGGACGCAAATTGGGCCGGCGCGGCCACCACAGCGGCACACGGTTCTTGTAATCAGCGAACTGCGCTCCGAACGTTCGCGCCAGATCAGCCTCTTCGTGTGGCCTGACAACGATTTGCCACATCGCTCCGCCGAGGACGACGTAGGCGGCTACCGCGATCGAACCGTGCCAGAGGGCGATAGCCATTCCTTGCATGAGGCCGGCAAGCGCCATCGGATTGCGAACCCATGCATAGGGCCCCGTGACGACCATCGCGCGTGGAGCGTCGAGCGGCAGCGGTGTGCCGTATCCGTGAACGACAATCGTGAACGCACTGAAGAGCCCGAGCGTACTGGCGCCGACAAAGAGCACGGCGCCGATGGCACGGAGCAACGACGTCGGTTGCGAGGGAAATCCGAGCCTGGCGGCGATGTTCACAACGAGCGGCGGCAACACAAACAGGAAGAGACCCCAGAACGCCACGATCTGCACCGCGGTCTTGGCGAGGTTCCAGCTAGCTGCGGCTGGCCGGGCGCGTCGGAACCATTGCATACCACACCACCGTCAGGCCCGCGAGGGCGGCGAGCATCACTAACGGCCCGCTCGCCGGCGCCCCGACGCTGCGCGCCCACGCGATTGAGTACGCGGTTGCGTACGCCCAGGCGCCCCATGTGACGCCGAAGAACACGGGCATCACTCGACCGCGAATCAGCTGGCCGGAGACCACGAGCGTCGTCGCCGCAAGCGCGAGATCCGGCAGCAGCACAGCCTGAAATGCTGGCCACGCGGCCGACGGGACAAACAACTGACGTACTTCCGGGGAAAAGAACAGCGCGAGCCACCAGCCCGGAATCGCAAGGGCGCACAACCCGACGAAGCCGCCAGCCGCTCTCATGGCCCGTCGGTGGCTTCCGCGTTAATCGAGCAGCAGCGCCCCGGGATCTTCGACGAGCTCTTTGATGCGGACGAGGAACCGCACGGCCTCCGCGCCATCGACAATCCGATGATCGTAGGTAAGGGCGACGTACATCATCGGGCGGATCGACACCTGGCCGTTGACGGCCATCGGGCG
Source organism: uncultured Acidobacteriota bacterium (assembly GCA_963764925.1). Lineage (GTDB taxonomy): Bacteria > Acidobacteriota > Vicinamibacteria > Vicinamibacterales > 2-12-FULL-66-21 > DATBJJ01. The sequence continues at coordinate 328,967 of CAVXUR010000011.1, forward strand.
ATCCTGAATCTTGTGCAGGCCGAGAATGCCGACCTGCGGCGGGTTGAGGATGGGTGTACTGAGCAACGAGCCGAAGACGCCGCCGTTGGTGATCGTAAAGGTGCCGCCCTTGAGATCGGCCAGCGACAACGAGCCGTCTTCGGCGCGCTTCGCGAACTCGCGGATGCCCTTCTCGATCTCCGCAAACGTCATTCGGTCGGCATCGCGAAGCACTGGTACGACGAGTCCCTCGCTCGCGCCGACCGCAACACCGATGTCGTAGTAGTGCTTCAGCACCATCTCGTCGCCCTGGATCTCGGCGTTGATGCGCGGGAAGCTCCTGAGCGCGCCAATCGAGCCCTTGACGAAGAACGACGCGATCCCGAGGCCGACGCCATGGCGGTCCTTGAACGCCTGCTTGTGCCGCTCGCGGAGCGCCATCACGGCGGTCATGTCGACCTCGTTGAAGGTCGTCAACATCGCCGCGGTGCTCTGAGCCTCGACCAGGCGCTTCGCGATCGTCGCGCGACGCTTCGACATCCGCACGCGCTCTTCGGTGCGATCGCTGTCCGGACGGCGGCGGTCTTCGGCAACCGGCGGCACCGGCTTCGCCTTGTCGGTCTGAGGGGCGAGCGGTGCAACGTTCGTGCTGTCGCCCGCCTTCACCGCGGCGCCAGCGGTTTTCTCTGCGGCGCCAGCGGCCTGTTCAACGTCGCGTCGCATGACGCGCCCGCCCTCGCCGCTGCCGCGCACGCGAGACAGATCGACCTCGTTTACCTCGGCAGCCTTCCGCGCGGTCGGGGTCGCCCGTGGAGATCGCGCCTCGCCCTTTTCCGCCTCGTCGGCGAGCGGGTGTCGAGCGCGTGGCCGCACCCTTGGCGGATTCCTCGAGCACTCCCAGTACCTCGCCGACCTTGACGTCGTCACCATCCTTACGGTCGATGCGGCTCAAGACACCGGCGTGCGGAGCGCTGACCTCGACGTCGATCTTGTCGGTCTCGAGCTCGACGAGCGGATCGCCGGCCGCGACGGCATCGCCTTCCTTGCGCAGCCACTTGGCGACACGCGCGTCGACGATGGATTCACCGACTTCGGGGACGAGGATGTTTGACGACATATTGGTGTGAAACCTAACGCGGCTGAGGGGCGGTGACGTCGGCGACCGGCCTCGGCCGCGCGACCGGCTTCCCGCCGAACGCCTGCGCGAGGAGCATCTGCTGATGATGGGCGTGACGCGCCGCCGACCCCTCGGCCGGACTTGCGCTGCGCGGGCGTGCGACGCGGCGCACCGTCCGGCCGTCCGAGACCTCCTGGAGGTGCGGACGGATGAACTCCCACGCGCCCATGTTCTCGGGCTCTTCCTGAACCCAGACCACTTCTCCGGCTTCCGGGAACGCATCGATCGCCGCACGGAGGTCGCGCATCGGCACTGGATAGAGCTGCTCCAGCCTGCAAATCGCGATGTCTGGCCTAGCCGCCTTCTGTTCGGCGGCAACGAGATCCATGTAGATCTTGCCGCTGCAGACAATCACGCGGCGAATCTCGGCGGCTCGAGCCTCGGCTTCGTGGTCCTGGATGACCATCCGGAAGCGTCCCTCTGCGAGCTCGCGCGGCGCCGACGCCACCATCGGATGCCGCAGCAGGCTCTTCGGCGTCAGCACGACGAGCGGCAGCGGATCGACGATCAGCAGCGCCGCCTGTCGCCTGAGGAGATGGAAGTACTGCGCGGCGCTCGTGCAGTTGGCGACGCGGATATTGATGTCGGCCGCCAGCTGGAGGAAGCGCTCCGGGCGCGCGCTGGCGTGGTCCGGTCCCTGACCTTCGTGCGCATGCGGGAGCAAGAGGACGAGCGACGGCCGCTGCCCCCACTTGCCCCGCGCCGAGACGAGGAATTCGTCGATGACGACCTGCGCGCCGTTGATGAAGTCGCCGTACTGCGCTTCCCACATGACCAGGCGCGACGGCTCCTGCACGTTATAGCCGTACTCGAATCCGAGCACGGCGTTCTCGGTGAGCGGGCTGTTGTGAATCTCGAAGGCCGCGCGCGCCTGTGGCAACGTCTGCAGCGGCACGTGTGTGCGGCCGGTCGTCGTGTCGTGGAGCACCGCGTGGCGGTGGCTGAACGTGCCGCGCTCGACATCCTCGCCGGTCACGCGGATGCTGATGCCGTCACTGAGAATCGAGGCGAGCGCCAACTCCTCAGCCGACGCCCAATCGACCGAGCGCTCGTCGACCGCTTCGAGCATCCGCACCCGCTTCTCGCGGCCCCGCTCGAGCTTCTTGTGGATGGCAAAGTCCGGCGGCAGCGTCAGGAGCGATGCGTTCAACTCGCGCAGCCGCTCGAGCGAGACGGTCGTGTTCGCTTTCGCGGCCGCGCCGGGCGGTGGCGCTTCGGGCTCTGGCTCGACCAGATCCTGTTCCGGGCGCAGCGCGTCGTAAGCGGCCTGCATCTCCGCCGACCGCGCCTGGAAGATCGCCTCCGCCTTTTCGGCCGTGATGATCCCGCGCTCGACGAGGCTCGTCGCCCAGATCTCCCTGACCGTGGGGTGCCAGCCGATCTTCTGATACATCAGCGGCTGGGTAAACGCCGGTTCGTCGCCCTCGTTGTGGCCGTATCGACGGTAGCCGATGAGATCGATCAGAAAGTCGCGCTGGAATCGCTCGCGGTAGGCGAAGGCCAGCCGCGCCGCCTCGGCGCACGCTTCAGGGTCGTCGGCATTCACATGGACGATCGGAATCTTGAAGCCGCGCGCGAGCCCGCTCGCGTACGACGTGCTGTAGACGTCCTCGGGCCCGGTCGTGAACCCCAGCTGGTTGTTGACGATCACGTGGATTGTGCCACCGGTCGAATAGCCGGGCAGGCGACTCAGGTTGAGTGTCTCGGCGACGACACCCTGACCCGGAAACGCGGCGTCGCCGTGGATCAGGATCGGCACGCTGCGGGTGGGATCGAACTTCGGCGCGCCGGGGCCGTCCACGCTCGTGCCCGCCGCGCGCGCCATGCCCTCGACAATTGGATCGACCGCCTCGAGATGGCTCGGATTGGGCGGCATCGACACGACCAGGTCCATCGCCGCGCCACCCTTGATCGCGCGATGCGCGCCGGCGTGGTACTTGACGTCGCCGGTCCACGCCATGTCCTCGCGGAAGTTGCGGGACACCGGATCCTTGAACTCGGCGAGGATCTGGGCGTACGGCTTGTTCAGCACGTGCGCCATGACATTCAACCGGCCGCGGTGCGCCATCCCGACGAGAATCTGACGAATGCCGGCCTCACCGGCCTCGGCAATCACTTCGTCGAGGACCGGCACGAGCATGTCGAGCCCTTCGATCGAAAAGCGTGTCTTTCCCGGAAACGTCCGCTGAAGAAAACGCTCGAACGCCTCGACCTCGGACAGCCGGTCGAGCAGCTTGACTGGATCGATCGGATCGGCGGGGGCACGGAAGCGGCCGCGCTCGGCCGCCTGCCGCAACCATTCACGCTCGTCCGGGACAAACACATGCGCGTAGTCGTAGCCGGTCGTCGAGCAATAGACGCGGCGGAGCAACTCGATGGCGTCGTAGGCAGTCGTGACGCCCTCGAGCGTGCCGGCGACGAGATTCGCCGGAATACTCCGGAGATCGTCGTCGGTCACGCCATGTGTCGACGCCAGGAGCGAGGGATCACCGATCGGAGGACGGCTACCGAGCGGATCAAGCCGCGCGGCCAAGTGTCCGTACCGGCGAATCGATTCGGCGAGGTTGACCGCGCCGACAACTTTCTCGAGGGGAATCGATCCAGGGCCAGCGGCAGGCGCCTCGTCCAGGAGCGACGGCGTCCACTGCTCGAACAGAGCCCGCGCCTCGGGGTCTACGGACGAAGGGTTCTGGCGGTATTTCTCGGTACAGCTCGAGAACATACCCGCGATTGAGCCCGGTGAACTCCTGCCAACCTGACATAGCCTCATTAGATTTTAACCCAGCCGATTGATGGTTTAGCTGGGTTCAGCGGGTTCAGCGTTCAAAGTTCAGGGTTCATGGTTCGAAATCCAACGTTACAAATTCAGACGTTTCATTCCGGATCTGGGGCGCCTAACTGCGCAATGGCGATCAGGAATGTGAACTTTGAACCAGAACCTTGAACCCTGAACCGTGAACCTTGAACTATTCAGTTCGTAGCGCCCGGATCGGATCGACCTTGCTCGCGCGCGATGCGGGCGCCCACGCGGCGACGAGCGCCACGGCGCCGAGAATGACCGCGACCGCCGCGATCGTGACGGGGTCGATCGAGCGAACGCCGAAGAGCAGGCCTTCGAGCGCCCGGCCGGCGAGGACGAGCACGAGTATTCCGATCGACAACCCGACGGCCGACATCCGGAGCACCTGGCCCAGCACGAGCCAGATCACATCGCGGCGCTGTGCGCCGACGGCAAGCCGCACGCCCATCTCCTGCGTACGCGCGCTGACGGCATAGGACATGACGCCGTAGATGCCAATCGCCGCCAGCACCAGCGCGACGCCGGCAAAGATGCTGACGAGGACAGCCGACAGCCGTTGCTGAAACGACGACGTGGCCAGGGCCTCCTCGAGCGTTTGAATGTTGTAGACGGGTTGCTCGGGATCGAGCGACGAGACCGTCTGGCGCGCGGACGACACCAGGCTTGGTGGCCATCCATCGGTTCGGATGAGCATGAACAGCTGGTTCCACGCGGTCTGCTGACGGACCGGTGTGTACACCTCGGGGCGCACGGGTTGGGTGATGCCGTTATTTCGATAGTCGGCGACGACACCGACGATCGTCATCCAGGGTCGAGCCTGATCCGGACTGCCGAGCGAGAGTCGTTGCCCGATGGGGTCGCTTCCGCCGAGATACCGGTTCGCGAACGCCTGATTGACCATCGCCACGAGCGGTGTCTCGAGGCGATCGGTCGCATGGAACCCGCGTCCCGCACGAATCGGCACGCCTAGGGTTTCAAAGTAGCTCGGCGTCGCCGTCGTGATCTGCGCCGTCGGGAGGGTCGTGCTCTCGGCCTGGCCTCGCTCCAACCGGAACTGCGTGCCGAAGGTGCCCGACGGCGGGAACTGTGACGCGGCCGAAACGGCGCGCACGCCCGGGAGCGCGGCAAGCCGCTCGGCGAGGCGATCGAAGAACGCTCCGGCGGCATCGCCCGGATAGCGCTCTCGCGGCAGCGTCAGACGCATGGTCAAAACGCCACGCGGGTCGAAGCCACGGTCGATGCGCTGGATGTTGAGGAAGCTCCGCATCAACAGCCCGGCGCCGAGCAAGAGGACGACAGACAGCGCGAGCTCGGCGACCACCAGGGCCTGACGCAGATACTGTCCACCACGCGATCCGCCCGTTCGCGCGTCAGCCTTGAGCGACTCATGCGGATCGGTGCGCGTGGCCTGCACGGCTGGCAGCACGCCGATCAGGAAGCCGCACACGATGGCGAGCACCAGGCTCCATCCGAGCACTCGCAGGTTGATCGACGCCTCGAGTCCGAGCATCTGGAACTGGGCGGGAATGATCGCGCCGGCGACCTGAAGCCCTAGCCAGGCGATGACGAGCCCGACCGCCGCGCCGGCCGTCGCAAGCAGCAGGCTCTCTGCCAGCAGCAGCCGCGTCACGCGCCAGGGAGCCGCGCCGAGGGCCAGGCGCACGGCCAGTTCGCGTTGCCGCGTCGACGACCGCGCCAGAAACAGATTGGTGAGATTTGCGCAGGCGATAAAAAGGACCAGGCCGACGGCCCCGAGCAGCACGAACGCGGCGGGACGCACGTCCCTGAGCAGTGCCGCCGCCCATGGCGTCGCCGTGAGCCGCCAGTTCTCATACTCCGCAAACCGCGCCTTCTCGGTTTGCTCCACGCGCCGGGCGATCGCGTCGAGCTCCGCATTCGCGTGCGCGAGCGACGCGTCCGGCGCCAGCCGCGCCAGAACGTTGAATTGGCGGACGTTGCGCGGGACGGTCAGCGGATCGCCGCCCCACGGAATCCAGAGATCGGTGCCGATGAGCACCAGGCCCGGCGGCATCACACCGACGACAGACGCGGCCCGGCCGCTGATGCGAATCGCGCGATTGATGATCGCGGGATCGCCCGCGAACCGTGTCTGCCACAGGCGATGGCTGATGATGGCGGCCGGTGGGCCGTTCGGTCCGAGCTCCTCCGCCGTGAAGCCGCGGCCGAGATGCGGCGCCATCCCAATCACTGGAAACAAGTCGTCGAGCAGGAGCGCCGTGAAGACTCGCTCCGGCACGTCGCCACCCGAGATGTTGCGGTTGCCGAGATCGAACGAACCAGCGTGCGCGAAGCTCCGGCTGCTCCGGATGTCGATGTATTCGGCGGGCGACAGCGCTTCGACGTAGGTCGTTTCGGACGAGAGCTTCGGAAAGGCGACGCCGACTGCCACCAGCCGAGCCGGCTCAGGATACGGAAACGGCCGGAACACGAAACCGTCGAGCATTCCGTAGATGAGACTGTTCCCACCGATGGCGAGTCCGAGCGAGGCGACTGCGATTGCCGTGAACCCCGGACGACGAGCGAACTGCCGGAGCGCGTAGCGCAGGTCCTGGAAGAGCGTATCCATCAGGGTTGTCCTCCTGGCTTTAGGCTCAAGGCTCAGGCATGAGCGTTGGACCACGTAATCGACGCTTTGGCTTAAGCCCTGAGCCTTCAGCCCTGAGCCGCTTACCGCCGCCTGGGCATGCTCAGATTCTTCCAGTCGGCCGACCGCAAGTGCTTGGCAAGAAAGACTATCTGGCCGACGTGGTAGGCATGGTGGGTCATCTGGCGATCGAGCGCCTGGATGACCGACAGCCGCTCACCTCGAACGTGCACGTCCTTGAGCAGGTCGGCGGCCGTGAGAGCGTTCAGCGTCTCGAAGAGTCGCGTCCAACCGCTCTCCCAATCCGCGAAGGTGGTAGCGCGGCCGGGGTGCCCCTCGATTTCGAACTCGCCGTCGCGATTTCGATCTGGCTTCTCGCCGTCGGTCGTCAGGAAGTCGGTGAACCGCGAGCGCAGGTTCCCGGCCATGTGCTTCATGATGACCGCGAGACTGTTCGACTCGGCGTCGAGCGTCACGTTGAGCTCTTCGTCTTTGACCTGCGCGAGCGCGTCTTCGGCGAGCTTCTTCAGCTTCCGGAACTGCAGGCGGACGTCGTCGAGATACGCGTCAGCGGCGGGCATGACTTGCTCTCCTGACTTGATCACTCACCCACTCATTCAGACAGCGGCGGCGGCGCGTCGGGAACCGTCGGCACAATCCGAGTGAACTGCCCCCGCTGCAGCAACTCGCGGCCCTTTCCGCCGCGGCCGGTCACCTCGTACTTCGCCGTGCTGATCGTCTGCTCGGCGCCGCGGCTCGTTTCAACCGTCATGAGATCGCGATCGCCCGCCGAGGCAATAAAGCCCAGGACTCGATCGTTTTTCGCGTCCAGCTTGATCAGGATGACGCCGCGGCCAGGGCCCGACAGGAAATTGACCTCCTCGGCCTTGCAGAGGATTGCCCGCGCCTCCCGCGTGGCGGCGATGAGAATCTCGCCGCCGCTGACCCTCGCCACGCCGACCACCTCGGCGCCGTCGGCGGTTCGCGCGTAGCGCCGGCCGGTGCGTGTGCTTGGCTCGACGAACGGCTCGAGGCCGAAGCGCATCGAGTAGCCATCGCTCGTGACGGCAACGGCGTGGACCGGCGGTTCGTCGCCTTCTTTCTTCGCGGTGATCGTGCCAACCACGCGTGGATCCAGGCTGAGCGCCGCGACGATCTTCTCGCCGTCCTTCAACTTGAAGAACCGCTGGATCGGCTCGCCATAGCCTGTCGACGCCGGGATGTCGATGAGCCGCGCGGAGTAGGCGACGCCGAAATTGCTGAAGAACACCGCCGACGCGCGCGTGCTGCCGGGCAGCACGGCGAGCACCGCGTCGCCCTCGCGCACGCGGGTCGAAGACACGTCCTTGACCTCTTTCTGCCGCTTGACCCAGCCATCGCGCGACACGATGACGACGTTGTCCTCTTCGACGATGAAGTCCTCGGCGGTGTACTCGGCCTCGTCGGCATCCGACGCGATTGCGGTTCGTCGAGGGTCGCCGTACTTCTTCTGGATCTCCTCGATTTCCACCTTGACGACGCCCCACCGTCCCTCCTCGTCCTTGAGGAGCGTGTTGATCTGGCGCGCCCGGCGGCGCTTGTCCTCGAGCTCTTTGCGGATAACGAGAATCTCGAGCCTGGCCAGACGGTAAATCTTCAACTCGAGGATGGCGTCGGTCTGATCGGCGTCGAGCGCGAAGCGCTTCATGATCTGTTGCGCCGCGTCGGCCTTCCCCTCCGACTTCCTGACAATCTTCAGGATCTCGTCGAGCGCATCGAACACCTTCTCGAAGCCCTCGAGGATGTGGACGCGCTTCCTGATGGCCTGCAGTTCGTGCTCGAGCCGCTTGGTGACGACCTCGAGCCGGAAATGAAGGAAGTGCCAGAGAATCGCATGCAGGTCGAGCCGTTCCGGGCGGCCGATCTCGGGATTCTCGGTCGGGATGAGACAGGTCAGATTGACGATGAAGCTGGTCTGGAGCGGCGTGTGCTTGAAGAGATACGCCATCACCATCTTCTCATCGGCGTCCTTCTTCAACTCGAGCGCGATGCGCACGTCGTCGGTCGAGACGTCCTTCACATCGAGAAGCGGCGGGAGACTCCGGCCAGCGGCGATATCACCAATTCGCTCGACGAGCGCCGACTTGTTGACGGTGTACGGCACGCTGGTGATGTAAATCGTCTTTCCCGAACGCGTCGCCGGCCCTTCCTCCCACGTCGCTCGCAGCCTGATCGCTCCGGAGCCGGTTTTGTAGATTTCTTTGATCTCCTCCGGCGAGTTGAGCATCTGGGCGCCGGTGGGAAAATCGGGGCCCTTCACGTAGCGGCAGAGCTGGACGCTGCTCAGATCGGGGTTGTCGAGCAGTTTCACGAGCGCGGTGCAGACTTCGTTGAGGTTGTGCGGCGGGATGTTGGTCGCCATGCCGACGGCAATGCCCGTGGCCCCGTTGATCAGCAGGTTGGGCACGCGCGACGGCAGCACGACCGGCTCGGTCTTGGTGCCGTCGTAGTTCGGACGGAACGGTACTGTGGACTGGTCAATCTCGGTCAGCAACTCGTCGCTCAGGCGCGCGAGTCGGCACTCGGTGTATCGCATCGCCGCGGCGCTGTCGCCATCGAGCGAGCCGAAGTTGCCGGAGCCATCGACGAGTGGATAACGAAGCGAGAAGGGCTGCGCCATGCGAACCAGCGTCTCGTAGAGCGCGGTGTCGCCGTGCGGGTGGTAGTTGCCCATCACGTCGCCGACGACCTTCGCGCACTTGCGGTGCTTGACGTCGGCGGTCAGGTTCTGCTGCCACATCGTGTAAAGGATGCGGCGTTGTACCGGTTTCAGTCCGTCCCTGACGTCGGGAAGCGCGCGTGACGTGATGACCGACAGCGCGTAGTTGAGATACCGCGTCTGCGCGGCCTCGTGCAGCGCCACCACCTCTGGCCCGCCACCACTGCCCGGGCCTCCTGCATCGATCACACCCGCGCCGCCGTCATCGAACAGCGACGCGCCACCCTTCTTCCGTTTCGCCAACGAGAGTCCTCCGTGTGTCGACAGGATAGCGTACGGCGAGCGGGAATCGGCGGAGCCGCGAGGCGACACAGCTGGCCGCCGCAGTCACGGCGCTCATCCAGACCACTTCCTGATTGGCGCGTGCGGAGCGGACGGGCACTCTGTCATCCTCGACCGCAACGCCATGTACCGCTACCTCCACCTCGACGTCTTCACCGATCGCCGCTTCGAAGGCAATCAGCTGGCCGTCTTCCCCGAGCCCGGCGAACTGACGGCGCAGCACATGCAGCTCATCGCCAAGGAGATGAACTTCTCCGAGTCGACGTTCATTCTTGCCGCCCGAGCGTGGCGGCGACGTCCGGATGCGCATCTTCACGCCGGCCGAAGAGCTGCCGATGGCCGGCCATCCGACGATCGGCAGCACGTTTGCGCTCGCGATCGAGGGCGTCATCTCACCAGGGCGGGAAGGGTTCGTGTTCGAACTCGGCGTGGGCCCGACACCGGTCTCGCTCGAATGGGATCACACGGGCCTGGCGTTCGCCTGGATGACGCAGCCGCTGCCGACCTTCGGGACCGTTGTCGCTGACCGCGACGCGTTTGCCGCCGCAGTCGGAATCTCTGCGCACGACCTTCTACAGGGGCTGCCCGTGCAGAGCGTGTCGTGCGGCGTCCCTTTTCTCTTCGCGCCGCTCGCCACTCGCGCTGCGGTCGACGCCGTGGCGATCGATCGGAAGGCGCTGGCACGCTGCGCCCATGCGGCGGGTCTTGCCAACCTGCCGGCCTTCTTCTTTACCCCCGAGCGCGGCGGCGGCGACGAAACGGTCTACAGCCGGATGCTGGCCCCCGGGTTTGGGATTTCGGAAGATCCGGCGACGGGCGCCGCCAGCGGTCCACTCGGTGCATACCTCCTGCATCACCGGGTCGTGACGCCCGACGTCGCGCGCCGCATGCTCAGCTTGCAGGGCGTGGCGATGGGACGACCGAGCCGCGTCCACATCTCGATCGATAGCGACGAGGATCGCATTACCCGCGTGCGCATCGGCGGCGTCTCGGTTCTCGTGGGACGGGGCGAGCTTTCGGTCTGAACCACGGATCACACAGACGACACCGATCATAGCCACGGACAACACAGATCATGCCCGGCAACCAGACCACTCGCGGGCCGTGTTGTCCGTGTTTCCGTGGCTCGCGGGCCGTCGTCCGTGTTCTCCGTGGTTTCCGTGGCTCGTGGCTAGTCGACGACGAACGCGGGCACTTGCCCGCCGCCGGAGGTCACGTTCGCGAGGCCGGTTGCACTCAGACGCGTGAGGTAGCCGCCCATGCGGCCGCGGAAAAGATAGGGCGCGAAGTCGACCAGCATGTCGTTCATGCTGATGCGGCCCGTCGCATCGAACTGGGGGAACACCTCGCGCCGGACCGGGATTCGCTCCTGGACGACCCACGTGCCGTAGGGGTCGGCAAGCGCCGCTTCAATTGCCGCCTCCCATTCACTCTCGGTCTTCTCCCACCCCAGGTGGACACCCTTGCCACCATACTCGTCGTTCGGCTTGAGCACCAGGTGCTCCCGCCACGCCCGCATCAGCTCGAGGAGATCTCCACGCCAATCGTCTTTGTCGGTTTCCACGTCGTCGACGACGCGCGTCCAGGGCACGTGGGCGCGAATAATCGCACGCTCCTCCGCCGAGAACAGCGTCGCGTGCGAAGGATCGGTCAGCACCGCGAAAAAGGCCTTCTTGTGCGCGAGCTTGCAACGAAACGAATTGGCCATGCAGACGGCGCGGGCGGCACATGCGTCGACGAGCGCGAGGCACTCGGCCGGCTTGGCAAGGATGTCGTTGACGAGCACGCGACGGTAGACGAGATCGATCCTGGTGCCCTGCGCGGTCAAGGCACCGTTTGCGAACACTAGTTCGCGTGGATCGCAGACGATCGTCGGCACGCCGGCTGCTATAAAGGCGTCGCGCAGAATCTCGAACTCGGTCCAGGTCGGCACGTCGCGCCAGTCGACGATCGCCATCGTCGGCGGCCTGGCGGTGCCACCCCACTCGTGGTAGCTGGCGAGGAGCGCGTCGAGCAGCGCCTCGATGACCTTGTGAAAACGCACTTGCCGCTGGGTCCGAAATCGACCCATGACTGCGGTCGCGTCGAAGAGCTCACACAGCCGTTGGGTGTAGCCGATGCCGGCGGGCGATTCGGCGTTGTACTCGGCAAAATGCAGCGAGTCCGGCAGGAGGAACGCGTCGAGACGCGAGGTCGTGCTGGCCGTCTGATATCCCGGTTCGATGTCGACGAGCGCGTCCTCGGCTTCGGTGATGCCGAGCTGATCGTAGATGTCGTCGGACTCGAACGCCGCGCGCGTCACCCGTTCGCCGAGCGCAGCGATGGTCTCGGCCGCGACGCGGATGCGGGCTTCGTCGACGGCGGTCAAGAAGAACGGCCGCAAAAACGGACAGTGGACTCGCTGGCCGAAGGTCAGCTTCTTGGCGCGCATCGATGCGGTGAGGGCGCTGGTGTACCGCGGCGTCAATTCCTCGTCGGGCCTGAGCAGCGCGTGCCAATCAGCAATCGGATCCATGGCTGGTCAGTCCGCTCGAATCAAGACAATCCCGGAGCGCCGGTGAAACCCGATGCCGGACCAATCCCGAGCATCTCTTCCCATCTCGGCCAGCACTGCGCCGGATGCCCGTTGAGGGCGCGATCGACAACCAGGTGGGCCATCTTCTCGACCACGTGGCTGAAGTAGAACGGCGTGATGCGATCGCGTTCGAAGTCGGGCGCGGGGTTGAGGTAGTCGATTGCGTAGGGCACGCCGTCCTCGATCGCGAACTCGATCGTGTTCATCTCGTACCCGAGCGCGAGGTTGATGAGCTGCGCATCCCGGACGACACGCGCGCCCACCTCTGCCGATAGGTATTCGTGCTCGACGAGATAGCGGCGCTCGCGCGGATCGTAGGCGACCGGCGTGATGTCGGTCTTGCCGAACGTGAAACACCGAACGTAGTGATCGAAATGGATGAACTGCTGAAGCGTCATGCAGTACGGCGCGGTGCGGTCGTAGGCTTCGAGCAGCTCGCGCTTGTCCTCCACCTTGTAGACATGCTTCCATCCGCCGCCCGAGTAGGGCTTGAGGATGGCGGGCCTCCCGACGTAGTCGAGCAGGCCGTCCCAATCGATCGGATAGGCGAGGTTGTGCAGCGATTCCGACGTCAGGTCGATGTCGGCCGGGTAGCCTTTCTGTGGCAGCAGCACCGTCCGCGGGATCGCGACGCCGAGCTTCGCCATCACCGAGTAGTTGAAATACTTGTCGTCGGCGGTCCACCAGAACGGGTTGTTGATGACGTAAGTGCCCTGAAGCACGGCGTGCTTCATCGCGCCGCGGTAATACTCGACCTCGTGAGAAATGCGATCGATGATGACGCGATAGCCCGGTGCCTCGTCCATCTTGGTGCCGCCGAGTTTCACCATCTGGCCGGTAATGCCGTGCGGCGCGCCAAGCTCGTCGACGCGTTTGATGAAGGCTGGCGGAAAACTGTACTCCCGGCCGCAGAGAAGTCCGACGACCTGTGACGCCCGCTGCTGTTGCATGAAGCCCTCGACTGTCCGCTCTTACACTCTCGCGGACGGAGCGTCCGGCTTCCGCCTTCGCCAAGGCTTCGGCGAACCGCCGTAGCTTTAGCGGAGGCTGGTTAGCCGGACTTCCTGCGCTCAGCGCACCCCGTCCTGCGTCTGGCGTATCACATGGTGCACGACGGCCTTGAGATCGCCGGTCTGGCGGAATACCGCCAGTTGCTGGTCGGCGCTGGTGCCCTCGCGCAGCACGACGTGGACGTGTTCCACTGCCTTTCGGCTGCCGAGGTCGTCGACCACGTCGTCGATGAACTCGAGCAGTTCGACCGCCAGGTCTCGCATCGGCACCTCGGCGCGGCGTCCGAAGTCGATGAGCTTGCCGTCGAGGCCATAGCGCGCGGCCCGCCACTTGTTCTCCTCGATGAGCGCGCGGCGGTAGAGCCTGAAGCCCTGATTACGGATCCTGAGCCGGTAGAGCTTGACGACGATCGCCTGCACCAGCGCGCCGAGCATTACGGCCGTCTCGGGGCGCGTTGGCACGTCGCAGACGCGAAACTCCAGCGTCCCGAAAGTCGGATGAGGCCGCACGTCCCACCAGATCTTCTTCGCGTCGTCGATGCTGTGCAAATCGACGAGGAGCTGAATGTAGTTCTCGTATTCGCTCCAGGAGTCGAAGTGATCGGGAACGCCAGTGCGAGGAAACCGGCGGAAGATGGTCGTCCGATACGACTTCAGGCCCGTGTCGCGCCCCATCCAGAAAGGGGAGCTCGTCGACAGCGCCAGCAGGTGCGGGAGGAAATAGCGCACCTCGTTCATCAGGTCGATCATCACCGACCGATCCGGCAGGCCGACGTGCACGTGCAGGCCGAAGATCAGGAGCGAGCGCGCCAGCTGCTGCAGCTCCTCGACGATGTTGTCGTAGCGAACGCCGGGCGAGATGATCTGATCTTCCCACCGTGAGAACGGATGCGTGCCGGCCGCGGCAACCGCCAGACCGACGCGCTCGGCGGCGCTCGCGAGTTCGCGTCTATTGCGATAGATCTCGTCGCTCAGCTCGTTGACATCGGCGCAGATCTTCGTGCCCACCTCGACGATCGACTGGTGCATTTCACGCTTGATCTGCTCCCCCAGCATCGGCGCGCTCGAAGCCAAGAGCTCGGACACGTGCGAACGCAGGTCTCCGCTCTGGGGGTCGACGATCTGGAATTCTTCCTCGACGCCAAGGGTGAAAGCGGACACGCGACTGATGATACTTCAGTCGACAGTCGGGAGTCGGGAGTCGACAGTCGCAGTCGACAATCTGAGTCGGCAGTCCGAGTCGGTAGTCCGAGTCGGCAGTCCGAGTCGGCAGTCCGAGTCGGCAGTTCGAGCCCGGCCCCGCGCGCCTCCTGGCACCTTCGGTGCAATTCAGGAGGTAAAGATGGCCCAGCAAGTGGAAGATTTGAAGGTTTGGCAACGCGCGCGGGAATTCTGTGTTGCAGTTAATGCGCTCCTCGGACGAGCCGGTTTCCAACGCGACAGGAAGTTGAGGGAGCAGCTGTCCGACGCTGTGGACTCGGTGATTTCCAACATTGCCGAGGGATTCGCACAGCCCACCGACCGCGCATTCGCCAGATATCTGTACATCTCGAAAGCCTCAAACGCCGAGGCTCGAACAAGGCTACTGCTCGCCTGCGATCGAGGCTACATTACGGACACTGAACTTGCCGCCTGTAACGAGGTCGGCGACGAAGTGGCCCGGATGACGACAGGACTCATCAAGTACTTGGTCAAGAGCGACCGCCGAGATCGAGGACTCGGCCCTAGTCAGCGGGCCAAACGCCGGTAGGCGAGACCGACTCGGACTACCGACTCGGACTGCCGACTCGGACTACCGACTCGGACTACCGACTCGGACTGCCGACTGAGACTAACGACTGTGACTGCCGACTCCCGACTCCCGACTGACGACTGGCTTGTCGACGCCGCCCATTTCCCCGGCGGCCACGCGACTGGCCTCGTCTTTCCCCGCACGACTGCCGACGTCGTCGACATTCTGGTTGGCTCGGCGTCGGTGCTGGCGGTCGGCGCGCAATCGTCGCTGACCGGCGGCGCGACCCCGATGGGCGAGGTCATTCTCGCGACCACCAAGATGAACGGGATCGTCGATGTTCGCCCAGGGCGCATTACCGTCGAGCCGGGCGTAACGGTTGCCGCGATGCAGGAACGGCTCGCCGAGCTTGGCGCGTGGTTCCCGCCAGCGCCGACGTTCACCGGCGCCTGCTCGGGCGGCATCGTCGCCACCAACGCTGCCGGCGCAGCAACCTTCAAGTACGGCAGCACGCGCGACTGGGTGGAGGCGCTGACGGTCGTCCTCGCTGACGGCACAGTGCTCGAGTTGGAACGAGGCGCGCGATATGCCATCAACGGACGCTTCGAAGTCGAAACCACCAGGGGCCGTGTCGCGGTTCCGGTCCCAACTTACCAGATGCCGCGGGTAGCGAAGCGTTCGGCGGGATACCACGCCGCGCCCGGCATGGACCTCGTCGATCTCTTCATCGGATCCGAAGGCACGCTCGGCGTCATCACCCGGATCACATTCAGAACGCTGTCGCCGGCGCCGAATACCGTGCTCGCCTGGATCCCATGCAGGTCAGAGCCGCAGGGCCTCGAGCTCGCCAGGGAGCTGCGCGATGCGTCGATGGCGACGTGGCAATCCGGCACGCCACAAGGAATCGACGCGTCCGCGATCGAGCACATGGATCGGCGATCGCTCGAGATCGTGAAGGAAGACGGCGCCAGCTTGCGGAACAACCTCTCCGTGCCGGAGGGAGCGTGCCTCGCGCTCCTCGTGCAGCTGGAGCTCGGCGCACAGACGGATGCCAGCGCGGCGTTCGATGAGATTCAACGATCGCTCGACGATCCGGTCGAATCGTTTGCCGGCTCGACTCGTGGCGGCTCGCTCGGGCATTTCTGCCGCGCGCTCGATCGGATCGGCCTGCTGGCGGACACAGAGCTGGCACTTCCCGGGGACCGCCGCCGCGCGGCGGAGCTCCTCGCTGTGCGCGAGTCCGTACCGGCAGGCGTGAACCAGCGCATCAGCACGGCGAAGCGGACCATCGATGCGCGGATCGAAAAAACGGCCGGAGACATGATCGTGCCCTTCGACCGTTGCGCCGACATGATGGACATCTACCGCCGGGGCTTCGAGAGTCGCGGGCTCGACTATGCGATCTGGGGACACCTCTCTGACGGCAACGTCCATCCCAACGTCATCGCCCACTCTTTCGACGACGTGGTCAAGGGCAAAGAGGCAATGCTGGAGTTCGGCCGTCACGTCGCTCGGTTCGGTGGCTGTCCGCTCGCCGAGCATGGCGTCGGCAGAAATCCCGTCAAGCAGGCCCTGCTTCGACAGCTCTACGGAGACGCCGGCCTCGAGGAGATGCGCGCAGTCAAGCAGGCGCTCGATCCTGGGAGTCGCCTCGCCCCGGGAGTAATCTTTCCAGTATGAGAATGTACCGTACGGGTGGCGGCTGCCTGTTCCGCACAAGTCAGGGATGTTTTACTGCCAAAACACTTTCACCGCAGAGCGCGCTGAGCACGCAGAGAAAGAATGTCCGTCTCTGCGTCCTCCGCGGCCTCTGCGGTGAGAGGCTTTGGCGTGGGAAAGCACTTGGGCTGTGATCACAATGAAGCACCAACCCGAACCACGAACCCGGTCCCAGTGGCCGCTCCTGACTCAAATCACGACCGGCGGCGATGGAACGGGCACGGAGGCGATGTCGGAGAGAACGCTTCGGCTCCGGCCTCGTCACGAAATGGCCGACGTCGCGCGGT
Source organism: uncultured Acidobacteriota bacterium (assembly GCA_963764925.1). Classification (GTDB taxonomy): domain Bacteria; phylum Acidobacteriota; class Vicinamibacteria; order Vicinamibacterales; family 2-12-FULL-66-21; genus DATBJJ01. The sequence goes on from CAVXUR010000011.1 coordinate 345,891, forward strand.
CCGTCTGCCCTTACTGCGCGGTGGGCTGCGGGCAACTCATCTTCCACAAAGATGGCAAGGTGATCTCGGTCGAAGGCGATCCGGAATCGCCGATCTCGGAGGGACGGCTCTGCCCAAAGGGCGCAGCGACGCACGAGCTCCTCACTCACGCTGGCAGGGCCACGCGGGTGAAGCACCGGGCACCGGGCGCGACAGTGTGGACCGACATCGAGCTCGAAACGGCGATGGACCTGGTCGCCGAGCGCGTCTGGGCGTCGCGCGAACGACACTTCGAGGAGGAGCGTGAGATTGACGGGACTCTTCGAACGTTGATGCAGTGCGCGTCCATCGGGCACCTGGGCGGAGCCACTCTCGACAACGAAGAAAACTATCTGATCAAGAAGCTCTTCACGGGCGGCCTCGGCATGGTCGCGATCAGCAATCAGGCCCGCATATGACATAGCTCCACGGTGCCCGGTCTGGGCACCTCGTTCGGGCGTGGCGGCGCGACGACGGCGCTGCAGGACCTGCAGAATGCCGATGCGATCCTGATCATTGGGTCGTCGATGGCCGAGAACCACCCGGTCGGGTTCAAGTGGGTCATCGAGGCCCGCGAACGGGGCGCGACAATCATCCACGTCGATCCGCGGTTCACCAGGACCTCGGCGATGGCCGACATGTGGGTGCCTCTGCGGGCCGGGACCGACGCCGCCTTCCTCGGCGCGATGATCAACCACGTTCTGACCAATCGACTGGAGTTTCGAGACTACGTCGTCGCCTACACCAACGCGTCGACGATCATCGACGACAGGTTCGTCGGCCCGGAGGATCTCGATGGCCTGTTCTCAGGGTGGGACGCGGAGGCCCGACGCTACACGACGGATTCCTGGGCCTACGCGCCGGACGAGGCGCGCGACCCGACGCTTCTTCATCCGCGCTCGGTGTTTCAGATCATCGGCCGGCACTTCGCCCGCTACACGCCGGCGATGGTAGCGGAGGTGTGCGGCGTGCCCGCCGATTCGTTCGTGCGGATCGCCGAAGCGTTCTGCCGCGCCTCCGGCCCTGAACGTACGGCCGCCATCTGCTACGCCGTCGGCTTGACGCAGCACTCGGCAGGCGTGCAAATCGTCCGGACTGCCGCGATTCTGCAACTGCTCCTCGGAAACATCGGCCGGCCGGGAGGCGGGATTCTCGCGCTTCGCGGCCACGCCTCGATTCAGGGATCCACCGACATCCCGACGCTCTACGACCTTCTGCCCGGCTATCTGCCAATGCCGACGTTCGGAGACGCCGACTCGACCCTGGCCGGTTACCTCGCGTCGCATCGCTCGACCGACGGTTGGTGGGCGAACTTCGACAAGTACGCAGTCTCGCTGCTGAAGGCGTGGTACGGCGAGCTCGCGACGGCGGAGAACGAGTTCGGCTTCGGCTGGCTCCCGCGCACGAGCGGCGATCATTCGCACTTCGGCTACTGGCTCGACATGGCTGACGGAACCTCGGGAGTAGACCGACGCGCGAATCGCCTCGAAGGGCTCTTCGTCATGGGGCAGAACCCTGCCGTGGGTGCGCCAAACGCGCGGCTCGAGCGACGAGCGCTCGCCAATCTTCAATGGCTCGTCGTGCGCGACATGGTCGAGACCGAAACGGCGACGTTCTGGCAGGACTCTCCAGAGGTGCAACGGGGCGAGTTGCGCACCGAGGACATTCGGACTGAAGTGTTCTTCTTCCCCGCTGCCGCGCACGCAGAAAAGTCAGGCTGCTTCACCAACACGCAGCGGCTACTGCAGTGGCACGAGGTGGCAATCGATCCACCGGGCGACGCACGAAGCGAGGCCTGGTTCATCTATCATCTCGGCCGTCGACTCAAGGCGCGCGCCTCCGGCGATGTCAGCCGCCGCAATCGCGGCCTTAACGCCCTGACCTGGAACTACCCGACCCCCGGGCCACTAGGCGAGCCCGAGATCGAGCAGGTGCTGCAGGAAATCAACGGGCGATGGACTCGCGACGGCGCGCAGGTCGAGGGCTTCAGCGATCTGTCGGCGGACGGCAGCACGGCGTGCGGCTGCTGGATCTACTCGGGCGTCCATCCGGCAGCTGACCGCAATCGGGCCGCCGAACGGGACGCGTCAGGTCCGTACGGACACGGATGGGGATTTGCCTGGCCGGCAGATCGACGCATCCTCTATAACCGCGCCTCCGCGCGACCCGACGGCACGCCGTGGAGCGAACGTAAGAAGCTGGTCTGGTGGGATGCCGAATCGCACGCATGGACCGGCCTCGACACGCCCGACTTCACGAAGAACAAGGCTCCGGACTATGTGCCGCCCCCCGGTGCCGGCGGCGATGCGGCGATTCGCGGCGATGCGCCGTTCATCATGCATTCCGACGGGCTCGGCTGGATCTGGGTGCCGGTTGGCCTCCGCGACGGACCGCTGCCGGCGCACTACGAACCGCTCGAGTCTCCGGTCCCGAACCGCCTGTATCGACAGCAGGTCAATCCGGTCGCGGATCGGAAAGAGCGGTCCGACAACCAATACGCGCGGTCGCCGGGCGATCCGCGGTATCCGCACGTGCTCACGACCTATCGGCTGACCGAACATCACACGGCCGGAGGCATGTCGCGAACGCTCTCGCATCTCGCCGAGCTCCAACCCGAACTCTTCTGCGAGATCTCACCCGTCCTCGCTGGCGAGATCGGCGTCGAGAACGGCGCGTGGGTACGCATCTCGACGCCACGCGGCGCGATTGAGGCGCGCGCGCTGGTCACGCCACGCCTGCAGCCGCTCACGATCCACGGTCTCGTCGTTCACCAGGTTGGCCTGCCGTATCATTTCGGCGGCCGCGGACTCATCCGCGGCGACGTCGTCAACGACCTCGTGGCGATCTCTGAAGAGCCAAATGTCCGGATCATGGAAGCCAAGGGCCTCCTCTGCAACGTGACGGCGCGGGACCAATGACCACCACCGCCTTTCTCACCGACTCGACGCTCTGCATCGGCTGCAAAGCCTGCGAAGTCGCATGCAAGGAGTGGAACGGCGTCCCCGACGACGGCTTTGCACTGACCGGGTTCTCGTACGACAACACAGCGAGCCTGGGCCATTCCACCTGGCGGCACGTGAAGTTCATCGAGCGCGGCGAAAGGCCAGCGCACGCCGCCGACGGCGGCTACCGGAGCAATACGTTCCGGTGGGACTTCTCGTCCGATGTCTGCAAGCACTGCGAGAACGCCGGCTGCCTCGAGGCCTGCCCGACCGGATCGATCGTCCGCACCGAGTTTGGTGGCGTCTTCATCCAGCCCGACGTCTGCAACGGCTGCGGCTACTGCATCGTCGCCTGCCCATTCGGCGTCGTCGACCGGCGGCCTGACGATGGTCGCGCGTTCAAGTGCACGTTCTGCTACGACCGCCAGAAAGCGGGCCTGCAGCCGGCCTGCGCGACGGCGTGTCCGACGCAATCCATTCAGTTCGGCGAGCTCGAGCGACCTCCGCGAGCGAGCCGCGCGACGAGTCGACGACCTGCGCGCGCGCGGCATCGACGACGCGCGGGTCTACGATCCTCGCGACAGCAGCGTCGGCGGCACCCACGCGATCTTCATCTTCCGCGGCGAACCGGAGGAGTACAATCTGCCGTCGTCGCCAGAGGTGCCGACTGTCCACTTGCAAGCCGGTTGGACGTCAGCCGCTGCCGCCGCGGGCCTGATGTTCGCAGCCGTCGCCGCCGCTTTTTTCACACGTCGATCGTCAGCCGATTGATGTTCAAACTGAGCCTGCTCGTTCCTGCCGCCGCGGCGCTGGTGCTCGCGGGCGAGGGGATTTACCACGCGGTCGCCAGCCGTCAGCAGGTCGCGTTGTCGTGCGACGAATTCCGGCGCGCTCGACCTGCGTCTCCGCGGGTCCTCGTCACCGGGTGCGACATCAACGTCGCGGGTGCAGGCTATCGAGAATCGTCGGGACAGGTCGAGGAGTTGTACCTGCCGGCTCGGCCCGCTGGCAATCAAGCCGTGGCGGCGCCGTTCGTCGTCGCGACACGGGATCCGGCGGCAATCGCGCTGGTCCGGACGGTGCTCGGCGGAGGCCGCCGCGCGACCAGCGAGCAATCGCTCGGCGCGATGCAGACCGTCGTTGCACAGTTGCGACTGACAGATGCGATCGACGGACTGGTCCGGACCGGCATCATCGATCGGCTTCGTTCGCGGCGAATCCTGTCAGGGCTGGCTCCGCCCATCGCCGAGAACGCGCCCGTCGTCGATCTTCATGGCACGTCCGGATTTCCTGACGCCCGGCCTGGCGCTCGTGGCCGGCGCGTTGCTCGACGCTGCTTGCGTTCTGGCCGCCGCGCCGCGGTCTGCCGGCCACCGCGGCCGCCGAGCCTGCGGCGACGTCTCACGTTGCCGATCGATTTCGAACCTGCTTCGCTCGAGTCCAGTCAGTACGACCCGGAACACGCATTCGACGAGCTGTCCGAATTGCGCGAATTCCCGACGAGTCCGCACGCGCAGTCGAGCGCGGCGGCGTTGCCGCGGCTACTCCTCCTCGCGATCGATGTTTCGTCGGGACCCGAGGCGATCGAAAGCGCGCCGCCGCTCGGCTCGCGCGCGGACGTCGCGGCCATGCTGCGCGGCGTCATTTCGGACTTGAGCGGTGACGAGCGGCAGAGCGTCTTGTCGCGGCCCGATGGATCGGTCAAAGTCGATCTCGGGCGCTCGGATCCTGTGCCAACGGTCGTGATTGAGGCGCGAGGTGAAGCCGGCGTGGCGCTGGTCAAGGAAGTGCTCCTGATGACCGGCTGGCGCGCATTCGCGCCGAAGACCGGTCTTTTCGTCGGTGCAGACGATCTCGAGGCGCTGGCGGCGCTCGCCGGAGAAGGGCCATTCGACTGAGCGACTACTACGGTCTCCCGCTTCTGAAGCCTCCCGTCTGGACATGGGAGATCCCGGCGTACTTCTTCGTCGGTGGCGCGGCCGGCGCCGCGGCAGTCGTCGGCGCTGTCGCGCGCGTGGCGGGCGCGAATCCCGCGCTCGTCCGCGACGCTCGATGGCTGGCTGCGGTCGGCGGTGCGGTATCGCCGGCGCTCCTCGTCTCGGACCTCGGCCGGCCGGAGCGGTTTCTCAACATGCTGCGGGTCTTCAAGCTGCGCAGCCCGATGTCGGTCGGCGCCTGGACCCTCGTCGCGTTCTCGAACGCAGCCGGTGCCAGCGCCTTCGCGAACGCGCTGACGAGAACGAGCCACGGTCGACTGCCGATCAAGATCGTCGCTGATGCCGCTGAGGTCCTGTCCGCGGCCACCGGGCTGGTGCTGTCGACCTACACCGGCGTCCTCATCGGCGCGACGGCTGTGCCGGTCTGGTCGCGAAGCGTGTCACTCCTCCCGATCCACTTCGGCGCCGCGGGTCTCGGCGCCGCGGTGTCGATCCTCGAGCTGAGGGGACATCGCGATCGGGCGCTGAACGTGCTCGGCATCGGCGCGGCCGCAGTCGAGACAGCCATCGGGATCGCGCTCGAGACCGACGACGATCCCGCGCTCGACCCGATCAAATACGGATGGTCGGGCGACGTCACGCGGCTCGGGGGCGTTTTGTCGGGACCCGTGCCGCTGGCGCTGCGGATTATGGGTGGCCGCTCGATCACCGCGCGACGCATCGCGGCTGCCTCGACGATCGTCGGCTCCCTGCTGACGCGCGTCGGATGGCTCGCCGCGGGGCGGGAGTCGGTGAAGTAGATCCCGTTTCAGTCGCCAACGAACCGAGCGAGTGTAGAATCTCGCCAGGCTGGGGGGCTTTGATGACGAAACGTCTCCTCGAAACACTGAGTGGTGTCGGTGCGATTCATGCCGGTGAGCTGCTGCTCCGCCGGACGGCCTACGAGGTCACGGTCTGGGCCGATGAGACGCCACCTGCGTCCGGCGAGGATCCAACGATGGTCGCGCGCATCGAAGGGCACATCGACATCAAGGGAATCGCCGAGGCCGTCGTGCTGGCAGGTCCAGGCACACTGACGTTGACGCTCGAGGACGGCCGCCGCCTGGCGTTTCAGCTCACGGGCTCCGGAGGCGGAATCGTCGGACGAGGCTGGTTGCCCTGAGCGCGCCTCCCCGCAGAGCACCGCACATCCTTTTTCATACTTTCTCAACCCACCGTCACGACACCGCCGGCCCTCGTCCCTACACTCGGGACGGAGGGCGACATGAAACGACTCGTAGCAATCGTACTGGTCGGCGCATTATCGACGCCCGGCTGCGCTCTGTCCGCGACGACGCGCGGCCCACGAATGGTCCACGGGGCGTCGATGTGGGGCAATGTTGTCTCGTTGCCGCCGAACACCCTGGTCCGAGTATTCACGCGCATGACCTGGCTCGAGGGCGCACTGATCGCGGCCGACGATGTTGATTTGCGGATTCGCACGAAACACGGCGACGTCGTGCTCCCAGCGGATCACGTGCTGCGCGTCGATCGATTGCTGCGGGCGAACCGCGGCCGCGGCGAGAGAGCTCTTCTCGGAGCTGCCGTCGGCGCCGCGATGTCGGTCGCAATCACCGTGTTGACAACGGCGTTCTTGTGCACAGCTTTGGGAGGGCACCCTTGCTGGGCGCCGCCTTCGCCTCGGGTCGTTGCCACAACCGCGGCAGTCTACGCAGGCGCGGCCGTCATTTCCGACGACTCACGACCCCTGACCATCTACCTGCGTCCGTAGTTGCGGCTGTGATGTAGATTGGTGGTCAGCGCTAGATGGCCCCGGGTAGCGATACAGCGCGGCAGGAGGCTCAAACATGACTACCATATCGGCTCCCGATCGGACCGAGGCAGCGGAGTACTACTTCACCTACATCGATCAAGTCGCGGCCGGCGAGATTTGCGCACTCCTCGAAGCCCAGCTTCCGGAGATGCTCGCGCTCCTGCGCGAGATCTCCGAAGAACAATCGCTCCTTCGTTATGCTTCGGGCAAGTGGAGCATTCGAGAGGTCCTCGGCCACCTGAACGACACCGAGCGGTTGTTTGTCTTCCGAGCGTGGTGGTTCGCGCGCGGGTTTGACAGTCCGTTGCCCAGCTTCGATCAGAATGTCGCAATATCCACCGCGGGCGCGAATGAACGAACCTGGTCCAGCCTCGTGGAGGAATTTCAGGCCGTTCGGCTCGCGACGGTTGCGTTCTTTCGGGCGTTGCCGGCCGAGGCGTGGTCGCGACGTGGCGTCGCCAGCGGCTATGAGTTCACGGTTCGCGCGCTCGCCTACATTGGAGTGGGTCACGTGACTCATCACGCGAAGATCCTGCGAGAACGCTATCTCGAGCGTCAGGCGTGAGTGCACATGGCCGTCCCGATTGTCGACCTGAGGCCTGACAACGAAGACCTCGTCGATCAGGCCGCGGTCCTTCTTCAGAACGCCTTCCGAAACAGAAGCGACGACTGGCAGGATGCCGAGTCCGCCCGGCAGGAGGTCATGGAGTCGTTCGCTCCAGATCGAATCAGCCGTGTTTTCGTGGACGAGTCGCGAACGGTACTCGGCTGGATCGGCGCAATTCCGACCTACGCAAGCCGCGTGTGGGAAATCCACCCGCTGGTCGTCGGCGAATCGCACCGCCGTCGAGGCATCGGGCGGGCGCTCGTCGAAGACCTGGAGCAACTGGTCGCGAGTCGAGGCGGCTTGACGCTGTGGGTCGGCAGCGACGACGAGAACAACGAGACGACGCTGAGCGCAACCGATCTCTATCCAGACATTCCAGGCGCGCTACGCGATATCAGGAACCTTGGCCAGCATCCGTACGAGTTCTATCTTCGGCTCGGGTTCCGGGTTGCCGGCGTGCTGCCGGACGCCAACGGCCGCGGCAAGCCTGACATTTTTCTGGCCAAGCGGGTGGGCGGATGAGCGGAGTCCTCGCGGCCCGGCGACGATTCTCCGCGGCGCGTGGCTGCGCCGTTCCAGCGGAGATCTGCGCGACACAAATGATCGCTTGCGTGAGCCAAAAAGCCCTTTACCGCGGAGTGCGCCGAGGACGCAGAGCCATAGGGTCTTTCTCTGCGGACTCAGCGGCCCCTGCGGTGAGGAGCTTTGGAACAATTCCTTTACGATAGCTCCTCTAGACGGCCACCGACCGCATCGGCACCGCGCGCGCGAGACACTCCGCCAGCCTCTGCACCGCATCGTCAATCGCGCCCGGCAGCACGCTCGAGAAGCACAGGCGCAACTCCGACTCGCCCGCCGGATCAGGATAGAACGCGTAGCCAGGCACGAACGCGACGCCGGCGGCCAGAGCCTGATCGCGCAGCGCGCGCGTGCTCACGCCGGCCGGGACTCGGCACCAGAGGTACAAGCCGCCTTGCGGGCGCGCGAAGCGCAGCGATCCCGCCGGCACGTGCCGCTGGATCGACGAAATCATCATCGCGCAGCGGCGCGCGTGCTCGGCCCTGAGCGTCTTCAGGTGCGCATCGAAGTTGCCGTCGCGGATGAACCTCGCCATCGCAAACTGACCGAGATTCTGGGTGTGCGGATCGAGCCGCTGCTTGATGATCGCGATCTGATCGACGATCGACGGCGCGGCCGACAGCCATCCAAGGCGCAGCCCCGGCGCGAGCACCTTCGAAAAGCTGTTGAGGTAAATGACGATGTTCTGAGCGTCGAGCTCGCGGAGCGACGGCGGCGGCACGTCGTTGAAGTAGAGCTCGCGGTAGGTCGCGTCCTCGACAATCGGCACGCGATAGCGCTCGGCCAGCCTGAGCAGCTCGCGCCTCGCTCGGATCGGTACCGTGACGCCGGTCGGGTTCTGGAACGTCGGGTTGGTGTAGATCAACTTCGGACGATAGCGAACGAGCACGTCCTCGAGCTCGTCCATGTCGGCCCTCGTCACATCCCAGCCGATCAACTTTGCCCCGGCGGCATTGAACGACTGAATCGCGCCGAGGTACCCCGGCCGATCGACGATGACCGCATCGCCGGGATCGATGAGACACCTGGCGAGGAGATCGAGGCCTTGCTGCGCGCCCGCCAGCACCAGAACACTTTCGGCGGGAACGCCGAACCGCTCGGCAATCGCCTCGCGAAGCACGGGCTGGCCTTCGGTTGGTCCGTGTCGCCAGATCGCCAGGCGCTCCCGCTTGATCGCGTAGTCGATCGCCTGCTGAAAGGCCTCGACGGGAAAGCAGTCGATGGCCGGCTCGCCAGCGGCGAGCGACAAGACCTTGGCATTCGACGAGTGCCGGAGGGTGTCGCGCAGCGTCGGGTCGCTCGATCGCAGCGCCGCGGCGGCAATCTTGCCGCGCCACGCAAACGGCGCACCGGTCGGGTCAGGGGCCGCGCAGACGAACGTGCCGCGGCCGACGTAGCCGCGCAGCAATCCGCGCGACTCGAGCTCGCGGTACGCGCTGACGACAGTTGTGCGGCTGATCTGAAGGCGGTGGGCGAGCTCCCGCTCCGGCGGCACGCGCGATCCCGACGGCAGGTCGCCGCGCGAAATCGCCGATTCCAGAAGACTCACTAGGTGTCCGTAGAGGGGCCGTGTGGTCCGGACAAACTGCCGTTCAATCTGCTGAATCATGGGGCCTCCAACCCAAAAGGTGGCTGGCACCTTCCCTGGAAAGGTGCCAGCCACCTTTATTGGGGCAGTATTGTCCGGTCCTGGCTTTGAAAGATAGCCAATCGCCACTTGGCTTGCGGAAACCCGAAAGCTTCTGATGAATTTACCGAATATTATTCGGTCGAGCTTAGGACTGGACTGGGACCAATAGCCTGCTGAAAGGGTCCAATAGCGGGCGGTGACCCGAGAAAAACGGGTCAGCCGTTAGCGATGGCCTCGAACTGGGGACGGCCGCGCAGGCTTTCGAGGTCTGGATCTCGCCTGGCGCGGGCGGCGGTCAATGCGGGGAGCGACGCGTAGACGCGTTCGAGCATATCGAGCGCCTTGTCCGTGTCGCCCTCGCGGCCGCGCAGCGCCAACAGGCAGGCGATGTAGTAGCGCGTGAAGGGATCGTCAGCGCCTTTGGCGACCCGCGCCTCGAAATTCTTGAGCGCGCGGTCGAAGAAGCGAGCGGCCTCCTCGGTTCTCCCCATGCGCAAGTACGTCGCGCCGATCTTGATCGTGATCTCGATGCTGGTGCGTTCCTTGAGCGCGTGATCGCTCGACGAAACGAAGGCGAGCCCGCGCTCGTACTCGCGGATCGCCTCGTCGTATCGACCCTGCAGGTAGAAGACGTAGCCGAGCCTCGCGTTCGCGCCGACGACCTGCAATCCGGCGTTGCCGGAAATGTACTGGTCCTGGAGCTCGACCGCGCGGCGGCAGACCGCCTCGGCTTCCTCGTACTGGCCCTCCCAGGCGAGCAGCAGGCCGAGCTGCAGATAGGAGTAGCCGGCCTCGGGATTGAGCTCGATAGCGCGGCGGAAGGCGGGGATCGCGGCCGCGAAATCCCCCTTACCGGCCCAGTACGCGCGCCCCAACGCTTGATACGCCTGACCGTTCTCGGGCTCCAGCCTGATCGCTTCGTTGATCGCCGCAATCGCCTCGTCGACCTGACCGAGCGTGAGGAGGGCGCTGCCGAGCCAACTGTGAGCGTCGGACAGGTCGGGATCGATCGCGACCGCCCGGCGTTCCATCTCGACGCCCTTGCGCACCAGATCGCTGATCGACAAAAACGATCCCTTGAGCGAATACGCGCCGCCGAGCGCGGCCCAGGCCATCGCGTACTCCTGATCGTGACGAATCGCGTCCTCGAAAGCCGAGATGGCGCGCTCGATCGAGTCGCGTGTCGCCAGGCGCAGGTTCATCATTCCGCGCGCGTAGCTCTCGTAGGCCTCGACCGACTTCGTCTCACGTTTCTCGATGTCGGCGATCTCGGTGCCGCGCAAGGCGACGTTCAGTCCCTGACTGAGCTCGAAGACAATCTTGTCCTGGAGCGCAAAGATGTCGCCAATCCGGCCGTCGACCTTGACCGTGCGCCGCACTTCGCCGGTGCCAACGGCGACGAAATTTGCGGTAATGCGGACGAGCTCGTTGAGCCGCTGGAACCCGCCGACCACGACCCAGGTCGCGCCGAGTCGACGTCCGACATCGATGGCGAGCGACTCGTCGAGATGCGCACCTGAGGCGAGATTGCGGAGGGCATCGAAGACGCGCGCCCGCCCAATCACCGTCAGCCCGTGAATGTTCTTGAGATCCGAACTCACCGTCTCGGCGATGCCCGTGCCGATCCAATCATCCGCCGGCTCGCGCGTGATGTTCGCAAACGTCATCACCGCGACCGACCGGTCGATCCCGGCCGATGTCGATGCGTTCGCGGCGACACGGCTGGTCGTGCCGCGCGGCGCCGTGTCGAGCTCGCTCGCGACGTCGCGCAGGTCCTGATGCATGTCACGCGCGGATTGATAACGGAAGGTCGGCGACTTTTCCAGGGCCCGCCCGACAATGGTGTCGAAGGACGGCGGAACGGACGGCGCGAATCGCGAGGGGGCCGGCGGAATCTCGTGGAGAATGTGATCGATGATCTCGGTGGGCGATCCGCCAGTGAATGGGATCCGACCCGTGGCGAGTTCGAAGAGCACGACGCCGAGCGAAAACAGGTCCGTCCGGGAGTCGACCGCTCGTCCAAGCGCCTGTTCAGGCGCCATGTAGGACACAGTGCCGACGACCATGCCGGCGATCGTGACCTGCGGCTGAGTAACGCGTGCGCCTTCGGCGTCAGGCGGCCTGAGGAACTTGGCCAGTCCGAAGTCGAGCACTTTGACCAGGCCTCGCTCGGTTCGCATCAGGTTCGCGCTCTTGACGTCGCGATGGACGATGCCCCGCGCGTGCGCCTCATCAAGGGCATCGGTGACCTGCAGGCCGATCTCGACGACTTCCCGGATCGCGAGCGGTCCCTTCGCCACGCGAGACGACAGCAGTTCGCCCTCGACATACTCCATCACGATGAAGTCGGCGCCGCTCGACTCGCCGATGTCGTAGGTCACGGCGATATTGGGCGAGCGCAGCAGCGATGCGGCGCGCGCCTCGTTGAGCAACCGCGCCCGGCTCTCCGGATCGGCCTTCAGCTCGGATGGCAGGAACTTGAGCGCTACAGATCGGCCAAGGCGAACGTCTTCCGCTCGATACACTTCCCCCATGCCGCCGGCGCCAAGGCGCTCGCCGATGCGATAATGTTGAACAGTCGATCCAATCAGAGTGTTCACCGGGCTATTCACAGCTGGACTGCCCGCCGAGACGAGGCGACTCACTATCTTACGACGCACCTGCCCTTGCCAACGTTCCAGCAGTCGGTTGACCTTCCTTTCGTGTCAGGGTCTATCTCTTAGCTTATGATGGCATTCGCCCGATTGCGGGTCGGCATTACCCTGATCGGCTTCCTGGTGCTCAGCCGCACTCCGACGTCCGCTCAGACGTCTGCCCCTCCCCAACACGACCATGCAGCCATGCCATCCTCGTCTTGGCACTTGATGCAGGACGGCGTCGTCTTCTTCAATTTCAACGATCAGGGAAGTCCTCGGGGCGGCGAGGAGCTCGCGGTTCAGAACTGGTGGATGGGCATGGCCGAGCGGCCCGCCGGAGGCGGCCGGCTGCGATTCTCGCTGATGCTCAGCCTCGAACCCGCGACGCTCGGCGAAGACGGCTACCGGGAGATCTTTCAGGTCGGCGAGACGCTCGACGGCATGCCGCTCATCGATCGGCAGCACCCGCACGACTTCCTGATGCAGGCCGCCGTGGTCTGGCGGACTCCGCTCGGGCGCGGCTACTCACTGACGCTCGCCGGCGCGCCAGTCGGTGAACCGGCGCTTGGGCCCGTCGCCTTCATGCACCGCTCGTCTGCGTTCGAGAATCCGACGGCGCCGCTCTCGCATCACACGGTTGATTCGACACACATTTCGATGGGCGTTCTCACTGCCGGGCTCGACCGGGGGCCCTGGCAGGTCGAGGGGTCGCTCTTTCACGGCGGCGAGCCTGACGAGCAGCGGTGGGATCTCATGGACCCAGGTGTCCTCGATTCCTGGTCGGTGCGGGGATGGTACCGTCCGACGAGCGCATGGACCCTGCAGGCGTCCCACGGATTCCTGAAGACACCGGAAGCGCACGAACCGGGAGACGTGAGGCGCACGAGCGCCTCGGCGTCCTGGATGCGTCGACATTCGCGCGGCTGGACCGCTGCCACGGCGATCTACGGTCGCAACAACAAGCTCGGCGGCGACTTCAACGCGTTTCTCGCCGAAGCCACGCACACCTTCGGCGCCAACAGCGTGTATGGACGGTTCGAATCGCTCCAGGTCGAGACCGACGTGCTGCGCTTCGGCGACCACACGTTCGTCGGAAGCTCGAAGATCATCGCGCACCAGCACGTTCCTGAAAGCGGCGAGGGCCGCGACCTGCTGAATACGCTGACACTCGGTGCCACCCGGACGCTGGCGAAGCCGCGGGGCTGGTCCCTTGGCGTCGGCGCTGACGTCACGTTCTACGGCGTGCCGACGCCACTGCGACCGTATTACGGCGACAGTCCCGTGTCATTTCACGTCTTCGTCAGCGTCCGTCCGCCGGCGCCGATGGGAAGCCTGACCCGGATGATGGATATGACAATGACCACCATACGGTAGTCGACAGTCGGCAGTCGCAGTCAGTCAGGGCGTCACCTTGGATCCGAGCCACGACTCGCGAAACTGTTTCTGCTCGGCCGTCAGCGTGCCGCCTGTGGACTCGAGCGTCACCGCTTCGAGCGATGGATCTTCCTTGAGGGTGATCGTCGCGGTGCCGGTCGCGCCGCCGCGGCGCTTGAAGGCGATCGTCAGCCGGTCACCAGGCTTCCGTGACTTGAGCGCCGACTGCAGCACCGCAGCCGCCATCGCCTTGCCCTCGACGTCGACGATCACGTCTCCCTGATCGAGCCCGGCGTCGAACGCCGGCGAACCCCATGGCATCAGGTTGTTGATCGTTCCGCTCGCGTCGATGAGATTCGCCGGTCCGATCCATGCGGCGCCCGGGCTGCGTTTGCGCAACACGATGCCGGCACGCAGTAGCAGGCGCGCATAGTCGGCCACCTCCCGGCCTTCGACATACTTGTCGAAGAACTCGTCGGCGAATGCGCGGTCGCCCGAGACTTCCGCCAGCCGCGCGCGCGCATCCGCGAGCGTGTAGGGCTTGCCCACCAGGCCTGGCTCCGGCCCACCTGGCTTGCCGTGCACGCGCCACATCGCGCGCATGTAATCGTCGAGCGAAATCTTTCCATTCGATCGATCGCGCAGGCTCAGATCGAGCGCCAGCGCGATGGCCGATCCGTAGGTGTAGTACGAGATGAAAGTCGTCGAGAAATTGGTCTTGTCGACGGCGCGGGCCGCGTCGGTAAACGGGGCCATCTGACTCATCTCAACCGCCGATCGAAACTGGCGCCCGGGGTTGTTGATGACGGAGATTGCGGCACGCGCGAGCCCGGCCGCTCCCCGCTCGCGAGGGGACAGCCCCGTTCTCGTCATGATCAGGTCGCCGTAGTACTGCGTGAAACCTTCCGCGAGCCAGAGCTCGCCCGAGATGTTGGCCTCTTCGAAATTGAACGGCTCGAGCGTCTTCGGACGGATGCGCTCGACGTTCCAGCAGTGAAAGAACTCGTGCGACACCGTGTCGAGCACGTCGGCGACCATGCCCGGCGTTCGCAGCGAGACCGGCGCGGCGACAACGGTGCTGTTCCGGTGCTCCATCCCATCCCCGCCGCCCCACGGAACGTAGTCGCCGAGGAACGTATAGGTGCCGGCGTCGAACTCGGGAAACTCGCCGAACACCGCCCCCTGCTCGCGAACGATCTTCTCCGCGCCCTTCACATACTCGTTCACTTCCGCATCGCCGGCATCGTGATGAACCGCGGTCCGAATCGTGAATTCCTTGCCGTCGGGATTGCGGACCTTGAAGCTGCGGATGGCCTGGGCGCTCAGCTCGGTCGGGCTGTCCATCAGGTACTGCAGATTGGGCGCTGTGAACGTCAACGGATCGCTCGTGGGAAACAGCTGTGTCGCCGGCACCCACGATGATCCTTTCGGCGGCTCGAACGTGATGCGCACCGCGCGCCGGTCGAGCCCGCGCGCCCACATCAGCGTCGCCGGCATGTTCATGTGCGCGTGCGTCGGATCGATGCCGAGATAGGTGCCGTCGACATGATCGCCGTAAATCTTGTAGACGATTCGTACCGTGCCGTCGTGGCCGGCGATGTCCCACTGATAGGGGCTCGGCCTGCGTCGCCGTCAGCGCCTTTCCCTTGCCGTCGAACGCCTGCAGCTCGAAGACGTTCTTGGCGTATTCGTGCAGCGCGTACCGGCCCGGCGACGATCGACTCATGCGCGCCTCGAGCGTCCCTGCGGGCAGGTTGGGGAATATCACCTCGATCTGCGCGTAGTGATGTTCCGGCGCAGGAAACGCGACGCGGTAGGTGACGGGCGCCTGCGCCAACGCCGGCAGTCGTCAGGCCGAGCGACGATGAGACCGATCAGAACAGACGGCAGGAGCCTGGCCGCACGACGCATGAGTGGTCCTCTCAAAAAATCGGATGGTAGCATGCTGCTTTGCAGAGCGCGGATTTCGCCGAGGTGAGCGCGAGCGTCCACGGGACGCGGATCTCGCGGATCGCAAATTCAGGAACGGCGGCAGTCGATTCCACGATCTCGACTATCCGCGTGCGCGAAGATGGGCTTGGGCGATCCGCGAGATCCGCGTCCCGTGAGTGATCCGCGTCCGCGCGAGAATCATCCGCGTGCTCGGCGGGCCGAGTGCAGAATCCACGCATACACCAGGATGAGCGCGACGACGTTGGGCCAGAAGATTCGTGGATCGGCCCAACTGAGGCCCTCGTACTGCCAGGACGACAGCGGATAGAACGGACGGGTCTGGTAGCGCTCGTGCGTGGGGATGTCCATCACGATGTGCAACGCGTAAGGAATCGCTAACCAGGCATAGCTGCGCCAGCGGGTCCGCAGGAGTATTGCGACCACGACCGCGAGCAGCACCAGGCTGTGCGTGTAGATGTAGTAGCGGAAGTACGACTCGACGAGCTCCGGCGGCAACGGCGGGCCATCGGCGCGCCAGATGCCTCGGTCGCTCCCGACGGTCATCGCTCCCCAGCCGCGCTCGACGACCCGCTCGAGCGTGCTGGGGATGAACCAGAGGAGATCGGGCGCCGCGCCGGCCAGCGCGCCCCACCACCGTAGACGCGGCTGGCGATAGAGCGCCGCATAGCCCCACGCAGCGTGAGAAAAGGTATCCATCGCGGAGTTCCTGACCCAGTAATATCACCCGCGTGGCCCAGCTGTCGCCGGCGCTGACCCGGACCAACGCGGTGGCGATGGTCGTGGGGACGATCATCGGCGCGTCCATCTTCGTTCAGCCCTCGGAGATCGCGCGCCACCTCGCCACACCGCTCGACATCATGCTCGTGTGGCTCGCGTGCGGCATTCTCACCCTCTTTGGCGCCTTCGTCTGCGCCGAGCTCGCGTCGGCCTTTCCGCAGACGGGCGGTCTCTACGTGTTCTTGCGCGAGACGTTCTCGCCGCTCGCCGGATTTCTCTGGGGCTGGGCGATGTTCTGGAGCGTGCACACCGGAATCATCGCAGCCATCGCGACGGTCTTCGCGCGCTACACCGCCTACTTTGTCGACGCCGGCAGCGCGGGCGTCCGGATCATCGCCGTTGCGGTGATTCTTGCGCTTTCCGCGCTCAACTACGTCGGTGTCCGCGCCGGCAGTCGGGTCCAGACGGCACTTACCGTCGCCAAGGTCCTCGCGATCGCCCTCGCCGTCGGCGCGGGCCTCCTTCTCGCGGGGTCAGATCTCGATCTTCTCGTCCCGGGAGAAAATCGAGATCCAACCTCGACCGGCTATAGCGAATTCCTCCTTGCCATGGTCGCGGGACTCTTTGCCTACGGCGGCTGGCACATGGTCACCTATACTGCCGGCGAGACGGTCATGCCGACGCGCACGATCCCGCTGGCCCTCATCGCCGGCGTCGCAATCGTGACGACATGCTATATGGCGATGAACGTTCTCTACCTGGTCGCGCTCCCTTTGGATACCGTTCGGTCGTCGAC
This sequence comes from uncultured Acidobacteriota bacterium, assembly GCA_963764925.1. Lineage (GTDB taxonomy): Bacteria > Acidobacteriota > Vicinamibacteria > Vicinamibacterales > 2-12-FULL-66-21 > DATBJJ01. Next base: position 362,893 of record CAVXUR010000011.1, read on the forward strand.
GCGCATAGCCGCTGACGCGGCAGATGTTCTCGTCGGCAGTGGCGGCGCCTCGGTCATGGCCGTCCTCGTCATGATGTCGTCGCTTGGCGGGCTCACGGGAATCGTGCTCACCGGCCCGCGTGTCTATTACTCGATGGCGGGAGACGGACTGGCGTTCCGCTGGCTCCATTACGTGCACCCGGTCTACCGCACGCCGTCGCGGGCGATCATCGTCCAAGCCATCTGGGCGAGCGTGCTTGCGGCCACCGGGGCATATCGCGAGCTGTTCACGCGCGTCATCTATACCGAATGGCTGTTCTTCGCCCTGATGGGGCTCGGCGTGTTCGTGCTCCGGCGACGTGCCGGCTACAGGCCGACGTATCGAACATGGGGATATCCGGTCGTCCCGGCGGTGTTCATCGTGGCGTCGCTCGTCATCGTGATCAACCAGGTCGTGCGGACGCCGGTCGAGGCGCTGACCGGTCTCGGCATCGTGGCTTTGGGGGTGCCGGTCTATTATCTGAGGGGCTCAAGGCTCAGGGGTCAGGCCCCTTGACCCCTGAGTCTTGAGCCCTGAGCCTTCTCAATGCGCATCATTGACTTCCACAACCACTACTACCCGCCCGAGTACGTCGACGCGTTGAAATCGTCGCGGTCGGTGATCAAGGTTACCTACGACAACGATGGCAACCCGTGTGTGCACTACCCGGGCGACTACAACATCCTCGTCCCCGGGCACCGCGACATCGACTACCGGCAGCGGGTCCTGGACGAGCACGGCGTCACGACGCAGCTCCTGACCTTCACGACGCCGGGCGTTCACGTCGAACCGCCGGAAATTTCGGTCGCGTGGGCGCGCACGGTCAACGACGCGTTCGCGCGCGTCGTCGGCGAGCGGCCGGGACGCTTCGCCGCGCTGGCGACGCTCCCGCTCAACGATCCGGGCGCGTCGGTCGCCGAACTCGAACGCGCGATGTCGACCTTGGGACTACCGGGGGCGATGGTCTTCAGCAACGTCAATCACGTCGCGCTCGCCGATGCGCGGTTCGAGCCGCTCTGGCGCAAGGCGAACGAGCTCGGGGCGGTGATCTACATCCATCCGACCGATCCGCTGGGCGTCGACGCGATGCTCGACTACTGGCTGATGCCGCTCGTCGGCTTCCTCTTTGACACCACGCTCGCGGCGTCGACGCTCGTCTTCAGCGGCGTGGTGGCGCGGTATCCGCGCATACGGTGGGTCCTGACCCACATGGGGGGCGCGATCCCTTATCTGGCAGAGCGGCTCGATCGCGGCTACCGGGCGTTTGCGGAGTGCCGGCAGCACATCGATCGCCCGCCGAGCGAGTACCTCCGCCACTTCTATTTCGACACGGTCAACTTCAATCCAGCCGCGCTCCGCCTGGCGCTCGACTTCGCTGGAGAAGATCGCATCGTGGCGGGCAGTGACTATCCCCATCAGATCGGCAGCATTCCGCTGATGCTCGACACCCTCCGCGGGTACGACGCGCCGGCCGCAGTCAAAGAGAAAATCTTCAGCCGTAATGCCGCCGAACTCCTCGGTTTGTGACGGTTTGACACTTTGTGAAAGATTTCACATTATTAGGGAGGTCGCTGTCGGCGGACCGGCGTCTTGGACAAATGGCGACTTCCGCTGTCGCACTTCTGCTCGCAGCCCTGTTTCGAGTACGCTCTTGGGGGCGCGAGGCCAGGTGACACGGTCAAGAGCCCTCGGGACGCCGAAATGGACCGAATTCCGCAGCGGCACGACCAGTCCCACCGAACCGTCGCCGCAGCCGCCCTCTCGAACGTCGAGCGAGCGCTGCCAAGGGCCGTCGCGCTGGATCAGGGACGGCGGATGTCGACACGATGAGCCAGCTTTTCCATCGCAACACCAATATCTACTCTCGGGTCAGCATCGTCGCGGTCCTGGCATTCCTGGGGTTCCTCGGCTGGGTCATCACCATGCTGTACCTCTCCGGGTACCACACGAAACAGGGCGATTTCGTCGAACAGCCGATCCAGTTCAGCCACGCCCATCACGTCGGCGGCATGGGACTCGATTGCCGGTATTGCCACACGTCGGTCGAGGAATCCGCCTTCGCCAACATCCCCCCGACCAAGACGTGCATGAACTGCCACTCGCAGATCTGGAATAACGCGCCCATTCTGGAGCCGGTGCGGGCCAGTTTTCGCGACGACAAGCCCCTGACCTGGGTCCGCGTCCACGATCTGCCGGATTTCGTGTACTTCAATCACGGCATCCACGTGAACAAGGGTGTCGGCTGCGTCACCTGCCACGGGCAGGTCGACAAGATGCCGCTCGTGTATCAGCAGTCGACGCTGATGATGAACTGGTGTCTCGATTGCCACCGCAATCCGGCGAAATACGTCCGGCCGCGTGACCAGGTCTTCAACATGAACTGGGAACGTCCGTCCGACGATCCAGACCTCGGCTCCCGGCTGGTCAAGGAATACAAGATCGGCACCGTCCCGCAGCTCACGAGCTGCTCGACGTGTCACCGGTGAGCTCTCCAGCCCTCAGCTTTCAGCTGTCAGCCACGACGAACAGAAAGCACTGAGCTGGAAGTAGTTAGAGAGACCGGGACGCTGATAGCTGAGAACTGATAGCTGCCATATGGACTTCGCTGCAATTCGATCGCGTCTGGCCGATTCAGGAGGCCGCCTCTACTGGCGGAGCCTGAGCGAACTGGCTGATACCCCGGACTTTCGCGAGTACCTGCATCGGGAATTCCCGGAACAGGCCTCGGAGTGGAACGATCCGAAAGGCCGTCGCAACTTCCTCAAGTTGATGAGCGCGTCGCTCGCGCTCGCGGGCGTCGGGGCGTGCACGAGACAGCCGCCCGAGCAGATCGTTCCGTATGTCCGTCAGCCAGAGGATCTGGTGCCTGGCCGGCCGCTGTTCTTTGCGAGCGCGATCCCGCTCGGCGGCGTCGCGCGACCTGTTTTGGTCGAAAGCCATATGGGCCGGCCGACCAAAATTGAAGGAAATCCTGAGCATCCGGCTAGTCTCGGGGCCACCGACATGCTCACCCAGGCCGCCGTCCTCGGCCTCTACGATCCCGATCGGTCGCAGACCGTGACCTATCGTGGCGAGGTACGTCCCTGGAGCTCCTTTCAGGCCGCCATCCAGGCGTCGCTTGCCGTGCAGAAGGCGACCAAGGGGGCGGGGCTGCGGATTCTGACCGAGCCGATTACGTCGCCGTCGCTCTCGGAACTCGTTGCAACAGTTCTCCAGGACTACCCGCAAGCCCATTGGCATCAATATGATCCGGTCGCGTCTGACGGAGGACGGCTGGGCCTGCGTCAGGCGACCGGCTCAGCCGGCCACGCCATTTACCACCTCGACAAGGCCGACGTCGTCGTGTCGCTTGACGCCGATTTTCTCGGCGTCGGCCCCTCGACGGTCCGCTACACCCGGGACTTTTCCGACCGCCGGCGGGTGACCGACGACGCGAAGCGGATGAATCGGCTTTACGTAATCGAGAGTTCGCCGACGCTGACCGGAGCGAAGGCGGAGCACCGGTTGCCGATCCGTTCGTCCGACATCGAAGGTTTCGCGCGCAGTCTCGCCGCGGCGCTTGGCGCCGGCGGTGGACAAGCAGCCGCCGCTACCAGCCCCCTGGCTGAAAAATGGCTGGCTGCCATCGCCAAAGACCTGCAGGACCATCGCGGCCGATCGGTTGTGATGGCGGGCGAGTTCCAGCCGGCCGCCGTACACGCGCTCGCGCATGCCATCAATCAGGCGCTCGGCAACGTCGGCACGACGGTGACCTACGGTGGATCCATCGAGCCACAGCCGGTGAGCCAGCATGCGTCGCTCGCAGAGCTCTCGACGGCAATGGAGGCGGGGCAGGTCCAGCTGCTCTTGATCCTCGGGAACAACCCCGTGTTCACGGCGCCAGCCGACGTGAAATTTGGGGAACGGCTCGCCAAGGTGAGCCTCGTGGTCTACCACAGCCTCTACCTGGACGAGACCTCGGAGCTGGCTCACTGGAACATCCCCGACACGCACCCGCTCGAGACGTGGGGGGATCCGCGCGCGTACGACGGCACCGTCACGCTGATGCAGCCGCTCATCGCGCCGCTCTACGACGCGCACTCGGCCCACGAGGTTCTCGCGACGCTCACCAGCCAGCCAGGACGAAAGGCGCTCGATCTCGTCAAGGCCTACTGGACGCGCGCGTTCGGCGGGGCAACGGGCTGGACGGTCCGCAACGCCGACGGCGAGACGTTTGCTAACGCCGACGCCTTCTGGAAGCAGGCCGTGCACGACGGGTTCATTCGTGGCACGGGAACGGCCAGCGGCGGTCAAGCTACGCCGTTCAAAGCTGCGCCGGCCGCTCCCCCGACTGCGCCCGCCGCTGCCCCGGCTGCGACGGCAGTTCCTGTTCCGACACCCCAGGCCGCACCGGTGACGACCGCGCCGACGCCAGCCGCGCCGACGCCGCTGACACCACCGCCCGCGGCAGCGGGACTCGAACTCGTCTTCCGGCCCGATCCAACAGTGTGGGACGGGCGCTTCGCCAACAACGGCTGGCTCCAGGAAGCACCGAAACCGCTCACGAAATTGACGTGGGACACTGCGGCGTGGATCAGCCCGAGGCTCGCGGAAGAAAAGAGCCTCGATCGCGGCGACATCATCGAGCTGCGCTATCGCGGCGTCACCGCCCGCATGCCGGTCTTCATCGTGCCGGGCCAGCCCGATCAATCGGTCACCGTGTTTCTCGGTTACGGCCGCCGCAAGGCCGGACGCGTCGGCACCGCGAGCGAAGAAGCCCAGGCGTTCAACGCCTATCGACTGCGCACGTCTGACGCGCCCTGGTTCGGCACCGGCCTCGAGATCGTCAAGACCGGCGATCGGTATCTGCTCGCGACGACCCAGGATCACCACGCCATGGAAGGCCGGCATCCTGCGCGCGTGGTCACGCTCGCGGAGTACACGCACGAGCCGACGGTCGTCTCGCACATGACCCACTCGTTTCCGAAGACGCTCACGCTCTACCCGGACCACGAGTACACCGGCAACAAGTGGGGGATGGCAATCGACCTCACGTCGTGCACCGGCTGTGGCGCCTGCGTCGTCGCGTGCGTCGCCGAGAACAACATCCCGGTGGTCGGCAAGGAGCAGGTCAACGTCAACCGCGAGATGCACTGGATCCGCGTCGACCATTACTTCACGGGCAACATCGACACACCCGAGTCGGTGCAGGCGGTCCACCAGCCGGTGCCGTGTCAACAGTGCGAAAACGCGCCGTGCGAGGTGGTGTGCCCGGTCGCCGCGACCACGCACAGCTCGGAAGGCCTGAACGACATGGTCTACAACCGCTGCGTGGGCACCCGCTACTGTTCGAACAATTGTCCGTACAAGGTTCGACGTTTCAACTTCCTGCTCTACTCGGACTGGAACACCGAGAGCTACTACCCGCTGCGGAACCCGGACGTCACGGTGCGGAGCCGCGGCGTGATGGAAAAATGCACCTACTGCGTGCAGCGCATCAACCACGCGCGCATCGACGCCAAGAAAGAAACAACCGCGAGATCCGCGACGGAGAAATCGTCACGGCGTGCGAGGCCGTGTGCCCGGCGGACGCGATCGTGTTCGGGAACATGAACGATCCGAACAGCCGCGTGAACAAGCTGAAGGCGCAGCAGCGCAACTACGGGATGCTCGAAGATCTCAATACGCGGCCGCGGACGACGTATCTGGCGTCGCTGCGCAACCCCAATCCTGAGCTCGAACCGGCGACGACGGGCGAGCGAACGACGGGACACTGATGGATTCGACAAACGTCCAGCGCTCGCCTTACAAGGCGCCCCCGCCGGTGATCGAGCCCGGCCACACGTTCGAGTCGGTGACGAGCAAGATCTCGTCGGTCGTCCTGACGAAGTACCAGCCGTTCTCGTGGGTGGTCACGACCGCGATCGCGTTCATGTTCTTGAACATGCTGTTCGTCTCGGTCGCCTACCTGTTCATGAAGGGCATCGGCATCTGGGGCAACAACGTCCCGGTCGGGTGGGCGTTCGACATCATCAACTTCGTCTGGTGGATCGGTATCGGGCATGCCGGGACGCTGATCTCGGCGATCCTGCTGCTGCTCAAGCAGGACTGGCGCACCTCGATCAACCGTTTCGCCGAGGCGATGACGCTCTTCGCCGTCGCCTGCGCGTTGTTGTTCCCGCTGATTCACACCGGCCGGCCGTGGCTGGCGGCGTACTGGCTGTTGCCGTACCCGAACGCGCATGAGCATCTGGCCGCAGTTCCGCAGCCCGCTCATCTGGGACGTGTTCGCGGTCAGCACCTACGGCACGGTCTCGGCGCTCTTCTGGTACACCGGCCTCATTCCCGACCTGGCGACGTTCCGCGATCGGGCGAAGCACAAGGTGACGAGGTACATCTACGGCGTCGCTGGCGCTCGGCTGGCGCGGATCCGCACGTCACTGGCAGCGCTACGAGAACGCCTACCTCCTGCTCGCAGGCATGTCGACGCCTCTGGTGCTCTCGGTCCACACGGTGGTGAGCTTCGACTTCTCGGTCGGCATCATTCCGGGCTGGCACACCACGATCTTCCCGCCCTACTTCGTCGCCGGAGCGATCTACGCCGGCTTCGCGATGGTCCTCACACTCGCCATTCCGTTGCGCCGGATGTTCGGGCTCGAGGACTTCATCACGATGCGCCACCTCGAGAACATGGCGAAGGTGACGCTCGTCACCGGCCTGATGGTGACGTACGGCTACGCGATGGAAATCTTCTTCGGCTACTACAGCGCGAATCAGTACGAGAAGTACATGATTCACAACCGCATGTTCGGGCCGTACGCGTGGTCGTACTGGATGCTGATCTTCTGCAACGGCATCGTCCCGCAGACGCTGTGGATCAAGAGCCTGCGCACCAACACGATCTGGCTCTTCATCATGTCGCTCATCGTCAGCGTCGGCATGTGGCTCGAGCGCTTCGTGATCATCGTGACCTCGCTGCACCGCGATTTCCTGCCCTCGTCGTGGGGGATGTACTACCCGACGTTCTGGGATTTCTCGACCTTCTTCGGCACGATCGGGATGTTCGTCACGCTGATGTTCCTTTTCGTCCGCGTGCTGCCGATGATTTCGATCTTCGAGGTGCGCATGCTGCTGCCGAAGGCGAGCATTAAAGGCCACGAGACGCTGCTGCCGCAGGCGCACATCGACGATGCGGAGGGAGTCTGAGCCATGCAACGCGAGCCCGTTGCTCCACCGCTCTACGGCCTGCTGGCTGAGTTCGAGGATCCTCAGGCCCTCACGGACGCGGCGAAACGGACCTACGCCGAGGGCTACCGGAAGACGGATGCCTATTCGCCCTTCCCCATCGAGCATGTCTGGGAGGCGTTGGGCGTCCACGATCGACCGGTCTCCTTCTTTGTTCTCTGCGGCGGCATTCTCGGCATGTTTGCCGGGTTCGGGCTCTGCTATTGGGTATCGACCATCGCATATCCGCTGAACATCGGCGGCCGGCCAATGAACAGCTGGCCGTCGTTCATCCCGGTGACTTTCGAGCTGACGATCCTGATCGCGTCGTTTGCCGCGGTGATCTCGATGATCGCGCTGAACGGCCTGCCGATGCCGTACCATCCGGTGTTCAACGTGCCGTCATTCGCGCGCGCGAGCCAGGACAAGTTCTTCCTGGCGATCGAGGCCACCGACCCGAAGTTCGACCGCACGCGGACGTTCGAATTCCTGAAGAGTCTCGGAGCTCTAGACGTCAATGAAGTTGAGGCATAACTCGGCGTTCGGCGTTCGGCGCTCGGCGCTCGCGGTGGTTTGTGTTGCGACGCTCGCGCTCACCGGCTGCCGCCAGGACATGCACGACCAGCCGAAGTACCGGCCGCTGCGCGCCAGTGCGTTCTTCGACAACACGTCGAGCGCGCGGCCCCTCGTCGACGGCACGATCGCGCGCGGAACGCTGCAGACCGATGCCGCCTTCTTTACGGGGAAGAACGGCGCCCTGTTTGCCAGCGAGCTGCCGTTTCCGGTCACAGAGGCGGTTCTCGATCGCGGGCAGGAGCGCTTCAACATCTATTGCACGCCGTGCCACGACGCGACCGGCAGCGGCAATGGCCTGGTCGTGCAGCGCGGATATCCCAAGCCGCAGACGTATCACACCGATCGGCTCCGGAAGATCGAGGCGGGATACTTTTTCGACGTCATGACCAACGGTTTCGGCAGGATGCCCGACTACCGAGCGCAGCTCACGCCGCGCGATCGCTGGAACATCGTCGCCTACATCCGCGCGCTGCAATTGAGCCAGCATGCCGCAGCCGCCGACCTGACGGATGCCGACCGGGCGAAGATTGGCAAGCCGGCGGCGGCGACCGGGCGCGAGCCAGTGAAGCATTGAGCGCGTTTATGTCTACCCAGGCAGCCATCACCGACTCTCCAGCGCTGGCGCGGTTTCAGCAGCGGGCGCTCATCATCGCAGTCGTCGCGCTCCTGGCGAGCGCGATCGGCGCCGCCATGGACTTCGATCAGTTCATGCGCTCGTGGCTGATTGGGTTCCTGTTCTGCCTGGGACTCTCGCTCGGCTCGATGGCACTGCTGATGCTGCAGCACTTGTCAGGCGGCCAGTGGGGACTCGTCAGCCGGCGGGTGTTCGAAGCGGCGACGCGCAATCTGCCAATCGTCGCGCTCCTCTTCATCCCCGTTGTTCTGCGCCTGCCCGTGATCTTCGAGTGGGCGCCGGCCGGAAGCCGTGGACAACGCCATCATCCAGGCCAAGGCCGGCTACCTGAACCAGGGATTCTTCATCGTCCGCGCGCTTCTCTACTTCGCGTTCTGGATGACGTGCATGGTGCTGCTCAACCGCTGGTCCGCCGAACAGGACAGCGGCCGCGCGACCACTCCAGCAGACAGCGTGCGCTTCCGGACCCTCAGCGCGCCGGGGTTGCTCTTTCTCGTCCTCACCGTCACCTTCGCGTCGGTCGACTGGATCATGTCCCTCGACCCCGAGTGGTTCTCGACGATCTTCGGCTTCCTGACGATCGCGGGCTGGGGGCTGACGGCATTCGCGTTTACGGTCATCGTCCTGGCGATGCTGGAACGCTCGGGCGTCGCGACCGCCATCCTCAGGCCGCGGCATTTTCACGACCTTGGCAAGCTGCTCCTCGCCTTCACGATGCTGTGGGCTTACCTGAACTTCTCGCAGTTCCTGATCATCTGGTCCGGCAACCTGCCGGAAGAGATTCCGTGGTACGTCAGGAGGACGACGGGATCATGGGGCTACGTCGCAATCGCGCTCGTCGTCGGGCACTTCATCCTGCCGTTCCTGCTTCTCCTATCGCAGGATCTCAAGAAGCGCAGCGGGATGCTCGCGCGCGTGGCCATGTTCATCATCTGCATGCGGATGATCGACCTCATCTGGCTCGTCGAGCCGAATTTCCGGCCCGGAACCGAGTTCCCGATCCATTGGCTGGATGTCACGCTGCTTGTCGGCCTGACCGGCGTCTGGATGTTCATGTTCGCGCGCAATCTCCGCAGCCGCGCGATCCTGCCGGTCAACGACCCCTACTTCAGGGAGGCGTTCGCGCATGAAGCCCACTAAGGCCCCGGCGGAACCGACTCACCACTACACGCCGGAGGAGATGCACAACGACGACGTTGCACACGAACCTGTCGACGTCAATCTCACCGCGCTGGTGTGGTCGATGGTCGTGATGTTCGGCGTCGTCGCGGGCACGGCAGTGCTGATGCTCCTGCTCTTCAACGTCCTCGACAGCCAGGCGAAGGCCAGGGATCCCAAGCTTTCTCCGCTGGCGCTACCGGCGACAGCGATGCCTCCGACGACAACGGCGTCGCCATTTTTCGGCGGCGCCCCGGAGCCGAAACTGATGACCGACGAGCCGAAGCGGCTCAACGAGGTCCGGACTTCCGAGCAGTCGCTGCTCCACGCCTACGGCTGGACGGATGAGAAGGCTGGCGTCGCGCATATTCCGATCGACGAGGCCAAGAAACTGACGATCGAGCGGGGGCTCGTAGTGCGGCAGGATCCGCTGACCGACGAGCACCTCGGCACACGCCGGCCGGCGAGTGGCGAATCTTCGTCGGGTCGCAACGTCACCCGCACACTGGCGCCCGCGGCCGCGTCAGCACCGTCCCCCGCGCCGGCGCCGGCAGGTCACGACTCGGCGCACAAGGATTGACCGGTTCAAAGGGTTCATAAGGTTCTGAGGGTTCACAAGAGGTTCAAGAGGTTCAAACAGGCCATGGTAACCAGAAGAATTCTGATCGCGTCTCTCGCCGCGCTGGCTCTCGCCGCCAGCACGCGGGCGTACGCGCAGAATCCTGGCAACCTGGTCGAGCCTGGTGATCCGACATCGGCCCGGCCTGGAATTCTCAGCAGAATCGCCATCGATCAGCGAATCGGCCATCAGATCCCACCCGACATTCCGTTTGTCGACGAAAACGGCCGAGACGTCACGCTCGGCGGCTACTTCGGCAAGCGTCCAGTCGTCCTGGCCCTTGTTTATTACGAGTGCCCGATGCTGTGCACGCAGGTGCTCAACGGGCTGGTGTCGGCGCTCGGCGTGTTGAATTTCGAGGCGGGCCGGGAGTTCGACGTCGTCGCGGTCAGCTTCAACCCGAAGGAGGGCCCTGGTCTGGCGTCACAGAAGAAGGCCGCCTACGTCGAACGATACGGACGGCCCCAGTCCGCCGCGGGCTGGCATTTCCTGACCGGATCGCAGGCCTCGATCGATCGGCTGACCGCCGCCGTCGGTTTCCGCTATGAGTACGACGAGAAGATCGGACAGTTCGCCCACGGCGCCGCGATTGAGGTCCTGACGCCGAAGGGCGCCATCTCCAAGTACTTCTACGGGATCGAGTACTCGCCCCGCGACCTCCGGCTCGGGCTCATCGAGGCGTCCGAGGAACGGATCGGGTCTGTCGTAGACGACATACTGCTCTTCTGCTACCACTACGACCCGTCGTCTGGAAAGTATGGGACGAGCATCCTCAGGATGGTTCGCGCCGGAGGCGTCCTCACCGTGCTGGCGTTCGCGATATTCCTGACGCTCAGCCTGCGCCGGGATCATGCGGTCGCCGGATCCGGGCCGGCCAACTCATCTCCCGGTCACCGAACTTAACGATGTTCACGAACCTTCCGTTCTTTCCACAGCAAGCGTCGGCGCAGGCGGCGCAGGTCGACGCGATCTATTTTTTCATGGTCGCGGTCACGGCCTTCTTCTCGCTGTTGATCGCCGCGCTCGTCGTGCTCTTCTCGGTCAAGTATCGGCGCCGCAGCGACGACGAGATCGGCGTGGCGATTCACGGGTCGCTGGCGCTCGAGCTGCTCTGGACGTTCATCCCGCTTGGCATCGCGATGGTGATGTTCGTGTGGGGCGCGAAAGTGTTTTTTGACTTGTACCGGCCACCGGCAGGGGCGATGGAGATCTTCATCGTCGGCAAGCAGTGGATGTGGAAGGCGCAGCACGCCGACGGCCAGCGCGAGATCAACGAGCTCCACGTCCCGATCGGCCGCCCGGTCAAGCTCGTGATGGGTTCGGAAGACGTCATCCACAGCTACTACATTCCGGCGTTTCGCGTGAAGGCAGACGTGATCCCGGGACGCTACAACTCGATGTGGTTCACGGCCACCAAGCCCGGCCGCTATCACCTGTTCTGCGCCGAGTACTGCGGCACGAAACACTCGGGCATGATCGGCTGGATCACGGCGATGGAACCGGCCGACTATCAGGCCTGGTTGGCCGGAGGCCCGGCGACGATGTCGCCCGTGGCTGCCGGTGAAAAGCTCTTTTCTGATCTCGTGTGCAACACGTGCCACCAGGACGGTCCCCAGGCTCGCGGTCCGGCGCTCGCGGGGCTCTTCGGCAAGACGATCGAGCTGCAGGGCGGCGGGACGGTCATCGTGGATGAGTCTTACCTGCGCGAGTCGATCGTGAATCCGCAAGCGAAGATCGCCGCCGGCTACCAGCCCATCATGCCGACGTTCCAGGGACTGGTGACCGAAGAGCAGCTGCTGCAGCTCATCGCGTACGTGCGCTCGCTCGGCGAGCAAAAGCCCGGCGCTCTCCGGTGATGAGGCGGGCCGAAGCGGCCCTGTCTCGCGACCGCGTCGATCTCGCGAACGTCCGATCGCGAAACCGATCGGGTCGGCGCGCTGCCATGCCGCGCGCGTCGCGTCACGCTGCGGAATCCCACACCTTTGTCGGTCGGTATCACGCGCTTCGCAGCGCCGGTGAGAACGATCCCCGCACCTCAAGCGCGATGACCTGATCGAAAGCGCTGCGGCGCGCTTGACCCTCGTCCAGTTCGTGGATAAGATGCGGCCTCAATCGGCGGGACTTCCGCCTTCGTGCCGTCTGCGAAGCTTACAGCGCTTCGGCGAGACCTCGCCGTGGCCTTGGCGGAGGCGGGTCGGTCGTTCCTCTGCGACGTATTCTTTTTTGGGGGCGCGAGGATGTGGCATCACGGTTCCATCGTGGACTCGCGCGTAGACTCGCGGCCGGGGCAACTCTTGTCCAGAGCCCCGGAGCCGTAGTCTGTGGGCCAGATCTTTCCCCCTTGGTGGAACAAGCTCCCGATCGTGGCTGCCCTCGCGGGCAGTCTCGGCCCGATCCTCGCGATCGGGGGTGTCTGGTACTACCTTTCCCCGTGGTACACGGACGTGGGCTACCGTCCCGGTCAGCCCGTTCCCTACAGCCACAAGCTCCACGTCGGCGAACTTGGTCTCGATTGCCGATACTGTCACGCCTCGATCGAGATTTCTGCCGTCGCGAACGTTCCGCCCACGAAGACGTGCATGAACTGTCATCAGCTCGTGAAGAAGGACAGCGAGTTGCTCGCGCCGATTCGCGACAGCGTCGCCCACCGCCGTCCGATGCACTCGATTCGCGTCCACAAGCTTCCCGACTTCGCCACTTCGCGCACGACGCCGCACGTAGCGGCGGGAGTCGGCTGCGTCACCTGCCACGGCCGCATCGACGAGATGGAAACGGTCACACGGACGACGCCCCTCAGCATGAGCTGGTGCCTGGGCTGCCACCGCGACCCCCGGTCCCGACAACGGCCGGTCGGAGGTCACCAACATGAAGTGGCGCCTACCGGGACGCCACGATGCTCGCGGCGGAGCTGGCGCGTCGAGCGGTGATCCGCCGACTGATCAGGGTGCCACCGGTGAACACGACCTTGGCGAAGCTCGCGCGCTCGAGGAGCGTCCCGATACGCGCCTTTTCGGCGAGAGATACCGAAGGCGCCTCGGAGCTCCCGAGGGGGTCACCCGGCGCGGATGATCATGTCTGCGGCGCCTCGCTCTCGCTCGCGGGAGTCGCTCGGTGCCGTCGGGCAGTCGAGAGATTGTACCGTAGTACGCCTCCCGAAGATGTCGTCCCCGAGATACCCGTTCTTACGCCACGACCATGCCGTTCCGTCGGGACGCGTACGGCCTGATCGTCGAGAGCCACGAAGGGCGGCCCACCAAGGTCAGGGCAACCCATCGCATCCCTCGACCCTCGGGGCCTCGACGGCACGTCCAGGCGTCCGGCTCGGCCTCTACGACCCCGACCGCTCGCGATCGATCCTCGCTGCAGGGCACGCGGAAAGTCATCGAGTGATTCCGTGACGGCCTCGGCGCCGCTCGCCGGCTCATGCCGCGGACAGCGACACAGCCTTGCGGTGCTGCCGATCGTTTCTTCTCCGACCCTGGCGCGCCTGGTTTCCGATCCGTGCCCGCTACCCCAAGGTGGTGGACGATCCTCGACGCCGTCAGCGACAAGAGCGGGTCGCCGGACTGCGGCCGGCCACGGGGCGCGATCTCCGGCTGCATCCGGCTGTTCTCCGGGCATCCGGTGCCGGACGCCGCCAAGCTGGTCTTCTACCGGCCCGATTTCTACGGCGCCCGGGCCAAGGAGTTCACCCACGAGGCGATGCGCGGGCCGTCCGCCTGGTTTCCTCGGTGTGGAAGTCCAGCTGCCGTAGCAGCGGTGGGTGCCGCTGTGCCCGCCGAGCGTGGCGGAAGGGCTGGGCTTCCACGACAGCACGGACCGGTCCCGCCGCCTTCATCTCCTGCTCGACGCGTACGGCTACGACGGCGACCGACACGCCTTCGGCGCCGCGATCGTGCAGCGCGCCCGACGGCAGGCGACGGTCATGCGTGAGATGGCCGACGCCGGGGACCGCGCCGCGATCGCGCTCCTGCCGGTCGCGGGCTACATCGAACAGTCCGCGTCGGACGTCGACGCGCTCCCGCACGACTTCTGGGTGCGTTGACCCGCTTCCACGGGGTGGTGGGCGCTAGGCGGGACGCGTGGACCGCGTTGTAGGGCCGGCGGCGATGCCGCCAGCAAGGAACAGGCCGAGACAACTCGTGGACCAGCACTGGGTACTGGTGTGGCCGGTGGCGACACCGAGCCAGACGCCGCCGGTGCTTCCGAGGTAGCCGAGGCCGCCCGCGACCGCGGCAGAAGCGGACAACGAATGCCAACACCGCAAAGTCGATGGGCTCTTTCCCTGACCGACTCGCGGCATTCTTGTGCGCCGCGCGCACCACGCGGCAGGAAGAGTGGACCTGATCTTGGTCCGGCGAACAGGCTAGATCCCACTGCGACTTACTCGGGCACTTCCACAGGCTGCGGCGGTTCGTCGTACTCGCCGAGGGCGTATCTCAACCGGTGATTGAGATCAGAAATGGACTGACGCAGGTCCCGCTCGGTCGCGCCGGCAACAAGAAGCCCCACTCGTTCCAGCCGGTCTCGGATACGACGTGACATGCGCTCGGGAACCCCGCTCACCATGAGTTCGCCTTCAAGCACGGCAAGAAGTCCAATCAGCGCTGCCACATCTGGAGCGTGACAGCTTCGCCGGGCCAGGGCGTCCGATCCGCTTGCGCTCATGCCGCCGACACTAGGCGGAGCTCAGCGTGAAGGCGAGCACCACGGCGAGCGCTTCGCAGCAGATGATGTGCATGCCGAGATGAGCTCGACCTGTCAATGTTGTGACCGATACACGACAGCGTCAATCTGTTGGTTCGTCGCTTTCGTATTACCACTACGAGGATGTCCAGTACGCACATAGAGAGATCACACTAGTGAGTGGCGATCACCGCTGGAAAGAACCTGCCATTGTCGTGGCCATCACCGGAGTTGTGGTGGCGCTGATTAGTGTTTTGGTAGCGACCCTAGCATTCGGTAGAGACCTCACCGACTTCACTCTGCCGGACAGAGGCACTGAATCAGCCGCGACATCGAAGCTGCCTGGCAGCCCTTCAGCTGATACATCAGCTCTGGCCAGCGGCACCCCTGCCGAATCGCTGGAGAGCTCGAAGGCGCTGCCAAACGGGACGAAGCGGATCCGTGTTGAGCTGAGCCCCAATGACCAGTTTCCACAGGGCGCGGTCGTGGTGTCACCGCCGCAGCTGGGACCGGATTACTGGACGGGCGACTTCTCCATCGAGTGCTTCACTCCTGACAAGACGCGTAGCCAACAGAACTGCACCAACGCCGACGAGCGCAAGTTCATCATCGCGCCGATAAATGATGCGGTGAAGATCGCAGCGGTCGACGGAGATGCCATGAATAGCCGTGAGCTCTGCGGTGAAGGTCGAGGCGCAGAGTATCGCGCCATACAATTGACCATCCAGCAGGGGGCCGACTATTGCGTCCTGAAGACTGCCGAACCAGAAGGAGCGATCGTAATGCGAGTTTCCCGGCTATCTATTGAAAAGCCTCGTCCCACCGCGGTTCTAATCGATGTGATCACATTGTCACGCTAGTACGGATGATGACATCCGGTCATCGGCAGGTCCGTGGGCTGGTCAGCTACGTGCCAGATGCCATGTACGCGGCGAGGATGTAGTTGGGGTGCCGGTCGAGGTTCTTGCGGGCGCGGTCGTAGCGCATGGTCGTTCGAGGGTCGGCGTGCCGGGCGGCGATCTGCACGTCGCGCAGGCTGACGCCGGCGTCGAGCATGGTGGTCACGAATGTGTGTCTGAGCATGTGGGGGTGCATCCTCGGCATGTGGATCCCTGCCGCGTCGGCCAGTTGCTTGAGTCGGCGGGCGGCTGCGTGCCGGTCCATCCGCGCGCCGTGGAGGTTGCGCAGGATCGGTCCGGCGTCGCGGCCGTCGGCGGCCCGGTCGATCGCGCGGGCTACCGCCGGCGGTAGTGGGATCAGCACGGTCTTGTCGCCCTTGCCGCGGACCTTCAGTACGC
The DNA here is from genome assembly GCA_963764925.1 of uncultured Acidobacteriota bacterium. GTDB lineage: Bacteria > Acidobacteriota > Vicinamibacteria > Vicinamibacterales > 2-12-FULL-66-21 > DATBJJ01. Next base: position 379,086 of record CAVXUR010000011.1, read on the forward strand.
GGTGGCCGTGTTCCTCGCCGAGGTTGCCGATGTTCGCGCCGCAGGCCTCGAAGATCCGCAGGCCGAGGAGACCGAGCATGGCGATCAGGGCGAAGTCGTTGATGTTCGGCGACAGTCGTGCGGTGCTGATCAACGCTTCGAACTGCAGGTGCCCGAGCCCGAGGGTGGGTGACTCGGCCGGTACCGGTGGCCGACGCACGTAGTCGGCCGGCGAGTAGGGCAGGACCTGGTCGATGACGCAGATTCGGTAGAAGCCGACGACGACCGATAGCCGGCGGGAGACCGTCGAGGGCTGGTAGCAGCGGACCTCTTGCAACCAGCGCACGTATTGCTCGACGTCGACCCGGCCAACGGCGAAGCGGGTCGAGGCCTTGATCGGTGCACCAGGTCAGGAAGATCTTGAGGTCAGACCCGGTGTGCAAGCGGGACTGACCCCGGTAGCGGCCCAGGTACGCGGCCACCGCCGCCCGGAGAACACGCTCGTCGGACGTCATAGCGGTTTGGTCGCAAGCAGTGAAGGCAGTCATACCTGACGATCCGTCATTAGCGATGCGCACACCAGGGCCCGGTCGGCGACAGAACGACGGACTTCGACGCGAGCGGCCGGCTGCCGTACCGATGTGTGCTCGGGAACGGGCTCGTCAGGAATCGCCTTTATCATTTCGGGCGTGCCCACCTATGAGGAACTGACCGAGCTGAGTCGTCTGCCGGACCCGTCTACCCTGCTGTTCAGCGGGCGGTCGGACGCGCCAACGCAGGGCGAGCCGGGCCGCCGCGAAGCGGTCGAGCACTGGTCCTTCCTCGCGGGCCGTGACGGCTACACCGTCACACCCGCTGGACACGCGTTCCGGCCATGGCAGTGCAACGTACTGCGGTGACGTGGACGTCGACGGGCTGGTCTACCAGGTGCACCGAGGGCCACGCCAGCGGATCCTGCAGCCTGGGAGGACAGTGCGGGCGCCTGGCAGGGCAGGTTCGTGCTCGCCGACGCGATCTGGGCAGAACCCGTACCGCCGGAGCCGGAGCCAAACAACTGCCCGTGGTGCGCGGGCGGCCCGCCGGAAACGCTTCGGCTGGCTGGTTCCGGGCCGGTCGACGGCATCTTCTCGGTCTGGGCGGCCGAGCACGCGGACGGCAGCGGGCGCGGGATCGTCATCCAGCGCGACCCCGATGACGATGAGCCCGATACGGTGTGCTTCGAGCCCGCCCATAGTGTGGTGGAGGCTGGCCTGCGCGGTTGGGTTCTGTCCAACGACGAGCTGGCCTTGCAGTTCACCGAGGATGCTGCCAGGAAACTGGAGATTCCCGACGTCGATGGTTGGCTGCGGTTCCGGCTTGCGGTGAAGCCAGCAGCGCGGCGTAGGCTGCGGGCCGGCCTGGAGCAACTACTCCAGATGTCCAGTTGACAGCCTAGCCTCCGTCTTTCATTAAGCGGCGGCTGAGCGTTTCGGCTGTTGCTGGATGATGGGATCGGTGTCGGCGATGGTGGCCGGGCAGGCTGTGTCGCCCGGCCGCAGGCCGGGTTGCTCCGTGGGTCCTGGTCGTGGGTGGGCGGCGGATTCTGTTGTCAGGTAACGGGTTCGGGCAGGGCGGCGAGGCGGGCGAACGCGGTGACGAGGTCGTCGGCCCAGGGCCAGCTCTGCGGCGATGCGCAGGCTGGTGCGTGCGGGCGGTGCGGGTGAGTTCGGGCGGCGACGTGCAGGAGCCGGTAGCGCAGCTTCTTCGGCTCGGCGAGGGCGAGTTCGCCGTCCAGGAGCAGGTGCTGGGTCCAGGCGAGCAGGTCGATGCCGGTCAGGGCGAGTTCGAGCCAGGCGGCGTTGATCGCGAAGTGCGCGGGACGGGAACCGGCCGAAGCCGGTGTCCTTGCCGGTGCGGATGCGGTCCTCGACGCGGGCGTGGCCGCGGTGGCGGACTTCGAGGAACTGGATCGAGCCGCCGCCGTGGGGGTGTCGGTGGCGAAGACCTGGTGGCGCATGCCCTTCGATGGTGTCGAACAGGGACAGTTGCGCGCCGGGGTGCGGGCGTTCCCGGCGGCACGATCAGCCGGGTGCCGGCCGGGAAGAGGCCAGCACAGCCGGGTCGACCAGGTCGGTGATCTCGCAGATCTCGCGCGCCGTCGCGCAGGCTCGCCGTCGCCGTCGAGGGCCGGCGACCCAGTCCGGTGGCAGGCGGTGATCGCGGCCCGGATCGGTTCGGTGATCGCGACACCGACGGAGAACTAGGTGTGCACGCCGTGCTCGCGCAGGCCGCGGATGTGGGCGAGGAACGCGTGGCTGCTGCCGGCCGAGTCGGACCGGATCAGGATCGGGCTGCCGTAGCGGTGCGCGTCGGGGATCTGCGCCAGCGCCTGGTCCAGGACGGTGATGTGGTCGGCGGCGGTGTTCGACCCGGCGTTGCCCGGCGCGCAGCATCCCGGCCAGGGCTTCGCCGGTGGCGTCGAGGAAACACAGCAGCGGGTGATAGCCGAACGTGTCTCTTCCACGTCGGGGCCGCCGATTCCTTCTCCGAGTGGCAGATCACGATCGTCGCGTCGATGTCCAGCACCAACCCGGGCAGCCGGCGACCCGGCCACGATCGAGGCCGGCAGACGCCGGCGGGTCTCGGCCAGCTGCGCCCAGGCCAGTTCCCGCGCCGCGCCCGAGCCGCCCGCACCCGGTCCAGCGCCGCGTCGTCGATGCGCGTCCAGGACCCGCCACGCGGTCGGATCCGAGGCCACCGGCCCGAACAGGCCGCGGCTGGTCACGCAGCACCGCCAGATCGCGATCGCCTCACCGCCGTCGGCGAGCATCACCGCCAGATCGACCGCGACCCGGCCCGGATCATGCGCCGACCGCCGCTGCCCGGCCCAGCCCCAACGCCTGACTGAAACCGCCGGTCAACCCGGTCACGTCGGCCAGATCGGCCAGCAGCCGGGTGCCGGCATGGCCGACCACACCCCGGCCGCCACCAGCTGACGACGATCTTCGGACGCGTGCCGGTACTCTGCACCTCTGAAAGTGCCTTCCGTGCGGGACGATCATGACCCTAGACAAGCCCATCGTCCCAGATCAGAAGGCACTTTCGCGTTCCCGGGCCCCACCACCCGCCACCCTTACTGAAGGCGCGAGGCTAGGCGCCAACGAGCGCCTACTTCGCGGCAGATCCGGACGTCCGGCAACGGGCAGGGTGCGACGTCAGCCCGCGTCGGCGCCTCTGGCATCGAGCATTTCCAGAAACTTAACTGTTGTGCTCCAGCTGCGAATAGTCATCGACTTGTAGAGCGGTGATTTCATCATCGAGCTTAGCCGGCTCTTTGTGCGCTGAGCGCTGAGACGCTCCGAGTAGACGACACCATTACCCGGCCAGACCCTGTCGACACCCTCGCGCGGATTGAATATCGGCATCACGTCGGCGGCATCGATGCCCACCAGAAAAATAGCGTCACTGTGATATTTGTCCGGCTGATCGCCGGAAGCCCTTCGGTCTGTCGTCCACGACAGCCTGGAGTTGCTCACGCGTGAGGACAAGAACTCTGATCAGCTCGCTGTCAAGCTTGAATGCCTTGGGCAGCGCTGCTTCGATTTGGACGCTATCTCCTCGGCGTGCCGGTCTGACGTCAAGACGACGTTGCCACTGACGATGAACGTTGAGACGTCGAAAAACCCTAGTTCTTCCAGGCATTTTTTCAGTTCCGCCATCGAAACCTTGTTCTTGCCTCCGACGTCGATGCCGCGCAAAAGAATCAGGAACGTCTCCACCTGCACATTGTACTCACGGGTCGAAGGCCGCGTAAAGCCTGCCTCCGCCGTGCGCAGAATGGCTCGAACATCGGTCAAGAACTGCAATGGCGAATGTTGGACGCGGCATGATCGAGTTTCCGCTCATCGGCATGACAAAGCGCTGGCAGCAGCCTGTATGCCGCTCGAGGGCAAGCCTGGAGCCGCAACGGCCGGCAGACGTAGACGAAGGAGACCTCAGGCACCGTACGAACCGGCACGCTCCGGGGTAACCCGGCCGACGAGCGCCAGAACGCGCCTGCCAACTCAGTGCACCCCCGACGCCCCGCAAAGACCGGTGATGCCGCTGGACTTGCCGATGCCTACCAGCGCAGCGGAGCCCGGCCGCAGAGATCATCACTCTGTCGGCGGACCTGGTGATCCGACTTACTTACGGCATAGTCGCCTCGCGGCAGCCGGCGTCGCCGATGCCTGTGATGTTGGAGTTTTACGTGCGGTGGGCGAGGAGTTGGGTGCCGAGGTCGCTCGCGTCGTAGGCGACGTCGGACAGGACGATGGCGGCCTTGTGCCGGGGGCGGTCGAGGCCCAGGTAGGAGGCGTACCCGCCGGTCTGCCCGGCGTGCTGGGTGATGGTCTGACCGGTTCGCCGGGTGGAGGTCAGCCAGTAGTCACCGATGCGGGTGTTCGGTTGGTCGGTGGCGGTGGTGGGTTGCAGGGCGGCCATGCCGGTGCGGTCCCGTCGAGCAGTGCGGTGGCGAGCTTCGCGAGGTCGCCGGTGGTGGAGACGGCGGCGGCGCCGGGGAGTAGGCGTCCATGATCCATGGTCGGGCCGGGAGACCGGTAGCTGTTTCGCCGCCGCGACGAGTGCT
>CAVXUR010000012.1:0-175878 GCA_963764925.1 uncultured Acidobacteriota bacterium
CGACGTCCTCGGCGATGATGAGGAGCGGTCGGCCGGCGCGCGCCACCTGCTCGAGCAGCGGCAGGAGGTCCTTCATGGAGCTGATCTTCTTCTCGTGGATGAGGATGACCGGGTTCTCGATCACCACTTCCATGCGCTCCGGGTCGGTCACGAAATACGCCGACAGGTAGCCGCGGTCGAACTGCATGCCTTCGACGACCTCGAGCGAGGTCTCCATGCTCTTGGCTTCCTCGACGGTGATGACGCCGTCCTTGCCGACCTTCTCCATCGCTTCCGCGATGATCCTGCCGATCGTCTCGTCGCTGTTGGCCGAGATCGTCCCGACCTGCGCGATCGCCTGGCCGCTGACCGGCTTGGCCTGTTTCTTCAGCTCGGCGACGATGACTTCGACCGCCTTCTCGATGCCGCGCTTGAGCTCCATCGGGTTGGCGCCCGCGACGACGTTCTTGGCGCCCTCGCGGAAGATGGCCTGCGCGAGCACGGTAGCCGTGGTCGTGCCGTCACCGGCGATGTCCGACGTCTTGCTGGCGACCTCGCGGACCATCTGGGCGCCCATGTTCTCGAGCGGATCCTTCAGATCGATTTCCTTCGCGACGGTCACGCCGTCCTTGGTGATGGTGGGCGAGCCGAACTTCTTGTCGAGCACGACGTTGCGGCCTTTGGGGCCGAGCGTCACCTTGACGGCGTTGGCGAGCTGGTTGACGCCACGCAGGATGGCCTGTCGCGACTCCTCGCCGTAAATAATCTGCTTTGCCATGATCGTCTTTCTCTCCAGTAACCGGACTAGTTGTTGATGACGCCGAGGATCTCTTCCTCGCGCATGATGAGGTACTCCTCACCATCGAGCTTGATCTCCTGGCCCGAGTACTTGCCGAAGAGAATCGTGTCGCCTTCCTTGACGTCGAGCGGCGTGATCTTTCCGTCCTTCTCGGCCTTGCCCTTCCCGACGGCAATGACCTTGCCCTGCTGAGGCTTTTCCTTGGCGGTATCGGGGATGATGATGCCGCCGACCTTCTGCTCGCCCTCTTCGAGGCGCTGCACGATCACGCGGTCGTGCAGAGGACGGATACGAACTTTCGTCTGTGTAGCCATTTCTATCTAGCTCCCGGTTGAGGTTGAGATGGGTGGTAAACGGTAAACACGGTGTAAATGAAGCCTGGAGCCACAGCGGCTTAGCACTCCGCCCTGGCGACTGCTAATTCTATGGAGTCACGCCGGGGGTTGTCAAGCAGTCGAAGCGGGGGAGTGCTAATTCCTTGGTTCAAGGTTCAAGGTTCAAGGTTCAAGGTTCATGGTTCAAGGTTCACGGTTCAGGGCTCTCTGACCGACCACCGAACCTGAACCCCTGAACCCTGAACCCTGAACCGTGAACCTTGAACCTTGAACCTTGAACCTTGAACCTGAACCAACTAGGTCTTTCTCTTGATCCGGTATTCGGTCATCTTGCGCGCTACGGTATTTCGGTGAATCCCGAGCAGGTCGGCGGCCTCCCCGACGCTGCCTTTCGAGCGCTGCAAGGCGCGAGTGATGAACACCTTCTCGAACTCCTGACGGGCGTCGTCGTAGCGCACGCCACGGTCGAGCATTTCCTGCACGAGCGATTCGAGCTTTTCGCGCACGGCTACTGCAGTTCGCGGCCCGACAGGAGCCGGTAGGCCTCGACGTATTTGTCCCGCGTTCGGCGCACGACGTCGTCGGGCAGGGAGGGCACGGGGGGCTGTTTGTTCCAGCGGATTTCTTCGAGGTAGTCGCGCACGAACTGCTTGTCGAAACTCGGCTGTCCATGGCCCGGCTCGTAGCGGTCCATCGGCCAGAAGCGGGACGAATCGGGGGTGAGGACCTCGTCGATGAGGACGACATCAGTTGCCGGGTCACCGGCGCCGACGAGCCCGAACTCGAACTTGGTGTCCGCGATGATGATGCCCTTCGATTCGGCATGGACGGTGCCACGGCGATAAATCTCGAGAGTCAGGGCTTTCAATCGGGCGATCAATGGTGCGCCGACCAGCCGTCCAGCCTCGGCTTCGCTGATGTTGATGTCGTGGCCGCTCTCGGCCTTGGTCGCAGGCGTGAAGATGGGTTCGGGTAGCCGGTCGGATTCGCGCAGCCCGGCCGGAAGCGCGACGCCGCACACGCTCCCAGTTTGCTGATACTCCTTCCACCCGGAGCCCGACAGGTACCCACGTGCCACGCATTCGACGGGGACAGGCTCGGTCCGGCGAACCAGCATCGATCGGCCTTCGAGGACAGAGCCCACGGACGCGTGACTGCGGAGCGCCTCAGGGAAGCGCGCGACGTCGGTCGCGATCAGGTGATGCGGGACCAGGTCACCCATCCGCCCGAACCAGAATGCCGACAGCTGCGTGAGTACCTTGCCCTTGTCGGGAATGCCCGAGCCAAGAACGTAGTCAAACGCCGAGATGCGGTCGGTCGTGACGATGAGCAGGTCGTTGCCGACTTCGTAGACGTCGCGCACTTTGCCGCGACGGTGCAGGGTCAGACCAGCCAGGGATGTTTCGAGGAGAGGAGCGGCGGACAGCACAGGGGCACGTTACAACAGAAAGTCCGAAGATTGAAGTCTGAATCTGAAGCGGGGAAGTTCGATGTGCGACGCCTATTTGGGCTCCTTCGTCTCGATGGTGATGTCTCCGCGCTTCGAGCGCAACGTCACCGTCGGTCCGCCGCCGCCGATCGGGCCGGCGGCGCGCTGCTCGTTGTCGGTCGTCTTCACCTCGGGCAGACCTGGCGGCACCGTCAGACGCCCGTCGACCGCCAGCGCGTCGAGTTGAACCCCGCCGGCCGGCAGCGTCACCTTCATCGCCTCTTCGTGCTCGTTGTAGATCGTGACCTGCGCCGGCTGGTCGATGGTCACGTCGACTCGCGTGTCCCGGCTGTCGATCCGCGTTTCGCTGCGGAGCCCCGTCATCGTCACGCTGCCGCCGATGGCGTTAATCCGGATTGGCCGGCGCGTGACGGCGAGGCCGTCGAACACCATCCTCGTGCCGTTTGAGTCGACCTCGATCGGTCCCATGATCGACTGGCTCTTGAACTCGCCGGCCTGCAGCTGCATTGTGGCTTCGCCAGTGATGTCCTTCAATGAGACCGTGCTTCCCCGCGTGTTCAGCCTGACCGCAGGGACGCCTTCGATCGTCAGGGCGCCGCCACGGTGGGTGGCCACTACTCGTCCGCTGATTCCCGTGACGCTGGCCTGGCCGCGGGCTTCGACGAGCTCGACTGAAGCCACGCCGGAAATCTCGAGCTTCGCGCGGCTCGGCTGAATCCGGACCGACATGGCTTTGGGCATTCGAACGACGAGGGAGGCACGCTGGGTGGCTGGTTCGGGATACTTGATGCTGAGGACCACGGTCATTCCCGCCTCGGTCGTTTTCAACGCTGTCTCGTTGGCGTATTTCTTCGCTTCGGTTTCGTCGTACCCGCTCGACCACACCTTCAGCTCGCAGAGCAGGTCCGGCCGGTCTTCGCCGCTAATCGTGACGCCCGCGCTGCCGGTTTCGAAGCGTAGCTCAGTGACGCCGGGTTTCAATGGAATGGCCGTGGTCGTCGACACCTCGGCTGACGAGCGATTGCCGCGGACTTCGCGCTTCACCTCCTCGATCAACCGCCCGATCGAGAAGCCACCCTGACCGGGGGCGGCTTCCGGGGCGGTCGCGTAGTAAACGAGCACTCCGACGACCGCGAACCCGCAGATCAGCAGTAACTCACGTTTTCCCATAGATTTGGAGCCGTTCCTGTGGTACTCTTGCGTGGATCGGGTACCCGGAGCTACCCCCGGATTCTAAACCCGACTGAGCCTAAAACCCGGCCGCATGCAGCCACGAGTTCGGAACGCCCTGATCTTCCTGCTGACCCTCGGGTTGCTGGGCGTGTTCCTTCGCAGCGTCGACGTGGCGGGTGTCTGGGGCGAGACCAGGCGGGCCAGCCCGTTGCCGCTTCTCCTCGCGCTGGCTGCGACCGGCGTGACCTACGTGCTCCGTGCGCTCCGGTGGCAGTATTTCCTCGCCCCGATCGGTCCCACCCACTTCAGCGTCGCGTTTCGGACCACCGTTATCGGCTTTGCCGGCTCGTTCCTGTTACCGGCTCGTGCCGGCGAAGTGATTCGCCCCTATCTCCTGGCGCGTCGCGAGGGCCTGAACGCGACGGCGGTGTTCGCGACGATCATCCTGGAACGCCTGCTCGACCTCATCACCGTACTGATGCTCTTCGCGTGGTTCGTTTTGACCGCCGCGCCCAACGCCGTTTCCGGCGATCCGGAGCAGTTTGCCCGCGTGAAGCTGGGCGGACTTGTTGCGGCCGGGGTTGCGCTCGCCGGGTCGGCGCTTCTCTTCGTGCTGGCGGGTCACCCCGAGCGCCTGGGCCGGATCGCGCTCCGTATCGAGCGCGTGCTCCCGGCCCGTCTGGCGCATGCCGTCGCGCGATTCGTCGAAACCTTCGCGCAAGGGCTGGCGGTGATGCGTCAACCTCGCAGGATGCTCATCGCGCTCGCGCTGTCGGTGCCCTTGTGGCTCGCGATCGCATCCGGGATTTGGCTGACCTCGCAGGCATTTCATATTACGTTCCCGTTCCGGGCTTCGTTCCTGGTCATGACACTGCTCGTCGTCGGCGTCGCGGTACCGACACCGGGGGCGGTTGGCGGGTTTCACGTCGCCTATCAGATTGCCGCCGAGGTGTTTTTCGCGGCGCCTGCCGAGCGCGCCGTGGGCGCCGCGATTGTGCTGCATGCGATTTCGTTCGTCCCGGTCACGCTCCTCGGCATCTATTTCATGGCTCGCGAGGGGCTGACCCTCACGGGTGCCAGAAAAATGGCGGAGGACGGCGCCAAGGAACAGGCACCGGCCCTGGTCCCGACGGCCCCTGTCGGCCCTCAGGCTCAAGGCCGCGTGCGATGAAATGTCCGGTACTGCGGGCATCTGGGCGACAAGGTCGTCGACTCGCGCGAAAGCCGCGAGGGCGACGTGATCAGGCGGCGGCGGCAATGCCTCGGCTGCGGCAAGCGGTTTACAAGCCGTGAGCGCATCGAGGAAATCGAGTATCGTGTCGTGAAGAAGGACGGCAATCGCGAGCCGTTCCAGCGTCAGAAGCTGATTGCCGGGTTGCTCCGGGCGTGCGAGAAACGGCCCGTCAGCGTGCAGGAGCTCGAGGCAATCGCTGATAGGATCGAAGCCGATCTCCAGGACCGCCCGGACCGAGAGCTGACGACGGGCGAGATTGGCGCGCGGCTGATGCAGGAGCTGAAGCAGCTCGACCAGATCGCCTACGTCCGGTTTGCGTCCGTCTATCGTCAGTTTCGGGACGTCGGTCAGTTCAAGCGCGAAGTCGATGAGTTGCAGAAGGTCGAACAGAAGGTGAAGCCCAAGTGATGGCCGCCGTCAGACGATCGCTCGCAGTCGTGCCCGGCATGTTTGTCATGGTTCTCATGCTTGTCATGTTTGTCATGGCGACCGTCGCGGTCGTGTCCGCGCAGACCATGCAGGTGACGCCGCTCGCGAAGGATGGCCGCATCCTCGTGACCTTGCGCATGAACGACGTGTTCACGGAGGACGTCCGTGCCGCCATGCACAGCGGGATGCGGATTACGTTCATCTACGACGTCGAGCTCAAGCGCAGCACCGCGCTCTGGGTGGATCGCACGCTTGCCATGGCGACCGTCACCGCGACGATCGAGTACGACATCCTCACCCGGCGGTATATGGCAACGCGACGGGAAGATGGCCGGATGGAGCGCGCCGAACCGCTCGAACGTGAAGAAGAGGCCCGCGCGTGGCTCACCGAGTTCGAGAAGCTGCCACTTTTCGGCACGGCCGCCCTGGAGGGGAACTCGGAGTACTACCTGCGGGTGCGCGCCCATACGACCCCGAGAAACGCCTCCTTCGTGTGGCCGTGGGAAGGTGGGATTGCCGGGTTCGCCAAGTTCACGTTTCTCCGGTAGCCCGCCCGACTTCGCTCTTCGAGTTTCGTCGAGGCTTTCGCGCGCGGGCGGCCGACCTCCCGTGCTGCCAGTCACATGACCACCATCCGCGAGGCGACCCGCCCGACGCTGCCGGCACGGCCCGCCGTCGCGCGCGCCGAGCGGCGTCCGTTCCGCGATAATCCTCGCCTCATCCTCCTCGGCATCCTCGTCCTCATCGCCGCACTCGTGGCGATGGTTCGTTTTGCGGACAGCTCCACGGAACTCAATCCGGACTTCCTGACCGAGGTCGTGCTCTACGCTCTCTCGGCGGCCGATTTGACGATGCTCGTGGCGCTGGTCTTCGTTCTCGCCCGCAACATCGTGAAGCTCGTCGTCGAGCGCCGCCGTGGGCTGCCGTTCTCCAGGTTCAGGGCCAAGCTGGTGCTGGCCCTCCTGGGCCTGACGATCGTGCCGTGCGTACTCGTGCTCATCGTCGGCAGCGAGCTCATCCGCAGCAGCACGGAGAAGTGGTTCAGCCAACCGATCGACGATATCCTGACGGCGGCCACTCGGGTCGCGCAGGACTATTACCGCGAACGCGAACTGAGCGTCACGGCCCACGCGGCGCGAATCGCTCGGGAGCTCCCGGCCGCGGCGGTCGAATCGGGGGACCTCGTCGCCGTCCGCCGCGCTATCGAGGCCGAGGTCGCGCAGGGACGAGTCGGGCTCGTCGAGGTGTACCGATCGCGCTCGATGGCGGGGCAGCGGGCCGACGTCGTGCCGTTGGTCGCGGTCGAATCGCCAGGGCTGCCGCGCGACGGCGTTCGCGCGTCGGCCGACCACCTCGCGTCGCTCGTCGCGAGCGGCGGTGCGGAGTCGTACGCGCCCGAGCCGCTCGAGGGCGGCGGCGAGCTCGTGCGAGGCGGCGCCGCGGTCCGCGACGCGTCGGGGCGGGTTGTCGGCGTGGTGCTCGCGAGCGACCGGCTCTCGGGGGAGTCGGCCACGCACGCCCGGCAGATCATCGAGGCCTTTCAGAACCGGAGCCAGTTGCACGCGCTTCGTCGGCCGATTCGCGGCGTCTATCTGACGCTCTTCGTCATGATGACGCTGATGATCATGGTCAGCGCGACCTGGACCGGCTTGTACCTCGCGAAGCGCATCACCCGGCCGGTGCAGCGGCTTGCCGCCGGTGCCCGCGAAATTGGCGCCGGCCACCTCGATCACCGGATCGAGCCGGAAACTCGCGACGAATTTGGCTCGCTCGTCGAGGCATTCAACACGATGGCCGGGGAACTGGCCGCGAGCCAGCAAAAGCTCGAGCGACTCGCGCCTCGATCTCGAACGCAAGAACCAGCAGCTCGACGAGCGTCGTCAGTACATCGAGACGGTACTGGAGCGGATTGCGACGGGCGTTGTGTCGCTCGGCGCCGCCGGACAAATTGAAACGATCAACGGCGCGGCGCTGCGTCTCCTCGAGGTCGACCGTTCGGTCATTGGCGTCCGGGCCGAGGCTGTCATCGCGCGCGAGGATCTCAAGCCGCTCGAGATCCTGCTGAAGCAGACGCGGGGCGGCGGCGATCCGGCGCCGGCGGTGCAGGAAATCGCGTTGCTGCGTGACGGCCGCGAGCTGCATCTTGCCGCGGCCGCGACACCGCTCCTGCGCGACGACGGCAGCGCTGGCGGCGCGGTTCTGGTGTTCGACGACGTGACCCCGCTCATCCGGACTCAGAGGGTCGCGGCGTGGCGCGACGTGGCGCGCCGCCTGGCGCACGAAATCAAGAATCCGTTGACCCCGATTCAGCTGTGTGCCGAGCGAATGCGCCGGCAGTTTACGTCGGCGCCGGCCCCCGCCCGCGCCCTTGTCGACGAGTGCACGTCGACGATTGTTGGCGAAGTCGAATCGCTGAAGGCGCTCGTCGACGAGTTCGCGCAGTTCGCCCGCATGCCCGCGCCGCGGGCGGCGCCGGCGGATCTCAATGCGTCGCTCGCCGACACGCTGGCGCTCTACAACGGTCTGTTTCGTGAGATTCGTATCGAGCGGCGCTTTTCGCCGGGGCTGCCGCCGGTGCGCGTCGACCTCGAGCAGATGCGCCGCGTGATCATCAACCTCGTCGACAACGCCGTCGAGGCGCTGGGCGGAAGCGCGGCCACTCTCCGTCCAAACGGCGAGCCGCCGGCGATCGTCGTCGAGACCCGGCACGACCCTGGAAATGGCGTGGCGCGGATTCTCGTCTCGGACAACGGTCCGGGCATCTCGGCGGCGGATCGCGACAAGTTGTTCATGCCGTACTACTCGACCAAGGGGCGTGGCAGCGGCCTCGGCCTCGCGATTGTCCGGCGCGTCATCGCCGAGCACGGCGGCAGCATCGAAGTGGCCGACAATGTTCCGACGGGCACCGTTTTCACGATAGAGCTCCCGACGTGAGGGTTGATTGCGTGACGGGAGATAACAGGAGATCAGGAGGTCAGAAGTTGGCGGGTCTTCAAGGCGTGCCTCCTGCTCTCCTGATCTCCTGCTCTGAAGCCACCAGGCGCTGATGAAGACGAATGTTCTCATCGTCGACGATGAAGCCGGCGTGCGGAGCGCGCTGAGCGGCGTGCTCCGCGACGAAGGCTACGTCGTCGAAGCTGTCGACAGCGGCGAAGCGTGCCTCGACCGCGTCTCGCGAAGCCCGTACGACGTCATCGTGCTGGATATCTGGCTTCCCGGGATGGACGGACTGGCAACGCTCGCGCGGCTGCGTGAACGCCGGGTCGACGCCCCGGTCGTGATGATCTCCGGTCACGGCAATATCGAGTCGGCGGTCAAGGCGATCAAGCTCGGCGCGTTCGACTTCGTCGAGAAGCCGCTCTCGCTCGAGAAGACGGTTCTCGTGATTGGCAACGCCGTGCGGCAGAGCCGACTCGAGGCCGAGAACCGTGCCCTGCGGGCTCACGTCGACCGCCGCCTGACGATGGTGGGGGAGAGCTACGTCATGGCTCAGCTGCGCGAGCAGGTGGCGATGGCGGCGCCGACCAACGGACGCGTCCTCATCTACGGGGAGAACGGCACCGGCAAGGAGCTCGTCGCGCGCACCGTTCACGCGCTGAGCCGCCGACGGGGCGGGCCGTTTATCGAGGTCAATTGCGCGGCGATTCCCGAGGAGCTGATCGAAAGCGAGCTCTTCGGACACGTCAAGGGTGCGTTTACAGGTGCCCTGCTCGATCGGCGCGGCAAGTTCGAGGTCGCCGACGGCGGCACGCTGTTCCTCGACGAAATCGGCGACATGAGTCTCAAGACCCAGGCCAAGGTGCTGCGAGCGCTGCAGGAACAGGTCGTCGAGCCGGTGGGCGGTGCCGCGAGCGTGCGTGTCGACGTGCGCGTGCTTGCGGCGACGAACAAGGATCTGCCTGCAGAAATCCGCGCCTCGCGCTTTCGAGAGGACCTCTATTTTCGACTGAACGTCATTCCCATCTTCGTTCCGCCGCTGCGCGACCGTGCCGATGACGTGCCCCGCCTGGCGGAGTACTTCATGTCGGATCTGGCGCGCGAGTACAGGCCGGCGGCGCAAGACGTTCGATCCGCTCGCGATGAGCACCCTGCAGCGCTACCGGTGGCCGGGCAACGTACGGGAAATGCGGAATGTGCTCGAACGGCTGATGATCATGGTGCCGGGCGACACGATTGCGGCATCCGACTTGTCGTTCCTGGACGGCGGCACGAGCGTCGAGTCCGACGCTGGAGCGGAGGCGATTCCACTGCATGAAGCGCGCGAAACGTTCGAGCGCGAATACATTCTGAAGGCGCTGGCCGGCCAGCAAGGAAACATCTCGCGCACGGCAGACGTCCTCGGGGTCGAGCGGAGCAACCTCTATCGCAAGATGAAGACGTTTGGTATCGCGCCGATCCGGCGCGTGGATGAGGAGGAGGAGCCGGCCTGAGCCCTCCGCATCCGCCCCAGCCTATCCGGCCCCGAGCTTCTTCTCGAGGATCTGCTCGTCACTGAAACGTTCGAGCTGCAGGTAGTACTCGGCCGAGCGCACCAGCGCGGCCGCAGGAACCAAGCCGACGATCTCGCTTTCGAGGATGAGTACGCCATACCGTCCGGCTTCACGCTTCACCATTTCGAAGACTCGGAACACTGGCGTCTTCTCATAGTTGGTCAGGTTCATCGACACCTGCGCCAGGTTTCGATCGTCGAGCTTTACGCCCATGGCCTTCACGTATCGGAGCCCGCCGCTGCTGTGGCGGATCGCGGCTGCAATCTTCTTGGCGACATCCAGTCGATCGGTGTTGAGGTTGATGTTGTACGCGATAAGCGGCATCCGCGCGCCGAAGACCGAGGCACCGGCGGTCTGGTGCGGCGAAGCCGGACCGAAGTCCGGCGCCCAGCCAGGCGACGCCATCTTCGCCGCCAGCCCCTCGAACTCGCCCCGGCGAATATCCTCGAGGTTCGTTCTCGCCGGGTTGGTCGACGCTTCCTCGTAGAGAAACACGGGGACACGGAAGCGTTCGGCCACCTGGGCACCGACGTCTTTGGCAATCCGGACGCAATCCGACATGGTCACGCCCTCGATCGGAACGAATGGCACGACGTCGACCGCGCCCACCCGCGGATGCTCGCCACGATGGGCGCGCAGGTCGATGGCGTCCACGGCGACCGCAAAGAGCGCGAGGATCGCGGCTTTGACCGCGGGCTCGTCGCCGGCGAGCGTGAACACTGACCGGTTGTGCGAGGCGTCAGCGGAATGGTCGAGCAGGCGGACACCGGGCGTCGCGCGCATGGCCTGGGCCAGGCGGTCGATGACCTCCGGCCGTCGGCCTTCGCTCACGTTGGGGATGGATTCGATGATCGGCATGCGACTCTGTTGTAGCACAGCGATCGGGATGCCAACGGCTGGGTTTTTGTTTGACGTGCCCCCGCCGGCGGTCTCATAATCATCGAGAACTTCTTTTGCTGCACCACTTCCGATGACCGACCCGCTGCGGATCGACCACCTCCCCGAAGCGGGAGACGTGCCCGAACGCGAACGCGACGCTCGCGTCGAGGAGCTTCTCCTCGCTGGGCTGGATCACTATTTCGGCGGCCAGCACGAGCTCGCCATCAGCGTCTGGACACGGGTTCTCTTTCTGGATCGCGGGCACGCCCGAGCCAAGGCCTACATCGACCGGGCGCGTAGCGCCATTGCAGAGCAGCAGCGCGAGGGAGACGAGCTCTTGCAGACCGGCGCCGCCGCGTTCGATCGAGGCGATGCGGGAGTCGCGCGGACGCTGCTCACCTCGGCGGTCGAACGCGGTGCGCAGAGCGAAGAGGCGCTGGTACTGCTCGAGCGGCTGAACCGGTCCGAGCCGACACGTGTCCGTCCGGCGCGATCGGTCGTTCCGCCGCAGATCGACGCGCTTCCGGATCCCGGAACGTCTGACCGGAGCGGATCTTCGCGAGTGGCGTGGATCGCGACCGGCGTCCTGGCGGGTCTTGCCACGGCGGGCGTCGTTGCCTGGATCGCGCTGACGCGGCCTGACTGGCTGCCGCTCAGTCCCGCATCCACGCTGCCGCGGGCGGCGGCGGCCGAGGACCCACTGCCTCTCCCGAAGCCATCCGAGGCGCTGATCTCGCGGGGCCGCGCGCTCTACGAGGACGGTCGGCTGCGCGATGCCCTCCGTGTGCTGGACGCCGTCGCCGAATCGGATCCGCGGCGGCGCGACGCCGACGAGCTGCGCGCGGAGATTCAGCTCAAGCTGCTGGAGGTCGCTCGCATCGCTCCCGTGCCGCCCCCGGCCGGCGCAGCAGGATCGGCGCAGTCGAGCGCCCCAGGCGCGCCCCCGTGTGCAGCAGGCGCCGCAACCCCCTCCATCGTCACCTCCGTCGAGATGAGATGTCCGAAGTGCCAGTACATCAGTTTCGGCAGTGCCGAGCGCTGCCGTAACTGCGGCTACGAGCTCGTGCTGGCGGTTCAGCCGCCGCCGCTCGACCTGCCAATCCAGGATCAACCGGCAGGGCCGCTCGAAGACTTCGAATTGAGCGACCGGCGGCCTGTAGCCGCTGCAGCAGCGGCTCGGGAATCGACGAGTCTCGACGAGGACACTGCCCCGAGGGGCGCGTCGCGTTTCGAGCTTCCGCTTTTTCCGGGCCCCGGGATGAACGATGCGCCGCTCGTGACGCCGCCCGCGGTCCCGCGACCACCGCTTTCTGTGCGACGTGGCCAGCCAGCGGTTGCGCGGCCGCGACAGCAGCCGGCGCTTCTGACAGATGAACCAGAATCGGCTCCAAACCGCGTCGTTCGGCTCGAGACCGGAAGGCCGATCGAGGCGGCGGCCGCGCCCGTCGTGGCGCGGGCCGCACCCGAGCCTCGGGCGTTGGAATCGGCGCCGGTCCTTTCACGCGCGCTCGCCGGCCTTGTCGACCTGCTCATCCTCGGAGCGATCGACGCGGCGATTCTGTACTTCACGCTGCGCGTCGCAGACCTGCCGCTCGCCAACGTGTGGTCGCTGCCTCCCGTGCCCTTCGGCGTGTTTCTGCTACTGCTCAACGGCGGGTATCTCGCGATCTTTACCGCCGCAGGCGGACAGACCATCGGCAAGATGCTCGCGGGCATCAGGGTCGTGGCCGATCGCCCGGCCGACGATCTCGAGTCCGACCACGTGGGGCTGCGGATCAGCCTTGGCGCTTCAGTGCTCCGCGCAACGGCGTACCTGGCGTCGCTTCTACCGGCCGGCCTGGGTTTCGCGGCGATTCTCTTCGACCCCGAAGGACGCGCGCTGCACGATCGCCTCGCCGAGACGCGTGTCGTAAAGGCGTGACTCGCATCGCGGTCTTCATTGCGACCGCCGGCTATTCCGGCTACTTTCCGATTGCGCCCGGGACCGTAGGATCCGCTGTCGGGCTCCTCGTCTATGGCGTCGTCTGGCTGATGCGGTCGCCTGTGCCGCCAGCCGCGGAAGTGCTGCTCATCCTGTGCCTCTTTGCGGCGGGCGTCTGGGCGGCCACGACCGCCGAGCGCTACTTCGGTGGCATCGATCCCGGGCCCATCGTCGTCGACGAAGTGGTGGGGATGCTCATCACGCTGGCGTTCATTCCCGTGACCGTAACCGGCGCGTTGGTGGGATTCTTTCTCTTTCGCATTTTCGATGTCGTCAAACCCTATCCCGCCCGTCGGCTCGAGTCGCTGCACGGCGGCTTAGGGGTGATGTCCGACGACGCGATGGCGGCAGTCTACGCGAACGTCTCGCTGCGTCTGCTGATACTGCTCGTTCCGGGATGGTTCGCATGAGTGATCCGTTGCCGCTCAGAACGGCCGAGATCCTTGCGATCGGGAGCGAGTTGCTGGGCTCGTCGCGCCTCGACACGAACTCGCTCTTCCTTTCCGAGCGGCTCGCCTCACTCGGCATCGAGTTGCGATCGAAGACCGTTGTGGGCGACAACCGCCGTGAGGTAGCCGAGCACCTGCGCCGCGCCCTCGACCGCGTCGACCTCGTGATCATGACCGGCGGGCTTGGGCCGACCGACGACGATGTGACGCGCGATGCGGTGGCCGATGTGCTGGGTGTGCCGCTCGTCGAGTATCCGGAGATTGTGGAGCGACTCATACAGCGGTTTGCGCGGCGCGGCTTCACGATGCCCGACGTGAATCGCCGTCAGGCGCTCGTCATTCAAGGCGGCGTGGTTCTCGACAATCCCAACGGCACTGCGCCGGGACAGATGGTGGAGGTCGGGCACCGCCTCGTCGTCCTTCTCCCAGGACCGCCCCGTGAACTGCAACCGATGACGGACGCGCTCATCGCGGGACCGCTTGCCAGGCGCGTTGGTCCGGAGCGGTTGTTTCGACGAACGCTTTTCACCGTCGGACGAGGAGAGTCACACGTCGAAGAGCTGGCACAGCCGATCTACTCGAAGTGGCTGCACTCCTCACCGCCGATCGAGACGACGATTCTCGCGGCGCCCGGGCAGATCGAGCTGCACTTGGTGACCCGCTCGGCCGATGCCAAGGCGGCGGGACGGGCGCTGACCGCGGCCACGGATCAAATGCTCGCAGCCCTCGGGCCGTCCGTGTTCAGCACTGATGGCCGATCGATGGAGGAGATCGTCGGCCAGCTCCTGCTCGATGGCAAACGGACGATCTCGGCGGCTGAATCATGCACGGGCGGGCTGATGATGTCGCGGCTGACAGACGTCCCGGGCAGCTCCGCCTACGTGCTCGGCGGAGTCGTGGCCTACAGCAACGGGTTGAAGATCGAACTGGTCAACGTCGCTCCAGAATTGATCGAGGCGCACGGCGCCGTCAGCGAACCAGTCGCGGCGGCTCTTGCCGAAGGGATCCGGGCGCGGACGGGCTCATCGATTGGCGTCGGCATCACAGGTATTGCCGGGCCATCTGGCGGCACGCCTCAGAAGCCTGTTGGCACAGCCGCCATCGCCGTCGCCGTCGACGGAGGGGCCACATCGACGCGCACGTTTTCGCTCTTCGGGTCTCGAACGATGTTCAAGTTCCAGGCGGCACAGATGGGGCTCGACATGGTCCGACGGATCCTGCAGGGCGGCCCCGAGAGCCGATAGCCGGGACCGTCGACGAACCCAATCCATGGCGACCGCCACCGACAAAAGCATTTCACCGCTGAGAGCGCGGAGGCCGCAGAGAATATGAGGATTTTCGTTCTCGGCGTGCTCTGCGATCTCTCGCGGTGAAGAGCTTTTGGGGAGTTTGTGGAAGGTGGGTTTGAGGGTTGTCAGCAGGGGCCCGTCACGGGGCTGTTGCGAGTACCATTGATCTGATGGCCAGCATCAGCATCCTGGTCGGCTACCTCGCCGGTTCGGTGCCGTTCGCATTCCTGCTCGCCCGGCGCGCCGGTATCGACGTGCGCCGGGTCGGCAGCCGCAACGTGGGCGCGGCCAACGTGCTTCGCAGCACCGGCGTCGGCCGTGCTCTTCTGGTCACGGCCCTCGACGTTGCGAAGGGCGCCGCCGCCGTCCTCGTTGCCTACGTCTCGACGGGCGGGAGTGGTGTCGCGGCGCTGACCGGCGCCGCGGCCGTCGTTGGCCACATCTATCCCGTGTGGTTGCGCTTTCACGGTGGCAAAGGCGTCGCCGTGGCGGCGGGCGTGTTCGCGATGCTGACGCCGATTGCGACGGTGATTGCAACGACGCTGTTCCTGGTCATCGTTGCGGCGACGCGGTACGTTTCGCTGGGCTCGGTTGCTGCAACACTGGCGTTACCCCCGGCGGCGTGGCTGACCGGGGCGCCCGTGGCGGTGGTCGCGTCGGCGGCGGGCACGTCGGCGCTGATTCTCTTTCGGCACCGGGCTAATCTCCAGCGGCTGAGTGACGGGACGGAACGGAAGATCTAGTTCAAGGTTCAGGGTTCACGGTTCAGAAGCGATCTCAGAAACAAACAGCGCGAACGAGCGGAAGCGAGTGAGCCACGCGAGCGGAGCGGGGCGTCGGGTCCCCGCGAGCGAGCGTGTGAGGGGGTCCGGGGGACGAAGTCCCCCGGTTCAGGTCAGACGTCAGACGTCGTTAACGATGGCCGAAACGATCGCTGTGCTCGGGGCGGGCAGTTGGGGGACGGCGCTGGCGATTCACCTGGCGCGCGTCGGGCACGACGTGCGTCTGTGGGCGCGTGACCCGGAGCTTGTGGCGGAGATGGCTGCGCGCCGCGTCAATCCGCGCTACCTGTCCGAGAGTCGCCTGCCAGATCGGGTCACGCCGTCGTCGCGCCCGCAGGCAGCGCTGCAGGATGCCCGGCTGGTCGTGTTTGCCGTGCCTTCGCATGGACTGCGCGCAGTGGCTCGCGCCGTGGCCCCGTCGTTGCCGCCAGACGCCGTGCTCGTCAGCGCCACGAAGGGACTCGAGACCGATTCTCTTCAACGCATGTCGATGGTGCTCGCGGAAGAAGCGTCCGCGGCGCAGCCCGTCGTAGTGCTCTCGGGTCCCAGCTTCGCGGCGGAGGTCGCGCAGGGCCTGCCGACGGCGCTCTTGTCGGCCTCGAGTCACGCTGCGGCGGCTGCCTGCGTGCAAGAGTGGTTTCGCGGTCCGGCGCTCCGGCTTTACGTGAGCGACGACGTGCCGGGTGTCGAGATCGGCGGGGCGATGAAGAACGTCATCGCCATTGCCGCGGGGGTCGTCGAAGGGCTCGGCCTCGGGCACAACGCCATGGCCGCCCTTATCACGCGGGGGCTCGCCGAGATTTCCCGGCTCGCGGATGCGGAGGGTGGGCGTCGCGAGACGCTCGCGGGTTTGAGCGGTCTTGGCGACCTGGTATTGACCTCGACCGGCGATCTCAGCCGGAACCGCCACGTCGGCCTCGAGCTTGGACGTGGCCAGTCGTTGCAGGAAATCCTCGCCGGCATGCGCATGATCGCCGAAGGCGTGCGCACGACCGGCGCTGCGCTGGCGCTCGGCGCGCGCCACGGAATCGAGCTGCCGATCACGGCAGAAATGGCCGCCGTGCTCGACGGCCGCCGCTCGCCGGCCGAAGCCGTCGATGTCTTGATGGGACGCAAGCAGAGAGCGGAGGCGGACAGATAGCCGCATGGGTTTTTTCGATCGCATCAAGCAATCGCTGTCGCGAACCAAGCAGCAGTTCGTCGACCGCTTCGACGAGGTGGTCCGTCGGGCGGACTCGCCTGAGCAGCGGAGCCGGCCGGTCGATGTCGAAACCATCGAAGCGCTCGAAGAGGCGCTGATTTCTGCCGACGTCGGTGTCGCCGCCACCGATCGGATCGTCGAGGCCGTGCGCTCGCACGATCGCCGCGGCACGTCGCTGCGCGACCTGGTCAAGGCTGAGATTCTCCAGATCCTGCGCGCGACCGAGCTGCCGCCGGCCAATGGCCAGCGTCCGCACGTGGTCCTGATTGTCGGCGTCAACGGCACGGGAAAGACCACGACCGTCGGAAAGCTGGCTCGGTTGATCAAAGATGGCGGTCAGACGCCGCTCATCTGCGCCGCCGATACGTTTCGCGCTGCCGCGGTCGAGCAACTCGAGATCTGGGCGACACGTGCCGGCGTCGACTTCATCCGCGCGCGAGCGGGTGCCGACCCGGCGGCGGTGGTGTTCGACGCGATTGCCGCCGGCAAGGCGCGCGACCGTGATGTTCTCCTGGTCGATACCGCAGGGCGGTTGCACACTCGAGTCAACCTGATGACCGAGCTCGACAAGATTCGCCGGATCGCCGCCCGCGAAGTCGAAGGCGCGCCGCACGAGGTCCTCCTGGTGCTCGACGCGACCGTCGGGCAGAACGGCCTCGCGCAGGCACGCGAGTTCATGGCCGTCGCCGGCGTCAACGGCATCGTGCTCACCAAGCTCGATGGCACGGCCAAAGGCGGCATCGCCGTCGCCATCGCCAACGACCTGAAGCTGCCGATCCGATATGTCGGCGTCGGCGAGGGCATTGACGACCTGATTCCGTTCGCGCCCCAGGAGTACGTCGACGCGCTCTTCGAGGAGAAATGGTAAGCCGCGGCACGCTCGACGATGTCGCGCACATGACGCGGGCGCTGGCGCTCGCCGAACGCGGGCGCGGCCGTACCAGTCCGAACCCGATGGTCGGCGCCGTGGTTGTCGACGACGAAGGCGTGGTCGTCGGTCGTGGCGCGCATGAACGGGCCGGCGGCCCGCACGCAGAGATTGTTGCGCTGGCCGAGGCGGGCGCGCGTGCCAGCGGCGCGACGCTCTATTGCACGCTCGAGCCGTGCTCGCATACCGGCCGAACGGGGCCGTGCGCGCCGCGCGTCGTCGAGGCTGGCATCCGCCGGGCCGTCATAGCGATGGAGGACCCGAACCCGCGCGTGAGCGGCCGTGGTCTCGAGCACTTGCGCAGCCAGGGCGTCGACGCACTCGTCGGCGTCATGGCTGAGGAAGCCTGGCGACTGAACCGGGCGTTTTTCACCTACATCACCGACGGCCGTCCGTTTGTGACGCTCAAGGCCGCCCTGAGCCTCGACGGCATGGTGGCCGCCCGTCGCGGCGCGCGAACCGCGCTGACCGGCACCGAGGGCAACGCGCTCGTGCATCAGGAGCGCGCGGAAGTCGACGCGATTGCGATTGGTTCAGAGACGATGCTCGTCGACGACCCTCTGCTCACGGCGCGTGGCGTGTATCGCGAACGTCCTCTGACCCGCGTGGTGTTCGATCGCCGCCTGCGCACGCCGCCGACCGCGCGACTGTTTTCGACGCTCGACGCGGGTCCGATCGTTATCGTCGGCGGTGCGGAGGCGGCAGCGCGAGAGGGCGCCCGACGGTCGGCGCTCGAAGCGGCCGGCGCGCAGCTCGAATTGGTCGAGGACGCTGAAGCTCCGGGTGTGTCCGGCTCAACCGCGTTTCTCGAGGAGGCACTCGCCCGGCTTGCCCGTCGCGAGATTACGTCGCTCATCGTCGAGGGTGGACCAGTGTTGCATGAGGCGTTCTGGACCGCAGGGCTCGTCGATCGCATCGAGCTCTTCGTGTCGCCGCGCGGCATCGGCATCGACGGCATCCGCTGGGCCGCGCTGCCCGATGGCAGCCTCGCCTCGCTCGCCGAGCTCACGGCGCGGCCCGTTGGCGATGACGTCCGGATTGAAGGCTTCGTCGCCTCAGGCGGTTCAAAGGGTTCAAGAGGTTCAGAAGGTTCAAAGGGTTCAGCGGGATATGTTCACGGGTCTCATTGAGTCGCTCGGACGGGTCGCCGACGTCAGCGACGCGCCGGCAGGGAAGCGCCTGCTCGTCAAGCCTGAGACGACGACTGACCTGACCCTGGGCGAGAGTGTCGCCGTCAACGGCGTCTGCCTCACGGTGGTCGAGTGTGGAGACCAGGGCATTGCCTTTGACGTGTCGCCGGAGACGCTCAGCGTCACGACGCTCGCTCGGCTTGGCTCCGAGTCCCTCGTCAATCTGGAACGGTCGATGAGAGCCGATGCGCGCCTCGGCGGTCATTTCGTCCAGGGCCACGTCGATGGTGTCGGCACTGTCGAGAGTCTCGCGCAGGAAGGGGAATCGCACCGCCTGACGATTGCTGTGCCGCCCGCTTTGATGAAGCTCATCGTCTCGAAGGGTTCTGTCGCCGTCGACGGCGTGAGCCTGACGGTCGCCTCCCTCGACGACCTCCGGGCTCGCTTCGACGTGCAAATCATCCCGTTCACGTGGCTGCACACTCGTTTTCATCTCGCGCGGCCGGGGGATCCGGTCAACGTCGAGTGCGATATTCTCGGGAAGTACGTGGCACGCGCGCTCGAGCGCCACACACTCGAGCCGCAGCCAACTCGAGGAAGGTCATGACTACCAGGAAGCGCAGCGGCAGCAGAAAGAAATCCCCTTTTGCGCCGATCAGCGAAGCGATCGAGGCGATTCGCGACGGCCGGATGATCATCGTCGTCGACGACGAGGACCGCGAGAATGAGGGCGATCTGACGATTGCCGCCGAGAAGATCACGCCGGCCGCCATCAACTTCATGGCGAAGCACGGCCGCGGCCTCATCTGCACCCCGATGACCGAAGAGCGCCTGCGGGAGCTCGACCTTCCTGAGATGGTCCCCCAGAACACGGCGCGATTTGGCACCGCGTTCACCATTTCGATCGAGGCGAAGGGCATCACGAGTACAGGCATCTCGGCGAGCGACCGCGCCGCGACCGTGCTCGCGGCAATCGACCCCGCGACCCGTCCATCCGACCTCGCGCGCCCGGGCCACACGTTCCCTCTCAAGGCGCGCGACGGCGGCGTCCTCGTGCGCGCCGGGCAAACCGAGGCCGCGGTCGATCTCGCCAGGATCGCCGGGCTCTATCCCGCCGGTGTGATCTGTGAGATCCAGAACGACGATGGGACGATGGCGCGCGTGCCGGAGCTGGCGAAGTTCGCGCGGCGGCACAAGCTGCTGATGATCACCATCGCCGATCTGATTCAGTACCGCTTGCGCACCGAAGCGCTGGTGCGGCGCGTCGCCTCGGCGGCGCTGCCAACCGATCACGGCGTCTTCAAGGTCATCGCCTTCGAGAGCGTGATCGATCGCGAGACCCATGTCGCGATGATCAAGGGCGAAGTCGGCGACGGCGAGCAGGTGCTGGTGCGCGTGCATTCGCGGTGCCTCACGGGCGACGTGTTTCACTCGGCTCGCTGCGATTGTGGGCTGCAGCTCGAGGCGGCGCTCGGAAAGATCGAGGCCGAAGGCCGCGGCATCTTGCTGTATCTCAACCAGGAAGGGCGGGGCATCGGGCTGGCCAACAAGATCCGCGCCTACGAGCTGCAGGACCAGGGCCTTGACACCGTCGAAGCCAACGAGCGCCTCGGGTTCAAGGCCGACCAACGCGACTACGGCATTGGCGTCCAGATCCTCAAGGATCTCGGCGTTCGTTCGATGCGGCTGCTGTCGAACAACCCCCGGAAGCTCGTCGGTATCGAGGGGTACCAGCTCTCGGTGGCCGAGTGGATTCCGCTCGAAATCCCGCCTTCCGAGCACTCTCGAGACTACCTGCGAACGAAAAAGGAGAAACTCGGGCACAAACTGAATGGTGTCTGAGCCCACCGTTCCTGCGCGCGCCAAGGAGTTGTCAATCAGGCGCGGCTCTGTTACGATAAACGTTTGCGCCTGAGACGGTTAGGACGTTCCTGAGGGCTGTTGACCGTCTGAATGCGCCGCCCGCAACGGGTTCGTCCGTCTTTGGTTGAAACCAATGTTCGACTCGCTCAGTGACCGCCTCCAGGGCGTCTTCCGATCGCTGCGTGGCGAGGTCCGTCTCACCGAGCAGACCGTGGAAGCCGCGCTCCGGGAGATCCGGATGGCGCTGCTCGAGGCGGACGTCAACTTCAAGGTCGTCAAGGCGTTCATCGACCGCGTGCGGGATAAGGCGGTCGACCAGGAAGTCCTGAAGAGCCTGACGCCGGCGCAGCAGGTCGTACGGATCGTGCGCGACGAAATGCTGGCGCTCTTCGGCGACAGTACCGGCGGTCTGCCGCCGTCGTCGGCGCACCCGCGGGTCATCCTTCTGCTGGGCCTCCAGGGGTCGGGCAAGACGACGACATCCGGGAAGTTGGGGCGGTGGCTGGCGAAGCAGGGAAAGCACCCGATCCTCGTTTCGACCGACGTTCGGCGCCCGGCTGCGATCGAGCAGTTGTCAGTCGTCGCGAAACAGGCCGGGGTGCGAGTGCACGATCCGGCGGGCGACACCGATCCGGTGCGGCGCGCGACGGGAGCGCTCGCCGAGGCGCGCAACAGCGGGTTCGACGTCGTCATCGTCGACACGGCGGGCCGGCTGCACATAGACGACGAGCTGATGGTCGAGTTGCAGGCCATCAAGGAGGCGACCGAGCCGACCGACCTGCTTTACGTCGCCGACGCGATGACCGGGCAGGATGCGATCAAGAGCGCCGGCGAGTTCAACCGGCGCATCGGCGTTACCGGCGTCGTGCTCTCGAAGATGGACGGCGACGCGCGCGGCGGCGCGGCATTGTCGGTCGTCGGCGTCGTCGGGGTTCCGATCGCGTTTGCGGGCAGCGGTGAGCGGTTGCAGGACCTCGAACCGTTTCATCCCGATCGGGTCGTGTCGCGCGTCCTTGGCATGGGCGACGTGCTGTCGCTCATCGAGAAGGCCGAAGCGGCAGTGTCGCTCGAGGATGCCGAGCACCTCGAGGAGAAGATCCGGAAGAACGACTTCACGCTCGAGGACTTTCGCGAGCAGCTGCGGACGATCAAGAAGATGGGACCGCTCGAGCAGATCCTGGGGATGTTGCCCGGGATGGGCGGCCTCAAGCAGGCGATGGCCGGACGGGACGGCCTCGACGAAGGCCAGCTCGGTCGCATCGAGGCGATGATCAGTTCGATGACGCCGAAGGAACGGGCCAATCATCAGCTGATCAACGGCAGCCGCCGGAAGCGAATCGCGCGCGGCAGCGGAACGTCGGTTGAAGAAGTGAACCGGCTGCTGAAGCAGTTCGTGCAGATGAAGAAGATGCTGAAGCAGCTTGGCGGAATGGCCGGAATGGGCAAGAAGCGGGGCGGACTCGGGATGATGAAGTCGTTGATGCGGTAGCTCTCAGCTATCAGCTCTCAGCTGTCAGCTGGGGAGTTGCTGATAGCTGACAGCTGATAGCTGAAAGCTGAGAGGGGTTTGATGTTAGCCATTCGTTTGCGTCGGACGGGATCGAAGAAGCGGTCGTACTTCCGTGTCGTGGTGACCGACTCGCGCACGGCGCGCGACAGCAGCTTCGTCGAGGTGCTGGGCCATTACAATCCGCGCACCACGCCGGAGAAGCTCGTGCTCAACCGGGAACGGCTCGAGCACTGGGTCAAGGTCGGGGCGCAGCCTTCCGACTCGGTCAGGACGCTCGTGGCGCGCATGCCGGCGGAGCCGGCGGCGGCTGCGGCCGAACAGCCCGCGTCGTGAGCCGCGCACGAGACGTCGTCGAGGTCGTCGCGAAGACGCTCGCCGACCATCCCGATGCGGTCCGGGTTACCGAGCGGCAGCACAAGGGGCAGACGCTCGTCGAGTTGTTCATGGCGCCGGGCGATCTCGGCCGCGTGATCGGTCGCCAGGGCCGCACGGCGCAGGCGATGCGGACGCTGGTTGGCGCGACGGCCGAGCTCGAGGGGATCAAGGCGACGCTGGAGTTTCGCGACGACGAGCGATAGCGAGTCGTTTGAACATGACGAGCGATAGCGAGTCGTTTGAACACGACGAGCGGTAGTGAGTCGTCTGAACATGACGAGCGGTAACCAGACCCTGGAGGATTCAGCCCGCGAACTGCTTCTGGTTGGTCGCGTTGCCCGCGCGCACGGCAACCGCGGGCAGGTCATCGTCAATCCGGAAACGGACTTCGCCGACGACCGGTTTCGGGTGGGACGAGTGCTGCTGGTAGGACCAGTCGACCGACCGACGCCACGGCGGATCACGGCGGCGCGATTTCATCAGGGCCGACCGGTCGTCGCGCTCGAAGGTGTCGACACGATGAACGACGCGGAAGCGTTGGCCGGCGCCGAGTGCTGGTTGGAGGCATCGACGATACCGCGCTTGCCGGAGGGCACCTTCTACCGGCATGATCTCGTCGGCTGCGAAGTCCGGGATCAGAACGATGCGATGGTCGGCCGCGTGACCGACGTCCAGGGGCCGATCGAGCGCAGCCACCTGGTCATCGAGAGTGAGCGGGGCGAGGTGTTGATTCCCCTCGTCGACAGCATTTGCGTGAAAGTCGACCCGGCGGCGCGTGTCATCGTCGTGAATCCACCGGAGGGGTTGCTCGAAGCGAACGTGCGGTGATTCTGCTTTTCGCGGCGCGAATCGAAAACGCTTCGGCTGGTAACGGGTGGTGCGACGAGGACGATTGAGCGAACGGAACGGAGCGGGCGCTTTTTGGCCCGCGGAGTGACGTGAGCCAGGCGGGGTGCAGGGGACCCCGCCGATCAAGATTGATGAAAATCGACATCGTCAGTATCTTCCCGGCGATGGTGAAGGCGCCGCTCGCGGAGGGTGTGGTCGGGCGCGCGATTGATCGCGGATTGCTCGACGTCAGCGTGCACGACCTGCGGGATTTCACGACCGATCGGCACCGGGTCGTCGACGACACGCCGTTTGGCGGCGGCCCCGGGATGGTGATGAAAGCCGAGCCGTTTTTCGCGGCCGTCGATCACATCCGCTCGGAGCGCGGTGATCCCAAGGCGATCGTGCTGACGAGCCCCGATGGCGCCCGATTCGCGCATCGGGACGCGAAGCGGCTGAGCGATCTGGAGCACGTGGTGATGTTGTGCGGCCGCTACGAAGGGGTTGACGAGCGGGTCCGGCAGTTTCTGGCCACCGAATCGCTCTCGATCGGCGACTATGTGCTGTCGGGCGGCGAGTTGCCGGCGCTCGTCATGCTGGATGCCGTCGCGCGGCTGGTGCCGGGCGTGGTCGGTGACGAGGAGTCGGTCGCGCGGGATTCATTCGTCGGCGGGTTGCTCGACTACCCGCAGTACACGCGGCCGGCGGTGTTCCAGGGGCATGAGGTTCCGGCTGTATTGCTCTCGGGGCACCATGCGGCAATTGCGCAGTGGCGACGTCGAGAGGCCCTCGTGAGAACGCTGGCGCGACGTCCGGACATGCTGGCCGCCGCCGCCCTCGATGACGACGATCAGGCCCTCCTCCGTGAAGTTCGTGGGGAAGGGTAGTTGGTTCAAAGTTCAGGGTTCAAGGTTCAGGGTTCAAGGTTCAGGGTTCAGGGTTCGGGTCGTGAGAGTGAGCGAACGGAACGGAGCGGGCGCTTTTGGCCCGCGAAGTGAAGTGAGCTAGGCGGGGTGCAGGGGACCCCGCCGATCCATAAAAGCGGGGTGCAGGGGACCCCGCCGATCCATAAAAGCGGGGTGCAGGGGATCCCGCCGATCAAAAAGAGGAGCTCAGTGATGACTGCGGTAGAGACCGTCGAGCGCGGACAGATGGTCGAGCGCCCGGCGATGAAGCCCGGGGATACAGTGCGGGTGCACGTCAAGGTGCGCGAGGGCGATAAAGAGCGCATTCAGGTCTTCGAGGGCATGGTCATTGGCATGCACCGGGGCGGCGCCCGGGCGACCTTCACGGTGCGGAAGGTGTCCTTCGGACAGGGTGTGGAGCGAATCTTCCCGTTGCACTCGCCGATCATCGATCGCATCGAAGTGACGCGTTCGGCTCGCGTGAGGCGCGCCAAGCTCTACTTCCTCCGCGACCTGAAGGGCAAGGCCGCGAGGATGAAGGAGCAGAAGAAGGCCTAGACCAGGCGTGGTTGTCCAGCCATGACCAGACTGCGCGCGTTTCGCACGCTCGAGAATTCCATCCGGCGGATGGGGTTCAATGCGGTTGCGGGCGTCGACGAAGTCGGTCGGGGCTGTCTCGCCGGGCCCGTGGTGGCGGCCGCCGTGGTGTTGGCGCCGGACCGCTACGTGGCGCGGATCTCGGACTCGAAAACGGTCAACGCGCTCGAGCGTGAGCGGCTGTTCGACAAGATCACGCGCGCCGCGGTGTCCTGGTCGGTCGCGGCAGCCGACCGCGAAGAAATCGATCGAATCAACATTCACCAGGCGTCGCTGCGGGCGATGCAGCGCGCGGTGCTCGGGTTGGTACCGTGCCCGGATTTCGTGATCGTCGACGCCTTTCGCATCCCGGACTTGCCGATGGCTCAGCGCGCGGTCGAGGAGGGCGACACCCGATGCACGGCCATCGCCGCTGCTTCGATCGTCGCCAAAGTCGCCCGCGATCGGATGATGCTGGAGCTTCACGCCCGCGATCCCCGCTATGGGTTCGATCGCCACAAGGGCTACGCGACGCGGGATCACCTCGACGCGGTCTCGCGGTTCGGTTACTCCGATGTCCACCGTCGGACGTTCCGGCCGCCATCGCTGTTTGATAGGATGGCGTGACCCTTTGCCGAACATGTCACGTCGCTCCTCCCAGTCTCCGCTCCGTGGAGAATCCTCTTGGCCTTCGACCGTGACGCTACGCTGAAAAAAGCGGAGAAGCTGCTCCGCCAGGGTCGCCTCGAGCCGGCGATCGCCGAATACGTCCGCGTGGTGGAGGAGTCCCGCGCGACTGGAGCACCGCCAATACGCTGGGCGAACTCTATGCCCGTGCCGGGCAGCCCGAACAGGCGGTCGGCCAATACACCAGGATCGCCCAGCACTTCGTCGACGAGGGCTTCTATCCGAAGGCCGCGGCCCTTTACAAGAAGATCCTCAAGCTGCAACCCCAGGACGAGACGACCCAGATTCAACTGGCCGAAATCTCGGCCCGGCAAGGCCTCCTGGCTGACGCCAAGTCCTACCTGAACGCGATTGCCGCCCGGCGTCGGTCGAAAGGCGATCGTCGCGGCGCTGCCAGATCGTTGTCCGTCTCGGGACGATTGACCCGGCGGACTTCGACGCGCGGCTCGCCGCCGCTCGGACGCTGGAGGAAATGGGGGAGGAGGAGGAAGCCGGGAAACGCTTCAAGACCCTGCACGACGATTTGCTCGAGAAGGGCAGAACGACGGAGGCGATCGATGCGCTCAAGGAGTTCGTGCGCATCAACCCGCTCGAGCGCGAGGCCCGGTCGATATTGGCAAAGGCCGCGCTCGATCAGGGCGATCTCACCGGTGCGCGCGAATTCCTCGACGAAGACAGCGCCGGCGACGATCCGACGTTGCTGCTGCCGCTCGCGGAGATCGAGCTGCGGTCGGGCGAGCTGGCGCGGGCCAAGGGCCTGCTCACACGGCTCCTGCTGGCCGATCCGAGCCGCCGGGGCGTCGTCGCCGAGCTCGGCTGGTCGTTTGTCGGATCGAGTCCGGAGACGACTTTCACCTGTGTCGATGCGACCGTCGACGGGGCGATCGCGAGCTCGGAGTTTCAGGAAGCGGCCACCACCCTCCAGGAGTTCGTCACTCGCGTCCCCGGCCAGATTCCGGCGCTGCTCAAGCTGGTTGAGGTGTGCGTCGATGGCGGGCTCGAACAGACGATGTATGACGCGCAGGAACAGCTGACTGATGCGTATCTCGCGGCCAGCCAGGCCGCCGAAGCGCGTGTCATCGCCGAGGATCTCGTTGCCCGCGAGCCCTGGGAGCCGGCCGATATCGATCGGTTTCGCCGAGCGCTCGTCATGCTTCGTGTCTCCGACCCCGACACGCTGATCGCGGAGCGGCTGAGCGGTCAGTCGCCATTCATGGCCCACGATCCGTTCTTCGATGGGCCAGTGTCAGCCGCGCCTGCGGCCGACGCCCAGGAGTCCTCGTCGCCAGAGCCGGAGCCGACAGCTGAGCCCGCGCAACCAGAAACGTCTGAATCCCCGGACAGGGTCCAGGTCGCTGCCACGACCTCGACGCTCCCGAAGGCGCCAGCGAGCGACGAGATCGACTTGACCGACGAGCTGGGCGATCTCGACGCGGGGACGGGAGAAGACGACGAGCGGGCCGGGGGCAGAGGTCAGGGCCTGGAAGCCAGCAGGTGAGGCACTCCTCAATCAAGCGTTTGCCAAAATTCGCACCGATGCCGAGACCGACGCCGACTTTTCGTCGCAGCACATGACGCTCGCCCGGACCTACCTGGAAATTGGCATGCTCGACGAGGCGATTGTCTCGCTGCAGACGGCCGTTCGATCGCCGCGGCAACGTTTTGAGGCGGCGGCCGCGCTCGGTCGCGTGTACGACCGGCGCGGCGAGCCGACGCTGGCGATCGAGTGGCTCGAGCGCGCGGCCGAGGCTCCGGCACCGAGCCCCGAGGAGGGGCGGGCGCCGCTCGACGATCTCGGCGTCCTGCTCGATGGCGCAGGGAGACCTCGAGGGCATTGGCGGTGTTCCTCGAACTCCAGGCCGACGCCGGCGACTACCGCGACGTGCCTGCCCGCATCGATTGCCTCGCACGCGTGCAGACCGGAGGCTGACATCTCGTTCCTCACGCGGATCCTCTTCGCCGCATACTTCCTCGAGGCGGGCCTGATCCTCATCGTGGCGCCCTGGTCGGGCTTCTGGGACAGGAATCTGTTCCTCTATCGATTCCCGCGCTTCAGGAAGTGCTCGAGAGCCCATTCGCCAGGGGCGCGGTCTCCGGCGTCGGCGCGATTACAGTCGTCGCCGGCCTCGCCGAGCTCTCGGGCGTGTTGTCGCGCCGAAGTCGATCGAGCCATGAGTCTCCCGGGACGCAGCTCTAGGTCGCGAGTCGTCGGGCCGACGCTTCCACGGCCGCTTCTCATGATGGTGAGCGACCGCGGGCTCTATGGCGCGTTACCGTCTCCCGCCGCGCGGTCCCGCTGATTGACGAGGTGGCAGCCAGAGCGGCCCTCGTGTCGGCTGCGGCGGCGGCCGCGCGGGCAGGCGTGAATCTGGTGCAGGTTCGCGAGCGAGGGCTCGAGGACGCCTCGCTCCTGTCGCTTGCGGTTCGACTCCAGGAAGCGATCGCCGCAAGCGGCGCTCGCCTGCTCGTCAACGATTGGCTCGACGTTGCCCTGGCGGCCAGTGCCGCCGGCGTGCACCTGCCTGGACGTGCCGTGTCTGCCGCGAGAGTCCGCGCGATTGCCCCTGATGGCTTTCTGATTGGCCGCGCCGTCCACAGCGAGGCCGAGGCCGTCACGGCGGCGCGCGAGGGAGGCTGTGACTACCTCGTATCGGCTCTGGTATTCGAGTCCAGGAGCAAGCCTGCCGGGCACGCGATAGCCGGGCTCGAGACGCTCGCGCGAGTGTGCGCCGCCGTTCGCCTGCCGGTCGTTGCCATTGGCGGCATCACGACGGCACGGGTGCCAGAGATCGTCCGGGCGGGCGCTGCGGGCATCGCTGCGATAGGATTATTCGGTCGCGCCGAGCCGGGCGAGCTCGTCGAGATCGTCGGTCAGGTTCGGCAGGCATTCGGCGCCACGCCGCGCGCAACTCATACAACAGGTCCGGGACACTAGCGACTCACTACCGTATGGACCCAGGATACCGTTCACCGCTCGTCGATCTTTTCCTCCGCGGTGAGGCCGCGCGAGACGTGCGACTGCTGGCTGCGCGTGGCCTGTTGCCACGGCCGGCACAAGAGCAGGTGGCGCTACTCATCGTGCTCGTCGACGATCCTGATCCGGAGATCGCGGCGCACGCCAAGGCCACGATGAACCAGTTGCCGCGCGAGGCCGTGGGTGATTTTCTGACTGGCGATGCCCCCGCCGAACTCCGCGCGTTTCTTGACGCCCGCGGTGCCGAGCCTGCTGACGCGCCACGAACCCCGGCGGATCCGCCCTCAGAAGACGGCGCCCCCGCGGCGGGAGACGCGGGCGATACAGAGGCCGAACAGACAGAGGAAGAGGAAGATTCGAAGCTGGTGTCGACGCTGCCGATCGCCGAGCGTCTGAAGCTGGCGACCAAGGGGACGCGCGAGCAGCGCTCGCAGCTCATTCGTGATTCCAACCGGATCGTCGCAACCGCCGTCCTGACCAGCCCAAAACTCACCGAGTCCGAGGTCGAAGCCTTTGCCAAGATGGGGAATGTGTCCGAGGACGTCCTGCGCATCATCGGCACCAACCGCGTCTGGCTCAAGAATTACGGCATCGTCCTCGCCGTGACCAAGAACCCGAAAACCCCGCCCGCGATCTCGATGCAGTTGATGCACCGGCTCACGGAAAAAGACATCAAGATGCTCACGACCGATCGCAACGTGCCTGAAGCGCTGCGCCTCGGTGCCCGAAGGGTCCTGACGAAGGCAAAGCACGGGTAGGGGATCAAAGACCGGCTCCGGGCTTTAGGCTTTGGGCTCTTGCTAGATTTTGGAAATGTCGGAGTTCCTGCAAGAGCCTCAAGTCTAGAGCCTAGAGCCTCTAGAGCCTGGCCGATCACCAGACCTACTTCCCGCGCCGCCCAAACTCCTTGCGCATCTCGGCCAGGCCTTCCATGTACACCGTGGCGCGTTCGCGTTCCGTCTCGGTTCCGATCGACTTGAGCAAGTCGATCGCGCGGTCGAAGTCGCGGAGAATCGTGGCCGGCTTGGTCTCGAAATAGAGACGCCGGATTTCGGCGAGCGGGTCGATCTTCATAGCTTGCGTCTGCGCTTCCGTTTGTCCTGGTGACGTCGCAACGATTGCCGAAACGCCTCGACCGGCAGCGTGTTGAGCACATCCCCCGGCTCGAGCCAGGCACGCCTGGCGACGATCGCGCCCCATCGGAGCAGGCCCAGCGCTGTCGGCGAATGCGCATCGGAATCGATGATCAATTTGACTCCCCGGTCGCGGGCCAGGCGCGCGTGCTGTTCGTCGAGATCGAGCCGTTCGATCTGGCAGTTGATTTCGACGGCTATACCAGCGGTCGCGGCGGCGTCGATGACCCGCTCGAAGTTCAGTCGATAGCCCTCACGCTTGAGGATTCGACGGCCGGTTGGATGGCCGAGGACGTCGACATACGGGCATTCGATCGCGCGCAGGATCCGGTCCGTCATCTGGCTCTCGTCCTGCGAGAACGCGGAGTGGACCGAGGCGATGACGATGTCGAGTTGCGCGAGGCAGTCGTCGGCGAGATCCATGGTTCCGTCGGCGCGGATGTCGCACTCGATGCCGGCGAGGACGGTAATGCCGTCGAGCCGGGCATCCAGCTCGCGGATTCGGCGCGCGTGTTCGAGCGCGCGGCGCTCGTCGAGACCGTTGGCCATCGCGAGCGCCTGGCTGTGATCCGTGATGGCAATATACGAGAGCCCGGCGGACCGGGCTGCGAGCGCCATGGTTTCGGCGTCGGCGCGTCCGTCGCTGGCGGTCGTGTGCATGTGCAGATCGCCGCGCAAATCGGCGAGCGTCAGCAGGCGTGGCAATGCGGCACGCTCGGCGGCCTCGATCTCGCCACGGTTCTCGCGCAACTCAGGTGGAATGTACTCGAGCCCGAGCGCCCGGTAGATCTCTTCCTCCGATGCGCCAGCGACGAGCCCGCCGTCGTCATTCCGGTAGAGGCCGTATTCGTTGAGCTTGAAGCCGCGCTTGATGGCGCGATCGCGCAACGCGATGTTGTGCGGTTTGGAACCGGTGAAGTACTGGAGCGCGGCACCAAGGCTCTCACGGGGCACCAGACGCAGGTCGGCCTGAAACCCGCCCCAGAGCAGCACGCTCGACTTGGTATCGCCATGTGCCAGCACACGTTCGACGAGCTTGTACCCCGTGAACGCGTCCATCAGCGTCTGCGGAGCCCCGGCCGCAAGGATGTCGAGATCGCCGCAGGTCTCGCACCCGCGCCGCAGGCTGCCGACCGGCGAGATGTCGGCGTCTGGTGAGTGCTCGCGCAGCGCGGCGAGAAGCGCTGCGGCGGTCTCGTGCGCCTCGGCCATCAACCGGCGGCCGGTGGCGCGTGCCCGCTCTTCGAGGGCTTTCAGGATGAACGCTTCTTTCTTCGCGCCCATGCCCTTGAGATCGCGGAGGCGTCCCTCGCGTGCCGCGCGCTCCAGGTCGTCCAGCGTGCGGACGCCGAGATCACGATAGAGCATCGCGACGGTCTTCGGTCCGACTCCCTGGAGGCGGAGAAGGTCCAGGACGGTTGGCGGAAACTCCAGGAGGAGATCTCGGTGGTAGGCGATGGTGCCCGTGTCGACGAGCTCGACAATCTTGGCGTTGAGATCCTTGCCGATTCCGGGGATCGCCAGCCGCGCGGCAGGCGAGAGATCGGCGATGCGCTCGGCGGCGTGCGCGATTGTTTCAGACGCGTTGCGATAGGCGCGAATCTTGAACGGGTTCTCTCCCTTGATTTCGAGCAGGTCGCCGATCTCGGCAAAAACTCGGGCGATGGCGAGGTTGTCGAGGCTCATGTGGGCAGTAGTGCGACTCAAGGCTCATGGCTCAGGGCTCAAGCTAGATCTTCGAGTAAGTGGTCAAACGTTCTTGCCTGAGCCTTGAGCCTTGAGCCCTGAGCCAGCGTCACGCCGTGACCTCCGTCGCGACTCGGAGCCCTTCGGTCTCGATGGTGAAATCGAGCAGGCGGCCACCGTTGGCCGCAATCGCGGCGCGGATGTCGGGGAGGCGATCGGGTTCACCAAGACAGAAGAGGCACCCGCCGCCGCCGGCGCCGCAGACCTTGCCGCCGTAAGCGCCGGCGCGCCGCGCCGCGGCGAGGATGGAGTCGATCTC
Source organism: uncultured Acidobacteriota bacterium (assembly GCA_963764925.1). Taxonomy (GTDB): domain Bacteria; phylum Acidobacteriota; class Vicinamibacteria; order Vicinamibacterales; family 2-12-FULL-66-21; genus DATBJJ01. The sequence continues at coordinate 31,385 of CAVXUR010000012.1, forward strand.
GGGCGTCGTCACGCCGGGCGCGAGACCCTTGCGGTTGTCCCATTCGTCGGCAATCTGCCGGCCCACCTCGCTCCACGCGCCTTCCTCGAGCGCGCTCCTCATAGCGCCGGCGATGTCGCGAATCCGCGCGAATCGTCGTTGCACCTCGACGTCGCCGTCGATATGCCGCTTGGTGACCTCCCAGTTGTTGATGCCCGAGTTTCGCGTCGCGCCGGTGTAGGCCAGGACGAGACGCCGTTCGAGTTCGCGCGCCTCGACCGGAAGGGCCACGCGGCGCACGCCGTCGACGCCGAGTTCGACCGCCGAGATGCCGCCGTAGAGCGCCGGACGGTAGTCCTGCACGCCGGTCGGCACGTCGATCGCCTGTGCTTCGACGTTCATCGCGATCTGCATGACCTCGGCGTCGGTGCGGGGCTGGCCGCTCCAGGCCATCAGCGCGCCGCATACGGCGATGTTCAGCGCCGACGATCCGGCGATGCCGGCGCCGAACGGGGAGTCGGAGCTCGTCTGGATCTCGAGCGCATCGGCTTGAAAATAGTGCAGCAACCGGCCGAGCAGCCGGAGCTCATGATTGTCGCGAAGCTCGCGCCAGTTCGTGACGTCGACTCGCCGCCCGGTGTCGCCGGAGACAATCGTCAGCCCGCGCGTCCCGCGCGACCGGATCGAACATCGCGCCCGCAGGCTGATCGCGACGTTGATGGTTTGCGCGCGCTCGTGGAACAGGTAGAGGGGCCAGATATCGAGCGTTCCGCCCGCCAGATCGATCCGCGTTGGCGCGGAGGACTCGATGTGCACTCGAGATTATAGCCATAGATTGCACGAGCGTGGCGCGGACGCGAGAGCCGCAGTATGCTGCGGCCAAGCGGCGTACTGCGACGAAGGTAGATTCCCCGGAGGAGCGTGTGGCACCGAGCACCGAAATCGTCATCGGCGATGTGGGCGCGCAGCACGTCCTGATACGGCCCGTGGCGCGCAGCAGCCCGGGACTTTTCGACAATTGGGACGCGAACGGCCTCATCTGCGAGATCGAGCTCACAGCCGGCGGGTTCCGGGCAGCGTTCAGCGCCGATCTGCGGTCAGAAGAGTTCCAGGCCTTCAGGGACCAGATTTTGGAATTGGAACGGACGGTCGACGGCGCGGCGACATTCGCCACGATAGAAGGGCAGGTGGCGCTCTCGCTCAGCGCCGGCGGCAACGGACGGGTTCGAGTCGCCGGTGAAGCTCTCGATTCCCCGGGCAATGGCAATCGGTTGACGTTCCACTTCGACATCGATCCCACCGAGCTCTCCGAGATTTCACGCGCGATTGGTCATCTGCTGGCCGCCTATCCGGTCGTCGAGGCGCCCGATGCTTAGGATCACCCGGCATTCGCTGAGCGTCGTCCTGCCATGAACCAGCGAACTGGCCTGATGATCCTCGTGGCTGGTCCCTATCGGTCGGGGACAGGAGATGACCCGGTGAAGATGGCGGCCAATGTTCGGGCGATGGAGGCCTACGCGTTGCCGCTTTTTCGCGCCGGGCACGTGCCGGTCGTCGGCGAGTGGCTCGCACTGCCGCTCGTGGCGCTCGCCGGATCGAAGCGGATCGGAGACGAGCCGTTCGAAGAGGTCTTTCATCCGATTGCCGAGCGGCTGCTCGAACACTGCGACGCCGTCCTTCGCGTCGGGGGTGCGTCACAAGGCGCGGATCTCATGGTACGCGTCGCCGAGGAACGCGGCCTGCGCGTGTTTCACCGATTGAGTGACGTTCCTGGATGCGCGGCGGCCGCAGAACCTCACCTCTGAGGATCGGGCCGCGTTCCCTGACCATCCCAGAATTCGTGTGTGCCGTGTGATCCGTGTTATCCGTGGCTATAATCAACAGCACATGTCCCTTCGCGACATTCGTCGTCACATCGGCCAACTCGCGATCGCCGGGTTCGCCGGCGACTCGATTCCTTCTGATCTCCGGTTGCTCGCGCGGGAGTTCGATCTCGGGGGCATCATTCTCTTCGCGCGCAACGTCGTGGCTCCCGATCAGGTCGCCGAAATCGCGCGCGAGGCGCAGTCGATGGCGCGCGAGCTGCCGCTCTGGGTGAGCGTCGATCAGGAAGGCGGGCGGGTCGCGCGGCTCAAGGCGCCGTTCACCATCTGGCCGCCGATGATGACGCTCGGTCGCAGTGGCGACGACTCTCTGGCCGAGCGGTTCGCGCGCGCGCTCGCGTCGGAGCTCAAGGCCGTCGGGATTTCGCTCGACTTCACGCCGGTCCTCGACATCCTGACGAACCCGAAGAATCCGGTTATTGGCGACCGCGCGCTCGCCGAGCGGGCCGACGATGTGGCCCGGTTGGGGAAGCGGATCATTACGACGCTGCAGCAGGCAGGCATTGCCGCGTGCGGCAAGCATTTTCCGGGACACGGGGACACGAGCACCGACTCACACTACGAGCTGCCGCTCGTCGAGCATCCACCAGACCGGCTCGACGCGGTCGAGCTGGTGCCGTTTCGCGCGGCCATCGAGGCGGGAGTCGCGTCGATCATGACCGCGCACATCCTGATTCCCTCGTTGGACGGCGAGCGTCCGGCCACGCTGTCGCCTCGGATCGTAGGGACGCTGCTGAAACAGCAGCTCGGGTACGGCGGCCTCGTCCTGAGTGACGACCTCGAGATGAAGGCCATCAGCGCCCGCTACGGCGTGCCTGACGCGACGGTCGGTGCCATCGCGGCCGGCTGCGATGCGGTCCTGATGTGCGGCACGTCACAGGAGCCGCAGTTTGCGGCGCTCGAAGCCGTCATCCGCGCGGTCGAGGACGAGACGCTCCCGTTGAAGCGCGTCGAGGATGCGCTCGCGCGCCACCGCCGCGTCAAGGAACGCTTCCTGGCGCCGGCGCGGCCACGGCCCCTGGCCGGCCCTGCGCTGCGCGCGGCCCTCGGAGGCGACGAGCATCAGGCGATTGCCGCTGAGATGGCGAGGTTCGTCTAGTTGATGCGCAAGCCTCGCGCGCTGCGGCCCGGCGACCGGGTCGCCGTGGTTTCGCCCGCCAGCCCGTTCAAGCGCGAGGAGTTCGAGGCCGGCCTCGTCGAGCTCCGGACCCTCGGCTTCGAACCGGTCTTCGAGGAGAGCGTCTTCGCTCGACAGGGGTACGTCTCCGGCGCCGCCGACATCAGGGCCGCAGCGTTCACGCGAGCCTGGGCCGATCCGGAAATCGCGGCCCTCATCGCGGTGAGGGGCGGATACGGCAGCGTTCAGTTGCTGCCTTTGCTCGAGCGTGACGCCATCGCTCATCATCCCAAGGCCTTCATCGGTTACAGCGACAACACCTCGCTCCTCTGTTGGCTCACGCTCAGATGCGGCATCGTCTCGTTTCACGGCCCGATGGTCGAAGGACGCCTGGCTCGCGGCGCTGCCGGATACGACCGGGATACGTTCATCCGGTGTCTGTGCCGCGCCGAGCCAGCAGGGGACATCGTTCACCCGAACCTTGAGACGATCGTCGCCGGGCGAGGCGACGGGCATGCTGCTCGGCGGAACGCTGACCCAGCTGACGGCGTCGCTTGGCACGCCGTACGCCTTCGATCCGCCTGACCGGTTCGTGTTGTTTCTCGACGAAGTCGGCGAGCGTCCGTTCAGGATCGACCGCATGCTGACCCAGCTGCGCCTGAGCGGCATCCTCGCGCGCGCATCCGCGGTCGTCTTCGGCGAGCTGCCGAGGTGCGACGAGCCGGACAGCGAGCCGACGGCGCGCTCGATGGTCGCCGGCGTGATGGAAGGGTTTCGAGGCCCGGTGCTCTTCGGCTTGCCCTCGGGCCATACCTCCGGCGCGACGCTCACGCTACCCTTCGGCGTGCGCGCCACGGTGATCGCCGGCGCTCGACCCGGACTGGTGCCCAGGCTAGTAATCGAGGAGGCAGCGGTTTCATGACCCGTGTCCACCTGATTGGCGTATGCGGCACCGCGATGGCGACTCTGGCCGCGCTCCTGAAGAGCAAGGGCTATCGACGTTCGAGGTTCCGATCAGAACGTCTATCCACCGATGAGCGATTTTCTCGTGCAGCAGGGGATTACGCTCCTTCAGGGCTATCGGCCCGAACACATTACCGCCGATCTCGATCTGGTCGTGGTGGGGAATGCCATCTCGCGTGGCAATCCGGAGCTCGAGGAAGTGCTCGATCGGAAGATTCGATACTGTTCGCTGCCGGAAGCCGTCCGCGATCATTTCCTCTGGGCCGCTCGATCGGTCGTCATTACCGGCACGCACGGCAAGACCACGACGACCGCGCTGACGGGCTGGCTGCTGACCGACGGCGGCGCCGACCCGAGTATGCTCGTCGGCGGCATCGCCGAGAACTTCGATACGCAGCTATCGCATCGGCGGCGGCCGCGAGTTCGTCATCGAGGGCGATGAATACGACAGCGCGTTCTTTGACAAGACCGCGAAGTTCCTCAAATACCTGCCCGACATCGCCGTTGTCGGGAACATCGAGTTCGACCACGCCGACATCTACGCGGATCTTGACGCGATCCGGCTGACGTTCCAGCGGTTCGTCAACCTCATCCCGCGCCGTGGCCTCCTCCTGCTCGGGTCCGATAACGCCGACGCGATGGCCTTGCGGATGCGCGCGCACTGTCGGGTCGAGACGTTCGGCCTGGCGGACGGCGTCGGATTGGCAGGCCCACGATCTGGTTGTAAGCGGCACGTCGACCGCCTTTCAGGTCCGACGAGGCGGAGTTCCGGCAGGGAACTTCGAGGTGCCGCTCCTCGGCGCCTACAACGTGCGCAACGCGCTCGCCGCGATCGCCGTCGGCGCCGCGGTCGGACTGAGCACCGACACGATGGCGACGTCGCTCAGACGCTTCAAAGGCGTGCGCCGCCGGCTGCAGCATCGAGGGACGGCGCGCGGCGTGGCCGTCTACGACGATTTCGCGCATCATCCGACGGCAATCGGTGAGACCCTCGCCGGTGTCCGTTCGGCGTACCCGAAGCGGCGGATCTGGGCGATCTTCGAGCCGCGTTCGGCCACCTCCTGCCGGCGTGTCTTCCAGGCGGACTTTGCGAGGGCCCTGTCAGGGGCAGATCGCGTCATCCTGCCGGCCGTGTTCCGATCGACGTTGCCGGATGCCGAACGCCTGTCAACCGAGCAACTCGTCACAGACCTCAAGGCCGCGGGCGTCGACGCGCGCTATATTCCCGGCACCGATGACATCGTCACCGCCGTATCGCGAGAAGCCAGGGACGGCGACCTGGTCGTCATCATGTCGAACGGCGGGTTCGACGACATTCATCGGAAGCTGTTAGCGGCCCTCGAGCGCCCGTCCTGACAGCGCGGAGCGGGACACGTGGAATCGTTCAGGATTGTGCCGGCCGGTGACGCGGCGCTGGTCGTGGAGCTTCCCGAGCGCATCGATATCCGGCTGAATGCGTGGTGCGTCGCGTTGTCGCGCGCGCTGACATCGAGCTCGGGACGATCATCCGCGATGTGGTGATCGGGTACTCGTCGGTGACCGTCTACTTCGATCCGCTCAGCGTCGATGCGGCGTGGCTCGAGGCGGAGATCCGCACACGCGCCGTGGCCTCGACATCGCGGACGCGGCCGCCGGGGGAGTCGTCGAGGTCCCGGTGTGCTACGGCGGCGATCTGGGACCCGATCTCGCGGACGTCGCGGCCTTCGCTGGCTGCTCCGAGGCTGACGTGATTGATTTGCACGTCGGCCGCGAGTATCGCGTCTACATGGTCGGCTTCGTGCCTGGCTTTGCGTACATGGCCGAGGTCGAGTCGCGAATTGCCGCGCCGCGTCGAGCATCTCCGCGGACTGCGGTGCCGGCGGGCTCGGTCGGCATCGCCGGCGGACAGACCGGGATCTATCCGGCGGTCACGCCTGGAGGCTGGAACCTCATCGGTCGGACGTCGCTTCTGCCCTACGATCCAGCTCGCCCAGAACCGTTTCTCTTCAAGGCTGGCGACCGCGTCCGGTTTCGCCCGATCTCGACAGACGAGTTTGGTCGACCGTGACGCTTTCTCTCGCAGTGGTCCGCCCCGGGATGTTGACGACCGTCCAGGACCTTGGTCGTTGGGGATTTCAAGTCGAACGGTGTTCCGGTCGCCGGGCCGATGGACGCGTACTCACACGGGCTCGCCAATCGACTGGTCGGAAATCTCTCATCGGCAGCTGCTCTTGAAGTCACGCTGATCGGGCCGGAGCTCGAGGCGAAGGCTGAAGTCGACGTGCGCCGTTGCTGGTGCGACGTTCGCGTTGACCACGGGCGACCGGGCACGTGCCCATGCACGCGCCGTTCACGCTGCGCGCGGGCGATCGACTGAGGTTCGGCGCGCGGTCGGCCGGGGCTCGGGCGACGCTCGCCGTCAGAGGTGGCATCGACGTCGCCCCTGTCTTCGGGAGCCGCGCGACCAGCCTCATCAGCCGCATGGGAGCCGTTCGGCGGGCGCGCACTGAAGGCAGGAGATGTTCTGCCGATCGCGCCGGTCACGACGCTCGTCACACCCGGAGCTGCCGGGCCGTCCCTTGTCCCGCTGCCGCTGCCAGCCGGTGGCGCCAGGCTCCGTGTGATGGTTGGACCGCAGGAGCAGTTCTTCACGCCGCTCGCGCTATCGACACGTTCTTCGGCTCGCGATACGTCATCACGCCCGCGTCCAATCGCATGGGATACCGTCTCGAAGGCCCGCGGCTCGAGCACGCCGGCCGCGCGGACATCCTGTCCGACGCGACGCCAGTCGGGTCCATCCAGGTGCCGGCATCTGGCCAGCCGATCCTGCTGATGGCCGATCGACAGACGACCGGCGGGTATCCGAAGATCGGTGTCGTGATCAGCGCCGATCTGCCGCTCGCGGGACAGCTCGCGCCCGGCGACTGGATCGAGTTCGCGCCGTGCACGCGCGACGCGGCCGTGGACGCGCTCAAGGCCCGCCAGCGAGGCTCGGGGAGTCGCGCGTGACCGACGCATCGAGCGATCGTCTGCGGGACGTGCTCGGCGAGGCCCGCGTTCAGCGCGATGCGCCGCTCGCGCCGGTCACGACCTTCAAGGTCGGCGGTCGGGCGGACTGGCTGGTGCACGCGCGCACGCGGCGAGGAGATCCGTCGCGCGCTCGAGATCGCGCGCGAGCTCGCGTTGCCCGTGACCGTGCTCGGCGGCGGCTCGAACGTGCTCATCGCCGACCGCGGGCTTCGCGGTCTCGTGATTCGCGTCCATGGCGGCGACGTCACGCGGATCGACGCCGACACCGCATTCGCGCCGATGGCGGCGTGACCATCAACGGCCTGGTACGGTGGACGATCAGCCACGGTGTCGCCGGTCTCGAAGCGTGGGCCGGCACGCCCGGCACCGTCGGCGGGGCGATTCATGGCAACGCGCATTTCCGGGGACGGCTCATCAGCGAGCTCATCGACAGCGTCACGCTCGCGCACGCTCGACGGGAACGTCGTCGACGTTCCAGTCGCCGAGATGGAGTTCGGCTACGACTACAGCCGGCTGCACCGGACGCACGAGGTCGTGATCTCCGCCGACTTCCGCGTGACCGGACGGCGAAGCCCGACGTCCTGCGCGCGACGGCGCGCGAGTCGCTGGCGTTTCGCAAGCGCACCCAGCCGCTCGAGTCGGCCAGCGCCGGCTGCATCTTTCAGAATCCGGATCCGCGCACGCGACCTCGTGCCGGACGGCATCCCGTGGTCGGCCGGCGCGCTCGTCGATCGGGCCGGTCTCAAGGATGCGCGCGCCGGCCGGGCACGCGTCTCGACGACGCACGCGAACTTCATCGTCAACGAAGGCGGCGCCAGCGCGAGGGAGATCAGGGATCTGGTCGAGCGGTGCAAACGCGACGTGCATTCGCGGTTCGGCGTCACGCTTGCGCGAGGAAATCGTGTATCTGGGCTTCGACGAGCGACGAATCAGGGGAACCGACATGGCCACACTCAGGATTGAGGGCGGGCGACGGCTGGAGGGCCGCGTCGCGGTCGAGGGCAACAAGAACGCGGCGCTGCCGCTGCTGGCGGCGTGTCTGCTTGACCGACAGGAGTGCGTGCTGACGAACGTCCCGCGGATTCGGGACGTCGAGGTGCTGATCGACCTGCTGCTCGGGCCTGGGCGCGACGGTCGACGGCCGTGGCACGTCGACGCTCCGCGTCCGGTGCGAGACGGTCACGAGCGATCGTCCCGATCCGGCGCTCGTCGGCCGGCTGCGCGGATTCGGTGCTGCTGCTCGGCCCGTTGCTCGCGCGCAGGGGTCGGCGCGCCTCGCGCCGCCGGGCGGTGATTTTCCGGCGCGGCGGACGATCTCGACACACCTCCAGGCGCTGGCGGCGATGGGGGCCGTGCCGCTCGACGAGCCGGGCCACGCGCTCGACGCCCCATGGGGGCTGACCGGCGCATCGTTCTATCTCGACGAGGCCTCGGTGACCGGCACCGAAACGGCGCTCCTCGCGGCCGCGGCCGCGAAGGGCCGAACCGAAATCCGGCACGCCGCGACGGAACCGCACGTCGCCGAGCTCTGCCGGTTTCTGCGCGCGATGGGCGTCTCGATCGAAGGCGAAGGCACGTCGACGATTCGTGTCGAGGCGCCCGCCCGATTCAAGGGCGCGACGCACCGGCTCGATGGCGACTACATCGAGGCCGGGAGTTGGGGCGTCGTCGCCGCAATCACGGGCGGCAGCATCGAGGTGACCGGCGCGCGCTGGACCGATCTCGAGGTCGTCGGCGCGCCGCTCAAGAAGATGGGCCTCGAAGTGCTCGTGGGACGACGAGCGTTTCGTCGTCGAGCCGTCGTCGCCTGACGGCGGCGCGCCGCATCACGACCGGGCTGTGGCCGGGCTTTCCGAGCGACATGGTGAGCCTGGTGACGGTCCTCGCGACGCAGGCCGAGGGCGAGACGCTGGTGCACGACTGGATGTACGAGCTGCGGCTCTTCGCGCTCGAGCAGTTGAGCGCGATGCGCGCCGACCTCTTCCTCTGCGATCCGCATCGCATCATCGTCAGCGGCGTGACCAAGCTGAAGGGCCGCATCTCGACACCCGGGACATCCGATCGGGGATGGCCCTCATCGCCGCGGCGCTTGCCGCGGAAGGGGAGAGCCAGGTGGGCCCGCTCGAGACCGTCGAGCGCGGCTACGGCGCGCTCGTCGAACGTCTCACCGCGCTCGGCGCGCAGGTCGAGCGCGTGGAGCAGCTGAGCGCGTTACCGATCCTGCCGCCCGGCTTCTTCGGCGGGCGTCACCGGCAACCGTCGCGCCCGGTAGCGCCGCGTCAGACGCCTGGAAGCGTCGGTTGCAGCGGCTGCGGGCAACGCCGGGGCGGCAGGTGTTTCGGGCTTGGCTCACCCGGCTTGAGCGGCCGGGTCGCGCGGCGGCTGCTGAATGCCGGGCCGTTCGACCGGCGTCACGGCGCCGCCTTCCGCTGCTGCCGCGGCCGAGCCGGAACGGCCGCAGATCGGCCTCGGTGACATCGAGCGTGCGGACGATGTGCGGCGTCAGCGTCAGGATGATGTCGGTCTGCGTCGACTCCTTGCGGTTGCGGGCGAACAGCCGGCCGATGAGCGGGAGGTCGCTCAGCCCGGCACGCCGGCGAGCACGGTGCGCTCCTCGTCGCGGATCAGGCCGGCCAGCATGTTCGTCTGGCCGTCCTTCAGCCGGATCGTCGACGTGATCTGCCGCGAGGCAAACGTCGGCAGGCCCGCCGTCGCGCCGGACCCCGTGCCGGAGATGCTGCTCAACTCGATCTTCAACGTCAGCGACACTTCGTCGTCGTGATGCGTGCGCGGCGTGATGTCGATGTTGACGCCGATGTTGCGGTAGTTGAACGACGTGATCGGCTGCTGGTTGATGCCGCCGGTGGCGATCGGCGCGAAGACGGTGACCGGGACCGGCACTTCTTCGCCGAACTTCGCCTGCGCCGCGATGCCTTCCGACGTGCGCAGCTGCGGGTTGGCGAGGATGCGCGTGTTGGTGTCGTTCTTGAGCAGCCGGTAGTAGATGCCCGGTACGCCGGTCACGAACACGTCGGCTCTGGTCAGGTTCGACAGATCCTGGAGCGTCAGGCCTTCACGGTTCACGTCGACGGCGCCGGAGATGCCGTCCGATCCGGGCGAGGCGATCTGCAGGCCGAACTCGCGCAGGCGCGTGCGATCGACCTCGAGCAGCTCGACGTCGATGACGACCTCGGGCCGTGCCTTGTCGATCGCCGCAATCAGGCGCGCCGCCGCGGCGATGTGCTCGGGCGTGTCCTGGAGCGAGATGGCGTTGATCGCGGTCATGCCCGTGACCTGACGCACGTCGACGACGATGCGCAGCAGGTCGATGACTTCCTTCAGATCGGCGTTGCTCAGATAGAAGGTCTGGACGACCGACTCTTCGTACTCGCGGCGCTTGGCCGGCGTGTCGGGAATGATGGTGATCGTGCGCTGCGCGCTGACCCGGTAGAAGGTGCGCGTGCTGGCCGTGACCGACGTCAGCGCGTCGACGAGCGTCATCTTGCGGAGGTCGGCGTTGATGATCTCGTCGCGAAAGCGCCGGATCGAAGACGACGTTCAGCCCGGCAAACTGCGCGATCGATCGGAACACGTTGCGGCTGCTGGCCGAGCTGAAGACGAGCGAGTCGGGAAGCTTGGCGTCGGCCGGCAGGTCGAGCCCTGGCGGCGGCAGGCGCGCGCGATCGCTCGATCAGCGACTCGAGCTCGGTCTTGCCGTTGCGCGTGACGGCGATCTTCGTGCGGAGCTTCTGGCGAACGTCGCGCAGCGCTTCGTCGACGAGGGCGTCGCTCGGGTTCAGCTCCGACGCGAGCTGGTACTCGCCGAGCGCTTCTTCGTAGCGCTCGGCGCCGGCGAGCGTGCGCGCGCGGAACGCGTGCTCCTGCGAGGCGCGCAGCTTCGCGCGCTCGAGCGCCAGCCGGGCGTTGTCGTCGTCGGGGTTGGCGCGAAGCGCCTTGGTGTACTCGACGACGGCGAGGTCGTAGTTCTTGGCCGTCTTCGGCGCGTTCGCCGGCGCGCAGCCCGGCCGGCCGCCGGTGGCGCAGCCGGTCACCAGGGCCAGGCAGACGCCCAGCGCGCACGTCCACGGCCGTCGCTCAGCGCTTGACTGGTCCGGCATTGGTGACCTCCGCCCCGCGGGGAATGGAGAACGCGAACGTCTTATCGGCTAGTCCGGGGTTTTCCTTGAAGTTCGTGAAGACGAACGTCGACCGGCTGCCCTGCTTCTCGGCGACGGTCAGCGACTGCAGGCGGAGCGTGTCGCGCGCGGCCGTGATCTCGAGCCAGTCGTACTCCGGCTGAGGTTGCTTGGGCTCGAGCCGCAGCGTCCAGGCGCCGGCGGTCGCCGCCCTGACCGAAGCTGACGTTGAAGTCGCGGGTCAGGTTTCCGCGGCCGGCGAGGAAGAGCACGGCCGCCTGATCGTCGTCGGGGACCGCGCTGACGACGGCGCGGTTCTCCTCGGGAAAGTACTGGATGAGCCGCACGCCGTCGGAGACGAAGACCTTCTCGTCGGGAGCCTTGTAGTTCCAGCGCATCTTGCCGGGCTTCTTGACGAGCAGCGTGCCGCGCTCCTCGCGCTTGCGCTTCAGCACGCCGCCCTCGTGCGTGTGCACGAAGTCGGTCGAGAAGTCGCGGATCGTGTCGTACTTCCGCTGCAGCGACGCGGCGACCTCCTGCGCCGTCGGCGTCGCCTGCGCCGCGCGAGGCCACCGAAGACACGACGCGAGCGCGATGGCAGCGCAACGCGCGCAGCGCCAGCCCATGGCTGACCCCGCGAGCACTGAGAGATGCTCAGACAGTGACATTCAGCTGTTCCAGTTGGGCAGGGCCGGCAGCCCATGTTACCACCCGGCGCCGCGCGGGCGGGGCTCGACGGCAGCGCGGCCGGCCCGCGGCGCTTGGCCGCGATGAACTCGCGGACCTCGGCCAGCGGGCCGGGTATTGAGCACCTGGCGCGGCTCGACCCAGCCGCGGCGCGCCGTGCCGACGCCGAAGCCGCATCTGCCGGCCGAGCGCCTCCACGCGGTGGCAGTCGCTGTCGATCGAGAGCGTCACGCCGGCGGCCGCCGCCGCCCGCGCGCGCGCGCCGTCGAGATCCATGTGGCTCGGCGCCCCGTCGATCTCGAGCGCCGTGCCGGTCTCGGCCGCCGCGGCATAGAGCGCCTCGAAGTCCAGCTCGTAGCCGTCGAAGTGTCCGACGAGCCGGTTGGCCGGATGGCAGAGCACGTTGACGAGCGGATGCCGGATGGCGGCGAGGCTGCGCGCGCGTCAGCCGATCGGCGTCCTGCCGCGCGTGGTCGTGGAGCGACGCCAGGACGATGTCGAACTGCTCGAGGACGGTGTCCTCGAAATCGAGCCGGCCATCCGGCAGGATGTCGACCTCGATGCCGTGGAGGATCGTCATCCCCGGAAAGCGCTCGCGCAGCTCGTCGATCTCGTCGCGCTGGTGCGCGATGTCGTCGCGCGCCAGCGTCCGCGAGGCGGCAGCGCCCGACGAGTGATCGGTGATGGCCATGTACTCGTAGCCGAGCGCGTGGCAGCCCTCGACCATCGACTCGAGCGGCGTCGCGGCCGTCGCTGTAGGTCGTGTGCATGTGCAGGTCGCCGCGGATGTCGCGTCGCGTCGACGAGCGCCGGAAGGCCGCCCGACGCGGCCGCTTCGATCTCGCCGGTGCCGTGCCGGAGCTCGGGCGGCGATGAACGCCAGTCCGAGGCTCGCGTAGAGCGCGTCTTCGCTGGCGTGCGGTCGATCCGCGAGACCGCGGCGCTGCATCTCGGCGACGTGCGCGTCGGAACCGGTGGCGCGAAGAGCGTCGACCCGTAGTCGTCGGGCGTGGCGACGCGGATCTCGATCGGCGTGTCGCGATGCGTGCCGACGAGTCGCCGGTCGGTCGCGCGTCGTGACGGGGACGAGAGCCCGGCTCGAGGCAGATCGCTCGATCGCCGCGGCAGGGTCATCGGTCCGGCCGACGAGAACGATCGACGACACGAGCGGCTCGACGCGGCGGATGTCGCCGGCGGGCTCGAGCGCCTCGAAGGTTCGGGTACGCCGCGGCGATGGCGGGGATGCAACTGTCGAGCAGGTCCCAGGCGCGTCCGAGCGTGATGGGCTTGACGGGCGTCACGTGCCGGACCGCCGGCCGGTCGGCGGCTGCCACGCGGCGCAGGCGTTCGAAGGGGATGGCGTCAACGATGCGGCGGCGCGGCGGGCATGGGACTCTCAGACATTGTCACCAGCCGCCGCGCGGAGTGTCAACGCGTCGATCAGGCGCGGTGCGTGTGTGACGCCTTTGCCGAGACTTCCCATCCCTGCGACCGACGCTCGCAGACGATGCAGCGCAGGAACATCGAGCCGCGCTCGCACGACACGCAGTAGTCATGACCGGTCACGTAGCAGCGAATCCAATTCCACATAACACACCTTGCTTGTTGAAGACTGACGTCGATCGCTCGTGGGCAAGGAAGGTGCCAGAGTGGGACACGCGGTAGCCTGACGAAAAACGTCGTCGAAATCGTGGACAATTCCGGCTAAAGGCTTGCGCGATCAGCGCATCGGGCACCGGCCCGAACGACTACGATCATTACGAATCTGACGTCGCGATCACGGTAGTGCGGCGTCACTTCGAAAAGTCGACGGTGACCGGAGAGTTCGCGCCGGCCTTGATCGTCGCGCTGACCTTCCGCTCGCCGAACTGCGGATTCTTGAAGACGAACTCACGCAGGCCGAGCGGAACCGGCGTGCCCGCGAGCGGCGTGTCGCCGAGCTTCTGTCCGTCGAGCCACACCTCGGCCCACGGGACGGCGTTGAGGTTCACGGTGCCGCGCGGCTCGATGTTGACCGACTTGACCTCGCCCGGCTCGATCTCGACCTCCTGCGTCGCGCTGTAGCCGAGCTCCTTGTTGGTGAGCGTGAGCTGATGCTTGCCCGGGCGGCAGCATCAGGCGGTTCTGTTCGGTCGTTCCGATGCTCTCGGCCGTCGGCCGCGACGTGGAGGACGATCGGCGCGAAGACCGCGACCCAGCCCGAGAACACAGGGATGTCGAGCGTCTCGGTCTTGCCGGCGGCGACCCGCACGCTTCGCATGACTTCGCCGCCCGACGGTCAGGAACGTCAGGATGCGGCGGCCCGGCGGCCACGTCGATCTGCAGCGGCGTCTCGCCGACCGGCTTCCGATCGAGCAGCACCTTGATGCCGGGCGGTTGCGTCTGGACGACGAGGCGTCCTCGTCCCGCCGGGATCGGTGCGTCGCCGTCAGTCGGGCGGGCGGCGGTGGCGTCGGTGACGTGGCGCGCCGGCGCCTTCGACCTGCGCGCCAGGCTCGCCCGAGACGGCCGTTCGTCCGGGCAGGTACGTCCGGCCGACGAAGATCGCGATGACGGCGACGCCGACGGCGACCGCCGCGAGCTTCCAGGGGAAGACGCGCGGCTCTTCTTCGACGACCGCGCCACCGCGCCCGAGGCCGAGCGTGCCGAACCGATCGGCGGCACGTGCACCGGCGCGAGGTTCGACGTGCGCCGATCGGCGCGGCGTGAAGCCCGAGGGCGGCTCGGCCTTCACCTTCACCTGACCGCTCGGCTGCGGTGCGGCTGAACCGGCGGTGGCGCGAGCGGTCCCGGGCGGCGCAGGCGCGTGCGCCGACGATGTGCCGTAGGCCGAGGCCGTCGAGACGCTGACGGATAGACCGGTTGTGGCATCGAGCCGACCGGCGTCGGCACGAACGACGGCACCGCGGGCATCGGCGCCTGGCGCATCGGCGGCGGTCGGCGGCGGCGCGGCAGTGGGCACGGGCTGCGGAACTGGAACAGGCGGTTCGAACTGCGCCGCGCGCTGCGGCGAGACGAGCCAGCCCGCTCGGGCTCGCCGGGCGCGCGGGCTCCGGCGGCGGCGCCGGTGGTGGCGGCGTCTTCTGGTCCGCGCGTCGTCGAGCGAAGCTTGTCCTTCCGCGCGCGCGCGGACTTCTGCTGCTGGCGCTTTCGCCGGCGCGACGACGCCGAGTCCTTGTCTGGTTCGGCCTCCGGCTCGGGCTCTGCCGCTGGAGCCTCCGCAGGCTCGGCGACGTCGACTGTGGTTCGACGACTGATCGACCGCGGCTGTGGCGACTTCGACGGTCTCCGCGATCGGCTCGTCGATGGTCGGGAGCGGAGGATCGCCACGCTCCGGTTGCGGCGGGCTCGGCCGCCGCGACGCCGGCGTCGCCGTCTTCGACGACTTCCTCGGGGACGAGTCCTCTGGCGTCTCTCGGGCGTCTCCGGGCGTCAGCGTCGAGAGCCAGGTCCTCGACGACCGTTTCCTCGGGCGTCGACCGGAGACGGATCCATGGCGGGAAACTCGTGGACGGCGCTCGGCGCGGCCGCCAGGATGTTCTCGTCCGCCATCACCTCGTCGAGCGGCGGCAGGTCGTAGATTTCGTCCTCACGCTCGTTCCACGCTCGCCTAGCGGCTCGCGGTCGTGACGCGCCCTTGCGGCGGTGGTCGTCACGCTCGCCTGCGGTTCGTTCTCACGCTCGCCTAGCGGCTCGCGGTCGTGACGCTCGAGGTCGGACTCCGTCTCCAGACTGTCGAACGACAGCTCCGTTTCGATCGCCTCGATCGTCAAGCGTGTCGGCGGCCGGGGACGCAACCTCGGCGTCAGCCGTGGCTCGGAGACTCGAAGCTCTCGAGGAACTCGTCGAGCTCCGGCACGCGCGGGCTGTGCGCAGCCGGCGTTGCGGTGCGCCGACAGCTGCCGTCGTGCCGGGACGTCGTCGTCGGCGGCATCGCCGGAGAATGCCGCGTCCATCTGCGCCGCGAAGTCGACGACGGCCTGCCGGCAGACGTCGACGCCGATCTCGCGGCGCACGAGCTGTCGCACGTCGTTGACCGCCTCGTCGGCAGTGGCGTAGGGACGGCGTCCGGGAAGCGGCAGCGATCGCTGGAGGAAACGCTGCAGGCCGGTCGCGAAGCGCGCGCGTGCCGCGAATCTGCGCGACCTCGATCACTTCCATCAGCAGCGATGGCAGGGCTTCGGGGTATTCGTCCGGTCGCAGGTTGCGGCCGAGGACGAGCGCGACGCGCGCCGAGCGCCACCTGCGCGATGTCGGACGGCAGCGTCGAAGTGCACGGCGCCATCGCCGGCGGGTGACGCGACGCCGAACCGGTACCAGAGACGCAGGCGCGACAGGTTGAGACGCTCGACCGCCGATCCGAACGACGGGTCGAGGAAGACGAACTGTCCATCCGGCGTGAGGACGGTGCGCGACGCGTCGATGAGCCCGTGCGTGATGCCCGCTGGTGATGAAGCAGCGTCAGCGCCGGCAGGCTCTCGAGCAGGTAGCCGAGCGCGACGTCGACGCCAGGCACGATCGCTGCGTCGGCGGTCGCCTCGAGCAGGTCCGAGAGGCGGCTGCCGGTGATGAACTCCGCGAGGACCGTGAGCTCACCGGTCGCCGGGTCGCGCTCCACCCGGTCCGGACGGGCGAACCGCTCATCCTCGAACGTGGCCAGGCGGGCGACGCGGTCCCGGATGAGCGATTCGAACGCCGCCAGCTCCGGCTGCACGTGGACGCGCTCGAGCATCTCGCCCGTCTCGCGGTCGAAGGACAGAGACCTTCGCCCCAGGCCATCGATGTGGCCGGTCGACGAGATCGAGAGGACGAGAGATCCGGAGCTGATGCCGACATCGCAGGAACCCGCACAACTCTGCAACCCGCACACCATGCAACCGGTTTTGTGCCAGGCGTCCGTTCGGGACTTTTCCGAATGTTTCAGGCGGTTTGAGACGCGGGCTGCGCAGCGGCCGCGGGTGGAAGTGACCAGAACGTAACCATCGATCCAAATCCTGTAATCGAACGACAATCACGTACGCGGCGCCGCGCGAGCGGGCAGTTTATTGGCCGGTCGGTGACAATCTGCGCAGGTGAGTCCAGAGGTAAGACACGCCTTTCGCGTCAGGAGGGTGCGCTGATCATGGATGAAGCGCTCAGACGATCTGACCGACTGACGCGATTTGCTGGAAGCACCGCGCCCTCGCATCGTTCTGTAGCGGTGTGCCCGGAGTCATGGCAGATGCGAAGGGAGCCGTCAGAGTCCGGCTTTCAGGCCCTGGCTGGAGCGGAACGTATAGAACCCGTGCGCGAAGCACAAATACACATGCACGATTTCAGGGTTCCCATCCCCGTCCATCTCGCGACGCGGGGCGCTGTTCACAAGAAGCTTGCCGCATTGTGGACAGTCGCGCAGCACGAAACCGGTCGCGGCGGAAGCAGGACCCATTGGGTATGAAGGGCGGGCAAGCATACCGACACCCAATTGGATCGGCTACTAGGAAAAACCCCTAGCCGTGGTGATGGTCATCGGTCGTCGTCTTCGCTCGAGATGATCGAGCGGCGGTAAAGCAAAGTCGGGACAAGTAGATCCCGGGCCATTGCGCATCTCGCTGGGGATCGATTTTGCTCATCGCTGGCGCGGCGCTTTTTTGTGCACCCGACGACGGCCCGGAAGGTGGATGCTCTCGAGAGCTTCCCGGAGTCGACGGGCAGAATGTGGGCAGAACGCCCGGAACAGCTGCGAAAAGGTTGGTGGACGGCGCGAGGATCGAACTCGCGACCTCCGCATTGCGAACGCGGCGCTCTCCCAGCTGAGCTAGCCGCCCACTCTTGTGTTTGTACCTAACGCGTACCTGACCGCCGTGACGGCCTGCATACAATCCAAGAGTGTAACACGGCCACACGCCGGATAGGGAATCGCACCGTCTGTCACGAGCCCAGCGCGTCGAAGTACTTCAATGCGCCGCCGGTATTGAAAATCACTACCGTATCGCTGGGTTTGACGACGCCGTCGCGCAGCAGTTGCTTGACCGCCTGCAGTGCCGCACCACCTTCGGGAGCGGCGCTGATGCCCTCGCGTTGGCCGAGCTCGCGCATGCCTGCCACCATGTCCGCGTCCTGGACGGCTACCGCCGTGCCGCCGCTTTCGCGCACGGCGCGCAGCACGAGAAAATCGCCGATCGCCTTGGGCACGCGGAGCCCGTCGGCGACTGTTCGTGCGTCGTTCCACATTTCTGAACGCTCAGCGCCCTGCTCGAACGCCCGGACGATCGGCGCGCAATGCTCGGCCTGCACCGATACCATCCTGGGCCGCCGGCCAGGTTCGAGCCACCCGATGTGTTCCATCTCTTCGAACGCCTTCCACATCCCGACCATGCCGGTCCCGCCGCCGGTCGGATAGACGATCCAGTCAGGCAGCGACCACCCGAGCTGCTCGGCGACCTCATAGGCCATCGTCTTCTTGCCTTCGATTCGGTACGGCTCCTTGAGCGTCGACATGTCGTACCAGCCGAGCGGCCGACCACGCTCGGCCGCGATCCGGCCGGCGTCGGTGATCAGCCCGTCGACGAGCGTGACCTCGGCTCCATACAGCTCGCATTCTCGGATGAATGGCGTCTTCACGTCTTTAGGCATGAAGACCTTGGCTTCGAGACCTGCGGCGGCGCCGTAGGCGGCAACGGCGTTGGCGGCGTTGCCAGCAGAGGGGACCGAGAGCGTCCTGGCGCCGAGATGGGCCGCGCGCGTCACCGCTGCCGAGAGTCCGCGGGCCTTGAAGGAGTTGGTGGGGTTGAGCGATTCGTCCTTGACGTAGACGTTTCGCATCCCGAGTGACTCGCCAAGGCGCTTCGTGTGGATGAGCGGTGTCCAGCCCTCGCCGAGCGTCACCGGCACTTCGCCGTCGAAAAGCGGCATCAGCTCGCGATACCGCCACATCGTCGCCTCGCGACCGGCGAGCGAGTCGCGCCGCCACGAGCGCGCAGCGTCGAGGTTGTAGCGCGCGAGCAGGGGAGCGCCGCACGTGCAGAGGTGCTGTTCGACGCGCGGGTCGTACGGTCCGGCGCCACAGGGAACGGAACAGTCGAGATGGGAGAAGAACGACATTAGGGCAATGCTGAATGCTGAGTGCTGAATGCTGAAGTGAATTCAGCACTCAGTTCAGCATTCAGAATTCAGCACTCAGCATTGCTATTTACCCAACAGTTCGGTGTCCTTCTTCTTCTGCAGGTCGTCGATCGCCGAGATGTGCTGGTCGGTGACCTTCTGCACGTCTTCGAGGCCGCGCCGTTCGTCGTCTTCCGAGATCTTGTGTTCCTTCAGCAACTTCTTGAGGCGGTCGTTGGCGTCGCGGCGAGCCTGGCGCACGCCGTTCCTTCCCTCTTCGGCGTACTTGTGCACCAGCTTCGACAGCTCTTTGCGACGCTCTTCGGTCAGCGCGGGCAGTGGAATCCGGATCGCCTTGCCATCGGTCGCGGGATTCAACCCGAGGTTGGCGCTGCGAATCGCCTTTTCGATCGCCGCCGTCAGCGACGGGTCGAACGGCTGGGCAACGATCATCGTCGGCTCGGGGATCGAGAGTGAGGCCACCTGGTTGAGCGGCATCTGGGATCCGTAGGCTTCGACGTGCACGGTGTCGAGAATCGTGACCGACGCACGGCCCGTCCGGACACCGCCGAACTCGCGACGCACGTGCTCGATCTGCCCATCCATCCGCTTCTTCAGCTCGGCAAACAACCCCTTGATGTCGGTCGCGTCCATACGTTCTCCAAGGCAGTGTCTTCAGACCCTGACGGTTGTCCCGATCGGCTCTCCCATGATCACGCGCTTCAGATTGCCCGCCGTTCGCAGGTTGAAGACGACGATCGGGAGCCGATTGTCCATGCAGAGCGAAATCGCGGTGGCATCCATCACCTTGAGGCCCTGCTCGAGAACCTTGAGGTAGGAAATCTCCAGGTACTTCGTCGCCGACTTGTCGATCATCGGGTCTGCCGTGTAGATGCCGTCGACTTTGGTGCCCTTCAAGATGACGTCGGCCTTCATCTCCATCGCCCGGAGGGCGGCTGCGGTGTCAGTGGTGAAGTACGGGTTGCCGGTGCCGGCGGCAAAGACGACGACGCGGCCTTTTTCGAGGTGGCGGACGGCGCGTCGCCGGATGAACGGTTCTGCCACCGAGCGCATCTCGATCGCGGTGGCGACACGAGTGACGACGTTGTGCTTTTCGAGCGCGTCCTGGAGCGCCAGCGCGTTGATGACGGTCGCGAGCATGCCCATGTAGTCGGCGGTGGCGCGGTCCATGCCCTTGGCGCTCGCGGCGAGCCCGCGGAAGAGATTGCCACCGCCAATCACGACCGCGGTCTGCACGCCGAGCTGCTGGATTTCGCCGATGTCCATGGCGATTCGGCTGGCGACCGCCGGATCGATGCCGAACTGCTGCTCGCCCATCAGGGCCTCGCCAGACAACTTGAGCAGGACGCGGTGGTACACGGGCACGGACATGGCGGGGCGATTATATCTGAACGTGCCTACGCCTCTTCGCCAAGCTTGAAGCGAACGAAGCGTGGGACGGCGATGTTCTCGCCGAGTTTGGCGATTGCGCTCTGCACGAGCTGTCCGATCGTGACCTTCGGATCGCGGATGGACGGTTGGTCCATGAGGCAGACCTGCTCGTAGAAGCTGTTCAACTTGCCTTCGACGATCTTCTCGATGACCTGGGCCGGCTTGTTCTGGCCTTCCATCTGCGCACGGTAGATGGCGCGCTCGCGCTCGAGCACGTCGGCGGGAACCTCCTCGCGGCGGACGTAGGTCGGGCTCGCGGCCGCGATGTGCATCGCGATCTCCCGGGCCATGCCCTGGAAGTCGTCGGTGCGCGCGACGAAGTCCGACTCGCAGTTGATTTCGACGAGCACGCCGATCTTGCCGCCCATATGAATGTAGCTGCCGATGAGCCCCTCATTCGTCGAACGGCCGGCCTTCTTCGACGCCTGCGCCAGACCGCGCTTGCGGAGGATGGTCGTGGCGTCGTCGATGTCCCCGTTGGCTTCGGTGAGCGCGGCCTTGCACTCCATCATTCCCGCGCCCGTCTGATCGCGGAGCTTCTTGACCAGTGCTGCTGTAATCTCCATCACGTCTCCTGCTTCAGCTGTCAGCTATCAGCCGTCAGCTCCCGGCTGTAGTCGTCAGTTCCACGGTGCTGAGAGCTGACAGCTGAGAGCTGATGGCTTGGTACGTAAGAACGCCGGCGCGGACGAGCCCGGCCGGCGCGAGAATCAATAGCGCGTGCCGCCTAGACGGTGGCCGTCGAAGTGGCTTGTTCGGGTCGCGACGGCCGGACCGCACTTCCCGGTCGCGCCCGCCGGCCGCGATCGTCGGCGTCCGATTCGTCGTCGGCCTGGACGGACTCGCGGATGCCACGGCCGCCGAGCACCGCATCGGCAATCCGCGACGCAAACAGCCGAATCGCGCGGAGCGCGTCGTCGTTGCCGGGGATGACGTAGTCGACTTCGTCGGGATCGCAGTTGGTGTCGACGACGCCAATCACCGGAATCTTGAGCTTCCGCGCCTCGTCGACCGCGATCTTCTCCTTGCGGGTGTCGACAACGAAGAGCGCGTCGGGCAGCCGGGACATGTTGCGGATGCCTTCGAGGTTCTTCTGGAGCTTGCGCTTTTCCTTTTCGATCTGCGCGATCTCCTTCTTGGAGAGCGTGTCGTAGCGGCCGTCGGTCTCCATCGCCTCGAGGTCGCGCAGGCGCGACAGGCTCCGCTGGATGGTCGTGAAGTTGGTCAGCAGCCCGCCGAGCCAGCGCTGGTTCACGAAGAACATGCCGCACCGCTGCGCTTCTTCCGCCACCGCGTCCTGCGCCTGCCGCTTGGTGCCCACAAACAGGATCGTGCGTCCCTCGGCGGCGAGATTCATCGTGAACTGCTCGGCGTCCCGAAAGAGCTTGGCGGTCTTGGCCAGGTCGATGATGTAAATCCCGTTCCGCTCGCCGAAGATGTACGCCTTCATCTTCGGATTCCAGCGCTTGGTCTGGTGGCCGAAGTGGACTCCTGCTTCGAGCAAATCCTTCAACGCGATGCCGGTCAAGCTTCCTCCTCAGCAATTGCGACGTCGTAGCTACTATCGCTTGCTGAACTGGAAGCGCTTACGCGCGCCCTTCTGTCCGTACTTCTTCCGTTCCTTGATGCGCGCGTCCCGGGTCAGGAACCCGGCCTTCTTGAGTCGCTGCCGCAACTCGACGTTGTATTCCACGAGCGCCCGCGCGATGCCGAGGCGGAGCGCGCCCGCCTGCCCGGCGGTGCCACCGCCGGCGAGCGTCGCCAGGACGTCGAACTTGTCTGCAGTTTCCGTGACCGCGAGCGGCTGCTTGATCTGCGTGCGCAGCGCCTCGGTGGGGAAGGCCTGTTCGATGGGCTTGCGGTTGATGACGAACCCCCCGCTGCCGGGGCGAAGAAACACTCGGGCGGTCGAAGTCTTGCGGCGGCCCGTGCCGTAGTACTGAATCCCTGCTGCCACGTTAGGCGACCTCTCGCTTGGTCAACTTGTCCTTGTCCTTTTTCACTTTCTTACCAGCGACCGTCAAATTGCGCGGCTGCTGTGCCTGGTGCGGATGTTTCGCATCGGCGTAGACCTTGAGCTTGCGCCACATCGCTTCACCGAGCGTCGTCTTGGGCAACATCCCGCGGACCGCTTCTTCCACCAGGCGCGCCGGGTTCTTCTGGCGAACTTCCTTGGCGCGCTCCTCGCGCAACCCGCCTTCATACCCGCTGTGGTACCGGTAAAGTTTCTGCTCTTCCTTGCGCCCGGTCATGCGCACGCGGGCGGCGTTGACGACGACGACATGATCGCCAGTGTCGATGTGGGGGGTGTAAACCGCCTTGTGCTTGCCCTGCAACAGGCGAGCTGCTTCGGTAGCCACCCGGCCCAGAACCTGACCGTCGGCGTCAATCACGTGCCACTGTCGGACGATGGTCCCGGCAGTGGGGACAAACGAACCCATAGATCCCTTTCGGCCTTTCTGCCGTCGCCCAGACGCCGGCGGACCCGCCGCTTGGTCTTGCGCGGCGGCGGCGGTCGCTACTCTTGGGCCAACCCGCCGGAGCGTGACGCTGGCAGTCGGCCTCGTTCAAAGGACGGCAAACCAAGAGGATACAGGCGATTCGGGGGGTTGTCAAGGCAAGCCGGGCGACTTCCGAACGGTTTGAGGAGCGCTGTCCCAACGCCCGCTCGGCAGTTTTTGCGATCACAAATCCGTCAGCCGATTGCAATATTGTCGATCGTCCGCCCGGCCATTTTGCGCTCAGCCGGCCAAAACTGCGCAAAACTGCCGGTTTTGGTAGGAGACCCCTCCGTGGTACCCAACTTGCCCCCCGCTCCTGCCGATACAGAGCCCAGTTCCGGTTGCAGGTGTGCCCACGCGATGGCACCTCTCAGGATAGGACAACCCGGTGTTTGGTAGATCGAAATCTCTCGTCGGCCTCGACATCGGCTCGAGCGCGGTCAAAGCGGTCGAGCTGAAGCCGGCCGGCAAAGCCTACAAGGTCGCTGCGTTCGGCAGTCAGGCGATTTCTCCGGACAGCATCGTCGACGGCGCCATCATCGATGGAACGGCCGTCAGCGACGCTATCCGTCGGCTGTTCGAGGGCCTCAAGATTTCGACCAAAGAAGTCGCCGCGTCGCTTTCCGGCAACGCCGTCATCGTCAAGAAGATCTCGCTGCCGTCGATGACGGAGGCCGAGCTCGCCGAGTCGATTTACTGGGAGGCCGAACAGTACATTCCCTTCGACATCCAGGACGTCAATCTCGATTACCAGATCCTCGGCCGCGGCGACACCGGTGGCAAGAGCACGATGGAGGTCCTGCTCGTCGCCGCGAAGAAGGAGAAGATCGCCGACTATACCGGCGTCATCGGTCAGGCGGGCCGCACGGCGGTCGTCATCGACGTCGACGCGTTCGCGCTGCAGAACGCCTACGAAGTCAATTACGGCACCGAGCCCGACGCCGTGGTCGTGCTGCTGAATGCCGGCGCGAGCGCGACCAACATCAACATCCTGCATGGCGACCAGTCGGTGTTCACCCGCGACATTTCGACCGGCGGCAATGCGTATACCGAAGCGCTCCAGAAAGAACTGAACCTGCCGTTCGAGCAGGCTGACGAACTCAAACGCGGCGGGGTCGTCGAGGGCGTCACGTTCGACGACGCGCGGCCGGTCCTGCGCGCCGTCACCGAGAATGTGATGCTCGAAGTGCAGAAGACCTTCGATTTCTTCAAGACGTCGGCCGCCTCCGACCGGATCACGCGAATCGTCGTCAGCGGCGGCGCGTCGCGCGCGGAAGCGTTCGTCGAGATGCTGACCGAGCGCTTTCAGGCCCCTGTCGAACTCTTCGATCCATTCAAGCGGGTCGCGTTCGATGCCGGCAAATTCGGTGTCAACGTGGCCGAGGTGGCGCCCACGGCCGCGGTCGCGGTGGGCTTGGCGCTTCGCCGGGCGGGTGACCGATGATTCGCATCAACCTGCTCGCCGTCGAGCGTGCGCGAACGAAGAAGTCGGCCCGGGTCATCATCTCGCCCGCGCACCGCGTGACGATTGGCGCGAGCCTCATCCTGATTGCCACCATTCTCGGCATCGGCTGGTGGTTCCTGTCGCTCCGCCAGCAGTCGGCTCAACTCGATCGCGAAATTGCGGCGGCCGAGTCCGAGACCATCAAGCTGCGAACGGTCCTGGCACAAGTGCAAAAATTCGAGGCCCGAAAGGCCCAGCTCACGCAACGCGTGACCCTCATCGAGCAGCTGCGCCGGGGGCAGTCAGCACCGGTCCACGTCCTCGACGAGATCAGCCGGAGCCTTCCCGATCGACTCTGGCTGACCGAACTCAAGCAGGTTGGCACTGACTTCACGATCAACGGTTTTGCTGCCTCGCTGCCGTCGCTCTCGGACTTCGTCGCCAACCTCGAGGCGACGAAATGGTTCAAGCGGCCAGTGGAAATCCTCGACAGCCAGGTGCAAACCGACAAGACGGCTGGAGATCTCGTGAAGTTTTCGATCAAGGGCGCGCTGAACGATCCAGAAGCGCCGCCACCGGCTCCGCCGACGCCAGCAGGCCGCGGCGGAGGTCGCGGAGCGGCGGCGGGCGGAGCGGCGGCAGGACGAGGCGCGAAACCTTGAAGCGGGTGAAGACGGGTAGAAACAGGTAATAGCAAGCGCTTCGGCTAGTTGAAGGCCCTAGCCGGACGCCACCTATAGGCGAAAAACAGGTATCCATGGAACTGTCGCTCAGCAAACTCCCCTGGTGGGGCCAAATCGGCGCCTTCGTCGTAGTCTGCGCCGGAGCCGTCTACGGCTTCTGGCACTTCTACGTAGCGGAGATGTCGGCCGACGTGAAGATTCGCCAAACGCGGCTGACGGCGCTTCGTGGCGATATCGCTCGAGGCGTGGCGACCGCGCGCCGCCTTCCGGAGTTCGAGTCGCAGGTCGCGCAGCTCGAAGGGCGTCTTGAAAACCTCAGGCAAGTACTGCCGGAAGAGAAGGACGTCGCCGACATTCTGCGCCGCATTCAGGGACTAGCCACGCAGTCCAACCTCTCGATCCAGCGATTCACGCCGACGGCGGTGGTTCAACAGCCGCTCTACGCGGAGATTCCGTATCGGTTGCAAGCCGAGGGCACGTATCACAACCTCGGGCTCTTCTTCGATCGCATCAGCAAGTTCCCGCGGATCATCAGCGTCAGCGAGATCTGGATTCGCGCCAAAAACCCGGTCGAACCGAACGCGACAATCCTCGCGGAGTGCGTCGCGACGACATTCGTGCTGCAGGAGGCCGCTGCCGGAAGCAAGAAGGGCGGGAAGGTCGTACCCAAACAGCCGGCGGCGGGGAAGTGAGCGCGGTATGACATTTACGCGCCTCGCGCTCACCCTCCTCCTCAGTTTCTCGACAGGCGCCATCGCCCGAGGGCAGCAGCCCGCGAAGCCCGCTGCCCCGCCACCGGGAGCCGCCGCTCCAGCGCAACCTGGCCCGAAGCAGGCGCTGCCGGTTCTCGATCCGGCGTACGTCTACGACCCCGCAGGCCGGCGGGATCCGTTCATCAGCCTGCTCGGGCGCGGGCAAGAAGGTAATCCCACCGCCACGCGGCCGGCGGGTCTCCCGGGTCTCCTCATCGGCGAGGTGACCGTCAAGGGCGTGCTCAAGGATCGAGCGGGTTTCATCGCGTTGCTCCAGGCTCCGGACCGCAAGACCTACAACGTGCGCGTCGGCGACAAGCTGTTCGACGGTACCGTGAAATCGATCAACCAGGAGAAGGTCGTCTTCTCCCAGGACGTAAATGACCCGCTGTCGCTCGTGAAGCAGCGGGAGGTGCCCAAACCGGTACGTCAGGCCGAGGGGCGGGGTTAATGACTTCGAAAGAGTCGACAACCAAGATGATCGCGAACAGCGAGGATAAAGTGGCGCTCCAGCGGATGGCCGGTCGGCTGTGCATTGCTCTCGGACTGGCCGCAACAGCAGGGATGGTTCTGAGCGCGGCCGCGGCGCCGGTGCGGTTGGTTGGCGTCACCACCGAAGGCAACACGGTGCTGATCGAATCGACCGAACCGGTCGCGTACTCGGTCAGCCGGCCCGACCCGCTCTCTCTCGTCGTCGACATGCGTAACGTGAGCGTGTCGGACGCGCGCGCGGATGTCGCAAAGGAAGGCGCGATTGCCGGTGTTCGGCTGGAGCAGGCCTCGGCGACCGACGGCCGCGCGCTGGCGCGCGTCCACGTCGCTCTCGCCAAGCCGACAGAGTTCGTCGTCCGGAGCGCCCGCAACACCATCCGGGTTGAGTTGAAGGGCGCCCCGTCGCCGTCGATGCCCGTGCTGGTGCCGACCAAGGCCGTGATGCCCGGACCGAAGCCTCTGCCGACGCCGCCAGCGGTTTCGACGAAACCGGCGGCACAGCCACCCGCGGTGCCCCCGGCCAACGACGTCAAGAACGTCCAGAGCACCGAGGCCGGCACGGCGTCGGCGACGATCCTCGAGCGAATCAAGTCGAGCAAGACCCCGGGCGCTACGACCGTGACGCTCGTGGGCAACGGACGGCTCGCGTCGCGTGACGTGACCGAGAGCAAAGATCGCCCGCGACGGCTGGTGATCGACTTGCCGAACGTGACGTCGTCAGCGCCGGCGCAGACTGCGATCGACAGCCCGCTCGTGACGCGCGTCCGCGTCGCGGTCAACAGTCATCAGCCGCTCGTCACGCGCGTCGTCATGGAGATGGCGGGGTCCGCGAGTTACCGCGTTGAGCGAAGTGGCGAGAGCGGCCGCGACCTGGCGGTCGTGTTCGAGCAGGCGAACGCTGCGAACACGGTCCTTCTGACGCCGGCCGAAGCCTCGACCGCACCAATCCCGCCGGCACCAGCGGTAGGGCCCCAGACGGCGATAGCCACCGTCGCCGGAATCACGAACCCGGAGGCCGTAGGCGAGCCGGTCGATCCGATGCTGGCGTTGAAGCTAGCGGCGGTGGAACGTCCAACGTCGTCAAGTCCAGCGCCGGAACGCAGCAGCGCCGCATCAACACCGGCGCGGACGTCGGCGCCGCCGCCGCCACCGCCACCGCCGACGCGGCCGGCCGCGCCGGCCACCCCGTCGACTCCGGCCGGCGCTCAGCCGCAACTTCAGGCCACGGCGGCGCCAGCTGCAGCCGCAGCGCCGCCAACGGCCCCGCCGTCACCGCTTCGTCAAGCGCCGGCGCCGCAGGCCCGCACCCAGGCCGCGCCCGCGCAAGCACCACGCGCAAACACCTGCGCGGCCGGCCCCGACCGTCCAGGGCTCGACCCGCGGCGATCAACCTCGCCAGTACACGGGCGATCCGCTGAGTCTCGACCTCGATGGCGTCGACCTGCGCGCGGTGCTGCGGACGCTGGCCGACGTCAGCGGGCTGAACATGGTCATCGATCCCGACGTGCAGGGCTCGGTGGATATCAAGCTGACGGATGTGCCGTGGGATCAGGCGCTCGACGTGATCCTGCGCGGCAACGGGCTCGACTACTCAGTTGACGGGACGATCGTCCGGATCTCGAAGATCAAGACGCTCGAGGATGAGAACAAGGCGCGGCAAGCCGCGGCCCAGGCTGCGGCCGAGCGGCAGGCCCAGGCGGGCGGCCTCGCATTCGAGACCTTTCCACTGAGCTACGCCAAGGCCGCCGAGATCGCGCCACTCTTGAAGGGCTCGCTGCGGTTGTCGAAATACGGGCAGGTGCAGGTCGATGTCCGCACCAACACCCTGATCATCGCCGACCTGCCGGAACAGTTCGGGCCGATCCGGCAGCTGCTGGCAACGCTCGATCGCGCCGAGCCGCAGGTCGAAGTCGAAGCCCGCATCGTTCAAACGACGAGAGACTTCGCGAAGGCGATCGGCGTGCAGTGGGGATTGAACGGTCGAGTGATGCCGGACATCGGTAATACGACGAGCCTCGTGTTCCCGAATCAAGGGACGCTTGGCGGGCGGCTCGGCGGGACACAGGGAACCACTGACCCCCGCGCCACCGAGCTCGAGCAGACGAGCAGCGGCGTGCGCCTGGGCGTGCCCGATGCGACCTCGGCGATCGGCTTGGCGCTCGGCTCGGTCAACGGCGCGTTCAACCTCGACGTGGCGCTGTCGGCGCTCGAACGCACCGGCAAGGGACGCGTGCTCTCGACGCCGCGTTTGACGACGCAGAACAACATCGAAGCCGAGGTTGCGCAAGGTATTCAGATCCCGATTCAGGTGGTCGCCAACGAAACGGTCACCGTCTCGTTCAAAGACGCCGTCCTCATCCTGAGAGTCACGCCGCAGATTACCGCGGCCAACACGGTGATCATGAAAATCACCATCGAAAACGGCACCGCGGATTTCAGCCGTCAGGTCAACGGCATCCCGCCGGTGAACACGCAGCGCGCCCTCACGCAGGTCCAGATTGACGACGGTGCGACGACCGTCATCGGCGGAATCTTCGTGAGCACCGAGACTTCGAGCAACGGTCAGGTGCCGCTGCTGCATCGCATCCCGATCCTCGGCTGGCTCTTCAAGAACGAGCGCGTCGAAGACGAGAGCCGGGAACTGTTGATCTTCATCACACCACGCATTTTGAGGAGCTAGGGCGTATGAATCGCGGACCAGTGACTTACGAACGCGTCAGTCTGAAGGCGGTCTGGGGCGGCAACGTCGCGAAGTTGGCGGGCCCCATCGCGCTCCTGGCCATGACGATGTTCTCCGCCTCCTGCGGCGACCTGACGCGCGAGGGCACGGCCTCGTCGTACTTGGTGATCAACGCGCTCGAAGCCGCGTCCGGCGCGCAGCCGTCGAACTTCGGCGCCACGCTCAACTCAGACGTGATCACGATCGTCGACGGCAACGCCACAATTTTCAGCGACCTCGGCCGCGTTCGGCTCATGCTCGCGATGAAGGACGCCGGCAGCGTGGATTCGCCGACGACGCCGACTGTCAACAACTTCATCACCATCACCCGCTATCGGGTGCGCTTTACGCGCGCGGATGGCCGGAACACGCCGGGCGTCGACGTGCCGTACGGGTTCGACGGGGCGTTCACCGGCACCGTCGGGTCGGGCGAGTTCACCGCGGGGTTCGAGCTCGTCAGGCACATCGCCAAAGAGGAGTCACCGCTGCAGGCGCTGGCTCGAAACCGCGCGGTCATCATCTCGACCATCGCCGAGATCACGTTCTACGGGCACGACCAGACCGGACGTGATGTGTCGGTCACCGGTCAGATGCTCGTGTCGTTTGGCGACTTCGGCGATCCAAACTGAGCTCGCGAGGAAACGCGAACCAAGACTCTCCCTCAGGACTATATGACTCGAGCACCCATCTCTCGTATCGCGGCCGCGGCAGGCATTGTCGTTCTCGCAGGCGGATGCACGCTGAGTGATCAGGACCCGCCGCCGCTGACCGGTCCCTCCGAGCTCGCGCAGTCGATCGTGATTGCGGTCTCGCCTGACGTGCTGCCTCAGGACGGGGCCTCGCAGAGCTTCATCACGGTGACGGCCCGCGACGCCAACGCGCAGCCGATTCGCAATCTGACGATGCGCACCGAGACCCAAGTCAATGGAACGCCTGTGGACTTCGGCACGCTCTCGGCGCGCAACGTCGTCACGGGGAGCGACGGCCGGGCGACCCTCGTCTATACGGCGCCGCCCTCGCCAGCGGTCGCGCCGGATGCGTTCCTCCTGGTCGACATCGTCGTGACGCCGTTTGGCAGCGACTTCAACAACAGTTCCCAGCGGACCGCGTCGATCCGGCTGGTACCGCAGGGCATGGTGATTCCGCCCGGCGATCTGGTACCGGCGTTCACCGTGACGCCGCCGGCCCCGGCCGATGGGCAGACCGTGCTCTTCGACGCGTCGACGAGTACCGGATCGATCGCAGAGTATCGATGGAGCTTCGGCGATGGCGGTCAGTCGTCCGGTCGCGCGGTGTCGCACGCATTCAGCCTGCCGGGCACATATATCGTGACGCTGACGCTCGTCGACCCCTACGGTCGAACCCAGTCGAAGTCCCAGTCGATCACGGTATCGGCCGGCAGTCTGCCAACAGCGGCGTTCGTCTTCTCGCCGACCAATCCGAGAGTCGGCCAGAGCGTCAACTTCAACGCGTCGGCCTCGCGTGGACCGGCTGGCAGCTCGATCGCCAGCTACACGTGGGACTTTGGCGATGGCTCGCCGCGGGTGACCACCGGCAGCCCGGTTGTGAGCAAGACCTACGGGAACACGGCCACTTACACGGTGACACTCCTCGTGACCGACAGCTTCGGCCGGACGGCGACGATCAGCGTCACGTTGCAGATAGCGCCGTAGCGTGGCAGTGATGACAGAAAACCCTCGACTCGAGGAGTTGAAGCGCCGGGTCCAGCGGGACCCGGCGTCGATCTCCTTCGCGGCGCTCGCCGAGGAGTACCGCCGCCTGGGCATGTTTGCCGAGGCGATCGACGCCTGTCGCGCGGGGCTCCTGCGGCATCCCTCGTACATTTCCGCGCGGGTCACGCTCGGCCGCGCGCTCATTGAAGTCGGTGAGTTCGACGAGGCGTCGTCGGAGCTTGAGCAAGTCTTGCGCAGCGCGCCGGAGAACCTCGCGGCGATTCGCGCGCTCGCGGATATCCATCGCCGCCGCGGCGAAGTGTCCGACGCCGATCATTACCAGGCGACGCTTCCACCAGTGGAGGCGCCCTTAGAGGCGCACCGGCCGGCGGTGGTCGAACCACCTTCCGCGCCGGCTCGCATTGCGGTACAGTCAGTTCCAGTGGTTGTCGATCCCGAACCCCCTGCGCTCCTCGAGCTCGAAGCGTTTCTGGCTGCAATCGGGCGGGCGAAGCGCGACGTGACGTTTCAGGCTGTCCGCTAGGCGGGCGGTGGCATGAGCGGTCGCATCGTATCGCCGGTCGTCCCCCGTCTGGTTCCCCGCCTTGTACCCAGACTTCTCAACGTACGCGAGCGGATGCGTGCTGCCGCCGTGGATGCGCTCGTCATCTCACACCTTCCGAACATTCGCTACCTGACGGGGTTTGTCGGGACTGCCGGTCTGGCAGTGCTCACGCCTACGGCGTGCGCCCTCATCGTGGACTTCAGGTACCAGACGGTGGCACGCACGCTTCTCTCAGCAAATCCTGAAGCCGCCGCGCATTTCAGCGTGGTCGTGCCCCCACAGAGTTACGACGAAACGCTCGCCGACGTGCTGCGCGAGTGCGGCGCCAGGCGCATCGGGATCGAGGCGGCGCACATGCCGGTCAGCCGGTTCAATCGCCTGGCGGCCGCGCTGGCCGGGTCGGCGCCGACACCGTTGAGGAGCGCGGATGCCTGTCCGGTGCTCGTCCCGACAGAACGAATCATCGAGTCCGAGCGGGTCGTGAAAGACGAGGGCGAGATCGGCACTCTGCGGGAGGCGGGGCGGCGCCTCGCGCTGGCCGCGCGCGAAGTGCCCTCGCTCGCGCGTGTCGGGCGCTCGGAGCTTGAAGTCGCCGCCGACATCGACGCGCTCTTGCGCCGGAACGGGTTCGAGCGACCGGCCTTCGAGACGATTGTGGCCTCGGGACCGAATAGCGCTCTGCCGCATGCGCGGCCGGTCGACCGTCGGCTTCGCGATGGGGATGGAGTCGTGCTGGACTTTGGCGGGGTCTACGACGGATACTGCGTGGATCTTACGCGCACCGTAGAGCTTGGCGATGCGGGCGCGGAGTTTCGCCGTTTGTTCGCTGCTGTTGCTGAAGCTCAGCGGACGGCGATTGACGCGGTGCGACCGGGCGCGAAGGCGAGTGCTGTCGACCACGCAGCGCGGTCCGTGTTGAGCCGATACGGTCTAGCAGACGCCTTCGGCCACGGCACGGGGCACGGGCTCGGGTTGGAGGTTCACGAAGAACCACGGGTCGGGCGGTTGCTGGCCGGACATCCGGATCTCGTACTTCAACCGGGCATGGTGTTCACGATCGAGCCGGGTGTTTACGTCGAAGGCATCGGCGGCGTCCGCATTGAAGACGATGTGCTCGTGACCGACGAGGGTGGCTTGGTCCTGACGGCCAACGGAGGGTGATTGGAGTTCGACGATATCGAGCGGATTCTGGAGCTGATGCGCCAGCATGACCTGTCGGAGTTCGAGCTGGAACGGGAAGGGCTGAAGCTCCGGGTCCGCAAGACCAGCTCGGGCTACGCGCCCCTGGTCGCTCCGATACAGATGCCCAGTCAGCACGCCGTTGCGCCCCAGGGGCCGCCACCGGCGGTGTCCGGACTCCAGAGCCCGCCGGCAACGGTTCCTCTCGAAGAACCCGCGATGGATCTGGCGGTCGTGAAATCGCCGATTGTCGGCACGTTCTACCGGTCGCCCGAGCCAGGCGCCGCCTCGTTTGTCGAAGTCGGCGATCGCGTCAAGAAAGACCAGGTCCTTTGCATCATCGAGGCGATGAAGCTGATGAACGAGATCACGTCGGAATACGACGGTGAGCTCACGAGCGCCTACGTCGAGAACGGGCAGCCGGTCCAGTACGGCGAGCGGCTGTTTGCGATCAAGACGACCTAACCCTGGCGTAATCAATGTTCAAGAAAATTCTGATCGCCAACCGCGGGGAGATTGCGCTGCGGGTCATTTGCGCCTGCCGCGAACTTGGCATCAAGACGGTCGCGGTCTACTCCGAGGCCGACGAAAACTCGCTCCATGTGCGCTTCGCCGACGAGGATGTCTGCATCGGGCCGGCGCGCAGCGCCGACAGCTACCTCAACGTTCCGGCCGTGCTGAGCGCGGCTGAGATCACCGGCGCGGACGCGATTCATCCAGGGTACGGCTTCCTCTCCGAAAGCGCCTACCTCGCCGAAGTCTGCGAGGCGTGTCACATCAAGTTCATCGGGCCGGCGCCAAACGTGATCCGTCTGCTCGGCGACAAGGCCCGCGCCCGGCGCGCGATGAAGAAGGCCGGCATTCCGATTCTGCCAGGCAGCGACGGACCCGTCGATGGCGAAGAGAAGGCCCTGAAGGTCGCCAAGGATCTCGGCTACCCGGTGATCATCAAGGCTGTCGCCGGCGGCGGTGGTCGCGGGATGCGCGTGATTCGCGCCCCGTCCGAGCTGAGCAAAGCGCTCAAGACGGCGCAACGCGAGGCCGAGGCCGCCTTCGGCGTCGGCGACGTCTACATCGAGAAATACGTCGAGCGCCCACGTCACATCGAATTCCAGGTCCTCGGCGATCACCACGGCGCCGTCGTCCACCTCGGAGAGCGCGAGTGCTCGATCCAGCGCCGCCATCAGAAGCTGCTCGAAGAGGGGCCATCGGTCGCGGTCACCGAGAAGATGCGGCGCAGGCTGGGCGCCTCGGTCGTCGATGCCGCGCGTGCCGTGCAGTACACGAACGCCGGAACCTTCGAATTCCTGCTCGACGACAAAGGCAGTTTCTACTTCCTCGAAGTCAACACGCGCATCCAGGTCGAGCATCCGGTCACCGAGGCGATTACCGGCGTCGACATCGTCAAGGAACAGATTCGGATTGCGGCGGGGGAGCGGTTGTCGTTCAAACAGGGCGACGTCACCTTCACCGGCCACGCGATCGAGTGCCGGATCAACGCCGAGGATCCAGACACGTTCGCGCCTTCACCCGGGACCATCCAGGCGTTCAGCGTTCCTGGCGGTCCCGGCGTTCGCATCGACACCTTCGTGCACTCGGACTGCACGATTCCCCCGTATTACGACTCGATGATCGCCAAGATCATCGCGCACGGCCGCGATCGCCAGGAAGCGATCGCACGCATGCGCCGCACGCTCGAGATGACCGTCATCGACGGCATCAAGACGTCGATCCCGCTTCACCTGCGGATTCTGAGCGACCCGGACTTCGTGGCCGGGCGGCTGAGCACCGCCTTCATGGAGCGCTACATCGTCGAGAAGAAGCCAGAGGGTGGAAGGCTGGCGGAAGCAGTCTAAGTCGGCTCAAGGCTCAAGGCTCAGGCAAGATCTTCGAGTGAATGGTCCAACGCTCTTGCTTGAGCCCTGAGCCCTGAGCCCTGAGCCTTAAGGACTGAGCCAAGGATTCCACCATCATCTACCCCATCATCGACACGTCGTTCTGCCGCGATCGTGGGTATGACCCGGTTGCGCTGGCCGAGGCGTGTCTGCGCGGCGGCGCCCGGCTGCTGCAGCTTCGCTCGAAGGACGATTCGAGCGCGAGCCTGACGGCGCTGGCCGATCGGATCGTCGCGGCGGCGCACGCGCAGGGCGCGAAGGTCATCATCAACGATCGGGCCGACATCGCGCGGCTGGTGCAGGCCGACGGCGTCCACGTCGGGCAGACGGACCTTCCGATTGCGGCGGTGAGAAGCATCGTCGGCGCCGGTGCCATTGTTGGCCTTTCCACGCACGACCAACGGCAGATCGACGAGGCGCTGGCTGGCGACGCGAGTTACGTCGCCGTCGGCCCGGTCTTTTCTACAGCGACAAAGGTGACTGGCTACACGGCGCGTGGCCTGGATCTCGTCAGGTATGCCGCGGGTCGAGGCAAGCCAATCGTGGCGATCGGCGGCATCACGCTCGAGCGGTCGGCCGACGTCGTGGCCGCCGGCGCGTCGGCGCTCGCCGTGATCTCCGACCTGCTCACCGGCAGCGATCCAGAGACACGCGTTCGCGCCTTTGTGGAGCGCCTGCCGGCGCCACCGTTCAAGGTATACTGACGCCGTTTTCACGCCGGTGCCGGGCGCTGACTGACGGTTGTTCGAGAACTTCCTGGAGGGTGAATGGATTCGAATCTCCTGAAGACCAAGTCGATCGAGCAGTTGGTCGGAGACGCGGAGAGCGGCGCCAAGGCGCTCAAGCGGACGCTGACGGCGATGGATCTGACCCTGCTCGGGATCGGCGCGATCATCGGGACCGGCATCTTCGTGCTGACGGGCACCGCGGCCGCGAACCAGGCGGGCCCCGGCATCGTGTTGTCGTACGTCATGGCCGGCCTGGTCTGTGCGTTCGCGGCGCTGTGCTACGCCGAGTTCGCCGCGATGATTCCCATCTCCGGCAGCGCCTACACCTACGCGTACGCCACGCTCGGTGAGATCTTTGCGTGGATGATTGGCTGGGACCTGATCCTCGAGTACGCCGTCGGCTCGATGACCGTCGCGGTCGGATGGAGCGGTTATTTCCAGCGTATCCTCGCAGGCTTCAGCCTTCACCTCCCCGCGTGGATGTCCGCCGCGCCGGCGGCCGGCGTAGAAGGTGCGATCGTCAACCTGCCGGCGATCTTCATCGTGCTCGTTATCTCGGCACTGCTGGTCATCGGCGTCCGGGAGAGCGCCCGGTTCAACGCCGTGATGGTCGCCGTCAAGCTCGCCGCCATCCTGTTCTTCATCGTGGTCGGCGTCGGCTACGTCAAGCCGGAGAACTGGTCGCCGTTCCTGCCCTACGGCTGGGCAGGTGTCTCGGCAGCCGCGGCGGTCGTCTTTTTTGCCTACATCGGCTTCGACGCCGTGTCGACGACGGCGGAGGAAGCGAAGAACCCAAGCCGCGATCTTCCGGTCGGCATCATCGCCTCGCTCGTCGTCTGCACGATCCTCTACCTGGCCGTGGCCGGCATCCTCAGCGGCATCATTCCGGTGGTGCAGTTCAAGGCGAACGCCGAGTTCCTGAACGCCCCGGTCGGCTACGCGCTGCACGTAATCAACGATGGACTGGGCCGCCGGTCTCGTCTCCGCTGGCGCAGTCGCCGGCATCACCAGCGTCCTGCTCGTCATGCTTCTCAGCCAGCCGCGTATCTTCTTCGCGATGAGCCGCGACCAGCTGCTGCCGCCCGGCGTCAGCAAGGTGCACCCCAGGTTCCGCACGCCGTACATCACGACGATGATTACCGGCGTGGTCGTGGCCATCGTCGCCGGGTTCACGCCGATCAACGTCCTCGGCGAGATGACCAGCATCGGAACGTTGTTCGCTTTTGTCGTCGTCTGCATGGCGGTCATCGTCCTGCGCCGCTCGCGGCCGGACGCTGTTCGGCCGTTCAAGGTGCCCTTCGGCTACGTGATTCCCGTGTGTGGCGTCGTGTTCTCGGCGTATCTGATGGTTAACCTGACCGTGATGACGTGGGTGCGCTTCCTCGTGTGGCTCGACCTCGGCATGGTGATTTACTGGTTCTACGGCCGGACCCACAGCCAGCTCGCGAACGCGGCCGAAGCCGCGGCGCGGAGCGGCGCCGAAAGCCTGGGCAACTTCCTCAAGATGGCCGGCTACATGCTGATCTTCAACGGCTTCTGCATCACGCTGCTGGGCGTGTTGACGGAGTGGGGCGCCATCTCGGAGGAGCTCGCGAAGTGGCATGAGCTCGACACGATGCTCACGAACTGGTTCGGGCTGCATATCAATCCGCAGATTGCCGACGCCTTCGGTCTGAAGATTCTGGCCATCGGACTCGTCGCCACAGTCGTCGGCTTCGTGCTCGCGCGGTCGTCGAAGAAGTCGTAGGGATCTTGGTGAGCGCACGGCTGCTCGACGGCAAAGCGGTCGCCGCGGCGATCCGGGAGGCGGTCCTCCCGGACGTCCAGCGGTTCACTGTGTCGAGCGGCCGGCCACCTGGTCTCGGCATCGTCCTCGTCGGCGAGGATCCCGCCTCTGAGATCTACGTCCGCAACAAGGTGAAAGCCGGTGGTGAGACCGGCCTGTGGGTAGACCTGCAGCGCCTCCCGGCTACTGCGAGCCTTGGCGATCTCCTTGCGCTCGTCGAGCGCTTGAACGCCAGTGCCGTCCATGACGGGATCCTCGTTCAGTCGCCGTTGCCAGAGGCGATGGGGAAGCAGGCGGCGCAGCGCGTCTTTGACGCGATCGATCCGGCGAAGGATGTCGACGGATTTCATCCGGCCAATGTCGGCCGACTGGTCCAGGGCCGTCCGCACCTGGTGCCGTGCACGCCGTCGGGCGTCATCGTCATGCTCGAGCACTACGGCATCCCGATCGCGCGGTCGCGCGCGGTCGTGATTGGCCGCAGCGAGATTGTCGGCAAGCCGATGGCGTTGCTGCTCCTCGCGCGCGACGCGACGGTCACGATTTGCCACTCGAAGACGCCGGATCTTCCCGCCGTCGCCCGCGAAGCCGACATCCTGGTTTCGGCGATCGGGCGGGCCGGCTTCGTCACGCCGTCGTTTGTGAAGCCTGGCGCGACGGTGATCGACGTCGGGATCAATCGGGTGACGGATCTGGCGACCGCGCAGGCGCTTTTCGATGTGGGCTCGAACCGGCTCGCAGATTTCGAGCGACGGGGATCAGTCGTCGTCGGAGACGTGCACCCGAAGGTCGCCGAGGTTGCCGGGGCGCTGACCCCGGTGCCAGGCGGTGTCGGCCCCCTCACCATCGCCGTGCTCCTCAGAAACACCGTCAAGGCTGCCGTCGCCAGGACCGTCGCCGTGTGACCATGCGCCGCGCGGCCCTGACCGGCGGCATCGCGACCGGGAAGTCCTACTGCCTCGCGCGGTTT
This sequence comes from uncultured Acidobacteriota bacterium, assembly GCA_963764925.1. Classification (GTDB taxonomy): domain Bacteria; phylum Acidobacteriota; class Vicinamibacteria; order Vicinamibacterales; family 2-12-FULL-66-21; genus DATBJJ01. The sequence goes on from CAVXUR010000012.1 coordinate 69,078, forward strand.
GCCTCGCTAGGTGCACGCGTCGTTGACGCCGACCGCCTGGCTCGTGAGGCGGTCGCGCCGGGAACCGCGGGCCTGGCGCGAGTGGTCGAGCGTTTTGGACCGGAGTTCCTCCTCCCCGACGGCAGCCTCGATCGGCCATCACTAGGCCGGCTCGTGTTCGCCGACCGCACAGCCCGCGCCGATCTCGAGGCGATCGTCCATCCAGAGGTCTACCGCCGGATCGGCGAATGGTTCGCGAACCTTCCGGCGGGGACGATCGCCATCGCCGACATTCCGCTGTTGTTCGAAACCGGCCACCAGCACGACTTCGAGTTGGTGATCGTCTGCGCCTGCTCGCCAGCCGAGCAGCTCCGACGCCTGACAACGCGCGACGGGCTGTCCGAAGCCGCGGCTCGCGCCCGCCTCGACGCGCAGTGGCCAATCGAGGAAAAGATTGAGCGGGCGCACCTGGTCATTCGGACCGACGCCGGGTTCGCCGAGACCGATCGCGCGGTCGCGGCCGCCTACGAGAGTCTGCGGGTTGGAGGGTGAAGGTCGGCGCCGCGCTCCGAAATCCAGTTCACAAATGACGAGGACAGGCCACTACTCAACCAGATTGGATGCGTCGTGAAGTCGACGCACGGGCCGCGCAGGGACTCCAGGGCCCGACTGTCCTCGCCAGCCCAGTGCGACGACGGGCGCGGCCATGAGGGCGAGCGCCAGGCAGAACAGTGGCCAGTTGAATGCCGTGGGCAGCACCTGCCTCGTGGCCTCGTGTCCCAGCGGCAGCGACTGAATCGCGTCGGACATGAACACGTAGAGCGCGAGCACGATGCCGAGCGCGCCGAGGGCCCACGGTACGGACCGGAAAGACGACGCGGCGATTCGATCACGCGACTGTGTGACGAGGGTGCCCCAGACGACCATCAGCAGCGCGATCGACACTGGCGCCAGCACAGGGCCCCACCAGGGCAGTGGCAGTAGAAAGAGCACGTCCCAGTCGAGGAGCGATGTCGGCCATCCGGACATCACTCGGAGAAACACGTAGTAGAAGATGTCCCACACGCCGAATGCGACTGCGCTGTAACCCAGCCGCTCGTGCCAGGCGCGTCCGGCCAGGATACCGACCGTCAGCAGCATGATGAGCGTCGACGCTTCCCGCACGAGCTCGACCGCGCCCAGCACGCCACCGACCGGCAGTGGATTCTGCTGATACGGGACGATTCGATCGACGACGACCCGGATGTAGTACACGCTGGCGGCCTCGACCCACGCCATCGCGACGGCGAACAGGATGACGACGAGCCAGCATCGTCTCGATGGAGCAAGCGGTATCATCGGTCACCCTCCCCAGTGTCGCACGTCGCCTGTTCCTCGTCGATATCGGCGGCCAATTCGCGGATGCGCCGTTCGACGCGATCGATGACATCGTCAGGGGTCGACGTGCCAGCCGTAATGCCGACTACATCCCTGCTGCGGAACCATGCGAGCCGGAGGTCGGTTGCGGACTGGACCTGATGGACCCGCGGACAGGATCGGCCACACGTCCTGGCGAGCTCGCGGGTGTTGTTGCTGTGCGCACCGCCGACGACAATGACGATGTTCGATTGACGCGCCAGGTCCCGGGCGGCAGTCTGACGGTCTTTGGTCGGTCGACAGACCGTGTCGATGAAGCGGACGTCGGATTGGGGAAGCCACTGCCGTATCAGCTCAACCAGGTGCCGCACCTTCTCGATCGATTGAGTCGTCTGCGCCGCGACGCCGATCCGCGGATGCGGTTCGAGTTTCGCGATGTCGCTGTCATCCAGCACGACGTCGAACGCGTCCAGGTCGTCGGTCAGCCCGCGGACCTCGACGTGGTTGCGCTGGCCGATGATGACCGGGTGATAGCCGTCACGGACGAGCGCCTTGATGGCCCGATGTGCCACGCGCACGAGGGGGCACGTGGCTTCGACGACCGTCAGGCCGCGGGCCCGCGTGGCTGCCAGCGCGCGCTGCGAGGTTCCATGCGCCGTGACCATCACTGTCGCCGTCCGTACTTCCTCCAGATCGTGCGCGACGGCGATCCCTTTGTCACGCAACTGGTCGAGAACTGCCGGATTGTGGACCAGGTCGCCGAGGATGGTGAGCGGCCCGGCCTCGGCGTGCTCGCCCGCCAGTGTGATGGCGTCCCGGACGCCAAAGCACATGCCCAGGAATTCTGCGCGGATGATTCTCATCGCCCGTCCTCATCGTCCGACGCGGTCTCGGACTCTCTATCGACGTATACTTTACAACACAAAGTATAACAGGACGCGCGCAGAATGCGCAAGGTGGTCAGGCTGAGGTGCCGGTCAGGTGGAAATGGAACGGATGTCTGACTGGCGTGAACTCGCCAGTCTCATGTGCCAGGCGCGAGCGTCAGACGTCAGACGTCAGACTTCAAACTTTCTTTCGCCGGCGCAATCCTCTCCTCGATAAAGGTATTCCACTCGTGGCACTGCGGGCATTGCCAGAGCAGTTCCGTGCTTCGATAGCGGCAGCGGATGCAGATGTGCGGGTCGAGGTAGAAGACGGCGTCGCGCGTCAGGTCGACGTAACGCGTGACGAGCGCTGGCGGCAGGTCGAGGGTCGAGAGCGTGTGCCAGATGGCCTGATGGAGCGCCAGCGCGTGCGGGTTGTGCACGAGCGCTTCGAACAGGATCTCGAGGGCTTCTGCCGAGCCGTCGCGCGATGACAAATGGCGGGCCAATGCCAGCCGTGCGCGCCAGTCCTGGGGGTTGGCGTCGATCAGTCGGCGGCACAACGCCGGGAACCGTCCAGGGTCCTTGATTTTCGGGTACGCGCCCTCGAGGCGCGCGAACACGAGGTAGGCACGCTCGGGAGACTTGTCGATCAGGCGTTCCCACTTGGCGATTGCCGCGGCGGTGTCACCTTGGTAGAAATGAACATCGCCCAGATTGAGATAGGCCGGGACCGTGCGCTCATCGAGCTCGATCGCCGCCTCGAAGCGCCGCGCCGCCTCGGCATAGTCCATTCGCTTCAACGCGTCGAGGCCGAGCTCGTTCTCGAGAAACGCGAGAATCTCCTGGTGGCGGGATTGCGACGTATCGGTGTCACGCCGCGCCAGTTTGCGCCGGGTGGCGTGGGCTTCGGCCCACTGGTGCTGTTCTTCGTAGAGCTTTTCCAGGTTGGACAGTGCGTACTGGTTTTCCGGGTCGAGACGCAGCACTTCAGTGAAGGCTTCGAGCGCGCGATCGACGAAGCCGCCGCGCTTGTAGTCGAGCCCCAGGCAGAGCAGCACGTTTGCGTGCTCGAGCTTGCGCAGGTCGGGCCGCTGCAGGAGGTTCTGGTGCTCCTGAATCGCACGGCCGACCTGGCCCTTCTCGCGGTAGAGGTTCCCCAGGATCAGATGGATTTCGAGAGGGTCGCCGGCCGTGGCTGCCGCCCGTGTCAACTCATCGATCGCCCGCTCGGTCTGGTTCGTCACCAGGAAATTCAGGCCGAGCATGTAGTGGGGGGATTCGCGCGCGCGCCGCCGATCGATCCATTGGCCGTCGCGAAGCTTGTAGCGCTCCCAGGCCTTGCCGATCGCCAGGCCGGCGAGCAGCGCGACGAGCGTGCTCAGGAGTATTGCGTAGCCGTCCATTACGCCTGAGGAAGATGCTGTCGCAGCACGTCGTCCCAACGCTGCTGCGCGCGGAGGACCAGCTCGACGAGCTCGCGCACTGCGCCTCGGCCACCGGCGACGGTGCTGACCCAATCCACTCGATCCCGCACCTCTGGTGCCGCGTCGGCGGGCGCTGCCGATAACCCGACCCGCGCCAGGACCTGCAGGTCGAGGAGATCGTCGCCCATGTAGGCCACATCGCCGTCGTCGACCTTGGCGTCGCGAATGATTTGCTCGTAGGCGGCGATCTTGCTCTTCACGCCCTGCTCGACAATCCGAACGGCAAGCTGGGCGGCGCGGTGCGCCGTGGCGCCCGACGAGCGTGCCGACAGGAGCCCGACCATCAGTCCGGCGCGCTGCGCCCAGACGATCGCCGCGCCGTCGCGGATGTGGAAGCCCTTCGATTCGGAGCCGTCCGCATGCATGATGACTTCGCCGGTCGTCAGAACGCCGTCAACATCAAAGAGGAGGAGGCGGACACGCGAGGCTTTGGCCTGAACGGACATGTCTAAATAACTATTTGTTCGAGTTCAAAAGCGGCCGCCCGTTGGCGCGGCCACGAGTTCACGATGGTTGGTGTCGATGCCGCAATCAGTTCAGGCGGCCCACTAGACTAAAAGCTATCTCATAAACCCGATCCGTGTTGTCCGTGTGATCCATGGGCACTAGAACATCTGCAGCCGCCACAGATCGTGGAGGTGCACGACGCCATCGACCGTGCCGCGGGCGTCGGTGACGATCACCGAAGTAATCTTGTGGGTTTCCATAATCCTCAGCGCCTCGACGGCCAGGAGCTCGCGTCGAATCGTAATCGGATTCGGCGTCATCACTTCGCCGGCGGTGAGGCCGAGGACGTTGGTCGAACGGCTCATGAGGCGGCGCAGGTCGCCGTCGGTAAACACGCCGACGAGCCGGCCGTCGGCGTCGGTCACCGTCGTCATCCCGAGCCGCTTGCTCGACATCTCATGGAAAACCTCCGGCATCGGTGTCGTCGTCTTCACGACGGGCGCAGCCGAACCGCTGATCATCACGTTTTCCACCTGCATCAACCGACGCCCGAGCTTGCCACCGGGATGAAGCGACGCGAACTGATCCTCGCGGAACCCCTTGCGCACGAGCAGCGTCATCGCCAGCGCATCGCCCATCGCCAGGGCCGCGGTGGTGCTGGCCGTTGGAACGAGGTTCATCGGACAGGCTTCCTTGGCGATGGAGCAGTCGAGCGTCACGTCCGCGGCTTTCGCCAGCGTGGATGCCGGATCGCCGGTGATCGCGATCAGCCTGGCGCCGAGGCGTCGGATCGATTCCAGCAGGCGCAGCAGCTCCTCGGTTTCGCCGCTGTGCGAGAGCGCGATGACCACGTCGTCATCGCGAATCGCACCGAGATCGCCGTGGGTCGCCTCGGCCGGATGAAGGAACCAGGCCGCCGTGCCGGTGCTCGAGAGAGTGGCGGCAATCTTTCGGCAGATGATGCCCGACTTACCCATGCCGGTGACGATGACTCGGCCCCGGCACTCGAACAGGAGCTGGACTGCGCGTTCGAAATGTCCGTTGACGCGATCGACGAGCCCCAGGATGGCGGCCGCTTCGGTGCGGAGTACTTTGCGGGCGAGGTCGAGTGCTGACGCGGAGTCCGTGGTCATTTGTCGTCGCTGGTCCGGCTGAAGCCGGACACCACGCCCGCAGCGTTGTCACCCGTCGCGTCCGGTGTCAGCCGGACCCGTTCCTCACTCGTAGTGTCCGGCTTTAGCCGGACCGTCCGATCCGTTACCGCGCCGCGTTCAATTGCGTGGATTCGTGTCAGCCGCTCTAACAACGGTTCCAACAAGTCGAGCCTGAGCGCGTTCTGCGCGTCGCTCCTGGCCTTCTCTGGCTGCTCGTGCACTTCGAGGAACACGCCGTCGACGCCCGCGGCCACGCCGGCTGAGGCCAGCGGCTCGATGAACTCCGCCTGGCCAGCCGTGACGCCGTCGCCGCCGCCTGGCAGCTGGAGGCTGTGCGTGACATCGTAGACGACCGGGTAGCCAAACGCGCGCATGATCGGAAAGGCACGCATGTCGACCACGAGGTTGTGGTATCCGAACGTGAACCCGCGCTCGGTCACGATCACCTGTCGATTTCCGGCCGCGGTGATTTTCTCGATCGCGTGCCGGATGTCGGCCGGCGCGAGGAACTGTCCCTTTTTGAGATTGACCACGCGCCCGGTGCGCGCGGCTGCTTCGAGCAGGTCGGTCTGACGCGACAGGAACGCCGGAATCTGAAGCACGTCGGCGATCTCGGCGACCGGCGCCGCGTGCGCGGCCTCGTGGATGTCGGTGAGAATGGGAACGCCCGCTCGCTCGCGCACCCGCGCGAGGATCCGCAGGCCCTCTTCAAGTCCTGGGCCGCGGAACGATCGCCCGGAGGTGCGGTTGGCCTTGTCGTACGAGGCCTTGAAGACAAACGGAGTGCTCGCGCGTCGCGCGATATCACGGAGCGCGACGGCGGTATCGATCGCGTGGGCTTCGCTTTCGATGACACACGGACCCGCGATGAGCAGCAGCGGACCGCCGCCCACCGTGAGTCCGGCAAACTGAATCGGCTGCACGCGCCCTTAACCTACCACGGACGCCGCCGGCTGCGTCTGCGCCGCGCGCGCATGCCGGTGGCTGGCTTCGACGAATCCGGCGAACAACGGATGTGGCTTGAGCGGTTTTGATTTGAACTCGGGGTGGAACTGCACCGCGACGTACCACGGATGCGTCGGCAGTTCCACGATCTCGACGAACTTGCCGTCGAGCGACCGACCGACGATCTCGAGTCCGTTCTCAGTCAGCGCCTTCTCGTACAGGCAGTTGAACTCATAGCGATGGCGGTGCCGTTCGTGAATGACGTCCTCGCCGTAGAGCTCGCGTGACCGCGAGCCGGCCTTGAGCTCGCACGGGTAGGTGCCGAGCCGCATCGTGCCGCCGAGGTCGTCGACGCCAAGCAAATCGCGCAGCTTGTAAATCAGCTTGATTGGCGTGTCTGGATTGCACTCCGTGGAGTCGGCCGCTTCGAGTCCTGCCACGTGCCGCGCGTATTCGACCGCGGCCCATTGGAAGCCGTAGCAGATCCCGAAGTACGGGATGCGCCGTTCCCGCGCGACTTCAGCCGCACGCATCATCCCGCGCGTTCCACGGTCCCCGAAGCCGCCAGGCACGAGGATGCCGTGGGCGCCGTCGAGCAGCTGCTCACCGCCGGGTTGCTCGAGCGCCTCGGCTTCGATCCATCGGATGTTCACGCGGAGCCGGTGCTTGAAGCCGCCGTGATAGAGCGCTTCATTGAGGCTCTTGTAGGAATCCTCGTAGCCGACGTACTTGCCGACGACGTGAATGGTGATCTCGTCGCTTGGATGACGGATGCGATCCACCAGGTCGGCCCACGCATCCATCCGGGCCTCGGTCTGGGGCAGATGGAGCCGGTCGAGCACGATCCGGTCGAGGCCTTCGCCCGCAAGCACCAGCGGCACCTCATAGATGCTCGAGACATCCTTGGCTGTGATGACCGCCTCTTCATCGACGTCGCAGAACAGCGCGATCTTGCGCTTGATGTCCTGATCGAGGAAACGATCGGTCCGGCAGAGCAGGATGTCGGGCTGGATGCCGATCGAGCGCAAGTCCCGCACGCTGTGCTGCGTCGGCTTTGTTTTGAGCTCGCCGGCGGCACCGATGAACGGCACGAGCGTCAGGTGGACGTACAGCGTGTTTTCCCGGCCGACGTCCTGGCGCAGCTGACGGATCGCCTCGAGGAACGGCTGGCTCTCGATGTCGCCGACTGTGCCGCCGATCTCGACGAGAACGATGTCGACGTTGCGCGCGACAGCCCGGATGCTGTCCTTGATCTCGTTGGTGATGTGGGGGATGACCTGAACCGTCCGTCCCAGATAATCGCCGCGCCGCTCCTTCTGAATGACCGAGAGGTAGATTTTTCCGGTCGTCCAGTTGTTGTTTCGCGTCGTGACCTGATTGGTGAAGCGCTCGTAGTGTCCCAGATCGAGGTCGGTCTCGGCGCCGTCGTCGGTGACGTAGACCTCGCCGTGCTGGTAGGGGCTCATCGTCCCTGGGTCGACGTTGATGTAAGGGTCGAACTTCTGCAGGGCGACCTTGTATCCGTGTCCCTCGAGTAAGGCGCCGATCGAAGCGGCGGCGAGCCCCTTGCCAAGCGACGAGACGACGCCGCCGGTCACGAGGATGTATTTCACGGGTCTGGCGGGCCGGGGTTCCTGATTCACGATGACGTCGCCCATGTGAGTTTGCGCGCTCCTGATTGTGTTCTTGAACTGTCGACGATTCTCCGGACGCGCTCCAAATCGTCCGACGTGTCTACACCGATGGAGTCGTACTGCGTTTCGATGGCTTTGATTCTGATGCCGTGCTCGAGGGCGCGAAGCTGCTCGAGCGCTTCGGACTGTTCGAGGGCCGTCGGCGGGAGTCCAGCGAGCAGCAGCAGGCACTCGCGCCGATAGACGTAGAGTCCGACATGCCGCCAGGCCGGCGCGGCGGGACTGTCCTCGCGCTGATAGGGAATCGCCGCGCGCGAGAAGTAGAGCGCGTAGCCGTCGCGATCGACGACCACCTTTGTCACGTTGGGGTTCTTGAAGTCCGCCGGATCAGCCAGGCGCCGGCGCAGCGTGCTCATCCGCAACGCCGGATCACCGGCAAACGGCGCGACGGCCTCGTCGATCATGGCCGGCTCGATGAGCGGCTCGTCGCCCTGCACGTTGACGACGAGATCGCAGTCGGTCGTCTGCCGGGCGACTTCGGCGAGCCGGTCGGTGCCGCTGCGGTGGTCGGCTGAGGTCATCCGTACGTCGCCGCCAAACGCGCGCACGGCTGCGACGATGCGCTCGTCGTCGGTGGCAACAATGACCGACGAGATCGTTCTGGCTTCGGATGCGCGACGATAGACGTGCTCGATCATTGGTCGGCCGCCGATATCGGCCAACGCTTTACCGGGCAGCCGCGTCGAGTGGTAGCGCGCCGGAATGACGACGATGGTGGTACGAAGGCTTGAAGAGGAGGGCCCAGGGGACGAAACAGGGGGCACGGCGAATATTACCACAACTGCACGGGTCTTCAAGGAGACAGGAGACAGGAGAGAGAAGACAGAAGACAGAAGCGCCTGCGGCCCGAGCACTAAAATGATGCGGACAGGAAGCCGGAGTCAAACCAGGCCTACGCCTGTGGTACCATCCTCTTTCAGTCACCTCAGGGCATGTGATGAGTGCAAAACGGGCTGCGGGTTACACAGGCGGCGCGTTGCTGTTGCTGGCGTGGCTTGCGTCAGCCGGCGGCCTGATCCGCCAGGAGCCCGATGCGGCCGCCGCGCCGTCCCTACCGGTTGAAACCAACGACGCGGCCAAGCTGGCCGCCGACGTCCAGGCACAAACGCTGCGGCTGAAGAATCGGATGGCCGCGGCGCCTTCGCCGCAGGAGCCGTTCCGCAACCCCTTTGCGTTTGCCGAGCGCCCCGCGGCTGTGCGCAGCGCCTCCCGCGGCCGCGTTGAAGCCGATTCAGGGCCACCACTACCCGCGCCTCCGCTGGAGCCAGCCATTGAACTCATCGGCGTGGCGGAAACGGCATCGGCGGAGGGCGTGCTGCGCACCGCCATCATCTCGGCGCACAGCGGAGAATTGTTCCTGGTCAAGGAAGGCGAGACCATTGCCGCGCGCTATCGAGTCGGCACGGTGGCCGCTGATGCCGTCGAGCTGAACGATCTTGTTTCGGGCGGGGTTCGCCGGCTCGTGTTGCGCGACTAGAACCACGGATAACGATGCTCAAGTAGAGCCACGGATCACACGGATCACACGGATCGGGTTTGCCGTTCAGCGGCAGGCAAAAAGCAAGCCGCGAGAAGCGAACCGCCGTCCTGCCTACGACACCCGCGCCACTCGAGCTTCCCTGACCGCTGGCGTGGCGCGGATTTCGGGAAGCGCGCTCGCGAGTCCCGCATCATCAGGCGTGGCGTCGAGTTTGACGACGCCGACCGCGCCCGCTTCGTCCCGACCGAGCGCGAAATTGGCGATGTTCACCGAGTGGCGGCCGAGGATCGAGCCGATCTGGCCGATGACGCCCGGCTTGTCAGCGTTCTTGATGATGAGAAGCGTTCCCTCGAGGGGCGCTTCGACCTCGATGCCATCGAGTAACGTCAGGCGCGGTCGCGCCGGTTCGAAGACCGTTCCTTCCAGCCACCGCTCTCCCTCACTCGTGTGGACCTTGACCGAGATGATGTTGGCGAAGTTCCTGGCACGGGAACTGTGCGACTCGACGATCTCGATGCCACGTTCGCTCGCGACCTCCCGGGCATTGACGATCGTGACGGCCGAGGAGAGGAGGGGCCGCAGCAACCCGTTGACCGCCGCGCTCACGATGAGGCCGCTGTTCGATCCGACCAGCGGACCGTAGAGTCGGACGCTGATCCCTTTGGTGCGGCCCTCCGCCAGTTGCACCACCAGGGCACCCAGCTGCTCCGCCAGCGTGAGGAATGGCTGGAGGCGGAGCATTTCGTCTGCGGCAATCGCCGGAAAATTCACGGCGTTGCGAATGACGCCCTGGGTCAGGTAGTCGCGTACCGCGGCTGCCGTTTCCAGTCCGACCAGCTCTTGCGCCTCGGCAGTCGAGGCGGCAATATGCGGCGTCGCGACGACTTGCGGCAGCTGAGCGAGTCGCCACTCCTTGGGTGGTTCAATCTCGAACACGTCGAGCGCCGCGCCCGCGACGTGCCCCGATTCGATGGCGTCGGCGAGCGCAACCTCGTCGATGAGCTCGCCGCGAGCGGTGTTGACAATACGCATCCCGCGCTTGCACTTGGCGAACCGTGCCCGGTCGAAGAGATGGCGCGTTTCTGTCGTCGCGGGAAGATGGAGGCTGATGTAGTCGGCGACTTCGCACATGCCGTCGAGGCTGAGCAGCTTGATGCCGAGCGCGGCGGCGACGTTCTCGGAAATGAACGGGTCGTGCGCGACGGTTTCCATTCCGAAGGCGCGCGCTCGAGCCGCGACTTCCTGTCCAATCCGTCCGAGCCCGCAGAGCCCCAGGGTCTTGCCGCGAAGTTCCGCGCCGGTCAGTTTCTTTTTGTCCCACACGCCGCGCTTCATCGTGGCGTCGGCGGTCGGGACCGATCGGGCGAGCGACAGCATCAGCGCCAACGCGTGCTCAGCCACGCTGACACTGTTTCCTCCTGGCGCGTTCATCACCAGGATGCCGCGGGCACTCGCCGCCGCCAAATCGACGTTGTCGATGCCGGTGCCGGCGCGGGCAATCACCCGAAGTTTGGGCGCGGCAGAGAGCAGCCGCTCATCAACCTTGGTGGCGCTGCGGACGACCAGCGCGTCGGCCTCGGCAAGCGCCGGGGCTAGCACGTCGGGTGAACGTCCGGCTTTGGCGTCGACGGTCCAGCCAGGTACCGACGACAGAAGTTCGACTGCGGAAGAAGGCAATTGATCGGCGATGACGATGTGCATGAGAAGCGTTGGAAAAGCGTCGGGAAAAAAGATAGTAAGAAGCGTTCAGATATAATGTGCCGTTCGGATTGGCGCGCGGAAGGGTTCCCTCGCACCACGATGGTGCAAACCGCTGGAACCTGCGGATTCAAGGGGCACTTTCGACCCGATCGAGGAACTTTTCAACAACGTTTTCCACAGTTTCTGTGAAGATCCTGTGACGTCGCGCTGGTGATGTGACCTAAACCGATCATGCCTACCTTTTCGATGCTCAAACCGCCGGCCACCGGGACTGCCATCACGAAGAAAGACGGCCGTCTCGTCGTTCCTGACGATCCTATCATCCCGTTCATCGAAGGTGACGGCACCGGTCCGGATATTTGGCGTGCCAGCGTGCGCGTCCTCGACGCCGCGGTCGCCAAGGCCTACGGAGGCAAGAGGAAGATCGCCTGGTTCGAGGTCTACGCGGGTGAGAAGAGCTTCAAGCAGTTCAACAATTGGCTGCCTGACGATACCGTCGAGGCCTTTCGTCACTACCTGGTCGGCATCAAGGGACCGCTCACGACCCCGGTGGGCGGCGGCATCCGGTCGCTGAACGTCGCGCTGCGGCAGATGCTCGACCTCTTTGTCTGCCTCCGCCCTGTCCGCTGGTACAAAGGCGTGCCTTCGCCGGTGAAACATCCGGAGAAGGTGGACATGGTGATCTTCCGTGAGAACACGGAAGACATCTACGCTGGCATCGAGTATGCCGCGGGCTCGCCTGAAGCTCAGAAGGTGCTCGACTTCTTCGCCAAAGAGTTTCCGAAGGAGTTCAAGAAGATTCGTTTTGGCACAGTCCAGGCCGGGCAGGAATGGCAGGCGCGGCTCGAAGCGATTGGGGCGCCTGCCCGTGAAGTCCCGGTGCAGGTAGGTGTGGGACTGAAGCCGATCAGCTATCTCGGGAGCGAGCGGCTCATTCACAGCGCCATCAGCTACGCCATCGTCAACCAGCGCAAGAGCGTCACGCTGGTGCACAAGGGGAACATCATGAAGTTCACCGAGGGCGCCTTCCGTGACTGGGGCTACGACGTAGCGAAGAAGTTCTTCGGAGCCGAAGAGATTGACGGCGGTCCATGGTGCAAGATTCCCGCCGGCAAGCCCGGTGCCGGCATCGTCATCAAGGACGCGATTGCCGACATCACGTTGCAACAGGTGCTGACTCGGCCCGACGAGTTCGACGTCATTGCGACCCCGAATCTCAACGGCGACTACTTGTCGGACGCGCTCGCCGCGCAGGTCGGCGGCATCGGTATCGCTCCCGGCGGCAACATCAACTACGTCACCGGTCACGCCGTGTTCGAAGCGACGCACGGCACCGCGCCGAAGTACGCCGATCAGGACAAGGTCAATCCGGGCTCGGTCATCCTGTCGGGCGAGATGATGCTGCGGCACCTCGGGTGGAACGAGGCCGCCGATCTGGTTGTGAAGGGCATGGACGGCGCCATCGCGGCCAAACAGGTCACCTACGACTTCGCCCGGCTCATGACAGGCGCCACCGAGCTCAAGACGTCGGCATTTGCCGACACCATGATTGAGAATATGTAGAGTGCTCGAATGCTGCAGTGCTGCTGCTGAAGTGAAATTGGAGATGTCGCTCAGGAGGAATTCGAGCCGCGAGCAGTCAGAAGCGAACTGCGACGGATTCAGCATTCGGCGCAGCCGGTCTCCCAGAGGCTCATGTCGATGAACAGAAAAGTCACAGTAGTGGGTGGCGCCGGCGCGGTTGGCGCCACCGTCGCGCGGGCGATTGCAGATAAGGAACTGGCCGATGTCGTGATCGTGGACGTCGCGGACCAGAAGGCCGCGGGCGTCGGGCTCGACCTGCTCGAGGCCTGTCCGATTGAAGGGTCCGATTCGCGTGTCGTCGGCTACGGCGCCAACGAAGAAGGCTGGCAGGCCACTGCCGGCTCTGACGTCGTCGTCATCACGTCAGGGATGCCGCGGAAGCCCGGCATGAGCCGGGACGACCTCCTGAACACCAACTACAAGATCATGCAGGCCGTCACGGAGCAGATCGTCAAGTATTCGCCCAATACAATCATTGTGCCGGTGGCGAATCCGCTCGACGCGATGGCCCAGGCGGTTTACCGGCTGAGCAAGTTCCCGCGCGAACGAGTCATTGGCATGGCCGGGGTGCTCGATTCCGCCCGGATGCGGACGTTCATCGCGATGGAGCTCAATGTGTCGGTCGAGAATGTCCACGCGTTCGTGCTCGGTGGCCACGGCGACACGATGGTGCCGCTCCCACGGTATTCGACGGTTGCCGGAATCCCCATCACCGAGCTCCTGTCCAAAGAACGGATCGACGCGATCAGCAAGCGGACCGCCGATGGGGGAGCCGAGATTACCAAACTCGTCGGCACGAGCGCGTGGTATGCGCCTGGCTCGGCGGCGGCGGAGATGGTTGAAATCATCCTCAAGGACAAGAAGAAGATCGTGCCGTGCTCGGTGTTCCTCCAGGGCGAGTACGGCGTCCAGGATCTGTTCGTCGGCGTGCCGGTGAAGCTCGGTGCGCGGGGCGTCGAGCAGATTATTCAGATCAAGCTGACCGCGGAGGAAGACGCGGCCCTCAAGAAGTCGGCCGGCGCCGTCAAGGAACTGGTGGACGTTATCAAAGTCTGAATGCAGCCCGACAAGTACTCCCGGTTCATCCGGGCGATGTTGGTGATCGAGATGTCCTTCGGGCATACGGCCTCGCACTCGCCCTCGTTCGAGCAGCTGCCGAATCCTTCGGCGTCGTGCCGGTCGACCATCGCGACGACCCGGCGTTCCCGTTCGACCTGCCCCTGAGGCAGAAGCGCCAGGTGGCTGATCTTGGCCGACGTGAACAACGCGGCCGACGCGTTCTTGCAGGCGGCCACGCAGGCCCCGCAGCCGATGCAGGCCGCCGAATCCATCGCCTGCTCGACAACGTTGCCGGGAATGAGGATCGTGTTGCCGTCGGGCGCCCCGCCGACGTTGACTGACGTGTAGCCACCGGCCTGAATGATCCGGTCGAACGCGCCGCGATCGACGACGAGATCCTTGATGAGCGGAAAGGCTTTGGCCCGCCACGGCTCGAGCACCAGCCGGTCGTTGTCCTTGAAGCGGCGCATATGCAACTGGCAGACGGTCGTGCCCGGGTCCGGGCCATGCGGAACGCCGTTCACGAGAAACCCGCAGGCCCCGCAAATCCCCTCACGGCAGTCCGAGTCGAAGGCGATCGGATCCTTGCCTTCGGCAATCAGGCCCTCGTTGACGACGTCGAGCATCTCGAGGAAGGACATATCCGGCGAGACCTGTTCGACGACGTAGTCGACGAGCTCGCCGTCAGCACGCGGCCCAGCCTGCCGCCACACTTTCAGGAGAATTCTCATAATGCTGAATGCTGAGCGCTGAATGCTGAAGTAAATGCTGAAGTCAGAATTCGAAATTCACTTCAGCACTCAGCACTCAGCATTCAGCATTGCTATTTATACGATCGCTGCGACGGCTTCACGTACTCGAACCGCAGCGGCTCTTTGTGGAGCGTCGGCGGTTTGCCTGCTCCCTGAAACTCCCACGCGGCGACGTACGAGAAATGCTCGTCGTCACGAAGCGCTTCGCCATCGGGCGTCTGGCTCTCCTCGCGGAAATGACCGCCGCACGATTCGGTGCGTTGCAGGGCGTCGAGCGTCAGGACCTCCGCGAACTCCAGGTAGTCGGCGACGCGCCCGGCATATTCCAGATTCTTGTTGAGGTTGTTGGCCGGGCCCGGGACCGACACGTTCTGCCAGAACTCCTCGCGCAGCTCGGGGATTCGCACCAGCGCGCGGCGCAGGCCGGCGTCGTTGCGCGCCATCCCGACCTCGTCCCAGAGAAGCGCGCCAAGGTCGCGATGGAGCTGGCGCGGCGTCCGCGTGCCTTTGACGGTGAGCAACTGATTCAGCCGCGACTGGACCGAGGCGGCGGCCTCGTTGAATGCGTCGTGGTCGGTCGTCACAACCGGAAACGAAGTGCCGCTCAAGTAAGCGGCGAGCGTGCTCGGAATGACGAAGTATCCGTCCGCGAGCCCCTGCATCAGGGCGCTCGCGCCGAGCCGGTTGGCGCCGTGGTCCGAGAAGTTCGCCTCGCCCAGCACGTGGAGTCCGGGAATCGTGCTCATCAGGTTGTAGTCGACCCAGAGCCCGCCCATCGTGTAATGAATCGCCGGGTAAATCCGCATCGGCACTGCAAACGGATCTTCGTCGGTGATCTTTCGGTACATGTCGAAGAGGTTGCCGTAGCGTGCCCGGATGACGTCGGCGCCGAGTCGCTTGATCGCGTCGCTGAAATCCAGGTAGACGGCGAGGCCGCTCTCGCCGACGCCGCGGCCCTCGTCGCACACCGACTTGGCGTTCCGCGACGCGACGTCCCGGGGGACGAGGTTGCCGAAGCTCGGGTACCGGCGCTCGAGGTAGTAGTCGCGCTCAGCCTCCGGGATCTGAGCGGGGGAGCGGCGGTCGCCCGCGCCTTTCGGGACCCAGACGCGCCCGTCGTTCCTCAAGCTCTCGCTCATCAGCGTCAACTTCGACTGATGAGAGCCCGACACCGGGATGCAGGTCGGATGAATCTGCGTGTAGCACGGGTTGGCGAGAAAGGCGCCCCGCTTGTGGGCTCGCCATGCTGCCGTGACGTTTGAGTTCACGGCGTTGGTGGAGAGGTAGTACGCCGTTCCGTATCCGCCCGTGCACAGCAGGACCGCGTGTCCGGCATAGCGTTCGATCGCGCCAGTCGTCAGGTTGCGGCACACAATCCCGCGAGCCTGGCCATTGACGACAACGAGGTCGAGCATTTCGCGGTTGGCGAATGCCTTCACGGTGCCGCGCTCGACCTGTCGCATCATCGATTGGTACGCGCCGATGAGCAGCTGCTGGCCGGTTTGGCCGCGCGCGTAGAAGGTCCGCGACACCTGCGCGCCGCCAAACGACCGGTTATCGAGCAGCCCGCCGTATTCGCGAGCGAAGGGCACGCCCTGCGCCACGCACTGATCGATGATGTTCACGCTCAGCTGCGCCAGCCGGTAGACGTTGGCCTCCCGCGAGCGGTAGTCGCCGCCTTTGACGGTGTCGTAGAAGAGGCGCTGGATGCTGTCGCCGTCGTTCTGATAGTTCTTGGCGGCATTGATGCCGCCCTGCGCCGCGATGCTGTGCGCGCGCCGCGGACTGTCCTGGATGCAGAAGCTCAGGACGTTGTAGCCCAGCTCGCCGAGCGAGGACGCCGCCGACGCGCCGGCCAGACCCGTACCGACAATGATGACCGTGTACTTCCGCCGGTTGGCCGGATTGACCAGCTTCGACTCGAACCGGTGCCGATCCCACTTGTCCGCCAGCGGCCCGCTCGGAACGTTTGCGTCGAGTGCCATGCTCAGTAGTGGGTGAAGTACGCCCAGATCGGAATCAGGGCCAACCCCCCTCCGACAAGGACGGCCACCGCGATGCCAAGTCCGACGATGCGTCTTGTGTAGCGCGGATGGTCGAGTCCGAGCGATTGAAAAGCGCTCGAGATGCCATGTCGCATGTGCAGGCCGACGAGGAGCGTCGCGATGACGTAGAAGCCGACCCACAGCGGGTTGCGAAAGACTTCGATCTCGGTGCGATAAAGATCCCTGATCGTATCGCTGCCAGACGCGAGGTAGAAGGTGCCGAACTTGAACTGCTTCACGTGAATGACGACGAAGGCCAGGACGATGAGGCCCGACGCGATCATCGTTGATGAAGCGAGGCTCTTGCGGCTGGTGTGCCCGGCGAGCTCTTTTTTCTGATACGCCACCGGCCGGGCCGCCCGGTTGGCCATCCACATCGTGACGGTCTTGTAGATGTGCACCAGGAACACGGCCAGCAGGCCGATCTCTGCTGGAAGAATCAGCGGATTCGAGATGAGCCGGTGCGAGTATTCGTTGAAGGTGTTCCGGCCGAAGAAGATGAGGAGATTGCCGGCCAGGTGCAGCACCATGTAGGCGACAAGCAGCAGTCCGGTCGCGCCGATGAGGAGCTTCGTTCCGATTGAGGAAGCAAACACCCGCTGCAGGTTCCGCGACATTGAGGCTCTTCGGGAAATTCTACCGCGGGGAGCCGCGCTGACGAACCTGTTGTAGTGAGATATGATTGAAAGATTGCGCGTAATCGAAGTGCGTCACTCTGGTCACCAGGCCGGCGCAGTGACTACGCTGGGTTCGCCACATTACAAGTTGTCTCAGAAACAGCGCGAACGAGCGGAAGCGAGTGAGCCACGCGAGCGGAGCGGGGCGTTGGGGCCCCCCGCGAGCGAGCGTGTAAGGGGGTCCGGGGGACAAAGTCCCCCGGATGAGACTAGAGCCTCATGAAAATCCACGAATATCAGGCCAAGGCGATTCTTGCGGCGCATGGTGTGCCGGTCCCGCAGGGTGAAGTCGTGTTCAACGCAGCCGAGGCGAAGGCCGTCGCCGTCCGGCTGGGTGGCGGAACGGTCGTCGTCAAAGCCCAGATTCACGCTGGCGGCCGAGGGAAGGGCGGCGGAGTCAAGGTCGTCAAGGGCCCGGACGCCGCCGAGCAGGCGGCCGCCGACATGATTGGCATGAAGCTCGTCACCAATCCAGACCGGCCCGGACGGCCAGGTGGTCGAGCGCGTGCTCGTCGAGCAGGGTCTCAGCATCACCCGCGAGCTGTACCTCGGCATCGTCCTCGACCGCGCCTCTGAGAAGCCCGTGTTGATGGCGAGCCAGGACGGTGGCGTCGACATCGAGAAGGTCGCGCACGAAACGCCCGAGCGGATCGTCAAGGAGTTCATCCATCCGGGCGTCGGCCTGGCCGCATTCCAGACCCGCAAGCTGGCGTTTGCGCTCGGGCTGGAGGGACCGCAGGTCGCGCAGGCCAGCAAGCTGATGAACGCGGTCTATGAAACGTTCAACGCGACCGACGCCTCGCTCATCGAAATCAACCCGCTCATCGTGACCGCCGACGGCAGCACTCCTCGCCCTCGACGCCAAGATGAATTTCGACGACAACGCGCTCTATCGCCACGCCGACATCAAGGCGCTGCGCGACATGGCCGAGGAAGCGCCGCTCGAAGTCGAGGCGTCGAAGTATTCGCTGAACTACATCAAGCTCGACGGAACCATTGGCTGCATGGTCAACGGCGCTGGCCTCGCGATGGCAACGATGGACATCATCAAGCTGGCAGGTGGGGAGCCGGCCAACTTCCTCGACGTCGGCGGCGGTGCCAACGCCGAGCAGATTCGCAATGCCTTCAAGATCCTGATGTCGGACAAGAGCGTCAAAGCGGTGCTGATCAATATTTTCGGCGGCATCCTGCGCTGCGACGTCCTGGCCGAAGGCGTCATCGCCGCGGTCAAGGAGCTGGGCGTGCCCGTGCCGATCGTGATTCGCATGGAAGGCACCAACGTCGAGCTCGGCAAGAAGATGCTGAAAGAGAGCGGCCTGAACTTCACGACCGCCGACGCCATGGATGAAGCCGCGACAAAGGTCGTGGCGCTCGCGAGCTAGCAGTCAACCGATATGGCAGTACCTCATCGACAAGAACACGCGCCTCATCGTCCAGGGCATCACCGGCCGCGAGGGCACGTTTCACGCCAAGCAGGCTGCGGCGTACGGCACTCAGGTGGTCGGCGGCGTGACGCCCGGGAAGGGTGGGACCACGCACGAAGGGTGGCCGGTGTTCAACACCGTCGCCGATGCCGTGCGTCAGACGGGCGCCAACGCCACGGTGATCTTCGTCCCACCGCCGTTTGCGGCGGACGCGATCCTCGAGGCGACCGACGCGGAACTGCCGCTCGCGGTGTGCATTACCGAGGGGATTCCGACCCTCGACATGATGCGCGCATTGCTGGTCGTCCGAGGCTCGAAGACCCGCGTGATCGGGCCGAACTGTCCAGGCTTGATCACCGCGGGCCAGGCGAAGGCCGGCATCATCCCGGGTCACATCTGCAAGGAAGGGCGGGTCGGGATTGTCTCAAAGAGCGGCACGCTGACGTATGAAGCGATCCATCAGCTCACGCGGCTCGGCCTCGGTCAAACGACCTGCATTGGCATCGGTGGCGATCCTCTCATCGGGACCTCGTTCATCGATGCCCTGGGACTGTTCGCCGGGGATTCAGCGACCGAAGCTGTGGTCATGATTGGCGAGATTGGCGGGACGGCCGAGGAAGAGGCCGCCGTGTACATCCGGAAGCACTTCAAGAAGCCGGTGGTCGGGTTCATTGCCGGCCAGACGGCCCCTCCGGGGCGCCGGATGGGGCACGCCGGCGCCATCATCGCTGGCGGAAAGGGCACGGCGGCCGAAAAAATGGCCGCATTGACGGCTGCCGGGGTCCGGGTGGTGAAGAGCCCGGCTGACATCGGGGTCGCCGTCAAGGAGTCGTTGCGCGCCTAAGGCTATACGGTGCTATAATTTCCGATATCATATATTATCTGGTACGCTCCACTGTTCAGCCGCCTCGCCTCGAAGGAGTTCCATGTCCTTGAGTGATGTCGCGGTCCCTGAAACCGCCTCCCACTCCGTCGCCACGCGCGTCGTCAACGACTTCAGCATCCAGGTGGCCACGGTCAACGGGTCCGGTAGTCAGACCGCTAACCTCGTCCTGTTACGTTCCCTCTTCCAGATGGGTGTGCCCGTGTCGGGCAAGAACATGTTCCCGTCGAACATCGCGGGGCTTCCCACCTGGTACACCATCCGCGCGAACAAGGATGGATACGTCGCCCGTAAGAAAGAGGTCGATTTCCTGGTTGCCATGAACCCGGAAACGGCCAGGGAGGACGTCCTGACGCTTGGGCCCGGCGCAGCCGTCCTCTACGACGAGCCGTTGAAGCTCGACACGTTGCGCAGCGACCTCGTCTTCTATCCGGTGCCGTTCGACCGCATCGTCGCTGAGGTGTGCAAGGACGCCAAGCTCCGTCGGCTCGTCAAGAACATGATTTACGACGGAGTGCTGTCGAAGCTGCTCAATATCGATCTCGCGCAGATGGAGCACGCGCTCAAGCGCCAGATGGGAAAGAAGCAGAAGGCGATCGAGCTGAACATGCTGGCGCTCGAGGCCGGTTTTGCCTACGCCGAACAGCATCTGCCCAAACGCGATCCGTTCTGGGCCGAGCCGCTCGACAAGACCGCCGGGATGATCCTCGTCGAGGGGAATGCCGCCGGCGCCCTGGGCTGCATGATGGCCGGCGTGACGGTCGTCGCCTGGTACCCAATCACCCCGTCCTCGTCCTTGCCGGAAACGCTCATCAGTTACCTGAAGAAGTACCGGAAGGATCCGGACTCGGGGAAGGCGACCTACGCTGTCGTCCAGGCCGAGGACGAGATCGCCTCGATCGGCATGGTGCTCGGTGCCGGATGGGCCGGTGCGCGCGCGATGACGTCCACGTCAGGTCCCGGCATCTCGCTGATGGGCGAATTCGCCGGGCTCGCCTACTACGCGGAAGTGCCAGGCGTCGTGTGGGACATCCAGCGCGTCGGGCCTTCGACCGGGCTTCCCACGCGCACGGCGCAGGGTGATCTCCTCTCGACGGCGGTGCTCTCGCACGGTGACACGAAGCAAATCATGCTGATGCCGGCGACCGTCGAGGAATGCTACTCGATGGCGATGGACGCGTTCGACCTTGCCGAGCGCTTCCAGTCGATCGTCTTCGTGATGAGCGATCTGGACCTGGGGATGAATACGTGGATGTCGTCGACGTTTCCGTACCCCGACCGGCCGCTGGATCGCGGCAAGCGGCTCGACGCGGAGATGCTCAAGCGGATCGGCGAGTGGGGCAGGTACAAGGATGTCGACGGCGATGGCATCCCTTACCGAACCGTCCCCGGCGAATCGATGCCGCCGTTTTTCACGCGCGGTTCGGGCCACAACGCGAAAGCGCAGTACAGCGAACGGCCCGACGATTACGTGGAGAACATGGAGCGTCTGGCGCGCAAATTCGAGACGGCGCGCAAGCACGTCCCGAAGCCGGTCGTCGAGGATGTTGCCGGCGCGGAGATCGGGGTAATCGGCTTCGGCAGCAGTCATTTTGCCATCGATGAGAGCCGCGACCAGCTCGAGAGCGAGGCCGGCATCAAGACCGGCTACCTCCGGTTGCGCGCGTATCCGTTCACCGACGAGCTGACCGCGTTCATCGACCGCTACAGTCGCATCTACGTCGTCGAGCAGAACCGCGACGCGCAGATGCTGTCGCTCCTTCGGCTCGAGCTGTCAGCCGAGCGGATCGCGAAGCTTCGCAGCGTGCTCCACTTCAGCGGGCTGCCGATCGACGCGCGCTCCGTCACCGACGACATCCTGGGGCAGGAAGGCATCAAGTCGGTAGGCTCGCCGCACCACGAGATCATGGCGGCAGGGGTCGCCGGACGGGGAGAATAGCGCGGGCTCTAGGCTTTGGGCTCTAGGCTTCAGGCAAGATTCTCGAGATTTGAATTGAAGCGTTTGCTAGAGCCTAAAGCCTAGAGCCTAGAGCCGAAGAGCCGAAAGCCCGACGCACCGTTACCAGAGAACATCATGTCTACGATTACACCCGACGCGCCAAAGAAGACGAACCGGCTCGGCCTCGACCTCCAGCCCTACCGCGGCAGCAAGACAACGCTCTGCGCCGGATGCGGGCACAACGCCATCTCCGAACGCATCATCGAAGCGTTCTACGAGATGGGGATCGATCCGACGCAGGTCATCAAGCTCTCCGGCATCGGCTGCTCGAGCAAGAGCCCGGCTTACTTCCTGGGCGCGGCCCACGGCTTCAATACCGTCCACGGCCGGATGCCCTCGGTGGGCACCGGCGCGATGCTGGCGAACCGGAAGCTCATCGCGATCGGCGTCAGCGGCGACGGCGACACCGGCGCGATCGGCATCGGACAGTTCGTGCACCTGATGCGGCGGAACCTGCCGATTGTCTACATCATCGAAGACAACGGCTGTTATGGCTTGACCAAGGGCCAGTTCTCGCCGACTGCCGACCTCGGTTCGAAAGCCAAGAACGGCGTCGCCAACGAACTGCCGCCTATCGACACGTGCGCGCTGGCTATCGAGCTTGGCGCGTCGTTTGTCGCGCGGTCGTTCTCGGGCGACAAGAAGCAGCTGCTGTCGATCCTCAAAGCGTCGCTCAGCCACAAGGGCACGTCCATGATCGACGTCCTGTCGCCATGCGTCACCTTCAACGATCACGAAGGATCGACCAAGAGCTATGCCTACGCCAAGGATCACGACGAAGTGCTCGGCGAGGTCAGCTTCGTGCCCTTTTTCGAGGATATCAGCGTCGACTACGACGCCGGCACGACCCGCGCGGTCGAGATGCACGACGGTTCGAAGCTTTATCTGAAGAAGGTTGCCGAAGACTACGATCCGACCGACAAGATGACGGCGCTGCGACTCCTCCACGAGACGGCGCGTCGCGGCGAGTTTGCGACCGGCGTGCTCTATGTCGAGCCAGACAAGGAAGATTTCATCAGCCTGCTCGGGTTGGTGGATGAGCCGCTCGCCAGCCTGCCGCTCGAGCGAGTCCGTCCGGGCAAGGCGGTCCTCGACGAAGTGATGGAGTCCCTGCGCTGATGCGTCCACGCCGCCGGCGCGCCCTCGCGGCTCTGGCTGCGCTCGTTTTTGGTGTCACTACGCTACCGTCGGCGCAAGGCAAGCGTCCGTTGACGGTCGACAACCTGTACGACTTTCGCGAGGTGCGCGACCCGCAGCGCTCGCCCGACGGCAAGTGGGTGGCCTACACCGTCACCCGGGCAATCCGGGAGACCGACAAGAACGATACCGACGTCTGGATGGTGAGCTGGGACGGCCAAGAACGCATCCAGCTGACGTCGACGCCCGACAGCGAATCGCGGCCGCGATGGAGCCCTGACGGCCGGTTCCTGTCATTCGTGTCGTCCCGTCAGGGATCCAGCAGCGCTCAGGTCTGGCTCCTCAATCGAACCGGCGGGGAAGCGGTCAAGCTGACCGACGTCAAGGGCGGCGTCACCGACTACGCGTGGTCCCCAGACGGCCAGCGCCTGTCGCTCGTAGTAGCCGTTCCAGATCCGATCAGCTCCCGACGAGGACGACAAGAGCAAAGACGCGGCGGCGAAGACACCAAAGCCGATTGTCGTCGACCGCTACTACTTCAAGTCTGACGCCGGCGGGTACCTCCGCGGCGAGCGCAGCCACCTCTATCTCTTCGACGTTGCCGCGCATCTCGCTGATCCGGGAAAGGCCAAAGCCGAGATCCTGACACCAGGCACGTTCAACGAGACCTCGCCAGCCTGGTCGCCCGACAGCCGCCAGATCGCGTTCATACGTCGCCATCGAGACGACGGGGACGTGGACAAGATGCCGAACGCGGACGTGTTCGCCATCGACGCGCGTCCCGGCGCGGAGCCCAGGCGGTTGACGACGACGACCGCCGAAGAGAGCGGGGTGCTCAGTTGGAGCCCCGACGGGCGGTCGATCGCCTATCGACTTGGCGACGAGGTGAAGTACTCCGCGTACGATCAGGCCCGGCTGGCGGTGATTCCTTCCGCCGGCGGTCAGTCGAGGATTCTCACCGACACCCTGGATCGACCGGTCAGCGGCGCGTCGTGGTCGGCCGATGGTCGAACGCTGACGTTTGCGGTCGTCGACGATCGCGCGCAGTACATCGGACGAGTGCCGGTGACCGGCGGCCGCGTCGAGGGGCTGACGGATGGCCGGCGCGTCGTCTCAAGTCCATCGCCAGGCCCCGACGGTGGCATGGCCGTGGTCGCCGCGACGGCGGCGGAACCTGCCGAGATCCACGCGCTCGAGAATGGTCGCCTGCGCAAGCTGACCGCCCACAATGACGCCTGGTTGTCAGGGGTGCTTCTCGGATCGACTGAGGACTTCACGTCGATCAGCCGCGACAAGACCGAGGTCCACGGCCTGATCGTCAAGCCGCCGACCTTCACCACCGGCCGCCGCTACCCGGCGCTCCTCAGGATTCACGGCGGCCCGAACTCGCAGGACGAACATTCATTCAACTTCGAGCGCGAACTCTTCGCCGCGAACGGTTACGTGGTCGTCGCCGTGAACTACCGCGGAAGCAACGGACGGGGGAACGCATACCAGAAGGCGATCTTCGCCGACTGGGGGAACAAGGAAGTCATGGATCTCCTCGGGGCGATGGATCACGTCGAGAGACTCGGGTTTGTCGATCCCGATCGGCTCGGAATCGGTGGCTGGAGCTACGGCGGAATCCTCACGAACTACACGATTGCCACTGATGGCCGCTTCAAGGCAGCGACGAGCGGCGCGGGGAGCTCGAACCAGATCGCGATGTACGGCACCGATCAGTACGTCCAGCAATACGAGCAGGAGCTCGGACCACCCTGGAAGAGTCAGGATTTGTGGGTGAAGGTCTCGTACCCGTTCTTTCACGCCGATCGGATCAAGACGCCGACGCTGTTCCTGGGCGGTGAGCGGGACTTCAACGTGCCGCTGCTCGGCAGCGAGCAGATGTATCAGGCGCTGAAGAGTCTGGGCGTGCCGAGCGAGCTCGTCATCTATCCCGGGCAGCGCCACGGCATCTCGACGCCGACCTACCGCGTCGACCGGCTGGAACGCTACCTCGCGTGGTACGAGAAGTATTTGAAGCCGTCGGAGACCTCTGAAGCCGCCAGGCGCTAACGCGCCATGCAGGACGGTTCAGGGCTCAAGGCTCAAGGCAAATCCTCGAGTGCTTGGTCGAAGGTTTAGCCTGAGCCCTGAGCCTTGAGCCCTGAGCCGTCGGATATAATCGTTCGGATATATGCAGACGACTTTTGCCATCATCAAGCCCGATGCGGTGAAGGCCGGCCACATCGGGGCCATCATTCAGCGCATCGAGAAGGCCGGCTTCGGCATTCGGGCCATGCAGTTGCGGCACCTGAGTCAGAAGGACGCCGAGGGATTCTACGCGGTTCATCGCGAGCGCCCTTTCTTCGCCAGCCTGACGAAATTCATGTCGTCGGGGCCGGTCGTCGTGCTCGCCCTGCAGGCGCCTGACGCGATCGTGAAATGGCGGACGCTCATGGGCGCCACCGATCCAGCGAAAGCCGACGCTGGCACACTTCGGAAGGAGTTCGGCGCGTCGATCGAGAACAACGCCACGCACGGATCCGACGCTCCTGAAACAGCGGCGTTCGAGCTTGGCTACTTCTTTCCGGGAATCGATTTGAACCGGTAGGGTAGCGTCCTGATGGGTAAGCTGCTCGTCGTCGTCGGCTTGTTGATTGCCTTCGGCGGGCTGCTGTTGATGCTGGGTGTGCCGATTGGGCGGCTGCCCGGTGACGTATCCTACCGTCGCGGCAACACGACGTTCTATTTCCCGATCGTGACCTCGATTCTCGCCAGCGTGCTGCTGACGCTGCTGCTGGCGCTTCTACGGCGATAACGGAGGCTCATTGGCGATCAAAGCCGACCGGTGGATCAAGAAGATGGCGCTCGAGCACGGGATGATCGAGCCGTTCGAGGACCGTCAGGTGCGCAGCGGCGTCGTGTCCTACGGCCTGTCGTCGTACGGCTACGACATCCGCGTCGCCGATGAGTTCAAGGTGTTCACCAACATCAACAACACCGTGATCGACCCCAAGCAGTTCGACCCGCGGTCGTTTGTCGACCTGAAAACCGACATCTGCATCGTCCCGCCGAACTCGTTCGCGCTCGCCCGGACGATCGAGTACTTCCGCATCCCCCGCGATGTGCTCACGGTCTGCCTCGGTAAATCGACGTACGCGCGGTGCGGGATCATCGTCAACGTGACGCCGTTCGAGCCCGAGTGGGAAGGCACCGCTACGCTGGAGATTTCCAACACGACGCCGTTGCCGGCCAAGATCTACGCGAACGAGGGCATCGCGCAGGTGCTCTTCTTCCAGAGCGACGAGCCGTGCGAGATCTCGTACGCCGACAAGAAGGGCAAGTATCTGAAGCAGCAGGAAGTCACGCTGCCGAGGATCTAGCTGCGGCCGGGCGCAATACGAAACGGGCCAGCAGCACCATCCCCACGGCGATCGTTCCCACGACTCTTGCCGGTCCGTGCGCGAAGACTACGCCGGCGTTCACGAACATGAACAGGAAGACCGCGAGGAGCGCGTCGCGCGCGCGCGCCGACCTGCGCTCGTACGACGCACGGTCATGCCACCAGAGCGCGGCGTCGCCAACCCAGAGCGCGATGAACGCGTAGTTGACGTAGAGGCCGCCGCCCCAGCGAAGGCCCGTCAACACGGCTGTCTGCTGCGCCGTGTGCGCCAACGCCGCGTCCTGACTCCAGTCGTGGATGTAGTGAAAGACGGCAATCGTATGGACGACGGCCAACGCCGCGCCCAGCGTCCAGAACACACGCGCCATCGCGCCGGCAGACGGATGTCGCAGCCGAAGCCACTCGGCGGACGCCCACGATAATGTGGCAACCGCTATCGAACCGCGAACCGCTACGTCCGCCCACATTGCTGATTCGGCGCCTATTCCGGCCCTATTCGAACTTGAGGCGTTGTTGCGCCTGCGCGATTTTGGCGTCGAGCGTGGGAGAGGTGCCCCTGACCGGTAGCCGCCGCGCGCTTTCGAGCGCCTCGATGTACCACGTGCGCCAGGCCGCGGTGACGGCGGCCTCGGTTTCCTCGGCCTTCGCCCGGTCGCCGGCAGCGGCGACTAGCGCCGCTCCCTGCTTCTGCTCGAGTGCCAGTCGCACGCCTGCTGAGGCCGACAGGAGATCGACGACGCCCGCGGCGTCGCGGTCGTCGGCGGAAGCGAGGAACCACATGCTCGTCGCGACGGCCAAGCCAACGTTGTAGATCGAGAGCGGGCTCGTCTTATCCGGCCGGTCCAGATTGGTGTGATAGAAGCGGTCGGTGAAGTGCCAGTTGAGAAGCGACGGAACACCAGCTTCAGCGAACACCGTGTGATCGCTTCCGCCCTCGTACGGATTGGTTCTGACGACCCACTTGGTTTCCTTGGCCTGGCGAAGGCAGACGGCAAGATGCAGGTCATTGAGAAGGCTACCTTTGAGAGTGTTCGCCTTCACATCGTCAGACCCCCACTCGGTGTGCGGGTCGGACGGTCGCGACCACACCGCAGTCGGATCGGCCTGTTTCTCGATGAGAAACGTGCCGCCCGTTTTCGCGGTGTCCTCCCCGGTCATGTCGAGCGAGAACATGTACTGCACCGCCTTCGCCTGTTCAGGGTATGCGGACAGCCACTGACGGCTGCCGCGTATCTCGTCGGTCCAGATGAAGGTCAGCGTTCGGCCTGGCGCGGTCAGCGCGCCGGTTCGGACCGCGTGCGCCAGTCCTGCAGCGAGCACCCAGAGAGTGCCGGCGCCGCTTGCGTTGTCGTTCGCGCCGGGCTCCTGGACGTGCGCGACGGCGACAATCCGCTCGTCCGGCTTCACCGATCCTGGAATCTCCGCGATGAGTGAACGGTTCGGACCATCGTAGAACGTCGACTGAATCTCGATCTTGACCTGCACGGGGCCGTTCTTGAGCCGCTCGCGCATGCGCGCCGCGGCCCGCCAACTGGCTTTGAAGCCGAAGGCCTTCGCGTCAGCATCGTACGGCACCGATCCCCACTGAAATACGTCGTGCTGGTCAGGTGAGGTAAAGAGCTTGGGATCGGACGGGCGGATATACGGTGCGATCCTGGTCGAGATGACGCCTGCCGCGCCGCGACCCTTGACGGCGTGCTGCCACAGCCGGGTGGACTCCGCGTCCCCTAGGACCACCGCACCCTTCACGTCGAGGTTCTCGTACTGTTCGGCCTGGCTCCCGTCGCCGACGTCGATCAGCCGCGCTGTCAGGCCACCTTGGGGTGTCGAGAAGGAGTTGATGCAGAGCGACACGCGATCCCTGAGACGCGACAGCAGCACTTCGCCATCGTCTGCGAACGCCAGCGTTCCCACCTGATAGTCCCAGCCGCGCGTCTGCCCCCACTCGTCGACGCGGACGAACGGGCGGTCTTTCTCGGGCTTGTCCGCGAAGCCGGCGGCGAGAAGACGCGCGCGGACGTGTTCAATGGAGCTATTGAACCCGGGGTTGCCGGCGATACGCCAGAACTGGTCCATGTAGCGAACGGTCTCCACCGCGGCAAGCGGATCGATGCGACGAGACATCGCTCGGAACGCGCGTTCGGCAGACGGCGGGAGCGGGACGGTCGGCGGCTGATACCGATCCGCTGATGGCGAAGTCGGCTGACCGGCGATCGGAAAGCCAGCCATCACCATCGACAAAGCAACGACCGCGAGGCCACGCTTCAGGGAGGACTGACTCAGCCGCAAGAGGGTCATCCCGGCCATTGTACCGAGTAGTATTCCGGCCGTAATGTCCGGCTTAGCCGGACCTCACTCCGGACCCAACCGATCCGGCATCACGAAGGTGCGGCGAGCCTTGTCGGACTTCAACGTGTCGGGCCAGTAGTAGCGATCGAGGATCGACGGTTTCCACGCGAACAGATCCGGGTTGCGAGCGGCGAACTCGCTCCAGGACAACTCGCGCGCCCGATCGTCCAGCCGTTCGTTGATGAGGAGCACGTAGGCCGTGGTGATGGTCTCGTGATAGAGGCCGGGCTTGCCCTGCGCGATTGCAAAGGCGCGAAGCGCGTTGCTGAATCTCGGTAGCGCCTCGGACAGTCCGTGCATGCGCAGGTAGGACCAGGCCACACGAACGTGATCGTTGTGGCGGAAACCGGATTCCGGCATCCGTCCCGCTTCAAACGCCGCGATGAGTTGCTCGTCTTCCATGCGTGCCCCCTTCGAGCCGCGTACAAAGCAAAAGGGCCGCGGCCCGAAGCCGCAGCCCTTGAAGTGTGGCGACCGGCGTTCGATGCCGGCCGCTGGATCCAGTCTAACCTACTTCAGGTTCTTCTCGAAGAACTGCACCGCCAGCGGCCAGGAAGCCTGGGCAGCTTTCAGGTTGGCGCCGCCGGCACCCGCCTGGTTCCCCATGAAGCCGTGGCCCGCGCCTTCGAAGGTGTGGAAGGCGTAGTTCTTGCCAGCCTTGCTCATGGCGGCTTCCGTTGCCGGCAGCGTCGAGTTGATGCGCGCATCGTTGCCCGCGTAAAGACCCAGGACCGGGGCCTTGACGTTCGCCAGCTGGGCATCGATCGTTCCGTCAGACGCCCCTGGCGCGTCGCCGTAGTACACCACCGCCGCGTTCAGGCCCGGCTGGTTGGCGGCGTAGAAAAAGCTTCGCGCTCCGCCCCAGCAGAACCCCACGACGCCGGTCTTGCCATTCGACGCCGGCAACGTCTTGCCGTACTCCATCGCCGCATCAAGACGCGCTTTCACGTCGGCTGGCGCCAGTGCCTGAATCGCTTGTCCCACGCCCGACCCGAGCGATGCGGTGCCACCGCCGTCAGGCCCCTTGCCCGACAGAAAGTCCGGCACGATGGCGATGAAGCCATCCTGAGCGAGCTGGTCGCCGACCGCGCGCGTGATGTCCGCCATGCCGCGAATGTCGTGGATCACGATCACCACGCCGGTCTTGGTCGATTTTTCCGGATAAACGATCCAGGACTTGAGGGCCGTGCCGTCCGCCATCTTGATGTCCACCCACTCGCCATGACGCGGCGATTCCTTGAGTGCCTTGGCGGCATGGTCGACTGTTCCGGCCGGAATGGCGTCGTTCCAAGGCACCTCGATCGGCGGCGTCTGTGGTCCACCGCCGCGCTGAGGAGCCGGCGCCGCGGGACTCTGGTCGTGAAAGTGCTGCGCCCGCGCCGGGGCGGCGATTGCCAGTGCGACAACAAACAGCGTAGCGGACTTCATGTATCCTCCAGGTTGAGACCTGCCTGACCCCGATCGAGTCGATGCGTACAACCTGATTACTCTGACACAGCCATTGCCGTTTACGGATATAATCCGGCCCCTTCCGACCACGTGGCCCGGGCTGTAGGCCGGCTGATTCTCCTCGGTGAGGGGGCGCGATGAAAGTACCTGTCAGCATCACGATTAACGGTCGCCGATATCAGCGCGACGTCGAACCCCGCCTGTTGCTCGTGCACTTCATCCGCGATCTTGGCGGGGTTACCGGAACCAAGGTCGGGTGCGATACCAGCCAATGCGGCAGCTGCACGGTGCTTCTCGACGGCACCGCAGTGAGGTCGTGCACGTGCCTCGCCGTTCAGGCCGACGGCAGCACCGTCACGACCATCGAAGGCCTCGCCTCGGCTGATCGGTTGCACCCCTTGCAGGAAGCCTTCTGGAACAAGCACGGCCTTCAATGCGGCTTTTGCACGCCGGGCATGATCATGGCGTCGCACGAGTTGCTGGCGCGCAACCCCCAGCCGACAGACGCAGAGATTCGCCACGGCCTCGAAGGCAACATGTGCCGCTGCACGGGCTACCAGAACATCGTCCGGGCCGTGCGAGAAGCGGCCACGCTGATGGCGGGGAAGTGACGTATGGCCACCAGAATTTTTGGCTCAGGGATTCGCCGTCAGGAAGATCCTCGACTGCTGACAGGCACGGCCACGTACACCGACGACCTGACGCTGCCGGGTATGCTCCATGCGGCCATGCTGCGCAGCCCGCATGCCCACGCGCGGATCACGCGAATTGATCTCAGCCGTGCCAAGGAGGCCCCGGGTGTCGTGGCTGTATACGGCGGAGCGGATACAGAAGCCCTGAAGCCCGTACCGTGCGCCTGGCTGCTGCCCAATGCCGGCCTGAAGGTCGCCGGCTACCAGGCCATCGCAAGAGACACCGTCCGCTATGTCGGCGACATCGTGGCCGTCGTTGTCGCCGAAACGACCAGTCAGGCCTACGACGCGCTCGAGCTGATCGACGTCGAGTATGCGCCTTTGCCGTCGGTCACCGACGCGCTGGCCGCACTCCAGCCGGGCGCCCCCCAGCTCCACGCCGACGTTCCCAACAACGAGGCCTTTCATTGGACGGTCGCCGGCGGCGACATCGATGCCGCGTTCAGGAACGCGGAGGTCGTCGTCAAGGAGCGTATCGTTCAGCAGCGGCTGATTCCAAACGCGATCGAGCCGCGAGCGGCGCTGGCCCAGTGGAGCGGCGCCTCCGGTGAGCTGACGCTCTGGAACACCACGCAGAACCCCCACATCCTGCGGTTCCTGTGCTCGGTCGTCACGGGTGTCCCCGAGAACAGGCTCCGCGTGATCGCTCCGGAGGTCGGCGGCGGCTTTGGCAGCAAGATTGCGGCGTACCCGGCAGACTTCATCACGTGCATGTGCTCGATGAAGCTGCGGCGTCCGGTGAAGTGGACCGAGACACGCAGCGAGAACTATCAGGCCACGACCCATGGTCGCGACCACGTGCAGGAAGTCGAGCTCGCGGCCCGGAAGGACGGGACCATTCTCGGGCTTCGCGGCACGGTTTGGGCCGGCATGGGCGCGTATCTGTCCACCGCCGCGCCAGGGATTCCGACGATCCTTCACGGACTGATGTTGTCGGGCGTCTACAACCTGCCGGCGGTCAAGGAAGACGTGCACGGCGTCTACACCAACACCACTCCGGTTGAAGCGTACCGTGGTGCGGGACGTCCGGAAGCCACGTTCATGATCGAGCGACTGATCGACAAGCTGGGGACCACGCTCGGGATCGACGCCGCCGCGATCCGGTTCAAGAACATGATCCCGCGGTTCGAGAACGGACATGCGGTGGTGACCGGGCTGACTTACGACAGCGGCGACTATCCGGCCGGATTGAAGAAGGTGCTCGATCACGTCAAGTACGACGATCTAAGGAACGAACAAGCCGAGGCCCGCAAGAAGGGCCGCTACATGGGCATAGGGTTGGCCTCGTACGTGGAGATTTGCGGGCTGGGTCCCTCGCAGGTGGCCGGAGCCATTGGCTTTCAGGGCGGCCTCTGGGAGAGCGCGATCGTGCGCGTGCACCCAACCGGCAAGGTCCAGGCGTTCATCGGCGCCTCGCCGCACGGTCAGGGTGAAGAGACGACCTTCGCGCAGCTCGTCGCGACCGAAATTGGCGTGGACGTCAACGACGTCAAGGTGATGCACGGCGACACGGACAACACGCCCATGGGATGGGGAACCTACGGCAGCCGAACGACGGCGGTCGGGGGCGCGGCGCTCATCCTGGCGACGCGCAAGGTCAAGGAGAAGGCCAAGGTTATCGCGGCGCATCTCCTCGAAGCGGCGGTCGAGGACATGGACTATGCGGACGGCAAGTTTTTCGTGAAGGGGTCGCCGGACAAAGCCAAGACGATTCAGGACGTGGCGTTGATGGCCAACGTCTCGTGGAATATGCCGGCAGGCGTCGAATCGGGTCTCGAGGCGTCAATGTTCTACGACCCGCCCAACTTCACCTACCCGTTCGGGTCGCACCTCGCCGTCGTGGAAATCGATCCTGAAACCGGCTACGTCGAGCTCAAACGCTACGTGGCGCTCGATGACTGTGGCCCGCAGATTAATCCCGTGATAGTCGAGGGACAGGTTCACGGCGGCGTCGTGCAAGGTATCGGTCAGGCCCTTTGGGAAGAAGCGGTCTACGACGCGAACGGCCAGCTCGTCACCGGGTCGATGCTCGACTACGCGTTGCCCCGCGCCGACCGGCTGTGCGATATCGAGGTCCTCTCGACCGTGACGCCCTCACCTCATCACCCGATGGGATTGAAGGGGATCGGTGAAGCTGGCACGATTGCGTCGACGGTCACCGTCTACAACGCGGTGCTGGACGCACTCGCGCCGCTCGGTGTGTCGACGATTCGGATGCCGATGACCGCCGAGCGCGTGTGGCGGGCGATGCACAGGAGCTAGCGCTATGTATGCACCTGAGTTTCGATTACTACCGAGCGGCCTCCGTTGCCGAGGCATCGGCCCTGCTGAAGAAACATCCCGGCGCGAAGATCCTGGCTGGCGGCCACAGCCTGATACCGCTGCTGAAGCTGCGACTGGCCGCGCCGTCAGCGCTCATCGACATCGGCCGCATTGACGGACTTCGAGGCGTGTCCGTGACGGACGGCACGGTGCGCATTGGCGCGCTGACGACCCACGCCGAGCTTGCGGCGTCGGCGGAACTCGCCAGGCATTGCCCGGCGCTCTCGGAGGCAGCCGCGCTGATTGGCGATCCGGCCGTCAGAAACCGAGGCACCATCGGTGGCAACGTGGCCCACGCCGATCCCGCTTCCGATCTGCCGACGGTGCTTCTCGCGCTCGGCGCGCGTTTCGTGGTGGCGGAGGGAACAGCCACGCGGACGGTCGCGGCCAGCGACTTTTTCCTGGGGCTGATGTCGACCGCTCTTGGCGATCACGCGCTCGTGACGGCGATCGAAGTGCCGGCCCGCGCTAAGGGCACCGGCGCGGCCTACGTGAAGTTTTCGCATCCGGCCTCTCGATACGCGGTGATCGGCGTTGCCGCAGTAGTCAGTGTCGGTGGCGGGACGTGTTCCTCCGCAACAGTCGTCGCGGGCGGTCTCGTCCCACGGCCGACCCGTCTCTCGGGTGTCGAAAGCGCTCTCGTCGGTCAGGCACTGACCGCCGACATCATCGCGGATGCCGCCAACCGCGGCGGGCCGGACCTCGGCGACGACATCCTCGGTGACATCTACGCATCCGCCGAGTATCGGCGGGCAGTTGCTCCGGTCTGGATCAAGCGGGCGCTGACCGCTGCGGCACGCGTCACGTAATGCTGCCCGCGACCGTCGCCTCCATCGAGCAGCTCGAGGCCCTGCTCGAGGGTCAGCGTTACATCGCGGACCGCGGGCTGGCGACGTCGATCTACCTCGCCCTGAAGCTGCAGCGGCCGCTCCTTCTCGAGGGCGAGGCGGGCGTCGGCAAGACCGACGTCGCAAAGGTCCTCGCTTCGGGCCTCGGCACCGAGCTCATTCGACTTCAGTGCTATGAAGGCCTCGACCTCAATCATGCCGCCTACGAGTGGAACTATTCACGCCAGTTGCTCGAAATACGGTTGATGGAGGCGGCCGGGACGGTCGACCGTCGAGAGGCCGCGTGGGAGCTCTTCGGCGAGGAGTTCCTGATCAAGCGGCCCCTGCTTCAGGCGCTGACGAAGTCGGGCGATGTGCCTCCCGTGCTGCTGATTGACGAGCTCGATCGCGCCGACGAGGAGTTCGAAGGCTTCCTGCTCGAGTTGCTGGCCGATTTTCAGATTACCGTCCCGGAGCTCGGGACAATTCGCGCGGCCGTTCCGCCGATCGTCATCATCACGTCCAATCGCACGCGCGAGCTCAACGACGCCCTGAAGCGGCGATGTTTGTACTTCTGGATCGACTATCCCGGCTTCGACAAGGAACTGCGGATCGTCACCACCAAGACGCCCGGCGCGTCGGCCCGGCTGGCCGAGCAGGTGACCTCGTTTGTTCAGGAGCTGCGCACCACCGATCTCTACAAGGCGGCCGGCGTATCGGAGACGCTGGACTGGATCGCGGCCCTCGTCGCCCTCGATCGCACGGAACTGGATCCGGCCACGATCGAGCTGACGCTCGGCATCCTCCTCAAGAGCCAGGACGACATCGTTTCCATACGCGGGGAGCGGATCTCCGAGCTGCTGAACCGGGCCCGGACAGGCAAGTGAGCTTTCTTCTTCACAATCTGCTGCATTTCGGCCGGCTCCTCCATGCGCTTGGCGCAGACGTTCACGCCGGCTGCATGGTGGACGTGACTCGCGCGCTCGAGCACGTCGACGTCGGACGCCGGGCGGACTTCTACTTCGCGCTGCAGTCGCTGATGATTCACCGGCCTCAGGACAGGGTGCTCTTTGACGAAGCCTTCCGCGTCTTCTGGCGCCCGCCCCCTGACGGGTGGTCCACGGACGATCTTCGCGCCCTCGGAGAGCAACGGCGGTTCGGCACACCGAAGGTGAGCGTTCCCCCGGGCGATGCGTCCGGCATCGACGACCCCGCCGTCGCCACGCTTGCGGAGTCCGGCGTGGATCGCGTCGACCCTTTAAGCAGCGCGCCTCTCGAAGTGTCGCGCGTCAAGGACTTCGAGCAGTTCACCGAAGAAGAGCTCGCGCGCGCCAGAGAAATGATCGCGGCGCTCAGTTGGGATCCAGGGATGCGCCTGACCAGGCGATGGGTGGCCGGCCGCGGGAATACGCTCGACTTGCGTCGCCTGATTCGCCAGAACATGCGCCACGGCGGCGAACCGTTGTTGTTGCCGACGCGTGGCAGGTCGATGACTCGGCGCCGGCTGGTCCTCATCTGCGACGTGAGCGGATCGATGGAACGTTATTCCCGCATGCTTCTGCACTTCATGCATAGTGTGGCCGGCGGGTTTCGGCGGGTTGAGGGGTTCCTGTTTGCGGCACGGCTCACTCGCATCACGCGTGAGCTCACGAATCGCCGCACTCCGGACGGCCTGCCAGGTATTCCGTACTCCGTCCCCGGCTGGGGCGGAGGGACGCGGATCGGCGAGGCGCTGAGGACGTTCAACGTTCAGTGGGCGAGACGCGTGCTGTCGCGCGGCGCGGTGGTGCTCCTGATTTCCGATGGATGGGATCGCGGCGAGCCGACGTTGCTCTCGCGCGAGATGGCGCGTCTACAGCGGAGCTGCCATCGTCTGGTTTGGCTCAATCCGCTGCTGGGATCGGCGGAGTACGAGCCGCTGACGCGAGGGATGAAGGCCGCGCTCCCGTTTGTGGACGACTTCCTTCCCGTGCACAACCTCGCAAGCCTCGAGGCGCTCGCAGAGCATCTCAATCGACTGCCGGAGCGCCGTCCGGCGCGACCCCGCAGGGGCTATCCCCCGGGTAGTGTGACTTGAGTCGCTTTCGCCTGCAGACAGCCAAAGAACCGGTCCATCATCATCTTCGAGGCCGTGCTCAAGAGACGCTGGCCGACTCGCGCCATCAGACCGCCGACCTGTCCCTGACCGGTCACCTTCACGAGCGTCGCGCCGTCAGCTTCGACGAGCTCCACCGTCGCCTCGCCCATGACGAAGCCGGGACTGCCTTTGCCCTGGACGACGAGGCGGTACGAATGCGGCGGACGCTTGTCGAGCAGGGCGACCGTTCCCGTGTAGCGCCCAGTGACGGCGGCAATGGCCAGGTTCAGCTCCGCCTTGTAGTGCTCCTCGCCGATGGGTTCGAGCCGCTCGCATCCAGGAAGACAGGAGGCGACGACGTCGGGATCGTTCAGCAGCTTCCACACTTGATCCGGTGTCGCGGCGAAAGTGTACGACGCAGATACGTCCATGCAGCCCTGAGGATAACACTCGAGGCCGAGCGGGCTGGATTGAGTGGGAGACGCGCCGGCAGGAAGGCGATTCGGCCCTCCTGCCGTCTTGTGTGCTCCGCGTAATCCGCGTCCCCGTGTGATCCGCGGCTCTAGTCGTCGTCTTTCACGTCGACGTAGCCGAACATGACGAAGTCCTGCGTCGCGGCATCGAAAAAGTGTGGAAGGACGCCACACATGACCAGATATTTCCCTTTCGTGTTGAACCCTACGACTTCGACGCGATCCTGAACCGTGGGCATCCCCCGCGGATCCAAGCCTCGATAGACCCGTTCATTAGGATCGTTGATCAAAGGTGGAAAGGTCATGGCGGGGACACGAGTAGGTTTGCCCGGTCGATATCCTCCGGCTTCGTTCCAGGTCCGTAGATCAGGAGGTTGTGGAAGCCGCTCATGACGAAGCTGACGGTGTCGCCAACCCGCACCTTAACCATCTGTGGTGTCAGGAAGTGACCGTTCAGGAATCGTGGGTGCGGGTCCGCGCCGAATCTGTCGATGGTTGCTGGCGGGGTCGTTCCCACCGGGGCGCCAGGTGTGGGATCCCAGAAACCGAAGCTGACTGTGTGGTTGGTGCTGCGTTCGTCCACCTTCGAATCAGCAGTCGAGCTTAGGACGCGGGGGAGGCATTGCGGGACGTGACGCCATTCCTCCCCTCGGCAGGAAGAATCGGCCGCCCGATGACGACTGATTCACCTGAGCCCGCCGCGTGATGGCGCGCGAGTGGCGCCATCTCGCGGTGAGCGTGCGGGGCGGCATCGCCAAGGCCGGCGATCGTATACTTTGACGATTCGACATGCGCCACACGCCCCTTGCCGCCGCCCTGACGGCCCTGGCCCTGACCGCCACAGGCTGTTCGAAACCCGACACTGCCCAGGCTCGCAGCCGGGAAGGCACTCCCAAAGCTGTCCAGGTCGAAATCGTCCGGCAGGATTCCATTCCGAGAGCGGTTGACGTCGTCGGAACTCTGGTCGCGGTCGACCAGGTCACCATCTCGTCGGAAGCCGATGGTAAGGTCAGCCGAATTCTGGCCGATCTCGGCGATCGGGTGACGGCTGGACAGGTCCTCATCAAGCTCGATCAGGAAAAGCAGCAGTACACCTACGAGCAGCAGCAGGCTGTGCTGGCCCGCACGCTCGCTCAGTATGGCGCCTCGGATCCCAAGCAATTACCCGATATCGAGAAGACTCCCGACGTCCAGAAGGCCAACGCGGATCTCGTCCAGGCGACGCAGGCCTTCGACCGGGCCAACGAGCTGTTCAAGCGGACGCTCATCTCCCGGCAGGCCCTCGACGATGCGCAAGCGGCTCTTCAGTCGGCGCGCGCCGGCTATGACTCGGCGCTTCAGAAAGCGAAGGACCTGCGCGCCAGCATTCAAGGCTCCGAAGCCAGCATGAAGCTGGCCGGCCGCGAGCTCCGCGATACCGACATTCGCGCGCCGTTCGACGGCTACGTTGAAAAGCGGCTGGTGAACCTGGGCGAGCTCGTCAAGGCGCAGATGCCAGTCATGGCGGTCGTGCGGCTCACTCCGCTGAAAGTGATCGCCGAGATTCCCGAGAAGATGGCGCCTTGGATTGCCGTGGATCGGCCGGTCTCGCTGCAGGTCGATGCGTATCGCGACCGGACGTTCGCCGGGACGGTCTCCCGCATCAGCCCGGCGGTCAACGCCTCGACCCGCGCGTTTCCGTTCGAAGCGCTCGTGCCAAATCCCGACACCGTGCTGAAGCCTGGAACCTTTGCCCGCGTCCACATCGAGAGCGGGAAGGTGGACAGCGTCCTCACGCTGCCGTACTCGGCGCTTCAGTATCGCTACGGCGTCAACCGCGTTTTCGTGGTCAACGGCGACAAGCTGGCGATGCGGGAGTTGGCGGTCGGCGAGCGCATGGGCGAGCGCATCGAGATCGTCAATGGCGTCAAGGCCGGCGAACGCGTGGCGGTGACTGACGTCGACACGCTGGCCGACGGCGCCCCAGTCGTCGTGACCAAGCAGCCGTAACTCACGAGGAGCCCCGCGTGCTGTCCGAACTCTGCGTCCGGCGTCCGGTATTCGCCACGATGCTCGTCATGTCGCTCGTGGTGCTCGGGACGTTTTCGTTCCGGGGACTCGGTGTCGACCTCTTCCCAAAGGCTGACCCAGCCACTGTCAGCGTCGTCCTGACCTTGCCCGGCGCGAGCCCCGACCAGATGTCCACGTCGGTCGTCGAGCCGATGGAAGAGGCGATCAGCGGCGTCTCGGGCATCGAGGAGATGACCGCGCGCATTGCCGAGGGCCGCGGCCAGATCACCGTGCGATTCGTTCTCGAGCGCGACTTGAACGACGCCTCGAACGATGTCCGCGAGAAGGTGGCAAGCGCCGTGCGGAACATGCCGCCGACGCTCCTGCCGCCGGTCATCACCAAAGTCGATCCCGACGCCGATCCGGTCATGTCGTTGATCGTCTCGTCGGACGCGATGAGCCTGCGCACGCTCACCGAGCTGACCGACAAGCAGATTGCCCGTGTGATTCAGACGGTCAACGGCGTTGGCGAAGTGAATCTCGCCGGTGGCCGCGCGCGCGAGATCCACATCATCGTCGACATCGAGAAGCTCAACTCGTACGGCCTGTCGATGACCGAGGTGCGCGACGCCGTCGTCGCCGAGAACGTCGAAATCCCCGGCGGCACGGTCGAACAGGGCAAGGGTCAGCTGCTGCTGCGCACGCTCGGCCGCGTCGACGCATCGAAGGACTTCAACGACATCGTCGTCGCGACCCGGAACGGCACGCCGATCCGCATCTCGGATATCGGCGGCGCCGCGGACACGTTCCAGCGGCCGACCTCAGCGGTCTGGTTGGGGAAGACTCCGGCCGTGATGCTCGACATCCGGCGCGCCATGGGCGAGAACACCGTCGCGGTCATCGAAGGCGTGCGCGCGAAGCTCGCGACGATCGAACGCTCCTTGCCGTCGGCAGTGAAGGTCACCGTCATCCGCGACGATTCGCGTTTCATCTACGCGTCGATCGCCTCGCTCGAAGAGCACCTGATCTTTGGCGCGCTGTTCGCCACGATCGTGGTGATGCTCTTCATCCGCAACCTGCGCGCCGTCCTGATTTCGGCGGTCGCGATTCCGGCGTCGATCATCGCCTCGTTCACGCTCATGAGGATCATGGGGTTCACGCTGAACAACATGACGCTCCTCGGCATCACGCTCGCGGTCGGCATCGTCATCGACGACGCGATCGTCGTGCTGGAGAATATCTTCCGCTACATCGAGGAGAAGGGTTGCTCGCCGTTCCAGGCGGCGATCGAGGGCACGCGCGAGGTCGCGCTCGCGGTGATGGCGACGACGCTGTCGCTCGTCGTGATCTTCCTGCCGATCGCCTTCATGAGTGGCTATGCCAAGCGGTTCATCAACCCGTTCGGCTGGACGATTGCGTTCGCGATCATGGTGTCGATGCTCGTCAGCTTCACGCTGACGCCGATGCTCAGCTCACGGTTTCTGAAGCTCTCGGACGCGGAGAGCGACAAGAAAACAAAGGAAGGCGGCTTTTTCCACTGGCTCGACGAATGGTATACACGGAAAGTCAATTGGGCGCTCGATCATCCGATGATGATCATCGGCATCTCAGTCGTCACCGCCCTGATGACGTTTCCGCTCAATCGCCTGGTCGGGCGGGAGTTCGTGCCGACCGAGGACATGGGCGAATGGACCGTGCACGTCGACGCTCCGGAAGGAACGTCGCTCGAGGGCACGACCGAGGTCGCTTTCAAGCTGCTCGAGGAACTTGAAGGAATCGAAGGTGTGGCGCAGATCGAGCCGTCGGTCGCCGTTTCGGGGATGACCGGCAGCTCGCCGACCCACATCCATTTTCTCTGTCAGGCGCTGCCGATCGATGAGCGCAAGAACACCCAGTCACAGATCATTACCGAGATGCGCCGCCGGCTTGCCGCGCACCCGGGCTACCGGCCGAGCATCAGCTCGAGGACGGCGCTCGGGTCTGGCGAAGGCACCGGCGGGTTTGCAATCTCGGCCAACATCCTCGGGCCGGATCTTGCTCAGATCGCCGATTATTCGAAACGAGCGCTGGTTGCGGCGCAGGGCGTGCCCAGCCTGACCGAGATCAAGATCGGGCTCAACATCTCGAATCCCGAGGTTCACGTCGCCGTCGACCGAAAGCGGGCGGCCGACCTTGGCGTGCGGATGGCGACGATTGGTAACACACTTCGGCTTGCCGTGTCCGGCGACGACCAGATCTCGTTCTACAAGGAAGGGCAGGAGCAGTACCCGGTCAAGATTCGCGTGCTCGAGAGCCAGCGCCGGGATATCGAAGAGATCGGCCGGCTGACCGTCCCCTCCGAGTCCGGACCAGTACGCATCGACAATATCGCCCGCCTCGAGCGCGGCCTCGGGCCGACCACGCTTCAGCGTTCGGACCGCCAGTTCACCGTGAACCTGATTGCCGACGTGGCGCCGGGGCACGCGCTCGACCAAGCCGCTGCCGACGTCCGGAAAATGCTCGCGGGTCTCAATATGCCGCCGACGATGTCGTTCAAGCTGCAAGGGCAGTCGCGAATCCTCGACGAAACAACTGCGAACATGATCATGGCGATCAGCCTCGCTATGATCTTCGTCTACATGGTGCTCGCATCGCAGTTCGAAAGCTTTCTGCAGCCGATCGTGATCATGCTGGTCATGCCGATTGCGGTGCCGTTCGCGCTGTTCACGCTCTGGGTCACGGGCCGGACGCTGAATCTCTGGAGCGCCCTCGGCATGCTGCTCCTTCTCGGCATCGTCAAGAAGAACTCGATTCTGCAGGTCGACTACGCGAACGTGCTTCGCGCCAGAGGTGTCCCGCTTCGAGAGGCGATCGTGGAGTCGTGCCGGACCCGGCTTCGCCCGATTCTGATGACGACGACGGCGATCATCGCCGGGCTGATTCCGACATCGCTCGGTATCGGCATCGGCGGCACCGGCCGCGCCGCGATCGCGGTGACGATCATCGGCGGTCAATCACTGTGCCTGTTCCTGACGCTGCTCCTCGTGCCCGTGGCCTACGTGAAGTTCGACGAGCTCGAACAGGCCGTCGTGGGGCAGGGCGCGAAGGCGTGGCTCTCGCGCCTGTCGGCGGCGACGCTGGGGCGTTGGCGGCCC
Source organism: uncultured Acidobacteriota bacterium (assembly GCA_963764925.1). Lineage (GTDB taxonomy): Bacteria > Acidobacteriota > Vicinamibacteria > Vicinamibacterales > 2-12-FULL-66-21 > DATBJJ01. Next base: position 110,444 of record CAVXUR010000012.1, read on the forward strand.
GCGACGGACTCGAGGCACGGCTGAGGGTCCGACTCGAAGACGGTGCCTCGGCGAACTGGCCGGAGTTACTGTTTTAGCCGCTTACTTCCGTTTTGGTGCGGTGGCCAGGCAAAGGACGGCTATCGAGGACGTGTAGCCCGCCATCAGCGCCTCTCCGCTGGCATGCTTCGCGCATAGCAAAGGCCCAGCATGCCAGCCGCTCGTCTGGTCCTTCTACTTGCAGGCTGCCTCATTCCATGTGCGGCAGCGGCCCAGCCGTGGGCGGAGGCCGTCAAGGCCGGCGACTATCGAACGGCGTCAGAACTCCTGCACCCGATTGTCATCGAGCAACACCAGAATCCTGACGCGACCGCCGATCCGGCACCCGCCAGGCAGCTCGCCGGCATGTATGCGCGGGGACTTGGCGTCCCACGTGATCCAATCGTCGCATGTGCACTGGCGCAGGCTTCTGAAGTGGCTGCGAGCCTGGTCCCGATCGTTGTAAACAGTATCGAAGACATGCTGGCGTATCAGGCCAGCGAAAAGGAACGCGAGCGGTTCGTGCGCGGCCATTGTGATGCACTGAGTCAGTACCGATGAGCTAGTGGCCGGCGAAGTGTTCGGCTGTCTCACGTTCGGGCTACCGGACCCTGTGCTGACGGTTGGCGGGCAGACGGTCTGGGTCGCGCTCAATGGGCGCAGTTTGACGGAGGGTGCCGACCAGAGGTTCGTCGTGAGTCTCGAGTGTCCGCAGGTCGTCGCGCGGCTTCGAGCGCTGACCATCGACCCTCCGGCTGACGCCGCGTCGGGCGTGAAGCCCCGTCGGTTCGTAGAGGTATTGACGTGGCACTATGGCCGCGAGCAGGCCGGCGGCAGCTCGAAATTCGCTCTGAACTGGCAGATGTTCGAACTCCGCGGTCAGAAGATTGAGCCTGTCGCGATTGAGCAGATCTACTCAGTTGGCACCTGGCCGCCGGTCCTTCCTTCCAACCTCGATGAGCGGTTCAGGCTCGAAATGATTCGATCCGGTCATATCAGGTGGCGCCTGGAGGGCGCGCCGCCGAAGCGCGGCTGGATCATGCTGCCGGAAGGAGGCTCGCGATGACGGCGTTGTGGTTGCGAGCCATTGTCGTCGGGGTCGCACTGATGCTGCTGCCCGAGGAGACTCTTGGATGCTCGTGTCCGATGAGTGGTCCGCCCTGCCAGGCAGCGGCGACGGCAGATTCCGTCTTCGTCGGTACTGTCCGTGGTATCGAGTCGATCGATCGTGATCCGAGTAGCGGATTCGACCGACTGGTGCTGGTCAGGATGGACGTCGAGCGATGGTTTGTCAACGCCGTGCCCCGACAGGTTGAGATCGTCACGGGACCTGGTGGGGGCGATTGCGGCTACAGGTTCACAAACGGTGGACGCTATCTCGTGTACGCCGGGAAGACGCAGACCTCCCGCTACACGACAAGCATTTGCTCGCGAACGCGGCCGTTCGACGAGGCGCGTGAAGACCTACGCTATCTGACGTCCATGCCCGCAGCCGGGACGCCAGCCCGCGTGTACGGCGCGGTCAGCGAGTGGCGGCGCGATCCGGCCGAGGAGCGAGCGGTCGACTATGGGCCGCTTGAAGGCCTCACAGTGAGCGTGCGTGGCGTAACATTTTTCCGCGAGGTCCTGACCGATGCGAGAGGCCGGTTCGAGATTCCGAGCCTGCCACCGGGGCAGGCGACTGTTACCGTCATAGCGCCGTTTGGGTTCGATGTCCGACAACTGGAACGGGAGATCGAGATCCGCGATCGCGGCTGCAGAGAGGTCGATTTCGACATTTCTCAGGTTGCGCGTGCATCCGGGACCGTCGTGGATGCCTCGGGCCGTCCCGTCGCAGGCGTCGAAGTCGAGGCGGTGGCCGCCGAACTCGCGGGTTTCGATCCACCTCCATATCAACAACCGGTCAAGACGGATGCTCGAGGAGTGTTCGAGTTCGACGATCTGCCGCCAGGCAGCTATGTCTTCGGCGTCAACGTCACGAAACGGCCCGAGGCAAGCCGGACAGGCCCGAGGCTGTTTCTGCCGGGCACGGCGCGGGCTCGAGAGGCCAAGGCTGTCGAGCTGAGCGCGGGCGATCGGAAAGATGTGGGCGTCCTTCGCCTCATCGCGCGTTGAGCGCTTCAACCACCTGACCGCGAAAGCCCCCAGGGCTATGCGTTAGAATTCGCCCAGTAGAGCGCTGATCTCGTACTGATAGGAGCTCTGCCGCTATGTCCCACTCGCAGTCACGCGAAGTCTCGCGCCGGCACTTCCTGAGCTGTGTCTCGGCCAGCGCGGTTGCAGTCACCACTGGGACAAGTCTGGCCCACGCGACGTGGACACCGGGCCTTCAAGCCGTCCACAAGGTCGGTAGTCTGGAAGTTCTGGTGACGAGCGACGGTCACTTCTTTCTGCCGACGGATTTCCTCGTGGCGCCCGACTCGCCGCCTGCCGAGAGGCAAGCCGTCCTGAAAGCTGCGGCCCCTTCCGGCGATCAGATTCAGCTCCCCAACAACGTCGCCGTGATCAGAGCGCGGGCGGACCTGATTCTGGTTGACGCGGGCGCCGGCCCACGTCACCAGCCAACGGCGGGGAAGCTGGCCGCGAATCTCAAGGCAGCCGGTATCGAGCCCGCGGCCGTCACCTTGGTGGTGCTGACACACGGCCATCCGGACCACCTGTGGGGCGTGCTCGATGCCGACGACCACTTGATCTATCCGAACGCGACGTATGTGCTCTCGGCGCGCGAGTGGGACGTGTGGTCGGATCCGGCTGTGATCCGAACGCTGCCGCCTGCGGTGGCGAATGACCGGATCGTGAACGGAGCAACCAACCACCTCACGCGCCTGAAGGACAAGATCAAGATGGTGCGGGGCGGCGACGAGATCACTTACGGAGTGCGTGTGGTTGAGACGCGTGGCCATACGCCGGGCCATATCTCGGTGGAGCTGGCGGGCGGCGACGGCCTTCTCATCTGCGGGGATGCATTCACGCATGCCGTCGTCTCGTTCCAGCATCCCTCATGGAAGGTGCCGGTTGACCATGAGGCAGACCTGGGTATCGCTACCCGCCTGCGGCTGCTCGATCGGCTGGCCACCGACAAGGTGCGGTTGCTCGGTGCGCACCTGCCGTTTCCGGGCACCGGCTTCGTCGAACGCAAGGATGGCGCGTACCGATTCGTGCCGGCATGATGTGCAACGCCCGGTTGTAGTTCGCAAGTGGCGGCGCCAGGTGTATATGCCTTGACAGGTATATTCCTGCCGTGGCATATTCAACTTCATGATTGAGACGTTCGCCGCTCTTGCGGAGCCCAATCGCTTCCGCATTGTCGAGCTGCTGCGGTCCGGGCCTCGCCCGGTCACCGACATCGGCGACCGCCTGCGCCTCAACCAACCGCAGGTCTCCAAGCATCTGCGCGTGCTGAAAGAAGCCGGGCTCGTCGACGTCCAGCCTCGAGCGCAGCAGCGGCTCTACGAACTGCGCCCGCAACCTATCCGCGAGCTGCACGACTGGCTCGAGCGCTACCGCGAGCTGTGGGACGCGCGCTTCGCGGAACTGGACGATCTCATCGAGGAGATCAAACTGAAGGAGAAGTCTGATGGTCGCAAGAAACGAAAGTGAAGCCACTCGAATGAACCAGACCTCGTTGGAGTTGAGGGGCGATCGCGAGATTGTCATCGAGCGGACCTTCAACGGGCCGCCGCGGATCGTCTTCGACGCCTGGACCAGGCCTGAACTGGTGCGCCGGTGGTGGGCGCCGAAGTCGCGTCGCGTGTCGCTCGTGGGATGCGACGCCGACGTTCGTGCTGGCGGCAGCTACCGCTACGTGGCCCAGCTGGACGCCGGTGGCCAATTCGCCTTTTCTGGCGTCTATACCGAGGTCACGCCGTATTCGCGGCTCGTCCACACCGAAATCTTCGAACCCACGGCCTCCGGCGCGACGGCGGATGACGTCCCGCTCATTGTTACCGTGACATTTGAGGAGCGTGACGGCAAGACGCATGTCGTCTCGCATTCGCTCTGTCCGTCGAAAGAAGTGCGCGACACGATCATCGCGTCGGGCATGGAGCACGGGATGCGCGAGTCGATGGACCAGCTCGACGAGCTGACCGCGCTGCTGGCACAGTCAGAAGGCAGGGTAGCAAGATGAAAATGGCGAAAAGCGATCGGAAGGCCGTGGACAAGTACATCGCGTCGCAGCCCAGGGCCGTGCAGGCCCGGCTGACGCGTGTGCGGAGCACGATCCGCAAGGCAGTGCCCGGTGCTGAGGAGACGATCTCGTACGGGATCCCCACCTTCAAGCAGCACGGCCGCCCGGTGATCTACTTCGCGGGCTGGAGCCAGCACTACTCGATCTATCCGTCGAGCGATCGGCTGGTCGCCGCCTTCAAGGACGCGCTGACGCCGTACACGATCAGCAAGGGCACGATTCGCTTTCCGCTCTCCGAGCCCGTGCCCGTCAAACTGATCGAGCGCATCGCGAAGTTCCGCGCCAAGGAAGCCGAAGCCAAGAGGTGAGTCTTACTGCGGCGGCGCCGGGCTGGCCGTCAGATCGAGATGCCAGCCCGGGTGCAGCCACCTCCCGTCACGTCGGACGAACATCTCCGTGAGACGTCCGCGGAGCGTGCGTTCCGCGCCATCCGGAGTAGATGACCGCTTCGTAGCGCCCGTAGAGCACGACGACATCGCCAAACCGTTGCGCCTGCGTGTCGGGAAACGCCAGGCGGACGAGGCGGCCTCCTTTCTCACGAAACGTCCGCGCGCCATCGAGTGTCTTGGCGCGGTCGGCGAAAGGCGCGTCGTCCATCGAAATGCCGATGAACTCCTCCGGCAGAAGGTCGCCGAGCGTCTTCACGTCTCCGGCGAAATATGCCCGCCAGGCCGCCTCGCGCGCGGTCAGCACCTCCTGATCGATCGCCGCGGTCGCCGCCAGGTGCGAATAGGACGCAGGCACCGCCGCGAGCAGCACATATTCCGAGCCCGCACGCCGTGGTTCGAATCGTCTTCACAATTGCCTCCAGAACCGAAATCTACCGGGGCAGCAGGCGTGGTGGCTTGCGGTTTCTTGCGAAAATGGCGCCGCGGAGGCGGGGGCCATAGGTGGCGGGATGTGCGAACATATTGTCAATGAATCGCTTCGTTCCGCTGGTCCACACGCAGGCGGTGGCCCTCAGGCGTTTCGACCATACACCCGGCGTCGTCGCACCACGATCCGGAGCGCGAGCGGGCGACGGGTCACTCGGTGAACTTCGTGGAGAAGGGCTCGTTTCGTGTGCGGACCAGCGGGCCCTGGCATGAGATCGCCAGCGATTCGCTGTTCGTGATGACGCCGGGCCTCGAGTTCTCCTGTGCGCACGACGAGGATTATCCTTCCGACCGTTGCTTCTCGGTCTCGTACTCGGACGAGACGGTGGAGAGCGCGCGATCGTCGGCGAGGCTGATCGATTTGCCGGTGCGCCAGCTCACGAACCGCCACGCGTTCCTGCGGGCGAGGCCTTCGGTCGTGCGTTCCAGGAGACGAGGCGCGGGCGGAGGCTCTCGCCGGGGCGTTGCTGTGGTCGCTGTCGGCAGACGTATCGCGGCAGCGCTTGTTCAGGCCCGAGCGACTCGCGTGGTACGCGGCCCGCGTCGAGCGAGCCAAGGACATGATCGAGGCGCGCTATGCCGAGCCGCTCTCGTTATCGACCCTCGCGCGCGACTCGGGGATGAGCCTGTTTCACTTCGCGCGGATCTTTGCGGAACTCGAGGGCCGACCGCCGCATCGCGTGCTCACCGACGTCCGCCTGGCGCACGCCGCCGCGCGCCTTCGCGACGGGGCCAGCGTCACCGACACCTGCTTCGCCGTCGGTTTCGGCTCGCTCAGCCACTTCGTCACGACCTATCGCCGGCGCTACGGGACCAGGCCGTCTGACGAACGCCGCGGCCAGGGAAGATCAGCCGAGCTCGATGTCCGCCACCACGGGAAAGTGATCCGAGGCGAGCCGGGCCGTCGGCGTGGCGTGAGTAAAGATCCGGCGTAACGCCTCGGTCGGATGAACCCAGATCCGATCCAGTGGGACGATCGGCCAGGACGGGAAACGACGCCGGACGCGGCGGCCGCCCGAGACGGCGATCGAGCACGTGCACGACCGAGCGGCCCGGCAGCCAGTCGTTGAAGTCGCCGAGCACGACGAGCAGCGTATCGCGCACCGACTCGAGATAGTCGAGGATCTGCCGCACCTGAAACCGCCGTTCGCGTACGCGAAGACCCAGATGCGCGGCGAGCACGTGCACCTGCACGCCGCCGACGTCCACCGTCGCCGCCAGCGCGCCGCGCGGCTCCCGCCGTTCCATCGACAGGTCGATGCGATGCACGTCGACAATCGGATGTCGCGTGAGCAACGCGTTGCCGAAGCACTGCGTCACGGTCTGCCGTGTCGGACCGAGCGCGCACTCATAGCGATCCAGCGTCGTCAGCACGACGGGCTGGCGCGTCTCGAGCGCGACGCTGGCCGGATAGGTGAATTCCTGCAGCGCGACGATGTCGGCGTCGAGCTCGTCGATGACCGCGGCCACGCGATCCGGATCGTGGCGACCGTCGGTGCCGACGCACGCGTGCACGTTGTAGGTCGCGACCCGGAGTCGCGGGCGGCCCGCGGTCATCAGCCAAACTCCGCCCGGTCGCGATGAAGCGAGACCGATGGCGCGAACTGACGAATCAGGAGGAACGTTCGAAGTCCGGCCGCGAGCGCCGATGAGGAGCAGCGCGGCGCCGATGGTGATCGCTCCATTGGCCATGGACGGATGAAGGAGCGTCTGGCGAAGCAGTCGCGCCGAGACCGCTGAGCGCGGCGATCGACCGGCATCAAGCCGATGCACGGTGCCGGCCAGGTAGGCGGCGAACGGAACGCGCCCCGCGCCGCAGAGCAGATGAATCGATCCGGCGCTCGCAACCGACGCGAGTCGCAGCACGATCACGCCGACCACGCCTCGCGCGCCGAGCTGCCGGGCGGATCGGTACGATCGCCGGCTCATCCACCGGGTCACGCCGGCCGGTCCAATCGCGCGCCCGACGAGGTAGCCGATGGCCGCCGCCATCAGCGATCCGAGCAGCGCGACGACGCTGCCGCGAAAGCCGCCGAACACCACGCCAGCGGCGATCGCCACCACTTCCAGCGGGATGAGCGCGAGGTTCGCCAGGACGAAACGCGCGCGCCGATCCAGAGCCACGACGGCATGGTCGAAGCGGCGCCAGAGCGTCTCTGAACGGCCTGGAACTCCGGCCGCCTGATGAACGCCGACGATGTCGATGCGACGGCAACGGCGAGCACGATCAGCCGGAATCCAGAGGCGAAGAGGACTGCGACGGGGTCTTGCGTCGACTGGCGGCACCAGCTGAGCGACGGATGCGCCCGAACCCAATCGGCTCCTCCGGATCGGCAGCGGCTCGCAGCGCCTCCGACGGTGGCGCTTCGTCGGCAGCTTCTAGTTCGATCGCGCACCAGCGTGTGCTCGGCCGACTCCCGCGAATCGATGAGCGCGCGCAGCGATCCCGCGCGCTCAATGCCGCGGGCGACGTCATCCACCGGCAGAGCCGAGATGTTCGCCGAGCAGCCGATCGCGGATGCGTCGAATGCCCGCCGCGCGCGCGAATCGCCGCCCGCATCCACCGCGAGGTCGCATTCCGTGTCCACGCCCATCGACCGCCGCGAGAAGTTGGCCGACCCAATCCGGACCAGCTCGTCGTCGACGATCATCACCTTCGAGTGGACGAAGGTCGGCACGTTCTGCGCGCGCGACGCCGCCGGGTAGACGAGCCGCAGCCGCTTGTGCGTGTCGGCGGCGATCAACTGCCGGAAGACGGCGTCGCGAAAGGCGCCCATCGTGGTTCTGCTCGAGCCAGCCGTGGCATTCCTGTCGGCGTGACGACCAGGACCTCGGGGCCGTCCGGCTCGCGCAGTCGCGCGGCCAGCGCGGCACCGAGCGTGTCGTTGGTGAAGTACTGGCTCTCGATGTAGATCGTCCGCTTCGCCGCGGCGATCGAATCCAGAAACAGCGCCTCACATTCGCGGATCGGCCGGCTGCGTCTCGGATGCCGGCAGCGTCCGCGCGATGGCGACGTCGACGTCGGTGAGATCGGGCGTGACGTCGGACGGCCAGAGGTCGTCGGCGGAACTGGCGACCGGCGGCATCCGTTCCTCGCCGAGCGCGCGCCAGCGGTCGCGCGCCAGCACGCCGAGGCTTGCCGCGACTGGTCCGTCGACCATCGCCTGGATTTCGTGATACGGCCCGTACGGGCTCGCCAAGCGGCGTCGCGCGCGCCGGCTCGTCGACTCGGTGCGCGGACGTGTCCCAGCGATGGCCCGTCAGATCGATGCCGCCGCAGAACGCCAGCTGATCGTCCACGACGACGACTTTCTGATGGTGGGAGCCGCCGATCGGATGACGGTCGTCGAATCCGAACCGGACGCTGTCGAGGCATTCGCCACCCGAGACGCCACCGCGACAACGGATCGCGCTCGAGCGTGTAGAGCGCGGCGTAGTCCCAGATCAGAATGTAGCAACGAAGATGCGGGCGGCGTCGGACGACAAAGGCGAGCAGCTCGTCGAGCCGGGTCGGCGCGTCGGACGGCGCGGCTCCAGGCAGCAGATCAACCGCAGCCATGATGTCCCAGCCGAGAATGAACACCGTGTGGCGCGCGTCGAGCAGCGCCTGCCTGACCAGCCGGAAATAGTCGGCGGCGTCCTGGATGCAGTGAAATCGGTGCGCGCGCTCGACCCGCCAGCAGTTTCGCCCAGGTGGACGATCGAGCTGCGGGCGACGGAGCACTTCCGGTGCGGTCGACACGGTCTGGCGCCCCGATCATCGGCCTCCGTCGCAGACCGCAAGGCGCGGTTGATCAGCCACGCCAGCGTCAGCGGCACGCCAACGAACAGCGCCGCGGCGATCACCGTCGTCGGCGACGGACTGCTGCAACGCCTATCGTCAGCTGGTATCCGAACCCGGCGAGGGCGATGACGATGGCGCCCATGCCGAGGAGCGTGCCGATCATGAACTCGCGATACCCGACGGTCGATGCGCCGACGACGATGTTGACCAGCGTGAAAGGCGCCGGCACCTTGCGGACGAGAAAGACGGCGAGCGTGCCGTTGCGCTTGAGCCCGCGCGTGACCCGGGTAATCCGCTCACCGCCGAGTCGTTCGACGCGCTTTCGCCCCAGCCAGCGGCCGATCGCGAAGCCAGTCGACGCGCTCGCCAGGCATCCTGCCATCGCGTAGATCGGCCCGAGCACCGGACCGAACGCGATACCGGTCGCGGCGATCAGCAGCATCACGGGAACCAGCGCGAGGACGACGAACGCGAGCATGACGATCGGCAGCGCGTACCAGGCATGCCGATGGGGCGCCAGCCATTTGGCGACCTCGTGAAGATCCAGGGCCAACCACTTCGCTGCTGCCAGGAAAAGCCCGATAGCGAACAGCACCGCGGAGAAACGAAGCCACCCAGCTGGTCCATCCCGCATACATGAGCCTGTGACGCAAGAAAGGTGCCGCCATTGGGCAATACTTGGGCTGGGTTGCGCCGAAGGCACGTGGCATCGCGTGATCCTGAATGCTGTCGTCCGACTGTTCCTCGGCTAAGAACTGGAACCAGGAGTGATCAGCCAATGAGCAAGACCGCGCTCGTCGATGCGCTCAAGCACTTCGATCTCGATCAGGTACGAGCGATCCTGAAGAAGCGACCCGAGTTGAAGGAACTCCGCCTGGACAAAGGTGTCAACATTCTTCAGTTCAGTTGTGGACGGTTCACAGGCGACGAGCCGACGGCTGCGAGCCGCCAGTTGCGTCTCGCGAAATGGCTGGTCGGCGAGGGCTTCGATCCGCGAGAGAACTACACCACCGCACCCGGCGACGATGGCGAAGCGGAGTCAGCGAGCGTCTCGCTCGCGTGGTATTCCGTTGCCAAGGCGCAAAGCAATCGGCTGGCGCGGTACTTTCTGCAGCAGGGCGCCGCTCCCGGGGCACTCTTCGCTGCCGCCTGGTGGGGCAATGCGGACATCATCCCGGACCTGGTGCGACACGGCGCCGACCTAAACGAGGTCGTCGGCGCTACGCCGCTCACGAGGCACGCACGAGCTCGACCGCCATCTGACCTGATGTCACATAGTCGATCTTACCGGTGCCGAGAATCGGCACTTTCGGCACGGGCACGATCGTGCGCGGCACGAAGATCTCGGGAAGTCCGGCCTCGCGCGCCGCGGTCGCAAGCGCAGCGCGGTTGGCATCGGCGCGTTCGGTGACGAGCACCAGTTGCTCGCCGCGCTTCGGGTCTGGTACGGTCACGACCGCATGCTGCTCGTCGGGCCAGAGCTTCGCAACGAAATCCTCGACGGCACCAAGCGGCACCATTTCACCCGCGACCTTCGCGAAGCGTTTCGCGCGGCCCTTGATCGTCACGAAGCCCTCGGCATCGAATTCGACGATGTCGCCTGTGTCGTACCAACCGTCAGCCGGCGGCTCGAGCACGCCTGGCTTTTCAGCGCGCAGGTATCCAAGCATCACGTTCGGGCCGTGGACGAACAGCCGGCCGCCGACGTCGATGCCTTCGACTCGCTCGAGCCGATGTTGAATGCCCGGCAGCAGCCGGCCCACAGTGCCTGCCTTGAAGTGCATCGGTGTGTTCACCGCCAGCGCCGGCGATGTTTCGGTTGCGCCGTAGCCTTCCAGGATCCGAATGCCGAACTTCTCGAACCACACGCGCCGGGTTTCGGGCTTCACACGCTCGGCGCCGGCGAAGATGTACCGCACCGAGTAGAAGTCGTAGTTGTCGGCCACACGGGCGTAGCCTGAGAGAAATGTATCAGTGCCGAAGAGGATCGTGGCGTTCACGCCGTAGACGAACTCCGGAACCGTCCGGTAGTGAAGTGGCGACGGGTACAGGAACGTGCGGACGCCGGCGAGCATCGGCAACAGCAGGCCGCCGGTGAGCCCAAAGCTGTGAAACACCGGCAACGCATTGAAGACGATGTCCTTCGGACTGATGTCGACGACCGATGCAAGCTGATAGCGGTTCGCGAGGAGATTACGATGGCTCAGCACGACACCCTTCGGGGTGCCCTCTGAGCCTGACGTAAACAGCACGACCGCCGGATCGTTCGCGCGCGCCGGCCGGTGATTGGGCCTGGCGAGCATCGAGCGGATCAGCGCCCCGAGCCTCGACGCGACACCAATCTCTCGCTTGACGTCTTCGAGGTAGAGGATGGTCGCGTGCGGCTCGAGGCCCGCCACGAGCGGCTGGAGCTTCGCCTTGTCGATGAACGCGCGCGCGGTGACGATGAGCGCGATTTCCGCGCCGCGACACGCGGCGATCGCCGACGCCGCGCCCGTCGAGAAGTTGAGCATCGCCGGCACGCGCTGCTCGGCCTGCAGCGCGAAGAACGTGACGAGCGCCGCGCGCGACGTCGGCAGCAACACGCCGACGCGTTCGCCCGGACGCGTCCGCCGCGCCAGCACACCACCAAGCGCATAGCTGGCCGTGATGAGACCTCGGTAGCTCAAGGGCCGCAGCTCGAGATCGTCGGCCACGATGTGGCTGCCGCCGTGTTGGTGAGACGCGTCGACCAGCGCGTCGAACAGCGTGGTGTCGATGCGAGCGGCGGCGAAAGTCGACTGGACCATTTCGTCGCCGAGCGCACGGCGCAAGGCGACGCGCCGGGCGCGGCCGGTCACACCTTCGGGCGCCGTCAGCAGGCGCGGCGGCAGGATGCGCAGATGAATCCGCGGGAACAGGCGTCGACGGACCTTGCCGGCCAGGCGCGAGAACGGCGTGAACTCCACACCGTCGATGCGCACGGGCAGGAGCTGGGCCTTCGTGCGCTCGGCGATGACCGCTGGCCCTTCGTACACCTTCATCAATGAGCCGGTCGTCGTGATGCGACCTTCTGGAAAAATGATGCAGGCCGAGCCGGCTTCCACCGCCCGGATCATCGCGCGGATGGAGAGCGGGTTCGTCGGATCGACCGGCAGCGCGTTGACGAACACGAGGAACGGCTTCGCCCACCACTGCTTCGAAATGAAGGTGTCGACGGCGAAGATCGGATCGCCGGGCAGGAACGCCCCGAGCAACAAACCATCGAGAAACGACGCGTGATTGGCGGCGATCACCGCCTTCGGCAGCGCCGCACGCGCGTGCTCGAGCCCCTCGACGTTTACGCGGTAGAGGATTCTGAGAATCAATCGCAGGAGGGCCTTCGCCATCGTGCGCCGCAGGATCCACGCCGCCACGAGCGCAACGGGGATGGTCAGCAGTCCGCAGAGCGCGAACAGTTCGCCCATCGTCAACCCTTGTGCCAGCAGACGAGCGGCTCCAACCGCGGCGATCGCCATGGCGAGCGCATTGATGATGTTGTTGGCCGCAATCACGCGCGCGCGATGCGCCGGCTCGCTTTCGTGCTGCAGGATCGCGTAGAGCGGCACGGTGAAGAGGCCGCCCGCCATCGCGACGCCGACCAGGTCGACGAGAATGCGCCAGCTTCCCTGAGAGCGCAGGAAGGCCGACACAGTCGCCAGTTCCGGGAGTGACGGGCGACCAGCGCTGGCGGCGTGCAGATCCCAGGCGAAGAACGCCATCGCCGCTGCAGCGATCGGGACGAAGCGCGCGCTCACCTCGCCGTGTAGCAGCCGCTCGGCGACAATCGACCCAACGCCGACCCCGACAGCGAAGAGCGCCAGCATCAACGTCACTACTTGCTCGTTCGCGAAGAGCACGTCTTTGGCAAACGCCGGCAGTCCCGATACCACGGTCGCGCCAAACAGCCAGAACCAGGACACGGCGAGGATCGGTAGCAAGAGCGCCGGACGGGACGTCACGTGACCGACGACGGCGATCGTGTCGCGCAGCAGGCGCGGGCGCGGCGCATCGGCTGCCGAGGATGGCGCCGGCGGGATCTGACGTGCGGCAATCCAGCCCAGGAGCGCACAGACAACGCCGCAGCCGCCGACGACGAGAGCCCCTTGGGCGAGCAGGACCACACTGCCACCAAGGATCGTGCCGAAGAGGATTGCGAGAAATGTGCCTGCCTCGATGAGCGCATTGCCCGCGACCAGTTCATCTTCGTGCAGGTGCTGCGGAAGCAGCGCGTACTTGATCGGGCCGAAGACCGTCGAATGCGTGCCGAGAAAGAAAAGTGCCGCGAAAAGGAGCGGCACGCTCTCGAGCCAGAGGCCCACGGCGCCCACAGTCATGATGACGATCTCGGCGACCTTGACGATGCGAGCGATGTACGACTTGTCGACGCGATCGGCGAGCGTGCCCGATGCGCCCGAGAAGAGGAAGAACGGCGCAATGAAGACCGCGCCGGCCAGCATGACGAGGGAGGCGGAGTCGATGCCCGACTGCTCGGCCAGCCGGAACGTCACCACGATGCCCATCGCGCTCTTCAGCAGGTTGTCGTTGAAGGCGCCGAGGAACTGCGTGACGAACAGCGGCGCAAACCGACGGGCCGTCAAGAGCTGGACGAGAGGCGATCGCATGACAATCTCCATTAGACAGACTTCACAGCGGCCCAGGCCGCGGTGACGAGGCGGTCGCTCATCGGCCCCATGGTTGATGGCAGGCGGCCGTAGGCCGCAAAGGTGACCGGCTGCAGCACGATGCCGAAGACGAGTGCTGTCGCGACATCCGGAGGCTGGTCGGGAATTTCTTTCGACGCGATGCCGCGCTCGACCACCGTGCGCACGGCGTCGACCGGGTTGGGTGTCCCCGGCGCGAGCTTGCTCAATTGCCCGTGCTGCACGAAGAGCAGAAAGCGGAAGAGGGTCGGGTCCTCATCGTGCGCGAGGCAGAAGCCGCGAATCATCGCCGCCAACTTTCTGTGGGCGGTCGTCTCGGCCTGTGCCAGCGCGTCGAGCCGGCCCGCGAACGCGACGTAGTGGCGTTCGAAAACGGCCCACACCAGCTGCTCCTTGCTGACGAAATGACGATAGAGCGCGCCTTCAGAGAGATCGACAGCCCGCGCGATATCCCGCACGCTGGTCTCGGTCACGCCCTTTTCGACGAAGAGGCGGATGGCGGCCTTTTCGATGCGGTCGCGCGTGTCGGTGAAGCGATGTCGTGGCATGTGCGGTGTTTGTGAAGTCGACTTGTTTACTTAACTATTTAAGTAAGTAAACGATTACTCACATTATAACCTTTAAGCCCAACCGTGTCAAGCGGCCGATTTCCGAATCGATTCCAAAGCCGGACCTCGCGAGTGCGTGTCACACTCCTCGCGGCTCTCTCACGTGCAGGAACGAGAATTGCGCATCACCGCACGGCCGCAGCCATTTCGAAGGTGGGCCGTCCGCCGCACACGCGACTGGGATCCCGGTGAACTCCATCTACGTCCCCTCGGCACGGCATCCATCGTCGCACCGCGACTTCGGCGTCGCCGTTCTCTCGCCCTGGCCGCTGGACGATGGGCGCAAGGTGCCACTCCCGCACGAACATCGTTTTCGAAAGCTTCGGCGTGCGGCGGTGGCGGCGACGGTGCGTACGCCTGCCGGTAACGTGCGAGCTTACTCGGTTCACTTCGAGACCGTGTATGGGCTCTGGAGCGAAGGGCACCGGCGCGATCAGGCGCGCGCGGTACTGGCCGATGCGGCCACATGGCCGGGTCCGGTCGTGGTCGCCGGTGATCTCAACGGTCGTGGGCCTGCGGACGAGGTCGCCAAAGCCGGTTTCTTCTGGTTGACTCGCACGCTCGACGACCGTGGCATCCTCTTCGACTTCGATCACGTGCTCGTTCGCGGGCTGTGTGCGACGGGACCTCGCTCAGCGGCGCACGCGCCCGACGTCACCGGTGCGAGCGACCACCGGCCGGTCTGGGCGATCGTGCGGCCGTGCGCGACTTCGTAAGTGTGGGTGGCGAGGACGCGCCGTCGGCCATCAACGACTGCGCGACACGCGGGCGAGCGTTTCGCTGGCGAGGCGTTGCAGCAGCCGACCGGCAGCCGCCGCGAGGTCGCCGGGCAGTGTTGCCGAGACTGGCTCCGCCGCGCGGACGACGTCCGTGCGAACCGAATGATCGGGCGATGTCACCTGCACCTCGACCGCACCGATGAGCTGATTCCCGGCGCCCGCGGACTCGAGGTGCCACGCCAGCAGCGTCACGCCAACCGTCGAGGCGTCCGCCGAGTCCACGAGACGCACGCCGGCATTCGCCGCCAGTTCGACCCGCAGCGCCGTGTCCAGGTACCGGTCGGGGGCGGAGGACCACTGCCACACACGGATCCTGGGTGAGCTCGCCCCCCGCCTCCCGGTGCAGCACGCGCCGGCCGATATGTCCCCGCGCCTGCGTCTCCACCAGCCGCACCGCGATGGCGTCACCGGTGCGCCCGGGTCGTGCCGCCGGTTCCACCAGCTCTGGCTCGATCATCCGGCCGGGGACCACATCTGGCCGCTTGAGCGTGAGCTGGCAGCCGGCGATTGACAGGATGGCGAGCGTGGCGAGCCCGCCGTGAAGCACTCTCCTCATCGTTTCTTCCCCGTGGCAGGTGGTCGCGGTCCGTACATCACCGATTCGGGCTGTTCCTGGATCTGCCGCGCGAGGTCGCGCAGCTCGTCGAGCGACTGGCGGATCGCCGGCAGCGATCGGCGGAGATCGTCGGCGGCGAGGCTGGTGCGCTCCATCGCCTCGCGCGACGACCGCGTGGCGGCGGGAAGGTCCGCCTCCCGCATCGCCGTCCGCGCCTCTTCGACAAACGTCACGACCGGTCCTTCGGTGCCGACCAATCCTTGGAGATCGTTCGTAATCCGTTCGATCTGTGCGGTCGTCGTCGAGAAGAACTTGCGCGAGTCGGTGCTCAACGCCTGGAGATCGCTCTCGCGAAAGATCCGCTCGATGTTGGTGAAGAACCGATCGCTCCGATCGAGGCTGCCAGGGACGCGCGCAACGATGTCGCGCAGCGTCTGCAGTGTCTCTTGCGCTGTGTCCAGGACCTCCGGGAGGCGATCCTGCACCTGGCCCATCACCGACGGCACCGACGCCACGTACGGCCGATCGGGCGTGAAGCCAAGCGCGAGCGGTGGCGGCGGATTCTTTGGCACGTCGAGCAGCAGGTAGGCCTCGCCGGTGACGGGGTTTCCCACCACCTGCGCCCGCAGGTTCGGAAGCATGCCGCCGAGATCGGTGAACTGGCGGATCCGTTTGACGTTCACGCCGATCGTGTTGAGGCGATCCAGAAACACGTCGAAATCCACTTCGACGATAGCAGTGCCGCCTCGCGGGTCGACCCGCACTTCGGTCACCTGGCCCACCGCCACTCCCCGGTACCGGACCGGGCTCGACACATCCAGGCCGCTGACGTTGTCGGTGGTGTAGGTCACCATCCCGATCACCGCCTGGCTCCTCACGCGCTGGACGAAGAAGATCGTCGTGGCGAGAGCGGTAAAGACGGCGACCACGACGAACAGGCCAAGCCGCGCGTAGCTTTTCTCGACAGCCATCGGTTACGCTCCGTGATTTGCGGGTACATCAGGTGAGGTTCTAGTGAAGAAGCTGTGCACGAACGGCACCGTCGACTCGTCGCGCAGCCGACGCGGATCCCCGCGCGCGACGATACCTTTCGCCGACTTATCCAGCACGATGCAGTTGTTAGCGACGAGAAAGATGCTCGGCAGCTCGTGGGTGACGATCACGATTGTGATGCCGAGGTCGCGGCTGAGGGTGACGATCAGTTGATCGAGCTCGACGGCCGTGATCGGATCGAGTCCGGCGGACGGTTCGTCGAAGAAGAGGAGATCGGGCTCGAGCATGAGCGCGCGGGCAATGCCCGCGCGCTTCCTCATGCCGCCGGAGAGCTCACCAGGCAGGTGATTGTCGAAGCCACCGAGACCGACGATGTCGAGCTTCGCCCGGCACAACGCGCGCTTGGTCTCACCGCGAATCGACGTCCACATCTTCATCGGCAGCGCCAGGTTCTCCGCGAGTGTCAGCGAGCTGAAGAGCGCGCCGGATTGGAAGAGCACGCCGAACGGCGGCGTCCCTTCGTAGAGGTGCGGTTCACCGACGCCATCGATGTCGATGCGTCCAGCCTGCGGACGGCCAAGCCCGATGAGGTGGCGGAGCAGGCTGCTCTTGCCGCACCCCGAGCCACCGAGGATCGCGAACGTCGATCCGCGGGCGATGTCGAAGCTGACATGCTCCATCAGGACTCGCGAGCCCCAGCCGATGCGGAGGTCGTCGACGATGATGTGCGGCCTGGTGTGCGGCTCGGTCATATGCCTAGGAACTCGTAGAGGAGCGTGAAGAGCGAGCTGATGACGATCATGCCGAAGATGGCCAGGACGACCGCGCTCGTCGTCCGCGCGCCGACCGCGGCGGCGCCTCCCTGCGCGGCAAGCCCTTGACCGCAGGCGATGAGGCCGATCGCCAGGCCGAGAAACGGGCTCTTGGCGAGTCCTGCCAGCAAGTTGCCGAGGGTGATTGTGTCGGCCGTCGCCAGCACGTACGCTCGCGGCGTCATGTGCGTAATCACCGTCGTGGCCGCCAGGCCACCGACAAGTGCCAGGCCGTCGCCGATCCAGGTGAGGAGGGGAAGGACGATGACGAGCGCGAGGCAGCGCGGCACGACCAGCCAGCGCACGGGGTCGAAGCCCATGGCACGCAGGGCATCGATTTCCTCCGACACCTGCATCGTGGCGAGCTCCGAGGCCAGGCCAGCGCCGGATCGACCGGCGACGACGATCGCGGTCACGAGCGGACCGAGCTCGCGGAAGTGCGCGACCACCACGAGCTCGGGGACGAATGCCACGGCGCCGAAGCGACCGAGCTGCGAGACGCCGAGGAAGCCGATGATGACGCCGATGAGCAGGTTGGCCGCGCTCGTGACCAGCAGCGCATCGGCGCCAATCTCCTGGAGCAGCCGCGGGAGCGAGCGCCAGTCGACCGACTGCGGCGCGGCGATGGCCTTCGGGAAGGCGACGGCCGATCGGCCGACGAAGTCGAACGCCGCGACGATCGAACCGGGGACTGCAGCCGCAGCCGCGCCGACGTGCCCGAGCGCCGAGCGGTCCGCCACGGCCCGCGTGTCCCGCGCCGCGTGCCCCCGATAGAGCGCGACCAGCCGTGCGGCTTCAGGATTGCCGCCCTCGACGACGCGCGTCCGGCCGCCGTCGGGGTCGAGCCGATCGAGGAGTGTGGCCAGAAGGGCGGCCCCCGAGCCGTCGATGCGATCGAGCCCCGAGAGGTCGATCTCGATCGCCTGACACCCCTCGAGCCGCGGCTGCACATCGGCCACGGCCGCGGCGACGGTGCTGGCGTGCGCCAGGTCGAAGGCGCCGGCCGGCACGAGCCGTGCCCGATTCCCGGTTCGATCCGCCCGCAGGGTCACCGTCATCGTTGGCATCTTCTCGGGTTTGATGGCCCGCGTCAATTCCTTGCGGTGCTGACGCGGACGAAGCGGGCGGGTCGCTACTGGCTGCTGGCTTGTCGCTGTTGCTAAGTTCGTGGCTGCTGGCTGCGTGCAGCTGGCTGTTGCTAAGTGGGCGTGCTGGCGGTTCGCTTCTGGCTGCTGGCCGTTCGGCTATTTGGCCGTCTGGTTAGCAACAGCTACCAGCGAGCCGCGAGCCGCCAACAGGCCCCCGAGTTATGCTGATGGCGTGACGCAGACCGCCGCCTCCCAGTCCCGCCGACTCGCCGCCGTCCAGGCGCCGGTCATCCCCATCGTCGGACGCTGGACCGCCGAAACGCCGGGGACGATTTCGCTCGGGCCAGGGCGTCGTTTCGTACCAGCCGCCGCGCGAGGCCATCGAGGCCGCGCGTCGATTCGGCGATCACGCTGACCGATCATCGCTACGGTCCGGTCGAGGGCCTGCCGCCGCTCGTCTCAGCGCTCGAGGCCAAGCTCGCGCGCGAGAACCACATCACCGTGCGTCCCGGCAGCCGTGTCCTCGTAACGGCGGGCGGCAACCAGGCGTTCATGAACGCGGTGCTCGCGATCACGGATCCAGACGACGAGATCGTTCTGCTCGTGCCGTACTACTTCAACCACGAGATGGCGGTCGTGATGGCCGGCGCGCGGGCCGTTGCGGCCGAGACGACGAGCGACTATCAGATCGATCTCGACGCGATCGAGCGCGCGATCACGCCGCGCACGCGCGCGGTGGTGACGGTGTCGCCGAACAATCCGACCGGCGCCGTCTATCCCGAGGCGGCGCTGCGCGCGGTCAACGCGCTCTGCCGCGACCGCGGCATCTTTCACATCCACGACGAGGCCTACGAGTACTTCACCTACGGCGGCGTCGAGCATTTTTCGCCCGGCGAGCCTGCCCGGCGCGGCGGCGCACACGATCTCGCTCTTCTCGCTGTCCAAGGCCTACGGCATGGCGAGCTGGCGCGTCGGCTACATGGTGATTCCGGACGTGCTGTTCGAGGCCGTCAACAAGATCCAGGACACGATCCTGATCTGTCCGCCGGCCGTCTCGCAGCACGCGGCGATGGCCGCGCTCGCAGGTCGGCCGCGACTTCGCCGAGGCTATGTCGCGGCCTGGATGCAACGCGGCACGCGATTTTCGACGCGTTGAGCGCCGCGGATGTGCCCTGCGACGTGCCGACGCCTGACGGCGCGTTCTACTACCTCGTGCGCGTGCATTCGTCGCTCGACTCGATGACGGTGAGCGAACGGCTGATTCGCGAGCACCGCGTGGCGACGATCCCGGGCTCGGCTTTCGCCGATCCGTCCCCGTGCTCGGTGCGCATTTCCTACGGCGCGCTCGACTCGGACTCGGTGATTGAAGGACTGCGCCGTCTTGTCGGCGGCCTGCGTGCGCTGGCGGGGCATTAGGCGCTAGGGAAACCACGACTCCTGTCATCGCTCGAGATGGTTTTTACGAAGCATCTCCGTGAGGGTATCCGGCGGGGGAGAATCAGGTGCAGCATCCGCATCTGGACTCGCCCCCACGTCAAGGTGGATGGTCGCTACCAGATGGACGATGGCCACATCGTCGTGGACTCCATCGCGCCGATCGAGGTCAAGGACATCACCTATGATTTGGCACGTGAATCCGGGTTCGCGAGCGTCGAGGACTTGCTGGCAATCGCCAGGCACGGCCGCGGCGAGCAAGGCGTACCTGATTCGGTTCCACTACCTGCCTGCCAGGGGGCTGGGAGACACCTGCATCAGCGTCGGTTGCTGGCCGCGCCGGTCACGGAAGGGACATTCATGAGACTTGGGTTGACTCTCGTTGCCGGTGTAGCGCCGGGACGCTGAGTCTCATCGCGACTCAGTCCGGCACGAGCGTGCTGTTCATCGGCAATAGCTTCACGTTCGCCGCCGGCTCGCCCGTGCAGTTCTATCGCGCCGACACCGTCACCGACCTCAACAACGAGGGCATTGGCGGCGTGCCGGCGCTCTTCAAGTCCTTCACCCAGCAGGCCGGCCTCGACTACGACGTGTTCCTCGAGACGCGCGGCGGCAGCGGCCTGGACTTCCACCTCGAGAACAAACGCGACGTGATCGGCAGCCGCGGCTGGGACATCGTGGTGATGCACGGCTACAGCACGCTCGACTCCGACAAGCCTCGCGATCCCGGCCAAGCTCATTGCCACGAGCAAGGAGATGGCCGATTTCCTCCGCGCGCGCAATCCGAAGGTTGCTGCTGTACCTGATGGCGACGTGGTCGCGCGCCGACCAGACCTATCCGCCGACGGGCGCCTGGGCCAAACAGCCGATCGAGGCGATGGCTCGCGACGTCCGCGCCGCCTACGACAAGGCGGCAGCCGGCGCCGCGGCGAAGGCCGTGATTCCCGGTCGGCGAGGCGTGGACGCGCGCGATGCAGACCGGCGTCGCCGATCCGAATCCCTACGACGGCATCGACGCCGGCAAGCTCAATCTCTGGACCTACGACCACTACCACGGCAGCGTCTACGGGTACTACCTCGAGGCGCTGGTGATCTTCGGCAGCCTCACCGGACGCGACCCGCGCTCGCTCGGCGACAACGAGTGCTCGGCCTACGAGTTGGGCCTGTCACGGCCGCAGGTCAAGGCGCTGCAGCAGGTCGCGTTCGATCAGCTCGCGAGCATCCGACGCGGTGAACGCCGGCGCCGTGGTTCTTGCCAAAGCCGGTCAACCCCGGACGCTGCGCGCCGGCCGCTCGTGACGGCGAAGCGCTGCCGAAGCGACGCATTCTTCGGGCGTTCTAGACGCCGGTCTTCAGGTACTCGCCCAGGCCGCTCAGGAGCCGATCGATCTCGGCCGGACTGTTGTAGAGATGCGGCGAGACACGCAACCCGCCGCGATCCTGACCGCCTCGCGTCGCGACCGCGACCTTGTGCTTCTCGTACAGCGCCGCGGCCAGCTTGCCGGAGTCGAGGGCGGCAGGCTGAAACGAGACGACCGCCGCCCGTAGCTCGGGCTCCGGCGACGTCCATACTTTGACGCCGGGCAGCTTCGTCAATCCGGCGATCAATTGCGTGCTCAGCTCACGGGCACGCGCCTCGATCGCCGCCCGCCCGACCTTGTCCTGAAACTCGAGCGCCGCGCGGAACGCGATCATCGTCGCTTCATCACGCTGACCAAATCCCTCGAAGGTGCGCGAAAAGCCGGTGGCGCCGGGATAGGCGCTGTAGATGCTCGGCCAGAGCCTTGGTTGCACTGAGCTCCTGACGTAGAGCACGCCGCACTCACGCGCCCCGCACGGCCACTTGTGGGCGCTGCCGGAGTAGAAGTCCGGCGCGATCTCGGCGAGGTTGACGTCGAGCAGCCCGAAGCTTTGCGCGCCGTCGAGCAGCGTCAAGACGCCGCGCTCGCGCGCGACACGGCACAGTTCTCTGGCCGGCATCAGGTCGCCGACCGTGCTCGACAGATGCGTGAAGCACATCACCTTCGTGCGCGCGGCGTGATCGCGCGGGAGAATGCGTCGACGTAGTACGCCGTGCCCGGGTGCGGGTTCTTCTGCGCCACGGTGACGACCGTGAAACCAAAACGCTTGCGCCTTTTCGCGCCACGCGTTGAGGTTGCTCGGGTGGTTGTCGTCAGTGGACGATGATCTCGTCGCCGGGCTTGAGGTCCAGGCCGTTCGACACGAGATTGTTCGACTCGCTCGTGTTCCGGTGATGATGATCTCGTCCGGCGTCACGCGCAGAAAGGCGGCCAGCGCCTTGCGCGTGTTCTCCTTCTCCGGATAGAGCCGCGCGCGGTTGTTGGGCGAGGGATCGTGATCGACGCTGTGCGTCTCGCGCGTCAGCGCTTCGACCGCCGGCCGCGAAGCCGGGCACAGGTTTGCCGCATTCATCACCGCCAGCTCGGGCGGCATCACGAACTGGCCGCGGACGCTCTGCCAGAACGCTTCGCCGGCAGCTGCGCCTCTGGCGTCGAGTGCCGGCGCTGCCGAGGCTTGTTGCGCCCACGTGCGGTCGCCAAAGAGCGCCGCCGAGCCGCCGAGGGCAAACAGCCGCCCGAAGTCACGACGCGAAACCGAGTCTGCCATGCCGACCTCCTCCATCCGTTGCAGCCGAAGTCGGCGATTGTAGCAGCTCCGCTTGATACTATCGGTGCACATGTCGGCTACCGAGCAGCGCGAACGCGCCTGGGTCGCGTACGGCGCGCTGTTGATTGCCATTGCCGGCATCGCGTGGTCGGCGATCTTCATCCGCTGGTCTGCTGTTCCAGGTCCGTCCTCCGCGTTCTATCGCGTATTCATCGCTGCGCTCGTGCTCATACCGTGGCGCATCATTTCAATGATGACTTCGCCGCAGGAGCGCAGCCGCGTCGCCGCGACAACCCCGCGGGCGCTCCTCCTGGCCCTTGGCGGCGGCGTCTTCTTCGGGCTCGACCTCGCGCTTTACAACACCTCCGTGCATGCGCACGACCGCAACGACGGCGACGCTCTTCGGCAACAATGCGCCGATCTTCGTCGGCATCGGCACCTGGATCTTCTTTCGCCGCCGCCCGGAGCGGCGATTCTGGGCGGGACTCGCTCTGGCCATGACCGGTGTTGCCGTCGTCATGGTGCAGAGTGTCAAGCGCGGCGGGTTCGCTGGCACGGAAGTCAGCGGCGCGATGATGTCTCTGTGCGCGGCCGCCTTCTTTGCCGGGTACCTGCTGACGACCGAGCACGTGCGCGAAGAGATGGACACGCTGACGTTCAGCACGCTCGCGATTGCCAGCAGCGTGGCGACCCTTCTCGTCGTATGCCTCGTGCTCGGAACTCCGCTGTGGGGTTTCGCGCCGCGAACCTGGTTCGCGCTCTTTGGACTGGGCCTGATCTCGCAGCTTGGCGCGTACCTGGGGCTGGCCTACGCGCTCGGCCATCTGCCGGCGACCGTGACCTCGGTAGGCCTTCTCGCGCAAGTGCCGCTTACCGCACTCCTGGCGGTGCCGCTGCTGGGCGAGCCCATCACGACGTCGTATCTGATTGGCGGCGCGCTGGTGCTTGCGGGGATCTACGTCGTTAGCACTAGGAATTAGGAGTTAGGAGAGCGCCTGCGGCCCGAGCGAGGCGCGAAGCCGCCGAGCGAGAGCGACCCTTCGACGGGCTCAGGGTCGGCCTGAGGCTACTCGAAGGCGGGCGAGCCCCGCGAGCACCAAGTAATGCCAACACAGACGCCAAGGTCACACCGTGCACAGCTTCACCGCTTCGGCGAGGCTCGTCAGGGGATCGCGTGTCGGGATGAACTCGTGCGCGAAATAGCCGTCGAAGTTCAGGTCGGCGATCGCCGTGGCCACGGTTCGCCACTGGATCTCCTGCGTCTCGTCGAGCTCGTGCCGGCCGGGCACGCCGCCCGTGTGGTAGTGCCCGAAGTACTGATGGTTGTCGCGAATCGTGCGGATCACATCCCCTTCCATGATCTGCATGTGGTAGATGTCGTACAGCAGCTTCACCCGCGGCGACGCCACCTCCTTGACCGACCGCGATGCCGAACGCGGAGTGGTCCCCCTGGTAGTCTTTGTGATCGACCTTGCTGTTGAGGAGTTCGACGCAGATCGTCACGCCGTGATCCTCGGCCACCTTCTTGATGCGATTCAGGCCGATGACGCAGTTGGCGTGCGCCTCGTCGTCCGGCATGCCGCGGCGGTTGCCGAAGAACGTGATGAGGTTCGGGACTTTGCTTGCCGCGGCGAGCGGGATGCCGCGCTCGAGGCCGGCGACGATCTTGTCGTGGTTGGCCTTGACGTTCAGGCCGTCGACGATGGTCCCGCCAAAGCCTGAGCCCATCGAGCAGATGAGGCCGTGCTCGCGCGCCACCGGCCATTCTGCTTCGGTGAGCAGGTCCATCGCCGAGAGCCCCATGCCCGCGACCGCCTTGCAGAGCTCTGGCAACGGAATCTTTGCGTAGCACCATCGGCAGACGGACTGCTTGAGGCGTCCCGGTGCGCTGGCGGCGAGCGGCGTAGCGGTCGTAGCAGTCGATGTGTTTGCCAAAGCGGTCCCAACGAGCGCTGCAGTTCCGGCAACAGCCTGGCGTCTAGTCAGGTGTGACATGCCGCGCAGCCTACCATAGGAGAGAGTCCGCCTGAAGCGGACTACACGTTCTGTGCTTCAGCTCGAACCCCGACTCGCGAACCCCCAGCCCCAGATACGTCCGCCACAATCTCATACGACCGCAGCCGTGCCGCGTGATCGAAGACCTGGCTGGCCACGATGATCTCGTCGGCGCCGGTCCGTTCGATGAATTCGGTGAGGCCGCGCTGCACGCTGACCGCTGAGCCAACGATGGCCGACCCGAGAACATGCTGCAACTCGGCTCGTTCGAGCGGCGTCAGCGACGCGTCGAACTCATCGGGATCGAGTGGCGGCGGGACCGGCCCGAGCGTACCGCGCCGCAGCGCCAGGAAGATCTGCTGATGTGACGTGAAGAGCCGCCGCGCCTCGTCGTCTGTGTCCGCGGCGACGATGTTGACGCCGAGCATCAGGTGCGAACGCTCGAGGCCGTCCTCCTGGATCGACGTCGGCTGGAAACGCGTGCGGTAGATTTCGATCGCCGACATCATCTGAGCCGGCGCGAAGTGCGACGCGAATGCGAAGGGCAGACCGAGCTCGGCCGCGAGCGTCGCGCCGAACAGGCTGGAGCCGAGAATCCAGATCGGCACGTGCAGCCCTGCGCCGGGTACGGCCCTGACACGTTGTCCCGGGAGCCGGTTCGCGAAAAAACGCGATGAGCTCCTGAACATCCTGCGGAAACGTGTCGACACTGAGGCTGCGCCTGAGGGCCATTGCCGTTATCTGATCGCTCCCCGGCGCGCGCCCGAGTCCGAGATCGATCCGTTTCGGAAAGAGCGACGCCAGCGTCCCGAACTGCTCGGCAATCACCAGCGGCGAGTGGTTGGGCAGCATGATGCCGCCGGCGCCGACTCTTATCGTCGATGTGCCGGCAGCCACATGTCCGATGACCACCGAGGTTGCCGCGCTGGCAACAGCCGGCATGTTGTGATGCTCGGCCAGCCAGTACCGATGGTAGCCCCAGCGCTCGGCGTGCTGCGCGAGGTCGAGGCTGTTGCGAAACGCCTGCCCGGCGTTGCTTCCAAGCGTGATGGGCGCGAGATCCAGGATGGAGAAGGGCGGCATATCTCTCTTTATGACGTCTCCGGGCTGCGTGACGTCCCCATTACCAGATGGTGGCAGAATATCCCGACCTGAACACTCGGTTTCGAGGAGTTTCGATGTCTTCACTCAACACGCGCCGCTGGCTGAGCTGCGCGGTACTCGCGTGCGCAATGTCGTTGACGCTGGGCGCAACGCCACAGGAGCAGACTGACCCCGTCGCGGCACATCGTTCTCATCAGTCTCGACGGTCTGCCGTCGTGGGCGCTCGATGACCCATTTCTGCCGATGCCGACGCTGCGCGCGTTGGCGGCGCGCGGCGCAATCGCAGCCGGCATGCGGCCGGTCAATCCGACGGTCACGTGGCCGAATCACACGACGCTCATCACCGGCGTCACGCCCGCGAAGCACGGAGTCCTTTTCAACGGGGTGCTGAAGCGCGATCCCGGCGTGCCTCCGCGCGTCGAGCCATGGCTGCCGCGCGACGAAATGGTGCGCGTGAAGACGCTGTACGACGTCGTCCATCGAACGCGGCATGACGACGGCGCAGGTGGATTGGGTGGCGATCATGGCGGCGCCAACAGTCACGTGGGAGTTTCCCGAGCGGCCGGCGCCCGATGGCGTGGTCGCGCAGGAGCTGGTCAAGGCGGGGATCCTGACGCAGACCGAGCTCGAGACGTTCGCCACTCGGAATATCGTCTGGCGCGATCACATCTGGACGCAGGCGGCCGCGCACATCATCCGCGAGCACCGGCCCAACCTGATGATGTATCACCTGCTGAACCTCGACTCGACGCAGCATCGCTACGGTCCGAGAACGCCGGCTGCGATGACGACGATGGCACACCTCGACGCGCAGGTTGCCGAGATTGTCGCCGCAGTGGAACGCGCCGGCCTCACGTCACGCACCACGTTCTTCATCGTCTCCGACCACGGCTTCAAGCTGGTGAAGCGCCAGATTCGCCTGAACGCAGCCTTCATGAAAGAGGGATTGCTCAAGGCGACCGACGGCAAGATCGTTCAGTCGGATGCGTATGTCGTCCCCGAGGGCGGCTCGGCCATCGTCTATCTGACGTCTCCCGATCCGAGTGGCGAGTTGCTGGCCCGCGCGCGCAAAGCAATTGCTGGCGTCGAGGGCATCGACGCCGTGATCGAGACTGCTGACTACGGAAAGTACGGCCTGCCGCAGCCGAGCGAGAACAACCAGATGGGCGTTCTTTTCGTCACGCCGAAGGACGG
The DNA here is from genome assembly GCA_963764925.1 of uncultured Acidobacteriota bacterium. Lineage (GTDB taxonomy): Bacteria > Acidobacteriota > Vicinamibacteria > Vicinamibacterales > 2-12-FULL-66-21 > DATBJJ01. The sequence continues at coordinate 137,183 of CAVXUR010000012.1, forward strand.
GTATGCGTTTACGGCTGCGGTGGGTGCGGACGTCGTAATCGATGCGACCGAAGGGAGCCTGGGCGCCCACGGCTATCCGAATACGGATCCCGACCTCAGCGCGCTGTTCATCGCGTCCGGCGCCGGAGTCGCGGCAGGCATCAAGCTCGGACCGATCGACAACCTGGACGTGGCGCCGACGATGGCGGAGATTCTCGGCGTGAAGTTGGAGACGGCTGACGGGAAAGTACTGAAAGAGATTCTCTCGCCGGGACGCTGAACGTCACGAGTCGAGTAGAAAAGACCTCGAAGAACGCGAGGACCGCGAAGTCATGAGGACTGGTTCCTATGAGCTTCGCGGCCTTTGCCGAGGTCTTCCAGCCGGGCCGTGTGCCGTGAACGATCGTGTTATTTCGATCCCGCAGCCGCGGGAACTGGCTCGATCTTTAGAATCCCGCCGGGATTGGCATCGACGACGAGATACAGGAAGCCGTCCGGACCCTGCCGCACGTCGCGGATGCGCTGACGCAGCGAACCGAGCATCAGCTCGCGTCCCGCGAGCCCCTTCTCGTTCATGCCGACGCGCCACACGCCGAGGCCGGCAAGCGCACCGAGGAAGTACTGATTCTTCCAGCCGTTGAACTTGTCGCCGCTGTAGATCACCATGCCCGACAGCCCGGGTGATGGCGACCAGAACATGAACGGCTGCTCGATGTCCTCGCGCGCCGGCTGCGCGCTGATGACTTCACCGCTGTACTCGCGGCCGAACGTCACGACCGGCCAGCCGTAGTTCTTGCCCGGCAGCACCAGGTTCAGCTCGTCGCCGCCCTGCGGCCCGTGTTCGGTTTCCCAGAGCGCGCCCGTGTCGGGATGCACCGCCAGACCCTGCAGGTTGCGGTGGCCGTAGCTGTAGATCTCCGGCTTGAAACCGGCCTTGCCGACGAACGGATTGTCCGCCGGCACCGTGCCATCGTCCTTCAGCCGCAGCACCTTGCCGCCATGGCTGTTGGTGTTCTGCGCGCGCACGCGGTCGTTGCGCTCGCCGACGGTCATGTAGAGCATGCCGTCCTTGCCGAACGCCAGCTTCGATCCGAAGTGAATGCCGCCCGTGTTCCAGTTGTCGGCGACGAAGATGTCCTTCACGTCGACGAGCGCCTTGCCGTCGAAGCGGCCGCGCGCCAGCGCCGTCGTGCCTTCCTTCTCCTTGCCCTTCGAGTAGGTCAGGTAGATGAACTGGTTCTGCGCAAACTGCGGATGCACGGCGACTTCGAGAAGTCCGCCTTGCCCGACGGCAAACACTTCCGGCGTGCCCGCGATCGGCTGCGGGTCGAGCGTGCCGCCGCGCACGATGCGCAGCTTACCGGCCTTCTCCGTGATCAGCATGTCGCCGTTCGGCAGGAACGCCAGGCTCCACGGCGAGGCGAGGCCCTTGAACATCGGCGTCACGCGCAACGGCGCACCGGTTGTCTCGACCGTTTGCGTCGCGTCGGGGAAGGGAAGTGGATTGACGCGGGCGAATCCACCCGGGTGGTGGACCGCTCTGCCGCCCGCCGCCCGCCGGCTGCTGCGCGCTGACGACGATCGTCGCCGCCGCGGCGATGGCGAGCGTCGTGGACCATTTCGTACGAGTGCCTGATATCCGCATTGTCGTGATCCTCTTTCTTGATCGTTAGGTCGGGCGAATGCCGGCGAGCACGCCGCGCATGTAGGCGAACGACTGCAGCATGCCGGGCAGCGGGTTGTCGGCGTCGATCTCGTACTCGAGGCCGACGTGGCCCGTGTAGTTGATCTTGACCAGGGCACGGAAGAGCGCCGGGAAGTCGATCGAGCCCTTGCCGACGATCACCTGGCTGTCTCGATCCTTGAGGTTGGCGCAGGTCTTTCACGTGCAGATCGTAGACGCGGTCGTGCAGCTCGAGGACCGCCTTGGTCGGGTCGACGCCGGCGCGCCACGTGTGGCCGATGTCGACGCAGAGCCCCATGTGCTTGTCGCGGCCCTTCACGTGCTTGTAGACGTCGTACGGCGACGGGAAGAACTTGTCCTCCGGGCCGTGATTGTGAATCGCGACCTTGATATCGAACTCCTTGGCGGTCTTCTCGACGGTGTCGAGCGCTTCGAAGCTCGGCGCCGCGACGATGAGCGGCATGCCGGCGAGCTTGGCGTACTCGAAGTCCTTGCGCACCTGCTCGGTGTCGCTGTCCTGCCAGCTTGCGCCCTTCTGCACCCACGTGATCGTACCGCCGCCCATGATGGTGAAGCCGGCGGCCTCGGTCTTGGCGCGCGCGGCCTTGATCGCGTCTGGTGGGTCGGTGCGCGCGCAGATGGACGTCCTTGAAGTTGATGTAGTGAACGTCGCAGGCCTTGGCCATCTCGAGGGCCTTGTCGAAGGGGAATTTGCGCAGCGAGTATGAGGCAACGCCGAGCTTGAGCTGCTCTGGCGCGGCCGCGACCGGCGCCGCGGCGGCGGCCGCCGCTCGTCCGGTCACCTGCGGCAGTAACCCCGCTGCCGCCACCGTCGTCAGGAAATCACGTCGTCTCATCGAATCCTCCGTGGAAGGTCCCGTCCGGCCAACATCGGATCATAACGTCTCCGGGGCGTCGAGGCTGTGGGGCGCGGCCGTCGAGTAACGGGGCGTTGCCGGCTGCTCGTTGCTCGCTGTTGGCTGTGGGTGCGGGCTGCCAATCTCCAGCTGCCAAGCCGAGCCGGCAACAGCGAGCCGCCAACAGCGAGCCGCCGAGCCGCGAATATGAGCGATAATGATCGGTGCCCTTCACTCAAGTCGGCCTCCATCCTTCTCTTCTTCAAGGTATCAAGGAGCTCGGGTTCGTCCGCCCCACCCCCATTCAGGCCGAGGCGATTCCGCCGGCCATTCAAGGCAAGGACGTCATTGCCACGGCGCAGACCGGCAGCGGCAAGACGGCGGCGTTCCTGCTGCCGATCCTCAATCGGCTGATCGACAAGCCGCGCCGGACGACGAGGGCGCTGGTGCTGGCGCCGACGCGCGAGCTCGCGGCGCAGATCCTCGAGGACTTCAACGCCCTCGCCGTGCACACGCCGGTCACCGGCGCGGCCGTGTTCGGCGGCGTCGGCATGGGACCGCAGGAGCACGCGTTCAGGAGCGGCGTCGACGTGATCGTCGCGACGCCGGGACGGCTGCTCGATCACATGCGCTCGAGTTACGCGAAGCTGAATCACCTCGAGCATCTGGTGCTCGACGAGGCGGACCGCATGCTCGACATGGGCTTCCTGCCGGAGATTCGCCGCATCCTGACGCACCTGCCAACGCAGCGGCAGACGCTCTTCTTCAGCGCCACGATGCCGCCACCGATTGCGGCGCTCGCGGCCGAGATGCTGCGACACCCGGTGACGATCCAGCTGCAGCGGACTGCGGCGCCGGCCGCCGGCATCACCCAGGCCGTCTACCCGGTGCCGCAGGAGCTGAAGCCGCTGCTCGCGGCGCACCTGCTGACGCGCGGCACGATGACGCAGGCGCTGATCTTCACGCGGACCAAGCACCGCGCCAACCGGCTGGCCGAGTTCCTGGTCGCCAGCGGCATCAAGACCGAGCGCATCCACGGCAATCGCTCGCAGGCGCAGCGCACGGCCGCGCTGGCGGGATTCAGAAGCGGCACCTATCCGGTGCTCGTCGCGACCGATATCGCCGCCCGCGGCATCGACGTCGAGGCGCTCGGCCACGTCGTCAATTTCGACGTGCCGCTGGTGCCGGAGGACTACATCCATCGCGTCGGCCGAACCGGGCGCGCCGAGATGCAGGGCGAGGCGTTCACGTTCGTGTCGCCGCAGGAAGAGAACGAGCTGCAGGCGATCGAGCGCGTGATCGGGCGCCGGCTGCCGCGCGTGACGGTCCCCGACTTCGACTACGCGGCGCGCCCGCAGCAGAAGCTCGAGGTGCCGCTCGCGCAGCGCATCGCCGAGATTCGCGCCCGCAAGCGCGGCGAGCGCGAGCGCGCCTCCGCTAATGCCGCACGGCGCTCCGCCGCGCATCGCGGCCGGCCTGTGCCGCCGGCAGCCGTCAGCCGGCGAGGGTGGTCGCCGTCCGCAGCGCCCGTCACATCCCGGGGCGCGTCCTTTCCGGGGACGCGGTCGAGGCCGTGGACAGCGTCGATCGCAGCCTCAGGCCGACGGAAGTCGGGCTCTCCGCTTGAGCTCCAGTCACTCGCCACATTTAAAGGAGAGCAGGAGGCCAGGAGTTCCCGAATGGGTTCCTGACTCTCTTATCCTTTTGATCTCATGTAAGACCTGGATCCTGCATCACGCTGCGTGGAACACCGGGCGTCGCGCCCGCAGCGCCACCGTGACCTCGTTCATGCGCGACGAGTCGAGAGCCACTAGCGCCCGTACCTCTCCACCTTCGAGGACAGCCACAGGAACACCATCGACGTAGGCGATGCGATTGCGCGTCGCGGCTCGGATGCGATCGCCGGACGTGATGATGCCTGCGAGATTCAGCGGGTCGGCGGTGCCAATGACGAGGACCCTGCCATCGGCTGGCGAGCGCCGCACCTCGCGCAACCGCTCGATCGCGCGCGGCATTGCGAACTGCTCACCCGACATCCCGGACACGAAGTGACCACCGCGGATTTCGCCGCGCGCCTCCAGGCGGCGATAGACGCGCGTCAACTCGCCCCACGAAGCCGTTACGTTCTCGCGCGTCAGCAGGCGCCGAAAGACGACGCCGTAGCGCGCGAGGAGGCTCCACGCCGAGGCTTCGATGGCGGCGCTGCGGACGGCATCGCTCCGGCGGCGCAGGGATAGTGCTCCAGCGTCCGGCGAATGTCGCCCGCCGGTCGCGCACCACGCGCGCGTCCGGGCACGTTCACGAGCAGCGCGCGCAGGCCCGAGAAGCCGTCCGAGGCGGCAAGGCCGCTCGCGACGAGCGCACCGAGCCCGAGCGCGTTTCGTCTGCGTCGATGCCAATCGTCGCGCGCAAATCGTTGAAGAACATCGCGCCGCGCGAGCGCAGGCACTCGAGCACCTTGCGCGCGTTCAACGGCAGCTCGTCACCGTTGCTCTTGGAGGTGCTGTCTGGCACCCGACGCAGCGACTGCCACGCGTCGTTGTGTTCGCGCAGGAAGAGCGCGACGGGAGTCGCTGGCGTCAGCCGCGGCGGTTCTGTCAATTCCGCCGGCCGCGGCGAAAGGCGCGCCCAGGCGACCTCGCCCGTCAGGCAGAGGAGATCGAGCAGCGACGGCTCGTAGCCGTCCACTCGCGACGGCAGAACCGCGCGCTCCCACGCGGCGCCAGCCAGCTCGAATCCGTCCAGGAGCGTCAGCGTTTCGCGCAGCCCGTCGAGCCCCGTCAGGCGATCGCTCGGGTCGACATGCTGCCACTTGAACAGGAAGCGCATGAAGTCCGCGGGGTTGACCGGCTCGATCTCGGCGCGCAGCCGGTTGACGGTATAGCGGTGGATGCGGGCCAGCAGTGCGCGATCGCACCACTCGATGGACTGGTCGCGTGCGGGACTGCTGCGGCGTGAACCGCCCGCGCAGTACGACGCCTTCGGCCTCGAGCGCGAGGAGCGCCGTGTCGATGTCTCCGACTGCGACGCCCATCGAGCCGGCCATCGCCGCGGCCGTCGACCGGACCAGTCAGACAGAGCCGCCCGCGAACGCAATTCGGCGATCGCCGCGTCTCGTTCCCAGGCGCGGGCCCGCGAAGCCGGAGGTTCGATTGCTGGTTCGAGCCTGGCATGAGGATGGACGGCGAGAACCTGTGGCAGCCGCTCCGCGGCGACCACGAGCCGGCGGCCGGCGGCGTCGACGACGCAGGCGCGGCGTGCGTCGCGCGAGCGCGTCGAGGAAGGCCATTCCCGCTGGATCGAGCTCGGACTCGGCAAGGTAGCCGATCGTCATGAGCGTGTCGTGCAGCTCATCGGCGCTTCGCGTTTCGGGGCGGACTTCGTCGCGCACGCGATCGATTGCCGACTGATCGAGCGCACCGAGTGCCGCGTCGCCGCGCATCAGTGCCGCGACGTGTCTGTACCGCGTGACTCCGCCGCTCCTCGAGCGGCGCATCGTCGAGAAACGCGTACGGCTGGGCGCCGAGGATCTCGTGCGCAAAAACCGACGGCTCCGGCGTGTCGCGCGCGATCAGCCGCAACTCGCCGCGGTGGATCCGGCCGAGCACCGCATTGAGGCCATCGAGGTCCATGGCCTCTTCGAGGCAGTCCCTGACCGTTTGCGCGACGAGAGGATGATCGGGAATCTGGCGGTCGCCGGGGATGTTCTCGAGGCAGGCCGCGGCATCGGGAAACACCGATGCGAGGAGGTCCGCGGCCAGCATGCGCTGCACCTGCGGCGCGAGCTTGCTGCCGCCGCGCGTCCGAGGCACCGCGAGCGAGATCGTCGAGTTCCATCTCCAGCGCGTTTCGAAGACCGGCGCGTCGAGAAACGCCTGCACGAGCACGTCTCGCGTCGTTTCCGGGTGGAGATAGCGGAAGACATCCGACAGCGGGAATGAGTGCTGCGGCCCGAGCGAGAGCATGAGCCCGTCCTCGGTGGCCGCCGCCTGCAGCTCGAAATTGAACTGCCGGCAGAAGCGCTTGCGCAAGGCGAGTCCCCACGCCTTGGTGATGCGGCTGCCGAACGGAGCATGAAGGACGAGTTGCATCCCGCCGGACTCGTCGAAGAACCGCTCGAGTACGAGCGTCTCCTGCGATGGGACCACACCAAGCGCGCGACGTCCATCTGCCAGGTACGCCACAGCCTGTTCGGCTGCCGCGGGTGTCAACCCGGTCTCGGTCGCGAGCCAGGCCGCCGCCGCTGCGTTCGATTCGGCCGGCGCGGCAGGCGTATCGAGCCGCTCGTCGATCGCGCGCCGCAGATCGCTGACAGCGCGCGACAACTCGTCGCTCCGTGCCGGCGCCTCGCCCAGCCAGAACGGAATCGTCGGCGGAGCGCCCTTCGCATCGGCCACCCGCACGGTACCTGACGTGACCTGGAGGATCCGCCACGACGCGTTGCCAAGCTGGATGATGTCGCCCGCGTTCGACTCGATGGCGAAGTCTTCGTTCAGCGTGCCGATGAAGGTGTCGTGCGGATCGAGGATGACGCGGAAGTCCGCGATCTCAGGGATGGCGCCGCCGGATGTCTGTGCGAGCAGACGGCTGCCGCGCCGGCCGCGCAGCAGTGCGTTGACCTCGTCGCGGTGCAGCAGCGCCGCGCGGCGGCCTCGCCGCGTCGAAAAACCTTCCGCGGACATCTCGAGCACGGCATCGAAATCCGCGCGTGACAGCGCGCGGTACGGCCACGCGCCGCGCACGACTTCGTACATGTCGTCTTCGCGATACTCGGCGCACGCCGTTTCGGCGACGATCTGCTGCGCCAGGACGTCGAGCGGTGCGTCGTGCGTCACGATGGCATCGAGCTCGCCGCGGCGGACCGAGCGAAGCAGCGCCGCGCACTCGATCAGGTCGTCGCGCGACGTCGGGAAGACGCGGCCCTTCGGCAGGCCGCCGATGGTGTGCCCGGAACGCCCGACGCGCTGCAGAAGCGTCGCGATGCGGTTTGGCGACCCAATCTGGCAGACGAGGTCGACGTGCCCGATGTCGATGCCGAGCTCGAGCGAGGCCGTGGCCACGAGCGCGCGCAGCTGACCGGCCTTCAGCCGGCACTCGGCGTCGAGCCGCGTCTCCTTCGACAGGCTGCCGTGATGCGCGGCGACGGCATCCTCTCCAAGCCGTTCGCTCAAGTGCCGCGCCAGCCGCTCCGCCATGCGCCGCGTGTTGACGAAGACCAGCGTCGTCCGGTGCGTCTTGATGAGCGCTGCCAGCCGGTCGTGATATTCGTCCCAGACTTCGTGCGCCATCACCGCTTCGAGCGAGGAGCCGGGGACTTCGATCCCGAGATCCATGTCGCGGCGATGCCCGGTGTCGACAATCACGCATGGCTCCGCGGCGGTGCCGACGAGATATCGCGCGACCTCGTCGATCGGCTTTTGCGTTGCCGACAATCCGATGCGCAGGAGCGGCTGCTCCGCAACGCGGCGGAGGCGTTCGAGCGACAGCGCGAGATGCGCGCCGCGCCGCGTCCCGATGACGGCATGAATCTCGTCGACGATGACCGTCCGCACCGTTCGCAGCATGTGGCGGCTGCGGTCGGACGTCAGGAGTAAGTAGAGCGACTCGGGAGTAGTGACCAGGATGTGCGGCGGCGTGCGCAGCATCGCCGCCCGCTCTGATGACGTCGTATCGCCGGTACGAACCGCCGACGTGATTCTCGGCGCAGTCAGCCCGGCCGCGGCGCAGAGTTCAGCGATTCCCGCGCGCGGCTCCGCGAGATTCTTGTGAATGTCGGTGCTCAGCGCCTTGAGCGGCGAGATGTAGAGCACCCGAACTTCGTCCGGGAGCCCGGAATCCAGTGCTTCCCGAGTCAGCTCATCGAGCGCTGCGAGAAACGCCGCCAGTGTCTTGCCCGATCCGGTGGGCGCCGCAATCAGCGTGTGTCGCCGATCGAGAATCGAGTTCCACCCGTCCCGTTGCGCCGCGGTCGGCTGTCCGAGCGTCGAGGTGAACCATTGCTGGACGATCGGGTGGAAACGCATGGGCAATGCTGAATGCTGAATGCTGAGTGCTGAAGTAATTATGAATGATCGGCGCAGACGCCGATGGGGCGCGGGGACGGGAAACTTGGGGTGGGGGGACGACCGAGGATGTTAAGCACGAGCCCAGCGGGGTGCCGGGCTCGTGCTTACGCGTTGCGAGTGTTCAGGAGATGCGCTTCGCGCTCTTTTCCTTCGCGGCGTCTTCGGTCGTGCGGAGCAGGTTCTCGACACCCGCGGCGCCAAGGGCGCGCGCAAGAATGTCAGCGCGGCGGCGCTCGACCGCCGAGCGAACGATCCCCTTGAGGGTGACGTGCCCGTCATTGACTTCGACGTTGATGACCGTCCGCGACTTTCCCGATCCCGTCCAGAAGGCGGGATCCTCTTCGATTTGTTCGGTGATGACGAGCTGCAGCTCGTCGTCATCGAGCAGGCCCGACTTGGCCCGACGAATAATTTCTGCGCGCATATCTCTCCTTCAGAGCGACCCTGTCCACCGCAAGCGCGCCTTGACGCCCGCAGCACCGCTCGAGCCACTTCCATCCCTTTTCGGGACTGCAGTTTACCTGATCGATCTACTGTGTTGGACGCTTGGACGTTTCAAAAAGACCCCGTCCAAGCTCAGCTGTGGCCAGAGGAAGCTGCCCCAGGGGTGACTCCAGGGGTGTATCCATCCTGAGGCCGCTAAAAGTGTCCTACTTCGACGACTTTTGCGGCTTCGCCGGCGCTTCCTTGCCACCCTCCGGGGTGGCCTCGGGCTCAGGCAGATGCGGAAGTGCTGTCCCGCTCCAAGGCGCCAGAACCCCCGCCTTCACGTAGGTGAATAGTTTATCGCGAGTGTCCACAATATCGAGGTTTCGCATGGTCAGCTGACCGATGCGATCCTGCGGGCTGAACATCGACTCGCCCTTTTCCATGGTCAGGCGTTCCGGCTTATACGTCAGGTTGGGCGATGTCGTGTTGAGGATGGAGTAGTCGTTGCCGCGACGGAGCTCGATGGTGACGTCGCCGGTCACGGCGCGTGCGACCCATCGCTGCGCGGTCTCGCGCAGCATCATCGACTGCGGGTCGAACCAGCGGCCCTGATAGAGCAGACGCCCGAGACGGCGGCCGTTGTCGCGATACAGCTCGATCGTGTCTTCGTTGTGGATCCCGGTGACGAGACGCTCGTAGGCGATGAAGAGGAGCGCCATGCCGGGAGCCTCGTAGATGCCGCGGCTCTTCGCCTCGATGATGCGGTTCTCGATCTGATCGCTCATCCCCAGGCCGTGGCGCCCGCCGATGCGGTTGGCTTCCATCATCATCTGCACGGCGTCCTTGTAGGTGATGCCGTTGATGGCGACCGGCTGGCCCTCGTCGAAGGTGACCGTCACTTCCTCGCGCTTGACCGTCACTTCGTCCCGCCACGACGCGACGCCCATGATCGGTTCCACGATCTTGATGCCGGAGTCGAGTCGCTCGAGGTCCTTGGCTTCGTGCGTCGCGCCGAGCATATTCGAGTCGGTCGAGTACGCTTTTTCGGCGCTCATGTGGTACGGCAGGCCGACCTGTCGCATGTACTCGGACATCTCGGCCCGGCCACCAAGCTCATCGATGAACGTTTGATCGAGCCATGGCTTGTAAATCCGCAGGCTCGGATTGGCCAGGAGTCCGTAGCGATAGAAACGCTCGATGTCGTTCCCTTTGAACGTGCTCCCGTCGCCCCAGATGTGTACGTCGTCTTCCTTCATCGCGCCGACGAGCATCGTCCCGGTGACCGCGCGGCCGATGGGCGTGGTGTTGAAGTAGCGGAACGCCGGCGGTCGTGATGTGAAACGCGCCGCACTGCAGGACCGCCAGACCTTCGGCGACCAGCTGCGCGCGGCAGTCGACGAGGCGGGCGTTTTCGGCGCCATATTGCATCGCACGCCGCGGAATTTCGTCGTAGTCAGGCTCGTCGGGCTGACCGAGGTTCGCGGTGTACGCAAATGGGATCGCGCCCTTGGCGCGCATCCAGTGCAACGCGGCGCTCGTGTCGAGTCCACCCGAGAACGCGATCCCGACGCGCTCACCGATCGGCAATGTCTGAAGAATGTTGGCCATGAGGTACACAGTTTATCCTCCTTCGCGTGATCGCCTTTCACGCGAGAACGCTACGGAGGACGCGCCGTAGCGTTGGCGGAGGCGGGCCGTGCTACCATCCGCGCAGCATTTCAGGGAGGAAACCTCGCGATGCCGAAGCGTCTATTTCTCGGTGCCCTGGTCCTGTTGCTCGCCTTACCGCCTGCCATCTTCGCGCAGCAGATCACGACCGGAGCTATTCAGGGATCCGTCACCGATTCAACCGGCGCCAGCTTGCCCGGCGTAACCGTCGAGGCCCGCAACCTCGATACCAATCAGTCCCGGAGCCTCGTCAGCGAATCGGACGGCCGGTTCGTCTTCCTGCAGCTGCTCGCCGGGAAACTATCGCGTCACGTTCACGCTCTCCGGGTTCGCCACGCTCGTTCAGGAGAACATCTCGCTGAACGTTGGCCAGACGGTCACCCTGCCGGCGGCGATGAAAGTGTCAGGCGTTTCCGAAACCGTGACCGTGACGACGGGCACGCGCGTCGTGGAGACGTCACGTTCGGCGGCCGCCACGACCCTGAACCAGGCGACGATTGAATCGATTCCAATCCTCGGCCGCAAGTTCGAGGACCTCCTGACGCTGACGCCGGGCGTCAGCGTGGTGCAGGGGCCCGACGGCGACGAGATCACGTTCGCCGGCCAGCGCGGCGTCTTCAACAACATCAGCCTCGACGGCGGCGACTACAACAACGGCTTCTTCGGCGAGCAGGCCGGCGGCCAGCGCGCGTCCATCGACATCACGCTCGACGCGGTCAAGGAGTTCCAGGTCATCGCCAGCGGCGCGCCGGCCGAATACGGCCGCACTGCCGGCGGCGTCGTCAACGTCATCACCAAGTCCGGGACGAATACGACGCGCGGCAGCATGTTCTACTTCCAGCGCCTGGAAGGACTGACCGGTGATCTCTCCGATGGCTCGAAGCTCGAAGGGTTCCACCGCGAGCAGTACGGCGGGACCATCGGCGGCCCGATCAAGAAGGACAAGGCGTTCTACTTCCTGGCGTTCGAGGGCATCAACGGCGACTTCGAGCGGCCGAACCTGAGCCGCCAGCTCGGCGACGTCCCGTGCCCGGTGCAGAATCCGACGGTGCCGGCAAACGAGACGCTGATCAATACGAACGCAGACTGCCAGCGCACGGCGCTGCTCGGCTTCATGCAGTCGCGGCTGGGCCTGAACGAAGGCGTGCCGATTGCGCATCCCAGCCTCACCTCGGCCCTTCTCGGCAAGGTGGACGTCGCGGTGAACTCGAACAGCCAGCTGTCGGCCTCGTGGAACTTCAACCACTCGCGCAAAGAGAACGAGACGTTCGACGTCGCGACCTACGGCACGTCGGCGAACGGCATCGAAGGCGATCCGGCGAAGATCAACGTCATGAACGTGAACTGGTTCACGACGCTGTCGTCGCGGATGGTCAACGAAGCCCACTTCACCTACATGCGCGAGAGCCGGCCACGCACGGCGGTCGGGTCCGGCCTGGATGCCGACACCGGCATGGGCTTCGGGCCTTCGTTCCGGTTCGGCGATCCGTTCTTCCTGCAGCCGAACGTCGATGAGCTGATCTGGCGGACACAGTTCAAGGACAACGTGTCGATCGTCACCGGCAACCACACGTTCAAGGTCGGCGGCGAGTGGATGCACACGCTGAACGATCAGGTGTTCCGCGGCTTCTTCACCGGCCGCTACCTCTTCGGCAGCGTCGCCGGCTTCCTGCGCTACGCATCGCCGGCGGCATCGGGCGGGTTCGGTCCAAACACGGTCGGCTGCTCGAACGGGTCGTACGTGACGGCCCCGGCCGCGTGCCCGTCAGGCACGACGCCCGACGGCGGACCGCTCCTCTTCTATCTGCAGGGCGCGGGCCGTACCGGCCCGGCGACTGACGCCGCCGGCGCCTCGCGGATCACCAACGACGAGTTCTCGCTCTTCGCGCAGGATTCGTGGCAGGTGCGGCCGAACGTCACGCTCAACTACGGCCTGCGCTGGGACGCGCAGACGATGCCGGAGACCGTCGATCCGGCGACGACGGCGTATGCGGCGTTCCTGAGCGATCCGACTTTCCCGTCCGACGGCACGATCCCGAGCCAGTGGAGCATGTGGCAGCCGCGCCTCGGCGTCGCGTGGGACGTCAAGGGCGACGGCCGCTCCGTTCTGCGCGCGAGCTGGGGCGTCTACTACGCGCGCCAGAACATGCTGAGCCAGGTCGGTTCGGTGACGACCAACGGCCTGCAGCAGCAGACGATCTTCGCCAGCACCGCGAACATGACGGCGTTCGGAGCGCCGACGCCGACGTGGCCGGACTCGTCTCGCCCACGCCGCTGCCCGACGGGCAGTTCCCGCTCTTCAGCGGCGTCCGCGTCTTCGACCGCGACTACAAGAACCCGCACATCTTCGCCTTCAACGTCGCCTACGAGCAGCAGCTCGCGCCGGACTGGGCGGCGTACGCCGACTTCATCTGGAACGAAGGCAACGACCTGACGCGCTTCCTCAACTACAACCGGAGCGATCCGGTGTGCTGCGACGTCGGGCCGGGTACCGGCAACGTCTACGTCTACAACGGTCACCCGTGGCAGCCGCAGCTCGACGAGGTGATGGTGACCAACAGCCTCGGCGAGTCGCGCTATCGCGGCGTGACGCTCGGCGTTGCGCAAGCGGCTGTCGAGCGGCTTCCAGCTCGAAGGCAACTACGTGCTCGCCAAGGACGAGGACAACGATTCGAACGAGCGCGACCCGTTCACGGATCGCAGCTTCAACTTCTTCGATCTGTCGAAGGACTGGGGCCCGGCCGATCGCGACATCCGGCACAAGGTGAACTTCTTCGGCTATTTCACGATTCCGCACGGCTTCTGGGCGAACACGCGCGTGCAGTACCGCAGCGCGCAGCCGATCACCGCCAGTCCGCGCATCCTCAACGGCGACGATCGCGGCCGCAACGGCAACCGCAAGGACAACGAGTACTTCTCGTTCGACTGGCGGCTGGCGCGGCCGTTCCGCTTCGGGATGCGCTACGAGCTGACGCCGATTCTCGAGATGTTCAACACGTTCAACAACGCGAACAACATCAACCCGCTGAGCACGCCGGCGCTCTTCAACTTCGACGGCTTCCTGCGGACCGGCGTCGGCGATCCGCGGCAGGTGCAGCTGGCGGTGAAGTTTACGTTCTGAGGACGCTGAGATTTTCACCCGAGGATTTCACCGCAGAGAGCGCTGAGACCGCAGAGAACTACAAGAATTACTCTGCGATCTCTGCGACCTCTGTGGTGAGCCTCTATCGCGGGCGTGCAGGACGATGCGCGCATGCGGACGGATGACACGTCCATCTCGGCGGCATCTGCCGCAGGGCGAGGCATCGAACCGGCGGGACCCGTGCCCGCAACCGGCGGGCCGCCGTTGAAGCCGACGGGGCCTGCCTTCATCCCCTTGTCGTCGAGAGACGAGCGCTTGACGATACCTGTCACCTCGACGAGATGGTTCTGGTGTTTCTTGAGCTCATCCGTGACGGGCTTCTTACTGAGCAGATGAAACGACCGCGAGCCGACGTAGGGACTGCTTTCCACGTCGGCCTGGCGCTGCTCGACCGTCTTCAGTACCCGTCCCTTCAAGCAGCCGATGACGGTGAGCTCCACCGAGTCCTTCGGCACCTTGGGCTTTTCCTGAGACGTTTCCTGACCGGGAAGCAGGGCGAGCGCGACAATCAGCGACGCGAGGGGGATCATGGCAAGCTCCTTCAGGCGCGTTCCCGACGATACCACGGCGTCCGGCGGGGCGGAGCACCGTTATAATTTCGCCAACGAGGAGCTTGTTATGGCCAAGTTGATTGCACGCGCCCTACTAGCCTTATTGCTGTCAGCAGTGCCCGGTACCGCGCAGGCTCGACAGGAACATCAGCACGGAGGCTCGGAGAAGCTCGGGACCGTCAAGTTTGTAACGTCATGTGCGCCGGCGGTCGCTCCCGCCTTCAACCGCGCCATGGCGCTTCTCCATTCCTTTGAGTTCTTGCCGGCGATCGAGGGCTTCACCGCCGTGAGCACCACCGATTCCGGGTGCGCGATCGCTTACTGGGGAATGGCCGTCAGCCGCTGGGGCAATCCGTTTTCCGCCGGTCTCAAGACACCGGCAGCAACTCCAGGCCGGGCGGGCGGCGATTGAGAAAGCGAAGGCCATCGGCGCCAGGACCGAGCGCGAACGCGACTACATCGCGGCCGCCGAGCGCTTGTACGCCGACTTCGAGAAGGTCGACCAGTCGACACGGCTCCGCGGCTATCGCGACGCCATGGCCGGCGTGGCCGCCCAGTACCCGGACGATCCCGAGGCGTCTGCTTTCTATGCGGTTGCGCTGATCGCCGCGAACGATCCGACGGACCGCACATATGCGAACCTGCTGAAGGCTGGCGCGATCCTCGAGCGTCTCGCGCCGGCACAGCCCGATCACCCGGGGTTCGTGCACTACATCATCCACGCCTACGATGTGCCGCCGCTCGCGCCCAAGGCCGTCGAGGCCGCGCGACTCTACTCGAAGATTGCGCCCTCGGCGCCGCACGCGCTGCACATGCCGTCGCACACGTTTACGCGCCTCGGATACTGGCAGGACTCCATCGACACCAACATCGCATCGGCCAGCGCCGCCAGACGTGAAAAGGCGCCGGCCGAGGAACTGCACGCGATGGACTATCAGGCCTACGCGTATCTGCAGCTCGCGCAGGATCGGTCGGCGCGCGGGCTGGTTGACGCTTTGCCGGAAATCCAGGCCCGCTTCGATCCCGCCAAGATGGGTTCGGCGGCGCCCGGGTCGGCAGGCGTATTCGCCCTGGCCGCCATTCCCGCGCGCTACGCGCTCGAGCGTCAAGCCTGGGGCGAGGCGGCGGCTCTCAAGGTGAGCCCCAGCAAGTTTGCGCACGCTGACGCGATGACGTGGTTCGCGCGTGGGCTCGGCGCGGCTCGTTCCGGGAACGCTGCAGCGGCGCGCGAGGCAATCGATGCGCTGCAGAAACTGGAAGCCGCGCTGGCCAAGGCCGGGGAGAACTACTGGACCGAACAGGTCGCGATCCAGCGACTGGGGGTGACGGCGTGGACGGCGCTGGCCGATGGCCGGACGGAAGAGGCCCTCACCGTCATGCGCGAGGCCGCAGGCCGCGAGGATCGCACGGAGAAGAGCGCGGTGACACCAGGGCCGCTTGCTCCCGCGCGGGAACTTCTGGGCTACATGCTGATCGCAGTCAAGCGTCCGACGGATGCGCTCGCCGCGTTCGACATCACGCTCGCCAAGGAGCCGAACCGCTATCGTGCGCTCGCCGGCGCAGTAGAGGCGGCGCGGCAGACGGGCGACGCGAACGCTGTGAAGAAATATCTCGAGCCGCTGGTTGCATTGACCGCCAAGGCTGACGTTCCCGGCCGCCCAGAGATTGCGGCGTTGAAGACAGGTCCAAGCCAACAATGAATCGATCGACTCTGAGCTCGAAGTATCCGGCGCTGGCAGTGTGCTGTTTCGCCGCGGTGGCATCCATTCATGCGCAAGCGCCAGATCCCGTGCAGAAGATTCGCACGAGTGCACAGTTCACCCAGGCGAGCGCGTTCATCGACAGCGACTACGACCGCTTCGTCAAGGAGTTGATCGCCCTCAACGAGATTCCGGCGCCGCCCTTCAAGGAGCAGGCGCGCGCCAAGGCGTATCTCGAGATGCTGCGTCAGGATGGGTTGTCGGACGTCGAGATGGACACCGCAGGCAACGTCATGGGCGTTCGCAAGGGCCCTGGTTCCGGGCCGATGGTCGCCATCGTCGCTCATCTCGACACGGTCTTCCCCGAGGGCACTGACGTCAAGGTCAAGCGCCAGGGCACGCGCTTCGCGGCGCCGGGAATCGGTGACAACACCCGCGGCCTCGCGCTCATGCTTGCCGTCGTGCGCGCGATAAACGCTGGCAAGTTTCACACGACGAGCGACATCCTGTTTGTCGGCAACGTTGGCGAGGAAGGCGAGGGCGACCTGAGCGGCGTCAAGTTCCTGCTGCGCCAGGGTAAGTACAAGGATCGCATCAAGCAGTTCATCGCGATTGACGGTGGCGACCAGGGAAACATCACGCGCGGCGGCGTCGGCAGCATGCGTTACCGCGTGACCTTCAGCGGCCCTGGTGGGCACAGCTATGGCGCCTTCGGCCTGGTGAATCCGGCATTCGCGATGGGCAACGCCATCGCCAGGTTCGCGAAGCTCCAGGTGCCGTCCGAGCCCAAGACGACGTTCAATATCGGCGTCGTGCGCGGCGGCACGTCGGTGAATTCGATTCCGTCCGACGTCAGCATGGATGTCGACATGCGGTCTGAGTCGTGCGCCGAATTGAAGAAGGTGAATGAGGCGTTCCTCGCGCATCGTGAAGCAGGCGGTGGACGAGGAGAACGGCGCGCGGTCGACGCGCGAAGGGAAAGTTGCCGCTGACCCGAAGCTCATCGGCGATCGTCCGTGCGGAGAGACTCCGCTCACGGCGCCGCTCGTTCAAACCACCACGGCCGTCGTCAAGTCGTTCGGCCTCACGCCGAACTACTCGTTCAGCAGCACGGACTCGAATGTGCCGATGAACATGGGGATTCCCGCCGTGACGATCGGCCGCGGCGGCCCGAGCGGCCGCGCCCACGCGCCCGACGAGTGGACCGACGTCGAGCGCAAGGGGAGCGTCGAGGCGGTGAAGGTAGCGATGACGATCATCCTGGCTGTCGCCGGTGTGCCGTGAGTTGCCAGCTGGACTTGCTTCCCGGTGAGGCGCGCTGCTCGCGTGTGCCCTGAACGCTGGTGCCGAGCGGCCGGCTCGCGGCTCCCGCTTCGCGACGCGGAAAAACGACCCCTCCACGGCGTGTCCTTACGACGGCGGCTCCGGCTGGGATGATCACAGCGCCGGTAAAGCATCGGTTGGGCAACGAAATGGCTCGTCCGCCGGAGACGAAACTGCGCCTACGCCGATTGGACCCGTTGCGGGGCCGTTTTACCCCTGTCGCGTATCGCGTCGCTCAGAGGTCGCCGCGATCCGACCGCCCGGCGCCGGCGTGGCGTCGCGGCGCGCTCGTGAGCAGGCGCAGGACAGGTCGACCCGCTGATCCGCGGAGTGGCGGCGCTGGGCCGAGCGTTGCGACCCGATGCTCTCCGGCGGTGTCCGCCAGCCGAAGCCGTGAGCGCAAGGCCACGCCGTGGAGAGGCCGTTTTTCCGCGCCGCGAAGCGGGAGGTCCGAGCTGCCCGGCTCAGCGTCCGGCGATTCGCGAGACAGACCGGCCCGCCTATCTCGAGTCCATGTCCGTTGTGCGACAATGGAAATGCCTGCCTAACCTGCGCCCGGAACGCTCGACGAGCGTCCGGGCCTGTACCGGTTTTCCGAGGTACTTCCGATGAGCTCCCTGGTGAGCATGTTCACCGTTCGCAGTCTTCGCTTTCGATACGTCGCCCCTGTGTTGTGCGTCGTCGCCCTTGGCGTGTCGCTCGCAGCGCAGCAGCAGCAGCCGCCGTTCCGCAGCGGCGCGAGCACGGTCGCGGTCTACACAACCGTCACTGACTCCACCGGCCGTCTCGTACCGGACCTCAAGCAGGAAGACTTCGAGGTGTACGACAACGGCAAGCTCCAGCCGCTGACGCTCTTCGCGACCGAGACGCAACCGCTGTCGATCATCGTGATGATCGACCGCAGCGGCAGCATGAAGGACAGCTACAATCTCGTCGCGGCCGGCGCCGCGGAGTTCATCAAGCGGCTGCTGCCGGCGGACAAGGCGCGCATCGGTACCTTCTCCACGAAGATCGAAGTCCTGCCCGAGGAGTTCACCAACGATCGGCGAGTTCTGATCGACATACTGCGCGGCGAGGTCGAGCCGGAAGGTCCGACGCCTCTGTGGAACGCGACCAACGTCGCGCTGCGCGACCTCGGCGGGCAGGAAGGCCGGAAGGTCGTGCTCCTCTTCACCGACGGCGTCGACAGTCCCGGCAACTTCAAGACCAACAACCTGAGCGTGATGGACGTCATGGAGCGTGCGACGCGCGACGACGTGATGTTGTATGCGATTGGTCTCGAGAGCCGGCTGCCATACGGGCGCCGGCAGTCACCGTTGCAGGGGACATTGGGCGGCGGGTTTGGCGGCCAGGGCGGCGGCGGGATGACGCAGCGGCCCGATCCTGGACTGCCGAAGATCGCAGCCGAAACCGGCGGCGGCTACTTCGAGCTGACGCGCGCCGACGATCTCAAGAGCACGTTCGCGCGAGTGGCCGACGAGCTGCACCAGCAGTACGCGCTGGGCTTCGCGCCGACGAAGCTCGATGGCAAGTCGCACGACATCGAGGTGAAGCTGAAGGTGAAGGGGATGAAAGCGCGGGCGCGCAAGAGCTATCTCGCGGCGAAACCGCCGACATCCTGAAGATCACTCGTCCTGAAGGATCAGTCGTCGCGTTCGGCGGTCCGGCGGCGCTGCTTGGTATCCGAGCGGTGCCGCTTCGATTCGAGGCGCTTCAACTTCGACGCGCCGGAAGGCCGAGTCTTGCGCCGCTTCTTCGGCTTGATCGTCGCCTGACGGATCAGCTCGACCAGCCGCTCCCGCGCCGCCTCGCGATTCTGCGCCTGCGTCCGGAACTCGCGCGAATCAATCACCAGCACGCCGTCGGTCGTCAGCCGCGAGCCGGCAATCTTCATCAGACGAGCCCGGACGTCCGCGTCGAGCGACGGCGAGCTCGAGACATCGAACCGCAGCTGCACCGCGGTCGCGACCTTGTTGACGTTCTGCCCGCCCGGACCGGACGCTCGCACGAAGCGCTCGTCGATTTCGACGTCGGGGATGATGAGGGTGGGGGAGACGTGGAGCATTTTCGGGGCTCGGGGCTCGGGGCTCGGTAGCTCGGTAGCTCGGTAGCTCGGTAGTTCGGTAGTTCGGTAGTTCGGTAGTTCGGTAGTTCGGTAGCTCGGTTGTTCGGTTGTTCGGTCGTTCGCTAGTTCGGGGTCTCAGGTTCGGATCGCCGAGCAATCCTAGAATTTTACCCGAGCCCCGAGCCCCGAGCCCCGAGCCCGAGCCCCGAGCCCCGAGCTACCGAACGACCGAGCTACCGAGCTACCGAGCCTACGCCTCCCACCGCAACGCTTCGGCGGGATCCACTTTCGACGCGCGGCGCGCCGGGAGGTAGCTCGCGATGACCGCGGTGCCGCCGAGCGCGAGCGCCACAGCGCCGTAGGTCAGCGGATCGTAGGCGCTGACGCCAAAGAGCAGCGCTGACATCGTCCGCGTCAGGACGGCCGCCGCGACCATGCCGCAGACGATGCCGATGCCCGCGAGGATGACGCCGTGGCGCACGAAAAGCGAGCTGACGTCGCCGCTGGCGGCGCCGAGCGCCATGCGGATGCCAATCTCTTTCGTCCGCTGCTGCGCCACGTAGGCGATGACACCGTAGATGCCGACGACACCCAGGAGGAGCGCGACCGCCGCCGCGATGGCGAGCATCACGAGGGCGAACGACGTCTGCGCCATCGACTCCGCGCGAATCTGGTCAAGCGTGCGGACGTTGGCGAGCGGAAGGTTGCCGTTCACGCTCCACACCGCCTGCTGGATCTCCTTGAGGAGCGTTGGTGACTCTGCCCGCTCCGTTCTCAGGGCGAAGGCCACGTTGCGCTGCGCGAACACCTTGTCGTCCCAGAAGTTGTCGATGAGGAGCGGCCAATAGACGATCGAGGCCGCCGGGCTGGAGATGCCGTTGTCGCGCTCGTTGCCGACGACGCCGATGATCGTCCGCCAGGGATTGCTCGGCGTCTGCCGGATGCGCTTGCCGATGGCCGCCGCCGGCTCCTTCCAGTACTCGCGCGCGAAGTTCTCGCTGACGATGGCCACCGATGCGTGGCTGTAGACGTCAGCCCACGTCATCTCGCGCCCGGCGATGATCGGGTTGCCCATCGTCTGGAAGTAGTTCTGGCGCCGTGAACTTGAAACGGCGCAGCGGCGGAATCTTGTCGGCCGCCGGCGGGAAGTCCTCGACGAAGATCGGATCGTTGCTGTCGAAGCCGTCCATCGTGATCGAATTGGACACGCCGACGGATCGCACGCCGGGGATCTGCTCGAGCTTGCGCACGATCTGCTCGTGCGTTCGGATCGCCTGCTCGTCGTCGGCGACGATCGAGTCCGGGATGGATACGCGCAGCGTGATGACCTCTTCCGGACGCACGAAGCCCGGATTGACGTTCCGCATCGCCTGGAACGTTCGAATCATGAGGCCCGAGGCGACGAGCAGCACGACGGCGAGTGCGATCTCGGCGACGACGAGGCCGTTGCGCGCGCGATGCCGGTCGCGGCCGGCGCTCGACGGCGCGTCCGCCTTCCTTCAGCGCCGAGGCGAGGTGCGGCGTTGCGAACTTCATCACCGGCAGGAGCCCGAAGAGCAGTCCGGCGAGCACCGAGATGCCGAGCGTGAAGAGCAGCACCAGCGGGTCGATCGCCGATTTCCGCGGCGCGCGGCAGGCCGTCAGGTGCGTTGGCGACGAGCGTGCGGATGCCCAGCGTACGCGAGCCCGAGGCCGACGAGGCCGCCGGCGAGGGCGAGCGTGAGGCTCTCCGACAGCAGTTCCCAGGCGATCCGGCGCGAGCCCGCGCCGAGCGCGGCGTGGATCGCCAGCTCCTGCTGCCGCGCTTCGGCTCGAACCAGGAACAGGTTGGCGACGTTGGCGCAGGCGATGAGCAGCACGAGGCCCACGGTGCCGAGGAGCACCCAGAGCACGCGACCGACATCTCCGATGACATCAGCGGAAAGCGGCCGAACGTTCGGTCCAATCTTCACGTCGTCCAGCATCTTGCGCGTGAAGCCCGGCGGCATTGGAAAGCGGTCGGGGATCAGCGGAATGAGCCGCGCGACCTCGGCGTTCGCTTGTTCCATCGTCACGCCGGGCTTGAGGCGTGCCACGCCGCGATAGCTGAAGTTGGCCGCATGCAGCTTTGGACGGTCGAAGCGGAACGGCATAATCAGCTGCGGGTTGCGATCGAGGAAGCGGAACCCGGCGGGCAAAACGCCGATGATCTCCCGCGGTTTTCCATCGACGACGACCGACTTGCCGAGCACGCCCTGATCGCTGCCAAACTTCCGTTCCCAGTACGCGTGGCTCAAGAGCACTCGCTCGGGTGTTTTTGGCGAATCGTCGTCCTTGGTGAAATGGCGGCCCAGGATCGGGTTGATGTGGAGCAGGCTCAACGTCCCGTCGGTGACGAACAGGACCTGCACCCTCTCGGGCTCGCCGGTGCCGGTGACGGAAACGGCGCCACCGTTCCACAGTCCGACGTCCTCGAATACACGCCCCTCTTCTCTATAGGTGAAGTAGTACGAAGGCGCCATGTTCAGGAGCGGGATTCCCAGGCCCGGCGCCGTGTGCCACAGCCCAACCAGCCTGTCGGCATCGTCGAACGGCAGCGGCTTGAGGAGAACGCCGCGGACGACGCTGAAGATGGCCGTGTTGGCGCCGATCCCGAGCGCCAGGGTGAAGACGGCGATCACGGTGAACATCGGCGCGCGAAGCAGGCGGCGGACTACTCGCCGGGGTGTGGCAGTCATGTGGTCCTTAGACGTCGAGTGGTGGCCAGTCGTTCGTCAGCCGAAAGATGGAGGGATCGCCCCGCTGCGAACACGATCTGTCCGGATTCGGACGCTGCAGGCAAGAATCGTGTGATTTTACGCCTGTTTCGCCATGCGGGCGGGGCATGCGCGTTGCAGCTCTTCATCTACATATGTTCGCTTTATTGTCCGACGTTCTTCAGGACGTGCGCTTCGGAGTGCGGTTGCTCCGTCGCAGTCCCGTGTTCACGACGGTTGCCGTTTTGTCGCTTGCCCTGGGCATCGGTGGCGCGGCGGCGGTGTTTTCACTCCTGAACGCCATCGTCCTGCGCAACCTGCCGGTACCGGAGCCCGACAGGCTTTTTGTCGCTGAGCGGCATCGTTCGGACGAAATGACGCCGCGGTTCGCCTGGCCGGAGACGACCCGTCTTCGCGACGAGCTGAGTGGACGGGCGCAACTGGCGGCGGCCAGCTCGGTGTCCACGATGCAGCTGCGGCTGGACGGTGGCGCGACGCCCGCCGCGCCGGAACGCGGCAGCGTTCAGCTCGTTTCGGGAGAGTACTTCGAGGTCCTTGGTCAGCGGCCGCATGCAGGGCGGTTGCTGGCGGTCGGCGACAACACCGTTCTCGGTGGGCACCCGGTGGCCGTCATCAGCTACGGTTACTGGCAGAGGAGCCTCGGTGGCAACGCCGACGCAGTCGGCCGGACGCTCTTCGTCAACGGCACGCCGTGCACGATCGTCGGCATCACCGAGCCGCGCTTCTTTGGAACGACTGTGTCCATGCGCGGTCCTGACGTGTGGCTGCCGCTGATGATGCAGCAGGCGGTGCGCTATGGCGGCAACGTGAGCTCGCACGAAGACGGCGACACGAGAAAGCCCTGGCCGCCGCAGGAGAACGTCGAGTGGCTGAACGTCTTCACTCGCGTTCCCGCTGGTAGCGATGTCTCGACCGTTGCCGCTGCGCTCACGGTACGGCATCACGCCGATGTCACGGCGCGTCGCGGCGTCGGTGCCGACTACGCTGCGCTCCTCGGCACCGAGCGCGTCGTCCTGGCGCCGGCCGGGCGCGGCCTCTCCACGCTTCGCGGACAGTCGTCCATGACGCTGTATGTCCTTTTGGCGATGATGGTCGTGCTGCTGCTGATTGCCAGCGGCAACGTTGCCAGCCTGCTTGTCTCGCGGGCGACATCGAGGGAGCGCGAGATTGCCGTGCGGCTATCGCTCGGGGCCGGTCGCGTACGCTTGATCAGGCAGCTGCTCGTCGAGAGCCTGATCCTGGGACTCTTTGGCGGCGCGGTCGGCCTGGGACTCGCGGTATGGGGGCGGGATCTCCTGCTGGGACTCTTCGTGAGCGGCCAGACATCGATCGTGACGCTCGACACTGGCATGGACTGGCGTGTCCTGGCCTTTGCCGTCGCGGTATCGCTGATAACCGGAATGCTGTGCGGCATGCTTCCAGCTCTTCGCGGCACGCGTGTTCCAGTGTCTGAATCGCTGAAGCTGCAATCGCGCGCCGTTGGATTGCACAGCCGGCGCACGCTCCTCGTCGGCCGCGCTCTCGTCGCGGCGCAGATGGCCTTCTGCCTGCTGCTGCTGATCGTTGCCGGGTTGTTCGTCCGAAGCCTGCGTGTTCTCTCGAGCTCTGATGTCGGCTTCGATCGTCAGCACGTGCTTGGGGCCCGTCTCGACGTGCGCGGCCTCGGCTATTCAGACGATGAGCGTCAGGTCCTGTACCGCCGGATTATCGAGCGCGTGCAGGCCCTGCCGGGCGTTCAGTCGGTCAGTCTGTCGCAGAACGGCCCCGTCATCAGCTCGTCGCAGATAAGCGGCTTCAGCATCGAGGGATACACTCCCCGGTCCGGCGAGCGCATGTCCACGAACGAGGAGTTCATCACCGAGGACTACTTCGCTACCGTCGGTCTGAAGGTGCTGCAGGGTCGCGCGTTCACGTCCGCGGACCGCGTCAAGGGCTCGAAGGCGACGCTTGTCAATGAAACGATGGCGAAACGGTTCTTGCCTGGGCAGAACCCCATCGGAAAGCGCTGGAGCTACGATAGCAACGGTACCGGTCCCGACGCCTTCGTGATCATCGGCGTTGTCGAAGACGCGAAGTATCGCGATCTGCGGAGCGCGACGCCGACGATGACCTACCATCTCTCGGGTCCAGATGAGGATGCGATTCTCGGCGACCTGGAAGTGCGAACGGCAGGCGCGCCGGAAACGCTAGTGGCGACGCTGCGCCAGGTGCTTGCGGAGGCGGAACCGACGCTGCCCGTCTACGACATCCTGCCAATCGAGCAGCGTATCGCTCGATCTCTGTCGCAGGACGCCGTCATCGCGCGCCTGACGACGATCTTCAGCGCGATCGCACTTCTCCTCGCCTGCCTTGGCCTTTACGGAACGATCTCTTACGGCGTCACGCAGCGCATCGGTGAGCTTGGACTGCGCATCGCGCTCGGCGCGGATCGCGGTCGAGTGCTGTGGCTCGTGATGCGCGAAGCGCTCGTTCTCGTCGCTGTCGGCAGCGCCGTCGGGTTCACGCTCGCGTACCTCGCGGGCCGTAGCCTTGGCAGCGTGCTCTACGGCGTTGGCCCGGTCGATCCCCTTGCATACGGCGCCGGCGCCGGACTTCTGCTGACGGTCGGCCTCATCGCTGCCTATCTGCCGGCGCTTCGTGCCTCACGCATCGAACCCATGCGCGCCATCGGCGGCTGATCCGTCGTCATTTGGTTGTAGTGTCCGGCGTTAGCCGGACCGTACTTCTACAGTCCTGCTGCAAAGCCCATCCGTAACTTGATCTTCGCCTGGTACAACCGATGCACTCTCCCTGGTGTGAGTAACGGATCACACAGGAGGGTGACAGGAATGATGCGACAGAAGTTCTTTGCATTCTTAGGCGTAGTGGCAGTCGCGGCGACGATGACTGCAGCATGCTCCAAGTCGGACAGTGGTATCACGACGGCCGTGAAGACAAAATTTGCTTCAGACGACATCGTCAAGGCCACTGATATCAACGTCGACACGAAGGACAAAGTTGTGACGCTGCGGGGTGAAGTGGAAACCTCTGCGGCCAAGGATCGTGCAGTCGAGATTGCGCGCGCCACCGACGGCGTACGTGATGTCGTCGATGTGCTGGTCGTGACACCGCGTCCCACAGCAACATCGGGCGTTGCTGACTCCGCGCGCGACGCTGCTCGCGACACAGGCGGGATGATCGGGCGATGCCGCTATTACCACTGCTGTGAAGACGAAGATGCTCGCCGACACGACAGTCAGCGGACTGAAGATCGACGTCGACACGAAGGACGGGCATCGTCAGCCTGTCGGGTAACGTTGCTTCGGCGGTTGAGAAGCGCCGCGCGGTCGAGATTGCGAAGGAGACCGATGGAGTCAAGTCGGTCAACGATCGCCTCAAGATCGTGAAGGAATAGCGCAAGCATGAAGTAGCTGGCGCCTGCCCCAGAGGCGCCAGCTACCTTGTTCGCGGCT
This sequence comes from uncultured Acidobacteriota bacterium, assembly GCA_963764925.1. Classification (GTDB taxonomy): domain Bacteria; phylum Acidobacteriota; class Vicinamibacteria; order Vicinamibacterales; family 2-12-FULL-66-21; genus DATBJJ01. Next base: position 162,854 of record CAVXUR010000012.1, read on the forward strand.
TCGGCGCTACGTCTTGCTGACGTTCACGTAGTACAGATCCGTCGCCACCGCGAACTCCTCCTTCGTCAACGGCGTCGACATCTTCTTCCACTCCGTCGTCGGCTGGATCGTCTGCCAGGATCCGGGCTTGCCGACGCGAACCGGCATCGCGAAATCCTTCTCATCCGCCTTCCAGCGATACGACACCGTCCCCGTCGTCACCGAAGGTCAGTTCCAGCGTGGGCAGCGCGGCGTGGCGCAGGTACTGATCGAAGATCGGGGTCCAGTTCTTCCCGGTTTCCTCGTTGAAGAACGCGACCATGTCCTCGGTCATGATGTTCTTGTACTTGAACTCGTTGTAGATGTCGCGCATCAGCTTCCACCACCGCTCGTCGTCGTTGACCACGGCGCGGAGCGTTTGCAGGAAGAGCGCGCCCTTGAAGTACTGATCCTGTGACGGGCTGCGGTGAATGCCGCGCGGCGTGATGATCGGCGGCTTGTTGCGCGACCTTGCGGCTTGTAGCCGTTGATGTACTTCAGCGCTTCGTCGTAGCCGAACATGTGCTCGACGTAGACGCCTTCGAGATACGTCGTCCAGCCCTCCTGAATCCACATGTCCGAGACGTCGGCAGCGGAGACGGCGTTGCCGAACCACTCGTGGCCGCTTTCGTGGATGATGATGAAGTCGAACTTCGGGCTGACGCCGACGCCGGTCCAGTCGCGCTCGAGATAGCCGTTGGCGAAGCGGTTGCCGTAGGTGACCGCGCTCTGATGCTCCATGCCGGAGTAGGGCACTTCAATCAGCTTGTAGCCATCCTTCTTGAACGGGTACTCGCCGAAGTACTTCTGGAACGCCTCGATCATCGGCTTCGCCTGGGCGAACTGGACCTTGGCCTTCTCGAGGTTCTCCGGGCAGGACGTAGAAGTCCAGCGTGAGGTCGCCGAGCTTGTCGGAGAAGTGCGACGTAGTTCGCCGATGTTGAGCGACACGTTGTAGGAGTTGATCGGGTAGTTGATCGTGCCAGTCCCAGCGCGTGTAGCCGTCGCCCAGGTCGGTCTTGCCCACGAACCGGCCGTTCGACGACATCGACCAGGCCGTTGGGAATCGCGACGCTGATGTCGCATGTTCTCGACTTCGTCGCGCCATTGATCCTTGCTCGGCCACCAGATGCTCGAGCCCTCGCCTTCGCAGGCCGTGTTGATCCAATGCCGGCCGGCGGGATCCTTGCGAAAGGCGATGCCGCCGAAGCGGCCTGTCTCGCGCGGCGATCCCGAATAGTGGAAGTCGATCGAGTATTCCTTGCCCTTCTTCAGGGTGCTCGGGAAAGTCCACGAACACCGCGTTCAGCTCGCGTTCGTACTTCAGCTCCGTCGTGCCGAGCAGGATCTTGTCGACCGCCAGGTTGTCGTACAGGTCGAGCTGAATACGCGTGTCGTCCTGCAGCATCTTGAAGCGAATCGTGTTCTTGCCGCTCAGGAACTTCTTGTCCGGATCGACCCGCACGTCGAGGTGATAGGAGAGCAGATCGTTGTTGGCGCGGTAGCGTCCGTACTCGCCGCGCAGGATATTCGCGCGTGTGGGTACCGTTGGCTGCGTTCGCGCCGCCGCCTGCCCGGGCGTCGCTGCGGCTACCGCCGGCGTTGTCTTCGCCCGGGGGCCATCGTAGGCGCCGCTGTCCTTTCCGAGCAGATACTTGTCGAACCAGCCGACGATGTGCTGCAGGCGTTCGACACGATGCCACGGACGTCCCGATCGCGACAACTCGTGACTCTCGCCAGGGAATCGCACCATCACCGTCGGCCGCTTCAGGTACTTCAGCGCGCGAAACAGCTCCTCGCCGCCGGCGGCGGGCGGCGTACGGTAGTCCTCCTCGCCGAGGATGAACATCAGCGGCGTCTGGATCTTGTCGACGTAGGTGATCGGTGAGCGCTTGACGTAGTCCGCGGGGTCCTCGAATGGCGGCTTGCGGAACCAGGTAGGTGTGAATAGTGTGAAATCCGCGGTGTACCAGAAGCTCGTCCAGTCCGAGATGTCCCGCTGACTGACCGCGGCCTTGAAGCGCGTCGTCTGCGTGACGACCCAGTTGGTGAGCAGTCCGCCGCCGCTGCCGCCGGTCACGCCCATCCGCGCCTCGTCGATGTAGCCCTTCTTCAGGATCTCATCCACGCCCGCCATCAGATCCTTCGCGTCGTCGCCCGGGTAGTTGTACTGAATGATGTTTCCGAAATCCTGACCGTAGTTCGAGCTGCCGCGCGGATTCGTGTACAGGACGACGTAGCCCTTGGCCGCCATCCACTGGAACTCGTGCGTGAAGGTGTTGCCGTAGGCGCTGTGCGGGCCGCCGTGAATCTCCAGGATCAGCGGGTACTTCTTGCTGGCATCGAAGGCCGGGGGCTTGAGGATCCAGCCTTGAATCTTCTTGCCGTCGAAGCTCGTGTACCAGAGCTCCTCGGGCTCGGTGATCGTCAGCTGGTCGAAGAGTTCGTCGTTGAACTGCGTGAGTTTCCTGGCGGCGGCCGGTGATGCGACGTCGATCACCTGGAGGTCGCCGACGACGGTTGGCGTTGATCGGATGAAGGCGATTCTCTGCGCGGCGGCATCCGCGGAGAAGCCCATGATGTCCCAATTGCCGGAGGTCAGGGCATCGACTTTTCCGCTCGCCACGTCGATCCGCTTCACGTTGGCGTTGCCCTGCTCGCCGACGCCAATCAGAATGGCGCGCCCGTCGCGGCTCCATGTCGGGCCACCTGGCATTCCGCCGCGCGGTGCGCGCTGGTCGCCGCCCGAGCGCCGCCACTGATGTCGAAGTCGTAGCTCGCCGTGAGATTGCGCGGCGTCCCGGCGCCGAACTCCGCCACCCACAAATCAGGCTGCGTGTACGAGCGAGCCGGTTGGCCGTCAGCGAATCCGACGAAAGCAACCCGTTTGCCATCGGGCGACAGGCTGTAGGAAAGGATGCGGCCATCGATGCTGAGCGCGCGCGTTGGTTCGCCACCGTCTCTCGGGACGGAATAGAGGTCGACGTCGCCTGAGAAATAGTAGGACTCGCGCCGCCGGTCGGACGTGAAGAAGATGCGTGAGCTGTCGGCCGACCACCGATGATTGCTTTCCGCGAAGTCGCCGGACGTCAATGCGACTGGCGTTGTCTTCGTGCTCGCGTTCGCCGGCACCGGCACGATCCAGATGTGGGACGGCCGGTCGCGATCGACGAAGCCATCGCCCGAGATGCCGTTGGCGCGGTAAACCGCCTCCGTGATCACCCGGACGTCGGTCTCCCGCGGTTTATCACCGGATGGTTTGGCCGCGGTCAGTTCCGTCGCGCGCGCCGTCGAAGCAAAGGCAATCGCGCGGCCGTCGGGCGCCCACTCAGGGTTGCCGGCGCCGCGCGGAATATCGGTGATCGCCCACGGCTCGCCGCCGCCCATCGCCATGACATAAATCTGCGGCGGCTGCGCCCGTCCATCCTTCTCCGCTGATCGGACGAATGCGAGACGACGGCCGTCGGCAGACCAGCGAGGGCTGTTGTCGCGAATCCCGCTCGTCAGTGCCCTCGGCGCTTCGCTGCCATCGGACTTGGCCAGCCAGATGGCTGTGTCGTACGAGTCCTTCTTCTCGTCGACACTGACCCGGACGAACGCAACCTGCGAGCCGTCCGGCGAGATCTGCGGATCGGCGACCCACACGAACGAGAAGAGATCCTTTTCGGTGATCGGACGGCGTTGCGCATAGGCGGCCTGCGACATCAGCAAACCGAAAGCGGCTGCAACGACCGACGTACGAGCAAAAAGGCGGATGATCGCGACCATGTCTCTCCTTGAAGCGATTACAGGAATTATACGGGCGCGCGTGGAGGTACTGCGCGCGACATAATGGGTCTCGCCGGAGCGCTTGGCGCGGAGGCGGAAGCCGGTTGCTGGGTGGCCGCTGAGAGATGAGGCGCCCGCGGAAGCTGCGAGCGAGCTCAGCGAGCGAGCCACGCGAACGGAGCGCGCCGGCGCCCTTCGACGGTGCTCAGGGCGTGGTGAGCGTAGTCGAACCACGCAGCGGCGCGCGAGAGCGCGTGTAGGGGAGTCCGAGGGGCGAAGCCCCTCGGATAGGAAAGGACCAAGTCATGAACATTCTTGTCACAGGTGGAACGGGGACCGTCGGGTCTCAAGTGGTGCGCGAGCTGCTCGCGCGCGGCGCGCAAGTCCAGGTGCTGACGCGTGATGCGGCAAAGGCGGCAAAGCTCCCCGCGGGCGTCAAGGCCGTGACCGGGGACCTCGGCCAGGTCGAGAGCGTCAAGCGCGTATTCAAGGGCGTCGACGGTGTGTTCCTCATCAACACCGTGAGCCCCACTGAGGTGTACGAGGGCCTGATGTCGGTGTGCGCGCTGCGCGAGGAGAACGTTCAGAAAGTCGTCTATGTGTCCGTACAACACGCCGATCGCGCCGCGTGGCTGCCGCACTTCGGCGGCAAACTCGGCGTCGAAGAAGCTCTGCGCAAGTCGGGCACAGCGTTCACCATCCTCCGGCCGAACAACTTCTATCAGAACGATTACTGGTTCAAGGACGCCATGCTGCAGCACGGCGTCTATCCGCAGCCGCTCGGCCCGACGGGGTTGCATCGCGTCGATGTCCGCGACATCGCCGAGGCCGCTGCCGTCACGCTGACGACATCCGGCCACGACGGCGAGACCTACGACCTCGTGGGCCCAGAGGCGCACACCGGAACGTCGACAGCCGAGGTCTGGGCGCGCGCGCTCGGGCGGCCGGTCGTGTACGGCGGCGACGATCTGGAAGCGTGGGAAAAGCAGAGCCTGCAGGTACATGCCCGACTGGGTCGGTCTTCGACTTCAAGCACATGTACGATTTCTTCCAGAAGCAGGGACTGAAGGCGTCGCCGGAGGCCATCGATCGTCAGACGCGCCTGCTCGGGCACGCCCCGAGATCGTTTGGCGCCTTCGCTAGTGAGACAGCGGCGGCGTGGCGCTAAAGGTCTTGGCCCCTCAGAACTTGGACAATGAGTCAAGTTTCGCGGGGGTCAAGGCCGTGCTCAAACAATGCCACCTAGCGAGGCGGAGCCTTCATGGTCTGAGGCGCAGCCTCGCTAGAACGAAGGAAGTTGTCGATGGCCCCGTAGAAGACGTCGCGATCGGTTTCGCTCGACTCGACGTGGCCGCCGCGCACCTCGACGAATGTCTTGGGCGAGGGGGCCGCGTCGAAGAGCTTCCGGCCTTCGGCGAAAGGCACCACGACGTCCTCTGGACTGTGCAGGAAGAGCAGCGGCGAGCGAATCCGCGCCACGCTGTCGATGGCGTTGAATGGATTGCGGATGATCCACCGCACCGGGAAGATCGGGTAGCGCTGTTGCCCAATCGCGACGATTGATGCCGGGGCTCCCTCGAGCACGACCCCTCGGCGCCGGTACCGTAGCAGCCAGTTCGACCGCGACAGCCGCGCCAAGCGACCAGCCGAAAATCACGAGACGTTCCACCGGCACGTGCTCGTACGTGCGGAGGTAGTCGTACGCTGCCCGCGCGTCGGCTGCGACACTTGCTTCGGACGGCTTGCCTGCGAGGCCGTTGTAGCCGCGGTACTCCGCAGCCAGGACATTCAGCCCAAGCTCGCGCAACCGTGCGCAGTGCTTGACGTTCATCCGGCTCGCGACAGTCGAGGCATTGCCGTGCAGATACAACACCCAGGTGTCGCCGATGTCGGAGCGCGGTTCGGCGGCAGCGCGCTCGATGCGCCAGGCGAACTGGCGCGCACCGTCGGCGCGCGGAACGTCAATCTGCCTGTAGGGAAAGGCGGGCTTTGTGTCAGCGCGGGCGGCAGCGGTGCGGAAGATCAGCTCCGTTTCCTGCGTCATCAGGTGGACCATGGCGGCCGCGTAAGTCCCGGCGGTCAGCACGATGATGGCGACGAGGAATTGTCGAAGGCGCCGCGAGGGCTGCATCCCTCGATCATAAGCCGGGCTCGCTGCCTACGGCTCGTCTGGCTTGTAGGGCTCGTGATTGCTATAGGTAGTGACGGTCTTGATATGAAACGAGCGGAAGAGCAACGTGTTGCCCGATCCCTCGATCGTCAGCTGTGACGCGACCCAGCTCCCGGCAACTTTCTTCCTCAGGAACTCGAAGCCGCTGCCGCGCTCGACCCTGGCGACGACGCCCCAGCCGACCGAGACGCTGTCAGTGGCGTGGAGGCGGACGCGTGCGATGTGATAGTCAGCCGCGGCGACCCATACCCTGCCGGCGAACCGCTTCATGCGCTGGCCCTCGGCCGTTGTCACGCGCACGTCCAGGCGCGGCTGCAAGTCCGCGACGATCACCGCGTGGCCGTCGATGGTGTCGCGGCCGACATAGTTGAACGCGAACACGCGCTCGGCGTCGTCGAGGATCTCGTCGCGCTCGCGCAGCTCCTCGGCTTCCGCCTTGTCCCGCGCGGCCCGTTGTCGCGGGCTCTCGGCTCTCAGGCGCTCGATCTGTTTTCTTGTGGTCGGCGTCACGGCGCGCGAGCTCGGCGGCGGCCAGCGGCTTGCCGTCGCGGGCCACGAGCCGTCGCCACGCCTCGCCAGGCGGCTCCTGACGAACCTCGTAGGTTTCGAGCGGCCCCTCCGACACCTTGCCGAACATCGAGACGTCGACGTCGCGTCCTTCCTCGGTGTAATTGAAGCGTACCGGTTCTGTGTACTCGGCGCGGATGACTTCGCGAACCTTGCGCGCGAAGGCTTCGGGGTCCGGCGGCGCTTGCGCGGAGGTCGCCCGACCGGCGCCGGCGAGCATCAGAGCGAACCCTGAGATCAAGATCAGGTGGCGCGCGCCTGCCATCAACCCAGTCTAGGACGAATCGCGCGTACGGATGAGGCGACGACGCATGTGTGTCCGACGATGGCGTGACGCTATGCGCCGCTAGCGCTTTTTTCTCGGCCGCGACGCCGCTTGTGCCAGGCGATGGGCGTCAGCCAGGCGTTCGGCGACATCCTTCCAATCTGGCGACTTGTCCAGATAGATGCCGACCCATCCGCTCGGACCTGCATAGGGCGGCGAGAAATAGCGCTCCGGAGATCGGGAGATGAGCAGATCTTGCGTCGCGTGCGTCGACTTGCACCACACCGCGTACCTGCCGCCCCCGTGATGATTAGACGCATCGGCGAACATCGCGAACGTTCGCTTCCCGGCCCAGAAGGTGGGCTCCCCGTGCGACAGTTTTTCAAACGTTTCTGGCAGCGCCAGGCACATTTTCCTGATGCGCTCGATCGGACTTCTGGCCATCGTGCTACTTTCGCGAGCGAACCAGCCGCGGACGATGATGTCCATGCGTGGAGTCGCGGCGGCGGGCTCCTTCGATGAGGCCAGCGGCAAAGACCAGCTGCAGGGCGGCGCCATCGCTCGTTTTCGCGTCCTGCCGCGGCTGGCACAGCCACGCGATGCCGATGCCGAGGAGGTACATGCCGACCATCGGCGCCGCAAAGACCAGCTGATTCCACGGATCGCTCGACGGCGTCAGCAGCGCCGCGGCGATTGCCGCCACGAGGATGGCGTAGTTCACGTGCCGCCAGAGGAATCGTGCGGTGACGATGCCGAGCCTGGCGAGGACGAACACCAGCGTTGGAATCTGGAAGACGGCGACCATCCCGATGAGGGTGTTCTTATAGAGCTCGAAGGTATCGTCGGACGCGCGGCACGAATCGCATCAGCGGTGAGTCGAACGCCGCAAAAAACGACATCATGCTCGGGAAGAGCACGAAATGGCTGAAGAGAGCGCCGGCGACGGTCCCGCCGATGGCGAGGGCGAGAAACGGCACGAGCAGACGCTTTTCACTCCTGTGCAGGCCAGGCGCGATGAAGCGCCACACCTGATACGTCATGAATGGCGCCGCCAGGATGAGCCCCCCCATCAGCGAGAGGTCGAGGTAAAACGCGAAGCCTTCGCCCGGCCGGCTGTAGATGAGCGACGATTCCTGGGGCAGTGATGACAGGATTTCCGCGAGCAGCAGGTCACCCAGCCGGAGCGCGAATACGAAGGAAACCGCCATGCCGGCCACGAGCGCGATGCACGCCCGAATGAGGCGCGAGCCGCAGCTCATCGAGATGCTCGAGGAATCCCATGCGGGCTTCGCCAGCGTTTTCCTCGGATGAGTCGTAGTCGTCGCGAACGCAGTGCTGTGCTGCCATTTTCAGGCCTCCCTCGCTCACCACGGGGCTACAACAGAGCAGAAGATGTCTGGCGTTGTCTCTGCGTCCTCTTCGGTGAATGGGCGTCTCGCAAGGGAGTCTACTCCAAGGCGGAATTCCGTCCGTTGCTGTCGCGCTTTCAGTCGGCTTTCCGGCGATTTCCAGTCGCCGGCTGGGCTTCTGCCAAGCTTTTTTCACATCTGGATCTTCCGCACGGGGCGGTATAATCCCGGCAGACCTGCACGAACTTGAGCGTCAAAAGCCAAGTCCCCCGCTCGTCGCGATCGACGACCCGGTTCAAGCAAACCGGTACGGAGACCGACCGCCCGCGAGCTGCCGCGTCGCTCGATGCGTGGCTCACCTGCGACTGGAGCGAAGCCGTCCACGTTGGCGTCCTCGAAGAATTCCAGCAACTGCAGGTGTGCACCAGAAATACCCTCTACGAGATCATCGTCTTGAACCAGTCCGGCGACGTGCGCGTCCGCGGCGGCCGCTATTTCCCGGAATGGACGTTCGCCCGCTTCGCCGGCAGCACGGCCGGCGGCAGCTTCCTGAAGCGCCTGGCGATCAATTGCGGCCTGCAGATGGAATTCGAATTCGAGAACCGCCGCATCATCACGTCGCCCGTGCACTCGATCAACGTCCTCCAGAAGTCACTTCCCGCGTAGAGCGCGACAGTCGGGCCGAAGCCGGACACTGCATCGAAGGACGTCCGATGCTACGATTTCGCGCATGCGCACCGTGACGTTTGCCGCCCTCCTGACACTAGCGACGACCATCCCCCAGACATCCAGGCCGACTGCCGCAACGAATATCGAAGAGGAAACACTGCGGCACTTCCAGGCGCTCGTGCGCATGGATACCGCCGATCCGCCCGGGAACGAGCAGCCGGCGGCCGAGTACCTGAAGAAGATCTTCGACGCCGAGGGCATACCGGCACAGGTTGTGGCGCTCGAGCCGAAGCGGCCGAGCGTCATCGCGCGCCTCAAAGGCAGTGGCAAGAAGCGGCCAATCCTCGTCATGGGCCATACCGACGTCGTCAACGTCGACCCGAAGAAGTGGACGCATCCACCGTTCAGCGCGACTCGCGAGGGCGGCTACATCTACGGCCGCGGCACGGTGGACGACAAGGACAATCGTCGTCGCCGGCGCTGATGGTCATGCTGATGCTCAAGCGGCAGAACGTCGCCGCTCGACCGTGACGTCATCTTCCTCGCCGAATCGGGTGAGGAAGGCAGCACCCGCGTCGGCATCCAGTTCGTGGTCGAGTCAGCACTTTCCGCAGGTCGACGCCGAGTACTGCCTCGCGGAAGGGCGGCAACGTCACGCGCGCGGCATGGCCAGATCAAGTTCGCGTCGGTACAGACGCTCGAGAAGATCCCCCGCGCCATCGAGCTGACCGCGCGCGGCGTCGCCGGGCACGGTTCGGTGCCGCTCAGAATCGAATGCGATCGTGCATCTTGCCGCGGCGGTTGCCAGGGTCGCGGCGTGGAAGCCGCCGATCCGCCTGAACGACACGACCCGCGCGTACTTCAAGCGGCTGGCGTCCGTCTCGACCCCGGAGGAGAGCCGGCGCTATCTCGACGTCATCGGCGGTCGATGCGAAGCGCGCGCGTCGGCCGCCGACGATTACTTCCTCGAGCACGAGCCGCGCCATGCCTCCATGCTGCGCACGTCGGTCTCGCCGAACATGATCCAGGGCGGCTATCGCATCAACGTCATTCCGTCCGAGGCGAAGGCCACGCTCGACGTCCGCACGCATCCCGACGAGGACCTCGACGGGTTTCTCGCGGAGATGCGAGAAAGTCGATCGACGATCCGGCGGTCGAGGTGGCGTGGGCGGAGCGCGACGTGCGTCCAGCGTCGGCGCGAAGACGCGGCTCGATTCCGAGGCCTTCAAGACGATCGAAGCCGAACGTCACGAAGCACTACCAGACGATCACGCTGCCGACGATGTCGACCGGCGCGACCGACATGGCGTACCTGCGCGCGAAGGGCATGCAGTGCTTCGGCGTCGGGCCGACGACCGACCTCGAGGATGGTCCGAAGGGCTTTGGCGCTCACAGCGACCAGGAGCGGATTCTCGAGAGCGAACTGTACCGATTCGTTCGCTTTCACTACGACGTGGTCGCGGACCTCGCCACGGCGCGGTGAACCCCGTAACCAGGACCGCGTCGGTCGAGAGCTGCTACTCGTAGCGCAGCCTTCATCAGATCAGGCGCGGCGATCAGGCCGGCGCCGAGCGCCATGCGCAAGCGGGCTCGGTAGTTCGGTGGTTCGGTAGTTCGGTCGCTCGATAGTTCGATAACCGAGCTACCGAACCCCCGAACTACCGAAGCTGACCGGCTACCGAACAACCGAGCTACCGAACCCCCGAGCTACCGAACCCCGTAACCGAACAACCGCACGCGCCATCATCCGCCGGACATCCTCGAGCGACGGCACCGCGTTCATCGCGCCACGCCGGGTGCAACTGACGGCGGCGGCGGCGTTGGCGAAGCGGAGCAGATCCTTCGGCGCCTCGCCCTGCAGGAGTCCGTAGATGAAGGCGCCGCGAAAGACGTCGCCGGCGCCGGTCGTGTCCACGGCATCCACTCCGAATGCCGGCACGTAGTCGAGCCGCCCGCCATCGACGATCATCGCTCCGCTGCGGCCGAGCGTGACGCACATCTGCGTGCCATGGCGCTCGTGGAGGAGCCGCAACGCTCGTCCGACTTCGTTCTCACCTGTCAGCGCCGTTGGCACGTGTTCGGCGAGGATGGGAATGCTCACCGCCGCGACGAGCTCGTCGGTCCGGTCCGTCACGCGATCGATGTCGCTGGTGACGATGGCGCCCGCGGCGCGCGCCAGGGTCGCCACTTGAATTGCCGCCTGCTGGTCGACATCGTCCACATGTACGACGCGCGCCGAGGGCAGGAGTGCCGGCGGCAACTCGTCCGCCTGCAGCGCGATGGTGTCGTCGCGGCTCCAGAGCACCATGCGCTCGCCGGTGCGCTCGTCGACGAGAATCACCGCGAACTGATTCGGCCCGTGATGCACGACAGCATCCTTGACGTCGACGCCGCGCGCGACCAGCGCCTCCTGCACTCGCGTGCCGTTGTCATCGGAGCCGATGACGCCGGCGAATTTGGATCGCAGTCCCAAGCGTCGCGCATGCCGCCAGCGCGGTTGCCATTTGACCGCCGCACGAGACGGTGTGGCTGGAGATGCGGATCTTCGAGTGCGGGCCTTCAGCTTCCGGTCGCACCGGCAGCCGGTAGACATAGTCGACCGACGTAGCGCCGATGCCAATCACGTCCCAGGGGCGGGTCATCGGTTTGCAACTATACAGAAGATTTGGGGGTTCGGGTCCAGGGTTCCGGGTTCACGGGCGGGCGAATTTGCAGTTGAAGTATCATCGCGAGAATGGCTTCCTGTCGGCTCTTCCTCGCCCTTTTCCTGTGCACGGTCCTGACATCGACAGCCACGGCTCAGAACAGTCCCACGACTGGCATCGTCGTCGACGCTTCAGGAGCGCCGATCGTTGGCGCCACGGTGGCCATCGAGAGTGGTGGTAAAACGGCGCGGACTGTCGACACCGGGCCCGACGGACGGTTCTCGCTCGACGAATCGACGGAAACGAGCGCGGTTGTGCGCGTGCGTGCGAACGGCTTTGCGGAATCGGTGGTGCCGCTCAACTCCGGGGACACCACACTGCGAATCATCCTCTATCCGCGCCCACTGACCGAGTCGGTGACGGTAACCGCATCGCGCGGCGCCGCGGGCGTCGACACGGCTGCCAGCTCGACGATCGTGTCGTCCGCAGAGCTTCTGACATCGGCCGCCGGAGCCGTCGACGACGCGCTGCGCAACACACCCGGCTTCAGCCTGTTTCGACGCTCGTCGTCGCGCGTCGCGAATCCGACGACCCAGGGTGTGACGCTGCGTGGAGTCTCGGGCTCGGGGGCCAGCCGCACACTCGTCGTCGCCGACGGCTGGGCACTCAACGATTCCTTCGGCAGCTGGGTCTACTGGAATCGCATTCCGCTCGCGGCCGTCGACCGCATCGAGGTCGTCCGCGGCGCTGCCGGCGATCTCTATGGTGCGGACGCGCTCGGCGGCGTGATCCAGGTGCTGACGCTCGACGCGGACAAGCCGCGCATCCGTGGCATTTTCGAAGGCGGCTCGCACGAGACGTATCGCGCCTCCGGTTTTGGCGGCCGCAAATTTGGTGACTGGGCGATCTCGGCGGGCGCCGAGGTCCAGCGCACCGAGGGCGTCTATGTCGTTGCCGAGGAGGATCGCGGCGCGGTGGACGTCCGCGCCGACAGCGACTACCAGTCGGGATTCGGCGCCGCGGGCTACGGCGGCGCAACGTGGCGGGCGACGCTCCGCGCCAACTTCGCCAGCGAGGATCGCGGCAATGGCACGCCGCTCCAGGTGAACGACACCGAGTGGCGCCAGTTCGCCGGCGACGTCAATGGCAGCCTGGCCGGCGGCTTCTGGACGGCGCGCGTGACTGGCGGCAGCCAGGACTATTTCCAGACGTTCTCGGCGATTGCCGCCAACCGCCAGACCGAACGCCTGACGAACGATCAGACTGTGCCTGGCGACTTCTTCACCGCTGGCGGCCAGTGGATGCGCGCGTGGAAGTCCGCCGACATCCTGGTCGGGCTCGAAGGGCGGCAGACGAACTCCGACCTCAACGGCACCACTTATCCGGTCACCGGTGCGCCGGTCTCTACCTCGATGCCGGATCTCGAGGAGCAGAACGCGTCAGTCTATGGCCGCATCCGCTTCGCCTTCCACCCGGACCTGTCGCTCGTCGTCGGCGCCCGCGGCGATCACTGGAAGTCGACGCGCTCGGAGATTTTTTCAGCCCGCGCGCGTCGCTGACGTGGCGTGCCAGCG
>CAVXUR010000013.1:0-126186 GCA_963764925.1 uncultured Acidobacteriota bacterium
CCACGCTGGAGCCGCCACGCGGCGAAGGCGGGCTGTTTCTCTGTTTACCCGCGAGCTTCGGCTGGCAAACCAAGAGCGATTGTTGCTAATCAGGCGACGACGGCTGTCCCAACCTGGAGTACGAGCTTGGGCTCGCAGTCGTTACTTCCCAATCAACCACTCCGCGCGATCGGCCGCTCCAACAATGATCGGTGAGTTCGCCTCATCTCCCGTCGGTCGCCATTCGGGATCGTGGAGGACGTAGAGATTGAAACGGCCGTCAGCCGGAGCGATCCGACTGGTGCTCTTGATGTCGTACCGGTCACTCCCGTCCGTGAAGCTGAGCAACGCGTTCGTGACTTCGCCAGCACGGCGGAACCCGAGCTTCGGGTTCGGCAGCAATGACATCACGAAGCGGCCCCGCTCCGGGAGGTAGAACCACAGCGCGGCACCCGAGAGACTGCCGCCCACACGCGTTGAGGCGTCCAGCACGGTGCGGTTCACGCTGATCCGAAGATCGTCCAGCCGCAGTTGCACGTCAGCCAGGGACAAGTCTCTTACTGGGCTGAGTTCTGCAGCAGCCGTGGCGTTCGAAGGTTTGAATACGAAATAGTCCACGACTTTCTGTCCAGTCGTGGGATTCTCCAGGAGATCGATCGCCACGCTATCTCCCGCGCGCACATCCGGCACCAGGGGGTACTTGAGCAGCGGGACATATGTCCAGGACGGATCAACGTGCATCTCGGCGAGGTCTGTTGCGGACAGGCTGAACGGTTCGATGCGAACCTGGAATGCTCGAGAGCCGTTCTTTGGTTCGACGAGCACGTCGTAGGCAAAGTACCGCCGTTGGCTGCGGTCCTGAACGACGCGATGGAAGCGGCCGATGTGGATCGCCCTCACGCCCGACGGAATCCGCACTGAACCAGGCTCTATTCGCGCCGTCATCTGAACTTCGATTCCACTATGCATGGAGACCGACACTTGCGCCGCCGCCGGCACTGTCGCAGCGACCACCAGAAGAAAGACGAACGCTTTACCGTATGGCATCGCTGCTCCTTTCGATTCGCACGCTAACGGACTTGACCGGTTGGAAGCCCCGCAGGTCGAAGCTCGTGCCGGGCGGTTCCACGACCGGGATGCGATCGCGAACCGCGAGGACGCTGAGCCACACCAGAGCCACGGAGAACGCAATGGCGACCGGTAACGGGATGCGAATGCGTGAGCTCATCAGACCCTGCCACCACGGCTTCCGCTGACCGAGCACGCGGGCTTCGAGCGTGTCAGGCGTTTTGGGAACCTCCCATTCATGCAGCACACGTTTCAGCCGGGGATCGTTACCGGGTTCCATAAACAGTGCCTCTCTCCTCGAGTAGCGGCGCGAGCATGCGCCTCAGATTCGCGCGCGCACGGTGCAGTCGTGACTTGACGCCGGCAACCGTCGATGCCGTGGCGCTGGCAATTTCTTCCAACGTCAAGTCCTCGTATTCGGCGAGGATGATCGACTCCCGCTGCAGTGGGGGCAGCATCGCAACGGCCCGGGCGACCATCTCGGCACGCTCCTGACCGAGCAAGTCAACCGGCCCACACGTGAAGGCATCCTCTTCAATCGAGTCGTGCGGATGCTCGTCCCTCCAGCGTTTGAGGACCAGGTTACGGGCGATGCCGAGCAGAAATGGCCGCAGGGCGCGACCTGGGTCGTACGCGCCGGGCTTGCGCCACAGGGCCAGAAAACATTCCTGGACGATGTCCTCGGCGCCGTTCGCCGATCCGGTCATCCGATAGACGAACCGGTAGAGGACGTCCTTGTGCGCGTAGAACGCGTTCCGGAAGTCCGGATCGGTCATACAGTCTAGTTTCCCTCAGACGGCAAAAAGATACGCCGGGCAGCTTTTGATCCGCCCGACCCCTTTCGGGACCCTGCCGCGGCATCGGTGATGCACACGGTCCACCTTGCCCAATATCTGTTCAAGGAATTTGGTCTGCCGGACGGTGGAGTGGAGGCGATGGGAGCTACCGTGGAGGCGATGAAGATCGCGAACCAGGCCGCGGATTCAAACGCGACGATCTGAGTTAATCCGCGTTAAGCAGTTGCACCCGCGCACAGTGGTTCGTTCGTCCGCAACCGACCTCGAACACTCGACGCGTCTGTGCCGGACCTCGGCGCGTTACGGCGTGACGCCCGCCTTCTTCATGACGCCAACCGTCATCTCGAGCGCGAGCCGGGCGCTCTCGTCGGCGGGCATCGCGTCGGGAATGCGCGGGCCGATCGTTTCCGGCGCGACGCCGCCCTGGTAGCCGATCTTCTGCAGCGCCTTGAAGAAACCGACCAGGTCGATGATGCCCTCCCCGGGCAGCAGCCGCATGTTGTCTTCGACGGCCTCGGGTGGCATCTCGCGCGCGTCGGACACGTGGACGTGGACGATCCGCGACGCGTTGGTCGCCTGGATGTCCGCGACGGTTCCCCCGGAGTGGTACCAGTGCCAGGCATCGAGCGTGACGCCGATGTTCGGACCGCTCTCCTCGCAGAGTTTGACCGTTTCGGGCAGCGTCCAGACGAACGGTACTGGCGGAGCCGGTGGCGGCGGAGGCGGCGCGTTCGGATCGACCGGCGGCCCGCCCCTGCGGCCGCGGCCTCCACCACCCGTGCGCGTGCGGAACACGAGCGGACCGAGGAACTCGAGCCCGAGCCTGACATCGTGCTTGCGAAGCACCTCACCGATCGAGGCCAATCGACCGCGAACCGACCTTCCACCGCTCTTCCTTCGACGCGACCGCCGGTCGTCGCGCGCAGCACGAGCTGAAAGCTGCGGCAGCCGATCGCCGCGCAGAACGCCGCGTCGTCGGCCAGCTTCGGCAACTGCGCCGAGAACGCCGCCTCCTCTCCGTCGAGCGGCGCCTGCATCGGCAGGTTGACGATGGTCGCGCGAATCTTGAGCTCGGACAGCAGGCTGCGCGTGGCCTCGACGCCCGCGGCGCGCGCCGGCGCGAACGCCCAGTCGATGCCGCCGTAGCCGGCGCGTGCCGCGACGCTGCGCCTGCTCCGGCCATCCGACGTTGCGCGCGACCGCCCATGGCGGCAGCGAAATGAACATGCCCGACTGACCGCGGGGCGTCGTCTGAAGGCGTGGCACGGCGCAGCGACACGCCCAGCATCGTCGTTCGTTCCAGGAACTCCCGCCGAGTGCATGGTCCTTCCATGTAGATGTCCTCGAGAGTTTACGGAAGCAAATCGAGGCGCGCGTCATTGTGGAACCAACTGGTAGCTCACGAACGCCAGGTACTGGCTGTCGGGCGACCACGACGACACGTTGATCGTCCCCTGTCCGCCGAACAGCCTGGCCAGAACATCGACCTTCTTGCTCTTGAGATCCATGACGCGCAGCGCCACGTCCTTGTTCTCCGGGTGATCGCCGACGCCCTTCGCGTAGGTCAGGAACACCATCGACGCGCCGTTCGGCGACACGTGCGGGAACCAGTTCTCCTGATCGTCGCTGGTGATCTGTTCCTGCTGCGAGCCGTCGATCTTCATGCGCCAGATCTGCATCGTTCCCGTGCGATCGGAGTTGAAGTAGATGTGCTGGCCGTCCGGAGAGTACTCGGGCCCGTCATCCTTGCCCGCGTCCGTCGTCAGACGGGTCTCGGGCCCGCCCTCGGCGGAGACCGTGTAGATGTCGAAGTTGCCGTCGCGTTGTCCGCAATACGTCAACGATTTGCCATCGGGTGACCAGCCATGGAAGTACGACGGCCCCTTCTCGGTCACCAGCTTGGGGGGACCGCCGCCGACCGGGACCGTGTAGATCAGCGATGGTCGCTGGCCGTTGACCGACTGGGACTGATCGCTGATCGCCCACAGCTTGCCATCGTTGGTGACGCCATGGTCGTTGTTGATGCGCGTCAGGAACCCGAGATCCACGGCCTCCGGAACCTTGAGCCGGTTGGGATTCGGTTTCGTTCCCGGCGGCTCAGCCTGAATCTTGTAGAGCCTGCCGCCGGTGTTGAAGTACAGCGTGTTCGAGGCGTCGGGAAACCAGTTCGGCGCCTCGATGCGGCCCGGCTGCGTGACCACGTGCACCACCCGGCGATCCTTGGAGCGCAGGCTGATGGTTTCCAGGGTGTTGACGAGCGTTGGCTTCTGTCCGGTACCTCGACGGCGGCGTCCCCAGTTCGACGTTGGAGAACGTCGCGGTCTCGATCCGTGCGGTGGTGTGCGCGGACACCGCGAGACCAATGTAGAACTCGCCTGGCAAGGTCGATGCGCGCGGACCCGCCGGCTGGACGCAGCTCCTCTCCATCGCCAGCCACGGACATCGACACGTAGTTCCCGCGCTTCTCGATGCGTACGCGCTTCGGGCCGACGACGTTGGACTGCACTTCGTGCGTGACCCCGCCCTTGTCCTCGCGCCATTGCAGCGAGGTCAGCCCGTCGCCGTGCACGGCTGCGTCCGCGTACACCGAGTCCGAGTCCAGCGTCTGACGGATGACGAGGCAGGCTTTGCGGTGCGGCTCCGGCGTCCCGGTCGCCGGCTGTGTCCCCGTGAATTCGATGGTGGCGGCAAGCGTGACGTCGCCCGACACCTTCTTCCAGACGTAGTGGAACTGATCGGCGGTGCCCCACATGTTGGCGCCGCCGCCGGACACGACATAGGCCTGCTTCTGCGCGTCGTGGCTCGCAGATCCCGGCGCCAATCGTCGAGGGCGTGCCGACGTCCTGGCTGCCCGAGAACAGTCCCAGCGCTGGACCAGCTTGTTGAGCGGCCGCCCGTGACGCGGGATGCGGCGCGAAGCCAGCCAGAACCAGGACGATGATGGCCGTGCGCCAACCTGTCGATGTCATCCATTGCTCCGGTCGATCTCGAGAAACGGTGACTCCGGCGCCGGTCTCAGCCTCCGGTCTCCGGCCCTCAGTGCCGAGGGAGGAGGAATCGGCAACTGAGACCGGAGCGAAGGCTGAAACCCCACCGATCGTCAGATCGAGAATCTGAACTAATCAGAAGATCAGCTTGAGTGCGAGCTGCACCTGACGTGGCCCGTTCGCCTGCGACGAGACGATCCCGAAGTTGCCGTTGCCGACCTGGGTGTTCGGCGCACCGAACTGCACGCGGTTGAGCGCGTTGAACATCTCGAGGCGGACCTGCGCGTTCCACTTGCCGCCGTGGAAGTAGTTGTTCTTGAACACGGACAGGTCGAGGTTCTTCACGCCATCCGCGCGCAGGTCGGGCATGCACTCGGGCACGTTGCCGAACTGGAACGCCGGCGTGACGCTGAACACGCTGGTGTCGAACCAGCGCAGGATGTGCTCGCCCTTGCTGACGCTGGAGCCGTCGATGTTCGGATCCTGGCCGGTCCAGGTCGGGCGCTGCGTGGGGCTGAACAGGTTGGTGTTGTTCACGGCCTGCGTGATGATGAGCGGAATGCCGCTCTGGAACGTGAGGATGCCGTTCACCTGCCAGCCGCCGAGCACGGCGTTGACCGCGCTGTTCCAGCCGTTGCCGAATCGGCGGCCGGTGCCGAACGGCAGGTCGTAGACGAAGCTGGCGACGAAGCGGTGCCTGATGTCCTGGCTCGAGATCGACCAGTCGGACGCGCGATCGTAGGCGTTCTGCTGCGTCCCCGCCTGGCCGAGGAATCCCACCGTCGTCGACGCGTCGTCTTTGAGCTGACCGAACGTGTAGGCGGCCAGCAGGCTGAGGCCGCCCGAGAAGCGCTTGTCGAGACGTCCAGTGAATGCGTGGTAGATCGACTTCGAGCCCGGCACGCGGAACGCGCTGACGCCGTCGTACTGCGGAAACGGCCGCATCAGCCGGTTGCGCGACACGGTTTCGAACCGCAGCGGAGAGGACGGGTTGGTGATGATCCCGTAGAACGGGTTCGGCACCTGATCCTGCAAGGTGGTCCCCAGCGAGAGGAACGACGGATCGACCTGCGCGAAGGCGAGGCCGCTCTCGCCGATCAACAGGTTCGTGCCCTTGCTGCCAAGGTAGGCGACCTCGGCAACGAAGTTGCCCGGCAGCTCACGCTGCACGTTCACGTTCCACTGCTGCATGCGCGGTGTCTGGTTCGAGGTGAACACACCGCCGTTGCCGCCGCCGATGTTCAGCCCCATGAACGTCGCCGCGCCCTGCGCGTTGCCGGGCGGCAGGTTGAAGCCGTCGGGGAACGGATTGTCGATCGTCCGCAGCGGGACGACGGCCGTCGAGGCTGACGATCATGTTGCTCTGGCTGTTGAAGCCCATCATGCCGGCGGAACCGGAATGTCCCGCGGCCTGCACGTGCGACGGCATGTAGAAGATGCCGTATGCCGATCGCACGACCGTCTTCGGCATCACGTTCCAGGACGCGCCGATGCGCGGGCCGAAGTTGTTGAGATCGGTGTCCACCTGCCGCCGGTTGTTCTCGTCCATGAACACCAGGCCGCCAGTCAGCTGTGCCGGATTGAAGAACGGATTGGCAGGCACCTGGCCGGCGAGCGGCGAGGTCACGCCGGAATCGAAGTAGCTCAGACGGTTGAAGCGCTCCGTCCGCGGCACGTCGAACTCGTGGCGCAGGCCGATATTGATCGTGAGGTTGTTCGCGACCCTCCAGTCGTCCTGGATGTACGACGCCCAGTAGGAGCTCGCCGACGCCGGCGACGGGTTGTGGCTGATCTGGCCGAAGCTCGGAATGCCGAGCAGCATCGACGCCAGCGCGAACCCCTGGGTCGAGCTCGTGACGTTGGGATCGCGCTGCGTCCACTGCGCGTTGCCGAAGCCGTACTGTCCGGACGGAAAGAACAGCTGCGTGAAGTTGAGCAGGAACTTGCGGTAGTCCATGCCGAACTTGATGGTGTGACTCGACAGGATCTTCGTGCCGGTGAAGTTGAACTGGTGCGTCGTCGGGGCGATCACCAGGTCGGTGAAGGTGTTCTGCCCGAGCGACTGGAAGCCCTGGACGTCGACGCGGGGGAACTCGGCGGCCTGCGCGATCTGGACGACGTTGCTGGCGAAGCCGACCGAGGCGAGGTCGAAGCCGGCCGACAGCGGCTTGCGATCGACGAAGCGGCGATTCAGTCCGTAGCGCACGTTGAGCAGCAATGAGGGCGACCAGACGTAGTTGTTGTCGATCGACAGGCTCTGCGTCGTCGTGTAGGTCGGGCCGTCGCCGCCCGACGAGCTGGCCACGTTCTGGAAGCTGTTGAACACCTGGCTGTCTTCGTTCGAGTAGGAGTAGCGGACGAACATGCGCCACTTGTCGCTGACGACGTGGTCGACGCGCGAATCGACGCGGTCGCCGTTGCTCGGCTGGGCGCCGGACAGGACGTAGTTGCTCGCCTGCGTGAACGCGTTCGACGGCGTCGTGTTCGGCAGCGGCCAGTACTGCGCCAGCGCGCGGCCGACGCCGCTGATGCGATTCTGCGGAATGAGGTTGCCGGGAAACGGGTCGCGGATGAACGAGCCCGGATTGTTCGGATCGGGCCGGGTCGTCGCCGGGTCGTAGAGGATGATCGGCTGGCCGTTCGAGTTGCGCAGGTTCGAGAAGTCGCCGGTGCGCCACTCCGGCAGCGGCACCGTGAGCGTCGAGACCGCGCCCGATTCCTGGCGCAGGCCCTCGTAGTTCACGAAGAAGAACGTCTTGTCCGCACCGTTGTAGCCGGGAAGCGTGACCGGACCACCGACGTTGCCGCCGAACTGGTTGCGCTTGAAGCTGCCCGGGCGCTGCCCCGCGCGGTTGGTGAAGAAGTTGGTCGCGTCCATCTTGCTGTTCCGGCCGAAACCGAACGCGGTCGCGTGAAACGCGTTGCTGCCGCTCTTGGTGATCAGGTTGATGACGCCACCGCCGAGGCGCCCGAACTCCGCGCTCACGGCGTTGGTCTGCACGCTGAACTCCTGCACCGCGTCAACCGACGGCGTGTAGTTCAAGTCGAGGATCGAGACGTTGTTCTCGGCGTTGACGTTCGACACGCCGTCGATCGTGACCTCGCTCGTGGCGTTGCGGCCGCCGCTGATGAACGGCGACGATCCGGGCGCGGGCGCGACTCCCGGCGCGAGCGTCGCGAGCGAGAACGGATTGCGGCCGTTCAACGGCAGATCGACGAGGCGCTTGTTCTCGATCGTCTGGCTGACGGTGGAGCTGGTGGTCTCGATCGTGGCGGTGCGCCCGACCACCGTGACCAGCTCGGAGGCCTGCCCGAGCTCGAGTGTCACGTCGACGCCGCGCACCTGTTGGACGTCGAGCTTCACTTCATCGATGGCCGCGCTCTTGAATCCCGTCTTCGCGACCGTGACGTTGTAGAAGCCAGGCTTCAGCTGGGGCACGACGTAGCGGCCTTCCGCGTCGGTCTTGACCGCGTACTTTTCGTTGGTGGTCGTGCTCGTGATCGTCACGTCGGCGTCGGCCACGACCGCGCCGGTTGAATCCTGAACGGTTCCGCGGAGCGTGCCGCTGAACTGCTGTGCCGATAACGGATGAGACGTCCCGCCCCACACAATCGAGGCGGCCGCAATCACGGCCGCTGCGACGCGGCGACCCACAAATGGCTCGTGCATCTGCGCTCCTCCTCTGCCCTGCGGTTGTGCACACGAACAGCTCGCCAGTGGACCGTGTCGGCGAGCGAATCAGACCTGTTACAGCGTGGATAAAATGGGTCCGAACAGGTGACGCCGTCAATTTGTCGGAAGACCTATGTCTTTCGACCTATATCGAAGGTGTGATGTCTTGTTGCGTGCGTGGGTCAGGGAGCCAGGGTGACTATTCCACGCTGAAGTGCTTGGGTGACGGCTTCGGTACGATCCACCACGACCAGCTTCACCAGGATATTGCTGACGTGAATTTTCACCGTGCCTTCGGTGATGTCGAGGTGGGCGGCGATCTCTTTGTTGCGCTTACCCATCACCATGAGCTTCAGCACTGCGAGCTCGCGCGGTGAGAGGTGGGACCGCGGCGATCGCAGGGCCAACCGCGCCGCCAGGTCCGCGGGCACGTGTTGTCGGCCTTCGGAAACCTTGCGAATCGTCTCGACGAGCTCGTCCGGTTGAACGGTTTTCACCAGGTACGCCAGCGCTCCGGCTTCGAGCGCCATGTGAATCTCCTCGTCGCCTGCGAATGTCGAGAGCGCGATGATCTTTGCGTCGGCGAACTCGGCGCGAATCGACCGAATGGCGTCGGTGCCGCTCAGGTCCGGCAGACGGAGATCCATCAAAGTTACGTCCGGTCTGGTGGAGCGAAACAGCTCGATCGCGTGACTCCCCGTGGCTGCTTCCGCGCACACGGTCATGTCTGGCTCGAGCCCGATCACGCTCGACAACCCCACACGAACGAGGCTGTGGTCGTCGACGAGCATGAGGCGAAGTTCCTTCGTAGGGATCGTCATGGCTCGCTACTGACCAACTCGCGGCTACCTCTCACGCGCGGTTCGCGATTGCGCAACGGCACACTGACGGCGACAATCGCGCCTCCGGACGCGTGGTTCGTGAGCGTCAGCGTTCCACCGAGCTTGCCGACACGGTCCCGGATACCGCGCAGGCCAAAATGCCCGCCGCGTGCCATCCAGGCCGGTCTCGGCAAAGCCCGTCCCGTTGTCCCTAACGACGAGATGCACCGTCTCGTCGTCGAAGCGAAGCTCGACATCGACGAGCGTCGCTCCGGAATGTTTCACGGCGTTTGTCAGCGCTTCCAGGCCGATGCGCAGCAGATGGTGCTCTGCGGAGCGCTCGAGCGATCGCGTCGAACCAACCATCCGGACGGTCGCGCTCAGCGACGTCCCGGTCGTCATCTGTTCCGCCAGCTCCGAGAGCGCCCCCCCGAGATTGCGCGTCTCGAGGGCGCCGTGTCGCAGATCCATGACCGATCGACGCGCTTCGCTGAGACTGTAGCGCAACATCTCGGTGGCGGTGCCTAGCGCGCGGCGCGCGGTCGGCGGAGAACTGTCCAGGGTTCTGGCGACCGCGCCGAGCTGCAACTGAATGCCCGCCAGCCCCTGCTCGAGCGTGTCGTGGAGCTCGGTCGCGAGACGGCTGCGCTCGGCGATGATTGCGCGATAATGCTCCTGGGCGAGCGCGTTCCTGTTCGCGATCATCCTGATCCACCCGAGGCCGACGATGCCGGTTACCGCCGTGGCCACCAGGAGCACGAGCGTATGCCGGTAGGTCCACCACGGCGCCGCGGCGAGCAGCTCGACGTCTCCGGCCGAGCGCAACAGCACTCGGAAAGAAGGAGGGGGCCCGGACTCGAACGCATAGACACCGGTCACCGACACCAAGGTTCCACCGGCGTAGCTCTCCGTGGGAGCGCTGGACATGGGGTCATGGTTCGCCTCGAACACGCTGTCGCCAACCTTCAGGACCAGCGATCGTCCCGCCGGTGTGGTCACATCCGCAAGGAGCGTGGCCGCCACTCTCACCAACTCCGAGTCGTGGTCAGCAGCGGGTAGCGTCTCGAGCGAAAGGAGGGCGATTGGAGCAGGAGCCGTGCCGCTCCCGACCCGGCGGATGACGGCGTTCTGAAGTCGCGGCTTCGTGGAGCTGACGATCGGAAACCCGGCAGCTTCGATCACGTCTCCGGGTTTCAACTCGAACGACTGCTCGGTTTCGACGAGCGCCGCGCTCGTCTCGTCTCTGACGTAGACCTTGTGACGGACATCGCGCGAGCGCGAATGCATCGTGATGTCCTCCACGATCGTCGGCTGTCCCACCCGTGTTGCCGTAACCGTACCGCGCAGCCGAACGCGTCGATCAATCTGGTCCACGGCGTGATGGGTGTAGAAGCTGGCGATCGCGCGAATCGGAAGGGACCAGGGATCGGGCGCCGCCGTCTGCACGACGGCGTCCATCGTACGACCGGCGAAGAGCGAGATCCCGCGAACCTGGCGAGCCGGGGTGTAGAGTGTCCCCGCGTTGCCGCGGAGCCTGACGCGAGCGTCGATGAAACGCGTCAGATCCTGTTTGTCGAAGTCCCAGAACCATGCGCGTATGGCACCGCCTTCGACGGCAACGTCGACGAACAGCGTCTTCCCGGACTCAGACAGCCACGCCCGCTGTCCGACGCCGATCACCTCGATGTAGTCGCAATCGAACGCGCCGCTCGACAACGCCGAATAGGACACTCGCTTGGGCGAAGGCAGCGGTCCACGACCGATCCGCCGCACGCGCGTTGGCCGAACATCGGGAGCGAAACCGTCCGCGGTCGTATGGCCTTCAATTTCGATGACATCACCGGGACGCAGGTCGATCACCGGGCCGCTGGACTTGCGCCCGTAGCGGACGAACACCCCGGCGCGCCCGTCGTGGACGATGATCCCGGCCGGTTCGCGCTCGTTGATGTAGGTCACGGTCCCGCGAATCAGTACTGGGCGGCTGCGGCGAGCGACGTCAAGCATCAGGGTGCGGATCGCCCGGATTTCCCTCAACGGCGCAGCTGTCGCTTCCGCCGACGGTGCCTGCACGTCTTGCCCCCGTGCCAGCGCTACGGCACAGACCGATACCCACCCACACAAGCACACCATGGCGATTGTGCGAGTAGCACGGGAACGCCAGCCCGTGCGCGCATCTGGAACGGCTGTCATGTTTGGAACCGTGAACCGGCCGAGCATCTTAACAGCTTAAGGCATAGGTTCATCTCGCCCAACCTTCGCTCTCGATTCAGGCGAAGGTTGCCCGCCGTAGCCTTGGCGTAGGCGGGCCGTCTCTGTCTACACGAGAGCTTCGGATGGCAAGCCAGCCTTCGTCGTCAAATGCAGGCGAAGGCTGCGCGCCGGAGCCGCCACGCGGCGAAGGCGGGCTGTCTCTGTCCAAGGAACGAGCTTCGGCCAGGCAGGCCAGCCTTCGCTCGCTGTTGAGGCGAAGGCTGATACAGTAACTCCTCGTCACACCTGTGATCACCCCTCTTCGAGGTGTCCATGCCTCCAACGCTGCGCAGCCTGGCGTTTCTCGCGATCCTGCTCGTGCCCGGGAGCCACGTCTCGACGCAGCCGTCGCGGCCGAACGTGTTGTTTCTCATCGCCGACGACCTGAACAACGACCTCGGCGTTTACGGCGCGCCCGTCCGTTCCCCCAACATCGACAAGCTGGCGGCGCGCGGAGTGAGGTTCGAGCGAGCCTACACGCAATTCCCGCTCTGCAGCCCCAGCCGCTCGTCGTTCCTCACGGGCCGCCGGCCGAACGTCACCGGTGTCGTGGCCAACCCAACCCCGGCGAAGAACCCGAATTCGCCCCACTTTCGCGAGCGCCTGCCCGACGCCGTCACGATGTCGCAGCTCTTTCGCAATCAGGGGTGGTTCGCCGCGCGCGTCGGCAAGCTCTATCACTATGGCGTGCCGAACGACATCGGCACCTCGAGCCTCGACGACTATCGCTCGTGGGACCTGGCGGTCAACCCGCGCGGACGCGATCGCGACATTCACGATCGCATCTTCTCCCTCAGGCCCGGTCTGTTCGGGGCCACACTGAGCTGGCTCGCCGACGAAGGTGAAGATGCGGACTATACCGACGGCATTGGCGCCGCCGAGGCGGTCAAGCTGCTGGAGAGATTCAAGCGTAACAACCAGCCGTTCTTTCTGGCCGTCGGCTTCTATCGCCCGCACACCCCGTACGTCGCGCCGAAACAGTATTTCGACATGTACCCCGCCGATCGGATCGATCTGCCCACGCTCTCGGAGGCCGACCGATCCCGAACGCCGGCCGCCGCGTATCGCAGCGCGCTCAACGAGCAGGACGCCGCGACCGATCGTCAACGCAAAGAGGCTATCCAGGCGTACCGTGCGTCGACGACATTCATGGACGCACAAGTGGGACAAGTGCTCGACGCCCTCGATCGCCTTGGCCTCGCCTCCAACACCGTCGTCGTTTTCACCAGCGACCACGGGTACCACCTCGGCGACCACGGCTTGTGGCAAAAACAGAGCCTGTTCGAGCGCAGCGCGCGTGTCCCGCTCGTCATCGCCGGGCCCTCGGTAACCGCGCGCGGGCAGGTGGCTCGGGGGGTTGTGGAACTCGTGGATCTGTACCCGACGCTAGCCGCCCTGGCCGGCCTGACGCCGGCGGCCACACTCGACGGCGTGAGCCTTTCCCCAATGCTCACCAACCCCTCGGCCACGGTCAAAGACGCGGCCTTCTCTCAAGCCAGAAACGGCTACGCCGTCCGCACCGACCGTTGGCGATACATCGAATGGGATGGCGGGAAAGAGGGCGCGCAACTCTACGACATGGAGAACGATCCCGCCGAGACCACCAACCTCGCAGCGGATCCCAGGCATGCCACGACGGTTGCCGACCTGCGGGCACGCCTGGCGGCGTACCCGCAGTAGCTCACTCGTTCTTCGAGCCGATCGTCACCGAGCGCCGACCGCCGGCCAACCCTCGACGCCCGTCGCCGCGCGAACGCCGCGGACGATCGCCTCCGCGACGAGGTCCGCCGCCAGCGCGCCGAGAATCGTCAGTGACAAGTCCGTCCGCTGCAGCTTGCCGGTCGACACCGCAAAGAGCTGATCCCCATCGCCGGTCGTGTGGTACGGACGGATCGCCCGCGCCCCGCCGCAATTGGCCATCATCGCCAGCTTGGTCAACGCGGTCTTCGTCAAATCCACGTTCGTGGCAACGACGGCGAGCGTCGTGCTGCGAAGCGCCGGATCATCGAGCGCCGCGCCCGGCGTCTTTGTGACGATCGCGCGCATCGCCTCGACGCTGTCCGCAAAGCTTCCGTCCGGCCGCCGCGCGCCGGCCACGATCCGGCCGCTTCGCCAATCGAGGATATCCCCCGCCGCGTTGACGACGGCCAGCGCGCCGATGACGACGTCGCCGAGTGAGAGGCTGGCGGTGCCCAGCCCGCCCTTCATCCCACCCAGGCCGCGGCCGCGGTGCATTTTGCCGACCGTCGCGCCAGCGCCTGCGCCGACGTTCCCTTCCGGAACGGGCGCAGTCGAGGCGGCGCCGCATGCGGCGTAGGCGGCCTCGCCGTCGGGCCGGATTCGCGGGTTGCCAACGGAAAGATCGTCGATCACCGCCGAGACGACGATCGGAATCCTGAGGTCGGGTGTGCCCCAGTCGAAACCGATCTTCCGCTCGTCGAGAAAGCGAAGGACGCCAGCAGCTGCCGGCAGCGCGAGGACGCCGCCGCCGGTCAGGAAGAGCGCGTGGATGCGCTCGACGGGACTGACTGGCTGAAGCATCACGACCTGCGACTCGCCCGGAGCGGAACCGTTGTAGTCGACACCGGCAGCGGCAGCCGCGTCGAAGAGGATGGCGGTGCAGCCGGTCGGACGGCGAGGGTCTGTGAAGTGTCCGACCTTGAGCCCAGGCACGTCGGTGAGCGATCCGCGCGTCGCGGGTTGCGTCTGCCGCGCCTGTCGCCCACTGGCGATGACGACCGCCCCTGCCATCGCGTGCCCGAACTCCCGCCGCGTGTAGTCAGACATGATCGGTCCTCCAGCGAGACCGCGAGGAGTCTACATCCGATTCAGAAACCCGCCGACATTCCCGGCCCAAAGCACAGCTCGTTCGTCTAAGCGACTATGACTTTCATGCGCATTCCCGCTCTGCTGCTCGTCACTCTACTTGTCCCAGCCGCGGCGTCGGCGCAAGGATCCGGACCAATTACCAATGCCCAGATCTTCGATTCTTTGGACGTCCATGAGGGCGCAACGATTTGCGAGATGGGCGCAGGCGACGGCGAGCTGACCCTCGCAGCCGCCCGCCTTGTCGGATCGCAGGGACGCGTCTTCGCGAGCGAGCTTGGCGACGATCGGGTGAAGACGCTGCGCGCGAAGGTCGCCGAGAGCACCCTCGCGCAGATTACCGTCGTCGCCGGCGATCCCGTCAAGACGAACTTCCCGGTTGACGGATGCGACGCGTTGTTCATGCGGAACGTCTACCATCATTTCGCCGACCCCGTCGCCGTCAACGCGTCGATTGCGGCAGCACTCAAGCCAGGTGGCAGACTGACCATCGTCGATTTCACACCCCCACCGGGAAAAGAGGCCGCGTGTCCGACCGATCGCGGCAAGGACGGGATGCACGGCATCACCGCCGACACACTGTCGCGCGAGATGAAAGACGCTGGCTTCGAGCCGGTCTCGGCACGCACCGTCCAACGATCAATCATGATCGTCGTCTCCAAGCCGAAGAGCTGAAGCTACCCGCGGTCCGTGTGATCCGTCGCTAGAACTTGCCTCATAAATCGCCAAGGGGTCTCAGCAGTGCGAGCGAGCGCTGCGAGCGAGCCACGCGACCGGAGCGCGCCGGCGAAGCGGCGCGCGAGAGAGCGTGTCGGGGAGTCCGAGGGGCAACGCCCCTCGGGAAAGACTAGAGATCCACTTTCAATCCGATCGAGATGACCGTCTCCGAGAACTTGTAGAACTCTCCCATCGTCGGCCGACCATCGTGCACTTCCAGGAATAGGCGCAGGGTCCGGCCGTTCGATCGCGTGACGAGACCGCCTTGCAGGGTCGAGTCGAGGCGCCAGAGCCGTTCCTCCATGCTGGAGAGGTCCAAGGCGACGTAGGTTGCGAATCGGCCGCCCCACAGGTTCGGCCTCGATTCGTATTCGATCCCCACCTGCACCCGCCAGGGCTCCAGCTCTTCGTTCCCCTCGCGGTACGCGATCCCGGTTTCTCCGTAACCGCGCCACCGCGGCGAGAATCGCCAGGCGGCGCCAAACGCCACCTCCTCGCGGGTGTAGTTGAGGCGATGCGCGCCGGTGCGATCCTGGTATTCGTCACCGAGATGGGCCGAAACGTGTTGAACGGCCACCTTGAGAGCGAGAGGGCTGGCCGACGCGGTGGTGAACGTGAGGCCGTAGTTTCCGTCCCAGCCAATCGCGTCGAGCTTGTTCTGGGAGTCGAACACCGTGTCGAGGCCAGCTTCGATGCTGATCTGCCATGACCGTCGAGTCGAACCGGTACTCTCGAATCGCAAGACTCCGAACCGACCGCCGGCGCTCAACAGTGTGCGAGGACTCCGTGTCGCGGGAATCTCGGGGTCTGGATAGAAGCCATTCTGAATCGCGTTTGTCGGCCGGTGGGGGTCGGCGGCAAACACCGGAAAGACATCGCCGGCCGGAAAGAGCTCGAATCGTGAGCCCGACGGCCGGGTCCACGTCAGCTCTCGCTGGCTCTCCGGTGGCGCGTTTTGCGCCCTCACATCTTCGGCGCTGAGCAGGTATGTAATCGATGCAAAGATAGCAACGGCGACCGCACGAATTCTCAATCGATTCCTCACTCGTTCCGGAGCACGACAATCGGATCCACGGAGCTGGCGCGGCGCGCCGGAACGAACGCGGCGGCCGCGGACACACCAAGGATGATGACAGCAGCGACAGCGATGAGACGTCCGTCCCAGGCTTGCGCACCGGGCAACAGGCTTTGCGTCAGCCTTCCAAGGAGGAACGACGCCGCGAACCCAATCACAGCGCCGAGCGTCGCAAGCCGCAGCCCCTGCCCGATGACGAGCCGCATCACGCGCTGGTTGTCCGCGCCCAGGGCAAGCCGGACACCGATGTCACGCATCCGCGAGGAGACCGAATACGACAGCATGCCGTAGACGCCAATCGCCGCAAGGATCAACGCCGCGCCGGCAAACGACGCCAGCAGCGTGGCGTTGAAACGCGGCCTGGACACGGCCAGGCCGATCCTGGCGTCGAGTGTCATCGCGTCGTAGATGGGCAACGACTGATCCACCGACGCGACCGCCTTACGCATCGACGGCAGCAGCGCCGTCGGCTCGCCGCGGGCCTTCACGATCACCATCGTGTCGGGATACGAGAACTGCAGGTACGACGTGTAGAAATCCGCGCGGTCGGGCCGATCGGGCTGATCGACGCCCTCGTACTTCACATCGCCGGCGACGCCGACGATCTCCACCGGACGCGCCGGGTCAGAAAACGGACCGGTCGTCGTACCGAACCAGACGCGTTTGCCGAGCGGAGATTCGCCGGGCCAGAAGCGGCGGGCCCCCGATTCGTTCACGATCGCTACAGGCGGACCGCCTGCACGATCGGCGTCGCTGAGCGCTCGGCCGGCCAGAATGGGGATGCCTAGCGACCGGAAGTAGTCCTCGGACACGTAGTGGCGTCCAACGCCCGGCGCCGTCGCCGGGTCGATCGGACGGTCGGGCAGAAACAGCACCGTGCGCGAGCAGCCGCTGAACGGGGTGCACCGATTGACGGCCGCCGATTCGACGCCGGGCACGGCCTGAATGCTCGTCAGCAGGCGATTGACGGTCGCCGGACCAGACGCCAACGGGTATCGCGAACCGGCCGGCCGTACCCAAAACGTCAGGACATCGTCGGACGTGAAACCGGTTCGCCGGCCCTGAATCCGCGCGAAGTTCTCGATCAACACACCAGCTGCGGTCAGCAGCAAGCAGGCGATTGCTACTTCGGTCACGACCAGGATCGAAAGCGCGCGGCCGCGCCGGCCCCCGCCGCGACTGTCTTCCTTGAGCGCCGTGACGAGGTCGAGGCGCGACGCCGAGAGTGCCGGCACGAGCGCGCACAACAGCGGCGTACTCAGTGCGACTGCCAGCGCGAACAGCAACACGGCCGGATCGAGCGCCGGCCCGCCCAGACTGCCAATGGCGAGATAGTTGTTTCGCCCGCTTGGGATCGCTGGAGGAGACAGGTACGCGAACAGGCTGACGCCCCACCAGGCGACAACGGTTCCGCAGACGCCGGCCACGGCGGCCATCACCAAAGCCTCGGCCAGCAGCTGCCGTACGAGACGGCCGCGCCCTGACCCGATCGCCAGCCGGACTGCGATCTCGCGTCGCCGCACGCGCGCGCGAGCGAGCAGCAGGCTTGCCACGTTGACGCAGCCAATAAGCAGGACGCACACAGCGGCGGCGAGCAACAGCAGGGCCGATTGCCGCTCGGTCGCCTCAACTCGCGCGTCCCGCAGCGGTACGCTCGTGGCGCCCCAGATCGCGTCCGGCGCAGAGTCGCTGCCGGTAAAGCGCGAACCGATCGCCGCGAGCTCCGCGTCTGCTTGCGACAACGCCACACCATCGTTCAGCCGGGCCACGACGCTGATGAAGTTCTGTCGTGTCGTCATGTACTCGGAATAGGTCAGACGAGCCGCCATAGGCGGTGGGATCCACAGCTCGGCTTTGCCAGTGAGACCGGCGAAGTCGTCCGGCAAGATCCCGACGATCGTCAATGGCACGTCGTTGACGACGAGCCTCTCGCCGATCACCGCGGGATTTCCGGCGAACTTTCGCCTCCACAGCCTGGCACCAATCAAGGTCACTGGCTCGGCGCCAGAGGGCGTGGCCTCTGCGCTCGTAAAAACTCGTCCGGCTGCCGGCGTCACGCGCAGCGTCCGGAAATAGTCCGACGAAACCACCTCCCCCTCGATGTGTTCCGGATCACCCTGGCCACTCATGGTCAGCAGCGCGCCCGTGAACGACGCCACGCTCTCGAATGACGTCGCTGAAGATCGAAGCGCCGTCACGTTCGGCATCGACCAGCGCAGGCGCACGAGACCATCGGATGGCGTAAGGCTGGTGTTGAACAGGATCACCAGTCGGTCGGGATCGGCGAATGGTGCCGGACGCAGCAGCCTGGCGTAGACGACGCTGAACATCGTCGTCGTCGCGCCAATCCCGAGCGCCAGCGTGAGGATTGCCAGGAGGGCGACGCCGCGCATCCTCTGCAGCGCTCGAACGGCATATCGAAGATCGCGGACGAGAGTATCCATGAGCGCAGCCGATCTCAGCGGGGCACCAGTGCCACGGCGCGGAGTGGCCCGCCGGAGCCCCCTTCAATCTTCATCGGCAGAGCGATCACGACTGCGCCGCGAGGCGGCAGCCGATCGAGATTGGTCAGGTTTTCAAATCCTGGTACGTTCGCGGCGGCCGCAACGCGATGGACCTGAAAGTCCGTCGAACGGCCGTAGTCGATCGACGCGGTGTCGATGCCAAGCGCAGCCACTCCCCTTTCCTCGACCAGCAAGCGGGCGGCCTCCACCCCGTAGGATGGGAACGACAGCTTCGACGCATCGCCAGGCGTATCGTCCCCGAGGTAGGCCTTGGCATTGGGCCAATGCCGGCTCCAGCCGGTCCGCAGCAACACGATCGTCCCGCGCGCGAGCCGGCGATGCTGCTTCTCGAACTGCAGAACGTCGTCACGCGTCAGGCGGTAGTCGCGATCCTTGGCGGCCTGCGCCGAGACATCGATGACGACGGCGGCGGCGACGAGCTGTTCGAGCGGCAGTTGATCGGTCGTCCGGCCGGATTCGGAGAAATGATGGGGCGCGTCGAGGTGCGTGCCACCGTGCTCGGGAGTGCTGAGGCTGTTGGCGGCATAGAAAAAACCGCCGGGAGTGCGGCCGCTCGCCTCGCGATTGAGCGCGAACTTCGATGTCGAGGTCGGCCAGTACAGCGTACTAGCGCCGTAGCTGTGCGAAAGATCGACGATCTGGTACTTCGCCAGGTCAAGCGTTTGCGCGGCTCCGATCGCCGACGCGGCGAGCATCGCGGACAGGACGAATGGCAGAGTCTTCATGCTGGTCGCCTCACCATCTTGTCGAGCAACCGATCCAGGCTCGCGGCCGGATCGCCGGTGCGGCCGGTGTGCACCGGCGATATCTGAATCATCGTGCTGCGCGGGGAGACGAGCCACCGGAATCGGCCGCGGGGCGCCAGCTCGCCGATTGGCCCCGCCTCCGGACCACCTCGACACACAGCAGGAATCGTCGCCAGGTTGGCACGCATCGTCTCGAGATCGACAGCCGGGTCGAGCGCGAGCAAACGCGACTCGTCGAGCTCGATGCGAGCGTCGAGAAAGTCGAGATCGGGACAGGACAGGATGACGCCCACATTCACCCGCTCGCCCCGCTCGACGCGCGGCACGATGCGCACGATGGCGTAGTCGTAGGTGTATTCAGCCGGCACGCACGGCCTCCTCGAGGAACGGCCGCGGCCGCTCGAGCCTGTCCACTAGATATCGGTAATACGCCCGGCGCACGTCAACCGGCAGCAACGACGCGTTCTCGCTCGAAAGCCACGAATCCGGGACGAGATCGAGGATACCCGTGATGACGTCGTTCGTGAGCGCACGCGACAAGTTCTCGTCCACCTCGTTCAGCATCGTCGCGTAGCGCAGCAGGACGTGGTCCTTGAGTGCCGGAAATTGTCGGCGAGCGCGGTCGGACTCCGACTCCCATCCAGGAGAATGGTGAAAGTACAGAGTCGCGCCGTGGTCGATCAGCCAGAGCTGCCGATGCCAGATCAACATGTTGGTGTTCCGCGCCGTCCTGTCGACATTGGTCACGTAGGCGTCAAACCAGACGACCCTGGAAGCAACATCGGCGGAGGGGCTCTGCACTACCGGATCGTAGGTCACCGACCCAGGAAGGAAGTCGAGTGCCAGGTTGAGGCCGGCACTATCGTGAATGAGCGCGTGGATCTCAGGGTCTGGCTCGGTCCGCGCCAGGTCTGGATCAAGGTTCGCGAATACGATCTCAGGAACCTGAAGACCAAGTACGCGGGCCAGCTCACCCGATACGAGCTCCGCGATGAGCGCTCGCGCCCCTTGCCCCGCGCCTCGAAACTTCAGTACATACAACCCGTCGTCATCGGCTTCGACGATCGCGGGCAGGGAGCCGCCTTCGCGGAGCGGGGTGACGTAGCGGGTGACGTTGACGGTGCGGGGCACGCGCACGGGACGTCATTGTGCCACGCATCACGGATCAAACGGGACGCGGATCTACTTCTACGGGACGCGGATCTCGCGGATCTGCTTCTACGGGACATCCCTTCCATACGCCGCACGCAGCTTCCCGTTGAAACAGCATTCGGACGGTTCTTGTCTCTGCCCTGAGTTGGCTGCCGCCATGTGATCCGCGGAAATCCGCGTCCCGTGCCCCCGATAAGATCCGCGTGATCCGCGTCCCGTCGTGATCCGCGTCCCGCGCGTATATCGATCGGCGCTTGCGCCGCGACCGCCTTTGGCGTTCAATGTGGCTGTGTCAAAGTCTATTCACGTCTCGCGTCGCACTTTCGTCAGAGACTGCGCCACGATCGCGGCTGCTACCGGACTGCCGCTGTGGTTCGTCGAACGGGAGCTGTCAGCGTCCGGGCAGGCTCCAGCCGTCACTTCACCGAACGAGCGCCCTGGCGTCGCCCTCATCGGCTGCGGCGGCATGGGCACAAACGATGCGAAGAGCGCCAGCCGGTTCGGTGACATCGTGGCGGTGTGCGACGCCGACGAAAGCCGCACCGCCGCCGCGGCGAAGCAGTTCACAAAAAACGAGAAGGTCCCTGCGCAGCTGACGGACTTCCGGAAAGTGCTCGAACGGAAAGACGTCGACATTATTGTCCAGGCGACCCCGGATCACTGGCATACGTTGATCAATGTCGCCGGCGCGGCGGCGAAGAAGGATATTTACGCGGAAAAGCCACTCACTCTCACCATCGACGAAGGGAAGCGAACGATAAAGGCGGTGCGCAAGCACAAAGTCGTGCTGCAGACCGGCACACAGCAGCGGAGCCACAAGCTGTTTCGCCTCGCCTGTGAGCTCGCGCGAAACGGGCGGATCGGTAAGTTGACCCAAGTCTCCGTATTTGTTCCGGCGGGCCTGCGAGAGGGCCCATTCGCGCCGGTGCCGGTGCCCGAAGGATTTCACTGGGACGTCTGGCTCGGACAGGCGCCAAAAGTGGAGTATCTCAAGGAACGCTGCCACGCGAACTTCCGCTGGTGGTTCGATTACTCCGGAGGTCCGGTGACCGACTGGGGCGCGCACCACAACGATATCGCGCGGTGGGCGATTGGCCTCGAGGGTCCGACAGCGATCCAGGCGCGTGCGCCGATCGCGCCAATCCCCGGAGGATATACGACACCGCCAGAATTCGAGGCGACGCTCCTGTGGGCCAATGGGGTCAGGCAGATCGTCAAGACGACGCCCGACGATACGCCGTACGGCGGAGTCATCAAACCTGACGGGCAGCGCAATGGCGTCAGGCTGGAAGGCACGGAGGGGTGGATCTGGGTGAATCGCAGCGCCATCGAAGCCAGCGATCAGGCGATGCTGGACACGCCGCTCGAAAACCCGAAGGTGCGGCTCGAGGTCAGCGACGACCACATGGCCAACTTCTTCGATGCGGTCCGGTCGCGCAAAGATCCTGTCAGCCCGGTTGAGGCCGGCCACCAGTCGGCGGTCGTCGGACATCTGATCGTAATTGCGCTCCGAACGGGAAACACACTGACCTGGGATCCGTCGGTGGAAAAATTCGTTGGCGTCGGTGCCGCGGAGGCGAACTCGCACATGGCGCGCGAGATGCGAAAGCCGTACGATTACAGTTTCGCGGGCTGACGCTAAGGGTAGCCGGGCCGGAGGGTTCGGCGGGTCCGAACGTGGTGTCTGGCTTTAGCCGGACTTCAGGTCCGCCTGAAGGCGGACACTACGACCAACTGAAATCGCTCTAACGACGGGTTCGCGGCCTAGGCTTCAACATCGAAACGCCGTCACCCCCGAGGCGTTCGTTGTAGAGGTCAGGAGGTCCTCAACTGACCAGGGGTTTGAGCCCGCGCCGCGAACCCCTACTACGCTTCGGTCAGTGCAAGAGGGCGGCCAGTCTCGTATGAATTTCATACGAGTTTTTGAAGATGAGCTCGGGCTAAAACCGTCGCCCCGCCGACAAGCCAGACGTTTCTACACTGCAAATCAGCTCAGCGTTGAGACGTCGGCAAGGCGAACGCAACGATTCTCGAGCCGGGTTCGGATCTCGAGAATGCCGCCTCCGCCGGCGGCAATGACGACATATTGCCGGCCGTCTCTCCCTTGGAACGTCATCGGTGTGGCGTGAGCGCTCGCCTCGAGCGTCGTCTCCCACAAGGCGGTGCCGGTTTCCGCATCGAAGGCGCGGAAGCGTCGGTCAATCGTGCCGCCGACAAAGATGAGACCGGCGGCGGTGGCGATCGTGCCGCCCATGTTCGGCGTCCCCGTCGCCCCGAATCCGCGCGCTTTCAAATCCTCGAAGACACCGAGCGGCACGCGCCAGGCGATTGACGCGGTGTTCACGTCGACGGCCACGAGCTCGCCGAAGGGTGGCGCCGAACACGGAATTCTGCTCTCCAGATTCCAGAAGCGTCCGATCGGCCGTTTCCACGGCGTTGTCCGCTCGTACTCCAGCGTGCCGGCAGCCCCTTGCGTCCGGCGCTCC
This sequence comes from uncultured Acidobacteriota bacterium, assembly GCA_963764925.1. GTDB lineage: Bacteria > Acidobacteriota > Vicinamibacteria > Vicinamibacterales > 2-12-FULL-66-21 > DATBJJ01. The sequence goes on from CAVXUR010000013.1 coordinate 23,103, forward strand.
ATTCGCGCCACCTGGCCGAGATTCATGATGTTCGAGAATACGAGGCCCCGGGCAGGATCGTACGAAAGGCCGCTCCAATTGCCCCCGCCAAGCGTGCTCGGAAACGTCACCATCATCCCCTCGAGACCAGGCGGCGTGAACATGCCCTTCGTGTACATCTTGTTCGCGCTCCAGAGCTCCTGGCAGTACGCCGCGTGCTCTGGCGTCAGCGTATAGAAGTCTCGAGCGGGATCGAATGTCGTTCGGGACAGCGGCGGGGGTTTGAGCGGGAACGGCTGCGTCGGCCACGTCGCTTCGCCCGGCACATCGCTCTGCGGCACCGGTCGTTCCTCGAGCCCGAACAGCGGTTCGCCGGTCGCGCGATCGAAGATGAAGAGCGTGCTCATCTTGGTGATTTGCGCGACTGCCGGAACGACGCGGCCGTTGCGCCTGACGTCGATCAGTATCGGCGCGGCGGGCAGGTCCCAATCCCAGATGTCGTGATGCACGAGCTGCTGAAACCACTTGAGCGCGCCGGTCGTTGCATCGAGCGCGATCAGGCTGTTGCCGTAGAGGTTCTTTCCCTTGCGATCGCCGCCATAGAAATCAGACGTCGGCGATCCGGTTGGCGCGAAGACGAGACCGCGTTCGACGTCAACGGTCATGTACGACCAGGCATTCGTGCCCGAGCGATTCTTCCAGCTCTCGCCTTCCCACGTCTCGACGCCAGGCTCGCCGGCGCGCGGCACGGTATGAAACGACCACAGCAGCTTCCCGCTGACGGCGTCCCAGCCGCGAATGTCTCCGTAGAGACCGCTGCTCGGCGAGCCCTCGCCGTTGCTGCCGCCCGTGATCAGAATGCGGCCGTAGACGACCGGCGGTGAATCCAACATGAACGGCCCGTCGACGTTACCTCGAATGCTGGTCTTGAGGTCGACGTAGCCCTTCTCACCAAACTCAGCGACCAGCGCCCCGGTCTCAAGGTCGAGCGCGGCCATCCGGCCGCCGCCGACGCCAACGAACAAGCGCGGGCGCGCCTGGGCGCGGTCGCCCGGCCAGTAGGCCACGCCGCGGCGGCCCACCGGTGATCCCGCGTCAAATATCCATTTCACATCGCCTGATTCCGGCGTGAGCGCAAAAACAGTGGAGCCGGCGGTCAGGTACATCACGCCGTTGATGACGAGCGGGGTGACCTGGAGGTCGCGCGCACCCGTATCGAACGACCACGCCTGCTGCAGTCTGCCGACGTTCCGCTTGTCGATCTGGGTCAGCGGCGAGTAGCGCTGCGCCCCGGCGTCGCGCCCGAACGACGGCCAGTCGCCGTTCGGTTGAGGAGCCCCTTGCGCTAGCGCGATAGCAATTGAGCCCGACAGGATTACAAGCAATGGTGGCATTGACCTGGGTGGTCTGACTGGCGTCATGCCGCTGAGGGTACTCCAACCCGCGCCTCGGACCTGAATCTGGACTTTCTTCAAGTGGCACTGGACGTTGAACTTTTTCTGGCGCCGACCAGATTCTCTATCGTCGCAGCATCTAGCCAAGGTCCGCGTAACCTGCTGGCGTTACTGGGCTGAGGGACGATCACAGCCGCAAATGGGGAGCGGTACACGACTTGCTAAATTTGTTTCTCGCTTCCAACCAGAGATAACGGTTCAATGCCCATGGCCAGCGCGACCGGTACCCTCGCCGCTCCTACCTCGATCGCCCCTGCGCCGTCTCTGGCTTGGCTCCGTAACCCGCAATTCGATTTCACGCTGATCGTAGTAGTCGCCAGTTGGGCACTCGCCGCGGGCGCAGCGGTCGTGGTCGAGCCCTCGTTGTTCTGGCCGATCCTTTTCCTGGATGTCTGGCTCCTGGGCTACACCCACGTTGTCTCGACGTTTACGCGGTTGGCATTCGACCGCGAGAGCTTTCGTCAACACCGTCTGCTCTTGATTCCACTGCCGGTCGTCGTCGCAGCGTTTACCATCGCCATTGCCCTGCTGGTCGGTGAGTGGCTGGTAGCATCGGTGTATCTCTACGCGCAGTGGTTTCACTACACGCGGCAGAGTTATGGCATCTCGCGGATGTACTTGCGAAAGGCCGGCTCGATTCCTTCCTCGCGCGACTGGGTACTCGACGGGGTGATCTACGGGCTGCCGCTCTGGGGCATCCTCTCTCGATCCCATCAGCGGCCGGATTCGTTCCTGAGCTTGTCCGTCTATACCTTTCCGGTCCCTTCTGTCCTCGTTTACGTCGTCGGCATCCTGGCCTCGGTCAGCGTAATTCTGTGGGCCGCGCGGGAATTACGGGTCTTTGGCCGCCGGCGGGCCGATGCCCCACACACAGCGTACGTGGCCAGCCACATCGCGATTTTTTCGGCCGGATACCTGCTAATCGCCGACATCAACACCGGCTGGCTCGTACTGAACATCTGGCACAACCTGCAGTACGTGCTCATCGTGTGGATGTTCAACGCCAACCGCTTCGGTAAGGGCGTGGACCCGCAGCGACGCTTTCTCTCGACGATCAGCCAGCCGCGAAACGTCCTCCTTTACGCGTTCGTGTGCTGGGCGATTGGCAGCATCCTCTACTTCAACATCGACGGCGTTCTCGGACTGCTTTCGGAGAGCGTCCTGCCACTGTCACTCCTCGCGTACATGACGATCAACTTTCATCACTACGTTGTTGACGCGATCATCTGGCGACGTCCCAGGCGATCGGCTTCGACCGCGGACGCCTAGGCCACGCTGATGGCACAACGCGGGGTCTGTGCTGTCGTCGCAATGGTGACGACCGCCTGCCTGCTCTATTTGTATTACGACAAGTTCTGGTATCCGCCCGACGAGGGGAACTACGCTCACGTCGCGCAGCGGGTTTTGCAGGGCGAGACCTTGAACCTTCAGGTGCAGGATGTGCACCCAGGCTATATCAGCTTCGTCAACGCTGCCGCGCTTCGCATCTTCGGCGCCGATCTCGTCAGCCTCCGCTACCCATTGGTCCTGGCGGGGCTGTTCCAGGCTGCCGTGCTCTTCTTCGTCTTTCATCGTCAGGATGCGTGGCGCGCTGCCGCCGCTGTCGTCGCGCTGACGGCGCTCGGCACCATCCAGTTCCTGAACCCGACGGCGCACTGGTACTGTCTCGCGCTGGTCGTCGCGCTGGTTGGCGTGCTCGCGACGACGTCCGGGAGTCATGCTCGAACGGCACGGCAGCTTCTCGTCGTAGGACTCCTCATCGGTACGATAGCGCTGTTTCGTCAGCTGACCGGATTCCTGATCGGTGTCGGAACGCTCGCGTTTCTCCTCTGGGAAGCGGGCGAGCGCGGCAACTACGGAACGAATGCCTTTCTCGGCAGGACCATGGCCGCAACCTTGGCGTGTGCGATGGCGCTCTATCTGGTCTTTGCGACCGATCTGAGCGGCATGGTGCTTTTTGGTGTGTGGCCGCTGGCCATGCTCGTCCTCCTGCTCTTTCGACGCCAGGCGTCCAATCGAGACGTCGCGCAGATCGCAGGAACGATCGCCGGGGGGATCGGACTGGCAGCTCTTCCGCTCGCTGCCTACCACGTCTGGCACGGTTCCCTCCATGCCTGGACGGATGACGTGGGACCGGCGGCTGTGGCGCTCACGAGACTGGATTTCTTCGATCGCAGCAACTTTGCCGCGCTCGTCTATCACGCACTTCGGCAAGTCGTTGGCGGCCGCAGCGCGTCGGCCCTCCTCAACGGTTTGTATTGGGCCACGTTGCCGCTGCTCGCCGCGGTCAATGGATTCATTGTCGTTCGCTGGGTCGCCCTCGCAGATAGACGTGGCAACGCCGTCGCACCATTGCCGATCATGGCGATCTTCTACGCCGTCGTGTCCGTTCACTTTCAGATTCCTGTATACCTGTACGACACGGCCGGGCTCTCGCTCGCGTCATTACTGTGGCTGGCTCCTCGCCAATCGCGATTTGCGTCCGGCGCCTCAGTCGGGTTGGCCCTGGCGCTGTCGGCGATTGGCGTCTACTTTCACGCCGGCCAGCCGGCGTCGAGGGGTATCGAGGGACTTCTTCGGGGCGAGCGAGTTCAGTCAGCCCGTGCCTCGGCCCTACCGCACAACAGCCTCAAAATCGACCCTGACGAAGGGCGCCGGTATGCGTCGCTCGTTGAGCTGATTCGCCACGAAGTGCCGGCAGATGCCGCGATTTTTGCCGTGCCGAGCAACGCCGAGTTGTATTTTCTGGCCGAGCGGCGCAACGCTTTCAGGTTCTACAACACGGCGCTCGGGGTTCGCACCGATGCGGACCTGGCTCAGGTGGAGCAAACGCTGCGTGAAAATCCGCCGCGACTGGTGACGTTCAATCGGGACGACAAATACAACACGTCACGGTCCATGCAAATCATGGAGATAGTGCGGCACCGCTACGTTCTCCTAGGCCGGTTCGATCCGTTCGACGTATACCTACTCAGGTGAGAACCGACAAGCAATGATGCTCCACCTAGCAGACCGACCGGCAAAAGCGCTCGTGTCCATCGTCCTGCCCGCTCACGACGAGGCGGAGGCGCTTCCATCGGTCGTGGCGGCGATCGTCGCTGCGGTCGCGCCGTCGCATTTCGAGATTCTCGTCGTGGACGATGGCAGTACCTGACGGCACCTGGCGGCAGGTCCAGCTCCTCCGGCAGTCACATCCAACGGTCCGTGGGCTTCGCTTCACGAGAAACTTCGGTCATCAGTCGGCAATCCTCGCCGGGTTGCTCGCCGCTCGCGGTGACCCCGTCATCGTGATGGACGCGGATGGTCAGCATCCGCCAGAGCTCATTCCTGTGTTCCTCGAGCGCTGGCGCGAGGGTTATCAGGTGGTGCAAGCGATCCGCACAGTCAGCACCGACGCGCCGATCAAGAATCTCTTTTCCCAGCTGTTCTACCGGATTCTTCACAGCCTGTCTGGCGTCGACGTACCTGCCGGATCGGCCGATTTCAGGCTGCTTGGCAGACCGGTCGTTGACGCGGTTCTTCAGAGCGCGGGGCATTTGCTTTTCTTGCGCGGCTTGGTTCCCTACTTGGGATATGAAGCGGCGTTCGTTCCGTTTACGGCGCCGCCTCGTGTTGCCGGACGTACGAGCTACACGTGGCAGAAGATGGTCCAGCTGTCGATCGACGGCTTGATGAGCTTCTCGATTGTTCCCTTGCGTGCCGCAATTGCGGTCGGCGTCTCGGTGTCGCTCGCGTCGTTTGTTTACCTCGTCTACATCGTCGTCATCTGGCTGACGGCCCGCGGCGTCGTACCTGGGTGGGCATCGACCGTCGGTTTGCTCTCGCTGCTCGGCGGCATCCAGCTCCTGACGCTCGGGATCGTCGGCGAATACCTCGGACGGATGTTCCTCTCGAGCCTGAACCGACCCGCCTTTGTCATCAGGGAACAGACTGGATCAGTGCAGGAGCGCCTCCCGATCACCACGCCATGACGTCGCGCGAGCGCTTCTACGACAGCATCGCTGGCGAATTCGACGCGCTGATGAACCCCTACGACCTCGAGCGACGTCTCGAAATCGTTTTCGATGAGTTACTCGGTGGACACCAGCTGCAAGGACTGAGCGTTCTCGACGTCGGGTGCGGCACCGGTCCTTTTTCGCTTACCGCCCTGAGTCGAGGAGCGCGTGTCACCAGCCTCGACATCGGCGTCGAGTTGCTCCGGCGCGCGCGCGGTAAGGGCGCGCCCCGACCGGTGGCCGCTGATGCCGCGGCACTGCCCTTTCGCAGCGCGTCGTTTGATGTCGTGATCTCGTCGGAGTGCATCGAGCACACAGCGCGTCCGGAAGGCAGCGTCGCCGAAATGCTGCGTGTCCTTCGTCCGGGCGGCCTGCTCGTCTTGACCTGTCCAAACAGGGTGTGGCGCTGGTCCGTCGCTGTCGCCAACGCTCTCCACCTCCGTGCCTACGAGGGCCTGGAGCACTGGCCGGGTTGGTGGACACTGGACCGATGGGTACAAGTCCACGGCGGTACCGTGGCCCGACACGTGGGTTTCCACTGTTTCCCGTTCGTGCTAACGCTCACCCACCCGTTGCTGCGACGGCTCGATCGTTTCGGCGCCGTACTTGGGCCCCTCTATGTCAATCAGTGCGTTTCCGCGGTGAGACAGAGTAGCAAGCAACTCTAACGACTAGAGTCAGAGACACACGGGTAACACGGATCAGGTCGCTTCCAGGGCGAACTCAGCCGGGTGTCGCGCCTGAACGGTTCACGGCTTCGAGCCGCTGGCCCACCTTACCGCGTTGACGAGCAAGGTCTTGAACGCATCGAGGTCGTGCACGCGCTGATCGTGTCCGAGCGTGATGCCGACGATGCGGGCGGTCGGGTGGTTGGTGGTCCACACGGCTGGATGCGGCTTCATGAATTTGACGCTCGGCGACGTTTCAGCGAGCACGACGATCGCGGCCGTGCCCTGCGGCACCTTCTCCGCTTCCGCGTTCAGGTAATAGAGCTCGTCTTCGACTGTGAAGGACGCGGGGACGCCCTTCATGATTGGATGTGCCGGCTGCACAGTGTTGACGGAAAAGGCCGCGATGCGATCGTGGCCGCGCGCACCGCCGCCTACGATCTTTGCGTTCAAGTCCGGCCACTCAGCGAATCCGTACCACGTTCCCGGATGGAGCATCACCAGCCCCTTCCCTGCCGCGGCAAAGTCGAAGAGCGCCTTCCGATAGGCCGGCGTATCGAAGAACTGACGGTTGACGCTGACCACGGCGACATCGGCATTGCCGATCTCGGCCGCAGCCTGATCGCGATCCTCGGTGTAGTTCACGCTGAAACCAGCGGCGCTCAGCGTCGCGCCATCGGTCGCGCCGAAGAACTGCCCGAAGTTATGGGAGCTGCCGCCGGCAATGATGAGGACCTTCGTCTTGCCGGGTGCCCACACGATCGGCTTGGTCTCCGGCAGCGGCGCATCCCCGCGACCACCTTCCTTCGGCCCTGCCGCCTGCCCTGGGCTTGTCGAAAGGGCCTGCCCTGAGCCCGTCGAAGGGGCCGGATCTGCACTCGCCGTGATCGCCACCGTGACCGGCACGATGTCCGTGTCGTAGCTCTCGAGGGCGATCTTCGTCAGCGCTGCCTTCTTGCCGAGATTCAGCGCGAAGTATCGCAACTGCCCACGGCGGGTGAAGTCGCCGGCATCGGTGCTGAGCGGCACCGTCGCGCGCCCGAAGGTGTCGGCGATGTGCTCGCCATTCTTCAGCACGTGTTCCTCGGTCGTGCCATCGGCGAAATAGACCACGACCTTCATCGCCGGGGTGCCGCGGCGTGGCATCTCCACCGGTTGGCCAGGCCCACCCACCAACTCCGCCGAGGAAGTGCAGGCTCGCCGCGGTGACCGGGGCCGGAATCTCGACGCGCTTCGGGAACTCGTCCGCGATACTGGTGGAGCCGGGCCCGCCCTTGAGGGCGACGAGATTCTCTCCGTTCAAGGATCGCGCCGGATCCATCACGAAGAAGGGCACTCCCGCAACCGACACGTCGCCGAAACGGTGCAGCGTGACCGTCTCGTCGCGCTCGTCCTCGCGCCTGAGGCCTCGACGGCTGTCGGCCGTATACGCCTCCCGCAAGTCGATGATGCGGAACTTCGAGTCGTCGCCGATTCCGGCAGCCACGCCGGTCGAGACGATGAAGGTGAGGATGTCGCGCAACGATTCGGCGCCGAGCGCCTCGAGCCCCTCGGGCATGAGCGACTGGCGGGTGTTGTCTCGAGTCGCGATGTCTTCTTTCTTCAGCTCGACATCGCCGTTGATATTGCGGAGGGTGAGGCTGCCGGCGTTCTCGCTGGCGATCACGCCGGAAAGCGTCTCGCCGCTCTTGGTTGTCACATTCCACTGCCAGAAGCTCGGATCGACCTCACGGTTCGGATCGATCACGTGCACGAGCAGGGCGGCGCGCCCGTGCGCGCCCATTCCATTCAGCGGCGGCCCGACCTCGGTTTTTCCGAGCGTGCCCAGCTTGTGACAGTTGGCGCAGGCGCCGGTGAAGAGCGCCTTCCCCTTCTCGGCATCGCCTGGCTTCTCAATCTCCGGAGTGAGCGCCGCGATGACCTCGCTCTTCGCCTTACCGGCTGGACTGAGGGTGTTGAGCAGGGCGTTCGCCTGCTGCGCGACTTGCCGGTTCGGATGTGAACGCAACCGCGCGACGTTGCCGGGGCCGAGACCAGCCGGCGTGACCTTCCCATCTTTCATCGCGGCGAGGAGCGCAAGCGTCGCCTCAGGCCGCCTCAAGATCTGATCGAAGATTGGCGTCGAGTTCGTTCGTGCCAATGCGGCGATCAGGGTGGCATCAACATCGGGACCAGCCGCGTCACCGAGCGTGGTCACGAGACGCGTCGGTACCGTGGCTTCAGCGAGCATCGGCGCGATCGTGGCAAGCGCTGCCGGCCGGCGCTGGGGAACCGCGAGCAGGCTCGCGGCGAGCTCGATGCGTCGATCTTCGCTGGTCGTCGGAGCGCCGAGCTCAGCGAGCAGCAGATCAGCCTGTCGATCGGCGGTCGCCTTGAGCGCGCCGGCCTTGTCCCACTTCGCGACGATCGGCAGCGTCGCCGCGGTCGTCGCCGGGTCGTCCAGCAGCTTTTGCAAGGCCGAGGTCGTCGTCGCGTCCAAGGCGAGCGAACCGCCCTCCATCCGGGCGACAGCCCACACCACCGCGGCCTTGAGTGAACTGGCCTGACTTGGGGCTCCTGCGGCAGCAGCGAGCAACCGGCTTGCATTGGCAGGCAGCGCTGCCGGAGCGACCGCGGTCACGAACTCAGTCAGCGCCTGCGGCCGCTCATACGCGAACGCGCTGGCGATGAACTGGGACGCCTGGTCGGTGGCGCCGGCGGCGACGGCGGACCGCGTCCAGTTTTCGGTCGCCTGCGCGAACGCGCCGAGCACGGCCTTGCGCTCGGCCTCGGTCGTCGCGCCGCGCGCCCGCTCGTAGGCCGCGAGCACGCTGCTTCCCATCGGCTTCTTGATGCGGGCGAGCCGTGGGTCCGCCGCATAGTTCTCCTGCGCAAGCCGCCAGGCCGTCTGCCTGATGTGCGCATTCGGGCTGGTCTCGATCGCGCGAATCAACCCGCCGAGATCGGCGCGATTCAATGCCGGCGGCGCGAGCTTCGTCGCCTGCTTGTGCTGCACGCGCCAGATCCGGCCGAAGTAGTGGTCGCGGTCCGGCCGGACCGCGGCGTTGGCGGGACCGTGCAACGGACCGCGGGTGTCGTTGTGGATGACCGCCTGGTTGTAGAAATCGACGACATAGAGAGCGCCGTCCGGGCCGATGCGCGTCTCGATCGGGCGGAACCACATGTCGCCGCTGAGCATGAACTCGGTCTGCTCGCGGCCCTTCTCCTTTTCCGTCGTGTAGCTGACGCCATCGGGCTTCACGAATTGGTGATGGACGATGTTCAGTGTGGGCTCGCCGGTGAAGTAGCTGAAACGCCACTTCTCGGGCCACGCACCGCCGTCGTAGATGGCACACCCCGCGGCGGCGGTGAATTGACCGACGAGATCGATCTGCACGTAGGCTTGCTCGGGCCGCGACATTCGCGGATAGGTGGCCTGTCCGGCAATCATGCCCTTCCACGAGTTGGTCGCGGGAACCCTGGCCTTCGCGAGTATCGACTCGGGAACCACGGTGTGGAACAGGACCGTGCCGCTCGTCGGCTGCGTCCAGAAGACCTGGCCGTCCCAGGTAATGTCGAGGCCCCAGGTGTTGCCACCGCGACTGCTGTACTGCTCGAACGCGCTGCCGTCGGGCCGGAAGCGCACGACGCCGCTTCCGTCGCGTCCGAAATTCTTCGTCCCGTCGGGTGAGGTGACCGCGCCGACGCTGTATCCGTGCGTGGCGTAGATCCAGCCGTCGAGACCCCAGCGAAGGTTGTTGATGACGGCGTGCGTGTCGAACGTGCCAAGGCCCGTGTACAGCCTGGTTCGCTTGTCGGCAACCTCGTCGCCGTTGGTGTCCTCGAGATACCAGATGTCCGGCGACGTCGCCGCGATGACGCCGGACTTGTAGAAGACAAAACCGGTCACGAGCTCGAGCTTGTCGGCGAACACGTGCTTGCGATCCATCAGGCCGTCGCTATTCGTGTCCGACAGAATCGAGATGGTGTCCTCGGGATCGCGTGCCTGACGGGCCGGCCGGAGCGACCCCGTATCCCGCCATGGCGCCACGTTCAGCACGCGCCGGCCGTTCGGATACTCAGGGGTCTCCGAGACCCACAGCCGGCCCTTCTCGTCCCAGTCGATGTTCATCGCCTTGGCGATGAGCGGCTCGGCGGCCACGAGCGACAGATCGAACTCCGGATGAACTTCGATCTTTGCCGCAGCCTTGGCGGGCGCGGTCGGCCCGCCTTCCGGGTAGCGCAGCGCGTCCCCGAGTTCATCCTTCTTCACGAGCTCGTCAACGTTCGCGCGCTTGCCTGCCCAGGCGATCCCGCGGAGCAGGATCGTGCGGTAGTTCGAGCGATTGAAGTTCTCGTACAGGTGGCCGGGAATCGACACGAACGCTCGATAGGGCATGCGACTGCCATCGACGGTTCGCTCGTAGGTCCACATCTGCGGCTGGATATCGTAGATGCTGACTTTCTTGCCGCCGCCAGTGAGCTCGTCCGCCCGGCGCTGGAAGTTGGCGTTGCGCGCGCCGGCTGAGAGCGGCGTATACGCCGCCGCGAGGATCCGTACCTCGGGCAGGATGTCCATGTCGTAGTAGATCTCGTCGTCCATCTCCCAGTTGGACGCGCCGTTGGTAATCGGATTGTCCCGGTCGGTGAAGTAGAGGTGCATCGGGCCTTCGAGCCATTTCGTCGTCCCGTTGCGCCATGAGCCGCCGACGATCCCGCGGAACCAGTCAGGGTCGCGCGACACGGTGCCGGCGTGGATCACCACGAGCCCACCTCCGCGCGCGAGGTACTCGTTCAGATTCTTGCGATCGGCCTCCTCGATGTTTCCCGCTTCCTGCTTGTGGAGGATGACGACATCGGTCTCGTCGAGCTGCGCCTTGGTCGGGAACGTCTCCGCGCCGGTCGCCTGCGCGCCGCGTTCGTTCAGCAGGGGCACCCAGTCCTTCAGGTACCGCGGGTAGTCGTGCGCGCCTGGCCCATGGGACTTCGGCCCGGAACGGATGTAGACACGAAGCGGGGCAACTGTTTGACTTTCGGCGGCGACCGTGACGAGCGCGGTCAAGGCCGCGGCCGTCATCGACAGCAGAAGCGAGCCAAGTACAAAGCGTTTGAGGTTGACCATTTCAGGTTCCGCCTCCGAGCGGAGCAACGGCTGGTGTCCCGGAACAGTGATTCGTGGCATAAGTCGCGGAGCGCCGCGCCCGAATGGCAAGGCGCGAGGAGCGAGGATATTCGGCATATCTGAGCGACGAGCAACGCCGCCAGTCGGGATGCGCCGCCCGCGAATTATGTCGCGAATCACTGTGTCGGGACACGAGACGTAGGCGGACTATATCGAGCCGCTCCTGCCGCGGTCAACGCACTTCCCCACCGGTGGTTATTGGATATAGTGAGCGTCGACGTGCCGGCGGTTCTGCTGTTTGCCACACTCGACACGAAGGGCCACGAGGCCGCTTTCATCCGCGACTTGCTCCGCTCGTGGGGCATCGCCGTGACCGTCGTCGACGTCGGTGCCCTTGGAAGCCCAGCTGTTCCGCCGGACATTACCCGGGAACACATCTTCGAGCTCGGCGGCACGACGCTCGAGCTTGTGCGCAAGAACGCCGACCGCGGTCAGGCCGTCACGACCGCGGCCGCAGGTGCGGCGCGGTTCGCGCGCGACGCGCACGCGAGGAACGAAGTCGCTGGCGTCCTCGCCCTCGGCGGCTCTGCTGGAACGACGATCGGCACGGCCGCGATGAAGGCGCTGCCACTTGGTGTGCCAAAAGTCATGGTGAGTACTCTCGCCTCCGGCACGGTGCGACAGTTCGTCGGCGACAAAGACATCTTCATGCTCAACTCGGTCGTCGACATCGCGGGAATCAACCGGATCAGCCGATCGGTCCTCTCCCAGGCCGCGCGCGCGATGGCCGGGCTCGTGCGCTACGCAGGCCCCGAATCGGAGGCTGGCGACAAGCCTCTGGTGGCAGCGACGATGTTCGGCGTCACCACGGCGTGCGTCGAGCGCGCGCGCCTGACACTCGAGCGCGCCGGCTGCGAGGTCCTGGTGTTCCACGCAACAGGCAACGGCGGGCAGGCAATGGAGTCGCTGATCGACGAAGGTCTCATCGCCGGGGTCCTGGACATTACCACCACCGAGCTCGCCGACGATCACGTCGGCGGCTTCTTGAGCGCGGGACCCGATCGCCTCACGGCGGCAGGCAGGGCCGGCATCCCTCAGGTCGTCTCGACCGGAGCGCTGGACATGGTGAACTTCTACGGCCCGGAATCAGTGCCCGCGGCGTTCAAGGATCGGATGTTCTACAGGCACAATGCCAACGTCACGCTGATGCGCACGACGCCTGACGAAAGCGCCAGGATCGGCGCCGCGATCGCGCGAAAGCTGGCGGACGCCAGAGGCCCGGTCTCAGTGCTCCTGCCTGGTCGCGGCGTGTCGGCGATCGACAAGGAGGGCCAGCCTTTCAACAACCCGGTGGCTCGACGCGCGCTTCACGACGCCATCCGCGCCGGACTGCGAGATGCTGACGTTAGCGAGCTCGATCTTCATATTAACGATCCGGAGTTCGCCGATGCAGCCGCTCACAGACTGATCGACATGATGAAGAAGGCTCAGTAGGTTCAGGGTTCACGAGGTTCACGGTTCAGGGTTCACGGTTCAGGGTTCACGGTTCAGGTTCAGGGCAAGGTTCAGGAGGGGTTCGTGACGGTGGACAATTCGAGGCAGGGAATTCTCAAGCGCTTCCGCGAACAGATCGCGCGCGGCGAGCCGATCATCGGGGGCGGCGCCGGTACTGGCCTCTCGGCGAAGAGCGAAGAAGCCGGCGGGATCGATCTCCTGATCGTTTACAACTCAGGCCGCTACCGCATGGCTGGTCGCGGGAGCTCGGCGGGTCTGCTTGCGTACGGGAACGCCAACCAGATCGTCAAGGAAATGGCTTACGAAGTGCTCCCGGTCGTCAACCACACGCCGGTGCTCGCCGGAGTCAATGGCACCGACCCGTTCATCATCCCGAAACTCTTTCTCGAAGAGCTTCGCGCGCTGGGGTTTGCGGGCGTTCAGAACTTCCCCACCGTCGGGCTCTTCGATGGCGACATGCGGCAAGCGTTCGAAGAGACCGGCATGAGCTACCAGCTCGAGGTCGACATCATCCGCCTCGCGCGGCAGCTCGAGTTGCTGACCACGCCCTACGTCTTCAACCCATCTGAAGCCGAGCGCATGGCCGACGCCGGCGCCGACCTCATCGTCGCGCACATGGGCGTCACGACCGGCGGATCGATCGGCGCGAAGAGCTCGAAGACGCTTGACGACTGCGTCAAGCGCATTCAAGCCATCGCCGATGCCGCCCGCGGGGTGAAGCCGGACGTACTCGTGATCTGCCACGGTGGTCCGATTTCTGAGCCCCCAGACGCCGAGTACATCATCAAAAACTGTCGAGGCGTCGACGGCTTCTACGGCGCGAGTTCTGTCGAGCGCCTGCCGGCCGAGCGGGCGATTGCCGAGCAGATCAGGACCTTCAAGAGCATCCGGTTGTCCGCAAAGAGTGGTGCGCGATGAAGTCGCGGGCCAAAAAGCCGCTGCGTTTCGTCACGTCAAAGACCGCCCGCGTGGAACTCGCGCCCTGGGGCAAGCATTGGTGGCTGTCGGAACCGTCGCTGACCGGTACGAAGCTGCTGACCCTGGTGCGCGTCACGATGCGTCCAGGCACAGGCCACAATTTCCACCACCATCCGACGCGCGAAGAAATCATCTACATCGTCGACGGCGTCGCCGAGCAATGGGTGGATCGAAAGAAGCAGAAACTGAAGGCCGGCGACTGCGCGTTCATCCCCAGGAAGGTCGTCCATGCCATCTTCAACTCGTCGAAGAAGCCCATGACCTTCTTGGCGATCCTGTCACCCTCTAAGGCCAAGGGACCGTTCCTGATCGACTGCTACGACGAGGCGCCGTGGCGAAGCTTGCGTCCTTAATGCGACATCTGGCGGTTGTTCCAATCGTGACGGTCTGGCTGCGACTCACGTGCCGTGGCGGGTCCTGTCCGCGAAGGTCCGCGAACAGCCCCACTTCGTGCTCGGGCCAAAAGCCGCGTCACGAGAGAGGGCGCTCCACCCCATCGCGCAAAGGACGCGCGATGGGGGCCCCGGCCTGCGGCGCGAAGCGGGGCGCCCCGTTCGCGGCCACCCGCGAGTGGCACTCTGCGTCTCGGTGATCTGCTTCGCTCGACTAGCGCAGATCAACTCGCTCAGACTCGCTAAGTCGTCAGATTCTGCAGAGCGATAAGCGGAAAGTGGTATGCGGAGGCAACCGTGAGCGGGCGTGACACGGAGGCAGTAAAACGCGCCTGAAGCCGGACTGCCGCGCAGGTCACGGACCTGCGCGGGTCGCAGAAGGCGATGCGGAAGGCGCGTTTTTCCACGCCAGCGTCGGTTGCCGCAGCATGCCACTTTGCGCCAGCTACTCGAATCTGACAAAGAAGCGCCGGACCGGCGAGCCTCCGCGCCGGCTGAATGTGAATTGACTCGAGATGGTGTCGAGTTGACAGCTGTTCAACGAGGCGCCTTTCTCAGAGCTGGTCAAGGCTGCCGTCGGCCAACGCCGCCTTCACCCTCGCGCCGCTGAACGGCACGCGGCGCAGCCTCACGCCGGTGGCGTCGAACACGGCATTGGCTAGCGCCGCCGCGACGGCGACGGTCGACGCTTCTCCGGCACCCCAGAGCGCCTCATCGCGCCGTTCGACCAGAATCACTTCAACCACAGGCGCTTCAGGAAACCTGAGAATTGGATACGTTGCCCAGTCGACGCTGGTCACGCGCGACTCGTCGAACTGCACCTCTTCGTGGAGCGCGCGGCTGAGCGTCTGCACGATGCCGCCCTCGATCTGGTTGCGCAAGGCATTCGGATTGACTACCAGGCCGCAATCGTGAGCGCAGACGACGCGCCGGACGATGATGCGGCCGGTTGCGGGCTCGACGGCCACGTCCATGAACAGTGCGACGTAGTTTTCGGCGTTTTTGTACCGCGTGTAGGCCATCCCGCGGCCCACCAGCAGCCCATTCGCGAGCGCCGCAGGCTTCGGTGACGGCCTGGGTTGCCAGCCGAATGCCTTCGAGGCGCGTGTCAGCACTTCGAGCGCGCGCGGATCGGTCAGGCGAGAGACCCGGAACTCGAGCGCGTCGACGCGAAGGGTGGCGGCGATCTCGTCGGTCAGCCCTTCGACCGCAAACACGTTGGCAGGCTTGCCCGGCGCGCGCAGGTTGGACGGGTTGAGCGGCGTGTCGCGCATCCAATGCGCGAGCACCCTGACGTAATCGGCGGCGTACGGCGGATCGCCATTCTCGAACACCGCGGCGGCATCGCGACCGCTGTCCTGCGGAATCCCGGCAGCCTGTGCGGCGAGCAGGATGCGCGCGCCGCGACGATTCGTAGGAATCCACATCTGCGTGTCCCACGCGACGATCCGGCCGTTGGCGTCGACGCCGGCGCGCAGATCGAGTAACTGCTGCGGTCCCTTCGGATCCCAGCCGTGCTCGTCCTGACGCGACCACTGCACCCGCACCGGCGTGCCGATGGTCTTCGAGAGAAGCACGGCATCTGCTGCGGCATGGTCGGCGCCGTTGGTGCCGTACGATCCTGAACCCTCCATGAAGACGACTCGAACCGTGTCGGGGACGAGTCCAAAGACGCGCGACAGCGTGGCCCGCATACCGTAGGTCACCTGGGACGAGGTCCAGATCGTCGCGCCATCGGCGCGGACGTCCGCGACGGCACATGACGGGGCAAGCGACGCGTGGCTCTGACACGGCCAGAAATATGTCGCAGCGACGGTGGTCTTCGCTGCCTCCAGTGCCGCCTCGAGCGCCACGGCGGCCTGATCGCCCTCGCCGAGGGGTCCGGACGGCCCGCGGTTCACGATCGCCTGGTCGCGATCGACGACTCCGTCTCGAAGATAGCGCTCCAGGTTGTCGTGACCAGGCAGCCCGCGCCACTCCGTCCACGTCGCCTTGAGCTCGCGCGACGCCCTGACCGCGGCCCACTCGTCGGAAGCGACGACCGCCAGGAAACTGTCGGCCCGCACCACTCGCACTCCGGGCAAGTGCGCAATCGATGCGTCGTCAACCGCGGCGAGCGTGGCGCCGAGCGCCGGCGGCCGGATGACTCTCGCGTGCAACATGCCAGGAACGCTGAAGTCCTGGATGTACTGATAGCTGCCCGTGCACTTGGCTGGAACGTCGGGACGGGCAGGCGACTGGCCGACTGTCGAATATCGCGCTGGCGCAACCAGCGGCGCCTTGGCGTCGACCTGCAGCGATAGCCGGCGTCCGGCCACCAATGCGCCGATTCGCACGCCGCGGCCACCCGCCAATGGTCGCACTTCGCCCGCGACAATTGTCAGGTCGGAGGGCTCACGCTTCAGTCGCGTCGCCGCGAGGTGGAGAAGTGCCTGCCGCGCGGTCGCCGCCGCCTGGCGCACGGCAGTGCCTCCGCGCGTGAGGCCGGTGCTCCCGCCAGTGCCGCCGGTGTTCGGGCATCGCGCCGTGTCTCCATCGACGACGGTGATGCGAGTGACATCGACGCCAAGCTCTTCGGCGGCCATCTGCGCGATCGCGACGCGCATGCCGGTTCCGACGTCCACTTTGCTGGTATAGACCGTGACCGTACTGTCAGCGTTGATCGACAGGAAACTGTCGACCTCTCTCGGATCGAGCGGTCGTCCGTCGATGGCGAGTTGTCCTGCGGCTGTCTGTTGGCCGAAAGCAGGTAGCCCGCTGAACGTAAAGCCGACGACGAGGCCGCCCGCCGTCTTCAGCCAGTCACGCCGATTCATGTGGAGAGCGCCGGACATCCCACGCATCTTACGCGAAGCGGCTATCGCAGCCCACCTCACGGTTGACCGAGTCGTGCGTCAGTCTCACACGGATGGTCACGGACTACACGGATCACACGGATCTGATCCGTATGCCGCCCGGCCCGTGTTATCCGTGGCAAACTCACCCACTACAGTTGGCCGCAGTCATTGCAACCCGGCAAGTGTGGTACGTTGATTTGCCGCCTGAAACACCCTGCTGGAAAAAAAGAAGCGATGCCCGTTCCTCCGATCTCGGTCTTCCCCAAGTGCTACGTTGACGAGCTCATCGGGGGCCGGCGGGACTACATCGCCTGGATCCACGACGCGGCGACGCTCGGCGGCGAAGGGGTCGAGCACTACGACGAGTTCTTCCGGAGCTACGACGAGCGCGACGTGGCGCCGGTCATGGACGCTATGGCCGCGACCGGACAAGTCTCGTCGATGATGTGCTTCTCGCCCGACTTCACGCATCCGGACAAGGACGAACGAGCCCGGCACGTCGAACGGCAGAAGCGCGCGATCGATCTCACGGTCCGGACCGGCGCGCGCCACTGCCGCACGCTCAGCGGCCAGAAGTATCCGGGGCTTTCGATCGCTGAGGGCGTTAGCCGCGCCGCCGAATGCATCACGCGCTCGCTCGAATACGCCGCCAGGCGGGATGTCGTCCTCTGCCTCGAGAACCATTACAAAGTCGGCCAGTGGCTCTATCCCGAGTTCGCGCAGCAGGAGGAGCCGTTCCTCGCACTCCTCGACGCCCTTCCTCACTCGCCCCACTTCGGCGTTCAGTACGATCCGTCGAACGCCGTCGTCGGGGGATTCGATCCGATTGCCTTTCTCGAGAAGATCAAGCACCGCGTCGTGACCGTGCACGCATCCGACCGATATCTGCTGCCTGGCGCCTCGCTCGACGACCTCCGGTCGCACGACGGCACGATCGGGTATCCCGACCAGATGAAACACGGCGAGACGGGCAAGGGCAGCAACGACTACGACGCGATTTTCCGCATCCTTCGATCGGTCAATTTCGCGGGATGGATATCGGTCGAGGACGGCATGGACGGACTCGACGAGCTGCGCCGATCGGTCGAGTTTCTCAAGCAGAAGCGCGCGCAATACTACGGCTCGGCTTGACTGCTCACCACCATGACGAACACGCCGCGGCGCGGCCTCTTGCTGATCGCCCTAGCAATGCTCGCCAACAGCCCGGTGCCCGGCTGGAACGGTCTATCGTCGCTCAGCGGCGCCGGCGGGCAGTCGCCGGTATCCTTGCCGCAGGGCTCGTGCTTCCTGCTCCACGAGGTCGGCGTCGGCGAGATCCGGCGTGAACCTTCCGCTGTTTGCGGGATGCGCGTGTCGCCGCAGTCGACCTTCAAGATTCCGCACGCGCTCGCGGGGCTCGACGCCGGCGTCATCGGAGCTCGACTCATTGTTCCGCTACGACGGCTCGTCACAGTTATTCGAGGCGTGGCGGCGCGATCACACGCTGCAGTCAGCCATGCGGTTTTCGGTGGTCTGGTGGTTCCAGCGTGTGGCAGAGAAACTCGGCGCAACGCGGGAGCACGAATACCTCCGCCGTCTGGGCTACGGCAACGCCGACCCGTCAAGTGGCCTGACGACGTTCTGGCTTGGAGGATAAGCGATACTCGCTCGGCGTCCGCGCGGCCTTCACGGACGGAATGGCTTTCACGAGTGCGGCATCCCAGTCGATCTCCTTGTACGCCAGGAAGGGGTGGAAGAACTTGACGGCGCCCCAGAGCCGTCCAAGAGCGGCCAGCCGCTCGGTCTGGTATTCAACGTCCGGGATGAACCGATCCAGACGGATCGCATAATGTCCGGCGTCGGAGGCCGTTAGCGCCCGCACCTCGAGCCGATAGGTCCCGGCCTGACGAGCCGCGACCGCGGCCGATTCGTCGCCCCTCGGGCCGTTGGGACTGTCCACAGAAAAGAGGGGCGTTCCGTCAGGCGCGAGAACGGACAGAACGAGGTCGACGCCCTTCTGCTCGACCACGACATGGGCGATCTGGTTTGCTGAGAGCCGGACGAGGTATGCATCGGTGCGCCCGGCAGCGAGCTCGCTCTCGAGCGGTTTGCCCGGTTGCAGCGTCTGCGGCGCAACCTGCGCACGCACGGGAGCGGAACACAGGAGAGCGAGAACGAGCGATCCGCAGACCATCAGTCGAGGCATCCGCGTCTCCTTGAAGAATTTGTGTGATTATCCATCATCAGAGAGGCCTACGGCTCAGGCTCATGGCTCATGGCTCAAGCAAGACCTCTGAGTACTTACTCGAAGATTCTTGCCTTGAGCCTTGAGCCTTGAGCCTTGAGCCTTGAGCCATTTAGTGTCGAACAAGGGAGAATAGCCATGAGCAAACTCCTCTCCGGGAAAGTCGCAGTCGTCACAGGCAGCACCCAGGGCTTGGGGGCCGCGATTGCGACGCTCTACGTGAAGGAAGGCGCGAAGGTCGTCCTGACTGGACGGTCGGCTGCCGACGGCAAGGCAGTGGCGAAGAGGCTCGGGAGAAACGCCATCTTCGAGGAGACGGATCTCGTGCGCGTCGACGATTGCCGGCGACTGATCGACGTCGCCATCAAGCGCTTCGGCAAAGTGGACATCCTCGTCAATAACGCCGTCGACGCCACGCGCGCGACGGTCGACGATGTCACGCCCGAGATCTTCGACGGCATCTTCGCGCTCAACCTCCGGGCCCCGCTCCTCCTCGCGCACCACGCGATCAAGTCGCTCCGAAAAGGGCGCGGCGTCATCATCAACATCGGGAGCATCAACGCGTTCATGGGCGAGCCGCGACTGCTCGTCTACGCGGCGTCGAAGGGCGCGCTCGTCACCGCGTCGCGCAGTCTCGCCAACTATCTCAAGTTCGACCGCGTGCGCGTCTACTGCGTGAACTGTGGCTGGATGGACACCGAGGGCGAGCGGGCCATGATGAAACACCTGGGGCACCCCGCAGACTTCATTGACCGCGCCGGCAAGGGCTGGCCGCTCGGGCGAATCCTGAAGCCGTCCGAAGTGGCGGAAGTCGTGCTGTTCCTGGCGACGGAACGCGCCGCGCCGTTCAGCGGCCAAGTCATCGAGCTCGAACAGTTCCCGACCGGCACACTCAGCGCGCCACAGAAGGCAGGGCTGACTTAAATGCCGGGTCCGCCGCTCAATCTGCTCGACGGCACCCCAAAAGTTCAGCTCTCGCTCGACCTCCAGACGATGGCCGACGCGCTGCCGACAGCCGAGATCGCAGTCCGCGCCGGCGTTGACTGGCTCGAAGTCGGCACGCCGCTCATCCTCGGCGAGGGGCTGCACGCCGTCGCTGCGCTTCACGAGAAATATCCACGCCACCCGATCATCGCGGACCTGAAGACGATGGATGCCGGCTACCTCGAAGCCGAGATGATGTTCAAGAACGGCGCGTCGTTCGTCGTCGTGATGGGCCAGGCGCACGAACACACGATCCGGGAGGCCGTGCGAGCGGCGAAGGACTACGGCCGCTACGTCATGGGCGACATCATGCTGTGCCCCGACAAGGTGGCGATGGCCAGGAAGATGGAGGCTATGGGTGTTGACGTCGTCATCGTCCACACAGGGCTCGACGAGCGCCATGCCGAGAAAGGCAAGTCTCCGCTCGATGATCTGAAGAGAGTGCGGCCGGCGGTGAAGATCCCGCTCCAGGCTGTCGGCGGACTGTCAATCGAGCAGGCGGCGCAATGCCCCGCGCTCGGAGCGTCGCTCGTCGTAATCGGCGCGCCATTGGCGGTCGCCGACTACGAGCTGAAACCAGGGGCGGACGGCGAAACGCTCTACGCGACGATCAAGAGCTTCGTCGACCGGGTCAAAGGCGCGTGAACCTCGCTAAATCTCCTCGTAAACCGGCAATACGCCTTCGACGACTCGCTTGAAGGTCCGGATTTGGTCGGTCATGCCGAGCACGCGGACGGCATGCTGAAACCCGGGGGGGATCGCCGGCACCTGGTACTCCTCAGGAACAGGCGGTTCGAGCAGCCGCACGGCGAGCTGATCTTGTTTGCTCAGAAACAAGCACGCGAGTGTCGTGACCTTGGTCTCCATGGGTTCACCTTTGCGCAGGCAATGTCCTTGTCTTGCACACCGAACCCGCGACATGACGTGAGTACGCACAAGAGGTGCCAGTTGGGACTCGTAGATTTACCTGTCAATTTGACTCTCGCGACGGAGTGGCAGAGCTAGTGGCACCAAACGTGGCCTATTTCGATTTCGTAATTACAATTTGGTGCTTTTGGGAGGGCGCCCAAGTTCTTGATTTTCAGCGCCTTGTGCCCGGCCACACAGCTGAAGCCCATCTGGCCCATCCCGCCCTGGCTCACGCAAGCAGCTGCTTCGCGACCTCGCCGTGGACGTCAGTCAAGCGGTAATCCCGGCCCTGGAACCGGTAAGTGAGCCTGGTGTGATCGATTCCCATCAGCTGCAGGATCGTGGCCTGCAGATCGAAGACTGAGATTGGATCGGAAGCGACGTTGTAACTGAAGTCGTCGGTTTCGCCTACCACCGCGCCGCGCTTGGTTCCCCCGCCGGCCACCCACATGCAGAAGTTGCGCGGATGGTGATCGCGCCCGTAGTTCACGTCGGTCAGCTTGCCCTGGCTGAACACCGTCCGTCCAAACTCCCCGCCCCAGATGACGAGGGTGTCGTCGAGCAGTCCGCGCTGCTTGAGATCGGTGATGAGCGCGGCCGTTGGCTGGTCCGTTCCGCGGCATTGCAGCGCGATGTCGCGCGGGAGATTGCCATGCTGGTCCCAGCCGCGGTGATACAGCTGGATGAACCGGACGTTGCGCTCGGCCAGACGACGCGCGAGCAGGCAGTTGGCGGCGTAGGTGCCGGGTTTTCGCGACTCCGGACCGTACAGCTCGAAGACCGACTCGGGCTCCTTCGAGAGATCCGTGAGGTCCGGCACCGACGACTGCATTCGATACGCCATCTCGTACTGCGCGATCCGCGTTTCGATCTCGGGATCGCCGTAGGCGTCGTGCTGCATCGCATTCAGCTTGGCCGCCGCGTCGAGCATCTGCCGCCGCGTCGTCCTGGTGATGCCGGGAGGGTCTTCGAGAAAGAGGACCGGCGCGCCGCCGGCGCGGAACCTGACGCCCTGATAGCTCGACGGCAGGAAGCCACTCGCCCAGAGCCGGGAAAACAGCGGCTGATCGGTTGTGATTGCGTGCGCCTGCGACAGCAACACCACGAACGCCGGCAGGTTCTGATTCTCGCTGCCCAGGCCGTAGCTGAGCCACGCGCCCATGCTCGGACGCCCCGGCTGCTGAAATCCGGTCTGTATGAACGTGATCGCCGGATCGTGATTGATGGCGTCCGTATACATGGTCTTGATGACGGTGATCTCATCGACGATCTTCGCCGTGTACGGCAGCAACTCGCTGACCCAGGTTCCGGCCTGCCCGTGCTGCGAGAACGTGAACGCCGACTTCGCGACTGGAAGCGTCGACTGCCCCATCGTCTGCGCGACGCGCTGCCCCTGGCGAATGGAATCAGGAATCTGTGTGCCCTGAAATTTTGCGAGACCTGGTTTGTAGTCGAACGTCTCGAGCTGCGACGGCCCGCCGGACTGGTGCAGGAAGATGACCCGCTTGGCCTTCGGCGCGAAGTGGGGCAACGAGCTCAGCCCACCTGTTTTCGGATCACGCGCGTCTTGGATTCCTTCGAATCCGGGGAGCCCGGCGCCAGCTGCCCACACTTGCGGCGACAGCAGCGACCCGAGGGCCGCGGCCCCGATGCCGCGGGCGGTCAAGCCGAACAGCTGCCGGCGAGTGAAGTGGAGTTCGATGTCGCGTTCGGTCGTCATGTTCGCTGCTCGCGGCTCGCTATTGCCTGGTCACCGTTTCATCAAGATTGAGAATCACACTCGCAACCGTGGTCCACGCGGCGAGTTCGGTTGGATTCAGCCGCTTGTCACGAGCTGACTCGCCCACGTCCAGGAGCTTGGTCGCGGCCTGCGGGTTTTTCGTGAAGGCGGCCAACTCCGTCTCGAGCAGCTTGCGCAGAACGCCCGTCTCTTTGCCAGACGGCTTGCGTGCCGTAGCGAGGCGGAACGCATAGGCCATGCGGCTCTTCTCGTTGGTTCCGCCTTCGAGCAGTGTCCGCTGGGCGAGCGCGCGCGCGGCTTCGACGTATGTCGGATCGTTGAGCAGGACGAGCGCCTGAAGGGGCGTGTTGGTCAACGCGCGACGGCCCGTGCACTTCTCGCGATCCGGCGCGTCGAAGGTCGCCAGCGACGCCGGTGGCGCGGTGCGCTTCCAGAACGTGTACATCCCGCGCCGATAGAGGTCCTTTCCATGACTCTGCTCGTAGGACTGCGCCGAGAAACCGTCGCCGAAGGCCAGCTCCTCCCATATCCCCTTGGGCTGATACGGCAGAACGCTCGGACCGCCGATCTCGTCGTTGAGGAGGCCGCTGGCGGCGAGAGCCGTGTCGCGGATCATCTCCGCCGGCATCCGGAACCGCGGACCGCGCGCCAGCAGCCGGTTTTCGGGATCCTTCTCGAGCAGCGCCTCCGTGACCTTCGACGATTGGCGATACGTGGCTGACGTCACGATGAGCCGCTGCATGGCCCGGATGTCCCAGCCCGTCCGGACGAACTCGGTTGCCAGCCAGTCGAGGAGCTCCGGATGAACCGGCGGCTCGCCCTGCACGCCAAAATCCTCTTGCGTCTTCACGATGCCGTGACCGAAATACATCAGCCAGAAGCGATTGACGGCAACGCGCGAGGTGAGCGGATGGCCAGGTTGCACCAGCCATTTCGCCAGCGTGAGTCGATTGGGCGGCGTGCCAGCCCCGGCATCAAGCTCGAGCGGCGGGAGCATCGCCGGCACGCCCGGCTGCACTTTCTCGGTGCGGTTGCGATAATCGCCGCGCGCCAGCACGAAGGTCTCGCGCGGCTTCTTGAGCTCCGCCATCACCATCGCTGTCGGAATCGGCTTCTGCGCGGCATCTTTCTGTTTCTGCAGCGCTTCGAGCTCGCTCTGGGCTGTGCGCAACGCGGCAGGGGCCGCGTAATCGAGGAAGTATTCGCGCAAGTACTCCGCCTGATCCTTGGAGCGCTTGCCGTTGATGCCGGAGAGGATTGCGCCCGCCTTGTAGTGAATCGCCAGATCTTCGACCTCGCCCGCGGTCAGGACGCGGCCGTAGAGACGAAGGTCGTCGATCTGACCGTTGAACGACGGCCCGAGCGCGGCGCGCCCGAGCGTCAGCGGCGCGTCGGTGCGGATCGGACCGGCGAGCGCGTCCTGCACAACGTCGACGGCCAGTCGTTCGCCGTTCACGTAGATGGCGAGACCGCGGGCCTTGCCCGAACCGTCGTAGGACATGACGACGTGATTCCACTCGCCGAACTTGATCCGCTCGCGAGTGCGGACCTTGATGGCGTTGGCCGGCGGTGCGGACGCGATCGTGATCGTCAGCCGTCCCGCCCACCGCTGAATGTCGAACAGCGCGAAGTCGTCGAATCGCCACTCGAATCCGCGACGGTGCTCCGGACCGTCCAGTTTCTGGAAGCCGGCGACTGGCAGGTTCCCGCGCGGGCGCATCCAGACTGCCAGGCTGAACGGATCGGCTCGATCGAATGAGGCGACGTTACCGAAACTGACCTCCGTGTCGCCGTCGAAGGTCGCGGCGCGGCCGATTTGTCCAATGTCGAAAGTCGGGTCACCAGCAATCATGCGGCCGTGCTGATAGCGGCCGGAGATGTCCGAGAAGCTCCCGTCGAGCTCGTAGTGCGCCGTGAGCCCTTTTCGATCGACATCATCGTTCTGAGGACGGGAATTGTCGGGGCGGGCGTTCGCGGCTTGCGCCTGCTCCCACTCGCGCTGCACCGGCTCGACCTTCTCAGGCTCGAGCGCCGCTTCGCGGGCTTCGATCTGGGCGTCGAGATCGTCGAGCAGCTTCTGTTGTGCCGGCGTCGTCAGCAGGATCGTCGGCGCTGCGTTTCCACGCCTGCCGTCGAGCCCCTGCTCGGGCACGTTATTGAAGAACGCAAAGAACTGGTAGAACTCCTTGTGGCTGATCGGATCGAACTTGTGCGCGTGGCAACGCGCGCAGGCCATGGTCAGGCCCAGGAACGCCGTCGACGTCGCCTCGACGCGGTCCATGACGTACTCGACCTGGTACTCGTCGGCGATCGCGCCGCCTTCGAAATTGATCATGTGGTTGCGGTTGAATCCGGACGCCACCTTCTGATCGCGAGTGGCATTCGGGAGCAGATCGCCGGCGAGCTGCTCGATCACGAACTGGTCGAACGGCAGATTGCGGTTGAACGCCCCGATCACCCAGTCGCGCCACGGCCACATGCCGCGATAGCTGTCGATGTGGTAGCCGTGCGTGTCGGCATACCGGGCGGCGTCGAGCCACGGCACGGCCATCCGCTCGCCATAGTGCGGCGACTGCAGGAGCGCATCGACGCGCCGTTCGTAGGCGTCGGGCGCCCGGTCGGCGACGAAAGGCGTCGAGCTCGGCTGGCGTCGGTGGCAGCCCCGTCAGGTCGTAGGTGACGCGTCGAAGGAGAGTCGCCTTGTCGGCCTCCTCCGACGGCTTGAGGCCCTCGGCCTCCAGCCGGGCGAGGATGAAGCGGTCGATCGGGTTCCTGACCCAGTCGTCCTTCCTGAGTCGATCGGCCGACGGCGGCTCCGGGCGCACCGGCGGCGTATAGGCCCAATGCGTATCCCATTTGGCGCCTTCGTCAATCCAGCGCCGCAGCAACTCGATTTGTTTGGCCGTCAACGCGTGCCCGGAATCGGGCGGCGGCATCCGCTTCTCGGGATCAGGGTTGGTGATCCGCTTGACCAGCATGCTCCCGGCTGCGCTCCCGGGCACGATGATGCCGTCCTCAGCAAACGCGCCTTCCTTCGTGTCGAAGTGAAACTCGGTCTCGCGTTTTGTTGCGTCAGGACCGTGGCAGGCGAAGCAGTTGTTGGAAAGGATCGGCCGAATGTCGCGATTGAAGCTGAGCGGCTGCGAGCCGGCCTGGCCCGTACGCGCAGCGGGACTCGCCGCGCTGGCCAGAGCCAGGCCAAGTGAACACGCCACCAAGACGCACGCGTGGGTCCCGTGAAACCGCATGCGGTGTCAGTCTACCCCACCTGACGCCCGAGGTCAGTCCTTCAGCCTTCCCAAGTCGACCCCGTCCCCCGCCGCCCGGCAATTACCGCGACGGCCTGGCCTCGACTGGCTTGCTCAGTTCGTCCAGCATCGCGTTGAACATCGTCCACCGCGACTGCTCTTCGGCGATCAGGTTCGTGAGTTGCGTCTGCTGCGACTGAAGATCGCGATCTGATCGTTCCAGCTGCTGGAGCTGGGCCTTGAGCGGACCAAGGACGACGTCGAAGCCCGCTCGCTCCTCGGCCGACTGTTGGTTCTCATCCCTCGTGAACATCGCCAACGGCGCCGCCATGGCACCGCGCGCGCGCTCGTTGTCGCTCAGTTGACGCTGAGTCTCGACGAGTTGCCGGGTGAGCGAATTGATGCGCTGCTCCTGGAGCTGCAGCCGGGCAACGAGGAGTTGCGCTCGGATACTCGTGTCGGCGGCGCGGCGGACTTCAGCACGCAGGCTGCGGACCTCGGCCAGAAGCTCCTCCATCGGGCCACGCGGTGCGCTCGGTGGCGTATTCGTCTGGGCGGAGACGACGGTGACGATGCCGAGCGTGAGCACGATTGCGACAGCAAAATGTCGGACGGTCGGTCGCGTAAACATGATGGACATCCCTTCTCCAATGTGAGACTCAACGAACTTCTGAAGGCGGCACGAGCACGACACGCGTCTTCGAGAGAAGCTCGAAGGCCCGCTGGCTCTTTTCAGTGAAGAGCGCGAACAACACATCGATCCAGAACACCTGCAGAATCACTGGCAGGTGGCGGACGACCGCCTGTCCGATGCTGACCCGCGCACCCGACTCACGCACGGCTCGAACCGCGAGCAGATACTTGCCGACCGTCTGTCCCCACTGCCACTCCGAGACGACCGTGTAGACCAGGAACAGCAGGCTCACGGTCAGGATGACGAGAAGCGGCATGAACGCGAGGAGCATGTGGTGCTCGTTGTACCAAAGCAGCCACACCCCGGGGGCGAAGATCACGAAGGCGGCGACGGTGAGCAGCAGTACGTCGAGGATCTTCGCCGCCGCGCGACGCCAGAAGGGGGCGCTCACTAGCGGCACAGCCGACAGGTACGACTCGGCCAGCGCCACGGGATCGCCGAGCTGCCTGATGATGTCGTCGAGCGGCTGCCCATTGGCGGCGCGCTCGGCGAAGTGGCCGCGCAACTCCAGCGCAATCTGCGATCGCAACGGTGTCGCGCCGGGCATGTGCTGAAGCACGCGGTCGATGTAGTCTTCTGCGGTCCTCATGTGCCCTCCGAGGGTGGCGTCAATAGCGCCGCCATGGCTTTCGCGAAGGTGGTCCATTCCTGTGTGAGCTGCGCGAGCTCCTCGCGACCCGCATCAGTCAGGCAGTAGTACTTGCGCGGCACTCCGCGCTCGGGCGTTTCCCACCGGACGCTCACGAAGCCCGCGCGCTCCAGCCGGTAGAGCACCGGATAGAGCGTGCCGTCAGTGACTTCGAGCGCGCCGTCGGTGTTGGCGACGAGCTTCGACACGATCTCGTAGCCGTAGGCCTCGCCGGCCGAGAGCAGGTGCAGGACGATCAACTCGAGCGATCCGCGTCTCAGCTCGCGCGCGATGCTCTTCCGGTCCTCCCCGCGTCCGCCTTCGGCTGTCATGTTCACAATGGTATCGCCAGTTATCTTGTTACGCAAGATAGTATACGTAGCCAATATGTGGAAGGTTCCGCAATCCGAGCCGCTCAACTGTTCAGTTTAGGAACAATTTCCGACAGGTGGCTGGCACCTTGCCAGGGAAGGTGCCAGCCACCTTTGGGGCAGTTCTTATTCGGACGGACGGGCGTAGTAGTAGCCGCCAGCCTCATCAACCGCGATCGGGAGGCCGAATAGCGCGCTCAAACGGTCGCGCGTCAGCACCGACGCTTTCGCCCCATCAGCGACGATCCGGCCCTCCTGGAGGAGGATCACCCGTTGGACTTCAGGAACGATCTCCTCGCTGTGGTGCGTGATGAGCACGAGCGTGGTGCCGGCCCTCGCGATGCCGCGAATCAGCTCCATGAAGCTGTGCCTCGTCCCCAGATCCAGTCCGGTCGTCGGCTCGTCGAGGACGAGCGCGCGCGGCGAGGTCGCCAGCACCCGCGCGAGCATCACGCGGCGCGCTTCTCCGCTCGACATCCGATCCAGCGTGCGTGAGCTGAGGTGGGTCGCTCCCACCGCATCGAGCGCCTCCGCCGCGCGGCTGCGCATCTCGTCGGTCACGACACCGTAGCGAAGGATGCCGTGCGACACGAGGAACGCCGACAGCACGGCCGCCTCACCCGTGATGCTCCCTTCGCTGTTGCCCGCGACGAAGCGCTGATGCAGATCGGACGACACGATGCCGAGCTGCGCGCGCAGCTCGGACACGTTCCATCGATCCTCGCCGAACACGCGCACGGCCGATGTGCCGTCAGCGGGAACGAGCGCGCGTTCGTGGTGGGTCAGCAGGCTCACGAGGACGGACTTTCCGGCGCCATTGGGACCAAGGATCGCCGTGTGCTCGCCCTCGCGAATTGTCAATCGGATGCCGTTCAGAACTCGGCGCTCGCCCTTGACGACCGTCGCATCGAGCAGTTCGAGAATGGGTGGGTTCATAGCTCTCAGCTTTCAGCTCTCAGCTCTCAGCTCTCAGCTGTCAGCTCTCAGTAAAAGCTTTCAGAGTAGCTGGGCGATCGTGTTCTCAATGTCTTGGGTCAACGTTCTTAGCTGAAAGCTGACGGCTGAGAGCTGAGAGCTTACCCCAGCCCCTGTAAACGTTTGCCCTGAAAGCAGGTATCATTGCCCGAGCTCTGCTTTCGTTGCTCAATCGTCGAGGTGAGTCGATGCGACCGAAGACATTCCTGATGCCGGCAGCGTTTCTTCTGCTGGCGTCTCTCGCCGTCCGGCTTGGAGCCCAGGCCGCGCCGCCAGCAAATCCGCAAACGCCCCCTGCCACACCAGCAGGCGCAGCCGGTCGAGGCGCCCCGCAAGGCGCAGGAGCCCCGCCGCAAGGCCGCGGCCGCGGACAGGCGACGTTTCCCGCGCAGCAACGGTCGCCCGGCGATCCGGACGTGATCAAGCGCGGCAACGGACTTTATGGCGTCTACTGCCGCGCGTGCCATGGCACTGACTTGCGCGGTGGCGACCAGGGTGGACCGAATCTACTACGCTCGCAGCTCGTACTGAACGACCAGGACTGGCGAGCTGATTCTTCCGGTGGTTCAGCAGGGACGTCAAAACCCGGGGATGCCGGTGATGCCGCCGCTCAATATCCCGCCCGACGACGTCAAGGCCATTGCCACCTACATCCACAGCGTGACTGCCAGCGCGAGGGGACAAGGCGCGCCACCCGAAGGTCCGCCGATCGCGCTGAACATCGTCGTCGGCGACGCGAAAGCGGGTCAGGCCTACTTCGCGACGAAATGCACGACCTGCCATACCGCGGCCGACATGCAGGGCATCGCGACGCGCGTGTCGGATCCGATGGCGCTTCAGAACTACTGGGTGGGCGGCGGCGGCGGCGGACGGGGACGAGGCGGCGCGCCTCCAACGCCGGTCACAGCGATCGTCGTCGACGCCTCGGGCCAGAAAACGGAAGGCCGGTTGATCCGCCTCGACGATTTCAGCGTGGTTGTGGCGCTGGCTGATGGAACATCGCGCTCGTTCCGCCGCGATGGCGACGTTCCCAAGATTGAGGTCCGCGATCCGCGGGAAGCGCACCGCAAGCTGCTGCCGAGCTACGCCGACAAGGATATTCACGACGTGACTGCTTACCTGGTGACACTGAAATGACGATCAAAAAAGCGATCTTCACGAGTTCGGTTGCCGCTGCCACCGCGGTGATGCTGTCCCCCGCGTTTCTCGCGGGCCAGGCACAGGGCGGTCTCGACCCGGCGTCGATTCGCAAGCCGCTCGCTGATACCTGGCCAACCTACTCGGGCGACTACACCGGCAGACGCTACAGCTCGCTCAAGCAGATCAACCAGACGACCGTCAAGAACCTCACGCTCGCCTGGACCGCCCGCCTGACCGCCGGCGATCCCGCGGCGGCCGCCGGCGGCCGTGGCGGATTTGGCGGACGTGGCGGCTTCGGCGGCGCGGCCCCGACTCCGGTCATCGTCGGCGGTGAAGGCACCGGAGAGTTCGCCGCCGGAAACAACGCCCAGGTGAAGGGCGCGATCCTGCAGGTCGACGGTGTCCTCTACGTCACGGCGCCCGACAACGTCTGGGCGCTCGACGCGCGCGACGGACGCGAGCTGTGGCGCTACTACTGGAAGACCAAGGGCGGGACGCACATCGGCAACCGCGGCGCCGCCATCTGGCGGAACTACCTGTTCTTCGAAACGCCGGACAATTACCTCGTCTCGCTCGATGCGCGCACAGGCAAGGAACGCTGGCACGTCGAGATCGCCGACTTCGATCAGCAGTACTTCTCGACGATGGCGCCGATCGTCGTCGACAACCACGTGCTGGTTGGCACGGGCAACGACCTCGATGCCCCGGGATTCCTCCAGTCGTACGATCCCGAAACCGGCAAGCGCAACTGGATCTTCTACACCGTGCCGATGAAGCCGGGCGATCCCGGTCTCGACACGTGGCCGAATCTCGATACCGCCAGGCATGGTGGCGGTCAGGTCTGGATCCCCGGCTCGTACGATCCCGAGAACGAAGTACGTACATCTTCGGCACGGGCAATCCGACGCCGGGCTACACCGGCGCGGGCCGCAAGGGCGACAACCTGTTCACCTGCACGCTCATCGCTTTGCACGTCGACACCGGCAAGATGGCTTGGTACTTCCAGACCTCGGTGCACGACACGCACGACTGGGACTCCGCGCAGACGCCGATCCTCATCGACACGACGATCGACGGCAAGCCGAGAAAGCTCGTGTCGACTGCGGCCAGGAATGGCTACTTCTATACGCTGGATCGAGTCACGGGCAAGCATCTCGTGACCAGCAAGTACGGATCGACGACCAACTGGGCGCTCAGCCAGCGGCCCACGGGAGAGATCGATCCCAACCCGGCCAAGGAAGCCACGATCCCTGGCTCGCTCGTGTCGCCTGTGGAAGGCGGGGTGACCAACTGGCCGCCGCCCGCGTACTCCGAGGACACGGGGCTCTTCTACGTTCAGGAACACAACGGCTTCAACCTTCTCTATCTGACCGATCCCGATCCCCGTGGTTCGATGGGCCTCGGCGGGAAGGCCGTCTGGCAACTCGGCTCGCTCGGCGACTACCTCACCGCGATCGATCCCAAGACCGGAAAGGTGGCGTGGCGGCATTCGTTCCCTGGCGGTGGCGGCGGTGGGCTGTTGACGACGGCCGGCCGAGTGGTCTTTTCCGGTGACGGCGCCGGCAACTTCGCGGCGTTCGATGCGACCAACGGGAAGCCGCTATGGCATTCGCGAATCGGCAACATCTCGAACGCGCCTCAGACGTATGCCGTCGACGGGCGGCAGCACGTCCTGGTCGCGGTCGGCGATACGTTGTACGCGTTTGCGATGTACTGACCGACTAGACCGGACGCCTGGAATGGATCATCGCCCCCATCCGTACGATCGAGACGACGAGGACAGGCTCGACCTCGCGGCCGCGAAGCTTGGACTCGGACGCTACAGAGCCTTCCGTCCGCCGTCGGCGTTGGTCGAAGTGGAGTTCGGCGCAGCCACCGATCCTGGCCGGCGTCGCGCGACCAGTGACGACCACTACTGGATAATGCGGATGGGCCGCAACCAGGAAACGATCAAATCCAGCCTCCCCGATGGCTGCGTGCCCGACCGGTTCGAGGAGCACGCCTACGGCATGGTCGTCGCTGACGGCATGGGCCCCGACGGGCCGGAAATCGCCAGCCGGCACGCGATTGCAACCCTCGCGCAGCTGCTGCTGCATTTCGGCAAATGGAACGTCCGCGTCAACGAGCGGACCGTGTGGGAGATCGTTCAGCGCGCCGAGCGGTTCTATCAAAAGGTCGGTGAAGAAGTGACCGACGCGTCACGCCAGCACCCGGGGCTGGCGGGCATGAGCACGACGCTCACGGCAGCCTGCAGCGCCGGCGACGAGCTCTTCGTCGTGCACGTCGGACACTCCCGAGCGTACCTTTATCGCGGCGGACTTCTGACCCGCCTGACGAGAGATCAAACACTCGCGCAACGGATCGCAGAAACAGGGCGCACGACGCCGATCGAGTTGGCCGCGCACGACCTCCGCCATCGACTGACCGACGCAATCGGCGGGCAGAACGGCACACCAGATATCGAGATCCAGAACTATCAGTTGCTCGACGGCGACGTCGTGATGCTCAGCACGAACGGATTGACCGATTTAGTCGACGACGACCAGATCGCCAACGTGCTGCGCAACGGCGAAGGACTGGGACTCGACGCGCAGTGTCAGAGGCTGGTGGATCTGGCGCTCGAGCGAGGAGGGCCGGACAACATCACGGCTGTCCTCGCCCGCTACAAGATTCCCTAGGACGGGGCGAACGCGCCCGCTCCACTCGGGATACTATCGGCGCCCAGAATGGGATCGCTCGCGCTCGTACTCGGGGTCTGCCTGGCCGGACCGCCCCTCGTCGTCGGCCTCGCGGCAGTAGGAGTACCGTGGCGGCTCTCGACCGCGCTCATTGCCGCAGCCGGCATCGTCGTCGTCTGGCGAACCGCCGCGCAAGCGCGCGCGATCGGATATCACCGGTTGAATTGGACTGCGCTCGTCGCCACGCTGACGGTGCTCGGCGCGGCGACGATCTACACCTCGCGTCTGAGCGTCTTCATGCTGGACGAGACGCGCGTTGATCTGTCGGTTGTGCCCAATCGGGCGTTCTTCCGCACGCACAGTTGCCTGAGCTCCTATACCGAGGCGGCGCGCCTCGCACCCGCGGGCGTGAACATCTTCGATCCCGCGCAGTACTCCGACCCGGCGCCTCCAGGCGAGATCAAGCCGCGCTTCATTGGATACTTTGAGGTCGATCTCTACCAGTACCCGCCGGCTTTCCTCGCCCTGCCGCGACCAGCCGTTGCCGCGGGCCTCGACTTCCTCACCATCCGTCGCCTGTGGTTCGCCGTTCAGAGTGTCGTCCTCTTCATGGCGGTCGCCTTTCTGGCCCGCTGGATTGGGGGACCGAGCGGGCTGCTCGCGTTGCTGCTCGCGCCCGTGCTGTGGCTGGCGGTGACCACGCGGCTTGGACTTCAGATCGGCAACTTCCAGCTCACGGCGTTTGCGATGTCAGTGCTGGCGATGATCGCCTTCGACCGCGGGCACGCGGCGCGCGGGGGCCTTGCCCTGGGGTTTCCCACTATCAGCAAGGTGTTTCCGGGCGTGCTCGGAGTGCTTCTACTCGTTGACCGTCGCTGGAGCGCCGTCGCCTGGACGCTGGCGTGGGGCCTCGCTTTGACGGCCGCGGCGTGGTTCCTGGTGGGTAGCGTGCCTTTCCTGGATTTCTTCCGGTATCAGCTGCCGCGTGTAGCATCCGCTCAGGCGTTTCCCTGGATAGAGAACTCCGATGCCACGGCAATCAACTATGGCGTGCACGGCCTCGTCATCAAGCTTCGGTTCCTTGGGGTGCCGTGGACTGGACCGGTGGCCGCGAGCCGAGCCGCCAGCCTGTATGGGGTGCTGCTTCTGCCGCTCGCGCTGCTATCGGCGTGGCAGTTGCGCCGGCTCGCGGCCGGGCCAATGGACGCTGAGCATCTCCGCCTCCGCACAGCTCAAGTCTGGCTCGGCCTCCTGAGCCTGGCGTCGTTCCGAAGCCCCTTCGTGCCAGACGCCTACGCGCTCATCGGCACGCTCTGGCTGCTGACGCTCATTGCCGCTGAGGGGCATTGGCAGGCACCTGGGCGCCTCGCCCTTGTCATCGGCGGCGCGGTCACCATGTTGGTGCTCGACGGCGGTGCTATTCCCATTCCCGTCCCGGCGTGGGTCATGGCGGCGACCCTCGCCCTGCAGGTCGCGGCGTTCGCGCTCAACCTGGCAGTTGTGCTGACGCCTGGACGAGAGCCTGTCGCGAGCCTGGGACTGCGCCGCCCGGCCGCCGCAATCCGGATGGCTCAAGCCTTGAGCCTTGAGCCTTGAGCCCAGTGTGGCCCTACGCGACGTTCGGGACGCCGAAGTGCTGCTGCACCACGAGCGTAACCGCGCCGCGCAGCCGTGGCTGCGTCGCGTGGTCGGTCGCGATGATGCGGGTCGGGGTTTCGCGAAGCGCGCGGCGTTCGAGTACCTGAGAGATGATCGGGCCGACTCGATCCCAGGCGCTCGTCACTTCCCCGATCACGACAATGACCTGAGGGGCAAGGCCAGTGACGATCGTTGCGAGCCCTGCCCCAAGAAACGTGGCCATGCGCTCGAGGGTCTCGACGGCCCGCCGGTCGCCGGTCCCGGCCAGCCGGATGATGTCCTCGAACCGGAGGCTGGGCGCCGACGGCCCTGGTCTGGCGGCGCTGCCGCTCACGTAGTAGTCTACGGCCGCAGAATTGGAGGCAAATCGCTCCCAGCACCCGCGCTTGCCGCAACAGCACGGTGGACCGTTTTCATCGAGCGTCATATGGCCGAACTCGCCGGCCATCGCGTGTGCGCCGTGGACCAGCTGTCCGTTCAACAGCACGCCGACACCGATGCCCTCAGACACCGTCACGGCAACGAGATGACGGAGGTGCTCGTCGTGCCGGCCGAACCACACTTCGCCGAGCGCGCACGCATTTGCGGCATTCTCGACGTTGACTGGCAACCCGGTGGCCGCTTCGAGCATCTGCTTGAGGTCGACGTCGCGCCATCCAAGATTTGGCGCAAACACGAGCCGT
Organism: uncultured Acidobacteriota bacterium; assembly: GCA_963764925.1. Classification (GTDB taxonomy): domain Bacteria; phylum Acidobacteriota; class Vicinamibacteria; order Vicinamibacterales; family 2-12-FULL-66-21; genus DATBJJ01. Next base: position 57,935 of record CAVXUR010000013.1, read on the forward strand.
CCGCCTTCGTCGACCCTGCCGGGCAGGCTCACGCCGATGCCCTCGCACACCATGCTGGGATGAGCCGCTCGCAGGCTCGCGATTGTCCGCGCCACCGTCTGGACGAAGGTGGACGGGGTTCCCGGCGTCGGAAACGACCGCTGTTCCTCGAAGCGCGCGTCGACGTTCGCCAGGCCTACGGTAGTCGTCTCCGGCCGGAGGTTCACCCCGATGATGCCGGTACGCTCGACGTTGAGGTGCAGGAATCTGGGCCGTCGGCCCCGCGGCAGCCGGCCGATGGCCCCCTCGGTGACCCAGCCTTCTTCAATCAGTTGATCGACAATGGCCGAGACCGTGCTACGCTGCAGCCCCGAACGGCGCGAAAGATCGGCCCGCGACATCGGCTGGTGGTGCCGAAGGAAATTCAAGGTAATCCGCCGGTTGATTTGACGGGCCGTCTCGCTCGTCGCGACCTGGAAATTCGTCAGATCGATCTTACGCATGCGATGGAGGGAACTGTATCAGACTCGATCTACTGGATCGAGTTCTGTGTCGGCTGTCGTGGTTCGTCAGAATTGGCTGACGCACCTAGACCTGGAGGATGAAGATGTCGTCGACAATCGGACGTTTTTCTCTCTGGTCCACGGCGATCGTCGTCGCAATTGCACTCGTCGCGGTAATCCTCGCTATGACCCGCTAGCATCTCGCAGACAGTCGACTGAGAACCTCGGTGCCCGACTGACGACCGTGGCCTGCTAGTATCTTTCCTGCATGAATCTGCTTCGGTGGTTGAGGGAACGACGGTCAACTGGGGGCAACGCGGATCTCGAGGAATGGCGGCGGCGGTGGCAGGCGGCGGCTGCCACCCCGCAGCCTGATGTGCTCGCCTCCCTCCTGACAGATTTGAACGGCCTCGCACTACCAGAGGAAGAGATCGAAGTCGAGCGCGAGATGCTCGATGGGCTCGAGCGCCTGGCGCGACTGCGTGCCGTGATTTCGTCGGAAGGGCTGCCGATCGTCGAAACCGGCCATCGCGTCGTCGGCACAGAGACCTGTCATTTTTCCGCACCGTCATCGATGCCCGATGATCCCGCGCAGCCGAGCGGACGGCTGATCTTCACCGGACTCCGCGCGATCTTCGCCGGCGGCGCCCGAGCGATGACGCTTCCCTGGCACGCCGTGGCCGACGTCATCCGGCAGGAGCGCGACGTGATCCTCGTCCGCCACAATCGGGAAGTCTTCCACCGATTCCGATGCAACGTCTTTGCGGATGCCCTCTGCGCCGGCCTCCTCGCAGAGACGCTGGCCAAAGAGCTGCGCTCGGGCGCTCGACGCCGGCAATCCCGTAAGTAGAGCCACGGATTACACGGATGACACGGGTTCTAGACTAGAAGCTGTCTGATAAACAGCGCGAACGAGCGGAGCGAGTGAGCCACGCGAGCGGAGCGGGGCGTCGGGGTCCCCGCGAGCGAGCGTGTAGGGGGTCCGGGGGACAACGTCCCCCGGATGAAACTGGAGCCACGGATTACACGGACAACACGGATCGGTTTTGATAGGTTCCAGCAGGTTCCGTAGGCGCCCAACGGTGTCGGGCGCTACAATCTGCCTATGCCTGTCTCCTCTCCCGTTCGCCAGGGGCTCGTCACGCCCGGCATCGATCGCCTGCTCACCGTCGATCGTCACCTGGTCGCCGGACGCCGTGTCGGGCTTGTCTGCAACCCGGCGTCTGTGGACGCGCGCTTTGCGCATACCGCCGATCGGCTGTTCGAGGATCCCGACGTCACGCTCGCGGCGCTCTTCGGCCCGCAGCATGGGTTTCGTTCGGACCTGCAGGACAACATGATCGAGACGCCGCACGCCAAAGACTGCCGCCGGCGCGTGCCGGTGTTTTCGCTCTATAGCGACACACGGGAACCCACGACGGAAATGCTCCAGGGTCTCGACCTGCTCGTCGTCGATCTGCAGGATGTGGGCACTCGCGTCTACACCTACATCTACACCATGGCTAACTGCATGCGCGCCGCGGCGCGCCACTCGCTTCCAGTCGTGGTCTGCGATCGGCCAAACCCGATCGGCGGCGACACGGTCGAAGGCGCGTGCCTGGAAGAGTCCTGCAGCTCGTTTGTCGGACAGTTTCCGATTCCGATGCGTCACGGCATGACGATTGGCGAGCTCGCCCGGCTCTTCAACGACGACTTTCGCATCGGCGCCAGGCTCGACGTCGTTCCGCTCGAGGGCTGGCGTCGATCGATGTACTTCGACGAGACAGGCCTTCCGTTCATCATCCCGTCACCGAACCTCCCGACGCTGGACAGCGTCATCGTCTATCCGGGCGCCGTGCTCGTCGAGGGGACGCGGCTCTCCGAGGGCCGCGGCACGACGCGCCCGTTCGAACTCATCGGAGCGCCGTGGATCGACGGGGACCGGCTGGCCGACGCCATGAACAACCGGGGTCTGCCAGGCGTCCACTTCCGGGCGGCGTTCTTCGAGCCGACTTTCCAGAAGCATGCGCGGCTGTCGTGCGGCGGCTGCCAGATTCACGTGCTCGATCGCTCGTCGTTTCAGCCGCTGCGGACGACAGTCGAGCTACTCGATGAATTCCGCCACCAAAATCCCGCGCACTTCGCCTGGCGCGAGCCACCTTACGAGTACGAGCACGAGAAGCAGCCGATCGACATCCTGTACGGATCGGACCGACTGCGCCGCACGCTGGCCGAGAACGGCAACGTCACCGCGCTCGTGGACTCGTGGCGGGGCGACGAAGAGCGTTTCAGGCGACAGAGAGAGCGAGTACTCTGCTCTACTCGTGAAAGTCTGAAGTCAGACGTCACACTTTCACCCGCGCGTCTTGGCGATTCCCGGCGCGCGCGTCTCCTGCTTCGTCGCCGGAACCATGTGGTACTTGAGCAGATGATCCTTGAGCGCCTCGAACGCCGCCTCCGGCGTGTCGACGCGGCAGAGTAGCCCGAGATCGCGCTCGGCGATCGCCCCCCATTCGACGAGCGGTTTGACATCGAGCACCGCATCCCAATACTCGCTGCCGTAGAGCACGACCAGCAGTTTCTTGGAGAGCTTTCTCGTCTGCGAGAGCGTCAGGATCTCGAACATCTCGTCGAGTGTGCCGAACCCGCCCGGAAAAATCACCAGCGCCTTCGCGAGGTACGCGAACCAGAACTTCCGCATGAAGAAGTAGTGGAACTCGAAGTGGAGGCCCTTGGTGATGTAGCGGTTCGGCCCCTGCTCGAACGGCAGGCGGATGTTGAGACCGACCGACTTGCCGCCGGCCTCATACGCGCCGCGGTTGGCGGCCTCCATGATCCCTGGCCCGCCGCCCGAGCACACCACAAATCGATGCCGGGCTTCCACGAGCGACATGCTCCATTCCGTCAGGCGGTGTGCGAGCTGCCGCGCGTCCTCATAGTAGCGCGACCACTGCACGGCCTTGCGGCTTCGCTTGAGCGCCGCCGCGTGGCCGTCACGGCGGCGATTCTTTGAGGTGGTCAGCCGCAACAGCGCCCGTTCGGCCACCTTCCGGCTGTCGACGCGGGCCGATCCGAAAAAGACGACGGTGTCCTGGATGTTCTCCTCGCGAAATCGCCGGAGCGGGTCCAGATACTCGGCCAGGATCCGGATCGGCCGGGCGTCGGTGCTCTCGAGAAAGGTCGGGTCGTGATAGGCAAGCGGCTGTTTGTGCGGCGGCATGTGAAAAAACTCTTCCACAGATCAGTACGTGAACGCAAACGGTGCGCACGGGAGAGCGACGGAGTAAACGGGTTTCAACACGGAGGAACGGAGAAAACGGAGACGCACGGAGGACCGGTCGCGCCGCGCGAAGCGCGGGCGGCATCGAGAGAGCAGCGCAACTCAAAAGCACCCCAGAACACAGTGAGTGTTTTGAGTTGCGCTGTTCTCTCGATGCCACTCGCCGGCCGTTCCGGCCGGCGACGCGACCGGTCTCTGGTCGACGCAGCGCGACAGCCTCCGTGCGTCTCCGTTCGCTCCGTTACTCCGTGTTGAACCCCGTTCTCTCCGTCTCCTCCCTTTCGGTCCCCTCCGTCTTTCTGCAAACTGTGGTATTTCTGGGTGGAGCCATGCGCGCGACAAGATGAGCTGTCGCGTGAGAATGACTGGGGGGAGAGTGATGATTCGACGTGTGTTGATCGTCGGGAGTGCTCTGGCCATCGCGTTGGTTGGCATCCTGCAAACGCGAACCATGGCCACGGGCACGAACGCAGTGACCCAAGCACCCTCGAACAGCGGATGGCAACTGCCGCCCGACGCGGAGACGAAGAAGAGTCCGCTTCAAGCCGATACAAAGACTCTGGCGACCGGCAAGGCGGTGTTCAAGGACAAGTGTACGAAGTGTCATGGCCAGGCGGGCTTGGGCGACGGCCCCGATGCGGATCCGGAGCACCGCGAGCACATGGACCTCACCAACCCGAAGCGCGCCGAACACAACGCGGACGGGGTCGTCTTCTACAAGGTCTGGAATGGCCGCAGGAAGCCGAAGATGCCGGTCTTCAAGGAAGAACTCAGCGAGGAGCAGGTCTGGTCGGTCGTCGCCTACGTCCAGACGCTGCGAAAGAAGTAGCCCGCGGGCGGCGTTGACCAATGGTCAGCGATCGCGAAGATCTCAGAGAAACTTGGTCACCAGCTCGCCGATGGCGTAACCGACGGCCGCGACGCCAAACCCGACGAGGAACATGTCGCGGCCGCTGGCCCACAGGCTCCGGCCGGTAAAGAAGCTGCGCGCGGCCCCGATCGCGAAGTGCGCGAGCATGCTGATCACGAGCGAGACCCACAGCGCGGCACCAAATTCCATCGTGACAAACGGGACGATGGGAATGAAGGCGCCGATCGCGGTCGACGTTCCTGTAACGATGCCGTCCTTGAGCGGCGCCAGTTCTGCCGGGTGAATATTCAGTTCCTCGCGCACCATCGCGTCGAGCGCCTGCGCCGGGTCCTGCATCACGGCATGCGCGGTTTCGCGCGCACGATCCGGCGGCAACCCCTTCGCCTCGTAGATGACCGCCAGCTCGTCTTCTTCCAGATCCGGCATCAGACGCATCTCGTGCCGTTCCATCTCGATCTGGTGCGCCTGCACCTCCGCCTCGCTCTTCGCAGCCAGGTAGCCGCTCGCGCCCATCGATAGCGCGTCGGCAATCGCCCCGGCGATCCCGCTCACGATGACGATGTGCGGCGCGACGCTCGCGCCGATGACGCCCGCGACCAGGCCAAAATTCGCGGTCAACCCGTCGTTGAATCCGTACACCACGCTGCGCAGGTAGCCGCCCGCCCCGCCGGCGTGCCACGGCTCGCCGACCCGGCCCATGACAGCCGACAACTCGCGCGCGTGCATCGCCGAGTCCGCCGCGATGTCGACCGCCGCCGCATGCGTCAGCCGGTCAGTCGACTGGCGCGCCAGCCCGAGATACGCCTGCACCTCGCGGCCTTCCTCTGCCAGCAGCAGCGGCAGGATGAGCGAGGTCCCGAAGCGTCGTGCGGCCCACGCCAGCACTCGCGTGCGCAACGCCGGCTTGTAGAGTGGCAGGGGCCGGCCGCATTCCTTGAAAAGCTGCATCCACCGGTCGACGTGCCGATCTTCAACACGCGCAAGCCGATCGAAGAGTTGGCGACGCTCGCCGTTGCCTTCAGCGGCAGCCATCGCGCGATAGAGGAACGCGGCATCGCGCTCATCGCGGTAGTGCGCATCCCAATGCGCGTCGGGTTGAGGCGCAGGTGGGTCAGACGAGGTGCCGGCCGACATGGAACCATTCTAGGCCACGGACCACACGGACACACATCGATCTGGAGCCACGGATCACACGGATCGAAGTTCTACATCTTTCCCAGCAACCCCAGCAGTGCCGTCGTCATCCACGGAATGTAAGTGATGAGCAGGACGCCGACGCCAAGGACGCCCAGCATCGGCATTGCCGCCGCGGTCACTTCGAGAAGCGGCTTTTTGAAGCGGTAGGACGCGAGAAACAGGTTCATGCCGACAGGCGGCGTGAGGTACCCGAGTTCGAGGTTGGCCACGAAGATGATGCCGAGATGTACCGGATGGATGCCGAAATGCTGGCCGAGCGGGACGATGAGCGGCACGACGACGAAGGTGGCCGAATAGATGTCCATCAGGCAGCCGACGACGAGCAGGAACAGGTTCAGCATCAGCAGGAAGACCATCGGCGAGCTGATGTAGGCCTGCGTCCATTCGAGCAACCGGCCAGGGACGTCCGCGCCAATCAGGTAACTCGTCAGGCCAACGGCAACCCCGAGAATCACCAGCACTCCGCCCACCGTGGCCACACACTCCGCGAAGACCCGGCGCAGCGTGTCGAAGTGGCGGACGTCGCGGTGGACGAAAACCTGGACGATGAACGCGTAGAGCGCCGCCAGTGCGGCAGCCTCGACGATTGTCGCAAACCCGCCGAAAAGCGCGACCAGCACCACGACCGGCAGCGCCACTTCCCACTTGCCCTCCCACAAAGCGCGAATCGCGCCGGCTGGTGAGAACGGAGTGCGGCCGGTCGCATGCGTGGCGCCTTCACGCACACCCCACGCGGCCGTCAGCGCGAGCAGCAGCACACCCGGCAGGATGCCGCCGATGAACAGGTCTTCCACCGGGATCTGCGCCACGATCGCGTAGAGAATCAGCGGTAGCGACGGCGGGAGCAGCAGGCCGAGCGAGCCGGACGCCGTGAGCAGCCCGACCGAGAACTTCTCTCGATAGCCGTCCTTGATGAGGGCCGGCAGCAGCAGGCCGCCGAGGGCCAGGATGGTGACCCCGGAACCGCCTGTGAAGATCGTGAAGAATGCCGAGAGCATCGCGCAGACGACCGCCGTCCCGCCCGGAAACCAACCGAACAATGCACGGAACACGTTCAGCAGCCGCTCGGGGGCTTTTCCCTCGGCGAGCAGGAAGCCGCAGAGCGTAAACAGCGGGATCGATGCCAGCGTCGGCTTCACCGCCAGCTGGTAGGTCTCGATGAGGATTGCCGACGGCCCTACGCCGTCGGTGAGAAAGAGGACAATCGCCAACCCGCCAAGCACGACGAAGATCGGAGTTCCGCAGCCGGCGGCAACGAGAAGTGTTACGACGAGCGGCCACAGCAGACCCGCCGGAAGCGTCGCGGTCGAATTCCAGACCAGCCATCCACCGGCGACCATGCCGCACGCCGCGATCGCCCGTGACGCCCAACCGCCCTTCGTTCGCCACACCGTGCGCAGCGCGATCAGCCCGAAGGCAAACGGCAACACTGTTTGCGCCATCCACGTGGTGACGCCGGCAGCGATCACGGTGCCAGCCTCGCGCTCGCTCATCACCAGCTCGAACGCGCCGACGCACAGCATCGTCGACACCGCGGCGGCGACCGTGGCGGCAAGCGTCTCGGCCCAGTCGCGGGCGCGACCTGCTGGAAGGAACGTGCCGGTCGCGAGCGCCAGCATCGTGCCCTCGCGCGCGGCGAGCGCCGCGCCAAGAAACCCGACCCAGAGCACCAGATGCTGGACGAACGGAATGGACCCCGGAATGCCTGTGCCGGCGAAGCGGCGAAGGAGGATTTCCGCGAGCGGCAGGACGACCATGACGCCGAGCGCGACAGCCGCGAGCGCGTCCTCGAAGCGATGAAGCACCCGGACGACTGGCGAGCCGGTTCGCGGCGACTCGACTGGAACGACGCTCGTCACTTGGCGATCGGCCGCGCCTTCCGGTAGGCATCGCGCTCGCGCACGGCGAGCTCGAAGACATCGCGCGGCACCAGGCCGTCGCGCATCGTCTTGGTGAAGCCGTCAGCCACCGTGCGGAACTCGGCCAGCGCGGCCGCGTCCGCCTTGACGACGGTCAGGCCGCTCTTCTGCATCACGGCAATCGACTCGGCATCCGTGCGGGGGACTTCGGCGCGAAAACGCGCCTCGGTCTTGCGGGCGGCCGCCGTCAGCAGCGCGCGGTCGGCCTCGCTGATCGCCTCCCACGTCTTCTTGTTGACGATCGTCGCGCCGACGAGCGGCGAGATGCCGACGTCGAGCATGTACGGCGTGTACCTGTACCACTGGAACGAGAGCGCCGAGAGTGGCGTCACCGGAACGGCTTCGATCATGCCGGTGGTGAGAGACGACAACATGTCCGCCGACGACAGCGGCACCGGCTGGAACCCGTTGTCCTTGTACCACTGCACGGTTATGTCGTCACCCGCGGAGGTGAACAGCTTCATGCTCTTCAGGTCGCGCAGGGTTTTCGCCGGCTTCTTGCTGAACACCTGAACCCAGCCGCCGCTGCCCCAGTTGACGAAGACGAAACCCTTGTCGGCGAGCCGCTGGGTGATGACCGGTTCCAGCTTGGCCATGACGTGGTCGAGCTCGGCGTAGTCCTGGAAGAACATCGGGATGAAAAAGACGTTGAAGGACTGATCGATCGACATCGCCAGGCTGACGGCCGAGAGCGAGGCGGCCTGCAATTGTCCGGACGTGCGCATCTTGCGGATGATCGCGTCCTCGTCGCCCTGGGTGCCGGCCATCACCGTGAGGCGGACCCGGCCGCTCGTCAGTCGGCCCCATTCCGAGGCCTGTTCCTTGAGGATGTTGTTCCAGATCGTACCGGCCGGGATTACGGTGCCGAGACGCACCTGCGTGACGCCCTGCGCGCGCGGATATCCCGCAGCCAGAAGTCCGATCGCCACCAACGACGCCAACACTCTCATCGCGCTACTCCCAACACTCGATAGGCCAACGAGTCCAGTCCGGTCAGCCGGACCATCGTGGTCTGCAGCTCCGGAGACTTGTCTGGCGTGAACAGATCATCCGCGCGAGCCAGAAGAGCCCGCGCTTTTCGTTGATAGATGACGTTTGACAGCCGCAGGCGGGGCACCTGGTCGACGTCGATCGCCAGCGCTTTCGCGAGCAGATCCTCGAACTCCTTGCGATTTTGCTCGGCGACGCTGATGCCCGACGCCAGTGACACGTGCGGACTGGCTGATGCCCCCTTCGAAAGCTCCACGGAGCGCGCGTAATGCAGGCGAGCGTCCTTGACCGACCCGCCCATCGCCTCGGGCAGCGAGTCGAGCGAGATCAGTACGTCGTGGATGGCGCCAAGCTCGTACGCTTCGTCGAGTTCGAGCGCGCGGCCCATGATCGCGCGGACGATCGGGAGCTGATTGAGCAACTCGGGCTTCTCGGATCCTGCCGAGACGACCGCTCCCCAGGTCGCGCCGGTCCAATAGAGCACCGCCACTTCCTCCTTCGAGAACGCCTTCATCGTCCCCGCCGGATCTTTCTCGACCGCCGCCCGAAATCCTTTGTGAGTGAGCTCGACGCGACGCAGGCAGTAGCCAAGCGCTCGTTGATACATTTTGAGCGCCCGTTCACGACCGGCGACCGACGCCTCGTAGTCCTTGGGCTCGATGAGCTCCGCGTCGGTCTGGACAAACGCGTAGGCGTACTGGGTGAAACCACTGCACGCGGTCAGCAGCAAGCCCTTGTGCTCGGGCACCTCGACCAGGAGGGACTCAATCGTCTTCAGCGAGAAAGGTACCGCATCACGAATGAGGTCCGGATCTTCGTCGGAAGAAAAGCCGTCGCCGCTCGCGGCGAGCGTATCGGCCAGCCCGTTGATCGCCATCTTCTTGATCGAGCACGCGGCTGTGACCGAGGTGGCGAGGGCCAGCGTCAGCAGGCCCGTGATTGTTCGACACATTCAATGTGTCATCTTATTGCGGCGGGGCACCCGAGCGCCACCTCGGTCGAACGGCAGCTGGGCCCACGCCAGAAGCCATCTCATTGATGGCGCGAACGAGCGTAGCGAGTGAGCCACGCGATCGGCCCACCTTCGCGCCGTAGGCGCTTCGGCGAGGTCTCGCCGTAGCTTTTGCGGAGGCGGAAGCGCGCCGTCGCCAGCGGCGCGCGAGAGCGCGTGTCGGGGAGTCCGAGGGGCGAAGCCCCTCGGGTAGAATGACGCCGTGCCGACGACCGGCGACGTGTCCCCACCCACACACTTCGAGCAGACGCTGCTCATCCGCTGTGCGCCAACCCGAGTGATGGCGGCGTTCTTCGACCCGTCGGCGCTCTCCGAGTGGTGGCAGGCGATCAGGTCGGTGACCACACCACGGCCGCTCGGTGTTTACGCCATCGAATGGGCGCCTACGGTAGAGCGCGACGACATGCTCGGACGCCTGGGCGGCGTGTTCCACGGAACCGTGATGGAGTATCTGCCAGGTCGGGAACTGTTCATCGCCGACGCGTGGTGGGTGCCACCAGACGACGAGCCAATCGGGCCGATGGCGCTCGAGGTGAGCTGCATGCTCGAGGGGGCGTCGTGCCGGCTGCGAGTGCGCCAGAGCGGGTTCGACGACAGCCCCCGCTGGCGGCGCTACTACGCCGTCATCGCCCGCGGGTGGCAGTCCTCGTTGGCATCGCTCAAGGAGCATCTGGAGCGCTGATCCGTCGGACGTGAAGGAAGTTGGCGTCGGTCCGATCCTGTTCGGGACTGACGTTGATGAACACGACGACCTCGCCAGCTGACAGAAGGCCGCGGTCGACGAGCTCCGGCGTCAGGCGATCGATGTTTCGCTCGGCCGTGACGACCGGCGCGACGCCCCACAGCAAAGAGAGCGCGCCGGCGATCTGCCCGTTGGGGATCGCTGCCAGGATCGGCGCCTCCGGCCGACACGCCGATAACAGCCGGGCCGTACGTCCCTCGGTCGTGACTGCCACGATCGCGTCCGCCTGACCAGTCGTCGCGAGCGTGACCGCCGCCTGCGCCAACGCCAGCCCATGCCGGCTTCCGTGCGCGTCGGCCGCGGCAGGGCCGTTTCCGAAGCCCGCCACCGACAGAACCGGCGGCAGCGACTCGGCATCGCGGATGACCGCGTCGAGCGTCTGCACCGCCTTGACCGGAAACGCGCCGGCCGCCGTCTCGCCGGCCAGCATGATCGCATCGGCGCCCTCGTCGACGCTGTTGGCCGCGTCGCTGACCTCGGCGCGGGTCGGCCGTGGATCGACGCGCATCGACTCGAGCACCTGTGTCGCCACGATTGCTGGCAGGCCAAGCGAGCGCGCGGATCGAATGATCGCCTTCTGCACCCGCGGCACCTGCTCGAGCGGCATCTCGAGACCCAGATCTCCGCGCGCCACCATCACGCCCTGCACGAGCCGCAGGATGGCGTCGAGGTTCTCGATCGCCGCCGGACGCTCGATCTTGGCGATGATTGGCGTCGCGTGACCCGCCTCGCTGATGATCGCGCGGGCGCGAGCCACGTCCTCAGCTGTCTGCACGAAACTCAGGGCAACGACGTCGACGCCCAGCGTCAGGCCGAAGCGCAGGTCCTCGACGTCTTTGTCAGTGAGCGCCGATGCCGGCAGCGCGACGCCCGGAGCGTTGATGCCCTTGTGCGCGCCGAGATCGCCGCCATGAACGACCACCAGATCCAGCCCCGCCGCGGAGCTCGCGACAACTCTGAGCTCGATGCGGCCATCGTCGAGCAGGAGTCGGTCACCGGGCTTCGCGGAACGAACCAGCTCGGCGTAAGGCGTAAAGATCCGGCCAGGTTGACTGGGCACATTCCCGGCGGCGAGCACCAGCGCGTCGCCGACCTTCAACGGAAGCGGCCGATCGCCGGCGAGCGGCCCCGTCCGAATCTTCGGACCGCTCAAATCCTGCAGGATGCCGACCGGCCGGCCCGCGGTCGAGGTGATGTCCCGAATGCGCGCAAAGCATTCGGCGTGCGAGGCGTGCGTCCCATGCGAGAAGTTGAGCCGGAACACGTCGACGCCCGCCTCAACGAGCGCGCCGAGCATTTCGCGACTCGCGCTCGACGGGCCGACGGTGGCGATAATTTTGGTGTGGCGCATTGAGCTCACTCGGGGGATCAGGGATCAGGGATCAGAAGAGCATTCCGATCTTACTTGGACTGTCTGCTTTTCATTATTCCGATCCCGGATCCCCGAGCTGCCTGCCCCGGATCCTACCCGCTGATCCCCTGATCCCCGATCCCCGATCCCTGATCCCTGAATATGTCACCCCCACGGATCCACGAGCGCTTTCGTGATCCGCATGGCTTCGGCGTCGGCGAGTGCCTGGTTGAGTGCCGACAGTGGATACAGACGGGCGCCGATGGCGCGCCACGGAACATCGCGGTGCGCGTCGAGGATCGCCAGCGCGTCGAGGAAATGCCGCGACTCGCTGCCCCAGCAACCGCGAATCTCGAGATGTTTGCGGTTGATGTGCTGATGGGCGTTGATGGTGCTCGGGCCGACGTCGGTATAGTGGCCCGCGACGACGTAGCGGCCGCCGTCGCGAACGAGCGTGACGCCTTCTTCAATGGCCCGAGCCGAACCGGCGGCTTCGATCACGACATCGACGCCCTCTCCGCTGGTGCGCTCGCGAACCGCCTGCAACCGTTCCTCCGCCGTCGACGAGCTGAGTGCAAACACCTCGTCGGCGCCCATCTGCCGCGCGAGGGCCAGTCGCGGCGCGGGATCGCCCACGGCAAACACGGTGGAAGCCCCGGCCAATCGGCAGAGCGCGATCGCGCACAGGCCAACGGCGCCGACACCCTGGACGAGGACGCTGTCGCCGGGACGAAGACCGGCCCGTTCGCGGATGTGTACGGCGGTCAGGAGGCCGCAGCCGCCGCCGATGTAGTCGTCGACGGGGACGGCGTCCGGAAGTCGCGCCACGCCGACGCCGGGCTCGAGGTAGATGTATTGCGACCAACCGCCGTACAGACCCTCGGACGCCGAATCGGTGATTCCGTAGACACGCCGGGCCGGACATCGTGTCGGCGTGTGGTGAACCGTGCATGCCCGACACGCGCCGCAGGTCCGGTGGACGTCAAAGAACACGGCGCGGTCGCCTTCCTGCAGCAGCGAACCGTCGAGACCCCGAAGCGGGCCACGGATCGATTCGAGCACTCCGGCGGACACGTGGCCGGGAATGATCGGATAGGGAACGCCCGCCAGTCGGCCATGCCAGAGATGCACGTCGGTGCCGCAGACTTCCGACCGCGCGGTGCGGAGAAGAGCGGCGCCAGGTGGCAGATCGGGTCGCGGGAATTCGCGGATCTCGATCGGTAGTCGCGGCGCGGGCATGACCGCTGCCAAGATGCCTGTCGTCACTTTGAGTTACATTGTAGATTCGGTGCGTGACGAAGGACGCAGATTACGCGGATCTCGCGGATAGGGCCGTCACGGGACGATCGCGACCAGCAGCCTGGCAGCGCCAGGCTGCCGAGACGAGGGATCGTCAGGATCAGCACGCCAACCTGGTCGGCGATGGCGTGCTGATCCTGGCGATCCCTCGTCTCGGCCGCGCCTGCGGCGCGGCCGGTCGCCCAGCATGAACGAGTCGAAACCGCGACGATCCGCGTCCCGTGACGTGGATCCGCGTAATCCGCGTCCCGTAAGAAACAGATCCGAGTTGGAGATGGAGTGCTTTTGAATAGGACCCGCAAAACCGCGAGACTGGCGCATCGTAGCGATCGCGCTGACGACATCAGCGCTTTGGCCGCTCACCGCCGACGCCCAAACCTACGTCGCCCCAGTGCGGCGCCAGTTCATCACCATCAGTTACAACTGGCTTTACACGTGGCCGCTGCACTTCGCCGATCATCCACTCGAGGATCTGCTCGGCACGAGCGTCGTCGAGACGGATCCGCCGTACGACTATCGGACGAGCGACGGAAGTACGCTCATCCGCGTGCTCGAGTTCAAGCGTCCCGGTCAGGGTGTCGGTGTCACCGTCTATCCACTCGGCTTGAGGGCCGGGCCGACGCTGGGACTCCGCGGCTACATCGAGAACGTGCCCGATATCCGCGTCGTCTTCGACGGCCCGGGCCCGCTCGATTCCTACACCTTGACGAACGCGCTTGCGTACGATGTCGGCGCGGGACTCTACGTGGCCGATCGCGCGCCAGGATGGGGTCTCGGCAGCTACGCGTTCATCGTCGGCGGTGTGGGCAAGATCACAAGCGACCTCGGCAACGGCAATCGCTACTTCGGTGAAGGTGGGGGCGGTGTTCAATCAGGGCCGATCGGGTTCGAGATCTCCGCCAAGTTCGCCTGGAACTACTTCAGCGAACCGGTCGAGCACCGGTTCTTCACCGTGCCGATCAACATGCGCGCAACGGTGAGCTTCTGATGTCGGAACGTGTCGACGCGTGGCTGGCGGCGGCGTGCGCGGACGCCGAGCGACGGGGCCTGCCCGAGCTGAAACCCCTGCTCGAGGCGCTCGCGCGATCGACCGAAGCCCTGAGGATCGCCGACGCGGAGCTCGACGAGCGAGTGCAGGCGATCGCGCAAGGCCGCTCGGAACCTGGGGCGGACGGCACGCCGGGCCGTCTCGAACCATGAGCCCTGACCTCCGTCAGATCGTCGACGTTGCGCCGCTCGTGCAGTCGGGCGCTGTCTCGCCAGTCACGCTGGTTGAGGCGTGCCTGGAGCAAATCGGGGCCCGGCCCGAGATCAACGCTTTCATCGAACGGTTCGACACACAGGCGCTGGCCGAAGCGCGGACAGCCGAGCGCGAGATTCGGTCCGGTGGTTACCGCGGGCCCCTGCACGGCATTCCGCTGTCCGTCAAGGACCTGATCGACGTCGCCGGGGCAAAGACGACGGCGGGGTCGGCCCTGCCCGCGACCTTGGCGCACGCGGACGCGCCGGCCGTCGCCAATCTCCGGGCCGCTGGCGCGATCATCATCGGCAAGACCAACCTCCACGAGTTCGCGTTCGGCACGACGAGCGAAGAATCTGCGTTCGGACCGGTGCGCAATCCGATCGACCCGTCGCGGTCGGCCGGCGGATCGAGCGGCGGTGCCGCCGCTGCGCTGGCGGCAGGCATGTGCTTTGGCGCGCTCGGCACCGACACTGGCGGGTCGATTCGCATCCCCTCGGCCGCGTGCGGCACTGTCGGGCTCAAGGCGACGATCGGCGAGATCTCGTGCGAAGGCGTCGTTCCGCTCAGCACGTCGTTCGACCACCTCGGGCCGATGGCGCGAACGGTGCCAGACGTCGCGCTTCTCTTCGACGTGCTCACGGGCCGTCCGACTCGAGCGACCGATCCGAACGCTCCGCTGAGCGGTGGGCGGCTCGTCTTTGGGGTTCCGCGCCCCTATTTCTGCGATCGTGTCGACGCCGGCACGGGTCAGGCACTCGAACAGGCGTGCCGCAGATTGCGTGACGCTGGACATACCATCCGGGACCTTGCCATCGATCACGCCCGGTCGACGCCGGATGTCTACCTGCACATCGTGCTACCCGAGGCATCGCGGTATCACGCGCGCTTACTCGAGCGATACGCCGCCTTGTACTCCCCGGGCGTCCGCATCCGGCTGGAAATGGGACGCTATCTCCTCGCGGAGGACTACGCGCGCGCGATGCGTTTGCGGGTCGCGCTGACGCGCGCGGTCGATCGCGCGCTCGACGGCTGCGACGCGCTGCTGCTGCCGACGCTGCCCATCGCTGCGCCGCCGCTGGGCGCGGCTACGGTTGAAGTCGCCGGCACGTCAGAGCCGACCCGCGCCGCGATGCTGCGGCTGACGCAACTCTTCAACATGACCGGGCATCCGTCGCTGGCGCTCCCGGCGCCGCAGGACCTCGACGCGCTGCCACGAAGCGTGCAGATTGTCGGGCGCCGTCACCAGACCAACCGCCTGCTCGCGATCGGACACGGCGTCGCGCGCGATCTCGGGCACCGCGGAGAATGAGGATCTCGGCGTGTTGAACCGGGCGTTTCACGCGTGGGAACGACGGCTGGCGGCGGTCGCAACCGACCGCATCGTGCGCCCGTTCGAGTGGGGGCTCGAGTGGGTGGACGGGACGAACGGTTCGGCCACGCCGGGCTCGGAGCTCGAGCGATGGGCTGACCGGATGGTCGCCTCGAGCCAACAGTTCTTCGATCTCCCCGACTGCAAGGAGTACTCGCTCGACGGGGAGTGGCTGTCGTATCCAAGCGCCATCGAGACCCCACACCTCGAGAACAACACGGTTCAGGGCCGCTACTTCCCAGACCACTCGCCGGCCGGTCGGAAACGCGCGGTGATCGTGCTGCCTCAGTGGAACGCCGATACCGAGGGACACGTCGGCCTCTGCCGTCTCCTGAACCGATTCGGCATCAGCGCGCTTCGCCTCAGCCTTCCCTATCACGACATGCGGCGGCCGCCCGAACTCCGCCGTGCGGACTACATCGTCAGCTCGAATGTCGGGCGCACGGCACAAGTGTGCCGCCAGGCAGTCCTCGATGCCCGGAGGGGCGTCGCGTGGCTCGAATCCCAGGGCTACGAGTCCATTGGCATCCTGGGGACAAGCCTGGGGTCCTGCCTGGCGATGCTGACGGCCGCCCACGAGCCCAGGTTGAAGGCGGCCGCCCTGAACCACATCTCGCCCTACTTCGCCGATGTCGTCTGGTCGGGTCTCTCGACCCTTCATGTCCGGCAGGGGCTCGAGGGCCACATCGACCTGGAGCGTCTGCGGCGCATCTGGATGCCGATCTCGCCCTATCCCTACCTCGACCGCTTGAGGGACAAGCGGCTCCTCCTCATCTACGCCCGCTACGACCTGACCTTTCCGGTCGGCCTCTCGAGGATGCTCGTCGACGAGTTCAGGCGTCGCGGAATCGAACACCAGCTGACGGTGCTTCCCTGCGGCCACTACAGCACAGGCGTGACGCCTTTCAAGTGGCTCGACGGGCTGACGTTGTGCCGCTTTCTCTCGAGAAACCTCTGAACCTTATCGGCAGACGGCGGTTTCCTTCCGGCAGGCGGCGGAGACCGGCAGGAACTGAGACGGATTGCTGAGCGTCCAAACTCTGGAACTCGACGGTTCCCTGCGACGACCGTTGTACACTTGCTCGAGCATCCAGGTCCGATCCGATGAACTTTGCCAGAGTCAGCTTGAGCCTGGTCGGGATCGCCGGCGTGGTGGCCGTAGCGCTCGCAGCGGGCGTCATCTGGCTGATGATCACGCAGCCGGTCATGGTCGCCGACTCGGTTGCCAAGGGCGAGTACTCGCCTCTCGCGAAAGCGATTGCGTCAGCCCTGTACGATGCACTGGCGGGGTTGCTGAAGTACTTGTAGCGGTCAAAGCCTTTCACCGCGGAGCGCGCAGAGCACGGAAAACCCTAAGTCGGCTCTGCGACCTCAGCGTCCTGGCGGTGAGAGGCTCTTGCACTGAACACTGCTGAACCGAGGGAAGGCCCGCTAGTTCGGCTCCATCGCAATCGTCTCCCCAAAGCCCAAGTCATCGACAGCCCCTATTTTGTCGCGATCGCCGACGACGACCCCGACGAAGCGTGAGGGATCGATGTGTGCCGCGGCCGCGCGCGTCAAATCCTCTGGCGTCAACGCGAGGACCTTGGGGACAAAGGTCGTGAAGTAGTCGTCGGGCAAGTCGTAGAGCGCCAGTTGGGCCGCAGCGCGCGCGATCTGCTCGGCGGTCTCGAACCCTCGCGGGTATCCGCGGGTCAGCGGCGCCCGTCCCAATTCCAGCTCCTCGGCCGTGACCGGTCGCTCGCCGCGTATCGCTCGCAGCTCACCCAGCGCCTCCCGAAGAGCGTCGGCGGTCGCGTCCGCCTGCACGCTCGCTTGAAGCGAGAACGGACCGCGCCCGCGCCTGAACTCAAAGCTGGTACGCGCACCGTAGGTGTAACCCTTGCGCTCGCGCAGATTCGAGTTGATCCGGCTGACGAACTGGCCACCGAGCACCAGATTGAGGGCGACGAGCGCGTGATAGTCGGGCGACGTTCGAGCCACAGCCACATGACCAATCCGCAGCTCGGACTGCGGCGCACCGGCCCGCGGCACGATCAGTAGCTCGCTCTTCCCGGGCGCAATCGGCAGGTCCGGGGCGTCGCTCTGGTTGCCCTCTGATGTATCGCACGTCCAGTTGCCGAACGCCGCCTCGATCGAATCGGCTAGCGCGGCGTGGCCGCCCTTGAGCGCGTTCCCCACGGCAATGACGGTCACCTGTGGCGGGCGATATTGCTGTTGGTGAAACGCTCGCACCTCGCCGAGGTCCATCGCCCGCAGGGACGCTTCGGTGCCAATCGGCAGATGGCCATAAGGGTGCGCGCCGTAGAGGCGCTCCGTGAACACTCGCTCGGCGATGGCCGGTGGCATGTCGCGAAGCTGCAGCAGCCGGTTGAGCCGCAAGTCGCGTACGCGGTCGAAGTCGGAGGCCTCGAGGCGCGGGCTCGTAATCATCTCCGCCAGCAGCGTCAGCGCCGGCGTCGCCGACCGCTCGAGCGTCGTGAGCCCGACGAGCGTCGCATCCGCGCCGACCTCGGTCTCGAGCTGCGCGCCGAGCCGGCCGAGCGTCTCGTGGAGCGCCAGCGCATCGAGCCCGCCGCAGCCTTCGTCGAGGAGGTCTCCGGTGACCGCCGCGAGGCCGGGACGCTCCGCAGGGATCGAGCGCCGCCCCGGCGCGAATGACGACCAGGACCGAAAGGAGTGGCACTTCGCGGTGAAGTGCCGTCCAGGCGTCGAGGCCGTTCGACAGCCTTCGGTGCCGGATCTCGGGAAACGCGAAGTGCGGCTCGGGGCCGGGAGGTGGCAGGCGCGAACGATTGACAGGCATCAGGACACGGACACCGGTAGCGAACCCTCGAGCGCCAGCGCCGCGCGGCCACGGGGCACGACGCTCAGCGCGACGCGGCCGGTTGACAGCCATCGCGCCGCGGCGAGCTTCAGACCTGGCCCATCGGCAGCGCGATAGCGCGACAGATCCTGCTCGAAATACCCAGGGGTCCCCAGATATACGTTGTAGGCGTTCAACTGATCCGACTTACCCCCGAAACCACCGACGGTCTGCAGGCGATGCAGGAAATGCGCCTCGGCCTGCGCCAGGCACCGTTCCAACTCGTCGGCGGTCGGACCGTTCTCGAGGAATCGCGACAGCTCGGTCGCAATCGCCTGCTCGACTTCGGCCAGCGATCGGCCCGGCGCCGCAGTAGCAACGATCTGAAAGAAGCTCCCGAGCTCGCGCGACCCCTGCGAGGCCGCGATCTCGGTCGCGATACGCTGCTCGTAGACCAGGCTGCGATACAACCGCGACGTCTTTCCGCCCCCGAGCACCTCTGACACCAGATCCAGCTCGGCGTCGTCTTCGGCGAAGAGCGCCGGCGAATGCCACGCGAGGTAGAGCCTCGATAGCTCGACGCGGTCTTCGAGAACGAGTCGGCTCTCGCCTGCGAGCGCCGCGTCGGGCGCCACGACAGGCGGAGGCTCCGGGCCCGGCTCGAAATCGCCGAAGTAGTCGGTCGCCAGCGCGACTGCCCGGTCGGCGTCGATGTCGCCGGCGATCGACAGCGACGCGTTCCGCGGACGATAGTAGGTCTGGAAGAATGCCCGGACATCCTCGAGGCGCGCCGCTTTCAGATCTTCGGCGGCGCCGATCGTCATCCAGTGATAGGGATGTTCCGGGGGGTAGAGGGCAGCGACGATCGACATGCCGGCAAAGCCATAGGGCCGGTTCTCGTAGTTCTGGCGCCGCTCGTTGAGCACGACGTTGCGCTGGTTCTCGAACTTGGCCTCGGTCAGCGCCGGCAGGAGGAAGCCCATGCGATCGGATTCCATCCAGAGCGCCAGCTCCACAGCGTTCGATGGCACGACTTCCCAGTAGTTGGTCCGATCGGCATTGGTCGATCCATTGAGGACGCCGCCGATTTCCTGGAGCGGCCGAAAATAGCCGGCGTCGTGGTGCTCGGAGCCCTCGAACATCAGATGTTCGAACAGGTGCGCAAACCCAGTGCGCCCGGGCTGCTCGTTCTTCGAGCCGACGTGGTACCACATGTTGACCGCGACGATCGGGCAATCGCGATCCTCATGGACGATGACGTCGAGACCGTTGGCCAGTCGCTGATGGACGAAGGGAATGTTCATTGATCGGTCTTGGCTTGATGGTCCGGCGCGATCCGTGTAATCCGTGTAATCCGTGGCTGGTTGATCCGTGTGATCCGTGGCTAGAATTGTACCCTTCAAATGCCGCGAGTCATGCTGACGCTCGTCGCCCTCGGGCTTTTTCTAGGCATGACCCTCTGGTTCTCGGCCACGGCCGCGGCACCGGCCATCGCCGCAGAATTCTCGATCACAGGCGCAGGCCTGCCGTGGTTGACGATGGCGGTTCAGGGCGGATTCGTTGCCGGGACACTCGTCAGCGCGCTTCTCAACGTCGCCGACGTCGTCAATGCGCGCCGTCTGTTCGCCTGGGGGTGCGTGGCAGGAGCCATCGCCAACGCGGCGATCCCCTTCGCCCCGTCTGGCGCGGTCATCGTCCTCTTGAGAACGGCGACGGGTGTGGCGCTGGCATTCGTCTACCCCCCTGGTCTCAAGATTGCCGCCGGGTGGTTCCTCAATCGACGCGGCACGGCGCTCGGGATTGTTGTCGGCGCGCTGACGCTCGGTTCGGCATTCCCTCACCTCCTGGCGTGGGCGGCTGCGGACGTGCCATGGCGGAGCATGCTGTGGGTTTCGTCCGCGCTGGCCATCGCCGGCGGGGCTATCGTCGCGCTGGGCGTCCGCGATGGGCCCTATGTCAGCGCGTCCGCGCCATTCGATCCACGGGCTGTTGGACAGGTCGTCAGCAACCGCGGCGTCCGACTCGCCACGCTTGGCTACCTCGGTCACATGTGGGAGCTCTACGCGATGTGGGCGTGGATGCCCGCGTTCGCCGCGGCGTCGATCGCCGCCGGCGGCGGCGGCGAAACGAGCGGCCCAACCAGCTCGCTCGTCGCGTTTGTCGCAATCGCCAGCGGTGCGGTGGGCTGCGTGATGGCCGGGCGCACCGCCGACGCCTGGGGAAAGGCGAGAATTGCCGGCGCGGCGATGGTCGTCAGCGGCTCCTGCGCGCTCGCGGCCGGATTCGCCTTCGGACGGCCCCTGCCCGTGCTGCTGCTATTCGCCGTCTGCTGGGGATTCTCGATCGTCGCCGATTCGGCGCAATTCTCTGCGCTCGTGGCCGAACACAGTCCACGGACGCATGTCGGCACGGCGCTCACGCTTCAGATTTGTCTCGGGTTCCTGTTGACGATGATCAGCATGCGGCTGCTGCCGGTCGTCGCATCGGCAACCGGGTGGCAGTGGGCGTTTCTGTTGCTCGTCCCGGGCCCCGTCTTGGGGGCTATGGCGATGCAGCGGCTGACTAGACTGGCCCTATGAATTCGTAGTGTCCGCTTTTAGAGAGGCGGACGATCAAGAGTCCGGCTGAAGCCGGACACTACATCCGAGAGATTACGGCTTCTTGAACTCGCCGCATTCGAGCATGGTCGAGCCGTAGTACGGATTGCGGATTTTTTCGTCCTTCTGCAGCCACGACTGCTTGACCATCGGACAATACGCGATTTTGACGCCGCCGAGGTCCTTGTACCCTTCGGCTTTTGCCGCCGCCAGAACAGCGTCGCTCAATGGGCCAAACGCGTCGCGCGCGGCCTTGAGGTCGGAGGCGTCTGCAACTGTTTTGGCGGCCTTGGCCATGGCCGCACCTTTTTCCCCCATCTCCGCCGCGCGTGTACCGAGCGCAAGCGCCGGCGCCTTGACGCCGTCGAGCTTGTCGGTCGCGAGCTGCGCGTGGATCTCCAGGTACGACCCGACGATCGCCTTCAGTGCCTCGGACGCGCGCAACCCCGCCGACCCAAGCATCAGACACCCGCAAACCACACTCATGGCGAGCGCGCCAATCTTCATCACGACTCTCCTGGCTGCTTTCAACCGAACCGTGAACCTTGAACCGTGAACCTTGAACCCTGAACCGTTTTAAACCGGCATCAACGGGATGGGCCGCTTGTAGCTCGCGATCGACAGCTGCGCGGCGAGCCGCTCGGCCGCTGAACGGAACGCGCGCGCCGCGGGCGACTGCGGTTCGCCGATGGTGATCGGCACTCCTGTATCCCCGCCCACGCGAATCGGTTCGTAAATCGGGATTCGACCCATAAAGGGCAGCGACAGGTCCCCGGCGAGCGTTTCGCCTCCGCCTTTTCCAAAGATGTCACTTTCCATCTGGCAGCCGGGGCAGACGAAGTGGCTCATGTTCTCGACCAGACCGAGCATCGGCACGTTGAGCTTCTGATACATGCGAACGGCACGCCGCGTGTCTGCGAGCGACACCGTCTGAGGCGTCGTCACCACGACCGCGCCGGAAACCGGCACTGTCTGGCTGAGGCTCAACGCGACGTCACCGGTTCCCGGTGGCATGTCGACGATGAGGTAGTCGATGCGATCCCAGCGAACCTCGCGGAAAAACTGTTGGACGACGCCGTGGAGCATCGGCCCGCGCCAGATCACCGGCGCGTCGTCGCCGGTCAGAAATCCCATCGAGACGATCTGAATCCCGTACTGTTCGGCCGGAACGATCTTCTGACCGTCCGTCGAGAGCTGTGTCTGCAGGCCGAGCATGATGGGCACGTTGGGGCCGTAGATGTCGCCGTCGATCACGCCGACCCGGCCGCCTGCCTGGCTCAGAGCGATTGCGAGGTTGACCGCAACCGTCGTCTTGCCGACGCCGCCCTTGCCCGCGCCAACGGCGATGATGTTCTTGACGCCCGGAACCGCGGCCTTCCCAGCATCAGGCGACACGGCCGCGCGGACCTGGGCAGTCATCTCGATGGCAACGCTCGTCACGCCCGGAATGGCGCCGACCACCGCGCGGGCCTGATCGCGCATCTGATCCTTGACTGGACAGGCCGGCGTGGTCAGCTCAATCGAAAACGAGACCGCTCCGCCGTCGATTCGCAGGTTCTTGATGAACTTGAGCGAGACGATGTCGCGATTGAGGTCGGGATCGCGTACGGCCTTGAGCGCTTCGAGGACAGCCGCTTCGGTGATGGGCACAACGTTATCTTATCAGGTGGCTCGGTTCTTATCCGAGGGGCTTCGCCCCTCGGACTCCCCTACACGCTCCCTCGCGCGCTCGCACTGCTACGACGGCCCTCGCGATAACTCCATCCGTGTCGTCCGTGTGATCCGTGGCACTACAAGCTGTTCAGGAACAGCGCGAACGAGCGGAAGCGAGTGAGCCACGCGAGCCGCCTTCGCGCTGCGCGCTATGGCGCCCAAGGCGGAGCGGGGCGTCGGGGTCCCCGCGAGCGCCCGCCTTCGCGCCGCAGGCGCTACGGCGAGGTCGCGCCGTAGCCTTGGCGGAGGCGGAAGCGTGTAAGGGGGTCCGGGGGACAAAGTCCCCCGGATGAGACTAGGGGCTTGTGGGGGCAGAGCTCAGCCGTCAGGAGCGCTCCTCGGCGATATCACCCGCAAACGGCAGCTTGAATCGCTCGCCCTGATAGGCCTTGAACATGAGCAGCAGCCAGAGGACTGCGGACAGCGGCGGGATGAAGATGAGTGAGATCAGCCAGCCGACCACTGGAATCGAGAGTCCGACGAACCACAGCGCGCACAGGACGCCAAAGACGATAGTGGACTGGAGGGCGTGGAAGCGGACGAACCGGTTTTCACGCTCGGTCAGCAGGAACGCCAAACCCGTGATCCAACCCAGCCCGTAGGCAAGCGCACCAGCGACGTTCTCGTCGACGCCGAGCACAGTTTTTTTCAGATCATCCACAGTCCTGGCTCTCCTAAGCTCTCGCGTCGAGTTCCTTGACGAACATCCTTCGAGACTCGTCGTGCAAGAGCACCCACATCGCGTAGATGCCGAGGGCAGTTCCGAAGGGGAGCACGAACAAGTTCGGCACAGCGAGCCCGAGTGCGGCCAGCCGGCCGGGCGCGTACCGGCGGTGGATGGCCGATCCCGCCCAGGCATTCCCTGCGCCCGCGACGAGAAGCACGGCGGCGCACACGCCGAAGGCGACCGCGGTCACGCCCGCCGGAATCTCGCGATCCACCGAGGTCATGCCGATCGCGACGGCGCCGACAGCGAGCATCAACGTGGAGACGCCGAGGAGCAGGCCGATGCCACCCCAGGCTATTTGGAGGATGCCGAGCAGCTTGACGTGGGACGTCACTGCGAGGCTCGGATACTGATGAGGATATCGACCCGGGTCAGCGGCGCTCCGGGCGGCATCACCGAAAAACGAAAACGCTCGCCGCCGCGCACGCCCGGTGGGACGCGCAGCTCGACGTCGTGGAAGGAACGCACATCGCCGCAGCCGCCGCACTGGCCGCACCACTCCTCCCACGTTTCGCCGCGCCCGCCGCAATCGCTACAGATCTGCCGCACGGGGATGCCGATCGGAATCGTCGTCCCGGCGAAGGCCTCGAGGGGACTCAGGATGATCTCGGCCGACAGCTCTTCGAGGGCGTTGGCGCCGAAAAACGCGTGTCGCATGCGGTCGAGGAGGTCGGATACCGACGGGAAATCGATCGCCACTTCGTCGGCAAACCAGTCGCCGCGGCCCGATCCTGTCAGGCTTGAGGCCGGGGCGGATCGCTCGGCGTCGTACGAGCGGCGCCGCCGCGGGTCGACAAGGATCTCGTAGGCGTGGGAGGCTTCGAGGAACGCGACCGCGCGGTCGTCCCCCGAGATGTCGGGATGGTACCGGCGAGCCAGCTGCCGATAGGCACGCTTGATCTCGTCAGCGCCGGCATCAGGCGAAACGCCCAGAACGTCGTAGTAGTCACGCATCGCGCTGCTGGCGAATCCTGTGGGCTAACTCTACGGCGGCCCTCTGTTGGTTACGATAGGGGGTCGCCTACCCCAAGTCAAGAAACCAGCCAACGCGGATCTTGAGGTATGGCCCCGGAGTCAAGGCCAAAACATCGCCGCCAGCCGGCTGGTAAGATCAGTGGATGAAGGAGTGCCCACTCTGCGGGACGCCAATGCGCATCCACGCGCGCGAAGTCCGCCAGCGCCCGGGCGTTGACGACACCGTCCGGCAGCTACGTGAGTGGATCTGCCCGGAATGCGACTACTTCGAGGAGGCCGAAGCGGGCGAGGAATAGCTCGGTCAGCGGGCGCCGAGGGTCAACAGGAGCTCGTTGCGAACGCTCTCGTCAAAATCTGCAAAATTCAGTTCTTTTTCGCACTCGTCGCAGAGCACTTCGATCACCGCCGGGCGACCTTCTTCGTTCGCTTCCACACGGGTATCGTCGCGCACCTGCACGACATGCATCTGCAGGGTTTTGACCAGAAAGTTCCGGTCGTTCCCGCAGCTCGGACAGGTCAAGGCCATCTAGTTGGGCTCCTCTTCAAACCTTCGAATTGTACGGGTAACTGTTTCCTGGACGCAACGAAGATCTTTCGATCTTGCGCAGGTTTCGAGGAGTCGTGTTGGGCGGAACCGCTCGGGCGAACCTATTCGTCGTCTTCTTCCTCGTCAAACTCCGAGGTGTCGCCGAGGCGGAGAACCTGACCGTTGGTGTGGCCAGCGAGGGTGCAATGGGGCCCCTTCGCTTCCAGGGAAACGACGGCGACATCCCACGGACGAGCACGGAAGGCGGCAGCCACGCAGCCACACGGCAAACCCTCGAGCGCTTCGAGCTCAAAGACCGTCGGCGTCGGCTTGACGTAATTCAGATTCAGCGCGCCAGCAGGAACTGCCATTCCGCACCTCCCGTCGCTGGTCGACCATGCAATCTGGACGCCAGCTACTTAGGTTAGACAAACCGTTGGCGGAAATGGTTCCTGCTTTTTGTAACACGCTTGAAATAAGTCGGTTAAGCGACGGAGCCTGCCGGCGGGCTCTGCCGACTGCTGTGACACCCGGCGGCGACACTACGTGCCCTCGGACTCCCTGTTGAGGTGGCAGGAGATACCTAAATTATTGCGTTCCGCTGACTTATCTTCTATAAGGTTGGCGTCCGAGGGACAGGAGCGGGATCGACAATTAGTGTCACCATGTGACAACCATCGGTACCCTCTCAGGAAGACCGGACGGCAGGCTTTCCGACTGCGCCACCGCACGTTCGCCATTCGAAAACGGCCCCTGAGGCGCCAACCCATTTCAGTGAACCATGAGAACTATCGGTCGTGGAGACACCCGCCCGTGCAAACAGGTCTTTCATCGATTGGGGAAACACTTCGGCCAGGCTTCCCCTGCCGGGAACCAGCGCCCCATCCTTCAGGGCTGAAGCGAGGTACAGGCGGTCGCGCGCCCGAGTGAGGGCCACATACAGAAGCCGTTTCGTTTCGTGCTTCTCGCGCTGCCGTTCCGCCTCTTCCATTTCAGACACGAACGGGCCGACCGTGATCGACGCCTGCGGCTCCCCCTCACCATCGGCGTCCACGGTCAGGCGCACCGGACGCGGCGGACCGCTCGCGCCTTTTGACATATTCACGACGAACACGATCGGAAACTCGAGCCCCTTCGAGGCGTGCACGGTCATCAGGTTGACGGCATCGAGCGCTTCGAGCACGGCATTGGACTCGTCGCCCGCAGTGAGCGAGTCGAGGTGGTCCGCGATCCGGCCCATCGTGGCGTAGCCACGGTTTTGAAGGCGACGAACGAGGCTCCGCATCTTCTTGACGTTCTCCCAGGCCTGCCGCCGCCGCGGCCCCCGAAGCTCATAGGCGTACGCGCTCTCGGCGAGGATCGTCTCGAAGAGCTCCGCCGGTGGCACCCGATCGACGCGGGCAATCCAGGTCGGTACAAACTGCCGGGCCAACGACATCACGCGGCGGTCCTCTTCTTCTTCCAGATCGGGCAGATCGGGCATGACAGCTTCATCGGTGTCGGTGTCGGCGATTAGCGCGCTGGCCAGGCGCGGCGCCAACCTCGACAGCCCGGCGTCGGAAAGGCGGATGAAGCGCGAGCGCAGAAACGCCGCCGCCCGCAGGTCGGACACAGGATTGGCGAGGAACCGGATCAAGGCCATCGCATCCTTTGTCTCGTCGGCGTCAAAGAAGCCCAAGCCCTTGTAGACGTAGACCGGAACACCTCGCCGCTCGAGCTCGCGCTCGAACTCACGATGGCTGGCGCGCGACCGGAACAGTACGCCGATATCCCCCGCCAGAGCCCGCCGCGGCACGCCGGTTCGTCGATCGCGAACACTGTCCTCGCGCAGAATCCTCGCGATCTCGTCCGCCACCAGCCCCGCGCACACCACCGGATCGTTAGCGGCCGCAATCCCGAGCTCGAATCGCGGACCCGTCGGATCCGTTACGGGACGCGGATCACGCAGATCACTTACGGGACGCGGATCAACCCGATCACTCACGGGACGCGGATCACGCGGATCACTCCGGGTATTGTCCCTGTGGCCCAAACCATCCGCGTGATCCGCGTCCCGTGAATGATCCGCGTCGCGTACGTGATCCGTGTGATCCGTGTGATCCGTGGCCGTAGCCGTAGCTGTGGCCGTGGCCGTGGTTGGGAAACGGTCGCTCTCGGTGTAGGTAAAGCGCCCTCCCCCTGGCTGTTGGTCGGCCAGGTCTGTAAAAAGCTCATTGACGAACGCGAGCAGGGCCGGCAGGGCTCGAAAGCTCCTCGTAATGGAACGGCGTGGGTTCCCGGCGGGCCGAAGCGACTGGATATGGCGCGCCGCCTCCTGGAGCACCGCTGACTCTGCATCTCGAAATCGATAAATCGACTGCTTCCGGTCCCCGACCACGAAAATCGACGGGCTTGTCGTCGGGCCCGCGCCCTCACCCCAGGACTGGATGAGCAGCGCGACGAGCTCCCATTGCGCGCGGCTCGTATCCTGAAACTCGTCGACGAGCACGTGGTGAAAGCGCGCCTCGAGCCGAAACCGGCTCTGTGAGAATTCGTCCATCCGCCGCAGCAGCTCGAGCGCGCGGTCGAGCACATCGGCAAAATCGACGAGCGAACGTTCGTCGAGAATCTGGCGGTATTGGGCCAGCGCGACCGCGAACATGCGCTTCAGCCCGCGGGCCAGCACGACATTGAGGTCGCGGTTGAACGCAAAAATGACATCGGCCACAGCCGGCGCGAGCGCAAACACTGCCGATCGATGACGTTTCGCGGCTCCATCCGACTGATAGTGGTGAGCCCGATAGGGGTGGATGACGCCGCCGCTGCGGGCTCGCCCATCTGCGGTCAAGAAGTGAGCCGCAATCCGATCGAGCACGCCGCGGAACCGGGCGTCACCCGCGCGGGCCCGCTCGGGCAGACGCTGAATCTCGCGAACGAGCATCTGGAAGCGCTGGTGCCTGACCGGCCCGTCATCGAGACACTTCGAGAGACCGCCGGGCGCGCCACCCAAGGTTGCGCGCAGTCGATCCGCGGACTCGAGACAGACGCGCTCGGCTGTCAGGTCGGCAGGCCCGCTCGCGAGGAAACGATCGAGCGCTGCCCACGCGACCAGACGCCGCTCGAGCAGCGTCGCCAGGCCCTCACGCGTCCGCGAGATGCCGAGCTGTGCAAAAACGAGCGCGATGTCCGCGTCGGTTCGCGCCTGTCGCGTCAGGATACGGAGCGCTTGATCGAGCGCGTCTTCGACGAGTCGCGGGACCTCGGTCTCGTCCGCCACGTCAAAGCCGGGGTCGAGATCCGCTTCGAGCGGAAACTCCCGCAGGAGCGACAGGCAGAACGCGTCAATCGTGCTGATGGCGATGTCGCCCAGGTGATCGCGGAGCTCGATCCATCGGGACCGATCGAATTCAGAACGCGCAGCCGCCTCGGCAAGTTCGTTGACGATGCGCTCGCGCATCTCGGCGGCCGCTTTTCTAGTGAAAGTAATCGCGAGGATGTTGGCCGGATCGACCCCGCGCTTGAGAAGGTTGACATAGCGAGCGACGAGGACCGAGGTCTTGCCCGTCCCCGCCGACGCCTCGAGGACGACGTTGTTCGCGGGATCGACCGCGAACGTCCGCGCGCTCGTATCGGGATCGGGCTCGACCACGTCGAAGAGCGAGAGCTGCGGCGACGACGAGGGCGGTGAGCTACCTGATTGCATCCGTACGATCCGTGGTATCCGTGGTATCCGTCTGATCCGCGCGATCCGCGTTACTCGTCGCCAACGTAGTCCTTTCGGCACACGCCAGCGTAGCCGCAGCGGGTGCAGAAGAACGGCTCTTCCGGCGCCACCGGAAACTCGCCGCGCTCGATGCCCTCGATTGCGGCCACGAAGCGCTCAGCGCCGTCGTCGAGCGCTTCCTGCAAGGAGGTCGAACCGCCGAGCGGGACGAACGGGTTCTTCTCCTTGAAGGCGACGTAGCCCGCACTCGAGACGGTCCACTTGCGCGAGTGACGTCCGTTCAGGTGCTGCTCCGCGCACAGGCCGTAGATCGGAAGCTGGAGAGCGCGCGCGTTCTTGGGCGCCCGGCCCAACTTGTAGTCGATGACGCGGAGCGTTCCATCCTCGAGGAGATCGATTCGATCCGCCTTGGCGCGAATGCTGATCGTCTTCGGCCCCTCCGCGCCCTTGAATTCGAATGCGCCCTCCAGGGGATGCTCGAGCAGACGCTCGAGGACCGGCACTTCCTGTTCGATCTCGAAGTTGAAGGCACGCTCGCCGAGGCCGGCCGCGACCGCGGACCCGAGGAGATATGTGCGCTCGAGCGCGCGGTCCGCCTCGGGCAGATGCGCGAGGGTGGACTCCGCGACTGACTCGAAGAGTTCGAGCGCATCGGCCAGCGAGTCGGCGGTGATGGCGCGACCGCCGCGCTCGTGCCACCGGGCGAAGAACGTCTCGAAGACCGCGTGGAGCAGCTGCCCTCGCTCCTGCGGGCTCAACCCCGACTCGTCATCGCGTTCCTCGTCCAGCCGCAGCACTCTCGCGGCGAAGTATTTGAACGGGCAGTCGAGATAGCGCTCGACATGGCTGACGCCGTACGCGCCCGGCGCGCGAGGGCCGGCCGCGCCGTGGTAGGCCGGGGCATCCCCAGGCGACCGGCTGGTCCGTAGCGCCAGCCACGCCGCGGCTTGAGGACGACCGGAAGCCGCTCGGGGTGGATCGGCGAGAAGCGCCTCGTGCGCAAATTCGACGAGCGGCTGGACGGCAACAGGCGTCGCGCGCTCGATCGTCAGCCCGCTCGTCTCGAGCTCCTGAAGAAACGTCGAGCCGGCCACGATGGCGTCGTCTTCGAGCGTGAACGTCGAGACCGACACTCGGCGGCCGGCCAGGCGGAGGAGATCCTGAAAACGCGCGCGAGCCGACGCCAGGCGGTCGGTTTCGTTCGGCCAGCCCAGGTGCGCCAGGAGCGACACCGGATAAAAGATGCTGCGGCGCACACGCTCGGGCCAATCCTGTTCGACGAGCCCCACGATGCGCACCTCGTCTACATCCGCGTAGGCGGCCGCAGGAGCGTCGAGAAGCAGCACACCATCCATGCCGGTCCGGGGAGAGAACGTTTGACCGTCGATCCACCGACGGACCGCGCCGGCCAGCCGATCGACCGGAAGTGGAGCGTCGTCGTGGCGTGCGTGGGCATCGGCCAGCGCCTGGAGCGCGCCGATGACGGCCGCCCGCGCGCGCAGGTGGCGCGCCGTGGAATCCGAGTCGTCGATCGGGAGGCGCTCGTGTGCGAGGACGAAATCGAGCAACGCGCGCAGTTGACTCGACGCTGCCGCCGCCTCTCGCAGCGGCCGCAACGCTTCTGCAGCGGCCACAGCAGCGTGCAGCGCCTCGGCAGCGCCAGCTCGCCTGCCGCGCCGGTCAGCGTCGTCTTTCCGTGCAGTCGGAGCACTCGAGGCGAAGCTGGCGTGCTCGGCGAGCGCGTTGAGGCGGTCCCACCCTCCGAGGTACTTCAACTCCCGCAGCCGCGCGTCGAGCGCGCTGACGCGCGCGCGGACCGACAGCGGTGTGCCTGTGAGGGCTGGGAACTGCCAATGCGGCGAACTCAATAAATCGATGGTGGACGCGCGATTGGCGGCCGCGATGACAAAGGCGAACACCACGTCGAGCGCCGCCGCGAACGGTTCCCCGGCGAGCGGCAGCGAGTCCAGGGCCTGATAGGGCTGACCGGCACTGTCGAATACAGATCGCGCCAGGTACAGATACGGAAGGGGTCGCTGGAACACGATCGCCGCCCGGCTATTCGGGTCCGGAGGAGTACTCCGCAGGAATCCGGCGAGCTCTTCCTCCCGGTCCCGGCTCACGAACCAGTGTGTCGGCGCAATCCCAACGACCTCTGCCGGCGTCACGAGAATCGGCATGGATTGCGAGACAGCTGGCCTCGAGCTGCTCCACCTCGCCGGCGTAGCCGAGAACGACTGCTCTGAAAATCCTTCTTCGATACCTGGAAGCAGATCATGCACGCGCTGGTGAAATCCCGCAGCGAGCACGTTCTCGGTCGCGATGACGTCGAGCGACTCGAGGCCTGGCAGCCGGGCCAGCATGTCGTAATCAGCGGTCCACAAGCCTCGCGGGTCGGCTGCCTGATCGGCGACGCTCACTACGACGCGCCCATACGCCGGCGGCCCAGGGTGTGCCAGCAACATCCGTCGCAGCGCATGTTCGTCCAGACGCCCGCTCGCTTCGACAAGCGACTCGAATCGGCTGAGGGTCTCGGCCAGGAACTGGGTCTGCCTGAACAGCCGCTCGGCGCCGCGATCGATCTCGACGCTGGCCTGGAGGCTATCGGTCATCAAGCGGTCGAAATCGCCGACGTCTTTGTCGCGGCGCCGGAGCTCGTCGTAAAAGGCCAGGATCTCGACGATCAGGCCGGGACGAAGTCTGAAGGGCGCGGGAGTGCCGCCGGCAATCGTGGCCGAGGCAGCGCGGGTCAGAAGGACTTCGCGTTCGAACGGAGAGAGCATCGGCGGCGCCAATGGGAGCCGCTCGTGCGACCGAGCGTAGAAATCCTCGCGGCTGACGAGCTCGAATCGGCCGCCCGGAACCGAAAGGCGCTCGAGCGTTCGATGCAGCGCTTCGGCGGCGCCCGAAGTGGGGACGATGACCGCTGCTGATGTCGCCTTCGAAGCGGGAAGCACGACGCAACTGGCGATAGCGCGGTGCATCGCCCGCAGATCGGGCACGCGAATGAGACGCGTCGTACGCGGAGTGATCACGATCCCGGGGGCGTCGTCAACTTACGCAGGTCTTCCTGGGCGCGCTCGAACATGAGCAAGGCGCCAGCCGCCGCAGCCGAAGCTTCCCACGCTGTGTTCATGTCGGTGCCGGTAATTGCCTGACGCCGCGACGAGGCTGCGCGAATCGCCAGCTGAAGGGCGCTGACGAGCAGGCTGTGCACGGCCTCGGCTTCGGCTGGCGGCCGAACGGTCTTCAACTCGCGCCAACCGTCCGTCAGCCTGGCGGCAAGCGGATTCAGGGCATCCGGCGAGGGGCCGGAGAGCTGCCGGATCTGCTCGAGCCCGGAAGAGGAGCGTCTGAGCCGGTCGATGGCCGGGCGGATTTTCCGCTGATAGCTGACCAACCCGTCGCGTCGGATCGCCCAGGCATCGCGTGCCAGCCGGAGCCGGCGCGCGGAGTCGAGCCGTCCGTCGAGTGTCGCGAGGAGCGACGCGGTCATCTGCGGGCGGCGGCGTCCAAGGCGATCGTCCGCCTTGAGCACTGCCTTGACCAGCTTCTCGATCCCGCTGACGTCGGCGCGCCGGGCCCTCACGTCTGCCGCGCTGATCGTTCGGGCTACGAGGTCCCGGTAACTCTTGTCGGTCTTGAGCTCCAGCGTGAGCGCGGCGGAGGCGCGAGCGTGAAGCGTCGCCGCCCAGCTCGTTGAATCCGCCTTCCCCGCCGTCTCGTCGTCGGGCCGTTCCAGCCCGCTGACAATCGACTCCAGCAACGCCACGCGTTCGGCCGGATCCGGTGCGACAGACGCGACGGTAAACGCCTGTTCGATGCTCTCGCGCAGCGTCGGCGGCGGGAGCTCTGGCACATCCGGAGGCAGTGGACTCGCGGTAGCGACGAGCGTCAAATCGAGTCGAGGCAGGCCGGCCGCCACGCGAAGATCGCCGACGGCTTCGTCGAGAAGCGCCGACAACTGCGCGACGTCGGAGGCGCGATAGCCATGATGGGTCGCGGGCCAGGCCGACAGCATGCGGCTGGCGTCGGTCGCGAGCGCCAGCCGGCGCGCCGGATCTTTCGTCACTGCCACGTCGTGCAGCGCTCGCGCCACGTCGGTGCTCAAGGCATCGAAGTCGGCCTCGCCCTGCGTCGCCGCGTACTGCCGCGCCCTGGTGGCTTGCGCATAGCGGTCCGTCCGATCCCAGTCGACCGCCGACTCTGAAATGCTGACGAGGTGCAGCTTCGGCGCCGGACCGTCCAGCCCGCCGATCGGAATCGAAAACACGACGCGATCGGCCACTCGCGCGAAGTCGCCGTAGCTCACGAGTGTCGAGCCATCCTGGAGAAAGATTCGGTACAGCAGCGCTTCGGCAGCCAGGACCGCCGAAAAGGATGCGGGTGATGTGACCAACGCGGCCGACACGAGCATGGCCAGCAGCACGACAGGTCGCCGGCATAGGCTGGCACGATCTCGCTGAAGCATGGAAGATCCCAGCCTAGTGGGACGCCGGCGACGCCGTCAAGCGCCCGGGGCCAGATCTCGATTTTCTCGGCCGAGAAACTCGAGAACCGACGCTGACGCCGCTTGACGCCGCGAGATGTGGAAAAGCTGTGGAAGACTCGTGGATAGCCTGTGGAATCACCGATTGATCAAGTTTTTTTCGCGTCAGGATCAGCGCATATCCGCCGCGGCGCCCGATGTGAGTGCGCCTTCGTCAGTTCTTTCGCTTGAAGCGCTCGACGCAGCCGCTAGAATGCTCTTCGCCTTCAACGCCTTCTCATTCCATTTCGGCATTCACAATCGGCGGCGCAGAAAACGTGAACGTGCATCGTTTTGCAGAGAATATCAACGGCCGCGACTACCTCATCGAGGTGTCCAGCGTCGGTGCCGACAAGTGGCGCGCGCAAATCGCCCGCGTGCCTGGCGGATCAGCCGCGCTGATGCCGTTCTACGGAAAGACCCCTGACGAGGCCGCCGGGCAACTGAGCCGCTGGCTCGCGATCGCACACGGCGTCAAGCAGCGCTAACGCGCGTCGATCTCACCAACGCTTCCGCTGACCATGATTCGCGGTTGGACTGCGCTATATTGACGACGTGCCCAGCCGCGTTCGTAGGCGCCCGTTCATGGTGAAAGCCGCGGCTCGCGCCGCGGTTGTCCTGACGACCCTCACCACGCTATTCACGTTCGCACCAGCGCTTCACATCGACGCCTGGCAAAGCGCGCGCCCGGCATCTTCGCTCCCCAAAGTCCGGCTCATCGCCACGGGGGGCACCATCTCGAACCGCACCGGCAGCCGGCTGACGGCCGCAGAGCTCCTGGCATCGATGCCCGGGATTGAGCGGTACGCCCGCTCCGAATCGGAACAATTCGCCAACACTTCCAGCAGCGCGCTGACGCTCGACCAGTGGCTCGCACTCGCGAAACGCATCAACACGCTCCTCGCGGACGATCCAGAGCTTGCCGGCGTGGTCGTTTCGAGCGGAACCGATACGCTCGAGGAGACGGCCTATTTTCTCAACCTGACCGTTCGCAGCGACAAGCCTGTCGTGGTCGTGGGATCGATGCGCAACCCGAGCACGCTTGGATACGAAGGCGCGGCCAACCTGCTCGATGGGTTTCGCGTCGCCGCCGAACCGCAGTCCCGCGGCAAAGGTGTGCTGGTCGTGCTCAACGACGAAATCAACGCGGCTCGTGAGGTGACAAAAACCGACGCGCTTCGTCTCCAGACGTTCCAGAGTCGCGGTTATGGCGTACTCGGCGTGGTCGATAGCGATCGCGTCGTCTACTACCGGGATGTCGTCAAGCGGCACACGAAGGAGTCCGAGTTCGATGTGACTGCGATCCAGGCGCTCCCGCGCGTGGACGTCGTGATGGTTTATCAGGGCGCGAGCGGAGACGTCATCAAGGCACTCGTCGATCAGGGCGCGAAGGGGATCGTGATTGCCTCGGCTGGCGCGGGAGCGACGAGCGGCACCCAAAGCGAAGGAATCCGCTATGCCGTCGACAAGGGGGTCGTCATCGTCACGAGCACTCGCGCCGGCGCTGGCCGCATCGCGTCTCGACGCGGCGGAACCACTCCAGGCGCCAGGAACCGAATCAGACGCCGTCCCACAGGGTTCACCGACTGTTTCCGGACGACGACGGATTGCTGCGGAAGACCTCGCGCCGCTCAAGGCGCGGATTCTCCTGATGCTCGCGCTGACCGCGACGAACGAGGACACGGAGATTCAGCGGATGTTTACGGAGTACTGAAGAAGGTAGGGTGGGAAGCGGCGGGGCGGCAGGACGCCCCGCCCGAGAGAAGCGTGCGGCGCTCAGCCTTCGATCAGCCGCACGTCACCGGCGCGTGGTCCCTTGCTCGACTCCTCCGGTGTAAATTCAACGCGTTGCCCCTCACGCAGGAGCTCGAAAACGGCGCCTCGGACCGAGCTGCGGTGGAAGAAATGTTCGATTCCGCTCTCATCCCGGATGAACCCGAAGCCCTTGTCAATCAACAGGCGTGCGATCGTCCCGGTCGGCATAACCCGTGTCCTCCGATGAACGACACCCCGGACATTCCGGGGAGCCTGACAAGCTCAGTGCAGGAACAGATGGGCCGGGAGGACGCGGCCCGCCAAAAAGCTCCCGGGAAGCGCCGACGACCTGCCAATCTCCCTCGCCAAACACGCGCCGCGTTGGACCCCCAAAGCAGACGCTGAGCTTGAAAACGCGGCCAGTGTAGGGAGTTCTACCGTGGAAGTCAAGAAAAGCGGCAGGTAGAATTCCCACGTGATTCCGGGCGTTATCCTGGCCGCTGGCCTGTCGAGTCGGATGGGGCGCTCCAAGGCGCTCCTGCCGACGAGTGCCGGCGGGCCGACCTTCGTTCGCCAGCTCGCCAGTTCACTCCTCGAGGGTGGGGTCGTGGATGTCCTGGTTGTGGCTCGGCCCGAGGATACGGCGTTGAGAACGGAAGTGGAGAGCCTCGGCACCGAGGTGCGGCTGGTCATCAACGCTGACGCCGACCGTGGGCAGCTGTCGTCAGTGATTACGGGTCTGAACGCCGCCGACCATCCTGGCGTTCGTGGCGTCCTGATGACCCCGGTCGACATGCCCTTCGTGAAGCCGGGAACCGTGCGCGAGCTCCTCACGGCGTTCGCGTCACGTCACGCGCTGCTACTCCGCGCGACTTACCGCGGCCGTCATGGGCATCCCATCATCTTTGGCCGCAGAATCTTCGACGAGTTGAGACACGCCGATCCAGGGGTGGGAGCGAAAGCGGTCGTCAAGGCCCACGCGCATGAGGGAATCGATTTCGACGTCGACGATCCCGCGGTCCTGCACGACATCGACAACCCTGACGATTACGCCCGTGTCTTCAATCAGTCGATCTGACGAGGGTCATCGATCGGACGGAGACATCGTCACCGGGACGTCGTTAATCGATTCGTACTCGTAGTCCATGGTGAACGTCGACTGCCCGGCAAAGAGGATGTCGGCGGTCGATCCCATGGTAATTGGCACTCGCACACCGTGGATCCGTCCGTAGTCGCGGACGATCTCAACCTTGCGCGTCCAGAACGACGGCCGCTTCACCAGCAGACCCTCCATCCGGACCAGGTCGGCCGCCTCACCGGTCAGGAAGATGCTGCCTTCCATCAGGAGCGAATCCTTGCGCTTGGGATGGATCGCGACCCGCAGCAAGCCGTCCGAGGTCCAATCCTCGACCTCGAAGTTGTAATTGGCGACCGACAGCGCTCCGTGGGCGCCTTTCTGGCGGCGTTTCGCTTCGCTCTCGGCTTCGAGCGCGGCGTGAAGCACACGTGAGCGAAGCAGGCCCGATCCGCTTTCGTCGAGAACTTCGTAGGTGAAACCGTTCAGAGGATCGAGTGAGGTCCGGGCGGTGAGCCACGCTTTCATCTTGCCGCCGCGCGCCACGACTGAAAGCCGGCGGACGGCCCGATAGCTGACGAGCGAGCTGAACGACTCGGTGTCGGCCAGGAAGCGCTCGAGCGTGCTTCGCGACCGCGCCGCCGAGGCGCTTACCGACGTGCTCGACGAGGCGACGGCCTGCGGGGCGCCCTGAGCCGCATGCAGCACAAACGAACGTGCGGCACTGCCCGGTAGAAACGCGAGAGCGAAGGTCGTAACCGCGACAAAGCAGAGTGCACATGCGAAACGAGTCGTCATGATCCCTCCGTTGTCTTCCTCGCCTCCGGCCCGGCCTGAACCTTGTGAACCCCTTGAACCCTTTTTTGAACCTGTTGAACCTCTTACCCTCCGTACTACGCTGACCGCTCGGCAACGAGCCGCGGCACCGGCACCTGGAGATCGGGCATTGGCTCGGCCACGAACAGCTTGCGGGCGAACTTGGCGAGCACGCGCGCGCGGCGTGCCGAACGCGCGACTCGGGCGCTGTCAGTCGCAATCCCGGTATTCGCGTACATCTGGCGATACAGCTTCGAGAGCATCACGAACATGACCCGAGCTTTGAGCGACTTGACACACCCCTTTGACCGGGCCCAGACGAGCGGCAGGCTGTAGAACTCATCCCACGTTGCCTGCGTGCGCTGACGGATCTCGTCGGCGGACATTGCCGGATGCGCCGAGTAGATTCGCGGGCGGTCGGCGTGCGGAATCAGCCAGTACCCGGGACACCGGGGTCGACCCGACCAGCACCGCGGCGGATTCTTCCTTTTCCCACTTCGCAAAATCCACCGTGCCTGGAAACGGCTGGAGCAGGATAAACTGCGCGAACGAGACTCCAGCGCGCTGGGCGAGGTCTGCCGTCGCCTTGAACGTGTCCGGACGGTCGGTGGGCAATCCAAAGATGAAGGAGCCGAGCACGTGCACGCCGTGATAACCGAACGCCTGCAGCCGCGTCACGAGCGCCTCGCCGGCCATGTTGAAGTCCTTGTACACGGCCTTCAATCCCTCGGGCGTCACAGACTCGATGCCGACGAGCGCGCCGCGAATCTTCGCCTTGCGCATGGCCTTGAGAAATTCAGGATCCTCGGCCGCCTCCATCGTAATCTGCGTGTAGAAGACGAGGTCGTCCGGCAGTCGCGCGAGCTCGGCCATCAGCTCGAACCGCTCGGCGCGAATCGCCTTGAGGTTCTCGAGATGGGCTTTGTCCGAGCGGCGGCTCGCCGCGGCGAGATCCGCAAGCGTCACGGGATAAAAATTGTCGTCGGAGAGCAGGATGAACCTGAAGCCGCGTCGCCTGAGCGCGACGATTTCGCTGACCACGTCATCGACGCCACGCTGTCGCGGCTTCTGTCCGTCGGTGCGCCACACCGAGCAAAACGAGCAATGCTTCGGACAGCCGCGGATCGTCTGCACCGATCCCCACATGTATTTGTCGGCGGGCAGCAGATCCCATCGCGCGGAGATGAACGAGCGGCCTTCGACTCGCCCGCCGTCATAAAGCGGCTTGAGCGTCCCCGCAACGTTGTCGTCGAGCACGGTCGACCACACCATGTCGCCGTCACCCTTGACGACGGCATGGGCCGCGCCGTGTTCCCGTGCCTCGTCGGGATAGAGAGTGGAGTGAATGCCCCCAAAGACGACCGTCGCGCCGCGCTCCCGGGCGATACGTCCGAGCTGATATCCCCTCAGGGCGTTGGCGGTGTGAATGCCAATCCCCACGACATCACCCGTCGTGACACTGTCCGGGTCAAACGGTTCGAGCGTCTCATCGACGATCACCGGCGTCCCATAGTGCGCTGGCGTTGCTGCGGCCAGCACGTACAGCCAACGCGGCGTGATGACGGCGGTCCCGAACGAAATGTCCGAAGGGTTGATGATGTGTATGCGCATTGATGCGGGACTCTATCAGAAGACGCCAGTGATCGACTTGCTAACTCTCGTAAAGAATCCCGCCGTGGCGACTGCGGCCTTCTGCGAACGACTTCCGACCGTTACCCCCGCCTGGGCAGCCGCGCCCCAGGGAGTGGCGTTCTTCGACTGATCCAGCCGGGACGACCGCATCGGTCGGCGCGGGCACGATCTCGCTTGAAACCGGCGTACCCGGCAATTCCTCTGCTCTTACCTGGCCCTCGCCAGCCGCGCGAGAAGCGATGTCCTGCGCCTGCTGGTCTCTCTGATGCTCCGCGAGGATGGCACTCGCTGCAGCTGCCTGCGAGCGCGACGGCCTGCCCTGCGCAGCACGTTTGGCAGCAGGTTGCGTCGAACGACCTCGAGGCCTTGGCGGCACGGGTTGAGGCAATGCGCTTCGACTCGGTCGGCAGCTCGCGCGAAGACGGCACGCTCGAGGCAACGACGGCCGATGAGCGACGCTCGTCGGGGCCGACGTCGCGTCTGGCCCGGGCATCCGGGATAGCACGTGACGTCACCACGAGCTCCACGCTCGCGACGGTCAGCGCCAGCGCAACCAGGACGGGCGCGACGAGCATCGGCGGACCGAACGTCCGCATGGTCGACATGTTGCGGTGTCGATCGAGCAGCCGGACGACTCGCGCGGTCAGCTCCGACGACACGAGCGCCGCCGGGACCAGCACCGAATGTGACGGTCGGCCCGGCAGCGCGGCGAGTTTGGTCAGGCAGACCGCAAGGCTCTTGGCGGACCCGGTCGCTTGCACGGCCCAGTCGTCGCAGGCGGTCTCGCGCTCGAGATGCAGCTGACGATCGATCCACCAGACCGCGGGATGGAGGCCGGCGAAAGCGACGATGATCCGCTGTGCGAGGCGCGCCAGATCGTCACGTCGTTGCACGTGCGCCCACTCGTGCACGACGATCTGATCGAGCTCGAGGTCGTCGAGCGCCTCGAGCGCCGGTGGAGCGACCGCGATCGAGGGCGAGGTCAGGCCGAGCACCGCCGCCGCATGGATGCGATCCGAAACCACCAGCCGCGCCGGCCGGCCGAAGGAGCGCAGCAAGAGCCACGTCTGGAGCCGGGCCTCGCAGGCTTCCGGAAATGGGCGCGCCGTGCGCTTGACTCGCCGGAGCGCGATGAGTGCGACCGCCGTCCGTGAGAGAGAGACCGCTGCGGTCGCCAGCCACAGGAA
The DNA here is from genome assembly GCA_963764925.1 of uncultured Acidobacteriota bacterium. GTDB lineage: Bacteria > Acidobacteriota > Vicinamibacteria > Vicinamibacterales > 2-12-FULL-66-21 > DATBJJ01. Next base: position 97,709 of record CAVXUR010000013.1, read on the forward strand.
CGCCAGCAACGCGCCTGTCCAGGTCGGAAGGGAAAGCTCCCAGCTTCCAGCTCCCAGCTCCCAGAATCCGGATCCCGGCACCCGGCCTGCCCCCACGCCCGCGGCGAACTCGCGCGCAGGCGAGGCTGCAGGCACTTGCTGGAAGCTGGCAGCTGGGAGCTGGAAGCTGAGAATTGGCAGCGCCAGCACGATGAACAGGGCGATCCACCAGATCTGATAGCGCGTGGTGGCGCTGATCCGGCGCGACGGACGAAGGATTGCCGTCGCGGCGAGCGCAATCGCGGATCCCTGCCACAACCAGTTAACGAGCGCGGGCAGCGCGCTCTCCACTATTCGCTCTCCATGATCAACTGCCGGAGCCGATCGAGCTCGCGCCGATCGATCCGCTCGTCTTCGAGCACGTTGAGCACGAGCAGGCTCGGCGAGTTGTTGAAGAGTCCCGAGACCAGATGACTGAGGGCGCGCCGGCGCGCTTGCGTCTGGTCAACCAGAGGGCTGTAGGCAAAGGCGCGGCCGGCCTTCTCGTGCGCGACGTACCCCTTCTTCTCGAGGATCCGCAGCATCGTTTGCACGGTGCTGTAGTTCGACTTGAGTCGGGAGACCACATCCGCGACCGTCGCCGATTGGAGATCCCAGAGCACCTGCATCAGCCGCGCCTCGCCGTCAGTGAGTGTCTTGGATCGTCGTCTGGCCATGACAAAACTTAATAAATTAAAACTACGCCACGGACTGTAACCGATGCCGGGCGGGGTGTCAATGAAAGAATTAAAAGTTCGCTCGAGCCCGGCCGAGGCCACGCCAATTCAAAAGGGGCTGGTGATGTTGGTCCGAAGATGGGTAGGATGAGGCACCATGCCACTGACTTCACGCGTGCTGCGCCGTCTCTCGGGATTGCTGCTGGCGTTGGCAGCGATCTCAGCCGTCTCGACCCTTCAACTCCGCGGCGCCGACAAGCGGATCGTCCTCGTCGCCGGCAGGCCGAGCCATCCCCCAGGCATGCACGAATTCAGGGCCGGCTGCCTGCTGTTGCAGAAAGCTCTCGCGTCGGTCCCAGGCATCACCGTCCAGGTGTATGACGGCGGCTGGCCCGCAAAAGAAGTGGACGGTGCGCGCGTCGACGACAGTGCCGCCCTGGACAACGCCGACGCCGTGCTGATCTACTCGGACGGCGAAAAAGGCCACCCGGCGTTTCAGGGGGATCGCGCGAAGGTGCTCGATGCGCTCGCGGCGAAAGGCGTCGGCCTCGGCTTCGCGCACTATGCGGTCGATGTGGCGCCGGGCGTGCCCGGAGAAACCATGCAGCGCTGGATCGGGGGCTTCTACGAAAGGAACTTCTCGGTCAACCCGATGTGGAAGCCGGCATTCGACAAGTTCCCGGGCCATCCCGTCACCCGCGGCGTCGGTCCCTTTGCGACGCACGACGAGTGGTACTTCAGCATGCGGTGGACGGCTGACGCGGCCGCGAAAGCGAAGATCACACCGCTCCTCGTCTCGACCCCGAGCGACGAGGTGCGCAAGGGGCCGTACGTCAGCCCGAAGGGTCCCTACGACCACATCATCGCGGAGAGCGGCAAGGCCGAGACGATGATGTGGGTGTACGAGCGGCCGGACGGTGGCCGCAGCTTCGGCTTCACCGGCGGACACACGCACGCCAATTGGGGCGACGTCAACCAGCGGCGCATCATGCTGAACGCGTTGCTCTGGCTCGCGAAGGTCGACGTACCCGCCAAGGGCGTCGTCGACACGATCACCGATGCCGACCTGACAATGAACCTGGACGAAAAGCCGCCAAGAAAGAAGTAGCGGGGTCAGACCGGGGTCAGACCGGGGTCAGACCGGGGTCAGACCCGACCGCCACGACGGCCGCGGCCGGCCGGCGGGTCGCCGGGCTTCATGGCCAGGTCGAACGTCGCCTGATAGCCACCGGCCGCCGCCTCGGCGACCGCGAGCGTCAACTGCGGCCCGCCATCCTTGTAGATCCCGTCCCTCTCGTTTCGCGTTCGCTGACCGACGTGTGTGGCATACGGCTGACCGGCGTGGACGCGGTCGGTGAACGCTTCGTCGAAATAGAACTGGGATGTGAACTCGTAGGCCTGCGTCCCCGCCGGGTTCGTACGAACCTTGAAGTGAATGTGCACGGCCCGGCCCGGATACCAGCCGGGATAGATTGTCACGAACTTCACGCCACCAGCCGAGTCCGTGATCTGATGACCGCGCAGGAACTTCTGTCCCTTCGTGTCGAAAAGCTTGTCGGTGACATCAGAGTAGGCGCCCATCGCGTCGCACTGCCACAAGTCGACCTGTGCGCCAGGGAGCGGAGCGCAGCCTCCCTCGGGCGTCACCTGCGATACCTTGATCGCCAACGCCAGCGGCGCGCCGGCCTTGACCGCGCCCGTCGATGAGTCGGCACGAATGTCCGATCGCAACAGCTTCTCGTCGACAAAGTACGGTCCTTCGGTCTGCTGCGGCACGACGACGCAGGCCGGCAATCCCGCGGACCCGGCGCCCGCTTGCGCCGCTTGCCCGGAGACACGGTGGGCCATCGCCGCGACCGCCGACGACCCAAAGAGCGCGACCAGTTCGCGGCGGGTCAACAGCCGTCCGATCATGCTGTCGTCGTTGTGCATTGGACTCTCCCGGTGCAGGCAGAAGCCATCTCAGAAAACCAGAACAAGCGAAACGCGCTGACGGCCATCACTCACGATGGGTACGATGACCCGATGAACACGAAGATACCTTCGAGGATCCATCGTGAACATCGTGTCATCGTGCGCATCGTGTTGTACCGTGGCGCCGTGACAGGATTGAGAGACGGCCTCTCAAGAGTTCGGATACTAGCACTTCTCTCACACAGAGACACCTACCTGGAACGTCGCGGAATATCCGCCGGATGTGCTCACCCGTCGGAGTAATCAACTCCGATGAGAGGCTGTCGGCGAAGATCCCGTCCGACGCGTTCGACATCGGGTTCGAGCCCCGCGACGCATAGACCCCAGTTCCGTGGACGGAGTTGTTAATAGACTCGGGGAACGCGATCTGCGTCACTTTGACCGATCGGCCGTTCATCGTCACCTCGAGATGGATGTGCGTGGCCCGGCCCTGATACCAGCCCGGGTAGATGGTGGTGAACGTCACCTCGCCGTTGCTGTTCGTCGTCTGGATGCCGCGAAGATAGGTCTGCGTCGTCTGCGAGCCGTACTGAGAATAGTTGCCAGCCGCATCGACATGCCAGATCTCGACATTGGCGCCAGACACGGCGGCGCAGCTGCTGTTCACGTTGACGACCTTGACGGTCAGCGTGAGCTGGGTGCCGCTCTTCCCTTCTCGAATGTCGCTCCGGAAGAGATCCGTCAGGGAGGGATACGGCCCGACGGTCTCGGTGGGGGTGACTGCGCAGGCGGAGTTGGTGCCGGTAGTGGTCGTCGTGGTGGTGGTCGTCGTCTCGGTCGGACTGGTCGGCGAACTGCCGCAGCCGAACGCGACCGCCGCGCCTGCCGCAGCGCTCATCGCGCCTATGAGTTCGCGGCGATTGATCTTCCTGCTTTTCATCTCGATCTTCCTCGTGGGCACGTCCCCAATCCTCCGTGGATCGGCGGCCGTTCTGGACGTCTGTCGCTCTGCAGCGACGGCTTCGAGTAAACCACGTGGTTGTGGCACCGGTGTGGCAGTTGTGTGCGAAGTCTGTGATTTGAAACGGCTCAAGGCTCAAGGCTCAGGGCTCAGGGCTCAAGCAAAACCTTCGAGATGGATCTCGAAGATCTTGCCTGAGCCTTGAGCCTAGAGCCTAGAGCCTTGAGCCTTGAGCCTTGAGCCTGGATAGCGTCCCGCCCCCGCATGTGAAAGACTTACCGCCATCGTATTTGCGTGCCGTGGTTTCCGTGTAATCCGTGGCTGGAATTCGTGGTCTCCCGTGTGATCCGTGGCGGCAATTCGTTTGGAGGATTCGCGCATGACGATGAGCTTCGGGATCATGGTCGGCTTCATCGCGTGGTTCATCGTCCGGTATCTGCTGGCCGGCCTCTACACCGTCGACCAGAACGAACGGGCGGTAAAGACCGTGCTCGGCCGCGCGCAACGACTCGGCGACGAGACCACGCTGGACGATCCAATCTCGCAGGGGCTGCGCCCCGACGAGCGTGAGCGGTACCGATATCCGCAGCTGCGGGTCATCCCGCCCGGCGGACCGTACTTCAAATGGCCGTGGGAACGCGTGCACAAGGTCTCGATTGCCACGCGCACGCTCAACATGGCCTACGACCCCGAGACGCCGCAGGCGAACAACGGCGGGACGATTCTCGAGGCCGTGACCAAAGACCAGTTGAACACCGGCCTGACCGGCCAGATCCGCTACCAGGTGTCGGAGCGCAATCTCTACGCGTATCTGTTCGGCGTCAAGAACCCGATCGCGCACGTGATGGGGTACTTCGTTTCGATCTTGCGCGAGCGGATCGCGAACTTCGAAGCGCCGGCCGCGACCAATCCACGCGACAGTCAGCCAATCGACGCGACCTTGGTGAGCGGCATCTCGATCAACGACCTGCGAAAGAACCTGCGCGATCTCAACGATCACATGGATCAGGAGTGTCGATCGTCCGCGGCGCGCTACGGCGTCACGCTCGACGCTTCGCTCATCACCGAGATCGATCCGCCGCCCGAGGTCGAGTCGGCGCTCGCCGCGATCAACACCGCCCACAACCATGTGTCGTCGGAAATCAGCCTGGCGCACGCCGGGGCGGATCAGAAGATCGTCCAATCGAAGCGCGCGGTCGAAATCGAAACGCTGAAGGCCGAGGGCGAGGTCGAGCCGCTGCTGCGGCTTGCCGAGCAGCTGAGCGACCTCAAACGCAACGGGCCGCGAGCGCTCCCCGCGTATCTTCGCAACGTTCGTCTCGGGCTCTTCAACCAGGCCAACGACGTGATCCTGGAGGTCGAACGATGATCGATGTGATCTTGGAATTCCTGCCGGCGGCGCTGATCACGTTCGGCGTGATGTTCCTGCTGATGCCGGTGGCGTTGTTCCTGGTTCGAGTGATCGGGCTGTACACGATCGTCTTCGAGCGGACCTGCCACGTTTACGTGCTCTTCGGCAAGGTGGTTGGCACGATCGACGAGCCCGGCTTGCACATCCTGCCCTTCCGGCTGGGATTGTCGGCGTTTCTGGTCAACTGGCTGGGACAGCGCCACGTGCTCGACATGCGCCTCGATCAGGAGTACCTGCGCAGCCAACCGGTGAACTCCGAGGAAGGCGCGCCGATGGGGATCGGGATGTGGTACGAGATGTACATCAGCGATCCCGTCGCGTTTCTGTTCAAGAACACCGACCCGCGCGGCTCGCTTCGGGCAAACGTCAGCAACGCCACCGTGCGCTGTCTGAGCAACATGCGGCTCGCCGACATGCTCGAAACGCGTCACACGATGAGCCAGGCCGTCCGCGCCGAAGTGTCGGACAAGTCGCACGACTGGGGCTACCGGCTGGGGTCCGTGTACATCCGGAAGGTGCACTTCAGGGACGGCGACATGATCCGGCAGATCGAGGAAAAGGTCGTGAACCGCCTCAGGCAGGTGACCTCGGCGATCCGCCAGGATGGCGCGAACCAGGTCAGCATCATCACCAACACCGCCGAACGCACCGCAGCGGTGGAATTCGCCAAGGCCGCCGCGATGCGGCCGCAGATCGTCGGCGGCGCCCTCAATAAGATCAGCGAGGATCCAGAAATCGAAGCGGCGCTCTTCGAGGTCCTCGAGACGCAGAAACTCATCGACGGCGAGGCGCGGCTGACACTCATGCCGCGCGGAAACGAACTGCTCGCACAGCTACTCGCGTCGACGAGGAGTCGGAGACCAGACCCGCCACCCGCGACGGGCTGACAGCCCGTCTCACATGCCGTTCACGACAAGACGTCACAAACACGATGCGCACGATGACACGATGTCCACGATGGCTCCCTGGGGATGTTCTCTTCGTGTCCATCGGGTCATCGTGTTCATCGTGAACCATTGCCGTCGGCGCGTTCAGTCCGGTCTTGATTGAAAAGATAGCTCTTCTACAGCCAGGTCTTGCAGCCGGGCCGGCAGGTACAGGGAATCGTGTGATCGCCCTCGGTCCGGTAGTCGTAGGTCAGCTCTTCGCCGGCACGGATGGCCCGCGACGCCCGAATCCAGATCGTCTTGTCGACCACGTCGAACCAGCAGTTCGGCGTGCAGGAATGGTTGATGAACCGCGCGATGTTGCCGTTCACGGCGGCATCGCGGCTCCAGGTGCGGTCGACTCGAAAGATCCAGATGCACCCTTCGGCGAGATACCGGGCTTCGCGCGCTCCACTCCGGCTGTTGCGGACAAGCTCGCCCGCATAATCGACGATCCGTTTGTTCTTGTTGATGGGTTCAGCCGCGAATACGCCGTAGCCGTGCAGCTTCGAGCGCTTGCGGACAATCTTTGGTAAGGTCGGCGATTCTCGCATCCGTTAAAGCGTACACTGGGTCACTCGAACCGCCCGTTACTGTCGAAAAGCCTCTCACCGCAAGGCCGCGGAGTCCGCAGAGTTCATATGGTTTCTCTGCGAGCTGTGCGTCCTCGGCGGTGAAAGCTTTTCAGCAACCTCGAGTGGCGCCCAGCCATGTCCCTAGGCCAGGAACCCCCGCGCGAACGCGAGGTCGCGCTTCGCGGCGTCGAGCGTGTTCCGCGTGCCGGACGGAATCTCGTACTCGAGGTGGAGGAGATCGGACCGGCGAATTGCGCGTCACGGAGCGCCTTCCCGACAAACGTCCAGTCGACGAGCCCCTCGCCGAGTGGGCAGTTCTCGATGACCCAGCCCTTCGGCGACTTCACCCACAGGCAGTCCTTGACCGCCACCATCTTGAGACGCGGCGCGACGAGGTGCGTGGCTGCCTTCCAGGCACCGCCGCCGCCCTCTGCAACCGCATGCCGAGGATCGAAGTAGTAGCCGGCCCATCGCGTGTCGAGGCGGTCCATGAAGGGCGCGATGTCCCAGAGCGCGGCGCCGACGTAGGCCTGGTGATTGTGGAACCCCAGCTCGATCCCGCACTCACGGGCGAGAGAGGTCAGGCCCTCGAGGGCCTTTCCCGTCTCGGCAACCTGCGCGCGAACATCGGGCGACGACGAGTAGCGCCAATACCCGGTCTTGAAAAACCGCACGCCGCTCTTCGCCGCCGCCTGCAACAGCGGCCTCGCCACAGGTGCACTGGCTGAGGTCAGCTCGGTCGTAATCATCGGAACCTGCACGCCTCGCGCCTTGATGACCTCGATCGCGCGCGGCAGATCGTCGGCCGCCCGCTCCGGGAGCACGTGCCCGCCAGCCCTGACGGTGAGGTCGATGCCCTCGAATCCAGCGTCCTTCACTGCCTGACCTAGGTCGCCCCAGCCGAGCTCAGGCAGATGCTTCGAGAAAAGACAGAAGACTCGCCCGGCCTGGGCGGTCATCGTCGTATGCCGGGCGGCAGCGGCGACGAGCGCGGCCTGACTCGCGGCGCGCATCAACTCACGTCGAGTAAGCATGTCGGCTCCCACCTGAAACGATCACGTAACGACTCGCGGCGGCACCGCCCCAAGTCCGGGGCCTGTCAATTGGCCGGTTCGCATCACGCCATCGCGAATGGTGAACACTCCGGGGAAGCGCGCCTCCCACATCGCGTTGGCGCTCGGCACGAACTGCCTCGCGTTCGCCTCGATGCCGGCGTTGCCCGGCACGCGGGCAGCGATTCCGGCCGAGTGGATGAGCGACGCGCCAGGACACGTCAGGTCCTGCACACAGAGAAACATCCCGTACTTCTGCGCCGCGGCCGCCATCAGCATCGCCTGCGTCTGACCCTTGCAGGCCTTGAGCGCAACGCCTGTATATCCCATCTCCCGTGCGAGCAGCAGCGTGTCGAGATCGGTCAACGACTCGTCGATGACGATGGGCCGGAGACGCGCGGCCTCGTGCATGACGTTGGCGCGATCCTTCCTGAGATCGCGGGCGGTTGGCTGCTCGATGTAGAGAATGCGTTCGAAGCCGCTCGGCGTCGCCTGCCGAACGCGCTGGAGGCAGTCCAGCAGGTACGCGACGTTCGGACACCCTTCGTTGAAATCGAGCAGGTACTTCCAATCGGCGACGTGTCGCCCATTGAGAACGCGAGTCACGACCCGGTCGGTTCGAACGATTCGCTCGACGTCCGCGTCCAGATTGCCGCCATTGAGCTTGATCTTGAATCGGTTCAGGCCATCGCGCGGGATCCACTCTTCGAGCGTGTTGGGCAACCCATCCTCGACCTTCGTGCGCACGTCGGCAGCCTCGAGCGCGTCGCTCGCACCGACCGAGTGGAAGACGGGCGTCACGTCTCTCGGCGCGGCCGGCACGTAGCGGTCGAGGTACTCGCCCTTGAACTCCGGACCAAGATCGCGAGACAGATCGTCCCGCATGAACGATCCGCCGTAGGTTTCATAGACGCTGACGCCGAACGCCTTGCCGTACGCGTCGTGAATCGCGGCGTCGAACGCGCTCGCGACGACGAGCGTGCAGAGCTTCGGAATTGGCGTCGGGAGAGTCAGAGCACCAGAAACCGTGGCGGCGGCGCGCAGATATTCGGGCTCGAGCGCGCGGAAGAGATCGATGGGATGGCCACGCTCGTCGCAGGCCGCCGTCACGGGCTGCAGCGCGTCGGCCAGGGCTTTCATCGCCGCCAGACCTGGCTCGTGCGCCACGGCGGGAAACGCCCAGGCGTTGCCGAGCGTCATCGACCCGAAGCCCCACGCATCTTTCCCGCCGGTTGTCTGCACGCGGCAATTGACGTTGAGGACCGTCACCCGATCCACCGATCGTCCGCCGAACTGGTACGGCGCGCGGTAGCGAAACTCCTCGAACTGGTGGTCGACCGAGACGATGCGAATGTCGGTGGGACGAGTGACGATGACGGCTGGTGAGGCGTTGCCGCGACACGCCGCGAGCGGCAGGATCGGGGCCGCGCAGACGGCGCCCGCTGCTTTGAGTAACGCTCGGCGAGAGATAACGGGAGCGGGCTGTCGAGGCACGGCGGTCGATTATAGAATGCGCGAATGAGATTCTGGCGGGTCGCGAGCATCGTAACGGCGCTGGCGTTGATGCACGAGGTGGCGCCAAGGACCGCTGCTGTCCAGCAGCAACCCGCGACTCCAGCCGTCAGCCCCTGGGCCGAGTGGGTCGAACCGGACTTTCCTTTCTTCTCGTCGGTCCTGGACGCGGGACGCGCAGGACCCGGCTTGCCGACGAGAAACCTCACGCCGCGCGGGCTCATCGTGAACCTCGGGCAGGGCCACTGGGTCGGTTTCGATACCGATCTGCTGCGTGTCGCCGCCGTCTGGCGCGGCAACGCCGTGACCCCGAAAGCCCTGGCGCCAGGGTCGTATCACGAGCCCGACCGCAAGACGCAGGGCGGGCAATCTCCACCCGAGCCCGACGGCAAAGTCTGGGCAGCGAACGGTATCTACCCGGGATGGCAGGCCGGTGCGCGCCCTTCGCTCGTCGATCCGCGCGAACCGGCGCCGACCGTCGAGGAAGTCGGTCGCGGTCCGATTTCCGATCAGATTGGCCGCTTCGGAGCCGTCCGGCTCGTGCGCGGTGGCGTCGTGCTCGAGTACACGGTGCGTGGTTCGGACGTGCGCGAGTGGATGACCGTCGCCTCGGCCGGCGGACGATCGGCGATCGTTCGCAACGTGCAGGTCGGGCCGGCAACCGAACCGTTGTGGCTCATGGCGGGATACAAATCGAAGGAGGGATCGATTGCGGTCTGCCCAGGAACGGGCGCTGCTCCCGCCCTCGAATCGATTGCGGCGAGCGGCGGATCCGGGGAACCTGCGTTGGCGGTCAAGGTGCCACCACATTCTCAACCCGTACAGTTCTGCGTCGCGATGTCGGACGCACCGTTCACGGACAGCATCACCCTCCAGCCAATTCCAACCGCCGCGCCATCCACCCGCTGGGCACAGGAAGTCACGACGACGGTCACGCCGTCTACCGCCAAGGACGCGTTCGTCGTCGACGACTTTTCGCTGCCGGTTGGCAATCCGTGGCGCCGGAACGTGCGCCCCGGGGACATCCAGTTCCTGAAGGACGGAACTGGCGCTGTCGTGACCCTCGACGGCGACGTCTGGCTGGTTCGCGGCCTCCATCAAGCCGGCGCACCGATCAAGTGGAAGCGATTCACGTCGGGCCTGCACGAACCGCTGTCGCTCGCAATCAAGGACGAACAGATCCACGTCTTCGATCGCAACGGGATCTGGCGTCTGCGCGACACCAACGGCGACGGCGAGGCCGACGTCCACGAACTCTTCTCCAATGCCTTTGCGCAGACGGCCGACAACCGCGAGTTTCCAAGCACGCTGCGGCTTGCGCCGAACGGCGAGTTCGTCATCGCCAAGGGAGGACAGGAGGCGACGACGATCGGCAAACACAACGGCAGCGTGCTGCGCGTCTCAGCCGACGGCCGAAGCAGCACCGTGCTCGGCTACGGTTTCCGGCAGCCGCAAATCGGCGTCAACGTCCGCACCGGCCTCGTCACCTCGAGCGACCAGCAGGGGCACTACATCCCGACCACCCCACTGCACATCGTGCGAGATCGGCAGTTCTACGGCTTTCTGAGCGACAAACTGCCGCGAGAGGTCTACCCCGCTCCGATTGCCGATCCGCTCACGTGGATTCCGCATGCCGTCAACGCCTCGGCGATGTCTCAGGTCTGGCTGTTCGACGCCAACATGGGACCGCTCAACGACGGCCTCGTGCACATCGGGTTCAACAAGCCCGAGCTCTTTCGCGTGATGTTCAACAACCGCGGCGCCAAACCGCAGGCCGCCGTGGTCAGCGTCACCCAGGAGTTCGAGTTCCCTCCGCTGAACGGATCCGTCAACCCGGTGGATGGCCAGCTCTACCTGACCGGCTTTCAGGTGCTTGGATGGGGGACGACTTCCCCGCGCCTGGCCGGCCTCGGACGGGTTCGCTACACCGGCGCACCATCGACGCTCCCGAGCGCGGTCGTGCCAATGGATAAGGGGTTGTTGATCCGGTTCGACAGCGCGCTCGACGCGAAGCAGGCGACCAATCCGAGCAACTACACCGTGGCGAGCTGGCACTACGTCCGCACATACAAGTACGGATCGCCGCAGCTGAAAGCCGACGACACGCCTGGCGTCGATCGACTCGTACCGACGAGCGCGTACCTCTCGAAGGATGGGAGAAGCGTCTTCATCGGACTGCCGGGGATCAGGCCCGTGATGCAGATGCGTGTGGGTTGGACACTGGCTACGGTCGATGGCGCGCCGTTTCAAGAGAGCGCGGCGTTCACGCCGTACGAGCTCGCGACGTTCGACGCCGAGAAGGAAGGGTTCGGCGCCTTGACCGTCGATCTCGCGCCGAAGACGGTGGCCGCCGCCGCGGCGACTGGGCCCGTCAGCGCGGAGGAAGGACGCCTAGTGTACGAGCGTTTCGGGTGCATCGCCTGCCACGCACGAGAGGCGTCGGCAATCTCGAAGCTCGGTCCAAGCTTCAAGGGGCTTTACGGATCGGACCGCATGTTCAATGAGGGTGTCGTCAGAGTGACGGCGAACGAGGCGTACCTTCGCGAGTCTATTCTCGAGCCGACGGCGAAAGTCGTCGCCGGGTTCAATCGAACCGGCATGGGCATGCCGAGCTTCTCCGGCGTGCTTACCGAACAGCAACTCGAATCGGTGATCCTGTATATCAAGAGCCTCAAATAAGGCCGCGGCGCGTCGATGGTTGGCCACGGACAACACGGCCAACATAGTTAGCCACGGACAACACGGATAACACGGATCTGATCTGTGTGCTGATCCGCTGGCGGAGCAGCCAGTGTGTTCCGTGGCCGAGCCGGCTGATCCAAACGTCACTCGGCGCGGAGGGCGGTCAGCGGATCGACCTGGGTCGCTCGCCGCGCCGGCACCAGACAAGCCGCCAGCGAGACAATCGTCAGGAGCGTCGTGATCGCCGCGAAGGTCATCGGATCGCCTGGCGTGATGCCGACGAGCATCGAATCCATCACCGAACTCACCATCATCGCGCCGCCAAGACCGAGCGACAGCCCCACCGCTAGCTGAATCAGGCCGAGCCGGAGAATCATCCACTCTACCTGTCGGGCCTGAGCGCCAAGCGCCATACGCAGGCCTATCTCTGATGTGCGCTGCGTCACCGAGTAGGCCATCACCGCATACAGTCCGACCGATGACAACACCAGCGCGATGATCGCGAATACCGTGAACATCACGCCGAAGACGCGGAACGGCCAGCGGTCCTGGTCGAGCATGCGATCGAGGGTCTGGATCGAAAAGACCGGCTGGTCCGGGTCGACGGATTGGACGGCTTGCCGCAGGGGGTCGACCAGGGCGCCTGACGGCAGCCTGCTGCGAACCAGCAGCGCCGCGCCCGCCGGCGGTTCCTGACGTTGCGGGATGTAGACGACCGCGTTCAGCTCGACCTGCCTCGTCTCGCCGTGCCGAATCGACGGGCTGACGCCGACAATCGTCCGCCACGGCGGGGCCGGCTGGTCCGGGGTGGGCTGACGTGGCACGAACCGAATCCGCCGGCCAAGCGGATCCTCCCCGGGAAAGTACTGCGAGGCCATCCGCTCATTGATGATGACGGTCTCCGAACCGGCAGCGCCGTCAGCGGCCTCGAAGCCGCGGCCCCGCAGCAGGTTCACGCCAACGACCTCGAAGAATCGCGGACTGATTGTCACCGCGGCGGCTTCGAGCTCGGCTTGTTTTGCGCGGGGGCTTGCGCAGTCGGACGTCCGTCGATTTCGAACACCCGCTCTCCAGCGCGGAGTGGCGGCACAGTTGTCGTGACCGCGACCGCGTCCACGCCCGCGATCGCGGCGAGCCGTGGCTCCAACTGCTCGTAGAACGCGCGCCGCTCGTCGGCATTCGCGTACTTGGCCTCGGGCAACTGCAGCCTCATCGTCAGCAGATGCTCGATCGAAAACCCCGCGTCGAGGCGCTCGAGGTTCATGAAGCTGCGGAGCATCAATCCAGCTCCAGCGAGCAGCACGACGGTCAGCGCCAGCTCGGTGACGACCATCGTCCCGCTGAGCCAGCGCGCGCGGCGGTTACCCGTCGTGCCGCGGCCGCCTTCCTTCAGGACTTCGTTGTTGTTCGTCTTCGACACGTGGAGCGCCGGCGCGAGGCCGAAGAGAATGGCAGTCAGGCCGCAAATCCCGGCGACGTATCCGAACACGACGTAGTCGACACGGAAATCGATCCAGTACGGCTTCCCGGGATCGCTGACCGCGGCATCGAACGCCTGAACGCCGAAGTTGGCCAGCAACAAGCCGAGGCTTCCGCCGATGAACGCCAGCGCCAGGCTCTCGACCAGCAGCTGGCGGACTACGCGCCAACGCGTCGCGCCGAGCGCCGAGCGAACAGCAACCTCCCGGGCCCGAGCCGCCGACCGCGATAGCAGGAGGTTGGCGACGTTCGCGCAGGCGATGAGCAGCACGAAGCCAACGGCGGCCATCATCACGAGGAACATGGTTTTGGCCGCACCGCCGACGTAGCGTTCCGTGAAGGTCTCGACGCGGATGCCAACGAGGCCCTTGTTGATGTCTGGGTACGCGGCCGTCAGACGCTCGGCGATGCCGTTCATCTCGGTCTGCGCCTCGACGCGGGCGAGGTTGGATTTGAGTCGGCCGAACACGTTGAGCGAGCGCCGGTCGCGAGGCTCGCCGGCTACCGGAATCGCCGGAAGCCAGACTTCAGTGTTGTCCGGGAACCGCATGCCTGCGGGCATGACGCCGACGATCGTTGCCGGTTGTCCGTCCACGCGAATGGGTGTACCGACGACGTCGGGGTTGGCTCCGTAGCGGTTTTTCCAAAAGGTGTAGCTGATGACCGCGACCGGCTCGGCGCCAATCTGGTCGTCGCCGTTCGTAAATCCGCGTCCGAGGAGCGGCGCCTGGCGCAATAGCTCGAACGAATTGGCGGTCATCCGAGTCCCCCGCGCCTGTTCGGGCAGGGCACGGGAGTCGCTGACGTTCATCGAGTCGCTGCGGTACGCCGCCAGGCCTTCGAAGCTGCGGTTCTGCTCACGCCAGTCGCGGACTTCGGCGTGGGACACGTTGCGACGCCCGGCGCGGCTCTGCCACGTCAAAACGAAGAGCTGGTCGGCGCCATCGAAGGGCAATCCGCGGAGGAACGCGGCATGGACGAGGGTAAATCCAACGGCATTGACACCTATGCCGAGAGCCAGGGCGACGATGGCCGCCGCCGAAAACCAGCGTTCTTTGAGCAGGAGGCGGAACGTGAAGCGCAGGTCCTGGAGCATGGAGGATGAGACTCTCAGGAGCGACGAAATGTTTCGTAATTCTTTCTGGGCCGTCGCCAGGGGCGACAATTGAACCACTCATGACACGCCGGGCGACGCGAGAGATGTTTCCCCGGTCAGTGTTGAGCTTTGCGGCCGCTTGCCCGCTCGGGCCGCTCGCGGAGGGATTGCAGATGGCGATTTCTCGACGGCAGTTCTGTGAAGGCTTGATGATCGGCGGAAGTTTCGCCGGGACGCCCGCTCTCGGCGGCCCGCATTCACCCTCGTGGCCGCAGTCGGCGGCGACGCGCACCGGTTCAGATCTCGGCAGCCTGTATCCGTTCGTGCAGGCACAGGCCGACCGCTCGAGGTTTGAGCTGTCGCTGCTGCACCCCGAGTTCTCGAATTTGCGGCAGTGGCAGGCGACCGTGAGGGCACGAATCTTCGAACATCTCTACTATGCGCCCCCGCGCGTTCCGCCGCAGCCGCAAGTGATCCGGCGTACCGACAAGGGCGACTACGTCGAGGAGTTCCTGACCTTTCAAACGACTCCCGACCTGCGCGTGCCCGCGTTCGTGCTGGTACCAAAGAAGGCTCAATTGCCCGCGCCCGGCGTCGTGGTGCTGCACAGCCATGACGGCATCTACCTATGGGGGAAAGAGAAGGTCGTCGAAGACGAAAGGGAGCATCCCTATTTGACCGCGTTCAAGCAACGCAGCTACGGGAGCAAGAGCATCGCGTCCGAGTTGGCGCGCCAGGGCTACGTCGTGATGGCGATTGACATGTTTTACTGGGGCGAGCGGCGCATGCTCCTGGACGACGACCCGTCCGTTTATCGGGAGCGGCCCCTGAACATGACCGAGCAAGAAATTCGCGCGTTCAATCAGCGCGCGTCACAGGACGAGTCGCTGGTCGCGCGCAGTCTGTTTACTGCCGGCATTACCTGGCCTGGCGTCGTGTTGTGGGACGACATCAGGACTCTCGACTACCTGGCGGCGCGCCCGGACGTCGACCGGAACAGACTCGGCTGTGTCGGTCTGTCAGTGGGCGGATACCGGAGTTTTCTGTTGGCCGCGCTCGACGAGCGGATCAAGGCCGCTGTGGACGTCGGCTGGATGACATCCTTCGGGTCGCAGATCAAGCAGCACGTGATACACACCATGGGCCTGTCTTTCCACATCAACGGACTGTACCGTTACGTGGACCTTCCCGATATCGCTGGGCTGATTGCGCCTCGCGCCGTCCTTGTCATCAACGGGTCACAGGATCGCCTGTTCGCGCTCGAGGGAGTCAAGATGGCGTTCGACAAAATCGCGCGCTGTTATGCCAAAGCGGGCGCGCCCGACCGCTCCCGCTGCCGGCTGTACGACGCGCCACACGAGTTCAACCTCGACATGCAGACGGAAGCCTGGGAGTGGTTCCGACGATGGCTGTAGAGCAGCCTAGCTGTCTCATAAACAGCGCGAACGAGCGGAAGCGAGTGAGCCACGCGAGCGGAGCGGGGCGTCGGGGCCCCCGCGAGCGAGCGTGTAAGGGGGTCCGGGGGACAAAGTCCCCCGGATGAGACCAGTCACCGTTGAGGCTTTGCGGCCGTGGTGGCGAGCTTTCCCACCAACTCGGTCACTCGCGCGTCGGCCGGCCCGACGTTCTGCTCGATCCTGACGAACAGCTGATCGCCGGTGAAGCGCAGCTGGTAATTCGTCGCAAACGGCGTGCGATAGCGGACGACGTCCAGCGTGTAGGTGTCTTCAGCTGTCCACGCGCCGCTTGACGCCACTGGAGCCGGCGTGCCGGACACGATAAACGTGCCCTTCGTCCATGCGTTATGGCCCGCTGCGAGACGTTGGTCCGCGCCGCTGCTTCGGATGATCACAGACATGCCGGTCGCGGAGGGCTCGAGCGCGATCGATTCAATCGACTGTTTGTTCGAATCGAACGCATAGTGCTTGCCCGCCACGGTCGGCGCCATCGCTGACGTGGCTGTCCCTGCCGGGCTACGGAGCGCGAGCGTCGCGAGCTTGTCGGTGAGCTTCCGGTGGGACGCGGCATCAGCCGCCAGTGGTCCAGTCTTCAACGCCGGCACGAGTCGCTCCCACACCAGGTTCATGACCGAACCCATGTCGCGAGTGCCACTCGTGATCGCGACGACCGCGTCGTACTGAGGCAGCATCAGGCAGAACTGCCCGTGGGCGCCGTCGCCGCGGTAGAAGCCGTGGCGGCTGCGCCAGAACTGGTAGCCGTACCCCTGCTCCCAATCGCTCGACGGCGAGCTGCCGTTCGACATCATCCGCGACGTGGCTGTCTCGACCCAGGCGGCGGGAAGCAGTGGCTTGCCCTGCCACATCCCCTTTTGCAGGTAGAGCTGTCCGAACCGAGCGATGTCTTCGGTGCGAACGTTCAAGCCGAACCCACCGAGCGAGACGCCCTGCTTGCTCGCGTCCCAGGTGGGATTCTCGATCCCGAGCGGCTCGAACAGTCGCGGACGCAGGTACTCGACGACCGGCTGCCCCGTGACCTTCTGCACGATCGCCGACAGCATGTAGCTCGCCGGCGTGTTGTAAAAGAAGAAGGTGCCCGGCTTGTGCGAAACGGGACGCGCCAGAAACGCCTTCACCACGCTGTCGTCGGATTGATACGGAAAGTCCTTCACGTCATCTTCATGGTGCCCGGTCGACATCGTCAGCAGATCGCGGACGCGCATGGCTTTCAGATTCGCGCTGGGCTCGGCTGGCGCTTCGTCTGGAAAGAAACCCAGTACCTGATCGTCGACTTTGAGCTTTCCTTCAGCGACCGCCAGGCCGACGGCCGTGGACGTGAAGCTCTTGCTGAGCGAATACAACATGTGTGGCTCGTCGGCGGCGTAGGGCTTCCACCAGCCCTCGGCCACCACCTGGCCGTGCCGGACCAGCATGAAGCTGTGCAGCGCGTTGAGCTTCTGCTCGGCCTCGTTGACAAATCCAAGGAGGTCAGCAGACGCGATGCCCTGTGTTTCTGGGGCGCTGCGCGGCAGCGAGAAGGGCGCTTCCTTGGCCGCGCCGAGAGTGGCGCAAACAAACAGGAGCAGGGCGAGTGCCTGGATTCGTCGCATTGTCATGACCTCACGGTTTGCCGAACGCGTAGAGCGCCGCTGTCGTGCGTACGTAGATGCGGCCGTCGGCAAACGCCGGCGTCGCGTAGGTGTCCTCGGCGAGATCGTTGACCGCGATCGGCGTCAGGTCGCCGCCCGGCGAGACAACGACGACGGCGCCCGGTTCGCTCGTAAAGAAGATGTGGCCGTCTGCGGCTGTCGGTGACGCGAAGTGCGGCCCCGGCGCACCGGTCAACCGGCCCTGCTTGATGAGTTCCCCCGTCTCGGGATTGAGCGTGGTGATGATCCCGTTGTCGTTCACCATGTAGAGGACGCCACCGAAGAGCAGCGGGGACGGCAGCTGCGGCACACTGCGCTGGTACTTCCACCGGATCGCCTTGTCGCTCATGTCTCCCGAACCGCCAAGGCGAATCGCCAGCATGCCGTTCTCGGAATCGAGCGCCGCCCGGTAGTACGCCCACTCGTCGCGCGTCAGCGAGCCATTGACGTCGAGATCGGCGACATCGAACCAGAACGCCGCCGTGTACTTTGGGAATTCGGCCTTCGACAGCACACCATTGCCGTCGGCGTCGGCCGTCTTCCACACTTCGTCGGCGGGCGGCACCGTAACCTTCTTGCCGGGATCGTTCACGGGCGCGCCGTAGCCGTTGACGTAGATCGTGTCGCCGCCGATGACCGGCGTCGACTTCATCTCGAACGACAAACCACCTACCCACCACAGTTTTCTGCCCGTCGCGGCGTCGTAGGCGGTCAGCAGAAACGACCCCGGCACCAGGATCTGATCCTTGCCGTCGGGACCGCGCCAGACGATCGGCGTCGAGTGGCCGCTCTTGGCCTCGGGCCGATCGACCTTCCACTGCACGCGGCCGGTCCGCTTGTTCACGCCCATCACGAACGAGCCAAGGCTCTGATCGCACGCCAGGACGACGAGGTCGCCGACGATGACCGGCGAGGCGCCCATGCCGTAGATGTTGTTGAAGGGGCCGAGCGGCATCGACCACCGCTCCTTGCCGGCGCCGTCGTAGGCAATGAGCCCGTAGTCGGGAAAGAACACGTAGACGCCGTTCTCTTCGACTGCAGGGCTCGGGGAGGCAGGGTTGTTCCGCTTGTCGACGACCTTCGTCTTGACCTGCGGCGCGGCCCGTTCCCAGAGAATGCTCCCCTTCAGCCGGTCGATCGCGATCGTCACGAGCGTATCGCCGCGGAAGGCGGTCAGGTAAATCCGATCTTTGAAGAGGATGGGCGACGAGTGCCCGCCGGGAAGGGCCAACCGCCAGACCAGGTTCTTCTGGGGCCCGAACTCAGTCGGGACCTTGGTGGCGGTCGAGATTCCCGAGCCGTTCGGGCCGCGGAATCTGGACCAGTCGGGCTCGGCGCGGGCGCCGAGAGTCGCGCCCAGAATGCACGTCGCCAGGCCACAGGCCAGAAGATAGGCAGATCGTGAAAACATCTGCGAAGTATAGTGCCACGGATCACACGGACAACACGGATCGGGGTTACGAGAGAGGCCTAGTACTAGGCCGACGCGGCGGCCACACCCAACAGTGACCGTCGCGGTCTTGAGCGCCTGCGCGTCAGCAATCGCGCTGCTCGATTACGCGCATCGACCACCAGATCAGCCCGAGTCCCAGGCCTGCGCTGAGCGTGAGACCCGTCCACGGCACGCGATGGTCGAAGAAATAGTCGGCACCGTTCATGACGCGCAGAATGCTATATGGGGTGAAGCCCTGCGCGACAAACGTGAACAGCGCGCACAGGACCACCAGCGCACCGGCCGCCATATATGCCGCGGCGTCGGTCGTGATGACCCGCAGGAACATGGTCAGGCCGAACAGTCCAAGTCCGCCCACGAGCAGGATCAGAGAGTGGACGAGCGCATCGCCGACCGGGTAGCGCTGACCCACGAGCGGCGCCAGCGCGCAGACGAGCAGCGACGGCAGCACGGTAAACGCGGTGATCTGTGCAAACACCACCGACAAACGAGTGAGGACGATGCGCCGGCGAGTGAAGGGAAGAGAGAGCGGGTACTCACGTCCGGCGCGTGACTCGAGGCCGGTGCCGGCGAGCGCGATCACGTAGACGGGCCAGAAGATCAGCATCGTCGTGCTGAACCAGCGCAACCAGACGTAGCCCCTGAAGTCGCCGGTTCTGAGCTGTGCCATCTCGCCCGGCAGCACGCCGAGAGCGCCGTTAGGAAACGTCGTCACGGGATCCATTGGGTAGGACGCGTAGAGCGCGACGGCTTGTGCGGCGAGCAGACACATCCCCAGGAAGAACCACAAACGCGTGTCGAGCCACGACTTGTACCAGAGCATGATGCACCTCTCTAGTCTTTCCCGAGGGGCTTTGCCCCTCGGACTCCCCGACACGCTCTCTCGCGCGCCGCTTCGCCGGCGCGCTCCGGTCGCGTGGCTCGTTCGCTGCGCTCGCTCGCTCTACGAACACGGCCCTCGGGGCTTTGACACAGGTTCTACTCTTCTCGCTTCTCATCTTTCCGCGGCGGCGTCGATGAAGATGTCCTTCAACGTGACGGGCGTGACCTCGATCTCCCGTGCGTGCTCGTCCCGTGCCTGCGCGACCACGTCGTCGACGTGACAGCTGACGAGCATCGAAAGCATGCGCCCTTCGGTGCGAGTCTGACGAACGCCGGCGGCGCGGAGCAGCGTCTCGGGCGGAACGCCGTCGAAGACCGCCACGATTCGGCGATAACTGGCCTTCAGTTCGTCGAGGGATTCCTCGAACGCGAGCCTGCCCTTCTCGATGACGCCGACGCGGTCGGCAATCTGATTGACTTCCTCGAGGCGATGGGACGAGAAGAAGATCGTCAGGGTGGGATTCTCCGCGGCCGCGCGCACCAGCGCCTGGAGCACGCGTTCGTTGATCGCCGGATCGAGCCCGTCGGTCGGTTCGTCGAGCAGGAGCAGATCCGGCGCGCGTGCGAGCGCCAGCGTCAGCGCGAACGCCGTCCGTGCGCCTTTCGAGAAACGGCCGACGCGCACCCGCTCCGGGATCTCGAAGGTCTCGAGGCAACGCTGCTCCACGGCGAAGTTCCACGACGGGAACAGCGGCCGCGAAATCGACAGCACCTGATCGGCCGTCATCTCCGGCCACGCCGAGCGATCCTCCCCGACGTGGGCGGTGCGTCGGCGGATGGCGATGCCGTCGCGAGGCTCGCCAACACGGTAGCCGAACACGCGGCCCTCGCCGGCGGTTGGTCGAATCAGGCCCATCAGCGCCTTGATGGTCGTGGTCTTTCCAGCGCCATTGCGTCCCAGAAAGCCGTAAATCGACCCCGCCGGCACCCGGAGATCGAGGCCCCGGAGCGCCTCGACGTCTCCGTACCGCTTGCAGAGTCCGTGTGTCTCGATGACGATTGGCACGCTCATCATTTCCTCGTGCGCGGCTTTTCAGCCAGCCGCAACAGCTCTGCTTCGACCAGCCGTCGAATCTCGTCCAGCGTCAAACCTGCGGCCGCCAGATGATCCATCGCCGCTTTGAGCACCGGCCGTGCCCCCGTCACCCTCGCCACCCGGCCAGCCCGCCCGTTCTCGGCGACGAACGCGCCGGCGCCCTGCCGGAGCTCGATGACGCCGTCGCGCTCGAGGTCGCGGTACGCCTTCGCCACGGTGTTGGGGTTGATCACGAGGTCTTCGGCGACGCGACGTATCGTCGGGAGCTGATCGCCTGATCGGAGGGTGCCGACATCGACGGCGTGCTTGACCTGCTCAATGAGCTGCACGTAGACAGGCACGCCGGAGGCCGGATTCGAGCGAAATAGTATCATTGAACTAGTTAACTATTACAATAACACTATTGGCGAGGCGACGTCAAGGAAGTGCTGGGACGCGAGATCTGGGCACGGCAGAATTCTCCGTCAGTGCGAGGATCGGGCCGCGGGCAGGCGGGAATTCCAAGAACGGAAAGTGAGCCCCAGCAGCGCAAGGAGCTATGATGTCCGCGACCGGCCCCTGGAGCGTCTCGCCAAACATCGAGGCCAAGGCCGCCTGCGGCGCAACGGCCGCATGGATCATCGTGAACGTCAGGACACCTGACAGGATCATGATCCACCGGATGTTCGACACAATGGTTGCCATCTGAACACTACTTCCGACGCTAGCGTGTTTTCGCCGCGATCAATCCGTGCCCGCCGACCGGCGTCGTAATGAAACGTTCGCCGAAGCCGGCAATCAACGGCCGGCCCTTCGCGATGGCTTCCTTCACTTGCGGCAGCGACAGCGACGCGGCGTGACTCGCCTCGCTGTCCCACGCCTCGGTGATCCAGATGGCATTCGCGTCGGCGGGATCCTTCGCGACGATGTAGCTGAGACAGCCAGGCATGTTGCCGATACCTTCGACGAGGATGGCGATGAACTCGTCGCGCTTGCCTGGCGCGGCAATCATCTTTCCGATCAGTCCGTACATCGGGCCTCCCGTTTGCGCGAAGGGGGCGGCTCCGATTGCCGCCACAGTCGCGACACTTGACGCTAGAAACTCCCGTCGCTTCATCATCATGGCTTCATTCTACGGCTGAGGCGCGGAGCGCGCGGGCCTCGCTTACGGATATGAGAGGATCGTTTGAGGTTGGTCCGAACGAGCGACGAACGAGACTTTCGCCAGACGACGTTCATTCGTGGAGGACGCCAACGATGGGTTCGACGCACGCCTCGCTCGCGCTGCTATTCGGCGAGTTGATTGACGGTCCCTCGCCTGACGCGGCGTACATGTTGAACGGCGGTGATCCGGGGCTGTTGCGATCGCTCGACCGCCTGTCGGCGACCGCCGCATCGACGCCGCCGGCGCCCCGCGCCGCCACGATCGCGGCCCACGTCGATCATCTCTGCTTTGGCCTCGAGCTGATGCTGCGCTGGAGCAAGGGCGAGGCGGATCCGTGGACCGGCGCCGACTGGGCGGGGAGCTGGCGTCGAACAACAGTGAACGAGCAGGAATGGACCGCGCTCCGCGAGCGTCTGCGTCAGGCCACGCGACACTGGCAGGCGGCGCTCAAGTCGCCGCGCGAGATGTCCGACGTCGAGCTGAACGGCGTCATCGCCAGCGTGGCGCACCTCGCCTATCATCTCGGCGCCATCCGGCAGATCGACCGATCGATTCAGGGGCCAAAGGCTGAGTAATCGGTCCGCGGGGCCGCCGTCCCGCGCTTTGACCGAAGGGTGGATAGCCGCTACAATAAGAAGTTCTCACCCCAAGGGGCCAGTGGCGCAGCTGGGAGCGCGCGTGAATGGCATTCACGAGGTCACCGGTTCGATCCCGGTCTGGTCCACCATCTACAAGTCGTTTATTCTAAACGACTTAAATCGCCAACCCACTCCGTAGATCGAACCGCTGTGACTTTGTTGTGTTGCTGCTGAAGTGCGTCCGATGGTACAGCGCTCCCTGAAACCGCTGTGTGCGCCTCTGTGGCGCGACGCGTGTGCCGATCGCTTCAATCGCGATCATGAGCTTGGCATGCGGCAGCGACGACGCGTTCATTTGAAAACTGATCCGCGAGAGCCCGCCGAGCACCTCGTTGTAGCGAACGATCATCTCCGTCACCACATCGGCGCTGTCAGTCTGGGGTCACCCTTCGACAGAGCCTCACCACGCATATCTGAGTTCGACGCCAACGTAGTTGGCGTCGTGGCCTCCCGCCTGGCGAACCGCGCTGC
This sequence comes from uncultured Acidobacteriota bacterium, assembly GCA_963764925.1. Taxonomy (GTDB): domain Bacteria; phylum Acidobacteriota; class Vicinamibacteria; order Vicinamibacterales; family 2-12-FULL-66-21; genus DATBJJ01. The sequence goes on from CAVXUR010000013.1 coordinate 120,742, forward strand.
CGATCGCGTAGTGCACGGCTCCCAGACCGATCGTGTAGTTGGCGGTGAGCCTCCAGTCCGCCCGAAACTCGCCGTAGGTTCCGGTGTAGCGCCCGGGCCGTCCGGCCGTCCCCGCCACAGGAAAGCTGGGGAAGGTGTAGACCGCGTCGGCCGTGGTCGCACGCCACTGTGTGGCCAGGGCCACCATCAGATTCAACGCCGTCACCGGCCGCAGCGTCACGGCGGGCTTGACGTGAATGAAATTCACGTAGCCGGTATAGCCGGCGAGGAAATATCCGTTGGGAAACAACGGATTAAACGTCTCGAGCCGCTCGTCGTGCGGGTTGCGATCCCCGGACGCCGCGTCGACGCCCAGACCGAGATGCGGCGTCCAGTTGGTATTGGCAAGGGTATAGCCGACGACCGAACCGAACGCCCATGCGTCGATGGCTTGGCTGCCGATTCGGCCCGTCTGGTTCATCGCCTCGATATCCCAGTCGAAGCCGTTCGCCGCACCTTTGAGCCGGACGTCGACAATCTCCCGGCGTTCGTCGCCGCTGGCGCTCGTGAAATGCGCGGCCCCCCGACGATAGTGAAGGTAGTAGACGGACACCTCCGAGGACCCCATGACGGGCCGCCGTATCAGGATGCCGGAAGCCGTCAACCGGCGATCACTGTAGTCGTCGAACGGCCGGCGGTCGCGAATTTGGACTGGCTGACTATAGAGTCCGCCCAGCTGCCAACCACTGCGTCGGTAGACCACCAGGGCTGCGTCGAAAGGCTCACGCAAATTGGGTCCGTCGCGCATCGACAAGAACCGTTGCAGATCGACGTCAATGAGCTGGCGCCCCGCTCGCAGCGTCAACGTGCCACCACCGAGCGCGTGGGTGATCCCGACGAAGGCTTGCTCCACATCGAGCCGGTCCTGATCAATCGGCGCGCGCACGGCTTTGCCCAGCGCATATGCACTCTGGACTTGCGTGAAGACCTGGATGTGCTTCCCGAGCCGAAGGTCGGCGTGCGCCTCCAGTCGGCTGAGCAGCCACTCTCCCTCGTACGATGGCGGCGTGCCGAAAAACTCGCCGCGGTTGGTCTCGACGCGACCCCGCCCGTTGAGCCCCAGCGACAGATAGGTTCCCGGATCATCGTTCGAGAGCGGAATGTATTTGAGATTGTCGAAGCGCTCTCGCTCGATCCGCGGGTCGGCGAGCGCCGACCAGTCTTCCTGCCATCGGTTGGGCAGGATCGTCGGCCGCTCGGCCACGACCGCCGGCGCGGCGACTTGCCCCATCACCGGGGCGATCGATGCGTGAACGCCGCACGAGGCGATCAGCAGAGCAGCCGCGAGTTCACTTCTTCGCGTCCTGTTTGATCGCTTCAAACTGCAACTCGATCTGAACGTTGTTGTCGACCACCAACGAGCCGTTATCCAATACCTGACTCCACCTGATGCCGTAATCCAGCCGGTTGATGTTGAGAGTGGCCGAACCGCCTAATCTGGTTTGACCTACGTCGACAGGCCACGAATCCTTGATAGCGCCGTAAAATTCCACCGGAAGAGCAATCTGTTTGGTAACGCTCTTGATCGTGAGATCTCCGTAAGCGATGAAAGTCTTATCGCTCTTGCGTTCGATTCGGGTCGATCGAAACGTCATGTCCGGATATTTCTCCACCTCGAAAAAGTCGGCGCTCCGCAGATGGTCGTCGCGCTGTTTGACGCCCGTGTCGAGACTCGCCACCTTCGCCGTAAACTGCACCGAAGATTTCGTGATGTCGTTCGGGAAGTAAGAGATCGTCGCGGTGTAATCCGTGAACTTGCCCACGACTATCGCCAGACCCATGTGCCGCACACGAAACCCGACGTTGGTGTGTAACGGATCGATGGCATACGTTCCGGCCGCTGCCGCCGCAGTTAACGTTTGTGTCTTTTGACTGCCGACGAGAACGGCGAGTCCCGGTACGGTCAGCGCTAAAACCAATACCGGCAAAACTAGTTGTGGAATTCTTCTTGTCAATCATCTTGTTGTCCTCATAATTTTGAACTTGAACACGAAGACTCATCTCCCGGGCTGCCTACGTTGTGTTCTGGTTTTGCGCGATGCGTAGGACGGGTTTGATCACGTCGCCACTTGCCGCCGCGGCGAATGCTTCGTTGATCTCTTCGAACGGAAAGTGGCGAATGAGCCGGTCGAACGGGAACTGGCCGGCTTTGTAGAGCTCAATCAGTTGGGGGATGAAGAGCTGAGGGATGGCATCGCCTTGGATGATCCCGCGGACCTGGTTGCCCAGCATCAGGTTCGCCACTTCGACAGTGCCGTCGGAGCCGGCCGATGCGACCAGGCCGACCTGCCCGAGAGGCGCGAGCGCATTGACAGCGTGCGGCAGCATCTCCTTGCGGCCGCTCGTCTCCAAGACGTAGTTCACGCCGCGTCCTGTGATACGTCGCAACTCCTTGGCTACGTCAGCGTCGCGGGGATTGATCGTGTGTGTCGCGCCAAGCTCCGAGGCCAACGCCAGCCGCTCGGCATTGACGTCGACCGCGATGATCGCGCTAGCCGCGGCAACTCGCGCCGCCATGACGGCAGCCAGTCCAACGGCGCCGGTGCCGAACACGGCGATGGATTCACGCGGTGACATGCGGAACGTGTTGAGCACCGCTCCGGCGCCGGTCTGCAGGCCGCAGCCCAGCGGCGCGAGGATTTCGAGCGGGATGTCGTCCGGCACCTTGACGGTGTTGCGCTCGGTCGTGAGCGCGTAGGTGGCGAAGGACGACTGACCAAAGAAGTGGCCGTGCACGTCGCCGGCAATATCGGCGCCGCGATGACGGTGGACGCCATTGGTTCCATCGAGCCGCGCGCCGCCGAAATTCGCGTCCCCCGCGCGGTCGCAATACGGAGAGTGGCCGCTGAGGCACTGCGGGCAGCGACCGCATGCCTGGTACGACAGCACGACGTGGTCGCCGGGTGCGACCGACGTGACGGTGGACCCGATGCTCTCAACTACCCCGGCACCTTCGTGGCCGAGCACCGCAGGCAACGGCACCGGAAGGTGCTGATGCCACGCGTGGGAATCCGTCTGGCAAATGCCGCACGCCACCATCCGGACCAGCACCTCATCGGGGCGCGGTTCGTCGAGCTCCAGCTCTGCGATCTCGAAGCGGGCTCCTTTGCTCTCGGCGACGGCAGCTTTGATGGTGATCATTCGCCCCCCGCGGCCGCGCTCTAAACTCCGAAATCCTCTGCGATCTTCCAGTTGCCGTCCGCCTGCTTCCTGAAGACGGCCAAGTAGGTGCCCTCGCTCTGCTCCGCCTGTTTGGTCTGCGGATTCGTCGTCGTGATTTTGAACGAGCCGCGGCGGTAGGCCATGTCACCCGAGCCGGAGACCTCGGTCTTCTCGTTCGAGACAGTGATCTTTAGGTTGGGATCCGCAATATCGTCCTTGATGGCCTTGGTCAATGCCCGCGCGTCCTTCGCCGCCGGACGGCCGGGCGTGGCAATCACCGCGCCCGGCGCGTAATAGGTGTTCACCTTTGCGGAATCCTTGGTCTCGAAGGCGGACAGCATCTCCTCCGCGAGGCGGTTGATCGCGTCGGCGTCCGTCTGCCTGCCCGTCGGGGCCTGGCCGGGCGCAGCCCAGCTCGGCATCGGCACAAGGCCGGCGGTGACCTGCGCCAGCACATAGTCGCCCGCCAGGTTTATGATGCCGCCTCGGCGCGACCAGACATCGCCAAGCACGGCGCGTTCCGGCGATGTGTAGTCGGGGGCCCACTCGGAGATGACAGCCAGCCAGTCGATCGGCTTGGCGCCGGCCTGCACCATGCGCGCCTTGGCGTCCTCATGGGCCTCGACCGTGGCGCCGCCCGAACAGTTGGTGACGAAAAAGACCTCGTATCCTTCCTTCAGGGCGGCGAGCACCGATTGTGCCAGGCAGACCTCGGTCACGAGGCCAGCCATGATCAACTTCTTGCGGCCCGTCGCATCGATCGCGGCCCGGACCTCCGGGTGCGACCAGGCATGGGTCGAGGTGCGGTCGATCGGCGTGACGTCCGGGAAAATCTCGGTCAGCTCTTTGAACAGCGGGTCGACGAGGACGCTGCCCTTCGCGCCGATCGTCGTGAGGATCGTAGGAACGCCGAGGTTTTTGGCTGCCTGGGCGAGGCCCGCGACATTGTTGATCATCAGGCCTGGATCGATCGAGTGAACCAATAAGCCAATCCAGGGCTGGTGATCGATCAGCACGAGAACCGAGTTCGCGGTTGTCAGTTCGTTCGGATTGTTTGACTGTGTGTTCTTGTCCTTCATCTTTTCTCCTTATGAATTGGCGCCCGGCACCGGGCCGAGCAAAGAACCGCCGTCAGCGATGAACTCGGAACCAGTCGAGAAGCTGGCCTCGTCGGACGCGACGAACAGCACCAGCCGCGTGAGCTCTTCAGGCTCGGCGATGCGCGGAATCGCCAGGCTTCTTAACTGACGCAGCCATCACCGCCTCGACGTCCGGCTGTGCCGCCATCGTCGTGCGGGTCGCACCTGGGTGGATGGAGTTGACGCGGATCTTGTCGCGCGCGAGTTCCAGCGCCGCTGTCTTGGTGAGCCCGCGCACACCCCATTTGCTGGCCACGTACGCGCCCAGTCCAAAAGCACCACTCATCCCGGCGCCCGAGGAGATGTTGACGATCGCGCCACCACCGGCTTTGCGCATCGAGGACACGAGTGCGCGTATGCCCAGATAGGTACCGGTCAGGTTGATGTCGATCACTCGACTCCAGTCCGCCGGCGTGGTGTCCGCGATCGGTGCAAAGTGCACGATGCCCGCGTTGTTGACCAGCACGGAGACCGGGCCGAAGGCGGTTTCGGCGGCCGTTACGGTCGCTGCCCAGTCCGCTTCGCTCGTGACGTCGAGGCGCGAGAAGATGGCGCGGTCGCCGAGTTCATCGGCCAGGCTCTGTCCCTCTTGATCGACGACGTCCGCGATCACGACATTCGCGCCCTCGGCGATGAAGCCGCGCGCGTGGCTGGCGCCCATTCCACGGGCGCCGCCCGTGACGATCACTGTCCGATTCTCGAAGCGTTTCATAGCCGTTCACCCGCTGGACGGATAGTCGGGATTGCCGCGTCGGAGCGTCCTCCGCTCGCGGGGTCGTTTGCGATCCAGGACTCGATCACGAAGTCAGCGTAAGGAATTTCGGCCTCTGGCGATATCACGTGTTTCCATGATGGACGCGCGGAGCGCGCAGGCCTTAGCCTGTGCGTGTGGATCCCAGAGCTCGAGGACAGCCGTTCAGGGTGAGGCCGATCGGAAGCGAGGTGTCTCCGGTGCGTGCGACAATGTCCCGATCCGTCCGCCCAGGGATCCCAATGGGCTCAGAAGACCACACCGTTTACGTCGTAGACGATGACGTTCGCATGTGTGAGGCGTTGCGTGAGCTGTTCACCTCACTCGGCGTGACGTCCGTCACCTTCGGATCGG
>CAVXUR010000014.1:0-206090 GCA_963764925.1 uncultured Acidobacteriota bacterium
CATCTCGCCGCGCGCGAACAATGAGAACGTCGTCAAGGAGCTGGGGATGAACCTGCCGAGCGATAACCCCCTCGACTGGGGCGTTCTGAACATTGGCATTACCGGGCTCTGGGTCTGGGGAAGAGAGCGACGCGCTGTTCATCAATGATGACAAGACGTATCAGTTTGTCGAGAACTTCTCGTGGATCGTTGGAGCATGCGTACAAGTTCGGCGGCGAGGCCCGCCACGTGCGCTTTAACCAGATCGGGGCCGTCGTGCCCCGCGGCCGCTTCTCTTGGGATGGGCGCTACACGCAGGGTGGCGCGGACGTTCCCAATGCGGCGGCGACCACCGGCCAGCCGCTGGCCGATTTCCTGCTGGGACCATGATCGAATACCGAAGGGCAGGTGGGCGCGCCCATCGCCAATTTCCGGAGCAGCTATTTCGCCTTATATTTGCAGGACGCCTGGAAGGTGACGCCGCGGCTCTCGCTGAATTGGGGTCTGCGCTGGGAATACGATCAGCCTTATTACGACAAGCACGATGCTCTCGTGAACGTGGATTTTCGCTGGGATAACTCGATTGAGCCTACCTTCGTACGGGGCGGCACGGGCGATCCCTACGAGGGCAACCCCGGGTTCCCCTGGGCTCCCGACGTGAAGTACGTGCGCGACGGCCGCTTCGGCCGCACGGCGTATGCGCCGGACTACAACGATTTTGCCCCGCGGCTTGGCATCGCCTTCCAAATCAACTCGAAGACCGTGCTCCGGACGGGTGCCGGCATTTACTACGTGCGCGATATTGGCAACGCCGTGTTCGATATCGTGCGCAACGCGCCTTTCACCATCCGCCGCAATGAGCCGGCCGATCCGGTGCGCCCGAACCAGAGCTGGGAGCGCCCGTTGCACGCAGCTCGGCAATCCGACGTTCCTGCTCATCAATCAATACGGCGAGCGCACCAGCTATGTGCCCCAATGGTCGTTCGGGATCCAGCGCGAGCTGGGCGCCGATACATCGCTCGAGGTGAACTATTTCGGAAGCGTCCGGAGTGAAGCTGCGCCGCCTGATCAATTACAACGTGCCGGGGCCGGGCGATACCGCCACACCGACACGCGCGCCGTTCCCGAAGTTCGGCCAGTTTCAGACCATGAACGCCTGGCGCACTCGACGTACCACGGCTTGCAGGCGCGCTTGCAACGCCGTTTTTCGAATGGCTTCACGGTCCTTGGTTCCTATGCCTACTCCAAATCTATCGACGCCGGCAGCGGCATCCGCACCACGGATGGCGACCCGCTCACTCCGATGGACCCGTACGGGCTCTACCGCGAGCGCGGCCGCTCGGCCTTCGATTTCCGCCAACGCCTGACGACGTCCTGGCTCTATGAGTTGCCGTTCGGCAAGGATCGGCGATGGACGAAGATCAGCACCGTCGCCGATCTCGCGCTCGGCGGCTGGCAGATTGGCGGCATCCTGACGCTGCAGGATGGTTTTCCTTTCACCGTGACCGGCGGGCCAGGCGACATCGAGAATGGCGGGGGCGCTTGGTGATCCGGATGCCACGGGCGTCGACTTGCGTCTGTCTCGGGACGAGCCGGCCCGCACGCGGTGGTTCAACACGACGCGTCGTCGATTGCGACCCGCTGAACGGACGTTCTGTTACGGCACCGTGGCCCGAACTCGCTGACCGGGCAGGCGATCGTCAGCGTCGACGCCTCGGCTAACAAGCGCTTCCAGTTCCAGGAGTCGTACGTCGAGTTCCGGGTCGAGGTCTTCGACCTTCCGAACCATCCGATCTGGAGCCAGGGGGTCCCAACTGCGGATGCTCAAACTTGGTGTCATCAACAGCACGCGGCTGGACTCGCGGCAAATCCAGCTGGGGGTCTAGGTCGTAGTTTGAGATCAGGTCGCGTGCGCGCGACTACGGATTGGTCAGCTTGACAATCTCGGCGGCGGGCACACGCGTCGATGGACCGTGGAAGATTGGTTGAACACGAGCTTCAACGTGGTGCGTGGGTCGTTGAAGATCCATCTGGCTTTCCATCGTTACGACGTAGCCGCCACCGACTGAAACGCGACGACGTTGGCCTGGTCGCGCAGGAGATCCTCGCCGAGCAGCCAACCGCTCTGGAGGATTGCGCCCTGCGCGGGATACGGGAGACGACCCGCTCTGGATCGCGAAGCCCGGCTTCAGCCGATACGCGTAGTCGTATCGAAGAAGACTGGCCAGGTCGCCGGCATGCCGAACGCCGAGGGGCGTGACGCGCTCAACTGTTCTGGAGGAGCGAGCCTGGACAGTAGAACACCGACGCGATCGAGAACACGCTCGCGGCCCGCGGCGTCAGCCGGCGCGGGCTGGAGAAGCCTCACGCACCACACGATTCACGTCGCCTCCGCCGCTGAATCTGAGCCCACCGCCGCGTCGCCGCCGATCCACGGGGAGGACGGCTCAATGGGCAGGTCGAGCAACGCGCGCGCCGTCGTGACGGCGAGCCGATGGCCACCAGCGTGCCGCGACCGCGCAACGATCGGCGAGGTTTTTCCAGCCGGCGTCGCTGACGCCGTACGCTGAACTCCATTTTTATCGTGTCGTCTGGAATCAAGCCTGGCGACGATGGTCGCGGTCGTGCCATGGGGAGGACGATCGCGTCGTACGGGTGCCGATGTCGCGGTTGAAGTCGGTCGAGGCGATCGTGCGGTGGTTGAAACCGGATTGCTCGAACAGCGACTTCATCCAGCCGTGAGGGATGTCGTTGGCGCCGCGCCAGAGGCCGATTCGGGTCGTCGGCTCGAGCCGTACGTTCGACGGCACGGGTTGTGGCCGCCGCAACGATGAGACCTGCTGCGATGACACGTCGCCAGGATGCGTCGCTTCCGGAGAAGGGGGCACCATCCACGTTCCTGGCGCATACGCGCGACCACCATTCTCGAAGCCCGCGCGGCGCGATACGTCGTGAGGCCTGCCGCCTGCAGGCGCGCAACGGCGATGAACGCCCGGTTCGACTCGGTCCGACGAGATAGGCCGACCTGGTCGGGCGGGCACGCGTCAACGGGGACGAAGCGTTCGAACGATCTCAGGTTCGCCTCGAAAGGCGATCGATTCGATCGACCTTGACGCCATCAGCAGACCGAGCGTGCGTCTGGTCACGTTACGGCGGCTTGGGTGGGCCATGGAAACAGCCGCAGGTCCGGGTACCTGCTGTCGTTCGAGCATCGCTTGGGAAACCGCCGTAGGGCTGCGCCATTGATGACCCACGATCCGAGGCCGTACCGATGGCGGCTGGCGCGAACGGCGCTTGGGACTGGTGGATCTCGACTTCTCCGGCGCGCAGGATGTCGAGCAACCGGAGGTTTCAACGGATCCCCCGGGATGCCGGCAGAACAAAGGCGTAGGCGGCGGCCTTCGATTGACCGAGTCGGGGTGCACCTGTAGAAGTTTCGAGCCAGGTGGCGCGGTTCTTTTCGACGTGACTGACTCACCGAACGTCGCGGCGACGGCGTAGTCGTCAATCCGTCGCAGGCGCCATTCCCGCCTTGACGGAAACGGATAATTCCAGCGCGCGTCCTTCGGTCCGAGGGGGACGTCTCTGCCCGCGGGGTTGACGAATGGATCCGCGAGCTCGACGCTCGCGATCTCGGTCGAGTTCGCGGCTGGCCGTGGTAGACCATGTACTGCCGCGCCGGGGCCCAGAGGTCGTAATGGCGAGGGACTCGATCCCCGTCTTGCCTCCGCGACCAGCGCTGAGGCCATGGCGTTGCCCACGCTCGTAGGCCCTGCGCGAGATCGGGTGGACGTTGGATCGTAGGATCGTCGAACAGGAGGCACGAACATGCGCGACCGGTGGTGCCTGCTGATGCATGTCGTGCGTGATGATCGGCTTGAACACGCTGTGCGATCTTCTCGACCGCGAGGCGCGTCTCGACCTGCGTGAACATGAACCAGTCGCGGTTGTCGTCATGTCCGACGTACTTGTGATAGAGGTCGGATACGCCCGCGCGAACGGCGTGCCCCTTCGTCTTGTACAGTGATCGATGACGAGAACCTGGCCGTCCGGATTCTGGTGAGGCACGACGAGGAGCACGACGTTGCCGACATCCGTCTAAGTCTCGGCGCTCACGTCGGTCGCGAGCCGTCGACGATCTCGGTGAGCGCTTGCGTGTTCCCGACCTCGGTTGAATGGATCGTCGCGTAGACGAGATAGAAGGCCCGGCCCTCTTGCGCGAGCTCCTGGTTCCGCTTCGTCAACCCGCGCGGATCGGCCAGCGCCGGTTGATGGCGATGAGTTTCTCCAGCCGTGCCAGGTCTCGGAGCGCTGACCGTCGCCAGGCACGTACGGATTCCCCATCGTCGTTTTCCGAGCCCTGATACTTGACGCGGTTGGTCGTCTTCGCCAGGTGCTGGAGGTACTCGAGGATTCTGGGGTAGCGCGCGAGCTCGCCGTCGGTCCCGATGCGAAATCCGAAGAACTGCTGTGGCGTCTGGGCATCGGCCTGCCGGGCCGTCGTCCGTGGACGGTAGGCGTCGCAGCAGCAACGCGCACGCACATACAGCCAGCCAACGGAATCGCCGCGGCGGCCGACGAATGCTCATGTGGTCTGCTCCTCGTTGTGTTCCTTCGGCGGATTGTATGCTTCGGCGCGGGGTGAGCCAATAGCTACCGGCTATCAGCTATCAGCTATCAGCTCATCAGCTATCAGCTGTCAGCGCTGTCAGCTGTCAGCGGCGAAGTGGAGGCGTTGTGAAGCACCAACTGGCGCAACTCAGTGGTCGCGATCGCGATCGGCGCAGTCACGCTCCCGGCTGTCGCCCAGCAGGGGGTGACCAAGTATGTCGGTCCTCGCACCAGAACGTCATCTCCTACGGCATCCTCGAGGGCGACACGATCAGGGAGCTGAAGGGCGATCTGTTCGCTGGCGCGACGCCGACTGGACGCCCGTCAAGCTGGCCGACGCACGAGCTGCTCGCGCCGTGCGAGCCGTCGAAGGTCATCGCCGTCGGCCTGAACTACAAGTCGCACATCGGCGAACGGCCGGCGGCGACGTATCCGGGACTGTTCGCGAAGTTCCCGACGTCGATCGTCGGACCGGACGATGCCATTGTCGCGACGGATGACGCGAAGAACCTGCACTTCGAGGGCGAGCTCGTCGTCGTGATTGGCCGGCGGGCGAAGAACGTCTCGGTCGCTGACGCGCCGAAGTACGTCTTCGGCGTCACGGCCGGCAACGACGTCAGCGAGCGGGACTGGCAGAAGACGATCTGCAGTGGTTCCGCGCCAAGGCGTCCGACACGTTCGGCCCGCTCGGACCGGTGATCGTCACCGGCCTCAACTACGGCGACCTGCTGCTGCAGACGCGCGTGAACGGCGAGGTCCTGCAGTCACAGCGGACGAAGGATCTGATCTTCGACGTCCCGACGATCGTCAGCTACATCAGCCGTTTCGTGACGCTCGAACCCGGTGACGTCATCTACACCGGCACGCCGGGATCGACGAAGGCGATGAAGCCAGGCGACGTCGTCGAAATCGAGATCGAAGGGATTGGCGTGCTGCGCAATCGAGTCGAGCGGGCGAAGAACTGGACGAGCGCGAGAATCACGAGGTCGCCGGTCACTCCGGACCGCGGGTGCGCGCCTTCACGTCCTCGAACCAGTTGAGCACCACTCGGTAGTGCATGTCGATCTTGCGGTTGTCGGCCGGCTTCGCGATTATGAAGCGCTGACCATCTGGCGTGATCGCAAACTGAACCCTACGTCCGCGTGGAAGCGGGCGACGCAGAGGCTACGAGTTCGCGCTCCACTGGAAATTACCTGTGGCTTACCTACCGAGAATTGGGAGTCGTCGTCACACTCCCCCGGACGAGGTGGAGCCCTGTTGGTAGAAGATTTGCCTTACCGACCGCGTGACCAGCTGGGGTTTGCTCCGCCACCCACCGACACCAGATGACGCTCGCGGTCGACGTCCGGAAAGGTCGCACAACAATTTCATTAAGCTCCCCCACTTCGTCGGACTGATAGGCCATCCACCGCCGTCAGGCGAGATCGCCGGGCGACGTTCGTTGGACGGGTCGTTAGGAGCGCGCGCGGGGCGCGATCACCGGTGAGTCGTCATCGTGAAAAAGTCGAACTGGTCGCCGCAAACTCCGGATAGATCAGGGTGCGGCCGTCTGGCGTCACGGCGTACGGCTGCTGAGTGTTCGGACTCCGCGTCAGCCGTTCGGCGGTGCCGGTCCCGTCGGCCGGCTGCCAATAAATGTTCGTGACATCGCCGTCGCGATTCGATGCATCGATCACGCGTGTACCGTCGGGGGTCCAGATTGGGGCGGTGTCGAGGGCCGTGTGGGTGGTCAGGCGCAGGGTCGTCTCGCGGGCCATGTCGCGAATGAAGATATCGACGTTGCCCTGGTCCTGTCCCCGCCGAATGCGAGCCGCGATCCGTCCTTGGGCGAGAGACGCGGATACAGTAGTCGCTGACGTCGGACGCGATGGGCCGCTCCCGCCTTGCAGGTCGATCCATGCAACCGGGCCTCCCGCAGGGCTGCCGTCACTTACGCCAACGTGCCGGTCGCAGAGAACCCATAGTGCGCCGATGCCGTCTGGCCCACCGCGATTGGCCGACGCCCGACAGAAGCACCACGGGCGTGCCGGTGGCGCGGAGGTCGACAAGTCGAACCGGACCGCGATCAGGTCCCCAGCCCTGACTAGTAGATCAGGTGTCCGGTGGGGGAATAGCGCCCGTCTGTCCCGCCGCGGGCATCACGTGCCGTACCTTGGTAGCCGTGTCTTCGAGCACAATCTCTGCCTCGTCGAAGGCGATCCCGACGCGGGCCCTGGTGTAGAGCGAGGACTTCGCCTCCACGGAGCACGGACGGTTGGGCGAGGTACGTGTTTCGGCTCGGCGGCCACCAACTGCTCGGGTGTGCCTCCAGTGTCAGCTACGCTGAAGATGCCCGTCTTCTGACCGAATACAATCGATCCGTTTGTCCAGGTTGCGCCGGACGGCAGGTTGACTGTGGTATCACGGGAATGGCGGTCCCCCTGTAGGGCCACTCTGCCACTTCCGCTCGGCGTGGAATCCAATCCATTGTCCGTCTGGCGAGAAGAAGATCTCCGAAGGGTCGATGACGCCCGCGATCGTGGTACTCTCGAAAGTCACCGAGCGCCCGCACAAACAGCCGCTGGTCGGCCACGTAGGCGACACGCGTTCCGTCTGGCGATACCGCGATGACGTGCCGGCCGGTGCCGGGTCCACGACAAATTCCCGGAAGGTCGACCTGAAACCTCGTGACGGCAGGTGGCGAGGTGACCGGCGTCGGCTTGAGCACCCATGCGCCGATGCAGCGACGAGCGCCAGGCGAAGCGCCGCGGTAATCGTTATGGGCTCAAGGCGGCGTGCGTTGTCGATGCGACAGACGACGCAGCGGGCACATCGCTCGATAGCGCGTCCTGATTTCGAGACGGGCGGCGCTGAGATCGGCCAGCCGCTCGCGCCGATCGTGCACGAGGCATCGGCGGATCAAGCGCCGTACCGGCTCGGGCGTGCCGGTCGGCAGGGCGTCCATCGACGGCGTTTTCCTTGAGCACGGCCGCGAGCACGTCAGAGACCTCGCCGCCGTCGAACGCGCGGCGGCCGGCCAGCATTTCGTAGAGGACGACGCCGAACGCCCAGATGTCGGCCCGCTTGTCGACCGCCTGCCCGCGTGCCTGCTCCGGCGACATGTACGCGGCCGTGCCGAGAATCACCCCTTGCTGCGTGACCGCGGGCGACAGCATCGTCGGATCTGTCGCGGTTGTCGCACCTGCCGCACTCGACGCATCCGCCTTCGCTCCTGACGGAGCTACGGCGGACAAGCCCTGCTTCGCCAAGCCAAAATCGAGAACTTTGGCGAAGCCATCGCCGGTCAGTTTGATGTTGGCCGGCTTCAGATCGCGATGGACGATGCCGCGTTCGTGCGCCGCGTCGAGCGCGTCGGCAATCTGCCGGGCAATCGCGGTGGCCTCGGCGATCGGCAGCGGCCCTTGGGTGATGCGATCGGCCAGCGTCTGGCCCGTCCACCAGTTCCATCACGATGGCGTGACCGCCAGAAGGAGCGTCGATCGGCTGGAGGCCGTAGACCGGGCGATGTGCGGATGGTTCAGCGCGGCGAGGGCCTGCGCTTCACGTGTAAACCGGGCGAGCCGATCGGCATCCTGATCGACCAGCGCCGGCAGCACCTTGATCGCGACGTCGCGCTGAAGTGCGGTGTCGCGCCCCCGGTAGACCTCGCCCATCCCTCCGTTGACCGAGCAATTGCTCGATCTGATAGGAACCGAGCCGCGCGCCGGGCATGACCGGGTGCGGATGGCCGCGGGACGGGCCGGCTTCTCGGCGGGTCATGACAAGATCACTGCCGTCTGTTCGGGCACGGAGGTGTCGACGTCGCCACCCGCGATGGAAGCGTCTTCACGCCTGGGTTTGATTCCTGGTATCGACCTCATCTTCTTCTGACTGAACCAGATCCTGCCGCGCTAGAGTTCGTGGGTCAAGACCAGAGTCGAGACACAAAGTCGGGTGTGTTTGATGTCGTCAGATTGACGCGCCCAGTAGCGGAGCGTAATATTCGACCCGTCGGCACTCTGAGGTTGGGAGGATGGCATGCGCCAGTCGCGTCGCAGTTTTCTTGACGTCCTGAGCGGGGGACGGCCGGATTCGGCCTTTGACGCAGGCCTCTGGATTGCCGCGCGCGGCCACGAGGACTACCAGGCGCAAACGGCACAGGCGACGCCAGGCGCCCCGCGACCAGCGTTGCCTCCCGGGGTCAAAGCGATCCGAATCAGCAGCAACGAAAACCCGCTTGGTCCAGGCAAGGCGGCGCTCGACGCGATCGTGCGCAAGTTTCCCGAAGCGGGACGGTATCCGTTCAACAGCACGCCCGCCGACAGGGACCTGGTCGCCGCGATCGCCACCAAGTTCGGCACCAAGCCCGAGAATGTTGTGCTCGGCGCCGGTTCCCAGGAAATTCTCAAGACCGCCGTCCGCGCGTTCACGTCGCCCTCCCGCAGCCTCGTGACCGCCGCCCCGTCGTTCGAGAACTGTACGCAGATGGCGGTGCGAGTGGGTCATCCGGTCACGGAGATTAAGGTCGACGCCGCGCTCCGTCTCGACCTCAACGGCATGGCCGCGGCCGCGAAGGGCGCCGGCTTGGTGTTCCTCAACAACCCGAACAACCCGACGGCGACGGTGCACGGCAGCAAGGCGGTCGCCGATTTCGTGCAAGCGGTCCGCTCCTCATCGCCGGACACCGTCATTCTGATCGACGAGGCCTACCACGACTACGTGACTGATCCCGCTTATGAGAGCGCGATCCCGCTCGCGCTGCAAACGCCCAACGTCTTCGTCGCCCGGACCTTCTCCAAGGCGTACGGGATGGCCGGCCTGCGGGTCGGCTACGCGATCGGGCAGACGGCGACCATGAAGCCGCTGGCGCAGTTGAAGATGCCGTACAACGTCAGCGTCTTCGGCGTCGCCGCCGCGCTTGCGGCCCTCCCCGACACGCGCCACATCGCCGAAGAACGCGCGCGCAACACCGAGGTCCGGGCATACACCGTCAAGGCGCTCGACGAACTGGGCTGCAAGTCCAGCGACTCGCAGACCAACTTCCTCTTCGTCGAGGTCGGGCGCACCGCGGAGGAGTTCCGCGACGCCTGCGCGAAGCTGGGGGTCCTGGTGGGCCGGCCGTTCCCGCCGCTCGAAAAGACGCACGCGCGCATCTCGCTCGGCACGATGGAAGAGATGAAGAAGGCCACGGCACTGTTCAGGAACGTGCTCAGGCCGGTGACGACGACCGCGGTCAGAGACTAGAGCCACGGATCACACGGTCGGCACGGTTAGCAGAGTTTCCAGGAGGAAGCATGGCGCTCTCGCGACGGGGATTTGTTCAGGCGGTCGGCATCGGATCGGCGACCGCCCTGACCGGGGCGTGGATCGGCGCGCGCGGCCGTGAGGACCGCATCTGGTCCGCGTTCGAGCCGACGCTCGAAGCCGTCGAGCCGGGCAAGATCTGCCTGAGCAGCAACGAGAACCCGCTCGGACCGGGGAAAACCGTGATGAAGGCCGTGCGCGCCGCGTTTGGCGACGGCGGCCGCGCACCCGGCCGCTATTCGTCGAGCGGCGGCGACCTCACCGACGCGATCGCGAAGAAACTCGGCGTCAAGCCCGACAACATCGTCCTCGGCTGCGGCTCGACGCAAATCCTCCGCACGGTCACGCACCTCTTTACGGCGAAGGACAAGGCGCTCGTCGGGACGATTCCCTCCTACGAAGAATGCGCCGGCTATGCGGAGATGATGGGCAATCCCGTCCGCGCCATCTCGCTCGACGCCGACTTCAAGATGGATCTCGGCAAGTTTGCCGACGCCGCGAAGGGCGCAGGCCTCGTCTTCTACTGCAATCCAAACAATCCGACGGCAACCTACGTTGGCGCGAAAGCCACGCGCGACTTTCTGGCGAAGGTCAACCGCGAGTCACCAGAGACGATGATCCTGGTGGACGAAGCCTATTTCGACTACGTCACCGACCCCGATCACGACACGCAGATCGGCATCGCGGTCGAGAATCCGCGGGTCGTCGTGGCCCGGACCTTCTCGAAGGCGTATGGCATGGCCGGCCTGCGGATGGGGTACGCCGTCGGTCATGTCGACACCATCAAGAAGATGCGCGACTGGGACGTCGGCACGGGCGCGGGGTCGCTCAACGTCCTCGCCCTGCACGCGGGCATCGCGGCCATCGAGCAGGACCCCTCGTTCATCGTGGCCGAGCGCGCGCGAAACACGGCGGTGCGTGACTTCACGATGAAGTGGTTCGCCGATCGGGGCATGAAGCCGACCGACTCGCAGGCGAACTTCATGTTCGTGAACATCGGCCGTCCCGCGGCGGCGTTCCGCGACGCCTGTCGCGCCAAAGGCGTGCTCGTCGCACGCGATTTCCCGCCCTTCGAGAAGACCCACTGCCGCCTGTCGTTCGGAACGATGGAGGAGATGAAGAAAGCGGTCGCGGTCTTCGGGGAAGTGCTGGGGAAAAAGGATGCCGCTGCCGCGTAGCGGCGTCCCAGGCACCTCTGGCCCCCTCGCACCCTGCCACGCACCGTGGCCTTTGGGCCCCTTGGCCCCTCGCACGCTACGGCAGAAACACCCTGACCCCGCCGCGAATCGTGAACGGCCAGCCAATATTTCTGACCGGAGTCCGGGCGACGTCGTACTCCACGTCGAACATGTTCTCGACGCCGAGAAACAGGTGGATGGCGCGCGTGATCGGCCGTGATGCCGACGCGTCGACGACGGCGTAGTTGTCGAGCGTGATGAGGTTCTGATCGTCCTCGAACTGCGAACCGACGAACCTCGCCTGGACATAGAACGTCGCGAGGCGCGGCGTCTCGGCAATCAGCCCCGCGCCAACGTGGTACACCGGCACCTGCGGAATGCGGTTGTCCTGAATCGCCGGCTGTTTTGGCGTGTTCTTGAAGTGCGCCGCGGTGAAGGCGCCGAAGAGTGACAGCGTCACCCGCGGGTGCGGCCTCACGTCCCCCTCGACTTCGACGCCGGACGATCCGACCTGGTCGGCGTTCTGACGCTCTCTCGTCGTTAGCGCGGGGGTCGTCGTCAGCGTGATGTTCGAGATCGCGTCGTCGAGCACGTTGTAGAAAGCAGTGACACGCGCCGAGGCGCGCCCGTGCCCGAAGAGCACCCCGCCTTCGAAACTCGTCAGGCGTTCCGGCGCGAGCAGGGGATTGGCGTTGGTGACGACGTTCCCGACGCGGAAACCGCGATAGAGCTCGTTGAGGGTCGGGGTGCGATACGAGCGCGCCGCCGAGAACTGCAGCGACGCCAGATCGTTCGCCCGCCACGTGAGAGTCGCCCTCGGGCTGAAGAATCCCATCGAGCGCGTCGACTCCCAGCGATCGCCGCGCGCGCCGAGAACCAGCGATAGATCCGGACTCATCGTGAACCGCACGCGTCCATACACTGATGCGTTCTTGTCTTCGAGATCCAGGCTCGACGTCGCCACCGGCGCTCCAACGACGGGGAACCGCGTCTCGAAGAGGTCGGCCGTCGTCTGGCGCCCTTCGGCTCCGATCAGCACGTCGGCTGCCTTCCACGTACGAATCCACTGGCCGCCGACGGTGAAGAAGTCGTCTGGGACCGTCTGGTCGTTGGTGAGCCGTTCGGTTTGACGATCGGGCGCGATCGCCGAGAACGTCTGGAAGTAATCCTGGTTGCCGCCGGTGACACGCGCGGTCCAGAATCCTCCGGCCAGGGCGCCGGCGAACTCACCAGAGAACTGCCGCCACTCGGTGTTGTTGACCTGCACAGGCGTGCCGTTGCCGCGGTCCTCGCTGGCGAGGTTGACGCGAAGCGTCGCGCGCCACGTTCCACTCCCGTAGCCGGCGGTGCCAAAGCCGGATTGATAGTCGCTGAACGCCGGCACGTCGACCGCGCCGCGGTCCTCTTCGGCGACGACGTAGGCGCCGTTGGTGTTCTGCCACTCGGCCCCCGCGGAGATCGCCCAGTTGCCAAACCGTCGGCCGCCAAAGCCGGAGGCGCGATAGGTGTCGAGCGAGCCTGCCTCGAACAACCCGCGGAGCCGCGGCCGATCGGTGTCGAGCGTCAACACCTGAATCACGCCGCCGAGCGCGTCTGAGCCGTAGAGATCGCCGGTCGCCCCGCGCACGACCTCGACGCGGTCGACCGCGGCGAGCGGAATCCGATTCCAGTAGACCCAGCTGCCGAACGGATCGTTGAGCGCCCAGCCGTCGGCGACGACGAGCGTGCGGCTCGCACCCGAACCGGACACGCCACGAAGCGTGACCCCCTGCGTGGTCGGGTTTGCCACCCGCGACGACGAGCGGCGAAACAGGCTGAAACCGGGGGTGTTGCGAAGCGCGTCATCGACGGCACCCGCCGCCGACGTCAGGAGCTCGGCCGACGACACGATCGTGGCGCTGGCGGCCGTGTCCACACCGGTCGCGCCGCGCGACGCCGTGACCGTGACCGATTCGGTCAACGGTCGCGGCAGGAGGACGATGCGCAGAGCGCTCTCGCCAGTCAAGGCGAGCGACGACTCGCCGAATCCATTGGCGCGGACGCGCAAGGTGCCTTCCGTGCCAGTTGTCTCATCGAGAGTGAACCGGCCCTCAGCGCTCGTCTCGACCGTACGCGGTTGCCGGCCCTTGATCTCGAGCGTGACGCTCGCGCCCGCAATCGGAGCGCCGGAGGTGTCGATCACGATGCCGGCTACAGGCGCGCTCACCTGACCAGCACCCGCAGGCACCCAAGAAGCGGCGAGGCAAATGACGAGCAGCAGGAACAGCCGTCGAACCATGAGCGTCGATGATACTTCAACTGAACTGAGAACCTCTTGACCTGAACCCACTGAACCTCCTGGAACCCCCTTGAACCTCCTGAACCTGATGATCCTGTTAATATCCTTCCCCGCATGACTCGCCCCTGGGACGTGATCGGGATCGGCGCTACGTCGGTCGACTATGTGTATCGCCTGCCAGTCCGCCCCGAGGCCGATGGACCCCATTCGAAGATCCGCATTTCGAGCCATACCGTGTCGTGCGGCGGCCAGATGGCCACCGCGCTCGCGGCGTGCGCGACGCTCGGCCTGCGCTCGAAGTTCGCCGGGGTGATTGGATCCGACGACAACGGCACCCGAGTGCAGGAGGCGCTCGTCGCGCGGGGCGTCGACGTCGCCGACGCCGTCGTCCATCACGGCCCGAACCAGTTCGCGGTGATCCTCGTCGACGAACGGACCGGGGAACGCATGGTGCTCTGGAGCCGCGACGACACGATTGCGCTCCGTGCCGACGAACTGCCGCCGGCGCTGCTGCCCTCCGCGCGCATCGTGCACGTCGACGATGTCGATCAGCAGGCGGCGATTCAAGTAGCGACGCTCGCCCGCGCGGCCGGGGCGATCGTCACGAGCGACATCGATCGCGTCACCGATCGGACCGAGGAGCTCGTCGCCGCCGTCAGTATCCCGATTCTGGCCGAGCACGTCCCTGCCGCCTTGACCGGTGAATCCCAGATCGGACGCGCCCTCCGGATCCTCCACGAGCGGCACGGGACCCTGATGTGCGTGACCCTCGGCCGTAGCGGCGCGATGATCGTGGACGACGGGCGGGTGCACTACGCGCCCGCATTCGCGGTCGACGCGGTCGACACGACTGGCGCGGGAGACGTGTTTCGCGGCGCGTTCATTTACGGGCTCCTGCGGGGAGACGCGCCGCCGGCGCTCCTCAGGTTTGCCAACGCCGCCGCCGCGGTCAGCTGCACCCGCCGCGGCGCGATGAACGCGGTCCCGTCGCTCGATGACGTGAAACGGATGTTGGGAACGGAGTGAACGTCGGCTCAGGGCCCAAGGCTCAAGGCTCAGGCAAGAGCTTCGCGATCTCGCCCCAAGGTTTTGCTAGAGCCCTGAGCCTTGAGCCTTGAGCCTTGAGCCGTTTTAATAAACCATCCCCCCGCAGATCCCGTCTATTCCCTCATGCTGAACCTCAAACTCGCGGTCCGGACACTCTTCAAGAGCCCGTTCGTCACGATCGTCGCGGTCGTGTCGCTGGCCTTGGGCATCGGCGCGAATACGGCGATCTTTTCGCTGTTCCACGAGCTCATCCTTCGATCGCTCCCGGTTCAGGCCCCCTCGAGGCTGGTCAATCTCTCGGCGCCCGGCCCCAAGCCCGGGTCGCAGACGTGCAATCAGGCGGGCGACTGCGACGTCGTCTTCAGCTATCCGATGTTCCGGGACCTCGAGCGCGCGCAGACGACCTTCACGGGGATCGCGGCGCACCGACTGTTCGGCGCCAACCTCGCCTATCGCGGCCAGACGCTGAGCGGCGATGGCGTGTTCGTGTCGGGAAGCTACTTTCCGCGTGCTCGGTATGCAGCCCGCGCTCGGCCGGCTGCTCGGTCCGGGCGACGACGTTCGATCGGCGAATCGCCCGTCGCCGTGCTGAGCCACGCGTGGTGGCAGTCGCGGTTCGGCGCCGATCCGAACGTCCTGAACGAGACGATCATCGTCAACGGCCAGTCGCTGACGATCGTCGGCGTGGCGCCGCGAGGCTTCACGGGCACGACGCTCGGCGCGACGCCGCACGTCTTCGTGCCGATCACCCTGCGCGGCCTGCTGCAGCCGGGGTTCACAGGCTTCGAAGACCGTCGCAACTACTGGGTCTATCTCGTTCGCGCGCCTGAAGCCCGGCGTCTCGCTCGATCAGGCGAAGACGGCGATCAACGTGCCGTACCGGCAGATCGTCAACGACGTCGAGGCGCCGCTCCAGACGGGGCATGAGCGATCAGACGATGGCGCGGTTCAAGGCCAAGAGCGTCGACGTCGAGGAGGGCTGGCGCGGCCAGAGCTCGGTGCACGGCGAAGCTCGCACGCCGCTGCTGCTGCTGCTCGGCGTGACCGCGCTCGTGCTGCTCATCGCGTGCGCGAACATCGCCAACCTGCTGCTCGCGCGCGCGGCCGGCGCGCGCCAGCGAGATGGCGATCCGGCTGTCGCTCGGCGCGAGCCGGCGGCAGCTCATCTCGCAGCTGCTCGTCGAGTCGTGCCTGCTCGCGGTGCTCGGCGGCGCCGCCGGCCTGCTCGTCGCCCGCTGGACGATCGACTTCATCGCCTCGGTGCTGCCGGACGAAGCGGCGGCGACGATGCCTTCGGCGATTGACACGACCGTCGCTGCTCTTTGCCGGCCGCGCTGACGCTCGGCACCGGGCATCCTGTTCGGACTGTTTCCCGCGCTGCACAGCACGCGGCCGGACCTCGTCTCGACGCTCAAGGGCCAGGCGGGACAGCCGTCGGGGGCGCGGTCGGCCCAGCGGTTCCGCACGACGCTCGCCACGGCTCAGATCGCGCTGTCGATGACGCTGCTCGTGCCTGCGCCGGGCTCTTCATCAAGAGCCTCTGAACGTCAGCCGGGTCGATCTCGGCATCAAGCGTCGACAACGTCGTGACGTTCTCGATCTCACCGGTGCGCAACGCCTACAAGTCCGAGCGGTCGCGGCAGCTCTTCGAGCGTCTCGAAGACGAGCTCGCCGCGCTGCCCGGCGTCACCGGGGTCACGACGGCGCTCGTCCCGCTCCTGGCTGGAAGCAACTGGGGCAACGACGTGCAGGTCGAGGGCTTCCAGGCGGACCCGGACATCGACAGCAACTCGCGCTTCAACGAGGTCGGCGCCGGCTACTTCCGCACCATGGGCGTGCCGCTCATCGCCGGCCGCGAGTTCACGCGCGCCGACGCGCTCGGCTCGCCGAACGTCACGATCGTGAACGAGGCCTTCGCCAAGAAGTTCAACCTCGGACGCGACGCCGTCGGCAAGCGCATCGGCGGTAGCGGCCCGGGCACGCCGCTGGACATCGAGATCGTCGGCCTCGTGCAGAACGCCAAGTACAGCGAGGTCAAGCGCGAGGTCCCGCCGCTCTTCTTCCGGCCTATCGGCAGGACGCCCAGGTCGGCACGATGACGTTTTACGTGCGCACGGCGACCGAGCCGGCGTCGTTCCTCGTCAACATCCCGAAGGTCGTGGCCGAGGCTCGACTCGAATCTGCCGGTCGACGATCTGCGGACGCTGGCGCAGCAGGTGCGGATCAACGTGTTCATGGATCGCCTGATGACGACGCTCTCGGCGGCGTTCGCGGTGCTCGCGACGCTCCTCGCGGCGGTCGGTCTCTACGGTGTGCTCGCGTACACCGTCGCGCAGCGCACGCGCGAGATCGGCGTGCGCATGGCGCTCGGCGCCGCGCCGTCGCGCGTCCGCGTCATGGTGCTGCGTCAGGTGGCGATCATGACGGTCATCGGAGGCGTCATCGGCCTGACCGCGGCCGTCGCGGCCGGCCGCGGCGCGCAGAGCCTTCTCTTCCAACTGCAAGGCTCCGATCCCCTGGTCCTGGCGGCGTCCGCAATCGTGCTGACGCTCGTCGCCCTCGGCGCCGGCCTCATCCCCGCCCACCGCGCGTCGCGCCTGGATCCGATGCGGGCGCTCAGATACGAGTAACGGTTGCTGGTTCAGGGTTCACGGTTCAGGGTTCAGGGTTCACTGTTCACGGTTCAGGGTTCGCACCGAAGAGTCGACTGGAGACCATGAACCTTGAACCATGAACCGTGAACCGTGAACCTGCTGATGACACTCCGATTCGTGCAACGACGCAACTTTCTGACCTCAACGCTCGGCGCGGCGCTGTTGGCCACCTCCGGGAACCGGGCTGACGCGGCCCAATCGACTGGAGCCAAAGTGGCACCGGAGTTCTACGTGTGGCGCCAGTACATCCTGAAGAACGGCACGCAGCCCAGGCGGCTCGCCGACTTCCTGCAGAACGCTGCCATCCCGGCGCTCAATCGGCTCGGCCACACGCCGATTGGCGTGTTCGAGGTGATGGCGGGGCTGCCGTCGCCGACGCTCTTCGTGCTGACGCCCTCGTCCTCGCTCGAGAGCCTTCTGGCGATCGAGGCCGGTCTCGAGCGCGACGAGGCATTCATGCGCGCCGCGGATCCCTACCTGAACGCCCCGGCGACCGACCCGGTCTACCTCCGGCAGGAGCTCTCGCTCCTGACCGCCTTCCCCAATGTCCCGCGCGTGGAAGTGCCCGCGGCGACGGCGGCCAAGGGCCCGCGACTGTTCGAGCTGCGGACCTACGAAAGCCACAACGAGCGCGCGCATCGCGCCAAGGTGCGCATGTTCACGGACATGGGCGAGGTCGACATCTTCCGGAAGGTTGGCCTGACGCCGGTGTTCTTCGCCAGGACCTTCGTCGGCCCGCGGATGCCGAGCCTCGTCTACATGCTCGTGCACGAGAACATGGCCGGCCGCGAGAAGAGCTGGGACGGGTTTCGAACCAGTCCCGACTGGAAGACGCTCGCGGCGACGCCCGGCTTCAGCGACGCGGAGATTGTCACCAACATTACGACGGTGTTCCTGCGACCTGCCTCGTATTCACAGAATCTGAGCGCCCGCGCCGACAGCACTGCCGAGCTGGACGCTTTCGGTCTTGACGGCCTTTTGTATAGATGTCTATAGTAGACGTCGATACCATGGCCAAAGCCGACAACCTCCAGGGCGCCCTCGATCTTCTCGTGATGAAGATTCTCCGCCGCGGCCCCAACCATGGCTTCGCCATCTCGTCTTACATCCAGCAGACCTCGGACGAAATCGTCCGGGTCGAGGCCGGTTCGCTCTACCCCGCGCTGCATCGGATGACCGAAGCGGGACTGCTCAAGGCCGAGTGGCGCATGTCGGACGCCGGACGCCGGGCCCGGTTCTACGCGCTGACGGCCAAGGGCCGCCGCCGTCTGGAAGCCGACGAAATGCGCTGGCACGCCATCTCGGCGGCCGTCACGAAGATACTCCGCGCCACGTGAGAGGGCGGGCAACATGGGGATCTGGTCCAGGCTTGCGAAAACCCTTCGTGGCGGCCATCACAGCGAAGACATCCAGGAGGAACTGCAGTTCCATCTCGATATGGACGCCGCCGGCGGTCACGACTACCGCCAGACTCGCCTGCGACTCGGCAACATGACCCGCATCAGGGAGGAAACCCGCGCCGTGGGAATCGTCGAGTGGCTCGATTCGGCCGGGCGCGACTCGCGATACGGCGTGCGGCAGTTGCTCCGGACGCCGGCACTCTCGCTGGCTGTCGTGCTCTCGCTGGCGATCGGTCTCGGCGCCAACGCCGCGATTTTCAGCCTCGTCGATGCAGCGATCCTCAGGCCGCTACCGGTGAACGCGCCCGATTCGC
This sequence comes from uncultured Acidobacteriota bacterium, assembly GCA_963764925.1. Classification (GTDB taxonomy): domain Bacteria; phylum Acidobacteriota; class Vicinamibacteria; order Vicinamibacterales; family 2-12-FULL-66-21; genus DATBJJ01. The sequence continues at coordinate 18,745 of CAVXUR010000014.1, forward strand.
TGGTGATCCTCGAGTGGACCAACGACGGCTTCCCGCCGGACGTCGAGAACCACAACGGTGAATACATCCCCATCGCCGAAGGTCGCTTCAAAGGCTCGTCGATCGCCGCGCATCTCTATCGGCGCCTGGCGCGCGAGCAAACCGTGTTCGAGTCGCTCGTCGGCGTCGCGCGCCTACCCCGACGCCGTAGCGATTGCCGTCGATACGCGCCCGGCCGAACAGGCCAGCCTTCAGTACGTGAGCAGCAACTACTTCCAGGGCTTGCGTGTCGCGCCGATGCTCGGACGGCCGTTCCGCGACGACGAAGACCGAATCGGCGCGGAACCGTCGGTCATCGTCGAGCCACCGGTTCTGGGTGAACCGGCTCGGACGTGACCCGCGCGTGCTCGACCGCACCATCCGCATCAACAACGTCCAGGCGCGAATTGTCGGCATCGCGCCATCCGGGTTCTTTGGGCTGAGGGCCGGCCAGTGGCCGGACATGTATGTCCCGCTGGCAATCAAGGTCGCGTTCCAGCCCGGGCAGCAGGCCGGCACGGCCCTGGCCGAGAACGAATCGCAACTGGTGGGTCCGACAGGTTGGCCGGCTGAAACCGGGGATCTCGGACGGCGCCGCAAGGGTTCAGATGGCGGGACTCTTCAGGAACATGGTGGTCTCTGACGGCACCAGGGGCACTCCCGAGCTCATCACGCTGCCGGGCCGACGTGGCTTCAATGCGTTGAACGCCAGGGACACCAACGCGCTGTGGATTCTGATGCTGCTCGTCGGCGTGTTGCTGCTCGTCGTCTGCACCAACGTGACGAACCTTCTTCTGGCGCGCTCGGTCGGGCGGCAACGCGAGTCCGCGCTGCGTCTCGCTCTCGGGGCGGCGCGAACACGGCTCTTCCGGCAGCATTTGATCGAGAGCGGAATGCTGGCGCTCCTGGGAGGCGCCGCAGGACTCGCGTTGGGATACGCGCTGGCGCAGTCCTTCCACGTGCTCTTCCAGACCGGGCGCGACGCCAGCAACGCCTACGATCTCCATCTCGATCCACGCGTCGTCGGATACACTGTCGCGCTCTCCGTCGTGACCGCGCTTCTCTTCGGCATCGCGCCAGCCGTGCGATCCGCGCGCGCGGGCCTGAACGATGTGCTCAAGGCTCAGTCACGATCGGTCGTCGGCGGCCGGCTGACGCTCCAGCGATCGCTCGTATCGATCCAGATTGCGTTGTGCCTGGCTGCGTTGGTAGCCGCCGGGCTGCTGGGACGGACGCTCGGACATTTGAAATGGGCGGAGATCGGGTTCGACCGAGAGAACCTCGCGTACGCATCCGTGAGCCCCGTGCGCGCCGGCTATACGGCCGAGCGCATCGGACCGTACGTCGATCGCGTGCGCGACGAGCTGGCCCGGCTGCCCGGCATCGTCCGCGTGAGCACGGTCTCGACGCGGCTGCTCTCCGGAGGAGGGAACAATGGCCGCGTCAACCTTCCTGGACGGCCGTGGGACGACGCGAGCCGGGCCGACTTCAATACAGTCGGAGAGGGATTCTTCGAAACGCTGCGCATTCCGATCATCTCAGGAAGAGCGATCAGAAGAGCGCGATGTCAGTGGAACCGCGGAGGTCGTCGTCGTCGATGAGCTCTTTGCGAAGCGGTTCTTTCCAAACGAGAATCCGCTCGGACGCCGGTTCGGCCTCAGTCCCACCGACAACAATCGCTACGAGATCGTCGGCGTTGTCGGGAGCAGCCGCTACAACACTCTGCGCGGCGAGACGGTTCCGGCCGTGTACCAGCCCTATCATCCAGGCACCACGATTCACTTCGCGATCCGCACGTCAATGGACGCTTCACGTCTCGCAGAAGCCGTTCGGCGCGCGGTGGCGTCCGTCGATCCAGCGGTTCCGGTCACCGAGTTTCATACGCAGACCGCGTTGATTGATCGGCTGCTTCGGACTGAGCGGCTCCTTGGTTTCGTGTCGGGGGCCTTCGGATTGGTCGCGTTGGCGTTGGCAGCGATTGGACTCGGCGGCCTACTCGCGTATGCGGTCGCGAGGCGGACCAGCGAAATCGGGGTCCGGATGGCACTGGGTGCGAGGGCTGGCGATGTGATCCGCATGGTGTTGCGCGAGTCACTCGGGATGGTCGTCGTCGGGATTCTCATCGGAATCCCGTGCGCCTTCGCGATCGGAAGAACTCTCAGATCCGCGCTCTTCCGCCTCGAGCCGCTGGACCCATCGACGTCGGCCGCGTCGGTTGCCGCGCTCCTGGCGGTCGCGCTCGTTGCGGCGTGGATTCCCGCCCGCCGCGCCGCGAGCATTGATCCGATACTCGCGCTGAAAGAAGAATAGGGCGGGTCCGACCGCGTCAGAACTTGCGGGTCACACCCACGGTGATGAACGTGGGATCCAGCGCCAGCAAGTGCCCGCTGTCGGCATCGGCATTGACCATGCGGAAGGCCAGATTCACGGCCCACCGCTCACCCGTCGCAATATCAACGCCGACACTGAACCCTTTCGGCGTGAATTCGGTGTTCGACGGCAGCGTAAACTTACCGGTGCCCGGCACGTCAAAGCTCACGTCATTGAGGTAGAACATAAATGCCGTCAGGTAGCCGACGGAGACGTCGACACGTCTGGTGCTCACCACATGCACATTGGCCCCAAGGAAGAGCGGCATCATCCCGAGATTGTCCTCTTGAACACCGGCGCCGACCGAATGCGAGAACTCGACAGACGTGCTGCTGTATCCGAGACCCACGTCGAAGCTGAAGAACCTTGCCAGACGGAACTCGACATCTCCACCCAGCCCGAAAGCCGACTTGGCTGCAACCAGTTCCGTGGTGCCGAACACCGGATCCGTAAAGGTGTCGTCGTCCGAGAGCACACACCGGCACTGGACGCCGGCCCAGAGGCGGCCCTTCACGTTCGGGTAACTGGTCCTGGGCGAAGGCCGGTGCTTGAAAGACTGATCCAGAAAGTAAACCGACGACTGCAACAACCATCAACGGCTTCGTCACAACAGACCTCCCGATCGAACCAACGCACCGAGTTTGGTTCCGCAGGCCGACGCTGCAAGCGCGCAGCCAGCTGAGAGGTGACGGCTGGCTAGGACGGGCAGTCGATTTGTCGCGGTGTTTCAGCTGATCGAAATCTGTGCTGTATCCCGGTCGGGCCGCAAACGGTCACGAAATGTGGTGGGGAGGCAGCTAACGCGCGCGGGCCAGGTCGGCGACGATGTCGTAGTGGAACCGCACGAAGCGGTAGAGTTCGTTTTCGAGAATGCGTTCCTGGTCGCTGTGGGCGCCGAAACCCTTTGGGGCCGTCCTCGACGTCGACCATCGGTCCAATCCCGAAACACTGCATGCCTCTGGCACGGAGGTACGCCATGTCGGTCGCTCCAGTCGACATCGTCGGGAGCGTCTCACGGTTTTGTAGTGGCGGGTGACGTTGGCTTCGATCGTCTTGAATGCTTCAGAGTCAAGTCTGGTGAGGCCGACGGCGGTCTGACCTCACGCGCAGCCCACGCGACTTCGACGGCCGGGTCGTCGACGACCTTGGTCATCTCGGTCAGGAAGGCATTCGAGATCCTCGTCGGGGAGCGTCCGCACGTCGAGGCTCGCTTTCGCTTCCGAGGGGATGACGTTGAGGCGGTAGCCGCCCTGGATGATCGTCGGCGAGACCGACGTCCGCAGCATCGATGCGTGACGCGGCTCGCGATCGAGGAAGTAATCGTCGGCGGTCGCGGCCGCGGCGGTGTCGGTGCCGATGATGCTCAGGTAGCGCGTCGCGTCTTCGGGCGAGGGAGATCGACGCCAGACGCTTGAAGTAGGCACGCGTCGTGTCGTTGAGGCGGATCGTCGGCTTCCACGCGGCTACCTTAGCCACCGCGGCCGCAAGGTGCGCGACCGCATTCGACTTGAGCGGTACCGAACCGTGGCCCGAGGATGCCTCGCGCCGTCAGTTCGATCGCGCGCGGGATTTTTTCGAGCGTCTGGATCGACGCGAATCTGACCTGGCCGCCCGCGCGTGACACACTGCCGCCCTCCGCCAAGCGGTCCTCGGCATCGATCTGCGTAAAATGTTGCCCCGTCATGTACTGAATGCCGATCTTGGTCGAACCCTCCTCGCCGGCTTCGGCAAGAAAGATGACGTCGCGATCCAACGGGACCTTTTGTCGCTTCAGCGTCAACATCACCATCAACGCCGCAACCACGTTGTCCTTGTCGTCAACGGTTCCGCGGCCATAGACATGACCGCCGTCGCGCGTGGCGCCAAACGGCGGGTGCGTCCATTTCTTCGGGTCGACGTTGACGACGTCGGTGTGGCCCATGATGAGGATGGGCCGCTTGCTGCCGCTGCCCTTGAGCCGCGCGAGGACGTTCGGACGACGCGGCTCGAGCGCCAGGACCTGCACGGCAATGCCCTCGGCTTCGAGCACTTTCTTCAGGTGACTCGGCAGCCGGCTGCTCGTTGCCTGGCGGATCCGAAGTGTCCATGCGAACGAGCGCCTGGAAGTGCCGGAGAGTTTCGCCGTCGAGGGCCGACCAGTCAGGTTCCTGCCGTGTCTGAGCCATCGCGACGAGACTCGCGAGGACCAGCGTCACCATTGCGCTGCGCATGGGTGGGAATCGTAGCACTGTCCTTCCGCCTGAAGGTTCTTCCGCCTCAGGCGGAAGCTATCAAACGGGGAGCGCCTTCTGCAGGATCGTGACTGTCCGGATGGGCGAGGTGATGATCCGCCGATGATTGAGCTCGAACTCCATCTGGAGTCCGAGACTCAACGCCAGGCGCTTGAGGAAACTGCCGCCGGCGGTGCTGCCGGCGAAACGGGCCGCAGTCCAGTCGGGGAAATAGCGGCCACCGCGTACGCGGACATCGCCGCAGCGGTTGAGCACGATGAGCTCGTAGAGCGTGTTACGAGTGCAGACGTGGATTTGTTGGAATTCTTCGAGCGACCCCACGTGCACGGACTGGCTCCAATCGCGGGCGACCCACGCATCGAGCGACGTGGCCACGCACGGACGTTCCGAAGTGGACCGCGCCTGCCTGACCCGTCCGGTCGGGTGTGGGCGATGGATGTGCGACTTGACGCTCATTCTTCGTGATCCACGTCGGTCAGCGCTCTAAGTGTCCTGCGTGACTCTAAGTGTCCTGCGTGAGAATTGAGCACGGCTGAAACCCGGTTCAAGCGCACGCAAACTACTTGCCATCGGGCGAGCGGTCCAGCCTGCTCGTGCCCACGGCTCTGAACCGGATTATACCGCTCGACACGCCACGCAGAGCCCTGTTTGAGACTGTCTAGTTTTACGTCGCCAGGGGTGACAACTGTAACTGCCGGTAGCTGATTGCCCACTACTGCCGCGTTGGCCGAAGCCGCATGCTCTAGGCACGTCGTTCGAGGGTACATCAATGATTGCCGAGCTTCAGCGAGTCACCAAAATTACGGTTCAGTCGTCGCGCTCGACGACCTGACGCGCAAGTAACCGCGTCGAGGCCGCGCGCACCGCCCGCCAGAAGGGTTGGCTGTAGGCCTCAGCGGACTTCGTCGATCGACTTCGCAACGGTGAGGTTCAGCCAACGCGAGCGCCCGTCGACCGCTGCGCGGACCCACGCTCCGCCGCCGAGTTGCGCCACTTCGAATGTTTCCTGCTCGCCCACTGGCCAAGTGACCATGTATCGGCCGCCGACCCTGAGAAAGGGCAGCGGCGCGGCAGCCACCGCGGGCGTGTTGGCGACGCGCACGTCTGCGACGTTTGCCAGCGAGACCTTCCAGTCCCCCTGTTGACCCACCACGATCGGCGGAAGGCGGCGAACGTCGACCTCTCCCTGGACCGTCACGATCCCGCTGCCCGGCCCCGGCACGGACTGCACCTGTCCCTCGATTGATCGCGCCCAGTACAACGCTGCCGCAACTGCCACAACACCGGTGATGATCTTCGTGCGCATGTTCACCTCATTGAATGGTTCGATGGCGCAGCCTGATCGCGCCGGCGCCCTGCGACGTTTAGACTACCGCCGCCGTCTGCGCGTTGGAAGATAAGAAGGAGCGTCTCGCCCTGAGGGTTGTCTCTGGGGTACGCTCCCGAGCATGGAGCACCACCGAGCGGCGCGGCTGCAGACGTTCACCCTCGCCTTCCTTATCGCCTACGCACCGATAGAGACCTGGTACTCGATGCCCGAGCTCTGGGATCCATTCTATTTGGTCGATGTCATCGGGATCGTCCTGCTGATCCTGGGAATGGTACGGTTGCGACGCGGTCTGCTGTCGGGGTCAGTGGGGATGCTTACTGCCGGATACGCCTGGACCGGCGCCAACTTCTGGCGCGCACTGTTTGATCGGGTGAGCGAGGTGACGGCCGGCGGTGTTCTCGATACGGGTGGGCCGAGCTGTGCTTCACGGCTTGCATCACCATCGCCGCGATCGCAGGGCTTGTCTGGTCGCTTGTTCTGGGCGCCCGTCAGCCCGGCGCATGGTTGCGATCGCCCGAATAGTGCCACGGATCACACGGATCGGGTCAGGTCATGAGATAGCTTCTAGAATCGGATCGGCATGACTGCAGTCGGCAAGCTCCCGTGCGACGAAGCCGCCATCCTCGCGGGCGATGCGGACTGCGCGCCGGCCCCTGGCGGCCGATGGGTGCTGGCGGCCACAATCCTCGGCTCGAGCCTCGCCTTCATCGACAGCACGGTCGTGAACGTGGCTCTTCCGGCCCTGCAATCATCCTCGACGCCTCGTTGGCGGGCGTGCAGTGGGTGGTCGAAGCCTATGCCCTCACGCTGGCCGCCCTCCTCCTGACCGGCGGAGCGATGGGCGACGCCCGAGGCCGCCGTAAGACCTTCGCCGCCGGTGTCGTCCTGTTCGCTGTCGCCTCGGCATGGTGCGGCGTGTCGCGAAGTATTGGCCGAGCTCGTCGCGGCTCGTGCCCTGCAAGGCGTCGGCGCCGCGCTGCTCGTGCCCGGGAGCCTTGCGCTCATCAGCGCGTCATTCCCACCAGCCGAGCGTGGTCGTGCCATCGGCACGTGGTCGGGCTTCACCGCGATCACCGCGGCGCTCGGACCGGTGCTTGGCGGGTGGCTGATCGAAAACCTCTCCTGGCGCTGGATCTTCTTCATCAATCTTCCCGCTCGCGCTGGTCGTCCTCGTCATCACGATGTGGAGAGTTCCCGAAACGCGATCAGCGCACCCTGCGGAACGCCTCGACTGGCCGGGCGTCGTGCTGGCAACGGTCGGTCTCGGCGGACTCGTGTTCGGCCTGATCGAATCGGTTCGAATGGCCAGCGTCGCTGGGATTGTCCTGCTCGGCGGCTTCCTCTTCGTCGAACGCCGATCGCGCCGCGCCCATGCTCCCGCTGGCGCTGTTTCGCTCACGCAGCTTCAGCGGCGCCAACCTGCTCACCTTTTTCCTGTACGCGGCGCTCAGCGGCGTCCTCTTCTTCTTTCCGCTCAACCTGATCCAGGTCCAGGGCTATTCGCCCACCGGGGCCGGGGCCGCGCTCCTCCCGCTCATCGTCCTCATGTTTCTGTTGTCGCGCTGGTCAGGCGGGCTGATCGAACGCTATGGAGCGCGGACTACCTCTCATCGTCGGGCCGCTCATAGCGGCGCTCGGGTTCGCGCTGTTCTCGAGGCCCGGCATCGGCGGCTCGTATTGGACGACGTTCTTTCCTGCCGTGATCGTCCTCGGTGTGGGCATGGCCGTCAGCGTGGCGCCGCTGACGACGACCGTGATGAACTCGGTGCCGCCAGATCACGCCGGCATCGCTTCGGGCATCAACAACGCCGTGTCGCGTGTCGCTGGTCTCGTCGCGATTGCGGTCTTCGGCGTGATCGTTCTATTCGGCCTTCAACCGCGCGCTGGATCGGGAAATCGGGTCGCTCGGCCTGCCGTCCGGGGTTCGCGCCCAGATCGACGGACAGCGCAGCAAGCTGGGTGCCGCCGAGACGGACGACCCCACAGGCCGCCAGGCCATCGAGCGCTCGTTCGTCGCCGGCTATCGATCGGTCGTCTGGATCGCGGTCGCCCTGGCAGTGGCGAGCGCCGCCACCGCCGCGGCCTTGATCGACCGCGATCGCGCGCGAGAACTCGGACTATGATTCCGCGCGGTGTCGATCAACCCTCACTTCGAAACGGCGCGATCCTGGAAGGCGGCGCGGGCGATGCTGGCGTTTCGGCCGCTCGAGCCCAGTCACACGGCGGGGTTCAGGCTTCAGTCGATCCAGATTCACGTGCGCGATCACAAGCTGCGCGAGCTCAAGATCGAGGACCGCACGCTCGAGGCGCATTACGGAGGCTTCGTGCTCAGCCAGTCGAAGAAGGGTGCCAGCGAAGCCCGCCGGCTGGCCCTCGACGTATCGTATGGACAAGCACCGCGCGACGCTCGAATTGTCGGCCGCGCCGCGCGCGCGTACGAGCGCGGGCCGGAGCCGCCGCCGGATGATATCGACGGGCGCAGCCCATCGGTGGTGACCTGGTGTGACACTGACATCTTTTTCTTGATTGCCAGCGCGGAGATGTCCTCAGACGACTTGCTCGACATCGCGCGCTCCCTGTACAAGAGTGGCATGGCCGACTAGCGCTCGCCGATGGCACCGGGTGCACACCATGGAACTCGCTGGGATCAGAGACGCGACGATTGATGATGCCGAACGCGTAAGCCAGCTCATGACCGAGCTGGGATATCCGACGACGGTCGAAGCGATGACCAAACGGCTCGCGATGATCCTCACCGATCCGCTCTACGCCACGTTGGTGGCCGACACCGGAGCCTGCGTCGTCGGCGTGGCTGGCGCCACGCTCGGGAAGTACTACGAAAACGACGGCGTGTATTGCCAGTTGCTGGTCCTGGCCGTGTCTTCGACGGCGCGGGGGCAAGGTACCCGGCACTCGACTCGTCGAGGCCGTTGAACAATGGGCGGCCAGCCAGGGCGCGCGCGCCATCGTCGTCAACAGCGCGCTGCATCGCGGCGGCGCGCACGGTTTCTACGAGCGCCAGCAGTACGCCCGAACCGGTTACCGATTCGTCAAGCAGCTGAACGATGCAGGGATGGCGCACGGACGTCGCGAATGACGCCACCGGCCGTCATACGCGTCGACGCGATCCGCAAGACATACGGCCAGACGGTCGCTGTCGACGAAGTGTCGTTCGAGGTGCGGCCGGGAGAAACCTTCGGCTTGATCGGACCCAATGGCGCCGGCAAGACCACCACGATGGAGTGCGTCGAAGGTCTGCGCGCGCCCGATCGCGGCGCGATCTCGGTGCTCGGACTCGATCCAGGCCGCGACCGGTACACGCTGCAGAAGCGAATTGGAGTGCAGCTCCAGGAGGCGCAGCTTCAGAAACGAATCAAGGTCCGGGAAGCCGTCGCCTTCTGGGCCTCCTTGTACAACGCTCCGATTGACGGCGATCGGCTTCTCGAGCAACTAGGCCTGCGCGACAAGAGGAACGCCTGGTTCATGACGCTCTCGGGAGGACAGAAGCAACGGCTGTTCATCGCGCTCGCGCTCATCAACGACCCCGAGCTCGTGTTCCTCGATGAATTGACGACGGGACTCGACCCGCAGGCGCGGCGGGCGATCTGGGACCTGGTCCGCGGCATCCGGGACCGCGGCAAGACGGTGTTCCTGACGACGCACCTCATGGAGGAGGCCGAGCGGCTCTGCGACCGCGTCGCAATCCTCGACCACGGCCGTGTCATCGACATCGGCACTCCCGCAGAGCTCGTGCGGCGGCATTGCCCCGAGCGCACCATCGTCGTATCCACGGAAGCTGCGGGCGCCCAGGAGCGCTTTCGCGCGATCCCGGCGGTCGAGTCGGTTGGCGTCCAGGGGCAGCAGTTCACGATTCGCGGCCGGGAAGACGAACTGGTCACTCAGGTGATTCAATGTCTGGGGGAACATCGGATGCCGGTGATCGACTTCCGGACCGAGGCGCCGACGCTCGAGGACGTCTTCCTCAAGCTGACCGGCCACCTCATTCGCGACTGAGGCTGCAAGACATGCTGCGCGGGCTCCTCGGACTCACCTGGCTGGAAATCAAGATCTTCGTGCGGGAGCCCATGGGTGTAATCGGGACCGTGGGTGTCCCGGTCCTGCTTTTCGTCGTGCTCGGCCGGATGCTCGGCACCGCGGGTACGATCGGGCTCCTCCGACGTGCCCAGCTTCGTCTCGGTCGACTTGCCGATCTTCGCCTCACTTCTCATCGCCGCCAACGCCGTGCTGTCCCTGATCGCGATCATGGCAATCTACCGCGAGGGAGGCATCCTCAAGCGACTGCGCGCGACGCCGCTGCGGCCGCACACAATCCTGACCGCTCACGTGATCGTCAAGCTGCTCTTCACGGCGGTGACGCTTGCGGCGATGGTCCTGGTCGGCCGACGCTACTACCCGGTCGGCGCCGACGTCCCCCTCGTGTCATTCACGGTCGCGCTCCTCGCCAGCGCGGTGAGCATCCTGTCGCTCGGTTTTCTCATCGCCAGCATCGTCCCCACCGCGCGGTTCGCGCAGCCGATTGGCACCGCGATCATTTACCCCATGCTTGGTCTTTCCGGGTTGTTCTTCCCCGTCGCGTCGTTGCCGCCGCTAGTGCAGGCGATCGCACACGCGCTGCCCTCCACTTACGCCGTCTCGCTACTCCGAGGCATCTGGCTCGGCCAAGGGTGGTCCAATCACATCGGGGACGTCGCGATGCTCGCGGTGCTGTTCCTGGTTTTCACCGCCGTATCGGCCAGGGTGTTTCGATGGGAGTAGCGACTGCCTCGACGTTGGTTCAAGGTTCAAGGTTCAGAGTTCACCGTCACTGCGACGGTGCGCGCCAGGTGAAGCCGTCAGCGGGCCGCGTCAGGCTCTCGAGCGTCAACCGCTGTGCCGTCACTCCGCGAGCCAGTGGTCCCGTGACGACTACGCGGTCGCCGGGCTTCAGCGCGCGGATCAGAACCTGGCCGCTCGCAGTTCCACACTCCACTGCCCATAGCTGCCTCGCTTCTCCCCCGACGGGCACCCACAGCTCGATGCAGGCGAGACCAGTGGCGACCGGCCAGCCCACGGCCGTGATGTCTCCCTCGACGCGCATGGTTGCAGGCTGTTCGAGCCGGCTAGCCGGGAGCTGCCTGGCCACGGCAGCGAATCGCTGTCGGAGGTACAACCCGAAGGCCTGATCGAACTCGTCCCGGCGAAGCTGAAGGGCGGCCTGAAATGGATCGGCGCCGTTGCCCTGCGGCTTGACGCAGCGCGAACAGGAACTGTCGCACGCCGGCCTTCCCCGCTCGCGATTCGATGAAGTCGAATGCGGCATGTCCGAAGGAAGAGACGAGACGCGGAGCCCCCGGGTCGTCGGCCTGGAGCCGGCTGAGCGGCGGGACGGCATTGGCGCGCACCGCGTTTCGCAGTGCCGCCAGATCGCTTGGATCCCACGCGCCGCGCTCGTACTCGGCCAGACCTTCCAACACCCAGGTCGCCGTCGAGCGCCCCGGAAGGATGTCGAACGCAAAGACGTGCGCGACCTCGTGAGTGATGAGTCCGGGCCAGCGGTCCGCCGGCTGATCGATCGCGAGCAGGATGCGATCGCCGGGGGACGGCTCGCCGGCCGCGCCCGGAAACGCGCCGGCGCGTACGCTGTCGTCGAACTCGGTCGTCCTCCGGAATATGAAGATCGGCACGCGAAACGCCAGGTTGTGCCGCAAGTCGCCGCTGACATGCTCGTAAGCCCGTTCGGCCTCCTGGGCGGCACGCTCGGCGTGCAGGTCCAGGTCCTGCGGGTAATAGACCTCGAAGTGGTCCGTCCTTTTGAGGCTCCACGTTTCTTCGAAGGATTTGGTTTTGACCAGGATCGTTTGCTCTGTCGACGCGGGAGCTGGCGCGGGCGGCTTCTGGGATGCGGTATGCACGATGGCCCCGGCAGACACGAGCAAGCCGAGCGCCAGAACTGCCAATCCGCCGGACGATCTGGGCGCATCCTCACTCGGGCCTCGTAACACGCGACGTACGCGGGCGAGAAGTGGTCCATCGGCGGCACCGACCGACAACGCCAGATCGCGCGGAGCGCCACGCCGCGAGCTCGGCGAGGGCGGCCGCATAGTCGACCGGCTCCCCGCAGGTCTTGACCGCGACGTCGTCGCAGCAGTGCTCGCGCTCCTGGCGGATGCGCGCCGAGATCCACCACACGGCCGGGTGAAAGAACAACAGCGCCTCGGCAACGGTCTGAGCGATGTTGACGGCGTAATCCCGCCGGCGGATATGGGCCAGCTCGTGAGCGATCAGTGCCTCGATCTGATGCGGCGTCAGGCTGGTGAGAGCCGTGACCGGGAGAAAGATGATCGGGCGCATCGCGCCGATCACGCTCGGCGCGTCGACGAGCGCGGATTCGACGATGCGAAAGCCGACGTCGAGGCGAAGCTGCGCCGCCAAACGCTCACCGGTCGACTGCCACTGCGACAGCGGCTCATCGAGCGAGGCAAGGCGCAGCCTGCGTACTCGAAACGACGCGCCAGCGAATCGCGCCAGCAGAAGCGCGACGCCGCTCAACCACGCCCACACGACGATCGGGAGCCAGCGCTCGACCGTCGAGGCCGTGCGCGCCGCCGTCGCGGCCAGCGACAGTGACGCGGCCTGGAGACCGGACGTCGCGGGCGCCGGCGACGGACCCGCGGACGTCGCCACTGTTGGCGAGGCGCTTCCTCCCGGCGCAATGGCCTGGTCCGATGTCCCGACGACTGCAGCCGTGAGGAAGGGCGCAGCGAGCATGGCCACGAGCCCCGCGCACGCAATCGCGTAGCGCATTTCCGACGAGCGGCGGCGACACGATCGAAGCGCGGCGGCAGTCACCAGCGCAATCAGCCCGCCCTGCCAGACGAAATGAATGAGTGCCCAGCCGATTGTGGACATCCAGGCATTCAACTGCGGATTCATCGGCGCCCCCTTCGATGTGTGTCGATCAGCTTCTGAATTTCCTCGAGTTCCTTTGGCGACGTCTTGCTCGCCGCGAGCGCTTGCATCACCAGCTTCGCCGCCGAGCCGTCGAACACCCGATCGACGAGGTCGGTGACGATCTGCCGCTGCGTCTGCTCTTCCGGGCAGGCGGCGGTGTAGACATGCGTCCGGGACGATTCGTCGCGCCGGACCAGCCGCTTGTCGGTCATGTTCTGCATCAGCTTCAGCACCGTGGTGTAGGCCGCTTCCCGGCCCATGGACTGAGCGACGTCTCGAACCGTGCTCGGGCCGCGCGACCAGAGCACACGCAGGATGGCGACTTCAGCGTTGGTCGGCTTCTTCGGCGATCGCGGCAATCTGTCCATGCGGAGTAGTCTACGACTTTTGTCGTAGATGTCAATACGACATTTGTCGTAGTTCTAAAGAGAAGGCCAGCTGACCCTCCCAACTGTGCGGCACCGTCAACGAATCGGGCGGTCCAGCTGTGGTGAGCGGCCGAGGTCATCAATACGCCCAGGGCGTGTTTTACACTTGAAATCATGGCCCTTGTCGCCCGCGCCGCGCTCGTGCTTGCCGTCCTTCCACTCCTCGCGGGCGCTGGGGTGTCGAGTGGCAGCCAACCGCCTGCCGACCTCGATGCCTTCGCGAAAAAAGTACCAGACGTCATTCGACGCGAATATGCCGAGCCGGTCCATTTCAACTACATCGAGGAGGGTCGCGACGTCGATATCTCGATGCTCGGGAAGGTATCGGTCGGGCCGATGCAGACCTTCGAGGTGCGTCAGGACCCGCCGCGCGGGGCCTGGCGACGGCTGATCGCGGTCGACGGCAAGCCGCTCGACCACGCCGAGCTGGCCAGGAGAGATGCAGAGCACCGCAGGAAACGCGAACGCGATTGGGCTGAAAGTCCGCGTGAGCGCACCGTGCGCCTCAACCGGGAAGCCGCGGAGCTTCGCGAACGCGACGAGATCCTCGACGACGCGACGCGGGTCTTCGCGTTCAGTTTCGTCGGGCGCGAAACGGTCGACGGTCAGCCGACCATCGTCGTCTCCCTGAGACCGCGCCCGAATGCTCGCGTGACGACGAGCGACGGCCAGCGGATGAAACAGTTCGCCGGCCGGATGTGGGTATCCGACGGCGACTACCACATCGCGCGCGTGCGGCTGCACGCCGTCGACAGCGTCTCGGTTGGGTGGGGCGTCGTCGCTCATGTCGAGCCCGGAAGCGGCTTCGATTTCGTCCGCAAGAAAGTCGACGGAACCTGGGTCGCCTCGGAGCTGACGATCGAAGGCAGCGGCCGCACGCTGTTGTTCCGCAAGTTCCAGATCAAGGTCGTCACGACCTATTCCGGTCATCAGCTCCACGCGGCGCCTGACAGCTGATCGATCTTCGACCTACTTCCACGCCGCAGCCGTCTCGCCGACAAACGCGCCGAACGACCGCGGCGAATGGCCGAGCAGCTTCGTCTGCCGTTCGATGGCCTCCGGCGACGCCTTCAACCCTTTCGCCTGGAAGAAGACGTACATGTGCCTGAAGTCGTAGACCAACCAATCCGGCATGTACTGCAGCGATTGTTTCTCCCACGCGTCCAGATCATTCCCGCCATAGACGATCGGGCGCCCGAGCGCCCGCGACCACGCTTCTGCCGTCGATGTGCCCGTGTGCGCCTCCGGTCCCACCAAATCGTAGGTCTGCCCTTCGTGCCCGGAGGTCGTCAGCGCGATCGCCGCGGCCTCGGCGATGTCGCGAACGTCGACGCGGTTCAGGCCAACGTCGCCGAGCGGCTGCGGATAGACGCCGTGCTGGAGCATCGCATCCTTGAACCAGTAGTCGTTCTGATAGAAGTTGTTCGGTCTGAGAACGGTGGCCGGCACGCCCGACTTCAGGACCGCCTGCTCGACGCCGAGCTTGCCCCCGAAGTGCGGCACCCATGGCACGGCGTCCGCGTGATGGACCGAGACATAGACGAGCCGTTTGACGTTCTCGTCGCGGAGCGCGCACACCGACAGCAGCCCCTCGTGGACTTCGGTCGGGCTGACCGTGTTGATGAGGAACACGCCGTCGACACCTTTGAACACGCGCCTGACCGTCTCGACCTTCATCAGGTCGCCCGTGACGGCCGTCACGCCTGCAGGCAACGTTGCCGCCTTGGCCGGATCCCGCGTCAATACCTGTACTTGCGCGCCGCGAGACAGGAGCTCGCGAACGACCTGCGACCCGACGGTACCCGTGCCACCTGTGACCAGAATATTCATGACTGCACCTCACGACTTTGCCGCAGATAGAGTCGCCTTGCCTAGGACGCCCGGCCAACGCCGATGGTCCCCGCTATAATTCAAGGGGTCAGGCCGTGAATCGTGAATCTCGCGTGATGATGCGGCAAGATTCACGATTCACGGCCTGACCCCACAAGGACACCACACGTGAATCATCATATCGCTCGCGCTCTCGTCGTCCTGCCCTTTGTACTCGGGCTTGTCGCGCCGGCCTCTGCACAGCGACGGTCCATCACCGAGAAGGACATCTTCGCGTTCGTGTGGGTGGCCGATCCGCAGATCTCGCCAGACGGATCGCAGGTCGCGTTCGTACGCGTGAGCATCGATGAAAAGAAGGATGCCTATGACACCGCGATCTGGCTCGCCAGGACGGACGGCCGCGAGCCACCGCGCGCAATCACCAGCGGCATTCGCGACACGAGCCCACGGTGGTCTCCCGATGGTCGACGGCTGGCCTTCGTGCGATCGGTCGAAAAAGACGGCCGGCCTCAGCCCGCGCAGATTCACCTCATGGTCCTGGCGGCCGGCGAGGCCGCCGGGGGCATGTCGGGCGGCGAACCGTGGGCGATTACCGATATTCCACGCGGCGCCGGGAATCCGGAATGGGCGCCCGACGGCAAGACGATCGCGTTCTCGTCGACGGCGCGTCCTGCCGATCTGACGTCGGCGCAGAAACCGGCCGCCGATCAACCGCGCGAATCCGATGTGCGCGTCATCACCGAAGCCGTGTATCGCGCCAACGGCATCCCGGGCGGCGGGTATGTCGACCGCGATCGCCCGTCCCAGATCTGGACTGTGCCCGTCCCGGGGACCGCGAGCGACAAAACCACGCCGGTCGCCGTGACGGCAGGAGAGTTCGGCGCGACGAACCTCCGCTGGTCCCGCGATGGATCGCGCCTGTTCTTCACCGCCGATCGACGGCGAGAGTCGTATTACTTCCCCGGCGACAGCGATCTGTTCTCGATCCCGAAAGAGGGCGGCGAACCGACCCGGGTCGTCAGCATCGAGGGTCGGATCGGCGCCTACGCGCTCTCGACCGACGGCAAGCGTGTCGCCTTCGTCGGCATTCCGGCGGGCAACCCCGAGCGTTCGTACACCCAGCCCGACCTCTGGGTCGCCGAACTGGGCGCTGGCACACCACGCAACCTGACCGCCACCTACGACTTCGACATCAACGGCGGGCTCGGCGGCGATCAGCGCGCGCCGCGCGGTCAACTGCCAAGCGGCCCGGTCTGGAGCCGCGACGGGCGCTCGATCCTGATCGGCGTCGGCGAGCAGGGGAACGCCAACATCAAGCGCGTCGACGTCGCGACCGGAAAGGTCGATCCCGTGACTTCTGGCAACAGCGACGTGATGTCCTATACGGTCGACGCCGGGGCGCAGAAGATCGCCTACGTCCTCTCGACGCCCACTACCGTCGGCGATCTCCACGCGATCGACACCGCCTCGACCGGCGCGGCAAAGAAACTCACGACGTTCAACGATCGCCTCTTCAGCCAGCTCTCGATGAACGAACCAGAGGAGATCTGGTACACCAGCTTCGACGGCCGCAAGATTCAGGGATGGATTCTCAAGCCGCCGGCGTTCGACGCGACGAAGACGTATCCGTTCATCCTCCAGATCCACGGCGGACCGCACTCCGCCTATGGCAACACCTTCACGCACGAGTTTCAATGGATGGCCGCCAAGGGGTATGTCGTGCTCTATACGAATCCCCGCGGCAGCTCGAACTACGGCCAGGACTTCGGCAACATCATTCAATACAACTACCCTGGCGACGATTACAAAGATCTGATGGCTGGAGTCGACGAGCTCCTGAAGAAGGGATACGTCGACGAGACCCGGTTGGCAGTGACCGGAGGGAGCGGCGGCGGACTGCTCACCAACTGGGTCGTGACACAGACCAGCCGCTTCAAAGCGGCCGTCAGCCAGCGGGACATTTCCGACTGGGCAAACTTCTGGTACACGGCCGACTTCACGCTCTTCACCCCGACCTGGTTCCGCCAGGCGCCGTTCGAAGACCCGGCGGATTATGCGAGGCGCTCGCCGATTACCCATGTCGCGAAGATTCAAACGCCGCTGATGTTCATCCTCGGCGACGAAGACTGGCGGACGCCGCCGGCGGCCGGCGGCGAGGATCTCTTTCGAGCGCTGAAGTACCTCAAGCGGCCGACCGTCATGGTCCGCTTCCCTGGCGAGAGCCATGAACTCTCCCGCTCGGGCCGTCCATGGCACCGTGTCGAACGCCTCCAGCACATCGTCGGCTGGTTCGACAAATGGCTGCTCGGGAAGGAAATCGCGACCTATGAGCCGCCAGCCGATCGTCCGGCGGCCGCGCCGCAGGCTCAAGCGCAAGCCGGCGCCAGCCCAACCGACGCGAGCAAACATCCTGCGCGGCGAATACGGCCGCTACCGGGCGAACAACGACCTGCTGTCCTACGACCTGAGCGTTCGGGTGGATCCCGACAAGAAGTTCCTCAGCGGCCGGAACACCATCCGCTTCAGGATGCTGCAGGACGATACGCGCATCCAGCTCGATCTCTACGACAACCTCGCGATCGGCAAGATCGTGCTCGGCGCGCAGGAGCTGAAGTACGAACGCGAGCTGAATGCCGTGTTCGTCGACTTTCCCGAGACGCTCAAGCGTGGCCGTGAGTACTCGATCGATTTCTACTACTCCGGCAGCCCGCGCGAGACCGGGCGGTTCGGCGGGATCGCATTCCGGAAGGATCCGGCGGGCCGCCACTGGATCAACACGGCGTGCGAGGGCGAAGGCTCGAGCATCTGGTGGCCGAGCAAGGACCAGTGGCGAGACGAAGTCGAGCACATGCGCTTGAGCGTCGCGATCCCCAACGGCCTCGTCGACGCCTCGAACGGACGGTTCCTCGGCAAGACCGACCTCGGCGACGGCTACACGCGCTGGGACTGGCAGATCAACTACCCGATCAATTCGTACAACGTGTCGCTGAACATCGGCAGCTACGTGCAATTCGCGGATCGCCTTGGCGATCTGACGCTCGACTTCTATGTCCTGCCAGAAAGCGTCGAGAAGGCGAAGGCACAGTTCGCTCAGGCCAAGCCGATGATCGAGGCGTATCAGAAGTACTTCGGCGAGTATCCGTTCAAGAAGGACGGTTACAAGCTGATCGAAGTGCCGTATTCAGGAATGGAGCACCAGAGCGCCGTCACCTATGGCAACCGCTTCGCGAACGGCTACCTCGAACGCGACTGGACCGGCGTCGGCGTCAGCCCGAAGTTCGATTTCATCATCATTCACGAGAGCGCGCACGAGTGGTTCGGCAACAGCGTGTCTGCGGCCGACGTGTCGGACATGTGGATTCAGGAAGGCTGGACGACATATCTCGAGGTCGTCTACGTCGAGCACATGTTCGGGTACGCCGATGCGCTCAAATACATCAACGGCTACAAGTCGAAGGTGCGGAACCAGGCGCCGATCATCACGACCCGCGGCATTCACCGTTCGCCGTCGCAGGATCAGTACTTCAAGGGCGCGCTCTTCCTGCAGACGCTCCGCGCCGTCATAGACGACGACCCGAAATGGTGGGCGTTGATGCGCGCCACCTACCAGGAATTCAAGTACAAGAACATCATGACCGAGGACCTGGTGCGGTTCTTCAACAAGGAGACGGACCGCGACTGGACGCCGATTTTCGACCAGTACTTGCGCCACGCCGACCTCCCGACGCTCGAGCTCGCGTTCAACGACGCCGAGAGCTCCGTTTCGTACCGCTGGAAGGCCGACGAGAAGGCATTTGCCATGCCGATCAAGGTCGGCAAGGCCGGAGAATGGCAGACGATTCGACCGACGACCGAATGGAAGAAGTTGTCGACCCCGATCAAACGAGACGACTTTTCGGTCGCGACCGATCTGTACTACGTGAACGTCGAGCGGATCGAATCCACCTACCGTCCAGTGCCCTGAGGACACTGAACGGTAGATGTGTCGGCTCCCTACTGCTTCGCGATCTTCAGATCGTCTCTCACGGACTTGACGCCGTCGGTCTCGCGGGCGATTTCGAGCGCGCGACGCTTCTCGGTCGCCGATCGGACGTTTCCGATCAGCGCCACCACGCCGTCCTTGGTGTCGACATCGATCTTCAGTCCGCTGACCGTCGTGTCGGCGAGCATCTTGGCCTTGATGGCCGCCGTGATGCCTGCGTCACCGATCATCTGGCCGGCATCGCGCGACGCCTCTTTGGCCTGATCGGCGACACCGCTGGTCGCCGCCGGGGCCGGAGCGAGTGACCATCACGTCGACCACCTCGCGCACGCCGTCGGTCGCGCGCGCCAGCTCGACCGCTCGATCTCTGGCCGCGCGTGAGTCGACGTCGCCCCTGAGCGTGACTACCTTGTCCTTCGTGTCAACGTCGATGCGGTAAGCCTTGACCGTGTCGTCGGCTACCAGCTTGGACTTGACGGCTGTCGTGATGCCGGCGTCAGTCTGCCCGCAGGCAGCCGTCATCATTGCTGCGACGGCCGCCACGCCAATCACTCCAAAGAAGCCAAGTCGTTTCTGTCGCGTCATTTCGCACACCCTCCTGAGAATTCATCTACCCAGAGGGTGATCGGTGCATCGACCGTACCAGCGCTACAGAAGGGCTTGAACGCAGAGCTCGAGTGTTATCCGCCGACCATCGCGCGCATGGGCTCGATTCGCGACGCGCGAAACGCAGGGAGATATGCCGCGATCAGTCCCACGCTCAGCAGCAGCGCCGCGCCGATGCCGTAGGCCAGCGGATCGATCGGGCCAATACCGTAGAGCACGCTACCGAGACCTCTGGCCGCCAGGTAGGCGAGTGAGAATCCGGCGACACTGCCGATCGCGACGAGCACGAGCGCCTCTCGCATGATCAGCCAGAGCACCTGACGCCGATCGGCGCCGAGCGCGAGCCGGAGACCGAGCTCGGCGACACGCTGGTTGACGCCATACGAAATCGTTCCGTAGAGGCCCAGGCACGCAAGGAGGAGCGAGATCGCGCCAAACACTGTCGTCAAACGCGCGACCACTGCGTCCTGTGAGAGCACGCGCGCCACGCGCTGCTCGATCGGCATGATGTCGAAAACAGGCAGCGCCGGCTCCGCTTCGGCGAGAGCCTGGCGCAACGTGGCGACAAGCGCGTCCGGCGCGCCAGCGGTCCGAACCTCGAGATCGTTAAGGACCGCGTCCTCTGATGGCCCTGACAAGTGATATGTCATCGTCGGAACCGCCGCACGCAGGTCTCGATACTTCGCGTCCTCGACGACGCCGACGATGACGAACGCGTCCTTGGTGCGAACCGTGTCCTCGTCATATGCCCAGCGCTTGCCGATTGGATCCTGCCCCGCAAAGAACCGCTTCGCCATCGTCTCGTTGATGAGTGTGGCCTTCGAGCCCTCGACGCGATCGCCTGCTACGAACGAACGGCCGCGGACGATGCGCAAGCCGACGGTCGAGAAGTAGTCCTCGGTCACGATCTCTTCGTTCGTCGACATCCGCTCGCCGGTTTGCGGCGTGTAGCCTTCGATGCTGAAGCTGCTGATTTGGGAGGACGTGATGACGGGACCGTTCATCGACAGGCTGGCGGACTGCACGCCCGGCAGCGCCTGCACCCGATCGAGAAGGCGCTGGTAGAGCAGCTGCCGTTGCTCGGCCGAATATCCCAGGCTCCGCAGGTCGAAGCGCGCCCCCAGCAGGTGCTGACGATCGAACCCGATTTCTGAAGTCGCGAGCACACGCAGGCTCCTGACGAAGAGTCCAGCGACGATGAGGAGGAGCAGGCAGAAGGCCATCTGGGCCGCGACGAGCGCGCGCCCGGCGAGGAGCGTCCGGCGGCTGTGCAATCCGACGGCTCGCGACTGGAGCTTGAGTGATTCGGAGACCGGCACGCGCGTGCCGCGGAACGCCGGGAGCAGTCCACACGCGACTCCCGTCAACAGCGACATCGCGGTCGCAAACGCCAGCACGCGCCAGTCCATCCCTGTATCGAGCGTCACGAGCGCAGTCTGCCCGCTCACAAACAATCCAACCAGGAGGTCGCGGCCCCAGACAGCCAGACCGAGGCCGAGAAGGCCGCCGCCGACGCCAAGAAGCAGACTCTCGGCCAGCAGTTGTCGGATGAGCCTGGCGCGCCCGGCGCCAAGTGACAGGCGGACGGCGACCTCACGCTCGCGCGCGGTGGCCCGCGCCACGAGCAGGCTCGCCACGTTACCGCTCGCTATCAGCAGCAGCACCATCATCATCGCGAGGAGCACGTACAGCGCCGTCGACGCCTGGTCGCGCAGCGACGAGAGCCCGCGGCCGGCCGGGGCGAGCGCGATCCGCTCGGCGCGAAGACGCTCGGCGTATTCGGCGTCGGCATCCTTCCGAGAGGTCACGTCCGTATGATGACGGAGCGTGAGGGCGGCGGCGATCGTCTGCGGCTCGGTGCCGCGTGGCACGCGCGCGAACAGGTTGAGCCAGGCGATATCCTCCTGCGGCGGCCACGGCTTCCGCGTGTCCCCCGTGTTGTTCGAGCTGGCATTCCCGGCGTAGCGAATCGCCGACTGCATCATCAAGGGAACCCACGCGTCGACGCCGCGCATGGAAACCGTCGTGCCAGCAAACTCGGGCGCGGCGATGCCGACGATCGTGAACGGCGCGCCGTTGATCCCGAGCGTCTGTCCAACGGCATCAGTGGCACCACCGAGCGTGCGCTGCCAGTAACCGTGGCTGACGACTACCACAGGGTGTCCATCGAGCGTGCGATTGTCCTCCCGCGTCAGCAGACGTCCGGCATGCGGCCGCTGGCCGAGGACGTCGAAGTACTCGCCAGACACGAGTTGCACCGTTCCTCGGTCGGCCGCCGCGCCCGTCGACGCGCGCGCGGAACGCAGCTGCATCGTGGTGACCGAGCTTGCAGCCGCGAGGTCCGCGCGACCGTTCAGCTCGTCGCGAAGGCGCGCGGCTTCGGGCCACGAAAACCTGGGGGACATCTCGTCCGGACCATGCCGCTCGGCGACAAACAGCCGATCGGGCTCGGCAACCGGGAGACTGCGCAGAACAATCGCGTTGAGCAACGAGAACACGGCGGCGGCGCCGCCGATCCCCAGCGCGAGAGACAAGACCGCGACCGTGGTGAAGACCGGACTTCGGCGCAGCAGCCTCACGCCGAACCGGACATCCTGAAACAGATCGGAGAGCATGGAACATGTAGATTCGCACGGTGCAACCCGCGTGCCTCGAAATCGCTGGAAATAAACGAGAAAGATCTTCAATTGTCTACCGAGGTGGTCGATTTCGAACACCCGCTGTCCGTCCCCGCCCGGAGCGATTTTCCTTCCGCAGATCTGGGGAAAAGGAGAAATCGAGATCGATCGGCAGAACGTATAAGCACGAGATGACTGCCACCCCCGTTCGCGTTGCTCGACGTTTGCTTCGAGCCCCGATGTTCACGCTGATTGCCATCTTCACCCTGGCGCTCGGCATCGGCGCCAATACCGCCATCTTCAGCGTCGTCCGCGGCGTCCTCCTCAAGCCGCTGCCGTTCGACGATGCCGAGCGGCTCGTCGGCGTGTGGCACACGGCGCCGGGAATCGGTATCCCCGAGCTCAACATGGCGCCCTCCACGTACCTGATCTACCGGGAGGAGGGTCGCGTCTTCGAGGATGTTGGACTCTGGAATGGCGGCGCAGTGTCCGTGACCGGCAGCGGCGAGCCGGAGCGCGTGCAAGTGCTGTTCGTGACTGACGGGACGTTGAGCCTCCTTCGCGTCAACCCCATCCTCGGGCGGCACTTCACCGCGGACGACGACTCACCGAGGACACCCGAGCGTGTGCTGCTCAGCCACGCCTACTGGGAAAGAAAATTCGGCAGCGATCGGGCCGTTGTCGGCAAGTCGGTCGTCGTCGATGGCAAGCCCCGCGAGATCATCGGCGTGCTGCCGGAAGGGTTCCGCTTCCTCGATCGCAACCCTCAACTCGTGCTGCCGTTCCGGTTCAACCGCTCCGAGCTTCACGCCGCGAACTTCAGCTATCGCGGTGTGGCCCGTCTCAAACCCGGCACGACGCTGCGAACAGGCGAACGCGGATGTCGCCCGCCTGATCCCGGTAATCCCGGATCGATTCCCGATGCCTCCCGGCTTCACACGAAAGATGTTCGACGACGTGAAGATGGGACCCAACGTCAGACCGCTGGCGGTGGACGTCGTCGGCGACGTCGGACGCGTGCTGTGGGTTCTCCTCGGGACGGTCGGCCTCGTTCTGCTCATCGCCTGCGCGAACGTCGCCAACCTGTTCCTCGTGCGGGCCGAAGCCAGGCAGCAGGAGTTGGCGATCCACGCAGCGCTTGGCGCGGGTTCGCTCAGAATCGCGTGGGAACTGCTCTCGGAGAGCCTGACACTCGCGCTGGCGGGCGGCCTTGCCGGCCTCGGTCTCGCCTATGCGGGCATCCGCGCCCTCGTCGCGAATGCGCCGGAGGGACTGCCTCGATCGGCGGAAATCGGCATCGATCCGCTCGTGCTGGCCTTCACGCTGGGAATCTCGCTTCTGGCCGGACTGCTCTTCGGGCTGCTACCGGTGCTCAAACTCGCCACGCCACACCTCGCATCGGCGCTCAAGGAAGGGGGCCGGCTGTCGAGCGCCGGCCGGGAACGTCACCGCGCGCGCAACGGGCTCGTCGTTGCCGAAATCGCGCTGGCCGTCGTGCTGCTCGTCGCGTCCGGGCTGATGATCCGGACGTTCCAGGCGATGCGACAGGTCGATCCCGGATTCGCGCGGCCGGAGGAAGTGCTCACCTTACGGGTCTCGATTCCCGAATCCATCGTTGCCGACGACGAACAGGCGATCCGGGCACTCGAGCAGATCGCGCGCAGGGTCGAGCAGATACCCGGCGTGCGATCGGTCGGAGTGTCCAACTCGATCACGATGGACGGCTACGACAGCAACGACCCGATCTTCATCGAGGACTTCCCGCCGCCGGCGGACAAGATCCCGCCGCTGCGCCGGTTCAAGTGGACGGCACAGAACTACTTCCAGACGATGGGCAACCCGATAATCGCGGGCCGGGACATGACGTGGGCTGACGTCTACAGCCGGGCGTCGGTCGTCCTCATCAGCGACAACTTCGCGCGCGAGTACTGGAAGGAGCCGTCGGCCGCGATCGGCAAACGCATCCGGCAGACGCCGAACACTCCCTGGCGGACGATCATCGGCGTCGTCGGAAACGAGCGCGACAACGGCATCACCAGCCCGGCGGCGTCGATCATTTACTGGCCGCTCTTGATTAACGACTACTACCGCGGGAAGCCCTACGCGCAACGCAACGTCGCGTTCGCGGTGCGGACGGATCGGGCGGAGTCGCCGACGCTGCTGAAGGAGATCCAACAGGCGGTCTGGGCAGTGAACGGGAACTTGCCGGTCGCCAACGTCCGCACCCTCGACCAGATCCGCGCCGGGTCGATGGCGCAGACATCGTTCGCGCTGGTGATGCTCGGCATCGCGGCCGCCGTCGCGCTGCTCCTGGGGGTCGTGGGTATCTACGGCGTCATCGCCTACGTCGCGCAGCAGCGCACGAAGGAGATCGGCATCCGCATGGCGCTTGGCGCCGCCAGCCATGACGTCAGCCGGCTGTTCGTTCGTCACGGCATCGTGCTGGCCGGGATCGGGATCGTCTGCGGAATGGGCGCCGCGGCGCTGATGACGCGCGCGATGTCGGCGCTGCTCTTCGGCGTCAGCGCCTACGATCCGCTCACGTACGCCGCCGTCGCCCTGGCGCTCGGTGCGACGGCCCTGCTTGCGAGCTACCTCCCCGCCCGCCGCGCGTCGCGCATCGACCCGGCGGATGCGCTACGGTGGGAGGCGTAGTTACGGTTCAGGGTTCAGGGTTCAGGGTTCAGGGTTCAGGGTTCAGGGTTCAGGTTCAGGGTTCAGGGTTCAGGGTTCGTTTGCTCAGGTACAATCCGTGATTGAGCTCCGAGAACCTTGAACCCTGAACCGTGAACCCTGAACCTGAGATGCTCCACGTCAATTCGTCTATCGTGATCGACGACTCCGAGATCGAAGAGCGGTTTGTGCGCGCGTCGGGGCCGGGCGGTCAGAACGTCAATAAAGTGGCGACGGCGGTGCAGTTGCGGTTCGACGCCGGGCGCTCGACGTCGATTGATGACGACGTGCGGGCGCGATTGATGGCAATCGCGGGCTCGCGCATGACGGCCGACGGCGTGCTCGTGATCGATTCG
This sequence comes from uncultured Acidobacteriota bacterium, assembly GCA_963764925.1. GTDB lineage: Bacteria > Acidobacteriota > Vicinamibacteria > Vicinamibacterales > 2-12-FULL-66-21 > DATBJJ01. Next base: position 44,138 of record CAVXUR010000014.1, read on the forward strand.
CGGACGTTCAGAACCCAAGCGCAGAATCGGGAAGCCGCGCGCGAACGGCTGGTGGAGCTCCTTCGCCAGGCGGCGGTGAAGCCGAAACGCCGGCGCAAGACGAGACCGTCAGGCGCGTCGCGGCTTCAGCGCCTCGAGTCGAAACGCCGACGCGCCAACACGAAGCAGGGCCGCCGCAGCGTCGCTGGCGACGACTGACGTCGTCAGGATGTCGGCGCCTTCGCGGCGAGATAGCTCTTGCGCGCGCGCGCCTTCATGCCCTTGACCTTGAGCTTGACCTCGAGGTCGTGCGTCTTGCCATCGAGCTTGGTTGGCGCAAACCCGAGCGCGTACTGTTGGTGCAGCTCGTCGGCCACGCGCGCAAACGTCGACCGCAAGTCGTCGGCCCTGGTGAGCTCGAAGTAGCCGCCCCCGGTTTCAGCCGCGATCTTCGGCAGCCCGGGATCGGGGCGCTGAGTCATTCCGCCGCCGCCCTGCCCTCCGAACCCCCCGGTCAAGCCACCGCCGCCGAGCGGCGCCTGCCGGCGGCCATACGGCAACCGGCTCTCGAGGCCGATCGCGTAGATCATCACGTCCTCTTTGGTCGCCCGATCCATGACGTCCATCACGCTGAGGTTGTTCGTCTTGAAATTCCCGGGACTGTCCACGCCGTCGGTGAAGAGCAGCACGACCTTGCGTCCATCCTGCGGAACGAGCTCGCGGATCGCCACGTTTGCGGCGTTCCACAGCGGCGTCGGGCCCTCGGGCTGGAGGTCGCTGCGCAGGATCTCGATGAGCGCCTTGCGGTCGCTGGTGAATTCCTCGGGATCGACCTGGATGCGTGTGGAAAAGCTCCCGATCCTCGCCTTGTCGGCGGGCAGCAGCCGCTTCACGAACTCTTCGGCGCCGACGGCGACGAGATTGAAGCTCTCTTTCATGCTGCCGCTGCGATCGAGCATCACCACGACCGTGATCGGCTGCGTCTCGGTCGCAAACAGCGTGATCGGCTGGAGCTTGCCGTTGTCGTAGATCTCGAAGTCGTCCTGGGTGAGATTCGGCACCAGGCGGCCGGTGGAGTCGGTCACCGTGGTGTAGACCGCGACCGTGCTCGCGCCGCTTCTGAACGGCGTCTGCTGCTGGGCGTACAGCGACGCGGAGACGGTCAAGACAACCGCAACCGCTGGTACGACATATCGCGAACGAAGAGTTAGGCCTCGCAAGCTCCAGTGGCTCGTCGAGGAACGCGTGACGCGACGCATCGGGAATACCTCAAAAATCCGGCAGGCCTCTCCATTGTCGCACCATTTCCGCACAGGGGGCAGAGCTCGTCAAATCCCGTGGGCACACATCGTGAACAGTCACCCCTGGGGGGTAACAGATGACCTGTATTGGAGCAGCTCTTCTCATCAGCTGGGGTCTCGTCTGGGCAACTGTGGGCACGCAGGAACCCAAAGTCAACCCGGAAGCCCTCGTGCTCCAGGACTTCAAGCAGCGGGTCGACAAGTACATGGAGCTCCACAAGCAGCTCGAGAAGGATGCGCCGGCGCTCAAGAAGACCGACGACCCGGCGAAGATCAAGGCGTCGCAGGATGCGCTCGCCACAGGCATTCAGGCCGCCCGAGCAGCGGCCAAGCAGGGTGACATCTTCACGCCGGAGATTGCGCAACGTTTCAAGAGCTTGATGTACCCCGAACTGAAGGGCCAGAAGGGCGTCGCGACCAAGGAAGTCATCAAAGAGGACGCACCGCCGCCGATGACCCTCAAAGTCAACATGCGCTACCCGGAGAAGGCGCCGCTGCCAACTGTGCCTCCCAACCTGCTCGCGAACCTGCCACAACTGCCCGAGGATCTCGAGTACCGAATTGTCGGGAACTCGCTCATCCTTCGCGACGTGGACGCGAACCTGGTGATCGACTTCATTCCGCGGGCCGTCCGCTGAAAGGTGTCCCCATGGGCCGGCTGATCGCACTTGCCTCACTCGCCTGCCTCGGCATCGCCGGAGCGGCACCGACAGCGCAGGACATCGTCCTCCCGAACAACGAGAAATCAGTGCGCTTCGCGGTGATTGGCGACAGCGGCACGGGCGGCAGCGCGCAGATCCGCGTCGCCGAGCGGCTCGAAGCCGCGCGAAAACTCTTCCCGTTCACGTTCACGCTGATGCTGGGCGACAACCTCTATGGCAGCGAGCGGCCGGACGACTTCGTGGACAAGTTCGAACGGCCGTACAAGGTGCTGCTCGACGCGGGCGTCAAGTTCTATGCCTCGCTCGGGAACCACGACGATCCAAACCAGCGGTTCTACAAGCCGTTCAACATGAACGGCGAGCGCTACTACTCGTTCAAGGCGCCGCAGGGCAGCGTTCGATTCTTCGCGCTCGACAGCAACTACATGGACAAGGCGCAGCTGGACTGGCTGGAGAAGGAGCTGGCGGCCAGCGATTCGGAATGGAAGATCTGTTTCTTCCATCATCCGCTTTATTCGTCTGGCGACACGCACGGATCCGATATGGCTCTCCGTGAACAACTGGAGCCGCTCTTTCTGAAGCACAGCGTCGACCTGGTGCTGACCGGGCACGAGCATTTCTACGAGCGTCTGAAGCCGCAGAAAGGCATCAACTACATCATCTCCGGCAGCGCGGCGAAACTCCGTAAAGGCAACATCGGGGCGTCCGATCTCACCGCCAAGGGATACGACCAGGGCTATGCGTTTCTGGTGATGGAGATTGCCGGCGATGACCTGCACTTCCAGGCCATCACCGACGGCGGGCGGACAGTGGATTCGGGACACATTCGCCGCCGGGTTGACACCAGCACGGCTCGACAGGGCGGACCGGGCCGCTGACGCCTACGGCAGGCTGGCGACGGCGACGATGATCGTCATCGCGACTTTGATCGCTTCGACGCTGCCCTTGCGCTCGACGTCGGTCCACTCGTCAGGCGCGTGCCCTCGGCCGCCTGGACCGCCGCGGCCGATCGTCACGGCCGGAATCCCCATGTTCATCGGCACGTTGGAATCGGTGCTGCTGATCGAATAGCGCGGCGTGAGGCCGAACGCCTTGACCACGGCGGCTGCCGTCTGGACGATCGGCAACGTCGGCGGCGTCTCGCCGCAGGGCCGGTCGCCGATCAGCTTCGGGTCGGCTTCAATCTTTCCTTCGCGCGTCGACCGCGCGCCGTTTTCCCCGTCGACCGCCTGACGGACGAGCGCCAGAAACGCGTCGTTCACCTTCTTCAACTCCGCGCACGACTCCGATCGCATGTCGATGTCCATGCTGACGTCTGATGGAATCGAGTTGACCGAGGTTCCACCTGAGACGACGCCGACGTTGAACGTGGTCCTGGGCTCGAGCGGGACGTGCATGCGCGAGAATTTCGCGATCGCCTCGCCCATCGCGAACGCCGGGTTGACGAGGCCGAACGCTCCGTAGCTATGGCCCCCTGGTCCCTTGAACGTCACGCGATAGCGAAGGCTGCCGACCCCGCCATTCGTGAGGCTGCTCTGATCGCCGCCGTCGATCGCGATGAATTGCTTGATCCGATCCTTGTACTTCCCGCTCCGAAGCAGATACTTGACCCCGCGCAGGTCGCCTTCGCCTTCTTCGCCGACGTTGCCGACAAACAGCACATCGCTCGTCGTCTGAAATCTGGCGGCCTGCATCGCGCGCACGACCGCGAGCATCAACGCCAGGCCGCGCGTGTTGTCGCCGACGCCGGGCGCCATGAGCCGGGTGCCCTGCCGTTTGACTGTGACGTCGGTGCCTTCAGGAAACACGGTGTCGAGGTGGGCCAGCACCGCCACCATCGAGCCGCCGCCGGTGCCCTTGCGCACGCCCATCGCATTGCCCTCGGCGTCGATCTCGACGTCGGACAGGCCCTGCCGTCGCAGCATCTCGAGGTAGGCCTGCGCGCGCGCCTGTTCCTTGAACGGCGGCGCGGGGATTTCGGTCAGCGCGACCAGCTCGTTGACAAACCGATCGTGGTCCGCGTCGATGAACGCGCTGGCTTCGGCAAACTGCGCACTGCCACGAATCCGCTGAACGAGCTCTGACGGCTGCGCGACTGGTTGTGGAACGCTGACGGCAACACTCCAGGCCACAACGCTCCCGGCAAAGACCAGCCTCATCCCCATCCAATCCTCATTTTGCGTTTTGTCTCGCAGCCACCAGTTCCGGCCGGCCCGGACTGTCAGCCTTCACCGTCAGCTGGAGCAGCTGCTGGTAGGACTTGCGCATGGTCGCCGTGTCGCCGGCCGCTTGCGCGGCTTCCGCCGCGCCCGCGAGTGCGTGGAACCGATTGGGCTCTTTCTTCAGGGTGATCTCGAACGCGGCCAGCGCCTCCTTCGGGCGCTTCAACTGCAGGAGCATCTCGCCGAGCAGCTCGCGCGCGGGGGCGATGGGACCCGGCGTCACGGCAGCCTTCTCCGTGCGATCTTCACGATCCGCCGCCTCTCGCATCGCGGTCAACGCGTCGTCGGTCCGGCCCTCCTTGAACGCCAGCCATGCCGTCGCGCCCAGTCGCTGGATCTCGGCCTGCTCCGCCCAGTAGACCTCGCCCGCCTTGGCGAGTCGCGCCTGGAGCTCGCGGAGCGCCTCGACTGCTGCGCGCGCGCCTGCCAGATCTCCTGAGTTCGCGGCGCCGAGCGCTCGGGCGAACCAGGTGATCGCCTGCGCGGGAGCGAAGCGGCTCGACCCGACCTCGAGTTTGGCGGCGTCACTCCACGACCGACGCTCGAGCGAGTACCGGGCTGGGATCGCCGCAAGCGCAAACAGCCCCGCCGTGCCAGGTGCCGCTCCGCCGATCTTGTCCGGATCGAAACGGGCCGCGGTCTCAGGAAGCGCGTCGACGAGACGCCGCGCGGCACTGTCCTGCGCGGTTTGGAGATAGGCATAGGTCTGGTAGTCCATCGCGTGGAGCTCTTCGCCGGTCGACTTCTCACGGCGCGCGGTTTCTGCCGACGCGATGTTGGATTCGATCGAATCCTGCCAATAGCCCATTCGTGTAAAGGTGTGCGATGGCATGTGCAGCGCGTGCGGCGCCGATGGGGCGACCTTGGCGTACTTGTGCGCGGCGTCGAGCGCCTTGGAGGCCAGGGGAGGAACGTCGTACGCGTGGATGATGTAGTGAACGAATCCCGGGTGATCCGGTTGAGCGGGCACCAGACCCTCGAGAATTGCGCCCGCCTTCAGCAGGCTGTCGTAGGTCCGATCGGTTGGATCGTTCGAAGCCGCGAGGGCCAGCGCGTAGAAGGCCGACGCTTCCGGGTCGTCGCTGTACCGCTTGGCGACCTGTGCCATCGCGTCTCGGTAGGCCAGGACCCGCGTGCGCTGATCGCGCGTGCCGACGTCCCTGTACAGCTCGTCGACGGCAGCGATGAAGTCGCGTTCCCGTTCGGTCTTGGCACCGACGGCCTTCGCCTTGTCGGCCGCCGCGCGCCCCAGCTCGACCTCCTTGGGAGGCTTCGCCCCCGGAGCGAACGGGTTGCCCCACCGGCTGACGGCGATGCCCCAGTACGCGATCGCGCAACCCGGGTCCGCCGCCGCTGTGGAGTCGAAGCTCTGCATCGCCGGACCGAACTCGAACGAATGGAGGAGCGCCATCGCCCGCGCGAACGTCGGCTGCACGGCTGCCGAGCACGAGTTCGCGAACCGCACCGTGCCGAGCTTCTCCGAAACTTCGTGCTGATGGGCCTGCTGGCCGGACACTGGCGAGAGCGCTGCGAGGGCGATCGCGACCGAAGCAGCAATAAACATCGGGCCTCCTGTGCTCAAGATTATACGACCCCTCCCGCGTCCTACTTTTCTCTCCAGGGGCGTGCTATCGTCGATCGAGCGCCTGAAAGGTAACTCTATGACTCCTCTTGTCGTCATGCTGGTCGTGCTCGCGCTCGGTGCTCCTCAGGAAGCTCCGCAGGAGAAACCGAAGGTGCCGAAAGACTCTCTTGAGCTCACCGTCATCGGCTGCCTCAAGGGCCGCGTGCTGAAGGTCATCGATGAGCGGCAGGTCGACGTCGAAAGCGGCCCTTACGTCGGAGGCCGTTCGTTCCACCTGGCCAGCAAGAAGAAGGTGACCGACGAGCTCAAGCGCCAGCAGGGGCACCTCGTCGAGGTCACCGGGCTCGTCAAGCGGTCGGCCTTAGACGATAAGGGGATGACAGTCGGACGCGTCGCGATCGGCGGCGGCTCGCCCACCGCCGGCACGCGCTCCATGCCCAACCCCGCCGACAACGTCATCGTCATGGACGTGTCCGCCGTGCGGATGCGGTCGTCGTCCTGCACGGGGCAGTAGACAGGCTCAGGGCTCTAGGGCTCAAGGCTCAGGCAAGAGCTTCGACCACGTACTCGAAGACTTTGCTTGAGCCTTGAGCCTGAGCCTGAGCCCTGAGCCACCGACTCAGAACGTAAACTTCGCCGCCAGCTGCACGATGCGCGGATCGCCGACGCCGGTGCGCAGGAACCCGGCAAAGTCGAACAGCTGTGGCGTGCTCAGCGGGTTGATGTTGTTGGCGTTGTTGAACGTGTTGAACATCTCGAGGATTGGCGTGATCTCGTAACGCCCGCCGAACCGGAACGGCCGCCCGAGGCGCCAGTCGAACGAGAAGTACTCGTTGTCTTTCCGCTCGCCGTTGCGGCCGCGATCGGTGCCGTTCAGGCTGCGCGGGCTCGCGGTGATCGGCTGGGGACCGCGATACTGCACGCGCGTGTTGGCCCAGAAGCCGTGCGGGATGGTGAAGTACCCGAAGAAATTGAACTTGTGCCGGATGTCGCGATTCGACGGCCCCCAGTCCTTCGACAGGTCGAAGAAATTGAAGCTGGTGTCGGTAAACGGATCGCGCTCGTTGGAATCGTCGTCTTCATCCTTCGACAACACGTAGTTGCCTTCGAGCTGGAAGCCGCTCGACATCCGTTTCCTCAGCCCCAACGTCAGCCCGCGGTAAGTCGACGAGCCGCGGCTGTTCGTGACCATGACCTCGGCGAGCTGCAGTCCCCAGGGCGTTCCTTCGTAGCGGTAGGAGTTCCCGGTGCCGGGACCGTCGGAGCAGCACACCGGGCCGCTGCGGTTGTAGTTGAGGAAACGCGTCAGGTTGTTCCCTTCATTCCAGATGAAGTCGGCGTAGGCCGCCCAGTCCTGCCCGAGCTGGTGCTCGTAGGCTACGTCGAAGGCAAGGACGTGCGGGTTCGTGTAGTCGCGATCGAAGACACGGACACCGCTGAAGAGCGGGAACTGGCCTTCCGGCAGCGGCGTCGGGGTGACCACACCGGGCCAGGTTGGCGTCGGCGCACCGAAATCCAGGAGGTTCGCAGTGTTCGCGAAGATCGTCTGCTGCTGCAGACCGTTAGTCGTGACTGATCCCACCTGGCTCAGCATGTTCTGGCGGGCATAGTAGACGCCATAACTGGCGCGCACGAGCGAGCGCCCGTTGCCGCGCACGTCCCACGCGACACCGAAGCGCGGCTGCCACATGCTCCACTGGCTCGGGATCGTGCCGTCGGATGGGAAGGACGGATCACTTAGAAACGCCGCGTAGGCGGTCGTCTGCGGATCGACCGTCTCGGGCATCGTCTGCGCGTCCCAGCGCAGGCCGTAGTTCAGTGTGATGTTCGGACGAATCTGCCACGAGTCCTGCGCGAAGAGCGAGAACTCGTTGTTCGTGATGTTCGACGCACCCGTGGCGTCGGTGGCCAGTCCGGTGCGGCCCGCGCCCTGCAGATAGAGGAGCAGCGGCCCGCCGTCGGTGGAGAATCCGGCCGGACACGCCGCCGGGTAGGTCACATACGTCGTCACGAAAGCCGGAGTCGAGCAGCTGATGGTATTCGGACCGAAGCCGCCAGACGCTGCTGGTGACGCGTAGCGCAGAAAGCCCGAGACGCTGCTGAACAGGTACCGTCCGGTGAAGAACCCGCGGAAGACCTGATCGTTCAGCGTGTGCATCCACTCGCCGCCGACCTTGAACGTGTGCGTGCCGGTGACGATCGAGACATTGTCCTTGAACTGCGTGCGCCAGATGAGCTCGTCGACGTTCGGCTGGAGGAAGAACGGATCGCCGAATCGAAACGACGGGACGAACCCGATGCCGGTGTCGGCGGCGAGGCCCGACCCGACGGCCGTGCGAGGCCGGGTCTCGCGCGAGTAGGTGAAGTGCGCCTCGTTCACCATCCGCGTCGAGAGCGTCGTGAACCAGTTGAGGTTCATCACGTTGATCAGCGCTGGATCGCCCTCGATGCCGTTCGCCGATGGGCCGTAGGTGGCGACGTCGAACGTCTCGTTCGTCTTGCGCGAGTGATTGAAGTTCCAGGATGCCGAGACGTGATTGGCCGTGTTGGCGGCAACATCGACCTTGCCGAGGATGGCCGACGTCCGCTGCGGGTGATCGATTGGCGTGCCCTCGTTCAACCCGAGCCGCGACTGGAAGAAGCCGAGCAGGGCCGTCCGCTGGCAGTCCGCGATCGTATTGATCAGCGCCTCGTTCTGCGGCACCGTCGGGTTCTGCACCGGGCAGGGCACGTCGCCGAGCTGACGGCTCAGGTTCGGCCGTTCGAAGTTGCCGTTGATGCCTTCGGTCGCCAGAAAGAAGAACGCCTTGTCCTTCTTGATCGGACCGCCGATCGTGCCGCCGTACTGCTCGCGGTGGAACCCTTCGAGCTTCGTCCCGTCAGACAGATCGCCGGTCAGCGCTTCCGCCCGCTGGAAGTAGAAGAGCGAGCCCCTCATCGTGTTCGTCCCTGACTTGGTGATGACGTTGACGACGCCGCCGGCGGTCCGGCCGAACTCGGCGGGCGCGCCCGTCGCGATCACCTGGAACTCCTTGATCGCGTCGAGCGTGATGTCGATCGAGGCGCGCTGCCCGCCGGCCTGTTCACCGAAGAACCCGTTGTTGTAGTCGCCGCCGTCGAGGCTGATGTTATTGAAGATGCCGCGCTGGCCGGCAAAGCTGATCTCGTCTCCGTCGGCGCCCTGGACGATTGCGACACCCGGCGTGAGCGTGAGCAGATCTTCGAATTTCCGGCCCAGAATCGGGATCGTGTCAATCGTCCGCTCGTTCAGCGTCGTCGCTGCGGCGGTACGGGACGTTTCGATCACCGGTGTGCCGGTCGTGACAGTGACCGTTTCCGACACGCCAGAGACTTTCATCACCATCGGCAACGAAATCGCCTGGCCGACCGTCAACTGGAGGTTTTCCTGCACCGTCGTGGCAAACCCCGCCAGCGTGCACGTCACGCGGTAGTTACCCGGTGCCAGTTGCAGGAACACGAACCGCCCGTCGGTCTCCGTCACCTGGGTGCGCCCCTGGTTCGTATCGAGATTACGTGCCTCGACGGTTACCCCGGGCAGGCTGGCCCCGGTCGCGTCGGCAACCGATCCCTGAATCACGCCCGTCGTAATCTGCGTTTGCGCCGCCGTTTTGAGGGGAAGGACGACCACCAAGAGAAGACTGAGAATCAGACGAGTCCACATGCAATTCCTCCCGAAAATACTTTCGCGGATGGTAGCACGGTCCGCCTTCGCCAAGGCTACGGCGGATCCGCCGGAGCGCTTCGCGCGAAGGAGGACTTGTCCTCCGAAGCGCGTCGCGCGAAGGAGGATAAACTGTCTGCTCATGGCCAACATCCTTCAAAAATTGCCGATCGGCGAGCGTGTCGGGATCGCCTTCTCGGGCGGACTCGACACGAGCGCCGCGCTGCACTGGATGCGCAGCAAGGGCGCGATTCCGTACGCCTACACCGCCAACCTCGGTCAGCCCGACGAGCCGGACTACGACGAGATCCCGCGGCGCGCGTTGCAATACGGCGCCGAAAAGGCCCGACTCATCGATTGCCGCGCGCAGCTCGTCGCCGAAGGGTTGGCCGTCCTGCAGTGCGGCGCGTTCCACATCACGACTGCCGGTGTCCCGTATTTCAACACCACGCCGATCGGCCGCGCCGTCACCGGCACGATGCTCGTCGGCGCGATGAAGGAAGACGACGTGCACATCTGGGGGGACGGGAGCACGTTCAAAGGCAACGACATCGAACGGTTCTATCGCTACGGGCTCCTCGCCAACCCGAGTCTGCGCATCTACAAGCCATGGCTGGACCAGACCTTCATCGACGAACTTGGCGGGCGCGCCGAGATGTCCGAGTACATGCGTCAGGTCGGCCTTCCGTACCACATGAGCGCGGAGAAAGCCTATTCGACCGACTCGAACATGCTCGGGGCCACGCACGAAGCGAAGGACCTCGAGCGTCTCAACACCGGCATCACGATCGTCGAACCGATCATGGGCGTCGCATCGTGGCGGGACGACGTGGCGGTCAAGCGCGAGGAGGTCTCGGTCCGATTCGATGAGGGCCAGCCGGTCGCGCTCAATGGCATCACGTTCAAGGATGCCGTGCCGCTCATGATGGAAGCCAACCGGATCGGCGGCCGGCACGGCCTCGGGATGAGCGATCAAATCGAGAACCGGATCATCGAGGCAAAGAGCCGCGGCATCTACGAAGCGCCGGGAATGGCGCTGCTCTTCATCGCCTACGAACGGCTCGTCACCGGAATCCACAACGAGGACACGATCGAGCAATACCGCGACAACGGCCGCAGGCTCGGTCGCCTGCTTTACCAGGGCCGCTGGTTCGATCCGCAGTCGATGATGCTCCGCGAGACGGCGCAGCGCTGGGTCGCGCGCGCGATCACCGGCGAGGTCACGCTCGAGCTCAGACGCGGTAACGACTACTCGATCCTCGACACGACCTCTCCCAACCTGACCTACAAGCCAGAACGTCTGACGATGGAAAAGGGCGAGTCGATGTTCACCCCGCTCGACCGCATCGGGCAGCTCACGATGCGGAATCTCGATATCGTCGACACTCGGGATAAACTATTCACCTACGTGAAGGCGGGGGTGCTGGCCCCTTGGAGTGGCACCGCCCTCCCTCACCTGCCGGAACCGGAGCCCGCCAGCGGAGACGCGGGCGCGGCACAGCCCGCAGCAGCTGCCTCCGAGAAGCAGAAGCCCGGCACCTAGAAGCATGGTGCGGGTTGAGCACCAATCCAGTCCTATCGGACGGTCGCGCGGACGACCTTCGCGGGCACAAACCCTCCGGTCACGGTACTCCACGCGAAGACCGCCAGGTCGTAGTTCCCATGCGGCAGTCCTTGAACGTGTAGCTCGAAGCCCGACTCTGCGAACTGCTCGCCGTGCACTGCCGCCACGTCCGGCCGCGTGGAGCCGTAACTCGTCGCTCCGAGGAATACGGGCGGACCACCGGACAACGGATAGGCCCATACATGCAGCGTCGCAACGCCAGCGCCTTGTGTCGCACTCAAATCCGCCGACCACCCGGCCAGCACAAACGGCTGCTGGACGTCCTGCTGCGAGCGCGGCGTGTCGATCGACCACCTGCGCGCCAATCGATCCGCTGCCCTTTGGTGCAATGACGATCCGAACGTCCTGCCGTGCCACCGCCCGCTCTCCTGCGAGCCGAAGGAACACGAAATCGTAACTGCCAACAAACCCCACGCCCGGCGCCCAGGTGAACACGCCCGTTGTCGGCTCCAGGTGCGACCCGACTGGCAACGGCGAAGGGCCATCGCTCGTGCGCAGATATCCCACGTGTGGCCCAGCTCCAAGTTGCAGTTCAACACGGCTCACTTCTTCGCTGCGGACAATCGTCCGGCCAGACGCATCTCGCGAGAAGGGCCGCAGCGGTGCGTTCAAGTGCCAACCGCTGCGGCCGAGAACCACGTTGCTGTCGAGCGGCAGGGAAGGATCGCAAACGCCGGCGCAGAGCCTGACCCGATGCCGCGCGAGGCCCTGTTGGTGCGTCCAGCGTCGGCGTACCTTCGACTGCGGTCGTCAGCGACCCGGTTCCGTTCGAAACGGTGAAGAACCGGCTCCCGATTCCTTCCGTCGCCCCCTGGTTGTCGCTCACCACCCACGAGATCGTGTGCGTTCCGTTCGTCAGCGTCGTCGTATCGAGCACGCGGAATCCGATTGCGCCGTTCGAGTTGTTCAACCCCGGGAACAGTGACGCGATGTCCGGTCTGAGGTTGTTGTAGCTGGCTGTCCCGATTGCCACACCATCGACGAGCACCGAAATCGTTGACCCGTCGGTCGGGATTGTCTTCGGCAGCGGCGTCAGTGCCCACCCGAAGTTCACGTAGGCGCCGCCCGATGCCACTCCGCCCTGTTCGGGCGTATCGATTGCGCCAAATGGCAGCGTCGCGGTCGCGTTCGCGCACGTCATCGTCCGCGTCCCCAGGACGACGTTGTGGCCCTCGCGGTCCTGGGCCCACATCTGGAACACGTACGTCCCATTCCCCTGGTTCGGCAGCATGTTGGTCAGGACCATGAAGCCCCAACCTGCCTTGCGTGTTTACCGGGATACGTCGAGTAGGCGCTCGCCACGTCCGGCCGCGCGCCGTCGATGAACACCGCGAACCCGACGAAGATCTGCGCCGGCCCGCCGCAGTTCGGATCGACCGGCGCCACCTCCGCCCCAAACGCCGCACGGCAGACCGATACGCGCGCCACTTCGATGTCGTCGAGCGCCCACCCGGTGAACGGGACGCGCCCGTCACGCCGGTCCGCAAGTCCGTCGGCGTGTCCACGAAGCCGAACGGATTCGCCGTCCGTTGAGGAAAAGCGTCAGGCTCACGTTGATCGGCCCGGGAGAATTCGACGCGCCGACAAACGACAACGTGATCGCACCAGCCACCGTCCCACCAGGCGGCAATCCGCCCGCCGACACGACGCTGATCGACAGATTCGCCGACCCACTCCCCGACGCCGGGCTCACCTGCAGCCAGGGCTGACTCGGCGTCGCCGTCCACGTCACTGTGCCGGCGCCGGTCTGCGTCAGACGCACCCCCTGTGCCGACGTCTGCGAGAGCAGCGCCGCACCGTTCGTCACCGCGCCAAACCGCAGCGACGTCTTGTCGAGCGCCATCGTCGGCGCTGTAGAGCTGGCGCCCGTCACCGAGAGCTGGTAGCTGCCGGCGGCGTCGTTGAAGCTGTCGGCGGTGCCCACCAGGAGGGTGTAGGTCCCGGTCAGTGGCGCGGTCACGTTAATCTGCGCCGAGACGGTCCCGGAATTGGAGGCCAGAAATACACCTGTTGGGCTCAGCAGTCGAATCCAGGGGTTGAATCCGGGGTCGATCTCTCCTGGTGGCGGCTCAGTGATACTGACGGAAACGGAGGCGTTCTGGACAGCATTAAACGTCCATTGGTCCAAATCTCCCACGTAGATTCCGCCGGGGTGAACTGCGAGGTTGGTCATCGGCCCACCCTGATCGCCTGCTGACACAATGAACGTGCCGGGTGTCTTCGCCAGAGTCAGACGGTAGTTGCCCGTAGCATCATTGAAGCTATCCGCGGTAGCTACCAACACGGTGTAGGTGCCGCTCAGCGGCGCAGTGACGTTGATTTGACCGACCAGAATCCCCGAGTCGCTCCCGATGAGCACACCCGTCGGGCCCACCAGCCGAATCCACGGGTTGAATCCGGGGTCGACCTCCCCGAAGGGCGGCTCGCCGATGCTGAGCGAGATGAAGTCATTCTGGGCGGCTTGGAACGACCACTGGTCCAGATCTCCCACACGAATGTTGCCCGTATGGATGGCGCCGTTGGTCATCGGTCCGCCGTCATTGTCTTCCGGCTCGTCGGGATCTTCGGGCTCGTTGTTCACAAGGAAGGTGCCGGGGATTTTCGCCAGAGTCAACCGGTAGTTCCCCTCCGCATCATTGAAACTGTCTGCCGTGGTGACGATGACAGTGTAGGTGCCGCTCAGCGGCGCGATGACGGTGATTTGACCGACGAGAGTGCCCGCGTTACTCCCCACGAGCACACCTGCCGGGCTTATCAGTCGAATCCACGGGTTGAATCCGGGATCGGTTTCCCCGAAGGGTGGCTCGCCGATGCTGAGCGAGATGGAGTCGTTCTGGTTGGCCGAGAACGACCACATATCCAAGTCTCCCACGTGAATATGGCCGAGATGATTCCCGCCGTTGGTCAACGGGCCTCCCTCATCGCCGTCGGGCACGGTGAACATTCCTGGGATTTTCGCAAGGGTCAAACGATAGTCTCCCGCGGCATCATTGAAGCTGTCGTTCGTGGTCACCAGCACGGTGTACGTACCGCTGATCGGCGCGTTGATGGAGATTTGACCGACGAGTGTCCCGGAGTTGTTGCCGACGATCGCACCTGCCGGGCCTACCAGTCGAATCCACGGATTGAAGCCAGGGTCGACTTCTCCGAAAGGCAGCTCCCCGATGCTGAGCGAGATGTGATCGTTCTGGCTGGCCTCGAACGACCACATGTCGAGGTCTCCCACGTAAATGTGGCCCGGATGATTGGCGCCGTTGGTCATCGCGCCACCTTGGTCGCCGGCGGGCACCACGAAGGTGCCGGGCGCTTTTGCCAGCGTGAGCCGGTAACTTCCTGTGGCGTCGTTGAAACTGTCGTTGCTGGCCACGAGCACGGTATAGGTCCCGGTCAGTGGCGCGGTCACGTTGATCTGACCGACCAGAGCGCCGGAATTGGACCCGATTTGCACGCCCATCGGATTCTGCAGCCGAATCCACGGCACGAAGCCAGGGTCGGGCCCGCCCGGCAGCACCTCGCCGATACTGAGCGAGATGAAGTCGTTCTGCGAGGCCGTGAAGGTCCAGGTGTCAATCTCGCCGGGGCTTGAAATCGATGCGCTGTGAATCTCCCCGTTGCTGAGCGCTCCCTGCGCAAACGCAGCACGCGGGGGTACGGCGAGTGCGACCATCACGCAGGCCAGCAACCCGAACCGACGGAGGACAGCAGTGGCGCGTCGCGAATTCCTGGGTGTTTTCGAGCTGTTTTTGGCGAGTCTCATGGTCGTCTCCTGCTGGAGCCTTCCGCCGTTGCCGCGGTGTCCCGGGAGGTGGTAGCATCCGCCTCCCGGATTCGCTGCGAGCATTCGGAACCTGTGGCTGCCCGTCCCGGGTCGCCTTCACGACAGACGCATCGGAGAAGACCGGACGCTTCAAACGCCCGCAGTCTGCATCACGGCGGTGCTTGGTGTCCTAACGGAACTCTCAAGAACTCTTAAGAACGCGACACACCGTGGATTCCCCACAGTCGACCTCGCACGTCCAGGGAGTTTCCGGCCACGTCTGGCGGTTCGCCGGCTGCGAGTTCGACGAGCTGGGACACGAGCTGCGGGTCGGCGGCCGAACGGTAGAGATCGAGGCGAAACCGTTGGAAGTCCTTCACCAACTGCTGCTCCACGCGGGCGAGGTGGTCACGAAGGACGAGTTGCTCGAGTCGGTCTGGCCTGGCCTGATCGTCGTGGATAGCTCCTTGGCCACGGCCGTGTCCAAGCTCCGCAAGGCGCTCGGCGATGAGAGCGTCGTCGTCACGCTTCCGCGCGTGGGATATCGTCTTGCGGTACCCGTGCAGAGAAAGGCTGTCGCTCCTCCTGCATGGCCCGAATTGCATCTACGCCTCGGCGAGTCGGTCCCTGGACGCGATCAGTGGTGCCTGACTCGCCGCCTCGACCTCTCGCCTTCGAGTGAAGTGTGGCTCGCCGAGCATCCCAGGACGCACGAGGCTCGCGTCTTCAAGTTCGCGCCCGACGATGTGCGGCTCAGGAGCCTGAAGCGCGAGGTCACCCTCGCCCGCCTGCTGCGGGAATCACTCGGGCAACGTCCCGAATTCGTGCGAATCCTGGAATGGAACTTCACCAGCCCTCCGTACTTCGTGGAGAGTGAATACGTCGGGCCGAACCTGGCGGAATGGGCGGAGCATCAGGGTGGGCTCGACAAGATTCCGCTGGATCTGCGATGGCGGCTGATAGCGGACGTGGCCCGAGCCGTAGGAAAGGCGCACGACCTGGATGTTCTGCACAAGGATCTGAAGCCCGGAAACATCCTGATATCGACGGGGCCCGACGGCAGTCCCCAAATCAAGGTCGCCGATTTCGGGAGTGCGGCGCTGCTCGCGCCGGAACGGCTCGGCGCGTTGGGTATTACCAATTTGGGATTCACGCAAACCGGCACCAGTGATGCCGGCTCTTTGACTGGCACCATGATCTACGTCGCGCCCGAGGTGCTCGCCGGACAGTCACCAACCGCGGCCTCCGACGTGTACGCGCTCGGCGTCCTGCTCTATCAGCTCACGGTCGGAGATTTTCGACGCCCGGTCGCCCCAGGATGGGAAACCGACATTGCCGACGCGCTCGTCCGCGAAGACATCGCGGCGGCGGCCTGTGGTGATCCGGCCCGTCGCATCAGGACTGCGGCCGAGCTGTCAGATCGGCTGCTGAACCTGGACCGTCGTCGGCTGGCTGCCGAGGAGGCTCACCAGCGTGAGCGGATGGACGTCCGCAGGCGGGCGACGACCGCAGCCCGACGCCGCTGGCTCGCGTTCAGCGCCATCGCCGTATTAGCCGCTGCGGTTGTTGCCGTGATCGCCAATCGCGCGTCCCTCTCGCCTCCACGGCCAAAGACGGTCGCTGTGCTGCCGTTCCAGAACACAGGGAATGATCCGACGATCGAATTCCTGCGACTCGCGCTGGCGGACGAAATCGTGACGACGTTGAGCAACGCGAGGGGGCTCGCCGTTCGCCCGTTTTCTACAAAGAGCGTTCATGAGCCGGCAGATCTCGACGTCCAGAAAGCCGGGCGCGAGATGCGCGCCGACACGCTCGTTACGGGTCGCTTCAGAAAAGAGGCCGACCAGTTGCAAATTGCGTTGGAGGCGATTGACGTCGCAAGCAACGCCCTGCTCTGGCGCGGCAATATCGAGGCGCCTGCGCAAAGCATGATTGGGACGCACATCCAGATGGATCTCAGGGTCCGAGGAGGCTTGGTTCCCGCATTGGGAGCAATCGTGGCGGACGCGGCGCTGCAACCACGAAACGAGCAGGCGTACGAGTTGTATCTAAAGAGCTCTGCCCTCCCCCTCGATCCCGCGCCGAATCCCGAAGGGATTGCCATGCTGGAACGAGCTGTCGAGCTCGATCCCACGTACGCGCCGGCATGGCTGTCGCTTGGAAGGCGCTACTACGTCGAAGCGCACTTCTCAACCGGCGATCCCGCGATGCTGGCGCGCGCCCTGACCGCGATCGAGCACGCAGCCGCACTCAATCCAAACGATGTGACGGCGGCGGCCTCGGCAGTCGCCACTCGCGTCGAGCGAGGCGAGCTGGTCGAAGCGCACGAACGGGCAAGAGCCCTCCTTCGCAGACGGCCCGATAACGTCGTGGCCCAGTTCCTCATGAGCTATGTGCTCCGCTATGCGGGCCTCCTGGAGGAATCGGCCACCTCTTGCGAGAAGGCGTTCCTGATCGATCCCGTTCCCGTGAACACGACGCTGCGTTCGTGTGCGCTCGTGTTCTATGTCCGCGGCGACTATGCCCGCGCGCTGAACTATGTGAATCTGGATCGTGAATCGGAGATCGGAAAGGCGTACATCGTGGAGATGCTGGTGCGACAAGGGCGCAACGACGCAGCGCTGGAGATCGGTCCGCCGCGCGTGCCGCAGTGGGCCGCGAAATTCGACATGCTGTTTGCCTGCCTGCAAGGCCGGCCGGCTCCCGAAATTAGCACGTTGGCGCGCAGTGTGCGACCGGTGGCGGATCCGGAGGAAAACTACATGTCCGCTGCTCACCTGTCGTATTGCGGCCAGACCGATGCCGCTGTCGATATGTTGAGGCGAGCCATCAACGGGAACTATTGCTCGTATCCGGCGATCGAGTCTGATCCGCTCTTCGCCAGCCTCCGCGAAACGACGCAGTACGCTGAGATTCGCGCCGCCGGGCTTGCCTGCCAAAACAACTTTCTCGCGCAGCGGGACTCACGAAAGCGGTGAGGGCGCTCCTGACCGCCGGACTGCTCAGTACAGGCGTTGGGCTCGACCTGGGTTAAAATACCCACCTACGTGAAGGCGGGGGGTACTGGCCCCTCGGAGTGGCCACCCTCCCTCACCTGCCTGAACCGGAGCCAAAGTCAGCCAAATAGGCCCCTTCGGACGGCTCGAATCAGGCCGATTCCACCGGGAGTCATCCCAGCAGAAGCCAAGCTTGCTACGGCTGAGCTGTTTGTGGGGCCTTCTTGAAACGATCGAGCGTCAAAACAGGTAGATCAATCGAGTAAACTGCCCCTGGACCAACCGGGGGCTGGGCCAAGGAGAGGTATGCGCGCAGAGATTATCCGTCGGGCGAAGTCGGGCCTGCTCGATGACGACGAGTTGCAGCTGGTCATTACGGAACAAATCGAAGAGGATCCGTCGTTCTGGACCGGGTCGGGAAAGACCCGGACCGTGATCAATGTCGAGGTCAACGACGGGCACGTGACCCTCAAGGGGGTTGTCCGATCCGCCGTCGAACGCCGCCGCGCGGACATCCTGGCCCGCGCGCTCGGCGCGGCGGGCGTCGATAACCTGCTCCGCGTCACGGACGACTCTTCGCCAGACAAGCGCAAGCGCGTCGTCGCGTAGCATTCTCTCATCGGGGCTGGCCTCGTTCGGATCTGCCGAACCTGCCAGCCCCGTTCCGCGTCTGCCGCGCTCCTGCCGGACGTCGCGACCTGTGCTACCATCCCGGCGATGACGGTTCCGACCGATCCTTCTTTTTCCAGTTCCTCGGTTCCATCATCTCATCTTCGCTTCTCCTCCTCTTCCCCATCGACCTCGGCCTCCTCTTCCACCTCCCCACGGCCGATCGGCTTCTGGATCTCGGTCGCGCTCGTCATGGGGAACATGATCGGGTCCGGCGTGTTCCTGTTGCCGGCCTCGCTCGCGGCGTACCGGGGCCTCAGCCTGGTCGGCTGGGTGATGTCGGCGGCCGGATCGGTCTGCCTGGCGCTCGTCTTTGCGCGGCTCGCAGGGTTCCGGCCGGCCAGCGGCGGTCCCTACGCCTACACGCGTCAGGCGTACGGCGACCTCGCCGGCTTCCTCGTCGCGTGGGGCTACTGGATCTCGATCTGGACCACGAACGCCGCGCTCGCGGTCGCGTTTGTCGGCTACCTCGATCCGTTCATCCCGTCGATCGTCCGCAACCCGCTCGCCGCGGCGTCGCTGGCCGTCGGCGATGGTGTGGCTCCTGACGGCGGTCAACTGCCGCGGCACGCTCGGCGCGGGACGGGTCCAGCTGGTCACGACGGCGCTCAAGATCCTGCCCCTGCTCCTCATCGGCATCGCCGGCACGCTGGCATTCGAGCCGTCGCACTTCTCGCTGACCGGCGTCGAAGGCGGCGTCGGCAAGAGCGTGCTGGCGACGGTCACGCTGACGCTGTGGGCGTTCCTTGGACTCGAGAGCGCGACGGTCCCGGCGGGCAGCACGGCCGACGCCCGCCGGACGATTCCGCGCGCGACGGTCATCGGCACGCTGCTGGCGGCGGCGATCTACCTGCTCAGCACCGATCGGCGTGATGAGCCTGCTCGATCCCGCCGACGCTGGCCACGTCGACGGCACCGTTTGCCGACGCGGCGCGAGTGCTCGCCGGCGACCGCGCGGCGGCGCTCGTCGCGATCGGCGCGGCGATTTCGTGTTTCGGCGCGCTTGAACGGCTGGGTGCTGGTCGTCGGCCAGCTGCCGATGGCGGTCGCCGAGGACGGGCTGTTCCCGCGCGCGTTCGCGCGGCTCTCGAGCCGCGGCACGCCGGCGTTCGCGATGATCGTCGGCGCGGCGCTCTC
Organism: uncultured Acidobacteriota bacterium; assembly: GCA_963764925.1. GTDB lineage: Bacteria > Acidobacteriota > Vicinamibacteria > Vicinamibacterales > 2-12-FULL-66-21 > DATBJJ01. The sequence goes on from CAVXUR010000014.1 coordinate 63,752, forward strand.
GACCGCGCTCGTGGCGATGAACTACTCGCGCGGGCTCGTCGAGCTGTTCACGTTCATCATCCTGCTCGCCACGCTGAGCACGCTCGTGCCGTACACCTTCTGCTCGCTGGCCGGCGTCATCCTGCACCGCCGCGAGCGCGAGCATGACGTGGTCGAGCGGCGCGTCGATCGTGTCCGGCCTGGCCTTCCTGTACGCGCTCTTTGCCATCGGCGGCGCCGGCCCGGACGTCGTCTTCTCGGGCTTTCTGCTGCTGCTGGCCGGGCTACCGGTTTATGCGTGGATCGCGAAATAAGTTGGTTCAGGGTTCACGGTTCAGGGTTCACGGTTCAGGGTTCAGGGTTCAGAGTCAGGGTTCCAGTGAACTCTGACGTGAACTCTGAACCGTGAACCCTGAACCGTGAACCCTGAACCGTGAACCAGCGTCTTTCGTTATACTGTTTTTCTCCCTGTCACCGAAGTCCGGTAATGCCCCTGACCCGCTTTCATCCCGTCGTCCAGAAATGGTTTTCGAGCACGCTCGGCGAGCCGACGGCTGCGCAGGCACGGGGCTGGGAATCAATCCTCGACGGCCGGCACACGCTGATTGCCGCGCCGACGGGATCGGGAAAGACGCTCGCCGCATTCCTGTCGGCCCTCGATGAGCTGACGCGAGAGGGATTGGCCTCGCCGCTGCCTGATGAGGTCCGGGTCCTGTATGTCTCGCCGCTCAAAGCGCTGAGCGCCGACATCCACAAGAATCTCGCGGAACCGCGCCGACAAATCCTCGCGCTTGCCAGCGACGACGGCCTCGCGGCGCCGAAGATCACCGCAGCCGTTCGCACAGGCGATACGACACAGGGAGAGCGAGCGGCGATGCTCCGCCAGCCGCCGCACATCCTCGTGACGACGCCCGAGTCGCTCTACCTGCTGCTGACGTCGGACCGCAGCCGCCACATGCTGCGGACGGTCCGGACGGTCATCGTCGACGAAATCCACGCGGTGATCGGCACGCGGCGGGGCGCGCATCTCGCCCTCTCGCTCGAGCGGCTGCGACACGTGTGTGAGCGGCCGGTCCTGCGGATTGGCCTCTCCGCGACACAGAAACCGATTGAAGAGGTCGCGCGCTATCTCGTCGGCTCGTCGGGCGATGCCTGCACGATCGTCGACTCCGGCCATCGTCCGGGCCATGGATCTCGGCGTCGAAATCCCGGGAGCGCCGCTCGAGGCGGTGATGGCGCACGAGATCTGGGATGAATACCACGACCGGCTCGCGGCACTCATCAAGGCGCATCGCACGACGCTCGTCTTCGTGAACACGCGACGGATGGCCGAGCGGCTGGCCCGCCACCTGAGCGATCGGCTCGGCGAGGATGCCGTCACGGCGCACCATGGCAGCCTCTCGAAAGATACGCGCCTCGACGCGGAGACGCGACTCAAGGCTGGAACGTTGCGCGCCCTTGTTGCCACGGCATCGCTCGAGCTGGGGATCGACATCGGGCACGTGGATCTGGTCTGCCAGATTGGATCGCCGCACCGGATTGCGACGTTCCTCCAACGGGTAGGCCGGTCGGGCCATACCATCGCGGGTCTGCCGAAAGGCCGCGTCTTTCCGACCTCGCGCGACGACCTGATCGAGTGCGCGGCGCTGCTGCGATCCGTGCGGCGCGGCGAGCTCGATGCGATCGTCGCGCACGACGCGCCGCTCGACGTCCTGGCGCAACAGGTTGTCGCCGAAACGGCCTGCGCCGAATATCGTGAGGACGATCTGTTCGCGCTGGTGCGGGGAGCGTGGCCGTACCGCGACCTCGCGCGTGCCCAGTTCGACGCCGTTCTCCGGATGTCGTCAGACGGCTTCTCGACGAGGCGAGGCCGGCGCGCGGCGCTCGTTCACCGCGACGAAGTCAATTCGATACTCAGAGGACGCCGCGGCAGCCGCCTGCTGGCGCAGACTTCCGGCGGCGCCATTCCGGAGATCGCCGACTATCGCGTCATCCTCGACCCCGAAGACACCTTCATCGGCACGCTCAATGAGGACTTCGCGATCGAATCGATCGCCGGCGACATCTTTCAGCTCGGCAACGCGTCGTGGCGAATCCTGCAGGTGACCTCCGGAACCGTGCGCGTCGCTGACGCCAAAGGCGCGCCGCCGACGATTCCTTTCTGGCTCGGGGAGGCGCCGGCACGAAGCGACGAGCTGTCGCGATCGGTCAGCGACCTGCGGGTTGCAATCGACGGCAGGCTCCAGCAGGGCTTCTCCTCGGCCGTGCGCGATGCGGTGGCCTGGCTCATGGAAGAGACCGGTCTCTCGGCCGGCGCAGCGGAACAGGCGGTCGCGTATCTGGCGGACGGCCGGCGCGTGCTCGGCGTGATTCCCTCGCAGGACACGCTCGTCCTCGAGCGATTCTTCGACGAGTCCGGCGGCATGCAGCTCGTTCTGCACGCGCCCTACGGTAGCCGGATCACCAAGGCGTGGGGGCTCGCGCTGCGCAAGCGCTTCTGCCGTCAGTTCAACTTCGAGCTCCAGGCCGCCGCGACCGAAGACGGTCTGCTGCTGTCGCTCGGACCGCAGCACTCGTTCCCGCTCTCGGACGTGTTTCGCTACCTGCATCCGGAGACCACCCGCGACGTGCTGGTGCAGGCGTTTCTCGATGCGCCGATCTTCGAGACGCGGTGGCGCTGGAACGCGACGATTTCGCTCGCGGTTCCGCGCACGCGAGGCGCGCGGAAGCTCGCGCCCCAGGTGCAGCGCATGCTCGCGGCGGACCTGCTGGCGTCGGTGTTCCCCGATGCCGCCGCGTGCCTCGAGAACATCCCCGGCGACCGCCAGATTCCCGATCACCCGCTCGTCGGCCAGACGGTTCGCGATTGCCTCGAAGAAGCCATGGATCTCGACGGCCTCAATGCCGTGCTCGGCAGAATCCATCGCGGGGAAGTGACGCTCGTCTCACGCGACACGCCGGAGCCGTCGGCGTTCGCCCACGAGATCCTCGGCGCCAAGCCGTACGCGTTCCTCGACGACGCGCCGCTCGAGGAGCGGCGGAGCCACGCCGTCCAGACGCGTCGCGGGACAGACGCCGGCAGCGACGACCTCGGCACGCTCGACCAGGCAGCCATCGACCGGGTCCGTGCAGAAGCGCGGCCTGATCCACGCAGCCCCGACGAGCTGCACGACGCGCTCATGACTGTCGGCTGCATCCTCGACATCGAAATGGACGACGCGAGCCGCGCGTTTCACGCTGACCTCGCAGCCGCGCGGCGCGCCTGCTGCTGGCGGATCGACGGCGCGCGGCGCCAGTCGATCCAGTACGTGGCGGCAGAACGGATCCCCGAGCTCCTTGCGATTCATCCTGGAGCGGTGCTCGAGCCGGCGATCGACGCGCCGGCATCCCGAGCCCGCGTATGGGAACGGAGGCGGCACTGACCGAGTTCATTCGCGGACGCCTCTGCGTCGTCGGGCCGACGACCGCTGACGCCCTCGCGGAGTCGCTGGCCATCGACACTCGCGACGCGACGACGGCCCTGCTCGCGCTCGAGTCGGAAGGCGTCGTGCTTCGCGGCCGCTTCAGCCTCGATGGCGGACGGTCGCGTGCTTCGGACAGGTCGGATCCGTCGGATACGTCGGACTCGAATGGTGCGATCGCGCGCTTCTCGCGCGCATCCACCGCTACACGCTGAACCGTCTTCGCGCCGAAATCGAGCCGGTGAGCCCGGCCGATTTCATGCGGTTCCTCTTCAAGTGGCAGCACGTCGATGCGAGCGATCGCCTGATCGGCCTCGATGGCCTGCGAGAAGCGCTCGCACAGCTCGACGGCTTCGAGCTGGCTGCGATCGGCCTGGGAACGCTCGGTGCTTCCCGCACGCGTCGACGGCTACGACCCGTCGATGCTCGACATGCTGTGCCTTGCGGGCGAGATTGGCTGGGCGCGGGTCTCGCCGCGGCTGGCCGAGTTCACGGAACCCGCGCAGCTGACGCCGGCAACGCCGGTCGCGCTCTTTCTGCGCGAGCACACCGACGCCTGGCAGGCCCTGCGGCGGGTCGCGGACGACCCCGAAGGCCGGCTCACCAGCAACGCCAGACGCGTGCTCGACGTGCTGCGTGCCAGAGGCGCGTCGTTCTTCAACGACGTTCGGGTCGCGAGCGGCCTCGACGCTGAAGATACGCGACGCGGGCTCGGCACGCTGGTCGCGAGCGGCCTTGCCGCCTCGGACGGATTCTCGGGCCTGCGGGCGCTGCTGCTGAGTGCGTCCGGGCGCACGGTGCTGCGCGATCGCCGGGCGACGTTCGCGGGGCGCTGGAGCATCATCGCCGCGCCCCTCCTCGAGCCCGGCGGCAGCGCGGCGGTCGAGGCCGAAGCCTGGGCGCTCCTTCGCCGCTACGGTGTCGTCTTCCACCGGCTCCTGACTCGCGAGAACATCGCCGCGCCCTGGCGCGATCTCGCCCGCGTGTATCGGCGGCTCGAGGCGCGCGGGGAGATCCGCGGCGGGCGATTCGTGCTGGGAATGTCGGGCGAGCAGTTCGCGATGCCACGCGCGATCGAGCGGCTACGCGAAGTCCGCCGCACGTCGGCCGACGGCCGGCTCGTGACGATCGGTACCGCCGATCCGCTGAACCTCACCGGGATCGTTACCTCAGGCGACCGCATCCGAGCCACGGCGAGGAATCGAATCGCCTATCGCGACGGCGTGCCAGTTGCTGTCCTGGAGCGTGGAGTCGTCCGCCTGCTCGCGGCCATCGACATCTCGATCGAACACGACGTGTCGAACGCGCTCCGAATGCGGCGCGTCACGACGAGCGTCGCGTAAACACGTCAGGCTGGCCGAGATCGATGTGGCCCAGCATGTCAGCGAGAGCGCTCCGAAAAGCCCGAAGTGCTCGTAAACCGGCCTCAAAGATCGGCTCGGCGTTGAACCCCGGAGTCGCATACGATCTCCTGAAGAGAGAGCGACCAGACAAGGAGTTGACATGCGCACAATTGGAATGCTGTCTGTGCTGACGCTGGCTGGTTTCGTGATGTTTACGGCGGTCCCGGGAAACGCCCAGAGCGGCCGTGTCGCGAAGAAAGCCGCCAAGGAGGCAACGAAGGACGCTGCCGGGGATGCCGCAAAGGAGGCCACAAAGGACGCCGCCACGGGCGCGGTCAAGAAGGCCGCAGCGCCTGAGGCGGTCGATCTCAATACCGCATCAGCCGAGCAGATGACAAAGCTCGGGCTCGACGAAGCCACGCAGCAGAAGGTTGTCGCGGGCCGTCCTTACAGCGGTCTCGACGACGCCAAGCTCAAAGAAGCCATTCCTGCGAGTGTGCTCTCGACGCTCGAAGGAAAGGTTACCGTCAAGCCGAAGGCAAAGTAGTAGCGTCCGGCTTTAGCCGGACTCTTGATGGTCCGCCCAGGCGGACACGATACGTTCATGAGATAGCTTCTAGCCCAACGAACCAGATCGTGGGCTCACATGGTCCTCAGTCGGCCGGTGAAAACCGCCACCCGCCCCGGGGTTGTACAATCGGACCGCCGAACCACCGCATGTCCCAGAATGACGTGACCGCGTGGCTCGTGGCGTGGGGAAAGGGAGATCCGGCCGCAGACAGTCGGCTGATGGAGGCCGTGTACGCAGATCTGCGGCGTGTCGCGCGCCGGCGCCTCCGGGCCGAACGCGGCGATCACTCGTTGACACCGACGGCTCTCGTCCATGAGGCCTACGTGCGTCTCGTCGATCTCCGCCGCGTCCGCTGGCAGAACCGCGTCCAGTTCTTCGCGATCGCCGCTCGCCTGATGCGTCGCGTGCTCGTGGACCATGCCCGGGGGCACGCCGCCCTCAAGCGCGGCGGCGCTGCGGTGGAAAGTGTCGCTCTCGGATCATGCCGCGGTCACACCTCCACGCGACGTCGACGCTCCTCGACCTGGAGATTGCGTTGAACAAGCTGGGCACAATCAACCCGCGATTGGCCGATCTCGTGGTCATGCGGTTCTTCGGCGGGCTCACGATCGAGGAGACCGCCGAAGTCGTCCAGTCGTCGCCGGCAACCGTCAAGCGCGATTGGATCCGCGCCCGGGCGTGGTTGTTCCGTGAGCTGAGACACGCGGTGGCCGCGCGATCCGACACGGTGCCGTCCCGGCAGCCGAGCGCCCATCGGTCACCTGTCGCACCGAGCGTCCGATCCGCATTACCAGGAGTCGCCAAGAGTCACCGCGAATGATCTCCGATAACTGGGAGGACGTGTTCGCGGTCTTCGATGCCGCTCTGTCGACATCTGGTGTGGAGCGCGACGAGTTTCTTGCGCGCGAGTGTGGCGACAATGCCCGGTTGCGCGACGAGGTGGAGTCGCTGCTGGCAGCGCACCGGGACGCGGAGGGATTTCTCTCCGGCGGACGGCTCGCGCCACTCGGGCCGCCGGCGGCTCGTCGTCACCCGTCTCCCGGATTCTGGCGCCGGGAACGCGAATCGGCGTGTTCGAGGTCGAGAGCTTCGCCGGCGCTGGCGGTATGGGCGAAGTCTATCGAGCCCGCGATACGCGGCTCGACCGTCACGTCGCGCTGAAGATCCTGTCGCCGGACGCGACCACCGACATACGCGGTCGCGCCCGATTGGCGTACGAGGCGCGTGCCATCGCGCGGCTCTCGCATCCGCACATCTGTGCGCTTCACGATATCGGCCATCACGATGGCGTCGACTTCCTCGTGATGGAGTACCTGGACGGCGAAACGCTCGCGTCGCGGCTGCGCAGAGCTCCGCTGCCCGTCGCCGAGGCTGTGCGGATCGCCATTCAGATCGCGGACGCGCTCGACGCGGCACATGCCGAAGGCATCGTGCACAGCGATCTCGAAGCCGGCCAACATCATGCTGGTGAGCGGCAGCTCTGACCGGGATGGGGAGCCGGAATCGAAGCTGCTCGACTTCGGGCTCGCCCGGTTCCAGCCGACACCGCGGATCTCAGAATCGGGAATGCCAGCCGCCGATCACGCGGAGTCGACCGGACGAGGTGTGATCGCCGGCACTCCGCAGTACATGGCGCCCGAACAGGTGCGCGGCGAGGAGGCGGATCCGCGAAGCGACATCTTCTCGTTTGGATGCGTGCTCTACGAGATGGTCTCGGGGCGCGCGGCGTTCGCCGGCGGGACCGCGGCAGGATGTCATGTCCGCGATCCTCACGTGCCGATCCATCGGGCCTGCCGATCGATCGTTCTCGATCGGGAGGAGACACCGCGAACGCGTCGCGCCGCCTGGAGAGAGTGATCAGGCGCTGCCTGGAAAAGGAGCCGGATCGGCGCTTCAACGGAATGCCCGACGTGAAAATCGAGCTTCATGAGGTCGCGCGCGCCGTGGCGGCAACACAGCGAGCGCCGCTCGAGACGATGGGCTGCCGTCGCGGCGCGTGGCGCTCGTCGCGATCGGCGTGGCGGTCGGGCTTCGTCTGCGCTCCCGCTCCGTCACCGTTGCCGCCGCCGGCCGCCATGAAGGTCGTGCAATTGACGTCGCTGAATGGTCTCGAAATCGCGCCGACGTTTTCTCCAGACGGCACGCAGGTGGCGTTCTCCTGGAACGGAGAGCGAGAGGACAACTACGACATCTACGTGAAGACCGTCGGCTCGTCGGACGTACGACGACTGACGACCGATCCCGCTGCGGATACGCTTCCCATCTGGTCGCCCGATGGGCAGCAGATCGCGTTTCTCCGCGACCACCCCGGCGGCGGAACCATCGTGTACTCCGTCCTCCCCACCGGTCGCGGGGAGCGGAAGCTGACCGACTTCCGCATCGGCGGCGGCGTATCGGCGCGCATCGCGTGGTCGCCGGACGAACGCTGGATCGTCGGCAGACCAGACTTGACCGAGGACCTGGCGAAGAACGGCAGCTGGGCCCTGTACCTGATTCCGCTCGGGGGCGGTACACCGCGTCGGCTCACGGAGGCAAAGGCGCCCGACATCGACGCTGCCCCGGCGTTCTCTCCCGACGGGCGGCGCTTCGCGTATGCCGCATGCGTGAACTTGAGCAGCCGCATCTGCGGCGTGAATGTCATCGATTTACGCGCGGACTACACTCCGGCGGGACCACCGCGGCGCCTCGCGAACGCGGGCCGGTCGGTCGCGGCGGTCGCATGGAGTCGCGACGGTACGTCCGTCGTGTACGACACGAATGCACGAGGACGCTGGGAGCTTTGGCGCGTGTCGCTCGATGGCGGCGCCGAGCCTGAGCGGCTGGAGATGGCAGGCGATCACTCGCGGCAGCCGGCGGTCGCGCCTGCGGGCGATCGCCTGGCGTTCGAGCGCGCGTATCAGTTGCGCAGCGTCTTCAAGCTGCGAACAAAGGGAGAGCCCGAGCCCGTGCTGGTGTCCTCGGCCTGGGACTACAATCCTCAGTTCTCTCCAGACGGACGCCGCATCGCCTTCAGCTCCCGACGCTCCGGCGATGTGGAAGAGATCTGGCTGGCGTCGGCCGACGGCTCCGGCGCGCGGCAACTCACGCACGGGCCGGGGACGCGTCAGACCCTGCCCGCCTGGTCGCCAGACGGACGACAGATTGCCTTCGAATCGACCGGCGCCAACGCGCGCGCCGACATCTGGGTCATTCCGGCCGACGGCGGCGTCCCACGCCGGGTGACGACGGATCCTGGCGAAGAGAATGCGCCGGTCGTGGTCTCGCGACGGGACGCGCATCTACTTTCTTTCGGATCGCGACGGCGACGGAATCTGGGGCGGCCACGACACCTGGCAGGTCCCGGCCGAGGGTGGGCCGTCCACGCGCGTGACGCAGGGAGGCAGCAGCCCCCTCGTGTTCGAGTCGGCTGATGGGAAGGCGCTCATCTATCAGAGCCGTGTCGTGTATGAATCCGCTGACGGGAAGTACCTATCCAACGCTCGGCGACTCGCCGCTCCTGGCCGTTCCGATCGGCGGAGGGACACCGCGTCAGGTCGTGCCTTGCGTAAGATTTCAGAGCTTTGCTGTCATCAACACCGGCGTGTACTACAGTCCGTGCGGCAGCCGGCGGGATCGGGATCAATCCAACGGCTTCATTCAGACCTGGGCGCCAGGCTCGGAGATTCCGATTCAGGTGCTCGACCCCTCGACGGGCCGCGTGCGGATCCTCGCAAGCGTCAAGGCGCCGTTCGACCCAACGCGCCTGGCCGTGTCGCCTGACGGAAAGACGATCCTGGTCCATCGAAACACGACGATCTCCGATCTGATGCTGATCGAGAACTTCCGGTAGGTCAGCCGCCGTCTGAAACCGGCACATGTGATCGGCCGCGCGGTGCGTCTTACCTGGAGGTCAGCTGGACGACGAAGAGAACCTCGTCGTTACCTTCGTCACGCGGCGAGCTCGGATGTCGTTGACGTGAGGGTCAGCAGGCGTCCAGTCTCGTCCAGCGACGGTCCTCTGCTGCTCTCCATCCATTCTTCGTGCTCGTCGCCGCTGGCCCGGATGGTTCGTCCGGCCGCCCGGTCGTACACGTAGACGTCCCAGAGCAGGTTGATGTCGCTCTCGGACGGGCCGCATTTGTCCTCACAGAGCAGATTCGAGGCCAGCGACTGATACGCGATCACCGAGCCGTCACCTGAGACCACCGGCCTCGCGCTCCGGGCATTGGCAGGTCGGCCCGCGGGCGCGTGACTGATCATCTCCGTGGTGCCGGTCTCCATGTCGCGCACATAGATCTGCGCGACGCGCTTGCTTCCACCGTACGTCAGATTGGACGCCTCGGACGACGAACGCGACAAAACGTCCGTCGCCGCTGATGGCCGGGTGATAGCTCGGACCGTCGGAGTCGCGTCTCGACGTGACCCCGGCTCACGCGTCTGGTGTGCTGCATGACCGTGTCGCGGACGTAGATGTCGAATACCCCGTTTCCGTCCGGCGCATCATCGGCACGACACGATCCGTCGCGGCACGTCAGATCGGCTTTCGACATGAAGGCCACATACCGGCCGTCGCCGCTGATCGCGGGGAACGCGCTCTGACCGGCATGCACGCTGTCCCCTGGCTCGTCACGTCGACTCGCGATGCGCTCGTTCGATGCGAGTCGAATCAGGTAGACGCCAATGCTGCCACCGGGAATGCCTCGCGTCCTCGAGCAGGTCGTCGCCGATGAGGTGAATACGACCGTGTCGCCATCGGCGCTGATCGCCGGGTTCATGCTCGGACCATTCGCCGGCTCGCCGCTGGCGTTGGTCGAGAGCAGCCGGATGACGCCCGTTTGTCGATCTCTCAAGAAGACACGAGGGATGCCGCGGACGAACTCCACGTCCGTGAGATTGCCGGCGATGGACTCGAACACGACGTACCGTCCATCCCGGCTGATATCGGGATTCAGCGCTCTCTCCGTTCGCAGGTCGTCCGGCGGCTCCAGGTGTTTCGAGCGTGACACGGCGCGTTGATACATCCATCACGTAGATGTCCCGCGTGGTGTTGCCGTCCGCAGGCACGAGAGGCGAGTACGGACGCAAAGACGACGTGGCGGCCGTCCGCGCTGACTCGTCCGGACGGCGGGCCATCAACGTCAGGGGAGCCATCTTCCTGCTGATGTGACGGCCCGCAGCGGGCGCCGCGCCAGGTCCTCCTGCGCGTTGTGCGATTCGGGAGCCTGCGCGGCGAGGCTCACGTCGCGGGCGACGCGCCTGCCGACCTCAATCGCACGCCGCGTCTCGAATGCGCCATCTTCCCTTTTCCAGACATTCCCGCTGCCGACGTGGACCTCGAGGTCGATCTCATCGAGTTGTTCGACGACGTGTTCGATTTCGTGCGCAATGAGCTCGACGGGATCGTCAAACCGCGCGAGGTGGATATCAACCGAGACGAGCACGCCTTTCTGGCGTCTCATGGCCGCACGCGCGTGATAGGAAGAGGGGCGACGCGCCAGGTCCTCGAGCAGGAGATTGACGCGCAGGTGAGGAGCCGACGCGCAGCCTCCGGCACTGTCGCCTGAATGTTGGGGACGACTGCCATATTCTCTCGAGGTCGGCCTGAAAGAACGGCGGCGGCGGTCAGGTTCGAGGGCAGCGCAACGCCGGCCAGGCTCGAGGATGCGCCAAGGACACCATTCACGACGATGAAACAGATGACCACCGAAACCACCCAACGGGAGCACACGGGGGACCTCCTAGCCGAGCGCAACGACCGCGCGTCAGAGACGCCGCGGTCCTGTAGCTGGCTAGAAGCGGAGGTCAGCTGAAAACTGGCTCACGGGCGTTTTGGCGGGCCGAATTCGCTGACGACTTGAGTCCGCGCTCACCGGGGAGGTTTCGGAGACTAACGTGCAGGCGATTGACGTTGACGACGTCGAAGGCGTCCAATCTTACCCACGATGAAGACCCTGCTGGTTCTCAGGCATGCGAAGTCGAGCTGGAGCGATCCGGCGCTTGATGACCATGAGCGACCGCTGAATAAGCGTGGCCGGCGGGATGGGCCGCGGATGGGAGAGCTGGTGCGGGAGTACGGACTGATACCCGATGTTGTCATCAGCTCCGACGCGGTGCGGGCGCGGCTGACGGCTGAGGCAGTGGTCGAGGCGGCTGGCTATGCGGGAGAGATCCTGCTGGACCGGCATCTTTACATGGCCAGCCCGGCCGACATCCTCTCGCTGCTGCGAACGATGCGCGAGAAGGCCGAGACCGTGATGATCGTCGGGCACAATCCCGGGCTCGAGGAGCTGGTCGCGCAGCTGACCGGCGAGCGGCAGGACTTGCCGACTGCCGCCCTCGCGCAGATTGTCCTGCCGATCGATCAGTGGCGCGATCTCAAACGGTCGACCCGAGGGACGCTCGTAGGCCACTGGCGGCCGAAGGAACTGGCATAGTCGAGAAGACTCTGCTGTGCTACTTCGGTGTCGGCCGATGAATCGGTCCGCGGTCGATTACTGGCCGGAGCAGGTCGACGTCCAGATGATCCGATTGGGAATCGATCGGCCGCGCTTTCTGTCCTGTGTAACCGAGTTCCTCTCGTACGCGCGGATTCAGAAAATAGGCGCCCGGCACGAATTCAGCGAGCAGAGTGAATCCTGCCGGATCGCTTGCGTGGCAGTTCAGCGACGAACGCTGCGGCTAAACATCGGCTGGCGGCGGCGATCAACCGCTTGAGTCCGTCCGCCAAATCCGGGCGGAACGAGAGCACGCGATCGAGACCATCGCCAGCCACTCCGGCATCGCTCGCAGACGGAAACCCTTCGCCCGCCGGAATCAGGATGTCGGCGAGCTGGGCGAGCACGGCACGTTCCTGGGAATCAAAACTCACACCGACACCGTTTGAGCTCGTCGTTGTTCCACGAGATGCTCGGCGCACCTCAGTGCGAGCGCGGCAATCGTCGCGGTCGGGTTCATGCCGCTCGAAGTCGGCCAGATGCTGCCATCGTAGATGAACAGGTTCGCCACGTCGTGGCACCGCCCCCAGGGGTCCACGACCGACGTGGCCGGGTCCAGTCCCATCTTGCAGGTGCCGAGGATGTGCCACCCAGTTTCGCGGATGAGTGGAGCGATGACGACCTCGTTGGCGCCCGCCGCTTCGAACGACTCCTTCGCGCGGGCAAGATGAAACGCGAGCAGCCGGTTTGAATTCTCCGACATGCGGTAGATCAGCTTGGGCGCGGGAATGCCGTCGGCATCCTTCAACTCCGGGTCGAGTACCACGCGATTCTGTTCCTCAGGCAAATCTTCGGCAATGATGCCCCACATGGCGGAATGGCCAAGACGTTTCCGCAGTTGCCGATGAAAGTCGATTCCCCAGATCGCGTTCGCCTCGCCCCACGGATAGCCGCGTGTCATCGACAGCGGGCCGCCTGTGGGTTGAAGACCCCACTTCGCGCCGCGTACGAAACCCCGTGAGGTGTCGGTCTCGTAGAATTCGAGGCTATGAATGTGCTGGCCCCACAGACCGTGCGTGCTGCCGAGGTCGCTATCGAATAGACCAACCACGGTGCCGAAAGGATGCAGCATGAGCCGCCTGCCGACGAGCCCGGAGGAATTTGCAAGGCCATTCGGAAATTTCGCTGAGGAGGAATTCAGCAACAGTCGCGGTGTGCCGATGCCATTTGCCGCGATCATGATGACGGCCGCCTTCTGGAAATGCACTTGACCGTTGCGGTCGATGTATTCCGCGCCTGTGGCAAGTCCGTCTGCATTCGTTTCGAGCCGGCCAACGCGTGCGCCTGTCACAAGCCGTGCCCCGCGCTCTATAAGTTGGGGCCAATGTGTGATGTCCACGGAACCCTTGGCGCCCTCGACACAGCCCCACATGCACGTGGCGCGTTGTTGACAGGGCTTGAGCGGGCCATATGCGCGCGTCGCGATGGCGTTCGGCCCGGGCCACCAATGCCAGCCGAGCTGATTGTGTGCGCGCGCCACCCGTCGGCCCATTGGACCGAGCGGGGCGGGCGGCAGCGGCGGACCCTTCCCGGCCGGAAACGCCGGATCGCCCGCCAGTCCCGACACGCCGAAGTCCGCCTCAACGCGTTCGTAGAAGGGCGCGAGGTCCTCGTACGTCAGCGGCCAATCGTCGGCCACGCCGTCGAGCGTGCGCACGCGAAAGTCCGACGGCACGTTGCGCTGCCAATGCGCCGCGTAAATGACCGTGCCCCCACCAACCGCGTTGAAAAGCACGGCTGAAATGTCAGAGTCCCTGTCGTCGATCGGATAATCCGCGCGCGCCTGCCGCCGGTTGGGATTGCCCGACCAATACCGCCCCATCGTCAACTCGAAGTCGGGATGATCCGCGCGAGCCTGCGAGTAATCCGGCCAGTCCCCTTGTTCGAGCACAACCACCCGCATGCTCGCTTCGAGAAACCTTTTCGCCGCGACTGCCCCGGTGGGACCAGCGCCGACAATCAAGACATCCGGATCGGGATCTGTCGATAGTCCGACCATGCGTTTCTGTGCTGTGATTCTCCGAGATGCCGCGGGAAAGTCCAGCGATTTTCGACGCGAATGGGATTCGCGGAACGGGTGACACGACCCGGCTGTTTAGTTCTCTATCCTCTCCTCCGCCGACCACCATGTCCACGAAAGGGACGGCCGGCCGGATGGGACGGACGTGACGGGCGATGCCCCCCCGGACCCTGCGGTTGTGACGGCCCAACCGGTCGTCCGCGCTGCGCCGCGGAACGCCGGGCCGCGTTCGCGGCGGCGCGTTCGCGCTCGCCACGCTTCCTGGCCCTGATCTCTGCGATGCGCTGCGCCAGCGGAATCTCGAGCTTCGCCTGCGGGCGCGCGGCGTAGTCGAAATCCGGCACCGTCACCCGCGGCAGGCGGCGTCCCACGACACGCTCGATCGCGTGCAGCTCGGATTCTTCCTGCGGCGAGACGAACGTGAACGCCTCGCCGGTCATCTCGGCGCGACCCGTCCGACCGACTCTGTGAATATAGTCGTCGGGTGCCAGCGGCACGTCGAAGTTCACGACGTGGCCCAGCGCTTCGACGTCGATGCCGCGCGCCGCGATGTCGGTCGCGACGAGCACCGGGTAGATGCCGCTCCTGAATCCGGCGAGCGCCGCCGTCCGCTGCGCCTGCGATCGGTTCCCGTGGATCCGCTCGGTCTTGACGCCGCTCCGGACCAGAAAGTCGGCGAGGCGATTGGCCCGATGCTTCGTCCGCGTGAAGATCAGCGCCTGCCGCATCGTATCGCGCGTCAGCAGATGCAGGAGGAGCGCAGGTTTCAGCTCCTGCGGGACTGGATAAACCGCCTGTGTGATGCCGGAGGCCGGCGCCGCCTGGCGCTGCATCTGGATCGTCACGGGACTGCGAAGCATCTCCGCCGACAGCGCCGCAATCGGCGGCGGCATCGTCGCGCTGAAAAAGAGTGTCTGGCGCCGCGTCGGCAGGTGCGTCAGGATGCGGCGAATCTCCGGGAGAAAACCCATGTCGAGCATCCGGTCGGCCTCGTCGAGGACGAGATGCTCGAGGTGGTTCATCTTCGCGTAACTGGAGCGCATGTGGTCCAGCAACCGGCCGGGCGTGGCCACGATGATGTCCACGCCACTCTTGAACGCGTGCTCCTGCGGCCCCATGCCCACGCCGCCGAACACCGCCGCGCCGGTGATCGGCGTGTGCACCGCGAGCGCGGTCAGATCCTCGAGGATCTGCGCGGCGAGCTCGCGCGTCGGCGCCAGGACGAGCGCCCGCGTCGTGCGCCGCGGCTTGTCGATCAGACGATGGACGATCGGAAGAAGAAAGGCCGCCGTTTTGCCGCTGCCGGTCTGCGCGGTGGCGATGACGTCCTTGCCCAGCATCGCCGGGGGAATCGCCTCAGCCTGAATTGTCGTCGGTCGAACGAAGCCGAGTTCCTTGATGCCCCTGAGCAACGAGGGGTGAAGGCCGAGATGGTGGAATGGCACGGATCATTATGGCTCAGGGCTCAGGGCTCAAGGCTCAGGGAAGTGCTTTCGGATCAAAAGCGCGCGGCACTGTCTGAGTGCCTTGCCTGAGCCCTGAGCCCTGAGCCTTGAGCCTTGAGCCGTAACGCCCCCCCGTCGCGCGCTTGCGTTGACTGGCGATATGATGTTGCGTTGGTCCGGACGGTTCACAGAGGAAGTCCTTCACGGAGGAAACCGATGAGACGACGTGAGTTCCTGACGACGGTGGCGGCTGCGAGCCTCCTGCCCCAGGTCACCGGTCGAGCGGCTGCCGCGCCTGCGGCCGCGGCCCCGGAGCAGCTGAAGCTCGGCGTTGCCTCATACTCCCTGCGCAAGTTTCCGTTCGACAAAGCGCTCGAGATGACCCAGGCCTGCGGCGTCAAGTACATCAACTTCAAGGATGTCCACGTTCCCCGCACCGATTCGCCGGAGGCCCTCAAAGCCGCGCGAGCGAAGACCGAGGCGGCGGGCCTGACGATCATGGGCGGCGGCACGATCACGTGGGTGCAGAAGGGTCCAACCTGGGAGGCAAGCGACGCCGAGCAGGTCCGCAAGGACTTCGAATACGCCAAGCTGATGGGCATGCCCCTCATCGTCGCGGCGCCGAGTTTCGAGGCGCTCGACACCGTCGAGAAGACGGCGAAGGAATTCGACATCAAAGTCGCGATTCACAATCACGGCCCTGAAGACAAGTTCTTCCCGTCGCCGTACGACGTCTACAAGCACGTCAAGGGCCGCGACAAGCACATGGGCATGTGCGTCGACATCGGACATACCTGGCGTGCCAAGGTCGACCCCACCAAGGCCGTGCTCGAGTTGCACGACCGCGTCTACGATCTGCACGTCAAGGATCTGAGCGACCTGAACAAGCGCGACAGCCAGGTGATCGTCGGCAAGGGCGCGATCGATTTCCCCGGCCTCTTCCGCGCGCTCGTGAAGATCGGTTATACGGGCCACGTCGGCCTCGAGTACGAGATCGACGTCGACAATCCGCTGCCGGGCATGCTGCAGTCGTTCGCCTACATGCGCGGGGTCCTGGCGGGAATCCGGCAGACGTAACACGCAGCAACGAGCGAACACAGGAGATTCAAAGATGCGGGTATCAGTCAGACAAACAACATGGGCGGTCACTGTAGCGGCGATGGCAACGGTTGCCGCGGGACTCGTTGCTCAGCAGCCGCCAGCCGGCGGGGCTCAGCCGCCGCCAGCCGGCGTACCTCAGCCGCCCGGAGGAGGGCGACAAGGCGGTGGACGACAGGGACCACCGCCGGGAGGATTTCAGCGTCCGCCGTCGCTGCCATTTCCCGACGCGGCGCAGGTCGTCGAAACGATTGGCGCGCCGGTCCGCGTCACCCCGATGTTCAAGGGGCTCGCGACACCGTGGAGCATGGCGTTCCTGCCGAACGGCGACATGCTCATCACGGAAAAGGCCGGAAAGCTGCGCATCGTGCGCGGCGGCACCCTCGACCCGGAGCCGGTGGCCGGAACGCCAGAGGTGTTCGCGGTTCAGCAGGGCGGGCTCCTCGAAGTTGCCGTCCACCCGCAGTTTGCCCAGAACCAGTTCGTCTACCTGACCTACTCGAAGGGCAAGGAGAAGGAAGGCACCACGGTGCTCGCTCGCGGCCGGTTCGACGGCAAGGCACTCGTCGACGTGAAGGACCTGCTCGTCACGGACAACTGGAACATGGGCGGCGTCCACTTCGGGTCGAAGCTGGCGTTTGGCAAAGACGGCATGCTTTACATGAGCGTCGGCGAACGTAACGACCGAGTCCGCGCGCAGAACACCAACATCCACGGCGGAAAGATCCTGCGCCTCAAAGACGACGGCACCGCGCCGCCAGACAATCCGTTTGTTGGCAAGACCGGCTACAAGCCCGAGATCTACTCGTGGGGCCACCGCAACGTGCAGGGGCTCGCCGTTCACCCCGATACCGGCGCGGTCTGGGCAACCGAGCACGGCCCGCAGGGCGGCGACGAGCTCAACCTGGTTGAGGCTGGCAAGAACTACGGCTGGCCGATCATCACCTTCGGCCGCGAATACAGCGGCGAAGTGATCAGCGCGCAGCCGGCCAAGGAGGGACTCGAGCAGCCGTTCATGTTCTGGGCGCCGTCACCGGGCCTCTCGGGCATGGTGATTTACAGCAGCGACAAGTTCCCGGGATGGAAAGGCCAGTTCTTCCTGGGCGCGCTCGCCGGCACCGGCGTGTGGCGCGTCGGCATGAACGAGAAGGGACTCGCCGGGCGTGAGCTGATGTTCGGTTCGCTGCGCCAGCGCATCCGCGACGTTCGTCAAGGGCCCGACGGATTCCTCTATCTCGTCGTGGACGCCAATCCGGGCGGGATTCTGCGAGTCGAGCCCGCGTCGGCAGCGGCAGGGTCGGGACAGTAGCACTCGAGGGTCAGGTCTTGCGCCCCGCCAAGACCTGACCCCAACCCCTTCACTGGCGCGGCGCCAGAATCTCCTTTAGCACCTTCCCGTCCACATTCGGCAAGTTCAAGCCAAGCAAGTCTGCCATCGTCGGCGCAACGTCGACGTTGTCGATGACGCCCAGGGTCACCCCCTGGCGGATCCCGGCGCCCGACGCAATGAAGAGCGCGCTCAGATCGGGGTCGGTCGCCGGGTACCCGTGTGCGCCGAGGCTGCCTTCGGGCGCGTCGACCACGACGTCCTCCCCCACCGCCGCCGTAAATGAATAGCCCTCTTTTGGCGTCACGAACAGGATTCCCATCTGGTTGTTGACGGTCGGGAGAGGCAGGCCGAATCGAGCGTAGTCGGCTGGCTCGACGATGCCGTCGATCCCCTCGACTCCGGCAATCGCCTTTCGCGCGCGCGCAAGGAGCTCACCGGTCGGATCGGGAACCGTCAGGTAGACAATCGCCGAGCCGCCCTCAGGGACGACGTACGCGTCTGACTGAAGGACTTTGCCATCCTGGGCTTTCAGGAGTCCCGCCTTCATGAAGGCCGCGTTGAGCCTGATCTGCCGCTTGACGAGTTTGAACCCGTGATCGGATACGACGACGAAAGTGGTGCGCGCGGTCAGACCGGCACGGTCGACCGCCGCAACGATCTCGGCGACTTGCGCGTCGAGCAGCGACATCGTCGTCATTGCCGCGTGCGTGCGCGGCCCGTAGCGATGTTGCGTCGAATCGAGGTTGAGGAGGTGGAACATCATGAGGTTGGGCCGATGCTTCTCGATGATGTGCGCAGCGGCCTGGGTCCAGACTCGATCGCGCCACACGATGTTGCGCGTGGCGAAGGTTTCGAGCTCGGTTTGAGTGAGCGCGCCCGCTTTCACGAGCTCCTGGGCGATCGGGCCGGCCGGCGGCGGGCGTTCCGGAAACGCCCAGGTCACGGTCGGCGCATCCTGAATCGCCACCCAGTCCACCTGCGCTGTCGTCAGACCGCCGGCGTGGGCGATGTCGTAGAGCGTTTTGACGCGGACCATCTCGTCGCGGTGGAGCCAGGGCTCGACACGCGGCGGAACACCGGGATCACGCTTGAGCAGGCCGTTGAAGAGCACGCCGTGCTTCGCAGGGGTGACGCCGGTGACGAGCGTTGTATGGTTCGGCCAGGTGACTGTCGGATTCACCGGGCGCATGCCCTTCGCCAGCGCGCCGCGCGCTGCCAGCCGCCGGAGCGTCGGGACTGGCAGATAGGCATCGTCGAGCGCCCAACTCGGGAACCCGTCGAGGCTGATGAGGACGATGTGCCTGGATGTGTTGGGTGACGGCTGGGTCTGCGGCGCCGAACCGAGCGCCAAGATCGTAGCGATCACTGCCAGGCGGCTGAACAGTCGACGTGTGCGCGGTGGCATCCTATGGCTCCTCAGCGCGTCCTGAATATGGATCATCCGTGTGATCCGTGTGTTCCGTGGCGGTATTCTGTCATCGAACATGACACCCGTTTCCATCCTCGACCTCGCCCCCATCGTCGAAGGCGGTAGCGCCGCCCAGGCGTTCAGGAACAGCCTGGACCTGGCCCAGCATGCGGAGCGCTGGGGCTATCACCGCTATTGGCTCGCCGAACACCACAACATGCCGGCAGTGGCGAGCGCGGCGACGTCGGTCGTCATCGCTCACGTCGCCGCCGGAACTTCGACGATCCGGGTCGGCGCCGGTGGGATCATGCTCCCGAATCACGCGCCGCTCGTGATCGCCGAGCAGTTTGGCACACTCGAGGCGCTCTTCCCTGACCGGATCGATCTTGGGCTTGGACGCGCGCCGGGGAGCGACCAGGTGACGGCGCTTGCGCTCAGACGAGCACCAAACGTCGATTCCTTTCCGCAGGATGTGCAGGAGCTCATCGCCTTCCTGCGCGAGCCCGCGCCAGGGCAGCGAGTGAGGGCCGTCCCCGGCGCCGGCTCGCAGGTGCCGATCTGGATCCTGGGATCGAGCCTTTACGGCGCAGAGCTCGCCGCTGAGCTCGGCCTGCCGTTCGCGTTCGCCTCGCATTTCGCGCCAGCGCAGCTGATGCCCGCGCTCGAGATCTATCGAACACGATTTCGGCCGACGTCGATCGCGCGCGAACCGCTCGAGCGGCCCTACGTCATGCCCGGCATCACCATCGTCGCGGCGGACACCGACCATGAGGCCCGGCGGCTCTTTACGTCGCACCAGCAGGTGTTTCTCGCGCTCCGCCGTGGCACGCTAGGACCCGTGCCGCCACCGGTCGATCCGGATCGATTCGCCGCCGCGCTGACGCCGATCGAGCGCGCGGAGCTCGAGCACGTGTTCTCGTCAGCGCTGGTTGGATCGCCGTCAACGGTTCAGCGGGGACTGACGGCGTTCATGGACCGCACGGCCGCCGACGAGATCATCATCTCGGGACAGATATTCGACCACGGGGCGCGGTTGCGATCGTTTGAGTTGATTGCTGAACTCAGACAGTCGTCAGTCGGGAGTCGGTAGTCGGGAGTCACAATCGTTAGTCGCAGTCGGCAGTTCCAGTCGGCAGTCGCAGTCGGTAGCTCGATCAACGTGACTTCGATCCGGTCGTGACGATATAGATGCCTGCCAGGACGAGTGCGCCGCCTGCCAGGTAG
Organism: uncultured Acidobacteriota bacterium; assembly: GCA_963764925.1. GTDB lineage: Bacteria > Acidobacteriota > Vicinamibacteria > Vicinamibacterales > 2-12-FULL-66-21 > DATBJJ01. The sequence continues at coordinate 84,104 of CAVXUR010000014.1, forward strand.
GGTCGGGTGAGCGGCTCGCCGAGCAGCGGGACGGCCAGAAGCGCGGTCAGCGGGACCTGGGCCAGCAATCCAACCGAGGTTATCGTGGCGGGCAGGTGCCCGAGGGCGTAGGCCAGGCCGAGATACGCGCCGAGCTGCGAAATCACACCCAGGCCCAGGAGCGCGAACCACGTCCGCGTCGTAAACCCCCACAGCGGTGTGCCGAAGATCAGACAGACCACGAGCAGTGTCAGCACGCTGCCGACCACGGCGACGGTGCTGAACGTCAGCGTGTCCATCTCTTCGCGGACGTGCTCGGTCGCCAGGAGGTAGGCAGCGAAAAAGACGGCGGCACCGATCGCCATCAACGCGCCGGTGAGATCGCCGGTCGCTTCGGCAGGGCGAGAGGCGTTGGCAATCATCAGTATTGCCGCGCCACCGGTTGCCAGTGCCAGCCCGACCCAGAACCTCGGCTGCGGCCGGCGGCGGAAGAAGATCCACGTTCCGATGCCGACAAAGATCGGGGAGTTGTTCCCGAAGAGCGTCGCGGTCGTCGCGGTCGTACGCATCACCGCCGTGTTGTAGAGCGCGAGATCGAGGCCGAAGAATACGCCGCCGCAGAGCGCCAGCAGGTACGCGCGTGATGTCGTGCCTGCGATCCGTGCCCGCCTCCTCGGGATCCTCAATCCGGTGATGAGCCACCATGGCACCAGGACCAGGGCGGCAATGAATACGCGGTAGAACGCCGACGACGGGCCTGGCAACTCCGACCAGCGAATGAAGATGGCCGACCAGGCAATACCGGAGATCGGCGAGCAGGGCGGCATAGGCAAGCATCAGGGAGCAGTCCCCGCGACTGATACAATTCTCTCCCACAATGTCATCAACCTTCTCGCGTCGGCATTTTGCGCGGCTGTTCACGCTCGGGGGATCGGCGGCACTCTTCAGCGATCCGGCGTGGGCTCGTCAGGCGCCGGCGACGGTGCTGGCGGCGGGCGGACCGGCGGCGGGCGAAGCGTTTTGGAAGAGCGTGCGCGAACAGTTCGTGATGCCTCCGGACCTGGCGGTGATGAACGCGGCCAATCTCTGTCCGGCTTCCCGGCCGGTGCTCGAGACCTTGACTCGGGAAACGGAGCGCGTCGACCACGACCCGTCGCCGCAAAATCGGGCGCGGCTCTATCCCGAGAAGGAGCAGACGCGGAAGGCCCTCGCCGAGTTCCTCCGCGTCACGCCAGACGAGATCATCATCACCCGCAATACCAGCGAGTCAAACAATCTCGTCTCGAGCGGCCTCGACCTCAAGGCCGGCGATGAAGTGGTCGTCCATGGCGACAACCATCCGAGCAACCTCGTAGCCTGGCGGGAGAAGGGGAAGCGCTTCGGTTTCACGGTCGTCGAGGTCGCGCAAAGGAATCCGCACCCCGGCATGGAGTACTACGTCGACGCTTTCACCCGCGCGATCACGCCGCGAACGAAGGTGCTCTGCTTCACGCACCTGTCGAGTACGGTCGGCGATCTGATGCCGGCCACGGAGCTGTGCCGCGTCGCGCGCGAGCGTGGCATCCTGACGCTCGTCGACGGCGCGCAGAGCCTCGGTCTTCTCGACGTCAATCTCTCCGACATGCGGCCGGACTTCTACTCCGCCAGCGCGCACAAATGGCCGTGCGGCGCGCGAGAGTGCGGTGTTCTCTACGTCAGCAGGGCGTCGCAGCCGAAGCTCTGGCCGAGCATCTACAGTGCCTATGCCGGCGCCGTCGGCTTCTCGCGCTCGTTCGAAGGGTTCGGGCAGCGCGACGAAGCCACGATGATCGCCTTTCGGGAAGCCCTGACGTTTCAAAACCGCATTGGCCGGTCGGCCATCGAACAGCGCGCCCGCGACCTGAGCACGCAACTGATCGAAGGCCTGAGCAGGCTGCCTGGCGTGACCGTGTGGACATCACCCAAGCCAGAGCTGCGCGTGGCGGTCGTCTCGTTCCTGCCGGGAACGATTGACGCCGGCAAGCTGGCAACGGCGTTGTATGAGAAGGACAACGTCGCGCTTGGCGACGCGGGGTGGACAAGATCGCGGCGGACTGCGCGCGTCGCCGCACCTGTACAACAGTCCGGCAGAGATCGATCGGTTGTTGGGCGGGTTGGGAAAGTACCTGAAGACCGGGATCTAGTTCGGGTGACTAGTGGCCCGTCCTCGCTGAAGGAGGACCAGATCGCGGCGCGCGGCGCCCGGATGGCTAGGCGCGACGACCGAGAATACCGGGAGTATTTGAAGGAGGAGCAACGCCGCCAGCCGGGATGCCCCGCCCGCGAGGTGGTTCAGCAGGACGGGCCACAGGTTGCCTGGCTAACGCGCGGCCACATCCCCCAGCAAGGCTCGACTCCACTCGCTGGTGGCAGCCTGATGCACTGCCTTGCCGCGTGCGTCCCGGTCCGTCACCCTCGCGCCACGCTCCAGCAGCAGCTTGACGATGCCGGCCTGTTGTTCACGCGCCTGCGGAGAACCGCTCCCTCCTCGGCCGGTGGTCTGAACGGCAAGGTGCAATGGCGTCGATCCCGTCTTGTTTGGCTGCCTCGCGTTCGCCCCGCCATCGAGGAGCGCTCGCACAGCCGCCAACGACCGCGTGCGCACGGCTCTGTGCAGAGGCGCGACGCCGGAATTGTCCACGGTGTTGGGATCTGCGCCGATCGACAGGAGGTATTCGACCATGTCCGCCTGTGCCGCCGGATCCCATCGGTTGGCATCCGCCGCATAGTGAAGCGGTTGCGCCCCGCGGCGATTTCTTGCGCGCCACTCGGCTCCGTGCGAAACCAGGAGTTCCGCAACCTGGCGCCGAAACGCCGCGGCAGCCATATGAAGAGCCGTATCGCCGGCATAGAAGTAGTGAGCGATGTCGGCGAAGAAGAAGGTCGAGGCCCCCTGACGCGTCGCGCCGACGCCCGACGAGGCAGTGGCAAGGGCCGGGCTGGCAGCCAGATGGCGAGACACCTGGTCGATGTCCCCGTCTACGACCACGCGGATGAAATCAGGAAAGGCTGAAGTCATGACCCCGCTGTTTTCACTTCGACGAACTTCTGGCTGGCACCGCCTCCATCAGCAGCGCCAGCGCCGTTCGAAAACTTGCCGCGCCGGGCGTGCTGCCCTTGAAGTGGCCGAGGCGCACGACGACGAGGTCGTGCGACGGAACGATCAGCGTCGTCTGGCCGCCGGCGCCCGCCATGTAGTACGCCTCCCTCGGCACCGGGAACGTCCCTTCGCCGTTGATCCAGAAGAAGCCGCCGTAGACGGGCCGCTTGTCCGCCTCCCATGCGGGCGCGAGCGTGCTCACGAACTTGACGTAGCCCTCGGGCAGAATCCGCTCGCCGTTCCAGACGCCGTCCTGAAGGTACAGGTTGCCGAGCCGCGCCCAGTCGCGCGCCGGAGGCAAACACCGCACCCTGACCGAGGAAGTTGCCGTACGGCGTCGGTCTCGATCACCATCGTGCGGATGCCGATCTTGTCGAACAGCGCGCGCTGCGGGAACGACAGGTACTCCTCGCCGCGCTTCTCGACCGCGAGGCGGACCAGGTAGTTGATCAAGCACCGGATCGGTGTTGCGATAGCGGCCGACCGTGCCGGGCGGCCACTGCTGCGGCCGCGTCGCGGCGTACCGGAAGGAGTCGACGCCTCCGGTGTAGAGATAGAGGTGATCGGGATACGGGCCCGACGGCATCGTAGTCGGGATCCTGCGGCGCCCTGATCCGCAGCCCGCTCGACATGTTCAGGATGTCGCCGATGCGGATCTTCGCGCGCGGATCGCCCGGCGCCCTGCCACTCGGGAATCGGCGCCGGCTGCCAGAGCTCGTAGACGCCCTGCTTGATGAGGACGCCCATCAGCGTCGACGTCACGCTCTTGCCCATCGACCAGCTCTCGAGCGGCGTGGTCGGCGTGATGCCGATCGCCGTAGCGTTCGGCGATCAGGCGTCCCTTCCAGGTCACGACGAACGCCGCGGTCATGTCCCGTCGCGGGATCGAACGCCGCATCGACGGCCTGCTTCACCTTGTCGACGTCGATGCCGGCCGGCGGCGGGCCGCTCGGCAGCACGATCGCCCATCGGCCAGGCTGCGTCGACGCGATCGGGCAACCGGCTCTTCACGTCGACCGGCGTGAACTTCACGGAGGTCTCGCCCGCGGGCAGCATCACGCAGCCCTGATCGCCCACATACTTCGCCGATGCGCCTCACGCCGTTCGGCAGCGTGACGTGGACCGCCTTGGCGGCGCGATCGACTACCGGCTTGCCGACCTTCGCGCGTTCCGCGTAGGGGCTGATGAAATAGCCGACGTTCTCGGCGGCGAAGTCCGGATCGAGTCCGGTGATGAACACCGCCGAGCACATGATCTTCGCGAACCCGGCCGTGTGGTGCTCGAGCGCATCGCCCGGCGGCGGCACGTACGGCGTGTCCAGCTCGAGGGATTTCGCCCTCGCGATCAGCGCCTCCGTGCGGGAGTTGGCGACCTGGGACGCCGCCACCGCGCTGACGAGCGCCGAGAGTACCAGACACAGGAACGTTCGCTTCACGCTCTCACCTCCGAGGTCTCGCCCGGACCCGCGATCAATCGCGGTGGATGTCCCGAGCCTCGCCGTTTGCGCTTCAGCGTAGCACGCACGCGCCGCCGCGCCGCGCGATGGCCCTCACGATTTTGAACGCTGGCAGGATATCTATGGGATCAGAACGCATCAGCGTCACGCCGGAGGCTGTGCGACTCCCTCGCAGTTGATCAGCCACGGGATGCCGAAGCGATCGACGACCATGCCAAAGCGGTCGGCCCAGAAAGTTTTCTCGAGCGGCATGACTACGCGGCCGTCCCTGGCCAGTTCGTGAAAGATTCGCTCGGCGTCAACGGTGCTCTTGATTTGAATCGAGAGGGAGAAGCCCTTCGGTTCCTCATAGCCATCCGGCACGACGTCGGCACCCATCAGCACCAGATCGCCAACCGTCAGGCTCCCGTGCATCACCTTGTCCTGCCAGTCGGCCGGGACCTGATCCGCCATCGGGCTCCCGGCGTATCGGAAGATCGCTCCGCGCTTGCCGCCGAGACACCGCTCGTAGAACGTGAACGCTGCCTCGCAGTCTCCCTTGAAGCTGAGATACGGCGTGATCTGCATGATCTGTCCTCTCACCAGGTAAGAACTTTCCGCATGAATACGCAGGCCAGCGACCGTCCAGACATCAGGAGGGCATCTCCGCGACCGATCTCCTCGAATCCATTCGCCTTGTAGAACTCGACGCCCGCCAGCGAGGCTTGGATCTGAATGCTAGTTGCTCCAATGTCGAGCGCGTGTTTCTCCGCCAGTTGTAGGAGCGCGGTGCCGATTCCCTGCCTCGACGCCTCGGCTCTGACGTAGACTGATACACCATCTTGCGCGTCATCAACGCGATGTGACGAGAATCCCAGCACGGCGGGTTTACCGCCGATGATACCGGTCGCGACGAAAAACACCTCCCCGCCTTCCATCGCTTTCACATAAATGTCTGGCGTGAGACCCGACCCCCAGTCCTCAACGACGTTCGGTGGGTAGTATGCGGGACCAATCGAACGAATCGAATCCACGTGAGCCACGCGGATGGCTTCCGCGTCCCCGAGGCGCGCCGGTCGAATTTCAAATTCACGCGACGTCCCCGTGGCCATGTCAGCATCTGAAAGTTGAGCCACGGCTACCAGGCGATCGGTGCGTCCGGCCTGGACTGCGTCGTCGTAGGCACCGAAGTACGTGATCTTGGGGAATCCGGCGCTCGTCAGGCACGACTGCAGCTCTGCGGGCGTCCAGCACCGCATTACAAACTGATAATCGCTGGAGCGTTCCTGACTACCGTCGACGAGCGTGTGACGCTCGGACAAGAGAAGCCGCCGATTCTCCGGATCGAGATCGGTGACACTCGAGAACGTCAGCGTGCCCCGATCGGTGGATACGCTCTTCCTGAAGAGGGGCTCCCGCGCCTTGCGCTCCGCCGACGCCTCCCACTCCCGCACGTCCAGGATGAGTACGCCTCCAGGTCGAAGCGCACTGGCGAACGTGGCAAACACCGCCTTGCGATCCTGGTCCTCAACGAAGTCGTTGAGAACGCCGCGGCAGAGAATCGCGTCGAATCGATTGATCGGCAACATCTTGATGTCACCAATCGCAAAGGACGTCGAGACCCGCTCGCCGTCGCCCGCCTGCCTGGCGACGTCGATCAGCTCGGGTGACAGATCGATACCATGAACGATGTAGCCCCGACGTGCCAACTCCGCCGCATGACGACCTGTCCCGCATCCTGCATCGAGAAGTTCAGCGCCAGGGCGGACGCCGCGCTCGACCAGCCAGGCGACCATCGTCGCGCACTCTTTACGGACCGGACGATCGATCAGCAGATTGAAGGCCCACGCGTACTCGGCATAGAACGGGCGACGGACATTGTCGTTCATCTTCGGTGAGAGTAGCTTGCGAGCGCTTCGCAAAACTGCTCCTTGCCAGTCATCGGCTGCCGGGCGGCGTCAGGCGGCGCCGAGTGTCTGGAGGATCGAGTCATCTTGCCCGTGAAAGAAGAGGTCGATCAGTATTGCGATCGTCTACAGCCGCATGCCGTAAGGCGATCCTAGCCTGCCTGATTGTCGTCACTTCGGTCCTCCTCGCGCTTCTTCAGATAGAGCAGGTAGCCTGCGTGAGATCGCAGCTTGAACGTGGCGTCCGCTGAGAAGTGCGGCACATACTCGGAGCGCGCCTCCGACAAGGGCCTGACCATCGCCCTTCCGTCTTTGACGACAGATTCCAAGGGGAAGGACTGATCGCCCTGATCGAACACGACCACCCGTGACGATCCATCCCGCCACTGTGGCCGGCGAACCACTGGCCGACGACAAAGTCCGCCCGGTGACAAGCTCAATCAGTTTTCAGTTGAGCAGTCGGAACAGTACCGATCGGTCCTCGACACGCGATGAAATCACGAACGCGGGAGCGTAGGCACAGCAGCCACGTCAACCTCGCCTATCAGGCGCTCCACCAATTGCCGCAGGGGACGTTTGTGCAGCGCAATGAGGAGCCAAGGCCAGATGAATCCCCAGAAGAGAACCATCAGCCATGCGATGCCGAGATTCTGGTCGATCGACAGGCCCGGAATCATTGAGCGCTCATTCCGCGCGATGTAGCCGCGGACGTCGAGGCTCAGAAGCATGGCCAGCCCGACGAACCCAAGACCGCCACTCAGGGAGAGCGCATACAAGGTCCAGCGCCAGTATCGGACATCGTAGCGAATCAGGTCCGGCGGCAGGTGTCGAAGCTCCACCCTGTTGAGACCGACGTTGATGGCGGTCCACCAGTCAGCGGCCAGGACGACGACAGCACCTGAGGCGGCTTCGCTCACTACATAGTTCGAGCGAGGGTGAGGTCGCCCCTCAAGAAGGCCGGCGGCCACACGCTCGCGAAACGCCCGCAGGAACGACTCGGCTGGAGACCGAATCGTCACGGTGCCTTCGATCGCCGGTATCAACATGCGTTGGCTGATCTTACGCCCGATCCATCTCGAGAACAGTGCCGAGCAGGATATCAGCCCCTTGTGCGCAGTGATCCCAATTTGTCAGTTCCCGCGGCGAGTGGCTGATACCGCCAATGCTCGGCACGAAGATCATGCCCATCGGCGAGAGCTGAGCCATCATCTGTGCGTCATGGCCGGCACCACTCGGCAGCCGGCGGCTGCCGAGACCGAGCCGCCCCGCGACCCGTTCGATCGCCTGCTGCGCCTCCACGGCGGCGTTCGCCGGCATCGTTGAACTGACGAGTGTGAGCTCGATCGATGTCCTGGTCTGGTTCCCAATCTCCGTCGCCCGCCGCCGGATCAGTTCGGCCAGACGCTCGAGCTTTTCAGGCGACAGGTCGCGCAGTTCGATCGTGAGCCGGACCACGCCTGGAATCACATTCGGGACGTTGGGGGTCACCTCCAACCGGCCGACCGTGCCGACCTGTCGGCCTGGCTCCGAGGTCACGAGGTCTCGAACGGCGATCGTCAGATGCGACGCCGCCAGCAGCGCGTCTTGCCGATCAGACATTGCCGTCGAGCCAGCGTGATTCGCGAAGCCGGTAACTGTTGCTTCGTACCGAACAATCGCGACGATCCCTTCGACAACTCCGACAGGAATTTGCTCCCGGTCGAGCGTAGCGCCCTGCTCGATGTGGAGCTCGAGGTAGCAATGGTGCGCGCCCTTCGGTCGGACCGCCTCCGCGATGCGTTCGGGGGCGCCGCCGATCTTGCGAATCGCATCAGCGCGAGTCATGCCGTTCCAGACCTGGTTCAGGTCCGACTTCACGTCGCCCGCGACGACACGGCTGCCGGCCACTACCTGGCCGAACGCCACTCCCTCCTCGTTGGCCCAGACGACCATCTCCAACGGGTGGCGGGTGCGCAGCCCCGCTGCCGCGAGCGCTTCGAGCACGCCCAACGCCGCGAGCGATCCCAGATCACCATCGAAGTTGCCGCCGTTCGGCACCGAATCGATGTGCGAACCAAAAAGGATGGGCGGCAGGGCCTGGTCGGTTCCGGCGCGGCGACCGAAGATATTGCCTGCGGGGTCGAGGCGGGTATCGAGACCGGCCGCCCGCATCAAGTCGACTACGTACCGGCGACCGGCGACGATCCGCATCCGAATAGGCGACCCGACTGACACCGTCAGCGAAGCTGCCGCCCGGCGGTCGCCCGAACATGCTCAGCGCGTCAAGCCGCTGTCGCAACGCGGTGGCATCGACACGCGCTGGTGAGCCCTGTGCGAACGCGCGCCGTCCCAGGATGACAGGACCCGCGGCGGCGGTCCCCAGAGTTGTCAAGAACGCGCGCCTGGATGGACTGATCTGCATGCTCTGTTCCCCTGCCGACACGCGGCGACATGATCGCACAGGCCGACGGTCGCGTGGGTTCTGTCTCGAGATCAGACATCGATGATCACGCCCGAATGAGAACCTTTCGCATGAATACGCAGGTCAGCGACCGTCCTGACATCAGGCGGGCCTCGCCACGACTGAATTCCTCGAATCCATTCGCCTTGTAGAACTCGACGCCGGCGAGCGAGGCCTGGAACTGAATGCTGGTTGCTCCACTGTGGAGCGCGTGTTCTTCCGCGAGTCGGAAGAGCATCGTCCCAATACCTCGCCGCGCCGCCTTTCCTCGCACGTAGACGGACACACCATCCTGCGCGTCATCGACGCGATAAGTGGAGAATCCCACGAATAGAGTCCAAGTGAGCTTCGCAGATGGCGGCCGCGGCCTCGGGCTCGGGGCGAGCCCGCCGAGCTTCAAATTCACTCGAACTCATCGTGGCCAGCCAGCATCCGACAGTTTAGCCACTGTTGCAGGGCGCGATCCGTGCGTCCGGCTTGGACCGCGGCGTCGTAAGCGCGAACAACCCGACGCACCAAATCCGCCGCTCGTCACGCACGACTGCAGCTCAGTGGGCGTCCAACACGCATCACAAACTGATGGTCGCTGGTGCGTTCCTGACCATCGTCGACGAGCGTCTGCCGCTCGGACGGGAGAAGCCGCTGGGTTTCGGGATCGAGCTCGGTGACGCCGCTCAGCCGCGCGCGGTCGGGTCACAAACTCGGGCCGGTCCGGACCGAGTGCCGCCGTCGCCATCAATCGTAGAGCAACAGTTCTTGATTGGCGGTGGCGAATTGATCAGGTCACCCTAGTTCCCCGTTCGGACCAAAGAAAACACTTGAGAGGTTTTGGGAAGAACTCTGTGAGCTGCGCTGGACGTCCGCTGGAAGACGGCCCGAAGACCTCAGATAAAGTGACAGAGCTCGATCGTGACCATGGAATGCCGGCGCCACCATATCAGCGACGTTCGTCGCGGTGCGGGCATCCTCGCTTGGCAGAATCGACGATGCTACAAAGGAGGATGACTATTCCAGCAAACATCGCGATCCATATGTCCGATCGGGCGCTCATCGACGAGGTCAAGTCTGCCGCCGCGCGCGAGCGCGGCGCGACGGTTCGACTCGTCGCGCTCCTGGCCGAGCTCGATGCGCGCCGGCTGTATCTTGGCGAGGGGTGTTCATCACTCTTCACGTATTGCGTGCAGATCCTGCGGCTATCGGAACACGCCGCGTATGGCAGGATTGAAGCGGCGCGAGTTGCGCGCAAGTTCCCGGTTGTGATCGATCTAATGGCCGAAGGAGCTGTCACCCTCACGGCGATCACGCTGCTGGGGCCGATGCTGACGCCGGAGAATCATCAGCAGGTCCTCGCCGAGGCCCGTCATCGGAGCAAGCGCGAAGTCGAACGGATCGTCGCGCGGCTGCGTCCGCAGCCCTCCGTTGCAGAGAGCGTCAGAAAGCTACCGGCTCCAAGAGTGGCCGCGATCGATCTTCTGCCCGCGGCAACTTCAGTGGCGCTCCCTGGCGCCGCTCCCGTCCCCCCATCGCCACCCGCGCCACTGCGAGATGGCGTTCTGAAAGCGCTCGCGCCCGACCGCTACAGGGTCCAGCTGACCATCACCGGCGCCACACACGACAAGCTCCGACGAGCGCAAGATCTGCTGCGTCACGCCATCCCCAACGGGGATCTCGCCGAGATTGTCGAACGTGCAGTCACGTTGCTGCTCGCCGATCTCGAGCGAACCAAACTCGCGGCCGTGGAGCGCCCACGCGCCGCGCGGTCCAGGGTCGGAGCGTCGCGACACATCCCATCGGCAGTTCGGCGAGCCGTGTGGAAGCGAGACGCAGGCCAGTGCGCGTTCGTGGGCGCTGAGAGTCGATGCGCGGAGCGCAGCTTTCTCGAACTTCATCACGTCAAGCCGCATGCGATCGGCGGTGCGCCGAACGTCGACAACTTGGAACTGCGCTGTCGCGCGCACAACCTCCACGAGGCCGAGCTCTACTTCAGCGGTCGATTGCCGTTGCTTCGGGAAGCGCGAGCCGACTATCGTCCGCTACGAACTTGACGCTAGCGCGCTCAGCTGCGGCCGGCCATCAACCAGCGCTCCTGATCAGTCTTGCGCCGCCGCCGTCGGCCGCAGCGCGATGTTAGCCGGCGTTGCGCCAACCAGCCGCCGTGAGTTCCTGCAGAGCCTGAAAATATGCCTCGTTAGGGTCGACCTGCTCCGTCCGATGGCCTTCTTTCAGGAGTTCGTTCATGTGCTCGACCAGGACCGATCCGATGGCGTGAATCGCATCGTGGCGGTTCAACCCCTCGCTTTGAAGCCGCGTCAGCGTTTCCACGACTGCGCGTTCCCCCATCGCTACTTGATTCTCCACGATCACATGTATCGTGGCGTGCACTCGGAGGTTTGGGAGACGAACCCGAGCGCGTCGATGGTATGACGAGACCAGGTCGATTCTCTCACTCTCATCAGTGTCCAGCCAATCAGCGGGATCAGGGCTCTTGTCCGGATTGTAGGGTTTCACGCTCGTTCCTCGTTCGTATTCGTCCGCCTAACGGCCACGCTTTAGCCGCGGCGGCTCATTCACTCGCCAGCCGCCGTCAGCTGCAATGCTGTTAGCCAAACGGCCGGCTCGAGGTCCGCACTAACGTGCACACTAGCCGCGTACTCGATGTGGAGCACGAGGGTCGCTGGTTCACAGACGAGCATCGACGTCCAGAGCGTCACAACGAAGACCGACAGCCGGCGATCGTCAGCCCGCGGATCACCCCGGCCTGCGCTCGTCAGGGCATAACGGCCCTGGATACAGCCCAGACATGACAGTTGGCGTGATGCTCCTCCGGATACCGCGCGGGCAGCTCTAATTGCACCTGACGCGCGCGGGCGTGTGACGTCAGCAATCCTTTGGACGAGAGTTCGGCCTTGTCGAAGACGTCCGGGAAACCGCCGCAGTTGGTCAGCGCGCTGGCGCTCGCTTGAACGTCGACGAGGTCGTAGCCGAGGAACTCGAAATTCACGGGTCCCGTGCACGGCGGAGGTGGATGAGGCGGATTGCGGTATACACAGAGGACGTTCCGCTCGGGAGTGCCAGACACCTGCGCGAGCAGGAACTCGAGATCGGTGAAGAACTGGAGCATGAAGTCTTCATTGACGATGTGGGGCCAGTAGTCGGCCCGGATGTCGGGCAGAAGCGTCGGGCAGAGCATCGGATCCAGCGAGACGACTTCGTCCAACTGGGTGAGGCCCGACCACTCGACGTACGTGTCCCACGCCTCGCCGCCACTTGCAGTGAACGTCTCGGTGGCGATGTACCAGGGTTGCATCTGTTGGCGTATGATTTGCCGCCCCTACGAGCGACTGACCATTCTCGTGGCGGCCTTCCTCTAATCTACTTCCCGGCCAGCGCACGTAGCCCGGCGACGAGGCGCCGCAGCCCTTCGATCACCGACTCGGCGTCGAGCGCGCCATAAGAAATGCGTACAGAGCACGGCGACGGATCCGCGAATGCGGAGCCCGGTATCGTCGCGACGCGATGCTCGCGGATCAGGCGCTCGGCGAGCGTCATCGAACCCATCCGCGAGTGCACGCGAACGAGATAGTAGAAGGCGCCATCCGGCGAAGGGACGTCGCAGGGCACATCCGGCGAGCTCAGGGCGTCAAAAATCGCCCGACGCGTGGCGTCGAGCCGCGCGAGGTGCGCGCCGGCAAACGATCGGCCGACCTCGAGCGCGGCCACCGCGGCGTGCTGCGACACCGCCGGCGGGCAAATCAGAATCGTGTCCTGGATCTTGTTGACGGCCTCGGCGAGCGCTTCAGGGATCACCATATAGCCGATTCGCCAGCTCGCCATGCCGTAGGCCTTCGACAGCGAGAAGAGCGAAATAGTGTGACCCGCGGCGTCCGGCAGGCTCCCTGGTGAAAAATGCGAGACGCCGCCGTAGGTGAAGTATTCGTAGGCCTCGTCGTGAATGTGAAAGACGCCGCGATCGCGGCAGAGGGCGTTGACGGCGCGAAGCGCGGCCTCGGGATACACGGCGCCGGTCGGATTGTTCGGCGACACCGTGACAACGGCACGCGTCCGCGCGGTGATCGCGGCATCGATCGCCCGGACGTCCAGCTGATAGTCGCTGGTCGTCGGCACCGCCACCGCCTGCGCACCCGCCATCACCACGGCCATCTCGTGGTTGAAGTAATACGGCACCAGCAGCACGATCTCGTCGCCGGGATCCGTGATCGCCAGGACGGCGTTCATGAACGCCTGGTTGCCGCCAGCCGTCACGAGTACCTGGCTCGCCGGCCTGACCGTGAGGTGGTTTTCGCGCGCGAGCTTGGCCTCGATGGCTTCGACGAGCGCCGGCAGGCCTTCGACCGGCCCGTAGCGGTGGTCAGCCAGCGTGCCGCCGAAGCGGCGCGCGGCCTCGATCGCCTCGCGCGGCGGCTCGTAGGACACGACGCCCTGCCCGAGCGAGATCGTGCCGGGCGTTTCGGCGGTCCACCGGCCGACGATCGGGATGACGGGCGCCTGGACGGCGGCGAGACGACGGGATTGTTGGTGCGCGGTGTCGACGGCGTCCTTGTTCACACCATCAGCATAACCGCTCGGCGCTACTTGGTGCGCGTGAGCGTGAAGACGCCCGTGTAGTACGCGTTCGTGTAGAAACCCACGAAGTCCTTCTCCGTCGCGCGCCCGATCCAGTCGTAGACGCCGCCGTCCTTCGGCCCCAGATCCGCGGTGCCCTTGAAGAGGACGGTTTTCCCCGCGGCGCGGCCTTCCATGCTGATCGAGTACTTGTAGGGACGCCCGCAGTCGCCCTCGAACGTGGCCTGATAACCGTCGTCTTTTTTCGAGACCTTCGCCGTCAGGGTCTTGCACTGTTCCTTGGGCGGCACGGCTGGTTGAGCAGGGTTATAGGAGCTCCACGTCCCAGTCCACTCGCCGGTGACGTCGGGAGCTGACTGTGTCGGCGGCGCCGCCGGCGCCTGGGCGAAGAGAACGACGAGCGCGAGGGCGACTGTTTTCACGGTGTGCTCCTTGCTGCGATTTGATGCGGTTCACGATATCAGATCGTTCTTGACATGATAAATAGATGAAATCATCATTTTATCATGTCAAAAACAATGGTCCAGATCAGGAATGTTCCGGCCGAGTTCCATCGGCGATTGAAGGCGCGGGCGGCGATGGAGGGGATGTCGATGTCCGACTACATCCTGCGTGAAGTCGGCAAGGCGCTCGATCGACCGAGGCGCGAGGAAATACTGGCTCGTCTGCGCGCGCGTCCGGTGCGGCGTCTGAAGGTCCGTCCCGCCGACGTCATCCGCGCGGAGCGGGATGCCCGATGATCGTGCTCGATGCCTCGGCCTTAATCGAGCTGCTGCTCGGCACTCCTGCGGGGCAGCGCCTCGCGGACCGTCTCGCGGACGCGTCCCTGACCCTTCACGTCCCGCATCTGGCTGACGTGGAAATCGTCCAGGCGCTGAGGCGATACGCACGCCACGGCGAGATCAGCGCGGCCGAAGCCGAGCAGGCGATCGACACACTGCGGTCGCTTGATCTGGAACGGCATGCCCACGAGCCGCTGATCGACCGGGTGTGGGATCTACGAGACAACGTGAGCGCCTACGACGCCGTGTACCTCGCACTTACCGAAGCGCTGGACGCGATTCTTCTGACGAGCGACAAGGCGCTGGCGCGTGTGCCGGGTGTCAACGCGCGTGTCGAGCTGGTGAAGGGCTACCCTACCGAATCGCAATCGGCGCGACGGTCGACCCGGTGAAGCCCTGCATCTTGAGCGGCTGGACGATGAAGGCGAACTCGTGCGCACGCTTCGAGGCGAGCTCGTCGAGCTTCATGTTCTCGAGCAGGTGGATGCCGCTGACGACGAGCATGAACTGGTGAACGGGCAGCGACAGCTGCGCGTCGGGATTGGGGCCAACCTCGACCGACGAGTTGTCGGAGCCGACGAGCATCGGATCCTGTTTGGCCAGCCACGTCGCCGCTCCGATGCCAATGCCGGGGCAGCTCTTCACGTAGCGGGCGTTATCCTTCGCCCACAACCTGCCCCAGCCGGTGTGGATGAGGACCGCGTCGCCAGGCTGGAGGGTGAGTTTCTGCCGCTCGAGCGCCTGCTGAAGGTCGGCGGGCGTGATCTCGTAGGCGTCCGGCAGCATCTCGACGCCCTTGAGCGCCGCGACGTCGATCAGCACGCCGCGCGTGATGAGCGCGCCCACTTTCTCAATCCCCAGCTTGGTGAAGCCGCTCCTGGTGGCGATGTCGTCGAGCTTCAGGCAGTTGTAGAGGCTGTCCTCGTGGGTCTGGTGCGCAAACCCGTCGAACTGCGTGCCGACCTGGCCCATCTCGCCGACGACGAGCTCTTCGTTGCTGCCGCGGCGATTCGACCCGGTGTTCATGACCGTGCGCTTGGTGGTGACGTCGAAGCGGCGGGTGCCGAAAAACGGCATCGCCGCGCTCAGCACCTGACCGATCTCGATTACCTCGCCCGTTTTGATCAGCCGCACCGCCTTGAGGACCGACTCGGGCTTCATGTGGTTCGCCGACCCGCGGGTGTCGTCGGCGCCCCACTTCGAGGGACAGCGTGCGGCGGCGGTCGGCACGGTCCACGACTGCGCGAGCGCGGATGCTGACGGGATGGCGAGGAGTGCGAGGGAGAGAAGCAGGCGGCGCATGGTCTAGGCCCGCCGGCGCAGCAACTTGACGATGGCAACGATCGCAAGCGTCGCCGTCATGAAACCGAGGGCCTGCCACCCGGACAGCGCCGGGATGATCTCGCCGTTGATCGCGTGGGTCATGTCGCCTCCGATGGGTGGACCCGGGCATTATGCCCGAGTCGCCCGGAGGGGACAAAAACCGAGGCCGGCTTGCGCCGGCCCCCTGTGGTCCGGCTGCCCGCCTTCGCCAAGGCTACGGCGGGTCCGCCGAAGCTTCACGCGGAGGCGGAAAGCCGGACACTACGACTGACTCGACCGACTGTCGACTCGGACTGTCGACTGCGACTCCCGACTGAAGACTACCGACTGCCGACTGTCATGCACATCCAGACGTCGTGCCACAGTTCGAGCACTTGTAGCACGAGCCGCTGCGGACCATGATCGAGCCGCACGTCGAGCACGGCGGCGCGTCTTCCTGGTTCTGCATCGCCGCAAAAGACGACGTTTTCGGCGAGGCGATCGCGGCCGTCGCCGACGCGCCCGCGGCGGCGGCTACGTCGAGCGGCAACTGCTCGGGCGTCGTCACCACTTCTTCGCGGTTGTTGACCCCGACGCGGAATTGCGCGTCGGCGGAGAGGAACTTCGTCGCCATCCACCGGAAGATGTAGTCGACGATCGACTTGGCGAAACGAACGTCGGGGTTCTTGGTCATCCCCGATGGTTCGAAGCGCACGTGCGAGAACTTGTCGACGAGATCCTGAAGCGGGACGCCGTACTGGAGCGCGTAGGAGATCGCCTGCGCGAACGCGTCGGCAAAGCCCGAGATCGTCGACCCTTCCTTCGCCATCACCAGGAAGAGCTCGCCCGGCTGGCCGTCCTCGTAGAGGCCGACCGTGATGTAGCCCTCGTGGCCGGCGATGTCGAACTTGTGGGTCAGCGACATCCGTTCGTCGGGCAGGCGGCGACGGGCGGGACCCGCCACGGCGGGGGCCGCGGCGGCCTTCTCCTTGTCCCGCGAAGTGTTGAGCGGCTGGGTCCGTTTGCTGCCGTCCCGATAGATCGAGACCGCCTTGGTGCCGAGCCGCCACGAGTCGATGTAGGCCTGCTGAATCTCCTCGACCGTCGCGTCCTTCGGCACGTTGACGGTCTTCGAGATCGCGCCCGAGAGGAACGGCTGTGTCGCGCCGACCATCTTGATGTGGCCCATGTAGTGGATGGAGCGGACGCCGCGCGCCGGCTTGAACGCGCAGTCGAACACCGGCAGGTGCGCCTCCTTGACGTGCGGCGCGCCTTCAATCGTCTCGTTCTCGTCGATGTACTCGATGATCTCCTTGACCTGCTGCGCGTTGTAGCCCAGCTTGGCGAGCGCCATCGGCACCGTCTGGTTGACGATCTTCATCAACCCGCCGCCGACGAGCTTCTTGTACTTGACGAGCGCGATGTCCGGCTCGACGCCGGTCGTGTCGCAGTCCATCATGAAGCCGATTGTTCCGGTCGGCGCGAGCACGGTCGCCTGCGCGTTCCTGAAGCCGTGCAGCTCGCCGAGCTCGATGACCTCGTCCCACACCGCCCTGGCCGCATCGAACAGTTCCTTCGGCATGTGGCTGCGATCGATGTCCTTGAGCGCGGCGCGATGCTTCCGCATCACCCGGAGGAACGGCTCGCGGTTCTTCTCGTAACCGGCAAACGGCCCGCCGTGATCGCGCGCGATCTTGGCCGACTGCGCGTACGCCGCCCCGTGCATCAGCGCCGTGATCGCGGCCGAGTAATCGCGGCCGGCATCGCTGTCGTAGGGCAGGCCGCGCGACATCAGGAGCGCGCCCAGATTGGCGTAGCCAAGGCCGAGCGGACGATAGGCGTGGCTGTTCTTCTCGATCGCCGGCGTCGGGTAGCTCGAGTTGTCGACGAGGATCTCCTGCGCGGTGATGAGCGTCCGGCAGGCGGCATCGAACGCCGCGTAGTCGAACTCGCCGGCGGTGTCGGAGCCCTCTTTGTCTGATTGGGGCACGACGAACTTCATCAGGTTGATCGAGGCCAGGTTGCAGGCCGAATCGTCGAGGAACATGTACTCCGAGCACGGATTGCTCGCGTTGATGCGGGCCGTGTTCGGGCACGTGTGCCAGTCGTTGACGGTCGTGTCGAACTGCATGCCGGGGTCGCCGCAGATGTGCGTGGCTTCCGCGATCTGCCGCATCAGGTCCCTGGCCTTGTAGGTGTCCATCACCTCGCCGGTCAGCACCGCGCGGGTGTGCCACTCGCCGTCGTCCATCACCGCGCGCATGAACTCGTCGGTCACGCGAACGCTGTTGTTCGAGTTCTGGAAAAAGACCGACGAGTAGGCCGGACCGGTGAACGAGCCGTCGTAGCCCGCGTCGATGAGCGCCCAGGCCTTCTTCTCTTCCTCGACCTTGCAGTTGATGAAGTCCGGAATGTCGGGATGATCGGCGTTGAGGATGACCATCTTGGCCGCGCGGCGGGTCTTGCCGCCCGACTTGATGACGCCGGCAAACGCGTCGAAACCCTTCATGAACGACACCGGCCCCGAGGCCGTGCCGCCGCCAGCCAGGAGCTCGCGCGACGAGCGGATGCTCGAGAGGTTCGAGCCGGTGCCGGATCCGTACTTGAAGAGCATCCCCTCGGTCTTGGCGAGGCCGAGGATCGACTCCATCGTGTCCTGCACCGAGTTGATGAAGCACGCCGAGCACTGCGGCGCCTTCTCGAACCCGACGTTGAACCACACCGGGCTATTGAAGGCAGCCTTCTGATAGACGAGGAGGTGCTTCAGATCGTCGCTGAACGCCTGCAGGTCGTCTTCGCTCGCGAAGTAGCTCTGCTTGCGTGCCCACTCGGTAATCGTGTCGACGACCCGGCCGATGAGCTGTTTGACGCTGCGCTCACGCTCGGGGGTGCCGATCTGTCCGCGGAAATACTTCGAGACGACGATGTTGGTCGCCTGCTGCGACCAGAACCGCGGCATCTCGACGTCGCGCTGCTCGAAGACCACCTGCCCTTTTTCGTTTCCGATCACCGCAGACCGGGTATCCCATTCCACCTCGTCGAACGGATCGATCCCTTCGTGGCTGAAGAACCTGACAAAGTCCAGACCGGCCGCGGGTGCGGATGTCGCTGGGCGTGTGGTGGTCGTCTCTCCCCTGGTGGTCTCCACCTGCGGAGCAGCGCCTCTCTGCATATTTCCCCTCCGAAAACGCCGAGCCACATCGACCGCCCCAGGCCGACTGACCCCGAAATCTTGCAATTGTCTAGGAAGCGCGCACGGCAACTCGTCGGTCGAAACGATCGCACAGCAAACCAGGTCCAACAGCCCCAATTGGGCCTGACGTCATCGTCCCCGGTCTCCCGTCCAACTCGTTTTTCCCGACTTGCGAGGGCTGGGAAGCCCCGCGTTTTCGTGGCCTCGCCGAAGCGCGCTTTAAACGCTAAAGAGCGCGAAGGCGGGGACGATAATGGACCCTGTTTACGTCGTTGTCAAGGCCCGATCCACCACATATTGTGCTATTTTTTTAGGGCAGGCGCAAGATATGGACAATCAGGCCGAAAGCCGCGGCCTTCTTCTGATTGACCTATTTTTTGGCGGTAACGGCTGAGTCACAACTCTAACGTCCCGACAACAGTACTTTCGCGATATTCAGCGCCCGCTCGGCAAACGATCGCGCCTGCGGCAGCTCTTCCTTCCGCAGCGCCTCCTCCGACTGCTGCATCAGCGCCCTCGCCGACGTCAGGTTGGCCTTGCGGTCGTCACTCAATGGAGGCTGCACGCTGTCGAGCATCTTCTGCGTGTTGTCGAGGATCTCGCGAATCTGTCGAACCGCTTCGGGACCGGTCGGCGTAGCCGGCGTCCGCAACTGCGCGACCGGCGCCGGCGCCGGCGCTGGCGCCGCCGCAGCCGGTTCGACCGGCGCGTCCTGCTTCGGGTCTACTTTTGACTCGGCAGCGGGACGTGACGGCCTTGGTTTGCTGTTGGTTGTCGGGGGGGGCATCGGTTCGACCGGCGGCGGTTCGACCGGGGTCTCGACGACGGGCGCAGGCTCGATCGCGCGCGGCGGCACTGGCGGCACGATGAGCGTCGGCTGCGGCTCGGGCATCTGCGCCCGGCTGGCGACGCAGCCGCAGGCGCCCAACGCAATCACGAGGAGCAGGGCCAAGCGTCGAATCGAATGCGTCACTGGATGCTCCTTTCTTAATGCTCGCGGGGCCCCATCCCCGCTCGGGCCGCAGGCGCTTCTCGACAATCTAATCCGTGCTCCGAGCATCAACTCAAGACCCGGTCGACATCATTCTGCCCTACGCCTGCTGGAAGAGAAGCCTGAAACGCGTCCCATGCCCCGGGGTCGACTGCACCTCGACCTCACCATCATGCAACTGAACGATGCGAAAAACCATCGACAGACCGATGCCGCTGCCTTTTTCTTTGGTAGTGAAGTAAAGATCGAAGATCCGGCCGAGGTTCTCCGGCGGAATCCCGACGCCGGTGTCCTCCACCGAGATTTCGACCCGCCGGCGGGGGGCCGGGCGGCAGAGGATCTTGAGCGTCCCGCCATCGGGCATCGAGTGGCAGGCATTGATCGTCAGGTTCAGCAGCGCCTGCTGCAGCATGCCCGGATCCGCGTTAATCTCCGGCACGCTCGGCGGACACTCCGTCTTGACGACAATCCCGCGGCGCTCGGCCTCGGGACCAGTCATCGACACTACTTCGCTGACGAGCGATGAGAGATGTACGGGCTGCAGCTTGAGCTCATCCGGCCGCGCGAATTTCAGGAACCCGACGACGACCTGGTCGAGCCGCTTGATTTCATCGCCGATCACGTTCACGTGCTTGGTCAGATCGAGGGTCTTCGAGCCGCCTGATGGGCCTGCCGGTACCGTAATCGGCTCGCGCATCGCGCCGAGCTTCTGCTTCAGCAGCTCGAGGTGAATTGTCATCGCGTTGAGCGGGTTCTTGACCTCGTGCGCCACGCCGGCCATCAGCCGCCCGAGCGCGGCCAGCTTGCGTGAGTAGTTCAAGGTCGTATGCACCTGGTTCAGGTACACCAGATTCCGCGCGACCACCATCGCGCCGATGAACCGCCCCTTCGCATCGTCGATCGCGTGGCACAGCAGCAGGTGCTCGGGCGCCTCCTGATCGGCGTCCGCGGCAGCGCCCAGCGGTACGGCGATGGGCCCGGCGGACTTTCGGCCCGCCAGCGCCCGATCGACCAGCTGCCGGACCGGGTCGTTTTCCGCCAGCAACGCCAGCGCCGGCTTGGCGGGTCCAGTCGACCCGGGCCGCGCCGCGAGCGCAGGCAGGAGCGCCCGCATCGCGGCGTTGCTGAACATCAGCTCGCCTTCGGGCGAGAAGAGCGCGACCGCGTCCTCGAGGTTTTCCATGACCGACTCGAATTCGGTCGAGGTCGAGGCCGCCGCCGGCAGGGCGCTGGCGCGAACGGCGGCGAGCTGCGCGCTCACCGCTTCGAACGAGCTGCCGAGATCGGCAAACTCCTGCCCCGGCAGATCGAGCCTGACGTCGAGCTCGCCGCGGCCGAGGCGCGTGAGGCCGCTCTGAATGACGTGAATCGGCCTGAGCATCCACTGCGCGAGCAGCGTCGCGACCATGGTCGACACGGCCAGCGCGATGACCGCCGTGTAGCCGAAGCTCGCCAGTGCCTTGAGGATTTCAGCGCGCACGAACAGCGTCGACACGCCGATGCGAATCGCGCCGAAAGGGTTGTCGCCGGCCAGGATCTCCTGGCGAAGCTCGTAGCGTCGCTCCTGGAAGACGTACAGCAGTTGATAAATCGCCCTGGCGTCGACGATGTCCTTCAGGGGCTCGAGCTGCGGCGTCGGTTGATCTTCGAGCGACGGAGTGCTGTGCACGAACGCGTTGCCTTGGGGGTCGACAATCGCCGCGTAGAGGATGGTGTTGTTGTCGGGCAGGCTCGTGACGGCGGACTCGAGGATCGATCGCATGCCGCTGTCGTTGCGAATCGCGACGTAGGGATCGGTCGTGCCGGCGCCGCGGACGATGACGCCCGCGTGGTGGAGCATGGACTCTTTGAGCGTAGTGGCGCGCGACGCTGTCTCCTCGATTCGCAACCGGGTCAGCGACGCGATCTGCACCGCGATCATCCCCGCCACGACCAATACGACGAGCGTGGTGACGCCGGCAACTTGTTTGGCTTTTATGCTCAATGACTGGCGCTCGATCGCGTGTCCTTGTCAGGAGCCAGGAGCTAGGAGTTAGGAACCTTCTCGCTCCTAGCTTCTCGCTCCGTGCTCCTGTCAGCGACTATCCCCGGGTCTCTTGCTTCATCCGATTGAGCTTGTTGTGCAATGTCTTGAGGCTGATGCCCAGGATCTCGGCGGCCCGAGTCTTGTTGTTGCGCGTGTGCTCGAGCGTCAGGACAATCAGCCGGCGCTCGGCCTCATCGACGGTGGTTCCAGGCGACAGCGTCACCGTCGGCAGCGCCTGCTCGCTGCGGCTGACGACCGGCGGCGGCAGGTGCTTGGCCTCGATGAAGTCGCCTTCGGCCAGAATCGTCGCCCGCTCGATCACGTTTCTGAGCTCGCGGATGTTGCCCGGCCAGGGGTAGCGCTCGAGCAGGTACATCGCCTCCTGGTCGACCGCCCGGACCGACTTGTTGTTCCGCGCGTTGAATTCGTTGAGGAACGTCTGCACGAGGAGAGGAATATCGGCCCGCCGTTCCCGCAGGGGTGGCAACTCGATCGTGAACACGTTGAGCCGATAGTACAGATCCTCCCGCAGCCGTCCATCGCGCACGGCCTCCGCCGGATCGCGGTTGGTCGCCGCAATCACCCGCACGTCCACCGTCTGCTCCTGACGGCCGCCGAGTCGGCGGAACTTCTGCTCCTGCAGCACGCGGAGGAGCTTGACCTGGGTTCCCGGAACCATCTCGGCGATCTCGTCGAGGAAGAGCGTGCCCCGATGCGCCAGCTCGAACACGCCGGTGCGGCGATCGTGAGCGCCGGTGAACGCGCCTTTCTCGTGGCCGAAGATCTCGCTCTCGAGGAGCGTCTCCGGGATGGCGGCGCAGTTGATCGCGACAAACGGGAACGACGCGCGGGGGCTCAGCTCGTGGACGGTCTGCGCCACGAGCTCCTTGCCGGTCCCTGACTCGCCCCAGACGAGCACCGATGCTGCGGTCGGCGCCGCCTGCTCGATCACTCGATAGAGCGACCGAATCCCGGGGCTGTTGCCGACGATGCGGCCGAAGCTGCCCTGTTCGCGCAACTGCCGCCGCAACAGCTTGACCTCCCGCAATGTCTCCTGGCGCTCGACCGCCTTGTTCAGCAGGATCCTGAGACGCTGCGGATCGACGGGCTTACTCAGATAGTCGTAGGCGCCGTCCTTGATCGCGTCGACGGCGCTCTCGATCGTGCCCTGGGCCGTCAGCAGGATGAAGGTGATGTCGGACAGCTGATCCTTCAGGGTGCGGAGCAGATCGTGCCCGCCCATCCGCGGCATGACGAGGTCGCTCACGATGATGGCCGGCCGGAAGCTGGTGACCTTGCGCAACCCCTCCTCACCGTCGGAGGCTTCGTCGGTCTGGAATCCCCAGGCCTGAACGAGCTCCGCCAGACCGGACCGGGTTGCCGAGTCATCCTCGACGATCAGGACTCTCTCCCCAGGATTCTCTGTCGTAACGGTGATGTCTTCTTCCATCGTCATTGCTTTGTCCATCTTGTACTCGGGAAAGCTTACCATCCTTGAGTAAGATTTACATTGTTGCATCGCCTGCGTGCGGTTTTGAGCAAGCCTGCCGCGCCGTAGCCTTGGCGAACGCGGGAGATGTACAGTCGACATTCATGCTCGAGCCCGACGCCATCCCAGCGCACCTAGACGCTCCCCCGCGAATCGCCATCGGCGAGCGTCTAGGTGCGCTGGCGGAAGTGATCCTCTGTTCGGGATTCCCGACCCAAATCTTGATCCTCGCGGCGATGGGCGGCGCCGGGATGCGGCTCCCCACGGCTGACTCTAGCCTGACCCCGCTCTTCGTCGTCACGCTCTCGATGCTCGACACCGCGCTGGTCGTCGGCCTGGTGTTCCTCTTCCTGCGGGCGCACCGCGAGGACGCGCGGGACGTACTGCTCGGACGGCTCCCGGCCTGGCGCGAAGCACTGCTGGGCGCCGGTCTTCTTCCCATTATTTTCCTGGTTGCGCTTCTGATCCTTGCGCTCATCCTGACGTTCGCGCCACAGCTCCACAATGTGCCGCGGAACCCCGTCGAAGATCTGATGCGGAATCCGCGCGACGCGGCCATCTTCGGCATCGTCGTGATGATCGCGGGCGGCGTCCGCGAGGAGATTCAACGCGGATTCATCCTGCACCGCTTCAGCCAGTACCTGGGGGGCGGCGTTGTCGGAGTCGTCGTGCACAGTGCCCTCTTCGGGCTTGGCCACGTTTATCAGGGGTGGGATGCCACGATTGCGGTCGGAACGCTCGGCGCCATCTGGGGTACGATTTACCTGAGGCGGCGCAGCATCATCGCGCCGATGGTCAGCCATGCGGGCTTCAACCTGGCGCAGCTCGTCAAGTTCATGGCGCTGCGATAGGGATGGCGCGCGGCCGTCCGAGAGCTCGAGATCATTTGCTCGATACCCTTTCACGACTGCTGGCCCTGTCGCGACGTGAGCTCGCCGTGCTCGTCGCGGCGTTCGTGCTCTCGCTGCCAGCGGTGACGCCGCGCATCTACGCTTCCGACGAGATCCAGTATTTTTCCTATCTGCGATCGCTCTGGTTCGACGGTGACGTGTCGTTCGAGAACGAGTATCGATACTTCTTCGACCGCAACGTCGGCCGTGGCGAAGGGTTTCACGCGACGTTCCTCGAGCAGTACACCGATGCCGGGCGGCGGCCAAGCTTCGCGACGATCGGCTGTGCGCTCTTGTGGAGCCCGTTCTACGCCGTTGCCGATGTGGTGACGCGCGTCCGGGGCGGTTCGCCGGATGGCTTCTCGCGTCCCTACGTGGCGGCGGTCGCCTACGGTTCGGCGTTCTACGGGTTTGTCGCGATCCTCCTGTCGATCGGCGCGGCGCGCAGGCTCGCAGGGCCGGGCCTGCTGGCCGGGATCCTCGTCTGGCTCGGCACGCCGCTGCTCTTCTACATGTACGTGTCGCCGCCCTACTCCCATGCCTGCTCGGCATTTGCGGTCGCGCTGTTCGTCACCATCTGGCTGCACGCGCGCGAGCGGTGGACTGTCGGCGGCGCCATCGCGCTCGGCCTGTCCGGCGCGCTGATGGCGATGGTCCGCGAGCAGGACGCCTTCCTGGCGCTCGGACCGGCGGTGGATTTTGTCTGGACACTTGTTCGCGGCGACGCTGTCAACATTACTCAGAGCTCGCGGGGCCCCACCCCCGCTCGCAGCGGCTCGACTCGCTCCGCTCGCTCGCCGCGGCCGCAGGCGCTGCCGACTCCACCCTCCG
The DNA here is from genome assembly GCA_963764925.1 of uncultured Acidobacteriota bacterium. Classification (GTDB taxonomy): domain Bacteria; phylum Acidobacteriota; class Vicinamibacteria; order Vicinamibacterales; family 2-12-FULL-66-21; genus DATBJJ01. The sequence continues at coordinate 109,071 of CAVXUR010000014.1, forward strand.
GGATCAATGACCGACAGCCCGGCACGACCAACATTCTCACGGGGATCACGGTCGCGACAGCGGGTGTTCTTTCATTCGCCATTGGCCTACTCCCCCAACTCTTCGCCTACAAGGCGCTCAATGGCCATTTCGGGCCGTCGACACTCGTGACGCGGAAGATGAACTGGCAATCGCCGCACGCGATCGAAGTGCTCGGCTCACCCGAGCACGGATTCTTCGTCTGGACGCCGCTCGCGGCGCTCGCCCTTGCCGGACTGCTTCTCCTGGCCCTTCGCGGACAGACCCATGCGCGCCGCGTCGCGTGGTGCGCGCTGCTGATGGCCGCCGTGCAGATCTACGTCAGCGGCAGCGTCGAATCGTGGACGGTGGCCGGCGCGTTCGGCCAGCGCCGCTTCGTCGCGCTGACGATCCTGCTGACGATCGGCCTTGCCGCGCTCGTCGCCGCCGTGCCGCGGGGGGTGGCGCGGCCGGCGCTCGCGCTCACGCTCGGCCTCTCGGTCTGGTGGAATGTGGCTCTCATTGCCGAGTTCGGCACAGGGATGATGAATCGGCAGCGGCTCGAGCCTCGAAAGAACGCCTACGACGCGTTCGTGACGCTGCCGCAGCAGCTGCCGAGGCTGGCCCACCGGTATTTCCTCGATCGGAATTCCTTCTATCGTCAGAAGGAGGATTGAGCCGATGCACGGGCCCACGCCTCATCACGATGAACACGATGACACGAAGGCCACGATGGTCTTCTCACCAGAGTTCATCGTGACCATCGTGGCATCGTGGGCATCGTGCCTGCGGAGCAGCCGTCGGCGCGTCCAGCGCCCCTGCATCGGGACTCGTTCCTCGTGAAGATCCTCTACTTCGCCGACATTCGCCTTCCGCTCGAGCGCGCGAACGGGATCCAGACCATGGAGACGTGCCATGCGCTCACCGCGCGCGGCCACGATGTGCGCCTGGTCGTGAGGCCAGACACGCACGCGCCATCACGCGACCCGTTCGAGTATTACGGACTTCAGCCGACCAGCCGACTGGTGGTCGAACGGGCGCCGGCCAGGGGCCCGCAGGTCGCGCGACGAGTCGGCTACCTTGCGTATGCCGCCGCGCGCGCGACCGGCGGTGGCCACTCGGATGTCGTCATGACCCGCGATCTCGCCGTGGCGTCTCTGTTGTTGCGGCTGCCGGCGCGCGCACCGATCGTTTACGAGTCGCATGGCTACGCGCCAGAGGTCTCGGCGGCTCTGCCCGAACTGGTATCCACCGCGCGTCCCCCTGACCGCGCGAAGCTCGCGCGGCTCGCCAGGCGCGAGTCCTACGTCTGGCAACACGCGGACGGATACGTTGCCATCACGCGCGGGCTCGCCGAGTCGCTGACCGCCCGATTCGGTCCGCGCGCGAGGCTCGCCGTCGTGCCCGACGGCACGAGGGTCACCCGTCAACAGCCGCACCCCGGCACGATGGCTCACCCTAGCACCCTTGCACCCGCTGGCACCCCGGCCCCTGGCACCCCGGCACCCTGCACTATCGCGTATGCGGGCCATCTCTACGCCTGGAAGGGCGTCGACGTGCTGCTCGAGGCGATCGCGCGCCTGCCCGAGGTGCGCGGGCTCATCGTTGGCGGCCACGGGCAGGAACCCGATCTCGCGAGGCTGCGGGCGCTCGCCAAAGAACTGCGCATCGAGGACCGCGTGACGTTCACCGGATATCTGCCGCCCTCGGCCGTCGCCAGCCAGCTCGCGCGCGCTGACATCGTGGCGCTGCCCAATCCCGCGTCGGCGATCTCGACGCACTCGACGTCGCCGCTCAAGCTGTTCGAGTATATGGCGGCCGGCAAGGCGATCGTGGCGTCGAGGCTGCCGTCACTCGGCGAAGTTCTGACCGACGAGGTCAACGCCCTGCTCGTCACGCCTGGCGACGCAGACGCGCTTGCCGGCGGCATCAGACGGCTGGTCAACGACCCGGCGCTTCGCGCCAGGCTTGGTGGCGCCGCGCGGGACGCCGTCGCGGAGTACAGTTGGGACCGGCGCGCCGAACGGCTCGAGATCCTCTTCAACGACGTGCTCGCGCCGACACGATGATTTCCGATCGACTGATTGCGCTCGTCCGCTGCCCCGAGTGCCGCGGCGCCCTGGCCCGCCGCACCGGCGCCCAGGGTGAGCTGACGTGCCAGGGCTGCGGCCGCCTCTACCAGTCGCCGCGCGATGAGTATCTGGACCTGCGCCCGGCTGACGCCTTCACGGAGCAGACGAAATATCTCGACGAAGCCTTGCACGCCGACGCGCGCCACGAGCGCGTGTCGCCGCCGCTTCTCGGATCGAAGATCCGCAACGACATGCTGCGGAAGTTTCTGCGTCCCGGGCCCGGCGACCTGGTCGTCGATCTCGGCTGCGGCAGCGGACGCGCGCTCATCTGGAACCGCGACCTCGGCGCCGAGGCGATCGGCATCGATATCAGCCCGTTTTTCTCCGAGGACGCGCGCCAGGGCGTGCCGCTGCTGCTCGGCGACCTGCGGCGTCTGCCGTTTGCCGACGGGACGTTTTCGAAGGCCTGGTCGCTCGACGTGCTCGAGCATCTCTCGCCCGAGGCGTTGAGAGGGATGCTCGCCGAAGCCAATCGTGTGCTTGCGCCAGGGGGCGGGCTCTTCGTCTACACGCACGTTCGCAAGAACGCGCCCGTCGCGCTCGGTTTGCGCTGGATCAATCGGCTCGCTCAGGGACTCGAGCGTCTCGGCCTGATCGACATGCGCCAGGAACGCCTGCGCAAATCCGATCACCTCAACCCGCTCGCCGACGTGCCGGATCTCGAGCGGGTCGCGCGCGACTGCGGCTTCCGCATCGCGCGGATCACGTTCTACACGCCGATCGTCGGCGGATTCGTCGAGAACATCCTGATGCGCGTCGCCGAACGCGCAATGGCCCGCCGCGCCGCGCGTCGGCTCGATCCGGGAGTCAGCCCTGCCGATGCCGACGCGACCGCGGTTCGGGAAGCGCGATCGGCCGCAAAGGCCCAGATCGCGCGCAGCCCGGCGACCTACGGCGCGCTCCGCGCGCTCTCGTTTGCGATGCGGCTGGACCTGCTGCTCTTCGGACGCATTACGTCGGGACCCTTCTTTGCGCTGCTGGAGAAAAACGGTGGCTCAGGGCTCAGGGGTCAGACATCAGGGATCAGGGATCAGGGATCGGGAGGAGCTTTCTGATCTCAATTGGACTGTATGCTTTTCCTGATCCCTGATCCCTGATCCCCGTGAAGATCCTCTACTGCGCGATCGACCAGACCGTCCCCGGCACGACGGGCGGGTCGGTGCACGTCACGGCGGTCGCCGAGGGACTCGCCGCGCTCGGGCACGAGGTGCACGTGCTGGTGACGCCTGGCAACGGACCGTTTCCCGCCGGCGGCGCCAACCCCGTCCAGTGGATCGCGATGACGCCCCCTCTCGGCGCGCGGCAGCTGCGGTGGATGCGCACCATCGAGGTGCGGCGCATTGTGTCGAGGCTGCAGCCGGCCGTGGTGATCGAGCGGTATTACAACTTCGGTGGTGAGGGAGTGATGGCTGCCGCGGCGGCCCGCGCCGCAACCGTGCTCGAGGTCAACGCGCCAGTCATTGATCACGAAGGGTCCGCCAAGGGCCGGATCGATCGCGCGCTCCTCGTCGAGCCGATGCGGCGCTGGCGCGAAGCCATCTGCGCGCGCGCCGATCTCATCGTGACGCCAAGCGCGGCCATTCTGCCCGGAGACACGCCGGCGCGCAGAATCGTCCGGCTCGAGTGGGGCGCCGACACCGAACGATTCCGGCCCAATGCCCCGGGCACGCCGCCATTCGAGCGACCGGCAACGACCGTCGCGATCTTCGCGGGGGCGTTCAGGAGCTGGCACGGCGCCGTGAATCTCGTCCGCGCGCTGCGCGACCTGCACGCGCGAGGCCGCTCGGACGTCGGCGCCGTATTCGTCGGCGACGGGCCGGAGCTCGCGGCGGTGCAGGACGAAGCCGCCGACCTCCCGAACATCGTCTTCACCGGCGCCGTGCCGCACAGCGCGATGCCGGCGTGTCTGGCAGCCGCCGACATCGGCGTCGCGCCGTTCGAGATCGGTGCGCACCGCCCGCTGTCGCTCGGGTTCTACTGGTCGCCGCTCAAGATTTTCGAGTACATGGCAGCCGGCCTCCCCGTGGTCGCGCCCGCTGTCGACCGGATCCCGTCGATCGTTGCCGACGGACGTGAAGGAATCCTGTACGAGCCTGCACAACCGGGGGCTCTGGCCGGAGCGCTCGAGAAACTGAGCGACCCGGCGATCCGCCTGCCGCTTGGCCGCGCCTCCCGCGACCGGGCCGTCCGTGACTACAGTTGGAGGGCGCACTGCGAAGCGCTCGACCGCGCGATCCAGAGACTGCTGGCGTGACGCGACTCCTCCTGGCGACCGACTCGTTTCCACCCGTCTGCGGAGGTAGTGGATGGAGCACCTACGAGCTCGCGCGCGGTCTCCGCGCGCGAGGCCACACGGTGATCGTGGTCCAGCCCAGGCCCGGCGAGCCGGCCGGACCTCGTGAGCGCGAGTACGAGGGGCTTCGGGTACTCGAGTTCGGCTTTCCGGCGCCGCCGCTCCCCTACGTCAGGAACTACTTCAAGAACGAACGGCTGTATCCAGCGTTCACGGATGTCCTTTCCGACATCATCGAGCGCGAGCAGATCGATCTGGTCCACGGCCAGCACGTCTTGACCGGGCTCCCGGCCATCGACGCCGCGCACCGTCACCGCCGGCCGGCGGTCTGCACCGTTCGCGACTACTGGCCCGTTTGTTACTGGTCCGATTTGATTTACACCCGTAGTGGCACCTCGCTCTGCCCCGCGTGCTCGGCGGGAATGATGACGCGCTGCATCCGGCCTCGCAGCGGAGCGCTGCTGGCCGCTGGCGCTGCCGATGATTCCCTACATGCGCGGCAACCTCGCGCGAAAACGATCGGGCCTCGCCGCCGCTGACGCCATCATCGCCGTCAGCACGACGATTGCCGCCGATCTTCGGGCCCGCGCGCCGGAGATCTCCGCCACCAGGCTCGAGATCATCCCCAACCCGGTCGACGTGCCGGCTCTGCGCGCGCGCGCGGCATCCTCGCCCCCGCCAGTCCAGGGTCCATACGCGCTCTATCTGGGCAAGCTGGCGCCGAACAAGGGCACCTCGTCGCTCGTCGAGGTCGTCGAACGCGCGCGCCTCGACTGGCCGCTCGTCATCGTCGGCGACGGTCCCGATCGCGCCGCCATCGAAGCCCAGGCCAAACGCTCACAACATGACATTCGCTTTACCGGGTGGGTCGACCAGGAGCAAACGACCGCCTGGCTCGCGCACGCTTCACTACTCGTCTTCACGTCGCGCGGCCCGGAGTCGCTCAGCCGCGTGCTGCTCGAGGCCAGCGCCCTCGGCGTGCCGATTGCCGCCATGAACACCGGCGGCACACCCGATATCGTGAAGCACGAGGAGACTGGACTCCTGTCGTCAAATCCCGAAGCATTGGCCGCGGACGTGCGACGGCTCGTCGACGATCCGACGCGATGACGGCAGCTTGGCGCGCGCCAGGGATCCGCGGCCCGGACCTTCGCCGCGAACACCGTGCACGCGAGCGAGTCGTTCTATATGGACCTCTGAGCTCGGCAAAATAGGACGCGGTGAACATCAGCATCTCCCGCTATGGAGATCCGCGCAATCCGCGTCCCGTCATGAATCCGCGTCAGCATGTCTCGCCCATGAGTTCCGCGCTGAGTCGCCGTCGTCGCCCGATCCGTGTTCCCGCTGCATGGGCTCGGTGGCCTCGAGCGGCATGTCTATGACCTCGTACGCTATCTGGCCGAAGCCGGCGTCGAGACGACGCTCGTCACACGAACACCCAAGGAAGGCCACGCGGCCGACGAGATTCATCCACGGATCACGCTCGCAACGGTCCCATATCGGACGTTCCCGCTGGCGGGACGGCGCGGGACGACGGTGATCGATCGAAGCACGGCGTATCCGCTCTTCGGGCTGCGCGCGGGCCGACTTGTCTGGCAGCTCGTCCGCGACGGCAAGATCGACATCGTCCATGGCCTGGGCGCGAGCGTGCTCGGCTACGCGCGCCGTCGCGCGACGAGCGCGGCGCCGCTCGTGCTGAACCCGCAGGGGCTCGAGGAGTTCGGCGCCACCAACCCACGCCGGGCCAGGCTCAAGCGGGCCGGCTATTTACCGCTTCGCCGCGCCGTTCGGGCCTGCGCGAAAGCAGCCGATCGCATCATCGCCACCGACCAGGCCCTCGAGCCGATCGTCCGCCAGCATCTTCATGTGCCTGCTGAACGGGTTCGCGTGATTCCAAACGCGCTCGATCTTCGCTCGTTGGACCGCATCGCGACCGCCGCCGACGCGGCGCGCGTGCGGCTGGCGGCCGGCATCGGGCGCGACGATGTGGTGCTATTGAGCGTGGGGCGGATCGAGGAGAACAAGGGCTTTCATCATCTGGCCGCGGCGCTCGGCGCGCTTGCCGCGCATGGCGGACGGCTGCCGGAAGGTCGATGGCGCTGGGTGATCGTCGGCGATGGACCGTTTCGGGGGCGGCTCGAGCAGGCCATCAGAGAAGCGAACCTCGGGAGCGCCGCCCTGCTGGCGGGACGGCTCGAGGACAATGACCTTCACGCCTGGTACGAAACCGCGACGCTCTTCGTGCACCCGACGCTCTACGAAGGCAGTTCGCTCGTCACGCTCGAGGCCATGGCCCACCGCCGCGCCGTCGTCGCCACCAACGCGGGTGGCCTGCCCGACAAGGTCAAGCCAGGGGTGAACGGGTGGCTCGTCGAGCCCGGGGATGCTTCCGCGCTTGCCGCCGCGATCAGCGGCGCGATCGATATTCCCCGACAGCTCACGCAATTCGGGCAGGCCGGACGTCGAATCGTGGAGAACGAGTTCTCGTGGGATGCGGCGGGACGGGCGACGGTGGCGCTCTACGAGGAGCTCCTCGCATAGCCCGTCGTCGAACGTTGTCCCCCGGGGTCTGGCTGAAGCCGGACACTACTGACAATCGATTGGTCGTTGATTCTCGATCGGTCGTAGTGTCCGGCTTCAGCCGGACCTCATTGAATGGCGAAATCGATGTTGACGTTCATCGTCACTTCGACCGGCGCGCAGTTGAGCAGCGTGCCGTCGAACTGCCACTGACGGACGGCTTCCATCGCGGCGTTGTCGAGCTCGGGGTTGGCGGACTTGACGACTTCGACCTCGCGGACGGTGCCGTCGACCGCGATCGTCGCCTTCAGCAGTACCTTACCCGCGGTGCTTGATTCGCGGAGGCTGGCTGGATAGATCGGCTTTACGTCCTTGATCTTGCGCGGCGGACGGACGCGCCCTCCGTTCGCGGACGCCTGGCAGCCTTCCAGATCCTTCTGAAAACCGGCTCGGCTCAAGGCCGGTTGGTCCCGCCGGCGCTCGGGTGCGGCTTCAGCTGCGCCGGCCGGCAGCGCCGACGCGCGAACCGAGATCGTCTCCTGCAATTCTCCGAGAGTCAGCGTGACGTCGCGGCTGACTTTCTTGCCTGTCAGGGCGACCGAGTCCTCCGATTTCTTGAAGCCCGGCATCGTCGCCATAAGAGTGTAGTTATCCGCTGGCAGCGGCACGAACTCGAACTTGCCGAAGCTGTCGCTCTTGACCTCGAACTTGGCGCGCGTCTGTGTGTTCGTCAGCGCGACCGTGGCGTCCGCCACCGGCGCGCCAGTCTGATCGAAGACCTTGCCTGAAAAGGCGACCGGGCCGGTTTGCGCTGCGGCGAGGGCGACCGTGAACGTCAGGAGCGCGGCGCCTGTCGCAAGACGGGCGGCGCGCGTAGTCGGCGTACGGGTGAGACGGGCATCCAACATGGCGCGAATTCTCCTTTCGAGACTCGACGTGCGGGCGATGGCTGGAGCGGGAAGCCGCGGGGCGGCCTCGGCTTTGAGGAGCCGAGCCAACTCCAGGAGATGCGTGGCGTAGTCAGGACCGGCGATGCCGCTCGTCAGCACTTCGTCGTCGCACGCCTGCTCGCTTTCCTGACGCAGACGATCGCAGGCGATCCAGAGGAGCGGGTTGAACCAGTAGGCGGTGCGCAGGATCTCGCCGGCGATCTGCACGACCCAGTCGCCGCGACGGATATGCGCGAGCTCGTGCCGTAACACGATGGCGACACGATCTTCTGTCCACGATCTGGCGGCGCGCGGCAGAATCACCTTCGGCTGCAGCAGCCCCCAGGTCACGAGGAGCGACGGATGATCGCTTTCGAGCAGGCGCACGGGACGTCGCAAGCCAAGCTCGCGCCCGATCGCGTCCGCAAGCTCGGTCCACGTGCCGGATTCGACCGCGCGGGCTCGAGAGGCGAGAAACGTGAGCCGCGTCAACCCGACACCGAGGATTGTCAGGCTGAAGACGGCGCCGATCACCCACGTCGGAGCCAGCCACGCCGACAGCCGGAAGCGGGACTCGGAAGGCGAGGCGACCGTCACGGTCTCGGAGACTGTGACGGCCGGAGTCGCAGTACCGGTGCGCTCGGTTGACGCCGGCGTAGGCGGCGCGGGCGCCACGGCCGAACCTGGCACCATCACCACACCCCAGGTCGGCACGATGAGCTCGAGCAGCGGCATCGCCAACGCGCACAGAATCGCTGACGCGACGATGGAGTGTCGGGCTGCGGCCGAGTGCCGGCGCAACGCCGCGGCGAGCGCGAGGCCGGCGAGGATCACGAGCGAGACCTTGAGTGTGCTGCCGAGAAGAAACGTCATTTCGATTCTCCCTGCTTGCCGGTGCGCGCCCTGGCCACCTGCTCAGCGATCCGAGCCAGCTCTTCCTCGGTGACCCGCGCGCCCTCGCCGCCGAGGAGCGCGCCAACGACGTTCTCGACCGAACCGTCGAAGAACGTCTCGACGAGGTGGCGGAGGGCCGACTTGCGCGCGGCCCGGCGGTGCACGGCCGGCAAGTAGATGAATTTCGCGCCGTGTTCCTCGTGCCGGACGTGGCCCTTCTTCTCGAGAACCCGCAGCTGCGTGCGCACGGTCGAATAGCTGGGGTTGCCCGGCAGGTCCTCCATCACCTCGACACCGGTGGCGCGGCCCCGGCGGTAGAGGATGTCCATGATCTGCCGCTCGCGGCGGCTCAGCGTGGTCTGCGTTTTCTGTGTCATAAGCCGTGCGATGTTATTTTTATAACATCGATGCGAGAAAAATAACACTACTGGCGCCACTGTCAAGCCCCGTCAGGGTCAGTGGACGGAAGCCAGGGATCAGAGATCAGGGATCAGGGTGTATTGCTGCTCCGAGCGCTCTGCCTTTCCCCGATTCCTGATCCCCGATCCCTGATCCCTGGATCCGCCGCAAGCCGCGAGTCGCGAGCTGCGAGCCGCCGAAGGCTATAGTTGACCCAGTGCTGAGTGCCCTGCGACAGAGATTCGAAGCCCTGGCCCGGGTCGAGGCAGCACCGCGAAAGACTGCGGCGTCGCTGGCGGTCGGCGTTGGCCTCAGTTTTTCGCCGCTGCTCGGGCTGCAGATCCTGCTCGGCATCGGCGCGGCGCTCGCGTTCCGGTTGAGCCGCGTCGCCGTCCTGATCGGGCTCTGCGCTAACGTGCCGTGGGTGATGGTCCCATGGTACGCGGGCACGACGGCGGCGGCCGCGACACTCCTCGGCACCTCCTCAACTGTAGATCTGAGCGAACGGCTACGGCGAATCTTCTCCGTTCCGTTTTACCAGGCGGCGTTCTGGGGACACGCCGCCGATCTGCTCGAGGCCTTCTTCTGGCCGTTTCTCATCGGGCCCTCCCTCGGGGCGCTGACGCTCGCGACGATCACCTATGCGGTTGCCTTTCGAGTCCTGACCGAGCGCGCGAGGCTGAGGATGGAAGGCGCCGCGGACGCCTCAGTCCTTCCGGGCGGCACACAGAAGCGAGCTGCCGATGGGCATATCGACGACGCGTAATGCGCGGGCCTCGAGATGCAGCAGCAGGCTGAGCAGTCCGTTGATCGGAGCCGGAGGAAGGACCACATCAGTGCCAGCCTCCTCGGGTGTTGCGAGGCCCACAAGCCGCTGTCCGGTCCGGACCGTGAGCATCAGCGGAAAGAGAAACGCATTCGAGTAAGTCAGCCGCGTGACGCGGAACCCAGCCTCTATGAGCACCCGGCGCAGGCGGCGGCGGGTCGACCGCCTGACCTCGGCGCCGAAGACCGAGTGATTGCCGCGCAGTATCCTCAGCGCCGCCACGTTGACGATGAGCGTGCCGCCGGGCTTGAGGACGCGAAAAATCTCGGCGAGCGCCGCCGCTTCCTGCTCTTCACTCAGGCTGTAGAGGACATCGAACGCGGTCACCAGATCGAAGCGTTCGCTGCCAAACGGAATGCCGGTAATCGAGGCCTGCGCGACCGAGCGCTGCCCGTAGGCGTGGGCAAACTCGAGGCCACGGTAGGAGAGATCGAAGCCGGACGCGCGACCGAACTCGGCGAGCATGACGAGGTTCGCGCCGGTACCGCAGCCGCAGTCCAGGATGCGCGGGTCCGGCCGCTCGACGAGCGCCTCCGCGATGAGCGGGCGCACGAAAGCGCGCAGCCCCTGCCACCAGAAATGCCGCTGCTCGACCCGGTAGGTGGCTTCGAGCAGACGATCCATAGTGTGTTAAGGTCTTGCTCGGGCTGCCTCACGGCAACCGAGGCCTGAGCGGCGCGGCCGACCGACGGTTCCTCCCGCGCTCGCATTCTATCCGACGTCCCTTCTTCTGAGAGCAGCTGTGGTCGAACGCGAGTGGCGGGAAGCAGGCGATATTCGCCCATCGGCCTTCACGCTGGCGATCATCATAGTGGTGGCCGCGCTGCTGCGCTTCCTGGCGCTCGGCTCCGGCATCCCCTTCAATATCGGCGTCGACGAACCGGAAATCATGTCCCGCGTCGTACAAATGATGCGGACCGGTGATTTCAACCCGCACTTCTTCGACTACCCCGGGCTCTACTTCTACGTGCAGCTCGGCGTCGCCGTGCTCCGCTTCCTTGCTGGCGCCACGACCGGCGAGTGGAACTCGCTCGACCAGGTCGAGACGCCAGACTTCTACCTCTGGGGGCGGGCGGCCACGGCAATCCTGGGGACGCTCACGGTTGTGCTCGTCTACCGGGTCGGCATGCGTTGGGGCGCCCGGCACGCGGCACTCGCCGCGGGGCTGATGGCCGTCATGCCGCTCCACGTCCGGGAGTCGCACTACGTGCTGACGGACGTGCCGGTCACCTTCTTCGTGACTCTCACGCTCCTGCTGACGCTCGGTGCGCACGAGCGAGAGCGCGCGACGAGCTTTGCCTGGGCGGGCGCCGCCGCAGGCCTTGCGGCGGCCACCAAATACCCCGGCGCACTCGTCATCGTCGTGCCACTCATCGCTGTCTGGATGACGCTCGGAACCAAGCCCTCGAGGCTGATGGCATCGCTCGCCGTCCTTGGCGGCGCGGCCACGGCGTTTCTCGTCGCCGCGCCGTACACAATTCTCGATCTGCCGGCGTTTCTCAACGGCTACGCGCATCTCGCCGGCTACTACGCGCCCAAGCGCCTGGCCGAACCCGCATGGGTGACTTACTACAAGCATCTCTCCCGAAGCATGGACTGGCCGGCGTTTTTCCTGCTGCTCGGTGGGCTGGGCCTCGGCGCCGTCCGCGCGATTCGCGGCCCGGGCCGGGTCCGATGGACCGTCACGATCGTCTTTCCGCTGCTCTACTACTATTTCCTGTCCGGCCAGACGCTGGTGTTCGGCCGGTACCTGCTACCGCTGCTGCCGTTTGTCTGCGTGCTGGCGGCGGTGGGGACGGTCTCCGGAGTCAGCCTGCTCCGCCGCTTCGACATTCCTCGAGCGCCGCGCACCGCGGTGATCGCCGCGCTGACGGCCGCGGCGCTGATGCCGCCGGCGTGGCAATCGACGAATTTCGTCCGGACGATCGCGCGCACGGGCACCGTCGAGCAGGCGTACGACTGGATTCTCTCCAGCGTCCCGAAGGGCTCCTCGATCGTGATCGAAACGCAGGCGTTGCTGCTCTCACCGAAGGCCTACAAGGTGAGAAACGTGCCGCAACTCGTCCTCGACTCGCGAGCCCCGGGTGACCGCGACGCGTACGTCAAGGACGGCGTCGACTACATCGTCGCGTCCTCGCAGAAATATGGCGACGCGATCACCCGGCCCAAGGACTTTCCAGATCTTCACGGGGCCTACTCGCGCCTGTTCGAAGAGAGCCAGGAAGTGATGCGGTTCACGCCGAACGCCGAGCATCCGGGGCCGGAGATTCGAATATTCCGTCTTCGATAGGGTGCCAGGGTGCGAGCGGGCCAGGGTGCCAGAGCGCGCGGTGGCGCGCAGCTTCGCTGGGCGCGCGACTTGTTTACCGCGGTGCAAAGGACCAGGGATTGGCCCCATGGCCCGCGGCACCCTGGCACTCTTATCTGGGTAGGACCGTAATAGCCGTCCGCCGGCGCAGCCCGGCCACCCATTCCTTGACGAGAGCAGCCGTCCGCTCGTCGAGGAGGCGCTTCCTCGCCTCGTCGCGCACTTCCTCATACGGCCGCAGCGAACCGTTGCGCATGAACTCGGATTCGTGCGACGCGTAGTACCGAGCGACTTCGTCATCGCCTGGCTGATAGGACCCGCCGAAGCGCTGCCGGACGTAGCTCTCGATACGCAGGTCGTCACGGACTCGGGAGCGGAGCTGGTCGAGGGTCACGCCCGTTTCTGTCATCGCCTTCTCCAACGCCGCCTGACTTTCGAATCGCGCCTGGATGGGCGCGAGCCTGCCATCGACCTCGGCCGCGGGTGGCTCCGGTGGCAGGTAGCGGTTGACTTCGACCAACTGCAGCCGCCGCTCGATGAGCGCATCGAGCGCGGCCCGCACCCGATCCTGGCCGCCTGGCGCCTCCGGGACGAATCCGAACCGCATCGCCGCGGTGACGTCCGAGAGCGTGATCGGCTCCGCCACGACGACCGCGAGAACGCGGTCGATGATCTGCGCGCGGAGCGCGCCGGCGAACGTGATCAGCAGCGCGAGCGACAGAACCCACGTGATCCGTCTTGTCCGTGTGATCCGCGGCACCAGGATCACTGCTGTCGGTGTGATCCGTGGCACTAGAACGCCTGCCCGAGACTGAAGTGGATGGCCGTCGGCGGCTCGAGCACGCCGGCGACCACGCGGCGATCCAGCTTGAACCCGAGATCGATTCGGATCGGGCCGACGGGCGACTTGTATCGCAGCCCGAACCCGTAGCTGCCGCGCAGTTCTCCCATGTCGAACTCGTTCACGCGCCGGAAGACGTTGCCACCGTCGAGGAAGACGACGCCGCCGACATCCTTCCAGACCGGAAAGCGCAACTCGCCATTGAGGAGCACGACGGCGTTACCGCCGGTCGGGAAGCCGTCGGGACTGATCGTGTTCGGGGCGCCCACGCTGTCGAGCGCGAAGCCGCGAATCGTGGTGTCGCCGCCGGCGAAGAATCGCTCGCTGGCCGGCAGATCATCGACGGTGACGGGCGGTAGCGGAAGTGGATTGCCGTCTGGCCCGGTCGGCTGGACCTCGCGTGGAAATCCGTTGGCAAGGCCAAGCGCGGCACGTGACGCGAAGACGACTGTCCGGCGCCCCGGCAGTTTATGGAACGTAAACCCCTGGACGTAGGTCTTGACGAATCCGACCTGCCCGCCTAGCGCGCGCGCCGCCAGGCTGCCTTCGCCGCTCAGAAACGTGCCGCGTGTCGGGTCAAGCAGGTCGTCGCGCGTGTCGCGCGCGAGCGCGCCGGAGAAGCCCGACAGGCGGACCTGCGGAAACAGCCGGTCGATCGTCTCCTGATCCTCGAGGCTCAGGCGCTCGTCGAAGGTTCGGGTCGAGCTCAGCGAGTAGCGGCCGCTGACTCGCAGCGCCGGCGACAATCGCCGCACCACGTCGACGTTCACGCCCCTGCGCTTAAAGTTGAATGTCGTCCGCACCCCCTGCTCGATGACCGCGTTGACCATGAAATCGTTGGCCCCGAACCAGCGCGGCTGGCGATACGTTCCGACCACCCGGAACTCTGTGAAGCCGAAGGTGTTGCCAGGGTCGGCGGGATCGTCGGCACCCTGATTCGGCCGGAGGCTGACTCGCGTATACAGGTTCACGGACCGATTGGCGCCGAAGAGATTCCGCCGGCCGATGTCGAAAAAGCCGCGCGGCGCAAATTCGACCTGATCCTCGGCCTGCCCGTCGGGACCTTCGCGCAGCGTCGTGAATGCTTCCAGGCCCCCGCCGTAGCCGATCGACGTCGCCGGCGCTTCCTCGACGGTGACGAGCACGTCCTGCTCGTTGCCGGTGCCGTGGGTCAACGCGGTGATCTGCACGCGGCGAAACAGTCCTAGCGCGCTCAGCCGCCGCCGGCTCTCGAACTGATCCTGCAGGCCGAGCGGGCCCCCCGGTTTGAACTGCAGCTCGCGCAGGATGACATCCGGCTTGGTGTGCGCGTTGCCGACGATCAGGATGTGATCGACGATGCTCTGGGGACCTTCCTGGATGGTAAAGGTGAGGTCGACACGTGTGTGATCTGCGCTCGCGCTCAGCGCGACGTTGACCGTGACGGCAGCAAACCCGCGGTTGAGGTATTCGACGATGAGCGCGTCCCGCGCATCGACGATGCGCGGCTCGAAATACGGATCGCCAGCAGCGATCTTGACGAGCGGCCGCAACTCGTCGGCCTGGATCGCCGCTGTCCCGAGAATCCGGACGTCGCCGACCGTCGATTGCGAACCTTCGCTGACGACAATCGCCGCGCGCACGTAGGCCTGTCCCGCCACCGAGGGGTCAGCCGATCGCGGCGCATCGGTCTCGTTGACCCCGGACCTCACTTCGGCGGCGGCAAAGCCGCGCTGGCGGTAGAACTCCTGGATTACGGCGACGCCGGCGCTGAGTTTTGACTCGACGAACAACTCGCCAGGCTGGAGCGCGACGAGCGCCGACACCTCGCCCACCGTCACCGCGCGAACGCCGCTGATTTCCGTGGGTGCGGCCACGCGGTATTGCAGGCCCCGGTTGACCTCGAACACGATCGCGAGCCCCGTGTCGGTCGCTTCACGGCGGACCGTCACATCGGCTTTCCAGTAACCCTCCTGACGGAGATAGTTCTCCATTCTCGTCTCGGAGTCTTCGAGCAGGTCCTCGTCGATCGACCCTTCGCGCTCGAGTGGCGCCAGCTCCTTCAGTCGATCGGCTGGCACGGGCGCGCCGCCCTTGAAATCAAACCGAACGGTCACCGGCAAGCCAGTCGTGATCGCGATCACGAGATCGACCGTCCGGCCATCGTCGGACGGGTCGGCCTGGAGAGAGCCGTCGGCCTCGTAGTACCGTCGATTCTTCAGGTCACGAATGTAGTTGTCGAGACGCTCCTGGATGCGCGCTCGCTGAAACACCTGCCCGGGCTGGGCATCGATCTGGCGCATGATCGCTTCGCGGGAGACCTCCGTATCGCGCGCGACCACGACACGGCCGATGACGGCGCGTGGCCCCGAGTCGATCGTGAACGTCAGGACCGCGCTGTCAGGGTCATGTGCGATCTCGGTCGACGCCTCGACCTTGGCGCGTAGATACCCGTGATCGGCGTACAACTGCTGGACCGTGCGCACCGCCGCGTCGACACGTCCGATCGACGGTGAGGCGCCATAGCGTTCGGTGACGGTCTCGCGCAGCAGCCCCGCCGACAGGCCCAGTTCACCCTTGAAGTCGACCCGCCGAATGTTGTGAAACGGAATCAGGTTGAACCGGAGCGTCACGCCGCCGCTCGCTCCGGACGCGGCCTCTACCTGGACGTCCTGAAAGCGGCCGAGGCCGTAAATGTGGGCAATCGACTCACGCACGGCCTCGATGGACAGCGGCTGCCCGACTCGGACTTCGACGAGCTCGAGCAGCATCGCCTCGGTCGTCGGCTTGTCCTCGACGAGCAGCTGGACGTCGTCGACCGCGCGGCCGGCATATTGCCCCGCGACGGATTGGGCGCGGACGGCCGTGGCCGTCGTAAGCTCGACGGTCAGGAGCAGCACACAAGCGAGGAGCGGCGCCAGTCGGGAAACGGACCTAGCAGCCCGTGGTGCAAGTCCAGCTGCATTCGACGGGCGACCAGCCTCCGCCAAGGCTACGGCGGTCCGCCGGAGCTTCAGCGAAGGCGGATGCATCCCCGCCGGCGGCGTTGCTCCTCGTTCAAATATGCCGAATATTCTCACTCGTCGCGCCTTACCAGCCGGGCGCCTCCCCCGTCTCGGTGCGACGCTGGACTTCCACCACGGGCTGCTAGACATCAGAACCTGTGGCGCACCCGGAAATCGAGCGCGAACGTGTTGTCGCCAAGCTGCGTGATGACCCAGCCGAGCCGGTCGTTCTGGTCGTACTCGAGGACGATGACCTGATCGCGGTCGCCGCTGCTCGTGCCGAGCGCTCGGGCAAACGTCAGGTAGGCCCGATTCGAGATGCGCTTGCCGATCACGACGCGCGCCGACGGCGTCAGCGTGTCGGTCTCGTTTCCGAGCGACGGAGTAATTTGCACGGTGTCGACGCCGAACGCCTCGCCGAGCGCCCGGCCAACCGGCGTCGAGATCGGGCTGACCAGGAGTCGAGCCATGCCCTCGCGCAAGAGCGTCTGCTCGGACTGCTGCGCCGCGTTCGACCGAAGCGCGCGCAGCTCGGCATCCTCCAGGTTGACGTTCTGGCCGAAGAGCAGCGAGACGATGTCCACCTCAGGCAGCGGAGGATCGGAGTTGAGGGCGTAGCTGAAGCGACTGGTCGTGCCGCTCAATCCGATCGTCAGCCGGTACGGCTGGCCAGGCCGGCGCACGCGCGTCTCGAATTCGATGTCGAAGAACGGTTCGATCCGTGACGGGTTGAAAAAATCGATGCTGCCGCCCGGCGTAACGATGAGGCGGTTGCCCTCGAAGAGCACATCGCCGCGCTCGATCTCGGCGCGGCCGAACAGCAGCGGACGATCGTAAGTCCCCTGCAGCCTCAGGTCGGCGCTGGCCACCATGTTGGCAACGTTGTTCTGAATGCGCAGGCTCGAGGCCGCAACAATCGCGACGTCGAAGCGCACCGGCAGTGCCGTCGACGCCGCAGCCGGACTGAGCGAAGCCGTCGACGCACCCGCCAGGTTGAAGAGGTCTGGGCTCGTCTCGAGGCGCTTGGACCAGACGCCGTCCTGGACTATCACCGTGCCATTGAGCACGAGCGCGTTCATGTTTCCCTGCAACCCGAGATCGGCGTCGACGATCGAGCGGAAGCCTTCGGGATAGCGGAGCGTCATGCGCTCGCCAATCGCCGTCAGGTTCAGGTCGCCCAGCGCAAATCCGTCGAGCCCGATGTGCCCGCCGAAGACGACGTTGCCCCCGCCGAGCCGGCCGGTCACCTCGTCCACACGGACGCCGCTCGCGTCGAACGAGACGCGTCCGTTGATCGATTCGAGCGAGTGCGGCAGCGAGAAATGACGCAGCCGGCCGTCGCTGAGCGTCGCGCTGCCCCCGAAGACGGGACTGGTGAACGTGCCGCCCATCTGCGCCTTGACCGCGGCGCGCCCGCGGGTTCGAAGATTGCGGAAGAGTCCCTGCAGGATGCCGAGGTTCGCGTCGCCCGCGGCCTGGACGTCAATCGTCTGGTCCTTCAAGCCGAGCCGGCCGTCGAGCGCGAGCTGCGTTCCCTCACCCGCGAGGCGGAAGCGCCCGATCTCGAGGACGCTCCGATCGAGCGTCAACTCAATCGGCCCGTCGTTCTCCACGCGATAGTCGAACAATTTGAGGTCGAGCTGCTCGACATTGGCGACGACCGCGAGCTGATCCTGATTGGCGAGCTCGCCGACGACGCGCATCGTGCCGCGGACGATCGCCGTCGTGAACGGCGACAGCCGTGGCACGAAGAACCGGACGTACGGGTCGAGCGACGTTTCGCCGAACCGCACCGTCAGCTCGGCGTCCATCTCGGGCGTGAGCGCGATCCGTCCCAGCACTTTCATGTCGAGACGAGGCGATCCGACCTCGAGGTCGAGCGCCAGCAGGTCCCCGAGAAGATTCAGCTTGCCCGACAGCACACCGATGCCTTCGTCGCCGGCGAAGAGATCGTCGACGACGAGCTTGACGTCGTAGCGCGGCTCGTCGAACGTACCGACGCCAGTGGCGTTGAACTGCAGGCGGCCCGAAAGCGGCGCCCGCGGAAAGGTGACGCTGGCCAGCGACTCGACCGGGATGCGCGCGCCGTCGGCGTTGAACGAGTAGGTGCCGTCCCAGCCGACGTACGCCGCGCCGGTGACGCCGCCTGTGCCCTTCTTGATGTCGATGTTGTCGAGGCGGACGCCGGCGCCCTCGAAGCGCAGCGATGAGGTCGCGCTGTCGAATGTTTCGCCGTAGGCAGCGCCGTTCTCGATATTGAGCCGACCGAAGCCGTACGGGGTTTGATACTTGCCGTACAGCTGATACTCACCGGACACCGTGCCTTCGACCGGATAGTCGTCGAGGCTGAAGGCGTGGCGCAGGTCGACGAGCGGCCGCCGGGTGACTCTGACACGCGCGTCAATCTCGTCGCCGCCGTCACGCCGCGGGAACCCCAGCGAGAACTGCCCGTCCGCGCGAATCTCCGAGTCGCCCTGGGTCAAGGTCGCGTTCGACACGAACACGTAGCTGTTCTCGATCGCGAGGTCCGCGCGACCGCTCCCCCAGATCACGTCCCACGCTCTGAAACGCTCGCCGTTGAGCTTGCCGAGAATGCGGGGCCGCTTGAACGCTTCGAGCAGCACGCCGTCGAACTCGCCGTAGCCGCCCATCGGCACGGCGCCTGTGCGCGACCCGAACGCGGTCATGATTCCTGCGAGGACGCGGTCGCTCTCCTGCCAGTCGAGGCTGCTCACGTGGAACGGAATGCGCGACCGCTCACCAAACGCGGTCTGGCCCTCGAACTCCACATACGTGCGGCTCGTCGCCGCCCAGCTCTTCTGCAGGCGAATCCACTGGGGATCGAGCGAGTAGACGATGTGACCGGCGATCGGCAGATAGCCGAGCGACAGCTGCGGATTGAACGGACCCTCTTCATCCGGGAGCACGCTGAGCTCGGCGACGATGTCGGCCGGCAGCTCGCGCGTCATCGGCCGAACGTCCGGTGGCGGCTCGATCGTCGCCTCGCCCTGCCCGGTCTTCACCGCCCATTTCCCGAGCGGCCATTCGAGACGGTTCCGGCCCGACGCGCGGCCCGACAATCGCAATCCTTCGGTTTCCAGAAAATCCGTGAGCCGTACGAGATCGACATCCCTGTATTCGACATCCCAGGTCGCGCGCGCTGGCGTCGGCTGACCGAACGGCGCCATGCGGTAGTCGAAGCGCGCCGTGCCTCCGTAGAGCTCGCTCGTGGCATTCGTGATCTCGAGTCGATCCGGCAGCCAGAGCACGGACCCGCGCAGGTTCGGAAACCGCCAGTCGTTGACGCCGGCTACGGCACTGACGAACGAGCCCTTCAGCTCGCGCCCGCCCTTGAAGAGATGAAACGTGCCGGTAAAGTCTCCGACGCCAGAGACGTCGAACTTCTGCCCATGAAAGAAGATCTCTTTCTGTGTCGGGAAGTCGATGCGCGATTGGAGCTGGTAGAGCTGTTCCGGCCAGCGGCCGAGATCGACATCCCCGGTGCCGACGGTCCGGGCGCCGTCGCTCGTGAGATCCATGCGGTCGAAGTGCACTTTCCCGCCGTTGAGGCTGAACCGCGATCGCATGTCGACGCGAAACGGCTGATAGGCCTGAATCTTGACGGTCCCGTTGGTGATCGTGGCGGTGCCGCGATAGTCGTTGGTGACGTCGCTACGGTGGAGCTGCAGGGTCAGGTTGCGCGCGACGCTGCTCCATGGCGTCGCGTGATCGTCGTAGGTGAACTGGCCGCGCGTCGCCATGACGTACCGGAGCGTCGTCGTGAACCGGCTCGGCCCGGCGCGACGGCTCTTCGGCATGACTTTCGGGAAACTGTGGCGCCCGCCAGGCCACGACTCGACGACCATTTCCCAGTCGGTGAGCGTGACCGACTCGATGATCAGCTTGCTGTTGAACGCGGTCCACCATGGAAGCCTGACTTCGATCTTCTTCGCCTTGAGGAAGGGGCGATCGGTTGGCGTCAGGCCCTCGATGAGCAAATCCTCCACGACGAAGACGCCCGGCGTCAGCTTTGCCGACAGGCGGCCGATGTGCATCGGCCGTTCCATGTACTTCGTTCCCTCGCGCTCGGCGATTTCGCGCAGGTTCGGGCCCAGATCGAAGGTGAACACCGTGGCCAGCAGCGCCGCGATGACGGCGACGACGACCGCCAGCAGCCGCAGCAGGACGCGGCGGAGGCGGCGCTTGCGCGCCGGCGTTTCCGCGGGCTCCTGCACGGGTTCGGGCGATTCTGCCGGCGCGTTCTCGTTCACGGCTCTATTCGATCACCACGAGCACCCGCCCAGCCTCGACCGACGTGCCCGGCGTCACGGACACTTCGCGGACCGTGCCACCCTTGGGCGAGCGCAGCTCGTTTTCCATCTTCATTGCCTCGACGACCACCACACCTTGACGCGCTGTCACATGGTCGCCTGGATTCACCAGCACGCGAACGACCCGTCCCGGCATCGGCGCGACGACCGGCTGCAGCCCGGCGCGGCCGGCTTCGGACGGTGCGCCCCGACTGCGGCTGCGCCCGTTCACGACCACCGGAACGGTGCGGCCGCCGAGCGTCACGAGGCACTCGCCCTTCGCCGCGCCGGGAGCGATCTGCAGCGCGCGGCCCGGCTTCGAGGCGTCCCCGCCGTCGGGTGAGATACCCAACGACAGCCCGAACTCGCCGGCTCGCTCGGCGTGAACCTGGTGTGCCACGCCGTCGATCACGACCCGATAGCGGCCGGGAGCATCGGATTCGACCGCAACGGTCCTGGCGGCGCCGTCGATCTCGATGTCGAAGATCACGCCCGGAGCGCCTCGATGCGGGCCGTTTTCTCCCAGAGGCTCCGGTCCCGGCTTTGCCCCAGTGCCGTCTCGGCCCCCGACCGCGCGCGAAGGTGCGCGTCGATGGCCGCCGCAATCGTCACCAGCCGCTTTTCGTCGTCGTCGAGCTCGTTGAAGCTGGCGCCCCCTCGCGCAGCCATCAGACGGTCCAGCCAGGTCGTGTCGTACTGGCCGTCGCGGTATTGCGGCTGGCGCATCAGCCACACGAAGAAGGGAATCGTCGTGCGGATCCCGAGCACCTGGTACTCCGTGAGCGCGCGCGACATCCGGGCGATCGCCGCCGTGCGCGATTCGTCCCAGGCCACCAGCTTGGCAATCATCGAGTCGTAGTACACCGGAACGTCGTAGCCCGCGTCCACGCCGCCGTCGTCGCGGATCCCGGGACCCGCCGCTGGCCTCAGCGCTCGAATGCGCCCCGGCGCGGGCAGAAATCCCTGGTCCGGATCCTCGGCATAGATCCGGCACTCGATCGCGTGGCCGACGGGTGTCAGCGCGCGATTCGTGTCGATGTCGAGCCGCTCGCCACGCGCGATCCTGATCTGCCAGTGCACGAGGTCCAGGCCCGTCACCATCTCCGTCACCGGATGTTCGACCTGGAGCCGCGTGTTCATCTCGAGGAAATAGAAGGATCCGTCGCCATCGCCCTCGTCGAGCAGGAACTCGATCGTTCCGGCGTTCGTGTACTCCGCGGTGCGGGCGACGGCGGCCGCGGCCGCAGCCATCTTCTGACGCAACGCAACGCTGACCGCTATCGACGGGGATTCCTCGACGACCTTCTGATGGCGGCGTTGAATCGAACATTCGCGTTCGACAAACGGCACGACGGTGCCGAATCGATCGGCGAGCAGCTGAATCTCGACGTGGCGCGGCCGGGCGAGACGGCGCTCGAGGTAGACGCTCGAATCGCCGAACGCCGCGCCAGCCTCTGACCGGGCCGTGCGAATCGCCGCCATCAGCTCCGCAGGATCGCCGACGACACGCATGCCCTTGCCGCCGCCGCCAGCCACCGCCTTGACGACAAGGGGATAGCCGATGCTGGTGGCAGCGGCGACAATCTCCGGCTCGGTCGCGGACGCCGCAAACGGCTGATCGGTGCCCGGGACGACTGGGACGCCAGCGCGGATCGCGACCGCTCGCGCCGCGGTCTTGCTACCCATCAGCGCAATCGCCTCGGGAGACGGGCCGATGAAGGTCAGACCGCCGTCGCGGCAGGCGCGCGCGAACGCTGCGTTCTCGGCCAGAAACCCGTAGCCAGGATGCACCGCGTCGGCCCCGGATCGGCGCGCGACGTCGAGAATGGCCTCGATGTTGAGGTAACTTCGGGCGGCCTCGTTGGCCCCGAGGTGGAACGCCTCATCGGCCTCACGCACGTGGCGCGCCGCGCGGTCGCAGTCGGAGTAGACGGCGACGGTCGGGAGCCCCATTTCGCGGCAGGCGCGAATGACTCGGACGGCAATCTCGCCGCGGTTGGCGATGAGGATTTTCACTGAGCGAGTTCTGGGCGTCCGTAGCCACTTCCGCCTTCGGCGGAAGGTTTCGAGCGGACCGCCGTAGCTTTAGCGGAGGCTGGTCAGGCTGAAGGACAGGCAAAGCGGCTGGATAATTCTACTGCCGAACCCGCGCGGCTCGGTAGCCCGGCAGCCGGAAATCATTGGCTCGACGCGCTATAGTGCCACGGACTGCACGGGCCACGGGTCACACGGGCCACGGATTACACGGATCACACGGATGGCGCTTATGGGATGGCCTCACTACAAGCTGTCTCGAAGCAGCGCGAACGAGCGGCAGCGAGTGAGCCACGCGAGCGGAGCGGGGCGTCGGGGTCCCCGCGAGCGAGCGTGTAAGGGGGTCCGGGGGACAAAGTCCCCCGGATGAAACTAGAGTCGAGCTACCGGCCATGAACCAACTCGACCTGCGGGAACGCGTCGCCATCATCACCGGAGGAGCGCGCGGCATCGGCTACGCCGCCGCGCAACGGGCGTTGCGTTCCGGCGCCTCGGTCGCGCTCTGGGACATCGACTCGGCCCGCGTCGAACGCGCGGTCGCCGAGCTGGCCCCACTCGGCACGGTCACCGCGGAGATTGTCGAGCTGAGCGACGCCGCCGCCGTCGCCGGCGCGACCGACGCGACCCTCGCGCGGCACGGCCGGATCGACATCCTCGTCAACAACGCCGGGATCACCGGAGGGAACGCCACCACCTGGGAGCTCGATCCCGACGTCTGGCGCCGCGTGCTCGAGGTCAACCTGACCGGAGCCTTCCTCACCTGCCGCGCCGTCGTCCCACACATGATCGCGCGCGGCTACGGCCGCATCGTCAACGTCGCGTCGATCGCCGGCAAGGAGGGGAACCCGAACGCGTCGCACTACAGCGCGTCGAAGGCGGGGCTGATCGGCCTGACCAAGTCACTGGCGAAGGAGCTCGCGCCGCGCAACATCGTCGCCAACTGCATTACGCCGGCGGCGGCTCGAACAGAGATCTTCAACCAGATGAAGCAGGAGCACGTGGACTACATGCTGGCGCGGATTCCGATGGGCCGCTTCCTCGAGCTCGACGAGGTCGCGGCCCTGATCTGCTGGCTGTCGTCCGAAGACTGCTCGTTCTCGACCGGCGCCGTCTTCGACATCAGCGGCGGCCGGGCGACCTACTAGTGTCGGCGAGACGTAAAGTGCTCCTGGCGGGTCCTGTCCGCGAAGGTCCGCGAACAGCCCCACTTTGTGCTCGGGCCCAAGAGCCGTGTCACGCGAGTGGGCCCTGCGGCGCGAAGCGGGGCGCCCCGTTCGCGGCCACCCGCGAATGCACTTTACATGTTGGTGGTTCTACCCGTGGTGTCCCTGTGATCCGTGGCCCTACATTACCCGTGGTGTCCGTGTGATCTGTGGCCTACATTACCGTGTAGTCCGTGAAATCAGTGGCTCTTCTTACCGTGTTGTCCGTGTAGTCCGTGGCCATGCCCGCCCGTGTGGTCCGTGTAATCCGCGGCTCTACTTCTTCGCCGGCGGCGGCGGCGGCGTCGGCTTCGCGATTCTCGCCGACTTGATGTAGTCGAGCCGCGGAAACGCTTGCGCAAGGTAAGCGTTGCCCTGCGTCTGAATCGTGCCCTGCATCTGATTGGGAGTCTCGCCGTGCTCGGAGTTGATCTTGTCGACGACTTCCATGCCGACGACCACCTGACCGAAGGGCGCAAACCCTCTCGGATCGAGACCGCCGTTGTCCTTGAAGTTGATGAAGATCTGGGTCGAACGTGAGTTCGGCACGGCTCGTGGCGAAGGTCACGAAGCCGCGCTTGTTGCTTTGGACGACCGGGTCGTCGACTATGTTCGACTCGCTCCAGACCGCGTTGAGCTTGGGGTCCCCGTGGATGCCGAACTGGACCATGAAATTCGAGACGACCCTGAAGAATCGATTGCCGTCGAAGTAGCCGTGCTTGACGAGGTTGTAGAAGCGATCGGCGCCCTTCGGGGCCCATGCGCGTGTGACCTCGACCACGAACGCGCCGACGCTCGTCTCGAAATTCACTCGGAATGTCGCAGGCGCAATCTCAGTGAGCTTCGACGGGGTCCGGAGCGCTGCACTCGTCGCGGCCGGCTTGGCAGTTGCGGGCTTCGCGGTAGCCGGCTTTTGCGTCGCGGGCGTCGTGGGCGCGGGTTTCGGCCTGACTCGGCGTCGATGTCGCGGGCTTGGCCGTCGATTGCGCAAATGCGAAAGTCGCAAAGAGCGCCACGACCGCGCGCTCGTGATTGCTACTGCCCTGTTCGAACCAGCTGTCATCTTTGGTCCCTCTTTGAATTGGCTTTTCTCATACACACGTAGTGTCCGCCTTCAGGCGGACCGTTGCGAGTCCGGCTAAAGCCGGACACTACCTGCGAAGAATCAGACCTTGTTCGGATCGGGATGCACCCATGGGCCGCGGTACGGCCGGCGCAGGCGCTTGTTCGCTTCCTCGTCCCCGACGACGACGCCCTTGGCATGGTCCCACTGGAGCGAGCGGCCGAGGTCGAGGGACATGTT
The DNA here is from genome assembly GCA_963764925.1 of uncultured Acidobacteriota bacterium. Classification (GTDB taxonomy): domain Bacteria; phylum Acidobacteriota; class Vicinamibacteria; order Vicinamibacterales; family 2-12-FULL-66-21; genus DATBJJ01. Next base: position 134,043 of record CAVXUR010000014.1, read on the forward strand.
GGCCAGGATGCAGGCGGCCGTCGACATGTAGCCCTGCTCGATGTCGGCCACCGGATTGGCGCGCGACGCCGTGCACTCGAGGAAATTCTTCATGTGCCCGCGAATCGCCGGCGCCACGTGCCGCTCGAGGTCCTTCTCGGTCTTGTCCTCCGGAAACTGCTCGAGCTCCATGACGACGTCTTCGTGGACCGGCGCCTCATCCTTGGCCTGCGGAATGTAGTCGAACGAGTTGACGCTGGCCTTGAGCGTTCCCTTGTCGCCGTAGAAGGTCGCGCCCCAAGGGTAGGCGGGATCCGGCGCCCGGCCGTACGACCGGTGCGTCCAGACGACGCGGAGATTGGGAAAGTCGAACGTCGCCGTCTGCGTGTCGGTGATGTTGGCCTTGCTCTTCTTGTCGACGAGGATCCCGCCGGTCGAATCAATCCTGGTCGGCATGCCGAGGTCGAGCATCCAGCGCACCATGTCGAGCATGTGCACGCACATGTCGCCGAGGATCCCGTTGCCGTATTCCATGAAGGCGCGCCAGCTGCGCGGATGCACGAGCGAGTTGTAGGGCCGCATCGGCGCCGGCCCGGTCCACATCTCGTAATCGAGGTTCGCCGGCGGCGGTCCATCCGGCGGGTTCTGCGTCGCCCGCATGTGGTAGTAGCAGTAGATCTCGACGAGACCGATCGTCCCGAGCTTGCCTTCCTTGATGATCCGGTCCTTCGCGTGCATCAGGTGCGGCGTGCTGCGGCGCTGCATCCCCACCTGGACGACGCGCTTGTATTTCCGTGCGGCCGCGAGCATGGCCTGCGCTTCGACGACGTCGACGCTGACCGGTTTCTGGACCCAGACGTCGAGACCGGATTTGACCGCCTCGATCATCGGAAGGGCGTGCCAGTGATCGGGCGTATCGATGATCACCAGGTCGAGGTCACGCTCTTTGAGCAGGGCGCGGTAATCGGAATAGACCCGCGGCCGCTTCTTCGAGAGTTGCCTGGTCGCGACGAGATCGGCGGCGTCAGACACCATCTGCTTGTCGACGTCGCAGAGCGACACGACTTCGACCGGCGCGACCTGGACGAGGCGCAGGAGGTCGGACTTGCCGTACCAGCCGCTGCCGATGAGGCCGACCCGCTTCTTCATGTCGCCGAGCTGGCCGGCGTAGGACGGAAGACCTGACACGGCGAGCAACGCGGCGCTCTGCTTCAGAAAATCGCGACGATACATGAGTTGCCTCCGAATCCGAGGAGATGAATGTTACCTCAGCAACGGTTCAGTGGTTCACGGTTCATGGTTCAGGGTTCACGTCGTTCACGGTTCAGGGTTCAAGGTTCGCTGTTCAGAATCGGTGTTGCGACGTTAAATAACAGTAGACCTCGAGCAAGGACGTGAACGTGAACCTAGAACCGCAGAACCTGAACCAGAACCCTGAACCGGAACCCGAACCAAGAACCGAACCGTGAACCGTGAACCCTGAAGTATAGAAATGGCCAAGAAACCGCCCGTCGATCCGCTTACCGGACCGAAGCTTGCGCTGTCGGGACAGGTCGTCACGATGGACGACACGTTCAGCGTGCTTCGCCGCGGCACCGTGTACATCGATCAGGGTGGCATCGTCGCGGTGCACGACGCGACGCAGTCGCCGCCGGCCGGCTTCGAGTCGACCACCCGTATCGACGTTGGCGGAACGATCTTCCCGGGGCTGATCGAACTGCACAATCATCTGGCCTACAACGCGCTGCGGTTGTGGCACGTGCCACGGCTGTTCACCAATCGCGGCCAGTGGGGCGGTACCGCCGAGTATCAGCGCCTGGTCACCGGGCCCATGAAGGTGATGGGGTTGACCGAGGACGTCATGCCGTCGCTCGTCCGCTACGTCGAGTGCAAGTGTCTCGTGAGCGGCGTGACGACCACGCAGGGGATCGAACTTTTCAGCAACGCTGGCGCCCGCCGCTACTACCGCGGTGTTGTCCGCAACGTGGAGCAGACCGACGAGGTGGATCTCCCTGAAGCGGTGACGCGCATCGCCGATGTCGACGCGAAGAGCCCCGAACGGTTCCTGGCCCGGCTCAAGAAGCAGAGCTGCATGCTGCTGCATCTGAGCGAAGGCGTCGACGAGACGGCACGGAAGCATTTTCGCGCGCTGCGGCTGCCGAGCGGCGAATGGGCCATTACGTCCGCGCTCGCCGGCATCCACTGCGCCGGGCTCCTCAACGAGGACTTCAAGGTGTTCGGCGGCCGCGAGGCCTCGATGGTGTGGTCGCCGATGAGCAACCTCCTGCTCTACGGCGCGACCTCGCGCGTCAAGTCCGCGCGCGAGCACGGCGTGCGGATCGGACTCGGCCCGGACTGGGCGGTCTCGGGCAGCAAGAACCTGCTCGGCGAGCTCAAGGTGGCTCGGCTCGCGAGCGACGAGATGGACACCGGCTTCTCCGATCGGGATCTGGTGGCGATGGCGACCCGTGATGCGGCGTCGATCCTCGGCTGGAGCAAGATGCTGGGCTCGATTCGGCCTGGCGCGCGAGCCGACCTCATCGTCCTCGACGGCACGTCCACCGATCCGTACAAGGCGCTCATCGACGCGACGGAAACCGCGATCTCGCTTGTCGCCATCAACGGCGTGCCGCGCTTTGGCACCACGACGCTGATGACGCGGCTGGGCGCGTCGGGCGAACGTGTCACCGTCGGCGGCCGCCAGCGAATGCTCTTCATGGATCAGCCATCGGCCGATGAGGTGGTCGCAGGAATCTCGCTTGGAGAAGCGAAGCGGACGCTCGTCGACGCGCTGCGCCGGTTGCCTGAGTTGGCCGCTGACCTCGAGAGTGCCCGAAAGGGACCGGTCCGGGCGATGACGGACAGGCTCCTGCGTCCGGGACCACCAGTCTGGTTCCTCGCGCTCGACGAGCTCGAGTCGACCGGTTCCGAGCTCCGGCCACGCTTGCCGGGCTCACAAGGTGCGGTCACCGGGCCGCGTCTTGGAGCGCCGGCCGCGCGCGCCGTCCCGCTCTCTCAACTGGTCACGCCGATGACGCTCGATCCCCTCACCGTGGCCGACGACAGCGACTTCCTCGACCGCGTCGCCGCACAGACCGTGCTGCCTGCCTACGTCAGGGAGAATCTCAAAGACCTGTACTAGCCGACACGCGCACGCAATCTGCGGCGTTCGCTGACTCTTTACAGGAGACCAGGAGATCAGGAGGAATTTCGGACCTGGCCAGGCACGGCCGGAACTACTCCTGAACTCCTGATCTCCTGTTCAGACCAGTCATGTCATTCAGGGCTATCGCGGCAGCGCGTTGCGCAGGAAGCGCACGAAGTTGCCGTGCGCGATGAGTTGCACGTCGGCTTCGCTGTAGCCGCGCGCGGCGAGCAGGGTCGGAAGCCTGGCCAGGTCCGCGATCGTCGCGACGTCGGAAGGACCCTGCTCGCGGCCAAAGCCGCCATCGAGATCGGACCCGATGCCGCAATGCCTCGCGTTACCCGCGATCTGGCAGATGTGATCGATGTGGTCGATGATCCGCTCGAGCGTCACGCCGGCGCGCTCGGGGGTCGATTCGCCTCGCACCCAGCCCGGCACGATCATCCACGCGTCGAACGCCGCGCCGATGACGGCGCCGCGCGCGATGAGCTCGCGGATCTGGTCGTCGTTGAACTGCCGGTTGTGGTTGACGATCGAGCGGCAGTTCGAGTGGCTCGCCCAGACGTGGCCACCGAAATGGTCGAGGGCGTCGCGAAAACTCTCGTCGCAGAGATGCGTGGCGTCGAGGATCATCCCGAGCCGTTCCATCTCGCGGACGAGCTCGCGGCCGCGCTCGCCGAGGTCACCCTGCGCGTTGGTGCCCTGCGCGTACACGCCCGGCCCGTAATGCCCGGGGCCCACCGCCCGCAGCCCTTGCGCATACGCGCGCTCGAGATGTCCGACGGTGACGAGTGAATCGGCGCCTTCGAGGCTGAGCACGTAACCGATCGGCGCGTCGGCGGCGCCGTCGGCCCACCGCGTCAGGTGACGATCGAGCCCGCCGGCATCCGTGATCTGCACGAGCTCGCCGCGTTCCTCCATCGATCGATACCAGGCGAGTTGGGCTTGGGTCATGGCCCAGGCCTGTTCGGGCGAGTGCCATCCGGGGAACGGATGCGTTGGTGTCGAGTAACGGGCAATCTGCGTCGCGACGCAGAGACCGACGCCGCCGCGGCGCATTTCCGCGAACGACACGGTCCCGTTTCGGCGGTCCGGCCGGTCGTTTTGCCCGTGCTCGCGGCCGCGGATCTCGTCGATGGGACGCGAGAGATCGCGGTTCCATTCAATTGCATTCATCGCCAGATCCAAGTGGGCGTCTAAGATCAGCATTTCTTCAGGTTCAGGGTTCACGGTTCAGGGTTCACGGTTCGGGTTCACGGTTCACGGTTCACGGTTCGGGTTCACGGTTCAGGGTTCAGGAGTTCACGGTTCAGGGTTCACGGTTCAGGGTTCACGGTTCAGGGTTCAGGGTTCAGGGTTCACTATTCAAGGTTCTACACGATCAGGCCCAGCAGGATCACTCCCGCGAGGCCCAGGACAGAGACGATAGTCTCGAGGACGGTCCACGTCGACACCGTCTGAGAGATGCTCATGTTGAAGTACTCCTTCACGAGCCAGAATCCGCCGTCGTTCACGTGACTCGCGATGAGCGAGCCGGCGCCAATCGCGATGACGAGCAGATCCTTGTTCGTGCCGGGCATGGCCGTCGCGATCGGGGCCATGATGCTCGCGGCGGTGACGGTCGCCACCGTGGCCGATCCCACCGACACACGCAGCAACGCGGCGACCACCCAGCCAAGCACCATCGGCGAGAGTTGCATGCCGCTCATCGACTGCGCGATGGCGGTGTCGACCCCGGCGGCGTCGAGCACCCGGCCAAAGCCGCCGCCGGCGCCGACCACCAGCAGGACGCCGGCGATCGGCGGCACCGACTCTTCGGCGAAGCGAAGGAGGCGCCCGCGATCGAATCCGCAGGCGGTGCCGAACGTGTACAACGCGAGGAGCGCCGCCAGCAGCATCGCTACCAAGGGACTGCCCGCGAACGCGAGCCACTGACGCACTGGACCATCGGCGAGCGTGGCCTGCGCCAGCGCCGCCAGCAGCATCAGGAGCACCGGCAGCAGGATCGTCGTCAACGTAATCGCGAGCGAGGGCGTCCGCGGCGCGGCCACCGCGGTGCTCAGCTGATCCGCCAACCCGCCGACGTCCACCTGGACTCGCCGGCTGATGAACCGGCCGAACATCGGACCAGCCGCCATCGCCACGGGGAGGCCGATGATGAGCGAATAGAACAGGGTGCGACCGGTGTCGGCGCCCAGCCGCTCGATCGCCGCCAGCGGTCCCGGATGCGGCGGCACCAGACCATGCGACACCGACAACCCGGCGATCAGCGGAATGCCGAGACGGAGCATCGGCGTGTTCGTCTGGCGAATCGCGGTGAAGAGCACCGGCGCCAGTAGCACCAGGCCGACCTGAAAAAACACGGGCAGCCCAATCAGGAATCCGGACAGCAGCATCGCCCAGTCGAGCCGCTTCTCTCCGAGCGCGCCGACGAGAACCCGCGAGACCACGACCGCCCCTCCCGACTCGGCGAGGAGCTTGCCGATGACGGTTCCAAGACCCACGACCATCGCGATGAACCCGAGCGTATCGCCGACCCCCTGCTGAAACGCGCGAGGGATGTCTGCAAGCGGCATGCGCGCGCCCAGACCGACGAAAAACGATCCGGCGGCCAGGGCAATGAACGCGGGAATCCTCACCCAGGTAATGAGCAGCACGACCAACGCGACGCCGAGGGCGGCGACCAGCAGCAACGACGTGACGTCGACGGGGGGCAAGGTCTGGTGAGCTTACAATGTTTTCGTGATGAGCAGTCGCGAGGAGAAGGTCCGAGTTCCGCATCGCTGGCTGACCTGTGGTGCGATCACCATCGGTGTCGGCTGGCTGCTTCTCAGTGCCCTCACTGGTTCCACGCCGCTCGGCGCGTCGGCTCCTCAGGCAACAGGCACGTGGCCGCCGGCGCTTCACGCGCCGCCGACCACCTCACCCGTGCGCTCTCCGGAAGACGAGATGACGCGGTTCTTCCTCCCGCCCGGATACCACGTCGAGCTCGTCGCGAGCGAGCCGATGATCGAAGAGCCCGTGCTCGTCGACTTCGATCCGGATGGACGCATGTGGGTAATCGAGATGCTCGGCTACATGCCGGACATCGCCGCGACCGGCGAGCGCGAGCCGCTCGGACGGATCAGCGTCCTCGAGGATCTCGATGATGACGGGAGGATGGACAAGAAGACGGTGTTCCTCGACAAGCTGGTGCTGCCGCGCGCGCTCAAAGTGCTGACGCACGGTGTGCTGGTCGCCGAACCGCCCAACCTGTGGCTCGCCCGCGACACGGACGGCGATCTCCGCGCCGATACGAAAGAGCTCGTCACCAACAACTACGGCCGGCTGGAAGCCAACGTCGAGCACAACGCCAACAGCCTCGTCTGGGCGCTCGACAACTGGATGCACACGTCCGAGACCGACGTCTACCTGCGGTTGAAGAACAAGGCCTTCGAGGTCCGCAAGACGCTCGCGCGCGGGCAATGGGGCGCGTCGCAGGACGATGCCGGCAGGATCTACCGCAACTCGAACGAATCAGTCCTGCACGTCGATCTCGTGCCGACGCCGTATTACGCGAGAAACCCGAATCTGGTGCGGACGCGCGGGAGCTACGAATCGCTGCGCGGTGACAAGAACGAGGTGAACACGGTGTGGCCGGTTCGGCCGACACCGGGCGTCAACCGCGGCTACCAGGCGGGCGTCCTCCGTCCTGACGGCCGGCTGGCGCCTACACGGCCGTCAGTTCACCTATGGTCTTTCGAGGCGACCACCTTCCATCGGATCTCCGCGGCAACGTCTTCGTCGTCGATCCGGCCGCCAACGTCGTCAGCCGGATCGTCATTCAGGATGACGGCAGCAGGCTCACCGCTCGCAAGGCGTACGACACGACCGAGTTCCTCACCTCGACCGACGAGCGGTTCCGCCCGGTCTACCTGTCAAATGCACCGGACGGCACTCTCTACGTCGTCGACATGTACCACGGCATCATCCAGCACCGTGACTACATCACCGAGTATCTGCGCGACCAGATCCTGTCGCGGAAGCTGGAAGCGCCGATCGGATATGGACGGATCTACCGGATCGTGCACTCGTCGACGCGCCGGGGCCGCAGGCCGTCGCTGTCGAAGCGGTCCCCGGCGCAGCTCGTCGATCTCCTGTCGCACCCGAACGGCTGGCTGCGCGATACCGCGCAGCGGTTGCTCGTCGAACGTGGTGATCCGACCGTCGTTTCGTTGTTGAAAAAGAAGGCGGCGTCTGCGCCGGCCGCGACGACGCGGCTTCACGCGCTCTGGACGCTCGACGGACTCGACAGCATCGATGGGGATCTGGTCGTGCGCGCGCTCGGCGATTCCTCGCGCGACGTGCGCGCGTCAGCCATCCGGCTGTCCGAGCGCTGGCTATCCGAACCCGGTCATCCCGTTCAGGCGGCGTGCTGAAACTCGAAGACGATCCTGACTGGGCCGTGCGGAGGCAGCTGGTCGCGTCGCTCGGCGCGCTCCCGCGAGGAGTGCGAGAGACCACACTCGCGCGAATCCTCGAGCGTCACGGGAATGACGCCGTGACGGTCGACGCGGCGCTCAGTGGGCTCCAGGGGAGTGAGCCCGTGCTGCTCGAGACACTGTTGAAGAAACAGGCTGAGACTCCGCAGCTGGCCCCGGCAATCACTATGACCACGGCAACTATCGTGCGCGGCCGCCAAGACGACGCGCTTCAGGCGGTGTTCGCTCTGGTCGCGGACAGCGCGCGGCCAGCGTGGCAGCGGTCGGCGGTGCTTCGCGGCGCCGAAACCGCGCTCCTCGAAACGGGCGGCCCCGGCCGCGCGGGACGTGGAGGCGCTACCGCGGCTGGCCGTGGTGCGGGGGCCATCGGGTCACGCGGCGGCACGGGCGGCTCGCCGGCTTTTCCGAGAGCGGCCGCAACTCCTCGAAACCAGGCGTCCCTGACAGCTGTTCCTCTCTCGCGAGAGCCTGCGCTCGTGGCAGTGGCGCGGGACGATCGCGGCGAGCTCGGCCAGCGATCGGCCGCAATGCTCGCCCGCCTGACCTGGCCGGGCAAGCCAGATGGCGCGCCGGCCGTCGTGCCGTTGACCGCTGAGGAACAGCAGCGCTTCGTCGCGGGCCGGGAGGTGTACCAAACGCTCTGCGCGGCATGCCATCAACCCGACGGCCGCGGCCGCGAGCACCTCGCGCCAAGCCTCGTCGGTTCCGATCTCGCTCTCGGGCGGGCTGACATTGCCGCCCGCATCGTCCTCGGCGGCAAGGAAGGATCGACCGGGCTGATGCCTCCGCTCGCCGCAGCCTTGAGCGACGAACAGATCGCTGCGGCGTTGACCTATATCCGCCGCGAGTGGGGCCACGGCGCGTCAGCCGTCGACGTCCAGACAGTTCGAGACGTGCGGACTCTTTCGACTGGCCGCACGCGCCCCTGGACGGCGGACGAGCTCAAGAAATTCTGAATGCTGAGTGCTGAATGCTGAAGTAAATTTTGAATCGAATTGCCAAGTTCGAAGTTCAATTCCGCTCGTCCCAATTCTGAATTCACTTCAGCATTCAGCACTCAGCATTCAGCATTTCACCGCAGCGCGGTTTTCACAGCTGCGTCAGCCAATGGTCCCATGATCGCGTAGCCGGCATTGTTGGGGTGCAGGTCGTCGCCACTGAGATCTTCGCGCAGGTGCCCGGTCGCATCGACCATCGCCGAGAAGTAGTCCAGGTAGACGAGCTTCTCGGTGGCGGCGTACTTCTTCATCCAGTCGTTGATCGCCCGGATGCGCGTCATCGGCCGCTGAATGGTCTGCGCGATGCCGTTCGGAGCGGTGTGATACGCGCTCACGGGCAGAATGCTGGACAGTACGACGCGGATGCTGTTGGCCTTTCCAATCTCGGTCATCGACATGATGTTCGCCTGAATTTCTTCGTTGGTCATCGGGCCGGTGTTCTCGGCGATGTCGTTCGTGCCCGCGAGGATCACGACCACCTTCGGTTTCAGATCGACAACGTCGGGACGAAACCGGATGAGCATCTGCGGCGTCGTCTGACCACTGATGCCGCGACCGACGTACGAGCTTGCCTGTGAAGAACGGCTCGACGCGGCGAGGCCAGGCATCGGTGATCGAGTCGCCCATGAAGACGACTCTTGACTCGCCCGCTGCCGGCGCGGCCAGCGCGCGGTTCTGTTCGCGATAGCGGCCGAGGTTTGGCCAGTCGCGCATCCGGGCGTCGTTGCGCCCGAGATTGACCAACGCGGTCGCAAGCTCCGTGCAGCTTGGCACCGGTGGGGGCGCGGGCGCCGCCGGCGCCGGCTGCTGTGCCGTCAGCGCCAGCCCGAGCAACGGCGCAATCAGGAGGGCCATCTTCATTCGCATATCTCGGTCCTTTCGATTTCTCTGTGAGCGGTCGACGCGGTCACACAAGCCCTTCACCGCTGAGAGCGCCGAGTGCGCAGAGAAACCTCATGTGACCTCTGCGCGCTCTGCGTGCTCCGCGGTGAAAGGCTCTTGAGTGTTTCTAGCCCGTAGCCTCTTCAGCCGCGGTTTTTATCCAGTCGCGAAACCACGCTTGAAATTCCTGAATCTGTTGTCGTCGCACGGGGGTGAGCGGAAACGGCAGGGGCCCTGTCGTGAGGCCCCGTGCCTCCAGGGCAATCCGGATGCCCCACGGTGTCGGAAACACACTCAGGCGCGTGATGAGCTCGTCGAGCCGCGCCTGCAGCCTGGCCGTCTCGCCGGGACGCTGGACGCGCACGCTCCGCACGATCTCGACCAGGAGCTCCGGGCAACAGCCTGCCACGCCGGATATGCCGCCGTCCCACCCGGCGAGAAGCCCCACGCTCAGAAGGCGGTCGTCACCGACGAGCAGCGTCCAGTCGCGACCCTGTCGCGCCTGGGCAAACGTGGTCACGTTCTCCTCCCGCCCGCTGCTGTCCTTGATCCCGACGATGAACTCTTCGTCGCGGAGGAGCGTCAGGGCGGTCTCGGGAGCGAGGCCGTTGGTGAAGTCTGGCAGATCGTACAGCAGGCACGGCGCCCTGAGCGCGCGACTGACGTGAGCCGCGAACGCCTGCAAATCTTCCTGTTGATAGCGGAAGAACATCGGCATCGGGAGAAGCAACGCCCGGCTGCCAGAGGCGACCGCCGCCTCGCCAAGCGCGAGCGTCCGGCGCATCGATGATGAACCGATACCGACGAGGAGCACGCGATCGCGCGGCAGGCGTTCGGCCGCGCGTTTGATGACCGCCAGCCGTTCGGCCATTTCGAAGTGTGGAAACTCTCCCGTCGCGCCACTGATGCAAATGCCGTCGACGCCAGCCTCGACCAGGAACTCCACGAGGCGGTCGAACCCCGCCTCGTCAAACCGCCCGTCGTCGTGAATCGGCGTCGCAACCGCCGCAAAGAGTCCCTTCATACCTTAGTCATTCGCTCATTCGACATTGTCTTCTGCCTTCTGTCCTTCGCAATTAACTTCAGCATTCAGCCTTCAGCATTCAGCATTGCCTCCATCCGCCCGACGTCGCCCTTGACGAAGAAGAGTATCCCGGCCAGCAGCAGGGCGCCCGCGGCCAGGTACACGGTCGAGGCGAGCGCGATGGCGAGGCCGAGGCTTTCGCGCTGGGCGATGATGCCAATCACGAGCGGCGCGCTGCCGCCACCGGCGAGCCATCCGACGGCGTTCATGAATCCGGCGGCCGTGCCGCGCGCTTCGGGGCGCACGACGTCGAAAACCGAGGCAAAGATATTCGCGTCGTAGAGCCCCTTGAAGAGCCCCCAGAAAGTCAGCGCGGCAATCACCGTTCCGACCGACGGCGTCAGTCCGCAGAGTGCCACGAAGGGCGCGCCGCCGACCACGCCGATCATCTGGACGGCCAGACGTCCCCTCGGCGACCGGCGCCGCCACATATCGGCGAGCCAGCCGCCGAGCGGGGCGCCGGCCATGCTCGCGAGCTGGACGAAGATCGTCGCGGTAAGGCCGGCCATCGCCAGGCTCATCTGGAACTTGTCGAACAGGAACTTGGGCATCCACGAGAGCAGCACGACCGCGACGAAGTTCGCGCACATGAAGGCACCCATCAGGCAGAGGAGTGTCGGCGTGCGCGCGACGAGGCGCAGGAACTCGACAAATGACAGCCTGATCGGCGCGACCGCCGGTGCGGGACTGCCTGTGAGGTCCTCCCGCTCCGCCGCCCCGCGGCGTGGTTCGACGAGCAGGTACTGGAGCGCGATGCCCAGGAGGACGCCGAGGCCCCCGAACACGATGAACGACAGGCGCCAGCCGTAGTGCTGGCCAATCAGACCGGCGAAAAAGCCGCCGCCGATCGTCCCCACGTAGACGCTCGTCTGGTGCAGCCCCATCGCGCGCGAGCGCGTCGCCCGGCCGTGGTAGTCGCCGATGAGCGACATCGAGGCGGGAAAATAGAACGTCTCGCCGAGCCCCTCGGCGGCACGGAAGAAAAAGAGGTGACGGAAGTTCTGCGAGAGCGCCGTCGCCATGCAGATCAGGCTCCACGCCTGCAGGCCGCCGAGAATCGCGGTCTTGCGGGTCACGCGATCGACGACCATCCCGGCGAGCGGCGCCATCAAGCCGTAGACCCAGGCAAACGCCGACCCGAGCAGCCCGAGCTCGACTGGCGTCAGGTTCATCTCCCGTTCGAGAAGCGGAAAGACCGAAAAGATCGCCTGCCGGTCGGCGTAGTTGAAGACGCAGATCGTCCAGAGCATCAGGACGACCCACCATTTGTATCGAGGGCTCACGGGTGCACAGAGCGTATCAAATGCTGAATGCTGCAGTGCTGAATGCTGAAGTAAATTCGGAATTCAGAACTTTTGAATTGAACTTCGAAGTTCTCAATTCTCGATTCATTCCGCATTCACTTCAGCATTCAGCATTCAGAATTGCAGCGGTCGCCTGCGCTACAATGCGCGCAAAATGAAAACAATCCTGGCTGTCGCGTTCACTGTTCTGTTCGCCGCGCAGGCGGCCCAGGACGAGGCCGGCTTCGTGCCGCTCTTCAACGGCCGCAATCTCGACGGCTGGGTCAACGTCAACTGCGCCCCCGACACCTGGACCGTGCGTGACGGCATGATCCACAGCAGCGGCAAGCCGATCTGCGAGCTCCGGACGGCGCGGATGTTCGAGAACTTCATCCTCGAGCTCGAATACCAGCACCTCGATCCGCAAGGCAACGCCGGCGTCTTTATCTGGGGGGACGCGCTCACAGCGACCGGCCAGCCGTTTGTCAGGGCCATCGAAGTGCAGGTGCTCGACGGCCGCAACACCGACAACTACACGAGCCACGGCGACGTCTTCGCGATTCACGGCGCGCGGATGACGCCCGACCGGCCGCATCCGGGCGGATGGATGCGCAGCCTGCCGAGCGAACGCCGCGCCCGCCCCGCCGGCGAGTGGAACCACTACCGCATCACCGCACGCAACGGCACGCTGAAGCTTGCCGTCAACGGCAAAGAGGTCTCGGGCGGCTACGACATCACTCCCCGGAAGGGCTACATCCACCTCGAGTCAGAAGGTGGCCGTGTGCTCTACCGCAACCTCCGGATCAAGGAGCTCCCGAGCGAGGCCACGCTCGCACCAGATCAGATCGCGCAGGCCGACGAAGGCTTCGTCTCGATTTACTCAGGTGTCGACTTCGCCGGCTGGCAGTTTCCGAAAGGCCACGACGGCCACTGGGTCGCGAAGGACTGGGTGATTGCCTACGACGGCCGGAGCGCTGCCGAAGACAAAGACCTCTGGACCGACAAGGCGTACGGCGATGTCACGCTGATCCTGGATTGGCGCTGGATGGATGATGCGGTTCCCGCCGTCGCGTCGCTGCCGATCCGCTTCGGCGGCAGTCGGATCGAAGACCTGCCAGCCGAGGCGCGCAACGCGATCGGCAGCGCGCTCGTCTCGAGCACCGCGAAGAGCCAGTGGCACCGCGCGATCGTCACCAAACGAAGCGGACGCCTGACGATCGCCGTGGACGGCAAGAACGTGGTTCAGAACGCGGCGGTTCCCGGACTGGATCAATCAGGCCGGATAGCCCTGCGGCACAACGGCCGCTCGGTCGAGTTTGCGAACGTGTTCGTCAGGGAATGATCGCCGCGTCGGCGCGGCCGCTATTTCGTCCGGTCGCTCAGCGCCTGATACACGAGCTTCTGTGACAAGACTCGCAGGGGCGGCGAGCCGCCATCGGGCACGCTGGCGTTGACGTTCTGGATCATGCCGACGACGATGACGTCGTTGGTCGGATCGATCCAGAACCAGGTCCCGAACGCGCCGCCCCAGTAGAACGTGTTGCGGCCGTGGGACGAGCCGAACGCCGCGGGATCCATGACGATGGCGAAGTCGAGGCCAAAGCCGATGCCCTCGAGAGTCGCGAACGTGTCCACTTTCACGCCTGGGGCGAGAACATTCGTCCGCATCAGGGCGACGGTCTGGCGTTTGAGCAGGCGCGCACCGTCAAGCTGTCCGCCGTTGAGCAGCATCTGCGAAAACCGCCAGTAGTCCTCGGCCGTCGAGAGTAACCCTCCGCTTCCCGACAGGAACACCGGCTTTTTCGATATATCGAAACCATCCGGCGCGCTCGTGATCCGTTTGTCCTCGCCGTACGTGTGCAGCCGCGACACGCGGCCGAGTTTCGACGGCTCCACCCAGAATCCGGTGTCGTTCATCTTCAAAGGACTGAAGATCCGCTTCGCGAGAAACTCGTCGAGCGGCAGGCCTGACAACTTCTCGACGATGTAGCCCTGGATGTTGACGCTGTGTCCATAGCGCCAGTCGGTCCCGGGTTGGGCCGCCAGAGGAATCAGGGCGAGCTTGTCGATCATGGCCTGCAGCGGTTTGTCCCGGTCGGCAATGTTGACCTTGGTGTATGCCGGCGCCGCGAGCACATCGAATCCCGCGGTGTGGCTCATCAGCTCGCGCATCGTCATCGGATGCACCTGGGCGACGTCGCCGCTGGCGGTCGCGACTTTGAGGTCCTTGAACTGTGGAATGTGCCTGGCGACGGGATCGTCGAGCTTCCACTTCCCTTCTTCGAAGAGCATCATCATCGCCACGCCGACGATCGGCTTGGTCATCGAGGCGATACGAAAGATGGTGTCCTTGGCGAGAGGGGTTTTGGTCTCGAGATTCTGATAGCCGTACGAGTCGAACGCCACCACTTTGCCATGACGCGACACGAGCGTAGTGATACCCGCGAGCTGACTTTCGTCCACGAGCGCGCGCATGGCCTGCTCGAAGGCCTTGAGGCCGGCGCTGGAGAAGCCGACAGACTCAGGTGCGACGAGCTTCACGTCTGCAGGAGCCGTGGAAGGCCTCGAGCCCGCGGCTACCAGCACTGACAATACGAACGTGAGCGGAACCGCGCGAGCGATTGCAACCATCAGGTCCTCCGGTGAAGAGGATCGTCAAGCAGACGACGATTTCTCGTCAAGACCGACTGCGGCTTTGATGACAATCTTGCGGACCGCTCCCGGCGCCGCATTGTCCACCATCCCGGCCGGCGAATGCACGTCGTCCGGCCAGAAGATCGCGAACATTCCCGCCGACACGATCACGGAATCCCGACCCGGCTCGAAGAAGGCCACGTCACGCGCGGGGTCGTACGGCTCCCGCACAGTCGAGCTGGCAAGCTCGGCAATTCCCATTCGCTCCGCACCCGTCACCACGCATTGCACGTCGATGTGTTTCCGGTGCGCCTCCCAGACGCACTGGTCAGCCGCGCGGGTCGTGTATTCCTGAACCAGGGCGAAGAGCCGATCGCCGTCGAGATCGTGCCGTCCGAGCGCGAGCGACTGGAGATCGGTGGTGCGTAGAAAATCGAGGGCCTGGCGTATTCGAGGCGGCAGGTCAGAGGCGGCGTCACGATTGTCGAGCCGGTCGATCAGCATCACGTCGCAATCTGACCCCGCGTCAGAGCGGGATGTTGCCGTGCTTCTTCGGCGGGTTGCGATCGCGCTTGGTTTCGAGCCGCGCCAGCGCCGCGATCAGCTTGGCGCGCGTCTGCCGCGGCCGGATCACCTCGTCGATGAAGCCGCGCGACGCCGCGACGTACGGGTTGGCGAACTTCTCGCGGAACTCCGCGACGCGCTTCGCGCGCTGCGCCGCCGGGATCCGCCGCCGTCGTCGATCTCGCGCTTGTAGAGGATGTTCACGGCGCCTTCCGGGCCCATCACCGCGATCTCGGCCGTCGGCCAGGCGAAGTTCACGTCGGTGCGGATGTGCTTGCTCGACATCACGCAGTACGCGCCGCCGTAGGCCTTGCGGGTGATCACGGTGACCTTCGGCACCGTCGCCTCCGCAAACGCGAAGAGCAGCTTGGCGCCGTGACGGATGATGCCGCCGTACTCCTGCCGCGTGCCGGGCAGGAAGCCGGGCACGTCCTCGAACGTCACCAGCGGGATGTTGAAGGCGTCGCAGAAGCGCACGAACCGCGCCGCCTTCACCGACGCGTCGATGTCGAGCGTGCCGGCGAGATGCGCCGGCTGATTGGCGACGATGCCGACGCTGCGGCCGCCGAGCCGCGCGAATCCGACGATGATGTTCCGCGCGAAGTCGCGGTGCACCTCGAGGAACGCGCCGTCGTCGACGATCGCGTGCACGAGGTCGTGCATGTCGTACGGCTGGTTCGGCGACTCCGGCACCAGCCGGTCGAGCGCCTCGTCTTCGCGATCGATCGGGTCGGCGGTCTCGCGCCGCGGCGCGCTCGTCGAGGTTGTTGCTGCGGCAGGTAGCCGAGCAGCTCGCGGATCAGCCGCAGGCATTCGCGGTCGTCCGGCACCGCGAAGTGCGCGACGCCGCTGGTCTCGTTGTGCGTCATCGCGCCGCCGAGCTCCTCCTTCGTCACTTCCTCGTGCGTCACCGTCCTGATCACGTCCGGGCCGGTCACGAACATGTAGCTCGTGCCCTCGACCATGATGTTGAAGTCGGTGATCGCCGGCGAGTAGACCGCGCCGCCGGCGCACGGGCCCCATGATCGCGGAGATCTGCGGGATGACGCCGGAGGCGAGCGTGTTGCGCAGGAAGATGTCGGCGTAGCCGCCGAGCGAGAGCACGCCTTCCTGGATGCGCGCGCCGCCCGAGTCGTTCAGCCCGACGACCGGCGCGCCCATCTTCATCGCCAGGTCCATGATCTTGACGATCTTGGCGGCGTTGGTCTCCGACAGCGAACCGCCGAAGACGGTGAAGTCCTGGGCGAAGGCGTAGACCGGCGCGGCCGTCGACCCGTCCCGCGCCGGCGACGACGCCGTCGCCGGGGACGATCTGCTCCTCCATCCCGAAGTCGCGGCAGCGGTGCGTGACGAGCTTGTCGACTTCCTCGAAGCTTCCGGGGTCGAACAGCAGATCGATCCGCTCGCGCGCGGTCAGCTTGCCGGCGTCGTGCTGCCGCTGCAGCCGATCGTCGCCGCCGCCGTGCTCAGCGCGGCGCTCGAGATCCTCGAGAGATGCGTAACCCGGTCCATGCAGGCCGCTAGGCCTTGACCGCCTGCGCCTTCTCCCAGTCCTTCAGGAACTTCTCGAGACCGATGTCGGTCAGCGGATGCTTGAACATCGCTTCGATCACCGCCGCCGGACAGGTGCAGATGTCGGCGCCCATGCGCGCCGCTTCGACGATGTGGATCGGACCGCGGGTCGACGCGACCAGCACCTCGGTGTTGAACTCGTAGTTGTCGAAGATCTGCGACGATCTCGCTGATCAGGTTCATGCCCGAGGTCGCGATGTCGTCGAGCCGGCCGACGAACGGGCTGACGTAGGTCGCGCCGACCTTGGCCGCGAGGAGCGCCTGCGTCGGCGAGAAGATCAGCGTGACGTTGACGCGCTTGCCTTCGGACGACAGCGTCTTGCAGGCCTGGACGCCGTCCTTCGTGAACGGCACCTTGACGACGATGTGCTTGTCGATCGTCGGCGAGCTCGCGACCCTCGCGGAGCATGCCGTCGAGTCGGTCGCGACCACTTCGGCGCTGGTCGGGCCCTTGCACGATCTCGCAGATCTTCTTGAGGATCTCGCGATAGTCGCCCGCCTCCTTCGCCAGCAGCGACGGGTTGGTGGTGATGCCGTCGATGATGCCGAGCGGCACGAGCGCTTCGATTTCCTTCAGGTTGCCGGAGTCGATGAAGAGCTTCATAACCTAATCCCTGATGTGCTGAACTGGTTTGGTCACACGCCAGCCACTTAGATCGTAATCCGAATCGCCCGGCCGATGAGCGCCGCTTCATCGCGCCGTCTCTTCTTCGCGCGCCGACTGCGCGCTCGCGTTCGGCGGCGTCGCCTTGTCGACCGCCACGATGGCGTAGACGTAGCGCACGCCGGGCTTCACCGTCGCGTCGCGATAGTGACGTCTCGGCGATGGGCTGCGGCGTGATCGGCTGCCAGCGGTCCCTCCGGCGCTTCGCCGCGCAGGACCAGGTAGCCCGCCGAGGTCGGCTTCTCGGTGTTCGCGTCCCAGATCAGGCTGATCGGCGCCGTCCGTCGGCGACCGCCGCGAGCCCCTTCGGCGCCGCCGGCGGGAACTTGTCGCGCGGCGTCAGGCAGTGCGGGCGCCGACGGCATCGCCCTCGATGCGTGACGCTCGTCGAACTGCTGCGACCGCGCGCACGACGAAGCACTGTTCCTGGCCGAACTCGACGCCGCCGGCCTCGAACTTGGCGGTCGGCGATCAGCGGCGCCGGGTTGAGCGGCGTGCAGCAGCTCGTCGCCGCGGTAGACGTTGAACGAGCATGCGGGCAGGCCCGGCTCTCCGACCGGCGGTTTCCAGTCGACGACCACCGCGGCCTCGGTCGGCATCTGCGCGGCCACGGCGGTCGGCGGCGTCGACCAGCGGGACCAGCAGCGACGCACGATCGCGCGTCCGAGGCCGGCCCCGGGACGCCGCGCGCATGTTGACAGGCCGCGGATCGCATAGATCGGCGCGCGGGCAGCAGCGCCACGCCGCTCGGGGCCGGTGGCTGACGGCGTCTCGGCGCGCGAGTGGCGGCCAGGCTCCGGCGGTGGCCGTGGCCGCTGCCGGGCTGGGCGTTGCGCCGGAGCGCGGCCGGGGCGGTTGCGCCGGATCCGCTGTGCCGGATCCGGCTGCGCCGGATCCGCTGCTGATCGCCGGGGCCGCAGCGTCCGGCGTGCCGAGTGACGGTACGCGGCTCGCAGGTCGCCGGCGCGCCGTTGACTGTCGTGGCCGGACTCGGCGCATCGGCTTCAGCTTCTCGGCCGTCAGCTCCTCGACGAACGTCACCCGGTCTCCGGGCGCAGGGCGCGTGTCGGGCGGTGCGCCGGGCTGGACGGCGTATCGCGCCTTCACCCTCGAGCAGGCGGCGGCCGCACGGCGATGGTTCCGACGACACGCGCCTTCGTCAGCAGGTCGCGGTTCGGCGGCGTGACGGCCGCCCGGGCCGATCGTCATCGCGTAGATCTCGACGCGGTCGAGCTCGATCGTGCCCGGTGCCGTTCTCGTTGCGCCGTCGGCAGCACGAATCGCAGCTCGCACGTCGTCGCCGCTGCGGCGGACCGACGAGCTCCGCCGACCGCGGCCGGCACCAGGCGCAGCGGCGCGAGCGGCGGCCCCTTCTGGCCGCAGCGCGGCCAGGGTCGCCAGCACGAGCGCGGTCGGCGACGGTTCTGGCAGCCGCCCGGCGCTCATCACAGCACGTAGCGCGAAAGGTCTTCGTTGCGGACGATGTCGGCGAGCATGCGATCGACGTAGGCCTCGTCTATCGTCGACGTTCTTTTCGGTCATCTCGGGCGCGTCGAACGAGACCTCGTCGAGCAGCTTCTCCATCACCGTGTGCAGCCGCCGCGCGCCGATGTTCTCGGTGCGATCGTTGACGAGCGCGGCGAAGTCGGCGATCCGCCCGATCGGCGCCGTCCGTGAACCGGACGGTCGACGCCCTCGGTCGAGAGCAGCGCCGTGTACTGCTTGACCAGCGCGCTCTTCGGCTCGGTCAGGATGCGGACGAAATCCTCGCGGCCCAGCGCCTCGAGCTCGACGCGGATCGGGAAGCGGCCCTGCAGCTCCGGAATCAGGTCCGACGGCTTCGAGACGTGGAACGCGCCGGCAGCGATGAACAGGATGTGATCGGTCTTGCACCATGCCGTACTTGGTGTTGACCGTGGTGCCTTCGACGATCGGCAGGATGTCGCGCTGCACGCCTTCGCGGCTGACGTCGGGACCGTGGCCGCCCTCGCGGCCGGCGACCTTGTCGATCTCGTCGATGAAGATGATCCCCGACTGCTGCACGCGCTCGACCGCGGCGCGCGCCACGGTGTCCATGTCGACGAGCTTCTGCTCCTCTTCCTGCGCCAGCGCCTCGAGCGCCTCGGGCACCGCGCAGCTTGCGCTTCTTGGTGCGGCCCTGAAACAGCCCCGGCAGCATGTCCTTGACGTTGATGTCGACTTCCTCGACCGACGAGCCGGCGATGATCTCGAACGACGGGAAGCTCTTCTCGCGGACGTCGATCTCGACCTGCTTCTGATCGAGCCGGCCGTCGCGCAGCTGCTCGCGCAGCTTCTCGCGCGTCCGCTGCGCCTGCTCGCGGATCGCCGCCGCCTGGTCGTCGTAGTCGGGCGGCGGCGGCAGCGGCGGCAGCAGCAGATCGAGGATGCGCTCCTCGGCGGCCTGGCGACGCCTTCTCGCGCACCTCGGCGATCCGCTCCTCGCGCACCATGTCGACGGCGAGCTCCGTCAGGTCGCGCACCATCGACTCGACGTCGCGGCCGACGTAGCCGACCTCGGTGAACTTCGACGCCTCGACCTTGATGAACGGCGACTGCGCCAGCCGCGCCAGCCGCCGCGCGATCTCGGTCTTGCCGACGCCGGTCGGGCCGATCATCAGGATGTTCTTCGGCGCGACTTCCTCGGCCAGCTCCGGCGGCAGCTTCTGGCGCCGCGTGCGGTTGCGCAGGGCGATGGCCACGGCGCGCTTGGCGCTGGGCCTGGCCGATGACGTACTTGTCGAGCTCGGCGACGATCTGACGCGGGGTCAGCGGCTTCGATGCGTCGAGGCGGTGGTTTCCGGCAGGTAGATGGGCATGTCCGGCTGGAAAGCTCTCTCAGAAAAGCGACCAAGTTATCCGTGATCCGCGTCCCGTGACCTGATCGGCGTCTCGCGGCATGCGTATCGATCTACAGCGATTCGACGGCGCTACAGCGACTCGATCGTGATCTTGTCGTTCGAATAGATGCAGATGCTGGCAGCGATGAGCATCGACTCTTCGGCGATCCGCCTCGCCGAAAGGTCGGTGTGGCGGGCCAGCGCCTTCGCCGCCGCCATCGCGTACGCGCCACCCGATCCTATCGCGATGATCCCGTCGTCGGGCTCGATGAGATCGCCGTTGCCCGAGAGCAGGTACGTCGCCTTCGCGTCCATGACGACCAGCATCGCTTCGAGCCGGCGCAGCATGCGGTCGGTGCGCCAGTCCTTGGCCAGCTCGACGGCCGATCGCTCGAGGTTGCCGCGATACTGTTCGAGCTTGGCCTCGAACCGCGAGAACAGCGCGAAGGAGTCGGCCGCCGAGCCGGCAAAGCCAGCCAGGATCCGATCGTTGTAGAGCCTGCGGATCTTCCGGGCGGTCTGCTTGACGACGGTAGTCGCCGAAGGTGACCTGGCCGTCGCTGGCCATCACCGTTTCGTCGCGATGGCGAACGGCCAGGACCGTCGTGGCGTGGAACATAGGGCTCGTTTCCGAGTCTATCAGACGGTCGCTCAGGGCTCAGGGCTTAGGCTCAGGTCGGCTCTAGGCTCGGTCAGGCTCAGAGGCTCAGGCTCAGGCGATCTGGAGGTGTGCTCGAAGCTCTGCTGCGCCCTGCGCCATGAGCCTTGAGCCGGACACCTCCTGTTCTCAGTGACGGACGCCTGGACTCTGAAAAGGACAGGACGGCAGTCCGCCGAAGGCGTAGAATCAGAGAACAGGCCGTATTCCGACCAGCGTCTCTGGCAGGCCTGTTGCGTGCTTTTCGGCTCAGCAGTCCGGCTGCACACATTGCTCGGAGGCGTTATGACTCGTCAGCGATATCTCGTCACCTGTGCCATGGCGTTCGCGGTCGCCGGTTTACCTGTGATGGCGGTGGCGCAGGAGCGGACGTCTAACGGGAATACGACCGGCTCGGCCGTCCCTCGGAGCGATGGCGGTGGTTCGGCCGTCTCCAGCGGCGGCGGAGGGAGCAGCGGCGGCGGATCGAGCGCCGGCAGCGGCAGCTCCGGTGGTGGCGGGTCCGTCGGAGGCGCCGACTCGTCGGGACATGCTGCGCCGCCTTCTCCGGCATGGTCCTCGGCTGAGGCCCCGCGTCGGTCGGATGAGCAAGGATCGCGCAGTCGTGGCGGCGGCTCGTCGCACCGGGACTGCGACTCCGAGATCGGGCAGCGGCGGTAGCGGCGGCGGCTCGACTCGTGGCGGACGAACAGCGCGTCCGGTCGCTCCGCATCCTCTGATTCGAGCGAATCGGGAGCGCCGCGGCGGGCCGTTCCGACCTACAGCCGTCCGCGCGACGGCCGACCGGTGACGGGTGAAGTCGCGGAGCGAGGCTCGGTGCCTGGTGGAGGCGGCGGCGGCGGCGGTCCTACCCGTACTATCCGTACTATCCCTACTATCCCTGGGGCTTCTGGGGACCTGGATACGGCTTCGGTCTCGGGTACCTCTACTACGACCCGTGGTTCAGCAGCTACGGCTACGGCTACGGCGATCCGGCGCGGCTATTACGGCGGCGGCAGCGGCGGCTACTCGGTCAGCCAGTCGTATCGCGAGAACGGGTCTCTGCGGCTGAAGATCAACCCGAAGCAGGCGCGAGGTCTACGTCGACGGCTACTTCGTCGGCGTCGTGGACAGCTTCGACGGAGCGTTCCAGAAGCTGGGGATCGAAGGCGGCAGCCACAAGATCGAGCTCAAGGCCGACGGCTACGAGCCGGCCGAGTTCGAAGTGCTGATCACGCCGGGCGAGACGGTCACCTACAAGGGAGATCTGAAGCCGATCAAGTGAGCCAGCGTGGCACCGCCCGCGGGCGCTTCACATGCTCTCTCTCGTCGCAGGAATCTCAGGCCTCTACGATTTCTTCGTAGGGGCCTTTCTTTTGCTCGCGCCGGCGCGATGGCGTCGCTCTTCGGCGTGCCGCCCGCGACGCCGCGAATCTTCTCCGATCTGAACGGCCTGTTCCTGATGGCCGTCGGCGCCGGCTACTACCTTCCCTGGCGCGACCCGTCCCGCTATCGCGGCTACCTGTGGATCATGGGGCCGTTCCTCAAGGGAGCTGGCGCCGCCACGTTCCTGCTCGACTACGTCTTCCGCGGCTCGCCGCGGTCGTTCCTGCTGTTCGCTGCTTCTGATGGCGCGCTGGCGCTGCTGACGCTCTGGGCGCTACGCAAAGGCGATCGCTGAGCTGTCCGCCTTTAGAGCTGACGGACCCGTTGAGTCGGCCGCTCAGCGACTGTCGGCGGCTGAAGAAGAAGTACAGCGGCACGCCCAGGCCGATGACGATCAGCCCCGCGGCCGCCGGGCCCCAGGGCGTACCGGTCAGGATCGGAATCGCCAGATCCGCCCACAGCGCGTTGAGAACGATCGCCAGGCTGGCGATCGCGAAGATCGCGGGCGCCACCGGATAGCCCCACGCGCGGAAGGGCCGCGGCGCATCCGGCTCGCGCTGGCGCAGGACGAACAGCGCAGCCACCGGCGACGCCCGCGAACAGCACGACGGCAAACCCGGTGTAGGTCGTCAGCGCGTTGGCGCCGCCCGACAGCACGAGCAGGCCGCTCCACACGGCCTGCGCGACGATCGACGCCGCCGGCGTCTGATACCGCGGATGGACGCGGGCCGCGCCGCGGAAGAACAGGCCGTCGCGCGCCATCGCGTAGTAGACGCGCGGGCCGGCGAACGTCATCGCGCTGATGCTCGCCGCGATGCTGATGATCGACACGATGCCCATCACGTCGCCGGCGCGCACGCCGAGCAGCCGGTCGGCGACGACGTCGAGCACGCTGCCCTTGCACCTGCGCCAGCTCGTCGACCGGCAGCACGTAGAGGAAGAGCAGGTTCAGCAGGAAGTAGATCACGACGACCGCGAGCGTGCCGAGCGCGAGCGCGCGCGGCACGTTCCGCCCGGGATCGCGGATCTCCTCGGCGACGTACGCCGCGGCGTTCCAGCCCGAGTAGGTGAACATCACCGGGATGAGCGCCAGCAGCCAGGCGCCCGCGGCAACCGGCGCCGCGCCCTGGACGAGGTTCGCCGCCGAGCCGGCGCCGATCGTCAAGCCCGAGGGCGATGAAGATCAGCAGCGCCGACACCTTCAGCGCCGGCCAGCACGTTCATCACGAGGCGGCCCGGCCCGACGCCGCGCAGGTGGATCCAGGCCATCAGCCCGATCGCGGCGAGCGCGACGATCGCCTGCCGCGAGACCGTCAGCGGCACGAACGGCAGCGGGATGACGAGGAGCGGCGTCGCGTCGTTCGGCGGCCGGGACGAAGCGTCCGACGTAGAACGCGAGCACGACGGCGCTGGCCGCGATCGCGCCGGAGAACCCGGCGACGAACGACGTCCAGCCGGTCAGGAACGCCGCGAGCCGTCCGAACGCGGCGCGCAGGTAGACGTACTCGCCGCCGGCGCGCGGCCGCAGCGCCGCGAGCTCGGCGTAGGCCATCGCGCCGGCGAACGCGAGCACGCCGCCGGCGACCCACGTCGCCAGGAACAGCCACGGATTCTGGCACGCTCGCCGCGACCAGCGGCGGCGTGAACAGGATGCCGCCGCCGATCACGTTCGACACGATGATCGCCGCGGCGTCGAGCGGACCGAGGCGTCGTGCGAGCACTTGCGGCTCGGCCGGCGGAGTCGAAAGCGCGGCTGCAGTTTGAGTCGGCACGGTGTATTCTGAGTGTGAATGCGAAACGCTGACGCTACTTCGTAAGGACCGTGCGCGGAATGTCGAAGGCCAGCAAGCTCGACCCACGTCGTCGAGCTCTGCTTGGCGAAGACGCGCGCGCGGACGTCCTGGAACAGCCGGTGCTGCGAGCATTTCGGCGCGCGTCTGCGGCGGGTCGCCGGTGCACGCCGGTCGGTCGGGCGGACGGTCATCAGCGCCGTTTGCGGTGCCTTCGGCAAACTCGACCGTCTGCAGGAACACTTCGTCGAACTCCTGCTCGCCGTCCAGGCCGGGCTTGGACGGGTCGACGATCTTCTTGAAGTGGACGTTGAGCGAGACCGAGCGCAGGCGGACGTTCGGCCGGTTTCTTGATCCGGAACGTGACGCTCGGCACGAGCTTGTTCTTGCCGTCGACGATGCCGACGTCGAACCAGCCGCCTGAGACGTCGGTGACCTGGAGCGCCTGCTTGAAGTCAACCGGCTGGCTGCACGACGCGGCGCCAGCGCAGCGCGAGCGGCAGAAGGCATGCGACGCAGGAGGCGGCCCTTGACCGGCATGCCGGGGATTGTAGATCAGAACACGCGGGCTTCGACCTTCACCCGCTGGCGAATCTCGTCGCGCTTGGTGGGGTCGGCGTGATAGATCGACAGGTCGCTGCCCTTGACGCGGAGCACGATGGTGATGAGGTCCGAGAGGCCGGCGACGGCATCGGGCCCTCGCTGGCGCGCGCGGCGACCGTCAGCCACTCGTCCGCGCCGAGGTCCATCTGCAGGCTGTAGTCGAGCATCGCTTCGACGAGCGCGCTCTTGACCGCTTCGGAATAGAGTCCGTCGGGATCGGGCATCGTCGCCGTCGCGGCGCCGACCTGTCCGCGTGCGGGTCGGCGCCTGGCCCTGCGGCCCGCGCATCGGCGCCGCCGGGCCGACGGTCTTGGTCACCTGCTGCAGGGCCGTCTGCGCCTGCTGCCGGTCGGGCCCGTCGGGCATCGATTCGAGGCGCGCTCAGCAGCGAATCGAGCGCGTTCCCCACCTGTCGATCGCGCTGCACGTTCATCATCGACCAGATCACGCTCTGGTTCATGTCGGGAATCTCGACGTCGAAGAAGACGCCGTAGCCGTCGAGCACGAAGCCGCGCGCGCGCGGTATGCCGAGTCAGGACCGTCACCCCGGCTGGCTCGAAGCGCTGCATCTGCCGTGCTGACCTCTGCGGCGCCGAGCCGCACGGCCTGGACGAGCACGCCTTCCATCATCCGAATCTGATTGCGACGCTGCTCGTCGCGCGATCGGGCCTGCGCCTGCGACAGCGCCGGCACGGCCAGCGTCACGATCACCGCAAATAGAATTGCCTTTTTCACGATCTCACCTCAAGTTTAAGCGCGGGACTCGCTCGCTCTCGCGCGGCGACTTCCGCTCGCGAAGCTCGGCGGACCGCCGTAGCCTTGGCGGAGGCGGTCGCGCCGCGCTCGGCCGCAGGCGCTGCTGATGCAACTTCTGGCCGCATGCCATCGGCTGCTCAGCCCGGCCACATAGGCCCACCACCAGTTAGCGCTGCAGACCGACGCGCATGAAATGGTCTTCGAGCGCCTTCTGCCGCTGCGACGTCTCGAAGTTGGTTCCCTGCAGCTGGCGATAGGCCGTCAGCAGGCGGTCGACGTCGGCGCGCCGCGCCGCCTCGGTATCGCGGTTCACCTGGAGAATCCGAAGCGCGAGCTCGCCCTGTTGGCGTTGCTCGCTGTCGCTCACCAGTTGACGCACGAGCCGGATACTCCGCCTCCGACATCCGGCCGGTATTCGCGGCGCACGGGTCGCGGCCGCCTGCCGCGCCGCCAGCTGGCTCTCGAGCTCCTTCACGCGCGCCTCGAGCCTCTGCTGGAGCTCGCCGAGCTCGGTCGCAGTCACCGCCGATTGGATGGCGCCTGCCGCTGGCGCGCTCGCGGCAGGTCGATTCCATCCGGTCCGCACGACGACGCCGTCGCCGCCGACCTTGATGTCGACGTTGGCGATCGCCGCGGCCGCGGCCAGCGTGAGGACGGCCGCCGCCGCCAGGCCCCAGGCCGGCGACGTGCGCCACCACGCGCGGGCCGGCGCCGGCCGTGGCGCTGCGCACGATCTCGAACCCGAGGTCGGGCTCCGGCGGCGCCCAGGACGTCAGGTGCGTCCGCGTGCCGCGCAGGCCGCCCACCTCCTCGCGGCACTCGGCGCACGAGGCCAGATGCCGTCGAAGGCCTGCCGATCAGACGCCGGCAGTTCGTCGTAGAGATACCCGAGAAGCAGTTCCTTGTCGCACATGATGCAGTGTCTCTTCTGTTCGATGCCTGGGTCTCGTTCCCCGGGTCGTTCAGATTCGATGATCCAATCACCGGGTCGAGCGCTCTCGCGTTCCGCGCCCGTGCTCGGAATCCAGCGTCGGCTTGTTGCAGTTGCCGGCGCAGGACGGTCAGTCCCTGATACAGCCGCGTCTTCACCGTGCTCAACGGGCAATCGAGCAAGATCGGCAATCTCCTGAAACGTCAGCCCGTGGTACTCCTTCAGGATGATGGCGGTCCGCTGCTCGTCGGGGAGCAGCGCCATGGCCTTGGCGACCGCGCGTCCGAGCTCCTTCCGCGACACGAGCTCGTCGATCGATTCGGTGCCGACCGCCTCGCCCGCGAGCTCGACGAGGTCGACGCCCTCGGGCGCCTGCGCGATCGGCGTGCGGCGCTCGCGCCGAATCCAGTCGCGGCAGAGATTCAGCGTGATGCGATAGAGCCAGGACGAGAACTTCGCCTGACCTTTGAAGCCGCTGAGGGCGCGGAAGGCGCGAAGAAAGGTTTCCTGGGCGACATCGCGAGCGTCTTCCTCCCGCCCGATGACCCGGTACGCCAAGGCATAGATCGGCCGTTCCCAGCGCAACACGAGCTGGTTGAAGCTGTCCAGATCGCCCCCTCGCGAGCGGGCGACCAGCTCTTCGTCACTCATCATTCATTGGCTATCAGCTATCAGCTGTCAGCTATGAGCCATCAGCTGTCAGCTCCTAGCGGGCCGGATCCGTGGCGTCCTGAGCGTTTAGACGACTCGCGCCCCTCGCCGGTCGGACCTCCATTTTACCTTTTGGCTTCAACATCTTAGAATGCCTCGGCCGACCCAGCACCCAAGTCGGCGCCGCCCCACCATGCCACCCCCGCCTCCCTCGACCGCCGGGTCCCGGCCAGCCGGAGCCGCCTCCTCAACCCGCGTTCCGGGAGCTCTCCCGGACGTTCTGGCGGGGGATTTCGTCGACACACGAGCCTCGGACGCCGCCATCGACGGTCGTGCTCCGCGACGTTCAACACCCATGTCGGCGCGCGGCGCACCTCGGTCTGGCTGCACGACCGCCGGGCACGCGAGCTCTGGCTCGTCGCCTCATCCGATGCCGCCTACGGCGCCGCCGGCCACCGCGTCGCGGTCGAGCGACACCGAGCAGCCGGCGGCCCGCGGGCTCCGTCTGGACCACCCGCAGATCCTGCGGCGAGCCGCCGGAGCCGGTCGATCATCGCGCCGCTCCGCGGCTGGCGCCGCGCCCTCGGCACGCTCGTCGTCGAAGGCGCCGGGTCTCCGACGAGCTGAGCGACCAGCAGCGGCTCGACCTCGCCGGCGATCTCGGACGGCAGCTCTCGGCCGGCATCGAGAACGTCCAGCTCCTCGAGGACATGCTGCGCCAGCGTCGTCTGCTCGAGGACACGTTCAACTCGCTCATCGATCTGGTCGTCGTCACCGACGGCGCGCAGCGCGTCGTGCAGATGAACGACGCGTTTGCGCGTGCGGCTGGGACGACCGCGCGCGGAGCTCCTCGAACGCCCGCTCGCCGAGCTCGTGGGCGCGGACCTGGCCGACTGGGCGGCGGCGTCCGACGGCGAGCTCGTCGACCGAGCGCGTCCGCACGCTCGAGCATCCGGCGCTCGGCGGCAGCTTCGTCGTGACGATGACGCCGCTCATCAACGAGGACGGCGAGCCCGTCGGCACCGTCCTCGTGGCGCGCGACGTCACGCGGCAGACCCGGCTCGAAGCCGAACGCGAAGCGCTCCGCGCGCAAGCTCGCGCAGTCCGAAAAGCTCGCCTCGCTCGGCCAGTTCGTCGCCGGCATCGCCCACGAGATCAACAATCCGCTTGCAGGGCGTGCTCGGCCATCTCGAGCTGCTGATGGTTGCGCCGACGCCGGCGGCCTGGAACGTCCGCGCGTGCTCCGTCGAGAGCTGCGGCGAATCTATCGCGAGGCCGATCGCGCGGCGAAAATCGTCCAGAACCTGCTGACGTTCTCCGGCTCCCAGCGCAAGATCCGCCGGCGCCTGCGCATCGAGCGCGTGCTGTCGCGCGTCGTGGCCAGCCGCCGGCGATCGCTCGCCCGCGCGCGCATCGATCTCGTCCGCGACCAGCAGGAGGAGGCCGCGAGCAGTCTTGTCCTGGGCGATCCGCTGCTGCTGCAGCAGGCCTTCCTGAACGTCCTGATCAACGCCGAGCACGCCATTGCCGCCACGCGGCGACGCCCGGGTCGATCGTGATTTCGACGACAGCTCGAGACGGCCGGGTGATCACGACGATCCGCGACACCGGCGCGCGGCATCGCCGACGCACGTGTTGCCCGGATCTTCGATCCCGTTCTTCACGACCAAGACCGGTCGGACAAGGTACCGGTCTCGGCCTCGCCATCACCTACGGCATCGTCCAGGAGCACGGCGGAACCATTCACGCCGCCAACGACGGGACGCGGCGCGGTGTTCACGATCGAGCTGCCGGTGGCGGACAGCGTGACGGCTCCGGCTCTGGGCTCGTCGGCTCTCGGCTCAGGCTCTCGGCTCAGCAGGTCGGCTCAGTGAGCACGTTTGCTGAGGCTGAGCTGAAGCCGCCGAGCCTACAGCCTAAGCCTGAGCCGTGACCTGAAGTCTGGTAAAGTTCCTTCAGCATGGTCACTGAGGAGACGAAGGGTTTCTGACGACCGAGGAGGTACTCGAGTATCTCCAGGTGAACCTGCGAACCGTCTACCGGCTCATCAAGGCGGGCAAGATTCCGGCGGTCCGCGTCGGGCGCCAGTGGCGGTTCCGCAAGCGCGACATCGACGCGTGGCTCGAGAGTCAGCGCCCGCGGCAGGCGCAGGACCGGCGCCGGACGGCGCGCACGGCCGATGCCGCCGCCGCGGCCGGCCGCGCATTCTCGTCGTCGACGACGAGGCGGCGATTCGCGATCTGCTCTCGAAGACGCTCGCGCTCGCCGAGTACGACGTCGACCTCGCGCCCGACGGACGCACGGCGCTCGAGCGGCTCCGCATCATTCCCTACGACCTGCTCATCACCGACTTGAAGATGCCCGGCGTCGACGGCCTGACCGTCGTCCGCGAAGCGCGGCGGCTGAAGGCCGATATTCCCGTGATCATCATCACGGGGTTCTCGACCGAGGCGAGCGCGATCGACGCCGTCAATCTCGGCGTGTCCGGCTATCTGACCAAGCCCTTCCGGGTGCCGCGCGTTCTCGCCGCGGCCGCCAAGGCCCTCGGCGAATAGCCCTTTCCGATTACATTCTGCACAGCTCCTGCGCTGGGATTTCCCTCCAACCTCGGCTTTAGTTGGCGTGTGCGCCCCTGTGCGGATTGACGAACCGCCAAGTCTCCCGTAAAGTGGTTCTGTTAGTGTCATATAGAGTCCTCTAGAGTGCTCTCGCAAAGACAGGAGGACATGAACCACTTCCGCAGTTGCGGAAGGTATTTGAATGGAGCGACGTCAATGCGGAAGACACTCTGGAAAGTCGGACTCACAACGGCGGCCGTGGTGCTCATGTCATCGAGCTCCGCGTACGCGCAGGCGACAGCGAACGCACCGCCTGAACGTCACGGTGAACGTGGGATCGCGCGCGCGCCTGACGCTCGAGCACGGCGGCAATCACCTTCGCGGACGCGGACCCGACCGACGGTCCCGGTCTGAACGCCGGACCGGTGACAGTCGACGTCGGCGCTCGCACGCCGCCGACGGCCACCGTCACCTTGACGGTCCTCGCGACGCGGCAACCTGGCGACCCGGGCGGCGCCAAGATCGCCATCAACAACCTGACCTGGACGGCGTCCGGCGACAGGGTTCACCGCGGGCACGTCGAACGCCACGACGGCGCAAGTCAGTCGGCGCGTGGACCGGGTCGGGCGCTGCGAACCGGCACCCAGACCGTTCTCGCTGCCGAACAGCTGGGCTGTACGTGCCCGGCACCTACACGACGACGCTCAACTACACGCTGACCGTTCCCTAGTTCGTTGTCTCGAGACACGACCACGCCGGAGCGGAACCGGACCGCGGTTCCGCTCCGGCGACGTTCGTTGAAGGCCACCTGGAATGACGGTTCCCTTGCACAATGCCGGCGACGGTCAGACTCGCACCACACCTTGTCTTCGTCCTGCTGGCACTGGCCGTGGCGTCACCGGCTCGAAGCGCGTCGGCCCAGAGCCGAACCGCGACGCTGAACGTCTCGATCAACAGTCTCGCGCGGCTGACGCTCTCGAGCACGGGCGTGAGCTTCCCCGACAGCAATCCCGATCTCGTTCCGCAGGTGCCCGGCACGCCGGGACCGCTCGTCGTCACGGTCAAGGCGCGGACGACGCTCAATGCCACCGTGCGGCTGTCGGTGCTGGCGAGCGACGACCTCCGGTCGGGCGTGCGAACGATTCCCGCCTCGAACATCACGTGGACGGCGACGGGCGCGGGCTTCGTCGCCGGGAACGCTGAATCGGACGACGCCGCAGACCGTGGGCATCGTGGATCGGGTCGGGCGTCCGCACCGGCAATCAGAGCCTGTTCTTCGCGCAACGTCTGGACGCATCCGACCGGCACGTACACGCTGACGATGACGTACACGCTGAGCTCGCCGTGACGACCACATCCGCTCCACGTCGCGCCGGTAGTCGTCCTCATCGTCGGCCTTGGCGCTGTCTGCGGCGCGCAACGCCGGCGGCGGCGCAGCTCCTGCAGGTCCAGCCGACGACCATCAGCTTTCCTTCGAGCGACCCCGACACGGTACCCGTGATTGCGGCCGCGCCGATACGCGTCAGCTACCTCGCGCAAGGTTCGCGGCCAATCCGTGGACGATTACGGTCCGCGCCGGCGGGCCGACTCGATCTCGGGCGCGTCGACGATTCCGATCTCGAACGTCTCGTGGCTGGCGACGCCCAGTCCGCCGTTCCGGAACGGCACGCTGAGCACGGTCGCGCAGACGCTCGCGACGGGCACGGGGTTCATCAACATCGCAGCGCGGTGACGTCACATTTCGCTTCGTCAACTCGTGGAACTACACCGTCGGCAACTACACCCAGACCGATCACTTTCACGTTGACTTCACCATGATCATCTGCACCGCACCCGTACGCCCGCTCACTGTCGCTCGTCTTCGCCATCGCCGCCGGCGTTGGCGTCTCGCTCCGCGTCGGCGCAGGTATCGGTCGAAGTCTCGCCGCTCCGCGTCGAGCTCCAGGCCGGACCGGGCAGCTCGACGACGCAGCCGGTCACGCTCACCAACTATGGCAAGGAAGCGGTGCGCGTGCGCGCGACGCTGACCGACTGGGACCTCACGCGCGACGGCACGCCGCAGTTCGAGGGCGCGAAATCGGCGGGCGTTACTCGGCCACGTCGTGGCTGCGCGTCGCGCCGCCCGAACAGGTCATCGAGCCGGGCGCATCGGCCACCGTCCGCTTCAGCGCCGCGCTGCCCGAAGTCGTCGAGCCCGGCGGCTATCGGACCGGCATCCTCTTCGAGTTCGAGGCGGCGTCGGGCGCGCTCGTTTCGCGCCGCGGCGGGAGCTCGCGTTCAAGAGCCGGATCGCCACGCTCATCTACATCAACGCCGGAGCGCCGCCGGCCGTGACCGAGCTCGTCGACGTGAAGGTCCGGCCGACGAATGAAGGGCGTCGACATCGTCGCCACGGTGAAGAACTCGGGCCGGCGGACGGTTCGCACGAAAGGCACGCTCGTGCTGTTCGACGCGGCCGGCGCGGTCGCGCGCGAGACCGCCGTGCCCGACGTGCCGCTCCTGCCCGAGAGCGAACGCGAGGTCGCCGTGCCGGTCGCGATCGGCGCCCGACGGACGCCGCTCGCGCCGGGCCTCTACCGCGCCGAGCTCAAGCTCGATCTGGGGCTGCCGGCCTCATCGTCGGCGAGACGCCGGTAACGTATCGCGAAGTAGTTCCATGCGGGCGGTGCTGTTGCCGGTCGTCGCGGTGCTCATGGCGACGCCCGTCGCGGCCCAGCAGGGATCGCTGCAGGTCAGTGCGTCCGCGCAGGCGACGACCGGCGAAACCGCGCGGCTTCACACGCTCGGCCAGGTCGAGCCCGATCTCGGCGTCACCTGGTTGCAGCCGGGCACGCGCTTCGGCACGCTGCAGCTGGAGCTGCGCGGCACCGAGCGCAGAAACGAGCTCGCACTTCGGCCGAATCTACGGCGTCGCTGCGGGATCTGAAAGCCGGCGGCTACAGGTGGACGGTCGAAGCCGGCGACGCCTATTACGCCCCGACGATCGGCGACTACAAGTTCTCCAACCTCACCACGCCGGCCGTGACGTTCATCGGCGGGGCGAGTCGGTGCACGCTCGGCGCGGACCGACGTCGGCATGGTCGCCGGCCAGGGGACGGTCTGGCGCAACATCTTCGGCAGCGACCCCGACACGCTCGACCAGACGATCGTCGGCGGCCGCGCCGCTCATCGCGCAAGCGATCGGCTCGATCTGAACGCGCGCGCCTCGCGGATCCGGACCGAGGATCTCGACGAGTACACCTACAGCATCGCGGCGAGCGATCAGGCCGGCGGCGGCGTGCGCTACATCGTGACGCCTTCGGTCCAGGTGATCGCCGACGGCAGCGTCGTGTCGTACCGCCGCGCCGGGTCGACCATCCGCGAGCGTGACGGCTCGGGGCTCGTCGGCCTCCACTGGCTGCACAGCCGCGGCTGGCTCCAGGTCAATGCGTCGCGGTTCTCGCCCGGCGAGTCGCCGACGCTCAATTCGCCGCTGCCCGATCGCGCGGGACAGTTCGCGGCCGGCGAGCTCGATCTCCTCAAGCGGCTGCGCGTGTTCGGCGGGTGGGAGGCGTTCCGATCAGAATCTCGATCCGAGCGCGGCCTAGGCCGCCGGCTATCAGGTTCCGCGCAGCAACGGCACCCGGCAGTTCGGCGGCGTCCGCACGCAGGTGGGCGGCCGCTCGACGTTCACGCTTCGGGTCGAGGCCGGCGATCGGATCTCGAAATACGTCACCGGCCGGCAGGACGTCGAAAGCGACACCGGCGTCTGGAGCGCGGACTGGCAGACGGCCGTCAGCCGCATGAACGGCTTCGTCCGCGTGGCGCAGCGAAACAACGTCACGAGCGCCAGCCGGTCGGGCTCCTACACGCAGCGCGACGTCGGCGGGCAGTTCTTCCTGCGCCTGTCGCACGTCGGCGCAGCTGTTCGGCCTGGCTGACGGCGACGCACACCGACCGACGAAGCCGGCGGCGGCAGCACGCTACTGGCAGGCCGGCGGCGGCGCGCAGACTGCAGGTCGTCCGACAGGGCCTCTGGCTGCAGAACCGAAGCGACGGTGAGCCGCAACGCGGACCTGGCTGACGCAGCTGTTCGTGCCGCGCGAATCACTCAGCCTCGGCTTCAACGGCTACGTCACGTCGCGCACGTCGGTCGGGATCGACGTCTACCTCGACCGCGCGCGACGGTCGCGAGCGCAGACGGCGAGCCCCTGGGCGACGCGATCGATCGTGCGTCTGATCCAGACGCTGCCGACCGGGGCGGCCTATGCCGCCGAGCGGCTCCGGACTCTTCCGCACCGTGCCGATCCGTGCCATCGCCACCGTCAAGGGGATGGTGCTACGCCGACTGGAACGGCAACGGCCTTCAGGAAGCGGGCGAGAATCCCGTCGGCGGCGTGCCGCTGCGACTCGAGGCCGTCGGAGCAGTCGAAACGGCAAAGAACGGCGAGTTCCTGTTCCGGAACGTCCCCGACGGCCTGCACGAGGTGGGCCTCGACCTCGGCGCGCTGCCGATCGACTTCGACGCGCCAGCCATCCCGCGTCTGCAGGTGGCGCTCTCCGGGACACGACACCCGACAGGTCGCATTCGGGCTGATTCCGCTCGGCGTCGATTCGCGGCCGCGTCGTCCGCGACATGAACGGCAACGGCACGGCCGACAGCACCGAGCCGGCGATCGACGGCGCGGTCGTCGTGCTCGACGGCGGCAGGCGCTCCGAGCGATCGAAGCGCGGACAGTACGCGTTCGAGGCGGTGCAGAGCGGCGAGCACATCGGTCACGCTCCTGGCCGAGTCGCTGCCCGAGGGCGCGCTCATCGCCGGCGACGCGACGCAGGTCGCCACGCTCGGGCGCGATCGCATGTCAATCGACGTGCCGTTTCCTCGTGTCACTCGAGACGCGTGCCGAGATCAGAAAGGTCTTTCCCGGATCCGACGGCGGCCCCGCTTCCAAAGCCCGGCGCGCCGGCGCGCCGGGATGGAAGGCCCGCACCCGTCGCGCCGGAGGCCGATCCGGCTCTCGCGAAGCCGGACGCTCCGCCGGCGAGGGCCGCCACGCCGGCTCCTACGCCTGGAACGTTCGCGCTTCAGGTGGGAGCGTTCGACGACCCCCTTCGCGCTCGACAGCTGGTCGCTGACCTGAAGGACAAGGGTCTCGCGGCGTATCTGGTCGAACCGACGGCCGATGCGCCGAATGCTCCCTATCGCGTGCGCGTTGGCGCTTACGCCAGCCGGCTCGACGCCGAGCGCGCGGCCGCAAGCGTCGGCCGCGCGGTGGGTAATAAAGTGTGGATAACGCAGACTCAGTCGGGAGTCGGGAGTCGGTAGTCGAGAGTCGCAGTCGACAGTCTCAGTCGGCAGTCCCCGTCAGACAGACTCAGTCGACAGTCTCAGTCGACAGTTTCAGTCGGCAATCCCCGTCGACAGTCGTAGGGTGATCGGAATGTTGTAGACGCCGGGCGGGGCGGTCAGTCTCAGCGTCACGGGCCCAGTTCGAAAGCCGCTTCCGCTCCACTTCGCAATCACTGTTGGCGCAGCGGATCCCAAAGACGTCCGGATCGTGCCCTCGGGGCCGGCGACAATCGCCAGTTGGCTGGAGGCCGGCGCGTCTGCGTCGGCGATCAATTCGACGGCAGTGCCCGATGCAAGCCGAACTCCGGCTGCGATATCTACCGACGCTTCGGCAGGCGCGGAGCTGGTCACGTGAAACGTCAGGACGCGGGTGGAGACGTGCAGCGACGCTCGTGGCGCGAAGGTCGCTGCGACGTGCAGGCTCGACGTTGCGGTGCTCATCGACGCGCTGGCCAGATTGGCAGACCCGTCCGCACCGAGCGGTATCGCCCGGACGATCGACAGCAGAATCGCGACTGAGGAGAAGATTCGGAGCTGGGGAGCTCGGGTCAAACCAACCTCAAGCGAATCGTACGGGAGGCGCCGGCCGCTTGCTATACCTTGAACGACAGGCGACCGCGGATGAGAACGCGCACCAATGCCCTCGATGAGACTCCATCGCCAGTTGTCTCATTCTGGACCCGCAAAAACCTCATGATAAAATTACAGGTTTGTAGCGCGCTCGTTTGAACCTGCCATGATCCAGCTCGCCAATCTGAGCAAATCGTTCGGTGACCGCATCCTGCTCGACTCGGTCAGCTGGCAGATCGACAACCGTGAGCGCGTCGGCCTGAGTGGACCGAATGGCGCCGGCAAGACCACCCTGCTCAAGATGCTGGCGGGCTTCGAAGAGCCCGATGCAGGGCTGGTCGTCAAGCCCTCCGGGCTGACGATCGGCTACCTGCCGCAGGACGGGCTCCACCACAGCGGCCGCACGCTCATCGAAGAGGCCGGCCAGGCGTTCAAGACGCTGCTGGACATGCGCGCCGACATCGCCACGCTCGAGGATCGCCTCGCCGACGACACGGTGGACGAGTCTGAGCACGCCGGAATGCTCAGCCGCTACAGCGAGCTCCAGGAAAGTTTCCGGCGCCTCGAGGGCTACAGTGTCGACCTGAAAATTCACACCGTGCTTCGCGGCCTCGGCTTCTCCAAAGACGACATGGAGAAGCCAACCGAGACCTTTTCCGGCGGCTGGCAGATGCGCATCGCGCTCGCCAAGCTCCTGCTCGGACGTCCCGGCCTGCTGCTGCTCGACGAGCCGACGAACCACCTCGATCTCGACGCGCGCAACTGGCTCGAGGAGTACCTCGTCGGACTACCCGCACGCCGTCATCCTCGTCTCGCACGACCGCTTCTTCCTCGACGCGGTCGTCACGCGCATCACCGACATCGGCCTGCGCACGCTCACCGACTATCCGGGCAACTACAGCAGCTACCTCCGCACCCGCGAGGAGCGGATGGAGCGCCTGCGCCAGCAGAAGCATGATCAGGACGAGGAGATCGCGCGGATGGAGGCGTTCATCAACCGCTTCCGTTACCAGGCGACCAAGGCGGCGCAGGTGCAGAGCCGGATCAAGATGCTCGACAAGGTCGTGCCGATCGAGATCCCGCCCGAGCGAAAGCGCGTCCACTTCACGTTCCCGGCGTGCGCGAAGAGCGGGCGCACCGTGCTCGATCTGCGCGGTGTCTTCAAGGCCTACGGCGCGCGGCGCGTCTTCGACGGCATCAACGTCCACATCGAGCGCGGCGATCGTATCGCCCTCATCGGTCCCAACGGCGTCGGCAAGTCGACTCTGATGCGCATGCTCTCAGGAGTCGAGGCGCCAGACAGCGGCACGCGCACCGACGGCCATCAGGTCGTGATGCAGTATTTCGCGCAGGATGAGGCGACGCGCCTCGATCCCACGCTCACGGTCTACCAGACGCTCGCCGGCGACGCGCCCATCCACATGGTCCCGGCAATCCGCAATATCCTCGGCGGGTTCCTCTTCTCGGGCGACGACGTCGACAAGCCCGTGCGAGTGCTTTCCGGAGGCGAGCGGACGCGGCTGGCCGTGGCGCGCATGCTCCTGCGGCCGTCGAACACGCTGCTGCTCGACGAGCCGACCAACCATCTCGACCTCGACTCGAAGGATGTGCTGCTCGAAGCGCTCGAAGATTTCGGCGGCACGCTGATCTTCGTGTCGCACGATCGCTACTTCGTCGACAAGCTCGCCAGCAAAGTCATCGAGATTCGTGACGGCCAGGCGCTGCTCTACCCAGGCAACTACGAAGAGTGGCTGTGGAGCAAGAAGGAGCGCGAGGAGGCGGACGCCAAGAGACAGAGCCAGGGATCGGGGATCAGGGATCAAGGGGTCAAGAACCAGGGGTCAGGGGTCAGGGATCAGGGAGTCGGGCGCAAGCCGGTCGGCGGCGACACAATGAAGGGCCCTTCCCCCGGTTCCCGGCCCAGCACACCGGCCCGACCCCAGGCCCCGATCCCGGATCCCCGATCCCTGAACCGTCCTACGACGAGCGCAAGCGACGGGACGCCGAGGCACGGAAGGTCAAGAAGGCGGCCGACGGGCTCCGCAAGCGCGTGGAGGAGCTCGAGGCGCGCATTGCCGAGCGGGAGACGGCCATCAAGGCCATCGAAGCCTCTATGTCGGCCCCGGGCTTCTACGACGACCGCGAAGCCGCTCAACCGCTTATCGACCGCCACCAGGCGCTCATGTGGGAGGTGGGCGACCTTATGAACCAGTGGGAAGCGTTGCAGACAGAATTGTAATCACTGGTCACATTTGTAACCCGCCGAAACGCGTCGCTCGCCCCCAACCTCGTCAAAACATTAAGGAATCCGTCGACACTGCCCTGCGACCCCGGGGCACACGGTTTGCCCCCACGCACACCGACCTTAGGAGAAGTACGCCCGAGGACCCAGACCCGGCGACCGGGCCGCGGCGAGGAGCACTGGGGCGCCGTAACTCCAACATGGAAATGAGCTTGGCTGATCAGGATCGCGCAATTACAATATTGCCAGCCGAGGCCTCTGCAACCCAGCAGGCCCTCGGTGCCGATCCCGCTTTGCCTACGCGAAAAACAAAGGGCCGCCGCCCGTCTGCCCGCGCGGCCGCCAAAACCCGAAAGCCGCAGGCGCGCCCCGCGGGTATCCGCAGTGTCGCGCCGGACGATTTCTATCGCGACATGGTCTGGAGCCTGCGCAATGGCGTCCTGGCGGTCACCGTCGACGGCACGGTCGCGGTGATGAACGATACGGCGTACCGCATCCTCGGGCTTCCGCCGCGAGACTCCGACATCGGGAGGCCGTTCACGGGCGTCCTTCAGGGGCAGCCGGAGGTCGCGCGGATCATCGCCGGGGCCTTCGACATGACGCATCTGCCCAATCGCGCCGAGCTGCGGCTGAAGAGCACGAACAAGGTCATCGGCTACACGATTTCGCAGGTCCACGATTCGCGCGGTCGGCTGACCGGCGCGACCCTGTTCTTCAAGGACCTGACCCGCGTCGAACAGCTCGAAGAGCGGGAGCGGTTGCGCGACCGCCTCGCCGCCCTCGGCGAAATGGCCGCGGCGATCGCCCACGAGGTCAAGAATCCGCTCGCCGGCATCGAAGTCATGGCGGGCATCCTCAAGCGGCAGCTTCCCGAGTCGCAGGACGCGCAGACGATCCTCGGCGACATCATCAAGGAAGCCAAGATGGCCAACGCCATCGTCCTCGAGGTCCTCGAATTCGTGCGGCCGATCCGGCTCCAGGTCGAGCACATGTCCCTGGTCGACGTCATCAAGGACGCGACGGCGCTCGCCGACACGCACGCGCCGCGCGGCAAGGTCGATGTCACGGTCGCGATTCCCGACGATCTGGCGAGGATTCAGGGCGACCCCCACCAGTTGCGGCAGCTGTTCACGAACCTGCTGATCAACGCCTTCGAGGCCATGAGCGGCCGCGGATCGGTCCGCATCGTGGCGACCGAGCTTCCCGAAGAAGAGGGGACGTCCGGCGGCGAAGCTCACGTCGGCGCGATGGTCCAGGTCGACGTCACCGACGATGGGCCGGGCGTGCCGCCTGACGTGATGGACCGGATTTTCAGTCCGTTTTTCACGACCAAGCCGCAAGGCACGGGGCTCGGGCTGGCGATCGTCCGCAAGATCGTCAACGCCCACGACGGCCGCATCGACGTGCAGGTGCCGTCAGCGGGCGGCACGCAGTTTCGCGTGACGCTGCCGGTGTCGAGCGAGCACGAGCTGTTTCGGTAGTCATTCGGCTATCGGCGATCGGCGGTCGGGTTAGGGATGCGAACGAGCGAGGCGAAGTGAGCCACGCGAGCGGAGCGGGGCGAAGGGCCCCCGCGAGCGAGCGTGTAAGGGGTCCGGGGACGAAGTCCCCCGGATGAAAGCGAAGTGAGCCGCCGGAGCGGAGCGGGGATCGTGGGGCCCCGCGCCCGCCTTCGCCAAGGCTTCGGCGGGTCCGCCGTAGCTTCAGCGAAGGCGGAAGCGACATGTAGAGGGTCCGCGGGGGCGAAGCCCCCCGGATCAAAAGAGAGGGCTGAGCAATGGGCCGGATTCTGGTGGCAGATGATCACGATTCGCTGCGGCGCGGGATTGGCCGCGCGCTGTCGGATGCGCATCACGAAGTCGACGAGGCGCCGAACGGCAACGTAGCAATCGAGAAGCTGCACGAAGGGCAGTACGATGTCGTGCTGAGCGACCTGAAGATGGGGGGCAGCGACGGTCTCGACGTGCTGCGCACCGCCAAGTCGCTACATCCAACGACCGCGGTGATTCTGATGACCGCGTTCGGCTCGGTGCACACGGCGGTCGAGGCGATGAAGATCGGCGCCTTCGACTACGTTCAGAAGCCGTTTGAAATCGAGGAGATGGAGCTCAAGGTCGAGAAGGCAATCGAGCACCGGCGCCTCAAGCACGAGATCGAATACCTCCGGCACACGCAGCAGGACATCTACGACTTCGAGCGCATCGTCGGCGCGAGCGGCGCGCTCCAGTCGGTGCTCTCGATCGTCCGGAAAGTGGCGAAGAGCAACACCACGGTGCTGATCCGCGGCGAAACGGGCACCGGCAAGGAGCTCATCGCCGGCGCGATCCACCACAACTCGCTCCGGGCCGGGCGCAACTTCGTCAAGGTCAACTGCGCGGCGCTGCAGGAGAACCTGCTCGAGTCCGAGCTCTTCGGCCACGAGAAGGGCGCGTTCACGGGCGCCGACAAGCAGCGCATCGGCCGCTTCGAGCAGGCCGACGGCGGCACGCTCTTCCTCGACGAGGTCGGCGACATGAGCGCCAACACGCAGGCCAAGATCCTGCGCGTTCTCCAGGAGCACGAGTTCGAGCGCCTGGGCGGCACGCGGACGTTGCGCGTCGACGTCCGGGTCATCGCCGCCACCAATCGCAACCTGCCGCAGATGGTCGCCAACGGGCTCTTCCGTGAGGACCTCTACTACCGGTTGAACGTCGTCTCGATCGACATGCCGCCGCTGCGCGAGCGCAAGGACGACATCGAGCATCTCGCCAAGGCCTTCCTGCGGCGGTTCTCTGGCGATCTGAAGAAACGGCTCGACGGCCTGTCGCCCGACGCCCATAAGCTTTTGATGCGCTACAACTGGCCCGGCAACATCCGCGAGCTCGAGAACGCGATCGAGCGGGCGGTGCTGCTGACCGAAGGACCGATGCTCACGAGCATCGACCTGCGGCTGGGCGAGCTGTCGACCACGCAATCGTCCGGCGACTCCAGCCCGGTCGTCAAGATTCCGCCGACCGGGATCGCGCTCGAAGAGATCGAGCGCCAGGCGCTCATCGAGGCGCTGAAGATGTCGAACTGGGTGCAGAAGGACGCGGCGGAGCTGCTGGCGATCAGCCCGCGCGTGATGAACTACAAGATCAAGACGCTCGGGATCGACTATGCGCGCGGACGACGCCCGATGGTGGAATCCATGGCGTCGTAGTTCGCGGCTCGCGATTCGCTGTTGTTAAGGCAACGACCGGTGCTTAGCAACAGCAAGCGGACGGCGAGCAGCGGCTTTCACGCCTTCGGGTGGGCTTTCCTGTAGGTCTCCAGTAACTGAGCGGCGTTGAGGTGTGTATAGCGCTGGGTGGTGCTGAGGCGCGCGTGGCCGAGCAGCTCCTGGATCGCGCGCAAGTCGGCGCCGCGCTCGAGCAGGTGCGTCGCAAACGAATGCCGCAGCGCGTGCGGGCTGATCCCGAACCGCGTGCTGCATGCCGCCACGTATTTCCTCACTAACCGATCGACGCTGCGCGTCGAGAGGCGCCCGCCCTGATAGTTGAGAAAGAGCGGCGGCTTTCCCGGCCGTGTGATCCGTGTGATCCGTGGCCCGTCTCCCCGTGTTGTCCGTCGCCCGTCTGCCCGTGAGGTCGGTGGCCTGGGTGCGGTGTTTGCCGCGGCTCCGCAGCCACGAACGCTTCGCGGTCGCGCAGCCACGCGCGGAGCGCCTGTTCGGTGGAGTGGTTGAACGGCACGATGCGTTCCTTGCCGCCCTTGCCGAGGACGCGAACCATGCGGCCGTTCAGGTTCACATCTCCCAGGTCAAGCCCCACCAGCTCGCTCAGGCGAAGCCCTGACGCGTAGAAAAGCTCGAGGATGGCGCGATCGCGGCGCCCGAGCGGCAGTGAGCCATCGGGCATGTCGAGGAGCACCGACATCTCGGCTTCGCCGAGGTGCGCGGGCAGGCGCTGCTCGCGCTTCGGCGTGCCGACGAGCGCGGCCGGATCGCCTTCGAGGATGCCCTCGCGGCGCAGGTAGCGGCTGAACGTGCGAATCGCGGCCAGCTTGCGCGCCGCGGACGACCGGGTGTTGCCGCGCCGGTGCAGGTCGCCGAGGAACTCGCGGATGCTCACGTGGTCGAGATCAGCCACCGTCAGCTGCGCGCGTGTGAGGCTGCCCCGCGCAGCGAGGAAGACCAGGAACTGCGACAGGTCGCTCTCGTAGGCGCGGACGGTGTGCTGCGAGGCGTTCTCGTTCAGACGCAGGTGCTCGAGGAATTCCGCGAGTGCGCCCTTCATCGTGGCCCTGCCCTGAGCTTGTCGAAGGGGCCTGTGTGGAGCTCGTCGGA
The DNA here is from genome assembly GCA_963764925.1 of uncultured Acidobacteriota bacterium. Lineage (GTDB taxonomy): Bacteria > Acidobacteriota > Vicinamibacteria > Vicinamibacterales > 2-12-FULL-66-21 > DATBJJ01. The sequence continues at coordinate 175,946 of CAVXUR010000014.1, forward strand.
CGTGGCCGGGGTCGTCTCGCCGGCCTCGATCCACTGTTCCAGATCGGCGAGCGCTCGCTCCGACAGCGCGAGTTTCCGCGTTTCCTTCCGGCTCATCCTGCGTCCATCGGCCGCGCGCATCCGCGGCATCGAGCGATCGTCGATGGGCTCCATGATCCCGAACGTGATGTTCGTGGGCTGGTAGTGTCGGGGATTGGCGTGCGACACGTAGTGCGCCAGCGCGCCGAGCGCGGTCGTGCGCGGCGGCACCCGGATCGGCTGATTGAGGGCCCGCGCCGCGGCATTCCGGCCGGCCATCAGGCCGGAGGCCGCCGACTCGACGTAGCCCTCGACGCCAGAAATCTGCCCCGCGAAAAAAAGACCGTCACGAGTCTTGACCTGCCACGTCTCGCGCAGCACGTCCGGACCGTTGATGTAAGTGTTGCGGTGAATCATCCCGAAGCGGACGAACTCGGCGTTCTCGAGCCCGGGGATGAGCCGCAGGACGCGCGCCTGCTCGCCCCACTTCATCTGGGTCTGGAACCCGACGAGGCTGAAGTGATCGCCGGCGAGCGTATCCTGCCGGAGCTGCACGCACGCGTACGGCTCGCGCCCGGTGCGCGGATCGGTCAGCCCCACCGGCTTCATCGGCCCGAACCGCAACGTGTCGACACCGCGCCCCGCCATCACCTCGATTGGCAGACAGCCCTCGAAGAACTTCGCGTCGTCGAACTCGTGCAGCGCGGTCTTTTCCGCGGTCATCACCGCGTCGTGAAATTTCTCGTACTGCTCCCGGTCCATCGGACAGTTCAGGTAGTCCCCCTCCCCGTCGTCCAGTCCACAGCCGAGCTCGGGGACACTCCCGCGGTCGACTGTCCCGGCTTGAGGTGTCCCCGGGGACAGTCACCGGTTGAGCGGTCCGCGAAAGCTCCGCCCCCAGCGGGAGGCGCGAAAGACTTTCGACATGTCGAGCGACTCGGCGAGGACGATCGGGCTGATCGCGTCGTAAAAATAGAGATGATCGCCGCCGACGAGCGCGGCGACGTCACGCGAGAGCGCGTCCGACGTCAGCGGGCCGGTGGCGACGATGACCGGTCCCGCGGCGTTGACGCTGGATGGAATGCTCGTCACTTCTTCGCGGACGACGCGGATGCGCGGGTGATTCGCGATCTCGCGCGTCACCGTCTCCGAGAAGCGCAGGCGATCGACGGCGAGCGCCGCGCCGGCCGGCACGCGCGACAGATCGGCCGCGCGCATGATCAGCGAGCCCAGCCGGCGCATCTCCTCTTTCAGGAGGCCGACGGCGTTGTCCAGTTTGTCGCCGCGGAAGGAATTGCTGCAGACGAGCTCGGCGAGGCCGTCGGTCTTGTGCACCGCGGTGGGATGTACGGGCCGCATCTCGTGGATGACGACCGGCACGTCCATCGCCGCCGCCTGCCACGCGGCCTCACAGCCGGCCAGGCCGCCGCCGATGATATTGATCATTGCCACGGATCACACGCCACGGAACACAGGTAAGCGGTAGCTACGGATCACGGATTCCGGATTACACGGACCACATGATCGGCCGTGTCACGCGACTACACAGGCGCGAGCTCTTCCGCGCGCACGTAGCTGCACTCCTCGTTGTTGCAGACGAGCTGACGCCCGTGGCGCTTGGTGATCTTTTCCACCAGGAACGGCGCGCCGCAGTCGGGGCACTTCTCCGGCAGCGGACGGTTCCACAGCGTGAAGTCGCAGTCCGGATAGTTCGCGCAGCCAAAGAACACGCGCCCCCGGCGCGACTTCCGTTCGACGATGTCGCCGCCGTCTTTGGGGCAGAGGACACCGGTGGACTTCTGTTTGACGTACTTGCAGGCCGGGTAGCTGCTGCACGCCGTGAACTCGCCAAACCGGCCCTGCTTGAGGACCAGGTTCGAGTCGCACTTCGGGCACTTCTCGTCGAGGATCTGATCGGGCTTGGCTGCCGCCAGCCCCTGCTTGGTCGCGATGATCTTGCGCGTCGTCTTGCACTCCGGGTAGCCGGTGCAGGCCAGGAACTGTCCGAACCGGCCGCGCTTGAGCGCCATCGGCTTGCCGCAGTTCTCGCAGTTCTCTTCGATCTCGCCGCCCTCGGCATTCGCCTCCGGCGTTTCGAGCTCGCGCGTGTTCTCGCATTCAGGATAGGCGCTGCAGGCGAGGAACAGGCCGAACTTGCCGGCCTTGATCACCATCGGCGAGCCGCACTTGTCGCACGCCACCTTCGGATCGGGCTCGACGCCCTCCTTGAGGTTGACCATGTCCTTGGCGGCGCGCTTCAGGTCTTTCTCGAACTTCTTGTAGAAGCTGGAGAGCGCGGTCTCGTAGTCGTTCGAGCCGTCTTCGATCTTGTCGAGCTCTTCCTCGAGCTCGCGCGTGTAGTTGACGTCGAGGATGTCGTCGAACGCCGGGCTGAGAAGCTTCTCGACGAGCATCATGCCGAGGAGCGTCGGCTTGAACCGGCTTTCGATCTTGTTGACGTACTCGCGGGTCTGGATGACGCCGATGATCGACGCGTAGGTGCTCGGCCGCCCGATCCCGTTTTCCTCGAGCGCCTTGACGAGCGTGGCTTCGCTGTAGCGGGGCGGCGGCTGGGTGAACTTCTGCTCGGGTTTGAGCGCCTTCAGCTCGAGCCGGTCGCCTTCGTTCAGCGCCGGCAGCACGTTCGCGCTGTCGTCGTCTTCCGCGCTCGCCGCGTCGGGACCCGGACCGGCCGTGCGTTCCTCGGCCGGCTCCTGGTTGTAGACCGCCATCCAGCCGGCGAACTTCGGCACCGATCCCTTGACGCGGAACAGGTACTTCGCCGCTTCGACGTCGACGGTGGTTTCGTCGAAGGTCGCCGCGGGCATCTGCGAGGCGACGAACCGGTTCCAGATCAGCCGGTAGAGGTAGTACTGGTCGGGCGTCAGCTGCGCGCGCACTGCGTCGGGGTCGTACTGCATCGACGTCGGACGGATCGCTTCGTGCGCGTCCTGCGCGTCGGCCTTCGTCTTGTAGTAGATCGGCTTCTCGGGCACGTAGTCGGGCCCGAACTTCTGGCCGATGAACTCGCGCACGTCGGTCAACGCCTGATCGGCGACGCGGGTCGAGTCGGTTCGCATGTAGGTGATGAGGCCCACTGCGTCTTCACCTGGCAGCTCGATGCCCTCGTAGAGCTGCTGCGCGATCATCATCGTCTTCTTGACCGGAAACCGTGAAGCCTGCTGCAGCTTGCTCGTGATGAACGGCGGAACCGCGCCCTTCTTGCGCTCCTTGGTCGTGACCGACGCCACCGTCCACTCGGCCTGCTTCAGGTCGTCGAGGACGGCATTCGATTCGGCTTCGTTAACGATCTTGATGTTCGCGCCATCCTTCTTGAGGAGCTTGGCGTCGAACTCCGGCGGGACCGGCCCGGCCAGCCGCGCCGTGAGGTTCCAGTACTCCTCGGGCACGAACGCGGAAATCTCCCGCTCACGATCGACGACGATCTTGAGCGCGACTGACTGCACGCGGCCGGCGCTCAGGCCGCGACGGACCTTGTCCCAGAGGATGGGGCTGATCTTGTAGCCCACCAGGCGGTCGAGGACGCGGCGCGCCTGCTGCGCGTCGACCATCTGACGGTTGATCTTCGTCGGGTTCTCGAGCGCCGCCAGCACGCCCTTCTTGGTGATCTCGTTGAACATCAGGCGGCGGATCTTCTTGCGATTCCCGGAGCCCAGTTCTTCGGCAAGATGCCAGCCGATCGCCTCGCCTTCGCGGTCAGGGTCGGTTGCGACGAAGATTTCCGTCGCCTCCTTCGCCGCCGCCTTGAGCTCCGTCATCACCTTCTTGCGGCTGGCGATGACTTCATAGGATGGCTCGAACCCGTCCTCGATCGCGACCCCGAGCTTGCTCTTGGGCAGATCGCGGACGTGGCCCATCGAGGCGACGACCTTGTAATTCCTGCCGAGATATTTGTTGATGGTCTTCGCCTTGGCCGGCGACTCCACCACGACGAGTGACTTTGCCATTTCTTTGAGGACCTGTCCGGCCGATGCGCAAATGCGCGTCGGCTGCTTGCCGGCCGACGCGCAAAAACGCGAAGGCCGGGCTTGTCCGCCGTAGCGCAGCGCGCGAAGGCGGCTTGTCCGCCGAAGCGCAAAGCGCGAAGGCGGAAACCCCTACGTTAACAGACGCCGGGAAAACCCGCTGCCCGACTGCGTTACCAGACCGGCCAGCTCGAGCTCCATCAGTCGCGGCAGGAGCTTTGTACCTGTAACACCGGTCAATTCCATCAGCTCGTCGAGGCGGTAGACCTCTCCGACGTCCATCCTCGACAGCAAACTGTCTGAATTCAGCACTTTAGACGACAAAGAGTGGCTCGGAGCGACGACCGGCCAGCCGAGCCCTTCAAGAATATCGACTGCAGACTCGACGACCTTTGCTCCGTCCTTCAGCAGGCTGTGCGAGCCGTGGTTGCGCCCCGAGAGCACGCTGCCCGGCACCGCCATCACATCGCGGCCCTGCTCGAGCGCGCATCGGGCAGTGATGAGCGACCCGCTCTTCTCCGACGCTTCGACGACCACGACGCCGAGCGAGATCCCGGAAATGATCCGATTGCGCAGCGGAAAGTGCTCGGGAAGGGGCGCGCCGCCAGGCCCGAACTCGCTGACCAGCAAGCCTTTCTGTGAGATTTCTGTCGCCAGCGGGGCGTGCTCCGCCGGATAGATGCGGTCAACCCCCGAGCCCAGAACCGCGACGGTCGGCGCGGCGCTGGTGAGGCATCCACGATGCGCGGCCGAGTCGACGCCACGCGCCAGCCCGCTCGCGACCGCCACGCCGCGATCCGACAGCTCCTGGCCGAGCCGAAAGGCCACGTCGAGCGCATAGGGCGTTGCGGCGCGCGATCCGACAATCGCCACGATCGGCCGGGCGAGCGCTCCAACGTCGCCGCGCGTCCAGATAACCGGCGGCGGATCCGGAATGCAGCTCAAGAGAGCCGGAAAGCGCGGATCGTCCCAAGCCAGAGGTTCGATTGACGCCGTCCTGGCGGCGCTGAGCGCTTCGCGCGCGCGCAAGCGCGCGACGCGGGCGGCTTCCCCCCACTCCGCCTCGGGCACGTGGCAGGCCCGAAGCACAGCCTCGAGCGTGTCGTTCACCTCGAGGGTCGGTTGATGCCGGATTTCCTTGAACGTGGAGGCAACCCGCGAACGCGATGCGGGCAGCATCGACAGGGCGACCGTGGCGAAGAGGTCCATGCGCGTCGACTCGCTTTCGAGCGACGGCGCGACCTCTATCCTCATTATAGGAGCCTCCAGAACCTATCGCATAACCCGATCCGGGATGTCACCCGATCCGTGATGTCCGTGTAATCCGTGGCTCTAGTCTGCCAAGCGAACGCCGGCTGTCGGGACCGCAGTGCGAGGCGCCCTTACGAAGGTCGTCTATGCCTTACGAAAATCGCCTGAAATGAGCGGCTGGGTAGCCGTCCGGCGCGGCTCTGCCGTGGTACGCCGCTTGCTCGAAATTGGTGGCGAAAGCCCTTGCACCGCGGCGGCCCGGTGCTATAGTGATTCGGAGCGACCCCATGTTGTCCCGAGCTCTCGTCGTTGCGATCGCGCTCGTCGCGTTTGCTGCGCAAGCGCAGGCTGGCGACGCACGGTCTGAGGCGAAAGAGCAGGTCGAGTTCGGGATCAAAGTCGCGCAAAACGGCCTCTGGAAAGAAGCCGCCTACCGGTGGCAGAAGGCCGTGGAGCTCGACCCGACGTACGCCGCTGCCTGGAACAACCTCGCCGTCGCGTTCGAGCAGCAGGGCAACTTCGAAAAAGCCCGCGAGGCGTACGAGAAGGCCGTTGAGCTCGATCCGAAGAACCTTCTGCTGCGACAGAACTACGACCTGTTCAAAGAAATCAATGACCGCACGAAGCGCCGCCGCGATCGTTAGCCGGCTCTCGAGCCCCACGTTGAGCAGTGCGTCGTGCCTGCTCCTCGGCCTCGGGCTGTTGGCGGGATCCGCGGCCTGCACCAGCTTCTACGAGATTCCGATCGAAACGCCCATCCAGCCAAAGATGGACGTCTCGATGTTCCAGCGCGTCCTGATTGCCGGCTTCATCGGTGGCGGTACCGACGACGTCGATGCGAACCTGGAAACCGTGCGGCTCCTGCGCAGCCAGCTGCGCTCCAAGTCGTCGCTGCGCGTCATCGAAGCCGAGGTGCTGCAGCTCGCCGACATCGCGAAGGAACAGGCCAAGGGCGAGGCGCCGCCCGCCGCCGTCCCCTGGCGGCGCAGCAGACGGCCAGCAGCCGGCCCAATCGGCGCAGCCCGAACCGGCAGTGGACACGACGCGGATCCGCAACGAGAAGGATCTCGAAAAGTACCAGAGCATCTTTGCCGACGTCGCGTTCTGGAAGAAGCTCGGCGAGGAATATCAGGGTCCGCTCATCATCACCGGAACGGTGCTTTTCTCGCCGCTCGCAACGGCCGGATACGTGCCGGTCGAGCGTGAGTATTTCGACCAGCTCGGGCGCCGGCGCGTCGTGCAGCAGCGCCAGTACCAGGAGCGCAAGGGCTTCACGCTGCAGCCGAAACTGATCTACATCGACGGCCGCACCGGCGCGACGCTGTATTCGGAAACGCTGCGCGAGGAGATCCTCTATAACGCGCAGCAGAACACCCCGGCGCTCTCGTCCTACTTCGAGCTGATGGACAAGCTCATCCCGAGCTTCCTGAACACCCTCAGCACGCAGAAGATTCGCGGCACGAGGATGCTCGTCAAGTAGGCGACCTCACCCGTCAGAACCGACGTAAAACGGCCGTTTTTCGAGCCAAAGTCGGTCATACGCTTTACCAGCCCTGCGCGTCCGTGTTACCCTAGTTCCTTTGTCGATGCTGCCGGAGGCGCCATAATGTGGCCTTCAGGCGTGGGAGTTCAGCCGTGTTCGCAATCATTCAGAGCGGTGGTCGGCAGGTCAAGGTGTCGCCGGGCGACGTCATCTCCGTCGATCGATTCGAGGCCACCCCTGGTGACGAAGTCACCATCGATCAGGTGCTGGTGCTCGAAAAAGAAGGCGGCGAAGTGCTCGCCGGCGCGCCGTTCGTCGCCAACGTCAAGGTCGTCGGCGTGGTCGACGGCGAATCGCGCGGCCCGAAGATTCGCGTCTTCAAGAAGAAGCGCCGCAAGGGCATGCGCCGGACCAAGGGCCACCGGAGCACCTACACGCTGATTCGGATCAAAGACATCGTCGTTTAGCTGTCAGCTATCAGCTGTCAGCTCTCAGCAGTTCAGCTGAGGGCGGAGAGCTGAAAGCTGATGGCTGATAGCTGAAAGCTCGAGATCATGGCAACAAAAAAAGGGCAAGGAAGTTCGAGAAACGGCCGCGACAGCAATTCGCAGCGCCTCGGCGTGAAGCGGTTCGACGGCAACGTCGTCACCGGCGGATCGATCCTCGTGCGCCAGCGCGGCCGCCGGTTTCGGCCCGGGCTCAACGTCGGCCGCGGCAAGGACGACACCCTCTTTGCGAAGATCGCCGGGACCGTCAAGTTCGAGGACCACGGCGCCAAGGGTCGCGTCATCAGCGTTCACCCGATCGCCGACTGACGACTCCGACTGACGACAGTCGACTAACGACTGTCGACCGAAGATGTTTGTCGACGAAGTAGACATCCACGTGGCGGCCGGCCACGGCGGTTCGGGCGCGATGAGTTTCCGCCGCGAGAAATTCGTGCCGCGCGGCGGGCCCGACGGCGGCGACGGCGGCGAGGGCGGCTCGATCTACATGGTCGCCTCGGCCAACCTGAACACCCTCCTCAACTACCGCTTTCAGAAAATCTTCGAAGCCGACCGCGGCGCGAACGGCGAAGGCTCGAAACGCACCGGCCGGAGCGGCGCCGATATCGAGCTGAAAGTGCCGGTCGGCACCGTCGTCTACGAACGCGGTCCCGGCGGTGAACCCGACGGTGCGCTTGTCCAGCTCGCCGATCTGACGACCGCCGGCGTGCCGGTCCTGATCGCCAAGGGCGGCAACGGCGGCTGGGGCAACGCGCGATTCGTCAGCTCCACGAACCGGGCGCCGCGCCGGACCCAGCCCGGGCTGCCGGGAGAGGAACGCGACCTGCGGCTGCACCTGAAGCTGCTCGCCGACGTCGGGCTGGTCGGGTTCCCCAACGCCGGCAAGTCGACGCTGATCTCGCGGATCTCGGCGGCCAAGCCGAAGATCGCCGACTATCCGTTCACGACGTTGTCGCCCAATCTGGGCGTCGTGAGCCTGTCCGGCGACCGGACGTTCGTCGTCGCCGACGTGCCGGGACTGATCGAGGGCGCGCATACCGGACATGGGCTGGGACACCGTTTCCTGAGCCATCTCGAGCGCACGAAAGTGCTCGTGCACCTGGTCGACATGTCGTCGTCGACCGGCCGCGATCCGGTCGAGGATTTCGACGTCATCACGCGCGAGCTCGAGCTCTTCCCCGGCCGCGACGCGTCGGGCGAGCGGCTCGCCGACAAGCCCGTGATCGTCGCCGCCAACAAGATGGACGCGCTCGACGAGCCCGAGCGGCTCGCGCGCCTCGAGCGGCATTTGCAGTCGGCTGGCGTTCCGCTCTACCCTGTGTCGGCAGCGACCGGAGCAGGGCTCGACGCGCTCCTCGAAGCCGTCTGGCGCGAGGTCGCGCGGTCGCGCGAGGAAGGGCGTTCCTGCGCTCGAGTGACGTCCGCTGGAGTGAATGACTTCCGGCACCCGCATCGGTATCCTGGGCGGCACGTTCGACCCCGTGCACGCGGGTCACGTGGACACGGCCCTGGCGGCGCAGCGAGCGCTCGCGCTCGATCGCGTGCTCGTCATGCCCTCCGGCACGCCACCGCATCGGCCGTCGCCGCCCTCGGCCTCGCGCTTTCATCGATTCGCGATGACGGCTCTGGCCGTCAACGGCCTTCCGGGACTGATCGTCAGCGACCTCGAGATTGGCGTCGACCGCGCCCGTGCTACACCTTCGACACGCTGGCCCGACTGCACCAGACCGGCCTCGTCGCGTCGCAGATTTTCTTCATCACCGGTGCCGACGCGTTCGCGGAAATTGACACGTGGAGCCGCTATCCGCAGGTGCTCGAGATGGCCCACTTCGTGGTCGTCTCGCGACCGGGCCATGCCGCGTCGGCGCTCGCGTCGAAGCTTCCGGCGCTCGCCGCGCGGATGCGCGGCGTGACCGTTCACCCGACGACCGCGGCTGCTCCACGCGCGCGGCGGCGCACGTTCTCGAGGTTCCACGCCAATCTCTCGAGGTCCTGCTCGTCGATGCGCCGACCCGTGACGTGTCGTCCACCGAGGTTCGGCGGCGACTCGAGTCGGGCCAATCAATCTCCGGCCTCGTGCCCGCGGCCGTCGAAACCTACATCCGTCAACACGGGCTTTACTCGCGCGGCGACTGCCAGCGCGAGCTGCGGCAAATCACTTGCATGACCACCAGAACCACTCGGACAAGACCCGACGGACCCGAACTCAGGGCGGACGGAAGCGGCTGCCGGCGGACGTGACGCGCGCGGTGCGCGCGGCGTTCGACAAGAAGGCCACCAACGTCGTCGTGCTCGATCTGCGCAAGACGCCGGCCTTCACCGACTTCTTCGTGCTGTGCTCGGGACAGAACGCGCGGCAGGTCAAGGCGATCGCCGACAGCGTCGAAGACACGCAGCGCGAGGCCGGCGTGCGGCCGGCGCACGTCGAAGGCTACAATCGCGCCGACTGGATGCTGATGGACTTACTTCACGTTCATCGTGCACGTCTTCGCGCCGCACACGCGCGAGTTCTACTCGCTCGAGCGCCTGTGGGGCGACGCCGAGCGCATCGAGATGACCGACGAGCCGCCGAAGAGCCGCCTGGCCGTGCTCAGATTCCTGTTCTCTCCGCGCATCGCCGACGGCCTTCTGGCGGTGCTCCTCGCACCGGCGTGCGCCGCCTGCGACACTTCGCTTCCGCATCCATCACGCGGACCGGTCTGCGGCAATCCTGCTGGGACGCGATCGCGCGCTTCACCCCGCCGCTCTGCGGCCGATGCGGAGATCCCTTGCCCTCCTGGCGCGTGCTTGAGCGTGGAGGCCGGCGTCTGCCCGCGGTGCCGGCGCCGCCCATCGGCGCTCACGGAGAGCCGCGCCATCGGCGCCTACGACGGGTCGCTTCGCGCGATCGTGCACGCGTTCAAGTACGGCGGCTGCCGCTCGCTGGCAGCGCGGCCTGGGCGCGCGCCTGCGCGAGAGCGCCGCCGACCTCCTCGCGAGCGCCGACATCGTGGTTCCGGTGCCGCTCCACCGCAGCCGTCGCCGGGCGCGCGGCTTCAACCAGGCGCGCGAGCTCGCCCGCCAGCTGGGCGTGCCGATGGTCGAGGCGTTGCGACGGATCCGCGCGACGCCGTCGCAGACCGATCTCCCGGCCGCGGCGCGGCACGGCAACGTGCGCGAACGCGTTTGCGCTCGCGCGCGGCGGCTGCCGTGGCTCGCGCTGACGTCGAAGGGCTGCGGATCGTCCTCGTGGACGACGTGAGCACGACCGGGGCGACGATCGAGGCGTGCGCGCGCGTGCTTCGAGCCGCTGGCGCCGCGGATGTCAGCGCGGTGACGGCAGCCCGAGTCGTGTCTCGACCGACCGGATGACGTCGGCGGCGACCTCGGCCTTCCCGCGCTCCCCTTCGAGCCGCACCCAGCCGGGCGCGGCGGCCTGCCGGCGATAGCTCGCGCGGACGCGGGCCGAGCAGGTCCAGGTCGCGCTCGAATCGATCGCGCGCGGCCGCCTTCCGTCCGACCGCCGTCTCCGGGCGCGATGTCCAGGAGGATGGTGAGGTGCGGCGCCGGCAGGAACCGCTGGATCTCGCTGAGCCAGGCGGCGTCGAGCCCGTGCGCTTCGCCGTAGGCGATGCTCGACGCGATGTAGCGATCGCAGATGACGACGACGCCGTCCGCGATCCAGGCGTCGATCTGCGCGCGCTTCTCGCCCCGATTCGCGACGTAGAGCAGCTGCAGCACGTCCGGTGGATAGTCGCGCTCGCCGTGCAGCGCCTTGAAGATCTCGTCGCCGATCGTCGTCGCGTAGTCCGGAAACGACAGCAGCTGGCAGACGCGACCCTGGGCGGTCAAGTGATCGCGCAGCGACTCGGCCTGCGTCTGCTTGCCGCTCTGATCGAGGCCTTCGAATGCGATGAGCAATCCCGCCGTCATGCGCGGAGCGCGGAGCGCCATAGCTCAGGCTTCGAGCGCCAGCATGTCGTCGATCGTCTGGCGGCGGCGAATGACCGTCACCCGGCCGTCCTGCACCATCACTTCGGGCGGCAGCGTGCGCCGGTTGTAGTTCGAGGCCATGACCGATCCGTAGGCGCCGGCATCGAGCACGGCGAAGAGATCGCCGACCTCCGGTCGCGGAAACCGGCGGTCCTTCCCCAGCGTGTCGCTGCTCTCGCAGAGCGGCCCGACGACATCGGAGAGCATCTCCGGGCCCTCGCGCGTCTCCACGGGCTCGATGCGATGGTAGGCGTTATAGAGCATCGGCCGGATCAGTTCGGTCATCCCCGCGTCGAGAATCACGAACAGCTTGCCGCCCGGCTGCACCTTGACGTCGACGACTCGAGTCAGCAGCGCGCCCGCCGGCCCGACGATGCTCCGGCCGGGCTCGAGGATGATCGACAGGCCCGAGTCGCGGACGATCGGGCAGCACGGCCGCGGCGTATTCCTCCGCCGTCGGCGCGACCGTGCCGTCGTAGGAGATGCCGAGGCCGCCGCCGAGATCGAGGTGCTCGATCGACAGGCCCGTCGGCGGCGAGATCCGCTGGCGAGCTCGACGATCGCGCAGGCGGCGCGCCGCAGCGGCTCGAGATCCATGATCTGCGAGCCGACGTGCGTGTGGAGGCCGACGATCTCGACGCCGGGACGATCGCGCATCCGCCGGCACAGGTCCCGCGCCTCGTCGATCGAGACGCCGAACTTGTTGGTCTTGAGGCCGGTCGAAATGTGCGGATGGCTGCGCGCGTCGATGTCCGGGTTGACGCGGATGGCGACGCGCGCCGCGCGTCTGGCGCTCGCGCGCGATCGCGTCGATGCGTTCGAGCTCGCCCTCCGACTCGGCGTTGATCGTCTTGACGCCGAGGTCGATGGCCTGCGCCAGCTCGGCGCGGGTCTTGCCGACGCCGGTGAACACGATCTCGGGCGGGATGAACCCGGCGCGCAGCGCGACGTCGATCTCGCCGCCGGAATTCGCGTCGACCTTGCTGCCCGAGCGACCGCAGCAGCCGGACGATGGCCAGCGTCGAGTTGGCCTTGAGCGCGTAGTGCATCGTGTGCGGATACGACGCGAACGCCTCGTCCACGGCGCGGTACCGTGACGCGATCGTCGCGGCGCTGTAGACGTAGAGCGGCGTGCCGTGGGCGGCCGCGATGTCGACGAGCGAGACGCCGTCGCACTCGAGGGCTCCTTGCTGGCGGGAGAAGCTCACGGGTAGGGAAATTGTATACTCGAATCTCTGATATCATTCGCTACGGTCTTAGGCTGTTTGACGTCCTGATGATGCATGCCCGTTGACTCCGCGGCCGCGCAGCCGGTCACGCCCGACAGCCTCATCGAGCAGTGTCTGAGCGGAGACCAGGCGGCCTGGGACGCAATCGTTCGTCAGAACTGGCGCAAGGTCTTCAACGTCGCGTACAAGTTCGTCGGCAAGCACGACGAGGCCGAGGATCTGACGCAGGATATCTTCCTGAAGATCTTCAAGGCGCTCAAGACGTTCGACCGGCGCGCCAATTTCCAGACCTGGATCATCAGCATCAGCCGCAACCTGTGCATCGATCACTATCGCAGCGTGCGCAAGGAACGGCAGACGATCGCGCGCGAGGTCGACACGAGCGACCTGCAGCCGGCGTCGGTCGAGCGCGGGCCGTATCAGGTCGTCGAGCACGGCGACCTGCGCGCGCTCCTGCGCCAGGCGCTGCAGACGCTGCCGGTCACGCTTCGCACCGCGGTCATCCTCCGCGATCTGCACGAGCTCTCGTATCAGGAAATCGCCGACCGGCTCGGATTGCCGGAAGGCACCGTGAAGTCCCGCATCAACCGCGGCCGCATCGAACTGGCCCGCCAGCTCAAACGGCTGCAGGACAAACAGCCGGCTCACCGCCGCAGGCGCGGTGCGCCCGCGCGCGGCCGAACCAAGACGCCCCGGAGTGTCTGAATGAACATCACGACCGATCGCTCGAACAATGTGGCGGTCATACGAATCGGCGAGGCGCGGCTCATGTATCCGCTGCTCTCCGAATTCTCCTCGGCCGTCACGCAGCTCATCGCCGCCGGCGAGCGCCGCGTCGTCGTCAACCTCTCGTCGGTTGGCTACGTCGACAGCGCCACCATCGGCTGCCTGATGGATCTCTATCGCCAGGCCAGCGCGGCCGGCGGGTCCCTCAAGCTGGCCGGCGTCCAGAAGCGGGTCGAGACGATGCTGACGATGACCGGTGCCCAGAACTTCATCGAAGTGCACCCTGACGAGTCGAGCGCCGTCAAAAGCTTCGGAGCCTGACCCACCATGCGCACGATCAAAATGACGACGGGCGCGCGGGTGCCGCTCGACGGCGACCTCCTGACGATGCTCGAGACGCTCTACCACGAGCTGACCGCCAAGCGGGAGCTCGAGCGCACGTTCGAGGACACGGTGCGCGAGATTCAGAGCGCCATCGAACAGATGACCGACGCCGAGCGCCGGCAATACCTGTCCGAAAGCCTGTTCCTCAACTTCGTGTCGTACGAGAACGAGCGGCTGGGAGCGTACCTGAAGAAGCTCGGCAAGAAGGGCGTCCCCGATCGGCGGTCCGCAAGCGAACGAGGTGACCGTCGGGCATGCGGTCCCGCGCCGGGCGTGCCCTCGGCCAACCCGTGTCTCTGACCCACGCGCCACCCGCTCGCGGCATCAGGATCCGCATCCTCCTACCGAGCGGAACGGGTGGGTCCACCGGCCGGTGCCCGACGCTCCGCACGCCTTCACCCCTGATCACGGACTTGGCGGCAGCAGACGACCTCGTACTCGGCGGTCTACGCCGCCGCGTGACGGTTCGCGGCGCCCTCGTCGTGGTGGCGGTGGGCGCCGTCCCGCGCTGACGCTCCTCGCGTCGGGTCCGGGCGGAACATTCAGGCTGGGCTCGTCCGAATCACCGTGAACGATTTCAGCAAACCGCTCGCCTTCGGCCTGCTCGCCGTCGGCAGGATTACTCGTCCAGGACTGGCGGCACGCGCCCTGGCGCCGGCTCGGTTTCGGACTGCTCGACGGCACTGGGACTGCTCGCCGTCATCTGCTTCGCGCGCAGCACACCGGCCATCGTCACCGACTCCGATTTCGCGGTCACCGAGCTGTACACCGAGCTCGCCACGCGCGGCCGGCTGCTGGTCGGGCCGTATTCGCGCTTCGGCTGGAATCATCCCGGACCGTTGTATTTCTACGTTCAGGCGCCGTTCTATGCCGCCAGCGGGCACCGCGCAGCGACGCTCTATGGCGTCGCCGTCGCGATCAACGTCCTCGCGATCGCGACGCTGACCTGGATCGTGGCGCGCACGAACCGTGGACCGCTGCTCGTGTTCGTGACGGCTGCGTGCTTGATCTTGGCGTGGCGCGCGCCGAGGTTGCTGGCGAGTCCCTGGACGGGACACGTCGCCATCCTTCCCGGCCTGACGTTCATCGCCCTCTGCGCGGCGATCGCCAGCGGCCGTGCGCGACTGCTGCCGCTCGCGGTGGTGGTGGGCAGTTTCATCACGCAGACTCACGTCGGGTTTGTCCCGCTGGTCGGTGCGCTCTCCGTCGTCGCAGTCGTCCTCGTGTGGAGGCGGGAAGACGGGCGATCTCCCGATGGTTCATCGTGAATGCCTCGGCCTGGGTGGCGTTCGGGCTCTGGCTGCTGCCCGTCAGCGAGGCGCTGACGGGCGCCGGTGGCAATCTCTCGGCTCTGGGGCGATTCTTCCTGGCCAGCGACGGGACCGGACATGCGTTGAAGGACGCGCTGTACAACTGGAGTTATGGACTCGTCGGCCTGTTCCGGTCCGATTTCAATCTGCCGTGGGGCGGGCATTTCATCCTGCGCGGCTTCTGGTGGGTCGTTCCCGGCGCACTGGGACAGGTGCTCCTGCTCGTGGCCGTCGCGCGCCAGGATTTCAGATCGGGACGGACTGTTCGACAGCTCACTCGCTCTCTTCGCGGCCCTTGCGTCGGGCGTTGGCCTCTGGGCCATCACGCAGATCCGGGGAGACGTGCTCGATCACGAGATTTTCTGGCTGGCGGCCCTGGGTGGGTTGAACGTGGCCATTCTCGGTGCAGCAGGTCTCCGTCGGCTCGCCGGGTGGACGCTCGGAGAACACGCCGCCCTTACCGCGTGCGTGTTGCTCGTGATCCTGGTCGCGGTGCTCGGCACCAGCCATCTGCGGGACCTGACCTCATTCGAGTTGAGGCGCGTCAATCCGCCCGCCATTCTCGCCACCTACGAGACGATTCGGGAGTATCTCCGCGCCGAGCGCGTTCGAAAGCCGCTCGTTCAGGTCGAAGGGCGCGCGTGGAGTCACTCGGCTGGAGTGCTGCTCCGGCTGTTCCAGGATCGCATTCCGTTCGCGGTGCCGAACGCGTCGCTCCCGATGTTCACCAGCTATTTCAGATCCAGCGGCGACGAAGACGCATTGGTCACGATCAGCTCAGACCAAGCGTTTCACCAGCAGATGAGTGCGCGACCCGGCAACGTCGTCCTGCAAGAACTCCGATCGGTCTACGTCGATGCGGTCAAAATCGTGCCCGTTGGACACGTGCAGGCTCGCTGAAGGACGGCAGGTCAGGGCGTGACTGGTCCTCGCGAGGGAGGAGTCAGACAGGGGGCATCCCGAGGCGATTGCCCTAGTTGGCGAGCCGCGCGCCTGAGTTCGCGGGCACCGCGCGTGCTGGATTCCTCGGAACTTGGCGACTACACCGGAGCAATCGTCAGGTGTGGTGTCAATCCGCCCCGGCCGGTTCGATTCCAGTCCGGCTCACCATTCCGCTCGTCCAACATCGTCAACAGCTTGCCGCCAATCGCAGCCGCGACCGCAGACGGGACTCGAACCAAGTCCCACGAGGACCAACGCGCTGGTTGGAGTGACATGAAGACTGCAGCCGCAGCTGGTAGTCGAGCGACACCCGCACCCGGAGTCCGAGGCGTCGACGGGATGCGTACTGCGGGCGCGAGGATGCCCGGTGTCGGGTTCGTCGACCGACCGGCCGCCTGAAGTCCGCCTGCGGTTTCGACGATTTCCTGCCGCCGGACGCCCACTCGAGACACAATACGGCCGTTCCCGCTGTCGTGAGGGGAGTCGGACTATCATCGCGCAGGCGAATCCCAGAATGTCATTGCCGTCTCCCTTTCGGTTAGGGCCGTACCAAGTCCGTGCCACGCTCGGAAGGGGTGGCATGGGTGAGGTCTATCTCGCCGAAGACACTCGCCTCAAGCGTCAGGTCGCCATCAAGATTCTTGCTGCCGACTCGAACGACGAACACGGCAGTCGACGCCTCGTGCGAGAGGCGCAAGCCGCCGCGGCACTCGATCACCCGAACATTTGCTCGATCTATGAAGTCGGCGAGCAAGACGGACGCGCCTTCATCGTCATGCAGTACGTGGAGGGCGAAACGCTCGCGGCGAGCATCCAGCGAAAGCGCCTGGCACTGTCGGAAATGCTGGAGGTCGCGATCGCGGTTGCCGACGGGCTCGCTGAAGCGCATGCCCGAGGCATCGTGCACCGCGACATCAAGCCGCAGAACATCATGATCACGGCACGGGGGCAGGCCAAGATTCTCGACTTCGGCCTCGCCAAGCCGGCCGCAGACGCCGACGCTACCGGCGTCGAGACCCAAAGTCTGTGGACGCAAGCCGGCGCCATCGTCGGAACAGCGCCCTACATGTCTCCGGAACAGGTGAAGGGGCAGGCCCTCGACGCACGCAGCGATATCTTCAGCTTTGGTGCGGTTCTCTACGAACTGTTGAGCGGACACCGTCCGTTCAGCGCGCAAACGGTCGCCGAAACGATTTCGGCAGTGCTCACCGTCGACCCGCCACCACTCTCAACCCATGGTGTCACGGCACCGGCAGGCGTCGAGCGTGTCCTTCGCCAATGCCTGAGAAAGGATCGCGAGCAACGCTACCAGTCGATGCGCGAGGTCCGGCTGGAGCTGGAATCGGTGCGCCGCGCACTTGAAAGCGGCGCAGCAGCCGCTGCTGCGGAGGACGCGGCACTGCCGCTGAATGGTGCCGCGACTGATCGCGCTGCACAGGCGGCGGCCGTGATCCGCACGCCACGCACCGCGCTGGCAGCCGTTCTGGGGACGGTCGCCGTGGTGGCGGCCAGTTACGTATGGTTCGTGGGTCTCCCGCAAGCGGGCGAACCTTCGCCGGGCTCCCAGACCATCAGTTCCGCAGCCTATGATCTCTACCTCCGCGGCAAAGTGAACGCCGGCAGTGAGAATCGCGACAACAACAAGACGGCAATCACGTTGCTCGAGCAAGCCGTTGCCGCCGATCCGACGTTCGCGCCGGCCTACGCGCACCTGGCTCGCGCCTACCACATCAAGGCGTTCTACTTCGCGCCCGATTCCGAAAAGAAGAAATTGATTGAAGACGCCCAGGTCCTGGTGGAAAAGGCGCTTCGGCTGGATCCCAATGTGGCGGAAGCCTACCTGGCTCGCGGCCTGTTGTTATGGACGCACCAGAACCGCTTTCCGCACGACCTGGCCGCGCAGTCCTACGAGCGCGCCATCGCGCTCAATCCCAAGCTCGACGAAGCGCATCATCAACTGGCACTGGTGTACCTCCACGTCGGTTTACTCGACAAAGCGTGGGCGCAGGTCGAACGAGCGCTCGCGGAGAACCCCGCCAACACGATGGCCCGGTTCCGCTTAGGCGTGATCGATTTGTACCGTGGCCGCAACGCAGAGGCGCTGGCGATCTTCGACAGCACGCCGCTGGAGAAGAATCCAGCGCTGGTCACGTTTCAGAAGGCGGCGGCGCTGCTGCAGTTGGGAAGAATCCAGGAGGCCACTACACTCGTCGACGAATATCTGGCCACGTATTCGGCAGACGAGGGCGGAACGGTGACGAGCTTCAAGGCGATGTTGCTGGCCAAAGCCGGCAATGCCCGCGACGCCGAGACAGCCATCCAGCGCGCGATCCAGATCGGCAGAGGTTTTGGTCACTTCCATCACACGGCCTATAACATTGCGTCAGCCTACGCGTTGCTCGACAAGCCAAACGAGGCCATCCGGTGGCTGCAGACAGCCGCCGACGATGGGTTCCCCTGTTATCCGCTGTTCGCGCAGGACGACAACTTGAACAGCTTGCGAACGGATGATCGGTTCGTCGCGTTCTTGGCGCAGATGAAAGCGCGTTTGCAGCGGTACGAGGGAACGCTTTGAGCTGACCACAGAACAGCGTCTAGAGCGATCCCAGACCGTGCTGAGTAGCTGAGCCCGCCGGCGATCTCACGCTACCGTGCGAAGTCCCTCCACCTCCCGCAACCAGCAGTCGAGCTGGTTCCAACTCGCGAAAATGCGGCTCACCACTTCAAGCCAGTATTTGCCGACATTTTTCGCGTTTGCCTGACCGCACACCCATCAGGTGGAGGCGGGCTAACACGCCGAGCGCACTCCAGAGGTCTTGACCGGAACTCTCGGATCCACAGAGCCGCGGTGGCCGCTAATACCTGATACACTTGGTGCTCGTCTACACGCCGCTTCTACGCTGAGTCTTAACTGCATTCGCCCCGCCCACCGTCGCTGTGGGCTGCACGAACCCCTTCTGGACCACGCAGACGAGTCGGACACAATGGTGCGGAATTCCCCGTGCCTTGATCCGAGGCGTTTTTCAGTTCAGATGAGCTGGGAGTTTCACATGTCATCCAAGGGCACCATCAAGCGTATCGTCTCGGAGAAGGGCTTTGGCTTCGTTGCCGACGAGTCGGGTCAGGAGTACTTCTTCCATCAGTCGGCGTGCCAGTCGTTCGACTCGCTCCGTGAGGGGCAGGCCGTGACGTTCCAGACAGGGCAGGGCCCCAAGGGTCCGCGCGCCGAGAACGTCCGCGAATCCTAGGCGCATCGGCACTACCGTCGTGGGAGGGCGAAAATGGCGCCCCTCCTCGAATCCCCACCCTCTCGCCAGCAGCTAGCTCATGCGTCGCGAAGGTCCGCGTTCGCGCGCACGGTATAATTCACCTTCCCTCGATGGCCGAGATCCCCAGCGTCATTGGGCGGTACGAGATTACGCGGGAACTCGCGCACGGTGGTATGGGATCCCTATACCTCGCGCGGGACCCCGCCATCGACCGCCTCGTCGCCATCAAGCTGCTCCGCGAAGGCTTCGAGGACGAGTCCGTGCGGCAGCGCTTCGCGCGCGAAGTCCGCGCCACCGGCAAGCTCCGCCACCCCAACATCGTCACCATCTTCGACACTGGTGAACACGGTAACCGACCGTTCATCGCGATGGAGTACGTCGCGGGAGAGACGCTCGCGACCCTGATCCACCGGCGCGCGTCCGCGTCGATCCTCGAAAAGCTCACCATTCTCGAGGAAGTGTGCGATGCGCTGCGCTCCGCCCACGAGGCGGGCATCATCCATCGTGACATCAAGCCTGCGAACGTCATGATCGAAGACGCCACCGGCGCGGTAAAAATTCTCGACTTCGGCATCGCCCACGCCGGTGAGACGGGCCTGACCAACGCCGGCGAGATGGTCGGGACGCTGAACTACATGGCGCCTGAACAGATCTCGGGTGCCATAGTGGACCAGCGCACGGACATCTATGCCGTCGGCGTGCTCGCCTACGAGTTGCTGTCGTACCAGCGTGCGTTCCCCGGGACCATCCAGGACGGCGTGCTGATCAGGCTGCTCCACCGGGCGCCGCAAGTCATCGAATCGGTCGTGCCGGGCATCGATTCGGAGCTGTCGAACGTTGTCGTACGGGCGATGGCCAAGGAGCCCGCGGATCGGTACGCGGACATGGAACAGCTGCGGCAGGAGTTCGAAGCCGTGCGAACACGGCTGATCGACTCCGGAGTCGGCACCGTCGAGCCCGCCGGTGTCGCCATCGACGCCAACGCCGAAACAGTCGCGGGGCAGGAGGTGCCGAGCGCCTTTCGGGCGCGTACCCGCCGCGGTACCGGTACGGGACGGCGGCCGGTCTCGAGTACCGGCGGCCGCGTCGTCACGCCCGGTACGGCCGGCCCAATCCGACAGCGGCGCCTTGTCGCCGCGTCAGTGATAGCAGTCAGCGTGGTGCTGACGGCGACCTCTATCCTCTACTGGCAGCGGACGCGATCAACGGTCTCGATCGAATCGCCGCAGCCGGCGGTTGAAGCGACGCCGCCTGCGGCTCTACCAGAGACGCCGCCAGCCGGGAGCGTCCCCGAGCGGCCTCCCGCACACGAGCAGCAGCTCGTGACCCTTCGCGCCACCGCGCGTCGTCAACTGGCGGCCGGACGACCACAAGAGGCACTCGACACCATCAGCGCGGGGCTCGTACTCGATGCGTCCGACCCGGACCTGCGGGCGCTGGTCGACGATCTCGCCCGAGCGGCGCGCCAATCCCTGAACGCATCCCGTGCGGCGGCAGCGAACCTCGGTGTGACCGAATCGTCGTCGCCCGATCTCCGGGACGCGCGCAGGCGCGAGCGCGAAGTCGATGCCCTCGAACGCTCGGGCAACCGGGTTGCGACGATCCGCGCGCTGTGGATGGCCGCCGCCCTGTATGACCGCACGGTCAAGGGCGCGTCGGCCAGGAGCGTGCCACCAGAAACTCCGGCTCCCGCCGCCGCGGCTACGCAGCCCGGCGTGACGGCCGCGCCGCAACCGGAGCGAGTCCAATCGCCGGCCGTCAGTCCCCTCGCCCCTGGAACGCTGCCCCCCGCGCCGGAACTGCCCCCTCCAACTCCGCCGCCGCAACCGGCAAAACCAGCCGCCCCGGCAGTCGATGCCCGTGGCGCCGACATGGTGGCTGTCCGGGAGCTCCTGCGTCGCTACGTGGAGGCATACCGCGCACGCGACATCAGCGCCGTGGCCAGGGTCATGCCGTCGCTCACGCAGCAGCAGCTGCGCTCGCTCGAGCGCGACTTTTCGAACTTCCGCAGCTACCACGTAGAGATTGCCGACGAGCGGATCGCCATCGATGGGGCCACGGCGACGGTGACGTGCCGCGTTGTCAGGTCGTTCGTGAGTCGCACCGGCGCGGACGGGGGGAACACGGTGGCGAGCGTGTTCCATTTGCGCAAGGGCGGTGGCGCGTGGGTGATCGAGTCGCTGCAGTCGCGGTGAGCCTTTATCGACGCCTCATGTGACTTCGGGTTCGCGACTCAGAACGAGTAATCGACACTGATCGCCGGCGTCACCCGGTCGCGCAGGCCGGAACTGGTCAAGGGAAACAGGAGATTCGCTGACACGAGCAGCGATCGCACGGGGTTGAATCGCGCCCCGAAGTTCCCCACCAGAAGATGGAGATTTCCCGGCTGAAACTGAAGCTCCTGTCGCGTCACGCGGGTCGGCGGCGGCCGCGTCGGTGAACCGCCGGCCCCGCCGCCGCCGCCTCCGCCCCCGCCACCACCACCGCCTCCGCCGGCGCTCCCGCTGCCGGTTGCCACGAACTCGAAAACCCGGTCGGCTTCCTCGAATCGTCCGGCATCGAGAATGGTTCGTCCGAGCAGATCGGCCAGCAAAGTGAGGCGGGGAGACACCGCCACGTCGACACCGCCGGCATACGACCATTCATCTTTCAGCGACGCGCCCGGCAGCCCGCCGCCGGTCGACGCCGTATAGCCGGCGTTCACGTGCGGCGACCACTTGCCCACCGTCATGGACGCGATGCCGAACAGCCTGGCCTGAAGGCCACCAGTGCCGAGCAGGTTGCTCTCGTCACCGGTGGGCGTCCGCACGTCCAGCGCCGCGGCGACCCCGCCTGCCCCCGCTCGGAAAAAGTTGTACTTCGAGCGGATGACGATGTCGCCGAGCCCGGTGGCGGTGCCACTCGACACGAACGTGCGCTCGTCGGGGTTGTCGCCGTCGAACAGGTGGACGTCCGGATTCGCCGCCGTGGCGAGTCGTTCAATACGGGCTCCTACCGCCGCAGACATGTCCACGCGCACCAGTGGCACGGCGACCCCGACATCGAACCGGTCGGTGATCCCGTAGGTGCCGTAGAACACCATCGTGTCGGTCGACAGGTTCAGCGTCAAAGCCGCCTCGATGATGTCCCCCTCGAACGCCGGATTCAGCCGCGTGCCGTCGCCGACCGCCACGCCACCGGCGGTCTCGCCGCAGCAGTCCGTGTGTTCGATGTAGAACTTGATCTCCGGCTGGCGGAGATTCTTGCGTTCGAAGGTGTCGTAGGTCGAACGCTGATAACCCATGCCCAGACTGCCGCGCTCCTTGCCAATGGTCAGCGCCCGTTCCATATAGAGCGGGCCGAAGCTGTCGCTGCTCCTGCTGAAGGATCCAAGCGTCGGGTTGAAAGTGTAGGTGAACCCACCGGATGAGGACCCGACCGGGAGCGTCGCCAGCAACGTGACGATCTGTTCGTTGAACCGGGTCGGCGTCTGCAGCTGCTCGGCGCCAGGCTTGAAATGTGCCGAGTGATTCGGAAACTCAGGCGTCCCGGCCGGCGTGAGGACGATGGTGTTGCCGAACAGCTTCGGAAGGATTTCGGAAACCGGCTGCGGCGGAAGTGTCTGAGCGTCAACGGTCCGCCAGACTATCAGCAGTGCGACCGTCAGCAGCCGCGTCATGGGGGTCACGGTCCGAAAGCATCGGCTGGGACGGGGCATAAAGTCAATCGCGCCCGTCCGGCTTGCCGCACTCTACGTTCTACAACGTAGAGACAACCGACATGGTTGGCTCAGATCTGTGCGATCCGTGGCTGACCGTGTGATCCGTGGCTAGTGATCCGCGACTAGCAGATCCGCGCGATCCGCGTGATCCGCGTCCCTAGTTGGCGAGCCGCGCGCCTGAGTTCGCGGGCACCGCGCGTGGCAGGGCCGCCGCAGTGGCCTCGCCGTCGGCGTCGACCAGGCGCCAGGCGTCGACTTCTTCGAGAATCTTGGCCGCAAACGCCGTGTGCAGCGCGTGGCCGCCGCGGTGCGCGACGAGGTGCCCGATCGACCGGGTAGCCCACGAGCGACAGATCGCCGATCACGTCCAGGATCTTGTGGCGGACGAACTCGTCCTCGAAGCGCAGCGTGTTGTTGAGCACGCCGGTCTCGCCGAGGACGATCGCGTTGTCGAGCGAGCCGCCGAGCGCCAGCCCGCGCTGGCGGAGCATCTCGACTTCCTTGAGGAAGCCGAACGTCCGCGCCGGCGCGATCTCCTCGACGAAGGTCTCGTCGGTGATCCGCATCGTCCGCGTCTGATGCCGCAGCAGCGGGTGGTCGAAGCTGATGCTGTAGGTGACCTTGAAGTGATCCGACGGATAGAGCGCGATGCGCTTGTCACCCTGCGTCAGCGAGATCGGCCGCAGGACCTTGAGGTAGCGCCGCCGGGCCGTCAGCTTCTTGACACCGGCCTCGTTCAGGATCAGGTAGACGAACGGCGCGGCGCTGCCGTCCATGATCGGCACTTCCGGCGTGGTTCAGCTCGACGATGACGTTGTCGATGCCGAGCGCCGTCAGCGCCGACGAGCAGGTGCTCGACGGTCTCGACCGACACCGCCTCGCGCGTCAGCCCGGTCTGGTACTGAATGCCGCCGAGGTGCGTGACGGTCGCCGGAATCTCCAGGCCGCCAAGGTCGGAGCGCTGGAACCGGATGCCGTAGTCGGCAGGCGCCGGTTTGAGCGACAGCGTGACCTTGTTGCCGGAATGGAGACCGATGCCAGTGCAGGAAACGGATCGACGAAGGGTTCGCTGCGCGCTCATGACCTCTCGAGAAAGGGAAGCCGATGGCTGCGTGAGCAAAGCGCCCTGCCAGCGCACAGACAGGCCTTCGAGTTGAGACTAAAGCTGTTGATGAATATAGATATTGAGCTGTGAGCCGTGCGGGCAGCGGGCTGTCGGAACGCCGACGATTGTGGCTGCTGAGCCACAGCGGAGAACGTCAAAAGTGTGGTTATTTTACCACAGCCCTTTCTCCGATGCCTGGGGGACTTCAGAGCGGCTTGCCGCCCGAGGATGTCCGCCAGAAAGCGCCCTGTAGAAGATTCTCGGCTCTCGGACGACCTCCTCAGGAGTCCCCTGCGCGACAATCCGTCCGCCGCCCTCGCCCGCCCTCGGGCCCGAGGTCGATGACGTAGTCGGCCGACTTGATGACGTCGAGGTTGTGCTCGATGATGACGACCGTGTTGCCCTGGTCGACGAGCTTGTTCAGCACGTCGAGCAGCTTGTGGGTGTCCTCGAAGTGCAGGCCGGTCGTCGGCTCGTCGAGGATGTAGAGCGTGCGCCCGGTGCCGCGCCGCGACAGCTCCTTCGACAGCTTCACCCGCTGCGCTTCGCCGCCGCTCAGCGTCGTCGCCGACTGCCCGAGCTCGATGTAGCCGAGCCCGACGTCCTGCAGCGTGCGCAGCTTGTTGGCAATCGGCGGGAAGTTCTCGAGCAGCGGCAGCGCCTGATCGACGGTCAGGTCGAGGACGTCGGCGATCGACTTGCCGCGGTACTTGATCTCGAGCGTCTCGCGGTTGTAGCGGCGGCCCTTGCACTGCTCGCACGTGACGTAGACGTCGGGCAGGAAGTGCATCTCGATCGCGATGACGCCGTCGCCCTGGCAGGCCTCGCAGCGCCCGCCCTTGACGTTGAACGAGAAGCGTCCCGGCCGGAAGCCGCGCGCCTTGGCGTCGGGCAGCATCGCGAACAGCTCGCGGATGAACGTGAAGAGCCCGGTGTAGGTCGCCGGGTTCGAGCGCGGCGTCCGGCCGATCGGCGACTGATCGATCTGGATGACCTTGTCGACGAGCTCGATGCCTTCGATCGCCGGTGTGCGCGCCGGGCTCGTCGCCGGCGCGATAGAGCAGCCGCGCCAGCGCGCGGTAGAGGATCTCGTTGACGAGCGTCGACTTGCCCGAGCCGCTGACGCCGGTCACGGTCGTCAGCACGCCGAGCGGAATCGCGACGTCGATGTCCTTGAGGTTGTTCGCGCGCGCGCCCTTGACGACGATCGCGCCGCGCGTCGCCGGCGCGCCGGCGTGCCGCGGCGTCTGGATCGTGCGCTCGCCGCGCAGGTAGGCGCCGGTCAGCGAGCCGTTGCCGTCCTCGAGCAGCTCCGCCGGGCGTCCCCTGGAAGATCAGGTGGCC
This sequence comes from uncultured Acidobacteriota bacterium, assembly GCA_963764925.1. GTDB lineage: Bacteria > Acidobacteriota > Vicinamibacteria > Vicinamibacterales > 2-12-FULL-66-21 > DATBJJ01. Next base: position 201,171 of record CAVXUR010000014.1, read on the forward strand.
GCCGTGCTCGCCGGCGCCCGGGCCCGAGGTCGATGACGTAGTCGGCGGTGCGGATCGTCTCCTCGTCGTGCTCGACGACGACGACGGTGTTGCCGAGATCGCGCAGCCGCGCGAGCGTCGACGAGCAGCGCGCGGTTGTCGCGCTGGTGCAGGCCGATCGACGGCTCGTCGAGCACGTAGAGCACGCCGGTCAGGTTCGAGCCGATCTGCGTCGCGAGGCGGATGCGCTGCCCTTCGCCGCCCGACAGCGTGGCGGCGCTGCGGCCGAGCGTCAGGTAGCCGACGCCGACGTCGTTGAGGAAGTGCAGCCGATCGCGGATCTCGTGCAGGATCCGGCTCGGCGATCAGCGTTCTCGCGATCGGTCAGCTCGAGCGCGTCGAAGACCTTCACCGCCTCGCTGATCGGCAGGTCGACGTACTCCGTCATCGTCCGGCCCTTGACGCGCACGGCGCGGCTCTGCGGCTTGAGCCGCTCGCCGTCGCACGTCGGGCACGGCCGCAGCGCGCGATACGGCTCGAGCTCCTCCTGCTCGATCCACGTGCCTGCCTCGTAGCGCCGGCGCAGGTTGGGGATCAGGCCTTCGAAGTCGGCGCCGAACGGATCGCGCCTTGCCTTCTTCTTGCTGGCCGTGCCTCGACCGGCGTGTCCTCGGCGCGCTTCGCGTGCCGGCCTGCGCGCCGTAGAGCAGCACGTCGCGCATCTTCTTCGGGAGCCGCCGGAACGGCACCGTCAGGTCGATGCCGAACGACTGCGGCGAGCGTGCCGAGCGCTTCGCGCACGAGCTTGCGATCGCCCTTCGCCCACGGCGCGATCGCGCCGTCCTGCGAGCGACAGCGACGTCGTCGGGCACGACGCGCGCGGGATCGAAGTCGTAGACCGCGCCGAGGCCCTGGCACTCCGGGCAGGCGCCGTGCGGCGAGTTGAACGAGAAGGCGCGCGGCGTCATCTCCGGCACGCTGATGCCGCACTACGGTGCAGGCGAGCCGGCGCGAGAACAGCCGATCGCCGCCGTCGAGCGTGTTGATGACGACGATGTCGTCGGCGAGGCCGAGCGCGATCTCGATCGACTCGGCGAGCCGCCGCTCGATGCCCGGCTTGACGATCAGCCGATCGACGACGACGTCGATCGTGTGGTTGCGGCGGCGGTCGAGCACGATGTCCTCGTCGAGCGACCGCAGCTGGCCGTCGACGCGGACCTTGGTGAAGCCGCGCGGCGCGCAGCGCCGCCAGCTCCTTCTTGAACTCGCCCTTGCGGCCGCGGACGATCGGCGCGAGCACGTTGATGCGCTCGTCGCTCGGCGACAGCATCACCATGTCGACGATGCGCTCGAGCGACTGCGACGCGATCTCGCGGCCGCACAGGTGGCAGTGCGGCACGCCGATGTTGGCGAAGAGCAGGCGCAGGTAGTCGTAGATCTCGGTGACCGTGCCGACCGTCGAGCGCGGGTTGGAGCCGGTCGTCTTCTGCTCGATCGAGATCGCCGGCGACAGGCCGTCGATCAGGTCGACGTCCGGCTTCTCCATCTGCTCGAGGAACTGGCGGGCGTAGGCCGACAGCGACTCGACGTAGCGCCGCTGGCCCTCGGCGTAGATCGTGTCGAAGGCGAGCGACGACTTGCCCGAGCCCGACAGCCCGGTGATGACGACCAGCCGGTCGCGCGGGAGATCGACGTCGATGTTCTTCAGGTTGTGGACGCGCGCGCCGCGCACCGCAATCCAGTCGTGCGCCATGGGAGGATGGGTACAGCGGGAGATTTCGCAGCTCTCCCAAAACTGCAATTTTAGCACGGGGGTCAGTGGAAGCCGAAACCGTGGGGACTACGACACTTCCGGGGTTTTTCTCGCTGCAAAAGCGTCTCACCGTAAGGACGCCGAGCCGGCTGAGGACCGCGCGACCCACACGATCACGTCACACGCAACGCCACGATCGGGTCGACTGTCATTGCGCGTCGCGCTGGGAAATAGCAGGCCGCAATGGCAACGGCCGTCAGCAACAGCGAGACGGTCGTGAACGTCAACGGATCGCTGGCGGTCACGCCGAACAGCAGACTCGAGCCCGCGCGCCCGAGCCACCAGGCTCCCACGAGCCCGAGCGCGACACCGGTCAGGCTGAGCGTCAGCCCCTCACCGATGATCATCCGGAAGATGTGGCCGGCCTCTGCGCCGAGGGCCATGCGCAAGCCGATTTCCTGTGTGCGCGTCGCGACGGAGTACTGGATGAGTCCGTAGATCCCGACGGCGGCCATCAGCAGCGCCACGACGGAGAAGCCGGTCAGGAGCGATGTCTGGAAGCGACGCTGCGTGAGGTACGTTCCGAGCTGCTGTTCCAGAGGCGCCACCCCGGAGATCGCCGCATTCTTCTCCACGCGACCCACGGCTGCTCGAAGCGCCCCGGCCATCGCCAGCGGGTCGTCCGACGAGGTTCGTATGAAAAGATCCACGTTCCGGGAGGCAGGATTCTGCGCGAGCGACACGAACATCTGCGGGAGCGCTTCGCGCTCCAGCCCCTGCCGCCGCATGTCGCCGACCACGCCCACCACTGTGAACCACGGGCCGTCGGAATCCCGCGGGCCCAACTTGATCCTTCTGCCTACCGGGTCCTGCCCCGGCCACGAGCGCCGAGCCAGCGCGTCGTTGATGATCGCGACCCGCGGAGCCTCGGGCCGATCCCCGATCGAAAAGAAGCGTCCGCCGAGCAACGGCGTTCCGAGGGTTCGGAAGAAATCCGCGCTGACCTCGTCACTTGTGAACAGCAGGCGCTCGGAAACCGTTCCGTCGTCCCGCTCGACAGTAAGGGCCTGTTCCCTGGGGTTACCAGTGAACAGATCGTCGATGATGCCGGCGCTTTCCACACCCGGAACCGCCTGAATCTGTTCGAGCAGGCGGTGGTACAGGTCGGTCCGTTGCGCGGGAACGCTGAAGGCCGGCGGGGCGGTGATGTTGATCACAAGGACCCGCTCAGGCCTGAATCCCGGGTCAGTGTTGGTCACGTACCACCAGCTTCGGACGAGCAGACCGGCGCCGACGAGCAGAACGATCGCCAGCGCAAACTCCGCTACCACGAGGGCGCGGCGGATTCGACGGCTGGATGCTCCGCCGGAGACACTTCTGCCACCCTCCTCGCCGGACGGACGCAGATCGCGGCGCATCGCCGTCATCGCTGGCGCCAGTCCCACCAGGATTCCCGCCAGAAGAGACATGGCCAGGGCCAACCCGAGGACGCGGAGATCGAGCCTCACTTCGTTCAGACGCGGCAAGTTGCCAGGACCGAAGGCACGAATGAGGTCGACGCCTACCGAGGCGAGCAGTGTGCCAATCAGGCCCGAGACGGCGCCAAGCACGACGCTTTCGGTGAGCAGCTGTCGCACGATCCGTCCAGCACTCGCTCCAAGCGCCGCCCGAACGGCCATCTCCCGCGTGCGAGCGGTGCTGCGGGCCAGAGAAAGGCTGGTGACGTTGGCAGCGGCGATCACGAACACGCACAACACCGCGCCGCCGAGCATCCACAATGCCAATCGCGATTGCGGTCCGACCATGTAAAGACTCAACGGGACGACGGTGATGCCACGGCTCGCTTCGGCCGCCGGCAACCGATCGTTGAGCCGGCGGGCGATGGCGCTCATCTCCGTCTGGGCCTGGTCGAAGGTCACGGTCGGTCGAAGCCTTCCAACGACGAACCACGTTTGAGCGCCGCGCACGCTGCGGCGGGTCGTGTGCGGCACCCACACGTCTGCATCGAGCGTTGCGATCTGGAAATCAGCAGGGAGGATGCCGATGATCTGGGAAGGAAGCCCGTTGAGCATGAGGGTCGCTCCGATCGCATCGCTCGAGCCTCCGAAACGGGCTTGCCAGAAGCGATGACCAATCAGGACCAGTCGTTTTCGCTCCTCGGTTTCTTCGCTCGAAAAGTTCCGTCCCCGCACGGGCTGAACACCGAGGAGTGAAAGGAGGTTGGGGGAAATGCTGGCGCCGACTATCTGTTCCGTCCCTTCCGCCGCCGTCAGCGTCGTGGTCACGGAATCGAAGGTGGCCATGTCCGCGAAGCTCTGACTGTGAGTCAACCACTGTTCGACATCCCAAAGCGCCGATCTGCCCTCGCGAAGGTTCTGGGTCGGATCCTCCGTCCATAACATCGCCAGCTGCTCCGGGGCCCGATACGGGAGAGGCCGGAGCAGGACGGCATTCAGGACGCTGAACATCGTGGTGTTCGCGCCAATTGCGAGCGCCAGGGTGGCCGCCGCGGCCGTCGCAAAGGCCGGACTCTTGCGGAGGGTGCGAAGCGCATGGCGCAGGTCACGCGCCAAATCCTCCAGCCACACGAATGACCGGACGTCCCGAGACACCTCCTTGGTCTGTGCGACGCCACCGAAACTACGCTGGGCAGCCCAGCGCGCCTCCTCGGGGGAAAGGCCCTGCTGCACGTATTCCTCTGCCGCTTCGGCCAGATGGCTGGTGATCTCGTCTTCGATCTCGCGATTCATCTGCCGAGAGCGAAAGAGAGCCGACAGCCGGAACAGAAAAATGCGCAGGCGTGTCATGAGGGGTTCTCCGAGATCTTCAGGAAGCGTTCAACGATACTCGCCGCACGCTGCCACTGCGCTTCTTCGTTGTGGAGCTGCTTGCGCCCGGCGCGTGTCAGCGCGTAGATCCTCACGCGACGGCCGCTCTCGGATGTGCCCCATTTGGACGAAATCCACCCCATCTGCTCCAGCTTGATCAGCGCCGGATACAGAGTGCCCTGGTTGAGTGCAAGCTGATTCCCGCTGATCTGTTCGATTCGCCGCGCGATCCGATACCCGTGCAGCGGGCCCAGGGCCTCCAGGGTCTTGATGACCATCAAGCCGAGCGTGCCGTAGAGAACGTCACTCTTGTCGGGCGTCACGTTGGGAGCCTACACCTCACAGCTGTTGGCAATCAAC
>CAVXUR010000015.1:0-612457 GCA_963764925.1 uncultured Acidobacteriota bacterium
GCCTTAGTCCGTTGTGCAGCGGTCTCTTGAACCGTTGCGTCCGTACAGACTTTGACTTCCGGCGGCTCGACGCGTCGCCCACTGTGACACGTAGCCCAACTCAGAACGTCGTATTGGAGTTCGCCGCCTTGCTCGCAATCCGCTGCAACACGTCCGTGCTCGACGATCTTGCCCTCATCATCCAATCGAAAGATATCAATCCCCGCCCAGTCACCGTCCTTCGGCCAGTGCCGGTAGCAGTGGGGACATCAAGTTTGTGGAAGGCCGTTACGGTGGCCTTACTCTTCTCTGGGGCCTCGACGCGTCCTGTCTAGCGATTACGGGCCATAAGGAATCGCGGGCCCGACCAAGGAGACGACCGCGGTCACGGCGCGCTTCACCAGTTGACGTCTTCGCGAGAGCGGGCCACCGCCGGAACTACGTCCGCAGGTACGGAAGGAGGATCATAACCCGGGGGTCGCGCTGCTCGATGGCTTTCGCTGTCCACTCCGCGGCCTGGTCGAACTCGAGGCGGACGGAATAGTGCGCGGCCCGCCCGAGGGCAGCGCCTGGCGCCAGCTGCTGGAGCAACGATTCCGCGCGCGCTGCATCGCCCTCGCGCGCCCCGCCAGTCCAGCAAAGAAGCCCGCCGCAAGTTCCCAAGGCATCAGAGGGTCCGCCTTCTCAGCCGACGCGCCGACCTGGACAACCGTTCCTTCGAGAGCTTGAAACATGGCCAGGTACCGGTGGGCGTGCCCGAAGCGCTCATCCATCTCCAACACGCGACTCACCTGCCGGACAGCTTCCGCGTGCCTGCCATCAGCGTCAAGAACTGCTGAGCGAGGTGGCAACGGCAGAGAAGGTGCAGCGGATCCTCGAGTAACGCCAGCTGGACTCCTCGATCGCCAGTGAATCCGTGCCGACCGCAGAGAGGTATTGGCCATACAACCAGCGGATGCGGGGCGGCACCGGTTGTCGGTCCATCGCCGCTCGAAATCGTCGCGTCGCTTCCGTCCATTCGAAGTCGTCGAAGGCCACCAGGCCCAAGAGCGCGTGCGCGTCCGGAAGCGCTGCGTCGATCTCGAGCGCCTTCAGGCGCTTCCGGCGCGCGCATAAGGGCATCGCGTCGTGCGCCGACATCAAGCCATTGGCCGCGAGCGCAAAGAAATGCTCGGCCAGAGCGCAGCGGGCCGCCGCAAACTGCGGATCGAGGGCCACCGCCAGCTCGAAGTATTCCGGCTCAGTGCCAGCGATTCGGGGGTCAGTTTCGCCCAATAATGACGTCCCTGGAGGAAGGCTTCATACGCGGCGAGGTTCGGTGCGTACAGGCACAGCGCCAGGGCGAGCGTCACTCGGAGCGCTTCGGCGATGGCCTGGGCGATGTCGTCCTGGATGGCGAAGACGTCGGTCAGCTCGCGGTCGTAGCGCTCGGACCAGAGATGATAACCGTCCTCCGCGTTGATCAACTGCGCCGTCACGCGGACCCGAGTGCCCGCGCGGCGGACGCTGCCTTCGAGAATCGTCCGGACGCCGAGCGCCTCGGCGATCTCGTCGTGATGTCCTGTTCCTTGCCGCGGAACGCGAACGCTGACGTGCGCGCGGTCACCTTCAGCTCGGGAACGTGGGCCAGGAGGTTGATGATCTCCTCGGCCAAGTCCATCGCTGAAGATACTCGTCGTCGGGTTCGCGGCTCATGTTGGCGAAGGGCAGGACGGCGATGGAAGGGTTGCTGGTCGGCAGTCGTGGCGGTGACCTTTGCGCCGCCTGTTCGGCCGGCGGCGACGTCCGCCATCGCCTGAAACCGTGCGCGCGGCTGCTTCGCCAGGCAGCGGCGCACGATCCGGTCGAGGGCCGCGAGGCGCCTTCAGCGGCGCGGCTCATCGCTGCAGGACGCCGTGATGTCGCGGACTGGACTGTCGTCCGCGAAACGGCGCGGCGGCCGCGACAGCTCGTAGACGACGGCGCCGAAGCTGAAGACACGTCCGACCGCACGTCGAGCGCCTGTCCCTGGGCCTGCTCCGGTGACATGTAGGCCGCGGTGCCGAGCACGACCCCGGGCCGGTCCTCCTTCCGCTGAGGGTCACGTCGCCGTGATAAACCGCGGCGCATCTAGCTTGGCCAGGCCGAAGTCGAGCAGCTTCGCGATCCGCTCTCGTGCACCATGAATGTTGGCGGGCTTCGAGATCGCGATGGAGGATGCCCCTGCGATGCGCGGGGTCGATGCGCGCCGGCAATCTGGACCGCCAGTCGCACCGCGTCGTCCGCGGGCAAGGGGCCCGGAGCGGCGTGCCCTCGACGTACTCCAGTCAGCCAGGAAGTCCGGCCCGACGTCGTAGATCTGGCAGATGTGCGGATGGTTCAGCGCGGCGATCGCGCGGGCTTCCTCGCGAAGCGTTCGGCGTGCTCGGCCTTGAGCCGCTTGATGGCGACGATGCGGTCCACACGCGTGTCGCGGCTTCCAAGCTTGGCCGAGTGCCGCCGGCGCCGACGGAGCCACCAACACGTATGGACCGAGACGTCCCGGGAGCCCAAGGGATCATCACGGCGATTCTAGCGGAAACGCCGGTTGGCCTCGCTTCGCTGGCTTCTTGGCGCGACCGATGCTTTCCAACGTCACGCGGAGACACACACCGAGGCCTCTTGCAACGCCTCGATACTCTTGAACGCCATGTTTCTGGCCGCAGTTCGTGTCGCCCGTCGGTCGATCGATGACGATGATCAGGCCGATGAAACGCACACGGTCAACTCGCTGGCGCAGTGATGACGGTGGCGAAGGCGAGCGGTCGCAACACACACGCCGACCGCGTGATCGGGACGAGAAGCCGCCATCGCACATCTACTTGCAGCGGCTGACGGAAGCGTGTGAAGGCCGGTTGGCTTGAATCAGATCGGCGTGGGTCGTCTCACGAGAGGGGGAACACCCCGCGTTGGGCCCTGTTCCCCTTCCTTGTTCCCCCCGCGAGGTGCCTCATCGCAAGTAGCTCTGGCAAAACAGGTCGCGCGCACGGGGCCGTGTACGCGGTGATCGGCACAATCGAGCTTTTCATCGATCGCACTGACCCAACCCCTGTCGACGGCGCGGCGCGCAGTCCGCGAACGGGTCGCCCGAAACGCGTTCTTCCTGTCGGTCCTGCGAAGAAACGCGCACGGGCGTAGAAACAAATCTCGACTCAATGGCGTGTGCCGACTGAAGCTGTACGTGCCGGTCCAGCTGAAGTTGGGCCCGCCCGGGCCACCCAACGGCAGAGACACGGTCGCCGTCGCCTGGAAGTGGGTGAACTTCCCGGTCCCACCCGAGAACGTGCACAAGCGGACGGGCGCGATGAGCGTGCAGTGGCCGAATGCCCTGTTGTTGCCGGGCCCCGGCGGCTCGAGGATCACGTCGCTGTCCAGGCCTGCCGGACCGCGCGCCGTTGATAGATGACCCTCGAACCGACCTCAATGTGCGTCGACGTTCGAGGACGTGATCGTGCAGAACTGGCCCGCCACGGCCCGCGTTCTGCGAGCACTCCTTCGTCACATAGAGGTCTCCGGTTCGAGGGGAGGACGCCGGCAATGCAGACGCGGACACACCTGCGCTCGGACTTGTCGGAACGCCCATCCGTCGGCACATCCGCCAGCGGCCAGCGCCCCAGCACAGAGACACCCAATAACCACGAATTTCATACACCCTCCTTTGGCGTTGCCGCCCGTTTTCTTACTGCCGCCAATGCCCGACGCACCGACGCCCTTGAGAGCGTCGCCTATAGGAGATCGCGCAAGAGGGCGTCCATAACGGGTCAACGGGACAAAAGGCAGCCGTGTGATCCTCCCGGTGCTATGCTGTGGGCTTCCATCCAATTGATTGAAGAAGGCTCCGATGGTCTCGCCTCGCGACGTCACGGCGCTGCTCGGCGATTGGAGTCGCGGCAACCGGACTGCGCTCAACCAGTTGCTGCCACTCGTCTATGCGGAGCTCCGGCGCGTGGCGGCCCGCCAGCTTCGGAGCGAGCGGGCTGACCACACCCTGCAGCCGACGGCCCTTGTGCACGAGGTGTTCATCCGGCTCGTCGATCAACGGCAGGTCGACTGGCAGAATCGGGCGCATTTCTTTGGTGTCGCCGCGAACGTCATGCGCCGCATCCTGGTCGATCACGCCCGTCGTCACCGCGCGAGCAAACGGGGCGAGGGTGTGCGCTGCGTGTCAATCGATGAAGCGAAGGACGTCGCCGCGTCGAACGGGATGCCCGTCCTCGCGCTGGATCACGCGCTCGATCGCCTGCAAACGGTCGACGCTGAACTGGCGAAGATCGTCGAGCTTCGTGCGTTTGGCGGACTCACGATCGAGGAAGCGGCCCATGTGCTCAGCGTGTCCCCGTCGACCGCCAAGCGCGACTGGCGCACCGCGAAAGCGTGGCTCAATCGTGAGCTCGGCTCCGAGGTTCGACCGTGACCGACGAGAGATGGCCGCGAGTGAAGACGCTCTTTCAGGCCGCCGTGGAACGGCCGACCGAAGAGCGCGACGCCTTTCTGGCCGCTGCGACTGGTGACGACGCGGCGTTGCGTCGTGAAGTCGAGTCGTTGTTGACGTCGGACACCTCGGACGCCAGCTTCCTCGATCGGCTGCCCGTCGCCAGTGCGTCCGTGCTTGCCGATCCGCTCGCCGCGCGAACGGCGCTGGATCCCGCGCAGTCTCACACCGTCCTCGCCGCGGGTCTTCGCGTCGGCCCCTACGAAATCGTCGCCCCGCTTGGTGCGGGCGCCATGGGCGAGGTGTACCGCGCGTGCGACACGAAGCTGAATCGCATCGTCGCCCTGAAGGTGTTGCCCGGGCGGTTCGCACTCGATCCCGACCGCGTGGCGCGGTTCGACAGCGAAGCGCGCATGCTCGCGGCGCTCAATCATCCGCACATCGGCGCCATCTACGGGCTCGAAGAGGCCGGCGGCATGCCAGCGCTCGTGCTGGAGCTCGTCGACGGCGAGACGCTGGCCGATCGGCTGCGCCGTGGGCCGGTGCCCACGGGCGATACGTTGGCCATCGCGCGGCAGATCGCGGACGCGCTGGATGCTGCGCATCGGAAGAGGATCACCCACCGCGACTTGAAGCCGGCGAACATCAAAGTTACACCCGACGGCCTCGTGAAGGTGTTGGACTTCGGCCTGGCGAAAGCGTTGGCGAGTGACGTCACAGCCACCCAGGGTATTTCACAGTCGCCGACGGCCGCGATCGACGCGACGCGCGTCGGCGTGATTCTCGGCACAGCGGCCTACATGAGCCCCGAGCAAGCGCGCGGCCTGCCAGTCGACACGCGCGCCGACATCTGGGCCTTCGGCTGCGTCCTGTACGAAATGCTCACGGGGCGGCCTCCTTTCACGGGGCAGACGGTCGCCGAGACCTTGGCAGCCATTCTCGAACGGGAGCCCGACTGGAAGGCGTTGCCCTCCTCGACGCCGGCGCGGATCCGGGAGCTCTTGCGCCACTGCTTGCAGAGGGATCTTGCTCTCCGGGTGCAGCACATCGCAGAAGCGCGCGACGTGCTCGACCAGGCGCAGCGCGGATGGCACCCGTGGCGAATTGCCGCAATCGCAGCAGCCGTAGTTGCCACGCTGGCCGCTGCGCTGTTCCCTCTGGTGAAACCGGCAGTCCCCGTCACGTCTCCGTCGGAATACACGCAACTCACGAACTTTACCGACTCGGCCACGGCACCCAGCCTGTCGCCGGACGGACGAATGGTGACATTCAAGCGCGGCGAGGATGCCTTCCTGAGCCGCGGCCAGATCTACGTCAAGCTGCTCCCGAACGGTGAGTCGGTACAGCTCACCAATGACGCAGGGCGCAAGTACGCACCGGTGTTTACACCGGACGGATCGCGGATCGCGTATACCTATAGGGCAACCCCCGGTGTATGGGATACCTGGATTGTGCCAGTGCTCGGAGGCCAGCCGAGGCTGTTCCTGCCCAATGCGTCCGGACTCACCTGGATTGCCGATCATCGGGTGATGTTTTCCGAGATCAAGACCGGCCTGCACATGGGAATTGTGACCGCGATGGAGAGCCGGACGGATTCGCGGGAAATCTATTTACAGCCGAACGAGCACGCGATGGCGCACTACTCCTATGCGTCACCGGACCGTCAGTCGGTGCTTGTGGTCGAAATGATCGGCGCCCACGCGTTTACTGAGCGGTGCCGGCTGATACCGTTCGACGGAAGTTCTGCCGGCCGGCAGGTCGGACCTCAGGGCACATGCACGTCAGCCGCCTGGTCTCCGGACGGAGAGTGGATGTACTTCGGTGCGACCGTTGGAGGCAGCTCGCACCTCTGGCGCCAGAAGTTTCCCGACGGAGCGCCGGAGCAGATCACCTTCGGCCCACTCGAGGAGGAGGGCATTGCGGTGGCGCCGGACGGCCGGTCGCTGGTGACATCGGTCGGGACGCGCCGGAGCGCGATCTGGATTCACGACGCGGCCGGCGAGCGGGCGATCTTGTCGGAAGGCTACGCCGCGGCTCCCCGCCTTTCCCGGGATGGCACACGCGTGTTCTATCTCCTTGTGCGGGACTGGGTGTTATCGCGATTCGGCTGGGCGGCGTCGTCATCCGAATTGCGCTCGGTGGACCTTGCTTCGGGGAAGACCGACAGTGTGCTGCCGGGCGTGTCGGTCACGGATTACGATGTTTCGCCCGACGAGAAGGAAGTGGCCTTTACGACAGCGGACAGCGGTGGAGCATCGCAGATTTGGCTCGCGTCCCTCGACCGGCGCACACCACCTCGCCAGATTGCTCGAGCCGGAGATCAGGTGTCCTTCGCTGCTGACGGACATCTCGTCTTCCGGTCACTGGAGGAGAACACGAACCGGCTGGTCCGGATCAAGAAGGATGGAACGGGACCAGAACGAATTACGACCGCGCCGGTCCTGGACAAGAACGGCGTGTCGCCCGACGGTGAGTGGGTGCTCATGAGTCACCTGGGGCTGGCGTGGATGCCGTTCCTGCAGCGCTCGCCGTGCCCATCCGCGGCGGCGGCCCCCCCAGGAAGATCTGTGCGCCAGCCTGCCAGGCAGGGTGGTCTTCCAACGGGAAGTTCTTCTATGTGTCGCTGGACCCGAGCGCTGTTGCGACCTCTCCGGAAACTCCTGGCAAGGTGCTCGCGATTCCCGTGCCGGCTGGCAAATCGTTGCCCGAACTGCCCGTGTCTGGAATCAATCCGGTGGCCGCGCTGCCCGAACTTCCAGGCGCACGAGTGATCGAGCACGGTTCTCTGTGGACCGCGCCCGACCCGTCGACGTTCGTTTTCACCAAGACCGACCTGCAGCGCAATCTTTTTCGGATACCTCTGCATTGACGGGCATTCACAATGGCCCGATGGCGGGAGGGTCCGCACATGCGCATCGTCCTGCGACTGCTGTAAGGACGACGGAACGTTCACGCTGCTCGATCCAAAAGTGTTTCTGACTGACTGCGACGCAAAGGAAGCCCGTACGGGTGTACCGCTCGGCGCGTTTCGTGTTTTCGGGCCAGTTGTTCTGGGTCCTGCAGGAGCACGGCTACGAGGACGAGACCTACCTGATCGTTGAAATCCGTGCATCGGAGGTCCGATATCCGATCGACGTCAACGGCGGAGGCTGCTGAGGTAAGTCGTCAAGAGGCGCGCTCAAGAGCCTCGAGCTGCCGCAGCCACTTCACGATCGGGTTCCAACTGGCAATGTTCTGGTCCAAGCCTCATCCCCCTCAATCGATCACCTTGGGCCGGGTAGAATGAGCAGGGAGAATCGCGCGGGTGCGGCAAACCGCAGACCGGAGCGCGTCATGTCGAACTCGAATCACAACGGCATGTGGGCACGATCACTGGACGGCGTGTCGCACGACGTCAGGCTTGCCCTGAGAATGGTGCGCCGCTCTCCAGGGCTCACCGCGACGATTGCGCTCACGCTCGCTTTGGGCATTGGCGCGAACGCCGCGATCTTCGGGGTCATCAACAGCCTGCTCCTGCGTCCCGCTGCCCGTGGCCGACCCGCATCGGCTCGTGACGATCTCCTCCGACGCCGCTATCGCCCGGGGACAGGCCGGGGTCCCCTGGAGCTTTGCGATGTGGGAACGACTTCAGCCGCACGCGTCGCTCTTCGATGGCGCGTTCGCGTGGACGCCCGCACAGTTCGACCTGGCGCAGCGCGGCGAGCGGCAGCCCGTGGCAGGGATCTTCGCCAGCGGCGGGTACTTCGCGACGCTCGGCGTTGCGGCGATTCGAGGCCGCACGTTCACGCCAGCGGACGATCGACCCGGAGGCGGGGCAGACGGCGCGGTCGCGATCATCAGCTACGGACTCTGGCAACGGCGCTTCGGAGGGGCTGACAGCGTCATCGGTGCATCGCTCGTCGTCGACGGCGCGACGGTCACGATCGTTGGCGTGACGGCACCGGAGTTCCGGGGCCTCGATGTCGGAAGTGCATTCGATGTCGCGTTGCCGCTCGAAGCGGAGCCGATCATCCGCGGCAGCCGCTCGCGGCTGCGAACGTCACGGCTGCTGGTCATGCTGCGCCTGAAGCCCGGCCAGTCGGCCGAGGCGGGCACGGCAACGCTCCGCGGCCTGCAGCCGGAGCTCGGCTCCCCTCCGCCGCCGAACTCGGAGCCGTTCACGCTCGCGCCGGCCGCAACCGGCGCGTCACTCCCCGTTCGCGGACCGTACGGGCTGCGACAGTCCTACGCACGTCCCCTGCTCACGATCCTCATGGTTGCACTGCTCGTGCTGCTGATCGCGTGCGTCAACATCGCCAACCTGCTGCTGGCACGCGCCACGGCGCGCCGGTACGAGCTCGGTGTTCGATTGGCGCTGGGCGCGTCCCGTGGCCGTCTCGCGCGGCAGCTGCTCATCGAGAGCCTCATTTTCGCGGTGCTCGGTGCGATCGGCGGGCTCGTCATCGCTCAGTGGAGCAGCCAGGCACTCGTGGCTCAGTTGTCGACGCCGGTCCACCAGATCGCGCTGGATCTCTCGTTCGACTGGCGGGTCTGGGCATTCACCGCGGCCGTCGCACTCGTGACGGCGAGCATTTTCGGGACGGTATCGGCGTTCCGCTCCACGCGTATCGCCCCGCTGGACGTCCTCAAGATGCGGGCACAGGCAGACTCGTCGTCTGGGGCTGGGATGCGAGGTCTTGCCACCATGTCCAGCAGCCTCATCATCCTCCAGGTTGCGCTGTCGCTGGCGCTCGTCATTGCGGCGGCTTTGCTCGTCGGGTCCTTCGCGCGACTCTCGAGCGTGCCACTCGGGTTCGATCCCGACCGCGTGCTCGTGGTGAATGTCGACACCGAGCGGGTGCGTACCGACGCGTTCGGCCGGATGCGCCTATTTGACCGGATCCTGGATGCGGTGCGCGTCGTGCCGGGCGTGGCGCACGCCGGCGGCTCGATCTGGACGCCGGTCGACGGAGGGATGCGGATGGGGGATTCTCAGAGTCGCATTGCGTTCAACTTCGTCACGCCGGGATGGTTCGCCGCGTACGGCACATCCCTCCGGGCCGGAAGGGACTTCACGGTGCGTGACACCGCCGGATCTTCGCCAGTCGTCATCGTGAACGACGCGTTCGTGCGCGCGTTCATGCCGGGCGCGTCCCCTCTCGGCGAAACGATCCCGCACCCCCGTTCCCGACCTGAGGTCCTGCGCACGGTCGTTGGCGTCGTCGACGACGCAGTGTTTGAGTCACAGCGGGAGGGAATCCAGCCGATTGTGTACTTGCCAGTGGCGCAGTCAGGGGGAGGGCCGGCCGAGCGGACCGCGATCAGCCTCGGCGTGCGTCCCGCAGTGGGAGCGCCGATGCAGCTCGCGCGGAGTGTAGGCGACGCCGTACGCGCCGTTGATCCTGACCTGTCCTTCAGTTTCGGCCTCCTGGAGGATCACGTGCAGGCATCAGTTCGGCAGGAGCGGGTCGTGGCGATGCTCTCAGGATTTTTCGGCGCGCTGGCGCTGGTCATTGCGGCGCTGGGATTGTACGGCGTGACCTCGTACACGGTGAACCGCCGTGTCACGGAGATCGGAATCCGCCGGGCCCTGGGCGCGCAGCGGGCGCACGTGCTGGGCCTCGTGCTCGGCCAGAGCCTGACGCTGACCGGTGTGGGCATCGGGATTGGCTTGGCAGTCGCCGCGGCAATGACGCGCGCTCTCCGCGGCCTGCTGTTCGGTCTGACACCGCTCGACCCGGCGATCTTCATTGGCGTCGCTGCGCTGTTCGCCATCGTGGCGACGCTGGCAGCACTGTTCCCCGCACACCGCGCGACCAGGGTCGACCCGCTCGTCGCGCTTCGCAACGAATAGCGGCGTTATCAGCCGTAATCTTCCGTCTTGAATTACCGGCTGGATCTCGAGCAATGGTTTCGTGAGCTTGGCCGACGTACGAACCCATCATTCACTCGACTCAAACTACGCGGCACTCAGCGCCTCGACCTTCCGCAACCAGCTCGTCAATCGGTTCCAACTGCCGCTGTTCTGGTCCACCATCCTTCGCTCGCCCTTCGGGCGAGCTTCGGATGGCACGCCATCCGGAGCGAGTCCCTCACCAGCGAAGGATGGTGTCCTCCGTAGCGCGCAGCGCGAAGGAGGACCGAAAGCCATTTCGTAGCGAGTCTTGTCCTCCTAAGCGCGTCGCGCTAAGTAGGACTGACGTTCGGATGGCAAGCCCTGGTGGGCTCACCCTCAGGCGAAGGATGGTGGTCCATTTGCTCGCCCACGCGTGAGCGAGCTACGGGGGTAAGCCACTCCCCGTGAGTTCACTACACAAATACGGGATTCACCGGCGCGAAACGCGCCGGAATGCAGAGTGCGCGTCAACACTGGTTGGCAGTTTCTGACGACAGCATTGCTGGTCCTGCTTAATTCCTGGCAATTTGGCTCGGCACGTACGTTGCCCATGGCTGCGTCGTGGCCTCACAAAAACGCTTCGTATATGTGCTCCGCAGCCTCAGTAATCGCGATCGTTACTACACGGGCGTGACGTACGACGTGGGGTCGCGTTTGTGTTCGCACAACGCTGGCGAATGCGTCCACACGACGCGACATCGGCCGTGGGAGCTCGACGTGGTGATCGCGTTTCGCGATGAAGCACGAGCGCTCGAATTCGAGCGTTACCTAAAGTCGGGTTCGGGCTGCGCGTTCGCCCAGCGACACCTGCGCTGACGCGCACTTCGGAGCATTCGCTACTCGAGTCGAGCGCGGCGCAGCGATGTCGACCGTCTTCGTCGCTGGTTCACGGCAGATTGCGCGGCTCCCCGCCGTAGTGAGGAACCGTCTCGACACGATGGCCGAAAGGGCTTTCAGAGGTGCTTGTGCTTCCTGCGCCGCAACGATGCGAATCAGCCGTTCGGCTGCGGGGCCGATAGACTTTCGACTGTCAACGACCTCGCGCCCGATTTAGACAACAGATCGACTGCCGGTGGATGTGTTGGCGGGCACCGTTTGATCGCGTATGGTCAGCCCCGAGATCTAGCGCTGCCGCACTTCAACGGGGTGTCGGTAGTCGGCCGGCATTCGGGTGATCTGCAGTGGTGGGCGGCGTTATGCTCAAGACTGAGATGGAGAGGTTCAGCCGAGCATGGCCGCCAAGATTCTCCCACCGAAATCTTTGGCATCTGCTTGTCGTCGTCGCCGCCTTCTGCGTAGCATCGTGCGGCGGTCAGGCCGTTCCAACTTCGCCAGGTGGCGTTGCGCTAGGTGAAGTCCTGGCTCTGGACCTGTCGTGCCCGCGCTCGCTGCTGATTGGACAGAGGGCCCCCTGCGTGGCTCTGGCCCGCCTGCGTTCGGGCCAGACGCCTGTCGTGAACTCTGACGCCACGTGGTCCTCGACCCGTCCTGAAGTAGTCGGAGTGGATCGGCTGGGAGTCGTCAATGGTCGATCGGCGGATCAGGCGGTTGTGTCAGCGTCGTATCATGGACGGGAAGCTGCGGCGACTGTTCTTGTAATCGCGGAAGATGGGCTGCGCATCGACAGCGGTCAGGCTCACCAAGGCGACTCCACACCAGGAAGCACCGTGACCATGTGGTTGCAAGGCTACTACTCAGTGGCATCTGCGGAGACTGGTCGCCTGAGCCTGAGGATTACCGACCAGGCAGGGATCGTAGCGACCACCGCGCCGGTGACCGTGGCGAAAGGAGGCGACTTCTTCTTGCTATCCAGTACGTTCGTCGTGCCTGAGAGCAGTATCGAGGTGTGTAGAACAGCTATCCTTGAGGTCGGCTCCGTGACGATTGCTGAGCCGAATTCCAAATCGTTTGCGCTGTGGTGCATTCCCGTTCGGCGGTAGATGTGCTAAATGTCGCCGGGTTGGCCCTCAGGTCGCTCAACGGCCCGGCGGCGGACCAGGCTTCCCGCCCGGTGCCCGCATGTAGCCGGGCGCCTCGCCCGGCTTCGGTTCGGCCGCGATCGACCTGCTTGAGCACAAGCGCCGCGGTGAACTGCTTCGTGACCGATCCAACGGTTATGTCGTCACCTTCGAGGCACTGACGTTCTTCTCGATATCGGCCACACCCCAGGCGCGCTCGAGCGGCATCTTTCCATCGCGCATGCCACCAGTTACTCCGTTCGTAACGCGATCGTCGGTTCAATGTTGAGCGCGCGGCGTGTCGGCACCACGCAACCCAGCATGCAGACGCCCAGCATGACGATCCCGTAGCCAATGATCATGGCCATTCCCTGGAGGGTGAGGTCGCTCTCCGAACCCGGGAGCTCGGTGTTTTGCATCAGCGTGGCAGCGGTGAAAATGATCGCGGTGCCGACGACGATGCCAAGCGCTACTTGCAACAGGGGACGGCGGAAGGTGGCGACGACGACGCGCTGGCGGCTGGCGCCGAGGGCCACGCGCACGCCAATCTCACGCGTTCGCCGGGCGACGGTAAACGACAACACGGCGTAGATCCCGGCCAGCGACAAGACGAGGGCGACGCCGGACAACACGACCGTGATGCGCAGCCACAACGTCATCACCCACAGGACGTCGTTGTTGGCCTCGTTGGCGCGCTGCACGTTGACGAGCCGCAAGGACGGATCGACGGCCGTGGCAGCGTCGCGCACCTGCGGCGCGAGCGTCATCGGATCGCCGCCGCGCACGTGCACCATCATGTGAATCTGATCGAACACGATCCGGCGTGCCTGGAATGTAGAAGCCCGCGGCGCGCCCGGCCTGCGTCGGCGCTCCGACGCCGAGCTCGCGCACGACGCCGATCACTTCGTACCAGTCACCCGGTCCCGCGGGATCGTCCGGGTTCCCCGGCGCCCAGCGCCGTGAGGACGGCCCAGGGTAGCGGAAGCGCACCTGCTGACCAACCGCATTGCGGCCCTGCAGGATCTGATCGACGAAGCCTTGATCGACGATCGCCACGCGCGTACCGGGGACGGCGTCTGCGGTGGTGAACCCGCGGCCGGCAAGAACCGGCGCGTCCAGTGCCTCGAAGTACGACGGATCGACGGCCGCGATGGTGGCCTCGCGCAAGGGAGGCTCCGCGTTCGAGCCGCCCGCTGACGCCGATGCGCCGCCATCCGACTTCGCTGAAGCTACGTCGGACAGGTCGAGGTCGTAGCCCATCTCGATGATTTTCTGCGGGTGATTCGTCGTCGGTAGGTCC
This sequence comes from uncultured Acidobacteriota bacterium, assembly GCA_963764925.1. Taxonomy (GTDB): domain Bacteria; phylum Acidobacteriota; class Vicinamibacteria; order Vicinamibacterales; family 2-12-FULL-66-21; genus DATBJJ01. The sequence goes on from CAVXUR010000015.1 coordinate 13,563, forward strand.
TCCGTGAACGTCACGCCAGCAACGCCGGGCTGCGCGGCCACCCTCCGGCGAAGCTCTTCGAGCGTGGCGGCCAGCCGCGCGTTGCGCTCGAGCGTGGCGGCGTCGGCGTTCGAGCCGCCATCGACGGGGTAATCCCGTTCGATTTGCACGGCGAGGTATTGCTCGGTTGCGAATCCGGGATCGAAGTCCTGGACGCCACGCAATAGAAACTGTTCCATGTAAACGACCGCAGGGAACATCACCGTGGCCGCGACCTGCGCCACGATCACCACGGTCCAGACGCCGCCGAACTGCAGGCCGCCGCTGCCGGCCGTGGTCTGCTTGAGCCGATGGCCCATGCCGCGCGTGATTTTCATCGCCGGCATGATGCCGGCGACGGCGGCGCCCGCCACCGTCAGCACGATCGCGACGGCGAACGTGCGCGGCGAAAGGCTGAGATCGAACCAGAAGGGAAGGCGGCCCATGTTGGTCTCGAGAAACACCGTGCCCCAGGTGCGAAGCGCAAAGTCGGCAGCGGTGACGCCGACGATCGCCGCGACACCGCCAAGGACCAGCGCTTCAGCGAACATCTGCGCCACGATGCGCCCGCGGCTCGCACCGAGCGCCGTCCGGACCACCAGATCGGCTTCACGCGATGCCGCGCGCGCAAACAGCAGCAGGCCGACGTTGCCGCAGATCAGGATCACCAGCACGACCATGAAAGAGTAGATCGAGTACATGATCGGCTGGTCCCCTGGTTCACCAGGCGCGGCCATCATCGCGTAGGGCCTCACGCGAGGCTCGAGATGCTGATGCGTGGCCGGTAACTCCGTGGCGGCGCGCCGGCCGGCCGTCGTCAACTCCGCTTGCGCTGTTTGGATGGTTTCGCCGGGGGCGAGCAGGGCAAAGACGGTAATTGCGGGGCCGGAGCGCGGCTGTTTGATCGAGGACAGCGGTCTTGAGCGGCAGCCACACGTCGTGCGAGACCGGAAACTCGAAGCCCTCACGCATGACCCCAACCACCGTGGCGTGCTCGTTTCCGAGCTGCACGTCGCGTCCGAGCACGTTTGGATCGCTGCCAAACCGCGTGCGCCACACGTCGTAGCCAATCACCGCCACGGCGGGCGCTGCGGGTTGTTCGTCGGCTTCGACCAGCACCCGGCCCATGAGCGGCTCGCCGTCGGCGACGCGGAATCCCGAGACGCTCATCTCCGCAACATTGACGGGCCGCGCATCGCCGGCGGAGACGATCAGGTTTCGGCTCGAGTCACGCCAGGCGCCGACGTCGGTGAGCGATCGCAGCGACTGCCGCCACTCGAGGAAGTCGTGGAGGATCTTTTCCTCTTGAACGTTCGCCGCCACGTCCATGCTGCGAATTTCGACCAGGCGCGCGCCCTCCGGAAGCGGCAGGGTGGGATGGACGAACAGGCCGACGACCTGGAAGATGACGATGCCAACCCAGATCGCGAAGGCCATCGCCAGGCCGCCCACAATCGTGAGGCCCGGATACTTCACGAGCATGCGTCCGCCGATCTTCAGGTCGAACACGAGGGCCTCGAGGCCGGGCAGGCCGCGGCGATCGCGATGGGCTTCCCTGGCGCCGGCCACACTGCCGATCCGGACGAGCGCCTGGCGGCGCGCTTCGTCCGGTGTCATGCCGGCGCGGATGTTGTCGTCCGTGTGCAGATCGATGTGGCTTTGCAGCTCGTCGGCGAAGTCCCGCTCGCCGGCGCCGGGCCGAACGAAGCCGGCGATTCTCGACCACCACGCGCGCAGCGTTCTCATCGCAGCGTTGCCTTCCCTAGTCTTCGCTCGCCGCCAGGAAGCGCGTCATGATCGCGGACGTCTCCGCCCACTGCCGCGTATCGCGCTCGATCTGTTTCCGGCCGGCCTTGGTGAGCTTGTAGAACTTGGCCTTGCGGTTGTTGTCGGACACGCCCCACGCGGAGCTGATCAGCCCTTCCTGCTCCAGCTTGAGCAGTGCCGGATAGAGCGTGCCGTAGTTGATCGACAACTTCCCTTCGCTCGTCTGCTCGATGCGGCGGGCAATGCCGTAGCCGTGCTGTTCGCCCATGGTCAGCAGGGTGCGCAGCACCATCAAAGACAGCGTGCCCTGCCACACGGAGTTCTTTTCGAGTTGAGTCATACCTATGGCCTTCCCATACGAATGATACGGTTCGTCCTATGGGATTGCAATAGGAATAGACGGAGCGGCCTTGAACCGATGCCTACTGCTGCTCGAGGCTATCCGCTCCTCCGACCGGGTCAGCAACTCGCGGAAGTGACGGCGGTTGCCGAACATCAGGTCGCGGATGACGATCAGGCTCCAGCGATCCCCCAGCGCCTCGAGAGTCAGATTGATCGGGCAGCCCGAGCGTGGGGCGTTCATGCGCACTCCAAAAACCAATTGCGATATAAAATCAGTCGATCTAGCTTACAACCGATTGCATAACGCAATCAGAACCGCGCGGATGTGCCGCGTGAGGAAAGGAAGTGGTATGGCTAAGCTCGTGTTCGGAATGAACCAGTCCCTGGACGGCTACGTCGACCATATGGCGTTTGCGCCAAGCCCCACGCTCTTCCGCCACTTCATCGAGGAGGCTCAGGGGCAGGCGGGCAGTGTCTACGGTCGCCAAATGTATGAGGTCATGCGTTACTGGGACGACGATCATCCTGAATGGGATGCAGAGGAACACGCCTTCGCGGCGGCGTGGCGGAACCAGCCGAAATGGGTCGTCTCGCGCTCGTTGAAGTCGGTCGGCCCCAACGCCAGGCTTGTTGAGGATGATCTTGAGGGCGCGATCCGCGAGCTGAAGGCCGAGCGCGACGGGGAGATCGAAGTTGCTGGCCCGGACTTGGCGCAAAGCCTCACCGAACTTGGCCTGATCGATGAGTATCGAATCTACCTGCACCCCGTCGTGCTTGGTCACGGCAAGCCATATTTCGCCGGACCCCGGCCGCCGCTCCGCCTTATGGCTCAATGATCGGATTGGCGAGGATGTGATCAGGTTGACCTACGTTCCTGCTTAATCTCGCGGACACTGGTACTCGCCTTCACGAAAAATAAAGCTCAGGTCATCTGCTTCGGATAACGCCAAACGCCAACAGTTGACAGCCTCTCCCCAAAGGGAGGAAACTTCCCACTTCCATAGTTCGTCTATGCAAAGAGAAGCTGATGAAAGAAGCCAAGACGAAGAGCAAGAACGAGCTGCTTCCGGGCACGCTCGAGATGTTGATTCTGAAGACGCTGTCGATCGAGTCGATGCACGGCTACGGCATCGCGCAGCACATCCAGATGCTGTCGGCGGACGTGCTGACGATCGAAGAGGGATCGCTCTATCCGGCGCTGCAGCGGATGCTCGTCAAGCGATGGGTGTTGGCCGAGTGGAAGATTTCGGCGAACAACCGGCGAGCGCGCTTCTACACGCTCACGACTGCCGGGAAGAAGCAGCTCGGCGTCGAGGAATCGCGATTCTCCCAGATGTTCGGCGCGATCATGCGCGTGATGAAGACGACGTAGTGTCCTGACTCTCAGGAGAGTGCCGTGGGTTCTGTGCTCCGACGTCTGCTGTTCTTCTTCCAGCGGAATCAGTTCGATCGGGATCTGAAAGACGAGCTGCGCTTTCACGAGGAGATGAAGGCGCACGCCCTCGCCGACGCGGATGGCATGAGCGGCGACGAGGCGCGGACGGCCGCGCGGCGGCGGATTGGCAATCCGCTGCGGCTGCGCGAACAGTCGCGCGAACCGTGGAGCTTCGCGACGGTCGAAACGTTCGCGCAGGACGTGCGTCACGCGCTGCGATTGATGCGGCGCGATCCGGCGTTCACCTTCACCGCCCTCGCCACGCTCGCGCTCGGCATCGGCCTCAACACCGCGATTTTCTCCGTCGCCTACGGCGTGCTCTGGCGTCCGCTGCCGTATCCCAATCCCGATCGCCTCGTCATCCTCTCGTCGGCGCAGCAGACCGGGACGGGCGTCAGGACGTTCTCGACCTGGGCGCCCATGACGTACGAGGCGCTGCGCCCGCGCGTCACCGCGTTCGATTCTCTCGCGGCCTACAGCTCGATCAACGCGCAGCTCACCGGACGCGGCGAGCCGCGGCAGTTGGGCGCGCTCGATGTGAGTCCGAATTTCTTCGCCACGCTGGGCGTCACTCCTGCGCGCGGCCGCGCGTTCCTGACCGGCGCCGCGGCGCCAGATGACGATGGCGCCGCGATCGTCAGCGATCGGCTGTGGCGCACGTCGCTCAACGCCGATCCGGCGATCGTCGGACAGTCCATCACCGTCGACGGCCTCCCCCGTACCATCGTCGGCGTGCTGCCGCCGGACTTCAGCTTCAGGCCGGTGATCCCCCGGCTCGGCGCGCTGCCGGAAGCGGAGATCTTTCTGCTCAATCGCTGGCCCGGCGACACCGGCAGGAGCGCGTTTCTCTGGCTGCTGGGCCGCATGAAGTCAGGCGTGACGCAGGAACGCGCGGAAGCGGAATTGACGCCGCTCGTCAACGATCCGTCGATCGCGGCCCCCGGCGCACTCGGGACCGCTGGCGTGCCGGCGCCGAACGTCCGCACGCTCGCGCGCACGATCGGCTTGCAGCAGTACGGCACCGAGTCGGTGCGCACGCTGCTGCTGATCCTGCTCGGGGCGGTGTCGTTCGTGCTGCTGATCGCCTGCGTCAACGTCGCGAACCTGCAGATGGCGCGGCTCACCGCGCGGCGCGGCGAACTGTCGGTCCGCATGGCCCTCGGCGCGGGACGCCGGCGGATCGTGCGTCAGCTGCTGACCGAAGCCGTCGTGTTGTCGCTGCTGGGCGCGTCGCTCGGCGTGCTGCTGGCGTGGCTCGCGGTCGACGCCGCGCTGCCGCTCGTGCCCCCAGGCGTGCTGCCACGGCCCGGCGGCGTCGTCATCGACGCGCGCGTGATGGCCTTCTGCCTCGGCCTGTCGCTGCTCGCGAGCGTGCTGGTTGGCCTCGTGCCGGCGCTGCGCATCAGCGGAGCCGCGTTTGGAGAAGGCCACGCGCTGCACGCCGGCGGCGCGCGCTCGACGGGCGACCGTCAGGGCGAGCGGCTGCGGACGCTGCTGGTCGCGGCGCAGATCGCGATGACGCTCGTCCTCCTGATCGGCGCCGGCCTGCTGATTCACAGCTTCGTGCGTCTCACGTCGGTGTCGACCGGCTTCGAATCGAGCGGGCGCGACGGCGTCCTGCAGATCGTCAAGGTGACGCTGCCCGCACGCCTCTACGACGAGCCCGAGCGCATTCATGCGTTCGCGCGCGGCGTGTTCGATCGCATCCAGTCCCTGCCGGGCGTCAAGTCGGCGAGCCTGATCAACTCGGTACCCTTCGCCATGATGTTCATCCAGGGCGACTTCGAGATCGAGGGTCAGCCCAAGCCGACGCTCGATGTCGGCATACCGAAGATCGAGGCGGACTATTTCAAGACGATGGGGATTCCGCTGCTGGCGGGACGCGAGTTCACCGCCAGCGACACGGCCGCAGCGCCGAAAGTGGCGATCGTCAGCGAGCGCGTCGTGCGCGAATACCTCCCGGGCGGTCCGCGCGAGGCGCTCGGCCGGCGCGTGCGCGTGTGGGGAAACAGCGAGTGGCTGACGGTGGTGGGGGTGGTCGCGGACATCCGTCAGAGGGGACTCGATCAGGAAGTGAAGCCGATGATCTACGCTCCGTTCCAGCAGGACCGCAGCGGCTTCGTGCGGTTCGTGTCGTTCGTCGCGCGCACGGCCACACCCACCGGCGTGGCCGAAGGGATCCGCGCGGAAATCCGCCGCGCCGCGCCCGATCTGCCGATCGAGAGCACGGTGACGATGGACGAGGCGGTGGCGGCGTCGGTGGCGCAGCCGCGCTTCCGGACGGTGCTGGTGGTGCTGTTCGCGACGGCCGCGACACTGATCGCGACGTGCGGCATCTACGGATTGATGGCCTACACGGTGACGCAGCGCCGCCGCGAGATCGGCGTGCGCATGGCGCTCGGCGCCGACCGCGGCGACGTGCTCCGCTTCGTGCTCACGCGTGCGCTGCGCATCGTCGTCGCCGGCGTGATCGTCGGCCTCGCCGGGGCCGTCGGGGTGACTCGCGTGCTGCAGACGTTCCTGTTCGGGGTGACGCCGACCGATCCGATCGCGTTCACGATCGTCACGCTGCTGCTGATGGCGGTGGGACTGATGGCGGCATGGCTGCCCGCGCGCCGCGCGACACGGATCGACCCGTGCGCCGCGCTGCGCGCGGAATAGCCGTCAACGGAACAAGTTACTAGCGTCCCGCGGCGTCGTCACTTGCCGATGACTGTTGCGGTAGTTGAGACCGGGTGGTGACCGGTGCGGATGGACTGTCTCCGAGTGCCTGGCGAATCTCGCGGACCAGGTTCGCGAGGTGCCGATCAGTGGGTTCCAACTGACGCTGCTCTGGTCCACCATCTCCAAATCGTTGATTCTACACGACTGAAATCATCAACCCATTTCATCGATCGAACCTGACGGTTGCCAGTGGTCTCCCTGAACCGGACCAGTCGTAAATCGCGCTCCTCTCCCTCGACGACGCTAGACGGAAACGAAGGCGCTGGCCTCTCACCGGAAGTTATCGACGAGGATCAACTCGTCGGTCGACGAGTCGACACGTGTGAAGAATACCGTCCGACCGTCGCGGGTCGCGCTCAGGCCGAGCCCTATCGAGCCCAGATTGCTGGCCACCGTCGTCGATCGCGACGTGGCGAAATCGAAGTATCGCAGCCGTGTCTCGCCATCGGGCCTGTCGCTGAAGGACCCCGCCTCACCCGACACGCGATCGATATAGTAAAGGCCTTCTTCAACGACGTCGAAATTGCCGAGCACCACGCCTTCGACGACCTTGACGGCTGGGGCACCGCCCTGCGGCAAGCGCCACACCGAACCTGGCCCGTTTGCATTGTCGACGTAGAAGAGATCGCCGCCGTACGATTCGATGGCGATGGAACCGGCGTTGTCTGTCACCTGGACTGGTGCGCCGCCGGCCGACGGCATCTTCCAGATGCGCGACTCTCCACGTTCGAGACCTGCCGCAAAGTAGATCCATTGGCCGTCGCGAGAGAAACTTGGATAGCCGCCGCCAGGCGTGCCTTTGGTGATGTTTCGCGGCTGGCCAACACCGGCCGGCACAACCAGCACGTCGGGCCGCCCATCCGGATCGCCGTGGAATGCAATCATCGTGTGGTCGGGCGACCACTTCGGGTAGCCGGGAATAATCGCCATCGACGTCAGCTGCAATGCGTTCGACCCGTCCGGGTCGCCGACCCAGAATTCGGCTTCGCCAGAACGGTCCGACAGGAAGACCACCCGGCGGCCATCGGGTGTCAGGTTGGGAGTCAGGTCACTCCGCGTTGACGCGATCGCGGCAACTGGCGGCGAGGCGGCTGGAGCCCCGGGCCGCGCCGTGTCGACGCGCCACACGTTCGAGTCGGCGAAGCTGCGCACGTAGACGAGCCGCAGCCCTCCTCCCGGCACTCGCGATATGACGGGTGTGTTACCGTCCTGACCAACGAATGGCAGCCGGCTTGGCGCGCCGCCCGTCGAGGTGTCCAGCCTCCACAGCCCGCCTCGAGCCGGGAACAGAATTTCACGGCTGTCGGGTATCCAGACGGGTTTGCCTGCGTAGAGGGTCGACGTCAGGCGCACCTCGCCTTCGGAATCGTTCGTGTCCTTCAACGCAAGCCGGTAGAACTGCACCGCTCCCTGGCGTGGCGTCCCTGCGAAAGACCAGCACGGCCCCGTCAGGTGAGATGGCTGGATCGGCATCTCTGGCAAGGTGACGGGGATGGGTCAGCTGTCGCTTCTCACCCGTTTCCAGAGTCAATCCGAAACAGTGCGTCTGGTTTGTCGGCGCCCAGCGTATCGGTGACGAGCAGGCACGTGGAATCCGGGCACCAGGCGAGCGAGGCTGGCCGAAACGAGGCCAGCCGGGGCTGGATCTCTGCCACTTTGCGTTCGGGCCCTCCGAGCGGCGCAATCCGCCACACCTCGCTCTTGCCTCCGGCAGGCCCACGACGAAGAAATGCGATCGTGCGCCCGTCGGGTGACCAACTCGGGCTGTAGTCGTTGGCTGGGTCAGTGGTCAGCTGGTGGGGAGGAGCCGTGACGCCGATCTGCTGGACGTACAGATCCGGGTTGTCTCTCCTGGGGCCGTTCCAGCTGAACACGACGAAGGTGCCGTCCGGGGATAACGAGGGAGACCGAACGACTCCCGGCAGTGCCGTCAGAGGGATCGCACGTGGCGGCGTGGCGTCGGGGGAATTCCACCTCGACTGGACCGACTGGACGACGTAGAGCCCTGCAGCGACCAGAACGGCCGCCGCGGCGAACCACGCCCACCGCCGGCGGAACGCGAAGCGCCGCCGTGGATCGGCGTCGGGCACCGCAGGCGGTTCGACAGCAGGACTATATGGCTCGGCTTGCCACTCCAACGCGACCTGAGACTGGGCCGCTCCCTTGCGGAATGGCAGGATCGTGACCTCGCCGTCACGGGTCTCGCCAGTGAACGGGGTACGACCGGGTTCTGCACCAAACTCTGATGCCGGGTGCGCGCTTCGCGGACGGGCTCGCCGGGCTGACGCTCGCCTTGAACCTGTAGCCTTTCTTCGGGACGGTTTCGATGTAGCGGCTGTTGTCGGCCGTATCACCAAGCGCTTTCCGAAGCGCAAAGATGTTGTAGGCCAGGTTCGATTCCTCGACGAAAGTCTCCGGCCAGACCTTCTGGAGCAACTCGTCCTTCGAGATCAGTTGTCCAGGTTTCTCGAGCAAGGCCGCGAGCACATCGAACGCCTTGGGTGTGAGCGGCACCGGTTCGCCGTCGCGCCGCAGAACCCGTTCGCCGACATCGATCAGAAAGGGTCCAAATTGGCTGCTCGCCGGATGGCTCACGGGTGCGCTCCAGTCAATCCACTCGTCGCGCCCGAAGGTTAGCACATGAGATCAGACCTGGAGGCGGTTGTCCCGACCGAGATTTCCTCGTAAATCGAGGCTCAAATCGGAAACAAAGACGAATTCAAACGGGCTCTAAAGACCTCGCAACTGGCGCCGGATGATGCTCCGGTCCTCGGAGGCGGACCACCCGCCCCGGAATTCCCAGAATTCCTGGAGGACGACATGACGACAAGACAGATCGTGGCACGTGCGGCAGGTGTGATCGTGGCGGTTGGTGCCCTGCTCGGCGCGGGTAACGTCGCGCAGGCGACTGAACATTCGGGGAATGGGTCCAAAGCGGAGGCCCGCGCGATTGAAGGTGTCTGGCTCCCCATCGTGACCATCACCGACTGCAGCACGCAAGCCGTGATCGCTACTTTCCCGTCGATGGAAATTTACGTTCGCGGAGGAGGCTACATCGGGTTTGGTGCCGTCACGCAGTCGGACCAAATCGGCATGGGCGCCTGGCAGCACACCGGCGGCCGGAATTACACGGCCCAGTACCAGTTCTTCGGCTACACCCCGTTCGGCGCCCCGGACGGCACGCCAGACGGGACGTTGCTCAGGGTCTCGGGAACGATCCGGCTCAATGCGGCCGGTACCGCATTCACCAGCTCCGGCACCGCAGAGGTGGTCGACACCGCGGGCAATGTGCTCGCCCAAACCTGCGGAACCCGAACAGCGACGCGGCTGCAATAGTCGACCTCGGCGTCGATGGTCGTCGGAGAGACGGCGCGCTTGAGCCGTCTCTCCGCAGCGCTGTGCGTTGGAAGGGCGACGCGGTGAATGCCGGGGACGGCGTGGGGTTCCCGCCAATCGCGAAAACGAGGCGCGCTGCACCCCGAGAACCGCTACGCCAGTTAACAAAGCATTAACAGTGACGCTGAGGATGAGAATCTGACTTACGCAACCGTCGAAAAGCGCTCCGCCTCCCTGAGCCAATGCGCCACCTGGTTCCATCTGGGACAAATCTGGTCCACCAAACCTTCATTCCCACGCTCAATCGGCCGCAAGTGTGTCACGACGGACCGGCTGTGAGCCGAACGCCTGATGCCGCCGTTCGCTTCACCAGCAACACGGTGACATCGTCCTCGTTGAATCGGGGATCCACCAGCGCCTTGAGGTTGGACATCGTGCGGGCCAGATCGTTGTCGAGCGCCCGGTACAGACTGTCCTCCGGACTGTTGCCCGGAATCGAATCCGGCAGGCCGTCGGTGTAGATCAGAAGTCCACCGTCGGGCGGAATGGTCATCCGACCGACGTCGTAGGTCGTGTCGTCGAACCAGCCCAGGGCCGTTCCTGTTGCCTCGAGGACATTCGTCTGCCCCGCACGCCACACGATCGGAGGATTATGGCCAGCGTTGACGTAGACCAGCTCACCCGAATCCCTGTCGAGCACGATGAAGGCTGCGGTGGCAAATCGGTTGCCGGGCGAGTACCGGAACAGATGCCGGTTGATCTGCGACGCCAGCGCCGCCACGTCCGGTGTTATCGTCGACAGGCTCCGCACCAGCGCCTGAATGTTGGCGGCCAACAGCGCGGCCGCCATGCCCTTGCCGGACACGTCGGCCACCACGAAGAGCGTGCGATTGCCCGGCAGGTCGACGACATCGAAGTAGTCGCCGCCCACGGCACGCAGCGGCTTGTAGAACGCGTCGACTTCGTAACCCGGGATCTCGTCTATCGTGGTGGGTTGCAGGGTCTTCTGAATCTTCTGAGCCGCGAACTGCTCGGACTCGAGCTCGGTCTTGCGGATCAGTTCAGATGCGAGGGTTGCGTTCTGGATGCAGAAGCCGATGTAGTAGATCAGCAGAATCGTCGCGTAGAGGATCACACCCGACGGCCACATGATCGGCCAGATGAGAGACCGGGAGAGCGCGGCCCAGATGGCGTAGCCCTGAATGCCCATACCGATCATCGTGATCACGCGCAGCGACAACGGCAGTTCGCGCGTCCAGTCGTAGGTGGCGAAGCGGATTGCTCTCTTCAGCCCACTGCCTGCCGACCAGAGCCGCGACTGTCTATCGGAAGGAGACACGGCGGGAGTCTAGCGCGTCCGTGGCCGAAGCGCACACGTGGGGGACATCGGTCAGCCGGTCAGCGGTGCGGCGGGAGCGGGCGGGAGTCCGCAAGCGAACCCGCGCAGAGGAAAATCCAGGTCCGCCCCTGAGACGACGAGCGTCCAACCCATCCCCGCGCTTACCGAACGCAGCAGATAGCGACACGGGGCGAGCGGCAGCAGACTGACTGTACGGGCACCCGCGTCAGCCGCCTTCTCTACATGCGTTCGATCATTCATCTTGGGACGCCGACGAAATTCGCATGGCCCAGCGCGCGGGCAGCACGCGCCGGACGCCGGTCACTATGCCGAGCACCAGCGCGCCCGCGATGATGCCGGCGGTCCCGTCGAATGCAACGAGCGTCAGCAACCGGAGCGCGTCGCCGACTGCGGGCAATTCCGGCAGGCCGTCGGCGAGCCGCTCGAAGGCATGGTGCAGCGGCGGAATGCCGTGGACGAGTATGCCTCCGCCGACAAGGAACATGGCCGCGGTGCCGGCCACGGACAGCCCCTTCATCAGCCATGGCGCACCCGCAAGAATGGCGCCGCCCAGGCCGCGTTGCATCCGGGCAAACGTCGTTTCGCCGCTGCGCTGGCTGAGGTGCAGCCCGCCGTCGTCGAGCTTGACGATGCCCCCGACGAGGCCGTAAACGCCCACCGTCATGGTGACGGCGATGGCGGTTAACACCAGCACCTGGGTTACGAACGTGGAGTTCGCTACCGTCCCCAGCGTAATGACGATGATCTCGGCCGAGAGTATGAAATCGGTGCGCACGGCGCCCTTGATCTTGTCCTTCTCGATCGCTACCAGGTCGGCCGCGGGGTCGATGAGCGCATGCATCAGCTCGGCTTGCGTGCGCCGCGTCCTCGGCCTTGCTGTGAAACAGCTTGTGCGCAATCTTCTCGACTCCCTCGTAGCAGAGAAAGGCGCCGCCGATCATGAGCAGCGGAGTCACCGCCCAGGGCGCCAGGGCGCTGATAACGAGGGCCGCCGGCACCAGGATGGCCTTGTTGATGGCGGATCCCCTGGCCACCGCCCACACGACCGGCAGCTCGCGGTTGGCGCTGACGCCGGCAACCTGCTGGGCGTTGAGCGCCAGGTCGTCGCCCAGCACGCCGGCGGTCTTCCGCGCGGCGACCTTGGTGAGCAACGCCACGTCGTCGAGCCCCGTGGCGATATCGTCGAGCAGGGCGAACAGGCTGGATGGCATGGTCGTTCCGCAGGTACACCAGATAGACGCGGATCATGCGAACTTGAGTAGGCCTGTGGTTTCCTAGTGCGACCTGCTGTCGTTGCGTCCACCGTCCAGTTGACGAACAGGCAGTGTATGGCATCAGTGCCCGTCCATTTCAGAAGCTGTACCTGAGGTAGGTCACTCTCGAGGTGAAATTGTTCGTGCGGTCGAACGCCTCCCGAACGGCCTTACCAGGATCCGTGTCACAAAGACGACGCTGGCGGGGAAGTTCTCGTTGATATCATAATTTTCGCAGCAGCCTCGGATCTAGCGTGCTAGCATCGCGCTGGATGGGCTCGTACCGCATAGGTTCCGGCTTCACCTGATAACCCCGCCCCACTGGCGCGTCGCGCCACTCGTTCGCTGAACCAGACATCTGCCCGTGCCGGGAACGCTCGAGGCCCGGCGACCGTTTACGCATGACCGCCATCGCCATCTCGCTGCGGGTGACGGCGCCGGGACCCGCGGCCGCGCGCGTCTCGGTCGGCCGCCGCCAGTTTTCGATCGGCCGTCCCGTCGAGTTCGACGACGCGTCGCCGCACGTGGCCGCGCTCGAGTACGCGCTCGGCGCCGTCGGCGGCGAGGTCGTCAACGGGCTGCGCGAGTTCGCGCGGCGCCGACGCCTCCCGATCGACGCGGTCGAGGCGCTCGTCACAGGCGAACTGCAAGACGGGCTCGCGTACCTGGAAGTGATCGGCGAGACCGGGCGGCCGCGCATCCGCCGGATCGCCATCAAGGTTTTCGTCGCGTCGGTGGACGACAGGGCCACCCAAGCACTGTTCGACGAGATGATCGAACGCCTGCCGCTCGTCTCAACGCTGCGCAAGGCCCTCGATCTCGACGTCGAGCTCGTCCTGACGTCGTAGGTCACAAGGAGGAATCGCCATGTATCGATTGAATGACGAGCAACAGCGGATGGCTGCCACCGCTGCCGAGGTCGCCGAACGCGAACTCGCACCGCGGGCGGCGAGCGTCGATCGCGACGCGGCGTTCCCGAAAGACTCGATCGCCGCGCTCGGCGCGAACGGGCTCCTCGGGTTGACCGTGCCGAAGGCGCATGGCGGACTGGGACAGGGTCCGCGAACCGCTGCCGCAGTGATCGACGCCGTGGCGCAGCGCTGCCCGTCCACCGCGATGGTCTATCTGATGCACCTGTGCGGCGTCGCCTGCTACGCCGCCGCACCGGACAAGACGGCGCCGCTGCTCGAGGCCGCCGCCGCAGGACGCCACCTCTCGACGCTCGCCTTCAGCGAGAAGGGATCGCGCAGCCACTTCTGGGCGCCGGTGAGCCGCGCCAGCGGCTCCGGAAACGGCGCCGTGTCGATCAGCGCGCAAAAGTCGTTCGTCACGTCGGCCGGCCACGCCGACGGCTACGTCGTGTCGACACTGTCGGCCGGCGCGACGCAGCCGCTCGAGAGCTCGCTCTACCTCGTCCTCAAGGACGACGCGGGCGTGGCAGTGTCGGGAGCGTGGCGCGGACTGGGTCTCCGCGGCAACGCCAGCGCGCCGATGACGCTCTCGAACGTGTCGGTCGGCGCCGACCGCGCGCTCACGGCTGACGGAAAAGGGCTCGACATGATGCTCGGCGTCGTCCTGCCGCTCTTCCAGGTGGGATCGGCGGCCGTCGGCATCGGCATCGCCGAAGCGGCCGTGCAGGCGACCATCGGCCACGTCACCCACGCGCGGTTCGAGGAATCGAACAGTTCGCTCGCGGATCTGCCGACGCTCCGCGCGCAGATCGCCAGGATGCGCATCGACACGGATCGCGCGCGGGCGCACCTCGGCGCCGTCCTCGATTCGCTGGAGTCGCCGGGTCCGGCGACGCAGTTGATGGTGCTCGAGGCCAAGGCGTCGGGCACCGAAACTGCGGCGCAGGTTACCGAAATGGCGATGCGGACGTGCGGCGGCGCGGCCTTCGGCGGGGCTCACGGCATCGAGCGCCTGTTCCGCGACGCGCGGGCGCCGATCGTGATGGCGCCGACGAGCGACGTCGCCTACGAGTTCATCGGTCGCGCCCTGTGCGGCCTGGAGGTGTTCTGATGTCGCGCCCGCTGAAGGTCGGGGCGGTGATGTACGACCCCAAGGTTTCGGTGATCTGGGAAATCATCCGCGACTTCTTCGACGCACAGGGGGCGCCGATCGACGTCGCGTTCTACTCTACCTACGAAGATCAGAACGATGGACTGCTGTCCGGCGCGATCGACATCGCCTGGAACTCGCCGCTCGCCTGGGTCGACGCGCAGCGGCGATCTGGCAACGGCTGCCGGGCCATCGCCATGCGCGACACGGATCGCGATCGCATCTCCTACGTCGTGTCGCGGCGCAGCGGTCCGGTGCAGACGCTCGCGGACCTGAAGGGCCGCACGATTGCCACCGGCGCGATCGACTCGCCCCAGGCCACGCTCATCCCGCTCGGCCGCCTGCGCCGCGAGGGGCTCAGCCCTGGAGTGGACGTCACGGTCCGGCGGTTCGACGTCCTCGTCGGCAAGCACGGCGATCACGTCGGCGGTGAGCGCGACGCGTTGGCCTGCCTCACGCAGGGCGACGCCGCGGCGTGCGCGATGCTCGACTTGAACTGGGAAGGCTGGATCAAGGACGGCACGATCGACGCGAACGAGTTCAGCATCGTCGGGGAAACGGATCGTTTCGACCACTGCGTCTTCACGGTCCGCCAGGCGTTCGACCAGTCGGTCGAGAAGGCGTGGCTCGAGGCGCTCTTCGCCATGCGCTACGACAATCCCGCGCACCGCGAGATGATGGACCTCGAAGGCCTCAGGGCCTGGCTGCCAGGACGGACGACGGGCTTCGGTCCGCTGACGGCAGCGGTCGAGTCGGAGCGGTTCTTCGCGGCGACATCGTCGTGAAGCCATCTCTTCCGCTCTTTCCCGTCACGACCGTCGGCAGCTGGCCGCGGCCGCCAAGGGTCGCCGAGGCGATGCGCGCCTATCGCCGCCGTCGGATCGAGCGCGCGGAACTCGATCGCATCGCCGACGAGGCAGTGGTGGATCTGCTGCGCCTGCAAGAGACCCTCGGCTGCGACATTGTGACGGACGGTGAGCTGCGGCGCGACAACTTCTACTCGTTCGTCGCCGAGAAGCTGTCCGGCGTGCGGCTCATGACCCTCGCCGAGATGCTCGACGTCGTCGAGGACAAGGCCGGCTTCGAGCAGCTCCTCCAGGCGCTCGACGTTCCCGCCTATTCGATCAGCAGCCCGATCTGCACGGCGCGCGTCGGCCGGCGGGAGCCGCTGACAGTCGACGACCTGGCGTTCGCGCGCCGCCACACGGACCTCCCGATCAAGGTCACGCTGCCCGGACCCTATCTCCTGACGCGGGCGATGTTCGTGCCGGAACTGACGCGCGCGCACTACCCGGACAAGGAGGCGCTCGCGGAGGACGTCGTCGCGCTGCTCCGCACCGAGCTCGAGGAACTGCGAACCGGCGGCGCGGAGTTCGTACAGTTCGACGAGCCGGTCCTGACGGAGGTCGCCTTCGCGCCCGGGCGGACGCGGACGTTCATGTGTGCGGCGCTCGCCGCGCGCAGGGATCCGGCCGAGGAGCTCGAGTTCGCCGTCTCGCTGATCAATAGAGTGGTTGCGGGCGTCGACGACCTGCGGCTCGGGCTCCACGTCTGCCGCGGCAACTGGAGCCGCGACGAGACGACGCTCTTGAGCGGCGGCTACCAGGCGCTCCAGCCGTATCTCGACCGACTGCAGATCACGCAGCTCGTCCTGGAATACGCCACCGAGCGGGCCGGCACACTCCTCGCGTTCGAGGGCAAGGAGCTCGGGCTGGGCGTCGTCAACCCTCGCACCGACCAGGTCGAGACGCCGGCGCAGATTCGTGCGGCCGTCGAAGAGGCGCTCCGTCTCTATCCCGCCGAACGCGTGTTCCTGAATCCTGACTGCGGGTTCGGCACCTTCTCGAACCGTCCGATGAACACGCTCGAGATCGCGTCCGCCAAGGTTGCGGCCATGGCCGCCGCGGCCCGCGATCTGCGCGGCCGTTCGTGAGGCGCGACCTGCCCCACTCGCTGACTGTCGTTCTTTCTCAAAGCGGGCGACGTCGTGGCGACGTCGGTTCGTACGTTCTTCATTTCTTCTCAACACCTCTTTTGCTGATCCGCTCGTCGATCCATTGCAGGATCAGATCGGCGATCTGCAGGTTGTTCTTGTCCTGCATGATCATGTGGCTGTTGCCGCGGATGCCGCGGTCGGGCGGGTTGAGCATCTGCGCCTGACCGCCTCGGTAGCGTCGGTGACCGCTGGTTCAATTGGCGCCGTTTGTTCGTCACATCGAGTACGTCAGCTGCGTGTAATCTCTTGCGTCCCTCCCTAAAATATGTATGATCGCCACATATGGCGACGGAACAGCCAGACGACCAGACCTTGAAACGGGGGACGGCGGAAATGTTGATCCTCGCGCAGCTCGAAACCAGGCCGAGCCACGGGTACGAGATTGCGCAGTTGATCGAGTCGCGATCGAATGGCGCCGTCGCGTTCCACGTCGCCTCGCTCTACCCCATCCTCTATCGGCTCGAGCGCCGGGGGCTGATCGCCGGCCGCTGGGTCGAGAAATCCGGACAGCGGCGTCGGCGCTACTATTCGCTCACGCCGGAGGGACGGAAAATGCTCGCCGCTCAGCGGCGTACCTGGAGGGAGTTCATGCAGGCCGTGCAGGCGGCGGCCGGACTGGACTATGCCTGATTTCCTCACGTTCGTCCGGAGCCACCTCGAGCCTCTCGAACTGCCGCGTCAGCGCGAGCTCCAGATCGTCGAGGAGCTGGCTGCACAACTCGAGGACGCGTACGACGCACTCCTCTCGCGCGGTCTCTCCGAGGCGGACGCCTGGCGTGAGTTGCAGCGGGGTCTGCCCGACTGGAAGACGTTCGCCGCGCAGGTGCTCGAGGTGGAAGGGGTTATCGTCAGAGCCACGCAACCGGCGCGCGCGCCAGGCAGCCTGCCGCTTCGCGCGCTGCGCGCCGTCAGGCAGCAGCGCCCGATGCAGGGTCTGGCCGGCGATCTCCGCGCGGCCTTCCGGCTGTTGCGCAAGGACCTCGGCTTCAGCGCGACCACCATCCTGACGCTCGCCGTCTGCCTCGGCGCCAACATCGCCACGTTCACTGTCGTCTACTCGGTGCTGCTGCGACCCTTGCCGGTGCCGAACGCGAACCGCATCGTCGCACTGGGCGACGTCTACCCGACGGTCACGCCGAATGAGATTGTCTCCAACACAGTTCCGGCATACTTCGATCGGCTGGAGGCGCTCACCGCGTTCGAAAGCCAGGCGATGTTCACCTACTGGTTCGACACGCTGGCGATCGACGGGACCGCGCAGGAGCTTCGCGGGATGCGCACTACCCCGTCGCTCTTTCGCGTGTTACAGGTGCAACCGGCGCTCGGGCGCTCGTTCACCGATGTCGAAGGCGAGGTCGGATCGGAGCGAAAAATCATTCTGAGTTACGGGCTGTGGCAGCGGCTCTACGGCGGCGATCCGGCCGCTGTCGGCCAGGACGTGAGGCTCGGCTGGACGGGCCAACCGTACACAATCGTCGGCGTCATGCCTCAGGGTTTCTCATTCTTCGAGATGGGCAACGACGGCCACGCGCGGACCGAAGGCGACGAAATCCAATTCTGGCTGCCGCTCGCGTTCACGTCCGCACAGAGATCCGACGACGCCCGCACCAGGTACGGCTTCTTTCACATCGGACGGCTCGGGCCAGGGGCAACGATCGAGCAGGTGCGCGCGCAGGTCGAGGCGTTGAATGCCCGCATGTTCGCGCGGTTTCCGCAGTTCCGCTTCACCGAGCTCCGCGTGTACACGGCCGTCACGCCGCTCCAGGAAGCACTCACCGGCACTGTCCGGCCGGTCCTGTATCTGCTCTGGGCCGGCGCCGGGTTCGTGCTGCTGATTGGCGCGCTCAACATCGCGAACCTCGCACTCGCACGTGCGAGCGTGCGAGCGCGCGAGCTCGCGACACGAATGGCGCTCGGTGCCGGCCGGCTTCGCGTGACGCGGCAGCTGATCGTCGAAGGCGTACTGCTCGCGGGCGTGGGAGGCCTTGCCGGTCTCGGCGCGGGCGCGGCACTTCTTCGAGGGCTCGAATCGGGCGGCCTTCCCCGCCTGCCAAATGCGTCGTCCATCGGCATCGATTTACCGGTCGTCGTTGGCGCGATCGCGCTCTCGCTGCTGACCGGCGTGTCAATCGGGCTCATTGCCGCAGCGAGTCTCCGGCGGAAACACCTTCAGCATGCGCTCGCGAACGGCCGCGTGACCGCCGGACGGCCTGCACAGTTCTTCCGCCGCGCGCTGATCGTCACGCAAGTCGCCGTCTCGGTGATCCTTCTGATCGGTGCGGGCCTGTTGCTGACCAGCTTCCGCAATCTGCTGTCGACGGACGTCGGCATCGACAGCACCCGCGTACTAACTGGAACGATGTTCCCGCCGCCGTCGCGGTACAACGGTCAACCTGCTGTAGCGGCATTGAGCGACCGTCTGCTCGAGTCCATTCGGGCGATCCCTGGCGTCCAGGCTGCAGGCGTCACGTCGAACATCGCGTTGAGCGGACATACGAGCCCATCGGCAGTTTCAGCAGCGGATCGACCGTCGAGCGCGGCCGACGCACCGGTGGTGCCGTCCGTCGTGGCCGTGAGCGCCGGATATTTCGAAACGATGGGCATGCGGCTCGTTCGAGGTCGATACTTTGCCGCGAGCGACACGGAACGCGCGCTGCCGGTCGCGGTCATCGACGAGCGGCTCGCGAGTCGCCTGTGGCCGTTGGAAGATCCGATCGGCAAGGGTCTGTTCCGCGGCGATTCCGTCCGGTACACGGTTGTCGGCGTCGTTCACGACGTCGCGTTCGAGAGCCCGGCGGCGCGCGCCGAGTCGATTGGCACGGCCTACTTCGCGCACGCGCAAACACCGCCAATGGGCCGCCTTCGATGGATTGCCGTCAAGACGGTCGGTGACCCGCTACTCCTCGTGCCGATGCTTCGCTCGGCGCTGGCGTCGCTCGATCGCGACCTGCCGCTGTCGGATCTACAGACGATGGGCCAGCGAACAGCTGGAAGCCTGGCGTCGCAGAAGCTCGCGATGACGCTCGCGACGTTGTTCGGCGCCGTTGCCCTCCTGCTGTCGGCTGTCGGGATCTACGGCGTGCTGGCGTTCGTGGTCGCGCGCCGGACGCGCGAGATCGGTGTGCGCATGGCGCTCGGCAGCTCCGCACGAGGCATCTTCCAGCTCGTATTCACGGAGGGTCTTGTCCTCGTCGTGGCGGGATTGACCCTGGGCTTGCTCGGCTTGCTGGGCGTGCGACGCGTGCTGGAAGGTCAGGTGTTCGGCGTGACGCCGACGGACCCCGCGATCCTGGCCGCCGTCAGCATCGGCACCGCTGTCGTCGCGCTGCTGGCATGCATGTGGCCAGCCTGGTCCGCATCGCGCGTGGATCCGCTAATCGTGTTGAAAGAACAGTAGAAGCTCTTTCACACGGTGGCGTGGTCTGCGCGTTACCGGACGCCGTCCGTTCGGTTCCGGGACGAGAGGCCCAGCCTCGACCGGCTGCGGACGGCACAACGCTGAAGTCGTATGGCCTTTCCTGGTTGACATTGCCATCAGCAACGCGATGCTTGCGTGGACCGTCCAAGAATCGATTTTTGCACTCAAAGTGGACAGCCGTTGCTGCGGCTGCAACAGCGGGGCTGACAGGCACGGCCGCTTCTGCGAAAGGAATCCTGAGATGAAACTGCCCGCACTCGTCACTCTCCTTTTCAGCCTTTTGGCAGGTATCTCGGCAAATACTCAAACTCCCGCGCCGGCAAAATACCGCGTCTGCATTGACGTTGGTCACCAGCAGAGATTCTGGCGCGACCCCGCAGACATGCCAGGCATGGACGTGAAAATGATCGAGCGGGTGAAGTACATGACCGGAGAGCTGGTTAAGACCGCAACTTCTGTGAACGCCAGCCTGAGCTACCTGAAGAAAGAGGTAATACCCAAGGACCTGGAAGAATGCGATCTGTTGTTCATCCACATTCCTTCGGCAAAGTACACACCCGGTGAGGTCAGCGCCATATCGAAATACACCGCCAGCGGCGGTTCGCTGTTCCTGGTGATGGATCAGGACATCTGGTCGACTCTGGATCAGACCAATGTCAACGAGCTTATCCGTCCGTTCGGCGTGCAGTTCGCTGGCGAGAGCCCCGATTCGCTGGCGGGCGGCCACACCAAAGCAGGCATCGTGACCGACAAGCGCCTGAAGATCTCGTATCACGGGGCTAGAATGGTCACGGGTGGGACCCCGTTCGCCTTCAATGACCGGTCTGACGCCTATCCCTTCGGCGCATTCAAGGAGGCGGAGAACGGTGGGAAGATCATCGTGATGGGCGACGGCATGGTCTCCCTGTACATGACCAGCTGGGAAGGTGTTCAGGATTACCAGTGCCAGGAGTTCATGCAGGATGTGTTTCGGTGGCTGCTGAAGTGATCGCGTCTTTCGAATGCGAAGAGACGCGAACGCGGCGACAGCCCGGTAATAGGTACGATCCCGTTGTAACTTTTCCCTCGAATCTGCGTCTTCTACGATGATGCCATCGCACCACGCCTCAGCGTCGCCGTCTGCCGGCATCTTGACCGGCTCCCTTACGGACTTGCGTCATGCCTTCCGGCTCCTGTGGAAGTCGAAGCGCATCACCGCCACCACTCTCGTCACGCTGGCGCTGTGCATCGGCGCCACGACGGCCATCTTCTCGTCGGTCTATTCGCTGATGTTGAAGCCGTTGCCGTATCAGGAGCCGGAGCGGATTGTCGAGTTGTACTCGTCCGCGGTGAAGGCCGGCCTGAACCGCATGCCGGCCAACGTCCCGTTTTACCTCGACTACTCGAAGAACGCGAGCTCCTACGAGAGCCTCGGGCTGTGGACGTTCTTTTACAGCCTGGTCGGAGAAAAGGAGTCTGTCGTCCGTACCCCCGGCGTCCGGGCGACCGCCGAAATCTTCACCATCCTGCGGATACAACCCCTGCTCGGCACCTTTTTCACAAAGGAGCAGAACAAACAGGGCGCCGACAAGGTCATCGTGCTCACGCAGTCCTACTGGCAGTCGCAGTATCAGGAAAGTCCAGAGGTCCTCGGCAAGGAGGTGCGAATCGACGATGAAGCGTACAAGGTGATCGGCGTGGCACCGCGGGAGTTGGAAGCGTTTGATGCGCGAATGAAGTTCATCGTGCCGTTGAGCTGGCCTCCGGCCGCGGAGAATCCGCAAGGCCGCTACGGCGTCGGCACCCAATTATTTGGACGCCTTAAACCGGGCGTCACGGCAGGCCAGGCGGACGCCGAGGCCAAGGTCCTGGAGAAGCGCTACGTCGACGCGGGACCACCACCCTTGAAGGCTTTCGTGGAGCGCTCAGGCATGACGATGAACGTCGGCGGGGTGCAGGAGCAACGCGTCCAGCCAGTGCGCGCGACACTGCTGATGCTGCAGGGCGGCGTCGCGTTCGTGCTGCTCATCGGCTGCGTCAACGTCGCGAACCTCATGCT
Organism: uncultured Acidobacteriota bacterium; assembly: GCA_963764925.1. Classification (GTDB taxonomy): domain Bacteria; phylum Acidobacteriota; class Vicinamibacteria; order Vicinamibacterales; family 2-12-FULL-66-21; genus DATBJJ01. The sequence goes on from CAVXUR010000015.1 coordinate 35,311, forward strand.
CGTACGTTCCAACGCCCGCCAGTCCGAGCTGGCCATTCGATCCGCGCTCGGGGCCGCGCGCGCGACGATTGCCCGGCAGTTCCTCATGGAAAGCCTGCTGATGACTTCTCTCGGCGCTCTTTTGGGAATGGGGGTCGCCTGGGGAGCGCTGCGGATGACGAACTACTACCTCGCGAAGATGCTGCCCCAGTCGCTGCCGGCGTCGCTCGACTGGCGAGTGCTCGGATTCGCTGTCGCCCTCACGGCCGTGGTCGGCCTGCTCATCGGCCTGATCCCGGTGTTTCACATCCTGCGCACCAACCTGGCGGCGGTGATCCAGAGCAACTCTCGGGGCTCGTCGTCGAGCCGCGGCGTGCGCGCGCTGAGCAGCGTCCTCGTCGTCGCCCAGGTCGCGGTGGCGTTGATGCTGCTGACCGGCGCCGGCCTGCTCATCCACAGCTTCGCCGAGGCGTTGAAAGTGGATACGGGTCTCGAGCCGACGAACGTGGTCACCGCGCGCATCGCGCTGACGCGGGAACATCGCGCCAGTGACGACGCCGCCAACTCGATTCGCGAACGCCTGCTGCAGGCGATGAAAGAGATTCCTGGCGTGACGTCGGTGGCGCTGTCCTCTGCCACGCCCTTCCAGGGGGGACTGCCGATCAACGCGTTCACGCTGGAGAACGATACGCTGCCGCCAGGTGCGCCGCAGCCGGGCGCATTCCGAGTGATCGTGACGCCAGGGTACGCCGAAACGCTGGGGCTGAAGCTGGTGGAAGGCCGCTTCTACGAAGAAGCGGATCTGGCTCCCGGCCGGCGCCTGTTCGTCGTCGATCAGAGCTTCGCGCGGAAGTTCTTCCCGAACGGGTCTGCCGTTGGTGGAAAGTTCGCATTTGGCGGTCGGCCGGCAAAACCTGAAGAGTGGCCTGTCATCGTCGGGGTCGTCAAAGACGTGCCGCACAATGGGGTCGAGGAGAAAAGCGGCAACCCTTTCATCTATCAACTCCTGCAGGGAGGACGACCGGGCGGGTTGACGATGTTCATGCGGACAAACCGCCCGACGGGTGACGCGGTGTCGGCGCTGCGCAACAAGGTCCGCGCCATCGACCCCGCGAGTCCACTTTTTGACGTCGGCGTCCTGCAGGAAGCGGTGGATTCGTCCTTCGACAACCGTCGTGCCGTGATGCTCCTGCTGACCGCGTTTGCCGCCCTGGCCCTGTTCCTGTCGGCCCTCGGCATCTATGGCGTGCTGGCCTACGACGTGTCGCAGCGGACGCGTGAGATTGGCGTGCGCAGCGCCATCGGTGCGTCGCGGGGGCAGATTGTCGGACTGATCCTGCGACAGGGGTTGTGGAAAGGGGGCATCGGCGTCGTGCTCGGTTTGATTGGCGCCGCGCTCCTCAGCAGGTCCATGACGACCCTGCTCTTCAACGTCCCGCCGACAGATCCCGCTGTGTATGCGTCGGTGTCGTTCGTGCTGATCGCCGTGGCGCTCCTCGCCAGCTATCTACCGGCCCGCCGCGCGTCCCGGATCGATCCCCTGATTGCCTTGCGTGATGAGTGAGGCTTCGCTTCCCTCGACCGTTCGCCTACGGCGCTGCGGGCGATCGGCAGGCCGCGGTGCTGGAGTTCGCCGAGCTCAAGAAGATCTCACGCGAAGGCGCGCCGCTTTCACCTGACGTTTGTGGGACGGACGCGTGGCGTACGCGGCGAGGAAGACGCGCACGCCTTCGGCGACGTGTCGTCGAAGAGCATCCGCCGCGGGGATCGCCTCGTCCCCGAGCAGCATCGCGCGATTCAACGGGTCCGCCATGATCACCCAGTTGAAGTGCGACGCCGCCACTGAGGGATCGTCAATCGTCAGCAGGCCGCGAGCCGCCAGACGCTCGAACACCGCCGTCAATCTCGTCAGCGCGCGCTGAGGGCCACGCTCGTACAACACTTTGGCGAGGTCTGGAAAACGGCTGACCTCCCCGATCACCAGCCGGCGAAGCTGCATCAATCGGGGTGTCAGCACCACGGTCAGCTGCTTGTCGGCGTAGGCCCGAAGGTATCCCGCGAGATCCGCGCTGTCGTCCGGTTCAGGTGTCTCGCGGACGACCAGGTCCCCCGCGTCGCTGGTCATGCTGGCCACGATCTCGATGAACAGCGCCTCCTTACTCCCGAAGTGCTTGTACACCGTCTGTTTCGAGACGCCGGAACCTGCCGCGATCGCGTCCACGTTGGTGCCGAGATACCCGCCCTTCAGGAACACGTCCGTGGCTGCGCTGAGAATGGCCGCGCGTTTGCGGGCGGAACGACCGAGCTCTTCAACCTGGTCGGCTCGTATTGGTGACGGCAATCGGGAGTTCCTTTCACCGGTCCGGGGACACGGCTTGACTTGATCAAACTGGACGGTCTAGTATCGCACACGATACGGAACTGGACAGTCTAGTTCCTACTGCTGCACGGATCTGCTGCAGCGAAACGTCTCCGAAGAGGCTCGCACGACATGACGACCGTGTTCGACAAGTCCACGCGCGCAGAACTGATTCGCAGAATCAATACGGTTGACGAGACCAGTACAGCCCGATGGGGCCGAATGAATGTCTACCAGATGTTGAGGCACTGCACGCAGTGGGAAGCATGGATACAGGGAAGGCCACCGCGCACCTACAAGCAGGCATTCATCGGGCGCTTGTTCGGCAGGATGGCCCTGAGAGGCATGACGAAAGACGACAAGCCGCTGGCGCGAAACATCCCCACGTCCAAGGAGTTCAGAATCAATGAAACAACGGGAGATGTCGCTGCCGAACGACGGAAGTGGGCGGCCCTGGTTGAGGAGTATGAACACTACTCAAATCCTGACTTCATACACGACTTCTTCGGCAGAATGACGCGAGAGCAAGTTGGTCAGCTCGCCTACAAACATACCGACCACCACCTTCGGCAGTTTGGAGCGTGAATTCCGGCCCCTCACGTTCTTGTGTGGACGGAGTTTTTGCGGACGACCGGTGTAACGAGGTCGCGGGTCGTGACACTTCCTGAGCAGACGCGCAGAGAGGCGCGGCAAGGAGGCATCATGACCCCGCGGATCGACGAAGTTGCCCCGGACTTGTACCGAATCAGTGTCTACGTCCCGCAGTTCGACCTTCAGTTCAACCACTTCCTCGTCCGGGACGACGAACCGTTGCTGTTCCACACCGGAATGCGCGGGATGTTCCCGGCGGTGCGTGAGGCGGTCGCCGCGCTGATCCCACCGGAGAGCCTGCGCTGGATCAGCTGGAGCCACTTCGAGGTCGACGAGTGCGGCGCGCTCAACGAATGGCTGGCAATCGCCCCGAAGGCCCTGCCAGTCTGCGGTGAGCTCGGCGCGATGATCAATATCGGGGACTTCTCCGACCGGCCGCCGCGTGCCCTCAAGCCCGACGAGATCCTCGAGACGGGACGCCATCGGTTCCGCTTCGTTCCGACGCCGCATCTGCCCCACGGCTGGGATGCGGGCGTGCTATTCGAGGAGGCCGATAAGGTGCTGCTCTGCTCCGATCTCCTGCACCAGATCGGCGATGTCGAGCCGGTGACGACGACGGACATCACGGACCGGTATCGTCATGCGCTGCAGACCTACCAGGCGTCGCCGGTGCTGATGGATTACGTGCCCTACACCGACAACACGCGCCGGCAGCTCGAGCGGCTTGCGTCGCTGAAGCCGCGCACCCTCGCGGCGATGCACGGTTCGACGTTCGTCGGCGACGGGGCCGCGCTGCTGACCGCGAGCATCGACGTGATTCGTGAGGTCAGCGCCGCGGCGACACCGCTGCACGTCACGGGATGACCCGACGCTCGAAAGCGACGGCGTTTGACGTCTGCGGCAACCAGCTGCTACGGTTGCCGCGCGATGGCGCAGGGCGTGGAATCCAACGATGGGGATGTGGCGCGGGCTGTGGCGGCGAAGGTGCCCGGACTGGCCGAACAGGCGGAGTCGGAGCTCTATCGCCGCTTCGCGCCGCGCGTGCGCCTTTACGGGCTCCGTCACCTGCGTGACGAAGAGGCGGCGCGCGACCTCGTGCAGCAGGTCATGCTGCTGACCATCGAGAAGCTGCGCGCCGGCTCGATCCGCGAGGTCGATCACATCGGCTCGTTCATACTCGGCGTCAGCCGGACGATATCGGTGGATCTCAAGCGGCGGGATCGGCGGCGCGAGCGCCTGCTCGAGACATTTCCCGCACCGTCATCGTCGGATCCGCACGACAGTGCAGCTCTCGACTCCGAGCGCCTGGAGAGCTGCCTCGGGCGGCTGGGCGATCGCGAGCGGATGGTCGTGCTGCTGACGTTCTACGCCGAGCGATCGGCCCGCCATGTCGCCGACGAACTGACGATGACCGAGGGAAACGTACGCGTGATTCGCCACCGCGCGATCGGCAAGCTGCGCGCCTGCATGACGGCATCGGAGACGGTCCAATGACGCCGCAGTGCCATACGCCGCTCTCGGAAGAAGAGCTGCTCGATTACTGGATCCATGCGATCCCCGCGAACGAGGTCGACGGCATCGAGGAGCACCTCTTCTCGTGCGACAACTGCTCGGCGCGGCTGGCAGCGATGTCGTCGCTCGGCGCCGGGCTGTCGGCGCTCGTGCGACGCGGCCACGTCGTGGGCGTCGTTTCCCGTTCCCTGCTCAATCGCATCCAGCGTGACGGCGTGCAGGTGCGGCTCTATTCCCTTTCACCAGGCGAACGGGTGCCCTGTGCCGCGTTTCCCGGTGACGATCTGATGGTGCTGGCATTGCGCGCCGACCTGTCGGGATCGGAGAGCGTCACCATCAGCCTGACGGATGTCGATGACGCGGTGGTCGGACAGTCGGCGGACGCTCCGGTCGGCCGCGACGACGGCGAGATCCTGTGGGCGGTACCCGGTGATACTGTGCGACGGATGCCCTCTTCTCGTCTCCGCATCAAGCTGTCATCGTCGGCGCCAGACACGACGGTGCTTGCCGAGTACGAGCTCGAGCACACGTCGCTCGACTGATCGCCTCTGAAAACTGAAGTCTCACGGGACGACCCATGGCTGACACGTATCCGAACTTCGCCACGCTGGAGCAGCACGAGCGATCCGGCATCGACTATGGTGTCCTCGTTCGTCGAGCGGAGCCAGCGTTCGCGATCGTCGCACCGCACGGGGGCGGAATCGAACCTGGAACTTCCGAGATCGCGGACGCCATCGCGTGCCAGAGATGGTCTTTCTACACGTTCGAGGGACTTAAGCGATCGGGAAACAGCGTCCTGCATATTACGAGCACTAGCTTCGACGAACCCATGTGCCTGACCCTACTGGGCGAGACAAGTCGTGTCGTGACGATCCACGGGGAAGAAAGCGACGACGATGGCGAGGGAGTTTTCGTTGGCGGCCTGGATGCAGAGCTGGGAACCAGCATTGGGACCTTGCTGAGGGCGCAGGGTTTCGACGTACGAAAACACCCGGATTGCAACCTGCAGGGTCTGGATCCGCGAAATATCTGTAATCGAGGCACGGCTGGTGCGGGTGTCCAGCTGGAGCTCTCGCGGGCGGTGCGGGAGACGCTGTTCGAATCACTCACACGCGAGGGGCGCAAGCATCCGAAACCGCGATTCACGGTGTTCGTCGACGCCGTCGCTCGGGCTCTTGAAGAGATGTGATGTCGCTGACGATCTTCTCAGGTGCGGCCAGCTGGTAAGGGACCAACAATCCGACACTGAGGAACCTCCCATCCTGAGATTGACAGATCCAACGGGCGGAACGCAGAATCAGCCGACATGCTGCCCGGATCAAAGGTAGGTCCGTACGAGATCATCGAGCCTATCGGCCGCGGCGGAATGGGCGAAGTGTATCGCGCGCACGACTCGCGTCTGCGCCGGAACGTTGCCATCAAGACCGTGGCGTTCGGCGCGCTCGATGACCCTGCGATGCGCGAGCGGTTCGCTCGCGAAGCCCGCGCCGTCGCCGCACTGTCGCACCCCAACATCCTCGCGATTTACGACGTCGGCGAATGCGACGGTATCCCGTATGTTGCCGTCGAGCTCCTCGAGGGGGACACGCTCCGCCCCCACCTCGGGACGTCGCCGCTGCCGCTTTCGACCGCGCTGGACTACGCAGTGCAGATCGGGCGTGGCCTCGCGGCGGCACACGACCGCGGCATCGTTCATCGCGATCTGAAGCCAGAGAACATCTTCGTCACCCGCGACGGGCAGGTGAAGCTCCTCGATTTCGGACTGGCCACCGAACCCGCGGGAGAGACTGGAGACGAGGCGACACGGGCCGCAAGAACCGAAGCCGGGCTGGTGCTCGGGACGGCAGGCTACATGTCGCCGGAACAGGCCCGCGGTGAGTACATCGGCACGCACTCCGATATCTTCTCGTTCGGGTGCGTGCTGTACGAGATGCTCGCCGGACGGCGCGCCTTCGCGGGCGACAGCCGGATCGACACGCTCCACGCCGTGCTCAAGGAGCATCCGCCGGATCTCACGAACCTGCGCAGCGACGTGCCGCAGCCGCTCAACCGCGTGGTCCGGCGCTGCCTGGAGAAGGCGCCGGAGAGCCGGTTCCAGACGGCGCGCGATCTCGTGTTCGCGCTCGAGAACCTGACTCCGGGATCGGAACCGACGCCGACGCCTGCGCGGCCAGCCGCGGCGCGCCGCGCCCGCGGAACGCCGGTCGCGATCGCCGGCGCGGTTGCGCTTCTGGCGGTGGGAGCGGCGTGGTGGTGGACAGTCCAGCGCGAACCTGCGCCTCAAGAGGCGGCCTCGCACGTCCAGGCGACCGAGGCTCCCCGGCTGCTGGCCGTGCTGCCGTTCCAGAACATCTCGGGTAACAGCGAGGGATATTTTGCGCAAGGCATGACGCAAGAGGTCACCAGCCAGTTGTCAAAGCTCGGGGCGCTGCGCGTGATCGGCAGTACCGCGGTAGCCCAGTTCAAGGATCCGCGCAGTCAACTGTCCGCGCTCGCCAAGGAGCTCGGGATCGGGAGCGTGGTTACCGGCACCGTTCGCGAGCAAGGTACTCGCGTGCGAGTCAACGTCGAGCTCATCGACGCGCAGTCTGGACACGTCATCTGGTCCGAGCAATACGACCGGGAAGGCGTCGATGTCTTCGCGGCGCAGAGCGACATCGCGGTGCAGGTCGGCAAGGCGCTCAATGCCAGCGTGACGCTCGAAGAACAGGCGCGCGTCGGGAAACGCCCGACCTCGTCGGTCGCGGCGTATGAGCTGTTCGTTCGAGCCCGGACCGCCCCAGGCAAGACGAATGAAGACCGCCTGCGGGCCAGAATTGATCTCCTGAACCGCGCCGTCGCGATCGACCCGCAATTTGCGGGAGCCTACAGTGAAATCGCCAACGCCTATTACTTTCTGGGTGCGTACGGCGACCGCTCTGCTCTCGCTCGCGGCGTCGAGGCCGGGAACAGTGCGCTCAAGATCGACCCGGAGCTGGCGTCGGGCTTTCGCGGCCTCGCGTTGAACCTGAACGAAATGGGCCGACTGCGCGAAGCGCTGCCCGCCTATCTCAAGGCCGTCACCCTCAATCCCAGCTACGGCGCTGGTTTGGTGGATTTCGCCCATGGCCTGATGACCGCCGGGCGGTACGACGAGGCGCTCAAGTACGCACTGCGGGCACGTCAGCTCAATCCCAACGCCAGAGGCGGAGGCTATCACCTGGGTGCTGCGCTCGTGCAACTTGACGACGACGCGCGATCGGAGCGCTTTCTCACCGCAGCGGCGGCGCGCTCGCCCAGCGAGAGCCGCCTGCAGATGCTGCTGGCGTTCCTGGACTTGCGACGGGGACGGCCGCAGGCCGCGATTGACCGAATCCGCGCCGCGGCAGAGAAGACGCCGGACAACATCGAGGTCCTGCTCCCACGCGCGGAGATCGGGACGTTTGCAGGTGCGCCTGATGCGCCCGACCATGTCGCCTCGCTGTTCGAGCGCGCGGCCGAGGGTCTCTTCCATACCGCGCCCTACCCCGTAAAGCTCGCGCACGCCTATCATCTTCACCGCCGGGGGGCAGCCGCCGGCGCGCGAAAGATCATGGAGGAGATCCTCGCGACCAACCGCAGGGCTCTTGCCGACGGCGCGGACTGGCCCACCGTGTTCATGCAGAATGCGGCTGTGTACGCGCTCCAGGGTCAGGGGCCAGCGGCGCTGGACGAACTGGACCGCGCGTACGCCGCGGGATGGCGCGACGGGCGCACGCTCGCGATCGACCCGTTCTTCACCTCAGTTCGCTCGGAGCCACGATTCACCCAGCTCCTATCGCGCATCGAGTCGGACGTTGCGGCTATGCGTGCGCGGGCCGACTACTCCGGGTTGCCGTGAAAGCCAGCGGTCTTGGGCATGGCGCTCGTACGTCTCGATGTCGATTGAGCGGGGACTCCCAGTTGCCGGGCGATGCCGATCGGCAAGATCCGACTACGCCTCGGCCCGCAGGGCGACGACGGGATCGATACGCGAGGCGCGCTGCGCAGGAAGATAGGTGGCCACGAGCGTCATTCCAGCGAGTACGGCGGACACGGCGACATAGGTGACTGGATCCATCGGTCCCACGCCGAACAGGAACGCCGACATCACGCGCGTGAGCATGAGCGCGATGCCGATACCGATCGCAATGCCGATAATCGTCAACCACAGCCCGTGACGGAGAAACATTTTTTGCACATCACCGGTTTGGGCGCCGAGTGCCATACGGACCCCGATCTCGCGCGTTCGCTGCGCCGCCGCGTAGGCCACCACGCCGTAGATGCCGACCAGGCCGATGAGCAGCGCGACGCTCGCGGCGATGCCCAGCATCACCAGAGCGAAAGACGTCTGCGTCATCGAGCTCACTTGGATTTCCTCGAGTGTCTGCACGGTCGCGAGCGGCAGGTTCGGATTGACCGACCAGACGGCTTGCTCGAGCTCGCGAACAAAGCCTGGTGCGCCGACGCGCGTTGACCGCACCGCGTACGCCATCGTGCGCCACCGGTAGCTCTCACTGAGCATCGGCCAGTAGACGATCGATGTCGGCGGCTGCGTCAGTCCATCGTCGCGCTCGTTGCCGGACACGCCGATGATTTCGCGCCACGGAAATCGCGGCGAACTGCCACGGACGCGCTTGCCGATCGCTTTCGCCGGCTCTCCCCAGTACTGGCGCGCGAGCGGCTCGGAAATGATGACGACGGGTCGCTGCTCGTAGATGTCGTTCCATGTGATCGAGCGCCCTGCGACCAGCCGATTGCCCATCGTCTCGAAATACCGGGGCCCGATAGTCTTGAACCGCCGGAGCTTGACCATCGCCCCTTCCGGATCAGGGAACTCCTCAATCGCAACGTAGTTGCCGTTGTCTTCTCCGTCCATCGTGATGGAAGACGAGAGACCCACGGAAGTCACGCCCGGCACGCGCTCCAGTTGTTCGGCAACGCCCTCGAACGTGCGCACGGCCTGTTGTGGGTCGGCGATAAAGCTCGCCGGTATCGCGACAACGAACGTCTGCACCGCCTCGGGGCGCGTGAAACCCGGGTCGACCTGACGCATCGCGATAGACGTTCGAATCATCAGCCCCGAGACGATCAACAGCGTGAGCGCCAAGGCAATTTGCCCCACGACCAGCGCATCGCGCGTGCGGTGGCGGCCGGGACCATCGCTGCCCGACCGACCTCCTTCTTTGAGCGCCGTGAGTCTCGGCTTCCCGAATCGAATGACGGCAAGAGCACCGCACAGCGCACCGCTCAGCAGCAGAAACGGACACCGTGAACAGCAACACCATCCAATCGACGCCGATGTCGTCGACACGTGGCAGCTCCGCAGGGGCGATCGCGGACGACAGTTGCGACGGCTTCAGCGGTTTCATGGCAGACGGTCTTTTAGACAGATAGACCCGGTGCAAAGGTTGGAACGCTGTGTTGACGTTACGGGCGAGCCGCCCATTTCCCGTGCAGGTCGCGAACGACGGCGAATCGCTTCATCCGCGGTGTCGAGCACGGTCGCGCCGAGCATCTCCTTGACGGCCTCCTCGTCGGCCTGGCTCACGAGCCGTGCCGCGTCCGCCGGGTTCGGTGTGCTAGACATCAGAGATTGTCTCCTTCGGTCGAACTCCACCGGCGAGTCGGGCCTGACCTTCCGCCCCAGTCACCGCCGGTGCGATTCTATCCCTGTTACGGCTCACCTCGCAGGGCCTCGCAAGCGTCGCCGACGGGCTGCGTCTCGACACAGGCCGTCGGGCGCACTTCAGTGCGCCCGACGTATGATCCGGATCCCAGGAGGTAACCAGTGCACGCGCGCGCGTCGACGGCTGTCATCACCGGTGCCGCAGGTGGGATCGGCGGCGCGCTTGTGGTCGCATTCCGCGAGGCCGGCTATCGGACCATCGGTGTCGACTGCGCACCGGCAGAGGGGGTAACAAGGCTGGACGTGACCGACGCGGCAGCAGTCACCGCTTTTGCCGCGAACCTCGACGCGCTGGCCGTCTTGGTCAACGCCGCCGGCGTGCTCAGATTGGGTGAAGAGTACGATCCGTCCGAGTTTGCCCGCGTTGTCGAGATCAACCTGACGGGAACTATGCGGATGGCGGTTGCCTGCCGCGCGGCGTTGGCGAACGCACAAGGGGCGATCGTCAACATCGCCTCGATGCACGCGATCTTCGGCGCGCCGCTCTCGCCTGGATATGCGGCGTCGAAAGCGGGCGTTGTGCAGCTGACGAAGTCGTTGGCGGTCGCCTGGGCGCACGAGGGTGTCCGCGTCAACGCGATCGCACCGGGCTGGATCGAGACACCGATGACGGTACCCGCTCGCTCCGACGCCGCGCGCAACCGCGCGATCCTGGACCGCACGCCGCTCGGCCGCTGGGGCACGCCGGATGACATCGTCGGGCCAGCGCTGTTCCTCGCAAGCGATGGGGCTCGCTTCATCACCGGCGCGGTGCTCGTCGTCGACGGCGGCTATTCAGTGAAATGAGGAGGAGACACAGATGCGCGTCCCCGAGGCAGACTCCAGTTCCCGCGTTGCCTACCGCCGGCCGCAGCCCGCCGAGATGGCACCCGATCTTCTGGTGGCGCCGGTGCTGCCGGAGGATCAGCGCATCTGGGTCCCGCAGGCCCCGAACGTGTGGTTCCGGCCGCTCTGCCTCTCAGCGTCGCAGGGTTACTGGGTCAATCTTCTGAAGGTGACGCGCGCCGGCGTGCTGTCCCGGCACCGCCACACGAATGCCGTCCACGGCTATGTGCTCAAGGGCCGCTGGCACTACCTGGAGCACGATTGGGTCGCGGAAGAGGGAGGCTATGTCTACGAGCCGCCCGGCGAGACGCATACGCTGGTGGTGCCCGAGGATGTGGAGGAGATGATCACGCTGTTCCAAGTCAACGGCATCATGCTCTACGTCGATCCCGACGGGAATGCCCTGGGTTACGAGGACGTGTTCACCAAGATCAGCATGTGTCGCGCGCATTACCAGGAGTGTGGGCTTGGCGCTGATTATGTGGAGCGGTTCATTCGCTGACACTTCGCCTGTGCTTGACCCCGCTGCCCTTGAGATGTAGTGTGCCTGCCTGTCCAACAGAGTTCGACCGGAGGTGCACGATGCGTTTCAGATTGATGACCTTAGGGGTGCTGGCCGTGGCTATCGCTGGGTGGACGGTGTCGACCGCTCTCCAGGCGCAGGTGACAAGCAATAGCGCAAACATTGCCATGATGGACAACTGTTCGGAGGCTGACGCCGCGTACGACGCGGTCGGCGGCTGCCCCGAAGGCGCGCCGTTCCCCGGCTCGAATTCCTACTCAGGAGACGTGACGGTGGACGAGTTTTTCTCGCTCCTGTTCAGCCCGCTCGCTCCCGCAGGTCACGTGATTGGCCATCCGTCGTGGCGGAATCGAACCGTCGTATATCTCCGTTCGTCAGGGTCAGACCGTGCGTGTGACGAACCGCGGTGGCCGGGCGCATACGTTCACCGAGGTGGCAGACTTCGGCGGTGGTTTCGTTACGCCGCTCAACGGCGCGATGACTCCCGCGCCGGAATGCGCGAATCCCCAGGAACTGGTGTTCGTGCCCTATGGCGGATCGCAGAATCTGACGGCGCTGGAGCCCGGGCTGCACAAGTTCCAGTGCTGCATCCATCCCTGGATGCGTGGCGCCGTGCGCATCAACTAGCGCGCTGGTGAACACGGTCGAGTGGAGTCGCTCGGCCGTGTTCATGAAGCCCGCACCTCGACGCTGAGCCTGCACGCCCTGCCGCCGGGGCGAAAAATGGCGCTGCGTGGAAGAACTGCTGAAGGACCACGACAAGCTCGCCCGCCGTTCTACTCCGGTCCAAGCCGGCGCCGCACCTGTTCGATCACATCCGGCAGCGCACTGACCGCGCCGCGGCGTACGAGCCAGCCTGGTAGCCGCCCGCCGGGATTGACCGCCACCTGATACACGACGCGAGAGCGCGTCACATCCAGCGGCTCGATTGTCCAACTGCCGCGGAGGAGCGGCATTCGCACGATGCCTTTGCGCTCAGGCTCTCGTTCCTTGCAGATCCGTCCAATGGCACCTGCTGGATCCGTCCGGCGTCGACTGACCCTGAACGTGCACGACGACGTCGCGGGCCGAGACAACGAGGAAGCGCGGCGCGTAGCGCATGTAGATTTGGTAGTCCGACGGCGCGGTGCCCGACATCATCTTCGTCTCTTGGACGCCGGACACGAGCGATCCGTAGTGCGTGAAGTCACACACGAGCGGGAAGATGCGGGCGGCGGGAAAGGAGAGCTCAGTCGTGGCGCGGACCTCGCGGACTTCGAGCTGCGGGTCATCGCGAAACGCCAGCGTCACACCGCGCGTGGTCCCGGCCGCTGTCCAGCCGCCGGCGGCGGCCTGCACCAATGAAACCAGCACGAGGAGTGGACCTGGTTGCATCTCAGGATGTTCGATCGGGCGGCGGCCCACCGGCAACAAGCTTTAGTCGATTGCGGCGTACAGGTGGTAGGCTCCTTGCCTGCGAGTCTCCCGGCCGACCTGGGCAGGCCGCCGCACGACATCGTGCCTCAGTGGACCGAGCTGCGCCGGGATTCACGCGTATCCTTCATGACTGGTCCGCAACCCGAGACCACCCTGTTGGGCGAGCATGAATGAATACCGAAGGGGTGTTGTGGATGCCGAACAGGGTGTACGCCTTGCTCGTGGGAATCAACGACTATGGGCCCGACATCGAGTCGCTCGATGGGTGCCTCAACGACGTCGATCTCTTCCACGAATACCTGAATCGCCAGATCGGCGCCCCGGCACTCGCCGTCGAGGTCCTGAAGAACACCGACGCCACGCGGGCCAATATTATCAGCCGGTTCCGGTCACACCTCGGTCAGGCACGATCCGGTGACGTCGCGGTGTTCCAGTTCTGCGGGCACGGGGCACGTTGGGCCTCGAACGCGGCGTTCCGCGAGTCCTTTCCCGACGGCAAGGACGAGGGGCTCGTGTGCTCCGACAGTCGACGCCCCGGTGGCTACGATCTGGCGGACAAGGAGCTCGCAGTCCTGATTGCGGAGGTCGCCGCGAACGAGGCGCACGTGGCGGTGCTCTTCGACTGCTGCCACTCGGGGTCGGGCACGCGCGAGGTCAAGGCCGTTCGCGGGTTGAAGCCACGTCTGACGCACGAAGTCACGACCGAGCGTCCTCTCGACACGTACCTGGACGGGTACTACTCCCGCCTCCGCGACGCACAACAACCGCTGTTCGTGCCGACGGCTCGCCATATCCTGCTCGCCGCCTGCGAACGGGGTCAACTAGCGCAGGAAACGCCTGGACACGGCTTGTTCACCAGCACGCTGATCGATGTGCTCGAGAAGTCCGGCGGTGAGTTGAGCTATGCCGATCTATTCGTGCGCTGCCGCGCCGCGGTCCGATCGCGAGCGTTCGATCAAGATCCGCAGTTCGAGGCCTACGACCGGTTCGACGCCGGCGCAGGCTTCCTGGGGCGACCCATGGCTCGGACGTCTCGTAGTCGATATCTGGTCTATTGCGACCAGGGAGCGTGGACCGTCGGGTGCGGGGCCATCAACGGTGTACCGACCGACCCGGACGATCACGGTCGCCCTGGCACTGTATCCCGGAGACCGACCAGACGACACCGGTCGGCACCGCTCGAGCGGTGCAGGTCGGGCCGCAGAAGAGTGAGATTGAACTCGATTTCGACAGCGCTGAATCAGCGCGGTACTTCGCCGAGATCACCAGCCTGCCAGCGGCACCGATGCCTGTGACCTTCGCCGGTGACGAGCAGACCCGTGCGGCGATCGAGGAAGCGCTGAAGCAGTGCGGCGTTCACGTGATCCTCGTCGGCGCGCGGGATGCTGCCAGGTATGCACTGACGGCGGGTGAGGGACGTCTGACCCTGACATCGGTGGGACGCGAACGTGGAGATCGGCTTCGCCAATGCGGTCGGCAACACCCATGCACGAGCGGCGGCCGCGCTCGCTGCTCGCGTTGAGGCAGGTGCTGCAGTGGGAGCGCTGCCTCAAGCTGCAGAACCCGCGGACGGCGATGGACAGGTCGAAAGTGGAGCTGGCGTATGTCGAGCGGTTGCACGGCGGCGGTGAACGGTCGTACGACGGCAGCGAAGCGATGTTCACCTACACCTGCGCAGGTGGCCAGTGGCGCAAGATCGAGGGCCGCTTCAGAGTGCGGAACCGCACCGAGCAGACCCTGTTCGCAGTGCTGGCGTATTTCTCAGAGGCCTACGGCATTCACATCCTGCCCACCGATCCGATCCCGCCGGGCGACAACTGGGTGACCGTGTGGGGCGATGGCCCGACCGACCACTTCTACCTCGACGACGGCGTCGACGAGTCGACCGAGCGCTTCAAGTTGCTGGTCGCCACCGAGAGGGTCGACGACTTCCTGCTGGCGCAGCCCGCGCTGACCATTGGCGACGAGTACGGCGGGACCAGAGCGATCGAAAGCATCCAGCCGGCGCGCAAGGTGGTTCACGAGAACGAGTGGTTCGCGAAGGACTTCCAGATCCGCATCGTGCGCGGGTGAACACACACGACATGCAAGCCGTGGACGACACCGCGTCGCGCGACGATCAACCAGCGCTGCACTTCTCACGGCACCATGCCTTCATCATCGGCATTGACGCCTACGAGAAGGTGTCGCCGCTGAGGACCGCGGTCAACGACGCGCGTGAGCTCGCGCAAGTGCTGGCCGCGAAGCAGCACTTCGACGTGCATCCGCCCTTGGTGAACGCGCGCGGCGACGCGATGCGCACCCTGCTCCGCGAAACCATGCCCCGGCTCGTCGCGGCCGATGACCGGGTGCTGTTCTACTTCGCCGGACACGGCATCGCTGCGGATGGCGACGACGGGCCCGCAGGCTACCTGGTACCGGCCGACGCGGATCCGATGGACCTGAAGACCCTGGTGCCGATGACGGAGCTGCAGGACGCGCTCCAGGCACTACCCTGCCGGCACCTGCTGCTGATCCTCGACTGTTGCTTCTCGGGCGCCTTCCAGTGGGCCAGCCGGATGCGGGCGATCGGCTCGCTGATGCCGAAGCGCATCTACAAGGAGCGCTTCGACCGGTTCGTCCTCGACCCGGCCTGGCAGGTCATCACTTCTGCCGCGTACGACCAGAAGGCGATGGACGTGCTGCAAGGCCGCGCCACCGGCGATCGCGGGCTCGCCAGGACCGCCGCCGGCGAGGCGCATTCGCCATTCGCGCTCGCGTTGTTCGACGCGCTCGCCGGCGACGCCGACTTCCGAACCGGACGCGAAGGCGACGGGGTGATCACCGCCACCGAGGTCTACGCCTACGTCCGCGACCGGGTGGAGCCGGCGACGCTCGACGTCGGACAGAACAAGCGTCAGACGCCTGGATTCTTTCCACTGCGCAAGCACGACAAGGGCGAGTTCGTCTTCTTGCATCCGAAGCATCGGCTGAACCTGCCGCGGAATGCCGAGCGCTCCCCCTACAAGGGACTGCAGTCGTTCGACGAGTCCGACAAGGAGCTCTTCTACGGACGCGACCGCGCGATTCGCGAGTTGCAGGCGCGGTGCGACGCCGTCCGCCTGCTGGTGGTGAGCGGCGCGTCGGGCACGGGCAAGTCGTCGGTCGTCAAGGCCGGGCTGCTGCCACTCTTGCGCGAGGCGGGCTATCGCATCCTGCCGGTGATGCGCCCGGGCGTCCATCCGCTGGCCGCGCTCGAGCAAGCGCTGACCGGGGCCGAGGCGGGGTCACCGAAGGCGGTGCTGCTCATCGACCAGTTCGAAGAGGTCATCACCCGGTGCACTGACGAGAACGAACGCAAGGCGTTCATGGCGCGGCTCCGGCAGGTGGTCGACGACGAGGCGAGGATCCACCGCGTCATCATCACGGTGCGCTCGGATTTCGAGCCGCAGGTGAGTGCCGGCGATCTCAAGGCCGACTGGAACGCCGGGCGCTGCACGGTGCCGCCCTTCAGCCTCGAGGAACTGAAAGAAGTCATCGTCATGCCGACGATGCAGGAGGTGTTGATCTTCGACCCGCCCGAGTTGGTGGACGAGATCGTCGGCGACGTCGTTCAGTCTCCTGGCGCGCTGTCTCTCCTGGCGTATGCCCTGAGCGAGCTGTACGAGGCCTATCGCGCCAGCGGACGCAGGGACCGCGCGCTGAGAAAAACCGACTACGAGCGGCTGGGCGGCGTGATGGGCGCCCTGCGCAGCAAAGCCGACAGCGTCTTTCAGACGCTGGAGCCGGCCCAACAAGAGACGATGCGCAAGATCATGCTGCGCATGGTGTCGGTCGAAGGCGACCTGGCCGGGCGACGCGTCCCGATGGCCGACCTCGATTACGCCATTGACGAAGGCCCACGAGCGCACACCGTCATTGAACGGCTCGTCGAGGCGCGACTCATCGTCAAGGAGCAAGACTCGATCGAGCCAGCCCACGACGCGCTCGTGCGCGCGTGGAAGACGCTGCACGAGTGGATTCACGCGGTCGGTCGCGACACGCTGATCCTCGGGCAGCGAATGGGGCCGGACGCCGACCAGTACGCCCGGACCGGCGACTCCCGGTTGCTGTGGAGCAAGAACCCCAACCTCGCCGTCGCGGCTCGCGCGCTGAAGGATCCGCAGCACGCCTTCAACGCCAAGGAAGCCGTGTTCATCCGGAAGAGCGTCACGCGCAACCGTCGGAGGAAACAGGTTGGGTGGGCTCTTGCCTTCGCGACGGTCCTGTCCTTGATGGCGCTGTCGGTCTGGGCGCTACTCGAGCGGGCAACGGCCGAGGAAGAGAAGGAGCGCGCGTTGCTCAGCCTGTTCGAGGGCTTGAGCCTCAACATGAACGAGGGGCAGCCGGGGAGCCTGTGCGTGCATGGGCTCTGCGACACGGCGCCGCCCGGAGATGGGCAGCGTGCGTGGCGCTCGCTCGGGCGGCTCCCGGACGACCTGGAAACGTTCGGCGGGCCGCCTGCCTCGCGAGTCTTTGCCGCGTCGCGCAAGTTCGGTTGGGGAAGTGTCGTCGTCTACGCACAAGACGGGTTGACGCTCGATGATGAGATCACCGACGACAGCGACAACCTGCTCTTCGCGCAGAACGCGCTGGCCTGGCTCACGCCGCTGGAGTTGAAGACCGGCTGCCCGCAGGAGATTACGATCCTGGCCTGGGATGGCACCTTTGCCAAACTCGCAGGGATGGAGCGCGTGCGCGAGTTCATCGAACGGCGTGGATGGGTCCTTCAGATGGCGCAACCCGAGACCCTGGAAACCGACTTGGCGTGCGCCGAAGTGCTGTGGTATCTGAGCGATTGGGAGCCGCCGGCGGAATTCGCCGATTGGCATGTCCAGCTGATCGAAGACTTCGTACAGAGCGGCGGCGGGCTCCTCGTCGGCGGACTCGGCTGGTCGTATGCCCAGCAAGGAGGACCGGGCGGAACTCCGCCGAAGGTCCCCTACGCCGCCGACCTGCTGGGCCGGCCGTTTGGGTTCGCGTTCACTCGCGACGCGTTCCAGTCGGATGGCAGCACGGCGATCACGCTGGCGCCCGGGCAGTAGCGGCAGCGCGTGGAGGCCCCTGTAGGACACTGCAGGCCCAAGGAGACAACGACGAATGGATTCCAGACCCGCTCAGCGAAAACCATGGGCCGTGTTGGCCTACACCGTCGCTGATGACAAAGGCACCGGAGATTCCCTCGACTCCGCGGCCAAGGAGGAGCTCAAGTCGATCTGCAACGCCGCCGATTTCGGGCAGATGAGCGTGGCCGCGCAGGTCGATTTCAAGCACGCCGACGGGGCGTCTTTCGCGGGGTGCTGACCGAGGCGCCTCCGAAGACGCGCGGATTCGAGACCATCCCCGCCGATTCGCATCCGTTGTGGCGCGGCATCAAGGCCAAGCTCGATCGCTCGAAGCTTCGCGTCTTGAAGGAACAGGCCGATCTGAACGCGTCGACGCGGCAACGTGCTCACGAGCTTCCTGCGGTTCGGGCAGCGGGAGTGCCCCGCCGATCGCTACGTGCTCTTTTTCTACGGCCACGGGTATGGCCCGCTCGGGCTCTTCTTCGACGCCGAGTCGGACGACGCGTCTGTCAAGAGCACGATGCCTTTGACGAGCCTCTCGGACTCGCTTCAGGCCGCGGGTGAGCGCGCCGCGGTGATCGTGTTCCGGGCCTGCCTGGCGAACACGCTCGAAACCGCCTACCAGCTTCGCGACGCTGGAGAGTTCATGCTCGCGTCGCAGTCGATC
This sequence comes from uncultured Acidobacteriota bacterium, assembly GCA_963764925.1. Taxonomy (GTDB): domain Bacteria; phylum Acidobacteriota; class Vicinamibacteria; order Vicinamibacterales; family 2-12-FULL-66-21; genus DATBJJ01. The sequence continues at coordinate 53,953 of CAVXUR010000015.1, forward strand.
GTGCCGATTGCCGGCATCTGGCCGTGGGGCTCGTTCCTCACCTCGTTGATGCCGGGAGCCGCATCGGGCGACGTGGCGCAGGCTATCGCCCGGCAGTTGGCGCTCTTCCTCGAGGAGCCCGAGAATCGCGACCCGTTCGCCGACGTACCCGTACTCGCTCATCGATCTTGGCGCCGCGGGCGCAATCGCGGAGCCCTTGAAAGCGCTCGCCGACTCGCTCGAGGCAGCGCGTGCCGATGCCGCCGGGCGTCAGCGTGCGCGGCTGCGCTCGAAGCGTCGCGCGTCGGGTTCCCCGACGATTCGTTCCGCGCCCGGCGATCCGGCGCTGCTCGACGTGCCGACGATGTGCGACAACCTGGGGAAACTCGATCGCGACCCGGTAGCCGGGCCAGCGAGGGCGCTCGGCGACGTCGTCGGACGTCAACTCGTGAAGTGGCACCATTCACAGAAGGGCCATCACCGCGGTACCGGCCTCTACTACAAGCCGGTGGCGGCAAAGCACCTCGGACGGTCACATCTGTACGAGGAAGGCACGGCCGCAGGCGACGCCGAACACTACAAGCAGCTGGCTCTGAGCCAGGCGACTGGGTGGGACCGGATCGCGCTCAATCCGCTCCGGTGATGAGGGGCGGGCGCACGAGGCAGGCGCTTGAAGACTGCCCCGTGCGTCATACCGGCTAGCGTTTCTTGCCCGCCTTCTTCGTCGTCTTCTTCTTCGACTTCTTCGTTGCTTTCGGGGACTTCGCGCTTCCGCTGCGGCTCCCGCTCATTCCGCCTGGTTTCTGCGGCCATATGCACTCACCTCCGGTTAATGGATCGGCGGAGTCTACTGGATCGCACCACTCACGACAAACAGCGTCGAGGGCAGGCTCGTGTAGTAGTAGGCGTACCATCGCCCGTCGTCCACCCAGTCCATCACGTAGAGCGCGGCGATCGCGCCAACGCCCTCTGGTTGAAGCTGGCGCACGATCGAGCGCACGCCGGTCGCGAGCGCGACCCTTTCCACGTTCGCGGGCGCCTGGAAGCCCTGTTGGACGTAGACCGCCTGGCTGTCGCGGCTCCACGCAATCTGACGGTCGCCCGGCTGGAGCCCGTGGACTGGCCTGGTCTGGCCGCCGTCGATCGACGACAACTGGAATCCACCGTCGGCCATCGCTCAGGAGCAGCGTCGTCCCATCGGGCGCAAGCGTGCCCAGCACACCCTCGGGCGTGACCGGGATCGGCGTCGACCCCATGCGGTCGACACCGTAGCAGCGCGCCGCACGCGACGCCTCTGAACCGCAGACGAGCAATCGTTTCCCATCCGGGAACCATTCGGCTGAGATGACGCTCGTGATCGGCTCGATGCCGATTCGAGCCGCCGCACCCGGACCGGTGGGATAGAGCAGGAGCTGCGCGGGGGTCGTGACGATCGCGGCGGCCCACTTGCCGTCCGGCGAAAGCTTCTGGGCGAGGCCTTCGCCAAGACGAATCGCTTGCGATCCGTCCGTCTTGCGCAGTACGACGCCGTAGTTTCTGCCGCCGCGCAGGCCCACGTCGATCATCAGCAGCCAGGCGCCGTCCGCAGACAGGGCGCGCGCTCCGGTCGATCCAATCCACGACAGATCGCGCTCGGTCTCCTGGCTCGGCACGCGGGCGCGCACGCCAAGCGACAGATCCTCCCGAACCGCCAGCCATCGCCCATCGCGAGCGACGTCGAACACGATGAACCGGCCAGGCACGCCGAAGACCGGCTGGGCCGCTGCGCCGCCCGATGCCGGCACGGACATGGGTTGCAACATCGATGAGCCGGTGGTGTTGCCGGAGAACACGACGCTCGAACCGTCGGCCGTCCACGCAAGACCCTGCACACCGAACAACTCCGTGGTGAGCGTCGTCACCTTCCCGGCCCGATCGACGACCTTGACCCAGCCGCGATCGTCGAAGCGGAGCTGATGCTCCACGAAAGCCACCCGGTTGCCATCCGGCGAGACGCGAGGATTGCTCAAGTAGCCGCTCGCCTCGTGCAGCACCGTGCCGGAAGGAAACTCGAGCCGGTCGCGCATGCTGCCGAGGTCGTGCACGATCGCCATCGCGGAGCCGTCCGGCGACCAGTCGGCCTCCCGCACGTCCTCCGAGATGGCGCGTGGCGAGCTGCCGATGGTCATGCGGGCCAGCGTGCCACTGTAGAGGCGTTGATCCAGGAACCGAGGAGACAGGATGACGGCCAGTTCGCCAGTGCTCGACACCGAGAGCAAGTGGGCATTCGACTGCCCGAGTGGCTGGGGGGCTTCGGCAGCGGGGTTGATGATGAAGAGCTCCGGTGACGATCCGCGAGGGGTGGCGCTGTACACGATCGTCCGACCATCCGGCATGAACCGGGCGTTGGTGATCGGCAGCCTGTCGAAGGTGCGCGCCTCGAAGTTGACGACGCTGGACGGCGCGGGTCCTGCCTGCCGCGTCGCCATCACGCCGAAGGCGAGACCTCCCGCCACGGCGGCGGCTACCGCGAGCACCGGCCACCACCGCCGCGCGGGCGTTGCGTCGATGGCCGTCGCGATTCCTGATGAAGGCGACGATAGCGACATCGCCTCCAACGCAAACGCGATATCCCTGGAGGACTGAAACCGCTGCGCGGGATCCTTCTCGAGACAGAGGTGGACGACGCGATCGAGATGTGGAGGAATCGAGCCAGCGGGCAGCGCGGGCGGATCCTGCTTGAGGATCGCGGTCATGCGTTCGACCGAGGAATCGCCGGCAAAGGCGCGATGCCCGGAGAGCATTTCGTAGAAGACCGCGCCAAACGCAAAGATGTCGGCGCGGTGGTCGGCGGCTTCCCCACGAACCTGCTCAGGCGCCATGTACCCTGCGGTTCCAAGGACCAGACCGGCGCCAGTCGGCGGCGTGGTGGCGAGGTGGGTGACGCCGGCGTGCGCGTCTGGACTCTCGATTAGCTTCGCAAGCCCGAAGTCGAGGATCTTCGCACGGCCCTCGGGAGTCACGAAGATGTTGTCCGGCTTCAGATCGCGGTGAACGATGCCTTTGGCATGTGCAGCCGCGAGACCAAGCGCGATTTGTGTGGCGAGGTCCGTCGCTTTGCGAAGCGGAAGGGGCCCTTGTCGCAGCACCGCTGCCAGCGTTTGGCCTTCGAGCAGCTCCGACACGACGTACGGGATGCCGCCGTCCACGCCTACGTCGAACACCGCCATGACGTTCGGGTGGTTGAGTGTGGCCGCTACCCTGGCCTCTTGTTCGAAACGCCGCAAACGGTCGGCGTTCTCGGCAAACGCCGCCGGCAGCACTTTCACGGCGACACTGCGGTGCAGGCGCGTGTCCAGCGCGCGGTAGACCTCGCCCATGCCACCTGCGCCAATGGGCTCGCGGACTTCGTAGGGACCAAGCCGCGTGCCTGCCGAGACAGTCACCGCGTCATTATAGCCACGCGGTGGTCCGTCGAGGCCGCGCTCATCGCGGGCGTTGCTGCCCTTCTCGATTGATTCACTCCCTCGAGAGACCCAACTACCGGCCCAATAGACGTGGCGCACTTTTGCTGCTATTTGTAACGGTATGTTCCAGAAAACCGATGATCTCCGGATACGGCAGGTGCGGCCGCTCATCCCGCCGGCGATCCTTCACGAGGAGATCCCGATCAGCGAACGGGCGTCCAACGTCGTCGCGGCATCGCGTGCGGCGATTGCCAACGCGCTGAAGGGACAGGACCCGAGGCTCGTCGTGATCGCCGGGCCCTGCTCCATCCACGACACGGCGGCGGCGCTCGAGTATGGCGAACGGCTGGCGCGCCTGGCGTCGCGGTATGCCGATCACCTGATCGTGGTCATGCGCACCTACTTCGAGAAGCCGCGCACCTCGGTTGGCTGGAAGGGACTCATCAACGACCCGGATCTGGACGAGAGCTTCCACATCAACAAGGGGCTCCGCCTGGCGCGCAAACTGCTGCTCGACATCAACGATCTGGGGCTGCCAACGGCCTCCGAGTTCCTCGATATCCAGATTCCGCAGCACATCGCCGACCTGACATCGTGGGTGGCGATCGGCGCGCGCACGACCGAGAGCCAGGTCCACCGCGAGCTCGCCTCGGGGTTGTCGATGCCAGTCGGCTTCAAGAACAGCACCGACGGCAGCGTGAACACCGCGATCGATGCGGTGCTGGCGGCGCGCTCGGCGCACTGGTTCCCGTCGGTGACCAAGCAGGGCGTGTCGGCGATCTTCCAGACCTCGGGCAACGACGCCTGTCACGTGATCCTTCGCGGCGGGAAGCATTCAGGTCCGAACTTCGACGCGACACACGTGGGCGATGTGTCGGCGCGGCTCGCCAAGCAGGGACTGGCCGAGCGCGTGATGGTCGATTGTTCGCACGGTAACAGCGAAAAGGATCATCGCCGCCAACCACTCGTGGCCGCATCGATTTGTGAACAGATTCGGGAAGGATCCGACCGGATCTTCGGCGTGATGCTGGAGAGCCACCTGGTCGAAGGCCGTCAGGACTACGTGCCTGGGCGCCCCGCGGTTTACGGGCAGAGCATCACGGATGCGTGCATCTCGCTCGATCAGACCGAGGACGTGCTGGAGCAGCTCGCGCATGCGCAGCAGGCCAGCGACGAGCACGTCAATCGCTGATTCTTGAAAAGCAATTGCGTTCCTTCATGAACAGCGCGTCGCATCGCCGGAGTGGAGGGACCGAGTGAAGGCTGCCTTATTCGTCTGCGTTGCCGCCCTTCTGACCACCACCTGTGCGGCGCCAGGCGAGACCAAGAATACTGCCCCGCCCGCCCAACCGCGCCGCCCGAACATCGTCATGGTACTCGTCGACGACATGCGTTGGGATGAGATGCGGGTCGCCGGCCATCCGTTCATCGACACGCCGAACATGGATCGGCTCGCGCGCGAGGGGGCGCGCTTCACGAACGCATTCGCGACAACGCCGCTCTGTTCTCCCAGCCGGGCGACCCTTCTTACCGGCCAGTATGCCCACACCAACGGCATCATCGACAACACCGCTCGACCAAGCCATAGCCTGCAGGTGTTCCCGTTGGAGTTGCAGCGCGCCGGCTACCGGTACTGGATTCTTCGGCAAGTGGCACATGGGCAACGACGACAGTCCTCGCCCGGGATTCGACCACTGGGTCGCGATGCCAGGCCAAGGCGAAGCGATCGACCCGCCACTGAATGTCGACGGCGCGCGGGTGCACGCGAAGGGTTACACGACCGACGTGCTCACAGACTATGTCGAGCGGTTCATGGACCGTCCTTCGGATCGTCCGTTCCTCGTGTACCTGGCTCACAAGGCCGTCCATCCCAACGTGGTTCAGCGGGACGATGGGAGTCTCGGTTCAGTCTCAAATCAACCAGGAGGATTCGTGGCCGCCGAGCGCCACCGCGGTCGCTACGTCGGCCGCACCATGCCTCGTCGCGCGAATGCTTTCAAACCGCCGCTCGGGAAACCCGCGCTCCTTCGCCAGATTGACCAGATGCCTCCACTCGGCCCGAAGACCGCCACATCCGATGACGACATCAGGGGCCGCCTGGAGATGTTGCTCGCCGTCGACGACAGCTTGGGGCGGATCCTCGCGGCCCTCGAGCGCAAGGGCATACTGAATGACACGATGATCGTGTTTACCAGCGACCACGGATACTTCTACGGCGAACACGGACTCAATGAAGAGCGGCGGCTGGCGTACGAAGAAACGATCCGTGTTCCGCTCGTCATCCGCTATCCACCGTTGACGAAGGCGGGCTCGACACCGCCCGAGATGGCCCTAGGTCTCGACCTCGCTCCGACTCTACTCGAGGTGGCCGGACTCAAACCTGGTGCTGGCCTACAGGGCCGGTCCCTTGTGTCGGTGCTCAAGAACGAGGCACGGGACTGGCGCACGTCGTTCCTGATCGAGTACTTCACCGATACGGTGTTCCCGCGCATTCGGAACATGGGTTACGTGGCGGCGCGAACCTCGCGGTACAAGTACATTACCTACCGCGAGCTTCAGGGGATGGACGAGCTCTACGATCTCGATACAGATCCCTACGAAGAAACGAACATCATTGACCGTTCGGAGGCGCGCGAGACTCTTCAGAAGATGCAGGCGGAACTTCGTCGACTGATGGAAGAGTCCCGGTATACGGCGCCCGCGCCTGCCGTCAACACGGCGTTGCGGTAGGCACCGACAGAGCCCGCAAGCTGCGCATCGCGAGCCCCACGCACTACCGGCGAGTGATCAAGGGTTGAACGCTCAACCACATTGCCGCGAATTGCAGGGCCGCAAAGGCAGCGATCGTGCCGAGCCGAGCTCCGAAGGGAATGGTTTGCCCATTTCGGGATGCCGTGCCAAGGCCGAACAAACAGGCCACACCTATCACCACCGTGAGCGTGATTTCTGCGACGGTAAACGTTCCGCTGAAGATCCGAGCCACACCAAGGAGGAACAGCCAAATCGCGCACATCACCAGGAACCAGAAGGCAAAGAGCGGCGCGGCGGCACTCACGCCCCAAGCGGATTGTCGCGCCAGCAATCCCAGCGCGACGATGAGAGGCGCTACCTGAATGAGGTGGCGTAAGAATGTGTCGCTGACGATCCCCACGACGACGAGAGCCCCCGCGACAACAGCAAGCCAGGCCGCGACGATGCCTCCAAAGCGTGACGTCGCACGACCGGGTGATGATGTCGAGACTGGCGTGCGCATCAGCACGGCTACCCCGATCAGCGCGGCCAGGACGGTGATGATGATGAGTTTCTGCTGGAACGTCATGCAGCACTATTTGCGCGACGGCCGAACAATTCGGCTTCACGGACATCGACGGCACCAGTCCTCGGGCGCTGACGCTCGCGGATGTCTAACAGCTCAGAATTCGGCGTCCTCTACACAAACACTCCGGACACGTCAGCCACGCTCCCGACGCTTCACTGGTGTTGACCGCCGCCGAAGACCCGCACAGCTGCGTCGCGGAAGAGATCGCGCCGCGAATTCGTCACGAATGCCCAGCGCAGAATCCTGACTGCCGGCGGCTGCCGAACGCCTGCAGGGAACCAGGTCGACAGCGCCAGCTGCGGGTTCTGACGCAACTCGTCGACCTGAGCCACTCTGTGCACGCAGCCCACTGTGCACAGCGGCGCACAGCTTTTCACGCGATGGTATTCCCGCCGCAAATCCTCGGGGCCATATTGCTCCAACGGAATGCCTGGATGGCCACGCTGCTGGGAGCACCAGTGCACGAGCCCGTCTTCACAGATGTAGAGATATCGAGAGCCGGCGCCGCAGTGCCAGTCGTTGGGCTGACCGTTGCCGAGATTTCTCTGAAAACGGTTGTAGTTCGCGAAGTCAAATACCGACTTGCCGAGTGCGACGAGCTCTTCCAGGATCATCCGCTGCCACTCGTCGAGCGCGCGGAGCCGGCCGCTTCCGTCGTGGATGAGCCCCACCGTCGTCGAAAACCCAAGTGCACGCGCGCGTCGCGCGATGGTCACCGCATCCTCAGGATTCCGAATTCCGCCGCCCACAACCGAGTTGACCGTCACGTCGAACACACCGTCATCGGCGAGCCACTGTAGCTTCTGATCAAGCACCTTGAGGCTTTTCTTCGACACCTCGTCCGGAATGACATTGTCGATGCTGATTTGCAAGTGATCGAGGCCGGCGCGATTCAGGCGGCTGATGCGATCGCGACTCAGAAGATATCCGTTAGTGATGACCGTCGCGATCATTCCACGCGCCCGAATGCGACGGATGATCTCGTCGAGATCGGGATGAAGCAGCGGCTCACCCCCGCTCAGCGTCACAATGCCAGTGCCCAGCGCCGCCAGACGATCGATGCGGCGGAGCACGTCAGCTGTGGGGACCGGAGCCGAGCGGTCGTCATACTCGTTGCAGTACGCACAGGACAGGTTGCACCGCCGAATCGCGATGAGGTGAGCATTTACAGGCTGGTACGGGAATCGAAACGCTCTGACGAGCATTCGGACCTCGCGTACTCGCTTGCCAGCCTTGCGCACGCGCTGCCTGAGCGGGACCAGATTCATGGCCCTATCAACTCCTGTTTCGGTTCACGCCATCTTAGCCTTTCTTCGCGTCGAAGGAGACGAAGGACTGGGCTAAGGCCGTGTCGTCCTGTCCTGGTCGAAGCGGTCGATGTGTCCGCTCGGCAGCAGGAAGCGATTGGAATTGAACCATCCTCCTCCCTTCTCATCCCATCGTTGATTGCCGAGCTGTCGCTCGCTCTGTGGCTTCTCGTCAAGGGCGTGAGAGCGGAAGAATGGGACCAATGCGTCCAAGCCGGGATGGCTGGGGTTTAGCCGGCATCTGTCTTGCGTCCTGCATCGGCAACCGTTGACGCCTCGGCGCTTCGTCGATTTGAAGAGCACCCAAGCCCATCCGGCACCCACATCGCGTAATTGAAAAACCTGCCGTGCGTTGTCGATCCCGCCCAACCTCACTCGTCGCGTATGTAAGAACACCTGGCGTTCGAAGCGCCGTAGCGAAAGGATACAAGCATGAAGGTCATGGTCATCGTGAAGGCCACGAAGAACAGTGAAGCGGGCGTCATGCCCAGCGAGAAGCTGCTGACGGAGATGGGCAACTACAACGAAGAACTCGTCAAGGCCGGTATCATGCTGGCCGGCGAAGGCCTCCAGCCGAGCTCGAATGGGAAACGCATCAAGTTTTCAGGCCGCCAGCGCAGCGTTCTTGACGGTCCATTCACCGAGACGAAAGAGCTCATCGCCGGCTACTGGGTGTGGCAGGTCCGATCGATGGATGAAGCCGTCGAGTGGGCGCGTCGCTGCCCCGATCCCATGCCAGGCGAAGAGGCTGAGCTCGAGATTCGTCCGCTCTTCGAGGCCGAGGACTTCGGCAAGGAGCTCACGCCGGAGCTCCGCGCACAGGAGGAACGCCTCCGCCAGGAGGTCGAGCGACAGCAGCAGACGCGATAGAGTCCGGCAGCAGGGACGTCGAGTGTCCCATCGGTCAGGATGGTTGCGGTCGCCGGCGAAGTTGTCCCCGGCGGCCGCCCACCAGCCTATTCTCGCCAACACACGACCACGTCGCTCAATCTGGCCTTCCTGCGGCGATTTGCTGATGTGATTTCGCTTGCGCTCGACGTGAGCCAGCGATAGAACATGAGCCCATGGAGCTCATCCGTGGCGGCTTGGATCGAGCCGGCGGCGTGATATTCGTCGCCTTCGCTGGCGCTATCCTGCTCCAGCCGGCGGCGGCAACCCAGCGCGCGCGCTCCGCGGCCGATGCGACAGTCTTCATCCGGCTCGTCGGAACTGTCCGCGCAGCCGTCGAAGGCACGCACGAAACCGCCCGCTGGGATCAGGTCGAGATCGGCAGCGGCAGCGGCTTCGTCATCTCCCAGGACGGTTACGTCCTGACCAACCATCACGTTGTCAGCAGCGACGACCTGACGTTCACGGTCGACGGCAAGCGCATCAAGCTCGCGTTCAAGATCGCCACGATCGACGTGCTGCTTTCCTCCGGACGCGCCCACGTCTCGCGCGCTGCCGTCGCCCTGTGTGCCCGCGTCAGTCGCGGCAGCGGACCCCCAGCTGGACCTTGCCGTCTTGTACATCAGCGCCCCGGGCCTTCCGTATATCGCGTTCGGCGACTCCGATGCCGTCAACGTGGGACGTCCGGTCGCAGCCCTCGGCTATCCGTTCGGACGGCAGTTGAAGGTGGGACAGGCAACGGCCTCCGACATCGTTCCGGAAGTCAGCACCAGCGCAGGAACGATTTCGGCCGTGCGCGGGGGCGATGACGGCGATCGCCGGTTCCTGCAGGTCAGCAGCAACCTGAATCCAGGCAACAGCGGCGGACCCGTCGTCGATCATGACGGATACGCGGTTGGCGTTACCAGGATGAGGCTCACGGGCGGCGACGGCATCGGGTTCGCTGTCCCCATCAACCAGGTCAAGAACTTCCTCGAGGCGAACGGGCTCGATCGCACGCTGCCCACGCGCCGGCTGATCCTCGGGCCGACGCAGAGTCTCGACGGCAAAGGCATCCGTCTGCCGCTTCCCGGCGGCTACACTGACGTGTCCCCCTTCCGCTCGCGTGTTGAAACAGACGCGAAGGCTGGCGACATCGCGCTCAGGATCGACCGCGTCTTCTCGCCACTTGGACTGCTGCAACTCGATCACGCCCTGGCGACGACCAGCGCGTTCGAGCCGCTGGCCTTCGCGTCGAACGAGCGCGACTTCGCTGCCTCTGCCAGAGGGCAACCGCCTCGTGCTCGGCCGCGCCGCAGGCACGACGTCCGACGGCAAGCACGACGTCAGGATGTCGAGCGCGGTTCTCGACCTCGGCGCGGAGAAGCTGGTTGCTCGGTACGTCGGCTCCGCCGATGCGATGGCGTTCAACGAGTCGATCGTGCGCGCGTCGCTCGCCGGGCTGGCGGGCGACCGACTCCTCACCGGGGAACTGGCGTCGGCTGACGCGTTCGGCTGGTCGGGACGGCCCGACAGCCCGGTGCCGCTTCCCACCGGCTGGATCGTCGAGCCGGGCAGCCCCACCCGATGTTCGGGATTGCCGGTACCCGCGACGGCCGTCTCGACGTATCCCGCGGCAGACTTCACGATGGCCCTCCGAGTGGCGGCGTGGCCGGCGGTCGATGTCTCGCTCGACAAGGCCGCATCCGCGTGCGGCACACGTCGCGGAACACTGGCCGGTGCCTCGTACGCATCGACGGCCGACTGGCTCGGCGTTTCCTATTCGATCGAAGGGGTCTTCATCCGGGTCGGCGCGAGGGCGCTCCAGCTCGAGGTGCTGTCGCCGGCGCGACAAAGTGCCGTCGCGCGCGCCGTGCTCGCGGCCGCAGCGGCGAAGGCCGCCGAGTAGCAAGCGTCGCCTCGACGATTACGCCAATACCGGCCGTTGGCGCGAAGCCATCAGCTTGACCAGCACCAGTCCGGCGGCGAAACCGCCGATGTGCGCCATGTACGCCACCCCGCCGCCCGTTTCCGACGTGGTGGCCATCGAGCCAACCCCGTTGAGCAGCTGAATGACGATCCAGAAGCCCAGCACCACAATCGCGGGAACATGCGCGATCCCGCCGCGCGTGAGCACGCGGACCTGGTTGCGTGGAAATAGCACCAGGTAGCCACCGAGCACGCCGCTGATTGCTCCAGACGCACCCACCGCTGGCACGGTCGACCCGGGGCCAAAGATGATGTGTGCGAATGAGGCGGCCAGGCCGCAGACAAGATAGAAGATCGCGAAGCGAACCGCGCCCATGACCTTCTCCAGGTTGTCGCCGAAAATCCACAAGTAGAGCATGTTCCCGCCGAGGTGCATCCACCCGCCATGCAGAAACATCGAGGTCAGCAACGTCGACCAGAACGGTAAGGGAATGGTCGGAGGGAGATCTCGTACCGCCGAGTACTCCCGCGGCACCACACCCCAGGCCTGGATGAAGGATTGAAGGGCAGCCTCGGACGGTTGAGCGAGCTCGACGAAGAAGGCCAGCACGTTCAACGCGATCAGGCCGAAAGTGACGAAGGCTGGGGGCCCGCCTTGCACTCGTTCATCACCGATGGGAAACATCATCTACCTCCACCGTATGCGCTGTAGCAATCGAGATGCCGGCCACCGGGCCGTGATATCTTCGGCCGACTTCGAGGAGACGGCACGTCTCCGACAACAACTTGATGCGCATCGCGATCCTGCAGTCCAGCTACATCCCGTGGAAGGGTTACTTCGATCTGATCAACTCCGTCGACGAGTTCGTCCTCTTCGACACGGTTCAGTTCACGCGGCGCGACTGGCGGAACCGCAATCGCATCAAGACAGCGGCCGGACCTGCGTGGCTGACGATTCCCGTCCACAGCAAGGGTCACTATCTCGCGCCCATCAACGAGATCGAGGTCAGCGACGAATCATGGGCCGCCCGGCACTGGCGAACGCTCGCGCGCAGCTACGCGAGAGCGCCGTACTTCGGGACCTATGCCGACAGGTTCGAGCGGCTCTATGTCGAGTGCCGAGAGACGCGGCTGAGCGCGATCAACTTCGCGTGGATCACGGCCATCTGCGAGATCCTCGAGATCCGCACCAGGCTGACATGGTCGATGGATTACCAACTCGTCGAGGGCAAGACCGAGCGGCTGGCCGAGATCTGCCGGCAGGCGGGCGCGACGACATACCTCTCCGGACCGGCGGCGAGAAACTACATCCAGCCCGAGATCTTTGAAGCGGCAGGCGTCGAGCTCCAGTATTTCAGCTACCAGGGTTACCGCGAATACTCGCAGCTCTTCCCGCCGTTCGATCACTTCGTGTCGATCCTTGATCTGCTCTTCAACGAGGGGCCGAACGCGACCAGGTTCATGTTGAGTTTCAACCCGTGACCCTCTCCATCGTCACGACGCTGTACTGCTCAGCGCCGCACCTCAAGGAGTTCTACCGGCGTGCCAGCGCCGCGGCGGAGACAATCGCCAGCGACTACGAGATTGTCTTCGTCAACGACGGCTCGCCGGACGACTCGCTGTCGATTGCCCTCGAACTATTCGAGCGCGATCCGCGGGTCCGCGTGGTCGATCTCGCCAGGAACTTCGGCCATCACAAGGCGATGATGACAGGGCTGCGCCATGCCCGTGGCCAGCTCGTCTTCCTGGTCGACGCGGACCTCGAGGAGGATCCGGAGCTGCTGACGGCGTTTGCCGCCAAACTCGACGCTGCGGCGGCCGACGTCGTTTACGGTGTCCAGGCGGAGCGCCGCGGCGAATGGTTCGAGCGCTGGAGCGGCCGGATTTTCTTCAAGCTCTTCAACCTGATGTCGGACTACCCGATTCCAGAGAATCTCGTGACCGTGCGGCTGATGACCAGGCGCTACGTGTCGGCCCTGCTGTCACACGGCGAGCGGGAGATGGTGATTTCCGGTCTGTGGGTGCTGACCGGCTTCCGGCAAGTGCCGATCGCCGTCACCAAGCACTCGCGGTCGAAGACGACCTATAGCCTGTGGCGCCGGATTGCCGTGCTGGTGAATTCCGTGACGTCGTTCAGCAGCCGTCCATTGGTTTTCATCTTCTACCTGGGAGTGGCCATCGGCGCGCTGGCGGCGGCGGCGGCGTTGCTACCTGGTGATCCGTCGGGTCTTCTTCGGTATCCTCCTCCCTGGGTGGCCGTCGCTCATCGTGTCCATCTGGCTTCTCGGCGGCATGATCCTGGCCTGCCTGGGCATCATCGGCATCTACCTCTCGAAAATCTTCATCGAGACCAAGCAGCGTCCCTATACCATTGTTCGCAGCGTCCATGAGCGAACCGCAGATCCGACTGAACCACAAAATCCTGGAGCCGGTCGACCGTTACTACTCTGAGAAGCTCCGGCAATTCGGGCCGACGCACCGTGGCGTGGACTGGAGCACGGCCTCGTCGCAGGAGTTGCGGTTCAGCCGCCTTCTTCAGCTACTCAATGACGGCGAGGATGGGTCGATCATCGACTTTGGCTGCGGGTATGGCGCGCTGCTCGATTATGTCCGCGCCAGCGGACGGCGCGTCGCGTACTCGGGATTCGACATCAGCGAGACGATGATCCAGGCAGCACTCGCCAGGCACGGCGCCGGGGGCTCCTTCACTGCGGACGTGTCACAACTCGCGCCGGCCGACTACGTCGTGGCGAGCGGCATCTTCAACGTCAAGCTCGGTCACGCGCCAGACGCCTGGTGGGACCACGTGCTTCAGACGCTGGCGCTGATGCGGTCCCTCTGCCGCCGCGGGTTTGCGTTCAACATGCTGACGAGTCACTCCGATCTGGACAAGCGGCGGGAGGATCTCTTCTACGCCGATCCGGCACGGGTCTTCGACATCTGCCTGCAGCGTTTCTCGCCCCGCGTCGCGCTGCTGCACGACTATCCGCTCTATGAATTCACGATCATCGTGAGGGTGTGACACGGGCTGTGGCACAGATCGTCATCATCGGCGCCGGGGACATCGCGCGACTCGCGCACTACTACTTCTCGACCGACTCCGCCCACGAGGTCGTCGGCTTCGCCGTCGATGCCGAATACCGACGCGAGGACACGTTCCTCGAGCTGCCGCTCGTGCCGATCGACGAGGTCGCGAGCCGTTATCCACCGGCGGCGTTCCAAATGTTCGTCGCGCTCAGTTACGCGCAAGATGAACCGCGTGCGCGCCGCGAAATACCAGCAGATGAAGGCCCTCGGCTACGAGCTCGTCAGCTATGTCAGCAGCCGCTGCTCGTTCCTGAGCCAGCATCCACCGGGTGATAACTGCTTCATCCTGGAGGACAATACGGTGCAGCCGTTCGTCAGGATCGGCAGCAACGTGACGCTGTGGAGCGGCAACCACATCGGTCACGACTCGACCATCGGGGACCATTGCTTCATCAGCTCACATGTCGTCGTCTCGGGCCACGTGAAGGTGGCGCAGGGTTGCTTCATCGGCGTCAACGCGACGCTGCGTGACTCGATCAGCATCGCGGAATACACCCTCATCGGCGCTGGTGCGCTGGTGATACGGGATACGGCACCCGGATCGGTCTACCTGGGCGCGCGCGGCGAGCGGTCCCTCAAAACCAGCGACGACGTGGATCTCTAGAGCGATGGTCTGGGTAAAGCGAGGCCTGATCATCGAACCGGCGCAGCAGGCGCCCTGGATCGGCACCCATGCCGCCCTGCCAGTCGTCCGGCGCGTCGATGCGCGCGACCGCGTCTACTTCAGCTCGCGCGACGCGGCCGGCCGATCCCACATCGGGTACGCGGACGTGTCACTCGAAAGGGCTGATCTACTCTCGGTCTCGGCGGCTCCCGTCCTCTCGCCGGGCCGGCTCGGAGCCTTCGACGACGCCGGCGTGACAAGCTCGTGCGTGATCGATCACGGGCACCGCACCTATTGCTTCTACACGGGCTGGACGCTCGGCAAGAGCGTCCCCTTCTATCTCAACGCGGGGCTCGCCTGCAGTGACGATGGCGGCCTGACCTTTGAACGTGTCTCGCCGGCGCCGCTCCTCGATCGGAGCGCAGTGGACCCGTATCTGACGGCGTCGCCGTGGGTCATCGTGGAGGGCGGCACCTGGCGAATGTGGTACGTCTCGGGCACGGAGTGGACTGAGACCTCTGAGGGGCCACGTCATCGCTATCTCATCAAGTACGCCGAGTCGCGAGACGGACTTCGCTGGGAACGAACCGGCATCGTGTGTCTCGACTACCGCTCGGAGGAGGAGTTCGCCTTCGGTCGTCCGTGTGTTCTTCGCGATGGAGATCTCTATCGCATGTGGTATTCGTATCGCGGTTCCAGCTACCGCATCGGCTACGCCGAATCGGCCGACGGCATTGTCTGGACCCGTCAGGATTCGACGAGCGTCGTGCCGCTGTCAGCAGCGGATGGGACTCGGAGATGACCACTTACCCTGTGGTCGTCCGGCGCGGAGATCGCCTCTACATGCTCTACAACGGGAACGGCTACGGCAGGACGGGCATCGGCCTGGCCCTCGGCGCATGACGCACACTCCCGTTCAACCGTTCCTACACGACCGGCCGGGAATTCGAGTACATCCGCGAAGCCATTGCCCGATCGCATCTCGCCGGTGGCGGAGTGTTCGCGCGACGGTGTGAAGCCTGGCTTGAGGAGCAGGTTGGCTGCGTCAAGGCGCTCCTGACCCATTCCTGCACCGGGGCGTTGGAGATGGCCGCGCTGCTCAGCGACATCCAGCCGGGCGACGAAGTGATCATGCCCTCGTTCACGTTTGTGTCGACGGCGAACGCGTTCGTCCTGCGAGGCGGCGTGCCAGTCTTCGTCGACATCCGGCCGGACACGCTGAACCTGGACGAACGCGCCATTGCCGCCGCCGTGACGCCACGCACGCGAGCCATCGTAGCCGTGCACTATGCGGGAGTGCCCTGCGAGATGGACGAGATCGTCGCGCTCGCCCGTCGGCACAATCTGCTGGTCATCGAAGACGCAGCACAGGCTCTGGGATCGAGGTACAAGAACCGGCCCGCCGGACGACTCGGCGACCTCGCCGCAACGAGCTTCCACGAGACAAAGAACGTCACCTCGGGAGAAGGCGGTGCTCTCCTGGTCAATGCGCCTGAATTTGCGGCGCGCGCGGAAGATCATCCGCGACAAGGGTACCAATCGCAGCCGGTTTCTGCGCGGCGAGATCGACAAATACTCGTGGATCGACGCGGGCTCCTCCTTCGTGCCGAGCGAGCTCGCCGCCGCCTTCCTCTGGGCACAGATGGAAGCCGCGGCGCAGATTGCCGGGCGACGTCTGGAGATCTGGTCGTGGTACTACGCGGCGTTTGCCGCACTCGAGCATCGTGGGCGGCTGCGACGGCCCATCGTCCCGGACGACTGCCGCCACAATGCCCACATGTTCTACGCGATCGTCTGTAATGACGAGACGAGAACGCGGCTGCTCGGGACGCTCAACGCCGCCGGGGTCAACGCGGTGTTTCACTACGTGCCGCTGCACTCGTCGGAAGCCGGTCGTCGATTCGGACGCACCTGCGGCGATTTGCCTCACACAGACAGCATCAGCGGCCGGCTGATCCGGTTTCCGTTGTGGATCGGGATGGACCAGTCCGACGTCGCCGGCATCGTGCAGATTATCGAGCGGGCGCTCGAGTGAGCCGACGCATGCGCGCGCACGCACGCCGCATGACGGGACTCTCGGTGCTGGACGGCCTCCTGTTGGGCGCGTTCGCTGGCGCGATGCTGACAATCGGCGGCGCGACGCTCGATCCTGGAACGGTTGCCGCGCTGTGCTTCGGCGGCACCATCGTTGCGATCGCAGGATCGGTGATCGTCACTTGGACGGTCGGCAATGGTCACCCCTCACATCACGTGCTGGCCATCCTGCTCGGCAGCCTCACGACGAGCCTGGTCCTCTTCGTTGGCTGCGTGAGTACTGGAGCGCTCGCCGCAAAGGTGTTTCTTGGATGGAGCGTCGTCGTGCTGTCCGCAGGCACCTGGACGCTTCGCTCCGGCCCAGAAGTCGAGCGTCGCGACGGTGTCGACTTCCTGGCGAGCGTGACGATCGCGACTCTCGTTGTGATCCTGTGCCGCCACGCCGCCGGCGCGGTGCCGTCGATCCAGGCGACCGGCATCGTTCCGGTCTGGTCGGACTACTCGATTCACGGCACCGAGATCGCGCAGTTCGGCGACCAGCACATGCTGGGCCTGTCGTCGTTTCTGCTCGCCGGGCAGCCGCTCGTCTTCTATCACTATGCGGCGTACATGCTCCCGGCCGCCGCCGCCGGCGTGGTGAGCCTCCCGCCGTGGGGCCTGGCAGCCAGCCTGCTGCTCCCCTACGGCGTCCTGCTGATGTCGCTCGCAGTTTATGCGTTCGCACGAATGCAGCTCGGAACGGCGGCGGCGACGATCGTGCCGGTGGCTCTACTTTTCGTTCCAGACGCCTCGACATACGGCCTGCGCAACGGCTTTTTCGGATTTCACTGGTTATTGTTCACAGCGCCCGGCAGCGCATATGGGTTGGCCGCCTCGTTTACGGCCCTAACGTTGATGACGGTCTGGCGCTCCCGGCAGCTGTCGCCGTGCTTTTGGGTGGCGATCCTGGTAGCGGCGGCCGCATTCGAGTTCAGGGCGCAGATCTTCCTGATACTGGCTCCGGCCATGGCCGCTGCACTGGTCAGCGAGACCGCGTTCGTACGGCGTCACGCCAGCGCAGCCACTGCGGCTGTTGCGGTGACGGCCATCGCCGTCATCATCTGTCTGACGATGTGGGACGGCGCCCGTGACGCCTGGCTGAGATTCTCCGCGCTCCGCCCGTTTCTCGACGTGGTGCATTCGGGTATGGCGCCGACGGCGTACCGATGGGGCTTACGCGATTATCGACAAGCGTCACGGACCTGTGGTCGGGACGACGCTCGGCGTGCTCGCGCTCGTCCCAGCTGCGCTGGGCGTCTTCGCGCTTGCGTTGCCAATTACCTGGGCCGCAGCAGTTCGACGGACCGGCTGGCAGGTTCTCGATACGTTTCCGATCTGTTCTGTCCTCGCGTGGCTCGGCGTCGTTTTGTTTGCGCCGATGGCCAGCCACGGTGACTACACCGATTTTCAGCAGCGGCCATTCGTCCTCGTCTATGCATCGGCCGTCGTCTGGTCGCTGCTTTTCGCTGAGCGCTTGTTCCCGGCGGTTGGCAACTCAACCGCAGGCCTCCGTCTCGCACTCTCATCGACGCTGGTTGCCGGAATCGCTACGGCTGCGGTGGTGCGCCGTCACGACGACCCGGCGCGGCCCCGCTTTGCCTGGGGCATGCAGCACTTCGACACCAGGCTCGAACGCGGGTTCATCGATGCGGCGGGATTCATCAGAGAGCGCGCCGAGGCCGGCGACACCTTTGCCCTCATCCCGACGGACCCCTCGAGCAGGCAGGACGACGGTGCAACGAGGCTGGCGGCATTGGCTGGAGTGCCCGCCTACCTGGCGCGGGCGAGCATCCAGGCGAGCAACAACCCAGCTCGACGGGTTGTCGTCGAGCAACGTCTATCGGAGTTGCACCGTGTCGAGACGGCCAGCGAAGTCAACGCCGCCTTCGACACGTTGCGGAGCGTCGGCGTGGATTTCCTCGTGACGCTCGGCGACAGCGGCCCGTCGTTCGATCCTTCAGGCGCACGCGCGGCTTTTCGATCGGCGGGTGCATCGGTCTATCAGATCGGGCCAAAGCCGTGAGTCTGCCCGGCTGGATCTGCGTCGTCTGCGGCAACGGTCACTGGGTGGATTTACCGGAGATCGGTCCGCAGTCAATGGGCAGCGACTGGCGAGTCCTGCCGGTCCCACTGCAGAAGCGCGCCTGCGCCGGTTGCGGGTTGGTCTCGAGTGCGACGCCAGCGCGTGCCGGCTTCTTCGAACGCGGCTACTCACTCTACGCTCACGCGCCCTCTACCTCGCCGCGGGAGCACCAAAGGCAGCAGCTGTACGCTCGCTGGATCGCTCAGGCGTACCGTCGCACCGCAGATTTGCCGCAGCCACAATCCGTACTCGACGTGGGTTGCGGCAACGGATCGCTGCTTCTGGCGCTAGGCGACGAGTGGCCATCGGCAACACTCGCGGGATGCGACCTTTCGGCCGAGGCCGTCGCACACGCCAACGCCGCGGGTTGCAGGGTCTGGCAAGGCACCCCGTCGACCCTGCCAACAGATCTCCGGGTCGATCTCGTCGTCAGCGTGAATGTCATCGAGCATGTAGACGACCCCTTGGCGTTTCTTCGCGATCTCGGCAGCCGGCTAAACCGTGACGGGCTGCTCGTCCTGATCTGCCCAGACGGCGCACGCCCGGGCCTCGAGCTGCTGATCGCCGATCACACCTACTCGTTCGCACCCAGCCATTTGGCAACGATCCTCGAGCGAGTGCAGCTCGTCCCGCGCCATCTCCAACCTGCTCCCACGGATCTCGGATCGTTTCAGATGGTCATCGCCGGCAACCGTTTGGGGTCTTCCACGCCGACAGTCACGGCTGCGATCGACAGCAGTTGCCTGCGCGCGTACCTGCAGCGATGGTCGGCGCTCGACGGCCAATTGGTTTCACGGCTCGGCGACGGAGGTGTAAGCTGTTTTGGCGTTGGAGAAGCCGCGGGGCTGTTACGCGCCTACACTCCGCGAACCTGGCAGCGTGTCAGGTCGTGCACTGCCGACGAGATCACTGAATCGTCGCGATTCGGCCTGATCCCGGCCGTGCCGCTCGACCAACTTGCCGACGACGAGCCGGTCTTGCTGGGTGTGCGGCCGCAGGATCAGCCCGGACTGGTCGAGCGGTTGTCGTCACGGTTCGCCCACGTTATCAGCTGGCACGATCTCATCGAGGCATAGCCCGTGCGGGACAAGTCATCGGCCGCGGCATACGGCATTCGCGAACGCGAGCAGGATGGCGATGCGCTCGCCTTTCACGTGGAGCGCATCCGCGCGATCGGTTACTCGGTGCTCGACAGCGGCATCAGCCGACAGGACATCGATCGTCTAAGCGTGTCCCTCGACGCGATCCTGGATCGCCAGGCCCAGGAGTTTGGCGGGATGGACCAGCTCGTCCGCATCGGTGACGCCTATACCGCCCGATGTCCGCTCGTGTATGACGATGGATTCGTCGAGCTGGTGAGACATCCACTGCTGCTGAGACTCTGCCGACGTCTACTTGGCGAGTATGTCCAGCTCATGCAACAGAACGGCGTCGTCAATCCGCCTGGTGAGAACCACCCGCAAGGCGTCTATCACCGCGACCTGCCGTATCAGCATTTCGTATCGAGCCGCCCTCTGGCGGTGAGCGCGCTTTTCTGCATCGATCCGTTTCGAGTCGAGACCGGCGCTACGACCGCGCTACCGGCGTCGCACTTGAACGAAACTTTCCCGTCAGACGAGGTGAGGGCCTCGATCGAGACGCCAATCGAGGCAGCGCCGGGGGCCTTTATTGTGTTCGACTCGATGTTGTTTCATCGCGCCGGTGCGAACCGCTCCGGACGGCCGCGGCGGGCCGTCAACCACGTCTTCACGGTTCCGATCATCGCGCAGCAGATTGCGTTGCCGGCGGCGCTGGGCGGACGGTTCGCCGACGATCCCGAGCTGGCGCGGCTTCTGGGCTATGAAGCGGCGCCAGCCGCTTCCGTAGCGGAATGGCGCAAGCGGAGGCTCGCGCGAACCACCTCACGGACTTGAGCGGCCCGGTCAGCTGAGAAACATGTCGAACAGGTTCTTCGTCATCAGCTGAACTCTGTGCATTTCCGTCGGATCCGGGCTGACGATGCCGCTCGGGCCGGTGAATAGCGGCTCGCCTCCCGCGGGAAACGGCAGCGGGGTTCCACCGTTCAAGAACTGAGGCCACCACATCGTCGAGGCGTTGAAGACGAAGTTGCCCTTGGGTCCGGGAAAAATCGTCGCGGTGTACTTGTTGGCTGTCGGCAGTCCGTCTCCGCCAGTCAGGTGGTCTTCCGCCACGACCTCGAGCCCGGGCCGTCCGACCGGGTTCCCCGTGAACTCGTGGCCAATCAGGGCGCGAATCCCATCGCCGTCGTGGAGGTCGGTGCCGTTGTACAAGCGCGAGGCCAACGGGCCACCTGTGTTCACGCACCGCCAGTTGGCGACGCCGACGGCCGGCTCCACGAGACGCGCGCCCATCAACTCTCCCGCATCGGCGAAGTCACCGTCGGTGAAACCGGCCTGTTCAGGGGCGAGCGCCATCAGCCAGGGATCGATCGGCCCCCAGCGCCCTTTTCGGCGGATGATGCGATTCTGGCGGCCACCATCGAATGTCGAGGCCGCGAGCTCGAGCACACCGGTCATGCTCCCGCCACAGAAGAACGCGACGCTCAGTCCGTTCTGCGGGATGTCGTCAGTCGCTTCCACGGCGTTCCGCAAGTTGTCGTGCATCGAGACGGAATAGTATTCGTCGTGACCGGTGGCCAGGAGGGCTCTCGCCCTCTGTCGCAGGTTCACCGGTGAGCTCTCTCTGAGATCCAGGCAGCTCAGGTAGGAGACGTCGAAGCCCCGGGACTCCATCCAGAAGAGCAACGGATACTCGAAGATCAGGAACTGACTGGCGCCGATCATCCAGTTGCAACGTCCCGGCTCGTGCTGCATGTACCAAGGCTGCGACATTGCGTACAGGCCGGTCAAAGCTGACCCGCAGACCCGGGCCCCAGTAGCCGACCTTCGGCGGCTCGCCATGAAAGTCGTAGAGCGAGAAGTTGTCCGGCCAGCCGTTATACGCCGACCAGGTGGTTTCGCTGCATTTGAAGAGGAAATCGCATTGCCGATCGTCTCGAACCACGAAGATGACGTAGCTTCCGGTCGGCGACGGCACGTTCACCTGTGTGAGCTTGCCAAGGTAGACGCCGCTCGGCCAGTCAAACGGGATGTTGAACGCCACGCTGACAGGCCAGTCGCATTCGCGCAGCTGACGATCGCCGGTTGGCGGGTCGCCATGCTTCGTCCCGGGAGTCATCGGTTGTTGGCGCATCAAGCGCGCCCCGTTGCCGCCATAAAAACCCAGGCGGTAGAACTCGACGATGAAGGGCGCTGAACTGCTGACCGAGATCTGCAGCAACTCGCCGGCGCGATAACTGAGCTTCGAGCAGTAACCCTCGATATCCGTGCTCCGCCTGTTATCGTCGACGCTCGCGTTGGTATTGATCCAGGACCGTGTTCCAGGACGCTGGTTTTCAGCTGGTATCGGATTCATTCGCTGCATCCTTCGGATGAGAACGGCGTCGAGTGTAGCGTGCCGGTCGTCCGGCTTCAACAGCCACGTCGACTCGAGGGTGACCGTGAACCGCACCGCACGAAGTGGAGTATTGTGCTTCGATAGAGCAAAGAGATGAAGCAAAGATTTATGGCGCGAGCGCCTTCGGATACGTTCGAGACAGTCCGGGAGGTGGGGCTCGCGCTGCCGAACGTCCAGGCAGCCACGAAATACGACGGATCGCCGGTCTTGAAGGTCGGGGGCGCCTTCATGGCCGGAGTGGCAACTCATCGCTCGGCGGAGCCAGCAACGATCGTGGTCAGGATCGAGGTCGAGGAACGAGGCTGGCTTCTGCAAGAGGCGCCGGACACCTATTACCTGACCGACTACTATCGCCCCCATCCCGTCGTGCTCGTGCGCTTGGCGCGAATCGATCGCAACGCGCTGCATGACTTGTTGTCCGTGTCCTGGCGCCTGACCTTGAAGAAGGCACGTAAACCCAGCCGTCGGTCCATGCACGAACATGATGCGTAGGAACCTTCTCGTCACCGCGGCGACACTGGCCGCGCTTCTGCGGCCCGAGGTTGTCACCGCTGCTGAAATCAAGATCTGGACGGCGCGGGCGATCGCGACAGTACTTGCCGAAATCGGCTCCGAATTCGAGCGCGAGACTGGACACACGCTCATTGTCTCGAGCGACCTGCCACCCGCATTCGAGCGGCGCGTCACCGCCGGCGAATCATTCGATCTCCTGATCAGCGGGTCGTCTCCCGTCGACGAGTGGATCAAACGCGGCAGAATCGTCGCGGCGACGCGCAGCGATATCGCGCGCTCGGGGATTGGCGTGGAGGTGAGGGCCGGCGCGCCGAGGCCTGACATCAGCTCGGTTGACGCATTCAAGCGTGCCTTGCTGAACGCCCGGTCGATCGCCTACCTCAGAGTTGGGAGTGGTATCTATCTCGCCGGTTTGCTGGAGCGGCTCGGGATTGCCGAGGCGATCAAGTCGAAGGTCACGCGGCCTGAATCCGATATCGTGTCCGAACTGGTCGCGAAGGGCGAAATCGAGATCGGAATGACGGTCATCACTCAGATTCTGACGACTCCAGGTGTCGACCTCGTCGGCCCTCTGCCACCCGAGATACAGTCCTACATCACGTTTACCGCGGGTGTCAGCTCACGAACCACGGTCCCTGACGCAGCTCGGCAATTGATTCAGTTCCTAAGGGAGCCAAGGACGATCGCGGTCATCAAAGCCCAGGGCATGGAACCAACGCGTCAATAGGTTCAGGCAGGCGGCCGGCGTCAGCGACCCGCGCGGCAGACCCAGAGTCGCCTGTTTTCCGACTAGAAGCCATGTCATTAATGCGCGAACGAGCGTAGCGAGTGAGCCACGCGATCGGCCCGCCTCCGCCAAGGCTTCGGCGCGTCCGCCGTAGCTTCAGCGAAGGCGGAAGCGCGTCGTCGCCAGCGGCGCGCGAGAGCGCGTGTCGGGGAGTCCGAGGGACGAAGCCCCTCGGGAAAGACTAGACGCCGCCTACCGATCGACGTTCTCCAGCATCCAGATATTGCCCTTGATGGTGGCGAGCGTCAGCAGGGCGCGACGCGCCGAAATACCAAGCTCAAGATCGGGGAGAGCGGTTGGGATCACAAGATCTGGCGAATTAAACGTCGTCAGCACAAACGGAGCGCCGACAGCGGCACCCCGATCGGGATCGAACCTGACGCCCCAAAGATTCCAGAACGACGAGCCGTGATTCGAAAGGAAGTACAGCACGCGTCCGCCCGGTGCCCAACGGGGCTTGTCGGCTCCCTTGTGATCCGGAGCCATCCGAACCCACTCGGATAAGGGGGCACCTGAACGGGCGACATAGATCCCCAACTGAGACAGGTCGTCCGATCGCTGGGCGGAAAAGGTTAACCAGCGGCCGTTCGGCGACATGCTTCCCTGCCACAGAAAGTGTCCGGGGTCTTCGAGCGCTGTGCGCTCGGTCTGCGGTACCGCAGGCGACATCGGCCAGAACACGAGCTTCGACCTTCCAACATGGAGTGGCGCCAAGTACAGTTCCGAGGACAGACTGGCCGTCGGGCGTCCAGCCGGTCGGCAGGACGACGGACTCACCGCTCCAAGGCCGCAGAATCCGCTCCGGTCCTCCGACTCGTCGCGCGGCCAGGGCGAATTCACCGGGTGGCGGCCGGTCGGGGCGGCTGAGCACATATGCCAGTGTGCGGCTATCAGGGGACCACGCCGGTGAAATGGCGTCGACCGCGAACACTTCAGACTTGTTGGAGTCGATGTCGACAAGCAGCAGTTCCACGCGCGCAGTGCCCGCGCGTCTCATGGCGACCGCGGCGAATCGACCATCGGGCGAGAGCGCAGAGTGCTCGGCGCGGCCGTCCTCCGGCGTGATCGGCGTGCCCCGTCCCGTGATCCTGCCGGCGGCCGCATCCAGAGGGAACGTCCATAAGCGTGTCGACTGACGTTGCACAGTGAAGAGCATTCGTTCGCCGTCGGGCGACACCGTGGCGGACTCATCGGGACCCGAGCCGGTCGTCAGCCGTTCGGCCGCCACCCAGTCAAGCGTGACAGGGTCGACCCGTACTCGCCAAACGTTCTGAACCTCATGGATGACTGCCTCAACGAAGAGCGCTGTGCCGGTCCTGTTCCACCGAAACCGCCGTAGGCGCGCCCCCTGCTCGTTCCACTGAAATGGCAGCGCCTTGTCAAACTTCGAGGCGGTGACCCGTTTGCCATCCCGCGATACCGTATAGAAGCCGAATCCCGATTTAGCATCAAGGCCGTATAGTGAGATACGCCCATCGGGATGCGGGGCGAACCAATGCCAAGCACCCCCACGCATGAGTTCCCCGAGCAACACGCGCGGCGGCGACCCGGCGTCGGCAGCCACCGCGTGTAGGCCCGTGAATAACTCCGCGAACCCCGAACTAAACAGGATTTCCGATCCGTCTGGAGACCAGACCGGGTTGACGCCAAATGACGAAAGCTGACGCTCCGGGCCTCCGTGGGCATTGGTGAGGAACAGTCCACCGCGATCGCGGTCGGAGCGGAACACAATCGTTTTCCCATCAGGCGACCAGGCGGGTTGCGTCTCCGGCGCCGGCGAGTTGGTGAGTTGGCGCGGTTGGCTGCCGTCGAGGGCCTGAACCCAGATGTCGAAGTTTCCGGCCCGGTCTGACGCGTAGGCGATCGACCGCCCGTCCGGAGAAAACGTCGCGTCCGTCTGCAGGCCTTCATCGAACGTCAGCCTGGTGAGCGGCCGAGCGACTGGCGTCGCCGACGCGCCGGAAACCGGTGGCGCGGGTGATGCCCGCTGTCGGTACCACCAGGCGCTAGCGCCAACCGCGAGCACGAGCGCGGCAAACGCGGCGAGCATCGCTGCGCGCCTTGGCCGTGGTGCGGGCTGCGACGGTGACACGTCATCGCGCGAGCCCGTCGTCGCACGAGTCGCAGTCTCGTCGCGCAGCGCTTCGAGATCGAGTTGCAGATCTTTCATCACCTGATACCGCTGCCCGGGATCTTTGCGCAGCGCTTTGCCGACGATCCGGACCAGTTCGGACGGCACCTCCGGGGCGAGCCGCGGCAGCGGCTCATAATCGCGTTCGAGAATGGCCGCGATGACGTCGCTCGTCGTCTGGCCAGCAAACGGCAGGCGTCCCGCGACCATTTCATACGCGACGACGCCGAGCGACCAGGCATCGGTTCGCGCATCGACCGGCAGGCCGCGCGCCTGCTCCGGCGACATGTAGGCGACAGTGCCAAGCACCGATCCAGAATTGGTGAGATTAGCCGTCTGCGTCGCCACTCGGGGATCCGAATCGTTCGACGCGAGTTTGGCCAGGCCGAAGTCGAGTACCTTCACCAGCCCGTCCGGCCGCAGCATGATGTTCTCGGGCTTCACGTCGCGGTGAACGATGCCGGCCGCATGGGCAGCGGACAAGGCCGTGGCGGCCTGCGTGGCGATGTCCAGAGCCGCACGAAGCGACAGACGGCTTCGTGTCAGACGGGTACGCAGCGTCTCCCCATCGACGTGTTCCATGACGATGAAGTGCTGCCCGTCGCCGGCCTGCTCGAATGCGTGGACCGTACAAACGTTGGGATGATTGAGGCCGGAGGCGGCGCGTGCCTCCTGCTCGAATCGGCGTATTCGCGAGCTGTCGCTGGTCAGCCCAACCGGCAGCAGCTTGATCGCGACTTGTCGCCCGAGTCGAGTGTCGGTCGCGAGCCAGACTTCACCCATGCCGCCGGCGCCGAGGGCGTGGATGAGCTCGTAGTGATTGACGCGCGTGCCTGATGTCAGGGACATCGGGGTTTCGTGATTCTACACGCTCGAACGGCGCCCCACTCACACTCGAGGGACTCAACGTACGCGCGCGGAACTGCGCAGCAACCGTTTCTTGACCTCACCCTAACCGCGCGGTCCTGTGGCTCCGCGCCGTGACCGGCGGCGCCAGGGCGATTATCGTTGTGACATGTTGCAGCGAATGGTTGCGGAGTCGATGCGGATGAACGGCGCACTGACTCGCCGAGTCGCCTGCTGACGCTGCCGCACGCGCCCTACGAGTACCGCGCCAATGGGCCGGTTGGTCATCTCGAGGCGTTCTACGATGCGTTTGGGTTGACCTCGCAAGACAAGCTGTATCGGCCCCCAGCGACGCGCGTACGCGTCTGGTGATCGGGCCGCCTGCCGTTTTCCGAATTCGCTCCTCCAGTCCGTCTCTCGCAGCTTCAAACGGCGATGACCTGATAACCGATTCCCCGGTTCGCGGCGTAATAGGAGATAGCGACTGATATACGGTGGGAGTCGGCACGTGATTGCAATGCACAGATATCTGAGTAAGAATACTGAGCATGGCCCGACAGGACGCTCTCCAGGGATCGTTGCCGCTGCTGGTGCTGAAGCTGCTGGCGCGGCGCGGTGCGTTGCACGGCTATGGCCTGGCGACGCAGATTGAAGTGATGTCGGACGAGACGCTTCGCGTCGAGGAAGGGTCGCTCTACCCGGCCCTGCATCGGCTCGAGGAAGCCGGCTGGATCAAGGCGCGCTGGACGACGACCGAGACCGGCCGACGGGCGCGCGTCTACGAGATCACCGCCGCCGGACGCCGGCAGCTCGAGTCGGAGGAAGTTCGCTGGAAGGCGATTACCGCCGCGGTCGGCAGGATTCTGAAGCACGCGTAGCGAGGCCGCGCCGTAGGGCGGGCTGATTCGCGGCCGCGCGAAGGCGGGGCCTGCCGCGCCGTAGCGCGGGCAGTTTCGCGGTGGCGAAGGCGGGGAGGTGAAGGCGATGTCGTGGTGGTCCCGACTGACGAACGTATTCACGGCTGGACGCCTCGAGCGCGAGCTCGACGAGGAGCTCCAGTTCCACCGTGACGAGCGCATCCGCGAGCTGATGGCCAGCGGGCAGTCACGCGAGGCCGCGACGAGCGCCGTGGCGCGCCGGTTTGGCAATCCCCTCCTCCTCCGCGAACAGAGTCGAGACGTCAAGCTGTTCCCGTGGCTCGATTCGGTGGTTCGCGATGTTCGCCAGGGTATCCGGGCGCTCGGAAAAAACGGCGCAGTGACCGGCGCCTCCGTGCTGTCGCTGGCGCTGGCGCTCGGCGCCTGCGTCGCGGCGTTCTCGCTCGTCGACGCGCTGATCCTCAGGCCGCTGCCGGTCCGTCAACCTGAACGGCTCATCTACCTCGCTTTTCCAACCGACAACCCCGAGCGACCGGAAGGCGATACCTTCAACGATCCGCTGTTTGTCCGCCTCCGTGACGCGTCACGGGAGCACGTCGCGCTCTTCGCGATGAGCACGCAGGTGGTCCGGCCAACGATCTTCGCCGACTCGGGCGGTGAAAAGGAACGGCTGCGAACGCAGTATCTCTCGGGAGACGCGTTCGAGCAGTTAGGTGTCAAGCCGGCCGCCGGCCGCCTGATCGGCATTCAGGACGACGATCAGCCGGGTGCCCACCCGGTAGCGGTCCTCAGCTACGCGTTCTGGCTCCGGCGCTTTGGTGGCGATCCATCGGTCCTCGGACGCTGGCTGACGCTCGAGGGACGCCAGCTCGAGATCATCGGGGTCGCTGAGCGCACGTTCGCCAGTGTCGAGCCAGGCCGCCCAACCGATGTGTGGCTGCCCTACACGATGTACAACCCCAGAGCATTTGGAAACCCGCAGTTCGGCTGGTTTCGCATCTTCGGGCGCTTGAAGGACGGTGTCCAGATCGAGCAGGCACAGAGCGTCGCGCATGCGACATTCAGTGGCTTCCGCCGTGAATACGCGCCGAGGATGTTCGGGCCGCGCGATTCGCCGGAACGGCGCGCACGCTTCCTCAGCACTCCGCTCTACCTGCGGCCCGCCGCCAACGGTCCGTCACCGCTGCGCCAACAGTTTGAGCGCTCGCTCTGGATCATGGGCGGGATCGCGGCGCTGGTCCTGCTGATCGCCGGCTCGAACGTCGCCAATCTGTTTCTCGCCCGGACCGCGGCACGCGAGCGCGAGATGGCCCTGCGCCTGTCGATCGGCGCCAGCCGCCAGCGGCTCGTCCAGCAGATGCTCATCGAAAGCGCGCTGGTCGCCGGCGCGGCGTGCCTGCTCGGGCTGCTCTTTGCCGAGTTTGCGGGCCCGGCCGTCGTGCAGACGCTGTCGTCGCCCGACGATCCGGTCTGGCTCGAACTTCGCAGCGACTGGCGGCTGCTGACGTTCGCCGGCGTACTGGCGCTCGTCACGACCGCACTCTTCGGCATCGCCCCGGCGCTCCGCGCGTCGAGCGTCGCCCCGTTGACCGCGCTGAAATCTGGTGGCGGCCGTTCGAGCGGGCGCGCTGGCGTCATGCGCCCCTTCGTGGCGGCTCAGGTCGCATTCGGGCTGATGGTCCTCTTCGTCGGCAGCCTGCTGGTCCTGTCGTTTGCCAGGCTGGCGAGAGTCGATCCCGGGTTCGCGACGTCGGATGTCCTGATGCTGTCTCTCGAAACCCTCGAGCGCATGGAACCGAGGCAGCAGCGCGCGGCGCTCTTCCAGGTGCTCGAGCGGCTCGCGAGCGTCCCGGGAGTCCAGGCGGTCAGCTCTGCCGAGGCGAATCCGCTCGGCCGGGCCTGGACGCACTACTTTCGAGTGCCGGGCACCGAGCACGAAGACGTTCGAAGCGACCGTGACACCGGTCACGGATGGATTTCTCGAGACAATGAGAATTCCCGTGCGCGCGGGACGGGCGTTCTCACGCCGTGATCTCGACCCTGAAGGCGCGAGTGCAGTCATCGTCAACGACGCATTCGCCAGCGCGATACTTCGGCGGCGAGTCCCCGGTGGGCCGAACGCTCGACACACGCTTCGGCGACGACAACAGTCCGTCGGCTCACGAGATCGTCGGCGTGGTCGCAGACACCCTCTACGATCTGCGCAAGCCGGCGGTCCCGACGATCTATATCCCGCTTCAGCTGCGGACAAACGGCAGGCTGCACGCGCGGGTCACGGGAGATCCGCTGGCGATCGCGCCGAGGCTGCGCGAAGAAGTCCGTGCCGCCAGTCCGATGTTCCGCGTGACGTCGATCACGTCTCAGTCCTCGCTCGTCGATCGGACGCTCCTGCGCGAGCGGATGCTCGCAGTGCTCTCTGGATTCTTTGCGCTCGTGGGCCTGGTCCTCGCGGCCGTCGGACTCTACGGCGTGCTGAGTTACTCGGTCGTGCAGCGAACGCGCGAGATCGGCATTCGCGTCGCGCTCGGCGCCAGACAACTTCGAGTGATGCGGACGGTCCTTGCCGACGTCGGCGCCGCGGCGCTCGTCGGTATCGTCTGCGGCCTGGCCGGCGCGCTGTATCTGTCGCGATTCGTGCAGGCGCTGCTATTCGAGGTGACGCCGCTGGACTTCTGGAGCCTGGCAGTGCCGCTCGGAACCTTGCTCGCGGCGGGGCTCGTTGCGGCCGCGCACCCGGCGCTGCGGGCGGCGCGTCTCGATCCGGTCGACGCGCTTCGCTATGAATGAACGCGAGGAACACATCATGACACGCAGATCGTTTGTGCTGACTGGCTCTGTCCTACTCTCGTCTTTCTCACCAGTTCTTCCCTGCTGGCGCAGTCCCCCGGTGGGAAACCCAAGCCGGACGCGATTACAGGGACCTGGACGGGCGCGCTC
Source organism: uncultured Acidobacteriota bacterium (assembly GCA_963764925.1). GTDB lineage: Bacteria > Acidobacteriota > Vicinamibacteria > Vicinamibacterales > 2-12-FULL-66-21 > DATBJJ01. The sequence goes on from CAVXUR010000015.1 coordinate 84,216, forward strand.
GTTCGGCAGGGCGGGTCTGGGCCAATTGCCGTCACCATGGAATTGAAGTTCGACGGCAAGAGCGCGGTTACCGGAACGGTCTCGGGGCTTCCGAATCCGGCAGAGGTGAAGGCCGGCACTTTCGACCCGAAGACCGGGGCGCTGAAGCTTCAGCTGGGCAAGCAAGGTGAGGCCGCGGTGCTCCTCGTTCTCGAAGGGACGGTCGTCAAAGGCGCCGCGACCGGCCGCTTCAGCGGCGAGGAGACCGGCGAGTTCAAGATCGCGAAGAAGGCGTCGACGTCCTGAGCGGCGCGGCGCGATCATTTCCGCGGCAGCGCGTAGGCCACGATTCCGGTTGGCCCCGCGCCTGACGCGACGGTGCCGCCACGGCCGGCGGCGCCGCCGGCGGTCACGAGCAGGTACTGACGCCCGCCGAGCTCGTACATCGACGGCGAGCCGCTCGTCGGCGCTCCCAGCTGAAGCTCCGACAACTGCTTGCCGTTGGTGCTGTCGTAGACATGCACCTTGCGATCGGCAGCCGTGACAAACAGCAAGCCGGTGGCGGTGGGGATGATTCCGCCTTTGGTGGTTCCCGCGGTACCGGTGCCTTTCACGCCCTGCCCCACCAGCCGCAGGTCGTCGCCGAGCCCGATCTGCCACTTGATCGTGCCGTGATTGAGATCGTACGCGGTCAGCGTCGTGTACGGCGGATTGACAATCGTCGGAAAGAGTCCGAAGCCTTCCGTGACGTACCGTCCCTCTTTCACGACTTCCGGCTGTCCGCCGCGTCCGCCCGACCGCACTTCCCCTGGCTTGAGCAGCCGGATGATCGTCGGCACGTTGAAGCCGATCACATAGACGCTGCCGTCGGTCGGATTGCCTGACGTGCTGCCCCAGTTCGATCCGCCCTGATTGCCGGGCATGTGAATCACGTCTTCGAAGCCAATCGGCGTGAACGGTCCGTCATTTCTGGCCTTCGAGATCCGCTGCTTGAACTGCTCGCGCTCTTCCGCCGTCAGGATGTAAGGATTCAGATCGTCGGCGGTGAACGTCTGCCGCGAGAATGGAGGCGGTCTGGTTGGAAAGGGCTGCGTGGGCCACAACACTTCACCGGGAACCGAGGTTCCCTGCGGGACCGGACGCTCCTCAATCGGCCAGATCGGCTGCCCGGTGACACGATCGAAGACGTAGAGGTAGCCGGTCTTGCTGGCCATGGCGACGACGTCGATGGTCTTCCCGTCGCGGCGGATCGTCGTCAACTGCGGCGCCGAATTGTTGTCGAGGTCCCAGATGTCGTGGTGGACCGTCTGGAAATGCCAGAGGCGCTTGCCGGTTCTGGACGTCGAGCGCAATCAGACAGTCGCCGAAGAGATTGGCGCCGTGCCGGTTCCCTCCATAGAAGTTGTACTTGGGACTTCCGGTCGGGATGTAGACGATGCCGCGTTTCTCGTCGATTGACTGCTCGGCCCAGTTGTTGGCGCCGCCGACCGTCTTCCATGCATCAGGCGGCCACGTGTCGTACCCGAACTCGCCTGGCCGCGGCACGGTATGAAAGGTCCAGACGAGGGCGCCGGTCCGTACGTTGAATGCCCTGATGTCGCCGGGCGCGGACGCGTACTCTTGATTGGTCGCCGAGCCGAGAATGATCAGGTCCTCGAAGACGCGACCCGGGATGCGGCTCTGCTGGTTCACCGTCGCGGGATCCCGGTCGAGCCCCACCCGGAGGTCGACGCGCCCGTCTACGCCGAACGACTGGAATGGTCTGGCCGGTCTGGGCGTCAATCGCCTGGAGGATGTTGTTCGTGCTGAAGATCAGTCGGCGGTCTTTGCCATCCTTGCTCTCCCAGTAGTTGACGCCACGACCGTTGAAATTCTGGACACCTTTGTGGACCCAGAGTTCCGTGCCGGTGGCCGCGTCGAGCGCCACGAACATGCCGTTCGCGCCCAGGCCGTAGACGACGCCGCGCACGACGAGCGGATTGAAGTCGGTCTGGCCAGGCGGGTATGTCCACGCCACTTGTAACTGGTGAACGTTCGACTTGTTGATCTCGGTTGAGGCCACGAACCGCGAGCTGTCAGGACCACCGGCGTAGTCGCGCCACTCCCGAGGCGCCTGGCCGGAGACCGATGGTTGTGGACCGCCGACGAGCGCCAGCAACGGTATCGCCAGCGCGATGCACACCATCCGCCGTGTCCGTGAAATCTGTCTCTCGGCCATTCGACGCAACCTCCCGGTTCGCTCGAAATGTCGAATGCGGTCATTCTCAGCTCGAGCGCACGGCAAGAGTACACCAGGCGTCCCGTGGGGAACGATCCGAATGTGCTAGCATCGCGACCGTCACCTTACTGCTTCTCGGGCAACGCGGCTTTAGTCGACGGCAATGTCGATCGTGCTGTCTCGGTCCAAGTTCTACACGCTGCTGATAGTGTTCGCCGCCGGAGCGTCGCTGACGCGCTCGGCCGAGCCCCTCACCTCCTCCCCGCGAACTGAAGTCTCTGTGGGGGCCCGGCAGACGACGACTGCGACTAATCAGGCCGCAGGAGCGGCCGCTGCGCGTGCTCATTGCGCAACGTGCCACAAATGGCCGCCCCCCGACGCGCTGCCGAGAGACAGGTGGCGCGACGAGATTGCCAGGATGTTCCTGATTCAGATCAACCAACCTGAACCGAGCGGTCCGCCGGGAACGGCGGGGCGTATGGTGAAGCTGCCGGTGGAGTGGCAGTCGATCGTCGGGTATTACGAAGCGAACGCTCCCGAGCAGCTGGCCCCGCTGGCTACCTGGCCGGCACCGGATCAGGCGTCTTCGTTCCGGAAGCGAGTGGTCTCGACTGCGAGCCGTCCAACCAACCAGGCGGTGGCGAACGTTCGACTGGTCGATCTCGACCGCGATGGACGGCTCGAGATCGTGTTGAGCGATCTACGCAACGGCATCGTGTATAAGACCAACCCTCGAGACGAGCAGCACACGTTTTTGGAAATAGCGCGACTGTCGCACCCGGCGCACATCGAGCCCGTCGATCTCGATGGCGATGGGATGCTCGACCTGCTGCTCGGCGATCTGGGGGGAGTCTCGCCGGCCGATCACGATCGCGGTGCGGTAGTGGCGCTGCGCGGGCGTAAGGACGGGGCCTTCCAGCCGATGACGCTCACGAGTTGGCCTCGTGTGTCGGACGTCGAAGCGGCGGATTTCGACGGCGACAGCCGTCTGGACCTGGCGGTAGCGGCGTTCGGGTGGCGGCGCACCGGCGCCTTCACGATCCTGACGAACGAAACCGTCGACTATGCCAAGCCGGCGTTTGTGCCCCATCAGATAGACAAGCGCACGGGATCGATTCACGCCATTCCAGTGGATGTGAACGGGGACAAGAAGCCCGACGTGATCACGCTGTTCGCCCAGGAACACGAGACCGTCGTCGCATTCTTGAACCAGGGGCGCATGCAGTTCGATCCGCAGGTCATTTACACCGCTCCTCATCCCGGCTGGGGTTCTTCTGGGATTCAGGTCGTCGATCTCGACAAGGACGGAGATGTCGATGTTCTGATGACAAACGGCGACACGCTCGATGACCAGCTCGTCAAGCCGTACCACGCGATCCAGTGGCTCGAAAACAGAGGCACGTACCCATTCATCGAACACACGTTGGCGGCGATGCCGGCGGTGCACAGGGCACAGGCCGCGGATCTCGACGGCGATGGCGATCTGGACATCGCCGCATGCGCGCTCGTGTCATCGGCAGCCGTCGATACGCGTGGCCTCCCCTCCGTGGTGTGGCTGGAGCAGACGCGACCGGGTGTGTTCGAGCGGCACGTGCTGGAAGCGGGGCTGCCGGCGCACGCCACGCTGGATGTCGGAGATATCGACGGCGACGGCGACATGGATATCGTCGTCGGAAACTTCACGCTCGACACGCCGGTGCAGGGGCTGATCGACGATCTTCGAGAATCTTCACGTCTCGAGGACCGGTTCTCGTCACTAGTCTCGTCCGGGGGACTTCGTCCCCCGGACCCCCTTACACGCTCGCTCGCGGGGACCCAGCGCCCCGCTCCGCTCGCGTGGCTCACTCGCTACGCTCGTTCGCGCCGTTTATGAGATGGCTTTTAGTTCCACGGATCACACAGACAACCCGGATCGGGTTTATGAGATAGGTTCTATGCGTTCGTCGATCCGGGATTGGATCGACGCTCCAGGAGGCCGACATGGACGAATCCGCTGAACCGCATCTGGATTCAACGACTACAGCCCACGTTTACGCGCCGCGAGGCGTTGGCAATCGCGGCGGCGGCGCTCCTGCCGAGTACAGGTGCGCCCGCCCGCGCCAAAGAAAATCATCGTCGCGGGCGCTGGCATCGGCGGGTTGAGTTGCGCGTGGGAGCTGGTGCGCCGCGGACACGACGTCACCGTCATCGAAGCCTCGGAACGGACCGGTGGCCACGTCAAGACGTTTCGTGACGGGCTCGACGACGCCCTCTATGCAGACGCCGGCGCCGAACACTTCACTCAGCCCGGATACGAGCGGTACTGGAGCTACGTTCGCGAGTTCAACCTGCCGCACGTCTACTACCCGCGCCGGGAGCACCTGTTGCGATGGATCGGCGGACGAATGTACACGCCGGAGATGTTGGCAGATCGCAAGGTGCTCGAGACCCTTGGCCTGAATCGTCGCGAGGCCGACTACCTGGGGCAGCATCCTTTTCCCGAGCTCGCCTCGTTGTACTTTGCGCCGTATCGTGGACAGCTTTACCGACGAGTATCGTCCCTTCGATGCCGGGCTCAACGAGCTCGATAAGGTGAGTACGACGGAACTCTTTCGCAAAGACGGAGCGTCGGCCGCGGCGCTCGGCTTTATCGGCGGCAGTGGGTCGGCGTTGCAGGCGGTGTGGCATGCCGCGATCCTGAAACTGCGCGGCGTTCCGCTCTTTCCGCCGACGCGTGTATCGACTGGTGGGCGGGAATCAGACGCTCACCGACACCTTTGCTCAACGTCTCGGCGCGCGCATTCGGCTGCGCTCTCCGGTCACGGAGATCGAGCACGGCGAGACCGGCGTGCGGGTCAGCTATCGTGACGGCAAAGAGACCTCGCGGATCGAAGCGGACTACCTGGTCTGCGCGATGTCGGCCAGGATGCTGCGACGTTCTGCCGGTCAAACCCGCGTGGCCCGCCAACAAGACGTTCGCGATCGCCAACGTGCCGTACTACCATGACACTCGAGTGATCTTTCAGACCCGCACCCGGTTCTGGGATCGCGACGGCCTCAGTCCGAACATGGAATTTGGCGAGGCCCCGCTCGACTCAGGTGTGGGCCGCCTCGCAGGAAGTGCAGACGACGCGTGGGACTGCTGGCGGGGACCGCGTCGGGAGCCGGCACGGCTGAACGGGCACTCGCGACGTATCGAAAGTTCTATCCGGGCACGCTCCGAGGACATCGAGCGCGCGCATGTGGTCGTGTGGGCCATCGATCCGTGGGCGTCGGCGTGCGAGCGAACGTCCTACGCGCCAGGCCAGCTGGCGATGTTCTGGCCGGTCCTCATCGAGCCGCAGGGGCGCATTCATTTCGTCGGAGCGTATGCCGACAACCTGAATTGGGGGATGGAAGCCGCGACGCGATCGGCCAATCGCGTGGCCGAGGCGATCGATCGCGCGTGACCAAGCTCAGGCGTAAGTCCAAGTCATCAATAGGTTCCGGCTCTTCCGTAGCGCCACAAAATATTGCGCGGTAGTTTGTTCGTGTGATATACCGCGACCGTCGACTGACATTTCAGTCGAATGATTCGGCTGCCTTGGCGGCCCCCAACGTCTCGGAAGGGAGGTCCCATGACGGTTCGTCGCTCCCTCGTAAGTGCGCTGTTGACCCTCCTGCTTTTACTGCCCTGCGGCCGCTTCCGGCCAGAGCGTCAACGGCGCCATCACGGGAGTCATCAAGGATTCGACGGGCGGCGTCGTCGCCGATGTGGCCGTGACGCTTCGCAACGTCGCGACCGACCAGACGATTGCGACAACGGTCACCAATGCGAGCGGCGAGTATGCGTTCCGCAATTTGCCGCCCGGGCAAGTACGCGGTCGAGGCCATCAAGAGCGGCTTCCAGCAGGTGACGCATCCCGACATCGATGTGACGCTGAGCTCGGTGCAGCGCGTGGAAATCACGTTGCCCATCGGGCAGCAGGACTCACGCGTGGAGGTGGTCGGCGGATCGTCGATGCTGAGCGTCACCGGCACGCAGGAGCACGGCATCGCGCCGGAAACCCTCAACCAGCTTCCGCTGCTGATGAACAGCGGCCCGCGGGCGGCGGCGGCGTTTGCCACGCTGATGCCCGGCGTCAGCACGGGCGGCGGCAACAACGCCTTCGACGCGCGCATCAACGGCGGCCTGCAGTCCGGCGACGAGGCGTCGCTCGATGGCGTGAGCATGCAGCAGGGCTTCATGAGCCAGGGCGGGATGGTGTCCATCTTCCAGGACTTCCCGATGTCGCCCGACATGGTGAGCGAGGTCAAGGTGCTGACCTCGAACTACGCGCCCGAGTACGGGTCGTCGACCTCCGGGCAGATCATGGCCGTCACCAAGTCCGGCGGCAGTTCGTTTCACGGCGCGGGCTTCGAGTTCCACCGCAACGACTCGCTGAAGGCCACGCAGTGGGGCGCGTCGGAGAAGCCCGAGTTCAACCGCAACAACTACGGCGCCAACATCGGCGGCCCCGGCAAGGTGCCGGGCCTCTGGTCGACCAACCGTCAAGAGCTACTTCTACTTCAACTACGAAGGCTATCGGCAGACCGGCGGCTCGAACCAGCCCACTCTGTCGATTCCGTCGATGCTGGAGCGCGCCGGCGACTTCAGAGATTGGCGCGACGCCAGCGGCAACCTCATCCCGATCTACGACCCGTTGACGATCCGACCCGATGGCCAGGGAGGCTACATCAAGGATCAGTTCATGGGCTGCGACGGCAACACGCCGAACGTGATTTGTCCCAATCGCATCAGCCCGCTGGTGCGGCCGTGGTTGGCGGCGCTGCCCAATCCGACCAGCGGCGGCCCGTTGAACAATTACCTCGGGCCGGCGATTCCGGACACGATCCTCGGCAACTCCGACTACTACATGGGCCGGTTCGACGTGCAGTTCAAGAGCAGCGACCACTTCTTCGCGAGCGTCTGGCACCAGCGCGCGCCCGCCAAGTTCGTGTCGGTCCTGCCGCAGCCGATTGCCAGCGAGACGTATTCGGATCCGCAGAACTCGTGGGTGAGCCGGTTCAACTGGGACCGCACCTTCAGCAGCACCCTGCTGAACCACATGTCCATGGGGTACCTGAACCGCAACGAGGGGTACGGCTCGGTGAACCAGAGCTTCGTCAATGACTTCCCGCAGATCGCCGGCGTGGCTGGATACAACGTGCCGCCGCGATGACATTCAGCGACGGGTTCGCGCAGTACGGCCAGCAACGCCGGCGTCAACATCGGCAACGTCACGACCCGGCCGACGTTCATCATCAACGACTCGGTGACGTGGACGAAAGGCGAGCACACGCTGAAGGCCGGGATGGAATACCGCAAGATCATGGGCAACATCCACGGCAACGGCAACCAGGCCGGCACCTTCAACTTCGGGCGCGGCTCCACGGGCCTCGTCGGCGTCAACAGCGGCAGCCCGATCGCCAGCTTCCTGCTGGGCGCCGTCGACAGCGCCGATTCGACATTCCGCGCAGTGGACTCCGCGTATCCGCGTCAGAACGCGTGGATCCTGTTCGCCGGCGACACCTGGACCGTGACCGACAAGCTCACGCTCGACTATGGGCTGCGCTGGGACTACTACTCGCCGTCCTCGGAGAAGTACGATCGTTTCTCGTTCTTCGATCCGGTTGGCCCCAATCCCGGCGCCGGCGGCCGGCCCGGACGCCTGGCCTTTGCGGGCGACGAATGGGGAGCGGCCAGCTACGGCAAGCGCTATCCCGAAGAGGATTTCTACGGCGGGTTCGCGCCGCGGTTCGGCGCCGTCTACAGGTTTACCGACAAGACCGTCCTCCGCAGCGGCTGGGGTATCTTCTACACGCAGGCGTTCTATCCCGGCTGGGGCGGTGGCATCTCGCAGGACGGGTTCTCGACCACGCCGTCGTTCAACACCAGCCTCGGCGGCATCCAGCCGGCGTTCTTCCTCGAGCAGGGCCTGCCCCAGAACTTCGAGCGGCCCCCGCTCATCCAGTCCGACTACAAGAACGGCCAGGGCATCTGTACCGACCGATCGACGCCAACAAGCGCCCGTACTCGCACCAATGGAACATCACCGTGGACCGCGAGCTTGGGCGCAACATGGTCTTGAGCGTGGCCTATGTGGGCAGCGCGGGACGCCGCCTGCCGTCGAGCATCGATCCGATCAACGCGATCGACCCGAGCTACCTGTCCATGGGCGACAGGCTCTACGACGAGTTCACGCCCGGCATGACGAGCCTCAACGGCGTGCCGCTCCCGTACGCCGGCTGGGTGGAGCAGATGACGGGCTGCGCGCCTTCGGTTGCCCAGGCGCTGCGGCCGTACCCGCAGTACTGCGACAACCTGCAGGGCCTCAACGAGAACGTCGGCTCGTCGCACTACAACTCGCTGCAGGTCAAGCTCGAGAAGCGCTTCTCGGACGGCATCTACGGGCTCGTCTCCTACACGCTGTCGAAGACGATTTCCAGCGCGTCGGACAACACCCAGCGCGAAGCCATAACATGGAGTGGCGTTCAGGGTGTCATCTCGCCGTTCGAGGCCGAGCGGAACGAAGTTATTGCGGTGAACGATTCGCCGCATGTCCTGTCGGCCGCGTTCGTGTACGAACTGCCGGTTGGCCAGGGGAAAAAGTACGTGGACCAGGGCGGCGTCGCCAACGCGCTGCTGGGCGGGTGGCAGATGAGCACGATTTTCCGCTACTCGTCGGGATTCCCCATCTTCTTCCGCGTGCAGGGAACGTCGTGCAATGTCCCGGGAGCGTTCCGCGCCGGATGCATCCCCGCGATCATCAACCCCGACGCGGTCTTCGCTCAGGACAAGGGCAGTTTCGACCCGGGCAAGGGACCGCTGTTCAACAAGGACGCATTCGAGCCCCTGAGCGCGTTCAACTTCTACTTCGGGAGCGGCAACCGGATCGAAGAGAGCGTCCGCGGATTCGGATATCACAACCAGGATCTCTCGTTCATCAAGAACACGAGGATGGCGGGCCGCACGAACTTCCAGATCCGCTTCGAGATCTTCAACCTGTGGAACTGGCACATGTTCAGCCCGGCCGGCTCGGCCAACAACGGCCTCGCGGCGTTCAACACCGACCTGGCGAGCCCGGACTTCGGCAGGTGGAACGGCACTGTCACCGACCCGCGCACGATGCAGCTCGCCGCGCGGTTCGAGTTCTAGCGCGAATGCGCGCCCTGCTCCGATCGGCGTGGGCAGCAGTGTTCCTGCTGTCGATGCCGATCGGAGCACACGCGCAAGACCTCTCACCCGTTCTCGCCAAACAGTTCACCGAAGGCGTCGCGGCGCTGTCGGCCGGCGAGCTCGACTCGGCCGAGGCGGCGTTTCGCGCCGTCATCCGTGACGGCGGTGACCGGGCCTTCGTTCGACACAACCTCGGCATCGTGCTGCAGCGGCGCGGACGGCACGCCGATGCGCTCGTCGAGTTTCGCGCCGCCATCCGTCTCGATCCCACCTTCGGACCATCTCGCTTGCTTGCGGGAACGAGCCTGCTGGCGCTGGGACAGCCCAAGGCAGCCGTGGCCGAGCTGGGGCGGGCATCTGCCCTGATGCCGCGCGAACCGGCAGTGCACCTGCAGCGCGCTGACGCGTGCGAGCGCATCGGCGATGTCCTCTGCCTGGCCGACGAGTATCGAACGTTGGTGGAGTTGTCACCGGCCAATCCCGAGTATGCCTACCGGCTGGGCAAGGCCTACCTGAGGCTGTCGCAGTGGGCTCACGAGCGGATCCAGGCGATCGATCCAGGGGCCGCGCGTCTCAGCCAGGCGCTCGGCCGCGAATACCTGGAGCAGGGCCGGGCGGACCTGGCCGAAGCGGCGTTCGAGAAAGCCATCAAGCGCGACGGCACGCTTGCCGATGTCCACCTGTCTCTTGCGCGCATCTACCTGGCTGATGGACGATTGGACGAGGCTGCGCGCGCTGTCGCGCGCGCACTGACGCTCGTTCCAGACAGCAAGGAAGCGCGCGCGTTGCAAGCCAGCGTCGAGGCCGCGCGCACGCCGCGCCAACCTCGCTCGCACTGAAAGATGGGATCGATGCGGAGATCGGCGTGGCTGTTCGCGGCGTTGATTCGCCGTTGGCCTGCCGGTGTCTGCGGCAGCACAGCCGCCCCCGCCAGGCCCGACAGGTCCGCCAGAAACGATGTCGACGCTCGAGCAGGCGATCAGCGCAACTCCGCCGCCCGGCGGCGTGGCGCCGCAATCAGAACTGGACCGGGCCTTGGCCGCTCGGGATTACGAGCGTGCCGCGCGTCTGCTCGCCGCCGCCATCGAGAGGCAGCCGAAGTCCCGCGCAACTGCTCCTGCAGATCGCCAGCGTCTTCATGATGGACCGCAAGCCGCTCAACGCGGCCATCGCGCTCAAGAAAGCCGAGGTGCTCGGCCCGCTCGACAATCACGCGCGGTTGCAGCTGGCGCTGGCCTATATCGCGATGAAACGCGGCGACTGGGCGCGGCCCGAGTTGGAGCGCCTGGCCCTGGCCGAGCCCGCCAACGTGACCTACTCGTACTGGCTGGCTCGGTTGGACTACGATGCCAGCCAATACGCCGTCGCGATTCGCCGGCTGCAGGATGTGATTGCCGCGGTCACCGACGTTTACCCGCGCGCACGACAACCTGGGCCTCTGCTACGAAGCACTCAACCAGACCGATGAGGCGATCCCTCATTACCGCGAGGCGGTGCGACTGAACCGGATCGATGCCGCGCCGACCGGCTGGCCTGCGCTCAATCTCGGCATCCTCCTCCGTACTCGCGGCAAACTGGAAGAGGCCGAAACCTTGTTCCGCGAAGCGTTGACCTACGATCGGCACTTCGCGCCTGGTTACTACCAGCTTGGTGCGCTACTCGAGGAACGCGGGGACATGAAGGAGGCGGTGAAAACGCTGCGGCAGGCCACGTCGGCCGACGCTACGTATCCAGAGCCACATTACGCGTTGTCACGCATTTACCGGCGGCAGGGTCAGGTCGCCGAAGCGGACGAGGCGCTGTCCACCTTCAAGCGGCTGCGCAACCAGAGAGATCAGGTCGCCAGGCAGGAGCCGGTGCGGTGAGTGGCTCGCGTCGCGCTGCACACCTTGCGGCGCTCGCCCTCGTTCTGTGTCTCGTCGCATCACGTGGCGGAGCATCGCCGCCTCCGCAAGATTCCCTCGCGGCTCCGCCAACGCTGCAGCAAATCGCTGTTCTACTCGAACGCGGCGATTTCAGTGGGGCCAGTCGCCTCGTCGAACCGGCCTTGAAAGCGCATCCTGCCGATCCCGTGCTGCGCAACTTCGCGGGCGTCATTGCCGCCCAGCAGGGCGCCTTCGAGTCGGCCGAGGCACACTTCGAGACAGCGATTCGCCTCGCCCCAACCAGCGCTGCGGCGTACGAGAACCTCGGGCGTCTCTACCAGGAGCGCGCCGGCGACAACCCCGCCATGCGCGCCAAAGCCATTGCCGTCTACCGTCGACTGCTGACGGCAGAACCGGGCAATGTCGAAGGACTGTTTCAGGGCAGCTTTCTGCTGGCGCTCGACGGACAGTTTGCCACCAGTCGCGCGATGCTCGCGAAGCTGCCGGAAGACGTCCGACAACGCCCGCAGGCGCTTGCCGTTCTGGCTGCCGACCTCACCGGCATGGGCGACACGGCCGCCGCGCGCGCAGCCGTCGACGCCCTTGCGGCCCATCCAGCGCTGACCGAAGCCGATGTCCTCGCCGTGCTCCCGGCCCTGCCCATAGGTTCGGCCGACGCCGTCGCCATCCTCATGCTGGACGCGCTCGACCGGCGCGGACTGGCGTCGCCTCGCGCGCTTCAGGCCCTGGCGACGGTTTACAGCCGTGAGTCCCGGTTTGCCGACGCGCGTCGAGTGCTCGAGAAGGCGGTGGCTGCAGAAGGCGCCTCGGCGCCGCTGCTGATGGATCTTGCCGGAACCGCAGTCAAACAGAAGGACTATCAGGGGGCGCTGGGCTACCTGGCGCACGCACGATCGCTCGAGCCGAACAACGCCACCGTCCACTTTCTTTTTGGCATGGTCTGCGTCGAGGAGAACCTGGTCCGTGAAGCGTACGAGTCGATGAAGAAGGCGGTCGAGCTCGATCCCGACAATCCGCTCGTGAACTATGCGATGGGCGCCGTGTCCACCCACCGCCACGAACCCTCGGAGTCGCTGCCGTACTTCGAGAAATACGTCAGGCTCAAGCCCGACGATCCTCGCGGCTATTTCGCGCTCGGCACCGCGCGGTTCTACAGCAATCAGTTTGACGAAGCCAAGCCCGAGCTCGAACGCGCGACGCGCGCGCCTGAAACCGCCGCCGGCGCGCATTACTTTCTGGGGCGCATCGCCCGGCAGTCAAACGATCTGCCGTTGGCCCGCCGCGAGATCGAGCGTGCCCTCGAGCTCAACGCCGGCCTGGCCGACGCGTGGGCGGAACTCGGGTTGATTCAGACGCGCTCGAAGGAGTACGAACGCGCGGAACAGTCGCTGACGAAGGCGCTCACGATCGCGCCGGAACACTACGAAGCATCAGTCAACCTGGCGACGCTGTACGCCAGGACGAAAGACCCGCGGCGGGAGGCACAGGCGGCCAAAGTCGCAGCACTCATCGAGCAGCGCGAGGCACGCGCCCAGCAGTTTCTGCGGATCATCGAGGCCGTGCCGTATGTGCGGTGAATCGGTTAGCGGGATCGCCGCCATTCGACTCGCGCTCAAGTCCGCGTCGATCGCCGTGCTGCTGGTGGTCGCGCCGACAGCTGGTGCACAGCCCGCTCGCGCAGTTGCTGATCCCGACCTCGCCGAGGCGTCGCGTGCCTTGGCCGCAGGCGATGCCGACCGCGCGCTCGCTGCTCAGCAGGGATTATCTCAAGCGACATCCCGCGGACGCTCGGGCGCAAGTGCTGCTCGTCCGTATCCACATGGAGCGTGAGGACATTGACAGCGCGTATCAGGTCATCAACCGGGCGGCCCGGGCGCATCCTGCCGATGTGGATGTCCTCTACTACCTGGGCTTAGTAACGCGACGGCTGGCCGCCGACGAATTCGATCGACTCGTCCGGATGGCGCCTGATTCCGCGCGCGTGCATCAGTTGCAGGGCGAGAGTCTCGAAGCGCAGGAACGCCGGGCCGATGCCGAGAAGGAGTACGCGGCAGCGCTCGACGCGAAACCGGATTTGCTCGAGGCCCTGCTGGCGTTGGGGAAACTCAAGCGAATTCGCCTCGCGTGCGAGGAGGCCATTGGCCTCTACGATAAAGCCGAGTCAATCCGGCCCACGTTCGACGCCGCATACGGCCTTGGCGTCTGCCACAGCTACTTGCAGAACGACGAGCTGGCCGTCAAGAAGTTCGAGCAGGCCGTGAAGCGGAACCCGTCGGCGGCAGTCGCGTGGGCCGGCTTGGGTACTTCGCTCGTGAAGCTCCGGCGCACCACCGAGGGCATAGCCAAGCTGCAGCGCGCCATCGTCCTCGCGCCAGACATGGATGAAGCTCACTACATGCTCGGCATGGCGTACCAGGCCGCGGGCGACACCGTCCGCGCTCAGGAAGCCTTCAAGAAAGCCGAGCAACTTCGCGTGGCGCGATAGACCGTCATCATGACGGCACGAAGGAAAGCGAAGCTGCCGAACGCCTGGATGCTTGTCGGTGCCCTCCTCGGCGGTGTCGCGCTGGCGCAACAGGCAGTTCCGCCCACCCGCCAGATTCCCGCGGCCTCGCCGAACGCCGCCGCCAACGTGCGATTCGCGGACGTGACCGCGGAGGCAGGTCTGGCAGGCTTCCGGCATGTGTCAGGCAGCGCCGAGAAGAACTACATCATCGAAACCACGGGCTCGGGCGTGGCGCTCTGGGACTTCGACAGCGACGGTCTCCTCGACGTTTATCTGATCAACGGTTCGACGCTCGAGCCGCGCGCCGGCGGACCGCCGCGCGCGGCACTCTTCCGCAACAACGGCGACCGGACCTTTCGTGACGTGACCGCCACGGCGGGTGTCGCCAACGAGCGCTGGGGCCAAGGCGTCTGCGTCGGTGACATCGACAACGACGGCGCGTCAGACGTGTACGTCACCAATTACGGCCCCAACCGACTGTACCGAAACCTGGGCGACGGCCGATTCGCCGACGTCGCCGTCCGCGCCGGTGTCGCGGTCGACAGTTGGTCGACGGGGTGTGCGTTTGGCGACTACGACGGCGACGGCTGGCTCGATCTGTATGTCGCGAGCTATGTCGCGTTCGACGTCCAGAACCCGCCGCCGTCACCCGCACGACGTCAGACGTCGCCGGCCGACGCCGCTCCGCAGACGGCAGGCGGCATGGGCGCGGCATACAAGGCGGGCGCGGCCTACTGCTCTTACCGCGGGCTGCCGGTGATGTGCGGGCCGCGCGGGCTGCGCGGCGCGGCAGATCACCTGTTCCGCAACAACCGTGATGGCACCTTCACCGATACCACGCAGGCGGCGGGCGTGATGGACACCAGAGGCCTCTACGGCTTCGGCGTCGCCTGGTTCGATTTCGACGACGACGGTCGGCTCGACCTGTTGGTGGCCAACGACTCCGGGCCCAACTACGTGTATCGCAATCTCGGCCAGGGCCGGTTTCAGAACATCAGCTACCCGTCCGGCGCGGCGCTCGACGGCAATGGCCGCGAGCAGGCACACATGGGTGTCGCCATCGGCGACTACGACAATGACGGGCGGAACGACATCCACATCACGAACTTCGCCGACGACTTCAACGTGCTCTATCACAACGACGACGGCACCAGCGTCACTGACGTCAGTTTCAGATCGGGGGTCGCGCAGGTGTCGATTCCCTTTCTCGGCTGGGGCACGGACTTTCTCGACTACGACAATGACGGCTGGCTCGATCTGCTCGTCGTCAACGGTCACGTCTACCCTGCCGCGGACACGATGCCGTGGAACACTTCCTACGCGCAGCGCGCGCTGCTGTTCCGCAACCTGGAAGGCAAGCGGTTCGAGGAGATCGGCGCGGCGGCCGGTGATGGATTGACGACGGCGCGAGTGTCGCGCGGATCGGCGGCCGGCGATTTCGACAATGACGGTGGCGTCGACGTGGTCATCAACAACATCGATGGCGCGCCGACGGTGGCACGCAACGTCGGCGGCGGTTCGGCCGGCCATTGGTTGACGATCCGGCTCGTCGGCGACCCCGATCGCAAGTGCCCGCGCGATGCGATCGGCTCGGTGGTCTTCGTCACGGCTGGCGGCGTGCGGCGACGCGGCGAGGTCGCCAGCGGTCGCGGCCAGATCTCGCAGTCAGATCTCCGCGTGCACGTTGGGCTCGGCCGCCAGACGACCGTGTCGAAACTGGAAGTTCGGTGGGCCGGTGGCGAGACGGTGTCGTACCCGATCGACCGCGTCGACGCATTCGTCACGATCGATCAGAAGAGCGGGCGTGTCTCCTACGGCCGATAGTCAGCGCACCGTGAACAGTTGACCACCTTCGCCGCCGATCATTCCGCTCGAAGGGCCACCATGGGATCCACGCGAGAGGCACGGCGCGCGGGCAAGTACGCCGCGAATGTGGCCACAGTGGCGAGTGCGAGTGCGGCCGCTACAATGGTCAGCGGGTCGGTCGCTTCCAGGTGGAACAGGAGACCTGAAATCTGGTTCGAGGCGAGCCGCGCCACCGCGATTGCCGCGGGAACACCGACTGCGATGCCAATCGCCACGAGGAGCCACGCTTCCCGGACGACCATCCACACGACATTGCGGCGCTGGGCCCCGAGCGCCATCCGAATGCCCAGCTCGCTCGTCCGCTGCACCAGCGCAAATGCCAGCAGTCCGTACAGTCCGACGCAGGCGAGCAGCAGCGCGAGCCCGCCGAAGAAGCTCGAGAGCAGGGCGACCAGGCGCTGCTGCACGAGAGCCGCGCCCATCTCTTCCTCGAGCGTGTGAACGTCGAACATCGGCATCGATGGATCGACGGCCGCCACGCTTTCCCGGATGCGTTGAAGCACCTCGCCGGCGTTCTCACCGATCCGCGCATGCAGAACCATCTGGCCCCGGCCGGTATTCGTTTGCAGAAACGTCATGTAGATGACTGGCTGAATCTCGCCCCGCGGATTGCTGTACCGGGAATCCTTGACTACGCCGACGATCGAGAATGGCTCCCCCGCGGCGGCGACTGGCGTTGGTGACGAGTTGAGCAGCCGCCCACGACGACCCGTGTAGCACGGTTTCCCGATTGGATCCTGACCCGCGAAGACCTGACGGACGAATGACTCGTTGACGATGCAGACGGCGGGCGCGAATTCGGCCAAGTCTCTCTGTTCAAAGTCACGGCCGCTCGAGATCGTCATGCCAATCGTGGCGAAGTAGTCCGGATAGACCATCAGCAGCGGCACGCGGGTCTGCTCCCCGGAAGGGAGCGTGATCGGCGCGCCCGCGCTCGACGTTGGCACCGTTGGTGTCCCGTTCGCCATGCTCGCGAAGCGGACACCCGGAATTTCCTGCGTTCTCCGAATCAGCTCCCGGTAGGTCCGATCGAGCCGTTCGCTGGTTCCGGGGATGCTCCGCTGGTCGCTGCCTTTGGGTTCCACTCGTAGAATCACGACGCTCTGCCGTGCAATGCCCGGTTCGTCACCATACAGTTTCTGCAGGCTGCGCACGAAGAGCCCCGCCCCGACCAGCAGGAGCAGTGAGAGGGCAAGCTGCGCCACCGCGAGGATCCGCCCGGGCCCTAGGCCGCGCGTGAGCGAGTTGCGGACATTCTTCAGCGCCGGGATGAGGTCGATGCGCGTGGCGCGCCACGCGGGCACGAGGCCGAACAGGACGCCGGTGACGACAGACACGGCGGCGGTGAACATCAGGATTCGGAGATTGGGTGCAAGGTCCAACGCGATTGGCGTGCGTCCCGTCGACATGTACAGCACGAGCAAACGAGTCGTCCAACGCGCCAGTAGTAGACCGCACAGGCCGCCCAATGCAGCCAGCAGGATGCTTTCGACGAGCAACTGGCGCATCAGGCGGTGGCGCGCGGCGCCTAGCGCGAGCCGCATCGCCAGCTCCGGACGTCGCGCCGAGGCCCGCGCCAGCAGCAGATTGGCAGTATTGGCGCAGGCGGTCAGCAGCACGACACCGACCATCGCCAGGAGGATGAAGAGGGGCCGCGAGAACTGCTGACGAAGCGACGACACCGCCGCCGTCGGCGTCAGCACGAGCCTCGCGGGCGGCCCCGTCGGCCCCTTGCCTTGAGGAGGACGCCCCTGCAGGTCCTGTTGACTCTGCTGCGCCGCGTTCATCGCCGCAGCTGCCTGCTCCGCCGTGACGCCGGGCCTGGTGCGCGCGATCGCCTGCACCCAGCTCCTGTTGACGATCGGCTTGTCGAGGAGATTCTCGAAGGACGGCATGACGGTGGGCTGCATCATGAGCGGCAGGAAGACGTCGGGCGCCGTCCCGACCTCGACGCCGAAGAACTCCGCGGGCGTGACGCCGACGATGGTGAACGGCATGGCCGAGAGACGGATCGTGCGGCCAACGACCGACGGATCGCGCGCGAACCGCCGCTCCCAGTACCCATGGCTGAGCATCGCGACTGGATGTCCGTTCGGCACTCGGTCGTCGTCGGGGCCGAGAGCTCTGCCGATCGCCGGGCTGACGCCCAACAACGAGAAGTAGCCACCAGAAACGAGCTGGCCCTGGATGCTCGGCTCGGGAGGTCCGTCAACGCTGACGTTGATAGGAGCGGTCGTATAACCGGCCACGTCGGCCAGGCCATTGTTCTCGTGCAGCAGTCGGTAGCCCGAATAGTTGAATCCTGTTCGCACGTTCGTTCCCTGCTGCTGCCCGACGACGAGCAGGGTTTCGGGGTCGCGTACCGGGAGCATGCGCCACAGGACGGAGTCGAGCAGAGTGAAAATGGCCGTGTTGGCTCCGATCCCAAGCCCAAGCGATAACACGACGGCTACCGTGAAACCGGGGTTCCGGCGCAACACGCGAAGCGCGTAGAGAATGTCCTTCGCAACGGATTCCATGCCGACCTCCCGGACGCGATGGCCCCTGGATGGGGCTGCACACTGCTTGGACGCAACCGACGCTGCGTTCGATGATCCAGTTCTTGCGGATTGTAATCACCTAAAGTTGTCAGTGACGTGTGATCCGTGTGATCCGTGTGATCCGTGGTCGAGAATCCTCGGGTCCAGCCTGCTGCCACTACGCGGTGTTTCGTGCCCTCAAATGCGGTTTGAGATAACGCCCGGTGTGCGAGGTCTTGGACCGAGCCACATCTTCGGGCGTCCCGGTGACGACCACCTCCCCGCCGGCGTGACCGCCCTCCGGCCCAAGATCGATGACGTGATCGGCCACCTTGATGACGTCCATGTGGTGCTCGATGAGGAGCACCGTGTGCCCGGCATCGACCAGCTGATTGAGCGAAACGAGCAGTCGCTCGACGTCTGCCAGGTGCAGACCAGTCGTCGGCTCGTCGAGGATGTAAAGAGTGTGTTTGGCGCGCTGCAGCTTGCCGAGCTCGGTGGCAATCTTGATTCGCTGCGCTTCGCCGCCCGATAGCGTCGTCGCCGACTGTCCCAGGGTCAGATAGCCAAGGCCGAGCCGATTCAGCACGTCGATCTTCCGCGCCAGCGCCGGTTCGGCCGCGAAGAAGGACACGCCCTCTTCCACCGACATGTTCAGCACGTCGTCGATCGTCTTGCCGCGGATGGTGACCTCGAGCGTTTCGGTGTTGAATCGGGCGCCCTTGCAGGCCCCGCACGTCACCTCGACGTCCGGCATGAAGTACAGCTGAGTCGTGATCACACCTTCGCCCTGGCACTCTTCGCACCGGCCGCCCTTGACGTTGAAGCTGAATCGCCCAGGCTTGTAGTCGCGCTCGATCGACAGCGGCGCGTTGGTGAAGAGGTCGCGGATGGTGTCGTAGAAGCCGACGTAGGTTGCCGGATTCGACCGGCTGTTTCGTCCAATCGGCGTCTGGTCGATGCTGACCACCTTGTGCACGTGCTCGATGCCGTCGACGCCATCGTGCTCGCCCGGCAGCGTGCGCGTATCTTCGAGCTTCTTCCAGAGTGCCTTGTAGAGAACGTCGCTGACGAGGGTGCTCTTGCCGGATCCCGAGGCGCCAGTAATCGCCACCAGCTTGCCGAGCGGAACGGCCACGTCGATGCTCTTCAGGTTGTTCTCGCGGGCGCCACGCACGACGACTGATTTGCCGTTTCCTTTGCGCCGGGTCTTGGGAACCGCGATCGACCGCCGGCCTGAAAAAAACTGGCCTGTCGGTGACGCCTTGCACGCAAGCACATCGTCCAGCGTTCCCTGCACCACGACGCGGCCGCCGTGCACGCCCGGGCCCGGTCCCATCTCGACGACGTGATCGGCTGCGCGAATCGTGTCCTCGTCGTGCTCGACGACAATCACGGTGTTCCCGATGTCGCGCAGGCTCTCGAGCGTCGCGATCATCTTGGTGTTGTCCTTCGGATGGAGCCCGATGCTTGGCTCGTCGAGGACGTACAGCATGCCCATCAGGCCAGAACCGATCTGTGTCGACAGCCGGATGCGCTGCGATTCGCCGCCCGAGAGCGTTCCCGAACGACGGTTGAAGTTGAGATAGTCGAGGCCGATGCCGAGCAGCAGCTTCAGCCGCGCGCGGATCTCTGAGAGCACTTGACGCCCGGCGTCCGCGCCACGTCCCACCGGTTTCACGGCGCCGAGAAACGCCTGCAGTTCGTCGAAATTGATTTGCCCGACGTCGTGAATGGTCTTTCCCCCGACGGTAAAGAGGAGCCGCGTAGGGCGGACCCGCGCCCCGTTGCAGTCCGGGCAGGTGTGCTCGACCATCACCTTGTCGAGCCATTGCTCCATCCTCGAGTTCGCCTCGCCGCGCTGCCGGTAGCGGCGGTAGTAGCGTTCGATGCGCCGGGCGATCCCGCCGAAGCCAACTTCCCGGCCCTCATGATCGGGTGGTTTCACCTTTGCGTCGGGCGGCGAGGTAATGGCGATTTTTCGCGGCTCGATGCCGTAGAGGATGGCCTGACGGACCTTTTCGGGCAGCTGCTGCCAGGGCGTGTCGAGCGCGAACCCGAGCGCGTTCGACAAGCTGTACATCATCCGTCCGTCCCAGGTGTCCGGGTTGTACTTGAAAGCCTCGCGGACGAAGCACCCACCGAGGATGCTGCGCCGGGGATCGGGAATCAGGAGCTCCGGATGCGTCAGCTTGTCGACGCCGAGCCCTCCGCACGTCCGGCAGGCGCTCTCGGGATTGTTGAAGACGAAATAATCAGGACCGATGTCGCCGTAGACGAAGTGATGCGTCGCGCTGCACAGTCCCTTGTAGAAACGCGCAGCGTCCGCCTTGTTCGCCCCTTTGGCCTTCCCCACCGTCGAATCAACGACGTGCACCTGCAGCAGCCCGTCACCGACGAGCAGCGTCGCCGCGATGCCGGCCTTGATGGCTTTCTCGTGCTGGCGGCTGACGACGAAGCGGTCGACGACGGCGTCCATGTGGCGAACGTCGGAGGCCTCGAGGGTGGTTTTTTCGGAAAGGTCGACGCCCTTTCCATCAACGATCAGGCGGCGGCAGCCTTTCTTGCGGATCTCGGTGAAGACGAAGTCGAGGTCCTCGCCGTAGACCTTGAAGACCGGCGCCCGCAGCTCGATCTCAGTGCCCTCGGGCAGCGACAGAATCGCCTCGAGAATCTGGCTCGTGGTCCGGCTCGGCGCGGGCTCGCCACTTCGAGGGCAATGGGCCTGCCCGATGGTAGCAAACAGCAGGTTGAGGTAACTCGCGATGTCGGTCATCGTTCCGACCGTCGAGCGCGGGTTGTTCGCGAGGGTCTTCTGCTCGATCGAAATGACCGGCGACAGCCCGAAGACGAAGTCGACATCGGGCTTGGCGACCTGCGCGACGAAGCGCTTCGCAAACGAGGAGAGAGACTCCATGTAGCGGCGCTGGCCCTCGGCGTAGATGGTGTCGAACGCCAGGCTCGACTTGCCCGAGCCCGAGAGGCCGGTGACGACCACGAGGCTGTCGCGGGGGATCTCGACTGAGATGTTCTTGAGGTTGTGGACCCGCGCGCCCTGAACGGCGACCGTCGAACGCGCGGCGGGTCGGCGGGTCATTCTGGTTTCCACTCCTCGTCTTCGTCACGCTGGGCCTGGCTCAGAGCACACAAACGCCAGCTCCTGCACCTCGACGTTGCTCCGCTTCGTCAGCCTCGCCGTAACGGACACCTTGTTGATGAGCCCCTGATCCGCCAGGTACTCGCACGCCGTCGTCACCTGGGAAACGTCGAAATGCCGCTTGAAATGATTCTCGAGCTCCGTGCACGAACGCGCTTCGCCGGCCTCGTGAAGATACGCAATCACTGGGGCGAAGAGCGACGGGGCGCGTGTGGCAAGGTAGCGATCGACTGTGTCGAGAGCGTCGACCACGCTCGCCCTGGTCTTCTTCGTATTGAGCAGCCGGACGTAGATGGTCTCGAAGAGCGCCGGATTGAGGCCCATCGCGCGCGGAATGACTTCCCGGTCGGCCACCATGCCTGCGTCGATCACTTCAATTGCCGCCAGGCCCGTCGCGGCGTACAGGATCCACAGCGCGGTGTAGTCGAGATCGGCGCGGGTGACGAACCATTTGTGCGCCTTGTCGACGGCCGGAAGCGTCCCGATGGCGGCGCGCAGGAGCTGAATCTCCCTGTCGCGGGCGCCGAGATCGCGCAGGCCTTCGCACAGCCGCGCGATCGTCTCGTCGTGGGTATAGAGGAGCCGACCCTTGGCGAGCAGCGAATGGATGAACGAGTTCTGCACGGCGCCTTCGACTGTCCGCCGAAACTCGGCGCGCGGTATGAGGAAGGCGTGGACGTTGACGCCCTGGGCATTGAGCGAAATCGATCCCGACGGCACCTTGCTGTCGTCGATCGTCACCAGCATGAGGTCGATGTCGGATTTCGCCCAGACCGTGTCGTGGGCAAGGCTGCCACAGAGGAGCGCCGCCAGAATGCTCCGGTCCTGCCGGATTTGCTCGACGAGGGTGTCGAGGGCCGCCGAAAACTGTCGGGGTGCGTCGTGAGCCATGGGCGAAAGAATGCTCTGAATTATTCAGCGAAAGAATCCTCAGGAAAATAGGTCTTGACACCATATACTATGTGACATACAGTGTGTGACAGACAGTGTATGACGCAAGGCACTCCAATCGACACAGCGCTCTTCGACAACCTCCGCCTCGAGGTCCGGCGCGGCTGCCTGACCGTTGCCGTCCTGGCGGCGCTCCGCACGGAGCAGTACGGATACACGCTGCGCAAACTCCTCGCCGAACATGGGCTCGTCGTCGACGAGGGTACGCTCTATCCGCTGCTCCGCCGGCTGGAAACACAAGGCTTGCTCGTCAGCGAGTGGCGCGAAGAAGCCAAGCGCAACAAGCGCTTCTACCGCCTCTCGAGCATGGGCCTGCAGATGCTGACGCTGCTCGTCGTCGAGTGGCGGAGCATCGACGAATCACTCGACGGACTTCTTTCGGAGTCACACCATGAATCTGCTCGACCGGTATCTCCAGGCCGTTAGGTTTTTTCTCCCGCGCCGTCAGCAGGACGACATCGTCCGCGAGCTGTCGGAGAATCTCCTCTCGCAGATGGAAGACCGAGCGGAGGAGCTCGGCCGAGCGCTGACCGAGGACGAGCAGGCCGACATCCTGCGCCGCCATGGCCACCCGATGCTCGTCGCGGGCCGCTATCGATCGCATCAGCTGCTGATCGGTCCCACTTTCTTCCCGATCTACGTGGTGGCACTTCAGGCTGGCCTGGCGATCGCCCTGCTCGTGACCGTTATCGCCACGACGATCACGTCGATTGTTCACGGTGATCCGATTCGACAGTCGGTCGCGGGGTTCCTCGCGTTTCCGGGCCGCGCGCTGATGGTGTTCGCATGGACGACGCTCGGCTTTGCGGCGCTGGACCTCGCGCAAAGCCGGTTGAAGCTCGCCCACCGATGGGATCCGCGGAGCCTGCCCAAGGTCGTCAAGCCAGCGAACCTGATGTCTCGGGGGCGTTCTCTCTGCGAGTTCCTGCTGTCGTCGGCGAGCGCGGTGTGGCTGATGCTCGCGCCCTGGGCGCCGTACCTTGTGTTTGGACCAGCCGCGGCCTTCCTCGAGCCCGCGCCAATCTGGCGTCTCGCCTATGTGCCGGTCCTCTTGCTGACGGTCGCGGGCGCCATGCTCAGCTTCATCAACTTCGCGCGTCCGTACTGGACGCCGGCGAGGTCGTTGATGCGCGCCGGTATCCACGTCGGCACGCTTCTCATCAGTGCCAACCTGCTCCGTGCTGGCGAGTGGGTCGTGGCCACCGAAGGTGGGAGGCTGCCGAGCGGCGCGTCTCCTGACGAGCTCGTGCGTCTGCTCAATATGGGCTTTCAGATCGGGCTGAGCGTCGCCATGATTGTCGGTGTCATCGAGCTCCTCCGGGAACTGTACCGGATGCGATCCGGACGTCAGAATCATGCAAACGGAACGACCGCGGCCCACGTCTAATGGAATCGACACTTTCGAGGGGAGACGTGTATGCGACGCTGGCTGGAGACGCTCGGTCAGGATCTCGGGTACGCGATTCGGTCGTTTCGGCGCAGCCCGTCGTTCGTGCTGGTCGCCCTGCTCTCGTTGACGCTCGGCATCGGCGCGACCTCGGCAATCTTCAGCGTGATCTACGGCGTGCTCATCGCGCCGTATCCCTACGCGAAGCCCGGGCGAGATCTGGGCGCCTGAGGTCCGCGCGCGTCGACGGCCGCGGCGGGCGCGGGTACACGCTCGACGAGCTTCGGCCTCTGACCGAGGTCCCGGCGTTCGCCGATGTGATGGCGACGTCGATCGAAACCGTGCTCATGACGGGCGAGTTCGCGCCCGAGAGCTTCGGCGGCGTCCTCCTGTCCGGCAACGCCTTCAACTTTCTCGGCGTCCCTCCGGTGATCGGCCGGACCATCCAGCCGACGGACATCCGGCCGGACGGCCAGGCTCGAACCGGTCGTGGTGCTGAGCCACAAGCTGTGGCTGCGGCTCTTCGAGGGGAGCCCCGACGGCGGTCGGCCGGACGCTTCGGCTGAACGGTCGGCCGCACACGATTGTCGGCGTGATGCCGCCGCGCTTCGGCTGGTATGGCAGCGAGGGCTTCTGGCTCCCGCTGTCGCCGACGCGCACGGATGTGCCGTGGATCAATCCGATCGTGCGGCTGGCGCCCGGCGTCTCGCAGGCCGTCGCCGAGGAGCAGCTCAGCGCGCTCAACAAGCGCCTCGCGCTGGAGAAGCCCGCGACGTTTCCGCCGCAGGGCTTCACGACCAGGCTGCGGAACTATCTCGACGTCACGGTCGCGAGCGGCGAGATGCGGACCAGCCTGCGGCTGCTCCT
This sequence comes from uncultured Acidobacteriota bacterium, assembly GCA_963764925.1. Classification (GTDB taxonomy): domain Bacteria; phylum Acidobacteriota; class Vicinamibacteria; order Vicinamibacterales; family 2-12-FULL-66-21; genus DATBJJ01. Next base: position 108,729 of record CAVXUR010000015.1, read on the forward strand.
CGGCGCGGTCGCGTTCCTGCTGCTCATCGCGTGCGCCAATGTCGCCAACCTGCAGCTGGCCCGCGGCACGGCGCGGGCGCGCGAGATGGCGGTCCGGATGTCGATTGGCGCCGGCCGCCGCCGGCTGCTGCGCCAGCTCCTGACCGAGAGCGTCCTGCTCTCCCTCGCCGGCGGCGCGCTCGGCGTGCTGTTCGCCTTCGGCGCGATTCGCTCCATCGTCGCGCTGATGCCCGAGTTCTACGTGCCGAACGAGTCGCGGGTCGCCGATCAACGTCCCGGTGCTGCTGTTTTCGCTCGGCGTGTCGTTGCTCACGGGCATCGTCTTCGGCCTCGTGCCGGCGCTGCAGACGTCGAAGGCGGACGTCACCGACGCGCTCAGGGCGGGTCGCAGCACCGGCGCCGAAACGCACGGCGGCCGCACCCGCAACCTGCTGGTGGTGATCGAGGTGGCGTTGTCGGTCGTGCTGCTCGTCAGCGCGGGCCTGACCGTCCGCACGTTCTTCGTTCTTCAGAACCTGGACCCCGGCATCAACGACGGAGCGCGTGCTGATCGTGGGCGTTCCGCTGCCGCCGGCCAAGTACACGACGCTCGACGAGCGCAACCGCTTTGCGCAGGAACTGCTGGAGCGGGTCGGCGGCCTGCCGGGCGTCGAGGCCGCCACGTTCGGCCTGCCGTTTGGCGGTCCTCAGTCCCCGTTCACGATCGCGGGCCAGGCGCCAGACGAGTCGAAGCGGATCGGGATGAATCTGGTCGGCGCCGATCACCTGCGGATGTTCGGCATTCCGCTGCGCCGTGGACGGATGTTCGATGCGTCGGAGGTCCGGCGCGGCGATCGCGTCGCGGTGATCAACGAGAGCCGCGGCGAAGCTCTGGCCCGCGGGCGAGAATCCGATTGGCGCGCGGCTGCGACTCGGCGATTCTCGAGCGTCCGCCGGCGCGGCGTCTGGCCGATACCACTCGAGCCGCCCGAGGTCACCATCATCGGCGTCATCGCCGACACGCGGAACGCCGGCCTGCGCGCCGATCCGCAGCCGACTGTCGTCATGCCGTATTCGGTCGTCGCGCCAGCTTCAGCGCACGCTCGCGGTGCGCAGCTGCCGGGGATCCCAACCTGCTGCTCAACCCCGTGCGCGCGCAGGTGCGCGCGATGGATCCGGATCAGCCGCTCGGCCGTCCGATCACGCTCAGCGAACTGCAGGGCCAGGAGGTCGTCCAGCCGCGGTTCACGATGGCGCTGTTCAGCGCGTTCGCGGCGCTGGGCCTCGCGCTCGCGGCCGCCGGCATCTACAGCGTCCTGTCGTTCCACGTCACGCGCCGCACGCACGAGCTGGGCGTGCGCATGGCGCTCGGCGCGCCTCGCCGCCACGTGCTCGGTCTGATGCTGACGATGGGAGGACGGCTCGTCCTCGTCGGACTCGTCGTCGGTGTCGCGGCGAGCGTCGCGTCGACGCGGCTGCTGCGCAGCCAGTTGTTCGGGGTCCAACCGGCCGATCCGCTCGCCTACGCGGTCGTGGTCGCTGATGCTCGGCCTCGTGACGCTCGTCGCCTGCTACATTCCCGCGCGCCGCGCCGCCGGCGTCGATCCGATCGTGGCGCTGCGGCAGGAGTGAAACAGAAGACAGAAGACAGAAGACAGAAGACAGAAGACAGGAGACAGAGACAGAGACAGAGACAGAGACAAAGAATCCTGCCTCCTATCTCCGAACGACTACGACCTTCTGTCTCCTGTCTTCTGACTCCTGACTCCTTCATTCAGCAGCGCCACTGCCGCCCGTTCGGCTTCGGCAATGCGACCAACGACCGCGGCAATGTCGCCGTAGAGGGCCGTCGCAGCGCTTTTCGACAGCTTGCAGCCCTGCGCGAGCGCCTGCAAATCCTTCCAGCGCTCGGCACACGACCTCGATGCAACATCGCTTGCCGCGTCCTCGCCTTCGAGCCGCTCGTCCGCGAGCGCGCAGGCCTTGCGCACTGCTGGATCGTCGCACGCGGCGACGATGTCGCCGATCGATGCCCACAACACGCCGGCTTCCCGGTAAGTGGCGGCGGCTTTGGCAAGCCGCCGCGCCGCCAGGGTCTTCGCCGCGCCGTCGAGAAAGTCGGCGTAGAGGCTCCGGCCCGCCTGGGGCGCCAACTGGCACTCGATCGACTCGTGCAGACGCTGAAGGCCCGCGCAGGCGCGCGCGCCTTCGGAGAAGAGCGTCGGCCAGCCGCGCTTGTCTTTTGCGTCGACCAGCATCTGGCGCCATTTGTCCAGGCCCGAGAACCCGCAGTTGACCCAGAAGGATTTCGGGACTGCGGGCTCGACGTAACGCTTGGCCGTATCGGCGATGGCGTCGCGAAGGGCTTCCTTCGCGTCGTGCCTGGGTTTTGGTCCAGCGAACGTCGCCAGCCGATTCTTCGCCTGGCGGTACGCGGCTCGCGCGGCCGACAACTGCCTGGCGCTGATGCGCCTTGGCTGCGCCGCGCGATCGTCCACCCAGTAGTCGTCGCCGTCGCGGCCCGCCACCGCGACCACTTGAGGTCCGCCGCCAACAAAGGCCGGCGGCAGCCCGGTCCACGGCAGCGACGCGGCATCGGCGACGCAGAGCGCCGCCTGGCCTTCGCCGAGCGCCCGGTCGAGCGCTTTGCGCGCCGCCATCGGGCTCGTCGTTTCGCTGACCTTCACGTTCATTCCGACTCGCGACCACCCTTCCGCGATGTACACGTCGGGCATCGAGCGGCTGCGCAACGCCAGCGAGAGCATCGGCGGCCACCCTTTGTACTCGAACACCGCGTACAGGAATCCGGGACCTCCGCAGAGACCATTGATCAACGTTTCGGAAAACGGCGATCCGTCAAGCGAGGACACTGCGCCTGTTGACGAAAGCGTGTTGGAGAGTGCTGCGGTGCCGCTCTGGATCCCCCCGAACCTGCGGTAGCCAGGTAGCACGCCGGGAAACGCCTGCATGGAGGGAGCGGCTGACGCCTTGCCGAGGAGTTGCGCCCGAGCCGCCGTGTATCTTTCGCCAGTCTTGTTCATGCGCTCGCGGACGAGCGCCTTGAAATCACGATGTCTGGTCATCTCGCGGTCCTTTCGGTCACACCAATGGCTTCGTGCCCGCCCGCACGTGTCCATTGGCCCGAATGGACGACCAAACCGCAAGATCCAGAGGGGACGGCCCCCCTTTGCTCCTCGACAGGACCCAGGTGCGGTGGGTCGGCAGGAGTTGGGCGACGGATCGATCGCCGCGGCAAGGTTACCGGAGAGCGCGCGACGAAGGCAAGGCCGGGCTACACTGCTCACTATGCCGAACCACCTGGCAAGGCTGCCGGACGATCGGCGCGTTAGGGAGACGTGAGCCATGATTCGACGACTGCTCGGTGCCGGTGCCGTGCTGTGCATCCTGACGACGCTGCTGACGGCGCAGGTTCAGGAACCGACCCCGGCGCCGCTTCGGCTCGCGATCGCCGGCCTGGTGCATGGTCACGTCAGCGGATTCCTTCGTGGCGCTCAAGCTCGGACCGACGTGCAGATCGTCGGCATCTTTGACTCGGATGCCACCCTCCTGCGCCAGTACGGCGAACGCTACAAGATCGCCGACACGGCGCTCTTCACGGATCTCAACGTCATGCTCGAGCGCGCGAAACCGGAGGCAGTCGCGTCGTTCACCAACACGTTCGACCATCCGATGGTCGTCGAGGCTGCCGCGGCGCGCCGCATCGACGTCATGATGGAAAAACCGCTGGCCGTCAGCAACGCCGATGCGCAGAGAATCCGCCGGGCGGCCGATCGCGGTGGCATCAAGGTGCTCGTCAACTACGAGACGACGTGGTACCCGAGTCACGGCGCGATCTGGGCGCTCGTCAAAGAACAGCGCGCGGCCGGTGACATCCGGAAGATGGTCGCGCTCGACGGTCATGCCGGACCCAAGGCCATCAACGTTCAGCCCGAGTTTCTCGCCTGGCTGTCAGACCCGGTGAAAAATGGCGGCGGCGCGCTCTTCGATTTCGGCTGCTACGGCGCGAACCTCATGACGTGGCTCATGGACAACGAGCGCCCGATCGCGGTGACCGCGGTGACGCAGCAGTTGCAACCCGCGGTCTACCCGCGTGTCGACGACGAGGCGACCATCCTGGTCGAGTACCCCAAGGCGCAGGGCATTATCCAGGCGTCGTGGAACTGGCCCTTCAATCGTAAGGATTTCGAAGTCTACGGTGAACGGGGGCTGGCGATCGCCACCGGCGGCAACGGCCTGCGCGTCGCCCTGCCGAAACAGCCGGAGCACGCCGTGACCCCGGACCCGCGTCCCGCCGACGAACGCGATTCGATCTCGCACCTGATCGCCGTCGTTCGCGGCAAGCGAGCGCCGAACGGATTGTCGTCGCTTGAGAACAACGTCATCGTGACGGAGATCCTCGAGGCCGCGCGCGAATCGGCTCGCACGCGGGCACGGGTGCGACTCGCGGCGTCTCAATGACAAACCGTAGAGCTTTACGTTGACATGGGTCGGCTGAGGCGGCTACGCTGGCCTTGGTAGGGAGTAGCGGCCCGCACACACGGGCGGTCCAGTCGCCAACACGGAGCATTCGCTCCCGGCTGTAACCTGCGAAAAGCCAGCGAGACTACCACGCTTCCCGGGAGGCCGTGGTGCTCGTGTGGATTGGTTTCCTACTCTTCGTCTTCGTTCTGCTCGCCCTCGATCTCGGAGTCTTTCATCGCAAGGCGCACGTCGTCTCGGTGCGCGAGGCGCTGACCTGGACGGTGGTCTGGATCGCGACCGCGCTCGCGTTTTCAGCCTTCGTCTATTTCGGCTACGAGCATCATTGGCTTGGGCTGGGGCTCGAGCCGGATCCCGTCGATCGAAGCGCGGCCTACCCGGACGGCCGCGTCAACGATGCGCGATCCGCGCTCCTCAAGTTCCTCACCGGTTACATCGTCGAGCTGTCGCTCAGCGCCGACAACGTGTTCGTGATGGCGATGCTGTTCAGCTACTTCGCGATTCCGAGGATGTACCAGCATCGGGTGCTCTTCTGGGGCATTCTCGGCGCTCTCGCGATGCGCGGCGCGATGATCGCGATCGGCGCCAGGCTCGTGGCCGAGTTCGCGTGGATTCTGCCGCTCTTTGGCGCCGTGCTCATCCTGACTGCGGCGAAGATGGCGTTCATGGGCCTGGAGCACGGCGATCCAGGGCGCAACGTCATCGTTCGTCTGATGCGACGCTTCCTGCCCGTGACGAACCAGTTTCATGGCGAGCGCTTCTTCGTGAGGGCATCGACCACCGAAGCCGGTGTGACTCGGACGGGTTGGCGCGGCGCGTGGCTGCTCACGCCTCTCGTGCCGGCACTGGTCATGGTCGAAACGACGGATCTCGTGTTCGCGGTGGACTCGATTCCAGCGATCTTCGCGATTACGGGCGACCCGTTCCTGGTGTTCACCAGCAACGTCTTCGCCATCCTCGGCCTGCGCTCGCTCTATTTCGCTCTCGCCGGCGCGCTCCACGTCTTCCGCTACCTCCAGCCCGCGCTGGCTCTGGTGCTGCTGACCGTCGGCGTCAAGATGCTCGCCCATTCCTGGTTCGAGCGAGTCCTGGGCCCGGACTTCAATTTGTATCTGCTGGCAGCCGTGCTCGGCATTCTAGGCATCGGCGTCGTCGTCTCGTTGATTGAGCTCCGCTGGAACGATCCGATCGGGCGGGCGGCGAAGCGGACGGTCCGCACGCTGCAAGCGTGGATCGTACCTGACCACCTTGTGACAACCATTGCACGAGAAGGTCGGAGATCGATGTCGCGGAACCGGGTCGCCGCTGCCCAGCGGCTCCGCGCTCGCCGTTCGAGAGCCCGACGTTCGGCCCTCGCGCGCTTCGCACCCAAGCTGTTTGGCGGCAAGGGAACCAACATCCCCCTCGTGCTGATACATGGCCTCATCGACGGCGGCGAGATGTACGTGGCATTCCTGTAGCAGCGGGAGCTACCATAACCGCATGTCCCTCGACGAGCGCGCGTTTTTCAACGACAAGCCGGAAACCCGACAGGGCCGGTATCAATGTCCGAAGTGCCGTCGGACCAACGAATACGGTATTCGATGGGTGCGGCGCTCGAAGAAGGACAGGTTGCCGGCCGGGGCTGACGAAGGCGACCGCGCCAAGTTTGCCAAGCTCCGCGACTACCTGCTGCGGCTCGACGACGAGGTCACGTGCAAGACGTGCGGCAAGAAGTTCGAGATTCCCTCGCAGCAGTCGCTGCTCTTCGTCGATCAGCTCGCGGGTCTCCCCAACGACGACGACCTCGAACGTGAGATAGCCGCCGCGTCAGGCGACCCTGAGCCAGAACCTGAGAAAAAGCCCGCCCTCCCAGCCCGGTTCACAAGGAAGTCGACCGGCTGGAAATAGCCTTTTCACCCGTAGTGTCCGGCTTCCGCCTTCGCCAAGGCTTCGGCGGACCGCCGTAGCTTTAGCGGAGGCTGGTTAGCCGGACCTTCAAGTGTGATCGCGCGGAGACCCGGTGAGCCGGGCCTCCGCCGTACGATCGTTTCACTGCGGTTACGCCGCGCTCGTCTCGAGAAGCCGCTTCAGGTCGTTGAGGATGAAGTTCCATCCGCCGCCAGCTTCCGGGATCTTGCCAGACACTTGCGCCGCGGTCTTCGGCGCGCGGTCGAGTTCGTGAGTCACGGTTAAGGTCGTGATGCCGTTCGGGCCAGGATCGATCTCCCACGTGAGCCGCTTGAAGCCTTCCGCCTTCATCTCCGGATCCCACAGCGCCCGCCAGGTCTGGACGAGCTTTCGTGGCGGTCGCGACTCGACGACTTCCCCGTCGACAACCACATCCGGGCCGCCATGCGCCTTCATCTCGGCGGTGGCAAACGCCCGGTAGGCGCCCCCGGGCCGCAGGTCGTATTCGGCCGGGCTGGCATAGCCGTATTTGCAGTTCCACTCCGGGCTCGTGATCGCGGTCCAGATCGCCTCGGGCGTCGCTTTGATCTCGACGCGATAGACCTGCGTGTCTTCGCTCTTGCTGATGGTCGTCATCGTTGTTTCTCCAGTTTCTTTTTGAGGTCTGACAGCGCCGACGCCTGTCGCTCCCGGTACTTGTCGATCCACCGATCGTGAATCAGGCGAATCGGTATCGGATTCAGGAAGTGGAGCTTTTCCCGGCCCGATCGGCGCGTGACGACGAGCCCCGCGTCCTCGAGGATGCGCAGGTGTTTCATGACGCCGAAACGGCTCATTTCCAGTTCGGACTCGAGCTCCGTGAGCGTGCGGCCGTCACGCGCGAAGAGCCGGTCGAGCAGGAAGCGGCGCGTCGGGTCGGCGAGCGCCTTGAACACGCGGTCGTCGTCCACTGACGCGACGGAGTATATGTGACCAAATGGTCACATGTCAACGGGATTCCGGGAAGTAATGGACGGGGTTCGGGATCCGGGGCTCGGGGTTCGGGATCGAGCAAGCCTTCAATGCTTTCCGAGTCCCGAGTCCCGAACCCCGAATCCGATTCCCCCGGCGATCCCTACTGCGTGCCGGCAGGCGCCGGCGTAATCCCCATGTTGTAGAGCGTGAAGGCGTAGATGTCTGCGGTTGTCTCCAGCTGTTTCGTCAGGCTGCTCGCGCCGTGTCCCGACTTCGTTTCGATACGGATCAGCACGGGGTTGTCCCGGCTCGCCAGCGCCTGGAGCGTCGCTGCGTACTTGAACGAGTGCGCCGGCACGACCCGATCGTCGTGATCCGCGGTGGTAATCAGAGTCGCTGGATACTTCGCTCCGGCTTTGATGTTGTGGAGCGGCGAGTAAGCGTAGAGCGCCTTGTATTCGTCCGCGTTGTCGCTCGAGCCGTAGTCGGCAATCCAGTTCCAGCCGATCGTGAACTTCTGGAAACGGAGCATGTCCATGACGCCGACTTGCGGGATGGCGACGCGGAACAGCTCCGGCCGCTGGTTCATCACGGCGCCGACGAGCAAGCCACCATTCGACCCGCCCTGAATCGCCAGCCGCGCCGACGACGTGTACTTGTTGGCGATCAGCCATTCGGCCGCGGCGATGTAGTCGTCGAACACGTTCTGTTTCTTGAGCTTCATCCCCTGCTGGTGCCACGACTCGCCGTACTCGCCGCCGCCCCTCAGGTTCGCTGAGGCATAGACGAATCCCTGCTCGAGCAGCGCGAGCCGCGCGGCGCTGAACGTCGGCGACTGCACGACGTTGAAGCCGCCGTAGGCGTAGAGCAACGTCGGGTTGTTGCCGTCGAGCTTCAGGCCTTTGCGGTGGACCAGGAACATCGGGATGCGAGTGCCATCCTTGCTGTTGTAGAAGACCTGCCTGGTCTCAAACGCGTCGGGGTTGTACCCGGGCACCTTGGGCTGACGGAAGACGGTGCTGCTCCGCTTAGCGATGTCGTACCGGTAGATCGCCGGCGGGACGTTCAGCGAGTTGAACGAGTAGAAGACGAATTCGGCGCTCGTCGGGCCGCCAAAACCACCAGCGGTGCCGAGACCCGGCAGCGCGATTTCGTTCTCGAGCGCGCCGGCAAGGCTGTAGACGTAGGCGCGGGTCGTGACATCCTTGAGATACGTCGCGAACAGTTTGCCGCCAGCGCTCGACACCGAATCGATCGGCTCCGGCTTTTCCGGCAGAACCGCCGTCCAGTTCGCTTCGTCCGGGCGCGCGGGATCGATCAGCACGACCCGCCAGTTGGGCGCCTTGCGATTGGTTTGCACAATCAACTTGGCGCCGTCGTTGTCGACGATGCCGTACGAGTCGTCACCGATGGTCGGCACGAGCGGCGAGAACTCGGCCTTGCCGCTCGAGAGATCGCGGACAAACAGCGCGTTGCCGTCCTTCCCCTTGCCCCGTTCGGAGATCGTCAGAATCGCGAACCGCTCGTCTTCCGTGGTCTCGACCATGTGAAAGCGCTGGGGGTTCTTGGGATCCTGATAGACGAGCACGTCCTCGGCCTGCGTGGTGCCGACTTTGTGGAAATACACCTGATGGTTCTGGTTGATTGAGGCTTTTTCCTGCCCTTTCACCGGCGCCGGGTAGCGGCTGTAGTAGAAGCCGTCTCCATGCCAGGCGACGCCCGATACCTTGACCCATTCGACCGTGTCGGCCAGCGTCTTCTTCGTGGCGAGCTCCATGACCTTGTATTCCTGCCAGTCGGAACCGCTGCGCGAGATGCCATAGACGGCGTACTTCGCGTCTTTAGACGGCGCGAACGTGCCGAGCCGCGCCGTCCCATCGGCCGACCAGCTGTTGGGATCGATCAGCACCTCCGGCGGCCCGTCGAGCCCTTTCTGGATGTACAACACGCTCTGGTTCTGCAGGCCATCGTTCTTGCTGAAGAAGAAATACTGGCCCTTTCGCGACGGCGCCGAGTAGCGCTCGTAGTTGCTGAGTGCCTTGACGCGATCCTGGAACTGCTGACGAAACGGGATCCGCTCGAGGTAGGGGAAGGTCACCTTGTTTTCCGACTCGACCCACGCGGCGGTTTCCGCCGACGTATCATCCTCGAGCCAGCGATAGGGGTCGGCCACCTTCGTGCCGTGATAGGTGTCGGTGTGATCGACCTTTCTCGTGGTTGGATACTGCAGCGGCTGGGCGAGCGCCACAACCGACGCCGCCAGGACCGCACACATCACGCCAAGCCGCGACACGCGTTTTTGCTGATTCATCGTGCTCTCCAGACAAGTCTTTCCGAGGGGCTTTGCCCCTCGGACTCCCCGACACGCTCTCTCGCGGCGCTCGCTCGCGCGACTCAAACCGCCCAGGCGGTTTATGAGATAGGTTCTATCGCCAGGGCAGCATTATGCCACCGCGGCGAGTCTGGTGAGCAAAGGCGATGTGTTTACTTCGAAACGACGTCAGTGCCAGCGCAGCGTGTCGACCGGGTCGATGCGCAGCGCGCGGACTGTGGGGACGGCGGCGGCCAGCAGACCGATGACGACGAGCAACGCGGTCGTCGCGGCATAGACCCAGGGATCCACCGGCTGAATGCCGAACAGAAAGCTCGAGAGCAACGAGCTCGAAAGGAACGAGCCTGTCACACCGACGACGATTGCGAAGACGATGAGCGAAATCGTGCGGCGGAGGATGAACCACATCAGGCCGGCCGGGTTGGCTCCGAGCGCGATGCGCAGACCGAGCTCGGCCGTCCGCTCGGTCACGGAGTAGGTGACGACTCCATAAACGCCGACGGCTGCGAGGATCAAGGCGAGTCCGCCGAAGCATGTGGACAGGACAGCCAGCAATCGTTCGTTGACGATCCGGTCGTCCCGCTGGCGAACGAGCGTTTTGACGCCGGACACGAGCATCGCCGGGGCCAGGCTCTGGATTTCGCTCCGAGCCGGCCGGATCCAGTTCACCGGGTCGCCCGCCGTCCGCAACGCGAACTCGGTCTCTTCTTCAGCGTCCCGCTGAAACGCGGACACATAGACCATGCGTGGCGCCGGAGTGCGCAGATCCCTGTACCTCACGTCTGCGGCTACACCGACAATCTCGATCTGTCCGCCGCTGCGACCCCTCCCGACGTCCATCCGTCTGCCGATCGGGTCGACGCCGGGAAAATAGTACTCCGCCATGCTCTCGCTGAGGACGGCGACCTGCGGCGCCGTCCGGTCATCGGATGGCCTGATGCCCCGTCCTTTGATCACTCGCACTCCAAACGTGTCGAAGAAGTCCGGCCCCACCGTGTTCACCTGCAGCACGCCATCGTCGGGGGACGCGAACGCGAGCCCGGGAATCGCGATCGGCTTGCCATCTACGTTGCCGCTGAGCGGCGGAATCGTTGCGAATGTCGCGTGCCGGACCCCGGGCAGCGCCTGCAGTTTCTGCAGGATCTGCTGCTGAAGCGCGGCGAGACGCTCCTCTTCGAAACCGCTGCCATCCGCGTCGAGCGTCAGCGTGAGCACGCCCTCGGCCACGAATCCAAGCGGCTGTGCCTTCAAGTTGCTCAAGCTCACGGTAAAGAGCGTGGCGGCAACGACCAGCATGGTCGACAGCGCGACCTGAACGACGACGAGCGCGCCGAACGGGCCAGTCCCGAGCATTCGGGCTCGTCCCCCGGACTGCAAGCTGTCTCGGAGATCGATCCTTCCGGCGAGCCAGACCGGCGCGAGGCCGATGCTCGCCCCTGTCAGGACCGACGCGACCAGCGTAAAGAGCAGCACTGTCGTATCCGGACGGATGTGCAGCTCGGTCGGGATGCCGAAATCCGGGAGAAAGGCGACCAGCGCGTCGATGCCCCAAAGAGCCACGAGCAGACCGAGCGCGCCGCCCGCGAGCGAGATCAGCAGCGTCTCCGAGAGGAGCTGCCGCGCAAGTCGAAATCGGCTCGCTCCGAGCGCGAGGCACACCGAGAGATCGCGCTGACGCACCGCCGCCCTGGCGAGAAAGAGCGTCGCGAGATTGGCGCAGGCGAGGAGCAACAGGGCGAGCACAATCGCGAGCGTTGCCTGAACCGGTTTGCCATAGCGATCGCGGAACTCGGGAAGGCCGGATGCCGATGAAGCGAGGTCCAACGATTTGAAGCCCTGCGCGCGAGCACGCTCTGTGAGCGTCTGGTCGCCGGCGATGTATTGCCGGAAGAGTACGTTCAGTTCAGCCATCGCCGCCTCACGCGAGACACCGGCTGGCAGCCGCACCACCAGCGCGCGTGACTTCCAGAACGCTCGGTCCTCGGATCCGTCGAGCGGGACCGTCACGTCGACCCGACGCCCAACCTGCAAACCAAAAAACTCCGGCCGCGTGATGCCGACGATCGTGTGCGGCACCTGATCGACCGTCAGGGCGCGACCGAGAACTCCTGGATCGCCGCCGAATCGGCGGAGCCAGTAAGAATGGCTGAGAACCGCAACGCGCTTTGGCGCCGCTCCCTGCTCCTCCTCGGCCCCTATGACAACGCCGGCGAGCGGGGCCACGCCGAGGACACTGAAGTAATCGCCCGTGACGTGCTGAGCGACGATTGCCTCGGACTGACCATCGATCGAGACCTTGACCATCGACGTCGGATCGACTTGGAAAAGGCCCGCGATCGTCTTCGCGTGGGCCCTCAGATACGCGTAGAACGCGTAGCTGGAGCTCTCTGACGATCCGCCGTCGCCGGTATGAAGCACCTGATAAAGCGACGCCGGATCGTGAACCGGGAGCGGGCGCAGCATCAGCGCATTCAAGACGCTGAAGATCGCGGTGTTCGCGCCGATGCCAAACGCCAGCGACAAGAGAATCGCGACCGTGAACACGGGCTTACGCGCGTAAGTTCTGAGCGCGTAGCGAAGATCCTTGAGACTGCTCATCGTTCCGCTCCCTTTGGCAAAGCCTGCCACGAGCAAGGGCCATGCCCCGAACCAAGGGCTCCGTACCGTGGTTTCGTGGCGTTCGCAATCGGCTTCTTTCGCGCCAGGTGGTCGGTCGCGGGAAATATTGTCCGCTACCGGACGGCTCCGAGCAACGCTCGAGGGCCGCAGACTCGAGGTCAACAATCACTTTCTCCGACAGCATAGGCATATTGATTTATACGATTTAAGACGATTTTACTATCGGTTAAGTCCGATCTACAGTGTCACTGATGACCGCTTGGGCAGTGCGGGAACGGGAATGTGTGGTTCTGCTGTTGCTGTGTCTCTGGACGTGCGGCCTCGCGTCGCCCGCTGCGGCACAAGTCGGTGCCGGCGCGCTGACCGGCCAGGTTTCCGATCAAGCGGGTGCCGCCGTCTCTGGCGCGACCGTCACAATCGCTGCGGTCGGGACGAACCTGTCTCGCGCTACGTCGACCGATGCGGAAGGCCGCTACATCGTCTCTGGACTGGCGCCGGGCTCGTATCTCCTTCGGCTGGAGCTCAGCGGCTTCCGTCCGCTCACACGCGAAGGGATTCGTCTGACCACGGGGGAGACGATACGACTCGATCTCCGCCTCGAGGTCGGCCAGCAAACCGACGCCATTACGGTGACCGGGGATGCGCCGCTGCTTCGCAGCGAGGCCTCAGGGCTTGGTCAGGTCATCGACAACGGCAAGATCGTCGGCCTGCCGCTGAACGGCCGGAGCTTCATCACCCTCGCAGGTCTGGCACCGGGAGTCGCTCTTCCCCCGGGCTCATCGTTGCCGCGCATCAATGGCGGACGGCCGCGCACCAACGAGTACCTGTTCGACGGCATCTCGGTCCTGCAACCCGAACCCGGCCAGGTCGCCTTCTTTCCAAATATCGACGCCATTCAAGAGTTCAAAGTCGAGAGCAACAGTCCGCCAGCCGAGTTCGGGCGCTTCAATGGCGGCGTCGTCAACCTCACGACCAGGTCCGGGAGCAACAGCTTTCACGGCACCGCCTTCGAATTCCTCCGAAACGAAGCACTGAACGCCCGGAACTATTTCGCCTCCACGAATCCAGTCAAGCCCAGGTTCCGTCGGAATCAGTTTGGCGGTGTGCTGGGCGGTCCGATTCGTCAGGATCGAACCTTCTTTTTCACCGACTACCAAGGGCAGCGGCAGTCGATCGGGCGAACCGTGATCTCGACGGTCCCAACAGTCTTGCAGCGACAGGGCATCTTCACCGAGGCCATCGGCGGGCGCGTACCCGCCATCTACGATCCAGCGACAACGACGCCCATCACTGGCGGCGGGGCGACGCGGAACCAATTCCCCGGAAATGCCATTCCGCTGCAACGAATGGACCCTGTCGCCATCGAGCTGTTGCAGAGATATCCCCTGCCGACCAGCTCCGGCGCGGCCAACAACTATCGACGGGTTGCCAATGAACAGGTCGATCAGGATCAGTTCAGCGCGCGGATCGATCACCGATTCGCCAGCAACCAGGACCACGTGTTCGGCCGCCTGACAGGTTTTCGCGAGTCGTTTTTTCCCGTAACACCGCTCCCCGAAGGAAGCGGCGTCACCACCGGCACGCTCGGACTGCAGGACACGACGTCGTGGTCGTTTGCCTCCGGTTATCAGCGGACGATATCTCCTACGCTCGTCAACGAGCTTCGTGTCGGCGACACGAGACGGACCGTCGGCCGACTCGCGGCGCAGCTCAGCGGCTCGGCGTCGGAGGTCCTTGGCATTCCCGGCATTCCGTCGACGGCCAGGTTTCCGGATACGCTTCCGACCTTTCTGATTTCCGGCTACCAGCAGCTCGGCTCTCCTCCGAACACAGCCACGGACTTCGGCACGAGCGTGACGCAGATCGCCGATACGCTGACGTGGCTGAAGGGCCGGCACACGATGAAATTTGGCGCGGACCTCCGCTGGGAGCGTTTGAACGTCGTGCAACCGCCATCGCCAACCGGCTCGTTCACCTTCAGCAGCCTCTTCACGGATCTTCCGGGCGTCGCCAATACCGGGACGCCCTTCGCGAGCTTTCTGCTCGGGCAGGTCCAGCAGTTCTCAATCGATCTGCAGCAGGATCAGATTCGGAATCGCGCCTCCTTCCAGGAGTATTTCGCGCAGGACGACTGGCGAGTGCTGGATCACCTGACGGTGAATGCGGGACTGCGTTACACGTTGAATTTTCCGTCGACGGAGGTGAACAACCAGGCCGCCGTGTTCAACCTGCAGACACAGCAGCTCGAATACCTCGGGCAGAACGGGCAGCCGCGCGCGGCGCGCGAGCTCCACGCGCTCAATTTCGGACCGCGGTTGGGGATCGTCGGACTGGTGACCGATAAGACCGTGGTTCGAACAGGCTACGCGCTCGTTTGGATCGAACAGGCGGGAATCACGACGCCCTTTACGACCCCTTCCTTTCCGTTTCTCCAAACCGTTTCCCAGCGCACGCTCGACAATATCGTGCCGGCCTTCACCCTCGAGGCGGGTCCGCAGGTGGATCCGCTGCCGTTGACGCCGACGGCCGGCATCGGTCAGGGCGTCTTCTCGGTCGACCGTGACCTTGGATCGGGCTACGTGCAGCAGTGGAACGCATCCCTGCAGCGCGAGCTCACGTCGAACCTTTCGGTGGAATTGGCCTACGTCGGTTCGAAGATCACGCACGTGGGCATCCCGGACACTAACCTGAATCAACTGACCGTCGAGCAACTGGCGCTGGGCACGCCGCTGCTGCAGCGTGTGCCGAATCCGTTTTTCGGGACGATTCCTCGTTCGTCGTCGCTCGGCGACCCAACCATCCCGGCGGCGCAATTGCTCAAGCCTTACCCGCAATACACCACCGTCAGCCTGTACAGGAACAACGTCGGTACGACGATCTACAACGGCTTCTATGTCAAGCTCGAACAGCGCTACTCCAAAGGTCTCTCCTATCTCGTGAGCTACACGCGGTCGAAGCTCGTCGACGACGCGTCATCGGTGTTCGACGCGTCGATTCTGACTGGACCGATTGCGAACTACCCCGTCGCCGACAGCTTCAATCGCCGCCTCGAGCGCGACGACTCCACCGGTGATATCCCTCACGTGTTCGTCACATCGGCCATCTGGGACATCCCGGTCGGCGCGAATCGGCGGTACCAGCCGAGAGGGATATTCGGCGTTCTGGCCAGCGACTGGACACTGACCGGCCTCCTGACGCTGCAGTCAGGCATTCCGATCGCCGTCACGCAAACCACCAACAACAACGCGTTCGCGGGATTCGGAACTCAGCGACCGAACCTGGCCGGTAGTCCGACGCTCGCCTCGGCGGACCGTCAGCCGCTGGTTCAATACGAGCGCGTTCACGACGGCACCGCAGTTCACCCTAGGCACAAGCACGCGCAATCCGGTTCGCGGCCCCGGGTACAGGAACGTCGACGTCGCTGTGACAAGGCAAGTGTCGTTGCCCGCAAGGACGGCGCTTCAGGTTCGCGCGGAGGTCTTCAACCTGACGAATACGCCGCCACTCGGAGCGCCGAACGGCACGTTCGGATCAGCGGCATTTGGAACGATCACATCGGCCGGCGATCCTCGCGTCATTCAACTCGCCGTCAAGTTCCTCTTTTAGACTGACGACGAACTCAATCACGATACTCGATGTCCAGCTCATTCCAATCGCCACGGAGCCGTCTCTGCCCCAAACCTGCGCATCGTGAGTTGATGCCGGGGATAATGCCCTGGCCATGAGTGCCAGACCCGAAGCACCGCGTTGATGCGGACCCTCCTCGAAGTCATCGTCCAGAGCGTTGCGGACGCGCGCGCGGCGGCGCGGGCCGGCGCCGATCGTCTTGAAGTCGTGCGCCGGATTCAAGATGGTGGATTGACGCCGGCGATTGCCCTCGTCCGCGAGATCGCAGCCGAGGTATCGCTACCGCTACGTGTGATGGTCCGCGAGAATGCGGGATACACCACCAACCCCATCGAACTGCTGGTGTTGCAACGCGCCGCGGCGGCGCTTGCCGAGCTGCAGGTCGACGGCCTCGTCGTCGGGTTCGCAACAGCTGGTGAGATCGAGCTGGAACCGGTCTGCCACGTGATGGAGGCGGCACCGGGGATCAAGGTCACATTCCATCGTGCTTTCGACGCGCTGCGCGATCCGCTGTCGGCCATCGACGCGATCGCAGGCGTCGCCGCCATCGATCGGGTTCTCACGAGCGGCGGCGACGGCCCGTCAACGATCCGATGTCAGCGCCTGCGCGCGTATCAGGAGCGCGCGGACGCGCGCCTGACGATCATCGCGGGCGGCGGCATCGACGCCGATATGCTGGCGACACTCGTGCGGACCGGCGTCGTTCGCGAAGTCCATGTCGGCCGCGCGGCCCGAGAGGGTCACGATCCGGAGGCGGCAGTCGTGGCCGCCGAGGTCAGCCGCCTCCGGGAAATCATCGACGCGCGCGAGTGAGCGCGTGGCGAGCGGCCGCGACGTGATACCGTAACTGGTTGGCTAGGCTCACGCTGGAAGCTGTCATAGACAAACAGCGCGAACGAGCGGCAGCGAGTGGAGCCTGGCGAGCGGCGCGGGGCGTGGGGGCCCCGCGAGCGAGCCAGCAGGGGGGTTCCGGGGGGCGAAGCCCCCCGGATGAGACTGGAGGTCAGATGTCCGAACGAAATGGTGAGAAATCGCGGTTCCAGATCAACCGGAAGCGCGCGGTGTTGCGGCGCGCGAAGATTCGCGCGATGGTGGCGGCAGGAGGCCCGGCCGAAAAGCGTCCGGCTCACGCCAAGCTGAAGCCGGCGAAGGGCTAAGTTGCGGCTCGGCTGATAGCTGATAGCTGACAGTTAAGCGTGCACCCCAGGCGCCTCGTGGCCGGTGCGCTGCACGTACTCGACGTAGGAACCGGGATAGGCGTGAACCTGCGCGTCCGTCCCGCTCTCCCCTCCGAGTTCGAGCACACGATTGCTGAGCCCGCGCAGGAACATGCGGTCGTGCGACACGAAGATCATCGTGCCGTCGAACTGCGACAGCGAGTTCACGAGCATTTCCTTCGTGGCCAGGTCCAGATGGTTCGTTGGCTCGTCAAGGACAAGGAAGTTCGGCGGGTCGAGAAGCATCCGGGCCATCACCAGACGGGTCTTCTCGCCTCCGGAGAGCGAGCGAATTCTCTTCTCGACGTCCTCGCCGGAGAACTGAAAGGCGCCGAGCAGGTTGCGCAGCGCGCCAATCGGTTCGAGCGGAAAGTCCTTTTCGATCTGTTCCCAGATCGTCAGATCGGGGTCGAGGAGCTCGGTCGACTGCTGGGCGAAGTAGCCCATCTTGACGCTGGCGCCGATCCGCACGCCGCCCCGGTCTGGCGCGAGCGCGCCGGCGATCATCTTGAGCAGCGTCGTCTTGCCGGCGCCGTTCCTGCCCATCACCGACCAGCGTTCGCCGCGCCGGATCGTCAGGCCGACGCCGTCGTGAACCACTCGGCGACCGTACGCTTTCGACACGTCCTCGAGCACCGCGACCTGCTCACCTGACCGCGCCGGCTGACGGAATTCAAAGTCGACGACGCGCCGCTTCTTTGGCAACTCGATCCGCTCGATCTTGTCGAGCGCCTTGACGCGGCTCTGGACCTGCGCCGCCTTGGCAGCGTGCGCCGCGAACCGCTCGATGAAGCGCTGTTCCTTGGCCAGCATCGCCTGCTGGCGCGCGTACGCGGCTTCGCGATTGGCTTCGCGGATACCGCGCTCGCGCTCGTAAAAGTCGTAATTGCCGGAGTAGACGGTAATCTCACCGCCGTCGATCTCGGCGATGCGGTTGACGATCCGGTTCATGAAATCCCGATCGTGGGAGGTCATGAGCAAGGCGCCGGGCAGCGATTTGAGGAATGCCTCGAGCCAGATGATCGATTCGATGTCGAGATGGTTCGTCGGCTCGTCGAGGAGCAGGACATCGGGCCGGCCCAGAAGGACGCGGGCCATCGCCACGCGCATCTTCCAGCCCCCGGAGAGCGCGCCAACGTCGCCGTCGATCCGCTCGTCGTCGAACCCCAGGCCGTGCAGAACTTCGCGCGCCTGACTCTCGAGCGCATAACCGCCGAGATGCTCGTATTCCTCCTGGACCTCCCCGAAACGCGCCAGGATGCGATCCATGTCATCGGCTCGCGCCGGGTCCGACATCGCCTGATTCAACGCCTCGAGCTCGTGGTGCAGTGCGCCAACGCGACCGCTGCCGGCAATGGCCTCGTCGAGGACGCTGCGGCCCGACATCTCCTCGACGTCCTGCCGGAAATAGCCGATCGTCAGTCGCTTGGGGACCGAGACGTCACCCTCGTCGGCCGTTTCTTCGCCAGTGATCATCCGGAACAGGGTGGTCTTCCCCGCCCCGTTCGGTCCGACGAGCCCGATTTTTTCACCAGGATTGAGCTGGAACGACGCGTCGACGAAGAGCACCTGTCGGCCGTACTGCTTGCTGATCCGTGAGAACGCAATCATCTACCGCTATGGTACCTCGGGTCTTACAGGCGGACGCGCGCCAGATTGATCGCCAAGGAGTAACAAACCCCTTCGCCACTCACTGGAAAAGCCTTTCACCGCCGAGAACGCCGAGTTCGCAGAGAAATCCAATGTGGCTCTGCGTGCTCCGCGCTCTCTGCGGTTACGAGCTTTTGCAGACGCCGTCAATCGTGCACATTCGCTCAGATCGCGAGAAACAGCGCCGTCGCGGCAACGAGGACAATGACGATGATCCACCCGAGACCGAACCCGACGAGATCTTCGCGAAACGCTCGCCAGCCGCGGCCGGCGGTGGCCTGCTTGAGTCGGAGCAGATTCACGAGCAGCAGCGGCCGGCGGTCCGGGGCGCCAACCCGCGTGGCGCTGTCTGGCGAATCGCTGCTGGTCTCTAGACGCGTGAAGAAGTCGTCGATTTTCGACGCCGGTTCAGGACTCGTCAGCAGACTCACGACAATCAGCGCGAGGATGCCGACGACCAGAGCCGCGAGAAATACGTTGGCGTCCCAATGGTCGAGGCGCTGGCCGGTCATGTCATACAGGATGAAATTGGTCGCCAGTGAGCTGGCCAGGCTTGCCAGCGCGCCCCAGCGGTTCGCCCGCGGCCAGAGAATCCCCCCAAGCACGCTGATCCCGACAAACGTCGCGAGCGTTTCCGTGAGAAGAAAGGTATAGAGCACGCTCTCGATGAGGAACATGGCGTAGAGAACGCCCGCCATCGTGATCACAAACCCGCTGACGCGCCCGACCCAAAGATAGTGACGGTCGGGGCGACCTGTCACGAACCGCTGACGGTAGAGTCCCTCGGTGAACAGAGCGCCGCTGTCGACCAGGAACGCAGAGCACGTCGACATGTTGGCTGCAAGAATCGACGCGATCATCAGACCGAGCGCACCGGGGAAGAGTAACTGCCGGCACGCAAACCCGAACGCATTCTCCGGATCGCCCAACGCTGCCGCAGTCACTTGCCCTTGCGCCACCATCGCTGCGACGATCAGGCCCACCAACGCCCAGCCGACCGTGCAGACCCGCTTGACCATGTTGCCGGCGAGCATCCCGATCCGGCACGTCCGCTCGTCTTTGCCCGTGCCGACGGTAGCGAGCTGATGCGGCTGGGCCATGATGCCGACCAGGCCGTTCAGCGTCAGCATCGCGATCACCCACGGCCCGATGCCCGACGGCGTCGCCAGAGAAAATCTGAACGGCTCGAGCGATGCCTGCATGCCGTCCAGTCCGCCGACTACGCGCCAGCCGAGCGGAATCAGCATGAAGGACAAGACGATGATGAGGATGCCTTGAAAGAGGTCCGTCCAGGCGGCCGCCACGAGGCCGCCGACGAAGCTGTAGAGGATGAACATGACCGTCATCGCCACGACGATCTCGTTCACGCCAATCCCGCCCCCGGTTGCCTGGCTGATCACCTTGCCGGCGCCCTTGAGCATGCTGCCGGTATTGATGATGAAGAAGCACACCGCAAAGACGATGTAAATCGCCGCCATCCAGGAGCCGTAGCGATCTTCGGTGAACTCGGCCATGGTCGTCCGGCGAATGCGCCGGAACACGGGGGCCATCAGCCAGTAGAACGGGGTGATGAAGAGGTTCTTCCACTGATACCAGATCGCCGATGCGCCGACGCTGTAGACCGCTCCGGCGAGCGCCACCGGCATTTCGGCGTGCGTGCCGACGCCGAAGCTCTGACCGATCATCAGCCACGGACCGAACTTGCGGCCGCCGAGGAAGTACTCGCCGCTCTGCCGGACGCGGTACCCGACGATCAACCCGATCGCCGTGATGATGATTAAGTAGGCAACGAGCACGGCCCAGTCGAGGGCTGCAATGTCCATAGTCAGATCTCGCGTTCTTCGTCGGAGTCGGCGCCAGCGGGTCTGACCCCGGTCTGACCCCGGTCTGACCCCGGTCTGACCCCGATGATCTGGAGCTCGAATCTCTCGGGATCCCACTCGGCGCTCACCGTGCCAGCCGGCGTCATGCCGAGCAAGCGTGCGGGAATCGTCGACGCCATCGGTATGACCACATCGATGGAGAGCCCGGTGAAGCGCGCCGTGTTGGCCACCGCGCGGTCCAGCGTCAGGCTCGACCCCGCGAGGAACGGCGTTCCAGGCAGCGAGACTCGACCGTCGGCGCCGAGCTCGCCTTCGACGGCGCCAATCCTATATCGCCCGGGCGCGCTACCGGCGGCGGCGGTCGCGTCGGTCACGAGAATCGTCCGCTCCGCTCCCTTGGCGCGCACCAGCGCCCGCACGGTCGAGGCCGGCAGGTGGTGACCGTCGACGATCAGGCTCGCGTAGAGCGCGTCGGAGGCGAGCTGCTCCCAGATGACGTTCGGGTGCCGCGGCAGGACCGACGCGCAGCCGTTGCCGAGATGTGTGGAGAGCGTGGCTCCTGCGGCAATCGCGTCGGCGATCTGTCGAGGGCTTGCGGCAGTGTGGCCGATGGCCGCGCACACCCCGCGCGACACCAGCCGTTCGATGAGCGGAACGGCGCCGGGAACCTCCGGCGCGAGCGTCACGAGCACGATGCGACCGCCGGCCGCGTCCTGGCGGCGTTCGAAATCGTCCACGCTTGCCGCCCGGACGTGCTCTCGGGGATGCGCGCCGCGCGGTCCGTCTTCCGGCGAAATGTACGGACCCTCCATGTGGATGCCGGCGACGGCCTGGTCCGCCACACCAGCGATGACGCGCGCGCTCGCAGAGAAATCTTCAAAAGACGACGTAATGACGGTTGGGAGCGCACGGGTGACGCCGACGGCGCGCATGCGATCGAGCGCCGAGCTCAGGCTTTCGACGGTCAGTTTCGGTGAGTTGAAATCGACGCCGCCAAACCCGTTCACCTGAAGGTCAAAAAACCCCGGGAACTCGATCTTCACGACCGTTCGTCGTCCCGCACGACGCCTCGCGTGGCTGGCGACAGGCGCTCCGCCGACAAGCGATCGAGATACACCGTGGTGTCGGAGTGCCGCTGCAGAATCGACGCCGGGGCCATCGGTGAGACGTCGCCTTCGAGACACGCATGAACGGCCTCGGCCTTCCGGGCGTCGGGAACGATGCACAGAATCGTGCGTGACTTCATGATCTGAGTGACCGACATCGAGATCGCCTCGGATGGCACGTCGTCAACCGACGCGAACCAGCCCTCACCGACCTGCTGGCGCCTGCACGCCTCGTCAAGGGTCACGACAAGGTACGGTCGCGCGTTCGTAAAATCGGCGGGCGGGTCATTGAAGGCCAGGTGACCGTTTTCGCCAATTCCGACGAACGCGATATCGATAGCAGCCGACGAGATGACCTCACCGATCTTGTCGGCGACGTGCTGCGCATCCTGCTCGCCGTCAAGCAGATGGTAGGCGCTCATGCCGGTCGGTCGAATCAGTCGATCGAGGAGATAGCGACGAAAACTTGCCGGATGGCTTGACGGGAGCCCGACGTACTCGTCGAGGTGGAACATTTCGACGCGCGACCAGTCGATTCCCGGTGCTGTCACCAGCGACTCGAGAAACTCAATCTGCGAGGCGCCGGTGGCCGCGATAATCCGCGCACGTCCTCGGGCGGCAATGCAGTCGCGCAATAGCGACGCGGCGTGGCCGGCCGCGGCCGCACTCATGGTCTTTCGATCGACGTAGGTCTTCACCTGCATGGCTGGTCTCGGCGTTCCCTTCACAGGACGGACAGGTGGCTGGAGTATAGGTGGCTGGCACCTTTCCGGGGAAGGTGCCAGCCACCTTGACAGAAATTGCCACCATCCTGTGTGCAGAAACTGCGTGGGCAAGGGTTGCCTCAGGAATGAGCAAAGTTCCTCAGGAAGCCGACCTTTCCAGCCCGAGTTCATAAATGCACCGCTTTTCTCATTGTTTCAAGCCTGGCACGGATCTGGTGTTCAGGAGAGTTCGGCGTTAGTAAATCGGAGGCCCCGTTGCGAAACATCGTCTGGGGCGGATGAAGCCCCTCGAGGGGGCTGGCCTGCAGGTATGCTGCAGCCCGGTCCCCCTCACGTCTCTCCAAGCGCGTCCATACCCTCGCTCGAGCTCACCCCTTCGCAAGCCCTCGTTGATCCCCTCGGCTCTTTCTGGTTTGATCCCGTAGCATCTCTGGAGGATCCAGTCGATGTATGCAGTATCAGCGAGCGCACTCTTCCTCGTCATCGCCCTCAACGGCGCCCTGAACGGGTCCTGGCAGGACTCGACCAGTCGCGCAAAGGACGAAGCGGCGATCCGCAATCTCGTCAAGGAATACGTCGGCGCGCGCGAACGCGGCGACCCGGCGGCCGTCGGGGCGCTCTTCACCAGCGACGCCGATCAGCTGGTTTCCTCCGGTGAATGGCGACGAGGACGTGACGCGCTCGTCAAGGGCACGCTCGCCTCATCACAGCGTACCGGCGGTAACCGCACGATTACACTCGAGACGATCCGCTTTCCGTCAAAGGACGTCGCCATCGCCGACGGTCGCTACGAAATCATCGGCGGCGCCGGCGGGGATCGACGGATGTGGTCGACGTTCGTGATGACGCGTGAAGCCGACACCTGGCGCATCGCCGCCATTCGCAACATGCTGCCGGCAGCTCCAGCACAGTGATCGCCGCCCTAACTCTTCCCTCGGCGTTGCTGGTCTGCCTGCTCGGTCTGACGAGCATGGCGGCAGCGCAGGACTGGCCGGAGTTTCGAGGTCCTGGCGGACAGGGACATTCGTCCGAACGCGGGCTCCCGCTCGAGTGGAGCGAGGCACGCAACATCGTCTGGAAGTCGGCGGTCCCGGGTCGGGGCTGGTCATCTCCCATCGTCTCGGCTGGCCGCGTCTGGCTGACGACCGCGGTCGAGGATCGAGGCATATCGCTGCGGCTGCTGGCGTACGACATGGCGACGGGACGAGAAGTCGTGAACGTCGAAGTCTTCAACGTCCGGTCGGGCGGCGCGCTTCACCCGAAGAACAATCGCGCGTCGCCCTCTCCAATCGTTGAGGGCGACCGCGTCTACGTGCATTTCGGGACGGAAGGCACGGCTGCCCTGACGACGGATGGTGAGGTCCTGTGGAAGGAGCGATTCCGTTATGAGTCGCAGCACGGCGCCGGTAGCTCGCCAATCCTTCACGGCGATCTGCTGATCATCAACTGCGACGGAGGCAGCGAGGCCTTCGTCGTCGCGCTCGACAAGCGCACCGGCAAGACGCGCTGGAAGACGTCGAGACGTCAGCCTTGGGACCAGGCTTACACGACGCCGCTCGTGATTCGCGTCGGCGACCGCGATCAGATCGTCAGCGTTGGCGCGTTTCGCGCGGCTGCCTACGAGCCGGCGTCGGGCAAGGAAATCTGGCGCGTCAGCTATGGGGATGGTTTTTCGAACGTGCCACGACCGGTTTACGGTCACGGTCTCGTCTACATCGCGACGGGATTCTTTCAGCCGGCAATCATGGCCGTCCGGCCCGACGGGTCCGGCGACGTGTCGAAGACGCACGTCGGCTGGACGCAACCGGCGCGCCGCGCCGCTCACGCCCTCGCCGCTGCTTGTCGGAGACGAGCTGTACCTCGTGACCGACGCCGGCATCGCCAGCTGCCTCGACGCCAGGACGGGCGACATCTTGTGGCAGCAGCGGCTCAACGGGACGTTCTCGGCGTCGCCGGTCTTCGCCGATGGCCGCATCTACTTTCTTGCCGAAGACGGTGTCGCGACCGTCCTCGCACCAGGCCGGCAGTATCGGCGCCTGGCGACCAACACGCTCGATGGCGCAACGCTGGCGTCGATGGCGATCGCCGGAGGGTCGATTTACGTTCGATCGGCAACCCACCTCTACCGAATCGGCGCGACGCAGTGATGTCACAATGGACCGGCTATGGCTTCGCGCCGGCGGCTGGCGATTCTTGTCCTGACGTTCGGCACGTTCCTCCTACTTGGTCGACCTATCCTGGCGACTGTGTACGCCGGACAGGATCGGGAGCAGCCGGCGACCGGCCGCGCCAGGCAGGCGTACGAACGCGCGATCGAGCTTGAAGCGCAGGGGAACTCCGTTGGCGCCCTCTCGCTCCTGTGGGAGGCCTCGGGGCTCGCGCCGCGCGATGCCGACGTGCAGAACCGGCTGGGTGAAGCGCTCGAGCGGATTGGCGCGCTCGACGCCGCGGTTGATTCGTACCGGCGTGCCCTCGACGTTCGACCAGCCTTTCGCAAGGCGTCCGGCAATCTGATTCTGGCGCTCGTCAAGACCGGAAAAGGGCCCGAGGCGGTCGAGCGGGCACGGGCGCTGATAGCGGAATCACCCGGCGACACCGACCGCTATTTCACCCTCGGCCTTGCGCAGTCGGAACAGGATGTGGACGGGGCGATCCAGACCTTCCGCAAGGTGCTTCAGATGGCTCCGCAGCACGCCCTCGCCAGGTACAACCTCGCGCTCGTCCTCCGGAGGGCCGATCGACTGCCCGAAGCACTCGCCGAACTCGAGCGCATGGTGAAGACCGATCCGCGCCCGGAAGCCCACTACACCATGGGGATCATTTATTGGCACCAGGGTGACCTGGATCGGGCGACGGATGCGCTGCGCGCCGCGATCGCAGCTGACCCCAAGCACGCTGACGCCCTCTTCGCGCTGGGATCTGTCTTGAAGGCGAGACGAGACTGGACCGGCTCGACCGCTGCGCTTCAGCGCGCCGTTGAGATCCGTCCCGATCCGGCGACCTACTACACGCTCTCCCAAGTGCGGCAGCTCGCAGGCGACGAACCCGCAGCTCGTGCGTACTTGAATGAGTCGGAACGCCTTCGAACTGGCGCACGACTGGAACACGAGGCGCTCGTCTGGACGTCAGTCGGTATTCAGAAGGCTGAGTCGGGAGACTTGCTGGCAGCAGTGGACAATTTCCGCCGCGCGACCGCCATCTTCGAAGCTTACGCGCCGGCTCACTACCAGCTGGGATTGGTCTTCGAACGCCTCGGCGAACACGAGGCCTCGCGGTCGGCGTTCGAGCGAGCCCGGCAGCTGAACCCGAGCCTCGTTTCGCCACGCAATACGCGCTAACCCAATAGCTGCAACGATTTCGCCGGAAGCCAAAGGTCACGGCTTCCGGCTTGAAACGCCCCGACGTCGGTAGTATAACCACCGCGTCTCAGGGAGAACGCATTGGGCAACCACCGAAGTTCACGGCAGGTTGCTGCGTCGACAACTGCGCTGGGAGGACGCTGACAATGAAGATGAAGTCGTTTGTCTGCCTGTTAGGGGCCGCGCTGCTGCTGGCCACGGCCGGTGGCGCCGCCGCCCAGGAGTTCCGCGCGACCGTTCGAGGCCAGATCCTCGATTCGAGCAAGGGCGCTCTGCCGGGCGCCACCGTCACGCTGACAAACATCAGCACCAACGAAACTGCGACGGCGGTGAGCGAACACCGAAGGCAGTTACACCGTCCCGTTCCTTCGGCCGGGCTCCTATACGATGAGCGTCGAGCTCTCCGGGTTCCAGAAATACACGCGATCCGGCATGACGCTCCAGGTCAACGAAACCGCCACGATCAACGTCGAGATGGGCGTCGGCGGCCTGACCGAGCAAGTGATCGGTCACGGCCGAATCGCCGCTGCTCGAGACGAGCAACGCGAGCCGCGGCACGGTCATCGACAGCGCGCGCATCGCCGAGCTGCCGCTGCAGTCGCGCAGCCCGATGGCGCTCGCCACGCTGGTCGCCGGCGTCAACTACAACGCGCAGGCCATCTACCTGCGGCCGTTCGACAACGGCGCGCTCGCCGACTGGTCGATGAACGGCGGGCAGAACCGCAACAACGAGTTCCTGCTCGACGGCGCGCCGAACAACGCCAACCAGGGCGGCAACAACATCGCCTACGTTCCGCCGGCCGCGGCCGTGCAGGAGTTCAAGGTTTCGACCAACTCGTACGACGCGCAGTACGGCCGCACCGCCGGCGGCGTCATCAACATGACGCTCAAGTCGGGCACGAACAGCTTCCACGGCGAGGCCTACGATTACATGCGGCGCAAGGCCCTGGCCGCAAACTCGTTCCTGCTCAACTCGCGCCAGTCGCCGAAAACCGATCAGTACATCGATCAGTACGGCTTCAGCGTCGATGGTCCGATCTTCAAGAACAAGACCTTCTTCCTGTTCGTCGGCGAGAAGTACCGGGAAGGCACGCCGGCCCCGCTCAACTCGACGACGCCAACACAGGCGATGAAGAACCGGCGATTTCTCCGGACTCAGTGGACGCACAGGGGCGACCGATCATCATTTACGACCCGAACACGGGCAGGGACGTCAACGGCGTATGGACCCGCGAGCCGTTCCCCGGCAACCGCATTCCTGCCGATCGCATCTCCGCGACGGCGCGGGCGATCATGCAGTACTACCCGGACCCGAACTACACGACCGCGGGTGCCGCGCCATGGCAGAACAACCTGGACTACCCCGAGCACTTCAACAAGGACCTGTTCTGGAACTGGGTCGGCAAGGTCGATCACAACTTCGGCGTGAACGATCGCGTGTTCTTCCGCTGGGGTGAGAACGAGCGCAACGAGGTGCGCAATACCACCGCGATCCGCGAGCGGCCCGGCGCAGGACGGCCAGCTTCCCCTCTGGCGCGCCAACCGCGCGCTCGTCGGCGACTGGGTCCACGTCTTCGGCTCCGGAACTGTGTTCAACCTGCGCGGCAGCTACACGTACTACCTGGACTGGAGCTATGGCGAACCCTCGCTCGGTTTCGACGCGACGGAGTTCTGGCCCGCGAGTGTCGTCTCGCAGATGCCAAGCCAGGCGGTCGACGGCATTTTCCCCCGCATCGAGCTCACGGACTTCGTCAGCCTGGCGCGCGGCTCGGCCCCGAACAGGAACCGGAACTACACGATTCAGCCCAACGTGTCGATGATCCGCGGCAAGCACAACATCCGCAGCGGTCTCGACCTGCGGTGGATCAACACCTATCACGAGAACTACAACAATTCCGGCGGCATCGTGCGGTTCAACCAGCAATTCACGCGGAGCACCATAAACAGCACCAGCGTCCTCGAGGGCAACTCGTTCGCCTCGTTCCTGCTCGGCGCGCCGGTCAGCGGCGAGGTGGATGTCAACCCGAAGCCACACTACGAGTGGTTCTTCGCTGCCCCGTGGATCCAGGACGACTGGCGGGTCACCAACAAGCTGACCGCTGAACCTCGGCTTCCGGTGGGACTTCAACGGCGCGGTGGGTGAAGCAGACAACATGCTGAACTACGCGTTCGATCCGACGCTCGTCAATCCGGTGTCGGCGCGCGTCGGCCAGCAGGTGCTGGGCGGCATCCGGTTCGCGGGCGTCGACGGCGCCCCGGACAGGCCATGGAAGTACGACAAGAACAACTACCAGTTCCGCGTCGGCACGGCCTACTCGCTCAACGACAAGACCGTGCTGCGCGGCGGCTGGGGCAAGTACTTCCTCAACCCGACCAGTACGTCGTTCAACGCCGGGTTCGCCCAGTCCACGCCGATCATCACGTCGCTCGACGGCAACCGGACGCCGACCTATGCGCTGAACAATCCGTGGCCCACCGGGATTCAGAGCCCGCCCGGCAGCGCGCTCGGCCCGCTCACCTTCCTCGGGCGCAATCCGAGCTTCTCGAACCCTGATTTCATCGTGCCGAACGTGCACCAGTTCTCCGTCGGCATCCAGCGCGAACTGCCGTTCCGCATCTCGCTCGACGTGACCTACGCCGGCAGCCGCAGCGACGACATCGAGGGGAACTTCGGCGGCTACAACGAGCCCTCGGCGGCATTCCAGGCACAGTGCGACGTGACGCTCGGCGGGAGCCGCACGTTGTGCGACCAGCAGCTCACGAACCCGTTCTTCAACGTCCCCGGCTTCGAGGGCACGACTCGGTTCACGAGTCCGACCCTGTCCAGGTTCGAGCTCTCCCGGCCGTTCCCCGCGTTCGTCGGCGTTCAACCAGAACCAGCAGAACCTCGGCACGATGAAGTACGACTCGCTGCAGTTCGTGGCCAACAAGCGTTGGGCGAAGGGCGTCACCATCAATGCTGGCTACACATGGGTGCCGCGCTGGACTGAAATCGGCGCGAACACGACGACCCAAGTCAACGCCGCCTACGTCGACGAGGTCTCGCTCCTCGAGAACGACGCTCCGTACTTCTCGCACCGCGAGCACCGCATCACGGCCTCGGGCGTCTGGGAGCTGCCGTGGTACCGCGATCAGAAAAGCATCGCGGGCTACCTTCTCGGCGGCTGGTCGATCGCGCCGGCGTTCGTCTACCAGTCCGGACAGCCCTGGGACATGCCCGGCAATGTCGACCTGGCACCCGGCGTTGATCTCAACGAGATCGCGCTGCGCCGGGAAGAAGGACGGCCAGTTCATCTACGGCGTGAAGCCTTGCATCGGTCAGCGCAACAATGTGACGGGCCGGTACGATCTGCTGTCGGTGTCTCAGGCGTACGGCTGCACGGAACCCTACTTCCTGATCCGCGAGGCGTTCCAGCGCCGCACCGCGATGTTCCGCTACGACGAGTTCCGCCGGCCGTCCTTCTGGCAGGTGGACGTGAACTTCGCAAAGACAACGCCGATCACCGCAGAACGTGCGGTTCCAGGTGCGTCTGGAGGCGTTCAACCTCTTCAACAGCCCGATGTACGACGAGCGGCAGTACAACCAGACGACGACGTCGGCCGACTTCGGCCGTATCAACCGCAACACGACAGGTCAGTCGAACTTCCAGCGGTTCATCCAGCTGGGGTTCCGACTGATCTTCTAAGTCGGGGACCGGGAACGCCGCCCTCGGTGGCGTTCCCGGCTGCAACGGCTCTCGGCTCTAGGCTCTAGGCTCTAGGCTCTAGGCTCTCGGCTCAGGCTCAGGCTCTAGGCTCAGGGCTCAGGCAAACCTTCGAACTCTTACTCGAAGATCTTGCTTGAGCCTTAAGCCTTGAGCCTTGAGCCCTTTCCACCTAACTTCCTGCACAATAGATCGGTGCGCCCGCGGATCCTCTTGCTCGTCGCGGCTCCAGTCCTTGTTGGCCGAGCGCTCGCCGGTGCACCTTCAACTGTCGGCGTCCAGCCGACCGCCAGCGCCACGCGGATCAACTGGGCGGACACTTCCCCGCTTCGCAGCGCAGCTCGAAGCGCGCGGACTCACCGCAGCGTCATTCCCGGCCTATGTCGAGCGCCTGAGCGAGGCTCACGCCACTCGGGTCCGACTGGGCGATCTCGATCACCTCGTCTTCTACCTGCTTCAGTCCAGGGGCTTCACGACGCTGCCCCCAATCGAGCCCGCCCTGAGCGCGAAGGCGCTCGTCGAGGGTCTCGGCGAATCCGAACGGGAATCGTTCCTGCGAACCGGCGAGGCCTCGCTGAGGCAGGTCTCTTCCGCGGTCCGCGATCGGATCGGCAGGCTGCTCGTCGCGCTTGGCGCGCCCACGCGCGACCCGCGCCTGATCTATTTTGGCGAGCTCATCAACGCGGCATTTCCCGACCGGAAAGGCCGCGAAACGAGTCTCGCGCGCGAGTACCTTCGCGCGATGCGGTTCGTCTACGAAAAGGAGTTCGTCGCCCAGCGCTCAGCCAAGCCGGCCGACGCGGTCGCCGATCTCTATCGCTCGCGTGGCTTGAGCACCGACACCGCGGTCGAAGCGGGCTACGTCGTCTCAATTGGGTTGGGAATACTCAAGTCACTCCAGCCCGAGCGATCCGTCCGGCGGGTGCTGATCGTTGGCCCGGGACTGGATCTCGCGCCTAGAACAGCGCTCCTCGAAGCCGGTCCCCCGGAAAGCTACCAGCCGTGGGCCGTCATGGACGCGCTCGTCTCGTACAACCTTGCGCGTTTGGACAACCTCGAGGTCGTAGCCGCCGACATCAATCCACGAGTGGTCGCACACCTGAGGCGCGCGACCGCCGCGCCGCCGACGTTGACGCTGGTGAGCGAGATACGCGACAGCGAGACCGTCACGCTCTCCGCCGAGTACCGAGACTACTTCGCGGGCCTCGGCCGCTCGATCGCCGACGCAAGTAATCCACCGACCGCGAGCAAGCCCCTGAACGGGCACCTGCGCGGCACCGTTCGTGTTGGCCCGGCGGCCGCTCGCGCGCTCGCAGCCGAGCCGCTCGACATCGTGACCGAGCGGCTGGTCAGCAAGCCATTCGACCTCGTCATTGCCACCAACATCCTGCCCTACTTCGACGACGGAGAGCTGATGTTGGCGATCAGTAATATCGCCGCGATGCTCGCGCCCGGAGGAGTCTTCCTGCACAATGAAGCCCGGCCCGTCGTCGGCGACCTGACGGCCGCTGTCGGGCTGCCGTTCGAGCAGTCACGCCACGTCGTCATCGCGACGGTGCGGGGCGCGCAATCGCCGTTGTACGACAGCGTCTGGTTGCATCGGAAGGTGAAGCATTCGAGATGAACGTCCACGGGATCACACGGACACGACGGAACGTGGTCACGATGTAGATGCTCGAGAATCATCGTGGTCATCGTACCATCGTGAAGCAGCTCAGGTGCGGCATCGGCCCGTGACACACGTCGCGGTAGATGTGCCTCGTATTTAGGAACGCACTCATGTCTCACTCAATGACGTCGCCTGACCCTCGCGATCGCTGTCGTCCTCGCCGCGATCGGCGTCGGGTCGGTCACGTCGGATGGTTGAGCGGCAAGGAACAGCCGGCTCCGGCAACTCAGAACAGACCTGCTGATCAGACAGGATCAACGGGCTGGAACCCTGTCGATCTATCGCGCTGGCCGCCGTGACGCGATCCTCACACAGAACGCGCGGCCCGACGAGCGACCGTACGTGCACCCGATTGCCGCGCCAGACGGGAAAGGCGTGGTCACCGAGTTCAGCCCCGAACACCACAAGCACCAGACCGGACTCTACTGGGGCTTCACGCGGGTGAACGGCCGCGACTTCTTTCACAATCCGGGGGGCGACTACTGGCGACGGGTGTCAACGACGATCACCACGCCGAACGGGCCGGAAGTCCGATGGCAGACGGTCTACGACCTGCTCGATGACGCCAAGAACACGCTGCTGACGGAGACCGCGCGGTGGTCGATGCGCGAGGAGAATGGCCGGTTCGTGCTCGACCTGGAATGGCGCGGCGAGGCCAGAACCGACCTGACGATCGGAAAGTACGACTACGGCGGGCTGTTCCTGCGGATGCCCTGGCGCCAGGGCATCCGTGGCGAGGTGGTCAACGCCGCGCGGCAGCGCAACGAGCGCGCCGAGGGTCAGCGCGCGATGTGGATTGACGTCGGCATGCAGGTGGAAGGCCGCGACGATCTGGCCCACGTCGCGATCTTCGATCATCCTGACAACGCCGGCTATCCTCAGGCCTGGCGGGTGGATGGTCAGCTCGGAGTCGGCTCGGCCAGGACCCGCGCGGCTGACTGGACCGTAAAGTCGGGCGAGACCGAAGTCGTTCGCCACCGGTTCATCGTCTACACCGGTACGCTCAACGACATCGAGATGACGGCGGCGTGGTCCACCTACGGCGGCAACCGGTCGACGTCCGTGTTGTGGACGATCGCGCAGCGGGAAGGACGTGAGGAACGATTCCTGACGCCGGATCAGGCGGTGTCGGCAATGACGATGGTACCTGGGTACTCGGTGAATGCCTGGGCCGCGGAACCGATGATCGTTCAGCCTATGGCCTTCTGCTGGGACGACCGCGGGCGGCTCTGGGTCGCGGAGAACCTCGACTACGAGACGCGGGGTCGCGGTTTCTCGAATGCGGGAAACAGCCGCATCCTGATCCTCGAAGATACCAATCGTGACGGCGTCGCCGACAGCCGCAAGGTCTTCATGGAAGGCATCGTCTTTCCGTCAGCGATTGCGGTCGGCTTCGACGGCGTGTTCGTCGGCGCGCCGCCGAACCTCCTCTTCGTCCCGGACCGCGACGGCGACGACAAGGCGGACATGGCGGACATCGAAGTCCGTCTCACCGGGTGGGGCATTCGTGACCGTCACGAAGTGGTGAACAGCCTGCACTGGGGTCCCGATGGGTGGCTGTACGGACTGCAGGGATTGTTCACGTCTTCGAAGATCAGAAAACCCGCAGGCAAGGGCCGGCTCTTCAAGCCCGGTGAGCCGTTCCCCGAGGACATCCTGGAAGGTGACGGCGTCGAGATCAACGGCGGCGTCTGGCGGTATCACCCCACCAAAGATCGGTTCGAGGTCGTGGCGCACGGCTTCAGCAACCCGTGGGGCATCGACTACGACGCCAAGGGACAGCTCCTCATCAGCGCGTGCGTCATTCCACACCTGTGGCATGTCATCCCGGGCGGCGTCTATCAGCGACAGGGTGGCCAGCACTTCAACCCATACGTCTACGGCGATATTCAGACGATCGCCGATCATCGTCATCGGTCGGCGCACGGAGGGGCCCGCGTCTATCAATCCGATGCCTTTCCGGATTCCCAGCAGGGGCGGCTCTTCATGGCCAACATCCATGAGCACGCCGTGCTCTCGGACGTCCTGACGCGGAAAGGGTCCGGGTTCACCGCTCGACACGGCGAGGACTTCCTGCTCGCCAACAACGCGCAGTGGGTGGGGTTCAGCCTCGAGATCGGACCCGAGGGAGCGCTGTACGTGCTCGACTGGCACGACGCGGACATCTGCGGCGCAGACGTCCTGCACAAAGAGACCGGACGAATCTTCAGGATCATGCCGAAGCAGTCGGCGGCTGCCGAGTGGCCGGGCCGCTACTCGGATTTGCGGACCATGACCGACGCCGAGCTCGTCGCCTTACAGACGAGCAAGAGCGACTGGCATGCCAGGCGGGCGAGAGTCATCCTGCAGTCACGCGCAGCAAAGGGAGCACTCGGCGGCCAAACGCATGACGATCTCATGCGGATGTTCAGGACCAGTGCCAACGCGGACTGGCGGCTCCGCGCGATGTGGGC
Source organism: uncultured Acidobacteriota bacterium (assembly GCA_963764925.1). Classification (GTDB taxonomy): domain Bacteria; phylum Acidobacteriota; class Vicinamibacteria; order Vicinamibacterales; family 2-12-FULL-66-21; genus DATBJJ01. Next base: position 142,336 of record CAVXUR010000015.1, read on the forward strand.
CCTGCACGTGACGGGCGGCTGGACACCCGACGGCCTGCTCTCGACGCTCGCGGATGCCGACGAATACGTCCGGGCCTGGGCGGTGCAACTGCTCACTGAGGATCGCACGCCGGCACAGAAGGCGGTTGAGGCCTTCGCGCGGATGGCGCGCGAGGATCGCTCGCCGGTCGTCCGTCTCTACCTGGCGTCGGCCCTGCAGCGCCTTGATCCGGCGGCCCGCTGGAGCGTCGCCGGAGAGCTGCTGACCCACGCCGAGGATGCCGCCGACGACAACCTGCCGAAGATCATCTGGCTCGGCGTCGAGCCGCTCGTCGCCGCCAACCCGGCCGTTGCACTCGACCGTGCCGGCAACGGCAGAATCCCGCTGGTCGCGCAGTTCGTCGCGCGCCGAGCGGTGGACGCGGACGCGCTCGAGCCGGTCGTCGCGGCCATCGGAAAGGACCCGCGGCTGCAGGCGAGTCTGCTCGAGGGGCTCCGGGACGGACTCGAAGGACGGGTCGATCTCGCGCCACCGTCGAACTGGGCCTCGACAGTCGCCCGGCTGAAGCGGTCGCCGGATACGCGCATCACGCGGCTCGCCGCGGAAGTGACGGAACAGTTCGGCGACGCCGAGGCGGCCGGAAGAAATCTTGCGGCGGTCCGGACGAGGACTGCCGCGGTCGACGATCGACGCCGCGCGCTGAGGACGCTCGCCGCTCAGCGCCGGCCTGAACTCGTGCCGGAGCTCGCGAGCGCCCTTGATGAGCCGTCGCTTCGAGTCGAGGCCATCCGGGCGATCGCCGCCTACGACGATGAGGGGCTCGGCAAGCTGCTGATCGCGCGGTTCCAGACGTTCAACAGCGCCGAAAAGTACGAGGCAGTCCAGACGCTGGCATCGCGCGGTCGATACGGCCGCATGCTGACCGAGGCGCTGGCGTCTGGCGGTATCTCGAGAACCGACGTGCCTCCCAACGTCGCGCGGCAGCTGCGGCGCGTCGTCGGGGTCAGGTTCGCGGAGGTGTGGGGTCCTGTCGAGCAAACGAGTGCTCAAAGCGCCACCGAGGAGCGTGCCTACGCCAGATATCGCGGGCTTCTCAACGACGCGACGCTCAACAGCGCGAACGCCGCCAACGGGCGCGCCCTCTTCCAGCGCACCTGCGGCGCCTGCCACAAGATGTACGGCGAGGGCGGGGTGATTGGCCCGGACATCACGGGGTCGAACCGCGCGAACTTGGAATACCTGCTGTCGAACGTGCTGACGCCGAACGCCGAGGTACAGGACGCGTACAAGATGGTCGTCGTGACCACCCGTGACGGTCGCACACACAGCGGCACTATCGCGTCGGAGACCGACCGTATTCTCACGCTTCGCGTCGTGGGACGCGACCCGATCGTGCTGAACAAGGCCGACATTCAGGCGCGTGACACGACAGCCGCGTCGTTGATGCCTCCGGGGCTGTTCGATACACTCTCCGACCGCGAGGTCGCTGATTTGGTGGCGTATCTGCGCACCGTCGAGCAGGTGAAGGTTCCATAGGCCAACCGAGATGGTGACACGCATGGCGGTTCCGGGTGACGCGCGGGAAATTGCCCGGTTGATCTCGCTGGCCTATCGCGTCGAAGACTTCTTCAAGATCGGCGATCGCACCAACGAAGCGGACGTGCTGGCGCGCATCAGGAAGAGCGCGTTCCTGCTGCTCGAAGACGACGCCGGCACGCTGCTCGGTTGCGTTTACGTCGACATTCGCGGCGAGACCGGGTACTTCGGCATGTTGTCGGTCGACCCGTCGCGTCAAGGCCAGGGCCTCGGCTCACGGCTGATAGCGGCAGCTGAGGACTACTGTCGCACGGCTGGCTGCCACCAGATGGAGCTCGAGGTCGTGAACCTGAGAACCGAACTTCCCCCTCTCTATCGCCGTTTCGGCTATGTCGAAAGCGGCACCCGGCCGTTTTTTGATCACGAGCAGGCCAAGCTTCCCTGCCACCTGATCGTGATGACGAAGTCGTTCGGCCCTGGCGCGTGAACGATCGCAACGACATCAGGAGGATGGATGGTTAGAGGTTGGACGATTGTGTGTGCGGGGATGATCCTGGCGGGACAGCAGCTTTCCCCCGCCTGGTTGCTCGCCGGTGATCCCAACGCGGAGACGGTGAAGGCGGCCGAGTTCGGGCAGGCCGCGACGGACAACAGTGTGCCCGGGGACTTGCGCCCGCTGCTTGCCGCGCCGCAAAGCGAGCTCGGCCTCGTCACCCAGCGGTACGGTGCCGATCGATTGACCCTCAACGGAAATTACGATGGCGGGCGAGGGCCGGGCCGTGGGAGAGGTCGAGGAGTGGATCTCCCCGCGGACGGCCGTGCCGGTCGCGGCACGGATCCCGCTCCTGCTGCCAGCGTGCCGCTGTCGCTCTCCCTCAATCGCATTGCGCGCCTCAAGCGCTACGACATGAGCTGGCAGGCCGCGCTCGCCAAACTCGACGCCAGCAAGCTGTCAACCGCGGGAAGAACCGAGCTCGAGACGCTGAAGGCCAGCATTCAATCCAATCTCGCGGCGCTCGAGACCGACACAGCGAAGATCGCGGAGCTGATGCCGCTGGTCCCCTTTGCGCCAACTATCATCAAGTTGAACGAGGCGCGCATCCGTATGGAGGACGTGAATTCGCAGCAGGCAGCGGGAGTGCTGACCGAGCTGACAAAGGACGTCGCGCGAGTGCAGGCAAGGGTTGAAGCCGGCCTGAATGGCGCCGCCGGGAGCGCCGACGCGCTGAAGGTCAGCAAGGATCTGGCAACCCGAGGCGCGGAGTCGGTCGACGGGCTCCGCAACAGCGTCACGACCTGGTTCAATTTCTACAACGGCTACGACCCGCTCTTTACATGGTGGATGGGCATGCCCCACAAGCAGGTCGATGAGGCACTGCAAGGCTATGCCGCGTTTCTGCGCGACAAGGTGGCGCCGGCCGATGCGATCGCAACGCCCACGTCAGCAACGCCTGCCGCGATTCAGCCCGCCGCGACGACGAAGCTCAACGAAGTCCCGGACCTGAACGAGCTCATCGCGCTGCCACAAGACGAGATGCGCAACGTGGTAGTGCGCTTTATCGGTCCGGGTGGCGGGCGGGGCGGCCGAGGCGCCACCAACAGCCCTGGCGGCGGACGTCCTCGCCAGTATTACCTCGACTGGCTGGAGGCCCTGAAGACGCTCGATTTCGACGGCCTCACCCGGAACGCCCAGGTCGACTACTTGTTCATCAAGAAGACCTGCGAACGTCAGATCGCGCGGATTGACTTCGTCCCCGAGGCCAATCCGCCGCGCAAGACCGACGACTCCGGCATTCCTGGCGCCGCCCGCGGCAGAACCGGCCTCGTCTTCGATCTGGCCGACGAGATGATTCCCTACACGCCGGAACAGCTCATCGCGCTCGCCAACAAGGAGTTCGCGTGGCACGAGGAGGAGATGAAAAAAGCATCGCGCCAGATGGGGTTCGGTGACGATTGGAAAAGAGCCGTCGAAAAAGTGAAAGGCATGTACGTTCCGCCAGGCGGACAGCCAGCAGTCGTCCGCGACATGCTGTTCGAGGCGGTTGACTATCTCCGCGCCAAGGACCTGATTACGGTGCCCGCGATCGCGAGCGAGTCCTTCCACATGTCGATGATGTCGCCCGAGGCACAGCTCTCGAGTCCCTTTTTCCTCGGCGGTTCGCAGATCATCGTGTCCTACCCGACCAACACGATGGAGTACGAGGCCCGTCTACAGAGCATGCGGGGCAACAACATTCCGTTCTCGCATGCGGTCGCGTTCCACGAGATGATTCCCGGCCACAACCTCGTCGGATATATGGGCTCGCGCTTCGCCAACTATCGCGCCCGAATCGGTGGGAACACACCATTCTTCGGCGAGGGATGGCCGCTCTACTGGGAGCTGACACTCTACGACATGGGCTTCCATGACACGCCCGAGGAGCGGGTCGGCGCGCTTTTCTGGCGCATGCACCGGTGCGCCAGAATCATCTTCTCGCTCAACTTTCACATGGGGATCTGGTCGCCGCAGGAATCAATCGACTTCCTTGTCGACAAAGTGGGTCACGAGCGCGACAACGCCACGGCGGAAGTCCGTCGCTCGTTTCAGGGCGGCTACGGTCCGCTCTATCAGGCGGCGTATCTGCTCGGTGGGCTGCAACTACGCGGACTCCGCAAGGAGCTGGTCGATTCGAGGCAGATGACCAACAAGCAGTTCCACGACGAGATCCTGCGTCAGGGCAGCATGCCGATCGCGCTCATCAGGCTTGGCCTGACGAAGCAGAAGCTGACGCGCGACATGTCGATCGACTGGAAGTTCTACGGGGACCTGCCGGCGCAGTAGATGATGGATCCGCCTACGCGGCTGCCGCCGCTTCGGCGCGACAGCCTTCGCGTGTTATCGGCTCGCTGGCTTGCCGAGCCGAAGCTCGCCCGAAGGGCGAGCGAAGGTTGGCGGAAGCGCCTGGGAGTCGAACCCAGCCCGTCCGCACAAGTGCGGGCGGCGACCGGTTTTGAAGACCGGGAGGGCCACCGGGCCCCATTCGCTTCCTCGGGCTGACGCCTGCACAGGAGTTTAGGAGATCAGGAGGTTCACCGAGAAGGCCAACTAACTCCTGAACTCCTGGTCTCCTGTTGGTCGTGACACGCAGAAAATCCTGCAGTCGGATGCCTACAACAATCGCGCGAACCCTGCCGCATCCTCCAGGGTCTCGAACACGACCTCCGCCCCGCACGCGCGTAACTCGTCGGCCGTATAGCTCCCCGTCGCGACGCCAATGGGCACGGCGCCCACTGCCTGCGCGCAGGCAACATCACCCGGTGTATCGCCGACGACAAGCACGTCCGCGGGCTCAAGAGGAGCCATCCCGCACGCGGCGGCGCGCTCGAGCGCCACCGGCACGAGCGCGTTGCGATCCGGCGAATCGTCGCCAAACGCGCCGCACGGAAAGTAGCGCCACAAATCGAATCGTTCGAGCTTGATCCGGGCGCCATCCTTGAAATTGCCAGTCAACAGCCCGAGGAACGCGTCTTCGCGCGCCTGAAGCGCCTCGAGCAGCGCCGGCACGCCCGGCAACGTTCCATTGAAGCCCTTCCCTCGCTGCGTAATCTCATGGCCGAGATGTTTCACGTATCGCTCGCGAAGCCGGCGCAGGAGATCGTCGTCGAGCTCGCGGCCGACGCGCGCGAGCGAATCCTTCACGATGATCCAGTCGGTCCGGCCGGCGACGGGGACGCCGTTCAGGGCCTCGGAGCGATTCGCGGCGGTCAGGCCGGTCGGCGCCCCGACGATCTCCTCAAACGCTCGGTTCATCGCGCGCAGTCCAGCACCGCCGGTCAGGACGAGCGTTCCATCGATGTCAAAAAGCACGAGTTTGGGCATAGGTATGAAGCATGCGCTGAGCGGGCCCCGCTTGACGCTGGGAACCGCGTGAATCAGAATCTGGCGCCAGGAGCATATCCCAGGAGTCATCAATGAGCCGTCGCATGAGCTGTGTCGTTGCTGTCATTATTGGTCTGGCCGTGGCCGGCCTCGCATCATTGGTCGGACAGCCGCAGGTGCTGAGAGCTGCCGGCCAGACGGCCCGACCCGACTTCGCGCTGCCCCAGGGACTCCACACCCTGACCATCACGGTCCCGCCGGACAATGCGATGACGACGGGGCGAATTGCGCTCGGCAAGCAGCTCTTCTTCGACACGCGTCTGTCCAGGACGAAGAAGATGTCGTGCGAAACGTGCCACGTGCCAGAAAAGGGCTGGACCGATGGCCTGGCGCTGTCGCCCCGATTCGACGGCAGCATGAACACGCGGCATACGCCGACACTCTATGGGGTCGCCTTCTATCCGGACCTTTACTGGGACGGCCGGGCGAAGGGACTCGAGACGCAGATCATGGCGGCCTGGCGTAGTCAGATGGGCGCCGATCCGGATGCCATGGCGAAGGAGCTCGAAGCAGTGCCCCGCTACGTCGAGGCCTTCCAGAAGGAGTACGAGGGCCCGCCGACCGGCGATCGGATCGTGAAGGCCCTGGCCAGCTACGTCCGGACGATTCACGCAGCCAACACCCCGTGGGATCGCGCTCCGCAGGATTCGGCCGAGGCGGCGAAGACAGCGATCGGACGAGGCTTCCAGGTCTTCTCGACATCCGGGTGCGCCCTCTGTCACACACCCGCGCTTTTCTCGGACGCGCAATTTCACAACATCGGCATCGGCTCGGATAAGCCGACGCCTGACATGGGACGAGGCAAGATCCTGGCGGACGCCGCTGCCAAGAGCAATCAGCCGGTGACGCCTGACATAGAACGGCTGATGGGCGCGTTCAAGACTCCGAGCCTGCGCGGCGCGGCGCTGAGCGGACCCTACTTCCACGACGGAAGCGGCAAGACGCTCGACGAAGCTGTCGACATGATGCTCAAGGGCGGAGTGGACAACAAGACCAAGGACGTCCTGCTCAAGCCCCAGACGCTCACCCCTGCGCAACGCAAGGACCTCATGGCCTTCCTCGCGGCCCTGACGCCCGACAACAGTCCATATCCCCGGCCCAAGCCGTGGTGAGCTAGTGGCCCGTCCACGATAAAGAAGGGCCACTAGCTGAACCATCCGCGTTTAATCGGCTTGAGCGCACCGGTCGCGGCTTCCAGGCGCAGCGCCCGGTGCGCCGCTCTCCTGGCAAAATCGTCGTCGTTGGTAATCACGAGCGCCGCAACGCCGACGGCCTCCGCCGCTCCAGCAATACAGTCGGCAAGCGCGAGCCGCTCGTCCGCCTCGAGTTCTGCGCCAGCATGTTCGACGACCAGCAGCGCCGGCCGGAGCGCGATCGCTCGCGCCAGGTGAACACGCGCGCGAATCGAAGGAGCAGCCTCTCCAGTAATCCGCTGCAAGCCGTCATCACCCCCGTCGATGATGCCGCACTGGCGCGCCAGTCCGACCACGCGGGCCGCAACATCCGGCGGCACCGGATCGATCGCGAGCGTGAGGGGCATCGCCAGGTTTTGCTCGATGGTCGCCGCTTCGAGCAGCACGCCTCGCGGGCTGACGATGCCGAAGCGATCGAGTGACGCGAGCCATTCGTCGCCGCCGACGATGTCGGCGGTGCGATGACCGAGGACTCGGACCTCACCTTGATCGGGCAGGCTGGCACCCGTCACGAGATTGACGAGCACTTCAGCGGCGCCGGCATCGAAGCCGCTGACCGCCACGCGTTCAGCGGCCGCGATCGTCAATTCCTGGATACGCAGCGGTCGCAGGCTCTGATAGCGCTTCTGAACGCTGGTGATCTGCAGGACGGGCGTCATTGCGGCCTTGGCCGGCGCGCCTCGAGACGAGCGAAGTCGTCCGCCCCGAGCGTCACCGATCCTGGACCGCAGATCAAATCCTCGCCGATCGCCTGCTCGACTCTCCTGACGTCGTCACCATGGAAGTCGGAGCCGCCTGACACCGCCAGATCGAGTGTGGCGGCGAGCCGTCGGTAGTAGGCCTCGTCGAGTGGAGTGTGATCGCGGTGCCGCACCTCGATTGCCGAGAGGCCGCTCTCAGCGTATCCAGCGATCCGATCGTCGACGCCAAGCAGCCTCGGGTGCGCGAGCGACGTGACGCCCCCGGCCTGTGCGATGACCGCGATAGCGCCGGCTACGTCCGGGCCACATCTCGGGACAAACGCGGGGCCGCCGTTTCCGAGCAGGCGATCGAACGCGTCGCGGCGATCACTTGCGTGACCTGCGGCGACCAGGGCATCTGCCACCAGCGGGCGGCCGACACTCCGGCCGCTCCCGGCAGGCGTCGCCGCGAGGAGCGCCTCGACGTCGATCGGGCAATTCAACGCGTGCAGGCGGGCCGCGATTTCTTTCACGCGTTCGACGCGCGCGGCACGTTGTCTCTCGCAGGAACCGCTCGAGGGCGACGTCCTCGGGCTCGAAGAAATAGCCGAGGATGTGAATGTCGCGGCCGGAGTCCACGGCCGTCATCTCGATGCCGTTGACGAGACGGAGGCCCCGCGTCATGGCCGCGTCACGCGCCTCTGCCAGGCCGGCGACCGTGTCGTGATCGGTCACGCTCATCACCTGCAGACCGGCGTCCGCGGCACGAGCGACGAGCGCCGCCGGGCGCAACCGCCCGTCGGAGGCAGTGGTGTGAAGATGAGAGAGTTGGAGATCAATCACGGAGCATCAGGCGGTCGCGCGCTGCCGGGCCTTGCGCCTGGGCCGGGCGCGCCGCTTCTGACGCTGACGTTCAACGAGCAGGCGGTACTCGCGGATGAGGAGATCGAGATGCGTGCGCTCCTCGTCGGCGAACTCGAGAAAAATCCGCTTGCCTTCGGAGTCCTCGAACCGCTCGCCGTACCGCTTGAAGAATTTGTGCGACCCGCGCTCGCAGCGGATGCCGATCATCAGCGCCTGGCGGTCGTTGACGCCCTTGGTCAGCTGTTCGGCGCCAGCGGCAAAGAGGCCATTGGCGGCCCCTTTGAAGAAGAGAAACGTCGGCCGGGATTCGAGCTGTGGATCCTGTTGCAGGAGCTCGCGGTATCGTTTTTCGAGCGTGCCCAGGTGCTCTCCCTCTTCCTCGGCAAGTTTCTGGAAGACGCGCCGGCCCCTCGCGTCTTTCGTAATCCGAGACGCGCGCGTGTAGAACTCGAGACCGCTGCGTTCGGTCGCAATCGCGATCCGCAACGCATCGCGGGCGAACAGGAGTTCGGTCGTCCCGTCCTCGTTATCGACCGGCCTCCCGGTGCGGCAGGATTCGCAGGTTCCGTGAATCTGCAGCACGCTCTGTCGCGGCGTGAAACTCCGCGCAGCTGCCACTTCCTCGACGAGCGCCTCGATGTCCGAACTGAGGAACTCGAAGCTCCGGTTGCAGGTCTTGCAGATCAGGTGGAAGTGTCGCGGGTGGCGGTAGGAATGCTCGAAGCGAAAGCGGCCCTCGCCGAAGTCGACCTTCCGGGCGATTCCGGCGTCGACCATCCACTGAAGCGTGCGGTAGATCGTGGCGCGGCTGATGCGCTGATCTTCGCGCCGGATGAGCGCGACGAGGTTGTCGGCCGTCAGGTGTCCTTCCTGGCGCAGAAAGACATTGACGATGAAGTCGCGCTTGCCGGAACGCTTGCTGCCGGCCGGCCGCAGACTTTCGACAAACGCGGTAGGAGTGGATTCCATCGGTGCAGAGCTCACCGCCCGGGGCTCCAGCTCACCACATTAAGGATCGTGCCACGCTCGGAAATGAAAGCGACCTCACCACAAACGGCGTGAGACTCTTCCTAGGCGCTGAACGACGACCCGCAGCCGCACGTCGACTTGGCGTTCGGGTTCTTGATGGTGAAGCCGCCGCCAGTGATATTGTCGACGAAGTCGACCTCGGCGCCGCGAAGATAGCGCGCGCTGATGGGATCGACGAGGAGCTTGACGCCGTTCGATTCGATCACCGCGTCGGTCGTCTCGTCGCCTTCGCCTTCGTCAATCATCAACCCATATTGAAAACCCGAGCAGCCGCCGCCCTGGACGAACACTCGCAGGCCCGCACTCATTTTGTTTTCTTCAACGAGCAGCTCCGTGATTTTGGTAGCCGCTGCCGCAGTAACGTTGATCATCCCTGATGTCTCCTCGCCTCGGTGGACAGATACAAGAATTATAGGGCTTGGAGGCGTTTCCAGCAAGACGACACCTGGACCGATACGCGACCACTGGCGACCACAACCTACTGCAGCCATGTAACTTAGAGGGTGATAAGATTACCGGCTATGTCGCTCTGGTATTCACCTGCTACTCGCCTCGTCGATCGGTTCCTGCACGAGCGCCTGGTGTCGCGGATCTGGGAGAGGGATCCCCGTGCCTGGGGAGCCGACGCCGGCAGCGCCGCCGAGCGATCGATTCGGACCCGGCTCGGCTGGCTCGACGTGCCTGAGACGATGAGCGCTGGCGTTCCGCGCGCGGCGCACCTCGCGCAGCAAGTCAGCGCCGAGCAGTTCGACGCGGTCTACTTGCTCGGCATGGGAGGCAGCAGCCTCTGCGCTGAGGTGCTCCGGCTGGTCTGCGGGGTTTCGCCCGGGCATCCCGAGCTCTTCGTCCTCGACACCACCGACGAACTGACGATCGCGACCGCAGCGGCCCGGCTCGACCCGGCGCGGACGTTGTTCGTCGTCGCCAGCAAGAGCGGTGGCACGGTGGAAGTCGCCTCCCTCGAACGTTTTTTCTGGGCGCGCATGGTCGAGGCAGAGGGCAACGCGGCGGGCCGGCATTTCATCGCGATCACCGATCCCGGGACGGCGCTCCAGGCCTTGGCCGAATCGAAACACTATCGGGAAGTGTTCGTGAATCCCGCCGACATCGGTGGCCGTTTTTCGGCGCTGTCGCTTTTCGGTCTCGTGCCGTGCGCGCTCATCGGCGCGGACCCGGGCACGCTCCTCGCGGCTGGCGCAGCGATGGCCGAAGGCTGCAAACAGGAGAATCACGCGAACGCCGGGCTCGCGCTGGGCGCGTTCATCGGTGCGGCCGCGCTCGAGGGGCGGGACAAGCTCACACTCGCGCTTCCGCCATCACTCGCGTCGCTGGGCTTATGGATCGAACAACTGGTGGCGGAGAGCACCGGCAAGCACGGCAAGGGCGCATTGCCGGTCGTCGACGAACCGCTCGGCCATCCCGACGAGTACGGAAGCGATCGTGCCTTTGTCGCGATCGCGACGGACCGCGATGCTCCGGACGAGGCTCGAATCGCGGCGCTCGAGGCCGCCGGGCACCCGGTCCTTCGACTGAGCACACGGATCGACGGGCTCGGCGCCGAGTTCTTCCGCTGGGAGTTTGCGACAGCAGTCGCGGGCGCCGCGCTCGGCATCAATCCGTTCGACGAGCCGAACGTCGCCGAGGCCAAGGAGAAAACCAAGGGTCTCCTCAGCACGTTCGCATCGACGGGGCGGTTGCCGGAAACCAGCGCAACGGCCTCGTCTGACGGCGTCAGCGTCTTCTCTCCGACGTTCCACGGGGATTCGCCGGCTGCGGTCGTCCGGGCAGCGCTCGGCTCGTTACAGGCTGGAGACTATGTCGCGATCCTCTCCTACCTCCCTGCCACGAGCGACGTCGAACTCCTCTTCGGCGAGATCCGTGAGTCGATCCGCGCGACATTTCGAGTGGCAAGCACCTTCGGTGTCGGGCCACGGTACCTTCACTCGACCGGCCAGTACCATAAGGGTGGACCGAACACCGTGTTGGCCTTCGTCGTGACGACCGACGATGACACCAGCACGGAGATTCCAGAGGCAGGTTATTCCTTCTCGACTCTGAAGCGCGCGCAGGCGCTCGGTGACGCGGAGACTCTGGCCGCCCACAGCCGACGCGTCGTCCGCCTCCATCTCGATGGGGGCACGTCGATTGGCGCGCTGCAGGACGTCTTCGCTCAGGCGCTCCGTTAGCTGGAACCCGATCCGTGCTGTCCGTGACCCAGGGATCAGGGGTCAGGGATCAAGAGGACACGGCTTCCTTTGAACGTCGGGGTTAACCCCGACTCCCTGATCCCTGATCTCCGATCCCTGAATTGGCCTTGGTTGAAGCCCTACGCCAAGGTTTCGAGGACTTTTCCCGAGGCGTCCTCGACGTCCTTGTGCAGGCTCGATCCGTGCGCGTCCATGGTGACGATCGCCGGGAAATCGCGGACCTCGAGGTGCCACATCGCCTCGGGCGTGCCGAACTCCATCAGCGAAACGCCGACGACCCGCTGGATGCAACGGGCATAGAACTGCGCTGCGCCGCCGATCGCGTTCAGGTAGACCGCTCCCGACGCCTGCAATCCCGCGAGCGTCCGGGCGCCCATCCCGCCTTTGCCAATGACCACCCTCACGCCATAGCGCTTGAGAATCTCGGCTTGATAGGGTTCCTCGCGGATGCTCGTCGTGGGGCCGGCGGCCGTCACCCGCCACGTGTCACCGTCTGGGCCCGGTTGCTTCACGACCACCGGGCCGCAGTGGTAGAGCACGCCACCATTGAGGTCGACCGGAGGCTGGTTCTTCATCAAATGCGCGTGCACGGCATCTCGACCCGTGAACACGCGTCCTGAGATGAGCACCACGTCGCCGACTTTGAGCGCCCGGACCTGCTCGTCTGAAATCGGCGCGCTGAGCGGAATCTCACGACCGGTGCGGGGGAAGCCTGCCGCCACCGCTTCGGGAGCGAGGAGCGGCGCCGACGGCACCTTATCGTCCCGGTACAACCACGACGTAATGGCGCCGGTCGTCGCATCGAGTTTGACGCCGAGGCGGCGGAACGCCCAGCAGTCGTACGCAACCGACACGAAGAAGCTCGCGGGGAGGCGGTTCTGCACGCCGATCTTGCAGCCGATGAGCGACGTCCGGCCACTGAAGCCCATCGGCCCGACCGACAGGCGGTTGGCTTCTTCCATGATCGACTCTTCGAGGGCCGCCAGCCTCGCGTCGGCATTTCGATCGTCGAGGGTGCGGAACAGCTGTTCCTTTGCGTAGGTGTACCCGGACGTCCGGTCGCCGCCAATACACACACCAACGGCGCCCGGACTGCAGCCCTTACCCTGCGCTTTCCAGACTGCGTGGAGAATGCACTTCCGCACGCCCTCGAGCGTGCGATCGGCGCGGCCCAGATGGTCGAGCTCGGCCGGCAGAGAGTACTGGGCGTTGGTATTCTCGCAGCCCCCACCCTTGAGAATCAGTTTGATCTCGATGTCGGGCGCTTCCCACTGATCGAAGTGAATGATCGGCGTGCCGGGCCCGAGGTTGTTGCCAGAGTTCTCGCCGGTAATCGAATCGACGGAATTGGGACGAAGCTTCCCCCGCCGCGTCGCCTCGGCAACCGCTTCACGAATCTGCTGGCGCATCCAGATCTGGTTCGCGCCGACGGGCACCTTGACCTCGAAGGTCGGCATCCCCGTGTCCTGGCAGATCGGCCCGTCACAGGCGGCGGCCTGATCGATGTTCTGGGCAATGATCGTCATCGCCTGGCCCGCGCGCGTTGCCGGGGCCTCCGCTGCGAGCGCCTGGCTCATCGCCGCGCGCACGTCAGGCGGCAGATCGGTCGACGTTTTGGTGATGAGGTCCACCACGCTGTCGAGGAAGGACGGGAGCATTTCAAGAGTATGTCAGGCTCAGGGCTCAGGGCTCAAGGATCAGGGGGCTCTAGGCTCTAGGCTCATGGCTCCAGGAAGATCTTCGAGTAAGTGGTCAAAGGTTTTGCCTAAAGCCTAAAGCCTAAAGCCTAAAGCCTAGAGCCTAGAGCCATGAGCCTGAGCCCTGAGCCCTGAGCCGCTATACTTTCTTCATGCCCCCCAGCTACCGCGTCGAACGCGATCCGCTGGGCGAGGTGCGTGTCCCTGCAAATGCCTACTATGGCGGGCAGACGGCGCGCGCCGTCGAGAACTTCCCGATTAGCGGTTTCACCGCACGGGCCTCGCTCGTCACGGCAACCATCCTGATCAAGAAGGCTGCGGCTGAGGCCAACCGGAGGCTCGGCCGCCTCTCGCCGGCTCTCGCCCGCTCGATCGTCAGGGCCGCAGACGATGTGCTCCAAGGGCGGTTGCGCGATCAGTTTGTCGTCGACGTCTACCAGGCGGGCGCCGGCACCTCGCACAACATGAACGCGAACGAGGTGCTTGCCAACCGCGCCGCCGAGATCCTCGGGGACCGTCGTGGCACCTACAGGCGGGTGCACCCCAACGATCACGTCAACATGGGACAATCGACCAACGACGTGTATCCGACGGCGACGCGGCTGGCGATCCTCTTCGAGCTGCGCGATCTCGTCGCGGCCGCGCGGGAATTGTCGAACGGCCTGACCGAGAAGAGCCGCCGCTTTTCCGCCATCCTCAAGACTGGCCGCACGCATCTTCAGGACGCCGTGCCGATCACGCTGGGCCAGGAGTTCAGCGGCTACGCGGCAAACATACGCCATGCGATCGACGAGCTCGAACGAACGGCCGAGCAACTCCGCGAACTCAACCTGGGGGCCACGGCCGTCGGCACAGGGCTCAATGCCGGCGACGACTACACTCGCCTGGCGATTGCCAACCTGGCCCGCTACACACGGCTACGGCTGCGCCCCGCCGCCAACCCCTTCAGGGTCACGCAGAGCATGGGAGACGTACTGGCGTATTCAGGAGCGCTGCGACGGCTGTCGGTCGAAACAGCCAAGATCGCGTCAGACCTCCGGCTGCTGAGCATGGGACCACGCGCGGGCCTGGCAGAGATCGTGTTGCCGGCGGTTCAGCCCGGTTCGTCGATCATGCCCGGCAAAGTCAACCCGTCGGTGCCCGAGATGGTCAACCAGGTGTGTTGTCAGGTGATCGGATGCGACGCGGCGATTCTCGCCGCGGCAGACGCCGGACAACTCGAACTGAACGTCATGATGCCGGTCATCGCGTGGAACGCCTTGCACGCCACGAGCATCCTCGGGCAGGCGATGCGCGTCTTTCAGAAACGGTGCGTCAGCGGCATCGCGGCCGACGCCGCGCGCGCGCGCGAGCTGCTCGATCGGAGCACGGCGCTCGCGACGGCCCTCAGCCCGCACATCGGCTACGCCGAGACCGCGGCCATCGCCAAGTTGTCGGTCGAGACCGGCCGGCCCATTCGCGAGATCGTCCGCGAACGTCGACTCGTTCCCGACCGGGCGCTCGATGCGATTCTGTCTGCGGAAGCCATGACATCGCCGGGCCGCCCCGGCGACCGGAAAAGTAACAAACACCATCACGGGAAGCACCAGAAGGCAGGACGCAAGGAAGGAAGACGCAGACGGTGAGCCACATTCTTCGAACGCTGCTGGCCTTGTTGATGCTCGCCGGGGCAACCGTCGCCGGCCAGCAGCGGCAGCAACACGGGAAGCTGTTCCCGCCCGAGAACCTCGGGCAGCTCGAGGGTCCCGATCGCGACGTCTGGCAGCGCCCCGAGCAGATCATGGACGCGCTCAACATCGCCGAAGGCAGCGTCGTGGCCGATCTCGGCGCCGCCAGCGGTTGGTTCACCATCAGGCTCGCGCGCCGCGTCGGCCCGAACGGGCGGGTCTACGCGGAGGACATCCAGCCGCAAATGATCGAAGCGATCAAGCGGCGGTTGCCGCTCGAGAATCCTGATAACAATGTCGTCGTTCGACTCGGGACGGCAGCTGATCCAGGCCTGCCGGTCGGGGCGCTCGATGCAGTCCTGATTTCCGATGCGTATCACGAGATGTCGCAGCCGGTGGCGCTGCTCCGAAACGCCGCGAGGGCTCTCAAAGCCGATGGACGGATCGGCATCGTGGAGTTCACCAAAGCCGGAGGCGGGCCGGGCCCGCCGATGGACGAGCGGGTCGACCCGGAGCGCGTGATCCGAGAGGCCAACGAAGCCGGCCTGCGCCTGATCGCGCAGCCCGACATCCTCCGATACCAGTACATGCTGGTCTTCGCCAAGCCTGACGCGCCGGCCGACCGCAGCCGAAAGCCGTCGAAACGATGAGCCGCGTCCCGGCATTTTTTGCCGGCTATCAGGCGCGTGTCGAAGAGGTGCTGCACGGACTCGTCGAGCCCGGCCGCGGGCCGATCGACCGATCGATGGCGTTCACGCTCTTCGCGCCGTCGAAACGGGTCCGGCCGGTGCTGACACTGCTTTCGGCGGAGTTGTGCGGCGGAACGGCGAGCCTCGCGCTCGCGGCCGCGGCCGCGATGGAGCTCGTCCACACCAGCTCGCTCATCCTCGACGACCTGCCAGCGATGGACGATGCGGCGCTGAGGCGCGGGCGGCCCGCCAACCATCTGGAATTCGGTGAAGCCATTGCGATCCTGGCGGCGTTCGGGCTGCTGAACCTCGCGTTCGGCACGCTCGCGCGCCGCTACGAGGCGCCCCTGGCCGCGCGCCTGGCGGCGCTCCTCGACGAAGCGGTGGGAAATGATGGCTTGATCGCCGGGCAGGCGGCCGACCTTCTCGCCACCGAACAGGAGATCGGGTTCGATTTGCTCGAGCGCATTCACCGCGGGAAAACCGGCGCGCTCTTCAACGCGTCGGCGGTCGCCGGCGCGATGACGGCCGGCGCCGACGCCGACTCAATCGCGGCGCTCTCCGCTTTTGCCAAGAACCTCGGGCTCGCGTTTCAGATCATCGACGACCTGCTCGACGTCGAGGGAAATCCCATCGAAACCGGCAAGGCGATTCGGAAGGATGCCAGAAAGACCACGTTCGTGTCGTTCAGCGGCGTCACGGGCGCACATCAGCTCGCCGCCGAGCTGTGCCAGACGGCCGAGCGAGCGCTGACGCCGTTCGGACGCCGCGCCGACAAGCTCCGCGAACTGTCGGCCTTCGTCGCGGCCCGCAGCATGTAACGCTCATGACTTCCCATCAGGGCGACGATCCTCGCGTCGACGAGCTCAGGCAACGCCTTCGATCGCTCGGCTACCTCGACGCCGGCGTCGATCGTTTCGTGCTCGGCCCCGCGCGCGCGACTCGACGACCCTCCGCGATTGCTTTCCTCGCCAGCCTGCGCGTGGGAATCATCGCCGCGCTCCTGCTCGGCCCGGCTGCGGCCCTCGGCCTCAGCGCGCGCCTTCCGGGACTTGTCACGGGACCTCGCGACGCGGCCGTCGTCGCCATCTATCTCGGCGGTGTTCTTCGGCGCCGCCATGACCGCGGCGACGATGGCCGCGAGCCTGCTCGTCTGGTGGGTGTCGCGCCAGGCTGGCGCCGGTTACACGCGTGGTGGACGTTGGCTGGCGCGGGGCGCTGGAGGGCTGGTCACGCTGCTCTGCCTGATCTATCTGACGCTCTGGTGGCAAACCGTCATCGCTGGACTCGGATGGTCGCGCGCCGATCTGGACCACTTCAGCGCTGGTGGTGGCGGCCGCGATGAGTCTGCTGCTGGGGCATGCCGTGTTCGTCGCCTCGTCGGCGGTGCTCCTTGCGGCTGATAGCACTACGGAGAGTGACGGGCGCCGCGGCGAGGTGTCGTCGTGGCGCGGCACCGTCGCGTCGGGCGCAATCGCGTTTGCCGGAGCGGCGCTGCTGTTGACGTGGTCGGCGGAATCGAGAGGCGGCGCGACCGCGCGCGATCCGTTGACGGTCGTGCCAACGGGCCTCCGCGTCCGCGTCATCGCAATCGATGGGTTCGACGCGCGGATCTTCGACTCGCTATCGGCGAGCGGCCGGCTCCCGGCGCTGACCGCGAGCCTGGGCGGTCGCGCGCGTGCAGCTCGAGTCGCGGCCGGGAGACGCAGGTGATCCGGCGCGGGTCTGGACCACGGTCGCGACCGGGCAGCCGCCTGACGTGCATGGCGTGCAGGGCCTCGAAACGCGACGCCTCGCCGGAGTCCATGGCAGCGTCGCGATCGCGCAACCCTCGCCGCTCGGCCGCGCGATTCGTGGCGCGACCGATCTCGTCCGCCTGACGAGTCCGGCCATTGCGAGCGGCAGCGAGCGTCGCGCGAAGACATTCTGGGAAGTGGCCGCGGAAGCTGGCCTTCGCACCGTGGTCGTCAACTGGTGGGCGACGTGGCCGGTGCCCGAAGATGCAGGGATCGTGCTGAGCGATCGAGTGACGCTGCGGCTCGACACGGAACGGCCCACTCGACGCCGAGCTGGCGCCGGCAAGCCTCTACGAACCCTTGCGTCAGCGTTGGCCCGAGATCAAGGCGCGCGCCAGCGCCGAGGCCACACAGGCATTCGAACTGTCGACCGATGACGCGACTCGCCGCATCCTTCTTCGCTCCGCTGAGCTCGACGCGATTCAGCTCTCGCTCGCTTCTGCCGTCGCCCCGCCTGCGACCGATCTGTCGGTCGTCTATCTTCCCGGTCTCGATATCGCGCAACACGCGCTACTTGGCGAGGCTCAGGCGGGACTCTCGCCGTCAGCGCTCGCCGTCCGCCTGGAGGGGCTGCAAGCGTCTACGATTCGGCGCTCGACCGGTTGCTCGCGCCACTGCTGACGCCGGGACCAGACGAGCTCGTGATGCTCGTTACCGAGCCTGGCCGGATGGGCGGCGACGGGAGAGCGATGATGTCGGTCAACGGGTCCGCGGCGCGATCCCACCAGGGCAGCGTCAGCCTGGCGACGGCGACCGCGCCGACGGTGTTGTATGCGCTCGGCGTTCCAGTCAGCCGCGATCTTCCAAGCGCTCCCCTGCTGGAGCTTTTCGATCCAGCGTTCGCCGCACGCTACCCGCCGCGCTACGTTGCCACCTACGGCCGGCCGTCGGCAGCGTCTGCGGCCCGATCGGGACAGCCGCTCGATCAGGAGATGATCGATCGGCTGAGGAGCCTGGGGTACGTCAGGTGACATCGTCGCTTCGCCTTTAGGCTAAAACGGCTCATGGCTGAAGGCTCAAGCAAAACCGTTCGATTACTTGGTCGAAGATCTGGCTGAAGCCTGTGAGCGTTGAAGCCTTGAGTCGCCGCATTGTTAGCGTCGCGAGCGGCCGGTCAGGGTCCAGACTGATGGCAGCACGGTCGCGGCGAGCAGGATCTTGAGGATGTCGACACCAATGAACGGATAGAGCGCGAGTTGAAGCGCCTTCGGCAGCCCGACGGGGGCCGGGGATGCGAACCACGCGAACCAGGCGATGCCGAACGCGAAGATCACGCTGAGCCCTGCGGCCATCGCTGACAACGGAGGTCAGATAGCGCCGGTCGAACCCGCGCTCACCGAGCCAACCCGCAACGAACGCTGCGAGCGGATACGCCATCAGAAAGCCGCCGGTCGGCCCAAGCAGCCGGAGAAATCCCTGAGGGAGCACGGGGCTGGCGGCAAAGACAGGCAGGCCCGCGATGCCTGCGGTCAGGTAGAGGATCTGGCTCGCGAGCCCAAGCCGCGCGCCGAGCGCGGCGCCGCCGACCAGCACGATCATCGGCTGCAGCGTGAACGGCACCGGAGTGAACGGCAGGGGGATGCTGACCTGCGCCGCGACGGCCGTCAGCACGGCGACGAAGAGGACGGCCGCCGCCCGGATGGCGACGGACATGTCACTACGTGAAGACAATCGTCGTCAGAAGCGTTGCCGACACGGCCATGGGCAGAGATCTTACTTTATGCACACAGCACTGACAATTGCGGGCAGCGACTCGGGCGGTGGCGCCGGCATCCAGGCCGATCTCAAGACCTTCGCGGCACATCGGGTCTTCGGCACGTGCGCGATCACCGCGGTCACGGCTCAGAACACACTCGGCGTGACGATGTGGCGAGCGGTCGCGAGCGATCTCGTGACGGCGCAGATCGAAGCTGTCGCCGGCGACCTGGGCGTCGATGCCGTCAAGGTCGGCATGCTCGCCAACGCCGCCATCGTCGAGGCCGTCGCGGCGGCGATCGCCGAGCTCGACCTGCCGCATGTCGTGGTCGACCCGGTGATGATCGCCAAGGGCGGCGACCGTCTGCTCGAAGAGGAGGCGGTCGCGGCGATGCGGGCGGAGCTCCTCCCGCTCGCGCATGTCGTGACGCCCAATGTCCCAGAGGCCGAGGTGCTGTCCGGGCGCCGCGATTCGTTCGGTCGATGACATGCGAGCCGCCGGCGAACGGATCCTCGAGCTCGGACCCCGCGTCGTACTCGTCAAAGGCGGGCACCTCGACGGGCCCGAGTCGATCGACGTCGTCTGCACGGCACACGAAGTGTTCGAGCTGCGCCGCCCGAGAATCGACACCAGGCATACCCATGGAACAGGCTGCACGCTGTCGTCGGCGATTGCCGCCAACCTCGCGCTCGGGCTCGACGATGCGCTCGGCGCTCTCCCGCGCGCGAGACTACCTCGATGGCGCGATTCGACACGCCCCGGGCCTCGGTCGAGGGCATGGCCCGCTAGGGCATTTCTGGCAGCTATACTAGACATTGGTTCAAGGTTCAGGGTTCACGGTTCAGGGTTCTTGAACCTGTGAACCGATGAACCGTGAACCTTGAACCTTGAA
This sequence comes from uncultured Acidobacteriota bacterium, assembly GCA_963764925.1. Taxonomy (GTDB): domain Bacteria; phylum Acidobacteriota; class Vicinamibacteria; order Vicinamibacterales; family 2-12-FULL-66-21; genus DATBJJ01. The sequence continues at coordinate 162,181 of CAVXUR010000015.1, forward strand.
CCCTGAACCAATGAACCGCTTCCACATCACCTCCGATCCGTTGGACACCGAGGCCATCGTGGCGTCGGTATCGTCGGCCGGGTGTGGGGCGGTCACATCGTTCATCGGGGTCGTACGCGATCACAATGCGGGCCGGCGGGTCGAATGGCTGGACTATGAGGCCTATCCCGGTCTCGCGGTGAAAACGTTCGAAAGGATCGGGACTGAAGCCGCAGCGCGCTGGCCCTCGGTGGCGCTCGCCATTCACCACCGGGTCGGTCGAGTGGCAATTGGCGAGGCGAGCGTGGTCATCGCGGCAGCTTCGGCGCACCGGGCGGACGCGTTTGCGGCCTGCCGGTACGCGATCGAGCGGATCAAACAGATCGCGCCGATCTGGAAGCACGAGCATTTCGACGGGGGCGATGTCTGGATCGAAGGGGCGACGGCCGATCCCGACGATGAAGCGGCGAAGCAGGCCGCATTCGAGCGAGCATGTTCGTAACGGTCCGGCTCTTCGCACGGTTGCGCGAGCTCACGGGAACATCTGAGCTGCGACGGGAGCTGCCCGACGGCGCGATCGCGCGGACCGCGTGGGAATCGCTCGTTCGCGACCACGCGGCGCTCGCCGACTACGCGCCGGTGATCTCGTGCGCGGTGAACGAGGAATACGCTCGACTGTCGACGCCGCTCAAGCATGGCGACGAGGTCGCGTTCCTGCCGCCGGTGTCCGGCGGGTAGACCCGAGGAGTTCTCGGACCGCAGAAGAGTATCGACAGGTTGACCCATGCTCGACAAACTGACCGCTGCAGAATCGCGATACGAACAGTTGATGGCCGAAATGGCCGATCCGGTCGTCCAGGCCGACACGGTCAAGTTCCGTACGCACTCCAAGGAACTCGCCGAGATGCAGCCGCTCATCGAGCACTTTCGTGAGTACAAGGACGTCGCCGCGCAATTCGCCGCGACCGAGGAGCTGATCAAGGACCCCGACATGCGCGAGCTCGCGCAGGAAGAGCTCAAGTCACTTCAGGCGCGCCGTGACACGCTCCTCGCCGAATTGAAGGTCCTGCTCATTCCGAAGGATCCGAACGACGCCAAGAACGTCGTCCTCGAAATCCGCGCGGGAGCCGGTGGCGACGAGGCGGCGCTCTTCGCCTCTGATCTCTTCCGGATGTACTCACGCTACGCAGAGCGACAGGGTTGGCGCCTCGAAGTCCTGAACCTCAGCGACACCGGCGTCGGCGGAACGAAGGAAGTCACGGCGCTCATCGAGGGAAAGGGCGTGTACGGCCGTCTCAAGTACCGAGAGCGGCGTCCACCGGGTGCAGCGCGTCCCGGCGACGGAGGCCAGCGGACGCATCCATACTTCGACGGCGACGGTGGCGGTTTTGCCGGAGGCCGAGGAAGTCGACATCCAGATCGACGCCAAGGACCTCCGCATCGACACGTTCTGTTCGAGCGGGCCCGGTGGCCAGAGCGTCAACACCACGTATTCGGCCGTCCGAATCACGCACATCCCGACCGGCCTCGTTGTTTCGCAGCAGGACGAGAAATCCCAGGTGAAGAATCGGGCCAAGGCGATGAAAGTGTTGCGCTCGCGACTCTACGACATCGAGATGCGGCGACAGCATGAGGCGATCGCCAAGGATCGCCGGACGCAGGTGGGCACCGGGGACCGTTCAGAAAAGATCCGCACTTACAACTTCAAAGAGAATCGTATTACCGATCATCGGTTCGGCTACAGCATGTATCAACTGGACTACGCGCTCGACGGGGATATCGGCGAGCTGATCGATCAGGCGGTCACGCACTATCAGTCAGAACCATCCCACTGAGTCGGCTATGCCAATTCTGAATGCTGAGTGCCTGCCTCGCCGAAGCCGGAGGCGACGGCGGGCTGACTGCTGAAGTGAAGGTCGAATGGTGATCTCCGTCCACGAACGAATCGCCGATGCCCGTCAGGCGCTCGTGCGCGCTGGCTTGACGATCGAGAACGCGCGGCTCGACGCCGAGGTCCTCGCGCGCCATGCCCTTGGCTGGGACCGCGCGAGGCTGGTGGCGGACGGTCGCGGTCCAATGCCTGCCGACGTCGAGCGGGACTTCTCGGCGCTCATCGAACGGCGCGCCACGCTGAACCCGTCGCCTTCATCATCGGCCGACGCGAGTTCTGGGGACTGGACTTCGACGTGTCGCGCGACGTGCTCATCCCCAGGCCTGAAACCGAGCTCATCGTCGAGGCCGTCTGCGAGCGGCGGGATCGCGGGCTGGACGTCCGAACCATTGTGGATGTCGGAACCGGCAGCGGGTGTCTGGCCGTCGCGCTCGCACGGGAGTGTCCGGATGCACGGGTGCTGGCGACCGACGTCTCCCCCACCGCACTGGCTGTCGCCGCAAGAAATGCGGTCCGGCATCAGGTCGATGGGCGAGTGACATTGGTGCTCGGTGACCTGCTCGACCCTGTCAAAGGCCCCGTCGACGTCATCGTCTCCAATCCGCCCTACGTGCCTAGCGGCGTGGAACTGTCGCCGGACATCGTCCGGTTCGAGCCCTCGGTGGCGCTCTACTCCGGGCACGACGGGTTGACGCTCGTGAAAAGGCTCGTGAAGTCGGCTCGATCGCGCCTGGCGCCAGGCGGCTTGTTCGTCGTGGAATTCGGTCTCGGTCAGGACGACGAGGTGCGCGAGTTCGCGCTCGAAGCGGGTTGGAGCGACGTCAGCCTCAGACCCGATCTCCAGGGCATCCCTCGAGTGGCGGTGATGACGAAGTAGGCGTTCCAGCTTTCAGCTCTCAGCTGTCAGCTGAAAACCTGAGAACCCAATCGGTCGGCTAAGATCAATCGGTCTAGCTAGGATAGCTGGAAGCTCGCTGAAGCTGGAGAGCTGATAGCTAGGAGCTGAGAATGATGCCTGACTGCCTCTTCTGCAAAATCATCGGCGGACAGATTCCGGCCTCGATCGTCTACCAGGACGATCGGCTGGTTGCCTTCAAGGACATCAACCCGCAGGCGCCGATGCATGTTCTGGTGGTACCGCGCCGCCACATCGCGACCCTCAACGACGTTGCCGCCGAAGACGACGGGCTCGTTGGCGAGATGATCCGGCGCGGAGCGGCGCTGGCCCGCGAGCACGGCCACAGCGACCGCGGCTTCCGAACCGTCTTCAACTGCAACGCCGACGCGGGCCAGACGGTCTTCCACATCCACCTCCACGTTCTCGGCGGACGTGGACTGGCATGGCCGCCAGGATAGCGGTCCGCGCTCAGACGAGTCAGGGACGCGCCAACAGATACTGTCCTCTTCGCGCCTCGCGCGCGAGGAAGAAGTCCACGGCGCGGTAGCCTCGCCGGAAGTACATCTGAAAGATCTCGCGCGTCGACATCCGCCAATCGTGGGCCAGGCGGGAATCGCGTTCGAGCATCTCGGAAAAGCCAACCGGGATTTCCACCAGCAACCGCCGCGCGTCAATCGACAAGTCGGCCGGCCCTGGCTGCAGCCATGGCTCCCAGGGCTGCGACGGGTTCACCACCGGTGCTCCCGCGACTGAGCTATCCCGCACTGAAGGGCCGCCGAGGGCCTTGATTCGGCGTTCGACGTGCGGCTCAGACAGCCGCCACTCTGCAACAAAGCGATCCGTCGACGTCCCGCTGTGCAGCGGGCTGCTGGACTCCCCGTAGATATTCTCTTCGTACTCCTCGACGACGACGCCCAGCTTGGCGAAGTTCAAGTGAGCGTTCCCGGCCTGCAACGGATCGTAGGTCCACTCGATGAGGTCCAGGCCCATGTCGAGCGCGGCTTGACGCTGGGCCAGCTTCAGCCTCGCGCCAAGCCCGGCGGCGCGCATTTCCGGCATCACGCCCAGCATGTGCGACCACTGCGTCGGACGGCCATCTTTGATCGCGGGCATCGAGTAGACGAACCCGCGCATCCTGCCGCCGTCGTCGAACGCTCCGAGCAGGATGCCGCCCCGCTTGATCGAGATGATTAGGACGGGTGGCGGGACGACGTCCTCGGCGTCGGCGTAACCCCAGACAGTTTTTTCCAGGCCGGCGACCTGGCGGCATTCCTCGAGCGTCGTGAGCGGCCTGATCAGCATCAGAGCAGTGGCGGCAGTTCGCGCAGCGTCCGGATGACGGGCACGTCCTCCGGGCATTGATGGACATGGCCTGGACGCCCGGAGCGCGAGACGAGCACCGCGCGCATTCCGAGCCCGCGCGCGCCCGCGATGTCGGCGGGCAGGCTGTCGCCAACCATGACGGCCTCGTGCGCCGCCACGCCGACCTGCTGCAGCGCCGATTCAAAGATGCTGCGATGAGGCTTCATGTAGCCGTGATCGTACGAAGAGACCGCGGCGGCAAAGATACCTTCGAGAGAGAAGTGCGTCTGAAATGCCGTCAGCGACCGCTGTGTGTTCGAGATCAGGCCGATCTTGAGGCCGGACGCGTGCAGCCCACGCAGGACGTCGGGCACCTCTTCGTACATCTCGAAGTGGTGGCACGATGACCACTCGTCATAGATCTCACGGGCGGCGCGCTCAACGCCTTTTCCAGATCCACCCATGTGTTCGATGATTCGCATCGTGTACTGGATGAAGATCTCGGGATCATAGACGTCGCCGTTCGTGTCGAGCAGCGTCGCCGCGGCGGCAACCGCGCGCTCGAACGCGAGCGCGTCGATCGCGACGTCGTGCCGCGCGCAGAAGCCGTGGTAGCCGGATCCCTGGAACGTCGGGCCCGGGTAGATCAACGTGAAGTCCACGTCGAAGAACACAGCGCGCGTGGACATTACTCAGTTCTCGGGGGGCCCGAAACCGCGACGGCGGCGCGGTCGGGGTGGAGCAGCTCCGCCGCAGCCTCCCGAACCTGCTCGAGCGTCACCGCCCGGATGTCATCGGCCAGACGCCGATCGTAATCGAGTCCAAGCCCGAACTGCTCTTCCGACTGCAAAAACGACGCGATTCCGCTGTTGGTCTCGAGCGTCCGTGGAATCGAGCCAATCAAGAACTGCTTGGTTTGCGCCAGCTCCTCCGCGGTCGCCCCATCGGTGCCCATCGCCCGCACTTCCTGGTCAATCGCATCGAGCGCTCGAGTGACGTCGTCGGGATCGACGCCGGCGCGCACGATCAGCGGTCCGATCCCCACGCTCGGATCGAAGGCGCTAAAGGCGTAGTAGGCCATGCCCTGACGTTCCCGGATGTTGTCCGCGAGACGTCCACCGAGTCCGAACTGCCCGAGGATGTTGTTCATCGCGAAGTACGCATCGTATCGTGGGTCGAGGCGACTGATGGCGGTGAACCCATAGGCGATCTCCGACTGTGACTTCCCTGGCAGATCGATACGCAGCTGCCGCCGCGCGAGCGCGGCGGGCGGCGGTGGAAGCGACGGCTCGTCGAGGGCGCTACCAGACCACCCATCGAGCTCTATTTCCGCGCGGGCCAACGCATGACCCGAAGTCACGTGACCGACGACGGCGAGCGACAGAGCCGCCGGCTGGAATCGCCTGGCATGAAACGCCTGGAGATCCTGGCGCGTGATGCCTTGGACGCTTTCGAGGCTGCCCTTCGCGCGACGGCCATAGGGATGCGTCGCGCCATAGAGCAGTTCGAACAGCGCTTCGACCGCACGGACCGACGGGTTGTCCTCGTCCTGCCGGATGGCCGAGAGGCACTCGACCTGGCGTTTGGCGAATTCGTGCTCCGGAAAAAGCGGGCGGCGCACGATGTCGAGCACGATCGCGAGCACGCGATCGAAATCCTCCGACAGGCAGGTGCAGCCGACAACCGTCGCATGCCGCGACGTCGTCACTCGCAGCGAGACGCCACGGTCGTCCAGCTCTTCTGCGAGCACGTCGGCGGAGCGGGACTCTGTGCCGCGATCCAGGACACGGCCGAGCAGGTAGGCCAGGCCGGGCCGGTTTGAAGGCTCGTGAACTCCGCCCGCGCGCACAGTCGCGTTAATGGTGACGGCCGGCGTGGTCGACGTCTCCTGAACGATAGCGACCGCGCCGCTCGCGAGCACCGTTCGAACCGGCGACAGTCCTCGTACCGCGGCTGTCGTCACGCGCCGCCTGCCCCTGTCCCAGCCGCTATCGAGGTGGGCTGAAACCAACCGACGGTGCGGCTCGCTGGAAGCAGTCTGCGGCGAGCGACGCCGGCGACGTCAGCCGGGGTGACCTTGGCGACCCGCGACTGCAGGTCTTCGAAGAAACCAGGGCCTGTCACAGTCTCGAAGTACCCGAGCTGGTGCGCAATGTTCGTCACGCTGTCGGTCTCGAAGACGAATCTGGCGCGCAGCTGCCGGCACGCCCGCGCCACCTCTTCGTCGCTGACACCACTCTCCCGAACCCGTTCGATCTCCTCGACGGCCGCTGCTTCGAGTGCGGAGAGCGAGACGCCCTGCATTGCCGTCAGGGAAATCATGTAGAGGAACGGCTGCGCTGTCGGGACGAGGGCACCGGAGACGTTCGAGGCCAGCGATTGGTCGACCAGACGCGTGTACAGCCTTGCTTTTCGCTGTGGCGGCGTGCCGCGGAAGCTCGACCAGAGATTCAGGCCCTTGGCGCCTGTCAGGATCGCGTCGAGCACCAGCATCGGAAAGAAATCCGGTTCCGTGGCAGCCGGGGCCGCCCAGGCAAACTTCAGATACGCCGTCGTGCCGGGCCTCTCCACGACCACTCGTCGCTCGCCGATTTGCAGCGGCTCGCTGACCGAGATTCGCGGTGGATCGGGCGCCGACGGAATGCCCCCCAGCGTCCGCTCGGCCCGGCGAAGCACGTCACTCGTCTCGACGTCGCCAGCAACGACCAGCGTGGCGTTGTTGGGAATGTAGTAGCGGCGGTAGTGGTCAAACAGGTCGTCGCGCGTCATCGAGCGAAGGTCTGGCAGCCACCCGATGGTCGGATGACGGTACGGATGTGCGCGAAACGCCATCGCCGTCACCTCCTGGTCGAGCAACTGGTCTGGGTCGTTCTCGCCACCTTGCAGCTCGGAAATGATGACCGTGCGCTCCGCCTCGCATTCGTCTGGCTCGTAGAGCCCATTGGCCATGCGCTCGGCCTCGATGAACAGCAGCTGATCGAGCGCATCCCGGCCGGCGGTTTCAACGTACGTCGTCTGGTCCAGCCATGTATAGCCGTTCCACATGCCTCCGAAACGCTCGACGAGCCCCTTCATCTGCTCGCGCGGGATGTTGCGCGTGCCCTTGAAGTTCATGTGCTCGACCCAATGCGAGGCACCGGTCCGGCCTGGACTCTCGTCGCCCGAGCCGACGCGATACCAGCACCAGACCGAGACGAGCGGCGCCGTATGGACCTCGTGCACGAGCACGTTCAGTCCATTCTGCAGGCGCTCGCGCCTCGTGCCAGACAGCACAGGGACCTCTGCCGGAGTCATGGCTCAATTATAGGGCGCGCATTCCCGCAGCCGTGGCCGCCGCGACGCGATTGGCGCAGTAAACTACGCCATTCGGCCGCGCCCCCACGGCCACATCTTTGCACTGACCCAGCCGTAGAGGGTAACCATGGCACCTCCAGGAAACCGAGGTGCCTGTTGAGAAGGAGTTGTTATGCGCCGGAGAACGAGATTGCCGTTGCTGCTGTCGTGTGCTGCCCTGCTGGCTGCCGGCGTGCCCAGCGCCGAGGCCCAGGTCACGGCGACTGCTGTCCTGAAATCCGGTCAGCGACAGACCGGATCGAACCTCGCCTATCGCGTCGACGGGCGACAGGTCATCGTGCGGACGAGCCAGGCCGAGGAGCCGCGGATTCCCGTGGATCAAGTGGCCTACATTGACTTCGGCGGGACTTCTGATCCGACCAACCTGAACCTCAGCGGTTCACAGGAAGCGGTCGTGATGCGCGATGGTTCCGTGCAGAAGGGGCAGATCCTCGAGCTGGGGCACACCAATAAGGCGGACTTGTCGAGTCCCTTTCTGGTGATCTTCAGGACCGAGAGCGGTGAGGAACGCAGGGTCCCGTCAAGTCAGGTCGCTCGCGTGTACTTCGCGGGTGGTCAAACGTCGACGGGTTCGGGGTCGTCGGGCGGAGCCGCGACCGCTCCGCCAGCTCCAAGCCAGGGCTACACCGTTTCTTCCCAGCAGCAGTGGACACCCACGGGCATCGTGCTGAACAGGGGTGAAGTGTTTGCCGTTAAGGCGAGTGGAGAAATCTCGCTCCGCGGCGCAGACGGCCCCAAGTCCTCACCCGGTGGGACGGGACAAACCGACCAGGCCAATACCATGCCGAGCATGCCGACCGGCGCGCTGATCGGCCGCATCGGCACAGGCCAGCCATTCCTGATCGGGACGGCATCGAGCATCGCGGCACCCGCCGCCGGCCAGCTGTTCCTAGGCATCAACGACAGCAACGTGTCCGACAACCAGGGCTCGTATCAAGTCGACATTCAGCGCGGCCGACGACGGTAAACGGGTTCAGGGTTCAGGGTTCAGGGTTCAGGGTTCAGGGTTCAGGGTTCATGGTTCAGAGTTCAGGTTCAACGGTTCAGGGTGCGAACCTTGAACCCTGAACCATGAACCCTGAACCGTCTTTGCCCTGACCGTCTTCGATCAGTCCGCGATCCCGCACTACAATAAAGGGATACATGGCGGACTGGAAAGACACGCTCAACCTCCCGCGAACCGATTTCCCCATGAAGGCGAACCTGCAGACCGCCGAGCCGCAGGCGCTCGCCCGCTGGACGGAGATGGGGCTGTACGAACGGATTCGCGAGGCCCGTCGCGGCCGGCCGAAGTTCGTGCTCCACGACGGTCCGCCCTACGCGAACGGCAAGATTCATATCGGCACGGCGATGAACAAGATCCTGAAGGATCTTGTCGTCAAAACGCGCACGATGGAGGGCTTCGACGCGCCCTACGTCCTCGGATACGACTGCCACGGTCTGCCAATCGAACTACAAGTCGACCGGGAGCTCGGGCCCAAGAAACGCGAAATGTCGCTGGCCGATTTCCGGCGCGCCTGTCGCGCGTATGCGTCGCGCTTCATCGGCGTCATGAGCGGGGAATTCCAGCGCCTCTGCGTCTTCGGCGACTGGAACCATCTATACCTGACGATGGATTTTCGCTACCAGGCGGCGATCGCCCGAGCGCTTGGAAAATTCGTCGAGCAGGGGCTCGTCTACAAGGGCAAGAAGCCGGTCCATTGGTGCATCCACTGCCGCACGGCGCTCGCCGAAGCCGAAGTCGAGTACGAGGACCACTCTTCGCCGTCGATCTATGTGGAGTTCCATCTCGCACCCGCGAGCGGCGCATCGATTGCGGCGCGAGTGCCGGCACTTGCCGGGCGGCCAGTGTCGGTCCTCATCTGGACGACGACACCGTGGACGATCCCGTCGAACCTGGCGATCGCCTTTCACCCCGACTTTGACTACGCCGCCTACGAGGTGGACGGCCGTGCCGTCATCCTCGCTGAAGCGCTCGCGCCCAGGGTGGCGCAGGCGACAGGGCGAACGCTCGGCGAGCCGGTCGCCAAGATGAAGGGATCCGAGCTCGAGCACCTCAGATTCGAACACCCGCTCTACACGCGAGACTCGGTCGGCGTGCTGGCGGAGTATGTGACGCTCGAACAGGGTACCGGCGCGGTCCATACCGCACCCGGACACGGCAGCGACGACTTTGCCACGGGTATGAAATACGGGCTGGAGATCTACGCGCCGGTCGGGCCGAGCGGACACTTCCTCGACACGGTGGAGCTCTTCAACGGCCAGCGCGTCTTCGACGCGAACCCGGTGATCGTCAAGACCCTCGAGTCCCGTCGACGCCTGTGGCATCACGAGGCGTTCTCGCACTCGTATCCGCACTGCTGGCGCTGTCACAACCCCGTGATCTTCCTGGCGACGTCGCAGTGGTTCATCAGGATGGATGGACCCCTGGCCGCGACCGGCTCGACATTGCGCGCCCGCGCGCTCCAGGCGGTCGATCGTGAAGTCGAATGGCTGCCGTCGTGGGGACGGGATCGCCTATCGAACATGATCGCGCATCGTCCCGACTGGTGCATCTCGCGCCAGCGCGCGTGGGGCGTGCCAATCCCCGCGGTGGACTGCGCGAAGTGCGGCGAGGCCATCCTGACCCCCACACTCGTCGAGCGGGCCGCGTCCGTCTTCGACGTGCACGGGGCCGATGCCTGGTACGAACGGCCGATTGCCGAGTTTCTCCCTGAGGGTCTTACCTGTCCGTCATGCGGCGGCACCGAGTTCGAACGGGAGCGCGACATCCTCGACGTCTGGTTCGACTCAGGGTCGAGCCATGAGGCCGTGCTCCCCTTCCGGCCCGAATTGACGTGGCCGGCCGACCTCTACCTCGAGGGCAGCGACCAGCACCGGGGCTGGTTTCAGAGCTCGTTGCTCGTCGGCCTGGGCACGCGCGGTCGCGCGCCGTTCAATCAGGTCGTCACCCACGGTTTTGTCGTCGACGAAGACGGCAAGAAGATGTCGAAGTCGCTCGGCAACACGATCCTTCCGCAGGACATCATCAATCAGAGCGGCGCCGAGATCGTCCGGCTGTGGGTCGCGATGGTCGACTACCGTGAGGAAGTCCGCCTCGGCAAGCAGATCCTCGCGCGCGTCGTCGAAGCCTACCGCAAGATCCGGAACACGCTCAGGTACCTCGCGTCGAATCTGTACGATTTCAACCCGGTCGATCGGGTGGCTCTCGATCGCATGGAAGAGGTCGATCGCTACGCGCTCGCGCGCTATGCCGCCGCTGCCGGAACCATCGTCGACGCGTATGGCCGCTACGACTATCCGACGATCTTCCAGGCGATCAATCAGTTTACGACCGTCGATCTCAGCGCCTTCTACGCGGACGTCTCAAAAGATCGTCTCTACACGTTTGCTGCCGCGTCGCCGGAGCGCCGATCGGCACAGACGGCCATGTACGCAATCGCCGACGGGCTGGTCCGGCTGCTGGCGCCGATCCTGCCGGTCACGACCGACGAGTTGTGGCGACACCTCCCGGGCACACGCGAGAAATCGGTTCACATCGCCGAGTTCCCGAAAGCCGCCGATCTCGCCGCGTGGCGCGAGGAGGGGTTGGAGCACCGGTGGGCGACCCTGCTCGAGGCGCGATCCGCGGTCAACGCGAAACTCGAGGACTTGCGCGAAAAGAAGGTGATCGGCAGCTCGCTACAGGCCAGCGTGACCATCGATGTCGACGACGCGCTCGCGGCGGCGCTTCTGAGGCGCTACGCCGACACATTGCCAATGTTGTTCATCGTGTCCAGCGTGACGCTCGGGCCGAGGGCGGCAAGAGCTGAAGGTGCGCTCACCCAGGCGCCGGGCGATGCCTCGGCCCGGCAGTGGACCATCGATGCTGCACCCGCGCAAGGCGAGAAGTGCCCACGGTGCTGGCGCGTCGTGCCGGCCGTGTCGTCGGCCGTCGACAGCCTTGGGCTGTGCGAACGCTGCGTGGACGCGATGACCGCCGGAGGGGTCGCCGGATGATTCCAGATGGGCGCCCCCAGACGGACTCCCAAGTGAGCCCCCAGGTGAGTGACGTTCCGAGCACCGACCAGGAGCTGGCTGCCGCAAACACCTTCAGTGGTCCCCTGCCGGCCGCGGAGACGACCGAGCCTCGGCCCTACGCGAAGCCGATCGAGCTCATCATCATCGCCGCCGTCGTCATCGTCGATCAACTGACGAAGGAGATCGTGCGCCGGACCTTGCCGCTCCACGGCGAACCAGCGCAACTCATCCCCGGCTTTCTGGACCTGACGCACGTGCAGAATACCGGCGCCGCCTTTGGCTTGCTGAACGCGGCCGACTTCCCCTACAAGGCCGCGGTGATGATCGGGATTGCCTGTATGGCCCTCGTTGCCATTGCGGCCTACGCAACGCAGCTTGGCTTTCATGAGCGACTCGCCCGTGTCGGACTCGCCCTCATCCTGGGCGGAGCCTTTGGCAACTTGATCGATCGGGCGCTCTTCGGACACGTCGTCGATTTCGTGGACGTCTACTGGGGAGCGGCACACTTCTGGGCGTTCAACGTAGCAGACGCTGCCATCACGGTTGGCGCGATCCTCGTGCTCCTCGATATGATCGGCCTCGGACGCAGACATGCATCCCATCCTGTTTGAGATTGGCGGGTTCCCGGTCTACACCTACGGGCTGCTGCTCGCAGCCGCGTACCTGCTTGGCCTCCAGTTCGCGGTCGTCAGGGGTCGAAAGCGCGGCCTCAACCCGAACCAGATCATGGATCTGGGGATCTGGATCATCGTCAGCGCCCTCGTCGGCGCCAAGCTGATGCTCGTCGTCGTCGAGCGGGACAAGTTCGGGTGGAACTGGCAGGAGCTCCTCAACCTGTTTCGCTCGGCGGGTGTCTTCTATGGCGGACTGATTGCGGCAATCGCCGTCGCGCTCTGGTACATGTGGCGTCACAAGATGCCAACCTGGACGGTGACCGATGTCTTCGCGCCAGGGATCGCGCTCGGTCACGTGGTCGGCAGGCTCGGCTGCCTCTTCGCCGGCTGCTGCTTTGGCAAGCCGACGTCGATGCCCTGGGGGATTACGTTCCACGACAAGTTCGCCGAACAGAACGCGGGCACGACGCTGGGCATCCCGCTCCATCCCACGCAGCTCTACGAAGCCGGTGCGGAGCTCCTCATTTTGGGCGTACTGCTCCTGACCGAACGGAAGGGCCGTCCGTTTCCGGGTCGGACGTTCTGGAGCTACATGTTCCTCTACGGTGTCTCGCGCTTTGCGATCGAGTTCTATCGTGGCGACTCGCGTGGAACGATTGGTTTTCTGTCGATGTCGCTGTCGACCTCGCAGTTCATCTCGCTGTTGATCGTCCCTGTCAGTCTCGTCATGCTGGTACTGTTGGGACGGCGCACCGGTCCGATCCCGGCCGACACGGCGACCAGACGCGCCAGAGCGGCATAGTCCGGCGCGACCGGGCACGGCCGACACTAGCACGATGAGCACGAACACCCGCACCGTCGAGGTCGACCCGGAGTACGACGGTGTCCGGCTCGACAGTTTTCTGACCGCGGTGCTGCCGGAACAGTCGCGCTCGCAGATTCAGCGGCTGATCAAGGACGGCAGCGTCACAGGCGCGGCCAAAGCGCTTCGGCCGAGCACGGCCGTTCGCGCGGGACAGCACTACTCGATCGACATTCCGGCGCCGACGCCGGCCGCGCCGGTGCCCGAAGCCCTGCCGCTGCGGATTCTCTTCGAAGATCCGGACATCGTCGTGCTCGACAAGCCCGCTGGCATGGTCGTGCACCCGGCAGCTGGCCACAGCAGTGGGACGCTGGTCAACGCGTTGTTGCATCACGTCACCGATCTCAGCGGGATTGGCGGCGAGCTGCGTCCGGGGATTGTCCATCGGCTCGACCGCGGCACGTCGGGATTGATGGTCGTGGCGAAGCACGATCGGGCGCACCAGGAACTGTCGCGGCAATTCCGTGACCGCGAAGTCGACAAGGAATATATCGCGCTCGTCTGGGGCGTCGTCCATGCCGGGCGGCGAATCGACGAGCCGATCGGCCGCGACGAGAAGGACCGGCAGAAAATGTCGACGCGGGCGCGCCGGGCACGCACTGCCGTCACGCGCATCACGTGGTCGCGTCACTACAAGGGCGTCTCTCTGGCAAAGGTCGCGATAGCGACCGGACGCACGCACCAGATCCGCGTGCATTTGCACGCAATCGGTCATCCGATCGTCGGTGACTCCGTCTACGGCGGGATCCACCGCCGCGTTCCGCCCGACCTCCGGGCGGTGATGCGGCTCGAGCGGCCGTTTCTGCACGCGGCCCGCCTCTGCTTCACGCACCCGGCCGACGGGCGTCGTGTCGAATTCGATTCGCCTCTTCCACCCGACCTCGAGTCGGTGATTGACGAGATCGAGGAAGTGCAAGAAGGGGAGCCGGCATGAGTACGGTTGTCGATGTAGTGTCGAGCGAGCGGATGTTCGACGGGAAGGTCTTCGAGATCGATCGCGATCGGGTCCGGATGCCGAACGGACGTGAGGTCACCGTCGATGTCGTCCGGCACGCGCGGTCGGTGGTGCTGCTGCCGGTGCCCGAACCGGGACACATCGTGCTCATCCGCCAGTATCGCTACGCCGTGAACCGGTGGCTCTGGGAAGTGCCGGCTGGGAGCGTCGATCCGGGTGAGGAACCGGATCAGGCTGCCCGCCGCGAATGTCACGAGGAGATTGGACAAGTCCCGGAGACCATCGTCCGCATGGGCGCGTTTCTCCCCACACCGGGTTACTGCAACGAGGAAATGATCTTTTTCCGACTGTCCGGTCTGACCGTGCCCGCCGAGCCCGCCGCGGCGGACGAGGACGAGGACATCGAGCCTCGGACGTTCACGATTCCCGAAGCGCGGGAGATGATCAGGCGCGGCGAGATCGTCGACATGAAGACGATCGTCGGGCTCGGTCTGCTCTGAAGAGCGTCATCGCCTCTACTGAACGGTCTGCCGTAGATCGTTGTCAAGCGGCAGCCCGGTGTGAGTTTGCGCCGAGGAGGGCTGGAGCGCGATCGCCAGGACCTCTTCGATGTGGATGACGTAATGAATCGTCAACTCGCGCCGAAGCTCGTCGGTCAAGTCCTCCTTGATGTGCTTTTCGTTCTGGCGCGGGAGGATCACTTCGGTGATGCCGTGACGGCGCGCGGCGAGGACCTTCTCCTTGATACCACCAACCGGCAGGACCCTGCCCGACAGGGTAATCTCGCCGGTCATCGCAATGTCGCCGCGGACCGGCCGGCTCGTCAGCTGCGAGGCGAGCGCGGTCACCATCGTCACGCCTGCGGAGGGGCCGTCCTTGGGAATGGCGCCCGACGGGACGTGCAGGTGAATCTCCGAGTCCTTGTAGAACGTGGGATCGACGCCGTAGCGGTTTGCGTTCGATCGGAACCAGGACAACGCCGTGCGGCCCGACTCTTTCATGACGTCGCCGAGCTGTCCGGTGAGCGTGAGGCTGCCACCACCCTGCATTCGTGAGGCCTCGACAAAGAGGACCTCGCCGCCGGCGGGCGTCCAGGCCAGACCCACGGCCACCCCAGGGTCCTTGGTGCGATTCTCGATCTCTTCGTCCAGAAACGTCGGCGCCCCCAGCATCTCGACCACCACCTCGGGTGTAATCGACACCTTCGACTCGTCGCCTTCGGCCCTTCGGCGTGCGACTTTGCGACAGAGCGCGCCGATCTCGCGCTCGAGGTTTCTGACGCCGGCCTCGCGCGTATAGCCTCGAATGACTTCGCGGATTGCCGCATCGCTGAACTCCAGCTGCTCGGCGGTCAACCCATGGTTCACGATCTGTTTGCCGACGAGGTGTTCGACGGCAATCTTGAGCTTCTCTTCCTCGGTGTAGCCGGCGAGCTCGAGCACCTCCATGCGGTCGCGCAGGGCCGGCGGCACGGGATCGAGCACGTTCGCGGTCGTCAGGAAGAGGACTTCTGAGAGGTCGAACGGCACGTCGAGGTAGTGATCGCGAAAGGTATTGTTCTGTTCGGGGTCGAGCACTTCGAGGAGCGCCGACGCCGGGTCGCCGCGGAAATCCGAGCCGAGCTTGTCGATCTCGTCCAGGATGAAGACCGGGTTCTTCGATTCGGCGCGGCGCAGCCCCTGAATGACCTGGCCCGGCAGCGCGCCGATGTAGGTGCGCCGGTGACCGCGAATCTCTGCCTCGTCGCGCATACCGCCGAGCGACACGCGCACGAACTTGCGGCCGAGAGAATTGGCAATCGACTTGGCGAGCGACGTCTTGCCGACCCCGGGAGGGCCGAGAAAACAGAGGATCGGTCCCTTCACGTCAGGATTCAGCTTGCGAACCGCCAGATACTCGAGCACGCGGTCCTTCACCTTCTCGAGGCCTGAATGGTCGGCGTCGAGGACGTCTTTCGTGCGCTTGAGGTCGATCGAATCCTCGGTGCGCTTCGCCCACGGGAGCGCGATGATCCAGTCGAGATACGTGCGCGAGACGGTGTACTCCGCCGCCGCCACAGGCATCTTGGAGAGCCGGTCGAGCTCTCGCATCGCTTCCTTCTTGACCGCCTCGGGCAGCCCGGCGGCGTCGAGCTTGTCCCGCAGCTCGTCGATCTCCTTGGCCTGCTCGTCCCCTTCGCCGAGCTCCTTCTGGATCGCTTTCAGCTGCTCGCGCAGGAAGTACTCCCGCTGGTTCTTGCCGACTTCGGACTGCACCTGCGACTGGATCTTGGATCCGAGCTCGAGGACCTCGAGCTCCTTGATGAGCAGACGGTTGAGCGAGTCCATCCGGGCGCGGATATCCAGCGTCTCGAGCACGTCCTGCTTGACCGGCGTCCCGATCGTCGTCAGGCTCGAGGCGATGAAGTCAGCCAGCTTGCCAGGATCAGTGATGTTGCCGGCGAGCGCCTGGAGATCGTCGGACAGGAGCGGGGAGAGCGAGACGACCTGCTGGAAGTTGCTCTTGATGTTGCGCTGCAGGGCGTCGATTTCGAGGTGATCTTCGTCGCGGAGGAGCTCGTCTGCGAGCGTCACCGTGGCACGTAGGTAGGGCCGGGTCTGCAGCATCTTGTCGAGCCGCACGCGTGTCAAACCCTGAACGATCAACCGCAGGCTGCCGTCAGGCAGCTTGAACATCTTGTGGATATGAGTGGCCGTGCCGATCGGGTAGAGGTCCTCCTGCAGGGGTTCCTCGACGGTGGCTTCGCGCTGCGTGAAGACGCCGATCATCCGGCCCGACGTGCTCGCTTCGTCGATCAATCGGACCGACGCTTCGCGGGCCACCGCCAGGGGCATGAAGGAATTGGGAAACAACACCGTGTCGCGAAGCGGCAACACGGGCATGTCGTCAGGAATCGTCAGCCGTTCCGCGGAAGGCGCCTCTTCAACGACGATGGGTTCGTCACGATCGCTCATCGGTGATCCTCCACCACCGATAGATCACTCCACTAGGTGGTGCCAGCGTTCGTCGCGACGGACATCGCGGAATGCTGAGTCTCGTGCGGTCGCGCAGTCGCAGACGGCGCAAGCCCTGTCCAGAGCCTGCGAGACTGTAGCACGATCTCTTCGAGAATTTGGGGGATTGCCGGCGCGCCCGTGGGCGCGCCGGCGCGGTGAAATCCTAGCCCTGCACGTCGAGGAAGAGTGCCGACGTGCCGCGGCGCGCCTGGAGACGCTCGCGCTGCTGAGCCAGTTCGCGCGCTTCTTCGCAATCTTTGCAGCGAAGCGCGAACGGCAACGCACGCAGGCGCCGCTCGGAGATCTCGTCGGCACACTCGAAGCAGTAACCAAACGTGCCCTCGTCGAGCCGGCGAAGCGCCTCTTCAATCTTGTTGAGGGTTTCCGCCTTCATCTGGATGAGCGCGAACTCGATGTCGTCCTGGATGTCGGACTCCGACGTCTCCGCCGCATCGAACACGCCGTGCGACGGGCTATTGGCCCCTTCGGTCCGGACGTCGCGAATCTTCTCGTGGACTTCGCTCAGAATCTCGCGCCGGCGCTCCTCGAGAATCCGCTTCAGCTCCGCATAACGGTCACGGGCCATCTGTCCGCCCGGTGTCTTTTCAGCCTTGGTATGAACGCTCATATGAATCCGCTCCTTTCCCTGATCCTCGACCTGCCTCCTCTTTATGTTGCAGGCCCCTCTTGCAAACGAACTGCCAGTATGAAAGCCCAATAGTTTACACCAAAGGGGACTGCAAAGGGGGGAGTTTTTGAACAGGAACTGCCGGAAGGTGGTCGTCGAAGTGGACGGACTTTCGGCTCGTTCAGGTCCCCCGGCGCATCCCGGCCGGCCTAGGCTTCTGACTGATATGCAAAGACTTACACTCCACTGTGCTCGCTTTCCTGGCGGCTGGCGACCGCTGATGCACATTTAGACGCCACACCTACCCCTTCTGGTTCGTACCAAAATGGGCTGCCACAATAAAGTCACGGTCGGCCGCGAGCAGGTCGCGAGACGAGATATGAGCGCGTGGCCAGAAGCTGAACAGTTCGCACGGCTTTGTCGACTGAGGCGATCGACCGGACTAACGACTGAAGCTAACGACTGCCGACTCAGACTGCGGACTGTGACTGCCGACCGCCGACTAACGACTGAAAGGTCCGGCTATTGAACAAAGCGCCGGCCGATGGTCAGGTTGGGGACAATGCCACGCTCGACGAGGCGCTGTCCGTCCCGCTCGCTGCCCGTTCGGAGCCACTTCTCGTAGATGCGCAGCACCTCGGTTGTCGACCCGAGCGAGGTGCGATCGTTGACGTCGGCCAGGACATCCATGAAGCCGACGAATTTGCGCGACAACTCGGCAAAAACCTCGGCGAATGCCTCGTCCTCCGATCGACTGAGCGACCCATACGCGCATTCGCCCAGGCTCCGGTAGTAGTCGACGTCAACCAACCGGCGAGCGAAGCTGTCGGAAAAGAACCCGGACATGAACAGCGAGACATCGCCCACGGCGCGGAGTCGGACGCGCTGTTCGACCCCACCGCTGTCGAGCGCCCTCGCCAGACGCAACCCGAGTGGCTCTCCATCGTCGGCATGCGCTGGCGACGCGTCGATTCGGACGTACTTGCAGAGAAGGTTCACGAGGTAAAACTCGGTGAGGTCTCCCGCGCGTACGCGCTGGCGGGACAATGACGATTCGACGAGATCCTTGAAGTACTCGACCGCGGTCTGTTCGTGGACAAGCGGATGATCCGTCATCGATCCTCCTCTCCGCCTTCGCGCGAAGCGCTCCGGCGCGACCTCGACGAAGCTCAAAGAGCGAAGTCGGGGCGCCCCGGCGTCATGCGCCGCTTACCAGTCAGCCGTGCAACTAGCGTTCCTTCCGCCGGGCCGCGATTTGCCGCGTGTCATGGACAACGTCTGGCAGATTGTCCAGGTTTTTGGCGCCCATTGACGTTCTGCGTCGCCACCGCCTGACCCTTTTTGTCGGCATCAAGGTGTCTGCCGTCCAGCCTTTCTCCTCGCGAGTACAATGCCCGTGAAGTTCTGTGCACCGCACAATCCTGTGTGGTCGTGGAAGGATTTGTAACGGGCTGTGGGCTGGCGTCACTGATGGGACAACAGAAATGTCCGTCTTGCCGGGAACGCCGTCCAAAACGGTCATGTCCGGCTCTCGGCGCGATGATCTGCACGGTGTGCTGCGCGACGAAGCGGCAGGTCGAGATCCAGTGTCCCGCCGATTGCGTCTATCTATCTTCGGCGCGAGCACATCCTCCGGCCGTCGTGCAACGCCGTCAGGAGCGGGACGTCTCGTTCATCCTCCCGATCGTTTCGGAGCTGACCGACACGCAGTACCGTCTGCTGCTGCTCTTCCAGTCGGCCACGGTCGCACACGCGGAAGGTGCGCTCCCGCGGTTGCGCGACGAAGATGTCGCCGAAGCCGCAGCCGCCGGGGCCTCAACGCTCGAAACAGCGCGCAAAGGCATCATCTACGAGCATCAGGCGGTCAACGTGCCCGCCCAGCGGCTGACGGCGGAGCTGGGAAAGATCGTCGCCGACCTCAGCGCTCGGGCCGGCTCCCAGCAGGCCCGGCTCGAACGGGACGCGGCGGTGGCGTTGCGGCGTCTCGAACAAGGGGCGCGGACGGCCGGTAAGGCGCTCGAGGGGGACGAGCAACCGGTCTACCTCAACCTGCTGGCGCGGATGCTCAAGGGCCAGGGCGCGCCATCGCAATCGGGCGAATCCTCGCCGCCGGCAGGGGGCCTAATCATCACACCCTGAACGCCTTGAACCTCTTGAACCCGTTGAACCTCCTGAACCTCTTGACCTCCTGAACCTTAGCCCCGTGGGCGTGCTATAATTCGATGTTTGTGCCGGCCTCTTCGGGCCGGGTCTACGAGTATCAATATGGCCAAACGCTGTGAACTTTGCGGAAAGGGCCCGGTTGTGGGCCGCAACGTCAGCCACGCGCACAACGTCACCGCGCGTCGCTTCGAGCCCAACCTCCAAAAGGTTCGCGCGCTCGTGAACGGTGGCGTCAAGCGCCTGCGGGTCTGCACGCGCTGCCTGCGCTCGAACAAAGTCGTCAAAGCGGCCTGAAGAGGGAAACGTGCGGCAGGCCGTGACGACTCCGTCCGCCCCTCCGGCGATCGGACCCTACTCGCAGGCCATCCGCGCCGGCTCGCTACTGTTCGTCTCCGGCCAGATTCCGCTGGATCCCAAGACCGGCGCGCTCGTCGAGGGCGACCTCGCCACGCAGACTCACCGTGTGTTCCAGAACCTCGAGGCAATCCTCGCTGCGGCGGGCGCCACGTTCGACAACGTGGTCCGGACGACGGTCTACCTGGCGGACATGAACGATTTTCCGGCGATGAACGAGGTCTACGCGACCTACTTCACGTCGCCAGCGCCCGCGCGCGCCACCGTCCAGGCGGCGCGCCTGCCAAAAGACGCTCGCGTCGAAATCGATCTGATCGCTTCGCTCTGAAAACGGCTCAAGGCTCAGGGCTCAAGGCTCAGGCAAAAGCATTCTGTCCGATTGAGATCAGCATGCTCTTCCATGAGCCCTGAGCCTTGAGCCCTGAGCCTTATCTCGCCGCGCGCTCGACGTCGACGACGCCTGCGACGCTCTTCAGCGACTTGATCACCTTCTGCAGATGCTTGACGTCGCTGATCTCCACCGTCATGTCGATGCGGCCCATTTGCGAGTCCACTGTGGCTTCGACGTTGCGGATGTTGGTGTTTATACCGGCAATCTTCGAGCTGACATCGGCCAGGATGCCCTTGCGATCCTCGACCTGAATGCTGAGCCGGACCGTGTATGGCGCCGCATCGGTCCCCTTGTCCCACTCGACGTCGATTCGGCGTTCGGGGTCGTAGAGCAGGTTCACGACGTTTGGGCACGCTGACGAGTGCACCGACACGCCCTTGCCGCGCGTGATGTAGCCGACGATCTTTTCTCCGCGAATCGGGTTGCAGCAGCGGGCCCGGAAAACCATCAGGTCGTCGAATCCCCGCACCTTGATCTTCTCGTCGCCCGTACCGAGGACTCGCCGCACGACCGACGCGATTCCGGTCTCAGGTGTCTCCTTCAGCTCCTCTTGCGGGGCCAGCTTGGCGAGGAGTGCCTTCGCCGAGAGCTTTCCGTAGCCGATCGCCGCGAAGAGCTCGTCCGGCTTCGACATGCCGAATTCGGTGGCGGCGCGGGCGAAGCCGTCGTTCTCGGCGAGCGTCCTCATGTTCAGCCCGAAGCGGCGCGCGTCCTTCTCAAACAGCTTTCGCCCGAGCTCAATGCTCTTGACCTTCTCCTCGGTGTGAATGAAGTGCTTGATCTTGCTGCGCGCGCGCGAAGTGCCAACGATGTTCAGCCAGTCGCGGCTGGGCTTATGCCCCGGCGTGGTGATGATCTCGACGATGTCGCCGTTGCGGAGACGCGTGCGGAGCGGCACCATCTTGCCGTTGACCCGCGCGCCGACGCACTGATGGCCGACGTCGGTATGAATCGAGTAGGCGAAATCGATCGGCGTCGCGTCGCGCGGCAGCGCCTTGACCTCGCCCTTGGGCGTGAAGATGTAGACTTCCTCGGCATAGAGCTCGATCTTCAGGTTCTGCAGGAACTCCTGCGGATCGCGCACCTCCTGCTGCCACTCGAGCAGCTGGCGGAGCCACAGAAAATGCTGCTCGTCACGATCGGCGCCGACCCGCCCTTCCTTGTATTTCCAGTGCGCGGCGATCCCCTCTTCGGCGATCTTGTGCATCTCGGCGGTACGAATCTGCACCTCGAACGGAAACCCGCGCTCGCTCACGACCGACGTGTGCAGCGATTGATAACCGTTCGGCCGCGGCATCGCGATGAAGTCCTTGATCCGTCCCGGCACCGGCGACCACGTCTGATGGATGATGCCGAGCGCAGCGTAGCAGTCCCGCACGGAGTCGGTCACGATGCGGAGGGCGACCAGGTCGTAGACCTGATCGAGATCGATTTTCTGCCGTTTGAGCTTCTGGTGGATGCTGAACAGCCGCTTGATTCGGCCGTCAATGGCGATGACCGGCACCTGCGCTTCGGCCAGTTTCGCCGACACGTTCTTCTTCAGGTCTTCAATCATGCCCTCGTTGGTTCGACGACGGCTCTCGACGCGCGCGCGCAGGGCTTCGAACGCCCGCGGCTCGAGGTGCTTGAACGCGAGCTCCTCGAGCTCGTTCTTGATCTTGCTCATGCCGAGCCGGTTGGCGATCGGTCCGTAGATATCGCGCGTCTCCTGCGCGATCTTGAGCCGACGCTCCTCGGGGAGGTGGTGCAGCGTCCGCATGTTGTGGAGACGGTCGGCGAGCTTGACGAGAATCACGCGGATGTCGTCAACCATCGCCAGCAGCATCTTCCGGAAGTTCTCGGCCTGCCGTTCCTCGCTCGAGGAGAACTGGATGGCGCCCAACTTGGTCACGCCCTCGACGACATGCGCGACATCGGCGCCGAACAGCTCCTGAATCCGCTCGATCGGCGTCTGTGTGTCCTCGACGATGTCGTGGAGCAGCCCGGCGGCGATAGCGACGACGTCGAGGTTCATGTCGGCGAGGAGGTCGGCGACCTCGAGCGGATGGACGAGATATGGCTCGCCGGAATGGCGGACCTGGCCCTTGTGCTCGAATGCGGAGAAGACGTACGCCCGCCTGAGCAGTTCGATGTCGGCCTCGGGGTTGGTCGCCCGGACCTTTTCGACGAGGTCCTCGAACCGAATCATGTTCCCGGTGTCTAACCTTTCAGGGTGCCTTCGTGGCTCAGATGCCCGCTGGGCGCTCGTGGAATGGGGCCCGCCAACCGTCGCCTTCGCGGTTCCCGCCAGAGTTGACGGGCCGTTTTTGGGTTCACTATACTGGCCCGGTTCGGGCGCCGGCAATCCTACCGGCTTTGGGCCGAGAATTCCGGATACTCGGTTAGACGCACCCGGAGCCATTTTAATACCGAGGTTTTCCGCGCGATGAAGGCTTAGCCGTCTGAGCGCACGATTCTGAGGGGATGCATGAGGACGCGATTTCGCTCCGTTTCTGCAGGGTCTGTGGCTGGCATCATGGCGCTCGCGCTCGCCGTGTCCGGCTGCGGCCAGTATTCGTTCAGCTCTCTAGCCGCCAGGAAGTCGATCAGAGAGGCGCACGACGCATACAAGGGATCACGATGGCTGGAGGCCGCGAGGAAGTACGAGGCGACCGTCGCCGCCGATCCAACATTGTCAGGCGCCCATTTTTTTCTCGCCAACAGCTACGATAACCTCTACAAGCCAACCAGGGCCGGCGAGGCCGAAAACGACGGCTACATGCAGAAGGCGATCGAGTGGTACAAGGTGGCCGCGGAAAAAGAGCCCGATCCCGTCTATCGCCAGCGCTCCATGCAGTACCTGGTCGCCGCCTACGGGCCGGAAAAGCTCAACAATCCGGCAGAAGCCGAGCCCATCGTCAAGCGCATGATTGAGCTCGACCCCAGCGAATACATCAACTACATCGAGCTGTCGAAGATCTACGAGAACGCCGGCCGCTACGACGAGGCGGAAGCCACGTTGCTCAAAGCTCGCGAGGTCAAGCCCAAGCAGCCAGAGGTCTACGCGGCGCTTTCGGCCTTCTACAACCGCCAGGGCGAGTTCGAGAAGACGGTCGAGGCGCTCAACACGGCTGCTGACCTCCAGCCAGAGAACCCTCAGGGCTTTCAGCTGGTGGCAGTCTTCTTCTGGGAGAAGGCCTTCAAGGACAAGAGGCTGACGCCCGCGCAGCAGAAGGAATACATCGCCAAGGGCATGGAGGCGACCGACAAGGCCCTCAAGCTCAACCCCGACTACATTGACGCCCTGACCTACAAGAACATCCTTCTGCGGATGCAGGCGAACCTGGAGACGGACGTCAAGAAGCGGCAGCCGCTCATCGAAGAGGCCGACACGCTGCGGGACAAGGCTCAGGCGCTCAACAAGAAGAAGGCCAGCGGCAGCCTCCCGTAAGGGAGGCCCACCGGCGCGGACAAACAAAAAGGCCGTCCACGGGACCACCGTGGACGGCCTTTTGTGTTCTTTGTAGGAAGCGGGTTGCTACTCGCCCCGCCGCATGCCTTCCGTCACGATCCCGACCTTCTCGACCCCGGCGCCCCTGCCGGCGTCAATTACCGCGATGATTTCGCCATAGCGCAGCGTCGGATCGCCGACGATGAACATCGTCTTCTCGCGTCTGGTTTCGAAGACGTCCCGGAGGCGCTCCTGCAGGTTCGCGAGCGTGACCGGCTGCTTGTTGACGGCGATCGAGCGGTCGGCGTTGTACTCGACGACGATCTGCTCCGACGCCGTCTGCTGGGCCGGCTTGTTGACCTCGAGCGGCAGGTTGACGTCGACGCCCTTCTGGCTGAGCGGCAGCGCGGCCATGAAGATGATGAGCAGGACGAGCAGCACGTCGATGAGCGGCGTGACGTTCATTTCGGAGCTGGCGTGCGGGGTTTCCCCCTTGACGACCCGCTCCGCGCCGAAGTGCTTGTGGGCGTGCTTCATGGCTACTTCCCTCCCACCGGCGGCTGCTGCGGGTTGTTGGGATCGACCTTCGGGTCGGTGATGAGGCCGATGTCCTCGATCCCGGCCTTCCGGAGGTCGTCCATCGCCGCCATGATCGCCCGATACGAAGCGTCCGTATCGCCTTTGATCAGCACGACGCGTTCGGTCTTCTCTTCGAGGGCGCGTTTGACGCGATCGGCCATCTCCGCCCTGGGCACCTCGATGGAATTGACGTAGAACTTGTCGCGGGCATCGACGGCGAGGACGGTCTGCTGCTCGTTCTCGGGCTTGTCCGAGGTGTTGGTCGCCAGCGGCAGCTTGACGTCGACGCCCCGCTGCAGCATCGGCGCCACGAGCATCATGATAATGAGAAGCACCAGCATGACGTCGACGAGCGGCGTCACGTTGATCTGGGATTTTGGGCCGCTGTCAGAGCCGCCAGTGTCCATTGCCATGAAAGTGCTCCGTTACAATCGACTGTCGTTAGTCTTCAGCCGTGAATCACCGTCGTCAATCTGAGTCGTCGGTCCGAGTCGCCCGCCCCAATCCCCGACTGCCACTGTCGACCGCGACTGCCGACTCAGACTGCCGACTGTGACTGACGACTCCCGACCGCCGACTGATTTATGCCGTCTGCTTGATGAAGTAATCGACCAGCTCGGACGACGAGTTGTCCATTTCGACGTTGAAATACTCGATGCGGCCGGTCAGGTAGTTGTAGAACCACACTGCCGGAATCGCAACGACGAGGCCCAGTGCCGTTTCGACGAGCGCTTCGGAGATTCCGGCTGAGACTGCGGCCAGGCCGGCCGAGCCCTGCGACGAGATGCCCTGGAACGCCGTGATGATGCCGACGACCGTGCCGAGCAGTCCGACGAACGGTGCCGTCGAGCCGATCGTCGCGAGCGACGAGATGCCCTTCTTGAGGTCGTTGGCGGTCAGCGCCGAGGCGCGCTGAATCGCGCGGCGGACCGTATCGACCATGTCCTCGCGGCCCAGATTCCCACCACTGTCAATCTGGAACTGGTATTCCTGCAGGCCGGCGAGAACGACTTTCGCCAGGTGACTGTAGCGATAGTTCTTCGAGGAGGAAATCGCGATCGCATCCTTCAACCGCTTCTCCTTCAGGTGCTTCGCCACCTGCGGCGCGTACAGCTTCGACTGCTTCTTGGCCTGCGAGAACGTGTAGATCCGTTCAATCGCCACGCCGAACGAAATCATGGACATGATGATCAGGATCACGCCGATTGCCTTCGCGACCCATCCCATCTGGTCCCACATGTGCATCAGATCCATTCGCCCATCCTCCGATAGTGGAAAAAGCCAGTAATCCGTTCCTGAAACCAACCCGCGCCGAACGACCTGCTCACTGCAGGGTGAAGTTGACCGTGACGGTCATGATGACTGGCACGGGCACGTTGTTGAGGAGTGTCGGGGTGAATTGCCACTGCTTCACCGCGTCGAGCGCGGCCTGGTCGAGGAGTGGCTGCCCGCGCAGCACTTTCGCCTCCTTGACGCGACCATCCGCGCCGATGGTCGCCTCGATGATCACGACGCCCTGGACGCGGGCCGACTGCGCGATCGGAGGATAAATCGGCTTGACGTCGCGCGTCTTGGTCGGGGGCTTGATGTTGCCGCCGACGCGAACCGGAGCCGTTGGCGGCGGGGGCGGGGGCGGGGGCGCTTCAGGCAGGCCGCCGACGACGCCTCCCATGACGCCGCCGGGAATGCCACCCTCGACGCCGCCGGGGACGCCCGTCCCGACGCTGGGGCTGACCGGAGCCTCGGGGACGATTTCCTTGGGCGCCTCGATTGGCGCGGCATTGGGATTGACCACTTCCACCGGCTTCTGTCACGACCGCTGGCGCCGGCGGCGGCGGCGGTGGTGGCGGCGGCGGCGGCGGCGCACCCACAAACGCCATCATCGTCGGGGGCGTAGGCAGCACGTCGGCTGCCATCAGGGGAATGATGATGACGCAGGCGAATAGAACAATGTGGGCCAGGATAGAAACTGGCACCGTGTACCACGCCTGGGAACCCAGTTTGACCGTTGGGTTCGTTACGTCGCCGAACATGTCATGCGGCACGCCTCACCACCCTCCTGCCTCCACCCCTTCGCTCGTGCAGAGGACGCGAATTATAGTCAGACCCAAAAAGCGGTGTCAACGAAACTAACCCCTCGGTTCCCTTAGACACCAGCCAAATCGTTTCGGCCATCCCGGCACCCGCGCTCCCCAAGTCGCCGACGAGCCCATCCGGCGCTACGCGTGGCCGGACTTGATGCGCATGGCGTAGAAGGAACGCCAGACGAACGTCGCTGATCCGAGCAAGAATGCCGCCGCCAGGACGTGACTCAGCAACGAGCCGTATTGACTCGCCAACTGGACACCAAGCTCGACCGCGAGCAGCCCGAACAGGGTCGTGAACTTGATAACCGGGTTGAGGGCTACCGACGAGGTGTCCTTGAACGGGTCGCCGACGGTGTCGCCGACCACCGTCGCGGCATGTAGCGGAGTGCCCTTCTCCTTGAGCTCGACCTCCACGATTTTCTTCGCGTTGTCCCAGGCACCACCGGCGTTGGCCATGAAAATCGCCTGAAAGAGCCCGAAGAGCGCGATCGAGACCAGATACCCTATGAAGAAATAGGGCTCGAGAAACGCGAAGCCCAGCGTGCCGAAGAACACGGCCAGAAAGATGTTGAACATGCCCTTCTGGGCATACTGGGTGCAGATCTCAACGACTTTCTTGCTGTCCTCGACCGACGCCGGGCCCTCGCGGTCGAGCCGGATGTTCGCCTTGATGAACTCGACGGCACGGTAGGCGCCGGTCGTCACCGCCTGGGTCGAGGCGCCGGTGAACCAGTAGATCATGCAGCCGCCGGTAATCAGCCCGAGCAGGAACGGCGGGTGGAGTATCGACAGATACTGCAGGTACTCGGGCTTCAGCCGCTCGGTCAGCACGACGATGATCGAGAAAATCATGGTGGTCGCACCAACGACCGCCGTCCCGATGAGCACGGGCTTGGCTGTGGCCTTGAACGTGTTGCCAGCGCCGTCGTTCTCCTCGAGCAGGTGCTTGGCGCGCTCGAAATTGACGTCGAAGCCGTAGTCCTTCTTGAGCGTCTGCTTGATGTTGGGAATCGACTCGATTGTCGAGAGCTCGAAGACCGATTGGGCGTTGTCGGTCACCGGGCCATAGGAGTCGACCGCGATCGTGACCGGCCCCATGCCGAGGAACCCGAACGCGACCAGGCCGAAGGCGAAGACCGCGGGCGCGATCATCAGGTTGCTGCTCTGAAGATCGTAGGTGCTGACGCCGTAGGCAATCGACATCAGCGCGACGATGCTGGCGCCGAGCCAGTAGGCGCTGAAATTCCCCGCCACGAAGCCCGACAGAATGTTGAGCGAGGCGCCGCCCTCGCGAGACGAGGTCACCACTTCCCTGACGTGGCTGGACTCGGTGGACGTGAAGACCTTGACGAGCTCGGGAATGATCGCCCCGGCAAGCGTGCCACACGTGATGACGGTCGAGAGTTGCCACCAGAGATTGGGATTTCCGCCGAGGTTCGGGATGAGCCAGTACGAGGCGGCGTAGGTGAGGATGACCGACACAATCGACGTCAGCCAGACCAGTCGCGTCAGCGGCACCTCGAAATTCATCGTCTTGGCGTCGCCGAAGCTCGCTTTCGCCCACACGTCGTTGAGCAGGTACGACGCGCCGCTCGCGATGATCATGACGACGCGCATCACGAAGATCCAGACGAGCAGCTGCACCTGGACAGCCGCCGCGGTCACCGCGACCAGGATGAACGAGATGAGCGCCACACCAGTGACGCCGTAGGTCTCGAAGCCGTCGGCACTCGGCCCGACCGAGTCGCCCGCATTGTCGCCCGTGCAGTCCGCGATGACCCCCGGATTCCTGACATCGTCTTCCTTGATGTTGAAGACGATCTTCATCAGGTCAGAGCCGATATCGGCAATCTTGGTGAAGATGCCGCCGGCGATCCTCAGCACGGAGGCGCCGAGCGACTCGCCGATCGCGAAGCCAATGAAGCACGGCCCGGCGTAGTCGCCGGGAATGAAGAGCAGAATGCAGAGCATCAGCAGCAGCTCGACGCTGATGAGCAGCATGCCGATGCTCATCCCGGCGCTGAGCGGGATGGCGTAGATCGGGAACGGCATGCCGCGCAGGCCGGCGAACGCCGCGCGCGAGTTGGCGAAGGTATTGACGCGAATCCCGAACCACGCGACGCCGTAGCTGCCGGCGATGCCGATCAGGCTGAAGAGCAGAATGATCGCCACCTTCAGCGCGTCCATGTGCTGGAGCACGCCGAAGTAGATCACCATGATCGCGCCGATGAAGAGCTCGAGGAGAAGGATGAACTTGCCCTGCGTGATGAGATACGTCTTGCAGGTCTCGTAAATAAGTTCGGAGATGTCCCGCATCGACTTGTGCACCGGCAGGTTCTTGAGCCGGGTGAAGATCACGAGGCCGAACGCGAGTCCGCCCATGCACACGACCAGACCCGACATCAGCAGCGTGCGCGCATTGATGCCGTGGAACTCGACGGTCCCGAGATCCGGCAGGACCAGATTGGCTTCGCCTCCCGCGTGACGCGGCGCCTCCTGCGTGACCGAGGCGGCCGGCGCGGCGCCAGGCTGCAGGGCCGACGGCGCAGCCGCGCACACACCGAGCAGCAGCGCGCCGATGACCGCGCCAAGGCGCGCGTGCCGTGAGCACAACATGTCGAACATTGATCTCCTCGTCTTTGTTGTCGTCTTTTCAATGGAGGCCTGCGCCATCAGCGAGGTCTCAATTGGTTATGAGTTCGGGCGTTCCAGGGGCCATGAAATGGGGGTGGACCGCCGGCCGAAAAGCACGCATCGTACCACACTACACTGATGCCCTTTCTACGGGTCGGCAGACAGCATTCGTCGCCTGTTGTCTTGTCCCCGGCAGACTTCAGGTCCTCGCTGCCGTGCCTAATCGGCGGGGATTCATCGCCCCGAGCCTGGCGAGACTGCCGCCCGGCTCGTCGATCCCTTGCTGTCTGAATCAAAGCCCTTCTCGCCGGCGTGAAGCCGCAGCCGGCCGGGCAGCGCCATCCCGCCCGTGAGAAAAATCCGGATGCCCTGTTCCACCGTGATGTCGGGATACGTCACCTTGTCGCGGGCGCAAATGATCACGTCCCCGAGATAGAGATGATTGGTCGGGACATAGATTGCGAGCAACGTCTCGCTTCCCTGACCGCGATCGACGGTGAACTCCTTGGTCAGGAATCCGAGCATGAATCCGCGCGCCGCATCCTCGACGAGCGCCACGCGCTTGAACCCGTACTCGTTGTCCGGTGAAAAAGCGACGACCAGCTGCTTCACCGGCGCATAGATAGTGCGGAAGACGGGTACGCGGGTCAAGTAGCTCTCGGCGCGCTGCAGGAGACGCTTCCCAATCACATTGGTCGCGATCGTCCCAACCAGCAGCACGACCAGCGCGGTCATCAGGAGGCCCAGTCCGGGCACGGGAAACGGCAGCCACGCCTCGTATGCCGGCCTCACCAGTCCATCAATCAGCCGGAAGATCCACAGGAGTGCCCCGACGCTGATAACCAGCGGCACGGTGACGAAGAAGCCTGCGATGAAATTGCGCCGGAGAAGGGCAAACATGAATCAGTCTTTAGTCTTCAGTCGGGAGTCGGCAGTCACCGAGAGAATAACCACACCGCCGTCACGGCCGCGAGCGCCCAGCGATAGTACGCGAAAACGTCCAGACGATGACCGGCCAGGAAGCGCAGGAAATACTTGATCGTGAGGTAGCCGACGATCCCCGATACGAGCACACCGATGACCATCAGCTGGGCGTTGGCGGCCGACACGCCCATCTTCCCGAGCTCCAGCGACTCCTTCCCGGCCGCGGCGACTGTCGCCGGAATCGCCAGGAGGAACGTGAACCGTGCCGCCGCGTCCCGGCGAAAGCCCATGAACATGCCGAGGCTGATGGTCGCGCCGGAACGCGAGACGCCTGGCACGAGGGCGGAGGCCTGCGCGCAGCCAATCAACACAGCCTCCAGCCAGGTCAGCGACTCCTCCGTGCGCTGTCGGGTTCCCAGGCGCTCGGCGGCGAGCATCACGACCGCGCCGAGAGCGAGCGCCCACGCCGCCACCTGCGGGGTTCTCAACGTTTGCTCGATGAAGTCGTTGAAGAGCAGGCCCACCACGACGACCGGTAGCGTTCCGACCGCAATGCGCTGCGCGAGCCTGGCCGATGGATCAGCGCCCGGCGCCAGCACCGACGGGAGCGCGGCGACCATCGAGGCGAGCTCGCGCCGGAAGAACATCAGGATGGCCACCAGGGTGCCGATGTGCAGGGCCACGTCGAACGCCAGCCCGAAGTCGGCGGGCACTTCCCACCCGAAGAACGCGCGCGCCAGGATCAGATGGGCCGAGCTCGAAACCGGCAGGAACTCGGTAAGGCCCTGGAGAATCCCCAGGACAACCGCGGCTGCGGCACTCACGGAACGAGACGGGGGTCACGGCGACGGCCCGGCTTACGGCTCTCAGGCGCTGCGGCGACCTGTCCCTTAATCGGTTTCCGCCCCTGCCACATGATCGCAATCGCCGCGGCGATGAAGACCGTCGAGTAGGTGCCGCTGATGATGCCCACGAGCATCGTGAAGGCGAAGCCCTCGAGGACGTCTCCGCCGAACAAGTACAACGCCACGACGCTCAGCAGCGTCGTGCCGGCGGTGATCACCGTCCGGCCGAGCGTCTGGTTGACGGCGACGTTGACGATGTGCGCGAGGTTGTCGCGGCGCATGCCGCGCATGTTCTCGCGCACGCGGTCGAAGACGACGATCGTGTCGTTGACCGAATAGCCGGTGATCGTCAGGAGGCCGGCGATCACGTTGAGCGTCATGTCGTAGCGGAAGAAGGCCAGGAAGGCCAGCGTCACGAGCAGATCGTGGAGGGTCGCGGCGACCGCGCCGACCGCAAAGCTGATTTGAAACCGAAATGCGATGTAGGCGAGAATGCCGGCGAGCGCAAACACCGTCGCCAGCATGCCTTGCCGTTTGAGCTGCTGGCCGACGACCGGCCCGACGATTTCCCTGCCAATGACGTCGAACGAACCGATCTTCGCCTGCTGGAGCGCCGCCACGACCGCATCGGCATCACGACTGAGGTTCTCCGAGCTCTGTGCGGCGGTCTGGGCCACCCGCACCAGCACCATGTGCTGACCCGACTCCCCGTAGTCCTGCACGATGGCGTCGTTGCCGGCCCCGTTGGGCATCGCCGACACCGCGGCCCGGACCCGCTCGATCGGCGTGGCTTGCTCGAACTTGACGATGACGATGCTGCCGCCGGCGAAATCGACGCCGAGCGAAAGGCCGCGGGTCCAGATGGTCGCGGCGCCGGCGAGGATCACCACCAGGGACAACGCGAGGGCGTGCCAGCGCCACTTCACGAAATCATAATTCGCTGACTTGAAAATCTGCATGATCACCTAAATGCTGAGGGCTTGCGCGTTGGCCGGCCGGCGCGACAGGATGAACTCGAACAGCGTCCGTGACACGAAAATTGACGTGAAGAGGTTGCTGATCAAGCCAACGAACAGCGTCGTCGCGAATCCGCGGATGGGGCCGGTGCCGAACTGGAACAGGAATGCGGCGGCGATGAGCGAGGTGACGTGCGTGTCGAACAGCGTCCAGAAGACGCGGTCGAAGCTCGCGGACACGGCGGCCCGGGCGCCGCGGTTCGCCGCCAGCTCCTCTTTGATGCGCTCGAAAATCAGCACGTTCGAATCGACGCCCATCCCCATCGTCAGGATGAAGCCGGCGATGCCCGGCAGCGACATCGCCGCGCCGAAGTAGGCCATCATGCCGAGCAGGATGATCAGGTTGACGATCATCGCGAGAATCGCGTTGATGCCCGAGAGCTTGTAGTAGGCGAGCATGAAGAGCACGACCAGCACGAGGCCGGCGAGCGCCGCGGTGACGCCGGAGCGGATCGAATCGGCGCCAAGCGTCGGGCCGATCAAGCGCTCCTCGAGGTAGGTCATCGAGGCCGGCAGCGCGCCCGAGCGCAGCTTCAGCGCAAGGTCGGCGGCCTCCTCCTGGTTGAAGCCGCCGGCGATTCGCCCTTCGGCGCTGATCCGCGACTCAATCCGCGCGTACGACTGCACCCGGTCGTCGAGCACGACGGCAAGGAACCGTCCCACGTTCGACCCTGTGACCTGGCCGAACTTTCGCGCGCCGTCGGGCTTGAGCGAGAACATGACCGCGGGCCGGCTGTTCTCGTCGAGACCGACGCTGGCCGTGCGCAGGTCGCTGCCGGTCACGGCCGCGACTTTCCGGACGAGATAGTACGAGGTCGAACCGTCGCCAGTGGTCGAGTCAGAGGCACCCGTCACCACTTCCATATCGGATGGCACCTGGCCGTTGTGCGATTGCAGCAGCGCCTCGCGGTTCGGCGCCGGGCCGCCTTCGACGAGCTTGATCTCGAGAAGCGCCGGCGACTGAATGAGGTTCTTCGCGCGCGCGATATCGCTGACGCCGGGCAACTGCACCAGCAACTGATCGCCGTCGTCGCCGTGGGTCGCGATGTTGGGTTCGGTCACGCCAAACTCGTTCACGCGGCGATCGATAGTGTCCTGGGCCTGGATCATCGTCTGTTCGCGCAGGCCGCGGGCAATATTGGGGCGCATCGTGAAATCGTAGGCGCCACCGACGCCCGACGATCGTTCGTAGTTCGTACCCGTCTGTTCTTCGGCGATGCGACGGAACTCGACGTCTTTGTCCTGCGGCACGCCTTCAATCCGGAAGGACGTTGGCGAGGTGACGTTGATCGTTCCGACTGAGACGCCCGCGGTCGTCAACGCCTCGCGCAGCTGCTCGCCGGTCCGTTCACTTGTGATCCGCAAGGCGTCGTCGCGGTTCACGCGCATCACGAGGTGGACGCCGCCCTTGAGATCGAGGCCGAGCTGAAGTTGCTTGGCCATCAGCCAGGCCGGGGTCGGGAGTCCGAACCGCGGCGCGACGAGTGGATAGACGCCGACCGCGGCGAAAATGATGACGATCGCGACAATAGTGAGGATCTTCCAGCGGAGATTTTTGTATGCAGCCATGGATCAAACGTTTCCGGATTCCTGGACGACCGGCTCCTGGCCCTGATAGCCGCCGACGGCGGCCCGGGCCATCTCGATCCGGACCTTTGGGTTGTCGGCAATCTGGAGTTGGACGGAGTTGTCGTTGACGCGCGTGATGAGGCCGTAGATGCCACCGGTCGTGACGACCTTGTCGCCGACCTTGAGGCTCGTTTGAAAGTCCTGCACTTTCCTCCGCTGCTTCTTCATCGGCAGGAGGATCATGAAGTACAGGATCGCCAGAACCATCGCAAATGGGACGAAGTTCAGCCAGACGGGCTCCTGGCCCGTACTACCCATTGCGAACACGAGTGTCTGATTCAAATCTTCACGCATTCAGTTGTGATCGGCGGGAGAAGGTTTGATGGAACTCCGAGCGGAGCTTTTCAAACGTGCCTAACATTATAGCCTCCCTAATCGACCGCATAGTGTCAAGGTAAAAGTAGAGGTTGTGGACGGTATTCAAGGTGGCCGCAGCCATCTCCCCGGCGACATAAAGATGCCGCAAATAGGCGCGCGAGAAGGTCCGGCAGGTGTAACACGCACAGTCCGGATCAGGGGGACTGGCGTCCTCGGCGTACCTCGCATTCTTAATCGAGATCGGGCCGCGCCGCGTGAGCAGCTGACCGTTGCGCGCGTTGCGCGTCGGCAGCACGCAGTCAAACAGATCCACGCCGCGGGCCACACACTCGACGAGATCATCCGGCATGCCGCTTCCCATCAGATATCGGGGCCGATCGGCTGGGAGCTTTGGGGCCGTGTGCGCGACGACCTCGTAGGTGACCTCGGGAGGCTCTCCGACGCTGAGGCCGCCGATGGCGTAGGCCTCGAAGCCGAGCGCTACCGTCGCCTGAACGCTCTCGGTCCGCAGGCCGTGATGAACGCCCCCCTGGATGATGCCGAACTGGACCTGACCTGGATTGGTCGGCATTACATCTGTCAATGAGGCGGGGTCATCCTTGATCCGGCACCACCGCGCTCGGGCGCGGCCAGCCCAGCGGACCGATCGCTCCATTGCTTCGCGAGCCGCCTCTTCGGACGCAGGCGAAGCGATGCACTCGTCGAGCACCATGGCGATGTCGGACCCGAGTTGCGCCTGAATGTCGGTCGCGCGCTCAGGCGTCAGCAGGTGCAGCGAGCCGTCGAGATGCGATCGAAACTCGGCGCCGTCTTCAGCAATGCGCCGCCGCTCGGCGAGGCTGAACACCTGATAGCCGCCGCTGTCGGTCAGAATCGGCCCCGTCCATCCGATGAAGCGATGAAGGCCGCCGGCGCGGGCGATGAGCGAGTCGCCTGGCCGGAGATAGAGATGGTAGGTATTGCCGAGGATGATCTCGGCGCCGAGCCCGCCGCCAAGGTCGCTCAAATCGCGGTGCGTGACACCCTTGACCGCGCCTTGCGTGCCCACGGGCATGAACGCCGGTGTCTGCACGACGCCATGGCGAGTGCGCAGCTCTCCACGCCGGGCCGCGCCGTCACGAGCGAGGACGGTGAAGGAGAAGTCGCTGTTGTTGCTCAACGCATCCACAGGATACTTCGACAGACTCTGATGGCATTTCTCAATGCGGGCGCTGCCGATAGATCATCCGGGATCAATCAGCGACAGCACGGCCCGGCCACTTTACCCAATGTCTCCTGTCCCCTGTCCCCTGTCCCCTGTCCCCTGTCCCTGTCTCTGTCTCTGTCTCTGTCTCTGTCTCTGTCTGTCTCCTGTCTCCTGTCTCCTGTCTCCTGTCTCCTAGCTCCTAGCTCCTAGCTCCTAGCTCCTGTTATCCTTCTCCCAATGAAGCGTCTTCGTATTGGTGTGCTCTACGGCGGACGATCGGGTGAACACGAAGTCTCCCTCGCCTCTGCGGCGGCCGTTTTTGCCAATCTCGATCGCCTTCGCTACGAACCTGTACCGATCCGTATTGAAAAAGACGGGCGATGGGCGCTCGCGGACAAGCCGCCGAGCGCGACCTCGGCTGCCGAAGTCATCGAACAGTCGCGGGTTGAGGCCGCGCGACAGATCCGCACCGGCCGCGAAGTCCATCTCGTTTCGCGTCCGAGCGACGAGACCATTCTGTCGATCAAGCGTGCCCCGGCGGCGTCCCCCGAGCCGACCGAAGCCTCGGTCACCGGGCTCCACCTCGATGTGATCTTCCCGGTGCTCCACGGTCCGTACGGCGAGGACGGCACGATTCAGGGCCTGCTCGAGCTCGCCAACGTTCCGTACGTTGGCGCCGGCGTCGCCGCATCGGCGCTCGGCATGGACAAGGCCCTGATGAAGGTCCTCTTCTCGGCGCGCGGCCTCCCGGTCTGCGACTATCGGGTCGTCCTGCAGCGCGAGTGGCGGCTGCGGCCCATCGAGATCATCGCAGAGCTCGAGCGCGGGCTGCGCTTCCCGATGTTCGTCAAGCCGGCCAATCTCGGATCGAGCGTGGGCATCTCGAAAGCCAAGGATGCCGACGGGCTGCGCGAGGCGATGGATCTCGCCGGCTCCTTCGACCGCAAGATCGTCGTCGAGGCGGCGGTGCCTCGGGCCCGCGAGATCGAGTGCGCGGTGCTGGGCAACGACGACCCGAAGACTTCGGTGCCAGGGGAGGTCATCCCGTCCCGCGAGTTCTACGACTACGAAGCCAAGTACCTCGATGACGCGTCGAGGACCGTCATTCCTGCTGACCTGCCACCGGCGGTCGTCGACGAAATCCAGCGGTTGTCGATTGCCGCGTTCCAGGCGATCGACTGCGCGGGCATGGCGCGGGTCGACTTTCTGCTCTCAGGGGAAAGCGGCGCGGTCATCCTGAACGAAGTCAATACCATTCCCGGCTTCACGACGATCAGCATGTATTCGAAGATGTGGGAGGCCTCTGGCCTCAGCTACCCCGCGCTCATCGACCGTTTGATCGATCTCGCGCTCGAACGTCACGCCGCCAAGCAACAACTGCGCACCAGCCTGTCATGAGCCACGCGGGCCTGCCCTGGCTGCTGGTCGCGCTGCTGACCGCGGCCAGCACGCAGATCCGGCCCGCCTCGCGGCCCACACAAGAAGCGCCGGACCCGATCGTCCGCGGCGAAGCTGGCCTCGTCCGCGCGTATAACCTCATCCTCGACGCGCGATTCGGCGAGCTCGAGGCCGAACTCCGGCGCGCGTGCGGGCCGGCTCCAATCGAGGCCTGTCACGTGCTCGACGCCACCGCGCTCTGGTGGCGCATCCAGCTCGACCCCGACAGCCGCTCCCTCGACGACGAGTTCTCGACCTCCGTCGAACGCGCCATTCGCACGACCGAAGCCTGGACGGTTCGCGCGCCCGACGATGCCGAAGCGTGGTTCTACCTCGGCGGAGCGTATGCCGCGCGCGTCCAGTGGCGCGTCCTGCGTGAAGAGCGGCTGGCGGCTGCGCGCGACGGGAAGCGGATTAAGGATGCACTCGAACGCGCCCTGACGCTCGACCCCGGGTTCGACGACGCCTACTTCGGGATTGGCATGTATCGCTACTATGCCGACGTCGCGCCGACGGCCGCGAAAATCCTCAGGTTTCTCCTCCTGCTGCCCGGCGGCGACCGACGTGAAGGGCTCGCGGAGATGCTCCGGGCCCGCGCAGAGGGGCGGCTGCTCCAGGGTGAGGCGGACTACCAGCTGCACATCATCTATCTCTGGTACGAGAACCAGACCGAACGCGCGCTCGATCTTCTGCGCGATCTGCGGAAGCGGCATTCAGGCAATCCGCTCTTCCTGACCCAGATCGCTGAGATTCAGGACGTCTACCAGCATGACGTCATGGCCAGCCTCGACAGCTGGCGCGTCCTCCTCGCCGAGGCGAGGGCGGATCGTGTGAACGCCGCCGACCTGGCCGAGGTGCGTGCGCGGCTGGGTCTCGCGCGTCATCTCGACGCGCTCGCGCTGACCGATGAAGCCATCTACCACCTCGAGCGGGTCATCGAGATGGAGCCGCTCGCCCCACACGGGTCACTCGCGATGGCGTATCTCCGGCTCGGTGAGGCTCATGACCGCCTCAACGAGCGCGCCAACGCAACGGCGGCCTACCACAGCGCTTCGCGCCTGGCGCCGACGCACGATCCAGTCAACATCCGTCGGCAGGCAGCCGAGCGGCTGCGCAAGACCCCGAACCCACAGCACGGCGACGCCTTCCGCCTTTCCCTCAAGGGCTGGCGTGAGCTCGAGCAGAAGGATGTCGTGGCCGCGGCGACGTCGCTCGAACGCGCGATCGAACTGAATCCGCGCGAGCCGGTGGCCCGTTATCGGTATGGCCGGACGCTGCAGGCCCGTCGCGACGACCGCGGCGCGCTGACGCAGTTCGAGTTGACGATCCGGGACGCGCGGCTGGCGCCGGCGCCGATCGTCGGAGAGGCCTACCTGGAAGCCGCCCGCATCCACGAGCGCGCCGGCCGCCTCGACGAGGCCATCGCCTCGTATCGCGTCGCCGCGACGCTCTTCGGCGCCGGCGACGACACGCAGCGCGTCGCGGCGCGCGCGCTGGCACGGGTGCTGAAGTGAGTGATTGAGCGAGGCGAGAGCGAGGCGACGGGCTCAGGTCGTGATTGGTGCTCGCGCGCGATCCTCGATCGATCACCGATCGGTGATTCGCGCGCCGCGATCGTGATCGCTGACGCCTAAAGCGCGTTCGACCTCGAGCCGACAAGAAAATGCAGTGCAGGTTTTTGACTTTTCGTGCACTTTATGCTTGACAGTCAATTTTTCTCATCCATAATCTACATCTTGTATGAGGGTGGACCGCTCAGCCCACCTGTTGTAACGATGGTGACCCGGTAACGAAGCTGAGCTGCCACATTCCAAGGAGGAATAATGGCGAAGAAGACTGCGAAGGGCGGCAAGAAAAAGGGCGGAAAGAAGCGCTAGACCTGGCCGCCTACCGGTCCGGGGGTGTCACGCGTGACACCCCCTATTTTTTGGTGCACACCTTCCGCGACGCGGAAGTTTGCAAAGAAGCGACGGGGTGCTGACAGAAGCAGGCCGGCGCGCCGGATGGCCGCGGCGCTGCAATGCAGTGGACAGCCCCTCGCGGGCAGAATCCCACGAGTGAAAGGGGGGATAACCACAATGGCGAAGAAAGCAGCCAAGGGCGCGAAGAAGAAGGGCGGCAAGAAGCGGTAGCCCTCGCACCCGCTGATTGACGGTGCACCGTGCTCTGCACGGTGCACCGTACAAAACCTCGACCCGAAACCTCACTCGCTCATTTCGATTCCTCAGACGCTCACTTCGATTCCAGCCAGCCCGTCCCGTCCCACACGCGAATCCGCTGAATCACGTCGCCTGGCTTGATCCGGTCGACGACATCCATGCCGTTGACGACATGCCCGAACGCGGTGTACTTGCCGTCGAGGTGCGGTTGCGGAGAATGCGTAATGAAGAACTGGCTGCCGCCCGTGTCGCGCCACTCGTCGAGGGCCATGCCGACGGTCCCGCGAAGGTACGGCCGTTCGTTGAGCTCGTCGCGGATCGTGTAGCCTGGACCGCCTTCCCC
The DNA here is from genome assembly GCA_963764925.1 of uncultured Acidobacteriota bacterium. GTDB lineage: Bacteria > Acidobacteriota > Vicinamibacteria > Vicinamibacterales > 2-12-FULL-66-21 > DATBJJ01. Next base: position 201,175 of record CAVXUR010000015.1, read on the forward strand.
ATCTCCTCGAGGATCTCCGTCCTGGAGCACGAAGTTGGCGACCACCCGATGCACTTCGAGGCCGTTGAAGAACCCCTTGCGGGCGAGCTCGATGAAGTTGCGCGACGTCTGAGGCGCGTCGAGCACGGCCAGTTCGAACTCGATGGTCCCGAAGGCGGTTTCGATGAAGACGTGCGGCGAAGTCGCCGGGGCGATGAGCTTTGGATCGTCGTACGGCGCGAGCGGCTGTCCCGGCGCCGGCGCGATCGTCGCCGCCGCGGTGTTGGCGGGCTCGAGTTTGGCGAGCAAGTCGGCCGCTCGGAGCCGCACCGCCCAGTCCTTGTCCTCCAGCGCCTGCGCAAGCGTCGACGCCGCTTCTGCCGCGCCGTAGGTGGCAAGCGCGTCGAGCGCCGCCGTTCGCGCGCGCATACGCCGCGTCGGACTGCGCCGTCTTGAAGGCCTGGCGGAGTGCCTCAGCCCCGCCAGGCAACTTGAGGCGCCCAATCTCTCGCGCCGCCGTCGCGCGGACGACGAAATCGGAATCGTCGAGCCGCTGTACGAGGATGGTGCCGACGTCGCTCGCCTTCAGTCGGGCGAGCGAGGAGAGGGCCGGCGCAATCACCCGCTTGTCCTCGTCCTGCAGCATCGAACGGACCCGCTCGGTCGCGAGATCCGCGGGGAACTCACCGAGCGTCTCGGCCAGGGCGGCCCGGACACGCCAGTGTCGGTCGGGTTCCATGCCCGCGACGACGACGGTGAAACTGTCCTGATCAATCGCGGCGGCCGCGCGGATCGCCGCGGCCCGCATCTCGGGCCAGTCATCGGTCAAGAGGTCCTGAACGGTCGCCAACCCCTCTGCGGCTCGAAGCGTCCCAAGGGCCGCGACGGCTTCCAGCCTGACGTTTGGATTGGTCGTCGCGGCGCTCGCCAGACGCGACAGGGCCGCGCTCGCGTCGGTGGCGCCAAGTTGAGCCAGCGATCGAATCGCAGCGACTGTCGGTTCGAGTCCGGCCTTCGCCGCTGGGTCGACGAGCGCCAGCAAAGGCTTGATGGCCGACGTGTCCTTGAGCGGCCCCAGCCCACGGGCAGCGAACGCCCTCGTGTACCGGCCCTTGGAAGTCAGCAGTTGGAGAAGCGCAGGCACGGCTCGCGGATCTTCGACACGCTGCAGGGCGTAGGCGACTGGCCACCAGGCCGTCACCGCCTGACCGCTGGCCAGCACCGCAGCGGCCATCGGCTCGTACGCCTTGAGCCGGACCAGCGCAAAGAGTCCCAGCTTGAATGCCTCCGCCTCCGGGGCCACGGCGGCCGCTTCATCGTCCGGCTGCATGGCCGCGACAGGAGCGCTCGTCGCGTACTCGGCAACCATCTGCCCGATCGCCGGAGCGGAACCCTTGGCGCCGATGAGTCCGAGCGCCTCCGCGGCGCGCCCGCGCACGCGAGGCGACGTATCGGTCAGGAGTGGAGCGAGCGCGGACTCGGCTGAACCGTCGCCAATGAGCCCGAGCGCGAACGCCGCCATCGCGCGCACCTCAGGGTCGGTGTCAGGCAGCGCGGCGACGAGCAGCGGAACGCCAGCCGTGGACTTGACTCGCCCGAGCGCGAGTGCCGCCCGCCGGCGGATCCGGGCGTCGCGGTCGCGCACGAGCACCGCCAGGTCTGGCGACGATGACGGCGGCGGCGGGACGGCGACCGGCACCGGCTTCTTCCCCTTCACGGGAGGTGGCGGTGGCGGGGCGGCCGGAAGCGTCGAAAGGTCGAAGCGCAGCTGGCGCTCGTTTTCGAGCTGGAGGATCCAGGCCTGCTTCTGAGCCTCCGGGACCTGCGGCGCCTCAGGCAGTTTGGGCGGCGTCGTGCTGACACAAGCCGAGAGCACGAGGAGAAACGCCGCGGCGATCGCGGTGGGCCTCGCTGCCGTCTCCTCAGTGCGCGCTGGCGCGAGCTTTCCCCTGCGATCGGCGGTCGTCAAACGCGCAACTCCATCTTTTCTTTGGTGGCCGCCGCGACGCGGTCAGCCACGATATGAACGCCGATCCCCGGCCCCTCAGGCACGGCGATCGTTCCATCGGCCCGCACCTCGATTTCCGGGTCGATGAGGTCGGGGGCATAGTAGCGGCAGCTGGCCGCAATGTCGCCGGGGAGCGAGAAATTCGGCAGCGTCGACAAGTGAATGTTGTGGGCGCGCCCGATCCCGCTTTCGAGCATGCCGCCGTGCCAGACGGGTACGCCGTGGGCCGCCGCCAGATCGTGCAGACGCCGCGCCTCGGCATGGCCGCCGACCCGGCCAGGCTTGATGTTGATCACCCGGCAGGCACCGAGCTCGATCGCCTCTGCCGCCGCCCGCACGGAATTGATCGATTCATCGAGGCAAATCGGGCGTGCCGAGATCGCGCTGCAGGCGCGCGTGGTCGCGGATGTCGTCGTAGTCCAACGGCTGTTCGATCATCGTGAGGTCGAACCGATCGAGCTCGGCAAGCCGCGGCGCGTCCGCGAGCGTGTAAGCGGCGTTGGCGTCGACCATCAGCGGAATGTCACCGAACTCGGCGCGCACCCGTTCGACCGCCTGCACATCCCACCCCGGCTTGATCTTGATTTTGACACGGCGATAGCCGGCAGCGCGTTCGATCGCGACGCGCTCGACGAGCTCGTCGAGCGAATCCTGTATCCCTATCGAGACCCCCGAGTCGATCGAGGCCCGGCCCTCGCCGCCGAGCAGCGCCGACAAGCTGACCCCGCGCTGGCGAGCGGCGAGGTCCCACGGCGGCCATCTCGACGGCGGCCTTGGCCATCTGGTGTCCGCGGACACCGGCGAGGGCGCCGAAGATCTCGCGCGGATGATCGAACGACCGGCCAAGCACGAGTGGGGCGAGAAACTCGGTGATGATGTGCCACGCCGTCCTTGTCGTCTCGGCGCTGTAAAACGGACTGGCGTCGGCCACGCACTCGCCCACGCCCGATGCGCCCTCGCTATCGACGGTCACCACCAGGAATTCTCGCTCGTGTACACGACCGAAGCTCGTCTCGAAAAACCGCACGAGCGGCAGGCGCAGCAGACGCAGTTCGATGCGATCAATCAGCACGCGCCAATGGTACCGCAAGGCTCGCCTTCGCGTCGGAGTGGAGGTTTCGGGCTGCTATACTCGCTGCACCTTGGACTTCCGGTACATCGCCATCGAAGGTCCGCTGGGCGTCGGCAAGTCGACCCTGGCCGATCAGCTCGGCGCGCGGCTCGATGCGACGGTCGTACTCGACGAGACCGACAATCCTTTTCTCGCCGATTTCTATGCCGAGCGCCCGGGCTCGGGATTTCAGACGCAGCTTTTTTACACGCTGGCGCGGCATCGCCAGCAGATGTCGCTGCGCCAACGGGATCTCTTCAGCCAGCTGACGATCTGCGATTACCTCTTCGAGCGCGACAAGGTCTACGCGTACCTGAACCTCGACGACAACGAGCTGTTCATCTACCAGCGGCTCTACGAGCTTCTGGTCCCGGATCTCCTGGCCCCCGACCTGGTCATCTATCTGCAAGCCCCGACCGACGTCCTGCGGCGCCGGCTCCGCGAACGGCCCCGCGCCGAAGGCGACCCGCCGATCCCGGAGGACCGCTACATTCGCGAGTTGAACGAGGCCTACAACCATTTTTTCTTCCACTACTCCGCCTCGCCGCTCCTCGTCATCGAGACCTCGAGGTTCGACCTGACCTGGAGCGAGGAAGCAGTCGCCGACATCGAACGTCAGATACGCGGGATGGGAAAGGGGACGCGATACTACGTTCCTCGGCAATGACGAATGCTGAGTGCTGAATGCTGAAGTGAATGCTGAATTGTGAAGTTCCGCATTCAATTCTGAACGTCCGAATTCTGGAATTCACTTCAGCATTCAGCACTCAGCATTCAGAATTGCCATGGTAATCTTCCCTGAATGGCTTGGTTCAAGAAGCAGCGCAAGCCCATTGAGCCGCCCGACAAGCAGAGCCGGGTCCCCGAAGGGCTCTGGGTCAAGTGCCCCTCCTGCGGGCAGGTCATCTACAACAAGGATCTCGCAGCCAGCCTGAGTGTCTGCACCAAGTGCAGCCATCACTTCCGGCTGAGCGCCGCCGAGCGATTGCGGTCGCTCTACGACGGCGAGTGGCAGGAATTCGACCACGGCCTCACGTCGACCGACCCGCTCAAGTTCAGCGATACCAAGCCGTATCACAAGCGCCTCGACGCCAGCATCGCCGCAACTGGCCTCAACGACGCGGTCATCACCGCGACCGGACGAATCAACGGCATCGAGACCGTCGTCGCCGCGATGGAATATTCGTTCATCGGCGGCAGCATGGGCGTGGTCGTCGGTGAGAAGATCACGCGGGCGATCGAACGAGCGATCGCCGGGCGTCTGCCGGTCATCATCGTCTCGTGCTCTGGCGGGGCGCGGATGATGGAAGGGGCGTTGTCGCTGATGCAGATGGCCAAGATCAGCGCCGGCCTGGCCAGGCTCGATCGCGCCAGGCTTCCCTACATCTCGGTCCTCACCGATCCGACGACCGGCGGCGTGACCGCCAGCTTCGCGATGCTTGGCGACGTCAACATCGCGGAGCCGAAGGCGCTCATCGGCTTCGCGGGACCGCGGGTCATCGAGCAGACGATTCGTCAGACGCTTCCCGAGGGCTTTCAGCGCAGCGAGTTTCTGCTCGAGCACGGCATGCTCGACGCCGTCGTCGATCGGCGCGAGATGAAGGACATGATCACCCGCGTCCTGCGCTTTGGCGCGCCGCCGCGAACCACCGAGCCGGCGCCCGCCAGCCAGCTCGCGTCCAAACCCTAGACCCCGCTCACCAGCGCGTTTCCGTGTTGTCTGTGTTATCCGTGGCTCTAGCCGATTCGCCTCTCAGCTTCCTCTTTTCGCTCGAACGTCTCGGGATGAAGTTCGGTCTCGAGAACATGCGGACGATCTGCGCGGCGCTCGACCATCCCGAACGAAGCTTCCAGTCGGTCATCGTTGCCGGCACCAACGGCAAGGGCTCGGTGACAGCCATGACGTCAGCGGCGCTTCACGCCGCCGGACATCGCACGGCGCGGTACACCTCTCCCCATCTCGAACGGATCGAGGAACGCTTCGTAGTCGGAGAGCGCGAAGTGGCGACGGCCGACCTCGAAGACGCGGCAGCGGCGGTCCAGGCGACGGTCGAGCGGCTCGTAGCCGAAGGCGAACTCGAGTCGCTTCCGACCTTTTTCGAGTGCGCGACGGCGATTGCCTTCGAGCTCTTCCGGCGTCAATCGGTCGACATCGCGGTCGTCGAGGTCGGATTGGGCGGCCGCCTCGACGCCACCAACGTCCTAATGCCGATGGCCGCCGTCATCACCTCGATCGATTTCGATCACCAGGATCTCCTGGGAGAGACCCTGGAATCGATCGCTCGCGAGAAGGCTGGCGTCATCAAGCCGGGGATACCGGTCGTCGTCGGACCGGTGGCCCCCGGCGCGCACGCCGAGATTGAGGCGGTCTGTCGCGAGCGCGGCGCTCGACTGGTGAGCGTCACGCGCCAGGTTCGCGTCAGCGCGGACCCGACCGCTCACCCCGGCGCGACGATGGTGACGATTGAAGCGGGAGGGTATCGGCTCGAGCATGTCGAACTGGCGTTGAGGGGACAGCATCAGATCGCCAACGCGGCGGTGGCGTTCTGCCTGATGTCCGAGCTCGCCTCCCTCGGCATGCGGCTCGATCCATTGTCGATGCGCGCCGGCCTTGTCGACGCCAGGTGGCCTGGCCGGCTTGAACGTGTCACGTGGCGTGGCGCCGAGGTGCTGCTCGACGCGGCGCACAACCCGGCCGGTGCCCGGGCGCTCGCTGACTACCTCCGCGAAACAGGATGGACTGACGTGACGCTCGTCCTTGGCGTGATGCGCGACAAGAATGCCGCGGCGATGCTTTCGGCAGTCCTGCCCTGCTGCGCCGTGCTCGTCTGTACGACGCCACCCAGTCCACGCGCGCTGACCGCCGAGGCGCTCGCCGCGCTCGCGTCGTCTCTGTGCGCGGGGTGGCCTGCGGCGCCCGATCGCATCGTCGCGATCGCGGACCCGGCGGAGGCCATGGCGCACGCATGTCAGGGCGCGAAGAGAGTCGTCGCCGCCGGTTCGATCTTTCTCATCGGTCCGCTGCGTGGTATTCTTCGTTGATTTCCCGCGCGTTCGAGCCTCAGCCCAACGGGCCTGCTGACATGCTGACGGCTCCAACCCCTGGCATGTATCGCCGTATCCAGTTCACCGTCGGCCTCGTCATTCTCGGCACCCTCGGCTTGTTGCCCGCGGCGGGTGTCTCGCGAGCGAGCGCCCAGACGCCACAAAGCGAGATCGCCGGCTGTCGCGTGTCGGAAATGACCGGCCAGACGCAAGACGTCATGTCGAAGGACGTCGCCGGCCGCGTCGAGCGAGTGCTCGTGCTGACCGGCGAGGGCGCGGTACCGGTCCAGGTGGACTGCGACGACACCCAGTTCTTCGCGGATTTCGCCGAGATCTATCCCGACAGCCACCGCATCATCGCCACCGGCAACGTCAAGGTCGGATCGCCGACGAGCTTCATCACGGCTGAGCGGGTCGAGTTCGACACAAAGTCGCGGACGGGCGTCTTCTACACGGCGCACGGCATGGCATCGCTCGGCGACCGCGTCGATCGCAGCATGTTCGGCACGCAGGAGGCCGATGCCCTCTTCGCGGCCGCGAGATCCACAAGCTCGGACCCAAGAAATACCGGATCGTGGACGGCGCGTTCAGCACGTGCGTGCAGCCGACGCCACGCTGGGAGGTGGTCTCGGGCAATGCGACGCTGAACCTCGACGATTATGCGCTCCTGAAGAACTCGGTCTTCCGGGTCAAGGGCGTGCCGGTGATGTATCTGCCGCTCTTCTACTACCCGATCCAGGACGATGACCGGTCGACCGGCTTCCTCATTCCGACATACGGCGCCTCGTCAGTCAAAGGCCAGTCGCTCAGCAACGCGTTCTTCTGGGCGATCTCGCGCAGCCAGGATGCCACGTTCGTCCACGACTGGTTCTCCAAGGCCGGCCAGCAGATGGGCGGCGAGTATCGCTACGTGGTGAATGGCGGGTCACAGGGGAACGCGCGGGTGTCTTTTCTCGATGAGAAGGCGGTGGACACCGCCGCGGGGACCACGACCAGCGGGCGGCGCAGCTATCAGGTCACTGGCGGGCTGACGCAGGGGATCAGCCCCGGATCCGGGCGCGCGCCAATGCCGACTACGTGTCGGATCTCGCGCCGGATCAGCTCTACCAGCAGGACGTCTATCGCGCGACGCGGAGCACACGCAGCTTCGGCGGCAACGTCACCGGCAGTTGGACGCAATTCGTTCTCAGCGGCACGCTCGACCGGACCGACGTCTTCTATCCCGATGGCACTTATACGACGTATGGCGGCCTGCCGCGCGTCAATTTCAATCGGGCCGAGCGCCGCCTCGGCAGGTCTCCGTTCTACTTTGGCGCCGGCGGCGAATACGCGACCCTGCTCCGCAGCACGGTTCGTGACGAGATCACGGTTCAGGATCAGGGTCTCACCCGCCTCGATTTCACGCCGACGCTCCGCATCCCGTTCACGCGCTGGCCATTTCTCTCGATCAACTCGAGCATCGGCTGGCGCGCCACCTATTGGACCGAGAGCCTGGTCAACGGCCGCCAGGTGGACGAGCCGGTTAGCAGGCAGTTCTTCGACCTGTACTCGCGGGTCACTGGACCGGTCTTCAGCCGGATCTTCAACTCGGGCGAGACTGACGGCCTCAAGCTCAAACACGTCATCGAACCGGTCTTCGCGATCCGCCGGCGCTCGGCTATTGACGTCTTCGATCGCATCGTTCAGCTCGAATCGCCCGATTACATTGTCGGCAACGTCTGGGAATTCAGCTACGGCATCAACAACCGGCTATACGCCAAGCGGACCTCGTCACGTGAAGTCCTCAACGTCGCGCTGAACCAGAGCTACTACACCGACGCGCGCGCGGCGCAGTACGACCAGCAGTATCAGAGCAGCAGCTACAACGCCACGCCGCCGAGCAAGTACACGGCGCTCGCCCTCCTGGTACGCGCGGCGCCGACCGAACGGCTGCAGGGCGACTTCCGTACCGAGTGGGATCCGACGTTCCAAACGCTGAAGACATTTGCCGGCAACGGCAGCATCAACACCGCGAAATGGCAGGCGTCGGCCGGGTGGAGCCGGCGGCGCTTCATTGAGGGATTGCCGGGCTACGACAATCCGACCCTTGCCAATCACTACCTGAACGCGTCTGCCAACTGGCACACGACGAACAACACGATGGGCGTCACCTATACGTTCAACTACGATCTGAGAAACGACAGCTTCCTGCAGCAGCGCATCCTGACCTACTACAACGCGCAGTGCTGCGGCGTCGGCGTGGAATACCAGGTCTACAACTTCTCGGCGTTTTCCGGCATTGCCGTGCCGCAGGACCGCCGCCTCAACGTGTCGTTCACTCTCGCCGGCATCGGCACGTTTTCGAATTTTCTCGGCGCGTTCGGCGGGCAAACCGGGAGATGATTGCGATGGACGTGCAGCGATGATGAACGTGCTGGTCACCGGGGGCGCTGGTTTCATTGGGTCCAACTTCGTCCGCCATGCGCTGGCGGCTCACCCCGACTGGAAGGTCACGACACTCGACAAGCTGACCTACGCCGGACGGCTGGAAAATCTGAAGAGCGTGATGGACCACCCGCGGCATGAGTTCGTCAAGGGCGACGTCGCCGATCCTGCGGTCGCCGGTCCACTCGTCACCGCGTCTGACGTCGTCGTGCACTTCGCGGCCGAAACCCACGTCGACCGATCGATCATGAACGCCGGCGAGTTCATCACGACCGACGTGTTCGGCACGTTCGTCCTGCTCGAGGCGGCGCGTGAAGCGCCAAGGCTGCGAAAGTTCGTTCAGATCTCGACCGACGAGGTCTACGGGAGCATCCCCGAAGGATCGAGCAGGGAAACCGACGAGCTGCGGCCGAGAAATCCCTACTCGGCCAGCAAGGCGGGAGCGGATCGGCTGGCCTACAGCTACTGGGCAACCTATCAGGTGCCTGTCGTCATTACACGGGCGTCGAACAATTACGGCCCGAACCAGTTCCCCGAGAAGATCATCCCGTTGTTCATCACCAACGCGATGGACGATCGACAGGTGCCGCTCTACGGCGATGGCATGAACGTGCGCGATTGGCTGCACGTGTCCGACAATTGCCGGGCCCTCGACCTGATCATCGACGCCGGAACGCCTGGAGAGGTCTACAACGTCGGCGGCGGTAACCACGTCAAGAACGTCGACCTGACGCGCCGCATCCTGCAACTGCTCGGCAAGCCCGAGTCGCTGATCCGTCCGGTGGCCGATCGTCCTGGACACGATCGCCGATACTCGGTGGACACGGCCAAGCTACACGGTCTCGGCTGGAAGCCGCGGATCGCTTTCGAACAGGGCCTGGCAGAAACCGTGTCGTGGTATCAGCACAACGAGTGGTGGTGGCGTCCGATCAAGGAAGGTGACGCCGCCTTCCAGGCGTACTACAAGACGCAGTACGACGAACGCCGGGGCTGAGATCCGCCCGTGGCCGGTCCCCCACTCGTCACGGGCGCTACCGGCTTCGCCGGCAGCCACCTCGTCGATCACCTGCTGACAAGTGAACCCGCGGTCGCCGCGTGGGCGAACCCCCGCGGCACACCGGCACAACATCGAAATCCGAAGATCGCCTGGACCGCGATCGATCTTCTCGACCGCGAGGCGGTCGGGGCCGCAATGGCGAGGCTGCAGCCGTCGATTGTCTACCACTGCGCGGGCGCCGCTGACGTCGGGACGTCGTGGGCCGATCCCGTCACGCCTCTCAAGGTCAACGCCGTCGGCACTCACCACCTCCTCGAAGCGGTTCGACTCGTCGCACCAACGGCAAGCGTTGTCGTCGTCGGGTCGGCGTCGGTGTATCGTGCCTCGCGGGACGCCATTGACGAGGAGTCGCCTATCGGGCCGTCAAGCCCCTACGGCGTGAGCAAGCTCGCCCAGGAAATGCTCGCCGCGCGGGTCGCAACGTTCCCGGTGTTTCTCGCGAGGCCGTTCAATCACGCTGGGCCCAGGCAGTCGTCGGCGTTTGTGACATCCAGCTTCGCGCGCCAGATCGCCGAGATCGAGGCCGGACGCTCGTCGCCGATGCTGAGCGTTGGCAATCTCGACGCCAGTCGGGATGTTACCGATGTGCGCGACACCGTTCGCGCGTATCGGATGCTGGCCAGCAACGGGATCGCGGGGCGGCCCTACAACGTCTGCAGCGGACGCGCCTACCGAATCGGCGACCTGCTGGAGATGCTGCTCGCGCTGGCCAAGACGAATATTCGCGTCGCCAGCGATCCGGCTCGGTTGCGGCCATCGGACAATCCCGTGATGCTCGGCAATCCTTCGCGCATCGGCACCGACGTCGGCTGGCACCCGACCATCTCCATCGCAGACACGCTCAAGGACCTTCTCGAATATTGGCGACGTCGTGTTGCCGTCGCTCGTGACTGATGGCCGTGAGCCAGCACGACGAATACGGCAGAAAGATCGTCCACATCGTGATGGGCGGCTTCGCCCTGTCGTTGCGGTTTGTTCCGTGGTGGCAAGCCGCGCTGCTCGCAATTGCGGCGCTCGTCTTCAACCTGGCGGTCCTGCCGCGAGTCGCCGCGCAACTCTACCGCCCGGGCGAGCGCGGGCGTGGCCTCCGCTCCGGCATCGTCCTGTACCCCCTGTCGGTGCTCCTGCTCGTTTTGCTCTTCCCCCAGCGCCTCGACATCGCCGCCGCCGCGTGGGGAATCCTGGCGGTTGGCGACGGGATGGCGACCATAGCGGGACGGCAGCTGGGCTGGGGCGCTGTGCCCTGGAACCGCGAGAAGTCATTTGCTGGTACCGGCGCGCTCTTCCTCTTCGGAGGTATGGCGGGCTCGATGCTTGCCTGGTGGTGTCGGCCGAACGTGACACCGGCGCCCGACGCGTGGTTCTCCATCGCGGCACCCTTTGTTGCGGCGCTGGTCGCGGCCTTGGTTGAGACCATCCCGGTCAAGCTCGACGACAACGTTTCGGTGCCAGCTTCGGCAGCGGCGGTCCTCTGGTCGCTCAGTCTCGTCGACGAGGACCTCGTGCGACCAGCGCTGGTAACCGCCGCGCACGCGATGCCCCTTGCCGCAGCCGTCAACGCGGCCGTGGCCGGGCTCAGCTATCGCGCCTCAACTGTGACATCGGCGGGAGCGATAGCGGGCGCGTGCATTGGAACCGCTATCGTCGTCACCACGGGATGGCCTGGCTGGATGTTATTGGCGGCGACGTTTCTCGCCGCATCGCTCAGTTCACGACTCGGCCTGAAGCGCAAGACGCTTCTCGGCATCGCCGAGGAACGCGGCGGACGGCGTGGGGCGGGGAACGCCATCGCCAATACTGGTCTCGCCGCTATCGCGGCGCTGCTGTCTGTCCTCACCTACGAGCGAAACCCAGCGCTCCTGGCGTTCGTCACCGCCCTCGCGGCCGGCGGCAGCGATACAGTCGCCAGCGAGATCGGCAAGGCATGGGGGCGGCGCGCCTACCTTGTGCCAACGTTCCGCGAGGTGGCGGCTGGGACGCCAGGGGCCGTTTCGCTCGAAGGGACCGTCGCTGGCGTCGCCGGGGCGTGCCTGTTGGCGGGCGTAGCGATCTCGGTCGGGTTGGTCCCCACCACGGCTCTGCTGCCGATCGTTGCCGGCGCAACAATCGGATCGCTCGCCGAGAGTCTTCTTGGCGCGTCGCTCGAAGGCCCAGGTATTCTGAACAACGATTTGTTGAATTTCATCAACACTGGCGTCGCGGCCGCGGCAGCAATAATCGTCGCGAGGCTCGCGGCGTGACGTCGAAGGGCGGGCTCTGGTTCGAGTTCGCGCGGCCGTTCACGCTCGTGGCACCGGCGCTCGGCTTTGCGTCAGGTGCCGTCACCGCCGCGGGCGCAGCGCCCCCAGAGGCGTGGAGCATCGACCTCCTTCTATATCCACTGATCGGCCTGACGATGGCGGCGGTACTCAACGCGGCGTCGAACGCCATCAACCAGATCTACGACCTCGAGATCGATCGGATCAACAAGCCCCGGCGCCCGCTGCCGTCAGGGCGTTTGACGATGGCCAGCGCCTGGATCTTCACGCTAATCGCGTACGCCGTCGCGCTCGTGCTTGCCTGGCTGGTTGCGCCCGGAGGCCGCCACGAATGCTTCTGGATCGTGATCGTCGCGACGGCGATCACGATCCTCTACTCCGTGCCGCCCTTCCGCACCAAGCGGCTGGGCATCTGGGCCAACCTGACCATCGCGATCCCTCGCGGCGTCCTCTTGAAAGTCGCGGGATGGTCGGCCGTAAAAACAGTGATCGCTGTCGAGCCCTGGTTCATCGGCGGGATATTCGGTCTGTTCCTGCTCGGTGCGTCAACGACCAAGGACTTCGCCGACATGGAAGGCGACGCCCGCGGCGGGTGCCGAACACTGCCGATCATTTACGGCGTTCGTCGCGCGGCATGGATGATTTCGCCATCGTTTGTCGTCCCATTCCTGATGATCGCTGTTGGCGCATGGACTGGCATCCTGACCGGAAGCTTTCCCTTCCTGATGTTGTTGTCGGCCGGTATGACGGCTTATGGCCTTTACGTCTGCTATCTGATGCTTAGGCGGCCGGAAGAGTTGGCGGTCGAGGAAAATCACGTGTCGTGGGCCCACATGTACAGAATGATGTTCGTGGCCCAGGTCGGCTTCGCCCTCGCCTACCTCCTGTAAGGGGTCAGGCCGTGAATCGTGAATTGCCCCGGGGCTGCAGGAATTCTTCACGATTCACGGCCTGATCCCGTTCCGGACGCCGGAATTCACGATTCACGGCCTGACCCCATTGACATTGCGGTGTGATGGGACGATGATGGCGAAGAAAAAGCGAATATCGCCATGGACGCGCCTCGCCTCTTCGATTCTCCAGCCCCGCCTCCGACAACCCGCACCATCGCCCTGACGATCGTCCGCGAAGGCGCGAACGGGTTGGATCAAGCGCAGCGACGCGCCGACAACGCCCGCTACCAGGAAGTGACCTGCCGCTCGGCGCTGAACGCGGTCAAAGGTATGCCCTTCAAGTGGACGCTCAATCCCTACCGGGGTTGCACCCATGCGTGCCACTACTGCTTCGCGCGTCGGTATCAGACGCAGTTCGCGCTCGGACCGGACGACGAGTTCTCGTCGATCATCTTCGTCAAGATCAATTTCCCGGAGATCTTGCGCCGAGAGCTCGAGAAGCCGTCGTGGAAGCGCGATCTGGTTGCGCTTGGCACCGCGACGGACCCCTATCAACCGATCGAGGGTCACTACAAGCTGACGCGGCGGGTCCTCGAGGCGCTGATCGCGGCGCGGACGCCGGTTGGGCTGGTCACGAAGGGGCCGATGGTCGTTCGCGACGCGGATCTGCTCGGCGAACTGGGGAAACTAGCCGACTGCACGGTAGCCATCAGCGTCCCGACAGTCGACGAAAGTGCCTGGGCGGCGCTCGAGCCGGGGACGGCTCACCCGATGCAGCGCCTGCGCGCCGTTCGCGCGCTCAGAAAAGCGGGCGTCAACGCCGGCGTGCTGATGGCGCCAATCGTCCCGGGCTTCACTACCGAGCGCACTCGCCTCGAAGCGACTATCCGGGCCGTCGCCGAACACGATGCGGCCTTCATGGGCGCCAACGTCCTGCACCTGAAAGACGGCACCAAGGACCACTTCATGGGGTTCCTTCGGCGGGAGTTCCCACACCTCGTCGAAGGCTACCAGCGGCTGTATCCCGGCGCGTACGCACCGGCCGACTACGTGCACGCGATCAAGGACGTGATCGACGGCCTGCGCCGGCGTCACGCCGTCGACGCGCGCGCGAGCCGAGCGACGCCCGCGAGCCTGGCTGATCGCGCGAGCCTGGCTGATGAGGTAGAGATCGAGGACCCCGTGGAAACGGCTCCGATCAGCGAGACGCAGCAGGGGTTCGAGTGGGCCGAGCCTTTGGCTGAGGCTTAGCGCCCGCCCATGAGCGCCTGGATGCGCGCCTCGGTTGGCGGATGCGTGCTGAAGAGCGACATCAGCCCTGCGCCTGAGAAGGGCTTGACGATGAACATGTGCGCGGTCGCGGGGTTGGCGTCGAGCGGCAGACGCTTCGATGCCGCGTCAATCTTGCGCAGCGCGTCGGCCAAACCGTAGGGGTTGCCCGCAATTGCCGCACCGCCTGCGTCAGCGCTGAATTCGCGCGAGCGGGAAATCGCCGCCTGAATCAGGAACGCGGCCATCGGGGCGAGGATCATCATCGCCAGCATCGCGATCGGATTCGCCCCTTCGTCGCGATCGTCATTGCGCCCGCCACCGAACATGTTGGCGTACATCGCCATGCGGGCGGCGAACATGATCGCCGCGGCGAGGGTCGCGGCGATCGAGCTGATCAGGATGTCCCGATGCTTGACGTGCGCGAGCTCGTGCGCAATCACGCCTTCGAGCTCGCTCTCGCTCAGAATCTGCATGATCCCTTGCGTCGCGGCGACCGCGGCGTGCGAGGGATTGCGGCCGGTCGCAAACGCGTTCGGCGAGGCGTCCGGAATAATGTAAACCTTCGGCATCGGCAAACCGCCCTGCCGCGCCAGCCGCTCAGTGATCCGATACAACGGATGCTCGGGACCGACTTCTTGTGCGCGATACATCCGCAGCACGATCTTGTCGGAGAACCAGTACGAGCCGAGATTCATGACCGCCGCAAGGATCAACCCGAACATCAGGCCACTCGGTCCGCCGACGAAGTCGCCGATGACGAGCAGCAATCCGCTCAACGCGCCGAGAAGCAGTACCGTCTTCACCCCGTTCGACATGGCTTTATTTTACGCTCCGTCTACTGCAAAGTCCCGAGCCGGCTCAGCAACGTGGCGAGGAACGCTGCACGCCACGCCAAATCGTCCGTTTCTACGTGTTCGTGGAGGGCGTGGGCGCCGTCGCCGCGAGGGCCGAGGCCGTCTAATGTTGGAACACCGAGCGCGGCCGTAAAATTCCCGTCCGAGCCGCCCCCGGTTCCACCTTCCTTCAAATCCTGACCCAATTGGCGGGCTACTTCGCGGGCCACTTCGTATAGACGGATCACGCCCTCGCTCCGTTCGAGCGGCGGACGGCCAACGCCGCCTTGAAGCTCCAGCCGCGTCCCCGCCAGCCGCGGACGCAGTCCGCGCAGGGCTTGCTCCAGAATCGCCGCATCTGCCATCGTCGGCACGCGCACATCGATGCTCGCGCGCGCGACGTCAGCGACCACGTTGGTGCGGGAGCCGCCGGAAATGCGGCCGACGTTGAGCGTCACGCCGCGCGCCGCATCCTGAAGCGCGGTGATCGCGACGATCTGGTGCGCCAGTTCGTGGATCGCGCTCGCTCCTTTCGTGGGATCGAGCCCGGCATGAGCCGAAACGCCGGAGATGGTCAGCTCGAACTCGCCGCAACCCTTTCGCGAGGTCTTGGCGGCGCCGCCCGGCAGCGATGGTTCGAGGACGAGCACCGCCCGGCTCTCTCTGGCGAACCTCTCAATCGCGGCCCGGGATGTCTCGCTCCCAATCTCTTCATCCGTCGTCCAGAGCATCGTGACGTGCGGGGGGGCGGGAAGCTGCAACTCCCGCAGGGCCCAGACAGCCAGCATCGACACCGCGATGCCCGCCTTCATGTCGAACACCCCTGGTCCGTGGAGACGGCCCTCCTCCTCGCGAAGCGGCATCCGCTCGAGTTGGCCGACCGGCCAGACCGTGTCGAAATGTCCGAGCAGCAGCACCGGCGCGCCAGAACCCGCGAAGTCAGCTCGGACGTGATCGCCGCGCTGGCCGCCGTCGATCCTTTCGACGTTGCCGCCAAGCGCCTTCAACCGCGAGCGAAGTTCCTGCCCGCACCGATCAACAGCGGTCTTGTCGGTGCTGGGCGACTCGAGCTGAACGAGTGCCCCGATGGTCTCGCGCAACCAGCCGCGCCGAGCCTCACACCAGGTCAGTGGATCTGGAGGTCCTGTCGTCGTCACGGGAGTCTTATAATATCGGGATGCGCCATGTTGCCGTGCTCCTGGTGATCGCGCTCGGCGTCTGCCGACCTGTGAACGCGCAGGTGCCGCAGCCATTTCCCAAGCCGGCGGATTCGCAGAAAACTCCGCCGAAGGTCGAGCCTCCGCAGACGCCTGGCACGACGCCGTCGGGCGCTCCGGCCACGCCCGCTCCGACCGATGCCTCGCTCGGCCTGCCGATTTTTCCGTCGGCCGAGTTCATCGCGTCCTACGATGCCGGCCGCGGGCAACGCTACTACCTCTTCGGGACGAACAATTCGTTCGCGCAGATCGTCGAGTACTACAAGACCGTGCTCAAGCAGCGCGGCGAGCTTGTCTACGACGAACCGCCGGTCCACATGTTCGAGGTCGGTCGATTCCGCGAGGAGACGATGGCGTTTCCGCCGGGGGTTGCGGTGAAGGACTACAGCTGGGCCGGATCGCTCGGTTATCTGAATCCGAAGCGCGGCGCCGAACCCGCCCGGTTCAAGACGATCATCCAGATCGTGCCGGCGCCAGCAGCGACGCCGAAGTAATGCTGAGTGCTGAATTCTGAATTCTGAAGTAAACGTCGAAGGCGGAAGATTTCAACGTAATTTCGACGTTCTCAATTCCGCCTTCACTTCAGCATTCAGCATTCAGCCTTCAGAATTGCGGTTAATGTAGATTGCGCCGCCCCCGTCGCGGAATTCGCGCGACTTGTCGTCCATGCCTTTCTGGATGTCCGCCGCCATTCCGCGCACCTGCTGCGTCAACTCCATCGAGCAGAACTTCGGCCCGCACATCGAGCAGAAGTGCGCGACCTTCGCGCCGTCGGCTGGTAGCGTCTCGTCGTGATAGGCGCGCGCGGTCACGGGATCGAGCGACAGGTTGAACTGATCTTCCCACCGGAACTCGAACCGTGCCTTCGACAGCGCGTCGTCCCAGGCCTGGGCTCGTGGATGGCCCTTGGCAAGATCGGCGGCGTGCGCGGCGATCTTGTAGGCGATGACGCCAGCCTTGACGTCGTTGCGGTCCGGGAGGCCGAGGTGCTCCTTCGGCGTGACGTAGCACAGCATGGCCGTGCCGTACCAGCCGATGACGGCAGCGCCAATGCCTGACGTGATGTGGTCGTAGCCCGGCGCGATGTCGGTCGTCAGCGGACCAAGCGTGTAGAACGGCGCTTCGTTGCACCACTCGAGTTGCTTTTCCATGTTCTCGCGGATGAGGTGGAGCGGCACGTGCCCGGGTCCCTCGTTCATGACCTGGACGTCGTACTCCCATGCGATCCTCGTCAGTTCTCCCTGCGTCTGCAGCTCGGCGAACTGCGCCTGATCGTTCGCGTCGGCAATCGATCCGGGCCGGAGACCGTCGCCAAGCGAGAAGGAGACGTCGTAGGCACGCATGATCTCGCAGATTTCACGGAAATGGGTGTAGGTGAAGTTTTCCTGGTGATGCGCGAGGCACCACTTCGCGAGGATCGACCCGCCGCGCGAGACGATGCCGGTCATGCGCCGGGCGGTCATCGGGATATAGCGGAGGAGCACGCCGGCGTGCACGGTGAAGTAGTCGACGCCCTGCTCGGCCTGTTCGATGAGCGTGTCACGGTAGATGTCCCACGTCAGGTCTTCAGGACGGCCGCCGACCTTCTCGAGGGCCTGGTAGATGGGGACGGTGCCGATGGGAACCGCGGCGTTGCGGAGAATCCACTCGCGCGTCTCGTGGATGTCCTTGCCGGTTGAGAGATCCATCACCGTATCCGCGCCCCACAGCGTCGCCCACCGCAGCTTGTCGACCTCCTCGTCGATCGACGAACTGACCGCCGAATTGCCGATGTTCGCGTTGATCTTCACCGCGAAGTGCCGGCCGATGATCATCGGCTCGAGCTCCGGATGGTTGACATTGGCGGGAATGATCGCGCGCCCCCGCGCGACCTCGGACCGGACAAACTCGGCATCGAAACCCTCTCGGATCGCGATGAACTCCATCTCCGGCGTGATGATGCCGCGCCGTGCGTAGTGCAGCTGAGTCACCGGACCGGTGCCCCGCAGCGCCGAAGCGGTGCGAGCGGCAAGCGCCGCCGACATCGCTGGCGTGCGAGCGGGCACGATGGTCAGCGACCGATCTTCTCGAGCGACAGCACCCCGCGACTCGATCCACGGCTGCCGGAGCCTCGGTAGACCGTCGCGGATGTCGTGGCCTTGCGGTCCGCTCGTGTCGTAGACCCGTAGCGGTGGCTCACCGCCGCCGAGCGCAATCTCCCGCATCGGCACGCGCAAATCGCCGGCCTCGACGTGAACCTTGCGCGAGTTGGGAAATGCGGAAGTGAAATCTGACGGCTGAAGGGCTGGGAGAGTGTGTCGTGTCGCCATAGGGAGCCCCGAAAACGTCCACTATAACGCGGATAGTCTCGCCCAAGGCCGCCGGACTGTGCGGCGACGGACGCGCGGTGTCGAAACTGGGACGGATGCTCGTCCTGCAGCCGCGCGATCTGCTGAAAACGTGGACTTTCCGAGCCATGGGTGGCACGCGTCTCGCTTGAAACGTGAGCCGTGGACAGCCTCGTTCAGGATGTGCGGTACGCGCTGCGGATGATCGTCAAGTCTCCGGGGACTACGGCGATCGCCCTCCTGACCATCGGAATCGCGACCGGCGCAAACGCGACCGTGTTCGGGTTCGTGAGCGCGCTGCTGCTCCGACCTGCGCCGGGCGTGGCCGATCCCGGATCGCTCATCTCCGTTTACACCAGCGACTACAGCAGCGGCCCTTACGGCAGCTCGTCGTACCCGGACTATCTGTCGCTCAAGTCGGACGTGCCGGCCTTCGCCCAGACCGCTGCGCAGCTCGACGACTCCGGCGTCGTGCAGGTCGACAATACGGTCGCGCGCGTGCCCGTCGCGTCGGTCACCGGCGAGTACTTTGCGCTGCTCGGTGTCGGTCCGGCGCTCGGCCGCCTGCTGACGCCGGCCGATACCGCCGCCTCCGCACCGCCGGTCGTCGTCATTGGCCACGGCTTCTGGACCCGTAGTCTCGCCGCCAACCCGTCCATCGTCGGCACACCGCTCACAGCCAATGGGCAGATGTTCACGATTGTCGGAGTCCTGTCGGAAGGATTCGGCGGACTCGACCTCGGCCAGCCGGTCGAGGTGTGGCGGCCGCTCGTCGCGCCGCCGGCAGCGCCGGGCGACCGGGGAAACCGTTCGCTGTCGATCGTCGCCCGCCTCGCTGCGACGAGCTCGCTCGTCGACGCACAGGCGCAGGTGTCGGGGCTCGCCGTAACTCTCGCGCAAGCCTATCCGGAGACGAACCGCGGCACGCTGGCCGCGCCGGCCGAGCCGCGGCCGATGATCGCGCTGCGCCATTCCCGACTGCCGCCAGATTTCAAGCCGATGGTTGCAGCCGTGGGCGCGATTCTGATGGCGGCCGTTGGACTGGTTCTCGTCATCGCCTGTGCAAACGTCGCGGGTCTCCTCGTCTCACGAGCGATCGCTCGCGACCGCGAAATGGCGGTGCGGCTGGCGCTTGGCGCGGGCCGGTCGCGCCTCGTTCGCCAGCTGCTCACAGAAAGCCTGCTCCTTGGCATCGGCGGGGGCGCCTGCGGCCTCCTGCTGGCGCTCTGGACGTCTGACGTGCTGCCGTCGTTCTTTCCTGCCGAGCAAGCCAGTCTGCTCGACACGTCGGTCGATACCGGCACAGTCGCTTTCATCGCGATCGTGTCGATCGCAAGCAGCCTGCTGTTCGGGCTCGCACCCGCGCTGCAGGCTTCGGACAGCACTGCGCTGTCGCTTCGGGCCGGCTCCGGACGCGGATCCGACGGACGCGGAAGTGCGCGGCTGCGTCGTCTGCTGGTCGGCGCACAGGTGGCGGCGGCCGTCGTGCTGCTCGTCGCGTCGGGACTCCTCGTGAAAAGCCTCACCAACGCCCTCGCCGCGGACATGGGGTTCGGGACGCGCGAGGGCGTGGTCGCGACCGTGGAGCTTCCGCCCACGCTCGACGAGAGCCAGGGTCTGCAATTTTACGCGGCCGTGCTCGAACGGGTGCGCAGCATGCCAGGCGTTCGCGGGGCCGCGTTCGTGCGGACGCTGCCGCTCAGCCGCGCGGCACGACGGGGGTTTCGGATCGAAGGCTACGAGAGCGAAGCCCGGCGAGGACATGGAGCTCGTCATCAACGTCGTCTCCGACGGCTACTTCGAGACAATGCAGATCGCGCTGCGCGAAGGACGTGCGTTCGATTCGCGCGACCGAGGCGGACGCGCCCCGGTTGCGATCGTCAACGACCTGGTCGCCAAGCGGTTCTTTGCCGGGAACGCGCTCGGCCGGCGGATCACGGACTCAGGCGGTCGGGCGATGGAGATCGTCGGCGTGGTCCAGTCCCACAAGTACCTGACGGTGCAGGAGCCCCCGGTCGCGACGGTTTACTATCCGCTCGAACAGGAATACCGGCCGCGGATGACGCTTGCGGCGCGAGTCGATGGGCCGGCGCGCGGTATGGTCGACCCGATCGTCCGGGCGATGTCCGCGGTCAACCCGCGCATTCCGGTTTACCGATCGATGTTGTTGTCGGCCCACCTCGATGAATCGATTGCCGCCGATCGGTTGACGGCGTCGCTCGTGGCTGTGTGCGGGGGAATGGCGCTGTTGCTAGCCACGATCGGCGTGTACGGCGTCATTGCCTACGCTGTGGTGCGGCGATCGCGCGAAATCGGCATCCGCGTCGCCCTGGGCGCGCGGCCGCCGGATGTAGTGCGGTTGATCCTTGGCGAAGGTGTGCGCGTCATCGGTGGCGGCGTGGCGCTCGGACTCGTCGCGGCGGCCCTGACCGCCCGCGCCCTCGGATCGCTGATGCCCCTCTACGGCGTCGGCCCGACCGACCCTCTCACCTATGCGACCGTCCCGGCGCTCCTCCTCGGCGTCGCCCTGCTCGCCGCGATGGCCCCCGCCCGCCGGGCGCTGCGTCTGGATCCGAATGCGGTGCTGCGGCAGGAATAGGAGCGTGGGCGGCGGAAGCTACGGGATCACGCGGATCACGCGGATCCAGGGCACCGGAAAGGGCTCGGACAGCCTCGGAGCCATTCCGTGAACGCCCTTCGATCCCTGATCACCTGATCCCTGAGACTATCCGAGCTCATCTGTCTTACTACAGTTTCCTCAACACGAAGCACTTCAGGTAGTACGTCTCCGGCACCGTCATCAGCACCGGGTGATCGCGCCCCTGCATTCGTTTCTCGACAACGACCACGTCGGCGTGGGCATCCACTGCCGCTGCAGCCAATACGTCGGCGAACATGGCCTCGCTGACGTTGTACGAACAGCTGCAGGTAATCAGGAATCCGCCGGGCTTGAGCAGCTTGAGCGCCCGCAGGTTGATTTCCTTGTATCCCGACAACGCTTTCGGCACGGCCGCCTTGTTCTTGGCAAACGCGGGCGGGTCGAGCACGATGGTGTCGAACCGTTCGCCTCGACGTTCGAGCTCGCGCAGCTCGTCGAACACATTCATCGACCGCGCCTGCACGTTGGTGATGCCGTTTCTCGCGGTGTTCGCCGACGATGCGGGCGACGGCGTCCTCCGAGATGTCGACGGCAATCACCTCGTCGCAGACGTGCGACAGCGCCAGCGCGAAGCCGCCGTTGTAGCTGAACGCGTCGAGCGCGCGACCGCGCGCGTACGCGGCTGCGGCGACGCGGTTCTCACGCTGGTCGAGGAACAAACCGGTTTTCTGACCATGATACGGATCGACCAGGTATTCGACGCGACCCTCGCGCACTTCGATGACGTCGGGCACCGTCCCGTACTGCACCGCCACGTCTGCTCCAGGCCCTCGAGCAATCGGACGCGTGGGTCATTGCGGGCCAGGATCCCGGCCGGCTTGAGGCGATCGACGAGCAGAGGGATGAGGTCAGGAAGCAGGCGATCGATGCCCTGCACGAGCGCCTGGAGCACCAGGTAGTCGCCATAGCGATCGACGACGAGTCCCGGCAGGCGGTCGGCCTCGCCGTGGATCACCCGATAGGCAGTGGCGTCGATGCCGAGCGTCTCCCGGTAACTGGCCGCCGCGTCCACTCGAGCGCGCCAAAAATCGAGCGTCGGCGCCTCGCGCTCTCGCGTCAGCATCCGCAGCGCAATCTCCGATCGGTCGCTGTACAGCGCATAGCCGAGCGTGCACGTCGCGGGCGCCCGTGACCTGGACGACCGTCGCCGGGACCCGCCGCGACCTTGCCGATGTCGCTGCGGTACACCCAGGGGTGACCGTTCCGAATGCGCGCTTCGCCGCGGGGCTTGAGGGTGATGGACACGGGGTTAGCTGTCAGCTCTCAGCTGTCAGCTCTCAGCTTCAGCTCTCAGCGCCACGGCGCCGCAGACCGGCGTCGACCGCAGCGACTGCCGAGCCAGCCGACTACTGATAGCTGATAGCTGAGAGCTCCGTCTATAATCTCATGTCATGCGCATTGCGATCGGCGCCGACCATGCCGGGTTTGCGCTCAAGCAGCACCTGATCGGAACGCTGGGCCGCCTGGGACACGACGTCGTGGACCTGGGCACGCATAACGAAGAGCCCGTGGACTATCCGCTCATCTGCGCCGAAGTCGGACGGCTCGTCGCGGAGCGACGCGCCGAGCGCGGAGCTCGTGGTGGGGGGCAGCGGCCAGGGAGAACAGATGGCTGCCAACAAGATCCCGGGCGTCCGAGCGGCGCTTTGCAATGACCTCTACACGGCCCGCCTCTCCCGACAACACAACGATGCCAACGTCCTGGCGATGGGCGGCCGTATCGTCGGCTTCGGCCTCGCCGACGAGATCGTCACGTTGTGGCTCGCGACGCCCTTCGAAGGTGGACGGCATCAGCGCCGAATCGACCAGATTGCCGCGATCGAGAAGTCGGCCTTGGATGCCTTGAGCCGGGAACGATCTTCCGCCTGAGGGCGGAAGCCACGGTGTCATCGAACGAACCTCTTGAACCCTTGAACCTGCTGAACCTCTTGAACCTGTAGTAGCCATGCCCAAAACTGAATCCCCCTCCCGCTGGCGATCGCTGGCCGAGACCGATCCTGAAATCGCCACGGCCATTGCAAACGAAGTGCACCGCCAGAACACCGGCCTGGAACTTATCGCCTCGGAGAACTTCGTCAGCCAGGCCGTGCTCGACGCCGCCGGATCGGTGCTGACCAACAAGTACGCCGAAGGCTACCCCGGCAAGCGGTACTACGGCGGTTGCGAGTTCGTCGACGTCGCCGAGTCGCTGGCGATTGCGCGCGCGAAGGAGATTTTCGGCGCCGAACACGCCAACGTCCAGCCGCATTCCGGCGCGCAGGCGAACATGGCGGTGTACTTCACGCTCCTCAAGCCAGGCGACACCGTCCTCGGCATGAACCTCGCCCACGGCGGCCACCTGACGCACGGGCATCCGCTGAACTTCTCGGGCAAGCTCTATAACATCGTTCCCTACGGCGTCCGTAAAGACGATGAGCGGATCGACTACGAAGAGTTCGAGCGGCTCGCTCACGAACACAAGCCGAAGATGATCATGGTCGGCGCCAGCGCCTACCCGCGCGTGTTCGACTTCGAACGTCTCGGCTCGGTCGCCCGCGCGGTCCAGGCGCCGATGGTCACCGACATGGCCCACTTTGCCGGGCTGGTGGCCGCCAAGATTCACCCGACTCCGGTACCGCACTCCGACTTCGTCACGACGACGACGCATAAGACGCTTCGTGGTCCGAGAGGCGGGATGGTGCTCTGCCGCAACCAGTACGCCAAGGATCTCGACCGCTCGCTCTTTCCTGGCGTGCAGGGTGGTCCGCTCATGCACGTCATCGCGGCCAAGGCGGTGTGCTTCAAAGAAGCCATGGAGCCGGGATTTGCCGACTACCAGCGGCAGATCGTCGCCAACGCGCAGCGTCTGGCCAAGGGTCTTCAGACCGCCGGCTTTCGCCTCGTGAGCGGCGGCACCGACAACCACCTGATGCTGGTCGACGTTTTCTCGAAGGGCCTGACAGGCAAGGTCGCCGAGGCGGCGCTTGGCAAGGCCGGAATCACCGTCAACAAGAACGCCATTCCTTTCGACCAGAACCCGCCGATGGTTGCTAGCGGTATCAGGATTGGGACGCCAGCGGTCACGAGCCGGGGAATGCGGGAGCCGGAGATGGATCTCATCGCTGGCTACATCGCCGAGGTGCTGGCCGGGCCCGAGGACGATTCGGTCGCGCGCGCCGTGCGCGAGCAGATTGAGGTGCTGTGCCGGAAGTTCCCGCTATACCACGAGCAGCGCAGCTGAGCGACGCCACCGTCGAGGCCTTCGCGTCGAACGGTGCGCTGTCGCAAACGCTCGAAGGGTTCGAGGCTCGCGCCGGTCAGGTGGAAATGGCCGAGGCCGTCGCCGCAGTGCTGGCTGACGGGGGCGTGCTGCTCGCGGAAGCGGGCACGGGCACCGGCAAGACCCTCGCCTACCTGGTGCCGGCGATCCTCAGCCGCAAGCGGGTCCTCGTCTCCACCGGTACCAAGAACCTTCAAGAGCAGATCTTTTTCAAGGACCTGCCGGTGCTCAGGGAGGCGCTCGGCGTGCCGTTCACCGCGACCTGCATGAAGGGCCGCGGCAACTACTTGTGCCTCCATCGCTTCGAGACCTTTCGCGAGACGGCTGCGATCCGATCGTGGGACGAGACCCATCACATCCGCATCCTCGAACGGTGGCTGGCAGACACCGAAACCGGCGATCGCGCCGAAGTCGAGGACCTGCCGGAGGACCTGCCGTTCTGGAACGACATCGCCGCGACCACCGAGAACTGTATCGGCGCCGACTGTCCGCGCTACGGCGACTGCTTCGTCGTCAAGATGCGCCAGCGCGCGGCCGAATCCGATGTCGTCATCGTCAATCATCACCTGCTCTGCGCTGACGCCGCCGTCCGGCAGAGCAACTTCGGCGAAGTCATCCCACGCTGCAGTACGGCGATTGTCGACGAGGCGCACCAGCTCGAAGATGTCGCGACGCAGTATTTCGGCCTCTCGGTGAGCAGCTATCGCGTCGACGACATGGTTCGCGACGTCGACCGCGCCGTCGGCGCGGGGCAGGTGCCGGACGCCGAACGGCGCGATCAGATCGCCGTCGACGTTCGTCGAATTCGAGAGGACTCGCGGCGTTTCTTCGCGGCGCTGCAGATGCTCAGATTCGAGGGGCCGGCGGCCCGCGGCTCCGAAACCCGCATCCGCGTGAAGAGAGCACATCTCGCGCCGCTCGGCGAGGACGGCGCGGCGCTCGTCGCCGCGCTCGAAGCGATCGAAGCCGACATCGCGCTCGCCAAAGACGTGCCGGAAGACGTGCTCGCGCTTGGGCGGAGAGCCGCCGAAATCAAGGACGATCTTCGTTTTCTGCTGCGCGCCGATGATGTCGGGTACGTCTACTTCCTCGAGACGCGCGGCCGCGGCGGCGTGTTCCTGCGCGCGTCTCCAATCGACGTCTCGTCGACCATTCGCGACCTGCTGCTCGACCGGATGGACGCGACGGTGCTGACCTCGGCGACGCTCACCGTCGACGGCGCGTTCGACTACGTCAAAAGCCGGCTCGGCGTCGGGCGCGCGACCGAGCTGAAGCTCGA
Organism: uncultured Acidobacteriota bacterium; assembly: GCA_963764925.1. Taxonomy (GTDB): domain Bacteria; phylum Acidobacteriota; class Vicinamibacteria; order Vicinamibacterales; family 2-12-FULL-66-21; genus DATBJJ01. Next base: position 226,796 of record CAVXUR010000015.1, read on the forward strand.
TTCGGAATTTGACTACGCGCGGCAGTCGATCCTCTACCTGCCGTTGAGCATTCCGGATCCGCGCCGGCCCGAGTTTGTGACCATTGCGGCGCGTGAAATCGTCCGCATTCTGAAGCTGACCTCCGGGCGGGCGTTCGTGCTCTTCACGAGTTACGCCAACCTGCGCGAGGTCCATCGGCTCGCCGCCTCCGAGCTCGAATATCCGATCCTGGTGCAGGGATCCGCGCCGCGCTCGGCGTTGTTGCGCGATTTCAAAGCCACGCCGCACGCGGTGCTGCTGGCCACCTCGAGCTTCTGGCAGGGCGTCGACGTCGTCGGCGACGCCTTGAGTTGCGTCATCATCGACAAGCTGCCGTTTGCGTCTCCCGGCGATCCGATCACGGCAGCCCGGGTCGAGGCGATTGGCGCGCGCGGCGGCTCACCGTTTGCCGAGTATCAAATTCCGCTCGCCATTCTGGCGCTCAAGCAGGGCCTTGGGCGACTGCTGCGGCACCGCCAGGACCGGGGCGTGCTGGCCGTGCTCGACCCGCGTCTGAAGACGATGGGATACGGCCGGCGGTTTCTCGCGTCGCTGCCGCCTGCACCGGTGACGCACGATCTCTTCGACATCGCCCGCTTCTTCGGGGCCATGCCTGATGATGATGTCGATGAAGCCGACAGTATCGACGACGGTGCTGATGGCGCCTGACGCGCAGACGGAGACACCGATCGCGAAGGTTCGCCCGATTCTCAAATGGGCAGGCGGCAAGCGTCAGCTGCTGCCAACGCTGCGGCGGTACTACCCTTCCACGTTCAGCCGCTACGTGGAGCCGTTCCTCGGCAGCGGGGCGGTGTTTCTCGACTGTCACAACCAGGGACTGCTCGACGGTCGACAGGTCCAGCTGTCCGATATCAACGCGGACGTGATCGGCTGCTATCGAATGGTGCGCGACGACGTGGAGAGTGTCATCCAGGCGCTGTCCGCACTCGAGGCGGGTCATCGCCAGGACGGCACCCGGCATTTCTACGCCGTCCGCGACGGTCAGTTCAACGCGCTGCGCCGCGACGTCCATGCCTCTGCCGAACCGGCGAAGGCGTATACCCCGGCGCTCGCGGCCATGCTGATTTACCTCAACCGCACCGGCTACAACGGGCTCTTCCGCCTGAATTCGAGCGGCGGCTTCAACGTCCCGGCAGGGCGCTATCCCAAGGTCACGATCTGCGATGCCATCAATCTCAGACGTCTCTCCGAGGCGTTGCGGCGTCCGGGTTTGACGGTCGAAGTCAGCGGGTTCGAGGACGCGCTTGGCACCGGGCGCGCCGGAGACTTCGTCTATCTCGATCCGCCCTACGCGCCGGTCAGTCGAACGGCACATTTCACCTCGTACACGGCGGCAAGGTTTGGACCCGGAGAGCAGGCCCGGCTGCAGCAGGCGGTCGTGAGGCTGGCGAGGATCGGGGCGTCAGTGCTCCTCAGCAATTCCGTGGCGCCTGACATCCGCCGGCTGTATGCGACGAACCTCGAGGCGCGGTCGGTGGGACTCCGAGCGAAGCAGGTCGAGGCGCGACGGGCCATCAACTCGCGAGCGTCCAGGCGTGGCGCTGTGCGCGAGTACGTCATCACGAACATCGTGTAAACTGAGGCGATTATATGGAGGTTCGAATGACGAGGGCACGCATCTCCTTGACGCTCGGCGCGTTCGTGCTCGGCCTGACGGCGGTGTCGACAGTCGGCTACGCGCAGACCGGGCGAATCAAAGGCAAAGTCGTTGACGCCCAGAACAAGCCGATCGAAGGCGCGACGATTCTAATGGAAAGCAAGGAGATGAACCGCAAGCTCTCCACCAAGACCGACAAGCGTGGTGAGTACACGCAGTTCCTGCCGCCCGGCGAGTACATGGTGACCGCCAGCAAGGACAACCTCACGGAATCCTTCCCGGTCAAGGTCAGCATCGACGAGAGGGAGCAGAACTTCACCCTGAAGCCAGGCGGCAGCGGCGGCGCGGGTGCTCCGTCGGAAGCCGACGTGAAGAAACGGGAGGCCGAGACCGCCGCCATCAAGGGCGCATTCGACCAGGGCGTGGCGTTGAGCAACGAAAGCAAGTACGACGAGGCGATCGCGAAGTTCAACGAAGTCCTGGTCAAGGTACCGAAGTGCGTCGAGTGCCAGACCAACATCGCGGCCGTTTACATGCGGAAGAAGGAATTCGACCAGGCCGAGGCCGCCTACAAGAAGGCGCTCGAGATAGCTCCGAGCTCAGCTGAGGCGTACATGGGCCTCGCGAACGTTTACAACGCGCAGAAGAAGTTCGACCAGGCCGCAGAGGCCGGCGCACAGGCGCAGAAACTCCTTAGTGCTGCTGGTGGTGCGACCGGTGGTGGCGCCAGCGCCTCGGCGACCTTCAACCAAGGCGTCATCGCCTGGAACGCTGGCAAGATCCCCGAGGCGCAGAAGCTCTTCGAACAAGCCGTGGCGGCCGACCCGAAGATGGCCGACGCGCACTACTGGCTGGGAATGGCCAATGTGAACCAGGGGAAGCTGCCCGAAGCCGTCAAGTCGTTCGAGGAATACCTCAAGCTCGACGCCAAGGGGCAGTACGCCGAGCAGGCCAAGGGCATGTTGGCGGCAATCAAGAAGTAGCAGGTTCAGGGTTCAGAGTTCAAGGTTCAGGGTTCAAGGTTCAAGGTTCAGGGTTCAACGTTCAGACTTGAGCGGAACCATGAACCGTGAACCCTGAACCATGAACCAATCTCATGTCTATCGCCACCAACCTGTCGGAGGTCCGCGACCGGATTGGCGAGTCCGCCCGGCGGGCGGGACGGGCGGCGACCGACATCACGCTCGTTGCAGTGTCGAAGACGTTCGGCGCCGAATGCGTGCGGGAAGCGTGGGACGCAGGGCAGCGGGAGTTCGGCGAGAACAAGGTGCAGGAAGGCCTGCAGAAGATCGCTGCCACAGTCGATATCCCGGCAAGGTGGCATCTCATTGGCCACCTGCAGTCAAACAAGGCAAGGAAGGCGGCGGCAGGGTTCGGGTGCATTCAGTCGGTCGACTCGGTTGAGCTGCTCCGGAGGCTCGACGAAGCGGCGGCAGGGCGACCGACAGGAGTCGGTCCGCTCGACGTGCTGATCCAGGTCGACTTTGCCGGTGAAGCGACGAAGTTCGGCGCGGCTTCCGATGAGGCGGCGCGAATCGTTCGAGCAGGTGTCGACGCCAGGCACGTCCGGCTCGCCGGGTTGATGCTGCTCCCGCCTTGGAGCGACGACCCGGAACAGACACGGCCGTGGTTCGTCCGCCTTCGGCAGTTCCGGGATCGCCTGCTCGAGGACATGACGCGCGATGGCCTCCCGGCGCCATCGCTCCATCACCTGTCGATGGGCATGAGCCACGACTACCAGGCCGCCGTCGAAGAAGGATCGACCATCGTTCGCGTCGGCACGGCGATTTTCGGCGCACGGCGTGCGCCACAGCTCACCACAAGTGAAGGCAAGTAAGGAGAACCTGATGTTCGACCGCACGAACCCGCCCGCCAGCACGTCTGCCGCGAGTGCCGGGTCATCACCCGCCGAACGCGTCATGCGGATCGCGCCGCTCGATCTGAAACAGCAGCGCTTCCGCACGCAGCTCCGCGGCTTCGACCGCACTGAAGTCGTCGCGTTCCTGACCGAGGCAGCCGATGACTACGAGCACGCGCTGCGGGAAATCGACCGTCTTCGACAGGACCTCGTTCGGCAGGAAGCGCTCCTCGTCGAACACCGCGAGCGGGAGAACAACCTCCGCAACACGCTCCTGACCGCCCAGCGGCTGGCAGACGAGATCAAAGAGTCTGCCCAGGCCGAGTCCAAGCTGATCATTCGCGAGGCGCAGGGCCGCGCCGATCTGCTTCTTCAGAAGGCGCAGGGCCGACTCGAAGAAGTCGAGCGGGACATCAACGAGCTGCGCCTCCGCCGCCGTGACGTCGAGGGATCGCTTGAAGGCTCGATTCAGGCGCTCTATCGCGCGCTCGAGTTCATTCGCGAACAGGACCGATCCGACGACAAGGTCCTGCTCCATCGTCCTCGCCAGGCCGACGCGTCTCAGCCCGCGGCGCCTGTGCAGTGGCCGACAGACGCGACGCGCGCCGCCGACGAGCGCGGCTGAATGCCGGAGCCCGTTGCAAGACCCCCCTCGCCCCTTGCTGGTCCTGCGACACTGCCGTCAACTCATCACCTGCGCCGGGCCGGCGCCGCGGCGCGGGCCCGAGCAAGGGCGGCTCGACATCATCAGGGACGGCGCGATCGCGGCCGCCGACGGCCGCATCGTCTTCGCCGGCCCGACGGCGGATCTCGAGCGCACGATTGCGCTGCCGAAGGACGCGCGGGTCATCGAAGCCCGGGACTGGTCGGTCCTGCCAGGGCTGGTCGATGCCCACACACATGCGGTGTTTGCCGGTGACCGCCGATCGGAGCTGCACCGGCGGCTGTCTGGCGAGACTTACGCAAGCATCGCTGCCGACGGCGGCGGCATCGTGTCGACCGTGGCGGCCACGCGCCTTGCCACGGAAGACGAGCTGACCGTTCAGTCACGAGCCAGGCTCGACGCCATGCTCGCCTGCGGGACGACGACGTGCGAAATCAAGAGCGGCTACGGGCTCGATCTCGACGCGGAGTTGAAAATGCTTCGGGTCATTCGACGGCTCGGCGAATCGCACCCGATCGACGTGGTCTCCACCTTCATGGGCGCGCATGAGATCCCCTCCGAACATCGATCGAATCGAGCGCGCTACGTTGAGCTTGTCGTCAACGAGATGGTTCCGGCCGTCGCAGCGGCGGGCCTGGCCGAATTTTGCGACGTATTCTGCGAGGAAGGCGTCTTCACCGCGGCTGAATCGCGACGGATTCTCGAGGCTGGCCAGCGCGCAGGCCTCGGCGCGCGTATTCATGCCGACGAGCTTGGCGCGAGTGGCGGATCCCAGGTGGCCGCCGCCGTTGGGGCACGGTCCGCCGATCACCTCGTGCACGTGCCGGCCGACGGGATTGCGGCGATGGCGCGAGCCAACGTCATGGCGACGTTGCTCCCGACGGCAGCCTTCTATCTCAAGCTCGGCCGGTTCGCGCCGGCGCGCGCATTGATCGACGCGGCGGTGCCCGTGGCGCTTGCCACCGACGTCAACCCTGGGGGCGGGTTTTCGCCGTCGATGCCCTTCGCGATGACGCTCGCCTGCTTTGCGATGGACCTCACCTTCGAAGAAGCTCTGACAGCCGCGACGGTCAACGCCGCCTGGTCGCTCGATCGCGCCCACGAGATCGGCAGCCTCGAGCCCGGCAAGCTCGCCGACGCGGTGATCGTGCGTGGCGAGGGCACCGACCTGTTACACGTCGGAACCCCAGCCATCGCCGGCGTACTCAAGCGCGGAACCTTCGTATTTGGCATGGCGGGTGGCATGGTGACGGCATGACGCTGACCGACAAGTCCCTGAAGTCGCTCCTCGAGGATTTTCGTTCGCCGGCACCAACCCCTGGCGGGGGTTCAGCTGCGGCCCTGGCTGGAGCCGTCGGCGCGTCGCTCCTCGCGATGGTTGCCGCGCTGCCGAAACCCCGCGCCGGACACGAGGAGCAACTTCGCGAGGCCGGCCGGCGATCGGCCGCCCTGGCCACGGTGCTCGAAGCGCTCGTAGACCGCGACAGCGAGGCGTACGAGCTGGTCGTCGGCGCCTATCGCCTGCCCAAGAGCTCCGAAGAGGAAAAAGGGGTGCGGACGCTGCGGATTCAGGACGCGCTCAAAGCCGCCATCGCCGCTCCGCTCGAGGTGATGCGCGCCTGCCGCGAAGGAATGACCCTTGCCACTGCGCTGCTGGAACACGGCAACCCGAACGCGTCGAGTGATGTGCGAGTGGGGCTGGAGCTGCTCCGCGCCGGGCTGCGCGGCGCGCAGGTGAACGTGGAGATCAACCTTGGCGGCCTGAAGGATCAGACCTGCGCAGACGCCGTGAGGGCCGAGCTCACGGTGCTCAGTGAATCTGATGCAGGAGGCGTTCCCAGCGCGTCTTCGTGAAGAAATGCGTCACGACTGAAAACAGCCTGCCGATGGAAGCGCCGACACCGCTATCGACAAAGTCGTTACGATCCGATTCGTACGACCAGTAGATCATCATCGCCCTGCCCTTGACGTAGTTCCTCGGCAGAAAGCCCCAATAGCGGCTGTCCTGCGAGTTGTCGCGGTTGTCGCCCATCACGAAATACTGGGTCGGCGGTACGGTCACCGGCCCGTAACGCTCGCGCACGTCCATCGACGTCACTTCGGAACCCTCGGAGGCGGACGTCAGGAAGTGGACGTAAGGCTCGTCGAGCGCCTGGCCGTTGACGTAGACCTTCTTCGCGCGCAGCTCCACCGTGTCGCCGGGTAGACCGATGACACGCTTGATGAAGTCGCGCTCCGGCTCCTCCGGATACTTGAAGACGATGATGTCGCCGCGGGCGATGTCGCGCACCGGCAGCACTGCCCGGTCGAGCGACGCGGTCGGGCCGAACACGAACTTGTTGACCAGCAGATGGTCGCCGATGAGGAGGTTGTTCTCCATCGAGCCGGTCGGAATCTTGAACGCCTGCACGACCCACGTGCGCACGAACAGCGCGAGGATCACCGCAATGACGATGGATTCGAAGTACTCCCGGACCGTGGACTTACGAAAGTTGGCTGGCATCTATTCCTGACCTACCTTACTCAATTGCTCGCGGGGCCCCACCCCCGCTCGCTCTCGCTCGGCGGCTCGCGCCTCGCTCGGGCCGCAGGCGCTTGCCGTCTGAGCGTTCATTCCTGGCCAACTTTCAATACTGCCAGAAACGCCTCTTGGGGGATTTCGACCCTGCCGACGCGTTTCATGCGCTTCTTGCCTTCCTTCTGCTTTTCGAGCAGCTTGCGCTTCCGGCTGATGTCGCCGCCGTAGCACTTCGCCAGCACGTTCTTGCGTAGCGCCTTGACGGACTCGCGCGCGATGATGCGGCTGCCGACGGCGGCCTGGATCGCGACCTCGAACATCTGCCGGGGAATCAGCTCGCGCATCTTCGAGGCCAGGGCGCGGCCGCGCGTGTACGCCATGTCCCGGTGCACGATCGTCGACAGCGCGTCGACCGGCTCCTCGTTGACGAGGATGTCGAGCTTGACCAGCGGCGACTCCCAGTAGCCCGTCACGTGGTAGTCGAGCGACGCGTAACCGCGCGACAGGGTCTTCAGTCGATCATAAAAATCGAGCACGACTTCGTTGAACGGCAGTTCGTAGGTGACGAGCACGCGGTCCGACGACAGGTACTCGATGCCCTTCTGCACGCCGCGCTTGTCCTGACAGAGCGCAAGGATCCCGCCGACGTGTTCCGAGGGCGTCAGAATCATCGCGGTGATCACCGGCTCCTCGAACTTGGCAATCCGACCCGTATCCGGGAGCTTTGCGGGACTGTCGATCTCCTGAACCGCGCCGTCCGTCGTCGTCACGCGATAGAGGACGCCCGGCGCCGTCGTGACGAGATCCTGGTTGAACTCGCGTTCCAGCCTTTCCTGGACAATCTCCATGTGCAGCAGGCCGAGAAAGCCGCACCGGAAGCCGAAGCCGAGCGCCGCCGACGTCTCCGGCTCGAAGAAGAACGACGCGTCGTTCAGCCGCAGCTTCTCGAGCGCTTCACGCAGCTGTGCGTACTCGCTGCCCTCGACCGGGTAGAGTCCGGCGAAGACCATCGGCTTGCTGACCTTGAATCCCGGGAAGGGCTCGGCCGTCGGGCGTGCCGCCTCGGTGATCGTGTCGCCAATCTGCGCGTCGGTGACCGTCTTGATCGCCGCGAACACGAACCCCACTTCGCCGACACCCAACTCCGTCGCCACGGTGGGCTTGGGCGAGAAGGTTCCGACCTGCTCGACTTCGTACTCCTGTCCCTTGGCCATGAGCTTGATTTTCATGCCCGGCCGAAGGACACCGTCGAGCACGCGCGTGAGGATGATGACGCCGCGGTAGGCGTCGTACCACGAGTCGAAGATGAGGGCCTTGAGCGGCGCGTCAGGACTGCCACTTGGCGGCGGCAAGCGCGTCACGATCGCCTCGAGGATCTCGTGAACGCCGGTGCCTTCCTTGGCGCTGGCCAGAATCGCATGGCTGGCGTCGAGGCCGACGATGTCCTCGATCTGCCGCCTGGCCTCATCGGGTTGAGCGCCTGGAAGATCGATCTTGTTGATGACCGGGATGATCTCGAGGTTGTTCTCCACCGCCAGGTAGGCATTCGCGAGCGTCTGCGCCTCAACGCCCTGCGATGCATCCACGAGCAGCAGAGCACCCTCGCACGCGGCAAGCGATCGCGTGACCTCGTACGAGAAATCGACGTGGCCCGGCGTGTCGATCAAATTGAGAACGTAGACCTGACCGTCATCGGCATTGTAGGTCAGCCGGACGGCGTGCGCCTTGATCGTGATCCCTCGCTCGCGCTCGAGATCCATGCTGTCGAGGACCTGCGCCTCCATCTCCCGCGCCTGGAGCGCTCCCGTCAGTTCGAGAAAGCGATCCGCCAGCGTCGACTTGCCATGGTCGATGTGCGCGATGACGGAAAAGTTGCGGATGTTGCGGGGATCCATGGAGTCGGGAACAGGTGATTATAACTCGGGGCTCGGGCTCGGGGCTCGGGGCTCGGGGCTCGGGGCTCGGGGCTCGGGGCTCGGGGCTCGGGGCTCGGGGCTCGGGCTCGGGGCTCGGAAGGAATTCTGACTGATGTTCGTGCTTTCCACCGAATCCCGAGTCCCGAACCCCGGATCCCGGCCGGCGCTACCGCTGGTCCAACGGCACTAACCGCTGCGGGTATGCCGGACCGATGTAGTCGGTACGGGGGCGGATCAGGCGGTTGTTGGCGTACTGCTCCAGGCAGTGTGCCGTCCAGCCGGAGATCCTGCTCACGGCGAAGATCGGCGTGAACAGATCGATGGGGATTCCGAGCGTGTAATAGGTCGACGCCGAGTAGAAGTCGACGTTCGGGTAGAGCTTCTTCTCGCCCGTGACGAGCTGCTCGATGCGACGCGACATCTCGAACCAGCGCGTATTGCCGGCGCGCTTGCCGAGCTCCTCCGACATACGGCGCAAATGCGTCGCACGCGGATCTTCCGTGCGATACACCCGATGCCCGAATCCGGGAATCTTGACCTTGCGCGTCAGCTTGCCGCGAATCGCCTCGTCGATGCGCTCCGGAGTCGCATCCTGGCCGATCTCCTGGAGCAAACGCATGACGTCTGCATTCGCGCCGCCGTGAAGCGGACCCTTGAGCGCGCCAATCGCTCCGACGATGGCCGAGTGGAGATCGGTCAGGGTCGCAGCCGCGACACGAGCGGCGAAGGTGGACGCGTTCAACTCGTGGTCCGCGTGCAGTACCAGCGCGACGTCGAAGGCGCGCGTCGAGAGCGCGCTCGGTCGCGTCCCGGTCAACATGTAGAGAAAATTCGCCGCCTGCCCGAGCGCCGGATCCGGCTGGATGGGACCGCCGCCGGCCTGTACCCGCCCGTAGGTCGCGACCAGGCTCGCCAGCTGCGCCGTCAGCCGCACCGCCTTGCGGAAGTTGGCCTGCGGCGAGTTGTCGGACGCATCAGGGTCGAAGTGGCCGAGGACTGAAGTCAAGGTCCTCAGCGCATCCATGCCGTCGCCCTGGGGCAGCTGCTTCATGAAGCGCAGGATCGGCTCGCCGAGCGGCCTGGCCGCCACGAGCTGCGATTGCAGATCGCCGAGCTCGGCTCGATTCGGCAGGCGCCCGTGCCACAGCAGGTAGCAGACCTCCTCGAACGTCGCCCCCTGTGCCAGATCGTGGATGTCGTAGCCGAAATACGCCAGGACGCCACGATCGCCGTCGAGGTAACAGATGGCGGACGTCGCGGCCACGACATCTTCGAGACCGGCCTTGGGCTTCGCGTCGGTGGTCATGTACTGATTCTATCAAGGAGTCAGGAGCCAGGACGTAGACGGGATCTGCATCGCATCCAGTCAGACGGCAGCCACTCGCCGCGTCAACGGCTTGTACAGCAAGCCGACAATCACGCCGTAAAGCGCGAACTCGACGATGAAATCGACCATCCAGGCGACGAGCAGCGTCCCCGAGACTGGCCAGACCATGTAATTCCAGATTGCCGCAAAGCAGCAAAGCAGGATGCCGACGAGCACTCCGAAGCGCAGACCCTCCTGCATGCGGCTGCCTCCCTCGTAGCCCTTCGCATACGCGTACGCAAACGCGAAAAACCCGACGAGCGCAAAGACGAAGCCGACCGGCAGAATCGCGCTGGCCTGCTCTTCGGGCCGCATGGCCGCCCGATGCTGCATGTAAATGCCGGTGAGTAGTACGCCATGGACCAGGTAGGACACGCCCAGATACACGACCCAGGCACAGACCGCCGCCAACGCGATGCGAGGGAAATTCATGTCCGCTCCTTCCGCAAAGCCTCAGTGGAGCGGCACTATACCTCAGTCAGGGCTCAAGGCTCAGGACTCAAGGCTCAAGCAAAACCTTCGAGTAAGTCGTCGAAGGTCTTCGCCTGAGCCTTGAGCCCTGAGCCCTGAGCCTTACTTGGCGATTTCCGGCTGCTGAATCATGTCCTCGTCAGTGAACTGCTGGAGGATCGACAGGAGGCCGGTATAGAGGAAGCCGACCTGGAAGAGCATCAGGAACGGCAACGTGAAATAGATCTGGTTGGAGAGCGCGTAGAACACGGTGGCGGTGAAATACAGGCCGAGCGCCACCTCGACGAGCGGCTGCACGCCTACCGACAGGTGATACTTCTTGCCGGCCCACTCGTCACTGCTTCGTTCGATACCGTACTTCGGCGTGCGAGCAAACTCGCTCTGTTTGCCAAACATCGCTTCGATCACGGCGCGAGTGTTGTTGACGCACAGGCCGATGCCGATCGACATCAGGAACGGCACGTATCTGAGCCGCTGCTTCCAGTCCGCATACACCTCGCGCTGCGAGACGATGTAGAAGTTGCCGACCGACGCCGTCGCCGCCAGGAAGAGCGGCACGTCGATCAGCATCATCTCGGTCCAACCCATGCTGTAGCGCACCACCATCGCGGGAAACATCAACAGCGACAGGAGCGACATCAGCAGGTAGTTGAAATTCGCCGAGAGATGGAAGAACGCTTCGGCCTTGACCGCGAGCGGCTGCGACGACCGCAGGATACGCGGCATCAGCTTGATGCAGGTCTGGATCGAGCCCTTCGCCCACCGGTGCTGCTGGGACTTGAACGAATTCATCTCGACCGGCACTTCCGCCGGCGAGACGAGATCGGGCATGAAAATGAAGCGCCAGCCCTTGAGCTGCGCGCGATAGCTCAAGTCGAGGTCCTCGGTCAGCGTGTCGTGCTGCCAGCCGCCGGCATCGCTAATCGTCTCGCGCCTCCAGACCCCGGCGGTGCCATTGAAGTTGAAGAAGCACCCGGATTTGTTCCGGCCGCCATGCTCGAGCACGAAGTGGGCATCGAGCAGGATCGACTGGATGCGTGTCAGCAGCGAGTAGTCGCGGTTGAGGTGGCCCCAGCGCGTCTGGACCATCCCCACCTTCGGGTCGCGTTCGAAATAGCCGAGCGTCCGGAGGAGGAAATCTTTCGGCGGGACGAAATCGGCGTCGAAAATCGCGATGAACTCGCCCGACGCCTGCTGCAGGCCGGCTTCGAGCGCACCGGCCTTGTACCCGTCCGGTCGACACGGTGCAGGTATTTGATATCGAAGCCGCGCGCCGCGTGCCGGCGCACTGCCAGCTCAGCAATCTCGGTCGTCTCGTCCGTCGAATCGTCGAGCACCTGAATTTCGAGCAGTTCGCGCGGGTAGTCGATCTCGCAGACCGCATCGATCAGGCGGTCCGCGACGTACATCTCGTTGAAGATGGGCAACTGGACGGTAACCTTCGGGAGCACCTGCGGCGGCGGCAGCGCCGGCGGCACGTTGCCCTTGTGTTTCATGTAAAGATACACAAGGTAATACCGGTGCCAGCCGTAGATCGCCAGGATGCTCAGCACGAAGAAGTACAGGACGAGAATCAGCGTCTCAGTGAGCGACATAGATTAATGAATCCGCCAACCTGCACAATCCTTCATATTACTGCCGGGCTGGCCTCAAAGTCAAAGAAGTCCCGGTGAATGACCCGCGACCAACTGCAGGTCTTTCTCGCTGAGGTACGGTCCGGGACGCTTCCACTCGAGGTCGCCCAGGATCGCCTCCTTCAATTTCTACGCCAGGCGCCCTTCGAAGACCTGGGGTTCGCACGCGTCGACCACCATCGGGCACTGCGCCAGGGATGCCCCGAGGTCATCTTTGGGCCTGGAAAGACGCCAGATCAGATTGCCGCCATCGCCGAACGCATCGTCGCGGCGGGCCACAGCCTGCTCGTTACACGGACGGACCGAGCGTCATTCGAGGCCGTTTCCGAGCGTGTACCAAGGCAGAATTTCACGAGCTGGCCAGAACCATTACGCTCGCGTATGGCGAACTGCCACCCGGGCCGCGGCACCATTGTCGTGGCAGCGGCTGGCACGGCTGACCTGCCAGTTGCGGAAGAGGCGGCGGTTTCGGCCGAGCTGATGGGCAATGTCGGTCGATCGGCTACTACGACGTCGGAGTCGCAGGACTCCATCGGTTGCTCGCCGAGCACGCCCGACTGATGGCCGCTCGCGTCATCATCGTCGTCGCCGGGATGGAAGGCGCCCTGCCGAGCGTAATCGGCGGCCTGGTCAGCGTCCCTGTCATCGCGGTACCCACCAGCGTCGGGTACGGCGCCAGTTTCGGCGGGCTCACGGCCCTGATGGCGATGCTCAATAGCTGCGCGAGCGGCGTCTCAGTCGTCAACATCGACAATGGCTTTGGCGCGGCGGCGGTCGCCAGCGCGATAAACCACCTGGACTAGTTCAGGGTTCAGGGTTCACGGTTCAGGGTTCAGGGTTCAGGGTTGAGGTTCAAGGTTCAGAGTCTCAGGTGAAAGTCCACGTTCGTCCTTGGAACCCTGAACCGTGAACCCTGAACCCTGAACCCGATCGGCTACGCTATACTCAGCGATTGCCCTGTCGAGCCTGACGCTCACCAGTATTTCTGAAACCTCATGTACGCCGGTGCCCTGCGGGCGCTCGAATACGACCGGATCGTCGAGGCGGTACGCCGCTTTGCACTGACGCCGCCTGGCGCGGCGCGTCTGGCGGAGCTGCAGCCGCTGACCGACAGCCGCGCCGTCGCGGCGGCCCTTGCAGCGACGCACGAAACGACCCGTTTTTTGCGCGACGGGACGATCGGACTGCAGGCGCCTGAGGACCTCGATGCCCTTCTGATGTCGCTGGCGGTCGAAGGGCGCGTCCTCGAACCGCAGTCGCTGGTCAACCTCGCAACGTTTCTGGCGTCGGTCGAGGCGACTTGCGTAGCTATTCGCAAGGTTCGTGGGAGTTTTCCACTGCTCGGCGCGATCGTCGAGACGGCCGCCTCGTTCCAGCCTGAGATCGCCGACATCCGCCGCAAGATCGGCCCGGCGTTTGAAGTCCTCGATGACGCCAGCCCGGAGCTCGCGACACTGCGCGATCGCCTGCGGAAACAGCGGGCGCGGCTGCGTGGAACGCTCGAATCGTACCTGCGCGGCCGCGACACGTCCAAGTATCTCCAGCAGCAGATCGTGACCGACCGCAACGGCCGGTACGTCCTCGTCGTCCGCAGCGAGCATCGCGCGGCAATACCGGGAATCGTCCACGGCAGCTCGGGGAGCGGCGCCAGCCTGTTTCTCGAACCGCTCAGCACGGTCGAGATCAACAACGACATCGTCGCGCTCGAACAGCAGGAGGCGGAGGAGGTCCGCCGCATCCTGCTGGCGCTTGCCGACGCGCTCCGCCGACGCGCTGGGGACGTGCACCGAACCGTCGCGGCGGCCACCGAGCTCGACGTCCTGCAGGCACGCGCGCGCTTCTCGACGCTCGTCGACGGCGTCCAGCCGGCGCTCGCGAGCGACGGCCGGCTCGAGCTGCGCGCGGCACGCCACCCGCTGCTCATTCCGGCGGTCCGACGGCATCTCGGAACGGACGTCGACGGGAATCCGGGGCTCGGGACTCGGGATTCGGGGATGGCCGATCATGCTGAATCGGAAGTCGGTTCCCGAACCCCGAGCCCCGAACCCCGAGCCCCGATCCCGGTCGACGTCCTCCTGATTCCTCCGGTGCGCGTGCTGGTGGTGACGGGACCCAACACGGGTGGCAAGACAGTGGCGCTCAAGACGGCCGGGCTCCTGCCATTGATGGCGCAAACGGGCCTGCTCGTGCCTGCGGCGGACGGAACGCAGGTGCCGGTGTTCCGTTCGGTCTTTGCCGACATCGGCGACGAGCAATCGATTGCCGCGAGCCTCAGCACGTTCTCTGGCCACATCGCCAACGTCGTCGCCATGGACCGCGCGCTGACGCTGCCGGCGCTGGTGCTGCTCGATGAAGCCGGCGGCGGAACCGACCCGAACGAAGGCGGCGCGCTGGCGATGGCGACGATCGACCATTTTCGCGGCCGCGGCGCGATGGTGGTCGCGACAACCCACTACGACGCGCTCAAGTCCTATGCGGTGACGACCGATGGCGTGACACCGGCCGGCTTTGGGTTCGATCCGACCACCTTTGCCCCGACCTACCGTCTGAACTATGGCGCTCCGGGTAGCAGCCTTGCCCTCGAGATCGCGACCCGCCTCGGGCTGCCCGAGTCGATCATCGAGAACGCGCGCCAGCACCGGAGCGTTCGGGAGGCGCAGCTCGCCGAGCACCTGGCGAAAGTCGAGCGGGATCTCCAGTCGCTCGACCACGAGCGTCGCCTGGCGGCGCGCGAGCGCGCCGCACTCGAAGAAACCGCGACGAAGATGCAGGCGCGCGAGCAGGAGCTCCGCAACCGCGAGGAGACGTTCCGTCGCCGGCTCGACGAGCGAATCGAAGATCGCCTCCGAGACGCGCGCCGCGAGATCGACGCTGTCGTCAATGCATTGAAGGTGAAGACGGACGCGATGGCGGCGGACGCCGAGCGCCGTTCGGCGCCACGACTGGTCATCCCCACTGGCGAGACCGGCGCCGCGCGTGCCGAGGCGAGGGCCGCCGTGGAGGCGATCGCCGGGAAGCTTCGCGTTCACGATCCGGAGCCTGCAGCCCAGTCTAGGCAGCCAGTCGGCGTGCCGGACGTTCCTGGCAAGCCGCCGGTCGTCGGGGACCGCGTCGCGGTCGGCGGGCTCGGCCTCGAGGGCATCGTGCAGGTGTTGCACGACCGGGAAGCGGAGATTGATGTGCGGGGCAAGCGCCTGCGCGCCCGGATCGACGAACTTCGAGTGCTCGTCCGGGCGGGTGCCCAAGCCCAACCGGGGAAGGTGAGGGTCCACGTTGAGCTTCAGCCGCGCGAAGGCTCAGTCACCGAGCTGAACGTCATCGGCTGCAACGTCGACGAAGCGCTGTCGAGGGCTGAGAAGTTCCTCGACGAAGCGCTGCTCGCCGAGGTCCCGAGCGTTCGACTGATTCACGGCTACGGTACTGGTCAACTTCGGCGCGCGATTGCCGAGTTCCTGCACGACCATAAGTTCGTCGCGCATTTTCAGTCCGCTCCGCCCGAGCAGGGCGGCGGCGGCGTCACCGTCGTTGAATTCAAAGAGTAATGGCGCTTTTTCCTCCCAACTTCATCGAGGACCTCAAGTCGCACGCCGACATCGTGCAGGTCGTCCAGGAACGGGTGGCGCTGCGCCGCAGCGGGGCCACGTGGAAGGGGCTCTGTCCGTTTCATGGAGAGAAAACGCCGTCGTTCCACGTCAACGGCGATAAGGGGTTCTTCCATTGCTTCGGGTGCGGCGCCAAGGGCGACGTCTTCGAGTTCGTCAAACTGCACGACAAGATTACGTTTCCTGAGGCCGTCCGGCAGGTTGCCGCGCGCGCGGGCGTGCCGGTGCCCGAACCAGAGGACGGAAACCAGGACCCGGAGAGCAAGCGGGACCGCGAGACGATTCTCCGCGCCCACGAAGTCGCGGCCGCGTGGTTTCGTGAGCAATTGGCGGGCCCACAAGGGGCCGTGGCGAGACGCCTGCTCGCAACGCGCGGAGTGACGCCAGCGACAGTCGAGCTCCTGGGCATAGGCTATGCACCTGCGGCGCGCGAGGCTCTCAAAACGAAGCTCCTCCGCGAAGGCTTTTCGGCGGAATCGCTCGCGCGGACCGGACTGGTTTCGGAACGGGAAGGCGGCATGCTCATCGATCGGTTTCGCAACCGGCTGATGATCCCGATTGCCAGGGACAACGGCGCGATCATCGCGTTCGGCGGCCGTGCCATGGACGAAGGGCAAGTACCGAAGTACCTGAACTCACCCGAGACGGCGATTTATGTCAAAGGGCGGACGCTCTATGGCCTGCATTTGAGCAAGGCGGCCATCACCAAAGCGAAGCATGCGGTGATGGTCGAGGGCTATTTCGACGTGGCGCAGGCGCTGCAAGGCGGCATCCCCAACGTCGTCGCCTCGTCGGGAACCGCCCTGACGCCCGCCCAGGCTCGACTGTTGAAACGTTTCGCGTCGAAAGTCGTCCTCAGTTTCGACCCCGACGCCGCGGGCAAGGGCGCTGCGGTGCGAAGCTCGGAGCTGCTCGTGGCCGAAGGCTTTCAGGTAAACGTCGCGATGCTGCCGTCCGGTGTCGACCCCGATACGTTCATCCGGCGCGAGGGCGGGGCAGCGTACGCGGAGAAGCTCCGCTCGTCGCAGCCTTACCTCGAGTACCTGCTCGATCAGGCCGCCGCAGGACAGGATTTCCAGCGGGACGAGGAACGCCGCGAGTTTCTGGGCCGAATGCTCGAAGTTGCCGCCCGGATTCCTGACGCCGCCGCCCGCGACCAGTTCGCCGACAGGCTGGCGCACCGGGCAAGGATTACGGAAGAGGTGGTTCGGGCCGAAATCAAGAAGGCTGCCGCGAAGCGGGAAACGGCGGTCGCCGTGCTGGACCGGCCGAAAGTCGGGCTGGATCAGGTCAAGACGGCCGAAAAAGGCCTGATCTGGGCGCTTATGCACGATCCGGCGGCGGGAGCGGCGGCGATCGCCGAACTGGACACGGACGACCTGGTCGGGCTGGCCACCGAGCCGATTCTGGCCCAGGCCCGGGCACTCCAAGAATGGCCGGCGGACTCCTTACCGCAAACGCTTCTGGAGCGTCTAAATGGTATGGAGGCGCGGCTGGTCCAAGACATCAGCCGGCAGCCCCACCCCCCGGGACCGCCGCTCGACTGCGTGAAGGCGGTCAAACGCCTGCGCTACACACGGGAACGCGCCGCCGTCCAGCGCGAGATCGATCGGCTGCAGGAGGCCGGCGCCGCCACTCACGAAACCGAGATCGTGGCCTTGTGGGACAGGAAGAAAACGTTGTTACAGTTGATTGCGGAATCATAAGCGGCATAAGTTGTTACGCGCTGAACGAGGACTGAGGAGGACACGCCGTTGTCGATCGAAGAAAAATACGATGAAGTGAGGCAACTCATCGCCATCGGTAAGGAAAAGGGATACCTGCTGTACGACGAGGTCAATGAGCTTCTGCCCGCCGACATCACGTCGTCGGACGAGCTCGACGATCTGTTCAGCACGTTCGGCAGCGCCGGCATCGAAGTCGTCGATTCCGAACAGAAGTACCGCGAGGACAAGCTGCTCGACCGCACCGGCGAAGGGGCCGAGGAGCTCGAGCTCGACCTGACTCCCGGCGCGCTCGACAAGACCAACGACCCGGTCCGGATGTACCTCCGCGAGATGGGCACGGTGCCCCTCCTCACCCGCGAGGGCGAGGTCGAGATCGCCAAGCGCATCGAGCGCGGCAAGCTGGCGGTGATCAAGTCGATCTCGCGCACGCCGACCGTCGCCCGCGCGATCATGACGATGGGCGATCAGCTCAAGAACGAGGAGCGGAGCATCCGCGAGCTGGTGACGTTCGTCGACGAAGAGCTGACCGACGACAAGATCGAAGATCGCAAGCGGCAGGTCTTGCGCCAGATCGAGGCGGTCCGGAAGTCGTGGATGGGCCTCGAGAAGTGCAAGGAGAAGCTCGAGAAGACGCCCGCGCGGCACGACGACCCGCGACAAGCGGAAGTACCGCCGCGTCCGGTGGGAGGCGCTGCGCGCCCGGGTCGAGCTGTCGCAGCTGATCCGCAAGATCGAGTTCACCGAGGCCGTCAAGCGCCGGCTGATCGATCAGATCAAGGAGTCGGTCGAGGCGGTGATGCGCGTCCGTCGCGAGATCGATCAGCTCGAGCGGCAGCTCAATCCCAAGAACAAGAAGGCCAGCCGGCTCAAGGAAGAGGAAAAGAAGAACCTGCTCAGGCGCCAGAAGGAGCTCAAGGTCCAGGTCAAGACGATGGCCGACGAGCTCGAGGAGACGCCCGATCAGCTGATGCGGACGCTCGAGACCATCTCGCGCGGCGAGATCCAGGCCGAGCAGGCCAAGAAGGAGCTGGTCGAGGCCAACCTCCGTCTGGTCGTCTCGATCGCCAAGAAGTACACGAACCGCGGCCTGCAGTTCCTCGACCTGATCCAGGAAGGCAACATCGGCCTGATGAAGGCGGTCGACAAGTTCGAGTACCGCCGCGGCTACAAGTTCTCGACCTACGCGACGTGGTGGATCCGCCAGGCGATCACCCGCGCGATCGCCGACCAGGCGCGGACGATCCGCATCCCGGTCCACATGATCGAGACGATCAACAAGCTGATTCGCACGTCGCGGGCGCTGGTCCAGGAGCTCGGCCGCGAGCCGACCTCGGAAGAGATCGCCAAGCGGATGGACATTCCGGTGTCGAAGGTCCGCAAGGTGCTGAAGATCGCGCAGGAGCCGATCTCGCTCGAAACGCCGATCGGCGAGGAGGAAGATTCGCATCTTGGCGACTTCATCGAGGATCGCCAGGTCGTGTCGCCGTCCGACGCGGTGATCAACCTGAACCTCAAGGAGCAGACCGACTCGGTGCTGAAGACGCTGACGCCGCGCGAGGAGAAGGTCATCAAGATGCGGTTCGGCGTCGGCGACGGCAGCGAGCACACGCTCGAAGAGGTCGGCCAGAGCTTCGCCGTGACGCGCGAGCGCATCCGGCAGATCGAAGCCAAGGCGCTGCGCAAGCTGCGGCACCCGTCGCGGAGCCGCAAGCTGCGGGCGTTCCTCGAAGGACGAACGTAAGTCGGCAGTCGAGGCGGGAGGTGACGAAGGCCGGAGTTCTCCCTTCGTGCCTTTTCGCTTCATGCCGCTGACGTTTGCCCTTACGACTAGTGAGCGGGCCCATAGCTCAGCGGTCAGAGCCGCCGGCTCATAACCGGCCCGTCCCAGGTTCGAATCCTGGTGGGCCCACTTCTGCATTCTGAATTGCTGAATGCTGAGTGCTGAAGTAAAGGTGAAAGGGAGAACGGGGAAGGGTAGGCTTCAACGGCCTGACCATCCTTCCTCCCTCCTCTTCCCGATCCACGCCTTCGCAATTCACTTCAGCATTCAGCACTCAGCATTCACCATTTCCTTCGATGCTTCCTGATCTCAAACTTCTGATCCAGCTGCAGGAACTCGACTCGGCAGCCGAACGCCTGCGACGACGAATGGCCGACATTCCGGCGCGCAGGCGGCGCTCGATGCGCGGCTGGCGGAACTGACTGGCGCGGTCGCCGGCGTGAAGGAGCGCATCGCCGCCTCGCAGACGGCGCGGCGCGACATCGAGAAGGACCTGGCCGCCGTGCAGACGCGGCTCAGCAAGTACAAAGATCAGCTGATGGAGGTCAAGACCAACAAGGAATACCACGCGATGCAGACCGAGATCGCCGCCGCCGAAACCGTGGTGCGGCGCGAGGAGGATCGGCTGCTCGAGCGGATGGAGGAGGCCGAAACGCTGGCCGCCGACCTCAAGACTGCCGAGGCCGCGCTCAAGTCGGGCGAGGCCGAGGTCGACGCGCGAGCCGCAAGCAGATGGACGCCGAGCGGACGGCGACCGAGCGGGATCTGGCGAAGACGATCGACGAACGCGCGCAGGTCGCCGCCAGCGTGTCGGCTGGCGTGCTCGCGCTCTTCGAGCGCGTCTCGCAAGCACCGCAAGGGCCTGGCGATGTCCGAGGCCAGAGACGGCTTGTGCACGCAGTGCCACGTCAGGCTGCGGCCGCAGGTCTACAACGAGCTCCGTCGCAATGAAAGCGTCATGCAGTGCGAGAGCTGTTCGCGAATTCTCTACTTCGTCCCGCCGGCCGTGCCCACGCCCGTCGCCCGGGGAACAATCCACGCCTGCCGAGCCAGGAAGTTAGCTCCGTCGTGATTCGCGCGTACATCGACGGCGGCGCCCGGGGCAACCCGGGCCCGGCGGGTTACGGCGTCCGCATCGAAGATCTGGACGGGAATCTGATCGCAGGAGCTTTACGGACCGCTCGGAATCGCGACCAACAACGTCGCCGAGTACAACGGCCTGCTGGCCGCGCTTGAAGTGGGCCGTCGACAACGGCCAGCGCGACGTGCACATCCGGGCCGACTCGGAGCTGCTGGTCAAGCAGATGCGCGGGGAGTACAAGATCAAGAATCCCGGCCTGCAGCCGCTCGCTGCGCGCGCGCGCCTGCTGATGATGGAGCTCGGCAAGGTCACGTTCGAGCACGTCCGCCGCGAACTGAACAAGGAAGCCGACCGGCTGTCGAACCTGGGGATGGACGAGGCGGAGAAAAGCTCGCCAGCGTGCTCCGCAACGGCTTCCACCTTTCAGCGTCGCCCCCGCTCTGGCGCCGAATCACTCCGATCATCCGCCCCGCTTTCTCGCCCGTGCACCCGGTACGAGTGGAACGTGCTCGCGTGCGTCTTCGTGCACAGCTCGGCGACGTGAATGTTGCCGGGCATCACTCCGGCGCCCTCGAGCTGATCGCGGGTGGCACGCCAGAGGTCGAGGTGAAACGTTCCGGCGGAACGGGGCTCGAACCATCGCTCCAGAATCGACGCGTGGTGGCCCATCTCGCGGAACGTCTGGTAGGTGTCGTCGGACACTTCATAGCAGCACGGGCCAATGGCCGGGCCCGACCGCCGCGATGATTCGCTCGGGCCGCACGCCGTAGGTCGTCTGCAGCGCGCCTACGCCGGCGATCACCGCGCGCCGCGCCGTGCCGCGCCAGCCCGCATGGATCGCCGCCACGGCCCGGCCGCTCTCGTCCGCAAGCAGGATCGGCACGCAATCGGCGACACGGATCACCGGGGCGCCGTTCGGGTCGTTGCTGACGACGACGTCAGCGTCAGGTCGCCGCCAGGGACGGGAGCGATCGGCTGACGCCACAGCCACCGTCGCCTCGTGCACCTGTCTCACGAGCAGCAAGTCCTCACGGGCCACGCCGATTTCTCCGGCGACGCCCGCCCACTCGCCCGGATCGTCGCGAAGCGTCAGGTTGTTCGTCGTGAAGAAGTGATCGGCGGCGGCCGCGAGCGGCACGCATCGCAGCACGACGCCCCAGGGCGCTTGCGTCCACTCGAAGGCGCGGGTAGGCTGTGGAGCGGTCATGAACATACTCGGCATCGGGCTCGACGCCACCGACATTCCCCGCCTTGCAGAGGTGCTCGAACGGTACGGCGATCGCTTCCTGCACCGTGTGTTCACCGCCGGCGAGATTGCCTATTGTACCAAGCGGCGGAACCCCGCTCCGCACCTGGCCGGCACGATTCGCGGCAAAGGAGGCCGCGATGAAAGCGCTCGGCACCGGCCATTCGCGCGGGGTGTTGTGGAAGGACATCGAGGTCATCCGCGGTGGCGGACCACCGCGACTGGAGCTGCACGGCGGCGCCGCCCGCCGCGCCGAAGGCATGCAGGTCCGGCGCTCGCTTCTGACCATCACCCACTCCGACACGCTCGCGATGGCGCAGGTGATGCTCATCGGTGACTGATCGGCGGTCAACCCTGGTTGACTGATTCGGTCCCCCGCCGCCGCGCCCGCTACGGTCCGCGCGCCATTCGTCGCCGCAAGGACCTTCCGCGCTGAGACTTCGCTCGACATGGCTGGCCAGCCCACGTGGCGGTCCGGCTCTTGCCCTGCCTCACGTCAGGCCCTGCCATTTTTCAGAGGAGCGAAGCCGTGACAGTCAAGATCGTGCCGAACGACAAAGGAAACCCGCCTGGCAAGCTCGCAGACGCGGAGCTGCATTTCGTTACAGGACCGCTCGCAGGGCCTCAAGCTGATTGGCTTCGCGGTCTGGGAACGCAAGACCGGAAATGGACGCAACGTCACTTTTCCGGCGCGAGCGTATTCCGTCAACGGCGAGCGACGCACCTTTGCGCTGCTCCGCCCGATTGGCGACACGACCGCCCAGAACCGCGTCAGAGATCTGATCCTGCAGGCATACGGCGAGTACGAAACGGAATCAGCCCTGGCATCTGCCGGCTAGCGAGGCGCGACGAGCCGAGTGAAGGTGGCCGGTCGTCTCAAGGCTGTCCCATTAGCACGGTCCGTGTTGTCCGTGTGATCCGTGGCACTAGTCGGGCACCGGGATCAGCTTGAGGTTTTCTTTCTGCCGCTTCGGCGGGAGTGTCCACTCTTCGCGGAGCGCCTTTCGGAACTCCGACTGAAAGAAGGAGGCCTTCATGCCGCCGTCGATGATGTCCCAGGGCAGCACGGTATCGGTCGAGCGGTCGCGAAAGATGTAGAAATCGGCGTCGAGGCCCACTTCGGCAACCGCGGCCCGCCAGTTGCCGCCGTTACGCTCGGCCGCTTCGATCGCGTCGGCGACACGCCGATCGCCTAGCGAGAGCAGTGCCTGGTAGTAGGAATGCCGTTCGGACTTGATGTTGAAGTAGACGTTGTCGATGTCGGAGAGCAGATGCCGCAGCCGCTTCCCTTTCCGGTCCGTGATCGCGGGGTCTTCCATCGGAAGCCATTGATACGCCGTTCCCGGCTTGGGAATCAGCGGGTTGACGCTGCCGACAATGCGCCCGATGTGGCCGCGCGGACGGGCGTGCTTGATCATGATGTCGCGCATCGAGACCGTCAGGTCGCGAATCGCTTCGAGGTCCTCGTCTGTTTCGGTCGGGAGACCGATCATGTAGTACAGCTTCAGGTTGTCGATCCCGTTGGCAAAAATCAATTCGGTCGCCGCCAGGATCTCGTCGTTGGTTACCGTCTTGTTGATCACCCGGCGCAGGCGATCCGACCCGGTCTCCGGCGCGATCGTGATCGACTTCTCGCCGCTCTCGCGCAGCCGCCGCACGATGCTGTCAGTGAGGTCATCGAGCCGCAGCGACGCAGGACTGATCGAATAACCGAGCGCCAGCAGTCCATCGAGGATGCGATCGATCTCGGGGTGGTCGCAGAGCGCGATCGAAACCAGCCCGGCGCGGCCGGCGTGGCGGCGGGCATCGGCCGCAAGCTCGAGGATGCGATCGGCGGAAAACGCGCGAACCGGCAGGTAGTTGTACCCCGCCCAGCAGAAGCGGCAAAGGTTGGCACAACCACGGACCACTTCGATGAGAAACCGGGAGCCGAACTCGGTGTCTGGCGTGAAGATGGATGTTGCGGGCGGGTCGAGGCGCTCCGTGCTCTTCACCGCCGCTTTCTTGACGACCGGTGGCGCGCCGCTGCCGGCGCGGGGCTCGAAGGCCGCAATCGTCCCTTCATTCGTATAGTGCACGTCGTAGAGCGACGGCACGTAGAAGCCCCTGAACGAGGCCAGTCGTCGATTTCGATCGTCGCGGCTCAACCCTTCTCGGAGGACCGTGATCAGGTCGGGGACGAGCATCTCGCCTTCGCCCGCGGCAATCACGTCCGCAAACGGCGCGAGTGGTTCGGGGTTCACGAATGTCACGGCACCGCCAATCACGACCAGCGGATCGCGCGGCCGCCGTTGGCTCGCTCGCGTCGGTATGCCCGCCAGCCGCAGCATCGTGACGACGTTGGTGTAGTCCCACTCGAAGGAGACGGAGAACGCCAGCACGTCGAAGTCCCCAACCGGCGTTTGCGTCTCGAGGGTCAGGAGCGGCGCGCCGGTGGCGAGCTGCGCGCGCAATTCCTGCTTGGGAGGCAGGAACACTCGCTCGCAGACCACGTCGTCCAGGTCGTTGAACAGACGGTAGACCGTCTGGAACCCCAGGCTGGACATGCCCACCCAGTATGTATTTGGAAACGCGAGCGCGACGCGGAGGCGGCCACCGTGCGGCTTCAGCACGTAGCCCGTTTCACGGGCCAGAACCTGCCGCGCGCGCTCGCGGTACTCCCAATGTTTCATGATCTTGTTGTGCCGACCGGCGTCCGCGGTGCGAGACGATGCGTGCCGTGAACGCGGGGGGCGCCGCGGCCCACGACACAAACCCGGCTGTCCGGCCCCAACGCAGGAACGCCAACAGCACCCACGCCGCCATCGTCAGACCACTCTGCCTGCGGAGACGGCGGTCACGGGTACCGTGGGTCTATGCAGTGTACCACGCGCGAAACGGCCCGGCCGGCGCCGGGCCGACGGAGATGGCCGAGCGCGTACGCCCGGCCCAGCTGCGCTCGGCGACTAGCGAGCGAGAACTCCGAACCGTGAACCTTGAACCCTGAACCTCCTAAACCTCTGAACCCTGAACCTTGAACCCTGAACCCTGAACCCTGAACCGTGAACCGTGAACCGTCTAAACCCCGTAATCCCCTACGCTTCGGTCTGACGTCGCAGAAACGCCGGCACGTCGAGCGGCGAAACAGGCTCGAACTCGGCGCCCGGGGCCAGGGTGCCATCCGACTCGACGGCGGGAGGCATCAGGGGCAGATCGAGGGTCGGGCGACGCGAGATGGCGAGGCGTGCTGCTCCACCGCCGCCAGCCGCGGCGACCTTCTCTACCGACTCCTGCCGCCAGGACGTGTAGTTCTGGAGATCGACCGGCGTCTGCCCGGCCGAGGGGCTGAGGCTCTTCGCCGCCGACGGGCGGTCAAAGCCGGTGGCGATGACCGTGATCTTCACCCGGCCTTCCATCTTCGGATCCACGACGGCGCCAAAGATGATGTTGCAGTCCTCGTGCGCGGCTTCCTGGATCACGAGCGATGCTTCGCTGACCTCGACGAGCGAGAGGTCTGGTCCACCGGTGACGTTGATGATCACGCCGCGCGCGCCCTTCACCGACGCGTCTTCGAGCAGCGGGCTCGAGATCGCGAGGTTGGCGGCGGTCATCGCCCGGTTGGTGCCCTCGGAAACGCCAGTGCCCATGATCGCGAAGCCCATGCCGGACATGATCGTTTTGACGTCGGCAAAATCCAGGTTGATCATCCCCGGTACCAGAATCAGGTCCGAGATTCCCTGGATCGCCTGCCTCAGCACGTCGTCGGCTGAGGTGAACGCCTCGCCGAGCGAGGTATTGCGCGCGATCGTCGCCAGCAGCCGTTCGTTCGGGATGGTGATGACGGTGTCGACGCACTCGCGCAGCTCGTCGAGCCCGCGTGCCGCCTGCATCTGCCGCTTGTTGCCTTCGAAGCGGAACGGCTTGGTCACAACCGCGATCGTCAGCGCACCGAGCTCGCTGGCGAGGCTGGCGATGACCGGCGCGGCACCGGTGCCAGTGCCGCCGCCGAGGCCGGTCGTGACAAATACCATGTCGGCGCCGTCGAGCGCTTCGATCAGCTTCTCGGTATCTTCGAGCGCCGCCTGGCGGCCGACGTTGGGATCGGCGCCGGCGCCGAGCCCCTTGGTCAGCTTGGCGCCGATCTGCAGCTTGACCGGCGCCTGATTGAGCTGCAGCGCCTGCAAGTCGGTATTGGCGACGATGAACTCGACGCCGTCGAGGC
Organism: uncultured Acidobacteriota bacterium; assembly: GCA_963764925.1. Classification (GTDB taxonomy): domain Bacteria; phylum Acidobacteriota; class Vicinamibacteria; order Vicinamibacterales; family 2-12-FULL-66-21; genus DATBJJ01. The sequence continues at coordinate 252,497 of CAVXUR010000015.1, forward strand.
CGGCCTGCACCATCCGGTTGACGGCGTTGCTGCCGCCGCCGCCGACACCCACGACCTTGATTCTCGCGCCGGTGCGCGCCTCCTCCGCCAGCTTCAGCCGCAACGTCGCCTGCTCGGTCTCGCTCGTCTTTCTGTGTCGTAAATCACCCATGGTCCGACCTCCTGTTGCTCGCAGTAGAAAACTCAGAAGAACTCTTTGAACAGCGTGCGCAGACGCCCGGCCACTCGTCCGAACGCTCCTGCGCCGACCGGCCGTGCCGGCTCACCTGCCTGATTCCGATGCGCGTACATCACGAGCCCGACGGCAGTGGCAAACGCCGGGTTGTTGACGTGGTCTGCCAGTCCACCGAGTCCGGCCGGCGCGCCGCGCCGGATCGGCAGATCGAATATCTGTTCGGCGACCTCACCGAGGCCTTCGAGCATCGCGCTGCCGCCGGTCAGCACGATGCCGGAGTTGAGGGACTTCTCGAAGCCAGCGCGCCGGAACTCATCCCAGAGCAGATGGAAGATCTCCTCGGCGCGCGGCTGGAGAATTTCCGAGAGGATCCGCCGCGACATCACCCGTGGCTTGCGGCCGCCGACGCTCGCCACCTCCATCGTCTCGTCCTCGTCGACCATCGCCGAGAGCGCGCAACCGGACCGCCGCTTGATCTTCTCCGCGTCCGGGATTGGCGTTCGCAGGCCGACAGCAATGTCGTTGGTGAAGTGGTCGCCGCCAATCGCCACGACGCCGGTGTGCCAGAGGCTGCCGCGTTCGAAGATCGCAAAGTCGGTCGTGCCGCCGCCGATGTCGACCAGCGCGACCCCCAGCTCCTTTTCGTCGTTGGTCAGCACTGCGTCGCTCGCGGCGAGTTGCTCGAGCACGGTATCGAGAACGGCAACGCCAGAACGGTTCACGCACGCGACGATGTTCTGGGTCGAGGAGGCGCTTCCGGTAACGACGTGAACGTTGACTTCGAGTCGCGCGCCGGTCATGCCAACCGGAGCACCGATGCCGTCCTGCTCGTCGACGACGAAGTCCTGCGGGAGCACATGCAGAATCTCGCGGCCGCTCGGCAAGACGACATTCTTTGCGGCGTCGATCGCGCGGCGAACGTCCTCCCGCGTGATCTCACGGTTCTTGCCGGCCACCGCCACGACGCCGCGGCTGTTGAAGGCCTTGACGTGTGCGGCTGACAAGCCGAGGTGCACCGAATCGATCTCGACGCCAGCCGTCAATTCCGCTTCTTCGATCGCCTTCTTGATCGACTCGACTGCGGCCTCGAGATTGACCACCACGCCGCGCTTGATGCCGCGCGAGTCGGCGAGCCCCATGCCGATGATGTCCAGACCGCCATCGTCGGTCGCCTCGCCGACGATGGCCGTGACCTTCGCCGTGCCGACGTCCAGACCCACGAGGTATCGTTCCCTGCGTGTCACGTCTCCCCCTCAGAATGTCTTGCCAGCCGCTGGCAGTTGCATCGCCGTGCTGTCGGCACGGCCTCGTCGCTTCACGTAGACGCGCTGTTCGAATCGAAGATCGACGTAGTCGATGTCTGGCACACGCTCGCGGAGCGCCTCGGCGATCTCCAGGTACGACTGGAGCCGTTCGCGGAAGCGATCTTCGCCGACGTGCAGTAGCGCCGGGTCGTGGTCGAGCAGAACCACGGCGTCGTGAGCATCGGTGACGTCGATTTGCGACACCCGTTTGGTCAACTCCGGTGTGCCCTGAATCGCGTCGACGACCCGCGCCGCCAGTTCCGCTCGCGCGCGGTCGATGCGCGGGGTCGGAACGTCCCCCGATCGCGAAGTACGGGAAGCCCTGGACGCCGCGGTCCGAGCGGTTGGCGGCACCAGGCCATCGACAATTGGAAGATCGAAGTCGGCATATCTCGGTCCGAACTCGTCCATCACCACGCCGTCGCGCGACACGAGGTACAGCTGGTTCCCGTATCGGCAGAGCCCGAACGGCCGCCGTTCGGACACATAAATGTCGATCGTCGAAGGCAGTACCCGGCGCAGCGCCACGTCGGTGAGCCAGGGTGACTCGAGCAGCTCGTTGCGCGACCTGGCGAGATCGGCAGTGAGGATGTGGGTGCCCTGAAGATCGCGCACGATCGCCTCTACTTCGCCGCTCGAGACGAGCACGTTGCCGAGAACCCGCACGTGGTTCACCCGCAGCAGGCTCGAGCGGTACAGCACGGTGGCCGCCTGATAGCCAGCCGCAGTCGTGAGCACGGCGATGAACAACCCCAGCGCGACACGCCATGTAAAGAGCGCGCGAAGTCTCCGACGCCGTGCCGGTTTCGCGCGGCTGCGGGCGCGGCGGTAGTTCTTCTCCGCGGGTGCCTTGACGCTCATCGCCCTCTCTTCGATCATTAGGCGATCAATAGGGCGATCAATAGGGCGATCAGTAGGGCTCGCGAGTTGCGGCCGTCGGTGCCGGATCGCGTCGAGGATCCGCTCGCCGGTGCCACCGATCGAGCCTGCGCCGAGCGTAATCACCAGATCGCCGGGCCGCGCCATCATCGCAACCGCTGACGGCACGTCCTCGAGTGCCGGCACGACCTGCACGCCGCCGCGCGCGGCGGCGCGGACGACCGAGGCCAGCGCGTCGAGCGTCACGCCTGGGATTGGCGGTTCGCCCGCCGCGTAGATTTCAGTGAGTACCACTTCGTCGGCGCGGCTCAACGCGGCGCCGAACTCCTTCATCAGCTGGCTCGTTCGGGTGTAGCGATGCGGCTGGAATACCACCACCAGCCGCCGATCGATGCCGGCGCGTGCCGCCGCCAGTACCGCCGCAATCTCAGTCGGGTGATGCCCATAGTCGTCGACGACCATCACGCCGTCTTCCTCACCAAGCCTCTGGAATCGCCGTTCGGCGCCTTGGAACTCGGCCAGCGCCGACGCGATCGTTTCGAACGGGATTCCAACCTCGAGACCCACGGCCACAGCTGCCAGCGCATTGAGCAAGTTGTGGCGGCCCGGCACCTGCAGCCGCAGTTCACCGAGTTCGACTTCCTCATCCCCCGGACGCTCGGGAGTCCAGTAGCGCACGACCGCGCGCGACCCGAACGCCTCGAGCGTCATCCCGTGCGCCGTCACGCTCGCCGACGCCCGGCCATCGGCCGCCGCGAGACCGTAGGTTAGAAGACGACGCGTGATCCGCGGCAGCACGGCCCTGACCGGCTCATCGTCCGCGCAGGCAATCACGGCGCCGTAGAACGGGACCTTGTTCGCGAACTCGATAAAGGCCTGTTGGAGGTCCGCCCAGCTGCCGTAGCTCTCCATGTGCTCGTGGTCGATGTTCGTAATCACGGCGATCGCCGGCGATAGCTTCAAAAATGACCGATCGCTCTCATCGGCCTCTACGACCATGTAGTCGCCGCGGCCGAGCCGCGCATTGCTGCCGAAGGCGCTGAGCCGGCCGCCAATGACGGCGGTCGGATCGAGCCCGGCACGCTCGAGCACCAGCGCCACCATCGATGTCGTCGACGTCTTGCCGTGCGCGCCGGCGATGGCAATGCCGTAGCGCAGCCGCATCAACTCGGCGAGCATCTCCGCTCGGGGAATGACGGGAATCTGACGGCGCGCCGCTTCAGTGGTTTCAGGGTTGCCGGCTTTGATCGCCGACGATACGACCACGACGTCCGCACTGCCGACATTCCCGGCGGCGTGTCCGGCCGACACCCGCACGCCCAACCGCTCGAGCCGACCGGTGACTGCCGAGCGCTTCGCATCCGAACCGCTCACCTCGTAGCCCAGATTCGCGAGTAACTCGGCGATCCCGCTCATGCCGATGCCCCCGATCCCGACGAAGTGAATCCGTCGCGTACGCCCGAGCATCAGGACTGCTCCAGAAGTTCGAACGCGCGATCGACAATTGCTTTGGCGGCATCCGGCTTTGCCAACCGCCGCGCCGCTGCAGACATCGCGACTCGTCGTGCTGAGTCGCTCACGAGACCGATGATCCGCTCCGCCAGCGTCGCCCCGGTCATCTCGGACTGCTCGAGGAGCTCAGCCGCTCCCGCCGAGGCAAGGGCCTCGGCGTTCCGTCGCTGGTGATCGTCGGCCGCGGTCGGCAGCGGGATGAGCACCGCGGGTTTTCCTGCGGCCGTCAATTCGGCCAACGTGGTCGCGCCGGCCCGGCAGATCACTAGATCCGCCGCTTTCATCTCGCGGTCCATGGCGAAGAGGAACGGCTCCACCCTGGCTTCGAGCCCGGCGTCGCGATACCCGTTCCCGACGAGGTCCAGATCGCGTTCTCCTGTCTGATGCGTGACTGCCAGCCCGCCGGCGTGGGCTGCCAGCCGCGGCGCCGCCTCCACCATGGCCATGTTGATCGCGTGCGCCCCCTGGGAGCCCCCAAAAATCAAAACCCTCGGCGGGCCGTCGTGCGGCGCCGCGGCAGCCAGGTCAAAGAACTCGGGTCGAACCGGATTGCCTGTGACAAATCCCCTCCTCCCGAAGTACGACAGCGTCGACTCGAACGTGACAGCCGCGGCGCTGACAAACGGCGCCAGCCGCCGATTCGTGAAACCCGGAATCGCGTTCTGCTCGAGCAGGAGCGTCGGAATGCGGCGAAGCGCCGCCACCAGGACGACCGGACCCGAGCTGTACCCGCCAACACCGATCACGAGCTGCGGTCGGCGGCGCGACACGATCGTCCACGCGTCGACGCCGCTCAGCGGCAGCAGCGCCAATCCACGGATCAGTGACGTGACCGACATACCTTTCAGCCCGGAACTGCGGAGCACGTCGAGCTCGAAACCTTCCCGCGGCACGACTCGGCTCTCGATGCCGCGAGCCGTTCCCGCAAAACTGACCGCGACTTCGGGCAACCGGCACCGCAACTCGCGGGCCACCGCGATCCCCGGGTACAAGATGCCCGCCGGTCCCGCCTCCGGCGATGACGATGCGCGGTGGTGTCATGCATCCGTCTTTGCCATCGCCATCGTCACGACGTGAGGTCCGCCATGAGACGCCGCGTGCGACCCGCCATTGGATGACGTGGCGTGCTGCGACACGTTGAGTAAAATTGCCATGCCGATCAGGTTGATCAGCAGCGACGAACCACCGGCGCTGACAAACGGCAGCGGGATGCCCTTGGTCGGCGCGATGCCCGTAACGACGCTGATGTTGAGAAACGCCTGAAACGCAATCATGACGGTGAGCCCGACGGCCAGGAACGTGCCGAATCGATCGGGCGCCCGAATCGCCGTCCGCAATCCACGCCACGTGATCACGCAGAAGCAGGCCAGCACGGTCGTCGCGCCAATCAAGCCGAGCTCTTCAGCGATGACGGCGTAGATGAAATCGTTGTGCGGCTCCGGCAGGTAGAAGAGTTTCTGGACGCCGCCCATCAGGCCGCGACCGAAGAATCCGCCGGTGCCGACCGCGATCATCGACTGAATCATCTGGTAGCCGCTGCCCTGCGGGTCGCTCCACGGATCGAGGAAGGCCATGACTCGCTGCACGCGGTACGCCGAGGCCATCACGACGACGTACAAAGCCGGGACGGCGACGAGTACAAGACCGAGGACGTAGCGGTAGCTGATGCCGGCGGCGAACACCATCGCGCTGGAGATGACGAGCACCGACACCGCCGTGCCGAGATCCGGCTCGACAAGGATCAGCCCGACGATCACGCCGGTCGTCAGGCCGATCGGCAGCAGCGCGTGCGACAGCTCATCGATTCGATCCATTCGCCGTTCGAGCAGCGCCGCCGTGAACAGGATGATTGCGAGCTTCGCGAGCTCTGACGGCTGCACGCCCAGGGGACCAACATGTAGCCATCGGCTCGCGCCGTTTACCGGAGTCGAGAAGAGGACCGCGACCAGAGCCACGGCGGCAACCCCGAGCGCGGTCCAAATCACGAGCGGCTGCCGGTAGGATCGGTAGTCGATCCGCATCACGATCGGCACGAGCGACAGCCCGATGAGCACCCAGGCAGCCTGCTTGAACAGGAGAAGGTAGGGCTGCTGCCACTTCTCCCGGGCGATGACCGCGGAGGCGCTGTAGACCATCACGATGCTCGTACAGACGAGCAGGAGCGTGGCCGTGAAGAGCAACTTGTCCGATTTGAGCTTTCGCGCCATACTCCGCTGCCTAAAGGTCCCGGGGACTGCTACCGACAAGTAGCCTGAGCCGCGGAGGGGTGCCCCCGCGCGCGCGCAGGCCGCGCGAACAATCAGCAGTCATCAGCCGGCCGCGGGCGAAGACACCACCCTCGCAGACCGGGGCAGCCTGCGTTCCCAGCGGGCGGTTCTTTACCGTGTCGACCGGCTGATGACTGCTCATTGTTCGCGCGTCACGTTTTCTCGCGGCTCGCTCCTCGCGGCTCGCGGTTGCTCAGAATTACTCACGCCCTACTGTTCTCTGGTCGTGCTCCACTCCTCATTCCTTGGCGTCGTGGACCACGCCCTACTGTTCTCTGGTCGTGCTCCACTCCTCATTGCTTGGCGTCGTGGACCACGCCCTACTGTTCTCTGGTCGTGCTCCACTCCTCCTGTAGCTTTCTCACCTCCTGCTTGAACACGCGCCCGCGCTCGGCGTAGTCGCGGAACATGTCGAAACTGGAGCACGCCGGCGCCAGCACGACTGTTTGTCCTGGCGACGCAGACGCGAAGGCCTGTCGTACTGCCGCCGACATGTCGTCGGCCTCGTAGAGGGTCACCGCCGACCCCAGCGCCTCCCGGATGAGCGGGCGGGCCTCGCCGATCGACACGACGGTGGCGTGGCGTTCGAGAAGCGCCGGGACCAGGTCTTTGAAATCACCGCCCTTGAACCGGCCGCCGAGGACGAGGACGACGCCGTCGCCAAAGCTCTCGATGGCGCGGCGCGCCGACTCGATGTTGGTGGCCTTCGAGTCGTTGACGAACTGCACGCCGCCGATTTCGCCAACTGGTTCGAGCGCATGCTCGAGCCCGGTGAATCCCTCGACGGCCTTGGTCATGGCCGCGGCGTCGACGCCGACAATCGAGGCAACCGCGGACGCCGCCAGGACGTCGGCGAGCAGGTGACGGCCGAGCAGCTTCACCGACGCCAGCGGCACCAGCGACTCGTCGCCGCCCGCCGTCCGCCGCACGATCGCGTCGTGCGAGAGCACGACGCCCTCCGGCGCCACCTCGCTCATCGAGAACAACAGTCGGTGCGCGCGCGTGGCCGCGGCGAGCTCGAGTGTGCCGGGATCGTCGGCGTTGAGAACGGCCCAGTCTGTCGGCAGCTGCCTGGCAAAGATGCGCGCCTTTGCTCCGGCGTATTCCTCGACGGTCGCGTGCCGGTCGAGGTGATCGGGCGAGAAGTTCAGCAGCACCGCGATCCACGGCCGGAAGGTCTGCGCGCTCTCCAGCTGAAAGCTGCTCGCCTCGATCACGTGGATGGTCTCGTCGGTCGACGCTTCGACCTGGGCGCTCAACGCCAGTCCAATGTTGCCGCCGACCAGGACCCGGTAACCACCGGCTTCCAGCATCCGGCCGGTCAGCGTCGTCGTCGTCGACTTCCCTTTGGTGCCCGTGATGGCGACGATCCGGCCGCGCAACCACCGCGAGGCCAGCTCGAGCTCGCCGGTGACCGGCACACCCGCGCGCCGCGCCGCCTCGACGGCGGGCAGTTGAGACGGCACGCCGGGACTGAGCACGACCAGATCGGCTGCGGAAAACGTCGACGCATGGTGCCCGCCGAGCTCGAGGGCGACACCGGCGGCGCGCAGGCGTTCCTCGTCCTCGATCTGATCGCGAACATCGGTCAGCGTGACGCTGGCGCCACGGCGCACCAGCAATTCCGCCGCGGCCACACCGCTTCGGGCGGCGCCGACGACGACGACCTTCTTGCCACGCACGGTGAATGGCGTATCGCTCATCTGAGTTTCAGCGTCGTCAGACTGAAGAGGGCAAAGATGATCGCGAGGATCAGGAACCGGGTGATGACTTTCGGCTCGCTCCAGCCGATCAGCTCGAAGTGGTGGTGAATCGGCGCCATCTTGAAGACGCGCCGACCGGTGAGCTTGAAGGAGCCCACCTGGATGATGACCGACATCGCTTCCATCACGAAGACGCCGCCGACGATCGCGAGAAGCGCCTCCTGCTTGATGAGGAGCGCGACCGTGCCAAGCGCGCCGCCGAGACCAAGCGAGCCGACGTCGCCCATGAAAATTTCGGCGGGGTACGAGTTGTACAAAGAAACGCGAGGCTCGCGCCGACGAGCGCGCCGCAGAAAATCGTCAGCTCCGACGCCGCCGGCGGCACGGCCGTCAGCTGGAGGTAGCTCGCGAACACGGCGTGCGTCGAGACGTAGGCGAGGGCGGTGAACGTGGCCGCGGCCACAGCGAAGACGCTGATGGCGAGGCCGTCCAGTCCATCAGTCAGGTTGACGGCGTTAGTCGAGAATGTGAGCACCAGCGCCGCGAACCCGACGTAGCCCAGACCAAGCGACGGGACCAAACGTTTGAAGAACGGAAAAATCAACTGGGAGTTGAACAGCGGCGGTTCGTGGGTCGCCAGCGCCATCAGCGCCGCGCCGACACTCAGGCCGACCACGAACTGCCAGAAGAGCTTGTAACGCGGCAGCAGCCCGTGATGCGACCTGCGGACGATCTTCAGATAGTCATCGGCGAATCCGATTGCTCCGAATGCAACCGTGGCGAGCACGGCAATCCAGATGAACGGGTTGCGAAGATCCGCCCAAAGAAGCGTCGGAACCAGCGTCGCGGTCAGAATCAGGAGTCCGCCCATCGTTGGCGTGCCGGCCTTGGTCCGGTGCGTCGCCGGACCTTCGTGGCGGATGATCTGCCCGATCTGGAACTCTTGCAGCTTGCGGATCATCCAGGGTCCGAGAACGAGCCCTAGAGCGAGCGCGGTCATGCTGGCCACGGCCGTCCGGAACGTGATGTAGCGCGTCACGTTCAAGACGTTGAACCACGGCGTCAGCGGCGGCAGGAGGTAATAGAGCATCAGGCGAACTCCGCCTTGAGGCGCTCGACCACCAGGTCGGTCCCGATGCTCCGCGAGCCTTTCACCAGCACCAGATCGCCGGGCCGAACGCGCGCGAGCGCGACCTCGGCCGCCTCGTCGCGGGTTGCGACCCGCACAACCGCGTCTGACCGCAGGCCGGCAGCGAGGGCCGCGTCCGCCAGTGCGCGTGCCGCAGGACCGCCGACTGTGATCAAGAGGTCGAGCCCGGCCGCCGCAGCCGCGCGACCAGACTCACGATGCAGCGTGTCGGCGTGCGCGCCGAGCTCGAGCATCTCGCCGAGCACGGCGATCTTGCGGGCGCATCCGCTCGCAGCCGCCACGGTGTCGAGCACCTGCCTCAGGGCCGCCGGACTGGAATTGTACGAATCGTCGATGAGCGTGATGCCTCCGGGCAGCCGGAACAACTCGCCGCGATGCGTCGACGGCTCCAGACGACGCGCGGCCTCTACGATCTGAGACACCGGAATTTCGAACTGGATTGCGACGGCCGTCGCGGCCAGCACATTCGACAGGTTGCCCAGGCCGAGGAGTGGCGTGACCAGCGTGGCCGAACCTGCAGGCGTTTGGAGCTCGGCCGCCGTTCCGTCGAGACCGCGGTGTTCGATGTGCGTCGCAGTGACATCGGCGGCGGCATCGATGCCGAAGGTCACGACCTTGCCGAGGAACCACTCGGAGCGGGCCATGATCCGCGCATCGTTGGCGTTGGCGATGAGCACGTCCTCGGCGTCAGCGGCCTCGAGAATTTCGGCTTTTGCTTCGGCGATCGCCTCGGCCGACTCGAAGAAGCCGAGATGGGCGTCGCCAACATTGGTCCACACGCGGACGTCAGGTTCCGCGATGCCGACCAGCGTGCGAATCTCTCCTGGATGGTTCATGCCCAGCTCGACGACAGCGATCTCCGGCCTGGCCCGCAACTCGAGCAACGAGAGCGGCAGCCCGACGTGGTTGTTGAGATTCCCCTTGTTCCTGAAGACGCGATAACGCGACGCCAGAAACTCCGCGGCGACTTCCTTGGTCGTCGTCTTGCCGGCACTTCCGGTGATCGCCACGACCCTGGCGCCCGACCGGCGTCGTATCTCGCGCGCGACATCCTGCAGGCCGCGCGTCGTGTCATCGACTCGAATCACCACCCCGGCCGCCCGCTGCAGTGGCTCCGGCTGGTCCCGCGACAGCACGATCGCCCCTGCCCCGCGCGCCACCGCTTCGGCGATGAAGTCGTGCCCGTCGAACCGTTCGCCCCGGATCGCTACGAAGCAATCTCCCGCGGCGAGCGTGCGCGAATCGATCACGATCCGTCCGATCGCCGTCCCCGGATCGCCGTGGACCACCCGTCCCTGCGCGGAGTCGGCGACGTCGGCCGCGGTCAGCGAGAGCGGCTCCACGGGCTATGGCACCCGAGACCGGGCGCGGCGTCGCGCCAGGGCGCTCTTCGCCACGTCCACGTCGTCGAAGGGCAGCACGCGATCGCCGATTTCCTGGTACTTCTCGTGACCCTTGCCGGCGACCAACACGAGGTCGCCCGAACGCGCTTCCTGCACGGCTCGCTCGATCGCCGCCTTACGATCGGCAATCGCGAGATACGGCGTCGCCTTCGCTCCGCCCTGGCTCTTGGTCGAGGTCCGATCGGCCGGCATGACGATGCCGCGCTTGATCTCCTCGATGATCTGCTCCGGATTCTCCGAACGCGGATTGTCCGAGGTGACGACGACCAGATCGCTCAGGCGCGCCGCGACCGCGCCCATCAAGGAACGCTTCGGGCGATCGCGATCACCGCCGCATCCAAACACCGTGATCAAGCGGCCGGACGAGAGCGGCCGCGCGGTCTCGAGCAGGTTCTTCAACGCATCGTCGGTGTGCGCGTAGTCGACGACGACTCGGACGTCGTCGCCCGGATCGGACACGACCTCGAAGCGGCCCGGCACGCGTGTCAGGTTGGCCACGCCCTTTTGAATGGCATTGAACGGAAGGTCGAGGGCGACCGCCGCACTGACCGCCGCGAGAATGTTGTAGGCATTGGGGCGGCCGACGAGCGACGACCTGAGCGTGAGCGAGCCGCGCGGCGTGCGCACGTCGAAGGCCAGGCCGTCGAGCGAGAGGCTCAGGGGGCCCGGGCGCAGATCTGCAGGCGCGTCGATCGCGTAGGTGACCGGACGCGGCGCGACCGCCGCGAGCGCCGCGCCGCGCCGATCGTCGAGATTGACAACCCCCACTCCGCCCGGCGGCAGCAGCTCGAAGAGGCGCCGCTTCGCCAGGAAGTACTCCTCCATGTCACGGTGAAAGTCGAGGTGGTCGCGGGTCAGGTTTGTGAAGATCGCGGCGCTGAAGTGCAGATAGTCGACACGGCGGAGCGCAAGCGCGTGCGACGATGCCTCCAGGACGCAGGCGCCGCTGCCCTTCGCGACCATGTCGCGCACCAGCCGGTGCAGCGCGGGCGCTTCCGGCGTCGTCCGGGTCGCTGCCACTTCTCGATCCCCGACCTGATAGCCGACCGTGCCGATTCGACCGCACCGGATGCCGGCCGCCTCGAAGATCGACGCGAGCACATACGACGTCGTGGTCTTGCCGTTGGTACCAGTGATGCCGACGAGGACGAGCTCGCTGCTCGGGTTGCCGAAGAACTCCGCCGACAGCGCCGCCAGCGCGAGCCGTGCGTCTGATACCTGAAGCCAGAGAACCGGCGCGTCTGCCGGCGCCGCGGCTTCGGAGACAATGGTGATGGCGCCACGCGCGATGGCGTCACGAGCGAAAGCCGCACCATCAGTCTTCAGGCCTCGCAGGGCTACGAAAACCGAACCTCGGGCGACCTCCCGGGAGTCGCTTGTCACCGACGCGACCGTCGCGGCAGCGCGATCGCCCCGCGCCGCGCTCGCGGCGACGTCGAACGGCGCGCGGCCAGCGACGCCGCTCAGGAGATCGCCGAGCGTCATTGAGTCGCTCCCGACCGAACGAGCGGCTGGCGGCCGAGCGTCAACAGGCAGGTATTGCCGCGCACCAGGGCACTGCCCGCCGCCGGCGATTGCTCGACGACGAAGCCGTCGCCGGCGAGGCGACCGGTCATGCCGATGAGCGTCAGGGCGCGATTCGCATCCCGAGCGCTGAGACCGCGCAGATCCGGCATCAATCCGGCGCGGGCTTGCTCGAGCGTGACCTCGAAGTCGGCCTTCACGACGTCCGGCACGCTTGACTCAGCGTTGCCGGAGCGCGCCGAGACCAGCACCGGCGGCGCGCCATTCACGGTCGGCGCGATGCCGAGATGACGCAGCGACGCCTCGGCGACGCGCCTGAAGATGGGTGCCGCGACAGCTCCGCCAAAATATCCCTTGCCGTGTGGCGAGTCGATGACGACGACGACGGCTAGCGCCGGCTGCCGCGATGGCACGAACCCGACAAACGACGCGTTGTACTCCGACGGCGAGTACGCGCCGTTGACGACCTTGTGCGCGGTCCCGGTCTTGCCAGCGACCGTGTAGCCCGCGATCCGCGCGCTCTTGCCGGTGCCTTCCTCGACGACCGCCTCCATGATCGCGGTCATCTGACTCGTGGTCCGCTCTGAGACGGTCCGGCGCAGGGCCTTGTGCGGCACCTCGATGCGCTGGCCGTCCTTGATGGTGGCGCGAACGACGCGAGGTTCGTAAAGCGTGCCGCCGTTGGCAATCGAGCTGACCGCGGCCGCCATTTGCACGGGAGTGACGCCGACCTGGTAGCCCATCGACACGGATGCGACCGCGCCGGCATCGAGCTTCGCGGGACTCCAGACGATGCCGGGATTCTCACCGCGGAAGTCGGGAACGAGCGTTTGACCGAACCCGAATCGGTTGACGTAGCGGCCAAGCCGCTCGGGACCCAGCTTGAATCCGACCTTGATCGCGCCGACGTTACTCGACTTGACGATCACGTCGGTGAACGACAGCACGCCGTAGCGGTGCACATCGTCGATCTGCCGCGAGCCGATCCGCACATACCCCTGGCTGACATCGATCAGGTCTTCCGGGCTGATCAGGCCTTCTTCGAGCGCGCCAGCGGCCGTGACCAGCTTGAAGGTCGATCCGGGCTCATACAGATCCTGAATCCCCCGGTTGCGGCGCTCGCCCTCGGACGAGCGCGCGTAGGCGTTGGGGTTGAAGGTGGGTGCGTTGGCGAGGGCGAGGATCTCGCCGCTCGACGGATCCATGATGACGACCGAACCTCCGGCCGCGCCGTATTCCTTGACACCGTCCTGCAGGACTCGTTCGGCGATGTGCTGAAGGTATTGGTCGATCGTCAGTTCGAGGGCGATGCCAGCGGTCGGCTCGCGTTCGACATAGCTCGTCAGCGCCTGCCGGCGGGCGTCTCGCTGAATCAGGACGCGGCCGGCGCGGCCGCGGATCGGGACGTCATAGGCTGACTCGAGCCCAGCCAGGCCGACGTCGTCGAGGCCGACGTATCCGAGCACGTGAGCCAGCAATTCGCGCTTCGGGTAGAAACGGCGGCTCTCCTTGAAGAACCCGATGCCCTTGATGTCGAGCGCGCGCACCCGCCGCTCCTCGTCGGGCGAGACCTTGCGGGCCACCCAGGCGAACTGTCCGGTCCGCCTGAGGTTCTTCGCGATAGCGAGCTTCTCAGCGGCATCGCAGTGATCGAGCGCCCGGCAGATCGTCGCGGCGACGGTATCCGGCGCCTCAATCTCGCCGGGGTCGGCGATGATCGAGTCTGCGTCGACGGTATAGGCGAGCAGATTGCCGTTGCGATCGAAAATCTCTCCCCGCCGCGCCGGCGCCTCGATCGTATTCTGCCGCTGCCGCGCGGCGCGCGCGACCATCTCGCTGTGCTGGAAGACCTGCAGATACAGCAGCCGTGCCTCGATGGCGACGGTCCAGGCGGCGCAGAGCACGGCGCCGACGACGAGCCGCTTGCGCACGGTGGCGCGCCAGTCGGACACGGTCGCAGGCTGGGTTCGCCGCGCCCGGGAGGTTGCGCGGCTCCGCCATCGAAACCAGGTGCGCCTGCCAGCGTATTCGTCCGCCATCGCTCCCTCCTCGCGTGCCGATCGGCTACCGAGCCGCGACGATGGATTTCGCGGGAGGCGCAGAAGTCGCCACTCGCTCGATGATGACGACGGCGCCGGGGTCCGGCTCGACCATGTGCAAGGTGCGAATGGCCATGTCCTCGATCCGCCGCGGCGCGCGGAGCGTCTCGATCTCCAGCTTGAGGTGGCGGTTGGTCTCTTCCTCCGCTACTCGCTCCTGCTGCAAACGCTCCATCAAGTAGCCGTGCTGAACGAGCTCGAAATGCTGCCACGCCGAGAAGAGCAACACCGCGACGAGCAGCCCGCCGATCCCGACAGCACGCAGCAGCTGACGTTGGCGCGCTTCGTCGACTTCGCGGACGATCGGGTTGTTGCGCACGTCTTTCTTGATTGCGTATTCGAAGTCGGTCGCGCTCATGCGAGCCTCTCAATCGCGCGCAGCTTGGCGCTGCGTGCCCTGGGGTTGCTGGCCACTTCGTCGTCGCTGGCCTCGATCGGCCGCTTGGTGAGGATCCGGATTGCCGCCTCCGCGTGGGCGAGCGCGCGAAAGGTGTGCTTGACGATGCGATCTTCGAGCGAGTGAAACGCGATGACCGCGAGTCGCCCACCGGCCATCAGTCGGCGTGCCGCCGCGCCAAGGAACGTGTCGAGGCCCTCGAGCTCACGGTTCACTCGGATCCGGAGCGCCTGAAACGTCCGCGTCGCCGGATCGATGCGCTGGTGGCCGCGCACCGGAATCGCCCGCCGCACGATTCTGGCGAGCTCCCCGGTCGTCGTCACTGATGACGTCTCGCGAGCCTGCACGATCGCACGGGCGATGCGCCGCGAGTAACGTTCCTCGCCGTACTCGAAGATCAGGTTCGCCAGCTCCTCTTCGTCGACGTCGGCAAGCAGATCGGCGGCGGTCGGCGGACGCGAACGGTCCATCCGCATGTCCAGCGGCTCGTCGCGCTGAAAGCTGAACCCGCGGCCTTCGGCGCCCAGCTGCATCGACGACACGCCCAAGTCGGCGAGCGCGCCGGCGACGTGCTCGATGCCGCGCCCGTCGAGGACGCGGTCGAGATCGCGGTAGTCGGCATGCACGAGCTCGACACGGTCGCCAAACGCCGCGAGCGCGTTGGCCGCGAGGGCAAGCGCGTCGGCATCGCGGTCGAGGCCGAGGACACGACCCGCACCGTGTTCGAGGAGGGCCCGGCTGTGTCCGCCCAGGCCCACGGTGCAATCGACGAAAAGACCGCCGCGCGATGGATCGAGCTGCGCGAGCGTCTCAGCCACGAGCACCGGTGCGTGCAACGGGGTCATCGATCAGATCCCGAACTCGGCGAGGGCGCGTGCGTCGTCGTCCCCGTAGGGCTCACGCTGCAGCTTGGACACGAACCGCTCGTGGTTCCAGACGTCGAGCGTGTCGTACTGCCCGAACACGTCGACGTCGCCGGTCATGCCCGCAGAGTCGCGCAGCCGGGAATGGATCACGACGCGTCCCTGGACGTCGATTTGCGCGGTCTGGCCGTAGTAATTGACGCGGTCGAAATACTTGAGGCGGGCCGGGTGAGACGAAGGGACGCGGGCGAGCTTCTCCTCAAGGGCCAGCCAGACGGGCATGGGGTACAAGCGAACGTACTCCCCCGTCAGGCTCGTCACGAACACCTCCGTGCCGTGGTTCTTCTCGATGAGGGCACGAAAGGCGTTCGGGATCTTGAGCCGCCCCTTGTCATCAATTTTGGCGGCGTGGTTGCCCCGAAGCACGTCTGGTTACTCCACTTTGCTCCACAAAAGTCCACCGGGATACTAGAGAACCCCTGCCCCCTCTGTCAACCGCAAAATCATGAACCGTCAGAGCTTACGCTTAATTTTCGCCCGGCGAAACAAGAACGAACGTCGGCGGTGGCGTGTTACGATGTGCAGATTTGGCTCAGCGTAAGGCGCACGTCGAGGCCACCCCGCGCGCTGAGCCACCGGTCACCAGAGCGGGGCCCCGTTCACATGCTCAGAGCAGGCCTGTTTGGATTCCCGTCGTCGGGCAAGACGGCGCTCTTTCAATTGCTGACGAGCGCGCGGGAGGCGCCTCGGTCCGGGGGAAAGGCGGAAGCCAACGTTGGCGTGGCCCGCGTCCCCGATGCCCGCCTCGATCGGCTGACGGCGCTCTTCAATCCGCGCAAGCACGTGCCCGCGACGGTGGAATTCGCTGACATCGCCGGCACCGGCAGCGCCCAGACCGGCGCACAGGCGCTGCTCGATCTCGCGCCGTTCCGCAACGCCGATGCGCTGCTGCATGTCGTGCGCATGTTTCGCGATCCATCGGTCCCCCACCCCGCGGGTACGATCGATCCCGCGCGCGACGTGCGCGCGATGGAAGACGAGGTCATCCTCGCCGACCTCGGCGTGGTCGAGCGGCGGCTCGAGCGGCTCGAACGCGATCTGAAGAAAGGCAACAACCCGGACCTGAGCAAGGAACGGGACGTGCTGCACCGCTGCAGGACCGCACTCGAAGCCGGCCAGCCGCTTCGCGCGCTCGGCCTGTCGGCCGATGACGCCAGACGGCTGCGCGGTTTCCAGCTTCTCTCCGCCAAGCCGCTTCTCCTCGTTCTCAATCTGGACGAGGCCGACCTCGGGCAGGCCGACGACGCGGTGCGGATCGCGGGCCTTGAATCGTTCATGGCCGGCGCCGCGACACGGGCAGTGCCAATTTGCGCGAAGATCGAGCTCGAGATTGCGCAGCTCGACCCGGCCGACGCCGCGGCGTTCATGGCCGACCTCGGCCTGCGCGAATCAGGGCTCGATCGCGTCATTCGCGCCAGCTACGATCTGCTCGGCTACATTTCGTTCTTCACGGTTGGCGAGGACGAATGCCGGGCGTGGTCGATCCCCAGGCACACGTCGGCTGTGCTGGCCGCCGGCGAGATCCACAGCGACATTTCTCGCGGCTTCATTCGGGCCGAAGTCGTCGGCTACGACCAGTTGGTCGCGCGCGGCACGCTGGCCGCCTGCCGCGACCACGGCGAGCTCCGGCTCGAGGGCAAGGAGTACGTGGTCGCCGACGGCGACGTGATCAATTTCCGCCACGCCACATAATCACACTGGGGAATCACACTGGGAATCACCCTGACGTGAAGACGATCCTCGTTTGCGAAGCCCAGGTGCCCTTCGTGCACGGCGGCGCGGAAGTGCACGTTCGCGAACTCGTCCGCGAGCTCCGGGCGCGCGGCCACGTGGCCGAACTCGTCAGCGTCCCGTTCAAGTGGTACCCGAAGGAGGAAATCCTCCCGCACGCGGCGGCCTGGCGGCTGCTCGACCTGAGCGAGTGCAACGGGCGGCCCGTCGATCTCGTGATTGCCTCGAAGTTTCCGACCTACTTCGTGAGGCATCCGAACAAAGTGGCGTGGCTCATCCACCAGTACCGCGCGGCCTACGAGCTTTGCGGGACTCCGTACAGCGACTTCGGGCACACGGAACAGGATGTCGGTCTGCGCGACACGCTGATTCGACTCGACACCGAGATGCTGGGCGAGTGCCGCGCCATCTTCGCGAACGCCAGGAACACCGCGGCGCGGCTGGCGAAATTCAACGGCCTGTCGGCGACGGCGCTCTATCACCCGCCGCGCCTCGCGTCGCGACTGACGTCGGGTCCGTACGGCGACTACGTCCTGTCGGTCGGTCGGATCGAGTCGGTGAAGCGCGTCGACCTCATCGTCCGCGCGCTTGCCCAAACCAGGGCGGGGCTGCGCTTGATCGTCGCCGGCGACGGCACGCAGCGCGAGAACGTCGAGCGAGAGGCGCGCTCGCTCGGTGTGTCGGATCGCGTGACGTTCCTCGGCAGTGTGCAAGACGACGACCTCATCGAGCTCTACGCCGGCGCGCTCGCGGTTGTCTATCCGCCCTATGACGAGGACTTCGGCTACGTGACGCTCGAGTCGTTCCTGGCCCGAAAGCCCGTCGTCACGTGCACGGATTCGGGCGGACCGAACGAGTTCGTGGTCGACGGCACCAACGGGTATGTCTGCGAGCCGGCGCCACAGGCGTTGGCCGACGCGATTGAGCGCCTCTCGGACAACAGGAGCCGCGCCGCGGCGCTCGGCGACGCGGGGCATGCGGTCGCCCAGCGGATTACCTGGGATGGCGTCATCGAGGCGCTGGTGGCCTGATTGCCAAAACCTGCAGAATAGCCATAATTGCGAGGTTTCCTGGTCACCGAAGACCGTCAGGCCTGTTGTTGAACAAGCTCATCATCCAGATCCCGTGCCTCAACGAGGCAGAGACGCTGCCGGCCACCCTGGCGGAACTCCCGAGATCCATCCCCGGCATCGACATCATCGAAGTCCTCGTCGTCGACGACGGGTCGCGGGATGGTACCGCGGATGTCGCGCGCGCCGCCGGCGTCGATCACGTCGTTCGGCTGCGGCGCAACAAAGGGCTCGCCGCTGCCTTCGCCGCCGGCATTGACGCCTCGCTCAAGCGCGGCGCCGACTTCATCGTCAATACCGACGCCGACAACCAGTATCCGGGCGGCCAGATCCCGGCGCTGCTCGAGCCGCTGCTGAAAGGCGAAGCGGACATCGTCATCGGCGATCGAAACATTGCCGAGGTCCGGCACATGTCGTGGCGAAAGCGCCAGCTGCAGCGGCTGGGCAGCTGGGTGGTACGGCAGGTTTCGAGCACGTCGGTTCCCGACACGACGAGCGGGTTCCGCGCGTATACCCGCGACGCGGCGCTGCGAATGACCATCGTGTCGGAGTTCTCCTACACGCTCGAGTCGATCATCCAGGCCGGCAAGAAGCGGATGGCGATCGCCCACGTGCCGATCGAGACCAACCCGCGGATGCGGACGTCCCGGCTTTTCGACAGCGTCTTCTCCTACATCAAGCGATCGGCCGCGACCATCGTCCGCATCTACGCGATGTACGAGCCGCTGAAGATTTTTACTTACGTCGGCGTGGCCGTGATCTGCGTCGGCGTCCTGATCTCGTCGCGATTCTTTTACACGTTTCTCACCGAACCGGTGTCCTGGGCTCGGCATCTGCAATCGTTGCTGTTTGCCGGCGTCTTCCTCATCGTCGGCGTGCAAGTGCTGCTGATCGGTCTGCTGGCCGACGTCATCTCGGCCAACCGCAAACTGCTGGAAGATCTCTTGTATCGCGTCCGCTCGCTCGAGCTCCCCCCGATGACGATGATGCCGACGATGCCGACGCCGGCGTCAGTTCGCCGCGCGAGCTCTCGCGGACTGGCGTCGGGCGACGCTGGGACCGCTGACTCGCATGGCCGATCCCGCAGACGTCTCGGTCGTCATCCCGGCCTATAACGAAGGCCCGGCCATCGCTCAGGTGGTCTCGGCTCTCGTCGCGGCCGGTCCCTGGCACGAGATCATCGTCGTCGACGACGGCTCGGACGACGACACTGGCGCGCATGCCGCACGCGCAGGAGCCTCGGTCGTCAGGCATCCGTACAACAAAGGGAACGGTGCCGCCGTCAAGACCGGGATCAGGCGCGCGACCGGCGAGCACGTGCTCATCGTCGACGGCGACGGGCAGCACAGCGCCGAGGACGCGCGGCGGCTGGTGTCGAAACTCGGCGAGTTCGATCTCGTGATCGGCGCGCGCTCGGCGGCGACCCAGGCGACCCAGGCGAGACGGTTCGGCAATAGCGCGCTCAATTCCTTCGCGAGCTACCTCACGGGACGGGAGATACCCGATCTCACCTCTGGCTTCCGCGGCGGACGCCGGGAGTGCCTCCGCGAGTTCCTGCACCTGCTGCCGAACGGGTTCTCGACGCCAACGACGACGACGCTGGCCTTCATCAAGGCTGGTTACAACGTGACCTTCGAACCGACCGAGGCGCTGCAGCGTGCCGGACAGTCGAAGATCCGGTTTGCCCAAGATGGCGTCAAGTTTTTCGTCATCATTCTGAAAATCGTCACGCTCTTCAGCCCGCTGCGGGTGTTTCTGCCGATCAGCCTCGCGGCATTCCTGATCGGCGCCGGCTACGCCGCGTGGACGATCGTGACGCAGAGCCACGTCACCAACTCGTCGGTTCTGCTCATCATGCTGGCCGTCATCGTTTTTCTCGTCGGCCTCGTCTCCGAGCAGATCTCGGCGATGCGCTTCGAGAGCCGGCAATAGTGCTTGCCGACGCCACGCGCGCACGCCGCTTGCTCGCCGCGGCGGCTGCGGCCGCGCTCGTGCTGAGGCTTGCCTTCGGGTTCTTCTACTGGGTCGGTAAGCCCTTGACGCATGACGAGCACGAGTATCTCGCGCTCGCGCGCGGCGTCGCTTCGGGGCTGGGATTCGTTTACGACGATTCCCACACCGTCGGCACCGCGCAGAAGTTTGGCCGGGCACCGGGTTATCCGCTGTTTCTGGCCGCCCTCGACGCCGGACGGCCGGCGCCGGAAACAACACCAACGCACGTGAAGATCGCGCAGTCGCTCGTCGGCGCCGCAACGGTCTGGCTGATTGGCCTGATCGCGCTCTACTCTGCGGGACCGCGCGCAGGTGTGTGGGCGGCCTGGATCGCCGCGGTGTACCCACCGCTCGTTTCACTTCCAGCGTATGCCTTGAGCGAAACGATCTACAGCGCCGTCGCGCTCGGCGCCGCGTTCGTGCTCCAGGTTGCCGTCGATCGATCGGCCACCAGGACGCGGCCGGGCGAAATCGTTCTGGCTCTGCTTGCTGGCGCGCTCGTCGGCGCCGCCGCGCTCGTGCGGCCGGCGATGCTCCTCTTCGTGCCGCTTGCGGCCACCTGGCTTCTGTTTCGGCGGCGGTTCCTCCTGGCAGCCGCAGTGCTCACCGCCATGGTCGCGATCGTCACGCCGTGGACGTTGCGCAACCTCCGTGTCTACGATCGGTTCGTGCTCATCGCCTCCGAAGGCGGCGTGACATTCTGGACCGGCAATCATCCTCTCGCCCGCGGAGAAGGCGACCTGGCCGCGAACCCTGACCTCAAGCGCGCGGAGCTGGCGTTCAGGCAGGCGCGGCCGGGGCTGTCGCCCGAGGCGCTCGAGCCGCTCTATTACCGAGAGGCGTTCGGCTGGATTGCCGCTCATCCACTCGACTGGGCGCAGCTTCTCGTCCGCAAAGCTTTCTACACGATCGTTCCGGTCGGACCGTCGTATGCGGTACACTCCGCCAGATATCGTCTGGCGTCGGTCGTGCCGTATCTGCTGGTCCTGCCGTTCGCCGTCGCGGGCGCGCGACGGCTCTGGCGCAACCCGCGACGGCCGGTGTCGCTGCTGCTTCTCGCGGCGTCGTCAATGCTCGTGGGGCTCGTGTTCTTTCCGCAGGAGCGATTCCGAACGCCCGTGATCGACCCGGTACTCATCATCGCCGCCGCCGCGCTGGCTGGCGGCCGTAGCCAATCGTGAACACGCCACCGACTGTCCTCGTCGTCGTCCCGACCTATAACGAGCGCGACAACCTTCCGGTCCTCGTGCGCGGCGTGCTCGCGCACCCGGGCTACCGACTCCTGATTGTCGACGATGGTTCGCCCGACGGGACGGGGGGGATCGCAGACGCACTGGCGAGCGAGCACGCCGGACGCATCGAGGTCCTCCACCGCACCGGACCGCGTGGTCTTGGGCGTTCCTATATCGAGGGTTTGCAAAAGGCGATCGCGCAGCCAGACGTCGATCTCATCTGCCAGATGGATGCCGATTTGTCTCACGGTCCCGAATACCTGCCGTCGCTGGCCGCCGCCACGACCGAGTACGACGTCGTCATCGGCTCGCGCTACCTCAACGGCGTGAGCGTCGTGAACTGGCCGCTCCATCGAATCTTCCTCAGCGCGTTCGCCAATCGCTACATCCGGCTGGTCACGAGCCTGACCCCGAACGACTGCACGAGCGGCTTCCGCTGCTGGAGACGCGAGTCGCTGGCGCGACTGCCGCTCGGCGAAATGGTCTCCGACGGTTACGCCTTTCTGGTAGAAATGCTGTTCGAAGCCAGTCGTCGCGGCTGCCGAATCGGCGAGGTTCCAATCATCTTCATCGAGCGCCGGCAAGGCCAGTCGAAAGTGTCGAGCGCGGTTCTCGCCGAATCGTTGATCACTCCCTGGCGGCTCCTGTTTCGCAAAACACCGTGACACGCCACGTCGTCGTGATGGTGACCAGCTCGTACCCGCGGTTCCACGGGGACAGCGTCGGGACGTTCATGGAGCCGATCGCGACATCGATCGCCGCGCGCGGTCACGAAGTACACGTCGTCGCGCCGTGGCACCCGCTTGTCGCGCGGGCCGATGAGGAGCGCGGCGTTCACTTTCACTTTTACAAGTACGCGCCCAGCGCGCGGCTGAACGTCTTCGGATACGCGGCGGCGCTGCGCGCTGACGTCAGCCTGAAAGCCGCGGCGTACATCGCTGCGCCGTTGGCGCTCGCGGCGGGCTGGCGCGCCGCCCGTGCGGTGGCGCGACGGTACCGCGCGACCATCATGCACGGTCACTGGGTGGTCCCCGGAGGAGTGGTCGCGTCGGCCGCCGCCGGCAATCTCCCGCTCGTCGTCAGCCTCCACGGCTCGGATGTCTACGTCGCCGAGACGTTGTGGCCGGCGCGGCGCGCCGCAGGGAGGGTCTTCAGGCGCGCAGGAGCCGTCACGGCGTGCAGCGCGGACCTGCGGCGACGGGCGATCGCCCTCGGCGCAGCGCCAGACCGAGTCGACGTGGTGCCCTACGGCGTGGACCCGGAGCGCTTCCGACCCGATCCGCTCCTCCGCGCGCGACGCCGCGCGAGCCTCGGCATCGCGACCCATACACCACTCCTCTTCACGGCGGGACGGCTCGTCCGCAAGAAAGGCTTCGAGTACCTGATCGATGCGTTGGCGAGGCTGCCGCGGGGAATCGATCTCCAGGCGGCGATTGCCGGCGCCGGCGATCTGGAATCCGAACTGCGCCAGCAGGTTGGCGCCGCGCGCATCGACTACCGCGTCCGATTCCTCGGCAACCTGTCGCAAGACGACGTCGCCGGGTGGCTCGCGACGGCCGACATGGTTGCGATTCCCTCAGTGCGGGACGAGAGCGGCAACGTCGACGGCCTGCCAAACATCGTGCTCGAGACGATGGCTTCGGGAACGCCCGTGATCACGACACCTGCCGGCGGCATCGGATCGGTTGTCGAACACGGCCGAACCGGCCTCGTCGTGCCGGAACGGGATCCGGTGGCGCTCTCCGACGCGATCCAGACGCTTGCCCGTGATCCCGAGAATCGGGTCCGGCTCGGCGAGGCCGCGCGGGCAACCGTGATGGCCCGGTTCGGGTGGGAATTCGTCGCTGGACGCTACGAAGCCGCCTACGATCGGGCGCTTGCCATGACGGTGCCGCGCCGTTAACATGCATTCTCGGTCCACGCTGCCGCCTCGCGGCAGGTTGGGGTCAGATCTCGATTTTCTCGCTCTGGCCCGGAGCATTCGCGTCCGAGTGAGAAAATCGAGATCTGACCCCACCCTGACCCAGCACACATGACCACCGGATATCTCTCGTTCTACCGCGGCCGTCGCGTGATGGTCACGGGTGGACTCGGCTTCATCGGGAGCAACCTGGTCCGACATCTCGTCGATGCCGGCGCGGACGTGCTCATCGTCGACTCGCTTGGTCCCGAGTACGGCGGCAACCGGTTCAACATTCACGGCCTCGAGGATCGAGTGCGTCTCAATGTCGCCGACGTCCGCGATCAGACCACGATGGACGTCCTCGTCGAGGACCGGGAGGTCATTTTCAATCTCGCCGGACAGGTCAGCCACATCGACAGCATGCGCGATCCGTACACGGATCTGGACATCAACTGCCGCGCGCAACTGTCGATGCTCGAGGCGTGTCGCAAATACAATCCCAAGGTCCGGGTCGTGTTTGCCGGCACGCGTCAGGTCTACGGCCGCCCGGATCGGCTGCCGGTCGACGAGAAACACCTTGTCAGGCCTGCCGACATCAACGGTGTCAACAAAGCCGCCGGCGAGTACTACCATCTCCTCTACAACAACGTCTTCGGCGTTCGCGCCTGCTCGCTGCGCCTGACCAACGTCTACGGCCCTCGTCAGCTGATCCGCCACAATCGGCAGGGCTTCATCGGTTGGTTCATTCGCCTCGCCATCGAGGGCGCCGAGATTCAGATCTTCGGCGACGGCTCGCAGCTGCGTGATTTCGTCTACGTCGACGACGCCGCGACGGCGTTCCTCCAGGCCGGCGCGACCGACGCGTGCAACGGCGAGGTCTTCAACGTCGGCGGCGATCAGCCGATCAGCCACCGTGAACTCGTCGCGTTGCTGATCGACGTCGCCGGCTCCGGATCGGTGCGGTTCGTCGAGTGGCCGCCCGAGAAAAAACGCATCGACATCGGCAGTTTCTACTCGGATTCGACCAAGTTTCGCCAGACCGTTGGCTGGACGCCTCGTGTCGAGCTGCGCGAAGGTCTCGAGCGGACGATTGCCTTCTATCGCCAGCACATACGTCAGTACGTCGATCAGCCCGTACCGGCCGCGCCGGAGCCGCGGGCGTGATTCGGTTCCTGCAACTGACGCCTGGCGACGACGCGGCCGTCGTGCGGCAGGCGATCGAGCGGGTCGTGACGCGCGGCTGGTTCATCCTCGGCCCCGAGCTGGAGGCGTTCGAGCGGGAGTTCGCCGCCGCGTGCCACGCCGAACATGCGGCCGGCGTCGGCACGGGCACTGATGCCCTTGCTATCGCGCTCAGGGCGCTTGGCATCGGCGCGGGCGACGAAGTCATTACCTCGCCGCTCTCCGCCGCCTATTCAGCGCTCGCAATCATGATGGCGGGCGCGCGGCCGGTTTTTGCGGATATCGACCCCGATCGCCTCACGCTCGACCCGGACGCCGCCGCCGCGGCGGTAACATCCCGTACCGCGGCGATCATGCCTGTGCACCTCTACGGTCAGGCCGCCGACATGCCCGCGATCGTCGACGTGGCGCGCCGGCACAATCTCGCCATCGTCGAAGACTGCTGCCAGGCACACCTCGCAACCTGCCAGGGACGCCCGGTAGGCAGCGACAGCGCGGCCGCAGCCTACAGCTTCTATCCCACGAAGAATCTGGGTGCGCTGGGCGACGGCGGAGCGTTGACGACAAGTGACGCGGCGCTGGCGGCTCGCGCAAAGCGGCTGCGCAACGGCGGGCAGACCGACAAGTACCGGCACGACGAGTTCGGCGTGAACTCCCGCCTGGATGAAATGCAGGCAGCGATTCTGCGTGCCCGCCTGCCGCTCCTCGCAGGATGGACCGATCGCCGGCGCGCGCTGGGACGACGATACCGTGAGGCGCTCGCGCGGCTCGACGCCGTCGTGATTCCGCCGGAGCTCGACGCCGGCCACGTCTACCACCTGTTCCCGGTTCGTAGCGGCGCGCGCGAGGCGATGCAGGCACATCTGCAATCGGCCGGTATCGAAACCCTGATCCACTACCCGATTCCGATCCCTCGGCAGCCGGCGCTGTCACCTGAGCAACCCGCGGATTGCCCGATCGCCACGCAGGTGTGCGGCGAGATCTTTTCACTGCCACTCTACCCCGCGCTCACCGAGTCGGCTGTCGTCGACGTTGCCGCGGCGATTGCCACTGGTCCGCGAACGCGGCGATGACGATCCGACAGGTCGCGTGGTTCGCGTGCATCGCCGCGGCGCAGTTCGCGATCTTTGAAGTCGGACTGCGAACCTGGGGCAGTTCAGAGGCGGCGCCATCCTTTCAGGGACTGTTCGAGCCGGATAACGCGATCGGCTACCGGCTCAAGCCGCACGCGCGAACGCGGTTTATGACGAGCGAGTTCACCGCCGAGATCGCCATCAATGGTGCCGGCCTGAGAGACGACGAGGAAATCGGGCCCAAACAGCCTCAAGAGCGGCGGATTGTGCTTCTCGGCGACTCGCTCGTCCTGTCTGTGCAAGTACCGTTTGCCCAGACATTCGGCGAGCTTCTCGAGCAGCGGCTGAACCAGCGGTCTCCATCGTTGCGCTATCGCGTCGTGAACGCCGGGGTTCAGGGTTACGGCCCGGTCGAGGAACAGCTCTTCTTCCGCGCGATCGTGAGCACGGTGCAGCCGGATCTCGTATTGCCGGTCGTCTTCGTCGGCAACGACGCCGAAGAGGCCCTGAGCTCCCGGTACAAGCTCGATGAGACCCGAGGCGCAACCGAGATCGTCGCCGCGTCCTTTCTGACGCGATTGCGGCGGCTCGTACGGCGCAGCATGGTCCTGCAGATTCTCCGGCTGCGAGTCGTTGCAGCCACAGAAAGGCTCTCGCCGTCGTTGGCTCCGCCCGAACCGCCTCTTCAGAGCTATGCGGCAAATCCCGCGCCGCGCATCGCTGATGGCTTGGAGCTGGCCCGTGGATCAATTGAAGACATCGTCCGAACCGCCGACGCAAACGGCGCAACGACGGCCGTCGTCCTGATGCCGGCGCGCTTTCAGGTGGACGACGCGGACTATGGGCGGTTGAAGGCGGTCGTGACTTCGGCTGGGGGATCGCTCGTCCGAGACGCGGCGACCGAACGGTTCGACGCGGCGCTAGCCCCGTTGGGAATCCCAAGGCTTGACGTGCTGCCGGCGCTACGAGCGGCGCTTCCCGGGCCTGACCTCTTCTATCAGGAGACCGTTCATCTGACGCCACGCGGCCATGCCGTCGTCGCCGCGGCGCTCGACCGATTCATCGAGGACCACCGGCTGCTACCGCGCTAAGGCGCGAAGACGCCGCGTCGACTATGGTCTTCAACTCCCTTCAGTTCATCTGGTTCTTCATCGTCGTCTATTGCGTCTACCGGTTGCTGCCGCATCGCGGCCAGAACTGGCTCCTCCTCGCAGCGAGCTACTACTTCTACGCCGCCTGGGACTGGCGGTTCCTGGGTCTGCTCATCGCCTCGACCCTGGTCGACTTCACGTGCGCCCGGGCGCTGGCCCACACGACTGCGCCGGGGCGGAGGCGCGCGTTCCTGGTTCTCAGCCTCGGGTTCAACCTCAGCCTGCTGGGATTCTTCAAGTACTTCAACTTTTTTGCCGACAGCCTGCAGGACGTCTTTGGCGCCCTGGGCTGGAACCTCGACTTCGTGACGTTGCGGATCCTGCTGCCCGTGGGCATCTCCTTCTATACGTTCGTGACGATGAGCTACGTCATCGACGTGTATCGCCGTGAAATCCCCGCGACCAGGGACTTGCTGGACTTCGCGGTCTTCGTCGCATTCTTTCCGCACCTTGTGGCTGGACCGATCCTGCGGGCATCGAACCTGCTGTCGCAGATCGATTGTCCTCGCCGGATCACGACCGAGCAGATGCGGGATGGCGCCTGGCTCATCGCCTGGGGCTACTTCCAGAAGGTCTATGTCGCCGACAACCTCGCCGGGTTGGTGAACGGCATCTTCGATCCGGGCGCGCCGCAAAGCGGCGTCAACATCCTCCTCGGCGTCTATGCATTCGCCTTCCAGATCTACGGGGACTTTGCCGGCTACACCAACATTGCCAGAGGGACGTCGAAGTTGATGGGCATCGAGCTCATCGAGAACTTCCGCTTTCCGTATCTGGTGCGCACTCCGCAAGCGTTCTGGCGGAACTGGCACATCAGCCTGTCGACATGGCTGCGTGACTATCTCTACATTCCGCTCGGCGGCAGCCGCGGGTCGGAATGGCAGACCCGACGAAACTTGTTCATTACGATGGTGCTCGGAGGGCTGTGGCACGGCGCCGCGTGGACGTTCGTGCTCTGGGGGATCTACCACGGCCTGCTGTTGATCGCCTACCGTGCCGCCGAACGGGCTGCGTGGATCCGTCAGGTGGTTGCCGGGGCCCACCCGGTCAGTCGCATCGTGTCCTGGGCGGTGATGTTCCACATCACCTGTTATGGCTGGCTGATTTTCCGCGCCCGATCGGCCGGCCAGATTCGAGATCTCGTCGACACGCCTTGTCGCCAACTTCTCGCCCGAAACGGTGAACGTCAATGGACTACTCGTCCCGCTCCTGCTGTATACGACCCCACTCATCGTCGTGCATGCGTGCGAGGCGTGGTTCGACGACGGACTGGTCGTGCCGCGGCTGCCCATCGGCGTGCGATACTCCATCTACGCAGCGACGTGCTACCTCACGTTGTTGTTTGGAAACTTCGGCGGGGCCGAATTCATCTATTTTCAGTTCTAGGGTGCAAGGGTGCCAGGGTCCAGGGTGCCAAAGGTGCTTAGGGTGCTAGGCACCTGGCCCGTGGCCCTCTAAGCACCTTTGGCACCCTGGCACCCTGACTCTCTAGCACCCTGTCTTGACGCTCATTTATCTCCTCATCGTCGCCTGGCTCCCCGGGGTCGTGATCTTCCGTTTGCCGTTCGCCGATCGGGACCGGCGCGCGCGCCTCGACGCCGACGAACGGCTGTTCTGGGCGGTGGTGATCAGCGCGTCGGTGTCGGTCTCAGTTGTCCTGGGATTGGCGCTGCTCGATCGTTACACATTTGAACGTCTGCTCCTCGCGAACGTCGGCGTCGCGCTCGTGGCCGCCGCGGTTGGGCGGTTCAGGCTCCGCCTCGGCGCCAACGCCCGTTGGCCTGGTGCTGGCGCGCTGCTTCCCCTGTCCCTGATCGTGCTCGGCCTGTGGCGCTTCTTTCCGCCGTCGGAATACATCATCGGCGGCAAGGATCCGGGCGTGTACATGAACGAAGGGATTCAGATCGCGCAGCGGGAAAGACTTGTCGTGCGGGATCCGGTCGTCTCGTCCGTGCCACCGTTTGCGCGCGACCTCTTCTTCCCCTCGTATCAGCGGCCGGACTACTACAGCCTTCGGTTCATGGGATTCCTGATCAAGAACCCGGACGCCGGCACGGTCGTCGGCCAGTTTCCCCACTTTTTCCCGGCTTCCATCGCGATCGGCTACGGCCTCGACGGCCTGACCGGAGCGCGGCGCGCAGTCGGGGTGTGGGCTCTGCTCGGCGTTCTGGCGGTGTACTTCGCGGGCAAACGCCTCGCGGGCTCTGCCGCCGCATGGGCTGCCGCCGCCCTCCTGACGCTCAACGTCGTTCAGGTCTGGTTCTCGCGGTACCCGAACGCCGAAGTCGTGATGCAGGCACTGACGTTTGCGGCGCTGCTGGCATTCGGCCGGGCGCACGTCGACGACGATCCGTTCTTCGCACCAGTCGCGGGAGCCATGCTCGGCCTGCTGCTCTTCCTGCGCTTCGACGCGGTGCTGGGAATTGCCGGTGTGCTTGCCGCGCTGGCGCTCGGAGTGCTTGCCGGTCGCGCCCGCGTCCGCTGGTCCTTCCTGCTGTCGCTCGCGATGGTGGGCGGCCTTGCAGTCGCGTATCTCGTCGTCTTGATGCGGCACTACGCCGACCTTCCCATCGTTTTCTTGAGTCACTTCTCGATGTGGCAGTACGCGTTGCTCGCGGTGGGCGGCGCTGCCGGCCTCGGGGCGCTCGTCCTCGGCGCGCGATTGCCAGCACTTGGTCGAAAAGTCGAGATCGTCGCCCCGACGATCCTGGCGCTGACGGTCGTGGGCGCGGCGACGTACGCCCTGCTGTTGCGGCAACCAGTTGAGGGGTTGCTGGCAGCTCGGGACGCCTATGCCCTGCGGACGTTCACGAACTACTACCTGACCGTTCCGGGACTTCTCGCGGCGCTACTCGGTTTTGCGCTCGTCGCGCGAAAGTTTTTCTGGCGCGCTCCGGAGATCTTCACGACCGTCGCGCTTTTCTCGTTTTTCTTCTTTTACAAGATTCGCATCGCCTCGGACCATTTCTGGATGGCGCGGCGGTTTCTGCCGGTGATTCTGCCCGGCGCGCTCCTCTTTGCCGCGGCCGCGGCCTTGAGCGGGACACGCGGGGGGTGGGCGCCGACGCGGGTGGTGCGCGGCACGATTGGCGTCGCGTTTGTCGTCCTGCTGGCAACGCAGTACGTGCGGGCGGCCAAGCCGGTCCTGGGGCACGTCGAGTATGCGGGCGTCATTGCCAAGCTCGAAGGCCTCGCGGCCAAGGTTAGCGACCGCGACCTCCTCATGGTCGAGTCCCGCAACGCGTCCGACACGCACGTCCTCGCACTCCCCCTCGCCTACATTTACGCGCGCAACGTGCTCGTGCTGAACTCTCCCAGGCCGGACAAGACCGTTGTGGCCGCGTTTCTTGATTGGGCGCGGACTCGATACGACCGCGTACTCTTCATGGGCGGCGGAGGAACAGACCTGCTGTCGCCTGCCTGGCGAGCACGGCCAATCGCCAGCGATCGATTCCATGTCCCTGAGTACGATGCGCCTGCGGACGCGTACCCACGCTTTGTCCGGCAGAAGGAGTTCGATTACAGCCTGTACGAGCTGATGGCACCGGACGAGGATGCTGAGACGGAGGCCTTCGACCTCGACGTAGGGGTGAACGACGACCTCCATGTCGTCCGGTTCTATGCAAAGGAACAAAGCGAGGGCCGTTCGTTCCGCTGGTCACGGTGGCGGTCGCTCGTCGCGCTGACCGGCATCCGCCCGGACAGCCGCGAAGTCGTCCTCTCGTTGAGCGACGGTGGCCGGCCGCCCGCCGTCGAACGCGCCGACGTGACAGTCGCACTCGACAACGAAGTCCTCGGCACTGTCCGAGTGGCAACCGGATTCCAGCCGTACGCGCTACCGATTCCGCCGGAGCTGGCAAAACGGCTGAGCAGCAGCGGCCGCTCGATCGAGCTGACGCTCACGACGTCGGTCTGGAAACCGGAATTGGTACTGGGCACGTCCGACGATCGCGAGCTGGGCGTGATGGTCGACCGGGTCAGCGTGAAATAGACTCGTCGTCGAGCGGGCTTGCCGCGCCGCAGCGTGCGAAGCACGCGAAGGCGGGCCGTGAGATAGTTTGTGAGAGTCCGGGGAAAGTCACTGCATCCGCAGTGGCCGGTTGATTGTGCTGCAGATTCCTGACGTCCGTGAACGCGCGCTCGTGCGAACGGTCGATGCCGCCCTGGCCATCGTGGCGACGCTCGCGAGACCATTCACTCGCGGCGCGACCGAACCGCGACGCATCCTCCTAGTTCGCCTCGAGCGTATCGGGGACCTGGTGATGGCCCTCGAAGCCATCCGTGACGTGCGCGCGCTCGCGCCTGCTGCGCAAATCGATCTGGTCGTCGGGAGCTGGAATGCGGCGCTCGCCCAAGCCGTGCCCAGCGTTACCTGTGTCGAGACGCTCGATCCGGAGTGGCTGTCACGCGACGGCGAGGGTTTGGGAATGCGCGCCCTGCTGCGAGCCGCCTGGAGCTGGCGAACCCGGCGCTACGATCTCGCCATCAACTTCGAGCCCGACGTGCGGAGCAATCTCGTGGCGGCGGCGTCTGGCGCAGCCAGAATCGCCGGCTGGCGAAGTGGCGGTGGCGGCCCGGTCCTCGACGTCGCACTCGACTACGACCCGTCGGCTCACACGTCGATCAACGCGCGCAGGCTAGTCCAGGCAGCGTTTGGCCGCACGCCGCCGGAGTCCTCGGCACCGCTCCTGAAAGTCCCCGAAGTCGCGACAGCGGCGGCGGCCGCAATTCTCCGCCCGGCAACCGGCCGACCGCTGGTTGGCGTGCACCTGAACGGCGGGCGGGCGATCAAGCAATGGCCTTCTGAACGATTCGCTGACGTGGCGATGCGGCTCGCCGATTCGCGAGGCGCTGCGATTGTTGCGACTGGTGGGCCGGGCGATTGCGGGCCCATTGCGGATCTGCAGCGCGCGCTCGCGCCCCGGCTCGTGATCGATGCCTCGGTCGCCGACAGCCTGCTCACGTCCGCCGCCCTCCTCGCGCAGCTCGACTTACTCATCACTGGAGACACGGGGCCGATGCATCTTGCGGCGGCGGTCGGCACGCCGGTCGTCGCAGTGTTCGGCCCGTCGGACCCCGCTCGCTACGCAACCCGCGGATCTGTCGACCGTGTCGTTCGGATCGACCTGCCTTGCAGCCCCTGCAATCGCATCCGCCGCCCTCCAACGCGCTGTGTCGGTCACACCCCGGACTGCCTCGCAGGCATCAGCGCAGATGACGTCTTCGCCGCGGCCAGCGCGGCGCTCGATGAATCTGCTGCCCGCCTGTCTTCTGCCGGTCGGGCATGACTGACGCGGTCTTCGCCATCGACTGCACCGACGGGCGGCGCGAGGTGGAGCTCGGGAACTATCTCGATGGGGTCGCCGCCGAACGTGCCACGGTGGAGGCGATCGCCTGGATCAAGAGCCTGCGCGACGCGCGCGTCGACGGCCAGCGTCTTCGGCAGCGATTCACGCTTCGCGGCGACTCACTGTGGTGGTTCGCCGAGCTGTACCTGCACAAGCAGCAAGTCATCCTGAACGTTTTTCGGGCGCTGCACGCGCTCGAAGCGCTGGTCGAGCGGGAGCGACCGCGCGCGCTTCACTTCATCCGGGGCGGGGCGATCGCGCGGGGCCTGGCGCCACAGGTTGCCGCTGCGAGGCACGTCGCCTATCACGGTCCGCAGGGATTCGGACGGTCTTCGGCCCTGCGGCTCGCGGCGATGAAAGCGAGAGCCGCAAGCCTCAACGCCGCGGCGCTCGCATCACGGCTCCGCTCAGGTTCGGTGCCGTCCGGTCAGCGGAAAGGCACGGCCGTGGCCTTCGTTCACCGCGCGTTCTGGCGGACGGATGCCGGCGACGGCAGCGCAGAGGCGTACATCGGCCCAGTGCTGACGGCGCTCGAGCAGAGACTCGGCGCCGAGTCACTCGAGTACATCAGCGTCGGCCCGGCGGTCAACTTTCGAGCACGGCGCTGGTGGCATCCTCTGCGCGCCGGCCAACCAACCGAGACGGTGCGCCCGGTCGAAGCCTTTGCGCCACTCGCCGCCCTGACCGCATCGCGCGGTGTCTGGCGGGAACGCCACCAGACCCGCCGCGCGCTTTGGAAGAGCGCCGATCTTCGGGCGAGATCGGTCATACGGCGGTGCGACTGCTGGCCGATCGTGCGCGAAGAACTGGCGGGAATCGCCCTGTTGCAGTGGCCGTGGTCGGCCCGCGCGATGGACGAGGCTGCCGCCGCGCTCGAGGCGTGCCGCCCGCGCGTCGTGGTCACCTACGCCGAGGCCGGAGGATGGGGCCGCGCGATCGTCCTCGAGAGCCGCCGGCGCGGCATCCCCTCGGTCGGCCTGCAGCACGGGTTCATTTACCGTCACTGGCTGAACTACCTGCACGAGCCGGACGAAATGGCTGTCGACGCCGAGCACCACGGCGACGTCGGTTTCCCGAACCCGACCCTTACGCTGCTCTTCGATGAGTATGCGGCGCGAGCACTTGAGCCACGAAGGCCGGTTCCCGACCCAGTCGCTGGCGGTAACCGGTAGCCCCCGACTCGACCTGCTCGCAGACAGCGTGGCCAGGCTGACGCCGGCAGAGATTGACCAGGCACGCGCGAGTGCCGGCGCCGGCTCGCGGGCGCTGGTGCTCGTCGCGACGAAGCACCGGGAAGCACGCGGCGTGCTCGAGGCGTTTCTCGACGCGACCGCAACACTGTCCGACGTGCACGTGGCGATTAAGACCCATCCAGCGGAAACACCGGACGTCTATGCGCCGCTGCTGGCGCGCCACGCTCACGTCACCGTGTTGCCCGCGTCCGCGCCACTCGCACCGCTGCTCCGCGCGAGCCGCGCCGTCGTCACCGTCAACTCGACGGTCGCGCTCGACGCCGCCGTGATCGGCGTCCCCGCCCTCGTCATCGGGCTCCCCAATAATTTGAGCCCCTTCGTCGACGCAGGAATCATGGCCGGCGCCGAGGGCGGGATCCTGCAAGCCTTGAGACAAATCCTGTATGATGAGGAGTTTCGCCACGAGCTAGGACTCGCGCAGCGAGCGTTCTTGACCCGATACAGAGTCGCCGCCGACGGCAAGGCCGCCGAGCGGGCCGCGGATGCAATCGTCGAACTGGCGCGCTGAACCACTTCACACGTCAACTTCACACGTCCGACTGCCAAACTTGAACACTTCAGACTTCACAGGTCAGGCTTCATACTTCTTATGCGCGTCTTAATCACCGGCGGCGCCGGCTTCGTGGGCTCCCATCTCGCCGAGACGCTCCTCGCGCGCGGCGACGAGGTCCATGCCCTCGACAATCTCTCGACCGGGTCGATTGACAACATCTCCCATCTCAAATCGCATCCCAAATTCCGATACACGATCGACAGCGTCACCAACGAACCGGTGCTCGCCGAGCTCGTCGACCGCGCCGACGTGATCGTGCACCTCGCGGCTGCGGTCGGCGTCAAGCTGATCGTCGAGGCGCCCGTCCATACGATTGAAACCAACGTTCACGGCACCGAGGTCGTCCTCAAGCTCGCCAACAAAAAGAAGAAGCTGGTCGCTCATCGCCTCCACGTCGGAGGTCTACGGCAAGAGCGTCGACGTGCCGTTTCACGAGGACGCGGATCTCGTGCTCGGCCCGAGCCACAAGCATCGCTGGGCCTACGCCTGCAGCAAGCTCATCGACGAGTTCCTCGCGCTTGCTTACTGGAAGGAGCGCAAGCTGCCGGTCATCATCGTCCGGCTGTTCAACACCGTCGGACCGCGGCAGACGGGTCAGTACGGGATGGTCATCCCGAACTTCGTCCGGCAGGCGCTCGCCGGCCAACCGATCACTGTCTTCGGAGACGGCCGGCAGTCTCGCAGCTTCACGTATGTCGGGGACGTCGTGCGGGCCGTGGTAGCCTTGATGGACGAACCACGGGCCGTGGGACAGGTCTTCAACATCGGCAACGGTCACGAGATCACGATCGGCGATCTGGCCGAGCGGATTCGGACTCTCACGGGCAGCCAGTCTGAAATCGTCCGAATCCCCTACGATCAGGCGTACGAAGCCGGCTTCGAGGACATGCCACGGCGGGTGCCGGATATTTCCAAGATCAAGGCGCTGGTCGGCTACGCGCCGACCGTCGAGCTCGACGAGATCCTGACCCGTGTGATCGAGCACTTCCGACAGCAATAACTCAAGCATGTCATCACGCCCCACCGTCCGGACTCGCGCGCGTCAGGCCGCCGAGTCAATACTGCGGAAGCAGGCGAAGCCGGTGCGACGATTGATGCTCGCCACCGGGCGCGACCGCGCGCCGCGGCTGCCGGAGATCGTTCAGATCGAAAGCACCAACATCTGCAACGCCAAATGCGTGTTCTGCCCGCGCGACGAGATGCACCGCCGGCAGGGCATCATGACGTTCGAGCTGTTCCGCAAGGTCGTCGACGAGTGCGCCGAGCTCGGCATCACCCACGTGCGCGTCCACAACTACGGCGAACCGTTCGTCGATCGTCAGCTCGTCGAGAAAGTTCGCTACGCCAAGGACAAGGGCATCCAGGAAGTCGGGATGATCAGCAACGGCTCGCTCATCACCGACGCCGTGGCGCGGGGAATGATCGAGGCGGGGCTCGACGCCATCAATATCAGCGTCGATGCGTCCGGCAAAGAGGTCTTCGAATCGACGCGGATCGGCCTGAAGTACGACAAGGTCATCGCCAACATCGAGCGGCTCGTGCGGATTCGCGCCGAGCTGGGGAAGCGTCGGCCCAAGCTGATCCTGTCGTTCGTCCGGCAGAACAACTCGCTCGACGAGCAGGCCTTCATCGAGCACTGGCGCGGCATTGCCGACAAAATCCACGTCACCGATCTGCACAACTGGGCCGGGACGCTCAACACCGAATCCGACGTCAACTATCCCTGTTACCGGCCATGGCTGACCTTCACGGTGCTCTGGGACGGACGCGTTTCACTCTGCTGCGCCGATTTCGACGGCCGGCACGGTGCTTGGTGATCTCAACACCTCATCCATCCGGGACATCTGGAACGCCGAGCCCTACCGCAAGGCGCGCCGCGACCACCTCGAGAGCGGCGGCCCGGAGATCTGCCGATCGTGCGACCTGCCGAAGAAGGACTCTCCGCTCTGGATCACGAAACTACTGTAACCACTTGAGCTCAACCGGGATAGACGCGTCGCCGAGTCAGCCACTCTCCAACCGCTAGGCAAGCCGATTCGTCCCCTATTCAAGCAATGAGGCGTATACTGGATTGAATCAACCAGGGTCCTGACCATGCACAAGCTTGGATTCGCTGTTTCCTCGGCGCTAATGTGCGCGCTGGCGACGACCGCAAGCGCC
This sequence comes from uncultured Acidobacteriota bacterium, assembly GCA_963764925.1. Taxonomy (GTDB): domain Bacteria; phylum Acidobacteriota; class Vicinamibacteria; order Vicinamibacterales; family 2-12-FULL-66-21; genus DATBJJ01. Next base: position 288,481 of record CAVXUR010000015.1, read on the forward strand.
GGCGAGCTGCAGCTGTCCATCGCCAACGGCCGCGTCACCATCGTGGCGCAGGACGTTCCGGTTCGTCAGATCCTCGACGAGTGGGGCCGAGTCGGGCAAACCCAGGTCGTGGGCGCCGAGCGGTTGACGGGCGCGCCGGTCACGCTCGAACTCCGCGACGTGCCCGAAGGCCGCGCGCTCGAGACGCTTCTCCGTTCGGCGAGCGGCTATATCGCGAAGCCACGCTCCGGCACGGCAGGCACCTCGTCGTATGACCGAATCCTGATCATGCCGGCGAGCAAGGCGCCCGCGATGTCGGCGGCGCCTCCTGCATTCAACGCTTCGAGGCCGCAGCCACAGGTCGTCATGCCGAACGTCGTCGTCGACGACGATGGCGAGCCGAATGGGATCATGCCGCCGGGCGCGGTGCCGCCGCAGCAGCAGTTCCCCGGTCAGCCGCCGATGCAGCCGGGGATGCAGCCCGGAATGCAGCCGGCGTGCAGCCGCAGCCGATGCCGATGCCGTCGCGTCCCGGCCAGCTGCCGCCGCCGGCGCCGAATGTGCCGGGCAATCCGTACCAGACCGTCCCGCAGCAGATTCGGCCACCCGGCGTGCCTGGCGGTCCTGGCGGGCCCGGTGGGCCTGGCGGTGGCGCGTCGTAAGCGAACGCGCCGCCTAATTGCCCGATCACGCCGGACGACAACCTCTCCAAGGAAAGCCCGAGTAAACTCTCGGGCTTTTTTTATGCGCTAGAATCACTGCCATCATGAGCGCCAGCCCGCCGGTGGTGCGCGGGGGCGAGTATGCCGCGCGCGGAGACTACCATCGGGAGCCGGACCCGTCGTGGGACTACTATCCGACCTACCTTGCCAAGCTCGCGGCGGTCCGCGAGTGGCTGAACGCGCTTCCTCGCTCGACGCGTGTCCTCGACGCCGGCTGTGGCGAGGGCGTGCTCGTCAGCGAGTTCGCCGACCGCCTCGCGATTGAAGGCGTCGACGCGAACTACTCGTCCGAGCGCGTGCACGCCGGTTCGGTCACTGCCCTGCCCTATGCCGCAGGCGTCTTCGATCGCGCTCTGTGCCTCGACGTGCTCGAACACCTCACGTTCGAGGAGCAGCCGCTCGCGCTCGCCGAACTGCACCGCGTCCTCAGGCCCGGAGGTGAGCTGCTGGTGTCGGTCCCGAACCTGGCCCACCTTCAGTCGCGCGTGCATTTCCTGTTGCAGGGGAGGCTCATCCGCACCGCGTCCGAGTTCAAGCATCCAGGCGATCGCCCGGTGGGGGAATACCTCAGGCTGGCCGAGCGGGCAGGACTGGTACTGATCGGACGGAGAGGCATTTTTCCGACGGTGCCGGTGCTGACGCGACTGATTCGGCGGCACCCGCGCGCCCTCCTGCCGCTGCACCGCTGGCTGACGCGCCTGCTGCCGATACCCGGTTGGTGCTTCCTGAACCTGTTGACGTTCCGGAAGCCCTGAGGTCCTTTGTTTCAGAAGATCCGCGAGCTCTCGAAGAACCTGGCGATCTACGGCCTTGGCGACGTGGCCATCCAGATCGTCAACTTCGCGCTGCTGGGTGTCTACGTCCAATATCTGTCGAAAGCGGACTACGGCATTCTCGCGCTGCTCGGCAGCGTGGAAGCGGTCACGAAGCTCTTCTTCCGGTGGGGCGTCGACGGATCGTTCATGCGGTTCTGGTACGACTGCGAAAACGACCGCGCGCGTCAGCGGCTCGCCAGCACCCTGTTCTTCTTCCTGCTCGGTACCAACGGGGTGCTGCTCGCCGGTGCGGTCGCGCTCTCGCCCTGGCTCTCCACGTGGTTGGGCGCGCCCGGCTACACGATCGCCCTGCAGCTGGTCCTGCTGAACACGTTCGCGATCGGCTTCACGTTCATCCCCTTTCACGTCCTGCGCATGCAGCAGCGGGCACGCGAGTTCAGCCTGCTCGCGTTCGCGCGCTCGGTGTCGACGCTGGTGCTGCGCCTCGTGCTGGTCGTGGGGTTGGGGTACGGCGTCATGGGCGTGGTCGTGGCCGACCTGGTCGTGACCGCTGTGCTGCTCGCGGTGATGGTGCGGTGGTTCGCGCCGCTGGTCCGGCCGATGTTTTCGATGACGGTGCTGCGCGAGTCGCTCTCGTTCGGCCTGCCACGGGTGCCGCACGGTTTCGCGCAGCAGGTCATCGCTGTCGGAGACAAGTTCGTCCTGAGTTTCTTCGTCCCTTTGTCAGACATCGGCCTGTACGCGATGGGCGTCAGCGTCGGGCTGATCCAGAAAGTGTTTCTGGCGGCCTTCGAATATGCGTGGGCGCCTTTCTATTACGCGACGGTGAGAGAGCCCGGCGCCCAGCGCATCTTCAGCGCCGTCACGACCTATGGGGTGGCGATTCTCGCGTTGATGACGGCGGGCCTTTCCGCCATCGCCGCAGACCTCCTGCACGTCGTGACGCACGGCCAGTACACGGCCGCCGCGCCGGTGGTTGCCTGGACGTCGCTGGGCGTGTTCTTTCAGGGCGTCTATCTGATGACGTCGATTGGTTTGAACATCACTCGCCGGACCACGTATTACCCGGTCGCCACGGCTACGGCGGCCGCGGTGAACATCGGCCTGAACGTTCTGCTGATTCCCCGTGTCGGCATCATGGGCGCTGCCTACGCGAATGGCATCGCATACGCGACGCAGGCAGCCATCGCCTATTACTTCTCTCAACGCTTCTACCCAGTCGAGTACGAGTCGGGGCGTCTCGCGCGCGTCGCCGCGGCCGCGATCGTCGCCTACGCCGCCGGACGCGCGCTGCCGGCAATAGATCCGCTCGTCGGGATCGTGCTCCGGGGTACGACGGTGGTAGTCGTCATGGCTGGAGCGCTGTGGCTCGGCGGCTTCTTTCGCCCTGAGGAACTGCGCGTGCTCGAGAACGTGCGACGCGCTCGCGCCGTCGCTCGCGCGCCGGTGCCGTCACCAGCCGACACGACGGAGTTCGCCGGTGAGATCGTCGCCACCGATCTGCCCGACGAAGACGTCATGGCGCCACCAATCAAGGAGCGGGTCAGGTGACCGCGGTCAGGCGATCGGCCTTGACGCTCGCCGCCGTTTGCCTGCTCGGATTCGTCCTGCGCGTCGTCGGTCTGCAGTATGGACTCCCCGCGGTGTACAACCCGGACGAAGTATCGATCATGGCCCGGGCGCTCAGCTTCGCCCGAGGAACGCTGAACCCGCACAACTTCCTCTACCCGACGTTCTATTTCTACGTGCTGTTTGCCTGGGTGGGCGCGTACCTGGCCTGGGTCTGGTTGAGCGGCCGCGTGGCGTCGATCGGGGCGCTGCAGCAGCTCTACTTCACCGACCCGACGGGCATCTACACGGCCGGGCGGGCACTTGGCGTCGCCGCCGGGACCGCAACGATTGTCGGACTCTACCGGCTCGCAGCACGCCTGACCGATTCTCGGACCGCGATTGCGGCCGCGATCTTCCTGGCCGTCTCGCCTCTTCACGTCCGCGATTCGCACTATGTGAAACACGACGTGCCTGCGACGCTTGCCGTCGTCCTCGCCTACGTTGCCATGACAAAGATCTGGCCGTCGGCGCGCCCGGACGGTCCGCGGCAACGTGACACGGTGCTCGCCGGAGCCGCCTGCGGCGTCGCGTTCTCGACGCACTATTACTGCGTGTTTCTCGCAATTCCGCTCGCGCTCGTGATCGTTCAGGGATGGAGGCCGCTCGGCTGGATCTCCTGCCTGCGTCAGCTCACCGTGGGTGCCCTGACGAGTTTCGTGGTTTTCTTTGCGCTGTCGCCGTTTCTTCTTGTCGAGCCGTTGACCGCGTGGCGCGACATCACGGCGAATCGCCAGATCGTCATCGACCGCGCGGTTGCCTCAGGCGCATTCGGCCCAGCCGGCCGATACCTCGAGATGCTCTGGCGCGACAGCCTTAGTCAACCGATTGCGGTGCTCGGGGTTGTCGGAGTGGTGTGGATGCTGGCCTCGACGCCGGCGCGCGCGATCCTGCTCCTGGCATTTCCGATCCCGTTCTTGCTGTTCATCGCGAACACCGCGCCGGCCAGCCGCTATCTCAACCCGGTGGTTCCGTTTCTCGCGCTGTTCGCGGCGTGGTCCTTGTCGAACCTGGCGGCCAGGATTCGGGGCACGTCACCGGCACTCTTCTGGATTGCGGTGGCGCTCGCCGCGGCTCCTGGCTTCCAGGCGAGCCTGCGATCGGACGCCTTTCTGCGGCGCGACGACACACGGACGTTGGCGGAGCGCTACATCGAAGCCAACCTTCCGCACGGATCGACTATCCTGACGCAGCCGTACTCGTCGGCGCTGACGCCGTCTCGAGAAGGATTGACAGAGGCCCTCGGTCGCAACCTCGGCAACCCGGACGAGGCATCGATCAAGTTCCAGCTGCAGCTCGGCCTCGATCCGTACCCTTCGCCCGCCTATCGACTCATCTACCTGGGCCGTGGCGGCCTTGATGCCGACAAGATCTACGTCGATCCGGCGCTGCTCGGTGGGAGCGAGGGGCTCGAGCCATTGAGGCGTCTGGGCGTGACGTATGTCCTCCTCAAGCGTTACAATAGACCGGATCCAGAGACGTTGCCGTTCCTCGCTACGCTCTCTCGGGAAGGACGGCGGATCGCCGTGTTCTCGCCGTATCGGCCCGGAATCAGCGAGGCTGAGCAGGCGCGGATCGATCCATTCCTGCACAATACCGACGCTCGGATCGATGACGCGCTCGAGCGCCCCGGTCCACCACTGGAGATCTGGCAACTGAATGGCCCTGGGACCTAAGGCCGCCGCAACGGTCGCCAAATTGCGCGAGTCGATCGCCACGCGAGCGCGTGCCCTTCCGCTTGCGAGGCACGCCTGGGCGCGTTACCGGCGCCGACGCTACGAGCATCGGGTCGAGCGTTTTCTTCGCGACAAGGACGGTCGCGCCGATCGCCTGCCAACTGGCGCGGTCTACGAAGCGACGATGCGGTGCAACCTGCACTGCGAGTTCTGCTATGTGATCGATTTCCTCAATATCGAGGGCGAGTGGCGCGAGGAAATGACCCTCGACCGGTTGCGCCAGGCGTTCCCCGATCAGCCCGGATTTCAGGTCAGCCTGACCGGCGGCGAGATCTTCATGCGCAAGGACATCATGTCCGTGCTGGATCTCTTCCGCGAGAAGGGCTACTCCTGCGGCTACCTGACGACCAACGGGACCATCATCAGCGAAGAGCGGGCCGAGGCGCTGGCGGACCTCGCGGCCGCGGGCTTTCTCAAACACATCAGCGTGTCGGTCGACGGACCGGGCGAGCTGCACGATCGGGCGCGCGGGCTGAAGGGCACCTTCGAACGCACCTGCGCCGGCCTCCGGCGGCTGCAGGAGGCCGCGCGGCGCAAGCACGCACCCCTGCGCGTCAGCATCAACACGACTGTCGCGCAGGAGAGTCTCGAAGCCCTCGACGCGATGGTCGACGTCGCCGGCGAGCTGGGGGTCGACGCGATTGGGCTCAACCACCTGATGTACAGCACGCCGGAGGAAGTCGAAGAAACGGTGAGGATGATCGGGGCTGCCGATGCGTCGGTGATCGCGACGTTCATCACGCCGGATCCGGGGCTGAACATCGCTCGCGTCAAGCAACAGGTCGCCGCGCTCGCCGAAAAATGCCGGCAGCGCAACGTCCTCTTCGACTACCGGCCGAAAGTCCACACTCAGTTGATGGACAACTACTACACGCCCGGCGCGAAGCTCGCGGGGCGGTGCCTGTACCCGTTCCTGCACGCCCGCGTGGGATTCTCAGGCAAGGTGTACTTCTGCCCGTTCATCCGCGTCGAGGTCGGCGATCTCGCGACCTCGTCGCTCGAAGAAATCTGGAATGGACCGACATACGTCGAGATGAGACGACGACTCCTCGATCACGGCATCTTCCCGGTCTGCCGGCGCTGCTGCAAGGTCGAGCTGTCGCCGGAACCTGTGGCCGATCCATTTCCCCAGGGCGTCGCCCCGCGGCGCGCGATTCCTCTGACGGTCGTTCGCTGATGGCTGCTGACCTTCTCGGCCGGCGCACACTCCTCATCAATCCGCCGCTCATCAACGGCGTGGCGTTCACGCGTCAGGGCCGCTGCCAGGAGCGCGAGGACGTGCTCGGCACGACCAAGCCGCCCTATACGCTCGCGCTGATGGCGGCGCTCCTGCGCCGGGCGGGATGCGAGGTACGGCTGATCGACGCGACCGCCGAGCGCCTGTCCACCGATGACGTCATCGCGCGCCTGGAGCGCGACGGCTTTCGGCCATCGCTGATTGTCTTTCCGAGCACGACGCCGACCCTCGACGCGGACGTCGTGGCGATGACCGCTCTGAAGCGCCATTTCGGCGCGCCGATCTTCTGCTTCGGCCCCCATGCCTCGACGACGCCCGGCGACGCCATGCGGCGCGCGCCCGAAGTCGACGGCATGTTCGTCGGCGAGCCGGAGGAGGCGCTGACCGCGCTCGCCGCCCTGGACTCGCTCGATCGCCTTCACGAAGTGCCGAGCCTGACGTTTCGGCTGAACGGTGGCAGCGTGACACCTCATCGCGCCCACGGCCAATACACGTCGTTTCAACAGACGCCGAGCCCGGCGTGGGATCTGCTCGCGCTCGAGCACTACGCGCTGCCGATGGTCAACAAGCCGTACGTGCTCGTCGAGACCAGCCGCGGCTGCCCGTACACGTGCGATTTCTGCGTCGCGCCGATCCACCAGGGCCACAAGTTCCGCGAACGCAGCGCGAAAGCGCTGGTCGACGAAATCGAAAGGTCCCACCACGAGCTGGGCGTCGACTTCTTCTATCTTTGGGGCGACACGGTCACGCTGAACGTGAAGTCGTTCACCGCGTTCTGCGACGAGCTGATCGCGCGTAAGCTGCCCATCCAGTGGTTTGGGAACGCGCGCGCCGATAACCTGACCGATCCCGCCTTCGTTCACCGCCTCAAGAAGGCCGGCTGCTGGATGCTCGCGCTCGGGATTGAATCGGAGTCGGAAGAGGTCCGCAAGGACATGACCAAACGCCTCGAGCGCCAGAAAATCCTGACCGCCTTCCAGAACATGCGGCAGGCTGGCATCAAGTCGTTCGCCTTCTTCATCTTTGGCTATCCGGGTGAGACGCCGCAGACGATGGAGGCCACGACGCGTTACGCCATCGAGCTCGATCCCGACTTCGCCAACTTTTATCCGGCCGTCCCGTACCCGGGCACTGCGCTCTACGACAAGTGCGTCCGGGAAGGCTGGCTGACCTCGACCGACGCCGATTGGACGAAGATGGAGTATTCGTATTACCTGCTTCGCGGGAACGGTCTCGACGAACAAGTGGTCTTCGACGCCATCCATCGCGCGAAGCGCCGCTTCTTTCTGCGTCCGTCCTACATCGCCCGCCACCTCGGCGATGTCGCCCGCCTGGCCACGACCAAGCAGGCGATTGTCTGGCAAGTCCTGTCAAAGACGCTGTTCGGCGCGCGGACGGTGGATACGAGCCTCCCCGCGCGGCCGGCATCACTTCCCGTCGACAGCCTGACTCGCCAGTGACGCGAGCTCGGCGGCCGAGAGGCGCTGATGGCGCTGATTGAGCGGCGGGTGCTGTCGCGTGAAGGCCCTGAGGTCGCGGAGCTGCTTCAGAAAACCGGTTGCTTCTTTAACGTTCATCTTGCTTTCACCGGCGGTCCGGCCGACGAAGACGTACGGCACCTCGACGATCGAGGTTGGACGCCCGCGCACGAGCAGCTCCAGACAGATCTTGAAACCACCGGCCGAGATCTTCACGCCGCGCGCGAGGTCCCGCCGGATCAGAAAGAAGCCCGAGGTCGCGTCACTCACGGGCGTCAGGCTGTGTGCCAGAATGCACGCCAGCCGGGACAGGAGCAGGCGGCCGATCGGCCAGTTCCGCGTGCCACCACCGGGAATGTATCGGCTGCCGATGACGATGTCGGCCGACGCGCGGCGCATGGCCAGCAACATCGACGGGAGCAGATCCGGCGGATGGCTGAGGTCCGCGTCGATGACGCCGACGATCGGCGACCGTGCAGCCGCGAAACCTTCGACGACGGCCGTCCCCAGCCCGAGCTTGCCACTGCGGTGAATGACCTGGATGCGGTGCCGCGTGGCGAGGTCGTCGGCCAGTGCACCAGTGCCGTCCGGCGACGCGTCGTCCACGATCACGAGCTCACCGTCGAGGCCCTTCTTTCCGGTACGCCGCAAAGATCGCCTCGACGAGATCCCCGAGGCGATCGCGTTCGTTGTAGGTCGGGATGATGATGGACAGGGCTGGGACAGAGGCAACGGGCAAAGAATGCGGCTCCAGGGGACTATTCTGACACGTACGCAATGAGTGCTCGGCTGACTCTGGTTCTCGCCGCCGCGCTGCTCGTCTTTCGCGCGCCATCGCTCGTGCAGCCGATGGGCGCCGATCAGGCGCTCTACGCCTACGTCGGCGAGCGGATCCGCGCCGGCGGACTGCCCTACCGCGACGCCTGGGATCAGAAACCGCCGGCCATTCACTTCCTGTACGCGGGCCTGCGAACGCTCTGGCCCAGCGACGGCGTGGTGCCGGCAGCCGATCTCGTCGCCGCCGCGGCAATCGCGTGGCTACTTTATCGCCTGGCTGCGCAAGGATCACCGGCGGGAACCGGCGCGGCCGCGGCGTTGGTGTTTCTGCTCCTGTCCAATCCTGCGTTCACGCGCGTGGCTGGCATCCGCCTGAGGTCTCAGTGCGAGACGTTTATCGCCGTCGCCGTCACTGCCGCCTTCGTTCTGCTGCTGGGGCAAGGCAAGTTGCTCGCGCGGAAGGGAACCGAGCGACGCTCCGGCGCGATGCTCGGCGCGGGTGTGCTCTTCGGCCTGGCCTTTGCGTTCAAGTACAACGCCGCCGTCTTCGCGGCCGCCGGCGTCGTGTCCCTCTGGCTGGCCAGGAGGTTGACGATCGGTGATTTCGTCAGAGTCAGCGCAGGATTTGCGATTCCGGCGCTCGCGATTCCGATCATCTTTGCCCCCGGAGGCGGCCTGCGGCCCCTTGTCGACGCGACGATTCTGTACAACCTCGAGTACTCGGGCGAGACGTACCGAAGCCCCATCGACATGGCGCGCTATCTCGTGACTTTTCCGATCGAGCGCGCGAGATTTGACGCGCTTTGGACGGTCGGTGGCGCCGGCTGCCTCGTGCTCCTCGCGGGGGCGCTCGCGAACAGGGAACGGCTCGTGCCGGTCGTGTGGGTCGCCGCCGCGTGCCTGTCGATTGCCATCAACGGCAGCCGCGGTCTTCCACAGGACTTCGTGCAGGCCAATCCGGCACTGGCGCTGGCCGCTGGGTGGGGCGGGGCGCTCGTCTGGAGCTGGCTACGCGCCGGAACGGGCCGAGCCGCGAGATTCGTCGCGATTCCAGTCGCCCTGGTCGTGACCGTCGCCGTCTGGCGCGTGAACCAGTTCGACAAGCTCGTCGAGCAGACGGTGTTCGACGCGCGTTACGCGTTTGGCGCCATGCCGCGCGAGACCTACCTCGCGCGTTACGACGACGACCGGAAATATTCGGCACTCGCCGGCGACACGCTCGGCAGGTTCCTCGCGGCGCACAGTCAACCGGCCGATCGCGTCTTCGTCTTCGGCTTCACCTGCGCCGCCTACGTCGAGGCCGGCCGCGCCAGCGCCTCACGGTTTTTCTGGAGCCGTCCGGTGATCGTGGGATTCAACGAGGGCCGCCCTGGGTACGGGATCGAGGGACTCTTGTCCGACCTCAGGGTCAACCGGCCTGCTGTCGTGGCGCTACAGCAGCGGGATTGGGCTCCCGACGTCGACGACTCGGCGACGTTTTTCATGAAGGCACCGGCGCTGGCCGGCTGGCTGCGCGCCAACTACGTGCAGTCGGCGGGACCCGACGGATTTGACATCTGGCTGCGCCGGAGCGGGACGCCATGACTAGCATGCCTGGCATGACCAGCATGAGCACCCCCGGTACGCTGACCGCGCGGGGTTGTGTGGGCTGGATGCTCGCGATTGCAGTCGCAGGCCTCGCTCTTCGACTGGTGTTTCCAACCGCCGATCCACCCTGGGCCACCACCGTTGGTATCGTCTGGCACGATGAGGGCGCCTGGGTGCACAACGCCCGCAACATGGCGCTCTTCGGACGATGGAGCGAGGATGCGTGGAATCCGATGTACATCGCCCCCGTCTTCACCGGCCTCGAATACTTGTCGTTCGCGATCTTTGGGGTTGGATTGTGGCAGGCGCGGCTGCTCTCCGAGCTGGCGGGGGCCGCCTCGGTCGTGCTCCTCGCGTATGGTGTGCGCCGGATCGCCGGCCGCGAAGCCGGCGTCATCGCCGCAGCCCTCGTCGCCACCAACTATGTCTACGTCATGTGGAACCGCGCCGCGCTGATGGAAGCCTCGATGGTGGCGTTCATGGTGGCCGCTTGGTATTGCTACGTCCGTGCGCAGACGCGGCCGTTCTGGGGGGACTCGCCGCCGCCTGCGCGCTTCTCGCCTACTTCACCAAGGCAGCCGCGATCTTCTTTGTCGCCGCGCTCGGCATTGAGGCGGTGCTGATTCTCGTCCGGCCAACCACTGGCGACTCGCAGGCCAGCCGCAAGGCGGCCATCGCCACGCTCGCCGGCCTCGTCATCTGCGGCATCGTCGCGCTGGCGTTGTTCGTCATACCCAATTGGACCGACTACCGCTTTTACAACTGGCAGATGTCGGTTACCAGAAAGCCGAGTTACGACGCGCAGTCGTTGATGAATCGCGTGACGTGGTTCCCGATCGTCCACGACATTTTCACCCGCATGTGGTTCACGGTCGTGGTCGGCGTCCTGGGATTGCTCGCGTCGCTTGGACGCTGGCGCATGGTGTCGCCGGGCGAGCGGCTGCTCGCCTTCTGGATCGTGTTAGGAGCCCTCGAACTGCTGCTGCACGACGTCGGCAACGAACGCCGGTTCGTATTCTTCATTCCCCCGCTCATCGCCCTGACGGCGATCGTGCTCGGGAGAGACCGGCGTCTCGTTCCCGAGGCGGTCGCCTCAATCCCTCGCGCCAGGGCGCTCGTGGCGCTCCCGGTCGTCTTCTATGGTCTCTATGTGATATTCGGCGCGCTGACCCGGCTCACGGCGCTCTACGAGCCCAGACCTGGCGTCCGTTTCGGCGCCGCGGTCGCACTGGTCTTCACCGCCCTGATATACGCGACCTGGCCGAGGATTCCGAAACTCCTGGCCGCGCGCCCGTGGAGCCTGACGGGGGCATTCATCGTCGCCGCAATGGTAACGGCCGGGCAGTTGGCTCAGTACGCGCAGTGGGCGCACGGGCGGACCTACAAGAACTACGTCGCATCGGTCGAGATCGGCCGAGTGCTGCCACCTGGAACCCTCGTTCACGGCAAGCTCGCCAACGGGCTTTCCCTCGAGAACGGCATCAAGCCCATCTTCGTGGGCCGTGGGTTCGGTAACTACGAGGACCGAAGGCAACGCGACGATGTGCGGTATATTTTGACTTACGTTGCACCCTACGTCGGGTACGAAGGATCTGTCGTTCAAGACGTGCTAGAGGCCTACCCGAAACGCCTCATCATCAGGACGTTCGACGTCGCGGAAACACCCACCGGCCACGACCGGGCCGCGCTCATCGATAAGCTTGGCGATACGTCTGGCGCTGCCGGCGCGGGCAGCCGGGTGAGCGTGCCGAATCGTACAGGAACAAGTGCGCAGGATAGATGAGCGCGCCATCAAGGCGCACGCCGACCTGAGGTTTCGGTCCGAGTACGACTACGCGCTGTTCGAGTACTACCGCAGCGCCAAGGTCATCGCGTTTCTCGAGCGCGCGGGGATCAGGATCCACGGTCGCATCCTGGACGCGGGGTGCGGCGGCGGCGGCATGCCGCTTTCGCTCGCGGAAGAGGCGGCGTTTGTCGTCGGCATCGATCCGGCGGAGCGATTTCAGGAAGCTGGCGTCCGCCTGGGCAAGGAACGCGAGCAGCGCAACCTCACGTTCGCGCTCGCCGACGGGATGTTCCTGCCTTTTCGCGATGGCACGTTCGACATGGTGCTGTCGCACGCGGTGATTGAGCACGTGGCGGATGCCCCGCTGTACCTGAGGGAGTGCGCGCGCGTTCTAACACCTGATGGGCACGTGTTCCTGTCGACGGCGCCGTATCTGTCGTTTGCCGGCGCACACCTGCCACGGTTGAAAGTGCAAGTGCCGTTGCACTTAATCGTCGGGCGGCGGGCGGCATTCAGCACGTTCCGGTTCCTCGCGCGGCACGCGGCGTGGACGCTGAAAGAGCCCGCGCATGAGAACTCGTTCATCAGGGCGGCGCGAAGGGGTGAGATCAAGCACGACGACCTGCTCGAAAAGGTCCGGGTCTCCAGGCTCAGGCGCCAGATTGCCGACGCCGGACTGCGCATTGTCCGCGAGGAGCTGCATGTCACGTCGACGGTTCGCCGATTTCCTGCAGCGATCGGGCGCTGGCTGCGTGAGAGTGCCCTGACGCAGGATGCATTGATCAGTAACATGGAGTACGTGCTGGCCCGCGGGCCGGCAGCTGAGTAATGGCCGAGATCGATCGCTACCGCGCGGAGGATCGGCGCGTCGTCGACGCCCTGTATCGTCGTGTGTTCGGCCACGACGCGGCCGAGGCCAGCCGGCTGCGCTGGGACTGGCAGTACCTGCGCAATCCCAACAACCCGCGCGGCGAGCCCGAGATCTGGATCGCACGCGAGGGGCCGGCGATCGTCGGCCAGTACGCCACGATGCCCGTGCAGGTGGCCGTGGCAGGGCAGCAGGTGCGGGGCTCGTGGGGCATGGACGTGATGGTCGCGCCCGAGCGGCAGCGCCAGGGGCTTGGCGAGGTGCTGTTCCGCACGTGGGACCGCAACGTCGGCGCGTCGCTTGGCTTGGGGCTTTCGGAGTCGTCTCATCGCCTGTTCAACAAGCTGCGGTGGCCGGACGTTGGGCCGCTGCCGTGTCTCGTCAAGCCGCTGACGCGCCGGGCGCTGCGCATCCCGACCTGGCCAGTGGGCATCAACCGCCTCGTCTCGGCCGTCACGCTGCCGATCGTCAAGGTTGTGGCGCGGACCCGGCCGCTCGGTGCGGAGGTGCGGTTCATCCAGCGCTTCGACGACAGCTTCACCGAGCTCTGGGAATCGCTGGCGCCGAAGTTCGATTTCGCCGTCAGGCGCGACGCCGCCTACCTGAACTGGAAGTTCGTGCTGGCGCCGCACGTCCGCTACGTCATCGCGGCGCTCCGGCGCGACGACCGCAACGTCGGTTATGCCGTTTACCGGCACTTCGGCGAACCGCGCGGGCGAGTGACGGTGCTGGTGGACTTTCTCGCCGATCCTGACGATCAGGCTGGTGTCGGCACGCTGCTCGGGTGGATCGACCGCGAGGCGCGACAGGCCGATTCGGACAAGATTCGCACCTTCGCAATGCATGCCGGATTCCGGCGCATCCTCAAGCGGGCCGGCTATTTTTCGGTCAAGTCAACGGTGCAGTTCGTGGTCAAGGTCAATGGCATCGACGTGCCGGCGTCGTTCTACGAAAACACCGACCGCTGGCACGTGACGCTCGGTGACTCGGACCAGGACCGGTAGCGGCTGATCGATGAACCTCCTCGTTGGCATCGATACCGAAGGCGACAACCAGTGGGACGCGGCGGCTCGAACGCACCAGACGTTCGAGAACATCTACGCGCTGCCACGCCTGCACCATCTGTTCGCGCGGCACGGCGTGCGCCCCACTTACGTCATCACGCACCCGGTTGCGACCGACCCGCGCGGCGCGGCCGTGCTGCGCGAACTGCTCGCCGGCGGCGATTGCGAAATCGGGGCCCATCACCACGTCTGGGAGACGCCGCCGTGCACGCTCGATGACATTCAACGCCACGCATATGCGTCGACCCTGCCGCGGCATCAGTTCGAGGATCAGCTCGCGGCACTGACCGGCGCAATCGTGTCCGCCGTCGGCGTCCGCCCGGTCTCGTACCGATCCGGACGATTTGGCTTCTCTGCCGATCACGTCTCGGCGCTCGAGGCGCAGGGCTACCTGGTGGAATCGAGTGTGGCGCCGCTCTTCTACGAAGCGCACAAAGGCGGACCGGAATTCGTCGAAGCGCCGCTCACGCCGTACTTCCTCGCGTATGACAGCGCGACGCGAGCCGGGACGAGCAACCTGCTCGAAGTGCCGGTCAGTGCCGGCCTGAACCGGTGGTTGCCCAGGCGCCTTCAATACCTCTACGCGCGCGCGCCGCGACCCTATACGACCAAGCGCTTGCTTCGCGTCCTCGGGCTGCTGCGGCTGCGCTGGCTGCGGCCCTCGTACTCGTCTCTCGAGGACATGACGGCGCTCGCACGCGACCTCGCGAGCGCCGGTGAGCCGGTACTCAACCTGCTGTTCCACTCGAGCGAAGCGATTGTCGGCGGGAGTCCCTACAACCGTACCCAGGGACAGCTGGATGCGTTCTGCGATCGGTTGGAACGATTCCTGACGTTTGCCACACGGGACCTCGGCGCCAAACCGGTCACGTTCGCGGAGTTCCGCCAACGCTACTGCGCGTGAGTCTTCCAAGGTGCACATCGTCCACGTCACGCCTCACCTGCCGCCGGATCAAGCGGCCAATGCGCTTCTTCCCTGGCAGCTCGGCCTCTGGGCGGCCGAGGCCGGAGACACGGTCGAGTACGTGGCCCATCCGCCGCGGGCCGGTCAGCCGGCGACCCTGCCGGGACCGGCGACCTGGATCCCCCGGCGCACCGACAGTGGCGTGGCGCGGGCGTTGCGCCTCGGCGCGATTCTCGCCGCTCACGGTATCCGTCAGGCACTCCAGCCCGCGATCGAGCGCGCCGACGTCGTGCACGTCCACAGCAACGGCCTGCTCGCCGAACTGGGCGTGCTGCTCGGGCGACGTCGTGACGCGCCGGTCGTCCTGACGCTCTACGGGACGGAAATCTGGCACTATGCGCCGAAGCGGTTCGGACCGGATCTCTTTACGCGCGCGTACCATCACGCATCGGCGGTGAGCTTCTACAGCGAGCGTCTTCTCGGGCGGGCGCGCGAGCTCGGCCTGACGCGCCGGCGAATGCAGACCGTATATCCACCCGTAGGCCCGCAGTTCGCCTGGCACGATGAGGCCGCGCAGGCGACGGCCCGCGAATCGCTCGGCATCGCCAACCGCCATCTGCTGGTCAACGTGAAGAGGCTGCATCCGCTGGCCGGCCAGCGCTTTCTGATCGAGGCGATGAACGAGGTCATCCGCACGCATCCCGACACTCGGCTGGTGATCTGCGGGACCGGTCCGTTGCTCGACGAGCTGCAAGCCGGCGCGCGATCGGCTGGCGTCGAACGTCACGTGACGTTTGCGGGGCTCGTGGACAATGCTGTCGTGGCCCGTTACTGCGCAGCGGCAGATCTCTTCGTCCTTCCGTCGATTCTCGAGGCGCTGCCAACCGTGGCCGTCGAAGCGCTGGCCTGCGGCACCCCGGTCATCTCAGCCGACAACCCCGGAGGGTTCGAGCTCAACGATGTCTTCGACTGCGATGTATCGCTGGTCGCGCGGGAGCAGCCACTCCCGCTCGCGCAGGCCATCGTTGCGTTCCTGACGAACAAGCGCCGGACGAGCGCGGAAACGCGGAGCTCGATCGAACGCCTGTTCCGTCCCGGCGGCGTCGCCAACCAGTATCGAGCCCTCTACGACGACGTGATCGCGAGGGCCGAGCCGTGACGCAAGGCGCCCTTCGGGCCCTGGCGGCGGCGCTGCTCGCGGCCTTCGGCGGCGTCATAGGACTGGCGCTCGCCTACGGCCGATCGCCAGCGCTGCGCATCGACTTCGACGTCACACCGCCTCGGGGGATAGTCGACGGGGTCTATCCAGTCGAGATCGACTCCAACACCGGGCGAACGTTTGCGTGGACGGGTGAAACGCTAACTATCGATCTCGCTGACATCGACCGCCAGGTGGAGTGGGACCTCGATGTCCGCGTCCGGGGCGCGCGTGCCGGCGGCGCGCCGAACCCCGAACTCCTGTTCTACGTCGACGGGACGCTCGTGCTGACGCGCGCGTCGAGCGTCGACTACGAGGACGTGAAGGTCACGATCCCGGCGCGTCCCGGCCGCCAGGGACTGGCCATCTCGATGCGGGCATCGTCCACCTTCGTACCCGGACCCTCTGATCCCAGAGCGCTCGGCGTGATGCTGGACTCGCTGACCTTGACGCCGAAGGGGATCGTTCTCCCTCCTCGCTCGGCCCTGTCCGGCGTCGCCCTGGCCGCGGCGGTGCTCGGAGCGGCAGTGTCTCTCATCGGGATCACCCCGGCATCGGCTGTGGGAACGGCGGTTCTGCTCAGCGCCGCGCTCGCCGCGCTCGTCGCCAGGGGCTTCGGCCCCTACACCGACTACGCGGACGCGGTGGCGAGGACGACGCTGTGGACCGCGGTGGTGACGACCATCCTGTGCGTGTTTGCGCGCTGGCGACGGGGCGAGGGCTTCAGGAACACGGCGAAGTTTGCCATTGTCTTTTCGGCCGTCGCGTTTCTCCTCGAGTTGCTCGTGCTGCTGCATCCGGACATGCCGATCGGCGACGCGCTCTTTCACGCGCACCGCTTCCAGGACGTGCTCGCCGGCCGCTATTACTTCACATCGGTCGCGCCGGGGAATTATCAGTTTCCCTACGCGCCGGGTCTCTACGTCTTCGCCATCCCCTTCGCGGGCCTGGTCCGGCGTGGCGTGGCCGACATGACGCTCCTTCGAACGATCGTCTGCTCGGCCGATGCACTGGTCGGGCTCCTGCTCTACCCCATGGCCGTGCGAGTGCGGGGCGATCGGCTCGGAGGCGCGCTCGCCGTAGCGCTGTACCACCTCATTCCCCTCGGCTTTGGCGTGGTCGTCGTCGGCAACCTGACGAACGCGTTCGCGCAATCGATTTCGGTGGCTGCCCTCGCGTTGATGGCGGCGGCGAGCGTACGTCTCGAGCACCGAGCGGCAGTCATCGCGTTGACCGCCACGCTCAGCGTCGCCTTCCTCTCGCATACCGGCACGTTCGCGATCGGCGCGGTTGCGGGCTGCGTCGTCGCGTTCCTGTTCTGGTGGCGTGGTGGCCCCGCGCTTCGGTCGCCAGCAGCCGCGGTACTCCTCGCCGCGATTGCGGCGGCCATCATCGCGGTCATCGTCTACTATGCGCACTTCGTTGACGTCTATCGAACCGAACTGGCGCGGATCGGCGGCGAAACCGCCACGGCCGCCCCTGACGCCGGGGGGCGCGGCATCCTCGACCGGCTGACATCGGTTCCTCGATACTTGCAGCTGTACTTCGGCGTTCCGTCGCTCGCGCTGGCGGCATGGGGAGCAGCGCTGCTTTGGCGTCGACGCGCGCGCGACCGCACCAGCCTGACCGCTACCGGCTGGCTCCTGACGTGCGGGCTCTTTCTCGTGCTCGGTATCCTCACGCCCGTCGACATGCGCTACTACCTGGCGGCGATCCCCGCGATCGCGCTTTTCGCGGCCGCAGGCGCCGCGATCGCCTGGACGTCAGGTGGCCCGGCCCGTGCCGTCGCAGTCGCTCTGCTGGCGGGGACCGTTTTTCTCGCCCTCCGGTCGTGGTGGAGTACGCTTGGATGAATTGCGGTTCAAGGTTCAGGGTTCAGGGTTCAGGGTTCTCGGAAGTGCGAACCTTGAACTCTGAAGCTTGAACCCTGAACTTTGAACCCTGAACCTTGAACCCTGAACCTTGAACCAACAAGATGACCTTCATCGACCGTATCAGTCAGGACATCGCCAATGCCATGCGCGCGAAGGAGCCCGTGCGCCTTGGCGCGCTGAGGATGGCTAAAGCCGCGCTGATGAATCAGGAAGTCCAGAAGGGCCGTCCGCTCGACGAGGCCGAATCCCAGCAGGTGATGACTTCGCTCATCAAGCAGCGGCGCGATTCGATCGAGCAATTCCGCAAGGGCGGTCGCGACGATCTCGCCGACAAGGAAGCTGCCGAGATCATCACGCTCGAGGGCTACCTGCCGCCGCCAATTGACGCCGCTGGCCTCGAACGCCTGGTCGACGAGGTCGTCAGCGAGCTCGGCGCCAGCGGCCCCAAGGATCTCGGTCGCGTGATGAAGGCTGTCATGCCGAGGCTGGCCGGACAGGCCGTTGACGGCAAGACGGTGACCGAGCTGGTCAAGCGACGACTGGGATGAGCATGCGCCAAACTTTTTCCGCTGGCCGCCGTCTAATTACAGTGAAAGGCACGCACAAGCCTCTCATCCATCCTCCATCAGGCTTCTGCCGCAAGGCAGAAGCCTTTTTTTGTACGCCTGCGGTCATTTCCGAAATGTCAGGTGTTCAAAACGTCCGCATCCGAACGGCTGTGGTACGCTGACCGGCTCATGCGTGCCTGGCTCTCCCGCAGAACGTCCGCCCTGCTGAATCGATGAGCTCTCGTCTGGCCCGCTCGGCCGGGTCGATTGGCATCGCCACTATGGCGAGCCGCCTCCTGGGCGTCGTCCGCGAAATGGTGTTGGCGCGTCTGTTCGGGGCCTCGGCGACTCCGGCCATGGATGCCTTCAACGTGGCCTTTCGCGTGCCCAACCTCGTCCGTGACCTGTTTGCGGAGGGGGCGATGACCGCGGCCTTCGTGCCGACGTTCACCCGCACCCTCCAGAATCGCGGGCGCGACGCCGCCTGGAGACTTGGCAACCTCGTCATCAATTCGCTCCTGGTCGTGACCGGCGTGATCGTGATCCTGGCGATCGTGTTCGCTGATCCGATCACGCGCACGATTGCCTCGGGCGAGGAGTTCGCCTCGGTTCCTGGAAAGCTCGCGCTCACGACGCAGCTGACCCGGATCATGATGCCGTTCCTGACAACGATCGCCGTTGCGGTCGCCGTGATGGGAATGCTGAACGCGCTGCATCGGTTTTTTCTTCCCGCGCTGTCGCCAGCGATGTTCAACGTCGTGACGATCCTGGGCGCGTTCCTGCTGGTTCCTCTGATGGAGCCGATCGGGCTGCCGCCGATTGCCGGTATCGCCATCGCGACGGTCCTCGGCGGCATCGGCCAGATCGCGATCCAGTGGCCCGCCTTAAAGAAGGAAGGCTTCCGCTACCAACCCATTCTCAATTTCCGCGATCCGGGCGTTCTGGAAATCCTGCGTCTCATGGGACCGGCCACTCTCGGGCTCGCGGCCGTACAGATCAACGTGCTGGTGAACACGTCGCTCGCCACGACCGAGCCGCAGGGCGCCGTGACGTGGCTTCAGGTCGCATTCCGCCTGATGTATTTGCCCATCGGGCTTTTCGGCGTGTCGGTAGCAACCGCCGCGCTGCCGGATCTCTCGAAGCATGCCGCCGCCGACGATCGCGACGCGATGCGACGGACGATCTCGACCAGCCTGCGGATGATGCTGATGTTGAACGTGCCAGCGACGATTGGACTGGTCGTGCTGGCCCAGCCGATTGTAGAGTTGCTGCTCGAGTATGAACGGTTCACTTCCCACGACACGGCCTCGACGGCGGCAGCCCTGATGTTTTACGCACCAGGCCTGGTGGGCTACTCCGCGGTCAAGATCGCCTCCCCGAGCTTCTACTCACTCGGCAACAGCCGGATACCCGCAACCGTCAGCGTGGCGAGCGTCGGGGTGAATCTCGTGCTCAACATCATGCTCGTCCGTGTGATGGGATACCGTGGGCTCGCGCTCGGAACGGCGATCGCCGCGATCTTCAACGCCAGCACGCTGCTCGTCCTGTTGGGCCGGCGTCTCGACGGCCTCGACGAGCGACGAGTGTTCGTCGCGTTCGCGAAGATTCTCGTCGCCTCGGCATTGATGGGCGCCACGGCGTTCTACACGGCGCAGTGGCTCGCCGGGGCGCTGCCCTCGCCGGAATGGTACTGGAGGGCGGTGCGCGTGTTCAGTGCGATTGCCGCCGGTGTGCTCGTGCTGATGGCATCCGCCCGACTCCTCGCAATTGCCGAATTCAACGACGCCGTGAGCGGAGTTACCCGGCGTCTCGTGCGACGCTGACGTGTCACGCTTTCGCCTGCATCCGACCATTCTGCTGATGGCCAGCGCCCATGTCATGGTCGATGGCTACGGCAACATCTACGCCCCGCTGCTGCCGCTCCTCATCCCCAAGCTCGGCCTGTCGCTCGCTGCGGCCGGCACGCTGACGATGTGTTTTCAGCTGGCGGCGTCGGTGGCGCAGATTGGATTCGGCAGGCTCGCGGACCGGTGGCGTCCGCGCCTTCTCGTGATGGCTGGCCCGGTCATCTCCGTGTCCGTGCTCAGCTTCATCGGCGTCGCGACGACACCGCAGATGCTGGCGGTGATTCTCATCGCCGGCGGACTCGGTGCGGCCGCCTTTCATCCGCCTGCGGCGGCGCTCGCTCACCGGCTGGGCGGCGACCAGCCGGGCTTCGCGATGTCGGTTTACATTACCGGCGGCACGCTCGGGTTCTCCTTCGGCCCACTCATGTTCGCCCCGTTCGCCGAGCGCTTCGGGCTGACGTGGACGCCGCTCCTCGCCCTGCCGGGACTGGTGGTGGTTGCGTTCTTTCTCTCCCGAGTGCCGGCGATGCCGCTTCATCCCTCCTCGAGCGGTGGGCTCCGCACGCTGCGACCGTATGCGAAACCGCTCGGCCTCCTCTACCTGATTGTCGTGCTGAGGACGCTCACCGCGATCTCGTTCGCCACGTTCGTTCCGGTCATGCTGACCAGACGGGGCTTGAGCGTCAGCCAGGCTGGAACAGCCGTGGCGATATACCTGTTTGCGAGTGGCCTTGGCGGGTTTTTCGGCGGCCCGATAGCAGATCGCTTCGGGCCCAGGAAGGTTATCGCGCTCTCGCTGGTACTCGCGACGCCGTTTCTGGTCGTCGCGCCATTCCTCGAGGGATGGCCATTTGCCGTGATCCTCGCGATCGGCGGGCTCTTTCTGCAGTCGACGCTTCCCGTGAACGTCACGTTCGCCCAATCGCTCGCGCCGGTCAGCGCCGCGACCGTGTCATCGATCATGATGGGCTTCGGCTGGGGCACCGGCGGTCTCAGCGTGCCGTTTGTCGGCATGATTGCAGACCGTGTCGGCATCGAGCCAACGCTGTCAGGGCTGGCGCTCGTGCCGCTCCTCGCGGCCGTGTGCGCTCTGCCGTTGCCCGCACGCGGGCCTCAGGCGACGAGCGTCGCGTCTCCAGTCAGGCCTGCCGACCTGGTGGCGGAGGCGGACCCCTGAAAGCCCTGTGGTACGATAGCCCGAGGAACGCGAGCTGATGTCCCGCTACGCCCCATCCTCGATCAGCTACTCCTTCGGCCCCGGACCGATTACCTTCGCCGTCAAGTGGGTCATCATCATCAACGTCGCGGCCTTCGTGCTGACGAGCACGGTCGGGCGGGTGGCGTTCGCGTACTTCGGGCTCATCCCCGAGCTCGTGATCGAGCGGGGCTGGATCTGGCAGCTCGTCACCTACATGTTCCTGCATGGGGGTGTGATGCACATCCTGATCAACATGCTGGGCATCTGGATGTTCGGCGTCGAGCTCGAGCGGCGATGGGGCACGCCCTTCTTCATCAAGTACTACGCCGCGAGCGGCATCGGCGGCGGGCTGACCATGATGCTCGTGTCGCTTCTGCCGTTCGCCGCAACCGCCCCGGCCTACGTGACTCCCACAGTCGGCGCCTCAGGAGCCCTCTTCGGCCTGCTTCTGGCATTCGCGATCTACTATCCCGAACGTCCGGTTCTGCTCCTCTTCGTGTTCGTTCCGGCGCGCATCTTCGTCATGATCTACGGCGGCGTGGCCCTCCTCAACACGTTCCAGCCAAGCCGTGGCGTCGCCGACGCGGCACACCTCGGCGGCATGATCTTCGGCTACATCTACTTGCAAGGGGGTCGCGGCGGCCTCGTCGCCGAGATCAAGTATCGCTATCTCAAGTGGAAGATGAATCGCCTGCGACGCAAGTTCGACGTGTACTCAGGCGGGCGATCGGACTCGAAGGGACGAATCCACTAGGACAGCCGGAAGCTTCGTCTCTTCACAGGAGACCAGGAGATCAGGAGGCCCGAAGATGGGGCGCCAAAACACAGAACTTCTGATCTTCTAATCTCCTGTGATCCGTGGACACGCGAACTGGCTATTTGTGAAAATAAGTGTCCGTGTGATCGAGCCAGTCCTGCCGGATCGGACTGAACACGTCGAGCTCGAACGTGTCGTCGAGCGCCTCAGCCTGATGCTCGACCCACGACGGGATGTGCAGCACTTCACCTTCGCGCAGCGTGATTTCTTCACCGCCGACCAGAAACTTCATCGCGCCCTGGAGCACGTAGGTCATCTGCTCACTCTCGTGCGAGTGCATCGGGACGAGCGCCCCTTTCTTCAGATAGATCTGCGCCACCATTTCCCGGTCGCCGGTGACGATTTTCCGCGAGATCATCTCGGTGACCTTCTCGAGCGCAATTTCGTCCCATCGATGCAATCGAACCGTCGGCGTGCTCATCTCGGGATCCTTCCGGGTGGGGATCGGGGCTGAAAGAACCGGGATTATAGCACCCGTAATCGATTGCATCAGGCCTATCGGACCGCTGCAATCGGGGCCGTGTCTCCGGTGTTTAGGGGACCCGTTCCGGCGGCGGCAAGCCGGGGACCGGATGCTATAATCTGGCGTTGCGCGGGCAAGGAAACAGAGGGAAGGGGATGCTCGAGGCATGAAAGGTTCGGCCGTTTCGAACGGCAGGAGCACAGAGCAAGAGCGCGCAGCGGCCAGCCCACTCGACACCCACGGGCTCAGCCGCGAGGACCTCCTCCGAGCCTATCGGACGATGGTCCTGTCCCGGCGCCTTGACGACAAGGAAATCCAGCTCAAGAACCAGAGCCTGATCTTCTTTCAGATCAGTGGCGCCGGACACGAAGCCGTGCTGGTCGCCGCCGGCATGCAGCTGAAGCCATCGTACGACTGGTTCTATCCCTACTATCGCGATCGGGCCTTCTGTCTCGCCGTTGGGATGACGCCGGTCGAAATGCTGCTCGCGGCAGTCGGCTCGAAAGACGATCCGGCGTCGGGCGGCCGCCAGATGCCGTCGCACTGGGGACACAAGCAGCTCAACATCGTCTCGTCATCGAGTCCGACCGGGACTCAATGCCTGCAGGCGATCGGCTGCGCCGAGGCCTCGCTCCTCTACGAAAAGAACACGGCCATCGACGGTCGAGATTCGCGATTCCATCGCGACGAGGTGACCTACGTGTCGACTGGCGAGGGCGCGACGAGCGAAGGCGAGTTCTGGGAATCGCTCAACTCCGCGTGTCTCGGCCGGGTCCCAGTCGTCTACCTCGTCGAGGACAACGGTTACGCGATTTCGGTGCCCGTCGAAGTGCAAACCGCCGGCGGCGATATCTCGAAGCTCGTCTCCTCGTTTCCTGGCCTGTTCCTGCAGAGCATCGACGGCACCGATTTCCTGGCGAGCTATCGCGCGATGTCAGACGCCATCGCCTACGCGCGCGCGCGGAAGGGGCCGGCGCTCGTGCACGCCAAGGTCATTCGTCCGTACTCCCACTCGCTGTCCGACGACGAGAAATTTTACAAGACGTCGGTCGAGCGCGCCGAGGAGTCGACGCGGGATCCGATTGTCAAACTCGCCGAGTTCCTGAAGGCGGAGCAGTACGCCACCGAGGACGAGCTCGCGACGATTCGCCAGGACGTCGACCGCGAAGTGAATGACGCCGCGGACCGCGCGGTGCGGGCGCCGAAGCCCTCGCCGGATACGGTCGGGCTCTACGTCTGCTCGCCCGACGTTGATCCGACCGGTGGCGCGTTTTCGACACCACCAGCGCCTGAAGGGCGGCCCGACACGATGGTCGCCGCGATCAATCGCACGCTCAAGGACGAGATGGCGCGGGATCCGCGCATCGTGGTGTTCGGCGAAGACGTGGCCGACTGCAGCCGAGCCGACTCGCTGGCATCAGTCTCGGGCAAGGGCGGCGTCTTCAAGGTCACCCACGGCCTGCAACGGACCTTCGGCAGCGACCGCGTCTTCAACTCGCCGCTCGCCGAAGCGAACATCATCGGCCGCGCCACCGGCATGGCCACGCGCGGCCTCAAGCCGGTCGTCGAGATCCAGTTCTTCGACTACATCTGGCCGGCGATGATGCAAATCCGCGACGAGCTGACGATGCTCCGGTACAGGTCCAACAACGCGTTCTCGTGCCCGATCGTCATCCGCGTGCCGATCGGCGGCTACCTCAGAGGCGGCGCGCCCTACCACAGCCAGTCCGGCGAGAGCATCTTCGCGCACTGTCCTGGCATCCGGATCGCCTTCCCCTCGAACGCGCTGGACGCCGCAGGCCTGTTGCGGACGTCGATCAGGTGCGACGACCCGGTGCTGTTTCTCGAGCACAAGCATCTCTACCGTCAGACCTACAACAAGGGCGAGTACCCCGGCGCCAACTACATGGTCCCGTTCGGGAAGGCGGCCGTACGCCGCGAGGGCGAGGACGTCGTCGTCCTCACGTGGGGCGCGCTCGTGCAGCGATCGCTGCTCGCGGCGCAACAGGCCGAGAAAGACGGGATCAGCGTCATGGTCATCGACCTGCGAACGATCATGCCGTTCGATTGGCAGACGATCGCGTCGGCCGTCACAAGGACCAACCGGGTCGTGATCGCCCACGAAGACCAACTCACGTGCGGTTTCGGCGCCGAGCTCGCGGCGAGAATTGCCGGCGACCTCTTTCCGCATCTCGACGCACCGCTCCGACGCGTCGCGGCGCTCGACACGCCGGTTGCGTACCATCCGGACCTCGAGGAAGCCATCCTCCCGCAGTCGGCTGACATCCTCAAGGCCATCAGGGAAACGGCCGCGTACTAATGCTGAATGCTGAGTGCTGAATGCTGAATGCTGAAGTAAATGCTGATTCCTACTTCACTTCAGCATTCAGCACTCAGCGTTCAGCATTGCGTAGCCGTCGCGCTCGCCATTACACATGCGACGGCGGGCCAGACCACGCTCCGATCGGTCGGGGGCCTTCCGGCGCACGTCGCCGGACGCTTCACCGAACAGATGGTTTGCCGTCAGACGGCCGACGGCACGTTCTTCATCTTCGACCGCAGATCGCACACGGTCTTCGCGCTCGCGCGCGGAGCCGACGAGCCGCGTGAAATCGTGAAGATCGGGGCGGAGCCAGGGCGCATTCTTCGGCCGTATGCATTTGACGTCGCACCCGACGGCAGCTTCGTTGTCGCCGACGCACCGGAGGGCCGTGGCCGTGTCCAGTTCTTCATGCCGAGCGGATCGCGTCTCGGCGGCTTCGCCCTGCCGGGCCGCGCAGCGTCGCTCGTCGCCTTCGATGGCCTGGTAATTGGCGGGCTCGGATCGCTCGTCTTCAACGGGCGTTCGATCTTCCTCAGCCAGCCGGAGAGCCGATCGCTCGTGACCGAGCTCGGCGTCGATGGCGTTTCGGCGCGCAGCTTCGGCGACCTGCGCGCCACCGGCCACGAGCAGGATCGCGATCTGCACCTCGCACTCAACAGCGGGCTTGTGGTGATCAACCCGGAGGGCGGGTTTTATTTCGTCTTCGTCGCTGGTGTCCCGGTGTTTCGTAGGTACGACGCATCGGGAACGCTGATCTTCGAGCGCCACATCGAAGGCGCGGAGCTCGACGCCTATATGCGCGACCGCCCGACCACCTGGCCGAGGCGCAAGACCTCTGAGGGAGAGCTGCCGATCGTGCGGCCCGTCGTCCGCGCCGCGGCAGCCGATGCGGATGGCAACCTCTGGATCTCGCTGAGCGTGCCCTACACTTACGTGTACGACCGTGCGGGCGACAAGCAGCGTGTCGTACAATTCCGCGCCGCCGGTCTCATCGGTCCGACCAGCTTGTCATTGACGCGCGCCGGCCGGATCATCGCGACGCCCGGGTGCTTCATGTTCGACGCTCGTAGTTAGAGCGTTTTCTCTTCTGTAGTGTCCGCCTTGAGGCGGACCCCAACGGAGTCCGGCTAAAGCCGGACACCACGTGCGACAAGGTAGTGACAATCGCCCTGCGTCACGAGGATTCGAGTGTGCCGAAGACTAGGTGAGGTCCGTGCCGCTCGAGATGGGAGATGTCGGCCGCGGTGTCTTTGTCTCGGCTCGCGCCGCCAGCATCCGTTGAATCTCGGCAACGAGGACGTCCGGCAAACACGGCTTCGTCACAAACGCATCGCACCCGGCTTGACGCGCACCCTCTGCGTGGCCTGCGAGCGCGTGTCCGGTCAGCGCCACAATCGGAATGTTGCGAGTTCGCTCGTCGGCCTTGAGCAGGCGGGTCGCTTCCCAGCCGTCCATCTTGGGGAGCGCGAGGTCCATCAGGATGATCGCGGGCAACAACTCACGCGCCTTTTCGACGGCCTCCAGGCCATTAGAGGCCTCGGCGACGCGGTAACCGGAGAACTGCAGATACGCCGCATACATCTCACGGGCATCCTGATAGTCCTCGACCACGAGCACGAGTGGACCCGTTGAAACCGCCATGCGCCTCATCAACGCTCCCGCGAGTGGCGTTGACGGCGCGCAACAATCGGTGGCATCCGGCGGGGCAATGCAAGGTCAGGGCCAGCCAGAAGGTCGACGATTTGCGGCCGCTCGGCAGTTAGGGCTGGTCGACTGTGAATGATGTCTATGTCGGCTGTGAATGATGTCCATGCAGTGACTGTCAGCCTGAAGGCGGTGTCAGACCTCAAGTGGCAGCTGCTTACTGACGAGCGGACACCAGATAGAGCAAAGCGCGCTCGAAGGCCAAATCGCGAGCGCGGATTTTGAGCTCCTCCGTTATGAGACCAGTCACTGACTGGTCGCCGAGCGGCACCAACCGGGACGCGCTTCGGTGGCCGCGAACGGCGACCTCGGTCTCGAGGCAGGTCCGGTGAGCCAGGCGGACCAACAGCTCCTGGGCAGGCGCCATCCCCCCGTCTCCCAGTCGAATCTCGTCGATTGGCGTCCCGTGAGAGCCTTCGGAAAGGTCGACCGTAAAGCCTTCATGGAACTGAATGGATGACCTCAACCATGCTGCGAAAAGATGCGCAGACTGTCGGTCGCAGCCCGCGATCCTGAGCCGGGAAAAATCGGCCGCAGCCGCAAGCACCTCCGGGATGTCGAAGAAATGCGCCATGAGCGCCCGCCACTGGGTGAGCCGCGCCCAACGCAGGTCGCTGAACGCGCAATCGTCGAAGAGCGTCGCGGCGCGCGACCAGATCGGATCAGCGGTGTCGTCGGACGAGGCTGTTGCCGGCCGGTCGTAGTCGAGAACGATCCGATCGGCAAGCTCGGCCAGGCCGTCGAGCGTGTCGGCACGGCCGCCACGCCACCAGACGAGGGTGGGCAAACTCGAGAGGCGGAGCGCGGCGACGGCGTTGTTGAAGAACGACGGCTTCAAACCGTGGAGAGCCACCGTGTTCCCCGCAACGCGCGCGGGCGGAGCCGCGTTGTCGCCCTCGGAGATGAGGATGCCACGCACGGTGCCGGCGTCGCCGAGCGTCTGCAGGGCCTCAGCCGCGGCCGCCAGCCGTTCGGATGGGCCAACGGCCACAACCGTCGCGACGAGCGCACGCATCGGCGTCGCGCCGCTCGCATGACAGGTCCCGCGCGCCATCGCGTCACCAATCTTGGTGAATGGCACGTTCTCGCCAGCCGGGAGTAACTCCGAGGTTAACGCGTTCACGAGGGCCTCTTTTCATTGAGCGTTCGATCGCGCCGCACACTCACAAACTTCTCCACCGGCGACCGTCCTGGGCCATCAGATCGTCCGCCTCTGGCGGTCCCCACTCGCCCGCTTCGTAGATCGAAATCTCACTCGACTGCGCGCGCCAGGCGTCGAGCACCGGCTCGATGAGCGCCCATGATGTCTCGACGAAGTCGTGACGCGCGAAGAGCGTCGCATCGCCGAGCATCGCGTCGAGAAGCAGCGTCTCGTATGCTTCCGGCACCTCGCCGCCAAAGGTCGTCCCGTACCTGAAGTTCATCATCACCGGCGCAATCTGCATCCGCGTGCCCGGCAGCTTGGTTTCGAAGCGCAAAGAAATCCCTTCGTCGGGCTGGACGTTGACGATGAGGAGATTTGGCGCGACCGACGCCTGGCTGGCGCGCTTGAAGATCTCGAGCGGCGGCCGCCGGAACTGGATCGCGATCTCCGTCGTCCGCTTCGGCAGGCGCTTGCCGGTTCTCAGGTAGAAGGGCACGCCGGCCCAGCGCCAGTTGTCGAGGTTGAGCCGGGCGGCCGCGTACGTCTCGGTTGTCGAGGTCGGCGCAACACCTTTCTCGTCGCGGTAACCCGGCACCTCGACGCCGTTCACCCACCCCGCCCGGTACTGCGCCCGGATCACACGGGCGCCTGGAACCTTCGCGCCCGCACCGTCGCTCACGAGCGGCTGGACCGCCAGGATGGCATCCATCTTTCGATCGCGAACGCTCTCGGCCGTAAACGCGATCGGCGGCTCCATCGCGATGAGCGACAGCACTTGCAGCAGGTGGTTCTGCAGCATGTCGCGCAGCGCGCCGGCGCCTTCGTAGTATGCCGCGCGATGTTCGACGCCGACAGTCTCCGCGGCTGTGATCTGCACGTGGTCGATGTAGCGGCGGTTCCAGACCGGCTCGAACATGCCGTTGCCGAAGCGAAAGACCAGCAGGTTCTGGACGGTCTCCTTCCCGAGATAGTGATCGATCCGGTAGACCTGCTCTTCATCGAAATGCTCGTGCGCCAGGCGATTGAGGGCGCGCGCGCTGTCAAGATCGGTTCCGAACGGCTTTTCGACGACGATGCGCCGCCACCCACGCGCCGGCGGATCGGCGAGCCCGGACGATCCAAGCTGCTCGATGACCGTCGAATAGACGGTGGGAGGAATCGCGAGATAGTAGAGTACGCCTTCGGCGCCGTCGATCTCCGTCAGACGCGACTGCAGGCGCTGGTACAGCTGAGGATCGTTGGTTTCGCCAGCCAGGTAATACATCCGGCTCGCAAGGGATTCAGCGATCTCATCTTTACCGTCGCCGGCGCCGGCAAACTCCTTCAGACTCTCCCGGAACTGCGTTCTGAACGCCTCGTCGTCCATCTGGCTGCGCCCGATGCCGATGACGGCGAATCGCGCTGGCAGGCGGCCACGTCGCGTCAAGCGGTAGATCGCTGGCAGGAGCTTCCGGCGCGTGAGATCGCCCGATGCCCCGAAGATGACGAACGTCGTGGGGCCGGGCGTCGGCTCGATCCGCAAGCCGTCGTGAAGCGGGTTGCCAGGCATCTCCCGCGATCATACGTCGGTTGCTCTCACAAAGCCTTTCACCGCCGCGAGCGCTGGAGCGACGCGTTCACTTGCGCGAGGCGATGTAGCCCGCAATCGCGTCGAGTTGTTCGCGGGACAGACGCTTTCCGAACGACGGCATGTCGGCCAGCGGGTCAATGGCTTCAGGATCTTCGATCCACGTGCGGATCGTCGCCACGTCCTGCGGCTTACCGTCCTTGACGCCGGCGTGCGAGAGATCGGGGCCATCCTTGCCGCCATCGCCGTCGATCTTGTGGCAACCGACGCAATAGCGGGCCCACACAGCCGCGGCCGTCTCCACGTTCGGTGGATACCCCGGATACGCCTGGCGCGACACGCGGCGGACGTAGGCGAGAATCGCTGCGACCTCACGCTCGCTCCGCGCCGCGGGCGGTTCGCGCAAACCGGGGGCGATCATTTCCGGATCGATCACATGCCCCGACACCCATTCGGGGCCGCGCGAGAGCGCGACCGATTCGAGCGGATCGGCCAGGCCTGTGTCGGCGTGGCACTTCGCGCAACCGCTGTAGCCGGCAATCGAGCGCCCGCCAATCTCGCGGAGCGACCACTGATCCGCAGAGGTTGATATCGGCCGATCGCGCCATCCGAGCGCCGTCAACCCGACGACGGCCACGAGGCCCACGGCAACCAGCGACATGACGAGCGGCCGACGGCGTGGATTGCGCTCGGGACCGCGATCGATCCAGGGCAGGAGCGCGAGGAACGCGGCCACGACCCCAGGAATGACGATCGCGCCGACCACTTCCCACTTGCCCGGGAAGTACTTCAGCAACTGGAACAACCCGAGGAAGTACCACTCCGGCCGTGGGATGTAGTTGGCGTCGGTCGGGTCTGCCGGGCCCTCGAGCGACGGCATGCCGCGCCATGCCATCACAAGAACAGCGAGCAGCACGACCGACACGACAACCGTGTCGCGGAAAGCCTGGTAGGGATAGAAGGGAAACGGCGCGCCGCGTTTCGGGCGCACGGGACCGGAACTCCCCTGAAGACGCATCAAGACGAGATGCGCGACGACCAGCCCCACGAGCAAAGCTGGAAGGAAAATCACGTGAGCGGAGTACCAACGCGTGAGCGTCAGCGCGCCAATCGTCGACCCGCCCTGGAGTACTGCCGCCATCGCGTCACCGGCGATCGGCGCGAGCCGCGAGATGTTGATCGTGACAACTGTCGCCCAATAGGCGCGCTGATCCCAGGGCAGGAGGTATCCCGTCAGCGCAAAGCCCAGCACCAGCCCCAGAAGGGCCAGACCGGAAAGCCATGTGATCTCGCGCGGCGGTTTGTACGAACCGAAGACGACGACCCGCAAGAGATGCAGGACCATGAACACGACGAGAAAGCTGGCACCGAAGTGATGAAGTCCTCGGACGAGCCGTCCCGACGGAGTACTGCTGATGAAGCGGACGCTCTCGTACGCGTGGTCCGGCGTTGGCGCGTAGTAGAGCGTCAGGAAGGCGCCGGTCAGCAGCTGGACTGAGATCAGCGCGAGGAGCACGCTACCGAGCGTGAAGACCCAGCCAGTGCCTGCGGGAATCTCTTCGTCGAGCAGGACATGCTGCGCGGTGCGGAATCGCGTTCGCGCATCGAGCCATCGCAGCAACCGGTCTTTGACGCCCTCGCCGTTCACACCCGCACCAGTACGGTCTGGTCCGTACCTTCGACACGCGCGTCAATCGTCGTCAGCGGCCGCGGTGGCGGACCTTCGATGACCCGACCGCTCGGGTCGTACGCGCCGCCGTGGCAAGGGCAACGGAACTTCTTCGCTTCGCCATCCCAGAGTACCTGGCACCCGAGGTGAGTGCAGGTCGCCGAGAACACTTTTACCTGCTTGGCGCCGTCCCACACGAGAAACACAGTCTCGCGGGCGCGAGCCCGATACCACCCGTCGGCCCGAGGCACGGCGAGCACGCGCGGCACCGGCACGTTCGGCGTCAAGTCGCCGAGCCTGCCGGCCCGTATCCAGCGTTCGGCTGGCGCGCCTCTCGCAGGGCGCACGGCAAAGATGCCGAGCAGCGCCGAGAACGCGCCGCCGATCACGGCGACGGTGGTGTTGACGAGTAAGGCGAGAGTCTTGCGACGGCCAGGTTCGGGGGATTGATCTGGTGTGCGCATGGGCTCCGAAAGTCTGTCTGCGAACCCGAGGCCATACCGCACTGTTCGCTAACAGGTGTCGACGCCGTGGGTTACGAGTCCACGGCTCGGCGCGGGTGCTTCGGGATTCGTAAAACGCTTTCGGATGTTACCGCTTTTCGCTGACCTTCTGAAGGTACTCCTTCGCTTTCGGCGTGCCGAGGAGCCGGAGTCGTTCGAGTGCTTCGTTACGCAGGCCGGGGTCGGGCTCGGCGGCGCAGATTTGGATCAGCTCGACATCCGCGCGCGCCCTGAACAGGCCGACGATGATCGGACGTTTCCGAGGCTGGCTGGCGGTCTTGTACATTCGGGCGAGCTTTTCGGCGCCTCCCGCCTGGCCCAGTCCGGCGATCGCGCTGAACCTGAGCGTCCCGTCCTTCTCGGATTCGACGATCTGGAGCAGCGCGACGCCGTCGGCACGCTCACCGAGCGCTTTCACGATCTGGAGCCTGACCGGTTCGTTCGCGGTCGTATACACGCTCAGCAGGTCCTTCGAGGTTTCGGGACCGCCGAAGCGGCCGAGATCGCGAACGGCTGCGATCCGAACCGGCTCAGACCCCGTCATCGCCACGCGGACGACCGTCTCGCGCGCCGTCGGGAGCGAAGACTGCGCCAGCATGAACACGGCGCGCATCGCCGGGCCAGGATTGTCACTCTCGAAGGCAATCTGGCCGAGGATCGGCACGACCTTTTCGGCGTCAGTCTTCATCAGCGCGCCAAGCGCCTGGATGCGCAGGTCCGCATCGGGATCGAACTTGTCTGGATACCAGAGCTTCGGTGGCGGCGCGACTGCCGGCTGCTTGGGCATGCGCACCTGGACTCGCGGCGTGACCGTGACCGGAACCGCGGGAGGCGACGGCGGCAGCGCCGTCCACCACAACACATCACTCCGATTGAGCCGGACGGCAATCTCGATTCGCAGGGATCGGGCCGGCTTGACCCAGATGCTCGAGGGAAACTCACGCTCGAGCCGACCGATCGTCTCGACTGCGGCAGCCTGATCAGCCGACTGGTTGAGGCTGTGCGCGAGCCAGTAGAGCGCCTCGTCGCGTCTCGGTTCCTTGGAATCGGCCACCGCCAGCCGCAGCTCGTCGATCGCGCGCGCCCACTGCTCGTCGGCGATGAAGTCCTTCGCCCGGCCAAGCCGCTTCGACTCGGGCGCGCCGGCTTCAATGCTCGAGGGCGCAACGAATCCCTGCGCACCAGCCGCCCATCCCAGCGCGAGCGTCACCAGCACCAACATTCGTGTCATCTGTCGCCGTTCCATTTGCGTCCTCCTTATCCGAGGGGCGTCGCCCCTCGGACTCCCCTACACGCTCTCTCGCGCGCCGCGGCGCCGGCGCGCTCCGGTCGCGTGGCTCGCTCGCCTTGCTCGCTCGCAGCTTGAACGATGAACCTGACTGAACCCTGAACCCTGAACGTTGAACCCTGAACCCTATGAACCAGCCACTTCCATCTTCGTGACGAGATCGCGCTTATGAATGAGCCGCTGGATTTGTTCGAGCGCCTCGGCATCGGGCGCGTCGGCGAGCGACGTCTGCAGCAGCACCAGCTCGAGATCGCCCATGACTCCGGCGATTGACTTCATCCCGCGTGCCTCGGCAGCCTGGCGATAGAGGCGCGTATCGCTCAGGAGGCTGGAGGCGAGCCCGCGCTCGAACGCCCAATCCGCCTCGCGGGCGTGATACGGATCCTTGTTGGCCAGACCCAGGACGACGAGCTTCGAGCGCTCGAAGTGTTGCTCGCTGAGCGCGGTGAACGCGGCCTCGGGCGACGGCGCGTGCCCGAAAGGCTTGAAGGGCTCGATCGCCGCCGGCTGCAGCGGCGTCTGGGAGGGCACCCTCGCCTGCGACTCGACGGCAGCAGGTGAGGCCGGGCGAAGTGTCGAGCGGGAGACGTAGGTCACGCCCGACGTCACGAGGGCCAGGAGCGCCGCCATCGCCAGGTAGGTCGTCCACTGGGGCCCTTGGCGAACGGCCGCGACTGGCGGACCCCCTGCCGACTCGAGATGCACCGCGCGGTCCAGCCGCTGCATGAACCCGGTCCAGTCGGCGTCGGCGGGTGCGTCCACGCGCGGGCTCTCGGCAAGCGCCGCGCGAATTGTCGACAGCTCTTCGAGCGCCTGCCGGCAGTCGCTGCACGAACGCAGATGGCGTTCGACAGCAGAACGCTCCGCCGCCTCCAACTCGCCATAGAAGTACAGCTCGATGTCGCTCGAACTCTGACGTTGGCACCGAGTCATATCCGTTCCCCCACGGTCACGTTGGCGTGCACGAGCGCGCCTCGCAGCCGGTGCACCGCGGCGTGCAGCTGGCGCTTGACCGTCCCCTCGGCAAGCCCCAACGCCTCGGCGATCTCCGACAGCTTGAGACCTTGATGATGCCTCATGATGAACACGATCCGCTGGCCCTGCGGCAACCGCGTGATTTCAGCCTCGAGCACCTGACCGAGCTCGCCGGCGTAGGCACGGTCCTCCGGGTCTGGCCGCTCCTCGGGCGTATTGAGAAGCTGCCGTTCCGCCTCCTCGCCAAAAGGCGCGGACGTGGCGGGGGACTGTCGGCGCCGGAAGTCGATGCAGGCATTCATGGCGATCCGGTAGAGCCAGGAGGTGAGCTGTGCGTCCTGACGAAAGCGATCGAGCGACCTGTAGACCTTGATGAAAACTTCCTGGGCGATATCCTCGGCGTCGTGGTGATTGCCGGCAAATTGGTAGGCCACCCGATAGACCATGGACCGATGGCGCTCGACGAGCGTCTGGAAGGCGGTCGGATCGCCGGCCGCGGCGCGGGTAACCAGGTCCGAGTCAGCCATTCAGGCCCGTGTCATACCTATGACGTAGGTTCCCGCTCCATGGTTGATCGGCCCAGAGATCGCGCCCATTTCAGAGTTCTCACGTCAGACTTCAGGCGTTCCCCGGTATACTGTATAGATGCCTTCGCTCCAAAAAACCGCTCCTTCTGTAGCCAACGCCCTGCGCCGAAACGTTGCCATCATCGCGCACGTCGACCATGGGAAGACGACCCTGGTCGATGCGATGCTCACCCAGAGTGGGCTCTTCAGGGCCAACGAGCGAATCGCCGAGCGGATGATGGACAACACCGACCTGGAGCGGGAACGGGGCATCACGATCCTCGCCAAGAATACGGCCGTCCACTACCGCGACATCCTCATCAACATCGTCGACACTCCTGGCCACGCCGACTTCGGCGGCGAGGTCGAGCGGACGCTGGCGATGGTCGATGGCGTGCTGCTGCTCGTCGACGCGTCCGAAGGACCTCTGCCGCAGACACGGTTCGTCCTTCGCAAAGCGCTCGAGCGGCGGCTGACGCCGCTCGTCGTGATCAACAAGATCGATCGGCCGGATGCGCGGCCGCAGGAAGTGCTCAACGAAGTCTACGACCTCTTCATCGACCTCGACGCCGACGAGGAGCAGGTCGAGTTTCCGGTCGTCTACGCCAGCGCGCGCGCGGGGACGTCGAGCATGTCGATCGGCGATCCCGGCGAGGACCTTCGGCCGCTCTTCGACGCCATCATCAACAGCGTCCCGCCGCCCCGCGGCGATGCCGACGCCCCACTGCAGATGCTGGTGGCGAACCTCGATTCGAGCGACTATCTCGGCCGAATCGCGATCGGCCGCAGTGTTCAACGGACAGGTGAAGGTCGGTGACCCGATCGCGGTCTGCAAGCTCGACGGACGGATTCAGGAGACGCGCGTCACGAAACTGTTCGCGTTCGAGGGGCTGCGCCGGGTCGACATCACCGAAGCTGCCGCCGGCGACATCGTCTGCCTGGCCGGTATCGAAGACATCACGATCGGCGAAACGATCGCGGACATCGAGCACCGCCTTGCGCTGACGCCGATAGCGGTCGACGAGCCGACGGTGTCGATGATTTTCGGCGTCAACACGTCGCCGATGGCCGGCCGTGAAGGGCAATACGTGACTTCGCGCCA
Source organism: uncultured Acidobacteriota bacterium (assembly GCA_963764925.1). Lineage (GTDB taxonomy): Bacteria > Acidobacteriota > Vicinamibacteria > Vicinamibacterales > 2-12-FULL-66-21 > DATBJJ01. The sequence continues at coordinate 323,789 of CAVXUR010000015.1, forward strand.
GATCAAGGATCGACTCGATCGTGAGCTGCTCGGCAACGTGTCGATTCGCGTCGAGCCGACCGACATCGCCCGAGCAGATGAAGGTGCTCGGGAGAGGCGAGCTGCAGCTCTCGATCCTCATCGAGATGATGCGGCGCGAAGGATTCGAGCTGCAGGTCTCCCGGCCCGACATCGTGACGAAAGAGGTCAACGGCAAGGTGATGGAGCCGATCGAGGAGCTCGTCATCGACGTCGCCGAGGAGTTTCAGGGCGTCGTCATCGCCCAGGTCGGGATGCGCCGCGGCACGATGACGAAGATGGTGAACCACGGGAGCGGCCGCGTCCGCATGGAGTTCCGGATTCCGGCACGCGGCCTGATCGGGTTCCGGTCGCAGTTCCTGACCGAGACCAAGGGCACCGGCATCATGAATCACCTGTTCTCCAGCTGGGAGCCCTGGCACGGCGCCATCCCGGCGCGCGCGACCGGCGCGCTCGTCGCCGACCGCACCGGCCCGGCCACCGCGTACGCGATCTACAACCTGCAGGAACGCGGCGAGATCTTCATCGAGCCTGCCGTCACCGTCTACGAAGGCATGATCATCGGCGAGAATGCGCGCGCGAGCGACATGGACGTCAACGTCACCAAGGAAAAGAAGCAGACGAACATGCGGGCCTCGACTGCCGACGAGGCGATCCGCCTGATCCCGCCGCGCAAGCTCGGGCTCGAACAGGCCATCGAGTTCATCAACGACGACGAGCTCGTCGAGGTGACGCCGTACGAGCATCCGCCTTCGCAAGCGCGTCCTCGCCGCCAATCAGCGGCCGAAGGCGAAAAGCCCCGACGCCTAGCTCGAAGCCTAGATCAGACCTTCACCCATCGGACCGGGTTCCCCATCGACGCCAGGAACCGTTCCAGGTCCGCGACACTGATCGTCACGCTCGCGGTGTTGATGTTGGGATGGAAAATCAGGCGCTCGGCCTGCCGCAGGTTGTCGTCGACGATGACGCGCACGGCGTGCCCGCGGTCGTGAATGAGCCCAAACGGCGAGACCGACCCCGGCGTGAGGCCGAGCGTCGCCATCAGCCGATCCGCTGAACCGAAGCTCAGCCGATCGTCGCCGACGATCTTCACCAGTTGCCGGAGATCCGCCTGCCTGGAGACCTCCAGGATCACCAGATAGTGACGATCGCCCCGCTTGTTGCGCAGGAACAGGTTCTTGACCCGCGTCGCCGGGATGCGCGCCCAGTGTTCATCGGCCTCCTCGCCGGTGAAGACGGGTGGATGCATGTACTTCTCGTAGGTAATGCCGAGCGCATCGAGAGTGGCATAAACTGGCACGGCGGGATCGGGGATCATCGGTTCAGACGGTTCACGGTTCACGGCTCGGTCACGACGGTTCAGCGGTTCAGGCAGGTTCTGCGTTCAAGCTCTGACCAGCTTCGGGACATCCCGCAAGGCTGCCAGATTCGATCTGCAACATGATCACTCTCACTGCCCGGTTCGACGAAGCCGTCAGATACGCGCACGAGGTCCATCGGGAGCAGACCCGAAAGGGGACCGGAGCACCCTACGTTGGACACCTCATGGGTGTGACCTCGATCGTGCTCGACGATGGAGGGAGCGAGGACGAAGCGATCGGCGCGCTGCTCCATGATGCGGCTGAAGATCATGGGGGCCGCGCGCGCCTCGAGGACATCAGAACCCGCTTCGGAGACGCGGTCGCGCGCATCGTCGAGGACTGCACCGATTCGTGGTCAGCAGCCCAAGGAGCCGTGGCTCGAGCGCAAGCAGGCCTATATCGAACACGCCAGGCGCGTTGTCCGGTCCCAGCCTGCGTGTCTCGGCGGCCGACAAGGTCCACAATTCATACGCGATCCTTCGCGATTTGCGGAACAGCGGCGAGCGCGTCTGGGAACGGTTCAAGGCAACGCCGGACGATGTCGTGTCGTATTACGAATCGCTGGTGCGCGCGTATCGGGAGGCCGGCGGCGGGTTGCTCGTGGACGAGCTCGACCGAATCGTCCGCGGGATTCAGCGCGAGATGGGGTATTGAGGTATAACGTTAGACCGCACGTCGCGAACGTGACGAAGCGTGAACACCAGACAGTAGAACAAATGAGCGGGCAGAAAAGAGAGGAAGAGAGGAGCTGAATGCACATGCGAGTTCGATCTATGACGTACGCGATTCTGTTTGCCGTCGCCGCCCTGGCCGTGTCGAGCCCGGCACTGGGTCAGACCGCGCCGGCTTTGAGGGACCCGGATGTCATCTTCGTCCCGACGCCGGCCGCCACCGTCGACGCGATGCTGAAGCTGGTAGGCGTAACGGCGAAAGACGTCGTCTACGATTTGGGCTGTGGTGATGGAATGATCGTGACCGCCGCCGCGAAGGATTTCGGCGCTCGCGCCGTCGGCATCGACATCAACCCGGTCCGCGTCAAGGAAGCGAACGAGCGCGTCTCCAAGGCCGGCGTCACCGACAAGGTGACCATCCGCAACGAAGATCTCTTCACCGCGAACATCAGCGAAGCGACGGTCGTGACGCTCTACCTGCTGCAGTCGCTCAACGAGAAGCTGATCCCCAAGCTCAACAAGGAACTGAAGCCGGGCACACGGATCGTGTCGCAGACGTTTTCAATGGGCGACAAGTATCCGGCGGAGAAAACCACTGAAGCCGGCGGCCACACGATCTATATGTGGACCGTGCCGATGAAAGAGAAGAAGTAGCCGCGCGGGGTTCGGAACGATGACGAGGGCTGGAGACTTTGGTAGTCTTCAGCCCTCAATTTTTTCTGACGTCAGACGAGTCAGCGCGCGGTCGATCATCGAGAATCCTTCGCGAAGCTGCGGCTCGGTGATGCAGAGCGGCGGATTCGTGAAGAACGTGTGCCAGCGCACGAACGTGTATAGCCCCTCTTCCCGCAGCACGGTCGTCAGGCGCCTGGTCGCCGCCGACGATTGTCCGAACGGCGCGAGCGGCTCTTTCGTTCGCGGATCCTTGACGAGCTCGACGAGACCGAACAACCCAATCGAACGGTGCGCGCCGATACACGCGTGCTTCCGGGCCAGCTCGTCGAGCAACTGTGCCATGACCGGCCCGAGCCGCTTCGCGTTGCCGATCAGATCGTCCTCTTCGTAGACGCGAAGCGTGGCCAGCGCGGCGGCGCAGCCCAGCGGATGGCTGTTGTAGGTCAGCCCTCCCTGGAAGACCTTGTCCCGGAAGTAGTCGGCTATCGGCTGACGCACCCCGACCGCACCCATCGCCACGTACGCGCTCGTCAGTCCCTTGGCCAACGTGATGATGTCGGGCACGACGTTCCAGTGGTTGACGGCGAACCACTCTCCGGTCCGTCCGAATCCCGCCATGACCTCGTCGCAGACCATCAGGATGCCGTGTTTCGTGCAGAGCTCGCGCACGCCCTCGAGATACCCGGGCGGCGGCACCAGCACGCCGTTCGTGCCGCTGACCGTTTCAAGGAAGAAGGCGGCGATGGTTTGCGGCCCCTCGAGCTGGATGACCTCTTCGAGCATGGCCAGCGACTCTGCCGCGCTGTCCCAGCCGCGCGCCATCCCATGGTACGGGTCGAGGACGTGCACGACGCCGGGCATGCCCGGTTCGGTGCTCCAGCGCCGCGGATCGCCGGTCAAGGCGATCGCGCCCATGCGTCCCGCCGTGGTACGAACGATAGCGCGCGAGGATCTTGTGGCGGCCCGGTGAAGGCGCGCGCCAGCTTGATCGCGTTCTCGTTGGCGTCGGCGCCGCCGTTGGTGAAGAAGAACACGTCGATATCGCCAGGCGCGAGTTCGGCGAGCTTCGCGCCTAACCGCCCGCGGACCTCCGTTGCCATGAACGGATTCGCGTAGGCCATGCGTCGCGGCCTGCTCCTGAATCGCCGCGACGATCCGCGGGTCGCCGTGACCGGCGTTGACGCACATGAGCTGGCTGTTGAAGTCGAGATAGCGCTTGCCGTCAGCCGTCCAGAAGTGGACGCCCTTCGATCGCGCCATCGCAATCGGGTCCACCGACCCCTGAGCCGACCATTCGAACAGCGTGTGCTTCCGGCAGAGATCGATGATGTCGCGGTCCGACAGAGTGGGATTGATGGTAGGCATCGCGCTCATCGAGCTCTTCGGGGGCGGCGTGTTCGTTCGTCACCGTGAATGCGGCGTCGGGTTCGAGATGGTCCGGCTTGGAGTCGAGCTGGGGCGACTCCAATCAGTATGCGGCGCGCGGTTTTCCACGAGCCATCCGTAGACGAGGCGGCCGTACGTCATCCAGCGCATCTGCTTGCGCTCGAAAAACGGCGTGAGCGCGCGCTGCAGCGCCGGCAGCCGGTAGAACGGCACGCCGGGAAAATAGTGGTGCTCGAGATGATAGTTCGAGTTCAGGTAAACGAAGTCCCAGAACCAGTGGCCCTTCATCAGGGTGCCCCACTTGGCCGGATCGGTCGGATCGATGTCGTAGTGCTGGCCGAGCCGGTTGAGCGTGAACGCGATCGGAAAGATGAAGAAGACCGGAATGATGCTCGTCCGAAGCGCCGCATAGAAGCCAAAGAAATACCACAGCGCCGCGATGGCCAGCAGATGGGCGCCAATCGATACTTTCCGCTCGGCGGCGATGGCCCGCTGGAGCGCGGGCGGATAGGTCGACGACTCGCGCCTGGCGGCGCGGAAATAGATCGGGAAGAGCACAGGCGTTGCGTAAAGCAACTTGTACCAGCGCGCGTTCACCTTGGGTGACAGGTGATGGCGCTTCGGATCGTCGTCATCCGACCCGAGCTCGGCGTGATGATCGAGATGCCAACGAGTGAACTGACTCGCAGAAATCCCGCTCGGCGTCGCATACAGCAGGCCCAGGATACGCGTCGCCAGCGGCCGCGTGCGCTCGAACACGTTGTGGTGCAGCACCTCGTGCAGCAGAATCGTGAAGTTGAAGATCGTAAAGCCCTGCACAAAGGCCAGCGGAATCCAGATGAACGGGTTTTCGAAGCGGATGAGGCCCCAGGTCGCAAGAGCCAGGATGACAAACTGCCGAATGCTAACGATGAAATGTCGGACCGCAGACTTCTGGTGGAATGCCCGCAACAGATCGCGAGGAATTGCCTGGCTCAGCTCAGCCTTCAGCGCCACCGCGTGCTCGGCGTAGAAGTGGGACATTTCAGAACGATCTTAGCAGGTTCAGGTTCAGTCAGGCTCAGGGTTCATGGTTCAGGGCTCAGGCCAAGAGCTCCGAGTCTGGTCGCTAAGGTCTTGCTAGCCGTGTTGTCCGTGTCAGCCGTGGCCTGATCTTGATCTGTCGCTACGGCTCACAAGGTTCCGCGGGGGCGGTCTGTGGGGCTGTTCGCGTGAGCGCGACGCCAACGAGCACCGCGGTCGCGCCAATCACGTTGATCAGGCGGAGCGGCTCACCGAGAAAGAGCACCGCGGTGAGCATTGCGACAATCGGAATGACGTTCGAGTAGACCGACGTTCTGGCGCTGCCAATCTGACGCACGGCGGCGTACCAGATCGTGTAGGCCACGCCGAGCGCGAAGATCGACGAATAGACGATCGAGGCCCAGGTCCGCAGCGTCACGTCACCCCACGAGACTTCTCGAACGTAGGACCACATCACGGGCACGTAGATGAGGGTCCCGATCGACATCGAGAGGCCCGTGACGCCGACCGGCGAGTGGCGTGAGATCAGGCGGCGCGAGCCGAGCGTGTACACCGCCCAACACAACACGGCCGCGACCATCATCAGGTCCCCCGTGAGGCCCCGTCCGCCGAGCGCCACGCCGTGGCCGACGACGATGTAGATGCCGAGAAGAGAGAGCGCAGCGCCAGCCCAGTGGCGCGCGCTGACCCGCTCGTAGCCGAGTACGGCGCTGATCAGCGCAATCACAACTGGCGTCGTCGCGAGCATCAACGAGCTGTTGGCGACGGTGGTGAGCGCCAGGCCGCCAATAAAAAAATACTGGTAGAGAAAGTGCCCGACTAAGCCGAGCACGGCGAGTTCGAGCCAGTCGCGTCGAGTCATCCGCGTCGGCGTGCGAAAGACGCTGTCGATGTCGTGGGCGGGTGCCGGCACTCGCGTCAGGCGCAGGAGACCGATGATGGCCAGAAAAGCCCCGGAGGCAATCGCCATTCGCGCCGCGTTGAACGCGTGGGGATCGAGCTGCTGGAAGGCGGACTTGATGATCGCGTAGTTCGTGCCCCAGATGACCGACATCAGGAGCAGCAGGACATCGATGCGAGACAGACCTGCTCGTTGGTCCCCCGAGGAAGAAGAAGAGGAAGACGCGGACGACACTGTCGGGACTTACCGCGGAAAGGCGGGACACACCACGAACCAGATCTTCGTCGTGTGTCCCCGGCGAGGCCGTGCCCGGTCGTTCTGCGTCGCCGTCCTCTTACTTGAACGGGTTGAAGAAGAACAGCAGCAGCGAGATCAGCAGAACGTAGATGACGAGCGACTCGATCAGCACGAGGCCGAGGAGCAGCGCGCCGCGGATATCGCCGGTGGCGCCTGGATTCCTCGCGATCGCTTCAGCCGCAGACGCGACCGCCTTGCCCTGGCCGAGCGCCCCGAGACCAGCGGCGAACGCCAGCGCGAACCCGGCAGTGATAATCGACCAGCGGGCGACTTCAGTACTGGCCGCCGTGGCGGCTTCGGCCTGCTGCGCCAACAGCACGACCTCCGGACTGAACGCACCGGCTACGAGAACGAGCGCACCTGTCATCAGAACCGAACGTTTACTCACGATCCAAGCCTCCATGAAAAAACTGAATTCGACGCTACGCCGCCGCCGGCGCACGATGCCCGTGCGGGGCATCATGCCCATGCTCGTCGTGCTCGTGCTCGACAGCCACGGCACCCTGCAGATAGATGATCGACAGCAAGACGAAGATAAAGGCCTGCAGGCCACCGGTAATCAGGCCGAGGAACATCATCGGCAGAGGAATGATGAACGGGACGAGGCCAAAGAGGATCGCGATGACCAGCTCTTCGCCGAAGATGTTGCCAAAGAGCCGCAGCGACAGCGACATCACGCGCGACAGATGGCTGATGATCTCGATGATGAACATCAGCGGCGCCATCCATATCGGCGATCCCGGTGGCAGCGCAAAGTGCTTGATGTAGTTGACGACGCCCTGCTCTTTGAAGCCGTGGAAGTGATAGTAGACCCAGATCGTGAGGGCGCAGCCGAGCGTCACGTTGATGCTCGATGTCGGCGCCATGAAGCCGGGAACCAGCCCGAGGTAGTTGCTGCAGAGAATGAACACGAACAACGTGCCGACGAGCGGCAGGTAGCGTGGCCCTTTGGGGCCAATCCACTGCTCCATCATCCCGACAAGCGCCTGGAGCCCATCCTCCATCAGGATCTGCAGCTTCCCGGGATTTTCCACGCTCAGCCGCGACCGGACGAACAGGCACAGCCCGGTCAAGCCCAACACGATGATCAGGATCATCACCATGAACGGCGGGATCGGATGCGCGGGATCGAGGTGAAAGCCGAGCGCGCCCATCGCCGCGCTGACAGGAGGACCCAGGACGGCGTTGAACACGTCGACGATGAGGAGCGGCGTTTCGTGCATTCAGGTTCGGGACTTCGTCAAGAAGAGGCGGCACGCCTCTATGGAGGCCGCTGCCACAACCGAGGACGCACCCGCAAGTAGCCCTAATGGGTGCAGGCGCAAACGAGCAATCATAACGTACGCCAGAAGACCGAGTAAAGCGTACCGGAGCACCACGCGAGCCAGCGTCCAGGGCACTTTTTCTCCGTAAACGGCGAGACTGATCGTCCAGTAGCTGACCCCGATCAGCAGTCCCCCGGCCAGCACGCCAACCGCCGGACCCGGCCGGCCGCGCGCGACGACCAGCGCCAGCGCCGTCATCACAAGACAGACGATTATCGCGGTGCGCTCGAGTCGCCGCCGGAACGGGTCCACACCCGTCACCGATCCTCCTACTTGATGTACCGGGTCGCCGTCCGGTAGACGTTGAGTCCGCCGGCCACCATACCCAGCACGAAGAAGACCAGAAAGAACACCGGACCGGTACCGAACCACGAATCGAGCAGGTATCCGAACCAGGCGCCGAGGACGATGGCCAGGACGAACGACAGGCCCACGCTGCTCAACGCACCAATCGACTGCGCCTTCTCCCTGGTCGTTTCCGGCGGCGGTGGCTTACCTTCCATGGTCTTCGAGTCCTTACGTCCCTTGTACGTAGGGAGAGTCTACCTGAGTCGCGGAGCGCTCACGGTTTCGGCGGCGTGGCTGACGTGGCTCCGTCGGCACACGGCGCGGCAACCACGATGCCCGCTGGCAAACCTGTCTCGGCCGGCGACGGGGGCGGTTGCGTCAGGCAATCGACAACCTCCGGGGCGTACTCGGGGCTGACTCGCAGAACGACGCGGGCGACCGATGTTTCGACTCTCGCCAGAAGCTGCGCCGGCGAGAGACCAATCCAGACGGCCAGCAGCACCAGCGGCAGGATCGCCAACGCTTCGCGGAGGCGGAGGTCCTGCAACCGGTGACCGCCCGGAGTCTTCAACTCGCCGAGCATCGTTCGTGAGAACAGCCATAGCAACGCCACCCCGCTCAGCATCATTCCGCCGGCGGCCACAATCGACCAGGCCCTGCTGACCGGCCACAGCCCTTCGAACGCCAGGCGCGTGCCAACGTAGCCGTTGAGTTTTGGCACACCGACGAGCGACAGCGTCATGATCAGCCACACCGCGGCGACCATCGGCATCGCGTTCAGCAGGCCGCCGTACTCGCCGATCTGTGTCGCCTCCATCATCTCGCTTGCGCGCCCGGACGTACCGACCGCAGAACCTCCACCAACGCCCGCCTGGCCGCCGCGCTCGACCACCAGGCCAGCAAGCAAGAAGAGCGCGGCGATCAAGAGGCCGTGGTTGATCTGATGGACGGCGCTGCCGGTCAGCCCGTCAGGGGTGAGCGCGAAGGCGCCGAGCGTCACCAGACAAAGGTGACCAAGACTCGCGTAAGCGAGGACGCGATTCCAGTTGGTCTGCGCGAAGGCCGCAACGGCACTCAACAGGATACCGATCGCGGCCAGTCCGACGATGGCTGGCGCCAAGGATCGAGACGCATCGGGCAGGAGCGGCAGGGTCAGTTTGAGAAACGCGTAGGTGCCCATCTTCAGAAAGAGCGCCGACAGCAAGAGGGGAACGGCAAACGCCCGGGCGTCGGCCGCCACCGTCAACCACCAGCGGAAGACGACGAACAACCCGCCGCCACATCCCATAAAGAAGGCGACAAACGCCCATCGCTGCACATGCGGTGGCAGCGCAAGCTGTCGGAATACGCGCATGTCGAATGTTCCCGCGCCGGTTATCACCTGGCCCTGGACGTTAATCAGGAGAAGCCCGAGCAGCATGACGACGCCCGGGACGACCGTGATTAGGCCAATGCGGGACGCGAACCGGGTCCGTTCGCCAGCCCCGCCGATGAGGACACACATCGACGCGGCAGCGACCATCCAGGCCAACCAGAACAGAAGCAGATCGAGCGCCACGTAGACGCCGAGCAGCCCGCTTTCGAGGAGCAGCGCCGAGATGTAGAACTCGCGCCCGCGCGGCGTTTTCGCCAGCACAGCGATCAGGCATACGAGCGTTGTCAGCAGAACGAGCAGAGCGCTCAGGCCGTCGACGCCAAGCGCGTAACTCGCGCCGATCGACGGCAGGATGTCGAGGCGCTCGGTAAACTGCCACTCCGCGCCACGAACCTCGAACGTGAACCAGAGGGGCAGGGATGCGGCGAAACTGACGGCGGTCGCGCCGCACGTGAGCGCGCGGAGCAACCCGTCGCGGGCGGCCCGGCCAGCGATGAAGACCACCAGCGCGGTGGCAGCGGGGACGAGCACGACGATCGACAGGAGGTAACGTTCCACGTTCTCTCGACGCTATTCTGACCCGAGTGGTGATCGCCGGCGGTCAGGTGTGTGTGCTGAGGCCCTATCGTGACCGGAACTCCCTTATTTCACAACGGTTTTGCTGTCCTGCGTTTTCTTGACGCTTTCTTCAGGCGCGGCCTATACTGCGGGTATGGCGCACTTTTTCGCGGCGCTCTCTCTCCCGGCAGCTCTGGCGTTCTCGGTCCTGGTCTCAGATGCACAGGCCCCTCAACGGCCGTCGAGCGAGCGTCGCAACCGCGAAGTGTATGTCAGCGTCCTCGACGGCAAAGGCAAACCGGTCGAGGGATTGACCGCTGCGGACTTCACCGTACGTGAAGACAACGTCGTGCGCGAAGTGCTCGCGGCGGGCCCGGCCACTGAACCGTTGACCATCGCGGTCACCATCGACGACAGCCAGGCCGCGAACTCGGCAATTCAATTCATCCGGGATGGACTCAAGCGCTTCATCACGAAACTCCAGGGCAAGGCACAAATTGCGCTGTCGACGTATGGCGAGCGTCCGACTCCCCTGGTCGAGTACACGGACAATGCCGCCCAGCTCCAGAAGGGCGTCGAGCGGCTGTTTTCCAAAACGGGCGGCGGATCCTATCTGCTCGAAGCGTTGCTGGAGCTGTCGAACGGGATCAGCAAGACCGAGGCCAAGCGCCCGGTAATTGTTGTCGTCGCGGTCGAAAGCGACAACGAGTTCAGCAATCTCTATCACACGAAGGTCGTCGACGCGGTGAGACGAAGCGGCGCGACGCTCCACGTTCTCCTGATCGGTTCGCCCGCTCCATCGACGACCGACGAGATGCGCAACCGCAACATCGTCATCGCAGATGCCACGTCTCAGACCGGCGGCCGTCGCGATCAGATCCTGGCCGAGAGCGGCCTCGCCGATCGCCTGTCGCAACTGGCTGACGAGATGACCCATCAGTACGTCGTGTCGTACTCGCGGCCCGAGACGCTGATTCCACCCGAGAAAATCGACGTCTCTGTCACCAAGCCCGGACTGACGGTCAGGGCGCCCAAACGTCTCCCGGCTCATTGAAGTTCCCATGTCCAGCTTTCGTCACCTACGCACGCTCGTCGGCCCCACCGTGCTGGCGGGGATGTGCCTCGCGCTCGCGGTAGTGCCTGAGGGACCGCCGGCAGTCGCCGTCGCGGCTGCTCGACAGGAGCCGCAGGAGAAACCGCCCGCCGCTCCGCCGGCGCCGGAGCCCAAGCAGCCACAGACACGACTGCGCAGCGGCGTCGATCTCGTCTCCTTGAGCGTCACGGTAATGGACGGCGCCAAGTATGTCGGCGACCTGTCGGAGTCGGACTTCGAGGTCTTCGAGGACGGCGCCAAGCAGGCGCTGACGTTCTTCTCGCGCGTCCAGCAACCGATTGCGCTCGCCGTGCTCCTCGACACGAGCGCCAGCATGAACGAGCGCCTGGCGACGGCGCAGGAGGCGGCGATCGGGTTCGCAAAGAGAATGCGGCGCGAAGACGTCATGGAAGTCATCGACTTCGACAGCCAGGCGCGGATTCTCCAGACCTTCACCAACGATGTCGCGGCGCTCGAGAAAGCGATCCGCAGCACCGACGTCAACGGATCGACCTCGCTCTACAACGCAATTTACGTCTCGCTGAAGGAGCTGAAGCGCGTCAAGGCGACATCCGAGGAGGAAATCCGGCGTCAGGCGATCGTCGTGCTTTCCGACGGCGACGACACCTCGAGCCTCGTGGCTTACGAAGAGGTCCTCGATCTCGCTAAGCGATCAGAAACCGCTATCTATGCAATCGGGCTCCGGCCGAGCGGGACCTACCGGACCGAGTTCAAGGAAGCCGAGTTCGTGCTCAAGCAGCTCGCGCAGGAAACCGGCGGCCGCGCCTATTTCGTGCTCACGGCGGCGGAGCTGCCGAAGATCTACGATCAGATCTCGGAGGAACTCGCGAACCAGTACAGCCTCGCGTATTCGTCGAGGAACCCGATGCGCAACGGCGCCTGGCGCCGCGTCGTGGTCCGGGTCTCAAAGCCGGGCCTGACCGCACGCACCCGCCAGGGCTACTACGGACCAGCATCCGGCCGGTAGGTGTCATGCACCTCGTTCCGCTCGTCTTCTACGCTGCAGCGGCCGCCGCCTATGTCACCCACTTCGCGTGGCGCGATCCGCGCGCGGGGCGTCTGGCGACGGCGATCCTCGGCGGCGGGGTCCTCGCCCACACTTTCCTCATCGGCATGCAGACCGTGCACGTCGGGCACGCGCCGCTCGTTGGAACGACCGCGGCGCTCTCGGCGTTCGTCTGGCTGCTCGGCCTGTCGTATCTCTACGTCGAACTGACGACTGACGAGCGGGCGATGGGCGTGTTCGTGGCGCCGCTGATCGTCGCGTTGTACCTGATTCCGGCGCTCGATCCGGGGGCCAGCCCGCGGCCACCACTGCTCCGCAGCCCGCTCTTCACCCTGCACGTGGTGTCGATGCTGTTTGCCTACGCCAGTTTCGCGCTCGCCTGCGTGCTCGGCGTGACCTACGTGCTGCTGTTCAACGAGATCAAGGCCAAGCACCTCGGCTTCTTCTACACGCGCCTGCCGTCGCTGCAGGTGCTCGATTCGATGAACGGCCGCGTCGTGACCATCGGCTGGCTGTTCCTCACCCTCGGCATCGCGGTCGGCGGGCTCTGGGCGACACAGATCCAATCCTCCACGGATCCGCGCGCGCAAGCGATGTCGATCCAGGATCCGAAGATTCTCGTCGCAATCATCTGCTGGGGCGTGTATTCGTTTGCGCTCTTTGCGCGCCGCGCCATCGGCTGGAGTGGACGACGCGCCGCCTGGCTGTCGGCGCTCGCGTTCGTGATCGTCCTGTTGAACTTCGTGCCGATCGGTTATTTCCTGACCAAGAGTCACAATTTTTAGAGAGTGATGCGCCTTCTCGCAGTTGGCCTCAGCCATCGCACGGCGCCCGTGGAGTTGCGCGAAACCGTCGACTTCACCCGGGCGGGGCTTGATGCGGCGCTGCACGCGCTCGCCGCGCGCGGCGTCAGCCCGGAGACTGTCGTGCTCTCGACCTGCAATCGGGCCGAGATCTACGCCGTCGGCGACTCCGACGCGATTGCCGATGCCCTCAAACGGTTCTTCAGCGAGTACCACAGCCTCGAACCGGCGCGGCTGGCCGAGCACTTCTATTGCCACCGCGGCGTTGACGCCGCGCGCCACCTGTTCAGGGTCGCCGCGGGGCTCGATTCACTGGTCGTCGGCGAGCCGCAGATCCTCGGCCAGGTGAAGACCGCATACGCAACGGCGAGCGACCTCCATTTCACCGGCACCGTCACCCATCGTTTGTTCCATGCCGCGTTTGGCGTAGGCAAGCGGGTCAGAAACGAAACCGGGCTTGCTGAAGGCGCGGTCTCGGTCAGTTACGCCGCGATCGAGTTGGCCAAGAAGATTTTTGGGGACCTCTCGGGCCTCAACGTCCTCATCCTCGGCGCTGGGGAAATGGCCGAGCTCACGGGTATTCATCTGCGGTCGCAGCGTGCCACGCAGATCACGATCGCGAGCCGGACGTTCGCGTCCGCTGACGACCTCGCGCGCCGGCTCGAGGGCCGGGCTGTAGCGTGGCAGGATCTCCGCAGCTCGCTCGCCGCCGCCGACATCGTCGTCACCGCCACTGGCGCGGCAGAGCCAGTGCTGAGCAGGGCGACCGTCGAGGAGGCGATGCGATCGCGGCGAGACCGGCCGCTCTTCATCATCGACATCGCCGTGCCGCGGGACGTGGAGTCGTCTGCGGGCGATCTCGATCAGGTGTTCCTCTACCACATGGACGATCTGCAGTCGATCGTCACCGAGAACCTGGCGCGGCGGTCGACCGAGTTGGCGGGAGCGGAAGCGATCGTCGATCAAGAAGTCGCGCGATTCGCCTCGTGGCTCCAGTCCCGCGAGATTGTGCCGACGATTGTGGCGTTGCGTCAGCGCTTCGAGAGCATCCGGCAGGCCGAGCTCAACCGCCTCGATGCCAAGCTCACCGGCCTGCCACCGGACGCCCGCGCGCGCGTCGACGAAGTCACGCGACTCCTCGTCGAAAAGCTGCTCCTGACGCCAACCGAGCATCTGAAGACATTGGGCGACGACAGCCTCGTCGTCGCCTACGCCGAAGCGCTTCACCGGCTCTTCGCGCTCGCGCCCGACACCGACACGGCCAAGGACGATCGGCAGCCGGCCGCACCGAGCGAACCGCTCCTCCGTAGCGGGCGGCGCCGTTGAGCGCGGGTCCGACGCCGAAGGGGCGGCACGCTTGAACAACGTACTCCGGATCGCAACCCGCGGGAGCCGGCTGGCACTCTGGCAGGCGCACGCCGTCGCGGATCGGCTGCGTACTGTTGGCGTTGTGAGCGAGATAGTCGTCATCACGACGACCGGTGATCGGTCGCAGCACGGGCCAGTCGCGGGCGGTGACGACAGCAAGCGCCAGTTCGTGAAGGAGCTCGAAGACGCGCTCCTGAGGGGCGACGCGGATCTCGCAGTGCACAGCGCAAAGGACCTGCCGGTGCTCCTGCCGGACGGACTGAGCGTAGCGGCGTGCCTGCCGCGCGAAGATCCGCGCGACGGGATCGTGCTTCGCGACGTGGCTTTTCGCGAGCGGGCCGGCCTGACCGTCACCGCGGCACTGGCCAGCCTGCGTCCGGGAGCGACAATCGGCACGGGCAGCGTGAGGCGTGCCGCGCAACTCGCGCCGCTCATCCCGGCAGCGACGTTCGCGCCGATCCGTGGCAACGTGGATACGCGGCTCGGCAAGCTCGATGCGGGCGGCGGCTTCGACGCGCTGGTGCTCGCGTGCGCCGGCCTCCGCCGCCTGGGGTTCGGCGATCGGATCTCGGTGCCCATTCCCGTCGACCAGTGCGTTCCAGCCCCGGGTCAGGGTATTGTTGCCATTGAGATTCGCCATGACGACGAGGCGGCTCGCGGGACGCTCAGGCCCATTCACGACGAGTCAGCCGGCCGCGCCCTTGCGGCCGAGCGGGCGGTCGTGGCCGCGCTCGGCGGAGGGTGCCAGCTGCCGCTCGGCGCCTTCGCCAGCGAGCAGGATGGGAAGCTCGTGATGGACGCCATCGTCACATCGCTCGACGGGACGCGATCGGCGCGGCGTTCGATGAGTGGCCGAATCAGTGATCCGGATGAGCTCGGCCGCCGTCTCGCTGCCGCGCTGGATGCAGCGGGCGCTGGCGAGCTGCTGAAGGCGATCCGGTCGTAGTCGGCATGCAAGCGCAGGCGCTATGAATACTCCGTGTGTCTACATCGTCGGTGCCGGTCCAGGCGATCCGTCGCTCGTCAGCGTCCGCGGGCAGCGCTGTCTTCAAGCAGCGGACGTCGTCGTCTACGACCATCGCGTCCACCGACGGCTGCTGCGCCTTGCAAGGTCCGGCGCGGAGTTGATCGATGTGGGTCCGGCGGCGCCAAAATCGCTCGACCAGGACGCAATCTGTTTTCTGCTGGCTGAGAAGGCCCGCGAGGGACGGACGGTCGTCCGGCTGAAATGGGGCGACCCGTTCGTGTTCGACAGCGGCGGCAAGGAAGCGCTGTTTCTGCACGAACAACGAGTACCCTTCGAGGTCGTGCCAGGAATCCCCGCCGCGATCGGGTGCCTGGCCTACGCGGGCGTCCCCGTGACCTATCCCGGCGCCGGCGACGCGCTGACGTTCGTGAGAGGTCACGAGGGCGAAGTCGACACCCCGCCTGACGTCGACTGGTCGCGGCTCGCGGGACTGACGGGGACCCTGGTCTGCTTCGCCGGATCGCGCCAGATTGGCGCAATCACCAACGCGCTGCTGTCGCACGGCCGGCCGGCCGACGAGAGCGCCGCGCTCATCTACGATGGCACTCTGCCCTCGCAGGAAACCATTCAGGGGACTCTCGGCGACATCGCGTCCCGGGCCCGCGAGGGCGTGGCCGCGTTGCTCGTGGTCGGCGCCGTCGCCGGGCTGCGGCAACATCTACGCTGGTTCGACGAGCGGCCGCTCTTCGGAAAGCGGATTGTCGTCACGCGTTCGATCGAGCAGGCCGGCGAGCTCATCGAGATGCTCGAGGAGCGCGGCGCCGAGGCGATTCCGGCGCCGACGATTCAGATTGCGCCGCCGGAGGATGCTGACGCGCTCGGCCGTGCCTGCGACGAGGCGTCGACCTTCGACTGGATCGTCTTCACCAGTGGCAACGGCGTCGAGTATTTCATGGAGCGCTTGCTGGCCACGAGCGACGTCCGCGAGTTGAAGGGCGTGCGTATCTGCACTATCGGGCCCTCGACCGCGTCTCGCGTCGCGCGATACGGAATCCGCGTCGAGCTGACGCCGGCCGAGTTCCGGGCCGAGGCCGTGGTCGACGCGCTCAAGGCGACCGGCGGCGACCTCAGAGGCAAGCGCTTTCTCCTGCCGCGCGCCGACATCGCCCGCGACCTCCTCGCAGAAGCGCTCCGCGAGGCCGGCGCCTTCGTCCTCGATGTCGCCGCCTACCGCACGACGCCGGCCCGCGCCGACCGTGACGGCGGACCGGATATCTATCGCATGCTGCTCGATCGGCAAATCGACGCCGTCACGTTCACCAGTGCATCGACGGTGAGGAACTTCGTCGCGAGGCTGGGCCTCGATCAGGCGGTCGACTTGCTCGGATCGACCGTCGTCGCCTCGATCGGTCCGGTGACGGCCGAGGCGGCGCAGCAGTTGAACATCACGACCAACGTGATGCCACGACGCTACACGATTCCCGATCTCGTCGACGCGCTCGTCGAGCACTTTGCCACCAGCGCGATCGCCGAAGCCGACACGATAAAGAGCCGATAGTCATGTCGAGAACACCAGTATCTACATCCGCCTCCGTTCCAGGCGCCGCAGATCGCGCCCAACTCGATCTCCCACGTCGGCTTCGCCGGCTCCGCCGGTCGGCTGCGCTCCGCTCGATGGTGCGCGAGACCCGGCTCAGCCCGGACATGTTTCTTTATCCCCTGTTCGTGTGCACTGGCACGGGCCAGCGGCGCGAGGTGACCTCGATGCCCGGGGTTTACCAGCTGTCGGTCGACGAAGTCGTGAAAGAAGCGGCAGCGGCGCGGGCTGACGGAGTCCCCGGAGTACTGCTCTTTGGGCTACCCGACAGCAAGGATCCGACCGGGTCGGCGGCCTGGGATGCGGACGCGCCGGTGCAGTCCGCCGTCCGCGCGCTCAAGCGCGAGGTGCCGGACCTGCTCGTCGTCACCGACGTGTGTCTCTGCGAGTACACCTCGCACGGCCACTGTGGCTTGCTCGTCGATGGTGAAGTCGTCAATGACGCGACCGTCGAACTCCTGGCGCGTTCGGCGCTGTCGCACGCGGCGGCTGGCGCCGATATCGTCGCGCCCTCCGACATGATGGACGGCCGGGTCGGCCGCATCCGTCGGGCCCTGGACGAGGCGGGGTTCCCGGATGTCGCGATCATGTCGTATGCGGCGAAGTACTGCTCGGCGTTCTATGGACCGTTCCGCGACGCCGCCGATTCGGCGCCGGCCTTTGGCGACCGCCGCTCGCACCAGATGGATCCGGCAAACGTCGAGGAAGCGCTGCGCGAAGTCGCGCTCGACATCGAGGAAGGCGCAGACATCGTGATGGTGAAGCCGGCGATGACATACCTGGATGTCATCGCGCGAGTGAAGGCCGAGTTCGGCATGCCCACCGCCGCCTATCACGTCAGCGGCGAGTACGCGATGCTCAAGGCGGCGGCGCGCAACGGCTGGATCGACGAGCCTCGCGCGATGATCGAGACGCTGACCGCCATCCGGCGCGCGGGCGCCGACATCATCATCACCTACTACGCTCGCGAAGCGGCCCGGTTGCTGCAGTCAACAGTCCGATCGCCGAAAGGATGACTCCATGCCTGTCCGACTCTGCCTGACGCTCGTCGCCCTCTGCATCGCGCTCGCGACACCGGCCGCCGCCGGACCGCAGCCGCCGGCCGGATGGACCGATGGTTATGTGATGGCTAACGGGATCCGCATTCACTACTGGCGCAGTGGCGGGAACCGGCCACCGATGGTCATGGCCCACGGCTCGTCCGACGACGGGTTGTGCTGGACGAACCTGGCCAAGGAAATCCAGGATAGTTACGACATCATCATGTTCGACGCGCGCGGACACGGGTTGTCGGATCCCCCGACACCGTCCGACCCGGCCGACGTGCAGGTCGAGGACCTTGCGGCCCTGATCAGGGCGCTGAAGCTGGAACGACCGATTCTCATGGGCCATTCGATGGGAAGCGCATCAGTGGCACAGTTCGCTGCCAGGTATCCCGACGTGCCACGCGCGGTCATCCTCGAGGACCCGGCGCTCGTCAGGCCGGCGACGCCGGCAACGCCCGCGACGGGCGCGACGCCGCCGACCGTGGAGCAGCGGCAGGCCACCATCCTCACGCGCAACAACCTGAGCGAGCAGGAACTGGTCGCCGGCTGCATGAAGAACTCTCCCAAGTGGGGGCAGTCGGAGTGTGAGTTCTGGGCGCCGTCGAAACGGCGGCATCATCCCGGCACGGCGGCTATCGGGACCGGATCGCGACCGCCGATGACGGAGCTCTTCGTGAAGATCACCGCGCCAACACTGATCCTGAAGGCTGACGCGCAGGGCGATCTCCGAAAACAGAACGAGGACGTCGCCGCGAAGCTCCCGAAGGGGAAGATCGTCCACATCGAGGGTGCGGGGCACAACGTCCGTCGCGAGAACAAGACGCAGACGCTCGAGGTCCTGCGGGCGTTCCTGAGCACGACGTAGCATCGGCGACGGGCTCGGGGCGCGGCGTGTCGCGCGGTGCCACGAGCGCAACAGTTTCTGTTGCGCAACAGTTTTTGTTGCGCTATCCTGAGACATGCCGGTAGCGTTTGCCCAGAAGATCGAGGCGCTTCGGGCGGATTTTCGCTCGGCGGCCCAACTGGCCGATCTGCTCGGGGTCAGCCGTTCCCAGGTGACGCGCTGGCTGCAGGGGGCCGGGATCGACCCGCTCAACGCGGAGAAAGTCGACCTGCTCGAGCTCGTCTGGTCGAACGTCCTCCGTCTGTACGAGCGCGATGCGGCGCTCGCGTGGCTCTTCGGTGTGAACCCGCTGCTCGGAGATCGCCGCCCGATTGATCTCATTCGCCTGGGCCGCGCGGAGGAGCTGATGCGGGCGATTCGGGCCGAGCGCTCGGACAGCTTCGCGTGATCCTCTACCGCTGCTTCGCGTGGGACGCGCGCGCGGATGATCGGGCCACTGATGGACCGCTCTGGTTTCCGCGGGTGTTCCAGGGCGAGGGCCGGCACGACAACCCTGAGCTGTTCGGCTGCCTGTATCTCTCCACTCGCGCCCTCTCGTCGGTCGCCGAACAGCTCGCGCGGTTCCGCGGGCAGCGACTTCTGCCTTCGTTGCTGCGCCGCCGCGGCCTCCCCCTCGGCCTGGCCGAGTTGGAATTGGCCGATCCGGTCGAGCTCGTCGATCTCGACGATCCGGTGGTCCTTCGCCGTGAGCGCTTGCGGCCATCGGTGGTCGCCACCCGTCAGCGAGACATGACGCAGCCGCAGGCACGTCGTCTGCACGCTCGTCATCCCGCCGCGGCTGGCTTGCAGTGGTGGTCGACCTATGAGGCGTTGTGGATGAACGTCACGCTGTTCGATCGAGCCGCGACCAACCTGCGCGTGCGGTCGGTGCGGGCGCTCACACTAGACGATCCGGCGGTGATTGAAGCGGCGGATTTGTTTGGTCTCCGGGTCGTGCGCTGAAGTCTTCTAGCGATCACCAGGGCTCCTCACAAAGCTCGTGACCGCCGCAACGACCTGCTGGCCAGCGGCCAGCGCTTGATCGTTGTGATCCGCGCCTTCGACAATCAGGAGGTGCTTCGGCTCACGCGCGGCGTCGAACAGGCGGCGACTCTGCGCGGCCGGAACGAGCGTGTCGTTGGCGCCTGCGACGACGAGCACTGGACACGTGACCTGCGCGATGCGATCGATCGAGGGATATCGATCCCGCAGCAGCCAGGCGACGGGAAGGAATGGATAGTGCACGCGCCCCATGTCCACGAACGACGTAAAGGGCGACCGCAGGACGAGTGCGCGGGGTGGGTGCTCGACGGCCAGCCGGACAGCCACACCCGATCCCAGGGACTCGCCGAAGTACACGAGCCGGCGCGCATCGACGTCGGGGCGTGAAAGGACGTAGCGTCGGGCCGCACGAGCGTCCAGCGCCAGGCCTTCCTCGGACGGCGAGCCGGGATTCTCGGCGTAGCCACGGTAGTCGAAGAGGAGGACCGCCATTCCCGCCGTAGACATCCACGCGGCCAGGTCGGATCGATAGGCGCGATTCCCGGCATTGCCGTTGAAGACGATGACGGTATCCGCACCCGGCCGCCCGGCCGGCACGAACCATCCATTGAGCGTCAAGCCATCGTCGGTGGCGAATCTCACTTGCTCGGCGCGGAGGAGACCGACGTCGCCTGGGGCTGGCACGGTGCCAAACGGAAAATAGATCATCCGGCGCTGCCCTATCCATATCAAGAGCAGCAGGACTCCGGCGCCGGCGGCGGCCAACGCGAGCACGCGCGCCGCGGCATGAATCGTCATCACTCCTCGTTCACTCCAACGGGCACTCCAACGGGCACTCCAACGGGCGCAGTTCGCGCGGTCCGTATGCTATCTTCGTCGATCTATGGTCCGGCGAAAGCGGTCAAAGTACACGCGTTCGGAAAAGCTCTTCGCTGACGCGCGTCGTTTTCTTCCCGGCGGCGTCGACAGCCCGGTCCGCGCCTTCAAGGCCGTGGGTGGATCCCCGATCTTCGTGGCGAGAGCGTTCGGGTCGCGGCTCGAGGACGTCGACGGCAACACCTACATTGACTACGTGATGTCCTGGGGTCCGCTCATCCACGGCCACGCGCCGGCGCGCTTGCGCAAGGCACTCGCCGCGGCGGCCGCTCGCGGCACCAGCTTCGGCGCGCCGACCGCGCTCGAAACCGAGCTCGCCGCGCGCGTAACGAACGTCATGCCCTCGATGGAGCGAATCCGCTTCGTCAGCTCCGGTACCGAGGCGGCAATGAGTGCGCTCCGCGTCGCCCGCGCGGCCACCGGGTGCGATCGCGTCATCAAGTTCGAAGGCTGCTACCACGGGCATGCCGACGCGTTTCTCGTGCAGGCCGGATCGGGGGCCATGACGCTCGGCGTGCCGACCAGCCCCGGTGTTTCGTCTGGAGCGGCGCGAGACACGCTGATCGCGCGTTACAACGACGTGTCCTCGGTCGAAGCGGTCTTCGCAAAGAACTCGAAACAGATTGCCGCAGTCTTCGTCGAGCCGGTTGCCGGCAACATGGGCGTGGTACCGCCCAAGCCGGGATTTCTGGAGGGGCTGCGCGCGCTGTGCGATCGCGAACACGCGCTGCTCGTTTTTGACGAGGTGATATCCGGATTTCGCGCGTCGATTGGCGGCGCGCAGCAACTCGCCGGGATTCGACCCGACCTGACGTGCCTCGGAAAAATCATCGGTGGAGGCTTGCCGGTCGGTGCGTATGGCGGCCGCGCAGACATCATGGATCTCGTCGCGCCGGCAGGCCCTGTCTACCAGGCGGGCACGCTGTCGGGCAACCCACTGGCGATGACGGCGGGCGTGTGGTCGTTGAAGGAACTTTCGCCCAAGCTCTATCGCGACCTGGCCAAACACGGGTTGATGTTGGCGGCCGGGCTCGCTGATGCCGCGAGGGAGGCGGGCGTACCCCTGCAAGTGAACGCCTTCGGATCGATGCTGACCCCGTTTTTCACGAGTCGGGCCGTCGTCGACTACCAGTCAGCGCTGACTGCCGACACCCGAGCCTACGGGCGGTTCTTCCACGCCATGCTCGAACGGGGCATCTATCCGCCCCCGTCGCAGTTCGAGGCCTGGTTCCTGTCGGCGGCGCACACCGAGCGCGATGTCCAGCGGACAATCAAGGCCGCCCGCGAAGCCATGCGGGCGGTCTAACGGCCGTCTCATGAACCAAAACCAGGCTGAACGCGCCAACGGCCATGGTTCACGATGAACACGATGGCCCGATGAACACGAAGGAACCTCAGGGATTCATCGTGAACATCGTGTCATCGTGCGCATCGTGTAGTTACGTGGTCCCGTAGATTCATGAGACGCCCTCTAGCTTCCGGCTCCAATCTCTGGCGGCGTATCCATCCTGACGCGGAGGATCGTTCCAGCCGGCAGGGTCACGTCCTTCCCCTCTGTCGCCACCATCGTGCCCCCGCCGCCAATCAGGACGCCGATCAGCGCGCCTTTGGCGCCGCCGATGATGCCTCCGATGATGGCGCCGACGGCTGAGCCCGCGCCGATCCGGCCGATCTCGCCCTTGATGCCTGAGCTTTCGATGGCCTCCGTGACTGTGCCGCGCATTGGGTAGTTGCGACCGCGAACGGTGATCTGATTGAAAGCGACCGTGAGGCTTCCCTTCCGATCCGTGCGCGACGCTCGATTCACTGACGTGACCAGCCCGCGCATCACCGAGCCGGCCGGGATAATGACCCGATCGCCTTGATACAGATCCACCACGGTCGTCGCCTCGAACCGATCCTCGACTTGAGCGGTGTCCGACGTCAGCTCCGTCTGAATCCGCACGTCGATTTCCTGGCCCACAGGAATCCCGCTTTGCCCAGCACGGGTGGTAGTGGCGCGGGGCCGATCGTCGTAGACCGGCGCCGATCCTGAAGACCCGCCGCTGACACCCGTGGAGGTCGGGCCGTTACCCACGGAGGTCGGTGGACGCGTCTCGCCGCGCGCGCGGGAACGCAGTTCCAGGAGCTCGTCGCGGACCTGGTCGTACTCTGAGCGGGTGACTCTGCTCTCTTTGCGCAGCTTCACCTTGAGATAAATCACGTCTTCGCGCAGCCTGTCGAGATCATCCTGCAGGCGGCCTGCCTGAAGCGCATCGGTGGTCCTCAACCGCGACACGTCCGCGCTGGCCTGGTACACCTCGTCCTGCAAACGCTGAATGTCGCCGCTCGACACGGCAGTTTGCGCAAGGGCCGGCACCGACATACATAGCATCCAGCTCAGTGCCAGGAGAGCAATTGCCGCGCGATTCCATCTCTGTACGGTCATCGAATCCTCACCTGTTTGCTGAGGCGCCCTATTGCCATAGACGTCCGCGCCTCCTGTTCAGCCGGTACCGGCCATCCGGCCCGACTGACCCTCGTGGGTGCAAAAGTGACGCCGGGCTGTTGTCGCAAGCCCAACCGCAAACCGAAGAACTTGCTATGATCGATGGGTTATCGACATGGCAGTCCTCAAACTTCATAGGACGATCGGCGTTCGGGTCGGGCCCGTTCAGGTCGGCGGGGGCGCACCGGTCGTCGTCCAGTCGATGACGATGACCGACACGGCCGATCCGCAAAGCACTGCTCGCCAATGCATCGAGCTCGCAGAGGCTGGCTCCGAGATGGTGCGGGTGACGGTCAACCTGCCCGAAGCCGCGGCGGCAGTGCCGGAAATCAAGCAACGCATGATCGCCGCCGGCGTGACGGCACCGCTCATCGGCGACTTTCACTACAACGGGCACCTGCTCCTCACTCGCTATCCGGGCTGCGCGCAGGCGCTCGACAAGTACCGCATCAATCCGGGCAACGTCGGGACCGGACGACGGCGCGACGAGCAGTTCGCGACGATCTGCGCCGTGGCGCGCGACAACGGCAAGCCCGTCCGCATCGGCGTCAACGGCGGCTCGCTCAATCAGGAGCTCGTCCTCGCCAAGATGCAGGAGAACACCGACCGCGATCTCGGCCATTCCTCCGAGGAGATTATCAACGAGTGCATGGTCCTGTCGGCGCTGCAGTCGACGGAGCTGGCAATCGAATCCGGCCTGCGCAAGGACCAGATCATCATCTCGTGCAAGACATCACGTCCGCGCGACCTGATTGCCGTCTATCGCGACCTGGCGCGGCAGACCGATCAGCCGTTGCATCTCGGGCTCACCGAGGCGGGCATGGGCATGAAGGGGCTCGTCTGGTCGGCGTCGGCCATGGGCGTCCTTCTGAACGAGGGAATCGGCGACACGATTCGCGTGTCGCTCACGCCCCGGCCGGGAGGTGACCGCCGCGACGAGGTGTACGCCGCATGCGAGCTCCTGCAATCGCTCGGGCTGCGCTCGTTTGCCCCGAGCGTGACCGCGTGCCCGGGCTGCGGGCGGACGACGAGCTCGACGTTCCAGGAACTGGCTGAGCGCACCCAAGACTACATCCGGGAGCGGATGCCGGCCTGGAAGACTCAGTATGAGGGCGTTGAGGAGATGACCCTCGCCGTCATGGGCTGCGTCGTCAACGGCCCTGGTGAATCGAAGGCGGCAAACATCGGAATCAGCTTACCCGGCACTGGCGAAGCGCCGAACTGTCCCGTCTACATCGATGGTCAGCACCATACGACCCTGCGCGGCACCTACGACGAACTGGCGACTGCTTTTCGCGAGCTCGTCGACAACTACGTCGAGACGAGATACTCGAAAAAGCCGTAGTTCAGGAGGTTCACAGGGTTCAAGAGGTTCAGGACTCGACAGTCTGGAGCGCGCGGATTCGGCGCGCCCACACGACCAGCAGGACAGCTCCGCAGATGATGAGGCCGAGTGACAGGCCCCACCACAGCCCCACCACGCCTCGCCCGAGGCCGAAGCACAGGAAATAGCCGGTCGGCAGGCCAATGAACCAGTGGCCGATCAAGTTCCAGATCATTGGCGTGCGAGTGTCGCCGAGGCCGCGAAGTACTCCAGTGGCGACGCCCTGGATGCCATCGAACAGTTGGAAGACGGCGGCTACGGCAAGGAGCGAGGCCCCAAGCCTGAGGACACCCTCGTCGCGCGTGAAGCCGCCTATCAGCACCCTCGGAAACAACACGAATGCGGCGGCCATGCAGGCCATGAAGACCGCGCCGAGTGCCAGCGCCGTCCATCCCGCGCGCGCGGCCCCGGCCGGGTCGCGGCGCCCGATCGCGTGGCCGACGCGCACGGCGCCCGCCGACGAAATCCCGAGCGGGACCATGAACGAGAGCGCGGCGATGTGAATGGCGATCTGGTGCGCGGCGAGCGCGATCGGCACCAGTCGGCCAGCGAGCGCCGTGGAGGCGGCGAACACGCCGACCTCGAGCGTAATTTGCGACGCCGCTGGCACCCCGAGCCTCAGTAGCCTCCGTATCCACGACCACTCGATCGCGAGCGTCGTCTCGAACAGGCCAGGCCGACGGCTACGCTCGCGCGCGACGATTGTGCCCAGGAGATACGCCGCCATCACCACGCGCGAGAACACCGTCGCCCACGCGGCCCCGCGCACGCCCATCGCCGGCGCGCCGAGCTTGCCGTAGATGAGTACCCAGTTGACGATCACGTTGGTGATGTTGGCGGTGACGAGCGCAATCATGACTGGCCGCACGACGCCCATGCCCTGGAGATAGCGACGGAAGGTCGCGTACAGAAGGAGCGGCAGCACGCTCCAGGTCACGACATCCAGGTACGGTCGTGTCAGGACCAGGACCGAAGGATCGAGCCCCCAACCGGCAAGAACGGCGGAGAGACCGACGAGCAGGAGCGTGACGGGCACGGCAACCACCAGGCTCAACACGGCGCCGTGCACGAGCCATCGGTGGCACTCGTGGATGCGTCCGGCGCCGTAGGCCTGCGACACCAGCGTGTCGAGGCCGAGCAGGATCCCCATCGCAAAGATCACCACGCCGATGAAGAGCGAGCTGCCGACGCCCACGGCGCCGATGGCTTCCGGCCCAAGAGGCCCGACCATCAGCGTGTCGACCAACCCCATCGCGACCCAGCCGATCTCCGCGACGACTACAGGAGCCGCGAGCGTGACCATCGGCCGGAGTTCCTGTCTGAGATCGCGAACGGAGGGAAGCATGCGGGAAACCGGAATGATGTCACAGATGGATGGTCGCAAGCCGTCGCGACGACGAGCCATGCTCCGCGGTGGCGAGCGCCGAGTGATTGAAAGGTCGAAGCCCGCGCAGGGAGACTATCGAGGAGCGAACGCTTCGCGTGGACCTCGACAAGGCGGCGGAGTTCGCCAGCGGATGGATTGTGGAAATAGCGAGTATCTACAGGAAGAGCAGCGCCGTTCGGCGAGCGTCTCCTAGCGCCAAGGCACGAGTCTTTCGATCCACTGAATGCGCATGAGGTCGTTGTAGATCACGGTGACCATCAGCATCAAGAGCAGGACGAAGCCGGCGAGCAGCATCTTTTCCTTGACCTTCATGCTGAAGTCACGGCGCGAGACGCCTTCGAGCGCCAGGATCGCGATATGCCCGCCGTCAAGGACCGGAATCGGCATCAGGTTGAGGAGCCCGAGGTTGAGGCTGATCATGGCCATCAACTGAAAGAGAGGAATCCAGCTGTCCTGTTGCGCTGCCGTCCCGGACAAGTCCGCAATCGCGACCGGACCCATGAGTTGCTTGACGGAGGTCTGACGCGTAAACAAGCCACCAAGCGTCTCGAAAATCAGCGTCGTCCATTCCCAGTTCTGCTTGAGGCTGAGTTTGACGGCCTCGACCGGGCCGGGCTCGACGGTCTTGAACTCGGCGTCGGTAATCGTTGCGCCGATGATGACCTGCTGGTCGATGAGCCGGGGCACGAGTGTCAGCGCGACCCGCGCGTCGCCCCTGATGACATCGAGCGCGAGCGGTTTCCCTTCATGGGCGCGGATCAATTCGATCAGCCGTGCCCGATTGACGTTCGCTTCACCTCCGGCGCTCATCACGACGTCGCCACCGCGCAATCCGCCCTCGGCGCCGGGCTGACCGCTGCGAACCTCGGCAATCTGCGGATGGGTCACCGGTAACACGCCAATTGACCCGGTCTCGAACCTGTCGATCGCGGCAGGCGTGACTTGTCGCTCGATCCGTTTTCCGTCGCGCTCGATCGTCAGACGCACCGGACGGTTGGCTCGCGTCGCGACTGCGATGAAGAAGTTCTTCCATGTCGGAACCTCTCGGTCGTCGACGCTGATCACGCGGTCGCCGATCTGAAGACCCGCAGCCGCGGCGACCGATTTCTGATCGAATCCGCCGATCACCACTGCGCTGTCTTCGAAGGCCGGAAGTCGCGCGCCCTGCAACAGGACGAACGTCATGACGACGACGGCCAGTGCCAGGTTCATCACCGGCCCCATCACCAGTACTGGAACCGCTGCCATTTCGACTTCGAGAGAAACTCGTCCGACGACCCCGTCCGCGCGTCTTCCGGCGTCTCGCCCGCCATCTTGACGTAGCCACCGAGCGGAATCGCGCTGACGCAGTCACTCGGTGTCGCCGCGCTTGAAGGACAGCAGCTTCGGACCGAAGCCGAGCGAAAACGTGATGACACGGACACCAATCCGCCTGGCCATCATGAAATGGCCCAGCTCATGCACGAAAATTAGTACTCCGAGTACCGAAAAAGGAAAGCGAGAATACTCGTCACGCTGTTGATTTTACCTTACTGGCCAAATCCGGCCGCGACTTTCAACTGGCACTCAGGTCGCCCCGCGCCCGTCGAAAGGAGAAGTCTCGAGCCCACCGATCGATGGCCCGCACGTCATCCAGACCCGAAACCGGCGACGGGCCAGTCCGTTCGTAGGCTTCCATCGCCTGCTCGATGACGTCGGGGATCGAGGTGAAACCCAGACGCGACTGCAGAAACTCTGCCACTGCCACTTCGTTGGCTGCGTTCAGGACGATCGGCAGCCCGACGTTTCCGGCGAGCGCCCGAAACGCCAGCGCCAGACACGGGAAGCGGGCCTCGTCGGGCGGTTCGAACTCGAGCCGGCCGGCCCGCGTCAGGTCGAGCGGCTCGAGTGGCGCGCTCCAACGCTCCGGATAGGAAAATGCGTACTGGATGGGCAGGCGCATGTCGGTCACGCCAAGCTGCGCGATGATCGAGCCGTCGACGAGCTCGACCATCGAATGGACGATCGATTGCGGGTGGACGACGACGTCTATCTGACGCGGCCCGACGCCAAACAGCCAGTGCGCTTCGATGACCTCGAGTCCCTTGTTCATCAATGTCGCCGAATCGATGGTGATCTTCGGGCCCATCCGCCACGTCGGGTGACGCAGCGCATCTTCCGGCGTGACGTGCTGGAGCCGATCGGCCTGGAACTCGCGGAACGGACCTCCGGACGCCGTGAGGATGAGCCGGCGGATCTCGCCGGATGCCCGCCCATGAACGCATTGGTGAATGGCGTTGTGCTCGCTGTCCACCGGGAGCACCGTGACGCCCCGCCTCCGGGCGTGATCCATCACGATCGAGCCAGCCATGACCAGGATCTCTTTGTTGGCGAGCGCAATGGACTTCCCGCAGGCAATGGCTGCGAGGACCGCGTCGAGCGCCGCGGTGCCCGACGACGCGAAGAGTACGACGTCGGCGTCCGGATGCGTCGCCACGGCAATCAGCCCCTCTGCTCCGCACGCCGTCCTCGCCGGAAGCGGCGCGCCAGCGCTCCGGAGTCCAGCCTCGAGCTCGGCGACGCCGGCCGCCGTCGCCATAGCGATCGTGTCGGGCGCGTACTGGGCAGCCTGCTCGACGAGCCTGGGAACATTCTCTCCAGCCGACAACCCCACGACCCGCAGCCGATCGGGATGCGCGGCCACCACCGCGAGGGCGCTCTGTCCGATCGAGCCGGTGGATCCGACGATCGCGACTCGCTTCATGAGGTCTGGAGATACATGACGAAGAAGTAGAAAACGGGCGCCGCAAAGAGCCAGCTGTCGATCCGATCGAGGACACCGCCGTGCCCGGGGATCAGCGTCGAGGAATCCTTCACGCCAGCGCTGCGCTTCAGCAGCGACTCGAACAGGTCGCCAACCATGCCGAGCGCCACGACCACCACCGACGTCGCGAGCAGCAACCAGAGATTGACGCCCTTGAAAAGCGCGAGGCCGCCGTAGGTCATTGCGGCCGACCCGAGGACGAGTCCGCCAATCGCACCTTCAACAGTCTTGGCGGGACTAATCGCCGGCGCGAGCCGGTGCCGGCCGAAAGCTCGCCCGGTGTAGTACTGCGCCGAATCGCTGACCACAATCGTTCCGATCAGCAGCAGCGTCGCATCGCGCCCGCCGATGAATCGGACGGCAGCCAGCGCCCCGAGCGGGATGCCGATGTAGAGGATCGGAAAGAGCGAGGCCGAGGCGTCGCGCAGGACTTCGGGACCTGGCTGGCCGCGCGCGACGATCCAGATCCCGATCACGATCGCAGCGGCAAGGCACACGAGCTCGAGTGGAGGGCCGTCACCGCCGACCGACACGCATGCCGCGGCCACCGCCGCGCCGCTCGGGATGATCGGAATCCGGGCGCCGACCGCGGCGGCGAGGTCGACGTACTCGGCAAACGCCACCGCCGACGCGAGCACGGCCAGGAGCAGCGTCGCGTGCGGGGGCAGCAGGCTGACAATCGCCAGAACGAGCGCCGCGAGAGCCACGGCGCTGAGCACGCGGGTCATCAGCGACCCGCGACCACTGGCTTGTTGATGCCGCCGTAGCGGCGGTCGCGCTTCTGATAGGCGAGCACGGCCTCGAGCAGATCCCGCTTCCGGAAATCCGGCCACAGTGTGTCGGTGACCCAGATCTCGGCGTAGGCAATCTGCCAGAGCAGAAAATTGCTGATCCGCATCTCACCGCTCGTCCGAATCAACAGATCGGGATCGGGTTGCCCGGCGGTATAGAGGAAACCCGCGAAGCGTTGCTCGTCGAGCTCTTCGGGCGGAACCTGCGCGGCCAGCAGCCGCTTCGTCGCCTCGACAATCTCGGCCCGGCCGCCATAGTTGAGGGCGATGTTGAAGAGCATGCCGGTGTTGCCCGCGGTCTTGCTTTCGGCCGCCTTCAACTCGTCACGGATGTCGCGGGCCAGTTCCTCTTGCCTGCCGATGACGCGAAAGCGAATGTTGTTGCGCAGCAGCGTGTTCAGCTCGAGGCGGAGGTAGCGCTTGAGGAGCGACATCAGCGTCGAGACTTCCGTCGCCGGCCGCTTCCAGTTCTCGACCGAGAACGCATAGAGCGTGAGCACCTGGATGCCGAGCCGGGCCGAGCTTTCGACGACCTCGCGGACCGAATCGATCCCGGCGCGGTGGCCTTCGACACGCGGCAGATGGCGCTGCGCGGCCCAGCGGCCGTTGCCGTCCATGATGACGGCGACGTGCCGCGGCAGACGGTCGAAGTCGACCTGGCGGGCGAGCGCCTCTTCAGGGGAGCCGGAGGTCAGAGCGGAAAGGAAGTCGTCAAGCGCCATCGGACAAGCGTGGCAAATAAATCCTGATAATACAGAGTCTTACGGGCCGATTTCAAGGCGCGCGCGCCTAGCTTTGCATTATAAAGCAAAACCGCTACACATAGTCGACGCGGACGAGAAAGAGTCCCGAGGCCGGGGCGGCGCGGCCCGCGCGCGAGCGATCCCGGCCGGCCAGAATCCTCCCGACCTCGCTCGGTTGCCATCGGCCGAGGCCCACGTCCACGAGCGTGCCCGCGATCGAGCGGACCATGTGCCGCAGAAAGCCGTCGCCGGTCACGCGAATGACGAGCGGGGTCTGACCCTGGTCTGACCCCGGTCTGACCCCGGTCTGACCCCGGTCTGACCCCGGCTCCACAGCAATCGAGAGGATCGTGCGCTCCGTCGTGTGGACGTCCCCGCCGCTGGACTGGAACGCCGCGAAGTCATGACGGCCGAGAAGCGCCTGCGCGCCCTGATGCATCGCCTCGACGTTGAGCGCGCCCGGGACGTGCCAGACAAAGCGGTGCTCGAACGCCGAGACCACCGGAGCGTTGGCGATCCGATAGGCGTAGGTCTTCGAGACCGCATCGAAGCGCGCATGAAACTCGGGAAGCGCCTCTTCGACAGAAACCACGCGCACGTCAGTGGGAAGCACGGCGTTCAACGCGCGGCGCAGCGTGCTGACATCATGAAGGGTACGCGTCCGGACGCTGGCCACCTGGGCCAGGGCGTGGACGCCGGCATCGGTTCGGCCCGCGCCGTGCACCGTCAACGGCTCGCCCTCGAAGGGCTGCAGCGCCTCCTCGAGCAGTCCCTGTATCGATACGCCTGCGGCCTGACGCTGCCAGCCAACGTAGTTCGTGCCGTCGTATTCGACCGTCAGCCTCAGGGTGCGCTGGCTCACAGCTCATCCACGAATCTCAACGCTTACGACCGGCACCAAGACACTCAGGCGACTACGACGCCCTGGAGCCGGGCTTGACGATCGCTATTCCCTTGGCGCATAGGGGGCAGGCCTCGGGCGCGTAGGTCGGCACGTCGAGGCGGACGAGCGATTGCGTCGGCATGTTCAGCCGCGCCGGATCCGAGCCACGATCGACGATCGCGGCGGCACCGGTGACGAGGGCGCCGAACGACTCCGCCACCGCCGCGGTTTCACGCGTCGAGCCGCCGGTCGTGATCACGTCCTCGACGACGAGCACGCGATCCGACGGGTCGAGCGTGAATCCTCGCCGCAGCACGAGCGTGCCGTCCTGACGCTCAGCAAAGATCGAACGCACCCCGAGTGCCCGCCCCACCTCCTGGCCGATGACGATGCCACCGAGTGCCGGAGAGAGGACGACCGTCGGCTGCAGGTGGCGCGTGCGCGCCGCCAGCGCCTGGCCGATGGCGGCGGCGAACTCCGGATACTGGAGCACGAGCGCGCTTTGCAGGTAGCGATCGCTGTGCAGGCCGGATGAGAGGCGGAAGTGGCCCTCGAGCAGCGCGCCGGACTTCCGAAAAAGATCGAGCACCGCGTCCTGGTCCATTAGCTGATCGCCTTCCCATTCCTCGTCCGGAGCGTGTCGTCGAACAGCTTCAGGATGCGCTTGTACTCGTCCGCCCAGCTTGTCGCTTCCGTGAACCCATGGTTCTCGACCGGGTAAATGGCGAGCTCCCAGTTTTCCTTCCGCAGCTCGATTAGGCGTTGCGCGAGCCGCACCGAATCCTGGAAATGAACGTTGGTATCCACCATGCCGTGGCAGATGAGGAGCGCCCCCTTCAAGCCTTCGGCAAAGTAGATTGGCGAGCTCTTGCGATACGCCTCCGCGTCCCGCTGCGGACTGTTGAGGATGTTCGACGTGTAGACGTGGTTGTAGTGCGCCCAGTCGGTCACCGGCCTCAACGCCGCTCCGGCGGCGAAGACATCCGGCGTCGTGAACATTCCCATGAGCGTGATGAAGCCGCCGTAGCTGCCACCATAGACGCCGATACGCTTCGGATCCACCTTCTCGGCGGTCGTCAGATACTTTGCCCCATCGACGATGTCTTCGAGATCCTTCCCGCCCATGAACCGGTAGATGGCCGTCCGCCAGTCGCGGCCGTAGCCCGAGCTCGCGCGGTAATCGACGTCGAGCACGACATACCCTCGAGCCGCCAGCAGGTTATGGAACATGTACTCGCGGAAGTAGGTCGACCAGTACTTGTGCGCGTTCTGAAGATAGCCAGCGCCATGCACGAACACGACCCCCGGTCGGGTCGGGTCGCGCCGGGCGCCGATCATTTCTGGCGTGAAGAGCCTCGCGTAGACATCAGCGCCGTCCCGCGCCTTGAAGGTGATGACCTTCGGATCGATCCACTTGAACGAGCGCCAGGCCTCGGTTGGCGTCGTCGTGATCTGGATGGCTTGCGCCCCTGCCGTGTTGGACATCACGAACACTTCGGGCGGCTTGTTGCTGTACGAAAAGACCAGGCCCAGGGTCGATTCATCCGGCGAGATCTCCGCCTGATTCGAGCCAGCCATCGACGTGATTTTCGTTCGCGGACCACCCTCGATCGGAAGCCGATAGAGATGCCGCTCGCCAGGATGGACTTCGCTGGTCGTAATGTAGAACTGCTTGCCGTCCCGCGCCACCTCCGCCGACGTCACTTCCCATTTGCCCGACGTCAGCTGCGTCGCTTGAGCCGACTCGACCGACACGTCGAGCGTGTAGAGATGCATCCAGCCATCACGTTCGGAAAGAAACCAGATCTGCTTGCCGTCGGGGAGAAACTCGACGGGGGGAGCAGCGAGCCCTCCACCACCGACCCCGTCGCGAACCCAGGCATCGTCGTGCAGCAGGTCGATGACCCGCGTGCTGCCGGAGTCGGGGTCGAGGACCACGTGCCAGCGATCCTTGTTGTCCGCAGAACGAGCCGTCGCAATCACGCGCGTGCCGTCGACGGAGACCACCGGCATCGACCACCGAAGCTCCCGCCCGGACGGGCGGGCGGGCCGTTCGGACGCCGGAGATATCGGAAGGGGTCGGCGTTTTGTCGTCGTCGGCTGGACTCAGTCGAGCAAAACTTCCGTCAGCCCAGGCGGTCTTCCCCGTTTTGATATTCAACACGGCGAGCAGCCGACGTTCCTGCGAGTCGCCGACGTTGGATCGCGCCGGGATGTCCTCGGTATATCCGGTTTCGGTGACGTAGTTCGGAACGATCGTCGGCTTGACGCCGACGGCGCGCTCGGCAATCACCACAAACACATGCGTGTCGTCGGGTGAGAGCATCAGGTCGACCGCCGATTGCCGTTCCTGGAGCTCGAGGCTCGGAAGGCGGTCTTTCTTCTGCTCGTCCTCGGTCTTCTTCTTTTCGGCCTTCTGCTTCTCGACAAAGTCGATGAGCTTCTCTTCCTCGTCGCGAATGAACCGCTGGCTGTCGGTCAGCCGCGGCTCGGGCCGGCGGGGCGCGACGTCGGTCAACTGTGTCAGGAGCGTCGAGGCTCCGGGATCGACCGGCGCGACAAAGAGGTTGCCGTCGCGCGTCCAGGCGACGTGCGTGTCGTTGCGCGCCCACCGGGGATTCGATTCGGCGCCTGCCGTTTTCGTCAACTGACGGCGGACGCCCGCGACCGCGTCAACCATGACAATGTCGCCGCCGTCTACAAAGACGACGCGGCGGCGCGCCTTGTCCCAGCGGCCGCCGGCCGAGGGGGGAATGCTCTTCGCCTCGTCCTCGGACAATTTGCGCGGCGTGCCGCCCGTCCGTCCGACGACGTAGGGGTGGGCCTTGTGCTCGCCCGGTTTACGCCAATCGAAGTAGAGCTTCTGGGAGTCGGCAGCCCATCGAAGGCCGGATGGCGGATAACCGACGAGGTCAGGTCCGCGCATGATGCTGTCGACGGTCAGCTCGAGGCGGCCGTTGGCTGGCTCGCTCGATCCGCTGCTGGGAGCCGCGAGCCCCGACGCTCGTTGCGCCTGCAGCACCGGAGCGACCATGGGCAGGAGGAGCAGAAGGGTTGCCGCAAAACCAACACTATTTGGTCGCATCAACGTCTAATCCTTGGAAACCTGGGCGGCAGGGGTAGCGTTCGAGCGGCTTATCACTCGAACCAGCAGTATACACTCCGGAAAACGCTCGTTTTTGGAGCCGCGCCCAGTTCTTGCAACGCCGTCAGGGCGGCCCCTTCTACTACTACTTGGAGAGAGAGCAATGCGCGTGAAAGCCCTAGTAACAGCGTGTGCCCGGGTAACACCGGCAGGCGCGATGGCGTTATCGATGTTCGCTTTCGGTCCGGCACTGTCCGCTTCCGAACAGGCCCAACCTGCGGCACCAACGGCTCAGCCAACGAGGCCGCTCAACGCCTCGGCGGCGCCGACCACACTCAAAATCACACCGGATGAAGCCGTCAGGATGGCGCTCGAGAACAACCTCGGTGTCCAGGCCGACCGGTTGGGCCCTCAGATCGGGACCTACGGTGTAGCGGAGGCGCGCGCGGCATACGCCCTCAACCTGACGTCGACAACGACGACCAGGAGTGCCACCGCACCGCCAACCGATTTTCTCGCGACTGGCGCCGAGAGCAGCATCCTGTCGAATGACAGCTTCAGGACAGGCGCCGGCATCAACCAGTTCGTGCCCTGGGGCGGCGGGCGCTACACGCTCGGCCTCGATGCCTCGCGGGTGACGACGAACAATCCGACCAACCCGTTCAACCCGCAGCTCGATTCGAGCCTTGCGGCGATCTACACGCAGCCGCTGCTTCGCAACTTCAAGATTGATGCGCAGCGGCAGAACCTGCTTCAGAGCCAGAAGAATCTGGAAATCGCCGACGTGCAGCTTCGGCAGAGCCTGACCCAGACCTCGCGAGTCGTCCGCAACTCCTATTTCAACCTGGTCAACGCGATCGGCTCGCTGGAGGTTGCCCAGAAGTCGTATGAGCTGGCGCAGACTTCGCTGAGGAACAACCAGAAGAAAGTGGAGCTCGGCACGATCGCCCCGATCGACATCGTGCAGGCTGAGGCCGAAGTCGCACGAACCGAAGAACAGGTGATCGTCGCCGAGGGCCAGATTCAGACCGCCGAGGACAACCTCCGCGTCCTCATCATGAATCCGTCCCAGCCCGATTTCTGGACCACCAAGCTGGAGCCGGCCGAGCGACCGACCCTGGCCCCGCAACCCCTCGATCTCGACGGCGCGATCAAAAACGCCCTCGAGAACCGGACCGATCTGGCTCAGAACCGCAAGCAGCTCGACCAGACCGACATCAGCATGAAGTACCTGCGCAACCAGAAGCTCCCCGCGCTCGATGTCATCGGCTCGTACAACGTCCAGGGCGTCGCCGGCACCCAGTTCGCTTTCGATCGCGCAGCCGGCGTGTTCCCGCCGCCAATCATCGGACAGTCGCAGCGGAGCTTCGGCGACTCGCTGAGCGACGTCTTCGGCAACGACTTCAGGACGTGGAGTGTCGCATTCGCTCTGAGCTATCCGATTGGCACGAGCGCCGCGGACGCCGGCCTCGCGCAGGCGCGGCTCCAGCGTGACCAGCAGACGACGAACCTTCGCGACCTCGAGACGATCGTCGTCGCGCAGGTGCGCGATGCGGCACGGCAGGTGACGACGGCGCTCAAGCGGGTGGAAACCACGAAGAAAGCCCGCGAGCTCGCCGAACAGAACCTGCAGGCGTACGAAAAGCGGCTGGCCGTTGGCCTGTCAGACACGTTTCTCGTCATCCAGGCGCAGCGCGATCTGACCACTCAGCTGAACAACGAACTGTCCGCGATCATTGCCTACAACCGCGCGCTGATTAGCTTCGAGGCCGTGCAAGTGGTGCCGCCGGGAGGCGGATTCTAGAAGGACAGGGTGCCAGGGTGCGAGCGGGCCGGAGGCCTCGTGCTTAGGGTGCAAAGGTGCGAGCGGGCCAGAGTGCCTTGTGCGTGCAAGGGTGCAAAAGGTCAAGGGTGCCGCGTGGCAGCGGCTGCCGCCGCGTGAATGTGCTTGGCTGAACGCAAACGCACCGCCCCTTGCACCGGCACCCGCACTGGCACTTTGCACCTTGCACTCTGGCACTCTAAGCACGAGGCCCCTGGCCCCTAGCACCCTCGCACTCTGAGCAGGTGGTACACTTCCCGGTGTGAAGCTGACCGTCACGGTCATCACCCGGAACGAGGCGGCCAATATCGAGGGCGCCCTCGAATCCGTCAAGTGGGCCGACGAAATCGTCGTCGTCGACTCTCATAGCGCGGATGAAACCGTCGCTCTCGCCCAAAAGTACAACGCCCGCATCGTCATCCACGACTGGGCCGGCTACAGCGCGCAGCGCAACTACGCCGCCGAGATCGCCTCGAACGACTGGATCCTGGCGCTCGACGCCGACGAGCGCGTGCCAACCGAGCTCGCCGTCGAGATTCAGCGAATCATGCGGGAGGGGTCAGTGCACGGCGGCTACCGCATGCCGCGCATCTCCTACTATCTCGGGCGCTGGATTCGCGGCACCGACTGGTATCCCGACTATCAGTTGCGGCTCTACGACCGGCGCGTTGGCTGCTTCAACGGCAAGCGGGTCCACGAATCGGTGGAACTGAACTACGGCCGTCCGGGACAGCTTCGGCACGATCTGCAGCATTACCCGTACCGGGACATCTCGGATCACGTCACGAGCATCGACCACTACACGACGCTCGCCGCCGAGGAGTGGTTTGCCGAGGGACGCCGCACCAACGCCATCGAGTTTGCCGTGCATCCTCCCGTGGCGTTCCTGCGGAACTACGTCGCTCGCCGCGGCTTCCGCGACGGAGCGGCGGGCTTCCTGATCTCGATCCTCAACTCCTACTACGTCTTCCTGAAGGTCTTGAAGCTCTGGGAGCTGCAGCGCGGATATCGATCGCTCGGTCCCGGCGATGCGCCTGGCGCCAGCAACTCGCGTCGGCGACCGAAGTTCGCCCGGACGCCGAACGTCGACGGTGGTGCGCTGTCGGAATCCGACTCCCGACCGCATTAGAGCCACGGATCACACGGACTACACGGATCGCGTTTGTGAGATCGCTTCCAGTCTAGATGTTTTCTCTCCACATCGACACGGCGCGCACGTGGCGTGGTGGTCAGAACCAGGTCCTCGTCACCGTGTTGGGCCTGCGCGGCCTCGGGCATCGGACGATGCTCGTCGCGCATCCTGGCGGCGAACTGCGGCAGCGCGCGCAGGAAGGTCTGGACCTGATCCCGCTGGCGCCCAAGACCGAAATGGATCTCGGCGCGGCCTGGCGTTTGTCGCGCCTGCTCAAAACGCTCAAGCCTGACGTGGTCCATGCCCACGACCCGCACGGCGTGGCGATGGCCGGGCTGGCGTTGTCGATGAGCACCCAACTCGCCAAACCGCCGCTCATCGCCTCGCGGCGGGTCGACTTTCACCTGCGCAACGGCGCGCTCTCGCGATGGAAGTATCGACAGGTGGACTGCTTCATCTGCGCCTCTGAAGCGATTCGCGCGATGCTCGTCGCCGATGGCGTGCCGGCGGCGCGAACGGTCACCGTGCACGAGGGCATCGACCTCGAGCGGGTCTCAATGGCGCCGCCCGCCAATCTTCACGAGCAGCTGTTTCTCCCACATCAGGCCCCGATCGTCGGGAACGTCGCGGCGCTCGTCCCGCACAAGGGACAGCGGCACCTCATCGAAGCGGCAGCGCTCGTCGTCCGCAAGGTGCCCGACGCGCGCTTCGTCATCGCTGGCGAGGGTGAGCTGCGGCCGGCGCTCGAGCGGCAGATCCGGGAGCATCGCCTCGAGAAACACGTCCTGCTCGCCGGTTTCCGGCCCGACGTGCTCTCGCTCCACAAGGCGTTCGACATTTTCGTGATGAGCTCTATCACTGAGGGCCTGGGCACGTCGCTGCTCGATGCGATGGCCGCCGGGAAGCCGATCGTGGCGACCGCCACCGGTGGCATTCCGGAGGTCGTGGTCGACGGCGACACTGGCATCCTCGTTCCCGCGCGGAACGACGCGGCGCTGGCTGACGCCATCGTGCGCCTCTTGAAGGACCCCGCGCTTCGCGAGCGGATGGGAAGGGCCGGGCGCGCACGCGCCGGCCGGCTGTTCAGCGCCGAGCGGATGCTGAAGGAGACGCTACGCGTCTACCAGCGCGTCGCGCTGAGACCGCATGTGGAGGATCAGGAGACAGAAGACAGGAGATAGAAGACAGGAGATAGAAAACAGGAGACAGAGACAGGAGACAGAGATAGGAGACAGAAGACGGGAGAAAAGCGCTTCTGTTTTTCTGTTTGCTATTTCTGTCTCCTGTCTTCTGTCTCCTGTCTTCTGTCTCCTGTCTCCTATTCACTGTGGCACCCCCACCACGCCCGCACGACAGCCTGACTGCGTCCGTGGGCAGTCGTCGAACGTCGCGGCGCGGCCGTTCTCGGAGAACGTCACACCGCGCGCGATGCGGGTCAGGGCCGCCTCCGATGTCAGGAGCCGGACGGTTCCCGCGAGTTTGGCGGTCTGCACGTCGTACACCGCCATCTCTGAGCCATCGATCACGAACGCCACTCTCTTGCCGTCGGGCGTCCATGCGATCTCGCCACACGTTCTGTTGGTGAGCGACGAGACGACCTGGCTCGCGTCCTGAGAAGTGCCGAGCCGCAGTTCCTGACAGAAGCCTTCCGCGCATGGCGCCTCGAGCGCCACCGCCACTCGCGATTTGTCGGGGGAATAGATCCGGGCCATCACGCGGCGGCGCGCCGGCTCTGTCGTCCACGCGGTCAGCAGGAACGCGCCGGCGGCGCCGAGCACGATCCCGAGGATTAGCGCCGCGATCAGGCGGAACGTCGCGCGCGACGCGGTCGTGGATGGCATAGCCCTTTGAGCGGACATTGCAAGTCTCCCTGCTTCCGGCCGAAGCCGCAGGCGTTCATCATGCCGACGTGGCAGATCGAATAATCGAACCGGACGGGATCCGCCGCGTCGAGTTCGCGGAGTGCGTGAGTGATGTCAGATGCCATCCGCCAGCCAGGGCTGACGTACTGCGTCAGCCTCAGGCAGCGGCCCAACCGGATGACGTGCGTGTCGAGCGGGACGACGAGTCGCGCTGGCGAGAGTCGCGACCAGACGCCCAGGTCGACCTCGTCGCGGCGCACCATCCAGCGGAGGAACAGGTTCAGGCGCTTGCATGCGCTGCCCGCCGAGGGACGTGGAAAGAAATAGCACACCCCTGGGCGTTTCGGCACGCGGCCGTAGGCTCGCCGGATGTCGAGCGCGAGCGCCCTCGTCGAGAAGCTGTCGAGCGCCGCACCGACATCAGGGGTTGGTTTGGAATCGCCTTCGAGGAAAAAGGCCTCGATCGACCCGGACCGCTCGAGCATCTGCCGCAAAAGCCAGAGAAGGGCGGCGATGTCCACGCCTCGCGTCCATCGATGGACCATCGCTCGCAGTTCAGGGTGACTGCCGGCCGGATCGAACCGCCTCACGTATTCTGCCGGCCGAGGACCCAGAATCGCGAACAAGGTGTCGATCGTGTTCAGCACGCTCGCGACTCGACCGAAGGCGAGCGCCGCCGCGCAGAAGCCCGCCACTTCCCGATCGCGAGGGTCCGAGAACGGCCGCACGCGGTGGACGGGATCGCTCGCCGATTCCTCGCGGTTGTAGTCGCGATAGAGGGTGTCGAGTGAGGAGGCGAGGGATGGCTCAGGGCTCATGGCTCAGGGATGGCAGGCTTGGCTTGGCTCTAGGCTCTAGGCTCTGGAAAAACTTTCAGATCTTAGCCGCGCGACTGGGAGCTCAAGGCTCTTCCATGAGCCATGAGCCATGAGCCTAGAATTCCGTCACCGGCTCACCGGCCGCGCACATTGGGCACTCGGCCTCGCGATAGTTCTCGGGGGCGCGGTACTCGACGAGGGCGTAGTTGGGAACGCCAAGGTCGACGATGGCCTCCATCCGATCGCAGATTTCGACGGTTGCGAGCACGATGCCTCCGGCCTCTGCGACTAGCGTCGCGCAGCGTTGAAACGTCTTCCCGGTATTCCGCACGTCGTCGGCCAGCAGCACGCGTTTGCCTCTCATCAGGTGCGCATAGAAGCTCCGCAGCGTGAACTTGCCCTGACCAGGCGTGAAGGGGGCAAAGCTGCAGGCCGAATGGCTCAAGGCACGACGCCCGTCGATCAGCCCTGCCAGCGTATGCGCGACGAGCGCGCCGCCGGTGGCTGGTCCGGCAACAATGTCGGTCTGTTCGATCAGGGGCTGCGGCAGCGTGTCGAGCAGATCCTGCGCCAGGCGCCAAATCGTCGATGGATGCTGCAGCAGCTGGTGGGGATTCAGGTAGACCCGGCCGTGAAATCCGTTGTGGTAGTCGAAATGCCCGTCGGTCATGAGCACCTCGAAGGTCTGAAGCTTCTTGAGTGCCTGATCCCGCAGGTCTTCCAGGCGATTGACCGTCATTGCCCGTGGTTCTCCGAATCAGAAAGCGGTGTTGCGGTAGACGATGCGGCCCCCGACGAGCGTCGCCACGACGGCGCCGCGCAGCTCCCAGCCGTCAAACGGCGTGTTCTTGGACTTCGACCGCAGCGCGGCCGCGCTGATCGTCACCCGCGCGTCCGGGGCAATCACCGTGATGTCGGCGACGGCGCCCTCGGCCAGCGACCCGCCGGGCAATCGAAAGACCCTGGCGGGATTGACCGAGAGGAGCTCGACGAAGCGGCTCCAGGAGATCTTTCCGGTGTGCAACAGCCGATCGCACACGATCGGCACTGCCGTTTCGAGCCCGACGATGCCGAAGGGAGCGTGGTCGAATTCGAGCATCTTCTCGTCGGCGTGATGCGGGGCGTGGTCGGTGGCAATCACGTCGACGCTGCCGTCAGCGATCCCCTCGAGCATGGCGTCGCGATCCGCGTCCCCGCGCAGGGGCGGGTTCATCTTGAGGTTCGTGTCGTACCTGGGTGGGCCCTCGAGCGCCGCGTCGGTCAAGGTGAAATGGTGCGGGGCGACCTCGCAGGTGACGTGGACGCCGCGTTCCTTGCCCGCCCGCACGGCCCGGAGCGACTGCCGCGCGCTCATGTGCGCGATGTGCACGTGGCCACCGGTCAGCTCGGCCAGCGACACGTCGCGCTCCACCATCAGCGATTCGGCGACGCCGGGAATCCCGCGCAGCCCGAGCGCCGAGGCATGATAACCCTCGTGCGCGACGCCGTCGCCCTTGAGCGAGGGGTCCTCGCAATGGTTGACGATCGGCACACCGAGCATGCCGGCGTACTCGAGCGCACGGCGCATCAGCAGCGCGGTGGCCACGGGACGGCCGTCGTCGGTGAACGCCACGCAGCCGGCAGCCTTCTGCTCGCCGAGCTCGGCGAGCTGCTCGCCCTTCGAGCCGAGCGACACTGCGCCGATCGGATAGACGCGCGCCAGTTTCGCTTCGGCGGCTTTCTTGAGGATGAACTCGGTGATGCCCGCGTGGTCGTTGACCGGGTCGGTGTTCGGCATGCAGGCGACGGCGGTGAATCCGCCGGCGACGGCCGACGCCGCGCCGGTGGCTACGGTCTCCTTGTGTTCCTGACCGGGCTCGCGCAGGTGGACATGAATATCGATCAGCCCCGGCGTGACTACGCAGCCGCGCGCGACCTCGAACACCTCGGCGCCATTGGCTGGAAGGTTCTTGCCGACGCGCAGGATCACGCCGTCTTCGATCAGCACATCGAATTCGCCGTCCCGGCCGCTTACGGGATCGACCACCCGCCCGTTCTTCAACAGTAAATTCATCGTGGCCTACCGGCCCTCCCCGAGCGACTCGTCGTCGCGTCCTTCTCTTCCTGACAGCAGATAGAGCACGGCCATCCGCACGGCAACGCCGTTCGAGACCTGCTCGAGAATGACCGAGTGCGGACCGTCGGCCACCGCCGAATCGATCTCAACGCCGCGATTCATCGGCCCGGGATGCATGATGATGGCGTCCTCCCGCGCGAGGCGGACGCGCTCGGGGGTCATGCCAAAGAGCGCGAAGTATTCGCGCACCGACGGGATGAAATGGCTCTCCATGCGTTCGTGCTGGATGCGCAGCAGCATCACGACGTCGGCGTCGGTCACCGCCTCGTCGACCGACGTGGTCGGCTGCGCGCCGAGCCGCTCCAGCCCTGCCGGAATCAGCGTCGCCGGGCCGCAGGCCCAGACGTCGGCGCCCATCGTCTTCAGCAGGAGGACGTTCGAACGAAACACGCGGCTGTGGAGCAGGTCGCCGACGATCGCGACTTTGATGCCCGCCAGCCGGCCCTTGTGCGCCCGGATGGTGAAGGCATCGAGGAGCGCCTGCGTGGGATGCTCGTGCATCCCGTCGCCGGCGTTGATGATCGCCGAGCGGCAGATCCGCGCCAGCAGCTCTGGCGCGCCGGACGACGCGTGACGTATGACGATCATGTCGGGTGACATCGCCTCGAGATTTCGGACGGTGTCGACGAGCGTTTCGCCTTTGGTCACGCTCGAGGTCGCCGCCGCGATACTGAGCGTGTCGGCGCTCAGACGTTTTTCTGCGATTTCGAACGAGGTGCGCGTGCGCGTGCTCGGCTCGAAGAACAGATTGACGACCGTGCGGCCCCGGAGCGTCGGCACTTTCTTGATGGCGCGGCCGCCGATCTCTTTCATCGCCTCGGCGGTGTCCAGGATGAGCGTGATCTCATCGGCGCCGAGACCCGCGATGCCCAGCAGGTGGCGCGACTTCAGCGCCGTGGCCGGTTCCGGGACGAGGTCCCGCTCGGAAATCTCCGGCCGATCCGCGGTTCGCGTAGTCATGGCTCACCCTCGATGACGATCTCGTCGGTTCCGTCAATCTCCTGGAGGCGGACCTGGACGCTCTGCTTGAGCGACGTCGGCAGGTTCTTCCCCACGTAGTCGGCCTTGATCGGCAGCTCGCGATGCCCGCGGTCGACGAGGGCGATCAGCTGGATGACGCGAGGACGCCCAAAATCAATCAGCGCGTCGAGCGCCGCGCGAATCGTCCGGCCGGTGTACAGCACGTCGTCGACGAGCATGATCTTTCGATCGTCGATCGAAAAGGGGATCTCGGTGCGCCGGACGAGCGGCTGCGGCCCGACCGGATGGCGCATCAGGTCATCGCGATAGAGCGTGATGTCGAGCGCGCCGGTCGGCACGTCGTCGCCGTTGATCTCCTTGAGGGCACGCGCCAGCCGCCGGGCGATCGGCACGCCGCGCGTCCGGATGCCGACGAGCGCCAGCTCGTCGAGCCCGCGGTTCCGCTCGAGAATCTCGTGGGCGATCCGTGTCAACGCGCGCGACATCCGATCCGCGTCCATTACCTGCGGCATCTGGACCTCTGGCGGTAGATCCGGAAACGTGTCGAGCGGAATCGTGCAGAGACCGAGCGGAAAGTTGAGGGCGTGGACGGAGGATTCAACGTGGCACCTCTTGGCGTCCTCACAGGGACGCACTTAAAGAGCTGACAGAGTGTAGCACGAGACGACGACTGCCGACTGAAGTCTTGTCAGTCAGTCAGTCTACCGATTGTGTGTCGGCACGAACGCGACCGGCCGTTCGGCGGTGAACGTGCTCCGGAACAGGTCCGCGCGCGCGTGGCCGTCCATGTCACGGCCGACAGGAAGGCCCAGGAAATAGAGGACGGTCGGCGCGACATCGACAATCGATCCGCGCTGGTGCCGGCCTGGCTCGACCGTCGTCCCATACGCGAGCAGAAAGCCATCGGGTGCGCGCTCATGCGTGCCGCTCATCGGATCGCCAATC
This sequence comes from uncultured Acidobacteriota bacterium, assembly GCA_963764925.1. Lineage (GTDB taxonomy): Bacteria > Acidobacteriota > Vicinamibacteria > Vicinamibacterales > 2-12-FULL-66-21 > DATBJJ01. Next base: position 367,569 of record CAVXUR010000015.1, read on the forward strand.
AAGCGGCCGAGCAGGCGCTTGACGACATTCGGCGGTTGCATGCCGAAGCCCGAAACGACCAGCAGCAGATCCCCGGGCAGCAACTCGGACATCGCCGCGCCGATCTCGCTGTCGATGTAGCCGTAGTAACGATCGATCACCTGGAGGCGACGGCGACGTTCGTCTTCGCTGGCGCCAGCAGCGTCCCGGGGCTCCGTGTAGCGCAAGTTGTAGTGGCCGACCGTGTCGAGTCCCTGGTAGCGCACTGCCGACAACTGCACGGGCCATTGCGCTCGCAAATCGTGGATGGCGCGGCTGTAGAACTGGTCGCGCAGGCCGGCGGACGCCTCCGGCGAGAGCGAACCGGTGTCGGACACCGGCGACGGCAGCCAGTCGGGTGTTTGTCGGGCGTCGGCAAACGCGCTGCGGGCCACCGGCAGCGCATCGGACGGATACGCCGCACTCTGGTCGAACTCCTGGAACGATCCCAGGAGCTGATGGAAGCGGTCGCTCACCACGAAACCGTGAACCTGCTGTGCCGGAAACGTCAGCGGCCAGCGCACGATGCCGGCGGTGATGCCGGCGTCGGCCAGAATGCTCCAGAGGGGCCGCGCGCGGAGCGATCGCGAGGTATTCGCTTCGCGGCGCAGAAGTCCGAGATGCACGAGCACGTGCGAGAAGCAATGATCCGGCAAGAGGGCGAGCGGACGCACGTCGCCGCGCACGTAGTAGACAGATGGCGACCGCACGCCGTTCTTGGCGGGATACATGCCGGTGGCGACCGCACCCCACACGGGATCGGGGCCGGTGGGCCGGACCGTCGCGAGATCCATCGACGCCCCAGCCTCGAGGATTCGCGCGAAGTTCGGGAGCCGACCGCCAGCCACGCCCGGCCAGATGTATTCGAGAGACGCGCCGTCGAGCAGCAGCATCACGATACGCGGGCCTGACACCGGCGTCGCTCGGGCCGCCATCGTCATCGCAGGCGAACCATCGAGCCCTGCGACTGCGGGCCCACGCGCAGCGATCGGCAGCGCCAGCGAGCCGAACACGGCAATCGCCAGCAGCCCGGCGCCAACACGACTGCCCCGCCGCCCGAACGAATAGTGCGCGCCTGCCAGTCCCAGCAACACGATGGCGGTCGCGGCCGTCGCGGCCGCACCGGCCGTCATCCGCCGGGCCGCGGTTTCGTCGAGCGCCATCGAAAATCCGCTGACGTTCAGCCACATCAATACAGCCGCACCCGCCGCCGACGCTGCCGCGAGCCACGCGAGCACGCGAACGCTCACCCACCCGGGCGAGAGGGCGTACACGCCGATGAACTCGCCACTAACCATCAACAGATAGAAAAGCACGGCCAGGTGAACCCCGTAGAACAGCGCGAGCGTGACAAACAAGCGCCACGTCGTCCCCGACACGAGCGGCACGTTCGGATTGAGCTGGAGGACGATGATGGTGAGGAACGCCGCGCCAAGCGCGCCAGCGAGCAGCGAGTTGGTCAGCATCCGGAGGAACCGCATCACTCGAAGTGTATACTTCGGGTGTGCCTTGCGATATCGACGCGACGGTCCTGTCGAACACGCGCCTGTCCGACGACTACAGCGTGCTTGCACTTGACGCGGCGGAGATCGCGGGACTCGCGCGCCCGGGTCAGTTCGTGATGGTCAAACCCTCGCGAACCACCGATCCGCTGCTGCGGCGGCCGTTTTCCATCTTCGAAATTCTCCGCGATAGCAACGGTAATCCTCTGGGGCTGTCGATCCTCAACAAGCGCATCGGAGTCGGCACGCGGTTGATCTACGACGCCGAAGCGGGCGCCCGGCTCTCGTGTCTCGGGCCTTTGGGCCGACCGTTCGAGCCGGTCGAACCGCCGGTTCAGGCGTGGATGGTAGCTGGAGGCGTGGGCCTGGCGCCCTTCCTGACCCTTGCCGAAGTGCTCGCGCGCCGTGAAACACCGGCTACGCTTTTCTATGGCGCGCGGCGCGCGCGCGATCTTTACTACATCGAGGCGTTCGAGCGCCTCGGCATTCGCATTGTCGCCTCGACAGAGGACGGCAGCCTCGGCGCCAAGGGCTTCATCACCGGCCCGCTGAACGATGCGCTCGCGGCGCTACGGCCAGGCGGCCAGGTGAAGCTCTACGTCTGCGGACCGACGCCGATGATGCGCGCGGTCGCGACCATCGCGGAATTCCACGGCCAGCCCTGCGATGTTTCGCTGGAGCAGGTCATGGGTTGCGCCCTTGGTGGCTGCTACAGCTGCGTCGTCCTGACGCGACAGGTCGGCGCGCCACCACACTTTGTTCGTTCCTGCCTCGACGGCCCGGTCTTCGACGCCGAGCGTATCGTTTGGGAAGCATTGGCGCATTGACGATGGACCTGTCGGTTTCAATCGGATCGCTTCGACTGCCGAACCCGCTGATCGCGGCGAGCGGGTGCTTCGGTTACGGCGTCGAGTACAGCGATATCGTCGACCTCTCGACGCTCGGCGGAGTGGCGGTCAAGGGGTTGTTCCTCGCCGAACGCCAGGGGCATCCCCCGCCGCGTATCGTCGAGACGCCATCGGGGATGCTCAACGCGATCGGCCTGCAGGGCATCGGCGTCCATCGTTTCGTGCGCGAGAAGCTGCCCGAGTTGCGCGATCGCCGCGCCATCGTCTTCGTGAACATCTGCGGTACGACCATCGACGAGTACGTCGAGCTCGCGCGAATCCTGAGCGATGCCGAGGGTGTTGCGGCCCTCGAGCTCAACATTTCGTGCCCCAACATCAAGGAAGGCGGCATCACGTTCGGGTGCAGTCTGACCGGCACCCATAGCGTCGTCAGCGCGGTTCGCAAGGTCACCCGCCTGCCGGTCATCCCGAAACTCACCCCGAACGTGACCGATGTCGCGTCATTCGCGCGCGCTGCGGAAGAGGCGGGCGCGGATGCCGTGTCCCTTGTGAACACATTCCTCGCGATGGCGATCGACGTCGAAACCAGGCGCCCGAAGCTGTCGAACATCGTCGGCGGCCTGAGCGGCCCGGCCATCCGGCCGATTGCGGTGCGCATGGTCTACGAGTGCCGGCGGGCGGTGAAGCTGCCGATCATCGGCATGGGCGGCATCAACAGCGCCGCCGATGTCCTCGAGTTCATGATTGCCGGCGCCACCGCCGTCCAGGTCGGCACTGCCAACTTCGTCGATCCCTTCATCTGGCGCTCGCTCCTCGAGGGATTGACCGCCTACATGGAACGGCAGGGACTCACGCGCCTCGCCGATCTGACGGGCAGCCTCGATCTGGCGCGGCGGGAACAGGCATGGATCAGCTCGTAGTCGCCCTGGACGTACAGGACGGCGTCGAGGCTCTGGCGCTCGGCAACAACCTCCGCGACGTCGTCGGCGCCTTCAAAGTCGGCAGCCGTCTTTTCACCACCGAAGGCCCAGATATCGTCCGGACGCTCGCGGCCAACGGCACCCGCGTTTTCCTCGACCTGAAGTTTCACGACATTCCCAACACGGTGGCGACCGCGGTAGCGGCCGCGACGTCGCTCGGCGTCTGGATGGTCAACGTTCACGCCTCGGGCGGCACGCGGATGATGCAGGCGGCGCGCGACGCGGCGCGCGAGACCGCCGCGCGCGAGCGGCGCGATCCGCCGCTCGTCATCGCGGTGACCGTGCTCACCAGCATGAACGAAGCGATGCTTGATGAAACCGGCGTCCACACGCCGGTCCTCGATCAGGTGCTGCGGCTTGCCGATCTCTCGCAGGCGGCCGGCCTCGACGGTGTCGTTGCCTCACCTCTCGAGACGCCGTTGATTCGGAAACGTTGCGGACCCGATTTCACGATCGTGACACCGGGAATTCGTGGCGGAGCGGCCGCCGGCAGCGCGGCCGGAACGGCCGCAAAAAAGGACGATCAGGAACGAACGCTGGGCCCGGCCGAAGCCATCGCCGCCGGCGCCAGCTACATCGTCGTCGGCAGACCGATCATCGCCGCCCCCAACGCACGGCGGGCCGCAGAGGAGATCGCCAGGGCTCTGAAAGTGTGAGCCCCGGCCCAATTCCCCGACTCTCGATTCCCGAACTGCGAGCTGCGAACCGCGAGCCGCTGCGTTACTTCGCGGTGAACACGAAATAGCCGACGCGGTTCTGCTGCCAGCAGGCTTCGGTTTCTTCCCTGCAGAATGGCTGTTCCTCGCCCTTGGCCACGGTGGTCACACGATCCGCCGCCACGCCGAGGCTGACCAGATACGCTTTCACCGCCGCGGCGCGGCGCTCGGTCAGGGCAAGGTTGTACTCGTTTGTCCCGCGCGAATCGGCGTGGCCCTCAACCATGACCTTCGTGCTCGGCCGCTTCTTCAAATACTCGACATTCTTCTGAAGAATGCCGCGAGCGGCTTCGGTCAGGACGATCGAGTCGTAGTCGAAGTAGACCGGCTTCAGCACGCCGCTCTTGGTGAGGTCATCTGGAGTCGCCTTTGCGAAGATCTCGTCCTCGGTCAGCGGCTTGTCAGGCGCTGTGACCGGGGCCGGCGGCGGCGTCGGCGATGGCGGCGGCGGTGGTGTCGTGGGCTTCTCCGCGGGTGGCGGGGGCGGCGGCATGGGTTTCACTTCGGGTGGCTTCTTGCCGCATGCGCTGACCGCGAGCGCGCAGACGAGCACCGCCGTGGCAGCAGTTCGAACGCTGGGAATCATCACCGTCTCTCCTCGGAGTAAGATGTCACTGACCGTCCTACGGGCACGCACACTCGATTTTCTTCTCGCACACACACATCCATGGACCGATTGCTCGAAGCCACGGCGCGCGCCGAGCGTGACCATTTCTGGTTCCGCGGGTTTCGCCGTTTCGTCGGGCCCCTACTCGAACGCGCAACCGCCGGCCGACAGGATCCACTCATCCTCGACTGCGGTTGCGGCACCGGCAACAACCTGACGATGCTCCGCCGCTACGGCCGCGCCTGCGGCATCGATATCACCTGGAGTGGTCTCGCCTACGCGCGCCGCCGCGGAGAGGTCCAGGTGGCACGTGCATCCGCCACCCGACTGCCGTTCCCGGCCGGCCAGTTCGACCTCGTCACCTCGTTCGACGTCCTCTACGCGTTCGACGACGAGATGGAGCGGGACGCGCTCAATGAGATGTATCGGGTGTTGCGGCCGGGAGGACAGATCATTATCAACGTCGCGGCCCTGAATTTTTTGCGCGGCAACCATTCCGTCCTGGGCGGGGAGGTCCGCCGCTATCACCGAGACGAGCTGCGCGACCACTTGAAGGAGACCGGCTTTACGGTATTGCGCATCAGCTACACGAATTTCACACTTCTGCCCATCGTCGCCGGCGTTCGGTTCGCTCAGCGCCTGGCCGGCCACCAGGAGTCGACCGCCGAAATGACGGTCCCGTCAAAACCGGTCAATGCCGCGCTCTCCGGCGCGCTCGCCGTCGAGGCCGCGGCGCTGAAGGTGGTCAACATGCCGCTTGGCAGCTCGTTGCTGGCGTTGGCAAGAAAGCCGGACTGAGTCGCGCCTAGCGACTCCCCGCCTCGACGCTCAGCGAATACACCCGGATCGCCAGCTTGCGCTGGTCGCCGGTGCCCTCATGCTCGCCCGCAACGAAGCTGCGGTCCGAGGTGAGCAAGATTCGGCCGTCGGCTCCCGTAAGGGCGTCGACGGGGATCGATACCTCGGCGGTGAAGTCCGCGGCCGGCGTCAGCTCGGCGACCACACGGTCGCCGACGTTGATCGTGATTCGCGGCGGCTCGTCGAAGTAGCGAAGCGGCGACTCGCCGGCGAGTCGAAGCACGACTGCCCTGCCTGCGGAATGCACCTTGACGACGGCCCGCTCGCTCATCCAGCGCCACGATCGACCGGTTCTCGGGTTGTATTCGGGCTCATACCACCCTTGGTCGAAGCCGTATTGCACGCGGTCGGGCGGCTGGAGGTTGAACTGTTCGATCGCGACCGGTGGAACCGCGCCGCCGCCGTGCACCGTCGCGCTCACCGTCAACTTCGCATATCTGCCCTCACCCGCCTGCGCCGCCGGGGGAACGTTCACAAAATCGAGGAAATAACCCGGACGTATCACCAGCGTCGTGACTGGACGCTCGTCCAGATTCACGTGAAGGTTGACCGGCGGATCGCCGCCAAGGTGGCGGCCGCCAATCATCATCAGCAACTCCGTGGAGCGACGGCGCACCCAGCCGAGGCTCGGTTTGCGGTGCGGCCCCCACCCGTCCCGCTCGGCGATCCCAGCGGTCTCAGGTGTCAGCGCCCAGCCCTGCTCGAGAAACCATCCCGGCTCGGTCACGACATGCCAGTCGAGTTCGTCAGGCCTGGCGCCGCCGACGTAAACGGCGGCGTTGAAGGGCCAGCGATATTGGCGGGTCCTGGCGTGGTCACGATCGATCAATGCAAGGTCGGTCCGGCGCGGATCGGCGACAAACCACGTCTCGCCGTCGTGACCCTCGCGCCACGCGCGAGTCAGTTCGAGCCACTCGTAGTCCCGAGGCGCCGGCAGCAGCCTGCCCGGCACATCACCGGCATAGAGCCGGGCACGCTTTGATTCGGTCAACACACGACGGTGCATGCCGACGACGGGCGTGGCGCCGCGGTCCCGGACCATGTGCATTTCGGAAAGTAGAGCGAACGTCGGATTTGGCGTCTTGCCAAAAGCCGCAGCAGCGGGCACCACAAAAGTGAGACTCGCGACGGCCAACCCGGACGCCACGATGCCGCCAACGCGTGAGTCGGCTTCAGTCAGCACGACCGCCGCAAGATACGCCACGAGTGGGACGAGCGGTAACGCGTAGCGAACGGCCGGCGTGTCCTGGAAGAGCAGATGGAACACGGCATAGGGGCCGAAGGTCATCACGAGGATGGCCAGCGCCCGCGGAGAACGCCGCAGGAGAACGACGAGGCCGGCGGCGGCGAAGGCCAGCATGATGCCCGCGAGCGTCGGCGAGTCCCAAGGGCGAACAAACGTCTGGAGGACCGCGGTCACGATGGCACGCGGCGTCGGATGCGTCCACAGCATCTCGACGCCGGAAAAGTCCTCCCCAGCCTGACTGCCGAGCGCCGCAATATATCGACGCGGGCCGCCGCTGAACCAGATGAGCGGCACTACCCACGCGATGACACCGGCGATGGCAGCCGCGATTGCCGGTATCCTGACGCGCGGACGTGTCAGGACCACCCAGAGAAGCAACGGCATCGTCAGAATCGCCATCTGCGACCGGAACCCAATCGACAGCCCCGCGAGAAACGCTCCGACCACTAACCACCGCGGGGTCAGATCTCGATTTTCTCGTCGAGGGAGAAAATCGAGATCTGACCCCAGGGCGGCAAGCGCAGCCCAGGCTGCGGCGAGACCGGCCATGTCCGACAGGGGCCGCGTCGCGGTGAACCAGAAGAGCGGATTGCAGACGATGAGCAGGGTCGCGATTGCAGCGCGGCGATCGCCACTCTCGTCTGGACCGTCTCCGCCGAGCCGCCGGAAGAATGCAAAAAAGAAGACCGGCGCCGCGCCAGCCGCCAAGGCGCTCCAGATTGCGAGGCCGCGCACATCCGGGCTCGCGATGCCGGCCCGCGTGAACGCCGACGTGCCGAGCTTTCCGAGAGCAATGAAGATCGGGTAACCGGGTGGGTGGGGTTGATGTTGGGCGACGTCGAAATGGCGCACGCCCAACGCGAAATTGACCGAGTCGGAATCTTCGAGCGTGGGGGGGATCGCGGTCAGGTGCGCCGCGAACGACACAACCGCGATCAGGCCAACGAGAATGCGCGCCAAGTCAGACTGGGCGGAGTCGCAGCGCGTCGTTGAGGCTGCCCAGGCGGTAGCCGCGCAGATCGACCGTCACATGCCGGTAGCCGAGCTCGCGCAGCGCGACGTCGATTGCATCTGCGACCTCCGGCTCGAAGGCGCGGGCCATCTCGTCGCGGCCAATCTCGAGCCGCGCGATTGGATCCTCCTCGCCATGGTGACGGACCCGGCACACTCGAAAGCCACGCTCCCGCAAGACGGCCTCAGCCTGCTCGATCATCCGCAGCTTGTTCTCCGTCACCTCGCTGAAATACGGAATCCGCGACGACAGGCAGGCGGAAGCGGGCTCGTCCCAGGTCGGGAGCCCGGCGCGGTGCGACAGCTCGCGAATCTCGGCTTTCGTCAGACCGACGGCATCGAGCGGGCTGACGACACCGAACTCTCGAGCTGCCTGACGGCCGGGACGGTAATCACCGCGGTCGTCGGCATTGCTACCGTCGGCGATGGTCGGAATGGCGCGCTCCCGGGCGATCTGAGACAGGTGCGTGTAGAGCTCGTGTTTGCAGAAATAGCACCGGTTCGCGGGATTTGCACGGTAATCCGGGCTCGCCATCTCGTTGGTGTGGATGATTTCGTGGTGAAACGCGAAATCGGTAGCAATCCGCAGCGCGAGAGCGCGATGCCGTTCGGGATAACTGGGGCTGTCGGCGGTAATGCAGAGTGCCTGGCGGCCGAGCACCTGTGTCGCCGCCCAGGCGAGGTAGGCGCTATCAACTCCACCGCTGTAGGCGATGATGACCGCAGGCGAGGCGGCCAGGAGGTCGAGCAGGGCGGCTTCTTTTTCGTGGGACTGCTGACTTCCGCCGAGTGCTCGAGTGCCCGCAGGATCGAGCGCCGTCGGGGACTGGCTCACTCTTCCCAGTCCTCCCCGTTCGCGTCGTCGTCTACTTCATCTTCGTCGTCGAGTTCGGCGTCGTCATCCTCCACCTCGTCGTCGTCCTCGTCGTCATCGTCGTCGTCGTCGTCTTCATCGACTGCTTCGAGCTCGACCGGAGAAGTGGTGGTCACTTCGAGATTGGAGCCGCACTCGGGGCAACTAATCAGGTCGCCCTTGTCGACGTCGAATTCGTCGATCTCGATTTCGGCATCACATTCGGGACAGGTGGCCATACTAATTCCTCACACTCCTCAGCGCATGGGTTCGAGCTCACTGTTCCTCAATTTACGCGATCGACGGCTCGTTGCCAATCGCTGTAAGGCTTCGAATTATAACGAGAACCTGATAGATTCTGCAACGAGCCTAACGCCCGGAAACGCGCCGACCGATACCTCCAAGCGTGACGGCTGCCGCTGTGACGACCAACAAGACGGTCATCGTTGCCGACGACACCGCCTTCGTGCGCGACCGTTTCGCTACGGCGCTGCTCGGGGCCGGTCACACCGCGCTCACCGTCAAGAGCGCGGTGGAGCTGCTCGCCCGCGTGCGCGCCGATCTCGCACGTATCGATCTGATTGTCCTCGATCTGCGTCTGCCGCATGCCGGTGGAGTGGACCTCGTGCGGTCGATTCGTAAGCTCGACGGCGGCAAGCTGCCGATTCTCGTTTTCAGCGGCACGATCGCGACCGCGGAAGAGGTTCGCGACCTCGCGGCCCTTGGCGTCTCCGGCTACGTCAACGAGTACAGCGCCGTCCAGCACATCTTGCCGTCGCTCGCGCCTCATCTCTTCCCCGACAACTTCAATCGTCGGGGCAGTCCGCGGGTCGTCCTCGGGATACCAATCAACTATCGCTTCGGCAACACCATCGCCGCAGCGCTCACGCTGAACATCAGCAAGGGCGGGCTGGCCATCCGCACGATGAGCCCGCTCCAGCAGGATGCCAAGATGCGCGTGCGGTTCCGTCTGCCAGGGTCCAAACGAGACATCGAAGCCGAGTCACGCGTCGCGTGGAGCGACCGGCGCGTCGGCATGGGCCTGCAGTTCGAAAAGGTCGACCCCGCCGATCAGGCCAAGGTCGACGAGTTCGTCGATCAGCACTTCTTTTCGAATAGAAAAGCGTAAATCTACTCCCGCAAGAGCCTCAGCGCGTTGCCAATCACGACGAGCGACGCACCCATGTCGGCGACGACAGCCATCCAAAGTGTGGCGTTGCCAGTCAACGCCAGCGCCAGGAACGCCGCCTTGAGGACCAGCGAGAAGCCGACGTTGACGCGAATGTTCCGGACGGTCGCGCGACTGAGCCGGAGTGCGTAGGGAATCTTCGCCAGCTCATCGGCCATGAGCGCGACGTCGGCCGTTTCGAGCGCCGCGTCGGTGCCAGCGACCCCCATCGCTATCCCGACGTCCGCGGCGGCGAGCGCCGGCGCGTCGTTGATACCGTCTCCGACCATCGCGAGGGCGCCAAAACGCGTACGGAGTTCTTCGACGGCCGCGAGTTTCTGCTCCGGCAAAAGCGCCGCCCGGTAGTCTGAGATCCCGACGTTGTCCGCAAGCGCGCGCGCCGCCAGCTCGTGATCGCCTGTCAGGAGCACCACGTGCTCGATTCCGTTCTGGCTCAGCATCCCCACGGTATCGCGCGCGTTCGCGCGAATCTCATCGGCCACACCGATCACGCCGATAGCCGCGCCATCGGCCGCGACAACGACGGTGCTTTTGCCGAGGGCGGCGAGGGCTTGCGTAGCGCGATCCACTGTCGTCCCGGCCCACCCGCGCTCGTCGACCAGACGATGGCTGCCGACCACGACCGTGCGACCAGCGACCCGTCCCTCGGCCCCCAGTCCGGGCAGCGCTTCGACACTATCAGCCCTGGTCAGCGGGACATCGTCGGCAACCGCTCGCGCGACGATCGCTTGTGCAATTGGGTGCTCGGAGCGCGATTCGAGGGAAGCCGCGAGCGTAAGGATCTCGATCGGCGCCGCGCCGTTGAGCGGCACGACGTCAGTGACGCGCAGGCGTCCCCTTGTCAATGTGCCGGTCTTGTCGAAGGCGATACAGCGTACCGCCGCCAGCCGCTCCAGACGTGCGCCGCCCTTGATGAGAACCCCCTTGCGCGCCGCTGCCGCGAGCGCCGACACAATCGAGACCGGCGTGGAGATGACGAGCGCGCACGGGCACGAGATGACGAGCAGCACGAGCGAGCGATAGATCCACGTGCTCCAGTCGGCGCCGGCCCCCCCGCCAAGAACCAGGGGCGGCACCAGGGCGATCGCACACGCCAGCGCCAGCACGATCGGTGTGTACACGCGCGCGAAACGATCGACGAACGTCTGGCTCGGAGCGCGCTGCGCTTGCGCGCGCTCGACGAGGTGAATGATTCGGGCCAGAGTCGAGTCCCTGCGCAGGCGCGTGACCGTCACTTCGAGCGCGCCGCGACCGTTGATGGCTCCTCCGAACACTTCGTCGCCCGGCCCTTTCAAGACCGGCAGTGATTCGCCGGTGATCGGCGCCTGGTTGACGTGGCTCTGGCCGGCGTCGACGAGCCCGTCCAGCGGAATCTTTTCACCAGGACGGACGATCACGAGATCGCCGACAGCGATCTCGTCGACCGGAACGACGGACTCGGAACCGGCCCGGCGGACGAGCGCGTCAGCCGGTGCGAGATCCATCAGCGCACGAATCGCGCCGCGGGCCCGTTCCATGGCGCGTGCTTCGAGCATCTGCGCCAGCGCGAAGAGAAACACGACCGATGCGCCCTCGGCCCATTCGCCGAGGGCGATCGCCCCGGCAACAGCCACCATCATCAGCACGTGAATATCGAGATGCCCTGCCCGAATCGACATCCAGGCGCGCCGCGCCGTTTGGCTGCCAGCCAACACAACAGCGGCGACATACGAGGACAGCCATGTGACGGTCGGCGCACTCGATAGCTGGGTCACCAGACCGAAGGCGAGGAAGGCACCCGAGAGGAGGACCAGCCGCTCGCGCCAGATAGACGACGACGCGGGACGAGGTTCTTCGTGCTCCAGCCAGGCACGCATCCCGGTCTGCGCGACCGCTTCGGCGATCCCAGAGGTCGTCAGTTTCGCCGCGTCGTACTGAATCCGAAGGCGTTGGCCAACCACGTCGGCATCGAACATCTCGAGACCGGTGAGCGTTTTCAGGCGGTGCTCCAGGATGGCGACCTCTTCATGACAGTCCATCCCCTCGATCCTGAAGACCGACTCGGCGTGCAGTTCGCAAACAGGACAGTCAGCCATAGTCGCTTTCGTTACGTCTATCCGCTACTCCTGGACGTGCGTCAGCCCTTGTCTCAGCAGCTCGATGATGTGGTGATCGTCGAGCGCGTAGAAGACCAGCCGCCCGGACCGGCGGTAACGGACGAGCCGCATCCCGCGCAGGAGTCGCAGCTGGTGTGAGACCGCCGACTCGCTGATCCCAGCGAGCGACGCGATGTCGCAGACGCACAACTCACCTCCCGACAGCGCGTCGAGGATCCGAACTCGCGTCGGGTCGCCGAGGACGCGAAACGTCTCGGCCAGGGCTCCGACCGCCTCAGTTGACATCAGCAGGCGTCGCCGCGCCTCGCTCGCCCCCAGATGCGGCGCGCTGCAGGGCGCTTCTGCAACCGGGACGGCTGTCGAGGAGTCTGAAGGGGACGACGGCTGGGGTTTTTTTTGCGTGCGCAACATATGAATATCTGAACAGATGCTCATATATACTCTAGCTCACTTCTTGACACCTTTTTCCACCTGTCGGTAGGATCCCGAGGATCGGTCTGTAATCGACCCTCTAACTACATGTTACGAAAGGCGACCAGGGCGTCGAGCTCTACGGCCCCGGTCCCGCTACGCTGGAGCAGTCTGTGATTGAGGTCCAACACGTCTCGAAGCGATACGGTCGCGTGACCGCCGTCGACGATGTCAGTTTCAAGGTGGAACGAGGCGAGATTCTCGGCTTTCTCGGCCCGAACGGCGCTGGCAAGACCACAACCATGCGCATTCTCACCGGCTATATGCCGGCGTCGGAGGGAAAAGCCATGGTCGCGGGTTTCGACGTGTTCGAGCACCCGCTCGACGCGAAGCGCCGCACCGGCTACTTGCCGGAATCGCCGCCTCTCTATCCCGACATGACGGTCCGCGAGTACCTCGATTTCGTCGCGCGCATCAAAGGCGTCCCGCCCGGAGAACGCAAGTCGCGTGTGACGGGCGTGATGAAGCAGACCCATGTCAGTGATATGACTGACCGGCATTGCTCGAAGCTGTCGAAGGGGTACAAGCAGCGTGTTGGCCTGGCGCAGGCTTTGATTCACAATCCCGAGGTTCTGATCCTCGACGAACCGACCGCCGGCCTCGACCCCAAGCAGATCATCGAGACCCGGCAGCTCATTCGCAGCCTGGCCGGTAGCCACACCATCGTGCTGAGCACGCACATCCTTCCCGAAGTCGCCCAGACCTGCCAGCGGGTTGTCATCATCAACAAGGGCCGGGTCGTCGCGGTCGACACGCCCGAGAACCTGACCGCGCGGCTGACCGGCGCTGAAACGATGTACATCCAGATTGACGCAGCCGGCGCGGAGCCTGGACCAGCGCTTGCCGCGATCCCAGGCGTCTCGCGCGTGGTCGAGTCGGAGAGCGGCGGCTTCGAAGTCGAGAGCGAGCGAGGGACCGACGTGCGGCGGGAGCTGGCGAAGACGGTCGTCAGCAAAGGGTGGGGATTGCTGGAGCTTCGGCCGATGCGGATGAGCCTCGAGGAGGTCTTCCTCCAGGTGACGATGGACGAAAGTGCGTCAGACCCCGCCGCTCCGGCGATCCCGGCAACAGACGATTCAGATGGACCTGCAGCGGAATTTCCAGGAGGCGCCGCGTGACGAGTGTTCGTAACATTCTGGCCATCGCGGGCAAGGAGCTGCGCGGGTACTTTGCGTCGCCGATGGGCTACATCCTCGTCGGGCTGTTCGCGCTGCTCTTCGGCGCGTTCTTCCGCGTCTACTTGACGGGCTTTGCCGATCAAAGCCAGCGCATGGCGATGGGCGGCGGCGGCAATATCAACGTGAACGAGTACCTGATTCGCGGCGTGCTGCACAACGTCGCCATCATCATTCTCTTCGTCATGCCGCTCGTCACGATGCGGACCTACGCTGAAGAGAAACGCTCTGGCACGATGGAACTGCTGCTGACCTCACCGATCACTGACGTCCAAATCATCGTCGGCAAGTTCCTCGGCGCGATGGGACTGTTTGGAGCGATGCTGCTGGTCACCGCGATCGATATCGCCATCCTGTTCAGGCTGGGCAACCCCGAGCTCAAGCCCGTGCTTGCCGGCTATCTCGGACTGCTCCTCCTCGGCGGCTGTTTCCTGTCGGTCGGGCTGTTCCTCTCGAGCCTGACCAAGAATCAAATCGTCGCCGGAGTGATGACCTTCGCGGTGTTCCTGATGCTCTGGATCATCAACTGGTTTGCCGATTCGGTCGGGCCGACCGGACGCGTGATTGTCGGCTTCCTGTCGATTACCGAGCACCTCGACGATTTCACCAAGGGCATCATCGACACGAAACACATCGTCTACTACCTGAGTTTCATCACGTTCGGCTTGTTCCTGACTGCCAAGTCGGTCGACTCCGAGCGCTGGCGCGGATAAGCGGACCAAAACGACATCATGTTGAAACGACTTCTCGGACTTCTGGGATGGCTGGGCGTCATACTCGTGTTTGCCTCGGTCGCGGTGTCGAACCTGCGGCCCGAATGGGGATGGTGGAGAGGCCTCTCCATCGCCGGCCTGGTCTGCGTGCTGCTCTACGTGCTGAGCCAGTGGCGCGAGATCGCGCGTGACTTTTCGGGCAGGCAGGCGCGGTACGGCACGCTCGCGGGCGCGAGTGTCCTCATCGTTCTGGCCATCCTGGCCGCCATCAATTACCTCGCCGAGCGCCACAACAAGCGCTGGGACCTGACCGCCGCGAGCCAGTACACGCTGTCGGATCAGACCAAGAAGATCCTGCAGGGGCTGACCAGACCGGTCAAGGCGACGGTCTTCGCGCGCACCGACGACTTCGAGCGTTTCCGATCGCGGCTCGAGGAATACCAGTACCAAACCAAGCAACTGCAAGTCGAGTACGTCGATCCGGAGAAACGCCCGTCGATGGCCGAGCGGCTCAAGGAGAACGCCCTCGGAACGATCGTCCTCGAGTACGACGGGCGCGTGCAGCGTGTGACCTCGGATGCCGAACAGGACCTCACCAACGGACTGATCAAAGTCGTCCAGGGCCAGCAGCCCAAGGTGTATTTCGTCACCGGCCATGGCGAGCGTGACGTCGCGGGATCGGATGGCGGTGGTTACAGTGGCATTGCCGGAGCGCTGAAGTCGGACAACTTCGTCACCGAGCCACTGGTGCTGCTCCAGCAGGACATTCCTGCCGACGCTTCCGTCGTCGTCGTCGCCGGCCCGAAGTCCGACCTCCTCGAGCCCGAGGTTGCCAAGCTCAAGGCGTACCTGGCCAAAGGCGGAAAGCTGATGCTCCTCATCGACCCGCCGCAGAAGGCAGATGCGCCGCCGATGACCAATCTGATCGCGCTCTCGAAGGATTGGGCGGTCGAGGTTGGCACGAACGCC
The DNA here is from genome assembly GCA_963764925.1 of uncultured Acidobacteriota bacterium. Lineage (GTDB taxonomy): Bacteria > Acidobacteriota > Vicinamibacteria > Vicinamibacterales > 2-12-FULL-66-21 > DATBJJ01. Next base: position 382,821 of record CAVXUR010000015.1, read on the forward strand.
GTCCTCGATCCGATGAGTCAGCTGCGCGGCACTCAGGCTGACGTGCCGGTGGCCGCTCAGTATCCCTATCACGCGATCACGAGCACGTTCCGACTGCTGACCGCCTATCCGTACGTCCGCTCGGTCAAGCCGATCGAGGGCGCGCCAGCGGGACGCACGGCGACGTCGATTGTCATGAGCGGCCGAAACAGTTGGGCCGAAAGCGATCTGAAACGGATGACGACTGAGGGCAGCGCCGAGCCGAACTTCGACCAGGGCGACGTCCAGGGACCAATTTCGCTCGCGGTCGCGGTCAGCGCGCCGGTCGAAGGCGCGACCCCGCCTCCTCCGGCCGACGGGCCAGATGCCAATCCGAACAAACCCGAGACGCGTCTGGTCGTCGTCGGCGACTCCGACTTCGCCGCAAACTCGGTCGCCGGAATCCCCGGCAACCAGGACATGTTCCTCAACATGGTCAACTGGCTGGCGCAGCAGGAGAATCTGATTTCGGTTCGGCCGCGCAACCCCGAAGATCGTCGCATCACGATGACCGCCGGCCAGGACCGGATGATCTTCTGGTTCACGATTGCGATTCTGCCCGGGCTGATCTTCCTCGCGGGCATTCAGACCTGGTGGCGGAGGCGCTAACGATGCGGGGCATCCGATCGTTTCTCCTCCTGTTCGCCGTGGCCGCCGGCCTCGGCGCCTATCTGTATTTCGTCGAGTCGAAGCGCGACCCGTCGGATGCGGAAAAGAAAGAGAAGGTCTTTACCGTCGAAGCCGACAAGATCGACGAGATGACCATCAAGGCGGAGTCCGGCGAGCGGACGACGCTCAAGAAGACCGGCACCGATTGGCAAATCGTCGAACCCGTGACCGCGCCGACCGATGGCGCCGCGGTGTCGGGGTTGACGAGCAACCTCTCCACGCTCGAGCTCCAGCGGGTCATCGACGACAACCCGCAGGACGTCGCGGAGTACGGGCTGACGCAGCCGCGCATCGAGGTCACCTTCAAGGCCGCCGGCAAGGAGCAGCGCCTCCAAATCGGCCGCAAGACTCCCGCGGCGACTGACCTGTACGCGAAGATCGCCGATCAGAAGCGCGTGTTCCTGATCCCCAGTTTTGTCGACACGACGTTCAACAAGACCACCTTCGACTTGCGTGACAAGACCGTCCTCAAGGTCGAGCGCGACAAGATCGACACCCTCTCGATCACGTCGCCAAAGCGCGTCCTGCAATTCACCAAGGCCGATGGCGAGTGGAAGATGGCTCTGCCCGTGAAGGGACGCGCGGATTTCACGACCGTGGATGGTCTCGTCAGCCGCCTCAGCACGCTCCAGACCAAGTCGATCGTGGCGCCGGAGGCGGCAGCGCTCGGCGAATACGGGCTCGACAAGCCCGCTACCACGATTCAGCTCGGATCAGGCTCCTCACAGGCGACGCTCCTCCTCGGCAAGAGCGCCGGGGAAGGCGTCGTCTACGCCAAGGATCAATCGCGGCCGGCGATCATCACGATCGAATCGACCTTGTCGGATGATGCCAGCAAAGACACCGGCGAGTATCGGCAAAAGGATCTCTTCGACGGCCGCGCCTTCAACGCGACGCGCCTCGAGGTGACGCGCGGCGGCCAGACCTCGACGTTCGAGAAAACCAAAACGAAGAACAAGGAAGGCCAGGACGAAGAGAAGTGGAGGCAGACGGCGCCGGCGTCAAAAGACGTCGACCAGTCCACTGTCGACAACCTGATCTCGGCGATCACCGCGGCGCGCGCGACCAGCTTCGTCGAGGGCGCGGCCAAGACCGGGCTGGACAAGCCGGAACTTTCAATCACGTTCACGTCGGATGAGGGCAAGCGGGTCGAGAAGGTCAGTTTTGCCCGCAGCGGCGCCGACGGTTACGCAAGCCGCGACGGCGAGCCAGGCGCCGCAAAAGTCGACGTCGCCACGATCGACAACGTCGTCAAGTCGCTCGACGGCATCAAGTAGAACCACCAGCAACACGGAGCTCACGAGCCGCGGCCAACACGGATAACACGGACCAGACGGAGACATTCACGACGCACCGGGCCACCACGACAACGCGGATTCTGACAGTCACGGCCGCGTGGGTCGCTGTCTCGCTCTCGGCTGGCTGCGCGACAGCGCCGGTTGCTTCGCGTCCCGCTGGTGCCACACTTCCGGCTTCCTCTCCCGCAGCGCCCAAAGCCTCGGCTGCGGTGACACGACTTCGTGCGGATCTGACGCTGGTCTTCACCGCCCCGATCATGGCGCGTGGCGTATGGGGCGTCGACATCCGGTCGCTCGACACCGGCGAGCCATTGTTCGAGCTGAATGCAAGCCGCCTCATGATGCCGGCGTCGAACATGAAGATCGTGACGCTCGCGGCGGCCGCCAACGCGCTTGGCTGGGACTACGTCTTCACGACCACACTCGAGACGTCCGCGCCGGTGAAGGACGGCGTCTTGATCGGCGACCTGATCGTGCGCGGCGATGGTGATCCGACCATCAACTCGCGCGACCAGCGCGCCGCTGCCGTCCTCGATGAATGGGTGGCGGCGCTGCGATTGGCCGGCATTCAGAAGATCGACGGCCGAATAATCGGTGACGACCAGCGTTTCGACGACGAGGGCATCGGGCCTGGGTGGGCCTGGGATTATCTGCAGTTTGGTTACGCCGCACCCGTTGGCGCGCTGCAGTTCAACGAGAATCTCGCGGCCCTGACGATCCGTCCGGCGGTGGCCGGACAGCCTGCTCAGGTAATGCTGACCCCCGGCGCCGGTTTCACGATCATCAACCGCGTCGCCACGGTCGCCGGCGGCGCGACTCCGACCGTCGACTACCGCCGCCGGCTGGACCAGCCGGTACTCGAGGTCACGGGCTCGGTTGGCGCGGACTCTGCCACGCTCGAGCGTGCGGTGGCGGTCGTCAACCCGACGATCTTTTTCGCTCAGTCGCTCAAGGATGGATTGATCGCTCGAGGGATTGCGGTCACCGGCAGTGCGGTCGACCAGGACGACGTCGCCGCCGAGCTCTCGCAGTCGACCGCCGAACGGCGCACGATCGTCACGACCAGCTCGCCCGCGCTACGCGAGATCGCGACCGTCCTCATGAAAGTCAGCCAGAACCTCTACGCCGAAACGCTCATCAAGGCGATCGGCGGAGCGAGGGACGGCCTCGGGACTTTCGACGGAGGGCTGAACGCGGTCCGCGCCACGCTCACGTCCTGGGGAATACCTGCCGACAGTTACGTGAACGCCGACGGCTCGGGGCTCTCACGCTACAACTACCTTGCGGCCTCGACCGTCACTGCCATCCTCGAGCGCCTCTACAAGGACGATCGCCACCGCACTCCTTTCATCGCGACGCTGCCGATCGCCGGCAAGGAAGGCGAAGGCACGATGGCGACGCGGATGCGACGGACGCGCGCGGCGGGGAACGCGGCCGCCAAGACAGGGTCGATCTCGAACGTGCGGGCGCTCTCCGGCTACGTGCGGACGCGCGATGGCGAGATGCTGGTCTTCTCGATTCTCGCCAACGACTTCGTCATCCCGGCGGCGACGGTGAACTGGATCTCCGACCTCGCGGTCGAGCACCTTGCGAACTTCACGCGGCAGTAGCCGCTGGGGGCGAACTTCACGCGGAAATAACCGTTCGCGCGGCGCCGAGGATCGCGTTCGCGTCGCCCGTTAGCCCGCCGCCCTGCGCGAGCTCCGGACGGCCGCCACCTTTCCCGCCGAACGTCGCCGTCAACTGCTTGAGGAGCGTGGCGCTGTCGAGCCCGACATCCGGCGCTCGCGCGATGACGATCGCCGACGGCTCGGGAACGCTGATGAGGACTGCGGCATGCCCCGGCCGCGCGGCAATCGCAGTCGCAACGGACTTGAGACCGTTGGCATCCCACCCGTCGCCAACTTCGAGCGCAGCGAGGACCACGCGGGCGGGCCCCACCGGCTCCGCGCGCTCTGCGAGCGCGTTGGCTTCGTGACCAGCGAGCCGCGTCTGCAGATCCTTGACCTGCCGTCGAAGGTCGCGGGCGTCGGTCTGTCCGCGATCGATTGCCGCTGGCAACTCGGCCGGCAGCACCGACAGGAGACGAACACTCGCCGCGACAGCATCGCGGAGCCCGTGATAGCCGGCCAGGGCGCGGCCACCGCACAGAAACTCCAGTCGGGTCCCACCCTTGAACTTCTCGAACGCGGCGACCGTGATGATGCCGATGGCACCCGTGCGCGCGACGTGCGTCCCGCCACACGCCGACACGTCGAAGTCCTCGACGTCAACGAGCCGTAAGACGCCGTCCCGCTTCGATTCCTTGCGCAGCGGCAGCTCGGCTACTTCGGCGGCGTCCGCAAATCGAATCGTCACGGGGCGATCCTCCCAGACAACGCGATTGGCCTCGGCCTCGGCGCGCGCAATCTCGTCGGCTGCGACCTCGCGCGCGAGATCGATCGTTGACGACGACGTGCCGAGGTGGAAACTCACGGTCCGCACCTGCAGCAGACGGTCGAACGCCGCCGACAGGACATGTTGCCCGGTGTGCTGCTGCATATGCTCAAACCGTCTCGGCCAGTCGATCACGCCCCTTGTCGGGCCGAGCTCGATTGGACTCTCCACCAGGTGAAGAATCCGCCCGTCGTCGCCATCGATCACGTCGACGACGCGAGCGGTGCCGAGGATGCCGGTATCGAACGGCTGTCCACCGGACGACGGATAGAAAGCCGTGCGGTCGAGGACGGCTGCGAAATGGCCCGGACGCTCCGGCACTGCGTCAACGCCGACAACCGCAGCATCGAACTCGCGGGCGTAGGCGTCGTGATAGTAAAGGCGTTCGGTCACGAATGTCCCCCGATCACCGGGTCGGCGACACCGGCTTCTGCGAACCCCTTCGCTCGCAGGCGGCAACTGTCGCAGCGACCGCAAGGCGCGCCAGACGGCGCCGGGTCGTAGCAACTGTGGGTGACCGCGTAATCGAGCCCGAGCGTGAGGCCACGTCGAATGATGTCGGCTTTCGACAGACGCAGGAGCGGCGCCAGGATCTGCAGGGGCCGGCCTTCGACGCCTGCCTTGGTGGCGAGCGCGGCCATCCGCTCGAAGGCGTCGAGATACTCGGGGCGACAGTCGGGATATCCCGAATAGTCGAGTGCGTTGACGCCGATGACGATCGCGGTAGCGGACAACGACTTCCGCCCACGCGAGGGCGAGCGAGAGAAAGACGGTATTGCGCGCGGGCACGTAGGTCGACGGGATGCTGTGATCGCTCTCGAGCGCGCGATCCTTCGGAATCGTGCCGTCACCGACGAGGGCCGAGCCACCGAACGCCGCGAGGTCGACCGCGAGCTCGAGGTGCCGGGCGACGCCGAGCGCGCGTGCCGCCGCGCGCGCCGCCTCAATCTCGCGCGCATGGATCTGGCCGTAGCGGACGCTGAGGGCGTAGAGTTCATAGCCCTCGGACTTCGTCATCGCCGCGGCAGTGAACGAGTCGAGGCCGCCGCTGAGCAGCACGACGGCCCGCCGACCGCTCTGGTCCTCCGTGTGAGTCATCTGATCCGTGTGATCCGTGTAATCCGTGGCGGTAATCCGTGTAATCCGTGGCGATGTTCCGATTGAACCGTGGCCATGGTCCGTGGCGTCAGACCCCTCTGGCATCCGCGCTCCAGATGTACTTGTGCGCCTGCAACTGCAGCCGGACCGGGAGACGGTCGGCGAGGATCCACGCCGCGAGCTCGTGGCCGGGAAGGACTCCATGCACAGGAGACAGCAGAATCGCGGCGCACCGCCCCTCGAGCGCGTGCCGCCCGATCACGTCCTTGGCGAACTCGTAGTCCTGCCGATCCTGCACCACGAACTTGACTTCGTCGGTCGGCGTCAGCAGGTTCAGGTTCGACCAGTCGTTCTTCGCTGACTCGCCGCTCGCCGGACACTTCACGTCGATGATCCGGATGACGCCGTCGGGGACCTGCGCGACGCTGCGGTGACCACCGGTCTCGAGGAGGACCGTATGGCCCCGCTGCAGGAGTTCGCTCATCAGGGGATAGACGTCTGGCTGGAGCAGTGGCTCACCACCGGTAATCTCGACCACTGGACACTCGAACGCGGCTACATCGGCGACGACCTGATCGATGCTCATCTTCCGGCCTTCATGAAACGCGTACGGCGTGTCACACCACGTGCAGCGCAGGTCGCACGCGGTCAGGCGGACGAAGACACAGGGCCGGCCGGTATGGGTCGACTCTCCCTGAATCGAGTGGAAAATCTCGTTGATCGTCAGCATCGGGACCAAACAGTAATTGTACCGCGTCCGAGACGTACAATACGGCTATGGCCAAGCCGATCCTCTACCTCAAGCCCACGTGAACGACCTGCAGAAACGCCAGAAGTTTTCTGGAGCAGCAGAAGATCGACGTCGAAGAGCGGGACATCAACAAAAACCCGCCGGATCGCGCGTTTCTCGAGAAGCACATCGACGCCGACCGTTTCCTCGATTTCGTCAGCACGCGGAGCCCGGTGTTCAAGGAGCGGCCTCTACCGAAGTCCAAGAAGGAGGCGATCGACTTGATGATGGAGCAGCCAAACCTCATCAAGCGGCCGATTCTGATCCAGGGCTCGAAGGTGACCTTCGGGTTCAACAAGGATGCCTACAAGTAGCACGGCGCTAATCAAAATCGGCACCTCGGGCTGGCACTATCCGTCCGGCCAGGGCACCTGGAACGGGATCTTCTACCCGGCGCAGCCACGCGCGCGCCGACGCGGCAAGTTCGACGAGCTCGCCTACTATGCCGAGCACTTCGACACCGTCGAGATCAACTCGACGTTCTACGGCGTGCCTGCGGCATCGACCACGAAGGGCTGGGCTGACCGCACGCCCAGGGATTTTGACTTCTCGCTGAAACTCTTTCAGAAGTTCACCCACCCCGAGATGTTCCACAAGTCCGTGGGCAGCGATCCGCACGACCTCGGCGACCGCGACGTCGACGAGTTCCGTCGCGCGATCGACCCGCTGGCATCAGCCGGCAAGCTGGGTGCGCTCCTCGCCCAGTTCCCAGCCAGCTTCACCAATGAGCCTGACGCGCGCGGATACCTGGAATGGCTTCTGGAGCAGTTCAGGGAGTACAGCGTCGCCGTCGAACTGCGCCATCGGAGCTGGAGCGATGACCCGCGTCCGACCTTCGACCTGCTCGAAACGTTCGGCGCCGCCTGGACGCAGATCGACGAGCCCAAGTTCAGGACGTCGATTCGGCAGGACCTGCGGCCCAACGTACGATCCTTCTACTACCTCCGCCTGCACGGCCGCAACACCGCACAGTGGTGGACGCACGAGAAGGCTGAAGACCGCTACAACTATCTCTACTCGGCCGACGAGCTCGAGCCTTTCGCCGCCGCGGCCGGCGAGGCGGCACGGGCGGTGAAGAAGGCGTATCTCTACACCAACAATCACTTCTCGGCGAAGGCGGTGGCCAACGCTGCGATCCTCAAGCACCAGCTGGGCCAGACGCTTCCGGGCGACTACCCGGAAGAGTTCGTCGAGCGCTATCCGGATCTGAAGGGCCTCGTGAGGATTCTGCAGCCGGCGCTCATTCCTTCACCGAAGCCTTCTTGAGGACATCGGCTTTCTGGATCTTGGCGGCAACGTCCAGCCCTTTGATCACCTTGCCGAAGACGGCAAACTTTCCGTCGAGCGACGGTGCTGCGCGCAGCGTGATGTAGAACTGGCTCGACGCGTCTTTGGCCGAGCCGCTGTGAGCCATGCCGACGGCGCCAGGGCCATTCCGCCGCTTCTTCGTGATCTCGGCGATGCCGATCGGTGTGCCGCTGCTCGAGGTGCCCCACGACGCCTGCTTGGTCATGTCACGCGTCTGCGGATCGCCGACCTGAATCACGAATCCCGCTTCAGCGCGGTGAAACCGCAGGCCGTTGTAGAACCCTTTCTTGATGAGCGCGAGCACGTGCGCGACGGTCTTCGGGGCCTCCTCCGGGTAGGTCTCGATCTCGATGACACCCTTGGCGGTGTCGAGCACGATGATCGGCCCCGCACCTGGAGATGTCTGTTCAGAGTTGACGGTCGAGGGCATCAACAACAAGACGCCCAATGCGCACGCAATCAGTTTCATAGGTCCTCACTTGGCGGCCTTCCCCACTCGAGTCACGCCGATTCTGGGGCATAGATCGGCAATCGCGCAACTCCCGCATAGGGGATACACCGGCCGACAGACGTTCTGTCCCCAGGTCACGAGGTACAAATTGACGACCGGCCACCAGCGCTGCTCGACCACTCGATAGAGCGCGCGCTCGGTCTCTTCCGGCGTCCGGGTCCGCACCCAGCCAAGCCGATTCGAGATGCGATGCACGTGCGTGTCGACGCAGATGTTGTCGGCGCTGCGGTGCGCGAGAATGAGGACCAGGTTCGCCGTTTTGCGGCCGACTCCCGGCAGCGTCAGCAGGTCGTTCATCGTCGGCGGCACACGTCCGTCAAAGCGTTCGAGGAGCTGCTTGCAGGTCTCGACGACGTGCACGGCCTTGTTTCGATAGAAGCTCACGGGGTAGATGAGCGTCTCGACGCGCGCCGTCGGCAGCCTGGCGATCGTCCGCGGAGTGCGAGCGGCCCGGAACAGACGCCTCGAGGCTGAGGCCGTGACGGCATCGCGCGTTTGCGCCGACAGCATGGTCGCGATCAGCACTTGAAACGGATCGTCATGCTGCTCGGCGGCGATCTTCTCGACCGCCGGCTCGTCGAGCCCATCGATCGCCTTCGCGAGGCGGCGCATCACCGCGGCGATGCGCCCGCGCGGAACCTTCGGCTGCGGCGGCAGGGGCACCTGGTCTAGTCTCATCCGAGGGGCTTCGCCCCTCGGACTCCCCGACACGCGGAGGCGGGCCGAATCGCGTGGCTCACTCGCTACGCTCGTTCGCGGCACTAGTGACATGGCTGCTAGGGTCCCGGCCGCGGCGTGACAGGCGTCAGCGCCGGACGGCCGTGAAGGACGGCGAGCACGTTCGACACGGCAAGATCGGCCATCGCCGTCCGCGTCTCGCGCGTGGCGCTGCCAAGATGTGGCGCCAGCACGACGTTCTCGAGGCCGAGGAGCCCGGCGAAGACTTCAGGTTCCTTCTCGTAGACGTCGAGCGCGGCGCCGGCAATCAAGTGTTCGTTGAGCGCCCAGGCGAGCGCCGCTTCGTCGACGACCGGTCCGCGCGCCGTGTTGACGAGATACGCCGACCGCTTCATCCGCGCCAGCGCTCGCTTGTCGATCAAGTGTCGAGTCGACGGCGTCAGCGGCGCGTGGATGGAGATGACGTCCGAGCTGACCAGCAGCTCGTCGAGCGACATCTCGGGCACGTCGAGGGCAGACCGCCCTTCTCTCGCCATGAAGACCGCCGTCATGCCGAATGCCGGCGCGCGGGCCGCGACCGCGCGGCCGATCCGTCCCCTGCCGATGATCCCGAGCTGCTTGCCGCCGAGCTCCATGCCGAGCATGAAGTCGAGTGCCCACCCCTTCCAGCCGCCTCTGCGCACCAAACGCTCGCCTTCGACAAGCCGGCGGGTCACCGCCAGAATCAGCGCCCACGTGAACTCGGCGGTCGACTGGGTCAGCACATCAGGTGTGTTGGTCACGACGATCTGTCGCGCGTGAGCGGCCGCGACGTTGATGTTGTCGTAACCGACGGCGATGTTGGCGACGACCTTCAAATCCGGCGCCGCCGCCAGCACGTCTGCATTCACTGGATCGGTCAGGACGCAGACCAGCCCCTGCTTGCCCTGCAGCCGGCTGACGAGCTCGGTGGCCGTCAACGGCGCCCCGCCGTCATACAGCTCGACGTCGCAGCCAGCTTCGAGCTTCGACAGGACCGACGCGGGGATCCGGCGGGTCAGGAGGACGCGAGGGCGCGAATCAGTGTCCGTGCGATTCGCAGTAGCCACAGTGGTTGCAGGAAACGGTCGGTTCGATGAGGCAGGGCCCATCGGACTTCGGCAGCACGTAGCGGATGTGGCTTACATGCGCCGAGAAGGCCGCGGGGGCGGCGGACGCAACCGGCTGGGGCGTCTGCAGGCGCTTCGCCACCGCCTCGCGGACCATCGCGCGCAGAGCCTGTTCATCCATATGCTGATCCTTGCAATGCTGAGTGCTGAATGCTGAGTGCTGAAGTGAATGCTGAATTCATCGTTTACTTCAGCAGTCAGCACTCAGCATTCAGCATCGCAAGTAACTGTATCGATGATTCCGATGATCGCGGCATCGACCGCGGCGCCTTTCTTGCCGAGCGCGTCGCCGGCGGCCTTGCCCTCGATCACCACCAGCACTTTTTCGCCGATGCCGGCGCCCACCGAATCGATCGCGATGAGCGGGACGCCGCGCGGTGCATCATCGATCGACAGGGGCTGGACGAGCAGCAGCTTGGCGCCCTCCAGCTTCCGGTTCTTCTGCGTGGAGACCACGGTACCGACCACACGCGCGATTAGCATCGGCCTAAGCGCCGCCGCTCTCCGTGTGCCAGTAGTCGACAATCCCGACGATCGACGCGTCGGTCGGCGGCTCGGCGGGATAGAACGGAAAGGCGGCCTCCCGGCCGCGGACGAAGAAGACGTTCTCACCAACGCCCGCGCCGACCGAATCAAGCGCGACGAGCGTGCGGCCGACCGGCTCGCCAGCCGCAGTCAGCGGCTGCAGAACCAGCAGTTTCGACGCGGCCAGATTCGCGTCCTTCATCGTCGCGACGACCTCACCGATGACACGAGCGAGCTGCACTACGTTTCCTTGACGTCGATCGCATCGACGATGCCGACAACGGCGGCATCGACCGGACAATCCTTGAGGCCGGCGGCCATGCGCGCCGAGCTGCCGCTGACGATCAGCACCGTCTCGCCGACGCCCGCGTCAACCGTGTCGACGGCTACCAGGTAGCTGCCTTCGGGCTTCCCTCGGGGATCCATCGGGCGCGCGACGAGCAACTTGCTGCTCAGCAGCCGGTCGTCTTTGCGCGTGGCGACCACGGTGCCGACAATCTTCGCCAGGATCATTTCGCGCTTGCGGTCGCCTTTCCGATCGGCAGCGCGTCCTCGAGGTTGGCATGCGGACGCGGAATGACGTGCACCGAGACGAGCTCTCCGACGCGCCGCGCCGCGGCGGCGCCGGCGTCGGTCGCCGCCTTCACTGCGGCGACGTCGCCGCGCACGATTGCCGTCACATAACCCGCGCCGATCTTTTCCCAGCCGACGAGCGTGACCTTGGCGGCCTTGACCATCGCGTCCGCGGCCTCGATCATCGCGACGAGACCTTTGGTCTCGACCATCCCGAGCGCCTCACCCATGTGCTGCCTCCACAAAAAGCTCTCAGCTATCAGCTCTCAGCTGTCAGCTCGCCGCTGTTAGTGATTCTGTCGTGTCGTCCGACTGTCGCCAGCTGAGAGCTGAGAGCTGACAGCTGATGGCTGATAGCTACTTGAGACTTCGTACGGCGTCCTCGATGAGCGCCGTCAACTCGCTGTATGTTAGCCGAATTTCCTCATCAGGGCCTACGCCGGATCCCGGCCGCACCGAGAGCGCCCGCGGAACCAGTCGTTCGCCTGGCGTCGACGATGGCGCCTGAACCACCTGGCAATCGAGCGGGTCAGTGGCCGAGGGCTCGGGACAGATCGGCGCGGGCGCGGCGATCCCGTAGGAGCCGCGCAGTTTCTCGAGTCGCGCGACCTCTTCGCGCGACAGCAGGCGCTCGCCGCCGAGCATTCGCGCCACCAGGCTGATCTTGGCGAAGTGTTCGATCGTCTCCATCTTGTAGTAGGCCGAGAAGACGTCGGCGCCGAGCGTCAGCGCGCCGTGGTTGGCGAGGAGCATGCCATCGTGCGCCTTGACGTACTTGCGCACGGCCTCAGGCAGCTCGCGGGTCGAGGGCGTCGCGTACTCGGCGATCGGCACGCTCCCGAGGGTGGTGACGACCTCGGCAAGCACCGCGCGATCGAGCGGGATACCGGCGACCGCGAAGCCGGTGGCGATGGGCGGATGCGCGTGGACCACCGCCTGGATGTCGGGACGTTGGCGGTAAACCTCGAGGTGCATCTGCATTTCGGAGGACGGATTGCGCTCGCCGGCAATCTTCTTCCCGTCGAGATCGGTGATGCACATCATCTCGACGGTCATGAACCCCTTGCAGACGTTGGTCGGCGTCATCAGCAATCGCGACGCGTCGAGCCGGAGGCTGATGTTCCCGTCGTTCGAGGCGGTGTAGCCGCGCGCATAAAGACGGCGGCCGACTTCGACGATGTCGGCGCGATGCTGGGCTTCCGATCGGTCAGCCATGCATCACCGGCGTTCCCATTCGCGGCGGCACCGGTCCGAACAGAAGTACAGCGTTTCTCCACCGATCCGGAGCACTGGAGCCTTGGCCGGCGAAACGTAGGTGCCGCAGACGGGATCGCGCTCGAGCTTCACTCCGACTTGCACGGGGCCATCGACGCGCCGGTACCCGGCGCCTTCGAGGACACCCTTGGCGAGTCGCCAGACTGCTCGCGCGACAGCCAGGAGCAAGAGGAGCTGAAGGAGGCGGAGCACCATGGCTATCCCGGAGGTTTGCCGCTCCCGCCACCGCCACCCGGCAGGGTGGGATGCGCGCTGCGAAGGCTGTCGAGGGCCTGTTTCGCGCGCTTTCCTTCCGCCGAGTCCGGCTCATACTCCACGACCCGCTGCCACGCCTCCGCGGCCCCCTCCAGATCGTCTTTCCCGAACGCGCGCACGATGCCGACGTTCAGCAACGTCTTGGTGTGACGAGGGTCAATCGCCAGCGAGCGGTCGAACTGCTGGAGCGCGCGATCGGGCTGGTTCATGTAGTAGTAGCTGATGCCGAGATCGGTGCTGGCGCTGACATTGCGCGGCTCGATGGCGATCGCCTGCTCGTACCAGCGCGCGGCATCTGCGAAACGCTCCGAGTCGAAATAGAGGTTGCCGAGCTCGAGTCGTACGGCGGCATCCTGCGGGTTGCCTTTTGCCGTCTGGGCGAGCGCTGCCGCGCGCGACTCGTCGAGCGGCGCCGCCGTCGACTGCCCAGAACTGGCCGCCCGTTCTGCCGGAGGAGTGGCGACGCGCGGCGCGGCGTTCTGCTGGCTGCCGATGATCCAGCCGACGAGAATGCCGAAGAACACGCCGGCAACGCCGAAGATGACTGAGTCTCGTGACACGAAAGCTATCTCACGCCCCAACCGTTGTCCGTGTGATCCGTGGCTCTAGAGGATGCCCTGGGATGACTGCGTCCGATCATAGCAGCGTTCGTCGGAACCACTCCAGAAGGCGCTGGCGGAGAGCCGAATCGCCCGTCAACATTGCCGTACCATGGCCGGCACGGCTGAGCACGACGACCTCGCGACTGCCGCCACCCACCTTTTGCAGCTCACGCACAGACCGCGCCGCATATCCATCGTCGTCGCTCGCCACGAAGAGTGCCGGGCGCGCGCCGTACTTCTTGATGGCGCTCTCCAGGCGGAGGCCGCGATAGTCGAGCGACGGTGAGAGAAGCGCGAGGCTGGCGACCGACGGATCGTCAACCGCCGCCAGCACCGCGACTGACGCGCCAATCGACGCGCCTGCGATCCCGATGCGCGAGGGCGTCACCTCGGCGCGCGCCGAGAGAAAGCGCCGAGCGGCTCGCACGTCCTGGACCATGCCCGTATAGTCCTGAGGGCTGCCGGCCGACTCGCCATGACCACGGAGATCGATGGCCAGTCCGCCAATGCCCTCGGCCGCGAACTGCGCGGCAAGGCCTTCCCAGTCGCCGCGGGATTTCTGCAGCATGTGCACGAAAATGACTGCCGGGGCCGGCCGGGTGGATGGCTCGAACCACGTTGCCGCGAGCGTAAGGCCATCGTCGGTCCTGAAGGTGACCTTTTGAGAACGAACTCCGGCTACGGGAATCTGGAGCAGGGTGACGACCGCGGCCGCGACGAGCCATGGCGCGCGCCTCCGTAGGCATGGCCTGTGGAGCATCGAGGCGGAGGTCCTGTGAGCCGGCCCGGTCAAGGATGTCAGTATACAGGCCGACTTCTTTGATATAGTCCCTCCGGCATGCTCGATGAGATCACCCAGGCGGTGCTGGCGCGGGAAGACGTCGGGCGCTACTTGCGGGGGGGCCACGGGCAGTCGGAGCTGGAAGCTCGCGAGCGGATCCACGCCTACCTTGATGAGCTGCGAACGACGCAGCGCTACCCTATCTACCGGGCCCTGAAGCATCCGCTCTATCCGATCCTGCGGAAGATCGACCGGATCGAAGAGCACGTCCGAATCGCACAGGACGCCACCCGCAGGGGCCGCACGATCTACATCTCGAATCACAAGAGCCACCTCGACTATCTCGTCGAGCCCCTCGTCATCGACGACAACGGCATCCGGCCGCCGGTGATTGCGGCGGGGATCAACCTTTTCGGCGGCCCGCTCGGGCTCATTCACCGGCACGTCACCGGGGCCATTCCAATTCGCCGCAACGCCAAGGATCCGGCGTATCTGGTGACGCTGAAGGCGTACGTCGCGGAGCTGCTGCAGCGTCACGATTTGCTGTTCTATATCGAGGGAGGCCGGAGCTACACGGGCGAGCTCAAATCACCGAAGACGGGCCTGCTCCACGCCGCGGTTCGGGCCGAGCGCGCTGACTCGTCGATCGTTCCGCTGGCCGTCTCGTACGATCTCGTGCTCGAGGACCATATCCTCGCGCATCAGGGATCGAAGCGGCGCCAGCGACCGTTCGCGCGCGAAGTGGCCGAAATGGTCCGCTTCGCTGTCGGTTATCAGTCGCGCGCGTTTGTGACTTTCGGCGCGCCGATTTCGCTCGATGGCTACGATCCCGAGTCCCGACGCGACGTCATGACGCTCGCGCACCAGATTCGAGACTCGATTGGCCGCCTCTACAAAGTCCTGCCCACCGCTGTCGTGGCGGCCGCGATGCGCCCGTCGATCACGCGGCGAGAGCTCGAATCGCGGGCCGACGAACTGATCGAGACCCTTCAGGCCGCGGGCGCCAACCTCGGAGTCGACGACGGCCGCCAGGCGGTCGACGAAGGGATCGAGCCGCTCGCGGCGCGCAACATCATTTTCGTCGAGCGTGGCGGTCGTGTTCGCGTCCGCGAACGAACGGTGCTCCGGTACTACGCACGCACGCTTCAGCACTTGCTTCACGGTCCGCGGCGCCCGTCGCGGACCCACTAAATCAGCCCTACCGCAGAGCTTAAAAGTCATCCGTCACGCAGACAGATGACTGCGTCCGGGACGCCCATAGTCTTGCTGCGAAGGGTGTGTATTTCCCGTTAGCTTCAGGGTTTGCGAGTTCTCCGGCCGGTCGGAGAATTTGCCCAATCACAGAAGCGTATGAAGGGCCAATCTTTACCCTTAAAACACTGATAAGACTATCGATAGGTCGGATAGCCCGACCGTGGCACACCTATTGAACTCCCCTGATTGCCCGAGGACGTTGGAACGGCTCGGAACGGGCCGGAGTCTTAGATGGAGGGCATACGGGAGGCTACAGGGAGACGCCCATGGTTACCAATTACCCCCAGCAACTCACGGCGGCAGCGGAAGTTACGAGCAAGGCAACTCCAGAGGCCGGACTGATGTCGCGGATGGCCAGCCGACTCGGTCAGGTGGTTTGCGGATTTCACGGCCACGACGCGGTGCTACATTTCGAGGGCAACCGCGTGATGATGCGGTGCACCTCGTGCGGACACGACACACCCGGTTGGGAGATTTCCGGTCAGGGTCCCCGGAGGCGGTACGAGGGCGACGCCCGTCGGCATGCGCTCAAGCCGCACATCGCGCTCGCGAAAGGCCTACGCACGCACGACGCCGCCTAGCGTCTGGTCAGCACCAGCTGAGCGCCAGGCGGCTAAGGGCGTCGCGGCACGTCACCACATCGTCTGTGGTGACGTATTCCTCACGGCTGTGAAGGCCCGCGCCGCCGGGCCCGAAAAGAACCGTCGGGATGCCCACCGAGCCAAGCACCGCGGCGTCGGTCCAAAAACTCATGCCGACGGCAGCGGGGTCTCCCCCGAGCGATTGCATCGCTTCGACCAATTGCCGCGGCAGTTCATGATCGGACGCTAGCTCGTAGGGCGGCCGCGAAAACGCGAGGACCGCCGACGCTTCGAACTCAGCATCCTCGCGTGAGAGCCCATCGAGGATGCTGAGCACTTCCTGAAGCGCAGAATCCCCGCTTTCGGCTCCGATCGTACGTCGCTCCATCTGCAACCTGCACCGATCCGGATACGAGCTCAGCTCGCGCCCTCCACTGACTATCGACGCGTGCAGTGAACCGGAGCCCATCAACGGGTGAGGTGTTCTGGCCTGTAGCTCGCGGTCGAGCGTCTCGAGCTGGCGAAGGACTCGGCCCATGCGCATGATGGCGTCACGCCCGTCGCGCGGACGGCTGCCATGCGCCGCTCGGCCGTGTGTTTCGATATCGATCCACGCGAAGCCTTTGTGGCCGACGCCGACCTGCAGGTCGGTGGGTTCGGTGACCACCGCACCGTCGGCCGACCACTCTTTGACGAGCGCGTCGGCGCCGATGCTCGCAAACTCCTCGTCGACCACCGCCGCCACGATCAGCCGCCCGCGAGTGAGGCCGCGTTCCGCCGTCAGGCGCGCCGCATCGATCATCGCGGCCACGCCTCCCTTCATATCTTGTGATCCACGGCCATACAGGCGCCCGGAACGAACCGCTGGTGAAAACGGCGTTTCCATCCCCTCAACGCCGACCGTGTCCATGTGTCCGCAGAACATCAGCGATCGTCCGGGGGCCCGGCCTTCGAGCACGCCGATCACGTTCGGTCGGCCGGGCGCGACTTCCTGGACATGCACATCGAGCCCGATCTGTCGCAGGTGCGCGGCGATCGCCGACGCGATCTGCGCTTCTCCGGCAGCGCCAGGAACCAGCGATGGGTTCACCGAATCGATCGCCACGAGGTCGCGGAGGAGATCGATGGCAGGGTCGTGGGACATCCGCGTCGAGACCGAGGTTAGCCGGGCAACGGCTACAGTATCATGCCGCAATGGACCTGAATGGTTCGGTCGCCGTCGTCACGGGCGCCTCGTCAGGCATCGGTCTCTCGGTCGCGGAGCATCTGGCACGCGCGGGTGCGGCGGTCGTGCTCGGCGCGCGGCGCGGCGATCGCCTCGAGGTCGCCGTGCAGCGGATCCGAGCTGGCGGGGGACGCGCCGAGTCGGTGAGCATGGACGTGACGAAGGAGGCAGAGGTCGTGGGGCTCGTCACGCGCGCTCAGGAGGCGTTCGGGCGGCTGGATATCGTGGTCTGCAACGCCGGCTTCGGCTACTACGGCAGCGTCGACGAGATGGACGGCGGCGTGATGGAACGGATGATGGACGTCAATTTCATGGGAACGTTCTACGGCACGCGCGCCGCGCTGCCGATCTTCCGCCGGCAAGGGCACGGCCACCTGATTTTTGTCTCGTCGATCGTCGGCAAGCGCGGCATCCCGTTGATGAGCGGCTACAGCGCGACGAAGGCGGCGCAGGCGGTCTTCGCGGAGTCGCTGCGGTCGGAGTTCTCCGGTACCGACATTCACGTCAGCGCGGTCTTTCCAGTGTCGACGACGACCGAATTCCGGGAAGCGATGGAGCGGGACTTTGGCCACCAGGTGTCTGGGCTTGGTCCCAAGCAGCCGGTCGAGGACGTCGCCCGCGCGATCGTGCAATGCATCCGGCGGCCGGCGGCGGAGGTGTATCCGCATCGCCTGTCGCGAGGGCTCGCGATCCTGAATTCGCTCGCGCCAGCATTTACCGACCGGCTGGTGCGGAAGTACGGCCGGCGTCGCGTCGTCGAGCCCGCCGCACCGGATCCTTCGCGATCGCGAGCGCGATGAGCATCGAGGCGGCAACGACCATCGCCGATCTCGCGAGACAGCACGGCGGGCGCGCGCTGGTGGTCGGTGGCTGGGTGCGCGATCGGCTCCTCGGCCGCACCGGCAAAGACGTCGACGTCGAGGTCTACGGACTGGCGGCGACGCAGCTGAGGGCCCTGCTCGAGACCCTCGGGCCGGTCAATACCGTCGGCGAAAGTTTCACCGTCTACAAGGTACTCGACGTCGACGTGTCGTTGCCGCGCCGTGAATCGAAGACCGGCCGCGGACACCGCGGGTTCGAGGTGACGGGCGATCCAAACCTGCCGCCGGAAGAAGCGGCGCGGCGCCGGGACTTCACTGTCAATGCCATCGCATGGGACCCACTCGCGGACAGCTACCTCGATCCGTATGAGGGCCGGCGTGACCTGCTCGAGCGCCGCGTGCTCCGTGCCGTCGACGCACAGACGTTTGGTGACGACAGCCTGCGCGTGCTGCGTGGAATTCAGTTCGCCGCGCGATTCGAGCTCGAGATGGAGCCGGGCACGAAGGCGCTCTGTGAACGCATTCCGCTCGACGATCTTCCCGCCGAACGTGTCTGGGGCGAGGTTGAGAAGCTGCTGCTCCTCGCCGAACGTCCGTCGGTCGGCTTCGCGCTCGCGCTCGAGCTCGGCGTGATCGATCGGTTGTTTCCAGAGTTGAGGACGCTCGTCGACTGTCCACAAGAACCGGAGTGGCATCCAGAGGGAGACGTCTGGGTGCACACGCTGCTCGTCATCGACGAAGCCCGCCGCCGGATTGCCGACCTCGATCGCCCGCAGCAGTTGACCGTCATGCTTGGCGCCGTGTGTCACGATCTTGGCAAGCCCCTCACGACGGCCTTCATCGACGGCCGCATCCGGTCGATGGACCACGAGCAGGCCGGAGTGGCTCCGGCGGAGGCGTTCATCGCCCGCCTGAACGTCCAGACGATCGGCGGCTACGACGTCGCTCGCCAGGTCAAGGGGATTGTCGCGCACCACCTGAAGCCGCACGCCTTCTCCAAGTCGGCAACCTCAGTCGGCGACGGTGCCTACCGCCGCCTTGCGGAGAAAGTGGACCTCGAGCTGCTCGCGCGCGTGGCGATGTCGGACTGCCGCGGACGGACGGGCGCGTTCGACTGCTCGTCGATCGAGCACTTTCTCGAGCGGGCGCGCGCGCTCGGCGTCGAACATCGCCCTCCCGCGCCGATCGTCCTCGGCCGCCACCTGCTCGATCTCGGTGTCGAACCAGGACCGCGAATGGGCGAAATCCTCCGACGCTTGTACGAATTGCAACTAGACGGGCGCCTGCAAACGCTCGACGAGGGGCTGACGCTGGCCCAACGTATCGTCGATGAGAGGCAGGGTGAGTCGTAATGGTGAACATGATGGAAAGGTTCAACTTCCAATGAAGCGTGTGGGTCCCGCAGTTCTCGTGGCGATGGCGATGGCGCTTGGCGTCCCTCGAGCCACTGCGCAAGAGCCCGAGAAAGAGCCCATCGGCAGGTTTGCGGCCGATGTGCGCATCGCCTTGCCGCGATTCCCGGACGATGCATCGGCGGCCACCGCGCTCGGTGTGACAACCGAGCACCTGCCGAGCCACGGGCTGGGATTGGCCGCGGGCCTCAACTTCTATCCGGCGCGCCTGGGCAAGGTGACGCTGGGCATCGGTGGGGAGTGGCTGGTCTTCAGCCGCGGCACTAAGACGCTCGACGCGGAGACGGACGGCACAGCCAGCGGTCCGGCGGTCACGACCGAGTTCTCGGTGCTCTCACCGCAGATCTCGCTCAACTTCGGCAGCCGAAACGGGTGGAGCTACCTGAGCGGAGGCATCGGGTGGGCGGCATTCACGACCGAGCTGAAAGAATTGCCCGTCGCAGACTCGGACGGGCGCACGGGGTCCTTCAACTATGGCGGCGGCGCGCGGTGGTTCGCGAAGGAGCACCTCGCCTTTGCGTTCGACCTGCGCTTCTACAAGATCAATGCGCAGGATGCCACGTCTGGACGACCTGCGTACGGTGGCAGACGCATGATGGTCTTCAGCGCGGGAGTGAGCGTCAAGTAGCTATCAGCTCTCAGCTCTCAGCTGTTAGCTCTCAGCTGTTAGCTGTTAGCTGTTGGCTGTTGGCTGTTGGCTGTTGGCTGTTGGCAGAAATACTGAGAGCTGAAAGCTGAGAGCTCATAGCTGAGAGCTGGGTTTCATGCCGCTTCTCGGCCGTTCCGCCACTCTTCGAACAAACGCGCGGTGTTTCTTGACACGGCGTGCAGCGAGGGCGCCCAGCCGAGCTCGCGCGCGCGAGTGGACCGCACAATCTGATCGAGCGCCAGCGCGTCCGCGTAGACGCCCATTTTCTTCCTGGCTTCCGTCAGCGGCACCTTACGGATGCTCGGACTAATCGACACGTGACCGGTAATCGCGGCGACGAGGTCGTTGACGCGCTCATCACATTCGTCGTTGGCATGGAACACGCCCGACGCAGTCGGGTTGGTGGCGAGCAGCACGTACAACTCGCCGAGATCCCGGTCGTAGACGAGCGGCCAGTGATTCTCGCCCGTGCCTATCACCCGGACCAGGCCGTTTGCGGCCGCCTTGAACATGTCGCCGATGATCCCGCGGCAGCCGCCGTAGACGATGCCGGGGCGGACGACGAGAGTGCGGAGGTTCGGCCCCGCGGCCGCCAGCACACGTTGTTCATGCGGGACGCGCCAGGCGGACTGCTCGACTGGATTGACGGCAACAGTCTCGTCCACCGGCGTCGGGGCCGGGCCAAGGACCCACACACCCGATGTGTAGATGAAGAACTTTTTGGTGCGTGCAGGCGACAGCAGCGTGTCGAGCGCCAGGGCATCGAGCGCATGCCCGCGCGACGCATCGTCGAGCGCGGCGTGAATCACGCCATCGGCTGCCGCCGCCACGGTCGCGTAGGTATCTGGCCGCGAGAGGTCGCCGAGCACCGGATGGCCGCTGCGCGCCTGCACGGCGGCCGCTTTTTCACGATTGCGGACGAGCGCCTCGACCTGGTGACCGGCGCGAACCAGGGCGTCGAGAACCGCCGATCCGATATACCCCGTGGCCCCCGTCAGAAGGACTCGCATAAGGTTCGCAGCACCCCGCTCGTCGAAAGAGCCTGAATCTTACTTCACTCTTCCCCAATTCAGCATTCAGCACTCAGCATTGAGCATTTCTTCAGATATCCCAGATCTTCTCCTGCCGATCGTAGAAGGTGATCAGCCCATCTTCGCTGACCTTGAGGACCGAGGCGTAGCGACCCGCTGCCATCGCGGCAGTGGTCCGGGCGCCCTCGACGGCAAGCATCGAGTGCGGTTCGACCGGTTCGGAGTGCATCAGGATCGCGCCGACGGCGAGGAGCCGGCCCGTGCCGTCCATGACCGTCGCGCCATCAGTCTTGGCAAGGCCAGCCAGCACGGCGGGATCGAGATTCACGGCGCTGCGGCCGCGCAGCATGTGGAGCAGCTGGACGCGGTCGGGCGCGTCGCCCGGCTTTCCGCGCGGCGCGTCGAGGCGATCGCCAGGCGCCACGAGCATCGGCAACGACGCAGCCGCATCGCGCAGGACGACGAACAGCGCGCCCTGTCGCGCGTCAGCCAAATCGAGCGCGGTCTGAAACAGGCGGCTGGCGAGCCCGGCGTCTCCGATCGCGCGTTCCCACATTTCGTATTTCGCCTGCACGTCGAGGAGGTGCCAGCGGGCGTTGCGGAAGCTGAAGACCTCGACGCCTTGCGCAAACACCTTGATCTCGTGCGAGGGGCTGAGCACCAGGCAGATACTCTGGTTACCGCCGGTCGCGGTCGCGTGCGGGCGGTAGGCGGTCGGGCACGCGACGTCGAGGATCACCGGACCAGTGCGGCTCGCCGAGGACACGTACCGCGCGATCTCGACGATGTCGAGCACGGTGCCGTCGCGATTGACGAGGAAGAGCGTCTCGAGACCATCACTGAGACGGTAGAAACTCTTGATGCCGGTCAACGCCGGCGAATACTTGTACGACAGTCCGGCGAGGCCCGCCGCGCCCACGGAATAACGGCCGTCGTCGTGATCCACGAGCAGCACGCCGGTCGAAATCGCCTTGTTCTCGTAGCTCGAGAGCGCGGCCACACGGAGGATTTCGAGCGCGTTGGCAACGAGATCGGCGCGGGCATGCGCGGCCTCGTGCTGTTCCTGCGCGTTCAGAAACGCGCTGACGTAGCGATCTTCGATTGCCCCGCGAAAGAGATCGCCGCGCTCGAGCATCTGCTTGGGGTCGAAGATCGCGCGATAGCGCAACGCCAGCACGCTGCCGATCGCCTTTGCGAGCCGCACTTCATGCGGCGTGAAGGGTCGGCGGGCGGGCACGTGCAGCACATGGCGGGAACCAAACCACCGGATCGACAACACTGACGGATCGTTGGTTGGCTCGATCGCCAGCCGCCCGTCCGACGATAGCGACGGGATCGGCTCGGTCTCGAACGTGGCGCGCCCGAAGAACTGCCGCAGCGCCGACTGCAGGAGGCTGTCGTAGAGCGCGCTGGCCGCGAAGACGGGCGGAAGCGCCATGAGGTTTTAGATCATAATTCATCTCGCATGCCGCGGCGCACGCTCATCGACTTCTTCGACGATCTCGCAGTCCTCCCCGGCGACTTCCTCGTCTACGACGACGGCTATCGCACGTGGTCGCTGACCTATGGCGAGGTCGCGCGCGCGGCGCGGGCGTTTGCCGGGCATCTGCGCGAAGCCGGCATCGACAAGGGACAGGCCGTCGCAATCTGGAGCGAGAACCGGCCGGAGTGGATCGTCGCGCTCTGGGGGTGCGTGCTCGAGGGTGTTGTCCTCGTCCCGATCGACTATCGCGCCTCGGCGACGTTTCTCCTCCGGGTCGCCGAGATCGTCAGCGCCCGCGCCATCCTGGCCGGCGACGTCGTCGACACCGGAGCGCTGGCTGATTCTGAGCGCCCGGTGTGGCCGTTGTCGGACCTGAGATCGCAGTTTCTGCGTACCGATACGAACGTGGCTGGCACCTTTCCGGGGAAGGTGCCAGCCACCGTTCAGGGGCAGGAGCCGACCGCGGCACAAAAGAACCCGGAACTGACGCCCGACGATACGGCAGAGATCATCTTCACCTCCGGCGCCACCGCCGATCCCAAGGGCGTCGTCATCACCCACCGGAACATATTGGCCAATATCGTTCCCATCGAAAAGGAGATCGCCAAGTACCGTCAGTGGGCGAAGCCGTTTCTGCCGATCCGCTTTCTCAATCTTCTGCCGCTCAGCCACATGTTCGGCCAGGCGATGGGGACGTTCGTGCCGCCGATGTTGCCGGGCCTGGTCCTCTTCACGCGCAGCTACTCGCCCGACGACATCCTTCGCCAGATCCGCGAGCGTCGCGTCTCTGTCCTGGTGTGCGTCCCCAAGATCCTCGAGGTCCTCAAAGATCACGTCGTGCGAGTCGCGCCGGAAACGGCCGAACCGCCGGCGCAGAAGATGCGATGGTGGGCACGCTGGTGGAAGTACCGGAGCGTGCACCGGATGTTCGGGTTCAAGTTCTGGGCGATTGTGGTCGGCGCGGCGCCGCTCGACCAGGAGCTCGAAGCGTTCTGGGGACGCCTGGGCTTTGTCGTCGTCCAGGGCTACGGCCTGACGGAAACGGCGCCGATCGTCACGCTCAATCATCCGTTCCACGCCACCAAAGGCGCAGTCGGAAAGCCCATCGCCGGCGTCGAAATCCGGATCGCCGACGACGGCGAGATTCTGGTGCGCGGCGAAAACGTCACGCGCGGCTATTTCAATGCGCCGGAAGAAACCCGCGTGGCGTTTCGGAACGGCTGGTTTCACACCGGAGATGTCGGCGAGATCGACAGCACCGGTCAACTGCGCATCCGGGGCCGCAAGAAAGAGATGATCGTCACGCCAGAAGGTCTCAACGTCTTTCCGGAAGACGTTGAGCAGGCGCTGAACGCTCAGCCGGGTGTTCGTGAATCCGCGGTCGTCGGTGCATCGGCCGCCGGTTCCACCGCCGAGCGCGTGCACGCGGTGCTGGTACTCGAGCCTGGCGCCGATGTCGACGAAGTCGTGCGCGCCGCGAACCTGCAGCTCGGCGATCACCAGAAAGTGCGCGCCGCGGCCGTCTGGCCCGGTGGTGACCTGCCGCGCACGGAAGGCACACAGAAACTGAAACGACGAGAGCTGAAGTCGTGGCTCGCAGGAGAGCGGGACCGCCAGACGCCAACCACGGCCGAGCCGGGACGGTCCGTCGCCTCGATCCTCGAGCGGTTCGCGCCTGGACGAACCGTCGGCCCGGAGACGACGATCGACGCGCTCGGGTTGAGCTCGCTCGAGCGTGTCGAGCTCATGATGGCCCTCGAGGAGGCCTTTCAGGTCACGGTCGACGAAGGACGCTTCGGCGCCGCGCGAACCGTCGCGGACCTCGACGCCCTGACTCGGCCACTCGAGGCCGCCGGACCGGCGACTGTCGCCGCAACCGAGGCGATCGAGTTTCCGTCGTGGAACCGATCGCTCGCAGCGAGAGCCCTCCGGCGCGCCAGCCTTCCCACCTGGATTCTTCCGCTCGGCCGCATCTTCGCCAACGTCGATGTGCGCGGACTCGAGCACCTGCAGTCACTCGAAGGTCCGGTGATCTTTGCCGCCAACCATCAGAGCCATCTGGACACGCCCGTGATTCTCGATGCGCTGCCCGCACGCTGGCGCTACCGGGTTGCGCCGGCGATGGCGAAG
Organism: uncultured Acidobacteriota bacterium; assembly: GCA_963764925.1. Lineage (GTDB taxonomy): Bacteria > Acidobacteriota > Vicinamibacteria > Vicinamibacterales > 2-12-FULL-66-21 > DATBJJ01. Next base: position 407,372 of record CAVXUR010000015.1, read on the forward strand.
GAGTTCTTCAAGGCACACTTCTATCCCGATCAATTCGGGCGTCAGGCCTACCTCAAGAACAGCGCGAACTACTACCTCGCCTCGCTTTTCTTCAATGCTTTTCCATTGCCGCAGCGCGAGAGCGGCACCCGTCAGACCCTCCGATACATCGGCGATCTCGTGACTCAGAGGTATTCCATCCTCATCTACCCCGAGGGCCGGCGCACACAGGTGGGTGAAATCGGAAGATTCCAGCCTGGAGCGGCGATGATCGCCGCTCGCCTCGAAGTGCCGGTCGTTCCCGTCAGGCTGGTGGGGCTGGATCGGGTCCTCCACCAGTCGTGGAAATTTCCAAAACGTGGTCCCGTGCGGGTGACTTTCGGAGCACCTATGTCGTTGAAAGGAAACGACTACGCCGAAATGGCCGCGCGTCTCGAGGCGGCTGTGGAGGCCCTGGATCACGTCGATTGATGTTCCGTCGCCCGACCCGGCCCATCCATCCCGTCCGCGAGGAGGTGAGTACTCCTAACCAGCAGATGAGTTTGCGGAACGACGCACAGATGTGGCACAATCTTTGATTGAAAGGATTCAAAAATAGTTGAGTAAGGACGATCTGATAGATGTTCAGGGAACGGTCGTGGCGGTGCATAGCGGCGGACTCTACCGCGTGCAGTGCGACCAGGGCCACGAGGTTCTGGCACAGCTCAGTGGCCGCATGCGCCGGTTCCGTATCAAAGTGGTGCCGGGCGACCGCGTCACCGTCGGCGTTTCACCCTACGATCCGGTGCGGGGCATCATTACCTTCCGCGCCCGCTAAGAAATCACAGTTTTGAGCTCCCATACAAGTCAATCGCATCAATCGCGTGGACGACGGAGACGGCCAGGCGGTCGTGGCGGCGCGCCACGCCCGGGTGGTCATCGAAGCCACCAGGCGGCACCAACCGTCGCGCCGGCACCGGCGCCAATCAGGAAGCAGGCCGAGTACGACCCGCGTCCGGTCGCATTCGAGACGCTCGGGCTCGATTCGCAGCTCATCGAAGGCATCCGCATTCGCGGCTTCACGAGCACGACGCCCATCCAGAGCGCGGTCATCCCGATCGTGATGGACGGCAGCGACCTCATTGGCTGCGCCGACACTGGTACTGGCAAGACCGCCGCGTTTCTCCTGCCGATTCTGAACCGCATGCTCAGGGCGCGCGCCACCGCTCCCGAGGAGCGCGGGTTTACGCGTGTGCTGATCCTCGCCCCGACGCGAGAGCTCTGCGGACAGATCGAAGACGACGTCCAGGGGTTCACCTATCACACCGATCTGACGAGCATCGCGGTCTACGGCGGCGTGCCGATGGATCCGCAGGAACGCGCGCTCAAGTCGGGCGTCGACATCGTCGTCGCCACGCCGGGCCGTCTGATGGATCACATGCGCAACGGCGCAGTGAAGTTCGACAAGCTCGACACGCTGGTGCTCGACGAAGCGGACCGGATGATGGACATGGGCTTCTGGCCCGACGTGCGCCGCATCGTCGCGGCGTTGCCGGACGCCGCCGCTCGGCAGACGCTGCTCTTCTCGGCGACGATGCCCGACGACGTGATGCGGCTGGCCGACGAGGTCGTGCGCGACGCGAAGTTCGTGCAGGTCGGCTCGGCCGGCGGACCCGCCAAGAGCATCACCCACACGATCGAGAACGTCGCCGCCGCGCAGAAGGCCGAGTGGCTCGCGAAGTTCCTGCGCCGGGCCGACGGTCCGGTGCTGGTGTTCGTGCGCACGAAGTCCGGCGCCGAACGGCTGGCGCGCCGGCTGGCGGCGGGCGGTCTCAAGGCCGCGGCGCTGCACGCCGACCGGACGCAGGCGCAGCGCACGCAGGCGGTCGAAGGCTTCCGCAGCGGCCGCTATCGCGTGCTCGTTGCGACCGACGTCGCGGCGCGCGGCCTCGACATCGACGGCATCACGCACGTCGTCAACTACGAGGTCCCGTCGAATCGCGAAACGTACGTGCACCGCGTTGGCCGTACCGGCCGCGCTGAGGCGACCGGCACCGCGCTCACGCTCGTCGCTCCCGAGGAGCTCCGGGCGCTGCAGGCGCTACAGCGTTCGTTCGGATTGGAACTGCAGGGCTGACGCCCCGCGCTCTCGCTCAGAGAATGATGCTCTCGCTTAGGAAGTGATGGACGACACCAAATTCGGACCGGGGTATGGACCAGGATCTGGTTCCGGCTTCGCGCCCGGCTACGCTCCGGCGTCGGGGCCGGCCGCGTCGCTTCCGGCCGCCGGTCGACGATGTGACCGGTCCAGCGGCCGACGCCACGGCCACCGAGCCGGCGGGCGAACAGCAGGCCGCGGATCCGGCCGTCGAAAAGTTTCAATCGTGCCGCTGGCGCGCGACGCCAGACTCCGGCGACTTCTGCACGCATCGCGACGTGCTGCCGTTTGCCGGCAAGGAAGGCTTCAAGCCCGAGTCGTGGTGCCCGGAGTGCGCGTTCTACAAGCTCCGACGTACGCCCAAGAAGCGGGATCGTAACGACTACATGTACTGAGATCAGGGGTCAGGGATCCGGGATCCGGGTTGACCCCGACTGCTGATTAATCCCCGTTCGCCCTGATCCCCGATCCCTGATCCCTGAATCCGACTCCCCTACTCGCTGAACTCCCTCGCCAGATCCGCCCACTCGCCGTTCGGCGCAAGATCCTGATACGCCCTCCAGTGCGGCTTGGCCTCGGGCGAGTGCCCGGTCTTTTCAAGGGTGACCGCCAGGTAGAAGTGCGCGTCCGGGTAGGCGGCATTGAGCCTGACCGCGCCGCGGTAGCAGCGCAGTGCATCCTCGTATCGGTTCAGGTCGTGATGAATGTTGCCGAGGTTGAAGTAGGCCTCGAAGCAGTCAGGGTCGAGGCCGATCGCCCGCTCGTAAAGAGCCTGCGCTTCGATCATCTCGTCTCGAGCGTAGTGGATGTTGGCGAGATTGACGATCGCCGGCACGAGATCGGGATCGATGACGAGCGCCTTCCGATACGCTGCAGCCGCCCCCTCCATGTTTCTCTCCTCGCCATCGTCCAGGCGCGAGCCTTCGATGAAGTACTTCGCGGCGAGCGCGGTCTGAGGATCGGTGAAGGGGAACGACTGGTACGCGGTGTCCCGCACCATTGATGCGTCGGCCGGCAGCGGCGCGCCGCTGGTGACGCCGGGCGGCACCGTGCGCCGTCCCTGAAGCGCGACGACCTTGGCCCGGGGCGTATCGGCAGCGGCGTGAAAATCCAGCTCGAGCTGCCCCTGCCGCTCGGCGAGCAGCCCGCGCAGAATGACCTTGAGCGGCGTTCCCTTCTCGAGCTCGCTGGCGACCTGCTTGATCGCGAGGAGGTCCGTGAACGGAGTACTCGCGCTCGGCGCGAGGGCGGCCGCTCTGGCGAAGCAGCCCCCACTTCTCCAGATAGCGCAGATGATTCTCGCTGACGGTTGGGATAGAGGCTGCGGACATCCCGCAGACCATACGGCCCGCCGGCCCCGTCGAGACCTCTCGCGGATGTTGGCGACGACGGCATTGTCTTCCGCGAAGATGCGCGAGATGGCGACGAATGTCAAGCGTGATTCGTTTGAGGTTGGTGCAGCGGAGCCGTACCTCGCTAGAATACTGCGCCATGCTACTCGCCAGCGACATCGGCGGCACCAAGACGCTGCTCGGGCTGTTCTCGCCGGATCCCGATCGGCCTCGCCGATCGAAGTCGGCGAGTTGTCGACGCTCGACTACGACGGGCTCGAGCCGATGGTCCGCGAGTTCCTGGGCGCGTGGAAGGTCGACCCGCGCACGATCACGGCGACCTGCATCGGCGTCGCGGGCGCCGTGACGGATCAGGTGGCGCGGCTGACGAACGTGCCGTGGCTCGTCGACGCCGAAGCGGTCGCCACGACACTCGGGCTCAAGCGCGTCGAGGTCATCAACGACCTCGAGGCGCTCGCCTACGCGGTGCCGGTGCTCGAGCCGACCGAGCTGGCGGTGCTGCAGCAGGGCATCGCCCTGCCCGGCGGCAACGCGGCCGTCATCGCCGCTGGAACCGGACTCGGCGATCGCGATGCTGCACAACGTCGACGGCCGCTTCGTGCCGTTCGCGTCTGAGGGCGGCCATGCGGACTTCGCCGCGCGCACGCCGCGCGAGCTCGAGCTCGTGGCCGAGCTGACGCGGGTATTCGGCCGGGTCGGCGTCGGAGTTCGTCGATCTCGGGACCGGGGCTGGTCAACATCTATCAGTTCACCCACCAGACGTTCGGCACCGGACCGACGATCACGCCGAACAGCATTGCGCCGGCGCGGCTGTGCGCGGGGGTCGGCGCGAACCGGCAGCGCACAGCGATCTCGCCGGCAGAATCTACGAGTCCGCGCGCGAGGGCCGCTGCCCGCACTGCGTGGAGGCGTACGACATGTTCGTCGTCGGCCTACGGGTCCGAGGCCGGCAACCTGGCGCTGCGCGCGCTCGCGACCGCCGGCGTCTACATCGGCGGCGGCATCGCGCCCAAGATCCTGCCGGCGCTCGAGTCCGGGCTCTTCCTCGAAGCGTTCCGCGCGAAGGAACCGATGGCGGATCTCGTCGCCACGATTCCGGTCTCGGTCATTCTCAATCCTGACGCCGGCCTCCTCGGCGCGGCGGTGCGGGCGATGGCGCTGTCCGATCAAGGTAAGACGGCCGGCTCAGGGCTCAGGGTTCAAGCAGACTTCGAGTAGCGGTCAAGGGTTCGCCTGAGCCTTGAGCCTGAGCCTGAGCCGCGCTATCACGGCCTGACCCCGGCTGAAGGAGCGCCGCGCCGAATTCCTGCGCGGTGGCGAAGCGGTCTTTCGGCGACGGGCGCAAGGCCTTGAGGACCGCCGCGCCGGCCGAGGCCGGCATCGTCGGCTGAAGCGTGCGCGGATCGACGGGCTCGCCGCGCAGCATGTTGCCGAGGAGCTCGTGCATCGAGCCGCCGTCGTAGGGGCAGCGTCGCGGTCGCCATCTCGTACGCCAGCACGCCCATCGTGAAGACGTCCGAGCGGACGTCGGCGTTGCGGCCCGTCAGCAGCTCCGGCGCGGTGTAGCGCAGCTCGGCGTCGGCGAGCGCGACGCCGCGCAGCGTCGCATCCTGCAGCGTCGCCAGCAGGTCCTGCGCCTGCCAGACGCCGGCGCTCGAAATCAGCAGCCGTTCTCCCTCGTCATCGGTCGTCACGCGCATGATGTCCGGACTCACGCCGCAGAGCAGCCCCTTGCGGCGGTGCAGCATGCGGGTCGCTTCGACGAGCTGCGAGAGAAGCCGCGCGCAGCCGCGGCCACGGCATCGGGCCGGCGGCGTCCATCACTTCGCGCAGGCTCTGGCCCTCGATGTAGTCGGTGACCAGATACACGAAGTCGGACTCCTCGCCGTAGTCGCGCACCTGGATGATCGACGGGTGCGCCACCTGCAGCGCCTGCGCCTCGCGCATGAACCTCGCGCGCGCGCCCTCCCAGTTGCGCTGGGTGTCGCGGCGCAGCAGCCGGATCGCGACCGGGTGGCCGAGCGCGCGATGGGTGCCGCGATAGACGACGCTGCTCGAGCCGGCCGCGGCCGATGCGCTCGCCGAGATCGTAGGTCGCCAGCAGGCCGCCCTGTGCGGCGCCGCTGCGAATCACCGTCGTCGAGCCGCCGTCTCCGGCGAGCAGCGCGTGGCCGAAGTCGGCGATCGTCGACCAGCGATCGCCGGATCCTTCGCGAGCGCGCGGCTGACGGCGATGTCGACCCACGCGGGAACGTCGGCAATGGTTTCGGAGAGCCTGCGGCACCGGCGCGTTCGAGGTGCGCGGTCAGCATCGCCATCGCGTCTGGCCCGCCAAACGGCACCCGGCCGGTCAGCATCTCGAAGACGACGGCGCCGAGGCTGTAGACGTCGGACGCGCGCGTCGACGACCGCCCCGGTGAGCTGCTCGGGCGACGCGTACGCGATCGTCCCGAGGAACTCGTGCGGCCCGGTCAGGCGCGTTTCCTGCGTGTCGCGCAGGTTGGCGAGTCCGAAATCGACGACCTTGTAGACGCGCTGGCCTGGCGCGAATTCGTGCGCGACGATGTTGGCCGGCTTCAGGTCGCGGTGGACGATGCCGAGGTCGTGCGCGAACTGGAGCGCCGTGCAGAGCGACGGCACGATCGCCTGCACCTCCGCGAGACTCATCCGCCCCTTGGCCGCGAGCTCGTCCTTCATCGACGGCCCGTTGAGCAGCTCCATCACCAGAAAGGGATGATCCTCGTCGTCCACGTTGAAGTCGAGAATCGAAACGATGTGAGGATGGCGCAGCCGGGCGCTGGCGCGGCTCTCGCGAAAGAACCGGTCGCGCGGACCCGACCCGCTGTGCTCGCCGCGGACGATCTTGATCGCGACCTCGTCGCCGAGGAGCGTCCGGCGGGCCCGGTAGACCGCACCCATTCCACCCTCGGCCAGGAGGGCCAGAATCTCGTAGCGATCGTCGAGGACCTGGCCGGGAGAGAGCACGGGACAATTAGACCATATCGGTTCGGGGCTCGGGGCTCGCGGCTCGGCGTTCGCGGCTCGGGGCTCGGGGTTCCGGGTTCGACGTCCGAGCTCAAGCTTCGCCAGAGCCGCGAGCTTCCGAGTCCCGAACCCGAGCCCCGAGCCCGAGCCCGTGCTACTGTACCGCGCATGCTCGCGCTGCTCCTGGCGCTATTCGTCCTCGCACTGCCTCAGGCCCAGGCACCGGCGGTCGTCTGTTCCAACATCTGGCAGAACAAGACGACCGAGTTCGAGGAGTATCTGCGCGACGGCCAAGGTCGAGAAGGTCACCGACCTTCCCGATCGGCGTGACCCGGCCGAAGCGGGCGCAGCTCGCGCCAGGCGGTCTCGGTGTCGTCGTTTGCGTGGAAGCCGCTTCGCCCGGGCATGCAGAGCGGATACTTCGAGAGCTACAAGTCGGAGATCGCCGCCTACGAGCTCGACAAGCTGCTCGGTCTGAACATGGTGCCGGTCGTCGTCGAACGGCGCGTCGACAACGACCTCGGCGCGGCGGTGATGTGGATCGAGGGCGTGCGCTCGTGGGAAACCGTGCTGCCGCTCCCAAAGCCGGCGACGTGGGACTTCCAGCTCGCGCGGATGAAGATGTTCGACGATCTGATCAGCAACAGCGATCGCAACAAGGGCAACCTGCTCGTCGACGCCGACTGGCACATCTTCCTGATCGATCACTCGCGCGCGTTCGTCACCGACGTGAAGCTGCCGCAGGAACTGCAGAACATCGACCGGCGCTCTGGGACCCGCATGCTCGCGCTCGACGAGGCTGGCCTCAAGACGACGATGGGCGACTGGCTGGACAGCCGTCAGATCCAGGCGCTGCTGCGCCGGCGCGACGCGATGAAGAAGAAGATCGACGCGCTCGTCGCCAAGCGCGGCGACACGATCTTTTTCTAGAGTCGCCACATCCCCGAGCCGACTCTGCCGGGCAGATTCGCCGGCAACCCGCCTCACTGCCTGCTGCAAACCTAACACCTCCAGAACTCGTCTAAGACATCGGTCATGAAGAAAGTTCTACTGCTGTGTCTGCTCGTCGTTAGCCCTCTGGCGGGGTTGCCGACTTTTGCGCAGACCGCACTCACCGACGATCCCGCCGCGACTGTCCGGAATCGGCCACTCGAGACATGCCTCGACTGTCGTCGAGGCGGTGCCGGTCCGTGAAGCGACGGCACTCAAGCTCGACGGCGAGCTGACCGACGAAGTGTGGTCGCGCGCGCCGAAGATCGACGGGTTCGTCCAGCGGGATCCGAAGGAGGGCGCAGCGCCGACCTACGCAACCGAAGCGCGGGTTGCGTACGACGCGCAACACCTCTATGTCGCGATCGTCGCGCACGATCCCGAGCCCGACAAGATTGCGAGCTTCCTGACTCGCCGCGATTCATATTCGCCGTCCGACTGGGTGGCGGTGCTGATCGACTCCTATCACGACAAGCGGACCGCGTACGAGTTCTCGGTGAATCCGGCGGGCGTGAAGCAGGACAAGTACTACTTCAACGACGGCGACGAGGATCAGGGATGGGACGCGGTCTGGGACGTGGTCGTCGCGCGCCGCGCCGACGGGTGGAGCGCCGAGTTCCGCATTCCGCTCTCGCAGCTGCGTTTTCCAGCCTCGACGAAACCGATCTTCGGCCTCGCGCTCTCGCGACAGATTGCACGCCACAACGAGACGTCGACCTGGCCGCTCATCGCCAAGAGCACCAACGGCATCGTCTCGCAGTTCGGTGAGCTGCACGGCCTCGAGCTCTCGGGCTCTCCGAGGCGGCTCGAGCTCCTCCCCTACACCGTCGGCGACGTGTCGACCCAGCCCGAAGACGGCAACCCGCTCGTCAAGGGCGTGAACCCTGGCGCGTCGGTCGGCCTCGACATGAAGTACGCGATCACGCCGGCGCTGACGCTGACCGCGACGGTCAACCCCGACTTCGGGCAGGTCGAAGCCGACCCGGCGGTCGTCAATCTCAGCGCCTTTGAAACGTTCTTTCCAGAGCGGCGTCCGTTCTTCGTCGAAGGCTCGGGCGTGTTCCGCTTCGACATGGACTGCAACGACGGCAGCTGCACGGGCCTCTTCTACACGCGGCGGATCGGGCGAACGCCGCAGCTCGGCGCCGACGTCCCCGACAACGGCTTCTTTGCGTCGCCGTCCAACACGACAATCATTGGCGCGACGAAAGTCACCGGCAGGATCGGCGGCTTCTCGGTTGGCATCCTCAATGCGCTGACCGCGGAAGAGGAAGCCACGGTCGCGGTCGGGCCGCTGCAGTCGACGCCGCCCATCGAGCCGTTCGCCAGCTACACGGTCGGCCGCGCGCGCAAGGAGTTCGCCAACCAGTCGGCGGTCGGCGTCATGATGACGGCGACGAACCGCAACGTCGGCGACGAGCGCAGCCCGATGCGCGTCCTCGCCAACTCCGCGTACGCTGGCGGCGTCGACTGGGATCTTCGCCTGCTGCGCAAGCGGTACGCCCTGGCCGGCTACTGGGCGGGCACGACGATCAACGGCACCGAGGCGGCGATCGCCCGCCTCCAGGAGAACAACGTCCACAGCTATCAGCGTCCGGACGCGACGCACGTCGAATTCGATCCGACGAGGACCTCGCTCAGCGGCCAGTCGGGATTCCTGGCGTTCCGCAAGATCTCTGGCGCGCGCGTCCGCTTCGAGTCGAACATCGGCTTCAAGTCACCCGGCTTCGACAGCAACGACCTCGGATTCATCAGGCGCGCCGATCAGATCTCGCAGAGCAACTGGATCCAGTGGCGTCACGACAAACCCGGCAAATACATCCGCAGCTTCCGCTTCAACCTCAATCAGTGGGGCAGCCACAACTTCGACGGCGACCGCCTCCAACTCGGCGGCAACGTCAACGCGCACTGGAGCTTCAAGAACAACTGGTCCACGGGCTTCGGCGTGAACGGATCGCCGGGCGGCTTCGACGACCGTGCCACGCGTGGCGGTCCGGGCGCGAACTTCGACGGCAGCTGGAGCATGTGGAGCTACGTCAATACCGACGAGCGGAAGCTGGTCGCGTTCGACACGTTCCTCGGCGGCGGCAACTCCGAGTTCGGCCCACACTTCTTTGACGCCAGCCCGTCGCTGACGTTCCGGCCGATGCCCTCGCTGTCGGTGAGCGGCGGCTTCCGTTTTGGCATTTCGAACCAGGACGCGCAGTGGGTCACCAACGAGGAACGCGCCGGGCAACCGACGCACTACGTCTTCGCGCGACTCGACCAGACGACTGTCGCGCTCACGACGCGCGTCAACTACACGATGTCGCCGACGCTGTCGCTCCAGATCTACGCGGAACCGTTCGTCTCGGCCGGCGAATACACGAACTACAAGGAGCTCGTCGACGGTCGCGCGGAGGACTGGCAGTCACGCTACGCGCCGTACGCGTACACCGGCAACGCCGACTTCAACTTTCGCTCGTTCAGGACCACGAACGTCCTGCGGTGGGAGTACCGCCCCGGCTCGAGCCTCTTCGTCGTCTGGCAACAGGGGCGGGAAGAGAACGAGTCGTTCGGCAAGTTCCGGTTCAGCCGCGACTTCGGCGGTGTCTTCGGCGTACCAGCCAACAACGTCTTCCTCGTGAAGTTCTCGTACTGGCTGAATTACTAGCTGGCAGCTCGCAGCTGTCGGCTCGCAGCCAGCAGCTGCAGCTGTCAGCTGTTCTTCGGTCGCTCGGCTAGCTCACGACGCGAATGCGGTGGGCTTCGCTGTCGCCGACATAGAGCTTGCCGGCCGCATCCACGAACACGCCATGCGGCCGGGCGAGCGCGCAGCGAAGCGGATCGGGCTCCGGTCCGTCTCCGCGCTGACCGGTGCCGAGCACTGTCGTGATGATGCCGGTCTGGAGCTCGATGCCGCGAACGACGTGGTTCTCGGTGTCGGCCACGTAGAGATTGCCGCGGGCAACCGCGAGGCCCTTGGGCCCTCCGAGCCTCGCAGAACGGGCCGGCCCACCATCCCCCGAGTAACCCTGTTCGCCTGTGCCGGCCACGTGATGCACGGTTGCGGTATCCGGTGCGATCCGGTAAATCGCATTCCCTTCACGGAGCGCAAGATAGAGAGTGCCGTCCGGGTCGATGGCAATGGTACGAGGCCCATTCAAGGGCGCGCTCTTCACCGGGGCGCCATCCGGCGTCGGCTGTCGTTCCCCCGTCCCGCCGTAGGTCTCGATGATTCCGGTCGACAGATTCAACTCTCGAATCCGGTGATTCCCGACGTCGCAGATGAGCAACCGGCCGTTCGCCGCGACTGCGATGCTGTGAGGCTGGCGCAGCTGTGCACGGACGGCGGGCGCCGCCGTCGCCCGAGAATCCCGGCTCGCCGGTGCCGGCAACGGTGGAGATGAGCCCCGTTCTCAAGTCGACGCGCCTCACGACGTGGTTGTCGCGCTCGGCGATGTAGAGGTTCCCGGCTGAGTCGAATTGAATCTCGTGCGGCATGTTCAGCGACGCGGCAGCCGCAGGTCCACCATCTCCGCGGTACGCTCTCTGACCATCGCCGGCGATCGTGATCGTCTGGCGCGTCTCGAGGTCGAGCCGCCGAATCCGTTGATTGTCCAGGTCGCAAAAATACAACTGGCGATCTGGTCCGATCGTCACACCGTACGGATTGTTGACTTCACGATCAGTGAATCCAGGTGACCCCGTCCCGATGAGCGTGCGCACTGCGGGCCCGGCCGCGCCGGCGCGCGTCGAGCCGAGCACGACGAACAGTGTCTTGAGGGCGTCTCGTCGGTTCATGGTGAGTAGCGCAGCTTACCGAAAGATCCCGCGAATCCGCTTGCCGAGGTCCGAGAACAATCCCTCAATGGCCCGGCGCACCTGCTGCTTGATGCTTCCGCGGTGAATCGTGCAGAGCCCGCTCGGAACCTTGTCGTCAGGCTTGAGGTATTCGGTGTAGGTCGGGCATCCTTCGACCGGCCGCTGATAGGAAACGCGGCAGAGCGTCGTTTCCTTGAGGCCGACCGGGGCGTCGAAGGCCTCGGGCCGGCGCACGCGGGCGGCCCGTTTCATGAACTCGGTCCAGATCGGCGCGGCGTAGCGGGACCCGTACGCGTCGCGACCGATCGGCTTGGGCTGATCGAAGCCAACCCACACGCCGACGACGAGATTCGACGAGAAACCGACGAACCAGGCGTCCTTGAAATCGTTGGTCGTGCCCGTCTTCCCGGCCACCGGGAACGAGACGCCACCGCGCCGCACGACCGCGCCGGTGCCGCGGTCGACGACATCGCCGAGCATCGACACCATCTGAAAGGCGGTCTGCACGGACAGGACCCGCTCGCTCGCGATCGGGTGATCGAGCGCGACGCCGCCGTCGGCGTCGAGTACGCGGACGATCGCGCGAGGCGCGACGGCCAGACCGCCATTGGGAAACGCCGCAAACGCGGTCGTCAGCTCGAGCGGGGTCACGAGACCCGTGCCGAGCGACAGCGACGGCACGTCGGGCATGTCGCGGAGCCCCACGTGGGAGGCCAGCCGCAGGATCGGGCGCGAGCCGACTCGCTGCTGCAACGCCGACGCGGCACGATTGTTCGACTCGAGGAGCGCGGCGCGGATCGTCAGGACGTCGGGCGTCTCGCCGTCGGCGTTCCGCGGCGCCCATTCATCTGGTCCCTGCGGCGCGATCGTCGTCAGCCCGTCGATGAGCGACACCGGCGAGTAGCCGTTTTCGAGCGCGGCGGCGTACAGGAACGGCTTGAAGGCCGATCCCGGCTGCCGGCGGCTGCGGCTGGCGCGGTTGAACTGGGACTGCCGGAAGTCGCGGCCCCCGACGATCGCCAACAGGTTGCCGGTTCTGGGATCGATCGCGACGAGCGCCGCCTGCAGGTCCGGATCGTTGAACCTGCGCCAACCCGGCCCGCACGACCTGCTCGCCCGCGTCCTGCAGCGCCGGCACGAAGGTCGTGCGGACTTCCCAGTCGGGTGGATGATCGCCGCCGAATCGCTCGCGAAACGCCTGGCGCAGGAACTCTTTCGCGTAGCCGGCCCGGGGGTCGTTCGCGCCCGGATAGGGTCGAATGCGGATGCTCGTCGTGACCGCTTCGCGTTCCTGCGATGCGGTGATGAAGCCCTCTTCGCGCATCCTGGTCAAGACGACGTGACTGCGCGCGCGAGCGCCGTCGAGATTGGACCAGGGCGACAGCGTCGCCGGCGCGCGCGCCAGTCCGGCGATCAGCGCGCACTCGGCGAGGTTCAACTGCTTCGACGGCCGACCGAACAGCTGTCGGGACATCGTCTCGACGCCGTAGACGCCGGCGCTCAGGTAGATCCGGTTCAGATAGAGCTCGAGTACCTGATCCTTGCTGAGCTGCCCGTCGATCATCATCGCCAGCGCCGCTTCGCGCACCTTCCGGCCGTAGGTCTTCTTGTTTGACAGGAACAGCGTCCTGGCGAGCTGTTGCGTCAGCGTGCTTCCGCCCTCGACCGTTCCCGGCGAGCGCAGGTTCCGGACGACGGCGCGGCCGAGCGCAATCGGATCGACGCCGGGGTGCGCGTAGAACCGGTGGTCCTCGATCGCGATGAAGGCGTGTTGGAGGTGCTCGGGAATCTCGCTGAGCGGGACGTCGCGCCGATGCTCGTCCATCCGGAACCAGCGCCGGCCATCGGCGGCGAGAAACCATGTGTCCCCCACGCCCCGCGTCAATCGGTGCACGGCGTAACCCTGGCGGACGAGCCAGGTCACCGTGAAGGCCGCCGTCACGATCAGCACGGCATAGATCGCCGCCGCGGCGCGGTCGCGCCAGCTCTTTGGTGACGTCAAGGCTGGCTTCCGATCCGCGTGCGCGCCGCCTGGACCGGCCGGCGCGCGTGGAGCACGAACGAAAGCACCGTGTAGTAGACCGGAAACACGAACGACGCCGCGAAGAGCGCCGCCGGCACGCGCGGAAGCGCCAGGATCATCGCCACCACGAGAACGCCCCAGCAGGCCCCGAGCCCGATCGTCAGGCGCCGAAGGGTCGGCGTGCGTGACGGATAGACGTAGCCGATGCGCCAGAAAACGAGCGCGCTCAACACCAGGAGGATGATCGCGTTCCAGACCAGCGGCAGCGCCGCGATGTGCAGGTAGAGCGCGACGATGTTCCAGTAGGAGGGAAAGCCGGTGAAGAAATGGTCATTCGATCTTGGCGTCGCGGCGGCAAACCCATAGGCGCTGCTGAGGAGCACGACCGACGCGATCGCGCCGCTCCACCCTTCGGGCAGTGCCCTGGACATATACAGGAAGAGCACCGGCAGAAACACGAACGTGAGGTAGTCCACCACGTCGTCGAGGCGGGCGCCATCGAAGGCCGGTAGCCGTTCCTTGACGCGGGCCTTCCTCGCCAGCAGGCCGTCGGTGGCGTCGACCAGCGGTGGCGCCAGACCATCCACAGCAACGCCGCGCGATAGTGGCCGCCGAAGACCGCCAGCGTGCCGAAAAACGCCGCCAGCGCACCGGAGGCGGTGTAGAGGTGGACGAGCCAGGCCGAGAAAAGGTTCATGCGGCTTGCCGGCACGGGTTCGCTCGTGTAAGATGGAATGAGCATTCCAATCCCCAGCGGAGTGTCCTTTTTACCTCAATCTAATTCAGTGTTGCGGCCCAGAGCGCCAGGCGGTGTCTGCGCGCGTCGGGTTGCTTTGTGAAACGGACAGACCGTTGGAGTTCTCGCGCTTTCGTCGACCACGCATTCTAATCGCCGCCGCCGTCCTCCTCGTGATGGCGGTTGGCGCATTTTTCGTCGCCACTCGCACCGTCCCACCCACGACCCTGGCTTTCTCGGATTTTCTCAAAGCGGTCGATGCGGGCAAGGTCACCGGAGTCACCTTCTCGGACCATACCATCGACGTCGTGCTGCGTGACGGCACCACCGCGCAAACCGTGGCGCCGCCGGAGTTCCTCGCGGCCAACTCGACGTTTGTGACCGATCTCTACCGCCGCGAGATTCGCGTCGAGGTGATTCCCGCCCCCGCGCCCGGATCGCTCAGCTGGGGCGCGACGGCGACGGTCGCCGCGTTTCTCGCGCTCCTCGCGTTCACGGTCTATCGGACCACGGCCGGGCGCATCCCGTCCATCTCGGGCCGCGCGCGCGTCGCCGAGCAGGGCGATCGCGTCATCACGTTCAAGGACGTCGCGGGTGTCGACGAGGCCAAGGACGAAGTCAAGGAAATCGTCGATTTCCTGCGCGAGCCGGGTCGCTTTGTGACGATCGGCGGACGCATCCCCAAGGGCATCCTCCTCGTCGGACCCCCGGGCACGGGTAAAACGCTCCTGGCGCGCTCGATCGCCGGCGAGGCGGGCGTCCCGTTCCTGTTCGCCAGTGGTTCGGACTTCGTCGAGATGTATGCCGGCGTGGGCGCGTCCCGCGTCCGGCGCCTCTTCAAGGATGCGCGCCGCCATCCGTCGTGCATCGTCTTCATCGACGAGCTCGACGCCGTCGGCCGAAGCCGCGGCGGCAGTTCGCTCAGCCACGAAGAACGCGAGCAGACGCTCAATCAGCTCCTGGTCGAAATGGACGGCTTCGAGGCGCACGCGGGGATCGTCGTGATTGCCGCAACCAACCGGCCCGACATCCTCGACCCGGCGCTCCTCCGTCCGGGACGATTCGATCGCCAGGTCACGGTCGGCAATCCCGATCTGAAAGGACGCGAGGCAATCCTGCGCGTCCACACGCGGCGCATTCCGGTCGATCCGGACACGGACCTGCGGGTCATCGCGCGTGGCACGCCCGGGTTCTCGGGCGCCGACCTCGCGAACCTCGTCAACGAAGCCGCGCTGCTCGCGGGGCGCGCCGGCCGAACGACGGTCACCGACCTCGATTTGAACGCGGCACGCGACAAGGTGCTGATGGGCGTCGAACGGCGCTCCGTCGTCTTGAGCGACATGGATCGCATCAACTGCGCGTATCACGAAGCCGGCCACACCGTCGTCGCGGCGCTGCTGCCCGACGCCGATCCTCTGCACAAAGTCACCATCATCCCGCGCGGCCGCGCGATGGGCGTGACGATGCAGCTGCCCGAGGCGGATCGGCACACCTACACGAAAGGCTTCCTCGAAACGCAGGTCGCCGTGCTGATGGGCGGCCGTGTCGCCGAAGAGCTCTTCATGAACCACATGACGAGCGGCGCGTCGAACGACATCGAGCGCGCCACCGACATCGCCCAGCACATGGTGTGCGAGTGGGGCATGTCCGAGCTCGGGCCGCTCGCCTATCGCAAGCCGGGGAACGCGTTCGAGGCCGACCGCGCGCACGGAATCAGCGAAGCGACCGCGCAGCGCGTCGACGAGGAGATCCGCCGGGTCATCATGACCGGCTACGATCGGGCGCGCGGCCTCATCGAAGACAACCGCGACGCCGTGCGGCTCCTGGCGGAAGAACTCCTGAAGGTCGAATCGCTCGAAGCCGACGAGATCCGCGCGATTCTCGACCAGGCCGCAGCCTTCGCTCTTCGAGCTCCGGCGTAGTCACGCCGTAGCGCCTCGCGCGGAGGCGGACCAGCCTTCGGTCTTAGAGCTCCGGCACATAATACGGGGGCGCATGGCCCCTGCCTCGGAATCCGCCCGGCTCGAGCGACTGCCCGCGTTCGCCTGGGCCATCATCGGCGTCGTCGCGCTCACCGTTCTCTACACCGTCATTCAGGTCGCTGCTCGTGCGGCCCTATCTGTGGCCGGCAGGCACGGGCGCGACGCTCGCCGGCGATCCGACGGCTCATCTTCCGCTCAAGGCACGTCCACCCGACGTCGTCAGAGACTTTCACTGCTCCGCCGGAGATCACGCGCGTGGCGCCGGGCAGCCCGGCCGACGCCGCCGGGATCGTCGCTCGACAGCCGGCTCCGTGGCCAGCATCTGGTCGACGAGCCCCGCAGGCGTGACCTGTTCGACGCACGGCTCGCGACCGAGGCCGGACGCGTCGAGGTCTGGCGTGAGCTGTACCGGTGGGCGTTCGCGGAGCTGTCAACTGGGAAGTCGAAGCGCCAGACGGTGCGACACGCCACGTCCACGCTCGACCGGCCGTCGGCCTTGGGCTCGGACACCGACGGATGGGCACGACGTCACCTGGGCATGATCGTCCAGACGTCGGTCTTCACCGGTGCGGCCGTGCTGCTCCTCCTGATGCGGAGCTACGACCTCACCGCAGGGCTCTGCGTGCTGGCGCTCGCCTTCAGCGCCGTCGGCGGCGGCGGCCCGCTGCTCGGCGCCGAGCGGGGCATGCCGCAGCCGCTCCATCGGTGTTGACCGTCTTCGCATGGATCGCGAGCCCGCTGGCGTTCCCGACCATCGCTCTGGCGATTCTCTACTTCCCGACACGATCGCGCCTGCTCGACCGTCATCCCTGGCTCCACGCCGTGCCGCTCCTGGCCGCGGCGCCGCTCTTCGGCCCGGCACTCATGACGGGACTCTACCTGGCCGGCGTGGAGTCGGCGCGCGGCCTCGCGGTCTGGGACGCGACGCATCCCGCGCGTGTACTACGCGGCGTTCGCGATCGCGCTCGGCATCAATGTCCTCGCCGTCGTCGAGGGTGCCTTCCGCTACCGGTTCAACCACGACGCGAACGAGCGGCGCCGGATCCGCATGGCGCTCTACACGGCCGTCCCGGGCGTCCTCGCCTACGCCATCCGCGACGGCATTCCGATCGTCGCCACGCTGTTCAACATGGAGGTCCGGAGTATCCCGGTGCGGTGACCGTCCTCCTCGACGCGCTGGTCCTGCTGCCGGCATTCGGCCTCGTCTACGCCGTCGGCGTGGCGCACGTCCTCGGACCGCGCGTGGTCCTGCGGCGCAGCCTGCAGTACACGCTCGCCAACCGCTCGCTGACCGTGCTGATCTTCCTGCCCGCCATCGCACTCGCGTTCTCGCTGGTGCAGGAGCGCGACCGCACGCTCGCCGACATCGCGACCGAGCAGCTCCGCACTCTACGCAGCTCCTCATCGTCGCCTCGGCGGTGACCTTCATGAATCGCGAGCGCGCGCGGCAGTGGCTCGACCAGCGGTTCTTTCGCGAAGAGTACGACGCGCGGAAGATCCTGCTGTCGCTCGCGAGCCGGGTGCGCTTCGAGACCGACCCGGCCGATCTGGCGACGATGGTCGTCAATCAGCTGGACGAGGCGCTGCACCCGCTGATGACCGCGATCCTGGTGAGCGGGATCGACGAGGGCCGGTTGTCGCCGGTCACCGTGCTGCACGGCAGCGCCGAGTCGCTGCCGCTCGAGGGCGGTCTGGTGTCGATGCTCCGGTGGTCCGACGAGCCGCTCGAGATCGTGCTGAGCGATCCGCGGTCACCGGCGCGGCGGCTGCCGCCGAGGAGCGCGAGTGGCTCGAGTGCACCGGCGCGGTGCTGCTCGTGCCGGTCGTCGGCCAGGATCGCGCGCTCATCGCGTGATCGCGCTCGGCGAGCGCCGTTCCGAAGAAGCCTACACCGCCGACGATCGCCAGCTGCTGGCGAGCATCGCCGCGCAGATGTCGCTCGGATTCGACGTCGTGCGGCTGCGGCGGCGCGTCGGCCGCGAGACTGCAGGACGACAGCGATCGCACGCGTATCGTGACCGCCGCCGCGCCACCGATCGAGCCGATGATGGAATGCCCGCGCTGCGGCCGCTGCGAGGAGCGCCGGCGTCGTCGCAGTGTCCGTCGGACGGCACCACGATGCGGCCCGTGCCGTCGGTGCCGCGGACGGTGGACAACAAGTACCGGATCGAGCAGCTCCTCGGGCGCGGCGGGATGGGCGCCGTGTACCGGGCGCGCGACATGCGGCTCGATCGCCTCGTCGCGCTGAAGGTCGTGCGCGCCGAGCTGCTCGGCGACCCCGAGGCCAGGCGCCGGTTCCGGCGCGAGGCGCAGATCGTCGCGCGGCTGCAGCATCCCTCGATCGTCGCGGTCTACGACTACGGCACGTTTCCCGACGGCGGCGCCTACCTCGTCATGGAGCTCGTCCACGGCGAGGATCTCCGGCACGTGCTCCAGCGCGAGGGCCGGCTGGACACCGACGAGTCGATGCGCATCCTGACGGCGGTGTGCGCCGCCATCGGCGCCGCGCACCGCGAAGGCGTGCTGCACCGCGACCTGAAGCCGGAGAACATCCTGCTGCCGGACGGTGGCGCCGCGGCCAAGGTGCTCGATTTCGGGGTCGCGAAGCTGGTGCTCGACGAGCCCTCCGAAGGGGGAGGACGAGGGCCGGAGCCGAGGCGCACGACCGCCCTGACGGCCGTCGGGAATGATCATCGGCACGCCCGCCTACATGGCGCCGGAACAGTTCCACGCCGTCGAGGCCGACGCGCGCACGGACGTCTTCAGCCTGGGAGTCGTCGCGTACGAGATGCTGTCGGGCGACCTGCCGTTCGGGCGCGGCACGCTCGCCGACGTCGTGCTCGCGCAGCCGCGCGGCGTCCCGCCGATGCCGCCGGACCTCGTCCCCGCGGCCGCGGAACGCGCCATCCGGGCGGCGCTCGACGCCGATCCCGATCGCCGGCCCGGCGACGCCGCAGGCGTTCGCGACGATGCTGTCGGCGGCGCTCGATGGTGAATAACGCAATGCTGAGTGCTGAATGCTGAAGTGAAGGCTGAATTGCGCTGCGTTCAGAATTCACTTCAGCATTCAGCATTCAGCATTCAGAATTGCGCAATGGCTATGAGATCCCGATGTGCCGGCCTCGGACAGGATATCCGCTACGCCATGCGTCTGCTGCGGCGGCAGCCGCGCCATGCGCTGTTGACGATCCTCACGATGGCACTCGGCATTGGCGCAACCACGGTGCTGTTCAGTGTGACCTACGGCGTGCTGATGAAGCCGCTTCCCTGGCCAAACGCCAGCCGAATCGTGGTCTTGAAGGAAACACGGGGCGGCAGCGCGCCCCGCTTCGGCGAGTTCACCAACGCCGCGTATCTCGCGTGGCGCGACGAGCCATCGACGATCGCGCACATCGCGGCCTGGTCCCAGCGTCTCGTCACGCTCTCGGGCGCGGGCGAATCAGAACGCATTCGCGTCACCGCGGCGACCGCCAGCGTTTTTCCAGCGCTCGGCGCACAGCCGCTCCTTGGAACGTTGTTCGAACCGAAGGACGAAGCGGCGCGGGTCGTCGTGCTGTCGGAGCGTCTCTGGCGACAGCGCTTCGACGCGGACCCGGCCGTGCTCGGCCGATCGATTCAGCTCGATGGTGAGCCTTACACCGTCGTCGGCGTTCTGCCTGACCGGCTGTCGTACCCGGATCGACAGGCGCTGGCCATCGTCCCATACACTATCCGGCCGGCAGCCGGTAACTACCTGTCGATGTTCAGCGCCGTCGCCGCACTCCGTCCTGGCGTCACCGCGGCCCAGGCTGCCGCGGAAGGCACGGCTCGGGGCCGTCTCGCCGCCGATACCGGCATGACCACCTCGGCCATCTTCGGAAGCAATGGTCCCATCGCGATTGCCGCCCAGCCGCTCCGCGACGCGCTGACCGCCGACGTCAGGCGGCCCCTACTCGTGTTGCTGGCGGCCGTCGGGCTGCTGCTGCTGACGGCGATCGCCAATGTCGCGAGTCTGCAGCTGGCGCGTACCACGGCCCGGACGCGCGAGATCGCGATTCGCGCGGCCCTGGGCGCCGGCGGCGCGCGCGTGACGCGGCAGCTGCTGGTTGAAAGTCTCACGCTCGGCGTCGCGGGCGGCATCGCCGGTCTGGCCTTTACGCTCGTGCTCCATCGTTCGCTTCCGGCGTTGTTGCCGGCGGATTTCCCACGCGTTGACGGCCTCGGCGTCGACGCCACGGTTCTCTTCTTCGCGCTCGTCGTGTCGATCGCCGCTGGGATCGCCTTCGGGCTCGTGCCGGCGCTGCGGGCGCGGGAACTGAACCTCGTCGAGGCGTTGGCCGAAGACGGAAACGCCCCGGTGGGCGCCGGGTTGAGCTCGCGAACGGCGCGCGCGCGAACGCTCATCATGTCGGGCCAGGTGATGGTTGCCTGCGTGTTGCTCGTCGGCGCATCGCTCTTCGGACGCAGCTTCCTCTCGATGCTCAACGCCGATCGAGGGTACGACCTGACCGACACGCTGTCCGCGCGTCTCTCGATGCCGGCGACGATCTACCGGAACCCGGAGGAGCGGTTCGCACTCGTTGAACGGGTCCTCGAGCGCATCGCCGGGATACCGGGCGTAACGGCCGCGGCGTTCACGTCCGAATCGCCCGTGACGTCAGGGGGATCGACCAGCGCTTTCGACCTCAAATCGCCCAACGCCGACGCTGGCATCGTGAGAGTGCAGGCCTCGCCGCGGATCGTCAGCCCTCGGTTCTTTTCCACGCTGCGGATGAAGGTCGTCGCGGGCCGCGCGTTCTCGGATCTCGACACCGAGTCCTCCGAGCCGGTCGTGATCGTCAACCAGTCGTTCGCGCGCCGATACCTCGGCGGCTCGGCTCTCGGCGCGCGGCTGCCGGCCGGCGCCTACAGGGTTCAAGGCCGAGAGGCCGTCGAGTGGACGGTCATCGGTATCGTCGACGACGTGCGCTACGTGACGACCAGGGACAGCTCGCAGCCTGAGCTGTTCTACAGCTATCGTCAAATGGCAGGGCGGCTCCCCGTGGGAACGGTGACGCTCCTGGCACGAACGCGATCGTCTGATGATCCGGGTGTCGCGGCGGCACTCCGCTCGGCGGTGCGGGAAGCGGACGAACGGCTAGTGGCGGACGTCGTCGTGCCGCTCGAGCAGCGGCTGCTGACGACGCTCGCGCGGCCGCGATTGTATGCGATGTTGCTCGGCAGCTTCGCGACCTTCGCGCTGGTCGTCGCTGCTGTGGGCTTGTTCGGCCTCTTGTCGTACTCCGTCTCGCTCCGCTCGCGCGAGATCGCAATACGAACGGCTCTCGGGGCACGTCGGGCGGACATCCTCAGGCTTGTGCTCCGCCAGGGCCTCGGCGTGACGCTCGGTGGGGTCGCCGCCGGCATGCTGGCGTCAGCGTGGCTCAGCGAGGCCGTGTCAGCCCAGCTCTACGGTGTGACGACACACGACGCCCTGACCTTCGCGCTGGTGCCGGTGCTGCTCGTGGCCGTCGGGATGCTGGCGTGCCTGCTCCCCGCCCGCCGTGCTGCAACGCTGGACCCGCAAAGGATCCTGCGGGGAGGCTAGCCTTAGGGGCTAGCTGGCGGCGAGGCGCTTGTCGATCTCGGCGAGGGCCGCCTGAATCTGCTGCTTGCGCACGGGATGCGTCGTCGTCGTCGATTGACGCTCGAGCTCTGACGCGAGCCAGCCGTAGAGATTCGATCGCACGGGTCCGTTCGGGGTCCGGTGCCGGCTGCGAATTGGCTCGGCGGCGGCGCTCGGCCTCCCGCTCTTCCATCTGCTCCTGGATCCTCGCGTCTGCGTCGACCAGGCCTTCTCCAGAGTCACCCATAGTCAAATTCTGAATGCTGAATGCCGAATACTGACGTGAATTACGTCGAAGAGCTAATTTTGCACAAATCCGGCGCGGGCAGCAATCATCATTCGTTGCAAACGAAAAGAAATAGCCTGCAACGAAAAATCAGCCGTGCAAACGCGAAATCTGGCGTGCGAACTCAAAATGAACGTGCGAACGTAGAATAGAGTGTGGCGTCCACGGGCGACGTGCTCGAGCTCTTTCATCCCGCCGTGGCGGAATGGTTCCGCCACTCCTTTCCCGAACCCACGCCACCTCAAGCGCAGGGATGGCCGGCGATCGCACAGGGTCGATCGACGCTGATCCTGGCGCCCACCGGCAGCGGCAAGACGCTCACGGCGTTTCTCTGGTGCATCAACCGGCTGATGTTCGAGGCTGCGCCCGACCGCGGTCGGCGGTGTCGTGTCCTGTACGTCTCGCCGCTCAAGGCGCTGGCGGTCGATATCGAGCGGAATCTTCGGGCGCCGCTGGCCGGAATCGCGAACCGGGCGGATGCGCGAGGCGACGTCTACTTGTCGCCGGCGATCGCGGTCCGGACCGGCGACACGCCAGCGATCGAGCGCGCGCGCTTCCAGAGGGATCCGTCGGACATCCTCATCACCACCCCGGAGTCGCTGTACCTTCTCCTGACGTCGAATGCCCGGGAGGCGCTGCGCAGCGTCGATACAGTGATCATCGACGAGATCCACGCGCTCGTTCCGACCAAGCGGGGCGCTCATCTGGCCCTGTCGCTCGAGCGCCTGGAGTCGATTCGTCTCACTGGGGCCTCGCCACTGCAGCGGATCGGCCTCTCGGCCACTCAGCGGCCGCTCGATGAGGTGGCTCGCTTTCTGGGCGGCGCAACCCCGGACTCTTCTGCGTCGACGGTCTCCTATCGAGATGTCGCGATCATCGACACCTCTCAGAAGAAGCGCCTCGACCTCACCATCGAAGTGCCGGTCGAAGACATGGCACGCATCGGACAGGCCGAGGCGATTCCGAGCGGGCCCGCAGCGCAGGGACAGGTGCGCTCGACCATCTGGTCGGCAATTCACCCGAGGCTCCTCGAGCTCATCAGGGCCCATCGTTCGACGCTGATCTTCGTGAACAGCCGTCGTATCGCCGAGCGGCTGGCAAGCGCGATCAACGAGCTTGCCGGCGAGACGCTGGTGCGGTCGCACCATGGGTCGGTCGCGCGGGCGCAGCGGATCGACGTCGAAGATCGACTCAAGTCCGGGATCATCCGCGGCCTGGTCGCGACGTCCTCGCTCGAGCTCGGCATCGATATGGGCGCGATCGACCTGGTGATCCAGATAGAAGCGCCGCCGTCGGTCGCGAGCGGAATGCAGCGAATCGGCCGGTCGGGGCACACGATCGGCGAAGCGAGCCGCGGCATCATCGTGCCGAAATTCCGGGGCGACCTGGTCGCGTGCGCCGCCGTCACCAGAGCGATGCACGACGCGCGGGTCGAGAGCACGAGATATCCGCGCAATCCGCTGGACGTACTTGCGCAGCAGCTTGTCGCCATGGTGTCGGCCGAACCGTGGAAGGTCGACGACCTTTTCGACGCCGTGCGCCGCGCCGCGCCGTTCGCCGAGCTCGGCCGGAGCGTGTTCGAGGGCGTCCTCGACATGCTGTCCGGACGCTATCCATCCGACGACTTCGCCGACCTTCGGCCGAGGCTGACCTGGGATCGAATCGACAACGTGGTCACCGCCCGCGACGGCGCGAAGCGGATCGCCGTGACCAACGGCGGCACAATCCCCGATCGCGGGCTCTACGGCGTCTTCCTCGTGGGCCAGCACGGCCCGGGCGCGCGCGTCGGCGAGCTCGACGAAGAGATGGTGTTCGAGAGTCGCGTCGGTGAGACGTTCCTGCTCGGCGCCTCGAGTTGGCGCATCGAGCAAATCAACCATGACCGGGTGCTGGTGTCGGCTGCCCCGGGCGAGCCCGGCAAGATGCCGTTCTGGAAGGCCGATAGCATCGGCCGGCCGCTCGAGCTCGGGCGCGCGGTCGGTGCGCTCGTGCGCACGCTCGTGGCCATGCCGCCATCAACGGCGATTGAGCGCCTCGTCGGCCAGCACGATCTCGACGCACAGGCCGCCGAAAACCTCTTACGCTACCTCTCGGATCAGATCGCGGCCGCCGGCGTCGTGCCAGACGACCGCACAGTCCTCATCGAGCGGTGCCGTGATGAGCTCGGCGATTGGCGTATCTGCGTCCTCTCGCCCTTTGGC
This sequence comes from uncultured Acidobacteriota bacterium, assembly GCA_963764925.1. Classification (GTDB taxonomy): domain Bacteria; phylum Acidobacteriota; class Vicinamibacteria; order Vicinamibacterales; family 2-12-FULL-66-21; genus DATBJJ01. The sequence continues at coordinate 431,431 of CAVXUR010000015.1, forward strand.
AGCCGCATCCACGCCCCGTGGGCAATGGCCGTCGTTGAACGCGTCCGCGCCGAAGTGGGACTCGACGTCGAAACGATGTGGACAGACGATGGGTTCGTGGTCAGGTTCCCGGAGACCGACGACCCACCGGATCCGCGGCTGATGGTGCCGGCCGCCGAAGAAGTCGAGGCCCTCGTCCTCAACCAGCTCGGCGGCACCGCGATGTTCGCGGCCAAGTTCCGCGAAGCCGCGGGACGCGCGCTGCTGCTCCCCAAGCGCAGGGCCGGCGGGCGCACCCCGCTCTGGCAACTGCGAAAGCGGTCCGCTGACCTCCTCGCGGTGGCATCCCGCTTCGGGTCCTTTCCGATCGTGCTCGAGACGTATCGAGAGTGCCTGCGGGACGTCTTCGACATGCCGGCGCTCGTCGAGACGCTCGGCAGGATGGAGCGCCGGGAGATCCGCGTGGCGACCGTGGACTCGACCGTTGCCTCACCATTCGCAGCCGCGCTGCTCTTTGGTTACGTCGCCAACTACCTGTACGACGGCGATGCGCCGCTCGCCGAGCGGCGCGCGCAGGCGCTGTCGATCGATCAGGCACAGCTGAGAGAGCTTCTCGGAGAGATCGAGTTGCGTGAGCTGCTCGACGCGGCCGCAATTGCGGAGGTCGAGTCCGAGCTTCAGCACCTGCACGAGGATCGGCGTGCCCGGACCGTGGACGGCGTGCACGATCTTTTGCTTCGGCTCGGTGATTTGTCGGTCGATGAGATCGACGCGCGCGCCAACGTCGACGGGCGGCGAGCGGCTGACGAATTGACGAAGGCGCGACGGGCGATCTCCGTGACGCTGCGCGGCCAGCCACGAATAGTCCCGGTCGAGTACGCGAGCAGGTATCGGGACGGCCTGGGTGTGCCACTCCCCACGGGACTGCCAGAAGCGCATCTCGAGGCGGCGCCTCACGCCGCGCTGGACCTTATGCGCCGGTACGCGCGAACCCATGCGCCCTTCACCAGCACGGAAGTTGCGGAGCGATATGGCCTCGGACGATCGACGGTTGAGGCGCTTCTGAAAGAGCTCGCCGCGGGCGGAAAGGCGGTCGAGGGAGAGTTTCGCCCTGGTGCCACCGGCCGGGAATGGTGCGACCCGGATGTGCTGCAGTCGATTCGACGGCGATCGCTCGCGAAGCTCCGGCACCAAGTCGAGCCGGTCGAGCCCGCCGTGCTTGGCCGGCTCGTCACGCACTGGCAGGGCGTCGTCCGCCGTCGTCGGGGGCTCGACGCGCTCCTCGATGCCGTCGAAAACCTGCAGGGCGCGCCACTCATCGCGTCGATCCTCGAGACGGAGATCCTGCCGGCTCGGGTCGAAGGGTATCAACCGTCCGACCTCGATGCCCTGACGACTGCCGGCGAGGTTGTCTGGGGCGGTCTCGAGCCCCTCGGCGAACACGATGGGCGTCTCGCGCTCTACCTGACCGACCACGTCGCGAAGCTTCGGCAGCCCCGTGCGCCGGCCGATCTGCCAGAGCGCGAGCGCCTGATCGTCGACCATCTGGCACGAAACGGGGCCTCGTTCTTTGCGGCGCTGCATGAGGCGGCGGGCGGCGGATATCCCGGCGAAACGGTCGATGCCATCTGGACTCTCGTCTGGAACGGTGTCGTGACGAACGACAGCCTGAATGCCGTGCGAGCGTTCGTTCGACCCCCCGAGCGCAGCCGTCGCAAGGCCGCCCAGACGGCCCGAGCGGCTCGCAGCTTCCGAAGCCGCCGCGTCGCCCCACCGACGGCCGAGGGCCGCTGGTCCCTCATCGCGGCGCGGCTCGGCGCAGCGATAACGCCGACCGAGTCGGCCACGGCGCTCGCCCAGCAGCTTCTCGCCCGGTACGGCATCCTGACGCGCGAGGTGGCTGCCGCCGAAAACGTTTCGGGCGGGTTCGGCGCGGTTTACGACATCCTCAAGGCACTCGAGGACGCGGGCCGCATTCGCCGCGGTTATTTTGCGAGTGGCGTCGGCGCGACGCAGTTTGCGCTGCCCGCGGCGCTCGATCTGCTTCGATCGCTCAAGGAAGAGCCCGAGGAACCGGAAGTCGTCGTCCTGGCGGCAACAGATCCTGCCAATCCGTACGGCACGATCCTTCGGTGGCCTGAAGCGTCTCGAAGCGCGGCTGCCGAAAACGTGCGTGAGGTGCGAGCCCAGGAAGGCGTGCCGCGCCGAAGCGCGCCCGAAGGACGGGCCCACGAGGGCTTGCCGCGCCGAAGCGCGCCCGAAGGACGCGCGAAGGCGGGGCCGACACGATCAGCCGGTTCGCTCGTAGTGATGGTCAACGGCACGCTCGCGGCCTACATCAGCCGGGGAGCGCGCCAGCTACTCGCGTTTCTGCCCGACGACGAGCCGGCGCAGGCGTCGACCGCGCGCGCCCTCGCTTCGACGTTGGCGCGGATCGGGCTGCTCGTCCACGAAATCAACGGCCTCCCAGCCAGTGAGCACCCGTTGGCGCCCTATCTCGTCGAGGCTGGATTCAGCCCTTCAGCGATGGGCTTCCAGATCCGTCACGCCGGCCTGGGACGTGGCGCGTAGTCAAGCCGTCTCTCAATGCCGTCACGACGTCACGGCAAGACCACGATGTGCTCGATGACACGATGTTCACGATGGATTCCTCGGAATTATCTTCGTGTTCATCGTGCCTTCGTGCCCATCGTGAGAGATCGACGTCGTCGCGTTCGCCGAGCTTCTTGGTCCTCGAGACAGGTTCCAGTGGGTCTATTTCTTGCCTGAAGGCGACACCATCTATCGCGCCGCGGCGACCTTGCACCGCGCGCTTGCGGGTCAACCTGTCGTCCGCTTCCAGTCGGTGTTTCCTGCGCTGACGCGGGTGCACCACGATCATCCGCTGACGGCGATGACGGTCGCCAAGGTCGAGTCGATCGGCAAGCACATCCTGATGCATTTCTCTGGCGGCCTGGTCCTCAGGACGCACATGCGGATGCATGGAAGCTGGCACATTTACCGGCCGGGTGAACGGTGGCGCCAGCGCGCGGGGAACATGCGAGTGCTGGTGGCGACATCCACTTTCGAAGCCGTCGGGTTCAGTATTCCCGTCGCCGAATTCATCAAAGCCCGCGAACTCGAGAAACACGAGATTCTGGCCAGGCTCGGTCCAGACGCGCTCGGCGCCAGCTTCGATCGGGCAGAAGCCGTTCGGCGCCTTCGCACCCAATCGTCTTTACCTGTTGGTGACGCGTTGCTGAATCAGCGCCTGCTGGCGGGAGTCGGGAACGTGCTGAAGTCCGAGGTGTTGTTCTCGTGCGGGATCAACCCTTTCGTCAGCATCGCCACGCTTGACGATCATCAACTCGAAGATGTGGTCGACACCAGCCGACGCCTGCTCCAGGCCAATGTGGCCGTCTCGAAGACGGGCCTCAACAGCCAGGCCGGACACCGCCGGACCACCGGACGGGACAATCCGAGCGAGCGCCTGTGGGTGTACGGGCGCGCGCGTCTTCCCTGCCGTCGATGCGGCACGCCAATCGAAGTCCGGAAACACGGCCCGGACGCCGCCAGGCGGCTGTCATGGGAAGATGCCCGATTGACCTATTGGTGCCCGGCGTGTCAGACCTCGTAATCTGGCTCGCGCTCGCAGGCGGCACGGCGGCGGCCGCGGCCGCGCTGTACGGCCACTACTACGTTCTTCCAGGCTGGTTGACAGGACCAGAAATCTGCAGGCTCGAAGACGGAGGCTGCGCGGTGCTCTTCCGCAGCCCACGCTCGGCGTTGCTCGGTGTGCCCAACGCGACGCTGGGCCTCGCGCTCTACGCGCTGCTCGCGCTTGGCCAGCTCCTGGACGCGCCGTCCTGGCTGCTGCTGGCCATGACGGTACCAGCCGTCGCGATGAGCGCATTCCTCGGCCGGAGCCTGATCGTCAACGGTCATCAGTGCCGTATCTGCTGGACCGGCCACGTGTCGAATGCGGTGCTGTTCGTGATGTTGCTCGCTCGCGCGGCCGGTCGAGGTCAGTGACCGCCGCTCTTGATTCCGATAGCCGTCGTTCCGTCGCTGCGGAGGACGCGCTCGATCACAATCGGACGCGGCGGATACGAAACCACGCCGGACGTGCCCACGGCGGATTCGGCGACCGCGCCGTGCAGCGGGCACAGCTCGGCCGAGATCGCGCCTAGCGGAAAGTAGTCCTCGTAGACGTTCGGCTCGGGCGGCGGGCCTGGCAGCGACGCGACCGGAGGCGGCCACGAACCGAGTCCGAGCTTTGCCAACGCATCGTCGGCGCCCTCCGGGTCCGTGCTCGGGGGGACGACGTGTCGGCACCCTTCGGTTGCTCGAGCGCCAGTCAGCCGGCAGATCGCCACTTTCTCCACGTCGGCCGGTACCTCATACCAATCGGGCCTGGCGCCGATCGTCGCCGCTTTCATGAAACGCGCCCACGCGGGGACAGCCACGGTGCTGGCGAAGCCTCGACTCATGATCGGCGCGGGTGTGTCGAAGCCGAACCAGACGCCTGCGACGAGGTGCGGCGTATAGCCGACGAACCAGGCGTCCGCGTAATCGTCAGTCGTGCCGGTCTTACCGCCCGCAGGAAGCTTGAAGCCGGCGGCGCGCGCGCCGGTGGCCGTCCCACTCGACACGACGTCGGCCAGCATGCTCGACATCAAAAAGGCCGTGGTCTGCCTGATGGCTCGGGTCGTCGCGATCGGCGCGGACCAGATGACCCGCCCTTCCGCATCCTCGACGCGACTGACGAGCCGCGGCGCCGCGAGCAGTCCCTGGTTGGCGAAGACGCCGTAGGCGGCCGTGAGCTCCAGCAACGTCACTTCGCCGGTGCCGAGCGCGAGGGATGGGACGGTGGGGAGATCCGAATCGATCCCAAATCGATGCGCATAGTCGACAGCGGTGCCGACGCCGACGTGCTGCAGGAGCTGCGCCGCGGCGCGGTTGCTCGAAACCTTGAGGGCCTTGCGAAGCGTGTATTGGCTCGCCTCGTGCTCGCCGACTGGCAGCCACATCCTCCCCGAGGCGTAGATCGGAGTGTCGAGGTCGGTCAGGACCGATCCGGGAGCGTAGCCCCGCTCGAGCGCCGCGGCGTAGATGATCGGCTTGAACGCGGAGCCGGCCTGACGCCTGGCCTGCGTCGCCCGGTTGAAGGAGCTCTCGCCGAAAGTCCCGGCCGCCGACGAGCGCGAGGACATCGCCGCTGGCCGGGTCGATCGCCACGAGACTGCCTTGGAGGTCCTGGCGTGCGGCGCCGCGTTTTGGCGAGTTCGGCGACACGCGTCCGCACCGCCTGCTCGGCGGCACGCTGCAGAAATGGTTCGTAGGTCGAGTACACGCGCAGGCCGCCGCGAAGCACGCGCTCGGACCCGAACATCGAGACGAGTTGACGACGGATCTCTTCCTGGAAGTACTCGCCGCTTCCGGCGTGCGCCGCAATCAGCAACGGCTCACGCGTGTGGGAACGGTCCGGCAGCGGCGCCCGAATTCCCTCGCTGCGCTCGGCGGCGGTAATGAAACCCTGCTGCTCCATGAGCCGCAAGCACCAGGTTGCGACGTCGCGTCGCGCGCTCGACCGAGACACATGGCGCGTCGCGCGACGGGGCCCGGACGAGAGCCGCCAGCAGTGCGGCCTCGGCCGGGCGCCAACTCCGCGGCCGGCTTGCCGAAGTAACCGCGTGATGCCGCTTCGACACCGTAGAAGCCTTCACCGAAGTACACGGTGTTCAGGTACTCCTGGAGAATCTGGGCCTTCGAATAGCGTTCTTCCAGCCGAAGCGCGAGCATCGCCTCGCGCAGTTTCCTTTCGAACGTGCGGGCTGGCGACAGCCGCACGGCTCGGCGAGCTGCTGCGTGATGGTGCTGCCGCCCTCTACGACTCTCCCTGCGCGAACGTTGCGAAGAGCCGCGCCCGCGATGCGAATCGGGTCGAGGCCGTAGTGCGAATGGAAGCGCCGATCCTCGACCGCCACGACCGCGTGCACCATGTGCGGCGAGACCTGGTCGATGGTGACGTCGATTCGCTGTTCCGAGTAGAAGGCAAAGGCCGGCTCGGCCGTGACGATCCAGCACGATCGTCGTCTGGGCACGCGCGGCAAGGCTGGTGAGGTTGCTCGCTCGGCCGAGCTCGGTGGCGACGGCGATCGTGAATCTCACAGTTCGGTAGACGGCATACCAGCTGAGCGCCGTCATCGCCATCACTGCCCCAATGAGCAACCGTTGTCGCATTCAAGTTCCAACCAAGCTTGACAGCAACGGCAGTGCCAGCCTGGAAACGCCGAGTTTCAATCTGATCGAACAGACGAGACTAGGTAGCGACCTTCACACTTCCGGCAGCCGAGCTGGATGGGTGTAGACGTTGAATCCGCCGTCGCGGGCGAATCCCGAGCAGCGTGATGCCCGCCTCTTCCGCGAGGTCGATCGCCAGGCTCGACGGCGCGGAGACCGCGCAGACGAGGCCGATGCCCGCCAGCCACGCCTTCTGCACGATCTCGAACGAGGTGCGGCCGCTCACGGCCAGCGCGTGCGAGTCGAGCGGCAGCCGATCGTCGAGCAGCATCGTCCCGATCACCTTGTCCACGGCGTTGTGACGGCCGACATCTTCCGCCGATACGTCACAGATCCCGTCCGGCGTGAAGAGCCCGGCGGCGTGGAGCCCGCCCGTGCCCTCGAAGATGCGCTGACGCTCCCGCAGGCGATCCGGCAGGGCCGTGGCGATCTTCGTCGTCATCGTCCACGTCGATCGGCAGCGCCGGCGCTCGCGACTTGAGCGAGTCGATGGTCAGGCGGCCGCAGAGGCCGCATGACGAGTTGGTCAGTACCTTGCGACGCTCGGCGAGGATCGTGTCGAGCGACGACCTCGACTCGCCGAGGAGGTAGACGTCGACGACGTTGTGACCGTCGGGACGATTGGGGTGACGGCAGTGTTCGACCGCGCCGATATCGTCGGCGCTCCGCACGACGCCTTCCGAGAGCAGGAATCCGGCCGCGAGCGCGCGATCGTCGCCGGGCGTCCGCATGATGACCGCGAAGGGCTTCCCGTGCAGCCGGACTTCGAGCGGTTCTTCTACAGCCGCGAGATCGTGCGTCGTGCTTTCAGGGGTTCGTCCAGCCCGTCCAACGATTCGGACCGGCACGCTGATGTGCGTCCGCCGCTCCGGCCGAGGCGGCTGTTCAGACATGTTTCGCCCGGCGCGCCGGACTCGCACCGCTGCCACGGTAGCGGAGCATCAGCTCGCGAGGATGCGGCGTCGAGGTAGGTCTGACCCGGCAAGGTACTCCACGCCGTGGACGCGGACGTGATGGCGCAGCAGCGTCAGCGGCACGACGAGCGGAATGCGACCTTGACGATAGTCCTCGATTGCCTGCACCAGTTCCTGCTTCGATTCTGAATCCAGGTGCTTCTTCAGATGGCCCACCATGTGGTTCAGCACGTTGGTGTGCCGCGCGGATCGTCGCGGCGATCGCCAGTGTCGACATGAAGGCAGTTTCGTACTCGGACCGCAGCTCACGTTTGGGCATCTCCCCGCCCCTCGCGACCAGGCGGCCCAAGTCGATTGTATCGCGTCGTCGAGTGCGCGAGCAGCGCCATCTTGTGCGCCGTGTGGAACTTCACGAGCGCGCCGAGCGACCACCCCGCCGCGAAGAGGTCTTTGAGGCGCCGATACGCGAAGATCGCGCTCGATGAAGTTCTCGCGGAGCGCGAGGTCGTTCAGACGCCCTTCCTCCTCGACCGGCAGCGTCGGGAACCGTCGCAGCAGGGCCGAAGCAAACAGTCCGCGGCCGTTGCGCTCGGGCATTCCGGCCTCGCTGCTGTAGGTCTTGACCCGCTCCATGCCGCAGCTCGGTGAGTCCTTCTTCAGCACGTATCCACAGAGATCCGGTTCGTCGCGCGCCAGCGCATCGAGACGCCGGGCCGCCCATCGGTTCATCCCATCGGTGTGATCGATGCCGGTCCTGGTCGTCACCATGCGGAAGGAGTCGCGCCGGCCTTGATCTTGCACGAGCCGCAACGTCTCCCGCGGTGTTCCGAGCCCCATCTCGACTTCGGGACACACCGGGACCCACTCGACCTGCTGTCCCAATGTGTCGGCCAGGAATTGATCGCGCTTGTGCCCGCCGTCGAAGCGCACCTCCTGCCCGAGAAGGCACGCGGAGATGCCGATGCGGATGGGTTGGGGAGCGTGGTCCAAATATGTCTCAGGCGTAGTGTCCGGCTTCAGCCGGACTCCTGCTGGTCCGCCTGAAGGCGGACACTACGAGTTCATGAACTCGATCCGTGCTTTCCGTGTGATCCGTGGCCTGATGCCTCGGCCTCAATTCCACCGCAAACCGCGGAGCTGGTCGAGGTTGACGTTGCCGCCGCTCAGCACGCAGACGACATTCGCGCCGGCCCAGCGCCGAGTCGATCCCCGACTTGATTTTGGATGAGCCCGTCGAGCAGCGCGGCAACCGGTGCGGCGGCGGCCCCTTCGACGACCAGCTTCGCGTGCGACATCGTCCACAGCATCGCCTCGAAAATCCGCTCGTCCGGAAGCGTGACGATCTCGTCGACCATCTGGCGCACGATCTCGAAAGTCGTTTCGCCGACCCGCTTCACGCGCAGGCCGTCGATGACGCAGTCGACGCGGTCGAGGGTCACGACCGATCCCGCACGAACGCTGTCGCGCATGCCCGGCGCACCCGACGATTCGACACCGATGACTTTGATGGACGGCTTGATCGCCTTGGCCGCCATCGCGACGCCCGAAATCAAGCCGCCTCCGCCGATCGGCACGACGATGATGTCGACGTCGCGCCAGTCGCGAACGACCTCGAGACCGAGCGTGCCCTGGCCGGCGATCAGCTGCAGGTCGTCGAACGGATGCACGTAGGTCAGGCCGCGATCGCGGACGAGTTCCTTTGCTTTCTCGTTGGCGTCGTCCCAGATCGCGCCGTGCAGAACGACCTCGGCGCCGTAGCCGCGCGTCGCGGCGATTTTCGAGGGCGTCGCATTCTCGGCCATGACGACCACGGCCTTGATGCCGTGGATGCGGGCGGCAAGCGCGACTCCCTGTGCATGATTGCCCGCCGAGGAGCAGACCACGCCGCGGCGGCGCTCGTCCTCGGACAGCAGCATGAACTTGTTGAGCGGACCGCGAATCTTGTACGACCCGGTCCGTTGGAACATCTCCGCCTTGAGGCGGACGTTGAAGCCCGTCCGTTCGCTCAGCGTCCGCGACGTCAGCAGCGGCGTGCGGTGAGTGTGTGGCGCGACATGGCGGTACGCCGCCTCGAAGGCCTCCACTCCAAGTGGCACGGCGGCCACCGTCATTTGCCCGGGCATCTCGCGGTCAGCATGATCTCGACGAGGCCGTCTGCCGCCACGAGTCCGGTCTGCACGGTCGCTCGGGCCGGGAACTCGCCGCCAAAGAACGAACGGTAGACGTCGTTCATCGACGCAAAGGTTTTGCCGTCGGTCAGATACACGACGCTGTCGACAACGTCGGCCGGTGAGCAACCCGCGGCGGTGAGCGCGCCACGAATTCGTGACAACGTTTCCTTGGTCTGGGCGCCAACGTCACCTTTGGTGTCGGCCGTGTTCCCGAGCATTCCAGAGAGATACACGCGATCCCCGGCGCGAATCGCGGCACTGAGGTTGGGGTTCGACGGGCGGCCGTCATCGATCACGCGCTTCTGGGCCGACGAGGCGACAAGCGTGATCTCGACGACATACTGCGGGCCGGCCAGGCCCGCCACGACCGTCGCGCGTGCCGGGGGCGCCGACGCAAAATACTTCCGGTAGACGGCGTTCATCGCTTGAAACGATCCGCCGTCAGGCAGATACACTCGCGAGCTGACGACATTGTCGAAGCTCATGCCGGCGGCCTTCAAGAGCTCCGCCGCGTTGTCGAGAACGACCGCCGTTTGCGCGTTGATGTCTCCGCCGACGACCGAGTTGTCGCGGCCGTTGCGCGAGACCAGGCCGGAGAGAAAGAGCGTGTCGCCGGTGCGGATCGCATAGCTGTATGGGCTCGGCGACTTGATCCAGCCCGACGGATGAATCACGACGCGCTCGGCGCCGGTCGGCACGGCGATCATCGAGATCTCGACGAGCACGTCAGGCACGACGAAGTCGGCAACGACGGTCGTCCGCGTCGGCGGGTCTTTCGTCCAGAACCCGCTGTAGGCCTCGTTCATCGCGGCAAAGTCGCTTGCGGACTTCAAGTAGACGGTAACCGCGACGACCTGGTCGAGCGACGAGCCGGCAGCGGCCAGCACCGCGCGCATCCGCTCGATGACTCGCGTCGTCTGGCCCTTGATATCGCCTTTCGGCGCGATCGCGCCCGCCTCGTCCTGCGACACGACGCCTGCCAGGTAAATGAGGCCACCTGCCTTGACGGCCTGGCTATAGGGAAAGCTGGGCGGCGTGCCCACGGTGACGATTGTCTTGTTGGGAGATTGTGTTGACATGAGAAGGCTGCTCACGAGTACGGAGAAGAAAGGCGCGCATGAAGGCATTCTACAGTCTTCAGATTCCCAACGTACTTCAGCATTCACTTCAGCATTCAGCACTCAGCATTCAGCATTGCCTGTGTATTATTTGGTGTGCTCCCAGGGAGGATCGAGGGGATCGTCTCGACCAACGCCGTCAAGGCAACCGGAAGGCCATGCTGAACGACATGACGGGCCGGATTGTCGGCAGGGTTACAAACTGAAATACCGCAGTGCGGAATTGCCTGAGGGGGTCTGGATGAAGCTGCGAAGAGAAGGCGTACGTCGGCGGCGGTTCCTCAAAGCTGTCCCGGCTGCGGTCGCCGGCGGTCTGGCGCTGCCGGCGCTGGCGCAGCCGCCCGCTCAGGAACAGCGAATCAGCAAGGACATCCTCGAGTGCGGCGAGAAACTCTTCGGCGTCGATTTCACCGATGCCGAAGAGGAACAGGCACTCGCGGGCGTGAACCGCAACCTCAACGCCTACGAGCAGCTTCGCGCGATCGATGTTCCGCTCGATACGGAACCGGCGATCACGTTCCGCCCGTACCTTCCGGGCAACAAGCCAAAGCCTGGGGCAACGCCCGGCGCCAGAATCAACGTCACGCTCAAGGTTCCGACGGCTCGGGCCGCGTCGAGGTCCTCGCTCGACGATCTCGCCTTCCTGCCGGTCACAGCGCTTGCGCCACTCGTCCAGCGGAAGGACGTGTCGTCCACTGAGCTCACGAAGATGTATCTCGCTCGGCTCAAGAAGTACGGGCCGAAGCTGAACTGCGTCGTCACGCTCACCGAAGAGCTGGCGCTTGCCCAGGCGGCGCAGGCCGACAAGGAGATTCGCGCCGGAAAGTACAGGGGACCGCTGCACGGAATTCCCTGGGGTGGAAAGGACCTCTTCGCCACGAAAGGGATCCTGACGACCTGGGGCGCCGGGCCGTTTCAGAACCAGGTGTTCGACTACGACGCGACGATCGTCGAGCGACTTGAGGCAGCCGGCGCGGTGCTGGTGGCCAAGCTCTCGATGGGCGCGCTCGCGCAGGGCGACCGCTGGTTCCGCGGTCAGACCAAGACGCCGTGGAACCTCGAAAACGGCTCGAGCGGGTCCTCGGCCGGACCCGGAGCGGCGACCGCCGCCGGCCTCGTCGGCTTTTCAATCGGCACCGAGACGCGCGGGTCGATCATTTCGCCGTCCGCAGTCAACGGTGTCACGGGCCTCCGCCCCACCTACGGCCGTGTCAGCCGTCACGGCGCCATGGCACTCAGCTGGACAATGGACAAGATCGGTCCAATGTGCCGATCGGTCGAGGACTGCGCGCTGGTGTTCAACGCGATCTACGGGCCAGACGGGCGCGACGATACCGTCGTCGACGCGCCCTTCGCCTGGAACCCGGACGTGCCGCTCGCGAAGCTGAAGATCGGATACATCAAGACCGAGTTCGAGGCTCCGCCAGTCGATGGGCGCGGGACCCGAGGTGAGGGACGCGGTGAGGGACGCGGTGAGGGCGGCGCCCGGGGTGAGGGACGCGGCGAAGGACGTGGACGCGGCGGCCTCTCTCCCGAAGAGCAGCGGCAGCGCGCCGAAGAGCGGCTGAAGCTCCTGAACGGCGCGCTCGAGGTCTACCGGAAAGCCGGCGCGGCCCTGCAGCCAATCGAGCTCCCCGAAACCATGCTTCGCTATTCAGCGGCCTTGAACTTTGTGCTGAGCACGGAGGCGGCGGCCGCCTTCGACGATCTCACGCGCGGTCCGGGCATCAAGGACGAGAGCCTCGGGGCCTGGCCGAATTCGTTCCGGACGCACCGCTTCGTCCCCGCGGTCGAGTACATCAGGGCGCAGCGCATCCGGACGCTGCTGATGCGCGAGATGGCCAAGCTGATGTCGGAGTACGACGTGTTCCTGTCGGCGACCAACAGCTCGAGCCTGGGTCTCACCAACCTGACCGGGCATCCAGCCGTGGCCGTGCGCGCTGGATTCGTCGCCAACGCGCCGTTGATGCTGATGGTGACCGGCCGCCTCTACGAGGAAGCGACGCTGCTGCGCGTCGCGCTCGCGCACGAGCGCGCGACGACGTGGAACGAGAAAAACCCAATGCTGAATGCTGAATGATGAGTGCTGAAGTAAAGGCCGAATTCAGAATTCACTTCAGCATTCAGCACTCAGCATTCAGAATTGCCTACGCTCGGCTTTGACGAGCGCCGTGAGCGTCCGCCCCTGCTCGTAATCGCCGAGCCGCTCGGCCGTGCTCACGTACAGGTCGCGCGCCTCGCCGGAGAGCTTCTGGGTCGCGGCGACAGCCATCAGCACTTGGGACGCCTCGTGGCCGCTCGTCATCGACGCGGTTGAGCGGAGCACGGCGACCAACGTCTCTTGCGGCAACGTCCCGCCTTTCACCACGGACTGCAGGACGCGCCCGCGTTCGAACGAGGAACTGAGCGTCTCGACTCCCTTGAAAAACGGCGCGCGCAGGGCTCCGTCGATCGACTGGGACTTGGCCACGTCGATCAGGAACGACGCCTGCTCGTAGTCGGAGTCGATCGCAAGTGATGGGTCGAGCATCGTCGCGAGCGTGTCCGGGCTGGGGTCCGCTTTGACCACGGCGCTCACGACTCTGCGGCATTCATAGTCGCTCGCGACCGATGTCAGCGCTTTCAGGAACGGCGCGCGGGTGCGCGCATCGAGCGGCTGGAGCTTCGCAACCTGAACGAGTAGCTCGGCGAGCTCGTAGTCGGAGTCGATCGCGGTGCTGGCGTCGAGCACGCCCGCGAGGACATCGGGGGTGACCGGCCCGCGCTTCAGCGCGGACGAGAAGACCCGGCGCATCTCGTAGTCGGACTGGATCGTTTTGGCCGCATTGAAATACGCCTTCCTGGTCGCGTCGTCAACGAGCAGCCGGTCGGACGAGATCAGCAGGCTCGCCAGTTCGTAGTCGGAGTCGATCTCGCGGCCGGCTTGTTCCAGGGCCTGCCGCACCGTCGCCGAATCCAGCCCTGGCGACTTGAGGAGCTCGGTGAAGTAGACGCGCTTCGACCAGCTGCCCTCAATGAGCGTGATTTCGCTGAGAACGCCCGCCGCCCCCTTTGCCTTCAGGATCCGCGCGACACGGGCCGGCGCGCCAATCCCGGTTTGACGGATGATTCGCGGCAGCATCTGCGACAGCCACGCCTTGCCCTGCGGATCGAAGGGCTTCTCCGAGTTCCCTTCCCAGTAGCGTCGGCGGATATTGCCAGAGCCATCGGCCTCAAACTCGACCGTGTGCGTGCTGATCCAGCCGCCCTCCCGAATCTTCAGGTAACCGCCAGGTGACAGAGTCTTCACATCGCTGTCGTCGTCTGTGAACTCGACCGCACCGTCGTACTTGATCTCGAGCTTCTGCTTGCCGTCCGACCAGGTCATGTTGCCGCGGCTCTGGCCAGTGCCGGCAAAGAATCCCGGAGGCTCGGGCGGCGACGGTGGCGTTGGCGGTGTTGGTGGAGTGGGCGGCGTCGGTGGTGTCGGCGGCGTCGGCCCGGCGGCGGCCGTCGGCGGTGTTGGCGGCGTTGGAGGTATCGGCGGCGTGGGTGGCGTTGGTGGTGTCGGCGGCGTGGGCGGTACCGGGTACGACCACGTGAACTGCTCGAGCACCTCTGCGACAAACGCGGCAACGCTCTCGCCAACGAACGATTCGGCGACGACCGGAGCCGCCTGAGTCGCTGCGCGGGCCGGCGCGTTCGCGACAACCGGTGCCGCCGCTTTGGCGGGCGCTGCCATCCTTGGTGATTCCGACGGGGCTATTACGGGCGCGAGCGTCGCTTCCTGGGACGCAACCGCGGCCTCTTCGGCATCGGCGCTGAGCACGTTCTTTCCCACCGCGCCCGCCGCAATGCCCGCAATCAGCACCACGGCCGTCGTCCCCGCCAGCCAGCCAGGACCGCGGCCGGCGTGAGAAGGTGCGCCGATCAGGCGACGAATGCGGTAGAGCAGCGACCCACCCGTCGCCGCAAGGACGAGCCGGCTCGAATCAGCGCGGAGCTCCTCGAGATCAGCGAGCGCCCTCGCATAGGTGTACGGATCACCACACAGGCTCACCGCGAGGTCGTCGCAGCAGTTCTCGCGCTCGATCCGGATACGACGAGATAGCCACCAGACGGCGGGATGGTAGAAGAGCAGCGTCTCGACCAGCGTCTGTAACAGGTTCACGAGGTAGTCGTGACGGCGAATGTGCGCGAGCTCGTGCGCCAGAATTGCCTCGAGCTGCTCGGGACCCATCCCGGCCAGGGCGCTCGCCGGCATGAGCACAACCGGGCGCAGCCACCCGATGACCGTCGGCACTTCGACCATTGCGGACTCGACAAGCCGGATCGGCCGCGAGATGTGCAGGCGTTTCGACAGCCGGACGACCATCTGCTGCCACCCGAGCGGTGCCGGCGCGATGCCTCGAGTACGGAGGCGCTGGACCCAGAGCCAGCCGGTCAACAGCCGTAACGTCAGGAGGGCTACGCCCGAAAGCCAGGTCAGGAGGACGATGCGGACCCAGCGAACGTCCGAGATGTTGGGCCGGTCAAGCGCTGGCAGGATTTCGCCGACTATCGGGTCGGCGGTCGATTGCGTAGCTGGCGCCATCGCGGATCGCGTGGCGTCTTCGCTTGGCTGAGGCAGCGTATTCGGGACTGACTGCGTGCTGACCGGGGGTGCGCCATCGGTCATCGCTTGCCATGTCTGAAGCGCGGTCACCGTCGGCATCGTCAGCATCAGCGACAGGCCGATGGCTGCAACGACGTAGCGAACATCGGCGGCGCTGCGCCGAAGCGCGTAGAGCGCGGCAGCGAAAAGGAGCCCTACGAGCGCGCCCTGCCAGACAAACTGCAGCAAGGCCCATCCGATCGCCTGCGCGGCAGGCTGTTGAATCAGGTGCTCAATCGCGGTCATCACGAACCTCCGAGGTGATCTCGTCGCCGCCTTCGCTCGCTCGTTCTTTCCCTCGCTCGAGCATGCGGCGAATTTCCGTGAGCTCGTCGGTCGAGGCACGCTTGCTGGCGAGTGCCTGCATCACGAGCTTCGACGAGGACCCGCCGAACGCACGATCCATCAGATCGCGGATGAGCTGCCGCTGCGTCTGCTCTTCGGTCAACCGCGATTGGTAGACGTGCGTGCGATCGGACTCGTCGCGACGAACGAGGCCTTTCTCCGTCATGATCTGCAGCAGCTTGAGCGCGGTCGTGTACGCCGTCGGCCGATCGCGCATCAGAACATCATGGACTTGGCGGACCGTGCTCGGGCCGAGTTGCCAGAGCACGCGCAAAATCGCGAGCTCGGCGTCTGTAGGGCGAGGTGTCTTGGACATATGACGTATGGACCAGTCTACGAACATCTTCGTAAATGTCAACGAAGATCTTCGTAGACTGAGCCCTGAAAGAGGGCCTGGCCCCGACCGTCGGGCGAAAGGACGGGCGAAAGCACCTGCTCCAGGAACAGGGAGAAGGGATATCCCTGGAACGAGTGGGTCCACCCGCCCGCCGCACGTCCGGCAGGATCAGGCCCTTGCACCTTAGACGACAGGTGCCCGCATTTTGTTGGCTATAATCCTTGGCTGATTACAGAAACGCGAAGGAGTTTATGGAGCCAGGAATCTACGCCAAGTTTGATACGACCGAGGGGTCCTTTACGATCCGCCTATTTGACAAGGAAGCGCCAAATACCGTCGCCAACTTCGTCGGTCTCGCTGAAGGGACCAAGGAATGGAAGCACCCTGGGACGGGCGAGAAGAAGAAGGCGCCTTATTACGACGGCATCATCTTCCATCGCGTGATTCAGGGCTTCATGATCCAGGGCGGGGACCCGCTCGGGCAGGGGACGGGCGGCCCCGGCTACAACTTCGGCGACGAGTTCCACCCGAGCCGTCGCCACGACAAGGCCGGGATCCTGTCGATGGCCAACGCGGGCCCTGGTACGAACGGCAGCCAGTTCTTCATCACGCTGGGACCAACGCCGCACCTCGACAACCGGCACTCGGTGTTCGGCGAGGTCGTCTCGGGCCTCGACGTCGTGAAGAAGATCGGCTCGGTCCCGACCGGCCGCCAGGACCGGCCGGTCACGCCGGTCGTCATGAACAAGGTGACGATCGAGCGGGTGGCCTGACATTGGCCGACGACCGGCAGTCGCTCGACTCGCTGCTGCCGGTCGTCTACCAGGAACTGCGGCGCCTCGCGGCCAACTACCTTCGCCGCGAGCGTCCGGGACAGACACTGCAACCGACCGGTCTCGTCCACGAGGCGTATCTGCGCCTGATGAAGGACCGGCCGGACCGCTGGCAGAATCGCGCGCACTTCTGCGCGATTGCCGCGCACTCCATGCGCCAGATCCTGATCGAGCGCGCCCGCGCGCGTGGCGCGCTCAAGCGCGGCGGGGTTCAGGCGCGCGTCACCCTCGATGAGGCGCTGGTCGCCGGCGGCGAGCGCTCCTTCGACATCATCGCCCTCGACGAAGCGCTCGAGAAACTGGCGGCACTCGATCCCGAACAGGCTCGCCTCGTCGAATTGCGGTTCTTCGGCGGCCTGACGGTTGAAGAGACCGCCGAGGCGATGTCGATCTCTCCGGCAACCGTCAAACGGCACTGGGCGATCGCGCGCGCATGGCTGGCGCGCGAGCTCGAGGGTCAGTCGCAGACGTGAACGCCGAGCGCTGGCAGCAGGTCAATGTGCTCTTCCACGCGGCCCTCGAGGTCGAGGGGCCGGCGCGCGAAGCCTTGCTCCAGCGGACTGCCGCGACCGATCCGGAACTTGCGCGCGAAGTGCAGTCGTTGCTCGCGCGTCACCGGCCCGACGTGGACTTCCTCGACTCACCGGTGTGGACCGTCGCGGCAGACTTGATCGTGGAAGACGGGGCGTCGCTCGTCGGCAAGCAGCTCGGCTCCTACCGAATCCTCGAGGAGATCGGCCGCGGTGGCATGGGGGTTGTCTACGCCGCGCGCGACGAGCGGCTTGGCCGGATGGTCGCGCTCAAGGCTTTGCCGCCCGAGTACACCCGCGATCGAAAGCGCCGCGATCGGCTGGCGCTCGAGGCTCGCGCCGCGGCCGATATCACCCACGAAGCGATCGCGACGATCTTCGCGCTCGAAGAAATCGACGGCGAGCTCTTCATCGCGTCCGAGCTCGTGCGCGGGGAGACGCTGCGCAGCGAGCTCGCGCGCGGCCCGGTGCCGCCCGATCGGTTGGTACCGACGCTCATCGAAATCGCCTCCGGGCTCGTAGCTGCCCACTTGCGCGGCGTCATCCACCGGGATCTCAAGCCGGAGAACTTGATCCGGCGCACGGACGGTCACATCAAGATCCTCGACTTCGGCCTCGCACGCATCGAAGGCCCCGACAATCAGACGCGGACGCGGCCGACCCAAACGGGAACGGTGCTGGGCACGCCGGGATACATGGCCCTCGAACAGCTGACCGGAGGTGATGTCGATGCGCGCACCGATATCTTTGCCTTTGGCATCGTCGCCTGGGAGCTGGCGACGGGAGAGCATCCCTTCGGATCCAACCCCGCGCTGATGCTCGCGTGGATGATGGAAACACGGCCGGGAACGCTGCCGCGGCAGTTGTCTAACCCGGCTCTGGATGTGATCGTCCGTCGCTGCCTGCGCGTCGTGCCCGCCGAGCGCTACGCCTCGGCTGACGAGCTCCTTGCCGATCTGCGAAAGCTCGCCACGCAATCGGGGGCTGCACTCTCGGTCGCCGGTGCCGAGACCGATCGAGCGGCCGTTTGGTGGTGGCAGTTCCATCAGGGCATCCTGACGAGCGTCGACGTGATCACACCCGTGCTGGCATGGTTTGCGCGACCCGCGCCTGGCCAGCCATTCAGGACGCAGGTGTTTCTCGCGGTGCTGGCGCTGGCGACGGCGGCGGTGACACTGCGGCTGAACCTCCTCTTCACCGCTCGCGTGCATCCGGCGATGCTCCCGGCGCACTGGTCGAGAGTGTCTCGATGGATTGCTGGCGCGGAAGCCGGAATCGCCGTGCTCCTGCTCGGTTCCGCGGCGATGCTTGCCGAGGCGCGGCCGGTGCTCGCGGCGGTGCTCGTCAGCCTGGCGATCGTCATGATCGCGTCGCTCACGGTGATCGAACCCACGACGGCCCGCGGCGCCGGCGTCGACGCATAGCCGCGTGTGATCTCCGTCTCCTCCACTTTCCGCCTTCGCCAAGGCTCCGCCGGGCCGCCGCAGCTTTAGCGCAGGTCGGTTAGGCACAAGATCCGAGGCGAAAGCCCTGTAGAATGTGAAGAGATGCTGCGTCTTTCCACGCTGGCGGCGGTGGTACTGCTTTCGTGGACGGGCGTGCTGCAGACGCAAGACCTGCCCGCTGCACCCCCGCAACCGTTCGACGCCTGGCTCGCGGAGCTCCGAACTGAAGCGTTGAACCGCGGCATTCGCCCTGAAGTGCTCGATGCCGCGTTCGCCGACGTCTCGCCGGTCGAACAGATTCTCGAGCGCGATCGCACGCAGGCCGAGTTCGCGCTCGACCTGACCGCCTACCTCAAACGCCGCCTGACGCGCCGCACCGTGCAGACCGCGCAGCAGATGCACACGCAGTATCACGACCTGCTGCGCGCGGTCGGCATGAAGTACGGCGTGCAACCCCGGATCATCACGGCCGTCTGGGGGCTCGAGTCGAACTTCGGCCGCTTCGCCGGCGTCCGTCCGACGATTCCGGCGCTGGCGACGCTTGCCTACGACCCACGTCGCGCCACACTTTTTCGCAACGAGCTGTTCAGCGCGCTCGAGATCGTCAATCGCGGCGACATCGAGCTCGAACGCCTGAAGGGCTCGTGGGCCGGCGCGCTCGGCCAGCCGCAGTTCATGCCGTCGACGTATCTGGAGTTCGCGCAGGACTTCGACGGCGACGGACGCCGCGACATCTGGACCTCGCAGGGCGATGTCTTCGCCTCGGTCGCTCACTACTTGAAGGAGCACGGCTGGTCCGCCAAAGGCACGTGGGGACGCGAGGTCAAGATCTCGAAGGCTGCGAAGGCAAAGCTCGATGCCCTTCCGCGCCGGACGGAGGGCTGCCGCGCCGAACGCGCGCTGACCACGCCCCTACCTCTCAAGGAATGGGCGAAGCTCGGCGTGCGCACCACCGACGGGGCGGCGCTGCCGGCCGGCGCGATCGACGCCTCGATCGTGACCGACGGCGCGCGATACTTCCTCGTGTACCCCAACTACGAAGCGCTGCTCAAATACAACTGCGCCACGAGCTATGCGATCAGCATCGGGATGCTGTCGGATCGATTGAAGTAGGCTCGCAGCTCGCGGTTGGCGGCTCGCGGCTCGCTGATCCATCTCGTAGCTCGGCTCGCGCAACAGCTATCAGCCAGCCGCCAGCAGCCGGCCGCCAGCAGATGAGCTTTGTCGATCTCATTCACTGGTTGAGGTTCTAAGAAACCCTTCCCTGCCTCCAGCACGCGAGTTAGAGTGTGACTTCTCGCTCGCACCGACCATGAAGCGCCCCGGCGATACCACTCCAGACCCACCCGGCGGCCGAGCCGCCGAACGGCTGCGGATGTTCGAGGACGCGCGGCGCCCACCCGACGAACACTGCGATCCTGGTTCCAAGACTGTAGCGAGCAAGAAGACCAAGCCCCGCAACAAGCCCCGCAAAAAGCCCCACACAAAGTAGGACCAGAAGGGAAGGCGCAATGCGCAGCAGGCTCGACGAAGGCAGTGAGCGCCGCGGAAGAAACAAAGCCAGGGTCCGCCGCAAAGCCAAATCGCCTAAGGGCGGCAAGGCACTGCAGCGGCTGCTGAACTACCTGTCGGAGCGCGATCCGCTGCTGGTCGCCGACGTCGTCGGCCCGATCGGCCTGCCCAAGGTCGCCCAGCCAAAGGTCGCGCCTGCGCCGTCGGTGGGGCGCGCGAGGCCGGCGGCCGGCGCGCGTGGCAGAGCGTCGCGCACGTCACATCCGGCGGCGCGATCGCTGGCGGCCGCCATGACGAGAGCCACGCGCAAGATCGCCAGGCCCAGCCGCGGAAGGAAAAAAGCGGGCCGGCGGCCTGGAGCGAACCTGATATCTCGCATCAACGCGTCAGCCTGGATCGACATCGGCCCGTCGCTCGTTCCCGAGGGACAGACCTACGGAACCAATCGCGTCGATGTAATCGGTCGGGTGTCGAGCGTTGCGATCGATCCAGGCAACGTGAATCATCTCTTGTGCGGATCCGCGAACGGCGGCATCTGGGAAACGAAGAACGGCGGCGCCACCTGGGCCGCGCGAACCGATCAGATGCCGACGCTCGCGATTGGCGCTGTGACTTTCGATCCTGGCGACCGAAAGCGCGTCTACGCCGGCAGCGGCGAGGGCAACTTCTACGCGAACCTGGGCGCGGGAGTGTATCGGTCGGTTGATGGCGGCACGACGTGGAAGGTCATCGCGACCGCGCCATTCGTCGGCGTCGGCTTCTACGATCTCGTCGTCGATCCGGTGAACTCCAAAGTCCTCTACGCCGCAACGACGGTTGGCTTCTACGTGTCGACCAATTCCGGGGTCAACTGGAGCTTGAAGCGCGCCGGCCGGTGCTGGGACATCACCGTCCACTCTGGCGGCGGCACGGTCGAGCTTCTGGCGGCATTCGTCGATGGCCTGTTCGTCTCGTCGAACGCCGGCAGCAGCTTTACGCCGGTTGCGTTGCCCTCCCCTCCCGCCGCAGCGTGGGACCGGCTCGCCGTGGATCGCGTGCACGCGGCGCCAGCGATCGCATATGTCTTCGGCGCCGCCGGCGGAACGCCCCACCTGTGGCGGCGAACCGGATCGACGTGGTCGAAGGTGACTGGCCTCCCGGGGCTGAGCGTCAACCAGGCCTGGTACGACTGGTACGTGGCCGCGTCGCCCACCAATCGCGGCCGCGTCTTCCTCGGAGCCATCGACACGTTCCGCGGCGATCTCTCCGGAACCACCTGGACCTGGACCAATATCACGTCTCAGGGCAGCAACAGCATTCACCCGGACCAGCACAGTCTGACCTTCGCGCCCGGCAACGCCAACCTGATTTACGCGGGCAACGATGGCGGCGTGTATCGATCGGCGTCCAGCGGCAACACGTGGAAGGCGCTCAACCGCGGTCTCGGCATTACCGAGGTCGAGTATCTCGGCAGCGATCCCACCACCTGGCAGTGGCTGATGGCAGGCACGCAGGACAACGGGACGATCCGCTTCACTGGCGCGACGATCTGGGAGCACATCGCCGATGGCGACGGCGGCGATTGCGGCGTCAACCAGCTCAACCCGAACGAGGTCTATCACTCGTACTACAACGTCTCGCTCGAACGTTCGAACAACAAGGGTGATACCTGGACGTGGCTCGCGCCGCCAGCCGTGCCATCCCTCTTCTACCCGCCGGTCGAAGTGTCAGGGGCGACCGTCGCGATCGGCGGCGTGTCGTTTGTCGTGACACGCACGGGCGGTCCACCCTGGAGCACCGTCTCGCTCGGCCTACCGTCTGGCGACGGCGCCTCGGCGATGCGCGCCATCGACGCCAACACCTTTCTGGTCGGCACCACCAGGGGCCGGATGCTGCGAGTGAGCTGGAACGGCTCGAACTGGATCGTAAAGAACCTCACTTCACCGGCGCCGCGCTACATCAGTTGCATCGCCATCGACCCGAGCAACCCGATGCGCATCTGGATCACGTTGTCGCAGCTCGGCGGAGGACGAGTGTTTCGATCGGACGACGCTGGCGCGTCGTGGACGGACTGCACGGCTGGCCTGCCGCCGATCCCAATCAATTCGGTCGTCGTCGATCCAGCCAACTACCTGCGCGTCTGGGTGTCGGCCGACGTTGGCGTGTACCAAACGCACGACCTCGGCGCGAGCTGGTCGCCCTTCTCCGCCGGCCTGCCGAACGCGATGGCGGTCGACCTGCTGTTTCACAAACAGGATCGAATTCTCTTCTGCGGCACGCGCAATCGCGGCGTCTGGGCTATCCGCGTGCCGTAACGCTGCCGGAGCTAAGAGACATCTGTGAATCGCGCGACCCAAGACGGACAGCTAGAAAGGATGACACCATGGATTTCATCGAGCGGCTCTTCGGCGTCTCCCCTGACGCCGGCACTGGCGCAACTGAAGCGGCCCTCCTGATTGGCCTCGCGATGGTAGTCTTCTACCTCATGAAACGGCGACAGTCGGGATTCACGTGGGGACGACGGATCGATCGCTGATGCCTCTCTAAAAAAGGAGTGATGATGCGCAAGGCCAGTTTCTTCCTTCTTGCGGTGGGCCTGGGTATGACTCCCACGGCATTCGCTCAGGCCCCCGCACCGCCACCGACGCTGGACATCGTCGGATCCTTGAAGCTGCAGCATCAAAACATCCGGCGTAACCTTGCCGCCTCGGCCGAGAAGATGCCGGACGCCGAGTACAACTTCAGGCCACAAGGCGCAGCGCCAGAAGTCAGGACCTTTGGCCAGATGATTGCGCATCTCGTGGCCGCCAACTACAGCATCTGCGCGGCGGCGAAGCCTGAAGCATCACCAAAGCACTCGGCCAACGACAAGGAGATGCAGCCGAAGGCCGACCTCGTGAAAATGCTCAACGAGGCCCTGACCTATTGCGACGCCATCTACGACGCCCAGACCAGCACGTCCATCAACGAGATGCTCAAGCGCCCAGGGCCAAACAACACGACGCTTGAACGGGCGCGCGGCAACTCGCTCATCAGCAACCTTGCCCACAACAACGAGCACTACGGCAATCTGGTGACCTACATGCGCGCCAAGGGCATCGTGCCGCCCTCGAGCGAAGGCCGCTGAGACGGCGGACCGATCGCGCGGGCTGCCCCCAGCTGAAAGCTGATAGCTGAAAGCTGACAGCTGGGGTACAGTGTCGCGCCATGGTCCTCGCCCCGATCGACTGGGTGATTGTCGCCGCCACGCTGCTCATCTGCTTCGTGCCGGCGTTGTTCTTCGCCCGGCGCGCCGGGCGAAGCACCTCCGAGTTCTTCGCGTCTGGACGCGCGGTGCCGTGGTGGCTTGCCGGCCTTTCAATGGTCGCCACCACCTTCAGCAGCGACACCCCCAACCTCGTCACCGATATCGTCCGGCGCAACGGCGTCGCCGGCAACTGGGTCTGGTGGGCGTTCGTGCTCACCGGCGTCTCGACCGTGTTCTTCTACGCCAGGTTGTGGCGGCGCTCCGGCGTGCTCACCGATCTCGAGTTCTACGAGATTCGCTACTCCGGGACTGCAGCGAGCGTCGTCCGCGGCTTTCGCGCCGTCTACCTCGGCCTGTTGTTCAACTGCATGATCATGGCAACGGTCAACCTGGCCGCCTGCAAGATCGCGGGAATCCTCTTCGGCCTCGAGCGGTGGCAGACGCTCGTCGGCGTCGGCCTCCTCAACGTCGTCTTTGCCGCGCACTCCGGTCTCTGGGGCGTGCTCGTCATCGACATGATTCAGTTCTTCATCAAGATGACCGCCGTCGTCGCCGCGGCCTGGTTCGCCCTCAAAGCGCCGCAGGTCGGCGGCCTGACCGGGCTCATCGACAAGCTGTCGGTCGCGCGCGGCCCCGACGGCATCGACTATCTGTCGGTCCTTCCCGACTTTTCCAACCACTGGGACATGGCTGTGGCCGTGTTCATCATGCCGGTGGCCGTGCAGTGGTGGGCGGTCTGGTATCCAGGCGCTGAACCAGGCGGCGGCAGTTACATCGCGCAACGGATGCTGGCGTCGAAGTCTCAAAAGGATGCGCTCGGCGCCGTGCTGTTCTTCAACGTCGCGCATTACGTGCTGCGCCCGTGGCCCTGGATTCTGGTGGCGCTCTGCTCCATCCTCGTCTACCCGGAGCTGTCGGACATCCAGCGCGCGTTTCCGAATCTCGATCCACGCCTGCTCGGTCACGACATCGCGTATCCCGCGATGCTCAAGTTCCTGCCGGTGGGGTTCGTCGGCCTGATGGTTGGCGGGCTGGTCGCGGCGAACTCGTCGACCATCCTGACGCATCTGAACTGGGGCGCCTCGTACCTGGTGCACGATTTCTACCGGCGCTTCATCCGCCGCGACGCCGGCGAAGCGCATTACGTCATGGCCGGGCGGCTCGCGACGATCGGCCTGTTCATCTGCTCCTCGCTGGTCGTCTATCTCCTCGACACGGCGAAGGACACGTTCGACATCATCCTGCAGATTGGCGCCGGCACGGGACTCTTGTACCTGGTGCGATGGTTCTGGTGGCGCGTCAATGCCTGGTGCGAGGTCGTCGCGATGATCAGCTCGTTTGCGATTTCAGTGCTGCTGCTCGTGCTGGCGAAGAACGGCTACACGATCAGCACGCATCGAGCGCTCCTCATCACGATCGGCGTGACGACGGCATGCTGGGTCGCGACCGCCTGGCTCGGACCGGAAACAGATCGAGCGGTGCTCGTCGAGTTTTACAAGAAGGTCCGCCCGTCAGGGGCAGGCTGGGAGCCGATCCGCAAGGCGGCGGGGCTTCCGAAGACGAGCGCGAGCGCCGACAACATCCCGATGGCCCTCGTCGGCTGGACCGCCGGCTGCACATCGATCTGGTCGGCGCTCTTCACCGTCGGCAACGTCCTCTACATGCGACCGGTGCCTGCCGCCGTCCTGTTTGCAGTGTTCGTCGTCAGCACGCTCGTCCTGGCGAACGTCACGCGGACGCTCTGGGCTCAGGCGGAATAGCGCCATGGGTTGCGCGCATTACGTCACGGATCACGCCCGGATCACACGGATCACACGTCACGGATCGCACGGATCACACTGATATCTTGAGACGGGCTCACGTGCGCCGGTGCGGATCGTGCTAGCGCCCGCCAGCGCGGACCGTAAACGTGCGGGAAAAGACCTGACCGTCGCGCCCCGGCACACCCAGATCCTGGCCGTCGACGACCAGCCTGATCGCGCCACCGTTCCCTGCCCGGATGGCGATCGTGGTGTCGGCGCCAAACGACATGCGCTCGTCGGCGGCGAATTCTTTTTCGACTGCACGGCGGCCATCGACGGTGACACGCGCCCAGACCGGCCGGAGCGTCAGGAACTCGACGTTGAGGGGACGCGGCGGTCCTGCATTCGGCGCGGGTCGTGGCGCCGGCGCTGCCGCCTGAGCCACCGGTTCGGCAGGCGCAGGCGACGTCGCCGGTAGCGATCGCGCATCCGGCTGGGCGGCGGGCCCGACCGGTGCAACCGCCGATTTCCACAACAGTACGCCTACCGCCAGGAGCGCGAGGGCGGCGAGCACGACGCCGACGTACGCCGCGCGCGGACGCCCCGACCGCGCGACGCTCACCGGAGCGATCGGCTCGCGAGCCGTCGCCGCGCTCCAGGGCACGGTCTCCGGAATACTGTCCGCGACGTCCAGGGCTGTCGGATCAGTCACCGGCACGGCCGCTTGCGCCGCGTGAGTAGCGGCACTCACCACCGATGGTCGATCCTCGGCCCGGCGCAGCTCTCGCTCGGTGGCGGCGATCGACTGGATGCGCTGATCCTGCCGGAATGTGCGGACGAACGCGTCGAATTCGGCAACCTTCTGCTCCCGCTGGCGCCTGGAAAGCTGGATCTTGTCCGCGAGCTGTTCGAGCTCCGCAAGGGCGGACTGCTCATCAAAGGTTGGGGACAACGGTTGAGGTTGTATCGAGTCGGTCACAATGATTGAGTAGTTGACCAAGGTTGCCGCGGCGCGGTCAAGGAATATCGTCGAATCTGGACAAAGTTGCACGGCGTGCCAACGCCCGCGCCGCGCGGATCGCGCGGCAGAGCCGGTTTTTCGCTTCGCGCTGAAGGTCCCCCTCTTGCAGTGCATGAGGCTCTCGCACATTCAGATGGAGGGTACGTGTTCCAGCTCAGCCTGGTCGATCACATCCGTCTCAGTTTTGGGAGCGTGGCCACAAGCTATCGCGCGCACGCGCGAGCAGCCGAACGACTGAACGCCCGCGCCCGCCAATCGCGCATCTTTCTCATCGTCGTTCTGGGGTTAGCCACGGGCGCGAGCCTTCTCGCGTTGACCGGAAGCCGACCGTTTCAAATCGCGGCGGCAGCGCTCTCGGCGGCGGCCCTCATTGTCGCTGCGGCGGTGCAGTCGTTCGAGTTCGAGGGCCGCGCCTTCGCCCATCGAGCCTGCGCCGCGCAGCTGTGGCTCCTGTGCGAAAAGTATCGGGCCCTTCTCGCCGAAGTTCATGATGGCCTGATCGATCTCGGGCAGACGACCGCGAGACGAGACGCGCTGATGCGCGAGGTGCAGAACGTCTACGAGCATGCCCTGCCGGCCGATCGGGCGGCCTATCAGATCGCCAGGGAGGCGCTCGGCACCGGTGCCGGCGCCCCCTCCGACCAGGATATCGATGCGCTGCTGCCCGCCTCGCTGCGCCAGCCGGCGAGGGCCTCTCCGACCTAAAAACTCGCTAACGTGTAGTGCCCCAGGCAGGCTCGGCGTAGAATAAGAGGGGCTACAGGACGTTTTGGGGTGCCAGGCTGTCCAATCGGTCTGCCCAATCCGATCTCGGGCCTCACGCTAAGGAAGTAGTGGCGATCTGCTGGTCCGGCTGCGACTGGCCACGCGATCGACCCACACAAGCACGACCGGCTGACTGACCTCGGCGTGGTCGGCACACCCCCGGATCATTCGCATCGGAGGAGGCGCAGTGGTCGAACCGGAGGCATCTAGAACGCTCGAGGACTGCCTGGCCCGCATCCGGCAGCTCGAGGAAGAGAACGCACACCTGCGGGAAGCGGCCAAAACCTTCGGCGACCTGGCCGAACGCCTCAAACGTGCCCTCGACGCCGAGGCGAGACGGACCGGATATGCCAGCCGTACCGTGCTTTCCGGCGATCGTGCGGTCGTGGAGGCCGGCTCGGCCGGGCTGGCGAAATAGCCTTCGGGCTGCTACTCTAGAGGACCGGGCTCCCCTAGGCGAGCTAGTTGTTTAGTGAAAACCCTTAACGAAATGCGGTTTCCTGTCGCATTAGGGCTCTCTCTTGCCATGGCTGGGTCCGTGGCGGGGCTCGTCGGCCGGGCGAGCTCGCCTCCTGTCGCCGGCGCGGCAAAGCGCGGCGCCTTCGCGGACTCCCGTTCGCTCGACCGCAATGTGCTCCGACTGGCGTTGAATGCCGCGGCATGCGCGCGGGAAGTGGGCGCGGTCTCAGCCGAGCGCCTGCTCACGGTCATCGATTACTCCAAGGCCTCGACCGAACCTCGCCTCTGGGTCCTCGACCTCGAACGCGAGCAGGTCTTGTTCGAGGAGCTCGTGGCGCACGGCCGCGGCAGCGGCGAAAACTACGCCACTCGCTTCTCGAATGCCGAAGGCAGCCACCAGACGAGTCTCGGGCTCTTTCGCACCGCCGACACCTACGTCGGCAGCAACGGCTACTCACTTCGACTCGATGGGCTCGAGGCCGGGATCAACGACCGCGCCCGGGATCGCGCCATCGTGATGCACGGTGCGCCCTACGTGAGCGTGGATCACCTGCGCGCGGTGGGCCGACTCGGTCGCAGCCACGGCTGCCCCGCCCTCCGCACCGCGATCGCCCGCACCGTGATCGACACGATCAAAGACGGCTCGCTCGTCTTCGCCTACTACCCCGACCAGCGGTGGTTGCGCGGTTCGCGCTTCCTCAACGGCTGCTCCTGACGCAAACCCGGCAATATTCGAGCATACCTTTTTGAACAGGAGACAAGGAGGCCAGGAGGCATTCCTTGCGGACAAGAACTCCTGATCTTCTGATCTCC
Source organism: uncultured Acidobacteriota bacterium (assembly GCA_963764925.1). Classification (GTDB taxonomy): domain Bacteria; phylum Acidobacteriota; class Vicinamibacteria; order Vicinamibacterales; family 2-12-FULL-66-21; genus DATBJJ01. The sequence goes on from CAVXUR010000015.1 coordinate 459,556, forward strand.
TGTTAAGAATTCCCCAAGGAACGCCAGCACGCGACGAGAGCCACAGATTACACGGACAGCACGGATCTGGTTCTACGGCTAGAATGCGGTCCATGCGTTTCCCCGCACCACAAGCCGCATGACCGAGATGCGCCAGAGCTACGCTCGCGTGCTCATCGTGTGGGTCATCACTCTCCTCGCGCTGTACGCGTTTCAGGAGTATTTCTCCTGATGCCGTCGGGGACTTGCTGAATGCACGCCCTCGACTGGGCCGTGGTCCTCGGCTTTTCCGCCTGGATCGTCTACGACGGGCTCAAGCGCACGAAAGACAGCCACGAAATCGAAGGTTATTTCCTCGCCAACCGCTCGATCCCGTGGTGGGCTGCCGGTATCTCGGTGATGGCCACGCAGCTGAGCGCGATCACGATGATCGGCACGACCGGGCAGGGATACACAGACGGTCTTCGTTTCATCCAGTTCTATTTCGCGCTCCCGCTGGCGATGGTGATCCTGTCGCTGACGCTGGTACCGTTTTTCTATAAGTCCGGCGTCTACACCGCCTACGAGTATCTCGAGCGGCGTTTCGACGCGAAGACGCGCAGCCTGACGAGCGCGCTCTTTCTCGTGTCGCGCGGCATGTCGTGCGGGGCGGTGATCTCCGCGCCGGCGGTCGTGCTGTCGCTGGTGCTCGGCTGGGACCTGACGGCGACGGCGCTGGCGATCGCGTTGCCGGCCGTGGTCTATACGATGTTCGGCGGCGTTCAGGCCGTGACGTGGACCGACGTGAAGATCATGGTCCTCATCGTCTTTGGTCTCTTCGCCGTGATCGCGGCGGCTCTCCTCGGCTTGCCCTCCGGCGTCGGGCTGGCCGACGGCCTCAGCGTTGCCGCGGCGACTGGCCGGCTACGGACCTTCGACTTTTCGTTCGACCTGACCAATCAATACACCTTCTGGTCCGGAACGATTGCGGCGCTCTTTCTTTTCTGCTCGTACTTCGGCACCGATCAAAGCCAGGTGCAGCGGTACCTGACGGCACGATCGGTCGACGAGGCGCGGCACTCGCTGCTGATGAGCGCATACTGGAAAATCCCGCTGCAGCTCGTCGTGCTCCTCCTGGGTGTGCTCGTGTTCGTCTTCTACGTGTTCACGCCACCGCCGCTCCTCTTCAGTTCGGCTGACGTGGCGCGGCTTCGTGCCGGCAGCTCGGCTCCGGCGTATGCGGCGCTCGAGGCCGAGTTCGCAACCGCGGCCGCCGCCAGGCGTGCCGCCGCAACCGAGCTCGTCTCCGCGCGGCAGTCCGGCGTCGCTGGTCGAGTGGACGCCGGGAGGGAAAGCGTCAGGCAAACCGAGGCGGCGCTCAACGAGATCCGCGGCCGCGCCGCTGCCCTTGTCCGCCAGAACAACGGCGGTCGATCGTTCTCCGACGTCAACTACATCACCCCCACATTCATCCTGACCCAGCTCCCCGTTGGCCTGGTCGGGTTGCTCATCCTGGCGATCATCATGGCCGCCACCGATACAATCGCCGGCGAGCTCAATTCGCTGTCGACCGCGACCGTAATCGACTTCTATAAACGCTGGCTCCGGCCAGTCGCGAGCGACGCGCACTACTTGACGATCTCGAAGGTCATCACCGGCCTCTGGGGACTCTTCGCGTGCGCTATCGCGGTGTGGGCCGCCGAACTCGGATCCCTCATTGAAGTCGTGAACCGGTTCGGATCGTTTTTCTACGGATCGATTCTGGGAGTCTTCATCCTGGCCGTCGCCGTCCCTCTGGCCACCGGAACCGGCGCCTTCGTCGGCCTGATCGCCGGGATGGCGTCGGTGGCCTGGGTGTCGCGATTTACCGACATCGCCTTTCTCTGGCACAACGTCGTCGGCGCAGTCGTCGTCGTGGCCGTTGGGCTGCTGGTGAGCCTGATGACCGGCGCGGCTCAAAGGGGCCGAGCGTGAGACTCCCGGCATTACCCTCCGGCGCGGTGATCATCGCGATCGCGGGCGCGATGCTTCTTCCCACTGCCGGTGCGCCTCGGACGGCGGGCCAGACGCCGCCGCCCAATATCGTCTTCGTGCTCGCCGACGATCTTGGCGTCAACGATCTTGGCGTCTACGGACGGAAGGATCATCGAACGCCAAACCTGGACAAGCTTGCTGCCGAGGGCCTCAGGTTCACCACGGCGTACGTCGCGGCGTCGATCTGCTCCCCGTCCCGGGCGGCCATCATGACCGGGCGCGCGCCGGCACGGCTGCACCTGACGACCTTCATTCCCGGCCGTCCCGACGCGTCCTCGCAGCGGCTCCTGCACCCGCCGATGCGACAGCAGCTGCCCCTCGAGGAGATCACCCTCGCGGAGCAAATGCGCGCGGCCGGTTACGCGACCGCCATGATCGGAAAGTGGCATCTCGGCGGCACAGGTTTCAATCCGGGCGATCAGGGCTTCGATCTCTACCACCCTGGCCGGGCGACGACCAAACCAAGCGATACCGAGGGCGGTAAAGGTGAGTACGACCTCACGCGTGAGGCCGAGCGCTTCATCGACGCGAACCGGAACCGGCCGTTCTTTCTCTACCTCGCGCACAACAATCCTCACATCCCGTTTCAGTCGCCACGACCGAGCCTCGTGGACGCCAACCGCACGGCGTTCGAGCCGGCCTATGCGGCGACGATCCAGACGCTCGACGACTCAGTGGGGCGCCTGCTCGCGCATCTCGACGCCGCTGGCCTGCGCGATCGCACGATCGTCATCTTCACGAGTGACAACGGCGGCCTGCACGTGCCCGAAGGGCCGCACCCGCGCGTCACCTACAACGCGCCATTTCGGGCCGGCAAGGGTTATCTCTACGAAGGCGGGTTGCGCGTGCCGCTGATCGTACGAGGGCCCGGCCTGGCCCGTCAGCGAATCATCGAGACTCCGTTCGTTAACAGTGACTGGCTGCCAACGCTCCTCGAGCTCGCCGGGGCAACACCTGCGACAGGCGAACTCGACGGCGTGAGCCAGGCGGAGCTGCTTCGAACCGGCACATCGTCAACGCCGCGCGCGTTCTACTGGCATTTGCCGCACTATACGAACCAGGGAAGCCGTCCGGCCGGAGCCATGCGCGACGGCAAGTGGAAGCTGGTTGAGCACTATGATGATGAGCGCGTCGAGCTCTTCGACCTCGATGCGGACGTCGGCGAACGGCGTGACCTCTCGACGTCTGACTCCGCACGCGCGGCCGCGATGCGCAAACAGTTGCGCAGTTGGCGCGTGTCTGTGGGCGCGCAGGAAAACACCCCCAACCCCTCGGTCGACCAGAATCTCTACCGTCAGTTGTACGTGGACTTCGATCCGACAAGGTTCGATCCGATGCGAGCAGACGATGCGGCGTGGACGGCGGTGGGGATTTGGCGCGAGCGGATGAACGCGGCAGTGAAACGGCCGCCGCAATAAGGGCGCCGTCCAGTCGCGGCGGGCGGAGCTACACAGAGCGGGTGATCAACTGGTACGATCGTGACCAGTGAAGATGTCTGCGACACCTCGGCTGTTACTCGCGGTGGGCGCCAGCCTCCTGGTCGTAAGCCAGGCCAGAATAGCCGCGCAGACGCTTCCGCCATGCGGACGGTGTCTCGCGATCGCTGTCCTTCCGGATCAGGTCCCGCTACTCCCCGCCGATCTCACGGGGCTGGAGATTCTCGTGAGAATCTCTCCCTCCGATGCCGTAACGCCCGCATCGCTCCTCGCAACGGTGGCTCAACGCGGCGGAACTCCAGGGGTCCTTCTAGAGGATCCGACCGTCCTCCCCCTGCTCGACGCGCCTGAGCTGCGCACCGTTGTCTTCAGCGTTCGAACGGTGCCCAGCGATCTGACCCTCTTGGCCTTCGATCTCAAGCGGCGCCTGACCGAGGCACGCGCGCGCGTGCCGGCCGGCGTGCGTCTCGGTGTCGCGTCCTCGAGTGCGGTCCTGCAGGACCTGCTCGGACGGGACGTCGGGAGTTACGTCGACTTCGTCGTCAGCGAGACCGATCCGCAGGCTGGCGTCGCATGGTGGAGAGATGCGGGTGAGCTCTCGGATCCGGTCGCCTCCGTGCAGCCGCATGGCCCGTACACCGGACGATCGCTCTGGCGCATCCCCGAGCGGGCCACTCGCTTCCCGGAGACGATCGCCGACCTCGCCGCGGCGGCGCGGGTGCTCCCGACCGGGCTCGTCCCCTCCGAAGGCGTGACCATCGACTGCGGAGGAACTCGCGCGCAGGTCTGGTTCGATCCGGCACGGCTCACTCACGTAGCGTTGGTCGACAAGTGCAGCCCAGCGCAACTGCGGATCAATCCGGCCAATGCCGCGCCGGAAGTATCGACACTGACGAGCGGTGCCGTGCTCGTCGAGATTGCCGAGACATCGAGAGAGCGGTTCGCTGAGGGTGTGAACGTCAGCGCTCCGCGCCCGCTCACCATACAGGAGATCATCGCGCGCCATCAGGCGGCCACGGCGCGGCAATCGGCGGCAATACGGGCCCGCATCTCGACTGGACATCTGTCGTTGACCTTCGAGGCTCCTGGCTTCGTAGCGCCGTTGGCGATCACGTCACGGGTCGTGACGTTCGCAGCGCGCGGGGTCGAGGAAATCGAGCAGCAAGACATCCGCGTCAACGGGCTTGGGCTCGACGATGGCGCAGGTCCGCGCCTGCCGCTCATCGAACCGGAGCGTGTCGCATCGGCGCCGCTCGCCATCGAGTTGACCGACGTCTACCGCTACTCCCTAACCGGCACGGAGACGGTGCGCGGCATCAATTGTTACGCGGTCCGGTTCGAGCCGGTCGTCGACGGGCGGACGCTCTTTCGGGGTATTGCCTGGATCGCCGCTGATGACTTCGGTCTGGTCAAGGTCGCCGCGACGCAGCTCGGGCTCCGCGGGCCAATCGTGTCTTCCGATCAGGTCGACGACTTCACGAGACTTGACGGCAGGTGGCTGCTCCATCGGTCGCGCCTGAACCAGATCTATGAAGGCGCGGCGCACCGGACGCCGATCGAGCGCGTGATCACGGTCGAACGCACGGAGATTAACCCTCCCGATTTCGATGCCCGCCGCGCCGCGGCGCTCGCCTCGCCACACCTGATGGTGCGGGATACGCCGCAGGGCTATCGCTATATCCGGCGTGAGCCAGGACGGCGCTCAGAAGCGGCAGCGCCGACGGAACCGACTCTGGAAGGACCGGCGCGCCACGTGCGCACGATCGCTTTCGGGGTGATCGTCGATCCCAACATCTCTCATCCGTTGCCGTTTGCCGGACTCAGCTACGTGGACTTTGACCTGTTTGGAACCGGAACTCAGTTCAACGGGTTCATCGGCGGGACGTTCGGCCAGCTGGCGTTCGCAATACCGTCCATCGCCGGCAGCCGTTGGCAGATCGCAGGGCGCGCGTTCGCCATCGCCTCGTCGTTCAACGATCGATCGTTTGATAACGGGATCGAGCGGTATGACGAAAACATCAGACAACGTCCGGCGCAGGCCTCGATCTCGGTGCTGCGCCCCATAACGCCGCGAGTCACGCTAAAAGTCGTCGTACGAGCTGGACTACACCGCGTATGCGCGTGCCGAGACGACCGCGCCGCAGTTCGTTGCGCCCACGTCTCAGACGATCCACGCGGCGCGCTTCGCGATCGACGGCCAGCGTCATGGCTGGACGGCGAGCGCCTGGTGGGCTCCGGCGGTCAGGCAGCGCTGGACGCCGTGGGGACCTCCAGCGGGTGACCACTACTCGGCCGAGCACCGCGATTTTCAACGTTTCGGCGCGTCGCTCGCCCGCTCGGCCTTCGTCACGCCGAGCGTCGTCGTCCGCGGCGAGGCTGCCTGGATGGACGGCCACGATCTCGATCGTTTCAGCCGCTATGCGTTCGGCGCGTTCGACAACCGCTTGCACGGTTATCCATCCGCCCTGATTCGATACGATCGCGGGGCCATCGGCCGCGGCGCCATTGCCTGGTCGGCCGCGCCACGCCTCAGGATCGATGGCTTTGCCGACGTCGCGTTCGTGCACGATCCGGGCTTCGGATCGGGGCTCAAGCCTTTCACGGGCCTTGGCATGGCCGTCGAAACGCCAGCGCCGCTGGGCACGCTCCTGGCCGCCGAGTGGGGCTTCGGCCTTCAGGGACGCCGCACCGACGGCCGCCGCGGTACCCACGTGTTCAGGATCAGCGCCTACAAGATCTTCTAGAAGCTGTCTCATGAGCCTGCCGCTCGTTTCCAACTGCGAGCGAGCAAGGCGAGGGAGCGTGTAAGGGAGTCCGAGGGGCGAAGCCCCTCGGATAAGACTAGAAGCGATACAGGTACGACGCCTTGAAGAACAGACCGCGCTGGCTCGCCGCGAATACCCCTTCGCCGATGATCCATTCTCCATCAACGAATCCGCGCCGCTCGATGAGCGACCCGTACCCGGCATAGACGACCGTGCCCGGGCGCAGCTCGGTACGAGGCGAGAAAATCGGTGAGGACACGGGAGCGGGAGCTGTCGTACTGCGCGATGCCGCGCACGAAGAACTGGCGCGAGAACTGATAGGTCGTGCGGCTGTAGATCAAATCGATGTCGTAGACGTGCTCACCAGTCAGCGCGTGATCGAACGAGATCCGCCGGTAGTTGAAGGCCTGCGACAATCGCCCGCTCGGCTGCAGGTTGACGCCGAAGCTGCCCTCGTAGCTCGTGCCTGGATACGGATCGACCGGATCGTAGAACACCGCGTCGCCGAAGAAGTACTGCCCGTCGAGGTTCAACCAGCGATAGAGCTGCACGCCGCCGAACATCCGCCAACGCGCCCGATCGAAGCGGCGGCCGGCCCAGGCCTCGAAGCCATCGAAGCGATCGAACCTGAAAAAACCCTGCCGGCTGAACTGCATCCGCACGCCCGTCACCTGCAGCAGCTCGTCGCCGCCGGCTTTTTCATCGTGTCCGCCTTGCGTGAACGAGAACGGCGCCACCTTCAACAGCCACTGCTTGGTTTTGGGCGGATAGAAGGCGTATTCGGCGTATCCCCACGCGGCCGTGATACCGACCCGGTTGATGAACGCCGTGTCCATCCGGAAGTCCGGATCGTAGTGCTCGGCATAGCCGATCAGGTTGAGGCGGCGCGTGTTGTATTCGTAGCCGGCCTGCGCGCCGATGCCTGTGGTCCTCTCGTCCCCGCGAAGATCTCGAGAGGCCGAGCCAAGAACGAACCCGCTGACGCGCTGCGTCGAGTTCACCCGCCACGACAGATCCGCGCCGACGACGCGGTTGTAGCCGCCGGCGAACTCGGTGTCCAAGGCAAGCGCGCCGACGTAGTTGCTCGGGCCCAGGCTGTACTGCGCGCGCACGACGTTGAAGAGCCGATCCTTGTCGGTATCGGGATGCCCTTCCGGCAGGTTGTGCCCAGGGGCCTGGTCGAGCGCCGATAGCGTCCCGAACGCCCATCGTCCGAGGCTGCCCGTCACCTTCGCGCCAAAGACGGGATCGATGATGCGTCGAGTGTGGACTGCCGCCTGGAGGCTGTTGTCGTTCCCCTGTCCAGCGAGCGTGAAAATTCCAGAGCCTTCCATGAAGAACGGACGCTTCTCCGAATAGAACGTCGGGAAGCGCTGGTTCACCTCGACCTGGAACGCGTCGCTTTCAACCTGGCTGAAGTCAGGGTTGACAGTCGCGTCGAGCGTGACCGTAGACGTGATGCCGTATTTTCCGCTGAGGCCGACGTCGCCCTGATCGTCCGGGCCGCCCCACTGCGACGGCGCCTGACGCTGCTCGTTGCGCGCATAGGTCGCCGACGGGATCACTTCGCGGATGAGCCGCGGCCGGAGCTCGCCGAAGGCCAGCGGCGTCTGCTTCTCGAATACCCACTTGCCGGGTTCGAGAGGTGGCCAGGCGACCGAGATGCCGGCGCGGCTCACCCGCCGCCAGAAGAGAATTCCCATGTGCACGTCAGCGCCGCCCTTGAAGCGAATCGTCTGAAGGGGCACGCGCATCTCCACGGCGTAACCTTGCGCATTCCTGCGGCCGGCACTGTCCCACACGTAGTCCACGGCCTGATCTTCGCCGCCCGACACCGTGTTCAGCATGTCGAGCTGCACGCCGTTGGGGTTGACCATCAGGTGGTAGGAGATCTGCCCGGTCCCAAGCGCGTCGAGGCTGATGCCCACCCAGTCATCCGCCCAGATATTGTCGCGGCGCGTGATGGAGGTCTTGATTGCGGACGGCTCGGGGTCCTCGCACTGGAACGCGAAATAGAGATAGTTGGTGTCGTGGCCGAGCCAGACTTTTGTTTTCTGTGGAACGGTCGAGCCGTACAACGGATTGTAGGACATCCACTCGCCCGTCTCGACGGGCCCCTCACGCCACGCGTCTTCGTCGAGGACGCCGTCGATGGTTGGCGGCTGAGACAGCAGACGAGATCGTAAGGAGGGTTTGACCGCTGGTGGGTCGGCCGGCTTGGTGGCGTCCTGCGGCGCGGCCAGGACGGGCGATGCGATCGCACCAGCCAGGATTGCCGCTGCGCTTGAGATTCCTGCTCGACTGAAACGGGACGAAGCCCGGGCGCACGAGCCCATACGCCGTTAGACGGAACGACGCGCGCGGTCTGTTGCTAAGAATTTCGCATCCTGTCTCCAGTGTCAGTCCTTCTCGGCCATCAGCACTTTTCGGGCCTCGAGCAGCTCGTTCTTCTTTTCCTTGGTCAGGGTCGGATACTTCAGGTTCAGGTCATCCAGCGTCTGATAGGCAATCGCCGCGACGGCCAGGCGCATGAACCATTTGTTGTCGGCGGGGATGATGTACCAGGGCGCCTCCTTGGTGCTCGTATGCGTGAAGACCTCCTCGTACGCATGCATGTAGTCTTTCCAGAACGTTCGTTCCTTCGCGTCGTTGACCGAAAACTTCCAGTTCTTCTCGTCGAGGTCGATCCGCTCGAGAAATCGTTTCTTCTGCTCCTTCTTCGACACGTTCAGGAAGAACTTCAAGACGATGATGCCGTTGTTCACGAGATAGCGCTCGAAGTTGTTGATTTCCTGGAAGCGCCGTTTCCAGACGCCGTTCTTCTTGCGATCCTCGGGAAGCTGCTGCGCCGCCAGGATCTCCGGATGCACACGGGCGACGAGCACTTCCTCGTAATACGAACGATTGTGAATGCCGATCCGGCCGCGCTCGGGCAGCGCCTTCGTGGTTCGCCAGAGGTAGTCGTGGTCGCGCTCTTCGGCGGAGGGCGCCTTGAAGCTGAATACCTGGCAACCCTGCGGGTTGATGCCAGACATGACGTGCCGAATCGTGCCGTCCTTGCCCGCCGCATCCATCGCCTGGAAGACCATCAAGAGCGAATAGGTATCCTGTGCGTACAGCCGGTCCTGCTGCTTCGCGAGCTGCCTGACACCGTCCGCAAGCAACGTTTCCGCCTCTTTTTTGTCCTTGATCGACCCGGTCCAGCCCGGATCGTAGTCTTTCAGCGAGATCTTCTTCCCAGGCTTCGCGATCGACGCGGTCCATCAGTTTTTCAATTCTCTTCATTTTTCTCTCTCGTAGGGATCTAGCGGAGCGGATTCGCGGGCCTAGCTTTGACCAGCCGCCGCGCGGAGAGACGCGACGACGCCTTCAGGAACGGCGACGGCACGCATCGAGCCATCCTCGAGTCTCGTCGCGCAGGCCGTCGTCAGCCAGCCGGTGCCGATTGAAGTCTCACCGCGTGTGCAGACAAACGAGTACTTGATCGTGCCTCTGGTAACCGCATGCACGCGCGCGACAATCGTCAACTCGTCTTCGAAGAAGAGAGGACTCCTGTAGTCGAACGTCGCCGACACACGTGGATAGCCGATGGCGGCGCCGGCACGATCGACGGTGAGCCCGGCCGCGCGCCACAACGCGTGCTCGGCCTCTTCCATGTAGCGGAAATAACAGCTGAAATGGACCACACCGGCGAGGTCGGTCTCGTAGAAAAACACCTTGCGCGTGTAGCGGAAGCCTGGCTCCGCGGGATCAACCCTGTCCGTGGCGCTGTCCGATGGGGTCATCGTGGGCATTGTACCGGGGTTCGGGTTTCGGGGCTCGGGGCTCGGGGCTCGGGAAGAGGACCGACTAGTTAGTCGAAGCTTGGACTACGCCCGAGTCCCGGACCGAACCCCGAGTCCCGGATCCCGAGTCCCGAGCGCTGGCGCTACTCAGCGCGCAGCGCAATGACGGGATCGACGCGGGCGGCGCGTCTGGCGGGAACCAACGCCGCGACAGCTGCCGTCGCGAGCACGATGGCGGCGGTGACCACGCCAACGAGCGGGTCGAGGGGTTGCACTCCGTAGAGGAGATGGGCGAACGATTTCGTCGCGGCGTAGGCCAGCGGCAACCCCAGCAGCAGGCCGGCGCCGGCGACGAGCAGGCTCCGCACGACGACCAATGCCCGCAGCGACCGTGGCCTGGCGCCGAGCGCGAGGCGGATCCCGAGCTCGCGCCGGCTGCGGATCACGGCGGCGGCCATCGTCCCGTAGAGACCGATCACGAGCAGTATCAGTGCGGCGGCGCCGAGGAGAGAGCCGATCGACGCCAACATCCGTTCCTGACTGAGCGCGCCGTTGGCTTCCTCGTCGAACGTCATGATCTTGTCGACGAAGAGCTCTGGGTCGAACTGCAGCACGCGCTGCAGGAGCCGGTCCCTCGTCATGACTTCACCCGGGGCCTCGCCCTGGCGCCCGCCCGCGTGCGCCCGCAGAATGAGCGTCAGACTGATTGGCTCGTGGCGGCCTCTGGGCGTCGGCGTTTCATCTTCACCGCTCGGGATCTGCGCGAGCGGAAAAAAGATGCCGTCTGGCGCGGCTTCACGCAGGTGCTCATAGCGGAGGTCACGCACGACGCCGACGATCTCGATGTCGAACGCCCCGGGCGCCCCGAACGAGACGCGGCGACCGATCGGGCTCGCCTTGCCGAATGCGCGGGCCGCCAGCGTTTCGTTGACGATCGCCACGCGCGGCGCCCCGGCGCCGTCGGCGCTCGTGAAATCCCGGCCCTGTCGCATCGGCAGCGCCAGCGCTGCAAAGTATCCCGGCGTCACGAAGTTCTGGCTGACGATCCATTGCTTGTCGAGCCGGACCCCGCGGGGTGGCGGTGGCGGCGGCGGGCCCCACGGCATCGGCCTGCTACTGGGGACGGCCGTCAGGCCCTCGACGTGCAGCGGACCGCGGCGAATCGACGAAAGAGGTCGTCCCGAGCTCAGGCCCACGGCCTCGATACCACGCAGCGCTTGAAGGTGCAGACGAAGTTGCTCCTGGACGTCCGCGAGACGCGACGATCCTTGCCCGGCGTCGAAGTCGAGATCGGCGAACCACACGCGCTCGGGCGCCGACGCCTGAATACCGAGCTTCAATTCCTGCACCGTCCTCGCTAGCAGCCCAGCGGACGCGAGGAGGACGGTCCCGAGCGCCACTTGCCACGGGATGAGCCACCACAGGCCCCGCGAGTGAAAGAGCCGCGTGAGCCCTCCAGTCTGGCCCTGCAGCGCCGGCAGGGTATTGACGCGTGACCATCTGAGCGCCGGCATCACGCCAATCGCCGCGGCCGCCACGAGTGTAACGGCGAGGGTGAAAACCAGCACGTTCAGATCCGGCGACACATCGAGATCGCCCGGCGTAAACCGGCTGGCCATGAGCGGAGCGAGCCCTCGCGCCATCCAGGCCCCGAGCAGTCCGCCTGCGGCGCCGCCGAGTGCGGCGAGCAGCAGGTGCTCGGCGAGCAGCTGCCGCAGCAATCGCAATCGCCCCGCGCCAAGCGAGGCTCGGATAGCGAGCTCTTTCTGCCGTGCGTGCACGGCCGTGCCGAGCAGCGTCGACACGTTGAGGCAGGCGATGGAGAGGATCAGCACCGAAAAGAGGGCAATGAGTCGCAGCCGGCTCTCGGGCGCTGGAGAGTACCACCTGAGACCCCGCGGGATCAGCCGGATCACTGCGGTGTCACCATTTCGGTCCGCCTTCCATCGGCCATCGATCGCCGCGCGCGCCATGGTCAAGGTGTCTGGCCGCTCGAGCACCCCGCTCAGTCCGAGCCACGCGGAAGCGGGACCAAGCATCGCGGCGTTGCCGTCGATGAGTGGCGCGTGCGTCAGCGGCACCCAAATGTCAGGGCTGTAGCCGACCTGGATACCCGTGAAGCCGTCGGGGGCCACGCCGGCGATCGTGAAGATCCCGCGATGGAGGCGGACTGTTCGCCCGATGACGCCGACGTCCGATCCGAAGTGCTTGCGCCAGGCCGCGTCGCTCAGGACGACGACTGGGGGCATCGAGGGACGGCCGTCGGCCTCGGTGAAGAGCCGACCACGCGCACCCGGGCGCGGGCCCAGCGCGTCGAAGTAGTTCGCCGTCACGATGTCGATCACCACGCGCTGGCGCATCCGCCCTTCCCCCGCCGCCGAATCGAGCGTCGTCGACGTTCGGCCTCCCGCGATGACCGCCATCAACCCCGGCACGTCCTTGAGCGCCAGGTACTCGGGATAGGTGAGCGCGCCGCCGTTCCTGGACTGGATCTGGACGAACCGGTCCGCGGCCGCTATCGGCAACGTCTTGAGGTAGGTAGCGTTCAGCACCGAGAACACCGCCGCGTTGACGCCGATGCCAACCGCGAGCGTCAGTACGACCGTCAGCGACATCAACGGGTGCCGCGCGCAAAATCGAATCGCAGACCGGAGGTCGGTTCTGAAGCCTCGTCGATCCTGCATGATCGCGCTCCTGACTGTAATGCGTTCAGCTGCTTCGATGTCCTGGACCGGCGGCTCGCGAAGGCAGGAGGCGAGGGATAACAACGTCTGCCGCCAATACCATCGACGCGCCGCGCGCGCTCCGTGTCGCGGCACCATGACGCAGGAGAACTCCTCGTCGAGGTCGCCGACGATGGCCGAGCGGACAGGACCGGCGAGGAGGCGGCTCAGCAACCATCGCGCGAGACGAGGCGGGGCGGTCGCGGGGCCGGACATCATGTGCGTCTGAGTTGATCGCCAGCGGCGCCGGAGAGCGCCGTCAGCGCGGCGTCGGCCTTCGCGAGCGCTTTTTTCCCGGCGGCCAATACTCGATAGTGACGCTTGGCCTTGCCACCACGCTCGGGGGTCGGCTCGCCGAGCCACGATTGCACCAGGCCTCGACGTTCGAGTCGGGCGAGCGCGGTATAGATGGCGCCGACCGCGATGTCGCGTCCCGTGTGGTCGGCGAGCTCGCGCCGGATGGTCATGCCGTAGGCGTCCTCCCCCAGGCGCATGACCGCCAGGAGCAGGAAGTGCTCGAATCGTCCTAGATGATCGCCCATTGCTACTTCTTTGTAGTAAATATCGACACCCGTGTCAACACCATTGTTCATCCGTCATGCACTTCAGCATGCAGCACTGAGACTTTCAGAATTGGCGGCTTTGGGTCTGGTCTGACTGGTCTGACCCCGGTCTGACCCCGGTCATCTGACCCCGGCCTACGGCCGCCGCCCATCGGGCAAGACCAGCTCGTTAGCCTTGTGAGCGGCCTCCTCCGGTGTCTTGCCTTGCTGCCACGAGGGAATGTCGCGATGCTCCGGCCCGTAGAGCGACTCCATAGGCTCCCAGACCTTGTCGACACGTGAGGTAAAGAGATCGCCGATGAGCAGATCGGTGACGGTGCCGCGCAGTTCGGGATACTTGCGCACGAAGGCGCCGAAGCTGAAGCCGTTGTAGTACTCGCACACCAGCCGGCGCATGCGATCGACGCCTTCGTTGAAGCCCTGTCCCCATTTTCCGAGCTGCGCCGCGCTCACGTCGCCACTCTTCAATCCTTCGGCAATGGCATCGGCCGCCATCTCCCCAGAGCGGAGCGCCAGCAGCACACCGGATGAATAGAGCGGATCAAGGAATCCAAACGCATCACCAACCAGGACCCAGCCGTTCCCCGCCACGTCTTTCGCGCGGTACGAATAGTCGCGCGTCGCGAAATACCCGGTGGCGCGTGTGGCCTTCGAGACGCGATCCTTGACGGCCGGACAACTCTCGACTTCCTCGTGATAGGTCTGCTCGTGCCCGTTGCGCCCCTTGAACAGGTAGTCGAACGGCGCGACTACGCCGACGCTGACGATGTCGTCGTGAAGGGGGATGTACCAGAACCAGCCGTTTTTCGTGACGGTCTGGAGCACCATCGTCGCGCCCTCGTCGCGGCCGGTGTCGCGATACGCCCCCTTCCAATAGGTCCAGATCGCGCCCTTGTTGAGGATCGGATCCCAGAGCCGGAGCTTGAACCGGTTTTGCAGCATCGCGGCCTGACCGCTCGCGTCAACTACGACCTTGGCGCTGATGTCGCGGCGCCCGTCCTGGTCTTGAATACGGACGCCCGTGGCGCGATCACCCTCGAAGAGCACGTCGACGACATGCACGCCGTCAAAGGCCTCGACGCCATGTTCGCGAGCGTTGTCGAGCATCATCTGATCGAACTCGCTGCGCACGACCTGCCAGGTTTGCGAACACTCGTGCGGTTTGTTATCGCGGAAGTAAAACGGTGCCGAGAGCTTGCCGCTCGCGTTGACGAACTGCACGCTGTACTTCTTGATGAAATGGCTCCGCTGCATCTTCGGCAGCATGTTGAGCCGCTTGAGCACCCAGTACGTCTCGGGGATGAGGGACTCGCCGATATGGAAGCGTGGGAACGTCTCGCGCTCGAAGAGCCCGACTTTCAGGCCGTGCTGCGCCAGAAGCGTAGAAGTGGTCGACCCGGCAGGGCCGCCGCCAATTACAACGACATCGTAGGTTGATGAAGACATAGACATGGACATAGACATAGACGCTGATATTTTGGCTCAAGGCTCAGGGCTCACGGCTCAGAGCAAGATCGTCGAGTAAATGGTCGAAGGTTTTGCCTGAGCCGTGAGCCTTGAGCCCTGAGCCTACGTGTACCGGATCCCCGTGTGCTGCGGGAGAAAGAACCGCGGCAGGAGAGTGTCGACACGTAAGAGCGCGTCCCGCGTAATCGCGATGACGTCGTTGCCGGCTGACGCAAGAAGGCCAGCCGCCTGCAGCGACGCCAGCTGATCGCGGAAGCGCTCGAGGACGTTCACGCCGTACTTGTCGCTGAAATAGGGAGGCCGGACGGATCCGCGCTTGAGTTGCAGCACGAACTCGCGAATCATCCGCTCTTCCGAGGTCGGCCGATACGCGCGACCGAGCGGAATCTCGCCGCGGTCGATTGCCAGGCTGTAGGTTTCCCACGTGTCGACATTCTGCAAGTGCACGCCGTTGATGTGTCCGAAGGACGCGACCCCGAGTCCGACCATGTCGGCGCCCTGCCACAGGCGATCCCGATAGAGGAACTTCGTCGTCGCCGGGTCCTTCACTGCCGTGTAGGCGCTGCCAATCGTGTAGCCGGCGCGCTCGAGCGCCTCGAATGCCTCGGCCACCCACCGCCGCTTGACCGACCACTGCGCCACGGGCTCGTCGAACTGGCCGCCGTGCTTCAGCAGATCGCGGCTGATCGTCGTGTTGTACGGCAGCTCCATCTGGTAAATCGTGACGCTGTCTGGCGCGAGATCGACCGTCCGCTTGACGCACTCGGTCCAGTTGGCGTCGGTCTCTCCGAGCATTCCCGCGATCAGATCGATGTTGATCTGCGGGAACCCGAGGTCGCGCGCCTCACGGTAAACTCGGCCAATTTCCGGCGAGCGGTGCGCGCGGCCGTTCAGCTCGAGAATGCGATCGCTGAAGTTCTCGACTCCAAGGCTCAGCCGCGTGACACCGATGCCGCGAATCGCTGCAAGCTTGGGACGAGTGATGGTACCGGGCTCGCACTCGAAGGTGATTTCCTCGGCGGTCTTCCATGACCGGCCGGCCGTCACTCGCTTGACGAGGTTCTCGAGCTGCCGGGTCGACAGAAACGACGGCGTCCCGCCACCGAAGTAGACAAAGTTGAACGGCCGGCCTTCGAGGGCCGGCTGCCCGGCGTAGAGCTCCCATTCGCGGCCCAGCAGGTCCAGGTACTGCTCCACTTCACGCGCGTTCTTGTCGGTATAAACGCGGAAGTAACAGAAATGACAGCGTTTACGGCAAAAAGGGATGTGCAGATAGAGGCCCAGCGGCGTCCCCGGTGCTGCCGGAGAAGCCAGCGCGGCCTTGGCATCGGTGGCGACGGCGTCAGGGGTCCAGACCGAAAACGGCGGGTAATTCGCGACGAAGTAACTGCCGACCTCTGTCTGCTCGAGGTCGGCCAGCTGCGACGAATCGGGCATGCCTGTACTATACCGGCAGGCCGGCAGTAAGTGCTTACCGGTTCAAGGTTCACGGTTCAGGGTTCACGGTTCAGGGTTCACGTTCACGGTTCAAGCTCGGGTTCAGAGCGCGGGGCGCCGCGCCGACGGCTCGCGGCTGGGAAGCGCATACTAAGGGCTTCACAAAAGGAGAACACATGGCTGCTCCACCGACCATCAGCGCCGACGGCTACTACGTCGCGACCCGAGCAGGTGCCGTCGTCGGAGAAGCGACGCTTCGAATGAAAACCGCCACGCAAGGGACGCTCGCGTTCGGTGGACTGGATTGGAAAATCACCGGCGATCCGTCGAAGAAGAAGCTCCGCGGCACCGCGGCGGGCTCGGTCGCCGATCTGAAGATTGTGAATCGCCGCGTCCTCAGCGGCACCGTCGACGGAGAGAAAGTTGAGATGACGCGCGCCGTGCTGCGGCCGATTCCTGCGGCCGAGATGGCCCAATCGGATCCTGGGCCGACAGGGACGATGAAGGGAATTATGGATGGGACGCCCGACTACCAGGCTGCGGTGGGCGATGA
Organism: uncultured Acidobacteriota bacterium; assembly: GCA_963764925.1. Taxonomy (GTDB): domain Bacteria; phylum Acidobacteriota; class Vicinamibacteria; order Vicinamibacterales; family 2-12-FULL-66-21; genus DATBJJ01. The sequence goes on from CAVXUR010000015.1 coordinate 476,277, forward strand.
GACGACGTTCTGGTACGCGTTCGGTCCCGTTCTTTACCGCGGCCGCCTCGATGGCACTGCGCGAGTGCTGGGGATCGCGTCGGACCCCGGTCCTGCTGAGTGCCTGCCGTTCGCGCGGCGCGCGCTCGTCGGTGACTCGGGACAGAAGACGCAGGGCTTTTTCGCCAAGCTTGGACTCACTCGCTCGTACGTGCTGGTGAACGGGTTCGCGGTCGCGCTGCGCCCAAGCCAGAAGACGAAGGGCATGAAAATACTTGAGGAACACCCGGCGATTCGTGCGGCCCGTCACGCACTTTACGATGGGCTGCTGGCCGGCGGCGCCCTCCAGGCCATCGTCGCCTTTGGTGGTGTCGCGCACCGGGCCTACGACCTGTGGGCCGCCGCGAATCCTGCAGTCAAGGCGGTACCGCACCTCAAGCTGGCGCACCCCGCCGGAGTCGACCGAGAGGGAACAGGCGACGACGCGGCTCTGAAGGCTTGGGCCGGAGCCGTTACCAAGCTGCGAAAGATTGTGACCGCGGATCCCGACGGTGACGCGCGCGGACCGAACTTCGGCAGCTATTTCACCGAGACAGACTACGCGCGCATTCCTCGATGGGACTTGCCGGCCGTGGCGCCAGCCTATCTGGGTGACGACTCGTGGGGCCGAGGCGCCACTCCACGTCACAACAACTGTTGTGAGCGCCCGTCACCCGACGACATGGTGAGCTTGTTACTGTCTCCGCCAGCAGGGCAGGGTGAGTTCCTGCAGTATCGCTATCAGAATGGAAAACTGGCTGGAGCGAAAAGGAAGGATGGAACGAACGTGACGGTGGACGCGTTTGGAATTCCGGTCTAGTCCTTCCCGAGGGGCTTTGCCCCTCGGACTCCCCGACACGCTCTCTCGCGCGCCGCTGCGCCGGCGCGCTCCGATCGCGTGGCTCGCTCGCAACGCTCGCTCGCACTGCTCCTCACGCAACTGCTTGGACTTACTCTGCCAGCTCGTAACACGCCGCTTCCGTATCCGTGCGGACGACCAGGAATCGACCGGCGAGCGCCGGTGGGTTCCAGGTCTTCTGATCGAAGACGCTGAAACGAGCGAGCTCGTGGTGGGCATCGGGACGTGGATCGACGAGCACGATCTCTCCGTCCTCGGTCTGCACGAGCAGGCGATTGCCGGCGAGGATCGTCTGACCGTGGCCGTATCGTCCACCCTTCCATCGACGTTCACCGGTCGCCGGATCCAGACAGACGAGCACGCCGTCGTCGAGACCGTAGACGAATCCGTCGTGGATGATCGGATTGGTGAACTTGGCCTTGAGCCGCGTGCTCTCCCAGACGAGCGACTGCGTCACCGCGTCACCGTCCCGCGAAACCTCCAGAAGCCTGCTGCCCACGCCATATCCCGCCGACAGGAGGACGCGGTTTTCCGAAATCACGAGCGGCGCCGCGACGCTTGGCGCGTCCCGACGCCAGGGGTGGCTCCACAGCACGCGGCCCGACGCCGGATCGTGCCCGGCGATGCTCGAAAAGTTGAGCACGACGATCTGCCGCACGCCGCCGAGCGTCGCGACGATCGGCGAACTGTAGCTCGCAAGGTCGTCTCCGGCGTGCCACACGGGTTCTCCGGAGTCGCGGGAATACGCGACGAGCGATCGACCGTCCGGGCCGCCGACGCTCACGACGATCAGATCGTCGACGGCGAGCGGCGAGCTGCTCCTGCCGAAATCGGGCTGCGGCGACTGATTGTCGGCGCCGACGTCCCGCCGCCAAATGGCTGCGGCCGGTTTCGAGGTCGAGGCAGTTGAGGAGTCCCGTCGACCCAAGGGTGAAGACGCGCCCGCGCGAGATGGTTGGCGTCGCGCGAGGGCCTTCGCCGGCAATCGTCGACTCGTAGTGCGCCTCGTCGCCGAGAGACCACTTCGGCACGCCGGTCGCGAGGTCGTAGGCCACGACCATCTCGCGGTTGCCGCGCTGCTCCTGCGTGACCGCCAGGCCTCCAGCGACCGCGAACCCGGACCATCCCGCGCCGATTGGCCGACGCCAGACGAGCCGAGGCGGCCGCTTTGCCCAGTCGTCGGCAATGCGAATGCCGGAGACGGTGCCATTGCGGTCTGCGCCGAGGAATTGCGGGTAGTCGCCGGCCGCCCGAATCGATGGCGTCGCCTCGATCGGTGCCGAAACCGCAGGAGCGGCAGGAGCGGCAGCCGCGCCGCGTTGGTGGATGGCGAGAGGGTGCGGGTACAGGTTTCGGCAAGACCGGAGTCGATCGCGGCGATTCCGGCACCGACTCCGCCGGCAGCGCCGATGGTCGCCGAGACGCCCACCGCCACTCGAGGATCGGGACGAGGTCTCCCGTCACGCCGCGAATCCTGGTCGTCGCCGCCGTCATCGCAATCACCGCGACCGCCGCGCCAATCGCCCACCGCCGTCGGCTCCAGGGCATCCGTGAGAGGAAGACCAGCCAGATCGCAAGCAGCAACACCGTCCCGAGCGCAATCGGGATGGTGAGCATCACGCGATCCTGCCCGTCACGGCTATCGTCGACCAGCCATACCCAGCCAACCGCGGCGGCAGCCGCCATCAGCACGAGGAGCGCCGGCCACCAGCGAATACGAGGAGTCACGATTTAGATGATACGTGCGTTCACGGTTCAGGGTTCAGGGTTCAGGGTTCAGGGTTCAGAGTTCAAGGTTCAGAGTTCAAGGTTCAGAGTTCACGGGGCTGGGTTCAGACGGACTCCGACTGCGACTGTCGACTGAGACTGTCGACTGCGACTGATCGACTGACGACTGCCGACTGCCGACTGTCTTATCTGGCCACCCGAATCCCCCGTATCCAGGTCGGACTCGAGCGATCGCGTGTGGGTGATGTCGTCGAGCGGGTTGCGCGCGAGCACGAGAAAGTCCGCCTCGAGACCTGGTTTCAGTGTGCCGATCCGATCGGCGACGTTCATGCAGCGGGCTGCGTCGCCCGTTGCCGCTACGATCGCCTGCATCGGCGTCAGTCCGGCAGCGACCATGTGCTCGAGCTCGAGGTGTTCGAAATAGCCTTGAAAGCGCCCAGCCGGCCCCGTGTCTGTGCCCATGGCGATGCGTATCCCCGCGTCTTTCAGCTTCTTCAGGTTGGCCTTGGCCACTTCGAGACCAGCCTTGTATCTCTCGGCCGAGGCGGTGCGGTTCGATGCCTGATGCTGCGGCGTCTGGAGCGCGGTCAGGGTATCGAGATCGGCCTCGCGCCTGAAGAACGGATCGTCGAAGAACGCCGGGCGTGAGGCGTAGACAAACGTCGCCACGTCGCGCATCAGCGTCGGACAGAGGCACAGGTCCCGGGCCTTCAACAGGTCGATGAACGCGCGGTCGACGGGCAGGTCGCGCACGCTGTGCGCGATGAAGTCACCGCCGGCGGCGAGAACAGCAGTGGCATCCTCCAGATAGAAAATGTGCGCCGCGACCTTCAACCCCTGCGTGTGCGCCTGATCGATCACCGCGCGGTACGCCTCTGCCGGCATCTTCTTGCCGGCGCCGAGATTGTCGTCGACACGAATTTTGACCAGGTCGGCCTTCATCGCCTTGACGCCGTCGACGGCGCGCCGTCCTGCCTCCGGATCGGGCGACGCAATCACGGGCCCTGCGACAAAGAGGCGCGCGATACCCGATGCCTTCTCGTCACGAACCTGAACGCCCGCCGGACCATCGCCGCCGAGGCTGAACACGGTCGTGACGCCGTAGCGCGCGTAGACGCCGAGCTGATGCTTGATGTGCTCGGGGGTGTAGAACTCCTGGCTGGCCTTGAGTCCGCGGACGTCGTTCACGTGACCGTGGGCGTTGATCATCCCCGGCATGATCGTCCGCCCGGCGACGTTGACGCGCGTCGCGGCCGGGGGAATCTTGACGCTTGCCGCCGTCCCGATCGCGGCAATTTTGCCGTCCTGCACGACCATCACCGCGTCGGCAAGCGGCGGCGCTCCCGTACCGTCGATGATCCGGGCGCCGACAAACGCCAACGGTGTTGCGGACGGGGCGTCCTGCGCGGCAATCGATGAAAACTGCGGGGCCAGCAGGATCAGAAGGAAACTGAACGTCGCGCGCAAGCGGTACCTCTCGTCGGCCAGTCTATCGCACTGACGGCTGCGGACCTGGCACCCTGGGTGCCTCAGCCGCTTCGGCGTCAACATCCTTCTCCCAGGCATCGATCATGCCTTTGAGGACTCTGACGCGGTCCGGATGCTGCGCCGCCAGATCCTCTCGCTCGCCCAGATCGCGACTGACGTCAAACAGCAGCTGTTTGGACCCGTCGAGCAACAGTTTCCAGTCGCCGCTCCGGACTGCGCGCTGTGAACCCGCCGATGGACCGACGCGCCAGAAGAGGGTCCGTTCGATCGGTGGTGCGCCGCCCCGAAGTATCGGCAGCAAATCGATTCCTTCGAACCCTTGGTTCGTCGTCGAGCCCGCGAGCGCAGCGATCGTGGCCGTGAGATCCATCGTGATACCGACCTGGGAGAGCGAGCGGCCGGCCGGCAGCGCGGCCGGCCAGCGGAAGATCGCGGGCACTCGGATCCCGCCCTCCCACAACGTGTCCTTGCGATGGAAGAAGGGGGTGTTCCGCGAAAGCCACTCTCCGCCGTTGTCGCTCGTGAAGACGACCAGCGAGTTACTGGCGAGTCCCCGTGCCTCCAGCGCTTCGAGGATGCGGCCGATGCCGGCGTCGAGATCTTCGACGATCTCGGCGTAGTCCTGACGGCTCGGCGGATCGACATCGGCAGGCCATTGCACCATCGAGCCGTTCTTGCGCGCCGCGATCGAGGCTCGGTGTGGTGATTGAAACGGCCAATGGGGCGCTCCGTACGTCACTTCCAGAAAGAACGGACCACCGGCCTGTTTCTCGACGAAGGCCACGGCTCGGGCCGTCACCTCGTGACCTAGATAGCCATCGTGGCGAATCGCCGTTCCATTCTCCCACAGGTCTGGCTGCCCGTCGCCGCGGATATGCGCGTACCAATCGACGTAGCCAGCGAGAAAGCCCCAGAAATAGTCGAAGCCGTGGCGATTCGGATGAAACTCCGGTTTGAAGCCCAGATGCCATTTGCCGATGAGCCCGGTCGCATATCCGGCGTTCTTCATGAGCTGCGGCAGCGAGCGCCCGGTCGCGGGAAGGCCGATGTCCAGACCAGTGCCGGGTGTCGAGGCGTTGGTCTCGAGCGGACGCTCGAGACGCACGCGCTGCTGGTACCGCCCGGTCAGGAGCGCGGCCCTCGTGGGCGTGCAAACCGGAGCGTTCGCGTAGAACTGTGTCAGCCGGACGCCGTCGCGCGCGAGCCGATCGAGATTCGGCGTCCTGATGTCTGGCGCGCCGTAGCTGCCGAGGTCGCCGTATCCAAGATCGTCGGCGACGATGACGACGACGTTTGGACGGACCGTCGGAGCGGAACGTTGACCCGGCCCATTGGCCGTGGCAATCGCGAGCAGCGCGAGGGCAATACGAATGGGCACGGCCGTAAGGCAGCTTCGCTAGCGTTTCACGACGGTGACGGTGACCTTCGACGGATACTGCTTCGAGTGATGGACGCTGTTGTGCGCGACGACGCCCGTGACCTCGTCGTAGTTGTTGCCGCCGGTGTTGAGGTTTCGATCGAAGCGCGGGAAGTTGCTGCTCGACACTTCGATCCGCAGCCGGTGACCCGGCGCGAAATAGTTGCTCGTCGTCAGCGGCTGAAGCGTCACCTTGACGACCTTGCCGGGTTCCATCCATACGAGCGGCTTGTCGTAGCCATCGCGATACCGCAACCGCTGGATCGACTCGTCGAGATTGTAGGCGCGTCCGTCTGGATAGACGTCGAGGACCTTCACCGTGAAATCGGTGTCCTTCGCGTCCGACGACACGTAAAGGGTCGGCTCGATCGGCCCGCTAACCTCGATCCCTTCGGCAAAAGGCGTCGAGGTGTAGACCAGGATGTCCGGCCGCGCCTCCATTTTCCGCTGGTCGAAGGCGCCCGCGGTAATGGCCGTTCCGGTGCAGCAGACGTTGCCGCCGTACGACGTCACGGGATTCATCGGATCGTAGGTGAACGAGTCGGGTCTGTTCTCCGCCGGCGGCGACGCCATCAGGATGCCATCGCCATCGAGCGTATTCGCCTTGCCGCCGCTTGCGAGGTAGAAGGTCATCGGCTGCGCGCCGCGCGGCGGCCAGGTGTCTGACGACTGCCACTTGTTCAAACCCATCGTGAAGTACGTCACCTTCGGCCGCGTGTCGAGCGTGGCGGTCTTTTCTCCTCTCGTCTCTCCTTTGAGGAATCGATCGAAGAAACCATAGGTGAGCTCGGCGTAGTCGAGTCGCGCGTCGCCCATCGAGCGCTCCCCCACCACGGTGTTCTCGGTCGCGCGCGTGTAGGCGCAATGCCCGACCGGCGCGATCACCGCCCATTGCTGATTGGCAACATCCGGGCTCGCGGTCTTTCGCACGTGATTGAAGAGCGCCAGGTTGGGACCAACCGACACGTCGTACCACGACATGTACCAGAGCCCCGGCACATTCAGGGGCATGTTGTCGTGATAGAGACCGCCCTTGTACCAGGCCGGATCGTTCGGCGCGCGCTGAATCATCCGGCCACCGGTCGAGACCGGCATCGCGTCGGCAAAAATGCCGCGCGGGCCGTCCACGGCCTTCAGGATGTCCTGGACGGGGAGGTGCCACAGCGCCTTGGACCAGTCCACCGGTGGCAGTTGTTGCGCCAGATCGAAGGCCTTCGAGGCGCGGATCAAATCCTCCTGCGACGTCTCGCGCGGAAACATCGGCCGGACCTGATTCTGCTGGCCGTAGATCCAGGTAATGAAAAGCATCTGAACGGCGCCGCCCCTGTACCAGTTGCCCTGCTCGACATACGGCGCGACCCGGCCGACGCCGGCGCCGAAACCCTGCACGTTCATCGCCGCATACGCGGGGTGCCCGAGCGCCGCGACGCCCATCTGATACTCGGCGGTCGACGAACACCCGGTCGTCCCGACCTTGCCGTTCGACCACGGCTGCTTCGACAGCCACTCGAGCGCGTCGTAGCCGTCGGTCGGAGAGCCGAGGATGTCGTAGTTGCCCTCCGAGAAGAAATGGCCGCGCTCGTTCTGGACGACGTAGGCGTAGCCCCGCTTCACCGCAGTCAGCGCCGCCGTCAGGTCGCTCGGCACGCCGTTGCGCACGTCCCAGTAATTGAAGTTGTAGGGCGTCCGCACCCAGACGATCGGAACCTTCGTCGACGCATCCTTCGGGCGGTAGATGTCGGTCGCCAACCGAACGCCGTCTCGCATCGGCATCATCACCTTGCGCTCGACGATGGCAATCGATTGAAGCTCCTTTTCGATTTCCCAGCGCCGCGCCGCCGCATCAGGCGCGAGTGCCGGCCCCGCGCTGGGCCAGGCCGATCGCGGTGGCGCCAAGAAGCGCGACCATCGTGGAACACGCGAGGAGACGCATCGATTTCTTCATCGAGATGCTTTTCCTTCCGTCCGGTTAGCCGAGAACCCGTCGCATGAATCGTGTCACGAACGCCCACGTTCCAGCACGATGCGCACGATGACACGATGTTCACGATGACTCGCTAGAGGTCCCTTCGTGTTCATCGTGTCATCGTGTTCATCGTGCACATGGCCGTCGGCGCGTTCAGCCTGATTGGTTCTTGAGATACGTGCTATTCCGTCCTGAGCGACACAATCGGATCGATTCTCGCCGCGCGTCTGGCCGGCACGTAGCAGGCCACCAGCGCGACGAGTGTCAACGTCGCGCGCGATCGCGGCAAACGTCACCGGATCGCTGGCCTGCACGCCGTAGAGCAGCGTCCGCATGAAGCGCGTCAGCGCAAATGCGCCCGCCAGCCCGAGCACCATTCCGATGACGGCGATCGACATGCCCTGGCGGACGACGAGGAGCAGGAGATCCCGTGGAGCAGCGCCGAGCGCCAGGCGGATCCCGAGCTCCCGTGTCCCCTGGCTGACGACATAGGACATCACGCCGTAGATCCCGATCGCCGCGAGTCCCAGCGCCAGCGTGGCGAACAGCGTCAGCAGCAGCATCGAGAAACGGCGCTCCGCCAGCGACGCCTCGACGCGCTCCTCCATCGTCCGCATCTTGTAGATCGGCAGATCCGGATCGAGCGCGCGAATCTCGCTGGTGACCGCACCGGTCAGACCCGCCGGCTCGGTCGCACTGCGAACGACGACGTTCAGGGCGCGTGAAGGAGTCTGCCCCTGGAATCTGTAGTAGGCGATGCGTGACTCCGCATCAAGCGCGTCCTGTTTCACGCTGTTGACGACACCGACAATCGTCATCCACGGTGTGTCGGGCGTGACATCGAAGCCGCCGGTGCGGATGCGCCGGCCGATCGGGTTCTCACCCGGCCAGAACTGGCGAGCCATGCGCTCGTCGATGATGACGACCCGAGGCGACGTGCGCGTGTCGAGCTCTTGCGAAAACAGTCTGCCCTGGATGAGCGGGATGTCCATCGCCTTGAAATACTCGCCGCTCACGATCCGGATGTCGGCGTTGATGAACTTCTCGCCCTCGGGCGCCGTGCGCCCTTCGACGGTGATCGGTCCCCACGCCATCATCTGACTCAACGGCAACGCGGAGACCCCCCCGGCGGCGGTCACGCCCGGCAGCGCCGCGAGCCGTTCCCAGAGCTGTTTGTAGGCCTGCAGGATCGCGTCTGCGTCGTTGTACTTCCGGCCGGTCATGGTCAGCTCGAGCGTCAGCACGTTGCTCGGATTGAAGCCCGGCGAGACGTTCTGGAGATGCGTGAAGCTTCTGATCAGCAGACCCGCGCCGATGAGGAGCGTGACCGAGAGCGCGAGTTCCGCCACGACCAGGAGCTGGCGCAAGTTCTGTCCACGGCCCCAGACTGCGCTCGCGCCAGCCGATCCGCGGCTCGCGTCTTTCAGGTTGGCGTGAAGATCGAGGCTGGATAGTCGAATGGCCGGCGCCAGGCCAAAGATCACGCCTGCCAGCGCTGAGACTGCGAACGTGAAGAGAAGCACTCGCCGGTCGATGGCAATCTCGTGGAGCCTCGGCACGCTCGCCTCGCCGAGCGACCGAATGCCTTCCAGGCACACGTAGGACAACACCAGGCCGAGAAGACCGCCCAGAGCCGCAAGCACGAGGCTCTCGGTCAGCAGCTGGCGGACGACGCGCCAGCGGCTGGCGCCGAGCGCGGCGCGAACCGCGACTTCTCTCTGTCGTGCGAGCGCCCGCGACAGCAGCAGGTTCGCCACGTTCGCGCACGCAATGAGCAACACGAACGCGACTGACGCCACCAGCACCAGCAGCGCCAATCGGGCGCGGCCCACCGTTTGTTCCTGGAGCGGCAGGACGCGGAACGTCAGGCCGCCGTTCGGCGGATAGAAATCAGGGTGCTCGCGTCTGAGGCGCGCGGTCAGGATATCGAGCTCGGCCCGCGCCTGTTCGACCGTCGCGCCGGGCTTCAGAGTGGCGATGACGTTGTAGTCCTCGCGGTTGCGGACCTCCGCCGCGTTCGCGGCCATCGGGAGCGGCAGGACCACTTCCGCATCCTCGACAACGCCGAGCGTCGGCATGACCTCTCGTGGCAGCGAGAACGACGCTGGGAGAACGCCAATGATTTCGTGCGGTTGACCGTTGAGCGTCAACGATCGGCCGAGGACGCCGCGATCACCGCCGTACCGGCGTATCCAGGTGCCGTAACCCAGTAGAGCCTTGCCGGTCTTGCCCGGGCTGTCGTCGTCTGAGCTAAAGAGATCCCCGAGAAGCGGACGCGCGCCAAGCATCGGGAGCAGGTTCGACGAGACCCGAATCGTGCCGACCCGTTCCGGATCGCCGTCGCCGGTCAAATTCGCATTAGCGCCAATCGCGATCGCGACATCCTCGAAGCTCTGCTGTCCATTCCGGATGTCGAAGTACTGCGCGGTGGAAAACCAGTCTTCGGTGATGCCGAGGCCGGGCGACGTATTCCACAGGATGACCTGCCGATCGGCGTTCTCGTATGGCAGCGGACGGAGGAGGAGCGCGTTCGTGACGCTGAAGATCGCGGTGTTGGCGCCGATCCCAATCGCGAGCGACAGCACGGCGACGGCCGTAAAGCCCGGGTTCGCCAGCAGCGCGCGGATCGCGTAGTGAAGGTCCCGTGACAACGTGCTCATGAAGGGCAGCGAAGCATGCCATGACGACGCCAGTGACGCTACCGCCGTTTCTTGCCCTCCTTGCGCCGCAGCCGCGAGACGTCGGGAACTTCCTCACCGAGCGCCGTTGCCAGATCGATCTGATGTTCCTGCTCCTGGCGCAGGATCTCGCGGATGTCTTCCGCGATCGCATACTCCTGCAACGCTTCACACTGCTTGAGCCGGTCGCGATAATTCTTGACCGTGTCGTTCTCGTTCTCGAGATCGGCCCGCAGCATCACTTTTGCTTTCTCGCTGAGCACGACCGGCAGCGCCGTGGCCGTCGGCATGCCGCCAAGGTAGTCGATGTGGCGCGCGATCGTGATCGCGTGCTGAAGCTCCTCGCCGGCGTGCACTTCGAGCTCCGCGGCGATATTCATGTACTCGGCGCCCTTGAGCACCTGCGAGTAGACGACGTAAGCAATGATCGCCTGGTATTCGCGGGCGAGGTCCTCGTTCAAGAGATCGATCAACTGTTTTCGCGTGACTGCCGCCTCTTCGGCCATGTAGGCATCTCCCTTCCATCTACGGTCTCTCAAAGTGTAAGTCAGTGCTCTCAGCTCTAGCTCAGCCGCGTCGGCGCTTCATCAAGTAGAGTATTCCGGCCATCGCTATGCAAAGGCGCGTCCTCGTCTACTCCGTCGTGATCGCCGCTTCAGTGGCGGCGCTCGCTGGTTTACTCCACCTTGGAGGCAGCTGGTTCCCCGCGACGGGGTCGACGACGGTCGGTGACGCGCCTGCCGCGGCGGCAGTGACAGCCACCGACGCTCTGCGACGCCCGCTCGCGCTCCTCATTATTCAGCTGCTCGTCATCGTTCTCGCCACGCAGACGATGGGCAGCGTGGCGGGCCTCCTCAGGCAGCCCACCGTCGTTGGAGAACTCGCCGCGGGTCTGCTGCTGGGGCCCTCACTCGTCGGCCACTTCTGGCCGGGCGCCTACACGTTCCTGTTTCCAGAGTCGTCGCTCGACGTCCTGCGGCTGCTGAGCCAGGTCGGCGTCATCCTCTTCATGTTCAGCGTCGGACTCGATGTTGATGCGGCGCACCTCATTCAGCGTGCACCGACCGCTATCGCCGTCAGCCACTTCAGCATCGTCGTTCCGTTTCTGCTCGGCGTAGGGACTTCGCTGGCGCTCTTCCCGCAGCACGCCCCACCGGGTGTGCCGTTTCACGCGTTCGCGCTCTTCATGGGGATCGCCCTGAGCATTACGGCGTTTCCGGTGCTCGCCCGCGTCCTCGAGGAGCGTGGGCTGACCCGGACGCCGCTCGGGACGACTGCCCTCGCCTGCGCGGCCGTCGGCGACGTGACCGCGTGGGTGTTGCTGGCGATCGTCGTCACGCTCGTGACGGCGGGCGGGGTTGGCGGGATGCTGGCGTTCATGATTGGCGCGCTCGCGATTTTCGTGGCCGCGATGGTCTGGATGGTGCGGCCCTGGCTCGGACGCGCGTTCGAACACGCGCGCGGCGCCCTCAACCGCCCGCAACTTGGGCAGGTGCTCATCGTGCTGCTGGCTTCGGCGCTCGTGACCGAGATCATCGGCATCCACGCGTTGTTTGGCGCGTTTCTGGCCGGCGTGATCATGCCGCCGAATCTCGAGTTACGCCAGCAGCTGCGTGAGCGGCTGGAGAGCTTCAGCTCGGTGTTCCTGCTGCCGATCTTTTTCGCCTACACGGGCCTTCGCACTGAAGTCGGGTTGCTCAACGACGCCGCCGGCTGGGCCGTGTGCGTGGGGATCATCCTGACGGCCGTCGCCGGCAAGCTGCTCGGCAGCATGCTCGCGGCTCGCTGGTCGGGATCGAGCTGGCATGACGCGTTCGTGCTCGGCGCGTTGATGAACACGCGCGGCCTGATGGAGCTCGTCGCGCTCAACGTCGGCTACGACCTCGGGATTCTGTCGCCGCAGATGTTCACGATGCTGGTCCTGATGGCGCTCGTCACGACCGCCATGACCGGGCCACTCATCGATCTCGCATCGCGACGCGACGCGAGGGAGGCGGGCAGGATCGCAAGGCGATAGGCGCAATGCTGAATGCTGAGTGCTGAAGTAAATTCGGATTGCTAACTTCTGAATTCAATTCCGAACTTGCCAATTCTGAATTCACTTCAGCATTCAGCACTCAGCATTCAGCATTGCCAAAAAGTCCTCTCTTGCGCAGACAATAGACCGCGAGCGTGTCGACCACAATGCAAGATTCCCTCAATGAAACAGGTAATTCACTGTCGGAGTGTGGCGGCGTTCTTGCGTCTCACTGGGGCACGATGGGTATCGATCTTCTGATCGGACGTGGCCTGGCGTTCTGCGTTCACCCGCGGGCGGCGTGGCGCGTGCTCTCCACTCCCGGTCGGGCGTTTGTCGTCGCTGCCTACGCCGGCGCCGGATACGTGGCGGTCCTCGGCGTCCTGCTGCTCTCCTAAAGGAATCCGATCCGACGTAGCCGCTGCCAAAGCTTTTCACCGCAGTTCGCGGAGCGCGCAGAACCACAAAGACTCTGCGTTGCTCAGCGTCCTCTGTGGTGAAAGGCTTTTTTGTACGGGCACTACGAAGAGCTTCTAGCGCTGCGCGCCCGCCCGCAGCAGGGCGCGGACGGCGGCGATCTCGTCGCTGTTGACGGTGTGCCCCATTCCCCGATAAATCCGTTCGTCGACGATCGCCTTCATCGTGCGAAGAACAACGGCTGACTCCCGGACGCGCTCGACCGGAATGTGCGCATCGACGTCGCTGCACCCCATGAACACGGGCGTGCCATCGAGCGACCCGGGATAGGTGCGCGGTGTGCCAGGCGGACCGATCAAGCCACCGCTCAGGCCGATGATGGCTGCGTATCGCCTGGGATTGCGGGCGGCGAACTCGAGCGTCAGACACGCTCCCTGGGAAAACCCAAGAATCGCCACCCGATCAGCGGGAACACCCTCTTCCCCTAGCGTCTGCACCAGCCGGCCGACGACGGCGAGCGCGGATGTCAGCCAGGGCTCGTTCTGTTCAATCGGCGCGAGAAACGAGTAGGGATACCAGGTGTTGCCGGCGGCCTGGGGCGCCAGGTAGGCGACGTCACTGGTGGCGGAGTCAGCGGTGCCTGAGTCGAACTCGCGCGCGAGCGCGAGGATGTCTGCCGCGGACGCGCCGCGGCCGTGAATGAGAATCGCGGTCAGCCGCGCACGGTCCGGGCTGGGGCCGAGGCGAAGCACCGATTGGCCAGCGTGCGGGTCGGGAGCAGGCGCGGTCATGCTACGAGGATATGCGGAATCGCGGATTTTTGAATACAACGGGACGCGGATCGTGCGGACCACAAAACGATTTACGGGACGCGGATCGCGCGGATCACAATCGATTTACGGGACGCGGATCGCGCGGATCACAATCGATTTACGGGATGCGGATCGCGCGGATCACAATCGGTTTACGGGACGCGGATCGGGCGGATCACGAAGTGAACTGTTTGTGAGCTGTCGTCGCGACCGGCCGCGCGACGCGCGGGTGCCTGGCTTCGCCAGGCTGCCGGTCGCACAGACCGAACCCGGCCGAAAATGATGGGCCCTGTTTCGGTGATCCGCGAAATCCGCGTCCCGTGATCCGTGATCCGCGTCCCGTGAATCTCCATCGAGATCCGCGATCCGCGTCACAACGGCAGCGGTCACTCCCTGAGCGCCTTCACGGTCTCGGTCGCCTTGTCGAGCAGAAACCCGAGGTCGCTGTTGCAGCTGAATAGTCGCAGGCCGCGGCCGCTCCACCGCTTCGCGAGATCGAGCGATCGCATGTGCAGACCTGGCGCGATGCCGGCGCGATCGCAATGGTCGCGAATGGATTCGACGGCGGACACAAACTGCGGGTGGTCGAACTGTCCAGGCACGCCGAGGGAGACCGACAAGTCGCCCGGCCCGATGAGCACGGCGTCGATGTGTGGCACCGCAAGCAGCTCATCGATCCGCTCGAGCGCGGTGCGCGTCTCGATCTGCAGCACGACCAGGACATTGGCGTTCACATGCGCGATCGCATCGCTCATTGACACCGCCTCGTAGTCGAGTTGCGGCGGACCGAGCCCGAAACCGCGGGTGCCGAGCGGCGGAAAGCGTGTCCAGCTCACCGCTTTTTCGAGCAGCTCCGGCGATTCAACGCGGGGAAGGAGGACGCCCTGGGCGCCGCAATCGAGCGCCCGGGCAATCAGGGCGTACTGGAGATCGGCGACGCGCACGATCGGGCACAGTCCGGCGGTGACCGCGACGCGCATCAAATCCTGCAGCGTCTCCAGATCGAACGCCCCATGCTCGGCGTCGAAGAATACCCAATCGAGACCCGCCGCTGCGAGCGCCCGAACCGCATCCGGCGAACGAAGCTGAAAACAGCTGCAGCCGAGTTGCACCCGGCCTTCTCTCAACGCCTGCTTGACCGTGTTGACGCGCACAGGGGGATGATACAGGCAATGCTGAATGCTGAATGCTGAGTGCTGAATTGAAGGGTGAATGAGTAAAATACCGTCCATGAGACATCTGCGACAGCTCCTGCTCATCACGATGGTCGGTGTCGGCCTGCTCGGCGTCGCGGTCGCGCGGCGGACTGGCCGAATTGGCGCGGGCCGAACGCGAGCGGCATCGCGCCCGACGGCACGCTGCCGACCCGCTGGAGCGCGACCGAGAACGTCGCGTGGAAAGCGCGCGATCGCGCGGCGCCGGCGTCTCGACGCCGATCGTCAGCGGCGATCGCGTCTACGTCACCTCGCAGATCGGCGCCGGGATCAGGCGCGAGGGCAACCACCCGCGCCTGGTGCAGGGCGCCGATGCGGCGGCGCAGGGCGAGCGCGCGCTTGGCGTCGACGCCGCGGCCGGCACCGACCCGACGAAGACCTACTTCGTCGTCGAAGCCTTCGGCCGCGCCGACGGCAAGCGCGTCTGGGAACGCCGGATCGACGCGACGGGCACGCTGACGCCCGTGCACGACAAGCACAACCTCGCGACGCCGAGCCCGGTCACCGACGGCACGCTCGTCTACGCCTGGTTCGGCACCGGTCAGATCGTCGCGCTCGATCGCAGCGGCGCCGTGGTCTGGCAGCGCCACCTCGCGACCGAGAACGGCGCGTTCGACATCCAGTGGGGCCACGGCAGCTCGCCGGTGCTTCACGGCGACCTGCTCATCCTGCTCTGCGATCAGCCGGCGCGCTCGTACCTCCTCGCCATCGACAAGAAGACCGGCAAGGATCGGTGGAAGGCGGATCGCGGCCAGGGCCGCTCCTCCTACAGCACGCCGCTCGTCGTCGACGGCGCGTTCGGCAGCCGAGGTCATCGTCAACTCGACCGAGCGGATCGACGCCTACGACGCGAAGACCGGCGACGTTTCTCTGGCACGCCGGCGAGGCCAGCCGCTTTGCGGTGCCGACACCGGTGTTTCACGACGGCGTGATCTACGCCAGCCGCGGCTATCGCAGCGGACCATACATGGCGATCAAGCCCGGCGGGCGCGGCGACGTGATCGTCGACGCAGACGTGTCTGGCGCGTCGCGACCGGCGCGCCGTACTGCTCGTCACTGCTCTACTACGACGGCATCGTCTACATGGCGAACGACGTCGGCGTGCTCACGGCCGTCGATGCGACGAGCGGCGAGCGCGTCTGGCAGGAGCGCGTCGACGGGGTCTTCTCGGCGTCGCCGGTCGCCGGCGGCGGGCACGTCTACTTCGTCAGCGAGAACGGCGAGACCGTCGTGGTGAAGGCCGGGCCGGGCGCCGCAGGTCGTGGCGAGAAACGCCCTCGGCGAGCGCGCCGTCGCGTCGCCGGCGATCTCGAACGGGCAGATCTTCATCCGCACCGACAGTCACGTCTTCGCGATCGGGCGATGATGCAGGAGGGGATCTACGTAGTGTCCGCTTTTAGGCGGACAACAGCAGTCCGGCTGAAGCCGGACACTACGACGTAACTGATACTGCGAACCGCGGACGGCGAGCTGCGAACCGCGACCTCTCAGGACGCCTCGGCGGCCCGGCGCGACTCGCCGAGGTTCGCCGAGTTGGCGATCGCTTCGAGATCGCGCGCGAAAGGCGAGCCGCTGTCGCTGTCGATGACAACTGAGATCCGATCGTCGAAGAGCGTTGCCGCGGCCGAGCCCTCGAGCGACGCGCGCTGCGCGTAGAGCTGGCGCGCGCATTCGATCGTGTCCTTCAGCCTCGACCGGCGCTCGTCGTCGCCCTTCTCGGCCTCCAAGTCGGCGCTGTGCATCTCCTGTGCTTCCTGGAGCAGCATCGCGGCGTAGTCGCGCAGCTCGTTGAGCATCTTGAGCTCCTGCGACAGACGCATCACCAGCACGCCCGCCGTGCGCACCATCAGCTTCGCAAAGACGATGCTCGCATCGTGCCCGGCAGGGCCTCGTTCAGACACCGGCTGATCCGAATCGGCGTAGACGACGGCCAGCGTTTCACCCTGGAACGCGATCGGCATCGCCAGGGCGACGGTCGGGGTCCCCCCAAACGGGGCGCGGCTGTTGTCGTCGAGCTCGCCGCCGATCAGCTGCTCGAAGCTGCCTGAGCTCGCAGCGCGCGTGATGAGGGAATCGACATTGAGCGGCAGGACCAGCTTGGTCACGTCGGTCGTCTCGTCGAACCCGATCTGGTCCTCGCCCTCGAGCCGGTTGGCCTTGACACGGAAGAGCGCCACGCGCGAGAACTCAGCCGCCAGGTGCCTGACGAGCGCGGCAAACAGCTCCGTGAGCGTCGTCTTCTCGGCAAGCTCGTCGACGGCCTCTGACGAAGTGTCGAGCAACGACCCCATCCGCGCGACGTCGTCTCGAAGGGCACTGGCGTCGGCCAGGGCGTCGCTATAGCTGGCGGAATCGACCTCGGCCGCCGCCGGTCGGGCGCCAGCTTCGGCTCTGAGCGCATCGCAGGCGTCGGTGGCGTCGCTGAGCGCGCTTTCGAGGTGCCGCAGTTGTTCTTCTTGAGCGGTCTGGTTCCGCTCGAGCGTCTGAATCCGGGCGCGGCTCGCGTCGAGTTGCGCGGAGATCGCCTCCCGCTGCAGCCGGGCGGACTCGAGCTCGGCGTGCGCCGCGCTCAAGTCGGCGGTCAGGGTGCCATTCTCGGCGGCGTTCGCGTCGAGCTGCATCCCGAGGCGCGAGGCCTGCGCGACTGACGCGTCGAGGTGGGCCCTCACCTCGGCCAGTTCCTTCTCCGCCGCAGCCGCCGCCGTCGTCTGGCGGCGGCACTCGACCTCGGCCTCCATCCGGGCGGCGTCGACATTTGCGTGCGCCTCGATCGCCGCGTCGAGATCGCGATCGAGCGCGTCCGCGCGATCGGTCTCGCGCTGCACGTCGCCACGCAGTGTGGCGGCCTCGGCACGCGCCTCGTGAAGCTCGTTCTGAAGGCCGTCAACGCGACTCTGGATCTCGGCAAGCTCGTGCCGGAGCGACTCGGCCTGCGCGCGCGCATCCGTGACTTCGCCGCGGAGCGTCTCGGCCTGGGCGTGCACGTCGGCAAGTTCGGCGCGCATCGCGTCGGCCTGCGTCTCCGCCTCGGCGAAGTCGGCCAGAAGGATGTCGGCCTGCGCCTGCACTTCGGACAGCGATGTCGTCAGCCGTTCGCCGCGCTCGCGTTCACCTCGCAGCTCCTCGTGCGCGGCCTCGAGCGCCATCTGCGCCTCGGCACGTGCCTGCTCCGCATGGGCCTCGACCGACGACAGCCGTTCTTGCAGCGACGCTGCCTCGGCCCGCGCGTGGTCAAGCTCGCCAGATAGTCGCGCGGCATCGGCGACCGTCGCGTCGAGCAACCCGCGACTCTCGGCCAGGTCTTTTTCTGCGGACGCTCGTGCGCCCGCCTGCTTCCGCGTTTCCGCCTCGGCTTCGAGCCGGGCGGCGTCGACGTGGGCGTGGGCCTCGATGGCGGCATCGAGGTCGCGGTCGAGCGACTCGGCGCGCTCCGTCTCTTTCTGGATCTGCTCGCGCAGTGCCTCGGCATGAGCCTGCAGCTCGGTCAGCGAACCCGTCAGCCGCTCGTTCTCGGCCCGCTGCACATTGAGGTCGTCCTGAACCGCCTCGAGTGTCGCCTGCGCTTCCTTCTGGACTTTCTGGGCGGCCACCCGGGCCGCCGTCCCGGCGGCCGTGTTCAGCCGTCGAATGAGCTCCTGGACCTCGTCAGGTGTGCTCGTCGCGGCCTCTTCTATCCCGCGCGAGGCGGCGTCGAGAGCGTCGCGAAGATTGTGGAGATGCTGGACAGACGCCTCGGCCTGGCTGGCCAGCAGCCGGCTGAACAGGGCGGCCGTTTCCTTTGCGGCGTAGTCGCGGAATTCCATCGGGTACGGTTGATGTGGAGTGGCCTGCAGGGCTCTGCAACCGGAGGACCGGGCCAAAATGGGCAAAAATTCAAGGGTTTTGGGCGCTGGACGCCAAATCCCATGACAATTCAGTCATGAGTGGCGACTGATTTGTAAGCGAGACTGTCGACAGTCGGGAGACGGGAATCGGCAGTCGCAGTCTTCAGTCTGCGTCGGCAATCCGAGTCGATTGTCCCAGTCGTTACTCGCCCGCGCGAGTCAGTTGCGAGGGTGCTGTCCGGAACCTGGCCCTGAAATCAACCGGACTGGGGGATTGACGCAGTCGGTCTGACGACCCGGACTGACGACTCGGACTGTCGACTCGGACTGTCGGCATAGACTGTCGACTGTGACTCCCGATTCCCGACTCCCGACTGTCGACTGATATAGAATCTTTTCGCGAATGAGCCGAGTCGATTCCCCGCAGTGTCCTCAACATCGCCGACCTTCGCCGGCTGGCCAAACGCCGCCTGCCGCGCGTTGCCTTCGACTACATCGACGGCGGCGCTGATGGCGAGGTGACGCTCCGCGAAAACTGCCGGATTTTCGACGATGTGCTGTTCCGGCCGCGCTGTGCCGTGTCGACCCCGCGCGCGATCTCCGGACGAAGGTGCTCGGCGCGGACCTCGCGCTGCCCTTTGCGCTCGCGCCGGTCGGCAGCAGCCGGATGTTCTACCCGCGCGGCGAAGTCGTCGCGGCGGGCGCTGCAGGCGAAGCCGGGACGGCCTACACGCTCTCGACCCTATCGGGCTGCCGCGTCGACGAGGTCGGAGCCGGAACGAAGGGACCGTTGTGGTACCAGCTCTATCTGGTCGGCGGACGTGACGTCGCGACCGCCGGCCTCGAGCGCGCGAAGAAAGCCGGCGCCATCGGCGCTCTTCGTCACGATCGACACGGCGGTGGCCGGACTGCGCGAGCGCGACTTCAGGAACGGCACGAAGGAGCTGCTGACGCGCAACCCGTGGACGATGCTGCCCTACGTGCATCAGTTTCTGCTTCGGCCACGATGGCTCGCCGGCTTCATCGGCGACGGCGGGCTGATGGACTTCCCCAACGTCGTCCTGCCAGATGGACCGATGTCGTACGCCGACGTCGGCGCGGCGCTCGAGCAGTCGACGGTCTGCTGGGCCGATCTTGCGCTGGATACGCGAGGTCTGGAAGGGCCCGATCGTCATCAAGGGCCTGATGATCGGCGACGATGCCCGGCGGGCCGTCGACGCCGGCGCCGACGGCGTCGTCGTCTCGAATCACGGCGGGCGGCAGCTCGACTGCGTCTACCCGACCCTGCGCGCGCTGCCAGAGGTGGTGGCGGCCGTGAATGGCCAATGCGAGGTGTTGCTCGACGGCGGCATCCGTCGTGGCAGCGACATCGCCAAGGCGCTGTGCCTGGGCGCGAAGGCGGTGCTCATCGGCCGCGCGTACGCCTACGGCCTGGGTGCTGGTGGCGGAGCGGGAGTCGCGAGAGCGATCCAGATTCTGCGCGCAGACCTGATTCGAACGCTCAAGCTGCTCGGATGCCCGTCGGTCGCCGAACTCGACGAGTCCTACGTGACCTATCCCGCCGACTGGCGCAGCCAGCCAACGCAGACCCGGGCCTACGCCAGCGTGAAGTAGTCCGGACGAGGTCCGGCTAAGGCCGGACCAAAGTCCTATTTGAACAACGGTCCCAGGGAGACGTAGAAGCGCCCCCCGCCGTCGAAGCCGACGCTGCCGCCGACAAACACCGGGCCGAGCAGGGTTTCGAGGATGAGACCGCCGGTCGCGTCGCTTTTCCAGTCCTGGTTGTCCCAATCGTTGAACGCCGACCCCGCCTCGACCCACAACCCAAGAAAAACGGTGCCGCCGAGCACGTCAGGCATCCGCCCGATGCCGCGAAGGTACCCCGCCACGCCGAGCAGGTAGTTGTCGCCACGCAGCTGGTCGGTGTTGACCGAACCGATGCGCAACGGACCGCCGAGCGCGAAGTTGTCGACGAGAGGATGCGCGCCAAACGAGGTCCCGCCTTCGCCGATGAGGAAAAGACGGTCGTCGCGGTTGCGGACGCGCGTGAACCAGGACGTCCGCACCTCACCGCTCGTGAACGACTGGGGGCTCGGAGGGATGACTCCATCGATGGGGGCGCTGGCGGTCGGCGCGGAAAAGAACTGACGAAGCGCCGAGCGCAGGCGGAATCCGCGCGTCGGAACGAGTGGGCTCGTTTGGGTGTCGACGAAGAAGTCCAGATGCAGAACTTCTTCATTGCCATCGACTTCAGGGAGATCCGGCGCCCCGATACGACGCCGTCCTGTGAAATCAATGATGTCGTAGCCGAGGCGGATTTCGGCATCCCGGCCGATATCGGTGCCGATGTCGGCACCCAAACCCAGGCGTGTGATTCGGTACTCGGCGACAAAGACATCGTCCGAGTACAGGTTCCGGCCGCGCCGATCGAAGTAGGCGCGTCCCGCAACGAAAACCGGGTTGTCGCCGAGCGGCTTGACGAGCTCCCCCGCGAGCCGCTGGTTGGTGCCGAGTGCGAAATCCAGTCTCGTCTCAGAACCAACGCCCACCAAGCCGGTACTGAAGCACGCGGCCGAGAAAGTTGACTGCGAAACTCGACGAGTCAATGTTGCCGACATCGAGCCCCAGCATCAGAAATGGTGGGCCGTACGTCTTTTCACGCACGCCAATCTGCAATGACGTCGGCTTGGGACGATCCGTGACCTCGTAGGTCAGGTACTCGTAGCGGTCGGTCCCGGTGATCTCGAGAATCCGAGTCGCCAGCGCGTCAGGCTGTACCGGCGCGTTGAGCGTAGGGCTGAGCGCGCGCCGGATCTCCGCCTCGACCCTCGGAGAAATCGGCGAGCCGATCGTCTCGAACGTGATCTCGGTCGGGACCGCGGCCTCGCGCCGGCGTTTCGCCTGACGAGCCGCCTGAAACGTCTGGTGCGCCTCGGGGCTGACGGCGTAGGCCTGAAGCTTGCCGTCGAGCGCGGCTGCCGCTTTGTAGCCGCGATCGGCGAGTTCGTCGCTCAATCGCCAGGACGTCGACGACAGTCCTTTGAGATCGGGGTCGATGATGAGGTCGGCCGACTCGAGCGACCGGCGCGTGCTCGTCGTCATCATCGTGTCGATCGTCTTTCCCAGCAGCGCGAAGAGCGACTGCATTTGCTCCTTCTCGTCACCAGGATCGGCCCCGACATTGACGGCAATGACGATGTCAGCGCCGAGCTTGCGCGCCACGTTGGCCGGAACGTTATCGAGCACGCCGCCATCGACGAGCAGCCAGTCATCCCAGTTCACCGGCGCGAACACGCCGGGAATCGACATCGTCGCGCGCATCGCCCTCGCCAGCGGGGGCTTGCCGAGGACGATGGTTTCGCCCTTGCGCAGATCGGTCGCGACCGCGCGGTACGGCGTCGGAAGATCGTCGAAGGATCGTGAGATCGCCGTAGGGCAGCGCGATGCGATCGAGCATGAGCGCGACCTGCTGCCCGGGATTGAGCGCGCCGGGCAAGGTGAAGCCGTGTTTCAACCCGAACTCGAGCTGCGACGGAAACTGGCGCTTGTCTTCCTTTCTTCTGAAGGTCTTGTACCTGTAGGGAGAATCGGACAGGAACATCAGGTCCCAGTCCGCGGTTTTCATCAGTTCCCTGATTTCAGCCGGAGTCATGCCCGACGCATAGGCGCCCGCGACCAGGCCGCCCATGCTGGTGCCGACGATGTAGTCGATCGGAATGTGATGTTCTTCGAACCACTCGAGCACGCCGACGTGGGCGATGCCCGCGCGCGCTGCCGCCGCCGAGCGCCAGCCCGATCTTTGGCCGCGTCTGGGCCTGGGGAGCGGCCGACTGGGCGATCGCCGGCGACGCGGCCCCGAGAACCGACATGGCAAGAACGAGGAGAACGACAATTCGACTGACGCAAATCCGCATGTGACTCTACTCAGCGCGCAAGGCAATGATCGGATCGATGCGGCTGGCCCGACGCGCGGGCAGCCACACGGCAAGAAGCGCAACCGTGCTCAGAACGAGGGGTACGGCGACAAAAATCAGCGGGTCCGTGGCGGTGACGCCAAAGAGAAAGCTCGACACAAAGCGCGACAGGAGATACGCCGACCCAACGCCGACGACGACGCCGACGAGGGTGAGCGTCATCCCCTGGCGGACGATCATGTTCTTCACCGAAGTCGCCGGCGCGCCGAGCGCGAGCCGGATCCCGATCTCCTGCGTCCGCTGCTCCACCGAATACGCCATCAGCCCGTAGATCCCGATCGCGGCAAGCAGGAGCGCCGAGCCGCCAAACACCGTCATCAGCCACATGTTGAACTGCTGGCGCGACGTCGAGGTCGACACGACGTCGCTCATGGTCCTGACGTTCGACACCGGCAGGCCGCTCGCCTGCCGCAGCTGCTCCTGAACCGCGTCGCTCACCGAGCGCGGTTCCACCTGGGTGCGCACGACCCACGAGATAGGCGTCAAGCCGACGTTGAGCGCGTTGGCAGCATCGGGCACTTGCGCCTGCGGAATGTACATCATCGGACCGGGATCGTTGTTGAGGCCGCCGTTACGCACATCGCCAACGATCCCGATGATCTGACGATCGGGCTCGGCGGCGAACTCACGCATGACGCCCCGGCCGATGACGAGCCGGTCGTTCAGCGGATCGCCCTTCTCCCAGAACCGGCGCGCCATGGTCTCGTTGATGATGACGACGCCGGGCGTCGTCTGCGTATCGCGGTCGCTGAAGGCGCGGCCGCGCTTGACGGGAATCTTGAAGACGTCGAAGTAGCCCGGTGAGATCGTCACCCAGCTGCCGCCGCCGTGATACGGACCGTCAGGCGGCAACGGGCGGCCGACGACGACAAACGGCAGGCCGTAGCCGCCCTGGAGCGGCACGCAGCACGTCGCGCTCGCCGCGACGACGCCGGGGACCGAGCGCAGCCGCTCGACACCGTCGCGCACCATCTGCTCGACCCCCTCGGACTTCAGAAATCGCGGCCCGGTCAGCGACATCCGCATCGTCAGCACGTTGCGCGCATCGAAGCCAGGATCGACCCTGCCGAGCGCAACCGCGGTGCGAATCAGGAGCGCGGAGCCGATGAGCAGGATGAGCGCCAGGGCGACTTCGATGACGACGAGCAGCGAGCGGGCCTTGTTCTGCCGGAATCCGGTGCCGGAACGCCCCGCGCTCTCTTTGAGCGTGGAACTGAGGTCAGCCCGCGATCCTTGAACAGCGGGAATCAGGCCGAAGAGGATCCCCGTGCCGAGCGATACGCCGATGGTGAAGAGCAGCACACGCCAGTCGAGGCCTACGAGCGATCCATCCTGGCCGATGCGCGGCAGGCCGGCCGTGTTGACGGTGAGCAGCGCGCGGATGCCGATGATGCCGAGAATCGTCCCCAGCACGCCGCCGGCAAGCGACAGGACGACGCTCTCGGTCAGCAACTGGCGCATGATACGGCCTCGGCCCGCGCCGATTGCCGCACGCACGGCAATCTCGCGGCGCCGCCCGGTCGCGCGCACGAGCAACAGGTTGGCGACGTTCGCGCAGGCGATCAGGAGCACGAAGCTGACGGCGCCGACGAGGACCAGCAGCGACGAGCGGACGTTGGTCACGAGCGCCTCACGCATCGGGACCGCCGCAAAGACGGCACCCTGGCCGAGCGTGTTGGGGAATTTGGTCGTGTACTCCTTCGCGGAGAGCGCCAGCCGGGCGTTGGCCTGCTCGAGCGACACGTCCGGCGCGAGGCGCGCGGCCACCCTGAAATAGTGGCCCTGGTCCTTTGTGTTCGGATCGAACTGAAAGGCCAGCCAGACCTCCGGATCCGGTGCCAGCTCCTGGAAATCGACGCTCGGGTCGATGATGCCAATCACCGTGTGCGGATTGCCGCTGAGCGAGATGGTCTTGCCGACCACGTCGGGGTCGCTGTCGAAACGCCTGACCCACACACCGTAACTGAGCACGACGACTTTGTCGCCATCAGGGCGATCTTCATCGGGGCTGAAGGTCCGGCCGCGCAGGACCGGCGCGCCGAACAGCCGGAAGAAATCGGCCGTCACACGCCCCGAGCGCAGCTGTTCCGGAAAAGCTCCGCCGGCGAAGTTCACGACACCGGTGTTGAACGCCGCGACGTCGCGAAGCACCTGCGACTGCTCGCGGTAGTGCATGAACTTGGCGGGCGAGCCGCCGCCGTTGACGCCCTGAGGCGAAGTCACCTGTAGCATCACCAGCCGGTCGGGGTCGGGAAACGGCACCGGCTTGAGGAGGACGGCGTTGACGACAGAGAAGATTGCGGTGTTGGCCCCGATGCCGAGCGCCAGCGCCGCCACCGCCGCCGCTGTGAAGCCCCGGCTCTGCCAGAACATCCGCATGGACTGGCGTAAGTCTTGAACGAAGCTCTCGATCATGGCGGCCCCAATTATGTGTCGAGTTAGCGTTGGATCCTAACTGGTCAGACGGCGGCAACTCCGATAGGTTGTGTGACGGAGGGTATGATTCGGCGTGACCGATCGCCTGAGATCGGAAATCTTTTGGCTGACGGCTGAGAGCTGAAAGCTTTCAGCCTACCTGAAGCCCAATTGCAGCTTCTCCAGCTCCGCGCTGCCGGGACACAGCTGGTCGTAGGGAACCTGGGCGAGTGGCGTCTCGACGGTGTTGTTCTGCTCGTGGACGTCCCGCGAGTCTTGCGAGAGGTAGAGGAGGCCGGTGACGACCTCGCCCTCCTCCTGACGTTCGCGGATGTAGGTAAACGACCGATCGCGATCGGTGGGATCGTAGTCCTCCGACACCTTCCTGCAGCCGCACCCAGCTGCCGTCGTGCATCATCACGGAACTGACGGTCCCTGGATCGTAGGCGGTCGTAATCGCCGCCGTCGGCAGCACGAAATCCGCCTGCACGACCTCGACGTTCTTCTCGCGCGTGTAGGCGTAGCTCTTGGTCGAGCCCTCATGGTCGTTGAAGGTCACGCACGGCGAGATCACGTCGACAAACGCGAAGCCCTTGTGGGCGAGCCCGGCCTTGAGGATCGGCACGAGCTGGCCCTTGTCGCCAGAGAAGCTGCGCGCCACGAAGGTCGCGCCGAGGGTCAAAGCCAGCAGGCAGCCGTCGATCGCGCCCATGGTATTGGCCTCGCCCTTCTTGCTGAGCGAACCGGGATCGGCCGACGCCGAGAACTGGCCTTTGGTCAGGCCGTAGACGCCGTTGTTTTCGAGCAGATAGAGCACGTTCACGTTGCGGCGGATGGCGTGGCACAACTGCCCGAGGCCGATCGAGAGCGAGTCGCCGTCACCCGAGATGCCGATGTAGATCAGGTCGCGATTGGCGGCGTTGGCGCCGGTGACGAGCGCGGGCATGCGCCCGTGCACGCCGTTGAGGCCGTGCGCCTCGCGCAGGAAGTAGGCGGGCGTCTTCGACGAGCAGCCAATCCCCGACAGCTTCGCGACCTTGTAGGGCGAGATCGACAGGTCCCAGAATGCCTGGATGATCGCCGCGGTAATTGAGTCGTGCCCGCAGCCGGCGCAGAGCGTCGTGATCGCGCCCTCGTAGTCGCGCCTGGTCAGTCCGAGCGCATTCTTCTGGAGCGCAGGATGGCGCGGGGAGGGCTTCGTGATGTAGGTCATGCCGCCTTCTCCAGCTTGGCCTTGACACCCGAGATGACGTGGTGAGCGCTCATCGGAAAACCAGCATAGTAGCGCACCGACTCGAGCTTCTCGGGACCGATGGCGGTCTCGAGCAGCAGCAGGCTGCGCAGCTGCGCGTCGCGGTTCTGCTCGACGACAAACGTCACGTCGTGCGACTCCAGGAAGGCGCGGATCTCGTCGCTGAACGGGAACCCGCGCACGCGCATGTAGTCCACGAGGATGCCGTCCCGCGCGAGGACGTCGAGTGCCTCGGTGCAGGCGGCGTGGCAGCCGCCGATCGTCAGGAGCCCGAGCCTCGCCCCCGGCGTCGTGCGCACGATTGGCGCTGGTACGAACCGCGCCGCGCGCTGGATCTTCCGGTCGATGCGATCCAGCACATCGACATACTCGTCGCCGTCCTCGGTATACGCGCCATACCGGTTGTGGCCCGAGCCGCGGGTGAAATAGGCGCCCTTTGGGTGCACCCCCGGCAGCGTCCGGTACGTGATCCCGTCGCCGTCGACATCCAGATAGCGCGAGAAGCCCTTCGCCTCTTCGAGCTCCTCCGCCGAGAGCACCTTGCCGCGATCGGGCCGGTAGGCGTCGTCCCAGGTGAGCTTCGGCACCATCCAGTCGTTCATGCCGATGTCGAGATCGCTCAGCACGAACACCGGTGTCTGGAACCGCTCGGCCAGATCGAAGGCGATTGTCGCCGTCTCGAAGGCCTCGCGGGGATCCGCCGGATAGAGGCAGATGTGGCGCGTGTCGCCGTGCGAGGCGTACGCGCAGAGCATCAAATCGCCCTGCTGGGTCCGGGTGGGCATGCCGGTCGAAGGACCTGCCCGCTGGACGTCGAAGATCACCGCCGGCACCTCGGCGTAGTACGCCAGACCGATGAACTCGTTCATCAGCGAGATGCCGGGTCCGGCGGTCGACGTGAAGGCCCGGGCGCCCGCCCAGCTCGCGCCAATCACCATCCCGACCGCGGCGATCTCATCTTCGGCTTGCAGGATCGTGAACTTGTTCTTTTTCGTCTCGGGGTCGCGTCGGAACTTGCGACAAAACGTCGTGAAGGCTTCCATCAGCGAGGTGGCCGGCGTGATGGGATACCAGGCGCCGACGGTAGCGCCAGCATAGACACACCCCAGCCCCGCCGCCGTGTTGCCGTCGATCAGAATCGAATCCTTCGTCTTGTCCATCGCCTCGAGCCTGATCGGCAGCGGACAGGCGAAGTGCTTGCGGACGTAGTCGTAGCCGAGATCCACCGCCTGCCGGTTCGAGTCCATCAGCGACTGCTTGCGCGAGGTACTTCTCGGTCAGCAGCGTGCGTATGATCTCGGTGTCCATGTCGAGGAGCCCGGCGAGCGCGCCCGCATAGGCAATGTTCTTCATCAGGATGCGCTCGCGCGGTCCCTTGAACTGCGCGTTGCACAACTCGGCGAGGGGAATCCCGAGGTAGGTGACGTCGGGCCGCGTCAGGCGCTGGTCGAGCGGCCAGGTCGAGTCGTAGAGCAGCCAGCCGCCCGATCGCACCTCCTGAACGTCCTTCTGGTAGGTCGCCGGGTTGAGCGCCACCATCAGATCGAAGGTCGGTGTCCGGGCCGTGTAGCCGTGCTTGTCGACCCGGATCTCGTACCAGGTCGGCAACCCCTGGATGTTCGACGGGAAGACGTTCTTTCCCGTCACCGGGATGCCCATGCGGAAGATGGCCTGCATGATCAAGCCGTTGGCCGACGCCGAGCCGGTACCGTTGGCCGTGGCGATCTTGAAGGCGAATTCGTTGGTCTGGGGCATGAAGAAGAAGCTCTCAGCTATCAGCTATCAGCTTTCAGCTATCAGTTAAAGTTCTAGTCACATTCGTCGAGCAAGCTTCACGTAGCTCTAGCAGACAGCTGAAAGCTGTTAGCTGATAGCTGTGAGCGGGATCACCGTCGCGCCGGCGTAGGGAATCTGCAACATGAACTTCCGCATGTCCCACGCGTAGGTCGGGCAGCGTTCGGCGCACAAACCGCAGTGCAGGCAGACGTTTTCGTCCTTGATCATCACGCGCCCGGTCTGCTTGAGCCCCGTCGAGACAAAGAGCGGCTGATCGAGATTCTCGGCGGGCGCGGCGAAACGGGTCCGCAAATCGGGTTCTTCGGCGTTGGGCGTGATCGTCAAACAGTCGACCGGGCAAATGTCGATGCAGGCGTCGCACTCGATGCACAGCGAGTCGATGAAGTGCGTCTCCATGTCGCAGTTCAGGCACCGCTCGACCTCGGCGCGCGTCTGCTCGGCGGTGAACCCCTTCTCCACTTCCGTCGACATGCTCGCAAAACGAACCGGCAGGTCGACGTGCATCATCTTCTGACGTTGAGCGGAGTTGTAGTTGTTGCTGTAGGCCCATTCGTGCAGGCCCATCTTCGTGCTCGTCAGCGTCATCCCTGCGGCGGGGCGATCCGTCAGCGGTATGCCCTGGCAATAGTTGTGAATCGAGATGGCTGCCTGATGGCCATGCTCGACCGCCCAGATGATATTGGCCGGGCCGAACGCCGCGTCGCCACCGAAGAACACCCCCGGCCTGGTCGACATGAACGTCGTCTTGTCGACGACCGGCATGTCCCATTTGCCGAACTCGAGCCCGATCTCCCGTTCGATGAACGGGAACGCGTTGTCCTGGCCGATCGCGAGGACGACCGTGTCGCACGGGAGGATTTCCCGTCCGATGACTTCCTGTTGCAGGCCCTTCGCCGTCTCGACCGACCGGAACTTGTCGAACTCCATCCCGGTGAGCACGCCGTTCTCGATGATGAAGCGGACCGGCTGCAGGTTCTCGATGATCTCGACGCCTTCTTCTTCGGCGTCCTCGAGTTCCCAGGGTGACGCCTTGAAGTACTTCCTCGTCTTGCGCGCGATCACTTTCACATCGGTCGCGCCGAGCCGCTTCGACGACCGGCAGCAGTCCATCGCCGTGTTGCCGACGCCGATGATGAGCACGCGCTTACCAACCGACTCCACGTGGCCGAAATGAATCGATTCGAGCCATTCGATGCCGATGAAGATTTGATCCGTGTCGTGGCGGCCAGGTATGTCGAGCTCCTTCCCCTTGGGCGCGCCGCTCCCGACAAACACCGCATCGAACTCGCCGCTGTCGAGAAGAGCTTTCAGGCTGTTGACCGGCGAGTTGTACCGAACCTCGACCCCCATATCGACGATGTAGGCAATTTCCTCGTCGAGGACGGACTCCGGAAGTCGGAACGCCGGGATGTTGATGCGCATCAACCCGCCCGGCCGCGGCAGCTTCTCGAGAATGGTGACCTCGTAGCCCAGCGGCACGAGGTCGTTGGCGACCGTGAGCGAGGCCGGACCAGCGCCGATGAGCCCGATTTTCTTGCCGTTGGTCGTCGCGGGCGCCGTCGGAAGGAGATGCCTGACCTCGTCGCGGTTGTCCGCCGCAACGCGCTTCAGCCGGCAGATGGCGACCGGTTTGCCATCGACGCGCGTCCGGCGGCAGGCCGGCTCGCAGGGCCGGTCGCAGGTGCGTCCGAGAATCCCGGGGAACACGTTGGACTCACGGTTGAGGAGATACGCCTCCGTGAATCGTCCCTGGGCGATGAGACGAATGTACTCAGGGACGTTCGTGTGCGCAGGGCACGCCCACTGACAGTCCACCACGCGGTGGTAGTAGTTGGGGTCACCAACGTTGGTAGGCTTCATCAACGCGTAATTATAAGGTATCCCATGAAACGGCTAAGTGCGGATGATTTATGGGCTTAATCGGAAAGAGCCGACGCGCTCTCCCGACCCCGAGAAACGTCGCCGCGCCGGGAAGGATACTGTAGGCGCAGCGTTCGGCTTCGAATACCTGACCGTCGGTATTGACCTTGATCGGCCGATCGAACGTGAGCTCGATCTCGGTCGCCTGGACGTAGGTGACACGGGGATCCTCGAGGTGCTCGCCGCTCGACACGCGGCGTAGCAAGGCAAGAAACTCGACCGTCGGCATCGACTCGATCAGGCACACATCCAGCCGTCCATCGTCGACGATGGCGTCCGGGGCGATCAGGCGGCCGCCGCCAACCAACCGCGAGTTGCAGACGGCGAACGTGTGGAGGAGCCGCGATTCCTGTGTGCCCGACACTCGAACGGTCGAGGCCACCGGCTCGTAGTTGAGGACCACCTGCGCGCCGCCGAGAAGATAGGCGAATTTCCCGGTGAGGGTCTTCAGCTGCGGATTGACGGCGTCGGACACCTCGGCGATGAAACCGCCAGCCGACACGTTGATGAAGTAGCGATCGTTGACCTTGCCAACATCGAGCGCCCGCGGCGCGCACCGAGCGTCGAAGAGCTGCGCGACCGCCTGATCGACATCGTCGGGAATGCCGAGCGCCGTGGCGAAGTCGTTGCCCGTTCCAAGCGGGATGACGCCGAACCGCACCGCCGCGAGGCCGCCGGGGATGCTCGCGACGCCGTTGAGGACCTCGTTGAGCGTGCCGTCGCCGCCGCCGACGAACAGGTGATCCACGCCATCGTCGACGGCCCGGGACGCCGCGGCCGCGGCGTCGCCTTCGCCGACCGTCATCACGATCTCCATCATCCCCACGCGCTCGCGCAGGAGGCGATTGATGATCTCGAGAGTGTCAGGAGCTGAGTCGGTGCCCGATCGGGGATTGACGATGAGCCTGGCTTTCAACGACGACTCGCAGTATGGACTAGGGCCACGGATAACACGGATAACACGGATCGAGTTTGTATGAGATAGGTTCCAGTCTAGGCTCGGCGGCGGGCGCGGCTGGGCGCGGATTCTGACGCCGGCGGTTGCTGATCGATCCACTTCTCGGCCCAGTCCGCGATTGCATCCATCGCGGCGGCGAGCGCTCGGCCCTTTTTCGTCAGCGAGTACTCGACGCGCACCGGCGTTTCCGGCACGACCGTGCGGTCGACGATCCCTTCCTGCTCGAGTTCCTGCAGCCGTTCGCTGAGCATCCGGTCGGTGATCTCGGGGATGGCGTCCCGAAGCGTCGCGAAACGGCACCGGGACTTCAGCAGAACAAAGATGATCGCGCCGGTCCAGCGGCGGCCGATGAGTTCGCTGGCGCGGTGGAAGCGCCCGCAGAGGGCCGGAGTCTCAGCCTGTGCCTTGGGCATGATGCGACCAGTTGAGCATAGCAAAGGACCGAACCATATTCAAGTAACAACTTGATTTATAGTCACTACTTTTTATATAGTTAGTGCAGTTCATTTGAAGGAGTGACAAACCCATGGATGCAGGCTTGCTTCTCGCTCGGCTCGTGATTGGTCCCATGATGGCGGCCCACGGGGCGCAGAAACTGTTCGGGTGGTTCGGCGGGTATGGATTGACTGGCACAGCGGGGTTCTTCGAAGGGCTGGGCTTCCGGCCCGGCCGCCTGTTCGCGGCCACCGCCGCCACGACCGAGATCGTCAGTGGCGTGCTCGTCGCCCTTGGCCTGCTCGGCCCGATCGGCCCGGCGCTGATGGTGTCGGTGATGGTCGTGGCCGCGCTGACCGTCCACTGGCCGAACGTCTTCTCCCAGTCAAACGGCATCGAAGTGCCGCTCTTGTACGCGACGGCTGCCAGCTCGCTCGCGCTCACCGGTTACGGCGCCTACTCGCTCGACACCGCGCTCGGCCTCAGCTCGCTGTGGACTCCGGCGCTGAGCTGGGTGGCACTTGCCGTTGGCGTGCTGGGAGGCCTGGCAAATCTGGGTCTGCGGCGTCCCGCAGCTCAGGCGCCGGCGCATGCGTGAGTTCGCTCAGGGCTCAGGGCTCAGGGCTCAGGGCTCAGGCAAGATCTGTCGAGTGCGCTCTCGAAGGTTTGGCCTGAGCCTTGAGCCCCTGAGCCCTGAGCCCTGATCCCCGACCCTGACAGCGGCGTTACAATCCGCCGCATGCCGCACCCTCTTTCCCGCCGCGGGTTCCTGCAGGTCACGACGGGGGCTGGAGCATTCGCCTCTCTTGGCCGTCCGCCCGAACTCCAGGCCATCAGCCTGCCAGCGCAGGCCGCCGGCACGGCGCTCAACCCGCTCGCCGGCTGGTTCGATCGGCCGATGCGCTGGGTGCAGCTGACGCTCGTCGAGAACGACCCCGGCCGATTCGACCCGCAGTTCTGGCTCGACTACTTCCGCCGCCTCCACGCCGATGCCGCCACGCTCAGCGCTGGCGGCATCGTCGCGTACTATCCGACTGCGGTGCCGCTGCACCATCGCAGCGCGTGGCTCGGGCAGTCCGATCCCTTCGGCGAGCTCGTGGTCGGATGCCGCGCTCTCGGCATGCGCGTCGTCGCGCGCACGGATCCGCACGCCGTGCGCGACGAGGTGCGCGTCGCGCATCCCGACTGGATCGCAGTCACGAGCGCCGGCAACCCGCTGCGGCATTGGGCGAACCCCGATCTCTGGGTGACGTGCGCGCTCGGGCCCTACAACTTCGACTTCATGAATCAGGTCCACCGCGAGATCGTCGAGAAATACAAGGTGGACGGCATCTTTGCGAATCGCTGGGCACCGCAGGGCGGAGACTGCTTCTGCGTTCATTGCCAGCAGAACTATCGCGCCGCCACCGGCGCGGAGCTGCCGCGCACGACCGATCCTCGCGATCCGCTCCGCCGGCAATTCCTCGAGTGGAAGAAGGCGCGACTGACGGCGCTCTGGCGGGAGTGGGATCAGACGGTTCGCGCCGGCAACCCCGAGGCGCGGTTCATACCGAATGGGCCGCCGGACCTCAAGACCGCCGGCGAGCTGGCGGCGATTCAGTTCACCGACAATCAGGCGCGGCGGGGCTTGACGCCGCCGTGGGCGAACGGTCGCCGCGCGAAGGAGTACCGGGCGGTGATGGGCAGGAAGCCCATCGGCGGCATCTTCAGCGTCGGCCTGGAAGAGCCGTATCGCTGGAAGGACTCGGTGCAGAGCGAGCCCGAGATCCGGCTGTGGGTGGCCGAAGGCACGGCCAACGGCATGCGGCCGTGGGTCACGAAGTTCTCCGGCGTCCTCTACGACCGCCGCTGGCTGCCCGCGGTCGAGCGGATCTACCAGTGGCATTTCGAGAACGAACGCTACCTCCGCAACGAAGCGCCACTCGCGCGCGTCGCGCTGCTTCACTCCGAGCAGACCGAGACGTACCACTCCGGCGTGGCGCAGGGCGACCGCGCCGAGGATCACGTGCTCGGCATGTATCACGCGCTCATCGAAGCGCGCGTGCCATTCGAGCTCGTGCACGAAGCCTTCCTGACCCCTGACCGCCTCGATCAGTTCAGGCTGCTCATCCTTGCCGACGCGGCGGCGTTGTCCGACGCCCAGTGCGACGCAATCCGAGGCTACGTCAAACGCGGTGGAAGCCTGCTCGCGACCTTCGCGTCCTCGCTTTTCGACGAATTCGGCCAACGCCGGAATGACTTCGGCCTTGCTGACGTCTTCGGCGTGTCGTTCGATGGCCGCATCCACGGCCCGATGCAGAACTCGTATCTGACGCTCGAAACCGATCCGTCGACCGGCCGGCGTCATCCGGTCCTCGACGGACTCGATGACACACCGCGAATCATCAACGGCGTGTTCCGAATCGGTGTGAAGCCGACCGAGATCTTTCCTTCTCCGCTCACGCTCATCCCGTCGTATCCGGATCTGCCAATGGAGGACGTGTATCCGCGGGTCACGCACACCGAGATCCGGGAGCTCTACCTGCGCACGGTCGGCGGCAGCCGCATCGTCTACATCCCGTGGGATATCGACCGCACGTTCTGGGACGTCCTGTGCGTCGACCACGGGCGGCTGTTGCGAAACGCGATCCGTTGGGCGACCAACGAAGCGCCGCCGGTCGAGGTCGAGGGCCCCGGCGTGCTGGACGTGACGCTCTGGCGCCAGCGCGACTCGATGACGGTTCATCTCGTGAACCTGACGAACCCGATGATGATGAAGGGGCCGCTGCGCGAGCTCGTCCCCATCGGGCCCGAACGCGTGCGGATCCGGCTGCCGGCCGGGACCCGCGCCCGGCGCGTCCAGCTGCTGACGGCGAAGACGACGCCGCGTGTCGACGACGAGAATGGCGCGCTGGTCGTGACCGTGCCGTCAATCGACGCACACGAGGTGATTGCGGTGGATATGTGATCGGTTCAGGGTTCAGGGTTCAGGGTTCAGGGTTCAGGAAGAGCATTCTGATCTCAATTGGGCAGTATGCTTTTCGTGACCCTGAACCGTGAACCCTGAACCGTGAACCCTGAACCGTGAACCCTGAACCCCCTGAACCATGATCTATGATCACCCCATGACTCGACTCCAACAGGCCGCGTGCCTAGTCGCCGGTGTCGTCGCGCTTGGCGCCTCGTCTGCCTTTCAGGCGCCGAAGCCGGCTCCACAAAAACCAGCGCCGGCCAAGCCGGCTGTGGTTAGTGCGCAGGTGTACCTGACGCCGACGTGTGGCTGCTGCAGCAAATGGGTGGACCACATGAGCGCGGCTGGCTTCGCCACCGAGCGGTCGGTGATGAATCAGGCTGAGCTGGACAAGATGGCGCCGCGCCAGAAAGTGCCGGCGAACCTGCGTTCGTGCCATACCGCGGTCGTCGGCAAGTACGTCATAGAGGGGCACGTGCCTGCCGACGTGGTGCGGCAGCTGCTCAAGGAAGCGCCGGCCGGAGTGGTCGGGCTCTCGGCTCCGAACATGCCCGTCGGATCTCCCGGCATGGAAGGTCCGAACGCCCAGCCCTATCCGATCGTGGCGTTCAAGGCAGACGGCACGGCTTACGAATACGCGCGGCGGTAGGATCCAATCGCGGCTCAAGGCTCAGGGCTCAAGCAAACCTTCGACTCATCGTTCGAAGATCTTGCCTGAGCCTCTGAGCCCTGAGCCCTGAGCCGCGATTGGATCCTAGCGGTTGACCGCGCGCATGCCGCCCTCGGCATAGCGATCGCCCGCGACCGTCGGCCCAAGCGCATCGAGTGACTGGATGTCCTCCGGGGACAGTTGCACGCGCGTCGCGCCCGCGTTTTCCTCGACCCGCTCGATTCGCGTCGAACCCGGAATGGGAATGATGTCGTTGCCGCGCGCCAGCAGCCAGGCCAGCGCGAGCTGCGCTGGCGTACTCCCCTTCGCCCTGGCCAGCTCTCCGACCTTGTCCACGAGGTCGAGATTTTTCTGAAAGTGCGCGCCCTGGAAGCGCGGATTGTTGCGCCGCCAGTCGTCGGCGGCAAAGTCATCGATCGATCGATAGCGGCCGGTCAGAAACCCGCGGCCCAGCGGGCTATACGCGACAAACGCGATCCCGAGCTCCCGGCAAGTATCGAGCAGCTCGCCCTCGGGATCGCGGCTCCAGAGCGAGTACTCCGTCTGGAGCGCCGCAATCGGATGGACGGCAGCGGCTCTGCGGATCGTGGCAGGCGCGGCCTCCGACAGGCCGAGCTGGCGAACCTTGCCGGCCTTGACCAACTCGGCCATCGCGCCGACCGTGTCCTCGATCGGCGTCTCGAGATCGACCCGATGCTGGTAGTAGAGATCGATCGTGTCGACGCCGAGCCGCTTCAGCGAGGCATCGCACGCCTGCCGCACGTACTCGGGCCGGCCGTTGATCCCCAACCACTTGCCATCAGCGGAACGCACGTTTCCGAACTTGGTGGCCAGCACGACGCGGTTTCGCCGATCGCGGATCGCCCGCCCGACGAGCTCTTCGTTCGTAAACGGCCCGTAGATGTCTGCGGTGTCGAGGAAGTCCACACCGAGGTCGATCGCGCGGTGCAGCGTCTCGATCGATCGCGCATCGTCGGCCGCTCCATAAAAATCGGACATCCCCATGCAGCCGAGTCCGATGGCCGACACTGACACCCCGCTCCGGCCGAGCTGACGCCTCGGTATTCCTCTACTCATTGTCCTTCTCCTCGCACACCCTGCTCTCCCTTCGACTCCGCACCGCGAGCCGAAGGTTCCGCGTCTACAATAGCGCCCGTGCCGGCACTCTATGACCTGCAGATGCTCGGCACGGCGGTATTCGCCGTGACCGGCGTCCTCGCGGTCAACCGAAGAGGCCTCGACGTCTTCGGAGGAGTGGTGCTGGGGACGGTGACGTCGCTTGGCGGGGGCACCATCCGCGATCTGACCGTCCGTGCGCCGGTCTTCTGGCTCGAGGACACGAACTATCTAGTCGTCGCAATCGTCTCCGCGCTCGTCATGTTCTTCGCAAGCCGCGTGATTCGGAGTACCTACACGTTGCTCCTCTACCTTGACGCACTCGGCGCTGCACTTTTCGGCATCCAGGCGACCGAAAAAGTTCTCGGGCTGGGGCACGAACCAGCCATCGCGGTGTCGATGGGCGTGCTGACCAGTATCGGGGGCGGCCTCCTTCGGGACGTGTTGGCAGGACGACCGACACTCCTGATGTCGCGCGAGATCTATGCGACGCCTATCCTTTTCGGTTGCACGCTCTACGCGGTGCTGCGGAACGTTAGGCCCGG
Organism: uncultured Acidobacteriota bacterium; assembly: GCA_963764925.1. GTDB lineage: Bacteria > Acidobacteriota > Vicinamibacteria > Vicinamibacterales > 2-12-FULL-66-21 > DATBJJ01. The sequence goes on from CAVXUR010000015.1 coordinate 512,747, forward strand.
GGTGACGACACTGGCGGTCGCGGTAGCCGTAATCTTCTGCATCAGAGCCGCCGCCATCCGCTGGCACGTCGAAATGCCAGTCTGGCTCACCAGCCACCATCCCGAGTAGGCCGGCAATACCGCGGAAACACCGCTCTGAAACGACGGCTGAGTCGATGACACGAATCAGCGAGGCCCACTACCTCTTGTTGGCCTGCGCGTACTCGATCGCGAACGCTCTGAGCGGCTCGCTCGTCTGTCCGAGGGCGGTCGCTTCCTTGACGGCGCGGTCGACGTCCCAATGGTCGACGGCAATCCGCTTGATCAACCACATCGTCGCGGCACGATTTCCACCCGCGCAGTGAATGAACGCCGGCTCGGCGCCCTTCGTGGTGATCGCGTCAAGGAACGCGGAGGCCGCTTGCGGATCGGGCTTGCCGGCGAACGGGACGTGAAAGTACTTCAGACCGGCGGTCTTGGCCGCGGCCTCTTCCTTGTCGACTTGCGCCTCGGGCTCGCTCGCCAGGCGCAGGTTGACGATCGACACGAAACCCATCTTCTTGATATCTGCCACCGCCTCGGGCGTGATCGCGCCGGCGCAGGCCACCGTCGTCTGCAGCCTGGCCAGATTGCGGATGCCCGGTACCGACTCTTTGGTCACTTCCTGGGCATGGGCCATGCCCGCAGCCGCGCACGCACCCAACGCGATTCCACCTAGCCATGAACGCACACGCATCCTCTGTCCTCCTTCGCCAACGGCGTCGATCCGATCCGTCGAGGATATCCCGAGCGATGGCTGGGTCGAGTATTACAAACCTCGTCATCCGCATCCGAGTCCTGCAATCGGGACGCGCCTGCTGAGGTGGAGAAGGTGCGGAAATCACTCCTGATTTTCGCGGACCCTCTGGCACAGGTCTTGAGCATCCGCCAGAGGCTGTACGCGGAGTTGGTGCTTCATGATGATTCTTGCTCGTGGTTCTCGTCGCTCGGCGGCTATGCACTCTACTACGATGACGCCCGGATGAGCGCACGCGCCTGAAGGAGCGTCTCGTGGAGACGGCGTAGCGCGCGAAGGAAGAAGCGGCGCGGCGCCAGGCGGAGCCCGAACCGTTCCGCGACGCGCTGCGCGAGCGGACGCCCTGGCCGCTCGTGATGCCGGCCCTCGTCGCCGTCAACGTGATCGTCTTCCTGATGATGGGCTGGAGGCGGCAGCGCCGACCGCCGAAACGGAGTCGCTCGTCGCCTGGGGCGCCAGCTTCGGACCGCGCACGACCAACGGCGAATGGTGGCGGCTCGCGGCATCGATGTTCGTGCACACGGGATTGTTCCAGCTCCTCGTGAACTGCGCCGCCCTCGTGCAGCTCGGGCTGATCCTCGAGCGCCTGGTCGGACACATCACGTTCGCCGCCGTGTACCTCGCCGCCGGCGTGCTTGCGAGTCTCGTGAGCCTGTCGGACTACCCGATGGCCATCAGCGCCGGCGCCTCGGGCGCCATCTTCGGCCTCTACGGTCTCCTCGCTGGCCTCGTCGGCGTGGACGGCGATCCACCGCGCGCCAGCCAGGCCGTCGAGCCGCAGCCTGTCGCATCGGCACCTTCGGGTTCATCGCGGCGATCCGAGGAAACCGAGCCCGTCGAGCCGGCTGACGTCGACTGAGCCGAGCACCGAGCTGCCTCCGACGGTCGCGATGACGTTGACCGCTGCCAAGCGGCTCGCGCCCGTGGCGGCTGTCTTCGTGCTCTACAACCTGGCGAGCGGCAGTCCTCGGCACGCGGCGCGGAGCTCGCCGGGTTCTGCCGCCGGCTTCATCTGCGGCATCGTGCTGACGAGCGGCGTGAGCGTCGAGCACGCCGCCTGTACCGCGCGTGGCGATCACGATGGCGGTCACCGTCGTCGTGGCGGTGGCGTCGGCGGTGCCGCTGCGCGGCGTCGCTGACGTCCGCCCCGAGATCTCACGCGTGCATCGAAGTCGAAGGCAGCACGACGAGCGCGTATCAATCCGCGGTGAAGCAGTTCAAGCTCGGCACGGTGACCGGCCGAGGCGCTGGCCCAGATGATCGAGCGAAAGATCACGCCGGAGCTTCACGGCGATGCAGGCCCGCCTGAAGACGCTCGGACGCGTCCCGCCGGAACATCAGCCGCTCCTGGCGAGCGCCGAGGAGTACCTGCGGCTGCGGGACGAGAGCTGGCGCCTCCGCGCCGCGGCCCTGCACAAGTCGAGCATGCCGGCGCTGCGCAAGGCCGAAGGCGCCGAGCGCGCGTCGCTCGAGGCGTTCGAACGGATCAAGCCCGTCGAACCTGCCGGACAGAAGTAGCGGGTCGTCCGGGAGGCGTTTCTACTCCCGGGCTAGCCCGCAAATGGGCCAGCAGGGATAGACTGTGCGCGGGAACCACGTGAGCGCCACAGTCTCGCCGCGCTTGACCTTCGCCTGCGCCTTCGGGGGCGCGCTCCTTGGCTCCTACGTCCGCTCGGCTCCTCCCGCCGGCACATCTGAGCAAAGAGTCGCAGGACATCATGAGGCTCGGGATGGGGCTGGTGGCGACGATGACGGCGCTGCTGCTCGGCCTCGTGACGGCTTCCGCGCGAAGCACGTTCGACAGCCAGGACGTCGCGATCAGAAACAGCGCGGCGAGCATCCTCACGCTCGATCGGCTGCTCGCGCGATACGGTCCGGAGACGAAGCCCACCAGGGACCTCGATCCGCCAGGCCGTGGCCTTCCGGCTCGAAGTCGACCTGGCCCGAGGACGGATCGGCCGGATCGGGTCTGACGCAGACACCGTCCGCGGCGGCGATCGAAGTCATCGAGAATCAGATCCTCCAGCTGTCGCCCGCCAACGAGACGCAGCGATGGTTCAAGACCGAGTCGCTGAAGCTGAGCGAAGAGGTCTTGAAGGCGCGATGGCGGGTTCTCGGCAGCCAGGGAGGGTACGGTGCCGATCCTGTTTCTGGTCGTCGTGATCTTCTGGCTGACCGTCACGTTCGGGAGCTTCGGTCTCTATGCTCAGCTGAACGCCTCGGTCATCGCGGTGCTCTTCGTCGCCGCGCTCTCAGTCGCGGCGGCGGTCTTCCTGATCCTCGAGCTGGACGGCCCGTTCGACGGGCTGATCAAGATCTCGAGCGGCCCGCTGCGCTACGCGCTCAGCCAGCTCGGTCAGTAGGCGTCGACGCTGTTCGGCGCGTCGCGGCACGGAGAGCGCTGCGTCCGGCACCGGCTGGCGCCCGACGCGAAACGCCGGCTTTCGTTACATAATCTAGAGGCGCCACTCGCCTTGCCCTCGTATTGCCTGGAGCTCGTGTGACTCTCGTGCGTCTGTTCCGTCGTCGACGCTGGGCCGCGGCCCCGACGACTACCTGCCGCTGCTGGTGCTCGCCGTGGGCGTCGCCGGTTGCAGCGACTCGCCGACGGCGCCGACCAACTTCGCGAGATTCAGCCAGACCGACTTGACGGTGGGAACCGGCGGGGATGCCGTCACCGGCAGGCTGCTGACCGTCAACTACACGGGCTGGTTCTACGGCGAGTCGCGGCCCGACAAGAAGGGCCCGGTCTTCGACTCGTCCGCCGGTGGAGATCCCTTCCAGTTCACGCTCGGTGCGGGCGAGGTGATTGCCGGCTGGGATCAGGGTCTGCAGGGCATGAGGGTCGGCGGCGTGCGCCGGCTCGTCGTCCCGCCGACGCTCGCGTACGGCGCGATCCGCAGCGGACCCATTCCCCCGAACGCGACGCTGGTCTTCGAGATCGAGCTCCTCGAAGTGCAGTGAGGCACGCCGAAGGCGTGCCGCTTCGGCCGCACCTTGGCGGAGGCGGGTGAGATGCCAGCGCAACGTCGACTGCCTTACCCGCCGATGCGCAGCCGAGCGCCGAAGAGCACGTAGGTCAGCCGGTCGTCGACCGCCCCGTCCGCATCGTCTCGCGCGGAGCCCTTGACGGCGGAGCTGCCGAATTCGCCATACAACCCGAACACCGACGACAACCACATCTCGATGCCGCCGCCGAAAGCGAAACCCCAACCGCTCGTCCGAAGCTGATAGCTGAGCGTGTTCGGCGTCGACCGCTCTGGGTCATCGTCTGGTTCGTCGTGAACTTGGCCTGGTGGTAGCTCGCCCCGACCTGACCGTACGGCCGTATCGGGCCGAGCGGGATGCCGACTTTCCCCACGATCGTCAGGACCTGCGACTCGAAGGCGCTGTTGAAGTGGAACGTGTCGGTGGTGCCCGTCGCTGTTGCGTCCGCCGGCTGGATGTAGGTCCCTTCCGCGGCAAGATACGGCGTGATCCAGTAGGCCGCTCCGGCCGCGTAGCCAAGGCCCGCCTCGTCACCTGAACAGGGCGTGACGTCTGCCGCAGGCAATCGCGGTCACGCCACCGACCTTGGAGAACGTCCCTCCCCCGAACAACACGAGCCCGGTTGGCGCAGGCTTCCACACCCGCGGCGGGTCCAGACTCACCTTCCCCTGCCGCAGCATCAAGGTCGGGCTCGCGCCCGCCTACGTCGATCGACGAGCGAGCTCACCTGCCGGACGACGAAGATGCCGCCCATGTCGCGCCGCGTGCAGCCAGCGTCCTGCACCGGCACCGATACGGCGCGCTCGACGATGAGCACCCGGCGCACGTTCTCGCAGATGTCGACGAAGATCTGCGCGTCGGTTTCGGTCTTCATCAGGCGTTCGGACAGGCCGACCGGCACGAGCGCATCGCCTCGCTCGTTGGTCTTGGCCGATCCGACCGCGGCATCGTTCAGGACGACTTCGACCGTCGAGTCCGGGGGCGCGTTGCGAACGATCACCGTCTGCGCCGTTGCGGCGCCGACACACACAGTCAGATTGAGCGCGGCTGCAAGCGTCAGCAGCCGCCGGGGTTCCATCATGCTCGCCTCGTGAGTTGGTGAAGACAGGCCTACTCGGAATTATCGTTCAGAAAGCGCTGGCAACGAAACCGGGCGAGCGAAGACGATCGTCATGAGGAGAGCGATCCGCCAGCGATTCATGCACGCGAGTGACTGGAGGATTATCCTACGTCGCGCCGTCGAGGCGGCTCGACCTACGCGGCTGGCGTTCATGTCCTGGCCCTGCTTGAGGCGCGCCACCGCGTCGGCGAGGCTCTTGCGGTTCAGCTCGTCTGGAGCCTGCGTCAGCGCGAGCTCCGCGTGCTTCAAGGCCGTCTTGTAGTCTCCCGTCGCCGAGTAGCCGCGCGCGAGGCCGACGTGCACGGGCCACGTGTCGCCGAACCGCTTCGCGTTCTTCTCGAAGACCGCCAGCGCCTCCTTCGGCTTGCCTTGCGTCAGCAGCCGCCGGCCGTACTGGTGGATCTCGAAGACCGACGCCGTCGGGGAAGTCGAGCGCGGTGGCCATCACCGCGGCGGCCTCGGACGTTCGCGAGAGCTTCTCGAGGATCTGCGCCTTGGTCGAGAGCGTGGAGAAGTTCGTCTGGCCGATGCCGGGCAGCGTGATGGCGGTCTCGGCCCACGTCAGCGCCTCGGGCAGGTTTCGATCCTGCTGCAGGCAGTATTGCGCCGCGGCCTGCCACGACTGCCAGCGGAATCCTGCCGCGTTGCGCAGCTCGAGGCGCATGTTGTCGATGTAGAGCCCGGCCGGGTCTGGAACCGTGATCGTGAACGGTACGCGGAGCTCCTCCCACAGCAGCGCCACGGTGGCGCGATCAGGCCGGCGATCGGTGAAGTCGTAGGTCAGCCACTCGCGGTACGGCGCCTTCTCGGGCTTCACGGTCACGCGAAGCGCGTCTTCTGCCTGATCGTAGGAGAAGCTTCCCCACGACGAGGAATTCTTCGAGAAGATGATCGTCCACTCACCCTCGCCGGCAAGCATGTGCACGCCGTATCGCCCGGCGGCCAACGGCTTCCCTTCGATCAACACGGGATGCGAGACGCTGAACACGGTGTTCTCGTTGGCCCCAGCGCGCCAGGGCCCTTTGCGGCCGTTGAACCCGAGATCATGGATCCCCCACGGCACCAGCACGCCCCAGATTTTGCCGCGGCGATCCTCGCCATTGGGGCCGTGCACGTCCGGGCTGTGGTTATCGAGCGCGGCGCGAACCATGCCGATTTGCTGCACAACTTCAGCACGCTCGTTGTCTGCGTCTGGCGGCAGGGTGATCGATTGTCCGTAAGTCGCGACGCTCGAGGCGAGCAGCGTCGCCGACGCAAGCAACATCGTGCGTGTCATGTGGTCCTCCTGGAGGCCTTTGACCGACTCGACTCTGAGTTTCTCCGTCACGTTCGGTCAAGGCCGCCCGCGCGACAGCGCGGCCCTGTCAAACAATGCCTTCAGGGAAAACACGCTAGCACCGGGCGCGGAAGGGAGAGCCGGTGAAGTGACGAATGTGCCGGGCGGCGCTTCGAGTGGTGGCGAAGAAGGGTCCGCGGTCTCCCTTACTTGTAACCGCGGCTGAGGAGGTGCCTGGCGCCGGCGTCGAACGACGCCCGTGATCCGACCTCGAACTCGAACGTGTCGGCCAGCCGCGTGATCACGTTGAACGCGAAGCCGACGTTCAGCGCATCTTCGATTTGCGCGCGCGTCACACCGAGCGCCAGCAGCGCGCGGACATCGTCAGGGGTTACCGACTGGTGCTCGCGCGTCACTTTGCGCAGGAACGCCAGCGTCGCGCGCAGCGGTTCACCGATCGGCGCGTGGTCGAGATCGGCCAGCACCGCCTGCACCGTTGCCTCTCCGAGAATCGTCGACGCGACCGCGCCGTGGGCTTCGGTTCAAAACTCGCAGGCGTTGGTCTTCGAGACGAACGCCGCCATCAGTTCCCGGTCGGCAACCGACCATGATGACGGACCGCGCATGACTTCCTGGAACACGTCGCTCATCCGCGCGCCGAAGAAGTCGGGACGATACCTGAGCGTCTTGACGACGTCGGGGGCGCGGTGACGCGAGATCAGATGAATCAGCGCAAACAGCGCCTTGGTCTTGAGCGGATGACCGTGGTCGAGCACAGCGAGTCTCATCGCGCAACTCCCGAGTCGATGCGTTCGCGGGTGTCGAAGGCCGAGCTCGCTTCAGTCGAGCGCGGCAAGCGCGGCGTTCAGCTGACGGGTGGCCTGACCGTAGGCGGCGCACACCGTCAACTCGAAGATTTCGTCCTCGGAGACGCCCGCTGCTTTCGCAGCCGCCACGTCCGCATCGGTGACGGTCCACGCGCAGCGCGCGATCTTGTCGACGAGCGCGCGGCCGGGCGCGTCACCGCCCTGATTGTCGAACGCCGCGCGGCGGGCCTCCGGGCGCGATCGCCCCGGACCCTTCAGCGCGCGTTGAACAGCAATTTCCCGGTATCGTGTCGCGGTCTCGCTCACGCGTCCACCCCTTCAGCGCTTTGGCTGAGCCTTCTGCCATTCTTCATGCGTCACCGTCTTCTTCTGGTGCAGGTGGACGAACGTTCCCCGCTTGTTGCCGACGACGATATCGGGGAGATTGTCGCCGTTGATGTCGCCGGCGACGACCTGCGTGCCGACGCCGGACTCGCTGTCGATTAGATACGGGATGAAGTCGACGGTCTTGTCGGGCCGGCGCGCGAGCTTGAACCAGTAGAGGACCGCCGCGTCGTTGCGATCCGGATCGCCGGTGCGGCCGTGCGACCAGAACCGCTTGCCGGTGACGAGGTCCTTGAGGCCGTCGCCGTCCATGTCGACGAGCGCGATCGCGTGGATCTCGGAGAACTTCACGCCGTAGGCGTTGTCGCGCGGCTCCTTGTTCATGAAGATGTGCTCGCGGAACCTGATCTCGCTGCCCTCGCGATACTGCTCGTACCACGCGAGGCCGAACTCGTGGGCCGTGAGCGCGGTGATGATGTCGTTCAGGCCGTCGCCGTTGACGTCGTACGCGAACATCTGCGACCCGCCGGTGCCCATCGGCTGGGCATGGAAGCGCCACACCGGGTCACCCGCGAGCGAGGCCGGCTGCTCCCACCAGCCGTTCTTCTCCAGCAGATCGAGCCGTCCATCGCCGTTGATGTCGCCGACGCCCATCCCGTGCGTGAAGTTGCCGTACTTGTTGTTGGGCGAGATCGGATGAAAGGTCCACGGCTTTGCCGGATCGCGCCAGTCCGGCTCCGCATAGCCGTACTGGCCCTTGGTAATGCAAACGAGCTCCGGCTTTCCGTCGCCGGTCAGGTCGGTAAAGGTCGGCGACTCGTTGTCGGTCTGGTCGAAGATCTTGTGGCGAGTCCAGTGGGTCTCCTTGCCCTTCGGGTTCTCGAACCACGAGGTGTCCTGGCCGGGAAAGCCGATGATCAGGATGTCGTTCCAGTTGTCCTTGTTGAAGTCGTAGGCCAAACGCAAAGAAGTTGTTCGAGTACTTGTTCGTCCTTCCCGAGCGTGCCCTCGAATCCCGGCACGGTCACGGTCGTCATCGGCCCGAGCTTCAACTGGAACGTCGTCGTCGCCGGATAGTACTCGTGGCGCGTCTTGAAGTCCGGCCCTTCCCACCACCACGGCCCCGAGATGATGTCGTTCACGCGGTCGTTGTTCAGATCGCCATAGGTGGCGCCCTCGCTCCAGAACTGATCGCTCAGCTGAATGCGGGTGAAGGTATGAAGCTCCTGGGCGGCGACCAAGCCAGGTGCCAACAGGGCGGCGAGAACCAGCAATAACGTGGCGATTGAACGGTTCATACCTTGGCCTTCGGCGATGAATATACCCTATTGGGGACCCGACAAATTCCGTACGCGCGCACGGCTAGCGGGGCAGATCCGGGCACACATAGGGCACCTTCGCCAAGCGATACGTCTCGTTTTTGACTCCACCGACGAGCAGCAGTCGCAACTGGAGCTCGTCGTCGGTCAGCACCGTGATCTGTGTTTCGATCCGCGCCGTGTCTTCGGTCCACTCGAGTCGGCGCTCGTCAATCGCTCGCCATCGTGCCATGCGATACGTCTCCCCACACGAGTCCATCAGCAGGGTGCCGTCGGGAAGGAAAATCCGGAGCGTGCCGGGGGAAGCACCTGCGTCCGTCGACAGCCAGGCCTTACCGACGAACTGCGGCTGACGTGTCGTGTCCTGGCCCACAGGAACTCCGCCGGCGCGCGGCGGACCGCACGAAACGGGCAGAAATAGAAGGAGCGTCAGCCCTGCTGCTTTCATCTCGCGCTTTCTGGCCGTCAGCAGCTGCACGTCACACCTGAACTTTAGCGATGCGACGGTTGCCGCACTCGCGTATCGACGATCAGAACCCGACAACCAGCGCAGCGGTGAATTCCGCCTGCCAGACAATGTTGGCGTTGAACGCGACCAGGCAGATCCCCGGGGAGCAGGCGATCGCGCGGCCCTCGACCTCGACAAACGTCGCAAACAACCGCCCGTCGAGGCGCAGCCCGAAACGCGGCACGGGCATTAGTTTCACGCCCCCGCCGGCGCTGGCGGTGAATCGAATCTCGTTGTCGCCGTCGGCCGCGTAACGCGTCAGGCCCAGGAGACCGGTCAGGAACGGACGCGTGCGGCGGCGGTCGAAGAACTCCTGCAACCCGCCAACTTGAAAATGGTCGACGTCGATACGCCAGCGCGCCGCCGGGGCGGTCGCGCTTTCGGGAACGGTCACGCTCCCCTGCTGATGGCTCGCGAACGCTTCGACGAACAGTCCGTCGTGAAGCGGCACGTTGACGACAATCCCGAAGACCGGTGCGCCGTCGAGATCGACCTGCTGCTGGGTCACTTGTTCGAAGAAGCCGCCGCCGAACCGGTAACCGCCCACCGGCGCGATCTCCACCGGCTGGGCGCTCGCGGGAATGGAAAAGACGGCCGTTGCCACAACAATCCCGAACGCGATCGGGATGGCGCGATGAACCGTCGTCAACTGGGCATTCCGGGGTCGAGCCATCCTATTTGAGCTTGAGCGTGTTGTAGACAATCGCAACGAAATCGTCAGGCTTCATGAAGCCGGCGCCCCACGTCGCGTCGAGATCGGCGGTCGGCTTGGCCGCGGTGACTTCCGCCAGGGTCCGGCCGCTGGCTTTTAGTTTCTGCACCCGGTCTCGGACCGTCACAAGCATGTCGCGGTAGGCGGTCAGCGCGGTGCGGTCCGCGACCGGGCCGTGACCGGGCACAATCCTGGTCGACTTGTCCGAGATCTTCAACCCGAGCGTGGCGCCGGCAATCTGGCCGTTGATGCTGCCGCCGGTGCTGGCGTCGATGAATGGGTAGACGCCGTTGAAGTACACGTCGCCCATGTGCAGCGCGTTGACGCGCGTGAAGTGCACGTAGGCATCCGTATCGGTGTGCGCCGGCGGGATCCGGCCCGCTTCAACACGCTCGCCGTTCATCCGTTGCGTGTGTTTATCGACGAAGGTCTGCGTCGGTAGGGCGCGGGGCGCCGACGGCGTAAAGTGCATGCCGAGCAAATCGTGCGTCTGCGACATCCGTTTCTTGGTGTTTGCGTGCGACAGGATCGCGGCGCCAACTTTGCGGAAGTTCTCGTTGTTGTCGGTATGATCGAAGTGCCAGTGGGTGTTGATGAGCAGCTTGACGGGAGCCGGGCCCATGCTGTCGACCAGCTGCTTGAGCGGGCGCCATGCCGGCTGGAGGAACGAGTCGACGACGAGCTTCCCCTGTGGCCCGTAGAGCACGATGACGTTGCCGCCCGGGCCGGACAACATCGAGAGGTTGTCGCCCAGACGCGTCGTGACGATCGGTGTGGCGCCCATCTGGGCGCGATATGCGGCAATCGGGTCCGCAATCTGCTGCCAGTCGGCCGCGATCGAGATCCGCCAGGCTGGAGGACGCGAAGGGTATCAGCGTGGCCGATCCGACGGCGGATCGAAGAAGCTGGCGGCGCGTGAACGATGGCATGGGCGTCAATGGTAACAGGTTGGTTCAGGCAGGATCTCAGGACGGGCGGCGGGTGCTATTGTTCACGATTGAGGAGCAAGCCGTGCGCCGAATATTCATCTACTCGATGGCCTTGACCCTCGCGAGCGGCGCGGCCCGTGGGCAGACGACCGCGACACCGGCCGTCGCCGACCTTGTGCAGGGCCTGACGCGCGAGTCGGCCTGGAAGCTGGTCGAGACCGTTCCGATGAAGTTCACCACGTATCACCCGCAGGGGATGGTGAAGATCGGCGAGGTGCTCGTCGTGGCGTCCGTCGAGGTCCGGGTGCGAACCCGCCGGTTCCCGCAACTCGTCGACGGCTACGATCGCGACGTGGGCGAGGGGGTCGGGCATCTGTTCAAGGTCGATCTGAAAGGCAACCTGCTCACCGATCTCACGCTCGGTGAGGGAGCCATCTATCATCCTGGCGGAATCGACTACGACGGCCGCTACATCTGGGTGCCCGTCACCGAGTACCGCCCGAACAGCCGTTCGATCATCTATCGGGTCGATCCGATCACCATGAAGGCCGAGGAGATGTTTCGGTTCGGCGATTCCATCGGCGCCATGGTTCACGACACTGACGACCACTCCCTTCACGGCGTCAGCTGGGGCTCACGCCGCTTTTATCGCTGGACACTCGACTCGGCCGGCAGGGTCACGAACGCCGCCGTGCCGCCGGAGAAGTTGCGGACGCTGAACACTTCGCACTATGTCGACTATCAGGACTGCAAGTACGCCGGACGGCATCGCATGCTGTGCACGGGCGTGACCGAGTTGCGCCAGTCGCCCACCGCACCGCCGTTCCGACTCGGCGGCTTGGATCTCGTGGATCTCCGCGACGGGCGCCCGCTGCACCAGGTGCCGGTTCCCCTCTGGACCGCCGGGGGACTCGACATGACGCACAATCCAGCCTGGTTCGAGGGCACGAAGACTGGCCTGCGCGCCTACTTCATGCCGGAGGACGACAAGTCGACCCTGTTTGTCTATGACGTGGCGAAATGATGCCGGGGTCAGACCGGGGTCAGACCAGGGTCAGACCAGGGTCAGACCAGGGTCAGACCAGGGTCAGACCAGGGTCAAACCAGGGTCAAACCAGGGTCAAACCAGGGTCTGACCGTGCCCCGTCTGGCCCCCGTCTGACCCCGCCCTCGCTAGTTGCAGCCGACGGCCGGCGGGGCGACCGACGAGTAGGCAAATGACAGGTTGCGCTCGACGGCTACCGCCTCGGCGGCCGTGCTGGAGGCAAGGACTCGCGCGACAATCGGCCGCAGGAAGCGCGCGTGCCTGGCCAGCACGCCGCGATCCCTCCGCAGGATCGCCTGTTTCACTTCGTCGACAACCGACGGCGTGACGAGCTCGATCCGCCCGACGAACACGCGAGCCACGCTCGCCGGCGCAGGAGTGATCTCGAGCGGCAGGAGCTCGTCGACCGCGGAACGCGGGACGATGTAGAAGAGGCGCAGGCCTTCTTCGAACCAGGAATCGCGCCACGTGTCGACCATGGCGGCAGCTTCCTTTTGATACAGGCCTTGCGCCACCAGCATCCGCTCGAGCGCCGAATGCACTGAGGGTGTTGGTACGCGCGGGGCGGCCGGGCGCTCGAGTGTGACCGTCGGCTTCGCGGAGCGGAGTGCCTGGTAACCCGCCGTTCCCGCGGTGTTCTCGAAGAGCATCACGTCGCCGACCGGCTGCCCGTTCGTTGCCGAGACGACGACCTGTCCGTCTGCGGACAGGGCCGCCGTGAGCGGCAGCGGGAAGTTGCCGATGCCGCGATAGAACAGGAACTTCTCGCGCTCGCCATCGACTTCGAGTGGGGACGCGTCGGTCTTGCGAGCCGCGTAATAGTGATTGGCGCCGCTCTCGACGGGATAGTCCTCCGCCGCGCGCGGCAGGACCCTGACCTGATTCCACCCGATCGTGCCTTCGAGTCCTGGATTTCTGAGGGTCGTCAGCTCGATCCTGGTTGGCGCGACCTCGGCACGCGGATACCACTCGGTGATGATGCCTTGCGGGAACCGCACGCGGACGTCTACCGCCTTCTCATCGGGCGAGTAGAAATAGAGGACCGGCGTTTCCATGCGAACCCGGGCCGGCAGCCATCCCTTGATGTTGTATTGCACGCGATCGACGAAACAGGGCAGATCCCGCGGCCCCTGCTGTGGCACCCAGTCGACCGCCGTGCCGTCTTCGGCAGCGACCGATGTGAACGTCCCCCACTCGTGCACGACGAGCCCGTCAGGGTCGGTTCCTGAAAAGTCGGTGCGAATGTAGGGTGCTTCAGCCGAAATCGAGAGGCTTGCGGCCAGGAGGATGACAACCGAGGAAAAACGGTGGCGCATCGGGTCCTCCGAAAACAGCGCGCGGCGGACGTCGCGCGGACGATTCTAGCTACGGATTACACGGACAACACGGAAGTGCCATGGGATGACTTCTGATCCACTTTAGACGCGGTTCAGGGCATGAGAGTTTGCCGGACATGTCGCGTCTTGACACCTCCGACGATTTTCCCTACAGTGTGAGCCGACAGACTCATGGGCGACTCCGTCGGTGAGTTCGAGCAGCTGATCCTCTTTGCGGTCGTCCGGCTCGACGCGAGCGCGACGGCGGTGACGATCCGGCAGGAGATCGAGACGCGAACCAGCCGGACGATCTCCTCTGGCGCGCTCTACACGGCGCTCGACCGGCTCGAGGCGCGCGGCTTCGTCCAGTCACGCCTCGGCGAGCCCACCGCGGCGCGCGGCGGCAAACGCAAGCGGCACTACTCGATCGAACCCGCCGGCGCCCGCGCGCTGACGCGCTCGTACGACGCGCTGCGGAAGATGGCCAACGGCATGAACGCGCGCCTCCAGGCTCTGCTGCCCTGATCGCCAGCCAATGACCGCCGATCCCCCGCGCCTGGCTGTCTGGCTGCTGCGGCTCGTGCTGCCGCCCGATCGCTTCGAGACGATCGCGGGCGACCTCGAAGAGAAGTTCAGGCTCGACGTACAGCCGCACGTCGGCCCGCGCGTCGCGCGGCGCTGGTTCTGGCGCCAGTCCCTCAGCATCGCCGGCGCGCGCGTGCTCGCGCGCCCGCTCGTTCGCGACTCCCGGCAGCTCACCAGCTGCCACACCAAGGTGATTCCATGCAGGGTCTCCGACAGGACATCCGCTACGCGGTCCGCACGCTCGTCAAGGCGCCCGTCTTCACGCTCATCGCCGTCGTCACGCTCGCGCTCGGCATCGGCGCCAACACGGCGATCTTCACGCTCGTCAACGGACTGCTGCTCAAGCCGCTGCCCTTCGCGCAGCCTGACGAGCTGATGATGGTGCACCTGCTGGCGCCGGATCGCGACGGCGGCCCCGGCGTCTTTCGCGAGATGGTGTGGTCGTACCCGAAATACGAAGATCTTCCGCGACGCAGCAGCAGGTCTTCTCGGAGCACGCGCTCTTCGCCGGACGCGAATGGAGCCTCACCGGCAACGGCGAGCCGGAACGCGTGCGCGGAGAGATCATCGGCGCGCGCTACCTGACGACGCTCGGCATGACGCCGCAGATCGGCCGGGACTTCACCAAGGACGAAGATCGCACGCCCGGGATGGACGGCATCGTCATGCTCGGCCATGCGCTCTGGCAGCGCCGCTTCGGCGGCGATCCGAACGTGCTCGGCCAGGTCATCCGCCTGAGCGCGGTGCCGTACACCGTCGTCGGCGTGCTGCCGCCAGGCTTCCGCGGCCTGACCGGCGAGGCGGAGGCCTGGATCCCGCTGATGACGATGACCGCCGAGGGATTGAATCAGAAATGGAGTCACTCGTACTACGCCGTGGCACGGCGGAAGCCCGGCGTATCGGACGAGCAGGCGCGCAGTGCCGTGACGGTTCTCGGGCATCGCGATCGACGCGGCCATTCCCGACTTCCGCGGCGTTGCGAAGTTCGGGGCGATGGCGCTGTCGCTGCACGACTCGCGCGTCGATCCGCTCATCCGCCGATCCGCGCTCGTGCTCCTGGGCGCCGTGGGATTCGTGCTGCTCATCGGCTGCGTCAACCTGGCGAACCTGATCCTTGCGCGCGCCGCGACGCGCCAGCGCGAAGTCGCCATCCGGCTCGCGATCGGCGCAACGCGAGTGCGGCTGGTGCGCCAGTTCCTCACCGAGAGCCTGATTCTCGCGGGCGCCGGCGCGCTCGCCGGGCTCGGCGTCGCCTACGGCTCGCTCCGGCTGGCCGGCGCGCTGCTGCCGGAGACCGGGATCGTCCTGCGCAGCCAGACCTTCGGTCTGACGCGCGTGGGCATCAGCTTGATCGACCTCGATGTGACGACGCTGCTCTTCACGCTCGCGGTCACGGTTCTCACCGCGGTGCTCTTCGGGCTGATGCCGGCCTGGCACGCGTCGCGCTCCGACATCGTCGCGACGATGAAGACGAGCGGCGCGGGGTCAATCGCGCACGGGCGCGCGCGGGCTCAGCCTCCGCAACCTGCTGATCGTCGGCGAGACGGCGCTGGCGCTGGTGCTGCTCGTCGCGGCCGGGCTGATGCTGCAGAGCGTGAACAACCTGCAGCGCACGTCGCTCGGCTTCGAGCCGGCGGGACTGGTCACCTTCCCGCTTTCGCTGCCCGCGCACGCAGTACGACGAGGCGCGTTCGACGCGCTTCTTCCTCGAACTGCTCGATCGCGTCCACGCGCTGCCCGGCGTGCAGTCGGCCGCCTACGGCTTCTGCGCGCCTGTTTCAGGCGGCTGCAACGCCACGGGCGTGACGTTCCCCGGCAAGCCGCCTGCCGCGCCAGGCCAGGAGCCGCTCACCGGCGTCCACTGGGCGTCGCCTGAGCTCTTCAAGACGATGGGGATTCAGCTCGTGCGCGGACGGACGTTCACCGATCGCGACCGCGAGGGTCAGCCCAAGGTGGTCGTGATCAACGAGACAGCGGCGCGCACGCTTGTTTGGCGGCGAGGATCCGATCGGGCAGAAGGTCGGCCTCGGACAGGGCGGCTTTCATGAGGGCGCCGAGGTCATCGGCATCGTGAAGGACGTGCGCTATCGCGCCGTCGAGCAGGCGCCGACGGCAGACATGTACATCCCGCTGCTGCAGTCGCCGCGCGGCAACGGCATCCTCTTTGTTCGGTCGACTCTCGATCCGGCCGCGCTCATCCCGGCCGTGCGCGGGGAGATTCGCGCGCTCGATCGCGATCTGCCGGTCACCAACGTCAAGACGATGGGCACGCGGTTCGGCGATGCGACGTGGCGGACGCGCCTCAGCGCCGACCTGCTTGCGCTCTTCGCGGGCCTGGCGCTGCTGCTCGCGGCGATCGGGCTGTACGGCGTCATGGCGCAGGCCGTCGAGCAGCGCACGCGAGAGATCGGCGTGCGCATGGCGCTCGGCGCCGAACGGCGGAACATCTTCACGATGGTGATCGGCCGCGCGCTCGTCATTGCCGCGGTGGGAACGATCGTCGGCGTGGCGCTGTCGCTGATGTCGATGCGGTTCCTCGACGCGCTGCTGTACCAGGTACGGCCGAACGATCCGGTGACGCTCGGCGTGCTCGCCGCGGGGCTGCTCGGCATCTCGCTGCTGGCGAGCTACGTGCCGGCGCGGCGCGCGACTCGCGTCGATCCGTGGACGAGCCTGCGCGCGGACTGATCGGCTTCAGACACACATCTGGACTCGTGGAACGCGCACGCCCAGACGATCAACCGCGCTTCTGCTTCATGTGTTTCGCCGACGCGGAGACGAGCTCTTCGAGGACCGCGAGATCGACGTCAGCGAGCCGCTTGATGTGGAGGCAGGATCCGCTCCTCTTGTGCTTGCCGAGCTTCGCCATCAGCGACTCGTAGCGGTCGAAACCGCCATAGAGGTAGAGCGTCAGCGCCGCTTTGCGGGGTGAAAAGCCGGCCAGAAACCAGTCGTTCTCGTCGCCGCTGGCGTTCTTGTAGGAATAGTCGCCGAATCCCACGATGCTCGAACCCCACATTCTGGGCTCGGCCTTGACCGCTCGCTTCATGAGGCGGACGAGCGCCTGGCAATCCTTCCGCCGGCCCTCGTCGCCGATCTGCTTCAGGAAGCCATCGACACTTGCCTTGGTGAGCTTGGTCTTGAGTTCGGCCATGGCTCGGTCCTCTCCTGACTCTGACAGCGTCGTCATAATCGAGAGCCCGAGAATCGGACTGCTGTCAACTGCGGGAGAGGATACTCCGAGATGAGCCAGAGATTTTGCGGAGGCGGGTGCGCATGTAGCTAGGATGCCCAGCGCACGGAAACGGCCGGCGGGCCGGGGACACTCAGCATTAGCCGAGTGTCCCCACTCCCAACTTACTTCACGTACCAGTGGCCCGAGATCGAGAAGCCGAGGCCCCCGAGCTCGAAGCCGGGGAACGGCTGCTCCGTCCACTGATAACCGACGTCGGCGCTGATGGCGAACCGCGGTGCCCCCGGGAGCGTCAGCTCGGTGCCGCCGAACGCTCGAAGGCCGAAGCTGCTGTCCGAAACCGACGCGCTGACCTCGGGCGTGCCGCTACTCAGCTTGGACCGGGTCATCACGCCGCCCCCGCCTAAGGTACGGCCGCAGCCAGAGACTGTCGCCGACGTAATCGGTCAACGAAAAGATCAGGCTGGGCGCGAACTGCGTCGACCGGACACGCTCGGTGGAGATGTCGCTCGTCAGTCGCGACTGCGACAGATCGAGCTGGACGCCCAGACGACGGCGCGACCAGAGCCGCGAGGTGAACCCGAACCCTGGGTTTGAGCCGCTCATCTGCCCGCCGAGACCCACGAAATGCGTTGGCGGGGGCACGTAGATGGTCCGCGTCGAGGCCGAGGCCTCGATTGATGGTGCGGACTGCGCCGCAGCCAGCGCCGAGGCCGCCTCCGGTTCGGGCGGCGGCAGGTTCGCGAACGTGGCCGTGAGCCGCTCTTCTCGGCTGGCGCGTTGCGCGATCGTTCCCATGCTCTGGTGCACGTAGCCCACACCGTCGGGGGCTTCCGGCCAAGCGACCTTGACCCACGCACCGATGTCGCGCGTGACCTCGAGCGTCGCGCCTCGAGGCGCGTGCCCGACGATTGGACTGCCAGTGCTCGGGGCTTTGCGAACGTCCGCGGTCTGGACCTTGACCGTGAACTCCGTGCCCTGGGCATTAGCCAGCGATGGAGTCAGACAAACGACGATGGCGACGAGTGAAAGATGACGAGTCACCGTACATACCTCCTGCTCCCAGGCCGCGACAAACCACGAAGCTGTGACCTCGATCACGGTTTTTGTCGTTCCGTGGCCGCGCGGCGCCGGAATCTGGCCGAATTTCCGACCAGTCCTTCACCAAAGCAATCGGCGTGCTTCGACGGGCGGATTCAGGGGGTTAGGGGGAATTCACACTTTAGGCGCGGATCGCGCCTGAACGGCCACGGGCCAGAGAGGATTGGAGAGAGTAATCCGGCAACGGCAGAACGGCCGTTCTTAGGAATGGACCAAGCCGCGCGGGTTGTGGGAGCGCTTGGCCGCCGGGAAGGCGGCCACGTCCAGCGCTCGAATGCTATTTCAGGTGCTTGCTCACCAGCTTCGTCATCTCGAACATATTGACCGTGGCCTTGCCGCCGAACACCGGCTTGAGCGCGTCGTCGGACTTGATCATCCGCTTGTTCTTCTTGTCCTGCAGCCCGTTCT
The DNA here is from genome assembly GCA_963764925.1 of uncultured Acidobacteriota bacterium. GTDB lineage: Bacteria > Acidobacteriota > Vicinamibacteria > Vicinamibacterales > 2-12-FULL-66-21 > DATBJJ01. The sequence continues at coordinate 531,173 of CAVXUR010000015.1, forward strand.
TCTTGATGTAGGCCCACAGTTTCTTGGTCACTTCGGTCCGCGGAATCGGTTTCGAGCCCACCACCTCCGAGAGCGCGGCGCTCGGCTGCACCGGCTTCATGAAGGCCGCACTTGGTTTCCGCTTCGCTGCTTTCTTCTTTGCCATGTCGTCTCCTTGTGAAGGACGCCCGCTCGACGCCCTTGGCCCGCTCGGGCTCGCGTCCTATTATGCCCTCACCACGCCGCTTGCTGAATCGAATTCCTCATCCTTTCCCACGGGCTCCCTCATGGACTCTCTCATGGGCCGGCATAGCCAAGCCAACGCGCCAGCCAGAAGAGCACCGCGATACCACTCGTCAGGACCGCGGGAGTGAGAGTAACGACGACGGCGAACAGAAGACCGAGGGTGAACGTGAGGGTACCAAAGGTTGTGGATTCGTCAGGCCAGGCGCGCCGGACGAGCAGCTCGCCAATCCAGCCACCGGTGTAGCAGACGTTGGCGCCGACCACGAACAACACCGCGGCGACGACCACGATCACCGGCGGGTCGGGCATTCCGATCGGTTCGCCGGTCAGATACTCTGAAATGACTGCGGTCAGGACCATCACAGCCGACGTCACCAGCCCGGTTGCGCCGACGATCAGATTGAATGGAATGCGCCGCGCCTCCCACCAGCCGATGATCTGCCAGATCGAATTGAGCGGCGCGTTTCTCCGCCCGAGCGCCGAGGATCTGAGCTGGCGGAGGAGTCCGATCATCATCGTTGTTCACCAAGCGTCGCGCGGCAGTATAAGTCAGAGATCGCGCGGCTGCCGCGCCGGACCTGGAGTACAGTGCCAGGCACAACCGATCAGGATGTAAACGATGAAGCGTATCGGCATTCTCACCGCCGGCGGCGACACGCCGGCGCTGAACGCAGCTATTCACGGCGCCGTCGTGCGGGCGAATCAGTTGAAGGTCGAAGTCTTCGGACTCATCAAGGGCTTCAACTGTCTCTTCAACCCGCGCGTCCCGCACGTGCACCTCAATCCGCTCTTTCAGGCCATACCGGAACTCGATCCGGCGAAAGGCGGCACGCTCGTTGGCTCGTCGCGCGACTACGTCGACCCGTCACGGAACGACGAGCTCGACCTGATTACCTCACGCCTCGCGCGGTTGGGCATCGAAGGCCTGATCGCAATCGGTGGCGATGGCACGCTCAACGGTCTCCAGCCGCTGACCGAACGACTGCCGACCGTCCTGGCACCCAAGACCATCGACAACGACCTGGGATTGAACTATCCAAGCGAGCCTGATGAATGGTCGCGACATGAGGACCCCCCGGGCAGTGGCAAGTATCGATACTCGCACGCGCCGTCGACCGCCGTCTTCGATCTCAATCACATCGTCAACTACGTCACGCCGGGGTATGCCACCGCGGTCCTCGTGACGGCGCAGGGCGTCGAGCGCATTCGCACTACCGCTGAAAGCCATCGGCGCATCGCGATCATCGAGGTGATGGGGCGCCACTCCGGATACATCGCGCTCGGCACGGCGTACGGTCAGCCAGACATCATCCTGGTGCCCGAGCACCCGCTCGACGTCGGCCTGCTCGTCGAACGCGTCAAGCACCTGTACGATCTCCAGAAGAACGTCGTCATCGTCTGCGGCGAGGGGATCGTCGACGCCCACGGCGTCGAGCTCGGCGCGGAGTCATCGTCCACCGATCCGGCCGGCAACCTGCTCTTGAGCGGCGCGGCCGAGGCTCTGCGCGCGACGATGATCAAGACGCTGGGCGACGGATATTTCCAGCGCTATCGGCGCGGCAGCTCCGCCCGCGAGGCAATCTTCACCAGGAAAGTCGGGCACACTCAGCGCGGCGGACGGCCGATCCTGTTCGACCGTTTCTACGCGGCCCAGCTCGGGTCGTCAGCGGTCGATCTCCTCGTCGAGGGACGAAATAACGCCGTGTCGGTGCTTCAATACGATGTCACCCAGGGCTTTCACGTCGAAGGCTACGACGCGAATCGCTTTCGCGATCGGTGGGGGCTGATTCACGCTCGCCAGATGCATCCCTCGCTGTACGATCCGATGCGGATGAAGCCCTCGCGGCTGGGCATCGATTACCTCCTGCCAATCTTTACCGGCGCCATCGGTTACGATGACGCCGAGCACATGCGGCAGACGTTGTTCGACCCCGGCAACCTGTCGCAGCCGTACCATTCGATCAATACCGACGTCAACAAGCGCATCCGCTATCTCGAGTCAGGCGACGCCTAGCGGTTCGAGCGGCTGGTGCTCGCACACGCGTGAAACCAGAGGCTTCGTTGCGGGATTCACCCCCGATGCTAGGATAGTTGCCTGACGGGTGGCGGTCAGCACATGCCCCGACAGCTTCGCCGACGGTCGTGTTCGGCAGATTGGCGGGCTCCCCTTCCTGGTCGCGCGCTTCGGCGCCTCCCGCTTGTTGTCGGTCTCGCGCGATGGCCGTTGGGCGCTCGTCAGCCACATCGACGGCTGGCCGCGCGACATCGTCGTTGCCGACAACGTCCGTTGACTCAACTCGCCTCCGACATCCGGCAGTAAACCACCGTAAAGACCTGCCGCCGCGCGCCCTGACGCGGTCATCGTCCGACCTCCACTTCGACTCAGGATCGATGTCCACCGCGATTCAGAGCATCTTCCCTGCGCTGCTGGTTCTGGGTCTGCCAGGGACGCTGCCGGGACCGACCCCAGCTATCGTTGGCGCAGCTACCGTCCAGCTGCGCGTCTTTCCCCATGCTTCCGTCGACGTCCCAACTCTGCAGTTGGCGAGGACCACGGCGAGCAAGCTCCTCGCATCCGGACGGATCAGCGCGGAGTGGCTGGAATGCGGCACCCCTGAACATAGCTGCACCGAGTCGAGCGGACCCGTTCCAGTCATCGTGCTGCTGGTGCCGGTGGCGAAAACGACCGAAGAGGATGTGTCGGGGGAGGTTGTTGAGGACCAGTCCACACGCGCACCGACGGTGCTCGTGTATCTGCCGAACCTGGCCGACCGTCTGCGAACCATTCGCCAGAGCGCGCCCGGCCGTTCCAACCCCGTGCTGGCGACACTTCAGCTGGGACATCTCATCGGCCTCGCCATTGCGCACGAGGTCGGACACGTGTTTGGCCTGCCACACACACCGTCCGGCGTCATGAAGGCGCGACTCGCGACAGACGATCTCATCGCGTTGCACCGAGCACGGCTTGCCTTCACTCCGAGGGACACGACCGCCATGACACTGTCGCTGGCGTCCCGCACACGCCGGGCGGCCGACAGCCGATGAGCGAATGTTCGCTTCACGCGCCGGGCACGTTCTTCTATCATGGGGCTCGCGGCCCACATGGGAGAAGACATGCCCGCTCGCAGGCAGTACTGGCGCGTTTCGATCGTCGTGGCCGCGACTTTGGCCTGCGCCTGCCGCGGCCCCGCGAAGAGCAGCCAGGCGGACGCACCACGGGCCGCAGTGCCGGACGCTGGACTCGTGCGACCGTTGCAGGACGACTCGAGCGAACAGATCGTGTCCTGGGTCGACGGACAGATCGTCACCGACTGGGCTGCCGAAACAGCGAAGCGCCAGCGGGCCATCGATAGATATCTGGACGACACCGATCCCGCCCGCGCCGAAAAATACGGCTTTCGCAGCGGACAGAACCCGCAACTCGCCTGGCACTGGTTCAGGAACAACCCGGTGGGCTTCAACGGCGTCCCCTTCGTCCTGTTCAAGACCATCCTGGATCTCGATCCCGATCACGAGAATCCGACGCTCAGATCGATCGCGCGGATCTGGAAGCGCGAGGCAGTCGTGCCGTCAACCGCCAGCACCGCGGCAACCGAGTGGACGCTCGATCACATCGGTATCGGAGCCGACCCGTCTGACTACGTCGATGGTGTCGTCCGACCCGCCAATCTGCGTCAGACGCCGCTTCCATTCGGCTTTGCGTTCGAGAACCCCCGCTCGTTCGAGCCGCTGTCCTCGGTCGAGACGACGGCCGTCGACGGGCGCCTGCTCGCGCGCCGCGTCCTTCAGAACACGACGCTGCTGATTGCCAAAGCGCAGGCGGCCGACAAGGAAGAGAACTGGGAAAAAGATCGTCCCGGCTTCGGCAGTCCTGGAAACATGGATCGTGTGTTCTTCTCCTGCGCGGCCTGCCACGTCGGGCGGGTGATGGTGGGCGGCAAGATGACGTTCCTGGTCGGCATGCCCAACACCGAGATCGAAGCGCAGTACTACTCGAAGCTGCTGATGCTCACGGGCGCGGCGCTCGTGGAATCGGGCTTCGATCCGGCGTCGAACACGCCGGTCGACCCGACCGCGATCAAGCCGAAGACGAGCGCCATCCGAGCCCTGTACACCGAGATGCTCAACAAGGCGCGGCAGCGGCCGGAAACGCTCTATGGCTCGTCGCCGGCCGACGTCGCGCGAGGCAAACTTCAGGCGCTGGCGATTGCCACCGAGTTCCCGAGCGTCATGCAGGACCTGATTGCCGTCGGCGTCAAGACGCACTTCATCTATCACGTCGTCGCCCGCAACAACGCCTACAAGCAGCCGCGTCCGGATATCTTCGAAGACCGCCCTGGCCAGATGGATGCGTTCGGCATCGCCTCGGGGCTGGTCGCGATCCACACCCGTCGACCAGACAACAGCTTTCTGGAGTTCGTACGCCGCGACAATCCTGACAGCCCGTTTTTCTCGGGATTCTCCAAGGCGAACGGCGTGCCCGTCGACATTGCCGGCATGACCGACCGTGTGACGGACGCGAAGGCCGCCGCCGACCGGGTCGTCAAGAACATTTCTGCGTGGGCGCCGCCGGTCCCTGCGCCAATCGACATCAAGAGCGTCAACTGGGCGACCGAGCGGTATCACGCCAACTGGGACGGCAATCAGGGCGCCTCGTCACGGACGCTGGCGTCCGGCGCGTCCGCGACCGGCGATCCACGAATGGTAAACGTGCGAATCCATGAGCCGCTCAATCCGTTCATCGACAATCTGCCGCCGCCGCCGTATCCGTTTGCAAGCGTCGATCTGGCTCGCGCGAAGGAGGGCAAGGCGATTTTCAAGGAGAAGTGCGCCGGCTGCCACAAGCCCGGGAACCAGACGATCTATCCGATCTCGAAGCTTGGTGTGGACCCGAACCGCACGATGGTGAACACGAGCGTGTCCCGCTATGGGCTGGCGGCGCTCGTGACCGAGGCGTGCGCCATCTACGGCTTGAATCATCAGGGACAACCCGGTGCCGACTGGTGCGTGCCGAAGGGCGACTGGCAGGCGCGGCTCGACGAATACTTCCGTGACACGCCGCGTCGGGTGGCCGAAGGCACCAACGGCTACAAGGCCGACGCGCTGCACGGCATCTGGGGCCAGGCGCCGTACCTGCACAACGGCTCGGTGCCAACGCTCGGGCAGCTGATGTGCCCGTCGACGCGGCCGGTTCGATTTCTGCGCGGTAACCTCTACTACGACGAAGCGCTGGTCGGCTTCGAATGGTCCGAACGGCCGAAGGCCCGATATGCGCCAGGCGAGACGATTCTGATCAAGGAGTACGACACGACGATCCCTGGCAAGGCCAATTCCGGCCACGGCTTCGCCGCCGACCTCTGCCCTGACACGACCGGGCTCGATTCGATTGCCGACCGCAAGGAGATCGAAAGGCGTCTCCTGCAATCGCGTGTCGGCGCGCTGCTGGCGTACTTAAAGACGCTTTAAGCAAGGAGCGGGGACACTGGGTGCGGGAACAGGAGATCAGGAGACAAGGAGCATGTTTCCTGTTCAAGAACCTACTATTCGAAGCGTGTACTCGAACTCGTAGGAGTGCTTCTTGCCCTCGATGATGATCGACATCCTGCCAGAGAGGCCGACCAGCTGCTCGGTCCCGGAATCCGGAACGACCGTCACGGCCAGCGACGGCTCGCCTCTCCTCATCGTCCCGGCATGCTGGAGCATGAAGCTGCCGCGACGACCCGCGAGGGTGCCAGTGAAGACCTCCAGGGCCACGTAGGCCGCCGAGCCTTCGACGGCGGTTCCTGCTCCGAGCATCTGACCGATGCTCGTGCCCTCGAGCTCACCGTGAAACTGCTTGTCGAGAAAGAGCCGGCCGAACGGGCCCGCCGCCGGGTCGTCGGCAGGTTGCGGCGTCAGCTTCACGTCAAAGGTTCCTCGCGCGTTACTCGACACAATCGCCTCTCGATCCACGCTGCGCGAAGGTTAGGACGTCGGGAATGGATTACGTTCCGCAAACCCGCGCTGGTGCCAATAAGGATAGATCGGCGTGACCGCGCTCGCGCCATCCAGCCTGGCGACCTGTTCGGCGGTGAGATTCCAACCGACGGCGCCGATGTTCTGCCGGAGCTGCTCCTCGTTGCGGGCGCCAATCACGAGCGTCGACACGGTCGGTCGTTGCAGCAACCAGTTCAAGGCGATCTGCGGAACCGTTCGACCAGTCTCGGCCGCGACGGCATCGATGACGTCGACGACGCCGTACAGGTAGTCGTCGGGCACCTGAGGTCCCGCATCGAAGTTGCGCTTGTCCTGGAGGCGTGAAGCGTCCGGTCGTGGTTGGCCGCGACGGATCTTTCCGGTGAGGCGCGCCCACCCAAGCGGGCTCCACACGACGGCGCCGACCTTCTGATCGAGACCGAGGGGCATCAGCTCCCATTCATATTCGCGACCGATGAGCGAGTAATAGGCCTGGTGCGCGACGTAGCGGGCGAGGCCGTACTTCTCGGACACGGCCAGCGATTTCATCAGATGCCAGCCGGAGAAATTCGACGCGCCGATGTAGCGAATCTTGCCAGCTCGAACGAGGTCATCGAGGGTGCCAAGGACCTCCTCGACCGGTGTGAGGGCGTCGAACCCGTGGAGCTGAAAGAGATCGATGTAGTCGGTGCCCAGGCGCCGAAGGCTCGCGTCGACTGCGCGGATGAGATGAAACCGTGACGAGCCGACCTCGTTCGGATCGCGGCCATGACGAAAACTCGCCTTCGTCGAGATGAGCACGCGATCGCGGCGGCCGGCGACGGCAGCGCCGAGGATCTCTTCCGCCTGCCCATCCGAGTACACGTCGGCGCTGTCGAACATGTTGAGTCCGGCGTCGAGGCACACGTCGACGAGCCGAGTGGCTTCCGCGACGGCAACCGCTCCCCAGGGCTTGAAGAATTCGTTACCGCCGCCGAACGTGCCGGTGCCGAGGGTGAGCACGGGCACGAAGAGACCGGATCCGCCGAGCTGTCTGAATTCCATGTGCGCTTTCGTGAGGAGCCGTCAGTTGGTGAGCCGCAGCAGTCGCCACGCCCACAGGGACAGACCAGCGGTGGCGAGCGTCAGGAGCACCCAGAGCGGTTCGGTCAGCAACCGTGGCCCTTCCGCAATGACCCGCAGGATGTGCGCGAACGTGATCAGGGCAAAGACGACGCCTGTAGTGATGACGTAGGCCTTCATAAAAGACGCACCACGTGTTTAGGCTCAGGGCTCAGGGCTCAAGAAAGAGCTTCGACCACATACGCAAAGGTTTTGCCTGAGCCTTGAGCCCTGAGCCTTGAGCCTCCGCCCTGAACTCCGTGCCTCCGCCAGCTCAGAAGGACAGACGCGCGCCAAGCTGAATCCGGCGCATGTCGCGGGCGGAGCGGATCTTTCCGAAGTTGGCCGGCGCGTTCAGGGCCGTGCCTGGGTTTACGAGATTGACGATGTTGAAGACGTTGGTGGTCTCGAGGCGGAACTGAAAGATGGTCCGGCCACCGAGCGGGATGTCGCGGAAAACGCCGAGATCGACGTTCGTATAGCCAGGCCCCTCGACGATGTTCCGGCCAGCCGTGCCATCCAGCCCAATCGCGGGCTGAGCGAAGGCGGCGGTATTGAACCACTGCTCGATCAGCTCCTCGCGCGGGCGGCTGCTGTCGAGTTTCGGATCGCCGATGATATCGGCCCGATCGTTCGTCAGCCCGTCGAAGTTGCGGTCAATACCTGACGAAATCGTCAGCGGCTGCCCGCTCTGCCAGGTGACGATCGACGAAATCGTCCAGTCATCGAGCAGCGCCCTGACGATCGCCTTCGAGCCGTCGAAGTAATCAGGCCGCCAGACGGTCGAGAGGACGAAACTGTGCCTGCGGTCATTCGAGGTGCGGGCGCGCTCGAGATCGATCCGGTTCGAGTTCTGGACGGCCGGGAGTCCGCCGCCCTGATAGTCGACGTCCTCGAGCCCCTTGCCGAACGTGTAGTACGCCTTGGCGGTAAACGCGGCACCGCGGTGCTCGGCACTCAACTGCATGCCGTTGTAGTCGCTCTTGAAAATCGACTCCAGCACACGTGCCTGTCCGATGACGCCGGGCATGTAGGGCCGGCGCGCGTTGACGTTGGCGGTCGTCGCGCCGGGCCCGAACACCGGATAGTTCTGGTCGATGCTCGCGGGTAGATTCCGGCCGAACGCCCCGACGTACGAGGCGGTCACGGCGAAGTGCGTGAAGAACTCCTTCTCAATCGTGAAATTCGTCTGGTAGGCATAGGGCCACACGAAATCGAGCGACGGGCCGAACACCTGCGCGGGCAGCGTGAATCGTGGGCTGGCTGGATCGTAGATGAACGGGAACGGACCGACACCCCCGGGGAGGTTGCCGTACGGATCCGAAAGCGTCTTCACCGTCGGAAATGGCTGACGCACCGTGAAGGGCTGGTTGTCGGCCGTCGTGTTCCACTCGTTACCCGTAATGCTGCCGTAGAACACGCCTGCGGCGGCCCGGACCACCATCCGGCCGTCGCCCAGGGGATCCCAGGCAACCCCGACGCGCGGGGCAATGTTGTTGTAATCGGTGTGGACGATGCCGCGGCTGATGCCGGGGTCGCCCGGGAAAAGCAGGCCGATCGGTGCGGTGGGCGACACTTGCGACTGCTCACCGGGAACATACGCGAGCTTCCGGTTCTGCGGATCGGTGTAGGGAAACTGCAAGTCGTAGCGCAGACCGAGGTTCAGTGTCACCTTCGAGCTGATGCGGAAGTCATCCTGGGCGAACAGGCTGATGTAGGCGCCGTTGTCGGTCTTTCGCACCGGTGCGTCCTGCGTCATCGTGCTCGGCAGGCCGAGCAGGAAGTCCGCATAGGCGTTGCCGGTCTTGCTCGCGTTGAACGCGAACACGCCGTAGTTGTCGAGGAGCGTGTCGTGCACGATCTCCTCGTACGAAACCTCGCCGCCGAACTTGAACGAGTGGTTGCCTCGACTCATGCTCACGGTGTCTTTCACCGAGAAGTAGTCGCTGCCGGCGTCAGGCCCGGCAATCGACGTCTGGCCGGTGAAGTACCCCGACACGCTCAGGCGTGGCAGCGTCGGGTCGCCCTGAATCGTGAACTTCGAGTTCAGATCGCCCAGCGACGTCGTCGGATTGTTGACGCGGCCGCCGAACTGTCGCACGAAGGTGACACGGAACTGGTTGATCACTGTCGGACTGAGCGTCCACGTGTCGGCGACGTTGACGTTGTGCTGGTTCCACTTGAAGTCGCGATCGACCCACGGGATGTTGCCCGACAACGACAACGGTTGGGTGTCCGTGCCGGTCAGGTAGAAGTAGCTGAAGGCAATGTTGTGAGTCGGCGAAATGTAGTGATCGAGCTTGAGCGTGGCCTCGTCGGTGTTCAGCGGGTCAGGCCGTCGTATTTCGTAGAAGTTGTTCGGCAGATTCGACGCCGGCACGAACTGTTGCTGGATCTCGAGGGCTGCTTGATCGAGCCGCGCCGTCGGGATGACATCTCCCAGGAACGGCGCGTTGGTCGTGGGATCCCTGGGCTTGATCGCGGATTGTGAGAAGTCACCGGCGCGCTCGCGCGCCGTCGGCACGACCGCCGTGTTTCGGTAGTAGGTCTCTTCCTGGCGCAGACCCGAGTAGCTGGCGAAGAAGAACGTCTTGTCTCGCCTGATCGGCCCACCGAGCGCGCCGCCGTACTGGTTGCGATCGAGCGGGTCCTTTGTGGCCGTGGTTCCCGGCGGCGCCCAGCGCTTGGCGTTCAACGATTCGTTCCGGAAGAACTCGAAGAGCGCGCCGCGGAACTGGTTGGTCCCCGACTTGGTCACGACGTCGACGACGCCCGCCGGATAGCGGCCGTACTCTGCGGTGTAGCTGTTGGTGATGACGCGAAATTCCTGCACTGCCTCCGGGTTTGGCGCCGGGTTGCCCGTGCCGCGGAGGCCGGCAGTGTTGTTGCCGCCATCGAGCTGGAAGCTGACGCTGCCGATCTGCGCGTTCTGCGAGCCGTTGATCGTCGTCAGCTGTTCGGGTCCGCCGAGTGAGTTCGAGTTGGCGTTGCTGCTGACGCCGCCGGTGATCGACAGCAGCGAGTAGAGGTCACGATTGACGAGCGGCAGGTTGAGGACCTCGTTCTGCCCGACGGTACGAGAGAGCGCGGCGGTGTTGGTCTCGACGAGCGGGGAGTTGGCGACGACAGAGACCACTTCCTGCAGTTGCCCGGGCTCGATCGTCGCGTCGACGCGCGCGCTGCGGCCGACCTCGAGGAGGATGCCGGTCTGCTCGACGTTCTTGAAACCGCTCAGCGTGACTTCGAGCTTGTAACGGCCCACCGGCATCAGCGGCAGGGCATAGTAGCCCTCGGCATCGCTCGTCGTCGTGCGCGAGACCTGCGTGTCGATGTTGGTGGCGGTCACCGATGCCCCGGGGACCGCACTCCCCGAGTTGTCCTTGACGTTGCCGACGATGGTCCCGGTCGCCACCTGCGCGTCGACTGAAACGGTCAGCGCCAGAGCGAGCGGAGCCGCCAGAAGGATTCCGAGTGCCAGGGACGCGGCCCAAGCTATCAGTCCGCGATATGCCGCTACTCGTCGAGTCACGCTACCCTCCTCACCAAGATGCTCATCCGGCATCGCAAGCGATACGAGCCGTCATATATGATCTATTATGCGGCACAGCCGAACGACGGACCCTTTGCGACCGTTACGATCCGTTACCACGACTCCGGTCAGACTGCCTCTATCCTGGAAAATCATGCGAACACTCGTCCTTGGTGTCGGGATTTCCGCGCTGCTCGCCTCTCTCCCGCTCGCCCCGGCACGAGCGCAAGATCGCCTCGCCGAGTTGGACCGAACCGTCCAGGCGTTCCTCGATCGTCATCGCGGGACCTGGCGGGATCTCAACGTCCCCGAGGTCGACGGCCGGGTGCTTCACAATCTGATCCTCAAGCACAAATACACCCGGGCCCTCGAGATCGGGACCTCGACAGGGCACTCAGGCGTGTGGATCGCGTGGGCGCTAGCGAAAACCGGCGGCCGGTTGACGACAGTCGAGATCGATCCGCAGCGTCATCAGACGGCGCTCGCGAACTTCAAGGAGGCCGGGCTCACGAACTACATCGATGCGCGGCTCGGCGATGCGCACCAGATTGTGCCGGCGCTGCCGGGGCCGTTCGATTTCGTCTTCTCGGACGCAGACAAGGATTGGTACAAGAACTATCTGGTCGCAGTCTGGCCGAAGCTGGTGCCGGGCGGGTGTTTCACCGCCCACAACGTGTCGGCCCGCATGTTTGGGGGCGGAGGCGCCCGCGAATTCCTGTCGCACGTGAAGTCGCTGCCCGATGCCGAGACGTCGATTGACAGCTCGAGCAGCGAGGGAATTTCGATCAGTTACAAACGCGGTCAGCCGCGCTCGTAAGGTACGTCCAACCGCGAGAGCGTCTCAGACGATTGGCCTATTGAGGCGCGAGCGATATCTTGAGGTTCTTGACCGGCCCGCCGTCCTTCAAAAAACGGGCGCAGGCCTGCCAGTTGTTCACTTCGTTGATGACCTTGAGCACCAGCACGTTCTGCCCCTTCGTGAGCGCGACTTCGACCTTGTCGGTGTCCTTCTCGAGCGTGCGCGTCTCGGCGAACTTGAACACCTGCTGACCGTTGAGCCACGCCTTTCCCTGGTCGTTGGTGCTCAACGCCAGCGTCACGTTCATCGGCTCGTCCGCCACGACATACGCCACGGCGTAGCCGGCCACGTATTCCCCACGCTCTTTGCCAAACGACTGCAGGAAATCGATGAAGTAATCGGAGGTCTGGTGCGACTTCCAGGTCAGTTCCCTTCCGCCGACGGATACCTTGTCGTCGGCCTTGGGCTTGATCGCGGCTTCGCCCTTGAGAAAATCCTTGTCGATCTCGGACGCACCCTGGTCCCCGTCGATAGCGATCGGCGCGAGCACCAGCCAGTTGCGGATGAATCCCTCGGCGTCGGGATTGGAGGTTTGCGACAGGGGAAGGAGGACGGCGCTGACCAGGGCACAGATTATGGAAGTTCTCATGGCATCTCCTTCACACGCCAGCAGAGCGAGAGCATTCGGGCTCCCCCACCTGCGAGCCGGCCGTCATTATGGATCAGACCATCAGCGCATTGCGCCACTCCTGAGCGACGACATTCCCCGCAAGAGCCTCTCACCGCCGAGAGCGCCGAGACCGCAGAGAAACCAATCAAAAGGGCTCAGCGTGCTCTGCGCGCTCCGCGGTGAGACGCTTTGAGCAGTGAAGAACGCTACTTCTGGAGCTCCCCGAAAAATCTCAATGAAAGCTTTGCGGACCTTGTCCGGCGGTAGCGCGATATCATGCAGCCGCGCGGAGGCCGCAATGAACGAATCGCGAGTGCTCGTCGTCGGCGCTACGGGTCAGCTCGGAGGTGTGATCGCTCGCAAACTCATGGCGTCTGGCACCAAGGTCCGGGCGCTCGCGCGGAACCGCGACGCGCTCGCGTCCCTCGGACCGGCGGCGGAGATCGCCGCGGTCGATCTGCGCGACGTACCCAAGCTCACCGACGCGTGCCGCGGCGTCGAGCAGATCGTCGCGACCGCCAACAACAACATGGGCCAGGGCGCCCTCAGCCCCTCCCGCATCGATCTTTCCGGCTACCAGAACCTCTGCGCTGCCGCGCGCAACACCGGCGTGCGGCGCCTGATCTACGTCTCGTACCGCGGCGTCGCGCAGGACGCGTGTGTCGACATCTTTCGCATCAAGTGGTACATCGAGGATGCCATCCGCCGCAGCGGCGTGCCGCACGTCATGCTTCGGCCAACCGCGTTCATGGACATCTGGATCGATCAGATCGTCGCCAAGAGCATTCGCGACAAAGGGGTGGCCATGATTTTCGGCGACGGCACCAGCGTCGCCAACTATATCTCCGTCGACGACGTCGCGGAATTCGCGGTGAAGATTCTCGCGCGCCCCGAGATCATCAACGAGGCCGTCGACGCGGGCGGCCCGTCGAACCTGTCGCAAAACGACCTGGCGACACTCGTCGAGCGGCGCCTGCAGTCCTCGGGCAAGCGCCGGCACATCCCGGTCGCGGCCCTGCGGCTGTTGCCGCCGGTAATCCGCCCTTTCAACGAAGTCGCGGCCAGAATGATGACGCTCGGCCTCTACCGAGCGACGGAATCGACCGGGTTTCCGGGATGGAAGACGTCCGCGGATCGGTTTGGCGTCGCACCGCGAACTGTCGAGACCTACCTCGGTCAGATGACGTGAGGGAACCAACCCTTCGCCCTCCCTGTTCTGACCCATCAGTCCCTGGCGGCAGTTCGCTCATCCCAAACTTTCCCTGAGTACGGGGACGGGTGCTAGCCTTCGTTCGTGCCCTTCTTGAAGTCCTTTCGTCCTCCTGCACTCCTGTTCCACCGACTGGTGATTGTCGCGATGGTGACGGCAGGTGTCTCCGTCGAAGCGAATTGGCCTGCGTTCCGTGGCGAGCGCGCGAGCGGCATCGCCGAATCGACGCTGGCCACGGCCTGGAACGCCGCCAGCGGAACCGGCATCCGCTGGCGCACGCCGATCGCCGGGCTGTCGCACGCGAGCCCGATCGTCTGGGAGAAGCGCGTGTATGTGTTGAGTGCCGTGTCGCCCGGCGCTGTGCTCGACACCAAAGTCGAAGGCGTCGTGTTCGCGAAGGACACGGTCGAGCACGAGTGGCGCCTGCACTGCCTCGATGCCGCCAGCGGACGCGAGCTCTGGATGCGCGTACTGCACAAGGGCACGCCGCGGCAACCGCGTCACGTCAAGGGCACGTATGCCAACGCGACGCCCGCGACCGACGGCACGCACATCGCCCTCGTGCTTGGAAACGAGGGGCTCTTCGTGACCGACATGGAGGGCCGCCCGCGGTGGCGGAAAGAAATGTCGCCGGCGCAGCCGGACTGGAGTCTCGATGCGGCAAGCTCGCCGGTGATCGTCGGCGACCTGGTCGTGGTCCAAAACGACTGGCAGCGCGGTGGCTTCGTCGCCGCCTACGGCCTGGCCAGCGGCGAGGAACGCTGGAGGGTCCCGCGCTCGGAGGGCCTGTCGTGGTCGACGCCGGGTGTCTGGTCCATCCCGCTCGGCGGCACGCAGGTCGTCCTCAACTCGCCGCGATGGATTCGCGCCCACGACCCACGCGACGGGCGCGAGCTGTGGCGCATGAACAACTCGACCGACGGCCCCTACGATCGCGTGCCCACGCCGGTCGCGGCCGGCGATCTGATGCTCGTCGCCGGCGGTGGCGGTCATCGGCCGATCTTCGCGGTGCGACCCTCGGCCACCGGCGACATCACGCCGACCGCGGACGGGTCCGGGGGCGCGATTGCCTGGATCAGCGACCGCGCCTCGCCCTACCTGCCGACGCCGCTCGTGCACCGCGGCTTCGTCTACGTCTGCGGCAACGCCGGCGTGCTCTCGGTCTACCGCTTAGCGGACGGGTCGATGGCATATCGCGCGCGAGTCGCGCCGGATGCCGGCGGGTTCTCCGCGTCGCCCATCGCCGCTGCGGGACGCGTCTATCTGTCGAGCGAGGATGGCGACGTCTTTGTCGTCGCTGCAGGTGAACGGTTCGAGCTTCTGAGCAGAAATCCCATGGGCGCGCCGGTCTTCGCCACGCCGGCTGTCGCGGGAACGACGCTCATCGTCCGCACCGCCAGCGACGTCTTTGGGATCTCGGGATGGGCAGCTGGGCGCCGAGGGTAGTCCAGTTCGAACGCCCGTCGGCGCTGCGGGTCTGGTGACCGCGCAGCGCCGTCCGAACGAGCGCGCTAATTCGCCTTCTTCGCGTGAAGCGAGAACGCAGCGCCCTGCGGATCCATGGCGTTGACGATCCAGTCACCGCCAGGAACCTCCATCGGCCCGTTGAGGATCTGGCCGCCGTTCGCTTTGATGCGCTCGACCGCCGCGTTGATGTCGGGCACGCGGAAGTAGATCTGCCAGTTGGGCGGCACGTGCGCCATCTCGGGCGGCTTGTTCATCATGCCGCCGATCATCCCGTGCGGGCGGTTGAACATGTGGTACTTGCCCATCGGTCCCATGTCCATCGCCTCGCTCGGCTGCCAGCCGAACACCTCGCTGTAGAACTTCAGCGCCGCCGGGGCGTCGGTCGTCATGAGCTCGATGCCACGACGCCTCGCCGATTTCCGCCGGCGCCTTCCGGCTGCTGATCGGCGCTCGCCGGCTCGTAGATGTAGAAGGCGGCGCCCTGCGGGTCGGTCATCATCTGCATGCGGCCGACGGTCGGCACCTCGATCACTGGAGAACACTCGCTGCCGCCGAGCGTCTTGATGTGGGCCGCGGCCGTCTCGAGCTTCGGCACGCCGACATACATCGCCCAGAACGGCGGCGCGTTCATGCCGTCCGGCGTCGTCATGAGGCCGGCGACCGGGACTTCTCCGCTTCGACTGAACATGGTGTAGGGCTGAGGCGCAGCCTTCGAACGGCGCCGACCGTCCAGCCGACGACCGTCCGGTAGAACGGCTCGGCGGCCTTCATGTCGGTCGTCATCAATTCGAACCACAAGGGACGTCCGAGCAGGGTCGACACAGCAACAGTCATAAAACCTCCCGGGCAAAACAGCTGAACTACCCGTCAAACACTCGCTGGGATTCAACGGTTCGCAGTCAACTAGTGTGTCACGATCGCCCTCTCCTCGCACGGTTGATGAACTACGGTACCGGCTGCAACAGGACTCGAAAGCTCTTCACCGCTGAGGCCGCCGAGAGCGCAGAGTTAGACGTTCTTGTCTCTCTGCGTTGCTCAGCGTTCTCCGCGGTGAAATGCTTTCCCAGTGAGAGCTGCCAGGATGCGTAAATGTGATCCGTGTGATCCGTGGCGTAAGATTACTCTGGCACCTTGAAGGAAGGACCATCATGCTGACCCGCCGTTCGTTTCTCGCTCTGACCGCCGCCGGAGCGGCGGTCTCGTCGCGATCGGTCCAGGCGATCGAACCCATCCCGCGCCACGGCGCGGCGCGGATCAAGCTGAGCCTGGCCGCCTACTCGTTCCGCAGCCTGCTGACTGGTCCAAAGAAGTCGATGACGCTCGACGATTTCATCGACCGCGCGGCCGCCTGGGATCTGGATGCGGTCGAGCCCACCTCCTACTACTTTCCTGAATCACCCACGCCGGAGTACTGCCGGCGGCTGCGCCGCCATGCGTTCCTGCTCGGTCTCGGCATCTCTGGCACGGCGGTGCGGAATACCTTCACCTATCCACCCGGCCCTCAGCTCCAGAAAGAAATCGCGCACGTCAAGCAGTGGGTCGATCTGGCCGTCGAACTCGGGGCGCCGACGATCCGGATCTTTGCCGGCGATCTTCAGAAGGGCACGACCGAGGCCCAGGCGCGTGAATGGTGTATCCAGGCCATCCAGGAGTGCTGCGACTACGCCGGCACGCGCGGCATCATCCTCGCCCTCGAGAACCACGGCGGCATCGTTGCGCGCGTCGACGAGCTCCTGACGATTGTAAAGGCCATCAAGTCCGATTGGTTCGGCGTCAACTGGGACAGCGGCAACTTCCAGGGTGCCGATCCCTACGGAGATCTCGCGAAGCTCGCACCTTACGCTGTCGTGGCCCAAATCAAAACAGAGATCTCCCCGAACGGACAGCGACAGGAGGCGGACCTTGGCCGCGTCATCGGCATCCTGCGGACAGCGGGGTATCGAGGGTACGTCGCGCTCGAGTACGAGGCGAATGAAGATCCGTTTGTCGCCGTGCCACGATATCTGAAGGAGTTGCGACGGCTTCTCTGAGGCGAGCTGATTCGGCCGGGACGTCAAAGACGTTTTTCAGGCCAGGAACAGATCGCCCGCCAGGTACTTCAGGCCCGTATCGACGGCGACGGTCGCCACCGTTTTGCCCGGCCCCAGTTCGCGAGCGATCCGAATGGCCGCTGCGATATTGAGGCCGCTGGATGTGCCTACGAGCAAGCCCTCCTCGCGCGCCAGTTGCTTCGCCATGTCCCGCGCGTCGGCTTCGTCGATGGCCCGCGCTTCGTCGTACGGCTGGTCGGCCATATGTGGCGGCACGGTCCCAGTACCGATCCCCTCGACGCGGTGTGCGCCGCCGTGGCCTTGCGTCAGAGCGGGCGAGGACAAGGGCTCGAGCGCAATGATTCGGGCCTGACAGCCCCCGTCCCGCAGCGCGCGCGACACGCCGCGCAACATACCTCCGGTGCCGACCGCGCCGCAGAACGAGTCAATCGCTCCGCCAGTCTGGTCGAGTAGTTCGCGGCCGATACCCATGTAGCCCTGCACGGCATCCTCGTTGTGGAACTGATCGGTCCAGAAGGTGTTCGGCTCACTCGCCAGCACGGCAATCTCCGCCTTGAACCTGTCAAACAGGGCCGGCGTCACTTTTCCGCCGTCGCTCGGCAGCAGTCGCAGCTCCGCGCCAAACGCCTCCATCGTCAGCAACTTCTCGCGGGCGAAGGCGTCGGAGGAAAGCACGACGAACCGATACCCCTTGGCCGCGCAGACCATTGCCAGCGAGGAACCCGTACTGCCGCCCGTGAACTCCACGACGCGCATCCCTGGCCGCAGGACGCCGCGTGCTTCGGCGCCCTCAATCATGGCGAGCGCCATACGATCCTTGTAGGAACCGGTCGGGTTCACCGATTCCAGTTTGACGAGCACGTCGGCGCCGCCGGCCGGCGCGACACGATGCAGACGCACGAGGGGCGTGCCGCCGATGGCCCGCAGGATCGAGTCGGCCGTGGAAACTGCTGACATGGGTCCGAAGCATATCCCGGCCAAAGCGACTGTGCATAGCCATTGAAAAGATGGCTGGCGTCCGCGGTTGCGGCAAACGCTACTCGCCGATGAGGTTCCCCAACGTGTGCTCCTGAACGGTATCAAGTATCTCGTTCAGGCTTAGACGGGAACCAGGCGCGATTCGTTTGGCGTCGCAGCGCGTGCGTAGGGTCTGCCGAGCTCCGGAGGCGTGTCTTCCTCTTCTACCTGTTATATAGGAGGTCCGCCGGGGGTCGCTCGCCAGGACAGAACTGTCTTGCCGCGCCGCGCGCCGGCCTGCCGGATTGTTCGCCCTCGCTCGAATGCCGGCGAGTCCGCGGGCGGGCGAACCGTGGCTGCCCAGATGTCGCTGGCTGAGAGCCGAATGGCGGCAATCCCCTCGCGCTCGAGCATCGAGAAATAGCCAGTCCCGAGCTCGTGGTACTTGATATCAATCTTCTTCCTGGCGGCATGACCGAGCGCACGAGGACCTTGGAGCAGCGTCCGCTTCGTCACCCAATCGATGCGTCCCACCAGGCGCGACGGATCGCGCTCCAGCGCATCGAGCGTCGTCCGCCACAGCCTCACGATCTCGCGGGATTCGAGCGATGTTATGCGTTGCGCCGCGAGGAATGCTTCGGCGCGCCGGAGATACCATCGCTGGAGCTCCACGGCCGTCATCATCCCGCCACGTCTCAATGGAACACGCACCTTAAGAGTGGGGTCGTTCGAAATGCGCTTCAGAGCCGAGACGGGGCGGCGCACTTTCGGGGCGTCGAGGAGAAATCCGGCTTCAGCCATGTCGATCACGAGCGCGGTCGTGCCAATCTTCAAGAACTCCGCCGTCTGAGCGCAGTTCGAGTCGGACACTCCCAGCTGAAGCCGTTGGCGACGGGAGAAGAGCGCACTCGCTGGTGCAAAGACGCTACCCGCATTCAGGATCAGCGGTTTCAAGAGATTCGCGACGTCGAAGATGGCTCTCCGGCGTTGCAGTGGAGTGCTACGGATAGTCTCCGAGAGCGACTCGGCTCTCTCTGACAGTCCGAACGTTCCGTCGTCTCTGAGGGTGCCGGCGCCAGTGACGATCGGCCTCGAGACGAGGAAGGCCAGAGCGCCGGAGCGGATCTCGCGGAACGCGGTCGCCCGCAACAGGAACAGGAACGGAAGCGCCAGCGGCCACAGCACCGCCAGGAGTGCGCACTCGATCATGCGCAACACCCACAGGGGTATGCCGTCGGAATCCACGTCTTCGTCGGCGTTGCGATCTTCGCCGTCATCGGCGGACGAATCCGGCTCGGCCGACGAGTACGGATCGAGGCCGACCCAATGGCGGGCAAGTGGGAACACGAGCAGAATCGGTATGGCCACCACGAGCGCGACCAGCGCCGCGAGCACTGCGGTCACAACGAGTACCGTCAGGATCGCCGCCGTGACAGGCAGGAGCAGTCCCAGGCCCAACCTGTATGCCAACAGCCGCCAGCCATGAGCAATCTCGGCTTCGTAGTTCTCCTGCGTTCCGTAAACATTCCCCCTGGCGTCGCGGCAGTTCTTGGCCACGGTGATGTCGCCGGAGTAGCCAACCGCGTCGAGGCGCGCGCGCGCGATCGGCAGCGCTCGCCGAATCAGCGCCTCCTGTGCCCTCTGGTACAAGAGCAGCTGCGACGCGCCTCGGCACTCCGGCGTGGCCGATTCCAGGAGGCCGTCCTTCGCCGCAATGCTGGTGGTTTCAAACGTGAACGCGCCCCCGTTTTGAACGAACCGCTGAAAATTGGGGAATCCCTCGCGCTCACCAGGAGCCGCGCGGACGACGCGCTCCACGGCATCCAAAATGGCGCGGCAGACGTGCTGCTTCGAGGGCTGGGGAGATGAGGTCGCTGCCGCGAAACGAACGCTGAACTCCGTCTCGAGCCCCATGAGGCGATGCGGCATTGTCGCTTCGGCCTATTCCCCGCCGCGGGGAACGACCGTCTCGGCCAGGTAAGTCTCCGGTTCGTCCTGAGCGTCTGCCTGGACACGGTCCACCACATCCGCGAGGACGGCGTTTTCCGGTGCCGGCTCCTCGACGAGCCGATCCACTTCTGCCGCGGCGCTTTTCGTCGGTGTCATGACTCCTCCGTTCGCAAGAATGTCGCCTAGGATGAGGTCAGAGTCAACTGCACTCGAGGGTTGCGGACCTGTCTGCCGAAGGAGTGGCTAGACTCGTTACCAGACGCGCTTCATCGTCAGGTCGATGGCGTGGTAGCTCGTGGTAAACGGCTCGTCAATCGTGTTCCGCGTACGGTTCCAGACATACATCGCTTCGAAGCGCCACGCGAAGCTGTGGCGATAAGAGATGCCGGTGCGGATTCGCTGACTGTTGGCGAACCGCTCAGCCGGGTCATCGACCGGAATGAACCACTCCCAGTCGGCCGTCAGGGACGCGGCGCCGTTGTCGGTGATTTTGTGGCGGTTGAGCGGCCACTGTGCTCCGAAGCGATTACGGAGCCGAAGGGTGGACGAGTTCGGCTTGTCGGTCGAGTAGTACAGGTTGCGCCATTCGAGGCGCACCAGATCGCGCAGCACCAGCCGCCGCTTCGGCCGGTGTTCTTTCTCGAGATCGTCGCGCAGGTTCGACAGGATGTGGAACCGGAACCCGACCCGAGGCGTCACCTCGGTGGTATTGAGGTCGTTGTTTTGCTTGGTGTAACCGACCACCAAGTCGCCGATCATGTCGAACCATTCGCCGCGGCTGTATTCAAAAGACGGCGTGATGTCGAGCGTGGCCCAATCGGGATCGCCGGACGGCTTCACCAGTAGCACCTTGGGCTCGGCATCGACGCCCATCGTGATCCGGTGATCTTTGATCCAGTCGAACGTGAAGTTCCCCCAGAGTTGCAGGTCCGTCTGCGCGCGCGCGGCGCACGGGATCAGCACCGCGACGACCGTTGCACCGATCGTCGCCACGTGTCGTCGAGCGGTCACGCGCCACTGCTCCTTGGTTCGCTGAGCCCGGCGAAAACATCGATATCCACTCGGGTTCGATCCGAAAACGACTGACCGGCGGCCCGCAGGTGGCCGCCGGTCCGTGTTCCGTGTAATCCGTGTATTCCGTGGCTATATTCCGTGTGTTCCGTGCACCTCGAGCACTCTCGTCGATCTCGGGTCCAGTCGACTATGCGGAAACGGCATCGCTGGCCGGTCCGGCTAAAGCCGGACACTACGACTGACCGGTCCGGCTAATGCAGCCCGCTAAAGCTGCGGCGGTCCGCCGACCGCCTCCGCCGAAGGCTTCGGCGAGTCCGCCGTAGCACTGCGAAGGCGGAGGCCTTGGCGAAGGCGGAAGCCGGACACTACGACTGAAGCGGCTAGGAGCCGTTCCCAGCGTCGAGCGACGCCGAGACGAACCGCCGGCCGTCGACCGCTGCGCGGATCGCCGGAATCAGGTCCGAGGCGAGGTGTGACTTGCGCACGTAGCCCAGGGCCCCGGCCGCCCAGGCCGCTGCCAGGAACTCAGGCTCGTGGTGCACGGTCAGAAATACAACCGCAGCGGTCGAACCCGCCTCCTTGACGCGGACAGCGGCCTCGAGTCCGTTGACGTCCGGCATCGAGATGTCGAGGACGAGCACATCGGGCTGCAAGCGCGCCGCGGCGCTGACCGCTTCGCCACCATCGTTGACGGCGGCGACGACGGTGAACTCGCCGGAGACGAGTGCCGCGACCCGATCGAGCATCGGCTGATGATCGTCGGCGAGTAGAACCCGGACTGGACGCGCGCGGCCGCAGCCGTTCGAGGAATCGTTGCGAATCGCAGTGTCGGGATCGGCGAAGGGGGGCATTGGGTCCAAGCAAACCTTAGCGCCGTTATGCTCATCTGTCGACGCGCAAAACTACCAGTTCGGCACTGGCAGCCGCGCCGCAACGGGCGACCGCGTGTGCCCGAAACGACTCAGACGAGATGTTCGCGGACGGCGAACTGCACCAGTTCGGCGGTGGTCTTGATATTGAGCTGTTCCATCATCCGGTATTTGTGGAAGGCGATCGTGCGCGCAGAGACGTTGAGGATGCTCGCGGCTTCCTTCATCGACCGGCCTTCGGCCAGCAGCTGCAGCACCTCGCGCTGGCGAGGCGTCAGGCTCCGGCCTGTGGCGCCCTGCTCGAGACTGGTTGATGAACGAGCCGACCAGTTCCTTGGTGACAAACGGGGTGACATAGTGGCGGCGCTGCATGACTTCGCGAATCGCCAGGAGCAGCTCGGACGCGGCCGAACGTTTCAGCAGGTATCCTGACGCGCCGATCCGGAAGGCCTCGGCCGCCACGTCTGGATCCTCGTTCATGGTGACGTAGACGAGGCGGACGTCGGGCATCCGCTGCTTCAACTGACGCCCGGCGTCGAGGCCGTTGAGGAGCGGCATCGCGACGTCCAGGACGACGACGTCAGGTTTCAATCGCGACGCCGCGTCGAGCAGGGCGATGCCATCGCCGACCTGGCCCACGATCTCGCACTCCGGCTCCAGCAGCTTGGCAAAGGCCTCGACCAGCAGCGTGTGATCGTCCGCGAGAATGACGCGTGGCTTCGACATGCCCGGCCCATTCTCACATCACTCGCGGCGTGATGCCAGTCTCGTCAGACCGCACGCGACAGCGGCGACGGCATCCGATGTCGCCGCAGCGTCTCCGACGGGGATTCCCCGAAGAGCGCGCGGTACTGCAGGGCAAAGCGTCCGAGCTCGTAGAAACCGTAGTCTGTCGCGACGGCGGTGACAGTGGCCGCCTTGTTGCCGGCATCGCTGAGCGCCTGCCGGACGCTCTGCAGCCGCTGGTTCAGGAAATAGCGCTTCGGGCTCTCCCGGTGGACATCGGCGAAGGCGTTGCGCAGCGTTCGCTCGCTGACGCCGACCGTCTGGCTCAAGGCCGCGATCGTGATCGGATCGTCGAGGTGGCCCCGTAATACTTTTTCGGCGTCGCTCACGACCCGAAATCGAGAGGACAAGAAACTACCGTCTCGATGCGAAGGCATGCGGCGAACGATATCGGGTGACGGCCAGCAGCGGAACTGGAAGGACCTACAGATTCGTCGACAAAGACTGCCGGACGCCCTCTGGTAGAACTGACAGGTGGGCGGATCGTTCAGGGCTTCCCCTCCGGTGGAACGTCGACAGCAAGAGGTATCCGGATCTCGAGCCGCGCGGCGCGCGACACGGTCGACTCGATGCGCAAGTCGCCCCCGACGGCGTACAGCCGTTCGTGCATCCTGGCCAGGCCAAGACTTTCGTGCCCTGCGCCCTCCCACTCGAAACCGACACCATCGTCCTCGATGCTCAGGCACAACTGTCGATCGTCGGCGACGAGCTGCACTCGTGCGAAGCGCGCACCGCCGTGCTGTACGACGTTGTCCAGGGCTTCCTGCGTGACGCGGTAGACGCAGAGAGCCACCGCCGTCGGAATGGCGCTGGTCGGCCGTGGGCGTCGAACGTCACGCCGACGCTGTATTGTTCCGACACCTCATCGCAGTAGCCCTGCAGCGTGGCGAACAGGCCGAGCGCTTCCAGCTTTGCCGGACGCAGCTCATGTGACAGACGGTAGACACGGCTGGAGATGCCGTTTGTCCGCTCCGACAGTTCCTGGAGCCTCGAGGTCAGCTCTGTCGGCGATGAGGGGGGCTGCAGGCGGAGCTGCTCGAGATCGATGGCCAGCAACGCCAGCTGCTGGCTGAAGTCGTCGTGAAGCGCGCACGCCAGGCGGCGCCGCTCCTCCTCCTGCGATGCGAGCAGGTGGCCGATGAGCTCACGTAACCGCCGTTCGACGGCGTTGTCCGCCATGACTCAGGAGCCTTCATAGTTTCTTCACGCGATGACGTGTGCGCGTCCCCCGGCGGCCCCATCGTCCGCCGGGGAATGCTGTCGAGCCCTGGGTTACTGTTTGTGGCTCTGCACCTGCTGCAGCACCGCGTCGAGGTTGAACGAAGCCGGCTTCTGACGCGGCGGGAACTTGACGAAGTTCTCGATCTCCGACGCCACGACCGCCTGCATCAGGTACAGCTGCGGCACGTGATCGACCATCCAGTCCCAGTAGGTGTTCGAGTTGAAGTCGGCCCGCTCGAACGGATCGCGACGGAGGTTCACGATGTGCGGCACGCGCAGCTTCACGAACGGCTCCGCCCACTGTTTCATCGTGATTGGCGCGTTGCACCGCCAGATTGAACTTGTAGTCGCCGACCCGCACCGCCATGACTTCGCCGTCGTCGCTGAAGTACATGATGGCGTTTCTCGGGCTCTCCTTCACCTCGCCGGTGAGGTACGGAATCATGTTGTAGCCGTCGAGATGGACCTTGAAGGTCTTGTCGCCGACCGTGTAGCCGTCGAGGAGCTGCTTGGTGACGTCCGGTCGCCGGCGGCGGCGAGCAAGGTCGGAAACATGTCGATGTGCGAGACGATGCCGTTCAGCACCGAGCCGGCCTTGATCTTGCCCGGCCAGCGCATGAAGCACGGCACGCGCCAGCCGCCTTCCCAGTTGGTGTCCTTCTGGCCGCGGAACGGCGTGTTGGCGCCGTCCGGCCAGGTGTCGTTCTCCGGGCCGTTGTCGGTCGAGTACATGACGATGGTGTTGTCGGCGATGCCCAGCTCGTCGAGCTTGTCGAGCATCTGGCCGATCTGCTCGTCGTGGACGACCATGCGATCGCTGTAGGGGTCCTGGCCGCTCTTGCCG
The DNA here is from genome assembly GCA_963764925.1 of uncultured Acidobacteriota bacterium. Classification (GTDB taxonomy): domain Bacteria; phylum Acidobacteriota; class Vicinamibacteria; order Vicinamibacterales; family 2-12-FULL-66-21; genus DATBJJ01. Next base: position 555,821 of record CAVXUR010000015.1, read on the forward strand.
AGGTTCTTCTCGGCGACGTGGGTGCGGAAGTGCATCGCCGTCGCGTTGTACCAGAGGAAGAACGGCTTGTCCGCCTTGGCCTGCTTCTCCATCCACTCGATGCGCGCGGTCGGTGATCTCCTCGTCGATGGTTTCCATGCGCTTCTTGGTCAGCGGACCGGTGTCCTTGATCGTCTGCCCGCCCTTGCCGTCGGCCATGCAGTGGAGCACGCCGCGCGGACCGAACTTCTTCTTGAACTCCGGATCCTTGGGATAGTCGGGCAGTTCCGGCTCTTCCTCGGCGTTCAGGTGATAGAGGTTGCCGAAGAACTCGTCGAAGCCGTGCACGGTCGGCAGGTATTCGTCCCGGTCGCCGAGGTGGTTCTTGCCGAACTGGCCGGTGGCGTAGCCGAGCGGCTTGAGCAGTTCGGCGATGGTCGGGTCTTCCTTCTGAAGGCCGACCGTGGCGCCGGGCATGCCGACCTTGGTCAGGCCGGTGCGGATCGGGTTCTGGCCGCAGATGAAGCAGGCGCGGCCGGCGGTGCAGCTCTGCTGGGCGTAGTAGTCGGTGAAGGTCACGCCTTCTTCGCGCGATGCGGTCGATGTTGGGGGTGCGATAGCCCATCATGCCGCGACTGAAGTGGCTGATGTTCCAGATGCCGATGTCGTCGCCCCAGAGGATCAGGATGTTGGGTTTCTTTTGTTGCCATGGCTCTTCCTATGCTCCTTCTCGTGTTTCGGGTTCATCGGTCGACATTTCTCGACAACGCTGCAACGTGCTCAGGAACACCTCCACTCCAACAATGGAATCGATGTAGTCAACGAGCGTCTCGACGATGGTTCTCCGCGGGATCCCGTCGTCGGTCGCGTCGCGGTTTGTGCCGACCGGTCAACATGGGTCTGTCGCTGGCGTCATGCTATCGGGCGGCGTCTGAGCCTTCTATGCGGATTCGGCAACCTGTCGGTCATTTGATGTGACCCTTGAAAATCGGGGAGAACTCGAACCCGATGATCCAACCCGGACTCGGCGCAGTCGATGGCTTGGCCAGGGCGCCTCCCGCTTCGATAGAGGCGCTGAACGCCTGGTGGCCGATGTGAAACACCCTGCCGACTTGCGCGCCCAGAACAAAGGTCGCGTCTCCCCCTAGGTCAGCGTGGGCGTGATGATCAGGCCGTTGACGCCGGGCCGATCCGAGTTGCCGGCAAAGGACATCGGGTTCTGAAACACGGCGCCGGCCATCAGATTCTTGACGCGCATCTGGGCGGCCACCCTGAGCGCCCGGCGGCGGTTGCTGCGCGGCGGACGCCTGCGGCGGCGAAGCCGGCGGCTGCGCGCCGCCGACCGTGGCCGAGAGCAGAACGAGGCCGATGGTCCGAGACCCCACGGCCCACGACTGCGCTCATCACGACTGCACGATTTTCGGGTGGACCCAGATCCTGGCGATTCGGTTGACCAGTCCCCGGAGGAGCACGTAAGGCAGGATCGCCAGGATGATCGACACCGCGAGCGACTCAAAGGGATAGACCCAGCGGAAGACGATCACCTGATAGACGACGTCGAGCACGAAGGCCAGCGAGAACACCTTGACGACAGCCTTCCAGCCCTCTTGAAGAAGCCGGCGACGCTCGGCCGCTGGCGAGTTCAACAAGCTCCAGAAGTACGGCGGGCGCCCTTCGCGCGCCCCCTTGCACCCCGTCGCGCACTGCAAAGAACGCAGCCATTAGAGGCTGAAGGATCAAGCGAAACGTCATCGGTCGTGGAACCGGCCGACGATGTCGGCCACGAAACGGGTCAGTCAGTCTTCCACGGTGACCTCATTCCCCTTCTCTGGGGACCTCTCCCGAGGCCTCTGCGCTCTCGAGGTCCTTCTCGAGGAAGTAGTTCAAGAACGTGCGGATGACAGCGATCGCCCCCAGCTTGCCGACGTCCTGCCACGTTGGCGAGACGACGCTGCCGATGATGTCGGCGGCCAGCTCGAATTCGAGGCCGAGGAGCAGCCACACGCCGTAGTTGCGCCAGATGGCCTTGCGCGCGCCGTGCGGGGTGCGTCGCCTGGCGACGACCGGCAGCAGCTTGATGAAAGCCTCGACCGATCCGTAGACGACAGTGAGCACCGCCACTGCCTCGACGAACGATCCCGTGACGCGAGCGAACTGGTCGACGAGTTCTTCCATATCAACCTCTAATTTGTGGCACTCCTGCTGCAGGCACTATGCGGAAACGGAAACGCCGCGCGTGCAAACGCGCCTAGACAGAAGAAATAACCCTGGGCTCCCACGATATCTCGCGGGACGTCCCGCGTTGATCACTCGCGCGTGGCCGCGCGCCATCGCACTATGATGGCAGTCACGCTTCAACATGACGTGACGGAGACGGTGTGAAGACCCCCCTGATCTGCCTCGCACTTGTTTGTGCGCCGCTCATTCCTGCTAAGTCGGCGCTCGCTCAGGGCAGCGCGCAGAAACGCGTCATCGTGTTCAACGCGTTGCGGAAGGACGCGCCCGTCACCGCTCAGCATCGACCGCGACTTTCAGCGAATCATTGGTGACGGTCTTGCCGAAGGCCTGGACTATTACAGCGAGTCCATCGATGTCGCGCGCTTCTCCGACGACGACTATCAGGTGGCGTTGCGCGAGTTCCTCGCCCGCAAGTACCCAGGACGGCGATTCGACCTGGTCATCGCAATCAGTGAGGCTTGCCTCACATTCGTCGAGAAGAATCGCGAGGCATTGTTTCCCGATGCGCCGATCGTGTCCCTGGTCAGCCCTGGTACGCGCCGAAGCGCCAACTCCACCGGAGTGTTCATCAGCCTCGACCTGAGCGGCACGATCGCGCTTGCGACGAAGCTTCAGCCCGACGCCACCAACATCTTCGTCGTCAGCGGCGCGTCTGATAACGACAGATTCTACGAAAACCTCGTGCGGACTCAGTCCGAAGCGTTCACGGGAACACTTGCGTTCACCTACCTGTCGGGGCTGCCGATGGCCGACCTCGAACAGCGATTGGCCGCGCTGCCGCCGCGGTCGCTCGTCTACTACCTGCTCGTCACGCGGGACGGCGCAGGTAGGAACTACGCTCCAATCGAGACGCTCGATCGCGTGGCCGCGGCCGCGAATGCGCCGCTCTACTCGTTCATGGAACTGTGGCTGGACCACGGGCTCGTAGGCGGCAGCCTGCTCAGCATCGAGCGTCCCGTCCAACTCGCCGCCGAGCAGGCGCTGCGCGTGCTCCGCGGCGAGCGCGCCGACAGCATCCCGACAACCGAGATCAATCCCCATGTCGACCAGGTCGACTGGCGACAGTTGCGTCGCTGGAACATCAGCGAGGCTCGCGTTCCGGCCGGAACCACGGTCAAGTTTCGTGAGCCGACTACCTGGGAGCGCTACAAGCTCTACATCGTTGGGGCAATTTCGGTGCTGCTCATACAGACGATGCTCATCGCCGGTCTGCTCGTCCATCGGCGGCAACGTCGTCAGGCCGAAGAGGGCGTCCTCAAGAGCGAGGCAGAGCTTCGCAGCAGCTACGCCCGGATCCGCGATCTCGCACGCCGCCTGATCACCGCGCAGGAGGCCGAGCGGACGCGCATCGCGCGCGAGCTGCACGACGACGTCGGCCAGCAACTGGCGCTGCTGTCCATCGAGCTCGAACAGTTGGGTGACTCCGTCCAGTCGGCTCGCGCTGACGTCCTGAAGCGCGCTCACGACGCCTCGGATCGCGCAGCCGGAATTGCTTCCAGCGTTCACGATCTCTCGCACCAGCTGCATCCGCCCAAGCTCGAGCTGATTGGTCTGGTCGCCGCCATCGAAGGCCTGCGGCGCGAACTTGCGTCGCAACACCAGATCACGATCGACTTTTCCCACCAGGGAGTACCGGCCGGGCTTTCGCGCGAGGTCGCGCTCTGCCTGTTCCGCATCGCCCAGGAAGGCCTGCGCAACGCGATCAGACACAGCGCGGCGCGAGAGGTTTCGGTGCAGCTTGGCGCCGCCGCCGACGGGCTCGTGTTGATCGTTGCCGATCAAGGTGTGGGATTCGACGTCAACGCCAATGGCGACGCCGGTCTCGGGCTGCTCAGCATGCGCGAGCGGCTGGAGCCGGTCGGCGGCACGCTCACGATTCGCTCTGCCGTTGGCGCCGGGACCCGGCTCGAAGCCGCGGTGCCGCTCGAACGCGCGCAGGCGGCCGGTTGACTCAGTTAGAGGATGTACTCATGGCATCAGAAGCAACGATCGCAAAATCAGCCGCCGCGGCTGACCACGGATGGTTCGGCAGCGAGACCGTCAAGACTCGTCTCGGCAATTTCGAATTCAAGGACAGCTATCCAGCCGGCGACGCCGCGAAGCAACTGCGGGAGGCGCTGCCTTCAATCGCGCGGTCGAGGCGTATCTCGTGCAGATGCACGGCGTCTCGTGGTATCGCGTCTGGAAAGGCGTTGCCGACGCCGGAGCGCAGACGCCGAATCAGGTCGTGCTGTGGGAAGACCTGATGGACGGCGCCACACTGCTGCTCACCGGCAACTGCGAAACCGTCTACGGGCTGTGCGCGATCGATCTGAAGCGCGACGGCCCGGTCGTGATCGAGGCGCCAGCCTGGCTGCTCGGCGGCATCTCGGACCTGTGGCAGCGCGAGATCATGGGCGTCGGCCCGACCGGCGCGCGACAAGGGCAAGGGCGGCAAGTTCCTGCTGCTGCCGCCGGATCACGACGGCGCGGTGCCCGACGGCTACATGGCGGCCAAGTCGCAGACCTACGGCGTGGTGTTCGGCGTGCGCGGCTTCCAGTCGGAAGGCGGGACCGCCCAGGCGGTCGCGCTGATGAAGACGCACGAAGGTCTATCCGCTGTCGCAGGCGGCGAACCCGCCGGCGAACGACCTTCGTCAACGGCTCGCGCAAGGAGATCGACACGATCTTCTCGGACACCGGCCAGTACTTCGCCGATCTGGCCTGGATGATCGAGCGCGAGCCGCACGACACGATTCCGTCGCACGAGCGCTTCCAGCTCGCGGCGATCGGCATCGAGAAGGGCAAGCCGTTCACGCCGGATGCCGCGCGCAAGGCGCTGCTCGACGACGCGGCGCGCTTCGCCTCGGCGATCGCGCGCACCAACAGCTTCGACTCCGACGACCCGGCGCGACTCGTCTACCCCGATCGCGCCTGGGAGTGGGCCTTCATCGGCGGGTCGGCCGACTGGGACTCGCAGGGCTACGTCAACACCGACCGCCGCTCGAGCTTCGCCTACATCGCGATCGGCATGTCGCCGGCGATGGTCGAGAAGCACGTCGGCACCGGCTCGCAGTACCTGTGGACGCCACGCGACGCGAGCGGCGCCTTCCTCGACGGCGGCAAGCGCTATCGCCTGCACATCCCGCCGAACATCCCCGCGAAGAACTTCTGGTCGGTCGTCGCCTACGACGCCGACAGCCGCTCGATCCTGCGCAGCGGCCAGCCGTTTCCGTCGGTGAGCACCTACACCGGCCCGCGTCGCCAATGCCGATGGCTCGATCGACATCGAGTTCGGGCCCGACGCGCCGACAGGCGCCGGGAACCAGCCAGGAACTGGATCCAGACGACGCCCGGCAAGGGCTGGTTCACGCTCTTCCGCTTCTACGGTCCGCTCGAACCGTTCTTCGACCAGACCTGGAAGCCCGACGACATCGTCGAGGTGAAATGGCGGATCGTTATTCGTGTCGCAACGCGACCATCGGTTCGACGCGAACCGCACGCCGGGCCGGCACCCAGCACGCGAGCGCGCCGATGACCAGAATGATCGTCAGGACGACCATGAAGGTCATCGGATCGTGCGGTGACGTGTTCCAGAGCTGGTTGACGAGCAGTCGGTTGGTGAGGAGGCTCGTGACAGCCCCGATCGCGAGGCCCACCCCGACCAGGCGCAGGCCGAGGCGGACGACCATCCGCACGACGTGGCGCGCGATCGCCGCCGAGCGCCATCCGAATCGCAATCTCGCGCGTCTGCTGCGACACCGTGTAGGCCAGGACGCCATAGACGCCGAACGCGACGAGGACTACGCCGGTGCCCGCAAAGATCCCGAGCACCAGCACGCTGAACCGTGGTCGCGCGTAGAACCCTTGCGCCAGCTGCGCCTCGAGCGTGTCGGGCTCGATAAGCGCGACCTGCGGATTGACCGCGCGCACCTCGTGACCGATCGCGGCGCTGACCGTGCCGGATCGCTCGTCGTGCGCACGACGATGCGGGAGTACAGTCGCGGGCGGAGGCCGTACGGCAGGAACACCTGTGGCGCCGGCGGATCCTGGATGTTCTGGTTCTTCGCATCGCTGACCACGCCAATCACGACGAACGTGGGATCGGGAATCGGTGGCGGACAGCGCTGCCAGCCGCGTCAGGCGGATCTCGCGGCCGATCGCGTCGAGCCCACTGAAGTACCGCGTCGCGAGCGCCTGGTTGATGATCGCGACGTTGCGCCCCGAATGGACCTCACTCGCCGACAACTGCCGTCCGGACAGAAGACGCAGGCCAAGGGTTTCGAGCAGCGCTTCGCTGCAGACCTGCACGAGCGCCCGGGCGTTCTCCTGCGGCGGCGCACCGGGAATCTCGAGGGGACTGTCCGGACCGACGAATGTCGCCAGCCCGCTGGAGACCGCAACACCGACGACCCCGGGAAGCGCCTGCACGCGGTCGATCACGTCCCGGTGGAACTGCCGATGATCGGCGGCTGGCCCCTCTTGCGGCCGAGGAAGCGCGACGCCCGCCACGAGCACATTCCGCGGGTCGAACCCCAGATCGACGCCGACCAGCTTGACGAACGTCCGCATCAGGAGCCCCGCGCCGAGCAGCAGCACGATCGAGAGCGCGACTTGCGCGACGACGAGGCTGCTGCGCATCCGCGTCTGCCCGCGGCCGGCCGTGCCGCTGCGCCCGCCGATGTTCGTCCCGACGCCCAGATCCCGTCGCGCGCTCTGCAGCGCCGGGAAGAGCCCGAAACGCGACCGTCGCGATCGCGGCGGCGATGAGCGCGAAGAGCAGGACCGGCTGATCCACTCTCAGCTGCGTTTCCCACGGCACTCCCTGCCGGGCATGAAGCTGCGCCAGCGCCTCGACACCGGCGTACGCGAGCAGGCAGCCGGCGAGCAGGCCCGCCGAGCGCCAGCAGCGCGCTCTCGACCAGCAGCTGCCGGACGATGCGGCCGCGGCTCGCGCCGATCGCCGACGCGGATGCTGATCTCCCGCTCGCGCGTCGTCGCGCGGGCCAGCAGCATGTTCGCGACGTTGCAGCACGCAATCACCAGCAGGAGGCTCACGGCGCCGAACAGCGTGTACAGCACGCCGCGGAACTCGCGCGACGACCCAGTCGATGACCGTGATGACCTGGAAGCGGAACTGCGGCGGATAGTCCGTCGGGAATGCTGCGGCGGCGCGACGCGCCCCGATGACGTTGAGCTGCGCTTCCGCCTCGCTGCGGGCGTGACGCCGGGGCGCAGGTGCGCCTGGAACGCACGCGTCCCTCGGGCCGAGCGCGGATCGTCGGCCCGGTTCAGCGCCGACGGCAGCCAGAGGTCGACGATGTTCCATTCGAACCGCGGCGGCATGACGCCGATGATCGTCCGCGGCACGCCGTCGAGCATCGAGCGTGCGGCCGATGACGCCGGGTCGGCGCCGAACAGCCTCACCCAGGCGCGGTGGTTCAGGACGCCGACGGGCGGCGCACCTGGCGCGGCATCGCGCCGCGCCGAACGCCCGGCCCAGCAGAGGACCGCACGCCAAGGAAGGTCGAACCCGTTCGGCGTCATCCACGCGATCATCAGCGCTCCGCGCCGGCGTCGCTCGTCCAGTGCATCGCCTGCCGGCTGGTGCCGACGACATCCTCGAACGCGGTCGCCTGTTCCTGGTAGTCGAGGAACTCGGCCGCCGGGAAGTAGGGTCCGCGGATGATGCGACCCGACTCGTCCTTCAACAGGACGTTCACCATGCGATCCGAGCGCGAGTACGGAAACGGATCGAGCACGACGTTGCGGAGGACGCTGTAGATGACGGTGACCGCGCCGATGCCCAGCGCCAGGGTGATGCACGGCGACGGCCGTGAAGCCAGGGGTCCGCGCCAGCGCGCGGCTGCCGTAGGCGATGTCGCGGCGAAGGTCTTCCAGCCAGGTGAAGGACCGCGCGTCGCGCTGCTGCTCTTTGGCGGATTCCACGTTGCCGAACGCCCGCCGGGCGGCGCGGCGCGCTTCGTCCGGCGGGAGGCCGCGGCGCGAGGTAGTCCTGCTCGAGCAGACTGCAGGTGCGCGTCGACTTCTCTGGCGAGCTCGCGTTCTCCTCGGCCCGCGCCGATGAACTGACCCAGCCGGCGGACGAAGCGACGCACTGACGACATGGCTACGGCTCGTCCAGCAGCAGCCGGTCGACGAAGCCGGCGAGCCGGCGCCAGCGCTCGGTCTGTTTCTCGAGCGCGCGCGCGCCAGTCTTCGTGATCGCGTAGTACTTCGCCTCGCGGCCCGATTCAGTCCTCTGCCACGTCCCCTTGATCCAGCCCTTCTGATCCAGGCGGACCAGTGCCGCGTAGAGCGTGCCTTGGTTGAGCGGAAACGCATGATCGGCCATCTGATCGAGGCGCGCCGCCAGCCCGTACGCGTGCTGCGCGCCCATCGTCGAGAGCGCGCGGAGCACGATCAGCTCTAGAGTTCCCTGGAGAACTTCGACGCGATTGCCTTCACTGGCCATTGCAGTGGAGTAAACCGCGTCTCCGCTGGGATGTCAAGTGGAACGACGAGGCGGGCGACTGGCCTCGAGGCGGACTGGGGTCAGGTTCGCAGTACACTATGCGGCGGCCGCGCTCGTGAGCGCTGCAGGACAGCTCTCGGCAGATGTGATTGTTACGGATATTTCCCTGCCCATCCTCGACGGGATCGACGCCACTTGTGCGAATCCGTCGAAGCGACCCAGAGGCTCGGACGTCCTTGTGACGGTGCATTCCGAATCAATCCTGGTGGAACGCGGCCTGGCTGCCGGAGCCTTGGGTTACGTGCTCAAGATGCGGCCGCGGACGAACTCGTAGCGGACGAACGTTGCCAGATGCCTTATCGGACAAGGAGAAAACCGGAATGAGCTCGCAGGACACGATTCAACGATCGATTCTTCCAATTCCTGACAAGCAGTACGTGGGCGTGACCACGTACGACGCGAAGGATCCGGACACGAAGTTTCCGCCGATCGAGCCGCTGCGGCCACCGAAGGGCGCGCCCAATGTCCTCATCGTGCTGCTCGACGACGTCGGCTTCGCGGCGTCGAGCGCATTCGGCGGGCCGATCAACACGCCGACCGCCGAACGTCTGGCGAAGGGCGGACTGAAGTTCAATCGCTTCCACACCACGGCGCTGTGTTCGCCGACGCGCCAGGCGCTGTTGACGGGACGCAATCATCACTCCGTCAACATGGGCGGCATCTGTGAGATCGCAACGGCAGCGCCCGGCTACAGCTCGGTGCTGCCCAAGAACAAGGCGCCGCTCGCCATGACGCTCAAGCTCAATGGCTACTCGACGGCGCAGTTCGGCAAGTGCCATGAAGTGCCGGTCTGGGAAACGAGCCCGATGGGCCCGTTCGACCAGTGGCCGACCGGCGGCGGCGGCTTCGAGTACTTCTACGGCTTCATCGGCGGCGAGACCAACCAGTGGTACCCGGCGATCTACGAAGGCACGATCGCCAATCGAGCCGGAGAAGACGCCGGAAGGAGGGCTACCACTTCACCGAGGACATGACGAACAAGGCGATCAAGTGGACGCGCCAGCAGAAGGCGCTGATGCCTGACAAGCCGTTCTTCATGTACTTCGCGCCGGGCGCCTGCCACGCGCCGCACCACGTGCCGAAGGAGTGGATCGACAAGTACAAGGGCAAGTTCGATCAGGGCTGGGACAAGCTGCGTGAGGAGATCTTCGCGCGCCAGAAGAAGCTGGGCGTCATCCCCGCCGACGCGGTGCTGACGGCGCGGCCGGCCGAAATCCCCGCGTGGGACGACACGCCGCAGAACATGCGGCCCATCTTCGCCCGCGAGATGGAGGTCTACGCCGCCTTCCTCGAGCACGTCGACCACCATCTCGGCCGGCTCGTCGACGCGCTCAAGGATCTGGAAGTGCTCGACGACACGCTGATCTACTACATCATCGGCGACAACGGCGCGTCGGCTGAAGGCACGCCCAACGGCTGCTTCAACGAGATGGCGACGCTGAACGGCCTGGCGGGCATTGAAACGCCGGAGTTCCTCGCGTCGAAGATCGACCTCTTCGGCGGGACCGAAGCCTACAACCACTACGCGGTGGGCTGGGCGCACGCGATGGACACACCCTACCAGTGGACCAAGCAGGTCGCGTCGCACTGGGGCGGCACGCGCAACGGCACGATCGTGCACTGGCCGAACGGCATCAAGGCCAAGGGCGAGGTGCGCAGCCAGTTCCATCACGTGATCGACGTCGCGCCGACGATCCTCGAAGCCGCCGGCCTGCCGCACCCGACCGTCGTCAACAGCGTGCAGCAGGCGCCGATCGAAGGCTTCAGCATGCTCTACGCGTTCAACGACGCCAAGGCGGCGGAGCGGCACGAGACGCAGTACTTCGAGATGTTCTGCAACCGCGGCATCTACCACAAGGGATGGACGGCGGTGACGCGGCACGGCGTGCCGTGGCTCGGCGCCTACAAGCGCGCCTTCGACGACGACGTGTGGGAGTTGTACGACACCAACACCGACTGGACGCAGTCGAAGGACCTGGCGAAGGAGAACCCGAAGAAGCTCGCCGAGCTGCAGCGCCTGTTCATCATCGAAGCCGGCAAGTACAGCGCGCTGCCGCTCGACGATCGGACGTTCGAGCGGTTCAACCCGGACCTCGCCGGCCGCCCGCAGTTGATCAAGGGCAAGACGCCAGATCCTCTTCGGCGGCATGGGACGGCTCAGCGAGAACTCGATCGTGTCGATCAAGAACAAGTCGTACGCGATCACGGCCGATCGTCGACGTGCCGAAGTCCGGCGCCGAGGGCGTCATCATCGCCCAGGGCGGCAGCGTCAACGGCTGGAGCCTCTACGCCAAGGGCGGCAAGCTGAAGTACTGCTACAACTTCTTCGGCATCGACGTGACGTTCGTCGAGGCGACGCAGCCGATCCCGGCCGGGAATCACCAGGTGCGGATGGAGTTCAAGTACGACGGCGGCGGTATCGCCAAGGGCGGCGGCGTGACGCTCTACGTCGACGGCAAGGCCGTCGGCCAGGGCCGCATCGAGAGGACCGTGCCGATGGCGTTCTCCGCTGACGAGACCTGCGACGTCGGCAAGGAGACCGGCTCGCCAGTGTCGCCGGACTACGGGCCGACCGGCAACGAGTTCAGCGGCGAAGTGAACTGGGTGCAGATCGACCTCGAGAAGGACGATCACGATCACATGGTCTCGCCGGAGGAGCGATTCAGGTCGCGATGGCGCGGCAGTAAGCAACGTGACTCGCCACCGGTGCGGACGACCGCACCGGTGGTCGACTCGAACACGTCGGACCCAGACAGATCCACGTAATCGACTTCTTGTGCCATCAGCTTCCAGGCTCCGCGGCCGCGCGCTCGCGCTCTCTGCTGCTGCCGGTGTCCGCATCGGCGCAGGAGCTCGAGCCCGGCGCGTACTGGCCGCTCCCGATAGGGCTGAACATCGTCACCGTCGTCAACAGCTTCAACTTCGGCGATGTCGCGTTCGATCCGGCGGCGCCCATCGACGAGGCGAGCGCCAGGATCAACACGACGGCGTTTTCGTTCACGCGGGCGTTCAGCCTGGCCGGACGATCGGCCAACGCCGGCGTGGTCGTGCCCGATGGTCGCCGGTCATGTCGAAGGCCTGTATCTGGGCGAACCTGCCGAGGTCGACCGGTTCGGACTGGGCGATCCGCGATTCCGTGCTGGCGGTGAACCTCTACGGGGCGCCGGCGATGACGCCGCAGGAGTTCGCGTCGTATCAGCCAACGGACGATCGTCGGCGTCAGCCTCACGGTCGCGCCGCCGCTCGGTCAGTACGATCCGACGAAGCTGATCAACCTCGGCACCAATCGCTGGTCGTTCAAGCCGGAGGTCGGCTTCTCGCGCGCCATCGGCAAGTGGGTCGTCGAGGCGATGGCCGGCGTCTGGCTCTTCACCGACAACACCGACTTCGTTGGCGGCCGCACGCGGGAGCAGGATCCGATTGTCGCGACGCAGGTCCACGTCACCTACCGCTTCACGCGCGGCATGTGGCTGGCGGCCGACGCCAACTACTTCACCGGTGGAACGGACGACGATCGGCGGCAGGCAGAACCTCGATCTCCAGCGCAACTCGCGCATCGGCGCCACGTTTTCGCGAGCGCTCGATCGCCACCAGGCGATTCGGATGTCGGTGAGCCGGGGCGCCTACACCACGATCGGCGCCGATTTCACCTCGATTGCGTTCGGGTATAACTACGCGTGGGCACGCCAATGAACACCTAGCCGTCCCTCAGCGGCGACCGAGAAGACCCTTCCATCCCACCTGTGGCGGGCGGAGCCCGTCCAGGATCCAGATATCCCCCGTCGCTCGCGAGACTGCAGTCACGAGCGCGCTGGCGTCATGCGACAGGCTCAGTCGTCCTGCCCAACTCATAGCCGTCCCGATCTCGAAATCAGCTGGGATCTGGGATATGGCCCGAAAGTGACCGCTTTCCCACGTCAGCTCCCCGAGCTCGCGGCGTCCCTCCGACGTGCGAATCACGTACACGCGCTTCGAGTCGCGCGACCACGCGGCGACAGGCTCGTATTGCGAGCCGAGGAAGCGTGGCTCGCCGCCGTTCGCAGGTACCAAGTCGAGTCCCATGCGCTGACGACCGCACGCGATCCAGGCGCCGTCAGGCGACCACGCTGGCGCGACCTGACCGCACGGCCCTGCGCGGAGCCGGACCTCGCTTTCGCCAGCGCCGACGCGAACCTTGACCAGACCACCCGAGGACGCTTTCGCGGAGTTGAACGCAATCCAGGCGCCGTCGGGGGACCATTCGGCTGCGAACTCTCCTCCCTGCGCGGAGGTGAGCTTTGCCGGAGCGCCGCCGTTCGACGGCGAGATCCAGATGTTGAAGTGCCGGTTGTAGGCGAGCTTCGTCCCGTCTGGAGAGAAGGCGGCGGCGGCGAATCTCGCCGGACCCTTCTGGTCGGGAAAATCCGACTGAGACACGACGACCCGTTCGGCCAGCGTGGCGGGCTGCCGGATGCGAATCTCGCCTCCGCCGGCCGCGGCCGTGTACGCAAACTCGGGGGCGCGCGGCGAGTAATGGACCGAGTGTTCGGGAAGACGCGAGGCGAGGAGAGGACGGATGGGAGATCCGTCCAGAGGGATTTCCATGAGATCGTAGTCGAGGTCCCCGGTCGTGTACGCCACACGGGTTCCATCCGCGGACACCGATGGATAGCTCAACGCGCTCTCCGACGGCAGCAATGGAAAGAAGTGGCCCGTTTCTGTATCGAGCCACTCGAGGCCGGACCGCGCAACCGTCACCGTCGGCCGTGCCACCACCGCGAAACGAGGGTCCAGTCCCCACGACACATCCAGCCGCCCTTCAACAGGGAACTGCCTGACGCTCTGGTCCTTGAGCGAGACACGGTGGATCTTTGCGGTGCCCGCGGTAAAAACGAGGAGTTCCGCAGAATTCGCGGACCAGGCCAGGCGAGTGGGCGTGACCAGGTGCAGCAGCGGGAACGGTTCAAATCTCACCGGTTCGGCGCCGGGTGGGTCTGAGAAAAACAGCCCGTACATGCTCCCAGCGCCGGCCGGGTTCTTGATCACCCGGAGAACCGCGAGCCGCTTGCCGTCCCGAGAGAACGCCGAGGCGAGAAGCTGCACGTCGTTTTTGAACGCCGGCGCGGGGTCTCCCCCGGTTCGCGCCACAGACCACATGCGCGCATCCAGGTGGGTGGTTCGCGAGTTGTAAAAGATGCGGGCGCCATCGGCTGACCAGCTCACCGTATCGCAGAGGGCTGGACATCGCAGCACCAGCACCGCTCCAGGCGCAGTCACACTTTTGACGAAGATGCTCTGCCTGCCGTCAATCGATGCCACATACGCGATGCTTCGCCCGTCGGGCGACCAGATCGGTTGCGCCTCTCCGTGTCCTTCCGTTGCGAACGGTCGGAGTTCGAGGCTCGCAGGTTGGACAGACCCCCTCGTCCCTGCATACATGGCGAGGGCTGCGAGTCCACCCGCGACGGCGACAAGCAGCGCCGCCAGCCATCGAAAAGACTTGCTCGACGATACAGCACCAGTTACAGGAGCCGCCGCCGTGCCGCCTGTGACGTTCCTCAGCGCAAATGCGAGGTCGGACGCTGACTGGAAGCGTTCGGTCGGCTCGCTGTTCAGACAGCGTTGGACGATCAGTCGAAGGCTCGCGGGGATGGACTCGACGAGTGGCGGCGGATCGGCGCGCAAGACCGCGCTCATCACATCGGCCGTCGTCGCTCCCTCGAACGGACGCGCCCCTGACACCATCTCGTACAGCACGATGCCCAGGCTGAAGATATCGGAACGGGCGTCGAGCGCTTCCCCACGCACCTGCTCAGGAGACATGTAGGCGACGGTCCCCAGCACGACGCCTGCCTCGGTCCTCAGCCCCGTTCTGGTCACGTCGTGACCGGCATCCACCCGCGACTTGGCCAGGCCGAAGTCGAGGAGCTTGGCCCGCCCCTGCCTCGTGATCATCACGTTCTCTGGCTTCACGTCGCGGTGCATGATGCCCCGCGCGTGTGCGGCACCGAGCGCGTCGGCGATCTGTGCCCCGATGTCGACGACGCGTCGATAGCCGAGTGCCCCGTCGTCCTGGAGCAACGTGCGGAGGCTCACGCCCTCGACGAATTCGGTGACGAGATAGCTGGTGCCGTTCTCCTGGCCCGTATCGTGGATGACGACGACTCCCGGATGATTGAGGGCCGCGACGATCGTCGCTTCGCGATGAAAACGCTCGATTCGGTCGGCGTCCGACGCGATCTCGGCGTTGATGACTTTGATCGCGACGTCACGTCCCAGACGTGTATCGCGGGCGCGATACACCGTGCCCATTCCGCCCTGTCCGATTCGCTCCAGGACGTGATAGTGGGAGATCGTGATGCCCGGTTGCAGCTCCGGTGACGTCACCCCGGGAGATGCGCTCGGCGTCCTGCCAGGCAGTTCCATCGGTGCGCAATCTTACTCCTTTGGCGATCGCGTGCGAGCTCGGCCTGGTTGATTTGACGTTTTCTCGATCCTCACGCCGTGCTGACCCGGCGAGTCACTTCATTTGCTTGCGAACGAGCTCGTCTACGAGCTGAATGACACGTTCACGAATCTTTTCGTCAGCGCGCGCAAAGTCTTCGCTCGGCGCGGGCACGTCATCCCATTGGACCAGCGTTCCTGGTGGCTTGGGCAGATTCTTCAGCTCGCAACCAATCGAGACGACGACGTCGGCCGCCAGAATGTCCTCGTCTGTCGCGCGTCGCGGCTTCGTCACCGGCACCTCGTAGCCCAGGTTCTTCAGGTGGCTGGCCACTGCCGGTGCGACGTCGGGATCCGGATCAGTGCCCGCGGACAGGACGCGAACGTTCAAGCCGCGCTCCTGCGCGAGGCGCTGAAAGTACGCGGAGGCGAGCACACTCTTGGCCGCACCGTGCGGGCACATGAAGAGAATCGTCGTTCGTGGGCGCTGGGGTGGAGTCGCGGGCGACTGGGCGGAGCTGCCAGCGCCCAAGACCAGCGCGACCAACAGAATACCGACGTGACCCGGCGCGCTCGATACGGCGCCGCTCATGGCGTCTTCGGCACTATTTACGATGTCGGTGATGCGCTCGGCCCGCTTGCGGGCGGCCTTCTCGTCGCCAGCGTGGGCTACGGGCGCATGTTCCAGATCATGTCGGGCCTGGCGCTTGCGATGGCGGCCGCGTTCTTGGTCGCGACGCGAGCGCGCACGAGCAGGACCGACCCCAACAGGCCCCGGGGATAAGTGCCGACCGACGACTGAAGCCGTGGCCGCGGAACTTGACGCGCTATGTATGCGTAGTGCATATATGCGTGACACAAGGAGCGCCATGGGAATGGATCGCGACCGCCGCACGCTCGACGCTCACCTGCCCCTCCGGCCGGTCGAGTTTCACATCCTGCTGAGTTTGACCACCGGCGAACGGCACGGCTACGGGATCATCCAGGACATCCAGGAGCGCGGCGATGGGACGGTCCCTGACGTGGGCACGATGTACCGCGCCCTCGCTCGCATGACGGAATCCGGGCTGATCGAAGCCGCATCGCGGCGCCCGGCGCCTGATGCCGACGATGAGCGTCGCAACTACTACCGCATCACGGAGGCTGGCCGGCGCGTGGCGTCTGCGGAAGCGCGCCGGCTCGAGGTCCTGACGCGGGCCGCGCGCCTCGGCGGCCTGCTCTCGAAGGCAGCGAAATCATGACGAGCGATCGTCTCGTCAACGTATCCGAGCGGTGGTTCCGGCTTCTCCAGCGTCTCTATCCGCCTGATTTCCGCGACCACATGGGCGATGCGCTCGTCGAAGCGTATCGCGACCGCGCGCGCGACGCGCTCCGACGGCGCGGGATCCTGGGACTCGCGCTTGTCTGGATGCGCGCGCTCGAGGACTCGCTGCGCAACGGTCCCGGCGAACGCGTGCGGCCCACCGTGTCGTGGCGGCGCAACGGCAATTGGGGCCGCGACGTGGAGATCGCGACCCGGCGGCTGCTGCGCGCGCGTGCGTTCGCCGCGGTCACGACCGTGCCACGCTTGACCATCGGGCTCGCCATGGTCGCCGTCGTCTATACGCTCGTCCACAAGATCCTGATCGAGCCGATGCCGTACCGTGATTCCGGCGCGCTGTACAACGTCTGGCGCGACTACGGACCAATCATCGACTTGAAGCGCGGCGGGGTCGCCGGACCCGACTTCGCTGAGCTGCGGAAGGCCAACGCCGTCGTCGAGGACGTGGCGGCGCTCCAGCCGATGCTGGGAGGGATCTTCGCCGTTGCGCGAGGGTGCCGATCCGAGCGAGATCGCGGTGACGGTCGTCACGCCGAACCTGTTCGAGCTGCTCGGCGTGACCCCCATGCTCGGGCGCGGCTTCGCCCCGAATGAAGGCGGTCCCGGCAAACCGAACCTGATCGTGCTGACGCACGCGCTCTGGAACCGGCTCGGCGCCGATCCGGCGCTCATCGGCCGCGGAGGTGCGGCTGCAGGGCAATGCGTATACGGTCATCGGCGTCCTGCCGCCAACGTTCGCCTTCGTGCGAAACGATGCGCTTCGCGCGCCGCAACGCATCGACGCGTTCATTACGTTCGCTGTCGATCTCCAGGCCCAGGACAGCGGCGCGGGGAACTATTCGGCGCTCCTGCGCGCGCGCCCCGGGACGTCGCCGCAGGCGGTGGCAGACGCGGTCGAAGCCGCCGGCAGGACAATCGACGCACGCGACTTCAATGGCAAGGGCCTGAAGCTCTACCCAGTCGGACTCAAAGCCGATGTCGTCGCCAGGACCCGTCCTGCACTCATCGTCCTCGGGGCCGCCGGCGCGCTACTCGCGCTGATGCTGATGGTCAATCTTGCCTCGGTTCTGCTCGCGCGCGCGGCGCAGCGCGAGCACGAGTTCGCCGTGTCGCGCGCCCTCGGCGCCAGCGACCTCGCCGTCATGCGAGCGACGCTCTTCGAGGGTGGCCTGCTCGGCCTGATCGGCGGCGCGGCGGGTGCGCTGGTCGCCGTCTGGGCGACGGGCGCGCTCGTGGCGCTCGCGCCGCTCGACTCTCCCACGCCGGGAGTCGATCGCGCTGGATTGGCGCATTGGCGCAGGGATGGCCGCGCTCGGCATGCTGCTCGGACTGCTCGCCGCGACGGTGCCCTCGATCTGGTCGGCACGCGCGACGTTGTCGTCGCTGCTTGCAAACAGCGCCGTGCGCGGCGGTGGCGGCCACGGCCGCATGCGGCGTGCCGTGATCGTCGCGCAGGTGGCGCTGTCGCTCGTGCTCCTCAGCACTGGCGGGCTCGTGGTTCGCAGCGTCGAGCACCTGCTCCGAGCGGATCCAGGCTTCAGGCCTGAGGGCGTCCTCACCTTCCGCGTGCGAAGCCCGCCTGAATTTTTTCCGAAGCCGGCCGACCTGGTCGGATTTCAGGATCGCGTCGAGCGTGCGCTCGCGGCGATCCCTGGCGTCACGGGTGTGAGCGCGACGTCGGCGTTGCCGCTGACGGCGATCGGCGATGCCGATGCCGATTCGATTCGCCGGAGCGCCGGGGAACACGGGGTCGCGCGAACACGATGCGCCGCTCGTCGACGTCATCGGCACGCGAGCCTCCTACGTGGAAGTCATGGGGATGCGAGTCGTCGCCGGCCGCGCCTTCGAGGCGGTTCGCCAGGACGGCCGGCAAGAAGCGCTGATCGATCGCCGGCTTGCCGAGCAGTTTCTTTCCTAACGGCAATCCGATCGGCGGGAAGATTCCGCGGCGCGGCAACCGGATCTCCTCCAACTACGAGGCGAAGCCCGCCGACGGCTTGACGGTCGTGGGAGTCGTCGAGCAGGCGCGACTTTACGACGTCCACCAGGACGGTCGCCCCCAGATCTACATTCGGACCGAGGACTGGGGTTTCCGGCCCCTGTCGTTCGTCGTGCGCACTGGTCGCGACCCATCGTCGATCATTCCAGAGGCGCGCGCGGCGCTGCGTCAGGTGGACTCACGCGTCGCGATGGGCGACGTGCGGACGATGGAGCAGATCGTGGAGATCTGCTCCGGCCGCAGCGCACGAGCGCCGTGGCAATTGCCTCCTTCGCGCTCGGCGCGCTGCTACTTGCCGCAATGGGCCTCTTCGGCGTCGTCTCGAGCTCTGTCGACACGGCGACGCCACGAGATGGCCGTGCGCCTAGCGCTTGGCGCCGACCACGAACGGGTGCTCCTGCTGGTGCTGGGCGAGGGCGCGCTGCTCGCGGGGATTGGCGTGCTGATCGGGCTACCAGGTATCTACGCCGCGGGCCGGCTCATTCGCGGGGTGCTGGTCGGCATTTCGCCGTTGGATCCGCTCACGCTGGCGGCGGTGTCCGCTGGTCTGGGACTCGTCACGATGGCGGCGTGCTACGTGCCTGCGCGCCGCGTGCTGGGCATCGATCCGGCGCAGGCGCTTCGACAGGACTGAGCGCTCGCGCCCGCAGGGTTACTCTCCTCGGAGCGCCTGCAAACGTGAAGGAGTGTCAAGCCAGGCGTGGCCGGGTCGCCAGCAGCAGCTCGATGGCATCGGCGAGGTGCTCGTCGGTGATGTGATGGTCGCCGCGCTCGACGCGCAGGGCGTGGGCCTTCATCAGCACATCGACCGCGCGGAAGCCTTCGGGGGTTTCGAACTTGTAGCACGCGAGCTCGATTTTGAGGCCGTTGGGATCGTGGAGATAGATGGAGTCCATGAAGCCACGGTCGCGCTGAATGAAGTCGATGCCACGCTCGCGCAGGCGAGCGGGCGCCTGCATGAACGTCGCCCTCGAGACGTTGAAGGCGATGTGCTCCACGCATCCGATGTCGCGCGGGGCGTGTCGTCTGGCGTCCTCGCGTGATTCGTTGGTGAAGACGGTGAGCAGGCGACCATCGCCGGGATCGAAGTACAAGTGGTTCTCATCCGGCTTGCCAAGGTTGGGCTGCTCGAGGACGAACGGCATGCCCAACGCGCCTTGCCAGAAATCCACGGCGCTCTGCTTCGTCGATCCAACGATGGTGATGTGATGAACGCCTTGCACCTGCAGCTTCTTCACGGCGCGCTCCTGAAATTCGGCCAATGACGTGGCCCTCCAGTATCGGCGCTTTCGCACGAAGCCGGCAAGCAATCTGCCGCGTCCCTACTGTGCTGTCCTGGTGCCGATGGCCAGCAGATACTCGTAGGCAATCTCGACTGGTCCAGTCGATCGACCGCGGTTCCAGCGAATCACTGCCTCGAGGAACCGCCGATCGAGTTCGGCCCGCCGCTCCGGCGTCGTCGTTCGAGACTCGCACGAATCGCGACCAGAGGGCCAAACGTTTCCATGAACAGGCGGCAGTAGTCCTCGGGGCTCGGCGCGCGCTCGATGTACGTCTGTCGACTGAGGGTGAGCGGGCTGACGCGGCCGCCGAACTGCTCGTGGACGTACTCTTCGCTCCCCCAGAGCACGGGCGGCTTCGCGCCTGCGGGCGCTGGCGGCGCGTAGGGAGCCAGCAGGGCGAAGAACTCGCCGCCCGTGCCTTCCGGCGTGAAGCTGATCAGTCCGATCGTTCCGCCCGGTCGGCAGACGCGCACGAGCTCATCAGCCACTGCCCGATGATTCGGGCGCGAACATGGCGCCGAAGCACGAGGTCACGACATCGAACGCGCTGTCGTCGAACGGGAAGCGCCTCCGCGTCGCCTTCGATCCACTCCAGGTTCACGCCTGCCGCCGCGGCGCCGCGCCGGCCCTGCGCGAAGTGTTCCGGCGTCAAATCGCAGGCGACCACCGACGCACCTTTCATGGCGGCGCGGATGGCGACGTTGCCCGTGCCGGCGGCCACGTCGAGCACACGGTCGCCGGGTCTGATGCCGCACGCGTCGACCAGCACGCGGACCCAGCTCCCAGACGGTCGCACGCGCGAACCGATCGTAGTCGCCCATCGCCCACATCGCCCGATGGGCTGCCTTCACGGCGCTTTCGCCCTGCGTCAACTCTCGATGACATCACTCGTCCTCGTCTCCAACAGGCGTGTCGCGGCGCTGGTGCTGACAAGGTCCACACTAGGCAGTGAGCGCCGATCGACACCAGCCCCGAGCGTCCGGCTTGTTTGCCCGATCGTCCGGGTGTGTCTGACAGAGGTGTAGGATGGCCAACATGGACGTCGATCGCAGCAGCACGGTCTCGCGACTGGCACAGGCGTCTCGCGGGCCCGAGCTCTCGCACGACCCATCGGACACGTTGTCGGATGTGCTCGAAGTCGTGAGGCTGACGGGGGCGCTCTTCTTCCTCGTCGATGCCCGCACGCCGTGGGTCGCAGAAGCACCGGCGTCAACGCATCTCGCGCCGGTCATCCTTCCGTCCGCCCAGCACGTCGTGTCGTATCACGTCGTTCCGAAGGGACCGTGCTGGTGTGAGTCGCCGGGGCATGCCCCGTTGCGACTCGAAACTGGCGACGTGCTCATCGTCCCGCATGGCCACGCGTACCAACTCGCGAGTGTGTGCGGCCTTCGTACGGGCTGGACGCTGGACGATGCGCTCGGGTGGTTTCGGGCGATGGCCAATGGCGATCTCCCGTTCGTCGTCACCGAGGGCGGGAACGGGTCGGAACGCATCCGGCTCGTCTGCGGTTTTCTGGGTTGCGATGCGCTGCCGTTCAACCCGGTGCTGACGACGCTGCCTTCGCTGTTGCGAGTGCGCGTCCACGGTGACTCCGCAGCCCCGGCTGAACGCGCTGCTCGAATTCGCGGTCGCGGAGTCGAGCCAGGCGCGCCCCGGCAGCCGGTCGGTGCTGCTGCGAATCGCGGAGCTCGTGTTCGTCGAAGTGCTGCGCAGCTATCTGACGACGGCGTCGGAGGACGAGGCCAGCTGGTTGGGCGGACTGCGAGACCCCGTCGTGGGGCGCGCGCTCGCGCGACTGCACGCCGAGCCCGCGCGTGCCTGGACGTTGCCCGAGCTCGCGCGTGAGGTCGGCGCGTCACGCTCGGTCTTAGCCGAACGTTTCACGTCCTTCGTCGGCCATCCGCCGATGCTGTACCTGACGCGCTGGCGGATGCAGCTGGCCGCGAGCCGGCTCGCGGCGGGAGCCGCACCGGTGAGCGCAGTCGCCGAGCGAGGTCGGCTACGAGTCCGAAGCGGCGTTCTGTCGGGCGTTCAAGAAGGTGACCGGTGTGACGCCGGCGTCCTGGCGCAGTCGGCGAAGTCAGCGACGAGCGGCCGGCCGAGCAAGCGGCTGAGCCCTCACAACGCGGAACGATTGACAGCTGACCGCCTCGCGGCGTGACGTCGAACGGTGTCCGCGTCGAATTCGACAGCAGCGCGTTTGATCTCCCGCGAGATCACGCTATTTCTGGAGCGTCGAGGTCCAGTTGACGATGACGGTCAGCGGCGTTGCGGTGGCAGCATTCTGCGGTCTCGTGCTGACGAGGAACCGCTGTCCATCCTTCGTCACCGCGTAGGCCTGGTTGGCGCTGACGACACCAGCCGGAAAAAGCGTCTTTGGCAACCCGGCCGCGAAGGCATCGGTCGCGTCGATCGGCACCGCCGTCATCGCCCCGTCCGCGGCGAGATAGAACAATTCTCTACCATCGGCGCGCCAGTGCGGATTGCGTCCTCCGTTCGGCGAGATCGGATATTTCCGGCCGGCACGAAGAAATGGCTGAACGTAGACGTTGGGCTGGCCAGTCTCGTTGGTCGTGTAGGCAATCCATCGACCGTCCGGGGAGAACGCTCCGAGACTCTCGGTGAACTCAGTCTGCATCACTGGAAACGGTTTGCGGTCTCCAAAGAGCGGAAGGGCCCAGATGTCCGATGTCGGCGGAAACGACCCGTTGAACGTGTACAGCACAAACGACCGTCGGCTGACCAGTCGGTCGGCGCAAGCGCGCACTGTCGGGGGCCACATGGCCGTGAAGGTGTGCCGACGGCTTCGAGGAGCGTTTCATTCGCCCCGGTCCCGTTGACCAGAGTCTGAAGCAGCAGGCGCGCCTTCTCCGGCAGTCCCTCTACGCCGCGCGCGCCGCTTCCGAACACGATGCGTCGTGCCTTGTGGCGACCAGACCGGCCATCCTTCGGGTTGCGCATCGAACGTCACGCGGTTCCGCAGGTTGCGGGCGATGTCGATCGTCCAGATGTCGAGATTCTCCGGACTTCCGCTGCGCAGGGCGACTGCGACCTGGCGTTCGTCCGGCGAGAGTGAAAGATTGACGTCCATCCCCCCTTCGCCCAGCGTGCCGAGGATCTTGCCGGCTCGATCGAACCACGTCAATTGCAGTGGATTCAGTGAGCCGCCGGGCGCGTAGCACGAGCGTCCCATTCTCCGAGACGGATGCGCTGACATAACGACTGCCCTCCGTGCTGACACGCGCCGTCACCGGAACGGCATCGCCGGCCAGTTGCCGCGCGTCAGGATCGAACGCCTGAGCCATCAACGTCTGGTCGCGCGCGAACAACACGTGGCCCGAGGCGTAAGCTGCCGATGAATCGGCCTGAAACACCGCGACGGCAGGCTCGGCCTGATCGAGCGACCCAATCTTGATCACGCCCGGCTTCGCCGGAGGGCAGCAGGCTCCCGTCACGGCGGTGTAGAAGAAATGCTTCCCGTCAGGCAGAAAGTGCGGCCACCGATGAGCGTCTTCTCCGTCGGCGAGCGTCGTGACGGCTGTCGGCACGCCGCCGGCACTCGACACGCGAAACAGGCCCGAACCTCCCGATCGATCCGAACACGATCACGTTGTCGCGACTCCAGCTTCCACCGCGCCCGGCTGTCGCGTCAGCCAGCTCGAGGGGTGGTCCGCCGGCGATCGCGACCTTCTTCAGCTTGCCCCCTGCGAAGAATGCGATGAACCGGCTGTCCTGCGACCAGAACGGAAACGCGGCGCCCTCGGTTCCCTGTATCGGCCGCGCTTCCGCACTGGCCACTGGTCGCAGCCAGATTTGGAACGCGGATTGGGCACGGGCCACGAACACGATGTTGCGACCATCAGGCGAGATAGCAAGTTGTGCGACGTTGCCCGTACCTCCAGCGGCGGGACCTCCAAAGGACGTGTTCTCGGGCGGCGCGATGGTGAACTCGACGAGGTCGGGCGCGAGCGTGCCAGAACGGGACATTCGCAGTGCGACGACCGCTGTGGCGATCAACGCGATCGTTGCCAGCGCAGCGACCAGCCATGCGATGCGGTTCGATCGCGACACCACGGGCACGGTCGGAGCGAGACTTGCCTGGTGATCGAGTACGAAGAGTACGGCCGCGATGTCGCCGACGCGCCGGCGACGGTCCTTGACCAGGCATTGGCGCAGGAGTGTCCGCACGGGCGCGGGGACATCGGACGGGAGTGCCTCCCAGGCTGGCTCGAGGCGGACGACCGCGCCGAGCACGTCCGTCATGTCCTCGCCATCAAAGGGGCGTCGCCCCGTCAGCATCTCGTACAGGACGCAGCCGAATGCCCAGATGTCGCTGCGCTTGTCGGCCTCTCGTCCTTTCGCCTGCTCCGGCGCCATGTACGCGGCGGTTCCGAGGACGATGCCCGCGCCGGTCAGCATGGCCGGGCTCGTGATGGTCGGCGACTGCGACTGGGGCGTCGCGCTCCCCGGGAGCTGCTCGGGTGCCAGCGCCTTCGCGAGCCCGAAGTCCAGCACCTTCACGGCCCCGTCAGGGCGCAGCTTGATGTTCGCGGGCTTGAGATCGCGATGGATGATGCCCTGCTGGTGCGCGGCTTCGAGCGCTTCCGCGATCTGTTTCGCGATCGGCAGTGCTTCGTCGATCGGGATCGCCCCGCGCGCAATGCGCTGCGACAGATCATCGCCCTCGACCAGTTCCATCACGAGCGCGCGTACACCGCCGGATTCTTCGAGGCCGTGGATGTGCGCGATATTCGGATGGTTCAGGGACGCGAGCGTCTGCGCCTCGCGGGTGAACCGGGCCAGTCGGTCGGCATCGCTGGCGAAGAGGTCCGGCAGGACTTTGAGCGCGACGTCACGATTCAGTTTCGTGTCGCGGGCGCGGTAGACCAACCCCATCCCGCCCTCGCCAATGTGCGCAACGATTTCGTAGACGCCGAGCCGGGTGCCGGGTGCGAGTGCCAAGTCTTGTGGATTATATGGGCGCGACGGGGCGCACCGGATGAATGTCTTGTTCCCGGCGGTCACGCCAAGTCACGAGCCTGCGTGACACCAAGCACGTCTATTCCGCTACCAGACGCTGAAGTTGCCGTTCGTCCGGGAGGAGCTATCGCGGGCCACTGGCTGGAGCAGTCAATCCTGCACCTGGTCGAGGAGGCCTCGTCGGATCGCGCAGGTAGTGACGCAATGCTCGCCAAGCTCTCGGAGGCCCTGTTTGTGGATACGCTGCGGCGATACGTCGCGGGACTTCCCGATCAGATGACGGGATGGCTCGCGGGCGCACGGGACCCGATCGTGGGGAAGAGCCTCGCGCTGCTTCACAGCCGCCCGAGTCATCCATGGACGATCGCCAAGCTCGCCGTGGACGTCGGCCTCTCGCGCTCCTCGCTCGTGGAACGTTTCACGCGCTACCTGTCGGCTCCACCGATGGTCGTACTTGACGGGCTGGCGACTGCGCCTGGCGGCCCAGGCGTTGACGTCGACCCCAAAGGGGGTGGCTGATATCGCGGCCGACGTGGGCTACGAGTCTGAAGCGGCGTTCAATCGTGCATTCGGCCGGGCATTCGGTATGCCGCCGGCCCGGTACCGGCGCCACAGCAGAAATCCATCGAGCTCGCTTCGATCGCCGAGGTCAGGAATGTGAACTCGGGACCTCCGGTTGACAGGCTGATTGGAGCGCCAGTATAAGCGCGCGCATGCCTTCCATTCAGGAATCTATTGTTCGTGCTCGACGGCCAGGTGTCCAATTCCCCGCATTGGTGCGGAAGGTGTGCTGAAGGGTGTCGATGGCGGGCGCACGATTGGCGGATCCTGATCGGGGTTCGCGGCTCGCGGTTCGTGCAGCGCTTTCAGCGGTCTCGCGCCAATTCCGACCGGGCGATCGCCTCCAGGTGCACTTCATCGGGACCGTCGGCGAGCCGGAGCGTTCTCGCGTGGGCCCACGCCCGCGCCAGCGGAAAGTCGGCGCACATGCCGGCGCCACCGTGAGCCTGAATCGCGCGGTCGAGCACACGCAAGGCGATCCGAGGCGCGACGACCTTGATCTGGGCGATTTCCGATCGCGCCGCCTTGTTGCCCACCGTGTCCATCAAGGATGCGGCGCGCAGCGTGAGCAGCCGTGCCTGGTCGATCGCGATGCGGGATTCCGCGATCTGGGCCCGGATGCGTGCCCTGATCCGCGAGCGGCCTGCCGAACGCGACTCGAGTCTTCACGCGCGCGCACATCAGCTCCAACGCGCGTTCGGCGACGCCGATGAGGCGCATGCAGTGGTGAATTCGCCCGGGCCCGAGTCGCCCTTGCGCGATCTCGAAGCCGCGGCCCTCGCCGAGCAGCATGTTCGAGGCGGGAACCCGCACGTTGTCGAACACGATCTCGGCGTGGCCGTGCGGGGCATCGTCGAACCCGAACACCGATAGCATCCGTAGGATGCGGACACCGGGTGCGTCCATCGGCACCAGGATCATCGACTGCTGCTGGTGCTTTGGCGCGCCGGGGTTGCTGCGGCCCATGAAGATCGCGACCTGGCACCGTGGATCGCCGGCCCCGGAGATCCACCACTTGCGTCCGTTGATGACGTACTCGCCGCCTTCCCGGCTGATCGACGACTGGATGTTGGTCGCATCCGAAGACGCCACGTCCGGCTCCGTCATCGCGAAACACGAGCGGATTTCCCCGGCGAGCAGCGGCTCCAGCCACTGCCGCTTCTGCTCGGCGGTGCCGTAGCGGATCAGCACTTCCATGTTCCCGGTGTCGGGCGCCGAGCAATTGAAGATCTCAGGTGCGAACGGCAACGCGCGTCCCATGATCTCGCACAGTGGCGCGTACTCCGTGTTCGTCAGCCCCGAAACGTCCTCGCTCGCCGGCAAAAACAGGTTCCAGAGGCCCTCGGCCCGGGCCCTCACCTTGAGCTCCTCGATGAGCGGGATCGGCTGCCACCGATCCCCGTGGTCGACCTCTTCTCCGAAACGCTGCTCGTTCGGATAGACGTGCGCCGTCATGAAGGCGCTCAGTCGCGCCTGGAGGCCCTTCGTTTTCGCTGAATATTCGAAGTCCACTAAATCCTCTCCTCGGTGGGGCATGATACCTTTGCGCGCCATGTCACCGCTGGTTCGGTACGAGGTCCGGGACCGTGTTGCCGTCGTCACCGTCGACAATCCGCCGGTGAATGCGCTGGGTGCCGGCGTTCCCGAAGCGATCGGCGACGCCGTCGAGCGCGCCTGCCACGATTCGACCGCGGACGCCATCGTCCTCGTCGGCGCCGGCACGACGTTCATCGCCGGCGCGGACATCAACATCTTCAAGCAGCTCGCGACGCGCGAGCAGTCCATCGAACGATCGCAGGCGGTGCACACGCGGCTGAAAAAGCTCGAAGACGCCGACAAGCCGCTCGTTGCCGCCATTCACGGTCACGCGCTCGGAGGCGGCCTCGAGTTCGCCATGGCCTGTCATTACCGCGTGGCTGTTCGCACCGCCAATGTGGGTCAGCCCGAGGTGCACCTCGGGATCATTCCGGGCGCAGGCGGCACTCAGCGGCTGCCGCGATTGTGCGGACCGGCGGCAGCGCTCGAGATGTGCACCGGGGGCCAGCCGGTCGCTGCCACCCGGGCTGTCGACGTGGGCATCGTCGACGCCGTGATCGACGGCGATTTGCTGGACGGCGCCATCGCCTTCGCGAGGGCGCGTGCCGCGGCGGAGGAACGCCGACGCACCCGGGATCTGCAGGGCAAGATCGGCGATCGCGCCGCGGGCATCGCCGCCTGCCAGGCTGTGCGCGCAACGCTCGCCAAGACGGCGCGCGGTGCGCGGGCACCGTTCGCCGCGGTGGACGCCATCGAGGCCTGCCTCACCATGGACTTCGACAGCGGCTCGCAACGCGAAATCGAGCTGTTCGCGGACTGCGTCCGTTCGGTCGAGTCGAAAGCGATGCGGCACCTGTTCTTCGCCGAGCGCGACGCCGGCAGGGTTCCGGACGTGCCAAAAGACACGCCCACCCATGCAATCGCACGTGCTGCGGTCGTTGGCGCCGGCACCATGGGCGGCGGCATCGCCATGGTGTACGCGAATGCCGGCATCCCGGTTCTGCTCAAGGACGTGGACCAGGCCGCGCTCGATCGTGGCATGTCCGTGATCCGCAAGAACTACGCGTCGACGATGGCGAAGGGCCGGATGACGCCGGAGGCGATGGAGCGCACACTCGCGCTCATTACTCCTGCGATTAGCTACGACGGCTTCGGCGACGTCGACATCGTCGTGGAAGCGGTGTTCGAGAACATGGACCTGAAGAAGTCCACGTTCGCCGAGCTCACCGCGGTGACACGCCCCGACGCGATTCTCGCGTCGAACACGTCGACACTCGACATCGACGAGCTCGCCGCGGCCAGCGGCCGGGGAACACACGTCGTCGGGCACCACTTCTTCAGTCCCGCCAACGTGATGAAGCTGCTCGAGATCGTCCGCGGCCGCGCCACCAGCACCGAGGTGATCGCAACGTCGGTAAAGCTCGCGAAGCAACTGAACAAGATTGGCGTGGTCGTCGGTAATTGTTTCGGATTCGTGGCCAACCGCATGCTCGCGTACTACATGCGCGAGGCGTACCTCCTGCTCGAGGAAGGCGCCAGCGTCTCGCAGATCGACAACGCGCTCACTGACTTCGGGTATCCGGTTGGACCGTTCGGGATGCAGGACATCGCCGGCATCGACGTCGGCTGGCGTATCCGCCAGCACCTGAAGTCGGTCGGGAAGACGCGGGCCGAGGGACCGCAGTCCGCCGTTCCCGATCGCCTCTATGCACTGGGCCGCTACGGCCAGAAGACAGGCGCGGGATGGTACCGATACGAGAGTGGCAGCCGAACACGCATTCCCGATCCACTCGTCGACGAACTGGCCGCGGAAGCCGCGGCCGAGCGAGGCGTCACCCGGCGTGTCGTCCAGGACGAAGAAATCATCGCGCGGATCATGACGGCGCTCGCCAACGAAGGCGCTCGAGTGCTGGAAGAGGGATTCGCCACACGTGCGAGCGACATCGACGTCGTGTACGTAAACGGGTTCGGCTTCCCACGCCACCGCGGCGGCCCGATGTTCTACGCCGACACGGTCGGGCTGCCGACTGTTCTGGCGCGCGTAGACAGGTATCGCGAGCAGTTCGGCGACTACTGGCGGCCGTCGCCATTGCTCGAGAAACTGGCGATCGACAGCCGTGGCTTCTACGGTGACGCGGCGTGACCGTCGTCGACCTGGCGCACCTCGGCGGGCTGGTCGGGCAGGAGGTCGCGACCAGCGGCTGGCTCGCGATCACGCAGGACCGCATCGACGCCTTTGCGGATGCGACGAGCGACCATCAATGGATCCATGTCGACTCCGGGCGGGCGCGGGCCGAGACGCCGTTCGGCGCGACGATTGCGCACGGATTCCTGACGCTGTCGCTGCTCAGCACGTTGATGCGCGACGCGGTTACGGTCAGCGGCTCTCGCATGGCCCTCAACTACGGGCTGAACCGCGTGCGGTTCGTGTCGCCGGTGCCGTCCGGTTCGCGAATCCGCGCGCGGGTCGCGCTCGCGACGATTGACGACATGGGGGACAGCGTCCAGGCGACATGGCGCGTCACCATCGAGCGCGAGGGCGGTGACAGGCCGGCCGTCGTGGCCGAGTGGCTCGTTCGTTATTATTCAGGCGCCGCCTCGATGTGACTGCCCCCGACACCAGACCGGTTCGCGCCGGCGAAGATCTCGAGTGGACCCGCCTGGAGGCGTGGCTCCGCGACCAGCGGGACCTGCCGAAGCTCGACGCTCGCGAGCCCATGCAGGTCGCGCAGTTCCCCGGAGGGCACTCGAACCTGACGTATCAGTTGCGCTTCGGCACCACGGAACTCGTCATCCGGAGACCGCCGTTCGGGCCGGTCCCTCCGACCGCGCACGACATGGCTCGCGAGTATCGTTGGCTATCGGCCATCCATCCCGTCTTTCCGCTGGCGCCGCGCGTCTACGCCCTCTGCGAGGATCCGTCGGTCATTGGTTCGGTGTTCTACGTGATGGAACGGCGGCACGGCCTCGTCGTCCGAGACCAGGAGCCGCCAGCCATCGAGGGCCTGCCACACGTGCGGCGTGGAGTCAGCTTCGCGGTTGTCGACGCGCTGGCCGATTTGCACGCGATCGACATTGCGGCGGCCGGCCTCGCACATCTCGGCAAACCGCACGGGTTCGTCGAGCGGCAGGTGCGTGGATGGACGGAGCGGTGGAACCGATCCAGGACGTCCGATGTGCCGGAGATGGAAGCGGTGGCGCGCTGGCTCGTCGAGTCGCTGCCGCCGAGTCCAGCCCGGCCGGCGGTCGTCCACGGCGACTTCAAGCTCGATAACCTGATGCTCGACCCGGCGAATCCCTGCCGGCTGGTCGCGGTGTTCGACTGGGAAATGGCGGCGCTCGGCGATCCGCTCGTCGACCTGGGGATCCTGCTGGCGTATTGGTCCACCACCGCGCCGCCGGAACAGCACAATCTAGCGACGGCGCTCGCGACGGTGACGACGTTGCCAGGTTGGCTCACGCCTGGTGAGCTCGTCGAGCGCTACGCCGCGCGAACCGGCCGCGATCTCACGGCGCTGAAGTTCTTCGAGCTGTTCGCGCTCTTCAAAATCGCCGTCGTCGTTCAGCAGATTTACTACCGGTTCGTGAGCGGCCAAACGGACGATCCACGCTTTGCGGGCCTCGGCAATCGGGTCACATATCTGGCGCGGCGGGCCGCGTCGTTTCTCTAGCCTTAACCGAGGGGCTTCGCCCCTCGGACTCCCCTACTGGCTTCCGCCTCCGCTAAAGCTACGGCGAGACCTCGCCGAAGCGCCTGCGGCGCGAAGGCGGGCGCTCGCGGGGCCCCGACGCCCCGCTCCCGCTTGCCAGGCTCACTCGCTGCCGCTCGCTCGCATTGTTTTTGAGATAGCTTCTACTCGGCACGAACGAAAGACAGACAGGCATCTCAGAAGCAGTCCTGGAGGCCCTTTGCAACGACTCTCTTCCGATCGCGTCTCGCGGTTCGCACAGGGCCTCGGCACCCTGGTCCCCGACGCGATGTCGGCGTCCGTCATCCTGCTGCTGATCGTCGCTGCCGCCGCCCTGGCCTTCGGCAACACGTTCACCGCGATTACTGACGCGTACTACCGCGGCCTCTGGATGCTGCTGCCGTTCACGATGCAGATGACGCTGATCCTGGTGCTGAGCACGGTCGTCAGCGGCACCCCGCTCTTCCGCCGCCTCGTCGTCGCGCTGGCGCGGTGGCCGCGCACCCTGACCCAGGTGATTGCGCTCGGCGTGGTGCTGAAGGCCGCGCTCTCGTACTTGCTACTGGGGCCTCGGCGTCGCGCTCGCGCCGCTCATCGCGATCCACTTCAGCGCGGCGGCGGAAGAGAAGGGCATTCCCGTAGACTTTCCGTTCCTGCTCGCCACGGTCGCCGCCGCCCAGTCGGTCTGGCAATTCGGCCTCTCGGCGAGCGCGCCGCTCCTGATGGCGACGCCGGGCCATTTCCTGCAGGACACGGTCGGCGTGATGGACCTGCGGACCACCATCTGGTCGGCGCCCGCGCTGCTGATGGTGATCACCTTCCCCGCCGGAGTGATCCTGGTCGCGCGTCTGCTGATGCCGCGGCAGGTGACGCCGCTTTCGCGCTTCCCTGAGGCAAGTGCGCTCGTGTCTGGGCCTGCCGAGCCGCCGGCGGCTGCCGACGCCGAACCCGAGACCAGCGGCTTCGCCGCCTGGATCGAGCGCAGCCCGCTCGTCGCCGGCGTGCTCGCGGCGGCGCTCTTCTTGTGGCTCTATCACCACTTCGTGACCAGGAGAGCGACCCTCGACCTGAACGCCATGAACACGATGCTGCTCGTCCTCGCGGTCGTGCTGTACCGGAACGTGGCCTCGTTCACGAAAGCCATCCGGGCTGCGGTGAGCGTCTGCTGGCCTGTGCTCGTGCTCTATCACCTGTACGGCGGCGTCGCCGGGCTGCTGCAGTACACGAGCGTGGGCGAGCGCTTCGCCGGCGCCTTCGCCGCCTGGGCCACGCCGCTCACGTTTCCGTTGCTGACGGCCGCGGCGAGCGCGATCGTGTCGATCTTCATCCCGTCGAGCGGCGGGCAGTGGGTGGTCCAGGGCTTCGTCACGTCCCGGGCCGCGGCGGAGGTGGGCATGACGGCGCAGCACGGCCTGCTGGCGTTGAGCGTCGGCGACCATGTCGGCAACCTGGTGTCGCCCTTCTGGCCGGTGCTGCTCGCCGGCATTGCGCGGGTGGACTTCCGCACGTTCTTCGGCTACGGCGTGATCTTCGCCCTGCTCTGGTTCGCGCTCGGCGTCGCCCTCGTTACCTTTGTGCCGCCCGGATCCCCTTGATCTTGGAGGACCGCGCAAGACAGCGGTCGAGCACCCACGACGCGCGCGCGCCGCTTTGACCAGTCGACAGGCACCGTCCCACGCCCGCGAGCTCGTCGACGATCGTCTGAATCAGCGGTTGGTGGACGTGCGGCGGGTGCCGGACCGCGTGCACTTGCCGTTCGTGCCCCCTGGTGACGATCACGTCAGTATCGCTGAAGATCGGCGTCTCCAGCACGCCGTCAGATCCGGTGAACGTCATCGTGTCCACGTGCGACGCGGCGTTGAAATTCCAGATCCCCGTCCCCACGACTTGGTTGCCGAAGCTGAACGCGGCTGCCGTCGCGTCTTGCGCCGCGTAGGCGGCGGCGGTGTTGATCGAAAAACCGGCGACGCCGGTGATTGGACCAAGTAAGAAATCGAGCAGATCGACACAGTGCGACCCGAGGTCAAAGAGCAGTCCGGCGCCAGCGATAGCCGGATCGAATCGCCAGTTGGATCGCTCGGTGGTCGCCAGCGGCCTGGTGACCTCGACGCGTACTGAGGTCACCCGTCCGATGTCGTTCGCCGCGAGCAGGTCGCGGACGGTGAGAAACCGAGGCAGCGCCCGGCGGTAGTAGGCCACCCAGAGTGGAACGCGGCCCGCGGCAAACGCCTCGGTCATGCGCAGGCACTCGCCATGGTTCATCGCCATGGGCTTCTCGACGAGACACGGCTTGCCGGCGGCGGCCACGGCCAGCGCCAGCTCACAGTGACTCGATGGAGGCGTCGCGATGTAGACGGCATCGACCTCCGGATCGTCGATCAGGGCGCCGGCCCGGTCATAGGCGCGCGGCACGCCGTGCCGTCGCGCGTAGTCATGCGCCTTCGCAAGGTCGCGCCGCATCACTGCGACGAGAGCGGAACGGTCGGCCTTCTGAAAGCCGGGACCGCTCTTCACTTCGGTCACGTCACCGCAGCCGATAATCCCCCAGCGGGTCATCGTCCATCCTCTCCCGTCACGAGCCAGGTTGGCTAGTCGGACCGACGTTGATGTTTGTGGAAGGCGAATAGGTCAACCCGGAGGCACGACCGACGCGGCGCGTGCCGCGTCCGCGATCTCCAGTTCCACCGCCGACACTGAGGCCGGCGGGAATTCCCAGCTGCCATCGGCAGTCAGCGACCTCTCGACAGTCTTCATCACGTCGGCGCTGTTCAAGTACGACAACTCGACGGTCGAATCCGCGGTGATCTCGAACACCCGCCCGCCGCGGATCGCGTGTCCTGCCACGTGGAGCGCGGCCTTCACGGGCACGCTGCGGCGCGTGTTCGCGACGTGGAGAAACACGGTATTCCCACGCCGGCTGGCGACAACATCGAGTCCGTCCGGGACGCCAGCCGCCTTCACCGCATGGCTGCCGATGTGATGCCTGTAGAGCTGCATGACCCTGGCGACCGGCTGAAGGTAGGCGCGGTTGTTTCCCTTCGGCACCGGGATCATCACGGCGTTATTCTGCCAGCGCGTGCCGCAAAAATCGGCGGCGGTCGCAATCTTCAACACGTCGCCGTGGCGCTGATGGTTGTTGAGGATCCGGGCGTACGACACGCCAGCCGCCCACGTGGACAGCACATCGCCACGGTCACGCGCAGGAATCACGAAGTGGCACTCCGTGAGCGCAAGAGGAATCTGACGGCTACCCAGGCTCGCCCGCGTGGCACGGATCTTCGCGTCGCTCGTCTGCCACGCGGTCATCAACTGTTCCCAGGTCGCATCCGGGTCGCGCCGATACAACTCGCCTCGCAGCACCGGCTGTTTCGGTGAGTCCGGATCGAACATGTGATGGAACGCCAGGTAATGGACCTGTTCGCCTGCGACGTCGGCCATGCGTCCGGCCCAGCCGCTGTCGCCCCAGGCGATCAGTTGAATCGCCGGATCGGCTGCGCGCATCGCCTTTGCGAATTCGACGGTCTTTCGCGCCGCAGTTTCCAGGTCGAAGCCCTTCTTGTCGTACGACGTTTCGTTGCCGATTTGCCAGAATCGAACGCCGAGATGATCGACGTTGCCATGAGCCTTGCGGTCGGCATTCCCGGGGTCATTGCAGTAGGCCACCCACGCGGCGGCTTCGTTGGCGCCGGCGGTGCGTACGCTGCCTTTCGCCTTCATGTACTGCTGCCGCCCGTCCGACTCGAAGTTGACGCAGATTAACGGTTCGGCGCCAACTGTCCGGCACAGGCCGACGAACTCCGTGGTACCTACCTGGTTCGACTCGACTCCACCCCAGAGCAGGTTCAGCATCGGCGGCCGCTTGTCGCGGGGCCCGACGCCTTCCCGCCATCGGTAGAAATCCGCAAAGATGCCGCCCCACCGCATCATCGTCGGCGCCAGATCGCGCGTGACCGCCACCACGTCGTCGCGCCACTGATCGGCGAGGTGGTCCCAGGCAGCTTCGACCGAGCCGTCAGTCGCGCCGAGCGGCTCCATGAACTGCATGTAGAGATACGGCGACAACTCGAACAGCGGCGCGGGCTCGACGATCAGTAGGGCAGGAGGGCCGGTTTGAGCCGGGACTTGTGCCGCCAGTTCAAAGCGTCCGGCTGCTGCAATGCCGGCGGCGGCCATCGAGGCGTCCTTCAGAAACGACCGTCGTCTCATCCAGCCGCATCCTACCGCACCCGACGTCGGCGCATCAGCAAGTTGCGCAAGATGGCAAGGTTGGGCGGAAGGGCCGACCAGGGACCGGGAAGGAGCGTTATGCAGCGCAGATTGCCGAAATGCTTGAGCTCCTTACTTCCACGAGCTCATCGTCCGCAGGATCGGTCGTCGGCGCCAGTACCGATCGTCATTCCTGTCCTGGGCTACTTCATCGCGGAAGACCGAATCCGACCGTGGCTCGCTGAGCTTCAAGCGTGGATGACTCAGCACAACGCGGCCATGATGGCGACCCTGCTCTTCCTGCTCGGCACAATGATGATCGGTAAAGGTATCGCCGCGGCGTGAGTTCCCCAGTCCGGGCGGACTCGCTCAGCGAGATGGGACAGCCTTCGAACGTTTACCGACGAATGTCGCCAAGTGTTCGCCAGTCAGCGTCGACCTCACCGCCACCAGGTCGGCCGGGGTGCCCTCGAACACGATCCGCCCGCCGTCGTGGCCCGCGCCCGGCCCGAGGTCGATGATCCAGTCGGCGTGCGCCATCACCGATTGATGGTGCTCGATCACGATGACCGACTTGCCGGAGTCGACCAGCCGGTCCAGCAGCCCGAGCAGCTGCTCGAGGTCGGCCAGGTGCAGCCCCGTGGTGAGCTCATCGAGCACGTAGATGCCGCCGTCGTCACCGATGTGCGTCGCGAGCTTGAGCCGTTGCCGCTCGCCGCCGGACAGCGTGGTGAGCGGTTGGCCGAGCCGCAGGTAGCCGAGGCCTACGTCGGCCATGCGCTGCAGGATCGCGTGCGCGGCCGGCGTCTGCGTCTTGCCAGCACCGAAGAAGCCGACCGCGTCCGCGACCGGAAAGTCCAGCACCTCGGCGATGTTGAGCTTGCCGAACCGGTAGTCCAGCACCGCCGCCTGGAACCGCCGGCCCTCGCAGTCCTCGCAGACCGTGGTGACGCCAGCCATCATCGCAAGGTCGGTGTAGATCACCCCCGCGCCGTTGCAGGTGGGACACGCTCCCTCGGAGTTGGCGCTGAACAGGGCAGGCTTGACGCCGTTGGCTTTCGCGAACGCGTTGCGGATCGGATCGAGCAGACCGGTGTAAGTCGCGGGGTTGCTCCGTCGCGAGCCACGGATGGGGGTTTGGTCGACCGTCACCACCCCGTCCCTGCCGCTCACCGAACCGTGGATAAGTGAACTCTTGCCCGACCCGGCCACACCGGTCACCACCACCAGGACGCCGAGCGGGATGTCGACGTCGACGTTCTTGAGGTTGTGCGTGCGGGCGCCGCGCACCTTCATCACACCTGACGGCTTCCGCACCGACGCTTTCAGCGCGGCGCGGTCGTTCAGGTGACGCCCGGTGAGTGTGCCGCTGGCGCGGAGCCCGTCGACGGTGCCCTCGAAGACCAGCTCGCCGCCGGCGGTGCCGGCGCCGGGGCCGAGGTCGACAACGTGGTCGGCGATCGCGATGACCTCCGGCTTGTGCTCGACCACTAGGACGCTGTTGCCCTTGTCGCGCAGCCGCAGCAGGAGATTGTTCATCCGCTGGATGTCGTGTGGGTGCAGCCCAATCGTCGGCTCGTCGAAAACGTAGGTCACGTCGGTGAGCGAGGATCCGAGGTGGCCGACCATCTTGGTGCGCTGCACCTCGCCGCCCGACAGTGTGCCGGACGGACGGTCGAGACTGAGATAGCCCAGCCCGATCTCGACGAACGAGTCGAGCGTTTGCCGCAGCTTTGCAAGGAGTGGCGCGACAGACGGCTCATCCAGACCGCGCACCCACTCGGCCAGGTCGTTGATCTGCATCGCGCAGGCGTCGGCGATGTTGCTCTTCTTGATCTTTGATGACCGGGCGGCCTCATTGAGTCGCGTGCCACCACACTCGGGACAGGTGCTGAACGTGACCGCGCGCTCCACGAACGCCCGGATGTGCGGCTGCAGCGCGTCGACGTCCTT
Source organism: uncultured Acidobacteriota bacterium (assembly GCA_963764925.1). GTDB lineage: Bacteria > Acidobacteriota > Vicinamibacteria > Vicinamibacterales > 2-12-FULL-66-21 > DATBJJ01. Next base: position 592,503 of record CAVXUR010000015.1, read on the forward strand.
GGACAGGAACGACTTCTGGATCCGCGGGACGAGGCCCTCATACGTGAGGTTGATGTTCTGGAACTTCACCTTCCTTGGCTTGCCGTGGAGAAAGTCCTCGAGCTCATTCTTCGAGTACTTGCGGATCGGCTTGTCCGCGTCGAGGCCGGCGGCGGCAAAGATGCGAACCTGCCAGCCATCGGCGGTATAGCCTGGGATCGTCAGCGCGCCTTGGTTGAGGGACTTGCTGTCGTCATAGAGCTGAGACAAGTCGATGTCGTTGACCGTGCCCATGCCCTCGCATCGCGGACACATGCCGCCCAAGTAAACGACGTCGCGCACCACGACTCGCTCACCCTTGCCCTTGTCGACCGTCATTGCGCCGCTCGCCTTCCGCGTCGGGACGTTGAACGAGAAGGCGGTGGGAGGGCCGATGTGCGGCTCGCCGACCCGGCTCCACAGCACCCGCAGCATCGCGTTGGCGTCGGTCGCGGTGCCGACCGTCGAGCGGGCGTTGGCGCCCATCCGCTCCTGGTCGACGATGATCGCAGTCGTCAGCCCTTCGAGCACGTCCACGTCGGGCCGGTCCATCGTCGGCATGAACCCCTGCAGGAACGCGCTGTAGGTCTCGTTGATCAGCCGCTGCGACTCCGCCGCGATGGTGCCGAACACCAGCGACGACTTGCCCGATCCCGAGACGCCGGTGAACACGGTGACTCGCCGCTTGGGGATCTCGACGCTGACGTCCTTCAGGTTGTTCTGTCTGGCGCCCTGGACGCGGATCAGGTCGTGGCTGTCTGCGGCAGGCGGGTTGGAGGCGGCCATCGTTCGCGATCGTCTCGACCGGCGCTAACCGCGAGCCGGGGTGTTCAGGTTCACCGCGGCTCTGACGAGCGCCTTCAGGGCCTTCTCGTTGATCTTGTCGTCCTCGTGAAAGTCGATGGCGCGCCTGAGATTGCCTTCGAGGCTGGAGTTGAAGAGGCCTGTAGGGTCCTTCACAAAGGCTCCCTTGGCGAAGGTCATCTTGACGTAGTTTTTGTACGTCTCCCCGGTGCAGACGATCCCGTCGTGCGACCAGACCGGGACGCCCACCATCCCGTTCGACGGCTTCCTCCACTTGCGCTCCTCGATCATCTCGGGGTCGGCCTCCAGGATCAGCGTGCGAATGCGGTCCAGGGTCTCTTCGCGCCAATCCCCGGCCTTCGACTTCGGTTTCTTCGCCACAGTTCATCCTCCAGTGTGCGGTGATGTCTGGCGCGTAGCGCTTCCGCTACGCCACTTGGTGGCATAGGGCAGCACGAACAGGTACAGTCCGGTGAAGAGGAGCAAGGCCAGCGGGGGCAGCGGCGAGTAGGTCACCCAGGCGGGAGGAGTCCCCCGTGCCATGGCAACGAAGTTGGCGATGACGGTCACCGTGAAGGCGACAGACAGCCAACGGTGGAGCTGCCGAATCAACTTGTTCATGGAATCCTCCCGTGCAGGTCGACGAGCGTCGCGCCCTTCAGCTGCCGGGAGTAGATTAGGCCAAAGTCAGAAACCGATGGTCGTCAAAAAGCGAGCACCGTCTGCACCATCGGCACCCAGCCCGTCATCCCTGCGGTATAAGGAGTAAACGCGCCGCTATAAGGAGCTTTGTTGACTCGGAAGAGCTCCGCGTTCATCCAGAGTCGCTCTGTCGGCAGGTAATGCCACTTTACGCCACCGCCATACTCCCACGAGTCGCCGAACTCTCCGCGCACCCACGATCCACGCCCATACACCATCCACTTTTTCGGGTCGACGAAGTAACTCGCCGAGAGCTCGGCGCCGTGGTCGAATGTGGATGAGACCGGAAGAGGTCCATCGGCTTCGAAATCATTGATCCAACGCACGAACGTTTGCGCGTTGACCGCTAGCCCGTTCCACTTGATGCCGGCGTCGGCCGCCCACATCCTATACGTCGCCCTGTCGACCGTAAGACCCGGTGCAAACGCTCCGGTCGAGAAAAAAAGCACGCCGTCGGAATTGTACAGTGACGTGTTCTCGGGACTTGATTGGTCGAGGTTTGAAAAACGGTCCTCCCGGGATCGTGTGAACGCGGTACCAATTCGAATGCGCACTTTGTCGGAGGCGAAGTAATCATCGTACATGTTGCGTGATTTGCCGGGTGGCCCATAGGCGCCCAGCGGTTCCCACCAGACGCTGCCGGAAAGCACCAGATGCGTATCGATCTTGTTGGCCGAGATACTCAGCGTATTGAGACCGTTGCCGACGAAGGCCAAATAATTCAACCCCGTCGCTGGTTCTCCGTTCAACCAGACTCCCTGTGTGAACCCGGGCCGGAAGAAGTTGTCAGCCATGCTCCTGTCGGTTGCCGTAAAAAATGGGAACGTGTTTACCAGTGAACGACTGCCTGGAATGCCGGTGTAACCTCCAGTGATGGCGAGGGCCTTGTTGAACGTCCAGCCAATGTTGCTGGCCACGATGATCGAAGCGGCCCCGGCGGATGTCCAGACGGTGAAGCTGTATCGCGCCCTCGGGTCGAAAATGTAGCCGCCCAGGATGAACATTGCGCGATTGACCGTGATGTCGTTGCGCGTATGAACGTCGCGAGTAACGCCCAGGTGGTCGGTATAGGTCGGGTCGCTATCCTGGGTGTTGAGATATCGGATCTGGGTATTGATGTTGAACTTCAGCAGGAAAGGCACCGAAGCGTCTGCAGGAGTTTCCCAGATGATGATTCCATCTCGATAGCGATCGTTGATTGGCTGTGGTGCGGGAGGGGCTGGCTGCGGTGGGGGAGGTGGCTGCGGTGGGGCAGGGGCTGCCTGCGGTGCGGAAGTAGTTGCTGAATCGGTCGTCACGGGTAGGGTATTCAAGAGTTCCGAAACGGCGACCGTGCTGGTTGGCTGGGCTGCAGGAGACTGTCCGGAGGCAGACGTCGGGAAGAACGTAACCGACGTCAACGCCAATGCGACTGAAGCCTTGATGAATGCGCGGGGTATCGACACGTGAATCTCCATCCCGAAGCCATTCCGAACATGATTGAGTAATGGGATTGCGACACTCACCAAGCCACGGAGGTTCCGATGACTTGGCGAGCCACCGCCGGGAAGCAGTGGAGGCTCCTCGTAGAACTCTCCCAGGGCGAGTCCGTACGAGGAGCCCCATTCGATCAGCAGAGCACGACGGAGAGGGCGAGGCCAGCCTCGCTTGTTTCCTTGTACTTGCTGTTCATTTCTTTCGCGGTCTGAGCCAGGGCGATCACGGTTTCATCGAAATTGACGCGGTGCCTGGACGCGATCTCGTTGCTGGCGATCGCGTAGGCGGTCCACGCCTTGACGGCCCCGAATGCGCACCGCTCGATGCACGGAACCTGCACGTAACCGGCGACCGGGTCGCAGGTCATGCCCAGGTGATGCTCCAGCGCCGATTCGGCAGCATTCTCGACCACCAGCGACGGTGCGTCGTACGCCGTAGCGACCAAGGCCGCAGCCATCGACGATGCCACGCCGATCTCTGCCTGGCAGCCGCCCTCGGCCGCAGACAGCGTCGCATGGTGCTTGCAGAGGTAGCCGACCGCCGCAGCCGCGAGCATGCCCTCACGGACCTTCTGATTGTCGACCTTCCGGACCTCGACGAGCGCATAGACCAGCGCCGGCATCACGCCGGCGGAACCGCCGGTCGGCGCCGTGATCACGAGGTGGCCGCGCCCGTTTTCTTCGGATGCCGCCAACGCAAATGCCGACAGCGTGCCGATACCGCGGTCTCCTTGAAACTTGTCGTCCTGCGCGCGCTTGTAAACGGTTGCGGCCTTGCTGTGCAGTTTGATCGGGCCGGGCAGCACGTCATCCTCCGGCATCGACAGCCCCGACTTCACCGTCGCGACCATGGCGTTGATGATCTTGTCGACGAAGGCATACACCTCCGCTTCCGACTTACCCGAGATCGATATCTCGTTGGCAAGCATGATCTTGGCAATCGTGGTCTTGTTGGTGTCGGCGTGGGTCCGCAATTCTTTCATCGTCCTGTACGCGTACTTCGGCGGATTCTTCTTCGGGGGCGTATACCCCTTCCACTCGATGAATCCGCCGCCCACTGAGTAGTACTCCTGCTCGAGCAGCACCTCTTTGCCGGCGAGGAGCTTGCACGTCATCGTGTTCGGGTGTTTGAAGTCGCCCTTGGGGGCATCGTAGATGATGTCCTTGAGGCTGACGTCGATTGACTTGTCTCCGAGCTTCACCTGGAACACCTGGTCAGGCTTGTCTCGCAAGCCGTCGAGGAATTTCGGGTCGACCGTTGCCGGTTCCTTCCCGACCAGCCCCGCGAGCGCGGCTCGTTCCGTGCCGTGTCCCTTGCCAGTGGCGCTGAGGCTTCCGAACAAGTTCACCTGGAGCTTCGTCGCCTTGGCGAGCTGGGCGGCCGGCAGTTTGGTGGCTCGCTGGTAGAAGTCGTAGGTAATGCGCATCGGACCAATCGTGTGCGAGCTGGAAGGGCCAGGGCCCACCTTGTAGAACTCGTCCACGGTCGTCAACACCGGCCCCTGCCCCTTCTTCACGACATTCAAGTCTGGCGCCAGCGGGACAGCGGGCGCAGGAGCCGTTCCCGATGTGGCGACCGCCTGTGGGGACGCGGGTGCCGGAGGCGGGGCGGTTCGTTCCGTCTCTGCGCGCGTGCAGCCGTTCATCACCGTTGCTGCCGAAATCACCGCGCTGCGCATGATGAACTTTCGACGGTCGAGGCCGTCCGGAACCTTCGATGGCAGCTGCGCCCAGGGATCGAGCGGGTCACGGTCATCGTCTTTCTCGTCTCTGTTAGACATGGCGCTTCTCCTAGCTAGCGGGCTATCCGACACAGAAGCGATCGAGTCAATGGCTCGATCCCTAGAGCCGAATCGTCCTCACATACGTTTCTTCTTCTTATGGCAAGGCGCGGATCCGGACGACGCGAGCGCTACTTGTGCCGAATAGAACGGGCGCGCAGTCCGCGAACACACAGGCCGTAGTCCATCTCCACGCTTGGCGGACGCGCCAGGTGCCGCAACATTGTTGCCAGCGGACCAGCCGTGACGCGATGCCATCAGACAGCCGAATCTCCGCATCCCCACGGCGGCTCGCGATGAACGATCGTGCGATCACACGAGCCGTGGTCGGTGGTCTCAACATGTCGTGAGCCGCAGCGAGTCTCTGCACGCGAACCAGGTTGACCGGCGAAGGTGGCGGCGTTCATGAGAACGCCGCCGCGAGGTTCACGAACAGGATTTTCACGATGGTCATGCCTGGAAAGATCGAGGCGTAGCCGACGTCCGGCTTCTCGGTTGGCGCCAGCGTGTTCGCGTAGGCCAGAATTGCGGGATTACCGCATGCGCCGGCGACGATCCCTACGGCCTCGTCGAAGGGCAGGCGGCACACGAGCAGCGCCAGCAGAAGGATCGGGACGACAAGCGCACTCACGACAATTGCACTCAAGCCGAGCATCAAGGGACCGGTCTCGGACAGTGTCGCTGCGAACTGGGGACCAGACGCCATGCCAACCTGTGCGAGAAACAGGGTCAGCCCGAGACTCCGGAGGACCAGGTTGGCGGAGAGCGGAATCGTCCAATTCAGGCCAGCGGCGCGGCGGACGTTGCCCAGCGCGAGCGACACGATTAACACGCCCGGCAGCCCGAGTGCCATGGTTCCTATCCCTGGCACAGGTATCGGGATCGCACCCAGCAGAAAGCCGAGCGCCATCCCAAGGCCGATGGAGATGTAGCTGAACTCCGCGGTACCCTTGATGGAGTCGCCGAACAATTTCCGCATCGCTGGAAAATCGCTGCGGTTGGCAAGCATGCCGACGCGATCGCCGAACTCCAGCACCAGATCCGGCCGCGCCTGCAGATCCACGTCTCCGCGGCGAACATGCACAACGACAGAGCCCCTGTCGCCTGGCAACTGGAGCTCGCACAGCCTCCGCCCGACGACAGCCGGGCGCGACGCGAACACGCGTATGTAGTCGAGATCGCGTCGATCCTGAACCAAGCGCCCAGGCGCCGGCTGTCCGAGCATCATCTGCACTTGTTCGAGATCTTGTGTGGTGGCACCGACCACGAGGAGCACGTCGTGTTCGTCGAGGACGGTATCCGCGTGCGTCGGTTCGTTCCGGCTGTTCCGCCGCACCGCCACGATTCGGACGCCTGTGGGCAGCAGCGCCGTCACGTCGGTCAGCCGCTTGCCGACGAACTCCGGCCGTCTGACGCTAATCTCGAGCAACTCCACACCGGAGCTGCCGGAGGCCACGAACCGTGGCTTCACGACAGCGAAGGCGAGAAACAGAAATAGAATCGGCGCCACGATGCCGAGCGGGTACGCAACCGAGTAGCCCACCGCCGCACCGTCACTGCCAAGCGCCGCCATGGCGGCTTGCAGCGTCGGGGTGCTCGTCCCCGCGCCGGCAAAGAGCCCGAGCGAGGATTCCAGGCCGAGCCCCATGCGGGCGAACAGAAGGGTTGTGATCCCAGACACGACCACGCCGGCGAACGCGATCAGGTTCCCCATCAGGCCGCGTACGCTGGTCAATCCGATGACGAACTGCCTTCCGTAGTGAATACCGACCGCATAAAGAAAGATCGCAAGACCCAGCGTGCCAATCATCGGGGCCGGAACTGCGTTCGGCGCGAACCATCCCATCGCCAGCGCGACAAAGAGGACCGCACCCACGCCAAGCGAGAGGCCGCGGACGCTGATCTCCCCGACGAGATAGCCGACGGCGACGGTCAGGAAAAGCGTCATCAGCGGCTGTTGCTCGAGGAGCGTTCGGACGGCTTCCATGCAAACTCCCGGCGATTGCGCTTCAGTGGTGTGCGTGCGCGCGGCTGGCAACGACGCGACGCGTATGGCGGGCGATCATCAGCTCCTCGTTGGTCGGCAGCACCCAGGCCGACACATGGCTTCCGGGCTCGCTGATGCGAGGTCCGCCTGCAACGTTGGCGACGGCATCGAGATGCAGGCCGAGCCACGCGGCGTCGCAGCACACGCGCTGCCGGATCTCCGGGCTGTTCTCCCCGATGCCGCCCGTGAAGACCAGCGCATTCAGCCCTCCCAGTGCACCGGCTAGGGAACCGAGCTCGCGGCGGATGCGATAGACGTACAGGTCGATCGCGTAGCCGCGCTCGGGGTCGTCCGAATCGAGAAGATGACGCATATCGCTCGAAATGCCGGACACCCCCAAAAGGCCAGAACGGGCTGTAGAGGAGCTTCTCAATCGCTCTGGCGTCCATGCCCCGCTCGTCCATCAAATACAGCAGCACGCCCGGATCGATCTCGCCGCACCGTGTTCCCATGACCAGTCCGTCGAGCGTCGTAAACCCCATCGTGCTCGCGATGCTGCGCCCGGCGTCCATCGCACACATGCTCGAGCCGTTGCCCAGATGGCACACGACAGTTCTCCCGGCGGCGGCATGGCGGTCGTGCTCTGGCAGAATCGAGGCGATGTACTCGTACGAGAGGCCGTGGAACCCGTAGCGGCGTACACCCGCGTCATGCAGTTCGCCCGGAATGGCGAAGCGTCTGGCAATATCCGGATTCGTGGCGTGGAATGCTGTATCGAAGCACGCGACCTGCGGCACATCTGGCTGCCGCTCCAGCAGCGTCCGGATCGGCGCCAGGTTGTGCGGCTGGTGCAGTGGCGCCAGCGGGACGAGCTTCTCCAGCGAGTCCAGCACATCGCGGTCTACCGCTACGGGCCGCAGATAATCCGGTCCCGCCGTGCACGACCCGGTGTCCGACGCCCTCGAGTTCGAACTCTGTCGCGTATCGCCGCAGGAACTCTGCGAGATGCGCGACGGCCCCGGCGTGGCCGGCAACCCGACCATCGCCCCAGACTTTTCGGCGACCGGACCCTGCGATGTGCGAGCGACGAAATGCGGCGACGTGTGGATGGCTTCGATCTGGCCGCGGATCTGCGGCTCCAGCCGCATCGCCGTGTTCGGCAGAACAGCACGAACTTGATGCTTGACGAGCCGGCGTTGAGGACGAGGATCGCCTTCCGCGTCACGAGACGGCCTTTTCCAGCGGCTCGAGCCTCGAGTGCGACCATGAGCACGGCCACCGCGCACGACGCGCGGCGCGCAATCAGCGAGTCGGCGCGGCTGGTGAGGATGATCGGAACACGCGCGCCGACCACGATGCCCGCTGCGTCCGCGCCCGCCAGGTACGAGAGACTCTTGGCGAGCATGTTGCCGGCTTCGAGATCGGGCACGACGAGGATGTCGGCGCGCACCGGCCACCGGCGACTGGATGCGTCTTGATCCGCGCCGCGGCGAGGTCGATCGCGTTGTCGAGCGCGAGCGGGCCATCGAGGATGCCGCCGGTAATCTGTCCGCGGTCGGCCATCTTGCACAGCGCGGCAGCCTCGATGGTCGACGGGCACGTCGGGATTGACCGTCTCCATCGCCGAGAGGATCGCCACCTTCGGTGTCGCTCGGCCCAGGGCACGCGCGAGGTCGATGGCGTTCTGGACGATGTGCACCTTGTCGCGCAGCGTCGGGGAGATGTTGACGGCCGCGTCAGTGATGATCAGCGCCTGCTCCAGCGCCGGCACATCCATCACGAAGCAATGGCTGATGCGCCGGTTGGTGCGCAATCCTGTGTCGCGCTTCACCACCGCGCCCATCAGCTCGTCGGTGTGAAGGCTGCCCTTCATCAGTGCGTCGGCCTTGCCCTTCGCGCACGAGGCGCACGGCCGCCTCGGCTGACGCCTCGCTGTGCGGCGCATCCACGATCGGCCAGCCGGCCAGATCCAGCCGGCACTCCGCGGCGATCGGCCGTGATCGTCTCGGCGGGGCCGACCAGCAGCGGAACGATCAGCCCTTCGCTGTGCCGCCTCGAGCGCGCCGCGCAGCGAGCTCTCATCGCACGGGTGTGCGACCGCACACCGCACCGGCGCGAGCGGCTTTGCACCGCGCGATCAAGCGGTGATACTTCTCGTGCGTCTGTTCCATGGCGCGCCGAGACCCACCAGCCTGCTTCATCAGCGGATTAGATCGGGGAAGAGCGGCGGGGGGCCGCAGTGGAGCGCGGAGTGTTCTCCTGCGCAGAAATCGCGCGGCCTGTCAGTACCGCCGTTGAGCCAAGGACCGCGCCGCGCATCGGAAATCTGCGCCGGGCGACGCCTGGGGCAAGGTCCTCCGTGAGCAGGCGGTCCGGGTGGGCGAGCGGATCGTCATGCGGATCTTCGCGGTCCTCGTATGGCATGCGGATGTCTCCTCGTCCGGTCGTTGTGCACTTCGGCTGCCATTGCAAGCGCCCTGATGTTCGCGATGCCGTAAGCCCAGTGACAGCCTGTTGTCAGCCGGCTCACAACAGTTCGTGTGCATGACGATTCGAAGGCTGAAACAACCGTGTTGCGCGGCCGCATCCGACGGGAATACGCGTTGCAGCCGGACGCATGACACCGTGGGCGCATTCAGCGATCGGAATCTGACATGACCGGCCGGCGGCGGATAACAGTCGACGGCAACGAGGCGGCCGCCTCGGTCGCATATCGGGCGAGCGAGACCATCGCGATCTACCCGATCACGCCGAGCAGCCCGATGGCGGAAGTGTGTGACGACTGGGCGAGCCGGGGGCAACCGAACCTCTGGGGCGCCATCCCGGAGATCGCCGAAATGCAATCGGAAGGAGGGGCCGCGGGCGCTGTCCACGGCGCGCTGCAGGCGGGCGCGCTCGCGACCACGTTCACCGCGCTCACAGGGCCTGCTCCTGATGATCCCCAACATGTACAAGATCGCGGGCGAGCTCACGCCATTCACGATGCACGTGACCGCCCGGACCCTCGCGACGCACGCGCTGTCGATCTTCGGCGATCACTCCGACGTGATGGCGTGCCGGCAGACGGGCTTCGCGCTGCTCTGCTCGAACTCGGTGCAGGAGGCACACGACATGGCCGCTGTGGCGCATGCCGCGACGCTCGAGTCACGGATTCCCTTTCTGCATTTCTTCGACGGCTTTCGAACTTCGCATGAGGTCGCCAAGATCGAGGAACTGAGCGACGACGATCTTCGCGCGCTGATCGCGGAGTCGTCGATCTACGCGCATCGCCAGCGCGCGCTCACGCCCGATCGCCCGGTCCTCCGCGGAACCGCTCAGAACCCGGATGTGTTCTTTCAGGCGCGGGAGGCGGCGAATCAGTTCTACGACGCGTGCCCGGACAGCTCGTCGAGACGCACGATGCGAGTCATTCGCAGGGCTGACGGGCCGACACTACCAGCTGTTCGACTATGTCGGCGACCCCGCCGCCGAGCGCGTCATCGTGCTGATGGGATCAGGCGCCGAGACAGCGCACGAGGTCGTCGAATGGATGACCGCGCGCGGCGATAAGGTCGGCCTGGTGAAGGTGCGCCTGTATCGCCCGTTCTCCCCGAGCGCCTTCCTGTCGGCGCTGCCTGCCAGCGTCCGTCAGCTAGCGGTGCTCGACCGGACGAAGGAGCCGGGCGCCCCGGGCGATCCGCTCTATCTCGACGTGACGGCGGCGCTCGCCGAGGCGCAGGCCGAGGGCCTTTCGCCGTTCCGGTCGCCCCGAGGATCATCGCCGGCCGCTACGGCCTGTCGTCGAAAGAGTTCACGCCCGCGATGGTGAAGGCGGTCTTCGACGAGCTCGCGAAGGACGCGCCGAAGCGGCACTTCACCGTCGGCATCGTCGACGACGTGACGCATACGTCGCTTGCCTGGGATCCGTCGTTCCGGACCGAATCGGAGCGAGGTGTCGGCGTCGGTGTTCTTCGGCCTCGGCGCCGACGGCACCGTGGGCGCCAACAAGAACTCGATCAAGATCATCGGCCAGGAGACGGATCTCTACGCGCAGGGCTACTTCGTCTACGACTCGAAGAAGTCGGGCGCGATGACCGTCTCGCACCTGCGCTCGAGCAAGCGGCCCATCCGGTCGGCGTACCTCGTGGACCGTGCCACGGTTCGTCGCCTGCCACCAGTTCGAGTTCGTCGACAAGATCGACGTGCTCGAGCACGCGGCGCCGGGCGCGGCGTTTCTGCTGAATGCGCCGTTCGCCACCGACGAGGTCTGGGATCAGCTGCCCGAGCGAGATGCAGGAGCAGATCATCGACCGGAAGATCCGCTTCTTCGCGATCGATGCCTACGCCCTGGCGAAGGGCGCCGGCATGGGAACCCGCATCAACACGATCATGCAGACGTGCTTCTTCGCGATTTCGGGCCTGCTTGCCCCGCGACGAAGCGATTGCCCACATCAAGAAATCGATCGAGAAGACCTACGGCAAGCGCGGGCCCGAGGTGGTCCGACGTAACTGCGAGGTGGTCGATCAGGCGCTCGCGCACCTGCACGAGATCCGGGTGCCTCGAGGCGGCCAGCGCGCACACGGCCGTCGGCCGCCGCTCGTGTCCGAACGGGCGCCCGACTTCGTCCAGAACATCACCGCGGTGATGCTGGCGCGGCAAGGGCGATCTGCTTCCGGTGAGCGCGTTTCCGGTCGACGGCACCTGGCCGATGGCGACTGCGAAGTGGGAGAAGCGGAACATCGCGCTCGAGATTCCGGTGTGGGACTCGAAGGTCTGTATCCAGTGCAATCAGTGCGCGCTGGTGTGCCCGCACGCGGCGATCCGGGCGAAGGTCTACGACGAGAGCGCGCTGGCCAGGCGCCCCGTCGACGTTCAAGTCGACGATCTATCAGGGGCAACGAGTACAAGGGCAAGCACTTCACGATCCAGGTTGCGCCCGAGGACTGCACCGGCTGCAATCTCTGCGTCAACGTCTGTCCGGCCAAGGACCGCACCAATCCGAAGCACAAGGCGATCGACATGCATCCGCAGGCGCCGCTCCGCGACGCTGAGCGCGTCAACTACGACTTCTTCCTCGACCTGCCCGAGGTGGATCGCACCGCGACTGACGCGGATCGATCACAAGAGCTCGCAGTTCCTGGAGCCGCTGTTCGAGTACTCGGGCGCCTGCGCGGGCTGCGGCGAGACGCCGTACCTGAAGCTGCTCACGCAGCTCTTCGGCGACCGCCTGCTCATCGCGAACGCCACCGGCTGCTCGTCGATCTACGGCGGCAACCTGCCGACGACGCCCTACACCACGAATCGCGACGGACGCGGCCCGGCGTGGTCGAACTCGCTCTTCGAGGACAACGCGGAGTTCGGCTTCGGGTTCCGGATGGCGCTCGACGCCCACGTCGCGACGTCGCGCAGCGCTGCTGCAGACGCTCGCGCCGCAGATCGGGCGACGGACTGGCCAGCGGCGCATTCTCGACGCGGATCAGACGAGCGAGGCCGGCATCGCGCAGCAGCGCGAGCGTGTCGAGGCGCTCCGCGCCAGGCTCGCCGGCCTGGCAACGCCCGAGGCCCGCCGGCTCGAGACGCTCGCCGACTATCTCGTGAAGAAGAGCGTCTGGCTCGTCGGCGGCGACGGGTGGGCGTACGACATCGGCTACGGCGGGCTCGACCACGTGCTGGCGAACCGGCGCGACGTCAACATCCTCGTGCTCGACACCGAGGTGTACTCGAACACCGGCGGTCAGGCAGTCGAAGGCGACGCCGCTCGGCGCCGCCGCCAAGTTCGCCGCCGCCGGCAAGCCGATCGGCAAGAAGGATCTCGGCCTGCTGGCGAACATGTACGGGCACGTCTACGTCGCGAAGGTCGCGTTCGGCGCCAAGATGGCGCAGACGACGCAGGCGTTTCTCGAAGCCGAGTCGTACCCCGGGCCGTCGCTGATCATCGCCTACAGCCACTGCATCGCCCACGGCTACGACATGGCGCAAGGCGCGGCGCAGCAGAAGCTCGCCGTCGACTCCGGCGTCTGGCCGCTCTACCGCTTCGATCCGCGGCGTCTCGTCAAGGGCGAAGCCGCCGCTTGCATCTCGACTACGGGCCGCCCAAGGCCAAGGTCGCCGACTACATGCGGAACGAGTCGCGCTTCCGGATGGTCGAACGCGCCGATCCGGCGCGCTACAAGACCTTCGTCGCGGAGTCCCAGGCGGCGGCCGAGCGGCGCTACGCCGTGTATCAGCAGCTCGCCGGAATCACCGTGCCGGTGATCAGGCACCACCGAGAAGAGCCGGCGCACGCCGACTCCGAAGGAGAAGTGATGGATCTCAGCACCACGTACCTCGGGATGCGTCTGCCGCATCCGCTCATCGTCGGCGCGGGACCGCTCGGCGACGACCTCGACACGGTCAAGAGCGCTCGAGGACGCCGGCGCCGCGCTGCATCGTGCTGCGCTCGCTGTACGAGGAGGAGATTACCGGCGAACAGATGGACGCGTTCTTCAACGCCGAGAGCCATAGCGAGTCGTTCGCCGAGGCGGCGAGCTACGCACCCGAGCGCCGCTCATGGCGTTCGGACCCGACGAGTACCTGGATCATCTGCGGCTGCGTCAAGGCTGCCGTGCGTATCCCGGTGATGGCGTCGCTCAACGGCGTGACGCCCGGCGGCTGGATCTCCTACGCGAGGCTGCTCGAGCAGGCCGGCGCGGACGGCCTCGAGCTGCAGCTCTACCACGCCGCCAGCGACATGACGGTGAGCGCGGCGGAGGTCGAGCGACAGTCGGTCGACATCGTGCGCGAAGTCAAGCGAAGCGTGCGTATCCCGGTGGCCGTCAAGCTCGCGCCGCTCCTGACCGCGTTCGCCCACTTCGCCCGTCAGCTCGACGCGGCCGGCGCCGACGCGCTCGTGCTCTTCACCCGCTTCCATCGCGTCGACATCGACGTCGACGAGCTCGACGTCATTCGCACGCTGCCGCTGTCCGATTCGTCGGAGCTGCAGCTGCGGCTGCGCGGCGCGGCCGCGCTCGCCGGACGCATCAACGCGTCGATTGCCGTGACCGGAGGCGTCCACACAGGGCTCGACGTCATCAAGGCGACGATGGCCGGCGCCCATGTCACGCAGCTGGTGTCGGCGCTCCTTCGCCACGGCCCCGACCACCTGCGCTCGGTCCGGCTGGACGTCGAGTCGTGGATGGAGGAGCACGAGTGGGCGTCGCTCGACGTGATGCGCGGCAACATGAGTCTCGAACGGATCCCCGATCCGGCGGCGTACGAGCGCGCGAATTTCCGGATGGCGATCAGATGAGCGTTGAGATGAGTACCGCAGCCTGGAGGTCGTCGTGCGGCACCGCCTGTTTCTAGCGCTCGTCTCTCTGTCCGTGCTCGCGATCGTTGCCGTCGGGGCCTCCTCGCGAACGCCGTCGTCCGCCAGCCAGCAGGTCCCCCCGGCTCCCGCGCTGCCGCAAGGGTACGCGGGTACCGACACGTGCACGGCGTGCCACGACCAGGGTCAGAAGTGGAAGGGCACCCCCCACGCACGGGTCGGGAATCCCCGCACGCCGGCGGCGGCACAGGGCTGCGAAAGCTGTCACGGCCCGGGGCAGGCGCACGTGGACGACGACGCGAAAGGGCACATCCTGAAATTCAGCAAGGTCACGGCCGCGGAAGTGAATCGGACGTGCCTGACGTGCCATAACCGCGGGGATCACGCGGCGTGGGAGGGCAGTGCGCACGAACGCCGCAATCTCTCGTGCGCCACCTGCCACAGTGTGCACAGCCCCAAATCCTTCGAACGGCAGCTCGTCAAGACAACGCAGACCGAGGTGTGCGCGACGTGCCATCGCCCGCAGGTGGCGAAGACCGAGCGCGCGGTCGCGCACATGCCGGTACGGGAGGGCAAGATGGCCTGTTCGTCGTGCCACAACCCGCACGGGTCGATCGGCAACGTCAAGGCGCTGAAGACCGGCAGCTCGGTGGCCGAACTCTGCGTGACCTGCCACGCCGAGATGCGCGGGCCCGTGCTGTGGGAGCACGCGCCGGTGCGCGAGAGCTGCACCACCTGCCACGATGCGCACGGGTCGTCGAACGATCGGATGCTCGCGGTCCGGATGCCCTTCCTGTGCCAGCGATGCCACGTCGCGACGAGGCATCCCGTCGAACATCTACGACAACAATGCCATCACCACGAACAAGAGCAACCGGATGTTCGGGCGATCGTGCATGAACTGCCACCAGAACATCCACGGATCCAACCATCCGTCTGGCCAGTTCTTCATGCGATAGCGGTCGGAGGATCACACATGCGCGGTGACACGCGACGACGACTGGCCTGCTGGCTCTGGCTCATGATTCCCACCCTGGCGTATTCGCAGACGCCGCAGGATCCGGCGGTGCCGCCGCCGGCGCCGACCGCGCTGGCGGACGTCGAGCACAGCCTGTTCGAGCCGACGTGGCGTCAGTTTCAATTCGGCGCACGGGCGACGAGCATCGACGGAGATCCGGCTCGCTTTCAGCGCTACCAGGATGAGCGGGATGGCGTGCTCTTCACCGACTTCAGGTTCGCGCGGGAGGACGCCGCCGAAAGGTGGCTGTTCCGCGCGACGGCCGACAACCTTGGCTGGCGGGATCACCGCTACACCGCGCACTACGAGCAACCGGGCCGGCTGGTCGTGTCCGGAGGTCTGGGATGGCATTCCACAGTTCTACAGCGTCGATACGAGGACGCCGTACACGCACGTGGACGGCCAGCTGGCGCTCGACGATGCGACGCAGCTCGAGGATTCAGAACGGCCAGGCGACGCTGGATGCCTATGTACCGAGGGCCCCCCGCTTCGATCTCCGGGAGCGGCGCGAGGCTGGCAACGTAAGCGTGCTCGTCACCCCGACACCTCGCATCGATGTCAAAGGGTCGTTCACGACGACGCGGCATGAAGGCGAGCTGCCGTGGGGCGGCAGCTTCGGATTCAGCAATGACGTCGAGGTGGCGCTGCCGTACGACTCGCGGACGAACGACGTCGCGATGGGCACCGAATGGACCAACGGCCGGCAGATGCTTCGCGTCGCGTACACCGGATCCTGGTTCGACAACCTTGACGACCCACTGGTCTGGGATAGCCCGCTCCGGTTGACCGACTCGACGAGCGCCCTGGCCGTGGGCGCATGTCGCTCTGGCCGTCGAATTCAGCGCAGACCGCGAGCGCGGCTGGCTATACGAAATTTGCACGCCGCACGCAGCTCACAGGATTTGTGTCCTACGGATTCTGGAACAACGACGAGCCGCTTCAGCCGTTCACGATCAACTCGGCGCTGCCGCAGATTGCGCTGCCGGAATCCAGCGCCGAGGCCCACGCGCGGGTGTTTTCGACCAACCTGAATCTCGTGTCGCGGCCCGTCAACGACTGGCACTTCAGCGCTCGCGTGCGCGGGTACGGTTACAACAATCGGACCCCGGCCATCGCCGATCACCGAGTTCGTCGCGTCCGACATCCGTCAACGTCGCGTCGACACGCTGGGCCCCGAGCTCTACGCCCACAGTCGCACCACTTTCGACGCGGACGCGACGTGGACCGGCCTGTCGCCGCTCGCCGTCACCGTCGGTTACACGCGCAACAACGGCGGATACGACTTCCGCATTTTCGAGAGCAGGGGGGAGAACGTGCTGCGCGTGACGGCGGACACGGTCGGGCTCGCAGTGGGTCACGTTCCGCGCGCAGTACGGTCTCGCCGACCGCACGGGGTCGGGGTTGAACGAGGGACCCTCTGGTCGAGATCGACGAGCAGCCCTGCCCTGCGCCACTACGACGTCGGCCAACCGCTCTCGCCACCGATTCGCCGGGCAGGTCGACCTGACGCCCAACGACCTCTGGACCGTCAGCGCCTCCGGCGGGCTTCGGCACGACGATTATCGCGGACAGCTACCTTCGGACTGCAGGAGTCGACGTTCCGCACCTTCTCGGCTGGCGGCCGATCTCCGTCAGCCGAACGGCCTTCGGCGCCGGCGCGAGCTACAACTACGAGCGCTACGCGGGATTCCAGCGATCGCGCTCGGCGAGTCCGGGCCAGGAGGAACGACCCGCGACGCGACTGGACGACAGATTCGACGGAGCGCGTGAACTACTTTTCGATTTACGCGACGCCGCCGAGAATCGGCACGAACACCGAGGCGCGCATCTCCTACGACTACGCTATCTCGCAGGGCGACTATCTGTACGGCCTCGCGCCCGGCAGTCCGTTGCCACCGCCGTCGCAGTTGCCGCGCGTCTACAACAAGCTGCAGCAACTGCGCGTCGATGATCCGCTACCGGCTGACGAACCAACTTGCCGCGACGTTCAACTATCTCTACGAGCCGTTTCGCGTCTACGACTTCGCGTTCGATCCCACGGTGGTCGACAGCATCGTCCAGCCGAGCTCGCTCGTGCTCGGCTACGTCTACCGTCCGTACACCGCGCATCCGTGCAACTCGGCGTTCGGTTCTTGTGAATGCGGGCGATATCGAAACGTTCACGGAGAGATTTGCGCCGGGATGATGCTGACGGTGATGGTGATGGTCACGTGCCATGGCGCCATGCTGACGTGGCGCTGACGCCGACGCGGGCGCCGCCGGTCAGGACGCGGCGCAGATCAAGCGCGGACAGGAGGTCTATGCCGCGCAGAAGTGCCAGATGTGCCATTCGATCGCGGGCAAGGGCGGCAAGACAGAATCCGCTCGACGGCGTCGGCGCCAAGCTGACCGCCGACGACATCAAGCGCTGGATCACGCATCCGGCGGAGATGACCGCGAAGACCAAGTCGACGAAGAAGCCGCCGATGCCGGCCAAGTACGGCGAGCCTGCCGCGGCCGATATCGACGCGCTCGTCGCCTACATGCAGAGCCTGAAGTAACGGCGGGGTACGATGAGTCGTGAGGCTCGCCCGTCATCCGCTCGCGATCGCCGGCGCGTTGATCGCGACCTGGCGACGGTGCTGTTCCTCGTCCTGTCGTCGCGGCGCTCGCCGGCCTGTTCGGCAATCCGTACGCCGGGCTGGTCGTGTTCGTCGCGCATGCCGGCCTCGTCGTGCTCGGGCTGCTGCTGATTCCCGATCGGCGTGTGGCTCGACGGCGCAAGCGGCGACTTCATCCCGACGCCGAAGTCGAGTGGCCCGTCATCGATTTCCGACGCGCCGCGTCCGGCGCGTGCGCGATGCTCATCATCGCGCTGACCGCCGTCAATCTCGGTGTCGTGCTGCTGCGGGCTACGGCGCGCTGCACTGGATGGAGTCGCCGACGTTCTGCGGTCAGGTGTGCCACACGCCGATGCAGCCGCAGTTCACGGCGTGGAGCGCCGGCCCGCACGCGCGCGTCGCCGTGCGTCGCCTGTCACATCGGCGAGGGCGCCGGCGGTTTCGTTCACGCCAAGCTCGCCGGCGTGCGGCAGCTCGCGCACGTCGTGACCGGCTCGATCCGCCCGGCGCTCCCGCCGGGCGCGACGATGCCGCCCGGCGCGCAGGCGCAGACCTGCGGCCGGTGCCACTCAGCCCGAGCGTGCGCGTCGGCGATCGCATTCGCGTATTCGCGAGTACGCCGACGACGAAGCGAACACCGAGACGACGACCGTGCTCCAGATGCACGTGGAGCGGCGCGTCGCCGTCGCGCGGCGCCGCATTCACTGGCACGCCGATCCCGCCAACGCGATCGAGTACGTCGCCGACGACGCGGACGCGCCAGACGATTCCGTACGTCAGGGTGACCGATCGCCAGCGGCCGCGTGAAGCGAGTATGTCGCGGAGACGCCGTCACCGTGCGATCCCTGCCGGATG
The DNA here is from genome assembly GCA_963764925.1 of uncultured Acidobacteriota bacterium. Lineage (GTDB taxonomy): Bacteria > Acidobacteriota > Vicinamibacteria > Vicinamibacterales > 2-12-FULL-66-21 > DATBJJ01. The sequence continues at coordinate 611,029 of CAVXUR010000015.1, forward strand.
CCGACGCGACGGATGGATTGCGCAGACTGTCACAACCCGTGCGGCGCATCCCGATATCGCCGACGCGCCGGAGCGGCGGTCGACGCGGCCATTGCCGACGGATCGGGTCGGAGCCGTCGATTGCCGTTCGTGCGCCGGGAAGGCAGTTCGCCGCTGCGTGGAGCCTACCGGCGACGCGGACGATGCGGCGATCGGCGACGGTCGCACGGTGCTTGCGCGACCTTCTACCAGGCGAGCCACTGGATGCGGCGCGATCGATCGCGCACGCACTCGACCACACCGTCGCCGCCGTGCAGGAGCGTATCGGCGACACGTATTTCCGTCATGAAGGTGACCTGGGGCACGTACCCCGACAACAAGAGTCACGTCACCTCGAGTGGCTGTTTTCGGTGTCACGACGACTCGCACACCGCCAGGGACGGCTCGACCATCAGCGGTGACTGCAGAGTACTGCCACAAACAGATCCCGAAAATGAACTGAGACCCGCGTCTTGACCTGTGGCAGTCGTGTGGGGGCGGCGGTCTAAGCATGCCGTGACCGCGACACAAGACGCGGGGAGCGCCGAGTCGTTTGGAGGCCTTTCCTGTGCCGCTGGCCTGGGTTTTCTCGCGGCACTGTTCCTGCTTCGCAGAGTGGCGTGGGGTATTTTGCGCGAGCGTTGATCGCCGATGACGACCTTCCAGATGCTGGCGGCCGTGTCCGACGCGCTTTCCGGTCTGGGCTTTGATATCGCCAAGGCTGAGAGCGGGTCAGGCCTGATCGATCGACTCGCCATCGACGGCCCGTTTGATCTGATCGTCACCGACGTCTCGATGCCGTGGATGGACGGCGTGAGGGCGCTGCGTTCCATCCGCAGTGCCGGGGTCACGACACCCGTAGTGGTGATGACCGCGCTGAAGGATTCAGCCATATCCACACACGTGCGCGCGCTTGGCGCCAATTCCGTGCTGTTGCGCAAGCCGTTTGATTTCGGGGAGCTCGCGGAAGCCGTGATGGAGCTGGTGCCGTCGGCACGGTCCGGCAGGAAGCGAGGCCATGAGTGAGCCTTGGCTCGATCGTGGCCGCCACTGCGTCGCGGGTCGGCGCCTCGGGTCCTCGCATGGCTCGGTCTTACGCGCCTGCGTCGGACCAGAGTCGCCATGCTCGCGCTCGAGACCGCGAATAAGGACATCACCGACCGGTACCGGGATCTTGTGCAGCGCGACGAGCGCAAGACGCAGTATTTACGAACGTCAGCCACGAATTACGTACACCTCTGATGCTGATTCTTGGTTCCGTCGAGAATCACCTGCGTGCACCGCAGACACTCGCTCCGAATGTGCAGCGGGATTTCGAGGTCGTCGCGCGGAACGCGCGAATGATCCTGCGGTATCTCAACGATGTCGTCGACGTAGCGAAGCTTGACGCTGCGTGCCTGATGCCTGAATA